>NZ_CP178183.1:0-5481505 GCF_047039205.1 Pseudomonas sp. SC11 | reverse complement strand
GCCTTCGATTTCCTTGGGATAGCGGTCGCTGGTGAGAATGACCTGCTGACCCCCCTCGAGCAACGCGTTGAAGGTGTGGAAAAACTCTTCCTGGGAACGCTCTTTGCGCGCGAAGAACTGGATGTCGTCGATCAACAGCGCGTCCACCGAGCGGTAGAACCGTTTGAATTCGTTGATCGCATTGAGCTGCAGGGCTTTGACCATGTCGGCGACGAAACGCTCGGAATGCAGGTAGACGACCTTGGCATTCGGGTTCTTCTTCAACAGGTGGTTACCCACAGCATGCATCAAGTGGGTCTTACCCAAACCCACGCCACCATAAAGGAAGAGTGGGTTGTAGCCATGCTTGGGATTGTCGGCCACCTGCCAGGCGGCTGCGCGTGCCAACTGGTTGGACTTACCCTCGACGAAGGTTTCAAAGGTGAAGGTACGGTTCAAGTAACTGGTGTGCTTGAGCGCGCCCTCGACCTGCACAGTGCGTTGCTCGCTACGCGTGGCGGCAACTGGAGCTGGCGTCGGCTCGTCTGTGGTGTCGTAGACATTGTTGGCGGGCGATTCGGCTTCGCTGACCGACGCAGGCTCGACAGGAGCCACTGCGGCGGCGGCTACAGTCGGCGCAGCGGCCGGCTGCACCACCTGCTTGGCCTGAGTCTGAGCCAAAGATGCCGCCATCGCTGCACTCACCGGTGCGTTCGGGGCGGCCCTTGGCGCAGAACTACGACGACTGCCGATCAACAGCGAAAGCGCCGGCGCCAAACCGCTGCCTTGCTCACCCAGCAGTTCGAGCAGGCGGCCGAGGTACTTTTCATTGACCCAATCGAGGACAAAACGGTTAGGCGCATAGACGCGCAACTCGTCGCCTTCGGCTTCGACCTGTAGCGGACGGATCCAGGTGTTGAATTGCTGGGCAGGCAGTTCATCGCGCAGAAGCTCCACGCACTGCTGCCAAAGTTCCACTGACACGGATATCCCCTGAGTTGAAAGCCGGATGAGGCAAAAGCAAACCGCCATTGTACCGGGCGAGCGGCCACTTATCCACACGAGACCGAGGATTGGGACGTGCCATATCTGCCATTTAACGACCAGTACAACGCAGGGGAACGCTCATGAGCACTGTGGATAACCCTGCATGAGGTCTATGCACAACCCTAGGCGCAACGCTGTGGATAAATCATCTGTGGGTAACAAGCCATTCCATCCACAGGATATTTGTCGGATGGGCACAGCCGCAGCACCTGTTACCGACACACTTATGATTCTCTGTACAGTGCATTAAATCAAGCCTTAAGGTGGTTATCCACAGATACTTGTCCACATAAGATTTATAAGTTCTTCAGAAAAGCTTTAAATATGTCCTTTCTATTTTTCATGTTGAGCGACTGAACGTGCTCGATAGGCCGACGGGTGTTCAAGGCATCCGATTCACCAGAAAGGCGCACCTTCAAGGAATGTTGGTTGGAAATTGACCTATTGCCTTGCTTTCTCTAGAATCGCCGGTCTCTTAAAAAGGGGGCCATCCCGGCCCGTTGTCGACAACCCAGGTAACACGCCATGAAACGTACTTTCCAACCAAGCACCATCAAGCGCGCGCGCACCCACGGTTTCCGTGCTCGTATGGCCACCAAGAACGGCCGTGCCGTTCTGTCGCGTCGTCGTGCCAAAGGCCGTAAGCGTCTGGCCATTTGATTTTTCGGTACAGGTGGTGAGTCAGGACTTCAGTCGGGACAAGCGACTGCTTACACCCCGGCATTTCAAAGCGGTCTTTGACTCCCCAACCGGCAAGGTTCCAGGGAAAAACCTGCTTATCCTTGCTCGCGAGAACGGGTTGGATCATCCACGCCTCGGCTTGGTGATCGGCAAGAAGAGCGTCAAGCTCGCCGTTCAGCGCAATCGCCTCAAACGCTTGATGCGCGACTCGTTCCGTCTGAACCAGCACAGTCTGGCCGGGCTGGATATCGTGATCGTCGCGCGCAAGGGGTTGGGCGAGGTGGAAAACCCAGAATTGCACCAACACTTTGGCAAACTCTGGAAGCGTCTGGCCCGCGGTCGGCCCGCTCCAGCGGTACCTGCCGATTCCGCACGGGTAGACAGTCACGATGCGTAAACTGGCCCTCGTTCCGATCCAGTTCTACCGTTACGCCATTAGTCCTCTGATGGCCAGTCACTGTCGTTTCTATCCCAGTTGCTCCTGTTACGCGTACGAAGCCATTGAAAACCATGGCCTCCTGCGTGGTGGGTGGCTTGCCGTTCGTCGCCTGGGTCGTTGTCATCCGTGGAACGACGGCGGTTTCGATCCCGTCCCGCCAGCTCCTTCTTCCCGAACTTCTTCGATAGCCGAGTAATCATGGATATTAAACGCACGATCCTGATCGTCGCCCTGGCAATCGTGTCCTATGTGCTGGTCCTCAAGTGGAACCAGGACTATGGCCAAGCAGCCCTGCCGACTCAGCACACGGCGGCCAACAACGCTGCACCGGCCCTGCCGGATACCGTTGCGGCCAGCAACACTGGCGCCAGCGCCGACGTGCCGAGCGCCAACGCCGAGGCCAGCCCTGCTGAAATCGCGCCAGTCGCTGTCAGCAAGGACCTGATCCGGGTCAAGACCGACGTCCTGGACCTGGCTATCGACCCGGTCGGCGGCGACATCGTCCAGTTGACCCTGCCCAAGTACCCGCGTCGTCAGGATCATCCGGACATCGCCTTCCAGCTGTTCGACAACGGTGGCGAGCGCGTCTACCTGGCCCAGAGCGGTCTGACTGGCACCGACGGTCCAGACGCTCGTTCCACCGGCCGTCCGCTGTATGCCGCCGAGCAGAAGAGCTACCAACTGGCCAACGGTCAGGACCAACTGGTGGTCGACCTCAAGTTCAGCGACAACGGTGTCAACTACATCAAGCGCTTCAGCTTCAAGCGCGGTGAGTACGACCTGAATGTCAGCTACCTGATCGACAACCAGAGTGCCGCGCCCTGGACCGGCAACATGTTTGCCCAGCTCAAGCGCGACGCCAGTTCCGATCCGTCTTCGAGCACCGCTACCGGCACTGCCACCTACTTGGGCGCCGCCCTGTGGACAAGTTCGGAGCCGTACAAGAAGGTGTCGATGAAGGACATCGACAAAGGGAGTTTGAAAGAAAATGTGTCGGGCGGCTGGGTCGCTTGGCTGCAGCACTACTTCGTCACCGCGTGGATTCCGGCCAAGTCTGACAACAACGTCGTGCAGACTCGCAAGGACAGCCAAGGCAACTACATCATTGGCTACACCGGTCCGGCGCTTAACGTACCTGCCGGTGGCAAGGCCGAGACCAGCGCCATGCTGTATGCCGGTCCGAAGATCCAGTCCAAGCTCAAAGAGTTGTCCCCAGGCCTGGAACTCACCGTCGACTACGGCTTCCTGTGGTTCATCGCTCAGCCGATCTTCTGGCTGCTGCAACATATCCACAGCCTGCTGGGTAACTGGGGCTGGTCGATCATCGTCCTGACCATGCTCATCAAAGGCCTGTTCTTCCCGCTCTCGGCCGCCAGCTATCGCTCGATGGCGCGCATGCGTGCCGTGGCGCCGAAGCTGGCCCAGCTCAAGGAACGCTTCGGCGACGATCGCCAGAAGATGTCCCAGGCGATGATGGAGCTGTACAAGAAAGAGAAGATCAACCCGCTGGGCGGCTGCCTGCCGATCCTGGTGCAGATGCCGGTGTTCCTGGCCCTGTACTGGGTACTGCTGGAAAGCGTCGAGATGCGCCAGGCGCCGTGGATGCTGTGGATAACCGATCTGTCGATCAAGGATCCGTTCTTCATCCTGCCGATCATCATGGGCGCGACCATGTTCATCCAGCAGCGTTTGAACCCGACACCGCCGGATCCGATGCAAGCGAAGGTCATGAAAATGATGCCGATCATCTTCACCTTCTTCTTCCTGTGGTTCCCAGCCGGTCTGGTGCTGTACTGGGTTGTGAACAACTGCTTGTCCATCACTCAGCAGTGGTACATCACCCGCCGCATCGAGGCAGCAACCAAAAAAGCTGCCGCTTGACGGGCAGCCTGGTTTGCCTGTGAATAAAAACGCCCCCTAGTGGGGCGTTTTTGCTATCTGACGAATTCCTAACAGAGGCCTAGAGCATGAATTCAGTGCGTGAAACCATTGCTGCCATCGCCACCGCACAGGGCCGCGGTGGTGTGGGTATCGTCCGTCTGTCAGGACCGCTGGCCAGCGAAGCGGGGCGGACCATCACCGGTCGCACGCTGACGCCGCGTCACGCTCATTACGGCCCTTTCCGCGCACAAGACGGTCTGGTGCTGGACGAGGGCATCGCCCTGTATTTCCCCGGGCCTAATTCCTTTACCGGAGAGGATGTGCTCGAGCTGCAGGGCCACGGCGGTCCTGTGGTGATGGATATGCTGCTGCAGCGTTGCGTGGCGCTGGGTTGCCGTCTGGCGCGTCCTGGTGAATTCAGCGAGCGCGCCTTTCTCAACGACAAGCTCGACCTGGCCCAGGCTGAAGCCATCGCCGACCTCATCGAGGCCAGTTCCGCCCAGGCGGCGCGCAACGCCTTGCGCTCGCTTCAAGGCGCCTTCTCCAAGCGCGTGCATGCGCTCACCGAGGCGTTGATTGCCTTGCGGATCTATGTCGAGGCCGCCATCGACTTCCCTGAGGAAGAGATCGATTTCCTCGCCGACGGTCATGTGCTGGGGATGCTCGACGCGGTACGCGAAGCGTTATCCACAGTCCAGCGTGAAGCGGGGCAGGGCGCGTTACTGCGCGATGGCATGACAGTGGTGATCGCAGGTCGGCCCAATGCCGGCAAGTCCAGTCTGCTGAACCAGTTGGCGGGGCGCGAGGCAGCGATCGTGACCGACATCGCCGGCACGACGCGGGACATCCTGCGCGAACATATCCACATCGACGGAATGCCGCTGCACGTGGTGGACACCGCAGGTCTGCGCGATACCGAAGACCATGTGGAAAAGATTGGCGTCGAGCGCGCACTCAAGGCCATCGCCGAAGCCGATCGAGTGTTGCTGGTGGTGGATTCCACCGCGCCGGAAGCCAACGATCCGTTCGCGCTGTGGCCTGAGTTTCTCGATCAACGCCCGAATCCGGCCAAGGTCACGCTGATCCGCAACAAAGCCGATCTGAGTGGCGAGGCCGTAGGTCTCGTGCAGAGCGAGGATGGACACGTGACCCTTACCCTCAGCGCCAAGGGCGAATCCAGTGGACTGGATTTGCTGCGCGATCATCTCAAGGCCTGCATGGGCTATGAACAGACCGCCGAGAGCAGCTTCAGTGCGCGTCGCCGTCACCTGGACGCGCTGCGTCACGCCAGCGAGCACTTGGAGCATGGTCGAGCGCAACTGACACTCGCTGGCGCAGGGGAGTTGCTGGCAGAAGACCTGCGCCAGGCCCAACAGGCGCTGGGCGAAATCACTGGAGCATTCAGCTCGGACGATTTGCTGGGACGGATCTTCTCGAGTTTCTGCATCGGTAAATGACGCAGCGCACCGTCTCACCCAAGCCGCTCTGACCCGAGCGGCTTTTTTTCGTCTGTCAAAAGAGGGGACCGTGACCTGCATCGTGGCTGTCCACAGACTGCATACCGCGCACCTGAGCCCTGTGGAAAACCGTCCTTCAGCTCCGTTGATAACCGGGCTTTTTTTCTGAGGATAAGGCTGCCTGTGCGTAAGTAGTCATTTAATCCACAGGTTAAACGGCCTTATCCAAAGCCTTCAGGTGGGGTTCGGCACAGGGTTTTGAATCCCTGCAAGGCTTGTTAATAAAGGCCTGTAGAGGTTTATCCACAGACAGTAGGCTGCATAAGAATAAACATAAAAACAAAGCTTCTTTAACTTTTTCCTTTTTGATTTCTGTTGTCTGCCATTCATCCACAGCCTGATCAAATTTTGCTCAACCGGTTTCAATGGAGCGGGTGAACCCCCTATACTTGTCGGCTTACCTTCTCTATTCGCAAAAACAGGCACGAGGTGCGTGGTGGATTTCCCTTCCCGTTTTGAAGTGATCGTCATCGGCGGCGGCCATGCCGGTACCGAGGCTGCGCTTGCGTCTGCACGCATGGGTGTAAAAACCCTGCTGCTGACCCACAACGTGGAAACCCTCGGCCACATGAGCTGCAATCCGGCCATCGGCGGTATCGGCAAGAGCCACCTGGTCAAGGAAATCGATGCGCTCGGCGGCGCCATGGCGCTGGCCACCGACAAGAGCGGGATCCAGTTCCGCGTCCTGAACAACCGTAAGGGTCCGGCCGTGCGCGCTACTCGCGCCCAGGCCGACCGGGCCCTCTACAAGGCGGTGGTGCGCGAAATTCTGGAAAACCAGCCCAACCTGTGGATATTCCAGCAGTCGTGCGACGACTTGATCGTCGAGCAGGACCAGGTCAAAGGCGTGGTCACGCAGATGGGTCTGCGTTTCTTCGCCGATGCCGTCGTGCTGACCACCGGTACCTTCCTCGGTGGACTTATCCACATCGGTTTGCAGAATCACTCCGGCGGGCGCGCCGGCGATCCACCGTCGATCGCCCTGGCCCACCGCATGCGCGAACTGCCGCTGCGCGTCGGTCGCCTGAAGACCGGGACGCCGCCGCGCATCGATGGACGTTCCGTGGACTTTTCGGTCATGACCGAGCAACCGGGTGACACGCCGATCCCGGTCATGTCGTTCATGGGCAACGCCGCCATGCACCCGCGTCAAGTGAGCTGCTGGATCACCCATACCAACGCCCGCACCCATGAAATCATTGCCTCGAACCTCGACCGTTCACCGATGTACTCCGGCGTGATCGAAGGGGTCGGCCCGCGTTATTGCCCGTCGATCGAAGACAAGATCCACCGCTTCGCCGACAAGGAAAGCCACCAGGTGTTCATCGAGCCTGAGGGCCTGACCACCCATGAGCTGTACCCCAACGGTATCTCCACCTCGCTGCCGTTCGACGTCCAGCTCGAGCTGGTGCGCTCGATCCGTGGCATGGAGAACGCGCACATCGTGCGTCCGGGTTATGCCATCGAGTACGACTACTTCGATCCGCGCGATCTGAAATACAGCCTGGAAACCAAGGTCATCGGCGGCTTGTTCTTCGCAGGTCAGATCAACGGCACCACCGGTTACGAAGAGGCTGGCGCGCAGGGCTTGCTGGCCGGCACCAATGCGGCGTTGCGCGCGCAGGGTCGCGAGGCGTGGTGCCCGCGCCGCGACGAGGCGTACATCGGCGTACTGGTCGACGACTTGATCACCCTGGGTACCCAGGAGCCTTACCGCATGTTCACCTCGCGCGCCGAGTACCGGCTGATTCTGCGCGAGGACAACGCTGATCTGCGCCTGACCGAGAAGGGTCGTGAGCTGGGCTTGATCGATGATGCGCGCTGGGCGGCGTTCAGCGCCAAGCGCGAAGGCATCGAGCGCGAAGAACAGCGCCTGAAGAGCACCTGGATTCGTCCGGGTACCCCACAAGGCCAAGCGGTTGTGGATAAGTTCGGCACACCACTGGCCCACGAGTACAGCCTGCTCAACCTGCTGGCACGGCCTGAGATCGACTATGCCGGTCTGGTCGAGGCCACCGGCGGTGACGTCATCGATCCACAGGTGGCCGAACAGGTCGAGATCAAGACCAAATACGCGGGCTACATCGACCGCCAGCAGGACGAGATCGCCAGACTGCGGGCCAGCGAGGACACCCGACTGCCTGTGGATATCGACTACACCGGTATTTCCGGACTGTCCAAGGAAATCCAGAGCAAACTCGGCCAGACCCGTCCCGAGACGCTGGGCCAGGCTTCGCGGATTCCTGGCGTCACCCCGGCCGCTATTTCCCTGTTGCTGATTCACCTGAAGAAACGCGGCGCCGGCCGCGAATTGGAGCAAAGCGCTTGAGTGTCTTGGTCACCCCGCAACACGCCGAAGAGTTGTCCACAGGTGCGCGGCAGCTTGGTGTCGAACTGAGCCAGCAGCAGCACGCCCAGTTGTTGGCCTACCTGGCCCTGTTGATCAAATGGAACAAGGCCTACAACCTGACGGCCGTGCGCGACCCGGATGAGATGGTGTCGCGCCACTTGCTCGACAGCCTCAGCGTCATGCCGTTTATCCACAGCGACACTCAGCGTTGGCTCGACGTCGGCAGTGGCGGCGGCATGCCCGGTATCCCGCTGGCCATCCTGCATCCGCAAAAGCACATCACCGTGCTCGACAGCAATGGCAAGAAGACTCGCTTCCTCACCCAAGTGAAGATGGAGCTCAAGCTCGACAACCTCAACGTTATCCACAGCCGGGTGGAAGAGGTGCAGCCTGAGCAGCCGTTCTGCGGAATCATCTCCCGGGCATTCAGCAGCATGGAGAACTTCACGAACTGGACTCGCCACCTCGGCGATGCCAAGACGCAATGGCTTGCAATGAAAGGGCTGCATCCTGCCGATGAACTGGTAGCATTGCCCGCAGACTTCACAGTGGAAAGCGAGCAGGCCCTGACCGTTCCAGGTTGCCAGGGCCAGCGCCATCTGCTGATACTGCGCCGCAAGGCTTGACTGGGAACACACGCAACAATGGCTAAGGTATTCGCAATCGCGAACCAGAAGGGTGGGGTCGGCAAGACCACCACCTGCATCAATCTCGCCGCATCGCTGGCCGCGACCAAGCGCCGCGTGCTGCTGATCGACCTCGATCCACAGGGCAACGCCACCATGGGCAGCGGTGTGGATAAGCACGAGCTCGAGCACTCGGTGTACGACCTGCTGATCGGGGAATGCGACCTGGCCCAGGCCATGCAGTACTCCGAGCACGGCGGTTTCCAACTGCTGCCGGCCAACCGCGACCTGACTGCCGCCGAGGTGGTGCTGCTGGAAATGCAGATGAAGGAGAGCCGTCTGCGCAACGCGCTGGCGCCGATCCGCGACAACTACGACTTCATTCTCATCGACTGCCCGCCCTCGCTGTCGATGCTGACGCTCAACGCGTTGGTCGCGTCCGATGGCGTGATCATTCCCATGCAGTGCGAGTACTACGCACTGGAAGGGCTGAGCGACCTTGTGGATAACATCAAGCGCATCGCTGCTCGGTTGAACCCGGAGCTGAAGATTGAGGGCCTGCTGCGCACCATGTACGACCCGCGCCTGAGCCTGAACAACGATGTCTCGGCGCAGCTCAAGGAACACTTCGGCGATCAGCTCTACGACACGGTGATCCCGCGCAACATCCGCCTGGCCGAGGCGCCGAGCTTCGGCATGCCGGCGCTGGCCTACGACAAGCAGTCGCGCGGAGCGCTCGCCTACCTGGCCTTGGCCGGTGAGTTGGTGCGCCGCCAGCGTCGTCAAACCCGCACTGCACAGACAACTTAAGGAATCCGCATGGCCATCAAGAAACGCGGTCTCGGACGTGGGTTGGATGCACTGCTCAGCGGTCCATCCGTCAGCGCGCTCGAAGAGCAGGCGGTCAAGGTCGATCAGAAGGAGCTGCAGCGCCTGCCGGTCGAGCTGATTCAGCGCGGCAAGTATCAGCCGCGCCGCGACATGGACCCTGAAGCGCTGGAAGAGCTGGCGCACTCGATCCGCAACCATGGCGTGATGCAGCCCATCGTGGTGCGCCCGATCGGTGAAGGCCGCTACGAGATCATCGCCGGTGAGCGTCGTTGGCGCGCCACCCAGCAGGCCGGTCTGGACAGCATTCCGGCCATGGTCCGCGAAGTACCGGACGAAGCCGCCATTGCCATGGCGCTGATCGAGAACATCCAGCGCGAAGACCTCAACCCGCTGGAAGAAGCCATGGCGTTGCAGCGTCTGCAGCAGGAGTTCGAGCTGACCCAGCAGCAGGTGGCCGATGCGGTCGGCAAGTCGCGGGTGACCGTCGCCAACCTGTTGCGCCTGATCACCCTGCCCGAAGCGATCAAGACCATGCTCGCCCATGGCGACTTGGAAATGGGTCATGCCCGTGCGCTGCTCGGCCTGGAGGAACATCGTCAGGAAGAGGGGGCGCGACATGTTGTCGCACGCGGCCTCACCGTGCGCCAAACCGAGGCACTGGTTCGTCAGTGGTTGAACGGTAAACCTGAGCCGGTGCAATCGGATAAATCTGATCCGGACATCGCCCGCCTGGAACAGCGCCTGGCCGAGCGCCTGGGCTCTTCGGTGCAGATTCGCCATGGAAACAAGGGCAAAGGCCAGTTGGTCATCCGCTACAACTCGCTCGACGAGCTTCAGGGCGTACTTGCCCACATCCGCTGAAACAATTCCCGTTGTAGCGCGCAGTCGGAAATCACTACCCGATAGTTGAATAGGGGGGCATCCACCCCTATACTCTGCGCGCATTTTGTCGGCACAAATTATGCCAAGTCATCGCTGACGAGGCGGTCGACTTTCGAGGAGCAGTAGCGATGGAAATACGCACGCCAAACCGCCTGCCTTTCCATCGTTGGGCAGTTTTCCCGGTGCTGCTGGCTCAATTTGGGGTGTTATTGCTGGCAACTTTGGTGTTGTGGCAATGGCAGGGCAAGGTCAGCGGTTATTCAGGCCTGTGTGGTGGTTTGATCGGCTGGCTGCCCAACGTGTATTTCGCCTGGAAGGCTTTTCGCTTCAGCGGAGCCCGGGCGGCGCCGGCCATCGTCAAGTCGTTCTACGCTGGCGAGGCAGGCAAATTGATTTTGACGGCAGTGCTGTTCGCACTGACCTTTGCAGGAGTGAAGCCACTGGCGCCGTTAGCAGTATTCGGCGTCTTCCTGCTGACCTTGATGGTCAGCTGGTTCGCGCCACTGCTGATGAATACAAGACTTTCGAGACCTTAGGGCGTTTGAGGCAACCATGGCAGCAGAAACCGCTTCGGGCTATATCCAGCACCACTTGCAGAACCTGACCTACGGTCAACTACCAGACGGCAGCTGGGGCTTGGCCCATTCGGCTGCAGAAGCCAAGGCAATGGGCTTCTGGGCGTTCCACCTGGATACGCTGGGTTGGTCCGTCGCGCTGGGTCTGATCTTCCTGTTCATCTTCCGCATGGCGGCCAAGAAGGCCACTTCAGGTCAGCCGGGCGCCCTGCAGAACTTCGTCGAAGTGCTGGTCGACTTCGTTCACGGCAGCGTGAAGGACTCGTTCCACGGTCGCAGCGCGGTCATCGCGCCGCTGGCGCTGACCATCTTCGTCTGGGTGTTCCTGATGAACGCAATCGACCTGGTTCCGGTCGACTGGATTCCGCGGTTGGCCATGTGGATCTCGGGTGATCCGCATATTCCGTTCCGCGCCGTCTCGACCACCGACCCGAACGCGACCCTGGCCATGGCCTTCAGCGTATTCGCCTTGATCATCTTCTACAGCATCAAGATCAAAGGCTTCGGCGGCTTCATCGGCGAGCTCACCCTGCACCCGTTCGGCAGCAAGAACCTCTTCGTGCAGATCCTGCTGATCCCGGTGAACTTCCTGCTGGAATTCGTCACCCTGATCGCCAAGCCGATCTCCCTGGCACTGCGTCTGTTCGGCAACATGTACGCCGGCGAGCTGGTGTTCATCCTCATCGCCGTGATGTTCGGCGCCGGCATCCTCTGGCTCAGCGGCCTGGGTGTGGTGCTGCAGTGGGCGTGGGCGGTGTTCCACATCCTGATCATCACGCTGCAAGCTTTCATCTTCATGATGCTCACCATCGTCTATCTGTCGATGGCTCACGAAGATAACCATTAAGACCGCCTGGCGTGTCTGATAGCCTTGTCCGCCGGTTCGGGGGCAGGGCTGAAAAAGTCCGCAAGGGCCGTTGTTTCAACGATTTGTTTTACCGCTTCAAACTAAAAACCTAACCAATACGACGTAAAAGTCGGGAGGAAAGATGGAAACTGTAGTTGGTCTGACCGCTATCGCTGTTGCTCTGCTGATCGGCCTGGGTGCTCTGGGTACCGCCATTGGTTTCGGCCTGCTGGGCGGCAAGTTCCTGGAAGGCGCTGCTCGTCAGCCTGAGATGGTTCCGATGCTGCAGGTCAAGATGTTCATCGTTGCCGGTCTGCTCGACGCCGTCACCATGATCGGTGTTGGTATCGCTCTGTTCTTCACCTTCGCGAACCCCTTCGTTGGTCAGATCGCCGGCTAATCACTCGTTCCTACGAGTTGATTGGTGTGATGGACAAAGACCGAGCGAGGTGTTGGCGTGAACATTAATGCAACCCTGATTGGCCAATCCGTTGCTTTTCTGATTTTTGTGCTGTTCTGCATGAAGTACGTATGGCCTCCGGTCATCACTGCTCTGCACGAGCGCCAGAAGAAGATTGCAGACGGCTTGGACGCTGCCAACCGCGCAGCTCGCGACCTGGAGCTGGCCCAAGAGAAAGCGGGTCAGCAACTGCGTGAAGCGAAAGCACAGGCAGCCGAAATCATTGAGCAAAGCAAGAAACGCGCTGCTCAGCTTGTCGAGGAAGCCCGTGATCAGGCCCGCGTCGAAGCTGACCGTGTGAAGGCTCAGGCTCAGGCCGAGATCGAACAGGAACTGAACAGCGTCAAAGACGCCCTGCGTGCCCAAGTGGGTGCCCTGGCCGTTGGCGGTGCTGAAAAGATCCTTGGCGCCACAATCGATCAAAACGCGCATGCGGAGCTGGTTAACAAACTGGCCGCTGAAATTTAAGCGAGGGCGATCATGGCAGAACTGACCACGTTGGCCCGACCTTACGCTAAGGCTGCCTTCGAGCATGCCCAGGCCCATCAGCAACTGGCCAATTGGTCAGCCATGCTCGGCCTGGCTGCTGCGGTGTCGCAAGACGACACCATGCAGCGCCTGCTCAAGGCCCCGCAACTGACTAGCGCAGACAAGGCCGCCGCATTCATTGAAGTGTGCGGTGACAAGTTCGATGCACAGGCACAGAATTTCATTCATGTTGCCGCGGAAAACGACCGTCTCCTGCTTCTGCCGGAGATTGCCGCCCTGTTCGACCTGTACAAGGCCGAGCAGGAGAAATCCGTGGACGTGGAAGTCACCAGTGCTTTTGCGTTGAACCAAGAACAGCAAGACAAACTCGCCAAGGTTCTCAGTGCACGGCTCAGCCGGGAAGTGCGCCTGCACGCGTCGGAGGATGCCAGCCTGATCGGCGGCGTCGTCATCCGCGCCGGCGACCTGGTAATCGATGGCTCTGTTCGCGGCAAAATCGCGAAACTGGCCGAAGCATTGAAATCTTGAGTTTGAAGGGGCAGCAGAGCAATGCAGCAACTCAATCCTTCCGAAATTAGTGAAATCATCAAGGGTCGCATCGAGAAACTCGATGTCGGCTCCCAAGCCCGCAACGAAGGTACCGTCGTCAGCGTTTCCGACGGTATCGTTCGCATTCACGGTCTGGCCGACGTCATGTACGGCGAAATGATCGAGTTCCCGGGCGGCGTCTACGGTATGGCACTGAACCTGGAGCAAGACTCCGTGGGTGCGGTGGTACTGGGCGCTTACACCTCCCTCGCCGAAGGCATGTCCGCCAAGTGCACCGGCCGTATCCTGGAAGTTCCTGTTGGTAAGGAACTGCTGGGTCGTGTGGTCGATGCCCTGGGCAACCCGATCGACGGCAAAGGTCCGCTGAACAACACCGAGACCGACGCGGTCGAGAAAGTGGCTCCAGGCGTGATCTGGCGTAAGTCGGTCGACCAGCCTGTGCAGACTGGCTACAAGTCGGTCGACGCCATGATCCCGGTTGGCCGTGGTCAGCGCGAGCTGATCATCGGTGACCGTCAGATCGGTAAGACCGCCATGGCGGTCGACGCGATCATCAACCAGAAAGACAGCGGCATCTTCTGCGTCTACGTGGCCGTCGGCCAGAAGCAGTCGACCATCGCCAACGTCGTGCGCAAGCTGGAAGAAGCCGGCGCCCTGGCCAACACCATCGTGGTTGCCGCCAGCGCCTCGGAATCCGCCGCACTGCAGTTCCTGGCACCTTACGCCGGCTGCACCATGGGCGAGTTCTTCCGTGACCGCGGCGAAGACGCTCTGATCGTCTACGATGACCTGTCCAAGCAGGCCGTTGCCTACCGTCAGATCTCCCTGCTGCTGCGCCGTCCGCCAGGACGTGAAGCGTACCCAGGCGACGTGTTCTATCTCCACTCCCGTCTGCTGGAGCGTGCTTCGCGCGTTTCGGAAGAGTACGTCGAGAAGTTCACCAATGGCGCAGTCACCGGCAAGACCGGCTCGCTGACCGCCCTGCCGATCATCGAAACCCAGGCTGGCGACGTTTCCGCGTTCGTTCCGACCAACGTGATTTCCATCACCGACGGTCAGATCTTCCTGGAATCGGCCATGTTCAACTCGGGCATCCGTCCTGCAGTGAACGCCGGTGTTTCGGTATCGCGCGTCGGTGGTGCCGCTCAGACCAAGATCATCAAGAAGCTGTCCGGCGGTATCCGTACCGCGCTGGCTCAGTACCGTGAACTGGCGGCCTTCGCCCAGTTCGCGTCCGATCTGGACGAAGCGACCCGCAAGCAGCTGGAACACGGTCAGCGCGTCACCGAGCTGATGAAGCAGAAGCAGTACGCGCCGATGTCGATCGCCGACATGGCTCTGTCGCTGTATGCCGCCGAGCGTGGTTTCCTGACCGACGTAGAAGTCTCCAAGGTCGGCAGCTTCGAGCAAGCGCTGATCGCCTACTTCCACCGCGATCACGCCGAGCTGTTGGCCAAGATCAACGTGAAAGGTGACTTCAACGACGAAATCGACGCTGGCATGAAAGCCGGTATCGAGAAGTTCAAGGCCACCCAGACCTGGTAAGCCGCAGCGGGGGCTTCTGGCCCCCGCTTGCTAACCTGATAGGTGATACATGGCAGGCGCAAAAGAGATTCGCAGTAAGATTGCGAGCATCAAAAGCACGCAAAAAATTACCAGCGCCATGGAGAAAGTGGCGGTCAGCAAAATGCGCAAGGCACAACTGCGCATGGCTGCTAGCCGTCCTTACGCGGAGCGTATCCGCCAGGTGATCGGTCATCTGGCCAACGCCAACCCGGAATACCGTCACCCGTTCATGATCGAGCGCCCTGTAAAGCGCGTCGGTTATATCGTGGTGAGCAGTGACCGTGGTCTGTGCGGTGGCTTGAACACCAACCTGTTCAAGGCCCTGGTCAAGGACATGAACGAAAACCGCGAACAGGGCGTGGAAATCGACCTGTGCGTGATCGGCAGCAAAGGTGCGACTTTCTTCCGCATCTTTGGCGGCAACGTCGTAGCCGCGATCAGCCACTTGGGCGAAGAGCCATCGATCAACGATCTGATCGGCTCCGTCAAAGTGATGCTGGACGCCTACCTCGACGGCCGTATCGATCGCCTCTCGGTGGTTTCGAACAAGTTCATCAACACCATGACCCAAAAACCGACGGTCGAGCAGTTGGTACCGTTGGTGGCAACCCCGGATCAGGAACTCAAGCACCACTGGGACTACCTGTATGAACCCGACGCAAAAGAGCTGCTGGACGGCTTGATGGTGCGTTACGTGGAGTCGCAGGTGTACCAGGCGGTGGTCGAGAACAACGCTGCTGAACAAGCGGCCCGGATGATCGCCATGAAGAACGCCACAGACAACGCCGGTGACCTGATCAGCGAACTCCAGCTGATCTACAACAAGGCGCGTCAGGCTGCGATCACCCAGGAGATCTCGGAAATCGTCGGCGGCGCTGCCGCGGTTTAACGGTTCACATATTCAGAGGATCCAGCTATGAGTAGCGGACGTATCGTTCAAATCATCGGCGCCGTCATCGACGTGGAATTCCCACGTGACGTCGTGCCGAGTGTTTACAACGCGCTGAAAGTTCAAGGCGCGCAGACCACCCTGGAAGTTCAGCAGCAGCTGGGCGACGGCGTGGTTCGTACCATCGCGATGGGCTCGACCGAAGGTCTGAAGCGCGGTCTGGACGTCGTCGATACTGGCGCGGCCATTTCCGTTCCGGTGGGTAAGGCCACGCTGGGCCGTATCATGGACGTTCTCGGCAACCCGATCGACGAAGCCGGTCCGATCGGCGAAGAAGAGCGTCGCGGTATCCACCAGCCAGCGCCTTCGTTCGCTGACCAGGCAGGCGGCAACGACCTGCTGGAAACCGGCATCAAGGTTATCGACCTGGTTTGCCCGTTCGCCAAGGGTGGTAAGGTCGGTCTGTTCGGTGGTGCCGGTGTCGGCAAGACCGTCAACATGATGGAACTGATCCGTAACATCGCCATCGAGCACAGCGGTTATTCCGTGTTCGCCGGTGTGGGTGAGCGTACTCGTGAGGGTAACGACTTCTACCACGAGATGAAGGACTCCAACGTTCTCGACAAAGTAGCGCTGGTCTACGGTCAGATGAACGAGCCACCAGGAAACCGTCTGCGCGTCGCGCTGACCGGCCTGACCATGGCCGAGAAGTTCCGTGACGAAGGTAACGACGTTCTGCTGTTCGTCGACAACATCTATCGTTACACCCTGGCCGGTACCGAAGTATCCGCGCTGCTGGGCCGTATGCCTTCCGCAGTAGGCTACCAGCCGACCCTGGCCGAAGAAATGGGCGTTCTGCAAGAGCGCATCACTTCGACCAAGGAAGGTTCGATCACCTCGATCCAGGCCGTCTACGTGCCTGCGGACGACTTGACCGACCCGTCGCCAGCGACCACCTTCGCCCACTTGGACGCCACCGTCGTTCTGTCCCGTGACATCGCCTCGCTGGGTATCTACCCGGCCGTCGACCCACTGGACTCGACTTCGCGTCAGCTGGACCCGAACGTGATCGGCAACGAGCACTACGAAACTGCCCGTCAGGTCCAGTACGTTCTGCAGCGTTACAAAGAGCTGAAGGACATCATCGCGATCCTGGGCATGGACGAACTGTCCGAGACCGACAAGCAACTGGTTGCTCGCGCTCGTAAGATCCAGCGCTTCCTGTCGCAGCCATTCTTCGTGGCCGAAGTCTTCACCGGCGCGCCAGGCAAGTACGTTTCGCTCAAGGACACCATCGCTGGCTTCAGCGGTATCCTCAAAGGTGACTACGACCACCTGCCAGAACAAGCGTTCTACATGGTCGGCAGCATCGACGAAGCGATCGAGAAAGCCAAGAAACTGTAATCCCGGCGCCCCGCAAGGGGCGCTAATCAGGTTGAGGCAAGCAGATGGCTATGACAGTCCATTGCGATATCGTCAGCGCGGAAGGGGAGATCTTCTCCGGTCTGGTCGAGATGGTAGTAGCGCACGGTAACTTGGGCGATCTGGGTATCGCGCCAGGCCATGCGCCGCTGATCACTAATCTCAAGCCGGGTCCGATCACGCTGACCAAGCAGGGTGGCACTCAAGAGGTGTACTACATCTCCGGTGGCTTCCTCGAAGTGCAGCCGAACATGGTCAAGGTTCTCGCCGACACCGTGCAACGCGCTGCCGACCTGGACGAAGCTCAAGCTCAGGAAGCCCTCAAGGCTGCCGAGAACGCGCTGAACACCAAAGGTTCGGACTTCGACTACGGCGCTGCCGCCGCACGTCTGGCCGAGGCTGCGGCTCAGCTGCGCACTGTCCAGCAAATGCGCAGAGGCAAGTGATCCGGTCCTGCCGGTGATCTGCGTTGCGATTGAGTTAAAGGGTAGCCTCGGCTACCCTTTTTCTTTTCCCGAATTTCCCCCTCGGTCACATCCCTGACCGCCCAGGATTGGTAGCCAGTCAATGTCACTCGATATCGTTATTCTCGCCGCAGGCCAAGGCACTCGCATGCGCTCGGCGCTGCCCAAGGTGCTGCACCCGGTCGCTGGCAATTCCATGCTTGGCCACGTTATCCACAGCGCCCGTCAACTGCAGCCCAATGGCATTCATGTGGTCATCGGCCATGGCGCCGAACGCGTGCGCGAATCCCTGGCGGCCGACGACCTGAATTTCGTCATGCAGGACAAGCAACTGGGTACGGGTCATGCGGTCGCCCAGGCGTTGCCGGCGATCACGGCCGACACCGTGCTGGTGCTCTACGGCGACGTGCCGCTGATCGAGGTGCAAACGCTGCAGCGTCTGCTGGCGAAGGTCGACGACCGCCAACTAGGCCTGCTGACCGTGAACCTCGAGGATCCGACCGGCTACGGCCGTATCGTGCGCGACGAGCAGGGCCAGGTGACAGCCATCGTCGAACACAAGGACGCCAGCGATGCGCAGAAGGCGATCAAGGAAGGCAACACCGGCATTCTCGCGATGCCCGCCGCGCGCCTGGCCGACTGGATGGGCCGCTTGTCCAACAACAATGCCCAAGGCGAGTACTACCTCACCGACGTGATCGCCATGGCTGTGTCCGACGGCCTGGTGGTGGCCACCGAGCAGCCGCACGATCCGATGGAAGTGCAGGGCGCCAATGACCGCCGCCAGCTGGCTGAACTCGAGCGACACTATCAGTTGCGTGAAGGCCGTCGTCTCATGGCCCTGGGCGTGACCCTGCGTGATCCGGCGCGTTTCGATGTGCGCGGTGAGGTGACGGTTGGGCGCGACGTGCTGATCGATATCAACGTCATTCTCGAAGGTCAGGTGGTCATTGAGGACGATGTTCAGATCGGCCCGAACTGCGTGATCAAGAACAGCACACTGCGCAAGGGTGTGGTGGTCAAGGCCAACAGCCATATCGAAGGCGCGGTGATGGGTGAGGGCAGCGACGCCGGTCCGTTCGCCCGGCTGCGTCCAGGGAGCGTGCTGGAGGCCAAGGCCCATGTGGGTAACTTCGTCGAACTGAAGAACGCTCATCTGGGCGAAGGCGCTAAAGCCGGCCACTTGACGTACCTGGGCGATGCGCAGATCGGTGCCCGCACCAATATCGGTGCCGGAACCATCACCTGCAACTACGACGGCGCCAACAAGTTCATGACCGTGCTGGGCGAGGACGTCTTCATCGGCTCGAACAACTCGTTGGTAGCGCCTGTGGAAATCAAGGATGGCGCCACCACTGCGGCTGGCTCGACCATCAATCAGGCGGTCGAACCTGCTCAGTTGGCGGTCGCCCGCGCACGTCAGCGCAACATCGACGGCTGGAAGAGACCGGTGAAGATCAAGAAAGACTGAGTTATCAACAGCTCTGTTATCCACAAGCCGACTTATGTGAATAAGTCGGCTTTTGTTTGCGCGGGTTTCTGGGTGACAGCGGTTAATGGGCGGCTTGACGAAATGCCGATCTTAGGTTTTGATTGCATCCATTATCTTTCGAATCGAAACTTAAAAGCAGATGTCGAAACGAAACACCCCCCAGCGCCGCCATAACATCCTCGCCTTGCTCGCAGAACAGGGCGAGGTGAGCGTCGACGCATTGGCCAAGCATTTCGAAACGTCTGAAGTGACCATTCGCAAGGACCTCGCTGCGCTCGAAACCAACGGGCTGCTGTTACGCCGCTACGGCGGCGCCGTGCCGGTACCGCAAGAAATGTTCGGCGGGGTCGCCCAGCCCATTTCCAGCTACAAGAAAGCCATCGCCCGCGCTGCCGTAGCCGGTATTCGCGAGCATGCGCGCATCATCATCGACAGCGGCAGCACCACGGCCGCGATGATCCCTGAACTGGGCCGCCAGCCCGGCCTGGTGGTGATGACCAATTCGCTCAACGTGGCCCGTGCCATCAGCGAACTGGAGCATGAGCCTGTGTTGCTGATGACCGGCGGCACCTGGGATCCGCATTCGGAGTCGTTCCAGGGCCAGGTCGCTGAGCAAGTGCTGCGTTCCTACGATTTCGATCAGCTCTTCATCGGTGCCGATGGCATCGACCTGAACCGCGGCACCACCACCTTCAACGAGCTGCTTGGCCTGAGCCGGGTGATGGCCGAGGTGGCCCGTGAAGTGATCGTGATGGTGGAGTCGGACAAGGTCGGGCGCAAGATTCCCAACCTCGAGCTGCCTTGGGGCAGCGTTACCACCCTTATTACAGACGAGCGCCTGCCGAGTTCGGCACGCGACCAGATTCAAGCCCGCGGCATCAACCTGATCTGCGCCGCGATCAGCCAGGAGCAATGACCATGTGTGGAATCGTCGGTGCAGTCGCCGAGCGCAACATCACCTCCATCCTCATCGAAGGCCTCAAGCGTCTCGAGTACCGCGGCTATGACAGTGCCGGCCTGGCGGTAATCACCGCCGAAGGCCAGTTGGACCGCCGTCGCCGCATCGGCAAAGTGGCCGAGCTGGAAGTCGCCGTGAGCGCCGAACCGCTCAATGGTCACCTGGGCATCGCGCATACTCGCTGGGCCACCCACGGTGCGCCGACGGAGCACAATGCCCACCCGCACTTCTCCGGTCAGGAAGTGGCCGTTGTTCACAACGGCATCATCGAGAACCACGAAGAGCTGCGTGAAGAGCTCAAAGGTCTGGGCTACGTGTTCGCGTCGCAGACTGACACCGAAGTGATCGTCCACCTGATCCACCATACCCTCAAGCAGATCCCCGACCTCACCGAGGCGTTCAAGGCCGTGGTCAAGCGCTTGCATGGCGCCTATGGCCTGTCGGTGATCAGTGCCAAACAGCCGGACCGTCTGGTCGCCGCGCGCAGCGGCAGCCCGCTGGTGATTGGCCTGGGCCACGGCGAGAACTTCCTCGCGTCCGACCAACTGGCCCTGCGCCAGGTCACTGACCGTTTCATGTACCTGGAAGAAGGCGACATCGCCGAGATCCGCCGCGATCACGTGAGCATCTGGGACCAATCCGGTGCTGCGGTGCAGCGCGAGGCCGTGCAGTACCACGAAGGCGCCGAGGCGGCGGACAAAGGCCACTACCGCCACTTCATGCTCAAGGAAATCCATGAGCAGCCGTCGGTGGTTCAGCGCACCCTGGAAGGGCGCCTGGGCAAGGACCATGTCATGGTCCAGGCGTTCGGCCCACAGGCCGCCGAGCTGTTTGCCAAGGTGCGCAACGTGCAGATCGTCGCCTGTGGCACCAGCTACCACGCCGGCATGGTCGCCCGCTACTGGCTGGAAAGCCTGGCCGGCATCCCGTGCCAGGTCGAAGTCGCCAGCGAATTCCGCTACCGCAAGGTGGTCGTCCAGCCGGACACCCTGTTCGTGTCGATCTCCCAGTCCGGCGAAACCGCCGATACGCTGGCGGCGCTGCGCAACGCCAAGGAACTGGGCTTCCTCGGCAGCCTGGCGATCTGCAACGTCGGCATCAGCTCGCTGGTGCGCGAGTCGGATCTGACCCTGCTCACCCTGGCTGGCCCGGAAATTGGCGTCGCCTCCACCAAGGCGTTCACCACCCAGCTGGTGTCGTTGATGCTGCTGACCCTGGCCCTGGGCCAAGTGCGCGGCACGCTGGAAGCGGGCGTCGAAGCCGAACTGGTCGAAGAACTGCGTCGCCTGCCGGCGCGCCTGGGCGAAGCCCTGGCCATGGACACTGTGGTCGAGAAGACTGCCGAGCTGTTCGCCGACAAGCACCACACCCTGTTCCTCGGCCGCGGTGCGCAGTACCCGGTGGCGATGGAAGGCGCGCTCAAGCTCAAGGAAATTTCCTATATCCACGCCGAGTCGTACCCGGCCGGTGAACTCAAGCACGGCCCGCTGGCGCTGGTCGATGCCGACATGCCAGTGGTCACGGTTGCGCCGAACAATGAGCTGCTGGAAAAGCTGAAGTCGAACCTGCAGGAAGTCCGCGCCCGTGGCGGCGAGCTGGTGGTGTTCGCCGACGAGAACGCCGGCATGAGCAACGGCGAAGGCACCCACGTGATCAAGGTGCCGCACATCATCGACGCCCTGGCACCGATCCTCTACACCATCCCGCTGCAGTTGCTGTCGTACTACGTGGCCGTGCTGAAAGGGACCGATGTCGACCAGCCGCGTAACCTGGCCAAGTCGGTGACGGTGGAGTGAGGGTTGCTGGGTCGGATGTAGGGTGATGATTACCCTCGCTCCCAAGCGCTGCGCAGCAGTTCTCAACGGGTGTGCATTCGACTGATCAATCACGCAGCGATGAAGGAGGCACAAAGCCTCCTTCATTGATGGACAATCGCGCCCTGAAAGGGTCGCCGTCATGTCTTCTCTGGTTGGGGAACACGCTGCAGCACGTCCTCATAGGCACGCAGATCGAGGAACGCCGTTACCTCGATCGCACGTGCGTTTTCCATCCGTAATATCCAGGCATAGCGGTTGAGATAGGGCTTACCGTCGCCCGCGACGGCCTCGCCTGTCCAGTGGACGATGACGTATCCGCCATCGGCCCAGACGTGCCTCGACACCGGCCGAATGGGTGTTTTGAGCCGCACGGTGAGGGGGCGAACCGCCCTCTTCATCAAATCATCGCGCCCGTGATAAGTACCTGCGTAGGGCCCTGACCCTTCAATGGTCCAGACGACATCGGGTGCCACAACCTCGTTGAAGAAGTCAGAGCCACCCGCTGCCCACCGATCGAATGCGGCAGCGACAACGGCTTTATTGTCGGCGACCACTGCAGGCTGGCTTGGCTCGACAATCGCCGAGGCAGACGTTGCACAGCAGGCAAGCGACGCGCAGAGAACGAGGCTGAACATGTGATGGGTTGAACGCAGGCTGGTCACGATATGTCCTCCCTTGGCGTTTCTTGTCCCACGCGTTTCTGCACCGTGGTGCCGCCGAATATCAATTGCTGGACCATCGGTCTGGCAACAAACCGACCCGGAAAGATAGGTTCAGGCGTGCTCGCTCGATCCAGGCGTTCGAGATGCGATTGGTCCAACTCGATGCTGAGTGCTTTCAGGTTGTCTTCGGCTTGAGCCAGTGTTCGCGCCCCGATGATGGGCGCCACCACCACCGGGTTGCGCAAGGCCCACGCCAGCGCAACCTGGGAGGCTGTGGCGCCTATTTCCCGGGCGATATCGACCACCACGCTGGCGATGAGCAGCGAGCGCTCGTTCATGTGCCCCGTGGCACTGATCACGCCCTTGCGGTCTGTCGCTACGCCGGCTTCTTGGTTATCGCTCAGGTCTTCACGTCCATACTTGCCGGTCAGAATACCGCCGCCCAGCGGTGACCACGGCATCACGCCGAGCCCCATTTCCCGCGCCATGGGCAGTAACTCATGCTCCACGGTGCGCTCCACCAGGCTGTACTCGATTTGTAGCGCGACCAAGGGCGACCAGCCGCGCAGCTCTGAGAGCGCTTGCAACTGCACGACCTTCCACGCGGGCGTGTTGCAGATGCCCAGATACAGCACCTTGCCGCTGCGAACCAGATCATCCAAGCCGCGCATGACTTCTTCCGCGCTCGTGGTGAAGTCCCACGCGTGCAGGTACAGCAGGTCAATACGGTCGGTGTCCAGTTGTCGGAGGCTGGTTTCGACCGAACGGATCATGTTGAGGCGATGATTGCCGCCTGAGTTGGGGTCACCGGGATCACGGGCCATGGTGTACTTGGTTGAAACAACCAAGCGCTCGCGCCGACCCTTCATCAACTGGCCAAGCATGCGCTCGGACGCGCCATTGGTGTAGTTGACCGCGGTGTCTATGAAGTTGCCGCCCGCTGCGACATAGGCGTCGAAAATTTGCCGGGCTTCGGCTTCGTCCGTTCCCCACCCCCAGTCGGAGCCGAAGGTCATCGTCCCCAATGCAAGTGGGGAAACGCGAATGCCGGAGCGGCCAAGCAGGCGGTACTGATCGAGTGCTGCAGAATTAGACATTGGAACTCCTTACCGAACTCTGTCGATGGCGGTAGGGAGACTGTGCGTCGAGAGGGCGGCTTGCGCGTACAGGGATCGTCTTGCATTCTTGCATCATCCTCCGAGGTACTGGGAGTTCCACGCCAGAACGTTTGGGACACGCCATGAATCAGCGGCACACCCTGATCGACATCATCCGTCGTCATGCGCCTTCCAATGGTTTCCACTCAACGCCCCTAGCAGGCGTGACATTGGTGCGTTCAGATACGCCCACCGTGCCCATGCCCGTGGTGTATCAGCCAACCCTCTGCTACATCGTTCAAGGACGTAAGCAGGTCTCGATTGGCGCCACGACCTACGTGTACGACGCGGCCAATTACCTGGTCGCCTCAGTCGATATGCCGGTGATGGGCTCGATTATCGAAGCGAGCGAGGCAGAACCCTATCTGTGCCTGGTGCTTGACTTGGACAGGGCGGTGCTCAGCGAGCTAGCCCTGCGCCATCCAACCACTCGCCACGAATCATCTACCTCGACGCCAAGCGGTATCGAACTCAACGGCAGCACCCCGGAGCTTTTGGACGCCGTCAGCAGGCTGGCTCGCTTGCTCGACACGCCCCAAGACGCTGCAGAACTGGCGCCGCTGGTGATACGTGAAGTGCTCTATCGCCTGCTCACCCGACCTGGCAATCAGATGCTGCTGCAGATGGCCACGGCCGACAGTCGTCTTCGTCAGATCGCCAAAGCGATCACCTGGCTTCGTGCCCACTATCAGGAGCCGGTGCGCATCGATGATGTGGCGGGCGTCGCAGGCATGAGCCGCTCCACCTTTCATGCCCATTTCAAGGCGGTGACGTCAATGAGTCCGCTGGAATTCCGCTGCCTGCTCAGACTGCAGGAGGCCCGGCGCTTGATGGTGGCCGAGGCGCTGGACGCGGCCGGTGCCGGTTACCGGGTCGGCTACGAGAGTCCGTCTCAATTCAGCCGTGACTACGCACGCATTTTCGGCCTTCCGCCTGCCCGAGATGCTGTGCGATTGCGCAGCGGCGCTATCTAGGGATTATCCGATCACGGTTCGATACCCCAGTGACCCGCGCTCACTGCGCTGCGTTAGCAGGCCATCGCTGTAGCTCATCCCATACGCTGGCATACAGGTCCTGCACCTCGGGTGGGCACGCCACGGTGTATTCGGCGTTTTCCAGCACGGCTTTGGGAATGTTCAACTCGGGTGCGTTTTTGAGGTGTTCTGTCAGGAATGTGTCAGCGCCTTCGATCCCTGTGGCGTAGCCGTGAAAACTTGAGTTGAGCGCAGCATTGCGTGGGGCCAGTATGAAATTCATGAACAGCCGCGCATTCTCCACATTGCGAGCCTGGGTCAGCAGCACCAGGCTGTCGCTGAACACTTGCGTGCCTTCGCGCGGCAGGCCGAAGTGAACATGTGGGTTGGCCAAGCGCTGGCGCAAAGCCGCGCCATTCCAATCGATACTTGCCTGAAAATGTCCGCTGGCCATCATTTCCACACTGCCGTAGTCCAGCGCCTTCCACGCAGGGCGAGCCCTCAGCAAGGTCTGTCGTACCTTTTCCATCAACGCAGGATCTGCACTGCACATCCGTCCACCATGCAGGCGCACTGCTGCATAGATCACCTCATTGAGGTCGGCACCAATGTTTATGGTGCCCTTCAGCGCCTCGGGTGGATCCAGGACCACCGACCAGGTGTCGATATCGCCTGCATAACGGTCGGCGTGCACTGTCACGCCCACGACGCCCCACGCCCAGGGCAGCGAATACCGCCGCCCGGGATCGAAAGGTGGATTGCGCCACGCGTTCTGCACATGACGGTAATTGACCAGGTCGGTGGCGCCGCTCGGGTGTAGCAGGTCTGCCTGGCGCCAGGCAGGCAAAAAGTTGCTGGCGACCACCGCGATATCGGCCTGGACCTTACCCTCGCTGATGTCGGCCAAGGCCGCTTCGCTGGTGCGGTACTCGATCAGTTTGACTTTGACGTCATAAGTGCGCTCGAACTGGGTCAGCAGTTCCGGACTCGTGTAACTCTCCCAGTTGTAAAGCGTCAGGGTGCCCGCAGCGTTGACCGCAGTGGTGAGTAGACAGCCGTGCAGGCCGACCAGCAAACGCGTCGCCAGCGTTTTGATCATCAGATGCTTCCTCACTTGATCAGGCCATTGGCAGCAGGATGCGTCCCAACGCCACCTGCTCGGCATGAGGGTCTTGCCCTTCCAGAGCGGAATAGGCGATCGACGCTGAAAACAGCATGAGCAACACCGAGGCGCTGCGCAGAAACGTGCCGGTGTGCATCGACCAGGCACTGCGCAAGGTCAAGAGGTGGCCTAAGCAGGTCCAGAGGCTACCGATCGGAATCAGTACCAGCAGGAACACACCCATGAACCAGGCGAAGTGCTGGGGTGACTGGAATGCCGATAACGGAAATGCAGTGCTTGCGAAAAGAAATGCCTTGGGATTGAGCAGGGTTGCCAGAAACACCTCCAGGCCTCCGGCGCCTTGTCGCGTCGAAGCCAAGCGTGGTGCTCCGCTGCGCCACAAGCGGATGGCAAGCCACAGCAGATAACCGGCACAGAGCCATTTCATGCTGACCAGCAGCCAGGGTCGGTTGGCGGCGTAGGCGAGCAGCAAGCTGCCCCAGGCCAGGATCGAGAGGGCGTAACCTGCCGCTTCTGCCCCGACCAACGGCAAGGCTTTACGCAGGCCACGCTGCACACCCGCCGAAAACAGCAAGGTATTGGTGGGCCCAGGCACCACCAGGATCAGCGCCGCAAGCAGCGCCATGGGCAGCAGTTGATCGAGCGTCGGCATGGGAAATCCTCGCAAGGGTAATTCAGGGCGCCGTGAACGGCAGTGATGTGCGCAACGGCTCGACGCTGTCCAGTCCCAATCCCATGCGGCACAGACGCTCGATGCCGATACCGAAACCAGCGCTGCATGGCGGAACACTGCCGTCACGCAACAAAGCACACATGATCGCGTCCTCAGGGCCGAAGCTGGCGAGATGGCGAGCTTGAGCTTCGAAACGGTCTGGATCGTCTTCGTCGGTGTAGCCGTGCACCACTTCCACGCAATCGATGAGAATCTCGAAGCGCTCGACGATGGCACCTTGGCCCTCTCGGCGTCTGGCCCGCACTTCCGGCAGTAGGGGGAAGTCGGTTACCACCAGGCAGCGCCCACGTGACAATGGCTCGATGCGCTCGGTGATGTAGCGATCGATCAGCCACAAGGGCGAGATGTCCGGCTCGCTGTACATCTGGCGAAAGCGGCGCACCAGGGCATCGCCAGCCTCTGGGTCAGTGAACAGATCGATGCCCAAGTCATCGCGCAGATGACTGGCAAAGGACAACGTCTCCATCGGTCCCGAGTAGGACGCTTCGACCAGCCTACAGGCTAATTCGAGCATTTCACCCAAGCTCGCGTCTTGGCGGTAGAGATCGAGCATGGTGAATTCAGGCAAATGAGTGCTGTCCAGCGCGTCGGGCCTGAAGCAGGCCGCCAGCTCGTAGATCGCCGGTGCATGTTGCAGATTGCAACGCAGGGCGAAGGCCGATGACTCGCGAAGCCACCGACCATCGCTCAGTTGCAGGCGGGGACGATCGGCATCGCCGGGATAGCGGCGTAGAATCGGCGTCATGATCTCCAGGTAGCCCTCGCTGTCGAGCAACTGGCGGATACGCTGAAGCAACCGAGCCTTGTAGATCACGGGGTGAGTATCGGGGGTCATGCACGCTCCTTGTGGCAAGCTTCTGACAGCTCGCTATCGGCTCACGGTTGTGGATTGATCTTCCACCAGCGGGGACGCGACGAGGTGAACGAGTGGGAGGCCGGGCGCAGTGCCTTGTCGCCTTTGGCATCGAAGCAGCCCAGAAGGAGTCCGACGGTAGGCGCATCGTCGATGGCGCCAAGGCTGCTGCCGCAGGTGGGGCAGAAGGCACGGCTGGATTCAGCCGAGGAGCGGTACAGTGCTGGCTCTCCACCTTCGCCTATCCAGTCCACATCGGCCTTGTCGAACTCCACCCAGCACAGCGTCAGACTGCCTGAGTGCCGTTGGCACATGCTGCAGGAACAGGTATGCGGGAACCGCGGCTCGCCCTTGGCGCTGAAACGAATGCGACCGCACAAGCAGCCACCGGTATAGACGGTTTTTTTCATAGGGCTAGTCCTGGCCGTTACGGGCGGTGTCGACCATCGCACTGAGTTCCACCCATTGATCGACAAACGGGTTGAGCATCTGCAGGAAGCCGTCGATCACTTGTGGTTGCAGGAAACCGAACAACTGGGCCTGGCGAATGAAATGAGCGATACCGTCCTGATGTCCCTGCTCGACCGCCACCTTGTCAGTGGCAGCATCATGCTCTTCGTCTAGATGCATGCGGTAGTAGTCGTTCAGCCTGGGTAGATCCGCCCCCTGGCCGCGACCAAGCACCTGCCCGAGTCGGTCTGTGATCGCTTGCAGCAGTCGGGTCTCGGCAATCGCCACCGCCTCTGTGGCGTAGTACATGCCGAGGATGGTGGAAGGGCAGTGGGACCAGGCCAATACGTCGATCAGCGACACCAGGCTCTGGGTAGAGGTCGCCCTGGGCATCCAGCCGTTGACGCGAAAACCCAGATCGGCGATCAGCGCACCGCTGAACACCACATAGTGGGCGGGTAACTTGCCGCGCTCACCGCCTTCCTCAAGATAATTGCGGGTCAGCTCCTGGGCCAGCTCGGGGCAGAAGCCACGTACCGTATCTGCTGCGCGCAACAACAGCGTCGAGTTGTAGCGGGCGAATACCGACAACTCGCCGATGTACAGGCGCGCCTCTTCAGCGCTCAAAGTGTCTGGCTCGACGCGCTGCCAAATCTGTTGGTAAAGACGCTCGATGAGAGGATCGAAGTGTTGGGTGATGAGATCGTGGCCTGAAACGACCGCATGACCATGGCCAATGGCTTGTTCGAAGACCTGTTGGGTACTCGGCGTCTGAATCAGGGCCTCATCCACGAGGCTGGGGTAATTTCTAAACATGCTCGACACTCCTTGTCCTGTTCATGCCACGTCGAGGCTGCCGGTCCGCGAGAGCGCCCGGCTAGCGACACGCTGTTGCTCGGTGTGCACCTGCACAGGATCGTAGGTATTGAGTTGCTCCAGCCAGGCGACCTGACCTGCATCCGGGTCATCCAGCACCACACTGCGTGCTCCGGCGAACACACGACGCTGACCCGAAGAGCATCCCAGCGCTGCTTGGTGGCTGATGCGCAAAGGTTCGCGCAGACGGATACTCTGGCCGATCTCGATGGGTAGAGGATCCTGCAGAGGACCTTCCTCGCGCACCTTCTCCGAGATGCGACGTGGCAGTTCCCATCCACCGTTGCTGACCAGTCGATGCCAGTGGTAGCCCAGGTACTCAGGTAATGCCCCGTCGCTCCAGCGGCGCAAGGTGTCGTCCAGCAATTGCCCAAGCGGCGCGAGCAGCGGATTGCGGGTGCCGAAAGGCAGCAGGTCGGAGATGCCTTCCTGATCGAATGGCAGGCTCTGTTCACTGAGGTCCGGTATCACTCGGCGGGAGAGGAAGCGGGTCAGTGGATAGGTATAGAACGGCAGTGCCACCGAAACCGAATATTCGTCTTGACGGCCGATGTGATAGACCGACGCGGGCAGATAGAGCACATCGCCAGGCTTGAGCACGAAAAGTTTGCCCGTCTTGAGCAAGGCGTCGTAGGCGTTGGCATCGGCGAAGGTGGGCGCTCGGCCTCCGGCCAGGGCGATGTATTCATCGCGAGTCCAGCAGTAGAAATCCTTCACACCGGGGCCCAGATGACAAAGGAACGCGTGTTCGAAGCCTTCGTGGATACCGAAGGCCGTGCCGGCGTAATTGCCGCAGAACGCCGCTTGCTCCACACCCCCCACTGGCATGCCGCGAAAGGCGAAGAATGAACGAATGAAACGACCGAAGTCTGCCGCCAGGCGGGGGCTGATCTGTTCGAGGTTGTTGATGACCAGACTGAAACGCGTTTTTCCAGTGAGGCGCTGCATGAAAGTGACCAGCGTTTCACCCTCGCGGCGCTCTTGGCTATAGGCCGGATCAATAAGTTCATCCCGGCGCTGCTCGCCATCGTAGATACGAATACGGCAGTCCGTAGTTTCCCGGACAGCGTGTTCGGTCAATGTATAAAAAGCCTGCTCGACTGCATCGGGACCTGCAAAACTTTCATGTAAGGGCAAAAGGGATTCGAACAAGTAGGGCGCACGACCACCGCCGGTCTTTTCGTCAAAGCCGTTCCACAACGTTGTTTCAAACATGTTAAGCCATTCCTTTGTGCTAATTGAAAACAACGACGTCGTTGCGATGACCGGCCACTTGAAACTTCAGTGGCCGGCGCTTGCAGCACTCAGGCGTCAGGTCGCATTCCTGCTTTCATCGCGTCCGGCCGCATACCGGCCTTCAATGCGTCCGGGCGAACCCCGGCCTTGAGCGCATCCGGGCGAACACCCGCTTTCAGGGCATCCGGGCGTACACCGGCTTTCATCATGTCCATTTCGAAGTTCATCATGCATGTTCCTTCTACGATGATTGGCAAACTAAATTTGCCCGCACGCACAGGCACGATAGTACCGCGGAGCCAGAGGGTGGCCCTTTATGTATTCTTGCACCCGTCCGTGCAGACGATGGGTTCAAGCACGCCTTGGAACACTGCTCTTTGGCGCTCGAAAATAATTACCTTTGCCGTAGGAATTTTCCAATTCAGAAAATGTTTCGACTTGTTTTAGGTGTTCCAAGGTCTTGATCGAGCATAAAAAACAAGCTGAAAAATGAGAGAAAACGCCGAGCATCGGACAGGGTTGATCCGGGGAGGCAGCCGATTGAAATGATCGCTGATCAGGCCATTTACTACAGTCATCATGCGCGGTTGGATATAACCAAGATCACGCCAAACGTTCTGCTATCAAATGAAGTTGATGGAGCGAGTTCACACTGTGGAAAGGAGAGTCGTCATGGTTATAGCCATTCCTCGCCGCTGGTTGGCACTGCTTGCGATCATGCTTGCCTTCCTGCCCGTGGTCCTGGACATGACCATACTGACCATCGCCGTGCCCACACTGACGTTGGCACTGGGCGCTTCGTCGACCGAAGTCCTTTGGATCATGGATATCTACCCATTGCTGATGGCGGGGCTCCTGGTGCCCATGGGAACGCTGGCCGATCGGCTCGGCAACCGTCGCTTGCTGCTGATCGGCTTGATGGTATTCGGCATGGCATCGCTGTTGGCGGCCCTGGCCCCGACCGCCATCTTGCTGTTTGCCGCCCGCGTGCTGCTGGCCTGTGGTGGCGCCATGATCATGCCGTGTGTACTGGGCATCATTCGTCGCACTTTCGAGGATGAGCACGAGCGTGCCATGGCACTGGGTTTGTGGGGTATGGTCGCTGCGGCTGGCGCAGCGCTTGGTCCATTGATGGGAGGGGCGCTGCTGGAGCACTTTTGGTGGGGATCAGCCTTCCTGGTCAATGTTCCGATCATGCTCGTGGTGGCGCCGATGGTCGTGCTGTTGCTTACACCCGATCAGGAAACGACTCGCGGCGCTTGGGCGCTAGGTCAGTCACTGCTCCTGATCGTGGCCATGCTGGCGCTGATCTACGGGATCAAGGCTGCACTTGGGGCCACTGCGCCTCTAACCGTGGCGATGGCGATCGCCCTTCTGGGGTTAGGGCTTCTGAGTCTTTTCGTGAGGCTGCAATTGCATTCGACATCGCCCATGCTCGACCTTTCGCTGTTCACGCGGCCTGCGATACTGGCCGGAACCGTCATGGCGATGGTGACGTGCGGGGCGCTCGCTGGCGTGGAGCTCACGCTCGCCCAGGAACTGCAATACATGCTGGGCAAGACGCCCCTGCAGGCCGCGACGTTCATGATCCCTATCATGGCCGCAGCCGCCGTTGGCGGACCGCTAGCCGGGTATCTCAACAGCTTTTGCTGCCTTCGGTGGGTGGCCAGTGCTTCGTTGTGGCTATGTGCCGCTGCCTTGGTGTTGCTGGCCTTGGCCGATCTGGACCGACCTGGCCTTTGGGTTCCCGCGATCCTGGCGGTGTTGGGTCTTGCTCTGAGTGTAGGGCTGACAACGGCTTCCATCGCGATCATGGGTTCGGTCGGAGCCGACAAAGGCGCAGAGGCGGGATCTTTGGAGGCGACGGCCTATGAATTGGGCACCGCGCTGGGAATCGCCTTTTTCGGTATGTTCATGTCCACCGCCTTCGGCCATAGGCTCGAGCTGCCTGCTGAGCTCGCGCAGCCTCTGGCGGACCGCGCACTGCAATCCATCGGCGATAGTCATGTCGTCGCCCAAGGGCTGGCAGAACCCCTGCGCACGACACTGATAGAAGCTGCCCATGCCGCGTTTGCGAAAACGCACGCGCTGTTACTGATGACCTGCTCGGCCATCATGCTGACGCTTGGGATTTTCGTGTCGGTCCTGCTCAAAGGATACAAGCAGTGACAGCGAGCGAATGGCTCGTTTGCGTGCCAGTGCGCCCGCCCATGAGAGGAACTAACGTCTTTCTGAATTCTATTCATTAGTCACCCACTGCTGGAGTCTCCTACCATGCTCATCAATTCGGGAGGGTGCAACGCTGATGAGCGATTAGCCAGACAGTGTCAGCGGCACCGAAATCTGTAAGTGTCCAAGGTGCCAAACTGAAATGAACGACACGTTTGCATTTGCCATTAAACGCCAGCGCTTCGACGAACACTATCAACCGTCGGACAGCACACGCATCACCACCAACTTCGCCAACTTGGCCAGGGGGGAGAGCCGCCAGGAAAACCTGCGTAATACATTGAAGATGATCGACAATCGTTTCAATGCGCTGGCTCATTGGGACAACCCTAAAGGCGATCGTTACACCGTCGAGCTCGAGATCGTTTCCGTGGAAATGGCGGTCGATGACGCGCAGGCTGCGGCGGCATTGCCTTTGATCGAACTGTTGAAGACCACCGTGGTGGATCGAAAAACCAATGAACGCCACGATGGCATGGTCGGAAACAATTTCTCGTCCTATGTCCGGGACTATGACTTCAGCGTCGTATTGCCAGGGCACAACAATAATCAGCCTCGCTTCACTATTCCGGCAGATTTCGGTGTGCTGCATGGACAATTATTCAAAGCCTTCGTCAGTTCGCCTATTTATAAAGAGCACTTCAAGAAGGCGCCCGTCATCTGCCTGAGTGTGTCCAGCAGCCGAACGTACCAGCGCACGGAAAATCATCATCCTGTATTGGGTGTCGAGTACCTTCAAGATGAGTACTCGCTGACCGATGACTATTTCGCCAAGATGGGCCTGAAAGTTCGCTATTTCATGCCGCCCAATAGTGTCGCGCCGTTGGCATTCTATTTTTCCGGTGATCTGCTCGGTGATTACACGGCGCTCGAATTGATCAGCACCATCAGCACCATGGACACGTTCCAGAAGATCTACCGGCCTGAAATCTATAACGCCAACTCTGCGGCGGGAAAAGCCTATCAGCCGAGTTTGCAGCACCAGGATTATTCACTGACGCGGATCGTCTACGACCGAGAAGAGCGCAGCCGCTTGGCGGTGGAGCAGGGGCATTTCGTTGAAAAGCACTTCATCAAGCCCTACCGCGCCGTGCTCGAGCGGTGGTCTGCTCGCTACGCACGTTGATCAATCTCAAGGACAAGGTTTTTACCATGAACAAGCTGTTGCCTACTTCGACTGCTGGCAGTCTGCCCAAGCCGTCTTGGCTCGCACAACCCGAGACACTGTGGTCGCCCTGGAAACTGGAGGGCGAGGCGCTGATCGAGGGTAAGCAGGACGCCTTGCGGGTGGCATTGCACGAGCAACAACGCGCCGGCATCGACATCGTCAGCGACGGCGAGCAGACGCGTCAGCACTTCGTCACGACCTTCATCGAGCACCTCAGTGGCGTCGATTTCGAAAAGCGCGAGACGGTGAGGATTCGCGATCGCTATGACGCCAGCGTGCCGACCGTGGTGGGCGCCGTGGCCCGGCAAAAGCCGGTGTTCGTCGAAGACGCCAAGTTCTTGCGTCAGCAAACCCGGCAACCGATCAAATGGGCGTTGCCGGGTCCGATGACGATGATCGACACGCTCTACGACGCGCACTACAAAAGCCGCGAAAAACTGGCTTGGGAATTCGCCAAGATCCTCAACGAGGAGGCCCGAGAACTCGAAGCAGCCGGCGTGGACATCATTCAGTTCGACGAGCCCGCCTTCAATGTCTTCTTCGACGAGGTGAACGAATGGGGCGTCGCCACCTTGGAGCGCGCCATCGAAGGCCTCAAGTGCGAAACGGCCGTGCACATCTGCTATGGCTACGGCATCAAGGCCAACACGGATTGGAAAAAGACCCTGGGCTCGGAATGGCGGCAGTATGAAGAGGCCTTCCCCAAGCTGCAGAAGTCCAGTATCGATATCGTCTCGCTGGAGTGCCACAACTCACACGTGCCGATGGAACTGATCGAGCTCATCCGTGGCAAGAAGGTCATGGTCGGTGCCATCGACGTCGCCAATCATGCGATCGAAACGCCCGAGGCGGTGGCCGATACCCTGCGCAAGGCGCTGCAGTTCGTGGATGCTGACAAGCTCTACCCGTGCACCAACTGCGGCATGGCGCCTTTGCCACGGCGCGTGGCCAGCGGCAAGCTGCAGGCGTTGACGGCCGGTGCTGAAATCGTTCGCCAAGAGCTCATGAACGTGCGCTGAGCTCACCTGGAAGGGGCCGCATCACGGCCCCTTTCTCGGTTATTCGCGGACCATCCCGCGCACCTCTTCGCCCCGCCGCCTGCGCACCAGGAAGTACGCCGCCACGATCACCACCAAGGTGGCCAGCACCAGCCACGACTGCAAGCGCGTGGCCGGCTCCAGTGCTTGGGTCGTCAGCACCGCGACCAGCGCCAGGAAGGCCACGGCGTTGCTCACCGGGAAGCCCCAGGCCCTGAAGTACGACGCATCCACCACCTCGTGGCGGGTCTGCCAGCGCATCGCCAGGTGGGCGAAGATGATGAAGATCCAGACGAAGATGATGAACGCGCCGGTGCTCCTGGCCAGGGTCAGGAAAAGGTCGCCGCCGCTGAGGAAATGCACCGTCAGGATGCTCACGCACACGCTGAAGGCCAGTGCCAGGGCATTGATCGGCACGCCCTTGGCGTTGGTCCGCGCGAACAGTGCCGGGGCGTGGCCGCGCTGGCTGAGGGAGAACAGCATGCGCGAGTTGGAGAACATGAACGAGTTCATCACCGACATGAACGAGACGAACAGCACCAGCTTCATCGCCACGGCCGCGCCTTTGAAGCCGGCGAGGGTGAACAGGGCCACGTAGGGCGAGGCGAGGTTGGCCTTGTCGACCCAGGGCAGGCACAGCACCAGAATCGACACCGAACCGACATAGAACAGCATCACCCGCACGATCACGCTCTTGATCGCACGGATCACGTTACGCCGCGGGTTCTCCGACTCGCCAGCGGCCACGGCGGCGATTTCGCTGCCGCCCAAGGAAAAGATCGCCACGAGCACCCCGGCCATCACCGGCGACAGGCCATTGGGCATGAAGCCGCCGTGCTCGGTGAGATTGACCAGGCCCGGAGCCGGGATGTTTTCCTGCCAGCCCAGCAGAATCGAGGCGCCGAGCAGCATGAAAATGAGAATGGTGATGACCTTCAGCGCGGCCAGCCAGTATTCCACTTCAGCGAATGAGCGTACCGAGTAGGCGTTGCTGGCGATGAGTGTCACCAGCATGATGAAGGCACCGACCCAGATCGGCAGCCAGGGCATGAAGTCGTTGAGGATCGCGCCCAGCAGGACCGCCTCCAAGGTGATGGTGACCATCGACTTGAGCCAGTACAGCCAGCCGACCGTGAAGCCCGCCCAGTCGCCTAGGTAGGTGTTGGCGTAGGTGGAAAAAGAGCCGGCATCGGGATTGCGTGAGGCCATTTCGCCGAGCATGAACATCACCAGGGTGACGATGAGGCCACCGATGACGTAGGAGAGGATCGCGGCCGGGCCTGCCAAGGCGATCAGGCTGCCAGAGCCGACGAACAGGCCCGCGCCGATGACGCCGCCCAGCGCGATCATGGTGATGTGCCGCTGCTTGAGGCTTTGCTTCAATCCGCTGTCTTGCATGTCCAGGTGTCTCTTATTATTGGAAGGAACGGGCACTGGTACAGCGCGCAAGGCGCTGTGGTCCGCCTGCACAGGGCGGGGCCATCGAGCGGGACCTGGGTCTGGCGCTGCGCCTGCCAAGGACTTCCCGATCTGTAACCTTGGGCAAAACGACGCCAGGGCTCAAACGAATTCTGCGCACAACATCCTGCGGTTTTTTCCTGAGGCCCGATGCGAGGGGCTCAAACTGACGGCGTAACAGGCATACAAAGTGCCAGTATCCCGCTCGTCGGCGCGCAGCTTCCTAGGAAATTTCCTTCAATTCCTACGGCGCAGATCAATGTGTCGTTCCCTATGAGTGACGTAACGTCCTGTGCTTTTCAAAACAAGGACGACGCTCATGCAAGCGATGGAACGGATACTCGACATACAACCCATCACCCAGGCCGATATCACCCTGCAGCTCAACGGTCAGCCGGTGCAGGCAGCAGCCGGTGAAACCGTGCTCAGCGTGCTCAACGCGGTGGGGCTGCGCCCAGTGGCGCTCAATGACCATGGTCAGCGCAGCGGCGCCTTCTGCGGCATGGGGGTGTGCCATTGCTGTCTGGTCGCCATTGATGGCCGCGCCAAGCGTCGCGCGTGTCAGACCGTGGTGCGCGAAGGCATGCGCGTCGAGACCGAGGTCAATGCCATTGCCGCGCAGGTGCAACCATGAGCCTGCGTCCGGTGATCGTCGGCGGCGGTTCGGCGGGGATGGCGGCGGCCATCGAACTGGCCGAGCAGGGTGTGGATTGTCTGCTGTTCGATGAAGCCTCGCGCCCCGGTGGGGTGGTCTATCGCGGTCCGCTGCGGGCCGGTGTCGACCTGGGTTATCTCGGCGCACGCTATGGCAAGGCCCTGCAGCGACTGCACGAGCAATTCGCGGCCAACGCCCGGCACATCGACGTGCGCTTGAACAGCCGCGTGGTCGGTGGCGACAGCGAGCGGCTGATGGTGCTCGATGCCGACGAGCAACTGCATGAAATCGACTACGCCCAGTTGCTGCTGGCGGCCGGTTGTCACGAGCGCAACGTGCCGTTTCCCGGCTGGACCCTGCCCGGCGTCATGCTGCTCGGCGGGTTGCAGTTGCAGATCAAGAGCAACGTGGTCAAACCCTTGGGCAGCACCTTGATCGCCGGCACCGGACCGCTGCTACCGCTGGTGGCCTGTCAGTTGCACGCCGCTGGGGCCAAGGTCGCCGGCGTCTACGAGGCCTGTGCCTTCAATCGCATTGCCAAGGAAAGTCTGGCGCTGATGAACAAGCCCCAGTTGTTCCTCGACGGCCTGAGCATGCTGGCCTACATGAAGCTCAACGGTATCCCCATGCATTACGGCTGGGGTGTGGTCGGTGCTCGCGGTGACGCTGAACTGAGCGAGGTCAGCGTGGCGCCCTATGGCCAGGACTGGAAACCTGACTTGAGCCGTGTGCAGCGCGAGTCGGTACAGACCCTCGCCGTGGGCTACGGCTTCATCCCGCGCACCCAACTCAGCCAGCAACTGGGGCTGGCGCACGGCTTCAGCGAAGACGGCTATCTGCGCGCCGAGTGCAACGTCTGGCAGCAGAGCAGCGAGGCGCACATCCACCTGGCGGGTGACATGGCCGGTATTCGTGGCGGAGAAGCCGCGATGCTGACCGGGCGTATTGCAGCGGTCTCGATCCTGCAGCAACGCGGCGTGCTGGATGCCGCACAGGCCATCGAGCGGCGTGAGCGCTACCTGGGCAAGCTGGCGGCGATCAAGCGCTTCCGCTATGGCGTCGAGCGCTACACCCGTAGGGGCGCGGCGCAGATCGAGCTGGCTGCACCGGATACGGTGATCTGCCGCTGCGAGCACGTCACCCGCAGCGACATCGACTTGGCGCTGGAGCAGGGCGTGCAGGACATGGCCAGCCTGAAGATGCGCACCCGGGTGAGCATGGGCGACTGCCAGGGCCGTATGTGCGTGGGTTATTGCAGCGATCGCCTGCGCGCCGACACCGGGCGCGCCGACGTGGGGTGGTTGCGGCCACGTTTCCCGGTAGACCCGATTCCGTTTTCCGCATTCCTGCACCTGGGCACGGAGGCCTAAACATGAACAAGACCTATGACATCGTGATTGCCGGTGGCGGCGTGATCGGCGCCTCCTGCGCCTACCAGTTGTCCAAGCGCAAGGGCTTAAAGATCGCCCTGATCGACAGCAAGCGCCCCGGCAATGCGACCCGCGCCTCGGCGGGCGGGCTGTGGGCCATCGGCGAATCCGTGGGCCTGGGCTGCGGGGTGATCTTCTTTCGCATGATGTCCTCGCGCAACAAGCGCGAGGCCCACGGCGCGGCGGTGGCGGTGGATTCGAGCACACCTCACATCCTGCCGCAGTGCTTTTTCGACCTGGCGCTGCAATCGAACGCGCTGTATCCACAGCTGCACCAGGAGTTGATCGAGCGCCACGGCATGGACTTCAAGTTCGAACGCACGGGCCTTAAGTACATCATTCAGGACGATGAAGACCAGTTGTATGCCGAGCACATCGTGTCGCACATTCCGCACCTGGCCGATCAAGTCCGCTGGCTGGATCGCGCGGCCTTGCGCGAGCGTGAGCCGGCGGTGAGTCACGCGGCCAGTGGGGCGCTGGAGTTTCTCTGCGATCACCAGGTCAGCCCGTTCCGGCTGGGTGATGCGTTCCTGGAGGCGGCCCGGCAGAACGGTGTCGACCTGTACCTGAACACCAATGTCACCGGCGTGCTGCATGAGCAGGCGCGGATCAAGGGCGTGCGCACGGCTGAGGCCGGCGTCTTCCATTGCCATACCCTGCTCAATGCAGCGGGCTCCTGGGCCGGAGAACTGAGCGAGTGGGCCACCGGCACCTCGATTCCGGTGAAACCGGTGAAAGGTCAGATCGTCCTGACCGAACGCCTGCCCAAGCTGCTAGATGGTTGCCTGACCACCAGCGACTGCTACATGGCGCAGAAAGACAACGGTGAGGTGTTGATCGGCAGCACCACCGAGGACAAGGGCTTCGATGTGCGCACTACCTTCCCGGAAATCGCCGGGCTGGTGCAAGGCGCAGTGCGCTGCGTGCCGGAGCTGGCGCAGGTGAGTCTCAAGCGCACCTGGGCGGGACTGCGCCCGGGGTCGCCAGACGAGCTGCCGATTCTCGGACCCGTGGAGGATATGCCGGGCTACTTCAATGCCTGTGGACATTTCCGCACCGGCATCCTGACGTCGGCGATCACCGGGGTACTGCTGGACAAGGTCATCAACGACGAAGAAACGCCGCTGGACCTCACCCCCTTCCTCGCTTCGCGCTTCGGCACGGCTGTGGATAAGGACTGGGCGGTGGTATAGATCCGACGATTGATCCGCGATGGCGCCTGACACCTTCGCGGATCGACCCTTCCCACAGCTGCGCGAGGAAAGTTCCTACGGATGAGCTACCCTGATTCGATGGGGTTCGAATCTGTGTATGGCGTTCTAACGTGAAGGGGGTCTTTCATGCTTGCGCAACTTCCGCCAGCCTTGCAGAGCCTGCGCTTGCCTCTGCGTCTTAAGCTCTGGGACGGCAATGAGTTCGACCTGGGGCCCAGTCCCCAAGTCACCATCCTGGTCAAGGAGCCGCAGTTGATCTCGCAGCTCACCCATCCGAGCATGGACGAACTGGGCACTGCGTTCGTCGAGGGCAAGCTGGAGCTCGAAGGCGACATCGGCGAAGTCATCCGCGTGTGCGACGAGCTCAGCGAGGCCTTGCTCCACGACGAAACAGACGTCAACCCCGTGCGCACCGCGCACGACAAGGACACCGACGCCGAAGCCATTTCCTACCACTACGACCTGTCCAACGCGTTCTATCAGCTGTGGCTCGACCCGGACATGGTGTACTCCTGCGCCTACTTCAAGGCACCGGACAACACCCTGGCCCAGGCGCAGCAGGACAAGTTCGACCATCTGTGCCGCAAGCTGCGATTGCAGGCTGGCGACTACCTGCTGGATGTGGGGTGCGGCTGGGGCGGGCTGGCGCGCTTCGCCGCCCGTGAGTATGGGGCCAAGGTGTTCGGTATCACGCTCAGCAAAGAGCAGCTCGCCTTGGGACGTCAGCGGGTCGAAGACGAGGGGCTGGCCGACAAGGTCGATTTGCAGATCCTCGACTACCGCGATCTGCCCCAGGATGGTCGCTTCGACAAGGCGGTGAGTGTCGGCATGTTCGAGCACGTGGGTCATGCCAATCTCGAGCTGTACTGTCAGCGGCTGTTCGGGGCCGTGCGCGAGGGTGGCCTGGTGATGAACCACGGCATCACGGCCAAGCATGTGGACGGCCGCCCGGTCGGACGCGGGGCAGGGGAGTTCATCGATCGCTACGTTTTCCCCCATGGCGAACTGCCCCACATTTCGATGATTACGGCGCGTATCTGCGAAGCGGGACTTGAAGTCGTGGATGTGGAGAGCCTGCGCCTGCACTACGCCAAGACCCTCAATCACTGGAGCGAGAACCTGGAGAATCAACTGCACCGCGCGGCAGCGCTGGTGCCGGAGAAGACGCTGCGGATCTGGCGCCTGTACCTGGCCGGATGTGCTTACGCCTTCACCAAGGGATGGATCAACCTGCATCAGATTCTCGCGGTCAAGCCCTACGCGGACGGTCACCATGACCTGCCGTGGACGCGCGAAGACCTCTATCGTTGAGCCCGAGCGGGCCGCCGCGGCGGGGCGGCCCGTCAGGTTCGCGTTACAGGATCGGTGAGATCAGTCGGGCGATGCGCATGCCCAATTGCTGTAGGCGGTGGGTATCGCGGATGTCCTCGGCGGTGACCTCCCGCGACTGCTCGAAATCACGCAGCAGCATGGCCTCCACCTGATCGGCGAATGCACGGTCGATGGTCAGCAAGGTGATCTCGAAATTCAGCCTGAACGAGCGGTTGTCCATGTTGGCGCTGCCGACGGCGCTGACGTCGTCATCCACCAGAATCACTTTCTGGTGCACGAAACCGGGTTGATAGCGGAATATCCTCACCCCGGCACGCACTGCCTCGAAGGCGAACAGGCTGGAGGCCGCGTAGACGATGCGATGGTCTGGTCGGCTGGGAATCAGGATGCGCACATCCACACCGCGCAGTACCGCCAGGCGCAGCGCAGCCACCACGGCCTCGTCGGGCACGAAGTAGGGGCTGGTGATCCAGATGCGTCGAGTGGCTGACTGAATGGCCTCGACGAAGAACAGTTGGCAGGTCTCCTGTGGGTCGGCGGGTCCGGTGGCGAGTACCTGACACAGCACGCCGTCTTCGGGATAGGCATCGGGCAGGATCAGTGGCGGCAACTCACGGGTGGCCCAGTACCAGTCCTCGGCGAACGACTCCTGCAGGCACGCCAGCACCGGTCCGCTGACCTGGACATGGGTGTCTCGCCAGGGCGACAGACGCGGGTGTGCACCCACGTACTCGTCGCCGACGTTGTGCCCACCCAGAAATCCGACCAACCCATCCACCACCACGATCTTGCGGTGATTGCGGAAGTTGACCTGGAAGCGGTTGAACCAGCCGCGCTTCGAAGAGAAGGCCTGGATCTGTACCCCACCTTCTCGTAGCACTTGGCTGTAACGCGAGGGCAGGGCATGGCTGCCCACCTGATCGAACAGCACATAGATCTTCACGCCTTCGGCAGCCTTGCGCAGCAGCAGTTGTTGCAAGCGCTGACCGAGGGCGTCGTCGTGGATGATGAAGAACTGCACCAGCACCGTATCGCTGGCCCGTTCGATGGCGGCAAAGATCGCCTCGAAGGTGGTCGTGCCATTGATCAGCAGTTTCACCTCGTTATTGGCCAGGCACGGCATGCGGCCCAGCTTGGGCATCGCTCGCAACGCCACATAGCTCACCGACTCGCGCGCGGCCAGGGCTTCTTCGACCCAAGGCCGCCAGTTGAGGTTGGCCATCGCCACGTGCATCTCCTGGTTGGCTTGGCGACGCGCCTGGATATAGGCATAGAAGGAGCGCGCGCCAAACACCAGGTAGGGGATGAGGGTCAGGTAGGGGATGAACAGCAGCGACATGGCCCAGGCGATGGCGCCTTGCGCCGTGCGCACGGTGAACACCGCATGCAGTGCGGCACCGATGCCGAGCAGGTGGATCAGGCCGAGCAGGTAACCGAAGAAATAAGGGCTGTGGTAGTCCATACGCATCCTGCATTCCAAGAGCACTGTTGCTAACAGACCATGTTCATCAGTGTAGGTGCAACCCGCAGGGGTAAAACGCGTCTAAGCCTCTGTCCGGCCTGGGGCCGGTATCTCGAGGAGTACTGATCCATGAAGATTCGTCTGCCACTGATCGCCCTGGCTTTTGGCCTGGGCAGCCCGCTGCTGGCGCACGCGCAGATGCTGCAACCCGGTCTGTGGGAGCTGACCACCAGCGACATGCAGGTCGATGGCAAACAGCTACCGGACATGCAGTTCATGTTGGGCCAATTGAAGAATCTGCCACCTGAGCAGCGCGCGATGATGGAGGGCGCCCTGGCCAAGCAGGGCATCAGCGTAGGCGGCAAGGGTGTGCGTGCCTGTTTGACACCTGAGCAGGTGGCGACCAACGACATCCCTTTGCAAGACCCGCAATCGGGTTGCACGCAGAAGATCACCGACCGGCAGGGCAACGTCTGGAAGTTCCAGTTCACCTGTCCCAAGGCGCAGGGTTCAGGCCAGGCCACGTTCCTCAGTGACCGCGAGTTCACCACCAAGGTCAGCGGTACCTTCAACGCGTCCGGTGTTCAGCAGCAGGGCAGCATGAACACCCGTGCGGTCTGGCAGGGAAAAGACTGCGGCAACGTGCGTCCGCGTAGCTGAAGGTTCACCACTGCCAGCGGCTTTCAGCTACTGCATCGTGGGCGTGCAGACTTTCTGCATGTTCCACGCGCAGGTCGAAGCCGCTGCACCATGCCAATCCGCGTAGCGCGTGATGAATACGTCGCGCCGCGTCTTCGCAGAACATCAGGTTTTGCCCGTTTGCCAACGCGAAGGCTTGTTCGTCGGCGCGTTTCACCGCCGTTTGTACAGCCGTGCCCAGGGCGCTTTCTACAGCATCGATCAGCGCTTCGACCGGCAGGGTTTGTAGTGTGTCCTGCATGCGCACCCTCACGGCTGCCTGGCTGCGCTGGCTATGCGGTGTCGCGACGATTCCCGCAGTGCTTCCCAGCCATTGCAGGACCGCTTGGATATCTGCTGGCTGATTGGCGAAGTCGTTGAGGAATTGCTGCTGAATCAACTGTCGAGCCAGGGCTGCCGAGCAGGGGCAGGTCGAGGAATAAGGGATCTCAACGTATTGTTCCACGTGGAACATCTCGTTTTCGATCCTCGCGTCGAGGATGACGGGGTAGCGCTTCCATCCCTCCAGTGGACTGATCAGCGCAGGGCGCTTGAGCATGCAGTCGAACTTCAGACGCACATAGGCCGACGATGATAGGCCGTCATGGGTGTCGAGAAAATGGGCCAGCAATTGGCGCAAAGCCAGTGGCGTCAGTTCAGTGTGCTCCAGTGCCTCCAAGGCCAGGTACAGGCGCGACATGTGAATGCCGCGTGACTTCCCATCGTCCAGGCTTACACCGGCATCGGCCCAGGCGCTCAAGGTGCGGCCGCCCAGTTGCACCGGCAAAGCGATGCCGCGCATACCGACCCAGTCCAAGGGCTGCAGCGTCGGGCTGGTTTGTGCGGCGATGTCGGGAAGCGTCAGGCTGGTCATCGAAATATCCCATGAAAAAAGAGGCTTAGCGGCAGCCGCCGATCAAGCTGCAGTGCAGGTTGAAGCGTTGTCCGCTGGAGCTGGAAACACGGTTCAGGGTGGTCCAGCCAACGCGACGGCTGTAGCCCACCCAGGCTTCGCCGTCGCTGGCCAGACCGGTGAAGAAGGTCATCTGCCCATAACGACTGTTGGTCTGGGCCCAGAGTCGACGAGTGACGCTGTCGTAACCGCGCAGATGAAAATCGCTGCCGTCGGTGCGCACGCTGTAGTAACTGCCCTTGCTGTCTTCGCATGCCAGAAGTGTGGCGCTGCGAGTGCATACGGCCAGACCGCTGTGCGCAATCGCGGCGTGCAGCGGGGTAGATACCGCGAATGTCAGTACCCATACGGCGAGCTTCGAGCGGTTCATGATCATCCTCAAAGACAGCCGTTCGACAGGCGCGGCTTGGCGAAATTGTATTGTTATATTATAACGTTGTGCAATGCATCGTTTCGAATGCGCACCGCCGATGAGGTTCATCATGTCCGACCGTCTTCCCGTCACCGTGCTGTCCGGCTTCCTGGGGGCCGGCAAGAGCACGCTGCTCAATCATGTCCTGCGCAATCGCGACAACCTGCGGGTCGCGGTCATCGTCAACGACATGAGCGAGATCAACATCGATGCCAGCGAGGTCCAGCGTAACGTCAGCCTCAATCGCGCCGAGGAAAAACTCGTCGAGATGAGCAATGGTTGCATCTGTTGCACCCTGCGCGAAGACCTGCTGGAGGAAGTCGCCCGCTTGGCCGACGAAGGGCGTTTCGATTACCTGCTGATCGAGTCCACCGGCATCTCCGAGCCGTTGCCGGTGGCCGAGACCTTCACCTTCCGCGACGAGCAAGGTCGCAGCCTGTCCGATATGGCCCGGCTGGACACCATGGTCACGGTGGTCGATGGTCTGAACTTCCTGCGCGACTATCAGGCTGCCGACAGCCTGGCCAGCCGGGGCGAAACCCTGGGCGAGGAAGACGAACGTTCGATCAGCGACTTGTTGATCGAGCAGATCGAGTTCGCCGATGTGCTGCTGCTGAGCAAGATCGACTTGATCAGTCAGGCCGACCGTGACGAGCTCACCGCGATTCTGCGCAGCCTCAATGCCCGGGCGCAGATCGTACCGATGGTCATGGGAGAGGTGCCGCTGTCGCGCATCCTCGACACCGGGCTGTTCGACTTCGACCAAGCCGCACAGGCACCGGGGTGGCTTCAGGAGCTGCGCGGGGAGCACGTGCCCGAGACCGAGGAATACGGTATCGCCGCGACCACCTGGCAAGCGCGCAAACCGTTTCATCCACAGCGCTTCTTCGACTTTATCCACAACACGTGGAGCAATGGGCGGCTGCTGCGCTCCAAAGGATTCTTCTGGCTGGCCAGCAAGTACCAAGAAGCCGGCAGTTGGTCGCAGGCCGGCGGCATGATGCGCCATGGCTTGGCCGGTCGTTGGTGGCGCTTCGTGCCAAGCGAGCAATGGCCTCAGGACGAAGACAATCGCCAGGCGATCCTCAAGCAGTGGACCGTGGAGACCGGTGACTGCCGCCAAGAGCTGGTCTTCATCGGACAGAACATCGACTTCGCCCGGTTATCCACAGAACTCGAGGCGTGCCTGTTGACGGATGATGAGATGGAACAGGGGCCGATGGCCTGGCTGCGCCTGCCCGATCCCTTCGGCCCATGGTACGAAGAGGCGGCTGCCTGATGTTGGCGCTCAAGGCTGTGGATATCTGCCAGAGGCAGGGCGAGTCTCCTCAGGTCATGACCGAGATCCTTCGCGATGACGTCAATCTCGCGGTCTGGCAGCGCCGTTTACCGGTACAGGTCGAGGACTTCGCCGAGTTGGTTATCCATCTGGATCAGCCCATGTCCGATGAGCGGGTGATCGAGGTGAGTGAACAGCAACCGCCGAGGCTGACCGGGCTGCTGCGCGAAGCGGCGGATCTAGAGGGGTATGAAGGGTTCGTCGCCGATGTGACCTGGCTGGTGGAGGCCTTCACCTGCCTGCTTGGCGCCCGCCGTGTAGGGCTCAGGCTGCGAGTGCTCGACGGTGCGATGTGCCCGCGTTTTCATGTCGATCACGTGCCGCTGCGCTTGCTCACCACCTATGCGGGGATGGGCAGTGAATGGCTGGCGGAAGGGCACATCGACCGCAGCCGTTTGCAGATGGCGCAGCCGCCTGTGGATAACATCCAGCGCTTGGCGACGGGTGAGGTGGCGCTGCTCAAGGGCGAGAAATGGGTGGGCAACGAAGGGGCGGGTTTGATTCACCGCTCGCCGGCCACGCCCAGAGGCGAGAAACGATTGTTGTTGAGTCTGGACTGGCTGGGCTGACAGGCGGGTGCGAGCCATCGGTTCGCCGCCGCGCTAGACTGTTCTTTTATTCGGTTCGACACCGCACCATGTTGCAGCATATTCCGACCCATGTGATCGCCGGCCCGCTGGGCGCTGGCAAAACCACGTTGATCCGTCATCTGATGAGCCAGCGTCCGGCGCACGAGCGCTGGGCAGTGCTGGTCAACGAGTTTGGCCAGATTGGTCTGGATGCCGCACTGCTTAGCCGCGACGAGACGGGCGTGGCCATCGGTGAGGTGGCGGGGGGGTGTCTGTGTTGCGTCAATGGCGTGCTCTTCCAGGTCGGATTGAGTCGCCTGTTGCGCAGTGCCAAGCCAGACCGGCTATTCATCGAGCCCTCTGGCTTAGGCCACCCACTGCAACTGCTGGAACAGCTCACTCAGGCTCCCTGGACAGGTGTGCTGGATGTCCGGCCTCTGGTCATGGTGATGGATGCCCAGGCGCTGGCCCGCGGCGAGTTGCTTGCACAAGCCCAACTGCAAGCGCAGCTGAAGGCGGGCGTGTTGATCTTCAATAAATCGGCATCTGTGGATGACGCCTCTCGCCTGTTGATAAGTTCTCGGTTTGCCGACCAGCGCGGTATCTGGACCGATCAGGGCAAGCTCGATCTCAGCGATCTTCCGACTTCATTCGCGAATCCATCGTGCCTTGCGGCGCCCAGCCCTTTGCCTGTGGACAGTTCAGCGCCGGCGTTGCCAGCCCTGTGGACAGATCCTGAACGCCCCATTTGCATTGCCCAGCAAGGCGAGGGCGGCTGGAGCGTGGGTTGGCGTTGGCACCCTACTCAACGTTTGGATGAAGCGCTGTTGAGCGACGCGCTCCGGCACTGGCCTTGGAAGCGGGCCAAAGGGGTTATCCACAGCGGCCAAGGATGGCGTTCGTTCAATGGATTGAACGGCGAACTGCAGGACTGGCGTTCGAGCGAGTGGCGCAAGGATTCCCGCCTCGAACTGATCTTCGATCACCCGCAGGCCTTGGAGGCGCTGCAAGCTGCCATGGCGCGCTGCCAACTGAGCGCGTGATCAGTTGCGCCAGCGGTTGTGTTCCTGGCGCCACTGCTGCATTTCGATGACGTTGTCGCCGCGCGGCGCCGTGTTGATCTCGAACGGATAAGGCGCCAGTTCGATCTGCATCGTATGGGCACCGAACTGGGTCACGCTACCAGGATGCCGTTGCTCTCCGGTGACCGTGAACTCGAAGGCATAGATACGTGCCAGACGCTTGCGGCCCTTGGCGTCACGCACGAAGCCGATGCGTTTGAGCGCCACGGCGTCGTCGAGCAGTTCCAGGTCGAGCTTGGCGCAATGCTGCTTGACCCGCTCGAGTGCCTTCTCGCGCAAGCCGTGGTTATGCCACAGCCAGGCGCCAGCCGTCGCCAACAGCATCAGGACGAACAGGTTCTCCAGGGTCAACATTTCAATAGGCTCCAGACAGGTGGGCGCAGCTTAACTGCGTCGCTGGCCTGTCGTACAGGTGGCTTTCAGGTTCATACTGCTCGGTCTTCACTTATCCACACAGCTTCGGAAATCTCCTGCATGAAACGTACGCCGCACTTGCTCGCCATCCAGTCCCATGTGGTTTTTGGACATGCCGGAAACAGCGCTGCGGTGTTCCCCATGCAGCGCATTGGCGTGAATGTCTGGCCGCTCAATACCGTGCAATTCTCCAACCACACTCAGTATGGTCAGTGGGCAGGAGAAGTGCTCGCGCCTGCGCAAATTCCCGCGTTGGTGGAAGGCATTTGCAACATCGGTGAGCTGGGCAATTGCGATGCGGTGCTCTCCGGTTACCTGGGGAGCGCCGAGCAGGGCCGGGCCATCCTTGCTGGGGTGCAGCGGATCAAGGCGGTGAATCCGCGCGCGCTGTATCTGTGCGACCCGGTCATGGGGCACCCTGAAAAGGGCTGTATCGTGCCGCAGGAGGTCAGCGACTTCCTGCTCGACCAAGCGGCGGCGGCGGCCGACATCCTGTGCCCGAACCAACTGGAGCTGGACAGTTTCTGCGGGCGCCGCGCGCAGTCGCTGGAAGACTGCGTGGCCATGGCGCGTAGCCTGCTGGCGCGTGGGCCACAAGTGGTGCTGGTCAAGCACCTGGCCTACCCAGGGCGTGCCGACGATGCCTTTGAAATGCTGCTGGTGACGCGTGAGCAGAGCTGGCACCTGCGTCGGCCATTGCTGGCATTCCCGCGTCAGCCGGTTGGGGTCGGCGATCTCACTTCAGGGCTGTTCCTGGCGCGCGTGCTGCTCGGCGACACCTGGGTACAGGCGTTCGAGTTCACCGCAGCGGCTGTGCACGAGGTGTTGCTGGAGACCCAGGCCTGCGCCAGCTACGAGCTGCAACTGGTGCGCGCTCAGGACCGCATTGCGCACCCACGGGTACGCTTCGAGGCGCAGGCACTCGAGCGGTAGGTCACTCGGTCTTCAAATCCTGATAGCGCTTCTCCAGCTCTTGGCGGATCTGCCGGCGCTGCTGACCCTGCAGGAACCGGCGCTTTTCTTCGCTGCTTTGCGGCTGGCGTGCGGGGACTTGCACCGGACGGCGATTGTCGTCCACGGCCACCATGGTGAAGAAACAGCTATTTGAGTGACGCACCGAGCGCTCGCGGATGTTCTCGGTCACCACCTTGATGCCCACCTCCATGGAGGTGTTGCCGGTGTAGTTGACCGAGGCGAGGAAGGTCACCAGCTCGCCGACGTGCACCGGTTCGCGGAAAATCACCTGGTCCACCGACAGGGTCACCACATAGGTGCCGGCATAACGGCTGGCGCAGGCATACGCCACTTCGTCCAGGTATTTCAGCAGTGTGCCGCCATGTACGTTGCCAGAAAAGTTGGCCATGTCCGGCGTCATCAGGACGGTCATGGTCAGCTGGGCGTTGCCGGGTTCCATAGAGTGCTCACGGTGTGGTTGCGCTGAAACGGGGTGGGTATCTCCAGACACTTCTAAACCCCTTCGATGAAGTTTTCTATCGTGGTTACGGACGTCTGCGAGCGGTCCGCCGTCACGCCGATCATGCCATTACTGGGCGTGGTCTGGCCGATCTGTTTCTGCATATTGCATCGCCGTTCGATCGACGGACGCAATGTTACCCTGAGTACGCCCATGCAACATGGGCGTACCGCTGATCAACACAATCTGTACTTGCCGTTCGCTCAGGTGTCGCCTGGCCGAGCGGCGATTTGCCTCATGCGTCGATACAACCGTGCGTTGATAAAAGGAGTGCCACGCCATGCATGCCATAAGCTTCATCCAGGATCTGGCCGTGATCATGCTGGTCGCAGGGGTGGTAACCATTCTTTTCCACCGGCTGCGTCAGCCGGTCGTACTGGGCTACATCGTTGCCGGCTTCATCATCGGCCCCCATACCCCGCCGTTCGGCCTTATCCACGACGAAGACACCATCAAGACCCTGGCCGAGCTCGGGGTGATCTTCCTGATGTTCTGCCTGGGCCTGGAGTTCAGCCTGCGCAAGCTGTTCAAGGTCGGTGCCACGGCCTTCATCGCCGCCTTCCTCGAGATCGTGCTGATGATCTGGATCGGCTTCGAAATCGGCCGCTGGTTCGGCTGGAACACCATGGATTCGCTGTTCCTCGGCGCCATCCTGGCGATTTCCTCGACCACCATCATCGTCAAGGCGCTCAATGACCTGAAGATGAAGAACGAGCGCTTCGCGCAACTGATCTTCGGTGTGCTCATCGTCGAGGACATCCTCGGCATCGGCATCATCGCACTGCTGTCGGGCATTGCAGTCAGCGGTTCGGTGAGCTCCGGGGAGGTGTTCTCGACCGTCGGCAAGCTGTCGCTGTTCATGATCGTCGCCCTGGTCATCGGCATTCTGCTGGTGCCACGGCTATTGGCCTACGTGGCCAAGTTCGAAAGCAACGAGATGTTGCTGATCACCGTACTCGGCCTGTGTTTCGGCTTCTGCCTGCTGGTGGTCAAGCTCGAGTACAGCATGGTGCTGGGCGCCTTCCTGATCGGCGCGATCATGGCCGAATCGCGCCAGTTGCTGAAGATCGAGCGCCTCATCGAGCCGGTTCGTGACCTGTTCAGCGCCATCTTCTTCGTCGCCATCGGTCTGATGATCGACCCGCAGGTGCTGGTCGAGTACGCCTGGCCGATCGTGGTGATAACCCTGGCCGTGGTGCTGGGCAAGATGCTTTCGTGCGGCATGGGCGCCTTCATTGCCGGTAACGACGGGCGTACCTCGTTGCGGGTGGGCATGGGGCTGTCACAGATCGGCGAATTTTCCTTCATCATCGCGGCGCTGGGCATGACATTGCAGGTCACCAGCGACTTCCTCTACCCGGTGGCGGTCGCCGTCTCGGCCATCACCACCTTACTGACGCCTTACCTGATCCGCGCGGCCGATCCGCTGTCCATTCGTCTGGGCAAGGTCGTCCCGCAGCGCCTGTCCAGGGTGCTGTCGTTGTACGGCGAGTGGCTGCGCAGCATTCAGCCGCAAGGTGAGGGCGCCATGCTGGCGGCGATGATCCGGCGCATTCTGTTGCAGGTTGGGGTGAACCTGGCGCTGGTGATCGCGATTTTCTTCAGTGGCGGTTACTTCGCCGTGCGCATCGGCGCGTGGCTCAGCGAATGGATCGGCGATGTGGGGCAACAGAAAGCGCTGATCTGGGGCGCCGCGCTGCTGCTGTCGCTGCCCTTCCTGATCGCGGCCTACCGCAAGCTCAAGGCGCTGTCGATGTTGCTGGCGGAGATGGGCGTCAAGCCGGAAATGGCCGGGCGCCACACCCAGCGAGTGCGGCGGGTCATCGCCGAGGTGATTCCATTGCTGTCGCTGCTGGTCATCTTCCTACTGCTGTCGGCCTTGTCGGCCAGCATTCTGCCGACCAGCGAACTGCTGCTGATCATCGCGGTGGTGGCTGCGGTGGTGGTGGCGCTGCTCTGGCGCTGGTTCGTGCGCATGCATACACGCATGCAGGTGGCATTGTTGGAAACCCTGGAGAACAGCCGCGACCACTCGCACTGATTGGTTGCGGTGTCGCTTGTTCCGACTCGGCGAGGGTAAGGCCTTCGCCGTGTCAGAAGCGGGTCGCTCAGCAGGCTTAGCTTTCCAGCCAGACGTCCCGCGCCCAGTGCCACACCGATTCCCAGCTGTCTTCCCCAACGATCTCTTCGTCGCCGTCCCACAGCACCACGGTGCCGTCTTCTTCGACGCAGTAGTAATTGTCGCCGTCCTGGCACAACGGAATCAGGTCACGCGGTACACCGGCGTCCCAGGCGTTGGCGGCGACGTCGGGCAGGTAGGTGTGCGATTGCGGGTCAGTGACGGTGACCGGTTCGAGAGACCCGTAGACCACGTCACTGACCGTGAGCAGGAACTCTTTGAAGACGAAGGGGATGTTGATGAACAGCTCTTCCTCGATCTCGACCAGTTGGTCTTCATCGGGAAGCTCGAGGGGGACCGGTACCGGCTCGTTGGCTTCACGGAGTTGTTCGATCACTTCTTCCACGTTTCATTTCCTCTGGCCTTGATGACAACGCTGCGGTTTATACCCTAGTAGTCCGCTATGGCAAAAGCAAAAACCCCGGAACAGGTCCGGGGTTTTTGTGCTGCAGGTCGGAATCAGCCGTTCTGGCGGATACCGGCCAGCATCCAGGGCTGGTTCTCGCCCTGTGCACGCTCCATGTGCCAGCTTTCGCTGAAGGCTTCGCCTTGATCGAAGCGAGAGTTCTTCGACACGCCACGGAAGGTCAAGGTCGCGACGGTCTTGTCGGCACGGTCTTCGACGCCGTCCAGTTGCACGTCGAGGTCGTCGATGTAGGTGGACTGGAAGCCATCACCTTGTTCGGCGCGCTCGCGCTTGAGGAACTCAAGCATCTGCGGGGTGACGAACTCGGCGATCTTGTCCATCTCGTTCGCGTCCCAGTGCTGCTGCAGGGTCTGGAAGTGGTTGCGTGCGGCAGCCAGGAAGTTCTGCTCGTTGAACCAGGCCGGCGCGTTGATCACCGGCGCGGCGACCGGTGCGGCCGAACCGCCGAAGATCGACTGGGCAGGCTGCTGCGCTTGTGGCTGTACTTCACGCTGGTACGGCGCGTGACCCGCAGCCTGTGGCTGCTGCTGACGGCGACGTGCGGCGATGAAGCGGAAGACCAGGAAGGCGATCAGGCCCATGATCAGGAAGTCGAAGATCTGCATGCCCTGGAAGCCATCGCCCATGAACATGGAGGCCAGCAGGCCACCAGCAGCGATACCGGCCAATGGACCCAGCCAGCGCGAAGCACCGCTGGCAGCGGCCGGGGCGCGGCCCGGAGCGGTTGGCGTGGCGGCAGGCGTAGTGGGGGAGGCCTGGCGAGTCTGGTGCATGGGCGCTGCGCCCGAGCTCTTGCCACCGCCGAAGCGCTTGGCATTGGCGTCGAGGCTCAGCGTCAGGCCGACGCAGAGCGCCAGTGCGATGCTAAGAAAACGTTGCATAAGATGGGATTTCCCGTTTTGTGGATTGCACGCGCGTCATGGTGCACATGATCTGACAGACAAGGCCAGCGTAAGAATGTTTCGAGCTTTTGCCTGGCGGGCAGGGCGATGTCTGGAAGAGTCTGTAGGTAGAGCCTGGAAAGGTTGTCTGAAAAAGGAACCTCACTGAGATCCCTTTGCCCTCAGATCGCTTCTAGCTTGGCGTACCCCAGCATCAACCATTTGCTGCCTTCGTCGAAATTCACCTGCACCCGCGCTTGGGCGCCGGACCCTTCGAAGTTGAGGATCACGCCCTCGCCGAATACCGAGTGCTGAACCCGCTGCCCGAGGCTGAAGGCGGTCTGCGGGATCGCGGCATTGGCGAAGAGGCTGCTGGCCTGGGTCTGAGCGCCGCCGAAGGGGCGACTGACCGAGTTGGACAGGCGCACCTCCTGAACCAGCCCGGCAGGAATTTCCCGAACGAAGCGTGACACCTTGTTGTACGTCTCACTGCCATACAGACGGCGCGTTTCGGCGTAGGACATGATCAACTGGCGCATGGCCCGCGTGATACCGACATACGCCAGCCTGCGCTCTTCTTCCAGACGTCCCGGCTCTTCCAGGCTCATCTTGTGCGGGAACAGCCCTTCTTCCAGGCCGACCAGGAACACATAGGGGAACTCAAGGCCTTTGGCACTGTGCAGGGTCATCAATTGCACGCTGTCTTCGTGCTCATCGGCCTGGGCATCGCCTGCTTCGAGCGAAGCGTGGCCGAGGAAGGCGGACAGCGGCGACAGGTCGCCGTCGTCTTCGCTGGTCTCGAAGTTGCGCGCGGCGCTGACCAGTTCCTCAAGGTTTTCCACCCGCGCCTGGCCCTTCTCGCCTTTCTCTTCCTGGTGATAAATGATCAGCCCGGATTGCTCGATCACGGTCTGGGTCATCGTGTGCAGCGGCATCTCGCTGACCTTGGCCGCGAGGTTCTCCATCAATTCGATGAAGCCGCCCAGCGCGCTTGCCGCGCGACCCTTGAGGGCTTTGGCGGCGAGCAACTGGCACATGGCATCCCACATCGACGACTGGCTGTGGCGAGCGTGCTCGCGGATGGCCTCGACGGTTTTTTCGCCGATACCGCGTGGCGGCACGTTGATGACCCGCTCCAGGGCTGCGTCGTTGCCGCGCCCTTCGAGCAGGCGCAGGTAGGCCATGGCGTTCTTGATCTCGGCGCGTTCGAAGAAGCGCTGGCCGCCATAGATGCGGTAGGGAATACGCTCGCGCAGCAGGGCCTCTTCGAGCACCCGCGACTGGGCGTTGGAGCGATAGAGGATGGCAATGTCATTGCGTGAGTGGCCGTCCTTGATCACGCGCTCGATGCTCTCGACCACGTAGCGTGCTTCGTCGTGCTCGTTGTAGGCCGCATACAGCGTGATGGGTTCGCCTTCGCCCAGGTCGGTCCACAGTTCCTTGCCCAGACGCCCACTGTTATTGGCGATCAAGGCGTTGGCTGCTTTGAGAATGCCGCCCGTGGAGCGGTAGTTCTGCTCCAGGCGGATCAGCTCGGCATCGGGGAAGTCGGCGGTGTACTGATGGATGTTCTCGATCTTGGCCCCGCGCCAGCCATAGATGGACTGGTCGTCGTCGCCCACCGCCATCAGGCTGTCGCCGCCTGCGGCCAACAGGCGCAACCAGGCGTACTGCACGGCGTTGGTGTCCTGGAACTCGTCCACCAGCACGTGGCGGAAGCGGCGCTGATAGTGCTCCAGCAGGCCAGGGTGGTCGCGCCACAGGTCCAGGGCGCGCAGCAGCAGCTCGGAGAAATCGATGACACCGGCGCGTTCGCAGGCCTGTTCGTAAGCTTCGTAGATGCCACGCATGGTGGCCAGGAACAGGTCGCCGCCTGGCTGGATGTGCTGCGGGCGCAGGCCTTCGTCCTTTTGCCCGTTGATGAACCACTGGGCCTGGCGAGCGGGCCAGCGTTGCTCGTCCAGACCCATTTCGCGGATCACGCGTTTGACCAGGCGCTGCTGGTCGTCGCTGTCGAGAATCTGGAAGTTCTGCGTCAGCCGCGCTTCCTGCCAATGGGCACGCAGCAGGCGGTGCGCCAGGCCGTGGAAGGTGCCGACCCACATACCGGCCGGGTTGATGCCCAGCAACTGCTCGATGCGATGGCGCATCTCGGCCGCCGCCTTGTTGGTGAACGTCACCGACAGGATGGAGTGCGGCGAGGCCTGCTCGACCTGGATCAGCCAGGCGATGCGGTGCACCAGCACGCGGGTCTTGCCGGAGCCGGCGCCAGCCAGCACCAGTTGACGGCCACGCGCAGCGGCTACGGCCTGGCGCTGGGCATCGTTGAGGGAATTGAGCAGGAGGGAGAGGTCATCAGTGTGCATCCGGCCATTCTAGGGGCGCGCGGGGGCGGGGGCAAACGCGTTGCTGATAAATCTCGGGCATTGCGGCGGGCCGTTCATCGGCAAGGGGCAGCGGACAAAGGACAGGGCTGTTGTGAAAACATGACGTACAGCAGTTTGGCCAGCGGGCGGTGTTGTGTATTCTCCGTGACCGTTAGCGGCTGACCATTACAAGAACACTGCCATATGACCCAGAATTGCATGGTGATCGACGCATTACCCGACACGACGAAGCGCGTTCGCAGGCAATTCGCAACCGAGCTCTCCATCGAGCGCACCCGCCTGCTGTATCAAGGCTCCTTGCTACCCACTCTGCTCATGTTGCTCAACGGCCTGCTGTGTGCCTGGCTGCTATGGAGTCCGGCCCGCTACCTGCTGGTGTGCGTATGGACGCTCTGGCTCCTGGCGTTGGTGGGTCTGCGCGTGATTCAGGTGGCGGCCTTCGAGGTTGCGCCTGCGCCACGGCAGGCGCAACCGAATTGGTGGCGACTGTTTCTCGGGGGGTCTGCCTTCAGTGGGCTGACCCTGGCCTGTGCAGCGCTCGCCTTGGTGCCGGTGGATAGCTTCGTCCAGCAGGCCTGGGTGTTCGGCTTGCTGGGCGCTGCGGCGCTGTCGGCCAGCGTCGCCTATGCGGTGAGTCTGCCCGCCTTTCTCAGTTTCGTGCTGCCGGGGCTGCTGCCGCCGATCGGCTTTCTCTTCATCTACGAGGATGGCGCGCAGCGCGGCTGGGGTTGGCTGGGTCTGATTCTCTTGGGCGCGCTGTTCGTGGTGGCTTGGCAGATCAACCGCCTGATCGAGAACGGTCTGTTGCGACGCTTCCAGAACCAGGCGTTGATCGAACATCTGCAGCAGGCACAGCGCCAGGGCGAGCGGTTGAACCTGGCGCTGAGTGAGGAGGTCAAGCAGCGCCGTCAGGTCGAAACGCAGCTACGTCATGCCCAGCACTGCTTGGAGCAGCGGGTGAGCGAACGTGGCCGTGAGCTGGACCTCGCGCATCAGGCACTGGGCGCCAGCGCGCAACGCCTGGCTGTGCATGAAGAGCAGCAACGCCTGGCCGCCACGGTGTTCGAGGCCGCCAGCGAGGGCATCGCCATCCTCGACGCACACTTCCAGGTGCTGGCGGTGAACCAGCCCTATTGCACACTCACCGGCCACTCTCGCGAAGAGTTGCTGTCGCGCAACCTGTTGCAACTGCCGAGCAGCCGCGATGCGCAGCGTCACAGCGAGTCGATCCGCGAAGCGTTGCAACAGCAAGGCCGTTGGCAGGGTGAACTGGTCGAGGCACGCAGCACTGGTGAGTTGTACCCGCAGTGGTTGCAGCTCAACGGGGTGCACGACGGCAACGGCAGGCTCAGCAACATCGTTGCGTTCTGCACCGACCTGTCGACGCGCCGTCAGTCGGAGGAGCGTTTGCGTCATCTGGCTCATTACGATGAACTCACTGGCCTGGCCAACCGCATGCTGTTCCGTCTGCGCCTGGATCAGGCACGCCAGCGGGTTCGGCTCAACGGCCGCACCTTGGCCCTGCTGCACGTGGACCTGGACCGCTTCAAGCTGCTCAATGAAAGCCTAGGTCAGGCGCTGGCCGACCAATTGCTCAGGCAGATGGCGCGACGTCTGGCCAACGCAGTACCCGAGGCCGATACGGTGGCGCGTATATCGGGTGACGAATTCGTGGTGCTGTTCGATGGCTACAGCCATTTGTCGAGCCTGGTTCGGGTCACCACGCGCCTGCTCGACAAGCTGCGTGTCCCGCAGCAGTTGGGTGACCACGAAGTGGTGGTCAGTGCCTCGGTGGGGATCAGCCTGCTGACGGATCCTTCCTGCGACCTTGAGGCGCTGCTCAACCAGGCTGACATGGCCAAGCAGCACGCCAAGCACTTGGGCGGTGACTGTTTCCAGTTCTACACCGAGAGCCTGCGCGCCAGCACGCTGGAGCGCCTGCAACTGGAGAACCACTTGCGCAAGGCCTTGGTCGAGAACCAATTGCGGGTGTTCTACCAACCCAAGATGTGCCTGCGCAGTGGCCGTCTGAATGCGGCCGAAGCCCTGGTACGTTGGCAGCATCCGCAGTGGGGCATGGTGCCGCCCAGCGAATTCATCGGGCTGGCGGAAGAAACCGGGCTGATCGCGCCGATGGGCGAATTCGTCCTGCGCCAGGCGTGCTGGCAAGCGTGCGAATGGTTGCGCCAGGGCCGAGACATCCGGGTCTCGGTGAACCTGTCGGTGTACCAGTTGCGCCAGGGCAAGGTGGTCAGTCTGGTCCGTCAGGTACTGGAAGAGACCGGGTTGGCGCCGCATCTACTGGAACTGGAACTCACCGAAAGCCAGTTGCTCGACAACGTCGAGCACATCATTGCCACGTTCGAACAATTGCATGCGCTAGGGGTGAAGCTGGCGATCGATGACTTCGGCACGGGCTATTCGTCGCTGAGCTACCTGAAGCGCTTCCCGGTGGATTACGTGAAGATCGACCAGGCATTCATCCGTGGCCTGCATGAGGGCAACCAGGATGCCGCGATCATCCGGGCGATCATCGGCATGGCCAAGAGTCTGGGGCTCGAAGTGGTGGCCGAGGGCGTGGAAACCCCAGAGCAATTGTCGTTCCTGCGTGAGCAGGGATGCGACGAGGTCCAGGGTTACCTGATCAGTCGTCCATTGGAGGCCGAGGCTTTCGAGAAACTGCTGCAGCAATGACCGTCGGCGAGTCGTTCCCGCAATGGGTCGGCCGCGTCAGTGCTGCGCGTTCACGCGCAAGGTTTCGATTGCCTTACCGTCGTGGATGACGACGACCAGGCGTACCGGGTAGCCGAAGTCTTTTTCGAACACCACCGGTTTGTCAGTCATCACCGCGAGGTGAATCCCGTCCTCCTGCTCCAGGACCAGATCCAGATTCAAGTTGGATGACCTGTCCTGAATGCGCGATGGCACCAGCAGCGGGGTGACCCCGGGGTTGGCCACGGTGACTGTGGCTTCAACGCGCAGCAATCTGTCGGTCTGCGTTGCAGTCCAATGCTTCGATTCGGTCATGAGGGTTTTTCCTGCAATAGGCGTTACGCGGCATGCGTCGCTTCAGCGCAACGATGCGCCTTGGCAGGTCGCGATTGCAGGACGAAAGATTTCAGTCATGCCACTGCCTTCCCTGGTTCGCCAGCAGGCTGTTGGCCTGTTCCGGCCCGTTACTGCCGGCCGGGTAAGGGCGGGGCGCCTGGAAGTGCGCTTCCCAGCCCTTGAGGATCGGGTCGATCCAGGCCCAGGCCGCTTCCACCTCGTCGCGGCGCATGAACAGGGTGGAATCGCCTTCCAGGATATCCAGCAGCAGGCGCTCATAGGCGTCCCAGCGGCGGGTGTGGCCGAACGCCTGGGCCAGGTTCAGGTCCAGGTCGACCGGGGCCAGGTGCATGCCCTTGCCAGGCCGCTTGGTCATCATGCGCAGGCTGATGCGCTCTTCGGGTTGCAGCCGGATCAGCAACTGGTTGACCTGTTCACCGGCGAACAGCGCGTGGGGCACCGGCTTGAACTGGATGACGATCTGCGATGAACGCCGCGCCATGCGCTTGCCGGTACGCAGGTAGAACGGCACCCCGGCCCAGCGCCAGTTCTCGATGTGCGCCTGGACGGCGACGAAGGTTTCGGTGTCGCTGTCGTGGTCCACGTCTTTTTCGAAGTAGTAGGCCGGCACCTCCTGACCGCCGATTCGACCGGCGCTGTACTGCCCGCGTACGGTCTGGTCCTGCACGTCCTGGTCGCCGAGTGGACGCAGGGCGCGCAGGATCTTCACCTTCTCGTCGCGCACGGCCTCGGCCTCGAACTGCGCCGGAGGCTCCATGGCCACCAGGCACAGCAACTGCAACAGGTGGTTCTGCAGCATGTCGCGGGTGGCGCCGGCGCGATCGTAGTAGGCACCGCGATTCTCCACGCCGAGGGTTTCGCACACGCTGATCTGTACATGATCGACCTGCGCGTTGCGCCACACCGGCTCCAGCAGGGCGTTGGCGAAACGCAGGGCCATGAGGTTCTGCACGGTTTCCTTGCCCAAGTAGTGATCGATGCGAAACACCTGGGATTCCTCGAATACAGCACCGATGGCCTGATTGATCGCTTGGGCCGACGCCAGCGAATGGCCGATGGGCTTTTCCAGCACGATGCGCGCTTCCGGGTCGGCCAGGCCTGCCAGGCGCAGGTGGCCGGCGATCGAGGCAAACAGACTGGGCGCGGTGGCCAGGTAGAAGATTCGCGTGAGGCCACCCGGTTCGCCAAGATAGCGGGCCAGGCGGACGAAGTCGGCGCCTTGGGCGGCGTCCATGGCGAAGTAGTCCAGGCGCGCGCAGAAGCGTCGCCACAGTTCGTCGTCGAAGTCAGCAGGGGCGATCTGCGCCCGGCCATGACGCTCGACGCGCTTGAGGTAGTCGCGACGCGACAGTGGCTGGCGAGCCAGGGCGATGATGCGTACGGCATTGTGCAGGCGGTTTTGGCGATACAACTGATAGAGCGCCGGCAGCAGCTTGCGCAGGGCCAGATCGCCAGTACCGCCGAAAACCAAGATGTCGCAGGGAATACTCAAGCCACCACGCTCCCACGTTCGTTTAGCTGGGCGGTCCGCCGGTCATGTAGTATAACTACAAGATAGCTACATCCCCGGCCAGCCGATCATAACCGAGTCAAGCCTGTGAATCTGTTGCAACACATCGCCCAATCGCGCCATCTGCTGCGCAAATCGGAACTCAAAGTGGCCGACCATGTGCTGCTCGATCCGGCTGCCGTCATGCACAGCTCAATGGCCGATCTGGCGCATAACGTCGGCATCAGCGAGCCGACCATCGTGCGTTTCTGCCGGGCCATCGGCTGCTCCGGGTTCCAGGATCTCAAGCTCAAGCTGGCGCAGAGCCTGGCGGCGGGCGCCAGCTTCGGACAGTTCGCCATCCATGAAGACGACTCGGTGGCCGACTACAGCCTGAAGATCTTCGACACTACGCTGCACACGCTGATGGAGGTGCGCGAGCACCTCGACCCGCAGGCCCTGCAGCAGGCGGTCAGCGCCATGGCCCAAGCCCAGCGCGTGGAGTTCTACGGTTTCGGTGCCTCAGGCGCAGTGGCCGCCGACGCTCAGCACAAGTTCTTCCGCTTGTTGCTCAGTGCGGCGGCCTATTCGGACCCGCACATGCAGGCCATGTCCGCGGTCACGCTCAAGCCGGGCGACGTGGCGGTGTGCATCTCCCAGTCGGGGCGCTCCAAGGACCTGCTGATCACCGCGAATCTGGTGCGCGAAAGCGGCGCCAACCTCATCACCCTGTGCCCCAGCCAAACCCCATTGGCGGAACTGTCGACCGTCAACCTGGCCATCGATGTGCACGAAGACACCGAAATCTACACTCCGCTGACGTCACGCATCGCCCACCTGGTGGTGATCGACGTGCTGGCGATGGGCGTGGCCATGGCGCGTGGCCCGAGCCTGGTGAATCACCTCAAGAGCGTCAAGCGCAGCTTGCGCAGCCTGCGACTGTCGCCCAAGTCGATCAAGGCGACCGACGACTGAGCGCGCTTGCGTGCTAGCGACCCGCAAAATTCATCGGCCTGTCACCAATCGGTAAAGCGCGCTCGCCACCCTGAAGCTCCCGCATCCGATCTGGGAGACAGGCAATGGCAAACGATCACTTCGGTTCGTACCAACCCAACGCCAAGGCTCGCAAGCAGGCTGAAAAGGATCAGCGTCGCATGGAATATCGCCGTGCGATCGAAAGCTATTGCGACCAGCGTCAATTGCTTCGTGAAATCGCCGATTACCCCGAATTGCAAGACATCACGGTGTGGCAAGTGGTGCCGGCAGCTTCCCAGAAAATCGCTCCACCAGCCCACTGATCGTCGCCCGTTCGCTGCGAATGAACGCCAGGAAGGCCAAGGCAACCGGCGACTGTCGCTTGGCCTTGGCTTGTACCACGCACCAACTGCGAAACAGCGGCAGTTCTTCCACCGGCAGCTCGCGCAGCAGGCCGGTGGCCAACTCCATGTTCACCGCGTGTCGCGTCAGCAGGGCGATGCCCAGACCGGCGATCACGCTCTCTCGTTGAGCCTCGGCAGACGCCACTTCGAGGGTCTGGGTAAAGTGCACGCGCTTGTCCTTGAAGTATTCCTCGCAGGCCTTGCGCGTGCCTGAACCCTGTTCGCGGACCAGCAGCGTGTGAGGTTCCAGATCTTGCAAGCGCAGGCGCTCGGGCTGTGACAGCGGATGATCCGGCGGCGCTACGGCGATGATCGGGTTGTTGAGGAAGGGCAGGAACTCCAGGCCCATGTCCTGGGGCACCATCGACATGATGATCAGATCGTCGCGGTTGTCCGACAGCCGCCGAATCGCCTGGGCGCGATTGACCACGGTCAGCGTGAGGTTGACCTCAGGATGGCGTCGCTTGAACGCCGCGAACAAATGAGGCACGAAGTGCTTGGCGCTGGATTCGATCGCCAGCTTCAACTGCCCTTGCAGTGAGCCCTGCATATCCGACAGCTGCATGTCGAAGTTCTCCAGCCGGCCGAAGATGTCCCGGCTGGCCCGTTGCAGTGCCTCGGCCGCTTCGGTCAGGTACAACTTTTTGCCCACATACTCGAACAGCGGCTGACCCACCAGCTCCTCAAGCTGACGGATTTGCAGGCTGACGGCCGGTTGCGTGAGCGACATTTCTTCGGCCGCTCGGCTGTAGGAGCGCAGGTCGCACACCTCATTGAAGATCTGCAGTTGACGCAACGTCATACGCATCAATGACTTACGCATTTATCCGAACACCCCGGCAATACCCTGTTACCGAACTATAAGCTTTTGCTAATACTGCCCCTAACAAATATTGATTTTTGTTTATCGATCTGCAGCGCTAGCTTTGAACGTGCGACTGGCCAGCAGCGTCTGGTCACGCGCCGACCGGTGTATCCGGATCGTCTGTTCGAACGGCTTTGGGAAGACTCCAGTGATAAAAAAAATCCTGATCGCCAACCGGGGTGAAATCGCAGTCCGCATCGTGCGTGCTTGCGCCGAGATGGGCATCCGCTCCGTCGCGATCTTTTCCGATGCCGACCGGCATGCCTTGCACGTCAAGCGCGCCGACGAGGCCTACAGCATCGGTGCCGAGCCGCTGGCCGGTTACCTGAACCCGCGCAAGCTGGTGAACCTGGCTGTGGAAACCGGCTGCGACGCCCTGCATCCGGGCTACGGTTTCCTGTCGGAAAACGCTGAACTTGCGGAAATCTGCGCCGAGCGTGGGATCAAGTTCATCGGTCCGGCCGCCGAGGTCATCCGCCGCATGGGCGACAAGACCGAAGCACGGCGCACCATGATCCAGGCCGGGGTGCCCGTCACGCCTGGCACCGAAGGCAACGTGGCCGATATCCACGAGGCCCTGCGCGAAGGCGACCGCATCGGTTACCCGGTGATGCTCAAGGCCACTTCCGGTGGTGGCGGACGCGGTATCCGCCGCTGCAACAGCCGCGAGGAACTGGAACAGAACTTCCCACGGGTGATTTCCGAGGCCACCAAGGCCTTCGGCTCGGCCGAGGTGTTCCTGGAAAAGTGCATCGTCAATCCCAAGCACATCGAGGCGCAGATCCTCGGCGACAGCTTCGGCAACGTGGTGCACCTGTTCGAACGCGACTGCTCGATTCAGCGCCGCAACCAGAAGCTCATCGAGATCGCCCCGAGCCCGCAGCTCACCCCTGAGCAGCGCGCCTACATCGGCGACCTGGCGGTGCGCGCCGCCAAGGCGGTGAATTACGAGAACGCTGGCACCGTGGAGTTTCTGCTCGCCGAGGGCGAGGTGTACTTCATGGAGATGAACACGCGGGTGCAGGTGGAGCACACCATCACCGAGGAAATCACCGGTATCGACATTGTCCGCGAGCAGATCCGCATTGCCTCGGGCGAGCCGTTGTCGGTCAAGCAGGAAGACATCGTGCACCGCGGCTTTGCGCTGCAGTTCCGCATCAATGCCGAAGACCCGAAGAACAACTTCCTGCCCAGCTTCGGCAAGATCACCCGTTACTACGCCCCCGGCGGCCCGGGCGTGCGTACCGACACGGCGATCTATACCGGCTACACCATTCCGCCGTTCTACGACTCGATGTGCCTGAAACTGGTGGTCTGGGCGCTGACCTGGGAAGAGGCCATGGATCGCGGGTTGCGGGCTTTGGACGACATGCGCGTGCAGGGCGTCAAGACCACCGCCGCGTACTACCAGGAAATCTTGCGCAACCTGGAATTCCGTAGCGGCCAGTTCAACACCAGCTTCGTCGAAAGCCACCCTGAACTGACCAACTACTCGATCAAGCGCAAACCCGAAGAATTGGCCCTGGCCATCGCCGCCGCCATCGCCGCCCACGCCGGCATCTGAATGCAGTGGCAAGCTGCGAGCGGCAAGCTGCAAGTAGAAGCGGATCGGCTTTTCTTGCGGCTTACCGCTACACGCTTGCCGCTAAAAGGAGATAACAATGTCCAAGAAAATCCATGTAACCGACACGATCCTGCGTGATGCCCACCAGTCTCTGCTGGCCACGCGCATGCGCACCGAAGACATGCTGCCGATCTGCGACAAGCTCGACAAAGTGGGCTACTGGTCGTTGGAAGTCTGGGGTGGCGCCACCTTCGATGCCTGTGTGCGCTTCCTCAAGGAAGACCCATGGGAGCGCCTGCGCCAGTTGCGCGCAGCCCTGCCCAACACGCGCTTGCAGATGCTGCTGCGCGGGCAGAACCTGCTGGGCTACCGCCACTACAGCGACGACGTGGTCAAGGCGTTCGTGGCCAAGGCGGCAGTCAACGGCATCGACGTCTTCCGTATTTTCGATGCCATGAACGACGTGCGTAACCTGCGCGTGGCCATCGAAGCGGTGAAGGCGGCTGGCAAGCACGCGCAAGGCACCATCGCCTACACCACCAGCCCGGTGCACACCATCGACGCCTTCGTGAAGCAGGCCCAGCAGATGGAAGCCATGGGGTGCGACTCGGTGGCGATCAAGGACATGGCCGGCCTGCTGACGCCGTTCGCGACCGGCGAACTGGTCAAGGCCCTGAAGGCCGAGCAGTCGCTGCCGGTGTTCATCCACTCCCACGACACCGCCGGCCTGGCCGCCATGTGTCAGCTCAAGGCCGTGGAAAATGGCGCGGATCACATCGACACGGCCATCTCCAGCTTCGCCTGGGGCACCAGCCATCCCGGCACCGAATCGATGGTCGCAGCGCTCAAGGGCAGCGAGTTCGACACCGGTCTGGATCTGGAACTGTTGCAGGAAATTGGCCTGTACTTCTATGCCGTGCGCAAGAAGTACCACCAGTTCGAGAGCGAGTTCACCGCCGTGGACACCCGCGTGCAGGTCAACCAGGTACCGGGCGGGATGATTTCCAACCTGGCCAACCAGCTCAAGGAGCAGGGCGCGCTCAACCGCATGAACGAGGTGCTGGCGGAAATCCCACGGGTGCGCGAAGACCTCGGCTTCCCGCCACTGGTCACGCCGACCTCGCAGATCGTTGGCACTCAGGCGTTCTTCAACGTGCTTGCCGGCGAGCGCTACAAGACCATCACCAACGAAGTGAAACTGTACCTGCAGGGCGGCTACGGCAAGGCCCCAGGTGTGGTCGATGAGCAACTGCGGCGCCAGGCGATTGGCAGCGAAGACGTGATCGATGTGCGTCCGGCCGACCTGCTCAAGCCGGAAATGGCCAAGCTGCGCGCCGAGATCGGCAGCCTGGCGCACAGCGAAGAGGACGTGCTGACCTTCGCCATGTTCCCGGACATCGGTCGCAAGTTCCTCGAGGAACGCCAAGCCGGCACGCTCAAGCCCGAAGTGCTGCTGCCGATTCCCGAAGCCGGCGCCGCCGCCTCGGTGGGCGGTGAGGGGGTGCCGACCGAGTTCGTCATCGACGTGCACGGCGAGACCTACCGCGTGGACATCACCGGTGTCGGGGTCAAGGCCGAAGGCAAGCGCCATTTCTACCTGTCGATCGATGGCATGCCGGAAGAAGTGGTGTTCGAACCACTCAACGACTTCGTCAGCGGCGGCAGCAGCAAGCGCAAGCAGGCCAGCGCGCCGGGCCATGTCAGCACCACCATGCCGGGCAACATCGTCGATGTGCTGGTCAAGGAGGGCGATGTGGTCAAGGCCGGGCAGGCGGTGCTGATCACCGAGGCCATGAAGATGGAGACCGAAGTGCAGGCGGCCATCGCCGGTAAGGTCGTGGCCATCCATGTCGCCAAAGGCGACCGGGTCACGCCGGGTGAGATCCTGATCGAAATCGAGGGCTGATACGCAGCGCTCGAGGGTGAAGCGGTTACCTCATGGGGAGCGAAGGCTCCCCTTTTTTTGCGGTGCGTTTTAGTGCAGATGGAGGTGTAGGAAGTGATTTGCAGATGGGTCTGGTCAGGCGCGCAAGCCTGATCAGGTAGCGCTGCCAGCGCCGTCGCTTGCCCGTCGGCAGTCTTCCAGCGTTCGCACCTGACCTTCCGGCCGCTGGTTCTCGGCCGCCAACCAGCGCTCGAAACCGGCTGCCACCTGCGGCCATTGCCCGTCGGTGATCGCATACCACGCCGTATCGCGGTTACGGCCCTTCACCACCATGTGTTGCCGGAACACTCCCTCGAAGACGAAACCGAAGCGCTGCGCGGCGCGCTTGGAGCGGGCGTTGGCGTCGTTGCACTTCCATTCCAGCCGGCGATTGCCCAGTTCGAATCCAAGTTTGCCCAGCAGGTACACCGCTTCGGTGCCCTTGGGCGTGCGCTGCATCGCGGCGCCGAAGGCGATGTGGCCGAGTTCGAAGCGACCGTGGTCGGGCACCATCGACATGTAGCTGAGCAGGCCTTGGGCCTGATCGCTGTTTTTGTCGATCACGCTGTAGAACAGCGGATCTGCACTGGCGGCATGGCCCTGCAGCCAGCGGTCGAAGGCGGCGCGCTCGGTGAAGGGGCCATAGGGCAGATAGTCCCACAGAGCGGGGTCGGCGTCCGGACCTTGCAGGACTTCCCAGAGGTCGTCGCCGTGGCGCGCCGGGTCGAGTTTTTCCAGGCGGATGAAGCGCCCCTCCAGGGGCGCAGCATTGGGAGTCCTGGCAGGTGTCCAGTTCAGTGCGTCAGTCATGGCGCTTACAACCCTTTGCGGAATTGGATGAAGCCTGGCCGTTCGGCCACCTGTTGGTAAAGGCCGATGGCTGTGGCGTTGGTTTCGTGGGTCAGCCAGTGCACCTTGATGCAGCCGGCGGCCTTGGCCGTGGCACAGACATGCTCGATCAACTGACGACCGATGCCCAGGCCGCGCTGTTGTGGGTCGACGTACAGATCCTGCAAGTAGCAGGCGTTCTCGATGCTCCAGTTGGAACGATGGTAGATGAAGTTGACCATGCCCACCGCCTTGCCATCGACCCAGGCCAGTGTCGAATGGGTGGGTTCGCTGGGGTCGAGCAGCCGCTGCCAACTGTTGGCGCTGACCTCCTCGGCCAGGGTGGTTTCGTAGAAGCGCAGGTAGGCCTGCCACAGCGGCAGCCAGGCGGCGTGATCTTCGGCGCGGACAGGCCGCAGCGTGACGGTGGACATGGGCATTCTCCTTTAGAGCGAGCGCATCTGCGCGGCAAGTGATTGGTCGAGTGGGTCGCGGCTGTCGGCCAGGCCAGCGTGAACGCCCTGGATGTCCGCCGCGCTGCGGTTCTGGCTGAGCTTGCGCGCGCCCTGTAGGCGGGCGATCGGCAGGCGGATGCCGACGATGGCGCGCAGCATGCCGTCGATGTAGTCGGCTGGCGCATCGGCCACTGCCCAGGGCTCGCTGCGGCCCTGCTCGTGCAGGTCGGTCAGGCGGCTGACGATCTGCAGCAGCGACTCGGCGTCGTGCATGACATCGACCGCACCGTAGGCATGCACCGCCACGTAGTTCCAGGTCGGCACCACCTTGGGATCGTCGTGCTTGCTCGGGTAATAGCTGGGGCTGACGTAGGCATCCGCACCTGCAAACACCAGCAGCGCCTCGCCGCCGCGCTGCAGGTCCTGCCACTGGCGATTGGCTCGCGCCAGGTGGCCGTAGACCGTGCCGAACTCGCCCTCATCGGTGTCCAGCAGTACCGGCAGGTGAGTGGCCAGCAGGCCGTGGTCGCCGTGGCTGATCAAGGTGGCGAGGCGGGCGCTCTGCATGTGCTGGTGCAGACGCTGAAGGTCGTGATCCTGGAAGGGTTTGGCGATGTGCATGATGAAAGTCCTTGTTCAATGGGGACCATCCTAGGCAGGCTATTGGTCTGGTGTAAGAGCCATTGAAGTCTATTTTCATAGGTCCAATTTCATGACTGAGCGCGCACTCGTATCGTCTTTCGACCCAGCTGGAATCGTTTTGGACCGGCGCCGGGGGCTCAGCCAGCAGCTGTATCAGGCGCTACGCGCAAGGGTGCTGGACGGCCACCTGAGCAGTGGTACGCGCCTGCCGGCCACCCGTGACCTGGCGTCGATGCTGGCGCTGTCGCGCAACAGCGTGGTGCGTGCCTACGATCAACTGTATGCCGAAGGCTTCATTGAAAGCCGAGTCGGCGATGGCACGTATGTGAGTCGGCTGGAAAAACTGTCCACACAGTTATCAACAAGGTTATCCCTGGGGTTATCAACAGGTTTATCCACATTTTCGTCTTCTGATACTGAGCATTTATCCAGCTCGACGCGTTCCACTGCGCCGCTCGAGCGCCTTGCCAGCCATCATCTTTCACTGCCCCGAACCGATGCACCGCGGGCATTTCGACTGGGCATGCCGGCAGTCGATCTGTTTCCGTTCGAGGTCTGGGCCAAGCTACAGGCGGGTTTCTGGCGAAATCCCGATCCCGCTGTGCTCGGCTATGGTGATCCGGCGGGCGAGCCACTGCTGCGTGAACTGATCGCCGCCTACATGCGTCGCTCACGCGGGCTGTCGTGCACCGCTGAACAAATTGTGATCACCAGTGGTGCGCAGCAGGCCATCAGCCTTTGTGCACAGCTGCTGTTGCAGCCGGGCGATGAAGTGGCTGTGGAAAACCCAGGCTATCGTGCGGCTCGGCATGCGTTCGCCCTGGCCGGTGCTTCGCTGCGCGGCGTGCCGGTGGACGAGCAGGGGCTGGAATGCGAGCGGCTGGCGGATTGGCCTGATTGTCGATTGGTCTATGTGACGCCCGCGCACCAGTACCCGACCGGCGTCACCCTGAGCCTGGCGCGGCGCCTGGCGTTGCTGGCCTGGGCCGAGCGCCACGACGGCTGGATCGTCGAGGACGACTACGACGGCGAGTACCGCTACAGTGGCGCGCCGTTGGCCCCGCTGGCGGCGCTGGACAGGCAGCAGCGGGTGATCTACGTCGGCACCTTCGGCAAGATCGCCTTTCCGGCCATGCGCTTGGGCTACCTGGTACTGCCGCCGCGACTGGTCGAGCCGTTCAGCCAGGCACGCGCGCTGGCAGTGCGACACTCCGAGGTCGGTACTCAGTGTGTGATGGCGCAATTCATGGCTCAGGGACACTTTCAGCGTCACATTCGACGCATGCGCCGGGCGGCCCTGGCCCGTCGCGACGTGCTCAAGGCGGGCTGGCCCAAGGATGTTTCGGGGTTGGGCACCATGCCGGAAGTGGCGGCAGGCCTGCATGTGAAGGTGGATGTGGATAACGTTGCCCGGGAAACGCAACTGGTGGCGCAGGCCGAGGCGGTGGGGGTGGAAGTGCAGGCGCTTAGCCCGTACTGGCTTGAGAACGGCGAAGCGCCTGTGGATAAGTGCGCGGGTCTGGTGCTGGGTTTCGCCGCGGTTCCCGAGCCGGAGATCGCCGAGGCCTTGCTGCGGTTACGCAAGGCCTGGCGCTAGCCACCGGCAGAGGTACGACTCAGGTTCCCGACTTGATCCGCGTCCAGGCGCGGGTGCGTGCCCGCTCTGCCTCTCGGCTCAGCGGCTTGAGGGTGTACAGCTTGGTCATCGCCTCGGCCGTTGGGTACAGGTTCGGGTTGTTGCGAATGTCCGGGCTGACCTTGTCGGTAGCGTCCTTGTTCGGGTTCGGGTAACCGACGAAGTCGCTGATCGGCGCGATCACCTCAGGCCGCAGCAGGTAGTTGATGAAGGTGTGGGCATCTTCCGGGTTTGCCGCGTTTTTCGGAATCGCCAGCATGTCGAACCAGATTGGCGCGCCTTCCTTGGGCAGGCGCATGTCCACCACCACACCGTTCTTGGCTTCACGAGCGCGGTTGGCTGCCTGGGAGAAGCTGCCGGAGTAACCCACGGCCACGCAGATATCGCCATTGGCGATGTCGGCCATGTACTTGGACGAGTGGAAGTAGGTGACGTACGGACGAATCTTCAGCAGCAGCGCCTCGGCCTTCTTGTAATCGGCCGGATTATCGCTGTTGGGCGGCAGGCCCAGGTACTGCAGCGCCAGCGGCAGGATCTCCGAGGGGGAATCGAGCAACGCCACGCCGCATTGCTTGAGCTTGGCGATATTTTCTTCCTTGAAGATCAGGTCCCAGCTGTCCACAGGCGCGTTGTCGCCGAGCGCAGCCTTGACCTTGGCTGGGTTGAAGCCGATCAGGATGGTGCCGTACATGTAAGGGACCGCGAAGCGGTTGCCGGGATCGTTGGCCTCGATCAGCTTCATCAGCGCCGGGTCCAGGTGGTGCCAGTTCGGCAGCTTGCTGCGGTCCAGCGGCTGGAACACCCCGGCTTCGATCTGCTTGGCGAGGAACACATTGGACGGCACCACCACGTCATACCCGGAGTTGCCGGTCAGCAGCTTGGCTTCCAGTGCTTCGTTGGTGTCGAAAATGTCGTAGATCAGCTTGACCTGGGCATCCTTCTGGAAGTCCACCAGAGTCTGCGGCGTGATGTAGTCGAACCAGTTGTACACGCGCAGGGTGCGCTGTTCGGCATGGGCCGCAGCACCGCCGGCCAGCAGGCCGACAGCGATGAGTGGGGCAAGCAGACGCTTGAATGGACGCATGATCAGGCTCCTGTCTGGACGCGCTGGAAACCTTCCAGCACGTTGACCGCGTTGATACCGATTTCCTCGACGGCGTAGCCACCTTCCATCACGAACAGCGTCGGCTTGCCGAGCCGAGCGATGCGCTCGCCCATGGCCAGGTAGTCCGGGCTGTCCAGCTTGAACTGGGAAATCGGGTCGTCCTTGAAGGTGTCCACGCCCAGCGACACCACGATGACCTCGGCGTCGAAAGCGGCGATGCGCTGGCAGGCGTCTTCCAGTGCCGCGCTCCAGGCCGTCCAGTCGCTGCCCGCTGGCAAGGGATAGTTGACGTTGCAGCCCTCGCCGGCGCCTTCGCCGGTTTCGTCGGCATAGCCCAGGAAGAACGGGAATTCATCGGTCGGATCGCCGTGGATCGAGGCGAAGAATACGTCGTTGCGGGCATAGAAGATGTCTTGGGTGCCGTTGCCATGGTGGTAGTCCACATCGAGGATGGCGACCTTGCCCTTGCCCTGATCGAGGAAAGCCTGGGCAGCGATGGCGGCGTTGTTCAGGTAGCAGTAGCCGCCCATCACCTCGGCGGCGGCATGGTGCCCTGGCGGACGGCACAGGGCGAAGGCCGAGTGAGCGCCGTTGTGGATGGCGGCCTGAGCCGTCAGAGCCACTTGGGCTGCGCTGTAGGCGGCCTGCCAGGTGCCGGCGGTGATGGGCGCGCCGCCGTCGAAGCTGTAGTAGCCCAGTTCGCCATGCAGGCCGCGTGGCTTGATGGGGCGCAAGGTGCGTGCCGGCCAGGTGAAGGGCAGCAGGTCGCCCTCCTGGTTCATCGTCGCCCAGCGGGCCCAGGCACCTTCGAAGAAGTCCAGGTAGGCGGCGCTGTGGACGCGCAGCAGGGGTTCACGGCCGAAGTCGGTGGGCGCCTGGATCGGACCCAATTCGCGCTGCTTGACGCGGTCGAGTACATGATCGGCGCGTGATGGCATCTCGAAGCATGGCATCAGCTTGCCGTCGATCAGCTCGCAGCGGCCGTGGTGCAGGCGGTGATCGTCGGAATAGATCGTCAGCATTTGTTGTTCTCCGCAGGGACTGGCGTGAATTCATTGTGGTGGGCAAGCCAGAGGGGGTGAACGTCGCAAACGGCCAAAAGGGGATCGATGTGGCCACTGTCGATGGCCGGATCGGGGCCGTGGGGGATCATTCAGGCCGCGTCCAGCGGTTTGGATCAGCCGCGAAAATGACTGGGCGCTACGCCGCTCCAGCGCTGGAAGGCATGCCGGAAGCTGGCCGTCTCGCTGAAACCGAGGGTCTCGGCGATGCGGTAGATGGGCATGTGATCCTCGGCCAACAGCTGTTTGGCGCGCTCGAAACGCAGTTCGTCGAGCAACTGCTGGTAACTGCTGCCCAGCGCCTGCAAGTGGCGGCGCAGGGTACGCGAGGAGCAGTTCATCTGCTGCGCCAGGCCCTCTAGCCCAGGCGCCGCGTCGAGTTGCTTGAGCAGCAACTGGCGGATGCGCCCGAGCCAGGCCTGGCGTCCGGTGAACTCCAGGTTCAGGCGGCGGCACCGTTCGGCCATGGCCTTGTGGGTAATGGGGTCGGCGAGTGGCAAGGGCATGTCGAGCCAGCGCCGTTCGAAGGCGACGGCGTTGTCTTGCGCGCGGAATTCCAGGGGGCACTGGAATGCACCGGCATAGAGCGAGTGATAAGCCGGGCGCGCGTGTTCGAAGCGGGCGGCCAGCAGGGGCAGAGGCCGGCCGAGCAGGTCATCGCAGATGACCTTGAGCGACACCATGCAGAATTCGGCGTTGAACGCTGCCAAGGCTGGCGGCTCGCGATAATCGCTGGCGCTGAGCCAGATGCGCTGGCCGTCGTCGACCAGGCGCAGTTGGAAGATTGTTCCCAGCAGTGCCGGAAAGCGCAGTGCCAGACGCAGGGCGTCACCCAAAGTGGCACTGGAGAGCAGCGCGTAACCGAGCATGCCATAGCAGGACACATGCATGCGCCGGCCCAGTTCCAGGCCGATTTCCGCGCGTCGCGCCACGGCGTTTGCGCAGACCTGCAGCTCCTGCTGGGTGGTGATGCGCGCGTCGGGATGCCCCAGGTCCGCCGGGCCTATGCCGCTGCCATCGAGCAGTTGCGTAGCGTTGCAGCCCTCTTCCTGGAACAGGTTGAGGATCAGCGAAACGGCGTTGAGGGTAGTGAGGTGACTGTGCAGCATGCTCGGCATCCCGGTGCGGTGAGGGCTATTGGCGAGCAAGTTGTGTGCCGCAGGACGCCGACGGGTCGGTGGAGGTGCGAAGCGTGGATAAAAAAGGGCCCGGCGCTGTGCGCTCGGGCCCTGGAAAGGTTGAGAGGTGTCTAGTCCCTCGACCTGGTGAGACGGTTGCAGCGGTCGGGTTACGCTTTGAGCGGAACCAGACGGGGAGCGATCATGTTTTCCGGACGCAGGATGTCATCGAGCATGGCGTCGTCCAGCAGCTTCTCCTCGCGAACCAGTTCCAGCACGCCACGCCCGGTTTCGAGGGCGACGCGGGCGATACGAGTGGCGTTCTCGTAGCCGATGTACGGGTTCAGCGCGGTGACCAGGCCGATGGAGTGCTCGACCAGTTCGCGGCAGCGTTGTTCGTTGGCAGTGATGCCGACGATGCAGTGCTCGCGCAGCATGTCCATGGCGCGCTGCAGCAGGCGGATCGAGTCGAAGATCTTGTAGGCGATCAGCGGCTCCATCACGTTGAGCTGCAACTGGCCGCCTTCGGCCGCGACGGTCAGGGCCAGGTCGTTGCCCATGATGGCGAAGGCCACCTGGTTGACCGCTTCGGGGATCACTGGGTTGACCTTGCCCGGCATGATCGAGCTGCCCGGCTGGCGCGCCGGCAGGTTGATTTCGTTGATGCCGGTGCGCGGGCCGCTGGACAGCAGGCGCAGGTCGTTGCAGATCTTCGACAGCTTGACCGCGGTGCGCTTGAGCATGCCGGAGAACAGCACGAAGGCGCCCATGTCGGAGGTGGCTTCGATCAGGTCGGCTGCCGGTACCAGCGGCTGGCCGCTGATGGTGGCCAGGCGCTGCACGGCCAGGGCCTGATAGCCCGGGTCGGCGTTGATGCCGGTGCCGATGGCGGTGCCGCCCAGGTTGATTTCGGTGAGCAGCTCCGGCGCCAGCGAACGCAGACGGTTGAGGTCTTCGGTCATGGTGGTGGCGAAGGCGTGGAATTCCTGGCCGAGGGTCATCGGCACGGCGTCTTGCAGCTGGGTGCGGCCCATCTTCAGGACGTGGTCGAATTCCTTGCCCTTGGCCGCGAAGGCCTGGATCAGGCTGTCGAGGCTGGCCAGCAGGGCGTCGTGACCCAGCAGCAGGCCTAGGCGGATGGCAGTCGGGTAGGCGTCGTTGGTCGACTGCGCCATGTTCACGTCGTTGTTCGGGTGCAGGTACTGATACTCACCCTTCTGGTGGCCCATGGCCTCCAGCGCAACGTTGGCGATGACCTCGTTGGCGTTCATGTTGGTGGAGGTGCCTGCACCGCCCTGGATCATGTCGACCACGAACTGCTCGTGATAATCGCCTTTGATCAGGCGGGCGCAGGCTGCGCTGATAGCAGCGTGCTTGGCATCGCTCAGGTGGCCCAGCTCACGGTTGGCGTCGGCAGCGGCCTGCTTGACCATGGCCAGGGCCACGACCAGCTTCGGGTAGTGCGACAGCGGAACGCCGGAGAGGTGGAAGTTGTTGGCAGCGCGCAGGGTCTGGATGCCGTAGTAGGCATCGGCAGGGACTTCAAGGGTACCAAGCAGGTCTTTTTCGACACGGAACGATGCAGCGGAGGACATGACGGATATCATCTCGGGTTGGCCCCGGCACTAGCCGGAATGCCGCCAATCCTAGGGGTCGACGGGTTTTGCGGCCAATGCTGATGCACGCTAACCTATGCACAAACGGCATACGGTTTGATGTGACGCCGATTGACAATCGAGCGTGTCCCATTTTGGTGCACGCCTGCGGAGCTTCTCGATGAACCTTGAAAGCAAGTGGCTGGAAGACTTCAGTGCCCTGGCCTCGACGCGTAGCTTCTCTCAGGCGGCAGAGCGCCGTTTCGTCACCCAGCCGGCCTTCAGCCGCCGCATCCGCAGCCTGGAAGCTGCGCTCGGGCTGACCCTGGTGAACCGCTCGCGCACGCCCATCGAACTGACCGAGGCCGGACAGCTTTTTCTGGTCACCGCTCGAACCGTTGTCGACCAGTTGAGCGAAGTTCTCCGCCACCTGCACCATTTGGAGGGCGGACAGGGCGAGGTCATCCAGGTGGCCGCCGCGCATTCCCTGGCCTCCGGCTTCTTCCCGCGTTGGGTGGCGCAGTTGCGCAACGACGGGCTGAACATCGCCACCCGGCTGGTGGCCACCAACGTCGGCGACGCCGTGCATGCCCTGCGTGAAGGCGGTTGCGACCTGATGCTGGCGTTCTATGACCCGGATGCCGCCTTGCAGATGGATGCGGAGATCTTTCCGTCCCTGCACATGGGCACCACCGAGATGCTGCCGGTGTGTGCGGTGGGACCTGATGGCAAGCCGCTGTTCGACCTGGAGGGCGAGGCCAGCGTGCCGCTGCTGGCCTACAGTGCCGGTGCGTTTCTCGGGCGTTCGGTGAGCCTGCTGCTGCGCCAGCGCAACCTGCGCTACACCACGGTGTACGAGACGGCGATGGCCGACAGCCTCAAGAGCATGGCGCTCGAAGGCATGGGCATCGCCTGGGTGCCGCGCCTGTCGATGCGCGGCGAGCTGGAGCGCGGGGAACTGGTGATCTGCGGCCCCAGCCAGTGGCATGTGCCGCTGGAGATTCGCCTGTACCGCTGCGCGCTGGTGCGCAAGGCCAATGTGCGGTTGCTGTGGCGCAAGCTCGAAGGTGTCGCACAGGGCGTGGCAGTTGACTCGAAAGTCAGCGCAACCCCCGAAAAATAAGGCCGACAGATGGTCGGCAGGGGTGCCTGTGCGGCGCTGGGTTACGGTATACTGCGCGGCCCCTGGACCGGTTAGATCCGGTCATGAACAGCAAACAAGCCACGCCGTCCCGCGTGGCTTGTTGTTTTTTGACGGCGCCCCCGGGCGCACAAGCGAAGAGGCTCGACGATGAGTGCACTGGTTGGCGTGATCATGGGCTCCAAGTCCGATTGGTCCACCCTTAGCCACACCGCCGATATGCTGGAAAAACTCGGCATTCCCTACGAGGTGAAGGTGGTGTCCGCCCACCGCACCCCCGACCTGCTGTTCCAGTACGCCGAACAGGCCGAAGGCCGCGGCATCGAGGTGATCATCGCTGGCGCTGGCGGTGCTGCGCACCTGCCCGGCATGTGCGCCGCCAAGACCCACCTGCCGGTGCTCGGCGTGCCGGTCCAGTCGTCGATGCTGTCGGGTGTCGATTCGCTGCTGTCGATCGTGCAGATGCCGGCCGGTGTGCCGGTCGCTACCCTGGCCATCGGCAAGGCCGGCGCGATCAACGCGGCGCTGCTGTCGGCGAGCATCCTGGGCGCCAAGTACCCGCAGTACCATGCGGCGCTCAAGCAGTTCCGCACCGAGCAGACCGACACCGTTCTGGACAACCCGGACCCACGCCAGGCTTGAGGCTGACGATATGAAGATCGGTGTAATCGGTGGCGGCCAACTGGGCCGCATGCTGGCTCTGGCGGGTACGCCGCTGGGCATGAACTTCGCTTTCCTCGACCCGGCGCCGGATGCCTGCGCGGCACCGCTGGGCGAACACCTGCGCGCCGACTACGGCGACCAGGACCACCTGCGTCAGTTGGCCGACGAAGTCGATCTGGTCACCTTCGAGTTCGAAAGCGTCCCGGCCGAAACCGTCGCCTTCCTCTCGCAGTTCGTGCCGGTCTACCCGAGCGCCGAGGCGCTGCGCATCGCGCGCGATCGCCTGTTCGAGAAGAGCCTGTTCCGCGACCTGGGTATTCCCACCCCGGCCTTCGCCGACATCCTCTCGCAGACCGACCTCGACGCCGCCGTGGCCAGCATCGGCCTGCCGGCCGTGCTCAAGACTCGCACCCTGGGCTACGACGGCAAGGGCCAGAAAGTCTTGCGCACGGCGCAGGACGTGGCAGGCACGTTCGCCGAGTTGGGCAGCGTGCCCTGCCTGCTGGAAGGTTTCGTGCCGTTCACCGGCGAAGTCTCGCTGGTGGCCGTGCGGGGCCGTGACGGCGAGACGCGCTTCTATCCCCTGGTGCATAACACCCACGACAGCGGCATCCTGCGCCTGTCGGTGGCCAGTGTCGCGCACCCGTTGCAGGCCCTGGCCGAAGACTACGTCGCACGCGTGCTCGAGAAACTCGACTACGTCGGGGTCATGGCTTTCGAGTTCTTCGAGGTGGACGGCGGTCTGAAGGCCAATGAGATCGCCCCGCGGGTGCACAACTCCGGGCACTGGACCATCGAGGGCGCCGAGTGCAGCCAGTTCGAGAACCACCTGCGCGCCGTCGCCGGCCTGCCGCTGGGCTCGACCGCCAAGGTCGGTGAGAGCGCCATGCTCAACTTCATCGGCGAGGTGCCGGCCGTGGACAAGGTGGCGGCCATCGACGATTGCCACCTGCATCACTATGGCAAAGCGTTCAAGGTCGGTCGTAAAGTCGGCCACGCCACGCTGCGCTGCAAGGACATGGCTACCCTCCAGGCGAAGATCGCCGAAGTCGAGCAACTGATCGGCGGCTGATCGAACTTCGCCGGGCGTCCGCCCTCTGAAATGGCAACACGCCAAAGCGCTGCACGGGCTTTGGCCTGTTCCATCTTTATTGCGGAGGGATTGCCATGGGCATCATCGGAACTATCTTCATCGGCCTGATCGTCGGCCTGCTCGCGCGTTTCCTCAAACCGGGCGACGACAGCATGGGCCTGATCATGACCATCCTGCTCGGCATCGCCGGCTCGCTGGTGGCCACCTACGGCGGCCAGGCGCTGGGTATCTATCATGCCGGCCAGGCGGCGGGCTTCTTCGGCGCGCTGGTGGGCGCCATCGTGCTGCTGGTGATCTACGGATTCATCAAGAAGCGTTGAACACAGGCTAGAATGCGCGGCAATTCATCCGAGTTGCCGAGCATTGCCATGCGTGCGTCATTCCTGTTTTCCCTGTTGCTGGCCAGCACCCTGGCCCATGCCGAGCTGCCCGAGACCGACTGGCTGGAGCTGATGCCCAAGTCCGACCAGAAGGCCCTCGAGCAGATGCCTGAAATCGACCACAACTCGCCCGAAGCGCTCGGCACCTTCACCGCCAAGGGTGGCCTGAAGCAGAGCAAGGGCCTGCCTGCGGTGATGTACTCGACCAAGACCGTGGCGGCGATGAACGGCCGGCAGATCCGCCTGGGCGGTTATCCGGTGCCGCTGGAAAGCGACGCCAAGGGCAACAGCACGTTGTTCTTCCTGGTCCCGTATCCGGGCGCCTGCATCCACGTGCCGCCGCCGCCACCGAACCAGTTGGTGCTGGTGCGTTATCCCAAAGGCCTGAAGATCACCGATATCTACACGCCGCTGTGGGTCAGCGGCGCGTTGAAGATCGAGAAGGTGAGCAACGACCTGGCCGACGCGGCCTACGCGCTGGACGCGGCGAAGGTGCGGGTGGTGGAAGACGCCGACCTCTGAGTCGCCGTAGGGCTCAGAGCGCTTCGCTGCTCAGTTCCACCTGCAGCACATGGCGCGCGCCGGGCGCCAGGGTGACCACGTCGTCCCACACGTTCGCCGTCTCGATGCACAGCATGCGCTGCCAGCCATCGTCGGCCATGTCCGGCAACTCGCGGGCTCGGTCGGTCCAGGGGTTCCAGATCACTGCGCTGCGCGAGCCGCTGGCACGCAAGATGACTCGGCGGTTCCAGCGCGGATCGACGATCGCCAGTTGCTGGGGCGTGTTCAGGTAGATACGGTCGGTCTCGCCCGCAAAGCGCAGCACGCTGTGCTGGGTGCGCGGCTCCCAGTTCTCCAGGGTTTCGATGTAGGTCAGGCCCTCTACACCCTCCACCTGCACCTCGCGCACGTCACTCACGGCGAAGTAGCTGTGCAGCGCCTGGCTCAGGGTGACGGGCGCCTCTCCCAGGTTGCGACTGGACAGTGCGACGCGCAGTTGCGTGCCCAATTCGATCACCAGGCGCAATTCGACGGTGTGCGGCCAGTCGGGCAGTTGGCCCTGGGCTTCGGGCAGGTCGAATTCGATACGCAGTGTTTCATCGCGCTCCTCGACACCCAGCAGTTGCCAGTCGCGGCCGCGCACCAGGCCGTGGGCCGGTGCTTCGCTGCCTTGGTACATCGCGCGGACCGAGTCAGGATTGCGCTGGAAGTTGCTGAACCAGGGCCAGCACACCGGCACCCCGGCGCGCACCGACTTGCCTGGACGGAACAAAGCCTGGTCGCTCAGCCACAGCAGCGGCGGCTCGCCGAGGCGCTGGTAGCTGAGGATCTGCGCGCCCTGCTGGGCGATGAGAAGTTCGGCGTGCTGGCTGACGATGCGCCAGCAGCTGAGTTCGCCGTGTTGCTCGGTGTCGACCGTGAAGGTTGCCATGCGGCCCTCATTCAATGCGGGTGAGGCCGTTGGACCTCGATGCCGACGTCGAGTTTACCGCGCGGCGGGCTTCAGCAGCGCGGCACGGAGCGGGTACGGCCGCTGCCGTCGATGGCGACGAAGACGAATACCGCTTCGGTGACCTTGCGCCATTCGCTGGACAGCGGGTCGTCGCTCCACACCTCGACCATCATGCGGATGGAGCTGCGCCCGATTTCCAGAGTCTGGGTGTAGAACGACAGTTGCGCGCCCACCGCCACCGGCACCAGAAAGGCCATGCGGTCGATGGACACGGTGGCCACGCGTCCGCCCGCGACGCGGCTGGCCATGGCAGTGCCAGCCAAGTCCATCTGCGCGACCAGCCAGCCGCCGAAGATGTCGCCGAAGCCGTTGGTTTCACGCGGCAGCGCGGTGATCTGCAAGGCCAGGTCGCCCTGCGGGATGGGATCTTCTTGTTCGAGCTCAATCATGCCGTGGGGCCTCTGACCCGTGAAGCTTCATTGGTTGGCGCGGTGGTGGACGCCCTGAAAACGATTCAGCGCGAAACATACTACGCTGATCTGGCTGCCGGCGGCGGCCAAAGGAAAACGTTGAGGAACCGTCTGTCCAGTGTGACCGGCGTTTTCGCACAACGTCCCACATCGTAGCCAACCTTTTCCTACAACGGGCGAGTATATAGACGGGATTGGCCAGCGACGACAGCGCAATGGTGAATAACTGTAGGGTTTTTGTATCGCTATGAGCAGCGCTTAGCAATTTGCTATCTTCGCCCTTCCCGCACCAGCAGCCGCGCCACAAGCGGCCTGTCCTATAAAAGAGAATCTCCATGACCGCCGTGCCCAACCCCCTCGAACAGCCTTCCCGGCCGCTGACCCGCAGCGACTACAAGACCCTTTCGCTGTCGGCGCTGGGCGGCGCGTTGGAGTTCTATGACTTCATCATTTTCGTGTTCTTCGCCACGGTGGTCGGCAAACTGTTCTTCCCCGCCGACATGCCCGAATGGCTGCGCCTGATGCAGACCTTCGGCATCTTCGCTGCGGGCTATCTGGCACGGCCACTGGGCGGCATCGTCATGGCCCACTTCGGGGACCTGCTCGGGCGCAAGAAGATGTTCACCTTGAGCATCTTCATGATGGCGCTGCCGACGCTGATCATGGGCCTGTTGCCGACCTATGCGCAGATCGGCCTGTGGGCACCTATCCTGCTGCTGCTGATGCGCGTGGTGCAGGGCGCAGCGATTGGTGGCGAAGTGCCGGGGGCTTGGGTGTTCGTCTCCGAGCACGTGCCCGAGCGCAATACCGGCTATGCCTGCGGCACGCTCACGGCGGGGCTGACGGCGGGCATCTTGCTGGGCTCGCTGGTGGCCACCCTGATCAACACCCTGTACACCCCAGAGCAAGTGGCCGACTACGCCTGGCGTATTCCTTTCCTGCTCGGCGGCGTGTTCGGCCTGTTCGCGGTGTACCTGCGGCGTTGGCTGCATGAAACCCCGGTGTTCGCCGAAATGCAGCAGCGCAAGGCCTTGGCCGAGGAACTGCCACTGCGTGCGGTCCTGCGCGATCACCAGGGCGCGATCGTTCTGTCGATGTTGCTGACCTGGCTGCTGTCGGCGGGCATCGTGGTGGTGATCCTGATGACCCCGGCATTGCTGCAGAGCCTGTACCACATCAGCCCCACCGATTCGCTCAAGGCCAACAGCGTGGCCATCGTTCTGCTCAGCCTGGGTTGCATCGGTGCGGGTAGTCTGGCGGATCGCTTCGGCGCCGGGCGGGTGTTCGTGCTCGGCAGCCTGGGGCTGCTGGCCTCGTCCTGGGTCTTCTACCACAGCCTGCCGACGCGCCCGGACCTGCTGTTTCCGCTGTATGCCGTCACCGGTCTGTTCGTCGGCCTGGTCGGCGCGGTGCCCTACGTGATGGTCAAGGCGTTCCCGGCAGCGGTGCGGTTCAGTGGGCTGTCGTTCTCCTACAACGTTGCCTACGCCATCTTCGGCGGCCTCACGCCCATGGTGGTGACCGGGCTGCTCAAAGTCAGCCCCATGGCGCCGGCCTACTATGTGGCGGGGCTGTGTGCGGTGGGCTTGGGGGTAGGGCTGTACCTGCTCGCACGAAAACGCTGACGACCCGACATGATGAAGGGCCTTCGCAATGATGGCCTTTCATCCATTTGTCACAATTAGGTCATATCGTGTTCATGCGGCGTGCCGATACTGGGCCCCGTTCCATCCGACACCCCCCATTCCTGCTAGGAGTAAGGCATGAAATTGAAGCGTTTGATGGCGGCCCTCACCTTTGCCGCCGCTGGCGTCGCAGCCGCCACCGCGGTCGCCGCTGTCGATCCTGCTATCCCGACCTACACCAAGACCACGGGTGTGTCGGGCAACCTCTCCAGCGTCGGTTCCGATACCCTCGCGAACCTGATGACTCTGTGGGCCGAGGCCTACAAGAAGGAATATCCGAACGTCAACATCCAGATCCAGGCTGCTGGCTCGTCCACCGCACCACCTGCGCTGACCGAGGGCACCGCCAACCTCGGCCCGATGAGCCGCAAGATGAAGGACGTCGAGCTGCAGGCCTTCGAGCAGAAGTACGGTTACAAGCCGACCGCCATTCCGGTCGCTGTCGATGCCTTGGCCGTGTTCGTGCACAAGGACAACCCGATCCAGCACCTGACCATGGAACAGGTCGATGCCATTTTCTCTTCCACCCGCCTGTGCGGTGGCAAGACCGAGGTCAAGACCTGGGGCGACGTGGGCGTGACCGGCGACCTGGCCAGCAAGCCCATCCAGCTGTTCGGGCGCAACTCGGTGTCCGGCACCTATGGCTACTTCAAGGAAGAGGCGCTGTGCAAAGGCGACTTCAAGCCTAACGTCAACGAACAGCCCGGCTCGGCGTCGGTGGTGCAGTCGATCAGTTCCTCGCTGAACAGCATCGGTTACTCGGGCATCGGCTACAAAACCGCCAGCGTGAAGACCGTTGCCCTGGCCAAGAAAGGCAGCAGCGAGTTCATCGAAGACACCGAAGAGAACGCCCTGAACGGCAAGTATCCGCTGTCGCGCTTCCTCTATGTGTACGTGAACAAGGCGCCGAACAAGCCGCTGGCACCGCTGGAAGCCGAGTTCGTCAAGCTGGTGCTGTCCCAGGCCGGCCAGCAGGTGGTGGTGAAGGATGGCTACATCCCGCTGCCGGCCAAAGTCGTCGAGAAGACCCTGAACGACCTGGGCCTGGCCCACAAGTAAGACGATGACCCGGAAGCGATCGGTCTTCAGCCGCCGATCGTTTCCACCGCCTTTTCAGTCCGGCGCCAGATACCTGAGCGGCGGGCTTTTTTGCGTCATTGTGTTGTCATGTTTCTGTAATACGGTGCCACTAGGGTGTGCCCATGAACGATCTGGCCAATTCTGCGATGACCCCCAATTCCCCTCCCGTGCGCATTGATTTCAATACGCCCGAGCTGCAACGCAAACGCCGTCTGCGCGCGTTGAAGGACCGCCTGACCCGTTGGTACGTGCTGGTGGGCGGGCTCGCCGTGCTGGCCGCCATCACCCTGATCTTCTTCTACCTGGCCTACGTGGTGTTGCCGCTGTTCCAGGGCGCCGAGCTGACCCGCAAGCCAGCCTTGCAGCCTGCCTGGCTGCAGCAGGATGCCGGCAAGCCGCTCGCGCTTGCCCTCGAAGAGCAGAATCTGGTGGGCATGCGGGTGTCCGATAACGGCCAGGCGCTGTTCTTCGATAGCCGTACGGGTGCCGAGCTCAAGCGCGTCGAGTTGCCGGTCCCGGCCGGCGCCAGCGTCAGTTCGATCGGCAGCGACCAGCCGGGCAGCGCGCTGATGGTACTGGGCCTGTCGGACGGCCGCGCGCTGGTGTTCCATCACAGCTACAAGATCACCTACCCGGACAACAAGAAGACCATCACCCCCGATATCGACTATCCGTATGGTCAGGAGCCGATCCTGCTCGACGAGCAGGGTCGCGCGCTGGAGCACGTCACCCTGAACCGCAACGGCGACACCCTGTTGTTGGCCGGTTCGACCGGTGCGCAGTTGCAGGTGCTGTCGCTGTCGAGCAGCGAGAACATGATGACCGGCGAGGTCACCCATGAGCAGACCCGCATCGTGCTGCCGCAGATGACCGAGACGGTGAAGAACCTCTTCATCGACCCTCGTCAGCAGTGGCTGTACGTGATCAACGGGCGGGCCACGGCGGACGTCTTCAGCCTGCGCGACAAGAGCCTGAACGGCCGCTACACCCTGCTCGACGATGGCAACGCCGCCATCACTGCCAGCGGTCAGCTGGTCGGTGGCATTTCGCTGATCCTCGGCGACTCCAAGGGCGGCCTGAGCCAGTGGTTCATGGCCCGTGACCCGGATGGCGAGTCGCGCCTGAAGCTGATCCGCAGCTTCCAGCTGGGCAAGGCGCCGATCGTGCAGATCGATGCCGAAGAGCGGCGCAAGGGCTTCATCGCCCTGGACAGCGACGGCAAGCTCGGCGTGTTCCATAGCACCGCGCACCGCACCTTGCTGGTGGAGCCGGTGGCCGAGGGCGCCGGGCTGCTGGCGCTGTCGCCGCGGGCCAACCGCATCATGATCGAGCAAGGGGGCAAACTGCTGCCGCTGAGCCTGCGCAACCCGCACCCGGAGGTGTCCTTCAGCGCGCTGTGGGGCAAGGTGTGGTACGAGAACTACGACGCGCCGAAATACGTCTGGCAGTCCACGGCTTCCAACACCGACTTCGAGCCTAAGCTGAGCCTGTCGCCGCTGACCTTCGGCACGCTCAAGGCAGCGTTCTACGCGATGATCCTGGCCGCGCCGCTGGCCATCGCCGCTGCCATCTACACCGCCTACTTCATGGCGCCGGGCATGCGCCGCAAGGTCAAGCCGGTGATCGAGCTGATGGAGGCGATGCCGACGGTGATTCTCGGCTTCTTCGCCGGCCTGTTCCTGGCCCCGTATCTGGAAGGCCATCTGCCGGGCGTATTCAGCTTGTTGCTGATCCTGCCCATCGGCATCTTGGTCACCGGCTTCGCCTGGAGTCGCCTGCCCGAATCGATCCGCCTGCGCGTGCCGGACGGCTGGGAGGCGGCGATTCTGATCCCGGTGATCCTGGCGATCGGCTGGCTCGCACTGCACCTGAGCCCGGCGGTGGAAAGCGCCTTCTTCGGCGGCGACATGCGCCTGTGGATCCGCGAAGAGCTCAAGCTCAACTACGACCAGCGCAACGCCCTGGTGGTGGGGATCGCCATGGGCTTTGCCGTCATCCCCAACATCTATTCCATTGCCGAGGACGCTGTGTTCAGCGTGCCGCGCAGCCTCACCCTGGGCTCGCTGGCCCTGGGCGCGACACCTTGGCAAACGCTGACCCGCGTGGTCATCCTGACCGCCAGCCCCGGCATCTTCTCGGCGCTGATGATCGGCATGGGCCGGGCAGTGGGCGAGACCATGATCGTGCTGATGGCCACCGGCAACACCCCGGTGATGGAGCTGAACCTGTTCGACGGCATGCGCACCCTGGCCGCCAACGTGGCGGTGGAAATGCCCGAATCGGAAGTCGGTGGCAGCCACTACCGTGTGCTGTTCCTTGCCGCCCTCGTGCTGCTGCTGTTCACGTTCGTGATGAACACCTTGGCCGAGCTGATTCGCCAGCGTCTGCGCAAGAAATACTCGTCGCTTTGATAGAAAGGTAGAGATCCGTGAAACAGGATTCCCTCAAAGGCTGGTTCAAGAGCGGTGCGCCCGGCGTATGGATCAGCGGTGGCGCGGTGGCCATGGCGGTGATCATGACCCTGGGCCTGCTCGCCGTGATCGCCGTACGTGGCCTGGGCCACTTCTGGCCGGCCGATCTGATCCAGGCCACCTACAAGGTGCCCGGGCAGGCCGACGTGGTGATTGTTGGCGAAGTGGTGCAGAAGGAAGAAGTCCCTCGTGTGCGCCTGAAGGATGCCGGCTTGCCGGTGCCCGAGAATGGCCCGGAGTTCATGACCCGCGAGCTGGTCAAGGTGGGTAACCGCGACCTCAACGGCAGCGACTTCACCTGGCTGGTCGGCGACTGGCTGGTGGACCAACGCCGGCCGACCGACCTAATGGCCCTGGAGCGCCGCGAGTGGGGCAACTTCTATGGCTACCTGGTGAGCGTCAAGGAGCAGGGCCGTGTGGTCGCTTCCGGCCCCAGCGCCTGGAACGAACTGCAGGCGCGACTCAAGCGCGCCGACGCGCTCAACGACCAGCTTGTCAGCCTGGAAAAAAAGGACATCGGGTCGATCAACCATGGACTGGAACGCCTGCGCCTGCACAGCCGCAAGCTGGAATTGCAGGGCAAGCTGGACGCGGCAGCCCAGGCCGATATCGAGGCCGAGCGCGCCGAGCTGACCAGTCGTTACAAGACCATCGAAGAGCGCCTGACCGAGCTGCACCAGGCCTTCGCCCGTGACAGCCTGGTGGCTCGCGACGGCAGCGGCCGACAGGTCGAGATCAACTTGAGCAAGGTGGTGCATGCCATCCAGCCCAACAACATGTCGACTCTGGCCAAGCTGGGTGCTTATTTCAGCAAGGTCTGGGAATTCCTCAGCGACGACCCGCGTGAGGCCAACACCGAAGGGGGGATCTTCCCGGCCATCTTCGGCACGGTGATGATGACCTTGATCATGGCGGTGATCGTCACGCCATTTGGCGTGCTGGCGGCCGTTTACTTGCGCGAGTATGCCCGGCAGGGGCCGGTCACTCGCCTGATCCGTATCGCTGTGAACAACCTGGCAGGGGTGCCGGCGATCGTCTATGGCGTGTTTGGCCTGGGCTTCTTCGTCTACGTGCTCGGTGGCTCCATCGACCGCCTGTTCTTCCCCGAATCGCTGCCGGCGCCGACCCTGGGCACGCCGGGCCTGCTGTGGGCCTCGCTGACGCTGGCGCTGCTGGCCGTGCCGGTGGTGATCGTCGCCACCGAAGAGGGGCTGGCGCGCATTCCACGTACCGTGCGCGAAGGTTCATTGGCACTCGGTGCGACCAAGGCCGAGACCTTGTGGAAGATCGTGCTGCCGATGGCCAGCCCGGCGATGATGACCGGCATGATCCTCGCCGTGGCCCGCGCCGCCGGCGAAGTGGCGCCGCTGATGCTGGTGGGTGTGGTGAAGCTGGCGCCGTCGCTGCCGGTGGATGGCAACTACCCTTACCTGCACCTGGACCAGAAGATCATGCACCTGGGCTTCCATATCTACGATGTCGGCTTCCAGAGCCCCAACGTCGAGGCCGCGCGGCCGCTGGTGTACGCCACCGCCCTGTTGCTGGTGCTGGTCATCGCGACCCTCAACCTGTCGGCGGTATGGATCCGCAACCACCTGCGCGAGAAATACAAGGCACTCGACAGCTGATCCCGCCCGCAAGCGGCAAGCCGATTCGACGCAGGCCCCTATTTGCAGCGTGCAGCTCAACGCTCGCAGCTAAAAAACCGGAGTACGACCATGCAACACGATACTCATAACCACGGCATCGACATGTCGGCCCTGGGGCGCAACAAGCAGAGCCTGCGCCTGGCCGAAGAAACCGTGGCCATCGAAGTGCCGGGTCTGTCGCTGTTCTACGGTGACAAACAGGCGCTGTTCGATGTGCAGATGAACATTCCCAAGCAGCGTGTCACTGCCTTCATCGGCCCGTCCGGTTGCGGCAAGTCGACCCTGCTGCGCACCTTCAACCGCATGAACGACTTGGTGGACGGTTGCCGCGTCGAAGGCGCCATCAACCTCTACGGCCACAACATCTACCGCAAGGGCGAGGACGTGGCCGAACTGCGTCGCCGAGTGGGCATGGTGTTCCAGAAGCCCAACCCGTTCCCCAAGACCATCTACGAGAACGTGGTCTACGGCCTGCGCATCCAGGGCATCAACAAGAAGCGCGTGCTGGACGAAGCGGTGGAGTGGGCGCTCAGGGGCGCGGCGCTGTGGGATGAGGTCAAGGACCGCCTGCACGAGTCGGCGCTGGGCCTGTCCGGTGGCCAGCAGCAGCGTCTGGTGATCGCCCGGACCATCGCCGTGGAGCCGGAAGTGCTGTTGCTCGACGAACCCTGCTCGGCGCTGGACCCGATCTCCACGCTGAAGGTCGAAGAGCTGATCTACGAGCTCAAGTCCAAGTACACCATCGTCATCGTCACCCACAACATGCAGCAGGCCGCACGGGTTTCGGACTACACCGCGTTCATGTACATGGGCAAGCTGATCGAGTTCGGTGACACCGATACGCTGTTCACCAACCCGGCCAAGAAGCAGACCGAAGACTACATTACCGGCCGCTATGGCTAAGCGCCCTTGGGCGCAGCTGCACGCTTTGAGCTGCAAGCCACAAGTCAAGGCAGCTAGCGCGGCGTCAGGGAACCACAGGAACTACTTGAAGCTTGCAGCCAGCAACTTCGCGGAGCGAACGCATGATCAACAAAGACAGCCTCACCCATCACATTTCCCAGCAGTTCAATGCTGAGCTCGAAGAGGTGCGCAGCCATCTGCTGGCGATGGGCGGCTTGGTCGAGAAGCAGGTCAACGACGCCGTGACTGCGCTGATCGAAGCCGATTCGGGGCTTGCCCAGCAGGTGCGTGAGGTCGATGAACAGATCAACCAGATGGAGCGCAACATCGACGAAGAGTGCGTGCGCATCCTCGCCCGGCGTCAGCCGGCGGCGTCCGACCTGCGTCTGATCATCAGCATCTCCAAGTCGGTGATCGACCTGGAACGCATCGGCGACGAGTCGACCAAGATCGCCCGACGCGCTATTCAATTGTGTGAGGAAGGCGAGTCGCCGCGTGGCTACGTGGAGGTGCGGCACATTGGCGATCAGGTGCGCAACATGGTGCGCGACGCGCTGGACGCCTTCGCCCGCTTCGACGCTGACCTGGCGTTGTCGGTGGCGCAGTACGACAAGACCATCGACCGCGAATACAAGACCGCCCTGCGTGAGCTGGTCACCTACATGATGGAAGATCCACGCTCGATCTCGCGGGTTCTCAGCGTGATCTGGGCACTGCGCTCCTTGGAGCGCATCGGCGACCACGCGCGCAATATCTCGGAATTGGTGATCTACCTGGTGCGCGGTACCGATGTACGCCACATGGGCCTCAAGCGCATGAAAGCCGAGGTTGAAGGCGACCCGTTGGCAGCGCTGGAAAAGGCTAATGTTCCGGGGCAATCTGACGATAAATAGTATTGCCCCCGTGCATCGACGCCCGGCCCAAGCCGGGCGTTTTCGTTGGTGGCAGATGCTGCAGGTACCCGCGAACTGTCTTGAAACGTCCCGGCGTGAACAGTGCTTTGGCAAATTGCCATCATTCGGCGGTAAGCTAGTCGGGATTCAAGAGGAGTATCGATGAGTAAAGTCAATGTGCTGGTCGTGGACGATGCGCCGTTCATCCGCGATCTGGTAAGAAAGTGCCTGCGCAATGCCTTCCCCGGCATGGTCATCGAAGACGCGGTCAATGGCCGTAAAGCTATGGCCATGCTGACCAAGGAACGCTTCGACCTGGTCCTGTGCGACTGGGAGATGCCGGAAATGTCCGGCCTCGAACTGCTAGCCTGGTGCCGCCAGCAGCCTGAGATGAAAGCCATGCAATTCATCATGGTGACCAGCCGTGGCGACAAGGAGAACGTGATCCAGGCCATCCAGGCCGGCGTCTCCGACTTCGTCGGCAAGCCGTTCACCAATGAGCAACTGCTGACCAAGGTGAAAAAGTCGCTGCAGCGCATCGGCAAGCTCGAAGGACTGATGTCGGCGGGGCCTGCGCGGGTGAATTCGGCATTCGCCAACGATTCGCTGAGCGCCCTCACCGGCGGCAAGCCTGAGGCGGCCAAGGTCGCGGCAGCGCCATCCGCAGCGGCCAAACCGCTGATCAATGCGCCGGCCCCGCAGAGCGCCGCCGCCGCTGCTGCCGCAGCGCCGAGTGGACGTGGCCAGGGCCAGTTGCGCCTGTCCAGCGGCAACCAACCTTGTGTGATCAAGGCGCTGAGCCTGAAGGAAGCCCTGCTGGTGGTGCGTCGCAGCGCGGTGCTACCGCAGGTGCTCGAGGGCGCAGTGCTCGATCTGGAGCAGGGCGAGAACGCTGAGGTGGCGCGTCTGAACGGCTACCTGCACGCCGTCGCCGCGCTCGAGCCCAAGCCCGAGAGCGACTGGTTGCAGTTGACGTTCAAGTTCGTCGATCAAGATGCACAGAAGCTCGACTACCTGTCGCGGCTGATCGCTCGCGGCACCGCGCAGAAGCACTTCATTCCCGGCGCCTGATCCGTCCGGCCGCTCCCACGACAGGAGCGGTGTTTCAGTCCAGTTTGACCACTTTGGACAGCACGATCTTCGGGCCTTTCATCTTCTTGATGATGATCCGCAGGCCCTCGACTTCCAGCACTTCCTCTTCCTCAGGCACGCGCTTGAGCGATTCGTAGACCAATCCGGCGAGGGTCTCGGCCTCGATATGATCGAGGTCGACGCCCAGCAGGCGTTCGACCTTGAACAGCGGCGTGTCGCCACGCACCAGCAGCTTGCCCGGTTGGTAGGCGAGGATGCCGCGCTCGGCCTTGCGGTGTTCGTCCTGGATATCGCCGACCAGCACTTCCAGCACGTCTTCCATGGTCAGGTAGCCGATCACCTTGCCATCGGCTTCTTCGACCAGCACGAAGTGCGCGCCGCCCTTGCGGAACTGCTCCAGCAACTGCGACAGCGGCATGTGCCGTGAGACGCGTTCCAGAGGGCGTGCCAGCTCTTCCAGGTCGATGCGCTCGGGCAGGTGGCCGAGCTCGGCCAACTCCAGCAGCAGGTCCTTGATGTGCAGCAGCCCGGTGAACTCCTCGCGCTCGGCGTCGTACACCGGGTAGCGGCTGAACTTGTGGCGTCGCAGCATCGCCAGGATGGTCTTGAGCGGCGCCTTGGCGTCGATTACCACCATGTCTTCGCGCGAGTTGGCCCAGTCGACCACCTCCAGTTCGCCCATTTCCACTGCCGAAGCGAGCACGCGCATGCCTTGGTCGCTCGGATCCTGGCCACGGCTGGAGTGCAGGATCAGCTTCAGTTCCTCGCGGCTGTAGTGGTGCTCGTGGTGCGGCCCGGGCTCGCCCTGGCCGGCGATGCGCAAGATGGTGTTGGCGCTGGCGTTGAGCAGGTAGATGGCCGGGTACATCAGCCAGTAGAACAGGTACAGCGGTACCGCCGTCCACAGCGACAGCAGTTCAGGCTTGCGGATCGCCCAGGACTTGGGCGCCAGCTCGCCGACCACGATGTGCAGGTAGGAGATGACGAAGAAGGCGATGAAGAACGACACGCCCTTGATCAGCTCCGGGCTGTCGACGCCCAGGTAGGCCAGCAGCGGTTCGAGCAGGTGGGCGAACGCCGGCTCACCGACCCAGCCCAGGCCCAGGGAGGCCAGGGTGATACCCAGCTGGCAGGCCGACAGGTAGGCATCGAGTTGATTGTGCACCTTGCGCAGGATGCTGCCGCGCCAGCCGTGCAGTTCGGCGATGGACTCGACGCGAGTCGCGCGCAGCTTGACCATGGCGAACTCGGCGGCAACGAAGAAGCCGTTGAGCACAACCAGGAACAGGGCAAAAAGGATCATGCCGAAATCGGCGAACAGTGACGCGAGGTTGAAACCAGGGGAAGGGTCCATGATGGAGTTTTTACGGGGTCCGTCTTCGATAGGGGGAGAAAAAAAGTGCCAGCTCAAGCTGGCACAGGGGATCCAATGTAGCGGCTGGTGCCGCAAAAGCAAAGGGGACTGATGTCATTGCCGAGCGTCAGCGGCTGGCGCCGACCAATTGTGCCGGGGCGAAGTGACAGGTGAAGGTGCTGCCGTGACCGGGCACGCTGCTGATCTCCAGCTTGCCGCGATGGCGCATCAGCACGTGCTTGACGATCGCCAGGCCCAGGCCGGTGCCACCGGTATTGGACGCGCGGCTGGAGTCGACGCGGTAGAAGCGTTCGGTCAGGCGTGGCAGGTGCTTGGCGTCGATGCCCACGCCAGAGTCCTGCACGCTCAAGTGCGCACCTTGCTCGTCGGCCCACCAGCGAATACGGATGTTGCCGTCTTCCCCGGTGTACTTCACGGCGTTGAACACCAGGTTGGAGAAGGCGCTGCGCAGCTCCGATTCGCTGCCCTTAAGGCGCACCCCGGGCGCCGCCTCCAAGGTGATGTGCTGACGCTTGGGGCCTGACAGCGCCTGGGCGTCGCCCTTGATCGACTGCAACAGCGTGTCCACGGCCACCGGCTGGTTGTCGGAGGGGTAGTCGGTGGCTTCGAGCTTGGCCAGCAGCAGCAGGTCGTTGAGCAACGTCTGCATGCGCGAGCCTTGCTGGCTCATCTGCTGCAGGGCGCGGGCCCAGCGCGGATTCACATCCTCGACGTTATCCAGCAGGGTCTCCAGGTAGCCGGTGATCACAGTCAGGGGGGTACGTAGCTCGTGGGAAACGTTGGCGACGAAATCCTTGCGCATCTGTTCGAGCAGATGGATACGGGTGACGTCGCGCACCAGCATCAGGTGCTCGTTGTTGCCATAGCGGGTGATGTTCAGTTGCACGCGCAGACGGTCGTTGATGGGCGAGGGGATTTCCAGCGGTTCGACGTAGTTCTCCGCTTCGAAGTACTCCTTGAAGCGTGGATGGCGCACCAGGTTGGTCACCGGTTGTCCGCCGTCCTGAGGGGTCTTGAAGCCGAGCAGGGTCTCGGCGGCGCGGTTCCACCACTCCAGGTTGCCGTCGCTGTCGAGCATGATCACCGCATCGCGCAGGGCTGCGGTGGACTCCTGCACCCGGTCGATCACCGCTTGCAGACGGCCGCGCACGCGCTGATCGCGGCGTTGCAGGTGATAGATGCTGTCGAACACTTCGCCCCACAGCCCGTAGCCGTCGGGCGGTGCCTCGTCGGGCTGATGGTTGCGCAGCCAGTCGTGCAGGCGCAGCAGTTGCTTGAGGGTCCAGCCCAGGTACAGCGCCAGGCCGATGGCCAGGCTCCAGCCGTACTCGCCGCTGGCCAGGCCACCGACCAGGCAGACGGTGATCAGCAACAGCAGATGACGAATCAGGGTCGCATGCCAGTTCTGGTTCAATTAGGGGATCCTTCGGATCCAGCGGCTAGTTGCGAGCGGCGAGCTGCAAGTAGAGGCGGATCGGTGGTGCATTCACGTCCATTTATGGGCTTGGCGCTTCGCTTTTCAGCTCTTGGTGGAGAAGCGGTAGCCGGTGCCGCGTACGGTTTGTACCAGATTTTCGTAGGCTTCACCCAGCGCCTTGCGCAGGCGACGGATGTGCACGTCGACGGTCCGCTCTTCCACATAGACGTTGCCGCCCCAGACCTGATCGAGCAGTTGGCCGCGGGTGTAGGCGCGTTCCTGGTGGGTCATGAAGAATTGCAGCAGCCGGTATTCGGTCGGGCCCATTTCGGCGGGTTTGCCGTCGATGGTCACGCGGTGGCTGATCGGGTCGAGCAGCAGGCCGCCGACTTCGATGGGCGCCTCGCTGTCGCTCGGGCCGGTGCGGCGCAGCACGGCTTTCAGGCGGGCCACCAGTTCGCGGGGCGAGAAGGGTTTGGTGATGTAGTCGTCGGCACCGACTTCCAGGCCCTGGATCTTGTTGTCCTCTTCGCCTTTGGCGGTGAGCATGATGATCGGGATATCGCCCGTCAGTTCGTCGCGCTTGAGGCGGCGCGCCAGCTCGATGCCGGAGGTGCCGGGCAGCATCCAGTCGAGCAGGATCAGGTCCGGCTTGCGGTCGACGATGATGGCATGGGCCTGCTGGGAGTTCTCCGCTTCGAGGCAGTCGTAGCCGGCCATTTCCAACGCAACGGCGATCATCTCGCGAATAGGCGCTTCGTCGTCGACGATCAGAATGTTCCTGCCAACCATGCTCAAACCTCTCCCATCTATGGTGTCTTGGCCCGCATTAGATAACGGAATTATTGCAGCTGTGTGACAGGGCGTTGGCCATTCTGGCGACATTGCATGAACGGAGGGGCTTCGCGGCGTGGCGGCGGCACCACTGAAAATCCGGTGCGGGAGGGGATGGAATACGGCTTGTCGGGGCGGCAGCCCACTGGCGATTGCGGCGCAGGCCGGTGCCTGCGCCGGCCAGACGTTCAGCGCAGTGCGTAATCCAGCACCACGCCGATGAAGATCAACAGCCCCGCCCAGTGATTGTGCAGAAACGCCTTGAAGCAGGCATCGCGCTGCCGTGTGCGGGTCGACCAGAACTCCCAGGCGAAACAGGCCAGCGCCGCCAACAGCCCCAGGTGGAACCACCCTCCGAGCGCGAAGCGGCTGCCGGCCAGCAGCAGACAGCCCAGTGACAACACCTGCAGCGTGAGAATGATCACCCGGTCGGCGTCACCGAACAGGATCGCGGTGGACTTCACGCCGATCTTCAGGTCGTCGTCGCGATCGACCATGGCGTAATAGGTGTCGAACGCCACCGTCCACAGCAGGTTGGCGATGTACAGCAACCAGGCGGCGGCAGGCACATCGACGCCGGCCGCCGTGAAGGCCATGGGAATGCCCCAGGAATACGCCGCACCCAGGACCACCTGCGGGTAGTAGGTGTAGCGCTTCATGAACGGGTAGCAGAAGGCCAGCGCTGCGCCACCGAAGGACAGCCACACGGTGCTGGCGTTGGTGCACAGCACCAGCAGGAAACTGATACCGGTCAGCACGGCGAACAGCAGGACCGCTTCGCGCGGTTTCACCCGACCGCTGGCCAGAGGGCGATCGGCAGTGCGTTTGACGTGACCGTCCACCTTGCGGTCGGCGAAATCGTTGATCGCGCAGCCCGCCGCTCGCATCAGCGCTACGCCCAGGCCGAAGATCAGCACATTGGCCAGCGTCGGTGAGCCGTTGCCAGCGATCCACACCGCCGACAGCGTGGGCCACAGCAGCAGGTAGATGCCGATGGGGCGATCCAGGCGACTGAGCTGCACGAAGTCCCAGGCCCGGGGATGCAGACGGTTCAGCGATTTGAGCAGGTTCAGGTACATCAGGACGACACCTCTTGCTCAGCCTGCCACAGTGCCGGCAGGAAGACCTCGGCGACCAGCAGGTCGAGGCCGTCGCGAGAGAAGCGCGAGCGTCGCCCCCACAGCCCGGCGCTGGCGCTGGGCGCGGGCAGCCAGGCTTCGGGATAGCGGCACACTTCGATGGGCTGGCGAACGAACGCCTGGTCGCAGAACAGCAGCTCGCCCAGCGAGCGGCTGCCCAGCGTTTCCAGATCCAGGCCACCACGCTCCAGCGCTGCACGGCTGGCGACGCTGCGGGCGAACACCCAGGGCTGATCGTGGCCGCGCAGGAACACCTCGCGGACCCAACCCTGGGCGCCGGGCTCCAGGCTCAGTGCCTGGCATTCGTCGGCACGCAGCGGCTGCCAGCCTTCGCTCAGGGGCGTCACGCAGAAGTGATCGTCGGACAGGCGTGTCAGGCGGCGGGTCAGGGAGCCCTCGTCGAACAACCAGTCGCGGGTGCGCGGGTCGAGCTCGCTCGCCAGCTGTGAATACGACAGCCACGCGACAGCGGCTGCTTGCGGGGATTCGTACGGCACGTCGGTATGCTTGCTACATCCAGAGAGGCGGCGAGCTTAGCATGATTGCCCGGTAGGCTTGCATCCTGCCCGCCGGGCCAGTAAAAAGCCCCCATGAATTGCGCGGTGAGTGCAGTGCGGGCCTGCCCGCGCAGCCGTCACCCGACGCAACACGACGCCTGACCGAGGATCACCAATGAAGAAGTGGCAATGCATCGTCTGTGGCCTGATCTATGACGAAGCCGAGGGCTGGCCGGACGACGGCATCGCGCCCGGCACCCGTTGGGAAGACGTGCCAGACGACTGGCTGTGCCCGGACTGTGGCGTAGGCAAGAGCGACTTCGAAATGATCGCCATCGGCTGATCGAAGACCCTTTCAGAGAGGAACCCCGACATGACGTCACCTGTAGTGATCATCGGCACCGGCCTTGCGGGCTACAACCTGGCCCGAGAGTTTCGCAAGCTCGACAGCGAAACGCCGCTGCTGCTGATCACCGCCGACGACGGGCGTTCCTATTCCAAACCGATGCTGTCCACCGGCTTCGCCAAGCAAAAAGGCGCCGACGAGCTGTGCATGGCAGAGCCCGGCGCGATGGCCGAGCAGCTCAACGCCGAGATCCGCACCCATACGCGTATCAGCGGTATCGACCCCGGCCACAAGCGCCTGTGGATCGGCGAGGAGGCTGTGGCCTATCGCGACCTGGTGCTGGCCTGGGGCGCACAGACGGTACAGGTACCGGTAGAAGGCGATGGTGGGCAGCACATTTTTCCGATCAACGACCTGGAGGATTACGCCCGCTTTCGCGCCGCGGCTGTCGGCAAGCGGCGCGTCCTGGTGCTCGGCGCGGGGTTGATTGGCTGTGAGTTTGCCAACGACCTCACCTTGGGTGGCTACCAGTGCGATGTGGTCGCGCCGTGCGAGCAACTGATGCCGACGCTGCTGCACCCCGCCGCCGCGCATGCAGTGCAGGCTGGCCTGGAGCAGTTGGGCGTGCGCTTTCATCTCGGACCGATGCTGACGCGACTGCAGCGTGTCGACGAGGGTTTGCAGGCGCAGCTGTCCGATGGCAGCGTGATTGCCTGCGACCTGGTGGTATCCGCCGTGGGCCTGCGGCCTCGCACCGATCTGGCGGCGGCGGCTGGGCTGCTGGTCAATCGAGGCGTGGTTGTGGATCGCCAGTTACGCACATCCCACGCCAACATCTTTGCCCTGGGCGACTGCGCCGAGGTCGACGGTCTCAACCTGCTCTACGTCATGCCCTTGATGACCTGCGCCCGCGCCTTGGCGCAGACGCTTGCCGGCAATCCCACGGGCGTGACTTACGGGCCGATGCCGGTGACGGTGAAGACGCCAGCATGCCCGCTGGTGGTTTCGCCCCCGCCACTGGGGCGAGAGGGGACGTGGCGTATCGAAGGGCAGGGCAACGACCTGAAAGTGCTGTGCCACAGCGCTGAAGGCGAGCTGCTCGGCTATGCGCTCACGGGCACGGCGGTCATGGAAAAACTGGCCTTGAATCGACAGCTGCCACCGCTGTTGGCGTGAATGGCGTCCGGAGTGTCATTTGCGTCGTGTTCTAGACGCGACAATGGCCGCGCAGATACTGGCGCGCACCCGGCCTGCATGCCATCCTCACTGGCGTCTGCCGCAGACTAGAGCCTGTGGCGCCTTGAGCGCTGCATTCGCAGGCAGTACGGCATAACAACAAAAAATCCCGTCTAAGAGGCTTCACTATGCGTAAACCAGAACTCGCCGCCGTCATCGCTGAAAAGACCGACTTGACCAAGGACAAGGCCAATCAGGTCCTGAACGCGATTCTCGACAGCATCACTGGCGCGCTCGACAAAGATACCGTCACGTTGGTTGGTTTCGGTACCTTCGAAAAACGTCATCGTGGTGCGCGCACTGGCAAGAACCCGCAGACTGGACAACCGGTCAAGATCAAGGCCAGCAATACCGTAGCGTTCAAACCGGGTAAGAACCTGCGTGACACCGTCATGACCTCCGGCAAGCCGGCTAAACCGGCGAAGAAAGCCAAGTAACCGACAGACATTCCAGTGTCATCCAGACGGGCGCCTATTGGCGCCCGTCGTATTTGGCACAAACACCCCTGTGTGCACTGGCGTAATCGGTTCGATAAAAAGCTAGAATCCGCGCTTCGGTCACTTTTCCATCGAGGCACCCTGATGAAGTTTCGCTTTCTGCTCTGGGCCATGGGGCTGCTGATGGCCCGGGCCAGCCGCAACAATCCGGCGTTTCAGCAACAGCTTCGCGGCAAGGACCTGGTGTTCCAGATGCAGACGCTGGACGGCAAGGTGGCGCGGCACTTCAAGGTCAGTGGCGAGCGCATCAGCAGCAAGGGCGGCCTGCATCCTGATCCCGCCTTCGCCATCGCCTTCAAGGATGCGGCGTTCGGCTTCGCCACCTTGCAGGCGAGCAACAAGCAACTGGCCTTCATGCAGGGCATTCAGGACAAGAGCATCCAGATCAAGGGCAACCCGGCCCTGGTGATCTGGTTCCAGGGCCTGATGAAGTACCTCAAGCCGCGCAAGAAGGCGTGAGGCGGTCGCGCACGGTCAGTGAGGGGTGTGGAATTGCGAGGCCAGTTCGCGCAGCAGTGCTTCGGCCTCCAGCACCTTGCTGACCACCTCCTCGGCCTTGTTGCGTGTCAGCCCCAGGCGTTCGAGCAGCGCCTCGGGAATCTCCTCCTGCGGCCCTGCGCCGATGCCCCGCGAGCGCAGCAGCGAAGTGGCCAGGCACACCAGGTTGGGATAGGCCGAATAGTCCCCTTCATAGCTTGGATCGTGCTGGAAGCGCAGCGCCGTGGACAGCTCGTCCGGCATGTCCCACAGCTTCATCAGCCAGGCGCCGATCTGCTCGCGGCTGATGCCCAGCAGGTGCTGTTCGACGTAGCTGTGATAGAGGTGCGGGTTGACCTCCAGATGGCGACAAATCAGCGAGAAGTGCGGTGGGAACACGTGGGCCAGCAGCAGGTAACCGAAGTTGTGCAGCAGCCCGGCCAGGTAGGTAAGCCCCGCCTCTGGACGCTCGGTACGTGGCATCGCGCGGGTCAGGCCTTCGATCACCGCGGCGGTGTAGATCGATTGCTGCCAATACGGGGTGGCCTGCTGCGGATTGTCCTTGGGCAGGCTCAGGGTTTTGCCCAAGGCCAGACCCAACGCCAGGTTGATCACCAGATCGAAGCCCAGCACCCGCACGATGGCATCTTCCACCGAGCGGATCTTGCCCGGTGAAGCGTAGTAGGGCGAGGCGGCCCAACTGACCACCTGAGCGGCCAGCGCCGGATCGGTTTCCACCACGCCAGTGATGTCGTCGAGGCTGGCATTGGGGTCGACGCGCAGCTTGATGATCTTTTGCGCGGTGTCGGCCAGCGGCGGGATCTCGATGGTCTGTTCGAGGCGTTGCTGGATGCGTCGGGCGGTGAAGGCCTGAACCGCATGGGAGATCTCGCGGGTGTCGTCGTGCGGACGGTCGAGGTTGCGGCGGATGCCCTCGACTTCCACACCGAAGCTGCCGGCACTGGCCTTGCTCAGCATGCGCTTGAAATCGTCTCGGGCAATTTCCAGCAGCAGACCGGTTTCTCCCGACTGGATCAGCAGCGCATCGGCGCTCAATAGCCGCTCATCGTACAGACAGGGGGAACTGGTCAGCGCGGGCAGCCCAGGCAGGGCCTTGAGCGAATGCTTGTCGAGCATCTTCCTCAGGCGCTCCACCGGGACCGCGGTCAGCGTGCGGCCGGTGAGCTCTTCGAGACGCTTGAGGTCGAGCAGTTGGCTCTGTGCGAATAGCACCATGAGTGCGCCGACTTCATCGTCCAGCAGGATCGCCTGGACACGCGAACTGGCAGGCAGGTGTGGGTGCTCCGGCACCTCGCGGTAGCCGATGCCAAGTTTTTCCAGCAGCAGCCGGATGACCGGCGGGGCGTGCGGGTGTGCGGTATCCAGGGCCACTTCAGTCATGGTCTGTTTTCCAATGTGTCTTTTTCAAATGCGAAGTATAACCATCCTGCGCCCCAAGCTGGGGCGCGAATGGGACCAAGGTCACACTTGGCCGTACTGTTGGCCGTGACGCAACCAGCGGTCGAGCAGTGGGCTGACATGCTCCGGCCAGCGTGACAGCAGGGCCTGCGCCGCATCGCGCACCGCGGGCAGGAGATCGGCATCGCGCATCAGGTCGGCCACCTTGAACTGCAACAGACCAGTCTGCCGGGTGCCGAGCATTTCTCCAGGCCCCCGCAGTTCCAGATCCTTTTCCGCGATGACGAAGCCGTCGTTGGTTTCGCGCATGATGCCCAGGCGTTCGCGACCGATCTGCGACAGCGGCGGATGATAGAGCAGTACGCAGTGGCTGGCTGCGCTGCCCCGGCCAACCCGGCCGCGTAGCTGGTGAAGCTGAGCCAGTCCCAGGCGCTCGGGGTTCTCGATGATCATCAAGCTGGCGTTGGGCACGTCGACGCCCACTTCGATCACCGTGGTGGCGACCAGCAATTGCAGCCCGCCCGCCTTGAACTCGGCCATGACCGCAGCCTTTTCGGCAGGCTTCATGCGTCCGTGGATCAAGCCCACGCGCAGCTCGCCCAATGCGCTGCCCAGTTCCTCGAAGGTGCTTTCGGCCGCCTGGCAGGTCAGCTCTTCGGATTCTTCGATCAGCGTGCACACCCAGTACGCCTGGCGACCCTCGGCGCAGGCAGCGCGCACGCGCTCGACCACCTCGAATCGACGGCTGTCGGCTACCAGCACCGTATTGACCGGCGTTCGCCCGGGAGGGAGCTCATCGAGAATGGAGGTGTCCAGGTCGGCGTAGGCGCTCATGGCCAGGGTGCGCGGGATGGGGGTGGCGGTCATGATCAACTGGTGCGGACAGAGCAGACCATTCACGCCTTTCTTGCGCAGGGCCAGGCGCTGCTGCACGCCGAAGCGGTGCTGTTCATCGATGATCGCCAGGGCCAGGTTGCGAAATACCACTTCCTCTTGGAACAGCGCGTGGGTGCCGACCACCATCGGTGCGCCGCCGGCGATCTGTTCGAGCGCGCTGGCGCGGGCCTTGCCCTTGAGCTTGCCGGCCAGCCAAGCGACCTCGATGCCCAGCGGTTCGAGCCAACGCTTGAAAGTGAGGTAATGCTGCTCGGCGAGAATCTCCGTAGGCGCCATGAGCGCAACCTGGTAACCCGCCTCCAGCGCCTGCAGGGCGGCGAGCGCAGCGACGACCGTCTTGCCGGCGCCGACATCGCCCTGGACCAGGCGCATCATCGGCTCAGGCTGGCTGAGGTCGTAGGCGATCTCGTTGCCGACACGCTGTTGTGCACCGGTGGGGGCGAAGCCGAGATTGGCCAGGTAGCGCTCGGGCAGGCGGCTGGCCTTGGGCAGCGCCGGTGCCCGCAAAGCTCGCAGGCTTTCGCGCAGGCGCTGCTGGGAAAGCTGATGGGTCAGCAACTCCTCGAAGGCAAGCCGGTGCTGAGCCCAGTGCTGGCCTTCGGCGAGCTCGTCGAGGTCGGCGTCGGCAGGCGGATTGTGCAGGTAGCGGATCGCATCGTCCAACGGCGCCAGGTGATAGTCGCGGGCCAGCTCGTCAGGCAGCCAGTCGGGCAGGCTGCGTGGCCCGAGCTTGCTCAGGCTGAGTTGGCAGAGCTGACGCAGACGCTGCTGCGTCAGGCCTTCGGTGGTCGGGTAGATCGGCGTGAGGGTTTGCTCGACTGGAGGCGGCGGCTCGTCGCCGTTGAGCGCCCGATATTCGGGATGGTAGATCTCCAGGCCCGAGGCGCCGGGGCGGACCTCACCGTAGCAGCGCAGGTGGGTGCCGCGTTTGAGGCCCTCCTTCTGCGCATTGCTGAAATGATAGAAGCGCAGGCTCAGCACGCCGGTGCCGTCGCCCAGGCGCACGACCAGACTGCGGCGCTTGCCCATGGTCACATCGGCGCCGCTGACCACACCTTCGATCACCGCGTCCTGGCCAGGACGCAGCGCGCCGATGGGCACCACGCGGGTGCGGTCCTGATAACGCAGGGGCAGATGGAACAGCAGATCCTGCAGGTTCTCCAGCCCGACCTTGGCGAGCTTTTCCGCCATGGCCTCGCCGACGCCCTTGAGCTCGGTGACCGGAACCTTCGACAGCTCGGTCATGGGATCAGGCCGGCTGTTGCGTGGGCGTCTTGGCCACCGAGCACAGGCGGATCGAGTCGGCGAGGATCTCGATGGCCTTGGGCCTTGGGAAGCTGGCACGCCAGGCGATGGCCACGGTGCGGAACGGCGCCGGGGCGGTGAGCGGGCGTACTTCGATCACGCCGGGTGCATAGTGGTGACTGTGCACGGCCGACAGCGGCAGGATGGAGACGCCCAGGCCGGAGGCGACCATGTGACGGATGGTTTCCAGCGAGCTGGATTCCACCGTGGTGTGTTTGGAGGCATCCGCACCCTTGTTCAGGGTCGGGCAGGCTTCGAGCACCTGGTCGCGGAAGCAGTGACCTTCACCGAGCAGTAGCAGGCTCTTGTCGTTGAGCAGAGCGGTGTCGATGGTCTTCTTCGCGGTCCATGGGTGATCGGCCGGCATCAGCGCGCAGAACGGCTCGTCGTACAGCGGCAGGGTGAGCACGTCGGCCTCGTTGAACGGCAAGGCGATGATCACTGCATCCAGCTCGCCGTTGCGCAGCTTCTCGCGCAGCACGTGGGTGAAGTTTTCCTCGATGTACAGCGGCATCTGCGGCGCGACCCGGTGCAGCTGTGGAATGAGGTGGGGGAACAGGTAGGGGCCGACGGTATAGATGGCGCCGACCTTCAGCGGGGCGGTGAGCTGGTTCTTGCCGGCCTGGGCCAGTTCGCGGATGCCCTGGGCCTGTTCCAGCACCTTCTGCGCCTGGGCGACGATGCTTTCGCCGACAGGCGTGAGGCGCACCGCACTCTTGCTGCGCTCGAAGATCAGCACCCCCAGCTCGTCCTCGAGCTTCTTCACACCGACCGACAGGGTAGGCTGGCTGACGTGGCAACGCTCAGCCGCGTGGCCGAAGTGTTGCTCCTGGGCGAGTGTGACGATGTAGCGGAGTTCTGTGAGGGTCATAACGTGCGTCCATGAAGTTGCGGCCCCAGCATAGCGGGTGCAATCGATAGACGCACGTTATCAGACTTGCGGCTGTGTGACAGATTCAATGTGTCAGCGCTTGTCCAGCGAGAAGACAAAGGGTGCGACCACTTCGATCTGACCGTTGTTCAGCAGCTCCGGCGGCGGCTTCGGCACCGTGCCCGCGCGGCGGATCATGTCCATGGTCGCCCGGTCCAGCGAAGCGCTGCCTGAACCTGCTGCCATCGAGTAGGACAGAATCTTGCCGTCGGCATCGACCACGAAACGCAGCCGGTTGATGCCTTGCAGGCCGCGACGGCGCGCGTCCTCCGGGTACTTCTTGTATTTGGCCAGATGGCGCAGCAGGTCACTCTGCCAGTTCGGCAGGGCATTGCTGTTGGACGCGATACTTGGCTGCGGTGCGGCCGACTTCTGCGGTGGCGCATTGCTGGGCGGCGTATCGGCGACCTGCTCCTTGGCGGGAGGCTCGTCCTTCGGCGGCTCGGGCTTCTTCTCAGGCTTGGGCGGCTGCGGCTTGACCTTCGGCTTGGGCGGCTTGTTGATGGCGATCTTCGGCTTCGGCGCCTCGGCGACCTTCGGCAGCGGCGGCTCTTCGACCGGCGCCGGCGGCGGCGGGGCGACTTTCGGTGGCGGCGGCGGTGCCGGCTCCGGCAGAGGCGCCAATTCGACCATCATCGCTGCCGGAGGCAGTTCGATGGCCTGGGGCACCGTCCAATTGAGCATGAGCAGCACGGCGATCGCGTGCACACCCAGCACGACCGCCAGGCCTACACCGTAGCGCGCCAGGTTGGAGCGCGTCTTTGTCATTTCTTCGCTGCCGTCTCGAGTCCGACCAGACCGACCTTGAGATAGCCGGCCGCACGCATGGTGTTCATCACTTCCATCAGGTCGCCGTAGTCGACCCCCTTGTCAGCCTGGAAGAAGATGGTGGTTTCCTTGTCACCCTTGGTCTTGCCGTCGAGCATCGCGCCAAGCTGATCGGGTGTGGCCACCGGGTCATCGCCGACATACAGCTTCTTGTCGGCCTTGACGCTGACGAACACCGGCTTCTCCGGCCTCGGCGCCGGTTTGGCGGTGGAGGCGGGCAGATCGACCTTGATGTCGACCGTCGCCAAAGGCGCGGCAACCATGAAGATGATCAGCAGTACCAGCATCACGTCGATGAACGGGGTGACGTTGATTTCGTGGTTTTCGGCGAGGTCGTCGCCACCTTCGTTGAGATGCAGGCCCATGGCTTACCCCACTTTCACCATGTGCGGGGCGGCGCGATCGCCAGCCTGGTGGTCGAGGTCGCGGCTGACCAGCAGCAGGACCTGCGCCGAAGCGTCGGACACCTGCGCCTTGTAGCCGGCGATGGAGCGGGCGAAGACGTTGTAGATGACCACCGCCGGGATGGCGGCGACCAGACCCAGTGCCGTTGCCAGCAGGGCCTCGGCGATACCCGGTGCGACCACGGCCAGGTTGGTGGTCTGGGTCTTGGCGATGCCGATGAAGCTGTTCATGATGCCCCATACGGTACCGAACAGACCGACGAACGGTGCGGTGGAGCCGATGGTCGCCAGTACGCCGGTGCCGCTGCTCATGGCGCGGCCGCTGGCGGCCACCAGGCGTTCCAGACGGAAGCTGACGCGTTCTTTGATGCCTTCTTTCTCGCGGCTGTTGGCCGACAGGCGCATTTCCTCGAGGGCGTCATGCACCAGGGTATGGGCCAGGGTGCCTTCCTTGTTGGCGACCGTGCTGGCCTCCTTGAGGCTGGCGGACTTCTTCAGCACGGCGATTTCGCCACGCAGACGGCGCTTGGCGCCCAGCAGCTCGAAGCCTTTGGCGATCCAGATGGTCCAGGTGATGATGGAGGCGATGGCCAAGCCGATCATCACGGCTTTGACCACCACGTCGGCGTTCTTGTACATGCCCCAGGGCGACAGGTCGTGAGCCATGCCCAGCGAGGTGTCCTCGACCAGCGCCTGAGTGCTGTCGTCGGCAGGTGCCGGGGCGTCGACGGGTGCGGCGGCGCTGTCTGTCGTCGACGGCTGGGCAGCAGTGGGGGCTGCCGGGGTCGCCGGGGCTGCGGCGGCTGGCGCGGCTGCGCCATTGGCGGCGGGCTCATCAGCCATGGCGGCCGGTGCCAGTACCAGGCTGAACATCAGCGCGGCGATGGCGCCCCAGGCGCGCGATGTGGTTGGCGAAGCGGAGGGTTGAGTACGAGTCATGCTGGCCGGACCTGATGAAGAAAAGAGGGTGACGTTCTTCACGGCCTCGAGGCAGGCCGAGAATTTTTCAGGGCGCCATTATTGCAACTAATTCTTGTTAACAAAAGCAATACAGTAACTTTTTTTATACGTTTCATAGCCGCTGATCGTCAGAAGGGGCTAGCCTGAAGCTTTGGAATTGGAGTGTGTGATGTCCGATTTATCCGCAATGATCGTAGGCTGCGGTGATGTAGGCGGGCGGTTGGCTCGACAGCTGCTCGCGCGTGGCTGGCACGTGCATGGCCTGCGAAGGTCCGTCAATCAACTGCCCAATGGCGTGCTGCCGGTGGCGGCGGACCTTACTCAGGTGGAGATGCCAGCGGCTTGGCCCGAGGGCTCTTTCGATTACCTGGTCTACTGCGTGGCAGCCAGTCAGCACGACGAGCCCGGTTATCGTGCAGCCTATGTCGAGGGGTTGCGTAACGTGCTGTCGTGGATGGCGCAGCGGGCACAGCGGCCTCGCCGAATCCTCTTCGTCTCCAGCAGCAGCGTCTATGCCCAGAAGGATGGCGCCTGGGTCGATGAGCGTGCGGCTACCGAGCCAGAGGCCTATTCCGGTCGAGTCATGCTTGAGGCTGAAAAGCTGGCACTGAACAGTGGCATGCCCGCCAGTGTGGTGCGCCTCACCGGTATCTACGGCCCAGGCCGTGAATGGCTCTTGAGTCAAGTGCGTCAGGGCTACCGGGTTGCCGAAGAGCCGCCGTTGTACGGCAACCGAATCCATGCCGATGATGCCGCAGGTCTGCTGGCGTTTCTTCTGCAGGCCGATGCTGGTGGGCAGGTGCTGCAAGACTGTTATATCGGCGTCGATGACGATCCGGCGCCACTGGCCGACGTGGTCACCTGGTTGCGCCAGTACCTGGGCATCACGGAATGGTCGGACGAGCAGCGCGTGCGTCGTACCGGGAGCAAGCGTTGCAGCAACGCGCGTGCTCGGGCACTGGGCTGGGCGCCGCAGTATCCGAGCTACAAGGAGGGTTACGCCGCGATTCTGCTGGGTCAGGGTTAAGGCGGTGCCGCTTAGTTGCGCTGAAGTACCCACTGGCGCGGGCCAGGTGCCAGCTGTGGCATGTCATCGGGCTGGGCACGATTGACCGCGCGGAAGATCTCGAGTCGGTCGGGGCTGCGCCGGAAAATCCAAGGCCCGCCTTGTTGATCGCGCTCGAGCCATAGGCTGTCGTTGCCATTGCCGATGGTGGCGCAGTCGCCGGCCAGGCACAGCGCATAGCGGTCAAGCGCCGGCAAGCCAGTGACGCTGCCGTCATCGCCGAAGCGGACCTTGGCGCCTTGGCCCGGTCCTTCGGTGATCGTCCACTCACCGCCCAGGTAGGTCTGGTACAGCGTCTTTTCGAAGCTGCTGCCTACAGTTGCATCGGCCGCTTCGGGCGAGGTACTGCGTATGAACGTCTGACGGGTGCCGCTGGCGTCGGTCGTTTGCAGCTCATTGCCGCTCAAGCTCAACTGTTCGCTTTGGCCGCCTTCGAACGTGGCTTGCCATTGCTTGTCGTTGGCGAGCAAGCGGCCATCGACGGTCTCCACGCCATTCATGTAGCTGGCCTGTTGACCGGCGACATTGATCTTCCATTCGAAGACCGGACCATTGCTAGCCAGCGCATTGCGTAGGCTCTCGCCCTTGGCCGCTGCATCGATCGCTTTCTGATTGATCCAAGTACCGTTGTAGTCTTCGGGTTTGTGGCTGGCGCAGCCGCCCAGAATCAGGGCTGCCAGCGCGAGGGGCAGGGCTTGACGCATGAGGGGTAACCTTCAGGCAGGAGGAGCGGCAGGTGAGTGCCTGCCGCTTGGGCATCACTCGATGACGAGGATGGCGTCCATCTCGACTTGCGAGCCTTTTGGCAGCGCGGCTACGCCGATCGCGGCGCGCGCGGGGTAGGGCTGCTCGAAGTAACGGCCCATGACCTCGTTGACCTTGGCGAAGTGGCTGAGGTCGGTGAGGAAGATGTTCAGCTTGACGATGTCTTTGAACGACCCACCAGCCGCTTCAGCGACCGCCTTGAGGTTCTCGAAGACCTGCACGGTCTGGGCCTCGAAGCCTTCGACCAGTTCCATGGTCTTGGGGTCCAACGGAATCTGCCCCGACATGTATACGGTATTGCCAGCCTTGATCGCCTGGGAGTAGGTGCCGATGGCGGCCGGGGCCTTGTCGCTGTTGATGACGGTCTTGGTCATGTTGACTCCTTGCGGTTGACGGACTACGCACGCGTGCGGGTAATGCGTACCACGCCGGTAAGGGTGCGCAGCTTCTTGATCACGCGCGCCAGGTGCACGCGGTCGCGCACGCTGACCACCAGCTGGACCACGCTGACGCGACCGTCGCGCTCATCCATGCTGATCTTCTCGATGTTGCCGTCGGCGGCATTGACGCTGCTCGCCAGCAGCGCGATCAGGCCGCGCTGGTGCTCCAGCTCGACGCGCAGTTCGACATTGAACTCGCCGGTGACGTCCTTGGCCCAGGAGAGCTGCAAGCACTTTTCCGGGTTGTGTCGGATTTCGCTGATATTTCGGCAGTCTTCCAAGTGAACGACCATACCTTTGCCTGCCGACAGGTGGCCCACGATGGGGTCACCTGGAATCGGTGTGCAGCACTTGGCGTAGCTGAGCACCAAGCCTTCGGTGCCGCGGATTGCCAGTGGCCCTTCGGGCGATGGCAACTGCTCGCCCTCAGCGGACAGCAGGCGTCGGGCCACCACATAGGCCATGCGGTTGCCCAGACCGATGTCCTCAAGCAAATCCTCGATCAATTCCAGGCGGTATTCGCTGAGGATGGCCTGCACGCGCTCGCTCGGGATCTTGTCCAGGCTGCTGTCGAAGCCGGTGAGCACTTTGTTCAACAGGCGTTCGCCGAGATTGATCGACTCGGAGCGGCGTTGCTGTTTGAGGGCATGACGGATGTGGGTACGGGCCTTGCCGGTGACCACGAAGTTGAGCCAGGCCGGGTTCGGGCGCGCGCCGGGCGCGCTGACGATCTCCACCGTCGAGCCACTTTGCAGCGGTTCGGAAAGCGGCGCCAGGCGACGGTTGATGCGGCAGGCGATACAACTGTTGCCCACGTCGGTGTGCACGGCGTAGGCGAAGTCGACGGCCGTGGAGCCTTTGGGCAGCTCCATGATCCGGCCTTTGGGGGTGAAGACGTAGACCTCGTCGGGGAACAGGTCGATCTTCACGCTCTCGATGAATTCCAGCGAGTTGCCGGCCCGCTGCTGCAACTCAAGAATGCCTTTGACCCACTGGCGGGCACGGGCGTGGTTGCCCTTGGGCTGCTCATCCTCGTTGGACTTGTACAGCCAGTGTGCGGCGATGCCGTTGTTGGCCATCTCTTCCATTTCGCGGGTGCGGATCTGGATCTCGATGGGTACACCATGCATGCCGAACAGCGTGGTATGCAACGACTGATAGCCGTTGGCCTTGGGAATGGCAATGTAGTCCTTGAAGCGACCCGGCAGGGGTTTGTACAAATTGTGTACAGCGCCCAGTACGCGATAGCAGGTATCGACCTTGTCGACCACGATGCGGAAGGCGTACACGTCCATGATTTCGGTGAAGGCGCGGCGTTTGCCGCGCATCTTCTTGTAGATACCGTAGAGGTGCTTCTGTCGCCCACTGACCTCGCCGGCGATGCCGTCCGCTGCCAGGCAATTGGCCAGGGAGGTTTCGATCTTGGCGACGATTTCCTTGCGGTTACCGCGCGCACTCTTGACCGCTCGATGGATCAGCGCTGAACGCATGGGGTGCATGGCCTTGAACCCCAGGTCTTCGAATTCCACGCGCACGGTGTGCATGCCCAGGCGGTTGGCGATGGGGGCGTAGATCTCGAGGGTTTCCTTGGCGATGCGCCGGCGTTTTTCCCCGGACAGCACTTCAAGCGTGCGCATGTTGTGCAGGCGGTCGGCGAGCTTGACCAGGATCACGCGGATATCGCGGGCCATGGCCATGGCCATCTTCTGGAAGTTTTCGGCCTGCGCTTCGGCTTTGGTCTCGAAATTCATCTGGGTCAGCTTGCTGACCCCGTCGACCAACTCGGCGACGGTTTCGCCGAACTGCTGGCTGAGGGCTTCCTTGGCGATGCCGGTGTCTTCGATGACGTCGTGCAACATGGCTGCCATCAGGCTCTGATGGTCCATGTGCATGTCGGCGAGAATGCTGGCCACTGCCAGCGGGTGGGTCACGTAGGGCTCGCCACTGCGGCGGCGCTGCCCATCGTGTGCCTGCTCGGCATAGAAATAGGCCCGGCGAACCAGGTTGACCTGTTCGGGACCTAAGTAGGTCGACAGCCGCTCGGCAAGGGCTTCTATACCCGCCATGATTTCACCTCTTGCACAGGAAGAGGATCGGGTGCCGCGCGACGTCGACAGGGCATGAATCAGACGGCCTCGTTGTTCTCGTCCTCGAACGCGGCGAACACCGGATCCTCGGTGACGATCTCTTCAGCGGCGATGAATTCATTGGTCACGATGCCTTCGGCGATTTCGCGCAGGGCGACGACGGTCGGCTTGTCGTTTTCCCACGCCACGCGTGGTTCCTTGCCGCCGGTGGCCAGTTGGCGGGCGCGCTTGGTCGAGAGCATGACCAGCTCGAAGCGGTTATCCACGTGTTCCAGGCAGTCTTCAACAGTTACGCGGGCCATGGTGTTCCTCAGTAGCAGATGCGTTAGGCGTACAGCCCAGAATGGGCAGGCGGACTCGATAGTTTAAAAAATCACCAGCCAATAGGGAAGGACTGTTTCGCTCCACGCCCGGGTTTCGCCGGGCAGTGCCCACGAAACAGGCGCCGCAGACGACCTTTTGCACGACGCTGACGATAACGCCTCCCGCCCCGCGAACACAACAGCCTCAACGCATCGCGTCACGCAGCCGCGGCGTCAGTTCCTCGAACAGGGTCTGCACCGAGCGCAGGGCCCGGCAGTCGGGGCGGGTGAGCAGCCATAACTGGGTGTCGCAGCCTGGTAGCGGGCCGCTCAGGGCCTCGACGCCGGGCAGGGTGTCGACCATGTAGTCCGCCAGCGCGGCGACGCCCATGCCGCTACTGACCAGTTGGGCGATGGTCGACATGCCACTGCATTGGTAGCGCGGAACGAGGTCGGGGTGGTGCTGCGTGCGCCAGATCACCGTGGGGTGTTCGTGCATGCTGTCGTCCGGGGCGATCCAGGGCACGTTGTTCGGCGACTCGGTCAGGCGCTCGCGAAACGCCGCGTGGCCGCAGATCACGTAGGAGGTCGACCCCAGGCAACGCCCGACCAGATGTTCCGGTGGCGTGTTGGTCAAGCGCAGGGCGATGTCGGCGTCGCGACGGCTCAGATTGGCGAAGGAATTGGAGGTGCCCATCTCCAGCGAGAGTGCCGGGTAGTTGGGCATGAACTCGACCAGCGCCGGCAGCAGCAGACTGTGCAGCACCGCTTCGGTACAGGTCAGGCGCACGGTGCCGCTGACCACCTGTTCGCCGCTGGTCAGCGCGATTCGCGCCGCATCGAGCGCTTGTTCGGCACGCTCGGCCTGCTCGGCCAGGGCCTGGGCAGTGTCGGTCGGCAGATAACCCTTGCGGCTCTTGACGAACAACGCAGTCCCCAGCGCCGATTCCAGTCGACGAATGGAGCGAAACACCGTGGAAACATCGACCTTGAGCAGCTCCGCTGCTTTTGCCAGCGAGCGACCGCGCTCCAGCGCCAGCACCAGGGCCAGGTCGGCATGGGAGATTTGATATTGCATGGTTGCACGCTCTGCTTGCTGGTCTGCCAATGTCTGTTGCATTGGAGCCCACTTTATAGTGCAACGACTGGCGTGAATCAATGTGGCGCCGCGCAACGCAATGCCCCTCGAATGGGGTCGTTAGAACAACAACCAGCGCAACCCTCGTCGCCTTCCAGGCGTCCTCCTTATCCCTGAATCGTCGCTTTTGATCACAGGATGTACAGCCATGACGTCGGTCTTCTCGTGCACCCGTTTCCGCGACATGATGCCTGCCGACAAGGCACGTCCATGAGCACTCGCAAGCCGCCCCTGATCGGCGTCAGCGCCTGCCGCCAGCAGGTCGGCCGGAACTCTTCGCATACGGTGGGCGCCAAGTACGTCGAGGCCGCAGCCTTTGCGGGGCTGCCGCTGATCCTGCCGGCCCGCGATACCCCCGACGAGCCGCACGCGCTGCTGGCGCACCTGAACGGCATTCTTTTCACCGGCTCGCCTTCAAATGTCGAGCCGCATCATTACAATGGCGCCCCCAGCGCGGTCGGCACTCGGCATGACGCTGCGCGCGATCGTTTGACGCTGCCGTTGCTGCAGTCGGCGATTGCCGCAGGCGTGCCGGTGCTGTGCATTTGCCGGGGCTTCCAGGAGCTCAACGTGGCCTTGGGCGGAACCTTGCACCCGCGTGTGCATGCGTTGCCCGGCCATCTTGACCACCGCGAGCCCGAGGAGGCGCCGCTGCACGTGCAGTATGGCCCCCGGCATCGGGTCGACATTACGCCGGGCGGCCTGTTCGAGCGCCTGGGCCTGGCGGCGCAGTTCGAGGTCAACTCACTGCACAGCCAAGGCATCGACCGTTTGGCGTGCGGCCTGCGAGTCGAAGCGCGGGCGCCGGATGGCTTGATCGAAGCGGTATCGATGCCGGGCGCACCGGGGTTCGTCCTCGGCGTGCAGTGGCACCCGGAATGGCAGCTCGCCGAAAACCCGGTCTCCCTACGTCTGTTTCAGGCGTTTCGCGAGGCCTGTATCGCCCATGCTGCAGGGGAGGGCGCGCGTTAGAAGGCATTCTGACGCGGCCCTAAGGTCGCGGACGACTCACCCCGGCAGCAAGCTTTCAATGAGTGGAAGCGGGCCTTGCGCGCAAGGTCTGTGAAAAAACAATACCAATAGCAACGGCAAATACTCATGAGCGAATACACAGAAACCGGCCGCCCTCCCGATGCGGCCGCCGATGCAGGCAGTACCGCCCAAGCCCCAGGCAAGGGCCTGGCCAAGGGCCGCCTGGGCCTGCTGGCCAGCGTCGTGCTGGGCATTTCCACCATCGCGCCGGTCTACACCCTGACCGGCGCGCTCGGCCCGACCGTGCGCGAAGTCGGCGCCCATCTCCCCGCGGTGTTCATCGTCGGTTTCCTGCCGATGCTGCTGGTCGCGCTGGGCTACCGCGAGCTCAACGCCGCCGAGCCCGACAGCGGCACTTCCTTCACTTGGTCAGCCCGCGCGTTCGGTCCGATGATCGGCTGGATCGGCGGGTGGGGGTTGGTGGTGGCGACCACCATCGTGTTGTCGAACCTGGCGGGCGTCGCGGTCGATTTCTTCTACCTGTTCATTGGCCAGATCAGCGGCCACCCTGAGCTTGCCGCGCTGGCAGACAACTTGCTGATCAACGTCAGCACCTGTTGCGCCTTCATCGCCTTGGCGGTGTGGATCTGTTGCCGAGGCATGGGCACAACCATGACCGTGCAATACGGTCTGGTCGCCTTGCAACTGCTGGTGCTGGTGGGCTTCGGTTTTGCCGCGTTCGGCGAAACCACCGCACCGCCGCCCTTGGAATTCGACTTCGCCTGGTTCAACCCGTTTGGTGTCGAGTCGTTCTCGGCCTTCGCGGCCGGGCTGTCGTTGTCGATCTTCATCTTCTGGGGGTGGGACGTGTGCCTGACCGTCAGCGAAGAATCGGTCGGCAGCGATGAGGTGCCTGGCAAGGCTGCCACTTGGACCGTGCTGCTGATACTGGGGCTGTACCTGTTCACTGCCATCGCCACGTTGCAGTTCGCCGGCATCAGCGACAGTGGCCTGGGGCTGGGTAATCCGCGTATCCAGGAGAACGTTTTCGCCCACTTGGCCGGCCCGGTGATGGGGCCGCTGGCGATCCTGATGTCGATCGCCGTGCTGGCCAGTACGGCGGCCTCGTTGCAGTCGACCTTCGTCTCGCCGGCGCGCACGCTGCTTGCCATGGGCTATTACGGCGCGGTGCCGCAGCGCTTCGCCAGTGTCTGTCCGCGCTCGCAGACGCCGCGTTACGCGACCGTCTGCGCTGGGCTGGCGGCGGCGGTGTTCTACGTGACCATGCGCACCCTGAGCGAGAACGTGCTGGCCGACACCATCACCGCACTGGGCATGATGATCTGTTTCTACTACTCGCTGACGGCCTTCGCTTGCGTCTGGTATTTCCGCAGCAGCCTGTTCGACAGCCTGCGCCACTTCTTCATGCGCGGCGTGTGTCCGCTGGTGGGCGGTGTGATCTTGTCGGTGATCTTCGTGCGCACCGCGCTCGACAGCGCGTCGCCGGACTTCGGCAGCGGCTCGCACGTGGGCGGGCTGGGGCTGGTGTTCGTGATCGCGGCGATCATCTCGGTACTGGGCATTGTGCTGATGATACTGTCGCGGCTGCGAGCGCCGGCGTTCTTCCTCGGCGCGACCTTGCAGCAGCAGGCCAAGCTGCAATTGCAGGACTGACCCAGGGGGCGCCAAGCGCCCCCGATGTCTTCAGCCGACCAACTGCTCGAGCAGCGCCGCATGGCGCTGTTGCTGTTTCTTGAGCAACAGGCGGTTGGCCCGGAACACCGATTGCAGATCGTCCAGCGCGTGGGCGAAATCGTCGTTGACGATGACATAGTCGAACTCGGCGTAATGCACCATCTCGCTGACTGCTTCTTTCATGCGGCCGGCGATGATGTCTTCGCTGTCCTGGCCGCGGCCGTCCAGTCGCTGACGCAGCGCCTCTCGGCTGGGCGGCAGAATGAAGATCGACAGCGCCTCGGGCATCAGCTTGCGTACCTGCTGAGCGCCCTGCCAGTCGATCTCCAGGATCAGGTCGAAGCCTTGGGCGAGGGTTTCCTGCAGTGCGCTGCGCGAGGTTCCGTAGAAGTTGCCGAACACCTCGGCGTGTTCGAGGAAGTCGTCCTGGGCGATCAGCGTCTTGAAGGCCTCGTGGTCCACGAAGTGGTAGTTCACGCCGTGGGCCTCGCCGGGACGCATGGCCCGCGTGGTGTGGGACACCGAGACGCGGATCTGCGTGTCCTGTTGCGTGAGGGCGTTGACCAGGCTGGTCTTGCCGGCGCCCGAAGGGGCCGAGACGATGTAGAGGGTGCCGCTGGTGTGGGTCATGGTCGGGGTAGCCTTACTCGATGTTCTGTACTTGTTCACGCATCTGTTCGATCAGCACCTTCAGATTGACGGCCGCTTGGGTGCTGCGTGGGTCGAAGGCCTTGGAGCCGAGGGTGTTGGCTTCGCGATTGAGCTCCTGCATCAGGAAGTCCAGCCGCCGTCCGGCCGCACCGCCGGACTTGAGCACCCGGCGTACTTCGGTGACATGGGTGCTCAGGCGGTCGAGCTCTTCGGCCACGTCGCTCTTCTGCGCCAACAGCACCATCTCCTGCTCCAGGCGCTGGGGCTCGAGCTCGGCCTGCATGTCGGCGAAGCGGTCGAGAATACGCTGGCGTTGCGCAGCCAGCATCTGCGGCACCAGCGCGCGCAGGGTGGCCACTTCGTGGGTCATGGCCTCCAGGCGTTCGTCGATCAGCCGTGCCAGCTCCTGGCCTTCGCGCTGACGGCCAGCCTTGAGCTCGGCGAGCGCTTCGTCGAACAGCGCCAAGGCCTCGGCGTTCAGCGCCTGTGGGTCGGCGGCATCGGCCACCAGTACACCGGGCCAGGCCAGCACTTCGAGGGGGTTGAGCGGTGCCGGCTGGTTGATGAGTCCGGCCACGGTTTCAGCGGCGGCGACCAGTTGCGCGGCGCGCTCGCGATCGACCTGCAGCGGCTTGCCGCTGCTCTCTTCACACAGGCGCAGGGTACATTCGACCTTGCCGCGCGAGAGCCCTTGGCGCAGGCCTTCGCGGACCGCGCCTTCGAGATCGCGCAGGGCCTCTGGCAGACGCAGATGCGGCTCCAGGTAGCGGTGGTTGACCGAGCGCAACTCCCAGCTCAGGGTGCCCTGGCTGCCGGCGCGCTCGACGCGGGCAAAGGCGGTCATGCTGTGCACCATGGGGAGAACCTCGCGAATTTCGGGATGACGGAGCGCCTTTCGGCTGCAAGGCGCAGGATTGTAGCGCAGTGCGGCGACGGCGCCCAATCGCGCCGCGCCGCGCACTGATGACCAGAGCAGACAGGTCGACGGATGGCACGCCCGAGACATTAGGCATGTCCTCGTGCGTTTAGCAGCCCTATAATGGCCGCCTGATTCGCATTCCAGTACAGGTATCCCAGATGAAACGTCCAAGTGGTCGCGCCGCCGATCAGCTTCGCTCGATCCGCATCACCCGCAACTACACCAAGCACGCCGAGGGGTCGGTACTGGTCGAGTTCGGTGACACCAAAGTCATCTGCACGGTCAGCGTCGAGAACGGCGTTCCGCGCTTCCTCAAAGGTCAGGGCCAGGGCTGGCTGACTGCCGAGTACGGCATGCTGCCGCGCTCGACCGGCGAGCGGAACCAGCGCGAGGCCAGTCGTGGCAAGCAGGGTGGTCGCACCCTGGAGATCCAGCGCCTGATCGGCCGCTCCCTGCGCGCCGCGCTGGACATGAGCAAGCTCGGCGATATCACGCTCTACGTCGATTGCGACGTCATCCAGGCCGATGGCGGTACCCGCACGGCGTCGATCACCGGTGCCATGGTCGCCCTGTGCGACGCGCTGGCGGTGATCAAGAAGCGCGGCGGCCTCAAGGGCGGCAACCCGCTCAAGCACATGATCGCGGCTGTCTCGGTAGGCATGTACCAGGGCGAGGCGGTGCTGGACCTGGACTACCTGGAAGATTCTGCCGCCGAGACCGACCTCAATGTGGTCATGACCAGTGCTGGCGGCTTCATCGAAGTGCAGGGCACTGCCGAAGGCGCGCCGTTCCAGCCTGAAGACTTCAACGCCATGCTGGCACTGGCCCAGAAGGGCATGACCGAGATCTTCGATCTGCAAACTGCCGCACTGGCCGACTGAGCGCTTCCCTAGAGGACCATCAATCCATGAATGAGCCAAATCCACCGATCGGAACCGTCAGCGCCGAAGCCCGGCAATGGGCGATGTTCTGTCACTTCAGTGCGTTTCTCGGGCTGGTGATGCCGTTGGGACATCTGCTCGGGCCGTTGGTGATGTGGCTCTGGAAGCGCGAATCGGATCCCTTCGTCGATGCCCAAGGCAAGGAGGCGCTGAATTTCCAGATCACCGTCACCCTGGCCGGGTTCATCTGCTTCCTGCTGATGTTCGTGGTGATCGGTGTCGTGCTGCTCGCCATCCTCGCGGTGGCGATGCTGATTCTGATCATTCTGGCCGGCGTTCGCGCGAACGAAGGCAAAGCCTATCGCTACCCGTTCATCTGGCGTCCGATCAAGTAACCGCTACGTTCAAGGCAGCTGCAAACCGCCGGCTGCCTTGTGCAACGCCCTCAGATGTTCGCCGATCTGCTTGACGTTGGTCTCGATAGCGGCAATTTCCTTGGCCCTCGCGGGCTCCAGCAGTGCTCTCACTTCTTTGTCCAGATCGGTGCTCAGGCGCAGCAATTGCGCCTGACGCTCGCTGCTGACTTTCTCCAGATGCGCGCGCTCTTGCGGTTGCGGCAGACCATAGCCCTGCGACTCCAGCAATTCGGCCGGCCGGCTGAGGAAGCCGCTGTTGGCGAGCATCTGCTGCAGAGTCGCATTGGCTTTGTCGATGCTGCCGTCCTTTAATGCGGTCGCGTTCAGATAACGCTGCTTGACCTCATCCTGTGCCAACAGCAGTTGGCGACGCAGGCTGGCCTGCTCCAGCAGTAGCAGGGCCGCGCTGGTGCGCAGATTGGCCTGGGCAAACCAGGGCCGGCGCTGCTCGGCGTCCTGTGCAAGCCAGTCCTCCACGGCGGTCTGCTGGATCGGCAGCTGTTTTCTCAACACCTCGAACATCGCCTGGTAGCGGTCTCGATAGGAGTCGAACCGATAGCCCAGGCGCAAGGCTTCGCGCGGATCGTCGAGCACGTGGGTATCGGCCAGGCCGCGGCCCTTGAGCACTTCCAGCAAGCCGTTGGGCATGATCGAATCGAGGTCGCTCAAGCGTGGATCGGCGGTGCCGCTGCGCATCAGCTTGAGGGTTTCCACCGCACAGTTGTTGGACAGGAAGTAGTAGTTGCCGTCATAGCTCCAGTGCATTTCCGCTGCCTGGCGCACCAGGTCCTCGATCTGCTGACGATCAAGCTTGAGCGGCACCGACGACAGGCTGCGCAGTTCGGTCTTGGTGTATTCGTCGATGACCTGGCCCAGCGGCAACACGAACAGCCGCGAGGGGTAGGCGCCGATCAGGCCGTCCCAACTGGACAATTGCACATCGTTGACGAAGGCACGGTAGGAAAGCACCAGGTGGCGGTCCAGGTCCAAGCGGCAGTCCGGACCGCGTGGCCGACCTGGGGCGCAGATCACCAGCCGCAGCATGCTGTGCCCCCAGCGGCTCACCCAGTTCTGGTTGGCTTCGGCGAGCAGGTAGTCGACCTGGTAGACGCGCTCGGGATCGATATCGCCCAGCGGCTCGCGGGCGAAGTCGCTGCCGGCATTCAGGAAGGGCAGGCCCTGGGCGCAGGTGTCTTGCGCCGGTGCCCAGGCGAAATGCTCGCGCAGGTATTGGTTCAGCGCCGGCCGGCGACAGCCGTAGCTCGGGTCGAGGAGGAAGTACTCCATGTTGACCGCGATGAACTCCTTGGGGCTGCTCAACTCGTAGGCGTCGGGCGTGCGCACCAACTGGCCGTTGTGCTGTTCGCGCTCGCCGCGACGGCCTACGTATTGTGGCCAGCCGGCCAGATCGAGCAGGCGCGGGTCGTCGCTGAGGGTGAAGCGGCGCTCGGTCTCGCCACGGCACTGCTGCGGCAGGCCGATATCGCCGAGCGTCGTGTACTGCCGCTTGCAGCGGGCGATGCGTGAGCGCTCCGCACCTTGCCATAGGCGTGCGCGGTCATAGATGTGGGTCAGCTCGTGGAGCACGGTGGCGAGCAGTTCTTCGCGGACCGTGCCATGGGGGCGCTGGGTCTTTTCAGTGGCGGCGCTGCCGTCGACCAGACCAGGCAGCAAGCGGCGATTGAGTTCCAGGCTGGCTACGGGCGACGCCTGCCCGTAGGCATCGGCCGGCATGCGGTCGCTCCAGCTGACGTCAATTCGCCGATCCAGGCGCTGCTTGAAGGTCGGCGGCAGTTTGGACAGGGCCTCATCGAGCAAGGCCTGGGACGCCTGCCGTTGGTGAGCGTCGAGACCGTGAGTCTGCAAGTCCAGTCGCAGGTCCGCCAGGGCGGGCGTGCCGAGCAGCGTCAGGGCGCAGCCGAGCAGCCAGGCACGCGCGCGCTTCACAGCGAGAGGATGGCTTCGGCCAGAACCTGATCGCTGGCGTCGCGTGCCTCGGGCACACGGTCGCGCAGGGTGTCGAAGGCCGCCTCGAGCTGAGCGCCGCGGATATCGCCGTTGCTGGCGACGAAGCTGGCCGCATCGTCACGGGCTTCGCGCACGACCTTGGAGTCGCGGATCGAGGTGGTGGTGTCGGAGGTGAAGTCGATCGAGCGGCCAAAGGCACGCACGATGATGTTGCTGGTGGCCACCAGGGTCTGTGCCTGGGCCAGGTCGGCCAGCAGCAGCATGCCGAGGGTGGCGGCGATCAGCGGTTTACGCATGGAGCATCTCCGAAGAATACGAGGAGTCAGGGGTGATCATTGGACGAGAATTGCCTCTGCCAGTTCAAGGTCGTCGTGATTGCCAAGCCAATGATGGCGGCGCAGTTCGACTAGCGCAGCCTGGAGACGGGCGCTGCGTATCTGCCCGCCACTGGCGACGAACGTGGCGGCGTCATCGCGGGCCATGCCGACGATCTTGCGATCGAACGGCGCGGTGGTCACTTGGGTGGTGACGTAGCCGGTCATGATTGGAAACTGAGTGGTGACGTCCATGGCGTGGACGCTTCCCACACTGGCGAAGGCAAGCAGCAGGGTTATCAGGTAACGCATGGGCTTAACGTTCTGTCGGCTGGGCGAGGCTTGCAGTGCAGTCGGTGTGTAACGCCGACTGCGCGAACCTGAAGGCGTAATCAATAGGCCAGGATGGCCTGGGCCAATTGTGCATCGCTCGCTTGCAGCGTCGGCACCTGCTCGCGGATGTGGGCAAAGGCGCTTTCCAGCTTGGCGCCGCGAATGGCGCCCTGACTGCCGACGAAGCTGGCGGCGTCGTCGCGTGCGGCTTCGACGATTTTCTTGTCACGCAGCGACGAACTGGCGTCAGAGGTGGCGTCGGTGGACGCTGCGACCCCGCGAACAACGGTATCGGTGGTGACCACGAAGCTGCTGGCCTGGGCGGTGCTGGTCAGGGCCAGCAGCAGGGCTGCGCCGAACAGGGATTTACGGGACATGGATGGTGCTCCTGCGAAGGGACGGTTCTGGTTACTCGGACGCTTGCGGGACCGCACAGGATACCTGTGGGCACACTGACACGCGCGGACACGCTAACAGGCGGGTGACGCAAGCGTACCACGGGGCTTTGTTTCAGGATGTTAAGGGAAGGTCGCTTCAAACTGTTTCGGTTATTTTGGATTTGATTCGAACTGTACCTGTTCAGCACGGTTTTACCATTCCCAATAAAAAACCCGTCACAGTTGCCTGTGACGGGTTTTCAAGAATGCAGTGCCGATTAGTGCCGGCACGCCAGCGCTTAGCGCCAGAAAGGCTTGCTCAGCTCTTGGTAGCGCTGCGATTCGCTGATACCCGCATCAGCGAGCAGGCGTGCATCCAGGCGAGCGAGTTGACGACGACTGGCGATGCGGCGTTGCCACAGCAGCAGGGTCGAAACGACGCGCAGTGGCGCCGAGGCTTTGGATTCAGTGTTGTTGTCGAAAACCAGACCGGAACTGAGGGTACGTTCCATGATGTGTCATCCTTCCGCTTATGGCGGGACTAGATAGTGATTTAACTGATGCCAATGATCCTCTCGTCTTGTCCAGTACAGTAGATACAGTTCAACAGTATTGAGTGGGCTCAGTTAACTGTTTGTGGGCACTGTTGCACTCCAAATTGGCGCAACTGTATTGGTGTGCGCCATTGTGGTGCAAATTTGGAGGGAATAAGTTTTTTGAGTGAGTATGGGCGGGGGTTGTTGCAATACAGTAGTACAGTTTTGTTCGTCTGACTTGGGCCAACTGTTTTATGCCGGTCACCGCAGAGTGCGTCCGCGATGACCGTCGCTAGAAAGCGTTCTGATCAGCCTGCCAGCATCCGTCCGTTCTCTTCCAGGTTTTCGTGCCAGCTCAGCGCCTCGCGCAGAATGTGCGGCGTATGCCCACCGCGCGCGCAGGCCCGTTCGAAGTAGTCGTTCAGCGCCGCGCGGTAGTCAGGGTGCACGCAATTGTCGATGATGACCCGGGCGCGCTCGCGCGGTGCCAGGCCGCGCAGGTCGGCAAGCCCTTGTTCGGTGACCAGGATGTCGACGTCATGCTCGGTATGATCGACATGGCTGACCATCGGTACCACGCTGGAGATCGCCCCGCCTTTGGCGATCGACTTGGTGACGAACACCGACAGATGCGCGTTACGGGCGAAGTCACCGGAGCCGCCGATGCCATTCATCATCCGCGTGCCGCAGACATGGGTGGAGTTGACGTTGCCGTAGATGTCGAACTCCAGCGCCGTGTTGATACCGATGATGCCCAGGCGACGGACCACTTCGGGGTGGTTGGAAATTTCCTGAGGACGCAGCACGAGCTTGTCTTTGTAGCGTTCCAGGTTGCCGAACACGTCGGCGTTGCGCCGGCTCGACAGGGTGATCGAGCTGCCCGAGGCGAAGCGCAGTTTGCCTGCGTCGATCAGCTCGAAGGTCGAGTCCTGCAGCACTTCGGAGTACATGGTCAGGTCTTCGAACGGCGATTCGATCAGCCCGCACATCACTGCGTTGGCAATGCTGCCGATGCCAGCCTGCAATGGGCCGAGGCTGTTGCTCATGCGCCCGGCGGTCACCTCGCGCTTTAGGAAGTCGATCAGGTGATTGGCGATGCCCTGGGTCTCGTGATCCGGCGGCAACACGGTGGAGGGCGAGTCGGGCTGGTCGCTGATGACGATGCCGACGATCTTCGCCGGATCGATCGGGATAGCGGTGCTGCCGATGCGGTCATCGACCTTGACCAGCGGGATCGGCGTGCGGGTTGGACGATAGGTAGGAATATAGATGTCGTGCAAGCCTTCGAGATTGGGGTTGTGCGACAGGTTGATCTCGATGATGACTTGTTTGGCGAAGATCGCGAAGCTGGCCGAGTTGCCCACCGAGGTGGTCGGCACGATGTGACCTTGTTCAGTGATCGCGACGGCTTCGATGACCGCGATGTCCGGTAGCGTCAGTTGCTTGTTGCGCAACTGCTCCACGGTTTCGGACAGGTGCTGGTCGATGAACATCACCTGGCCGTCGTTGATCGCCTTGCGCAACGTGCTGTCGACCTGGAACGGCATGCGCCGGGCCAGCACGCCGGCCTCGGTCAGTTGCTTGTCCAGGTCGTTGCCCAGGCTGGCGCCGGTCATCAGGCTAATCTTCAGTGGCGATTTTTTCGCCCGTTCGGCCAGTGCATGGGGCACGGCCTTGGCTTCGCCGGCGCGGGTGAAGCCGCTCATGCCGACGGTCATGCCGTCCTCGATCAGGCCAGCGGCATCGGCCGCACTCATTACCTTGCTGTGCAGGGAGGACAAGCGGATACGATCACGGTACATGGGGTGTCATCTCGGGCTACTTGGCTACTGCAGCGCAGTCTAGTGATTTCGCCCGGGGTCGTCCCGCGACCATGGTCGTATGAGAAGCCCGGTCGTAGAGCCGTTGATCTGGATCAGCAAAACGACAAGGCCCCAGGAAAGATCTTCCTGGGGCCTTCTTCATGTCGCTCGGTTCAGCAGGAAAAGTGCTACTCCACGGCCTTGACCATGTCTTCGATGACCTTCTTCGCGTCACCGAACACCATCATGGTCTTGTCCAGGTAGAACAATTCGTTGTCGAGCCCGGCATAGCCGCTGGCCATGGAGCGCTTGTTGACGATGATGGTCTTGGCCTTGAAGGCCTCGAGAATCGGCATGCCGGCGATTGGCGACTTGGGATCGTTCTTCGCCGCCGGGTTGACCACGTCGTTGGCGCCAAGCACCAGCACCACGTCGGCTTGTCCGAACTCGGCGTTGATGTCTTCCATTTCGAAGACCTGGTCATAGGGGACTTCTGCCTCGGCCAGGAGCACGTTCATATGGCCAGGCATGCGCCCCGCCACCGGGTGGATGGCGTACTTCACGGTCACGCCGTTGTGCGTCAGCTTCTCCGTCAGTTCCTTCAGCGCATGCTGCGCGCGGGCTACCGCCAGGCCGTAGCCGGGGACGATGATCACGCTGTCGGCGTTGCTCAACAGGAAGGTCGCGTCATCGGCCGAGCCGGATTTCACCGGGCGCTGTTCCTGAGTGCCCGCCGAGGCGCCGGCACCGGCATCGCCACCGAAGCCACCGAGAATGACATTGAAGAACGAGCGGTTCATGGCCTTGCACATGATGTACGACAGAATCGCACCGCTGGAGCCGACCAGGGAGCCGGCGATGATCAGCATCGAGTTGTTCAGCGAGAAGCCGATACCCGCCGCCGCCCAGCCCGAGTAACTGTTGAGCATCGAAACCACCACCGGCATGTCGGCGCCGCCGATGGGGATGATGATCAGCACGCCCATGATGAAGGCCAGCACCAGCATCAGGGTGAACGCGCTGTAATGGCCGGTAAAGGTAAACAGCAGGCCCAGGGCCAGTGTCGTGATACCCAGGATCAGGTTCAGCTTGTGCTGGCCTGCGAACTGGACCGGAGCGCCTTGGAAAAGGCGGAACTTGTACTTGCCCGACAGCTTGCCAAAGGCGATGACCGAGCCGGAGAAGGTGATAGCGCCGATGGCGGCGCCGAGGAACAGTTCGAGCCGGTTGCCGGTCGGGATCGGATCGCTGATGAGCGCGACGATGCCCAGCGACTGCGGTTCCAGCACTGCAGCGATCGCGATGAAGACCGCAGCCAGGCCGATCATGCTGTGCATGAAGGCGACCAGTTCGGGCATCTTGGTCATTTCCACGCGCTTGGCCATGATCGCGCCCGCGCTGCCGCCAATCAGCAGACCAACGAGCACGTAGCCGATGCCTGCCGTGGCGCCGCCGTTGCCCACCGAGAGCGCGGCCAGCTTGTAGATCAGGCCGATGGTGGTCAGCGTGGCGATCGCCATGCCGATCATGCCGAACAGGTTGCCGCGTCGCGACGTGGTCGGGTGCGACAGGCCTTTGAGCGCCTGGATGAAACAGATCGAAGCGACCAGATAAAGGAGGGTGACCAGATTCATGCTCATGGTTGCTTCTGCCCCGCGTTCTTGGTTTTCTTCTTGAACATTTCCAGCATGCGGCGAGTGACCAGGAAGCCGCCGAACACATTGACCGCAGCCAAAGCCACGGCCAGGGTGCCCATCACTTTGCCGGCTGGCGTCACGGTCAGGGCGGCTGCGAGCATGGCGCCGACGATGACGATCGCGGAAATGGCGTTGGTCACGGCCATCAGTGGCGTGTGCAGCGCGGGAGTGACATTCCAGACCACGTGATAGCCGACATAGATCGCCAGCACGAAGATGATCAGGTTGTAGATGCCGTGGGAAATCAGCATGTCTTCCATAGTCGTATTCCTCAGCCGTTCTTGCGCACGATCTGGCCGTCGCGGCACATCAGGCACGCGGCGACGATGTCGTCTTCGAGGTTGATCGCCAGAGCGCCGTCCTTGTCGAACAGCAGCTTCATGAAATCCAGCAGGTTGCGTGCGTACAGCGCCGAGGCGTCGGCCGCCAGCTGTGCGGGAAGGTTGGTCGGACCTACGAGGGTCACGCCATGCGCCATCACCACCTGGTCGGCTACGGTGAGGGGGCAGTTGCCACCTTGGGCTGCGGCCAGGTCGATGACCACCGAGCCAGGCTTCATCTGCGCAACGGTTTCTGCGCTCAGCAGCGTCGGTGCCTTGCGTCCTGGGATCAGTGCCGTGGTGATGATGATGTCGGCCTGCTTGGCGCGTTCGTGGACCGCCTGTGCCTGACGCTGCATCCAACTGGCCGGCATGGGGCGGGCATAGCCACCGACGCCTTCGGCGCACTCGCGTTCTTCATCGGTCTCGTAGGGGACGTCGATGAATTTCGCACCCAGCGACTCGATCTGCTCCTTGACTGCCGGACGTACGTCCGAGGCTTCGATCACCGCACCTAGGCGCTTGGCTGTTGCGATGGCCTGTAGCCCGGCGACACCGGCGCCCAGGATCAGTACACGGGCAGCCTTCACCGTACCGGCGGCGGTCATCAGCATGGGCATGAAGCGCGGGTAGTGGTGAGCGGCAAGCAGTACGGCCTTGTAGCCGGCGATGTTGGCTTGTGACGACAGCACGTCCAGGCTCTGGGCCCGCGACGTGCGGGGTGCCGCTTCTAGGGCAAAGGCCGTGATGCCGCGATCGGCCATCTTGGCGATCAAATCATTGTTGAAGGGGTTGAGCATGCCCGCCAGAACGCTACCAGGGTTGATCTGGCCTAATTCTTGGTCGTTGGGGGCCACCACCTTCAGCACCAACTGTGCGCCCAGTGCGTCGGCGGCCTCGCCCAGGGTCGCGCCTGCGGCTTCATAGGCCGTATCCGGAATGCTGGCCTTGAGCCCGGCCCCACGTTCGACGGTGATCCGATGGCCTTGGCCAACCAGTTTCTTGATGGTTTCCGGGGTCGCAGCGACCCTCGTCTCACCCGTCTGCGTCTCGAGAGGAACACCAATGTGCACGACTTTTTCTCCTGCGGTGACCTTTGTCATTGTTGATTTCCAGCCCACTTCGGGTGGTGCGGCTGGAGCGGTCGTTGAGCATGCATACCGCCGGTTCCGGGGCGGGCGAGGCATTTTGCAGAGGAACCGAAACGGCATCAACCAGTTCTGGAGCGAAACGAAGTTAAAACTACAAGTCACACTGTGACCATGTGTCGCAATGCATGGGCTTCGACGCGTCTAGAATGGGACATTCGCATCATAGATGAGGAAAACGAGATTTTTTCCTGTGTTTCGCTCACAGATTGGTGAATGTCGTAAATGTCACCTCTAGCTCACGCTGTGCGGGGCGTTCAGAGATTTCGTCGAAGTCATAAGATTGTTTATGGATAGGCGACATATCCATACATCTGTAGGTTTATTTGACTAGGAACTACAGCACAGGCGGGCTACATGAGACGGGTGTAGGCGTGCGCTTGACCTATCAACCAATCGCGGAAAGCACGAAGCGATGCCGACTCGATCTTGCGCTCTGGAATCATCAGATGGTAGGCCTTGTCGCTGGTCAGCACATGCCTGTTTGCGACCACCAGGCGTCCTTCCTCCAGCTCGCGTTGGATGAGGAAAGGGGGAATCAAGGCGATGCCCATCTGGTGCATGGCCGCCTGGGCCAACATTGAGAACAGTTCATAGCGCGGCCCGGTCATGTCCCGCTCCACAGTCATGCCGAGGCTGGTGAACCACTGTCGCCACGCGTAGGGGCGAGTGGTCTGCTGCAGCAAGGGTAGCTGTGCGATTTCTCCCGGCTCGATGCAGTCCTGCTTTTCGAGCCAGTGCGGACAGCACACCGGCACCGGGTTCTCGCCCATCAACCGGTGCGATTGGGTGCCAGACCAGTCGGCATCGCCGAAGTAGATGGCCGCATCAAAAGGTGTGTCGGCGAACAGGAAGGGCCGAGTACGGTTGGTCAGGTTGACCGTCACCTGCGGATGACGCTGCTGGAAATCCTTGAGTCGGGGCAGCAGCCATTGAGTGCCGAAGGTAGGCACCACGGCCAGTTCGATGACACTGGCGCCTTGCTGGCGCATCACCGACAGTGTGTCGCGCTCCACCGCATCGAGCTGCGCTGCCACCTGGCGGCTATAGGAAAGGCCGGCTTCGCTCAGCTTGACTCCGCGTTGCGAGCGTCGAAACAGCTCTACGTTGAGAAAGCTTTCCAGGCTGGCGATCTGTCGGCACACGGCGCCCTGGGTCAGTGCCAGCTCCTGTGCGGCCTTGGTGAAGCTCTCGTGGCGGGCTGCAGCTTCGAAGCAGACCAACGCGGCGGTGCTAGGGATCTTCCGGCGCATGTACGTCAATCTCACTCATCAAGGGTCACTCAGGCGATTCTGTCCTCTCTTGGAGTGAGAAAACAACACAGGTAGGTGCGCAATCCTCGTTTGTCGTGCTGCCGATTCGGACCTAGGATCAACGCCAGCCCTATTCATCGGACATCTGCAGAGGACTCATCACATGGCCGGTAAAGCAAGCTTCAACTGGATCGATCCGCTGCTGCTGGATCAGCAGCTCACCGAAGAAGAACGCATGGTGCGCGACAGCGCCTATCAGTTCGCCCAGGACAAGCTGGCGCCGCGTGTGGTCGAGGCCTTTCGTCATGAGCGTACCGATGCAGCGATTTTCCGCGAGATGGGCGAGGTCGGTCTGCTGGGCGCAACCATCCCGGTGGAGTATGGCGGCAGTGGCCTGAACTACGTGTGCTACGGATTGATCGCTCGCGAGGTGGAGCGCATCGACTCCGGTTACCGCTCGATGATGAGCGTGCAGTCTTCCTTGGTGATGGTGCCCATCGATACCTTTGGCAGCGAGGCGCAGAAGCAGAAATATCTGCCGAAGCTGGCCAGCGGCGAATGGATCGGTTGCTTCGGTCTGACCGAGCCCAACCATGGTTCCGATCCTGGGGCGATGATCACTCGGGCACGCAAGGTCGAGGGTGGCTACAGCCTGACTGGCAGCAAGATGTGGATCACCAACAGCCCCATTGCCGACGTATTCGTGGTTTGGGCCAAGGATGATGCCGGTGATATTCGTGGCTTCATTCTGGAAAAAGGCTGGAAAGGCCTGAGCGCGCCGGCCATTCACGGCAAGGTGGGCCTGCGTGCTTCGATCACTGGCGAGATCGTCATGGACAGTGTGTTTGTGCCGGAGGAGAACATCTTCCCTGAAGTGCGTGGTCTCAAGGGGCCGTTTACATGTCTGAATTCAGCGCGATACGGCATCTCGTGGGGAGCACTGGGCGCGGCGGAAGCCTGCTGGCACACCGCGCGCCAGTACACGCTCGATCGCCAGCAGTTCGGCCGCCCGCTGGCGGCCAATCAGTTGATCCAGAAGAAGCTCGCCGACATGCAGACTGAAATCACCCTGGGCCTGCAAGGCTGTCTGCGTCTGGGGCGGATGAAGGATGAGGGCACGGCGGCGGTGGAAATCACCTCGATCATGAAGCGCAATTCCTGCGGCAAGGCGCTTGAAATCGCCCGTCTGGCCCGCGACATGCTTGGCGGTAATGGCATTTCCGACGAATTCGGTGTGGCCCGGCATCTGGTCAACCTCGAAGTGGTCAACACCTATGAAGGTACCCATGACATTCACGCGCTGATCCTCGGGCGTGCCCAGACTGGCATCCAGGCGTTCTATTAATAGAAGGAGCAGGCCATGGGAGCGCTTTCTCACCTGCGGGTGTTGGATCTGTCTCGGGTGTTGGCCGGACCTTGGTGTGGGCAGATTCTTGCCGACTTGGGCGCGGATGTGATCAAGGTCGAGCGTCCCGGCAGTGGCGACGATACACGCGCCTGGGGGCCGCCCTTCCTCAAGGATGCGCAGGGCGAGAGTACCAGTGAAGCTGCTTATTACCTGTCCGCTAATCGCAACAAGCGCTCGGTCACGATTGATTTCACCCAGCCCGAGGGTCAGCGCCTGGTGCGTGAGCTGGCGGCCAAGTCCGATATCGTCATCGAGAACTTCAAGGTGGGCGGTCTGGCCAGCTATGGGCTGGATTATCACAGCCTGAAGACGGTCAATCCCACTCTTATCTATTGTTCGATCACGGGCTTTGGTCAGACCGGTCCGTATGCCAAAAGAGCGGGCTACGATTTCATGATTCAGGGACTGGGCGGGTTGATGAGCCTGACCGGGCGCCCTGAGGGCGAGGAAGGCGCGGGGCCGATAAAAGTCGGGGTGGCGCTGACGGATATCCTGACGGGCTTGTATTCCACGGTTGCGATTATGGCTGCGCTTGCCCATCGCGACCAGGCGGGCGAAGGCCAGCATATCGATATGGCGTTGCTGGATGTGCAAGTGGCGTGTCTGGCGAATCAGGCGATGAACTACCTGACCACCGGCGTTGCACCGAAGCGGCTGGGTAACGCGCACCCCAACATCGTTCCCTACCAGGACTTTCCCACTGCAGACGGCGATTTCATTCTTACCGTGGGGAACGATGGGCAGTTCCGCAAGTTCGCTGAGGTGGCGGGTCAGCCCCAGTGGGCGGACGACCCGCGGTTTGCCACGAACACGCTGCGGGTAGCGCATCGGGCGGAGCTCATCCCACTGATCCGTCAGGTGACGGTGTTCAAGACTACGGCGCAATGGGTTGGCCTTCTGGAGCAGGCGGGTGTGCCGTGCGGACCGATCAACGACCTGGCGCAGATGTTCCAGGATCCGCAGGTGCTGGCCCGTGGGCTGGCGCTGGATGTGCCGCATGCGTTGGCGGGCAGTGTGCCGCAGGTGGCGAGTCCTATCCGGCTGTCGCGTACACCGGTGGAGTACCGTCACGCGCCGCCCTTGCTGGGTGAGCATACTCAGGCGGTACTCGAAGAGGTGCTGGGGCTGGAGGCGAGTGTCGTGCAAGAATTGAGGGATGCCGGCGTGGTGTAGGTGGGGTGGTAGACCTCTCTATAAATGAGCGGGGCGGCCGAAAGGCCGCCCCGCTTTGTTTCAACTATTTGAATTTATTTGAAATTAAGCCTTGACCGCCGTTCAGATCCCCTTATAATGCGCCCCACTTCCGCAGCAAACGGAACGCGAAACTCCTTGAGAATCAACGAGTTAAGCGAGTTCGGCGCGGTGCGAATGGCTTCGATCCTCGGGTTGAAAGCGGTGAAAAAGGCAGTTGACAGCATCGTTTGGTGCTGTATGATTCGCCTCCCGCTACGAGAGATCGCAGCGAGTCAAGTGTTTGAAGCTAAACGAGTTTCTCGGAAAAAACTTCACAATAAACGCTTGACACGAAGTAAGGCTGCTGTAGAATGCGCGGCCTCGGTTGAGACGAAACGCTCTTAGCCAAACGCTCTTTAACAAATCGAATCAAGCAATTCGTGTGGGTGCTTGTGAGTACGGACTGATCGTCGCATAGATTATCAGCATCACAAGTGGCCATGCGAGAAATCACATAGTCATTTGAGATTGCTGAGCCAAGTTTAGGGTTTCTTAAAAACCCAAGCAGTATTGAACTGAAGAGTTTGATCATGGCTCAGATTGAACGCTGGCGGCAGGCCTAACACATGCAAGTCGAGCGGATGAGAGGAGCTTGCTTCTCGATTCAGCGGCGGACGGGTGAGTAATGCCTAGGAATCTGCCTGGTAGTGGGGGACAACGTTTCGAAAGGAACGCTAATACCGCATACGTCCTACGGGAGAAAGCAGGGGACCTTCGGGCCTTGCGCTATCAGATGAGCCTAGGTCGGATTAGCTAGTTGGTGAGGTAATGGCTCACCAAGGCGACGATCCGTAACTGGTCTGAGAGGATGATCAGTCACACTGGAACTGAGACACGGTCCAGACTCCTACGGGAGGCAGCAGTGGGGAATATTGGACAATGGGCGAAAGCCTGATCCAGCCATGCCGCGTGTGTGAAGAAGGTCTTCGGATTGTAAAGCACTTTAAGTTGGGAGGAAGGGTTGTAGATTAATACTCTGCAATTTTGACGTTACCGACAGAATAAGCACCGGCTAACTCTGTGCCAGCAGCCGCGGTAATACAGAGGGTGCAAGCGTTAATCGGAATTACTGGGCGTAAAGCGCGCGTAGGTGGTTTGTTAAGTTGGATGTGAAAGCCCCGGGCTCAACCTGGGAACTGCATCCAAAACTGGCAAGCTAGAGTACGGTAGAGGGTGGTGGAATTTCCTGTGTAGCGGTGAAATGCGTAGATATAGGAAGGAACACCAGTGGCGAAGGCGACCACCTGGACTGATACTGACACTGAGGTGCGAAAGCGTGGGGAGCAAACAGGATTAGATACCCTGGTAGTCCACGCCGTAAACGATGTCAACTAGCCGTTGGAATCCTTGAGATTTTAGTGGCGCAGCTAACGCATTAAGTTGACCGCCTGGGGAGTACGGCCGCAAGGTTAAAACTCAAATGAATTGACGGGGGCCCGCACAAGCGGTGGAGCATGTGGTTTAATTCGAAGCAACGCGAAGAACCTTACCAGGCCTTGACATGCAGAGAACTTTCCAGAGATGGATTGGTGCCTTCGGGAACTCTGACACAGGTGCTGCATGGCTGTCGTCAGCTCGTGTCGTGAGATGTTGGGTTAAGTCCCGTAACGAGCGCAACCCTTGTCCTTAGTTACCAGCACGTCATGGTGGGCACTCTAAGGAGACTGCCGGTGACAAACCGGAGGAAGGTGGGGATGACGTCAAGTCATCATGGCCCTTACGGCCTGGGCTACACACGTGCTACAATGGTCGGTACAGAGGGTTGCCAAGCCGCGAGGTGGAGCTAATCTCACAAAACCGATCGTAGTCCGGATCGCAGTCTGCAACTCGACTGCGTGAAGTCGGAATCGCTAGTAATCGCGAATCAGAATGTCGCGGTGAATACGTTCCCGGGCCTTGTACACACCGCCCGTCACACCATGGGAGTGGGTTGCACCAGAAGTAGCTAGTCTAACCTTCGGGGGGACGGTTACCACGGTGTGATTCATGACTGGGGTGAAGTCGTAACAAGGTAGCCGTAGGGGAACCTGCGGCTGGATCACCTCCTTAATCGAAGACATCAGCCTGCTGATGAGCTCCCACACGAATTGCTTGATTCATTGTGAAAAGACGATGCTGTAACGCGACCCTGTTATAGGTCTGTAGCTCAGTTGGTTAGAGCGCACCCCTGATAAGGGTGAGGTCGGCAGTTCAAATCTGCCCAGACCTACCAATTACTTGGTGCGGCCTACGAGATGTAGCAGATACACGGGGCCATAGCTCAGCTGGGAGAGCGCCTGCCTTGCACGCAGGAGGTCAGCGGTTCGATCCCGCTTGGCTCCACCACCTTTGTACAGCACTGTTAGAACTCAGAAATGAGCATTCGCGCGTCGCGTTGACGCCGCGTTGGAATGTTGATTTCTGGCTTTTGCCAGATCGTTCTTTAAAAATTCGGATATGTGATAGATACAGACTGATGACCAGTTTCACTGCTGGAAATCAGGCTGAGGTAAAATTTGTGAGTTCTGCTCGAAAGAGCGACGTGCGAATTTTCGGCGAATGTCGTCTTCACAGTATAACCAGATTGCTTGGGGTTATATGGTCAAGTGAAGAAGCGCATACGGTGGATGCCTTGGCAGTCAGAGGCGATGAAAGACGTGGTAGCCTGCGATAAGCTTTGGGGAGTCGGCAAACAGACTGTGATCCAGAGATCTCTGAATGGGGGAACCCACCTAGGATAACCTAGGTATCTTGTACTGAATCCATAGGTGCAAGAGGCGAACCAGGGGAACTGAAACATCTAAGTACCCTGAGGAATAGAAATCAACCGAGATTCCCTTAGTAGTGGCGAGCGAACGGGGACCAGCCCTTAAGTTGATTTGAGATTAGTGGAACGCTCTGGAAAGTGCGGCCATAGTGGGTGATAGCCCCGTACACGAAAATCTCTTTTCAATGAAATCGAGTAGGACGGAGCACGAGAAACTTTGTCTGAACATGGGGGGACCATCCTCCAAGGCTAAATACTACTGACTGACCGATAGTGAACCAGTACCGTGAGGGAAAGGCGAAAAGAACCCCGGAGAGGGGAGTGAAATAGAACCTGAAACCGTATGCGTACAAGCAGTGGGAGCCTACTTTGTTAGGTGACTGCGTACCTTTTGTATAATGGGTCAGCGACTTATATTCAGTGGCGAGCTTAACCGAATAGGGGAGGCGTAGCGAAAGCGAGTCTTAATAGGGCGCTTAGTCGCTGGGTATAGACCCGAAACCGGGCGATCTATCCATGGGCAGGTTGAAGGTTAGGTAACACTGACTGGAGGACCGAACCGACTACCGTTGAAAAGTTAGCGGATGACCTGTGGATCGGAGTGAAAGGCTAATCAAGCTCGGAGATAGCTGGTTCTCCTCGAAAGCTATTTAGGTAGCGCCTCATGTATCACTGCTGGGGGTAGAGCACTGTTTCGGCTAGGGGGTCATCCCGACTTACCAAACCGATGCAAACTCCGAATACCAGCAAGTGCCGAGCATGGGAGACACACGGCGGGTGCTAACGTCCGTCGTGAAAAGGGAAACAACCCAGACCGTCAGCTAAGGTCCCAAAGTCATGGTTAAGTGGGAAACGATGTGGGAAGGCTTAGACAGCTAGGAGGTTGGCTTAGAAGCAGCCATCCTTTAAAGAAAGCGTAATAGCTCACTAGTCGAGTCGGCCTGCGCGGAAGATGTAACGGGGCTCAAACCATGCACCGAAGCTACGGGTATCACCTTTGGTGATGCGGTAGAGGAGCGTTCTGTAAGCCTGTGAAGGTGAGTTGAGAAGCTTGCTGGAGGTATCAGAAGTGCGAATGCTGACATGAGTAACGACAATGCGAGTGAAAAACTCGCACGCCGAAAGACCAAGGTTTCCTGCGCAACGTTAATCGACGCAGGGTTAGTCGGTCCCTAAGGCGAGGCTGAAAAGCGTAGTCGATGGAAAACAGGTTAATATTCCTGTACTTGCAGTTATTGCGATGGAGGGACGGAGAAGGCTAGGCCAGCCTGGCGTTGGTTGTCCAGGTTTAAGGTGGTAGGCTGAAATCTTAGGCAAATCCGGGATTTCAAGGCCGAGAGCTGATGACGAGTTGCCTTTAGGCGACGAAGTGGTTGATGCCATGCTTCCAAGAAAAGCTCCTAAGCTTCAGATAACTGGGAACCGTACCCCAAACCGACACAGGTGGTTAGGTAGAGAATACCAAGGCGCTTGAGAGAACTCGGGTGAAGGAACTAGGCAAAATGGCACCGTAACTTCGGGAGAAGGTGCGCCGGCGAGGGTGAAGGACTTGCTCCGTAAGCCCATGCCGGTCGAAGATACCAGGCCGCTGCGACTGTTTATTAAAAACACAGCACTCTGCAAACACGAAAGTGGACGTATAGGGTGTGACGCCTGCCCGGTGCCGGAAGGTTAATTGATGGGGTTAGCGCAAGCGAAGCTCTTGATCGAAGCCCCGGTAAACGGCGGCCGTAACTATAACGGTCCTAAGGTAGCGAAATTCCTTGTCGGGTAAGTTCCGACCTGCACGAATGGCGTAACGATGGCGGCGCTGTCTCCACCCGAGACTCAGTGAAATTGAAATCGCTGTGAAGATGCAGTGTATCCGCGGCTAGACGGAAAGACCCCGTGAACCTTTACTATAGCTTTGCACTGGACTTTGAGCTTGCTTGTGTAGGATAGGTGGGAGGCTTTGAAGTGGGGACGCCAGTTCTCATGGAGCCATCCTTGAAATACCACCCTGGCAACCTTGAGGTTCTAACTCAGGTCCGTGATCCGGATCGAGGACAGTGTATGGTGGGTAGTTTGACTGGGGCGGTCTCCTCCCAAAGAGTAACGGAGGAGTACGAAGGTGCGCTCAGACCGGTCGGAAATCGGTCGTAGAGTATAAAGGCAAAAGCGCGCTTGACTGCGAGACAGACACGTCGAGCAGGTACGAAAGTAGGTCTTAGTGATCCGGTGGTTCTGTATGGAAGGGCCATCGCTCAACGGATAAAAGGTACTCCGGGGATAACAGGCTGATACCGCCCAAGAGTTCATATCGACGGCGGTGTTTGGCACCTCGATGTCGGCTCATCACATCCTGGGGCTGAAGCCGGTCCCAAGGGTATGGCTGTTCGCCATTTAAAGTGGTACGCGAGCTGGGTTTAGAACGTCGTGAGACAGTTCGGTCCCTATCTGCCGTGGACGTTTGAGATTTGAGAGGGGCTGCTCCTAGTACGAGAGGACCGGAGTGGACGAACCTCTGGTGTTCCGGTTGTCACGCCAGTGGCATTGCCGGGTAGCTATGTTCGGAAGAGATAACCGCTGAAAGCATCTAAGCGGGAAACTTGCCTCAAGATGAGATCTCACTGGGATCTAGAATCCCCTGAAGGGCCGTCGAAGACTACGACGTTGATAGGTGGGGTGTGTAAGCGCTGTGAGGCGTTGAGCTAACCCATACTAATTGCCCGTGAGGCTTGACCATATAACACCCAAGCAATTTGAGCGTGAGCGCCGAATTGTGGTGGTGAAGACGAGAGAACCGAAAGTTCGCGACGAACCACAGAATCACATATCCGAATAGGCTGGGGTGTCCGTAAGGGCGCACTGGCAACCGAATTTCTTGACGACCATAGAGCATTGGAACCACCTGATCCCATCCCGAACTCAGCAGTGAAACGATGCATCGCCGATGGTAGTGTGGGGTTTCCCCATGTGAGAGTAGGTCATCGTCAAGATTCATTTCGCAAAACCCCTATCTGCGCGAGCAGGTAGGGGTTTTGTCTTTAAGTAGAGACTACAGAAATTCGCAGACACGTCCTTGGGACGGGCCTGCACACAGGATTTCTTGACGACCATAGAGCATTGGAACCACCTGATCCCATCCCGAACTCAGCAGTGAAACGATGCATCGCCGATGGTAGTGTGGGGTTTCCCCATGTGAGAGTAGGTCATCGTCAAGATTCATTTCGCAAAACCCCTATCTGCGCAAGCAGGTAGGGGTTTTGTCTTTCTGGAGGATCTGTCAGGTCAGGTCAGCAGATTACGTACGTTGCCCATCGCCTGATCGGCAAAGCCCTGCAAGAAAGCCTGGAATTCCGGTAGCGCCTGCGGTCCTCCTTCCCAAGGTTCTGCCTGGATAGTCCAAGTCGCTCGGCTGGATTGGGCGTCGATGTGCTCGACCTGCATGGCTGCCCACAAATTGCCGATATTCAGGCTGGTATAGATCAGGCTCCACGTCATGTGCATCGCTTCGTCATCCCGCGAGTTCAACTGCTCGATCACTACATTACCGTCCTTGAACAGCTTCTTGCGTACCGAGCGCACCCCGCTGCCGGTCATCTCGATATGCGAGAGGGCCGGGATGAACACTGGAAAGCCAGCGAAGTTGCCCACCATGCTCCACACAGCGGAGGCCGGTGCGGCAATGTCCACGCTGGAGACCACCAGGCAACCTTGTGGATTGCGAATCAGGGTATCGGGCTTGAGTGCTTGCATGTCGTATTGCTCCTGTTGTGATAAAGCGAAGAGTCAGAGAAAACCGATGTCGCTGAGGTAGCGGCAACCGCGTTGCAACAGCGCTATGTCCTTGACCGGATAGCACGCGCCCATGCGTCGCACGCCCTCTCGGGCATTGCCATGCTCGATACCGGCGATATCGCCGATGTCCTCCTCGAAACCTTCGAGGTAGAAGCCCAGCACGTCGAACAGCGCGTTGTCGCGATCGACCCGTCCCAACTGACGCTGCCATTGCGCGACATCGACCACATCGAAGGCGTGGCCCTGTTCCCGAAACGCAGCCAGGTAGTCCTGCCAACGCAGGGGCTCGGGGTTGTGCAGATTGAAGACACAGTGCCCAGGCTGGTACCGGCTGCTGTGAAAGGCGATGAAGCGGCTGAGGAAGTCCACCGGCATGAGGTCGAAATCGATCTCCAGGTGGGGGGCCTGACCCAATTGCAGTGAACCCTTGAGCATCAGCATCAAGCGATTACGGTGTGGCTGACAGACGCCATTACGACTGTCGAAGGTGATGTTGCCAGGCCGGAACAGATTCACCCGTACGCCCGCCTCACGAGCACGATGCAGAATGCGCTCGCCCACCCATTTGCTCAGGTTGTAACCATTGCGCAGGTAGATGGGCGGCGTGACGGCCGGGTCTTGTTCCAGTACACGCCCATCACCGCTCACCGCGCTGCAGGCTGACAGTGTCGAGACGAAGTTGAAGATCTTCTTGCGCCGTCCTTCGCACAGCCGCAGGCATTCGAACAGCGGCTCGATGTTATCCACAGCCAGTGATTGGTAATCCAGCACGTGATTGACCTGCGCTGCGTTGTGCAGCAAGGCACCGAAGTTCAGATCAAGGTCATCGTAATCCGCCTCGCCAAGCCCCAATCGCGGGTGGCGCAGATCCGCGGCAAGCACCCGCACCCGTGTCAGGTCGAAGTCCAGCTGGTTATCGCGCATGGCTTGGGCAAAGCGTTCGTTGGCCGTCTGCTCAGCGCTGCTGCGCACCAGGCACGCCACTTCGGTAGCTCCCCAGTCGAGCAGCGCCTCGACCAAGTGGACGCCGAGGAAACTGTTGGCGCCGGTGACGATGACCTTGTGCACATCGCCCATGGCCTCCAAGGGCAGCACGTGCAGATCCAGCGGCCGATTGGCGTCCTGTTCCAGACGGTCCAAGCCCGCGTCGATTCCCCCCTCTTCACCGTCGAGCAGCGCCGCCAGCCGTTGCAGCGTCGGCTGCTCGATGAAGCGGTTAATGGCAACCCCGCAGCCAAACAGCTGACGCACCTCCAGCAATAGCCGGGAGAGCAGAATGGAATGGCCGCCGAGGTTGAAGAAGCTGTCGTCCACGGAAATGTCCGCCTCTGCCAGCTCCAGCAGTTCGCTCCACAGCACCAGCAGGCGCTGCTCGGTGGCGGTACTGGGGGCGACCCGTGCGCTGAGAGGCAACGCCAGCGGTCGCGCCCGTAGGGCCTGGCGGTCGACCTTGCCGTTGGCCGTGAACGGCATCCGCTCCAACACCTGATAGAACACTGGGCGCATATAATCCGGCAGATGCGCTTCGGCGTGTTGGCGCAGCGCTGTCAGGGCATTCTGGGCAGCGGGCTGCGCCATGAACGCCAGCACCCGCCGCTGCTCGTCGATCACTACCACCAGTTGCTTGTACAGTCCGCTTGCACGCAGACAGTGTTCGATTTCTTCCGGCTCGACGCGAAAGCCGCGGATCTTCACTTGGTTATCGAGTCGCCCACACAGCTCGATACCGTGGTCTGTCCATTTGCCGATATCCCCTGTGCGATAGGCGCGCAAAGCGCGGCCGTCTGGCAGGTCGAGGGTGACGAACCGTTCTTGGGTGAGTGTCGGATTATTCAGATAACCCAGGCCGACTCCGGGCCCGCAAAGGTAGAGTTCGCCCGGCGTCTGCTCGACGACCGGTTGCAGATGCGGGTCGAGGATCAGCACCTGAGTGTTGGCGATCGGCTTGCCGAGGTTTCGGTTGCTCGTACCGACAGCGAACACCCGGGTGGTCGCCAGCACAGTAGTTTCGGTCGGTCCGTAGATGTTGTGCATCTGGCACTGCTGGCTGTAGCGCGCGATCACCTCCGGCTCGCAGACATCGCCTCCCGTCACCAGGTGCCGCAGACCCAGAGGCGCGTCACTGGGCAGGATGCTCAACAACGCGGGTGGCAGAAACGCATGGCTGACCGCTTGGCTGTGGATAAGTGTGACCAGCCGCTGTGGATCACGGCGGTGCTCCTCGTCCGGAATCACCAACTCCGCGCCGCAGGCGAATGTGGGCAGGATATCCAGCAGCGAGGCGTCGAAGCCGATGGTGGAGAACTGCAACACACGACTGTCGGCATCCAGTTCGACATGCTCGCTATACCAGGCGATGAAGTGCATGAGGTTGCGCTGGCTGAGCAACACCCCCTTGGGCTGCCCGGTGGTGCCGGAGGTGTAGATCGCCACGCACGCGCGGTCTGGCTCACCAGGACGTTGCTGCAGCGAAGGCACGTCCGCCCCCTGGGCCGACGACAATCGGCTTACATCCAGCGAAGGTAGGGCTGTCTGCACCGTGCCATCGTGCAGCAGCACCTGCGCGCCGGCGTCCTCGAGAATGCGTCTGCGACGATCAGCGGGGGTTGCAGGGTCCAGTGGCAGATAGATAGCGCCGCAACCCAGCACGGCCAGCAGGCTTGCATAGAGGGCGGGTGACTTGGCCATGCACACACCGACTACCGCAGGCTGGTCAGCGTGTTCGGGTAGTAGCGGCAACAGCGGCTGCTGCACCGCGACGGCTAGCCCGTGCAGTTCGCGATAGCCAATACGTTCGCCACTGCTATTGAGAGCGGGTCTCTGCGGCGCTTGGCGCAGGCCTTGCTCCAGGTACTGCATCAAGTCGCCTTCAGCTTGCTCCAGCAGGTCTGCGCGCTGTGTGCGGTTGAAGGGGTGATGGAAAGCCAGCGACTCCAGCCACTGCAGTCCATGCTCGCGCTCATGCAGCCCAGCCAGCGCTGTGGGCATCTCGCGAAGCGCACAGGCATCGCGGGCCAGTCGGGTGCTCAGCAGGGTGACCTGCTCGGTAATGACCTGCAGAGCCTCTTCGCGCACTTGCTGGCCATTGCCTGAAACGGGTGCCGCCAGCGCCACCCGTGCGATCAGACGCTGCGCCGTGGCGCTACCATACCAGCACAGAAGCTCGAGTGCGGGCAGCGTAGCCGCGTGATGGGTGCCCAGTCGCAGCCTCAGCAGAGGCGCATCGACAAGGCACTGCCAGTCGCTGGAGGACAGCGCCAGGCTGCCATCGTCCAATGCCAGCGAGTGCGTTGCGCTCAGCGCCTGACGTAGCGCCGCCGGGCTTTCGGCCAGCACGCAGGCATGGCCGTGATCGTCGAGCATCTGCGCCAGTGCGTGCAGCGCCGGGCTGATGCCGACCAGAATGATGTTGAGACGTCGCATGCGCAGCTCCTCAGGGCAGGTAATCACGCAGGGCGTCCTGCACACACGGCGACTCGAGCATCGAGCTGCCGCGGAAAAAGCGCAGGATGTTGCCCAGCAGCGGATGCTGGTGATTGATCGGATAGGCCAGGCCGAGCACTTCCTCGCGCAGCGCCTGACGCAGGTCTTCGCTGATGGGCAAGGCCTGGATCAGGCTGAAGTCGAACGTCTGCTGGATCTCGTTGGTCAGGTACTGGCCGAGGAACACCGGCAGCACGCGGGCGATGGCTTCGCGCTCGTGTTCAGGCGCGGCCTGCCAGTAGATGCGGGTCAGGCGTGCCCAGAAGCTGGAATGACGCCCTTCGTCGAGCAGGTGATCGGCCATCAACCCTTTCACCGAGGGCTTGACCGTGTCGTCGCGGGCAAACGCTGCGACGTCATCGGTGAGGGTGTTCTCGGCGATGCCGACGCAGATCAGCTCCAAGGCATCGCGCAAGGACGCCGGTACCTGGGCCAGCGCTGCGGGTATGGCGCGGCTGAGTTCGATCTCGCCAGGCAGGACGATGGGCTCGATGCCGGTAAGGGCGATGGTCTGCTGCAGAAAGTCCATGGCCACCAGCGCGTGATAGTCCTCATCGACCACCACGGTCATCGCGTCATAGCGGCAGGCGAACGGGAAGCGCACGGCGAAGTGGTCCTTGGCGATGCGCCGGGCGGTGCGGTCGACGATCTCGGTCTCGAAGATCACTACATCGTTGATGAACTTGTAGAGGCTCTGCACCAGCACGAAGTCGCGCAATTGCGGGCAGCCTTGCTGGAAGGTGGCACTGAGCACCAGCGGTTGGCGACTGAGGGGATAGATCAACCGCTGGTCGTCCTCGACCCGGCGACGCGGCCGCGTGCGGATGGTGGCGCGCTCTTCCCAGGCCTCGGCGAAAGAACGGTAGTCCAGCGCATTCATGGCAGCACCTCACCGGCCGGCACCTGCAACGAAGCGCGCAGACGGTCCCACAGCGCGGTACGACTCTGCACGGCAGTGATGGCAGCCTCGTAGACCTCTTCCTGACGCTGCGGGTCGCCATCGACCAGGCGTGCCAGCAGTTGCTCAGCCGCGGGACCATGGTCTTCGGAGTCCACCTCGATATGCCGTTGCAGGTAGTAGCGGAACGTCGGCGCTTGGGCCTGACCAATACCCCATTCATCGAGGATCTGCTGGAACATCGCGGGAATGACGCTCTCGCGGCCATGCAGGAACGCGGCGGCCACGCGGTGCGCTGGAGCGTGCAAGGCCACGTCGAGGGTATCGCTGACGAAGCGCCTGGCCGCCTCGCTGGCGCCTGAACGTTGCAGCGCGGTGAGGTAGTCCACGCCTTGCTGCTGCAAGCTGACGAAGTGTTCGATGGCCTGCGTACTGGCCCCGACCTCGCGCATGGCGTCGAGGTACAGCTCGAAATGACTGTAGTGGCCATGTTGCAGGCGGTCATCGGACTCTTCACCGAGCACGATCTCATTGATCAGCCGTGCCGCGGCGGGATCCGACGGCGGCAGCCAGGGCAGGCGGACACAGGTCAGTTCCTGTTGCAGACGTTTGGTCAGCGACATGAAATCCCACACGGCGAAAACATGGGTTTCCATAAACCGTCGCAATGTTTCGAGCGAATCGATCTCGGAAAACAATGGGTGCCGGGCGAGGGCGCTCTTATGGTTGGACAGGGTGCTGTTCAATGGGCTCATCACAATTATTCCTCGTGGAAATTAGGCGCTTAGTTACCGTGCCGTTACAGCCATTACAAAGTCTGGGCGAACGAGTGCCTCGATCTAAGTTCGATGGCTGAGCAGTCTCGGTATAGCCGGCGGACCATGAAGCATGCGGCCTGCAGCAGGCCAGGCAAGTTCCAGGGGTCGGCGATGAAAAGTTAGAACAACTTCAAAGTTGTCGGCAAATGTTTTTTAAAATAATTTTTTGGAGTGGGAATATTGAAGAATGGGAGCTCGTATAAAACTTTTTGAGAGTTTTATTTAATTAAGCAGTGCCCCTTCCGATAACTAAGATCAGAAAATTAAAGTTGAGTGAATGCCTCACTCGGAGCACTGGTAAAGGGCGTTGCGGGAGTGTTTCGCTTTACGGGGGCGGCTGATCGCCATGCGGCCCTTGCCCCGATATCAGACTCCTTCTGCGGGTGTATGGAAGGCCTGCGACCGGGCCCCGAACAGGGCGATCAGCAGTCACGGCGCAACTAGAGTGGGGGTAAACGGCGCGCGCTGCCACGGCCTTTGGCAGCACACTGGGGGAAATCCTGCCAACGCGAGGCGATTACGCCGTGTGTCAGGGCTCAGAAGCTCAATAAACCGAGGTGCGTGTCGAAGATTCGCACGAGCCTTTGATCCACATGGGAAGGGTCTGCCGAAGCGTCTGGTAACTCGATGAGCTCCAGTTCCCGCCGGACGAAGGCGTGCCAGCCGAGCATTTGAGAGAGTGAGCCGGCGGGATAGAGAACCGTCATCGGCACCTGGATGGCGCTGATGCTGGCCCGAGGTTCGGTAGCCCTCGGGCTGTCACAGCTCGAAACAAACAAATGACGAGTCTGCCCAGGGTGCTCACGCTCTGCCAGTTGAGTGAGCTCGAAGGCCAGGTGCGCGCCCAGACGCTGACCAAAGATGGCATGTGGTTGGTTGAGGTAAGGGTGCAGGTGGTCGGCCAGGGTACAGGCGAGGGGCGAAGGGCCCTGCTGGAGGTCGCTTGGCGCGCAGTCGGCGTGGCGCTGGACATCGACCGCGATCAGCTCGACGGTGTCGCTCAGGGCATAGGCCCAGGCTCGATAGCGTTCCAGGTGCTGCGGGCTGCAGGCCAGGCAGATGAGGCGGATTTGCGCGGATGACCCGCTGGCTTCGGGGGCTGGTAGGTTCTGGACGTGCACTGTCTGTCCTTCATCCCGAGGTGTGCCGGGCGTGATGACCGTTAGGGCTTGCGGCCGTCGCGGCTGAGAATTCACTTGGCGGCTTGCGAGCTCAAGTAGCGTTTGATGGTCTGCGCTGCGGTGTTCAGGTGTTTTTCCAGCACTTCGATGGCCTGTTCCACCAGCTTGTCATTGGCCGCATCCACCAGGGCGATGTGGTCATCCTGAGTGAGCTTGCCCAGGCCCATGGCCGAGAGATGAAAACGCAGGAAGCGCTCTTCCTCGTTGAGTTCGATCTCGATGAGGCGCAGCAGCTTTTGATTGGAGGCCTTGCTGTACAGCGTCATGTGGAACAGGCGGTTGAGGCGGCCGATTTCAGCGTGCCGGGTTTCTTCTTCCAACTGAGCGATGTAGCCGCGGGCAAGCGCGATATCGGCAGCGTCCAGGTTGGGAATGGACTGCCGAAGCGCCTCGGTCTCCAGAAGCACGCGCAAGTTGTAGGTATCGACGGCGTCTTCACCGATCAGCGGAGCGACCACCGCGCCCTTGTGCATCACCACCTTCAGCAGCGATTGCGCCTCCAACTGGCGCAGCGCTTCGCGCACCGGCATGCGGCTGACCCCGAACAGACCTGCCAATTCTTCCTGACGCAATGCGGTGCCCGGCGGCAGGCGACCATCGAGGATGGCACTGCGCAGGCGCTCTTCGATAACGCTGCGGGCAAGATGAGCGGGTACTTGCTCATTACCCAGCACGGAGCTTAGGAGTCGGATTTTCTCGGCCACGCGGAGTCTGCCTTGATGAATAGCGATGATTGGATCCAATAACCCTAGTGATCAGAGTGGTCACTTGTCAAACCGAGGCGATGGGCTGCTGCGGTGCTGGAGTGCAGCTATCGTGAATGAAGTCGTCAGGCAAGGGAAGTCGGCCCGTTCCTGATCGGCAGTTGGCAAATGCCGGGGCATCGGCGTCCAGCGCCGTGATTGTAAGGTGCCATTGTCTTTTACACGGGTAAGCCGCACCATCGCGGCTTTCGTCTGTTCTGGAAAGGTGTTCGCAGTGGCGATACCTGAAGTGCTCAAGCAGCTCGTGCATCGCCTCGGCCTCGCCGTGCTGGTAGGCTGCCTGCTGCTGGGCGGCCTGCACGCCGATTGGGATTTCGCCCAGATCAGCCGCCGCGCGGAGCAGTTGTACGGGCCGCTCGGCGCCGGACAGGGGCGCATCGATGCCTGGCAGCGTTTGATGGCGACCCAGAATCAGGGCAGCGAGCTGGACAAGCTGCAGGTGGTGAACCTGTTCTTCAACAAACAGATGCGCTACGTGGAGGACATCGACCTGTGGCATGAGGTCGACTACTGGGCCACCCCGGTGCAGTCGCTGATCAAGGGCGCGGGCGATTGCGAAGACTACGCCATCGCCAAATACTTCAGTCTGCGGCGCATGGGCATCCCGGCCGACAAGCTGCGAATCACCTACGTCAAGGCGCTGCGGCTGAACCGCGCGCACATGGTTCTGACCTACTACGCCAGTCCCCAGGCTCAGCCGCTGGTGCTGGACAGCTTGATGGACTCGATCAAGCCGGCCAGCCAGCGCACCGACCTGCTGCCGGTGTATGCCTTCAACGGCGAGGGCCTGTGGATAACCGGCGCCGCCGGCAACAAGAAAGTCGGCGACACCAAGCGCCTGTCTCGCTGGCAGGACGTGCTGAAGAAAATGCAGGCCGAAGGGTTCCCGGCCGAACCGGTCTATTGAGGAGCACAGATGTCACTGTTCAAACAATTGCTGCTTGCCATATGCCTGCTCCTGACGATCGCCTTCAGCGGCAGCTTCATGGTCAGCCTGGAAAGTTCGCGCACCCAGTACGTCAACCAGTTGCGCTCCCACGCTCAGGATGCCGCGACCGCGCTGGCCCTGTCATTGACCCCCAATATCGACGATCCGGCCATGGTCGAGCTGATGGTCAGCTCGATCTTCGACAGCGGCTATTACTCGAGCATCAAGGTCGTCGACCTGGATTCCAACGCGGTGCTGGTCGAGCGCCATGCCGAGCCCGACAGCAACGGTGTGCCGGCCTGGTTCATCGGCCTGATCGGCCTGGAGCCTGCCGGGGGCGATGCCATCGTCAGCCGTGGCTGGCAGCAGGCGGCACGGGTCGAGGTGATCAGCCACCCGATGTTCGCCCTGGCCAAATTGTGGCAAAGCGCTTTGGGCAGCTTAGGCCTGCTGCTGCTGTGTGGCGTGGTGAGTGCAATCCTCGGCGCGCTGTTGCTGCGTCGTCAACTGCGCCCGTTGGATTACCTGGTGGCGCAGTCCCACGCCATTGCCCGGCGCGAGTTCCTCAGCTTGCCGGAATTGCCACGCACGCCTGAGTTTCGTCGGGTGGTGCAGGCCATGAACCAGATGGTCGAGAAGCTGCAGACGCTGTTCACCGAACAGGCCGAGCGCAGCGAAAAGCTGCGGGTCGAGTCGTACCAGGACAGCCTCACCGGCCTTGCCAACCGCCGCTATTTCGAAATGCAGCTCAATGCTCGGGTCAGCAATCTGGAAGAGGCGCGCGCGGGTTACCTGCTGTTGCTGCGGGTGCAGGACTTGGCCGGCCTCAACGCGCGTCTGGGTGGCCAACGCACCGACCAGCTGTTGCAAGCCGTCGGTGAGCAGTTGCGGCGCACCTGTGCCAGCTTCCCGGAAACCAAGGACCTGATCACCCGCAGCCGTGGCGGTGAATTCGCCGTGCTGGCGCCAGGCATGGTGCACGAGGAGGCCATTCAACTGGCCCAGGCTCTGGAGGCGACCCTGCAGAGCCTGCATGTGACCGGCGCCAGTGATGTCGATCCGGTGGCCTGCATCGGCCTTGCGCCCTACAGTCCAGGGGATGCGCCGCAGGCGCTGCTCAAGCTCGCCGACGAGGCGCTGGCGCGTGCCGAGAGCCAGCCAGAGCCGGGCTGGGTCTGCCTGGAGCAAGGCGCTGCCGCGCAAGCTGCCGACAGCCATCACGCCTGGCACACGCGTCTGGATCAGGCCCTGACCAACGGCCAGTTCGAGCTGTTCTTCCAGCCGGTCGTGGACTGCCAAACGCCGGAGCGGATTCTGCACTACAAGGTGATTTCCCGTCTGCACGACGAGCAGGGCGAGGCATTGGCGGCCGGACGCTTCCTGCCCTGGCTCGAACGCTTCGGCTGGATGCCGCGGCTTGACCTGCTGGTGCTGGAGAAGGTGCTTCGGCACTTGCAGAGCCATGGTGAGTCGCTGGCGCTGAACCTGTCCGCCGCGACGCTGGCCGATCCCAAGGCGCTGCAGCGAGTGTATGAACTGCTGGCACAGCATGCGGCGCTAGGACGTCGGCTGACCTTCGAGATCGGCGAGGAACAGTTGCCGGAGCAGGCGCAGTTGGAGAAGCTCAACCGCCGCCTGCACGAACTGGGCTACGGCCTGGCGCTCCAGCGTTTCGGCGGGCGCTTCAGCATGATCGGCAACCTGGCGCACTTGGGTCTGGCCTATCTCAAGATCGATGGCGGTTACATCCGCAGCATCGATCAAGAGCGGCACAAGCGGCTGTTCATCGAAGCGATCCAAGGTGCGGCGCACAGCATCGACCTGCCGCTGATCGCCGAACGGGTCGAGACCGAGGGCGAGTTGCAGGTACTGCGCGAGATGGGTGTGCAGGGGATCCAGGGACAATGGGTGGGTGAGCCTGCGCCCTGGAAGTGATACAGGCCCGGGCCGCATCCGCTCAAGGTGCGGCCTGGTTCAGATCAGCCCGCCTTCTTCCTCTTCCTCGATCAGGTTGTTGAGGCTGCCCAGCGCCTTGCGCGCGGAGGCCCGGCTGAGCAACTTGGCCTGGGCGCCCGGCGGCAGGTCGGTGATGCTGAACACGCCCTTGGCGGTCAGCACCTCGATCAAGTCCTCGAGCACACGAATCATGTCCAGGTCGCTCTGCTTGAGCTGCTTGAGACTGGTTTCCACGACATCGTCGGCGAACCACTCCTGGATATCGGCATGGTCGGCCGGCAGCGACTCGGTGTACTCGTCAAACGGGGTAGCTTCTACCCGCAGCAGCTGGCCGTCGGCGTCGCGTTGCACGTAGAACATGGCATCGACCCTCGTCACGATGATTCCTTTTGGTTGTCAGGAGCATAGGCAAAGTTCAGCGGCCTTGCAGCGGCCGACCTGCGAGTATGCCCCGCGCGGCGATGACAGGAAAGCGCGGCCCCCAGGCGGCGGTTGAAGCCGCCTGGAGTTCACGCATCAGCTGTTGGCGTTGTCGATCTTGATGATCGGGTCCGCACCGGCGATCAACGAGTTGATCGACGAGTGTGACCAGTCCACGCCTTGCAGCTTGATGCTGACGTCGGCGTTGGCCACGCCGCCGCTGGCATTGAGCTTGCCTTCGGAACTGACCTGCAGGGTCGACTCGCCATTGACGGTGGTGATCTTCAGGAAGTTGTCGATGGTGCTGGCCTTCTCGCCCTGCAGCAGATCGCGCAGATCGAGGCGGTCGCCTTCCTGCTGGTTGAAGTCCTTGATCACATCGTTGCCGAAATCGCCGGCCTTCCACACGAAGGTATCTGCGCCGCTCCCGCCGATGAGGATATCGTCGCCCTTGCCGCCGATGAGGATGTCGTTGCCGGCACCGCCGATCAGCAGGTCGTTGCCTTCACCACCGATCAGCGTGTCGTTGCCGGTGCCGCCGAGCAGGATGTCGTTGCCGCGCCCGCCGTCGAGGTAGTCGTCACCGCCCTGGCCGAAGAGGATATCGTCACCGTCGCCACCGATCAGGGTGTCGTTGCCGTCGTTGCTGCGCGAGATATCGAACTCGGTGTAATGCTCGGTGACGTACTGATGCATCATCCGGGCATCCACGTCGCCCACCTCAACGCCCAACTTGTTGGCGACATAGCCCTGGATCGCCTCGACGCCGGTGCCGGGCACCGAATCGAAGGTCACCAGATCACCGAAGATGATGTCGTTGCCGTCGCCGCCGTTGACGGTGTCGGCGCCAGGGTTCATCACCTCGGTGTGACCGAGGATGGCCTCGGCCAGCTTGCTCGGGTCGATGTTGGTCTGCGGCACGCCATCGGAATCGTACGGCTTCAGGTCGCTGGCATTGACGTCGTTGTTCAGACCGATGGCTTCGACGTTGGACAGGTTCGACAGCAGCTTGAAGGTGTCCTTGGAGTTGGCCAGGGTCGCCGAGTCGGTGCTATAGCCGGTGCCTGAAAGCGACGAGACCTCATAGGTGCCATCGCCTTGGGCATGGATATAGCCCGAGCCGTAGTTGTACCAGCTCGACCCGGACTTGTACTGCACGGACAGGAAGCCCTTGGAGTCGATGTCGGCCCGCGTGCTGCTGTCGATCATGCCACGGGAGATCACGTCGCCGATCTTGTAGTTGATCGAAGACAGGTAGCCGTCCAGGGTCGAGCCGGCGTAGCCCAGGTTCGGGTTGGTCTGCTCGTTGGACTGGTAGTACGTCGGCTGACCGTCGGTGATGAAGTAGGTCTGGTTGCTGCCGGTGCTACCGGCATTCTTCAGGCTCTGGAACCAGTTCGCCGTGGTCTTGAAGGCATCTTCGTAGTTGGTACCGCCGCCCGCGCTGAGGGTGCTCAGCTGGCTTTGCAGCTTTTGCAGACCGGCATCGTTCAAGGTGACGGAAACCGACGACTTGACCTGGGTGGCGAAGTCCACGAGCAGGATGTTGACGCTACCGGACTGTGCACCCTTGACGCTGGCCGCGAGGGTCTTGAACACCGACTCCAGCGATTTCTTAGCCGCATCCACGCCCGAGGCGCCCATGCTGCCAGAGGTGTCGACGATGAAGGCGATGTTGTAGTCCTTGCCCGGCACCACGTGCAGGCCGCCGACGTCGGCAACGATGATGTCGTTACCGTCGGTGCCTGTGAAGTTATCGGCATTGGCGGTCAGGTTGCTGGTGCTGTAGGACTGCGGGTACACCGTGACCTTGAAGGTGCCTTCATTGGTCGCGGTGCTGCCGCCTACGCTCTCGCTGGAGATCGAACTGACCTTCACGTCGAACTGGCCGTTGTAGTAGGCCGGTGGCTTGATCGCCAGGCTGTTGAGGTTCCAGCCGGTGACGTCCACGGCACTGCTGCCCACGGTGAAGCTGTGGCCAGCGTTGTCGCTGACCACCGAGCCTGCTGGAATGCCGCTGAGCTTGACGCTGAGGGTTTCCGAGCCGTCGGTGTCGGTCAGGTTGGTGCTGATGCCCACCAGTTTGACCGGCGCGCCGTTTTCACGGCCTTCGTTGAGCTTGTAGCCGTCGTAGTAACCCTGGCCGTTGCTGCCGTGCAGGTCGGAGACGGTCAGGCCTGCGCCGGTCATCGAACCGAGGTTCGGGTACAGCGGGATGTTCGAGGCGCTCAGGTCCGTCACCGGGCCGTTGCCGACCTTGATGTTGACGTCCAGGCTACCCGGGCCCGCCTGGTTGGCACTGTAGATCTCCAGGGTGTAGTAGCCGTTGGTGGTCGGCGTGAAGCTGCCGCTGATGGCGCCGCTGGCGTTGCCCCAGGTGCCACTGGCTACGTTTTTGCCGCCGACGACGATCTGCAGGCTGTCGTCCGCCGTGCCGCTGAAGGAGTAGGTCTTGCCGGCTTCCATGTAGATCAGGCCAGACGTTTTCGAGCCAGTGCCTGGGCTGATCGTGGCGACCGTATCGACCGTGGTGACCTGCTCGCTCTTGTTGGCGCTGCCGGAGTTGGCGAACACGTTCTTCAACTGGTCGCCCGTGATGCCGTTGCCGTTGGTGCCCAGGCCATTGAGGCTGTTCCAGCTTTCTTTGGTCAGGCCGATCGACGCGACGTTATTGTTGCCGATCGACAGGTCAGGGCGGTCGGCGACCGGCGTGATGTCCACCTTCATGGTCACTTCGCTGCCGGTATTGGTGCCGTCGTTCGGCTTGTACTTGATCTGTGCGTAGTCGGCCTGCTGGTTGCCCACGCCGTTACCGCCGTAGCCGTCCACGCCGGACTGGTTCGCCAGCGGCACGAACTTGAGCTTGCCGGCGGTGATGTCGGCCTGGCTGACCGTCTGGTTCAGCGACACGTTGACCCAGGCGCTGCCGTTGAAGAACTTGAGGCTGCCCAGGTCCGGCAGTTTGCTGATGACCACGGCCAGTCCGGTGTTGCCATCGGCATCGGTGACGTTGAAGTCGCCCCACTTGAACACGTAGTCGGTGTCCTCGGTGCCGGTGACGGCGCCGCCGGGCGACTCGGGCATGTGGTCGTTGTCGATGATGGTGGTGGTCACGCTGCCCTTGTTCGCGTCGACCTGCAGGTTCTCGAAACCACCCCCGCTGGTGCCGGTGATCTTGACGGTGAAGTTCTCCGAGCCCTCGACGAGTTGGTCGTCGATGGTTTTCACGTCGAAGTTGGCCGTGCTGGCGCCGGCCGGAATCTTCACGGTGACCACACCGGTGTAGTCCTGGCCGTTGGTGGCGGTGCCGCTGTAGCTCAGGGTGACGGTGACATCGGTCTTCGAAGGACTGGTCAGGGTGAGCGTGTAGTGCGCGGTATCGCCCTCGGTCACCGACGTGTCGCCGCTGATGCTCACCGTGGTCAGGTCGCCCTGGCCGCTCGGTTCGTCGGTCACGGTGGTGGTGAGGGTGTTGCCGCCCAGGGTCAGTTTCTCGAAGTTGTCGCCGCCGGCAACGGACTCGAGCTTGTTGACGATCGGCGCTTGCCCGCCGACGTACACGTCGTCCTTGGCGGTGATGGTCGCTGTGCCGCTGGCGCTGCCCGCAGCGATGTTGACCTTGGTGCCGTCGCTCAGGGTGAAGACCAGGCCTTGGTGGCCGGTGACCGACAGGCCTTGAGCGTTGCTCAGGGTGACGGTGTAGGTGACCGTGCCGCCTTCATAGACCGTGGTCTTGTCCGCAGTGAGCGTAGCAACCACTTCACTGATGGTGTCGCTGATCTGCACGGTGGCCGGTGCACCCAGCTCCAGGTTTTCGAAGGTCTTGCCTTCGACGGTGGCGCTGTTGACGCCGACGGTGAGCGAGCCGGCATCTTTGAAGACGTCTTCGCCTTGAGCTGGCGCTTTGTACTCGACCTGGGTCTGACCGGCAGCGATGGTGACTTTGGCACCGTTGCTGAGGGTGACGGACAGGTCGCGATCCAGAACCTGGCTCACTTTCACCGTGAAGCTTGGCTGCTGGGCTTCGTTCACGTCGCCATTGCTGACGATGGTGACCGAGACCTTGTCGCCTTGGTTGCCGGAGCCTGTAGTGCCCGAGCCTGGCTCGTCGGTGACGGTGGTGGTCACGGAGTTGCTGCCCAGAGTCAGCTTCTCGAAGTTGTCGCCGCCAGTGACGGCGGTGATTTTGTTGACGATTGGCGCCTGACCACCGACGTAGACGTCGTCTTTCGCGGTGATGGTCGCGGTGCCGGTGGAGCTACCTGCAGCGATGTTGACCTTGGTGCCGTCGCTCAGGGTGAACACCAGGCCTTGGTGACCTGTGACCGACAGGCCCTGAGCATTGCTCAGGGTGACGGTGTAGGTAACGGTGCCGCCTTCGGCAACAGTCGATTTGTCGGCAGTCAGCGTGGCAACCACTTCGCTGATGGTGTCGCTGATCTGCACGGTGGCGCTGCCACCCAGTTCCAGGTTTTCGAAGGTCTTGCCGGTAACGCTAGCATCGGTAATGCCGACGGTGAGCGAGCCGGCATCTTTGAAGACGTCTTCGCCTTGAGCAGGGGCCTTGTACTCGACCTGGGTCTGGCCTGCAGCGATGACCACCTTGTCGCCGGTGCTCAGGGTTACCGTCAATGGGCGATCCAGAACCTGGCTGACTTTCACCGTGAACGACGGCTGCTGGGCTTCGTTCACGTCGCCATTGCTGACGATGGTGACCGAGACTTTGTCGCCTTGGTTGCCGGAGCCTGTAGTGCCCGAACCTGGCTCGTCGGTAACGGTGGTGGTCACGGAGTTGCTGCCCAGAGTCAGCTTCTCGAAGTTGTCGCCGCCAGAGACGGCGGTGATTTTGTTGACGATTGGCGCCTGACCACCGACGTAGACGTCGTCTTTCGCAGTGATGGTCGCGGTGCCGGTGGCGCTACCTGCAGCGATGTTGACCTTGGTGCCGTCGCTCAGGGTGAACACCAGGCCTTGGTGACCTGTGACCGACAGGCCCTGCGCATTGCTCAGGGTGACGGTGTAGGTAACGGTGCCGCCTTCGGCCACGGTCGTCTTGTCGGCAGTCAGTGTGGCAACGACTTCGCTGATGGTGTCGCTGATTTGTACGGTGGCAGGTGCACCCAGCTCCAGGTTTTCGAAGGTCTTGCCTTCGACGGTGGCGCTGTTGATACCGACGGTGAGTGAACCGGCATCCTTGAAGACGTCTTCGCCTTGAGCGGGAGCTTTGTACTCGACCTGGGTTTGACCGGCCGCGATGGTCACCTTGTCGCCGTTGCTCAGAGTGACGGTCAGAGGACGGTCGAGCACTTGGCTGACCTTCACAGTGAACGACGGCTGCTGTGCTTCGTTCACGTCGCCATTGCTGACGATAGTGACCGAGACTTTGTCGCCTTGGTTACCCGAACCTGGAGTACCCGAACCTGGCTCGTCGGTGACGGTTGTGGTCACGGAGTTGCTGCCGAGGGTCAGCTTCTCGAAGTTGTCGCCGCCAGTGACGGATTCGATCTTGTTGACGATCGGAGCTTGGCCGCCGACGTAGACGTCGTCTTTGGCGGTGATGACCGCGGTGCCAGTCGAGCTACCAGCGGCGACGTTGACTTTGGTGCCGTCGCTCAACGTGAAGACCAGACCCTGGTGACCAGTCACCGACAGGCCTTGGGCGTTGCTCAAGGTGACGGTGTAGGTGACTTGGCCGCCTTCAGCCACAGTGGACTTATCAGCGGTGAGGGTCGCGACCACTTCGCTGATGGTGTCGGCGATCTGGACGGTTGCCGAACCACCGAGCTCGAGGTTCTCAAAGGTCTTGCCAGCAACGCTGGCATCGGTGATGCCAACAGTTAGTGAACCGGCATCCTTGAAGACGTCATCGCCTTGAGCGGGAGCTTTGTACTCGACCTGGGTTTGACCGGCAGCGATGGTGACCTTGTCGCCGTTGCTCAGAGTGACAGTCAGAGGACGATCCAGCGCCTGATTCACTTTGACGGTGAACGACGGCTGCTGAGCCTCGTTCACGTCGCCATTGCTGACGATAGTGACCGAGACTTTGTCGCCTTGGTTACCCGAACCTGGAGTACCCGAACCTGGCTCGTCGGTGACCGTGGTGGTCACGGAGTTGCTGCCGAGGGTCAGTTTTTCGAAGTTGTCGCCGCCAGAGACAGACTCGATCTTATTGACGATCGGAGCTTGGCCGCCGACATAGACGTCATCTTTGGCGGTGATGACCGCGGTGCCAGTCGAGCTGCCCGCAGCCACGTTAACTTTGGTGCCGTCGCTCAACGTGAAGACCAGACCCTGGTGACCAGTCACCGACAGACCTTGAGCATTGCTCAGGGTTACGGTGTAGGTAACGGTGCCGCCTTCAGCCACGGTCGTCTTGTCGGCAGTCAGTGTGGCAACGACTTCGCTGATGGTGTCGCTGATTTGTACGGTGGCAGGTGCACCCAGCTCCAGATTTTCGAAGGTCTTGCCTTCGACGGTGGCGCTGTTGATACCGACGGTGAGTGAACCGGCATCCTTGAAGACGTCTTCGCCTTGAGCGGGAGCTTTGTACTCGACCTGGGTTTGGCCGGCAGCGATGGTGACCTTGTCGCCGTTGCTCAGAGTGACAGTCAGAGGACGATCCAGCGCCTGATTCACTTTGACGGTGAACGACGGCTGCTGAGCCTCGTTCACGTCGCCATTGCTGACGATAGTGACCGAGACTTTGTCGCCTTGGTTACCCGAACCTGGAGTACCCGAACCTGGCTCGTCGGTGACGGTGGTGGTCACGGAGTTGCTGCCGAGGGTCAGCTTCTCGAAGTTGTCGCCGCCAGTGACGGATTCGATCTTGTTGACGATCGGAGCTTGGCCGCCGACGTAGACGTCGTCTTTGGCGGTGATGACCGCGGTGCCAGTCGAGCTACCAGCGGCGACGTTGACTTTGGTGCCGTCGCTCAAGGTGAACACCAGGCCTTGGTGGCCGGTGACCGACAGGCCTTGAGCATTGGTCAGGGTTACGGTGTAAGTGACTTGGCCACCTTCAGCGACAGTGGATTTGTCTGCGGTGAGGGTTGCAACCACTTCGCTGATGGTATCGGCGATCTGGACAGTTGCCGAACCACCCAGCTCAAGGTTCTCGAAGGTTTTGCCTGCAACGCTGGCATCGGTGATGCCAACAGTCAGCGAACCGGCATCTTTAAAGACGTCCTCGCCTTGAGCCGGAGCTTTGTACTCGACCTGGGTTTGACCGGCCGCGATGGTCACCTTGTCGCCGTTGCTCAGGGTGACAGTCAGTGGACGATCCAGCGCCTGATTCACTTTGACGGTGAACGACGGCTGCTGAGCTTCATTCACATCGCCATTGCTGACGATGGTGACGGAAACCTTGTCACCTTCGTTGCCAGCACCTGGAGTACCGGTGCCAGGTTCATCGGTGACAGTAGTGGTGACCGAGTTATCGCCGAGAGTCAGCTTCTCGAAGTTATCCGCACCGGTCACCGATTCCAGTTTGTTGACGATGGATGGCTGACCACCCACGTACACATCATCTGGAGCCTGGATGGTGGAAGTGCCCGTGGCGCTGCCAGCCGGGACGGTTACTTTGGTGCCGTCGCTCAGGGTGAAGGTGAGGCCTTGGTGGCCGGTAACCGACAGGCCTTGAGCGTTGCTCAGGGTTACGGTGTAGGTGACTTGACCGCCTTCAGCGACGGTGGATTTGTCAGCCGTAAGAGTCGCGACCACTTCGCTGATCGTGTCAGCGATTTGTACGGTAGCGCTGCCGCCGAGTTCCAAGTTCTCGAAGGTCTTGCCAGCAACGCTGGCATCGGTAATGCCGACAGTCAGAGAACCCGCATCTTTGAAGACGTCCTCGCCTTGAGCTGGAGCCTTGTACTCAACTTCGGTCTGGCCTGCAGCGATGGTGACTTTGTCGCCATTGCTCAGGGTGACAGTCAGCGGACGATCCAGTGGCTGATTCACTTTAACGGTGAACGACGGCTGTTGAGCCTCATTCACGTCGCCATTGCTAACGATGGTGACGGAAACCTTGTCGCCTTCGTTGCCAGCACCTGGAGTACCGGTACCTGGCTCATCAGTAACTTCGGTTCTAACTTCGCCCTGACCCAGCGTCAGTTTTTCGAAGTTATCGCCGCCAGTGACGGACTCGATCTTGTTGACGATCGGCGCTTGGCCGCCGACATAGACGTCGTCGTTGGCAGTGATGGTCGCCGTGCCGGTGGCGCTGCCAGCAGGCACAGTAACTTTAGTACCGTCGCTCAGGGTGAAGGTGAGGCCCTGGTGACCAGCGACCGACAGGCCTTGAGCGTTGCTCAGGGTTACGGTGTAGGTGACTTGGCCACCTTCAGCGACAGTGGATTTGTCTGCGGTGAGGGTCGCAACCACTTCGCTGATGGTGTCAGCAATCTGAACAGTTGCCGAACCACCCAGCTCAAGATTCTCGAAGGTCTTGCCAGCAACACTGACATCGGTGATGCCGACGGTGAGCGAACCCGCGTCTTTGAAAACGTCCTCGCCCTGAGCTGGAGCCTTGTATTCAACTTCAGTCTGGCCTGCAGCGATGGTGACTTTATCGCCATTGCTCAGGGTGACGGTGAGCGGACGATCAAGCACTTGGCTGACTTTCACGGTGAAGCTTGGCTGCTGAGCTTCGTTCACGTCGCCATTGCTGACGATGGTGACCGATACCTTATCGCCTTCGTTACCAGCACCTGGAGTACCGGTACCTGGCTCATCGGTAACTTCAGTCCTAACTTCGCCCTGACCCAGCGTCAGTTTTTCGAAGTTATCGCCACCAGTGACGGATTCGATCTTGTTGACGATCGGAGCCTGGCCGCCAACGTAGACGTCGTCTTTGGCAGTGATAACAGCGGTGCCAGTCGAGCTGCCAGCGGCGACGTTGACTTTAGTGCCGTCGCTCAGGGTGAACACCAGACCCTGGTGACCAGTCACCGACAGACCTTGAGCATTGCTCAGGGTAACGGTGTAGGTGACTTGGCCGCCCTCAGCGACAGTGGACTTGTCGGCAGTCAGCGTTGCTACCACTTCGCTGATCGTGTCAGCGATTTGTACGGTAGCGCTGCCGCCGAGTTCCAAGTTCTCGAAGGTTTTGCCAGCAACGCTCGCATCGGTGATACCAACAGTCAGCGAGCCTGCGTCTTTGAAGACGTCCTCGCCCTGAGCCGGAGCCTTGTATTCAACTTCGGTCTGGCCTGCAGCGATGGTGACTTTGTCGCCGTTGCTCAGGGTGACAGTCAGCGGACGATCCAGCACTTGGCTGACTTTTACGGTGAAGCTTGGCTGCTGAGCTTCGTTCACATCGCCATTGCTAACGATGGTGACGGAAACCTTGTCGCCCTCGTTGCCAGCACCTGGAGTACCGGTGCCTGGTTCATCGGTGACAGTAGTGGTGATCGAGTTGTCGCCGAGGGTCAACTTCTCGAAGTTATCCGCACCGGTGACCGACTCCAGCTTGTTAACGATGGATGGTTGGCCACCCACGTAGACGTCGTCGTTGGCAGTGATGGTCGCGGTGCCAGTGGCGCTGCCAGCAGGCACAGTAACTTTAGTACCGTCGCTCAGGGTGAAGGTCAGGCCCTGATGGCCGGAAACCGACAGACCTTGGGCGTTGCTCAGTGTAACGGTGTAAGTGACTTGGCCGCCCTCAGCGACTGTGGTCTTGTCAGCGGTAAGAGTCGCGACTACTTCGCTGATCGTGTCGGCGATTTGTACGGTAGCGCTGCCGCCGAGTTCCAGGTTCTCGAACGTTTTGCCAGCAACACTGGCGTCGGTGATACCGACAGTCAGCGAGCCGGCGTCTTTGAAGACGTCTTCACCTTGAGCCGGAGCCTTGTATTCAACTTCGGTCTGGCCCGCAGCGATGGTGACTTTATCGCCATTGCTCAGGGTGACAGTCAGCGGACGATCCAGCACTTGGCTGACTTTCACGGTGAAGCTTGGCTGCTGAGCCTCATTCACATCGCCATTGCTAACAATGGTGACGGAAACCTTGTCACCTTCGTTGCCAGCACCTGGAGTACCCGTGCCTGGCTCATCGGTAACAGTAGTGGTGATCGAGTTGTCGCCGAGGGTCAACTTCTCGAAGTTATCCGCACCGGTGACCGATTCCAGTTTGTTGACGATGGATGGTTGACCACCCACGTACACATCATCTGGAGCTTGGATGGTCGCAGTGCCAGTGGCGCTGCCAGCAGGCACAGTAACTTTAGTACCGTCGCTCAGGGTGAAGGTGAGGCCTTGGTGGCCCGTCACAGAAAGGCCTTGAGCGTTGCTCAGGGTGACGGTGTAGGTGACGGTGCCGCCTTCAGCCACAGTGGACTTGTCGGCAGTCAGCGTTGCTACCACTTCGCTGATGGTATCGGCGATCTGGACAGTGGCCGAACCACCCAGCTCGAGGTTCTCAAAGGTCTTGCCAGCGACGCTGGCATCGGTGATGCCAACAGTCAGCGAGCCGGCGTCTTTGAAGACGTCTTCGCCTTGAGCCGGAGCCTTGTATTCAACTTCGGTCTGGCCTGCAGCGATGGTGACTTTGTCGCCGTTGCTCAGGGTGACAGTCAGCGGACGATCCAGTGGCTGATTCACTTTAACGGTGAACGACGGCTGCTGAGCCTCGTTCACATCGCCATTGCTAACGATAGTGACGGCAACCTTGTCACCCTCGTTGCCAGCACCTGGACTACCAGTGCCAGGTTCATCGGTGACGGTAGTGGTAACCGAGTTATCGCCCAGAGTCAGCTTCTCGAAGTTATCCGCACCAGTGACCGATTCCAGCTTGTTAACGATGGATGGTTGACCACCCACGTACACATCATCTGGAGCCTGGATGGTTGAAGTGCCGGTTGCGCTGCCAGCCGGAACGGTGACTTTAGTGCCGTCGCTCAGGGTGAAGGTGAGGCCTTGGTGACCGGTAACCGACAGACCTTGGGCGTTGCTGAGAGTGACGGTGTAGGTGACAGTGCCGCCTTCAGCCACAGTGGACTTGTCGGCAGTCAGCGTTGCTACCACTTCGCTGATGGTATCGGCGATCTGGACAGTGGCCGAACCACCCAGCTCGAGGTTCTCAAAGGTCTTGCCAGCGACGCTGGCATCGGTGATGCCAACAGTCAGCGAGCCGGCGTCTTTGAAGACGTCTTCGCCTTGAGCCGGAGCCTTGTATTCAACTTCGGTCTGGCCTGCAGCGATGGTGACTTTGTCGCCGTTGCTCAGGGTGACAGTCAGCGGACGATCCAGCACTTGGCTGACTTTTACGGTGAAGCTTGGCTGCTGAGCTTCGTTCACATCGCCATTGCTGACGATGGTGACGGAAACCTTGTCACCCTCGTTGCCGGCACCTGGAGTACCAGTGCCAGGTTCATCGGTGACGGTAGTGGTAACCGAGTTATCGCCCAGAGTCAGCTTCTCGAAGTTATCCGCACCAGTGACCGATTCCAGCTTGTTAACGATGGATGGTTGACCACCCACGTACACATCATCTGGAGCCTGGATGGTTGAAGTGCCGGTTGCGCTGCCAGCGGCCACGTTGACTTTGGTGCCATCCGAGAGGGTGAAGACCAGCCCTTGGTGAGCTGTGACCGACAGGCCTTGGGCGTTGCTCAGTGTGACGGTGTAAGTGACTTGGCCGCCCTCAGCCACAGTGGATTTGTCGGCGGTGAGGGTCGCGACCACTTCGCTGATCGTATCGGCGATTTGTACAGTAGCGCTGCCGCCGAGCTCCAGGTTCTCGAAGGTCTTGCCTGCAACACTGGCATCGGTGATACCAACAGTCAGCGAGCCGGCGTCTTTGAAGACGTCTTCGCCTTGAGCCGGAGCCTTGTACTCAACCTCGGTCTGACCTGCAGCGATGGTGACTTTGTCGCCGTTGCTCAGGGTGACAGTCAGCGGACGATCCAGTGGCTGATTCACTTTAACGGTGAAGCTTGGCTGCTGAGCTTCGTTCACATCGCCATTGCTAACGATGGTGACAGAAACCTTATCGCCCTCGTTGCCGGCACCTGGAGTACCAGTGCCAGGTTCATCGGTGACGGTAGTGGTAACCGAGCTATCGCCCAGAGTCAGCTTCTCGAAGTTATCCGCACCAGTGACCGATTCCAGCTTGTTAACGATGGATGGTTGACCACCCACGTACACATCATCTGGAGCCTGGATGGTTGAGGTGCCGGTTGCGCTGCCAGCCGGAACGGTGACTTTAGTGCCGTCGCTCAGGGTGAAGGTGAGGCCTTGGTGACCGGTAACCGACAGACCTTGGGCGTTGCTGAGAGTGACGGTGTAAGTGACTTGGCCGCCTTCAGCGACGGTGGTCTTGTCGGCGGTGAGGGTCGCGACCACTTCGCTGATCGTATCGGCGATTTGTACAGTAGCGCCGCCGCCGAGCTCCAGGTTCTCGAAGGTCTTGCCTGCAACACTGGCATCGGTGATACCAACAGTCAGCGAGCCGGCATCTTTGAAGACGTCCTCGCCCTGAGCCGGCGCCTTGTATTCAACTTCGGTCTGGCCTGCAGCGATGGTGACTTTATCGCCATTGCTCAGGGTGACAGTCAGCGGACGATCAAGGACTTGGCTGACCTTCACGGTGAAGCTTGGCTGCTGAGCTTCGTTCACATCGCCATTGCTGACGATGGTGACGGCAACCTTGTCACCCTCGTTGCCGGCACCTGGAGTACCAGTGCCAGGTTCATCGGTGACAGTAGTGGTGATCGAGTTGTCGCCGAGGGTCAACTTCTCAAAGTTATCCGCACCGGTGACCGATTCCAGTTTGTTAACGATGGATGGCTGGCCACCCACGTACACATCATCTGGAGCTTGGATGGTCGCCGTGCCGGTGGCGCTGCCAGCGGCCACGTTGACTTTGGTGCCATCCGAGAGGGTGAAGACCAGGCCTTGGTGACCTGTGACCGACAGACCTTGAGCATTGCTTAGGGTGACGGTGTAGGTAACGGTGCCGCCTTCGGCCACGGTCGATTTGTCGGCGGTCAGTGTGGCAACGACTTCGCTGATGGTATCGGCGATTTGTACGGTAGCGCTGCCGCCGAGTTCCAAGTTCTCGAAGGTTTTGCCTGCAACGCTGGCGTCGGTGATGCCAACAGTCAGCGAGCCGGCATCTTTGAAGACGTCCTCGCCCTGAGCCGGCGCCTTGTATTCAACTTCGGTCTGGCCCGCAGCGATGGTGACTTTATCGCCATTGCTCAGGGTGACAGTCAGCGGACGATCCAGCACTTGGCTGACTTTCACGGTGAAGCTTGGCTGCTGAGCCTCATTCACATCGCCATTGCTAACAATGGTGACGGAAACCTTGTCACCTTCGTTGCCAGCACCTGGAGTACCCGTGCCTGGCTCATCGGTAACAGTAGTGGTGATCGAGTTGTCGCCGAGGGTCAACTTCTCGAAGTTATCTGCACCGGTGACCGATTCCAGTTTGTTAACGATTGAAGGCTGACCACCGACGTAAACATCGTCAGCAGCTTGAATAGTGGCCGATGCAGAGGCGCTGCCTGCCGGAATGGTCACTTTGGTGCCATCCGTGAGCGTGAACGTCAGGCCCTGATGACCGGTGACATCCAAGCCTTGGGCATTGGTCAGCGTGACGGTGTAAGTAACCTGCCCACCTTCGGCGACGGTAGCCTTGTCCGCAGTGAGCGTCGCAACGACTTCGCTCACGGTATCGGTGATCTGCACGGTAGCCGCGCCGCCGAGCTGCAGATTCTCGAAGGTCTTGCCTGGCACGCTGGCATCGGTGACGCCCACGGTCACGGAACCTGGATCCTTGAAAACGTCATCGCCTTGGGCTGGCAGGCTGTAGGTCGCTTGGGTCTGGCCAGCAGCGATTACCACTTTGTCACCGTTGCTGAGGGTGACGGTCAGATCGCGATCCAGTTGTTGACTGACGGATACGGTGAAGGTCGGTTGCTGGGCCTCGGTCACATTGCCGTTGCTGGCGATGTTGACGGTCACGGTATCGATGCTGTCACTGACCACAGTTTGTGCAGGGGTCGGATTGGTGACCAGGTTCTCGAAATTGCCGCCGGTCGCACTGGTGATCGTGGTGTTGACCGTGCTGCCGTTGACATAAACATCGTTGGGCGGCGTCTGGAAATCGATCGAGCCGCTGGATTTGCCTGCTTCAACGGTGATGGTCTGGCCGTTGGACAAGGTCACGGTGACCGGCGTCTGCGCTGGATTGGTCAGGCTGACGGTGTAGGTGATGACGCCGCCTTCGGTCACGCTTGGGGTGGCGGTCAGCGTGGCAGTGGTGGTGTCGATCGAATCGTTGATAACGGTCTGTGCCGGCGTCGGATTCGGTACCAGATTTTCGAAGTTGCCGCCGGTAGCGCTGGTGATCGTCGTGTTGACGGTGCTGCCGTTGTTGTAGACGTCGTTGGCTGGCGTCTGGAAATCAATCGAGCCGCTGGATTTACCTGCTTCAACGGTGATGGTCTGGCCGTTGGACAAGGTCACAGTCACCGGCGTCTGAGCCGGATTAGTCAGGCTGACGGTGTAGGTAATCACACCGCCTTCGGTGACGCTTGGGGTCGCAGTCAGCGTGGCAGTGGTAGTGTCGATCGAGTCATTGATAACGGTCTGTGCCGGCGTCGGGTTCGGTACCAGATTCTCGAAGTTGCCGCCGGTAGCGCTGGTGATCGTGGTGTTGACGGTGCTGCCGTTGTTGTAGACGTCATTCGCAGGCGTCTGGAAATCGATCGAGCCGCTGGACTTACCTGCTTCAACGGTGATGGTCTGGCCGTTGGACAAGGTCACAGTCACCGGCGTCTGAGCCGGATTAGTCAGGCTGACGGTGTAGGTAATCACACCGCCTTCGGTGACGCTTGGGGTCGCGGTCAGCGTGGCAGTGGTAGTGTCGATCGAATCGTTGATAACGGTCTGTGCCGGCGTTGGGTTCGGTACCAGATTCTCGAAGTTGCCGCCGGTAGCGCTGGTGATAGTCGTGTTAACGGTGCTGCCGTTGTTGTAGACGTCATTCGCAGGCGTCTGGAAATCAATCGAGCCGCTGGATTTACCTGCTTCAACGGTGATGGTCTGGCCGTTGGACAGGGTCACGGTGACCGGTGTCTGAGCCGGATTAGTCAGGCTGACGGTGTAGGTGATGACGCCGCCTTCGGTCACGCTTGGGGTGGCGGTCAGCGTGGCAGTGGTGGTGTCGATCGAATCGTTGATAACGGTCTGTGCCGGCGTTGGGTTCGGTACCAGATTCTCGAAGTTGCCGCCGGTAGCGCTGGTGATCGTGGTGTTGACGGTACTGCCGTTGTTGTAGACGTCGTTGGCTGGCGTCTGGAAATCGATCGAGCTGCTGGACTTACCTGCTTCAACGGTGATGGTCTGGCCGTTGGACAAGGTCACGGTGACCGGCGTCTGCGCTGGATTGGTCAGGCTGACGGTGTAGGTGATGACGCCGCCTTCGGTGACGCTTGGGGTGGCGGTCAGCGTGGCAGTGGTGGTGTCGACCGAATCGTTGATAACGGTCTGTGCCGGCGTCGGATTCGGTACCAGATTTTCGAAGTTGCCGCCGGTCGCACTGGTGATCGTGGTGTTGACCGTGCTGCCGTTGACATAAACATCGTTGGGCGGCGTCTGGAAATCGATCGAGCCGCTGGATTTACCTGCTTCAACGGTGATGGTCTGGCCGTTGGACAGGGTGACGGTGACCGGGGTCTGAGCCGGATTAGTCAGGCTGACGGTGTAAGTGATAACGCCGCCTTCGGTGACGCTTGGGGTGGCGGTCAGCGTGGCAGTGGTGGTGTCGATCGAATCGTTGATAACGGTCTGCGCTGGCGTTGGATTCGGTACCAGATTCTCGAAGTTGCCGCCGGTCGCACTGGTGATCGTGGTGTTGACGGTGCTGCCGTTGTTGTAGACGTCGTTGGCTGGCGTCTGGAAATCGATCGAGCCGCTGGACTTGCCTGCTTCAACGGTGATGGTCTGGCCGTTGGACAGGGTGACGGTGACCGGCGTCTGAGCCGGATTAGTCAGGCTGACGGTGTAGGTGATGACGCCGCCTTCGGTCACGCTTGGGGTGGCGGTCAGCGTGGCAGTGGTGGTGTCGATGGTGTCAGTGATCTGGGTCACTGCGGGCGTGTCACTTGGCGTGACGATCAACCCAGTGCCGCCCGAGGTGCTGGTAATGGTGGTAGAGATCTGCCCGCCATCGATGTACGGCGTGTCGTTGGCTGGAATGTTGACGTTTACCGAACCGCTGGTTTGACCGGCCTGAATCACGACCACCGCGCCATTGGAAAGGGTCACGGTCAGGTCGCTCTGGGGCGCCTGGCCGACGTTGGCGGTGTAGACGATGACGCCACCCGCCTCGCTGATCGAGGGGGTGGCGGTCAGGGTGAGGCCGGTGGCCACGGGCACCGTATTGGTCGTGGTGGCGTTATTGGCATTCAGGCCACCGACCTGTTGCGTGTTCAGCGCGGCGGCGAAGTTGAGCGGATCGGTAGGGAAACCGATGGTCGGATCCACCACACCTGCCGTTTCTTCCAACAGAACGAAGCTGTGTCCGCCACCTACCGAGCCGCCACCTGCGGCCGTCGGGCCTGCGGCGGGTGCTTCCAGATCGGTGGTCGGGTCGGCACCCGCGGCAATGGCCTGCTGCAGCTCTTCAACCGATGGCGCGGCCTGGGCAGTGACCTGTCCCAGGTCAGCGCTGCTGGCGGGTGTATCCGCACTCCATTGACTGTCGCGGCCCAGGTCGAGCATTCGCCCGTCGGCCAGTTCCAGGGTCACGGCGCCGCCCGGGCCGGTGAGGACTTCTTCGCCTGCGAACAGGCGGTCGCCCTCGATCAGCACGCGCTTGATGCCTTCCGGGGATACTGCGATGACTTGGCCAACAATGCTTTTGACGATGGCAACGACAGTGCTCATGGAACTCTCCGGGGTGTGTCTCAGTTGGCTTCCGGCCGGCGTGCGAACCTGCTTCCGCTGGAATGTTACGAAATAGATTTGACGCTTTTATGCGTCAACTTTCTGTCGATAACTTTTGGCTATTAAGTTTATGCCAAAGTATTGACCCTTGTCTTGTCATCCTAAACAATCGGCAAAGTAATGTCACATTGATATTTAGTCCGACACCAATCTTCCTTTTGTATTAATTACCTAACAGCTCGCGTTTTTTCTAAACGTTCCGTCGAGACCGCTATTCTCCTGAGCTACGCGCCTGTTGGCAGTGACTTGGGGCAAGTCTGCGACTGGGAAATGACCCACACTGCGTGTCGTGAGTTTCATCAATGTGTCACTTGAGGTGCAGGCTTTGGTCATTAAGCACAAACCTTGCCGACCATCATTAATTTGGCGCTTACCGTTCGTCAGGAGAATAGTCGCGAAATCAGTTTCTGCGCAGACGCTCGCAGTCCTTTGCGCGCGGTGTACAGCGGGGATCTGGCGTGCACTGCAAGGAGGGCTTCGCAGTCCGATTTTGAATAGGATTGGGTGGCTATAAGACATCATCGTGCTGAGTCAAATAACCGTCTCTGGACAGGAATCATGAGGATTGGGCGCGGTGCTGGCGTCAAACGCCCAGAGTCGATAGACGGTCTGTTGCCTATGCGGAACCGGAGCTTCCCGGCGTCACGACACGCGCCGTGATTCGGGCGTTGGTTTTTTGCCATATGGCCTTGCGCCAGCGTCATGAGCAGTTAGGCTTTGCAGAGTGAGTTGTGAAAATGCCCTGGAGCGCATTGGAGCGCATTCCTCGCAAGAACCGTGCACTGCACGCGAGTCAGCCGCCGCTGGTAGCGACCTTGCTCAATCTGCGACACCGCGTAATGAAACCTTCACTGTGCACTGTCGTCTGGTGCAGGTGACATGTAAGCAGTTGTTTACTCAGTACCGAATCAAGGCGACCATTGGTCGGCTGCCGAAGGACAGGGGGTCAAAGCCCCATGCCCGCTGCCTGCAGCACGACCTCAAGCCCAGGGTGAGACGGCCAGACCTGACTGGCAGGCGCACCCGCCCCAACCACTGCAAGGATGAAGAGAGCGCCGCGTGGAATCTGAAGTCAGTCGAGTACAGCTCAACCACGATCCACGCAGTCAGCACGACGATCCGCTGCTGGACAGCCTGCTGACCCTGTGCGTGTTGCACCAAAAGCCTGCCAGCCGGGCGATGCTCACCACTGGCCTGCCGTTGCCAGCACAGCGCTTGAGCCCGGAACTGCTTCCGCGTGCGGCTGCGCGGGCGGGCCTGCAAGGGCGCCTGCTGCAACGCAAGCTCGAGCAGATCCCCACCATCGCCATGCCTGCCATGCTCCTGCTCAAGGATGGCCGCAGCGCCGTGCTGCTGGGCTGGGAGAATGAAGACAGCGCGCGCCTGCTGCTCAGCGAGAGCGACGGTGGCGAAGTGCTGGTCACCCGCGAGGCTTTGACCGGCGACTACAGCGGCAAGGTGTTCTTCGCCCAGCCGCAGCACAAGTTCGACGTCAACCACGGCAACCTCATTCCACGCACCCGTTCCTGGTTCCGCGACACGCTGCTGCGCAGCAAGTGGCTGTACATCGACGCCATCGCCGCGAGCCTGGTGATCAACCTGATCGCCCTGGCGGCGCCGCTGTTCGTGATGAACGTGTACGACCGCGTGGTGCCCAACCAGGCCACCTCGACCCTGTGGGTGCTGGCAGTGGGCATCGCCGGTGCCTACGTCTTCGACCTCATTCTCAAGGGGCTGCGCAGCTTGTGCCTGGACCTGGCCGGCAAGAAGACCGACTTGATCATCTCCGCCACCTTGTTCGAGCGCATCGTCGGCATGTCGATGAAGTACCGGCCCGCGCGGGTCGGCAGCTTCGCCCAGAACATCCACGAGTTCCAAGGCCTGCGTGATTTCCTCGCCTCGCTGACCCTCACCAGCCTGATCGACCTGCCGTTCACCCTGCTGATCCTCATGGTGATCGCCATCATCGGCGGGCACCTGGTGTGGATTCCGGTGCTGGCTTTCCCGCTGGCGCTGGGCATCGGCTATGCCTTGCAGAAGCCGTTGATGTCGACCATGGAGCGAACCATGGCGCTGGCCTCCGAGCGCCAGTCCAGCCTGATCGAGACCCTCGCCGGCCTGGACGCGGTGAAGGTCAACAACGCCGAAAGCGAACGCCAGTACATGTGGGAGCAAACCCTCGGCACCCTCAGCCGCCTGGAGCTGCGGGTCAAGGTGCTGTCTGGCCTGGCGATGAACATCACCCTGCTGATCCAGCAACTGGCCGGTGTGGCGATGATCTGCGTCGGCGTCTATCTGATCATCGACGGCAACCTGAGCATGGGTGGGCTGGTGGCCTGCTACATGCTCAGCGGTCGCGCACTCGGTCCACTGGGTCAGCTCAACGGTTTGCTGGCGCGTTACCAGCAGGCCAAGGTGACCATGGTCGCCACCGACCAGATGATGGGCCTGCCCCAGGAACGCAATTTCGAAGAGCGTCCGCTGAGCCGTCAGGTGCTGCAAGGCGCGGTAGAGTTCCGCGGGCTGGAGTTCACTTACCCGAACCAGCAGAACCAGGCGCTCAAGGGCATCAACCTGGTCATTCGTCCCGGCGAGAAGATCGGCATCATCGGTCGCAGCGGCTCGGGCAAGAGTTCGCTGGCCAAGCTGATCGTCGGGCTTTATGAGGCCGATAACGGTTCGCTGCTGGTCGATGGCGTCGATATCCGCCAGATCGACGTCAGCGAGCTGCGCCACAACATCGGCTACGTGCCCCAGGACATCCAGCTGCTGGCGGGCACCTTGCGCGACAACCTGGTCAGCGGCGCACGTTACATCGAGGACGAACTGATCCTGCAAGCGGCCGAACTGGCCGGCGTGCACGAATTCGCCCGCTTGCACCCGGACGGCTACGAACTGCAGGTCGGCGAGCGCGGGCAGAACCTGTCCGGCGGCCAGCGGCAGAACGTTGCCTTGGCCCGCGCGCTGCTGCTCAACCCGCAAATCCTGCTGCTCGACGAACCCACCAGTGCCATGGACAACACCGGCGAGGAGCGCCTCAAGCAGCGCCTGGCGGCTGTCATCGAAGGCAAGACCGTGCTGCTGGTGACTCACCGTGCATCGCTGCTGTCGCTGGTGGATCGGTTGATCGTCATCGACCGCGGACAAATCGTCGCCGATGGCCCGAAAGTGGCTGTCATGGAAGCGCTGAAGAAGGGGCAGATCAGTGTTGCATAAGCTGAATTTCGCACGTTTCAAGGATCAGATGCGGCGCTATTTCAAAGGCTCGGAGTCGATGGCCGGCCAGCCTCTGCCTGAAGTGCCCAAGGCGTTGATCGAAGATGCCCCGCGCGTGGTGCGTTTGACTATCTGGGGTGTGATCGCCTTCTTCCTGTTCCTGATCGTCTGGGCCTGCTTCGCCCCCATCGATGAAGTGACGCGCGGGGAGGGCAAGGCCATTCCGTCGTCCAAGGTGCAGAAAGTGCAGAACCTGGAGGGCGGCATCGTCGCGCAGATCTATGCGAAGGAGGGCGAAATCGTCGAGGTCGGCCAGCCGCTGCTGCGCCTGGATGAAACGCGCTTCGCCTCCAACGTCGGCGAAACCGAGGCCTCGCGCCTGGCCATGGCGCTGCGCGTGCAACGCCTGAGCGCGGAGGTGGAGGGCACACCGCTGCAGATCGACGAAGAACTGCGCAAGGCTGCACCTAACCAGGCGGCCGACGAGCTTTCGTTGTATCAGAGCCGTCGCCAGCAATTGCAGGATGAGATCGGTGGTCTGGACCAGCAGTTGGTGCAGAAGCAGCAGGAGCTGCGCGAGTTCAATTCCAAACGTGCCCAGTACGCCAACAGCTTGCAGTTGCTGCGTCAGGAAATCTCCATGTCCGAGCCGCTGGTGGCCCGGGGCGCGATTTCTCAGGTGGAGATGCTGCGTCTGCGCCGTTCCGAGGTGGAAACGCGCGGCCAGATGGACTCCACTGCGCTGGCCATTCCCCGCGCCGAAGCGGCGATCAAGGAAGTGCAGAGCAAGATCGAAGAAACCCGCGGCAAGTTCCGCAGCGAGGCGCTGACACAGTTGAACGAGGCGCGCACCGAGCTGAACAAGGCCACTGCCACCAGCAAGGCGCTGGACGACCGGGTCAACCGCACCATGGTCACTTCGCCGGTACGCGGTATCGTCAAGCAGTTGCTGGTCAACACCATCGGCGGCGTGATCCAGCCGGGCAGCGACATCATCGAGATCGTGCCGTTGGACGACACGCTGGTGATCGAAGCCAAGATCCTGCCCAAGGACATTGCCTTCCTGCATCCGGGCCAGGAAGCCACGGTGAAGTTCAGCGCCTATGACTACACCATCTATGGTGGTCTGAAGGCCAAGCTGGAGCAGATCGGTGCCGACACCATCACCGACGAAGACAAGAAGACCACCTACTACCTGATCCGGCTGCGTACCGATAAAAGCCATTTGGGCACGGACGAGAAACCGCTGCTGATCATCCCGGGCATGGTCGCCACGGTGGATATCCTCACCGGCAAGAAGACCATCATGAGCTACCTGCTCAAGCCGATCATCAAGGCGCGTACCGAGGCGCTGCGCGAGCGGTGAGGGCTTGGTATCGCGGCCAGACTGCGCCGCAGCCCCCTCTATCTGGGTTTCGGCCAAGAATGGATGGGGCTGCTATGCAGCCCAATCGCGACACAAGGCCGCTCCTACCACGGCCGTATAAACCTTGAAACATGGGGGCTACATGGAATCTGGGAGCGGCCTTGCGTCGCGATTGGACCGCAGAGCCGTCCCGGCAATGGCACGCAATCATGGTTGTATGCATATTCTTTAAAGATATTTAAATTTTCATTCTTATGACTTTATAGTCGTCCCACTGCGTACCTGCCGACCAATCGGCGCGCCGCACGACTCGAACCCACACGGTAAACCCGTGCGGTCATGAATCGATGCGCGCCCTTCGACGTCGCGCACTGCGTGGGAGTGAACAATGTCAGCCGCCTTGAACGCTGTGTCGACCATCCACAGCGCACCGCCGCAAGCCTTCGAAATTCGTCCTTTCAGCGGCGCCGTCGGTGCGGAAATCGTTGGACTGGATCTGTCCCGCCCCGTCAATGCCGACGACTTCCAGCGTATTCACCGCGCCCACCTGGATCATCACGTGCTGGTGTTTCGCGAGCAGCGCATCAGTCCCGACCAGCAGATCGCGTTCAGCCGCCGTTTCGGTGAGCTGCAGATCCACGTGCTCAAACAGTTTTTGCTGCAGGGCCATCCCGAGATTCTCATCGTCTCCAACATCGTCGAGGACGGTCGCAACATCGGCCTGGGCGATGCCGGCAAGTTCTGGCATTCCGATCTCTCCTACAAGGAACTGCCGAGCTTGGGCTCGATGCTGCACGCCCAGGAACTGCCCAGCGAGGGCGGCGACACCCTGTTCGCCGACATGCACAAGGCCTGGGACGCCGTTCCCCAGGCGCTGCGCGATGTGGTGCAGGGCCGCAGCGCTGCCCACTCCTACACCGCGCGTTACGCGGAAACCAAGTTCGAAGGCAATTGGCGCCCAACCCTGACGGCCGAGCAGTTGGCCCAGGTCAACGAGGTGGTTCATCCGATCGTGCGGACCCACCCGGAAAATGGCCGCAAAGCGTTGTTCGTCAGCGAAGGCTTCACCACCCGCATCGTCGGGTTGCCAGAGGACGAAAGTCGCGATGTGCTGCAGCAGCTCTACGCCCTCAGCGTGCTGGAGCACAACCTGTATCGCCATCGCTGGCAGCCCCATGACCTGGTGTTCTGGGACAACCGCTCGCTGATTCACCTGGCCACCGGCTGTCCTGCTCACCTGCGGCGCAAGCTGTACCGCACCACCATCCAGGGCGACGCCCCGTTCTGACTGTCGAGGATCTTCATCATGCGCACCTCCATCGGCCGCCTGGCGGCCACTATCGGCCTGGGCGTCAGCCTGGTCATCGGCGGTCTTGCGGTTCCCAGCCTGGCCCAGGCCGAAGGCAAGATTCGCATCGCCGAGCAGTTCGGCATCGTCTACCTGCTGCTCAATGTGGTCCGCGACCAGCAACTGATCGAGAAGCACGGCAAGGCCCAAGGCATCGATATCCAGGTCGACTGGGCGCAGTTGTCTGGTGGCGCGGCGATCAACGACGCGCTGCTGTCCGGCTCGGTGGACATCGCCGGTGCCGGCGTCGGCCCGCTGCTGACCGTCTGGGACCGTACCTACGGGCGGCAGAACGTCAAGGCGGTGGCCTCGCTGGGCAACTTCCCTTACTACCTGGTCAGCAGCAACCCTGAGGTGAAGACCATCGCCGACTTCTCCGCCAAGGATCGCATTGCCGTGCCGGCGGTGGGCGTCTCGGTGCAGTCGCGCTTCCTGCAATACGCCGCCGCCAAGCAATGGGGCGACAAGGAATACAACCGCCTGGACAAGTACACCCTCGCGGTGCCGCACCCGGATGCCGCCGCTGCACTGTTGGCCGGCGGCACCGAACTCAACGGACATTTCTCCAACCCGCCGTTCCAGGACCAGGAGTTGGCCAATCCCAACGTGCACGTGGTGCTCGATAGCTACGACCTGCTCGGCCCCAACTCACCGACGCTGCTGTTTGCCACCGAGAAATTCCGCCAGGACAACCCCAAGACCTACAAAGCCTTCGTCGATGCGCTGGCCGAGGCCGCCGACTTCGCCCAGCGCGACAAAGCGGCTGCTGCCGACACCTACCTGCGCGTGACCAAAGCCAAGATCGACCGCGACGCGCTGATCAAGCTGATCGACAACCCGCGCTACGAATTCACCATCACGCCGAAGAACACCTACCCGCTGGCCGAGTTTCTCTATCGGGTCGGCGCCCTCAAGCACAAGCCCGCGTCGTGGAAGGACTACTTCTTCCAGGATGAGCGGCCGTTGCAAGGGAGCTGACCGATCATGACCGCCCCTTTGCCAGGCCACGCGGCCAGCAACCTGCGCCCTGTCGACAGCCCGACGTTGCTCGCGGTGGATAACCTGAGTCTGGAGTACCGCACCGCCCAGCGCGTGGTGCGGGCCACCCACCAAGTCAGTTTCGAGGTCGATCGCACTGATCGATTCGTGCTGCTCGGCCCTTCCGGGTGCGGCAAGTCCACCCTGCTCAAGGCTGTGGCCGGCTTCATCGAGCCGCGCGAAGGCCACATTCTGCTCAACGGCCAGCCCGTCAAAGGGCCTGGGCCAGACCGCATCGTCGTGTTTCAGGAGTTCGACCAACTGCCGCCCTGGAAGACGGTGAAGCAGAACGTGATGTTCCCCCTGTTGGTCTCTGGGCAGCTAAAGCGCGGCGAAGCCCATGATCGCGCGTTGCATTACCTGGAGAAAGTCGGTCTGGCGGCGTTCGCCGATGCCTACCCGCATACGCTGTCTGGCGGCATGAAGGCACGCGTGGCGATTGCCCGGGCGCTGGCCACGCAGCCGCAGATCCTGCTGATGGACGAGCCATTCGCCGCCCTGGATGCACTGACCCGCCGCAAGATGCAGGAGGAACTCTTGCTGCTGTGGGAGGAGGTGCGCTTCACCTTGCTGTTCGTCACCCACTCCATCGAAGAGGCGCTGGTGGTGGGCAACCGCATCTCGCTGCTGTCGCCGCATCCAGGGCGGGTGCGGGCCGAGGTGCACAGCCACCAGTACCATCTTGGCAGCCTGGGCGGCAGCGACTTCCAGGCCAGCGCCCGGCGCATCCACCGCCTGCTGTTCGACCAGGCCGGCGAGCCCGAGCCTGCTGCGCCGCTGGGCTTCAACGACATCCGCATCGCCTACTGACAGGAGCTGGATATGAGCACGACGTCTGCACGGCAGGAGTACGAAGTGGCGCTGCAACCGCTGCCAGGGCTATCGCTGCACCGTGAGCTACCGCTGGCCCAGCGCCTGTGGCAGCAAGCCTGGATACGCAAGGGCCTGATTCTGCTGTTGCTGGCGGTGATCTGGGAAGCGGTGGCGCGCTACACCGACAATGACCTGCTGCTGCCCACCTTCGGGCAAACCGCAGCGGCCTTGTGGGATGGCCTGGCCAGTGGCGAGTTGCCGGCCAAGGTCGCGGTGTCGCTGGTGGTGCTGCTCAAGGGCTACGTGCTGGGGATCGTGCTGGCGTTCGGGTTGACCAGCCTGGCGGTCTCGACCCAGTTCGGTCGCGACCTGCTCGGCACCCTGACCTCGATGTTCAACCCATTGCCGGCCATTGCTCTGCTACCGCTGGCGCTGCTGTGGTTCGGGCTGGGCGACAACAGCCTGATCTTCGTGCTGGTGCACTCGGTGCTGTGGGCCCTGGCGCTGAACACCTATGCCGGCTTTCTGGGCGTGTCCGAGACCCTGCGCATGGCGGGGCGCAACTATGGCCTGCGCGGGCTGCGCCTGGTGCTGCATATCCTGGTGCCGGCGGCGCTGCCGTCGATTCTGTCGGGGCTGAAGATCGGTTGGGCTTTCGCCTGGCGTACGCTGATCGCGGCCGAGCTGGTGTTCGGCGCCAGCAGCGGCAAGGGCGGCCTGGGCTGGTACATCTTCCAGAACCGCAACGAGCTGTACACCGACAAGGTGTTCGCCGGGCTGGCGGTGGTGATCCTGATCGGCCTGCTGGTGGAGGGGCTGGTGTTCAACACGCTGGAGCGGCTGACCGTGCGCCGCTGGGGCATGCAGCGCTGACGGCAGCGCGTTTCAGTCGCGGTAGCGTGCTGCCGCGCTGGCGAGGATACGGCCGATTTCCTCGCGCAGCGCCTGGGGCAGTTCCACCATCAGATCGTCACCCTGGCCCAGCAGCCACCAGCGCAGCGGCGCGTCGTCGCTGACCGTCGCGCGCAGGCGGTGACCCTGCTCCAGCGCGGTCAAGTGCATGTCCGCACCCAGCGGCGTTTCGCGCAGCCGTCGCGCCAAGGCGTCGCTGACCCAGGCTTGCAGCGCCAGGCCTTGGCCAGGCGCGGCCTTGAGCGGATCGTCACGCAGATAGTCCAGCAGGTCGAAATGGCCGCGCAGCTCGCCTGCGCTGGCTGACCAGTGCCAGCCGAACGGGATGCTCTTGTCGTTGCGCTCGAGCGGGAAGATCAGTGACAACTCATTGAGGTCACGTTCCACGGTGCGCTTGCTGACCGTGAAGCCCACGTCGCGCAGGCGCCACACCAGTTCGGCACTGGTGACCCCGGGCGAGCGGCTGGGCAACTGGCGCAGCAAGGCCCACTGGCGACTAAGGGTGGCGCGGGTTGTGGCGAACGGCAAAGGTTAACGTCCTTGTCTAGGCTTGCGACAAATAGCATGGCGGGCGCGGTGCGGGATGGCAATTCGCTACTTTGCGCTGAGATCAACAAACCCGCTATTTGTTGCGTGCGCGCAGATCGTTCGCGACAGGTTTTGTCGTATCGTCGCGCAGAATCGCCTCATCACAGTCGAGGTCGGAACTGTGGGCCGTTCAATGAGGATGAACATGTCTGCTGCCAGCAATATCCATTCGCTGCTTGCCCGCCTTCTGCCCGAGCATGTGGTACCGGTGCCCGCCATCCCACGTCGGCACCTGCGTGCGTTTACCGGGGTGGGGCTGCCCACCCAATGGGCATTGCTGGGCGAGCGCTCGGCCTTGGTCAGTCGTCTGGACGAGGCGGTGGATATGCAGGCGATCTACAGCGACCTGCGGCATCAGGCGCTGCAAGGCAACGCGGCGGTGCTCAACGACCTGGGCTGGATCTGGCTCAATGGCCGCTACTGGCGCGCGGACACCGCACTGGCCAGCCATCTGCTGCGCATGGCGGCGTTGCAGGGCAATGCGGCGGCCTGGTTCAACCTCGGCCAGCAGCATTACTTCGGCAAGGGCGTGGCGGTGTGTTACGCCAATGCCGCCGAGTACTACCGGCATGCCTTCGAGCGCGGCCTGTCGCATGCGGCCGCAGCGCTGGGCGATCTTTATGAAGAAGAGGTGTGCGAGACCGACCAGCCGTGGCAGGTGGACCCGGTGCAAGCCTACGGCTGGTTCCTGCGCGGTGCTCAGCGTGGCGAGGCGCGTTGCCGGTTCGAGGTGGGCTACCGGCAGTTGCATGGTTTGCATGTGCCGGCGGACATCAAGGCCGGGCTGTACTGGCTGGAGCTGGCGGCCGGCGCCGGGGTGATGCAGGCTGCCGAGGAGTTGGCCGTGCACTTCAGCCGGCGCGACGCCTCACGCTACCTGGCCTGGCGCGACCAGGCGATCGGGCTGGGCAGCACCCTGGCCTTGACCATGAAGCTGGAGGATCAGGTGCAGACCTGAACACGCTGTTCATCGCCTCCGGTTGACGACGGGGGGAGGGGCGGGCGTATATTGATAGTTAGCAAACTATGATTACCCTCGGTTTCCCCTGATGACACTCGACGCACTGCACTTGAAAGTCAGCAGCGGCCTGGTGGTTGCTGCCCGCCACTGGCGGCGCATCTGCCACGCCGCGCTGACCGGCTACGGCATTTCCGAGGCCTGCGCGGTGCCGCTGCTGATGATCGTGCGCCTGGGCGATGGCGTGCATCAGGTGGCGGTGGCACAGGCCGCTGGGCTGGAAAGTCCGTCGCTGGTGCGCCTGCTCGATCAATTGTGCAAGGCCGGGCTGGTCTGTCGCAGCGAAGATCCCCTGGACCGACGCGCCAAGGCCCTGAGCCTGACCGCTGAAGGTCGCACGTTGGCCGAATCCATCGAAGCCGAACTGGTCCGCCAGCGCCGCGACGTGCTGCACGGCCTGCCGGCCGACGATCTGGAGGCGACCCTGCGGGTGATCCGCGCATTCGAAACCGCCGGCTCGGGCAGCGCGTCATGAAGCACTTCTTCAGTTCGGTGCCGCCGGCGCGCGACTGGTTCTACGGCGTGCGCACCTTCGCCGCGTCGATGATCGCCCTGTACATCGCCCTGCTGATGCAACTGCCGCGTCCCTACTGGGCGATGGCCACGGTGTACATCGTCTCCAGCCCGTTCGTCGGGCCGACCAGCTCCAAAGCCCTGTACCGCGCCGTCGGCACCCTGCTCGGCGCCGCTGGCGCGGTCCTGCTGGTGCCGCCGCTGGTGCAGTCGCCGCTGCTGCTGAGCATCGCCATCGCCCTGTGGACTGGCACCTTGCTGTACTTGTCGCTGAACCTGCGCACAGCGAACAACTACATGTTCATGCTGGCCGGCTACACCTTGCCGATGATCGCCCTGGCGGTGGTCGACAACCCGCTGGCGGTGTTCGACGTGGCGGCCTCACGCGCCCAGGAGATTTGCCTGGGCATCGTCTGTGCGGCCGTGGTGGGCGCGATTTTCTGGCCCCGGCGCCTGGCACCGGTGGTGGTCGGCGCCACGGGCAAGTGGTTCGCCGAGGCCATCCGCTACAGCGACCTGTACCTGAGCCGCGACGCCGCTGCCGAACAGGTTGGCGCCCTGCGCAGCTCGATGGTGGCCACCTTCAACAGCCTGGAGCTGATGATCGGTCAGCTCGGCCACGAGGGCGCGGGACCGCACACGCTGAAGAACGCCCGCGAACTGCGCGGGCGGATGATCCATCTGCTGCCGGTGATCGACGCCCTTGACGATGCCCTGGTGGCCTTGCAGGGCCGCGCCCCCGTGCAGTACGCACAGCTCGAAGCGTTGCTGGCCGACGCCCGCGCCTGGCTCGAAAGCACCGCCGACGATCCCTCGATCGGGCGCTGGAGCGCCCTGCACGTGCAGATCGAGCACCTGCAGCCCGACGCCGAGGCGCTCGATCAGCGCCAGGCCTTGCTGCTGTCGAACGCGCTCTACCGGCTGAGTGAATGGATCGACCTCTGGCAGGACTGCTGCACCCTGCAGCACGCCCTGCGCGACGATGACGCGCGGCCCTGGCGGGCGGTGTACCGGCACTGGCGCCTGGGCCGTCTGACGCCGTTCTTCGACCGCGGCCTGATGCTCTACTCGGTGCTCTCCACCGTGGTCGCCATCGTCGTCGCCTGTGGCCTGTGGATCGGCCTGGGCTGGGCCGACGGCGCCAGCGCGGTAATCCTCGCCGCCGTCGCATGCAGCTTTTTCGCCGCGATGGACGACCCGGCGCCGCAGATCTACCGGTTCTTCTTCTGGACGTTGATCTCGGTGATTCTCTCCAGCCTGTACCTGTTCCTGGTGCTGCCCAACCTGCATGATTTCGCCATGCTGGTGCTGGCGTTCGCCGTGCCGTTCATCGTCATCGGCACCCTGACCGTGCAGCCGGCCTTCTACCTGGGCACCTTGCTGACCATCGTCAACACCTCGAACTTCATCAGTATCCAGGGCGCCTACGACGCCGACTTCTTCACCTTCGTCAATTCCAACCTGGCCGGCCCCGTGGGGCTGCTGTTCGCCTTCATCTGGACCTTGGTGATGCGCCCGTTCGGCGTGGAACTGGCCGCCAAGCGCATGACCCGCTTCGCCTGGCGCGACATCGTCGAGATGACCGAGCCGGCGACCCTGGCCGAACAGCGCAAGGTCGGTGTGCAGATGCTCGACCGCCTGATGCAGCACCTGCCGCGCCTGTTGCAGACCGGCCAGGACACCGGCACGGCGCTGCGTGATCTGCGCGTGGGGTTGAACCTGCTGGACCTGCTGGCGTACTTGCCGCGTGCCGGCGACGACGCCCGCGCGCGCCTGCGCACGGTGATCGAGGAAGTCGGCGCCCACTACGCCGCGTGCCTGCGCAGCGGCGAACGCCTGCACGCGTCGGCGGCGCTGCTGCGGCACATGGAGCGGGCGCGTCTGGCCTTGGCCCAGGATCGACTGAACGAGCGCGGCGAGCCCCGGGTCCATCTGCTGCATGCCCTCTCCGGTTTGCGCCTGTCGCTGCTGCCGGGTGTCGAGGTGATGCTCGAACCGGACGCGCAAGCGCAACTGCCCCCTGCCATCGATGGAGCACCGCTGTGATTGGCGAAGTGGATATCAGCGGAGTCTTCCTGCCTACGCTGCTGGTGATGATGCTGGGCACCTATGTGGTGTTCCTGGGCCTGCACGCGGTGCTGGTGCGCTTGCATTTCTACCGCCTGGTCTGGCACCGGGCGCTGTTCAACGTTGCTCTCTACGCCGTGCTGCTGGGCGCGGTGGATCACTTTTGTCGAAGCCTGATGCTGCCATGAAAAAACCGTTGTTGACCTTGGGCCGCGTGGTCCTGACTTTGCTGGTGGTGACCCTGGCGGCCGTGCTGGTCTGGCAGATGGTCGTGTACTACATGTTCGCGCCCTGGACCCGCGATGGGCACATCCGTGCCGACGTGATCCAGATCGCCCCGGACGTGTCCGGGTTGATCCAGCAGGTGAGCGTGCGCGACAACCAGGTGGTCAAGCGCGGCGACGTGTTGTTCACCATCGACCAGGACCGTTTCTCGCTGGCCTTGCGCCAGGCCCAGGCGAGCCTGGCCGAGCGCCAGGAAACCCTGGCCCAGGCCGCCCGCGAAACCCGACGCAACCGCAAGCTGGGCAACCTGGTGGCCGCCGAGCAGCTCGAAGAGAGCCAGTCGCGTGAAGCCCGTGCCCGCTCGGCGGTGAGCGAGGCGCAGGTGGCGGTGGACATCGCCAAGCTCAACCTCGAGCGCTCGGTGGTGCGCAGCCCGGTGGACGGTTACCTCAACGACCGCGCCCCGCGCGCCCACGAGTTCGTCACCGCAGGCCGAGCCGTGCTGTCGGTGGTCGACAGCACCTCGTACCACGTCGACGGCTACTTCGAGGAAACCAAGCTCGGTGGCATCAACGTCGGTGACGCCGTGGACATCCGTGTCATGGGGGATGACACGCGCCTGCGCGGGCATGTGCAAAGCCTGTCGGCGGGCATCGAAGACCGTGACCGGGTCAGCGGCGCCAACCTGCTGCCCAACGTCAATCCCGCGTTCAGTTGGGTGCGCCTGGCCCAGCGGATTCCGGTGCGCATCGCCTTCGACGAGGTGCCCGCAGACTTTCGCCTGATCGCCGGGCGCACCGCGACGGTCTCGATCGTCGAAGGGCAGCGGCCATGAAACGCCTGATGCTCACGGCCCTGGCGCTGGCACTGGGTGCTTGCACCACGGTCGGCCCCGACTACCACGTGCCCGCCGACGCCGCCGTGCAGCGCAGCGACCTGAACGGTCCGTTGCGCGAGGATGCCAGCAGCGTGGTGTCGGCGCCGGTGCCGGACGATTGGTGGCAGTTGTATCAGGATCCACGGCTCAACGCGCTGGTGCGCCAGGCGTTGGCGGCCAACAGTCAATTGCGCGTGGCGGCGGCGAACATCGCCAAGGCCCGTGCCCAGGTGGAAGTGGCTGAGTCGCAGGGCGGTTTTGGCGCGGGTGCCAAAGCCGGTGCCCAGCGCCTGCAAGAGTCTGGCGAAGCCTTTCTGCAGCCGAATAAAGTGCCGGTGGCCAATATCGGCGAAGCGATCATCAGCGCCTCGTACCAGTTCGACCTGTGGGGCACGCTCAAGCGTGGCACCGAGGCGGCCAAGGCCAATGCCGATGCCGTCCAGGCCGCCGCCGACACCGCGCGCATCACGGTAGTGGCCGACGTGGTCAAGGCCTACACCCAGGTGTGCTCGGCCAATGAGGAATACCACATCGCCCGGCAATCGCTGGACCTGCAACAGCAGGGCGTGCAACTCAACCAGCGTCTGCGCGATGCCGGGCGCGGCGACGAGACCCTGGTCACCCGTTCGCAGACCCAATTCAAATCGTTGCGCGCCGAGTTGCCGCGCTTCCAGGCCGAGCGCGAAGCGGGCCTGTATACCCTGGCGGCACTGCTGGCCGTGCCGGTCGGCCAGTTGCCCGCAGGCACCGCCGAGTGCGCCGAACTGCCTCACCTGGCGCAACTGATTCCGGTGGGCGACGGCGCCGCACTGCTCAAGCGTCGGCCCGACGTGCGCCAGGCCGAGCGGCAGTTGGCAGCAGCCACGGCGAACATCGGTGTGGCGACCGGCGCGTTGTACCCGAACATCAGCTTCGGCGCGCAGATCGGCACCCTCGGCATCATCGACAACCTGGGCGAGCCTTCCACCAATCGCTGGGGCTTCGGCCCGCAGATCAGTTGGACGCTGCCCACCAACGGTACGCGTGCGCGCATCCGCGAGGCCGAGGCGTCGACCCAGGCCGCGCTGGCGCACTTCGACGGTGTGGTGCTCGACGCCCTGCGCGAAACCCGGACGCGGCTGGCGCAATACAGCGCCTTGCTCGAACGACGCGACGCGCTGGCCGATGCCGAACGCTCGGCCAAGGACGCCGCCGACCAGACTCACCGCCGTTACCAAGCCGGGCGCGAGTCGTTCCTGGCCGATTTGCAGGCCACCCGCGCGTACACCGATGTGCGTGGCCAGTTGGCCGCGGCCAACAGTCAGGTAGCGATGGGGCAGGTCAGCGTGTTCCTGGCGTTGGGCGGTGGCTGGAAAGCAGCGCCTGCGCCGTGAAGGCGCCGGCTTGACCGGTGAACCGCTGTGCGCTATTCGCCGCAATTCGCCGAAAAAACCCGACGCAAAACGTTTGCGTATTCCCGCGTCCGACACTCAAGTATTCATGGGCGACGCCGATCCATTGGCACCAGCGTCCCGGAAGAGGACGCCCGTTCCCGTCGATAATAAAAGCGGGTGGTCAGCGTGATCAGGACGATCCCGGCCCCTTGCCAGGAGCTTCGCCATGCCTCGACCCCGTGCCCGGATCGCCTCGCAACTCGGTATCGCCCTCGCCATCGTGCTGGCATTGGTGATCACCGGCAGTACCCTGTTCGCCCTGCGCTCGCTCGACGACGCCAACCTCGCCACCCGCCAGCAGCACTTGGGTAGCGAAGCGCGGCTGCTCGCCGATCAGCTCGACACCTTCCACGGCTCGCTCAAGGACAACACCCAGCGCCTGAGCGGGCTGTTCGAACGCCGCTTCGCCTCTGGCCTGAGGATTCAGGACGGCCAGAGCGTGCAGGTCGCCGGTGTCGCCACCCCAGCGCTGTACCTGGGCGACCACCTGCTCAACAACGACCTGAGCATCGTCGATGAATTCCAGCAGATGACCGCCGGTATCGCCACGCTGTTCGTGCGCAGTGGCGATGACTTCGTGCGCATCGCCACCAACCTCAAGAAGCAGGACGGCAGCCGCGCCATCGGCACCCAGCTCGACCGCGCGCACCCGGCCTATGCGCGGCTGCTGGCCGGGCAGATGTACGTGGGCCGCGCCGTGCTGTTCGAGCGCAACTACATGACCCGCTACGTGCCGGTCAGCGACACCAGCGGTCGGGTGATCGCCGTGCTGTTCGTCGGCTTCGACTACACCGATGCGCAAAACGCCCAGTTCACCAACCTCAAGCGCTTCCGCATAGGCCAGACCGGTTCGCTGGCGCTGCTCGACAACCAAGGTCAGTGGCTGGTGCCGCCGGCGGGGGTGGCCGATACCCAGGCTGCGGCGACGGCCATCAAGGGCCTGGGGGCGCACGCGCAGTTCTGGAACAGCGGTGACCAGCGTTTCTTCAGCGTGGTGCAGCCGTTCGCCGAAGGCCCGTGGACCGTGGTGGCGAGCATGCCCGAGGCGGAAATCCGCGAAGTGACCTGGAGTGTCGGTTTGCGCCTGGCGATTGGCAGTCTGCTGGCCATGCTGCTGGCGGTGCTCGCCACCTTGTGGCTGCTGCGGCGCAAGCTGCGTCCGCTGGACGACCTGGTGCGCCAGGCCCAGGCGTTGGGCGCAGGCGACCTCAGTGCGAGGCTGACGCTGACCAGCGAGGACGAGATCGGTCAGTTGGCGCGCAGCTTCAACCAGATGGCCGACGCCCTGGCGACCATGGTCACGCACATTCGCAGCGCCTCCGAACAGGTCAGTGCCCGCTCGCAGTCGTTGGCCGGGTTGTCGTCCGGGGCGTGCGAGGGCATGGAACAGCAGTCCGGCGAGATCACCAGCATGGCGGGTGCCGTGGAGGAATTCAGCGCCACGTCGATGAACATTGCCGAGAACATGGCGGGCACCGAGCGCATGGCCCAGGACAACGCCCAGCAGACCCGTATCGGGCGTTCGGCCATGGACCAGGCGTCCGCCTCGCTGCGACAGATCGCCGAAGCGCTGGGCGGCACGGCGACGGTGATGGACAGCCTGGGTGCGCGTTCGCAGGAAATCGGCGGCATCGTCGGGGTGATCACCGCGATCGCCGAGCAGACCAACTTGCTGGCGCTCAACGCCGCCATCGAAGCGGCGCGCGCTGGCGAGCAAGGCCGCGGCTTCGCCGTGGTGGCCGATGAGGTACGTGGCTTGGCGGCGCGGACCCGCCAGGCCACCGAGGAAATTTCCACCATGATCGCCAGCATCCAGCAGCAGACGGGTCAGGCGATCAGCACCCTGGAGCAGGGCAATCGGTTGATGCAGGATGGCCTGGAGCGCAACGACAAGGTGGCCCAGGCGCTGGCCCGCATCGACGAGCAGAGCCGTGCGGCGGGCGAGCAGTTCACCGTGATCAGCACGGCAACCCAGGAGCAGAGCAGCACCGCCAACCTGCTCAGCCGCAACCTGCAGAGCATCGCCCAGGCGAACAGTGAGCAGCATGACGTGGCCAACGAGCTGGCGGCGACGGCCCGGGAGCTGGAAGGGCTGGCCGAGCAGTTGCGCCAGGAAGTGGACCGCTTTCGCGTCGCCGGGTAAGGGCGGCTAGGCCAGGGTCACGCCCAGGGCCTGGGCGCAGGCCTGCAGCGAACGCTGTTCGGCCTGCGCATACAGGGCCAACTCGTCCAGCACCGCAAGGCCCAGCGCGGCCTCGAAGGCCTCGCGGTTGGCGTTGCTGCCGTAGTGGGCCTGTGCGTCGTCGCCCAGGTTCGACTGGAAGATCCCGGCGGCGCTGACCGGCAGGAAGTCTTCGTAGACCAGCGCTTCGAAATGCACGTGCCCGGCATCGATCAGGCCTTGCAGCGTGTCAGGGCGATCCTGGCGGGTACGTTCGGCCAAGCCTTTTTCGGTGGCGAAGTAGCGGAAATAGGCCAGGCCCTGTTCGCGCATCTGCGCCAAGTCATCGGGGAACTCGGCGAAGTGGCTGGCCAGCAGCGTTCGATAGCGCTCGGCATTGGCCTCGGCGGGCACGCCGCCCAGGGCCGCGCGGGTGGCGTCGAGCAGGCGGTCGTAGAGCCTGCGGCCCTTGGCCGTGAGCGCCGCGCCGCGCTGTTCGATCTCGCCGAAGCGTGCGGTGTGACTGCCTTGGGCATCGCTGAAGGCGACCGTTTCCTGCAGCGCTTTGAAGCTGGTCTGGCGCAGCAGGATCGGATGGCGTCGAGTGGGTGGGCCTTCGACCACGGCCTTGGGCGCGATGCCTTTGGCCGGCATGCCCACCTGGATGGCGTCGATGTCCAGGGTGCGCGGCGTCAGGTGGTTGATGTGCGGGCCTTTGAAGGCCACCACATCGGCGATCAGGCGGTGCTGCTGGTGCAACTGCTGGTACTGCTCGGCGCTGACCGTCGCCTGCGGATGCCAGCGGAACGTGTGCAGGGCTTGCTCGACGAAGGTCTCGGCATCGGCGGCGCTCAGGCCGCCGTCGCGCTCGTGCTGGGCGATCAGTTCGAGTGCGCGCGGGGTGAAGATGCTGCGTTTGGCCAGGATGTCGCGGGCCAGCTCGCGCAGGCTGAGATCGTCGATCAGCTCCAGGCGCAGCAGCGAGGTGAAGACCCGGAACGGGCTGATGTGCAGCGATTGCTCGTGCACCGCGCGGAAGGCGGTGGAGTGCACCGGCACGCCCGCCGGGCTCAGGTCGTAATAGCCGACCGGTCGCATGCCCATGACCGCGAACAGTCGGGCGATGGTCGCCAGTTCCTCGGCCGTGCCGACCCGGATCGCGCCATGGCGCTCCTGGTCCAGACGCTCGATTTCGCCGGTCCAGCGCAGGGCCTGGGCCACTTCGGGCTGTTCGGCCAGGATCTGCTGGTTGACCTCGCTCACCAGCTCCAGCAGCGTGCCGTACAGCGGCACCTCTTCTTTGTACAGGCGCGACATGGCTGCGGAGAACTGCGTGCGAATGCTGTCGGGGCTGACGAAATGGTGGGCGGGCATCGCGGGGTTCCTGAAGGTGGTAGAGACCCTGACATGAAAGCGAGGAATGCACTTTCTCTACAAGCGAAAAAAAGTGCGAGGGTCATTCCTTTTTTGATCGAACCTGCTGCGAGGCCCGGCCCGTCACCGGGCGATCACCACCAACTTGCCGACCGCTTGGCGCTGGGCCAGGCAATCGATGGCATGCCCGGCCTGCGCCAGCGGATAGGTCTGTGACACGCGCGGCTTGAGCTTGCCTTCGCTGTACCAGACGAACAGACGCCTGAAGTTGTCGGCGTTGTCCTGGGGCTGGCGCTGGGCGAAGGCGCCCCAGAACACGCCGAGCACCGCCGCGCCCTTGAGCAGTACCAGGTTGGCGGCCAGTTGCGGGATGCTGCCGCTGGCGAAACCCACCACCAACAGTCGGCCGTTCCAGGCCAGGCTGCGTACCGCCTGGTCGAACAGCTCGCCGCCGACCGGGTCGTAGATCACGTCTGCGCCCTGGCCGCCGGTCAGGCGTTTGACTTCGTCTTTCAGACTGGCCTGGCTGTAGTCGATCAGTTCGTCGGCGCCGGCAGCCTGGGCGACGGCCAGCTTCTCGGCACTGCTGGCGGCGGCGATCACTCGCGCGCCCAGGGCCTTGCCGATCTCCACGGCCGCCAGGCCCACACCACCCGAGGCGCCGAGCACCAACAGGGTCTCTCCGGCCTTGAGCTGGCCGCGCTGGCTGAGGGCGTGCATGGAGGTGCCGTAGGTCATGCTGAAGGCGGCGGCGGTAGTGAAGTCCATGTCGTCGGGAATCGGCAAGGCGTTGTAGTGCGGCACCGCAACCTGTTCGGCGAAGGCGCCCCAGCCGGTCAGCGCCATGGCCCGTTGGCCGACCTTGAACGTGCCCGCCTTCTCGCCGACCGCCGCCACCACACCGGCCGCTTCGCCGCCGGGCGAGAAGGGCAGTGGTGGCTGAAACTGATACTTGCCCTGGATGATCAGCGTGTCGGGAAAGTTGACCCCGGCGGCGTGCACGTCGAGCAGCAGCTCGTTGGGCTTGGGCACCGGGCTGGCGACCTCTTCGAGCACCAGGTCGCCTGCCGGCCCCAGGGTTTTGCACAACACAGCTTTCATCGGGCTATTCCTTTGCGGGTGTTGGCCGATAAGTGTAGGAGGGCAAAGGGGTGGGTCAACGAGCATGGCCTGTTCTGATAGGCCGGCATAAGCCCGGGCTTGGGTTTGTACGCGGTGCTGGGTAAGCTGGCGCCCATTGTGTCGAGGAGCGAAGTCGTGAAAGCGTGGATCTTGATGGTGCTGGCGCTGCTGCTGCCGGTCGCGGCCCTGGCCGAAGAAGCCAAGGAAGGGGAGCCGAAGGTGGCCTACATCAGCCTGAGCCCGCCCTTCGTCGGCAACTATGCGCTCGATGGCGGGCCCAAGCTGCGGGTATTCAAGGCCGACGTGGCCCTGCGCGTCACCGGCGATGCCGCCGTGGCGGCGGTCAAGCACCATGAGCCGCTGATCCGCAACCAGTTGGTGGCGTTGTTCACCCAGCAGGGTGTGGACAACATGAGTAGCGTCGAGGCCAAGGAGGCGTTGCGTCAGGAGGCGCTCAAGCAGGTGCAGCAGGTGATGCAGGCCGAGGAAGGCAAGCCGATTGTCGAAGACTTGCTCTTCAATAACCTGATCGTGCAGTGACGCTGGCTAGCTGTCGTGTAATCACCGCACCAGCGAGCAAATCGCCTGCCATTGTTCCGTCGTCACCGGCATCACCGACAGCCGGCTACCCTTCTGAACCAGCGGCAGTTCGGCGAGTGCCGTCTGCTGCTTGAGCTGCGTCAATTCCAGTACCTGATCGAAGGTGCGTACCGGCTCGACGTCGACTGCGCTCCAGGGGTTCTTGTCGGCGCTGGCCTTGGCGTCGAAGTAGGGGCTCTGTGGGTCCAGCGCGGTGGGATCCGGGTAGGCGCCTGCGCTGATCCGGGCGATGCCGGCGATGCCGGGCTGCGGGCAACTGGAGTGATAGAAGAAGAACGCGTCGCCGACGCTCATGGCGCGCAGGAAATTGCGCGCCTGATAGTTGCGCACGCCGTCCCAGCGCGCCTGGCCCAGGCGCGACAAATCGGCACTGGACAGCTCGTCGGGTTCGGATTTCATCAGCCAATAGGCCATGGGCGCTGCTCCTGACAAGTTTTGAAATAAGATGTTGCATCTAACCGACAGCCGGTTGGCGTCAACGTTTGCGTGTTGCGTCACGTTGGCGGAAAATGCGCCGATTTTAACGCTAGGGGCTCCGGCGATGCCGAGAAAGTCGTCGAGCCTGAACAGTTTGCCGAGGGGGCAATCATGAACAAACGCAAACCGGACCTACTGTGGATCCTGGCCTTCATCTTCGGTCTAGGCGTGGTCACCACCGGTTATGCGCAGGGTTTGTGGGAGCGCAAGCTCGACGCGTCATATCAGACGTCGGCCGTGTCCACCCCTCAACAGTCACGCTGATCGCTGCGGCGCGCGGCGTTCAAGCCGGCGCCAGGTACCAGTTGCGGTCCGAGACGGTTCCGCGCAACGGTACATCCCAACTGGCCTGAGCCAGGCGCTCCACCTTCTGGCATTCATGGGCCAGACCCAACAGCAGCGGTTTCTTCCAGTATTGGCGCCGGCCTTGATAGGCCAGGCTGCGATCGTAGAAGCCTCCGCCCATCCCCAGGCGTCCGCCGGCCTCGTCGAAGCCCACCAGTGGCAGCAGAATCAGGTCCAGCGCCCACACCGGCCGCTGACGCTTGCGCTCGATCACCGGCTCGGCAATTCGGAAACGGTTGCGCCGCAGCGGCTCGCCGCGTTCGAAACGCTGGAACACCATGCGCGTGCGCGGCCAGGCGTGCAGGACCGGCAAGTAAGTGCGCTTGCCACGGCGCTGCGCTTCACGCAGCAACAGGCGCGGGTCGATCTCACCGTCGTTGGGCAAATACAGGGCGATGTGCCGGGCACGTCGAAACAGCGGATGCTGCGCCAACTGGCGGTACAGGCCCAGGGCGGCCTGGCGCTGCTGAGCCGGGGTGAGTGCACGGCGGGCGTTGCGCAACACGCGACGCAGTTGTGGACGGGTGAGCGGCGCGGTGTCGGTCATGGCACAGGCGATCCCGGAAGCGGGCCGTGGCAGGCGGCCTAAGCGAAAATGCCCGCCAAAGGGGCGGGCATCGAATATTCAGGCTCCCCGATAAGACCGCTATCGGTGTAGCCCTTGAACCCGAAAGTTCAAGGTGGAGATTGCAGGAGGCTTTAAGGCTTTCCGTCGAGCGGACATGCACACCGGCCCCACGTGCAAGCCCCGTGGTTGTGCGTATCGGCTCAGGGACATAACCGACTGGCGCATCCACCAGGGAGTGGCGCCAGTATACCTATCTCAATCCTTTTTGCTAACCGGGTCGTCGGACAGCGCCTGATCGACCCGCTCGAGCAGGTCACGCACCTGCTCGCGGGTGGTGCCCGCGCTGGCGCCCTCGGGACGCTCCTGGCGGTGCAGCAATTCGTGGGTGATGTTCAGGGCGGCCATGACCGCGATGCGATCGGCGCCGATCACCTTGCCGCTGCTGCGGATCTCGCGCATCTTGCCGTCCAGGTAGCGCGCCGCGCCGACCAGATTGCTGCGCTCTTCCGGCGGGCAGATGATCGAGTACTCCTTGTCCAGGATGTGCACGGTGACGCTATTGCTTGAACTCATGAGTCTTGCTCCAGGGCCTTCAGACGCAAGATCATCGACTCGATCTTGTGCCGGGCGATCTCGTTCTTTTCGATGAGGTGGGCGCGCTCTTCGCGCCAGGACCGTTCCTGCGCTACTAGGAGTGCATTTTGCCGTTTTAGTTGCTCGACGCGTGCAATCAGCAGCTCGAAACGGCTCATCAGCGCCTGCAGGTCATTGTCTTGCGTGGGTTGCACTCGATCCGCTCCTTCGTCGATCGCCTGGCGATCTTGCGTCTGCCCGAGCCGGGGCGGGCGGCGCAGATGGTCTTGGCGCGCCTGCCGGTGCTAGGATACAAGGCCTTCATTCTAGTCATATGCGCCGTCTGGCGCCTAGCCGCCCATGCCCAATACCCAATCGCCTTACACCGCCTTCGCCTCGTTGCTGTCGAGCAACGGTCATCCTGTCTCTCCGGCCGAGTTGCATGGTCTGCTGATCGGCCGCAGTTGCGCCGGTGCCGGCTTCGATGCCGAGGCCTGGCTGGCCGACGCCGCCGCTGCGCTGGAGAGCGAACCGCAAGACAACGTCCGCGCGGCCCTGATCGGCCTGCAGGAGATGGTCAAGGCCGAACTCACCGGCGAAGACGTCGCCATCGTCCTGCTGCTGCCGGGCGATGAAACCTCGCTGACCGAACGGGCCACTGCCCTGGGCCAGTGGTGCCAGGGCTTCATTGCCGGCTTCGGCCTGAACGCCGGCGGCAAGGACCTGTCCACCGATGCCAAGGACGTTCTGCAGGACCTGGTGGCCATTTCCCAGGTCCAGGAAGCACTGGAAGAATCCGAGGACGGCGAGAACGACTACATGGAAGTCATGGAGTACCTGCGCGTCGCCCCGCTGCTGCTGTACACAGAGCTGGCCGCACTCGTCGCGCCAGCGCCCAAGCCATCGCTGCATTGATCGTTCCGGGGGTCGTTTGCCCATGAGCCACATACCCAAGGCGGAGTACGCCCGTCGGCGCAAGGCGCTGATGGCGCAGATGGTCCCCAACAGCATCGCCATCCTGCCGGCGGCAGCGGTGGCGATTCGCAACCGCGACGTCGAGCACGTCTATCGCCAGGACAGCGATTTCCAGTACCTGAGCGGCTTCCCCGAGCCCGAGGCGGTGATCGCCCTGATTCCCGGGCGCGAGCACGGCGAGTACGTGCTGTTCTGCCGCGAGCGCAACCCCGAGCGCGAGCTCTGGGACGGCCTGCGCGCAGGTCAGGAAGGGGCGATTCGCGACTACGGCGCCGACGATGCCTTCCCCATCACCGACATCGACGAGATCCTGCCGGGACTGATCGAGGGGCGCGAGCGGGTCTACAGCGCCATGGGCAGCAACCCCGAATTCGACCGACGGCTCATGGACTGGATCAACGTGATTCGCTCCAAGGCCCGTCTCGGCGCCCAGCCACCGAATGAATTCGTTGCCCTGGATCATCTGCTGCACGACATGCGCCTGTATAAATCGGCGGCGGAAGTGAAGGTGATGCGCGAGGCCGCGGCGATTTCCGCGCGTGCCCATGTGCGGGCCATGCAGGCTTGCCGCGCCGGACTGCATGAATTCAGCCTGGAGGCCGAACTGGACTACGTGTTCCGTCAGGGGGGCGCGAAGATGCCGGCCTACGGCTCGATCGTCGCCGCTGGGCGCAACGCCTGCATCCTGCATTACCAGCAGAACGATGCAGCGCTCAAGGACGGCGACCTGGTGCTGATCGACGCGGGCTGCGAAATCGACTGCTATGCCAGCGACATCACCCGCACCTTCCCGGTCAGCGGGCGCTTCTCGCCTGAGCAGAAGGCGATCTACGAGCTGGTGCTGGAGTCTCAACACGCCGCCTTCGCCGAGATCGCGCCCGGCAAGCACTGGAATCACGCCCACGAGGCGACGGTGCGGGTCATCACCGAAGGGCTGGTCAGGCTGGGGCTGCTGCAGGGCGAGGTCCAGGCGCTGATCGACAGCGAGGCCTACCGCGCCTTCTACATGCATCGCGCCGGACACTGGCTGGGCATGGACGTGCACGACGTGGGCGAATACAAGGTCGGTGGTCAGTGGCGCGTGCTCGAACCGGGCATGGCGCTGACCGTCGAGCCGGGCATCTACATCGCCCCGGACAACACGCGCGTGGCGAAGAAATGGCGTGGTATCGGGGTTCGAATCGAGGACGACGTGGTGGTCACCAGAAAAGGCTGTGAAATCCTCACCTCAGGCGTGCCGAAGACGGTCGCCGAGATCGAGGCCTTGATGGCCGACGCGCGCAAGGACGTGGCATGAATCGGGTCAATCTGGCGATCATCGGCGGTGGTCTGGTCGGTGCCAGCCTGGCGCTGGCCTTGCAGGCCGGGGCCAAGGCGCGTGGATGGCGCATTCTGCTGATCGAGCCGTTCGCCCCCGGTGACAGCTTCCAGCCCAGCTACGATGCGCGCTCTTCAGCGCTGTCCTTCGGCACGCGGCAGATCTACGACCAACTGGGCCTATGGCACGGTATCGAGCGTCGCGCCGAGCCGATCCGCCAGATCCAGGTGTCCGATCGCGGCCGCTTCGGCGCAACGCGCTTGGATGCCCAGGAGGAGGGCGTGCCGGCGCTGGGCTACGTGGTGGAGAACGCCTGGCTCGGCCAATGCCTGTGGCAGGGCCTGGACAGCGAAGTGGTGAGCTGGCGCTGCCCGGCCGAGGTCAAGGCGTTGCAGCCGATCGCCGGCGGCTACCGTCTGCAACTGGACGACGACACCCGCGTGGAGTGCGACCTGGCGATTCTTGCCGATGGCGGCCGCTCCGGCCTACGCGAGCAGTTGGGTATCCATGTGCGGCGCATCCCCTATGAGCAGAGTGCGCTGATCGCCAACATCACCCCTGGCCAGGCCCATCGCGGCCAGGCCTTCGAACGCTTCACCGAACAAGGCCCCATGGCCTTGCTGCCGCTGCCGGAGAATCGCTGCGCGCTGGTCTGGACCCGACAGGGCATGGACGCGCGGCGCCTGGCCGACCTCGACGAGCGCGCATTCCTCGGTGAGTTGCAAGAGGCCTTCGGTTATCGCCTGGGGGCCTTGCGCCAGGTCGGCGCACGGCATCTGTATCCGCTGGCGCTGGTCGAGGCCCAAGAGCAGGTACGTCCGCATCTGGTGGTGCTGGGCAATGCCGCGCACAGCCTGCACCCGATTGCCGGCCAAGGCTTCAACCTGTCGCTGCGCGATGTGCAAGCCTTGGCCGAGGCCTTGCTCGCCGGTCCGCAACAGCCGGGCGACCTCGCCACGTTGCAGGCCTACCGTGAACGTCAGCGCCTCGATCAAGCCTTGACCATTGGCTTTTCCGACCAGGTCACACGCCTGTTCGGCACGGCTCAGCCGCTGTTGGCCGGCGGTCGCAACCTCGGCCTGCTGGGCCTGGACCTGCTGCCCCCGGCGAAAAGTTGGTTCGCCCGCCAGGCCATGGGCCTGGGCACTCGCGCCGATCTGCGAGGCCAGGCATGAGCGATGCGCGCAAGCTCGCCCGTCGCGCCCGCCTGCTGCGCTGGCTGCTGAATCTCTACCCGCCCTACCTGGGCGCCGGCATCCGCGTGCAACGCATCAGCCCGGACATGCGCAGCGTCAAGGTGCGCATGAGCCTGACGCGCTGGAACCGCAACTACGTCGGCACCCAGTTCGGCGGCAGCCTGTATTCGATGGTCGACCCCTTCTACATGCTGTTGCTGATCGAGCAGCTGGGCAGCGAGTACATCGTCTGGGACAAGGCTGCCAGCATCGACTTCATCGCACCGGGCAAAGGTCCGGTGTTCGCCGAACTGCACATCGACGATGCCCTGCTGGACGACATCCGCCAGCAGACGGCCAGTGGCAAGAAATGCCTGCCGCGTCTGCAGGTGGACATCCGTGACGGCGCTGGCGAGCTGGTGGCCCGCGTCGACAAAACCCTATATGTGCGGCTCAAGCCGCAAGCGAGGCAGGCGTAAGGCATGGACATGCGCGCGGATCTGTTGATTGTCGGAGCCGGTATGGTCGGCAGCGCCCTGGCGCTTGCCTTGCGCCACAGCGGGCTGCAGGTGCTGCTGGTCGATGGCGGGCCTCTGTCGGTCAAGCCGTTCGAGGCGGCGGCGCCCTTCGAGCCGCGGGTCAGTGCCCTGTCGGCCGCTAGCCAGCGCATCCTTGAGCGCCTCGGCGCCTGGGAAGGCATCGCCGGGCGACGCGTGTGTCCATATTCGGACATGCAGGTATGGGACGGCAGCGGCACCGGGCAGATCCACTTCTCGGCGGCCAGCGTGCATGCCCAGGTGCTGGGCCACATCGTCGAGAACCGCGTAGTCCAGGACGGCCTGCTCGAGCGCCTGCACGACAGCGATGTCGGCCTCGTGCCCAATGCCCGTCTGGAACAGCTGCGTCGCTCCGGTGACGAGTGGCTGGTCACGCTGGCCGACGGTCGACGCGTGCGCGCACCGTTGGTGGTGGCGGCCGACGGCGCCCACTCGGCGGTGCGTCGCCTGGCCGGTTGCGCCACCCGCGAATGGGATTACCTGCATCACGCCATCGTCACCAGCGTGCGTTGTAGCGCGCCGCACCAGGCCACGGCCTGGCAGCGCTTCACCGACGAGGGGCCGCTGGCGTTCCTGCCGCTGGCGCGCGATGGCGGGCAACACTGGTGCTCGATCGTCTGGTCCACCACGCCGGAGCAGGCCGAGCAGGCCATGGCGTTGGACGACGCGGCATTCTGCCGGGCGCTGGAGCGCGCCTTCGAGGGGCGCCTGGGCGAGGTCGAGCATGCCGATCCGCGCCTGTGCGTGCCGCTGCGTCAGCGCCATGCCAAGCGCTATGTGGACGAAGGCCTGGTGCTGATTGGCGATGCCGCCCATACCATCCACCCACTGGCGGGGCAGGGGGTCAACCTGGGGTTCCTCGACGCTGCCGTGCTGGCCGAGGAGCTGATGCGCGCCAGCGAGCGTGGCGAGCGCCTGGCGGACGTCAAGGTGCTGAGTCGCTACGAGCGCCGACGCATGCCGCACAACCTGGCGTTGATGGCGGCCATGGAGGGCTTCGAGCGTCTGTTCCAGGCCAATCCGCTGCCGCTGCGCTGGCTGCGCAACACCGGGCTGAAAGTGGTGCAGGACTTGCCCGAGGCCAAGGCGCTGTTCGTGCGTCAGGCGCTGGGCTTGAGCGGCGATCTGCCGGCGCTGGCAAAAGCCTGAGGGTCAGCCGTTCCTTTGCAACATCTGGAAACGGCTCAGTGGGTGAGTAGGCAAATGAGATTCACTACCCTTTGCGCCTCACTTACCCCTGGAGCCCTCGCCATGTCGCCCCGCAAGCCTCTGTTCGCCGCCCTGGCGCTGACCCTGTTCGCTGGCACTGCCCAGGCGGCGGACGACGAAGTGGTGGTGTATTCCTCGCGCATCGACGAGTTGATCAAGCCAGTGTTCGACGCCTACACCGCCGAAACAGGGGTGAAGATCAAGTTCATCACCGACAAGGAAGCGCCGTTGATGCAGCGCATCAAGGCCGAGGGCCAGAACGGCGTGGCCGACCTGCTGCTCACCGTCGATGCCGGCAACTTGTGGCAGGCCGAGCAGATGGGCATCCTGCAGCCGATCAAGTCGGACATCATCGACCGCAACATTCCGCCCCAGTACCGCGCCGCTTCCCATGACTGGACGGGCCTGAGCCTGCGGGCGCGGACCATCGTCTACGCCAGTGACCGGGTCAAGCCCGCTGAACTGAGCACCTACGAAGCCCTGGCCGACAAGCAGTGGGAAGGCCGCCTGTGCCTGCGCACGGCGAAGAAGGTCTACAACCAGTCGCTCACCGCCACGCTGATCGAGGCGCATGGCGAGGCCGAGACCGAGAAGCTGGTCAAAGGCTGGATCAACAACTTGTCCACCGATGTGTTCTCCGACGACAACGCCGTGATTCAGGCCGTGGCGGCCGGTCAGTGCGATGTCGGCGTGGTCAATACGTACTATTACGGCCGTCTGCACAAGATCGATCCGAACTTGCCGGTGAAGATCTTCTGGCCTAACCAGGGCGACCGTGGCGTGCACGTCAACCTGTCGGGCATCGGCCTGACCCAGCACGCGCCTCACCCGGAGGCGGCGAAGAAGCTGGTGGAGTGGATGACCGGTGAGCAGGCGCAGAAGCTGTTCGCCGACATCAACCAGGAGTTTCCGGCCAATCCCAAGGTCAAGCCGTCGGACGAGGTCGCGGCCTGGGGCAGCTTCAAGGCTGACAGCCTGCCGGTGGAGGTGGCTGGCAAGCGTCAGGCCCAAGCCATTCGCTTGATGGACCGGGCTGGCTGGAACTGAGTCATGAACCTGATCGCGGGTTCACCCCGCGATCGCCGCAACGCAATCACCCCTGCCACCGGACTCATCCACTGTGCCCCACACTCCCCAACGCCGCTGGTATGTCCCGGTCTCGCTCATCGCTGCCCTGGTGCTGCTGCCCCTGAGCGTGCTGGTGCTGTCCTGGCAGTCGATCGATGTTCAGATCTGGTCGCACCTGCTCGACACCCAGATGAGTCGTCTGCTGGGCAATACCTTGACGCTGGTGGTGGGTGTCGGCCTGGGCGTCACCCTGCTCGGCGTCAGCCTGGCGTGGCTCACCAGCCTCTGCGAATTCCCCGGCAGGCGCTGGCTGGACTGGGCGCTGATGCTGCCCTTCGCCATTCCGGCCTACGTGCTGGCGTTCGTCTTCGTCGGCCTGCTGGATTTCGCCGGTCCCGTGCAAAGCGCGTTGCGTGAACTGTTCGGTCCTCTGCGCCTGCCCCGTGTGCGCTCCACCGGCGGTGTGATCGTGGTGCTGGTGCTGGTGTTCTATCCCTACGTCTACCTGCTGGCTCGCAGTGCGTTTCTGGCCCAGGGCCGGGGGCTGATGGAGGCGGCGCGGGTACTGGGCCTCTCACCGCTGCAGGCCTTCTGGCGGGTGGCGTTGCCCATGGCGCGGCCGGCGATCGGCGCCGGCGTCGCCCTGGCGCTGATGGAAACCCTGGCCGATTTCGGCGCGGTCGCGGTGTTCAACTTCGATACCTTCACCACCGCCATCTACAAGACCTGGTACGGCTTCTTCAGCCTGTCCAGCGCCGCGCAGTTGGCCAGCCTGCTGCTGTTGGCGGTCATGCTGGTGCTGTACGGTGAGCGCCGCGTCCGTGGCGCGACGCGCAGCGCCAACGAGCGTGCGCGTGGCCAGGCCCTGTATCACCTGCGTGGACTCAAGGCCCTGGCCGCCAGTGGCTGGTGCCTGCTGGTCTTCGCCTGCGCGTTCGTGATTCCGCTGCTGCAACTGCTGGCGTGGTTCTGGCAGCGTGGCCGCCATGACCTGGATGAGCGCTATGCCGGGTTGATCCTGCACACCCTCTCTCTCGGTGGCATGGCGGCGCTGATCACCGTGTGCGTGGCGCTGGTGCTGGCCTTCGCCCGACGCCAGGCGCCCAGTGCCTCGATCCGCGCCGGCGTCGGGCTGGCCAATCTGGGCTATGCCTTGCCGGGATCGGTGCTGGCGGTGTCGATCATGTTGGCCTTCAGCTACTTGGATAACCACCTGGTGATCCCGCTGTCCAGTTGGCTCGGTGGCGCGGGCAAGCCATTGCTATTGGGGAGCGTATCCGCCCTATTGCTGGCGTATCTGGTGCGGTTCATCGCCGTGGCCTATGGGCCGCTGGAGAGCAGCCTGGCGCGAGTCAGGCCCTCGCTGCCAGAGGCTTCGCGCAGCCTGGGCGTGGCCGGGCCGCGATTGTTTTTCAGGGTGTATCTGCCGTTGCTGGTGCCGGGCGTGTTGAGCGCTGCGTTGCTGGTCTTCGTCGATGTGCTGAAGGAAATGCCGGCGACCTTGCTCATGCGTCCGTTCGGCTGGGACACCCTGGCTGTTCGCGTCTTCGAGATGACCAGCGAAGGGGAGTGGGCGCGCGCCTCGCTGCCGGCCCTGACCCTGGTGCTGGTCGGGCTGCTGCCGGTCATCCTGCTGATCCGTCGCTCGGCGCGCGGCCCTGGGCAAGCGTGCTGAGGGTGTCAGCCCTGGCCCATGCCGCTACAATGCGCGGCATTCGCCGAGGCCGGTCCTGCAATAGCCCGCGCTGATCGAACAGCGCCGACCGCCTCTGCCTCGCCACGCCCGGAAGGAGAAACCCATGGGACAGCGCACGCCCCTGTACGACCTGCACCTGGCGCTTGGCGCCAAGACGGTCGACTTCGGTGGTTGGGACATGCCCCTGCATTACGGCTCGCAGGTCGAAGAACATCATCAGGTGCGCCGTGATTGCGGCGTTTTCGATGTTTCCCACATGAGTGTGATCGACCTTGACGGTGCAGATGCCATGCCCTGGCTGCGCCGTCTGCTGGCCAACGATGTGATCCGCCTCGACCGCACCGGCAAGGCGCTCTACAGCCCGTTGCTCAACGAGCAGGGCGGGGTCATCGATGACCTCATCGCCTACCGAACCGAGGCGGGCTACCGATTGGTGGCCAATGCCGCCACCCGCGACAAGGTGCTGGCCTGGTTGAATGCCTGCTGCGCAGGCCATGCCGTAAACCTGGTCCCGCGCACGGATCTGGCCATTCTGGCCATCCAGGGCCCGCAGGCGCGCGAGAAGGTCGCAGCGCTGCTGAGTGCCGCGCGGGCGGCGCTGATCCGCACGCTCCAGCCGTTCGAGGGGGTGACCGACGGGGACTGGTTCATCGCCCGCACTGGCTATACCGGCGAGGACGGTCTGGAAATCATCCTGCCGGCCGATCAGGCGGCCACCTTTTTCTACGATCTGGTCGGCGCCGGCATCGCGCCCAGCGGCCTCGGCGCGCGCGATACCTTGCGTCTGGAAGCCGGTATGAACCTGTACGGTCAGGACATCGACGAACGCCATACGCCGCTCACGTCCAACCTGGGCTGGAGCATCGCCTGGGAGCCGGCAGAGCGCGATTTCATCGGGCGCAGCGGTCTGCTCGCGGAAATCGAGCGTGGGGTTGAAGAGAAATTGGTCGGCCTGGTATTGGAAGAACGCGGTGTCCTGCGCGCTCATCAGACCGTTCGCGTCGCCGGGATTGGCGAAGGAGAGATTACCAGTGGTAGTTTCTCTCCTACGCTGATCAAGTCCATCGCCTTGGCGCGTGTACCCATGGCCACGGGTGAGCGTGCCGAGGTGGAAATTCGCGGCAAGTGGTATCCGGTGCGCGTGGTCAAACCCACCTTCGTGCGCCACGGCAAGATTCTGATCTGAACCATTACCGGCGGTACGCCGCTAGCCAATCGAGGAAAACGACACATGAGCAATATCCCCGCCGACCTGCGTTTCGCTGAAAGTCACGAGTGGGCTCGCCTGGAGGCTGACGGTAGCGTCACTGTGGGCATCAGCGACCATGCCCAGGAAGCCCTGGGCGATGTGGTCTTCGTCGAACTGGCCGAAGTCGGCAAGGTGTTCGCGGCGGGTGATGCCGCAGGTGTGGTCGAATCGGTCAAGGCTGCGTCGGATATCTATGCACCGGTCGGCGGTGAAGTCATCGCCGTCAACGAAGCACTGGCCGACAGCCCGGAGCAGCTCAACGAAACACCTTACGAGGCCTGGATCTTCAAGCTCAAGCCGAACAATGCGGCCGAACTGGACAAGCTGCTGGATGCTGCCGGTTACCAGGCGGCCATCGGGGAATGAGTGACCGGGGCGGCCATCAGGCTGCCCCGCACTGCACGCGAGGTGACTACTTCGCGTCGAGGTTGCTGGCCAGGATGGCGTTGGCCAAGTCCATGTCGGTGGCTTGTACACCGGGGTTCTCAGCCCGTACCTGACGCATCGCGGCTTCCAGGTAAGGACCGCGGATCGCGCCGTCGCTGGCGACGAAGCTGCCAGCGTCGTCCTGTGCCGCCGCGACCAGCTTGTGGTCCTTGAAGGTCAGGTACGTGGAGGCGGTGGTCGCGCCGGAAGAGATGATGTCGCGCCAGGATGCCAGGGCGGAGCCCACGGGCAGAGACAGCATGACAGCGGCCGCAATGGCGGATTTGAGACGCATGTTGAATACCTCGGAAGGTTAGGGCGCACAGGTGCCTGATTCGATCGCTTTGCCTGAGGCAAGTTCCTTTGCGCGCAAGATAGGGGCGGTGCTCAGGGGCATACCCGCAGAACCTCCTGCAGGCTGGTCAGCCCCTGTGCAACCTTGTCTTCGCCGCATCGGCGCAAGTCCCGCATACCTCTGGCAAAAGCTTGCTGTCGCAGGCTTGCCAGGTCCATCCGGGCGCCGATTCGCGCTCGCAGAGCTTCGCAGAGCACCAGCAGTTCGAACAGTCCGGTACGCCCCTTGTAGCCAGTTCCGCGACAGGTCCTACACGACGCATCGTTCTCCCCTGACCTGCCGTGGCAAGCCACGCAAAAGGTCCGGACCAGACGCTGGGCCATGACCGCGATCAGCGTGGCTTTGATCAGGTAGTCGGCAACGCCCAGTTCCTGCAAGCGGGTGATAGCGCTGCAGGCGTCGTTGGTGTGCAGGGTGGAAAGTACCAGGTGACCGGTCAAGGCGGCTTGCACCGCGACCTGCGCCGTTTCCCGGTCACGGATTTCGCCGATCATGATGATGTCAGGGTCCTGGCGCAGCAACGCTCGCACTCCATTGGCGAAGCTCAAGTCGAGCGCCGGCTGGACCTGCAATTGGTTCAGGCCGGGCTCCAGCCGTTCGATGGGATCTTCGATGGTGCACAGGTTGATCTCGGGTGTAGCGAGGTACTTGAGGCTGGCATAGAGCGTGCTGGTCTTGCCGGAGCCGGTGGGGCCGGTCAGCAGGATAATGCCCTGGCGCCGGGCCAGCAGCGTTTGCCACTGCTCGAGCAAGCGGCCTTCCAGCCCCAGGCGCTCGAAGTCTTCATGCAACTGTTCCGGATCGAAAATGCGCAGCACCAGCTTTTCGCCGAAGGGCGTTGGTAGGGTGGACAGGCGCAATTCGATTTCGCTGGCGTCGGGCAGACGGCTTTTCAAACGACCATCCTGAGGGCGGCGTTTCTCGGCCACGTCCATTCGCCCCAGATGCTTCAGGCGGCTGACCAGTGCCAAGGTCACGCTGCCCGGAAACACGTACACCGTGTGCAGCAAGCCGTCGATGCGATAGCGCAGTTGGCCCTGATCGCCACGTGGCTCCAGGTGGATATCGCTGGCGCGCTGCTCGACGGCGTACTGCAGGAGCCAGTCGGCGATGTGCACGATGTGCGCGTCGTCGGCGTTGTTGGCCGTCGTTCTGCCACTCTGTTCCAGCAAGTGTTCCAGTGCGCCCAAGCTGGCGCGCTGCTGCTGGGCACCTTGTACCGAATGCGCCAGGTGCTGGTAGGTGTGCGTCAGTTGGCGCAGTTGCGCCGGATTGGCCAGTACGCGACGGATCGGCTGGCCAAGGCTGCGCCCCAGGTCGGCCTCCCATTCGCGCTGATAGGGCTGGGTACTGGCCACGGTGACCGCGGTGTCGTCCCTGTCCACGGCGAGGATGCCATGACGGCGAGCGAAGGCCGGGGAGATCAGGTCCGCCACCCCGGCCAGGTCGATAGTCAGGGGGTCAAGGCGTACATAGGGCAGGCCGGTCTTGTCTGCCAGCCATTGGCAGAGGGTATCCAGATCCAGTGTATGACCGGGCCGCAGGCGGTCTTTCAGGGACAGGCTGGCGAGAATCTCCAGGGGATGGCTCGGCGGGTGACTGGTGTGCTCGAGCACGCGCAGCGTATCGGCAGGGTCCAGGCGCTGCTCGGCCAGCAGCGCTTCGAGTAGGCGATTGAGGTCGAGGCTGTGATCGTGTGGGCTGTGCATGGCGGCATCCTTGCCGGGCTGCTGAAGGCCTGGGCAAGCTTAGCCGGGGTTGAAATATGGTCCGGTAAAAATGGGTTTCTGGATCTTGCGCGGTCGCAGCGGCATCGACGCGCCTCAGCCAACGACGACTTCCGACAGCCTGGGTACGTTTTCCAGCAGTACTTCGCCCACGCACACCAGGTTGCGCATTTTCTGTGCGATCACACCGGCACGGTGCCAGCTCAGTCCGGCGATACCGATTTCCACGTGCAGCACGTCATCGTGCTGACAGACCTGCACACTGTGTGGCGTGAGAAATTGCAGAGCGAACAGGTTCAGCACTCGACACAAGCTGTCGGGTTCGGCCTCGATATCCAGGCGATAACGCACCTCGGTAAGGTGGACACTGGCCGCCCAGGCATCGCTGCGCGTGGGGGTGTCTTGGCGTTCGAGTGCATTCATGAAGGTCTCCCATTGGATGCAGAGCATTCTCCCAGGTCGAAACAGGCATTTCTTCGTTATTATTCCTCGGTTGAACTAAGGCTGAGACTAGATCAAGTCTCATAACCGTAAATAAAAGGATCAATCATGCACGGCCAACTGGATGCCTATGACCGGCGCATTCTCGAATTGCTCCAAGAAGATGCGTCCTTGTCCAGCGCGCAGATCGCCGAGCGCGTGGGGCTTTCCCAGTCCCCCTGCTGGCGACGGATACAGCGGTTGAAAGACGAAGGGGTCATCCGCGCTCAGGTCACCCTGCTCGATCGCCGTAAAGTGGGTCTGAACACGCAGATTTTCGCGGAGGTCAAGCTCAACGCCCATGGTCGCTCCAACTTCACCGAGTTCACCGAGGCGATCCGTGGATTTCCCGAAGTGCTGGAGTGCTACGTGCTGATGGGCTCGGTGGACTTCCTGCTGCGGATCGTCACGGCCGATATCGAGGCCTACGAGCGCTTCTTCTTCGAGAAGCTGTCGAACGTGCCGGGGATCCAGGAAGTGAATTCGATCGTGGCGCTGTCCGAGATCAAGTCGACCACCAGCCTGCCGCTCTAATGCAAACTGCGGGCGCAAAAAAACCGGCGCTGTGGGCGCCGGTTCGGTCAGGCTCGAAACCTTCAGAGGCCGTCGAGCATGGCTTTGTTGCGTACCGCGCCTTTGTCAGCGCTGGTCGCCAGCAGCGCGTAAGCCTTCAGGGCGGTGGTCACCTTGCGTGGTCGCGCTTCGGCGGGCTTCCAGCCTTTCTTGTCCTGATCGGCACGGCGCGCCGCCAGCTCCTCGTCGCTGACCAACAGGTTGATCGAGCGGTTGGGAATGTCGATCAGCACCTTGTCGCCATCCTTCACCAGACCAATCGCGCCGCCCGACGCCGCTTCCGGAGAGGCATGGCCGATGGACAGACCCGAGGTGCCGCCGGAGAAACGGCCGTCGGTGAGCAAGGCGCAGGCTTTGCCCAGGCCCTTGGACTTCAGGTACGAGGTGGGGTAGAGCATTTCCTGCATGCCCGGACCGCCTTTCGGACCTTCGTAACGGATGATCACGATGTCGCCGGCCTTCACTTCGTCGGCGAGGATGCCGCGCACGGCGCTGTCCTGGCTTTCGAAGATCTTGGCGGTGCCCTCGAACACGTGGATCGACTCGTCCACACCGGCGGTTTTCACGACGCAGCCGTCCAGGGCGATATTGCCGTACAGCACGGCCAGGCCACCTTCCTGCGAGTAGGCGTGTTCGACGCTGCGGATGCAACCGTTCTCGCGGTCGTCATCGAGCGTGTCCCAGCGAGTCGACTGGCTGAAGGCGGTCTGGGTCGGGATGCCGGCTGGGCCTGCCTTGAAGAAGGTGTGCACGGCGGCGTCATCGGTCTGGGTGATGTCCCACTTGGCGATGGCTTCTTCCATGCTGCGGCTGTGCACGGTCGGCAGGTCCGTGTGCAGCAGCCCGCCACGGGCCAGCGAGCCGAGGATGCTGAAGATGCCACCGGCGCGGTGCACGTCTTCCATGTGGTACTTCTGGATGTTCGGCGCCACCTTGCACAACTGCGGTACCGTGCGTGACAGGCGATCGATGTCGCGCAGGTCGAAGGCCACCTCGGCTTCCTGGGCTGCGGCCAGCAGGTGCAGGATGGTGTTGGTCGAGCCGCCCATGGCGATGTCGAGCATCATGGCGTTCTCGAACGCCTTGAAGTTGGCGATGTTGCGCGGCAGCACCGACTCGTCGTTCTCGCCGTAGTAGCGCTTGCACAGCTCGACGATGGTGCGTCCGGCAGTGAGGAACAACTGCTCGCGGTCGGCGTGAGTGGCGAGGGTCGAACCGTTGCCCGGCAAGGCCAGGCCCAGGGCTTCGGTCAGGCAGTTCATCGAGTTGGCGGTGAACATGCCGGAGCACGAACCACAGGTCGGGCAGGCGCTGCGCTCGTACTCGGCGACTTTTTCGTCGGAGGCCGAGGAATCGGCGGCGATGACCATGGCATCGACCAAGTCCAGGCCGTGGCTGGCCAGCTTGGTCTTGCCAGCTTCCATCGGCCCACCGGAGACGAAGATCACCGGGATGTTCAGGCGCAGGGCGGCCATCAGCATGCCGGGGGTGATCTTGTCGCAGTTGGAGATGCAGACGATGGCGTCGGCGCAGTGGGCGTTGACCATGTACTCGACGGCGTCGGCGATGATCTCGCGGCTGGGCAGCGAGTACAGCATGCCGTCATGGCCCATGGCGATGCCGTCGTCCACGGCGATGGTGTTGAATTCCTTGGCCACGCCACCGGCGCGTTCGATTTCTCGAGCGACCAACTGGCCCAGGTCCTTCAGGTGCACATGACCCGGGACGAACTGGGTGAAGGAGTTGGCGATGGCGATGATCGGCTTCTTGAAGTCATCGTCCTTCATGCCGGTGGCACGCCACAGCGCGCGGGCACCGGCCATGTTGCGGCCGTGGGTGGAGGTCTTGGAACGGTAATCAGGCATGACGCACTCCTGGCGGCTTGATCAGGTCACTGGTAAGGGGAGTGAGCTTCGCTTGTCCTTGGCGCCGCAGGCCGGTTGCCGCTGCACGGATGGGGCCGGGACTGCGCGGGATCGCCGCGTGCCTGGCCAGAGCTCATAAACCCGCCTGGGGATGTCTGGCGATGAATAGGCCGATTCTACACCGCTGGGGCGGTGAGGAAATGGCGATGTGTCTGGACGGTGGCTTTCACGACTCGCTGCGGTAGTTGTAGGACTTGTCCCAAACGCGGGTTGGGCGGTGTTCTTTCCTCGCCGCGCTCCCTATGATCCCCGCGCCGCATGTGCGGCTTCACGAGCTACTACCTCAATGGACCTTCCCAGTTTCAGTTCATCGCGAACTTGCATTCTGGCACTGAGCGCGCCGTCGCCAGGGCTTGCGAAGGCTTGAGCCCGTGCGGCTGAGGTCAGCAGGCGCCTGTCACGGCGCCTGGAGAATCTCCCATGCACTACACCCCATCCAATCCGCTCGAACTGCGCCAGGCCGCCCAGGCGCAGCGGGACCGGTTTCTGCAGGCCGAGACCTACGAGGCCGGCACGGCAGGTGGGCTGATGATCAGCCAGTACTCTCACCTCGACAGCGGGCTCACGGCCAGTCAGGCCATCGACATGTTGCGCCGCGAGGCAGCAGATGCTGAAACCATCTATCAGTCCTACGTGGTGGATGCCGCGCGCAACCTGCTTGGCACCCTGTCGCTGCGCGAGCTGATCCTGGCGGCGCCCGACCAGCCGATAGACGCCATCATGGTGCGCAAGGTGCTCTGCGTCAGCACCGCCACACGCCAGGAGGAAGTCGCGCGGCTGATCCGCGAGCACGACCTGCTGGCCGTGCCGGTGCTCGACGAACTCGGGCGCCTGGTGGGCATCGTCACCTGCGACGAGGCACTGGACGTGATGGTGGAAGAGGCCACCGAGGACTTTCATAAAGGCGCGTCGATCACCAACCACATCGGCAATCTCAAGGACGCCACCATCGGCCTGATGTACCGCAAGCGTGTGCTCTGGCTGGTGGTGCTGGTGTTCGGCAACCTGTTTTCCGGGGCCGGTATCGCAGCGTTCGAAGACACCATCGCCGCGCACATCGCCCTGGTGTTCTTCCTGCCCCTGCTGGTGGACAGCGGCGGTAATGCCGGTGCCCAGTCCGCGACCTTGATGGTGCGCGGCCTGGCCACGGGCGAAGTGGTGATGCGCGACTGGATGCGAATGCTGGCCCGCGAGTGCGGCGTGGCACTGGCCTTGGGCGGCACCATGGCCGTGGCCGTGGCATCGCTCGGCATATTGCGCGGTGGGCCGGAGATTGCTGTGATCGTGGCCAGCAGCATGCTGGTGATCGTGCTGATCGGCAGCCTCATCGGCATGAGCCTGCCGTTCCTGCTCAGCCGCTTCAAGCTGGACCCGGCCACCGCCAGCGGCCCGTTGGTGACATCGATCGCCGACGCAGTGGGCGTGTTGATCTACTTCGGTATCGCTTCGGTGGTGCTGGAGTTGTGAGGCTGGCGCAGACGTAGTGACAGGGGGCATGCAGGCCTGGGAGCTCGTCCTCAGCCGGGCGCGCGCGTCGGGTCGGACGTTGGTCTTCTCGGGCTTGCTGCGCCTGCTGCTCAAGGGCGTGTTGCAGCGGGCTCGGCTGAAACGGACGACAGCCTTTCGAGCACCAGCGCGCCGCACAGGCTCACGCCGATGAAACCCAAGCCCAGGCTCATCGGTAGGCTGGCTTCGATCACTGCGATCAGCCCGCTCGCCGCGCCCCCAATCGCGAACAGCAACGTATTACCGAGCGCCGCTGCGGCGCCTGCGCGGTCAGGATGACGTTCCAGTGCTGCGCAGGTGGCCGCGGGCCTGACGATCGTGGTGCCTGCCGTGCAGACGATCATGGGCACCAAGAGCACCGTGATGGACAACGCGGTCCATGTGAGCCAGACGACCAGCACCCCACCTGCCAGACCGATGAGCCCAAGGCCGACGCGAATCTGAGTGTGTGTGGATATCCGCCCATTGATCGCACTGGCGATGATGCCGCCGGCCAGGTAGGCACATCCATAGCCAAGAAAAACCATCGAAAAGGCGTACTCGGAAAGTCCCAAGCGGTTCATGAGCAGTAACGGAGATACGACGATGAAGGAAAAATGGCAGGCGAATGCAAAAGCAGAAAGGATCGAGTAGGCCAAGAAGCGAGGGTCGCGAATCAAGATGCTGTAGCTTTTCATCGCACCGGGTATGGGAGGTTTCGAGCGGTTCTCTGTCAGTTCTTTCGCGCACAGAACGATAGCCAGGAAAGCGAAACCACTGAACACATAAAAGCTTCCCTGCCAGCCGAAAAAATTTTGCAATACGCTGCCCGCCAGCGGCGCAATGGAAATGAACAATCCGCTTGCGGTGGTCAAGATTATCCTCAAGGTATTGCGTTGATGCTCCGAGTATCGATCCTGGATGATGGCCTGGCTTAATACGAAACAGCCGCAGCCAACGGCTTGAAGTATCCGAAAGACTGTAAAGCTTATGTAATCACCCGATAAGGTGCAGCCAACCGCTCCGATGATCGATAAGTAAAGGCCGGCCTGTAGAAGTCTTTTGCGACCCATTCGGTCTGACAACGGTCCGATTGCACACTGAGAAATGGCCACGCCGATTGCGAACAAACTGACGGAGTAGGAAGCGCTTACGAGGCTGACTGAAAACGCTTGGCTGACTGCTTGGAGTGAAGGGAGCACCACATCCACAGGGAAGACGCCTAATAGCGTCATCAATGCGAGTAAAGCAAGCAGTCGTCGGCTAGGGGGGGAGGGTGGGGTAGAGTTCATGCGATTATTCCAGAGCATTTATATAAATTGAAAGTCTGGCGGTTTTCGAAGAAATCTGTTCGTTTTAGCGTCTGGATTGTCGGCTGGAATAACGACGCAACTCGCTCCTCACGCTGACTGTTAAGGTCAGAAAATATTTTTTCTTTTTCAATTTGACTGACGTCTAGAAGATTAGGAAGAAATTTTTTGTCGGTATTGCTGAAAGTCAAAATGACCTTCAGCAGAAAAACGGAGGCGAAGGCTCTTTCTGGTTTAGAAAGAGTGCTCCATAATTGTTGAAAACATTCAGAGAAGTAGACCGAATGCTTGTCCTCGTCACGTAAGTGATCGCGCAACATATAAAATATGCTAGGTATGAGAGCATCGCGAGTTAGGCTTAGTAATTCCTTTGTGATTAGGGTTTCGGAAACAAATGCAATTAGAAAACATGCAAGGGCTCGTCGGCGCTTTGACGTTGATGAACGGAGAATTGACAAGTTTTTGAGTCGTGTAGATTCATTGCGGTTCAAATTTAGATGACGTTTTAGTTGGTCGGAGATCTCCCTCGAGAAAAAAGCATGGTAACCCTCGTCTGTGTAGATTTTTAACGCAATTTGATGTTGCTCCGATGAGAAGCAGTGTTTGAGTTCACCATGAGTAATTAATTTCACAGCTTCATTGATATGTGTTATTTCAAGGTCTGTCGTATAGTCCAAAAAATAAATAAGGTGGGTTTGATGGATGCGAAGGCGTTCAGGCAGAGGCAAACTAGTTACCAATGGATGCTCCAGCATTGGGGCCATGGAGCTTGGGAACCATCGGTCAGGATTTGTTTCCTGCAGATCCTGACTTGATAGCAAATAAGTATAGGGTCTACTGCGCACGCTACTTGACGTTACCCAATTACTGAATGCGGCTACAGTACGGCAGCTTCGAGTTGTAAATTTCATGGATGTCACTTTTGGAAGTTAGTGAGGTTTTTGTTTGTAAGTTGAATTAGTGCCGCTGGTGTGTGCGAGCCGTCAGTGTGTCCGGCACCAACGAAAAACATTGGCTGTTCACTAGGGTTTCTTAACTTCAATAGACTCTCAATTGAATTTTCGTTTAAAGCTCCGGTCAGCCATGTTCCCAACCCGAGCTCGCAAGCATACAGCTGAAACGTCTGTGCTATATGACCAATCTCAACAAGCGCCATTCTATAAGCACGAGAGTGGGAGTATTTCCACCACAGTTTGTCGAGTCTAGACGTAAGAAATATACCTACAGATATCTCGTTGGCAAAATGTTGCCCTGATAGCAGTGATCCTAGTTCGGGCAGATTTTTCTCTATAAAGTGCAATGTGTGTCTATGTGGGTTGTAGTAATAAATACCCCGCGGTAAGCCTTCCACGTGGTTTGCGTATATATACCCCTCAGTTGAATTGAGTCCGCCGCCTGACGCGCTACATCTGCGATTGCGGAAATGATTTGGTATGTCAGTATCACAGGATTTTTCCCGGTGCGGCATGAATCCGAGTGAGTATTTGAGCAGCTTACTTAATTTCATCAACGGTATAGGGTTGCCGAGAAATGACCTTACAGTCATACGCTTCGATAGTAGCTTATCGAACCAACCGGTATCCTCAGCTAATGGAAGATTGAGTCCTTGGTCAGAGTACTCTACGCAGTTTTCAGCGGGAAAAGGTTTTTCCAAAGCCTTTTCGCAGTGTGCAAGGTAAAGTTTTGCCCATTCAGTTACGTCTCGTGGAATATCTAATATCGGAATATCCCGAGTGCCAATGTGGAAAATTCTAGAAAGCGGATCCCACCCCCAGTGTGCCGGGCTAATGAATTTTGAACTGGCTAGCTCGGCTGAGTAAAGATCTCGGTCAATAGGATTATTCAAGTCAATTGAAGTACCACCACATGCGATGGCTATCAAGCGTGCCGCATAATCATGATTAAGGAGAAATTGCTTGTGGTCCTTGAAGTTCCAACAAACTAATCCGTCTGTAGAGGCATACAAGAATATGTTCGGGTTTATCATCATTACCTCTCTGTCTGATCAGAAGCGCAGGCCGGCTCTGCGCTTCATCATCATCCAGCTATTTGGCTTTAACCAAGTGGTTGAGGTTGGCGAGATCCTTGGATTCAAGCTGAACTTCTTTCATTTTCTTCTCCTAGTTAAGCCGCATCATTGCGACATTTCTTAGAGTAGAAAAAATACCTAGAGAGGCAAGCTTCTATATCGGCTGAAAATTCTCAACAACTCGTAGGAGCTTTCCGCTGTTGCTTCGCAGGTTATCTAACGCGTAAAAAAGCCCGGCATTGGCTATCCAATACCGGGCTTTTTCAAACCGCGCCGAACCGTGGTCAGCTATTAGGCAGCAACCGGCAGGTGATGCTCTTGATGTAGCGCGTTTCGGCGATGGCCGGGTGCACCGGATGGTCCGGGCCCTGACCGCCACGCTCGAGCAGTTGCAGGTTGCGGTCCAGGTGGCGGGCGCTGGTCAGCAGGATGTTGTGCAGATCGTCCTCGGGCAGGTGCATCGAACACGAGGCGCTGACCAGGATGCCGTCCTTGTTCAGCATGCGCATGGCCTGTTCGTTGAGGCGACGGTAGGCCGCTTCGCCGTTCTTCAGGTCTTTCTTGCGTTTGATGAAGGCGGGTGGGTCGGCGATGATCACATCGAAGCGCTCTTCGGCGGCCTTGAGTTCGCGCAGTGCTTCGAACACATCGCCTTCGATGCAGGTCAGCTTGTCGGCGATGCCGTTCAGCGCGGCGTTGCGCTCGACGCCATCCAGGGCGAAGCCCGAAGCATCGACGCAGAACACTTCACTGGCGCCGAAGGCACCGGCCTGCACGCCCCAGCCACCGATGTAGCTGAACAGGTCGAGCACGCGCTTGCCTTTGACGTAGGGCGCCAGGCGCGCACGGTTCATGCGGTGGTCGTAGAACCAGCCGGTCTTCTGGCCTTCGCGCACCGGGGCTTCGAACTTCACACCGTTTTCTTCCAGGGCGACCCAATCCGGCACTTCGCCGTAGACCGTCTCGACATAGCGCGTGAGGCCTTCGGCGTCGCGTGCGGCGGAGTCGTTCTTGAACAGGATGCCGCTGGGCTTGAGCACCTGCACCAGCGCGGCGGTCACTTCGTCCTTGTGCGCTTCCATGGTGGCCGAGGCCAGTTGCACCACCAGAATGTCGTAGAAGCGATCGACCACCAGCCCAGGCAGCAAGTCGGAATCGCCGTAGACCAGGCGATAGCAGGGCTGCTCGAAGAGCCGTTCGCGCAGCGACAAGGCCACGTTCAAACGGTGCACCAGCAACGACTTGTCCAGCGCCAGCTTGCTGTCGCGCGACAGCAGGCGCGCGCAGATGAGGTTGTTCGGGCTGACGGCGACCACGCCCAGCGGCTTGCCGTTGGCCGCTTCGAGGATCGCCTGCTGCCCGGCCTTCAGGCCCTGCAGCGGGGTCGCAGCCACATCGATCTCGTTGCTGTAGACCCACAGGTGACCGGCGCGCAAACGGCGGTCGGCATTGGCTTTGAGACGAAGGCTGGGCAGGGACATGACGTCGCTCCGGAAAAAAGAGCGGGAGTATAGCGTGTCGCTGGCGGGATTCGCAGCGCAGCGCGACGAGGCGCAGAGCGACCTCGCCGTGGCTGCGGTTCAGGCCGCGAGAGGCTCAGCTCAGCGCTTTGATCAACTGAGCGTTGAATGCCGGGATATCGTCAGGCTGGCGGCTGCTGATCAGGTTGCCGTCCACCACCACCTCTTCATCCACCCACTTACCGCCTGCATTGCGAATGTCGTCCTGCAAGGTCTTGAAGCTGGTCATGCGCTTGCCTTTGACCAGGTCGCAGGAAATCAGCAACCAGCCGCCGTGGCAGATCACCGCCAGGGGTTTGCCGGCTGCGGCGTGGCTTTTCACCAGTTTCTGTGCGCCCGAAATCAGACGGATGGTGTCGGAGTTCTGCACGCCGCCTGGCAGTACGATGGCATCGTAGGTCGTGCCCTGGGCGTCGTCGAACGTGGCATCAACCTGGAAGGCATCGGCCGGCTTGTCGTGGTTCCAGCCGCGCACGCTGCCGGTCTCCTCGCCGAGCACATCCACTTGGGCGCCGGCCTGCAGCAGCGCATCGCGCGGACCGGTCAGCTCGACTTGCTCGAAGCCGTCGGTCACCAGAAAGGCCACGCGCTTGCCGTTGAGTTGTGTGGTCATGAGTTGTTACTCCATTTCATCGATAGGTGTGAGAAAGGAGGCCGCCGGCCCTAAAGTAAAGTTCCCGGCGAACGATTCAGTGGTTGGTGCCCTGCCGGCGTACAGGGTTAGAATTCCCCCTTATCCCCGAGTGCGCAGCCATGTCCCAGGAACTTACCGCCGAACAGATCCAGCAAGCCTTGCAGGGCATCACCATCCCGCCCCAGCCGCAGATCATGGTGGACCTGCAGTTCGAGCAGTACATGCCCGACCCGGACCTGGAAACCATCGCCAAGCTCATCGCCCAAGACCCCGGTCTGTCCGGCGCGTTGCTCAAGTTGGTGAACTCGCCGCATTTCGGCCTGGCCAACAAGATCGGTTCGATCCAGCGCGCGGTGAACCTGCTGGGCAGCCGCTCGATCATCAACTTGATCAACGCCCAGTCGATCAAGGGCGAGATGAGCGACGAGACCATCGTCACCCTCAACCGGTTCTGGGATACCGCCCAGGACGTGGCCATGACCTGCCTGACCCTGGCCAAGCGCACCGGCATCCAGGCGGTGGACGAGGCCTACACGCTCGGCCTGTTCCATGACTGCGGCGTGCCGCTGATGCTCAAGCGTTTCCCCAACTACATGGACGTGCTGGAAGACGCCTACGCCAATGCCAGCGCGGACAACCGCGTGGTCGACACCGAAAACCGCGCCCTCAACACCAACCACTCGGTGGTGGGCTACTTCACGGCCAAGTCGTGGCGCCTGCCCGAGCACATCAGCGGCGCCATCGCCAATCATCACAACGCGCTGTCGATCTTCCGCGACGACACGTCGCGCAACGGCCAGACCCAACTGAAGAACCTGCTGGCGGTGCTGAAGATGGCCGAGCACATTTGCGCGTCCTACCAGGTGCTGGGCAACCAGAGCGAAGATCACGAATGGAACGCGGTCGGCCCGCTGGTACTCGATTACATCGGGCTGTCGGAATACGACTTCGACAGCCTCAAGCAGAACATTCGCGAACTGAGTGGCCGTTGATCCATGCCTGAGTTGCCGGAAGTCGAAACAACCCGACGCGGTATCGCACCGTACCTCGAAGGGCAGCGGGTCAGACGGGTGGTGGTGCGTGATCGCCGCTTGCGCTGGCCGATCCCTGAAGACCTGGATGTGCGCCTTTCGGGCCAACGCATTCTCAGCGTCGAGCGGCGGGCCAAGTACCTGCTGATCAACGCCGAGGTGGGTACGCTGATCAGTCACTTGGGCATGTCTGGCAACCTGCGCCTGGTCGAGCAGGGCTTGCCGGCGGCCAAGCACGAACACGTGGACATCGAGCTGGAATCCGGGCTGATGCTGCGCTACACGGACCCGCGTCGCTTCGGCGCCATGCTCTGGAGCCATGACCCGCTCGGTCACGAACTGCTGGCGCGCCTGGGGCCGGAACCGCTGACCGAGCTGTTCGACGGTGAGCGGCTGTTCCAGCTGTCGCGCGGGCGGTCGATGGCGGTCAAGCCGTTCATCATGGACAACGCCGTGGTGGTCGGCGTGGGCAACATCTACGCCACCGAAGCGCTGTTCGCTGCGGGTATCGACCCGCGTCGCGCTGCTGGCGGCATCAGCCGGGCGCGTTATCTGAAGCTGGCGATCGAGATCAAGCGGGTGCTCGCCGCCGCGATCGAGCGCGGCGGCACCACGTTGCGTGATTTCATCGGCGGCGACGGCCAGCCCGGCTATTTCCAGCAGGAGCTGTATGCCTACGGGCGGGGTGGCGAGGCCTGCAAGGTGTGCGGCAGCGAACTGCGCGAGGTCAAGCTCGGCCAGCGCGCCAGCGTGTTCTGCCCACGCTGCCAGCGCTGAGCGCCGCTCACTCCCGGACAGCCTCCAGCACCGTGGCCTGGCCTTCCCCGCGTGGATCGCTGGCCGCTTCGAGCGTGCCCGCGCGCTTGTTCCAATACACCACCTGCTGGTTGCCGTAGCTGCGCTGCAGATCCTTGAGCGTGTAACCACGCGCCCGCAGCGCGGCTTTTTGCGCGTCGTCGAAGGTATCGGGCTCGTGCTCGATCACATCCGGCAGGTACTGATGGTGGTAGCGGGGCGTGGCGGGCCAGTCGCTCACCGGTCGTCCTTCCAGGAAACCCAGCATCGACAGCAGCACCATGCTCGGAATCCGACTGCCGCCCGGTGTGCCGAAACTGGCGAGCTGTGACGGACTTTCCAGGAAGCTGGGGGTCATGCTCGACAATGGACGCTTGCCCGCGGCCACGGCATTGGCCTGGCTGCCGGCCAGCCCGTAGCTATTGCTGCCGCTGGGGTCGGCGGCGAAATCGTCCATCTCGTTGTTCAGCACCACGCCGCTGCCGGGCACGGTGAAGGCGGCGCCGAACGGCAGGTTGACCGACAGCGTGGCCGACACGGCATTGCCAGCGGCATCGATCACGGTGAAGTGAGTGGTGTGGTCGCCTTCGCGCCAGGCCGGTGCCGGTGGCAGCGCACTGCTGGGGGTCGCCTGGTGCACATCGATGCTGTCGGCCAGCGAGGTCAGGTACGAACGCGCCAGCAGGCGGTCGATGGGGTTGGCGACGTAGTCTGGATCGCCCAGCAAACCCCGGTCGCGATAGGCGCGGCGCAGCACCTCGACCACGTAGTGGCTGCGTTGCACCGGCTCGGCGCTCTGCCAGGGCAGGCGCTGGAGCATCGCCAGGCTCTGCGCCAGCGCCACGCCACCCGCCGACGGCGGTGGGCTGCTGATCAGTTCGCGCTGATCGGCCAGGCTGTAACGCAGCGGCTGGCGCCAGGCCGTGCGGTAAACAGCGAGGTCGTCGAGCGTCCACAGCCCTCCGGCCTGGCGAACGCCTGCTACCAGTCGCCGCGCGACCGCTCCGCCATAGAAGCCATCGCGGCCGTGGTCGGCCAGCGCCTGCAGGGTGGCAGCGAGTTCGGGCTGGCGGATACGGGTGCCGAGAGCGGGCACCTGCTGGTCGCGCAAGAACAGGCGGGTGCTTTCGGCGTCGGCGCGCAGCGCGTCAAGGCGCATGCTGGCGCGGTCGCGGTAGATGCGGTCGACGGTAAAGCCTTGGTTGGCCAGGCGGATGGCCGGGGCCAGGCTGTCTTTGAGCGGGAGTTTGCCGTGGGTGGCGGCGAGGTCGGCGAGGGCTTGGGGCAAGCCGGGAATGGCGGCGGCCAAGGGACCATTGACGGACAGCCCCGCACGGACCTTGCCATTTTCCAGGTACATGTCCGGCGAAGCCGCCCCTGGCGCGCGTTCGCGGGCATCGAGGAAGGCGTAGCGCGTTGGCTCGCCCTGTTCGCGCAGCAGGAAGAACCCGCCGCCGCCCAGCCCCGAACCGTATGGCTCGACCACCGCCAGTGCGGCGCTGATGGCGATGGCGGCGTCGAAGGCGTTGCCGCCCTGCGCCAGCACCTGTCGCGCGGCGGCCGTGGCGTCGGCGTGTGGGCTGGCGATGGCGGCCCGGCCTGGGCTATCGGCGAGCGCGGCGCTGGCCAGCAGCGCCAGGGCGGCGCCGAGCAGCGCCTGGCGAATCGCGCCGAGCACGGTCATCAGGCCTTGCCGGTGATCCGGCGGTACTTGGCCATCAGCTCGTCTTCGGTTTCCGGGTGCGCGTCATCCAGGGGGATGCAGTCGACCGGGCAGACCTGCTGGCACTGCGGCTCGTCGTAATGGCCCACGCACTGGGTGCACAGGTTCGGATCGATCACGTAGATCTCCTCGCCCTGGGAGATGGCGGCGTTCGGGCACTCGGGTTCGCAGACGTCGCAATTGATGCAATCGTCGGTGATGATCAGGGACATTGGGACTCCGGCCAGGGCTTGCCGCCCAGGCATGTATCAAGGCAATGCGCGCAATTGTGCCGCATTACTGCGCGCAGTGCACGCAGGCGCGGTGTCGCGCCCACGTGGCGTTACGGCGAGCATGACTACTTCTTGAAGCGTTCGGTCAGTGCGTCGGCCACAGAGGGGTGGACGAACTTGCTGATATCGCCGCCCAGCGCGGCGATCTCCCGCACCAGGGTCGAGGAAATGAACGAATAGCGTTCCGACGGTGTGAGGAACAGGCTCTCCACGTCCGGCGCCAACTGGCGATTCATGTTCGCCAACTGGAATTCGTATTCGAAATCGGACACCGCACGCAGCCCGCGCAGAAACACATTGGCGCCCTGCTCCTTGGCGAATTGCGCGAGCAGGGTGGAGAAGCCGATGACCTCGACATTGGGCAGGTGCTTGGTGACCTCACGAGCCAGCGCCACCCGTTGTTCCAGCGGGAACAGCGGATTCTTCTTGGGGCTGGCGGCCACCGCGATGACCACTTGGTCGAACAGGCGGGACGCGCGCTCGACCAGGTCGCCATGGCCTTTGGTGATGGGGTCGAAGGTACCCGGGTACAACACTCGGTTCATCGCGTCATCCTGGCTGGAGTGCGTTGGGGAGTCGGATGGTAGCGCAGCGACTGCTGCCGGGCCAAGTCATGTGACCGGCTGATGGCACTATAGACAGTGCGTCTATTGGCTGTCATGCCCGCGCTGCCATCAGCGGATGAACAGGCGCTGCACCAGGCGCTGCAGCGCCGTGCCGTAGGGCGGGTAGATCAGCCTGGCCACGTTGACGCGCTGCTTGACCAGCACGGCCTTGGCCTTGCTGAAGGTCTGGAAACCCGCCTGGCCATGGTAATGACCCATCCCGGAGGGGCCGATCCCGCCGAACGGCAAGTCATCCTGGGCAACGTGGAGCAGGGTGTCGTTCAGGCAGACGCCACCGGAGTGGCTGTGCGCTAGCACGCGAGCCTGTTGGCGGCGATCGTAGCCGAAGTAGTACAGAGCCAGTGGGCGAGGGCGCTGGGCGATGTAGGCCAGGGCGTCGTCCAGATCGTCGTAGGGCACCAGCGGCAGCAGCGGGCCGAAGATCTCCTGTTGCATCACCTGCATGTCATCGCTTACCTGCAGCAGCAGGTGCGGTGGCAGTCGCCGGCCCTGGCGCGCTTCCTGCGGATACAGGTCGAGCACTTGGGCGCCTTTGTCGCGGGCGTCCTGCAGCAGGTGTTCGAGGCGCTGCAACTGGCGCGGGTTGATGATGGCGCTGTAGTCGGGGTTGTCGGCGATGTGCGGGTACAGCCGGGTCACGGCCGCCCGATAGGCCTGGGCAAACGCGTCCAGCTGCTGGCGTGGGACCAGCACGTAGTCCGGGGCCACGCAGGTCTGCCCGGCATTGAGCGTCTTGCCGAAGGCGATGCGTTCGGCGGCCATGGTCAACGGCACGTCGGGCGCGACAATGGCGGGCGACTTGCCGCCCAGCTCCAGGGTCACCGGTGTGAGGTTGGCCGCTGCGGCCTGCATGACCTGGCGGCCGATGGCCGTGGCGCCGGTGAACAACAGGTGATCGAACGGCAACCGGGCGAAGGCCTGGGCGACATCGACCTCACCCAGCACCACGCCGACCAGGTCGCTGGGGAACACCTGTTCGAGCAGGTGCTTGAGCAGCGCAGCGGTCTGCGGCGTGGCCTCGCTGAGCTTGAGCATGACGCGGTTGCCCGCCGCCAGCGCATCGGTGAGCGGACCGATGCTCAGGAACAGCGGGTAATTCCAGGGAACGATGATGCCGACCACGCCCAACGGCTGCCACAGCACGTGGGCGCGGGCCGGTTGAAACGCCAGGCTTACCTTGCGCCGCTGGGGTTTCATCCACCGTCGCACGCGGCGTTCGGCATGCCGCAGCCCGTGCACGGTAGGCAGCAGTTCGGCGAACAGGGTTTCATCGGCGCTGCGTCCACCGAAGTCGGCGTCGATGGCGTCGATCAAACGCTCGCGATTAGCCAGCAGGGTTTCGCGCAGGTACCTCAGCCATTGCCTACGCTGATCGGCGGGTGGCATCGGGTGGGCGGCAAACGCGCGGCGCTGAGCGTCGAACAAGCGTTGCAGGGCGAGGTCGGATGATTCAACGGGCGGGGGATTGGACGAACTCACGGCAGCTCCGTGCAAAGTGGGCATCTGGCCAGCTTATACTCCCTACGCCTCGGTCCGTGAACCTGTCGCTGGCTGCCATGCGATCAGGTCCATAGCCGCTTCAATCAGGCCCTGGCGCATGCCTGCCGGGCCGTTCGTGCCATCGATAGGAGACTGTCATGCCGCTTGCGCAACTGATCACCCCGCCGCAATTGGCCGAGCGCCTGGGTTCGCCAGGACTGGTGATTCTCGACTGCCGTTTCGCCCTCGAAGACCCTGACTACGGCCAGCGCAGCTATGCCGAGGGGCATATCGAAGGGGCGCATTTCGCCGACCTGGAGCGCGACCTCAGCGGACCTGTGATCAAGGGTCGCAGTGGCCGACATCCACTGCCTGATCCGCAGCGGCTGGTCGAGCGCCTACGCGCCTGGGGCGTGGACAACGACAGCCAGGTGGTGCTCTACGACGATGGTCCCGGTGCCTATGCCGCCCGCGCCTGGTGGCTGCTGGCTTGGCTGGGCAAACGTGACGCCGTGTTCCTCCTCGACGGTGGGCTCAAAGCCTGGCATGCCGCGCATTTGCCGCTGAGCCTGGACCCGCCGCCGCAGCGCGAGGGCAGTTTCGCCGGTGAGCCGGACCTTGCGCTGCTGATCGATGCCGAGCAGTTGGCCAAGCGCCTGGACGCGCCTGATTTGACCTTGATCGATGCGCGGGCGCTGCCGCGCTTTCGCGGGGAAGTCGAGCCGATCGACCCGGTGGCCGGACACATCCCTGGCGCACAGTGCGCCACGTTCACCGACAACCTGGGTGCTGACGGACGCTTCCTGCCTCCCGAGCAATTGCGCCAGCGCTTCGACCAGACGCTCGCGGGCCGCGCACCGCAACAGTTGGTCGCGTATTGCGGTTCGGGCGTCACGGCTTGCCACAACCTGTTCGCCCTGGCGCTGGCGGGCTATCCGCTGGGTCGGCTGTACGCCGGCTCCTGGAGCGAGTGGATCAATGACGCCGACCACGCCATCGAGATCGGCGACTGAAAGAGGCCCCGCCTAACCCAATCCGCCCAGCCACTGCGGAATGCGCCGTTCCAGGTAGTAGCCCGGAGCGCGCAGGCTGCCTTCGACGAAACCCACATGGCCGCCGTGCCGATGCAGTTCGAATTCGGTCTGCGGCGCCAATTCTTCAGGTGCCGGCAGGCTGTGATCGAACACGAAGGGATCGTCCTGGGACTGGATGATCAGGGTCGGGGTGCGGTTCTCGCCCAGGTAGTAGCGGCTGGAGGCGCGGCGATAATAGTCGTGCGCGTCGCTGAAACCGTGCAGGGGCGCCGTTACCCGGCCATCGAAATCCCAGAAGGTGCGCAGGTTACGCAGCGGCCCCAGGCCCTCGAGGGCTGCCAGCGCTTCAACGTGCCCCTGCGCCTGGAAGTGGCGCTGCTTGACCTGCACGTAGCTCAGCATCTCGCGCATGAAATGGGCCTGGTAGATCTTCGAGAAGCCCAGGCCGATGCGGTCGGCGCACTGGTCCAGGCGGAACGGCACCGAAACCGCCACTGCGCCCTGAAGTTCGCTGGCCGCGCCGGTTTCACCCAGGTACTTGAGCAGCACATTGCCGCCCAGCGAATAGCCCACGGCGTACAACGGCGCCAGCGGACGTCTGGCGCGCAGGTGGCGGACGGTTTCGCCGAGGTCTTCGCTGGCGCCGGAATGGTAGCTGCGCGCAAGCCGATTCGGTTCGCCCGAGCAGCCCCGCCAGTTCAGTGCGACGCTGGCCCAGCCTTGCGCCTCAAGTGCCTGTTGCAGGCCCTTCACGTAGGGCGATTCGGACGAGCCGGTCAGGCCGTGCAGCACCAGCACCAGCGGCGTCTCGGTCTGGTCAGGGCCATACCAGTCCAGGTCGAGAAAGTCGCCATCCTCCAGCCACAACCGCTCTCGGGCGCGCCGCAGCGCAGGCAGTTTGCGCCACAGCGGTCCCCAAAGCGTTTGCAGGTGCGGATTCGACAGGCCGCGGGCCGGACGAAAGAGGGCGGTGGGACTGGGCATGCTGGGCAACTCGTGATGGGCTTGCCTAGAGTGCCATGAAACAGCGCGCCTGTACCGCGCCTAGTGGTCGGCGCCGACGAGCGCCGGCAATGGTTTCTGCGCCACGTTCGGACCGACGCTGACCACCACGCAGCGGTTTGGGTCGAAGGCCTGCCGGGCTGCCGCCTGAACCTGCGCCGCGCTGACCTGGGCCAGGCGCGCTGAATAACCGCTGCAATGGTCGGCCGGCAGCCCTTGGGCGTTGATCTCGGCGAGCAGGGTGGCCAACTCCTCGTCGTCGGCGAACGTGCGCAACTGTTTGCCGAGCAGTTGGCTGCGCGCCATGTCCAGTTCGACGGGATTCGGGCCTTGCTCGATGAAACAACGCAGCACCAGCCGGACCAGTTCCAGCGAGGCGTCGAGGTACTGAGGCTGGATGTCCCACGACACGATCAACACGCTCGCCGCGCGATAGTGGTGCAGACGGCTATGGATGGCGTAGGTCAGCGCGCGGCGCTCGCGCAGTTCGCTGACCAGCCGCGACTGGAAGCTGCCCCCGACTATCTGGTTGGCCATCAGCAGCGCCGGGTACTGTGGATCGTCCGGCAGCGTATCCACCGCGAAGGCGAGCTTGAGCGTGACGTTGTCCGTCGCGGTCTCGTTGCCGGGCTCTTCGATACGCAGCGTGCCCGGCTGGCCGGTGGCCTGCGCCTTGGCCACGGTCGGGAGGGGCTGTTCGGTTGCCGTGAACGCTTGGCTCAGTGAGGCCAGCAAGGCTTGTGCCTGTTCGTGCGGCAGGTCTGCGACCAGGGTGATCTCCAGGTTCCCAGCGCTGTAGGCGCGCTGGTGGAAGTCGACGATCTGCTGGCGATCGAGGGTGGCGAGACTGGCGACGGTGCCGTGGTGATCCTGGGTGTAGGGGTGCGCGGCATACAGCAGGCGCAGCGTTTCGACGTTGAGCCGGTTTTGCGCTTTGGCTTCGCGGCGGCGCACATAGTTGAGCACGCGCGTGCGCATCCGTTCGAGGGCCGTGGGCTCGAAGCTCGGGCGTGCGCACACGGCCGTCAGCAGCGCCAGGGCGTCGCTGCGCAGCCCTGCGTGGGCCGGGCAACGCAGGCGCAGGATGGCGTCGTCAGGGGTGACGTTGCGGCTGAAGGTGGCACCCAGGGCCTTGAATCGCTCGGCGATCTGCGCGGCATCCCATTGCCCGCCGCCTTGGTCGAGCATGTACAGCGTCAGTGCCGCCAGGCCCGGGGTATCGCCGTCATGACACGCGCCGGCCTTGAAGCGCAGTTGCAGATCGAACATCGGCGCGCCCTCGCTGGCGACGAAGCACACCTTGCTGCCCTGCGCCGTGTGCCACTGCTGCAGCGGTCGTTGCGTGCTGTCCAACGCGATCTCCGGCAGACCCTGCGCCGACATCAGCGCGGACATGTCCACGGCGGCGATGCCGGGCGACAGATCGGCGCAGATCAGCACCGGGTGTTGATCGATGACCGGCGTGACGGCGCACAGGTGGGTGACGGTCGATCGCTCGCGAGTCAGGAAAGTGTCGATAGCGTCTTGGATGTCTTGCTCGGTGATCGAGGCCAATGTGCGCAGGTGTTGTTGGCGCAGGGCGGGCGCGGTGCCGCCGATCACGCTCCAGCCGATGGCATCGGCCTGGCCGGTGAGGCTGGCCTGGGCGGCGGCATGCTGTGCCAGCAAGTGGAATTTGGCGTTCTCGATGTGCTGGGCGCTCACAGGCGCTGTCCGAAGCCCATCGATGACGTCCCACACAGCTTGCTCGGCGGCGGCCGGGGTATGCCCGGGGGCGACGTAACCGGCGAAGTTGAGCAAGGTGTCGCCACGCACCTGATAGTCGTACGAAGGGTCGATACCGGTCATCACGTGCTGTCCGCGCACCAGTTGGCTGTACAGCAGCGACGAAGCGCCTCTGCCCAGCAGTTCGGCGACGATTCTCAGCGCATGCACGCTGCGCAGTTCATCGCAGGTTGCCAGGCTCGGAACATTGAAGGCCATGAGCAAGCCATCGCGCAGGCCGGGCAGGGTCACCGACTGACTGCGCGCGTGCAGGGGCGTTGCGTGACGAGGGACTTCCGGAGGCGGCAGCGGTACGGCCTCGTGAGCGGCAAAATGCCGTTCCACCAGACGCTGAAGAGCGTCGGCCTCGACGTCTCCGACCACCACCAGCGTGGCGTTGTTCGGCGCGTAACGATTCCGGTACCAGGTCCGTAGCGCGCTCAGGCTCATGTCCTCCAGATCCCGTGCTTGACCATAGTGGGGTGTGCCATAGGGGCTGGTGCCGTGGGCCAGGGCATGGTGGCGCTCTATGGCCTGTTGCACAGGACGGTTGTCGATTTTCAGGCGACGCTCGTCGCGCACGGCGGTCCGGGCTTTCTCGAAGGCCTGTTCACTCAGGCGGGCATTGACCATGGTATCTGCCAGGATCTCCAGCGCCACTTCCAGTCGCGAGGCTGGCAGGACCATGGTGTAGACGGTGGCGTCTTGCAGGGTCTGGGCGTTGTTGTTGCCGCCCAGCCACTCGATGACGCGCAGGTACTGACCGGTGGCGAGTTTTTCGCTGCCCTCGAAAATCATGTGCTCCAGTACATGGGACAGATTGGTATGGCCCGGCGCCTCGTGACTGGAGCCCACATGGTAGTAGAGGTGCATGCACACCAAGGGGCTGCGTCGATCTTGCTGGAAGTGGACAGCGAGGCCGTTGGGCAAGGTGAAGTGCTGTTGAGGCGAGTGGGGCGCGGTGATCAGGTCTTCGAGTGCGAGGGGGGATGCTTGCATGGGGGCGCTGCTCCGAGTGAGTTCACGAGCGGAGCAGCTTCGATCACGGCAGGTATCGGCAGGTATTACCTATGTCTGGCTGTCCTGGCGCACTTCGCCGCGCTGCCACAAGGCGTAATGCACCTGGCCGGTTTTCTTCTCCCGGTGCAGGCGCCAGTTGCCCGGCATCGGCAGGCTCGACGGCGCGGCCTCGCTCTCGGTGTAGATCCATGCCTGGTCGCGCAGCCACTGCTGGCTTTCCAGCAGATTGCACACCTCGGCCAGCAGGTCTTTGTGAAAGGGCGGGTCGAGGAACACCAGGTCGAAGGGTTGCTTGGCCGGCCCGCCGAGGTAGCGCAAGGCGTCGGTTTGCAGGATCTGCCCGCGCGGGCAGCGCAGCAACTCCAGGTTGTGCTTGAGGTTGGCGATGGCTGCCGGATTGCTGTCCAGCGCCACCGCATCGGCCGCGCCGCGCGACAGCGCCTCGAGCACCAGCGCGCCGCTGCCGGTGAAGGCATCCAGCACATGGGCGCCTTCGATGTAGGGCGCCAGCCAGTTGAACAGGGTTTCGCGCACGCGATCGGGCGTCGGGCGCAGGCCTTCGCCTTCGGGCACGGCCAGGCGACGGCTGCGCCATTCGCCCGCGATGATGCGCAACTGGCCAGCCCCTTTGCTGTGGGGCTGGGCGGGGGAGGAAGGTCTGGCCATCAGTGCTCCGGTACGCCGAGTGGCTGCTCGGACGGTGTGTCTGTCGGTGGCGGCAGGGGCTTTTGCGGCACGCTCGGGCCGGCGGTGACGATCACCAGCTTGTCCGCCGCCAGATGCTTGTTCAGCGCCGCCTTGACTTGCTCGACCGTCAGCGCCTGGGACTGCTGCATGAAGTCTTCGAGCCAGGTCAGCGGCAGATTGTAGAAGCCAATGGCGCCGAGTTGCCCGACGATGCTCGCGTTGCTGGCGTTGGACAGCGGGAAGCTGCCGGCCAGCTCGCGCTTGGCGTCGTCCAGTTCCTGCTGGGTCGGGCCGTTCTTCAGGTAGTCGGCCAGGATGTCACGCACCAGTTGCAGGGTGCCTTCGCTGAGTTCGGCACGGGTCTGCAGGTTGATCATGAACGGTCCGCGCACCTGCATCGGGGTGAAGGTGGAGTACACGCCGTAGGTGAGGCCGCGTTTCTCGCGCACTTCGCTCATCAGCCGGGTGCCGAAGGCGCCGCCGCCGAGGATCTGGTTGCCCAGCGACAGCGCAGGCCAGTCCGGGTCCTGGCGGGTGATGCCCAGTTCGGCGAGCATCAGGTGGGTCTGCTTGGACGGGAAGTCGATGTGGGTGGCGCCGGGCTTGGGTTCGGTCGGCTCGGCGGGACTGGCCAGTGCCGGGCCCTTGGGCAGGGCGGCGGACACCTGGGCGGCGATGGCTTCGGCGTCGCTGCGGCTGAGGTCGCCCACCAGCGCGATCACCGCGTTGCCGGCTGCATAGGCCTTGGCGTGGAACGCGCGCAACTGCGCCTGGGTGATGCCGGGGATGCTCTGCGCGGTGCCATCGCTGGGGTGGGCATAAGGATGGCTGCCGTAGAGGTTGGCGAACAGCGTCTGGCCAGCCAGCTTGCCAGGGTTCTGCTTGTCGTACTCGAAGCCTGCCAGCAACTGGTTCTTGATGCGCTTGAGGGCGTCCTGCGGGAAGCTGGGCTTGCCGACCACGTCGGCGAACAGCTTGAGCGCTGGATCGCGTTTGTCGGCGGCGCTGAGGCTGCGCAGCGAAGCCACGGCCATGTCGCGATAGGAGCCGTTGCCGAAGTCGGCGCCCAGGCCTTCGAAGCCCTGGGCGATGGCAGTGACGTCCTTGCCGGCCACGCCCTCGTTGAGCATGGCGTTGGTCAGGGTGGCCAGGCCCGGCACCGGGCCGTCCTGGCTGCTGCCGGCCGCGAAGGTCACGCGCAGGTCGAACATCGGCAGTTCGCGGGCTTCGACGAACAGCACGCGGGCGCCTTCGGCCGTGGTCCAGTGCTGAATGTTCAGTTGACGCCGGCTGGGCGCCTTGCCGTCGAGCTCGGCCAGCGACTGCAGGGTATTGGCCGGGCGCGCGCTGGAGCGGTCGATGGTGCCGGTGGCCTCGTCGGCCTGCGCGGCGCCGACGAGCAACAACGCCAGGGTGAGCGCCGAGGCGAACGCACCACGGCCGGGACGCAGAGCGCGGGGGGCGCGACGATCAGTCATGGGCGGACTCCTCGGGCAGAACATGGGCAACGCTCAAGCGTTCGCGGGTGAAGTAGGTGCGTGCGGCTTCCTGGATGTCCTGCGGGGTGACGCGCTTGAGGTCGTCCAGTTCGCTGTCGATCAGCTTCCACGACAGGCCCACGGTTTCCAGTTGACCAATGGTGGTGGCCTGGCTGCTGATCGAGTCGCGGTCATACACCAGTCCGGCGATGACCTGGGCGCGCACGCGCTCGAGCTCTTCGGCGGTCGGCGGGGTGCGTTTGAGTTCGTCGAGCAGATGCCAGACGCCCTTTTCCACATCGGCGAGCGTCTTGTGCTTCTGTACGTTCGGCGTTGCCGAGATCAGGAACAGGCTGTCACCACGGGTGAAGGCGTTGTAGCTGCTGGAGGCACCGGCCACCAGTTCCTGGCCGCGTTCCAGGCGTGCCGGCATGCGCGCGCTGTAGCCGCCGTCGAGCAGGGCCGAGATCAGCCGCAGGGCTTGGGCGCTGCGGGTGTCCTTGGCGGTGGCCAGGCCCGGCACGTTGAAACCGTAGATCAGGCTGGGCAATTGGGTACGCACATGCAGGGTGAGCTGGCGCTGACCGGGCTCGGCGAGCTCCAGCGGCAGCTTGGCCGGTGGCACGCTGCGCTTGGGGATGGCCGCGAAGTACTTGTTGGCCAGGCCCTTGACCTCATCGACGGTGACATCGCCGACCACCACCAGGGTGGCGTTGTTCGGCGCGTACCAGGATTCGTACCAGTGCCGCAGCTCCTCGACTTTCATCCGCTCCAGGTCGGCCATCCAGCCGATGGTCGGGGTGTGATAGCCGCTGGCGGGGAAGGCCATGGCGCGGAACAGCTCGAAGGCTTTGGCGTTGGGCTGGTCGTCGGTGCGCAGCCGGCGCTCTTCCTTGATCACTTCGATTTCGCGGCTGAACTCGTCGGCCGGCAGGCGCAGGCTGGCCAGGCGGTCGGCTTCCAGTTCCAGGGCCACCGGCAGGCGGTCGCGGGCCAGCACCTGGTAATAGGCGGTGTAGTCGTCGCTGGTGAAGGCGTTTTCCTCGGCGCCCAGGTCGCGCAGGATGCGCGAGGCTTCACCGGGGCCGATCTTGGCGCTGCCCTTGAACATCATGTGCTCCAGGGCGTGGGACAGACCGGTCTGGCCCGGCGTCTCGTAGCTGGAGCCGACTTTGTACCAGATCTGCGAAACCACGACGGGCGCGCGGTGATCTTCGCGCACCACGACCTTCAGGCCGTTGTCGAGGATGAATTCGTGGGTGGGTTGCGTATCGGCGGCCAGTGCCGCCAGGGGCAGGCAGAGCGTGCCGAGCAACAGGCCAGCGGCGCGGCGGGCGAGAGCATTCATACGATGGATAACCTGTACGGCGGCCTGCGGGACTTAGCGTCGGCAGGCCAGGAGGTGCTAGGATACTGATCCGGTTGCCTGGCGACCATGCCTGTCGCCGTTCTGGCCCACAGGACACCAAGACAAAACGTTGCGCGTGAACCAGCCGCCTGCATGAGAGTCTGTTCTGCGTATAAAGCATTCCCGATGCCCAATGATGGTGCATCGCCACCCTGAGATAGCCGTCTTCCATGTTTGGTTCCAACGACGACAAGAAAGCGCCGGCCGAGGCCGGTGAAAAGAAAGGCCTGTTCGGCTGGTTTCGCAAGAAGCCGCAGCAACCTGTCGCCGAGCCGCCGCCAGTACCCGAGCAGCCGGCTGCCGAACCGGTAACGCCCGCCGCAGCGGCCGAGCCTGCGCCGATTGAGGTCAGCGAACCGGTCGCCGACGAGCGGCCGCTGGCGCCGAGCGAGGCGCCTGTCCAGGCCGTCAGCCCAACGCCCGTGGTGGTGGTGCCAGTCGCCGAGGCCCCGGTGAGCAATCTGGTACTGCCGGTTGCCGAAGAGCCGGTGGCGCTGGTGCCCGATCTGGAACCGAGCGCGCCGCCGGTCATCCCCGAGCGTCCTGCTGCCATTGCCGAGCCGGTCGCCGAGCCGGTGGTTCAGCCTCAGTCCGTCGAACCCGAGTTGGTCGTGGTTGCGCCCGTGGTGGTGGAGCCGGCGCCCGTGAGCGTGCCTGCCCCCGTCGAGGCCTTGCCCGTAGCCGAGCCGGAGCCGGTCGCTGCACCGGTCGCGGCCACCGAGCAGGTCAAGGTCGGTTTCTTCGCCCGGCTCAAGCAGGGCCTGTCCAAGACCAGCGCCAGCATTGGCGAAGGCATGGCCAGCCTGTTCCTCGGCAAGAAGGTCATCGACGACGACCTGCTCGACGAGATCGAGACACGCCTGCTGACCGCCGACGTCGGTGTCGAAGCCACTTCGCTGATCGTGCAGAACCTCACCCAGAAGGTCGCCCGCAAGCAGTTGGCCGACGCCGATGCGCTGTACACGTCGCTGCAGGAAGAACTCGCCGCGCTGCTGCGCCCGGTCGAGCAACCCCTGAAGATCGACGCGCAGACCAAGCCCTATGTGATTCTGGTGGTGGGCGTCAACGGCGCCGGCAAGACCACCACCATCGGCAAGCTGGCCAAGAAGCTACAGCTCGAAGGCAAGAAGGTCATGCTCGCCGCCGGTGACACCTTCCGCGCCGCAGCGGTGGAGCAGTTGCAAGTCTGGGGCGAGCGCAACCAGATTCCGGTGATCGCCCAGCACACCGGCGCCGATTCGGCTTCGGTGATCTTCGACGCGGTACAGGCGGCCAAGGCCCGTGGCGTCGATGTGTTGATCGCCGACACGGCCGGTCGCCTGCATACCAAAGACAACCTGATGGAAGAGCTGAAGAAGGTCCGTCGGGTCATCGGCAAGCTCGACGCCGAGGCACCGCACGAGGTGCTGCTGGTGCTCGATGCCGGAACCGGGCAGAACGCCATCAGCCAGGCCAAGTATTTCAACCAGAGCGTCGAACTGACTGGCCTGGCCCTGACCAAGCTGGATGGCACTGCCAAGGGCGGGGTGATCTTCGCCCTGGCCAAGCAGTTCAGCCTGCCGATCCGCTTCATCGGCGTCGGCGAAGGTATCGACGACCTGCGCACCTTCGAAGCCGAGCCTTTCGTCAAAGCCCTGTTTGCCGAGCGTGAGCACCCATGATCCGATTCGAGCAGGTCGCCAAGCGCTACCCCAATGGCCACGTCGGCCTGCATGAACTGAGTTTCCGGGCGCGCCGGGGCGAATTCCTGTTCGTCACCGGGCACTCGGGCGCCGGCAAGAGCACCTTGCTGCGCTTGTTGCTGGCCATGGAGCGCCCCACCAGCGGCAAGCTGCTGCTGGCCGGCCAGGACCTGGGCCAGATCAGCAACGCACAGATTCCGTTCCTGCGCCGCCAGATCGGCGTGGTGTTCCAGAATCACCAACTGCTCTTCGACCGCACCGTATTCAACAACATCGCCCTGCCGCTGCAGATTCTCGGGCTGTCCAAGGCCGAGATCGGCAAGCGCGTGGACTCGGCGCTGGAGCGGGTTTCGCTGTCGGACAAGGGCGAACTGTTCCCCGCCGACCTGTCCACCGGTCAGCAGCAGCGCGTGGGCATCGCCCGCGCCATCGTCCACCAGCCGGCCCTGCTGCTGGCGGACGAGCCCACCGGCAACCTCGACCCGCGCCTGGCGGCCGAGATCATGGGGGTGTTCGAAGACATCAACCGGTTGGGCACCACCGTGCTGATCGCCAGTCACGACCTGGCGCTGATCGCGCGCATGCGCCACCGCATGCTCACCCTGCAACGCGGACGACTGATCGGCGATGGGGAGGCCGGACAATGAGCGACACCCGTACACCCAAGGTCTCCGAGCGCGTCGCGCCCAAGGCGGCAGACCCCAAGCCCGACAAGAAGCGCGGTGGCCACGACGACGATGGCCCGGATTTCCGCACCCTGCTCAACGCCTGGCTGGAAAGCCACCGCGCCAGCTTGGCCGACAGCCTGCGTCGCCTGGGCAAGCAGCCGATCGGTAGCTTCTTCACCTGCCTGGTGATGGCGGTGGCGCTGAGCATGCCGATGGGACTGTCGCTGCTGTTGAAGAACGTCGAGAAACTGGGCGGCTCATGGCAGCGCGCGGCGCAGATTTCGCTGTACCTCAAGCTCGATGCCGGCACCCAGCAAGGCGAAGCGCTGCGCGACGAGATCAAGGCCATGCCGGGGGTGGCCGAGGCCACCTATGTCAGCCGCGAACAGGCGCTGCAGGAGTTCCAGCAGCAGTCGGGCCTGGGCGAGGCGCTGCGCGAGCTGCCGGAGAACCCGCTGCCCGGCGTGGTGGTGGTGACACCGACCGAAGTCGACAAGCCGGCGCTCGAAGCGCTGCGCCAGCGTCTGTCGGAGCTGCCGCGGGTTGAAGTGGCGCAGTTGGACCTGGTCTGGGTCGAGCGCCTGGCGGCGATCCTCAAACTGGGCGATCGCTTCGTCTTCGGCCTGGCGGTGATGCTGATTTCCGCACTGCTGCTGGTCATCGGCAACACCATTCGCCTGCACATCGAGAACCGCCGGGTGGAGATCGAGGTGATCAAGCTGGTGGGTGGCACCGACAGCTACGTGCGCCGACCCTTCCTGTACATGGGCGCCTTGTACGGCCTGGGCGCCGGCGTGCTGGCCTGGGGCATCCTCGCGTTTGGCCTGAACTGGCTGAATGATGCGGTGGTCGGGCTTTCCGACCTGTATGGCAGTGACTTCGCCCTGGGGGGCGTACCCGCTGCCGACGGTCTGTCACTCTTGATCGGGGCGGTGCTCTTGGGGTATATCGGTGCATGGATTGCGGTCGCTCGGCACCTGAACGAGCTCGCACCGCGATAATGCTTTCGTGCCAGCATTGACTTTTTTCATCCAGGAACTTGTCTGATGGTTCCGGGTCTATGTTGGCAGTGCCCACAAGGCACGAGTCCAGTGAGTCGGAGGTACTTGAATGACCACTTCGTTGCAACCTGCGTATGCCTTGGTTCCCGGTGCAAACCTGGAAGCCTATGTGCACACGGTCAACAGCATCCCGCTGCTGACGGTCGAGCAGGAGCGTGAACTGGCTGAGCGTCTCTTCTATGAGCAGGATCTTGAGGCCGCTCGGCAAATGGTGATGGCCCACCTGCGTTTCGTCGTCCATATCGCCCGCAGCTACGCTGGTTACGGGCTGGCCCAGGCTGACCTGATCCAGGAAGGCAACGTGGGCCTGATGAAGGCAGTCAAGCGCTTCAACCCGGAAATGGGTGTGCGCCTGGTGTCCTTCGCCGTGCACTGGATCAAGGCGGAGATCCACGAATTCATCCTGCGCAACTGGCGTATCGTCAAGGTGGCCACCACCAAGGCGCAACGCAAGCTGTTCTTCAACCTGCGCAGCCAGAAGAAGCGTCTGGCCTGGCTGAACAACGACGAAGTGCACCGTGTCGCCGAGAGCCTGGGCGTCGAGCCGCGTGAAGTGCGCGAGATGGAAAGCCGCCTGAGTGGCCATGACATGGCCTTCGATCCGGCAGCCGATGCCGACGACGACAGCGCCTTCCATTCGCCTGCGCACTACCTGGAAGACCATCGCTACGATCCGGCCATGCAGTTGGAAGATGCCGACTGGAGCGACAACGCCAACAGCAACCTGCATGAAGCGTTGAACGGTCTGGACGAGCGCAGCCGCGACATCCTCTACCAGCGCTGGCTGGCCGAGGAAAAGGCGACCTTGCATGAGTTGGCCGAGAAGTACAGCGTGTCGGCCGAGCGGATTCGTCAGCTCGAGAAGAACGCGATGAGCAAGGTCAAGGCGCTGATCACCGTCTGATCGGCCTTGCGCTCAACTGAAAAGCCGCCTGTTTCCCACGAAACAGGCGGCTTTTTCGTTACCGGTGCTTGTGACCTTGGCGTTTGCCAGGCGCCTTGCTCAGAGGCGCGCGCTGCCCTGCAGTTGCATCAGGTAGCTGGTACCGCCCAACTGACTCATCTGTCGTTGAATCCAACTGGCCCGACTTGCCACGTAGGCGCTGGGCCGGCTGGCGCTCCATTTCAGCGGACTGGGCAGCACAGCGGCAAGCTGGCTGGCCTGCTGACGTGTCAGGCGACTGGCATCGACGCCGAAGTGATAGCGCGCGGCAGCCTGGGCACCGAACACCCCCGGCCCCCATTCGGCGCTGTTGAGGTAGACCTCGAGGATGCGCTCCTTCGACCAGAGCAGTTCCATCAGCGCGGTGAACCAGGCCTCCAAGCCTTTGCGCAGCCAACTGCGCCCAGACCACAGGAACAGGTTCTTGGCCACCTGCTGGGTCAGCGTGCTGGCGCCGCGCAGCTTGCCCCCTTGCTCGTTATGCACCAGGGCTGCCTGAATCGCCGGGACATCGAAGCCCCAATGGCTGGCGAAGTGCTGATCTTCGCCGGCGACCACAGCCACCTTCAGTTCATCGGAGATCTGCTCCCAGGACACCCAGTCGCGCTGCAGGTCGATCGGCTCGCCATCGACCCACGACTGCACCTTGCGCTCGACCATCAAGGCCGTGCCCGGTGGCGGCACCCAGCGCAGCGCCAACACCAGCACGATGCTGCCTGCGGCGAACCAGAGCAGAGCACGAGCAAGACGGCGGATAAGGGATGACAGCATGTCGATAGCTTGGCCGGACCGATGGAACGGGCCATTATACAGACCCCTTTCAAGGAGTCGTCCCATGCTTCGCAGCTTCCTGATGCTCGCGGCCTTCTTCGGCTTCACCGGTGTCGCGCTGGGTGCCTTCGCCGCACACGGCTTGAAGAACCGTCTGAGCGCCGACTACCTAGCGATCTTTCATACCGGTGTCAGTTATCAACTGGTGCATGCGCTGGCGATTCTGGCGGTGGCGATGCTGTCCGTGCATCTGCCCGGGCGGCTGATCGGCTGGGCGGGCGGCCTGTTCGCCGTGGGCATCGTGCTGTTCTCCGGCAGCCTCTACGCCCTGACCCTCAGCGGCGTGAGCAAGCTCGGCATCATCACCCCCATCGGTGGCGTGTGCTTCCTGGCGGGCTGGGCCTGTCTGGGCCTGACGGCGTGGCGCCTGGGCTGACCAGTCGGTCGGCAATAGCGACTGATGGCGCCGCTCGCCCTTGGGTTGCACGGCGGATCGGCGCTAGAATGCGGGCCCCAATGAACGATGGTGGCCGTGCGCATGCGCATTCAACTCAACGGTGAACCCTACGAACTGCCTGCAGGCGAGAGCGTGGCGGCCCTGCTGGGGCGTCTGGAGCTGGTCGGGCGTCGTGTGGCGGTGGAACTGAACCTGGACATCGTGCCGCGCAGCCAGCACGACTGCACCCTGTTGAACGAGGGCGACCGGGTCGAGGTGGTCCACGCCATCGGTGGCGGCTGACGGCCGCGCCGTGCCCACCCGCAACTCCCGTAACCTTTGCAGAGGAACCACGATGAGCAACGTTCGCAGCGACAAGCCTTTCACCCTGGCCGGGCGTACTTTCCAGTCGCGCCTGCTTGTCGGCACCGGCAAGTACCGTGACATGGACGAAACCCGCGAGGCCATCGAGGCCTCGGGGGCCGAAATCGTCACCGTCGCCGTGCGCCGCACCAACATCGGCCAGAATCCAGGCGAGCCGAACCTGCTCGATGTGCTGCCTCCGGACCGCTACACCATCCTGCCGAACACCGCCGGGTGCTACGACGCGATCGAAGCCGTGCGCACCTGCCGCCTGGCCCGTGAGCTGCTCGACGGCCACAACCTGGTGAAGCTGGAGGTGCTGGCCGACCAGAAGACGCTGTTCCCCAACGTCATCGAAACCCTCAAGGCCGCCGAAGTACTGGTCAAGGACGGCTTCGATGTCATGGTGTACACCAGCGACGACCCGATCATCGCGCGTCAACTGGCCGAGATCGGCTGCATCGCGGTCATGCCGCTGGCGGGTCTGATCGGCACGGGCCTGGGCATCTGCAACCCCTACAACCTGCAGATCATCCTCGAGGAATCCAAGGTGCCGGTGCTGGTCGATGCCGGCGTGGGCACCGCTTCCGACGCCACCATCGCCATGGAAATGGGCTGCGAAGCCGTGCTGATGAACTCCGCCATCGCCCACGCCCAGCAGCCGGTACTGATGGCCGAAGCCATGAAGCACGCCATCGTCGCCGGTCGCATGGCCTACCTGGCCGGGCGTATGCCGAAGAAACTCTATGCCAGCGCGTCTTCGCCGCTGGATGGTCTGATCAAGTAAGAGCACCTGATGACTGAATCGCAAGAAACGCCGATCTCCGCCGACGGCGAAGAGCGCCCGCACCGCCGCATCAAGAGTTTCGTGATGCGTGCAGGCCGCATGACCGAAGGCCAGCAGCGCGGCCTGGAGCAGGGCGGCCCGCTGTTCATCCTGCCCCTGGCCGACAGCCCGGTGGACTACGACCAGGTGTTCGGCCGCTCGGCGCCGCGTACCCTGGAAATCGGATTCGGCATGGGCCACTCCCTGCTGGAAATGGCCGCTGCCGCACCGGAGCTGGATTTCATCGGTGTCGAAGTGCACCGCCCTGGTGTCGGCGCGCTGCTCAACGGCGTGCTCACCCAGAACCTGAAAAACCTGCGGGTGTACGACTGCGATGCCATCGAAGTGCTCAACCGCTGCGTGGCCGACGGCAGCCTGGACCGGCTGATGCTGTTTTTCCCCGATCCGTGGCACAAGGCCCGTCACCACAAGCGGCGCATCGTCCAGCCAGCGTTCGCCGAACTGGTGCGGCGCAAGCTCAAGGTCGGCGGCGTGTTCCACATGGCCACCGACTGGGAGCCCTATGCCGAGCACATGCTGGAAGTGATGCAGGCCGCGCCGGGTTACCGCAACCAGGCGGCGGACGGCGCCTACGTACCGCGTCCGGACGAGCGCCCAATCACCAAGTTCGAGCGCCGCGGCGAGCGGCTCGGGCATGGGGTGTGGGATCTGAAGTTCGAGAAGGTTGACTGACAGTCAGTCAGCGTTGTACCGACCGACAAAGGGCTGCTATGCAGCCCTTTTGCGTTACTAGCCGCGGCGATCCGCCACCACGCCGATCAGCACCAGTACCACCAGCAGTACCGGCGCCAGGGCGTAGTTGTTGAACTGTGCCAGCGCTTTCACCACCCACGGCGTGGCATAGATCAGCGCCGCGCCGCTGCCGATCATCACCAGCAGGGCCATGAACGGCACCCGCAGGGCGCCGGCCAGTCCGCCCAGGCGCTGCTCGACCCAGCCCTTGATGTCGGTGCCGAACAGCACCAGCAGGCAGCCCACCAACGCCAGGGAAATCTCCGAAAGGTTGCTGCGGCTCCAGCGGGAAACGGTCGAGAGCAGGTCAAGCACCAGGTCCATGGGTCATCCTTAATTCAAGAAGTACTGCAGCAGATCGTTGAGAAACAGCTGGCCTTGGGGCGTTGCCGCCAGCCGCTCCGGTTCGACTCGCAAAAGCCCCTTTTGTTCGGCGTCGCGCCGTGCCTCGGCCAACTGCGCCAGCGGCAGCCCTGTGCGTTGGGTGAACAATTCGGCTTCCACCCCCTCGGTCAAGCGCAGGGCGTTCATCAGGAACTCGAAGGGCAGCTCATCGGGCGGCAGCAGCTTCTCGCCCGCCTTGTACGGTTTCTCCGGATTGAGGTAGTCCTTGGGCAGGCGAGTCTTCCAGGTGCGCAGGATGCGCCCGTCCGGGAACGACAGCTTGCCGTGGGCCCCGGCACCGATGCCGATGAAGTCGCCGAAGCGCCAGTAGTTGAGGTTGTGGCGCGCGGCGCGTTCGGCCTGGGCATAGGCCGACACTTCGTATTGCCGATAACCCTGCTCGGCCATCAGTGCCTGTCCGGCCTCCTGGATATCCCAGAGAATGTCGTCTTCGGGCAGCAGCGGCGGCTGGTTCCAGAACACCGTGTTCGGTTCCAGGGTCAGTTGGTACCAGGACAGGTGCGTCGGCCCCAGGTCGATGGCCTGGCGCAGATCGCCCAGCGCGTCGTCCAGCGACTGTTCAGGCAGGCCGTGCATGAGGTCCAGATTGAAGTTGTCGAAGCCTGCCGCACGGGCCATGCCGGCGGCGCGCACGGCCTCGTCGCCATTGTGGATGCGCCCGAGCTTCTCCAGCTTCTGTGCTTGGAAACTCTGCACGCCGATGGACAGGCGGTTGATGCCGGTCTGGCGATAGGCCTTGAACTTGTCCTGCTCGAAGGTGCCGGGGTTGGCCTCCAGGGTGATCTCGATGTCGGCGGCGAAGGGAATGCGTTGCTCGATGCCACGCAGCAGCCGACCCAGTGCGGCGGCGCTGAACAGGCTGGGCGTGCCGCCGCCGAAGAAGATGCTGCTGATCGACCGGCCTTGCACCGCCGGCATTTCCAGCGCCAGGTCGGCGAGCAGGGCATCGACGTACTGCGCTTCAGGCAGGGTCGGTCCGGCCTGGTGCGAGTTGAAGTCGCAATAAGGGCATTTGCGCACGCACCAAGGAATGTGGATGTACAGCGACAGCGGCGGCAGCACCGCAAGCACCAGGCTCGACGGTGGCGCGGAGGAGGATTCGGTCATGCCAATCCCAGGCGCTGACGCAGCAGGGCCATGGCCCGGGCGCGGTGACTGAGTTGGTTCTTTTCCAGCGGCGCCAAGTCGGCGCTGGAACAATTGCGTTCAGGCACCCAGAACAGCGGGTCGTAGCCGAAACCATGCTCGCCACTGGCCGCGAACAGAATCCGCCCGTGCCACAGCCCCTCGCAGAGCACTGGCAGGGGATCGTCGGCATGCCTGACCAGCGCCAGCACGCAGACGAACTGTGCGCCGCGTTCGGCTTCAGGCACGTCCTTGAGCGCTTCGAGCAGTTTGGCGTTGTTCGCCGCATCGCCCTGACCGTCGGCATAGCGGGCCGAGTAGATGCCCGGTGCGCCGCCCAATGCATCCACCGCCAGGCCCGAATCGTCGGCCAGGGCCGGCAGGCCGGAAATACGCGCGGCATTGCGTGCCTTGAGGATGGCGTTTTCGATGAACGACAGGCCGGTTTCCTCGGGTTCGACCTGGCTGAATTCGCCGATCGAACGCAGCTGCACGGACTCTCCGAGCATGGCCTGGAGTTCCTTGAGTTTGCCGGCGTTGTGGCTGGCCAATACGAGTTGCTGGAAATTCATCATTCGCCTGGGAATACGTCCTGGTTGAATTGAAGGTCGTGGCTGATGCCGCCGGCCTCGATCTGCACGTCGAAGACCAGGGTCTGCGCCTGCTCGGTCTTGAACTGGGCGATGTAGGACACCGCGCCTGCGCTGCTCACCTGGCGGAACGACAGCGCACTGGCGCGGCCGGTAAGGTCTTTGACCTTGCCGCTGACCACCGCGGTCGTGGGCGTGCCACCCTTGAGCAGGGTGATGTTGAGCACGCCCAGGCGCTTGCTGCGTTCGATGCCGCTGGCCTGTGCCACCTCGGGCGTCAGTGCGCTGGAGGCGAAGGCGTTGTAGTACACCGTGACGTCGCCGAAGACCTGCTTGCGGTCCGGTCGGGCTGCATCGGCGGCCCAGGTCGGCAGGGCCAGGCACAGGGTGATCAGCAAAAGGGCGAGACGACGCATGTTGCCATTCCTCCGGTGGTGGGTCACACCGCGACCTGGTGCTCCTGCAAACCAGGGCTGCTGACCCGATAGATACCGATTTCCCCCAACAGATTAGGCCAAAGCCGACCGCCCCACCCGTTGCGGTGACGGTTGTCCACGGCCAGGCGATCGAGCACCTTGGCATCGCGTTCGCGGCACAGGTTCTCGAAGTCCTCGAAGGTGCAGAAGTGGATGTTCGGGGTGTTGTACCAGGTGTAGGGCATGAAGTCCGACACCGGCATGCGGCCCTTGGTCGCCAGGTACCAGCGGCAGCGCCAGTGGCCGAAGTTGGGGAAGGTGATGATGCACTGGCGGCCCACGCGCAGCATCTCGTCGAGGATCCGGTCGGGATACTCCACAGCTTGCAGGGCCTGGGTCATGACCACCACATCGAAGCTGTTGCTGGCGAAGTTGCCCAGGCCCTTGTCCAGGTCCTGCTCGATGACGTTGACGCCGTTGGCCACGCAGGCGGCGATGTTGTCGGCGTCGATCTCCAGGCCGTAGCCGGTGACCTGCTTGCGGTCGCGCAACGAAGCCAGCAGCTCGCCATTACCGCAGCCCAGGTCGAGTACCCGGCTGCCGGCAGGGATCCAGTCGTGGATGATTTCCAGGTCGGCTCTCATGCTGTCCTCAGATGACGATGCGGTTCATGTAGTTCGTGAAGCCCTGGGTGTAGCGCGGTGTGGGGATCAGGAAGGCATCGTGGCCGTAAGGGGCATCGATCTCCAGGTAGCACACGTTCTTGCGCGCGGCCATCAGCGCATCGACGATCTCCCGTGAGCGTGCCGGGGAGAAGCGCCAGTCGGTGGTGAACGACATGATGCAGTAGTCGGCCGTGACATGGCCCAGGCTGGCGGCCAGGTCACCGCCGTGGGCGGCGGCTGGGTCGAAATAGTCCAGCGCCTTGGTCATCAGCAGGTAGGTGTTGGCGTCGAAGCGGCCGGAAAATTCCTCGCCCTGGTAGCGCAGGTAGCTCTCCACCTGGAACTCGACGCTGTGGAAGTCGTAGTTGAGCTTGTCGCTCTTGAGTTCGCGGCCGAATTTCTCGCCCATCGAGTCGTCGGACAGGTAGGTGATATGGCCGACCATACGCGCCAGCATCAGCCCGCGCTTGGGAATCACGCCCTGGTCCTGGAACGAGCCACCATGGAATTCGGGGTCGGTGAGGATGGCCTGGCGCGCGACTTCGTTGAAGGCGATGTTCTGCGCCGACAGCTTGGGCGCCGAGGCGATGTCCACGCAATGACGCACGCGCTGCGGGTAGGTGATGGTCCACTGCAAGGCCTGCATGCCGCCCAGGCTGCCGCCGACCACGGCGGCCCATTGGCTGACGCCGAGGCGATCGGCCAGGCGCGCCTGGCTGTGCACCCAGTCCTCGACGGTGAGCACCGGAAAGTCCGCACCATAGGCTTTGCCGGTGGACGGGTTGATGCTGCTCGGACCGGTGCTGCCATTGCAGCCGCCGAGGTTGTTCAGGCTGACCACGAAGAAGCGGTTGGTGTCGATGGGCTTGCCCGGGCCGATGCAACTGTCCCACCAGCCCGGCTTGCGGTCTTCGACGCTGTGGTAGCCGGCCGCATGGTGATGGCCGGACAGCGCGTGGCAGATCAGCACCGCATTGCTGGCACTGGCATTGAGCGTGCCATAGGTTTCATAGACCAGCTCGTAGCCGGCCAGCGAGCGGCCACCGGCCAGCGTCAACGGTTCATCGAACCGGGCGATCTGGGGGGTTACCAGACCGACGGAATCTTCGGGAAAGACAGTGGACATCGGCCCTGCTCACGCTTGACGGAGGCGTAAGTCTAAAGAGCGCTACCCCCAGCGGCAAGCAATGGCTGCCGCTGGGGGCCGGGCTGGATCAGATCAGGCGCCACAGCACATCCGGCATACCGGCGTAGTTGGCCAGTTGCGGCATCAGGAACGACTGCACCACCTGAATGGCGATGAAGGCGAAGATCGGCGAGATATCCAGACCACCGAGGTTGGGCACCAGGCGGCGGAACGGCGCCAGCACCGGCTCGCTGATCTGGTAGGCCAGTTCGGCGGCGGGGTTGTGGCTGTTGGGCGCGATCCAGGACACGATCACCATGACGATCATCGCCACCCAGAAGATCTTCAGGAACAGCGAGGTGATTCCCAGGATGGCCCAGATCAGCAGGTGCGGCAGGTCGCCGATGGTGCCGTAGGTGAGCATCAGCACGAAGGCCATCAGCAGCGCCTGGATCACGATCGCCAACAGCAGCGACGAGGTATCCAGCCCGGCGATGCTCGGCACGATACGGCGAATCGGCTTGAGCAGCGGCTGGGTGGCGCGCACCGTGAACTGGCTCAGCGGGTTGTAGAAATTGGCCTTGACCAGTTGCAGCACGAAGCGCAGCAGGACGATCACCAGGTACAGGCTGACCAGGGTTTGCACCACGAAGATCGCGGCGCCGGACAGTGCATTCATCGACAACTCCTCATTTGCCCAGTTGTTCGGCCAGCTCGGCCGAGCGTGTGGCGGCCGCTTGCAGCGCCTGCTCGACCACGGCCTCGAAGCCGTTGGCCTGGAACGATTTGATCGCCGCTTCGGTGGTCCCGGCTGGCGAGGTGACGCGGCGACGCAGCTCAGCGGCGTCGACGTCGCTGGAAACGGCCATGTGCGCGGCGCCCAGTGCGGTCTGCAGGGTCAGCTGCGAGGCGATGTCGCGCGGCAGGCCGAGCTTCTCGCCGGCGGCGGTCATGGCTTCGATCAGCAGGAAGAAATAGGCCGGGCCGCTACCGGAGACGGCGGTGACCGCATCCAGTTGCTGCTCCTGCTCCAGCCACAGGGCGGTGCCCACGGCGCGGAGCAACTGTTCGGCCTGCTCGCGCTGGCCGGCCGACACCTGTGCGGTGGCGTACAGGCCGCTGGCGCCCTGGCGCAGCAGGGACGGGGTATTGGGCATGCAGCGCACCACCGGGACCTGGCCCAGCCAGTTCTGGAGGCTGTCGCAGGTGATACCGGCGGCGATCGAAACGACCAATTGCCCGGCCTTCAGCTCAGGTTTGAGGGTTTCGCACACGCTCTTCATGACCTGTGGCTTGACTGCCAGCACGATCACGTCGGCGCCATCGATGGCCTGGGCGTTGCTCTCGAAGGTCACGATGCCGTGTTCGGCCTGGATCCGGGTGCGGGTGTCGGCGCCAGGATCGCTGGCGCGGATCTGCGAAGCGTCCAGGCCTTGGGCCCGCAGACCGCCGATCAGGCTGGCCGCCATGTTGCCCGCGCCGATGAAGGCGATACGCGTCTTGCTCATGTCAGGTCCTTGAAGGAAAGAGTGAGTAAAGCATGGATTCAGGCGTGCCCGTAGTCGCGCGCGCCGAACAGGGCGGTGCCGATACGCACCCAGGTCGCGCCTTGGGCGATGGCCGCTTCCAAGTCATGGCTCATGCCCATGGACAGGCTGTCCAGGCCAAGGCCGAGGGCCTCCTGCAACTGGCGCAGCCGGGCGAACGCAGCGTGCTGGGCGGCAGGGTCGTCGGTGGGTTCAGGGATCGCCATCAGCCCGCGCAAGCGCAGGTTGGGCAACGCGGCCACGGCCTGGGCCAGGGCTGGAAGCTGCTCTGGCGTGCAGCCAGACTTGCTGTCCTCGCCACTGACATTTACCTGCAGGCAGATATTCAGTGGTGGCAGGTCGGTCGGGCGTTGGTCGCTCAGGCGTTGGGCGATCTTCAGGCGGTCCACGCTATGTACCCAGTCGAAATGTTCGGCAATGGCCTTGGTCTTGTTCGACTGGATGGGGCCGATGAAATGCCAGATCAAGGGCAGGTCGGACAATTCCGTCTGTTTGGTCAGCGCTTCCTGAAGATAGTTCTCGCCGAAATCGCGCACGCCCGCCCGATGAAGTTCGGCGATGGCGCTGGCGGGCTTGGTCTTGCTCACGGCCAGCAACTGCACGCTGGCCGGGTCGCGGTGGCTGGCCTTGGCCGCGCCGTCGATGCGGGTACGAATGGCGTGAAGGTTGTCTGCTAGGGTGGACATGGATCGATGCCGGCAGCTCAGTGGTGTGCGGCATTCTACCTGCTTGATGGCCTTTGGGGAGTCTCATGGACGTGACCGACCTGCTGGCCCGCGCCGTGAAGGCGGGGGCATCGGACCTGCACTTGGCAGCGGGCGAATTGCCGGCGTGGCGCCTGGATGGCGTATTGCAGCGCGTGGCGCTGCCGACGTTGTGCAGCGACACGCTGGAACAGGGGCTTGCGCCCTGGCTCGATGCGGATCAGCGCCAGCGCTGGCGGACGGGCGACGAGGTGGACCTGGCCGTGGAGCCGCCTGGGCTTGGACGCGTTCGCCTGAGCCTGTTCAGGCAGTATCACGGCCTGGCCGCCAGCCTGCGGCTGATCGGGCAGCAGGCGCCGACGGTCGAGGCGTTGGAATTGACTGGGGTGTATCAGGCGCTTGCCCGCTGCCGCGATGGCCTGGTGCTGGTGGGTGGGGCGACCGGCAGTGGCAAGTCCAGCACGCTCGCCGCGCTGGTCGCGCAACTGGGATGCGACCGCGCAGGCCATATCCTGACCCTGGAAGACCCGGTTGAGTTCGTACACGGCCGTGGCCGGGCGTTGATCAACCAGCGCGAGATCGGCCGTCACAGCCGAGACTTCGCCCAAGGCCTGCGCAGCGCACTGCGTCAGGATCCGGATGTGATCATGATCGGCGAACTGCGCGACCTGGACAGCATCCGCCTGGCCTTGCGCGCAGCGCAGACCGGTCACCTGGTACTGGCCACCGTGCACACGCGCAGCGCTGCCAGCAGCATCGATCGGCTGGTGGAGGTGTTCGCCGCCGAAGAGAAGTCGCTGATCCGCGCCATGCTCGCCGAATCACTGCAATTGGTGGTGGCGCAGGCGTTGGTGAGGCGTGTGGGCGGCGGTCGGGTGGCGGCGCGCGAGGTCCTGGTGGCCACCGCGGCGGTCCGCAATTTGATCCGCGAAGGGCGCGTGGCGCAATTGCCGTCGGCCATGCAGACCGGTGCGGCACAGGGCATGGTGACGATGGAGGCGGCGCTGGACAGGTTGAGGGCGCGGGGGCTGATCGACAACCTGGAGTAGTAGGGGCGATCTCGGCGCGGAGTGTCCGCGCCGGGCCGAAGGGGGATTAACGCTTGGCCAATCTCAAGGCCTGCTGCTCTTTGGGCAGCACGCGTTTGGCGACGACGTAGTGCTTCTGCCAGTAAGGTTTGTCCAGACTGTCGATGCTCACCCGCTTGCCGGTGCGCGGTGCGTGGATGAAGCGCTCGTTGCCCAGGTAGATGGCCACGTGGTTGACGCGACGGCTCTTGATGTTGAAGAAGATCAGGTCGCCAGGCTTGAGGTCCTTGCGCGCCACTTTCACGCCGTGGCCCTGGGCCATGGCATTGGAGCTACGCGGCAGATCCAGGTCGGCGACGTCGTTGAAGGCATATTTGACCAGACCGCTGCAATCGAACCCTTTGCCGGGTGTGCTGCCGCCCCAGCGGTAGGGCGTGCCTAGCGCATTGACGGCGCGGCTGAGCACTTGGCTGCTTTGCTTGGGCGTGGCAGCGGCCACCTTCAGTGCGGGGTTCTTGGCCGCATTGCCTGGCCGTGCATGCAGATTGACGTGCTTGGCGGGGGAACGTTTGATGGTCGCATCGGCATTGGTGGTATAGCCGCTGAAGCCGTTGGGAAGTCGTTGCTCACGATTGGTGGCGTGGGCGGCCAGGGGCAATAAAAGGCAGAGGGTCAGCCATGTCTTGAAGAAGGGCGGCATAGATGAAGCTCTTATGAACGGTTATGGAGATTGGCGCGCAACTTTATAACAGCTTTTCGATCAAAAACTGATCCGTTGGTCGTGTGGGCGATTACCATACGTCGGCGCAAAACGGAAAAGTCACATTTTTTCTTAGAAAATTTTCGGCTATCCCACGAGGACAATGCATGAATACGTATCAACAGGGTGCGCCGCTGCACGACACGCACAGCAAGGTGATTGGCTATCTGCTGTGGATTTTCGGCTTCACCGGCTCGCACCGCTTCTATTACGGCAAGCCCATCACCGGCACGATCTGGTTCCTGACCCTCGGTCTGCTGGGCATCGGTTGGTTGATCGACCTGTTCCTGATTCCGTCGATGGACCGCGAAGCCGACATGCGTTTCCAGTCGGGCCGGGTGAACTACACGGTGGCCTGGGTGCTGCTGACCTTCCTGGGCATCTTCGGTATCCACCGGCTGTACCAGGGCAAATGGATCAGCGCGATCATCTACTTCTTCACCGGGGGCCTGTTCCTGATCGGTGTGCTGTATGACTTCTGGACGCTGAACACCCAGATATCCACGGTCAACCGCGAACGTCCCTGAAAGGCGCGCTTCAGAAAAAAGGCCTTGTCGCAGTGCGGCAAGGCCTTTTCTTTACTGGCGTGTCTGGCGCTGCTGCAACAGCAGGTTGCTGAAGCCGGCGCCGGCCAATTGTTTCTGTGCAACGGTTAGCTGTTCGCGGTTGCTGAACGGTCCGACCAGTACCCGGTACCAGGTCTCGTCTTTCACCGTACCGGACTCCACTTTCACCACCTGCCCCAGCAGGATGATCTGCGCCCGTACCTTGTCGGCGTCGGCCTCCTTGCGGAACGAGCCCGCCTGCAGGAAGTACAGGGTGGTCGCTGCCGGCTTGATCACCGGTGGTGCGGGTGGCGGCGTCTGACCCAGCAGCGCGGCTTGGGCACGGGCGGTGTCGATCTTCGCCGCTTCTGCCGGGGTGACCGGCGTGGTCGGCTGCGCCGGCACTGGCGGCGTCTTCTCCGGCACCGCTTCAGGCGGCACGATCACTTCCGATTCCGGCAGCAGGGTGTAGAAATCGTACTTCGGCTTGATCGGCTGAGGCGTGGTGGGAGTGGTGCCCTTGGCGGCTTCGGCGACCTTGGCCGGCTTCTGCTGTTCAGGCTTGGCACGCTTGATGTCGTCGCCGCCCGGCTCGAGTTTCATCAGGAACACCACGAACGCACCCACGGTGAGGCCGATCGCCAGCCACACCCAGCCCGGAATCGGCTGTTTCGCAGGTGGCTGATGGCGACTGGCGCCGCGCTTGGGCGCAGGTTTCTTCTTGGCAGCCAACTTACATGCGCTCCAGGGTTTCCAGGCCAAGCAGTTCCAGGCCCTGTTTGAGGGTACGGCCGGTCAGCGCCGCAAGCCGCAAGCGGCTTTGTTGCTGCCCGGCGGTGTCGGCGGCGAGGATCGGGCAGTTCTCGTAGAAACTGGAGAACAGACCCGCCAGGTCGTAGAGGTAGCTGCAGAGCACGTGTGGCGTGCCTTTGTCGGCGACGTTGTTGAGCACTTCGCCGAATTGCGCCAGGCGCGCGGCCAGGTCCTGCTCGTGAGCCGCCTGCAGCACGATGTCGCCTTCGACCTGCTCGAAGCCCTTGCCCAGCTTGCGGAACACGCCGGCCACGCGGGTGTAGGCGTACAGCAGGTAAGGCGCGGTATTGCCTTCGAAGTTGAGCATCAGTTCGAAGTTGAAGCTGTAGTCGCTGGTGCGGTGCTTGGACAGGTCCGCGTACTTCACTGCGCCGATGCCGACCACTTCGGCGATGCGCCGCAGTTCGTCTTCGGCCAGGCTCGGGTTCTTTTCCTTGACCAGGGCGTAGGCACGTTCCTTGGCTTCGCTCAGCAGGTCGATCAGCTTCACGGTGCCGCCGTCGCGGGTCTTGAACGGACGGCCATCGGCGCCGTTCATGGTGCCGAAGCCCATGTGCTCCATTTTCATCGGGTGGCCGACGAAGCCGGCGCGGCGGGCGACCTCGAACACTTGGTTGAAGTGCAGCGCCTGGCGTTGGTCGACGAAGTACAGCGCGCGATCGGCGTGCAGCACGTTGCTGCGGTAGCGTACCGCCGCCAGGTCGGTGGTGGCGTAGAGGTAGCCGCCATCGGCCTTCTGCACGATCACCGGCAGCGGCTCGCCTTCGGTGTTCTTGAACTCTTCGAGGAACACGCACTGGGCGCCCTGGCTCTCGACCAGCAGGCCCGAGGCCTTGAGGTCGGCCACGACCGGTGCCAGGTCGTCGTTGTAGGCACTTTCGCCCATCACGTCGGCCATGGTCAGCTTGACGTTGAGCAGCTCGTAGGTTTTCTGGCAGTGCGACAGCGAGATGTCCTTGAAGCGCGTCCACAGCGCCAGGCACTCGGGATCGCCGGCCTGCAGCTTGACCACCAGGCCCCGGGCGCGGGTGGCGAATTCCTCGGACTCGTCGAAGCGTTTCTTCGCGGCGCGGTAGAAGTTTTCCAGGTCCGACAGCGCTTCGCTGGTGATCGGGTTTTCCTGCAGGTAGGCCAGCAGCATGCCGAACTGGGTGCCCCAGTCGCCCACATGGTTCTGGCGGATCACCGTGTCGCCGAGGAACTCGAGCACGCGGGCGACGCTGTCACCGATGATGGTCGAGCGCAGGTGGCCGACGTGCATCTCTTTGGCCAAGTTGGGCGCCGACAGGTCGACGACCACCTTCTCGGCGGTGCCGGCTTTGCGTACGCCCAGGTGGTCGTCGGCCAGCGCCGCGTCCAGGCGCTGGGCCAGGGCGTCGGTGTTCTGGAAGAAGTTGAGGAACCCGGGACCGGCGATCTCGACCTTGCTGATGTCGGCGCTGGCCGGCAGCGCCGCGATCAGCTTGTCGGCGAGGTCGCGAGGCTTCATGCCCGCAGGCTTGGCCAGCATCATGGCGATGTTGCTGGCGAAGTCGCCATGGGTCTTGTCGCGGGCGTTCTCCACCTGAATCGATGGCGACAACCCTTCAGGCAGCACACCGTCGGTGACGAGTTGGGCGAGAGCTTGCTGGATCAGCTGGCGAATGGTGTCTTTCATCGGGTTCTCGTTTCGACCGCAAACGCGGCGAGCGCTTCGATGCGCAGGTGGAAAAACTGGACATTATCCGTGCTTGAGCCTTAAGGCTCAAGCACAGCGGCAAGTGATGAGCGGCAAGTGGCAAGCTGCAAGCGGCAAGAGGTTGTGCGGTGACTGCGCGGGCCCGAACCTGTCGCTTGCAGCTTGCAGCTTGCAGCTTGCAGCTTGCAGCTTGCAGCTTGCAGCTTGCAGCTTGCAGCTTGCAGCTTGCAGCTCAATAAAGGTCGACGGGGTCGACGTCGAGCGACCAGCGTACTTGGCGACCCGAGGGCAGTTGCTCGACTACCAGCAGCCAGGCGGCGATCAGCCGGTGCAATGGGGCGCGGGCGCTGGCCTGGATCAGCAACTGGGCGCGGAAGCGGCCAGCGCGGCGCTCCATGGGGGCGGGCACCGGGCCCAGCAGCTCGATGCCTGGCAGCGTCATCTCGGTCTGCAGGCGTTCGGCGGCGGCGCAGGCTTCGTCGAGGAAGGCTTCGGCCTGGCCCGGCTTGTGCGCTTCGGCGCGCAGCAGCGCCAAGTGTGAGAACGGCGGCAGGCCGGCGGCGCGGCGTTCGCTCAAGGCCTGTTCGGCGAAGGCGAAATAGCCTTGCTCGGTGAGCTGTACCAATAGCGGGTGCTCGGCCAGATGGGTCTGCACGATCACCTTGCCCGGTTCCTCGGCGCGACCGGCGCGGCCAGCCACCTGAACGATCAACTGCGCCATGCGTTCGCTGGCGCGGAAGTCGCCGGAGAACAGACCACCGTCGGCATCGAGAATCGCCACCAGCGTCACCCGGGGGAAATGGTGGCCTTTGGCGAGCATCTGCGTGCCGACCAGGATGCTGGGCTGGCCGCGCTGGATGGTGCTGAACAACTGCTGCATGGCGTCCTTGCGCGAGGTGCTGTCGCGGTCCACGCGCAGCACCGGGTAGTCGGGGAACAGCGTTTTCAGGCGCTCTTCGGCACGCTCGGTGCCGGCGCCGACTGGCCGCAGGTCGACATGCGCGCACTGGGGGCATTGCAGCGGCAGACGCTCGTCGTAGCCGCAGTGATGGCAGCGCAGCACGCCGGAGCGCTGGTGCACGGTCATGCGCGCATCGCAGCGCGGGCACTCCGACAGCCAGCCGCAGTCGTGGCACAGCAAGGTCGGGGCGAAGCCGCGGCGGTTGAGGAACACCAGCACCTGCTGGCCGGCCGCCAGGGTCTGGCCGATGGCCTGTTGCAAGGGCCCGCTGATGCCGCTGTCCAACGGCAGGCTGCGCACATCCAGACGCATGAAGCGCGGCGGCTTGGCACCGCCGGCGCGCTGGTTCATACGCAACAGGCCGTAGCGGCCGGTGTGGGCGTTGTGCAAGCTTTCCAGCGAGGGCGTGGCCGAGCCCAGCAAAATGGGAATGTTGTCCTGGTGCGCGCGCACCACTGCCAGGTCGCGGGCGTGATAGCGCAGGCCTTCCTGCTGTTTGTAGGAGCCGTCGTGCTCTTCGTCGATGATGATCAGGCCGGGTCGCTTCATGGGCGTGAATAGCGCCGAGCGGGTGCCGATGATGATGTCGGCCTCGCCGTCGCGGGCCGCCAGCCAGGCGTCCAGGCGCTCGCGATCGTTGACCGCCGAGTGCAGCAGCGCGATGCGCGCGTTGAAGCGCTGCTCGAAGCGCGCCAGGGTCTGCGGGCCGAGATTGATCTCGGGAATCAGGATCAAGGCCTGTTTGCCGGCCTCCAGGGTTTCGCGGATCAGTTGCAGGTAGACCTCGGTCTTGCCACTGCCGGTGACCCCGGCGAGCAGGAAGGCATGGTAGCTGCCAAAGCCCGAACGCACGGCTTCGAACGCCGCCCGCTGTTCATCGTTGAGTGGCAGCTCCGGCTGCGCCAGCCAATGCTCGTGGCGCGGCGGCGGCAGATGGCGGCGCACCTCGACCTGCACCAGCTCCTTGGCCAGCAGCAGGTCGAGGCTGTCCTTGTTCAGCGCCAGCTTGCTCAGCAGGCTATGGGCCACGCCATGGGGATGCTGGGCGAGGGTCTGCAAGGCCTCTTTCTGGCGCGGGGCGCGGGCGATGCGCGGGTCGTCGAGTCGCGCGCCCGGCGCGACGTGCCAAAAGCGCTCCTGCCGGGCTTCGGCTGCCTCGCCCTGGCGCAGCAGCACCGGCAGTGCCCAGCTGAGGGTGTCGCCCAGGCTGTGCTGATAATAGTGGGCGGTCCACAGGCACAGCTTGAACAGCTCAGGCGGCAGCGGCGACACCGGATCGAGCAGCTCGCTGGCCGGCTTGAGCTTGTCGGCGGGCACTTCGCTCTGCGCGCAGACTTCCACCAGCACGCCAATCATCTCGCGGCGTCCGAACGGCACGCGGATGCGCATGCCCGGGGTCAGGGTCTGGCGGGTCATGGCGGCCGGCGCCCGATAGTCGAACAGGCGACGCAAGGGCGAGGGCAGGGCAAGGCGCAGGATGACGTCGGGCACGCGGGAGGTCTTCGTGGGAAGGGTATGAGTCGGCGAGCCTAGCAGACGACAGCCGGTGCAAGCGACCACTTGCGCTGCCTCCGAGCTCTGGTATTATTTGCCGCCTAATTACGTGCGGTATTCAACAATAGGTGTTGGGTGGCGGCACGCAGCTCGAGGAAGTGACCATGAAAGCCGATATTCATCCGAACTACGAAGTAGTTGCAGTCACCTGCAGCTGCGGCAGCAAATTCGAAACCCGTTCGACCCTGGCCAAGCCGCTGGCGATCGACGTCTGCTCCCAGTGCCACCCGTTCTACACTGGCAAGCAGAAAGTCCTGGACACCGGTGGTCGCGTACAGAAGTTCGCCGACCGCTTCGGTATGTTCGGTACCAAGAAGTAATCATGCACCTGGCGAGGCCTCTGGCTTCGCGATGCTGCAAAAGAAGGCGCCCCTTGTGGGCGCCTTTTTTGTATCTGCCGTTTGGCAGGTAAGGCGGGGGTGAGGTGCAGGGTGTGCGAGCATGAGGAGAAGGTGGTCAGAGAAAATAGTTGTAGACACTATGTGCGTGGATTGTACACACTCGATTTCGCCAGCCCCGTCAGGTGTAGCGTAAAGTCGTAGGCCACCGGCCTTGACAGGTGTGACCGGGCAGTCTTGTCGCTCCCGGACTCTTTGCGTATCCTCGGCGGTCCGTCAGAACAGTAAACAAGCGGAATGCCCACCATGTCAGATTTGAAAACCGCCGCTCTCGAATACCACGCTCAACCTCGTCCGGGGAAACTGAGCGTGGAACTCTCCAAGCCAACCGCCACCGCCCGCGACCTCGCCCTGGCCTACAGCCCAGGCGTTGCCGAGCCGGTCCGCGAAATTGGCCGTGATCCAGAGCTGGCCTACAAATACACCGGCAAGGGCAACCTGGTCGCGGTGATTTCCGACGGCACCGCCATCCTGGGCCTGGGCGACCTTGGCCCGCTGGCCTCCAAGCCGGTCATGGAAGGCAAGGGCGTTCTGTTCAAGCGTTTCGCGGGCATCGACGTGTTCGACATCGAAGTTGAATCGGAAAGCCCACAGGCCTTCATCGACACCGTTCGCCGCATCTCCATCACCTTCGGCGGCATCAACCTCGAAGACATCAAGGCGCCTGAGTGCTTCGAGATCGAGCGCACGCTGATCGAGCAGTGCGACATTCCGGTCTTCCACGACGACCAGCATGGCACCGCCATCGTGACCGCTGCGGGCATGATTAACGCCCTGGAAATCGCAGGTAAAACCCTGGAAGACGCGAAGATCGTCTGCCTGGGCGCCGGCGCTGCGGCCATCTCCTGCATGAAGCTGCTGGTCAGCATGGGTGCCAAGGTCGAGAACATCTTCATGATCGACCGCAACGGCGTGATCCATGCCGGTCGCGACGACCTGAACCAGTACAAGGCCCAGTTCGCCCACGCCACCGACAAACGCACCCTGGCCGATGCCCTGGACGGCGCTGACGTGTTCGTGGGTCTGTCCGGCCCGAACCTGCTGAGCGCCGAAGGCCTGAAGTCGATGGCGGCCAACCCGATCGTGTTCGCCTGCTCGAACCCGGATCCGGAAATCGCCCCTGAGCTGGCGCACGCCACCCGCAATGACGTGATCATGGCCACCGGTCGTTCTGACTACCCGAACCAGGTCAACAACGTGCTGGGCTTCCCGTTCATCTTCCGTGGTGCGCTGGACGTCCGCGCCAAGCGCATCAACGAAGAGATGAAGATCGCTGCCGCCGTCGCCCTGAAGGATCTGGCCAAGCTGCCTGTGCCGAAGGAAGTGTGCGAAGCCTACGGCGTCGAGGGTCTGGAGTTCGGCCGTGAGTACATCATTCCGAAGCCGCTGGACGCGCGCCTGATCACCGTCGTTTCCGACGCGGTGGCCAAGGCAGCCATCGAGTCGGGTGTGGCCACCCTGCCGTATCCGAAGCACTACCCGCTCAAGAGCGTGGATGACGTGTTCAACGGCTGATCGGCCGCCGCGTCATTGAAAAGCCCCGGCGCGTGAGCGTCGGGGCTTTTTTGTGGGCGTCCTGCAGAAGCGGCGCTGCGCCGCCTCGACAGAAGATGAGCGGCGCTTAGAACAGGTCCATCGGCGCCGATTCATCGGCCGGGAGCGGGCTACCCGGTGCTACGCCATTGCCCAGTTCGTCACCGGAAGGTGGCGAGTCTTCAGCCTTGAACAGCTCGAAGTAGGCATTCGGCGTGCTTGGCGTCGCCGCACGGCCGCTCACCGGATCGACCCGCAGGCTGAGAATGCCCTCGGGCTCGGCTGGCGGATGCTCGGGCTTGCCCTTGAGCGCCGGGCCCATGAAGTCCATCCAGATCGGCAGCGCGACGGTGCCCCCATACTCGCGACGACCCAAGGTCTCCGGCTGATCGAAGCCGACCCAGACGGTGGTCATGTAGTCGGCGTTGTAACCGGAGAACCAGGCATCCTTGGATTCGTTGGTGGTACCGGTCTTGCCCGCCAGGTCGCTGCGGCCCAGGGCCAAGGCACGTCGGCCAGTCCCGCGCTTGATCACATCCTGCAGCATGCTGGTGAGGATATAGGTGGTACGACCGTCGATGATCCGCTCGGCCACCACCGGCGTCAGTGGCGGCGGGGCGATCTGGCCCAGCGCCGACGGCGCGGTACCCGGCTGCGCGAGGGTGGTGATCGGCGCTTCCGGTGCAGCGATGCCGGCCTGATCCTGCTGGCCTTGCGGTACCCGCGCCGGATTGGCGGTGAACAGGGTCTCGCCGCTACGGCTCTCGATACGCTCGATCAGGTACGGGTTGATCTTGTAGCCGCCGTTGGCGAAGGTGCTCCAGCCGGTGGCGATCTCCATCGGCGTGAGCGTCGCGGTGCCCAAGGCCAGCGACAGGTTGCGCGGCAGGTCCTGCTTGTTGAAACCGAACTTGGCGATGTAGTCGATGGTGCGATCGACGCCCATGGCTTGCAGCAGGCGGATCGACACCAGGTTGCGCGACTTGTACAGCGCCTCGCGCATGCGGATCGGACCGAGGAAGGTGTTGGTGTCGTTTTTCGGACGCCAGACCTTGTCGATGGACTCGTCGACGAACACGATCGGTGCGTCGTTCACCAGGCTGGCGGCGGTGTAGCCGTTGTCCAGCGCAGCGCTGTAGACGAACGGTTTGAAGCTCGAACCCGGCTGGCGCTTGGCCTGCATGGCGCGGTTGTAGTTGCTCTGCTCGAACGAGAAGCCGCCGACCAGCGCTTGGATCGCGCCGTCGGTCGGGTTCAGTGTCACCAGCGCGCTCTGCGCCGCCGGTACTTGGCTGAACTTGAGCGTGCCGTCGTCCAGGCGCTGCACACGGATCAGGTCGCCGACCTGCGCCACGTCTGCCGGCGACTGCGGCGAGCGGCCCTGGGCGTTGCTGTTGATGAACGGCCGGGCCCACTTCATGGTGTCCCAGGCCACGTCTTCTTCCTGTCCGGCACGGGTCAGTACCTTCAGGCCAGTCTTGTCGACCTGGGTGACGATGGCCGGTTCCAGCCCGCCGAGGGTGCGCTGTTTGGTCAGGTCTTGCTGCCAGGCGTTGCGCGTCTTGCCCGGATAGCGCGCTTCGGGGCCACGGTAGCCGTGGCGCTCGTCGTAGGCGGTCAGGCCATTGAGCACCGCCTTGTTGGCGATCTCCTGGGTATCGCTGGGGACCGTGGTGGTGACGCGATAGCCTTCGGTGTAGGCCTCGCTGCCGTATCGGCCAACCATTTCGGCCCGCGCCATTTCGGCGACGAACGGCGCATTCACTTCCGGCGCCGGCACGTGATAGCTGGCGTTCAGCGGCTCGGCGAGCGCGGCCTGATAGCTCGCCTGGTCGATCTTGCCGAGCTTGTACATGCGCCCCAGGATCCAGTCGCGGCGCTCTTTGGCGCGCACCGGGTTGGCCAGCGGGTTGAAACGCGACGGCGCCTTGGGCAGGCCGGCGATCATCGCCATTTGCGCCAGGCTGACGTCACGGATCGACTTGCCGTAATACACCTGCGCTGCCGCATCGATGCCATAGGCACGATTGCCCAGGTAGATCTTGTTCACGTACAGCTCGAGGATTTCGTCCTTGGTCAGCTCGCGTTCGATCTGCAGGGCCAGGAGGATTTCGTTGGTCTTGCGCGAGAAGCTGCGTTCACTGGTGAGGAAGAAATTCTTGGCCACCTGCATGGTGATGGTGCTGCCGCCAGTCTGGATATGACCGGATTTCACCAATTGGGTCGCAGCGCGCATCAGGCTGCTTGGATCGACGCCGTAATGGTTGAGGAAATTGTCGTCTTCAGCTGACAGAAGTGCCTGGATGAACTGCGGGGGAATTTCCGCGAATCGAATGGGAGAGCGCCGCATCTCGCCAAACTCGGCAATCAGCTTGCCGTCGCTGCTGTACACCCTCAGCGGTATCTGCAACTGGATGCTTCTGAGCGAGTCGACCGACGGCAGGCTGGGACTAAGATACAGAAACGCCCCGCTCAGACCGAGTACGAGCGCGCAGATGACGGCGACGAAAGACCACCAGAAGAACTTCAGCAGGCGAATCAAGGCTTTGGGGTGTCCAGGTTGATAAATGGAGTGCACGCAGGCCCGGCGGACGGGCAAAAACGCTGGGCATTATAAGCATTTCGCCCTTCCGGGTCATCGACCGGGCGGGGCAGGCGACGATGGGTTCGACCGGCAATGGGATGCCGGTCATCAAAAAGGGAATAGCGATGCTTGGACGCTTTGGCAGGGATGGCGGTTCAGTGTTGGGTGTGCAAATTACGTCCGATTCGGTGCGAATGCTGCAGTTGAGCGGCGCCCGAGGGCGACGCAGGGTGAGTGCCTGGGTTCATCAGGTGGTGGCACCTGCAGCCCGGCTGGACGCAGATAGCGAGTCGCTGGCACAGGCACTGCGCGAGGCTGCTCGCCGCTGCGGCCGGGCCAGGAGGGTCGCCCTGGCCATGCCGGGGTCTCAGGTGATCTGCAAGGTGGTGCAGTTGCCGTCGGCCGTCCCTGAGGCTGAACGCGAGGCGCGGCTGCTGGCCGATGCCGAGCATCTGTTCCCTTTTCCTTTGGATGACCTGGCCATGGACTTCCAGGTGCTTGGCCCGACGGCCCAGGCTTCCCAGTCGCTCGACGTGCTCATAGGCGCGGCGCGCCAGAGCCTTGTCGAAACGCTGCTGCTGCCGTTCGAGGACGCGGGGCTTGAGGTCGTCGCCGTGGAAGTGGATAGCGTCGCGCTGGCTCGGTTGCAGCCGGGCGCGGATCGCCAGCCTTTGCTGCTGCTGGAGGCGGACGGGCTGGCATTGCATACCTGGGGTGATGCCCCGCTGGGCGTGCGTGTAGAGCAGCGCTTCGACAATGGCTGCACGCAGGCAGCTTACCTGCAGCGCATCGAGGACCTGCTCGCGAGCGCCGCGCTTGGAAAAAGCGCCGCGGGATTGATGGTCGGTGGTGCGGCGGCCACGTCGAACTGGCTGCAGGTGCTGGAGCAGCATCTAGGTCGCGTTTGCCAACCGATTTGCTCCGCCTACGTGCGCAAGGATATGCCTGCTGCGGACCACGGCGCGATGGCCCTGCCCCTGGCATTGGCGTTGGGAGTGGACGCATGAGCCTGCGCCTGAATCTGCTGCCCTGGCGCGAACGCCAGCGCTTGGCCGCGTTGCGCAGGTTCCGGTGTATGTTCCTGGGCAGTCTGTTCACGGCCTTCGTGGCGGTGATGCTGGTGGATCGCCTGGCTCATCAGCGCCTCGAACGACAGGCGCAAGCCGGTGTGCTGCGCCAAGCTGAACTCCAGGTGCTGGACGAGCGGGTGCAGCAGGTGCAGCGCCTGCATGCCGCGCGCGAGGATATGCGCGGGCAGGTCCAGGCGCTCGCTGGACTGCGCGCGGGGCAGGCCCAGATGCCGCAGTTGCTCGCTGAGGTGGAGGCGGCGATGTCCCAAGGCATGCAATTGACCCGTCTCGATCTTCAAGACGGGCGCCTGCAGGTCAACGGCCTGGCGCTGTCTTCAGCCGTGCTGGCTCAGTTCATGCGCGACTTGCAGCGATCACCGGTCGTTCACGACCTTGAACTCAAGCAAGTCGTTGGGCGCGCTGCAGGGGACGCATTCCTGTTGATCGCTCGCGTTTCGCCATCTTGATCATGCGCTGGTCAGTGCTCTCACGCTGGCAGGACGGTGCTGCGCGTTCGCCAGCCTCCCGCGCTGCCGCTGTGGTGCTTGGGGTGCTGTTGGTGCTGTCCGGCGGCTACTGGCTGCGTGTCCATGACACGCGCGCTGTTTATCGCCAGGGCTCGTTGCTCGAAGCGCAGCAGATGCAGGCACTGCAAGCGCGACGGTCGCTGGCAGAGGGGCTGGTCGCGGCCGAAGCGGCGTTGATCGAGGAGCAGCACACACTGCAGGAGGCGCGCTGGCGCTTGTCGGGTGGGGCGAGCATGAGCGACTTGCTCGATCAACTGGCGCTGACGGGGCGCTCCCACGGCCTGCTGTTCGAGCAACTCGATATCGGGCAAGAGGTCCAGGCTGTCGGGTACCGCCAGACTCCGCTGCAGATGCAGGTCAGCGGCAGCTATGCCGGGTTGCGCGTCTGGCTTGACGAATGGCTGCAGCAGGTGCGGTTGCTGCGAGTGGTGCGTGCGCAACTGGAGCCTGCAACAGGACGGCCCGGGCTGCTGCATCTGCACCTGCAAGTGCACGCGTTGGAGGCCGGCGAGGAGTTGCCGGCGCCGGCCTCGCTTGCGGATGAGCCGGCACGGCAGCGCATCACAGCGCCGCTACTCGACCCGTTCGCCCCATGGTCTACACGGCGCAGGGCGCAAGAAGGCTTGATCGGGGTGCCGCTGGAGCAGTTGGAGATGGTCGGCAGCCTGTCGCGCGCGGGTAGCACGCACGCCTTGGTGCGCTGGGCCGGGCGGGTGTATCGGGTGGCTGAGGGGGATCACCTGGGACGTGAAGAGGGCGAGGTGGTCAAGGTCGATCCGGATCAGGTCGAAATCAGGGAACGGTTGTTCAACGATGCAGCATGGCAGGAGCGCTCCAGCTATCTGACGTTGAGCCGTGGCAGCAGTGCAGGGAGCACGGATGATTGGAAAAAACGCGGTGATCGGCCTGTGGGCGCTCTTGGCGTCGATGCAGGCACTGGCGACGACGGCCTACAAAGGTGAGCCGCTGTCGCTGAACTTCCAGGATGTGGAAGTGCGAGCGGTGCTGCAGGTGCTGGCCGACTATGCAGGGGTCAATCTGGTGGCCAGCGACACGGTCCAGGGCAACGTTACGCTGCGCTTGCAGGACGTACCCTGGGACCAGGCGCTGGACCTGGTGCTGCGCAGTCGCGGATTGGCCAGGCGCGAGCAGGGCAATGTATTGCTGATCGCCCCTGCCGCCGAGCTTGCCGAGCAAACGCGCGAAACGCAGGCTGACCGCCTGCTGGAGGCGCGGTCGCAGCCGCTGCAGCGCGCACTGCTGCCGGTTCACCATGCTGATGCGTCCGCGCTGGCACCGCTGTTGCTGGCCAGCCTGGCCAACGACGACCCGGCGGATGCGCGCGCCACGCTGAGCGTGGATCCACGCACCAACACCCTCGTCGCCGTCCAGTCCGCCGCGCGGCTGGCCGAACTGCGGCAGTTGATCGCGCAGTTGGACGTGCCGGTGCGTCAGGTGATGATCGAGGCGCGCATCGTCGAGGCCAACGTCGACTACGAGAAGGTGCTCGGCGTGCGCTGGGGTGCCAAGCATGGCGGCTCGCCGGGACGCTCGGGCAGCGAACTGTTCGTCGACCTTGGCGCCTCGGCCGCCTCGTCCGGCATCGGTCTAGGCTTGGTGGGCAGCGATGCGCTGCTCGACCTGCAGCTCAGCGCCATGGAAAAGAGCGGGAATGGCGAGATCATCTCGCAGCCCAAGGTGGTCACGGCCGACAAGGAAACCGCACGCATCCTCAAGGGCACCGAGGTGCCGTACCAGCAGTCGAGCAAGAGTGGCGCCACCTCGGTGTCGTTCCGCGAGGCCTCGCTTTCATTGGAGGTCACCCCGCAAATCACCCCTGACGGCAAAGTCATCATGGCGGTGCGCGTGACCAAGGACGAGCCCGACTACGCCAATGCCCTCAACGACGTGCCGCCGATTCGCAAGAACGAGGTCAACGCCAAGGTGCGCGTGGCCGACGGTCAGACCATTGTGATTGGTGGCGTGTATTCGACGTCGAATAGCAATGTGGTCGACAAGGTGCCATTTCTTGGCGATCTGCCGTATGTTGGACGGCTGTTTCGACGCGATGCATTACAAGAGAAAAAATCCGAGCTGCTGGTCTTCCTGACTCCGCGTATCATGAATGACCAGGCGATTGCTGTGAGTCGTTGATTCTGTGCGAAATTTGATACTTGTAGGGCCCATGGGTGCCGGAAAGAGCACCATCGGGCGCCTGTTGGCCAAAGAGCTGCGTCTGCTGTTCAAGGATTCCGACAAGGAAATCGAACTGCGCACCGGCGCCAACATCCCGTGGATCTTCGACAGGGAAGGCGAGCCGGGCTTTCGCGATCGCGAGCAGGCGATGATCGCCGAGTTGTGCGAACTCGACGGCGTGGTGGTCGCCACAGGCGGTGGCGCGGTGATGCGCGAGGCCAACCGTCGTGCCCTGCACCAAGGCGGCCGGGTCATCTACCTGCACGCCTCGGTCGAGCAGCAGGTGGGCCGTACCGCCCGTGATCGCAATCGCCCGCTGCTGCGCACGGCCAATCCTGAAGCCACGCTGCGCTCGCTGCTGGAGATGCGCGACCCGCTCTATCGCGAGATCGCCGATCTGGTGGTGGAAACCGACGAACGGCCACCGCGCATGGTGGTGATCGACATTCTCGAGCGCCTGCAGCAGTTGCCGCCCCGCTGAGGCGGGACTATTCTCGGCGACCAACGCCGGGTCGAGGTTGAACGTACGCGCAGGCCGCTCAGCCAAGGCCGCGCCCAAGCACATTGTGGGGATACATGCAGACACTGAAGGTCGATCTGGGCGAGCGCAGCTACCCGATCTACATTGGCGAGGGCCTGTTGGACCAGCCCGAGCTGCTGGCACCGCATATTGCCGGACGGCAGGTCGCCATCGTCTCCAACGAAACCGTCGCGCCGCTGTATCTCGAGCGCCTGAGCAAGACCCTTGGGGCTTGGTCGGTGCTGCCGGTGATACTGCCCGACGGCGAGGCCCACAAGAACTGGGAAACCCTGCAGTTGATCTTCGATGCCCTGCTCACCGCCCGGCATGATCGGCGCACCACGGTGGTGGCGCTCGGTGGCGGCGTGATCGGTGACATGGCCGGCTTCGCTGCAGCCTGTTATCAGCGCGGCGTCGATTTCATCCAGGTGCCGACTACGCTGCTGTCCCAGGTGGACTCTTCGGTGGGCGGCAAGACCGGCATCAACCACCCGCTGGGCAAGAACATGGTCGGTGCGTTCTACCAGCCCAATGCAGTGCTCATCGACACCACCAGCCTGCGCACCTTGCCAGCCCGCGAACTATCGGCCGGGCTTGCCGAGGTCATCAAGTACGGGCTGATCTGCGACGAGCCGTTCCTCGGCTGGCTGGAAGACAACATGGTCGCGCTGCGCCAACTCGACTCGACTGCCCTCACCGAAGCCATTCGCCGCTCCTGCGCGGCCAAAGCGGCGGTCGTCGGTGCCGACGAACGCGAATCGGGCGTGCGTGCCACCCTGAACCTCGGCCACACCTTCGGCCACGCCATCGAAACCCACATGGGTTACGGGGTATGGTTGCATGGCGAGGCCGTCGCTGCCGGGACCGTGATGGCCCTGGAGATGTCCATGCGCCTGGGCTGGATCGACCAGACGGCGCGTGATCGCGGAATTCGCCTGATGCAGGATGCAGGCCTGCCGGTGGTGCCTCCAGAGGAAATGACCCCGGCGCATTTCATGGAACATATGGCGGTCGACAAGAAGGTGCTCGACGGACGCCTACGCCTGGTGCTGTTGCGCCAGTTGGGCGAAGCCGTAATCACCGACGACTATCCGAAAGAGATCCTTCAGGCCACGTTGGCGGCGGACTACCGCGCAATCGTGGCCCAGCGTGAGGTTGTGACAGCGCAATGACCAGTTTGCATGCCGATGAGGCGTTTCTCGACCATTACCAGTTGAGCCACGATCCGTTCGCGCCGCGTGTGCCCGGCTTCAAGTTCTTTCCTGCCCAGCGCAAGCCGGTGCTGGGTCAGCTGCATCATCTGGCGCGCTACAGCCACCTGATGCTGGTGGTGACCGGTCCCCATGGCAGCGGCAAGACCTTGCTGCGCCAGGCACTGGTCGCCAGCACCAACAAGCAGTCGGTGCAGAGCGTGGTGGTATCGGCGCGCGGCGCCAGCGATGCCGCCGGCGTGCTCGGCCAAGTGGCTCAGGCGCTGGGCGTCGCGCAGCCGCAGGTACAGGCCATTCTTTCCCAGGTCGTGCAGTTGGCGCTGACCGGGCAAGAGGTGTATCTGCTGGTAGACGATGCGGAACAACTCGAAGAGTCAGCACTCCAAGCGTTGCTGGAACTGGCGGCCGGCGTTGCGGAAGGACGCCCGCATGTATTCCTGTTCGGCGAGCCTTCGCTGATTGCCGGGTTGGACGAGCTCAGTGCCGAGGAAGAACGCTTCCACATCATCGAGCTCGCCCCCTACAGCGAAGAGGAAACCCGCGAGTACCTGGAGCAACGCCTTGAAGGTGCTGGCCGGGGACTCGACGTGTTCAGCGCCGAGCAGATCGCCGATATCCACGAAAACTCCGACGGTTGGCCGGGCAACATCAATCAGGTGGCCCGCGATACCTTGATCGAAGCCATGATCGCCACTCGCAGTACCGAGAAGCGACCATCCATGGGGTTCAAAATGCCTAAGAAACACGTGCTCGCACTGTCTGCTGTGGTCGTGGTCGCCGTTGCGGCGGCGGTCCTGATGCCCAAGAAAAGCGACAAGGCGCCAGCCGAGGCGCCTGCCGCCCAAGCCCAGTTGCCACTGGGTCAGGGCCAGTCGGGCAATGGCGGCCCGACGGTCGAGTTCTCCGGCTCGTCGCAACCGATGCCGCTGCCGCTGGTCGGTCAGTCGCAGCCGGTGATGCGTGAGCCGCTAGCCCAGGCGGCCGGTATGGGGGATGGTGAGGAGGGTGGTCCGGCGGGCAACACCGCACTGCAGCCGTCCGCGCCTTCGGCCGCGGTGCCGCCGACCGTCACCACCACTGCACCGCCACAAGGTGTCGCTGCAGGTCCGGCGCCGACGCCGGCCCAGCCGGTTGTCAGCGCACCGAGCCAGCCGGCTGCTGCCGCGCAGAAACCGGCTGCCACGCAGCCGGCGAAAACCGCCACCCCTGCCAGCAAGCCGGCTGCGGCACCGACCCAGGTCGCCACGGCCAAGCCGGCGCCCAAAGCGGTCGAGAAGTCGACCGGCGGTGCGGGTAACAGCAGTTGGTACAGCGGCCAGAAGGCCGGCAACTACGTGGTCCAGGTATTCGGCACCAGCAATGAGTCGGCGGCCCAGTCGTTCGTCCGCGAGCAGGGTGGCGAGTACCGCTACTTCAAGAAAAACCTGCAGGGCAAACCCCTGTACGTGGTCACTTACGGCAATTTCGCCAGCCGCGACGCGGCCGCGGCCGCAATCAAGAACTTGCCAGCGAAGGTCCAGGCTGGTAAACCTTGGCCTCGTACCGTCGGCAGCGTTCAACAAGAGCTGGCCACGGCCCGCTGATCCTTCCGGGCGGCACCACCCCGCCGCCCAGTTGCTGAGCGAATCCCGGAATCTCGATAGCCTGCTGTGCACGAGCGCGGCAGGCTTTCGTGTCCCAGACTGCCGGCCACAAGCCTGATTGCAGTCACCGCTGAAACGCTTCAGACTCACGTCCATTCGCCTACACGGTGAGTGACGCAAAAACATTCAAAATTGCGACATAAACTTTCAACGATTCGTCGTTATTGTTTGTGGGCGGCTTCGTCGCTGTGCAACAATGGTTTCCCATTGCCCCCGCAAAAAAGCTGGCATTCGATCGGCGTGGATGGTAAGTGGTTGTACTAAAAAGAGATTTGCCTTGGTTGAGAGGCGAACCTGGTGAGAATGTGTCTATGAAAACAGGTCTGTACCATCCCGAAGAATTCAAGGACAACTGTGGTTTTGGCCTGATCGCCCATATGACGGGCGAGCCGAGCCACCACCTCCTGCAAACCGCCGTCGAGGCCCTGACCTGCATGACCCACCGCGGTGGGATCAACGCAGACGGCAAGACCGGTGACGGTTGTGGCCTGCTGATGCAGAAGCCCGATCAGTTCCTGCGCGCCGTGGCCCAGGAACACTTCGCCGTCGAGCTGCCCAAGCAGTACGCGGTCGGCATGGTGTTCTTCAATCAGGACCCGGTGAAAGCCGAGGCCGCGCGGGCCAATATGAACCGCGAGATCACCCAGGCTGGCCTGCAACTGATCGGTTGGCGCAAGGTGCCGATCGATACCCGCGTGCTCGGCCGCCTGGCCCTGGAGCGCCTGCCGCAGATCGAGCAGGTGTTCATCGGCGGCGAAGGCCTGACCGACCAGGACATGGCCATCAAGCTGTTCAGTGCCCGTCGCCGCTCGTCCGTGGCCAACGCCCACGACGCCGACCACTACATCTGCAGCTTCTCGCACAAGACCATCATCTACAAAGGTCTGATGATGCCGGCGGACCTCACCGCCTTCTACCCAGACCTCGGCGACGAGCGCCTGAAGACCGCGATCTGCGTCTTCCACCAGCGGTTCTCCACCAACACCTTGCCCAAGTGGCCGCTGGCGCAGCCGTTCCGCTTCCTCGCCCACAACGGCGAAATCAACACCATCACCGGTAACCGCAACTGGGCCATGGCCCGGCGCACCAAGTTCGCCAACGACCTGATCCCGGATCTGGAAGAGCTCGGCCCGCTGGTCAACCGGGTCGGCTCCGACTCCTCGAGCATGGACAACATGCTCGAGCTGATGGTCACCGGTGGCATCGACCTGTTCCGCGGCGTGCGCATGCTGGTGCCGCCAGCCTGGCAGAACGTCGAGACCATGGACGCCGACCTGCGCGCCTTCTACGAATACAACTCCATGCACATGGAGCCGTGGGACGGTCCGGCCGGCATCGTCATGACCGAAGGCCGCCACGCTGTGTGCCTGCTCGACCGCAATGGCCTGCGCCCGGCGCGCTGGGTGACCACCCGCAACGGCTACATCACCCTGGCCTCGGAAATCGGCGTGTGGAACTACCAGCCCGAGGACGTCATCGCCAAAGGTCGCGTCGGCCCGGGGCAGATCTTTGCCGTGGACACCGAGACCGGCCAGATCCTCGATACCGACGCCATCGACAATCGCCTCAAGTCGCGCCATCCCTACAAGCGCTGGCTGCGTCAGCACGCCACCCGTATCCAGGCGACCCTGAGCGACGACCAGGGCGTGGCCAGCTACGACGCCGACCAGCTCAAGCAGTACATGAAAATGTTCCAGGTCACCTTCGAGGAGCGTGACCAGGTGCTGCGTCCGCTCGGCGAGCAGGGCCAGGAAGCGGTCGGCTCGATGGGCGACGACACGCCGATGGCCGTGCTCTCCCAGCGCGTCCGCTCGCCGTACGACTTCTTCCGCCAGCAGTTCGCCCAGGTGACCAACCCGCCGATCGATCCGCTGCGCGAAGCGATCGTGATGTCCCTGGAAATCTGCCTGGGCGCCGAGCGCAACATCTTCCAGGAATCCCCCGAGCACGCCTCGCGGGTGATCCTCAGCTCGCCGGTGATCTCGCCAGCCAAGTGGCGCTCGCTGATGAACCTGGAGCGCGAGGGCTTCGACCGTCAGTTGATCGACCTCAACTACGAGCAGGGCCTGGGCTTGGAAGCGGCCATTCGCAACATCGCCGACCAGGCCGAAGAAGCGGTGCGCAGCGGCAAGACGCAACTGGTGCTGAGCGACCGTTTCATCGCCCCAGGCAAGTTGCCCGTGCATGCTTCGCTGGCTGTCGGGGCGGTTCACCACCGCCTGACCGAACAAGGCCTGCGCTGCGACAGCAACATCCTGGTGGAGACCGCCACCGCCCGTGACCCGCACCACTTCGCCGTGCTGCTGGGCTTCGGTGCCTCGGCCGTCTACCCGTACCTGGCGTACGAAGTGCTGGCCGACCTGATTCGTACCGGCGAAGTGCTGGGCGATCTGGACGAAGTGTTCAAGTACTACCGCAAGGGCATTTCCAAAGGCCTGCTGAAGATCCTCTCGAAGATGGGCATCTCCACCGTCGCCTCGTACCGTGGCGCCCAGCTGTTCGAAGCCGTGGGGCTGTCGGACGAGGTGGTCGGCCTGAGCTTCAAGGGCGTGTCCAGCCGCATCAAAGGTGCGCGCTTCGAGGATTTGGAGAGCGACCAGAAGCTGCTGGCGGCCGAAGCCTGGAGCGCGCGCAAGCCGATCCAGCAAGGTGGCCTGCTCAAATTCGTGCATGGCGGCGAGTACCACGCCTACAACCCGGACGTGGTCAACACCCTGCAGGCCGCCGTGCAGCAAGGCGATTACAGCAAATTCAAGGAGTACACCGCGCTGGTCGACCAGCGTCCGGTGTCGATGCTGCGTGACCTGCTCAAGGTCAAGGTGGCCGATCAGCCCCTGGCGCTGGAGCAGGTGGAGCCGGTCGAGGCCATCCTCAAGCGCTTCGACTCCGCCGGCATCTCCCTCGGTGCGCTGTCGCCGGAGGCCCACGAGGCCCTGGCCGAGGCCATGAACCGGCTGGGCGCTCGCTCCAACTCCGGCGAGGGCGGCGAAGACCCGGCCCGCTATGGCACGCTCAAGAGCTCGAAGATCAAGCAGGTGGCCACCGGCCGCTTTGGCGTGACCCCGGAGTACCTGGTCAACGCCGAAGTGCTGCAGATCAAAGTGGCCCAAGGCGCCAAGCCGGGCGAGGGCGGCCAGTTGCCTGGCGGCAAGGTCAACGGCCTGATCGCCAAGCTGCGTTATGCCGTGCCCGGCGTCACCCTGATCTCGCCACCGCCGCACCACGACATCTACTCCATCGAAGACCTCGCGCAGTTGATCTATGACCTCAAGCAGGTCAACCCACAAGCGCTGGTGTCGGTGAAGCTGGTGGCCGAGGCGGGTGTCGGTACCATCGCGGCAGGCGTGGCCAAGGCCTATGCCGACCTGATCACCATTTCCGGCTACGACGGTGGCACCGGCGCCTCGCCGCTGACCTCGATCAAGTACGCGGGCGCACCGTGGGAACTGGGCCTGGCCGAGACCCACCAGACCCTGCGCGGCAACGACCTGCGCGGCAAGGTGCGGGTGCAGACCGACGGTGGCCTGAAAACCGGCCTGGACGTGATCAAGGCCGCCATCCTCGGCGCCGAGAGCTTCGGCTTCGGCACCGCGCCGATGATCGCCCTGGGCTGCAAGTACCTGCGGATCTGTCACCTGAACAACTGCGCCACCGGCGTGGCCACCCAGAACGACAAGCTGCGCAAGGACCACTACATCGGCACCGTCGACATGGTGATCAACTTCTTCACCTTCGTCGCCGAAGAAACCCGCGAGTGGCTGGCCAAGCTGGGCGTGAGCAGCCTCGGCGAGCTGATCGGGCGTACCGACCTGCTCGACGTGCTGCCGGGTGATACCGAGCGCCAACAGCACCTGGACCTCACGCCACTGCTGGGCAGCTCGCACATTCCGGCCGACAAGCCGCAGTTCTGCGAAGTGGACCGCAACCCGCCGTTCGACAAAGGCGAGTTGGCCGAGCGCATGGTCGACATGGCCCTGCCGTCAATCCGTGACCAGGCCGGCGGCGAGTTCGCCCTCGACATCTGCAACTGCGACCGCTCCATCGGCGCGCGCATCTCCGGTGAGATCGCCAAGCTCTACGGCAACCAGGGCATGGCGGCCACGCCGGTCACCTTCCGCTTCAAGGGCACCGCAGGGCAGAGTTTCGGCGTGTGGAACGCCGGTGGCCTGAACATGCACCTGGAAGGCGATGCCAACGACTACGTCGGCAAAGGCATGACCGGTGGCAAGCTGACCATCGTACCGCCGGCGGGCAGTCCGTTCGAAACCCAGCACAGCGCCATCGTCGGCAACACCTGCCTGTACGGCGCCACCGGCGGCAAGCTGTTCGCCGCTGGCACCGCAGGCGAGCGCTTCGCGGTACGTAACTCCGGCGCCCACGCTGTGGTCGAGGGCACGGGCGATCATTGCTGCGAATACATGACCGGTGGCTTTGTCTGCGTCCTGGGCAAGACCGGTTACAACTTCGGCTCCGGCATGACGGGCGGCTTCGCCTACGTGCTCGACCTGGACAACACCTTCGTCGACAAACTCAACCACGAGCTGGTGGAAATCCAGCGCATCAGTGGTGAGGCGATGGAGGCCTATCGCAGCCATCTGGCGCGTGTCCTGGGCGAATACGTGGACGAGACCGGCAGCGAGTGGGGGCGTGAGCTCTCCGAGAACCTGGACGACTACGTACGGCGCTTCTGGTTGGTCAAGCCCAAGGCGGCCAACCTCAAGCAACTGCTGTCCAGCACCCGCGCCAACCCGCAGTAAAGCAGCTGCAAGTGGCGAGCTCCCAGCTGCAAGCAGAAGCAGCACGGGGTTCGCCCGGCTTACGTGATCGTCTTGCGGCTTGCAGCTTCTGGCTCGCAGCTGCTGTTGAGAGGTTTTGAAAAATGGCTGAACGTCTGAGCAACGACTTCCAGTTCATCGAAGTGGGCCGCAAGGACCCAAAAAAGAAGCTGCTGCGCCAGCGTAAGAAGGAGTTCGTGGAAATCTACGAGCCCTTCAAGCCGCAGCAGTCCGTGGAGCAGGCACATCGCTGCCTGGGCTGCGGCAACCCGTATTGCGAGTGGAAGTGCCCGGTGCACAACTTCATCCCCAACTGGTTGAAGCTGGTGTCCGAGGGCAACATCCTGGCGGCGGCGGAGCTGTCGCACCAGACCAATACCCTGCCGGAAGTCTGCGGCCGGGTCTGCCCGCAGGACCGTCTGTGCGAAGGCGCGTGCACCTTGAACGACGGTTTCGGTGCGGTGACCATCGGCTCGGTGGAGAAGTACATCACCGACACCGCCTTCGCCATGGGCTGGCGTCCGGACATGTCCAAGGTCAAGCCGACCGGCAAGCGCGTTGCCATCATCGGTGCCGGCCCGGCTGGGCTGGGCTGCGCCGATGTGCTGGTGCGTGCTGGCGTCACCCCGGTGGTGTTCGACAAGAACCCGGAAATCGGCGGTTTGCTGACCTTCGGCATTCCCGAGTTCAAGCTGGAAAAGAGCGTACTGAGCAACCGCCGCGAAGTGTTCACCGGCATGGGCATCGAGTTCCGCCTGAACACCGAAGTGGGCAAGGACATCACCTTGGAGCAGTTGCTCGCCGATTACGACGCTGTCTTCATGGGCATGGGTACCTACACCTACATGAAGGGCGGTTTCCCCGGCGAGGACCTGCCGGGCGTGCATGACGCGCTGGACTTCCTGATCGCCAACGTCAACCGCAACCTGGGCTTCGAGAAGTCGCCGGAAGACTTCGTCGACATGCAGGGCAAGCAGGTAGTGGTGCTCGGCGGTGGCGACACGGCGATGGACTGCAACCGCACCTCGATCCGCCAGGGCGCCAAGTCGGTGACCTGTGCCTACCGCCGCGACGAGGCCAACATGCCAGGCTCGCGCAAAGAGGTGAAGAACGCCAAGGAAGAAGGCGTGAAGTTCCTCTACAACCGCCAGCCCATCGCCATCGTCGGCGACGGCAAGGTCGAGGGCGTCAAGGTGGTCGAAACCCGACTGGGCGAGCCGGATGCTCGCGGTCGCCGCAGTCCGGAGCCGATTCCTGGCTCCGAGCAGATCCTGCCGGCCGATGCCGTGGTGATCGCCTTCGGCTTCCGTCCGAGCCCGGCGCCGTGGTTCGAGCAGCATGGCATCCAGATGGACAGCCAAGGCCGCGTGGTGGCCCCGGAGAAGGCCGCCTTCAAGCACCAGACCAGCAACCCGAAGATCTTCGCCGGTGGCGACATGGTGCGCGGTTCGGACTTGGTAGTGACGGCCATCTTCGAAGGCCGCACGGCGGCCGAAGGCATCCTCGACTACCTGCAGGTGTGATCGAGCGCCGGGGTCGCCACTCGACCCCGGCGTTATCCCGCCCGACAATCCTTGACCCACGGCACCCAATAGACAAAAGCCATGGCCGCAGCCGTGCCTTTTGCGCTGGCGTCTGAGAAAATGCCCGCACTTTTTTGCTGGATGCCGACATGACTGCCCTGAAGAACGATCGTTTCCTGCGTGCATTGCTCAAGCAGCCTGTAGACGTCACCCCGGTGTGGATGATGCGCCAGGCCGGCCGCTACCTGCCGGAGTACCGCGCCAGCCGTGCCAACGCCGGCGACTTCATGAGCCTGTGCAAGAACCCGCAGTTCGCCTGCGAGGTGACGCTCCAGCCGCTGGACCGCTACCCGCTCGACGCCGCGATCCTGTTCTCCGACATCCTCACCATCCCCGACGCCATGGGCCAGGGCCTGTATTTCGAGACTGGCGAAGGTCCGCGCTTCAAGAAGGTCGTCAGCACGGCGGCCGATATCGAAGCCCTGCCCATTCCCGATGCGCACAAGGACTTGGGCTACGTGATGGATGCGGTCAGTACCATCCGCCGCGAACTGAACGGCCGCGTGCCGCTGATCGGGTTCTCCGGCAGCCCCTGGACCCTGGCCACCTACATGATCGAAGGCGGCTCGTCGAAAGACTTCCGCAAGACCAAGGCCATGCTCTACGACCAGCCCGAGGCCATGCACCTGCTGCTGGACAAGCTGGCCCAGTCGGTCACCGCCTACCTCAACGGCCAGATCCAGGCCGGCGCCCAGGCGGTGCAGATCTTCGACACCTGGGGCGGCGCGCTGTCGGCGGCGGCCTACCAGACCTTCTCACTGGCCTACATGCGCAAGATCGTCAGCGGCCTGATCCGCGAGCACGAAGGCCGCAAGGTGCCGGTGATCCTGTTCACCAAGAATGGCGGGCTATGGCTGGAAAGCATCGCCGAAGCCGGCGCCGACGCGTTGGGCCTGGACTGGACCTGCGATATCGGCGACGCCCGTCGCCGTGTGGGCGACCGCGTGGCGCTGCAAGGCAACATGGACCCGACGGTGCTGTACGCCAAGCCGGAGGCGATCCGCCAGGAAGTCGCGCGCATCCTGGCCAGCTATGGCCATGGCAGCGGCCACGTCTTCAACCTTGGCCACGGCATCACCCCGGAAGTCGATCCCGAGCACGCGGGCGTGTTCATCAATGCCGTGCACGAGTTTTCGGCGCAGTACCACGGCTGAGTCCGCTTCACGCCTCACCCAGCCCGGCCATGTGCCGGGTTTTTTGTGACATTAAGGTTAAATTCAGCGATCGTCGCTAATCTGGTCCCATCGAAACCCAAACAGGACCCGATCATCATGAAAATTCGTTACCTGCCGCTGATTCTCGCCCCGCTGTTCAGCACCGTCGCCCTGGCGGCTGGCTACACCGGCCCGGGTGCTCAATCGATCACCACCGTCGCCGCTGCCAAAGAAGCCGCCGACGACACGCCAGTGGTGCTGCAGGGCTACATCACCAAGAAGGTCAACAACGACGACAAGTACGAGTTCAAGGACAACACCGGCACCATCACCGTCGAGATCGACAACGAAGACCTGCCGGTCACTCCTTTCAATGAAAAGACCAAGGTCAAGCTGACCGGCGAGGTGGAGAAGCACCTGATGAGCCGTGAAGTGGATGTGGATATCGTCGAAATCATCAACTGATCCAGCCGCTGTCTCGCTGACGAGCGCGCCTGCCGAAAGTAATGGCAGCGCGCTCGTTCCGCGCAGGTCTCACGCCGATTTGGGCGCCAATTTGCTCAAGTGCAGCGCCACCAGCAACGCCACCGCCAGCAGGCTGCCAATGAACAGCCCGATGCCGTTCCAGCCCCAGTGGTGCCAGAACACCCCGCCCGCCGTCCCGGCGACACTCGACCCCGCGTAGTAACAGAACAAGTACAACGACGACGCCTGCCCCTTGGCCTTGAGCGCGCGTCGGCCGATCCAGCTGCTGGCCACCGAATGCGCGCCGAAGAAGCCGAAGGTGAACACCAGCATGCCGACCACCACCACTGGCAGCGGTGTGAACAGCGTCATCAGCATGCCCGCCGCCATCACGCCGATACTGGCCCAGAACACCCGGCGCCGCCCCAGTCTGTCCGCCAGTGCGCCGACCTGCGCCGAGCTGTAGATCCCCGACAGGTAAACCACTGACAGCAACCCGACCAATGCCTGGTTCATGTGGTACGGCTCGGCCAGCAGGCGATAGCCGATGTAGTTGAACAGGGTGACGAACGCGCCCATCAGCAGGAAGGCTTCAAGGAACAGCCAAGGCAGGCCGGCGTCCTTGAAGTGCATGAGGAAGCCGTCGAGCAGGCGACGCGGTTGCAGCGATTGTGCGCGGAAGTTGCGCGATTCGGGCAGCACCTTCCAGAACACCACCGCCGCCAGCAGCGCCAGACCACCGATTACCAGCATCGCCGTGTGCCAACTGACGAAGTCGATCAGCACCCCGGCGATCAGTCGACCGCTCATGCCACCGATGGCATTGCCACCGATGTACAGGCCCATGGCCAGGCCGATGTGCTGGGGGTGAATCTCTTCGCTCAGATAGGTCATGGCCACGGCGGCCAGCCCGCTCAGCGACAGCCCGACCAGCGCCCGCGTGGCCAATACGCCTTCCCAGGTCGGCATGACGGCGCTGGCCAGGGTCGCCAGTGCCGCGCAGAGCAGGGCCATGACCATCACCGGCTTGCGCCCGATGCGGTCGGAGATCGGCCCGGTGACCAGTAGTCCCACGGCGAGCAACGCCGTGGAGACCGACAGCACCAGGCTGCTCTGCGCGGCATTGATGGCGAACTCCTGCGACAGCAGCGGCATCATCGGCTGCACGCAATAGAGCAGGGCGAAGGTGGCGAAGCCGCCGCTGAACAATGCCAGCACGGTCTTCATGAAGGCCGGGCTGCCTTTTTCGATCCAGATATCGGTCAGCGCAGCGGGGTCGGGTTCCAGGGCAAGGGGGGCGACAGCGGATTTCACGACGGACTACCTCAAGGCGCGGGGTCGGTGATGCAATGGAAAAATCATATAGCTGGCTAATGATTAGATCCAATATATTGTTCGACCTATTTGAGACGTTTGACGACTTGTTTGGAGCGCGCTATGGAGCTGCGTCACCTGCGTTATTTCATCGCTGTCGCCGAGGAGCTGCACTTCGGCCGCGCCGCGCAGCAACTGGGCATTTCCCAGCCGCCATTGAGCCAGCAGATCCAGGCCCTCGAACAGGAGCTCGGTGCCCGACTGTTCGAGCGCACCAACCGCCGGGTGGCACTCAGCGAGGCCGGCCGGCTGTTTCTCGATGAGGCGCGTCAAGTGCTGGCGCAGGTCGACAAGGCCGCCGACGTGGCGCGGCGCGCGCAACTGGGCGAGCTGGGCGAGATGAAGATCGGGTTCACCTCGTCGGCGCCGTTCACGTCGCGTATTCCCCAGGCGATTCACGCCTTTCGCCAGCGCTTTCCGGCTGTTCACTTGCATTTGACGGAAATGAGCAGCCGCGAGGTGGTCGATGCGGTGTTCGACGAGTCCATCGAGGTCGGTCTGATGCGCCCGTTGCCCGTCCCCGAGGGGCTGGCGGTCACCGAGCTGTTCCGCGAGCCGCTGGTCGCTGTGCTCAACGCCTCCCACCCGCTGGCGGCGTGTAGTGACGGTGGCGTTCAGATGGCTGATCTGGCCCAGGAGCCGTTCGTGTTCTTCCCGCGCAGCTACGGCAGCGGCCTGTACGCGCAGTTGATGGAACTGGCGCGCCAGGCCGGCTTCAGCCCGCATTTCGCCCAGGAGGCAGGCGAGGCGCTGACCATCATCGGCCTGGTGTCGGCCGGGTTGGGCGTGTCGGTGCTGCCGGCCTCGTTCCAGCGCATTCGCATCGACGGTGTGGTCTATCGCACGTTGCTCGACCCGCAGGCGACCAGCGCCGTGTGGCTGGTGCGCCGCGAGGGAGCAGGCTCGGCGATGGCCAATGCGTTTTGCGAGCTGTTGGCTGGTGTGCAAGCGCCCCAAGGCGCTGGATAAAGCGTTGCTGTGCACACATACTCGGGCATTCCTTGATACCCGGAGATCCTGTCATGCGGCGCGTGGTGTTCAATCAGAAAGGTGGCGTGGGCAAGTCGAGCATCGCCTGCAACCTGGCGGCGGTGAGTGCCAGCGAAGGCTATCGCACCCTGTTGATCGACCTGGATGCCCAGGCCAACTCCACCCAGTACCTCACCGGCCTGACCGGCGATGACATCCCCATGGGCATCGCCGACTTTTTCAAGCAGAGCCTGGCCGGCGGGCCGGTCGCGAAGAAGAACAAGGTCGATATCTACGAGACCCCGTTCGACAACCTGCACGTGATCACCGCCACGGCGGAACTCGCCGACCTTCAGCCCAAGCTCGAGGCCAAACACAAGATCAACAAGCTGCGCAAGTTGCTCGACGAGTTGAGCGAAGACTACGAACGGATCTACATCGATACGCCGCCCGCGCTGAACTTCTACGCGGTTTCAGCGCTGATCGCCGCTGATCGCGTGCTGATTCCCTTCGATTGCGACAGCTTCTCGCGCCAGGCCCTGTATGGCCTGCTCGCCGAGATCGAGGAACTCAAGGACGATCACAACGAAGCCTTGGAGGTCGAGGGCATCGTCGTCAACCAGTTCCAGTCCCGCGCCAGCCTGCCGCAGCAGATGCTCGACGAACTGCTGGCCGAGGGGCTGCCGGTGTTGCCGGTGTACCTGGGCAGCTCGGTGAAGATGCGCGAGTCGCACCACGCCAGCCTGCCGCTGATTCATCTGGAGCCACGGCACAAGCTGACGCAGCAGTTCGTCGAGCTGCACTCGCTGCTCGAAGAGAACGCCTAGACGCCCTGCCCGCGCAGCCACTCCAGCAACGATTGCAGTGGTAGCGCGCCGGCCTGGCGGCTGACTTCGCGGCCCTGCTTGAACAGGATCAGGCTGGGGATCGAGCGAATCCCCAGTTGACCGGCCAGGCTGCGGTTGGCTTCGCTGTCCAGCTTGGCCAGGCGGCAGCGGCCGGCGAGCTGGCGGGCGGCCTGGGTGAACGTCGGGGCGAAGCTCTTGCACGGCCCGCACCAGTCGGCCCACACGTCCACCAGCAGCGACAGATCGCCCTTGATCTGGCTGGCGTAGCTGCGCTCAGTCAGCTCGAAGGGCTGGCCAAGCAGCACCTCCTGCTTGCAGCGTCCGCACTTGGGGCTGTCGCCCAGGCGCTCGGCCGGCAGGCGGTTGAGGCCGTTGCAGTGAGGGCAGGGGATGACCAGGGGTTCAGACATATCTTCTCCTTGGGGTGCGATAGGGCTGTCAGGCCGCGCCTGGCATTCAGGACGAGCAACTGATTTCCAGGTGCTTGCCCCAGGTTGGCGGGCGCTCGGCGTAGGCCTGCATGCCGGGCTGTTCCTCGAACGGCCTGCTCAGCACCTGATGCAAGCGCCGGACTTCACTGTAGTCGCCCGCTTCGGCCGCTTCGATGGCCTGCTGCGCCAGGTAGTTGCGCAGGATGTACAGCGGATTGACCGCGTGCATGCGCGCACGCCGGCCCTGGGCATTGTCGGGTTCGCGCTGGCAGCGTGCCAGGTAGTCGGCGGCCCAGGCGTCGAAGCCGGCGAGGTCGACGAAGTCGTCACGCACCCCGTGGAGCGCCTGTTCGACCGGTTGCTCGCCGAGTCGGCGGAAGAACAGCGTGTAATCCACTGCACCGCGCTGCATGCACTGCAGCAGGCGCTCGACCAGCGCCAGGTCGTCATCTTCAGCGCAGGTCAGGCCGAGGCGGCGACGCATCAGGTCCAGGTAATGGGCCTGGTACAGCGGCAGGAACAGCCCCAGCGTGTCCTTGAGCGCCTCGACCTCCACCACCGTGGTCAACGCCTGGGCCAGCGCGCTGAGGTTCCAGTGGGCGATCGGCACTTGGTTGGCGTAGCTGTAGCGGCCACGGTCGTCGGAGTGGTTGCAGATGAAGTTGGCATCGAAGTCGTCGAGGAAGGCGAACGGGCCGAAGTCGAAGGTGATGCCGAGGATCGACATGTTGTCGGTGTTCATCACCCCGTGGCAGAAACCGTAGGCTTGCCAGCGCGCGATCAGCTCGGCGTTGCGCTCGACGATGCTGCGGAACATGGCCAGGTACGGCTGCTCTGCCGCAAGGCACTCGGGGTAGTGCTGTTCGAGCACATGATCCAGCAGCACCCGCTGCTGCTCGGGTTGCTGCGTGTAGTAGAAATATTCGAAATGGCCGAAGCGGACATGGCTGGGCGCCAGGCGCAGCAGCATGGCCGCGCTTTCCTGGGTTTCGCGCCACACCGGCGTGCTCGAACCGATCACGCACACGGCGCGACTGCTGGGAATGCCCAGCGCGTGCAGGGCTTCGGAGGCGAGGAATTCGCGGATCGACGAGCGCAGCACGGCGCGACCATCGCCCATGCGCGAGTACGGGGTCTGGCCGGCGCCCTTGAGGTGCAGGTCCCAGTGCTCGCCCGCGTCATTGACCACCTCACCCAGCAGCAGGCCACGACCGTCGCCCAGGCGCGGGTTGTAGCCGCCGAACTGATGGCCGGAATACACCATCGCCCGAGGGTCGGCGTCTTCCCAGAGCGTGTGACCGCCGAACAGCTCGGCGAACACTGGCAACTCGGCCTGCGCCGGATCCAGATCGAGCAACGCCAGGGCCGCTTCGCTGACCACCACCAGGCGCGGGTCGGCGATCGGCTCGGGCAGCACCTGGGTGGAGAAGGCGTCGCCGAGGCGGGCGAAGCGGTTGTCGAACTGCAGGTGGTCGAGCGTTTTCACGGGCGGCTCCGGGTTGTTGAGGGGCGGTCCAGGTGCAGCGTTGACTGGCATTCTGGGCGCTTGCACCGGTCAGCGTCCAATTCAGCTCGGTGGCGTGCTGCTGTCGGGTGTGTTCTCCAGCGGGATCATCTGCTGCTTGCCGTTCTTGGTGTCCATCAGGAACACCTCCACCTGGCGCACCGAGATCTTGATGTCGTGGGCCTTGAACTCGCGGTTGATGTAGCGGTTGATCTCGTCCAGCGTCGGGTTGCGGTCGCCCAGGTCGCGCACGTGCATACGCAGTTCGTGGTCCAGCGAGCTCTCGCCGAATTGCAGGAAGTACACCAGCGGCTCAGGGTCCTTGAGCACCCGGGGATTTTCGTGGGCGCCCTTGAGCAGCAGGTCACGCACCAGGTCCAGGTCCGAGCCGTAGTCGATGCCCAGCTTCAGCGTCACTCGGGTCACCGTGTCGGTCAGCGACCAGTTGATCAACTGCCCGGTGATGAAGGTCTTGTTGGGGACAATGATGTCCTTGCGGTCGAAGTCAGTGATGGTGGTGGCACGGATGCGGATCTTGCTCACCGTGCCGGACAGGTTGCCGATGGTGATGGTGTCGCCGATGCGCACCGGGCGCTCGAACAGGATCATGATGCCGGAGATGAAGTTGGCGAAGATCTCCTGCATGCCGAAGCCCAGGCCCAGCGACAGGGCGGCGACCAGCCATTGCAGCTTGTCCCAGCTCACCCCGAGGGTGGCCAGGGTGCTGACGATGCCCACGCCGACGATCACGTACGACAGCAGCGTGGTGATGGCGTAGGCGCTGCCCTGGGCCAGGCTCAGGCGTGACAGCACCAGCACCTCCAGCAGGCCCGGCAGGTTGCTGGCCAGGGCGATGGTGATGCCGGCGATGACCAACGCGCCGAGCAGGTCGCCGAGGCTGATCGGCACCATGCTGGCGGTGGCGCCGGTGCCGCTGGTGTATTCGTACAGGGTGAAGTTGTTGAGGTAGGAGAACACCGAGATCAGGTCCGACCACACCCAGTACAGGCCGGCGATGAAGCCGCCGAGCAAGGCCAGGCGGATCAGGCGCAGCGACTGCTGGTTGACCTGCTCGATGTCCAGGGTCGGTTCTTCGACGATCACCTCGCCGTCCAGGCCTTCCTTGGCCGCCGCACGCTTGCTCAGCGCGCGTTGGTAGGCCAGGCGCCGCGCCGCCACCGACAGACCGCGCACGAACGCGGCCTCGATCACCAGCCAGAACAGCAGCAGGTACAGCGTGTAGATCAGGCGGTCGGTGAGTTTCAGCGCGGTGTAGTAGTAGCCGAAGCACACCGCGACGAACAGCGCGATGGGCAGGGCGGTGAAGGCCACGCCGACGGCCTTGCGGAACAACGAGGTGTTCTGGTGCGCCGGGCTGCTTAACAGCAGGCGGCTGAGCAACCAGGCCATCAGCCCATAGCAGGTCAGTACCACACCGATGCCGAGCACGTCGTCGGCCAGCGCCGAGGGCTGGTGCTCAGCCACGGCCACCACGCCGACCAAGGCCAGCACCACGGTGCCGAGCCGGCGCACCCAGCCACGCAGGAACTCGACCTGCGGCTTGTGCCAGCGGAAATGCACTTCCGCCACGCCGCCGGGGGCGAGGATACGGTAGGCGGTGTAGAACACCAGCCAGGCCTGGGCCAGTTGCCAGAGTGCGGCGCCGAGGTTGGCGTTCTGCCCGCGCGCGTCGATCTGCAAGGCGTAGCTGCACAACGCCAGGCCCAAGCTCAGCGGCATCGCCAGGAGGATGTTGATCAAAATCGCCTGGGGCGTGTGCCACTGGCTGTCGCGGCGGAAGTGGCCGATGTCCTGGTGCACCTTGCCCAGGCGCTGATACAGGTACTTGCGTCGCCACAGCAGTGCGCCGATCACCAGCAGCAGCGGCAGGAACAGCAGCGGCCGTTGTAGCAGGCCATCGGCCAGCTCGTTGATGCCCGAGCTCCACGGCAGGCTGGCGACCTGGTTGGCGAAGCGCTCCGGCACGTAGCGCAGCCAGTCCCAGTCCAGCGGCTTGTTGCTGGGGATCCAGAACATCTGTTCATCGAGGGTGGTGCGCAGGTTTTGCGCGGTACTGAGCAACTGTTTCTGGTTGAGCTGCAGGGTGATCGATTCGTTGAGCAGCGCCGACAGCTCGCGGTTCAGCCGTTCGAGCAGGTCGCTGCGGGTGATGGCCACTTCCAACAGGGCTTTGCGCAGTTGGGGCGTGACGTCCTGCTCGGGCTGTTTGGAGAGCAGGTCGTCGACGTAGCTGATCGGGCTGCTCATCTGCTCGCGCTGCTGGTTGACCTCGAACTGGTAGAGACGGATATCGGCGATCTGGTCGGCCAGGTCGCGGTCCAGCTTCAGGTGCGGCAGAGCTTGCTTCTGCTTGTAGAGGATCTTGGACAGCAGCAGGCTGCCCTTGAGCACGTTGATCTGCTCGTCCAGGGCCTGGTCGGCCTGGGTCAGGGTGTCGAGTTGCTGCTTGGTTTGCAGGTTCTGCTGGGTCAGCTCGTTGAGACGGTCGGTGCTGCGCAGCAGGTAGTCGGAGAGCTTGAGGTTGGCTGCGCTCTCGTTGGCCAGCAGGGTGCTGCCGCCGGCCTTCTGCGCCTCGATGGACTGCTGGGTGACGGTCTGCTGGGACTGCGCCAGGCGCTTTTCGTTGATCAGGGTCTGCAGGTCCTGAATCTCCTGTTCCAGGCGCGCGGTGCGCTCGATCAGCAGGTCATGGCGGGCGCTGCCCAGGTCTTGCAGCAGGCTGTTGCCGGCCAGCTCCTGGCGGCGCAGCAGGGTCAGGGCATTGAGCGAGGCCTGTTCGGCGATGAGCTGGTTGCGCTGGTCGGGGGACAGCGCCTTGCCGTTGTCCTTGCCCGACTTGAGCGCGTTGTTGATCTGCTGGACGCGAGTCTGGTTGTTGCTGATCTCGGCCTGGGCACGCTCGGGGCGGGTCTGCGAGTTGATGATCAGGCTGTTGGCTTCGGACAGCGCTTTTTGCAGGTCGCCCTGCTGGGTGCTGCGTTCGCTGAGCATCAATTCGAGCTGCGGCACGCTGAGGTTGGCGTAGCGCTGCGCCACCGGGGTGGGCTTGCTGGTCTTGAGCTTGGCCAGCTCGTGCTGGCTGTCACGGGTTTCCTGGGGCGCGCTGGCGAGCTGCTGCTTGAGTTCGGCGAGCTTGCGGTCGCTGTCGTCCTTGCTGGCGATCAGCGTCAGGGTTTGCTCCAGCACTTGCTGCAGCGCCTTCTGTTCGGCCTCCGGCAGCTTGCGCTCGGCGATCTTGTCGAGGCTGTTCTGAACGCCCGGAGCGGTGGGCATCTCGGCCGCCACGGCGGCGAACGACAGGGAGAGGCACAGCCCGAGCAGGGCTGTGCGGGCATATACGCGCAGGGACATAGGCAGACTACTAGCGAAAGGGCATGAATCGGAGTTTAGAGGAACAGACCGGGTCCGGGTCGGGTTCCTTCGGGGAATCTGACGCCCACTTTCTGGATCTTGTTCCCGTCCATGGTCGCCACCGTCCAGATCGTGCCCTGCCATTCCACCTGGTCGCCCACGATGGGCGCGCCGCCGACCTTCTGTCGGATGAACTGCGCCAGCGGGGTGGACGCCTCCAGGCCGTCGAGCGTGAGGCCGTACAGTGCGGCCACCGCGCCCAGTTCGGCATCGCCTTCGAGCACGAAGTCACCGAAGAAGCGCAGGTCCAGGCCGCGCTGGGGCGCCTGGCTGAACAGTTTGCCCAGCGCCGGCAGGTTGTGCTCATGGCCGATCACGCAGAGCATGTCGTCGACCTCCAGCACGGTGCTGCCGGACGGGTGCAGCAACTGTTGGCCGCGGAACAACGCGGCGATGCGCGTGCCCTCGGGCATCCTCAGCTCGCGCAGGGGCGAGCCGATGCACCATTTTTCCGCGCCGAGGCGATAGACGAACAGCTCCCATTCGCTGGTGATGTGCACCTCCAGCGCCGAGCGGGAAATCGGCGCCGGGTCCGGTGGTACCGTGACCTTCAGCAGCTTGGCCATCCACGGCAGGCTGGTGCCCTGCACCAGCAGCGACACCAGCACGATGAAGAACGCCAGGTTGAAGAACAACTGCGCCTGCGGCAGGCCCGCCATCAGCGGGAACACCGCCAGGATGATCGGGACCGCGCCCCGCAGGCCGACCCAGGAAATGAAGCCTTTCTCGCGACCATGGAAGGCCTTGAACGGCAGCAGCGCAGCGACCACCGACAGCGGCCGGGCGACGAGAATCATCCACAGCGCCAGGCCCAGGGCGGGCAGGGCGATGGGCAGCAGGTCGTGCGGGGTGACCAGCAGGCCGAGCACCAGGAACATGCCGATCTGCGCCAGCCAGGCCATGCCGTCGAGCATGTGCAGGATGCCGTGGCGGCTGCGGATCGGCTTGTTGCCCAGCACCAGGCCGCACAGGTAGACGGCGAGGAAGCCGCTGCCATGCAGGGCGTTGGTCAGCGAGAACACCACCAGGCCGCCCGCCACCACCAGGATCGGGTACAGGCCACCGGCCAGGTTGATACGGTTGACCAGCTGCAGCATCAGCCAGCCGCCGCCCAGGCCCAGCAGGCCGCCGATGCCGAACTCGCGCAGCAGGTGGGTCAGCAGGCTCCAGTGCAGGCCGGTCTGGCCGCTGGCGATCATGTCGATGAGCGTCACGGTGAGGAACACCGCCATCGGGTCGTTGCTGCCGGACTCGATCTCCAGGGTGGCGGTCACCCGCTCGTTGAGGCCTTTGCCGCCGAGCAGCGAAAACACCGCGGCAGCGTCGGTGGAGCCAACGATGGCGCCGATCAGCAGGCCTTGGATCAAGCTCAGGTCGAACAGCCAGGCGGCGACCATGCCGGTCAGCGCGGTGGTGATGAGCACCCCGACCGTGGCCAGCGACAGCGCCGGCCACAAGGCCACGCGGAAGCTCGCCACCCGTGTGCGCAGGCCGCCGTCGAGCAGGATCACCGCCAGGGCCAGGTTGCCCACTAGGTAGGCGGTCGGGTAGTTGTTGAAGATGATGCCGCCGCCATCCACGCCGGCAACCATGCCGACCGCGAGGATGATGACCAGGATGGGAATGCCCAGACGCGAAGACAGCGAGCTGACCAGGATGCTTGCGCCCACCAGCAATGCGCCGATCAGGAACAGGCTGTTGATGGTACTGGCATCCAAAGGCAGGTACTCCGGGACTTCGCGGGGATGAAGACGTGGTAGTGCTGAATAGAACTAGCAGGTCGCGTGCCAATCGATTCTAACCTGATGAATTGGCGGCATGTAAAGCGTTTCTGCAGATGTACGAAAGGCACCGTCGAGGTGCCTTTCGTGGGTGCTGCGGTGTGGCGGCGGGCCTCATCGCAGGGCAAGCCCGCTCCCACAGGTTCCCAGTAGGGATCAGCAGCAGCGCCGTTTCAGAGCACTGCGCAGAACCTGTGTGGGCGCGCTTAGCCCTGCTTCACCTCGCGCATCGCTTTGCCCTTCACCGGAGCATCGCCGGCCACATAGTACTTGGCGGTGCTGCGCGGCAGCGGCTGGCGCTGGCGGATCTTGTCGGCGATTTTCTCGGCGATCATGATCGTGGTGGCATTGAGGTTACCGGTGATGATGATCGGCATGATCGAGGCGTCTACCACGCGCAGGCCTTGCATGCCGTGCACGCGGCCTTCGCCATCGACCACCGCCATGTCGTCGGTGCCCATCTTGCACGAGCACGACGGGTGGAACGCGGTCTCGGCGTGCTCGCGGATGAATTTGTCCAGTTCCTCGTCGGTCTGCACATGCTCGCCCGGGCTGATCTCACGACCCCGATACGGATCCAGCGCCGGCTGGGCCATGATCTCGCGGGTCAGGCGGATGCCGTCGCGGAATTCCTGCCAGTCCTGCTCGGTGGCCATGTAGTTGAACAGGATGCTCGGGTGCTGGCGCGGATCTTTCGACTTGGCCTGCACACGGCCGCGGCTCGGCGAGCGCATCGAGCCCATGTGCGCTTGGAAGCCGTGCTCCTTCACGCCGTTGGAGCCGTTGTAGTTGATGGCCACCGGCAGGAAGTGATACTGGATGTTCGGCCACTCGAACTCAGGACGGGTCCGGATGAAACCGCCGGCCTCGAACTGGTTGCTGGCGCCGATGCCAGTGCCGTTGAATAGCCACTCGGCACCGATGGCCGGCTGGTTCCACCACAGCAGCGACGGGTACAGCGACACCGGTTGGGTGCAGGCGTATTGCAGGTACAGTTCCAGGTGATCCTGCAGGTTCTCGCCGACGCCCGGCAGTTCGTGGACCACGGGAATGTCGAGGCTGTCGAGCAGGGCGCGGGGGCCGACGCCGGAGCGCTGCAGCAGTTGCGGCGAGGCGATGGCCCCGGAACTGACGATCACTTCCTTGCGTGCACGCGCTTCCACGCGCTCTTCGCTGTCGCCGACCAGGTAGGTCACGCCGACGGCGCGTTTGCCTTCGAACAGGATACGGTCGCTCAGGGCGTGGGTGACGATGGTCAGGTTGGGACGCTTCTTGGCCTGATCCAGGTAGCCACGGGCAGTGCTGGAGCGGCGGCCGTTCTTGGTCACCGAGCGGTCCATCGGGCCGAAGCCTTCCTGCTGGTAGCCGTTGAGGTCTTCGGTGCGCGGGTAACCGGCTTGCACGCCGGCTTCGACCATGGCGTGGAACAGCGGGTTGTTGCCGGCCTTGGGCGTGGCCACGCTGACCGGGCCTTCGCCGCCGTGGTAGTCGTTGGGGCCGATGTCACGGGTTTCGGCCTTGCGGAAGTAGGGCAGGCAGTCGAGGTAGGTCCAGTCTTCCAGGCCTGGCAGTTTCGCCCAGCCGTCGAAGTCCATGGCGTTGCCGCGGATGTAGCACATGCCGTTGATCAGCGACGAGCCACCGAGGCCCTTGCCGCGACCACATTCCATGCGGCGGCCATCCATGTGCGGCTCTGGATCGGTCTCGTAGGCCCAGTTGTAGCGCTTGCCCTGCAACGGGAAGGCCAGGGCGGCGGGCATCTGGGTACGGAAGTCGAAGCGATAGTCAGGGCCGCCCGCTTCGAGCAGCAGCACCGAAACGTTGGCGTCTTCGGTCAGGCGGGTGGCCAGGGTGTTACCGGCCGAACCGGCACCGACGATGATGTAATCGTATTCCATGGGGAGGCTTCCTCCGGAAGCAGTGGCAAGCTTCAAGCCTCGAGCTTCAAGAAGAAGCGTTCGCGCCAAGCTTGCGATTGATTGGGTCCTGCAAGATCGGTGAGGTGATACGCGCCTCACGTTCCCTGCAGCTTGCCGCTAAGGACTTACGGCTGCGCGTTGCCTGCAAGGGCCGGCGGCTATCGCCGACCGGCTCTTTCTTGCAGCTTGCAGCTAGCCGCTCGCGGCTGTCTGTCAGAAGACCGACGTGTAGCCGCCCAGTTCGACCTGGACCGACTTGATACGGGTGTACTGGGCCAGCGAGCTGACGCCGTTTTCGCGGCCAACGCCCGATTGCTTGTAGCCACCGACCGGCATTTCGGCCGGCGATTCGCCCCAGGCGTTGATCCAGCAGATGCCGGCTTCGAGCTGGTGGATGATGCGGTGGGCGCGGCTCAGGTCGTTGGTGCACACGCCGGCGGCCAGGCCGTACTCGGTGTCGTTGGCGCGGCGTACGGCTTCTTCCTCGGTCTCGTAGCTGAGGATGCTCATCACGGGGCCGAAGATCTCTTCCTTGACGATGGTCATGTCGTCGCGGCAGTCGGTGAACACGGTCGGCGCAACGAAGGCGCCCTTGGCGAAGGCGCCGTCGGTCAGGCGCTCACCGCCGCACAGCACACGGGCACCTTCTTCCTTGCCCTTGGCGATGTAGCCCAGCACGCTTTCCATGTGGGCGAAGCTCACCAGCGGACCGAAGTTGGTGTTGTCATCTTCCGGGTTGCCGACGCGGATGCGCGCGACGCGCTCGAGGATCTTGGCCTCGAAGGCGGCTTTGAGCGAAGCAGGAATGAACACGCGGGTGCCGTTGGTGCACACCTGACCCGAGCTGTAGAAGTTGGCCATCATGGCGATGTCGGCGGCCTTGTCCAGGTCGGCGTCGGCGCAGATGATCAGCGGCGACTTGCCGCCCAGCTCCATGGTCACTTCCTTGAGCGAGGAGCTCGAAGCGCTGGCCATGACCTTCTTGCCGGTGGTGGTGCCGCCGGTGAAGGAGACTTTCTCGATGCGTGGGTGCTCGGTGAGCCAGGTGCCCACTTCGCGGCCGCTGCCGGTCAGCACGTTGAATACGCCGTCCGGCAGGCCGGCTTCGGTGTAGATCTCGGCCAGTTTCAGGGTGGTCAGCGAGGTGACTTCCGACGGCTTGAAGATCATCGCGTTGCCGGCGGCCAGGGCTGGTGCGGATTTCCACAGGGCGATCTGGATCGGGTAGTTCCACGCGCCAATGCCAGCGGTCACGCCCAGCGGTTCGCGACGGGTGTAGACGAAGGACGATTCGCGCAGCGGGATCTGCTCGCCTTCGATGGCGGGCACCAGGCCAGCGTAGTATTCCAGCACGTCGGCGCCGGTGACGATGTCGACGTAGCGGGTTTCGGAGTACGACTTGCCGGTGTCCAGGGTTTCCAGCATGGCCAGCTCGTCGTTGCGCTCGCGCAGGATGTCGACGGCGCGGCGCAGGATGCGCGAACGCTGCATGGCGGTCATCGCGGCCCAGACTTTCTGGCCCCGCTCGGCGCTCTCGACGGCGCGCTCGACGTCAGCCTCGGTCGCACGCTGGACGTGGGCCAGCACTTCGCCGGTGGCCGGGTTGATGGCTTCGAAGGTGGCGTCGCTGCCAGCGTCGACATAACCGCCATCGATGTAGAGTTTTTGCGTTCCGAAACGGGCCATAGAATCCTCGCAAGTGCAGTGTGTGATTGGCTAGCCGCCTCGTGCGCCTGCCTTCAGGGCAGCGGTCGCGGGCGGTTGTGCAGCGGCCTGGGGAGCCAGGTTGTGCTGTTTAGCCAGTTGTAGATCCATGTATTCGTAGGCGATGCGTATCGCCTGTTCCGTGTCGAACGCATCGCCCGACAGCGCGCCGCGCAGCCACAGACCATCGATCAGGGCCGCCAGGCCGCGAGCTGCCTTGCGCGCATGGTAGAGCGGCAGGACGCGGCGAAACTGACAACACAGGTTGGAGTACAGGCGGTGGTCGTTGATCCGCTGCAACCTGTGCAAGGACGGTTGGTGCATGCTCGAGGCCCAGAACGCCAGCCAGGTCTTCATGGCCGGACCGTTCACCTGGCTGGCATCGAAGTTACCCTCGATGATCGCCTGCAGGTGGGCTCGCGGAGTGTCTTCATGCAGCGCCTCGCGGCGTGCGCTGACCCCTTCGCTGAGCATCTTCATGACGTAACTCATGGTCGCTGCGATCAGGCCGTTCTTGTCCTGAAAGTAGTGACTGATGATGCCGTTGGACACGCCGGCCAAACGGGCAATCAGCGCAATGCTGGCATCTCCCAGTCCGACCTGATCGACCGCCTGTAACGTGGCTTCGATCAACTGCTGGCGGCGGATGGGTTGCATACCGACCTTGGGCATCGTGCTATCTCCTCAGGCCTGCGAGCGGACGAGACGCCTCCGACTCGGCGAGGGCCAGTCTATTTTGTTTTGATTGAACGTTCAATCAATAAAGAATAAGCTCTGCGACAATTTGTGCCATTGACAGCTTTTGAGGCTGCTCCAGCGACACGGATTGACACCCCAGGAAATCGTGAAACCCCCGTGATACAGGGCGTTTGCGGGTAGGAATGGTGCAGCGACAGATCCCGCCGGGCGGTCATCGACCGTGCGGCAGACCTTTGGAGCGGGTCCGGCGAACTGCGACAGATGCGCGCATCCCACGCGGATGATCGTGCTGAAATCCGGCCAGCCACTCTGTTTTTTTGCAGCGATTCGGTTCGGGTTCACGGTTTCCAAGGTGCTTTTATAACACCTGACGCAGTGGGGGGGATTCCACCAATTGCTCGGGACAAGACTGAAATTAGCCTCCACCGCCGCACTGCCCGGAGCATTCGTGCAATGAGTTCTGCCTCCCTGACAAAGCCCCCCGCCGAGAGGGTTCGGGTCAACCGCGTGGTGTTCTACACCTCTGCGCTGCTGATCCTCGCGTTGACTGCCTTGCTTATCGCTGTACCCGAAACCGCCGGTCAGGTGCTGAGCGTCGCTCAGCAATGGCTGACACGCAGCTTCGGCTGGTACTACATGCTGGTGATCTGCGGTTACCTGCTGTTCGTCATCTACCTGGCCTTCTCCGACTACGGCAAGCTCAAGCTGGGCGGCAAGGAAGACCAGCCCGACTTCAGCTATGGCGCCTGGGCCGGCATGCTGTTTTCCTCCGGCATCGGCATCTCGCTGCTGTACTTCGGCGCGTCCGAGCCGCTGGACCACTACTTCAACCCGCCCGAAGGCACGCCCGCCAGCCTGGAAGCGGCGCGCCAGGGCCTGCAACTGACCTTCCTGCACTGGGGCCTGCATGGCTGGGCGATCTACGCCCTGGTTGGCCTGGCCGTGGGTTACTTCGCCTATCGCCACAACCAGCCGCTGGCGCTGCGCTCGGCGCTGTACCCGCTGGTGGGTGAACGCTGGGTCAAGGGTGCGGCGGGCAACGCCGTGGACATCTTCGGCATGTTCGTCACCCTGCTGGGCCTGGTGACCAACCTGGGCATCGGCTCGATGCAGGTGGCCTCGGGCCTCGAATACCTGTTCGGCATGGACCACAGCAAGACCAACCTGCTGGTGGTGATCCTGGTGATGGCCGGTGTTGCCACCGTGGCCGCGGTTTCGGGTGTGGAAAACGGCATTCGCCGCCTGTCCAACCTCAACATCGTGCTGTTCAGCGGTCTGCTGATCTTCGTACTGCTCGGCGGTGAGACCCTGCACCTGCTCAACGGCTTCGTGCAGAACATCGGCGACTACCTCAATGGCCTGGTGCTCAAGACCTTCGACCTCTATGTCTACGAAGGCGAGGCCGGCAAGTCCGAGCGCTGGCTGGGCCTGTGGACCGTGTTCTACTGGGCCTGGTGGATCTCCTGGGGTCCGTTCGTCGGCATGTTCATCGCGCGGATTTCCAAGGGTCGCACCGTGCGCCAGTTGGTCAGCGGCGTGCTGCTGATCCCACTGGGCTTCACCCTGGCGTGGCTGTCGATCTTCGGCAATACCGCGCTGGATCTGGTGATGAACCACGGCGCCGTAGAACTGGGCAAGACCGCCCTGGAGCAGCCGTCGATGTCGATCTACCAACTGCTGGAATACTTCCCGGCAGCCAAGATCGTCATCGGTGTCGCCGTGTTCGTCGGCTTCGTGCTGTTCCTCACCCCCGCCGACTCGGGCGCGGTGATGATGGCCAACCTTTCCTGCACCGGCGGCCAGGTGGACGAGGACGCGCCGCACTGGATGGTGGTGTTCTGGTCGGTGATCATCACTCTGGTGACCATCGGTCTGTTGTTCGCTGGCAACTTCGAGGCCATGCAGACCATGGTGGTGCTGGCCGGTCTGCCGTTCTCGGTGGTGCTGGTGCTGTTCATGTTCGGCTTGTACAAGGCCATGAAGCAGGACGTGGCGATCGAGCAGGAGCGCGCCGAGCTGGCAGCCCGTGGCCGTCGCGGCTTCAGCGAGCGCCTGACCCAACTCGAACTGCAGCCGACCCAGGCCGTGGTGCAGCGCTTCATGGACCGCCAGGTCAGCCCGGCGCTCAAGGAGGCGGCTGAGCAGCTCCGCGCCCTGGGCTTCCAGGTCGAGACCCGCGTCGGTCAGTCGCGCAACATGATGGGCGTGCGGGTGATGATGGAAGAGGGCAACCCGTTCGTCTACGAAGTGAGCCTGGACGGCTATCTGGCTGCACCGAACGAGGCGTCGCCCGAGGGCGAGGCAGAAGTGCGCCAGCGCTTCTACCGTGCCGAGGTCTATCTGCATGACGGCAGCCAGGAATACGACCTGATGGGCTTCACGTCCGAGCAGATCGTGCGCGACGTGCTGGATCAGTTCGAAAGCCACCGCCAGGTGCTGGGCCGCGTCTACAGCTGAGCCGTCATGGCGCAGGCAGTAGATGGTCGGTGCGTACCACCGAATGACTGCCGTTGATGTCCTCGCCTCGGGTGCAGAGCTTCAACGGCAGTTGCTGGGGCTTGAAGGCATACACCTCGTGGCGCGCCCGTCGGTAGCCCGACGGGTTCTCGCAATCGGTCGACTGCGGCGGGCCGCGCTTGACGAAGTAGCGCACCAGATCCGGCGGGTGGCGGGTCCAGGTCACCTCCAGGCTGGCGTCCTCCAGGCGTCGGATCGACACGTCCGGGTCAGGTACTGGCGCAGCGGGAAGCAGATTGACCGGCAGGCTCAGACTGTTGGCCATCAAGCCTGGCGAGGGTCGCTGGTCGGCGCCCTCGACGCCGATCAAGCACAGGAAGTACCAGCCCGGCGTCGTGCCAATCGGTGTGTCGATGCGGTTCTGCGCGGCCTCGATCGTGCCGCTGTAGTGCAGCGGATCCTCGCAGGCCTTCGGATCCTGCACGGTCTTGTAGCGATAGCGCGGCGTTTCCAGGGCGAAGGTCATGCCCCACGTCGGCGCCTCGATCTGCCCGTTGGCATCCAGCGCCAGCTTGCGCATGAATGCGATGCGCTCCTGGACCTCGATGTGCACAGCGGGCAGCAAGGTGCAGTCGGGGTTTTCCAGGTCTGCACGCCCCTGTCGCCAGCAGCCTGACAAGCGTTGCACCGGCATGGCGTAATTGAGCGCCTGTCCGGTCACCGCGTCGGCATGATCGAACGCGCACGGGCTGTTGCGCTCGCAGCGCGTCGAATCGGCGACGCCGACGCTGTTGATGACGGCGATCAAGCGTTGCCCGTCCTCGCTGATCACCGGGCTGCCCGAGGCGCCTTCGGCGATGCCCGCGCAGTCGTTGCGCTCGATGTCGCGCCAGACCCAGGGGTACTCGATGGCATGGCTGGTACGCTGTTGCGTGCAGCGCATCAGGCGCAGGCCCTCATCAGGCACACTGGGCTCGCCAATCACCATCACCGGCGCGGCCGTGTCCGGTCGCTCGCCCAACCGTAGGGGCTCGATACCCTGGGCCATGACGTCCTGCAAGCTGGCATCGAGCTCGAGCAACGCCAGGTCGGTGCCCTGCATGCTGCTCCACACCCGCTGCTTGAGCGCAAAGGTGACGCGCTGCTCGGACGTGTCGATGAAATAGTTGAAGGCCACCGAGCCCTCGGCCGGCACGTTATGGGCGACCACGCCGTTGCGTGGATCCAGGCAATGGGCGGCGGTGACCACATAGGCAGGCCCGGACGACTGGCCTGAGGGCTCGCGGGTGTCGAGCAAGGTGGCGATGCATTGATGCGTGCCGTGTTGGCTGCTCAGGCGGCCGATACCGTTCCACTGCACGCTCTGCAACTGGGCATTGAGCAGCGGCACTGGATCGGCGGCGACCACGACGTCGGCGTGAAACGCCAGCAGAAGCCAGGTAGCAGATGCGGATAGGGCGGAGCGTGACGGCATGGCGAATTCCTCTGGACGGTTGCGATGAGGTTGCCGCCGTGGCGCAGACCATCCGCGTTACATAGTGCTGACGATCGAATGCCAGCGATAAGTACGGCCAGTCGGGGTGGGCACCGAGCTAGGGTCGGGGTCCGTTCCCAGCGAGACGTCGTCATGACCGATACCGTCGTTTCATCGCCCGATTTTTGCCTGCTCGTGCGCGCCCAGTTCGCCAGCCGTCCCACGTTGCGACAGGTGCTCAGCCGCCAACTCCTGCTAGCGCTGGTCGAGCAGTACCCGCTGATCGCCCGCCAGCGTCCCGAGCTGGTCGACGCCGACAGGCTCAGCGTGGCCACTCCCAGCCCGGACGGCGAGCAGGTCGCTTTGCGCCCGCTGGTCGATGAGGTGCTGCAGGCCTGCCTCAACGGCGTCCTGCTGGATTTCCCCGCCGTGGCCAACACCAAGCCCTACCTGACGCTCGATCGCAAACGCTTGTTCGCCATCGAGGATCCGTTCGAAACGGCTGACGGCGATCAGATCGACTTGCAGCGCCTGATCGAGCCGTTCAACGATGTGCTGTTGCTGACTGCCGCCTACTTCCGTCAAGCGCAGGTCGATTACTGGCGCGCGCCAGGCAGCATGGGCGCTAGCCGAGACCGCTGCCTGCAGCAAACGATTCGCGCGGCGCTGCTATACAACCTCCCGCTCAACGGCCTCGATGCGCGCCAGCAGGCGTGCATTCATGGCCTGCTCAAGGGCGGACGTGAGCAGCCGACGGTGTTCATGGTGCAGATCGACCTGCTGCACGACGCCCGCACGAGCAGCACGTTTCTCACCGATCTGTTCGTGCAGGGGCAGTGGGACGAGGCTGAGGTGGTCCTGTGGTGTCGCCCGTCCGGCGTGATCTGGGCGTTCGACGGCCTCGGTGCGCTGACCGATGCCTTGGCCGACGAGTACGCCCCGTCTGCCCAGGGTGTCGGCCTGACCTGGCATCGCCACGTGCTCGAGGGCGACCCCTTCGCACAACTGACGGCGTTGTTGCAGGAGCGCATGCTCGAACAGGTGCAGGCCCTCGACCGTCTGTCATTGAGCAGCGTGGCTGAACTGGAGCAGGCGTATCTGGCGCTCACCGACCCGTCACGCGGGTTCATCGAAGGCTACATCACCCAGGCGCAGATCAAAGGCGTGCCACCGTCGGGCGTGTTCCGGCTCAGTCCAGCGGACAGCTTCGCCTGCCAATCGGCGCTGTACGAATTGGCGCTGGCCCAGGCCGAGTCCGGTGGCGCCGCGGCCTTGGGCGAGGTGCTGGACCTGCACAGTTACGCCAGCCAGCAACTGCGCCAGCAACTGCTGGCCGATCACCCGATCGATGCCAATTACTGGCCAGACGACCTGATGCTCGAGCTCACCACCGCCTGGGGCGTGCCAGGCGGGGCGGGTGCCGGCACGGGCGACGGGGCACTGGAGCGGCGCAGTGTCAGCCTGACGCAGTTCGCCATCGCCAATCTTGCGTCGCTGCAAGGCGCATCCATCACTGCCATCCGTCACCGCGATGACCAGTTGATCATGGCGTGGATGAACGCCGACTACGTCAAGGCGTTGGTGGAGCGGGTGGACATCGGCGGCACCTATCCACTGTACGTCGCAGCGCAACTGGACGAGCCGACCGGCTACTCGATGCGCGTACAGCAGTTCGCTCGGCAGTGGCGCAGTGCACTGCTGTTCAGCGCCCTTCGCGCGCGGTTGCACGGACGGATCTGCGAACCCAGTCTGCAAGCGGTCAGCGACTACTGCGCAGGACGCATCGATGCCAGCCTGCCGGCGAGCATGCTGATGCCATTGGCCCTGCGCCGTGCGCCCGACAGCCCGGCATGCGATGTGGTGCAGGGCATGTACGTGCTGTTCAACGCGGCGCTGAACAACGTCATCCTCTATCGGCCGTTGTACGGCAAGGACGCCGTGCTCGAGTTTGCGAGTATCGACGCCATGATGCAGGCCGTGCGCGAGGACAAGGACTTGCAAGCCAGCCTGCTCGACTGGTTGCCGCCGCAGGCGCGCCCGGTCTACGACCACGGCGGATTCACCGAACCGCACCTGGGAACGCCGATCGTCGACACCTCGATTCTGCCCGCGCCCGTGGCACCGGCGCAGTTTTGGCCGCGCTACTGGCGCAGCGAGGTGGACCTGCAGCTCTACCAGGCCAACCGCGATCTGCTGGTGACCCTGGCGGACCGCGATTCGGTGTCCAACGCCGAGAGCCGCTGGGCGCTGCTGGTCCAGGGCGCATGGCTGCTGTTCGACGTTGCCAGCCTGTTGCTACGCGGCCCGGTGGCGACGGTGCTGTGGCTGGTGCAGATGTTCGATGCCGCGAGTGCCGATGTGCAGGCGGTGCGCGAGGGCAGCGCGTTCGAGCGCTCTGCCGCCCTGGTCGACATGCTGTTGAACCTGGTCCTGGTGATAGGGCACGCCTATGCACCTGCGGTGTCGCGAGTGCCGGCCAGGCTACCGGATGCATCGCTGGCGCCCGGCCTAGCGGTCGGTGCGGCGCTGCCGATCACCGAGCGCTCCCCCGCGCCTGCGCAGGGCAAGGTGTTCATGGCCGGCGCGCTGGCCAAGCCGCAGGCACTGCTGGACTTCTCCTTCAGTGGCGGTAGCGGATTCAACCTGCTGCCACCGGAACGACTTCGCCAGTTAGAAGCCCTGCGCAGCGAGCGGGTGCTGGGCGGTCTGACCCCGATCGCACAGGGCGATGCCGCCGGCCTGTACCTCATCGAGGGCCAACACTACGTCGGCCTGCGTGGCGATGCCTACCGCGTCACGCTTGGCGAAGAAGGTGTGCGCATCGTCGACGCGCAAGGCAACCCAGGTCCCTGGGTGGAGCGCTACGGTGCCGGCTGGCGAATCGATGTCGGGCAACGACTGCGTGGCGGTATGCCGAAAAGCCGCATTGCCCGCAAGCGCGAGGAGAACATCGCCGCAGAGGCGCGGATGAGGGAGCAGGACATGCAACTGACCGGTCAGCGCAACGGCCTGGGACAGGCTTTCGGTAAGCATCTGGACGAGGTGGACAAGACCACGGCGAAGATCGACGAGTTGCAGGCGCTGGAGTCTTTGGACGAGCGCCAGCGCGAGTTGCTCGACCTGCACATCCAGGTGCGCCGGGCACAACGCAACGTGCTGGCGAAGGATCTCAAGAACCTCATCGAGCATGACCTCAAACATGAGGCGCTGTTGATGAGCACCGGCTCTGTGAAGCTGTCCAGTCAGGTGGTGGCCGACGCGCTACTGCATCAGCGCAGCCTGTTGCGCCAGGGCCTGATCGCCGCCTGCGAGCATCGCTACAACCTGCTGGCGACGCTCATCAACGATGAGGAGATCGACGCTCAACGTCGTGCGATCGCGATCCTGCCCGAGACCGACGAGGAAAAGCAGCAGTATCTGCGCCTGGTTGCGTCGCTGGAGCGCGTCGAGCAGTTGGGCAACGAACTGGTCGCGCAGGCGGGGCGTTTCGACGCGCTGCTGGAAAGCACGCTCAAGGACGACGGTATCGTCTTTCGCGACGATGACGACCAGCCGGTCAACAAGCACCATGAACTGGACAAGGTGATCGAGCAGCGGCGGCACAACGCCGTGGATGTGGAATTTCGTTTGCTCGAAGACCTTGGCGAGCTGTGCCTGGACCGCCTCAAGGGCTCTACCGAGGAGGAGGTCGCGGACCATGACGAATTGTTGGTCAGCGACGCCTTGCGCAGCGCCGGTAGCGCACATGGCGAACTGGCGGCCAGCGATCTGTCCGAGGAGGAGCGCGTGGCGGTGCTCAACGATGTGATCGAGGCCTACGAGGAAACCATCGGCGGCGCCGAGTATCTGACCAGCACCCAGCCGGCGCTGATTCGCCAGGACAAGCTGCAGTCTTTTCTCAACGTTGCGCGTCGGCTCAAAGCGCTGGCCACTGAACAGATGAGCGCCAGTGTCCGCGAAATCGAACTGAGCGAGCCGGTGCCCCAGCGCACCCCGGTGTATGCGCCGCGCGGCGGTATTCGTCGGGTGGTCAGAACCCAGCGCGGGCGCAATGTGGTGGGTGTGGAGGCCACGGGGGAGGACGGCGAAGCCGTCGTGCAGCAGAGGGACAGCCATGACAATGTGCTCAGAACGTTCCGTCGCCAAGCCAGTCAGTGGCGCGAAGTGGCGGATGAGCGCAGAGACAGGCCGGCCGTCGGGCCTGCACCGCAGCCGGAGGTTCTGCGCACTCGGGTGCAGGCGCTGATTGCCGGAGTGAACCCAACCATCAACATGGCCAAGCGGTTCTTCGGTCACGATGAACCCCTGGGGCTGTCGACGGTGATCGACCTGCATGTGAAGGATCTTCAGCACAGGCTGGCCCAGTTGCCACGCAGTGGCCAGGACGGTGAGTTGATCGAGAGGGCCCAGGCAGCCATCCAAGAGCTGGAGGACAGCAAGCGCGATCTGCTGGTCACCCTTTACCTGACGACGCGCACACCAACGCTCAATGCCTTGAAGTACCTTCATTCCATTGGTGAGCTCATCATCGAGCGGCGTGATCGACGTTTATTGCTGTCCGGTGGTGATTACTTGGACACTTATGAAATCAGGCGGGTGACCGGCAGAAAGCTGTGGGAAGCCCATTTCCATTACCCCGCCGAGGAAACCGCCGACCGCGAATTCATCCGGGGTCATCTCAAGCTCTGGGAGCAGCGCAAGCTGGGCGCACAAGCGCAGTTGCGTGCGGCCAAGCGCAACCAGGTGCTCAAGGTATACCGCGGGCAACTGCGCAAAGGCGATGTCGAGGGCATCATTCCCTTCGAGTGAGCCGGCTCAGCGGTTGCTGTATCGGCCGTGCCGACCATGTGCCGGCATGGCCTGATTGCTGCGCTCGGCGATCATCTGGCGCAGCTCGATCAACTCGATGCCCTGGCTGGCCAACCGGGGCATTTCCCGCTCCAGCACCTGCAACGTTTGCGGGTACGGATGGCCGATCAGTACCGCCGAGCCTTGCTTGCGCGCCAGCTCGACGCCTTGGCGCAGTTGGGCCGCGATGGCTTCGGGAGTGCGCACATCGTCGAGAAACACATCTCGCGAAACGTGGGCCAGCCCCGTTTCCTGAGCCTTGGCCGCCGCCACCGTGGCGGCGCTGGTGCGGCTGTCGACGAAGAACAGCTCACGACGCTGCAGCTCACCCATCAGCCAGGCCATGGCCTCGGGTTGCGCGGTCATGCGGCTGCCCATGTGGTTGTTGACGCCTGCGGCGAACGGCACTTTGATCAGCGCCGCATCCAGACGCCGCGCCAGTTCCTCGATCGGCAGGCCGGGGTGCCAAGCATAAGGCCCGGTGGCCGGGTCCATGGGCATGTGCAGGATCACCGTGCGCCCGGCCTTGTGGGCCTGGCGGGCGAAATCGCTGGCGTGCGGGGTATCGGGCATGACCGCCAGGGTGACCGGTCCGGGCAGGGCGAGGGTGCGGCTGTCGCGTTCGCTGTTCTGTCCCAGGTCATCGATGATGATGCTCATGAACGCCTTGACCGGCGCCGCGTGGGCGGTGCCGGCCAGTGCGCAGGCCAGTGTCAGCAGCAGGGCGCGGATGACGGGCATCAGTCGCCCTTGGTGATGTTCAGGCCCTTGAGCAGGCTCAGGGCCTGGCTGAGCTGGAAGTCATTGTCCTGCGGGCGCTCGGTGCGCTTGCTGCTGCCGGTCGGGCGGTCGGCGCCGCCGTTGCCGTTGCCCAGGTGGCCCTGCAGGTCGGCTTCCTTGAAGTTGTCGGTGTCGGCTTCGGCGGTGAGCTTGGCCTGGCGCACCTCGATGTCCGGAACGATGCCCTGGGCCTGGATGGAGCGGCCGTTGGGGGTGAAGTACAGCGCCGTGGTGAGCTTCAGTGCGCGGTCGTTGGTCAATGGCAGCACGGTTTGCACCGAGCCTTTGCCGAAGCTGTCGGTGCCCATCAGCACGCCGCGCTTCTGGTCCTGCAGGGCGCCGGCGACGATTTCCGATGCCGAGGCGCTGCCGCCGTTGATCAGCACCACCAGCGGCACGCCCTCGCTGGCGTCGGCCGGGTCGGCGCTGAAACGCAGCTCGGAATTGGCGATACGGCCCTTGGTGTAGACGATCAGCCCTTTGGTGAGGAAGTGGTCGGCCACTTCCACGGCCGACTGCAGCACGCCACCTGGGTTGTTACGCAGGTCCAGGACCAGGCCGCGCAGCTTCTTGCCGTTGTCCTTGCGCAGCTTGGCCAGTGCCTTGCCGACTTCCTCGCCGGTCTTGACCTGGAACTGGGTGATGCGGATGTAGCCATACCCGCTTTCCAGCAACTGGCTCTTCACGCTCTTGACCTGGATGACCGCACGGGCCAGCGTCACGTCGAACGGCGTGCCACCGTCGCGCACCAGGGTCAGGGTGATCTTCTGGCCGATCTTGCCGCGCATCTTGTCGACCGCTTCGGTCATGGTCTGGCCACGGGTGGGCGCGCCGTTGATCTTGACGATCAGGTCGCCCGCTTCGATGCCGGCGCGCGAGGCTGGGGTGTCGTCGATGGGCGAGACCACCTTGATGAAGCCGTCTTCCTGGCCCACTTCGATGCCCAGGCCGCCGAATTCGCCACTGGTGCTTTCCTGCAGTTCCTGGAAGTCTTCCGGGCCGAGGTAGGCCGAGTGTGGGTCGAGGTTGCTGAGCATGCCCTTGATGGCGTTCTCCAGCAGGGTCTTGTCGTCCACTGGCTCGACGTAGGCGGCCTTGATCCGGTCCATGACCTCGGCGAAGGTGCGCAGCTCGTCCAGCGGCAGCGGCGCCTTGGCCGTCACCTCGGTGGCCGGCATGGCCGCAGGCTTGGCGGCCTTGACCGGCTCGGCGGCGGTGGCCAGGGGCGCGCCGACGACCAGAGCGATGCTCAGGGCCAGCTGGGTGAGGCGAGACGAGTGCAGCATGTCGAACGAACTCCTGATCCTGTAGGTGCCCCTGACGGAGCATCGACGCCGCCCATAGAGGCGATGCCGTCATGTATGCAAATGCCTAGCCTCGGCACCATTGCGCCGGGTCGGTAGGCCGACCCTGCTGGCGAATCGCGAAGTACAAGCCCGCGCTGTCCTGACCGCCGCTGTCGCCGACGGTGGAGATGGCTTCACCGGCCTTGACGATGTCTCCGGCACTCTTGAGCAGGCTCTGGTTGTGGCCATACAGGCTCAGGTAACCATTGCCGTGGTCGAGAATGACCAGAAGTCCGGCACCGCGCAACCAGTCGGCGAACACCACGCGGCCACCGTGCACCGCGTGCACCTGGGTGCCTGCAGAGGCGGCGATCATCACCCCATCCCACTTGGCGCGGGCGTCACCGCCACGGGTATCGCCGAAGCGTGCCAGCAGTCGACCATTGACTGGCCATGGAAGTTTTCCACGGGCCGCGGAAAAGGCGCCGCCGTAGTTGGCGCCGTCGCTGGAAACCAGCGGACCAAGTACGGTACGGGCCTTCTTCGGCGGCGCTTCGGGCGCTTCGGGCGCCTCGCGCCGAGCATCGGCCAGGGCCTGTTCGCGGCGACGCTTTTCTTCTTCCTGGCGCGCCAGCAGGGCCTTCTGCCGCGCCTCTTCGGCTTCGCGGGCCTGGCGCGCGAGGGTTTCCTCGATGGTCTTGAGCACCTTGGCCAGGTCGGCCTGATCCTGTTCGCGGGCCTGAAGCTTCTGGTCGCGGGCTTTCATGTCGCTGTTGAGCTTGGCCAGCACCTGCTGGCGCTTGCTGCGCTCGGCTTCCAGTGACTGGCGGCGGGTGTCGAGGTCGGCGCGCTGGGCCAGCAGTTGCTCTTGCTGCCCGGAAATCTCCAGCTCGACGTTGGCCAGTTGGCGCAAGGTCTCGTTGAAGGTGCGCAATTGTTCCAGGCGCGCCTTGCTCAGGTAATCGTAATAGGTGAGGGTGCGCGCGAACTTCTCGGGATTCTGCTGGTTGAGCAGCAGCTTGAGGTATTCCTCGCGGCCACTCTGGTAGGCCGAACGGGCCTGGATAGCGATCAGCCGTTGCTGTTCAGTACGGGCGGACTGGAGTTTTTTTTTCTCGTGGTCAAGGCGCTCCAGTTCGCCCTCGGTCTTTTTTAGCGCTTGCTGCAGCGCCTCCACCTGTTTCTCGAGATTGCCGATATCGGTCTCGGTGGATTTGAGGTCTTTCTGCACGCCGGCTTTCTCTTCCTGGAGCTTGCCCAGCGTCTTCTTGAGCTCGGCGATGTCCTGGCGAGTGGCGTCCAGCTGTTGCTGGGTCTGGGCGCGCTCGTCGGCGATAGCCGGGGCGAGCAGGCATGACAGGGCGAGGAATATGAGGGCGCGGCGCATGGAATCGGGCGTACCAGGGATGGAGACTGGCCTAGTATGCCCGCCCAGGCTTGCAAAAAAAACGCCTGCCAGCGGCAGGAGGGCCGCGTTTGTCAGGAAAGCCGCATGAAATATCGGACTTATCCGTTGTGAAGACCGGAAAGCTCGGCATGAAGCGCTGCGACGACCGCGCTTACCATCGGCGGCCCTTGCGTGGCAAACGCCGATCCGGCTGCCCGTCCTCTTCCTGCTGTGCGAGAGCTTCCATGTCGATATCCTTCCCTTTGCTCCGGTTAGGGCACTGCCTGTTGTGCGCAGGCTTGCTGCTGATCGTCCTCATTCCGTCCGTTGCTGCATCCACCGCGCAGGACAGTTGGACCTTGCAGACCAGCGTCTACACCCGACACTTCAATCCCGACCCGGACCACAACGAGCGCCAGGAACTCATCGGCCTGGAGCGCAATCGCGCCGATGGCCTGCTGTACGGCGCTGCAACCTTCCGCAATTCGTTCCGCCAGCGCTCGGTCTACGCCTACGGCGGCAAGGCCTGGCAGCACGACCGATGGCCGGTGTACGCCAAGGTCAGTGCCGGTTTGCTGCAGGGTTATCGCGGCAAGTACCGCGACAAGCTGCCGCTCAATCGCTTTGGCGTGGCACCGGTGATCATTCCCGCGCTGGGCACCCACCTGGGGCCGGTGGGCATCGAGGCGGTACTGCTGGGGGGCAACGCCATGATGGTCAACGTTGGCTATCGCTTTCGCTGAACCCTTGAAGCGCAAAAAGCCCGATGCAATCGCATCGGGCTTTCACTGTGCAGCGCTGAACCGGCTCAGGCGTCGAGCAGAATCGACGTGCCGGTCATTTCGACGGGTTTCTCCAGCCCCAGCAGCTTGAGCATGGTCGGCGCCACGTCCGCCAGCACGCCGCCTTCGCGGACCTTGACCTTGCGCTTGCCGACATAGATGAACGGCACCGGCTCGGTGGTGTGCGCGGTGTGCGCCTGGCCGGTAGATTCGTCTTCCATCTGTTCGACGTTGCCATGGTCGGCGGTGATCAGCGCTTCGCCGCCGACTTTTTCCAGTGCCGTGACGATACGGCCCATGCAGCCGTCCAGCGCTTCGACCGCCTTCACGGCGGCGTCGAATACGCCGGTGTGGCCGACCATGTCGCCGTTGGCGTAGTTGACCACGATCACGTCGAAGCGCTGCTGCTCGATGGCTTCGACGATGCGGTCGGTGACCTCCGGTGCGCTCATTTCCGGTTGCAGGTCGTAGGTGGCGACCTTCGGCGACGGGATGAGAATACGTTCTTCACCTTCGAACGGCTCTTCGCGGCCGCCGGAGAAGAAGAAGGTGACATGGGCGTACTTCTCGGTCTCGGCGATGCGCAGTTGAGTCTTGCCGTTGTTGGCCAGGTACTCGCCGAGCACGTTGTGCAAGCTGGCCGGGGCGAATGCGGCGGGAGCCGGGATCTTCGCCGAGTACTGGGTCAGACCGATGTAGGCCGCCAGTTTCGGCAGGCGCGCGCGGGGGAACTCGTTGAAATCCGCTTCGACGAAGACGCGCGACAGCTCGCGGGCGCGGTCGGCGCGGAAGTTCATGAAGATCACCGCATCGCCGTCCTCGACCTTCACGGCCTCGCCGATCCGCGTGGCCTTGACGAATTCATCGCTCTCGTCACGGGCATAGGCCGCTTCCAGGCCGGCCACTGCGCTGTCGGCACTGTAGTCGGCGGCGCTGTCGACGATCAGGTTGTAGGCCGCGCTGACGCGGTCCCAGCGGTTGTCGCGGTCCATGGCGAAGTAGCGGCCGATCAGGCTGGCGATGCGGCCCTTGCCCAGTCGGGCGAAGGTGGCGTCGAGCAGTTCGAGGGATGACTGCGCGCTGCGCGGCGGGGTGTCGCGGCCATCGAGGAAGGCATGCAGGTAGATCTTCTCGGCGCCACGCTGCGCGGCCAGTTCGGCCATGGCGACGATGTGATCCTGGTGGCTGTGCACACCGCCATCGGACAGCAGACCCAGCAGGTGGACCGCCTTGCCAGCGGCCACGGCCTTGTCCACGGCGCCGGTAAGCACGGGGTTTTCGAAGAATTCACCGTCACGGATGGCTTTGGTCACCCGCGTGAAGTCCTGATACACCACGCGCCCGGCACCCAGGTTCATGTGACCGACTTCGGAGTTGCCCATCTGCCCGTCCGGCAGGCCGACATCCATGCCGGAGCCGGAGATCAGGCCATGCGGCTGGGTGGCGCGCAAGCGGTCGTAGACCGGCGTGTTGGCGGCGAGAATGGCGTTGTATTCGCGGCTTTCGCTGTGACCGAAACCATCCAGGATGATCAGGACCAGGGGCTTGGGGAGGTTCGTCATCGATCAAACTCACGGTTGTTCAAAGATGATAAAGACACGCATTTTAGGGGAAATCGGCCAGAGGCGGCGAATATTCGTCGGGCCGCACGACCAGCGCACCGCCGTATCCTGCGCAAGGCGGGTTTTCGCACCGGCCCGGCGGGCTTTGGCCGGCCTGGGTGGCTGTGTATACTGGCCGGCATTTTCAATCGCCTGGAACACCCCTGATGGTTGCTCACCTGATTCAATTTGCGACAGATCACTTCATCCTGGTTGCGATCTTCTTCATTCTGCTGATCCTGCTGCTGCTCAACGAGATCCGCCGTGGCGGTCAGAGCCTGAGCAACGGTCAACTGACCGCGCTGGTCAACGCCGACAAAGGCGTGGTGATCGATATCCGTCCAGGCAAGGAGTACGCGGCCGGGCACATCGTCGGCGCGCTGAACATTCCCCAGGACAAGATCGCCAGCCGCATGGCAGAGCTGGAGAAGCACAAGGACAAGACCCTGATCATCGTCGACGCGATGGGCCAGCAGTCCGGCACCGTCTGCCGCGACCTGCTCAAGGCCGGCTACACCGCCGCCAAGCTCAGCGGCGGCGTGTCCAGCTGGAAAGCCGACAACCTGCCCCTGGTGAAGTGATATGCAACCGGTCATCGTCTATTCCAGCGACTACTGCCCCTACTGCATGCGCGCCAAGCAACTGCTGGCGAGCAAGAACGTGGCCTTCGAGGAAATCCGTGTCGACGGCAAGCCGCAACTGCGTGCCGAGATGGCGCAGAAGGCCGGCCGTACCTCGGTGCCGCAAATCTGGATTGGCAGCACCCATGTCGGCGGTTGCGATGACTTGTTTGCGCTGGAGCGCTCGGGCAAGCTCGACGCCCTGCTCGAGGCCTGATTCACGCCCCCTTTCAACCCTTTTTCAGACAAGGATCTGCCATGACTGACCAACAGACCAACGGCGCTGCCGAAGAGAACAGCCCGCAATTCTCGCTGCAGCGCATCTACGTGCGCGACCTGTCGTTCGAAGCGCCCAAGAGCCCGCAGATTTTCCGCCAGCAGTGGGAGCCGAGCGTCTCGCTGGACCTGAATACCCGTCAGAAGGCCCTGGAAGGCGACTTCCACGAGGTGGTGCTGACCTTGTCGGTCACCGTCAAGAATGGTGACGAAGTGGCGTTCATCGCCGAAGTCCAGCAGGCCGGCATCTTCCTGATCTCGGGCCTGGACGGGCAGTCGATGAGCCACACCTTGGGCGCGTTCTGCCCGAACATCCTGTTCCCGTACGCGCGTGAAACCCTCGACAGCCTGGTGACCCGTGGCTCGTTCCCGGCGCTGATGCTGTCGCCGGTGAACTTCGATGCCCTGTATGCCCAGGAACTGCAGCGCATGCAGGAAGCGGGCGAGGCACCGTCGCTGCAGTAATTGCCTGCGCGACTTACGAAGAAGCCCCTCGGGATCGACCCGAGGGGCTTTTTCATGGCTGCGAAATGGCGTCAGCCGAACTGTTTCTGCTGTTGCTGCTGCTTGGCCACTGCTTCCGACGCCGCCACATAGGCCGCCTGGAATTCATCGCTTTCCAGCCAGACCATGGTGGCCGCGTCATCGGCACCATCGAGCCAGGCGCGGTAGGCGGTGAACACCAAGACGATATAGTCGGTGGCGTGTTCTTCCTTGTGACCCTTGAGCACCAGCGCCAGCAGCGGGTCGACCAGGAACACCGAAATCATCGCCTCCAGGCCGTTCTCCTGGGCCTGCTTCATCTTCTCGAACAACGCGTCGTAGCTGCCCGAATCCATGGCCTTGTTGAACACCTGCTCGACGCTGGTGCTTTCACCCGAGCTGGCCTTGACCGCCTGGCCACTGCGCACCATCCGGTTCTGCTTGGCCTTGGAGGCGGCGCGCTTGGCGCGTTTCTGCTGCTTGGTGTTGGAAGCCATGCCGTGAATCCTCGGGTGTATCCGCAAAAAACGCGTATTGAAGCCTAGAGTCGGCGTTCTGGATAGAGCCTGGCTGCATCAGAAGCTGTAAGTGCCGGTCACCACCAGGCTGCGCGGGTCGCCGAACTGGATCTGCGCGGCGCTGGTCGCGGCGCTGTAGTAGGTCTTGTCGGTGAGGTTGGACAGGGCCGCGCGCACGTCCCAGTCATGGGTGCGCAACCCGACCAGCGCATCCCAGCGGCCATAGCCGGGCAGTACGGTGGTGTTCTGGTTGTCGGCGTAGCGTTGACCCACCAGGGTCAGGCCGGTTTCGGCGTACCAGCCCAACTCCGGCTTCCAGGTCAGGAACAGGCTGGCATTGCGCCGCGCCACGTTGTTGACTCGGTTGCCCGCCAGGCCGTTGTTGTCCTTGACGATGGTGGCATCCTGCAGACCGACGCCGCCGCGCAGGTACCAGTCGCCCACCAGTTTGCCCTGGGCGGTCATTTCGACCCCGCGTGAGCGCTGCAGGCCGGTGAGCACGGTGATACCCGGGTTGTCCGGATCGCTGGTACGGCGGTTGTAGAGCTCCAGTTCGTAGACGGCGAGGGTGGTGCTCAGGCGGTCGTCGAGCCAGTCGCTCTTGACCCCGATTTCCTTCTGCCGTGTGTTCTCCGGCGCGGTCTCGTTGGTGTTGCCTGCTGCACCGGGGGTAATGCCGATCAAGCCACCGCCGACCGGGGAAAAGGTCTTGCTCCAGGAGGCGTAAAAGGAATGCGCCTGCCAGGGCGAGTACACCACACCAAGGCGCGGACTGGTGCTGTTGTCGTTCTGTTTTTCGGAAATGCCCCGCAGCCTGTTCTGGGTCTGCACCTCGAATTGATCGAAACGCAGGCCGGCGAGCAGTTGCCATTGATCATTGAGGCGGATCTGGTCCTGCAGGTAGACACCACGGCTGTCGACCACCGTGTGGTTGTAGCTCGACACCACCATCGGCCCGGTGTGTTGCAGCCGTCGGTTCGGGGCGTTGAGGTCCAGCGTTGGCACCGCCTGGCCTCCCGCGTTGACCGCGCGCGCGGTGTACAACCGGGGGTCGCGGCGTTGGTTGCCGAATTCCACACCCAGCAACAGCGTGTGGTCCAGCCCCCAGGTGCTGACTTGGCCCTCGGCTTCGAGGTTGTTGAACAGGTTGCGGGTGTTCAGGTCCTGCTGCCAGCGCTGACGAACCACCCGCTGGGTGCTGGGGATGTAGCCGGTGAGGTAGGTGTTGTCGAACTCGCTGTCGAGCTTGAACAGACTCAGGGTGTGGCGCAGTTGCCAGTTGTCGCCCAGCTGATAGTTCAGCCGCGAGCGCAGCGACTGCGCCCGGTCGTCGATGAAGTCGCGCTGCGTATCGCCATAGGTGGTGCTGCGACCCACATCGGCCGGACGACCACCGACGCCGGGAATGCCGCGATCGGGCGTGCGGTTGTAGCGACTGTATTCGTACTGCACCAACCAGTTGAGCTCGGGGCTCAGTTGCCAGCTCATCGACGGGGCGAACAACTGGCGGTTGCCGTCGATGCCGTCGCGGAAACTGTTGTTGTCCTGATTGCCCATGTTCAGGCGCACGCTGATGTCATCGTTCAGGTCGGTGCTGAGGTCGGCGTACAGGCTGCGCAGGTCCTCGCTGCCGCCCTGGACTTCGAGGCTCGAGCGACGACCATGCTCCGGCGCCTTGCTCACCCGGTTGACGATGCCGCCTTGGCTACCGCGACCATAAAGCACCGCGGCCGGGCCTTTGAGCACTTCGACGCGTTCGATGTTGTGCAGGTCGCGCACGTACTGGCTGTCATCGCGCACGCCGTCCAGATAGAAATCGTTGCTGGCATCGAAGCCGCGAATGCGCAGGCTGTCGAAGCGTGTGTCGGCGCCGCTGCTGACGTTGGGAATGCCCTCCAGCGCCTTGCCCAGACTATTGCTGCCGTAGTCCAGTACATTGGCCGTCTTGACCGTGTCGATGGCCTGCGGCACGTAGCGTACCGGGGTCGAGGTACGGGTGGCGGTGCTGACGTCCTTGACCCTGGGGTTGTCGCGTTCACGGTCGGTGTCGGCCGAAATCGAGATTTCCGGGAGCAGGGTGGCGGCGCTGACGAGACTGGTGCTGAACATCAGCGAAAAGCCCAAGGGTAGGGATCTGAAGCGGCGGGGAGCAGGCATGGCATGGCATCCGACAAAGGGTCGCGAGAAAGGATGCGAATGGTAATGCTTGCTATTTGCTACTGCTTGGCTATTTGTCAGCTTGATTTATGACGTATGTATCAATTTGTAACTCGCCTCCCGCCAGTAGCTTGGGACCGCAGCGAGAGGGCGCTGGCTTTAGTACACACGTCCGAAAAGAGAAGGAATAACTCCCTGTGAGCCAATCTCCACGGATTTACACCAGCCCAAAGCTTCAATTTGGTTATATCAACCTTCATTTCACGTTTTTTTGACATTCGTTCGCGCGCGCGGATAGGATGCGGCCTCTACGCCTGCCGGCCATCCCATGGCCGAGCGCCGGACGAGGCGCGCGCTCTGCACAGCAGCGCCGCCCACCGTTTGGATACACGCGTCGAACCTACGAAGGGGCGTTGGTTCCTGGCGTTTACGTAGCAGAGCGTTCTGATTCGGTAATAAGGAAAACAACATGTTGAATACAAGGATCAGCCTGGTTGCGCTGGCACTCATCGCCGCCACTCAGGCCCAGGCCAACGACCAGGCCCAGAGCAAAGGGTTCATCGAGGACAGCCACGCCAATGTCCTTCTGCGTAACGCGTTCATCAATCGTGACAAGAAGCACGGCGTCAACGACCAGTCCCAGTGGGGCCAGGGTGTGATCGCCAACTTCTCCTCCGGCTTCACCCAGGGCACCGTCGGTGTCGGCGTCGATGCTTTCGGCCTGTATGCACTGCGCCTGGATGGCGGCAAGGGCCGCAACGGCGGCGGCGGTATCGATTTCTTCAAGCGCGAAAACACCACTGACGCTCAAGGTCGCAGCGATGCGGCCAACGACCTCGCCCGCGCAGGCGGCGCCGTCAAGTTCCGCATCTCCAACACCGTGCTCAAGTACGGCGACCAGATGCCCGCGCTGCCGGTCCTGCAATACGACGATTCGCGCCTGCTGCCTGAAAGCTTCACCGGCACCCTGATCACCTCCAAGGAAATCGAAGGGCTGGAACTGAACGCCGGTCGTTTCACCCAGGAAGCGCGCAAGAGCGCTCAGCGTCGTGACGGCGGTGGTTTGAAGTCGATCAACGTCCTCGGCGGCAGCTACAAGTTCACCGACAACTTCACTGCCTCGCTGTACACCGCGGACAACGAAGACGTCATGAAGCGCCACTACCTGGGCCTGAACTACGTCTTCCCGATCGCCGCCGACCAGTCCCTGACCCTGGACTTCAACGGCTACAAGTCGGACATCGACAGCCAGTACGTGCGTGAAGCCGGCCTCAATGGCGACCGCAACACCATCTGGAGCCTGGCGGCGACCTACGCCTATGGTCCGCACTCCTTCACCCTGGCCCACCAGCGCAGCACCGGCAGCACCGGCTACAACTACGGCTGGTACCAGAACGAAGGCGGCGTGGGCGACGGCGGTTCGACCATCTACCTGGCCAACTCCTACTGGTCCGACTTCAACGCCGAGGACGAGCGTTCCTGGCAGCTGGGCTACGGCCTGGACTTCGGCGCCTTCGGCGTTCCGGGGCTGACCTACAAGATCGCCTATGTGGTGGGTGACAACATCAACACCCGCACCGTCGGCAACCCGCAGGGCTGGGGCGAGGGCAAGGAGCGCGAGATCTTCAGCCAGGTCCGCTACGTGGTCCAGGAAGGCCCGGCCAAAGACCTGTCGGTCAAGCTGCGCGGCTCGTTCCTGCGCACCAACGATGCCGTGCGGCAGAATACTTACAACGACGACGGCAACGAAGTGCGGGTGTTCGTCGAGTACCCGATCAGCATCTTCTGATCCGGTTTTGGCGTAACCAACAGCCCCGGCATTTGTCGGGGCTGTTTCGTTTTTGCGTGCAAGGTCGCGAGGTGCGAATTCACCGTTATGGGTTTGGCAACGCCAGGGCGAGTGTCTTCCAGCTTCCCTTGCGCTTGCGCTCCACCAGCGAAGCCAGGGCTTTACCGGTCGGGCACTTTTTGAAGGCCAGCGGAGCCAGCGTCAGCAGGTAAACGCTGTCCGGCGTGTGCGTTCGGCTGTCCGCCGCTTTGTTCCAGGGCTTGTCGACCGTCAGCATGGCGTCGGTTTTCTCGGGCCAGGCCAGGTCGGCGAAGCGTGGGTCGCTGCGCAGGATCAATGTGCCCTCACTCAGCGGCGCCTCCTCGAAGGTAAGCGCAGCCAGGCGCTCCAGCAGGCTGACCGGAAAGCGTCGTGCCGCATCGTCGGGGATTCCGGCCTGAGGTAGGGGCCACTCGCCTGGCAGGCACAGGCACAATTCGGTCATCGGCGTGGCCTGGTACAGGCCCGTGGTGAACAACAGTTTGTGGCTGGTCTTGCCGTCGATCAGGCTGATGTGCAGGTCGATGCGCGAGTCGTCGGTCGGGGGCGAAAAGGCGGCGGGCAGCACGTGCCCTAGGGTCTGGTCGACGAAGTTGACCAGGGTCTGCGCTGCACTGTCTTCGACGCCGGTCTCGGGATCTTGCGTGCCGTGGGCGCCGTTGTCCTGCAGCAGCCGCTCGGTGCTTGGGTGGCCCCAAACACGCGTTGCGTCCAGAGGGCTTCTGTTGAGGTAGAGGTGCAGTCGGTCGGGTTGCGCGCCTCGCTGAAGCAGCAGCGACACTACGTCGTCGTGGCCATCTTGGGCGGCTGCGTACAGGGGCGGGCGCACGCTCCAGGGCGAGCCGTCTGGCCAGGCACCTGCGTCCAGCAGGCATGTGCACGTTGCCAGATCGCCCTCGCTGGCTGCCAATGCCAGCGCGGTAGCGTGGCCGCCATCGATGAAGGTTCGATTCGGCTCCAGGCCTGCGTCCAGCAATAGCGCGCAGATTTCGTGCTGGCTATTTCGGGCCGCGATGTGCAGCAGGCTTTGCTCGTCGTTCTTGCCGTAGCGGGGCAGGGTCAGCAGATCCGCATGCTCCTGCACGAAGGCACGTACTTTCGAAACCTTGCCCTCTGCGATGTCCTCGTACAGGCGACGCAGTTCGGCTTCGTGCTGTTCGAAGAGTGGCTGGGCGTCGTTCATTTGCTGAAGTCTCCTGCTGTAAATTCTTTGCCCAACTCGGCGAGTTCCTTGATCACCGCTTTGCGCCCCCCGCCGTCGGCTTCCCGCAGGCGCTCGTAGACTTTCCTGGCCGAAGCGACGCTGTGCGTCCCACGGCCATTCTCCGCCCAGGTGAAATTCCTCAAGTCCGTATTCAGGTTGATCTTGTGCTTTTTCATGATCGCCTGGGCGTTGAGGATGTAGTCGCGATTTTCCTGCTTCCAGTTCCGCGGCGCATATTCGCGAACGATGTGGTGGCGATGCGGCCGGACCATGTTGGTCGGTTTCTTGGCGTCCAGCTTCGCCATGTTCTTTTTGTTCAGCCTGCAGACCTCCAGCCCCAGCGGATCGATCCAGGTCGCGGGTGTCGGAGCGTACTGATAGAGATTCAAGCCGCCCGCCAGACCAATCGGATCGGGCTGTGTGAAACGGCCGATATCCGGGTCGTAGAAGCGGAAGGTGTTGTAGTGCAGGCCTGTTTCTCGATCCAGATATTGGCCTTGCATGCGCAAGTTCTGTTCCTGGGCGAGGCCGTCCTGGCGAACCTCCTGCACGGTATTGCCCCACACCTGGTACTGGGCCTGCCACAGTAATTGGCCGGTGTCGTCGCTCAGGCGTTCCGGCAGGCCATTGAGGTCATTCTGGTAGTGATGTACCCGCTGGTGAGGGCCTACCCTCGATGCGCGCCAGAGACTTATCAGCATCTGTGTGAAGCCGGCCTTAAAGGAGGCCGCCACACTGTCTAAGCGCAACCCCGGTCCAGGCCAAGGCTTTCATGTGCGGCTACTGCGCCAAAAGTTCGGGATACTCGCCGAACCAGTACGCCATCGCCTCGGAGTTGATGCCGTATTCCCCCTTCCAGAAGTCCACCGGATAGCTCCAGTCCGATGAGCGCGAGCTGCTGGGCGACAGGCCCTGATTAGTGAAGCGCTGCCAGAGGCCTGGGTGTCCTGGTGCCTGCAATATCCCGCAATGCCCCAATAGGTCGATGAGACTGCGCGCTTGCTCTTCATCCATCTTCATGCCCTTGAGCTTGCGTAACGCTTTGAGCATGTCCTTGGGTCTGGCGACGGGCGGCAAGTGGCGAATCATGTCGAAGATGCCAGCCGTGAGCGGCAGCGTCGCGGGCGGCTGGCCGGGCAGGGCAGTGGCCTCCTGAAGGAAGAATGCCATCTCGGCGATATCGCCACCCAGGACGCTGCCGCACAGGTAGCGCGTCTGGTTCAATGCCACGAAGTCGATGTCCATCTGCTCGAAGGCGCCGCATACCTGGCAGTTCAACTGGTTGTCAACGCTGAAGGGGTGGCTGGGGAAGTGGGTCGCGCTCGCCAGCGCGGAGAGGCCAGCGCGCAGATGTGCCTGGTTGGTTTCCACGCCTTGGAGAAACTGCGCGACGATGTGCGCTTTATCGGCCTTGGCGTATTCCTGCATCAGCCACTGCACCACCTGATCGTGGGACATCGTCCGGCTCGCAGGGGCCAAGCCGGCTTTTTCAAGCAGCGGATCGAGCGCCTCGCCTGGCTCATACGCTTCGAGCGCCTCGCGGATGGCCTTCCATTGTTCGGATGTCGTCATTTGCCGCATGTCCTCGTATTGACCTTTCTCGGTGCTGCCATGCTGGCCAGGACGGGCAAGGCACTGACCAGTTCGGCGAGTGCCTGCACCACTACCTTGAGTAGCCTGCCTTCGGCCATTTGCAGACGCTCGAAAACCTTGCTTGCCGAAGCGATACTGTGGGTCACATGGCACGAGTCCACCACTACGGATTTGGCAACACCAGGGCCAGTGTCTTCCAGCTGGCCTTGCGCTTGCGCTCGATCAGTGAGGTCAAGGCCTTGCCGGTCGGACACTTTTTGAAGGCCAGCGGAGCCAGCGTCAGCAGGTAAACGCTGTCCGGCGTGTGCGTTCGGCTGTCCGCCGCTTTGTTCCAGGGCTTGTCGACCGTCAGCAAGGCGTCGGTTTTCTCGGGCCAGGCCAGGTCGGCAAAGCGTGTGTCGCTGCGCAGGATCAATGTGCCTTCACTCAGCGGCGCCTCCTCGAAGGTAAGCGCAGCCAGGCGCTCCAGCAGGCTGACCGGAAAGCGTCGTGCCGTATCGTCGGGGATTCCGGCCTGAGGTAGGGGCCACTCGCCTGGCAGGCACAGGCATAATTCGGTCATCGGCGTGGCCTGGTACAGGCCAGTGGTGAACAAGAGCTTGTGGGTAGTCTTGCCGTCGATCAGGCTGATGTGCAGGTCGATGCCCGAGTCATTGGTGGGGGGCGAGAAGGCAGTGGGCAGCACGTGCCCGAGGGTCTGGTCGACGAAGTTGACCAGGGTATGCGCTGCACTGTCTTCGACGCCGGTCTCGGGATCCTGCGTGCCGTGGGCGCCGTTGTCCTGCAGCAGCCGCTCGGTGCTTGGGTGGCCCCAAACACGCGTTGCGTCCAGAGGGCTTCTGTTGAGGTAGAGGTGCAGTCGGTCGGGTCGCGCGCCTCGCTGAAGCAGCAGCGACACTACGTCGTCGTGGCCACCTTGGGCGGCTGCGTACAGGGGCGGGCGCACGCTCCAGGGCGAGCCGTCTGGCCAGGCACCTGCGTCCAGAAGGCATGTGCACGTTGCCAGATCGCCCTCGCTGGCTGCCAACTCCAATGCGGTGGAGTGACCATCGTCCAGGCAGGTGAGATTGGGATCCAGGCCTGCGTCGAGCAGTAAGGCGCAGATTTCAGTCTGGCTGGCGCTGGCCGCCATATGCAATAAGCTTTCTTCATCGCCCTCGCCGTAGCGGAGCAGAGTCAGCAGGTCAGGAAACTTCTGTACAAAGGCGACCACCTTCGCCACTTTGCCTTCAGCGATGTCTTCATAAAGTCGATCAAGTTTGGTTTCATGCTTTTCGTAGAGTTTCTGCGCTTCGTTCATTTGTTGATCGTTCCCGCTGTGAAGGCTTTGCCCAATCTGGCGAGCGCTCGCTCCACGGCCGGCGTCCCTTTTGCATCGGCTTTCTGCAGGCGCTCGAAGACTTTCCTGGCCGAAGCGACGCTGTGCGTCCCACGGCCATTCTCCGCCCAGGTGAAATTCCTCAAGTCCGTATTCAGGTTGATCTTGTGCTTTTTCATGATCGCCTGGGCGTTGAGGATGTAGTCGCGATTTTCCTGCTTCCAGTTCCGCGGCGCATATTCGCGAACGATGTGGTGGCGATGCGGCCGGACCATGTTGGTCGGTTTCTTGGCGTCCAGCTTCGCCATGTTCTTTTTGTTCAGCCTGCAGACCTCCAACCCCAGCGGATCGATCCAGGTCGCGGGTGTCGGAGCGTACTGATAGAGATTCAAGCCGCCCGCCAGACCAATCGGATCGGGCTGTGTGAAACGTCCGATATCCGGGTCGTAGTAGCGGAAGGTGTTGTAGTGCAGGCCGGTTTCGCGATCCAGGTATTGACCCTGCATGCGCAGGTTCTGCTCCTGGACCAAGCCGTCCTGGCGAACTTCCTGGACGGTATTGCCCCACACCTGGTACTGGGCCTGCCACAGTAATTGGCCGGTGTCGTCGCTCAGGCGTTCCGGCAGGCCATTGAGGTCATTCTGGTAGTGATGCACCCGCTGGTGAGCGCCTACACCTTCAACGCGCGCCAGAGGCTCATGGCTGTCCTGGTCGTCATAGAGGTAAAGGCTGTGCTGGCCATGCCGGACTTCCTCCAGCAGGCGATAGCCATCCCAGCCGAAACGCGAAAGGCCCAACTGGCGTCCCGTCTCGTCGTGTTCACTTTTTTCGATACGCCGGCCCAGAGGGTCGTAAGTCATGCGCACGATCCGCTCGCGGCCGTTGTTGTGGCTGCGCACCTCGATCAGGCGGTGTTCGGCGTCGTAGGCGAAACGCTGTAGGCCACGCCTGGCGCTGCGCTTTTCGATCAGCCTGCCGAAGGCATCGTAGCGATAGCGCTTGTCCTGATAGGTGAGCACGCGGTTATGCCGTACCCAGCCCAGCGACGGCGTATCGAGCAGGTTGGCGGCTGCATCGTAGGCGAAGACTTCGTCGGGCAGCGCAGCATGGGGCTGGCTGCTACTGACGATTCGCTCGTTGGCATCGTGTTGCAGGTGTTGCTGGACGATACCCTCGGGACTCTGCCGAAAGCGCACGGCCAGGTTGTCCGCCAGGTCGTACTCGAAGCGTTGCTGCAACGGTGCGGGCAGAAGTCGGGGCACTGTTCGGGGGTGGCTCAGGCGCGAGCGAAGGCGGCCGGCGCGATCGTACTCGCTGCGCGTCTCGAACCCGCCCTGAATGCGCAGCACCTCACGGTGCAGGCGGTCGCGCTCGAAATCGCAGATGACCTTGCCGTCCAGGTTGACCTGATGCAGATGGCCGCTGCCGTAGTACAGCTGGTTGAGCGTACGCCCATCCGGCAGCAAGGTCTGCAGGCGATTGCCCAGTGCGTCATGGCGGTGATGAAGAGTTCCATTGCTGCCCTGCTCCTGGGTCCGCTGGCCGAGGGCATCGAAAGCGAACGCGACGGTCTCGCGCTTGCCCTGGTTGTCGGTGAAACAGGCCTGCAGCAGTTGGTCTAGGGCGTCGTACTGGTACTCGGTACGGCCATCGTCGGTCACCTTGGCCAGCAGCCGGCAGCCAGCATCACGCTCGAAGAAATGGCTGATGACGGCCGCTGGCGTCGGGGGCACCAGCGCCAGGCCGGTCCCGTGCGGTCCGGGCAGGTAGTCGAGCCGCGAGAGGCAGTCGAGAGCGTCGTAGTGATAGCGTTTGGCGCTGTCGTCCAGGTCCCGCTGCTCGACCAGACGATCGGCGGCATCCCAGGTGAAGCGGTACTGCTCGCCATTTTCGTTGGTCAGGCTGAGCAATCGGCCGTACAGGTCGTAGCGGTACTCCACGGTACGGCCCAAGGGATCGACCAACTGCCGCAACTGGCCGCGCGCATCGTACTGGAACTGACGCTGATGGCCGGCAGTGTCGGTATGACGAGCCAGCCGGTCGCCCACGGCATAGTCGAAAGATTGAGTGCGGCCGTCGGGCAGGCGCACCTGCACCAGTCGTCCGGACGCATCGTGCTGGTAGTCGGTACGTTCGCCGTGGGCGTCGATGAGTGCTGCCAGATGTCCTCGGTGGTCGTAATCCAGACGCGTGGTGTAGCCGGAGCAGTCGGTCAGGGCACGCAGGGCGCCGAAGTCGGTCCACTGCAACTGCTTGGCCCGACCTGCAGCATCGGTTATTTCGATCACCTGACCGTGTGGGTCATACCGGTAGTGGGTCGTCTGGCCGAGCGGATCGGTCTCGCGGATGCAGTTGCCACGGGCATCGTAGTGGTATCGCCAGCAGTGTCCGGCGGCGTCCATGCGTGAGCGGGGCAGCGCCCAATGCTCCAGCCACTGCGTCGATACGCAGCGGCCCAGAGGGTCGAAGGTCTCGCTGAGGTTGCCGGACTCATCGTAGTTGAACGACCAGCGTCCGCCGTCCGGGTCGCTGGCGCCGAGCAATTGCCGGTCTGCGTTCCAGTCGAAACGCCAGGTGCGCCCCAAGGCGTCGGTGTAGGCCGTGATCTGGTACTGGTCGTTCCAGTGGCGTGTGGTGACCCGTTGCATTCCGTCGGTGACACGTGTGATGCCCGCTGTCAGGTCGTACTCGAAGCTGTACTCATCACCTGCATCCGTCCAGTGACGAATCACTCGCCAGCCATCCGCCGTCTGCGCCCATTGGTAGTAGCAACTCAAACCGGTGGGCAGTTGGTGCTCGACCATGCGTCCGCCAGTGTCGTAGCTGAAGCGGCGCATGACCTGCCCGTGGCGATTCTTGACCTGCGCGAGGCGACCAGCGCCGTCGTAGCCGTAGCTCACCAGTGGCTCGACGCTCGCGTCGGTCAGGCGCCGCTCGATCTGGCTCAGGCGCTGCGGCCATTGTGGGTCGTAGCTCAAAAGCGCTTCGGTCTGGTCGAACGTGTCGCGTAGCCCACGTAGCCGTCCGCTGTCGTCGTAATCGAGAAAGAGGCGGTTGTCGTTGCGATCACCGATCTGGCTCAAACGCAGGCGCGTGGGGTTGGTGGGTGAGGGCTGGAACAACCGGTAGCGGCCGTCGCGGTCCTCGATCAACACCTCGCCGTTGTGGTCGCGACGCACACTCAAGCCTTCGGCCGCGCTATAGACCGCATCGCCTGGCACGATACTGCCCATTTCGATGGCCCGGGCCTGCTCGTCGACGAATACCAGCTCTTCGCCACCTTGCGTGTGCGTCTTGAGCTCGAGGTAGACCTCGTACGGCACGCTCCAGCCGGTGCCCAGCAGCCCGTCTTCGCGTTGGCCGTGGCTGTTGTAGTAGCGTTGCCAGGTGATGGGCAGCAGGGCCGGCAGGTCGAAGTCGTGATCGTCCTCGCCATTGAGCAGCTTGGCGCCGGTCGGTGTATGTACCGGGTTCGGCGAGCCGACGATGGCCGAGGTGAGGGCACTGGTGACCTGGCTGGTGACCAGTTGGGTCACTCCACCGATGAGCATACAGCCGAACTTGCTGTAGAACTTGCCGCCGCGCCCGCGCAGCAGCATCAGCGCGGTGATCGCCAGGCCGATGCCGGGTGTCTTGCCGCTGCGGATCTCGCGCACCACGATGGGCTCGCCGCCGATGCGCACGTTGCTGGAAATCTCGCCAGCATCCACCACTACCGCCTCGCAGGTGCTGCGATCGCCACTGCGGCAGGCCGGGTGGCCGTTGATGAGCACCTTGCTGGAGCCTTCGGCCAGATATTGCGGCGGCATCGCCGGGTGTTTGTCGCAGAGGATCTTGTCGTCTTCCGCTTCCTGGGTATTGGGCGCCGGTGTCGCCACGGTCGGCCGCCACATCTGGGAGAAGAAGCCCTTGGCCATGTCCAGGAAGCTTTCTTCCGGCTCCTCGCCCGCTGGTTGGCCGGAGGCGTCCGCTGCCGGCCCCACCGGCCCGGTGACGATGCCTGCTGCACGGGCGGCAGGCTTGCCGTTGGTGTGGGTGTTGCCCGAGCCGGTAGCGATGTGCGCCTGCACCGAAGGCGGGAAAAGCGCGTTGCCGATGCCGTCGCATAATCGGCTCAGGCCGGTATCGGCACCGCTCTTGGCCATGGCCACGCCGACCACCAGGCCGACTGCGGCACCCAGCACGAAGCAGCCCAGTCCACCGGTAGCAACGGTGATGCCCAGCGCTGCGCCAACGGCCGCGGTGGCCAGTGCGCCGATCGCCACGTTGGCTGCCACTTCCAGCACGCCCCCGACGATATCGGCCATCATCGAGGTGTGCATCAGCGCGTCACCCTCGCGCGCGGCCCAGAATGCGTCCGACATACCCGTTCAGCCCAGGTTGTCGAAGTCGAGCGACTGCTTGATGGCGGCCCAGTGCGACGCTTCGGCGTCACCCAGGGGCGAGGGCTTCACGTAGCTCAGGGCGAACATCTTGCGCGTACCCGGCAGCACCAGCGCCAATTGGTACTGGTAGACCATTTCCTGGCCCTTGCTGAACTGGCTGCTCAGCTCGATGGCCTCGATGTCCTGCCCAGCGCCCACCTTCACCGGGTGAGCCGGCTGGAATTGCAAGTCCTTGACCTGCTGTTGCAGACGCTGCAATTGACCATCGAAGTTGCTCTGCAGCGTTTCGTCATCCGCGAGCGCACTGCGGCTGACGATCAGCGAAGTGCCCAAGCGTTCGAAGCGCAGGATGTTGATGCTGGTGTCGCGCACGTCGGTATCGGGCAGCGCCAGGCGGAATTCGTTGAGGCGGTAGGTCATGCAAAGGTCTCGTCAATGGCCAGCGTCGGAGAAGCGGCTCTTCACGGCCGCATCGATGGCGTCTTTTACGCCGTCACCGTCCGGAGCAGTCTGCGCGCCGCTGCCGACGTTGAGGTCCAGGGTGCCGCCGGTATTGATCTGCGCATCCTCGCGGGCGTGAAAGTTGAACTGCTCGCAACTGATGTTGATATGGCCGCTGGCGTTGAGCTCGAGCACGCTCTTGCCGCAGACCAGACGCAAGGTCTCGCCCGCCTCGATCAGATAGCGGGTGCTGACGCTGTCGGTCTTGCTCGCGCCCACGATCAGCGTGTCGTCGCGGCGCACGGCGCGCAGGCGGTCCATCCCGATGGTAATGGTTTCCAGCATGCCCACCGTCTGCACCCGGCTGGCGCCCACCGACAGCGTCTCGTTCTGCTCCACCACCGTGTCCATGTTGCGCTCGGCGTGCACGTAGAGCTGTTCCTCCCCGCGCTTGTCCTCCATGCGGATCTCATTGAAGTTCGCTGCGCTGCCGCCCTTGCTCGAGCGGCTCTTCATGCCGCTCTGGGTGGCGTTGGCCGGCAGGTCGTAGGGCACTGTCTGCTCACCGTTGTAGACACGACCGGTGATGATCGGCGAATCAGGGTCGCCTCCAAGGAAGCTGACGATGACTTCCTGGCCGATCCTCGGCACCTGCATCGCGCCCCAGTTCTTGCCGGCCCAGGATTGCGAAACACGAATCCAGCAGGAGCTGTTCTCGTCCGATTGGTCATGGCGATCCCAGTAGAAGTGGACCTTGACCCGGCCGTGTTCGTCGGTCCAGATTTCCTCGTCTTTGGGGCCGACCACTAGGGCGGTCTGCGGACCCATGACCTTTGGCCGGGTGGTGCTGGAAACCGAACGGAAGGTCTGCAATGCATCGGTGCAGGTGAGGTCGCTTTCGAACTGGCCTGAACCACTGCCGCCGCCGGTTTCCAGTGACTCCTGGATGATGTGATAACGCGCCGCGACGATCAGGTACTCACGGTTCTGGTCCAGTCGCCAGAAGCTGGTGAGGGCGAACAGGTGGCCGCAGGCCAGCCCTCGGGCGTTGCCGTGCATGTCGATACGTTCGTGCAGGCTTTGCAACGACTCCATGCGCGTGCGCGCATATTGCTCGCCATCCTCTGTCTTGCTGTAGCCACCGGGGTAGTCGAACAGCGGATAGGCGCCGCCGGAGTGTGGCCGTGGCATGACCGAACGCACGTCCAGACGCGCGCTGGGACGCTCGAAGTCGTAGTCGTTGAGCTCCAGCGAGCCTGGCTGTACCTCGCGGGCCAGATGCCAGTCGTTGATGTGGTCACGCTCGCGGTGCTGGCCATCCGGTGGGTAGAACGGCACGGCCTCATAACCGGGTGCTTTGTGGTGGGCGATGAACGCGTCGGCCAGCACCAGGACGTGACGGGCTTTTTCATGGCGGAAGTAGTAGTAGATGCCCTCATCTTCCATCAAGCGACTGACGAAATCGAAGCTGGTCTCGCAGTACTGCACGCAATACTCGCGCTCGGGGTAGCTGCGGCTCAAACGGTCCTCGAAGTCCGAGAACCCCAGGTCGCGGAACACCTGCTGGATGATCTGCGGCACCGTCATCTTCTGGAAAATCCGGCAGTCGCTGGTGCGCGTCAGCAGCCACAGCCAGGGCCGCAACGTGACCCGATAGCTGGCGAATTGGCCACGGGCGACGGACTGGCTACAGCGTGCAACGATGCCATGGAAGTGCCGTTGGCTCAGGCCGTGGGTCTGCACGGAAACGCTCAAGGGCGCGCCGAGCAGCAGGTTGAGATCGACTGCTGGGTTCTGGCTGGTCAGGCTCAGCTCGAACTCGAACAGCCGGCCCAACTCTTCGCTGCCGCCCAGCTCGCTGAGAATCAGCACGTCCGGCCCCAAGGGGCTGTTGATCTGCGCCAGGCGCGTCGTTTGCGTGAACAGCATGGAGGATCCCGTGAGTGCGGCGCTCAATCGGCCGCGCTGAAGTCATAGTGCAGTTCGTTGTCCTGAGCCGTGATGCGCACGCTGGCCAGCGGCTTGCCTTCGAGCATGCGGGTGAGGAACTCGCGGCTCATGTCCGGCAACAGGCCGTTGGTGAGGATGGCGTCGATCATCCGCCCGCCGCTCTCGGTTTCGGTGCAGCGCGAGACGATCAGTTCCACGACCGCGTCGTCGTAGGCGAAGCCGACCTTGTGCGTAGCCTCCACGCGCTTGCGGATACGCTCCAGTTGCAGGCGGGTGATGGCCTGGAGCATGGCATCGCTGAGCGGATAGTAGGGGATGGTCACCAGGCGGCCGAGCAGGGCGGGCGGGAAGATCTCCAGCAGCGGCTTGCGCAGCAGGGTGGCCACCGCGTCGGGCTCCGGCAGGGTCTGTGGATCTTGGCAAATGTCGGCGATCAGCTCGGTGCCGGCGTTGGTGGTGAGCAGGATCAGCGTGTTGCGAAAATCGATCTGCCGCCCTTCGCCGTCTTCCATGACGCCCTTGTCGAACACCTGGAAGAAGATTTCGTGCACGTCGGGGTGAGCCTTCTCCACTTCGTCGAGCAGCACCACGCTGTACGGCCGGCGACGCACGGCCTCGGTCAGCACTCCGCCTTCGCCGTAGCCGACATAGCCGGGTGGCGCGCCCTTGAGGGTGGAGACGGTATGCGCCTCCTGGAACTCGCTCATGTTGATGGTGATCAGGTTCTGCTCGCCGCCGTACAGGGCCTCGGCCAAGGCCAGCGCCGTCTCGGTCTTGCCCACGCCCGAGGTGCCGGCCAGCATGAACACACCGATGGGCTTGTTCGGGTTATCCAGCCCGGCGCGAGAGGTCTGGATGCGCTTGGCGATCATCTTCAAGGCGTGGTCCTGGCCGATGATGCGCTTGGCCAGGTGGCTGTCGAGGTTGAGGACCGTCTCGATCTCATTGCGCGCCATGCGCCCGACCGGAATGCCGGTCCAATCGGCGACCACCGAAGCCACGGCTTGATAGTCGACGGTGGGCAGGATCAATGGGCTTTCGCCCTGCAAGACGCTCAGGCGCTGTTGCAGGTCGATCAGTTGCTCACGCAGTTCATGGCTGCCCTGCGCGTCCACGTCCTGGTCGACGACACCGACCTGCTCACGCAGCCGTGCGCGGGTGGCCAGCAACTCGTCGACCAGCGCCTTTTCGTCGCTCCAACGGCTTTCCAGGGTGTGCAGGCGCTCGCGCTCTTCGGCCAGAAGGCGCTCGGCCGAGGCCTGACGCTGGGTGGTGTTCACGCCGATGGCTGCCTCGCGGGCGATGATCTGCAACTCGACTTCCAGCGCTTCGATGCGCCGGCGGCTGTCGTCCACTTCGGCGGGCACGGCGTGCAGGCTGATGGCAACGCGTGCGCAGGCGGTATCGAGCAGGCTCACGGATTTGTCCGGCAATTGCCGCGCGGGGATGTAGCGGTGCGACAGCTTGACGGCCGCTTCCAGCGCTTCGTCGAGGATCTGCACCTGATGGTGTTTCTCCATGGTCGAGGCCACCCCGCGCATCATCAGCAAGGCCTTGGGCTCGCTCGGCTCATCGACCTGCACCACCTGGAAGCGCCGGGTGAGTGCCGGGTCTTTTTCGATGTGCTTCTTGTACTCGGCCCAGGTGGTGGCGGCCACGGTGCGCAGGCTGCCGCGGGCCAGGGCCGGTTTGAGCAGGTTGGCGGCATCCCCGGTGCCGGCTGCGCCGCCGGCGCCGACCAGCGTATGGGCTTCGTCGATGAACAGGATGATCGGCTTGGGCGAGGCCTGGACGTCTTCGATGACCTGGCGCAGGCGCTGCTCGAACTCGCCCTTCATGCTGGCGCCGGCCTGTAGCAGGCCGACGTCCAGGCTGCGCAATTCGACGTCCTTGAGCGCCGGCGGCACGTCGCCGGCGACGATGCGCAGGGCGAAGCCTTCGACCACGGCGGTTTTGCCCACTCCGGCTTCGCCGGTGAGGATCGGGTTGTTCTGACGGCGGCGCATGAGGATATCGACCAGTTGGCGGATTTCCTCGTCGCGTCCGACGATTGGATCGAGCTTGCCACTGCGCGCCTGCTCGGTGAGGTCGACGGTGAAGCGCTTGAGCGCCTCCTGCTTGCCCATCGCGGCGGGGGCGACAGCGCCACTGGCCTCGCCTGGCACCGCGGCGTTGAAGCCGTCGCTGGCGCCCAGGTCGTTCTCGGGAGAGTCGCCGACGTATTCGTCGAAGCGCTCGCTCAGGGCCTCGATCTTGAGTTTGGCGAACTCGCTCGACAGCCCCAGCAGGGCGTTGCGCAAGCTCGGCGTCTTGAGAATGCCGACCAGCAGATAGCCGGTTCGCACCTGGCTCTGGCCGAACATCAGGCTGCCGTACACCCAGCCACGCTCGACCGCTTCTTCCACTTGCGAAGACAGGTCGGTGATCGAGGTGGAGCCGCGCGGCAGGCGGTCCAGGGCATCGGTGAGATCCCGGGCCAGGCGCGCCGGCTCGACGTTGAACTGGCGCACGATGCGGTGCAGGTCGCTGTCCTGCAACTGCAACAACTGGTGCAACCAATGCACCAGTTCCACATAGGGGTTGCCGCGCAGCTTGCAGAACACCGTGGCGGCTTCGATGGCTTTGTAGGCCACGCTGTTGAGTTTGCCGAACAGCGCGGCGCGACTGATTTCACCCATGTTGCGGACTCCTTGTACGGGGGGATTGAACCGGCTGCTCGGCGTAGTAGCGGGCCAGCTTGAGGTCGTTGGCATCGTGTTCGGGTTGCCCCAGCCAGGTGTCGAAACCCAGCCGCCGGCGGGCGTCGAGTTGCAGTGCAGGCACCTGGTCGCGGTCCAGGATCAAGTTCAGCTCCCAGTCCAGTTCGTGGCCCTGGTATTCGGCGACCCAAGCCGCCAGTTCGACGAAGGCTTGGCCACCGGGGAGCAGGGCGTGGTACTGCTCCAGGCTCAGCGGACCGATGCACAGGCGAAACTTGTGCTGGCGGTCCCACACGTGACGGCCCAGGCACAAGTCCACGCCGAGCCGGTTGGCTTGCACGCCCAGACGGCTACGCTCGGGCAGCTCCAGCCATTGGCCGACATACTCTTCGATGCGCACCGGGACGCCGAAGTAGCTCGACAGGATGCTGCATAGCCCGTCGGGATAACGCGTCTGCGCGGCGAGGTGACCGGAGTAGTGCAGTTTGGCCGTGTGCGGCAGGGTGCCCTGGTCTTGCAGTTCGGGTTGTCCGCGGCCGCTCAGGGCCGCCAGGCGCGCGGCCCAGTAGTCGTCGCCGGGACGGTCGTGGCTGACGGTCGGCCGTGCCTCGGCCCAGGCCCGATAGAACAGGGTCAGCAAACGATGATGGAAGATGTCGAGGAAGCGCTTGCTGGTGTGGTCGGCGTGATTGCGCTGGCGCTCGCGCAGGTATTCGGTCAGGTGCAGCGGTAGCGGGCCGTTGGGACCGCCAAGGCCGAAGAAGAACTGCTCCAGACGTGCCGGGCCGGTGTCGCTGTGGGTCACCGAGGCCAGGGTCGCCGGGGCGAAGCTGCAATCGAGGTGCTGACCCAGGCGCACGGGCTCGTCGGCCAGGCGCTGGGCGTGGCCGAAACGCGGCAACTCCGGGTGTTCGGCTTCCAGACGGCGTAACGCCTGGAAGAAGTCGAAGGCCCAGGGCTCGGCCTGCATGTCCTGGAGAATGTTCACAGGGTCGGCCTGCGTCCGGGCTTGGCTTTCCATCGCATGATCTCGCCGCGCTCAGTGGTGCGCAGTACGGTTTCGGTGAAGCTGTTGATGGAGACGTAGCGGGTCAGGAAGCGTTCGAAGACCGCACCGAGCAGGAACACCCCCGTGCCACGGAAGGCGTTCTCGTCGAATTCCAGAGTGATTTCCAGGCCTCGACCGAACACGATCGGCCCCGGCATCGGCAGGCGCCGGGTGCAAGGCTTGGCGCTGACTTCGCGCAGACCTTCGATTTGCAGGTGCAAGGCGCTGTCCTGGCTGTCGCCGTACAGGCGCAACAGTTCGCGCAACGCTGCCGCGCCCTGGCCCTGTTCGGTCAGCGACAGGTAGTTCAGCGACAGTTGACTGATCAGGCGCCAGGCGCGGTTGTCATGGGCGTGGCTGGCCTTGGGCCGGCTGGGACCGGCCAGGCAGCGCACCGCCGAAACCGGCGCGCTGTCGGCCAGGCTGAAGTCACTACGGCCGTCGCCCACGGTCATGAACAGTGGCAGGTCGCGGTTGCTGCACAGCGCGCTGATGCCCAACTGGCGCAGGTCGTGGCGGTAGGGCGCCTGCTGGCCGTCGACCAGGCTGATGAAGGTCTCGCTGCCCAGGTAGCTCGAGCGCGTGCCGGTACGCCGCTGCTCGCTGGACAGCACGCGCTGTTCGCGGCGCAGGATGTAGTAGGCCTGGTCGCGACCGTAGCGCGATGGGTCGCGCACCGCATAGAACGGCAGGAACGACTGGTCCGAGCCGGTGCCGTGACCGGTGACGGCCTGCAGTGAGTGGATTTCGAAGTCGGTGGGCCGGGTACGGTCGGCGATCACATGGTGTTCGTTGACCTTGTCGGTCAGGTGGATACGGTCGGTGCGGCGTGGAAACAAGTTGATCGCCGGGGTGCAGAAGGGCACCAGGCGCTCGGCGCCAACACTGTTTTCCAAGGTCGAATCGAAACGCTCGAACAGGACCAGCAGCTCCAGCTCCTGGCCGTTGCAGCGCTTGACTGCGCGCTCGAGCCCGGCGAAGTCGACGAACAGGAACCGTTGCGGCAGGGCGAAATACTCCTGCAGCAGGCGGTAGCCCTGGAAGGCTTGCGGCACCACCGGCAGGGCGGCCTCATGGTCGTCGAAGCCGCACGGGCGCAGCGCCTGTTCCAGCGGGATGCGCTCGACCCAGTCGGCGCCGGGCTGGCGGGCGAACACCGCGCAGGCACTGCCGAGCAACTGCTCGTACAGGCGGTAGGGCATCTCGTCGGCACCATTGAGGTACAACGGCAAGTGCTTGAGTGGCAGGCTGGAGAATGGAATCTCGGCGCCGCTGCGCAGGGTCAGGCGCAAGGCCGCGCGGGCCTTGGGCTCGCTGGCAGCGAGGTGGCCGAGTACGGCGCCTGGGTTGCCGAAGTACTCTGCGCGCGTCACCTGCAGCGGCCACAAGGTCACCTCTTGCGTGCTGCGGAATTCGCAGGGGGTTTGCGAATCGCGGCCCAGGTTGGCGCGTAATGCGCTGCCGCGCGGCAGCGGGAAACCGGCACTGAGCGAGCCCTCGTCGGGGTCGGTCTGCAACTGCACGATGGTCATCGACGGGGTCGGTGCCAGGTAGTGCGGGTAGGCGATTTCCAGCAGGTTGTGGGTGAAGGTCGGATACTCGGCGTCGAGTTTGAACTGCACCCGTGCGGTCAGGTAGGCGAAGCCTTCGAGCAGCCGCTCGACATAAGGGTCGGCGCATTCGATGCCGGAGAGCGTCAGGCGCCCGGCGATCTTGGGATATTCACGGGAGAACTCAGCAGCACTCTCGCGGATGTGGCGCAGTTCCTGGTTGTACAGTTCGAGCAGGCGCGGATTCATGCGCGTCTCCGACGATCGGCCGTGGTCACGCGCACCTGCCCGGACTCCAGGTCCAGGTCGGTCTGCAACAGCAGCGGCAGGGCCGCAGGCTGAGCCCAGAGATCGCCCTCGATCTCGAAGCTCAAGGCGTTGGCGTTCATTTCAGCCGGCGCGGTGAGTGCTCGAACCCGCAGCGTGTGGGCCAGGATACGCGGCTCATAGGTGGCGATGGCCTGATGAATGATGCGTTCGAGCGCCAGCAGGTCGATGTTGGTGGCGCAGTTGCCGGCCAACGCAGGCAGTCCGTAGTTGATCACCGAGGTGCCGGCCGGGGTATTCAGGGTGTCGTCGCTGTCGAGCAACGAGGTGGTATTCAGTAGCCAGGCCAAGTCGCGCAGGACCGAGGCCTTGAGCTGTTGCAGCGACAGTACGCGTTTGTCCGGAGCTTCCTGCGGGTTGCCGGGATCATCGTCGGTCAGACGATCGAGCAGCGAGGGTTGCAGGCGGTCGCGGGCGGCGATGTCGGCTACCACGTTCTGATTCCTTCAAACGTCGAAAGGTTGTCGTATCCATTCGCGGATGAACCCCTGCCACAAGAAGGGCTGTGTGCCAGCCCTGTGGGAGCGGGCTCACCCGCGAAGCACATCGCTGCGCGATCAGATCTTGACGTTCTGGCGCACGTTCCAACCGTACTTGATGGCGCCGCCGTCCTTGGTGCCGTCGGCTTTCTGTGGCTGATAGTCCACGGTGACCTTGGCGAAGTTCAAGGTGACGTTCTCGGTCAGGCGGTCATCGCTGCCCGAGCCGCCGGTGCTCAGCGAGCTGATGATGACTTCTTCCAGGTTGATGATCAGATACTCGACCTGGCTCTCGCCACCAGCCTTGCGCACGGTCAGCTTGACCTTGTCGATGTGCTTGCCGCTGGAGCAGTGGGCCATCAGGTTCGGGCTGGACTTGTCGACGTACTTGGTGATCGACAGGTCCTGGATGTTGACCTTGCCGGCACCGCCGCCGCTGCCCATGTGCATGTTGCCGGACTGGGACATGCCCCAGCTCCAGTTCAGCACGTCGATTTCTTCCTTGTGGGCCTTGTCTGCGGACTCGCCCTTGATGTCGCCGATCTTGATGAAAATGTCTACAGCCATGATGTCCTCGATATATCGCGTCGGTTGGCGTTCGTCGTGAGGTCGTACAGTTCCGGGGGCGCTGCTTCACCTGCCGGACAAGGTCCGCAGGTTGGCAAGGCTTCCCGGCTCGATCGAGAGGGAAACCACTCCCCGGAAGGTCAAGCGTCGATCAGGCCCCTTTGGCCGACGGCAGCTTCGAGACCAGGCGCAGCGACACGGTCAGCCCCTCGAGCTGATAGTGCGGGCGCAGGTAGAAGCGCGAGTTGTAGTAGCCAGGGTTGCCTTCGATTTCCTCCACCACCACTTCAGCGGCGGCCAGCGGGTGCTGGGCCTTGGTGGTTTCGCTGGAGTGCGCGGGATCGCCGTCGACGTAGTTCAGGATCCAGTCCTGCAGCCAGCGCTGCATCTCGTCCTTTTCCTTGAACGAGCCGATCTTGTCGCGAACGATGCACTTCAGGTAATGGGCGAAGCGGCAGGTGGCGAACAGGTACGGCAGGCGCGCGGCCAGGTTGGCGTTGGCGGTGGCGTCCGGGTCGTCGTATTCGGCCGGCTTCTGCAGCGACTGGGCGCCGATGAAGGCGGCAAAGTCGGTGTTCTTCTTGTGCAGCAGCGGCATGAAGCCGTTCTTCGCCAGTTCCGCTTCGCGGCGGTCGGAAATGGCGATCTCGGTCGGGCACTTCATGTCCACGCCACCGTCGTCGGTGGGGAAGGTGTGCGCCGGCAGGCCCTGCACTTCACCGCCCGATTCCACGCCGCGGATGCGCGAGCACCAGCCGTAGTGCTTGAACGAGCGGTTGATGTTCACTGCCATGGCATAGGCCGCGTTGGCCCAGGTGTATTTGCTGCTGTCGGCGCCGTCGGTGTCTTCCTCGAAGGCGAAGGCTTCGACCGGGTCGGTCTTGGCGCCGTAGGGCAGACGTGCCAGGAAGCGTGGCATGGTCAGGCCGATGTAGCGCGAGTCTTCCGATTCGCGCAGCGAGCGCCAGCCGGCATATTCCGGGGTGGTGAAGATCTTGGTCAGGTCACGCGGGTTGGACAGCTCCTGCCATGAGCCCATGCCCATGACCGTCGGTGAGGCGGCAGCGATGAACGGCGCATGCATCGAGGCGCAGACCTTGGACAGCTCGCCGAGCAGCTCGACGTCGGGCGGCGACTGGTCGAAATAGTAGTCGCCCACCAGGCAGCCGTAGGGCTCGCCGCCGAACTGACCGTATTCCTCTTCGTAGAGCTTCTTGAACACCGGGCTCTGGTCCCAGGCGGTGCCCTTGAACTTCTTCAGGGTCTTGTGCAGGTCGGTCTTGGACACGTTGAGCACACGGATCTTCAGTTGCTCGTCGCTCTCGGTGTTGGTGACCAGGTAGTGCAGACCGCGCCAGGCGCTTTCCAGCTTCTGGAAGTCGTCATGGTGAATGATCTGGTTGACCTGGGCAGTGAGCTTGGCGTCGATGGCGGCGATGATCTGCTCGATCGAGCCGATGGCGTCGTCGGAGATCAGGTTGGTCTGCGCCAGGGCCTGCTCGGCCAGGGTGCGTACGGCGCTTTGCACCGCCTCCTTGGCGCGTTCGGTCTTGGGTTTGAATTCCTGCAGCAGCAGGTTGGCGAACTCGCTGGTCTGCTCGGTGCTGGCCTCGGCGGCCTGGTTGTCGCGCAATGTGTCGGTCATGGCGGGCTCCTCAGGCGCTCGGCTCGTTGTCGGCAGGTTTCGGGGCACTGGCCAGGGCCTGCAGCAGGGCAGGGTCCTTGATGGCCTTGAGGATGATGTCCTCGGCGCCAGTCTTGCCGTCCATGTAGGTCAGCAGGTTGGCCAACTGGGTACGTGCCTCGAGCAATTGGTTGAGGGCATCGACCTTGCGCGCGACGGCGGCCGGGCTGAAGTCGTCCATGCTCTCGAAGGTGATGTCCAGGCTCAGGTTGCCGTCGCCGGTGAGTTCGTTGGGGACGTTGAACGCCACGCGAGGCTTCATCGCCTTGAGCCGCGAGTCGAAGTTGTCCACATCGACCTCCAGAAACTTGCGGTCGGCCACCGCCGGCAGCGGTTCTTCCGGCTTGCCGGCCAGATCGGCCAGCACGCCCATGACGAAGGGGAGCTGGACCTTCTTCTCGGCGCCGTACAGTTCGACGTCGTATTCGATCTGCACGCGCGGCGCGCGGTTACGCGCGATGAATTTCTGGGAGCTGTCTTTGGCCACGTGGTTCCTCCTGGTCGCCGCTGGGGGCGCTGTCGTTCGTTGCGGCTGTCGGTGGTATCAGTCGTCCTGGGGCCCGCGCAGGTTCTCGAACTGCGACAGGCCATCGGGAATCAGGTCGCGCACGATGGTCGCGAAATCGGCATCGACCAGGTGCTTGGCCCGGCGCAGCAGCACGGGCAGTGGGCTCGAAGGCTCGTGGCGGGCGTAGTACTGCAGCAGCCGGTCGAGGCTCTGGCGGACATCGTCGCGGCTGCTCACTTCGCCGGGCCGCGCTGGCGGGCGGGCGCTCGGTGTAGCGGCGCTGGTCGATGGTGTCTGGTCGTTGTCGAGCGGTTCATGCGCAGGCGTGTCGGGTACCGTGGCCGATGGCGAGCCACCGGGTGCGTAGTCGGCGAGCACTTGCGAGGCCAGGCGCAGCGGCTGCTTGAGCGCGCTCAGGTCGACGCCCGAAGCGGATCCCACGTGGTCGCTCACCCGTCGTTCGATGGCTTCGCAGGCTTCGCGCGCTCGGGTCAGTGCCTGGCGCGTCTGTTCGAGCTCTTCGGCGTCGGCATCGCGCAGTGCGGCGGCCAAGGCTTCGATGCTGAGGTCTTCGCTGGCGAAGTGCTGCAGGCCAGCGGCGTGCAGGCCGGCACGCAGGGTCACCGGGCCGAACGCGCGCGAGCGTGCCAGGACGGCTTCGCGCAGCAAGGCGATGTTGGCTTCGCAGGTGAGGCCGGCCAAGGCGTTGACGCGCACGGTCGGGTCGTTGTCGTCCGAGGCATCGAGTTGCGGGTGCAGGTGCAGCCAGTACTCGCCCAGCAGATCGCGGATCAGTTCCAGGCCGTCGGCCAGGCCGACGAAACCGTGCAGGGCAAGGTTGGACTGAACCAGGAAGTGGGTAATGCGCAGGTCTTTGCTGCGTTGCAGCAGGGAGATACAGGACTGTTCGAGGGTGCGCCACTGAGGCGGTTCGGCCGGCTGTACCGCATCGCCCATGACCCGTTCCGGACGCCCTTGGGCATCGCGTTCGAGTTGCAGGAAGTCGGCGTCGTATTCCAGGTCTTCGCCACAAGGGAAGTCATCTGAAACAGCGGCTAGCAGTGCCTGGGAGTTCACCAGATATCGATCTCCATATCGGCCCGTGGCGGGGCTCTGCAAATGGCGCAGGGTCAAAATTTAAAAGTGTGAACCAGCGCACAAAACGCTGGTGAACTTTAAGGGTTGATATTGAACCGATATCAGCGGCTGCAGCTCAAAGTTGCGCATTTATGGTTTATTTCCAAAATGCTGTCAAGGTAAGCTAGCGCGCTGAAAACCCGAGTGTGATCGTTTCAGCAGAATTTCAGCCGGCCGCTGAAACTGACATCAAAGTGCAGCTTGAGTGAGTTAGATTGTCAGGTTCTGTAGCGATAAATAGCGCATCTCCTTTGAAATTACATGGATTTCAAGGTCTGGTCCTGTAGCGCAAAGCAGTCCATCCATTTGAATGGAATCAAGGTTTATAGTCTATGCAGGAGGCGTGATGGCACTTTGCCTAACTATCACTAGTTACCACAAGATCACCCCAGGGCAATGCTCGGAGATCACGGTGGAAAATGGTGCCGTCAGCATAGGAAGAAGTCCTAACAATGACTGGGTATTACCTGATCCTGAGCGGTTGGTATCTTCAAGTCATTGTGTAGTCCAATTCCGTGAAGGGCGTTACTACATAACGGATAGCAGTACCAACGGTATCGAGTTGGTTCAGGCCGGCGTGCGTCTTCGCCGTGGAAACAGTGAACCGTTGATGGACGGAGAACTCATCCGGATCGGCGATTACGAGATCCAGGCGCGTATCGATTCGGGCTTTTCCGTCGACGAGAGTCGTCAGCCAGGCGCTCAGAGCTTCGAGGCGCTGATGGCCAATCAGGTCGCAGCGTCGAGCTTGCCCATCGCTCCGGCCTCTGCGGCGTTGCTGCAGGGGGCGTCCAGCCACGACACCCTGCCAGATTTGTTCGATTTCCTGGGTGCATCGAGCGTGCCTCCGGCCAGCCAGCCCGACCACGTACCGGCCCAACAACACGATTTCCGGCCACCTGCGCCCGTTGCGCCCGCTCCTGCGCCGCCGCCTCCTGCAGCGCCTGGTATCGGGGCCATTCCAGCGGACTGGAACCCCTTCGACGACAGTCCCGCGCCTGCGCCTGCGCCCGCTGCCGCGCCAGACATCCCGCCCATGCCGGCTTTCGAAAGCCCGTTGGCGGCTGAGCCTGCGCCGCCGATCGCCCCGCCGCAGACGCCTCAGCCGCCGCCCTCAACGCCCGTCGCGGCAGCGCCGCCCGCCCCGCCTGCCGCTGACCAGGGTCTTCTACAGGCATTCCTGCGCGGTGCCGGGATCGACCACCTGCGTTTCGACGCCGAGGATGCGGCTGCGCAGATGGAGGCCGTCGGGCGCAGTTACCGCTTGATGGTCGAAGGGCTGATCGATGTCCTGCGCGCGCGCAGCAGCCTCAAGGGCGAGTTCCGCATGCAGCAGACCACCATCGCCCCGGTGCAGAACAACCCGCTCAAGTTCGCCCCCAATGCCGATGAGGCCTTGCTGCTGTTGCTGCGCCAGGGCAGTCAGGCGTTCATGCCGGCCGACCAGGCCGTGCGCGACAGTTTCGATGATTTGCGTGCCCACCAACTGGCAGTGATGGCCGGCGTCGAAGCCGCCATCAAGCACCTGCTGACCCGCTTCGAGCCCGGGCAACTGGAAGCGCGGCTGGCGCCTGCGGCAGGCCTGGCCAAGCTGTTCGGTGGCTCGCGCCAGGCCCATCTGTGGCAGCAGTTCACCCAGCTCTACGGGCAGATTTCCCGCGAAGCGCAGGACGATTTCCAGGACTTGTTCGGCCGCGAGTTCAGCCGCGCCTACGAAGCCCATACCGCAAGAATGCAACGTTCCTGAGGCCGTGCTTCAGGACAGGAAGAGTTACAGGACGTCATGAGGACGAACATGAATGCAACACGACTGATCGCGGCCCTGGCCCTGGTGCTGCTCGGTGCCTGCAGCAAAGACGCGCCCGCACCCGCGTCGGCTGACCACGAGGCGCCCGGCGTCAGCCTGTACTTCAGCGCCGCCGCTGGCCTCAATCCGGGCGCCGACGGCACGCCCGCGCCGGTACGGGTGCGGGTCTACGAGCTGAAGAACGCCGCCGCGTTCGAGCGCGCTGACTATTTCGCCCTGGCCGAGCGCGCTCAGGCCACGTTGGGGGCCGACCTCGTCGATCAGGACGAGGTGCTGCTGCAGCCCGGCCGGCAGTTGCAACTCGACCGTCCGCTGAACCCGGCCACGCGCCTGGTCGGCCTGGTCGTCGGCTACCGCGAGGTCGATCGGGCGCAATGGCGCAGCGTGCTGCCGGTGCCGCCACACGACTACCAGATCAGCCTCGATGTGCGCGCCGTGCGCAGCGCCGTGGCCACACCACAACCTGTCCCTGCCCGCTAGGCAAACGGAGAACCCATGTCCTGGAACAATCGCGTGGTCTGGTCGGAAGGCATGTTCATCACGACCCAGCACTTCCAGCAGCACGACCGCTACCTGGAGACGTTCATCGATGCCCGCAGTCGCCCGCTGTCCACGGCCGCCTGGGGCTTCTCCGAGTTGCTGATCGACCAGGGCCTGCTGGCCCAGGGCAAGCTGGCGATCATCAGCGCCCGTGGCCTGTTGCCGGACGGTACGCCGTTCGACATCCCGCGTGACGACCTGCCACCGCCGCCGTTGGAAATTCCCGAAGACCTGCGCGATGCGGTGATCTATCTGGGCCTGCCGCTCAAGCGCGCCGGCGCCCGTGACACCGTCGATGAAGGTGAACCGCTGGACGGCGCGCGTTACGTCGCCCGGGTCAGCGAAGTGCGCGACGACAATGCGCCGTTCGAGAACCGCGCGCCGTTGGCCCTGGGCAGTCGCGCCCTGCGTCTGTTGTCCGAACGCGAGGGCTTGGGCGACTACGCGGCGCTGGGCGTGCTGCGTATCCGTGAGAAGCGCGCCGACCGCGCGCTGATGCTCGATGACAGCTACATCCCGCCCGTGCTGGACGTGGCGGTGAGCGATACGTTGGCGAATTTCCGCAGCGAACTGCTGGGCCTGCTGCATCAACGCGGCGAAGCGCTGGCCGGGCGCGTGGTGGCTTCTGCCAACGGCGGCGCCTCGGAAATCGCCGACTTCATGCTGCTGCAACTGGTCAACCGGGCGCAGCCGCTGGTCGAGCACCTGGGCCAGCTCAGCCCGCTGCACCCGGAGCGGCTGTTCAGCGAACTGGTCGCCCTTGCCGGCGAGTTCGCCACCTTCACCCAGGACGGCCGGCGTCCGGAGAGCTTCCCGGCGTATCAGCACGATGATCTGGCGGCGACGTTCCAGCCGCTGATGGTCTCCCTGCGCCAAGCCCTGTCGATGCTGATCGACAGCAAGGCGGTGGCCATTCCGATCGTCGAGAAAGCCTATGGCGTGCACGTGGGCATGCTGGCCGACCGCAGCCTGCTGGACAGCGCCAGCTTCATCCTGGTGGTGCGCGCCGATGTGCCCAGCGAAACCCTGCGCAGTCGGTTCGGCCAGCAGAGCAAGATCGGCTCGGTGGAACACATCCGCGACTTGGTCAACCTGCAATTGCCTGGCATCGGCCTGTTGCCGTTGCCGGTGGCGCCCAGGCAGATCCCGTTCCATGCCGGTTCCACTTACTTTGAGCTCGACCGTGGCAGCGAGCACTGGAAACAGTTGCAGCATTCCGGTGGCTTCGCCTTCTACGTCGCTGGCGAGTTCCCTGGGTTGAGCCTGGCGTTCTGGGCCATTCGAGGATAAGCCGCGATGCAGCACGACGATCCTCAAGGCAATGACCGGACCCAATTCATGCCGCGCCCCGGTGGCCGTGGTCCGCAGCCCTCGACACCGGCGCAGCCCGCACCGCCGCCTCTGAGCGTGCCGGCCGAGCCGCTGGCGCCTGGGCAGGGCGCCGGGCTCAATCCACTGGAGCAGGCAGCCGGGCCGCTGCTGGCCTTGCTCACACGCCTGCGCAACACCATCGCCCATCCCGCCCCGGCCAGCCTGCGCGCACAATTGCTGGCCTACCTGCGTCAGTTCGAGGAGCGTGCCGACGCCGCCGGTGTGCCGCGTAACGAAGTGCTGCTGGCACGCTACGCCCTGTGCACCGCCCTCGACGAGGCGGTGCTGAGCACCCCGTGGGGCAGCAGTAGCGACTGGGGCAAGCAAAGCCTGCTGATCACCGTGCACAACGAGGCCTGGGGCGGGGAGAAGACCTTCCAGTTGCTCGAGCATTGCCTGCAGAGCCCGCGTGAGCGCTTGAACCTGCTGGAGCTGCTGTACCTGTGCACCAGCCTGGGTTTCGAAGGCCGCTATCGGGTCATGAACGGGGGCCGCGCGCAGCTCGAAGCGCTGCGCGAACGCACCGCCGCAGCCATCCGCGGCGCCCGTGGCGAGATCGAGCGCGAACTGTCGCCGCATTGGCGCGGCGTCTCGGTCAGCCGCGACCGCCTGGCGCAGTTCATCCCGCCATGGGTCGGCCTGGCCGTGGCCCTGGCGTTGCTGTTGCTGTTGTTGTTCGGCCTGCGCATGAAGCTCGCCTCCGACGCCGAGCCGGTGTTCCGTGGCATTCACGCGCTGGGGGAAATTCCGGTGCAGGCCATGGACCGTCCCGTGGTGCAGCCCAAGCCCGTCGAGCGCCCGCGTCTGGCCGGTTTCCTGGCCGATGACATCAAGGCTGGCCGGGTCTCAGTCGAAGATGCGGTCGACCGTTCGGTGGTGACCATTCGCGGTGACGAACTGTTCGCGTCGGCCAGCGCCAGCATCAAGGGCGACTTCGAGCCCCTGCTGCAGCGCATTGCGGCGGCCGTCTCCAAGGTCAAGGGCAATGTGCGCGTGACCGGGCACAGCGACAACCAACGCATCGCCACGATCCGCTTCCCCTCGAACTGGGCGCTGTCCCAGGCCCGTGCCGAAGAGGTCAAGTCGCTGCTGGTGGCGCGCACCGGTCAGGCCGAGCGTTTCACCGCCCAGGGGCTGAGCGACACCGAGCCGTTGGCGTCGAACGACACCGCGCAAGGCCGGGCGAAGAATCGTCGGGTGGAAATCACAGTTCTGGCGGAGGGCGTCGAGTGAAGGCGTTTTTCAGTTTCGTCATCCGCTGGGTGATCCCGGTGCTGGGGCTGATCGCCCTGAGCCTGATCATCTGGTTCCTGGGTCCGCTGCTGGATGTGCTGGCCCCGCCTGCGCCGCGCTGGATCCTGATCATCCTGCTGTTCGCGGTGTGGGTCGCCTACCGCACCTGGCGCATCGTCCAGACCCGCCGCCAGGCGGCCAAGGTGCTGGAAAGCCTGGCTGCCGAGACGGCGCCGGACCCTACCAGCCTGGCCACTGCCGAAGAACTGGCGACCCTGCGCCAGCGCATGGACGAAGCCCTGGTGCTGCTGAAGAAGGCGCGTCTGGGCGGCGACGAGCGGCGTAATCTCTATGAGCTGCCTTGGTACGTGATCATCGGCCCGCCCGGCTCGGGCAAGACCACTGCGCTGATCAATTCCGGTCTGCACTTCCCGCTGGCCGCGCAACTGGGCGAAGGCGCCATCCGCGGCGTTGGCGGCACGCGCAATTGTGACTGGTGGTTCACCGACCAGGCCGTGCTGCTCGACACCGCTGGCCGCTACACCACTCAGGACAGCCATGCTCAGGTCGACAAAGCCGCCTGGCTGGGCTTTCTCGACCTGCTCAAGCAGCAGCGCTCACGGCGTCCCATCGATGGCGCCTTCATCGCCATCAGCCTGTCGGATCTGCTGCTGGGCAGCGATGCAGAACGCGCCGCCCATGCCACGGCGATTCGCACGCGGATCCAGGAGCTGTATACCCAACTCGGCGTGCGCTTCCCCATCTACCTGATGCTCACCAAGCTCGACCTGGTGCCCGGGTTCATGGAGTTCTTCGACAACCTGAGCAAGGAAGAACGTGCTCAGGTGTGGGGCATGACCTTCGCGCTGGATGAGGGTCAGCAGGGCGAGGGGCCGCTGGCGCAGTTCGAGCAAGAGTTCGGCCTGCTGGAGACGCGTCTGAACCAGCGGTTGGTCGAACGCCTCCAGCAGGAACGCGATCCGGCGCGGCGCGATCTGGTCTATGGCTTCATCCAGCAGTTTGCGGCGCTGCGTGGCAACCTCAAGAGCTTCCTCGACGGCGTGTTCAAACCCAATGCCTTCGAAGAGCGGGCGCTGCTGCGCGGGGTGTACTTCACCAGCGGCACCCAGGAAGGCAGCCCGATCGACCGCCTGATCGGCAGCATGGCGCAGAGCATGGGCCTGGACCGTGCGCACCTGGCGCGTCAGACCGGCACGGGGCGCAGCTATTTCATCGAGAAGCTGTTCACCGCCGTGGCCTTCGCCGAACGCGGGCTGGTGGGCAGCGATCCCAAGGTGGAGCGCCGACGCAAATGGATCGCACGCGGTGCCCTGGCCTTGAGCGTGGCGCTGGTGCTGGTGGTCGGCACCTTGTGGACCTTGAGCTACCGCGCCAACCAGCAGTACATCGCGGAAGTCGACAGCCGCCTCAAACCGCTGGGCAAGAGCGTCCAGGAACTGAGCCCGGCGCAGCGCGAAGTGATCGAGGTGCTGCCGTTGCTCAATGCCGTGCGCCGCCTGGCCAACGATCCGCCCAGTTGGGCAGAGGGCCTGGGCCTGTATCAGGGCGATATGCTCGAGAGCGAGTCCGATAGCGTCTACCGCAAGCTGCTGATCGCCATCTTCGCCCCGCGCCTGGTCACCCGCATCGAGGAACAGTTGTATGCCGGCGGTCCATCGGACTACCTCTACGAAGGCCTCAAGGCCTATCTCATGCTCGCCGACAGCGAGCATTACGACGCCGACTTCATCAAGGCCTGGATCAGCCTGGATTGGGAGCGTCACCTGCCGCGCGATCTGGCCCCGGAACAACGTCAGGCACTGGAGCAGCACCTCTCGGCGTTGTTCGACAAGCGCCCGCCCAATGCGCGACTGGATCAGCGCCTGATCGACGACACCCGCCGTCAGTTGCAGCAATTGCCGGTGGCGCAACGGGTGTATGACCGAGTCAAGCGTCAGAAACTGCCGAACGGTGTCAGCGATTTTCGCCTCAGCGACGCGGCCGGTCGCGATGCGGCGCTGGTGTTCCAGCGCAAGAGCGGCAAACCGTTGACCGATCCGCTGCCGGGCATCTTCACCGTCGACGGTTACCGCAAAGCGTTTCTCGCCGCCAGCGTCGCCCACGCCGAAACCCTGGCCGAGGAGCGCTGGGTGCTGGGTCGCGAGCTGAGCGAGGCCAGCGATGCCAAGCGCCTGGCCGACGACGTGCGCCAGCTCTATTACCAGGACTACATCCGCCAGTGGGATGCGCTGCTGGCCGATCTCGATTTCGTACCCATCACCAGCGCCGGGCAGGCTGCCGACGTGCTGCGCGTATTGTCCGGGCCGACCTCGCCGCTGAAGAAGCTGCTGCAGGCGGTGGCCAAGGAAACCGACCTGCAACAGCCGACCGTGCTCGACCAGGCCCAAGCCAAGGTGGAGCAGGCCGGGGTTGATCAGTTGCGCCAGCGCCTCGGTGGCCTGCTGGGCGACACGCCGATTCCGGGCACCGAGGCGCAGGCGCGCGAGGTGGACCCAGTCACGGCCCACTTCGCTGAACTGGCCGAACTGGTCGCCAGCGGCGAGGGCCAACCGAGTTCGCTCGACGGCTTGCTGGCCGACCTCAACGCGCTGTACGTGCAAGTCAGCGCCATGGTCGGCGCCAGTGGCGATGCCTTGCTGGGCGAGGCCAAGAACCAGGCGCAGGCGGCTTCGCAGCGCGTGTCGCTGGGCGCGGCGCGCCAGCCCAAGCTGGTGCAGAACCTGGTCGGTTCGGTGGTCGGCTCGACCAATGCCATCGTCATGGGCGGGGTGCGCAATCAGCTCAACGCCGCCTGGACCAGCGAGGTGGTCAATGTCTACCGTCAGTCGCTCAGCGGGCGCTATCCCCTGAGCGCCGGCAGCCCACGCGATGCCACCCTGGAAGACTTCGGCCAGTTCTTCGGTGTGGGCGGGGTGATGGACAACTACTTCCGCAAGTACCTGCAACCCTACGTCAACACGGCCACGTCGCCCTGGAGCTGGCAGCCGGGCGCCGCGCAGAAGCTGGGTATCGGTGGCGGCGTGCTGAACACCTTCCAGCGCGCCGCGACCATTCGCGATGCCTTCTTCCGCACCAGCGGCGGCCTGCAACCGGGGGTGCGTTTCGAGCTCAAGCCGGTGGCGATGGACGCCTCGATCACTCAGTTCCTGCTCGACCTCGATGGTCAGCAGGTCAGCTACGACCACGGTCCGAGTCGCCCGGTGTCGCTGCAGTGGCCGAACCCCAACAGTATCGGCGTGGTGCGCCTGTCGATCTCGCCCCCGGCGGCCAGCGGTCGCTCGGGGATGACACTGGAGGGGCCGTGGGCGTGGTTCCGCTTGCTCGATCAGTCCGATCTCAGTGCCGGCAGTTCGCCGGAGCGCTTCAACCTACGCCTGCGCGTCGATGGCGCCAGCGTGTCCTACGAGCTGCGTGCCAGCAGCGCGTTCAATCCGTTCCGCAGCCGAGTGGTCAGCGGTTTCAGCCTGCCGGAGCATTTGTGAACGACGTGGGTTTCTACGGGAAAATGGCCTGTCGCGGCGATTTCGTCAGCCGCGACCTGCCGCAGACCTTCATCCAGCCCTGGGATCAGTGGCTGGCCGCTGGCATTCAAGCCAGTCAGCGGCAGTTGGGCGAACAGTGGCTACAGGCCTACCTGGTCAGCCCATTGTGGCGCTTTGCCTTGGCGCCCGGCGTGTGCGGGCCTCAAGCGGTGACTGGCGTCGTGATGCCCAGCATCGACCGGGTCGGGCGCTACTTCCCGCTGACCGTCGCTCAGGTGCTGGCACCGCAGACGTCGTTGGCGGCGATCGTGGCCGGCAGCGATGCCTGGTTCGAGGCGGTCGAGACGGCACTGTTGGACACGCTGGAGGAAGGGGCGCCGTTCGACGCGTTCGAGCGCGCCGTGCAGCCTTATGGCGCCGACAGCACGGGCATTCAGGGCGCGGCATCCGTACCCAGCGTCGGTGGCCTGCAACGCTTGGCCGCGACCACCCCCGAGGGCCGCGCACACGCGCTGGCCGAGTGCGCCTGCGAAGGCATGAGCCTGTGGTGGGGGCGCGGCTCGGAGCGCATCGCGCCGGGCCTGATGCGTTACCCAGGTCTGCCGCGCAGCGAGCACTTCGCCGCATTCCTGTTGGGCGACGAGGGAGGCGGGGTATGACGACCCTGCATTACAGTGCCGCCAGTTACAGCCACGTTGGCATGGTGCGCAAGATCAACGAGGACGCCTGCCTGGACCTGGCGGCCGATGGCCTGTGGGCTGTGGCCGACGGCATGGGCGGTCATGCAGCGGGCGATTACGTGGCCAGCCTGACCGTCGACAGCCTGCGTCAGTTGCCACTGCCTGCGCCGCTCGAGGCGCGCGCCCAAGCCGTGCGCGACACCCTGGTGCGGGTCAACCGCGCGGTCCGCGAGGAAACCCATCGCCGGGGCGTGTCGATGATGGGCAGCACGGTGGTGGTACTGGCCGTGCGCGGCGATCAGGGCGTCGCGCTGTGGGCCGGCGACAGCCGTCTGTACCGCCTGCGCGACGGACGCATCGAGCGCCTCAGCCATGACCACAGTTACGTCCAGGAGCTGCAGGACAGTGGCCTGCTCAGCGAAGCCGAGGCGCGCGTGCACCCACGCGGCAACATCGTCACCCGCGCCATCGGCGTGGAGGATCAGCTCCAATTGCAGAGTCTCTCGGTGCAAGTACGTCCCGGCGATACCTACCTGCTGTGCAGCGACGGCCTGACCAAGACCGCCGAAGACCTCGAAATCGGCGAGGTGCTGCACCACGCCGACCCCTATCAGGTGGTGCGCGGGCTGGTCCATCTCGGCTTGACCCGTGGCGCCCCCGACAACATCACAGCCGTGGTGGTGAAGGCCAATTGAAGAACGACATCGACATGCAGATCCCCGGTTTCGACATCGACGGCGAAATTGGCCAGGGCGCCATGGCCAGCGTCTACCTGGCCACCCAGCGTTCGCTGCAACGCAAGGTGGCGCTGAAGGTGATGGCGGCCAGCCTGGCGGCCGATCCGACCTTCTGCGAGCGCTTCCTGCGCGAAGGCCGCACCCTGGCGCGCCTGGCGCATCCGAACATCGCCACCATCCACGACATCGGCAATGTCGGCGAGCTGTACTACATGGCCATGGAGTACCTGCCGGCCGGCACGCTCAAGGAGCGCATCGCGGCGGGTTTGAGCGCCGAGCAGGGGCTGGTCTACGTGCGGCAGATGGCCCAGGCGCTGGGCTATGCCCATGCCCAGGGCCTGGTGCACCGCGATGTGAAACCGGCCAACATCCTGTTCCGCGCCGACGGCACTGCCGTGCTGTCGGACTTCGGCATCGCCAAGTCGCTGGATGACCACACCCAGTTCACCCAGGCCGGCTTCGCCATCGGCACGCCCAGCTACATGAGCCCGGAGCAGGCGCGCGGGCTCGAGATCGACGGGCGCGCCGACCTCTACGCGCTGGGCGTGGTGCTGTACGAAATCCTCGTCGGCAAGCTGCCGTACAACGGTGTCGACGCGCTGTCCACGGCGCTGGCGCACCTGACCGAACCACTGCCGGAACTGCCCATCGAGCACGGCCGTTATCAGGACATCCTGCACGGCTTGCTGGCCAAGGATCCTACTGCACGCTTCGCCGATGCCGACGCGCTATTGGCGGCGTTGGACCGTCTGCCCGCCGAGGGCGACAGCACGGTGTTCATGCCCGTGGCGAGCATCGGGCCGGACTCGGTGTCCGTGCCGGCGCCGGCGTTGGGCGGATTGACCCCGGTCTCCATCGACATTCCCCAGGCCGCTGCGCGCCCAGAGCCGATCAAACCGCCACCTCTCCAGCCCCAGCCCGCGCCCGCGCCGTCCAAGGCTGCGAAGAAAAAGCCTGCGGTCGCCCTGCTTGCGGTGGCCATCGCGGCGGCGCTGGGGTTGGCTGCCGGTGGCTACTGGCTGTTCAGTGGCGGTGACGAGCCTGCCGTCGAACCGCCGGGGGTGCAGACACCGTCTCACGCCCAGACACCGCCGCCTCTGACGACAGCCGCCACGGACGATCAGCGTCCGCTGCTCATGCCCGGCAAGAAGACGCTGTTCCAACGCGTGCTGACCAAGCCTGGTGCGCGTCTGGCCGACAGTCCTGGAGGTCAGGCGGGCGAGCCGCTGCCGGCGTTCTCGGTGCTCTACGTCTACCAGCGCAAGGACGTCGACGGTCAGTCCTGGGTGCAGGTCGGTGCTGCCAGCGACGGGCAGCGTGAAGGCTGGCTCGCCGCCGAGCAGACCAGTGACTGGAAGCAGAGCCTGGTGCTCAAGTTCACCGAACGCTCCGGCCGCGCGCCGGTGATGTTCATGCGTCAGCCCGACGATGTGCAGCAGTTGCTCGACGACAGCAACCGCGCCCGTGCGCAATTGCTCCAGGCGCAGAACGATCCGGCCCAGGCGCCCGAGGTGCTGGCGCTGGAGCCTACCGCCAACGCCGTGCCGCAAGACCAGTTCTACCTGATGCCGATCTTCGACTACCGCGAGAGCTTCGACGCCGACGGACAACCTGCGCAGTTGCTTAACATCGCCTCGATCGATCCCGGTGCGGGCGCGTCCGGCGAGGCCACCAACGCGTCCCAGACGCCTGCCACGGGCGCAGCCGACAACAACTTCCGTACCGGCATCGTGCTGGTGGTGGACACCTCGGTGTCGATGCAGCCCTACATCGACCGCGTGCGCCAGGTGGTCAGCGAATTGCAGGCGCAGTTGGCCGACCGCGGCGAACTGGACAGCGTCAGCTTCGGCCTGGTGGGCTTTCGCAACAGCATCAAGCGCACGCCGGGGCTGGAATACCTGAGCAAGACCCTGGTGACCCTGGACGAAGGCCGCGATCCGGCACGGTTCCTCAAGGCCGCCGCGCAGGTCAAGGCCACCACCGTCTCCAGCCAGTCGTTCAACGAGGATGCGTTTGCCGGCGTGATGCAGGCGGTCGAGGGCATGGACTGGTCCGGCTATGGCGGGCGCATCGTGCTGTTGGTCACCGATGCGGGCGCGCTGCGCAAGAGCGATCCGCAAAGCAGCACGCAGATGAACGAAGCCGAAGTCCGTCAGGCAGCGTTGAGCAAGCAGATCAAGATCTACGCGCTGCACCTGCGCACCCCCGCCGGAATCAAGAACCACGGTTCGGCCGAGCAGCAGTACCGCGTGCTCACCGCCGACAGCAACCCGCGCATTGGCGATCTCTACGTAGGCGTGCCGGGCGGTGAGGTGAATGCCTTCGGCGAACGGGTGCGGGAAATTGGTTCGACCTTTGCGGACCTGGTGCATCAGGTCCGCAGCCAGCAGCCGCAGCCGGTGCCGATGCTGGGCGCCGGCTCCAGCCTGGCGGCCAAGACCCAGGCGGTGGGCTACGCCATGCACATGGACTTCCTCGGCCGGCGTAGCGCCAGCCAGGCGCCGCAACTGGTCAGCGCCTGGACCGCCGACCGCGACCTGACCAACCCGGCGCTGCCAACCCTGCAAGTGTGCGTGATGCTCACCAAGCTGCAGCTCAACGACCTGCAGCAATCGCTCAAGCTGATCGTCGATGCCGCGCGCAAGACCCGCAGCTCGCCGGGCGACTTCTTCAACGAGATCGCCAGCGCCAGCGCCTACATGAGCCGCGACCCGAGTGCACTGAGCAAGGGCGCCAACCTGGCCCAGGGTGGCGTGCTCGGCGAGTACCTCGAAGGCCTGCCGTATCGCAGCAAGTCGTTGAGCATGACCCAGGACCTGTGGCTGTCGCTGTCGGTGGCCGAGCAGGAAGACTTCATCGACGAGCTGGAGTCGAAGATTCGCCTCTACGAAACCTTCCACAATGACATGGCCAACTGGGTGCGTTTCGGCAAGGCCGAGCCGGGCGACGCCTTGTACCGTGTCCCACTGTCGACGCTGCCGTGATGATCAACATGCAGGGGGTGCGCAAAACGCGCGGGCAGGGTGCCCAGCGCTACAGCCTGGAGATCGGCGAGCTGCATCTGGCGGCCGGTGCGCAGGTGGCGCTGGTCGGCCCCAGCGGCTGCGGCAAGAGCACCTTGCTCGATCTGCTGGCGCTGGTGCTGGCGCCGGACGCTGCCGAGCGTTTCAGTCTCGAACTGGACGGCGCTGCGCAGGACATCGCCGGGTTATGGCGGGCGCGCCAGCTCGATCGCCTGGCGGCGCTGCGCAGCCGCCATCTGGGCTATGTGCTGCAAGCGGGCGGCCTGCTCGGGTTTCTCGATGTGCGCGGCAACATTCGCCTGCCGCGCCAATTGCTCGGCCTGGCCGATGACGGTGGCGTGGAGCGGCTGGCGGCGGCGCTGGACGTCAGCGATCAGTTGGACAAGCGGCCGGCAGATCTCTCCTTGGGCCAGCGTCAGCGGGTCAGCTGTGCCCGTGCCCTGGTCCATGCACCGACGCTGTTGCTGGCCGACGAGCCGACCGCGGCGCTCGATCCGCTCAACGCCGAGCGGGTGATGCAGTTGCTGCTGCGCCAGGCCGAGGCGCACCGGGTGACCTGCGTGATCGCCACCCACGACGAGACGCTGGCGCGCAACGCCGGGCTGCGGGTGCTGCGCATGCAGTGCCGCCGCGATGCCGATGGCGGCGTCACCACCACCCTGGAGCAGGCCGCCTGATGCGCCCGCTGCTGATCGCCAGGCTGGCCTGGCAGGACTATCGCACCGACGCGCGGCTGTCGGCCTGCGCGGTGCTGGCGTTGGTGGCGGTGATCGCGCCGCTGCTGGTGCTGTTCGGTCTGAAGTTCGGCCTGATCGGCAGCCTGACCGAGCGCCTGCAACGCGACCCCGGTGTGCGCGAAATCATCGCGCTGGGCGGCGGGCGCTTTAGCGCCGAGTTCATCGCGCGCCTGGCAGCGCGCTCCGACGTGGCCTTCGCCATCCCGCGCACCCGGCAGATCGCTGCCACCGCCGAGCTGTTGCTGCCGGCGCAGGGGCGCGGGGTGACGGTCGAGATGCTGCCCACCGCAGCGGGCGATCCGCTGCTCGATGGCGCGGTGGCACCGGACCCCGCCGATCTGCGCGATGTGGTGCTGAGCTTCACCGCTGCAGAAAAGCTTGGCGCGCGGGCGGGCGATCGTCTGCTGGGCAGTTTCAATCGCCAGCAGGGCGGCGATGTGCAGTGGCGGCAGACGCCGTTGCATGTGCGTGCGGTGCTGCCGCTGGCGGCCTTCGAGCGCGACGGCCTGTTTGCCTCGCTGGCGTTGCTGGAGGCAGCCGAAGACTACCGCGACGGCCGCGCGGTGCCTGCGTTGGGCTGGAGCGGCGAGGCGCCGGACGCGGTGGCGGCTGCGGCGCGGGTCTATCCAGCGTTTCGCCTCTACGCCCGCACGCTCGACGATGTGGAGCCGCTGCGGCGCTTCTTCGCCGAGCGCAAGCTGCTGGTGTCGACCCAGGCCGCGCAGATCGCCCAGGTGCAGTCGCTGGGCCGCAACCTGGACCTGGTGTTCTGGATCATCGCCAGCCTGGCGGTGGCCGGCGCCGTAGCGGCCACGGCGGCGGGTGCGGTGGCGGCGGTGCAGCGCAAGCAGCGCGAACTGGCGGTGCTGCGCCTGCTGGGCCTGGGCACCGCCGCGCTGTTGCTGTTCGTGGTGTTGCAGGCCTTGTACAGCGGGTTGCTGGCGGTGTTATTGGCAACACTGTTGTACCTGCTGGCCGAGCAAGGCCTGAACCGCTTGTTCATGCAGGTGCCGGGTGAATACGCCGCGCATCTGCTGCCCATGCACTATCTCGTCGCGCTGCTGGCCGTGCTCTTGGCCAGCACCGCCGCCGCTGCCCTGGGCGGCTGGCGAGTGGCGCGGATCGACGCTTCGCAAGGAATTCGTGATGTGTAAATCAACCGCAGCGGCCCCGGCGCTGCTGAAGGTGCTGTCCCTGGTCGTGGCCGCGATGGCGCTGGGCGCCTGCTCCCCCGCCGATGGCGACGACAAGCCCAAATCCTCCTCCAGCGCCGCTGCGGCCACGCCCGACCCCGCAGCCCTGAGCAAGCTCGACAACCCCAAGCCGCTGCCGGACGACGTCAGCCTGCCGCTGCCGTGCGGCGGTGAAATCGTCTTCCGCCACGTCTACGTACTGGCCCAAGGCAGCCTCGACGACCGCGAGGTCAACCTGGGCTATCCCTTCAGCGAGGGCGAGGCGGGCTACAAGCAGTCGTTCATCTCCGGCTATCGCCGCGACTTCATCAACGGTCAGTTCAGCGTGAAGGACCTGTCGTCCGACTGGCAGAAACGGATCGCCAGCAGCCTGCCCAAGGTCGAGGCCGGCAGCCCGCTCAAGCCGATGATGTACTTCATCGGCAAATACGAAGTCACCGCGCGGCAGTACGCGCAGGTGATGGCCCAGGCCCAGTCGCTAGCCAGTGGCGAGGCGGCGCCGACCTGCGAGCCGGTCACCGAAGCGGCCGGGCGCCTGCCCAAGGTCAAGTTGTCGCGCTTCGAGGCCGAGCGCTTCGCGGCGGTGTACAGCGCCTGGTTGATGAAGCATCACCGCGACCTGCTGCCAGTCAGTGGCCGGGGCAGCAAGGCCGAGGACGGCGGCATCGGCTTCGTGCGCCTGCCCACTGAAGTGGAATGGGAATTCGCGGCCCGTGGCGGCTCGGCGGTCAGCCGCCAGCAGCTCGACGGTCGGTTGTTCCCGCGCCAGGTCGAGGGCAGCGACAGCGAGGGCCCGCTTGCCGACTGGGCGGTGTACAACCAAGTGGCCGGCGGCACCGGCCAGGCGGCGCGGCTGATGCCGATCGGCACCAAGCTGCCGAATCCGCTGGGGCTGTTCGATGTGATCGGCAATGCCGCCGAGATGGTCCAGGAGTCGTTCCAGTTGGTGCATGCCGGGCGTCGCCAGGGTGCCTATGGCGGCTTCGTGGTCAAGGGCGGCAACTACCTCGAAGGCGAAACCACACTGTTCACCGGCATGCGCCGCGAGTACCCGCTGTTCGGCGCCGACGGCACCGAGCAGCGCAACGAAACCACCGGCTTCCGGGTCGCCATCGGTGCGCTGTCGGCGCCGCGTTCGCGCTATCAGGAACTGTTCGAGCAGTGGCAGAAGGAAGGCCGATTGGCGGGCCTGACCGATGACATCGACGCCGCCGCCGACCCGACCCAACGCCTGGACAGCATCATCGCCGGCTCCGGCGATCCGCGCCTGCAAGCCGAGCTGGGCCTGGTCAACGAAGAACTCAAGCGCAATGTCTCGCTGATCGCCCGCCAGCGCGAGGAAGCGGCCGGCAACCTGATCCAGTCCGCCGCTTTGGTGGCCGAGACCATCAACAACTACAACATCCGCCTGACCAACCTGCAGAACACCCAGGCCAAGGCCCAGGCGGCGGGCGACCAGACCAGCGCCAAGCTGTACGGCGCGGCCATCGCCAACGGTCGCAGCGCGCTGGACGGCGCGCTGGCGATCTACATCGACAACCTGGCCAGCGGCACGCGCTACACCGATGCGGTGATCCAGGCGCAGTTCCAGCAGGTCAAGCAGGAACTGGAGCGCAAGCCGGTACTGGGCCGAAGCCTGGAGGCGCGCGCGACCCTGTTCGTTCGCCACGTCGGCGAATACCGCCAGAACCGGCGGGCCGACCCGGCGACGATTCTCAAGGAGCTGCTGGCCTCGGCCGCTCCACGACCCTGAACCCTTTGCCCAACCTCCGGCCGGCATGACGCTGGCCGGATTTGCACAACCCGAGAGAGAACCCGACCATGCGCATGAATCGCACCTCCCTGATCTCCGCTTCCAAGGCTCGAACTGCCCTGCTGCTCGCCGCCGGCTTCAGCACCGTGCTGCTGACCGGCTGCGCCGGCTCGCCGGTGTCCAAGGTGGGCGCCAGCACCAAGGTGGAGTACTACCCCAACTGCTACGAGCCGGTGCAGCACCTGCGCTCCACCGACGGTGACATGACCCGCTCGGTCGCCACCGGCGCGCTGCTGGGGGCTGTCGGCGGTGCCCTGACCGGTGCCATGGTCGATGGCGACAAGCGTGGCCGTAACGCTGCCATCGGCGCGGCCGGCGGTGCCCTGGTGGGCGGCGCGGCGGGGTACTACACCGAGCGTCAGAAGCAGATCAGCGACGACAAGCAGCGCATCGCCTCCTACGCCGCCGACATCGACAAGAGCGCCGCCGACCTGGACCGCACCACCCAGTACGCCAAGGCCTCGCAGTCGTGCTACCAGCGCGAGTTCGCCAGCCTGATCCAGAATCGCAAGGCCAACCGCATCAACGACACCGAAGGCCGCAAGCGCCTGGCTGAGATCGTCTCGGGCCTGCAGGAATCGAACAACCTGCTGACCGCCGTGAACGGTCGTCTGGGTGAGAACCTGAACAACTACACCCAGGCCTACGAGCAAGACCTCAAGCAAGTGGGCGTGCAGCGCTCGCAAGTGGTCGCTGCGGTCGAGCCGCCGAAGGCCACCGGCAAAGCGGCTGGCAAGAAAGCGTCGTCCAAGGCCAGCAGCACCGTGCCGAGCGAAGCCGTAGCCACCGAGAAGACCCTGCAGAACGCCAGCAGCAAGAAGGCCCAGGCCCAGCAAGTAGCCAAGGCCGGTACCGATCAGGTCAACAGCATGTGCCGCAACCCGGACATGGGCGACTGGGCACCGGTACCTTGCCCGAACGTTTGATGGGATGCCATGGGGGCGCTGCGCGCCCCTTTTCGCGACGCCGGTCCGCCCCGTGCGACCGGTGGCGCGTCGGGTGCAGCGCCGAGGTTTCAGGGGCTGCGCTGCGTGTTGAACGGGGACGCTTTCAATGACGGATCTTCTGGTCAATCAACTGGCCAACTCTTCGCAATTCATGGCGCGGCAGCGTCTTCAGTCACGTATCAATCTGCCGCAAATGTTCGCTGCCATCGATGCGGATCCGCGCATCGTGGGGGCTGGGGTGGTTTACGTAGATGCCGATTACAACGTCATCACCCTGCGTGAATTCCAGCCGATTTGCAGCATCAAGCCCAAGCGCGTGATTCTTCGTGAGATCAATAAGTACCAGACACCTGCACAGTACACAGAGCAGCTACAGAACAATCCGCGAGAAACACGCGTGGTGAAGGAGGCGGTCAACACGACGCTGTCTTGCGCAGGTGCAATCATCGGCTGGTGGGTGGTTTTCAGTGGCACCATTGCGGCGCCCTTCACAGCAGGCACCAGCTTGGTGCTGACGTACATCGGGGGAGCGGCAGCCACGGCGAGCACGGCCCAGTGCCTCATTGGCGGAGTACGTACGGTGCGTGAGGTCACTAATCCTGCAGCCAATGACGCAATGGACGACAGTAAGTGGTATCAGGCGACTTCCACGGTGCTTGATGCGGTCTCGCTCATGGGGGTAGGGGCTTCCGGCCTGACCACTCTCAAATACCTTCAGGTTCACAAGGCCGCGACGGGCCGCAGTTGGTTTGAATTGACCAGATCTCTCAGCCGTCAGCAGCGCAAGGCGTTGACCGATGAGTTGCTCTCGATCAAGCACCCGTCACTGACGCCCAAGCAGCTCAAGTTGCAGCAGGCCGCCGGGACCATGACCAAGCGATATACACCCACCCAGATCAACCACGCGACCCAGACACTGTTGCGCGACTCGCTGGGCGCATCGTTCGGCCTGGCGGGAAGTTCGACGGTACAGAGCATTGCCGTGGGGCTCTACGAGGAAATCGACTGATGACGAACTTCAGCGCTTTCCAAGCCTTCATGCGGCAGTACTTTCCCATCTTCCTGACGGGGCTGTTCGTTTCGATCCTATCGATGGTCTTGGCGGTTGCGCTGTGGGTCGATAATCATTGGCGCGACCACCCGGATAATTCCCTCTACACCCTGCTGACGTGTGGTGTGCTATCACTGCTGCTGTGTGTAGGTCACTTCGCGATGATTCGCGGCTTGGGCTGGGCGATATGGGTCGTGCTGTTATCGCTGGCACTCACTTGGCTGATGGCCTTGAGCCTCGTAGGCACGGGGTTGAGCCCAATTCTCTTGACCATTGTGACGGCGATGCCGTTGCTGGCGGTCCTGGTGTTGAACAGCTCGCGCCATCGCGAAATGCGCCGAGGCCTGGCGCATCTCCGCGAGCAGCGGCGCGCCGCGCGCAAACCCTGAATCACCGAGCTACCGTCACCGTCACCACCAGTCCGCCGGCTTCCCGATTCTCCAGATGCAACGCGCCGCCATGGCTGGCGGCGATGCGCTGGGCGATGCTCAGGCCCAGGCCGTAGCCGCCGGAGCGGTGGTTGCGCGAGGTCTCGCCACGGACGAAGGGTTCGGTGACGGTCGCCAGCAATGCCGGGTCGATACCGGGGCCGCGGTCTTCGATGTGGAGGCGTATATGTGTCGAGTCAGCGTCCAGTCGCAGCGTCACCTGGCGCCCATAGCGCAGCGCATTGACCAGCAGGTTCTGCAGGCAGCGCTGCATCAGCAACGCATCGACGCGCACCTTGCCGACACTGCCCTGCACCGGCAGCGGCTCCTCGGCGCTGGCCAAATCGGCGCACACCCGCGCCACCAGCCGGTCCAGGTCAACCTCTTGCAGGTTCTGCTGCTCCCCGGCATGCAGGTAATCGAGGACCTGGCCGATCATCGCGTCCATCTGCGCGATGTTCTGCTGTAGCCGTACCTTGTGCTCTCCGTCCTCGAGTCGTTCCAGGCGCAGCCGCATGCGCGTGAGCGGGGTGCGCAAGTCGTGGGACACGGCGGCGAGGAAGTAGGCCTTGTCGTTGACCATGGCGATCAGCCGCTGCTGCATGGCATTGAACGCCTGGGCGGCCTGGCGCACTTCCTCCGGGCCCTCGAGCGGCAGTGGCGGCTGTTCGAGGTTGCGGCCCAGGCCCAGCGCGGCGTCGGCCAGGCGCCGCAGCGGGCGCAGGCACAGGCGCACCGCCACCAGGCACACCAGCAGCACGGCCAGAATGCGCAGGGCATAGACCCGTAGCAGGTAGTCGCTGATCAGCACCCAGGCCGACTCACCGCTCCAGCCCTGCAACTCTTCGCCATCGACCAGCAGCCAGTGGCCGTCCTCCAGCGGTACGGCGAACTGCAAGTGCGCCTGGGCGATGCGCAGGCCGAACAGGCTGCGCCACAGCACCGGTCGGCCCAGTTCGTCGGTGAGCTGCAGTTTGAGCACGCGCGCCTTGAGCGCATGACCGAGTTCGTAGCTCAGGGCCTGATTGAGCAGCAGTTCGATGCGGTGGCGGCTGTGCGGGTCGTCGGCCTGTGGCGAGGGCAGCGATTCGGCGCAGCGCAGGTGATAGCGGGCTGGGATACGGGGTGGGGTGGCGTGGCAATCGGCCTGGGCGATCAACGGCGCGCTGCGCGCCGCGATCAGCCGCACCGGCGCTTCGAACACCTGGGCGAAGCGCACGTCGAACCAGATGCTGCTGGACACCAACTGCACCAGCAGCGTGCCGCTGATCATGATCAGCAGCAGTTGGCCGAACAGGGTACGGGGCCACAGCCGGCGCAGCAGGCGCACCTTAGACGCCCGGCCTCTGGGCGATGCTGAGCAGGTAGCCTTCGTTGCGGATGGTGAGGATCTGCGCGCTGCCCTCGGCGCCACGGCGCAGTTGCTGGCGCAGGCGGCTGATGCACATGTCCACCGAGCGGTCGTCGGGCAGGTGGTCGCGGCCGAAGGCGCTGCGGGTCAGGTGATCGCGCGACACCACACGGTCGTTGGCGTCCAGCAGTTCGCGCAGCACGCGGTAGTCGGAGCGGGGCAGGTTCAGGGTCTGGCCGTCGGGGAGGGTGAGCAGGCGCTTGATGTGGTCGAGGCTGAAGCCGGCGAAGCGCTGCAGGGACTGGGCCTGTTCTTCGGCAGGGGCGTCCAGGCGCTGGGGGCGGCGCAGCACCGCCTTGATCCGCGCCACCAGCTCGCGCGGCTCGAAGGGCTTGGCCAGGTAGTCGTCGGCGCCCACTTCCAGGCCGATGATGCGGTCCAGGGTGCTGCCCTTGGCCGAGAGCATGATCACCGCCAGGCCCGGTTGGGTTTGCAGGTAACGGCACAGGCTCAGGCCGTCTTCGCCGGGCAGCATCAGGTCGAGCACCACCAGCTCGACCTTGTGTTGCGCCAGTTGCTCGCGCATGCGCTCGCCGTCGGCGGCAGCCAGCACGTGGTAGCCGGCATCTGCCAGGTAATCGCAGAGAAGTTCGCGGATCTCGTCGTCGTCGTCGACGACCAGCAGGGTCGTGCTCATTGCAGGGGCACCTGTGTGGCGCGCGCTGGCGCGCCGTTACGTTCCATTACATGCCCGTACATGTCGGGCATGGAGCCCGGAGGGCACATCCCTAGAATCGTAGCAAAAACCATCTGCGAATACGAAACCTTCCCAAATGAACCCCCTGAATCTTTCCAGCGATTACGCACGCTCAAGCCGTGGCGGCAGTCGTCTCTCGCCGCTCGCCCTGTGCGTTGCCTTCAGCCTGTGCACCAGTGCCTACGCCGCCGACGGCCAGCCCATCGAACTGAGCGCGACCAGCATCGAGGACAGCGCGCTGCCCAGCGCCGACGCCACCGGGCAGCTTGGCTACACGGTCGAGAGCACACGCAGCTCCACCGGGCTCGATCTTACCCCACGCCAGACCCCGCAGTCGGTGACCACGATCACCCGTCAGCAAATGGACGACCGCGATGTGCACAGCATCGAGCAGGCGTTGGAGACGGCGCCGGGGATCAGCGTCAGCAAAATGGAAGTGGGCGGACGTACCGACTTCCGCGCCCGTGGCTACGCCATCACTAATTGGAAACTCGACGGCCTGCAATTTCCGGGCGGCTCGGACTTCAGCGGCAGCGGTAACGCCCTGAACCTCGACCTGTACGAGCGCATCGACATCGTTCGCGGCGCCAACGGCCTGCTCGGTGGCACGGGCGACCCGTCGGCCACCGTGAACCTGATTCGCAAGGCCCCGACCCGCACCTTCGGCGGCAGCGCCTACGCCACCTACGGCAGTTGGGACAAACGGCGCCTGGGCGCCGACCTCAACGTTCCGCTGTCCGAAGACGGCCGCCTGCGCTCGCGCTTCGTGGTCACCCAACAAGACGCCAACTCGTTCCGCGACAACGAGTCCCAGCGCGCCCGCGCCGCCTTGGCCAACTTCGAGTTCGACCTGGATGACGCCACCACCCTCGGCGCCGGCTACCAGTACGAGTACAACAAGGTGGTCGGCGGCGGCTGGGGCGCGAACATCCCGATCTGGTACGGCGACGGCAGCAAGACCCACCTGCCACGCAGCAGCAACGTGGTGCCGAGCTGGAGCTTCGGCGAATACATCACCCGCACCACCTTCGGCTCGCTGCAGCACCGCTTCGACAACGACTGGACCCTGGACCTCAAAGGCGCCCAGAGCACCACCGATGCGCTCAACCATCGCGGCCTGGCCAAGGTCAACTCATCGGGACGCGGGGTGTACGGCGGCTACTGGGACCAGGACGGCAGCGGCGCCGTGCTCAATGGTTTGCACAGCTCCAGCGACACCACCCAGCAATCAGCGCAGATCGACCTCTCCGGCCCGTTCCAACTGCTGGGTCGCACCCATCAGGCGATGGTCGGCTACAACGACAGCCGCACCGTGGCCTGGTCGCCGGAGTACACCTGCACCCTGACCAGCGCCAACCGCGTCAGCGCGCCGGCGCTGGGCTGTCAGTTCCGCGCCAACAACGGCTTCCCGCTGAGCAACTGGCTCAACGGCGTGGACAGCGACTACAACATGCTCGCCTCGCAAACCGGTCGCCACAGCAAGACCACCACGCGCTTGCAGGGCATGTACGCCGCCACCCGGCTGAGCATCACCGATCCGCTGTCCGTCATTCTCGGCGCCCGCGTGACCGACTATTCCTCGACCACACGCAGCGTCGGCGGCGTGCGCAGCAACCAGCAGAACAATGGCATCGTCACCCCCTACCTGGGCGCGGTGTATGACCTGAACGACACCTACTCGCTGTACGCCAGCTACACCGATATCTTCAATCCACAAACCCAGGAAACCGCCAGCGGCAGCAAGGTCGAGCCGATCCGTGGCCAGAGCTACGAAACCGGCCTGAAGGCCGCCTGGTTCGACGGTCGCCTCAACGCTTCGGCGGCGTACTTCCGCACCAAGCAGGAAAACAAGGCGGTCACCGACGGCGACCTGCTCACCCCGACCGGCGCCACGGCCTACAAGGCCGGCTCCGGCCAGGAAACCGACGGCATCGACCTGGAACTGGCCGGCGCCCTGACCGAAAACTGGAACGTCTACGGCGGCTACACCTACCTGCACTTCCGCCGCCTCGACAGCGACGGCCGCAGCGACCCGTCGCACCTGTTCAAGGCCTCCACCACCTATCGCCTGTCCGGCCCGCTGGACCGCCTGACCCTGGGCGCCGGCGTCACGGCGCAGACCAACATCCGCGCGCTGTCCACCCCGGCGGGGCAGCCGACCAACGGCGTAAGCCGCAGCGCCACTGACGTGAACTGGTCGGGTTATGCGATCTGGAACGCCATGGCCAAGTATCAGGTGACCGACGACACCAGCGTCAGCCTCAATGCCGACAACCTGTTCGACAAGCGGTATTACACCCGCTACGGGTTCTACGCGGGGGCGATCTATGGGGATCCGCGGAGTTTGTCGTTGACGGTGAGTACGAATTTTTGAGGTGATTCGGGTGAGGGTTGTTTAAATGTGTGTCGGCATGCCGGTCCTAGTGACCGGCATTGCTGTTTTTGGGGGACGGTGAAGTGGAGGGTGGATCGGGTTCGAACGTGGTCCAGTCTTCGCCGAACAGCTCGACGGGGTGCATCGTGCGGTCGGCGCCGTTGCCGCAGGCCAGGGATTTGGCGGGGCAGTAGAGGTCGCAGCCCCAACAGATGCGTTCGGGGTGGGCGGGGTGGGTGGGGAATTTTTTGGCCATGGGGAGTGGGAGGCTGGGGTGGGGAGTGTTGGATAGGGTAGGTGGGGGTGGTGAGTGTGGGGGTGATTGAGGTCAAGGAAGGGGGATTTTCTGCGTGAGGTGGAGGCTGTGAGCTCTGCTCGCTCTGTTTGGCTCTAGGGTTTAGCGGTGTAGGCCCGACACGTATGCATTAGTATGGTGTGTATGATGTGTATTATTTTTGATGTGTCATATCGCTGATTTAACGGGCATGCAGAGTGGTGGTTAGGACATGCGTCTGATCAGGCGCAACAGCTCCGGCGCGCTTTCTAAATCTGATCGCGGCACTGAAATATGGCCGGTTGTTGGTGCGGCTGTGCTGCACATCCATGGGGTGACCGGCTCCGCTTCCATCAGGAGAACTCAATGAAATTTCCAGTGGTGGTCCATAAGGACCCCGATTCTGACTACGGCGTGACCGTCCCGGATGCCCCCGGCTGCTTCAGCGGTGGCGAAACGGTCGAGGAAGCGCTGGATAACGTGCTCGAAGCCCTGGCGCTTTACTGCGAGGGCGCCATTGCTGAGGGAGAGCCCCTCCCCAATGGTCGGCCGATAGACGCACATCTGCACAATCCAGACTATGCAGGCGGTGTGTGGGCTGTAGTGGACTTCGACGTCACGCCGTACCTGGGTAAATCGGTACGCTTCAATGCGACCCTGCCCGAGCATCTGTTGCAGCGTAACCGCTCCATGAACCCCACATTCAAAGCGCGAAGCTGATCCCCAATGCTGTGCTCCCGATCTCTTTCTGGAGCCAGCCCCGTCATGATGCGACCCGACGCCAAAGTCGAAAAAGTCTATCTCTACCCCAAGCCCGTCGACTTCCGAAAGTCGATTGACGGCCTGGCCGCTCTGGTCGAACTGGATATCAAAGTGGCGGTGTTTGACCCCGTGCTTTTCGTGTTTATCAACAAGCCGCGCAACCGCGTGAAGATCCTCTACTGGGAACGAAACGGCTTCTGCCTTTGGCTCAAGCGCCTCGAATCCGAGCGTTTCAAAACATCGCCAGACGCCACCGACGAGGCGATCATTCTGACCGTCCAGGAACTCAACTGGCTGCTCGACGGTTTTGACCTCTGGCGTAATCGTCCTCATCAGGTTTTGACGCCGCGCTACGTGGCATGACCCGGTATAATCCGGGCCATGATTTCTCTGCCCGATGACCTTCCTGATGATCCTGTTTTGCTCAAGCAACTGTTGCTTGAGGCCCTCAATCGTCAGGAGGAAACCGCTCAGGCTTATCAGACTCACATCGTCGACCTGAAAGAACAGATCAAGCTGTTGCGTGACCGTCTGTTTGGACGCAAGTCCGAGCAATCCGTAGAACCCAACACGCCACAGTTGGCCTTGTTCAATGAGCCTGAAAGCGAGCCAATGCCGTTGGTTGGCGACGCCGATGAGGAAGTCGTTGCACCCACAGTGCGTCGTGGCAAACGCAAGCCGTTGTCAGCCAATCTGCCGCGTATCGAAGTCATCCACGAACTGCCCGAACACGAACTGACCTGTGCTTGCGGTTGCCGCAAACATGCCATCGGGGAAGAAACCAGTGAGCAACTGGATATCGTGCCGATGCAGATCCGGGTCATCACACATATCCGCAAGATCTACGCTTGCCGTGGCTGTGAAGCCGCACCGGTCACCGCCGACAAGCCCGCCCAGTTGATCGAGAAAAGCATGGCCAGTCCCAGCGTGCTGGCCATGCTACTGACCGCCAAGTATGTCGACGGTTTACCGTTGCATCGGTTTGAAACGGTACTCAGCCGGCACGGTATCGATATCCCTCGGCAAACGCTGGCACGCTGGGTGATCCAGTGCAGCGAGCATTTCCAGCCACTGCTTAATTTGATGCGTGATCGGTTGCTGGAAAGCCCAGTGATTCACTGCGATGAAACCCGTGTCCAGGTGTTGAAAGAACCGGATCGAGATCCGGCCAGTCAATCCTGGATGTGGGTGCAAGCCAGTGGCCCACCGGATCGAAAAGTTGTGCTGTTTGATTACACGTCCAGCCGTGCGCAGGAGGTGCCGTTGCGCTTGCTGGAAAGTTACCGTGGCTATGTCATGACTGATGATTACGCCGGCTATAACGCGTTGGCGTTGCAGCCGGGCGTGGAGCGACTGGCGTGCATGGCCCATGCGCGACGCAAGTTCGTGGACGCGCAAAAAGTGCAGCCCAAAGGTAAAACCGGACGGGCTGATATCGCGCTGGCGATGATCAACAAGCTGTACGGCATCGAGCGCGAGCTCAAGGACGTCAGTGATGAACAGCGGTTTACTGGTCGACAGGAGAAAAGTCTGCCGATCCTGACACAACTGAAAATCTGGCTAGATAAAACCCAGTCGCAGGTGACCGCACAAAGTGCGTTGGGCAAGGCAGTGCATTACCTGGCGAATAACTGGAGTCGACTGGAGCGCTATGTCGAAGCGGGTTACTTGCCCATCGATAACAATACGGCCGAAAGAGCGATCAAGCTGTTTGTCATAGGGCGCAAGGCCTGGCTGTTCAGCGACACCGTCAACGGCGCCAGTGCCAGCGCGAAGATCTACAGCCTGGTCGAGACCGCCAAGGTCAACGGCCAAGAGCCTTATACGTGGCTGCGCCACGTACTTGAACGGCTACCGCACGCCTCGTCCGTAGCAGACTACGAAGCGCTGTTACCGTGGAACTGCTCGCCAGAGATGCTACGGTAGCCCGTTACCCCACTGTTGGGCAGGTGGGGTTTATGGATCGCGTGCGTTGCAGCGGATTGATGACTATGTTGCTAATCATCCTGAGCAGAAAAGCCGGTCGGGGTTTTTGGCTTCGGCGGCTATGCGGGTGTTGTCTGAGATGTGACCGGGGGGCTAGTCTGTGGAAATCAAGTGCGGCACCAGGAGTCGAAAAAAACAATAACAATCTGAATTGTATGAATTTTGTTTTCAAGAGTTGGATGCTATATCTCTAAAAATATCCTTATGCGCTTACTTAATTTATGTATTAGCAAACAGAGCTAATTTGCAGCCAGTTGCCTTGAAGGCAAGGTTGCATACTCTATATCCATGAAAGAAGGGTGCTGAGCTATCCAAGCCAGCGAATGCGAAAGCTCAAAAAATGCTAACTTCCATAAGCGCCCTGTCGCCATACCTGAAGAGGGTGTGCCTGCTCGTCTATAAAAGAATAAGCTTAAAAAGAGGTCTGAATCAAATCCGTGAGCCTGCAGTTAGTAAAGATGAATGACCAGTGCCTTTATATATTTTCTTGCATACTGATATTAATTTTTTGCTGTCAGAATCTCTACCAAGTCCATGCCGAGGTAACCAGGAGACTAAATTGATCAACGCGGTCTTGTTACGAATCTGTGCAGCAATTTTTGATAGTTTTTCACGAGAGGTTCGATGTTCGGGATATCCAATCGAGTTAATAAAAGTCGCAATCAATAGGTGGAGACAGACAAGGCGATCCCAGCGAAAACGATTTTCTGTTGCTGATAACCCTTGAAAGAAAACGAAAACTTGTTCGACTTTGTCACCAAGCTCTAGAATGGCATTAGCTTTTAGAACTTCTCCATCCACTCCAATACAAATTTCGCAATACTCGCGCAAAGTGTCAGAGAAAAAATGGTCTACGGGATTAAATGTATCGTATTCCAGTCCGTGAAAAAGCTCAGTATCAGTCATGCACCAGTGCAGTGCTGCTACATATTTGACGAAAATCAAATCTTGCTTAGAGGCAATCCGCGCGTCAACGTAAACGGCTTGACGCTCGAATTCGCGAATAAGGGCAAAGACAGCAAGGAATCGGCAAACAAAACTATTAAGGTAATAATTTTCCGGACGCCTTAAATTTTCTGCAATTAACCACCCCTTGTCCTGGTTTGTGTATAGGTTCCATAGTCGATAATTTAGGCTGTTAGTTGAATGCAGCAAGCGGCCATGTGAGCGTCCAATGATCTGTCGGAGAGCTTTTCGTTGCTCGTGATCATAATCCGCGATGAGCTTTTTTCGGTGCTCCCGAACTCTGAAAGCATAAGCAACAAAGGCGGAGATTGTTGCTGATATTAGGGATGCTTGAAGAATAGTAGTGTTCGTTGATAAAAGATTTGATATCCAGGCTAAGTCCATTTTGAGCTGCTTTCGATAATGTGATGGAAAAATATAAAATTTGAGGGCTTGATAAAAACGCCTAGATATCTATCTGTTCGATGCTCCAGATAATTGCAGCGTATGCATTCCTTTTTCATAGTACGGCCCAACGCAATAGCCACTTTCATTTAGACCTGGATCAATCATGGATGTAGTCATGATTATCTGATATTTCTGCTCAACTCCCTCGAGTGAGCGGACTAGAAGTCTTTGGAAGTTTTGGCTCCGCTTCGGCCCCATTCCTTTGTCCTCTATATTGTCCATTAACAATAGACGAGGATATCTCATTTGTTCGTCCCAAATTGATTCCTGAAGAATCGCAAGGTGGAAGCTGTTTTTCATAATTGTTTCAGAGCTTGCTGAGAATTTTGATCTGCCGTCAACTAGCATTAAGTCTTTGCCAAAGTCGTACTCGAATTTTTCAGGATCTATGAAGTCGCTTTCAAAACCTCCGTCTTGCCTCAAAAGTGTGATCGTTCTTTCAGATAAATTGGATTCTAGTTTAGATTTCCTGGCTTCAGTTAAGTATGTATTCTTTTTTATTTCATCCTTTAAGTAAGATATTTTATTGTTTAGTTCGTCACGCGTTGATATGAGTTGTTCGACGCTAGAGACAAGTTTTATTTTGCTTTTTAAGTTCGCTATCCGTTCCTCAAGTGTTCCAATTCTAGAGGAAAGCGTATAGAGTTTCAGGACTTTGTCAGAGCTAAGCGTCAGCGCAGCTTTATGCTTAGACTTTAAGGTGTTAAGTTGATGAGATTCTACTTGTATATATCTGTCCGCCTCCTTTAATCGTGTCCGGAGCTCAGCTAGAACTGATTCACTTTCACGCTTCTGAAAATTTAAGTCATTCAGTGCCGCCAGGTAAGAGCTTTTTCTTTTTTCATCGTCTACTTCAGTTTTGCAAAGATGGCATGCTCCATTGCTTTGGGGCGAAATAGGAGATAGGCAACATGGGCAAAATTTAAATCTAACCTCCCCAAAAAAATCGTAGGTTGCTTGCGACTCTTGCAAGGACTTGAGTCTGAAGTCAATGGCTTTGATGAAAAGCTCTGATTCGACTACCTCATTTACTAACTCAACTCGCTTTGAGGTTCTGATGTCGATTTCTTTTGCCAAAGTTGATATTTGCTCCGCAACCTTGGTGGCGACCTCTTTAATTTCTGGGCTAGAGTTAGTATCTGGCTGCAGTGCTGTTTGCTGTCGTTCTGTTAATAGTTCAGATAGCTCAGTGTTCGCTTCTGTAATTTCTTTATCAAGGTGCTCAGCTCTCAGAACCCCTTCTGTAGGTGAGATATATTTGTAAATGGCTTCGAGCTGACCGTATATTTTGCTAAACTCTGCCTCGGCTTTAGATAGTTGCTGTCTTAGCCCATACGTACCCAGATCATCAACCCCGAGTAGGAAGTCTCCGATTGCTTGGCGCATGCTCGGCTTATCGAATGCAAGCTCAGCTTTAAGAATTTTATTCACTGGCGTGTCTTGATCTACATAAATCAAGCGTAGTATCTGGTGAATGGTTAGATTTGAATTGTCATCTGTTTGATGATGAGGCCAGCCGAATAGCTCAAAAATCTGTTGCGAAAAACTATGTTTGTTGGCGGTGCGAATTACACCGTATTGAATCCAGTCGGTATGATTTTTAACTGAGCTTTCGTAATCGCCAGGGAAAAACTGCATAGGCGGTTTATTTGCAGGTTCTATAGGTCTTGAAATTGTTAACGTATAACCATTTATTTCAATCTGAGTTATAACGTGGTCGCAAGCAGCTGCTTCTTTGTTCCAGCGCTCTTCCCTTAGATCACCGCCTAGTCCAAAAAAAGTAGATCCATTATCGTGGATTTGCCAATACTATTGTCGCCACGAATTATATTTATGCCCGAATGAAAATTCTGATCATAGACAGCACGACCAGATTTCATAACAATAAAGCGATCTATAAATAATGTTGATTTATTTGATGTCATAAATATATTCCATTAGTCCCGAGCGCTTCTTCAGCCCGGATGCTCCATTGAAATCAACCTTAGGCAAAGCTTTTGTGATAATTTCAAAAGCATCGCTTCTCAGGAAGTAATCATCTTCCACAAGCTTTAAGTAGCCATCCGGAAGTGAGTTATAATTAAGCTTTATTTTGCCATCTTCGAAGTCTGTCTTCGAAATTATTTCTTTTGCAATCAATTCCAATGCTGCGGTTTTCTGAAAGACTTGAAGGTCGTACAGAACTCGAGCTGGGTTGTTAATGTCTTCAAACTGATCTGGTATGGACTTCAGCTTAACTTTGAATTCTTTGATGTTGGCGGGCCATGGCTGAATGTTTTTTAATTGGCTCGGAAATAGGTAATAATAGTCTAGAACTCTAAGCTGATCCCATGTGATGGAAGAGTCTATGGTTGCTTGCAGTATTGCCAGTAATCTATAAAGGCAGTGGTTGGCATCGTATGCGGGATGATAAATTAACATTTCATGCCTCCCAGACCAGGTGACATTTCCCGGTTAAATAATATAGCATCCCATAAATCAAATGCTGGTCGATAGATATGTCGACACTATTTACTTCGCAGAATATAGAGTTTACTATATTGTGATAGATGGTTTGATCTATATTCTCTGGAAGCGCTCCAGCTTTTATGAGTGGCCGGATTTGGCCGTCAAATGCTGCTTTTATCTTTTGAAGAATGTAAAAGTAAATGTACTGTCTTCTGGGTGATAGCTGTGCTTTTGCTGCAATTTTTGCAAATCGATCTTTATGTTCTATTGCTTCCTCAACTAGGTCTTCCCTATCTCCATTGAGAAGTTTTTGCTTCAATCCGATGATTGGACGGCCGACTCGATCATTGAGATAGGAATTAAAGACTTCAATAAAATCACTAAATTCCTCGTCACTTTCTGACAGTGCACTGATCCTCTCGAGCCCCGCTTTAATAATGCTGGGGTCCGGAGCAGCTGCAACGACGTATGTAATGTTATTTTGGTCACCTCCAATTACTGGGCCTTTAACGTCCGAGTTATTAATGGCTATTTTGTTCATTCGGGCTTTCCGGAACTTCGATTTCCGCCGGTAATGCCTCCACGTACCTTTGAATTAGTGATTGTTATTGTGTTGCCACTTTGCGCCTTTTTTGTCACAAGGCTTATAAGAAGGGTGCAAATAAGAAATGTTAACACGCTGATTAGACATAGTAGTCCGTATAGTTGAGTGCTATTCAGGTTTTTTAAAATAGGGGAAGAAATTATTGCGGGATAAATGCTGTAAGCAACAAAGGCTCCGACAGTAGCGCTCCCGCCGTATTTTAAGGCAGCAACCCAAAACTTTTCCATACCATATTCCTTGGCTTTTCTGGCAGTTTGCTATCATCCTCGACAACTGCAGGCACGTAAAGGGCCTTATGCCATTTTCAGATCGCTTTGTGCAGGGAGTACAGCAAATCCATATTGCTGCTCTGTGCCGTTGTCAGCGCAGCATCACTCAGTCCAAGGATGGTCATTGGCGACTGCGCACTGTAGCTCAAAAAAGTCGCCATTTTAATCAGGGTTGCAACCTAACATCTTGATTATAATGAGAAATCTATGTGGCTGATTGCTGTCGATCCTTGCAGTCACAAGTAAGCTGTACTTACAGATTGAAGGTCCATGCCGTGTCTAGACGTCGAGCGAGCAGCCGGACCGTCAGCAGGTAGTAGTACCGCGTTGTCGCACTGCGGTCGATCATGCGATGCTCGAGAAACCAAGCCACATGCTTCCTCTGCCAGCCCCATGGCGTTTCTCGTTGCCAGCGCTGTGCGATTTCTGCCTGGATGATTTTCGCTTGGCGTAGATGGCGTGTCGGGTTGAGTGCGAGCCGGTCAGAAATCCAGCCAAGAACAGCTCCATGTCGAATCGCTTACTCATGCCCGCCCACCAATGTACGCCGCGACTACGTCAATCCGACTGTGCCCCAGTTCGTAGCTGATCTGCCTTCGCGCTTGATGATCAAGCCGGTGATCTAACCGGTAGCATTGACCGCCGTTAGTAGGCGCGCGGTGCGATGTGATCAGCTCATAGCGTTCGCACGCGAACGCCGCTCGCAGCTCATGAAAGCCCTTGAGGACGTTTGCATGAAGGATTTCTCGTGCAGGGCGTACGATGTTCTGCAGAATGCCCCGGTAGCTTTCGCCTTTAGCAATTAAGTTGCGGCTCCTTGCTGGCGACACCTCTTCTGCAAATCGAAGTGCGACTCGCACATGCTCATCCACTGTAACCCAGCGATGGGCTGATGCCCCGATACGGCCGCCTTTGGTGCCATCCTGAATATTAACCCTGCCTAGGTCGTTAGCCTCATGACAAAGGCGAGGCAGGTCAGCCAAGATGGCTTCACGCAAGCGCATCCCGGTGGCTCGAGCCAACAGAATGATCGCGGCGGCCCGGAACTGATGTTGGCGGCAAAGCACATCGACAATCTGCTGAACTTGACCGCGGTCTTGGCCCTGCGGAACTGAAAGTCGAATCCCGGTGCGCTTCATACCCAACGCCTCGCTCGGACTTGGCAATTTCACACACTGATCACCGCGAAGCGCCGCCATGGTTCTGTTAACGCTGGATAGCCGATTTTGTGCGGTGCTGACGGCGATGTCGCCGCGCCCAACCACTTCGCGCAGATCCAATGCATAGTCGGCCAACACTTTGCGATCAATCTGCCGCGCATCATTGATGCCGGGCCCCTGTTCGGAGCGGCACCACCTCACGAATGCCAACCATCGATCACTGTGCGCCTTGACCGTGCCGTAATGGCCACCGTCAAACATAGCTTTCAGCGCCTGCGGCCCTGCGTAGCTCAATTGTCTGCCGTAACCGAAATTGCGGCCATCGCGTCTACCCACCAATGCCATGCCAGTCACCTCATCTTCCGATCTCCGATCCTCGCCCCACGTCATCCCGCCAAGAATGCTGAGTGTTATCAGGGATCAAGGCCCCTGCGACCTGTGGGGATGTCCTCTAACGCGGGACTGGCGGCTCCTTACGTCCGGGAGCAAGGGCATCTCATGATCTGGCCTCCTGAACACCGTTACCGGTGGGCGGGTGGAGGCTGCATTGGCTGACGAGACCAGTGCCGCGAGATCCTGAGCCAGGTGCAAGCAGCAATGCGATGACCGGGGCATGCCTGACTGTCAGTCAGGTGCAGTCCATTCCCTGGTCTGCGGCACCATCATCTACAGCGCTGTTGCTGGTGACATCGGCGTTTGTCACGCCGATTGTCACGAGGGGGAATGCCGCAAAGCCAGGTGCGATCAGGGTTGCAGCAGTGGTAGAAGTGCCCGTCTCTTTCCAGAAGAAAGAAACGGGCACAGGTTGGCGCAATAGTCGGCCAAGCGGATAGGTTGCTGCAGGACAGCGAGGTATGGAGTATCTGGCGCACGAGCGGTATATGTGTAATAGCATCCATCACATGGGTAGTGACCGGGCCAGCTGCCGGATGCGAATCGCCCTTGGGGAGAACCACCGCTGGAGCGGCGTGACCTTTAAGGTTCGGGTCACCTGGGGTGCTGCCATCGACAGCGTTTGCAATTCCCGGTCTAGTCCTGTGGACAATGTTCGTCAAGCAAAGCGATTTCAGGGATTTAGCGCCTGTGGATAAAATTATCCCCCAGTGGACATCGGTGGTTTTCCACAGACGTACGCCGTGCCAGCAGATTTTTTCTTAGGCATGGTCCTTTCAAACGGGGCGGCTTTGCAGCCCCGTTTGAAAAGACCCGCGCGGAGGAGCTTCAGGCGGTGCTGTGGGTAACTTCACAGCGAGTTTGAGGTGGTGGTACGGCGGGTTACTCGGTCCTCTTGGCACTGCGTAGGCGCGTGACGTTCTCGCCTGTCTGCTTGGCAAACTCATGCGGCGTCACATGGTCCTCGCGGTTCGCCTCCAGAAAACGGCTACACCAGGTCATGATCATCCGGCGCTCTTCGAGGAACTCAGCCTTGTGGGTATAAGCGGCCCGTGCGTTGTTGCGTTCCTTGTGACTCATCTGCCGCTCGATAGCCGTCTCCGACCACAGTCCGGACTCGACCAGCGCACTGCAAGCCATGGCGCGGAACCCGTGGCCGCAGATATCCACCTTGGTGTCGTAGCCCATCGTCCTGAGTGCGGCATTCACTGTGTTCTCGGACATCGGTTTCCACGGCTTGGCATCCCTCGCGAACACCAGCTCGAACTTGCCGGTGATCACTTGGATCTGCTCAAGCAAAGCCACTGCCTGCGGCGTTAAGGGTACAACGTGGATATCCCCGGCTATCTTTGTACCTCTTGTGGAAAAGAGCGCACCATCCAGCGCCGGGCGGGTATCGGGATCTCCCTGATTCCCCGCTTGAGGTCGAACTCGTTCCAACGGGCGAAGCGCGGTTCGCTGGAGCGCACGAATAGGTACAGCATCGACATGAGGCGCAAGAGCGGGCAGCCTCTGTAGTCCTCGGTGCATGCGAACTGCACTGGTAGTCGCGATTGGGTGGTGAGTTACCTATGGTGTCTTGATCAAGCCATTGAGGTCGTGAGCTGGGGGCGCCGTTATCAGTCTCAGCCGTTTGGCTTCAAGCGGGATGCGTTGCAGGTAGCCACAGATGTTGAGTGTCGCTTCGATGGTGCTGCGTTTCATCACGGTATTCAGAAGCCGCATGGAGTGGTCGGTCTGGAGGATGTCTTGGTGTGGTCGGGCAGCTATTTGGGCGCCATGTTGGAATGCCAGTCGAGTGCAACACCTCCGAAGGGGTGGTCGTTAACCACGGCTTGGGTCTTGGGCTCTGTGCGAAAAGTTTGAGAGACGAGGTTGTCCGGCGATGGTGGGCTCAGCGCTTGTTTGCCTGATATTCAATAGTGTCAAAGATTCAGTGGACTCAGGTTTTGCTGCCGCTTTGCGGCAGATCGCGGGGCAAGCCCGCTCCCACAGGGTTCTGTGATGGCTTTTTGGAATTAGGTGGGGCAGTTGCTTTAACGGCGATGGATGACCGTGCTTTTGGCATTGAACCGAGCGTGTGCTTGGGCTGGAAGAGGCTATTGCCGTCGAAGCGCGTGTACCCGCGCGCTCAGGGCTTGGCCATGCGGCAGGTGGTGTCTATCAGCGGGGCCATGGTGCGGGCTAGGGGCAACCTTTGGCATAGGGCTAGACCGTTGCCAGCGCTGACTGCCCTCGAAGCCCAACGGACCACCAAAACGAAAAAACCCGCCAAAAGGCGGGTTTTTCGTATGTTCCAGAGATTTAAACAGCCTTCTCTGAAACCTTATATGGTGCCGGCACCAGGAATCGAACCCGGGACCTACTGATTACAAGTCAGTTGCTCTACCATCTGAGCTATACCGGCACAGGGGCGTCATTATAGCGATCGCCGGGCTGCTGTAAACCACTTCCTTGCAATTCGCTCGCAATCATCTAAGTCACCGCCGCGAAAGAAGAAAATCCTACCAGCCGCGATGGATGCTGGTGACGTTCGGCTCGGGTTCGGCTGGGTTGAAAAACAGCTTGTGATTGTCGCAGCCGCGCTTGCGGCACGGGGCGTCTGCTTGCAGGGGCAGGCCGCGGTCGCCGCCGAGCTGCATGGCGGGGGTTTCCCAGCCGAGGTTGGCGGTTTTCGGGGTGGAGGCGCTGTTGGGCGTGCAGCCGCCGAGGGCCAGGGCGAGGGCCAGGAAGGTGAGGGGCGTGGTCTGTTTCACGAGTCGAGATCCGTTCATCAAGCTATCCGGGTGGGCGGATGCGCAGGTGGGTGTTGCCGGTGGGTGGGCGCGGGCGTGATTTTAACGGGTTGCGTGGGGCAGTGGGTAGGGTGAGGTGTGGTGGGTGTGATGGGGTTCTTGTTTGACTCGGGGGATGGGCTGAGATGGCGGGGGCTGCTGTGCCGCTTTTTCGCGGCGTGTGGGGTGGTGTCGTGAGCGGCAGGCGCGGGGCTTATGCACAAGCGCGAAGCACAGCTTGGGGGAAAGGCAAGGATTTATGACAGTCCGTTGGTCTTTGCGCAAAGGCCTGTTTTTGCTGGTGTTAGATCAGCGATGTGGAATAAGCAAAGAGGCAAAACGTCGCGGGTTAGAGATGAACGGAGAGATTCATCAAAAGCTTGTTCACAGACTTATCCACAGGTTGCTCCGCTATTTTCGTTCGCCTAACAGGAGCAGATTGCGGGGCGTCAGGGGGTAGTCGCAGAAAACGCCGAGTCTGACGTCGTAGCCTTGTTCCTGCAGGAACAACGCGCGATCGAGCACCAGCCAGAGTTCCAGTGGGCGACGGAAGAGGTTGCGCAGCGCTTCGAGGTTGCGCACTTCGGCCAGGCGTTGCCAGCCTGCGGCTTCCAGGGCGGTCCAGTCGGGGTTGCCGGTCAGCGGCACATCGCGCAGGGCGGCGAGGTCGCGGCAGTAGGTCTCGAAGGATTTTTCCAGCCAGGCCGTGGGCAGCGAGGGGGTCGGCAGGTAGTCGTCGGTCTGGCGTTGCTGACGCTGCAACAGGTCGAAGCCCAGGCGCCGGGCCATGGAGCGGTCGCGCTGGCGACGGGCGCGGGCGCCGGAGGTGACGGTTTCGCTCAAGGGCAGGCCGAGGTCGTCGAGGCTCAGGTGCAGCGGGGAGGCCTGGGCGGCGAGGGACAGCGGTTGATACTGCGGTGCCTGGATGCGGTTGTAGCAGCACGGGGCCACGGCGATCTGGCGGCAGCCTTGGGCGCTGGCCAGTTGCAGCAGGTGCACATGCAGGTCGCCACAGGCGTGCAGGGCCACCACGCTGCTGTCCGGGTGCAGATGGTCGGCGCTGCCGGGGGCCAGTACGTCTTGCTGCACATGCTGGGCCGCGAGTCGGTGGTGATCGCTGAGTGTCTGGCCCGCCGTCACCAGCGCTGGATCGTACTCCAGGCAGGTGAGGTGTTGGCCAGGTTGCAGCAGGCGTCGGCCCAGGTGGCCTTTGCCTGCGCACCAGTCGAGCCAGTGCTGGGCGGGTTGGCCGAAGCTGAGGTGGCTGCCGAAGGCTTCGATCTGCTGCCATTTGCGGCCGGGCACGTGGACGTCCAGGCGATGGCCGGGCGCGTGCAGCTCGCTGCGCGGCAGCTCGCCGAGGGCGGACAACTGCACGGCCTCGTGGGCCAGTTGCGGGAAGGGCGCGGGGGCGGGCAGTCGCTCGAGGTGCTGCTGCGCGGCTTCGGCCTCATCCAGGGTGCGGGTGCGCAGCCACTGGGCCAGCTCCGGGTGTTGGGATTCCCATGGCAGGTGCAGGGCGGTGAACGGGCGGGGTTTCCAGAGGTGTTCGTGCTGGCGCAGGAACAGGTCCAGGGCCTGGAAGCGCGTGCTCAGTTGTTCGGGGCGCAGGAAGGTGGGCTGAGGCATGACGGTGCGTCGGTGAGGGAAGGGCGCGGGTGGATCGCCGGGGCGACTCACCCGCGAAGGGGGTCAGCGCCCTTGGCAGGCATCGACGCGCAGCCAGCGCTCCAGCAGCTTGAAGCCTTGCACCAGCACGAACGAGATCAGCAGGTAAAACACCCCGGCGGCGAAGAAGATCTCCACCGGCAGGTAGGTGCGGGCGATGATCGTGCGGGCCATGCCGGTCAGTTCCAGCAGGGTCACGGTGCTGGCCAGGGCGCTGGCCTTGAGCATCAGGATCACTTCGTTGCTGTAGGCCGGCAGGCCGATACGGGCGGCGCGCGGCAGCATGATGTAGACCAGCGCCTTGCCGCGTGACATGCCCAGCGCCCGGGCGGCCTCGATTTCACCTTTCGGGATGGCCTGCAAGGCGCCGCGCAAGATCTCGGCGATGTAGGCGGCGGTGTGCAGGGTCATGGTCAGCACCGTGCACCAGAACGGATCGCGCAGGTACGGCCACAGCGAACTGCTGCGCACCACGTCGAACTGCGCCAGGCCGTAGTACACCAGGAACAGTTGCACCAGCAGCGGCGTGCCACGGAAGAAGAAGATGTAGCCGTAGGGCAGGGCGCGCACGTACCAATGGCGCGAGGTGCGGGCGATGCCCAGCGGGATGGCCAGGATCAGCCCGGCGATGACGGCGATGGCCAGCAGTTCGAGGGTGAGCGTGGCGCCCTGGGCCAGGCGCGGCAGCCACTTGATGATCACTTCCCAGTTCATTGCGCAGCCCTCGCGAAGCCGCGAGCGGCGCGTTGTTCAAGGAAATGCATGCCGATCATGGCGACGATGGTCAGGCACAGGTAGATGCATGCGGCCACGGCGTAGAAGGTGAACGGCTCCTTGGTCACGGTCACGCCGATCTGCGCGTGACGCATGATTTCTTCCAGGCCGATCACCGACACCAGCGCGGTGTCCTTCATCAGGATCATGAACAGATTGCCCAGCCCCGGCAGGGCCACGCGCCACATCTGCGGCAGGATGATGCGCGACAGGATGCGGCCTTTGGACAGTCCCAGCGCCAGGCCCGCTTCGCGATGGCCTTTGGGAATCGCCAAGATGGCGCCGCGGAACACTTCCGTGGCATAGGCGCCGAAGCACAGCCCCAGGGCGATCACCCCGGCGGCAAAGGCGCTGAGTTCCAGGCCCGGCATGTTCAGGGCCTCGCCGAGGCTGTTCATCAGCCCGACGGTGCCGAAATAGATCAACAGGACCCACAGCAGTTCGGGCACGCCGCGAACCAGGGTCGAGTAGGTGCCGCCCAGCCACTGCAAGGGCTTGAACGGGGAGGTCTTGGCCAAGGCGCCGAGCAGGCCGAGGACCAGCCCCAGCAGCAGGGCACAGAGCGCCAGTTTTACGGTCATCAGGGTGCCGGCCATCATGGCCGGACCGAATCCGTGCAGATCGATATTCATGGGCAGGGTGCATTCAAGGGACGGGCACCGCGCAAAGGCGGTGCCGGTCGGGGTGAATCATTCGATGCTGAACGGGAAGTACTTTTCGTTGATCTTCTTGTACGTGCCGTCGGCCTTGATTTCGGCCAGGGCCTTGTTCAGCTCGTCGCGCAGCTTGGTATCGCCCTTGCGCACGGCGATGCCGATCTTGTCGCTGTCGACCACCGGCTCGCCCTTGAACTCGTAGTTCTGGCCTTCCGGGCTCTTCAGCCAGTCGTACTGCACGTACTTGTCGGCGAGGATGGCGTCGACACGGCCCGAGGTCAGGTCGAGGTAGGCGTTTTCCTGGGTGTCGTACAGCTTGATGGTGATGTCGCTGCCGTAGGTGTCTTCCAGCCAGGTGCCCGCCAGGGTGGCGCGCTGGGTGCCGATGATCTTGCCCTTGAGCGAGTCTTTGTCGGTCTTGAAGTCGACATTCTTCGGCGCGATGAACTGCAGCTTGTTGGAGTAGTACGGGTTGGTGAAGTCCACCGCCTGCTTGCGCTCGTCGGTGATCGACAGCGACGACACCAGGAAGTCGAACTTCTTGGCGTTCAGGGCGGGGATGATGCCGTCCCAGTCGGAGGTGACGACCGAGCATTCGACCTTCATCTTGGCGCACAGGGCGTCGCCGATGTCCTTGTCGAAGCCGACCACGTTGCCGCTGGCATCCTTATTGTTGAACGGCGGGTAGGCCGCCTCGATGCCCATGCGCAGTTTTTCCGCAGCCAGGGCGTTGGCCGACATCACCAGCGTGGCGGCCGCGGCCAGGAGGAATTTCTTGTAGGTCTGCATGTGTTGCTCCGTTAGCGGTGGCTGGACATGAATTGCTTGCAACGCGCCGAGGTCGGGTTCTCGAAGACCTGCTGCGGCGATCCCTGCTCTTCCACCAGGCCCTGGTGCAGAAACACCACTTCGCTGGACACCTGGCGGGCAAAGTTCATCTCGTGCGTTACCAGCAGCATGGTACGGCCTTCTTCGGCCAGTGCGCGGATAACGTTAAGCACTTCCTGGACCATTTCCGGATCGAGCGCCGAGGTGGGCTCATCGAACAGGATGACCTTCGGCTGCATGGCCAGGGTACGGGCGATGGCGGCGCGCTGCTGCTGACCACCGGACAGCTGCGCCGGGTAGCTGTGGCGCTTGTCGAAGATGCCGACCTTCTCCAGCAGCGCCTCGGCGGCCTGCACGGCTTCGGCCTTGCTCTGGCCGAGCACGCGGCGTGGCGCCTCGATGATGTTGTCGAGGATCGACATGTGCGGCCACAGGTTGAAATTCTGGAAGACGAAGCCGATTTCGCTGCGCAGGCGGTTGATCTGCCGGTTGTCGGCGGCGATCAGCTCACCGGTTTTATCAGCCTTGAGCTTGAGCGCTTCGCCGGCCACCAGGATTTCGCCCTGGTGCGGGTTCTCCAGCAGGTTGATGCAGCGCAGCAGGGTGGACTTGCCGGAGCCGGACGATCCGAGGATCGAGATCACGTCACCATCGCGCGCGGTCAGCGAAATGCCCTTGAGAATTTCCTGGTCGCCGTAGCGTTTGTGCAGGTTGCGGATTTCCAGCGCGGGCGTGGCCTGGGCCATGTGCGGTCCTCATGTGATCGGGTGCGTTCCCAGCTGTTGGCGGCCTTCCTGGCGTGCGCAACGCTAGCATAGCGGGTCGGGGCGGCCAACCGGGACGCAGGGGACTCGGGTCGCTGGCGGGACAGTTTGTCGCATCGCTGCAGTGCAACGTCGCGCGGATGTCCGCAACGCGTTGCGCTCGGCGCCGGAGCCTTGATGAAAAAAGGCGCGATGGTGCCAGTTTTGGTTTGGCGAGGAAAGGCTTTTTGCTTCGCGGGTGGATGGCAGGCTCTTGAGTGACCGTCCTCGGACGGAGTTGGGTTGCGCCTGAGGGTTGCACCTAGGGTGCGTCTTTTTGGTGCGAAGGTGTTACTAAGGACTACCTTTGGTGCGTTTGTAAGTGAGTATTTCAGTAATGCACACTGCGGGGACCGCTTCGACGACCCTTCGGTCATTGCTTGGCCGAAGGGCGGCAAAGCCACGTCAATCGCGGTAGCGAGAAGATTCATGTGCATGACCTGCACCGCTGGCGCAGTTATTGCCAGCAGCAAGGCGCCGATTGCCAAGCCGTCTAAATCAACCCTTGGCGCGCTTCGTTCCAGTAATCGGGTGGTCCACTCCTTACAAAGGTAGTTTTATGAGCGGTAAGCACAATTCCAATGACCTCGCTCAGGGGCTCAAACAACGGCATGTCACCATGCTCTCCATTGCCGGCGTGATCGGCGCCGGCCTGTTCGTCGGCTCCGGCCACGCCATCGCCGCTGCCGGTCCTGCCGTACTGCTGGCCTATGCCGCAGCGGGCACCTTGGTGGTGCTGGTGATGCGCATGCTCGGCGAGATGGCGGTCGCGTCGCCCGACACAGGTTCCTTCTCCACCTACGCCGACCGCGCCATCGGGCGCTGGGCCGGGTTCACCATCGGCTGGCTGTACTGGTGGTTCTGGGTGCTGGTGATTCCGCTGGAAGCCAACGCCGCTGCGGCGATCCTGCATGCCTGGTTCCCGGCCGTCGATCTGTGGGCCTTCTCGTTGATCATCACCCTGGCGCTCACCGTCACCAACCTGTTCAGCGTGAAGAACTACGGCGAGTTCGAGTTCTGGTTCGCCCTGCTCAAGGTGCTGGCCATCATCGCCTTCATCGTGGTCGGCTGCGCGGCCATGTTCGGCCTGGTGCCGGGCAGTCAGGTCAGCGGTGTCAGCCACCTGTTCGACACCCAGGGCTTCATGCCTAACGGCCTGGGCGCGGTGCTGGCGGCCATGTTGACCACCATGTTCTCGTTCATGGGCACCGAAATCGTCACCATCGCTGCCGCCGAGTCGAAGGATCCGGGCAAGCAGATCAGCCGCGCCACCAACTCGGTGATCTGGCGGATCTGCCTGTTCTACCTGGTGTCGATCTTCCTGGTGGTGGCCATGGTGCCGTGGAACGATCCGGCCCTGGCCGAGAAGGGCTCCTACCAGACCGTGCTGAGCTTGATCGGCGTGCCCAACGCCAAGCTGATCGTCGACATCGTCGTGCTGATCGCGGTCACCAGTTGCTTGAACTCGGCGCTGTACACCTCTTCGCGCATGCTGTTCTCGCTGAGCAAGCGTGGCGACGCCCCAGCCGTCGCCCAGCGCACCACCCGCGCGGGCACCCCGCACTGGGCCGTGCTGCTGTCCACTGCGGCTGCGTTCCTGTGCGTGTTCGCTAACTTCCTTGCACCGGCCGAGGTGTTCGAGTTCCTGCTGGCCAGCTCTGGCGCCATCGCCCTGCTGGTGTACCTGGTGATCGCCGTGTCGCAGTTGCGCATGCGTGCCCAGCGTGAGGCGCGGGGCGAGAAAATCTCGTTCAAGATGTGGCTGTTCCCGGGGCTGACCTGGGCCACCATCGCGTTCATCGTCGCCGTATTGGGCGTGATGGCCCTGCGCGAAGACCACCGCATCGAGATCATCGCCACGGCGCTGTTGAGCATCGCCGTGGTGATCACCGGGCTGCTGGTGCATCGCAAGCGCGGCGTCGCCGGACGAGCCGTGCTGGATAACTGAGTCGGCATCTGCATCGAAAAGGCCGCATCCTCTGAAGGATGCGGCCTTTTGCGTTTATCGGACCAGTGGTCGAATCGGCCCGGTAAAAAAGTGAATCCCCGGTTTGTCCCCTCGGTCAAGAATTATGTACGCAGTAATCTGACGAGGTAACCGCATGACTATCGAAGCAGAAACGCTTGCCGAACTGACCCAGGCGCTCAAGCGACGCGGCCTGAAACGCCTGGTCGATATCGCCTTCACCCGCGCGCCGTACCGCTGCAACCACCGCTGGATCTGCATCGTCGAGTAACGCTTCTCTTTGCCGGCAGCGGGGATTCGCCCCGCCGCCGGCCACCCTACCTACGCCGATTCAGGCGAATCCTTGCTGGCGCCACGCCTCATACACCGTCACCGCCACCGTGTTGGACAGGTTAAGGCTGCGGCACCCCGGACGCATGGGCAGGCGCAGGCGTTGTTCGACGGGCAGGCTGTCGAGCACTTCAGCGGGCAGCCCACGACTCTCCGGGCCGAACAAAAACGCATCGCCGGGTTGATAGGCCACTTCATGGAACGGGTGCGAGCCCTTGGTGGTGAAGGCGAACAGGCGCGGCTGGCCGAGGCTTTCCAGGCACTGGGCCAGGCTGTCGTGGCGCTTGAGCGTGGCATACTCGTGGTAATCCAGCCCGGCCCGGCGCAGGCGCTTGTCGTCCAGCTCGAAACCGATCGGCTCGATCAGGTGCAGGTCGCAGCCGCTGTTGGCGCACAGGCGGATGATATTGCCGGTATTCGGCGGAATTTCAGGTTGAAAGAGGATGACGTGGAACATGCACGGCCCCAGGCAAGAAGATGACGCGCATTCTACCCTCGAACCGGACCCGCGTTCGAAGGCATGGCCGCGGGTATTGATGTCGATGGCCATCGTCGGGGTGATGGTCGGTTTGATGATCGGTCGGCTGACGGCGCCCGAGCCGCGTGTGCTGGAACAGGTGCAGGTCATGGATGAAGGCCTGGACCTGTTGTTCAACGCCTCGCCCAAGCTGCATGGTGAGAACGTCAATGGCACCGTGGCGCTGGTGTTCCAGGCCGAGGGCAAACCGCAGCGTGGCCAGTTGACCCTGCAAGGAAGGCCGGTGGGCTGGCGTTTGCAGCGTAGCGATGAGGGACTGGTGCTGAGCCTGGTGGCCGCGCGTCCCCTGCGCGGCACCTGGAGCGCTGCAGAGGACGCGGGGCGTTGGCGGGTGCAGGTCAGGCTGCACGAATAAAAGAGGAGAGTCTCGGCCTGCCTGTACCGAGGTCCCCGAAGCGGGCGGTGTTGCGAATAAAAGAGGGAGTCTCGGCCTGCCTGTACCAAGGTCCCCAAAACGGGCGGTGTTGCGAATAAAGAGGGGGATGTCCCGGCCTGCCTGTACCGGGGTCCCCGAAACTGTCGTTATCAGTGTTATTGCAGGTGTCATGCCAGTTTTTAAAAGCCTTTAAATTCAATGGCTTGACTGTTTTATTCGGTGAGGTGCTCCCTATCCTGTGCCTTGCGCAGGTGCAGCGGGCACTGCATCGGTGCAAGTCCTGGCAGACATGAAAAGGGCCGCTTCGCGGCCCATCGCGGCACAAGGCCGCTCCTACAAAACCCGTGCACGGACCCTGTAGGAGCGGCCTTGTGTCGCGATGGGCTGCGCAGCAGCCCCTATGCCAGCCATGAGCGGCCCCGGTCATGACAGCGACCGCTGGCGATCAGTGTTCCTCGCCGTCGTCCTCATCGCTGCCATCGACCTTCATCCCCAGCTCCTTGATCTTGCGAGTCAAGGTGTTGCGGCCCCAGCCCAGCAGCACTGCCGCATCACGTCGACGCCCGGCCGTGTGCTTGAGGGCGGTCTCGATCATGATCCGCTCGAAGCTCGGCACGGCGCTGTCGAGCAGGTTCGACTGGCCGCGGGCCAGGGCCTGGTCGGCCCACTGGCGCAGTGCCTGCTCCCAGTTGGTGATCGGTGCCGCGTCGTGGGGCAGGTTGAGCAGTTCTGGCGGCAGGTCGCTGATCAGCACTTCGCGGCTCGAGGCCATCACCGTGATCCAGCGGCAGGTGTTTTCCATCTGACGCACGTTGCCCGGCCACGGCAGGTTGCGCATGAACTCTTCGGTTTCCGGCTTGAGCAGTTTCGGTTCGACTGCCAGCTCCCGTGCCGCTCGCCCCAGGAAGTGACGGGCCAGCGCGGGAATGTCCTCGCGCCGGTCGGCCAGGCGCGGGATATGGATGCGGATCACGTTCAGGCGGTGGAACAAGTCTTCGCGGAACTTGCCGGCCTGCACCAGCGATTCCAGGTTCTGGTGGGTCGCGGCGATGATGCGCACGTCCACCTTGACCGGTAGGTGTCCACCGACCCGGTAGAACTCGCCGTCGGCCAGCACGCGCAGCAGGCGCGTCTGGGTGTCGGCGGGCATGTCGCCGATTTCGTCGAGGAACAGCGTGCCGCCATCGGCTTGTTCGAAGCGGCCGCGTCGCAAGTTGGCCGCGCCGGTGAAGGCACCTTTTTCGTGGCCGAACAGCTCCGACTCCATCAAGTCCTTGGGAATCGCCGCCATGTTCAGAGCGATGAACGGCGCGGCGGCGCGCGGGCTGTGGCGGTGCAGGGCGTGGGCGACCAGCTCCTTGCCAGTACCGGATTCGCCGTTGATCAGCACGGTGATGTTGGAGTGGCTCAGGCGACCGATGGCGCGGAACACCTCCTGCATCGCCGGCGCCTCGCCGATGATCTCCGGGGTGCGCGCCAGGGTCGGTGGGGCTTGTAGCGCCTGCTGCTCCTGGGCGTGCTGGTTGGCGCGCTTGACCAGCGCCACGGCCTCATCCACATCGAATGGCTTGGGCAGGTACTCGAAGGCGCCGCCCTGGTACGACGCCACCGCGCTGTCCAGGTCGGAATGGGCGGTCATGATAATCACCGGCAGGCGCGGGTGCGCTTCGCGGATCTGCGCCAGCAGGTCCAGGCCGCTGGTGCCGGGCATGCGGATGTCGGAGATGATCACGTCCGGCTGTTGGCGGGCCAGGCGTCCCATGACCCCGTCGGCGCTGTCGAAGCTCTGGGTGGTCATGCCTTCCTGCTGCAGGGCCTTTTCCAGGACCCAGCGGATGGAACGATCATCGTCGACGATCCACACGGTTTCACTACGGCTCATGGGGCTGTGGCTCCTTGTTCCAGGGGCAGGAAGATCGAAAAGGTGGTGTGGCCAGGGTGGCTTTCGCACTCGATCAGCCCCTGATGCTGACTGATGATGTTCTGGGTGATGGCCAGGCCCAGCCCGGTGCCGTCCGGGCGTCCGCTGACCATCGGATAAAAGAGGGTGTCCTGTAGTTGCGCGGGGATGCCGGGGCCGTTATCGGTGATTTCGATCCGCGCCACCAGGCGGTGGCGCACGTGGCCGATGGTGAACTGGCGCACGGCGCGGCTGCGCAGGGTGATGCGGCCCAGGCGCAATTCGTTCTGGCCGTTGATCGCCTGCATGGCGTTGCGCACGATATTGAGCACGGCCTGGATCATCTGCTCGCGGTCGATCAGCACGTCCGGCAGGCTTGGGTCGTAGTCGCGCACCAGGGTGATGCTGCCCTGGGCTTCGGCGTCCACCAGGCTGCACACCCGCTCCAGCACTTCGTGCACGTTGGTCATTGCCAACGACGGCAGTTTGTTCGAGCCCAGCATGCGGTCGACCAGATTGCGCAGGCGGTCGGCCTCTTCGATGATCACGTTGGTGTAGTCGCGCAGACCGTCCTCGGGCAGTTCGCGGGCCAGCAGTTGCGCTGCGCCGCGAATCCCGCCCAAGGGGTTCTTGATCTCGTGGGCCAGGCCACGCACCAGCATCTTGGTGGTTTCCTGCTTGCTCAGTTGCGCCTCTTCCTTGGTGATGCGCAGCAGCCGATCACGCGGGTGCACTTCGAGCAGCAGCAGGGTGTTGCCCTGATGCAGGATGGGCGTGACAGCGTAGTCCACGGTGATGCTCTGGCCGGTCAGGGACGTCAACTGGGCTTCGCGCTTGGTGAACGGATGCGCCTGCTCCACGGCCTGGCGCAGGGAGTGCAGCGCTTCGGTCGATTCGGTGAACAGTTCGCTGATGAACTGGCCGTGGCTGCGCTGACCGCTGACTGCCAGCAGCATCTCGGCGGCCGGGTTCATGTACTCCAGGCGCAATTCGCTGTTGAGCAGCAGGGTCGCGGTGGTCAGGTTGTCCAGGAGCAGTCGGTGCTGTGCATCGCTGATGGTCATGGTGCGTTGTCGACCTCTATTGGCGCTGTTCCGGCCCGCATGCCTCAAGGAAGCAGACGGGTCAGCCGCTGGTTGCCCTGGAAAATGCAAGAAACAAACCAAGGCTCCGAAAAGAAGCGGAATTGGCCGATGAAGCGCAGGTTGTGCGCAAAATCGGCTCAATAATTCGCGCTTTATCGATTCAACTGACCTGATTTGGGCTGCACCGCAGGGCGTTCAGCTATTTGTTGCACCAATATAGAGCATTGCTCGTTAGTCGCGTGGGCAGAGGCTTGCGGTGGCGCGGATCAGCATGAGGCGGCGAGTGGCATCGCTGGAGCGCAGGCCGATGGCCTTGGCCAGTGCGTGCTCGCATTGCGCGGGCCGGTGGCGGTCGAAACGCGCCAGGCGATCGAGCATCTGCGCCTGCAACAGGTCCAGTTGTGGGCGAATCTCACGGGTGAGGTCCAGGCGTGGAATGCCTGGCGCGGCCTCCACCAGGCTCCACTGGCTGAGCAGATGGTACTGACGCAGCTTGTTGGCCTCGATCTGGTCGCTGAAGAACAGGGTCGCACGCTCCGGGCTGACGTTATGGCTCGATGCGGCCTTGCGCACTCTTTCCAGCACCTGCTGCTCGCGAGCACTGTCCTGTACCGGCTGGCCGTTGTCCCACTTGTGCAGGGCCACGGCGTCGGCGATGGCCAGACGCTGCTCGATGCTGTCTAGCAGGGCCTCGAAGGTGGGGTCGGGATCCGGGGCTTTCAGGCAGCCGGTGAGGGCGAGGATGCACAACAGGCAGAGCGGGGTGAGGCGCATGGCGATCTCCTTGAAATGGGAGACCTGAGTGTGGCCAATGCCCTTTTGTGTACCAGTAGGACGCGTCCGAACCGCGTGACCGTAAAAATACAAACGGCTTCCCGAGGGAAGCCGTTTGGGTTGATCGCTACGGCGCAAGCGCCGCAGTCATCAGACGCTGTAGTACAGGTCGTATTCCAGCGGGTGAACGAAGGTGCGTACCTTGATCTCTTCTTCGGACTTCAGCTCGATGTAGGCATCGATGAAGTCGTCGGAGAACACGCCGCCTTTGGTCAGGAAGGCACGGCCCTTGTCCAGCTCTTCCAGGGCTTCTTTCAAGCTACCGCAGACCTGCGGGATTTCCTTGGCCTCTTCAGGCGGCAGGTCGTACAGGTTCTTGTCGGCGGCATCGCCTGGGTGGATCTTGTTCTGGATACCGTCCAGGCCGGCCATCAGCAGGGCGGCGAAGCACAGGTACGGGTTGGCGGCCGGGTCCGGGAAGCGCGCTTCGATGCGGCGAGCTTTCGGGCTGGACACGTAAGGAATACGGATCGAGGCCGAACGGTTGCGGGCCGAGTAGGCCAGCATGACCGGCGCTTCGAAGCCAGGCACCAGACGCTTGTAGGAGTTGGTGGCCGGGTTGGTGAAGCCGTTCAGGGCCTTACCGTGCTTGATGATGCCGCCGATGAAGTACAGGGCGGTGTCGGACAGGCCGGCATAGCCTTCGCCGGAGAAGGTGTTCTTGCCGTCTTTGGAGATCGACATGTGCACGTGCATGCCCGAGCCGTTGTCGCCGTACAGAGGCTTGGGCATGAAGGTGGCGGTCTTGCCGTAGGCATCGGCGACGTTGTGCACGCAGTACTTCAGGGTCTGAACTTCGTCAGCCTTGGTGACCAGGGTGTTGAACTTCACGCCGATTTCGTTCTGACCGGCGGTAGCCACTTCGTGGTGGTGCACTTCGACGACCAGGCCCATTTCTTCCATGGCGTTGCACATGGCGGTACGAATTTCGTGGTCGTGGTCGCACGGCGGAACCGGGAAGTAACCGCCTTTGACGGCTGGGCGGTGGCCCTTGTTGCCGCCTTCGACGTCCTGGTCGGTCATCCAGGAGCCTTGCTCGGAGTAAATCTTGAACATCGAGCCGGAGATGTCCGACTTGAACTTGACCTGGTCGAAGATGAAGAACTCAGGCTCAGGGCCGACGAATACGGTGTCACCGATACCGGTGGACTTCAGGAACTCTTCGGCGCGCTTGGCGATGGCGCGTGGGTCGCGGTCGTAGCCTTGCATGGTGGAAGGTTCGATGACGTCGCAGACCAGGATCAGGGTCGGCTCTTCGGTGAACGGGTCGAGCACGGCGGACGAATCGTCCGGCAGCAGGATCATGTCGGAGGCTTCGATGCCTTTCCAGCCTTCGATGGAGGAGCCGTCGAACATCTTGCCGGCTTCGAAGAACTCATCATCCAGCGCATCGCGAGCCGGCATGGTGACGTGGTGCTGTTTGCCTTTGGTGTCCGTGAAACGCAGATCAATCCACTTGACGTCATGATCTTTGATGAGTTGAACCGACTTCGACATGTTGTCCTCCGGATGGTCTAGAGCGCGGTAGGCCGCTGCCCTGGAAAAAGGGTGTCGCCGGGCGCGGATAGTCGGCCAAGCTTACCTGCATCACAAGGGAGCAAATTGCATGCCAGTGCCCGAAAATGGCTAGGGCGGGATAAAAGGCGGCGTCCATAGGCATCTAAGGGCCCCCCGCAACGGCGATATGCACCTAAAGAAGGCGTCATTCGTTGGTAATGCACTGATATGGTGCGTCAGTGGGGCGAGCGTGCTTTGTTTGGGGGCTGCGGCGATTCATCAGCCATCAGACCGCTAAAAGCACTGTCAGACCGCCACGCGGCACCTATCTGTAAACCTCTGATCAAAAGTTGCTCAAATCTCTACCTGTTTCCGCTATAATTCGCGCCCCTCATTTTCGGCAGGCTCCGCGCGCGCTGTTAACCCAATGAAACTTATCGTCAAAGTCTTCCCAGAGATCACCATCAAGAGCCGGCCGGTGCGCAAGCGCTTCATCCGCCAGCTCGGCAAGAACATCCGCAACGTGCTCAAGGATCTGGATCCGGAGCTCGTGGTCAACGGTGTCTGGGACAATCTCGAAGTGGTCACCCGCCTCGAGGACGAGAAGATTCAGCGCGAGATGATCGAGCGCCTGACCTGCACCCCGGGGATCACCCACTTCCTGCAAGTGCAGGAGTATCCGCTGGGCGACTTCGACGACATCGTCGAAAAATGCAGGCAGCACTACGGTCATCTGCTGGCCGGCAAACGCTTCTCCGTGCGCTGCAAGCGCGGGGGGCACCACGATTTCACCTCGATGGACGTCGACCGCTACGTCGGTAGCCAGTTGCGCCAGCAGTGCGGCGCGGCCGGTATCGACCTCAAGCGTCCGGAAGTAGTGGTGCGCCTGGAGATCCGCGACCAGCGCCTGTTCGTCATCCACAGTCAGCACGACGGTATCGGCGGCTACCCGCTGGGCGCGCTGGAGCAGACGCTGGTGTTGATGTCCGGTGGCTTCGACTCCACCGTGGCGGCCTACCAGATGATGCGCCGCGGCCTGATGACCCATTTCTGCTTCTTCAACCTCGGCGGTCGCGCCCACGAGCTGGGGGTGATGGAAGTCGCTCACTTCCTGTGGAAGAAGTACGGCAGCAGCCAGCGCGTGCTGTTCATCAGCGTGCCGTTCGAAGAAGTGGTCGGCGAGATCCTCGGCAAGGTCGACAACAGCTACATGGGCGTCACCCTCAAGCGCATGATGCTGCGCGCCGCCGCGCGCATGGCCGAGCGTTTGCAGATCGATGCCCTGGTCACCGGCGAGGCGATTTCCCAGGTGTCGAGCCAGACCCTGCCGAACCTGGCGATCATCGACTCGGCCACCGACAAGCTGGTGCTGCGCCCGCTGTTGGCCAGCCACAAGCAGGACATCATCGACACCGCCTACCAGATCGGCACCGCCGATTTCGCCAAGCACATGCCCGAGTACTGCGGCGTGATTTCGGTGAACCCGACCACCCATGCCAAGCGTCACCGCATGGAGCACGAAGAGAAGCAGTTCGAGATGGCCGTGCTCGAACGCGCCATCGAGCGCGCCCGGTTCATCTCCATCGACCATGTGATCGACGAGCTGGGCAAGGACATCGAGGTCGAGGAAGTGGCGCAGGCGATGCCTGGCCAGATCGTCGTCGATATCCGCCACCCCGATGCCCAGGAAGACGAGCCGCTGGTGCTCGACGGCATCGAGGTGCAGGTCATGCCGTTCTATGCCATCAACAGCAAGTTCAAGCACCTGGACGACACGCGCCAGTACTTGCTGTATTGCGACAAGGGTGTGATGAGCCGTTTGCACGCACACCATCTGCTCAGTGAGGGACATGCCAATGTGCGTGTTTATCGTCCGGCATAAGACGCCAGGGCTGTATGGCGGCAGCATCCGCCATCGCCCTCCCGACCCACGGGCCCGCTGAGTCTGCTTTCGTACATATTCGCCGCCTACACTGGCGGCCACCGAATCCTCTGCACGAGATACAGTTGTGATCGAAAATCTGCGTAACATCGCCATCATCGCCCACGTTGACCATGGTAAAACCACCCTGGTCGACAAACTCCTGCGCCAGTCCGGCACCCTGGAACGTAACGAGCTCAACGACGAGCGCGTCATGGACTCCAACGACCAGGAAAAAGAGCGCGGCATCACCATTCTGGCGAAGAACACCGCCATCAACTGGAATGGCTACCACATCAACATCGTCGACACCCCCGGCCACGCCGACTTCGGTGGTGAGGTCGAGCGTGTGATGTCGATGGTCGACTCGGTGCTGCTGCTGGTCGACGCCCAGGACGGCCCGATGCCGCAAACCCGCTTCGTGACCAAGAAGGCCTTCGAAGCCGGTCTGAAGCCGATCGTCGTGATCAACAAGGTCGACCGTCCGGGCGCGCGTCCTGACTGGGTCCTGGACCAGATCTTCGACCTGTTCGACAACCTCGGCGCCACCGACGACCAGCTGGACTTCCAAGTGGTCTACGCCTCGGCCCTGAACGGCATCGCCGGCCTGGACCACACCGCCATGGCCGAAGACATGACCCCGCTGTACCAGTCGATCGTCGACAACGTACCTGCGCCTTCGGTCGACCGTGACGGTCCGTTCCAGATGCAAATCTCGGCACTGGACTACAACAGCTTCCTCGGCGTCATCGGCGTTGGCCGTATCGCCCGCGGTCGCGTCAAGCCGAACACTCCGGTGGTCGCCATCGACACCGACGGCAAGAAGCGCAACGGCCGTATCCTCAAGCTGATGGGTCACCACGGTCTGCACCGTGTGGACGTCGAAGAAGCCCAGGCCGGCGACATCGTCTGCATCAGCGGTTTCGACGAGCTGTTCATCTCCGACACCCTGTGCGCACCGGACGCGGTCGAAGCGATGAAGCCGCTGACCGTCGACGAGCCCACCGTTTCGATGACCTTCCAGGTCAACGACTCGCCGTTCTGCGGCAAGGAAGGCAAGTTCGTCACCAGCCGTAACATCAAGGACCGTCTGGACAAGGAGCTGCTGTACAACGTAGCCCTGCGCGTTCAAGAGACCGACTCCCCGGACAAGTTCAAAGTCTCCGGCCGTGGCGAACTGCACCTGTCGGTACTGATCGAAACCATGCGCCGTGAAGGCTTCGAGATGGCCGTGGGCCGTCCTGAAGTGATCATCCGCGAAGTGGACGGCGTCAAGCAGGAACCGTTCGAGAACGTCACCATCGACATCCCTGAAGAATCCCAGGGCAAGGTCATGGAAGAGATGGGCCTGCGTAAGGGCGACCTGACCAACATGGTGCCGGATGGCAAAGGCCGTGTGCGTCTGGAGTACAACATTCCAGCCCGTGGTCTGATCGGTTTCCGTAACCAGTTCCTGACCCTGACCAACGGCGCAGGCATCCTGACCTCGATCTTCGACCGCTACGACACCATGAAGTCGGGCCAGATGTCCGGTCGTCTGAACGGCGTCCTGGTGTCGGTCGAAACCGGCAAGGCTCTCACCTACTCGCTGGAAACCCTGCAGGCGCGCGGCAAGCTGTTCGTCGAGCACGGCCAGGAGATCTACAACGGTCAGATCATCGGTCTGAACAGCCGTGACAACGACCTGGGCGTGAACCCGACCAAGGGCAAGAAACTGGACAACATGCGTGCTTCGGGCAAAGACGAAGTCATCGCCCTGGTTCCGCCGGTTCGCCACACCCTCGAGCAGGCCCTGGAATTCATCCAGGACGACGAGCTGTGCGAAGTGACGCCGAAGTCGATCCGTCTGCGCAAGAAGATCCTGGACGAAGGCGAGCGTACCCGCGCTGCCAAGAAAGCCAAGAACTGAGTGAGCGCTGGCTGAATGAAAACGCCCCCGGTCGAAAGGCCGGGGGCGTTTTTTTTAGCGGCAAGCGGTAAGCGGCAAGTGTGCGGTGGGCTCGCTTGAGTGAGCTAGGCGCCGAACTGCAAGGCGTTGGTCAGATCGCCCATGGGCTGCTGACCGCGAGCGATCATCGCCTCGTCGCGGTGCTTGAGACCTTCGAGGGTTTCCAGTTTGAACACCCGCGTGATGAAGCGCAGGATCGAGCCAGTGTCGTACACGGTGTGGTCGACCGTGCCTTTACGGGCGAAGGGCGAGACCACCAGCGCCGGAATCCGTGAGCCAGGGCCCCATCTGTCGCCTGCCGGCGGGGCGACGTGGTCCCACCAGCCGCCGTTTTCATCGACGGTGACGATCACCACCATGTCGTTCCATTGCGGGCTTTCTCGCAGCACCTTCAACACGCGGTTGATATGCCGGTCGCCGGACGCGACATCGGCATAGCCGGCGTGCATGTTGAGATTGCCTTGGGGCTTGTAGAAGGTCACCGCAGGCAGCGTCCCGGCTTGCGCGTCACGTAGAAACAGATTGGTGGCCGGCGTGTCGCCCAGCCCTGCGTCGCGCAGTCTTCGCGTGCGCTCGGCGGGATTGTCCGGTCCCTGCTGCTGGAAGTAATTGAACGGCTGGTGATGGAACTGGAAATTGGGGATCTTCGGAATGCCGCCCGAATCCTTGAATTGCTCCAGGGTGGCTTGCCAGGCGCCCGCGTACCACGCCCAGTCCACGTTCTTTTTGGACAGCTTGTCGCCAATGTGTTCGTGCGTCTGCGCGACCATGACATTGGGCAATCCGGATTTGGAGTAGTCCGGGCGTTCTGGATCGCGTATCCATGTGGGCCAGTAGGGCGGCGCCAGGGTGTTCACGCCGTAGCCATCGGGTGTCAGGGCGCTGGGGCCAAACTGTGGAGGGCCGTCCATGGCGCTGGCAGGCGAGGTGGGAAGCGGCTTGAGGCGCGGGTCGGTCGGGTCGTCGGACTGCAGCGTGGCGATCTGCGACTTGGCGACCGAGTTCAGCGCATCTGGGTAGTAGGGCGGTCTGGCCGCCACCAGGTAGTGGTGATTGAGGAACGAGCCGCCGAAAGCACCCTGGAAGAAGTTGTCACAGAGCACGAACTCCTTGGCGACATCCCATAAGCGCAGCTCGTAGCGCGACTGCGCATAGTGGCCCATCACCAGGCCGCCTGAGTCACCCCAGGCGACGAACCCGTCGTTCTTGCCCCCGTTTATCTGCATCTGGTTCTGGTAGAACACATGCCACAAGTCGCGGGTCACGAGACTGAACGGCAGGTCTTCGCCCTGTGGACCCTTCAGTGCGAAAGGTGCGTTGGGCACGTTGTCCTGAAACGCCTGCCCGGTGGGGTAAGTCACGCCATCCACGGTCTGAGGCCCGACGTGCAGCACCCCTCCCCAGGGTGCTGGCAGCGAGGGTAACGCGCTGCCATCTCGGTCGAGCTGGCGATAATCGGCTGGCGCCAGCGACGACAGCGGCTTCTGCAACCCGGGGAAGTCCGCGAACAGGTTGTTGAAGCTGCGGTTCTCGGCATAGATCACCACGACGGTCTTGACCTGCCGTTGCAGCGCCTCGTCCAGTTCCACCGCGCCCAGCGGCGGGCGGCTGGGCGCCGTGCGTGGCTTCTCGGTGTCCTCGCAAGCGCCCAGGGTTAGGCCGACCCCCAGCAGTGCGGCGCCGCCGATGAAGCGTCTACGGTTGGGGTCTTGCGGCGAAGGGCTTGGTGTCACGCCATCGCGTTTGTCTTTGGGGGTGTCTGTCATGCTGGTGATTACCTGAGGTCTGCACGTGTCCACGATCTACTGGGCAGAGTAGCGAGCGCAGATGACTGAAAAAAAACACGGGTCACTGCACGCCAGTGACCCGCTCGCGATCAGTTCTTGCGCACGATCCGCCCGGCGCTGTGCGTGGCACCGACGGGGATCGCTTGTTGCTCGCGGTCGCGCAGATAGGCCAGCATCGCATCCAGGTCGATCCGCTTGCTGTCGACCACGTTCGTGCCTTGCTTGAACACCGAGAAGCGCTCCGCGCCTGCCGCCAGGAACGAGTTGGCGACGATGCGATAGCGCGTGTTCATGTCCACCGCTCGCCCCTCCAGGCGCAGGCTGCCGGGTACCACGTAGCTGCCGGCTGGACGTTTGGCGTCCCATTGGTAACTGAACCCCTGGGAAATCTGCAGTATGTTGCTGTCGCTGGCGCCGAACTGCTGGTTGAGCAAGGCCAGCAATTGTTCGCCCGTCAGGTCCATCAACACCAGGGTATTGCCGAAGGGCTGCACGCTGGCGACTTGCGCATAGGTCAGGCCCTTGCCAGGGGACTGTTGCAGATCGGCGCGAATGCCGCCGACATTCATGAAGGCGATCTGCGCGCCCCACTGGCGGGTCATGGCCAGTTGCGAATCGGCGACCAAGTCGCCTAGTGGAGACTCACCGTTGCGCTCCTGGCGCTCGCTCACCAGGGGCACGGCGATGCGCCCGGCCGGCGCCTCGAGCACCGCTGCGCTACGCGCCTCAACCTCTTGCTCAAGGGCGGCGAGTTTGGCGTTCTGTGGATAACGCTGAGGATCGGCCAGCAAGTTGCGCGCGGTGACAGCGGTCACCGCATGGGTGCCGGGCGTGACACGCAGGGTCAACTGCGTCAGCAGGTGGCCGTAAGAGCCGCCTTGGCTGACCGACAATTTACCCACCTTGCACAGGTAGCCCTGGTGCGTATGGGCGGTGAGCAGTGCGTCCACCGCCGGATCCAGGCGCTGCGCCACCTCGACGATGTCGCCCTTGAGCTGGCTGCAATCGCTTTGGTCGAACGCTTCTGGCGTACTGCCGCCCTGGTGCACCATGGCGACGATGGCGTTCACGCCTTGGGCCTTGAGATCAGGGATCACACGGTTGATCGCTTCGGCTTCGTCGCTGGCCTGCAATCCTTGCATGCCCTTGGCACTGACCACCTGCGCCACATCGCGCAACACCGCGCCGACGAAGGCGATCTTCACCCCACGGCGCTCCTCGATGCGGTAGGCCGCGAACAGCGGCTTGCCGGTATCGGTGTCGACGAGGTTGGCAGCGATGTACGGGTAACCGCCACCGGCGAAATCAGGCCGGAAGGTGCAGGCCTGTTGCGGTCGATGGGATTGGCAGCCGCCGTTGATCTGTCGCAGCAGTTCGGCTTTGCCGTTGTCCAGTTCGTGATTGCCCACGGTGCTGAACAGCAGCCCCATGTCGCGCAAGGCTTCGAGCGTGGGTTCATCGGCCCACATCGCCGAAATGGCCGGGCTGCCGCCGATCAGATCGCCATTACCGACGAACAGCAATTGCGGGTCTTTGGCGCGCAGTTGGTCGAGCATGCCGCCCAAGGTGGCGATCCCTCCGGCGGCGAGGCTGTGCTCGGCGCCGCTGGCATCCTTGTAGCGCCAGGGATTGGCCTGAAGGTAGCCGTGCAGGTCGTTGATGGCGACGATGTTGATCTCCACCGGCTCGCTCGGTGCGACGCTGGGCGTCTGGCTGCAGGCGGCCAGCGCCGCGCACGCCAGCATCGCCGCCAGGCCGCGAGCGTGATGCAGGGCAGTGGACAGGCGCAGTTTTCTGTCGGACGAAGTAAAGGCTTTCACGTGTGAACTCTCGTAGTCCGGCCTCAGGCCGTGCGGTAGTGCGGTGCCTGCACGGGCGTCAGCTCGGCGGGCGCCGTCACCCGAGCACCCATGGAGGCACGGATCAGCAGCATCTTGAGCTGGTCGTTGATGCGCTCCAGGCGATCCTGGAACAGGTTGTGGAAGACCACGCAGAACAGGGCGATGGCGATGCCCAGGCCGGTGGCGTAGAGCGCTGTGCCGATGCCGGCGGAAATCTGCCCTGGGTCGGACACACCGGCGCTGGCCAGTGCCTTGAAGGTGTCGATGATGCCCAGGATGGTGCCAAGCAGTCCGAGCAGCGGGGCCGCCGTGACGATGGTCTCGACGATCCACAAGCTGCGCGCCAGGGGCGCCCGGGAAGCGAGATACTGGGTTTCGACGACGTCGTCCAGGTCCTTGCGGCTGCCACCAGCGTGTTTCTGCTTGAGCACTTCCCGGACCATGTCCATGGGCAGGCTCTTGCGTGCGGTCACCTCTTCGCTCAAGCCGCGTTCGTTCTGCACGGCCGGGGTGAGTTGCGCCAGCAGCCGGGCAGCCTGCTTGCGTACGTAGGCGAAATACAGCGAGCGTTCGATGATGATGAACACGGCGATCGCCAGCGCGCCGTACATTACATAGAAGGTCACATCGTGCATCAGGTCGGTGTTCATGAAAGGCTCCGCTTGAGGTTGCGTCAGAAGTTGGCTTCGAGGGCGACGGTCACGGTGCGCTCCACGCCTACGATGTAGGCCGGGTCGCCGTCGCGGAAACCGCTGTAGGTGGCCGAGTTGGTCTTGGTGGTGTAGACGCCGTCGAGGTATTTCTTGTCGAACAGGTTGTCGACGTTCAGGCGCAGCATCGCGCTCTTGAACACACGCTTGTCGACCGGCAAGTAGACGCCGGCGCCGAGGTTGAAGACCACGCGGCCGGGGATGCTCTCGTCGTTGGTCAGGTCGCCATACAACTTGCTGGTGAGCTTGCCGCCGAAGGTGCCGTAGTAGCGGCCGTTGTCGTAGCCGATGTTGGCGGCGAGCATGTGTTCGGGCACGTTGGCGAACTGCTTGTCGGCGGTCGGCAGGGTGATCGCAGCACCTTTGTTGAACACTTGCAGGTCGTCTTTCTGCTTGGAGCGGGTGTAGGTGTACGAGGTGTAGTAGTTGAAGTCATGCGGCAGCAGGCCGCTCCACTCCAGTTCCAGGCCGTAGTTGTCCACGGCGCCGGCATTGATGTCGGCAGCGTCGCCATTGATGTCCTTGGACGACACCTGGCGGTTCTTGAACTGCATGTAGAACAGGCTCGCCGACAGGGTCATGTCCGGCTCGACGAAACGCCAGCCTAGCTCGTGGTTCCAGCTGGTTTCAGGCTTCAGCCCGATGGACTCGGGCGAGTTGTCGTACAGCGCGTAGTTCTGCGGGATGCGCATGTTGCGCGACACGCTGTAGAACACCTGGTTGCGGTCGTCGACCTGGTACTTCAGGCCCGCGTTGGGCAGGAACTTGTTGTAGGTCTGGTTGCGGTCCACGGGCGCTTCGGTGAGGCTGCCGTGGTTGTGGCCCTTGCGCTCCACATTCATGAACGACAGGCCGGCGTTGAGGGTCCAGTCGCTGTTGATGTACCAGGTGTCCTGGGCCCAGATCTTCTGCGCCGGGGTTTCGGTGAAGCGGTTGCGGCCCTGGACGATCTGGCCATTGGCGTCGGTCACGCGGTGGCTGTCCGGCCAGATGCTGTCGGGCTTGCCGGCGGTATCGATGCCGATGAAGGGCTGGGTCTGGCGCTGACGCGCATCCTCGAACCAGTAGCCCAATTGCAGGCTGTGTTCGCCCAGGTCCCAGTTCAGCTTGGTGGTGATGCCTGGGCGCCAGGTCTGGGTGCGTGACAAGCGATAGTAGACACCGCTGTTGGGCGTGCCGTCGGCATTGTAGGTGGCGGCCGAGGCCAGGTTGCTCAGGTCGTACACGCCGCTGGCGCTTGAGCCGCTGTTGAGCGCGGAGGTGGAACTGCCGCCACCACCGCCATTGCCGTAGTAGTAATACGGGATGACGTCCATGGAGACGTTGTCGGCGAGTTTGAAGTGGGTGTTGAACACCGCCGTGAAGGTTTCGAACGGGTTCTGCGCCAAGCCGTAGTAGCTGGTGATCTTGCCGCTGCCGTTGCGCGCGGCCACCGAAGGGTAGGGGTCGTAGCGGCGCCCGAACTGGGTGTACTGGCTCTTGGTCAGCTGGCTGTAGCTGTTGTTTTCCTGCTTGTGGTACTTGAGGATCAGGTTGGCCGTATTGCCCTCGCCGGCGTCGAAGAAGCTGTTCCATTCCACCTTGTTGGCGCGCACCGCCCCGTCGCCGCGCCACTTGTCACCCTCTTCGTGCGACACCGACAGCCAGTTGCTCAGGCCGTTGATCTCACCGGTATTGAGGCGCGCGAAGGTCTTGCGGGTTGCGTTGCTGCCGATGCTTTGCTTGACGAAGGCACCGGTTTCCTTGGTCGGGCGAAGGGTCACCAGGCCGATGTTGCCGCCACTGGAGCCGATGTGCGGGCCGTCGGCTTCCGAGGCGCCCTGGGTGACGAAGATCTGTTCGATGTTCTCCGCGTCGCCCAGCAGGTTGGAGTACAGCGCATAGTTGCCCGAGTCGTTGATCGGCATGCCATCGACGCTCATGCCGACCTGATCGGAGTTCATGCCGCGCATGGTGAAGCGAAAGCCCGACAGGCCGGTGGCGTCTTCACTGGAGATGTTCAGGCCGGGGGTGTACTTGAGCTTGTCGACGGCGTTGCCGGTGGCGGTCTGCTTGTCCAGTGCTTCTTTGGTCACGGTCGAGCGGGATTTGGCGCTGTCCTCGGGGACCATGTAGCCCCCGCCCTGGGTGGCCTTGCCTTCGACCTTGATGGCGCCGATGTCGGACTCGGTGCTGTCGGCGGCATAAGCCATGCCGTGGGCGAGGCCGGCCGTCATCAGGGCGAGGGTGAGCTTGCTGAACTTCATCACGGGTTTCCTGTGTATCGGTGCCTATTGCACGCGGTAGTTGAAGGTGGCGGTGAAGCGGTGCTGGGATTTGCCGCCGAAGGCCTGCTCCGGGAACGGTTTGACTTGCTTGATGCGCTTGAGGCTGGTGGTGGCGGCGCGGTTGAGCAGCATGCTCGAAGCCGGTGTTTCGATACCCGAGTCGAGGACGTTGCCGGCGCGATCCACCAGCATCCACACCACCACATCGCCGGTGGGTCGTTCGAGGGCCGCCTGGCGGCCGGTGGGGTATTGCTTGAACCGCTCCATGTCGCTGCGCAGGCCCTGCATGTAGCCGCCTTCGAGTGCGGCGACATCGACCTTGGGCGCGGCAGGTGCCGGGGGCGCTGGCTTGGCCGGTTCAGCGGCCGGGCGCACCGGGGCACTGGCCACGGGCGTCGGCTGTGGCTGTGGCTGTGGCACTGGCTTGGGCGCGGCTTTGGCGACGACAGGCTTGGGGGTTGGCTTGGGCTTCGGCGCAGGCTTGGGCACGGGCTTGGGCACGACCGGTTCGGGCGGCGGCAGGGCGGCCTCGGGTTGTTCTTCCACAGGGGGCGGCGGCGGTGGCGTTTCCACCGGCGGCGGTGGGGGCTCGGTGACCGCAGGCGCAGGCTCTTCGGGCGGCGCGGGCTCGACCAGCGCCACCTCGACTGCCGATTCGTCGTACACCGGTTCGATCTTCAACGGCTTGGTATTGACCGCCACCAGGATCGCGGCGATGGCCGCCACGGCCGGTACGGCGCCCAGCCATTGGCGGCCGCGATAGAGGAAATAAAGTGTCATGGCTTGCGGGTAGCGATGGAGATGGAGGTAAAACCGCCTGCGCGCAGGGTGTCCATGACCTCGACCAGCCGCGCCACCTCGACGCCCTTGTCGCTGTTGACGATGATCACGGTCTTGGCGTCAGGCTTCTCCAGGCCCTTCAGGGCCGGCACCAGTGCGTCCACGCTGGTCGCCTGGCCATCGAGCTGCAGCTCGCCATTCAGGCCCAGGGTGAGAATGGACTTGTTCTGCGGCTTGAGCTGCTGCGCGGTGCTGGCGCTGGGCAACTGGGTCTTCATGCCCAGCGCCGGAATCACGTTCAGGCTGATCAGTACAAAGAACACCAGCAGGAACATCATCACGTCGATCATGGGGATCAGTTCGATGTGTGCCTTGCGCTTGGTTGGCTCGTCCCAGGCTCTCATGAAGCCTCCTCGTCTCGATTGGAGGGGCGACACTAGCAACCAATAATGAACAAAAAATGACCAGCCTTTGAAGATTGAAAAGGCTCTAGGACGGGCTTTTTGACGGTCCCATTAACTTTTTTGTGATGTCATGAAATGGACTTGCGCGGCTGCCATCCTGCGCCGATTTGATCAGGCGGACAGATTTTCATGGGCACTGAATCCGGCCTCCCGGACCTTGGCAGACGACGCCTCCTCACCGGCCTGGCAGTCGGCGGCAGCTTGGCGCTGGTCGGTCCCTACGCCCGTGCAGTCGGCATCGAGTACCCCTTCACGCTGGGCGTGGCCAGTGGTGATCCACTGCCCGATGGCTTCGTGATCTGGACCCGCCTGGCGCCGGTTGGTCGATTGCAGCCCGAGCGCCAGGTTCCAGTGCGCTGGACCGTCGCCACCGATGAAGGCATGCGCCAGGTGGTGCGTCGCGGCGAGGCGCTGGCCCAGGGCGGCTTGGCGCATTCGGTGCATGTGGAGGTGTCCGGCCTGCAGCCTGGGCGGCCCTACTGGTACCGCTTCGAAGCCTTGGGTGAGCAGAGTCCTGTCGGACGATCACGCACCGCGCCTGCCGCCGACAGCCTGGCTCCGGCACATTTCGGGTTTGCCTCGTGCTCGCATTATGAGTTGGGCTATTTCAGCGCCTATCGGCACCTGGCGCAGGAGCAGGCAGACCTGGTGTTCTTCCTGGGCGACTACATCTACGAAGGCTCCAACGCCGCCGGCTCAGCCAAGATCGTCCGTGCCCACGACGTGGCCGAGGCCAGCGACCTGGCCGGGTATCGCGCGCGCTATACGCAATACAAGCGCGATCCCGACCTGCAAGCGCTGCATGCCAGCGCGCCCTGTGTGGCGACCTGGGATGATCACGAGGTGCAGAACGACTACGCCAACCGCTGGTCGCAGGACGCTGGCGTCAGCCCGCACGCCTTCCTGCGTCGCCGCGCGGCGGCCTATCAGGCGTTCTATGAGCACATGCCGCTGCGTCGCAGCAGCGTGCCGCGCGGCGCCGACATGCGCGTCTACCGCCGCATCGATTTCGGTCAGCTTGCGCGCTTCCATGTGCTCGATGGCCGCCAGTACCGCAGCGAACAGCCCTGCCTTCCAGCCAACGGCAGCCATCGCGGGCATGTCGCCGCGCTCGACTGCGCGGACCTGTCAGACCCCCGTCGGACGATGCTCGGCTGGAAGCAGGAGGCCTGGCTGCAGGACGGGCTGGCGCGGTCCCGAGCCCGCTGGAACGTCATCGCCCAGGATTTGCTGGTGGCGCCGATGCTGCAACGCGCTGCCGACACCCAGGCGCTGGGTCACTGGACCGACGGCTGGGACGGCTATGCGGCTTCACGCCAACGGGTGCTCACCGCGATCGACCAGACGAAGGCGCTCAACCCGGTCTTCTGGGGCGGGGATATCCATTCGTTCTGGACCACCGATCTGCACCTGGACAGCCAGGACCCTGCCTCGAAGGTGGTTGCCACCGAATTCGTCGGCACCTCGGTGACCTCCGACGGCCCGCCCTATGAAGCGTTCAACGCCGTGCTGCCGCTCAATCCGCACGTGAAGTTCTTCGACAGCCGCCAGCGCGGCTATGTCTCGGTGACCTTGGAGCCGCGACAAATGACAACGCGCTTCCAGGTGATTTCAGAGCGCCGCGATCCCGCAGCGACGATCTCCACGTTGAGGCGCTTCGTCGTCGAAGACGGCCGCGCAGGCGCCCAGTCCGGCTGAGACACCGCTACGACGCCCTGATTGCTCTTTCTTGCCGCTTGCCGCTCACAACTTCAAACTTTCTTCGGCTTGTAGGCGCAATACCCCGGCCGTGGTCCGACCTTGGGGTGGTTGCGGCAGGTGTCCGGGCGCTTGTCATAAATGGTGCACAGCCGGCTCTTGCGGTCCAGATAGAGGCAGTCGTCGTTGCTCATGCGGGTGAGGGTGAAAATCCCCGACTTCTGATTGAAGCGTTCGATGATGCCGTCTTTCTGCAGGCGCTTAGCGACGTTCTTCGGCGGCTCGTCCTTTTCGAATTCGTCCACCACGCCGATGCGGATCAAGTCCTTGATCTTCACTTCCACCGGCAGCGTGCAGCAGGTCGAGTGGCAGCCCCCGCACATGTGGCTGGCATAGCGTTGCCAGGTTTCCAGGCGGTCGACTTCGGCGGCGGCAATCAGGGTCGGTTTCATCGTTTTCGGGCGGATCTGGGGCTGAGGGCGCGCGATCATACCGGAGTTGTACAAATTATGTACAACCTTTTGCCGGACACCCCGGCTAGGCATGAAAACTGCGAACCGTCATGTCAACGCCCTGTCGAAGGGTCTAGTCTCATCACTCTCCCTTGCGTATTCGTCAACTTGCCCGAGGATGCCCGATGTCTCAGGAACCCAAAGCGCGTGACGCCGAGGTGGCTGCTTTTCGCACCGCTGTACTGGACAAACTGACCTACGCGGTCGGCAAGGATCCGGAGCACGCCTTCGACCACGACTGGTTCGAAGCCATCGCCCTGGCCGCACGCGATCACATGGTCGATCACTGGATGGATCACACGCGCCAGGCTTACCGGCGCAGTCAGAAGCGGGTCTATTACCTCTCCCTGGAATTTCTCATCGGTCGCCTGCTGTACGACAGCCTGAGCAACCTGGGCTATCTGGAGATCGCTCGCGAAGCCCTGGAAGGCCTGGACGTGGACCTGGAGCGCATCCGTCTGCTGGAGCCCGACGCGGCGCTGGGCAACGGTGGCCTGGGGCGGCTGGCCGCCTGCTTCATGGAGAGCATGTCGACCCTCGGCATCGCTGCCCATGGCTATGGCATCCGCTACGAACACGGGTTGTTCCGCCAGGCCATCGTCGATGGCTGGCAGCAGGAGCAGACCGAGAACTGGCTGGATTTCGGCAACCCCTGGGAGTTCGAGCGCGCCGAGGTGATCTACCCGATCAGTTTCGGCGGCAGCGTCGAGACCCTGCATGACGCCCACGGCGTGGCGCGTCAGGTGTGGACCCCCGGCGAGACCGTGCGCGCGGTGGCCTACGACACGCCGGTGGTGGGCTGGCGCGGCTCCAGCGTCAACACCCTGCGCCTGTGGCGGGCGCGGGCGCTGGAAGAGCTGCACCTGGAGCGCTTCAACGCCGGCGACCACCTGGGCGCGGTGGCCGAGGTGGCCCGCGCCGAGAGCATCTCGCGGGTGCTGTACCCGGCCGACAGCACCGAAGCGGGGCAGGAACTGCGCTTGCGCCAGGAGTACTTCTTCGTCTCCGCCTCGCTGCAGGACCTGCTGCGCCGTCACCTGAACATGCACCAGAACCTGCTCAACCTGCCGGATGCGGCCGCGATCCAGCTCAACGACACGCACCCGTCGATCGCCGTGGCCGAGCTGATGCGCCTGCTGGTGGACCAGCACGAGATCCCGTGGGACACCGCCTGGGAGCTGACCGTCGGCACCTTGGCCTACACCAACCACACGCTGCTGCCCGAGGCGCTGGAGACCTGGCCGGTGGCGCTGATGGAGCGCATGCTGCCGCGGCACATGCAGATCATCTACCTGATCAACGCGTACCACATCGATGCGCTGCGCGCCAAAGGGCAGCATGACTTCGACGTGCTGCGCGCGGTGTCGCTGATCGAGGAAGACAACGGCCGGCGCGTGCGCATGGGCAACCTGGCGTTCCTCGGTTCGCACAGCGTCAATGGGGTGTCGGCGCTGCACAGCCAATTGATGAAGAGCACGGTGTTCGCCGAACTGCACAAGCTCTACCCGCAGCGCATCAACAACAAGACCAATGGCATCACCTTCCGCCGCTGGCTGTACCAGGCCAACCCGCCGCTCACGGCCATGCTGGTCGAGGCGCTGGGCGCCGGGCTGCTGGACGACCCGCAAGGCGGGCTCAAGGCGCTGGAACCGTTCGCCGAAAAGAACACCTTCCGTAAACAGTTCGCGGCACAGCGTCTGCACAGCAAGCGCGCCCTGGCCAGCATCATCCAGGACCGGGTCGGCGTCACGGTCAATCCCGAGGCGCTGTTCGATGTGCAGGTCAAGCGCATCCACGAGTACAAGCGCCAGTTGCTCAACCTGCTGCACACCGTGGCGCTGTACCAGGCCATGCGCAACGATCCCGGCACCCAGTGGGCGCCGCGGGTGAAGATCTTCGCCGGCAAGGCGGCGGCCAGTTATCACCAGGCCAAGCTGATCATCAAGCTGACCAACGACATCGCCCGGGTGGTCAACAACGACCCGACCGTGCGCGGCCTGCTCAAGGTGGTGTTCCTGCCCAACTACAACGTCAGCCTGGCCGAGAGCATCATTCCGGCGGCGGACCTCTCCGAGCAGATCTCCACGGCCGGCTACGAGGCGTCCGGCACCAGCAACATGAAGTTCGCCCTCAATGGCGCGCTGACCATCGGCACGCTCGATGGCGCCAACGTCGAGATGTGCGAGCAGTTGGGCGCGGAGAACATGTTCATCTTCGGCCTGACCGCGCAGCAGGTGGAAGCGCGCAAGCGCGCCGGCGACTTCGGCGCCACGGCGGCGATCGACGCCTCCGGGCGCCTGGGCGATGTGTTGCAGGCCATTCGCAGCGGGGTGTTCTCGCCGGACGATCCGGGGCGCTACGCCGGGCTGATCGACGGTCTGATCGCCTACGACCGCTTCCTGGTCTGCGCCGACTTCGACGCCTACTGGGATGCCCAGCAGCGCGTCGAGGAGCTGTGGCACGCGCCGCAGGACTGGTGGCGCATGGCGGTGCTCAACACCGCGCGCATGGGCTGGTTCTCCTCGGACCGGACCATTCGCGAGTACGCGACCGAGATCTGGAAAGCCTTGGATTGAGCTCAGGCCGCGCCGGTGAACCTGCATCTGTCGGCAGCAGGATCACCGGCACGGCTGAACTCCCGACCTTATTCGTCGTCTCACTGCCCAGCCCCACCTCGACGCTCGCTAGGGCGCAGCTCTCCCTGTAAACTGCGAGGGTTTTTACCCCCTCTTCCTTTTCGGAGCCATACATGTCCCGCGTTACCCTGAGTCGCTATCTGATTGAGCAGACCCGCAGCAACAACACTCCTGCCGATCTGCGCTTCCTGATCGAAGTGGTGGCGCGCGCGTGCAAGGAAATCAGCCACCACGTGTCCAAAGGCGCCCTGGGTGGCGTGCTGGGCAGCATGGGCACCGAAAACGTGCAAGGCGAAGTGCAGAAGAAGCTCGACGTCATTTCCAACGACATCCTGCTGGAGGCCAACGAGTGGGGCGGCCACCTGGCCGGCATGGCGTCCGAGGAAATGGACAACGCCTACCAGATTCCGGGCCGTTATCCCAAAGGCGCCTACCTGCTGGTCTTCGACCCGCTGGACGGTTCGTCGAACATCGACGTCAACGTCTCGGTCGGCACCATCTTCTCGGTACTGCGCTGCCCGAACGAGTACCTGAGCCAGAACGAAACCCTGAACGAGAACGCCTTCCTGCAGCCAGGCACCGAGCAGGTCGCCGCCGGTTATGCCATCTACGGCCCGCAGACCATGCTGATCCTCACCCTGGGCAACGGCGTCAAGGGCTTCACCCTGGACCGCGAGCTGGGCAGCTTCGTGCTCACCCACGAAAACATCTGCGTGCCGGAAACCACCGCCGAGTTCGCCATCAACATGTCCAACCAGCGTCACTGGGAAGCCCCGGTCAAGCGCTACGTCGACGAGCTGCTGGCCGGTGAGACCGGTCCGCTGCAGAAGAACTACAACATGCGCTGGATCGCTTCGATGGTGGCGGACGTGCACCGCATCCTCACCCGTGGCGGCCTGTTCATGTACCCGCGCGACGCTCGCGAGCCGAGCAAGCCGGGCAAGCTGCGCCTGATGTACGAAGCCAACCCGATGTCCTTCATCATCGAACAGGCCGGCGGCGCATCGACCAACGGTTACGAGCGCATCCTCGACATCAAGCCGGAGAGCCTGCACCAGCGCGTGTCGGTCATCCTCGGCTCGAAGCAAGAGGTCGAGCGCGTCACCGCCTATCACAAGGAGTAAGACATGCTCGCACCTTGGCAGCCGTTGCTGGAGTGGTGGTTCGGTTGGGGCAGCAGTGCCCAGGCCGTGGCTGACGAGAAGAGCACGCTGTGGTTCGGCAAGCACCATGACGCCGACGCCCAGGCGCTGTTCGGCGATCAGGTCGAGCAGGCCCTGGCCGGTGGGCTCGAGGACTGGCAGCAGAGCCCGCAAGGCTGGCTGGGGCTGTTGCTGCTGCTCGACCAGCTCCCGCGCATGATCTACCGCGACACGCCGCGCGCCTTCGAGGGCGACCGGCGTGCGCAGGTGGTGGCCATGCAGGGTCTGCAAAAGGGCTGGGATTACCAGTTGCTGCCGATCCAGCGGGTGTTCGTGCTGCTGGTGCTGGAGCACGCCGAGGTGCTGGACTGGCAGAACCTGAGCGTGGAGCGCTACCGCGCGCTGCTGGACGAACAGCCCGAGGCCAACCGTCGTCTGTTCGAAGGCTTCCTCGACTACGCCGAGCAGCACCAGCGAGTGATCGAGCGCTTCGGTCGCTTCCCCCATCGCAACCTGGTGCTCGATCGTCCCAGCACCAGCGAAGAGATGGATTTCCTGCTCGAACCGGGCTCCCGGTTCTGAGTTGACGGGGCCCGCTTCCGGGCTCCGTTTTCCCCTTGCATCGCCCTTGACGCACCGCGCTTACACGCGGTGCGTCGTGGTGGGCGTGTGCCGACGAACGGTCTGATACGAAAGCTGGCTTGTCAGGGAACCGGGGAGGCATTTTCGCTTCTAAGGGCTCTGCAGGCCGTCTCGCCTGTTGCATTCATCTCCAGGAGAGCCCTTCATGTCGTTGCGTTCTATCGCCCTGCTGTCGTTGATGGTCGTGCTGACCGCGTGCAGCAAGATCAACCAGGAAAACTACGCCAAGCTCAAGGCCGGCATGACCAAGGTCGAGGTCGAGCAATTGCTCGGCACGCCGAAGGAATGCTCCGGTGCGCTGGGTATGAGCAGTTGTACCTGGGGCGACGAGAGCAGCTTCATCAGCGTCCAGTACGCCGCTGACAAAGTGCTGATGTACTCCGGGCAGGGCCTCAAATGAAGCGCTGGCCTGTGCTGCTGGCGCTGGGTTTGGCGCTGGCGCTGGGCGGCTGTGCGAGTTCGTCGGTGGATCCGCTGGCGCCCAAGACCGCCGGCCACGTCGACCTCAAGCGCTATCAGGGCAAATGGTACGAACTGGCGCGCTTGCCGATGCGCTTCCAGCAGGACTGCGCGCAGTCCGAAGCCCATTACAACCTCAAGCCCGATGGCAGCCTGGGCGTGCTCAATCGCTGCCGCACCGAGGGTGACGAGTGGCTGCGCGCCGAGGGCCATGCGGGCATTGAAGAGCCGGGGCACACCGACAAGCTGTGGGTGGAGTTCGACAATTGGTTCAGCCGCCTGGTGCCGGGTCTGACCCGCGCCGATTACTGGATTCTGTACGTGGACGAGCACTACCAGACGGCAATCGTCGGCAGTCCGAACCGTCGCTACCTGTGGATCTTGTCGCGGACCCCGAGCCTGCCGGCCTGGCAGCGCGAGCACTTGCTGTCCAAGGCGCGCCAGCAGGGCTATGACACCAGCCGGCTGGTCTGGCGTGTGTCGGACAAGCAGATCGTCGCCCGGCACTGATCGGTGCGAATCGCGCGGCCCTCTACTAAAGTGGCCGCGCTTCACTCAGCCCAGTAATGCGCGCAACACCTGCGCGAACGCCTGGGCACTGTCGTCTTCCAGGGCATGGCGCCCCTGTCTCACCACCCACCGCCCATTGACCATCACGTCGCGCACCTGCCGGTCGCTGCCGGCGAACAGCCAGCGGTTGAGCACGGCGTCGCCCTGCGAGGTGGCGATGTACGGATCCTGACCGTCGAGCACCAGCCAGTCGGCGCGCTTGCCGACCGCCAGTTCGCCGACGTTTTGCCCCAGCGCCTGCGCGCCGCCGGCCACGGCCGCGTCGAACAGCGTGCGGCCGACCATCGGCTGGTCGCTGCGGTACAAGCGGTTGCGGCGCTGGTCGCGCAGGCGCTGGCCGTACTCCAGCCAGCGCAGTTCCTCGACCACGCTGAGCGAGACATGGCTGTCCGAGCCGATGCCCAGGCGTCCGCCCTGGGCAAGGAACGCCACGGCCGGAAACAGGCCGTCGCCCAAGTTGGCCTCGGTGGTCAGGCACAGCCCGGCCACCGCGCCGCTGCGCGCCATGGCGCTGACTTCGTCGGCTTCGGCATGGGTGGCGTGGACCAGGCACCAGCGCTGATCCACCGGCACGTGCTCATACAGCCACTGCAAAGGGCGGCGCCCGCTCCAGCTCAGGCAGTCGTCGACTTCCTTCTGTTGCTCGGCGATATGGATATGCACCGGGCAGGTGGCATCGCTGGCCTGCAGCACCTCGGCGATCTGCCGTGGGGTGACCGCGCGCAGCGAGTGGAAGCACAGCCCCAGGTGTTGCGCAGGGTGTGCGGCCACGAGCGGCGCGAGTTGCTGCTGCAGGCGCAGGTACTGTTCGGTGGAATTGATGAAGCGGCGCTGGCCGTCGTTCGGAGCCTGCCCGCCAAAGCCGGAATGGCTGTAGAGCACCGGCAGCAGGGTGAGGCCGATACCGCTGGCGCTGGCGGCAGCGCTGACCTGGCGTGACAGCTCGGTGGGGTCGGCGTACGGCTGGCCGGCGGCGTCATGGTGCACGTAGTGGAACTCGGCCACCGAGGTGTAGCCGGCCTTGAGCATCTCGATGTAGAGCTGGCGGGCGATGACCTGCAACTGGTCGGGGGTGATCAGGCCGACCAGGCGGTACATCAGGTCGCGCCAGGTCCAGAAGCTGTCATTGGGGTTGCCGACCACTTCGGCCAGGCCCGCCATGGCGCGCTGGAAGGCGTGCGAATGCAGGTTGGGCATGCCCGGCAGCAGCGGGCCGGCGAGGCGCTCGGCACCTTCGGCACTGGCGTCGCAGTCCAGGCGTTGGATCTGTCCGTTGGCGCAGACTTCCAGGCGCACGTTGCTGGCCCAGCCCGAAGGCAGCAGGGCACGTTCGGCGAAATAGGCGGACATCGGTCGGTCACCCTGTGGTTATTTGTATATACATATACAGACGTTTGCCTGCCGGGTAAACTGCGGCAAGCTACCGCCACTCACTTTGCACAAGGATGCACGACCGTGCCGACACCCTCCGTCTCCGCGCTGGTGGCCCAGATGGGCGAAGGGCCGGCGCCGCTGTATGCCCGGGTCAAGCAGATGATCGTCCAGCAGATCGAAACCGGCAGTTGGCCGCCGCATCACCGCGTGCCGTCGGAGAGCGAGCTGGTCAGCCAGTTGGGCTTCAGCCGCATGACCATCAACCGCGCCCTGCGCGAGCTCACTGCCGACGGGCTGCTGGTGCGCATGCAGGGTGTCGGCACCTTCGTCGCCGAGCCCAAGACCCGCTCGGCGCTGTTCGAAGTCAACAACATCGCCGATGAGATCGCCAGTCGCGGCCATCGGCACCGCTGTCAGGTGATCGTCCTCGCCGAGGAAGCGGCCGGCTCCGAACGCGCCCTGGCGCTGGACATGCGCGAAGGCCAGCGGGTGTTTCATTCGCTGATCGTGCACTTCGAAAACGAGGTGCCGGTGCAGATCGAAGACCGCTACGTCAACGCCGCCATCGCGCCGGGTTACCTGGAGCAGGACTTCACCCGGCAGACGCCCTACGCCTATTTGTCGCAAGTGGCGCCTTTGACCGAGGGCGAGCATGTGGTCGAGGCGATCCTGGCGGAGCCGGACGAATGCCAGTTGTTGCAGATCGAGCGTGGTGAACCTTGCTTGCTCATTCGTCGACGTACGTGGTCGGGGCGTCAGCCGGTCACCGCGGCGCGGCTGATTCACCCTGGCTCGCGCCATCGCCTGGAAGGACGGTTCAGCAAATGAGCGAGGTCCGTGTGTTGCGTGCCCGCGATTATCCGCGCATGCCCTGGAAGAACGGGGGTGGCTCCACTGAAGAAATTGCCCGCGATGCGGGGGAGGGGCTCGAGGGCTTTGGCTGGCGGTTGTCGATTGCCGATATCGAGTCTTCTGGGGGCTTTTCACGGTTTGCGGGGTATCAGCGGATCATCAGTGTGTTGCAGGGTGATGGTATGTACTTGACGGTGGATGGGCAGCGGAGCCGGTTGTTGCGGGTGTTCGATGCCTTTGCCTTCAAGGGGGACAGTGAGGTGGCTTGTACGTTGCCTGGTGGGGGGATTCGGGATTTCAACCTCATTTATGCGCCTGATCTTTATAGGGCTCGGTTGCAGTGGTTTGAAGGGCGGGCGCGGTTCTTTAGTGATGCTGGGACGGTGGTGGTGTTTGCCGGGGGCGGGGAGGTGGGGGTTGAGGTTGATGGGGATGGGGTTTTGTTGGGGGGTTATGACTGTTTGATGGTGAGTGGTCGTGAGGGGGTGGTGGGGGTTGAGGTTTCTGGGGGGTGTTGTGTTGTTGAGTTGACTCGGGTTGGTGGGTGATTGGCTGTTGGGGGTTTGGGGTTTGGGTTTTGGGGGGCTGCTTTTTTTGGTGGGCTTATCCGGTGGATTGGGTGAGGCTGATTCACCTTTTCGCCCTTACGGCGACCCCCTTTTTTTCTTGGAAAAAAGGGGGGCAAAAACCGCTTGCTCCCGCATCCGGCCCCTTCGCTGCGCTGCGGGGTTCCCTCGCGCCGGTGGCACTCCGGGGGTACCGCGCTTAGGGGCCATCCATGGCCCCAAGCGCTTGACGGGCATCCATGCCCGTCAACCCCCTCCGAGCCACCTCTGCTCGGCCTCCTGAAGTCGCGATGGGCGGCGTCTGCACGATTGCGCGCTTAGACGCGGGGCGGTGGGGCAGATGTGCTGGTGCGCTGCGCGATCGAATCGCCGTTGCCGTTGCCGTTGCCGTTGCCGTTGCCGTTGCCGTTGCCGTTGCCGTTGCCGTTGATCTTGATCTTCGTGCGCGGTAGTTCAAACGCCGCCCATCGCGACCTCAGGAGGCCGAGCAGAGGCGTTGCGCAGGGAGGTGACGGGCATGGATGCCCGTCAAGCGCTTGGGGCCAGGACGGCCCCTAAGCGCGGTCCTCCCGGAGCGACGCCGGCGCGAGGGAACCCCTGCGCGTAGCGCAGGGGCCGTATGCGGGAGCAAGCGGTTTTTGCCCCCTTTTTCCCAAGAGAAAAAGGGGGTCGCCGTAAAGGCGAAAAGGTGACTAAAACCCACCACAAATCAAAGAGTTGCAACAAAAATCCACAATCCCCCGCCCACAATCCCCCAAAAAACCCCCGAGCCCCCAGTTACCCGTAACGCCCCCCAACAGCCCACACTGTTACCAATCGCCCCGAAATAGCGCAAATCCCCCAACCACCCCCCACCCGACAACCCCACCCCAAAACCATCATCACCCCGCCAACCACAAGGCCCCCAGCCACCCCACCCACCCCCCCCAAAAAACTTGGCAATCCAATTGCATATGCTTGTATGTACAAGTAAAGCCAAGCGCGCCACAGTGGACTGGCTGTCCCCCAGCGCAACAGTGACACCCCGGCCCGCCACTCTCATCGGGTTCGCCCAGATCGCTCAAGGAGCATTGTTCGTGACTGACCAAAAGCCCACCACCTTCCGTGACGTCGAGATCCGTGCCCCCCGTGGCACCCAGCTGAACGCCAAAAGCTGGCTGACCGAAGCCCCCCTGCGCATGCTGATGAACAACCTCGACCCCGAAGTGGCCGAGAACCCCAAGGAATTGGTGGTGTACGGCGGTATCGGCCGCGCAGCGCGCAACTGGGAGTGCTACGACAAGATCGTGTCCAGCCTCAAGGCACTGAACGACGACGAAACCCTCCTGGTGCAGTCCGGCAAACCCGTCGGCGTGTTCAAGACCCACCGCGACGCACCACGGGTATTGATCGCCAACTCCAACCTGGTGCCGCACTGGGCCAACTGGGAACACTTCAACGAACTCGACGCCAAGGGCCTGGCCATGTACGGCCAGATGACCGCCGGCAGCTGGATCTACATCGGCAGCCAAGGCATCGTCCAAGGCACCTATGAAACCTTCGTCGAGGCCGGTCGCCAGCACTATCAGGGCAACCTCACCGGCAAGTGGGTGCTCACCGCCGGCCTGGGCGGCATGGGCGGTGCCCAGCCGCTGGCCGCCACCCTGGCTGGCGCCTGCTCGCTGAACATCGAGTGCCAGCAGACCAGCATCGACTTCCGCCTGCGCACCCGCTACGTCGACGAACAGGCCAGCGACCTGGACGACGCCCTGGCGCGCATCGCCCGCTACACCGCCGAAGGCAAGGCCATCTCCATCGCCTTGCACGGCAACGCTGCCGATATCCTCCCCGAACTGGTCAAGCGTGGCGTGCGCCCGGACATGGTCACCGACCAGACCAGCGCCCACGACCCACTCAACGGTTACCTGCCCAGCGGCTGGACCTGGGAGCAGTACCGCGAGCAGGCCAAGCGCGATCCCGCCGGCACCGTCAAGGCCGCCAAACGCTCGATGGCCGTGCACGTGCAGGCCATGCTCGACTTCCAGAAGGCCGGCGTGCCGACCTTCGACTACGGCAACAACATCCGCCAGATGGCCCAGGAGGAGGGCGTGAACAACGCCTTCGACTTCCCAGGCTTCGTGCCGGCCTACATCCGTCCGCTGTTCTGCCGCGGCATCGGTCCGTTCCGCTGGGCGGCGCTGTCCGGCGACGCGCAGGACATCTACAAGACCGACGCCAAGGTCAAGGAACTGATCCCCGACGACGAGCACCTGCACCGCTGGCTGGACATGGCCCGCGAGCGCATCGCCTTCCAGGGCCTGCCGGCGCGCATCTGCTGGGTCGGCCTGGGCCAGCGCGCCAAGTTGGGCCTGGCGTTCAACGAAATGGTGCGCAGCGGCGAGCTGTCGGCGCCGGTGGTGATCGGCCGCGATCACCTGGACTCCGGCTCCGTGGCCAGCCCCAACCGCGAGACCGAAGCCATGCAGGACGGCTCCGATGCCGTGTCCGACTGGCCGCTGCTCAACGCCCTGCTCAACACCGCAGGCGGCGCCACCTGGGTTTCGCTGCACCACGGCGGCGGCGTGGGCATGGGCTTCTCCCAGCATTCGGGTGTGGTGATCGTGTGCGACGGCACCGACGAAGCCGCTGCGCGTATCGCTCGGGTGTTGACCAACGACCCCGCCACCGGGGTCATGCGCCACGCCGATGCCGGGTATGAAATCGCTGTCGAATGCGCCAAAGAGCAGGGATTGAACCTGCCGATGATCACGGGTTGATCGGAGGGCCTGGGCGCGCCATGCAGCCCAGGCCATCCCACTTCTTTGCAAGGACTGCCGAATTCCACTTCTAAAGTTTGGGAGCGTCACGCAATGAAAACCAACAAGACCTTGCTTGCTTCGCTGTTCGCCGTTGGCCTGCTCGGCACCGCCGGTGCCACGCAGGCCGCGACCTGGTGCGAGTCCGGCAAACCGGTGAAATTCGCCGGGCTGAACTGGGAAAGCGGCATGCTGCTGACCGACCTGATGCAGTTCGTGCTGGAAAAGGGCTACGGCTGCAAGACCGACAGCCTGCCGGGCAACTCCATCACCATGGAGAACGCCCTGGGCAGCAACGACATCCAGGTGTTCGCCGAAGAATGGGTCGGACGCAGCGAGGTGTGGAAGAAGGCCGAGGCGGCCGGCAAGGTGGTGGGCGTCGGCGCCCCGGTGGTTGGGGCGGTCGAGGGCTGGTACGTGCCGCGCTACGTGATCGAGGGCGATGCCAAGCGCAAGCTCGAGGCCAAGGCGCCTGACCTGAAGAGCGTCGCCGACCTGGGCAAGTACGCCAGCGTGTTCAAAGACCCTGAGGAACCGAGCAAGGGCCGCTTCTACAACTGCCCGGCCGGCTGGACCTGCGAGCTGGACAACACCCAGATGCTCAAGGACTACGGCCTGCAAGACACCTACACCAACTTCCGCCCCGGCACCGGGCCTGCGCTCGATGCTGCCGCGCTGTCGAGCTACAAGCGCGGCGAGCCGATCCTGTTCTACTACTGGACACCCACGCCGCTGATGGGCCAGGTGGACCTGGTCAAGCTCGAGGAAAAACCGGGCGTGGACAAGACCGTGTCGATCAAGGTCGGCCTGTCGAAAGCCTTCCATGACCAGGCCCCCGAATTGGTCGGCGTGCTGGAGAAGGTCAACATCCCCATCGACCTGCTCAACCAGAACCTGGGCCGCATGAGCAAGGAGCGCATCGAGTCGGCGAAACTGGCGAAGATCTTCCTCAAGGAACATCCTGAGGTGTGGCAGGCGTGGGTCAGCGAAGACGCTGCCAAGAAGATCAACGCGGCGCTGTGAGCGTCCTCACCCTGATGAGTGCAGCCTATGTTTCCTGACAACCTCACGTTCTCCATCGCCGACTGGGTCAATGGCTGGGTCGATGCGCTGGTGACCCACTACGGCGATGTGTTCCGGCACATCTCCGACACCCTGCTGTGGGCCATCGTCAACCTCGAAGGCCTGCTGCGTGCCACGCCCTGGTGGCTGATGCTGGCGCTGGTTGGCGTGCTCGCCTGGCACGCCACCCGGCGTCTGCTGCCCACGCTGGTGATCGTCGGCCTGCTGTTCCTGGTCGGTGCGGTCGGGCTGTGGGACAAGCTCATGCAGACCCTGGCACTGATGCTGGTGGCCACGTTGATCTCGGTGTTGATCGGCATCCCGCTGGGCATTCTCTCGGCGCGCAGCAACCGCCTGCGGGCGGTGCTGATGCCGCTGCTGGACATCATGCAGACCATGCCCAGCTTCGTGTACCTGATTCCGGTGCTGATGCTGTTCGGCCTGGGCAAGGTGCCGGCGATCTTCGCCACCGTCATCTACGCCGCGCCACCGTTGATCCGCCTCACCGACCTGGGCATCCGCCAGGTCGACCGGGAAGTGATGGAGGCGATCAACGCCTTCGGCGCCAACCGCTGGCAGCAGCTGTTCGGCGTGCAGTTGCCGCTGGCGCTGCCGAGCATCATGGCCGGGATCAACCAGACCACCATGATGGCCCTGTCGATGGTGGTGATCGCCTCGATGATCGGCGCCCGAGGCCTGGGCGAAGACGTGCTGGTGGGCATCCAGACCCTCAACGTCGGTCGCGGCCTGGAAGCGGGCCTGGCCATCGTCATCCTCGCGGTGGTGATCGACCGCATTACCCAGGCCTATGGCCGGCCCCGTCACGAGGTGAACCCATGAGCGCCCAGCCGATCGGCAAGATCGAAGTGAAGAACGTCTTCAAGATCTTCGGCGAGCGTGCCGCCGACGCGCTGCAACTGATCCGCGACGGGCGCAGCAAGGAGCAAGTGCTGAGCCAGACCGGCTGCGTGGTCGGGGTCAACGACCTGTCGCTGTCGATCGGCAGCGGCGAGATCTTCGTCATCATGGGCCTGTCCGGCTCGGGCAAGTCGACCCTGGTGCGTCACTTCAACCGCCTGATCGATCCCACCAGCGGGCAGATCCTGGTCGATGGCCAGGACATCCTGCAGTACGACATGGACGCCCTGCGTGATTTCCGCCGGCGCAAGATCAGCATGGTGTTCCAGAGCTTCGGCCTGCTGCCGCACCGCAACGTGCTGGACAACGTCGCCTACGGGCTGAAGGTGCGCGGCGAAAGCAAGGCGACCTGCCAGGCCCGTGCCTTGCAGTGGATCGAGACCGTGGGCCTGAAGGGCTACGAGAAGAAGTACCCGCACCAACTCTCCGGCGGCATGCGCCAGCGTGTGGGCCTGGCCCGGGCACTGGCGGCCGACACCGACATCATCCTCATGGACGAGGCCTTCAGTGCCCTCGACCCGCTGATCCGTGCCGAGATGCAGGACCAACTGCTGGAGCTGCAGAAGACCCTGCACAAGACCATCGTGTTCATCACCCACGACCTGGACGAGGCGGTGCGCATCGGCAACCGCATCGCCATCCTCAAGGACGGTCGTCTGATCCAGGTGGGCACGCCGCAGGAAATCCTGCACTCGCCGGCCGACGAGTACGTCGACCGCTTCGTCCAGCGCCGCGCCGTCGCGGTATGAGGAGCCCCATGTCGAACCCTGAAGTGGTGCTGCTCGGCGACGGCCCGGTGCGCTGGCAGCACATCGCCGCCGTGGCCCGACGCGCTGCGCGCCTGGAATTGACGCCGACGGTGTGGGCACGCATCGACAATGCCCAGGCCATCGTGCGCCGCATCGTCGACAGCGGCGAGCGCGCCTATGGCGTCAACACCGGCCTGGGGGCGCTGTGCAACGTGTCGCTGGCTGGCGAGCAATTGAGCGCGCTGTCGCGCAACACCCTGCTCAGCCACGCCTGCGGTGTCGGCCCGGCGCTGCCGGACGAACAGACCCGGGCGATCATCTGCGCGGCCATCGTCAACTACAGTCATGGCCATTCGGGCGTGCAACGGGCGGTGGTCGAGGCGTTGCTGGCGCTGCTCGAACACGGCATCACGCCGCAGGTGCCATCCCAGGGCTCGGTGGGGTATCTCACGCACATGGCCCATGTCGGGGTGTGCCTGCTGGGGGTGGGGCAGGTCAGCTATCGCGGGCGCATTGTCGCGGCTGCCGAGGCCCTGGCCGACGCGGGCCTTGCGCCCGTGCAACTGGGCGCCAAGGACGGTTTGTGCCTGGTCAACGGCACGCCCTGCATGACCGGTCTGGCCTGCCTGGCCCTGGACGATGCCCAGCGCCTGCTGGACTGGGCCGACGTGATCGGCGCCATGAGCTTCGAGGCGCTGCGCGGCCAGATCGCCGCGTTCGATCCCGAGATCATCGCGCTCAAGCCGCATCCGGGGATGCAGGTGGTGGGCGAGCACCTGCGCGCGCTGCTGGCCGGCAGCGAGGTGATCGCCGCCAGCGAAGGCATCCGCACCCAGGATGCCCTGAGCATTCGTTCGATCCCCCAGGTGCACGGCGCGGCCCGCGATCAACTGGCCCACGCGGTGCGCCAGGTCGAGGCCGAGCTCAATGGCGCCAACGACAACCCCCTGCTGCTCGGCACCCCCGATGACTTTCGCGTGGTCTCGCAGGCCAACCCCCATGGTCAGTCGGTGGCGCTGGCCAGCGACCTGCTGGCGATCGCCATGGCCGAGATCGGCGCCATCGCCGAGCGGCGCCTGGACCGGCTGGTCAACCCGCTGGTCAGCGGCCTGCCGGCGTTCCTGGTCAGCGAGCCCGGCGTCAACTCCGGGATGATGATCGCCCAGTACGTGGCCGCCTCGCTGTGCGCTCAGAACCGCCAACTGGCGCAGCCGGCGGTGCTGGACAACTTCGTCACCTCGGGGCTTCAGGAAGATCACCTGAGCCTGGGCACCAATGCCGCACTGAAGCTGCACCAGGTACTGGAGAACTGCACGCAGATCCTCGCCATCGAGTACCTGCTGGCGGCCCAGGCCTTCGAGTTCCACGCCGACCACCGCCTGGGCGCGGGCACTGGGGCCGCGTGGCGGCAACTGCGCGCGTGCGTCCCAGCCTATTGCCAGGACCGCTGGCTGGCGCCGGACATCGCCACCGCCGCGCGCCTGCTCAAAGACCCTCGACTGCCGCAGCCGCTGCTGGCGGCACGGCACTGAACACAATAACAAGGAGCTATCACATGGACGCTTTGACCCTGACCCCCGGCCAGCTCAGCCTGGCCCAACTGCGCCGCATTCACCAGGCGCCGGTGAGCCTGAGCCTGGATGCAGGCGCCGCCGAGGCCATCGACGCCAGCGTCGCCTGCGTCGAGCGCATCCTCGCCGAGGACCGCACCGCCTATGGCATCAACACCGGCTTCGGCCTGCTGGCCTCGACCCGCATCGCCAGCCACGACCTGGAAAACCTGCAGCGCTCGCTGGTGCTGTCCCACGCCGCCGGTATCGGTGCGCCGCTGGACGATGCACTGGTGCGGCTGATCATGGTGCTGAAGATCAACAGCCTGGCGCGGGGCTTCTCCGGCATCCGTCGGCAGGTCATCGACGCGCTGATCGCCTTGGTCAACGCCGAGGTCTATCCGCACATCCCGCTCAAGGGCTCGGTCGGGGCCTCGGGCGACCTGGCGCCGCTGGCGCACATGTCGCTGGTGCTGCTGGGCGAAGGCAAGGCGCGCCACCAAGGCCAGTGGCTGGACGCCCGTGAGGCGCTGGCGGTGGCGGGACTGCAGCCGCTGACGTTGGCCGCCAAGGAAGGCCTGGCGCTGCTCAATGGCACCCAGGCATCCACCGCCTATGCCCTGCGCGGGCTGTTCCAGGCCGAAGACCTGTTCGCCGCAGCCATCGCCTGCGGCGCGCTCACCGTGGAGGCGGCACTGGGCTCGCGTGCGCCGTTCGATGCCCGCGTGCATGCGGTGCGCGGCCAGCGTGGGCAGATCGACGCGGCGGCCTGCTACCGCGACCTGCTGGGCGATTCCACCGAGGTGTCGCAGTCGCACAAGCATTGCGGCAAGGTCCAGGATCCCTATTCGCTGCGCTGCCAGCCGCAGGTGATGGGCGCCTGCCTGACGCAGATGCGCCAGGCCGCCGAGGTGCTGGCCATCGAGTCCAACGCCGTGTCGGACAACCCGCTGGTGTTCGCCGCCGAGGACGAAGTGATTTCCGGCGGCAACTTCCACGCCGAGCCGGTGGCCATGGCGGCCGACAACCTGGCCCTGGCCATCGCCGAGATCGGCGCGCTGAGCGAGCGGCGCATCTCGCTGATGATGGACAAGCACATGTCGCAGTTGCCGCCTTTCCTGGTGGAGAACGGCGGGGTCAACTCCGGCTTCATGATCGCCCAGGTCACCGCTGCCGCGCTGGCCAGCGAAAACAAGGCCCTGTCGCACCCGCACAGCGTCGACAGCCTGCCCACCTCCGCCAACCAGGAAGACCACGTCTCCATGGCCCCGGCGGCGGGCAAGCGCCTGTGGGAAATGGCCGAGAACACCCGTGGGGTGCTGGCCATCGAATGGCTGGGCGCCTGCCAGGGGTTGGACCTGCGCGAAGGGCTGAAAACCTCGGCGAAGCTGGAGCAGGCGCGTGTCACCCTGCGCCGTGAAGTCCCGCACTACGACCGCGACCGCTTCTTCGCACCGGACATCGAGGTGGCGGTGGACCTGCTGGCCGAGGGGCGTCTCACCGGCTTGTTGCCGGCGGGGGTTCTGCCGAGTCTGTGATTGCTGTCCAGGCCCTCTCCAGCAGCCCAACGATAAGGACGACTCATGCAGCAGGCACAAGGACTCAAACGCGCGCTGACCGCCCGGCACATCCGCTTCATGGCCCTCGGTTCGGCCATCGGCACCGGGCTGTTCTACGGCTCGGCCTCGGCGATCCAGATGGCCGGGCCGGCGGTGCTGCTGGCCTACCTGATCGGTGGCGCGGCGGTTTTCATGGTCATGCGCGCGCTCGGTGAAATGGCCGTGCACAATCCTGTGGCCGGCTCATTTGGCCAATACGCCAGTACCTATCTCGGTCCGCTGGCCGGGTTCGTCCTGGGCTGGACCTACGCCTTCGAGATGATCATCGTCTGCATCGCCGACGTCACCGCCTTCGGCATCTACATGGGCTTCTGGTTTCCCGAGGTGCCGCGCTGGATCTGGGTGCTGGGCATCGTGTTCCTGATCGGCGCGCTGAACCTGTGCAACGTCAAGGTGTTCGGTGAGCTGGAGTTCTGGCTGTCGCTGCTGAAGGTCGGCGCCATCGTCGCGATGATCCTCGCCGGCTTCGGCATCATGGCCTTCGGCCTGGGCCAGGCGGGCGGCGACCCGGCACTCGGGGTTGGCAACCTGTTCGCCCACGGCGGTTTCCTGCCCAATGGCGTCGCCGGGCTGATCGCCTCCTTTGCGGTGGTGATGTTCGCCTTCGGCGGCATCGAGATCATCGGCATCACGGCGGGCGAGGCGCAGGACCCGCGACGCGTCATTCCCAAGGCGATCAACGCGGTGCCGCTGCGCATCCTGCTGTTCTACGTGCTCACCCTGTTCGTGCTGATGTGCCTGTACCCCTGGCCGCAGATCGGCACCCAGGGCAGTCCGTTCGTGCAGATCTTCAGCCACCTGGGCATCGGCTCGGCAGCGGCGGTGTTGAACGTGGTGGTGATTTCGGCAGCGGTGTCGGCGATCAACAGCGACATCTTCGGCGCCGGACGCATGATGTACGGGCTGGCCGAGCAGGGCCAGGCACCACGCGGCTTCGCCCGGTTGTCGCGGCACGGCGTGCCGTGGCTGACGGTGCTGGTGATGGGCGCCGCGCTGCTGCTGGGCGTGCTGCTCAATTACCTGATCCCGGAGAACGTGTTCCTGCTGATCGCCTCGATCGCCACCTTCGCCACGGTGTGGGTGTGGTTGATGATCCTGCTGACCCAGGTGGCCATGCGCCGACGCCTGGACCGCGAGCAAACCGCCGCGCTGGCCTTCCCGGTGCCGTTCTGGCCCTGGGGGCCGGCGCTGGCGATCGTATTCATGTTGTTCATTTTCGGTGTGCTCGGCTACTTCCCGGACACCCAGGCGGCGCTGCTGGTGGGCGTGGTCTGGGTGGTGTTCCTGGTGCTGTCCTACCGGCTGTGGTGCAAACCGCGCGCCGGTGGCGGCCAGGTCGCCCGGGAGCAGGCCGAGCTGCACCGCTGACGTGTGGAGCGCACTATGAGAACCCTCTGGCAGAACTGCCATATCGCCACCATGGCGCAGGGCAACTACTCGACGATCGAGCAGGCAGCGATCGTCAGCAATGCCGGGCTGATCGAATGGATCGGCGCGCAGGCGGACGTCCCCAGCGTCGAGGCCGAGCGGGTGGTCGACCTGGGCGGTGCCTGGGTCACCCCCGGCTTGATCGATTGCCACACCCACGCCGTGTTCGGCGGCAACCGCAGCGGCGAATTCGAGCAGCGCCTGCAAGGCGTCAGCTATGCCGAGATCGCCGCCAACGGCGGTGGCATCGCCAGCACCGTGCGCGCCACCCGTGCGGCCAGCGAGGACGCCCTGCTGGCCAGCGCCCGCCAACGCGTGCAAGCGTTGCTGCGCGATGGCGTGACCACCCTGGAGATCAAGTCCGGCTACGGGCTGGACCTGGTCAACGAACGCAAGATGCTACGCGTGGCCCGCCGCCTCGGCGAGGAACTGCCGGTGACCGTGCGCGCCACCTGCCTGGCCGCCCACGCGCTGCCACCGGAGTACGCTGGGCGCGCCGACGCCTACATCGACCTGGTCTGCGAGCAGATGCTGCCGGCTCTGGCCAGCGAAGGGCTGATCGATGCGGTGGATGCGTTCTGCGAGCACCTGGCATTCTCCCCGGCCCAGGTCGAACGGGTATTCATCAAGGCCCGTGAACTGGGCCTGCCGGTGAAGCTGCATGCCGAGCAGTTGTCGTCGCTGCATGGATCGAGCCTGGCGGCGCGCTACCAGGCGCTGTCGGCCGATCACCTGGAGTTCATGACCGAAGACGATGCCATCGCCATGGCCAAGGCCGGCAGCGTGGCGGTGCTGCTGCCGGGCGCGTTCTATTTCCTGCGCGAGACCCAGTTGCCGCCCTTGGACGCCCTGCGTCGGCATGGCGTGAAGATCGCCCTGTCCAGCGACCTCAACCCCGGCACCTCGCCGGTGCTGTCGCTGCGCTTGATGCTGAACATGGGCTGCACCCTGTTCCGTATGACGCCGGAAGAGGCGCTGGCCGGGGTGACCGTGCATGCCGCCACCGCCCTGGGGCTTGGCGCCAGCCACGGCACGCTGGAGGTCGGCAAGGTGGCCGATTTCGTCGCCTGGCAGATCGACCGTCCCGCCGACCTGGCCTACTGGCTCGGCGGCGACCTGCCCAAGCGTGTGGTGCGCCTGGGCCATGAAATTTCCCATTGAGAGGCGTCATGGACAAGGTATTGAGTTTTCACGCAGGCCGCCTGCCGTTGTTGGTCAGCATGCCCCATGCCGGTCTCGCGCTGACGCCGACGGTGCAGGCGGGTTTGGTAGAGTCAGCACGTGGCCTGCCGGACACCGACTGGCACATTCCGCAGCTCTACGATTTCGTCGGCGAACTGGGCGCCAGCGTAGTGGCGGCGCACTACTCGCGGTTCGTCATCGACCTCAACAGGCCCGACGATGACAAACCGTTGTACGTCGGCGCCACCACGGGTCTGTATCCGGCCACGCTGTTCGAGGGCGAGCCGCTGTTCAAGGACGGTCAGGCACCGTCGGCCGAAGCGCGCGCCAGCTACCTGGCGCAGATCTGGCGCCCCTACCACGACACCCTGCGTCAGGAGCTGGAACGCCTGCGCGCCGAGTTCGGCTATGCGCTGCTGTGGGACGCCCACTCGATCCGCTCGCACATCCCGCACCTGTTCGACGGCAAGCTGCCGGACTTCAACCTCGGCACCTTCAACGGCGCAAGCTGCGATGCGCAGTTGGCCGAGCGCTTGCAGGCGGTCTGCGCCCAGGCGCCGAACTACAGCCATGTGCTCAACGGGCGCTTCAAGGGCGGGCACATCACCCGCCACTATGGCGATCCGGCGCAGCACATTCATGCCGTGCAACTGGAACTGGCGCAGAGCACCTACATGAACGAAGTGGCGCCATTCGAGTACCGCGCAGAGCTAGCACGGCCCACCCAGGCCGTGCTGCGGCAACTGCTGGAAACCCTGCTGGACTGGGGCAAGGCGCGCTACGGCCGGTAGCCGTAGCGCCCCGATCAGCGGCCGACGCTCAAGGTCGGTAGTCGTGCGGCAGGTACAGGTGCAGGCTTTCGGGGTCATCCAGTCGCTGCACGATATCGGCCTCCAGCGGGTTGCCCACCAGTGACACCCGCGTCCTGCCGGTGTCGACGGCGGCCACGCCCAGCACCGCATCCGGCAAGCGGCTGATCTGGTTGTCGTCCAGGTCCAGGATCTGCCGAGGCATCACATCGAACAGCCAGTCTGCCCAAGCGGTCATGCCGGTCTTGCCCAGCGACAGGTTTTCCAGGCGCCTGGCAACGTGGAAAGGCCCGCTCAGCGCAGGGCTTACGCTGTTGTCGGAAAGGTCCAGCGATTCGAGTGCAGGTAGCCTCAGCAGCGCCTGCAGGTCGTCGTTGTCGATCGTCAAGCCCTGGTTCACCAGTTCGAGCTCGACCAACGAAGCCAGCTCGGTGATGGCCGTTGGCACGTGATGCAGGGATTGGATGTTTTCGTACAGGGCCAGCGTCGAGAGCCGTGGGAAATGCCTGAGCAGCGTGTCCAGTTGCGCCGCCGTGCCGTTCAGACGCTCAAGAATCAAGTGGTCCACCTGCTCGTTGAAAAAGCTGGGCAGCCCGCGCGGGAAGTGCTCCAGCGCCAGGTCCATCAAGTGCAAGGGCGTCTGCACGCCGCGCACCCGCGCCTCCCAGTAACCGCTCAGCTCATTGGCAATCTGCCAGTATTGCTGCGTACTGCCGCCCTGCACCGACGCGCTGCTCACCCAGTTGAACAACGCTTCGCGCAATTGAGTGCGCTGGTTGAACAGCGTCTGCAGTTCCGGCAACAGATGCAGAGGCGCTGCCAGATTGAAATGAAACCGGCGCGCAAGGCCATCCTCGCTGAACATGAGATTGCGCAGGTGCGCCTCGCTCAACGGATTGCCGCTCAGCGACACGATGGTATGGAAGGTATCGCTCTGCTCGTTGAGGGTCAGAAACGCAGGAACCTGGTGCAGGTCGTTGTGCAGCAAGGACACCGCTTCGATCCGCTCCAGGGCGTCCAGATTCAGCCAGGCTGGCCAGTGCGTCAGCGCCATGCGCTCCAGACCCAGGTATTGCAGCCGCCACGGCGACAGTTGGGCATCGGCTTGCGGGGTCAGCACATTGCCGCCCAGGTCCAGGTAGGTCATGGCCTCGGGGCTGGCCAGGCGGTCGATGGCCTGCACGTTCAGTTCGATGTTCTGATTGACCAGCCGCAGCTCCCTGAGCCCGGCCAAGCGTTCGCTGATCGCTCCGAGGCTGTAGCGAAACGCCGAGGGCGGCGCGTCGCTGGCGTACGGGCGCTCGATTTCCAAGGCCTCCAGGGTCGGGAAATGCTGGAACAGGTTGTGCAGGTGGCCTTCTATCTGCGCCTGCGGCGCCTCCTGCTCGAGCGCATGCGCGATCCAGACGTCGCTCAGGCGCAGGCGTTTGACCCCCGAGGTGAAGCTCTCGGGCAACTGCTGGGGAAACTCGGCGATGAAGGTGCGCTCCAGGGTCAGGGTGTCGGGGGACGTACTGGATTCGGGAATGGCGCGCTCGATCCAGTGACCCCAGATCGCCATTTCGATGGAATTGCGCGCGTGGATACGGGTGATGGCATCGCCGATCTGGCCCGGCGAGGCGCGCCAGGCGGTAAGGCTGCCGTCCAGCTCGACGGCCGAGGCCGATGGCAACAGTGCGATGCGCTGGGTCATCGCTTCGTGGGTGATTGGCGCATCGGCCAGGTTGCTGAGGATCCAGTTGGCGATTGCCGGCGAAAAGCCTTGGCCCTCGAGCTGGCGCAAGTGGCGGTTGATCGCGTCCAGGTTGCCGATGTCATGCAGCAAGGGGCGAGGGGTGGGGCTCAGGGGATAGCCGAAGCGCCCATCGGCCAGGCGCATGGGCGACCTGAAGCTGCGCCGCTGCAGACCCAGGTGTCGGCGCAGTGCGTCACGGGGCATCACGGGTGCGTGGCGAATCTGCTCGCGCAAGGCGATGGCGTCGACGGCTGTGCCACTGCCGAGCGCTTCGTGCAGGGCGTCGTGAAGCGTGGCATGCAGGTGCAGGGTCGGGCTGTCCGGGTAGGGTTTGGAAACGGTGTAGCCATTCGGGTAGCGGGTGATGAGTTGGCGCTGGAGGCTGTCGCCAGGGCCAACGCGGTCGATGGGCTGTGGATCGATGGCGCCTTCATGGAGGTCTATCGCCAGTCCGGCTGGCCAGTCGGGCAATTGCGCGGCAGTGTGCAGGATCAGGCGGTCGCTGTCGGCGCTGTGTGTCGCGTCCAGATACAGGCCCTCGTAGGCACGGTTCAGGCGCAGTTGCTGTTGGTAGACACGGATCTCTTCGCCCACACGCAGCGGCACCTTGCCATCGATCAACTGCTGGACTTCATCGGCCGTGGCGTTGCCCAGCAGTTCTGCAGTCACGGCGTTGGGCAGGCTTGGATAGACCCGTTGGATGACGGCCGCCCCGGGCGCCTCGGTGCAGGGCAACTGCCGATAACGCCGCTGGAATTCGCTGCGGCGCTGCGCCAGTGGCAGCCCGGCGCTGTCCTGGGCAATGGCCTGATCGAGCTGGACGCGCAGCAAGGCATCCTCCAGCAAGGCCGGAAGCCGCTCATGGTGGCTGAGCGTGCGCCGCAGCACGCTGTCTTCGACGCCGCTGAACTGGGCGAAGCGCAGTGCCAGGTCATCGCCCACGGCGGCACCCAGCGGGCCTAGGCGCCTGAACAGTTTCAGGCCTTGCCAGGCGCTGGGCCGGTCCAAGGCATGCAGCCAGATGCCGGCGCGATTGTGCCGCAGCGGCAGGCGGTAGCTCATGGCCGGGTGTGCGGGCAGCAGGTGGTACTGGTCGGTCTGCGGCGAGTGCCCGACCGCGTAGGTCTGGCCCTCCAGCGTCAGCCAGGTGCGGCCTTGATGGTGCAGCAGTCCCAGGGCATCGGGTTGCAGGCTGGTGGGCAGGGTGATGTCGTGGGCGAAGGGTTGCAGATCGGGTTTCCACAGGCGCTGTTCGCCGTTGGGCAATTCCACGGGATGAAGCGCCTCGATGAACGCTGGCCTGGGCACAGGGGCCTGAGCGCCGGCCGCCGCGCCCGCGGCGCCGAGTGCGGCGGTCAGTGCCAGGTTTTCCACCACATCCATCAGGTAACCCTGCGCCTGCTCTCGCTCGCCGTCGGCCCAGCTGTCGAAGCCTTCGTAGGTTTCATAGCTGAGCTGGGCGATCGACAGACTCAGCATCAGTTGATCCAGCCCCGGTACCACGAAGGCGGCCACCATCAGCGCATCGCTCGCCCATTGGCTGAAATAGGCGCGACGGCGGGCGGCGCTCTTGCGGTCTTCCTCGGCGCTGGGCACGGCATGGAGCAGCGCATCCTGCCTGAGGCGCTGCTGCCACTGGCTGACGCGCTCATCGATGAAGGCCTGGGTGAAGGGCGCGAGGGTCAGGCTGATCCAGGCGTTCGGATCGGGTCTGCGCTGGGCGCTGGCCCCGCCGTGCCCAGGCTCGGGCGTGACCGTCGTCCAGTCGATGGGCTGCAGCACGTCGCGCAGCCGGGTGAGGAAGGCGGCGCTGTCGGCGGCGGCGACCGCGCGCGACAGGGCGCCCAGGTCCATGATCGACAGTTGTTCGCGCAGGTAGCGCTGCGCCTGCTGGCTGTTGGCGTGGACTTGAAGCGGCGACGGCGCGCCCGGCAGATAGGTCAGCAGCAGGCCTTTGTAAGGCAGTAGCAGCGGGTCATAGACCAGCAGGCGTTCCGGGCTGGGGACCAGGCCGATGACCACGGCGCCGGTCAGCTCGAAGCCCAGCAGCCTCATGCGCGCACAGCGTAGCGGGCTGTCGAGGTACTGCGCCTGGCCGCTGTCGGCCAGGGCCAGCAGGGCTTCGAACAGCCCGTGTTCGAGCATTCCACTCAGGTAGGCGCGGTGCACCTCCAGGTGCCATTGGCCGCGTTGGGCCTGGGTGAAGAGGGCGGTGGCCGACCCGTCGTTGCACAGGCCTTCGACCTGCTTCAGGTAGTTCCCACCGATGTCGAGTTCGCGGCACAGGGCGGCGAAGGCGTGGGGCGCGATGTCGATCACCTGGCCGCTGGGAATCACCGACTCGAAGCGGTCGCTGTCCAGCACCAACGCGCTGAGGCCCGCCGCATCGAGACCGCCCTCGCAGGCTTCGTCGGCCTCGAAGTTCTGCAATGCGCAGTGCAGCAGCGATTGGGTCGCCAGTTTGAAGGCCCGGGCGGCGCCCTGGATCGGGTCGCCGTTGACCTCCTGCTGGTAGGCGACGGCCTTGTTGGCGTTGAACAGGTAAGTGCGGTCGACATCCAGCACCAGGTCGAAGCGGGCCTTCAGCGCAGGGACCAGCAATGTTCTGGCGAACTGCAGCAGGTCCGGCAGCGCCTCCAGACGCTTCTCGGCGGCGGCATCGGCCGCGCGGCTGACGGCGTAGGCACTGGCAAGCGCGCGGGCGGCGTCAGGGCGGGCCAAGCGGCAGTCCTGGAACCAGGCGGGCACAGCGCGCTGTGCGGTGCGCAGGCGTGAATGGACGTCGGCGGGCGCCGCGACCATCCAAGCGGGCGTATGGCAGGCGATCAACTGTTGTTGGGAAGCAGGGGGCGTTGCGCAGGACGTCGACGGTGGCGTCGCGGCAGTCGAGTTCATCGGGAGGACCTCGCGTGATGGAGGGCCCATGCTAGGGACAGGGCTGTGCGCTGCCCCCATAACATGATCTGGCAGATACGCGTGGCGCAGGGGCTATCGTCAGGCCGCCGCTTCGCGTACCGATGTCGATGGAGACAGGCATGCTCTTGGCGCGATTCAGGTTTATGATGGCCTTCGGCCGACTAATCCCACACGGAGTGCGCAATGCAGACCCTCTACCCGCAGATCAAACCCTACGCCCGGCACGATCTGGCCGTGGAAGCGCCGCATGTGTTGTATGTCGACGAAAGCGGCTCGCCCGAAGGGCTGCCGGTGGTGTTCATCCACGGTGGGCCGGGTGCCGGTTGCGATGCCCAGAGCCGTTGCTATTTCGATCCCAACCTGTACCGCATCATCACCTTCGACCAGCGCGGTTGCGGGCGCTCCACGCCCCACGCCAGCCTGGAGAACAACACCACCTGGCATCTGGTCGAAGACCTGGAGCGTATCCGCGAACACCTGGGCATCGACAAGTGGGTGCTGTTCGGCGGCTCCTGGGGCTCCACGCTGGCGCTGGCCTACGCCCAGACCCACCCCGAGCGCGTCCATGGTTTGATCCTGCGGGGCATCTTCCTGTGCCGCCCGCAGGAGATCGAGTGGTTCTACCAGGCTGGCGCCAGCCGCCTGTTCCCCGACTACTGGCAGGATTACCTTGCGCCGATTCCGCAGGACGAGCGTGGTGACCTGGTCAAGGCGTTCCACAAACGCCTCACCGGACACGACCAGATCGCCCAGATGCAGGCGGCCAAGGCCTGGTCCACCTGGGAAGGACGCACCGCCACGCTGCGGCCCAACCCGTTGGTGGTCGATCGCTTCTCCGAGCCGCAGCGTGCCTTGTCGATCGCCCGCATCGAATGCCACTACTTCATGAACAATGCCTTCCTCGAACCGGATCAGCTGATTCGCGACATGCCGAAGATCGCCCACCTGCCGGCGGTCATCGTGCATGGCCGCTACGACGTGATCTGTCCGCTGGACAACGCCTGGGAACTGCATCAGGCCTGGCCGAACAGCGAGCTGAAGGTGATTCGCGACGCCGGCCACGCCGCCTCCGAGCCAGGCATCACCGACGCCCTGGTGCGCGCCGCCGACCAAATGGCCCGGCGCCTGCTGGACCTGCCGTTGGAAGAAGCATGAAAGGTTTGCTGCAGCGCGTGCGCAGTGCGCGGGTGGAAGTCGAAGGGCAGGTGGTGGGCGCGGTGGACCAGGGCCTGCTGGTGCTGGTGGCGGTCGAGCCTGAAGACACCCGCGAGCACGCCGACAAGCTCTTGCACAAACTGCTGAATTACCGGGTATTCAGCGACCCACAGGGCAAGATGAACCTGTCGCTCAAGGACATCGGTGGCGGCCTGCTGCTGGTGTCGCAGTTCACCCTGGCAGCAGACACCCGCAGCGGCCTGCGGCCGGGCTTTTCCACCGCCGCGCCCCCTGCGCTCGGTGCCGAACTCTTCGACTACCTTGTGCAACAGGCCCGAGGCCAGCATTCGGTGGTGGAAACCGGCCAATTCGGGGCTGACATGCAAGTGCACCTGGTCAATGATGGCCCCGTGACTTTTATGTTACAAATTTGAAGCACTGGCGCGTGTAGGATCAGGCTTGCAGCCAAGGTGCGGCGTTGCCTGTCACGGACAGGCACGCGGCTACAGATTTTGCAGATTTGGCTGATAAATAGTTTGTTAAGCATGATGCGTTGTCACGCAGCCTGCTGGATAATCGCGCGCTGCGTGAGCCTGCGTTCGCAGGTTCGTTTCACCCTGACTCGAGCATTGTCTGGATCCGCCTAGGGAATCATTGCCCGGTTGCGGGGTCCGAACAGTGCTCGCCAACCCGGCATTGGTCGCTGGCCGTTGGTTTCATGATCTGTTTACGGCGAGGGTTGCTCGTGATTGTAAGTCCCTGTAATGCACCAAGAATCCCCGGCAATCGGCTGCGCAAGGCCGTGTTGGCAGGCGCAGCGCTGGTTGGCCTGATGAGCGCTGGCCAGTTGTGGGCATTCAATCTTGACGATGTTGCAGCCAAGGCGAAGGATCTGGCCGGCCAGAAGTTCGAAGCACCCAAGAGCAATCTGCCGCCGGTGTTCCGCGACATGAAGTACGCCGACTACCAGAAGATCCGCTTCATCCAGTCCAAGGCCGAGTGGGCCAACGACAAGACCCCCTTCAAGCTGTCCTTCTATCATCAGGGCATGCACTTCGACACGCCGGTGACCATCAACGAGATCACCGCCAACAAGGTCGAAGAGATCAAGTACGACCCAAGCCGCTTCGAGTTCGGTGACGTGCCCCACGATGCCGACGCCACCAAGAACCTGGGCTACGCCGGGTTCCGCGTGCTCTACCCGATCAACAAGGCCGACAAGCAGGACGAGATCATGACCCTGCTTGGCGCCAGCTACTTCCGCGTGGTCGGCCGTGGCCACGCCTATGGCCTGTCGGCCCGTGGCCTGGCCATCGACACTGCGCTGCCGTCGGGCGAAGAATTCCCGCGCTTCCGCGAGTTCTGGATCGAGAAGCCCAAGCCCAACGACAAGCACCTGGTGATCTACGCCCTGCTGGACTCGCCGCGCTCCACCGGCGCCTACAAGATGATCCTGCGTCCGGGCGACGACACCATCGTCGACGTCAAGTCCAAGGTGTTCCTGCGCGACCACGTCAGCCGCCTGGGCATCGCGCCGCTGACCAGCATGTTCCTGTTCGGCCCGAACCAGCCGTCGAAGGTGCAGAACTACCGTCCGGCGCTGCATGACTCCGAAGGCCTGTCGATCCATGCTGGCAACGGCGAGTGGCTGTGGCGTCCGCTGAACAACCCGAAACACCTGGCGGTGAGCAACTTCAGCGTCGAGAACCCGCGTGGTTTCGGCCTGATGCAGCGTCAGCGCGCCTTCAGCGACTTCGAAGACCTGGACGACAACTATCAGAAGCGTCCGAGCGCCTGGATCGAGCCCAAGGGCGATTGGGGCAAGGGCACCGTCGACCTGGTCGAGATTCCGACCGCCGACGAGACCAACGACAACATCGTTGCCTTCTGGAGCCCGGAAACCCTGCCCGAGCCCGGCAAACCGTTCGAGTACAACTACCGTCTGCACTGGACCATCGACGAGGCCAAGTACCAGCCTCAGGACCTGGGCTGGGTCAAGCAGACCCTGCGTTCGACCGGTGACGTCAAGCAGGCCAACCTGATCCGTCAACCTGACGGCAGCATTGCCTTCCTGGTCGACTTCAATGGCCCGGCCCTGGCCGCATTGCCTGAAGACACCGCTGTGCGCAGCCAGGTCAGCGTTGGCGACAACGCCGAGCTGGTCGAGAACAACCTGCGCTACAACCCGGAGACCAAAGGCTGGCGTTTGACCCTGCGTCTGAAGGTGAAGGATCCGAAGAAGTCCACCGAAATGCGCGCTGCGCTGCTGCGTGACGTGCCGGTCGAGGCACCGAAGGCCGAGAAAGCCGCCGAGACCAAGCAGGACAAGGCCGCAGCCAAGCATGCCAAGGCTCAGCACGGCAAGGTCGAGAAGGCCGAGAAGCCGGCCGAGCAGCCAGCCGCCGATGCGGCGTCCACCCCCGAGGCCCCGGCCACCACCGAGAAGGTGCTGACCGAGACCTGGAGCTACCAGTTGCCTGCCGATGAGTAATCCCAACGCAAGGCTGGAATCGCTTGGCGAGTATCTGGCCCACCTCCCCCTGAGCGACGAGCAGCGCGCCGAACTGGCCAGTTGCGCCTCGTTCAGCGAGCTGCACCAACGCCTGTCGGCCCAGCCGGATGCCCGCGAGGCCGCGCAGGCCTCGGTGGGCTCGCGCCTGACCGTCGGCAGCGCCGCCGAGCTCGAAGAGGCCGAGATGCTCGGCGTCGATGCGGGCGGGCGTCTGAGCCTGAAGATCGCACCGCCCATCAAGCGTACCCGCGTGCTGCCCGAACCCTGGCGCACCAACGTGCTGGTGCGCATCTGGCGTCGCCTGACCGGCCGCAGCAATGCCCCGCAGCCGCCCAAGCGCGAGCTGCCGCCGGCACGCTGGCGTTGGGTCGGCTCGATGCGCCGCTACATCCTGCTGCTGCTGATGATCGGCCAGACTTTGGTCGCCGGCTGGTACATGAAAGGCATCCTGCCGTACCAGGGCTGGTCGTTCGTCGACTTCAACGAGGTGGTCAACCAACCGCTGTGGGACACCGTGGTGCAGGTCTGGCCGTATGCCTTGCAGACCTCCATCCTGATCCTGTTCGGCATCCTCTTCTGCTGGGTGTCGGCTGGGTTCTGGACCGCGCTGATGGGCTTCCTGGAGCTGCTCACCGGTCGCGACAAGTACAAGATTTCCGGCAGCAGTGCCGGCAACGAACCGATTGCCGCCGAGGCGCGTACCGCGATCGTCATGCCGATCTGCAACGAGGACGTGCCACGGGTGTTCGCCGGCTTGCGCGCGACCTTCGAGTCGGTGGCCGCCACCGGCAACCTGGACCGCTTCGACTTCTTCGTGCTCAGCGACACCAACGACACCGACATCGCCGTGGCCGAGCAGCAGGCGTGGCTGGAAGTGTGCCGTGAAGCCAAGGGCTTCGGGCGCATCTTCTACCGCCGCCGTCGCCGTCGGGTGAAGCGCAAGAGCGGTAACCTCGACGACTTCTGCCGTCGCTGGGGTGGCGAATACAAGTACATGGTGGTGCTCGACGCCGACAGCGTGATGAGCGGTGAATGCCTGAGCAGCCTGGTGCGCCTGATGGAGGCCAACCCGGACGCCGGCATCATCCAGACCGGGCCGCGTGCTTCGGGCATGGACACTCTCTATGCCCGCATGCAGCAGTTCGCCACCCGTGTCTATGGTCCGCTGTTCACTGCGGGCCTGCACTTCTGGCAGTTGGGCGAGTCGCACTACTGGGGCCACAACGCGATCATCCGCATGAAGCCGTTCATCGAGCACTGCGCCCTGGCGCCGTTGCCGGGCAAGGGCGCGTTCGCCGGTGCGATCCTCTCCCACGACTTCGTCGAAGCCGCGCTGATGCGCCGTGCCGGCTGGGGCGTGTGGATCGCCTACGACCTGCCGGGCAGCTACGAAGAGCTGCCGCCGAACCTGCTCGACGAGCTCAAGCGCGACCGCCGCTGGTGCCACGGCAACCTGATGAACTTCCGCCTGTTCCTGGTCAAGGGCATGCACCCGGTACACCGCGCGGTGTTCCTCACCGGGGTGATGTCGTACCTGTCGGCGCCGTTGTGGTTCCTGTTCCTGGTGCTGTCCACGGCGCTGCTGGCGACCAACACGCTGATGGAGCCGCAGTACTTCATCGAGCCGTTCCAGCTCTATCCGCTGTGGCCGCAGTGGCACCCGGAGAAGGCCATCGCGCTGTTCTCCACCACCATCGTGCTGCTGTTCCTGCCCAAGCTGCTCAGCGTCATCCTGATCTGGGCCAAGGGCGCCACCGAATTCGGCGGACGCATCAAGGTCACCCTGTCGATGCTGCTGGAGATGCTGTTCTCCATGCTGCTGGCGCCGGTGCGGATGATCTTCCACACCCGCTTCGTGCTGGCCGCGTTCCTCGGCTGGGCCGCGACCTGGAACTCGCCGCAGCGTGACGACGACTCCACGCCGTGGAGCGAGGCGGTGCGTCGGCATGGCCCGCAAACCCTGCTGGGCATCGCCTGGGCCGGGCTGGTGGCGTGGCTGAACCCGAGCTTCCTGTGGTGGCTGGCGCCGATCGTCGGTTCGCTGGTGCTGTCGATCCCGGTGTCGGTGATTTCCAGCCGCGTGCGCCTGGGCCTGGCAGCCAAGGACGAGCAGCTGTTCCTGATTCCCGAGGAATACGCCACGCCGCCGGAGCTGCTGTCGACCGACCAGTACACCCACGAGAACCGCTGGCATGCCCTGCGCGACGGTTTCGTCCGGGCGGTGGTGGACCCGCGTCAGAACGCCCTGGCCTGCGCCATGGGCACTGCTCGCCACGGTCAGGCCGAGGCCATCGAGACGCTGCGCGCCGAGCGCATCGCCAAGGCGCTGGAAGCCGGTCCCAAGGGCATCGACCTCAACACCCGCCTGGCGCTGCTGAGCGACCCGGTGGCGCTGTCGCGGTTGCATGAACGGGTCTGGGCCGAACAGCACGAGGCCTGGATCAAGGCCTGGCGCGGCTCGATCGCCAACGATCCGCATGCGCCGTTGTTGCCATTGCAGCCTGAGGGCGAGGGGCAGCCGACGCTGGTGGGCGCCTGATCGACCTTCTCGCGGGTGAATCGCTACGGCGGTTCACCCGCGCTGCTTTCAACCTCCAGCGCTAATTTGGCCAATAAAGTCCCTTTCCGGCCCTAGGTCCCAGGCTGTGCATGCGTTAGCATCCGTCCCGACATAACGCCGCGGCCGGCACGGCCGTGCACACAACAAGATTCTGCGAACTTCCTGCTAGGGGACTTGGTGATGATGAAGAAATACCTGTCGCGCATGCTGCTGGGCGTCACGGCACTGGTGGCGGTGTCCGCCGCCCAGGCCGGCGCCATCGACGATGCGGTCAAGCGCGGCACCCTGCGTGTGGGCATGGACCCGACCTACATGCCGTTCGAAATGACCAACAAGCGTGGCGAGATCATCGGCTTCGAGGTGGACATCCTCAAGGCCATGGCCAAGTCCATGGGCGTGAAGCTGGAGACCGTCTCCACGGCCTATGACGGCATCATCCCGGCGCTGCTCACCGACAAGTTCGACATGATCGGCAGCGGCATGACCCTGACCCAGGAACGCAACCTGCGCCTGAACTTCAGCGAGCCCTTCATCGTGGTCGGCCAGACCCTGCTGATCCGCAAGGAACTGCAAGGCGAGATCAAGTCGTACAAGGACTTGAACGACGAGAAGTACCGCCTGACCTCCAAGCTCGGCACCACCGGCGAGATGGTGGCCAAGAAGCTGATCAGCAAGGCCAAGTACCACGGTTACGACAACGAGCAGGAAGCCGTGATGGACGTGGTCAACGGCAAGGCCGACGCCTTCGTCTACGACGCGCCCTACAACGTGGTCGCGGTGAACAAGGCCGGCGCCGGCAAGCTGGTGTACCTGGAAGAGCCCTTCACCTACGAGCCGCTGGCGTTCGGCCTGAAGAAGGGCGACTACGACAGCATCAACTTCATCAACAATTTCCTGCACCAGATCAAGCACGACGGCACCTACGATCGTATCCACGACAAGTGGTTCAAGAAGACCGACTGGCTCAAGGAAATGGAATAAACCCAGACGCGCGCGGCAAGCGACACGCGGCCCGCTACGAGAACGCGCGACACCTGATGACGGTGCGCGTCTGCTCGTAGCGGCCCGCGTGTGGCTTGCCGCGCGGCGCTGTGCGGAGTACCCCCGTGATCAAACACAACAAACCCCAGTGGCCCTGGCACGCGCTCACCGCGCTGGTGCTGGTGGGGCTGGCGTGCAGCCTGTACCTGGCCACGTCGATGATTTCCTATGAGTGGCGCTGGAACCGCGTCCCTCAATACTTCGCCTTCCAGGCCGAAGACGTGCAACGTGCGGCCAGCTACGGCAGCGTCGAAGAGATCGTGGTCTCCGGCGACCAGGCGCGCGTGACCCTCAAGGGCGAGGACGGCGACACGCAGGTGCTGGACGTGGCCAAGGACAGCCTGCAACTGAGCCGTGGCGATGACGTCTCCGAGGGCGACGCAGTCGGCGTGACCCGCCACTGGACGGCCGGACCACTGGCCTGGGGGCTGTGGACCACCTTGTGGATTTCCGTGCTGTCCGGCGCCTTCGGTCTGCTGATCGGCCTGTTCGCCGGGCTGTGCCGGTTGTCGAACAACCCGACCCTGCGCGACCTGTCCACGGTGTACGTCGAGCTGGTGCGCGGCACGCCGCTGCTGGTGCAGATCTTCATCTTCTACTTCTTCATCGGCACCGTGCTCAACCTGTCCCGGGAGTTTGCCGGGGTGGCGGCGCTGGCGCTGTTCACCGGCGCCTACGTGGCCGAAATCGTGCGCGCGGGCGTGCAGTCGATCGCCAAGGGACAAAACGAGGCGGCGCGCTCGCTGGGCCTCAATGCCGGGCAGTCGATGCGCCACGTGATCCTGCCCCAGGCCTTCAAGCGTGTGCTGCCGCCGCTGGCCGGTCAGTTCATCAGCCTGGTCAAGGACACCTCGCTGGTGTCGGTGATCGCCATCACCGAGCTGACCAAGAGCGGTCGCGAGGCCATTACCACGTCCTTCTCGACCTTCGAGATCTGGTTCTGCGTGGCGGGCCTGTACCTGCTGATCAACTTGCCGCTGTCGCACATCGCCAGCCGGCTCGAGCGGAGGCTTGCGCAAAGTGATTGAAGTTCGTGACCTGCTGAAAGTCTTCGACACCCGGGGACAGGTGGTGCGTGCGGTGGACCAGGTGAGCACGCAGGTGGCCAAGGGCGAGGTGGTGGTGGTGCTGGGCCCGTCGGGCTCGGGCAAGTCGACGTTCCTGCGCTGCCTGAACGGCCTGGAGCATTTCGACCAGGGCCATGTGGCCATCGACGGCTTGCGCCTGGAAGACCCCAAGACCGACATCAACGCCTACCGCCGCGAAGTGGGCATGGTGTTCCAGCACTTCAACCTGTTCCCGCACATGACCGTGCTGGAGAACCTGTGCCTGGCACAGAAAGTGGTGCGCAAGCGCAACAAGGCCGAGCGCGAGGCCAAGGCGCGGGCATTGCTGCTGAAGGTGGGCATCGCCGAGAAAGCCAACGAATACCCCTCGCGCCTCTCCGGTGGCCAGCAGCAGCGGGTGGCCATCGCCCGTGCGCTGGCGATGGACCCCAAGGTCATGCTGTTCGACGAGCCCACCTCGGCGCTGGACCCGGAAATGGTCGGCGAGGTCCTGGACGTGATGAAGACCCTGGCCCAGGAAGGCATGACCATGGTCTGCGTCACCCACGAAATGGGCTTCGCCCGTGAAGTGGCCGACCGCGTGCTGTTCTTCGACCATGGCAAGCTGCTGGAGGATGCGGCACCGGCCGCGTTCTTCGCCGCACCCACCGATCCGCGCGCCCAGGCGTTCCTGCGCCAGGTGCTGTGAGCGGGGATGCCAATTGCGGCGGCAGAGCTGGAAAGCGGGGACCGCTACGCGGTCCAATCGCGACGCAAGGCCGCTCCCACGAGATCCCGCAGCCCCCAAGAAGTTGAGCAAGACCGCGGGTCGGTGGTAGGTGAAAGACAGTTGGCTTGCATCGCGATTGGACCGCAGAGCGGTCCCTGTATCAGGTGATTGTTTGGCACGGCTACAAGCTGAAGCGCCCGACCATTCCCCTTAGCTGTTGGCCCAACTGCTCCAGTTCGCAGCTGGAGCTGGCGGTCTGCTCGCTGGCAGTGCTGGTGTGGTCGGACGCCTCGCGTACGCTGATCACGCTGCGATTGATCTGTTCGGCCACCACGCTCTGCTGTTCGCTGGCGGTGGCGATCTGCTGATTCATGCCCTGGATATTCGACACCGTGCGGGTAATCTGGCTCAGCGCGTCGCCTGCGCGGCGGCTGAGTTCGACGCTCTGCTCGGTGAGGGTGCGGCTGCTGTCGAGCAACGACGTCACTTCGTCGGTGCCTTGGTGCAGGCTTTCGATCAGGTGCTCGATTTCCTCAGTGGACTGCTGCGTGCGCTGGGCCAGGCCGCGCACTTCGTCGGCGACCACGGCGAAACCGCGTCCGGCCTCACCGGCGCGCGCCGCTTCGATGGCGGCGTTGAGCGCCAGCAGGTTGGTCTGCTCGGACACGGACTTGATCACATCGAGAATGCTGCCGATGCGCTGGCTTTCCCCGGCCAGGTGCTGCATCGAACTCAGGCAGCGGTCCATCTGCATCGCCAACTGCTCGATGCGGGCGATGGCCTCGCCCACCACCTGGTCGCCCATCTGCGCCTGGTGGTCGGCGTCGGTGGCGGCCAGCGAGGCATGCTCGGCGTTCTGTGCCACCTCCTGCACCGTGGCGCTCATCTGGTTCATCGCCGTGGCCACCTGGTCGGTTTCCTCGCGCTGCTGGGTAATGCGCTCCAGGGTGTCGGCGCTGGCACCGGCCAGTTGCGTAGCCGCCTGTGACAGATGGCCCACGCTCTGGTCGATGCCGCCGATCAACTGGCGCAGGCTCAGGGTCATCTCCTGCATGCTGGTCTGCAACTGGCCCATCTCGTCGCGACGCGCCACGCTGTGCACCAGGCTGAGGTCGCCACGGGCGATGCGCGCGGCCTGGGCCAGGGTCTGGCGCAAGGGCAGGGTGATCTGCCGGGTGATCAGCCAGGCCGCCAGCACGCCCACCAACAATGCCAGCAACGCGACGCTGGTGAGCAGCGAGTGGGCGGCCAGGGCCTCGCGGTCACGCTGCTCGACCTTGTGCTCGGCCAGGGTCACGCTGGTCGCGCGCAGTTGGTTACCGATGCTCTCCATGCTGTTCTGCAGACGCTCGGCACGGATCGCCACCTGGCGGTACTGCTCCAGGCTGGCCCGGTACTGCGCCAGGGCCAGCTTGGGCCGCCCCATCAGATCGGCCGGCAGGCCCAGGGGCGCCAATGCCGTAAGCATCTGCTCCAAGCTGACCTGCGCGGCGTCCAGCGCCTGGTCGCCGACCTTGGCGAAGTCTTCCACCGGCGAAAAAGTATAGGCCGGCACCAGGCTCTGCTGCTCGGCGCTGTCGACCTGGCGGGTGAGCGTATCCATGACCCCGAGCAGCCCGTTCTGCTGACCGTCGGCCGGCAGCTTGAGCAGGGCCTGGGTCTGCACCTCGTCGATGGCTTCAGCCAGGGTGCGCACCCGGGCCTGCATGGTGCTGCGCAACTCGGCGCGGTTGAGCACCACCCCCAGCAGCTCGCTGAAGTTCTGCCGCAGGCGCTGCAACTGTTGCAGGCTTTCGGTGAGCAATTGGCGTGAGTCTTCGACGCTGCTGCGCTGCTGGAGCAGGGTGAGCATGCCCTGCAACTGTTCGAGGATCTGCTCGATGCGGGCCTTGCTGGCGTCATCGGACAGCACGCGGAAGGTGATGCGCTCAGCGCGCAGGTCCTTGGTCAGGTCGTTGATGCGCACGATCTCGCTGAGCTGCTGCGAGCGGTTGATGGCGCCGTCCAGGGCCCGCCAACCGGTGACCGTGGTGGCGAGTGTGAGTAGCAGGACCACGGCGAAACCGAGGGTGAGCTTGAGCCGGACACTGAGGTTGTCCAGGCGGCGAGTGAAGGGTCCGAACATGGCGAGTCTCCGTCCAATTGAGAGAAAGGCCATGCTGGTAAGTTGCCAGTATGGCTCTTCTGGACATCGGCACGGACCTCGTGGGACTCGACCTGTAAATGCTGTGGGAAACGTCCTCTACATGGGAGTGAAGATTCCTTGGGCGTGGCGCTTCACAAGCGGAAGCGCGCGACCAGGCTCTGCAAATGGGTGCCCAGGCGTGCCAACTCGACGCTGGAACTGGCGGTTTCTTCGCTGGCCGCCGAGGTCTGGTCGGAAATGTCGCGCACGTTCATCACGCTGCGGTTGATCTCTTCGGCCACCGCGCTCTGCTGCTCGGCGGCCGTGGCGATCTGTTGGTTCATCGACTGGATCGACGACACGGTGCGGGTGATGGTCGCCAGTGAACTGCCCGCGCGACGGGTCAGTTCGACGCTGCTGTCGGTCAGTGCACGGCTGCCGTCCATGACGCTGGACGCCCGCTGGGTACCGCTCTGCAGCCTGGCGATCAGTTCTTCGATTTCTTCGGTGGACTGCTGGGTGCGCTGGGCCAGGCTGCGGACCTCGTCGGCGACCACGGCGAACCCGCGACCGGCTTCCCCGGCGCGGGCCGCTTCGATGGCGGCGTTGAGCGCCAGCAAGTTGGTCTGCTGGGCCACGGCCTTGATCACGTCCAGCACGCTACCGATCTTGTCGCTTTCGCCGCGCAACTGGGTCATGGCCTCGCTGGAGTGCCCCACCTCGGCGGCCAGGCGCTCGATCTGGGCGATGGCCTCGGCGACCACCCGATCGCCCTCGCGGGCTTGCTGGTCAGCCATCAGCGCCGCTTCCGAGGCCTGCTCGGCATTGCGCGCCACGTCCTGCACGGTGGCGGTCATCTCGTTCATGGCGGTGGCCACCTGGTCGGTCTCCACCTTCTGATTGTTGACCCCCGCACTGGTCTGCTCGGTGACCGCCGAGAGCTCCTCGGCGGCGCTGGCGATCTGCGTGACACCGTCACCGATGCCGCCGATCAGCTCGCGCAGGCTCTGGGTCATGCGCTGCATGCTGGCCTGCAACTGTCCGAGTTCGTCGCGGCGCTGCACCGGTGCATCCAGGCTGAGGTCGCCACTGGCCACGCGTTGCGCCGTCGAGAGGGTCTGGCGCAACGGCGCGACGATCTGCCGGGTGATGGCCAGCGCAGCGAGCATGCCCAACAGCAGCGCCAGGGCAGTGGCACCGCCGAGCAAGGTCTTGGCCTGGCGGGCGCCGCTGTCGCGCACCTGGGTTTGCGAGGCGGTCATCTGCTGGCCCAGGTCGTTGATCAGCCGGTCCTGGCTGACCATGCGCTGCAAGGCCTGATTGGCGGCGTCCTGCGCCACCCCGACCTGCTCGACGGCATCGCGGTAGGCGGCCATGGCCGTCGCCGCATCGTCGAGGCTGCTGGCGTATTCTGCCGGAACCTGGGTGGGCAGGGCCTTGAGCACCGTCACCGACTGGTCGATGGCCTGCAGGGCGGTTTGCTGGAATTCCGCCTTGCCGCTGTAGGTGTAGCCGCGCACCTGGAAGCGCGCCTGCTGCAGCAGCGTGCTGGCCTGCACGATGGACTGGTACTGATTGATATCGCCGCCTTGCAGCAGACGCTGCTGGACCTGGGCAATGAGTGCGGCGGCTTTGTCGGCGCTGTCGCCGAGCACCCCGCGGGCAGCCTGGCGGCGCTGTTCGGCCTGGGTCAGGTCGGCCAGGGCCTGGCGGTACGCTTCCAGCGCCTTGCGCTGCTGCTCCAGGCGCTGGTGGTCCTCAGGCTGCTCGATTTGTCCGGTCATTTTCTCGACCTGCGCGGCGAGCTGGTCGATGGCCTGCTGCAGTTGGCCTGCCGATGCCTCGTCGCGCTCACGCTCGAAGCGCTGGCGGGCGATACGCAGGTCCTGGGCGTTGGCCAGAATGACCGAGATGTTGCCGAGCTTGTCGCCGCGGCTGGTGATGCTGTCCATGCCTCGCCAGCCGGTGGCAGCGATGGCCAGTGTCAGCAACAGCACCAGACCGAAACCGACCGCAAGCTTGCGGCTGACACTGATGTTTCCCAGTGATTGGGCAACCTTTGCGAACATGACGTCCTCCCCCTGGACACGCGGCGATGCCTGGATTTGTTATGGGCATTGTCTAGCCCATCGGCCAGTGGGGGAGAAACTTGACTCTTTATTTCTGATCGATCGGTCAGAAAATTCGCGATAGTAGCGCGGTAACGGCGGTTTCCACGCGCAGGATGCGCTCGCCGAGTTGCACCGGTGCCAGTCCGGCCTCGGCCAACAGGTCCACTTCATAGGGAATCCAGCCGCCTTCGGGGCCGATGGCCAGCGTCACCGGCCTGTCCACCGCCCGCGGGCAGGCTGGGTACGGTCCCGGATGCCCCACCAAGCCCAGGGTATCGGCGGCGATGGCCGGCAGGCGGTCTTCGACGAAGGGCTTGAAGCGCTTTTCGATGATCACCTCCGGCAGCACCGTGTCGCGTGCCTGTTCCAGACCCAGGATCAGGTTCTCGCGGATGCTATCGGGGTGCAGGAAGGGAGTCTGCCAGAAGCTTTTCTCGACCTTGTAGCTGTTGACCAGGATCAGCCGAGGCACGCCGAGGGTGGCGATGGTCTGGAACAGCCGCCGCAGCATTTTCGGCCGGGGCACCGCCAGCACCAGGGTCAACGGCAGTTTGGCCGGTGGCGGCTGGTCGAAGTTGACGCGCAACTCGGCCTGGTGAGCGGCCAGGCTGAGCACTTCGGCCTGGCCCATGAGGCCGCCGATGCGACCGACGCGCAGGCGGTCACCCACCGCGACGCGATGGATGTCCTGCATGTGGGTGAAGCGCCGGTCGGCCAGTACCACACGGTCGGCCGCGACGAAGTCGGCCTCCTCGAGCAGCAGCAGGTTCACGGCTGGGTCGCAGGTGGCTGGTCGTCGGAATCGTTTGCCGCCTCGTCGGCCTCTTGGCCGCGCTTGCGGATCAGGCCGCCGCACAGCACGCCGATCTCGAACAGCAGCCACATGGGCACGGCCAGCAAGGTCTGGGAGAAGATGTCCGGCGGGGTGAGGATCATGCCGACCACGAAGCAGCCGATGATCACGTAGGGGCGGATTTTCTTCAGGTACTTCACGTCGACCACGCCGATCCACACCAGCAGCACCACCGCCACCGGGATTTCGAAGGCCACGCCGAAGGCGAAGAACAGGGTCATGACGAAATCGAGGTAGCTGGCAATGTCGGTCATCATCGACACGCCTTCGGGGGTGGCGCTGGCGAAGAAGCCGAAGATCAGCGGGAACACCAGGAAGTAAGCGAAGGCCATGCCGGCGTAGAACAGGATGATGCTGGAGATCAGCAGCGGGATGGCGATGCGCTTTTCATGGCGATACAGCCCAGGCGCGATGAAGCCCCAGATCTGCTGGAGGATGAACGGAATGGCCAGGAACAGCGAGACGATCATGGTCAGCTTGAACGGCGTGAGGAACGGCGAGGCCACGTCGGTGGCGATCATCGTCGCGTTGGCCGGCAAATGTTCGCGCAGCGGCGCCGAGACCAGGGTGTAGATCTGCTGGGCGAAGGAGAACAGCCCGGCGAAGATCAGGAAGATGACCGCGACGCAGCGCAGCAGGCGCGTGCGCAGTTCGGTCAGGTGCGAAACCAGCGGCATCGGCTGGTCGTGGTCCGGGATCTGGCTCATGGGGCTTTGGGGGGCTGCGGCGGCTCAGGGTGGGTGGGCACCGCTGGCGCGGCGGGGGCATCGGTCGGGGCGACCGGTGGGGTGCCGGTCGGCGGCGTGTCCACGGTGGGCGCTGCCGGTGCCTTGTACGGGTCGAGAATGCGCTTGGCTTCTTCTTCCATACGCAGGATGTGCTCGTTGTGCAACTGGCGGCGGATGTCGTCGGCACCGATTTCGCGCTCGACCTCCATCTTGATGCTGTTGAAGCTGCGCTTGAGCCGCCCGATCCACAGGCCTGCGGTGCGCGCGGCACCCGGCAGGCGCTCGGGGCCGAGCACCAGCAGGGCGACCAGGCCGACGAGCAACAGCTCGCTGAAGCTGATACCGAACATGGGGTCAGTCTTTGCGCTGCGGCTCTTGGACCGGCTGAGCCTGGCCCTCGAGGGTGTGTGGCGTGGTCAGCGGCGCGGTGCTGTGCGGCTGCTGGGTGGGCTGGACGGTCGGTTGCACGGGCTGAACGGGTGGAGGTGTCGGCTCGGCCGGCTTGTGCTCCTCCTCGTTCATGGCCTTGCGAAAGCCCTTGATCGATTCGCCCAGGTCGCTGCCGAAGTTCTTCAGCTTCTTGGTGCCGAACACCAGCACCACAACGACCAGCAGGACGATCCAGTGTTTCCAGTCAAAAATACCCATGTTCGTACTCCTGAAAATGTGTGTCGGCCAAGCGACGCTGCGGGGGCGGTGAACGTCAGGCCGACGGTTGTCGCGCGGCTTTCTCGTCGTGCCCGGACAGCCCGAAGCGGCGGTCCAGTTCGTCCAGCACCGCCTGCGGATGCTGGCCCAGTGCGCTGAGCATCACCAGGCTATGGAACCACAGGTCTGCGGTCTCGTAGATGACATCGCTGCAATCGTTGCTCACGGCAGCGTCCTTGGCGGCGATGATGGTCTCGATCGATTCCTCGCCGAGCTTCTCCAGAATCTTGTTCAAGCCCTTGTGGTACAGGCTGGCCACGTAGGAGCTGTCGGGTGCCGCCTGCTTGCGCTGTTCCAGCACCTCGGCGAGGCGGTCAAGGGTGTCGCTCATGTTCAGTGCCCTGCGTGGTAGATGGCGTCCGGGTCTTTGAGCACCGGATCGACGGTTTTCCATTGGCCGTCTTCGAAGACGCGATAGAAGCAGCTTTCACGACCGGTATGGCAGGCGATATGGCCCAGTTGCTCGACCATCAGGATGACCACGTCGGCATCGCAGTCCAGGCGCAGCTCATGCAGCGTCTGCACATGGCCGGACTCTTCGCCCTTGCGCCACAGCTTGCCACGCGAGCGCGACCAGTAGATGGCGCGATGCTCGGCGACGGTGAGGGCGAGCGATTCACGGTTCATCCAGGCCATCATCAGTACGCGCCCGGTCTTGTGGTCCTGTGCGATCGCCGGTACCAGGCCATCGCTGTTCCACTTGATCTCGTCCAGCCAGTCTTTCATCGTCGACTCCAACTCAGGCCCGCTCCCGTACCGGGCCGATTGCCGCTAGTGTGCCAGCCAGCCGCGCGGCTGGCTATCGGCGCACGATCAGGTACAGCCCGGCGGCGAGCATCAGCCAGGCCGGCCAGGCGGCGGGTGCGCTGAGGCTGGCAGCGCCAGCGGCGAGGGTCGCGCCGCCGGTCAGCAGACCGGCACCGAGCAGGCGCAGCGCCCAGCGGTCAGCGGGCGCTTGGCGCTCGGGCAGATGCGCATTGTGCAGGTGCGGCTGCGACAGGCGTTCGAGCACATCGCGGGTCATGTCGGCCAAGTGCGGCAGTTGCTCGGCCTGGCTGTAGAGGTTGCCCAGCACCGCCTTGGGGCTCATGCGCTCGCGCATCCAGCGTTCCAGGTACGGTTTGGCAGTGCTCCACAGGTCCAGCTCCGGGTACAACTGGCGGCCCAGGCCTTCGATGTTGAGCAGGGTTTTTTGCAGCAACACCAGTTGCGGCTGCACTTCCATGTTGAAGCGCCGTGCGGTCTGGAACAGGCGCATCAGCACCTGGCCGAAGGAAATATCCTTTAACGGTTTTTCGAAGATCGGCTCGCACACGGTGCGAATCGCCGCCTCGAACTCGTTGACCTTGGTCGTGGCCGGCACCCAGCCCGAGTCGATGTGCAGCTGTGCCACGCGGCGGTAATCGCGCTTGAAGAAGGCGATCAGGTTGCGCGCCAGGTAGTCCTGGTCCTCGTCGGTGAGGCTGCCGACGATACCGCAGTCGATGGCGATGTACTGCGGGCTCCACGGCTTGACCGTGCTGACGAAGATGTTGCCCGGGTGCATGTCGGCGTGGAAGAAGCTGTCGCGGAACACCTGGGTGAAGAACACCTCGACACCGCGCTCGGCCAGCGCCTTCATGTCGGTGCGCTGGTCGGCGAGGGTGGCCATGTCGGTCACCGGCACGCCGTAGATGCGCTCCATCACCAGCACTTTCGGGCGGCAGAAGTCCCAGTAGACCTGCGGCACGTACATCAACTCGGAGCCTTCGAAGTTGCGCCGCAGTTGGCTGGCGTTGGCCGCCTCGCGCAGCAGGTCGAGCTCGTCGTAGATGGTCTTCTCGTAATCGCCGACCACCTCCACCGGGTGCAGGCGGCGCGCGTCGGCCGAGAGCCGTTCGGCGCCCTTGGCGATCAGGAACAGCCACGCCAGGTCCTGGGCGATGATCGGCTTCAGGCCGGGGCGCACCACCTTGACCACCACTTCCTCGCCGCTCTTGAGGCGTGCGGCATGCACCTGGGCCACCGAGGCGGACGCCAGCGGCTCGACGTCGAAGCGGCTGAACACTTCACCGACCTTGGCCCCCAGTTGCGCTTCGATCAGCGCCACGGCCTGCTGCGGGTCGAACGGCGGCACGCGGTCCTGCAGCAGCATCAGCTCATCGGCGACGTCGGCCGGCAGCAGATCGCGGCGGGTGGACAGCAGTTGGCCGAACTTGATGAAGATCGGGCCGAGATCCTGCAAGGCCAGGCGCACCCGCGCGCCACGGCTGAGCGCGCTGCGCTTGCGCGGCAGCCAGCGCCAGGGCAGCAGCAGGCGCAGGCTCAGCAGCCACCAGGGCAGGGGCAGGTCGAACAGCAGGTCATCGAGGCGGTAGCGGATCACGACGCGCTGGATGCGCAACAGACGGCGGACGGCGAGCAGCTTCATGCGTTATCGCTGGAATCAGGGGGGAGGGAAAGGCGGCGGATACGCGCCTCGAGACGTTCGATGTCGACTTTCAGCGCGTCGAGCTCGCTGAACGCGGCCTCGGCTTCGCGCTGGCCGACCAGGGTGCGCGATTCCTCGGCCAGGTATTCGGACAGGTTCTGGCCGAAGCGCGCCAGGCCCTGGCGCGTCCACTGCGCGCGTTGGCGCACATGACCTGCGAGCAGCGCGGTGGGCACCGGGCCCAGCCAGCGCGCCAGCTCGTATTCCCAGTCCAGTTCCAGGTCCTGGAGCACACCGACCAGGTCCAGCAGCACGGCGCTGTCGCCATGCAGTTGCACCTGTGGGCTGTGCAGCACGGCGGTCTTGTCCTTGGCCAGCGCCAACTGGGCGAGGCTGGCGGCGGGGGCGCGCAAGGTGCAGTGCACGTCGCCTTCCCAATGCGCGGCCAGCATCAGGCCTTGCTCGTCAGGCAGGATGAACAGTTGCAGGGCCGGCTGGCGACAGTCGATGGCGATCACCTTGCCTTCGAGCGCGCTCAGGCGCGGCAGCGCCGTGCTGTCCAGGCGCAGCACGCGGTTGAGCCCGTGCTCGACGCTGGCGAGCAGGCCGGCCATGAGCATCAGGGCTTGATCCCGCGGTGCACGGCGACGATGCCGCTGGTCATGTTGTGGTAGGTGACGCGGTCGAAGCCGGCGGCGACCATCATGCTCTTGAGGGTTTCCTGGTCGGGGTGCATGCGGATCGATTCGGCCAGGTAACGGTAGCTTTCCGAGTCGTTGGTGATCAGCTTGCCGGCCAGCGGCATGAAGGCGAACGAATAGGCGTCGTAGGCCTTGGACATGAGCTTGTTGGTGGGCTTGGAGAACTCCAGCACCAGCAGGCGACCGCCCGGCTTGAGCACGCGCAGCATCGAGCGGATGGCGTCGTCCTTGTGGGTGACGTTGCGCAGGCCGAAGGCGATGGTCACGCAGTCGAAGTGGTTGTCGGGGAAGGGCAGCTTCTCGGCGTCGGCCTGGACGAACTCGATGTTGCCGGCCACGCCACGGTCGAGCAGGCGGTCGCGACCGACCTTGAGCATCGATTCGTTGATGTCGGCCAGCACCACCTGGCCGGTGGGGCCGACCAGGCGCGAGAACTTGGCGGCCAGGTCGCCCGTGCCGCCGGCGATGTCGAGTACGCGATTGCCGGGACGTACGCCGGACAGCTCGATGGTGAAGCGCTTCCACAGGCGGTGCATGCCGCCGGAGAGCACGTCGTTCATCAGGTCGTATTTGGCGGCCACGGAGTGGAAGACCTCGGCGACCTTCTTGGCTTTCTGGCTTTCAGGTACGTCCTGATAGCCGAAATGAGTGGTGGGTTCGGCGGAGTCGCCTTTGCGCTGGTCGTTCATATCGCTTCACCGGGAAAAAGTACCGCCATTCTAGGGTGAACGGGCGGATTTGTCTTGGCGGGGTGTACCCTCTGGCGGGCGCGGGCATAATGCCGATTATGTCTTCATTGCCTGGATACCCCGCATGACTCAGATCAGCGTCGAACGCAAACATTCCCTCGGCCGCGAAGCCGCCCGCGCCAAGGCCGAGGCCCTGGTCGAGCGACTGTCGCGCGAGTACGACCTGAAAGCCACCTGGGACGGCGACCGCGTCGATGTGGCGCGCAGCGGCGCCAAGGGCAGCGTGCACATCGGCGAGGACAGCATCCGCGTCGATCTGAAGCTGGGCATGATGCTGTCGATGATGAGCGGGACCATCAAAGGCGAGATCGAGCGGGCGTTGGACAAGAGCTTGGTGTGAGCCTCGGTCCACGATCCGTAGCGTTGCGTATCGCTACGGACCGGGGATATGTGCCACTGACTCCTCAACCGTCAGGCATGTTCGTCATGATGGTGCCTGGCAGCGATACCCAGACCCAGTAACGCTTCCATGCCCATGGTCATTCCCACAAGGCGGAACGGCGCTGTGGAGGTCAGCCGAGCGACCAGTTCCAATACCACTGTACTGCCGACTGTCTGCACCCCGCTAACCATGTTCGATGCGGTGCTGAATCCATATACGGAGCCATTGATGAACTCAGCCTGCATTGCCCGTCCTCCAGGGCCCAGGACCTCATTCAACTGCACCATTGGGATGTCCATCGTGGTTTCCCGCACGGCATATCTGCTCATCCTGCCTATTCGCGGTGCTGCGCTGCGCACGCCACGCATCGAGGTTTGTGCGGCACCCCTGACAAAGCCTGCACCGAGTGTCAGCACGCTGCCCGCGATGCCTAGCCCGAACGCCACCCAGTCAAGCGTCTTAGCAGTGCCTGCGTCGTTATCTCTCACCACTTCGGCAGCTATGGCCACTGCTCCAGAGGCGACCAGCAACGCGCCGCCTGCAACCATCATTCCTGCTGCCAGCGACATGCCTCCGGCGGCAATTGCGGCAAAACCAGCGCCCATGGTGAGAACGCCGAGGACAATGGCAAACACCACGGCAAATGCAATCGCTATCCACCCCCATGTGGAGATGTGGCCATCCGGGTCGGGGCAGTTGATCGGATCCAGATACGCATAGGCGTTGTACCCTCCAGAGTCGAAAGGACTCCAACTATCGGGTGTAGTGAAGCGCATCAAGGTAGGGCTGTACTGGCGCTCACCCAAGTGATAAACGCCGCTGACCTCATCGTACAGTTCACCGTTCCACCCCGCGCTCAGGGGAGCATCGGAGATACCGAAGGGGGAACATTTGATGATGTTGGGGTCTGCACTGCCATCGAGTGTAATCAGTGGCGTACCCAGACGATCAGCACCGATGAGGAGAGGTTTGTCCGAATCGGAATGCATAATGGCGCACAGATGGTTGGCAAGCCTGCTGAGCCTCATTGTTTTTTTGCCTTGGCGTTCGCTGACCCTTCTCGGTACCGATAAGCTCGGATCGTAATACCATTCCGTCCGTTGGGTAAGTTTGCGCCGTGAGCGCAATCGACCCTGAGGGTCGTAGTGATAGAAGTACGTATCTTTACCGTCTTTCACACTGGTCAGTCGATTCAATGCATCGTAGGTAAGGGATTGGCCTTTTTCATTCTTGGTCATGCACCCGTTGGCATCGTATTCCAGCGATACAACGGCTGGATAGTCGGCATGTGTGTGCGTCACTTTGGTCAGTTGGCAAGGCACATCAGGATTGTCGTAATAGAAGGTGGCGGTGTCGGACTCTTTTCCAAAGTGGCTGGTGCAGAAGAGGACATTCCCCAGGGGATCATGGAGGAGCTCAAGCTTGGTGATCGACTTACCGTATGCATCGCGTGTTAGTTCGGTTCCGGTGCATGTGTATTCGCTCAGCATATTGCGCACGTCGTAAGTGAAATTTTCTTTGCGCAGGACGTCGCCACCTGACATGAGCGTACGCTCGGCCAGTTGATGATTCTTATGGTACGACTGAAGGACCTTCACGGCCTTTTTTTTGCCGCTGGGCTTGATCAGACGCTCGATTTCTTCGCCGAGAGCATTGTACGAGTATTCGATGATCAGCTTTGTCGCGTCTTTCTTACTTTCGATGGTCTGCAATTTAATTCGATTGAAGCTTCCATAAACAGCGGTTGATTTAATGTCTTGATCATCGATCTCGATTACATTGCCTCGGGCATCGTATTTACGCGTCTGCTTGACTCCGGCAATGTCTGTGAAATGAGTCGGTTTACCGTTTGGGCTGAAGTTCCAGGATTGCGAAGTCTGCGTCTTGTCATTCCACTTTACGGTTTCAGTGTTCAGATTATTCAACGCGCCGTATCCAAGATCGACCGCGAGTCCGCTCTGATCTCGAAAACGATGCAGCAGGCCTGTGCTTTTCATGTATTCGAACTGGTGGTGCAGTCCTTCGCCTTTTATGGACTTCACCGCGCTGCCCAGTTCCGGAATGCTTTCGTAAGTCAACGTGCCGCGCGCTGAAACTTCAGTGTCCGGTTCCATTCGATTACCGGTGTACGTAAAGACCCTTGTGCTCGTGCTGATGCTAGCGGTAAGACGCTCAAGCCCGTCGAAGCGCTGTTCGCCAAGCACGCAGTCATAGCCTGAGTCGTCGTGCGACAATTCAATTTGCCCGATCAGCGCTTTACTGGTGTGCGCAGGATAATACTTGGACAACAGGCTGCCATCGGCATGGGTAGTGCTGACATGGCGTCCGAATACATCATAAGCGAATTTAGTGGTGTGGCCGTGCTCATCGGTGACCGAGGTACGCCGGTCAGCAGTAAAGGTCTGACTGGCGACAGTCGGCTTGCCTAGGGTAAGCTGTCTTTTACCGCCTTTGGGAACCGACAGGGCCGAGCGCAGTACCTTGATGACATTGCCACGTTTGTCCAGCACCTGCGTCTCGCATACTCCGAAGGGCATGCCGGCTACACAGTCGAAAGGCACACTCATCTTGTCTACCACGCCAGTGGCTCTGGTGTAGGTGAACTCTATAGGTTCATGCAGATTTCCTTGCGAGAGTGCTTCTTGCGCCCCCTCTGCAACGGCGGAATTATCAAAGTAGATTTTCACGACCATGCGGTCTATTTCAATGATGCTCGTATATATATAAGACGTCGTGCTCAGGCCGCCTTGGGAATCCTGTTCTACGTCAAGGCGAGCATATGAAGTTACGTAGCGGCTTAGAGAAGTTCGTTTGGTCGGGGCTGGACCTGAGTAATCATAATCGATTGCCGTATGAACACCGTTAGCCCTATAGCTTTTTTCCTGCAGGCAGTGCCATTCGTTTTTGACAGCCGAGCTGCATTCCCAAACTTCGATTTCCTGGTTGCTAGAGTTGTAAAGAGACAGCGTTTTGGTGCCGCTCGTGTCGGTGTGCAAGATATAGCCACTAACATCGTTTCCAGGGGTTTTCCCGGCCATGAATTTCAATGTGCTCGGTAGCTTCAAACCGTGCTCATGTGTCTCGGTCGTTTCAAATTCACTTCCGGGGTTATTGACGGTTTTGACTAGGCGGCCTAACGCATCCCATTCATAGCAGGACACATTTCCTGTGACGTCCTGCTCTTGTAAGATCAAACCCGTGCGGCTAGAAACAGTATCAGTTGAGAGGGTTGTTGAACCGTCTCGAGTCGTGAGCGTGGCCGATCGCTCAATGTGTCCAGCAGAGTTTTTTGAATAGGCGTACTTGATATTTTCTCTGAACTGAGGTGCGGGCGATATCGAGTCCTCGGAAGCTGCTTCATTTGTTTTTTGAGATGGCTTGGATAGGTTGCATAGCTCTAATACTCGTGCTCCATAACTAAAGTCGTTGATGTCCGGTTCTTCGAGTTGTCCCGCCGCATACGTGCTGTTAAAGGATGTGGTTTCTGCGATCTGTAAATAGCTTATATCGTTGCAGTCGGTGTAATAGCTTTCTACGCGGTCTACCGATTGATGTTCAAGAATGCCAGCCTGGCAGCGGCTGATGATCAGTGCCTCCGGTAGCAAAGTGACTTGAGATTTGAAGGGGGATTTTTTATTTGTGCATTCGACGTGTTGGGTGGTAGGGACATAGTGGTATTCAGTAAACGTTTTTTCATTTGAAGTGTCTGGGGTGTGTTTTGCATAGAATACGAATTTGCTTTTCGCATCGTTATTGGCATAGATGAGTTGTGTTTTAGTTTGGTTTTCTTTCGACTCAGTGAGCCGGCCGTACTCATCGTATTTCCATGTTCGTTGGTAAAGTTCAGTGGACGCGTAGAGCGTAACTTCACTGGTAGTAGAGAAAAATCTATCGTACGTATAGTTGATTGTCTTGGAGTTAGGCCTGGAGGGAGGGGTCACTGAACTGAAATATGATATTGCGCCTAAGATGCCTCTGATGGGTCGCTCGGCTTCGGCTCTGTCGTGCTGCTGAGGAAGTGCTTTGGGCAGTGTATCGGCATCGGTTGAATAGTCATCAAGTAAACTTTTTACAGCTGAATCATAGTCTTTGTCTTCCAGGAAAAGATACTCATTTCGTGAGGCCAGCGTTCCTGTATTATTAAAGTCGTAGAGGGTGCGTTTTCTGAGTTCGTCACCGTATGATACTTGTATTGCGATAACGAATCGTTGTGTGTGGTCTAATGGCCCGTTCGAGTAGTTTGTAACGCTTTCAGCCGTTCTGTGATCAACGACCTCGCCTACTCCATTGTGCGAGGCGAGCTCCCAGTGCCCTGAGGGTTTTTGAATTGAGCGTAGGGCAGCCTCATAATCGAGAGAAGCTTCACGGCGAACCTTTTCATAGGAAAACTGCCACACCAATGGTGGGTTCATGCTTTGGTTAATGAGTGTAGAGAGTTGGTCGAGGTAGACGTTAAGGGTGTACATCTTTTGCTCGGGCTGGCCAGGCCATAGCGTTATATCGGTAGAGGCTTTGTTGTACTCAATTGTCAGTAGTTTTTCCTCGGGCGCGCTTTCGGAAGTGATGCTTTTCAACTTCGCTTGCTTGGATTTTTTGTCGACTTCCCAGTCGAGTTTAACGCCTTTTCCTAGGGTGTTATAACGGTACGTGCAAGGGCAGAGGTCGGTCTCTCCCATGGAAAGGAATTCGATAATATCGGTATTCCTGTAGGTGACTCGATAGCCGAATTTCACCTCTTCTTCTACTATTATGTCACCTGTGCTGCCCTGCACATTAAGCTTTTCATCCAGTTCGAAGATGCGCCCGTCCGATAAAGACAAGAGCCTGGTTTTTTTGTTGTACACCGTTGCAGGCACCCGCCACCCCTTTCCTAGACCCAAGTCCTTTTGGTTGAGTGGTGAATAGCAAAGACGGATGTCATAGCGCGGGTCCACCAATGTCCCCAGTAAGATGTTTGCCGAAAAAGTCCGCGTTCTTGGATCTACGCCGCTTTCGATATAGCTTTGGAAATTAACAGTTCCTTTATGCGTGCTGGTGGTCATGGCGGATGCTCCGGGGTAAATGTATTTCGATTTGAAGCGCCATTACAGATTCGGGCAACTGGCATTTCTGATAGGTGTATTTGCCGCTGCGAAGCTGGACAGCGTCAGCGCTGTCCGCCAATCGCATGGTCGGTTTAGGAGGCGTTTTCTAGTTTTTTTCTCTAGCCTTGTGAGGGTGACTGACACGTGCGCAGCAGCGCTTTCAATACGCTGTCCACGTGCACGATTTGACCTTGAATCGCGTCGGCTTAGCGTCTAAACCTGACGTTGATGCAGTGTCCATCACGCTCGAACAGCTCACCGGGTTGCTCGAGCCTGTCGCGCATACCATGAGGAGAGCAGGATGGCTGGCAAGAAAAACACCGAGAAAGCAGGCAGTTCGTGGATCGGCGGGGTCGAGAAGTACTCGCGCAAGATCTGGCTGGCGGGCCTGGGGATCTACTCGAAGATCGACCAGGACGGCGCCAAGCTGTTCGATTCGCTGGTCAAGGATGGCGAGAAGGCCGAGAAACAGGCCAAGAAAGAGGCTGGCGCGGCCAAGTCGGCTACGACCTCGCGCGTATCGGACGTCAAGGACCGTGCCTTGGGCAAGTGGAGCGAACTCGAAGAAGCCTTCGACAAGCGCCTCAACGGCGCGATCTCGCGTCTTGGCGTGCCGAGCCGCAATGAGATCAAGGCCCTGCACCAGCAGGTCGAGCACCTCACCCAGCAGATCGAGAAGCTGACGGGCACCTCGACCGCTTCGGCCTCCAAGGCGACGGCCAGCAAGAGCGCGGCCAAGCCGCTGACCAAGGCGGCGGCCAAACCTGCGGCGAAAACCCCAGCGGCCAAGCCGGCGAGCAAAGCGGCTGCGCAGAAACCGGCGGCCAGCAAAGCGGCTGCCAAGCCCGCCGCGAAACCCGCCGCCAAGCCAGCCGCTGCCAGGAAGCCTGCTGCGAAAAAGGCACCGGCCAAATCGACAGCGACCCCAACCGCCGCGTCGGCCTCCAGCAGCGACACGCCCGCCGCGTCCAGCTCCTCGACCCAGGCCTGATCGTCCGCCCAGGCGACCGCGATGTCCGCGCGGTCGCCTGGCGCCGGGCTCATCTGGGCAGGTACTTCCCCGCCAAGCGCTGCACCGCGCTCCGTGCCGGCTCCGCCAGGTGCGGCGCCACCAGCATCATTGCCTGGTACACCACCACGGCTTCCTCGCCCAGGTGCCCCAGCACCCGTTGATAATCCAGCGAAAACAGCAACGTCAGGGTGATCTGCTCCACCAGCAGCCCCAGTGCCTGGGTGTCGCTGAGCACCAGCCCCTGGGCCTGGAGGCTGGCCAGCAGCGCCGCCAGCGTGCGCTTGAGTGCGTCGATCAGGCGGCGCATGCCGCGCGCCAGCTTGGGCAAGCGGCCCGCCAGGTTGGACAAGTCCTGGAACAGGAAGCGGTAGCGCGCCATGTGCTCGACGATCAGGTGCAGGAACAGGCCGTAGTCCTCGGCCTGCAGTCGCGCGTCCAGCGGCGGTTCGAGCAGCGGCATCAGCTCGTCTTCGAAGCGCTCCAGCAGGCCCAGCACCAGCGGCTCCTTGCCGTGGAAGTGGTAGTACAGGTTGCCGGGGCTGATGCCCAGTTCGGTGGCGATCTGCAGGGTCGAGACGTTCGGTTCGCCGTGCTGGTTGAACAGGTCCAGGGCGCAGGCGAGGATGCGTTCGCGGGTCTTGATGGCCATCTAGCGCTTGCCGTTGCCCGGCGCTGCCGGCTGTGGGTGCATGACCGCGCGCTGGCGTTCCTGCTGGAGGAATTTCATGATGATCGGCGCCACCGCTTCGGCCCGGGTGATCAGGAACAGGTGGCCGTCATCGATGACGTGCAATTGGGCGTTGGGAATGCGCCAGGCCAGCAGGCGCATGTTGATCAACGGAATCAGGGGGTCGTCGTCACCGGCCAGTACCAGGGTGGGCTGATGGATCTTGTGCAGCCAGTGGATGCTGGTCCAGCCAAGCCCCGCGAACAGTTGCCAGTAGTAGCCGGTCTTGCCGCCGGAGCGCACCTTCGAGGCATGGTGTAGCGCCAGGTCCGGGTCGCGGCGGAAGGCCCCGCCGTAGATCATCGGCGCGATGCGGATCACATGGGAAGGCTGCACGTAGCGCCGGGGGCTGGCCATCATCCACAGTACCTTGGGCTTGCCGGGCACCATGAAGGCGCCGGCGGCGGTGGCGGCCAGCACCAGCTTGCGGCAGCGTTCGGGATAGTCGTGGGCGAACTGCTGGGCCAGCGCCCCGCCCCAGGACACCCCGATGACATTGACCTGGCCGTAGTCCAGGTAGTCGAGCATGCGCGCGGTGAGCTTGGCCAGGCCGGGGAAGCGGTAGGGATGGCGTGGCGTCGAGGAGCCACCGACACCGGGCACGTCGAAGGCGATCACTTCCAGGTCCGGGTCCAGCGCCTCGATGAACGGGAACACCAGCTCCAGGTTGGCGCCGATGCCGTTGAAGATCAGCAACGGCGTGAGGTGCGGCTTGCCGGGGCGGACCGCGGTGCGGATCGACTGGTCGTCCAGCTCGACGGTCCTGAACACGTAGGGTTGCGACATGCGCCTGACTCTGAGGTGGATGAAACGCCGTGTCCTGCCAAGGGCGGGAGCGCGGCGGAGCTCAACGTTCGTGAACGTAGGTGCCGGGGGCGGCCTCCCCCGGGCTGTAGGCACGATTGCCCAGGCGTGTAGGCGCTTTCTTGAGATCGCCGGCGCGCTCGCCCAGCCATTTCTGCCAATGCAGCCACCAGGAGTCGGCATGCTTGATGGCGTTTTCCTGCCAGGCCAGCGGGTCGTCGGGACGGTCTTCGCCGGTCTGGAAGCGCGCCTTGGGGTTGCCTGGCGGATTGAGGATGCTCTGGATGTGGCCGCTGTTGGACAGCACGAACTCGATGTGGCCGCCGAACAGGTGCGCCGAGCGGTAGCACGACTGCCACGGGGTGATGTGGTCGGCGGTGCCGGCGACGGCGTAGATGTCGCACTGCACCTGCTTGAGGTCGATGGCGGTGCCACAGACCTCCAGGCCGCCGGGGCGGGTCAGCGGGTTGTTCTTGAACATCTCGATCAGGTCGCCGTGGAAGGCGGCGGGCAGGCGCGTGGTGTCGTTGTTCCAGAACAGGATGTCGAACACCGGTGGCTCGTTGCCCAGCAGGTAATTGTTGACCCAATAGTTCCAGATCAGGTCGTTGGGGCGCATCCAGGCGAACACCTTGGCCATGTCGCTGCCTTCGAGCACCCCGGCCTGGTAGGAATGGCGCTTGGCCGCCTCCAGCGTGGTTTCATCGACGAACAGCGCCACCTGGGTATCGACCGTGGTGTCGAGCACGCTCACCAGCAGCGTCAGCCCCTTCACCTTGGTTTCGCCCAGTGCCGCGTAGTGGCCCAGCAATGCAGTACAGGTGATGCCGCCGGAGCAGGCGCCGAGCATGTTCAAGTCCTTGCTGCCGGTGATCGCCAGCACCGCGTCGACCGCTTCCTTGAGTGCTTCGATGTAGGTAGACAGCCCCCACTCGCGCTGGGCCTTGGTCGGGTTGCGCCAACTGATGATGAAGGTCTGCTGGTTGGAGCGCAGGCAGAAACGCGCCAGGCTCTTCTCCGGGCTGAGGTCGAACACGTAGAACTTGTTGATCTGCGGAGGCACCACGAGGAGCGGGCGGCTGTGCACCTGCTCGGTGATCGGCCGGTACTGGATCAGCTCCAGCACGTCGTTGCGAAACACCACCGCGCCCTCGCTGGTGGCGATGTTGCGCCCCACTTCGAAGGCCGCCATGTTCACCTGGCTGGGCATGCCGCCATTGTTGACCATGTCCTTGGCCAGGTTGGCCATGCCGTCGAGCAGGCTCTTGCCGCCGGTCTCGAAGAAGCGCTTGACGGCCTGCGGGTTGGCTAAGGTGTTGGTGGGCGCCATGGCCTCGGTCATCAGGTTGATGACGAACTGGCCTCGGCTGATGTCCTGGGGCGACAGGTCGCTGTCGGCGATCCAGTCGTTGAGCTCCTTGCGCCAGGCCAGGTAGGTCTGCAGGTAGCGGCGGTACAGTGGGTTCTGGCTCCAGGTCGGGTCGCTGAAGCGGCGGTCGTCGCTGGCCGGTAGCAACTGCGAATTGCCCAGCACCACGTTCTTCAGTTCCAGTGCGAAATGGGCGACGTGCTTGGCGCTGTGCAGCGGTTGGCGCACGGCCTGGCGCAACACGGTGCGCGCCGAGCTGAGCAGGTCCTTGCGGCGGATGCCAATGACCGGATTGAGCCCCAGCGTGCTTTCCGAGGCCTGCTTCTGCAGTTCATCGTTGTTCTTGTTACTCATCTACGACGCTCCGTTGTCTCGAGACGAATACCGACTGCCTGTGGCGGGCTCGCAGGCGACCGCCCGGTACCCCCACTCGGGTGACCAGTGATGACGAGCAGGTGCTGAAACTTGCCAGACCCCTTGGTTACCCGAGTTTCATGTAATGCGCAAGACAGGCCAGTCATTGGCTGTCCATGAGGCATTCAAGCAGAAATCGTTAGAAAGCGCGTTCCAACGATGTCGAGCCTTGACCTAGAGCATCAGCTTGACCGCAGACACGGCCGGATCACGCGATTTGCCGGCCTTGTGCAGTTCGTCGAGGTATTCGGCCCACAACTGCGTCTGGCGCAAGCACAGTTGTTCCAGGTACTCCCAGGTGAACAGCCCGCTGTCGTGGCCGTCATCGAAGGTGAGCTTGAGCGCGTACTGCCCGGCAGGCTCCAGGCCACTGAGCCCGACGTCGATCTTGCCGAACTGCAGGATGGGATTACCGTGCCCCTGCACCTCGGCCGAGGGCGAGTGCACGCGCAGAAACTCGGCAGGCAGGTGATAGACCTCGCCAGGCGAGTACGTAAGCGAAAGGGTTTTCGAGGCTTTGTGCAGGTTGATGGCGGTAGGAAGGCGGGCCATGACACATCTCTTTTTTAAGCTACAAGCTGCAAGCTACAAGCTACAAGAGGTGAGATTCAAGCTATCGCGGATGTATCTGAAGAAAAGCGCTGCTGCAAGCGACACACATGAGCTTGTCGCTTGCAGCTTATCGCTTGCAGCTTAAAGGATGTAACGGGAGAGGTCTTCGTTCTGTGCCAGTTCGCCCAGGTGGCCGTTGACGTAGGTGGCGTCGATGTTGACCGGGGTTTCGTCGTGGCCGCTGGCCAGGTCGCCGGCGCTGAACGACAGCTCTTCGAGCAGGCGCTCGAGCAGCGTGTGCAGGCGGCGGGCGCCGATGTTTTCGGTCTTTTCGTTGACCTGGTAGGCGATCTCGGCCAGGCGCTTGATGCCGTCTTCGGCGAAGGTGATGTTCAGGCCTTCGGTCTTGAGCAACTCGCGGTACTGCTCGGTCAGCGATGCATGCGGCTCGGTGAGGATGCGCTCGAAGTCCTGCGGGGTCAGGGCCTTGAGTTCGACGCGGATCGGCAGACGGCCCTGCAGCTCAGGCACCAGGTCGCTCGGCTTGCTCAGGTGGAAGGCGCCGGAGGCGATGAACAGGATGTGGTCGGTCTTGACCATGCCCAGCTTGGTGTTCACGGTGCAGCCCTCGATCAGCGGCAGCAGGTCGCGCTGCACGCCTTCGCGGGACACATCGGCGCCGCCGACGTTGCCGCGCTTGGCCACCTTGTCGATCTCGTCGATGAACACGATGCCATGCTGCTCTACCGCTTCCAGGGCCTTGGCCTTGAGCTCTTCCTCGTTGACCAGGCGGCTGGCTTCCTCGTCACGGACCATCTTCAGCGCTTCCTTGACCTTGAGCTTGCGGCTCTTGCGCTTGCCCTTGCCCATGTTGGCGAACAGGCTCTGCAACTGGTTGGTCATCTCTTCCATGCCGGGCGGCGCGGCGATTTCCACGCCCACTGCGTCGGCGACCTCGATGTCGATTTCCTTGTCGTCCAGCTCGCCCTGGCGCAGGCGCTTGCGGAACAGTTGGCGGGTGTTGGAGTCGCTGCTCGACTGCTGGGCTTCCTCGCTGAAGCTGCTGACCCGAGCCTGCGGCAGCAGGGCGTCGAGGATGCGGTCTTCGGCGGCGTCTTCGGCGCGGTGGCGCACGCGGACGATTTCCTGCTCGCGCAGCATTTTCAGGGCCGCATCGGCCAGGTCGCGGATGATCGACTCGACGTCACGGCCAACATAGCCCACTTCGGTGAACTTGGTCGCTTCGACCTTGATGAACGGCGCGTTGGCCAGCTTGGCCAGGCGCCGGGCGATTTCGGTCTTGCCCACACCCGTGGGGCCGATCATGAGGATGTTCTTGGGCGTGACTTCGGCGCGCAGTTCCAGCGGCAGTTGCATGCGCCGCCAGCGGTTGCGCAGGGCGATGGCCACGGCGCGCTTGGCGTCGTCCTGGCCGATGATGTGGCGGTTGAGTTCGTGGACGATCTCGCGGGGGGTCATGGACATGATGAATTGGGGCCTCGGATGGAGTGGATCAGCGTGGGAAAAAGTCCCGCAGCGCGCGGGACAACAGAACAGCTGATCACTCGGCCAGGTCCTGCTCCTCGATGGTCAGGTTGTGGTTGGTGAACACGCAGATGTCGCCGGCGATGTTCAACGCGGTCTCGGCGATTTCGCGGGCCGAGAGGTCGGTTTTGTTCAGCAGGGCGCGTGCAGCGGCCTGGGCGTAGGCGCCGCCGGAACCCATGGCGATCAGGCCGTCTTCGGGTTCGACCACGTCGCCGTTACCGGTGATGACCAGCGAGGCGTCCTTGTTGGCCACGGCCAGCATGGCCTCCAGGCGGCTCAAGGTGCGGTCGGTACGCCATTCCTTGGCCAGCTCGACGGCAGCGCGCACCAGATGGCCGGAATGCTTCTGCAGTTGCGACTCGAAACGCTCGAACAGGGTGAAGGCGTCGGCGGTAGCGCCGGCAAAGCCTGCGATGACCTCGCCGTTGTACAGGCGCCGGACTTTCTTGGCGTTGCCTTTCATCACGGTGTTGCCCAGGGATACCTGGCCGTCGCCGCCCATGACGACTTTGCCGTTACGGCGGACTGAAACGATGGTGGTCAAGAGAGAGTCTCCACGCAGCGGGGCGAAAATGCCTGTTGCAGACTCATATGGGGATGGGGGGAAGAATTTCAACCGGTGCGGATGAATGGTCGTACCTGGCCGGAACAGGCGGGCGGGCCTGTTCACGGTTGAATCGCGGCGGCGAATCGCCGCGATTCAACTGCGATCGGGCGGGCTCAGGCCTCGTGGCACACCCGCCCGTCGACCAGGGTGTAGCGTACCGCGCCCGGCAGGCAGTGGCCGATGAACGGGCAGTTCTCGCCCCGCGAGAACCAGTGTTCGCCAGCGACCGTCGAGGCGTTGGGGTCGAACAGCACCAGGTCGGCGGCGGCACCCACCTTCAGCTCGCCGGCTGGCAGGCGCAGGGCCTGGGCCGGGCCGCTGGACAGGCGTGCCAGCAGGGTCGGCAGGTCGAGCAGGCCGTCTTCCACCAGGGTCATGGCCAGCGGCAGCAGCAGTTCGACGCTGCTGATGCCAGGTTCAGTAGCGCCGAACGGCGCCAGCTTGGCATCACGCTCATGGGGCTGGTGATGGCTGGAAATGGCCTGGATCACCCCGGACTTCACCGCTTCGCGCAGGCCATCGCGGTCGGCGGCGGTGCGCAGCGGTGGTTGCACGTGGTAGAGGCTGGAGAAGTCGCGCAGGGCGTCGTCGGTGAGGATCAACTGGTACAGCGCCACATCGGCGGTGACCGGCAGCCCCAACTGCTGGGCCTGGGCGATCAGGCGCGCGCCACGGGCGCTGGTGATCTGGGTGAAGTGCGCGCGTACACCGCTCTGCTCGACCAGCAGCAGGTTACGCGCCAGGGCCACGGTCTCGGCGCTTTCGGGAATGCCTGGCAGGCCGAGGAAGCTCGCCATGGCGCCTTCGTGGGCCAGGCCGCCGGCCGACAGGTCGCGGTCCTGGGAATGGAACACCACGGTCAGGTCGAAGGTGGCGGCATACTCCAGGGCCCGGGCCAGGGTGCGGTTGTTGGGGATTTCCTTGAGGCCGTTGCCGAAGGCCACGCAGCCGGTGTCGCGCAAGGCCACCAGTTCGGCCAGTTGCTCGCCGTCCAGGCCTTTGGTGAGTGCGCCAATCGGGTAGACCTTGCTGTTGCCCGCGTCACGGGCGCGGTCGAGGATCAGCTCGGCCACTGCCGAGGTGTCGAGCACGGGTTTGGTCTGCGGTGGGCAGCACAGGCTGGTGACGCCGCCGGCCACTGCCGCGCGGGTTTCGCTGGCGATGTTGCCCTTGCGGCTGAAGCCTGGCTCGCGCAGGGCGACGTCGAGGTCGACCAGGCCGGGCGCGGCCACCAGGCCCTCGGCCTGGAGCGTGCGGCGGGCGCTGAAGCCGGCCGGGGCTGCGCCGATGGCGACGATCCGCCCGCCTTCGAGGTGCAGGTCGCTGACCTGGTCCAGGCCGCTGCTGGGATCGATGACCCGTGCGCCGATGATGCTGATGGTCACAGGGCGTTCTCCTGGTCGAGTTGACGTTGCGCGTTCTGGCCGCTCATGGCCATCGACAGCACGGCCATGCGTACGGCGATGCCGTAGGTGACCTGGTTGAGAATCACCGAATGCTTGCCGTCGGCCACCGCCGATTCGATTTCCACGCCGCGGTTGATCGGGCCTGGGTGCATGACGATGGCGTCCGGCTTGGCCTTGGCCAGGCGCGCGGTGGTCAGGCCGAACAGGCGGTAGAACTCGCCTTCGCTGGGCAGCAGGCCGCCGGCCATGCGTTCGCGTTGCAGGCGCAGCATGATCACCACGTCGACGTCCTTGAGCCCCTCGGCCAGGTCGGTGTAGACCTTCACCCCGTACTGCTCGATGCCGATCGGGATCAGGGTCTTCGGCCCGATCACGCGGATGTCCGGGCAACCCAGGGCCTTGAGCGCGAGCATGTCGGAGCGGGCTACGCGCGAATGCAGGATGTCGCCGACGATGGCCACCGACAGGTTCTCGAAGCTGCCTTTGTGGCGACGGATGGTGAGCATGTCGAGCATGCCCTGGGTGGGGTGCGCATGGCGGCCGTCACCACCGTTGATCACGGCCACCTCCGGGCAGACGTGCTCGGCGATGAAGTGCGCGGCGCCTGAGTCCGAATGGCGCACGACGAACATGTCGGCGGCCATGGCTTCGAGGTTGCGCAGGGTGTCGAACAGGGTTTCGCCCTTGCTGGTGGACGAGGTGGACACGTTCAGGCTGATGACGTCGGCCGACAGGCGCTGGGCGGCCAGTTCGAAGGTGGTGCGGGTCCGTGTGGAGTTCTCGAAGAACACGTTGCACACGGTCTTGCCGCGCAGCAGCGGGACTTTCTTCACGGCGCGGGCGCCGACTTCGAGGAAGGAGTCGGCGGTGTCGAGGATTTCGGTGAGCAGTTCGCGGGGCAAACCGTCGAGCGAGAGGAAATGGCGTAGCTGGCCCTGGTCGTTGAGCTGCAGCGGGCGCTTGGCGTCGAATGGCGTCATCGCGGGGGACTCTTAAAGGGCGGATGCGGAGGCGAGGTCCTGGCGCTCGAGCGCGAGCGGCGCGGGACCGGTCAATTTTACCCGCTCATGGGCTGCCAGGGACAGCGTCGCGCCCAGTACGTTGGGGCGGATCGGCAACTCGCCGGCGTCCAGGTCGAGCAGGCACACCAGGGTCACGCTGGCCGGGCGGCCGTAGTCGAACAGCTCGTTGAGCGCCGCGCGGATGGTGCGACCGCTCATCAGCACGTCATCGACCAGCACCAGGTGCTGGCCTTCGATCTCGAACGGCAGCTCGGAGGGGCGCACTTGCGGGTGCAGGCCGTTCTGGCTGAAATCGTCGCGGTAGAACGACACGTCGAGGGTGCCCAGCGGGCTGTGGTCGTCGAGTGCCTCTTGCAGGGCCTGGGCAACCCACACGCCACCGGTGCGGATACCGATGAAACGGGGCTCGGCGATGGCGCGGCGCGCCAGGTGGGCGCGAAGATCGACGGCCATCTGCCGGATCAGTGCGGCGGGATCGGGTAGGCTCATTGCGTGCTCCTTGGGGCGCCAGCAAGGCCGGCGGCAAAGCGGATGGTCAGGTATTGGCCTCCAGCCAGCCTTGCAGCAGCAGTGCCGCGGCGATGGCGTCGACCGGGTTGTCGCGGTAGCTGCCACGTGGCCCGCCGCGGGCCATTTGCTCGCCCTTGGCTTCGAAGGTGGTCAGGCGTTCGTCGTGGGTGTGTACCGGCAGGTTGTAGCGCCCGTTGAGGCGGCGGGCGAATTTCTCCGCACGCTCGCTCATTTCGCTCGGCGTGCCGTCCATGTTCAGCGGCAGGCCAACGACGATGGCATCGGGTTTCCATTCCTTGATCAGCTTTTCCACCTGGTTCCAGTCCGGCACGCCGTTCTGCGCCTTGAGCGTGCACAGCTCGCGGGCCTGACCGGTGATGACCTGGCCGACGGCGACGCCGATCTGGCGGGTGCCGTAGTCGAAGCCCAGCAGCAGGCGCAGCTCGGCCATCAGGCGTGTCCTGCCTGGCTGGTCAGCAGGGCGAGGTTGATGCCCAGGCTTTGCGCGGCCGCTTGCAGGCGTTGTTCGCAGGCCATGCCGAATAGGATGTTGGCGTCGAACGGGCAGTTGAGCCAGGCGTTGTCGGCCAGCTCTGCCTCCAGCTGTCCGGCTTCCCAACCGGCGTAGCCCAGGGTGATCAGGCTCTGTTTCGGCCCGACGCCTTCGGCGATGGCGAACAGCACGTCCTGCGAGGTGGACAGCGACACACCTTGCAGCTCGACGGTGGCCTGGTAGCTGCATTCCGGGCTGTGCAGCACGAAGCCGCGGTCGGTTTGCACCGGGCCGCCCTGGTAGATGGGGATCTGCAGGGTGCTGGGTGCGGGCTCCTCGTCCGGGCGCAGTTGCTCGAGGATGTCGGCCAGGTACAGATCCTGCGGGCGGTTGACCACCAGCCCCATGGCACCGTTGGCATTGTGCTCGACGATGTAGGTGAGGGTCTGGGCAAAGTTCGGATCGGCCATGTGCGGCATGGCGATCAGGAACTGGTGCTTGAGGTAGCTGGGGGCGAGGGTTTTCATGAGGGGTAGTGTGGCGTCAGGTGGCGAGGCTGACAAGCTGGCCGTGCGGTGTCCGTACCGGTCAGTTGCTCGACAGCCGGTCGCCACGGGCGAAGCGCCAGGTGCGGATGATCTCCAGGCGGTCGTACTCGGCCAGGTCGCCGGTGAACGGTGCGAACGGTGCGGCCAGGCGCACGATGCGCTGGGCGGCCTGGTCGAGCAGCTTCTGGCCGGACGATTCGAGCACCAGGACCTCGTACAGCGAGCCATCGCGGTTGATCGACACCAGCAGGCGCAGGCTGCCGTATAGCTGCTGACGGCGGGCTTCCTCCGGGTAGTTGAGGTTGCCGATGCGCTCGACTTTCTTGCGCCATTCCTCTTTGTACCAGGCGCCTTTGTCGCGCATGGTCGAGGCGGCGTTCAGGCGATGGATGCGCGGGCGCTTGGCGTACAACTGCTGCTCGTTGGACAGCTCGGCTTCCAGGCTGGCGATCTGGCTCGACAGCTGCGAGCTGTCGAAGGTCGGCGCCGCCTGCGCCGGTTTAGGTTGCGGCTTGCTCTCCTTGGGCGCGGTCTCGGCCTTCTGCGGCTTGCTCGCCTTGGTGGTCACTGCGGTTTTGGCCGGGGGCGGCGGCGTTTCCACGCGGGCGGCCGGCGGCGGGGTGATTGTGTTGACCTTGCTGTCCTGGAACGGCGCCACCTCGGTGGTGGTGGGCACCGCCTTCTTGTCCAGTGTGCCGCTGCCTTGCTGGTTGTCCTGTGCCTGGAAATCGGCCTTCTCGGGCGCTTTCTCGCTCTTGAAGGTGGCCAGGGTGATGTCCATGGTCTGGCGAATTTCGGCGGGCTTGATGACGTTGAAGCTCACGCCGAGGATCAACGCCAGGTGCACCAACGCCGCCAGGAACAAGGTAAAGCCGAGCCGATCCACCGGGCGTACGCGCGGTGGCAGCAGGTCGGCGGGAATATCGGCGGGCGATGTCATCTTGTGTCCCAGAGAAGCAGCTTCAAGCTTCAAGTTTCAAGCGGCAAGTAGAGGCGATTCGGCGCTGGATCGCGCTTTTTCTTGCCGCTTGTAGCTTACCGCTTGCCGCTGAGCGCCAGCTTAGCGCTGAGCGCTCAGCTGGCGCTCGATGGCGTCCATCAGTTGGCCGCCGATGTCGGTGTTGTAGGCCGCGTCGATTTCGCGGATGCAGGTCGGGCTGGTGACGTTGATTTCGGTCAGCGAGTCGCCGATCACGTCCAGGCCCACGAACAGCAAGCCTTTTTCGCGCAGGGTCGGACCGACCTGGGCGGCGATCCAGCGGTCGCGCTCGGTCAGCGGACGGGCTTCGCCGCGACCGCCTGCGGCCAGGTTGCCACGGGTTTCGCCGCTGGCCGGGATGCGCGCCAGGCAGTAGGGCACCGGCTCGCCGTCGATCATCAGGATACGCTTGTCGCCATCGACGATCTGCGGCAGGTAGGCCTGCGCCATGATCTGCTGGTGGCCGTGCTGGGTCAGGGTTTCCAGGATCACCGACAGGTTCGGGTCACCCTGGCGATGGCGGAACACCGACGCCCCGCCCATGCCGTCGAGCGGCTTGAGGATCACGTCGCCGTGGGTGGCGGCGAACTCGCGCAGGATGTCGGCGCGGCGGCTGACCAGCGTCGGCGCCATGCACTGCGGGAACTGCGTGGCGAACAGCTTCTCGTTGCAGTCGCGCAGGCTCTGCGGCTTGTTGACGATCAACACGCCGTCGCGCTCGGCCTGCTCCAGCAGGTAGGTGCTGTAGACGAACTCCATGTCGAACGGCGGATCCTTGCGCATCAGGATCACGTCCAGCTCGCCCAGCGCGCTGTCCTGTTCCTCGCCCAGCTCGAACCAGCGCGTGGTATCGGCGAACACCTTCAGCGGGCGCATGCGCGCGCGCGCCTGCCCGGTGCCCTGGTACAGGTCGCGCTGCTCCATGTAGAACAGGCTCCAGCCGCGCGCCTGCGCCGCCAGCAGCATGGCCAGCGAACTGTCCTTCTTATAGGAAATGGACGCGATGGGGTCCATGACAATCCCGAGGCGAACGCTCATGGGGTAAATCCTCTTGGCGACCGACGGCCGCGATGGCACGAAAGAAAAGTGGCTCAGGGTGGCGCCGCAAACGCGGCGGGTCAAGGGGTAGGCAGATGCAATGGCCCTGCGGACTGTGTTAAAAAAGCAGCTTCGAGCGTGTAGCGGCAAGCGGCGAATGGACGCGGATCGGCTCGGTCTGCGCTTCTGCTGTGGCTTGCGCGTCTGCACTCACCTGCGCACGGGTAGACGTCTATGGAACAACCTCTGAAGGTGATGGTGATCGACGACTCGCGCACCATCCGCCGGACCGCCCAGACGCTGCTAGGGGAGGTGGGTTGCGAGGTGATCACCGCCAGCGACGGTTTCGATGCCCTGGCCAAGATCGTCGATCATGCGCCGCGGATCATCTTCGTCGATGTGCTGATGCCGCGCCTGGACGGCTACCAGACCTGCGCGATCATCAAGCACAACGCGCTGTTCAAGGACACCCCGGTGGTGTTGCTGTCCTCGCGCGATGGCTTGTTCGACAAGGCCCGCGGGCGGGTGGTCGGCTCCGACCAGTTCCTGACCAAGCCGTTCACCAAGGAAGAATTGCTCGAAGCGATCCGCGTGCATGTGCCCGGATTCGCCGAACATGCACACCACGCACCCTGACCGCGCCGCGTCGGCGCGGTCTTCATGTTTCTGATGGGGAAACCGCATGGCCCGAGTTCTGATCGTCGACGACTCGCAGACAGAGATGCAAAAACTCACCGGATGGCTGCAACAGCACGGCTACGAGGTGCTCAAGGCCGAAACCGGTGCAGACGGCGTGGCCCTGGCGCGCCAGGAAAAACCCGACGCGGTGCTCATGGACATCGTCATGCCGGGCATGAACGGCTTCCAGGCCACCCGGCAGTTGAGCAAAGACCCCGAGACCTGCGCCATTCCGGTGATCATGGTCACCACCAAGGACCAGGACACCGACCGCATCTGGGCCACGCGCCAAGGCGCGCGCGACTTCCTCACCAAACCCGTGGAAGAACACGCGCTGATCGCCAAGCTGGCCGAAGTGCTGGGCACTTGACCACCCGCCCCCAGGGCGCGTCGCTGACCGCGTTCGAGCTGCTGCTGGACATCGACCGCCGCTGCCGCCTGCTGGTGGCCGACCAGCCGCCGCAGGACACGCGCCTGCAGCACTGGAGCGGCATCGGTTTTCGCATCGCCGGGCAGTGGTTCGTCGCGCCCATGGGGGAAATCGCCGAAGTGCTGCGCGAGCCGCGCAGCAGCCGCGTGCCGGGCGTGCAGCCCTGGGTGCGCGGGGTGGCCAACCTGCGCGGCAGATTGCTGCCGGTGATGGACCTGTCGGCCTTTCTTGGCCTCGGCCCGGCAGCGGCGGGCAAGCAGCGGCGGGTGCTGGTGCTGGACCACGACGACCTGTTCGTCGGTCTGCTGGTCGACGAAGTGGTCGGCCTGCAGCATTTCGCCCTCGACAGCCTTGCGCTGTCGCCGCCGCAGCCGCTGATTCGCGCGGCGGCGCCGTTCGTACAGGGGCATTTCCCCCGCGAGCACAACTGGGCGATCTTCAGCCCTTTCGCCCTGGCCCAGGCGCCAGGCTTTCTCGATGTGGCGTTGTGAGGCCCCTGCGACAGTGAACCCTTCGATCCCCAGCAAGCCCACCCCGACCGTCGTTCCGGAAGCGGTGGCCCAGCGTCCGCGCAGCACCGCGCAGATCACCGTGCTGTTCGTGGTGCTGATCCTGTCGATCGTGCTGCTGTTCGCCAACTTCGCCTACCTCAACACCCAGTCCAGCCACGACAAGCAGTACATCGGTCATGCCGGCGAGCTGCGCGTGCTGTCCCAGCGCATCGCCAAGAACGCCACCGAAGCGGCGGCGGGCAAGGCCTTGGCCTTCCGTCTGCTGTCCGATGCACGCAACGACTTCGAGCGGCGCTGGAAGTACCTGCGCGAGGGCGACAAGACCACCGGGCTGCCACCGGCGCCGGCCACTGTGCGCGACGAGATGGACGCGGTGCGCCAGGACTGGGAAAACCTGCGCCGCAACACCGACACCATCCTGGCCAGCGAACAGACCGTGCTGTCGTTGCATCAAGTGGCGGCGACCCTGGCCGAGACCGTGCCGCAGTTGCAGGTCGAGTACGAGAAAGTGGTGGAAATCCTGCTGCAAAGCGGCGCACCGGCCAGTCAGGTGGCCGTGGCCCAGCGCCAGTTGCTGCTGGCCGAGCGGATTCTCGGCTCGGTCAACACCGTGCTTGGCGGCGACGAGGCGGCGGTGCAGGCCGCCGACACCTTCGGCCGCGATGCCAGCCGCTTCGGCCAGGTGCTGCAGGGCATGCTCGACGGCAATGCCGCGATCCAGGTGACCCGCGTCGAAGACCCCGACGCCCGTGCGCGCCTGGCCGAAATCGCCGAGCTGTTCCAGTTCGTCTCCGGTTCGGTGGACGAAATCCTCGAAACCTCCCCAGAGCTGCAGCGCGTGCGCGAAGCGGCGAGCAACATCTTCAGCCTGTCGCAGACCTTGCTCGACGAAGCTTCGCACCTGGCCACCGGCTTCGAGAACCTGGCCGGACGCACCCTGGATACCGTGGGCGGCTACGTGCTGGGCCTGCTGGCGCTGACCTCGATCATCCTCATCGGCCTGGTGATGGTGCGCGCCACCAATCGCCAGTTGCGCGACACGGCGCAGAAGAACGAACGCAACCAGCAGGCGATCATGCGCCTGCTCGACGAGATCGAAGAACTGGCCGACGGCGACCTGACCGTGAATGTCTCGGTCACCGAAGACTTCACCGGGGCCATCGCCGATTCCATCAACTATTCGGTGGACCAGTTGCGCGACCTGGTGGCGACCATCAACCACAGTGCCGAGCAGGTCGCCGCCGCCGTGCAGGATACCCAGAACACCGCGCGCCAGTTGGCCAAGGCCTCGGAGCACCAGGCCGATCAGATCAGCGAGGCGTCGCTGGCGGTGGGCGACATGGTCGAGTCGATCGACCGCGTGTCGGCCCACGCCTACGAGTCGGCCAAGGTGGCCGAGCGCTCGGTGGCCATCGCCAACAAAGGCAACGAAGTGGTGCACAACACCATCGACGGCATGGACAACATCCGCGAGCAGATCCAGGACACCGCCAAGCGCATCAAGCGCCTGGGCGAGTCGTCCCAGGAGATCGGCGATATCGTCAGCCTGATCGACGACATTGCCGAGCAGACCAACATCCTGGCCCTCAACGCTGCGATCCAGGCGTCGCTGGCGGGCGAGGCCGGTCGCGGTTTCGCGGTGGTCGCCGATGAAGTCCAGCGCCTGGCCGAGCGCTCGTCGTCGGCCACCCGGCAGATCGAGGCGTTGGTGCGCACCATCCAGGCCGACACCAACGAAGCGGTGATCTCCATGGAGCAGACCACCGCCGAAGTGGTGCGCGGCGCGCGCCTGGCCCAGGACGCCGGCGTGGCCCTGGCCGAGATCGAAGGCGTGTCGCAGACCCTGGCCGACCTGATCCACAGCATTTCCGATGCGGCGCAGTTGCAGACCTCGTCGGCCGGACAGATTTCCCACACCATGGCGGTGATCCAGCAGATCACCGCACAGACTTCCCACGGCTCCGGCGCCACCGCCGACAGCATCCGCCACCTGGCGAAGATGGCCAGCGAGATGCGTCGCTCGGTCTCGGGGTTCACCCTGCCGCCGCCGGCCGAGCCGAGCTGAGGCGCCGTCAATGGCCATCACCCCCATGAACCCCGCACGCCACGACACCGTCGCCCTGAACTGGAGCAAACCGGCCATCGCCGGATGCCTGGCCCAGGCCCGCCAGGCCCTCGAACGCTTCGCCAGCGAACCGGGCGAGCCTGCCCACCTGGCGCCGATGGTGGACAACCTGCACCAGGTCCATGGCTGCCTGGCGCTGCTCGAACTCAAGGGTGCCGCGCGCCTGGCCGAAGAGCTCGAACAGCTCGGGCGGGCGCTGCTCGACGGCCAGGTCAGCCCGCGCGGCGACTGCCTCGGCGCGCTGTTCCGTGGCCTGGAGCAACTGCCGTCCTACCTCGAGCGCCTGCGCGGCGCGCGCCACGACCTGCCGCTGGTGGTGCTGCCGCTGCTCAACCAGTTGCGCCTGTGCCGCGGCGCCGAGGCACTGGCCCAGGACAGCCTGATGGGCGAGGCCGCGCAGCGCCTGGCCGGGGCCAGTGATCTGGCCAATCTCGACCTGTCGCTGGGCAGTTGGCGCGACCAGTTGCAGGCCGGTCAGGGGCGCGATGCCCTGCGCTCGGTGATCACCGCCCTGTGCGACGACCTGGTGCGCATCAAGGAGCGCCTCGACCCGTTCATGGCCGGTGGCCAAGCCCCGCGCGAGCCGCTGCAACGCTTGCTGGCGCCGCTGCGGCACGTGGCCGACACCCTGGCGGTGCTCGGCTTCCAGCAGCCACGTCGGGTGATCATCGATCAGGTGCTGGCGTTGCAGGCGCTGGTCGAGGGTGAGAAGGCGGTCAGCGATGCGCTGCTGATGGACGTGGCCGGCGCCTTGCTGTACGTCGAGGCGACGCTCAACGGTATGGTCGGCGGCCTGGCCGAAGGTTTGGAAGGCGGCATGCCCGGCGCCGAGCTGGGCGAAATCCGCCAGCGGGTGTTCGAAGAATCGCTGTCGGTGCTGCAACAGGCCAAGGACTTGCTGAGCGACTGCCTGGAGTGCGACTGGTCGCGTCAGCGCCTGTTACCGTTGCCGGGCCTGTTGCAGCAAGTACGCGGCGCGCTGGCCATGCTCATGTTGGCGAACGCGTCCGAGTTGTTCGGCCTGTGCGCGGCCCATGTGCAGGACGCGCTGCTGCCGCTGGAACAGGTGCCGCCCGAGGCGCAGCTCACACCGCTGGCCGAGGCCCTGAGTGCGCTGGAGTGTTACCTGCAATGGCAAGTGGCGGACCCGCTGGCCGATGCCGGGCATTTTCTCGACCTGGCCGGCACCCGCCTGGCCTCGCTGGGGCTGCGCGGCAGCGGCGAGACCGAGGCGGGTGAACTGCCCGCCGCACAGGACGGCGTTGACGAGACCCTGCGCGAGGTGTTCCTCGAAGAAGCCGGCGAGCTGCTGCCGGAAATCGAGCGCCAGTGGTTGCGCTGGCGCGCCGACGATCACCCGCGCGAGGCGTTGATCGCCCTGCGCCGCGCCCTGCACACGCTCAAGGGCAGCGGGCGGATGGTCGAGGCGCGGGCCGTGGCCGAACTGGCCTGGGCGGCCGAACATTTGCTCAATCGCGCCCTCGAAGGGCGCGTCGCGCTGGGCGGCGAGGGCCTGGTGGCCTTGCAGCAAGCCTTCGTGCATTTACCCGACCTGCTCGCCGATTTCGCCGTCGGTCAGCCGCCACGCCTGGCGGAGCTTGAGCGGCTGGGCGATCACTTGCATGCCCTGGCGGTGCGCGACAAGCCGCCGCCCAGCAACGTCGAAGGGCTCGACCCGCAGTTGCTGGAGATCTTCCGCAACGAAGCCCAGGGCCACTTGGCCAGCCTCGACGCGTTTCTGCTCGCGGCCCAGGGTCAGGATGCAGCGGTCACCGATGACCTGCAACGTGCCCTGCACACGCTCAAAGGCAGCGCGGCCATGGCCGGGGTGATGCCCATCGCCGAGTTGGCCACTGCCTTCGACCGTCTGGCGCGCGAGTACAAAGTGCATCAATTGCCGGTGCAGGTAAGCGATCTGGACGCGCTGACTGCGGCTGGCACGCTGTTCCGGCAGGGCCTGGCGCAGCTCGACAGTGCGCCACTGGCGGCCATCCCCGGCGCCGCCGCCCTGATCGAACAGGTCGGCGAGGCGGTGGATGCGCGCCTGGCTGCATTGCAGCACGAGCCGGCGCACGCGCGCCGCGTGCGCCGCGACCCGCAGATCATCGCCAGCTTCCTGGCCCAAGGCATGGACAGCCTGCTCGATGCCGAATCGCTGCTGTCGCGCTGGCAGGAGCACCCTCGCGAGGGCCAGGCGCTGGAGACCTTGCTGGACGAATTGACCACCCTGGGCCACGCCGCCCACCTGGCCGATTTCTGGCAGGTGGACGCGCTCTGCGAAGCTTTGCTCGACGTATATGGGGCCGTGGCGGAGGGACGTCTGGTGGCCGATGCGCGCTTTTTCGTCCAGGCGCGCCAGGCCCATGAGCGGCTGCTCGACATGTTCGACGAGATCGCTGCCGGGCAGGACATCACGCCAGCCGACGACTGCCAGCATGCCTTGCGCGCGCTGCTCGACGGTGCGCTCGACCCGGCCGCCAGCGGTGTGGTCGGTGCCGACGGCGTGACGCCGCTGGCGGTAGCCGTGGACCTGCCGGAACCGGCGGTGGTGCAACTGTTCCTCGACGAAGCCAGCGACCTCCTCGACAGCGCCCAGCAGGCCCTGCAGCGCTGGCAGCAGGCGCCGGAGGGCGTCTCGGCGCTGTCGGCCCTGCAGCAGGACGTGCAGACCCTGCGCGGCGGCGCGCAACTGGCGGCGATCGGCCCGGTCGAAGTGCTGGCCCAGGAGCTGGCACGGGTCTACGAGGGCCTGGTCGACCGCCGCCTGCGCGCCGACAGCACGCTGGCAGAGTTGCTGCAGCGCAGCCATGCGGCGTTGGCGCAGATGCTCGACGACCTGCGCCAGGGCCAACTGCCGGCCTCGGCGGTGGCGCTGCTGGGAGAACTGCGCGAGTTTCGCCATGCCCCGCCGTCGCAGTTGCCCCTGGACGCGCCGGTCGATGACGAACAGGCACCGGCCGACAAGGAACTGCTGGAGGTTTTCCTCGAGGAAAGCTCCGACATCGTCGAGAGCGCCGCCGCCGCGTTGGCCCGTTGGCAGGCCGACCCGCGCAATCGCGCCGAAGCGGAGAACCTGCTGCGCGACCTGCACACCCTCAAGGGCGGCGCGCGCATGGTGCAGATCGCCGCCATCGGCGATCTGGCCCACGAGCTCGAGTTTCTCTACGAACTGCTCGCCGCCGGTCGCCTACCGCCGACCCCGGCCTTGTTCAGCCTGTTGCAGAACTGCCACGACCGTGTGGCGCAAATGATCGATGCCGTGCGTTTGGGCCAACCGCTGCATGCGGCGACCGCGCTGATCGACTACATCCGCAACTTCTCCAGCGCTGCCCTCACCGACAGCGCAGCGGGCCAGGCGACGGTTCAGGCCGAACCTGCCGAGGCGCCGGCACTGGCACCGGAGCGCACGCCTGCAGACCTGGTCAAGGTCGATGCCGAACTGCTCGACGACCTCGGCAACCTGGCCAGCGAGCACGCGATCATTCGCGGGCGTATCGAGCAGCAGGTCAACGATGCGCAGTTCGCCTTGAGCGAAATGGAAACCACGTTGGAGCGCATGCGCGACCAACTGCTGCGCCTGGACACCGAGACCCAGGGGCGCATGGCCGGTCGCTGGCAGGCCGAGGGCGATGTCTACGATGACTTCGACCCGCTGGAGATGGACCGTCACTCGCAGTTGCAGCAGTTGTCCCAGGCCCTGTTCGAGTCGGCCTCCGACCTGCTCGACCTGAAGGAAACCCTGGCGCTCAAGACCCAGGAAGCGCAGGGCCTGTTGCAGCAGCAGGCACGGATCAACAGCCAGTTGCAGGAGGGCCTGACCGCCACCCTGATGGTGCCCTTCGAGCGTCTGGTGCCGCGCTTGCAGCGCGTGGTGCGACAAGTGGCCAGCGAGCTGGGCAAGCAGGTGGAACTGGTGGTCGGCAATGCCGAGGGCGAGCTCGATCGCAGCGTGCTCGAACGCATGGTTGCGCCGCTGGAGCACATGCTGCGCAACGCCGTGGACCATGGCCTGGAGCCGCGCGAGGTGCGCCTGGCGGCCGGCAAGCCGGAGCAGGGCACCATTCACCTGGACCTGCTCCACGAAGGCGCCGACATCGTCATCGAGATGAGCGACGATGGCGCCGGTGTGCCGCTGGAGGCGGTGCGCAACAAAGCCATCAAGCGCGGCCTGCTGGCGCCACAGGCGCAGTTGAGCGATCACGAGATTTTGCAGTTCATCCTGCGCCCTGGTTTTTCCACCGCCGAGAAGATCACCCAGATTTCCGGTCGCGGCCTGGGCATGGACGTGGTGCATGAAGAGGTCAAGCAGCTCGGCGGCTCGATGAGCATCGAGTCCAGTGCCGGCAAGGGCGCGCGCTTCCAGATCCGTCTGCCGTTCACGGTGTCGCTGAATCGGGCGCTGATGGTGCACCTGGGCGAGGAGCAGTACGCGATCCCGCTCAACACCATCGAAGGTATCGTGCGGGTGCCGCCCGCCGAGCTCGAAGCCTGCTACCAGCAGGACCCGCCGCGCTACCGCTACGGTGGCCAGGACTATGCCCTGCGCTATCTCGGTGAGCTGCTCCAGGCGGTCGCGCGTCCGCGACTGTTGGGGCAGCGCGTGCCGTTGCCGGTGCTGCTGGTGCATGCCCAGGAGCAGTCGTTCGCGATCCAGGCCGATGGCCTGTCACCCAGCCGCGAAATCGTGGTCAAGAGCCTGGGGCCGCAGTTCGCTGCGGTGCCGGGGTTGTCGGGCGCGACCTTGCTGGGCGATGGCCGGGTAGTGCTGATTCTCGACGTGCTCGGGCAACTGCGCGGCCAGCAACGCCGTCTGGCGCGGCTGCCGCTGGGCGAGGGCGGGCGACGCCCGCTGCTGGGCCCGGCGCCGCGACGTCAGTTGCTGGTGATGGTGGTGGACGACTCGGTGACCGTGCGCAAGGTCACCAGTCGCCTGCTCGAGCGGCACGGCATGAGCGTGCTGACCGCCAAGGACGGCGTCGATGCCATGGCGCTGCTGGAGCAGCACCGTCCCGACGTGCTGTTGCTGGACATCGAAATGCCGCGCATGGACGGTTTCGAGGTGGCCACGCGGATCCGCCGCGACAGCCGTCTGAGCGCGCTGCCGATCATCATGATCACCTCGCGCACCGGCCAGAAGCACCGTGAGCGGGCCATGGCCATTGGCGTCAACGAGTACCTCGGCAAGCCGTATCAGGAGTCGCTCCTGCTGCAAAGCATCGCCCACTGGAGCCAGCCCCATGCTTGAACATATCGCCGGCCAGCGCAGCAGCCTGACCGGGCTGTTGCTGCCTTTGGGCGACCGCACTCTGGTGCTGCCCAACGTCGCCGTGGCCGAACTGATCGGCGAGCGTGCCTGGGTGTGCGAGCGCTTCGCGTTGAACTGGCACATGGGCTGGCTCGACTGGCGCCAGCAGCGCCTGCCGCTGATCGGCTTCGAGGCCGCCTGCGGCGGGCAGACCCCGTGCGGCGAGCGGGCGCGCATCGTGGTGCTCAACGCCCTGGGCGATACCGGCCTGCGCTACCTGGCGCTGCTGCTGCAGGGCATTCCTCGCTCGTGCAAGCTCGACAGCCAGCTCAACTATGTGGACGTGCCCCTGGGGCCGTTCGAGCTGGCGGCGGTGCAGGTGGGCGAGCAAGTGGCCCACGTTCCCGACCTCGCGGCGCTGGAGCGCCTGGTGCGTGACGCCGATCTGCAACCTGGGGCGGGGTAGAGTTGTCGTTTTACCGGTCTGGTCGCGGGTTGCCCGTGATCTGGCGGCATGGTCTTCAGACCGGAACCCCGTCTTTTTCAAAAGGTCTCTGTCTGCATGTATTACGGTGAACGCTTCAATGCTTGGACTCACCTGTTCGGTGCCTTGCTGGCGGCGGTCGGTGCCATTTGGCTGGTGGTCATCGCGGGGTTGCAGGGCGACCCGTGGAAGATCGTCAGCTTTTCGATCTACGGTTTCACCCTGCTGTTGCTCTACAGCATCTCCACGCTCTACCACAGCACCCGTGGGCGGACGAAGGTGATCATGCGCAAGCTCGATCATCTGTCGATCTATTTGCTGATTGCCGGCAGCTACACGCCGTTCTGCCTGGTCAGCCTGCGCGGGCCGTGGGGCTGGAGCTTGTTCGGGGTGGTCTGGGGGCTGGCGCTGATCGGCATGCTGCAGGAGATCAAGCCGCGTTCCGAGGCGCGCATCCTGTCGATCATCATCTACGCGGTCATGGGCTGGATCGTGCTGGTGGCGGTCGATCCCTTGCTGCGTCAGTTGGGTACCGCTGGCTTCACCTGGCTGGCGGCCGGCGGCGTGTTGTACACCGTCGGCATCATTTTCTTCGCCTTCGACAGCCGCTTCCGTCACTGGCACGGCATCTGGCACCTGTTCGTCATCGCCGGCAGCCTGATGCACTTCGTCGCGGTGTCGCTCTACGTGGCCTGAGCGGCTTTAGAAGTCGCCCCACAGCTGCTGTGCCACCGACAGCGCCACCACCGGCGCAGTTTCGGTGCGCAGCACGCGCGGGCCGAGGCGGGCAGCCTGGAAGCCGGCGGCGTTGGCCTGCTCCACTTCCACCTCGCTCAGGCCGCCCTCGGGACCGATCAAAAAGGCCAGGCGTGCGGGTTTGGCATGGCTGACCAGCGGCTCGGCCACCGGGTGCAGCACCAGCTTCAGGTCGGCGTCGGTCGCTTTCAGCCACTCGGCCAGGGTCACCGGTGCATGGATCGTCGGCAGGCTGGAGCGGCCACATTGCTCGCAGGCGCTGATCGCCACTTGCCGCCAGTGGGCCAGGCGCTTGTCGGCGCGCTCGTCCTTCAGGCGCACTTCGCAGCGCTCGCTGACGATCGGGGTGATGGCGTTGACGCCCAGCTCGGTGGCCTTCTGGATCGCCCAGTCCATGCGCTCGCCGCGCGACAGGCCTTGACCCAAGTGGATGTGCAGCGGTGAGTCCGGCTGACCGGCCAGGGCTTGGTCGAGGCCGACCCGCACGGATTTCTTGCCCACTTCGAGCAACTGGCCGAGGTACTCCTGGCCGCTGCCGTCGAACAACTGCACGGCGTCACCCGTGCTCATGCGCAGCACGCGACCGATGTAATGGGCCTGGGCTTCGGGGAGTTCGTGCTCGCCGAGGCTCAGGGGGGCGTCGATGAAGAAGCGGGACAGTCTCATGGTTTGGCTCGAAAGGGGCGTGGGCATCATCCGCTGTCGGCGCGGCGAACTGCCGTGCCGACAGGGTCTGGCGGTGGGCTCGAGGGGTTAGCCCGGATCGCGGAAGTCCGGGTGAAAATCAGCGGGCACGGCCACGCTGACCCGATCACGGGTAGCGATATCGATGCCTTCGCTGGCCACCTCGGCGAGGAAGTCGATCTGCTCCGGGGTGATCACGTACGGCGGCAGGAAGTACACCACACTGCCCAGCGGGCGCAGCAGGGCGCCACGGCTCAGGGCGTGCTCGAACACCTTCAGCCCGCGACGCTCCTGCCAGCGGTAGGCGACCTTGCCGGCCTTGTCCTTGACCATCTCGATGGCCAGGGCCATGCCGGTCTGACGGACCTCGGCCACGTGCGGGTGATCGACCAGGTGCGCGGTGGCGCTGGCCATGCGCGCCGAAAGCGCTTTGTTGGCCTCGATCACCTGGTCCTGTTCGAAGATGTCCAGCGTGGCCAAGGCCGCCGCGCAGGCCAGCGGGTTGCCGGTGTAGCTGTGCGAGTGGAGGAAGGCGCGCAGGGTCGGGTAGTCGTCGTAGAACGCCTGGTACACGTCATCGGTGGTCAGGCAGGCGGCCAGCGGCAGGTAGCCGCCGGTCAGGGCCTTGGACAGGCAGAGGAAGTCCGGGCGGATGCCGGCCTGCTCGCAGGCGAACATTGTGCCGGTGCGGCCGAAGCCCACGGCGATTTCGTCGTGGATCAGGTGCACGCCGTAGCGGTCGCAGGCCTCGCGCAGCAGCTTCAGATACACCGGATGGTACATGCGCATGCCGCCGGCGCCCTGGATCAGCGGCTCGACGATCACCGCGGCGACGCTGGCATGGTGCTCGGCCAGGGTCTGCTCCATCGCCGCGAACAGGTTGCGCGAGTGCTCCTCCCAGCCCATGCCTTCCGGGCGCAGGTAGCAGTCCGGGCTGGGCACCTTGAGGGTGTCGAGCAGCAGCGCCTTGTAGGTTTCGGTGAACAGCGGCACATCGCCCACCGACATCGCGGCGATGGTCTCGCCGTGGTAGCTGTTGGTCAGGGTGACGAAGCGCTTCTTGTTCGGCTGACCCTTGTTCTGCCAGTAGTGGAAGCTCATCTTCAGCGCCACTTCGATGCACGACGAGCCGTTGTCGGCGTAGAACACCCGGTCCAGGCCGGCTGGGGTCATGGCCACCAGGCGCTCGGACAACTCGATCACTGGCTGGTGGCTGAAGCCTGCGAGGATCACGTGCTCGAGCTGGTCGACCTGGTCCTTGATGCGCTGGTTGATGCGCGGGTTGGCGTGACCGAACACATTGACCCACCAGGAGCTGACCGCATCCAGGTAGCGCTTGCCTTCGAAGTCCTCCAGCCACACGCCTTCGCCGCGACGAATCGGTATCAGCGGCAGGTGCTCGTGGTCTTTCATCTGGGTGCAGGGGTGCCACAGGACCTTGAGGTCGCGCTGCATCCACTGTTGATTCAGGCCCATGGGCAAATCTCCTGGCGGGGGCATTTAGGCTCTGTCTGAACGGATCGACTCGCCCATACGGCGTTGAAACGGGGCTCGCATGCGCGTGTGCTCCCCGCTACAGATGCTTTCCAGACAGACCCTGGGACGGCGTAAGCCTAAGCAAAGGCACCTGTGGCGACAACCTTGGATTGCCTGGCGCCCTGGTCTGGCTCACGTCATAGCGCCGCGCTGGCGGCGCCGAGGGCTCCTGACGTATTCTTCACGCGCCTCCCGGGGAATCCCTCCCTACTTACATTTCGCTTCTGATCCGGAGTTCGCCGACATGGCTGCTGCTTGGGTGCGCCTGTGCGCATTGGTGTTGATAGGTGCATCCAGCGCGACTGCGCTGGCGAAGGACAAAACGCCCTCGGCCATCGTGGTCGGTGGCGGCATGGCGGGCCTGACGGCCGCCTACGAGCTGCAGGCCAAGGGCTGGCAGGTAACGTTGCTCGAGGCCAAGGACAGCATGGGCGGGCGCTCGGGGCTGGCGACCAGTGAGTGGATCGGCAACGACAAGGCGCAGCCGGTGCTCAATCAGTACCTGCAACGCTTCAAGCTCGATACGCTGCCGGCGCCGGAGTTCGTGCGTACCCCCGGCTACCTGATCGACGGCGAGTATTTCAGCGCTGCCGACCTGGCCATCAAGCAGCCCGCCACGGCCGACGCGATCAAGCGCTACGAGAAGACCCTCGACGACCTCGCCCGCTCCATCGACGACCCGCTCAATCCTGCGGCCAGCAGCACGCTGTTCGCCCTCGACCAGATCAACGTGTCGGCCTGGCTCGACAAGCTGCAACTGCCCGCCACTGCGCGTCAGTTGATCAATCAGGAAATCCGCACCCGTTACGACGAGCCTTCGCGCCTGTCGCTGCTGTACTTCGCCCAGCAGGCGCGGGTGTACCGGGGTGTCGGCGATCGTGACCTGCGTGCGGCGCGCTTGCCCGGCGGCAGCCCGGTGCTGGCCCAGGCCTTCGTCAAGCAGCTCAAGACCCTCAAGACCCATTCGCCGGTCACTGCCATCGTCCAGGACAAAGACGGCGTGACGGTGAAGGTCGGTGCCGTCGGCTATCAGGCCGACTACCTGGTGCTGGCCGTGCCGCTGCGGGCGCTGGCGAAGATCCAGATGACCCCAGGCCTGGACGCCCAGCACATGGCTGCGCTCAAGGGCACCAACTATGGCTGGCGCGACCAGTTGCTGCTCAAGTTCAAGAACCCGGTGTGGGAAAGCCGCGCGCGGATGTCGGGCGAGATCTTCAGCAACGCCGGTCTCGGCATGCTGTGGGTCGAGCCGGCGCTCAAGGGCGGGGCGAACCTGGTGATCAACCTGTCCGGCGATAACGCCCGCCTGCTGCAGGCCTTCGGCGACAAGCAGATGGTCGATCAGGTGCTGATCCGCCTGCACGCCTTCTATCCGCAGGCCCGTGGCGCGTTCACCGGCTATGAGGTCAAGCGCTACAGCGCCGACCCGGGCACCGGTGGCGCCTACCTGGCCTACGGCCCGGGGCAGATCAGCAAGTACTGGCGTCTGTGGGAACGTCCAATGCAGCGGGTCACCTTTGCCGGTGAGCACACCGACGCGCTGTATCCGGGCACGTTGGAAGGCGCGCTGCGCAGCGGCCAGCGTGCGGCAGGTCAGGTCGAGGACCTGGCGGCGGGCAAGTCGTTCGACCCGGTAGCCAAGGCCGCGCCGGTCGCGGCTGCAGCCGGAGCAGCGGCCGCTGGCGCTGTGGCTGCGAAGGAAAAACCAGGCTTCTTCTCGGGGCTGTTCGGCGGTGGCGACAAGCCGGCTGCCAAGCCTGAACCGAGCGCCAAACCTGCGCCAGAGGCTGCGCCGGCCAAGGAAAAGCCGGGCTTCTTCTCGCGCCTGTTCGGTGCTGACGAGGCGCCTGCCGCGCAGCCGCAACCGGCCGTCAAAGCCGCAGAGCCGGCTGTGACGGCTCCTCCAGCACCGACTGCCGAACCCGTTGCCCCGGCCGCTGCGGCTGCCGCGCCTGCGGTGAAGCCGGAGCCGGTCAAGGCAACCAGCAAACCCGCTGCCGCCAAGCCGGCACCGGCCAAGGCCGCCGTGAAGCACGCGCCGGCCCACAAGCCTGCCGCCAAGCAACCCAGCAAGGCCGAGGCCGCGAAGAAGAAGGCGCCGAGCAAAACCGAGCCGGTGAAGAAGCAGCCGGCTGCTGACACCGCTACCCAAGCCAACTGACTCCAACGTCGTCCAGGGGCTCCGACGAGACACGCTCGTCGGGGCTTCGGGAGGGCTGAATCGTTCGCGTTAATGTTTCCTTAATAGGCTGATTACAGAATAATCAATCGACTATATCGATAATATGAAGCGGTTTTTTCTTCTTTATTTCGATACTTAGTGCGTTATCGTGTGCACAGCTCTCACGGGGATTCCGCCACCATGCAATTGCGCAATTCTGCTTCGCGCTACGGCGCCGTCAGCATCGTTCTTCACTGGAGTGTGGCGCTTGCCGTCTTCGGTCTGTTCGGCCTGGGGCTGTGGATGGTCGGGCTCGACTACTATGATCCATGGCGCAAGGCCGCACCTGACCTGCACAAGAGCATCGGCCTAGTGCTGCTGGCGGTGATGGTGCTGCGCGTGCTCTGGCGTCTGTTCAATCCGCCACCACCGGCACCGGCCAACCACGGGCCATTCACCCGTGTGGCGGCTAAGTTAGGCCACCTGGCGCTGTATCTGGGGCTGTTCGCGGTGATGACCGCCGGCTACCTGATTTCCACCGCCGACGGTGTCGGCATCCCGGTCTTCGGTCTGTTCGACGTGCCGGCGCTGGTCAGTAATCTGCCCGATCAGGCAGACACCGCTGGCGTGATTCACCTGTACCTGGCCTGGGGGCTGGTGATTTTCGCCGGTCTGCATGGCCTGGCCGCCCTGAAGCACCATTTCATCGACCGTGACGCGACCCTCATTCGCATGCTGGGCCGCAAGGCTTGACCCTCAACCTCAATTGCAAAGGAAGGAAGTAAGGATGTTGAAGAAGACTTTTGCCGCCCTGGCGCTCGGTACCGCTCTGCTCTCTGCTGGCCAGGTCATGGCCGCTGAGTACAAGATCGACAAGGAAGGCCAGCACGCCTTCGTCGACTGGAAGATCAGCCATCTGGGCTACAGCTTCATCCACGGCACGTTCAAGGACTTCGACGGTGCCTTCAGCTGGGACAGAGCCAAGCCTGAAGCCAGCAAGATCAGCGTCGATGTGAAGACCGCCAGCCTGTGGTCCAACCACGCCGAGCGTGACAAGCACATTGCCAGTGCCGACTTCCTCGATGTGGCGAAGTACCCGGACGCCAAGTTCGTCTCCACCGCGGTGAAATCGACCGGTGACAAGACCGCCGATGTGACCGGTGATCTGACCCTGCACGGCGTGACCAAGTCGGTCACCTTCAAGGCCGTCTTCAATGGCGAAGGCAAGGATCCGTGGGGCGGCGAGCGTGCGGGCTTCAACGCCAAGACCACGCTGAACCTGAACGACTTCGGCATCAAAGGCCCAGGCCCGACGTCCCAGACGCTGGATCTGGACATCACGCTGGAAGGTGTGAAGCAGAAGTAAGTTTCTCCCGCCGAACGAGAGAGGGGCCGCAAATGCGGCCCCTCTTTTTTGCTGTCAGCCCTTGCGGGTCAGCAGTGCCGGACGCTCGCCCCGTGGGCGGCTCGGCACGTCTTCCAATTGCTCAGGCGTCGGGTAACGGTCGAGCTTGGATTCCTTGCGGATGATCACAGGCGCCGACTGCGATTCGCGCGGGTTGCGCACGGCCGGTTCCTGGCGTGCGCTGTCTTCACGACGACCACGTCCCGGATTACCGTCACGACGCGCGCCACCGTTGTTGTTGCGAGGACGCTTGTCGCCTGCGCCCTGACCGCCACCTTGACCGCCTTGGCGCTGAGCACCGCCGCCGTTGTTGCTGCGCGGCTGGCCGGAGCCTGCGCGCTGCTGGCCTTGGCCTTGCGCCTGTCCACCGCCGCCGGGACGGCGATTGCGGCCCTGGCCCTTGCCGTTCTGGTACGGGCTGACGTAGTCGGCGCGGTTACCAAAGTTGTCTACGTCATCGTCCAGGAACTCTTCCGGGTCGCGGTCGGCAGGCGCCTTGGGCGCGCTGGTCCGGCCCTGGCCGGCCTGCTGTTGACGAGGCTTGCGATTGTCGCGCGGCTTGCGCGGCTCCTGCTTCCTGGACTGCGACTTGTCGGCAGAGGCGTCTTTGTCGGCAGGCTTCTCGGCGGCCTGGGACTTGGCCCGACCTTTGTCCTTGCCTTTGTCCTTGCGGCCGCCGCTGCCGTCCTTGCTGCCTTCGCCACGCGGCTGATTGCGACCGCCGCGACCGGCGTTCGGCTGGCGCTCGCGCACTTCGGGCTTCTCGGCTTCGACTTGCGAGGCATCGAAGCCCATCAGGTCGCCATCGGCGATCTTCTGCCGAGTGACGCGCTCGATGCTCTTGAGCAGCTTTTCCTCGTCCGGCGCGACCAGCGAGATCGCTTCACCGGAGCGACCGGCGCGGCCGGTACGGCCAATACGGTGGACGTAGTCTTCCTCGACGTTGGGCAGCTCGAAGTTGACCACGTGCGGCAGCTGATCGATGTCCAGGCCGCGGGCGGCGATGTCGGTGGCGACCAGCACACGTACGGTATTGGCCTTGAAGTCGGCCAGGGCCTTGGTGCGGGCGTTCTGGCTCTTGTTGCCGTGGATCGCGGCGGCGGTCAGGCCGTGCTTTTCCAGGTACTCGGCCAGACGGTTGGCGCCGTGCTTGGTACGGGTGAACACCAGCACCTGTTCCCAGGCACCGAGGGTGATCAGGTGCGCCAGCAGCGCGCGCTTGTGGCTGGCGGCCAGGCGATAGACGCGTTGCTCGATGCGCTCGACGGTGGTGTTCGGCGGCGTGACCTCGATGCGCTCGGGGTTGTGCAGCAGCTTGTCGGCCAGGTCGGTGATGTCTTTGGAGAAGGTGGCCGAGAACAGCAGGTTCTGGCGCTTGGCCGGCAGCCGGGCCAGCACCTTCTTGACGTCGTGGATGAAGCCCATGTCGAGCATGCGGTCAGCTTCATCGAGCACCAGGATTTCGACCTTCGACAGGTCGACGCTGCCTTGGCCGGCCAGGTCGAGCAGGCGGCCCGGGCAGGCGACCAGGACATCGACGCCCTTGGCCATGGCCTGGACCTGCGGGTTCATGCCGACGCCGCCAAAGATGCAGGCGCTGACGAAATGCAGGTCGCGAGCGTAGAGCTTGAAACTGTCGTGGACTTGCGCCGCCAGTTCGCGGGTCGGGGTCAGGACCAGCACGCGCGGTTGGCGTGGGCCGTGACGCTGGGATTTGTCGGGATGGCCATCCGGGAACAGACGCTCGAGGATCGGCAGGGCGAAGCCACCGGTTTTACCAGTACCTGTCTGCGCGGCGACCATCAGGTCGCGACCTTGCAACACGGCGGGAATGGCCCGCTGTTGCACCGGGGTGGGCTGGGTGTAGCCCGCAGCCTCGATAGCGCGGACAAGTGCCTCGGAGAGACCGAGGGAAGCAAAGGACATGGGCAATCCTGTTCTCGTGTGGGCTGGGCCCTGTGGGATGTTCTGCCTGGCGCGACGGGCATCGGTGAGATGCGATCGCGTCCGGTCCAGCTGGGCTTACACTGCGCATCCGGGAGGCGGCGGGCGGGCACCTGAGGTGCGTCGCTGCTGGTCGAGATGCCTGTTGCGAGGCCGAGCGTCCGGGCGTGAGCCGGGCGGGAAGGCCCGAGTATAACAGAGCTAGCGCGGCGTGCTGCGATCGTGCTGCTCAACGGTGTCGAGAAAATCCTCGGCGGCCTGGGTGTAGCGGGCGGCGAGGGCGGCATACGCCGGTTCCTGCTTGAACCGCTGCAGCTCTTCGCTGAAGGCCTTGGCCAACGCTTCGCGGCCCGGTTTGCGGGCCAATCCGAGGAATTGCGGCTGGCGTTCGATCACCAGCGGCAGCTCCCGGACACTGTCCTGCAGGCCCAATTGCTGACGCAGATAGCGGCCGGCACGACGATCGGTAATGAGCAGATCGATACGCCCGAGCATCAGTTTGCCGAAGTTGGCTTCATGGGTGGGGGCGTCTTCGCGGTGCAGCCGGGTGCTGTCATCGAGCGCATTGCCATAGGTGTAGCCAGGTGAGGTGCCGATCCTGAGGCCTGCCAGGTCGTCCAGGCGCTGTACGGGATGCGGCCGGGCGTTGGCTTGGTAGAGCACGAACTCGACCGTCGACAGCGGCTCTGACGCGTAGATCAGATAGGATTCGCGCTCGCCGACGTGAAAGGTGTCCATGATGCCGTCGGCCAAGCCCTGCTCGACCATCGCCAGGCAGCGCTTCCAGGGCAGGAATTGCCAATCGACTTCGATACCCAGGCGTTTGAACACTTCGCTGACCACTTCGTGATCGATCCCGGCGGGTCGCCCATACTGCCGATAGATGTACGGCGCCCAGTCGTCGCTGACCAGGCGCAAACGTTCGGCCTTGGCCAACGGGCTCAGGCAGGCGAGCAGCAGTAAGCAGACCAGACGGTTGAAAGCGGACATCAGGCGAGAGTACGCGGTCCCTACTGGCCTGGCCAGTAGGGACGGCTTCAGTCTTTGTGGGTGGCCAGCAAATGCTGTTCGACTTCTTTACGACGTGAGCCCAGCGTCAAGCGCAAGCCGGGCCGGCGCAGGCACCGACGCAACTGCTCAGGACCGAGGTGGCCATGTCGCTGATCCATATTCTCCCGTGCCTTGTCCCACCACGCCGTCGCACAGGCGCGATCAAACTCGTTGGCATAGGGGTAGCTGCCATACAGCAGTTCACGCGCGAATTGGCGTTGTTGGCTGGGCAAGGTCAAGCTCATGACCTTGTAGCTAAGGCGGTGCAGCAATGGTGGGCGTGGGAGTTGGTCGCTGACGTTCTGAATATCGGCCAATGCGGCATGGCTCAGTGGGTCGGCGCCGTGTTTGTGCAGCCAGGCCTGGATCTTGGCGCGGAATTGCTTTTTGTGGCTCCAGTAATGATGGATGACATCGGTGCATTCGCTGAGCTTCAGTGTGGAGGCAGCGACCACTGCCAAGCAGAACTCCTCGAGCGAATAAGCTTCGCGGGCCAGCGGGTAGCATTCATCCATCAAGGCAATGGAACGGTCGAGAATGGCTGAGTCCTGGGCTGTCAGCCCGATTACCCCGGAGTTGACCAGTGGCATCCCGTCATCGGCCAAGCCTCGTTGCTGAAGCAGGCCGTGAAGCTTGGTATACAGCGGGCAGTGCGTGTTGTGGTCGTAGCGGCCACCGAAAGCGTTGCAGAGCAAAGTACCTGTCTCGACCCGATGCATCAGCGCGGCTGGGGAGGTTCGGAAAAAAGTATCCGTATCGATCAAAACCGCTTTCTTGTAATGGTCCAACACTTGGCGAAGCGCCACGTGTTTGCTACGGAAATGGTAGCCATGGGGCTGGTTCCAGAGGTGGCGGGTCTGTTCGTCAAGCACGTGCACGGTGACCGGAAGCAGTGCGTAGGGGGCAGGATCATCCGTGAATACCTGGATTTGCAGTGCCTGGCCAGGAGTGTTGCGCAGATGGGCCAAGGCGCTGACGATACTGAAGCAGGCTTCCTGATGGTAGGTGGTTGGCCCGAAGGCGAGATAGATCAGTTGAGGGATTTCGTCGTTAGAAAGTGACATCGAGCAGACCTGCCAGGCCCTGAGTTGAAAAGAGCTCCCATTGTACGTTGGGAGCTCTAAGCTTTTCTTAAGATGGCGTTATCTTAGGATTTCAGCGCGGCAGTTTGAGGTTTTGCCACACCGCCAGGCTTGGCTCGGCCTGGTTCAGGGTATAGAAGTGCAGCCCCGGTGCGCCGCCTTGCAGCAACTCGTCGCACAGGGCGGTGATCACCTCTTCGCCGAAGGCCTGGATGCTGGCGCTGTCGTCGGCATAGGCTTCCAACTGCTTGCGAATCCAGCGCGGGATCTCGGCGCCGCAGGCGTCGGAGAAGCGCGCCAGCTTGCTGTAGTTGGTGATCGGCATGATGCCCGGCACGATCGGGATGTCCACCCCCAACTTCTGGGCGCGCTCGACGAAATAGAAATAGCTGTCGGCGTTGAAGAAGTACTGGGTAATGGCGCTGTCGGCGCCGGCCTTGACCTTGCGCACGAAGTTGGCCAGATCGTCCTCGAAGTTGCGCGCCTGCGGGTGCATCTCGGGGTAGGCAGCCACTTCCAGGTGGAAGTGATCACCGGTCTCTTGACGGATGAACTCGACCAGGTCGCTGGCGTGGCGCAGTTCGCCGCTGGCCATGCCCATGCCGGACGGCAGGTCGCCGCGCAGGGCGACGATGCGCTTGATCCCGGCCGCCTTGTACTCGGCGATCAGGGCGCGCAGCTCGGCCTTGGTGTCGCCGACGCACGACAGGTGCGGGGCGGCGGGAATCTTCACTTCGCTTTCCAGTTGCAGCACGGTGTTGAGCGTGCGGTCTCGGGTCGAGCCGCCGGCGCCGTAGGTGCAGGAAAAGAAGTCGGGGTTGTAGGTCGCCAATTGACGGGCGACGGCCATGAGCTTTTCATGGCCGGCGTCGGTCTTGGTCGGGAAGAACTCGAAGCTGTAACGGCGTTCTTGTGACATCTCTGGTTCCTCAGCTTCAAGCGTCGAGCTTCAAGCTGCAAGTAGACGCCAGTTCGGTGATGGCCGACCTGGCGTAGCATGATCAAGATCCAAGCACAGCAGCTTCACGCGGCAACCACGCGCGCCGCCCTTGCTTGCCGCTTAGTAGCGGTAAGCGTCCGGCTTGAACGGACCTTCGACGGTCACGCCGATGTACTCGGCCTGCTGCGGCGTCAGTTGAGTGACCACGCCGCCGAAGCCGCGGACCATTTCCAGGGCCACTTCTTCGTCGAGCTTCTTGGGCAGCACTTCGACGGTCAGGCGCTGGGCCTTCTTCTCGGCGCTCAGGTCGGCGAACTTCTGCTCGAACAGGAAGATCTGCGCCAGCACCTGGTTGGCGAACGAGCCGTCCATGATCCGGCTCGGGTGGCCGGTGGCGTTGCCCAGGTTCACCAGACGGCCTTCGGCCAGCAGGATCAGGTAGTCGTCGTTCTGCGGATCGAAGGTGCCGGCGCCGGTGCGGTGGATCTTGTGCACCTGAGGCTTGACCTCTTCCCATGCCCAGTTCTTGCGCATGAAGGCGGTGTCGATCTCGTTGTCGAAGTGACCGATGTTGCAGACCACGGCGCGCTTCTTCAGGGCCTTGAGCATGTTGGCGTCGCACACGTTGACGTTACCGGTGGTGGTGACGATCAGGTCGATGCGGCCCAGCAGGTCTTTGTTGATGCCGGCTTCGGTGCCAGTGTTGACACCATCCTTGAATGGCGAGACCACTTCGAAGCCGTCCATGCACGCCTGCATGGCGCAGATCGGGTCGACTTCGGTGACCTTGACGATCATGCCTTCCTGACGCAGCGACTGGGCCGAGCCCTTGCCCACGTCACCGTAGCCGATCACCAGGGCCTGCTTACCCGACAGCAGGTGGTCGGTGCCGCGCTTGATGGCGTCGTTCAGGCTGTGACGGCAGCCGTACTTGTTGTCGTTCTTGCTCTTGGTGACCGAGTCGTTGACGTTGATCGCCGGGACTTTCAGCTCGCCCTTGGCCAGCATGTCCAGCAGGCGGTGCACGCCGGTGGTGGTCTCTTCGGTGACGCCGTGGATCTTGGCCAGCATGGCCGGGTATTTCTTGTGCAGGATTTCGGTCAGGTCACCGCCGTCGTCCAGCACCATGTTGGCGTCCCATGGCTGACCGTCCTTGAGGATGGTCTGCTCGATGCACCACTCGTATTCCTGCTCGGTCTCGCCTTTCCAGGCGAACACCGGGATGCCCGCAGCGGCGATGGCGGCAGCGGCCTGGTCCTGGGTGGAGAAGATGTTGCAGGACGACCAGCGCACTTCGGCGCCCAGCGCGACCAGGGTCTCGATGAGCACGGCGGTCTGGATGGTCATGTGGATGCAGCCGAGGATGCGTGCGCCCTTGAGCGGTTGCTCAGCCTGATACTTGCGGCGCAGGCCCATCAGCGCCGGCATTTCCGACTCGGCGATGATGACTTCCTTGCGGCCCCAGTCGGCCAGGGAAATGTCGGCGACCTTGAAATCGGAAAAACCAGCAGGCGTGTTTACAGCGCTCATGAAGAGCCTCCATTCGTAGTGTGCGAATGGGCGCCGTTGTGCGTTGAGCGTCCGCTGGAGCGGACAACGCCCCGTCCGAGCCTGACAGGAAGACCTGCTGCAGCGCCCCTCGGACGGGTGGCGGGATGACCACCGCAGCGGGTGGCCATTTGGAAACGGGCAGATTATAGCCGCGCCGATGTGACACACCCAAGACTTTCCGTCGATTAATCGAGACGATAGTCGATGCCCGGTGGAGGCCGGTGGGCCGCTCTGCCATCATGGTCGTCCGTCAGTCAGGCATCCGAGGAGTCGCCATGAATTTCCACACGCGCAAGTGGGTGAAGCCCGAAGACCTCAACCCCAACGGCACCCTGTTCGGTGGCAGCCTGCTGCGCTGGATCGACGAGGAAGCCGCGATCTACGCCATCGTGCAACTGGGCAACCAGCGCGTGGTGACCAAGTACATCTCCGAGATCAACTTCGTCAGCGCCTCGCGCCAGGGCGAGATCATCGAGCTGGGCATCACCGCCACCGAGTTCGGCCGCACCTCCATCACCCTCAAGTGCGAAGTGCGCAACAAGATCACCCGCAAGAGCATCCTCACCGTGGACCGCATGGTCTTCGTCAACCTGGGCGAAGATGGCCTGCCGGCGCCCCATGGGCAGACCCGCATCAAGTACATCGGCGACCAATTCCCGGACGCGGACGAGCAATAACGCGCAGTGCGCGCTTCGCGGGGGGCCGGCGAAGCGCGCTGAGCCGTGGTCAGGGCTGGGCGCTGACCCGGCGGACCACTTTGCCGACGGTCAAGCCCTGCACCAGGATCGACGACAGCACCACGATGTAGGTGATCGACAGCAGCAGGTCGCGTTCGTCGCCCATCGGCAGCGAGAGCGCCAGGGCCACCGAGACACCGCCGCGCAGACCGCCCCAGGTGAGCACGCGCACGGTGCCGCGCGGCACTTCGCGCCAGCGGCGCAGCAGCAGGATGGCCGGCGCCACGGTCAGCAGGCGCGAAGCCAGCACCGCCACTGCCAGCACGCCACCGGCGGCCAGGTGCATCCAGTTGAACGGCAGCAGCAACAGCTCCAGGCCGATCAGGGCGAACAGCAGGGCGTTGAGCATGTCGTCGATCAATTCCCAGAAACCGTCCATGTAGCGGCGGGTCATGTCGTTCATCGCCAGGTTGCGCCCCAGGTTGCCGATGATCAGACCGGCCACCACCATCGCGATCGGTGCCGACACGTGCAGCTCGTAGCACATGGCCGAGCCGCCGATCACCAGCGCCAGGGTCAGCATGACCTCCACCTGGTACTGCTCGATGCCCTTGATCATGCGGTAGGTGGCGTAGCCGATGAGGCCACCGAACACCACGCCGCCAATGGCTTCGCGGGCGAACAGCAAGGCGGTGTCGGCCACGCTCGGGGTCTCGCCCAGCTGGATGATGCCCAGCAGCACGGTGAACACCACCACCGCCGTGCCGTCGTTGAACAGCGATTCACCGACGATGGTGGTCTTCAGGGGTTTGGATGCGTTGGCCGTGCGCAGTGCGCCGAGCACGGCGATGGGGTCGGTCGGCGAGATCAGCGCGCCGAACAGCAGGCAATAGATCAGCGGGACGTCCCAGCCGAACATCGCGAACACCCAGTGCGCCAGGTAGCCGATCACGAAGGTGGCGATCAGCACGCCGATGGTCGCCAGCAGGCCGATCGGCCAGCGGTAGCTGCGCAGGTCGCCCAGATTCACGTGCAGGGCGCCGGCGAACAGCAGGAACGACAGCATCCAGTGCATCAGCAGGTCGTTGAAGTCGATCTGGTTCATCAGGCCCTCGACGCGCTCCTCCAGACCCGGAAAGCCGATCAGGCTCAGGCCTTGCAGAATCAGCGAGAACAGCAGAGCCGTGACCATCACGCCGATGGCGGGCGGCAGGCCGATGAACCGGTAGTTGACGTAAGTGAGGAGGGTGGTGAGGCAGATGAACGCGGCGACTAATTCAAGCATCCTGAATCCTGTGACAGTGGCTTACAAATCGTACCCGAAGGGTCCGTGCAGTTCTTTGATGACCTGATGCGCGTATCGGGACACACCTTATGACCAGAATTCTCAGCTTCGTTCCTGGATGGAACGCTTCGTCCGCCTCGCAGGGATGAGCAATGCCTGGCCGCAGAACCTTTCCCGGACGGCGTGATCCCAGTTGGCAAGCGGTGTCCGGCGCCCAGGCGGGCGATCGCGCTGCGACTTTCCCGAACCGAGGAGCCTGAATATGACCGTAGCCCTGTGGTGCATCCTTATCGCGCTGTTCCTGCCGCCGCTGTGCGCGTTGATCGCCAAGGTGGCCAGCGGCCGTTTCGGCATGCGCGACAACCGCGACCCGCGAGCCTTCCTCGATACCCTCTCCGGGCTGCCGCGCAGGGCGCATGCCGCCCAGCAGAACGGCTACGAAGCCTTCCCCGCCTTCGCGGCGGCAGTGCTGGTGGCCGATGTCGTCGGCAACGCCGAGCAGGTGACCCAGGACGTGCTGGCCGTGATGTACATCACCAGCCGGTTGCTCTACATCATCTGTTACCTGGCCGATTGGGCGGCGTTGCGCTCGCTGGTGTGGTTCGCCGGGCTGGCGTTGATCGTGTCGTTCTTCGTGGTGTCGGTCTGAGCCTATTCCGGGCTTTCGGCTCGAGCGCGTCAGGGCCGCCAAGCGGCCCAGCGCGGCCCTGAGGTGATCGCCTCCGTCAGGGCACCTTCGGCACATCCGGCAATGCTGCACCCTTGGGCCAGAGCATCCAGATCTGCCCCTGCTGCTTCATGTTGCCCGCCAGTTCGCCCGCTTCAGGGCCGGTGCCCCAGAACAGGTCGGCGCGGACTTCACCGGTAATCGCGCCACCGGTGTCCTGGGCGCCTACCGGGCGTACCACGGGCGAGCCGTCTGGGCGGGTCGTGGAGAGCCACAGCAGGCTGCCCAGGGGAATTACCTTGCGGTCGATGGCCACGCTGTAACCGGCCGTCAGCGGGACGTTCAGCGAACCGCGTGGGCCTTCGTTGCTGTCGGGGCCGGTGGCGAAGAACACATAGCTGGGGTTGCTCGCCAGCAGTTCCGGCACGCGTTGCGGATTGGCCTGGGCCCAGGCGTGGATGCTGCCCATGGTCACGTCTTCTTTCTTCAATTGCCCCTGTTCCACCAGCCAGCGCCCGATGGGCCGGTAGGGATGGCCATTCTGGTCGGCGTAGCCCAGGCGCAGTTGCCGGCCATCTTCCAGTTGTACCCGGCCCGAGCCCTGGATCTGTAGGAACTGCAGGTCCATCGGGTCGGTCAGCCAGGCCAGTACCGGCGCCTTGGCGCCGTCGCGATAGATCACTTCGGCGGTGTCGTAGGGCTTGAGCACGCGTCCCTCGACCCGGCCACGCAGGCGCTTGCCCTTGAGTTCCGGATACACGCTGGCCAGGTCGACGACGATCATGTCGTCCGGCGGGCCGTAGACCGGCACGTTGGCCGTGGCCGAGCGCGTGAGGCTGCCTGGATAGACCGGCTCGTAGTAACCGGTGATCAGGCCGTTGGCATCGTTCTGCGCCGAGCGCAGGCCATAGACCTGCAGGTTCTGCTGGAGGAAGCCGCGCACCTGGGCCGGGTCTGCCGGGACCGAGACCGCCGCGTCGCAGGTGGCGGCCCATACGGGATCGCGGGTGAGTTTCTGGCAGCCATTGCGCCAGGCCTGGAAACCGGCCAGCAGGTCGGCGTCGCTGACGGCCGGCAGGTCCTTGAACTCGACGCTGCTGTAGGTGGCGATGGCGTGGGGCTCGGGTTTGGCTTTTTCACTGTCGCCGCCGTTGCAGCCGGCCAACAGGGCCAGGGCCGGAAGCGCCCAGGCGAGTGGACGCAGAACAGTTTTCATAAGTGCGGTCCTGTGTGGGGCGAAGATGAATATTCGCCCTTGTCTTTTGTGTGGCTATTGGTCTTTGTCCGATGGGCGGCGATACTGCATGCCCGATTCCGTTGGCCGTAGAGACCGTGATGTACAAGCGATTGACCGTAGTGCTGCTCGCCACCCTGGCCCTGTGCGCCTGCGAGCGTGTCGACCCGAACTCGCCGCTGGGCCAGCGCAAGGCGATCTTCAAGGACATGCTCAAGACCAGCGAAGACCTGGGCGGCATGCTGCGCGGACGCCTGCCGTTCGATGCGGCGAAGTTCGAGGCCGGCGCCGCGCGCCTCGATACCTTGGCCCATGCGCCCTGGCAGCACTTTCCGGCAGTGCGCGACGATGGCGACAGCAGTGCCCGGCCCGAGGTGTGGCAGCGTCAGGCACGCTTCGAGGCGCTGGCCCGCCAGCTTGAGGGCGTGACCGGCGAACTGGTCGTCGCCAGCACCGGCCAGCGGCTGAACACCGAGGCACTGAAAGCGCCGATGGACCGCGTCGAGGCAGCGTGCAAGGCCTGCCATACGGAGTTCCGCAACCACTGATCGGCAGCGCGCGCGGCGAGCCCGGCGCGCCACTCGGTCATCAGCGCTCGAGTTCGTCCACCGCTTCCTGCAGTTCCTTCTTCGATTCGGCGAGCTTTTCCTTGCGCTTGTTGATCTTCTCCGGGTCGCCCTTCTTCATGGCCTTGTCCAGGTCCTTGGTGCGCTGGCTGACCTCGTGGCGAGCGTCGAGCACCTTCTGCTCACGCTCCTTGCGCAGGCTGCTGTCGGTGCAGTTGGCAGTGACTTCGCTCAGCGCTTTCTCCAGGCCGGCGGCCTGGTCGCTGTTGTTGTGCGCGCGGGCTTCGCTGAGTTGCTGCTCGATGGCGCTGCGTTTGGCGGCGCAGCCGGTCAGGCCGGCATCGGGTTGAGCCGCCTGCAGCGGGCCGGCGGCCAGGCCGACGACTGCCAGCAGGGCGAGCGTGGAAACTGATTTCATGAACGAGGGCCTCTTTACAGGGCGGGACGACAAAGACGAAATCCTGCCCGGATTTTGCCCATTTGGAAACCGTGGTGACCTGATTGACCTCAAGAGGGAGAAAGTCCCTACGGTTTTGTGCGATCAGGTATGAAAAAGCCCCTGCCAATCGCTCGGCAGGGGCTTGCGGGTTCGACGCCAGATGGCCTTACAGGCCGGCCGCGTCGCGCAGGGCGGCAGCGCGGTCGGTGCGTTCCCAGGTGAAGGTGGTGAAGGTGTCGTCGCCGACGGTCTTTTGCTGCGGCTCACGGCCGAAGTGACCGTAGGCGGCGGTTTCCTGGTACATCGGGTGGAGCAGGTCGAGCATCTTGGTGATGGCGTACGGACGCAGGTCGAAGCACTCACGCACCAGTTGCACGATCTTCTCGTCGGAGACCTTGCCGGTGCCGAAGGTGTTGATCGAAATGGAGGTCGGCTGGGCCACGCCGATGGCGTAGGACACCTGGATCTCGCAACGCTCGGCCAGGCCCGCGGCGACGATGTTCTTGGCCACGTAGCGGCCGGCGTAGGCGGCGGAGCGGTCGACCTTGGACGGGTCCTTGCCGGAGAATGCGCCGCCGCCGTGGCGGGCCATGCCGCCGTAGGAGTCGACGATGATCTTGCGGCCGGTCAGGCCGCAGTCGCCCACCGGGCCACCGATGATGAAGTTGCCGGTCGGGTTGATGTGGAACTGGGTGCCTTTGTGCAGCAGTTCGGCCGGCAGGGTGTGCTTGACGATCAGCTCCATCACCGCTTCCTGCAGGTCTTTCTGCGACACCTCGGGGTTGTGCTGGGTCGACAGCACCACCGCGTCGATGCCCACTACCTTGCCGTTTTCGTAGCGGCAGGTGACCTGCGATTTGGCGTCCGGGCGCAGCCACGGCAGCAGCTTGGACTTGCGCGCTTCGGCCTGGCGCTCGACCAAACGGTGCGAGAAGCAGATGGGCGCCGGCATCAGCACGTCGGTTTCGTTGCTGGCGTAGCCGAACATCAGGCCTTGGTCGCCAGCGCCCTGGTCTTCCGGCTTGGAACGATCGACGCCCTGGGCGATGTCCACCGACTGCTTGCCGATGATGTTCATCACGGCGCAGGTGGCGCCGTCGAAGCCGACGTCGGAGCTGTTGTAGCCGATGTCGATGATGACCTTGCGCACCAGCTCTTCCAGGTCGACCCAGGCCGAGGTGGTGACTTCGCCGGCGATGATCGCCACGCCGGTCTTGACCAGGGTTTCACAGGCCACGCGGGCGTACTTGTCCTGGGCGATGATCGCGTCCAGGACGGCATCGGAAATCTGGTCGGCGATCTTGTCCGGATGCCCTTCGGACACGGACTCGGAGGTGAAAAGGGAGTATTCGCTCATCTCGAAGGGTTCCTAAAATGTACCGATGTGTGTGTTGCCAGCGGCCCGCTGGAAATGCCGGACCTGGATCTGGAAACCGTTACGCAAGCCCACATAGAGGCTGTCGCCGGGGGTGAGCCCGGCCAAGGTGGCCCAACGGGCCAGATCGTCCTGCTCGAAGCCCAGCCACAGGTCGCCGCAGGCTTCGCGGGCCCACGCCTGATCGTGACTGCACAAGTCGGTGACCAGCAGGCTGCCGCCGGCCTTCACCCGTGCGGCCAACTGGCGCAGCGCCTGGGCCGGGTCGGGGAAATGGTGCAGCACCATGTTCAGCACCACGCAGTCGGCCTGCACGTCCGCGGCGCCGAGGGCGTCGGCCAGGTGCAGGGTGACGTTGTCCAGAGCCTCGCGCTCGCACACCTGGCGGGCCAGCTCGAGCATGGTCGGGCTGTTGTCCAGTGCCGTGACGTGGGCGAAGCGCCGGGCCAGGTCGGGCAGGAAACCGCCATCGCCGGGGCCGACCTCCAGGGCGCTGGTGTGGGCGCCGAAGTGCAGCTTGTCGAGCAGCGCCAGCAGGCTTTCCCGGTATTGCGGCAAGCCGGCGATCAGGTCCTGCTGGGCACGGAATTTCTCTTCGACGCGCAGGAAAAAGTCCTGGCTGGTGGCCGCGCGACGCTGCTGCACCTGGGCGATGCGGGCCTGCACCTCCTGGGCCAACGCCAGGCCGTCGACTTCTTCGAGCAGCGCCGAATGCAGGCGCCCGCCCAGGCGCTGGCTGTCCGGCAGGGCGCGGCGATAGAAGATGGCATTGCCCTCACGGCGGGTGGCCACCAGGTCGGCCTGGGCCAGCACCTTGAGGTGATGGCTCATGCCCGACTGGCCGATGTCGAAGATCTGCGCCAGCTCCAGCACGCCGAACGAGTCGCTGGCCAGCGCGCGCAGCACGTTCAGGCGCAGCGGATCGCCGCCGGCCTTGCACAGGGCGGTCAGCTCGTCGCTGCGGTGAGAGGTGATGGGCGCTTGAAGATTCATGGAGCGGGAGTCTAGACAGCCAACCGTGCCCCCGCAAGGCCAATATCAAAAAGTTTTGATATTGGGCGGCCGTTCGCCGCCAGCGGCAAGCCTCGAGCTTCAGGCGGCACGTCCGACGCGGTCCGTAAGGGGGGAACCGGCGTCTTGCAGCTTCAAGCTTGCCGCTTGAAGCTCGAAATGTTTGCCCCTGGCCGCACAGTGGGGGAAAATGGTCGTCTTTTTCCCGTTTCACCACTTCTTCAAGCCTCAGGAGACCTGCGATGCCCAGCCGTCGTGATCGTGCCAACGCCATTCGTGCCCTCAGCATGGATGCCGTGCAAAAGGCCAACAGCGGCCACCCCGGTGCCCCCATGGGCATGGCGGATATCGCCGAAGTGCTTTGGCGCGACTACCTCAAGCACAACCCGAGCAACCCCAGCTTCGCCGACCGCGACCGCTTCGTGCTGTCCAACGGCCATGGCTCGATGCTGATCTATTCGCTGCTGCACCTGAGCGGCTACGACCTGTCCATCGACGACCTCAAGGGCTTCCGCCAACTGCACAGCCGTACCCCAGGTCACCCGGAATATGGCTACACCCCAGGGGTGGAGACCACCACCGGTCCGCTCGGCCAGGGCATCGCCAACGCCGTGGGCTTCGCCCTGGCAGAGAAGATCATGGCGGCGCAGTTCAACCGTGAAGGCCACGACATCGTCGACCACCACACCTATGTGTTCATGGGCGATGGCTGCATGATGGAAGGCATTTCCCACGAAGTCGCCTCCCTGGCCGGCACCCTGGGCCTGAACAAGCTGATCGCCTTCTACGACGACAACGGCATCTCCATCGACGGCGAAGTGCACGGCTGGTTCACCGACAACACCCCGGCGCGTTTCGAAGCCTACAACTGGCAGGTGATTCGCAACGTCAACGGCCACGATGCCGAAGAGATCAAGACCGCCATCGAGACGGCGCGCAAGAGCGACCGTCCGACGCTGATCTGCTGCAAGACCATCATCGGCTTCGGTTCGCCGAACAAGCAGGGCAAGGAAGACTGCCACGGCGCCCCACTGGGCAACGACGAAATCGCCCTGGCGCGCAAGGAACTGAACTGGAACTACGGTCCGTTCGAGATTCCGGCCGACATCTACGCCGAATGGGACGCCAAGGACGCCGGTGCCAAGGCCGAAGCCGAGTGGAACCAGCGCTTCGAGGCCTACGCCAAGGCCTTCCCGGAACTGGCCGCCGAGTTCAAGCGCCGCAGCGCCGGTGAGTTGCCTGCCGACTTCAGCCAGAAGGCTCAGCAGTACATCGAGGAAGTGGCCGCCAAGGGTGAGACCATCGCCAGCCGCAAGGCCAGCCAGAACACCCTGAACGCCTTCGGTCCGCTGCTGCCTGAACTGCTCGGCGGTTCGGCCGACCTGGCCGGCTCCAACCTTACCCTGTGGAAGGGCTGCAAGGGCGTCGATGCCGTCGATGCCAGCGGCAACTATGTGTTCTACGGCGTGCGCGAGTTCGGCATGACCGCCATCATGAACGGCCTGGCCCTGCACGGCGGCCTGGTGCCCTACGGCGCCACCTTCCTGATGTTCATGGAGTACGCCCGCAACGCGGTGCGCATGTCGGCGCTGATGAAGCAGCGTGTGGTGCATGTGTACACCCACGACTCCATCGGCCTGGGCGAAGACGGCCCGACCCACCAGCCGGTCGAGCAACTGACCAGCCTGCGCAGCACGCCGAACCTGGACACCTGGCGTCCGGGCGATGCGGTCGAGTCGGCCGTGGCCTGGAAAGCCGCGCTGGAGCGCAACGACGGTCCGTCCGCGCTGATCTTCTCCCGGCAGAACCTGCAGCATCAGCCGCGCAGCGCCCAGCAGATCGCTGACATCGCGCGTGGCGGCTACGTGCTCAAGGACTGCGCCGGCGAGCCGGAACTGATCCTCATCGCCACCGGCTCGGAAGTGGGTCTGGCCGTTCAGGCCTTCGACGCGCTCAGCGAGCAGGGCCGCAAGGTCCGCGTGGTATCGATGCCGAGCACCAGCGTGTTCGACGCCCAGGACGCCGCCTACAAGCAATCGGTACTGCCGCTGGAAGTCGGTGCGCGCATCGCCATCGAAGCGGCCCATGCCGACTTCTGGTACAAGTACGTCGGGCTCGAAGGCCGCGTCATCGGCATGACCACCTACGGCGAGTCGGCCCCGGCCTCCGCGCTGTTCGAGGAGTTCGGCTTCACCCTGGAGAACATCCTGGGCACCGCCGAAGAGCTGCTGGAAGACTGATTCATGCCTGGCGAGGCGAGGGCGATGCCCTCGTCTCGCGACACAAGGCCGCTTTCACAAGGCACTGCTTGCACCGTGCCCTGTGGAAGCGGCCTTGTGCCGCGCTGGGCTGCATGGCGGCCCCGATGGCCATCCTGCATTAGCGAGTCGCGAATGACCCACGATCGTCCCTACAAAGTTGCACTCAACGGTTACGGCCGCATCGGCCGTTGTGTCCTGCGCGCGCTGTTCGAGCGAGGGGCGAAGGCCGGCTTCGAGATCGTCGCGCTGAACGACCTGGCCGATCAGGCCAGTCTGGAATACCTGACCCGCTTCGACTCCACCCATGGCCGCTTCCCCGGCGAGGTGAAGGTCGATGGCGATTGTCTGCACATCAACGGCGACTGCGTGAAAGTCATGCGCAGTGCCACTCCCGAAGGCATCGACTGGGCGGCACTGGACGTGGACCTGGTGCTCGAATGCTCTGGCGCTTACCACAGCCGAGTCGACGGCCAGCGTTTTCTCCAGGCCGGGGCGCCGCGCGTGCTGTTCTCCCAGCCCATGGCCAGCGAGGCGGATGTCGATGCCACCGTGGTCTACGGCATCAATCAGCACTGCCTGACCGGTCACGAACGCCTGGTCTCCAACGCCTCCTGCACCACCAACTGCGGCGTGCCGCTGCTGCGGGTGCTGGATCAGGCCTTCGGTATCGACTACGTGCAGATCACCACCATCCACTCGGCGATGAACGACCAGCCGGTGATCGATGCCTACCATCACGAAGACCTGCGCCGCACCCGCTCGGCGTTCCAGTCGGTGATCCCGGTGTCCACCGGGCTGGCACGCGGCATCGAGCGCCTGCTGCCGGAACTTGCCGGGCGAATCCAGGCCAAAGCGGTACGCGTGCCGACCGTCAACGTGTCGTGCCTGGACATCACCCTGCTGACCGCTCGCGACACCAGCGCCGCCGAGGTCAACCGGGTGCTGCGCGAGGCCGCACTGGACGGTCCGCTCAAAGGCCTGCTGGCCTACACCGAGCTGCCCCACGCCAGCTGTGATTTCAACCATGATCCGCATTCGGCCATCGTCGATGCCAGCCAGACGCGCGTCAGCGGCCCTCGGCTCGTCAACCTGCTGGCCTGGTTCGACAACGAATGGGGATTCGCCAACCGTATGCTCGACGTCGCGGGGCATTACCTGCACGTCGTCCACCAAACCGCCGCAAACAGCCCTGAAGGACTGCATTCATGACCGTGTTGAAGATGACCGACCTCGACCTGCAAGGTAAACGCGTACTGATCCGCGAAGACCTCAACGTGCCTGTGAAGGACGGTGTGGTTACCAGCGATGCGCGTATCCAGGCTGCGTTGCCGACCATCAAGCTGGCCCTGGAGAAGGGCGCGGCGCTGATGGTCTGCTCGCACCTCGGGCGCCCGAGCGAAGGCGAGTTCTCCCAGGAAAACAGCCTGAAGCCCGTGGCCGAATACCTGAGCAAGGCCCTGGGCCGCGACGTACCGCTGGTGGCCGACTACCTCGACGGCGTCGAGATCAAGGCCGGTGAGGTGGTGCTGTTCGAGAATGTGCGCTTCAACAAGGGCGAGAAAAAGAACGCCGACGAGCTGGCGCAGAAGTACGCGGCCCTGTGCGATGTATTCGTGATGGACGCGTTCGGCACCGCCCACCGCGCAGAAGGTTCCACCCATGGCGTGGCCAAGTTCGCCAAGGTTGCGGCGGCCGGCCCGCTGCTGGCTGCAGAGCTCGATGCCCTGGGCAAGGCGCTGAAGGCGCCGGCCAAGCCGATGGCGGCCATCGTCGCCGGTTCCAAGGTTTCGACCAAGCTCGATGTGCTCAACAGCCTGTCCGGCGTGTGCGACCAACTGATCGTCGGTGGCGGCATCGCCAACACCTTCCTCGCTGCCGCCGGTCACCCGGTCGGCAAGTCGCTGTACGAACCTGACCTGGTCGATACCGCCAAGGCCATCGCCACCAAGGTCAGCGTGCCGCTGCCGGTGGATGTGGTGGTGGCCAAGGAATTCGCTGAGAGCGCTGAGGCCACGGTCAAGGCCATCGCCGACGTGGCGGACGACGACATGATTCTCGACATCGGCCCGCAAACCGCCGCCCAGTTCGCCGAGCTGCTGAAGTCGTCGAAGACCACCTTGTGGAACGGTCCGGTCGGGGTGTTCGAATTCGACCAGTTCGGCAACGGCACCAAAGTGCTGGCCAAGGCCATCGCCGACAGTGCGGCGTTCTCCATCGCCGGCGGTGGCGACACTCTGGCAGCTATCGACAAATATGGCGTCGGTGCCGATATCTCCTACATTTCCACCGGTGGCGGTGCTTTCCTCGAGTTCGTCGAGGGCAAGGTACTGCCTGCGGTGGCCGTGCTCGAAGAGCGGGCCAAGGGCTGATCGGCGATGGCGCCTGGCAAAGGGAGCGACCTGATGGTCAAGCAATTGCCTGTGCTGGTCCTGTTCGCGCTGCTCGGCGCCTGTTCCAGCGATCGTGCGACGGACAGCGAGCCGGCGCACGCGCCCCAGGGCGGCTGCTATCAGTCGCAGTGGCAGGCCGAGACGGTTCCGGTGATCAACAAGCGCCTGGGGCCGGACGGTCTGGAGAAGTATGACGACGAGTACCAGCGCAAGGCGCCCGGCTGCCCTTGATCGGGTCGTGGGCAACCGATGGGTGGTTTTGTGGTCTTGAACAGTGGGTCGGTGGCGTCACCCCCGGCCCCACGCGAGGAAGCTGAATGAAAGCGCTGCTGGCCGCACTGGCCCTGGCAACCCTGGCCGGTTGCTCGTTGCTGCAACCGACCTCCGCTCCGGCGGACACCTGGACCCGCTGGGTCTGTGACAGCCAGGCCGAGGTGTTGTGGCGCTATGCCGACGCCTCGCAGCAAGCGGTGGACGTACGCCTCGGCGGCGCCGACCAGGTCTACCGGCTCAAGGCCGAGCCCGGCGCTTCGGGTGCGTTGTACAGCGATGGCGTGCTCGCCTTCCACACCAAGGGCGACGAAGGCCTGGTGTACTGGGAAGCGACCAACGATCTGATTGGGCGGGGCTGCAAGGCACCGTGATTGGCCGGACCGTCACGGCGGTCCACAACTACTTGAACAGCAACCGCCCCTGCGGCAGGCTTGCACGAAACAACGACGCTTGTCGGGAGAGAGATACACAATGGCACTCATTAGCATGCGCCAGATGCTGGACCACGCCGCCGAGTTCGGCTACGGCGTTCCAGCTTTCAACGTCAACAACCTCGAGCAGATGCGCGCCATCATGGAAGCGGCCGACAAGACCGACTCTCCGGTCATCGTCCAGGCCTCCGCCGGTGCGCGCAAATACGCCGGCGCTCCCTTCCTGCGTCACCTGATCCTGGCGGCCATCGAAGAATTCCCGCACATCCCGGTGTGCATGCACCAGGACCACGGCACCAGCCCTGACGTCTGCCAGCGCTCGATCCAGCTGGGCTTCAGCTCGGTGATGATGGACGGCTCGCTCAAGGAAGACGGCAAGACCCCGTCGGACTACGACTACAACGTGCGCGTGACCCAGCAAACCGTCGCGTTCGCCCACGCCTGCGGCGTGTCGGTCGAAGGCGAGCTGGGTTGCCTGGGCAGCCTGGAAACCGGTCAGGCCGGTGAAGAAGACGGCGTTGGCGCCGAAGGCATCCTGGACCACAGCCAGATGCTGACCGACCCGGAAGAAGCCGCTGATTTCGTCAAGAAGACCCAGGTCGATGCCCTGGCCATCGCCATCGGCACCAGCCACGGCGCCTACAAGTTCACCAAGCCGCCGACCGGCGACATCCTGGCGATCGATCGCATCAAGGCCATTCACCAGCGCATCCCCGACACTCACCTGGTGATGCACGGTTCTTCGTCTGTACCGCAGGACTGGCTGGCGATCATCAACGAGTTCGGCGGCGACATCAAAGAAACCTACGGCGTGCCGGTCGAAGAAATCGTCGAAGGCATCAAGCACGGTGTGCGCAAGGTCAACATCGATACCGACCTGCGCCTGGCCTCCACCGGTGCGATCCGTCGCTTCCTGGAGCAGAACAAGTCCGAGTTCGACCCACGCAAATACTTCGCCCAGACCGTCGTGGCCATGCGTGACATCTGCATCGCCCGCTACGAAGCCTTCGGCACCGCAGGCAACGCCTCGAAGATCAAACCGATCTCCCTGGACGCCATGTACCTGCGCTACGCCAAAGGCGAGCTGGCCGCCAAGGTCAACTGATCGTTCGAGCGCACTGAAGAAACCCGCAGCGATGCGGGTTTTTTCATGCCTGCATGTCTGAGTTGGAGGAACCTGGCAGATGCGCCAAGGTCGGTAAATCGCCCACCTGTATTCATCTATTCATGCGCGCGGCCGATGAATTAAGGCACAATGCTATTATTGACCTTCCGGGTCGGAGATTGCCCGTGTTTCGCCTATCCGCTGTCCGCCCGAGCCACTTCCTGCCTTCGATCCTGCTGCTGCTGTTCGGGCTCGCAGCCGCGTACGTGCGCGACCTGAGCGTGTTCTTCACCTCCCTGTTCAACGTACTGCCGACCATGGTGCTGCTGCTCGGCGGCGCGTACTGTGCGGTCTACCGTCGCCAGCGCGAGCTGTTCCTGATGGTCACGGTGTACATCGCCTATTTTCTGCTCGACACCCAGACCGACTACTACCGCGACCACGGCCAGGTGCGCGAAGATGCTGCGGTGGTGTTTCACCTGGTGTGCCTGCTGCTGCCGGGGCTGTATGGCCTGTTCGGCGCCTGGCAGGAACGCACTCACCTGGCCCAGGACATGCTTGCGCGCTTTGCCGTGCTGTTCGCGGTCGGCGGTGTGGCCCTGGCCCTGGAGCAGAGCTACCCGCAGGCGTTGCTGGGCTGGCTGGCGGAAATTCGCTGGCCGTCGTTGCATGGCCAGTGGATGAGCCTGATTCAACTCGCCTACCCGCTGTTCTTCGGAGTGTTCGTGCTGCTCGTGGTGCAGTACCTGCGCCAGCCACGGCCTTTGCATGCGGCGCAGATCGTCGGTCTGATCGGCATTTTCTGGATGTTGCCGCAGACCTTCATCCTGCCCTTCACCCTGAACATCATGTGCAGCCAGGTGATGCTGATGATCGCCGCCGCGGTGTCCCATGAGGCCTATCAGATGGCATTCCGCGATGAGCTGACCGGCCTGCCGGGGCGTCGAGCGCTGAACGAGCGCATGCAGCGCCTGGGGCGCAGCTATGTGATCGCCATGACCGATGTGGATCACTTCAAGAAATTCAACGACACCCACGGCCACGATGTCGGCGACCAAGTGCTGCGGCTGGTCGCCAGCCGCCTGTCGAAAGTGACCGGCGGTGGTCGTGCCTATCGTTACGGCGGTGAAGAGTTCGCGTTGGTGTTCGCCGGGCAGACCCTCGAAGAGTGCCTGCCGCACCTGGAGGCGGTACGCGAAATGATCGCCAACTACGCCATCCAGCTACGCGATCAGAACAGCCGACCGCAGAACGACACCGCCGGTCGCCAGCGGCGCGCCGGATCGGCGGGTAATACGGTGTCGGTGACCATCAGCATCGGTGTCGCCGAGCGTCTGCCGGAGCATCGAAATCCCGATGAGGTGCTCAAGTCGGCCGACCAGGCGCTCTACAGCGCCAAGGCGGCGGGGCGCAACTGCGTGATGCAGACCGGGCAGACGGTGCGGCGTGGCGCTGTACGCACGGTGTGACCATCTATGACCATTCGGTCGCTTGATGACCCTATGTCTCGTAAAAGTTGTTCGGTTACACTGCCTGCAACCCAGTGTGCGGCCCCGGCGGGCCGCTCCGACTCTACTAGCGAGAGGTTGTCATGGCCGACTATAAAGCGCCCCTGCGCGATATGCGCTTCGTACTCAATGAAGTCTTCAATGTGGCCGATCTGTGGGCTCGGCTACCGGGCCTGGCGGAGGTCGTCGACCTCGACACCGCCATGGCTGTGCTGGAAGAAGCGGGCAAGGTCACCAGTCGCAGCATCGCTCCGCTCAGCCGCGCCGCCGACGAAGAAGGCTGCCACTGGGACAACGGTGCAGTACGCACTCCGGCAGGCTTCATCGAGGCCTATCGCACCTATGCCGAAGGGGGCTGGGTCGGCGTCGGCGGCGACCCGCTGTTCGGTGGCATGGGCATGCCCAAGGTCGTCTCCGCCCAAGTGGAGGAGATGGTCAACGCGGCGAGCCTGTCGTTCGGCCTGTATCCGATGCTCACCGCCGGGGCCTGCCTGTCCATCAACGCCCATGCCAGCGAGGCGCTCAAGCAGCGCTACCTGCCGAACATGTACGCAGGCGTCTGGGCCGGTTCCATGTGCCTCACCGAGCCTCACGCCGGCACCGACCTGGGCATCATCCGCACCCGTGCCGAGCCTCAGGCCGACGGCAGCTACAAGGTCAGCGGCACCAAGATCTTCATCACCGGCGGCGAGCACGACCTGACCGAGAACATCATTCACCTGGTGCTGGCCAAGCTGCCGGACGCTCCGCCCGGCCCCAAGGGTATCTCGCTGTTTCTGGTGCCCAAGTTCCTGGTCAACGAAGACGGCAGCCTCGGCGCGCGCAACCCGGCCAACTGCGGCTCCATCGAGCACAAGATGGGCATCCAGGCCTCGGCCACCTGCGTGATGAACTTCGACCAGGCGCTGGGTTACCTCGTCGGTGAGCCGAACAAAGGGCTGGCGGCGATGTTCACCATGATGAACTACGAACGCCTGGGCGTGGGTATCCAGGGCCTGGCGTCGGCCGAGCGCTCCTACCAGAACGCTGTGGAGTATGCCCGTGACCGTTTGCAGAGCCGCGCACCGACCGGCGCGCAGGCCAAGGACAAGGTGGCGGATCCGATCATCGTCCACCCGGACGTACGGCGCATGCTGCTGACCATGAAAGCGCTGAACGAAGGGGGGCGCGCGTTCTCCACCTACGTGGCCCTGCAACTGGACAGCGCCAAGTTCAGCGAAGACCCGGCCACCCGCAAGCGCAGCGAGGAACTGGTCGCGCTGCTCACGCCTGTGGCCAAGGCTTTCCTCACCGACCTGGGGCTGGAGTGCACGGTGCATGGCCAGCAGGTGTTCGGTGGTCACGGCTACATCCGCGAGTGGGGGCAGGAGCAACTGGTGCGCGACGTGCGCATCACCCAGATCTACGAGGGTACCAACGGCATCCAGGCGCTGGACCTGATGGGGCGCAAGGTGGTGGCCAGTGGTGGCGCCTACTACCGGCTGTTCGCCGATGAGGTCCGTCAGTTCATCGATTCGGCCGACGCTAATGTCGGAGAATTCACACGTCCGTTGGGCGTGGCCCTGGATCAGCTCGACGGCCTGACCGAATGGGTGCTGCAGCAGGCCAAGGACAATCCGAACGAAATCGGCGCCGCCTCGGTCGAATACCTGCATGCCTTCGGCTATGTCGCCTACGCCTACATGTGGGCCTTGATGGCCCACGCCGCACAGGTCGGCGAGGGCGACGAGGCCTTCTACGGCGCCAAGCTCGGCACCGCACGCTTCTATTTCGCACGCCTGCTGCCCAGGGTCGATTCGCTGGTGGCGGCGGTGAAGGCGGGCAGCGAGCCGCTGTACCTGCTGGATGCGGCGCAATTCTGATGGACGGGACGGGTAATGTGAGACGTCTCTGACGTCTCGGAATCCTCGGCCTTGTAAGCTTTTTCCTACGCTGCGTGGTGACTTTTCGCCTCTTTCCTAAGATTGGATCCAGGGTTAATCTTTCTCACATGGACGCAGCGCAGGAAGCGCAAAGGACAGAACAGGGACACAAGAGGATTTCCCGCCAGGATGGTGGGACGATAGGGATGTCAGGGAAACAGTCTGGATAACCCCGCTTCGGCGGGGTTTCCTTCGTCTGGGGTTTTTATTTCCCATGCACGTCCTACGGCATCGCGCCATGTCGGGCGTCAGTTTCTTCCTCCAGCACTGTTCGCAGCAGCTCCACCGAGGCCTGCTGACGTTGTGCATCGCGAAACACCAAACCGACCTTCAGCGGCACCCGTGGCTCGCTCAGCGGCTTCCACAGCAGCGCCTGTTCGTCTTCGGCCGCTTCCTTCGCCCGCCCAGGCAGAATGGTCGCCAACGCAGTGTTCGCCAGGCTGTCGAGGATCCCGCCCATGTTGTTCATTTCCGCCTGAACCTGTGGCCGACGCCCAAGATTGGCCAGTTGCGCCTGCCAGATCTGGCGGATCTGGAACTCTTCGCCCAGCATCAACAGCGGCAGCTCGGCGGCCTGGCGGATCGAGACTTTCTTGAAGTCCTTCAACGGGTGGGTGTTGGGGATGACCAGTTGCAGTTCATCTTCGTACAGCAACTGACCGTGCAGCCCTGGCTGGCGCGGCGGCAGGTAGCTGATGCCGATATCCAGGCTGCCGTTGAGCAGCCGCCGCTCGATCTCCAGGCCCGACAGTTCATAGATCTGCACCACGAGATGCGGCTGCGCCCTGCGCAGCTTTTCCAGCAGTCGGGGCACCAGGCTCGGGCGCACGGTCTGCAGCACGCCAATGGCCAGAGTGCGCAGCGATTGCCCTTTGAAACCGAGCATCGCCTCCTGGGCGCGTTGCAGGCCGTCGAGCAGCGGCAGCGCGTGGTTGTAGAGGGTGTGCGCGGCCAGAGTCGGCAACAGACGCTTGTTGCTGCGTTCGAACAAGCTCAGGTCGAGGCTGTGCTCGAGCTGGCGGATCTGCTGCGACAGCGCGGGTTGCGACAGCGACAGTCGCTCGGCGGCTCGGCCCACATGGCCTTCTTCATACACCGCGACGAAATAACGCAGTTGGCGAAAATCCATAAGATTCACTTATCGAAAAAGCTGGGAAAACGAAATGGCCCCGGCGCGCCGAGACGCCTAGTCTAGCGCCGTCAATCAGCAGGATTAAGTGAACGATAGGCTTGATCTTGATGGTGATGAGTATTCGTTTTCGATAGGCAGAGCAAAACAACGACCTGCGGCCCAGACCGAGGCGCCTTGCCTGCATGCCTGAATGCCGTGGAGCCACCATGAACCTGTTCAAGCGGCGTCGCCCGACGCTCGCCGTTGTCGAGTCGCGCCAGGCGCAGCGTGGCCAAACTGCAGCGGTAGTGCCCAACGTGTGTGCCCGGGCCTTCGTACGCGGCCAGGGTTCCTGGCTGTGGGACGACCGTGGACATGCCTGCCTGGATTTCGACCAGGCGGGGGCGATGAACAGCCTGGGGCACAGCCCGCCAGTGCTGGTCAACGCGCTCGGCGCTCAGGCCCAGGCCCTGATCAATCCCGGCCGTCATTTCGCCAGCGCGCCCGCGCAGGCCTTGATCCAGCGCCTGTGCCAGGCCACCGGCAGCGATCAGGCCTGGGTGCTGGACAGCAGTGCCCAGGCCTGCGAAGACGCGCTCAGGCTCGCCCGTGAGTGGGGCAGACGGCACCGCAGCGGCGCCGAAGGCATCATCACCGCCGGCCGGACCCGCGGGACGGGTGTGAGTCAGGTGCCGTTCAACGACCTGGCGGCGCTGCACGCGCAAGTCGACTCGCGCACCGTGGCCATCATGCTCGAACCGCTCCAGGCTGACGCGGGCGTGATTCCGGCGACCCGAGACTACCTGCTCGGCGCCGAACAGCTTTGCCGCGAACTCGGCATCCTGCTGATCCTCGACGAGACGCAGACCGGCAGCGGCCGTTGTGGAGCGTTGTTGGCCGAGCAGACGTATGGCGTGCGTGCCGATATCGTCATTCTCGGCAGTGGCCTGGGCAGCGGTGTGCCGCTGGCCGCCCTGCTGGCACGCGGCACCGCCCTTTGCACCGAGGCGTGCGCCACGCCCATCAGGCAGGCCGATAACGCCTTGATGAGCGCGGCCGGGCTGGCCGTGCTCGATACCCTGCTCGCGCCGGGTTTTTTCGACCAGGTGCAGGACAGCGGCCGTCACCTGCGCGATGGCCTGAGCCGAGTGGCGCGGCGCTACAGCCACGGCGAGGTGCGTGGCCGGGGCTTGCTGTGGGCGCTGCACCTGCGTGAAGCCCAGGCCCAGGCACTGGTCGAGGCCGCCTTGGGCGAAGGCTTGCTGCTCGCTGCGGTGAAACCTGACGTCGTGCGCTTTTCCCCGGCACTGGATGTCAGTCGCGGCAATATCGACGACATGCTGCAGCGTCTGGCGCGATCGTTCGCCCACCTGCAGCCTCGTCAACAGCGCTTGGGTGAAGCATTCGGCTGATTTTTGATTTTCAACGAACCGTCTGGCGTATCTGCGCATCGCCCCTGACCTGCTGTGTTTGGTCAGGGGCGTTTTTTTGCCTGTCGCGCGTGCCCCTTCATCTGGATAGCCGCCACCGCCCGATACCCTCGTAAGGCCCATTCCATCGGCCCTGCAGGGCTCCGTTGATCGGCTATTCTGATTTAATTCATTGATAGCGAACTGATTGCATCGCTGACAGTGAACTCCGCTGCCGAGTCGACATCGGATCCAACTACAAGACAAAGACGTTCGCGAAGAGAAGTGGCATGGATGGAGCTCAATACGCGGCACCGCAAGGCAGCTCCGTGCTGCTGGTAGTCGATGACTACCCGGAAAATCTGATCACCATGCGCGCCTTGCTGGCCGGCCAGGATTGGCAGGTGATCACCGCAAGCTCAGGCAGGGAAGCCCTGAGCGCACTGTTGGAACACGAGGTGGACCTCGTCCTGCTGGACGTGCAGATGCCCGGCATGGACGGTTTCGAAGTCGCTCGGCTGATGCGCGGCAGTCAGCGCACGCGCCTCACGCCGATCATCTTCCTCACCGCCAACGAGCAGAGCCAGGCCGCTGTGCTCAAAGGCTACGCCAGCGGGGCGGTGGACTATCTGTTCAAACCGTTCGACCCGCAGATTCTCAAGCCCAAGGTACAGGCCATTCTGGAGCAGCAGCGCAACCAGCGCGCGCTGCAACGCTTGAGCCAGGCACTGGAGGCAGCGCATGCGTTCAGCACATCGGTGCTGGAAAATGCTGCCGAGGGCATCGTGGTGGTGGATGACTGCGGCATCATCGGCTTCGCCAACCCGGCCATTTCGCGGCTGCTCCAGGTGCCGGTGGCGCGCTTGCGCGGTGCCCATGTGCTGGACCTGATCCAGTTGCCCAGTGCTGCGCTGTGGCGCGACTCGGACTTCTACCATGCCTACCTGAGCCGGGAGATCTTCCGGGTCCACGATGCCCAGTTGCGTACCCCAGCCGGTTCGCTGATACCGGTAGCGCTGTCCTGTGCGCCATTGTCGGTCGAGCAGAAGGCCATGGTGGTGACGGTGCTGGATATGTCGGTGGTGAACAGCCTGCACCAGCAACTGGAGCATCAGGCGGTGACCGATCCCCTGACCGGCCTGCTCAACCGGCGCGGTTTCTATCAGACCGCCGAAGCTGCGCTGGTGCGCAACGAGCGCGCAGACAAGGTCCAGGCGCTGATGTACATGGACCTCGACGGCTTCAAGCAGATCAACGACACGTTTGGGCACGAGGCGGGCGACCGTGTACTGCGCTGGGTCGCCGAACAGCTCAGGGACTGTCTGGGTGCCCAGGCGCTGCTCGGGCGCATGGGCGGTGACGAGTTCACCGCGTTGTTCGACGGCTTGCCCTATCCGGAACAGGCAGGTCGCTATGCCGAGGCGCTGATCGAACGCATGTCCAGTTGTCCGCAGGTTGACGGCCAGGACGTGTGCCTGGGCATCAGCATCGGCATTGCCACCTACCCCGACTGCGGCGCCACCGTCGAAGGCCTGCTGCGCGCAGGCGACACGGCGATGTACGCAGCCAAGCGCGCCGGTCGCCAGCAGTACCGCTTCTACGCCCAGGAGCTCAATGGCCGGGCCCGCTCGCGGTTGATGCTCGAAGACAGCGTGCGCACCGCCATCAATCATCAGGATTTCACCTTGGTCTACCAGCCCCAGGTCGGCTTCGCCGATGGACATCTGCGTGGCTTCGAAGCCTTGTTGCGCTGGCAGCACCCCAGTGTCGGCGACGTGCCGCCGGGGCTGTTCATCCCACTGCTGGAGGAGGCGCACCTGATCCATCGCCTGGCCAGTTGGATCTACGGCAAGGGCGCTGCCCAGCGCCGGGACTGGCAACACGTGTTCGCCGACGATCTGGTGCTGGGCATCAGCTTGAGCCGCGCCCAGTTCACCCAACCGAACCTGGTCGACGAATTGCGCCGGGCCATCGAGGAACACGGGCTGGCGCCGGCGCAGTTGGAAGTGGAGGTGGCGGAAACCTCGCTGATGTACGACATCGACGCCGCGGCAAAGCAGATCAAGCGCCTGCGCGAGTTGGGGGTGCGCGTGGCGCTGGATGACTTCGGCGCTGGTGACTGTTCGCTGCGCATGTTGCGCGACTTGCCCATCGACACCCTCAAGCTCGATCGCCACCTGGTCGCGCGCTTGCCCGAGTCGCTGGCCGATGCGGCGTTGGTGCGCAGTGTCATTGCCCTGTGCGCCGATTACACCATCACCGTGATCGCCGAAGGTGTGGAAACGACGGCGCAGGCGCAGTGGCTGCGCGACAACGGCTGCGCCTACGTCCAGGGTTTTCTGGTGGCACGGCCGATGATGGCTGCCGACGCCCAGGGGTTCTCGTCGGTGTATGCCTGGCCGTCGACGTGCTTACCGTCGCCCACGAACTGACAAAACTGCTAGTTGTCGTGCCCTGTGGCGCGGTTGACTGTGTGGCCGACGACACGCCAAATACAGGAAGCAGGGCATGGGCGGCGAACTGTTCCATCACACACCTTCTGTCAAGGTATACGACAATCGTCGTCTGCCCGTGCGTCAGATCGAGTATTACCGGCGCGAGGCGCTGACAGCCGCCGCCGAGATCCGTATTGCGCGTCACGGTTACGGCCCATCGGGCTTGCCGAGCCAGATGGCTGATCCGCGTTTGCATGCTGCCGGTCGGGCCAATTTCCTGTATCGGCAGGGGTTGGCTCGGCAGACCCTGCGGGTGCAGAGTGCCGATGCCGGTACTCGGCTAACGCTTGACGACTGCGCCGGACGTGCGCTGTTCGCAGTCAATCAGGTGGGCGTCGGCACGGCCGATCAGGACGATTTCACGCAAGCGGTGATGCACCGCCGGGACTATGAGCCGCCGACGCTGGCAGGTCGGCTACTGAGCGTCAGCGAGCAGGTGGTCGGAGCGCCAGCGCGGGTCAGCGAACGCTTGTGCTATGCCGGGCACGCCGCTGCGGACAAAGACCGTAATCTGTCGGGCGATCTGGTGAGTCACTACGACCCTGCCGGGCGGCTCATCACGCAAGGCAAGGCTCTGGTGGGGACGCCGACCTGTGTGTCACGGCAGTTGTTGCGCGAGGCCGACGACGTTGATGTCCACGCCGACTGGCGCGGCGATTCAGCTCAGGATTGGGACCATCTGCTGGACACCGATGCCTACCGCACATGCAGCGGCAGCGACGCCACGGGCAGGCCGCTGTGGTCGCTCGATTGTGCCGGGCATCGGCAGCGCATGGCGTACGATGTGGCGGGCGCGCTTAACGCTACTTGGCTGACGCTCGAGAGCAAGCCTGAGCGCGCCATCGTAGTGTCCGTGGACTACTCGGCGCAGGGCCGCAAGCTGCGCGAGGCCCATGGTAATGGCGCGGTGACGGTTTATCGTTACCAGCCCAGGACCTCTTGGTTGGCGTGCGTTCAGACCAGCCGCCAAGCGGTGCTGCCTCGACGTGTGCAAGCGCTGCACTATCGCTATGATCCTGTCGGCAACGTGATCGGGACGAACAACGACGCCGAACCGACCCGGTTCTGGCGCAACCAGCGCGTCGCCGCCGAGTACGAGTACCGCTACGACAGCTTCTACCAACTGGTCTTCGCCAGCGGTCGGGAGATGGTCAATGTCGGGCGAGAAGGCAATCTGTTGCCTGAGGCGCTGGTACCGCTGCCGGTGGATGACTCGCTCTACACGCGATATACGCGGCGTTTTACCTACGACAGCGCGGGCAACCTGATCCGCATCCAGCACAGCGCGCCAGCGACCAACAATCATTATGTGACGGCAATCACCGTGAGTCCTCGCAGCAACCGCGGTGTGTGGGATGTGCTGTGCGAGGAGCCGGAGGGCGTGCAAGCGCTGTTCACTGCCGGGGGCGAACAACGGGCGTTGCTGCCGGGACAGGCGGTGGTCTGGACGGCGCGTGGCGAGTTGCAGCAAGTGTCAGGAGAGGGCGTGGAGCACTATCGCTATGACGCAGGCGGGCAGCGTGTGCTCAAGGTCTGCGGACAGCGGCAGGGGCGTTCGCTGAAGCAACATCACGTGGTTTACCTCCCGGGCGTGGAGTTGCATCTTGAGTGTGCCGCCGGTGATGTTAAGGAGCGTGTGCACGTTGTGGTGATGGGCAAGGCAGGTAACGCTCAGGCACGGGCCGTGCGTGGCCTGTCGCAAGTGCCGGAGCGTGTCGATAGCGACGACATTCGCTATGGCTATAACGACGTGATCGGCAGTGTCGGGTTGGAGCTCGATGCCGTGGGTGAGGTCATAAGCCGTGAAGCGTTTTACCCGTTTGGTGGAACGGCCAGTTTGGCCGCGCGTCATCAGATCAAAGCAACCAATAAAGCGGTTCGGTATTCCGGGCGAGAGCGGGACGCGGGGGGGCTGTATTACTACGGCTATCGGTATTATCAACCCTGGACGGGGCGTTGGCTGAGTGCGGATCCGGCAGGGGTCGTCGATGGGGCCAATCTATACGCCATGGTGCGAAATAGCCCCGTAACATATTTCGATGCCGCAGGCTTGCTCGCGACGAGCATGAATCTCGATCGAGGGCGAGGTGATCTCGTTTATGGATTGTGCGATCCCCGTCATAACTATCTGAGGGTCGCGATAGAGGGGTATCGAGAGTTGGAGGATGACGCTGCGTTGACCATTGATCACTACAACATAGCCATCGCTAAAGCCGTGCGCATTGAAGCCTTGGTAAAGTTCAAACTGCCAGAGAACGCTTCACCACACCAACTACTAAAGGCGGCAGCTCCGGGCACTCGAAGTTTCGCGGTCGCTCGGGAGACGTTTGGGACCTATGTGCATTGGGACAGCTATCTTACGGCGGGCGAAAAGAATCCGAAGTTTAATATTCCAAGCATCTACGAGAGCGTAGCCACGCAGTGGGGAGCCAGTAGATTTCACTATTGGATACAGGATGATATCGGCCCGTTGTTACTTTGGAAGCGGGGATCCAAACTGGGTCTTCAAATGGCAGCCAATCAGGCAGGACCTAAGATCCACTTTGTCCTTGACGACCTGAGTGAATCGGCCGTTATCAATAAAAGAGGTGAATTCGGATGGTCCATTACAGCCAGCGAGTTGCGCTATGCGTTTCGTAACAGAGCGGCGCTAGCGGGGCAGATTCATTTCTACAAGGGTGGTTGGGAAGTTCCAGCGCCTTGGCACACGGCGCCGTGGCGGTGGAGCGCTTACAAACCGCATTCAGAGCGCAGAGGTCGATATGCACGCTGGCAGTCATTGCGACGCGAACGTAGCTGATGGCGTAACCTTTGATTAAAGCTCCCGGGCAAATGGCAGATCCGGCCCCACCCGCGAACAGGTGATGGCCGCCGCGCGAATGGCGAATTCGAGGAGGTCGTCGATCGCTTCGCGCGTTAGCGCCGCCAGTGCCTGTGGACTGTCCGCGTTCAGCGTGGCCAGACCGCTCAACACTGCCGCCTGAAAGGTATCGCCCGCGCCGACGGTGTCGCGCAAGGGCCGCGAGGTGTCCGCCGGGCGCGTCCATGAGCCCTGCGCCGTGTGCGCGCTGGCGCCGTTCGCCCCGTGGGTGACGAACACCAGCCGACAGCGCGGGTTGAGCCAGCCCCGTGCAACCTCGGCGGGATCGCGCTGCGGGTAGAGCAGGGTCAGGTCTTCCTCGCTGGCCTTGATCAGGTGGGCATGCGCGGCGAATGCCTCGACCTGGCGGCGCCACAGCGCCACGTCGGGCTGCGTGTTCAGGCGCACGTTGGGGTCGAGGCTGATCAGCCGGCGCTCGCTTTCACGCTGCACCAGCGCCAGCAAGCTGTCCGCCACCGGCTGCACCACCAAGGTGTAGGAACCCACATGAATGCCGCGTACCTGAGGATCCAGCACAGGGAGGTGCTCCAGGCGTACCTGACGGTCGGCGCAGCCGTCGCCACGGAACTGGTACTGTGCTGAGCCATCGGCATTCAAGCCGACCATGGCCAGTGTGGTGGGCGCCTCGCTGACGACCAGATGGCTGCAATCGACCTGTTCCTGTTGCAGCACCCGACGCAGTCGCGCGCCCAGGTAGTCGCTGGACAGGCCGCCGAACAATGCCGACTCCGCGCCGAGGCGGCGCAGGCCGACCGCGACGTTGAACGGCGAGCCGCCGGCAATCGCCTTGAAATCCAGCTCACTGCTGCGGGGGTTGTCCGCCTGGCTGAACACATCGAACAGCGCTTCGCCACAAACCAGATACATGAAGGTCTCCGAGCAAACATGAACGCGGGCCGCGCTCAGCGCGTCGGCAGGTGCGCCCGATAACGTTGGTAGGCGGTCTCGAAAGCCGCCTGTTGCGCGGGCTGTGGCTCGGTCCGGGTGCTGGGGTCGAGCGCTACGCAGCGCTCGACCAGCGTCGGCAGGTCGTCCCCGCTGCCCAGTTGACGCCCCAGGCTCCAGGCCGCCTGAATCGCCGCACCGAGCGCTGCGGCTTCGGTCTGGCGCGGGCAAACCAGCGGCACGCCGAGCAGGTCGGCGAGGGTCTGGCGCCACAGCGGGCTCTTCGCCGCACCGCCGACCAGGCGAATTTCCTGGCCCAGCAGGCCGACCTCGCGCAGCAGGTCGAGCCCGTAGCGCAGGCTGAAGCACGTGCCCTCCAGCACCGCCCGGCACAGGTTGGCGCGGGTGAGGTTGGCGCTGGTCATGCCCAGCAGGCTGGCGCTGGCGTCGGGCAGCGCCGGCACCCGCTCGCCATCGAAGAACGGCAGCATCAGCAGTCCGCCGGCACCGATTGGCGCCTGGCCAGCCAGTTCGCCGAATTGCTGCAGGTCCAGTTGCAGCAGGTCTTGAATCAGCGCGCAGGCACCGGTCAGGTTCATGCTGCAGATCAGCGGCAGCCAGCCGCCGGAAGACCCGCAGAAGGTGGCGACTTCGGCCTGGGGACTGATCTGCGCCAGGTCGGTGTGCGCGGCGAGGGTACCGGAGGTGCCCAGGCTCAAGGTGATGAGGCCGGGGCGGATATTGCCCGTGCCGAGGGCGCCGAGCATGTTGTCGCCGCCGCCGCTGGCCACCCAGGTGCTGGCGTCGAGCCCAAGCGCCTGGGCCGCTGCTGTCTGCAACGTGCCGATGCAGTCACCCGACGCCAGCAGTTGCGGGAGCGCCGCCGCCAGGCGCGTGCCGGGTTCGACCAACTCCAGTACATCGGTGGCCCAGGCGCGTTGGCGCACATCGTAATAGCCGGTGCCGGACGCATCGCCCGGCTCGGTGCAGGCGCGGCCGGTGAGCCAGTGATTGAGGAAGTCGTGGGGCAGCAGCAGGTGTTCGGCGCGGGCGAACAGCTCGGGGTGGTGACGCTTGCTCCACAGCAGCTTGGACAGCGTGTAGCCCGGCGCGATCACCAGTCCGAGTCGCTCCAGCGAGCCGGCCGGTCCGCCCAGCGCCGCCAGCAGATCCTCGTTCTCGGCGCTGCTCTCGGTGTCGCACCACAGCTTGGCGGGGCGCAGCACCTGGCCCTGGCCATCGAGCATGACCAGGCCGTGCTGCTGGCCGGAGACGGCCAGCGCGCGAATGGCCGAGCCGGACACACCAGCGCAGGCCAAGGCCTCGGCCACGGCCGTGCGCAAGGCCCGCAGCCAGTCCGCCGGGTCCTGCTCGCGGCGACCCTGCTCGCCCTCGGGCGGGGCATGCGCGGCGCTGCCCAGGCCCAGCACCGCACCGCTACCGGCGTCGAGTACCAGGGCCTTGGTGCCCTGGGTGCCGCAGTCGATACCGAGAAATAGTCCGTCCATTGTCGCGCTCCGTGTCAGTCGCCCAGTACCCGGCGCAGGGTTTCGCTGACGCCGACCTCGCGCAAGCTGTCATACAGACGCTCGAAGGCGACGACGAATTCGCGTGACGCCGGGATGGCCGTGCCGAAGAGGGTCTCGTCGCCCAACACCCGTGCAGCCAGTCCGTCGCGCTGTACCACGCGGGCCTGGCACTGGGCGGCGCGAGGGTCGGGGATAGCGTAGTGGTTGCCCTGTTCGTCCACGCCGCCCAGGTACAGCGCCCAGGCCGCGACCACCAGCGCCACGCGTTCCAGCGGCCGGCCGTCGGCGATCAGGCGGTTGGCGGTGGGCACGATGAACTTGGGGAATTTCGACGAGCCGTCCGAGCACACGCGCTCGAGCTGGTCGGCGATGGCGCGGTTGGCGAAGCGCTCGATCAGTGCTTCCTTGTAGTGCGCCAGTTCGATGCCCGGCACGGGTGCCAGCTGTGGCGTCACATCCAGGTCCATGAAGGTGCGCATGTAGCGGCGCAGGAGTGGGTCGGCCAGGGTTTCGTGGACGAAGCGGTAGCCCTGCAGAAAGCCCAGGTAGGTGAGGGCCAGGTGGCTGCCGTTGAGCAGCTTGATCTTCATCTCCTCGTAGGGCGTGACGTCGTCGGTGAACTGCACGCCGACCTTTTCCCAGGCCGGTCGGCCACTGACGAACTGGTCTTCCAGCACCCATTGCAGGAAGGGCTCGCAGACCACCGGCCAGGCGTCCTCGATGCCGTGCCGCTTGGCCAGTTGCTCGCGGTGGGCGGCGCTGGTCATGGGCGTGATGCGATCGACCATGGCGTTGGGGAAGCTGACGTGGCGGGCGATCCACTCGGCCAGGTCGGCGTCGAGCAAGCGGGCGAAGGCCAGCAGGGCCTTGCGCGCCACTTCGCCGTTGTGCGGAAGGTTGTCGCAGGACATCACTGTGAATGCCGCGTTGCCCGCCTCGCGTCGGCGTCGCAGCGCCTGGCAGAGGAAACCGAACACGCTGCGCGGTTGCTCGGGGCTGGCCAGGTCGTGCTGGATCGCGGGCAACTGGTCGAGGAACTCGCCGGTGCTGTCGTCGATGCAGTAGCCGCCTTCGGTGATGGTCAGCGAGACGATACGGATGGCCGGGTCGGCCAAAGTGTCGAGCAGCGCCGGGGCATCGTCCTCGGCCAGCAGCATGCCGTTGATCGCGCCAATCACGCGGACCTCGGTATCGGCTCCATCGCCCAGCTCGAACAGGGTGTACAGGTGGCCCTGGCTGGCCAGGGCATCGCGCATGGCGCGGTCTTCGCTGCGCAGGCCGGCGCCGCAGATCGCCCAGTCGTGGGCTTCGCCGAGGTTCATCAGGGCGTCGGTGTAGGCCGCTTGGTGGGCGCGGTGGAATCCACCGACACCGATGTGCACGATGCCCTGGCGCAGTTGCGCGGGGTCGTAGGTCGGGCGGGCGACGGTGGTTGGCAGTTGGTCGAGCGTACGCGGGTCGAGTTTCATCGGGAGTTCCTTCAGGCGGCCACTTGCAGGGGTTTGCTCAGCGCCTGGCCCTGGCTGTCGAACAGGTGGCAGTGCTGGGGATCGAGGTGCAGGTGCAGCGGCTCGCCGAAGGTCGGCGCGAAGTCGCCGCGCACCCGTACCGTGAGCATTTCTCCGCAGGCGCTGCGCACGTGGCAGTAACTGTCGCTGCCCAGCCGCTCGCTGACATCGGCGATCACCTGCAGGGCGCCGGGCTCACCGGGGCTGGCGATGTTCAGGTGTTCGGGGCGAATGCCCAGGGTCAGCGGACTGCCGGTGGCCAGCTCGCCGGCGCTCAGCGGCACGTCCAGGCGCGTCCCGCACTCCAGCGCCACTTCGCAGCGCTCGCCATGATTGCGGCTCAGGTGGCCGCGCAGAAAGCCCATCTTCGGCGTGCCGAGAAAGCCTGCGACGAACAGGTTGGCCGGGTGGCGGTAGAGCTCCAGCGGTGAGCCGACCTGCTCGACGCGGCCGCCGTTGAGCACCACCACCTTGTCGGCCAGGGTCATGGCTTCGACCTGATCGTGGGTCACGTAGATCATGGTTGCGGCCAATTCCTTGTGCAGGCGCGACAGTTCCAGGCGCATCTGCACGCGCAGGGCGGCATCGAGGTTGGACAGCGGCTCGTCGAACAGGAAGATCTTCGGGTTGCGCACGATCGCCCGGCCGATGGCCACGCGCTGGCGTTGGCCGCCGGAGAGCTGGCGCGGCTTGCGTTCAAGCAGCGGTTGCAGTTCGAGGATGCGCGCGGCGTCCTCGACCTTGCGGCTGACCTCGGCCTTGGCCACCCCGGCCAGGTCCAGGGCGAACGACAGGTTCTTGCGCACGGTCATGTGCGGGTACAGGGCGTAGGTCTGGAACACCATGGCCAGGTCGCGCTTGGCCGGGGCGGTGTCGGTGATGTCGCGGCCATCGAGCGCAACGGTGCCGCTGCTGACCTCTTCCAAGCCGGCGATCAGGCGCAGCAGGGTCGACTTGCCGCAGCCCGACGGGCCGACGAACACCACGAACTCGCGGTCGTGAACGTCCAGGTCGATGCCTTTGATGATGGCGTGGCCATCGAAGCCTTTGTGCAGGTTACGGATCTTCAGATCAGCCATGTCGAGTGCGCTCCGTGGCGGCAGGGGTTCGATTGGGGATTGGGCTGCGCAGCAGCGGCACTGAGCCGTTTCATTTCACCGCTCCGAACGAAAGCCCGCGCACCAGTTGCTTCTGGCTGATCCAGCCGAAGATCAGGATCGGCGCGCAGGCCAGGGTGGAGACGGCCGAGAGCTTGGCCCAGAACAGGCCTTCGGGGCTGGAATAGGACGCTACCAGCGCGGTGAGCGGAGCAGCGGCCGACGAGGTGAGGTTGAGCGACCAGAACGCCTCGTTCCAGCACAGGATGAGTGACAGCAGTACCGTGGAGGCCAGGCCGCCGCGGGCGATTGGCAGCAGCACGCGGACGATCTCCTGCCAGGTGCCGGCCCCGTCCAGGCGCGCCGCCTCGAGGATGTCCACGGGGATGTCCTTGAAGTAGGTGTAGATCATCCACACCACGATCGGCAGGTTGATCAGGGTGTAGACGATGATCAGCGCCAGGCGCGAGTCGAGCAGGCCGAACTGCTTGGCCAGCAGGTAGATGGGCATCAGCACGCCCACCGGCGGCAGCATCTTGGTCGAAAGCATCCACAGCAAGGTGCGCTTGGTGTGGCGCGACTCGAAGAAAGCCATGGAATAGGCGGCCGGCACTGCGATCAGCATGCACAGCAGTGTCGCCGTGGCCGAGATCAGTACGGAGTTCCAGGCATAGGCGAAGTAGTCGCTGCGCTCGTTGATGTGCAGGTAGTTCTCCAGCGTCGGCTGGAAGGTGAACTGCGGCGGCGTGGCGAAGGCGTCCAGTTCGGTCTTGAAGCTGGTCAGCAGCATCCAGAAGATCGGGAAGAAGATCACCAGGGCGATGCCCCAGCACAGCAGGCCGAGCAGCGCGTCGCGCAGGCGGCGGGTTTGCTTGAGTGTCAGCATGGCGGGCTCCTCAGCTGCGCTCGGTGAGGTTCTTGCCGATCATGCGCACCAGCACGATGGCAGCGACGTTGGCGATCAGCACGGCGATCAGGCCACCGGCCGACGCCATGCCGACGTCGAACTGCAGCAGCGCCTGGTTGTAGATCAGGTAGGCCAGGTTGGTGGACTCGTAGCCCGGTCCGCCGCTGGTGGTGGTGAAGATCTCGGCGAACACCGACAGCAGGAAGATGGTCTCGATCATCAGCACCACGGCGATGGGCCGTGCCAGGTGCGGCAGGGTCAGGTGCCAGAAGATCGCCAGCGGGCCGGCGCCGTCCAGGCGTGCAGCTTCCTTCTGTTCCTGGTCCAGCGACTGCATGGCGGTCATCAGGATCAGGATGGCGAACGGCAGCCACTGCCACGACACGATCAGGATGATCGACAGCAACGGGTAATGCGCCAGCCAGTCCACCGGCTGCGCGCCGAACAGGCGCCAGAGCGCGGCGAGAATGCCGGACACCGGGTGCAGGATCAGGTTCTTCCACAGCAGCGCACTGACCGTGGGCATGATGAAGAACGGCGAGATCAACAGCACCCGCACCACGCCGCGGCCCCAGAACTCCCCAGCCTCCAGCAGCGCGGCGATGAGCACGCCGAAGACGATGCTGATCGCCAGCACGCTGCCCACCAGGGTCAGGGTGTTGAGCGCACCGGGCAGAAAGCCCGCGTCGGTGACGAAGAAGCTGAAGTTCTCCAGGCCGACGAAGTCGTTTTCGCCGGGGTACAGCAGGTTGTAGCGGATCAGCGAAAAGTACAGGGTCATGCCCAGGGGCACGATCATCCACAGCAGCAACAGCGCTACCGAGGGGCTGACCAGGAACCAGCCGGGGCCGATGCGGCGTTTGCCCCGGCGCTCGGGGGCCAGGGTCGGGGTGTCCAGGGCCGACGTCTTCATCACGATTCCTCAGGCGGCAGGCAGGGCGGGCGAGCGTCGACGCGCCCTGGCGGGCGCGCCGACGGATCCGTTCGGACTACTTGGGGTAGCCGGCGCGTTTCATCTCGCGTTCGGTGGAGGCCTGGGCGGCGGCCAGTGCCTGCTCGGGCTTCATCTGCCCGGTCAGGGCAGCGGCGAACAACTTGCCGACCTGGGTGCCGATGGCCTGGAACTCAGGGATGGTCACCAACTGGATGCCCACATAGGGCACCGGCTTGAGGGTGGGGTTGTTGGGGTCCACCCGCTTGAGCGACTCCAGGGTCACCTTGGCGAACGGCGCAGCCTGCAAGTACGCCTCGCTGTAGGTGGAGGCGCGGGTGCCGGGTGGCACGTTGGCCACACCGTCCTTGTCGGCCACCAGTTGGGCGTAGGCCTGTGAAGTGGCCCAGGTGCTGAAGGCCTTCGCCGCGTCCTTGGACTTGGAGCTGGTGGGGATCGCCAGGGCCCAGGAGTACAGCCAGCTCGCGCCTTTGTCGGTGACTTGCTTGGGGGCGAAGGTGAAGCCGGTGACATCGGCCACCTTGCTCTGGGATTTGTCGGTGACGAACGAGCCGGCGACGCTGGCATCGACCCACATCGCGCACTTGCCGCTGTTGAACAGCGCCAGGTTCTCATTGAAGCCGTTGCTCGACGCGCCGGGCGGCCCGTAGTGCTTCATCGTGTCGACGTAGAAGTTCAGCGCTTGGGTCCATTCGCTGCCGGTGAACTCCGGCTGCCATCGTTCGTTGAACCAACGTGCGCCGAAGGCATTGGCCAGCGTGCCGATCAGGGCCATGTTCTCGCCCCAGCCGGCCTTGCCGCGCAGGCAGATACCGTACTGGCCGTCCTGGGGCTTGTTGAGCTTGGCGGCGAACTCGCCCAGTTGGGTCCAGGTCGGCTGCTCGGGCATGCTCAGGCCGGCCTGCTGGAACAGATCCTTGCGGTAGTAGGTGATCGAGGCTTCGGCGTAGAAGGGCAGGGCGTAGAGCGTGCCCTTGACCGAAAGGCCGTCGCGCACCGAGGGGAAGACGTCATCGAGATGGTAGTCGTCCGGCAGGTCCTGCATCGGCTCCAGCCAGCCCTTGGCGCCCCACAACGCGGCTTCGTACATGCCGATGGTGAGCACGTCGAACTGCCCGCCCTGGGTAGCGATGTCGGTGGTCAGCCGCTGGCGCAGCACGTTTTCTTCGAGCACCACCCACTTCAGCGCGATGTCCGGGTGCTGCTGTTCGAACACCTTGGACAGACGCTGCATGCGGATCATGTCGCTGTTGTTGACGGTGGCGATGGTCAGGGTTTCAGCGGCCTGGGCCAGTGGCATCAGGCCGAGGCAGGCGACGGCCAGGCAGGCCTTGATCGAGTCGTTCATGCGGTGAACTCCCCTCCCGGACCGCAGGACGGCGCAGGAGACATTATTGTTTTTGTCATGCTCGCCACCGATTACACCTGTGACGGGATTCAGCGACAAAGCCTGGCCTGCACCCTGACCGATACTTTTTTGCTGTGCGTCATTGGCGCGTGGTGTGCTGCCAAACAGCTCGCGCTCAGGCTCAGGCGCGGTTTTGCTCGGTCAGGCGCTGGGTCACCAGGCTGCGGTAGCCGGAGGGGGTCATGCCCTTGAGCTGCTGGAAGCGCCGATTGAAATTGGACAGGTTGCTGAAGCCCGACTCGAAGCACACCTCGGTCACCGGCAGCTCGCTGCGCGCCAGCAGTTCGCAGGACTTGCTGACCCGCAGGCGGTTGACGAACTCGACGAACCCCCGGCCTGCGGCCTGCTTGAAGAAGCGCGAGAAGTAGGTGGTGGTCATGCCCAGGTGCTCGGCCACTTCGCGTTGCGTGAGGTCCTGGGCGTAGTGCTCGAAGATGTAGTCCACGGCCCGGTTGATGCGGTCGACGTTGTGCTCGTCGGCCAGGTGCGAGGAGGTGACGGTGGACAGCAGTTGGTAGTCGTCGCAGGCCGCGAGTTTTTCCATGAGGATAAAAAAGTATCCCAGGCGGGCCATGCCCCGGCTGTCGGCGATGCATTGCAGCAACAGCCGGCTCTGGTCGATCAGCACCGGGTCGCGGAACTCGATGCCGTAGCTGGCGCGGGCCAGCAGGGGCGCCAACTGGTTCAGCTCGGAGAACACCTGGCTGCCGTGTTCGAGCACCTCTTCGGTGAAATTGACCAGCATGTCGCGGGTGTCCACCACCTCGTCGGCAGTCACCTGGCTGATCCAGTTGTGCGGCAGGTTGGGGCCGGTGAGGAACAGGGTGCCGGGCGCGAAGTTGCCGATGTAGTCGCCGATGAACACCTTGCCGGCGCTGGCGACGATCAGGTGCAGCTCGTATTCCTTGTGGAAATGCCAGCGCACCAGCGGGCTGGGAAAGCCATGCTGGCGGTAGATCAGCGAGTGGCCTTCATGGTCGTCCATCAGTTCGTAGGAGGGGTCGATGACTTTACTGGCTTTGGGCATGGTCAGTGCTTCGAGCGGGGATGAAGGGATCATCGTAGCCAACAATGGCGCCGAGCGCTGGCAGCACGCACACAGGGACGCGGCGATTGGGTAAACTCCCCGGCCATGACGCCCCTACGCTACTTGCAAGCCTACCCGCCGCATCTGCAGGAACAGGTCCGCCAACTGATCGCCCGCGATCGCCTGGGCGACTACCTGCAGCAGCGCTATGCGCAGCGCCACGACGTGCAGAACGACAAGGCGCTGTACCTCTACGCCCAGGACCTGCGCCAGCAGTTCCTGCGCAGCGCGCCGCCGCTGGACAAGGTGCTCTATGACAATCGCCTGGACCTCACCCACCGCGCCCTGGGGCTGAACACCGCGGTGACCCGGGTGCAGGGCGGCAAGCTCAAGGCCAAGAAGGAAATCCGCATTGCGTCGCTGTTCAAGGACGCAGCGCCGCAGTTCTTGCGCATGATCGTGGTCCACGAACTGGCCCACCTGCGCGAGCGCGACCACAGCAAGGCGTTCTACCAACTGTGCCAGCACATGGAGCCGGACTACCATCAGCTGGAATTCGACCTGCGTGTCTACCTGACCTGGCGTGAACTGCCGGGTATCGCCTGAGGCTCCCGAGCATGGACGTAAGCAAGACCAAGAGCAGTTTCTACCGCCGGCTGTACGTCGCCTGGCTGATCGACAGCCAGACCGCGACCAGCGTGCCGGCACTGATGGAGGCCACCGGCATGCCCCGGCGCACCGCGCAGGACACCCTCACCGCCCTGGCCGACCTGGACATCGTCTGTGAATTCGAGCAGCTAAGCGGCGCGCGCAACCATGCCGGGCAGTACCGCATCCGCGACTGGGGGGCGATCGACAAACAGTGGATCGAAGCCCATCTGGCGCACATCCGTCAGGTGCTGGGCTATCCCTGAGGCGCGAGCAGCGTTCGCCGTCGCGCAGCGCCAGCGCCGCTCAGCGATTCGGCCAAAATAGAGGCTAAATGACATTATTGCCTGCTGCCGTCGGCGGTCGGCTTTGTGTACCCTCGAGCCATCGGCTGCGATCCCTCCAGACCGCGAGAGGTACTGTGCATGCGCTCACTGCTTGGCGTTGTGGGGTTGATCGCGGTGTTGGCGATGGCACCTGCCGTGGCCCAGCCGACGTTGCGCCTGGTGGCCGATAAATGGCCGCCGTTCTCCGACAGCAGCTTGCCCGGCGGCGGCCTGGCGACCGGTCTGGTCAGCGCGGCGCTGGCGCGCGCCGGGTATGCCAGCGAATTCGAGGAAGTGCCGTGGGCCAGGGCGCTGATGGGCGTGGGCGAGGGCCGCTACGACGTGCTGATCAACGCCTGGTACACCGAATCGCGTACCCAACTCGGTGAATTCTCCAGCCCTTACCTGAGCAACCGCATCCGCCTGCTCGGGCGCAAGGATCGACCCTTCAGCTTCACCCAGTTGGCCGACCTGTACCCCTACAGCATCGCCGTGGTGCGTGACTATGCCTATTCCCCGGCCTTCGACAGCGACAGCCGACTCGACAAGGTGCCGGTGCGCAGCTTCTCGTCGGCCATCCGCATGCTGGCTGCCGGCCGGGTCGACCTGGCGGTGGAAGACGAACTGGTGGCGCGCTACCTGCTGCAACACGAGCCGCCCGAGGTGCGCGGGCAGGTGGACTTCGTCGCCCAGCCCCTGGGCGAGAACAGCCTGCACATACTGGTCAGCCTGAAGAACCCGCAGCATGACCAGATCGTCCAGGGTTTCGACCGCGCGATCCAGGCGATGAAGGCCGATGGCAGCTACGCGCGGATCATGCGCCAGTACGGCTTCTGACGCGCCGGCACCTCAGGCCGGCTCGCTGTCCTTGATCAAATGCGCCGCCAGCGTGCGCAGCGGTCCCAATTGCCTGCAGATCAACGCCAGTTGCGACTGCACCAGGCGCTGGTGCTCGTCCAGCTCTTCGGGCATCTGCTCCAGTTGCTGGGCCAGGGCCTCCTCCGCGTCGCTGTGGATGGCCACCGGCGAGCGCGCCGCCAGGCCGCTGGCGATCTCGTCGAGGCTGCGCGCCAGGCTGCTGCCCACGCCATCGATCAACTGCTCGTGCACCTCGGCGGGCAATGCCGTGTCGCGGTGCGCGCCGAGGCCCGACAGGTAGCTGAGCAGGGTGTGCGAGAGCACCAGGAAGCGGAAGCCCACGTCGGCTTCCTTGCGAAAGTGCCCGGGCTCCATGAGCATGTTCGACAGCGTGGTCGACAGCGCCGCGTCGGCGTTGTGCGCGTTACGGCGGGCCAGGCGGTAGGCCAGGTCGTCGCTCTTGCCCACGGCGTACTGCTGCATGATCTGGCGCAGGTACTCGCTGGCGCAGCTCAGGGTGTTGGCCAGCACCTTGTTCAGGCGCCGTCCCTGCCAGTCGGGCAGGAACAGGAACACCGCGAGGATGGCGATCAGGCTGCCGACCAGGGTATCGAACAGGCGCGGCAGGAACAGCCCGTAGCCATCGCCGATCTGGTTGAAGCAGAACAGCACCATCAGCGTGATCGCCGCCGTGGCCAAGGTGTAGCGGGTGGTGCGGTTGACGAAGAACACCACACCGGCCACCACCGCGAACAGCGATTGCACCACCGGGTTGGGGAACAGGTCGAACAGCGCCCAGCCCACCGTCAGGCCGATGGCGGTGCCGAAGATCCGCTGCACCAGCTTGCGTCGGGTCGCGCCGTAGTTGGGCTGGCAGACGAACAGCGTGGTGAGGATGATCCAGTAGCCCTGTGTGGGGTGGATCAGGTGCACCATGCCGTAGCCGATCGACAGTGCCAGCGGCAGGCGCAAGGCATGGCGGAACAGCAGCGAGGTGGGGGTGAGCTGGGTGCGCAGGCGTTTCCAGACTTCCTTGAAGGTGCGCGGCGAGCGGTCCAGCAGGCTGCTGTCGCTGGCGGCGACCAGGCTGTCGGGGTTGCTCGCCGCACCGAGCAGGCGATCGAGGGTCGCCAGGTTCGCCGCCAGGGCGCGCAGCGAGCGCAACAGGCCGCGCCAGGCCGGGTTGTTCTGCTGGCGCAGGTACTCCAGCGAGGCGTTGAGGTCTTCCAGGGCCTCGGGGTAGCCGCTGGCGAGCACGAACGGCTGGCGCAGGCGGATCGAACGGGCCAGTTCCTGACAGGAGGAGCCCTGTTTGCGCAGCAGGCGTTGGCAGCGGAACATCACGTCGCTGTGGAAGAACGTCTCGCTCAGGGCGTTGTAAGGGTAGTGCGAGGCGCTGACCCGCTCATGGATGTCCTGGGCCAGGAAGTACAGTTTCAGGTAGCGGCTGACCTTGGAGTTGGGCTGGCTGTTGCCAACCCGGTGCAGGATGATTTCCTTGGCGGTGTTCAGCGCCGCGACCACCCGGCCATTCTGCTTGGCCAGCTCCAGGCGCGTGGCTTCGACATCCAGGGTGCGCACCGGCTCGAACAGGCTGGCCTTGAGCTTGAGGTAGCTGCCCAACTCGAAGAACAGCTTGGCCAGGCTCTGCTGCACCGGCTGGTTGGAGAACAGCGCCTGCCACAGCACCGAGAGCAGGCCGTACCAGGCCGCGCCGGCCACCAGCAGCAAGGGTTCGTGCCAGAAGTCGCTGACCTGGCCGCCGCGCTGGTCGACGCCGATCATGGTGTACACCGACAGGATCAAGGTCGCCGAGGCGATCGCGCCATAGCGCTCGCCCAGGGCGCCGAGCATGGTCAGGCCGAAGGCGGCCAGGGCCAGCGAGACGACGAAGATCCAGGGGTAGGGGAACAGCAGCTCGACCGCCAGGGCGGCGATGGCGAAGCACACCAGGGTCACGGCCAGGGCGCTGAGGCGGCCTTGCCAACCGTCGTCGGTCTCGGCCAAGGCGCTGGCGATGATGCCCAGGAACAGCGGGATGAGCAGGCTCATCTCGTTGTGGTACCAGCACCAGGCCATGGAGCCGGTCAGGGCGATGGTCACCCGGATGGCGTAGCTGAACTTGTCCTGGCCCCACAGGCGACGCAATGAATGGCGCAACGAACTCGATGACATAGTGGCCCTGGGCTGTGAGCGAGAGGGAGTTCTGATCGGGTTCGGGGCCGCACAGCGGCCCCGGAAGTAGCCTTGCACGATCCAGCAATAACCGTTCCGTGCGCAGCGGATTCTACCTCAGACGAACTGCGCCGCGGCGTTGGCCGAGGCCCAGGCCCACTGGAAATTGAAGCCGCCCAGGTGGCCGCTGACATCCAGCACCTCACCAATGAAGTACAGCCCCGGACTCTTCAACGACTCCAGGGTCTTGGACGACACTTCGCGGGTGTCCACGCCGCCCAGGGTCACTTCCGCCGTGCGATAGCCCTCGGTGCCGGCCGGCACCACCTGCCAGGCCGACAGCTTTTCGGCGATCTGCGCCAGTTCCGCCGGGGTGTACTGCTTCAACGGCCTGGAGACGAACCACTGCTCGGCCAGCAAGTTCGCCAGCTTGCGGGTGAATACCTCGGCCAGCACGGTCTTGAGCTCGCTGTTGGGGCGCTCGGCCTGCTGTTGTTGCAGCCATTGCAGCGCGTCGTGGTCGGGCAGCAGGTTGAGCTCGACGGTGTCGCCGCTTTCCCAGTACGAGGAAATCTGCAGGATCGCCGGGCCGCTCAGGCCACGGTGGGTGAACAGCAGGTTTTCGCGAAAGCTCACGCCATTGCACTGGGCGATGCAGTCCAGCGAGGTGCCGGACAGCTCGCTGCACAGTGCCTTGAGTTGGGGCTCGGTGACGGTGAACGGCACCAGCGCAGCGCGCGTCGGCAGCAGGGTGTGGCCGAACTGGCGGGCGACCTGGTAACCGAAGCCGGTGGCGCCCAAGGTCGGGATCGACAGGCCGCCGGTGGCGATCACCAGCGACTGGCAGGCGAACGGTCCGGCGCTGGTGTGCAGGCGGTAGCCGTCGTCGGTCTTGTCGATCCGTTCGATCTGCGTGTTCATGCGCAGCTCGGCACCGGCGGCGTCGCACTCGGCCAGGAGCATGTCGAGGATGTCGCTGGACTTGTTGTCGCAGAACAGTTGGCCGAGCTTCTTCTCGTGGTACGGCACGCCGTGGCGGGCCACCAGTTCGATGAAGTCCCACTGGGTGTAGCGGGCCAGGGCCGACTTGCAGAAGTGCGGGTTCTGCGACAGGAAGTTGGCCGGCTCGGTGTACATATTGGTGAAGTTGCAGCGCCCGCCGCCGGACATGAGGATCTTCTTGCCGGGCTTGTTGGCATGGTCGAGCAGCAGCACGCGGCGACCGCGGCGCGCGCTGAGGTGTGCGCACATCAGGCCGGCGGCGCCAGCGCCAATGATGATCACGTCGGTGGAGTGCACGGTGTGAACCTGTCTGGAGTCGAAAAGGGAGCTTGCCAAGGGGGTTAGATGATGCGGACCTTGAGCGCGCGGCCCTTGATCTTGCCGCTGTTGAGCCGCTGCATCGCCTGCTTGGCCACCGCCCGCTCCACCGCCACGAAGGCGACGAAGTCGAAGATGGCGATCTTGCCCACTTGCTTGCCCGGCAGCCCGGCGTCGCCGGTCAGCGCACCGAGGATGTCGCCTGGGCGCAGCTTGTCCTTGCGCCCGGCACCGATGCACAGGGTGGTCATCGGCGGCAGCAGGGGCTCGCCACCCTTGTGCTTGAGGCCATCCAGCGGTTCCCAGCGCAGCGGGCGCTTCTGCAAGTCTTCGATGGCCTGGGCGCGATGGCCTTCGGCCGGCGCCACCAGGCTGATCGCCATCCCTTTCTCACCGGCGCGGCCGGTACGTCCGACGCGGTGCACGTGAATCTCGGCGTCGCGCGCCAGTTCGACATTGATCACCAGGTCCAGGCCATCGATGTCCAGGCCGCGCGCGGCCACATCGGTGGCCACCAGCACCGAGCTGCTGCGGTTGGCGAACATCGTCAGCACCTGATCGCGGTCGCGCTGTTCCAGGTCGCCGTGCAGGGCCTGGGCGACGATGCCCTTGGCGGTCAGGTGGATGACCAGGTCTTCGCACTGCTGCTTGGTGAAGCAGAACGCCACGCACGACTGCGGACGGTAGTGACCGAGCACGCGGGTGACCGCCTCCAGGCGCTGCTGTGGATCGATCTCGATGAAGCGCTGCTCGATCTGGCTGTCGCTGTGCTGGCTCTCGACCTTGACCTGCTGCGGCGCGCGCATGAAGTCGGCGGCCAGTTGCTCGATGCCGGCTGGGTAGGTGGCCGAGAACAGCAGGGTCTGGCGCCGCGAGGGGGTCTTGCCGATGATCGCGGCGATGGCGTCGAAGAAGCCCATGTCGAGCATGCGGTCGGCTTCGTCCAGCACCAGGGTGTTGAGGCCCTTGAGGTCCAGGGTGCCCTTGTCCAGGTGCTGCTGGATGCGCCCTGGGGTGCCGACGATGATGTGCGCGCCGTGTTCCAGCGAGGCGATCTGCGGGCCGAGCGAGACGCCGCCGCACAGGGTGAGGATCTTGATGTTGTCCTCGGCCCTGGCCAGGCGGCGCAGTTCCTTGGCCACCTGGTCGGCGAGCTCGCGGGTGGGGCACAGCACCAGCGCCTGGCAGCCGAAGTAGCGCGGGTTGATCGGGTTGAGCAGGCCGATGCCGAAGGCGGCGGTCTTGCCGCTGCCGGTCTTGGCCTGGGCGATCAGGTCCTGGCCCTTGAGGATGACCGGCAGGCTCTGCGCCTGGATCGGGGTCATCGCGGCATAACCCAGGGCATCCAGATTGGCCAGCATGGCGGCGGACAGCGGCAGGGAAGCGAAAGCGGTGGAGTCGGTGGTCACGGGACTGGCCTGCGGTGCGAAGCGAAAAATGCCGCACAGTCTACCAGCCCATGGCGATTCCCCCTACGTTTCCACGTGCTCTTCCGGACGACGGGTACGCCGGCCGTCTGTCGGCGAAAGCTGCAGGAAGATCGCCGCAGCCAGCATCGCCATCAAACCGATGGTCAGGAAGGTGAGCTGGAACGCCCCCAAGGTGGTTTCCACGCCGTCAGCGTTGCCCGAGGCCGTGAAACCACCGAGCAGGGCGCCGGCGCAGGCCACGCCCAGACTCAGCGACAGTTGCGCGACCACCGACAGCAGGCTGTTGCCGCTGCTGGCGCTGACATCGTCCAGGTCGATCAGGGTCACGGTGTTCATGGCCGTGAACTGCAGCGAGTTCACCGCGCCCAACACGCCCAGTTGCACCAGCAGCAGCCAGTACGGCGTCTGCTCGTCGACCAGGCCGAGGCTGGCCAGCATCACGCCGAGCAGCAGGGTGTTGCCGGTGAGGATGATGCGGTAGCCCAGGCGCTCGATCAGCGGACGTGCCACCGACTTGGCCAGCATCGCTGCGGCCGCCAGCGGGATCATGCTCATGCCCGCCTGCGCCGGCGAGTAGCCCAGCGCCACTTGCAGCAGCAGCGGCACCAGGAAGGGCAAGGCGCCGCTGCCCAGGCGGGCGAACAGGTTGCCGAGGATGCCGATGGCGAAGGTGCGCACGCGGAACAGGCTGGGCGAGAACAGCGGCTCGGGGTCGCGTCCGGCGCGCAGCCAGTAAGCGGCCAGGCAGGCCATGCCGGCGAACAGCAACAACATCACCCGCAGGTGCGGCAGGTGCAGTTCGCCCAGGCCTTCCATGGCGATGGTGATCAGCACCATCGCCGCGCCGAACAGCAGGAAGCCTGGGCCGTCGAAGGTGGTGCGCTCGCTGCCGCGCAGGTCCGGGATGAATTTCCACACCGCATAGCAGCCCAGCGCGCCAACCGGCAGGTTGAGCAGGAAGATCCAGTGCCAACTGAGGATTTCCACCAGCCAGCCGCCGACGGTCGGGCCGAGCAGCGGCCCAAGCAGGCCGGGGATGGTGATGAAGCTCATGATCCGCACCAGTTCCGAGCGCGGGTAGGCGCGCAGCACCACCAGGCGCCCGACCGGCAGCATCAGCGCACCGCCCAGACCCTGGATGACCCGCGCGAAGATCAGAAAGCCCAGGCTGTTGGCCGCCGCGCACAGCAGCGAGCCGACGCTGAACAGCAGGATCGCGCCGAAGAAGATGCGCTTGGTGCCGAAGCGGTCGGCGATCCAGCCGGAGGCGGGGATCAGCAGGGCCACGGTGAGCATGTAGGCGATGATCACGCCCTGCATGCGCAACGGGTCTTCGGCCAGCGAGCGGGCCATGGCGGGCAGCGCGGTGTTGAGGATGGTGCCGTCGAGCGACTGCATGAAGAAAGCGATGGCCACCACCCAGGGGAGCCAGCGGGCGGTGGTGGGGTCGAGCGGGGCGCGTTCGGGCATGACGTCCTCTTCTGCCTGTGCCGGCCCTGGCGCGGATCGATCGCGGTGGCGATAGGGCCGGCAGGGCCAATCACAATGTCAATGTCAGTCCTCTGACCAGCGCGCCGGGCAAATGACTCGATCCGGTCTGCCGCTGTCCGTAGGTGCTGGTGGACAGGATCAGCTCGCGCTCGCAGGTCAGCGCTTCCAGACGGTCGCCCAGCAGGTTGTACAGGCTGTCGTCGAAGCGCATGGTGCTCACCGGTCCCTGGATCTGCCCGTCCTCTACCCAGAAGGTGGCGAAGCGGGTCAGGCCGGTCATGCGCGCGGCGGGCAGGTCGGAGTAGTTCAGGTACCACAGGTTGCTGATGTACAGGCCAGTGCCGAGGTGTTCCAGGATGTCCGCCGTGGCCAGCGATCCGGGGGCCAGGCTCAGCGCGCAGGGCGCCTCGTAACTGTCGGCACCGTTGGCCAGCAGGGCGAATTCGGCGGCGCTGCGCGCGCTGGTCAGGCGCTCGAGGGCGCGGCCTTCGCCAATCAGGGTCAGGTCTTGGCGGGGCGAGCCTTCGTCGGAGAACGCTGGGCTCAGCGAGCCGCTGACCTGTTCGGCGACGCTCACCAGCGGGCTGAGCCGGGCATCGCCGTTGTACAGGCGTTGCAGCGGGCTGTTGCCAGTGGCCAGGGCCTGGGCTGAAAAGCCGCCCCAGCCCAGCATGCCGGCGATCTCGTCCATGGCCGCGGGGGCCAGGTAGGCGCGGTAGCTGCCGGGTTCGAGGGTGATGGCCGGGCGACCCAGGTGCTGCAGTTGCTCGCGCGCCAGCCGCAGGCGCGTGGCAAAGGCCTCGGCGCTCCAGGCCTGGCCGGCATAGTTGGCTTTCACCGCCTGGCCGTTGGCGTGGAACAGGCTCCAGTCGAAATTGAAGCTGTTGGCCTGGTGCCAGCCGAAGGCGCCATAGGAACTGGCGAAGCCCCGGCAGAGGGGACCGGCGGCATAGATGCCGACCAGGTCCAGGTCGCCGGCCTGCTGCTCGATCAGCGCCAGCACTTCGTCGAAGTCGGGCAGGGGCTCCTCTTGCACGCTGTGGCTGTGCCAGGCGCGCTCGTCCAGTTTCAGGTAGGGATCGGCGGGCAGCAGCGGCAAGGTCTGGCGCAGTTGCGCCAGCGCGTCGTGCAGGCGTTGGCGGTCGAGTTGCGGGTCGTCGCCCAGGGTGAACTGCTGCTCGGCCTGACGGCCGTCACGCACCAGGCGCAGGCTCGCACTGGCCTGGCTGACATCGCCGGCCTGACGCACCTTGGCCTGGTTGAAGCGCACGAAACGCGACTGTTCGGCGCTGTAGCCAAGGGTGAACTGCTCGCCGGGATGCACGGCGTCGCGCAGGGCGCCGTGCAGGTGCTCGAAGCGATGTCGATACGAAGTGCTCATCAGGCGTCTCCTCCGAATACGTCGATCTGGCGGAACACGCAGGCCGGCGAGGCGTGGCCGACGCGGATGACCTGGTTGGGCTCGCCCTTGCCGCAGTTCGGGGTGCCGAGCACCTGGAAGGTGCTGCGGTCGCCCACCGCCGAGAGGTTGCGCCAGAACTGCGCGGAGATGCCGCGGTAGTTGGGGTTCTTGACCACGCCCTTGAGTTGGCCGTGCTCGATGAGTTGGCCCCATTCGCAGCCGAACTGGAACTTGTTGCGCGCGTCGTCGATGGACCAGGAACGGTTGGTACGCATGAGGATGCCGTGCTCGATGCCCGCGATGAGTTGCTCCAGCGAGTGCTCGCCCGGTTCGATGTTGAGGTTGGCCATGCGGTCGATGGGGGCGCGGTTCCAGCCGCAGGCACGGCTGTTGGCCACGCCGTCGAGGCCGGAGCGCAGTTGCGAGAGGGCGCCGCCCAGCGGCCGCAACAGCGTGCCCTGGCGAATCAGGAACTGCTTGCTGGCGGGTGTGCCGTCGTCGTCGAAGCTGTAGCTGGCCAGCTCTTCTGGCAGGGTCGGGTCGAAGGTGACGTTGAGCAGCGCCGAGCCATATTGCAGATGGCCGAAGTCGCTGGCCTTGACGAAGCTGGTGCCGGCGTAATTGCGCTCGTCACCGAGGATGCGGTCCATCTCCAAGGGGTGGCCGATGGACTCGTGGATCTGCAGCATCATCTGGTCGGGCATCAACAGCAGGTCGCGCACGCCGCTGGGGGTGTTGGGCGCCAGCAGCAACTGCAGGGCCTCGTCGGCCACGCGTCGGGCCGCGCCTACCAGGCCGCAGCGTTCGATGACCTCGAAGCCGCCCTGTTGGCCGAAGTTCTCCCGGCCCAGGGTGCGGCTCTGGCTGTCCTGGCCATCGCTGGCGGTGACCCCCAAGCCGGGGAAGACGAAGCGCTGCGCATGGCGCAACTGCGCACCGGCCGAGTTCAGGTAGGTCTGCTCGACGAGGGTGATGCCCAGGCTTGCCTGCCAGTCCACCAGGCGTGCGTCCTTGGGCACGCTGGCCGATTCGGCGGCCAGCAGCTCAAGGCAGTCGGCCAGGTTGGGCAGGGCCTGCTCGAAGTTGGGCGAGACGTGGTCGTGACGTTGGCTGGGCACCGGCTGCTGGCGCAGATCGAGCAGGTGGTGGCCGGCGATCTGCTGGGCCAGGGCCTCGGCCTGCTCCAGCGCACGTTGCAGTCCGGCTTGCGACAGGTCGGCGGTGGCCGCGTAGGCTTCCACGCCGTTGAGCCGAACGCTGAGCATGGCGCCCTCGTCCTGGCTGAACGACGGTGGCTCGGCGACGTTACGCCGCACCGACAGCGATTGGTGCGCTTGCTTGACGTGGCGCAGCGAAAAGACGTCGGCCGTGCTGCGCAGCCCGGCGAAGCGCTGGCGCAGCAGGGCGCTGGAATCGAACATGCAAGAACCTCCGGTACACGGTGGCTCCCCCTAGAACCACCCCTCGTGCATGCCCAGGCACGTGTCGTCACGTGCCTCGAGCAAGGCGAGCTCAGTATGGCAGCCTGGCACCTCCCAGATCAGAAAATAACGCGCCGCTTGCAATTTGCCCTGATAGAAATCGCGATCGGCTTCAACTTCCTTGAGCAACCCAAGCTCGGCATGGATCGCCTGCTCCAACCAGCGCCAGCCGATCACGCAGTGACCGAACACCTTGAGGTACAGCGCAGAATTGGCCAGCGCAGCCGCCGCCTTGCCCTGGGCCAGATCGCCGAGCAGGGCCAGGGTTGCGGCCTGCAAGCGATTGACCAACTGCTCCAGCGGCTGGCGCAGCGCATCCAGGTTGGGGTGATGGCTGGCACGTTCGGCGGTGGCGGCCATCAGGCGGATCAGGTGCTTGAGCCCGGCACCGCCGTTCTGCGCCAGCTTGCGCCCCAGCAGGTCGAGCGACTGGATACCCTCGGTGCCCTCGTGGATCGGGTTCAGGCGGTTGTCGCGGTAGTACTGCTCCACCGGATAGTCGCGGGTGTAGCCGTGGCCGCCGAGGATCTGGATCGCCAGTTCGTTGGCCTTGAGGCAGAACGCCGATGGCCAGGATTTGACGATGGGGGTGAGCAGGTCGAGCAGTTGCTGGGCCTGCTCGCGAGTGGTTGCATCGGGCGCGGTGTGGGTGTCGTCGAACAGCCGCGCGGCGTACAGCCCCAGGTCGAAGGCGCCTTCCACGTAGGCCTTCTGCATCAGCAGCATGCGCCGCACGTCGGCATGCTCAATGATCGGCACCGGCGGGCTGTGCGGGTCTTTGTTGTCCACCTGACGGCCCTGGGGGCGCTGGCGAGCATAGTCCAGCGAGTACAGGTAGCCGGCGTAGCCGAGCATCACCGCGCCCATGCCGACGCCGATGCGCGCCTCGTTCATCATCTGGAACATGTAGGCCAGGCCTTGGTGCGGCTGGCCGACCAAATAGCCAATGCACTGGCCGTTATCGCCGAAGTTCAGCGCCGTGGAGGTGGTGCCGCGCCAGCCCATCTTGTGGAACAGCCCGGCCAGCGTCACGTCGTTGCGCGCGCCGAGGCGACCGTCGGCATCGACCCGGTACTTGGGCACGATGAACAGGGAAATGCCCTTCACCCCGGCCGGGGCGTCCGGCAGCTTGGCCAGGACCATGTGCACGATGTTCTCCGATAACTCGTGGTCGCCGGCGGAGATGAAGATCTTGTTGCCCTTGAGCCGGTAGCTGCCGTCGCCAACGGGCTCGGCGCGGGTGCGGATGTCTGCCAGCGACGAGCCGGCATGGGGTTCGGTGAGGGCCATGGTGCCGAAGAAGCGGCCGTCGATCATCGGTTGCAGGAACAACCGCTTCTGCGTTTCGTCGCCGAAGCTTTCGATCAGGTTGGCCGCGCCCATGGTCAGGAACGGGTAGGCGGTGGTGCCGGCGTTGGCGGCCTGAAAGTGGGCGAAGCAGGCTTGCGAGACCAGGCTCGGCAACTGCATGCCGCCGACGTCGAAGTCGCGGTTGGCATTGAGCAAGCCCGCGTCGAGAAACGCCTGCACGGCGGGTTTGACCTCCGCGATCAACTCAGCCCGGCCGTCCACATAGCGCGGTTCGTGCTCGTCGCCTTTGCGGTTGTGCGGGGCGAAGTACTTTTCCGCCAGGCTGCGCGCAGTGCCCAGCGCGGCGTCGAAGGTTTCGCGGTTGTGCTCGGCGAAACGCGGGCGGGCGGTCAGGGCCTCGGCATCGAGGACTTCATAGAGTTCGAACGCAAGGTTGCGGCTGCTGAGGAGTTGCTCGGACATGGCGGCATTCCTGGAATCGGGATGCGCCGAGTCTAGTGGCGGTGACTGTTACCGCACAGGCTAATGGATGTGGGTGATAGCGCTTCAAAAGCACGATGGCGGTGCTGGGTCAGGTGGTGCTGCGGGGACTGACAGTTCTGCCAGGTGCCGCCGAGGTTTTGCGACGCTAGTATGCAAAGCACACCGTGGTTGAGATTGGCGCGGATGCGTATGAAGATTGGAGGACGCTCGATGACCTGCTCTGCGCCACTGGTTGCCCACAACACGCCCCGAGTACAAGTCTTTGCAGGGAGACTGACCGTCCGGGAGCTGGCCTATCATCGGCACCCCCTGACCTTGGAACGGACCGATCAGCGCGTCACCCGTCACGGTTATGATCGCCGGGGTTATCTGCAACGCAGTGTCGATCCACGCTTGGCTGAAAGGGGCTTGGCGAATTTCACCTTCCTCAACGATCTTGTCGGCAGGCCAGTGCGCGCTGAGCATGCTGACGCCGGCATTGCTGTGGCCCTCGCCGATGTCAACGGTCGCCCCCTGGTACGGTTCAGTGCGATCGCCTGCGATGCAGGCGGGCACGACGACTACGGCCAGGTGGTCGTGCGTAGCCTGGCCTATGAACCTGCCGGTTTGCCCGGGCGGCCGGTGAGTATCACCGATACCCAAGGGGGCGCAGATCCGCGCATCGTCCAGCGGTTCGTCTACGCCGATGGCAGTGCATCGAAACGTGCGCTGAACCTGGCGGGGCGGTGTGTCGGCCGTTATGACGGTGCTGGACTTGCGCTGCTCGAGGGGGCTGCCCTTACCGGCACACCTATTGCGTTCACGCGGCGGCTTCTTGAGCACGGTGATGATGAGCAGACCACTGCGCACTGGCAAGGGGAGACGGCCAGTGACTGGGACCGGGCGCTGGAATCGGTCGAGTTCGCCTACACGACGTGCGCGGTGGTGGATGCCTGCGCAGCCGTTTCAAGTGTCACCGATGCCGCCGGAAACCGGCAGCGCGTGGCTTGCGACATTGCGGGTCACCTCAAGGCCGCGTGGCTGACCCGCAAAGGGGCGCCGGAACGCGAAATCGTGCGCTCGCTGAGTTACCTGGCCTGTGGCGCCAAAGCGTGTGAGCGCCACGGTAACGGTGTATCGACCCAGTACTTTTACGAACCCACCACACGACGTCAGTCCGGCCGGCGCATCGAGCGGCCAGCCGGCCATGCGCGAGGGGTGAAGGTGTTGCAGGAGGTGCGCTACACCTTCGATCCGGTCGGTAACCTGTTAGGCGAACAGGATCTGACCGACGCTGCCAGCTTCTGGCGAAACCAGAAGGTCGAACCGCAAAAGCGCTTTCGCTACGACAGTCTCTATCAATTGGTCAGCGCTTCGGGGCGCGAGCGCGCCGAGGGCGAGGCTACGCCGGGAACGCCCACCGGCAGCCAGGTTGGCGGAGGTGACCAGACGCTCCTGACTCGTTACACCCGTGACTTCACCTATGATGCGGCTGGCAATTTGACCCGGATGGTGCACCTCGCGCCTGCCAGCAACCATTGCTACGCCGTTGACATGATGGTCAGTGACCGCAGTAATCGCGCGGTACTCGACACAATGGCGAGCTCCCCGGTAGAGGCCGAGGCTTCATTCACCGCGAGCGGGCAGCAGGCCCTGCTGTTGCCTCATCAGCCATTGTGCTGGACGTCGAGCGGCGAACTACGCCAGGTGATTTCGATGCAGCGCGAAACGGCGGATCAGCACGACAGCGAGCACTACCGCTACGACAGTGACGGCAAACGCGTCATGAAGCTCCACACACAGTGGGCCGGAGCCTGCCGGCGCAGGCAGCGCGTCATCTACTTGCCGGGACTTGAGTGGCGTCGTACCGACAGTGGTGCGCGTGTCGAAGAAACGCTGCAGACCCTGACGGTCGGAGAGGGCGGGTACGCCCAGGTCCGGCTGCTGCACTGGAGCAACGATGTTCCTGACGGCCTGCAGAACGATCAGTTGCGCTACAGCTACGACACCCCCTTGGGCAGCAGCCTCCTGGAAATCGACGGCGACGGCCGCCTGATCAGCCACGAAGACTATTACCCCTATGGTGGTACGGCGTTCTGTCTGGCTCGCAATCGTCTTGAAGCGTCCTACAAGACGGTGCGTCATGCCGGCAAAGAGCGAGATTCGACCGGGCTTTATTACTATGGGCATCGCTACTACCAGCCGTGGAGCGGCCGGTGGTTGAGCGCCGATCCGGCAGGTCCGGTGGATGGTTTCAATCTCTACTGCATGGTGCGCAACAACCCTGTTACCCGCCGAGACCCCGACGGCTTGCAGAGTTTCGAGAGCGAGTTCGGACCCACCTTTGCCGCCTTGGACAAGGTCATCGAGTTTCCGGATATCTTCAAGAGTTTGAAGGAAGGGACAGCGTTCATTGGCAATGTCAGTGAGCATTCGCCGGGGCGATTGAGGTTGAAGGTGTTCTGGCAGCAGGAGGTACCCGCCTATCAGCCCATGGCTTCTGAGCGAGAGATTGGTGCGGTGGGCGACGATGGACGTGAACGTCTCGGCCCCGATGCCGAGCTTGCGAGGACGCTTGGCGTCACCGAGCAATTTGCCAAGGACTTGCATCGTAGTGTCTACACCGTGATCGAGGGGGATCAGGAGACACCGTTGGTGAGACACACCATCGATCAGCTTTTTACCCGGCAACAGAAAGGGATCATTTCGACGATTGCTCATCAAGCCCACGCAGCCGAGTTGGCCGTTTTGAGTTATGGCATCGAACCGGCTGGCGGCGCGTTCGATGAGCAGAATCAGTTCCGTGCGTCTTGGGTGCAGGCTCCCGGCGCTGAGCCTGAGCACATCATTCGAAAGCCTTCTTCAGGTGACAGGTCGCTCACCATCACCTCGCGGCAGATCTTCAGCCTCAAGTACACGAGTACCGAGCAACTGGAGGCCGATCTGAGCTTGACTACCGAACAGATGACGGCATTGCGGGTAGAAACTCAGAGCAATGAGATTACCTACCACTATCAGGACGCACATCCGACGATTCAGAAGTTGCAGATTTCCTACGTAACTCCCGTCGCGCCCGTCAGTACCAAACGTTCACTTGCCTCAAAGATAAAATTCTGGCGATCGTCCAGCAAACAGTGAGCAGGCTTGAACGGTGGCCAAACGAAAGCAGGCGCGCCCGAGACGCGCCTGCTTTCATCGACACGCTCGGCCTCAGCCGATGGTCATCAAGCTCGCGTTACCGCCCGCCGCAGCCGTATTCACGCTGACCGCCCGCTCGATCACCAGCCGCTCCAGGGCGATCTGCTGGTCACCGCTGGACAACCCGTGCACGCCGACGATGGCACCGGCACGCTTGGCCACCTGCTGGCACACTGCGCGGAGCTGGTCGGAGTGACCGTGGTGGATGACGGCGTCGAATGCCACGTCATCCTTGGTCCAGTCGGCCACCAGTCTGAGCTTGCCTTGCAGCTCTTTCGGCAGGCGGCTGCGCAGGCCCTTGGCCGGCTCGCCATCGCTGCACAGCGCTGAGCTGCCGACCGCCAGCACCGCTGCGAACTGCGTCAGCAGGTCGGCTTCGTTGTCGGCCAGGCACAGCACGTGCTCGCGGGGCAGCACGCTGTAGGTGTTGCGCTCGCCGGTGGGGCCAGGCAGCACACGGGTAATGCCGCTCTGCGACTGCTCGACGTACTGCTCGCACAGGGCGACCAGCTCAGGCTGGTGGCTGGACGCCCAGGTCTTGAGTGCGTGCAGTGGTTTGAGCAGTTGCTCGTGCAGCGCGTTGTCGGCCTTGCCGTGTGCGTCGGTACGCTGGAAGTGCCGGGCGATGGCGTCGGCCGGGCGGGTCGACAGCAACCGGTACAGGTACAACGGACCACCGGCCTTGGGACCGGTGCCGGACAGGCCTTCACCGCCGAACGGTTGCACGCCGACCACGGCGCCGACGATGTTGCGGTTGACGTACATGTTGCCGGCATTGACCTTGTCCACCACCTTGGCGATGGTTTCGTCGATGCGGGTGTGTACGCCCAGTGTCAGGCCGTAGCCAGAGGCGTTGATCTGTTCGATCAGTTGGTCGATGTGCTTGCGGTTGTAGCGCACCACGTGCAGCACCGGGCCGAAGATTTCGCGCTTGAGCTCGTCGAAGCTCTCCAGTTCGATCAGGGTCGGCATGACGAAGGTGCCACGCTTGCATTCCTCGCCCTCGGCCAGGGCCACCTGATAGACGCTGCGGCCCTTCTCGCGCATGGCCTGGATGTGCTTCTCGATGCCGGCTTTGGCCTCGGCGTCGATCACCGGGCCGATGTCCACCGACAGGCGCTCGGGGTTGCCCATGCGGTTCTGCGCCATGGCGCCTTTGAGCATTTCGATGACCCGGTCGGCGCAGTCCTCTTGCAGGCACAGCACGCGCAGGGCCGAGCAGCGCTGGCCGGCGCTGTCGAAGGCCGAGGACACCACGTCGATCACCACCTGTTCGGTGAGCGCCGAGGAGTCGACGATCATCGCGTTCTGCCCGCCGGTTTCGGCGATCAGCGGAATCGGTCGACCCTGGGCGTCGAGGCGCCCGGCGACATTGCGTTGCAGCAGGCGCGCCACTTCGGTGGAGCCGGTGAACATCACGCCTTTGACCCGCTCGTCGCCGACCAGACCGGCACCGACGGTTTCGCCGCGCCCTGGCAGTAACTGCAGCACGCCCTCGGGAATGCCCGCTTCGAGCAGCAGGCGCACGGCCTGGGCGGCGATCAGTGGGGTCTGTTCGGCGGGCTTGGCCAGGACCGGGTTGCCAGCGGCCAGCGCCGCCGCCACCTGGCCGGTGAAGATCGCCAGCGGGAAGTTCCACGGGCTGATGCACACCACCGGGCCCAAGGGGCGGCAGGCGTCGTTGCTGAAGTCGGTGCGCGCCTGCACCGCGTAGTAACGCAGGAAGTCCACGGCCTCGCGCACTTCGGCGATGGCGTTGGCGAAGGTCTTGCCGGCCTCGCGGATGAGCAGGCCCATCAGCGGTTGGATCTCGGCTTCCATCAGGTCGGCAGTGCGCTCCAGGATCGCCGCGCGCTCGGCCGGCGGGGTGGCCTGCCAGATCGGGGCGGCGTTCAGCGCGCACTGGATGGCGTTGTCGACGTCGGCGACGCTGGCCTCCTGCACATGACCCACCACGTCGCGGTGGTCGGCGGGATTGAGCACGGCCTCGACGGCACCTTCGCTGGCCGTGCAGGCCAGCAGGGGCGAAGCATTCCAGTCGGTGTGCGCGGTGGCCAGCAGGGCGCAGGACAGCGAAGCCAGGCGGTGCTCGTTGGCCATGTCGATGCCGGCCGAGTTGGCCCGCTCGCTGCCATACAGCTCACGCGGCAGCGGGATGCGCGGGTGCGGCAGGCCGACGTTGCCTTCCTGGGTGGCCATGCGTTCGATGCTCAGCACCGGGTCGGCGACCAACTCCTGGATGGAAATGGAATGATCGGCGATGCGGTTGACGAACGAGGTGTTCGCGCCATTTTCCAGCAGTCGCCGCACCAGGTAGGCCAACAGGGTTTCGTGGGTGCCGACCGGCGCGTAGACGCGGCACGGACGGTTCAGCTTGCCGTCGGCGATCTTGCCGACCACCTGCTCGTACAGCGGCTCGCCCATGCCATGCAGGCACTGGAATTCGTACTGTCCTGGGTAATAGTTCTGACCCGCGATGTGGTAGATGGCCGACAGGGTGTGGGCGTTGTGGGTGGCGAACTGGGGGTAGATGGCTTCCGGCACCGACAGCAGCTTGCGCGCGCAGGCGATATAGGAGACATCGGTATAGACCTTGCGGGTGTAGACCGGGTAGCCCTCCAGGCCTTCGACCTGGGCGCGCTTGATCTCGCTGTCCCAGTAGGCGCCCTTGACCAGGCGGATCATCAGGCGGTGGCGGCTGCGCTTGGCCAGGTCGATGATGGCGTCGATCACATAGGGGCAGCGTTTCTGATACGCCTGGATGACGAAGCCGATGCCGTTCCAACCCGCCAGCGACGGCTCGAAGCACAGGCGTTCGAGCAGGTCCAGCGACAGCTCCAGACGGTCGGCTTCTTCGGCGTCGATGTTCAGACCGATGTCGTACTGCTTGGCCAGCAAGGTCAACGACAGCAGCCGCGGGTACAGTTCGCCCATGACGCGTTCGTACTGCGCACGGCTGTAGCGCGGGTGCAGCGCCGAGAGCTTGATCGAGATGCCCGGGCCTTCATAGATGCCGCGCCCGTTGGACGCCTTGCCGATCGAATGAATCGCCTGCTCGTAGGAGGCCAGGTACTTCTGCGCGTCGTGCTCGGTGAGCGCGGCTTCGCCGAGCATGTCGTAGCTGTAACGGAAGCCCTTGGATTCGAAGCGGCTGGCGTTGGCCAGGGCCTCGGCGATGGTCTCGCCGGTGACGAACTGCTCGCCCATCAGGCGCATGGCCATGTCGACGCCCTTGCGAATCATCGGCTCGCCGCTCTTGCCGATGATGCGGGTGAGCGAAGAACTCAGGCCGGACTCGTTGTGGGTGGACACCAGCCGGCCGGTGAGCAGCAGGCCCCAGGTGGCGGCGTTGACGAACAGCGACGGGCTGTTGCCCAGGTGCGGTTGCCAGTTGCCGGTGCTGATCTTGTCGCGGATCAGCGCATCGCGGGTGCCTTTGTCCGGGATGCGCAGCAAGGCCTCGGCCAAGCACATCAGGGCCACGCCTTCCTGGGACGACAGGGAGAACTCCTGCAGCAGGCCTTGGACGATGCCGGCACGGCCGCTGGCGCTTTTCTGATGGCGCAGCTTGTCGGCAAGCCCCGCAGCCATCTTGTTGGTGGCCTCGGCCAGCGGGGCGCTCAGGCGCGCTTGCTCCAGCAGCATCGGTACCACTTCCTGCTCGGGACGGCGGTAGGCGGCGGTGATGGCCGCGCGCAGCACCGATTGCGGCAGGATGCTCTCGGCGAACTCGAGGAAGCATTGGTGCGCGTGGTCGGTCGGCACGTCGCCGGCATCGTCGCCATTGCTGGCGGCCAGGCCGTCGATGTCGTTGGGGTTGGCACCACCCTCGAGCTTCTCCAGGTAGTTGAAGATCGCCTGCTTGATCAACCAGTGCGGGGTGCGGTCGATGGACTGCGCAGCCGCTTTGAGTCGTTCACGGGTCGGGTCGTCGAGTTTGACCCCAAGGGTGGTCGTCGCCATTTCTTATCCTCGTTATTGCCACGGGAGTGGCTAAGCTGGCGGCAAGATTAGCGGGCGGCGTTTGCAGGTGCAACCGGGTGCAACCCGAATTTTTTCTGAAAAAGGTGCAACTCGTCCGGCGGTCTCTAAAGGAATCTTCTGTAGTCCATTTTTGCTGCCTTAACGTCTTAAAACCCTGCTTTTTGTCGCAAAAAGTAGCAAAAAAGCGGTTTTATCTGAAAATGCATTTATGGGTGCAACTTGCAAATGAAAAGTGGTTGCACCTGATGAAGGTTGTTGCATAGGATGCGCCGCCTGGGTGCAACCGCTTTCTCGTGTGCGGTTGCCAGAGATAACAACAACGCCAGGACATAACCATGGGCAATCCAATCACGATCACCTTCGTGGTCTACATCGCAGCAATGGTGCTGATCGGCTTCGCCGCCTATCGCTCGACCAAGAATCTTTCCGACTACATTCTCGGCGGCCGCAGTCTCGGCAGCGTGGTCACCGCCTTGTCGGCCGGTGCTTCGGACATGAGTGGCTGGTTGCTGATGGGGCTGCCGGGCGCCATCTACCTGTCGGGCTTGTCCGAGGCCTGGATCGCCATCGGCCTGACCGTCGGCGCCTACCTCAACTGGCTGTTCGTCGCCGGTCGACTGCGTGTACAGACCGAACACAATGGCGATGCGCTGACCCTGCCGGACTTCTTCTCCAGCCGTTTCGAAGACACCAGCGGCCTGCTGCGGGTGATCTCGGCCATCGTCATCCTGGTGTTCTTCACCATCTACTGCGCTTCCGGCATCGTCGCCGGCGCCCGCCTGTTCGAAAGCACCTTCGGCATGTCCTACGAGACGGCGTTGTGGGCCGGTGCAGCAGCGACCATTGCCTACACCTTCGTCGGTGGTTTCCTGGCGGTGAGCTGGACCGATACCGTGCAGGCCACGCTGATGATCTTCGCGCTGATCCTCACGCCGATCATCGTGCTGATCTCCACCGGCGGCTTCGACACCACCCTGCTGGCCATCGAAGCGCAGAACCCGGCCAACTTCGACATGTTCCGCGGCGCCACCTTCATCGGCATCATTTCGCTGATGGGCTGGGGGCTGGGCTATTTCGGCCAGCCGCACATCCTGGCGCGTTTCATGGCGGCCGACTCGGTGAAGTCCATCGCCAACGCCCGACGCATCTCCATGACCTGGATGATCCTGTGCCTGGCCGGCACCTGCGCGGTGGGCTTCTTCGGCATCGCCTACTTCTCGGCCAATCCCGGCCTGGCCGGGCCGGTGACCGAAAACCATGAGCGGGTCTTCATCGAGCTGGCGAAGATCCTGTTCAACCCGTGGATCGCCGGGGTGCTGCTGTCGGCCATTCTCGCTGCAGTGATGAGCACCTTGAGCTGCCAATTGCTGGTGTGCTCCAGTGCGCTGACCGAGGACTTCTACAAAGCCTTCCTGCGCAAGGGCGCTTCGCAGGCCGAGCTGGTTTGGGTCGGTCGCCTGATGGTGCTGGCCGTGGCGCTGATCGCCATCGCTCTGGCCGCCAACCCGGACAACCGCGTGCTGGGCCTGGTCGCCTACGCCTGGGCGGGCTTCGGCGCGGCGTTCGGCCCGGTGGTGCTACTGTCGGTGCTGTGGAAGGGCATGACCCGTAATGGCGCGCTGGCGGGTATCGTGGTCGGTGCGCTGACCGTGATCCTGTGGAAGAACTACGTCGGGCTGGGGCTGTACGAGATCATTCCGGGCTTCCTGTTTGCCACCGTCGCGATCGTCGTGGTGAGCAAGCTGGGGCGTCCGAGCGCCAGCATGGTTTCGCGGTTCGAGACGGCTGACGCGGCCTACCACGCCGACAAGTAAGCGACAGGCCGAGCGCGGGCTTGCCCGCGACTCGGCCAGCGCCGACCACCGCACCTGACGCCGTCGGCCCGACAAGGTAAACTTGCCGGTTCCTCAGGAGCCCACATGAACTATCGTCACGCCTTCCATGCCGGCAACCACGCCGACGTCTTCAAGCACATCGTGCTGACCCGCCTCATCGCCCTGATGTCGCGCAAGGAGCAGCCGTTCGCCTACCTCGACACCCATGCCGGCCTCGGTCTGTACGACCTGCAGGGCGATCAGGCGACGCGCACCGGCGAGTACCTGGAAGGGGTAGCGCGACTCTGGGGCCGCGACGACCTGCCAGCGCTGACCGACGACTACCTGCGCATCATCCGCCGCCTGAATCCGGACGGCGAACTGCGCTTCTACCCCGGCTCGCCGGAACTGGCGCGGCGCCTGATGCGCCAGCAGGATCGCGCCCTGCTCAACGAGAAGCACCCCGAGGATGGGCCGCTGCTCAAGGACAACATGAAGAAAGACCCGCGCGTCACCGTGCACCTGGGCGAAGGCTGGCACGTGCCGCGGGCCTTGCTGCCGGTGCAGGAAAAGCGCGCGATCATGCTGATCGACCCGCCGTTCGAACAGGCCGATGAGCTCAAACGCTGCACCCAGGCGGTGAAGGAGGCGATCGGGCGCATGCGTCAGACCGTCGCGGCCATCTGGTACCCGATCAAGGACCAGCGCTCGCTGACCCGCTTCTACCAAGACCTCACCAGTACCGGCGCGCCCAAGCTGCTGCGGGTCGAGTTGTACGTGCATCATCAGGACAGCCCGCAGGGCCTGAACGGTTCTGGCCTGGCCATCGCCAACCCGCCGTGGGGCCTGGAAGACGAGCTGCGCGAGCTGCTGCCGTGGCTGGCCAAGGAGCTGGCACAGAGTGCTGGTAGTTGGCGCATGGACTGGCTGATCGCCGAGTAGCAGGCGCAGCCGTGCGATACAGGTTGTTTGCGCTATAATCGCGCGCTTTGGTCGCCAGCCGCCCACCCGGCCCCTGGCGCATCTCATATCGAATGAAGAGGCGAGTCCCTTGGCATTGACGATTCTTGGCCTGTCCGGCGCCCTCAGCCATGACCCTTCCGCAGCCTTGTACATCGACGGCAAACTGGTTGCCGCCGCCGAAGAAGAGCGCTTCGTGCGTGACAAGCATGCGAAGAACCGCATGCCGTATGAATCGGCGAAGTTCTGCCTGGAGCAGGCCGGCATCAAGCCGTCCGACGTGGACGTGGTGGCCATTCCGTTCGCCCCCATCAGCCTGTTCGGCAAGGCCCGTTGGCACTACGCCAAGCGCTACTGGTACGCCCCGGACCGCGCCCTCGACGCTATCCTCATGGGCAACCGTCGCTACAAGCGCTACCGCAAGAAGATCGTCTGGTGCCTGGAGCAGTTGGGCTTCGATCCGAAGAAGATCAAGATCGAGCCGGTCGAGCACCACCTGGCCCACGCCTCCAGCGCCTACCACTGCTCGGGCTTCAAGGAAAAGACCGCGATCCTCGGCATCGACGGCAAGGGCGAGTACGCCACCACCTTCTTCGGCTACGGCGAGAACGGCAAGATCCACAAGATCAAGGAGTTCTTCGATCCGGATTCGCTGGGCGGCCTGTACGGCGCGATCACCGAGTTCCTCGGTTTCGAGATGCTCGACGGCGAGTTCAAGGTGATGGGCATGGCGCCGTACGGCGACGCCAGCAAGTACGATTTCTCCCGTCTGGCCAGCTTCGAGAATGGCGAACTGGTGATCAACACCGAGTACGCCAACGTCATCGGTCTGCGCCGCTATAAAGAGAAGGGCAAGGGCTTCTACTTCTCGCCCAAGCTGATCGAGTGGCTCGGTCCCAAGCGCGAAGGCGACATCGCCGACGAGCCCTACATCCACTACGCCGCCAGCATGCAGGCCCTGTTCGAGAAGCTGGCCCTGCAGATGATCGACCATTACCTGGGCGATATCCTCAAGGAAACCGGCAAGCTGGCCTTTGCCGGTGGCTGCGCGCTGAACGTCAAGCTTAACCAGAAGATCATCGCTCGCCCGGACCTCAAGGAGCTGTTCGTCCAGCCTGCGTCCGGCGATGCCGGCACGGCGGTCGGTGCCGCCGCCTACGTGTCGCACGCCCGTGGTGTGCCGGTCGAGAAGATGGAACACGTCTACCTCGGCCCTGCGTACTCCAACGAGGACGTCATCGCCGCCTGCGCGCGCCATCCCAGTGCGCCGAAGTGGCGCAAGCTCAACGACATGCCTCAGCGCATCGCGCAGATCATGGTCGATGGCAACCCGGTGGCCTGGTTCCAAGGCCGTATGGAATTCGGTCCGCGTGCCCTGGGCGGTCGTTCGATCATCGGCTGCCCGAGCGTGCCGAACGTCGCCAACCGGATCAACGAGCAGATCAAGTTCCGCGAGCGCTGGAGACCCTTCTGCCCGTCGATGCTCGACACCGTCGCGCCGCAGATGATCAAGATCGACCACCCGGCCCCGTTCATGACCTTCACCTTCGAGGTGGCCGAGGAGTGGAAGACCCGTGTGCCGGAAGTGGTCCACGAAGACGGCACCTCGCGGGCCCAGGTGCTCAAGCGCGAGTACAACCCGCGCTACTACGACATGATGAAGGCGCTCGAAGACCTCACCGGCAACGGTGTGTCGCTGAACACCTCGCTCAACCGTCGTGGCGAGCCGATGATCTGCTCGCCGACCGACGCGCTGAACATGTTCTTCGGCTCGGACCTGCAATACCTGATCATGGAAGACATCCTGGTGGTCAAGGACGGCGCGGCGGCGTATGACCAGCCGCTCTGACCTGCGGGTCCTGCAGTTCTGCCACGGCTACGACGGGCCGTTCCTCGATTGTGCCCGTCAGTACGCCAGCCTGTTCGAAGGCCGGGGCTACAAGGTCACCACGGTGTTCCTCACCGGCAAGGCCGACCCCCAGGTGGCTGCCGGCTGTGGTGGCGATGAAGTGCTGTTTCTCGAATTCAGCTCCAAGGCCGTGCGCGGGCTCAAGCTTGGCGCCATCGCGGCCTTGCGTCGAATCGCCCGAGAACGCACGTTCAGTTTCTGCATCGCCCACCGCTTCAAGCCCCTCTATGTGGCGCTTTTGGGCACTGCGCTGCCGGTGATTGGCGTGCACCATGCCTTCGGCGACTATCAACGCCAGGGCCGTCGCCTGTTTGCCAACCTGGCGCGCAAGCGCCTCAGCCTGCTGGGCGTGTCCGACGCGGTGCGTGACGACATGCGCCGCTGTCTGCCCGGCTGGCCAGCCGAGCGTATCCAGACGCTTTACAACCGCATCGACGTCGAGGCGCTGCAGGCTGCACTGCTGCCGCGTGACGAGGCGCGGCGTGCCTTGGGGCTGGACGCTCAGGCGTGGATCGTCGGCAATGTCGGCCGCCTGCACCCGGACAAGGACCAGGCCACCTTGCTGCGCGGCTTCGCCCAAGCCTTGCCGGGATTGCCCGGGAACGCTCGACTGGCGCTGCTGGGCAAGGGTCGTCTGGAAGACTCGCTCAAGGCGCTGGCCGCCGAACTGGGCATTGCCGAGCGCGTCGATTTCCTCGGCCAAGTGGCCGATGCCCGTCGCTACTTCCAAGCCTTCGACGTGTTCGCCCTGAGTTCCGACCATGAGCCATTCGGCATGGTCCTGCTGGAGGCCATGGTGGCTGGCGTGCCGGTGCTGGCCACCGCTTGCGGGGGTGCGCGCGAGGTGGTCGAGGGCGTGGGCGTGCTGTTCGCGCTGGGCGATGCCGGGCAATTGGCCCAGGGGCTGCAGCACATGGCCGGTCTGAGCCACGAGCAGCGCCGCGAATGCGCCACCCTGATGCTGCAGCGTTTGCATGAGCGATTCTCCGATGAGGCCGTGCGTCAGGTGTTCTGGCAACTGCCCCAGGTACGAGCGCTGGAGGCGCGGGTCTGATGCTCAATCATCTGCGCGCCTGGCGCGAACGCGGCTGGACCGCCATCGACGCGAACGCTTATGCCCAGGCCTGGCAACGCTTTGGTGGCAGTGTCGCCAGTCATCCGCTGGTGCTCGAGCAACTGGCCGACCTGGCACAGATTCCCGTGCGTTACCTGGGCTGGGAACGTGACGGCGAACTCGTGGCGGCAGTGCCGACCTGGGGCCGGCACCTGGCGCTGTCCAAAGATGTGCTCAAGCGCCACGGCAAGAAGGGCCTGTTCGACCTGGGCAATGCCGAAATCATCCTGCCCGCCGCTGACGATGCCGCTGCACCGCTGCGCCATGCCGGGCGTTACTTGTCCGAGCTCAATCACGGTCGCTTCGACGGCCTCAACGCGCAGACCGAGCAACTGGCCCTGGCGCGCCCGCACGAAGACCTGTCGAAGAAGTTTCGCTACAACCAGCGTCGCGAGCTGCGCCTGCTGGAAGAGGCGGGCGGGGTGGTGCGGCCGATTAGCGAGTTCAGTGCCAGCGACATCGCCGCCATGTACTGCGATCTGTTCCAGCGTCGTTGGGGCTTCCCCGCCACGGGTGCTGCGCACATGGCCGAAGTGATCGAGCGCTTGCGCGAGCTGCTGATCGGTTCGGTGCTGTTCCTCGACTCGGCTCCGATCGCCATCCAGCTGGTGTATCGTGTCGAGTCACCGCAATGGGTCAGCGTCGAGTACGTCAATGGCGGGGTCGATCCTGAAACTAAGGCGTTCAGCCCCGGTAGCGTGCTCAGCTTCCTCAACACCCAGGCCGCCTGGGAAGACGCCAAGGCGCGCGGCAAAGCCCTGCGCTTTTCCTTCGGTCGGGCCGACCGGGAATACAAGGAGCGCTGGTGTCATCCGGTGCCGGTGTACCAGTCATGAGCCGCAAGCAGCAGTTGCTCAAGCGCCATCGCCGCAACAAGCGTATCGGCTTGCTGGTGACGCTGCTGGCCTTGCTGCTGGCGGGCGTGCTCGTCGCCTGGTGGTTGCCGGTGCTGCTGCTGCCGCTGCTGTGGGTGGCCCACGAGGCCTGGTTTGCCGATCACCTGTTCTACGCGCCTGGCGATGACTATGTCTTCGACTTCGGCCCGCACGCCCAGGAAGCGGTCGTCCACCTCGACCATGGGGCGCTCAAGAGCGATACGCCGTTCGACGACCAAGACACGCTGATCCTCGAGGTTCGCTTGAGGTCGAGCTGGCTTGGACGCATCCTTGACCCTCGTGTCGAGCTGACGACAGACACCCAGGGCGACCGTCAGACCTTCGAGCGCGGTGTCGGCGGGGTGCGCATGCTGACGCTCACGGGGCTGGCCGCGCCTTTGCGCGAGGGGCGTCTTCGCATTAAAGGTCGCTATTGTCGGCTGCATGGCCAGCCGCGGCTGTGGGTGATACCGGCGGTCGAGTTACGTCGCCGACGCGTCATGGTGATCGCTCCCCATGCCGATGATGCCGAACTTGCAGCCTACGGCCTGTATAGCCAGGCCGAAGAAGCGTGGGTCGTCACCTTGACAGCGGGTGAGATCGAAGCCGAACACTACCAGCGCATGGGCTTGAGCGTAACGGAGGCAGCGCGGCTCAAAGGTCGTCTGCGTGCCTGGGACAGCATCGCCGTGCCGCGGTGGGCCGGCGTGCCAGAGGCGCGCTGCGTTCAGCTCGGCTACTTTTGTCTGCAGCTCGCGGCCATGCGCGCCGCACCCTGCGAGCCGGTAGGTTCGCGTGAGGCGCAGATGACCGACATCCGTCCATTGCGCCGCTTCAATACTCTTGCGCTACCGGCTGACGCCGATGGTGCACCGACTTGGAACAACCTGCTCGCTGATCTTCGCACGCTCATGGAGGTGGCTCGACCTGAGGTAGTGGTGATGCCGCACCCTCACCTCGATCCACATCCTGATCACATCTGCGCGCAGGCAGCGGTTTTCGAGGCGTTGCAGGGATGCGCCTGGCAGCCGCAGACGCTGCTGTGTTACGCCAATCACCTGCACGACAACGATCGCTGGCCTATGGGCGACAGCGGCGATGGCGTAGCCCTGCCGCCGCAGCTTCAGGCCGACGAGCCCTGGACGCCCTGCACGCTTGTGCTGGATCTTTCGACTCAGCGTGACAAGGCCATGGCGCTGGCAATGATGCATGACCTACAACCTCCGACGCCCTTGAAGCGGCGCATACGCAGGTTGATCCAGCGCTGGCTGGTGGGGCGTCGTTGGTCACCTTATGGAGACAATGAGTTCTTCCGCAAGGCTGTACGTAGGCATGAGCTGTTCTGGCGTCGCGAGCTAGGGGCAGGGATGATCGATCATGATGATAGGCGTGTGCGAGGCATGAAATGAGAGTGCTGTTTCTGGTCCAGAAGGAGCAACGTGCGATTCTCGACCGGTTGTACGACGGTGTCGTTGCCAACTGCGACTGTGATCTGCGCTGGCTGTCGAGCGACGAGCAGCGCAACCTGCGGCGTTACTTCAAGCGCGAAGTGGATGTCACGCGTTATGACCGGATCGTGTTTTTCCTGCGATTCAAGCAGGAAATCCGCCAAGTGGCGTTCATCCGCACTCTGCCGAACCTGGTCATACTGGAACACGATGCCTATCAGAACTACATCCCCTGCAAGTACACGGGCGCCTTCAGCGCGCATTACCGTAAATTGCCATGGGCACGGGTGATCAGCTCCGGCTTCACGGTCAGCGAGCGGCTGCGCCAGGAGGGCTTCGATGCAGTCTTCGTACCCAAGGGTTACGATGAGCGTTTGCTGACGGACCGAGGCCAGCCACGCGACATCGAGCTGGCGTTTGTCGGCAGTACCGCCAGTGTGGCCTACAGCGGTCGCAAAGCCTTGCTCGAGGAGTTGGGGCAAGTGGAAAACCTCGTGGTCACGCGCACCAAGTCGGGCGAGGATTATTGCAATACGCTGAACCGCATCCGTTTTTTCGTCAGCGCCGATGTCGGTATGGGCGAATACATGATCAAGAACTTCGAGGCGATGGCCTGTGGCTGCGTGCTGCTGGCGTTCGACCAGGGCGAGGCGGAAAACCGCGCGCTGGGTCTTCAAGACATGCACAACGTGGTGCTGTATGACAGCATCCCGACGCTTCGGCAGAAACTGGGCATCCTGCGCGCCGATCCGGCATTGGCTGAGCGTATTGCCGCCAAAGGCCGTGAGCTGGCAGTCTCGGGCTTCAGTTTTTCCCAGGTCGGGCGTAGCATCGTCGACCACATGAGACCCCCACTGAGGCCGCGACCAGCGCTAACTGCGTGGGAGCGTTTGCGTCTGAAGCTGGGGTTTTGAACGATATGGCCCGATCCGCGACGGTCGCGGATCGGGCCGCCAGTTGGAGGAAGCCGGTGCGCTTCTCGGAAAACAGTGATATCACGCTGGTGGTCACCAGCTGCGGTCGCCTCGACCTGCTCAAGGCAACGCTGGAGAGCTTCGATCGGCTCAACACGGCGCCGATTCGCGAGGTCTTCATTACCGAAGACTCGGGAGACGAAGCGGTCCATGCAGTGGTGCCAGAAAGCTGGAAGAACCACTGCACCGTCTTCGTCAATCGTCCAAAGCTCGGTCAGCTCGCGTCGATCGATTTGGCATACAGTCATGTCAAAACGCCTTTTATCTTCCATTGCGAGGATGACTGGAGCTTTTATCGCCAACATTTTGTCGAGGATTCGCAACGCGTTCTCGAAACGAGCCCGCAGGTTCTACAAGTCTGGTTGCGTAGCCATGCCCACGATCTGTCGGTACACAGCCCCTACATTCGTCTTGGGCCACGACAGGTGATCGCGGGTGTCCCCTGTTATCCGTTGTTATCGGAAAAATCCGATTGGCAGGCGTTCTCGCTCAATCCAGGATTGCGCCGTCTGAGCGATTACCAAACCTGCGCGCCCTTTGCTGCCTATTCTGGTGAGAAGGCGCTCTCGCGACGCTATGCCGAGTTGGGAATGACCGCTGTTACGCTTGAGGGTGACGCGGTGTTGCACACGGGCTTCGGGAGTCATGTCACAGTGCCGGAGGAGGTCAAGCGCAAGGCCCGAAGGCGCCAGCGTGACCGAGTCAAACTGATGACAGTTCTTGTCATAGGGACATTGGTCGGTATTGGAATCGGCTTTCTTGCTCACTGAAACACTTGATCCGATGAGCGATCCGTCGGGTACAAGGGAGCTCTACCGATGAATGTGATCAACGTCATGTGGTCAGGCGGTGCCCCGTATATGTCCGTACATACGGTGCACCAGCAGATGCTGCGTCATCTCGGCGACGACGTCGAGATCGCCAACTGGTTGCTGTTGGGTAATGGGCTGTGCAATGGAGCGGGCTCTGTTCGCGAATGGCACATGCCAACGCGGGCGCTCAAGGGGCGCCGCCTCTGGTCCTTATTGATGCCGTTGTTGCGCGCTCGACTGCGCGTAGCGCTGGAGCAGGAAAGGCCCGATGCCATATTGATCGATGGCTTGGGTGTTGCTCGCCTTATCCTGCCGTTGATGCGCCATCTTCCCGAAACGCGTGTCACCGTACTTTTTCATGGAACGACTCGCTTGCGCGGTAAAGACGTTCGGTTGCTTCGTGGCTTGGCCCCCGGTCAATTGTGCCTCGCTGCCGTTTCACAGACGCTTGCTCGATCTATGGAGCAGGTGTTGGGGCGTAGTGTGCAAACCTTGCGTATCGCTCTGGATCCCTCTGCATTTGCCTTGGACCTGCTTGATCGTGGGCAGGCCAGGCGTGCGCTGGCACTGCCAGACCGGCCAGGTCGTGTATTTGGCGCAGTGGGGCGACTCGTTCCGAGCAAAAGCTTCGAAATGCTGGTCAAGGCATTCGCCCAGGCACGACAGAGTCAACCTGATATTCGGCTTGTGATCATGGGCGACGGCGAAATGAAGGCGCAGTTGCAAAGTCGGTGTGATGAACTCGGACTAGGTGACAGCCTTTTGCTATGCGGTTACCGATCCGACGTTTCCCGACTCTACCGCGCTTTTGACTGGTTGCTGATTCCATCGCGCTCCGAGGGCCTGGGGCTGGTTCTGCAGGAAGGGGTCATGGCGGACGTACCTGTGCTGTGTAGCGATCTCTCGGTGTTTCGCGAGCAGTTGGGTGAGGCCGGATGCTACATACCGGTCGGCGATCAAACGGCGTGGACTCGCGCAATCGTGGCGTGTAACGGGTTGGATGCGAGCGCTACGGCGGCAGTACAGCGTCGAGCTCTGGCGCCCGAGCAAGCGTGGCTGGCCTTCAGGCATAGCTCAAAGGCCTTGCTGCAAGGCTGAGTATCAGTGCTGGAGGACCGCTGACTGCAATTGGGCGATAGGAAAATCTGCACCGAGCCCTTCACGTTCGAGATAGTTCACCAAGTGTTGAACGTTACGCTGCGCCATCCGGTGGCTTAGCGGTGCACGCATGAAGCGCATGTCTGCCACATCGATCAATCCTAGTTCCTCGTCCGGGGTAACGACGACGTTCCCCAGATGCAGTGACCGGAAATAAATACCGGAATGGTGCAGGTACTTGATCAGCCCGATCAGTGCCGGCAAGCAGTCATTCCAATGGAAGCCCTGCTGATGCGAGCGCTGCAGCAGCGTTTGTCCGGGTAGTGGACGATACAGTACCGCAGTGCGGCCGGGCTGTTGCAGCTTGTGGTGACTGATCACGTCCAGGGTGGGAATGCCCAGTTTCTTGAGGCGTGCCGCATTTTCCACGAAGCGTTGGGAATAGGGGCGCAGCAGTGCAGATGAAATCAGACGTTTACGACGAAAAACCTTGAGGATATTGCCATCCTCAAGCAGGTAAACTTTCGCGCCATAACTGTCGGCTTCCAGAATCCTGGCGCCGCGAGTCAGCTGATCGAAGTCGGCCTGGGGAAGTCGGGAACATCGCATGGAGTAGTGCCTTTTCTTCTGCGAGCAAAATGACTGGCAATAATGCCGAAAATAGCGGGACAGCACCATGACGGTGTTACCAGAGTGATCGGGGGAAGGGATGTTGCATGAAAAGCGCTGGGCCCAGATTTGGCTTGGCTTTGGTTTCGTCTGGTTCCTGGCCGCGATTGCCTTGGCGCCGAGCAACAAGCTCTATCAGCAGGGGTTGATCCTCTTTCTTTGGCTGCCGACGCTGCTGCTGGTATGGCCCGCCCGTCAGGTGTTCGTCGCTGGCTGGCGGCAGCAGCCGGCGCTATGGAGTGCGGTCGCTCTGTTTTTGTTATGGAGTGCGCTCAGCTTGATCTGGTCGGCCACTGACGAAGGCGGACGTGAAGCCAAGCGACTCATCTACATCCTGCTGTTCCTGATGTTCTTTGCGCTGTTGGCGCAGCTTGGGAGCAAGTGCGTGCGAATGCTGCTGCAGCTTGGCGGTGCGCTGTTGGCGGTTGCCGCACTGATTTCGTTCTATCGATTCTATGGGATGACCGACAACCCTCTGGTGATGCGGTTGTATGGGATCGGCGGGATTGATCATCCTATTCTGGGCGCCTATGTAGTGAGCGTGCTGGCGCTGGCGATGCTCTACGATTATCCCCAAGGGCGAATGATGCAACTGGGCTGGGCACTCGTGCTGTTGTGCCTGGGGGGGTTCGTTGCCCTTTGTCAGAGCCGTGGCGCTGTTATCGGCGTATTGTTCACCGTGCTGTGCGCGCCTTGGTGGATGCGGGACCGGGCCAGCAAGGTGCTCGCTGTCTCGTCCGTGATCCTTGTGGCAGTAGCCGTCTACATGTTTTATAACCTGTTGATGAGCCGGGGATCGTCCTTCCGCATGGAGATCTTTCAAGCCTCCGTGCAGATGATCGAGCAGCATCCCTGGACGGGGCTGGGAATCGGTGCGTTCTACCGGATACAAGCGGCCGGACAGCAGTTCGACCATACCCACAATATGCTTACCCATGCTGCCATCGAGCTGGGCTTGCCTGGCATGCTGCTATGGCTGGCAATATGGCTGTTGGCTGCTCGGGAAATGCTCAGAGCGCGAGAGGCCCCGCTTGCCAAACTGGCGCTGTGCATCTGGGTATTCTCCTCGGTCGCCATGCAGCTCGACGCCGCCAGCCTGACTGGCACCCCGCGCGCCGAGTGGTTCATCAGCTGGCTGCCGGTAGGGCTGGCGATGATGTTGCCGTGGATGCATGCCCAGGGAAAAGCCTGTGGTAAAATTCGCGGTTCAATCTGAACAGCGAGCTCGACGATGGCCGAAATACCGCGCCCGGCGGACAATTCAAGCAGCCTGAAGATCTACTTCCGGCTGTTGAGTTATGTGAAACCCTACCTCGGCATTTTTCTGTTGAGCATCATTGGTTTCGTGATCTTCGCGTCCACCCAGCCAATGCTGGCCGGGATTCTGAAGTACTTCGTCGATGGCCTGAGCAACCCTCAGGCCGTGCTTTTCCCCAATGTCCCCTATCTGCGCGACCTGCAGTTACTGCAGGCCGTTCCCTTGCTGATCATCCTGATCGCCACCTGGCAGGGCATAGGCTCCTTTCTGGGCAATTATTATCTGGCCAAGGTTTCGCTGTGCCTGGTGCATGACCTGCGTCTGGAGCTGTTCAACAAGCTGCTGGTGCTGCCCAACCGTTACTTCGACAGTCACAACTCCGGGCATCTGATTTCTCGCATCACGTTCAACGTGACCATGGTCACCGGTGCTGCCACCGATGCGATCAAGGTCGTCATCCGCGAAGGGCTGACCGTGGTATTCCTGTTCATCTATCTGATGTGGATGAATTGGAAGCTGACGTTGGTAATGATCGCCATCCTGCCGGTCATTGCGCTGATGGTCGGTTCCGCCAGCAAGAAATTCCGCAAGCAGAGCAAGAAGATCCAAGTGGCAATGGGCGACGTGACCCATGTCGCCTCCGAGACCATCCAGGGCTACCGTGTGGTACGCAGCTTCGGTGGCGAAGCGTACGAAGCGCGGCGCTTCGAGAACGCCAGTCAGAGCAACACCGACAAGCAACTGCGAATGAACAAGACCGGCGCACTCTATACGCCGGCCTTGCAGTTGGTGATCTACACCGCCATGGCGACGCTCATGTTCCTGGTGCTGTTCCTGCGCGGGGACGCCTCGGCCGGCGACTTGGTCGCTTACATCACGGCGGCTGGATTGTTGCCCAAGCCCATTCGCCAGCTTTCCGAGGTGAGCTCGACCATCCAGAAGGGCTTGGCCGGCGCCGAGAGTATTTTCGAACAGTTGGATGAAAAACCGGAAATTGATGCAGGTACGGTAGAAAAGGCCCGCGTTGAGGGGCGCCTGGACGTGCGCAATTTGAGCTTCACTTATCCAGGTACCGACCGGCAGGTGTTGTTTGATATCAGCTTCGTTGCACAGCCCGGCCAAATGATCGCCTTGGTGGGCCGCTCCGGGAGCGGCAAATCGACGCTGGCGGCACTGATCCCCCGGTTCTATCACCATGACACGGGCGAGATCTTGCTCGATGGCGTCGAAATCGAAGACTACCGACTGCGCAATCTTCGCCAGCATGTAGCGCAAGTTACCCAGCACGTCACGCTGTTCAATGACACCGTAGCCAACAATATCGCCTACGGTGATCTCGCCGGTGCACCCCGTGAAGCGATCGAAGCCGCCGCTGCCGATGCCTACGCCAAGGAGTTCGTTGAGCAGTTGCCAAACGGCTTCGACACCGAGGTTGGCGAAAATGGCGTATTGCTCTCCGGTGGTCAGCGCCAGCGTCTGGCAATTGCGCGGGCCTTGCTGAAAAACGCACCGTTGCTGATCCTCGACGAGGCCACCTCGGCGCTGGACACCGAGTCCGAGCGGCACATCCAGGCGGCCCTGGACCACGTCATGCAAGGGCGCACCACCCTGGTGATCGCCCACCGGCTGTCCACCATCGAGAAAGCCGACCTGATCCTGGTGATGGACCAGGGCCGGATCGTCGAGCGCGGCGACCATGCCACGCTGATCGCGCAGAATGGCTATTACGCCCGCCTGCACGCCATGGGCCTGGACGAACCCGGCAAGGCCGACATCACCTGAGACACCGGTACTCGGGGCCTGGCGCCCCCCGTGCCGGCGTGTTTTTCGGCTCGGCAGTTGGCGCTAAAGCCGCCGCCTGCCCTGTGCTAATATCCCGCCCCTGTTCATTTTTCCATTTGGGTTGCCCATGAAGTTGTCCATGCCGCGTTTCGATCAAGCCCCGGTACTGGTGGTCGGCGATGTGATGCTCGACCGCTACTGGCATGGCGGTACGTCGCGTATCTCGCCGGAAGCGCCGGTGCCAGTGGTCAAGGTCGACCAGATCGAGGACCGTCCGGGCGGTGCGGCCAACGTGGCGTTGAACATCGCCGCCCTGGGCGCCCCGGCGGCGTTGGTGGGGGTGACCGGCCAGGACGAGGCGGCCGACAGTCTGGCCAACAGCCTTCAGGCCGCCGGCGTGCGCTCGATTTTCCAGCGCATTGCGCACCAGCCGACCATCGTCAAGCTGCGAGTCATGAGTCGCCATCAGCAACTGTTGCGTATCGATTTCGAAGAGCCCTTCGCCACCGACCCGCTGTCGCTGGGTGAGGAAGTCGATGCCCTGCTCGACGGCGTCAAGGTGCTGGTGCTGTCCGACTATGGCAAGGGCGCGCTGAAGAATCACCAGTCGCTGATCCAGGCCGCGCGTGCCAAGGGCATCCCGGTGCTGGCCGACCCCAAGGGCAAGGATTTCTCCATCTACCGGGGCGCCAGCCTGATCACCCCGAACCTCAGTGAGTTCGAGACCATCGTCGGGCGCTGTGCCGATGAGGCCGAACTGGTCGCCAAGGGCCTGCAACTGCTCGAAGACTTCGACCTCGGCGCGGTGCTGGTCACCCGTGGCGAGCACGGCATGACCTTGCTGCGCATCGGTCATCCGGCGCTGCACCTGCCGGCCCGCGCCCGTGAAGTGTTCGACGTCACCGGCGCCGGCGACACGGTGATTTCCACCCTGGCCGCCGCCATCGCCGCGGGCGAGGAACTGCCGCACGCCGTGGCGCTGGCCAACCTGGCCGCCGGCATCGTCGTCGGCAAGCTGGGTACGGCGGCCATCAGCGCGCCGGAACTGCGCCGGGCGATCCAGCGTGAGGAAGGCTCCGAGCGTGGCGTGCTGGTCCTTGAGCAACTGCTGCTGGCCATTGACGACGCCCGTGCGCACAACGAGCGTATCGTCTTCACCAACGGCTGCTTCGATATTCTCCACGCCGGCCACGTCACCTACCTGGAACAGGCCCGTGCCCAGGGCGATCGGCTGATCGTCGCGGTCAACGACGACGCCTCGGTCAGCCGCTTGAAAGGGCCGGGTCGGCCGATCAACAGCGTCGACCGGCGCATGGCGGTGCTGGCGGGGTTGGGGGCGGTGGACTGGGTCATCAGCTTCAGCGAAGGCACGCCTGAAAACCTGCTGCGTGAGGTCAAGCCCGACGTGCTGGTCAAGGGCGGCGACTATGGCATCGACCAGGTGGTCGGTGCCGATATCGTCAGCGCCTACGGCGGCACGGTGAAGGTGCTGGGCCTGGTGGAGAACAGCTCGACCACCGCGATCGTCGAGAAGATCCGCAAGCACTGAAGTGGCGAATGGCTGGCCCGTGTCCAGGGCCAGCCCTCAAGCGATGAGGCTTACTTGTTCAGCGAGGTCCGCGCCCGCTGCAGCAGCGCTCGGGCCTTGTCGCTGAAACGCTGCAGATGCGAGGGCTTGTGCGGCCGTGCCTCCACCAGCCCTTGCTGGCGCAGCCAGTCCTTCCAGCGCACCCGTTCCTCGCGCACCACCCAGCCGTCCTGCTGGGCGAAGCTTTCGGCCAGGTACAGCCCGCGTGTGCTCGCTGGAATCAATTGATCCTTCTTCAGGGTGTACAGCTCGGCGATGGGCTGGCCGTCCTGAAGCGGCATCAGGTACAAGTCGGGACGTTTGCGGTTGAGCCGGGTGACCAGTTGATCGCCTTCCAGGCGCTCGTCCACATGGAACAGGCTCAGCGACTTGGCCTCCCTTGGCACCTGCAAGCGCAGGTCGTAGATCAGTTGCAGCGACGCGGTGGGCAGGTGCACATAGGCCCGAGGCCGCTCCAGCAGCGTCAGGTTGGCGCATTGCACCGGACGTGCCGCGCCGGAGGCCGGGCTCAAGGTGAACGGCGGGGTTTCCCGGTAATGCAGGGCGGCGGCGTAGGGCGTCGGTAGCCAGGTGTCGTTGAAGCGTCCGCCGAGCCAGCCTTCCGGGGTTTCCATCAGGCACTCCTCGGCCACTTCCTGAATGGCTGTGTGCAGCGGCAGGTTCAGTTCCTGGGCAGGCACGTAGCCGGAAATCAGCTTGAGCACCACATCGCCACGGTCCTGGCGGCGCTGGCGCACCAGCACCCAGTAGTCGCGGTTCTGCCAGGTGAGGGTCAGGCGCACCGACACGCCGAGGTTGGCCAGCTCGATGGCGAAACGTTCGCTGTCTTCCACGTGCACGGCCTTGCGCCGCTGCAGGGTCTGGGCGAAGTTCAGCGGCATGCCGACGCTCTGATAGCTCAGGCCCTCGGGGGTGGCTTCGACATGCAGTGGCAGGGTCTTGAAGTTGCTCGGGTTCTTGCGGATCAGGGTGCGCGCCACGAGGCTCCTCCTTGCATTCGACGGCTTAGGCCTTGCCCAGGATTCGGGCCACGGTGGCCACGTTATGGGCCAAGTGCAGCGGATTGATGGTACCGACAATAGCACTGCTCACCCCTGGGTGGGCGAACAGCAGCTCGAAGCTGGCCTGCACCGGGTCGACGCCCGGCGACAGGCACACATGTCCACTGGCCAGCGCCTTCTTCACCAGGATGGCCTTGCCGTGCTCGGCAGCGTAGTCGAGTACCGCGCGCTCCGCCTGTTCCTTGAGGTTGTAGGTGACCATCGCGCAATCGCCCTGTTCCAGCGCTTTCAGCCCCCCGGCGACGGTCTTGCCGGAAAGGCCGAAGCCGAGGATCTTGCCTTCCTGCTTGAGCGCAGCGAGGGTCTGGTAGACCTCCTGCTCCTCGAGGATGGCCAGGTCGTTGCCGTCCGAATGCACCAGCACCAGGTCGATGCGGTCGGTTTCAAGACGCTGGAGGCTGCGCTCGACCGAACGGCGGGTATGGGCCGCGCTGAAGTCGAAGTGCGACTGGCCGGCCTCGAATTCTTCGCCGACCTTGCTGACGATCACCCAGTGCTCACGCTGTCCGCGCAGCAGCGGGCCGAGGCGTTCTTCGCTGCGGCCATAGGCGGGGGCGGTGTCGATCAGGTTGATACCCAGCTCGCGGGCTTGGGCCAGCAGCAGGCGCGCGTCGTCGTCGCCGGGGATGGTGAAACCGGTGGGATACTTGACGCCCTGGTCGCGGCCGAGCTTGACCGTGCCCAGCCCCAGGGGCGAGACGCTCAGGCCGGTGCTGCCCAGTGGACGGTGGAGGTCGTGCAGGGTCGGCAGGCTCATGGCAGCAGTTGCTCCCAGGCCGGTACGCCGAGCGGCGGACGCGGCAGATCGGTGAGGTCGGGGTGGGCGGCGGGGCGGATGCCGTCACGCTCGAAAGTGGCCAGCACGCGGTCGGCGAAGTCCGGGGCCAGGGCCAGCTTGGTCGGCCAGCCCACCAGCAGGGGCGCCTGCTCGCTGAGAAAGGCGTTGTCCGGACGTACCAGGCCCGATTGCGCCGGCTCGGCGCGGTCTACCCGCAAGGTGGCCCAGCGGATCTGTTGTTGATCGACCCAGGGCAGCAAATTGCCGATTTCTCGCTGCGCGGCGGCGATCTGCGCGGCCGGCTCGCGGGCCACGCCCTCGGTCTCGGCCAAATCGCCGCCCAAGTACCAGACCCACTGGCCATCGGCAGCCGGGTGGGTGGTCACCGTGACCCGGGGCTTGGGGCCACCTCCCAGGCAGTGGGCATACAGGGGTTTGAGGTTGGGACCTTTGGCCAGCACCATGTGCAGCGGCCGGCGCTGCTGGGCCGGTTGGCTCAGGCCGAGGGCGTGCAGCAAGTCTTCGGTGCCGCCCCCGGCACTGAGCACGATGCGTTGCGCACGGATTTCGCGGTCGTCGACCGTCAGCCCCACCAGCGCCTGGTCGTCGTGCAGTGGCGCGATGCGCTCCCCAGCCAGCAGGCTGTCGCCGGCCAGTTCAGCGAGATTGGCCAGCAGGCTCGGCACGTCGATGACCAACTCGGCCAGCCGGTACACCTTGCCTTTGAACGCACGGTCCTGCAGGGCCGGGGGCAGGTGCTCGCCCTTGACCTGATCGACCCGACCGCGCACGGCCTTGCTGGCGAAGAAGCTGGTGAGGTTGCCGGCCAGGGTGCCCGGCGACCACAGGTAATGGGCCTCGGACAGCAGGCGGGTGTGGCGCAGGTCCAGTTCGCCATTGCCGGCCAGGGCTTCGCGCCAGCGCCGTGGCATGTCGGCAATGGCCTCGGAGGCGCCGGTCAGGGCGCCGTGCAGGGCATACTTGGTGCCGCCGTGAATGATGCCCTGGGACTTGAGCGTCTGTTCGCCGCCGAGACTGGCGCGCTCCACCAGCACTGTCGAGTAGCCCAGGCGCCGCAGCCTGGCATTGAGCCAGAGGCCTGCGACCCCGGCGCCGACGATCAGTACGTCAGTGGAAATGGCAGATGGCATGCGGGCACCTCGAAAACCGGAACGATTGCCCAGTATACAGGTGCGCTGCGGCCGTGGTCTTGACGCTCAGTGGCCGGCGGTCTTGGAGAACACCTGGATCACCACCACGCCGGCGACGATCAGCGCCATGCCCAGCATGGCCGGCAGGTCCAGCTTCTGGCCGTAGATCACCAGCGCGGCCACGCTGATCAGCACGATTCCCAGCCCCGACCAGATCGCGTAAGCGATACCCACCGGAATGCTGCGCACCACCAGGGTGAGCATCCAGAACGCAATGGCGTAGCCGCCGATCATCAACAACAGCGGCACGGGCGTGCTGAGACCTTTGACGGCTTTCATCGACGCGGTGGCGATGACTTCGGCGCAGATGGCGATGGCGAGATAGCTGTAGGCATTCATGGGCAGTTCCTCCGGTACAGGCTCGGCATTCTAGCGGTGGCATAGATGCGGTAAAGTCATTACCTATCCGTTTTGGAGATGGGTTGATGGCCGATCAGTGGAACCTCGAACAGTTGAAAACCTTCGTGCAGGTGGCGGAACTGCGGTCCTTTTCGGCGGTGGCACGGGCGCAGCGCAAGGCGCAGTCGGCAATCAGCACGGCCATTGCGTTGCTCGAAGCCGATTTGGGCGTGAGCCTGTTCGAGCGCAGCAGCGGCCGCCAGCCGACCCTCACTGAAAGCGGTGAGGTGCTGCTGGAGGACGCCCGTGAATTGCTGCGCCAGTGCGAGCGTTTCGACAGCCGCGCCCTGGCGCTGATGCGCGGCCAGGAGGCGTTGTTGCGCGTGGCCCAGGACGAGGCCATGCCTTATCAGCCGGTACTCGACAGCATGGATGACCTGGCCAGCCGCTTTCCGTACCTGCAGGTGCACCTGGCCAGCGGCGCCCAGGGCGATGTGGCGCGCAAACTGGTGCAGCGCCGTGCCGACCTGGGTTTGTTCTTCAACCACGAGAGCATCCCGGCCTCGTTGGAGCGCCGCACGCTGGGCAGCGTCGAGATGGTCACTGTGTGCGCCGTGAATCATCCATTGGCACGGCAGGGGCGGGTGTCCCTGGAGCAGTTGGCCCGTCACCGACAGTTGTTGATCACGCCGGGCGACAGTGACTACCCGGGCGGGCAGGCGATCAGTCCGCAGGTGTGGCGCGCCGACAGCTTCTATGCCATGGCCGAGTTGCTCATGCGCGGGCTGGGGTGGGCGTGGCTGCCGCGCCATGTGGTGCAATACCCGACCTACCAGGCGCACATGCTCGAACTCGACAGCGAATGGCGCCCGCCGGCGCTGGTGGCCGAACTGGCCTGGCGCCGCGACGAGCCGCTGGGCCCAGCCGGGCAGTGGCTGGCCGAGCGTTTCGCCGTGCATCTGCGGGCCATCGGCTGAGCGCGGCAGGTGTTTTGCGGCGGATCCGGGTACACTGCGGCGCCATGAACAGAACCCTCTATACCCTGCTGTTTCACCTGGGCCTGCCGCTGATCGCGCTGCGCCTGTTCCTGCGCGGGCGCAAGGCCCCGGCCTACCGCCAACGTATTGCCGAGCGCCTGGCCTTCGGCCTGCCGGCCATGCGCCAGGGGGGCATCTGGGTGCATGCCGTGTCGGTGGGCGAGAGCATTGCTGCGGCGCCGCTGGTCCGGGCGCTGTTGCAGGCCTATCCGCAGTTGCCCATCACCCTGACCTGCATGACGCCGACTGGCTCGGAACGCATCCGCGCGATGTTCGCCGACGAGCCCCGGCTGCAGCACTGCTACCTGCCCTACGACCTGCCTTGGGCCGCCGGACGTTTCCTCGACCGGGTGCGCCCGCGCCTGGGCATCATCATGGAAACCGAGTTGTGGCCCAACCACATCCACCAGTGCGCACGGCGCGGCATTCCCGTGGCCTTGGCCAATGCGCGGCTGTCGGCGCGTTCGGCGCGTGGCTATGCGCGGTTCGCCGGACTCACCCGGCCGATGCTCGAAGAGATGAGCCTGATCGCCGTGCAGACCGAAACCGAAGCCGAGCGCTTTCGCAGCCTGGGCGCCCGTGCCGAGTGCGTGCAGGTCACCGGCTCGATCAAGTTCGACCTGAAGCTGGACGACACCCTGGTACCGCGTGCTCGGCACCTGCGTGAGCAGTGGGGCGCCAGCCTGCGGCCAGTGTGGATCGCTGCCAGTACCCATGAGGGTGAAGATGCGGCAATCCTCGACGCCCACCGGCGTGTGCTCCAGGTGCATGGCGATGCGTTGCTGATTCTGGTGCCGCGCCACCCGGAACGATTCGACGCCGTGCACGCGCTGTGTCGCGCAAGCTTCACCACGGTGCGGCGATCTGCCGAGGTGGCAGTGGACGGGCAGACCCAGGTGTTGCTCGGCGACACCATGGGCGAGTTGCTGTTCCTCTACGCCCTGGCCGACATGGCCTTCGTTGGCGGCAGCCTGGTGCCCACCGGCGGGCACAACCCGCTGGAGCCGGCGGCGTTAGGGTTGCCGGTGATCACCGGTGCGCACGTGTTCAACTTCCTGGAAATCAGCGCGATGCTGCGCGATGCCGGCGCCTTGCTGCAGGTGGACGACGCCGAAGGCTTGGCCGCGGCTGTACGTCGTCTGATCGAGTTGCCCCAGGACGGCCGGCGCATGGGCGAGGCGGGCAGGGCGGTGATGCAGGCCAACCAGGGCGCCTTGCAGCGCTTGCTCGACGGGTTGGCGAAGCTGATCGGCTGACCCGCGCGTCCGATCGGCCCCGCCAATGCCGCCGCCTCAGCGTCGGCGCTCGAAGTTCTTCGCCGCTGCCGCTGCCAGGTCTGGCGGCAGGAAGTCCTTGTCCGGGTTGTAGTCGGGCTTCAGGTAGCGTCCCAGATCTTGCAGATCCTGCGGGCTGAGGGTGCCGGCCGCCTGTTTCAGGCGCAGGTTGTCGAGGATGTAGTCGTAGCGGCTGTTGTTGTAGTCGCGCACCGAGGCATACAGCTGACGTTGGGCGTCGAGCACGTCGACGATGTTGCGGGTGCCCACCTGATAGCCGATTTCGGTGGCTTCCAGCGCGCTCTGGTTGGAGACGATCGACTGCTTGCGTGCCTGCACCTGCTCCACGTCGGTATTCACCGCCCGGTGCAGGTTGCGGGTGTTCTCGACCACCTGGCGGCGCAGGCTTTCGCGCTGCTGCTCGCTCTGGTTCAACCGCGCATAGGCCTCGCGCACCTGCGAACTGGTGAGCCCGCCGCTGTAGATCGGAATGTTCAATTGCAGACCGACGCTGGTCTGCTCCACATCGCCGCCGTAGCGCACACCGGGTTGCGGCGCTGGATTGCTGAATCCAAGGTTGTCGTTGTCGCCTTTCTGGTAGCGCGCCACGGCATCGAGGGTGGGTGCATGGCCAGCCTTGCGCTGGCGCAGGGTTTCCTCGGCAGCCTCCACCGCGTGGTTGGTGGCCAGCAGGTTGAGGTTCTGCCGCGCGGCGGTCTCGACCCAGGCCTTGGCGTCATTGGGCGTGGGCACGTGCACCGGCAGGCTGTGCACCACGCCCTGCAGCGAGCCGTACTCGCGGTTGGTCAGGGTCACCAGCGCCTCGAAGGCGTCCTGCACCTGGCGCTCGGCCAGGATGCGGTTGGCGCGGGCGGTGTCGTAGCCGGCCTGGGACTGCAGCACGTCGGTCTTGTCGGACAGGCCCACGTCGAAGCGCTCGTTGGACTGGTCGAGCTGGCGCTTGAACGCTGCTTCCTCGGCCTTGGTCGAGGCCAGGTTGTCCTGGGCGCGCAACACCGTGAAGTAGCGCTCGGCGCTTTGCAGGATCAGGTTCTGTTCGGTGGCCGACAACTCCAGCGCGGCCTGTTCGTTGACCGCTTCGGCGGCCTGCAACTGGAACCAGCGGTCGGCGCGGAACAGCGGCTGCGACAGGGTCGCGCTCCAGGCGGTGCCGCTGCGCGTGGAGGTGATCGACGGCTGATCCAGCTGGGTGCGGGTGTTCATCGTCTCGGCCCCGGCGGACAGGTTGGGCAGCAGGCCGGCCCGCGCCTGCGGCACCACTTCCCGGCGCGCGCCGTAGTCGGCGCGGGCGGCCGCGAGGTCGGCATTGTTGCCCACCGCTTCCTGGTAGACGCTGACCAGGTCGGTCTTCACCGTCATGGGCACAGCCGCTGCCCAGGCCGCGCCGTGGGACGCACAAGACACGGCGAGCGCCAGTGAAAGTTTGCGCAGCATAGGGCAATCCTTGTACGAAAAATAATTTCTGAACTGTTGAGTATCGGGCGATGCGCCAGTGTAGTGCCGGGCGCCGCCGGCAACAATCGGCGGCCTGCGCCTTTCGTCCCTTGCCCGGCAATGCGCTTGGCTTTGCAGACCAGACCAGTCTAGACTGCGCAAGTTCTTGTCGGGGTGCCTTGAGTCGAAGGCTGAGATCGGAGAGTTCCGGATCCCGTTGAACCTGATCAGGTTAGCGCCTGCGTAGGGAACAAGATTGCTCACCTTCCCGGGGAGCCTCTTGTGCCAGGTCCGGGATCGTCGCCGCTGTCACACAGCCAAGGCACCCCATGTATCCGGCACTGCACTCCAGCAAGGAGTGCGTCCGCGCCTTTCAGGTTCGCCCCGACATTCCGCCCGCTAGGAAGCTGTCTGGAGAGCCTGTGATGAGTCAACAAGAAAAAACGATCAGCCTGAGCGAGTCGGCCCGCGTCGACCAGCAGTCCGTGCAACCGCTGCCCAATTCGCGCAAGGTCTACGTCCAGGGCTCGCGCCCGGACATCCGCGTGCCCATGCGCGAGATCAGCCTGCACGACACCCCCACCGACTTCGGCGGCGAGCAGAACGCCCCGGTACTGGTCTACGACACCTCCGGCCCCTACACCGACCCTGACGTCATCATCGACGTGCGCAAAGGCCTGGGCGATGTGCGCTCGGCGTGGATCGACGCGCGTGGCGACACCGAGCGCCTGGACGGCCTGAGCTCGAACTTCGGCCAGCAACGGCTCAACGATGCCGAGCTGACCAAGCTGCGCTTCGCCCACGTGCGCAATCCGCGCCGAGCCAAAGCCGGCGCCAACGTCACGCAGATGCACTACGCGCGCCAGGGCATCGTGACCGCCGAAATGGAATACGTGGCGATCCGCGAGAACATGAAGTTGCAGGAGGCCCGCGCCGCCGGCCTGCTCGACCAGCAGCATGGCGGTCACAGCTTCGGCGCCAGCATCCCCAAGGAAATCACCGCTGAGTTCGTCCGCGAGGAAATCGCCCGTGGGCGCGCGATCATCCCGGCCAACATCAACCACACCGAGCTGGAGCCGATGATCATCGGCCGCAACTTCCTGGTGAAGATCAACGGCAACATCGGCAACAGTGCCCTGGGCTCGTCCATCGAAGAGGAAGTGGCCAAACTGACCTGGGGCATTCGCTGGGGGTCGGACACGGTGATGGACCTGTCCACCGGCAAGCACATCCACGAGACCCGCGAGTGGATCATCCGCAACTCGCCGGTGCCGATCGGCACCGTGCCGATCTACCAGGCCCTGGAGAAGGTCGGTGGCGTTGCCGAAAACCTCACCTGGGAGCTGTTCCGCGACACCCTGATCGAGCAGGCCGAGCAGGGTGTGGACTACTTCACCATCCACGCTGGCGTACTGCTGCGCTACGTGCCGCTGACCGCCAAGCGCGTCACCGGCATCGTCAGTCGTGGCGGCTCGATCATGGCCAAGTGGTGCCTGGCGCATCACCAGGAGAACTTCCTGTACACGCACTTCGACGAGATCTGCGAAATCATGAAGGCCTACGACGTCAGCTTCTCGCTCGGCGACGGCTTGCGTCCCGGCTCGATCGCCGACGCCAACGACGCCGCCCAGTTCGGTGAGCTGGAAACCCTGGGCGAGTTGACCAAGATCGCCTGGAAGCACGACGTGCAGTGCATGATCGAAGGCCCCGGCCATGTGCCGATGCAGTTGATCAAGGAGAACATGGACAAGCAGTTGGAGTGCTGCGACGAGGCGCCGTTCTACACCCTTGGCCCGCTGACCACTGACATCGCCCCCGGCTACGACCACATCACCTCGGGTATCGGCGCGGCGATGATCGGCTGGTTCGGCTGCGCGATGCTCTGCTACGTCACGCCCAAGGAGCACCTGGGCCTGCCGAACAAGGACGACGTCAAGACCGGCATCATCACCTACAAGATCGCTGCCCACGCCGCCGACCTCGCCAAAGGTCATCCCGGCGCGCAGATCCGCGACAACGCGCTGTCCAAGGCGCGTTTCGAGTTCCGCTGGGAGGATCAGTTCAACCTGGGCCTGGACCCGGACACGGCGCGCGCCTTCCACGACGAGACCCTGCCCAAGGAGTCGGCCAAGGTCGCGCACTTCTGCTCGATGTGCGGGCCGAAGTTCTGCTCGATGAAGATCACCCAGGAAGTGCGCGAGTACGCCGCCAAGATCGACACCGTCGATGTCACGGCCGAGCAAGGCATGCGCGAGCAGGCTCAGCGCTTCCGTCAGGAAGGCAGCCAGTTGTACCGCAAGGTGTGAGTGCAGCGGGCCGCGCGGTTGCACACCGCGCTGCCCTTTCAGCGAGTCGAGGTGCCGTTCGCGGGCAAGCCGCAACGGCCGACGCGCTTAGCCTCGGCCAGGGAACAGCTCTGGACGGATGACGCCGTTCAGGCGTGGGTAGGGGATTTTCAGTTCTACATGGCCCATGGAGTAAGGGGCGATGGCATAGACCTCGTACTTCACCACGACCGCACCGTAGGTCAGGGCGATGTGCGGCGATGGCTTGAACGGCCAGGTTTTGACGAACTCGGCGTCCTTGTCCATGCCCGTGCTGATCAGCCAGGCGCGGTGCGATTCCTCGACGGTTTTCCAGAAGGTGTCTTCCTGGCCGGGGATCAGGATGTCCTGCAGGGTCAGCACCTTGTCCTGCTTGCGCGAATAGTTGATGAAGGCGCGGCCCGGCATGCCATGGGCACCGCCGCTGTCCAGGTAGCTGGACAACTCGACGATCACCAGTCCGTCATGCTGCTCGCGTACCTTGGCTTGCAGGTAGCTGCTGTTGCGCGCCGGGGCGCTGGCCAGGTACTGCTGTTCGTATTGCTGCAGCGTGGTCGGCGCAGTGCCGCGCTGATTGTCTTCGGTCAGTTGCAGCAGACGGCGCTCCACCAGGGCATCGAGCTTGGGCAACGTCGGAAAGTGCACGGTGTCGATATTGACCAGAGGGCAGTCGCGCTCGCTGCAGCCGGGTTTGACGTGTTCCCAGGCTTCGCGCTTGACCTCGACCGGCGCGCGGTAGTTGGGCGCGAACAGGCTCTGGCAGGCGCCGAGGATCATCGCCAACAGGGCGACGGCGGTCAGTTTGACGAGCGTCATGGGAGTCCTTGCAGAACGGGGTTGATCGGCCTTGGACCGTCGGCAGGGCCTTCGGTTCGCCACTAAGCTAACAGAGTGCAGGCGGCCTGTCCCGGTCGCGGGAAAGGGATGAAACGCGGCGATTCGCAGAGTAGGATGGCGCGATGCAGTGGTTGATGTAGCGAGGAATTTCATGTCAGACACCTTGAACCCGGTGCCCAGGGCGGTGCAGATCGTCGAGCGGACCAATTGCTTCCAGGGCTTCTACAAGCTCGACAAAGTGCGTCTGCGCCACGAGCTGTTCGCCGGCGGCATGGGCCGTGAGATCAGCCGTGAGCTGTTCGTGCGCCACGATGCGGTGTGCGTGCTGCCCTACGACCCGCAGCGCGACGAAGTGGTGCTGATCGAGCAGTTTCGCGTCGGTGCGCTGGACAAGACCGACAACCCTTGGCTGATCGAACTGGTCGCCGGTCTGATCGACAAGGACGAGCAGCCCGAGCAAGTGGCCCATCGCGAAGCCGAGGAAGAAGCCGGCCTGCACTTTGCCGCGCTATGGCCGATGACCCGCTACTTCCCCTCGCCGGGCGGCAGTGACGAATACGTGCACCTGTTCCTGGGTCGCTGCAGCAGCGAGGGCGCTGGCGGACTGCATGGCCTGGAAGAGGAGGGCGAGGACATCCGCGTGCGCGTGTGGACCTTCGACGACGCTTTGCAGGCGGTGCGCGACGGGCGCATTGCCAACGCCGCGAGCATCATCGCCCTGCAATGGCTGGCGCTGAACCGCGACGAAGTGCGGGGGATGTGGAAGTGAACCTGCTGCGCGAACGCTATCGGGTCGACCTGGCCGGGTTGCAGGCGGCCTGTGAGGCCAACTACGCCCGGCTGATGCGCCTGCTGCCGGACATGCGCAGCACCCAGAGTTCGCGACGCATCGGTATGACCCAGGGGGACCAGATGCTGGGGGTGCTGGTGCTCGAGGTGGTGCTGGCCTGCCCCTATACCACCACCTTGCGTGTGCGCCAGGAGCACAGCCTGCCCTGGTTGCCGGTTCCGCAGTTGGAGGTGCAGGTGTACCACGATGCGCGCATGGCCGAGGTGGTCAGTGCCGAGCATGCGCGGCGCCTGCGCAGCATCTATCCGTATCCGAATGCGGCGATGCACCAGCCCGACGAAAAGGCTCAGCTCAACCTGTTCCTCGGCGAATGGCTGAGCCACTGCCTGGCCTGCGGCCATGAGTACGAAACCGTGCGTTGAAATGTGACGCTCGTCGATTTTGCGTCTTTGCCTCATCTTTCACTGCGTCCATAATTCTGCCGATTCCGCACAAGGAGACGGCCGTTGTCGCACCCACCCACGCCTCCCGCACCGCTGCATCTGGTGCAATTGACCGACCCTCATCTGTTCGCCGATCCCGCGGGGGCCATGCTTGGCCTGAACACCCGCGACAGCCTGCGCCATGTGATCGCGCAGGTACGCCGCGAACAGCCGCGCATCGACCTGCTGTTGTGCACCGGTGATTTGTCCCAGGATGGCAGCGCCGCGTCCTATGCCGCGTTCCGCCAGCTCACCGACGAGCTGGGCGCGGCAGCCCGCTGGCTGCCGGGCAATCACGACGACGCCCGACTCATGGCCGAGGTGACCGCGCACAGCGCGCTGATGCAGGCGGTGACCGATATCGGCGCCTGGCGCATCGTCATGCTCGACAGCGCCGTGCCCGGTGCCACCCATGGTCAGCTCGCGGCGGCGCAACTGGCGCTGCTCGACGCTGCCTTGGCCAGCGCAGGAGACCGCTACTGCCTGGTCTGCTGCCATCATCAGCCGGTGGATATCGGTTGCGCCTGGATCGCCCCGATCGGCCTGCGCAACGCCGATCAGCTCTTGGCGCGCCTGGCGCAGTACCCGCAGGTCAAGGCGCTGCTCTGGGGGCATGTGCATCAGGAGTGGGACGAGGTGCGCGAGGGTCTGCGGTTGCTGGCCAGTCCATCGACCTGCCTGCAGTTCGCCCCCGGCAGCGCGGATTTTCAGGTGAGCGAGCAGCAGCCAGGCTATCGCTGGTTGCGCCTGCATGCCGATGGACGGTTGGAAACCGGCGTCGAGCGGGCACGGGATTTTCAGGTCACGCTGGATTTCGACAGTCCTGGCTACTGAGGCCTGCGGCAGCCTCGAGAGGGGGCGTGCTCTGGGTGTTTTGCCGAAGAACTCGTAGGCAAAGTCCGGGCCTTTCGTCAAAACCCCGCGAACAGGCTAAACTGCGCGTCCTACGCCCATCACATCGGGCGCGAAGCCGCAGATTCCGGGGGTAGCATGTCGGGTTCGATCCTCTATATCCATGGCTTCAACAGCTCGCCGCTGTCCACCAAGGCCCGGCAGCTCGAAGCCGTCATGCAGCATCTCGGCCTGGCCGAGCGACTGCGCATCCCGGCCCTGCATCATCACCCGCGCCAGGCCATGGCCCAGCTCGAAGCGGGGCTGGCGGAGCTGGATGCGCCGCTGCTGGTCGGCAGCTCGCTCGGCGGCTACTATGCCACCCACTTGGCCGAGCGCCACGGGCTCAAGGCCCTGCTGATCAACCCGGCGGTCACGCCGCACCGGCGCTTCGACGGTTATCTCGGCACCCAGCGCAATCACTACAGCGGTGAAACCTGGGAGCTGACCCACGACCATGTGCAGGCCCTGGCCGAACTCGAAGTGCCGCCGCCGCAGGACGCGACGCGTTATCAGGTGTGGCTGCAGACCGGCGACGAAACGCTGGACTACCGCGACGCCGAGCGTTTTTACCGGGCGTGTGCCCTGCGCATCCAGGCCGGAGGCGATCACGGCTTCCAAGGCTTCGTCGAGCGCTTGCCCGCCCTGTTGGCCTTTGCCGGCATTGCCCGCGGACAGTACGCGGCGCTCGACTTCTCTGTATTTTGACCTTTGCATTCACCAGACTGACGACGAGAACCCATGGCCAATCCCAGCGCTAGCGCCTATAACGCAGACGCCATCGAAGTCCTCTCCGGCCTCGACCCGGTCCGCAAGCGACCGGGCATGTACACCGACACCAGCCGGCCCAACCACCTGGCCCAGGAAGTCATCGACAACAGTGTCGACGAAGCCCTGGCGGGCCACGCCCGTTCGATCCAGGTCGTGCTGCATGCCGATCACTCCCTGGAGGTCAGCGACGACGGCCGTGGCATGCCGGTGGACATCCACCCCGAAGAGGGCGTGTCCGGCGTCGAGCTGATCCTCACCAAACTGCACGCCGGGGGTAAGTTCTCCAACAAGAACTACCAGTTCTCCGGCGGCCTGCACGGCGTTGGCATCTCGGTGGTCAACGCCCTGTCCTCCCAGGTGCGCGTGCGCGTCAAGCGTGACGGCAACGAATACCAGATGACCTTCGCCGATGGCTTCAAAGCCACCGAGTTGGCGGTGGTCGGCACCGTCGGCAAACGCAACACCGGCACCAGCGTGTACTTCGCCCCCGATCCGAAGTATTTCGACTCGCCCAAGTTTTCCATCAGCCGCCTCAAGCACGTGCTCAAGGCCAAGGCTGTGTTGTGCCCGGGGCTGTCGATCAGCTTCGAGGACAAGGGCACCGGCGAGAAGGTCGAGTGGCACTACGAAGACGGCCTGCGCTCGTACTTGGTCGACTCGGTCAGCGACTTCCTGCGGCTGCCCGACGAGCCGTTCTGCGGCAGCCTGGCCGGCAACAAGGAAGCGGTCGACTGGGCGCTGCTGTGGCTGCCCGAGGGCGGCGACAGCGTCCAGGAAAGCTACGTCAACCTGATCCCCACAGCGCAGGGCGGTACCCACGTCAACGGCCTGCGCCAGGGCCTGCTCGACGCCATGCGCGAGTTCTGCGAGTTCCGCAACCTGCTGCCGCGCGGGGTCAAGCTGGCGCCGGAAGACGTCTGGGAACGCATCACCTTCGTGCTGTCGATGAAGATGCAGGAGCCGCAGTTTTCCGGCCAGACCAAGGAACGGCTGTCGTCGCGCGAGGCGGCGGCATTCGTCTCCGGCGTGGTCAAGGATGCCTTCAGCCTGTGGCTCAACGCCCACCCCGAACTGGGCATGCAACTGGCCGAACTGGCCATCAGCAACGCCGGGCGGCGTTTGAAGGCGAGCAAGAAGGTCGAGCGCAAGCGCATCACTCAAGGCCCGGCGCTGCCCGGCAAGCTGGCCGATTGCGCCGGTCAGGACCCGATGCGTGCCGAGCTGTTCCTGGTCGAGGGCGACTCGGCCGGTGGCTCGGCCAAACAGGCGCGGGACAAAGAGTTCCAGGCGATCCTGCCGCTGCGCGGCAAGATCCTCAACACCTGGGAAGTCGATGGCGGCGAGGTGCTGGCCAGCCAGGAGGTGCACAACATCGCCGTGGCCATCGGCGTCGATCCGGGTGCCGTTGACCTGTCGCAACTGCGCTACGGCAAGATCTGCATCCTCGCCGACGCCGACTCCGACGGCCTGCACATCGCCACCTTGCTGTGCGCGCTGTTCGTCCAGCACTTCCGTCCGCTGGTCGAGGCCGGTCATGTCTACGTGGCCATGCCGCCGTTGTTCCGCATCGACCTGGGCAAGGACATCTATTACGCGCTCGACGATGCCGAGCGCGATGGCATTCTCGATCGTCTGGTCGCCGAGAAGAAACGCGGCAAGCCACAGGTCACCCGCTTCAAAGGCCTGGGCGAAATGAACCCGCCGCAACTGCGCGAAACCACCATGGACCCCAATACCCGGCGCTTGGTGCAGCTCACCCTGGACGACTTGCCCGGCACCACCGAGATCATGGACATGCTGTTGGCCAAGAAGCGCGCGGGCGATCGCAAGCACTGGCTGGAGACCAAAGGCAACCTGGCCGAGGTCCTGGTTTGATGCGGTCACTGTGCGCGGTGCTGCTCACGCTGCTCAGCGTTTCGACGCTGGCCAGCGAGTGGCCCGAGCTCACGCTCACTGCCGAGCATCCGATCGACGGCATGCGCGGCGGCAACCTGTCGGGTCTGGCCCAGTGCCTGGGCGCCCTATGGGGTGTTTCCGACCGCGACGACGACCGTGTCTACCGCTTCGAGCAGCACGACGGGGTGTGGCAGAGCGAAGCGCTCACCTTCACTGCGCCGCCTCCACCGGAAAGCGGGTTGCCCTGGGGACTGAAGTCGCGCAACTGGGCGGCATCCTACATTCGTGGCGGTGAGCTGGACTTCGAGGGCATCGCCTGCGACGGCGCCGAAAACCTCTATGTGGTCAGCGAAGCCCACGCCGGCGTCCTGCAACTGCCGTTGCAGGGCGAGCCGGACTGGCTGCGCATCGATCCGGCCATGGTCCGCCAGGCCAGGGCCAGTGGCATGTTGCTGCATTTCAACGCGCTGTTCGAAGGCCTGGCCATCAATCCTGCCGGCGACCGCCTGTGGCTGGCCGCCGAACGCGAGCGCCGTGGCCTGATCTCGATACAGCGCCAGCAGTCGTTGTGGACCTGTGGCGTCAGTTGCGTACTGCTCAGCGAGGCGGGCCTGGAGATGCAGCCGCCGCAGATGCCCAATGCCCGAGCGGTGTCGCGGGACTTCGCCGACCTGGCGCTGTTCGAGGGCAAGCTGTTCACCCTCGAGCGCAACGCCTACCGCATCTGCCGCCGCGATGCCGACAGCGGCGCGGTGGAGCGCTGCTGGTCGTTCGCCGCCGAGGCGCTGGTGGAATCGCGCCGCTACGACCAGCCTTACGGCCTGGCCGAGGCGTTGGTGATCGACAAGGATGGCGCCTGGATCGGCCTGGACAACAACAACGGCCGCCGTGCCGATGGCGAAACCCGACCGATCGTCTGGCGCTTCGCTGCGCCGGCCGGCGGCTGGAGCGCCAAGCCTTGAGTCAGCCACCGGGCAAGCGTGCCGGACGCGTGCTGATGATCGTCGCCTGGGCGGCCGCGCTGTTTCTCGCCACGCGCTTTTTCGGCCAATGGGAAGATCGCCAGCTCAATCCCAACAGCGCGGTGCAGTCCTCCCATGGCGAGGGCTTCATCGAAGTGAGTCTGTTGGCCAACGGCCAGGGTCACTTCGTGGCCGACGGCGCGATCAATGGCCAGGGTGTGCATTTCATGCTCGACACCGGCGCCACCGACGTGGCGATCCCTGAGGCGCTGGCTCGCGACCTGGCGCTGCAACGCGGCGCGCCGGTGATGCTCAGTACCGCCAACGGTCGCACCGAGGGCTATCGCACCCGGCTCGACAGCCTGCAGTTGGGCGATATCCACCTGCGCGAGGTGCGCGCCCTGGTGGTGCCCGGGCTGGACGGCCAGACGGTGCTGCTCGGCATGAGCGCCCTGAAACAACTTGAATTCACTCAGCGCGGCGGCACCATGCTGCTGCGCCAGAACCTGAAATGACGAGGCTCGCATGAGCGACTTACTGGACAGTCTCGAAGGCGTCGAACGCCGTTCCCTGGCCGACTTCACCGAACAGGCCTACCTCAACTATTCCATGTACGTGATCATGGACCGGGCCCTGCCGCACATCGGCGACGGCCTCAAGCCCGTGCAGCGGCGTATCGTCTACGCCATGAGCGAGCTGGGCCTGGATGCCGACGCCAAGCACAAGAAGTCGGCGCGTACCGTCGGTGACGTACTGGGTAAATTCCATCCCCACGGCGACTCGGCCTGCTACGAAGCCATGGTGCTGATGGCGCAGCCGTTCAGCTACCGCTACACGCTGGTCGATGGCCAGGGCAACTGGGGTGCGCCGGACGATCCGAAATCCTTCGCGGCCATGCGCTACACCGAGGCGCGGCTGTCGCGTTATTCCGAAGTGCTGCTCAGCGAGCTGGGCCAGGGCACCGTGGACTGGGGGCCGAACTTCGACGGCACGCTCCAGGAGCCGCTGGTCCTGCCGGCGCGCCTGCCGAACATCCTGCTCAACGGCACCACCGGTATCGCCGTGGGCATGGCCACCGACGTGCCGCCGCACAACCTGCGTGAAGTCGCCAGCGCCTGCGTGCGTCTGCTCGACGAGCCGAAGGCGACCCTCGAGCAACTGTGCGAGCACATCCAAGGCCCGGACTACCCCACCGAAGCCGAGATCGTCACGCCGCGCGCCGACATCCTCAAGATGTACGAGAGCGGCAAAGGCTCGATCCGCATGCGGGCGGTGTATCGCGTGGAAGATGGCGACATCGTCGTCACCGCCTTGCCGCATCAGGTGTCCGGCGCCAAGGTGCTGGAGCAGATCGCGGCGCAGATGCAGAACAAGAAGCTGCCGATGGTCGCCGACCTGCGCGATGAGTCCGACCACGAAAACCCCTGCCGCATCGTCATCATCCCGCGCTCGAACCGCGTCGATGCCGCTGAGCTGATGCAACACCTGTTCGCCACCACCGATCTGGAAAGCAGCTATCGGGTCAACGTCAACATCATCGGCCTGGACGGGCGTCCGCAACTCAAGAGCCTGCGTGCGCTGTTGCAGGAGTGGTTGCAGTTCCGCATCGGCACCGTGCGCCGCCGCCTGCAGTTCCGTCTGGACAAGGTCGAGCGTCGCTTGCACTTGCTCGAAGGTCTGCTCACCGCCTTCCTCAACCTGGATGAGGTGATCCATATCATCCGCACCGATGAGCATCCCAAGCAGGCATTGATCGAGCGTTTCGCGCTGAGCGAAATCCAGGCCGACTACATCCTCGAGACCCGTCTGCGCCAATTGGCGCGCCTGGAAGAGATGAAGATTCGGGGCGAACAGGACGAACTGCTCAAGGAGCAGGCCAAGTTGTTGGCGCTGCTGGGCAGCGAGGCCAAGCTGCGCAAGCTGGTGCGCAGCGAGCTGATCAAGGATGCCGAATCCTACGGCGACGCGCGTCGCTCGCCAATCGTCGAGCGCGCCGAGGCCAAGGCCCTGTCGGAAACCGAGCTGATGCCGACCGAGCCGGTGACCGTGGTGCTCTCCGAAAAAGGCTGGGTGCGTTGCGCCAAGGGCCATGACATCGATGCCACCGGTTTGTCGTACAAGGCCGGCGATGGCTTCAAAGCGGCAGCGGCGGGGCGTTCGAACCAGTTTGCGGTGCTCATCGACTCGACCGGCCGCAGCTACTCGCTGGCGGCCCATAGCCTGCCCTCGGCCCGAGGTCAGGGCGAACCGTTGACCGGTCGGCTGACGCCGCCGCCCGGCGCCAGCTTCGAGTGCGTGTTGCTGCCCGAGGACGATGCGCTGTACGTGGTGGCGTCCGATGCCGGCTACGGATTCGTGGTCAAGGGCGAGGACCTGCAGGCCAAGAACAAGGCGGGCAAAGGGTTGCTGAGCCTGCCCAATGGCGCCAAGGTCATTACCCCGCGTGCGGTCGATGATCGCGAGCAGGATTGGCTGGCGGCAGTGACGACCGAAGGGCGTTTGCTGGTGTTCAAGGTGGCCGACCTGCCGCAACTGGGCAAGGGCAAGGGCAACAAGATCATCGGTGTACCGGGGGACCGGGTCGCCAGCCGGGAAGAGTACGTCACCGACCTGGCCGTGATCGCCGAGGGCGCGACCCTTGTGTTGCAGGCTGGCAAGCGTACCCTGTCGCTCAAGCCAGATGATCTGGAACATTACAAAGGCGAGCGGGGCCGCCGTGGTAGCAAGTTGCCACGAGGTTTCCAGCGCGTCGACAGCCTCACGGTAGAGCGTCCGGCGTGAACCGACTGTCCGTCCGGAACGGCGTTTTCAGCGTCGATCTGGGCGGAAATGCTGGAGTCTGCCGACCATTTCGCGGATGATACACCCCTCGCGGGGCCGGCGTGGCCGTGTGCCCCCAGGAATCCACACGAGTATCACTGCGGTTGCCGCGCGGCAACCGCCTGGATGGGACGATGAAATTTCTGCGCCTTCCCTTTGCGCTGTTGATGACGGGACTGCTGGGCCTGGGCGGGTGCACCATGCACCAGCCGGTGGCCTTGTATCAGCTCGACAGCGGTGACCCCGGCCAGCCGACGCAGGCTGCCGGCATGGCGGTCGTGCTCGGACCGGTCTCGGTCGCCGACTACCTGCAACGTGAAACCTTCCTGCAACGTCAGCCCGATGGCAGCCTCACCGCCGCGACCGACGGTCGCTGGGCCGGCAGCCTGTCGTCGGATATCGACCAGTTGCTGGTCCGCCAGCTCGCCTGGCGCCTGGATAGCCAACGCGTGGTCCTGGCCCCGGCCAGCACCGGCTTCACGCCTGATGTGCAGGTGCTGTTGTCCATCACCCGCCTGGACTCCGGCAGCAGCCAGCCGGCGATTCTCGACGCCCAGTGGCGCGTGCTCGACCGTCGCGGCCATGTGCGCGACAACCGTATCGTTCATCTCGAGCAGCAGCACGAAGGCAGTGAAGCGTCCCAGGTTCAGGCCCAGGGGCAACTGCTGCAGCGGTTGGTCGAGCAGTTGAGCAGCGCGGTCAAGCCTTTGGCCAACCAGCCGGCGCTCGCCGAAGAAGCCCCGAAGAAGCCGGCGGCCCAAGCCCAGGTGAAGAAGCAGCCCGAGAAATCGAGAATTCCGATGGCTTCGCCGATTCGCACGGACATGGAAGTGTTCCGCTTCTGACCCATCCGGCACAAAAAAGCCCGCAGCGCTGCGGGCTTTTTTGTGCGTTGGCCTCCGATCAGCCGCGCCGCTCGTGCATGCGGGCCAGTTGGCGCTCCAGCATCGACGGATACGGCTCCATCAGTCGTTCGACACAGCAGGCCCCCTCGGGGCTGGCAATCGGGCGAATACGCGCACGCTGGCGGATCAGCGCATCGTCGCTGACCTGGCGTTCGACCAGCAGCAGGTTGCGGCTGTGCTGTGACAGGGCCAGGGCCGCCTGGGCCTTGTCGGTCATCAGTAGATCCACCTGGTCCATGTCCAGCAGGTCTTCGCCCAGCGCCAGGCCCAGTTGCAGTTGCAAGGTGATGCCGCTGTCGGCCACCTCGATCTGCAAGGCGTGGCCCAGGGCGCGCAGCAGCTCGCCGCAGCAGATGGCGTTGGTGAGGTAGTCCTCGCCGCTGTGACGGCTGTGGAACAGCAGCAGGGTGCTGCCATCGTTGAGCGTCTGCACTTCACCTTCGTAGAGCGACGCGGCCTGATCCAGGCAGTCGCGGTAGCGCTCCAGAAGCTCGGTCAGGCGCGTGCGCGGCAGGCGCCGCAGTTGCTCCTGGGAGCCCAACTGCACCGCCAGCACGGCGCTGGTGTTCGGTTCGTCCGGCTCGGCAACGCTCAGCGCCTTGGCGCTGGGCTCGTTGTCCTCGAGCAGGTCGGCGAAGGCGTCGTCGTCGGCCTCTTCGTCGGCCGCGACGGGGCGGGCGCTCACGGGCTTGGCGGTGGCCTTGCGCGCGGCGGGCTCGACCGGCAGGTCGGCGAAGTCGTCCTCGTCTTCCGGCTCGGGCTCAGGCTCCGGTGGCGGCGGCGGCGCCAGCTTGGCGTGCAGTTGTCTGGCCAGATCGCCGATCTCGTCCTGACGCTCGATGCCCGGGGTGTAGGGGTGAGGATCGCGCAACCAGACCCGCAGTTGCAGCAGCGGCGTGGAGATGAAGCGACCCAGGCGCAGGCTCAGGGTCAGCGCCAAGGCCAGCAGGATGGCGGCGAGAATGCCCATGCTCTGCAGGCTGATCAGCATCGGCTGCTGGAACTGGCTCATGTCCAGGCTGATGCGCAGTTGCCCGGCGGTCACGTCCTGGAAGGTGATCTTGGTCTGGTAGACACCCTCGGCCTCGCCCAGCAGGCTGTTCTTCGGCCGTTGCCCGGCCTCGGCGAGGATGCGGTTGTCGGGGCTGTAGATCGCCGCGTGGGCCACCAGCGGGTTCTTCACCAGGTTGCCCAGCAGCACGTTGAGGCTGAGGATGTCGTTGGACACCAGCAGCTCGGTCGCCGACGTCGCCGTCTGGGTGGTCAGGCTCTGGCCCACGGCATCGGCCTGCTCGTGCATGGCCTGCTTGAACTGCAGGCCCATCACGCAGGCATAGATCACCAGAGCCAGCGCCACCAGGAAAATGTTGTGGCTGGCGATGCGCAATGCCAAGGGAATACGGCGTTGGCTCAAGGCTCGGAAGATCATCAGAAAGAAGTTGTCGGTTTTGACGGGCGTGGGCCGGTTCACAGAGCGCGGCTCTTTATGGCGGAATTGATGCCGGGCAGTATAGCGACCCGCGTTTTGTCGGCAAAGTATCGGTGCTGCCCGGTGGTCACTGAAAGTGGGTAGAATGCGCACTTTTCATCGAGTTGGAGCACGGTCTTGCGCGAAATCGTCCTGATCAACATCACTGGTGAAGACCGTCCGGGTCTCACTGCGGCCCTCACCGGCGTCCTGCTCCAGGGCGGTGTGAACATTCTAGACATCGGTCTGGCCGTCATGCACGGCACGCTGTCGTTCGGCATTCTGGTGGACATTCCCGACAACGAGGTGGCCACCGCCTTGCTGCAAAGCGTGCAGTCCAAGGCTCACGAGCTGAACCTGCAGGCGCGCTACACGCCGATTTCCGAAGAAGACTACCAGCAGTGGGTCGACGGTCATGGCGACAACCGCCACATCGTCACCCTGCTCAGCCGCAAGGTCACCCCGGCACAGTTGCAACGCGTCAGCGCGCTGATCAGCCAGTACGGCCTGACCATCGAGCGTATCGAGCGCCTGTCGGCCCGGGTCGCGCTCGATGCGCCCACCGAACAGGGGCGTGCCTGCCTGGAAATCTCGGTGCGCGGCGAGCCGACCGATCCCCAGGCCCTGCGCGCCGAGTTCTTCGCGCTGTCCTCCGAACAGGGCGTCGATATCGCCTTCCAGCAGGATGACCTGTTCCGTCGCAACCGCCGCCTGGCGGTCTTCGACATGGACTCGACCTTGATCGAAGCCGAAGTGATCGACGAGCTGGCCAAGGCGGCGGGTGTCGGCGAGCAGGTGTCGGCGATCACCGAACGCGCCATGCGCGGCGAACTGGACTTCCGCGCCAGCTTCAAGGAGCGCATGGCCTTGCTCAAGGGCCTGGATGTCGGCGTGCTGGACGAGATCGGCGCCTCGTTGCGCCTGACCGAAGGCGCCGAGCACCTGTTCGCTGAACTCAAGCGCCTGGGTTACAAGACCGCCATCCTCTCCGGCGGCTTCTCCTATTTCGCCAGGCAGGTGCAGGCGCGCCTGGGCATCGACTACGTTTTCGCCAACGAGTTGGAAGTGGTGGATGGCAAGGTGACTGGGGTGGCGGTGGAGCCGATCGTCGATGCCCAGCGCAAGGCCGATCTGCTACAGGAGCTGGCGATCAAGGAAGGTCTGCAACTGGAGCAGACCATCGCGGTGGGCGATGGCGCCAACGATTTGCCGATGCTGTCGCTGGCGGGCCTGGGCGTGGCCTTCAGGGCCAAGCCGCTGGTGCGTCAATCGGCCAAGCAGGCCATTTCTACGCTGGGTCTGGACGGGGTGTTGTATCTGCTGGGCTGGCGCGACCGCAACGGTTGCGCGTGAGGGCCTGGTAGAGGCATGAGGGCGCGGCAGGCTGCCGCGCCCTCATATGTCTGGTTAGCCTTGGGTCGGCAGTGCCAATTGCTCACCCATGCGTACGGCCGACAGCGCGCCGAGGTTCTGCGCCCACTTCACCTGATCGGGCCCGAACAGCACGATGGCGGTGGAGCCCAGCTTGAAGCGGCCCAGTTCCGCACCTTTCTCCAGATGGATCGGCGCACGGCTGGCTTCGTCGTAGCGAACGGTCTTGAGTTCGCGCTTGGGTGGTGTGACCAGCCCGGCCCACACCGTCTCGATCGAGGCGACGATCATTGCACCGACCAGCACCACGGCCATCGGCCCGCGCTCGGTGTCGAACAGGCACACCACGCGCTCGTTGCGGGCGAACAGTTCCGGTACGTTTTCAGCGGTGGTCTGGTTGACCGAGAACAGCCGACCTGGCACGTAGACCATCTCCCGCAGGGTGCCGGCCAGCGGCATGTGCACGCGGTGGTAGTCCTTGGGTGACAGGTAGATGGTGGCGAACTCGCCGCCCATGAACGGCGCTGCCAGCGCCGGATCGCCGCCCAGCAGCTCCTGGGCGCTGTAGCTGTGGCCCTTGGCCTGGAAGATGCGCCCGTGTTCGATCGGGCCAAGCTGGCTGACGGCGCCGTCGGCCGGGCACAGGATCGCGCCAGGGGTATCGTCCAGCGGGCGTGCGCCGGGCTTGAGGGCACGGGTGAAGAAGGCGTTGAAGTGCTCGTAGGCGGTGAGGTCTTCGACCAGCGCTTCGCTCATGTTGACCTGGTAACGCTTGGCGAACCAGGCGGTGAAGGCATTCTTGAACCAGCGTACGCGGCACTCGGCCACGCAGCCGGCCAGGCGCGAGAGCAGGTGATGCGGCAGCAGGTACTGGCTGATGATGAACAAACGGGATTTCATGCAGTTTCCTTAAACGTCTACAGGCGTGTCCGGGTGATTGCCCCACTCGCTCCACGAGCCAGCGTAGGCCTTGACCCGTGGATAGCCCAGGGCCTTGGCGACCAGGTAGGTGAAGCCGGAGCGACGGTGGGTCTGGCAGTGGGTGATCACTTCCTTGTCGGGGGTGATGCCCAGGTGCTGAAGGGTCTGTGCGATATCGCCGCGAATGCGCAGGCGGTCGTTGAGGTCCATGCCGGCGGTCCACTCGAAATTGATCGCACCGGGTATGTGTCCGCCTCGGGCGGCCAAGACTTTCTCTCCGGAGAACTCCTGCGGTGCACGGGCATCCCAGACCACCAGGTCAGGGGCGCCCAGGCGGCTTTGCAGGTACTCGCGGGTCGCGGTGGGTTCGCCGTGCAGGCGCAGGTGCACCGGTGTGTTCGCCACGGGCGGCACCTCGGTGGACAGTTGATCGGCAGGCCAGGCCTGGATCCCGCCATTGAGGTAGTGGTAGGCCTTGTGCCCGATCACGTCGAGCAGCCAGATGAAGCGCCCGGACCAGCCGCCGCCTTCGTCGTCGTACACCACGTACACCGCATCGTCGCGATGACCCAGTTCGCTGAACAGCTTTTCCAGATCGCCCAGCGCTGGCAACAGGCCGGGCGCAGGCGGTTGGCCGAGCTGGGTGCGCTTGCCGTCGACCAGGCGCGCGCCGGGGATGTGGCCGCTGCCGTAGCGATTGGCGCTGCTCAGATCGACCAGGATCAGCTCGGGCGACTGCAGGCGCGGCAGCAGGTCGTCGGCTTCGATCACCAGAGGCAAGCCGGAAAAATCAGTCATCCACGGTCTCCGGGGGCGAGAAAGGGGCGATTGTAGCGCACGGCTCAGCCATTGCGGTTGGCGAAGCTGGCCAGTGCGCGCTCGATACATTGCGCGGTTTTGCCGAACGCCTGCACGCCAACATCGGCCAGCGGCTTGCCGCCCTGGTCGGCGATCACCAGCATCAGCGCCTGCTCATTCAACGTCAGCGAGCGCAGCAGCACGTGTTCGCTGGGGAACAGGGCGCGCAGTGTGGTGGGCAGCAGGGGCGCGAAGCGGGCGTGGTTTTCCGGCGTCAGGCGCAGTTGCGAAGCTTTGCTCAGCAGTTTTTGCAGCAGGGTGCTTGCGTTCAGGTCGACCTTGAGCGCCGCCGCTTCACGCGGCAGGCCGGCGCTTTGCTGCACGCGCAGGCAGTCGTTGGGCTTGTCCAGCATCAGCAGCAGCACCCGCTGCATACCGCAGGCCAGCAAGGCATCACGTGCCAGGGTGGCCAGGTGCATGCTGTTGCTGAACGGGCTGGGCTGGGTCAGCAGCTCGCCGCACAGGGCACGCCAGCGTTCCAGGTCCTGCGCAGGGGGCGGCGGCGCGGTGAGCATGTCCGGGTGCGGCCGGCGTTGCTCCCAAGGCCAGATCAGCGCTTCGGCCGGATGGAACAACGCATGCCGGGCGTGATGGCGGGCGCTGGCGGCCGCCTGCTGGTGGACCTGCTGCTGGACGTCGTCCAGGGTGGTTTGCAAATACAGCGCGGTAAGCAGTTGCCAGCGCAGCAGGTGCGGGTTGTCCCAGCCGACCTGCGCCGACAGCGCCAGCCCGTTGGCCAGCAGCACGGTATTGGCCGGCTGGTTGAACCAGCGGCGCAGACCGCTTTCGTCGTCCAGGCGATGCTGTTGGTTCAGTGCATCGGGATCGCGCGCGATGTTCAGCACCTGGGCCAGTTGCTCGCGCTCTTCGAGCAGCAGGCGATAGCCCTGGGTGACCCATTCCGGCAGGCGCCAGTGCAGGGCGACGGCCCGGCACAGTTCCATGATGCGCACGCCGAACAATGCATGCTCCACCTCGGCGGCGTCCTCGCCCTTGTGGATCACCCGCAGTTCCCAGGCGTCGAGCAGCTTGGGGTAGGCCAACGCCAGGGGCCACAGCGGCGAGAGGAACAGCAGGCTGCCCCAGTGGATTTCCTGCCACAACCGTGCAAGGCGACTGGCGAACAGGCCGTTGGCCTGTTGGGTGGCATGCTGGCTGATCAGCAGGAACTGGCGCAGCACCGGCGGGATGTCGTCGGCCGGCACCGCCGGCAGACGCCCCATGAGTTGCAGGATGCGTGAAAGACCCAGGCGGTTGAGGGCGATCTCCAGGCTTTCGGCTGGCTCGGCCATGCTGGCGTTGGCCGGATGGTTGGCCTCGCGCATGACGCACAGCACCAGCGACGGGCTGTCCTGCATCAGTTCGGCGATGTCGCGCAGCGAGCGGCGGTTGTCGTTGACCGCCGCCAGGACGCGGTCATGACTCTCCTTGGGCACCGGCACACGGATACCGTCGAGTAGCTTTACCCAGCCCTCGAGAGAGGAGGGGACCTGCGCTGGCAGCTTGGTTTCGATTGGCATTTTGACATCAGTCCGAACTGGCTTTTCGCATTATGTGGCTATAGTCTGGCGCAGTTCTGCCGATAAGTAGAAGCAGAGTTTCAAAGCTCCCGCCCCTGAACCTGACCACGACAGCAAGTGCTTCCAATCTATGGCTAAAATTATCGGCATCATCGTCGTATTCGCGAGCGTTCTCGGCGGGTACGTCCTATCCCACGGCAAGATCGCGGCGCTGATCCAGCCATTCGAAGTGCTGATCATCGGTGGTGCAGCCTTTGGTGCCTTCCTGCAGGCCAACCCGGGCTACATGACCCTGCACGTGATCAAGAAGTCGCTGAAGATGTTCGGCAGCCGCTTCACCCACACCTTCTACCTGGAAGTGCTGGGCCTGATCTACGAGATTCTCAACAAGAGCCGCCGCGAGGGCATGATGGCCATCGAGGGCGACATCGAAGATGCCGCCGCCAGCCCGATCTTCGCCAAGTACCCGGCAGTGCTCGGCGACGAGCGCATGACGGCGTTCATCTGCGACTACCTGCGCATCATGTCCACCGGCAACATGGCACCCCACGAGCTCGAGGGCCTGTTCGACATGGAACTGCTGAGCATGAAGGAAGAGCTCGAGCACCCGTCGCACGCGGTGACTGGCGTGGCCGACGGCATGCCCGGCTTCGGTATCGTCGCGGCGGTACTGGGCATCGTGGTGACCATGGCCTCGCTCGGCGAGGGCGACCAGAAGGCGATCGGCATGCACGTGGGCGCGGCGCTGGTCGGTACCTTCTTCGGTATCCTGGCGGCCTATGGCTTCTTCGGCCCGCTGGCCAACTGCCTGCAGCACGACGCCAAGGAAGAGCTGAACGTCTACGAGGCGATCAAGGCCTCGCTGGTGGCCTCGGCCTCCGGCATGCCGCCGTCGCTGGCGGTCGAGTTCGGGCGCAAAGTGCTGTATCCGAAGCATCGCCCGAGCTTCGCCGAGCTGGAACAAGCGGTGCGCGGTCGCTGAGTCATGGAGAACAACCAGCCCATCATCGTCAAGCGCATCAAGCGCTACGGCGCCGGCCATCATGGCGGCGCCTGGAAGATCGCCTTCGCCGACTTCGCCACGGCAATGATGGCGTTCTTCCTCGTGCTGTGGCTGCTGTCCACGGCCACCCCTGAGCAGAAGATCGCCATCGCCGGTTACTTCAAGGATCCGATCGGCTTTTCCGAAAGCGGTACGCCTTACGTCATCGACCTGGGTGGCTCGCCGCAACTGGCGCCGGAAAAGACCATCAACCCGGAAGAGAAGTCCGAGCCGACGCCTGACACCAGCCTGCAACTGGACAAGGACAAGGTCGAGACCATGGCCGAGCAGGTCGAGCAGGAGCGTCTGCAACTGCTGCTGCAGGAACTGCAGAACAAGGTCGAAGAAAACCCGCAACTGCAGAAGTTCAAGGATCAGATCCTGTTCGAAATCACTCAGGACGGCCTGCGTATCCAGATCATGGACGCCGAGAACCGGCCGATGTTCGACTTGGGCAGTGCGCGCCTCAAGCCCTACTTCGAGGACATCCTGCTGGCCATGGCCGACACCATCAAGGCGGTGCCGAACAAGATCAGCGTGAGCGGCCACACCGATGCCAAGCCGTACGCCGGCACCGGCGACTTCGGCAACTGGGAGCTGTCGGCCAACCGCGCCAACGCCGCGCGTCGTGCGCTGATAGCGGGTGGTTACCCGGACGATCAGGTGGCGCGGGTGGTGGGCTATGCTTCGTCGTCGCTGTTCGACCGCGAGCATCCGCAGAACCCGGTCAACCGCCGCATCGACATCATCGTGCTGACCAAGAAAGCCCAGCGCGACATCGAAGGCGAGCAGAGCCAGCCCGATGCGCCAGCCAGCCCGACCACGCCGCCCGCCAACGCCGCGCCTGCGGCACCCGGCGCTGCGGCGGCGCCCACCACCGATCCGGCGCAGCCGATGCAACCGCGCGAGTTGCGCCAGAAGCTGAACATCTTCGAGAACGGCACCTTGAAGATGGACGACAGCAAGGAAAACTGACGCGCTGCCACGGCCCTGCAAGGGCCGTGGCTGTCAGTAGGTGTCTTGGGTCAGGCTTGCCACGATCGAGCGATAGCTGTGCATGCGCTGCGCTGAAACGCGACCCTCTTCCAGCGCCTTGAGCAACGCGCAGCCAGGCTCGCGGTCATGCTTGCAGTCGCGGAAGCGGCAGTTGCCCAGCAGGTCGCGAAACTCGATGAAGCCCGCTTCCACATCGTCGCGGCTGACGTGCGCCAGGCCGAATTCGCGGATGCCCGGCGAGTCGATCAAGTCGCCGCCATTGGGGAAGTGATAGAGCCGCGCCGTGGTGGTGGTGTGGGTGCCCTGGCCAGACCATTCGGACAAATCGCCCACCCGCGTCTGCGCCTGCGGCAGCAGGCTGTTGACCAGCGACGACTTGCCCACCCCCGATTGCCCGACGAACACACTGATGTGCGCATCCAGCGTCTGTTGCAGGCGCTGCATGCCATCGCCGTGGTGGGCCGACACTTCCAGCAACGGATAGCCCAGGTCGCGGTACACCGCCAGCAGCGCGTTGAGCGTGGGGGCATTGTGCGCGTCGATCAGGTCGGCTTTGTTCAGCAGCAGCAGCGGGCGGATGCCGGCGTGCTCGGCAGCGACCAGGTAGCGGTCGATGAGGTTGGCCTGGGGCTCGGGCGCCGGGGCGAAGACGATCACGATCAGGTCGACGTTGGCTGCCACCGGTTTGAGTTGGCCGTGGTTGTTGGGCCGGCACAGCTCGGTGCCGCGCGCAAGCTGCGCCACGATCACGCCGTTGCCCTGGTTGCCGGCACGCCAGACCACCTTGTCACCGGTGACCAGCGCCGGCAGGTTGGCGCGCAGGTTGCAACGGAACACCTGGCCGGCGGCCTCGCCGTCCTGGGCTTCGACCTCGACCGTGACACCGAAGTGGGCGATCACCAGGCCCAACTGCTCGGGGCCCAGGTCGCCACCTTCGAGCTCCTGTAGCGCGTGCTGCTCGCGTTTGGCAGCGCGGGCGGCGCGTTCACCCTGGATCTTTTCGATGCGCCAGTTCTGGCGGCGATTGAGCTGGCGTTTGGCCATGAAGGTTCCGTGTCGGCGGGGCAGAAAGAAAACGGCAAGCAGTTTAGCACGCTCCACTAGGCTAATATGGCGGCCTATTCGAGGAGCTCATGCATGCACAATCCACAGAACCTGATCTGGATCGATCTGGAGATGACCGGCCTGGACCCGGACACCGATGTCATCATCGAAATGGCCACCATTGTCACCGACAGCGAGCTAAACACCTTGGCCGAAGGCCCGGTGATCGCCATCCACCACAGCGATGAGGTGCTGGCGCGCATGGACGAGTGGAACACCCGCACCCACGGCGCCTCGGGCCTGACCCAGCGCGTGCGCGAGAGCCGTATCGACATGGCCCAAGCCCAGGCGCAGACCCTGGCGTTCCTCGAGCAGTGGGTGCCCAAGGGCAAGTCGCCGATCTGCGGCAACAGCATCTGCCAGGACCGGCGCTTCCTCTATCGCCACATGCCTGAGCTCGAAAGCTACTTCCACTACCGCAACCTGGATGTCTCCACGCTCAAGGAACTGGCCGCGCGTTGGGCGCCGCACGTGCGCGACAGCTTCCAGAAGGGCGGAACGCACCTGGCCCTGGACGACATCCGCGAGTCGATCGCCGAGCTGCGCCATTACCGCCAACACTTCATCAAGGTTTGACGAGCAGCGGCTTGTCGCCGCAGCGTCACGTCATCAGCGGCAAGCGCCTTGTGGCAAACCGTGCACCGCACAGGCTTGTCGCTTGCCGCTTGCAACTCGAAACTGCCTATCAGGTGCATCATGCTGTTGTTGCTCTATCTGATCGCGATCACGGCCGAGGCCATGACCGGTGCGCTGTCCGCTGGGCGGCGTGGTATGGACTGGTTTGGCGTGGTGCTGATCGCCTGCATCACTGCCCTGGGCGGCGGGTCGGTGCGCGATGTATTGCTCGGGCACTACCCGCTGACCTGGGTGAAACACCCCGAGTACCTGGTGCTCACCAGCTTCGCCGCCTTGCTGACCATTTTCATCGCGCCGTTGATGCGCCATCTGCGCACGCTGTTTCTGGTGCTCGATGCGCTGGGGTTGGTGGCGTTTACCCTGATCGGCTGCATGACGGCACTGGAAATGGGCCAGGGCATGCTGGTGGCGTCGATCAGCGGGGTGATTACCGGGGTGTTCGGTGGGATTTTGCGCGACATCTTCTGCAACGACATCCCACTGGTGTTTCGCCGTGAGTTGTACGCCAGCGTGTCGTTCGCGGCGGCCTGGTTCTACTTGGGCTGTGTGTACTTTCAGGTGCCGGCCGAGCAGGCGATGCTGTTGACGCTGTTCGGCGGTTTTCTGTTGCGGCTACTGGCGATCCGCTTTCACTGGGAAATGCCCAAGTTTCATTACAACGATGAGCGATGAGGCCTGCGGGACGCTACTCCAGCGCGACCTGATGCCGCGCCAGCGCCCACTGCACATGCTCTCTGACTAATGCCGACGGGTGCTCGCGCCGTGCTTTCAAGGCTTCGATCACGGCGATCGTCGTAGGCGCATTGCCCAAGCCCACCGCCAGGTTGCGCAGCCAGCGCTCATAACCGGCGCGGCGCAGCGGCGAGCCTTCGGTGCGGCTGAGGAAGGTCTTCTCGTCCCACAGGAACAGCGCCGCCAGTTCGGCGTTGTCCAAACCGTGGCGGGGTTTGAAGTCGTCTTCACCGGTGGACTTGGCGAAGCGGTTCCAGGGGCAGACGATCTGGCAATCGTCGCAGCCGAAGACCCGGTTGCCGATCAATGGCCTGAGCTCCACCGGAATGGCGTCCCGCAGTTCGATGGTCAAGTACGAGATGCAGCGCCGGGCATCGAGTTGGTAGGGACCGACGAAGGCGGAGGTCGGGCACAGGTCCAGGCAGGCCTGGCAGCGTCCGCAGTGTTCGCTGGTCTGGGCCTCGTCCGCCGGCAGTGGCAGGTCGACGAACAGTTCGGCGAGGAAGAAATAGCTGCCGGCCTTGCGGTTGAGCAGCAGGGTGTTCTTGCCGATCCAGCCGAGCCCGGCCTGTTGGGCGATGGCCTTTTCCAGCACCGGGGCACTGTCGACGAAAGCGCGGTAGCCGAACGGGCCGATGGCTTCCTGGATGCGGTCGGCCAGGTGCTGCACGCGCTTGCGCACCAGCTTGTGGTAGTCGCGGCCCAGGGCGTAACGCGAGACATAGGCTTTTTCAGGCTGGGCCAGGCGCTGGGCCATGCGTGTGTCGCCGGGCAGATAGTCCATGCGCAGCGACACCACGCGCAAGGTACCGGGAATCAGTTCGGCCGGGCGCGAACGTTTCGTGCCATGCGCTGCCATATAGTCCATCTCACCGTGGTGCCCGGCGTCCAGCCAGCGCTGCAGGTGCTGTTCGTGTTCGCCAAGTTCGACATCGGCGATGCCCACATGGGCAAAACCGAGTGCGTGGCCCCAATCCTTGATGGACTGGGCCAATAGAGGCAGGTCTGGAAGAGAGGCGGACATGGATGGACAGGCATTACAGGCTCAGGTGCGTATAATTCTGCCAGACATCGGAGCCTTTGACCCCATGCCTCAGACCAAACACCCCGGCAACGCCCCGCTCGCGCTCAGCAGCCTGACCGTCGCGCACCTGCCCGCGCGTCCCGCCGACGCCCACAAAGGCGACTTCGGTCATGTGCTGGTGGTCGGCGGCGACCTGGGTACTGGCGGTGCGGTGCTGCTCAGTGCCGAAGCGGCACTGCGCTGTGGCGCCGGGCTGGTCAGTGTGGCGACGCGGCCCGAGCACGTGGCCGCCAGCCTGGCCCGTCTGCCGGAAACCATGTGCCTGGGCGTGAGCTCGGCCAATCAACTGATGGCGGTACTCGAGCGCGCCTCGGTGCTGGTGGTCGGGCCAGGCCTTGGCCAGGCCGCCTGGGGGCGTAGCCTGCTGTCGGCCGTGGCCAACGCGCGGTTGCCGCAAGTGTGGGACGCCGACGCACTCAACGTGCTGGCGCGTGCGCCGTTGGCGCTGCCGGCCGGTAGCATCCTCACCCCGCATCCTGGCGAGGCGGCGCGGCTTTTGGGGCTGTCGACCGAGGCGGTGCAGGCCGACCGTGCGGGGGCGGCGCGCAAGCTGGCGCGCCGTCATGACAGCGTGTGCGTGCTCAAGGGCGCCGGCACGTTGATCGCTGACCCGCACGGCCAGTTGCGCGTATGCGAGCGCGGTCATCCGGCGATGGCTGGCGCAGGCCTGGGCGATGTGCTCAGCGGCGTGCTTGCCGCGCTGCTGGCCCAAGGCCTGGACGCGTGGCAGGCGGCGGGGCTGGGCGTGTGGCTGCACGCCTGTGCCGGCGAGCGCCTGGGCGTCCGGGGTAGAGGCTTGGCCGCCAGCGATCTGGTGCCGGTCATTCGAGAATTGTTGGAGGAGCATTCAGCGTGTCAGGCATAACCCTGTTTCTGGCCGATGAACCGGCCACCGTCGCCTTCGGTGCGACCCTGGCTCAGGTCACCGGCGGCCATGGCGTGATCTTTCTGGAGGGCGACCTGGGCGCTGGCAAGACCACCTTGTCACGCGGTCTGATCCGTGGGTTGGGCCACACCGGCGCGGTGAAAAGTCCGACCTTCACTGTGGTCGAACCCTACGAGATCGGCGATATACGCGCTTTTCATTTCGACCTGTATCGCCTGGTCGATCCAGAGGAGCTGGAGTTCATGGGCATTCGCGACTATTTCGAAGGCGATCCCCTGTGTCTTTTCGAATGGCCGCAGAAGGGCGCGGGCGTTTTGCCAAAGCCTGACCTGACCATTACCATAAGCCCCCAGGCGGGCGGCCGCTCGCTGAACCTGTCGCCGCAGGGGGCTCGCGGCGAAGCCTGGTGTGCCACTCTGGCTGCCGAATTCAAACAGTAAGTGGGGAAAGGTATGCCGCGCATCCGCGCACTGGTCGCCATCGTTGGCCTGCTGTTGACAGCAGTGACCCTCGACGCTCTGGCCGTCACGCAAGTCAAGAGCATGCGCCTGTGGCGCGCGCCGGACAACACACGGCTGGTCTTCGACCTGTCCGGACCGGTGCAGCACAGCGTCTTCACGCTCAGCGCGCCCGATCGTCTGGTCATCGACATCAATGGTGCGACGCTGGCCTCGCCGCTGAACGTCTCCACCTCGAACACGCCAATCACCAGCGTGCGTTCGGCTCAGCGCACCCCCACCGACCTGCGCGTGGTGGTCGACCTGAAGAAGGCCGTCACGCCGAAGAGCTTCACCCTTGCGCCGAACGCCCAGTACGGCAACCGTCTGGTGGTGGATCTGTACGACCAGGAGGCTGACGCCATCGCCGCCAGCAATCCGACGCCTGCGCCGGTCGCTACCGCGCCGGCGACCACGCCTGCGGTGCCGGTCACTCCGACCCAACCGGCGATCAAGCTGCCGCCGGTGCCCAACGGCAAGCGCGACATCGTGGTTGCCATCGATGCCGGTCACGGCGGCGAAGACCCCGGGGCCTCCGGCTCGCGGGGGCAGCACGAAAAAGACATCGTGTTGCAGATCGCCCGCGAACTGCAGCGCCAGATCAACACCGAGAAGGGCTATCGCGCCGAATTGACCCGCACGGGCGACTACTTCATTCCGCTGCGCAAGCGCACCGAGATCGCCCGCAAGAAGGGCGCCGACCTGTTCATCTCCATCCACGCCGACGCAGCGCCCTCCAAGGCCGCCTTCGGCGCCTCGGTGTTCGCCCTGTCCGACCGGGGCGCCACGTCCGAAACCGCGCGCTGGCTGGCCGACAGCGAAAACCGTTCCGACCTGATCGGCGGTGCTGGCAACGTCAGCCTCGACGACAAGGACCGCATGCTGGCGGGCGTACTGCTGGACCTGTCGATGACCGCCACGCTAAGCTCCAGCCTCAATGTCGGGCAGAAAGTGCTGGGCAACATGGGCCGCATCACGCCGCTGCACAAGCAGCGTGTGGAACAGGCCGGATTCATGGTGCTGAAATCGCCTGATATCCCGTCGATCCTGGTCGAGACCGGGTTCATCTCCAATGCCAACGAGGCCAACAAGCTGGCCACCCGCAGCCATCAGCAGGCACTGGCACGTTCCATCCACAGCGGCGTGCGCCAGTTCTTCCAGCAGAACCCACCGCCCGGCACCTACATCGCCTGGCTGCGCGATTCCGGCAAGATTGCCCAGGGGCCGCGTGAGCACAGTGTTAGGCCCGGTGAGACGCTGGCGATGATCGCCGTGCGTTATCAGGTCAGTGTGGCCAGCCTGCGCAGTGCCAACAACCTCAAGAGCGAGGAGCTCAAGGTCGGTCAGCACCTCGATATCCCGGCTACCACCCTGGCTTCGCAGCAATGAGCGACGGCGTCCGTATCCAGCTGCTCAGCCCGCGGCTGGCCAACCAGATCGCCGCAGGCGAGGTGGTCGAGCGTCCTGCTTCGGTGGTCAAGGAACTGCTGGAAAACAGCCTCGACTCTGGCGCTCGGCGCATCGATATCGAGGTGGAGCAGGGCGGGGTCAAGCTGCTGCGGGTGCGTGATGACGGACGCGGCATCGCCTCGGACGACCTGCCGCTGGCCCTGGCCCGTCACGCCACCAGCAAGATCCGTGAACTGGAAGACCTCGAAGGTGTGCTGAGCCTGGGCTTTCGCGGCGAGGCGTTGGCTTCGATCAGCTCGGTGGCGCGCCTCACCCTGACCTCGCGCACCGCTGATGCCGGCGAGGCCTGGCAGGTGGAGACCGAGGGCCGCGACATGCTTCCACGGGTGCAGCCAGCGGCGCATCCGGTCGGTACGTCGGTCGAGGTGCGCGACCTGTTCTTCAACACCCCGGCCCGACGTAAATTCCTCAAGGCCGAGAAGACCGAGTTCGATCACCTGCAGGAAGTGATCCGGCGCCTGGCGCTGGCGCGATTCGACGTGGGCTTTCATCTGCGCCATAACGGCAAGAGCATCCTCAGCCTGCACGAGGCGCCAGACGATGTCGCGCGGGCGCGGCGTGTCGGGGCCATCTGCGGTCCGGGCTTCCTCGAGCAGGCGTTGCCGATCGAAGTCGAGCGCAATGGCCTGCGCCTGTGGGGCTGGGTTGGGCTGCCGACCTTCTCGCGCAGTCAGGCCGACCTGCAGTATTTCTTCGTCAACGGCCGCGCGGTGCGCGACAAACTGGTCGCCCACGCGGTACGCCAGGCCTACCGTGACGTGCTGTTCAACGGTCGCCACCCCACCTTCGTGCTGTTCCTCGAACTCGACCCCACCGGCGTCGATGTCAACGTCCATCCCACCAAGCATGAAGTGCGCTTCCGTGAGGGGCGCATGGTGCACGACTTCCTGTACGGCACCTTGCACCGGGCGCTGGCCGATGTGCGCCCTGAAGATCAATTGGCAGCGCCGGCCGCCAGCAGCGAGATCGTCCGTCCCACCGGTCAGCAGGCCGGCGAGTTCGGCCCGCAGGGTGAAATGCGCCTGGCTGCCTCGGTGCTCGAGCAGCCTGCGGCCGAGTCGCGCCCGACGTTCTCCAATGGCGGCGCCGGGGCGGGCTACCAGTATCAGTATTCGCCGCGCCCGGCGGCGCCCGTGCCGGCCGGCGAGGCCCAGGCGGTGTATCGAGAGTTCTTCGCCCCGCTCGACGGCGCGGCGCCTGCTCCAGCGGCATTGCCGGACAGTCAGGGCGATATCCCGCCGCTGGGCTATGCCCTGGCCCAGCTCAAAGGCATCTACATCCTGGCCGAGAACGCCGTCGGCCTGGTGCTGGTGGACATGCACGCCGCCCACGAGCGGATCATGTACGAGCGCCTCAAGCTGGCGATGGCCAGCGAAGGCCTGAGCGGCCAGCCGTTGCTGGTGCCTGAGTCTCTGGCGGTGAGTCAGCGTGAGGCCGACTGCGCCGAAGAGCATGCGCAGACTTTCCAGCGCCTGGGCTTCGAACTGCAGCGCCTGGGTCCGGAAACCCTGGCGATCCGGCAGATTCCGGCGCTGCTCAAGCAGGCCGAGGCCAATCGTCTGGTTCAGGACGTGCTGTCCGACCTCATGGAGTACGGCACCAGCGACCGGGTCCAGGCGCACATCAACGAGCTGCTCGGCACCATGGCCTGCCACGGCGCCGTGCGTGCCAACCGCCGTCTGGCGATTGCCGAGATGAATGCGCTGCTGCGCGACATGGAAAACACCGAACGCAGCGGCCAGTGCAACCACGGCCGACCAACCTGGACCCAGATGGGCCTGGACGATCTGGACAAACTTTTCCTGCGCGGTCGATGAATGAGTCTTCACCCCCCTGCCATTTTTCTCATGGGCCCGACGGCCGCCGGCAAGACCGACCTGGCCATCGCGCTCACCCAAGCCTTGCCGTGCGAGCTGGTCAGCGTCGATTCGGCCATGGTCTACCGCGGCATGGACATCGGCACCGCCAAACCCTCGCCCGAGGTGCTGGCGGCGCATCCTCATCGGCTGGTGGACATTCTCGATCCCGCGCAGAGCTATTCGGCGGCGCAGTTTTGCACCGATGCGCTGGCGGCCATGGCCGAGATCACCGCGCGTGGCAAGATCCCGCTGCTGGTCGGCGGCACCATGCTCTATTACAAAGCACTGGTCGACGGCCTGGCCGACATGCCGCCGGCCGATGCCGCGGTGCGCGCCGAGCTCGAGGCACAGGCCCGCGAGCAGGGCCTGGCCGAACTCCATCGGCAGCTTGCCGAGGTGGATCCGGTCTCGGCCGCGCGCATTCACCCCAATGACCCGCAGCGGCTGATTCGCGCGCTGGAGGTGTTCCGCGTCAGCGGCCAGAGCATGACCGCGCATCGGGCCCGTCAATCCTCCGAAAGCAGCGGTGTAGAGGCGGGCGCGGGCGGTCATTTGCCCTATACTGTGGCCCGTCTGGCGATCGCGCCGGCGGATCGTCACGTGCTGCATGAACGAATTGCATTACGATTTTCGCAGATGCTGGAACAGGGCTTCGTCGACGAGGTCCGAGAGTTGCGGACCAGAAGTGACTTGCACGTGGGGCTGCCGTCTATACGGGCAGTGGGGTACAGGCAGGTCTGGGAATATCTGGACAGCCAACTGACAGCCGAACAGATGCGTGAACGCGGTATCATCGCCACCCGTCAGTTGGCCAAGCGGCAATTCACTTGGCTGCGCAGCTGGTCCAATGTGCACTGGCTGGACAGCCTGGCCTGCGACAATCTGTCCCGCACCTTGAAATACCTGGGATCGGCCTCCATATTGAGCTGAGTCCCTGCAATTGCCGTCTATTCTTGCAACAGACGGCGTTAATGAAAGAATTCTTCAGCTTTTTACTATTGATCCTTACAGGAGTGCGGCATATGTCAAAAGGGCATTCGCTACAAGACCCTTACTTGAACACCTTGAGAAAAGAAAAAGTCCCGGTTTCGATCTATCTGGTCAACGGGATCAAGCTGCAGGGCCAGATCGAATCCTTCGACCAGTTCGTCGTGCTGCTGAAGAACACCGTCAGCCAGATGGTCTACAAGCACGCCATCTCCACTGTCGTACCTGCCCGCCCGGTTCGCCTGCCAAGCCCGTCCGATTCCGAACACGGCGACAGCGAGCCAGGCAACGCCTGATAGGAGCCTGCATTGTTCTTTGAGCGCCACGGTGGTGGTGAACGGGCCTTGCTCGTTCACTTGGAAGGTCAGAACCCTGAGGCGCGCGAAGACCCGCAGGAGTTTCAGGAGCTGGCACTGTCGGCCGGGGCGGACATCGTCCACCTGGCCACGGTTGCGCGGCACCAGCCCACAGCGAAGTTCCTGATCGGCAGCGGCAAGGTCGAGGAACTGCGCGACCTGGTCAAGGCCGAAGAAGCCGACCTGGTCATCTTCAATCACACCCTCACGCCCAGTCAGGAACGCAACCTCGAGCGCGTCTTCGAGTGTCGCGTGCTCGACCGTACCGGCCTGATTCTCGACATTTTCGCCCAGCGCGCACGTACCCACGAAGGCAAGCTGCAGGTCGAACTGGCCCAGCTCGAGCATATGAGCACGCGCCTGGTGCGCGGCTGGACTCACCTGGAGCGGCAGAAAGGCGGTATCGGCCTGCGCGGTCCGGGTGAAACCCAGTTGGAAACCGACCGCCGCCTGCTGCGGGTACGCCTGCGGCAGATCAAGGCGCGTCTGGAAAAGGTCCGCAGCCAGCGCGAGCAAGCCCGGCGCGGGCGTCGTCGTGCGGATATTCCGTCGGTGTCGCTGGTGGGTTACACCAACGCCGGCAAGTCCACGCTGTTCAACGCCCTGACACGCTCCGACGTGTACGCCGCCGACCAGCTATTCGCCACCCTCGACCCCACCTTGCGCCGGCTGGAGCTGGATGACCTGGGGCCGATCGTGCTGGCCGACACCGTGGGCTTCATCCGGCATTTGCCCCACAAGCTGGTCGAGGCGTTTCGCGCCACGCTCGAGGAATCGAGCAACTCCGACCTGCTGCTGCACGTGATCGATGCCCACGAGCCCGAGCGCATGGAACAGATCGAGCAGGTACTGGCCGTTCTGGGCGAGATCGGTGCCGAAGGCTTGCCCATCCTCGAGGTCTATAACAAACTCGACCTGCTCGAAGACGTCGAGCCGCAGATCCAGCGCAATGCCGACGGCAAGCCAGAGCGGGTCTGGGTCTCGGCGCGCGACGGGCGTGGCCTTGAGCTTGTCGGGCAGGCGATAGCCGAATTGCTGGGCAATGATCTGTTCGTCGGCACCCTGCGATTGGAGCAGCGATTGGCGCGCCTGCGTGCGCAGTTCTTCGAGTTGGGGGCCGTACAGAGCGAGGAGCACGACGACGAAGGCAGCAGCCTGCTGAGCGTGCGTTTGCCGCGGGTGGAACTTAACCGTATGGTCAGCCGCGAAGGCCTCGAGCCTGACGCGTTCATCGCGCAACACACTTTGCAATAAATGCCCGTCGAGGTCGCCGGGCAGCCGTGACAGGCATTCTGTAGCATTGGACGGCGCGCCGTGGGCGCGTCTTTGCTTTATCAGATGGAGAGCGCTATGGCTTGGAACGAGCCGGGTGGCAACTCGAACAATCAGGATCCCTGGGGCGGCCGCCGCGGTGGCGGCGGTGGTGGCGACAAGAAGGGGCCACCGGATCTCGACGAGGCCTTCCGCAAGCTGCAGGACAGCCTCAACGGCATGTTCGGCGGCAAGAAGAAACGCGGTGGCGGTGGTGGTGACCGCAACGTCGGCAAAGGCGGCGGCTTCGGCCTGCTGGGCATTGGCCTGGCGGTGCTGGCGGCTATCTGGCTGTACAGCGCCGTCTACGTGGTCGACGAGCAGGAGCAGGCCGTGGTGCTGCGCTTCGGCAAGTACTACGAGACCGTGGGCCCAGGCCTGAATATCTATTTCCCGCCTATCGACCGCAAGTACATGGAAAACGTCACGCGTGAGCGGGCGTACACCAAGCAGGGCCAGATGCTCACCGAAGACGAGAACATCGTCGAGGTGCCGCTGACCGTGCAGTACAAGATCAGCAATCTGCAGGACTTCGTGCTCAACGTCGACCAGCCTGAAGTCAGCCTGCAGCACGCCACCGACAGCGCCCTGCGCCACGTGGTGGGCTCCACCTCGATGGACCAGGTGCTGACCGAAGGCCGTGAACAGATGGCCGTGGATATCCGCGAGCGCCTGCAGCGTTTCCTTGACACCTACCGCACCGGTATCACCGTCACCCAGGTCAACGTGCAGAGCGCGGCAGCCCCGCGTGAAGTGCAGGAAGCCTTCGACGACGTGATCCGTGCGCGCGAAGACGAGCAGCGTTCGCGCAACCAGGCCGAGTCCTATGCCAATGGCGTGGTGCCGGAAGCCCGTGGTCAAGCGCAGCGCATCATCGAGGACGCCAACGGCTACCGCGACGAAGTGATCGCCCGCGCCAAGGGTGAGGCCGACCGCTTCACCAAGCTGGTCGCCGAGTACCGCAAGGCGCCTGACGTCACCCGTCAGCGTCTGTACCTGGAGACCATGCAGGAAGTCTACAGCAACACCAGCAAGGTGCTGGTGACCGCCAAGGACGGGCAGAACAACCTGCTCTACCTGCCACTGGACAAGATGGTCGAAGGCAGCCGCAACAACGCAGCGTCGTCCAGCAGCGGGTCGCCGTCGGTCAACGACGCCGCCGCTCGCTCGACCCCCGACCTGCAACAGCAACAACAGCCGCTGCGCACAAGGGAGAGCCGCTGATGAGCAATAAATCGCTGTTCGCCCTCATCGCTGCCGTGGTGTTGGCGATCGTCGCCTGGAACTGCTTCTACATCGTCTCGCAGACCGAGCGGGCGGTATTGCTGCAGTTCGGTCGCGTGGTCCAGGCCGATGTTCAGCCGGGTCTGCACGTGAAGGTGCCGTACGTCAACCAGGTGCGCAAGTTCGACGCGCGCCTGATGACCCTCGACGCTCCCACCCAGCGCTTCCTCACGCTGGAGAAGAAAGCGGTCATGGTCGACGCCTATGCCAAGTGGCGAGTGAAAGATGCCGAGCGCTTCTACACCGCAACCTCGGGTATGAAGCAGATCGCCGACGAGCGCCTGTCGCGTCGTCTGGAAAGTGGCCTGCGCGACCAGTTCGGCAAGCGCACCCTGCATGAAGTGGTCTCCGGTGAACGTGACGCGTTGATGGCTGACATCACCGCTTCGTTGAACCGCATGGCCAACAAGGAGCTGGGTATCGAGGTGGTGGACGTTCGCGTCAAGGCCATCGACCTGCCCAAGGAAGTCAACCGCAGCGTGTTCGATCGCATGAGCACCGAGCGTGAGCGCGAAGCCCGCGAACACCGCGCCAAAGGTAACGAGCTGGCCGAAGGTATTCGCGCCGATGCCGACCGTCAGCGCCGCGTGTTGCTGGCCGAAGCCTATCGCGAAGCGGAAGAAACCCGTGGTGATGGTGACGCTCAGTCGGCCTCCATCTACGCCAAGGCCTACGGCCAGGACGCTGATTTCTACGCGTTCTACCGCAGTCTGCAGGCCTACCGCGAGAGCTTCTCCAGCAAGAGCGACGTGCTGGTCCTGGATCCGAAGAACGAGTTCTTCCGTTTCCTCGACAAGAGCAAGCCGTAAGCGCAAGACGCCCCGCCGGGCAGCTAAAACGTCCGGTGGGGTGCATCCCGAAGAAAAAGGGGTGTATGATGAGTCAGCCGGGAAATTCCCGGCTTTTTTGCGTCTGCAAGGTTGATTGGCCCCAGGCTTTTCGACGACTTGGTCAGCTCGCAGGTATTTCGAGGGTGTTGGCACGGCGGCGGCGCTGGGATCGGTGCTGCCTGCTGTTGTGCGCCAACGCCTGCTTTACAGGTGGCTAACCCGCAGGGCAGCCGCCCGGACCAGAGGGGAAATGGCGTAATGGCAACGGTAGACCGCTGGCTGCTGCCAGATGGCATCGAGGAAGTACTGCCACCTGAAGCGGCGCGCATCGAAATCGCGCGTCGCCAGGTGTTGGACCTGTTCCAGAGTTGGGGCTACGAACTGGTCGTCACCCCGCATATCGAGTACCTGGAATCGCTGCTCACCGGCGCAGGCCAGGACCTGGACCAGCGTACCTTCAAGGTGGTCGATCCGCAGTCCGGCCGCTTGATGGGCTTCCGTGCCGACTTCACCCCCCAGGTGGCACGCATCGATGCCCACACCCTGCGCCGCGAAGGCCCGAGTCGTCTGTGCTATGCCGGCAGCGTGCTGCACGCCGAGCCGCGGGCGCTGTCCACCTCGCGCAGCCCCATCCAACTGGGCGCCGAGCTGTATGGCGATGCCAGCCCGACCAGCGATGTCGAGGTGATCAGCCTGATGCTGAGCACCCTGCAGCTCACCGATGTGGCCGACGTGCACATGGACCTGGGCCACGTCGGTATCTACCGCGGCCTGGCGCGCGCCGCCGGCCTCTGCGGCGCGGTCGAACAGCAGTTGTTCGATGCGTTGCAGCGCAAGGCCGTGGACGAAGTCCACGCCCTGACCGCAGAGCTGCCGAAGGACCTGGGCAACATGCTGCGCGCCTTGGTCGAGCTGTGCGGTGGCCGCGAGGTGCTGGCCGAAGCCCGCGTGCGCCTGGGGCGTGCGCCTGCCAGTGTGCTGGCGGCGCTGGACGATCTGCTGGCCATCGCCGATCGCCTGGCTGCACGCTATCCGCACCTGCCGCTGTACTTCGACCTAGGCGAGTTGCGCGGCTACAACTATCACACAGGCGTGGTGTTCGCCGTCTTCGTCCCCGGTGTCGGTCAATCGATCGCCCAGGGCGGGCGCTATGACGACATCGGCGCCGACTTCGGCCGGGCGCGCCCGGCTACCGGTTTCTCCACGGATTTGAAGACCCTGGTCACACTGGGGCGAGCGGAGGTCGCATTGCCGTGCGGTGGCATCTGGATGCCCGACAACGGCGACGCGGCCCTCTGGCAGCAGGTCTGCCAGTTGCGCAACGAGGGCCAGCGTGTGGTTCAGGCCCTGCCTGGGCAGCCGCTGAGTGCTGCCTTCGAAGCGGATTGTGATCGGCAATTGATTCAGCAGGACGGGCGCTGGCAGGTTCTGCCGCTGACCCATTGAGATTCTTCGCCGGCAATAGGCCGGCAACCAAGATTGCGTGAATGAGGACAAGTGTTATGGGTAAGAATGTCGTCGTCCTGGGCACCCAGTGGGGTGATGAGGGCAAAGGCAAGATCGTCGATCTGCTGACCGAACATGCTGCCGCCGTCGTGCGTTACCAAGGTGGCCACAACGCGGGCCACACCTTGGTGATCGACGGTGAGAAGACCGTTCTGCACCTGATTCCCTCGGGCATCCTGCGCGAAGGCGTGCAGTGCCTGATCGGCAATGGCGTGGTGGTCGCGCCCGATGCGTTGATGCGCGAAATCACCAAGCTGGAAGAAAAAGGCGTGCCGGTGCGCGAGCGTCTGCGCATCAGTCCGGCGGCGCCGCTGATCCTGTCCTACCACGTGGCACTGGACCAGGCCCGTGAGAAGGCCCGTGGCGAAGCCAAGATCGGCACCACCGGTCGCGGTATCGGCCCGGCCTACGAAGACAAGGTCGCGCGCCGTGGCCTGCGCGTCGGTGACCTGTTCCACCGCGAGCGCTTCGCCGCCAAGCTTGGCGAGTTGCTGGACTACCACAACTTCCAATTGGTCAATTACTACAAAGAGCCGGCCATCGACTTCCAGCAGACTCTGGACGACTGCATGGCTTACGCCGAACAGCTCAAGCCGATGATGCTCGACGTCACCGCCGAGTTGCATAACCTGCGCCGCGCCGGCAAGGACATCATGTTCGAAGGCGCCCAGGGTTCGCTGCTGGACATCGACCACGGCACCTATCCGTACGTCACCAGCTCGAACACCACCGCAGGCGGTATCTCCACCGGCTCCGGCGTCGGCCCGATGTACCTGGATTACATCCTGGGTATCACCAAGGCCTACACCACCCGCGTCGGTTCCGGTCCATTCCCGACCGAGCTGTTCGACGAGACCGGCGCCACCTTGGCCAAGCGTGGCCATGAGTTCGGCTCCACCACCGGTCGCGCCCGTCGTTGCGGCTGGTTCGACGCCGTGATCCTGCGCCGCGCCATCGACGTCAACAGCATCTCGGGCATCTGCCTGACCAAGCTCGACGTGCTCGATGGCCTGGAAACCATCAACATCTGCGTCGGCTACAAGAACGAGCACGGTGCAGTCATCGACGCGCCGTCCGATGCCGACAGCTACATCGGCCTGGAGCCGGTGTACGAAGAGATGCCAGGCTGGAGCGAATCGACCCTGGGCGTGAAAGCCCTGGAGGAGCTGCCGCAGGCTGCGCGCAACTACATCAAGCGCATCGAAGAGCTGGTCGGCGCGCCGATCGACATCATCTCCACCGGCCCGGACCGTAACGAAACCATCGTGTTGCGTCACCCGTTCGCCTGATCGACCGCCAGGTCGATTCGACGCCGTAGCCCTGCAAAGGGCTGCGGCGTTTTTGTTTGTGTCGATGACAGGCTGTCGCGTTGCTCGACCTTGGCGTATATCCCCGCTGCGCCAGGCACAACCCTTGCTGTAAGAAGCGTCTGTAGCTGCCATCAAAGTAATGGCGCCAGAAACACGGGGGTTCAAACGTGTCTGCCATCCTCTCTCTGTTACGAAGCCGCCTCCTGCGGCCTGTGTTTGTTGCACTCGGTATCGCCCTGCTGGTGCAGGTGCTGGTGGCCGTGGTGCTGACTCGAAGCACCATCTCTGCACTCGAAGCGGATCTGGGCGAGCGCCTGGGCAGTGACAGCCGCAAGCTGGCCGACGAACTGGGCCTGGCGGGCCAGGATGTGCGCGGAGGGCTCGACAGCCTTTCTGCCAGCACCCGTCAGCGCTTGAGCGCTGGTCTATCCAGTCGATTGCAGAGCGAACAGCAGCAATTGCGCACTACTTTGGAGCAAAGTCTCAAGGACTCGGCCAACGACATGGCCGAACTGCTGGCCTCGGTGGCACCCAGGGCGATCTGGGATAACGACGTGCCGACGCTCTCCGACTTCGCTCGACGCGCCCAGCGCAATCCCAACGTGTTGTTCGTCATCTACGACAACGCCGAGGGCGAGCACCTGACGCGCTATCTGAATCGGCAGAACCCGATCAACCAGGCGCTCATGGACAAAGGCCAGGGCGAGCGGGCGTTGGACAAGGTGCTGGATGCGGCGCGCCACGATCCTTCGGTGTACTTCGTCGAGGCGCCCATCAGCCCCAACGGCGCCACCATCGGCAAGGTCCTGATGGGCGTGTCCACCGTGGCTGTGGACCAGACGCTCAGCGCGCTCGACCAGCGCTTTACCGCCCTGATCAGCAGCAGCGAGCAACTGGTCGGCGAAAGCTTGGGCGCGGCCGCCGCCGACAGTGGCAAGGCCCTGCAGGCACGCCTGGAAACGGCGCAACACAGTGCTACCGCGATGCAGGCCAATACCGCACAGACCGTGCGCGAAGCGGCTGGGGAGCTGCGTTGGCGCATCGGCCTGGGCCTGGCGCTGGTTGGGCTGGGCGTGCTGTTGCTGGTGGCGGTGGTGCTGGGTCGGCGCGTGGTGAGCAAGTTGCGCCTGCTGATCGCCGCCCTGGACGACCTGGCGGCTGGCGAGGGCGATCTGACCAAGCGGGTGGCGCTCGACAGCCGCGATGAAATTGGCGACATGGCCTCAGCGGTCAACCGCTTCGTCGACAAGTTGCAACCCATCGTGCGGGAGGCCGGCGAGGTGGCGCAGCGAACCGGCGTCGAGATCGGCAGCATGGCGCAGCGCACGGCCGGTGCGGATGCGGCGGCGGCGTTGCAGCGTGACGAAGTGGCGGCCAGTCTGCGCGACTTGTCGAGCATGGCCGACGAAGCCCAGGCCGAGAGTCATGCCATGCAGGCGGCCTTGCAGCAGGTGGTGGACATCCGCCAGGCCACCGACGAGAACAGTCGGGCCTCCACTCAACTGGCCAAATTGATCGAGAAGTTGGCCGGCGAAGTGGACAGCGGGGCCCAGGTCATCGAGCGGCTGGCCAAGCAGAGCGAGCAGATCGAGGTGGTGCTGACGGTGATCCACGGTATCGCCGAGCAGACCAACCTGCTGGCGCTCAACGCGGCGATCGAAGCGGCCCGGGCTGGCGAGACGGGGCGTGGCTTCGCGGTGGTCGCCGATGAAGTGCGGGCATTGGCCAGCAAGACGCAGAGCTCTACCGGTGATATCCAGGCGCATATCGTCGCGCTGCAGCAAGGCGCCAAGGAGGCCGTCGCGACCATCGGCCAGGCCGGGCGCCAGGCCAGCGAGGGCCTGTTGGTGCTGCGCGACAACGAACGCCGGCAGCAGTCGGTACAGGCGGCGGTCGAGCAGGTGCATGCGGCCATCGGTGTGGCCACGCGCGCGGCTGAACAGCAGGCCAACGGTGCTCAGGCGGTGCGGGGCCGGGTAGAGAACATCCATGCCCAGGCCGAGCGGTCGGCCGAGGTGGTCATGCAGACCACCGCCAGCAGCAAGGTGCTCGACGACCTGGCGACGCAGTTGCGTGCAAGCCTTGGCCAGTTCAGGGCGTAAGGTTCACGCCCTGTTCAGGTACATCCGCGTGGTCAGCAGATACACCGGCAATCCTGAAACCACAATCAGCAGGGCGGCGTAGGGCGCTGCCGCTGCAAACTCGACATTGGCGGTGTGGGCCCAGACCTCCGTGGCCAGGGTGGTCATGCCGGTCGGGCTGAGCAGCAGGGTGGCGGTCAGTTCCTTCATGGCGTCGAGGAACACCAGGGCAAAGGCGGCGGCCAAGGCTGGGAAGATGATCGGCAGGGTCACCCGGCAGAAGGCGGCGAGGCTGCTGGCGCCCAGGGTGCGGGCGGCTTCTTCGAGCGTCGGCGAGGCCTTGTTCAGCGCGGTGCGCACCGGTGCCTGGGCCAGTGGCAGGAACAGCAGGGCATAGGCCAGGATCAGCAGCGCGGTGGTCTGGTACAGCGCCGGCACGTAGTGCAGGGCGAAGAACACCAGGGTCAGGGCGATCACCAAACCGGGCAGGGCATGCAGCAGGTAGGGCAAGCGTTCGGCCCAGATCGCCAGGCGCCCTTTGTAGCGCACCACCAGGAAGCTCACCGGCAGCGCCAGCGCCACGCAGAAACCGGCACCACCGAGCGAAACCGACAGGGAGGTGAGCAGCGCCTTGCCGATCGCCGCGACCGGGAAGGCTGCCGACGAGCCGACGCTCAGCCAGTAACCGAGCATGGCCAGCGGGATGCCGCTGCCGAGCACGGCCAGTCCCAGGCAGAACAGCTGCGCCGGCAGTGTCCAGCCTTTGAGCCGCAACGGTTGTGCACGTCGGGCCACGCCTTGGCCGATGCGTACATGGCGGGCCTTGCCACGCACGCGCAACTCCATCCAGAGCATCGCCAGGCACAGTGCAAGCAGCACGGCCGAGAGCATCGCCGCATTGGCATTGCTGAACTCCAGCTCGAACTGCTGGTAGATCGCCGTGGTGAAGGTTTGCAGGCCGAGGATCGACAGGGCGCCGAATTCCACCAGCATGTGCAGGGCGATCAACAGACCGCCGCCGAGCATGCTCGGCCACAGCAGTGGCAGGGTGACTTTGAAGAACACGCCGCTGCGGCTACAGCCCAGCGTGCGCGCCGACTCTTCCAGCGAGGTATCGAGGTTGCGCAGGGTGGCTGCCACGGGCAGGAACACCAAGGGGTACTTGGACAGCGCCATGACCAGGACCGCCCCGCCGAGGCCTTCGAAGTCAGAGCTCAGCGACACCCAGGTGAAGCTGCTGACGAACGACGGCACGGCGAACGGCAGGCACAGCACCACGCCCCATAGACGTCGTCCGCGCAAATCGCTGCGTTCGAGCAGCCAGGCCAGCGCCACGCCGACCACCAGGCAGGCGAGGGTGACCCCGGCCATCAGCAGCAGTGTGTTGCGCAGCAGGTCCCAGACGAAAGGGCGCCAGAGCAGGCGCAGGGCTTCATGCCAGCCGGCTTCCCAGGCCTTGATGGCCACATAGGCCAGTGGCAGCAGGCTCGCCGCGACCAGGCACAGGACGGGCAACACCACCCACACGGAGGGGCGCTTGCGGCGCGGCACGAAGCGTACCAGGGCCGACTCGGGCACGGCGGCAGTCATCAGAGCAGGCCGACCTCACGTTCCAGTTCGAGTGCTTCTTCGGCATTGCCCAGATCGGCCGGGCTGATCTTCGGTGGGCGCAGGTCCTCGAATGGCTTCAGGCCACGGTCCGAGACCATGCCCTTGTGCAGGGGGTACTCGGCAGTGGTCTGGGTGATCACGCGCTGGCCCTCTTCGCTGGCCATCCAGTTGAGCAGGGCTTGAGCTTCCTTGGGGTGCTTGCTGGCCTTGACGGCGGCTGCGCCGGAGATGGTCACCAGGTTGCCTGCATCGCCGTCGGCCAGGTAATACAGCTTGGAGTCGAGCTTGCCGCGCTCGCGCTCCAAGGCATACCAGTAGTAGTTGTTCACCAGCACCGCTGCCACTTCGCCTTTCTCGACGGCTTTGAGCGCGACCATGTTGTTGGTGTAGGTCTTGCCGAAAGCCTTCAGGCCCGTCAGCCATTCCTCGGTGGCTTCGCGCCCGTGCATCTTGAGGATGGCCACGGCCTGCTCCTGGAATGCGCCGCTGGTCGGAACGAAGCCGACTTTGCGGTCCCATTCGGGGTTGGCGAAGTCCATCACGGTCTTGGGCAGGTCGTTCTCGTCGATCTTCTTCGGGTTGTACACCACCACGCGGGTACGCGCGGTCACGCCCATCCAGGTCCCGTTACCGGCCACGTATTCCTTGGGCAGCATGTCCAGGGTGCTCTGGTCGATCTTGGCCAGCAGGCCCAGTTCGCCCAGGTTGTTCAGTGGCGGAGATTCTTCGGTGTAGATGATGTCGGCGGGGGAGCGCTCGCCCTCTTCGATGATCTGGCTGGCCAGCTGGTTGCTGCTGCCTTTGCGGATATCGATGTGGATGCCGGTCTTGGCCTCGTAGGCCTTGGCGATGGCTTCGCCGATTTCCTTGTGCTGACCGTTGTACATCGTCAGCGTTACCGGTGCGTCTGCCTGGGCTGCCGGCGCGCCGATCACCAGGCCAAGGACGGCGGCAGTCAGGGTGCGCAGCAGCGGTGTGGGGCGAATCCTCATGCGGGTACTTCCTCGCTTACGGCTACATATTTCGAAACAATGGTAAACGAAATCGTTTCTCATGTGGCTGTGGCGGGGGAAATTCGCTGGGTGCGCGGCGGTGAGGGCGGGCGATGGAAAAAACGCAGGCAAGAAAAAACCCACTAGCAAGCTAGTGGGTTTTTATATGGTGCCCAGGAGAAGACTCGAACTTCCACGACCGTTAAGTCACTGATACCTGAAACCAGCGCGTCTACCAATTCCGCCACCTGGGCAAAGCTTTTGCATCTACAGCGATGAAACTTCAAGCGTCTTGCTGAATGACAGAAAAACCTGCTATCTATCACTCGAAATATTTGGTGCCCAGGAGAAGACTCGAACTTCCACGACCGTTAAGTCACTGATACCTGAAACCAGCGCGTCTACCAATTCCGCCACCTGGGCACACATTCTGTCGAGGTCACATGATGCTTTACATCAGGCTTCATCTCAACTACAACGTCGGCTGACCGTCGTTGTGGTGCGCACTATACGGACGGTCCCTGAGGCTGTAAAGCCCCGGATCGAAAAATTTTTCAAAATCTTCAAGTCGTTGATTCCAGTGACCTATTGCCCTCAGCAGGATATCTGCCGGGGGCTGTCCAAGGCAGACATTTCCGGTTTCAATACGCACATGGCAGAATTCTTATCTATATACCCCAAGGTGAACCCCTTCTGATGGCCGATTGGCAATCCCTCGATCCCGAGGCCGCTCGCGAAGCGGAAAAATACGAAAATCCCATCCCCAGCCGTGAGCTGATCCTTCAGCGCCTCGCCGACCGTGGCGAACCTGCCGCTCGCGAGGAGCTGGCAAACGAATTCGGTCTTTACGAAGAAGACCAGATCGAAGCCCTGCGTCGCCGACTGCGCGCCATGGAGCGCGATGGCCAGCTCATCTATACCCGGCGCGGCACCTATGCCCCGGTAGACAAGCTCGACCTGATCTGCGGCCGCGTCTCCGGCCACCGCGACGGCTTCGGCTTCCTCATTCCCGACGATGGCAGCGAGGACCTGTTCCTCAGCCCGGCGCAAATGCGCCTGGTGTTCGACGGCGACCGTGCGCTGGCGCGGGTCAGTGGCGTGGACCGCCGCGGGCGCCGCGAGGGCGCGCTGGTTGAGGTCATCTCCCGCGCCCACGAAAGCGTGGTCGGCCGCTACTTCGAAGAAGGCGGCATCGGCTACGTGACCCCGGACAATCCGAAGATCCAGCAGGAAGTGCTGGTGACCGCCGGTCGTAACGGCGGGGCGAAGATCGGCCAGTTCGTGGAAATCAAGATCACCCACTGGCCCACCCCGCGCTTCCAGCCGCAGGGTGACGTGGTGGAAGTGATCGGCAACTACATGGCGCCGGGCATGGAGATCGATGTCGCCCTGCGCAGCTACGACATTCCCCACGTCTGGCCGCAGGACGTGATCAAGGAAGCGCGCAAGTTCCGCTCCGAAGTCGAAGAGAAGGACAAGGAAAAGCGCATCGACCTGCGCCATCTGCCGTTCGTCACCATCGACGGCGAAGACGCCCGCGACTTCGACGATGCCGTGTTCTGCGAGCCGCTGGGCAAGCTGCGCCTGTTCTCCGGAGGCTGGCGCCTGTATGTGGCCATCGCCGACGTCTCGAGTTACGTGCGCCTGGGCTCGGCCCTGGACGTCGAGGCTCAGCAGCGCGGTAACTCGGTGTATTTCCCCGAGCGCGTGGTGCCGATGCTCCCCGAGGAGCTGTCCAACGGCCTGTGCTCGCTGAACCCGCATGTCGATCGCCTGGCCATGGTCTGCGAGATGACCATCAACAAGGCCGGCCAAATGGTCGACTACCAGTTCTACGAAGGCGTCATTCATTCCCATGCGCGCCTGACCTACAACAAGGTCAGCAGCATGCTCGAGCATGCCCGCACCCGTGAAGGCAAGGCCCTGCGCGAGGAATACAGCGCGGTGCTGCCGGACCTCAAGCACCTCTACGCGTTGTACAAGGTGCTGGTCGATGCCCGTCATACCCGTGGCGCCATCGACTTCGAAACCCAGGAAACCCGGATCATCTTCGGTGAAGACCGCAAGATCGACGAAATTCGTCCGACCGTGCGTAACGACGCCCACAAGCTGATCGAAGAATGCATGCTGGCGGCCAACGTCGCCACCGCCCAGTTCATGCAGAAGCACAACGTGCCGTCGCTGTACCGCGTGCACGACGGCCCGCCGCCGGAGCGTCTGGAAAAACTGCGTGCCTTCCTGGGCGAGCTGGGTCTGTCGCTGCACAAGGGCAAGGAACCGTCGCCCAAGGATTACCAGGCGTTGTTGGCGAGCATCGCCGGTCGTCCGGACTTCCACCTGATCCAGACCGTCATGCTGCGCTCGCTCAGCCAGGCGGTGTACAGCGTCGAGAACAACGGCCACTTCGGCCTGAACTACGAGGCGTACACCCACTTCACCTCGCCGATCCGCCGCTACCCTGATCTGCTCGTGCACCGCGCCATCCGCAGCGTGATCCGCTCGAAGATGGATACCCCGCACGTCAAGCGTGCCGGTGCCATGAGCATTCCCAAGGCGCGCATCTATCCGTACGACGAGACGGCCCTGGAGCAGATGGGCGAACAGTGCTCGATGACCGAGCGGCGCGCCGACGAGGCCACCCGCGACGTGGTCAACTGGCTCAAGTGCGAGTACATGCGCGACCGCGTGGGCGAGACCTTCCCGGGCGTGATCACGGCGGTGACCGGTTTCGGCCTGTTCATCGAGCTGACCGACATCTACGTCGAAGGCCTGGTCCACGTCAGCGCGCTGCCGGGTGACTACTACCACTTCGACGCCGTGCACCATCGTCTGGCCGGTGAGCGTACCGGGCGTAGTTTCCGTCTCGGCGACAGCATCGAAGTGAAGGTCATGCGCGTCGATCTCGAACAGCGCAAGATCGATTTCGAGCTGTCCGAGGCGGCGATCAAGGCGCCGGTCGGTCGCAAAGGTCGTGGCGAGTCGGGCGAGCCTGACAAAGCCAAGGCCAATGCCCCGGTCAAGGGCGGGAGTGGTGCCAGGGCCAGTGCGCCTGCTCAGGCCGAGGCCGCACCGGCCAGCGAGGCACGGATTTCGCCCAAGCCACGCAGCCGCAAGAGCGAAAGTGCCGAGGCCTACTTCCCCAAGGATGCCGTGCAGCGCAACGCCGAAGTGCGCAAGAGCCGTGAGATGAAGAAGGCGCTGATGGGCGACGCCCGCAACCAGGCCTCGCACAAGTCCGAGAAGGGCGACAAGGCATCGGGCAAGACCAAGCATCGCAAGGGGCCGTCGAAGTCCGGCGCGCCACGCAAGGGCAAGAGCAGCAAGTCATGAGTCAGTTGGAAAAGATCTACGGTGTGCACGCGGTGCAGGCCTTGCTGCAGCACCATCCCAAGCGGGTGAAGCAGATCTGGTTGTCCGAAGGGCGCAGTGAGCCGCGTCTGCAGGCGCTGCTGGCCCTGGCTGCCGAGAACCGTGTCGCGGTAGGGCAGGCCGAGCGGCGTGAGCTCGATGCCTGGGTTGAAGGCGTGCACCAAGGCGTGGTCGCCGAGGTCAGCCCGAGCCAGGTATGGGGCGAGGCGATGCTCGAAGAATTGCTCGAACGCAGCGAGACCGCGCCGTTGATCCTGGTGCTCGACGGCGTCACCGACCCGCACAACCTCGGCGCCTGCCTGCGCACCGCCGATGCCGCAGGGGCCACCGCCGTGGTGATTCCCAAGGACAAGTCGGCGACCCTCACGGCCGTGGTGCGCAAAGTGGCCTGCGGCGCCGCCGAGGTGATTCCGCTGGTGGCGGTCACCAACCTCGCGCGTACGCTGGAGAAACTCCAGCAGCGGGGTCTGTGGGTGGTCGGCACGGCGGGCGAGGCCGAGCAGGAGATCTACCAGCAAGACCTGACCGGCCCGTTGGTGATGATCATGGGCGCCGAGGGCAAGGGCATGCGTCGCCTCACCCGCGAGCACTGCGACTTCCTGGTCAAGCTGCCCATGGCCGGTAGCGTCAGCAGCCTGAACGTCTCGGTGGCCACCGGTGTTTGCCTGTTCGAGGCCGTGCGCCAGCGTCAGGCCAAGCGTTGAATCCATGGGCTGCCCGGCAGCCCGTCGCGACACACGGCCGCGCCACAGGTTTTCGGATACTGTGGGCGCGGCTTTGTACCGCATAAGGGGTGCATCGCGCCCCGGATCTTGAGCGTTCGAGCGGTCTGTTTGCGATTGTTCAAATAATCGCCAATCGCCTTGCTTGTCCGACCGGCCTTCTCTACAATTGCGCCCCTTGCCACGCTGGCAGGTGCGCATGCGCCTCCCCTCAGGGCGAGACACACAGTGTCATTCACTCCTTGTCTGACCAGATTCGCTGGCAGACTACTAACCCGTAAGGAGCATTCATGCGTCATTACGAAATCATCTTCCTGGTTCACCCGGACCAGAGCGAGCAAGTCGGCGGCATGGTCGAGCGTTACACCAAGCTGATCGAAGAAGATGGTGGCAAGATCCACCGCCTGGAAGACTGGGGCCGTCGTCAACTGGCCTACGCAATCAACAATGTTCACAAGGCTCACTACGTGATGCTGAACGTTGAGTGCACCGGCAAGGCCCTGGCCGAGCTGGAAGACAACTTCCGCTACAACGATGCCGTGATCCGTAACCTGGTCATCCGTCGCGACGAAGCCGTTACCGGCCAGTCCGAGATGCTGAAGGCTGAAGAGAACCGCAGCGAGCGCCGTGAGCGTCGCGAGCGTCCTGAGCATGCTGACTCCGCCGACGGCGACGACAGCAATGACAGCGACTCCAGCGATAACGCTGACGAGTAATCCACGGACCTTTAGAGGAGCCTATTAAATGGCACGTTTCTTCCGTCGTCGTAAATTCTGCCGCTTCACTGCTGAAGACGTGAAAGAGATCGACTTCAAAGATCTCAACACCCTGAAAGCTTACGTATCCGAAACCGGCAAGATCGTTCCAAGCCGTATCACTGGTACCAAAGCTCGTTATCAGCGTCAGCTGGCTACCGCTATCAAGCGCGCCCGCTTCCTGGCCCTGCTGCCTTACACCGACAGCCACGGCCGCTGAGACCGGGTCGTCGACAAGCAGTAAGGGATAGGCATGCGAGCGTTGGCTGATTTCATCATGCGCGGTCGCGTGCAGGCCACTGTCGTGGTGGCTGGTTGTGCGGCAATGCCGCTGTTGTTCTGGTTGAGTGCCGCCGCCGGGAGCCTTGTGTTCCTGCGGCGTGGTTTCAAGGACGCATCCTCGGTCATCGTGTGGGGCATCTTGCCCGCACTGGCCTGGTGGATCTTCGGCGAGCCGCGCACCTTGATGGTGCTGCTGGGGACGTTGGGGCTGGCCGCGCTGTTGCGCGCCGGGCATTCCTGGAACCGGGTGCTGTTGTCCAGCATCGCCCTGGGCCTGTTGTACGGTGTCATCCTCGGTTCAGTGTTCCGCGAACCGATCGAAGCTCTGGCGCGAGCGCTTGAAAAAGCCCTGCCGCAGATGCTCGACGGTCTCTACCAGCAGTTGTCGGTGGAGGAGCAGGCACACCTTGGAGCACTCATCGTACCGGTGCTCAATGGCCTGATTGCAGCGTTGCTGCAGGTCGTCAGCGTACTGGCCCTGATGTTGGGGCGGTACTGGCAGGCCGCGTTGTACAACCCTGGAGGGTTCGGCCGCGAATTTCACGCGGTGCGCATACCTCGGGTGCCGGCACTGGTGCTGCTGGCGTGCATGGTGTTCGGGCCGAACTTCGGTTCCGCCGTCGCCCTGCTCACGCCACTGTGCAGTGTGCCGCTCATGTTCGCGGGCATCGCCCTGCTGCATGGGCTGGTGGCCCAGAAACGCCTGGCCAAGTTTTGGCTGGTGGGGTTGTACGTCACGCTGGTGCTGTTCATGCAGCTGACCTATCCGTTGCTCGTGGTCCTGGCCATTGTCGACAGCCTGATTGATTTTCGCGGTCGCCACTCCCCGAAGGGGAATGATCCCGCGAACGGTGAAGGTTAAAAGTTAAGAGGTTTTACCAAATGGAACTGATCCTGCTGGAAAAAGTCGCCAACCTGGGCAACCTGGGCGACAAAGTAAATGTTAAGGCTGGCTACGGCCGCAACTTCCTGCTGCCATTCGGCAAGGCTACCGCTGCGACCGCCGCCAACCTGGCTGCATTCGAAGAGCGTCGTGCCGAGCTGGAAAAAGCCGCTGCCGACAAGAAAGCTTCGGCTGAAAGCCGCGCTGCCCAACTGGCCGAGCTGGAAGTGACCATCACTGCCACCGCTGGCGACGAAGGCAAGCTGTTCGGTTCGATCGGCACCCACGACATCGCTGATGCCCTGACCGCCTCCGGCGTTGAAGTGGCCAAAGCTGAAGTACGTCTGCCGAACGGCACCATCCGTCAGGTTGGCGAATACGATGTAGCCGTGCACCTGCACAGCGACGTCGAAGCCACCGTACGTGTGGTCGTCGTAGCGGCCTAAGCTGCGCTGATCGGCTGGCCCCTCGCGGGCCAGGCGGTTAACATCGGGCACGGTCCTGTCTGACAGGCCGTGCCCTTTGTCTTTTTAAATTCCTCAGAATTCTTGCGTGGCCATGAACGAGATTACCCATCCCGAACAGCTCGACCTGCAGACTGCTTCCCTGAAGGTGCCGCCGCATTCCATCGAGGCCGAACAGGCCGTGCTCGGTGGTCTGATGCTGGACAACAACGCCTGGGAGCGGGTGCTGGATCAAGTGTCCGATGGCGATTTCTATCGACATGATCACCGCCTGATCTTCCGCGCCGTGCACAAGTTGGCCGATGCCAACCAGCCGTTCGACGTGGTCACCCTGCACGAACAATTGGACAAGGAAGGCCTGTCCACCCAGGTCGGCGGCCTGGCCTACCTGGCGGAGTTGGCCAAGAACACGCCGTCGGTGGCCAACATCAAGGCCTACGCGGCGATCATCCGCGAGCGTGCCACGCTGCGCCAACTGATCAGCATCAGCACCGACATCGCCGACAACGCCTTCAACCCCCAGGGGCGCAACGCCGAAGAGATCCTCGACGATGCCGAACGGCAAATCTTCCAGATCGCCGAAGCGCGGCCCAAGACCGGTGGTCCGGTCGGCGTCAATGAGCTGTTGACCAAGGCCATCGACCGTATCGACACCCTGTTCAACTCCGACAGCGACATCACGGGTGTATCCACCGGCTTCACCGACCTGGATGAAAAGACCAGCGGCCTGCAGCCGGCCGACCTGGTGATCGTCGCGGGCCGTCCGTCGATGGGCAAGACCACCTTTGCCATGAACCTGGTGGAGAACGCCGTGCTGCGCAGCGACAAGGCGGTGCTGGTGTACTCCCTGGAGATGCCCGGTGAATCGTTGATCATGCGTATGCTTTCCTCGCTCGGTCGCATCGACCAGACCAAGGTGCGCTCCGGCCAACTGGACGACGATGACTGGCCGCGCCTCACCTCGGCGGTCAACCTGCTCAACGACCGCAAGCTGTTCATCGACGACACCGCCGGTATCAGCCCTTCGGAAATGCGTGCGCGCACCCGCCGCCTGGCCCGCGAGCACGGCGAGATCGCGCTGATCATGGTCGACTACCTGCAGCTCATGCAGATCCCGGGCTCGGCCGGCGACAACCGCACCAACGAGATCTCCGAGATCTCCCGCTCGCTCAAGGCCCTGGCCAAGGAATTCAACTGCCCGGTCATCGCCCTGTCGCAGCTCAACCGCTCCCTCGAGCAGCGGCCGAACAAGCGCCCGGTCAACTCCGACTTGCGTGAATCCGGAGCGATCGAGCAGGACGCCGACGTGATCATGTTCGTCTACCGCGACGAGGTGTATCACCCCGAGACCGAGCACAAGGGGGTGGCCGAGATCATCATCGGCAAGCAGCGTAACGGCCCCATCGGCTTCGTGCGCCTGGCCTTCATCGGCAAGTACACCCGCTTCGAGAACCTCGCCCCGGGCATGTACAACTTCGACGACGACGAGTAACCCGCGCCGGCGGGTGGTACTTCGTCATCGCCATGAATCCGACCGCTATCGTCGGATTTGATCAAAATTTGTGCTATATTCCGCGCCCGCGATTTCCCTGCACATTAGAACCGGTCACTGACATGCAAGCAGCCAAACCACTCTACGACTATCCCAAGTACTGGGCCGAATGCTTCGGGCCAGCGCCGTTCCTGCCCATGAGCAGGGAGGAGATGGATCAGCTCGGCTGGGATTCCTGCGACATCATCATCGTGACCGGCGACGCCTACGTCGACCACCCGTCGTTCGGCATGGCCATCATTGGTCGCCTGCTGGAAGCCCAGGGCTTTCGCGTCGGCATCATCGCCCAGCCGAACTGGCAGTCCAAAGACGACTTCATGAAGCTCGGCGAGCCGAACCTGTTCTTCGGTGTCGCGGCCGGCAACATGGATTCGATGATCAACCGCTACACCGCCGACAAGAAGGTGCGCTCCGACGACGCCTACACCCCAGGCGGTCTGGCCGGCAGCCGTCCCGATCGCGCCAGCCTGGTCTACAGCCAGCGCTGCAAGGAGGCCTACAAGCATGTGCCGATCGTGCTCGGTGGCATCGAGGCCTCGCTGCGCCGTATCGCCCACTACGATTACTGGCAGGACAAGGTTCGCCACTCGATCCTGATCGACGCCTGTGCCGACATCCTGCTGTTCGGCAACGCCGAGCGCGCCGTGGTGGAAGTGGCCCAGCGCCTGTCCGGTGGCGAGAGCATCGAGTCGATCACCGATGTGCGCGGCACCGCCTTCGTGCGCCGCGACACGCCGGAGGGCTGGTACGAAATCGATTCCACGCGCATCGACCGTCCGGGCCGGGTCGACAAGATCATCAACCCCTACGTCAACACCCAGGACACCCAGGCCTGTGCCATCGAGCAGGCCAAGGGCGAGGTGGAAGACCCGAACGAAGCCAAGGTGGTGCAGATTCTCGACAGTCCGCGGGTGACCCGCGAGAAGTCGGTGATCCGCCTGCCGTCGTTCGAGAAGGTGCGCAACGACCCGGTGCTCTACGCCCACGCCAACCGTGTGCTGCACCTGGAAACCAACCCTGGCAACGCCCGCGCCCTGGTGCAGAAGCATGGCGACGTGGATGTCTGGTTCAACCCGCCGCCCATTCCCATGAGCACTGAGGAAATGGACTACGTGTTCGGCATGCCCTACGCCCGTGTGCCGCATCCGGCCTACGGCAAGGAGCGCATCCCGGCCTACGAGATGATCCGTTTCTCGGTCAACATCATGCGCGGCTGCTTCGGCGGCTGCACCTTCTGCTCGATCACCGAGCACGAAGGCCGCATCATTCAGAACCGCTCCCACGAGTCGATCCTGCACGAGATCGAGGAGATGCGTGACAAGGTGCCGGGCTTCACCGGCGTGGTCTCTGACCTCGGCGGCCCGACCGCCAACATGTACCGCATCGCCTGCAAGAGCCACGAGATCGAGAAGCACTGCCGCAAGCCGTCGTGCGTGTTCCCCGGCATCTGCGAGAACCTCAACACCGACCACAGCTCGCTGATATCGCTGTACCGCAAGGCGCGGGCGTTGCCTGGGGTGAAGAAAATTCTGATCGCCTCGGGCCTGCGTTACGACCTGGCGGTGGAGTCGCCTGAGTACGTGAAGGAACTGGTGACCCACCATGTCGGCGGCTACCTGAAGATCGCTCCGGAGCACACCGAGCGCGGTCCGTTGGACAAGATGATGAAGCCGGGCATCGGCACCTATGACCGCTTCAAGCGCATGTTCGAGAAGTTCTCCAAGGAGGCGGGCAAGGAGCAGTACCTGATCCCGTACTTCATCGCAGCCCATCCGGGTACCACCGACGAAGACATGATGAACCTGGCCCTGTGGCTCAAGGGCAACGGCTTCCGTGCCGACCAGGTGCAGGCTTTCTATCCATCGCCCATGGCCTCGGCCACGGCCATGTACCACTCGGGCAAGAACCCGCTGCGCAAAGTGACCTACAAAAGCGAAGGCGTGGAGATCGTCAAGAGCGACGAGCAGCGCCGGCTGCACAAGGCGTTCCTGCGTTATCACGATCCCAAGGGCTGGCCGATGTTGCGCGAAGCGCTGACGCGCATGGGCCGCGCCGATCTGATCGGTCCGGGCAAGCATCAGCTGATCCCGCTGCACCAGCCGCAAAGCGACAGTTACCAGAGCGCGCGACGCAAGAACTCCACGCCTGCCGGCAGTCACAAGGTGGCCAAGGAACAGAAGATCCTGACCCAGCACAGCGGCCTGCCGCCGCGCGCCAGCGATGGCAGCAAGCCGTGGGACAAGCGTGAGAAAGCCAAGGCCGAAGCGTTCGCCCGTAATCAACAGGCGGCCAAGGAGCGCAAGGAAGCGGCCAAAGGCGGCAAGGGCGGCAAAGGCAAGAAGCCGCGTCAGCCGGTGATTCCGCGCTGATCCACCTGCCAAGGGCTGCCTCGCAGCCCTTTTTCAGTCCCGTGAAGGCGTCGCATCACTCCGGCCGGGCAAACTCGTAAAGCGCCGCGCCTGTAGCCCCGCATGCATAGGCGGCCAACAGGCCGCGCATGAAATTTCCTAAATTCATCGCACTCGCTCCTAAATGATGGGTTGTCCCATCGTCTATCAAGCAGGCATGATGTGCTCTTAGAAATTTTGTATACAATCCATTGAACAATGCTACTGGCTGGCCTATTGATAGCCCTTGACCCATGTCAGCAAGGGCCTGGTCGGTTTCAGGCAGTCTGGCAATGGATAACCCTCGCCAAGGAGATTCACGATGTTTGCGAAAGCTGTAGCGGTATCCCTGCTGACCCTCGCCAGTGCCTCTGTCTTCGCCGCCGAGTGCTCGGTCACCGTCGATTCCACCGACCAGATGAGCTACAACACCAAGGAATTCACGGTCGACAAGAGCTGCAAGGAATTTACCGTCAAGCTGACCCACTCCGGCAACCTGCCGAAGAACGTCATGGGTCACAACCTGGTGATCAGCAAGACGGCCGACATGCAGGCCATCGCCACCGAAGGCATGAGCCAAGGCCTGGACAAGGACTACATCAAGGCCGACAACGCCGCGATCATCGCCCACACCAAGCTGATCGGCGCGCCGGAAAAAGAGACCGAGGTGAAGTTCGACACCTCCAAGCTGGAAGCGGGCGGTGACTACAGCTTCTTCTGCACCTTCCCAGGCCACGTGACCATGATGAAGGGCAAGGTGGTGGTCAAGTAAGCCACGCGCTGTACCGTTGAAATCGTCGGGGCCGCTCTGCGGCCCCGCTGTTTTACGGGGCTGCGCAGAGAGAGTTGCACACGCTCATCAATCTGGAATAATGCATCTCATTCTCAGTTCAAGCCTCGCCTGTGCGGGCATCCGAGGAATGGGGTCGATGCCAGAAAGCCAACAGCAGGCGCATTTCAGTACGCTCTACGGCGAGCACAACACCTGGCTCAAGACCTGGCTGTTGCGCCGCCTTGGTTGCCGGGAGGTCGCTGCCGACCTGGCCCAGGACACCTTCGTCAGGGTGCTGAGCAAGGGCCTTTCTCCTCGCATCGAGCAGCCCCGCGCCTTTCTCTCCACCATCGCCCATAGCCTGTTCGTCAATTTGCTGCGTCGGCGCCAGCTCGAAGCCCGCTACCTCGAGGCACTGGCCCAGCTCCCGGAGGCCTGTGCGCCTTCGCCTGAAGAGCGCTGGCAACTGTTCGAGGCACTGCAGGCGCTCGATACCCTGCTCGACGGTCTGCCCGCCAAGGTACGAAGCGCTTTGCTGATGTGCCAGCTCGAAGGCCTGACCCATGAACAGATCGCGGCCAGGCTGGGCGTTTCGAAAAGCTCGGTACGCCAGTACATCGCCCGTGCCTTGCTGCACTGCATGACTCACGCGCCCGAGGCGTGCCCGGCATGACCGAGGCCACTTGCCCGCATCAGGCCTTGGCACAGCGCCAGGCTGCCGACTGGTTCGCGCTGTTGTCGTCCGGCGAGGCCGGTGAGCACGAGCGGCGCCAGTGGCTCGACTGGCGCCAGGCCGCGCCGGTGCACGAGGCGGCCTGGTGTCAGGTAGAGGAGGTGGTGTCACGTTTCCAGAGCCTGCCGCCGGCCCTGGCACAGCACACCCTGAACGCCCCGGCGCTGGACCGGCGCGCCGCGCTCAAACTGCTGGCCACTTTGCTGGCCATTGGCGGGGCGGCCGCTGCGGGAATGCGCAGCGAGTTGGCCCAGCAGACCTTCGCCGACCTGTCGACCGGGGCCGGCGAGCGCCGTAGTTGGACCTTGCCTGACCATACCCACCTGCACCTCAATGCCCGCAGCGCGGCCAGCGTGCAGTTCGAGGGACGACGGCGCCAGATACGCCTGTATTCGGGCGATTTCATGTTCCAGGTGCAGGGGCGATCGGATCTGCACCCGCTGCAGATCACGACCGAGCATGGGCGCGTCGAGGCCGAGGCGGCGCGCTTCATGGTCAGCCAGCGTGCCGGCCGCGTGGCGGTATCGCTGTTCGAAGGCGCGCTGCGGCTGCAACCGGATACGGCGCCCTGGCAAGCGTTGGGTGCCGGCCAGTCGGCGCTTCTGCAGCCAGGCCGGGGCGTGTCGTTGGGCCCGCTGCAGCCGCAGGTCGCGGCCTGGGAGCGGGGCCTGGTGTTCGCCGAAGGCATGCCGCTGCGGCACTACCTGGCTCAGTTGGCGCCTTACCGCACTGGACTGTTGAGCTGCGACGCGGTCGCCGGCCGCCTGCGCGTCTCGGGTGTCTTCAGCCTCGATCACAGCGATCGGCTGCTGGCGCAGTTGCCGGACATCCTGCCGGTACGGGTGCGCTACTTCTCGCGCTATTGGGTACGGGTCGAAGCGCTCGGCTAGCCAAGCGCAAAAAAAAACCGCTCAGCGCCTGACACTTTTGCCGTTTCGCTTGGCATTGAAAGTGCGACTCATCAACTGGAGCACTTGCGGTGAACACCCCCTTCAAACCTTTTCCTGCCCACTTGTCCCCCCTACGGCGCAGCCTGCTGGCCTGCCTGATGCTGTGCTTGCCTTTCGAGATGGCCCGCGCCGCCTCGGTGACCCGCGAGCAGGATGCCGCACGGCAGATGGAGATCGCCGCATCCTCGCTCGACCGGGTGCTGTCGAGCTTCGCCGCAGCCCAGGGCGTCACCTTGCTCTACGACACGCGTCTCACCGAGGGCCTGAAAAGTCCGGGCTTGTACGGGCGCTACGGGGTCATCGACGGATTCTCCACGCTGCTGCGCGGCACCGGCCTTGAACTGATCGGCCACGGCAGCGACTTCAGTGTGCAGCGCCGCGCCGCCACCACCTTGGAGGACACTCAGGTCCAGGATTCGCGCCTGACCCTGGGTAGCACCACCGAGCACAGCGGTTCCTACACCACTGGCAGCCTGGGCGTGGCCACCCGTCTGCCGCTGTCGATTCGCGAGACGCCGCAGTCGGTGAGCGTGGTCACCCGCACGCGCATGGACGATCAGGGCATGACCCGCCTGGAAGACGCGTTGCAGCAGGTGACCGGCGTCAATGTGATGTATGAGAGCGCCGACCAGGTGCGTTTCTACTCCCGCGGCTTCGCCATGGACAACGTGCAGGAGAATGGCGCCAGTTCGTCGTTTCAGGGCAGCGTGCCGGGCATGGGCTCGGCCGAAGCCTCCAGCGATTCCCCGGACCTGGCCATCTATGACCGGGTCGAGGTGCTGCGCGGTGCTTCCGGCCTGACCCAGGGCACCGGTGAGCCGGGCGGCACGGTCAACCTCGTGCGCAAGGCGCCTACCCACGACTTCCAGGCCTCGACCCGCCTCAGTGCCGGCTCATGGGACCGTTACCGCAACGAAATCGATGTGTCCGGTCCGCTCGATGCACAAGGCAACCTGCGTGGCAGGGTGGTGACGGTGTATCAGGACGGCAACTCGTTCATCGACCACGTCGGCACCGATCGGCAATTGCTGTTCGGCACCCTGGCCTACGATTTCACCCCTGACACCACCCTCACCACCGGCTACACCTGGCAGAAGTCGCACATCGTGCCCAACCTCTATGGCGTGCCGATGGCCACCGACTACAGCAGCCTGCCGCTGTCGCGCTCGACCTTTCTCGGTGCGAGTTGGAACAGCATGACCTACGAGAAGCACAACACCTTCGCCGAACTGGAGCATCACTTCGACCCTGACTGGACCCTCAGTGCGTCGCTCAACTACACCGCGACCCAGGGCGATGGCCAGTTCATCGGCGTCTTCGGCAATGGCGTGGCCGGGGTTGGCCGCGACGGTCTGGCGCGGCTGAACAACGTCATTCACCGCGACAACGCTGGCGACCAATACGCTGGCAATCTGAACCTGACCGGCCGTTTCGACCTGCTCGGCCGCAGTCACGAGGTGGTGCTGGGCGGGGACTATCAATTGGAGCATTACGACAATCGCGTCGGCATTCTGGCCAACACCGCGCGGGTGGATGTGTACCGCTTCGACCCCTCCAGCCTGGCCAAACCGCACGTGCCGTACCGCAGTCGCTATCGCTACGACAACTATCAACGCGGCGCTTATGTCGCCACGCGGTTGAACCTGAGTGACGACCTCAAGCTGATCCTGGGCAGCCGTTACAGCGGGTTCTACTTCAACTTCCGCTCCCAGAGTCTGGCCACCGGCCGCGAAACGCGCTCGCCGTACCGCGAAGACGGCCAGCTCACGCCTTATGGCGGCCTGATCTGGGACTTGGACGAGCACCTGTCCTGGTACGCCAGCTACACCAGCATCTTCAAGCCGCAGAACCTGGTGGACGAGTCCAACTCACCGCTCAAGCCCATCGTCGGCAGCAACTACGAGACCGGCCTCAAGGGCAGCTACTTCGAGGGCGGGCTGAATGTGTCGGCTGCGCTGTATCGCATCCTTCAAGAGAATCGCGGCATCGACAACGGTAATCCAGCGTGTGTGGATAACTGCAACGAAGCGGCGGGCAAAGTGCGCAGCCAAGGTGTGGAGCTGGAGGCTTCCGGTGCCTTGAGCGAGCGTTGGCAGGTGTATGCGGGCTATACCTTCAGCCGCAGCGAGTATCTGGACGATGCGTCGACCAGCATCAAAGCCGGTGATCCCTATGCACAATGGTTCCCCAAACACCTGCTGCGCCTGTACACCGACTATCGCCTGGCCGCAGGCGGCGATCGCTGGAGCATCGGCGGCGGCCTGAGCAGCCAGAGCAGCACCGACACCACCCGCAACATGTACCAGGGTGGCTACACGCTGTTCAGCGCCAACCTGGCGTACCGGCTGGATTCGCACACCACCGTCAGCCTGGTGGGCAACAACCTCACCGACAAGGCCTACTACATCCCGGTGTCCAATCGACACCGCGGTGGCAACAACTTCTACGGCGATCCGCGCAATGCCACCCTGACGGTGACCTGGACCTACTGAGTGGCCAGTCGGCTCACGGCAAGCGCCACGAACAGGCTGGCCAGTCGCGCGCCTCAGGGGGCGTAGGGCTGCTCGCGCTTGTGCTGGGTCTTGCGGTAGGTGGCGACGATGATGTCGAACGCCTCCTGTCGCACCGGCTGGCCCTGCAGGAAGGCATCGATCTCTTGATAAGTGACGCCGTGGGCCGCTTCGTCGGGCTTGCCCGGCTCCAGGTCTTCGAGGTCGGCCGTCGGCACCTTCTCCACCAGCGACTCGGGCGCGCCAAAGTGGCGAGCGATCGCCCGCACCTGATTTTTCACGAGTCCCGCCAGTGGGGTGAGGTCGCAGGCGCCATCGCCGAACTTGGTGAAGAAGCCCATCACCGCTTCGGCCGCGTGGTCAGTGCCGATCACCAGGCCCGCACGGGCGCCGGCGAGGGTGTACTGGGCGACCATGCGGGTGCGCGCCTTGACGTTGCCGACCACGAAGTCCACCAGGGTGGGCGAGCCGTGCTTCAATTCTTCCACTTCGGCGGCCAGGGCCTTCACCGCCGGGGCGATATCGACGGTATGCACTTCGTCGGGCTTGATCACCGCAAGGCAAGCCTGGGCGTCGTGCTCGTCATGCTGCACCTGGTAGGGCAGGCGCACGGCGATAAAGGTGTAGGCCTTGTCACCGGTTTCACTGCGCAGCTCGGTGATGGCGCGCTGGGCGAGCAGGGCGGCGGTCAGCGAATCGACGCCGCCGCTGATGCCCAGCACCAGTGTCTTGAGCCGGGCGTTGGCCAGGCAGTCCTTGATGAAGGCCACACGCCGGGCCACTTCCTGCTCGAGCGCGGCGGCGTCGGCGAAAGGCGGCTGCACCTTGAGCGCCTGGGCAATTTCCTGCTGGACGGCTTGCATGGGTTACTCCTTGCTGGGGACTTTGAATACGTGACGCAGGTAAGCGACGAAATTGTCGTCGCGGCATTGGGTCTTGGCCGCCTCGTCGGAGATCTTCGCCACCGGCGAGCCGTTGCAGTCGGTCATTTTAAGCACGATGCTCATCGGCGCCACGCCCGGTATGTCGCAGGTCAGGTTGGTGCCGATGCCGAAGCTGACGTTGATCCGACCGCGCAGGGCGCGGAAGATGCCCAGGGCGCGGGGCAGGTCCAGGCCGTCGGAGAACACCAGGGTCTTGGTCATCGGATCGATGCCCAGCTTGCGGTAGTGGGCGATGGCTTTTTCCGCCCAGGCCACCGGCTCGCCGGAATCGTGGCGCAGGCCGTCGAAGAGCTTGGCGAAATACAGGTCGAAGTCGCCGAGAAACGCATCCATGGTGATGCAATCGGTCAGGGCGATGCCCAGCAGCCCGCGGTACTCGCGAACCCAGCAGTCCAGCGCGGCGATCTGACTGTCGATCAGCCGTGGACCGAGCTGCTGGTGGGCCATGATCCACTCATGGGCCATGGTGCCCAGCGGCTTGATGTCCAGCTTCCAGGCCAGATCGACGTTGCTGGTGCCAACGAAACGCCCAGGGAAGTCGTCGCGCATCATGCGCACCACCTGCTCCTGCACGCGGCTGGAGAAGCGCCGGCGGGTGCCGAAGTCGGCGACCTGCAACTGGCTCAATTCCTCCTCGCTGGCATTGCTACGCAGCCAGTCGAACTTGCGCTGCAACTGCTCGCTCGCCGCACTCAGTGGCATTTGCGGGTGCAGGTGACGGTTGCGCATCTCGCTGATGATCGCCAGCAGCGGCACTTCGAACAGGATCACATGCAGCCAGGGGCCACGCAGGCGCAGGAACAGTTGGTCATGCTCGATGCCCAGGTGCAGGTAGCGCAGGTTGAAGCGGAACAGGCGCAGGAAGCGCAGGAAGTCGGGCTTGAGAAAGCTGATGCGTTCCAGGAACTGCATCTGGCCGTCATCGAGGGTCAGGTCGGCCAACTGTTCGATCTGCTGGCGGATTTCGCTCAAGTAAGGCCGCAGGTCCTCGCCGTTGCGGCAGCGGAATTCCCATTCCACGTCGGCGTCCGGGTAGTTGTGCAACACGGCCTGCATCATGGTGAGCTTGTAGAAATCGGTGTCGAGCAGGTTGTGCACGATGCGCTCAGCGAATGCGCTCTCGCTCATTGAATGGCTCCAGGGCGGCGATTGGCGCTCATTGTGCCAGGGTTCGGCGACTGCGCGGGAATGGAAGCAGAGGTTGCGGGTTGGGTCACAGCCTTGAAACGGTGCCTGTCTGTAGCACTCGTGCACCAGCGGTGTGCACTTCGGTGACGTCGCACCGTTACGCGCAGGTTGCACATGGGTGCCTGTGCTGGTTGCAATGATGGCACCCATGGGTTGCGCCTGGCTGGCGAGGGAGGTGGCGCTTCGCCGGTGTTAGACGGTTGCACGGTCAATAAAGAAGCGTCCTACATGGCGTGGGGCGTTGTCTGAGGCAGCTCCTGTTCCGTCAGATAAAACCGATGGCACGGCCCTTGCTCGGAGCATCGTGTTGATGAAGTTGTAGTGCCAACTAAAAAAACTCTAGGAGCACCACCTCATGTCGCAGACGTTTTACAAGAAAGGTTTCCTGGCACTGGCCGTGGCAACGGCACTGGGTGTTTCTTCGTATGCACAAGCCGACGTGAAGATCGGCGTGGCGGGCCCGATGACCGGGGCCAACGCAGCGTTTGGCGAGCAATACATGAAAGGTGCGCAAGCGGCGGCCGATGTGATCAACAAGGCCGGCGGCATCAATGGCGAGCAGATCGTGCTGGTCAAGGGCGACGATGCCTGCGAGCCGAAGCAGGCGGTGGCCGTAGCCAACCGTCTGGTCGATCAGGACAAGGTGATCGGTGTGGTCGGACATTTCTGCTCCTCCAACACCATCCCTGCCTCCGAGGTGTACGACGAAGCCGGGGTGATCGCCATCACGCCAGGTTCGACCAACCCGCAGGTCACCGAGCGTGGCCTGTCGGCGATGTTCCGCATGTGCGGTCGTGACGACCAGCAGGGTATCGTCGCCGGCAACTACATCGTCGATGTGCTCAAGGGCAAGAAGGTCGCCGTGCTGCACGACAAGGACACCTATGGCCAGGGCCTGGCGGACGCGACCAAGGCGCAACTGGAGAAGCGCGGCGTCAAGCCGGTGCTCTACGAGGGCCTGACCCGTGGCGAGAAGGACTTCAGCGCCGTGGTGACCAAGATTCGCGCGGCCGGTGCCGATGTGGTGTATTTCGGCGGCCTGCACCCGGAAGCCGGCCCTCTGGTGCGCCAACTGCGCGAGCAGGGCCTGAAGGACGTGGCATTCATGTCCGACGACGGCATCGTCACCGACGAACTGGTCTCCACCGCCGGCGGCGCCCAGTACACCAAAGACGTCTACATGACCTTCGGCGCCGACCCGCGCCTGCTGCCCGACAGCAAGGCCGTGGTCGAGGAGTTCCGCAAGGCCGGCACCGAGCCTGAAGGCTACAACCTCTACGCCTACGCTTCGCTGCAGGCACTGGCTGCGGCCTTCAACGGCGCCAAGTCGAACAAAGGCGAAGACGCTGCCAAGTGGCTCAAGGCCAACCCGGTCAAGACCGTCATGGGCGAGAAGAAGTGGGATGCCAAGGGTGACCTGACCGTCTCCGACTACGTGGTCTACCAGTGGGATGCCAACGGCAAGTACCACCAGCTCGAAAAACAACAATAACAACGGCCGCGGCTCGGTCGCCTGAAGGCGCCGGGCCTGGCTGCGCGGTGTCCGTACTTTATCCGTAGATCTGCACAGTCCTGCGCGGCGAGGGTCGTGTCACCCTTGCCCCCGCCGTGGTCGGCGCTCGTGCAATCTCGACAGGTGAGATTGCGTTATGGATGGGATTTTCCTGCAGCAACTGATCAACGGCCTGACCCTCGGGTCGGTCTATGGTCTGATCGCCATCGGCTACACAATGGTCTATGGCATCATCGGCATGATCAACTTCGCGCACGGCGAGGTGTACATGATCTCCGCGTACCTCGCGGCGATCAGCCTGGCATTGCTGGCCTACTTCGGCATCGAGTCCTTCCCGCTGCTCATGCTCGGCACGCTGTTGTTCACCATCGTCGTCACCGGCGTCTATGGCTTCACCATCGAGCGCATCGCCTACAAGCCGCTGCGCAACTCCACCCGCCTGGCGCCGCTGATCAGTGCCATCGGCATTTCGCTGATCCTGCAGAACTACGCGCAGATCAGCCAGGGCGCTCGCCAGCAAGGCGTGCCGACCCTGCTCGAAGGCGCCTGGCGCGTCGACATCGGCAGTGGCTTCGTCCAGCTCACCTACACCAAGGTGTTCATCCTGGTCGCTGCGTTCGCGGGCATGGCCCTGCTCACCTACATCATCAAGTACACCAAGCTCGGGCGCATGTGCCGGGCCACCCAGCAGGACCGCAAGATGGCCTCGATCCTGGGTATCAACACCGACCGGGTGATCTCCTATGTGTTCGTCATCGGCGCGGTCATGGCCGCGTTGGCCGGTGTGCTGATCACCTTGAACTACGGCACCTTCGACTTCTACGCCGGCTTCATCATCGGCATCAAGGCCTTTACCGCCGCGGTGCTCGGTGGCATCGGCTCGCTGCCGGGGGCCATGCTCGGCGGGATCATCCTGGGCATCTCCGAGTCGCTGTTCTCGGGGCTGATCAACTCCGACTACAAGGATGTGTTCAGCTTCTCGCTGCTGGTGCTGATCCTCATCTTCCGTCCACAAGGCCTGTTGGGCCGCCCACTCGTGGCCAAGGTGTGAACATGTCTATTGCCCATACTGCCCCTGTCTCCACCCGCAACGGCTTCGACATCAAGCGCAGCCTCGTGGAAACCCTCGTCGCCGGTCTGCTGGCGCTCATCGTCTTCGGCCCGGTGGTCGGCGTGGTCCTCGACGGCTACAGCTTCAACGCCGAGCCTAGGCGCGTGGCCTGGTTGGTCGGCACCGTGATGATCGGCCGCCTGTTACTCAGCCTGTTCCTGCAGAGCGCCGCCGGCCAGCGCTTGCAGCAGGGCTTCGACAATGGCGGCTCCGGCGTGCACGTGCTGGCGCCCAACTACAAATCGCGCCTGCGCTACATCATTCCGGCGCTGATCGTGATCGCCATCGTCTTTCCGATCTTCGCCAACAAGTACCTGCTGACCGTGGTCATCCTCGGGCTGATCTACGTGCTGCTGGGCTTGGGCCTGAACATCGTGGTCGGCCTGGCCGGGTTGCTCGACCTGGGCTACGTGGCGTTCTACGCCATCGGTGCCTATGGCCTGGCGCTGGGCTACCAGTACCTGGGGCTAGGCTTCTGGAGCGTGCTGCCGCTGGCGGCCATCGCCGCCGCCCTGGCCGGCTGCATCCTCGGTTTCCCGGTGTTGCGCATGCATGGCGACTACCTGGCCATCGTGACCTTGGGCTTCGGCGAGATCATCCGCCTGGTGCTGAACAACTGGCTGTCGTTCACTGGCGGTCCGAATGGCATGCCGGCACCGTCGCCGACCTTCTTCGGCCTGGAGTTCGGCCGCCGGGCCAAGGACGGCGGGGTGCCGTTCCACGAATTCTTCGGCCTGGAATACAACGCCAACTACAAGTTCCTGTTCATCTACATCGTGCTGTTCCTGGTGGTGCTGGCGGTGCTGTACATCAAGCACCGGCTGACCCGCATGCCGGTGGGGCGCGCCTGGGAGGCGCTGCGCGAGGACGAAATCGCCTGCCGCTCGATGGGCCTGAACCATGTCCTGGTCAAGCTCTCGGCCTTCACCTTGGGCGCGTCCACCGCGGGCCTGGCCGGGGTGTTCTTCGCCACCTACCAAGGCTTCGTCAACCCGTCTTCGTTCACCTTCTTCGAATCGGCGCTGATCCTGGCCATTGTCGTGCTCGGCGGCATGGGCTCGACCGTGGGCGTGGTGATCGCCGCGTTCGTACTGACCGTGGCGCCGGAGCTGTTGCGCAGCTTCTCCGAATACCGCGTGCTGCTATTCGGCGTGCTGATGGTGCTGATGATGATCTGGCGACCGCGCGGGCTGATCCGCATCAGCCGCACCGGCGTGGTTCCGCGTAAAGGAGTGGCGCCATGAGCGACGACATCATTCTCTCGGTGGACAACCTGATGATGCAGTTCGGCGGCATCAAGGCGCTCAGCGATGTGAGCCTCAAGGTGCGCCGCAACCAGATCTTCGCCCTGATCGGCCCCAATGGTGCCGGCAAGACCACCGTCTTCAACTGCCTGACCGGCTTCTACAAGGCCAGTGGCGGACGCATCGAGCTTCACGCGCGCGGTACCCGCACCAATGTCATCGAGCTGCTGGGCGAGCGCTTCGAGGCGGCGGATTTCTTCTCCCTGCCGCGCTTCGCCAGTCGCGTGTACTACAAGATGTTCGGCGGCACCCACCTGGTGAACCGTGCTGGCCTGGCGCGTACCTTCCAGAACATTCGCCTGTTCAAAGAGATGTCGGTGGTGGAAAACCTGTTGGTGGCCCAGCACATGTGGGTCAACCGCAACTTGCTGGCCGGTGTGCTCAACACCAAGGCCTACCGCCAGGCCGAAAGCGATGCCCTGGACCATGCGTTCTACTGGCTGGAAGTGGTCGATCTGGTCGATTGCGCCAACCGCCTGGCCGGCGAGCTGTCGTACGGTCAGCAGCGCCGTCTGGAAATCGCCCGCGCCATGTGCACACGGCCCAAGATCATCTGCCTGGACGAGCCGGCTGCCGGCCTCAACCCGCAGGAGACCGAGGCCCTGAGCCGCATGATTCGTGTACTGCGCGACGAGCACGACATCACCGTGGTGCTGATCGAGCACGACATGGGCATGGTCATGAGCATTTCCGACCACATCGTCGTCCTCGACCACGGCAACGTCATCGCCGAAGGGGCGCCGCAGGATATCCGCAACAACCCGACGGTGATCGCCGCCTACCTGGGTGCCGACGAAGAGGAACTGGTATGAGTGCACCCATTCTCGAACTCAAGGACCTGGACGTGTTCTACGGCCCGATCCAGGCGTTGAAGCAGGTCTCGATGCACATCGAGGAGGGCGAGACGGTCAGCCTGATCGGTGCCAACGGTGCGGGCAAGTCCACGCTGCTGATGTCGATCTTCGGTCAACCGCGCGCCAGCGCCGGGCAAATTCTCTATCGCGGCACCGACATCACCCGCAAGTCGTCGCACTACATCGCCTCCAATGGCATCGCTCAGTCGCCGGAGGGGCGCCGGGTGTTTCCCGACATGACGGTCGAGGAAAACCTGATGATGGGGACCATCCCCATCGGCGACAAGCACGCCGACGAGGACATGCAGCGCATGTATGCGCTGTTCCCGCGTTTGAAGGAGCGGCGCAACCAGCGGGCGATGACCATGTCCGGTGGAGAGCAGCAGATGCTGGCCATCGCCCGGGCGCTGATGAGCCGTCCCAAGCTACTGCTGCTGGATGAGCCGTCGCTGGGGCTGGCACCGATCGTGGTCAAGCAGATTTTCTCGACCCTGCGCGAGCTGGCGCAGACCGGCATGACCATCTTTCTGGTGGAACAGAACGCCAACCATGCGCTGAAGTTGTCGGATCGCGCCTACGTGATGGTCAACGGGCAAATCCGCATGACCGGTACGGGGCAGGAGCTGTTGGTGAACGACGAGGTGCGCAGCGCGTATCTGGGCGGCCATTGAACAGGATCCCGCCCTGCTGCGTGGGGCGGGCATCGATGTGGACAACTTGTCGCACGTGCGTTTTCAAGGGCCTTGAAGGTGCCCTGCATATCCAGCGTTACGCGGGTGGGATCTTTTCCACGATTAATGTTGATCTGCCTGTGGAAAACGTGGTGGCACCTCGCTAGACGCCTTATGGATAAAGGGCTTGCGGCAAGTGCTCATTATTTGACCAATTAGATCTTATTCACAGAGCGGTGCTGCTGCGGGCCGTCGTCAGCCGTTCGCAATCCATTTGCCCAGGCTGTGGATAACTCTGTGGGCAACCACTGGACAGACAGCTGCATCCTGCGTGGTGTGAGCCTTGCCCACCGTGTCAGCGCGCATTGCGGCTGCTCAGGTGGACCGAGAGGCGAGCGTGGTTTCGACAGTTGCCCCCAATCCGTGGGGAAAGCCCTGTGGATAACATGCGCATAGCCTGAGCCAGCCCTTGCGCCATAAGGCATGCAGGCTGTTGAACATATTTTGACCAGTGACGCTGTGGCTTGTCGCCAGCCCACGCTGAGGGCATGCTGCTACTCCCGTGACGGCCCATCTGCAAAGGAGATCAGCATGACGTCCACCGTATTCATCACCGGGGCTACTTCCGGTTTCGGCGAAGCCACCGCCCGCCGCTTTGCCGAGGCCGGCTGGAAACTGGTGCTCACCGGACGGCGCAAGGAGCGCCTGGATGCGCTGTGCGCCGAGCTGTCGGCCAAGACCGAGGTGCTGGGGCTGGTGGTCGATGTGCGCGATCGCCAGGCCATGGAGGCGGCAATCGCCAGCCTGCCGCCAAGCTTCGACACGCTTCAGGCCCTGGTCAACAACGCCGGTCTGGCCCTCGGCGCCGACCCTGCGCCGCAGTGCGACCTGGATGACTGGGACACCATGGTCGACACCAACATCAAAGGCCTGATGTACACCACCCGACTGCTGCTGCCCCGCCTGATCGCCCATGGCCGTGGCGCAAGTATCCTCAATGTCGGCTCCGTCGCCGGCAATTATCCGTATCCGGGCAGCCATGTGTATGGCGGCACCAAGGCGTTCGTCGGCCAGTTCTCTCTGAGCCTGCGTTGCGACCTGCGCGGCACCGGGGTGCGGGTCACCACCATCGAGCCGGGGCTGTGCGAAAGCGAGTTCTCGCTGGTGCGCTTCGGTGGCGATCAGGCGCGCTACGACGCGACCTATGCCGGTGCCGAGCCGATCCAGCCGCAGGACATTGCCGAGACCGTCTTCTGGGTGCTCAACCAGCCCGCCCACGTCAACATCAACACCCTCGAACTGATGCCGGTGAGCCAGGACTGGGCCGGTTTCGCCATCGACCGCAGCGTCAAGGGATAGCCGTCAGAGGGCCGCACGGCGCCCACACCCCGCTCAGACGATCTGCAGCAGCCCGTGCAAGGCGGTGGCCAGGTGATAGGGCGTGGTCGAGGGCATGTCGTGACGGCTCACCGCGCCGCTGGCGTCGCGGCACTCGTGCCAACCGGCCGGGTACAGGAAGTCATCCTGCAGGGCTGTCAATTGCTTCACCAGGCGATGTTCGGCGTTCGACCGCAGCGTCAGCGCGCGCAGGTACTCGGCCTTGGCCCAGATGCGCTGCGTGGCGTCGAGCACGCGGCCGTCGATGTCGAGCATCGCCACCACCGCGTTGCCTTGTACGCCATGCTGTTCGGCGTAGCTGAAAGCGCGCTCGATGGCCGTGTGCAAGGCACTGTCGCGCAGTAGCGGTGAGGTATCGAGCAAGAACAACCATTCGAACTGATGGCCGGGCTCGAACCAGTTATCCACAGCGCCCAGCGGCTTCTCCATCATCACGCCATGCGCCGGATCGATGAAGTCACGGTGCAGCGCTGTGCATAACTGCACCAGGGCCTGCTCGACCGCCGTGTCCTCGCGCACTGCCAGGGTCTGAAGAAAGGCTTCGGCCAGGTGCATTTGCGGATTCTGCAGCGGCCCACTTGAGAGATCCGACCAGTCCTCACCCAGCACCGCCTCGTAGAGTCCATCTTCGCGGGCAAAGCGTTCTGCAATCACCGCCAGGGCAGCGTTGAGGGTCGACTCGACCAGTCCCTCACGCACCTGCCCCCAGTAATGCGCGCAGGCAAAGGCGATGAAGGCATGGGTGTACAGGTCTTTGCGCCGGTCCAGCGGGGTGCCGTCGGCGGCGATGCTGTAGAACCAGCCACCGTGCTCGGCATCGTGGAAGTGCCGCTGCAGCGAGCGGAACAACGCCGCTGCACGCTCGGCCGCCCCCGGTTGCTCGATGCGGCTGCTGAACAGGTACAACTGCCTTGCGCACGCCATGGCCCGATAGCGCTGCACGGGCAGAGGACGGTGGTCGGCATCGAGCGCCTCGAAGGGCAGGGCCATGTCAGCATTCCAGCCCGGCCCTTGCCACAGCGGCACGATGCGCGAGTCGAAATGCTCACGGACCTGGGCCAGGCGGTTGGTCAGCTCGGACGGTTCAGGAAGGGGCTTGGACATGGCAACGCTCGTGACAATCGGGCAGGTCGCCATGTTAACAGCTAGCGGCAAGCGGCAAGTTGCGAGCGACAAGAAAAAGCCGTGTACTCGCTGGCTTGCCGCTTGCCCTATCCCCGATTGCCCAGGCCTTGCCAGTGGCGTGCGCCGACGAAGATGAAGCGCAACTGCTGGGTGATCTTTTCCTGGGGCGTCAACGACTGCGGACAAGTCGGGTCGGGGGTGTCGATCAGCTCGGGCAGGGTCGCGAACACGGTCTTGACCACCAGGTCGGCCATCACCGTCAAGGCGGCGCTGTCCAGGTGTTGCCAGCGTTTCATGCGTGCCAGATCCGTGGCCAGGTCCGAGCTGATGTCCTCGCGCAGGCGGGCGATGGCTTGGCGTACTGGCTGCGAGCCGCCGTACTGCTCCCGGGCCAGGAACAGGAACTGGGCGTGATGCGCCGCGACGACGTCGAGGAAGATGCGCACCGAAGCGTCGGTGATACCGCCCAGTTCGAATTCGTTGTGCCGCACCAGGCGGATCGTGTGGCGGAAGGTGGCGTCGACCTCGGCCACCAGGGCCAGGCCCAGGGCGTCCATGTCGGGGAAGTGTCGGTAGAAGCCGGTGGGGACGATGCCAGCGGCCTTGGCCACTTCGCGCAGGCTGATGCTGCTGAAGCCACGACCACTTTCCATGAGCTGACAGACCGCATCGAGCAGGGCCAGGCGGGTCTGTTGCTTCTGTTCGGCGCGCGGCAGCATGGGCGGTGAATTCTGAGGCTGTACGGCAGGGCACTCTAGTGAATAAAACGAAGAGCGGTCAATGGCCTGGGAGGTCGTCTAGAGAGGGGAGTCGGGGCTGCGTGGCAACCCCGGCATGCTGGCGTGAATAACGTGAGTAGGCTCAAAGCCGTGGGACTGCGTCGCTTCGGTAGCCAACCGCATCAGCTCACACGGCGGCTGTCGATCAAGCGATCCGAACCACCTTCGGCCACGCGGTTGTTACGTTCGATCAAGCGATCCGAGCCACCTTCGGCCACGCGGTCGTTGCGTTCGATCAGACGATCCGAACCACCTTCGGCCACGCGGTTGTTACGTTCGATCAAGCGATCCGAGCCGCCTTCGGCCACGCGGTCGTTGCGTTCGATCAGACGATCCGAGCCACCTTCGGCCACGCGGTTGTTACGTTCGATCAAGCGATCCGAGCCGCCCTCTGCAAGGGGGTTCAAGGGCTGCGCGATCACCGTCGAGGTGGGGCGAGCTTCGCCGCTCAAGTGTTGTTCGGCGGCCGGCAGGGCGAAGGCATTGGCGGCCAGAAGGGAAAGACCAAGGCTCAGCAACAGTGGGCGTTTCATGATTCAGTGCTCCTCGTGGGATGCGAAAAGTGGGTACGAGGGCAATGCTACGCTCGGTAACTCAGCAGAGAAGTTCATACGGTCGATGGTAACAATCAACGCCAATGATGTTCGTCGCGGGAGGCTCTAGCGCCGGTGTTGCAGGGCATCGTTCAGCGCGCCGATCAGGTAGCGGGTGGCGTGCATCTGTCCCTGGAACTGGGCCGTGGGTCAGAAAAACTTCGCTATCATGACCGTCATCGATAAAACCCTGCCGGCTTTCGTCAGTCCCAGCTAATGAACGCCAAACGCCGCACCGCTTCAGGTCATGCAGTCAGGAGAGCCCCGCAATGACGCGCCCCACCAGAATCTTCATCTGGATCCTCGCCAGCCTCCTAGCCCTGCTGGTGATACTGGTGGTGGTGATCGCCACTTTCGACTGGAACCGCATCAAGCCGCTGCTCAACGAAAAAGTCTCTGAAGCCTTGCACCGTCCCTTCGCCATCAATGGCAACCTGGCCGTGCACTGGCAGCGCGAGCGCGACGAGGGCGGGTGGCGCGCCTGGGTGCCGTGGCCGCGTTTCGTCGCCGAAGACCTGACGCTAGGCAACCCGGACTGGCTTAAAGCGCCGCAGATGGTCGGTCTGGAGCGGGTCGAGTTCCGCCTCTCGCCCTTGCCGTTGCTGGTTCAGACGATTTCCATTCCGCGCATCGACCTCACCCATCCCACGGCCAGCCTGACCCGCCTGGCCGATGGCCGTGCCAACTGGAACTTCGATTTCGGGCCCAAGGACGAGAACGCCGAACCGTCGAAGTGGGTGCTGGACATCGGCGCCATCGGTTTTGACCAAGGCAATGTCAGCTTCGACGACCAGACCCTCAAGACCCAGATGAAGGTGCAGATCGACCCACTGGGCAAGCCGATTCCGTTCAGTGAGATCGTCGGCAAGGCCAAGGCTGACGAGACCGGCGGCGCGCAGGACTACGCCTTCGGCCTCAAGGCCCAAGGTCGCTACAAAGGTCAGGCGGTGAACGCCACCGGCAAGATCGGTGGCCTGTTGGCGCTGCAGGACAGCCGCCAGCCGTTCCCGCTGCAAGTGGATGCGCGCGTGGGCGATACCCGCGCTGCCGTCGCCGGCACCCTGACCGACCCGCGCAACCTCGGCGCCCTGGACCTGCGCCTGAAACTCTCCGGCAGCAGCCTGGGCAACCTCTATCCCTTGACGGGCGTGACCTTACCCGACACCCCGGCCTATTCCACCGACGGTCACCTCACCGCCAACCTGCACGACGCCGGCGGCGCGCGTTTCCGCTACGAAGACTTCAACGGCAAGATCGGCGACAGCGACATCCACGGCGACCTGGCCTTCGTTGCCAGCCAGTCACGGCCCAAGCTGTCCGGCAAGCTGGTTTCCAACCAGTTGCTGTTCAAGGACTTGGCGCCGCTGATTGGTGCCGACTCCAACGCCGAGCAGAAAGCCCGCGGCGGTGCCAGCAAGCAACCCGGCGACAAGGTGTTGCCGGTCGAGGAATTCCGCACCGACCGCTGGCGCGCCATGGACGCCGACGTCTCCTTCGCCGGCAAGCGCATCGTCCACAGCGAGCAATTGCCGTTCAAGGACCTGTCGGCCCACGTAGTGCTGGAAGACGGTCTGCTGCGCCTGACTCCGCTACGCTTCGGCGTGGCCGGTGGCAACCTCGATGCCAACATCCGTCTGGATGGCCGCTCGGTGCCGATGCAGGGCCGCGCCCGTCTGACCGCGCGCGGCTTCAAGCTCAAGGAGCTGTTCCCCACCTTCGCCCCCATGCAGACCAGTTTCGGCGAGCTCAATGGCGATGCCGACATCAGCGGGCGCGGCAACTCGGTGGCGGCGCTGCTCGGCACCTCCAATGGTGACTTGCGGCTGTTGATCAACGATGGCGCGATCAGCCGCAGCCTGATGGAAATCGCCGGGCTCAACGTCGGCAACTATGTGGTGGACAAGCTGTTCGGCGATGAGGACGTGAAGATCAATTGCGCGGCGGCCGACGTCGGCATCAAGGATGGCTTGGCCAGTACCCGGCTGTTCGTCTTCGATACCGAGAACGCGATCATCTACATCAACGGTACCGCCAACTTCGCCACCGAACGTCTGGATTTGAAAGTCACCCCCGAATCCAAGGGCCTGCGCCTGTTCTCGCTGCGGTCGCCGTTGTACGTGCGCGGCGCGTTCGCCAAACCCAGTGCCGGCGTGCAAGCGGTGCCCCTGGCGTTGCGCGGGGCAGGCATGGTGGCGTTGGGCGTTGCGGTGGGGCCGGCGGCGGGGCTGCTGGCGTTGATCGCACCCAGCGGTGGTGAGCCTCACCAGTGCACACCGCTGCTAGAGCGCATGAAAGCTGGCAAGGCGCCGGCTGCGGTGAAGTCGAAGAAGTGATGCGCTTGAAGAAGGCTGCAGTGCTAACGCTGTTCACTTGAGATCTGTATTGCTGGCATTGGGGCTGCTGCGCAGCCCATCGCGGCACAAGGCCGCTCCCACAAAAATCCGTGCAAGGCCCTGTTTTCAGGGGTTACGCGGACGTTGTGGGAGTCCAATCCATGCACACCGCTGCTAGAGCGCACGAAGGCTGGCAAGGCGCCGGCTGCGGTGAAGTCGAAGAAGTGATGCGCTTGAAGAAGGCTGCAGTGCTAACGCTGTTCACTTGAGATCTGTATTGCTGGCATTGGGGCTGCTGCGCAGCCCATCGCGGCACAAGGCCGCTCCCACAAAATCCGTGCAAGGCCCCTGTTTTCAGGGGTTACGCCGACGTTGTGGGAGTCCAATCCATGCACACCGCTGCTAGAGCGCATGAAGGCTGGCAAGGCGCCGGCTGCGGTGAAGTCGAAGAAGTGATGCGCTTGAAGAAGGCTGCAGTGCTAACGCTGTTCACTTGAGATCTGTATTGCTGGCATTGGGGCTGCTGCGCAGCCCATCGCGGCACAAGGCCGCTCCCACAAAAATCCGTGCAAGGCCCTGTTTTCAGGCGTTACGCGGACGTTGTGGGAGCGGCCTTGTGCCGCGAAAGGGCCGCAAAGCGGCCCCGACGATACCTGACTTACAGGCCTTCGAGCAGATCCGACATGTCGTCGGCGTGCTCTTCTTCCTGGGCCAGGATGTCTTCGAAGATGCGGCGAGTGGTCGGGTCTTTGTCGCCGATGTACTGGATGATCTCGCGGTAGCTGTCGATGGCGATGCGCTCGGCCACCAAGTCTTCGAGGACCATTTCCTTCAGGTTGGAACCGGCCACGTACTGAGCGTGGGAGTTCTTGCTCAGGTTGTCCGGGTTGAAGTCCGGCTCACCGCCAAGCTGCACGATACGCTCGGCCAGCTTGTCGGCGTGCTCGGATTCCTGGTTGGCGTGCTCGAGGAATTCCTCGGCGGCGACGCTGGCCTTGATGCCGCTGGCCATGAAGTAGTGGCGCTTGTAGCGCAGGGTGCAAACCAGCTCGGTGGCCAGCGACTCGTTGAGCAGGCGGATGATCTCTTCACGGTCGGCCTTGTAGCCTTCGGTGATGGCGCCGTTCTCGACGTGCTCACGGGCACGATGGCGCAGGGTTTCGATGTCGGTCAGTACAGAGTTGCTCATGGGATTCTCCAGTCGAATCAGCTTTTCAGGTCAGGGTCTCGAGAGGTTTTACGCGCCAGGCACGGCCTTGCGGTCCTCTTCTCGTTGCTTGCAGGTCTTGAAACCTTTGGCATCAACATGCCCGCTGGCATCGAAGCGCACGTAGTAAGGCTGCTGCTTGCCATCCTTGTTGAGGATGTAGTCGTTGCAGATGCCCCCGTTGGGCAGGTCGCTCATGTTCGACGGGCTGCCGCCGATGGCGATGACCTTCTGCGTGGTCATGCCGTTCTCGACCTGCTTGACCAGCGGCTCGTTGCGGAAGGTGACGTAGTCGACCGGATTTTCCGGGCGGCTGTTGCTGCTGCAGGCGGCGAGGGCTGCGCTGGCGATCAGGACGGCCAGGGTCGCTTTGCTCATGATTACGCTCCTTGCAAAAGGTCCGTTACGGGTGGCTGTTAAGCTTGGAACCGCACGGCGCGTCAGGAGTTCGATTCATCAAGCGAAGCGGCAAGAGGCCGAAATACGGGGCCTGGCCGAGGATGTAAAAATTCTTGTCTACACTCAGCGGGACGAGCGCGCATCCAGCGCGCAGACAAGGAGACCACTCCATGAAGCTGCTGCACGTGTCATTGCTGGTGTTGGGCATGTCGATCGCTGGGCAGGGATTCGCCGCCACGGCGCAACAGGAAAAGATGAAGACCTGCAACGCCGAAGCCACGGGCCAGTCGCTCAAGGGCGATGCGCGCAAGGCGTTCATGAGCACCTGCCTGAAGAAGTCGCCCCCCACCCAGCAGGAGAAAATGAAGACCTGCAACGCTGACGCCAGCGGCCAGTCGCTCAAGGGCGACGCACGAAAAGCGTTCATGAGCGACTGTCTGAAGAAGAAGTGACCGGTGCCTATGCCTGTCGCCTGAAGGCTGGCAGACTGCGGATCTTCCCGCTGTCTGCCGCCGAGGCTGTATGACCTTCACTCCCCGCCAGATCACCCTGGCCAGTTGCATCATCGTGGTTGCCGGCCTGCTCCTGGCGTTGCCCCTGAAGTTGTTGCCCAGCCTGCTGGCCGGCCTGCTGGTGTTCGAACTGGTGAACATGCTCACCCCGCGCCTGCAACCGCTGATCGCCGGTCAGCGCGCCCGTTGGCTGGCGGTGGCGCTGTTGGGCACCTTGGTGGTCACCAGCCTGGCGTTGCTGATCGCCGGCGCCTTCAGCTTCCTGCTGCACGAGGCCGAGAACCCCGGCGCTTCGCTGGACAAGTTCATGGGCCTGGTGGAGCGCGCGCGGGGTCAGCTGCCGCCGTTCATCGAGGGTTACCTGCCCGCCAGCGCTGCCGAGTTCAAGGTGGCCATCGGCGACTGGATACGCAGTCACCTGAGCGATCTGCAACTGGTGGGCAAGGGCATGGCACACATGTTCGTGACCCTGCTGATCGGCATGATTCTCGGCGCCATCATCGCCTTGCAGCGTATCCCCGACCTGTCCCGACGCAAGCCGCTGGCGGCCGCGCTGTTCGAGCGTTTGAGCCTGCTGGTGCAGGCGTTTCGCAACATCGTCTTCGCGCAGATCAAGATTTCCCTGCTCAACACCACCTTCACCGGCATCTTCCTGGCCGTGGTGCTGCCGCTGTTCGGCGTGCACCTGCCGCTGACCAAGACCCTGATCGTGCTGACCTTCCTGCTGGGTCTGCTGCCGGTGATCGGCAACCTGATCTCCAACACGCTGATCACCATCGTCGGGCTGTCGCTGTCGATCTGGGTGGCGGCTGCCGCGCTGGGTTACCTGATCGTGATCCACAAGGTCGAGTATTTCCTCAACGCGCGTATCGTCGGCGGGCAGATTCGCGCCAAGTCCTGGGAACTGCTGCTGGCGATGCTGGTGTTCGAGGCGGCGTTCGGGTTGCCGGGGGTGGTGGCGGGGCCGATCTACTACGCCTACCTGAAGAGTGAGTTGCGGCGTATGGAGCTGGTCTGAAGGCCATCGGGGGCTCTAGCGCAGGTTGCCCGCGCTAGAGCCCCGCGCGATCTCAGACCGCCCCGTAGCGCTTGCGCGCTTCGATCGCCAGCCCGCTGCCGATGCTGCCGAAGATGTTCCCTTCCACGTGTCGGGCGTTGGGCAGCATCGCCGCGACGCTATTGCGCAGCGCCGGGATGCCGCTGGAGCCGCCGGTGAAGAACACCGTGTCGACCTGCGCCGCCGTTACCCCGGCCTTGACCAGCAGTTCGTCGACACTGCCGCGTACCCGTTGCAGCAAACCGTCGATGGCGTCTTCGAACAAGGCCCGGCTCAACTGCGCCACCAACCCCGACTCGACCCGGCCCAGGTCGATGCTGCGGCTGTCGCGGTCGGTCAGCTCGATCTTGCTGGCCTCCACTTCCATCGCCAGCCAGTGCCCGGCGCGCTGTTCGATCAGGTTGAACAGCCGGTCGATGCCCAGGGTGTCCTCGATGTCATAGCGCATGTTGCCCAAGGCCAGTTGCGATTTCTGGCCATACAAGGCGTTGATGGTGTGCCAGGTGGCCAGGTTCAGGTGATAACTGGTGGGCATCAGCGCGCCGCTTTTCATTCGGCTGCCATAGCCGAACAGCGGCATCACGCCTTGCAGGCTGAGCTGCTTGTCGAAGTCGGTACCGCCGATGTGCACGCCGCCGGTGGCGAGGATGTCGTCCTGGCGCGCGTCCAGCCGATGACGCTCGGGGGACAGGCGGATCAGGGTGAAGTCCGAGGTACCGCCGCCGATATCGACGATCAGCACCAGCTCTTCAGCGGCGATGCCCGACTCGTAGTCGAAGGCGGCGGCGATGGGTTCGTACTGGAACGACACGTCCTTGAAGCCGATCTTGCGCGCCACCTCGGCCAGGGTATCCTCGGCCTCCTGGTCGGCGGCCGGATCGTCGTCGACGAAGAACACCGGGCGGCCCAGCACCACCTGCTCGAAACTGCGCCCGGCACTGGCTTCGGCGCGCTTCTTCAGTTCGCCGATGAACAGTCCCAGCAGGTCCTTGAACGGCAACGCGCTGCCCAGCACGCTGGTGTCGTGCTTGATCAGCTTGGAGCCCAGCAGGCTCTTGAGCGAGCGCATCAAGCGGCCTTCGTAGCCTTCGAGGTACTCGTGCAGGGCCAGGCGGCCGTACACCGGGCGACGCTCCTCGATGTTGAAGAACACCACCGACGGCAAGGTGATCTTGCCCTCTTCCAGGGCGATCAGCGATTCGACGCCCGGGCGGTGCCAACCCACGGTGGAGTTGGAGGTGCCGAAGTCGATGCCGAGGGCGCGGGCCGGGGATACGTCAGACATGGGGGGAAGCTTCCGGAGGCAAAACGGCCGCGCAGTTTATGCCAGTGGCCGACAGAATCAAGACCGATCGTCTGTCATGGTGCAACGCCAAACGGCCCTTGAAAGGCTATGCTTCACCCCTATCTTCACAAGCAGCACGATATTTCCTACTGGTGATCCTTAGATGGACTTCAAAGACTATTACAAGGTACTCGGCGTTGACCCCAGCGCGGACGAGAAGGCGATCAAGGCGGCCTACCGCAAGCTGGCGCGCAAGTATCACCCTGACGTCAGCAAGGAGCGCGACGCCGAGGACAAATTCAAGGAGGCCAACGAGGCCTACGAAGTATTGGGCGACGCCACCAAGCGCGCCGAATACGACGAGATCCGCAAGTACGGTGGCCAGCACGGCCGGCCGTTCCAGGCACCGCCGGGCTGGGAAAGCCGTGGCGGTGGCGGCGGTGGTTTCGAGGGCGGCGATTTCTCCGACTTCTTCAGCTCGATCTTCGGTGCCCGTGGCGGCAATCCCTTTGGCGGCGCGCGCGGCCAGCAACAGCAGCGCAGTGCCGGCAGGCGAGGGCAGGACGTGGAACTGGAACTGGCGGTGTTTCTCGAAGAGACCTTGAGCAAGGAATCCAAGCAGATCAGTTTCCAGGTGCCGCAGACCAACGCCGCCGGGCAACGCACCGGCTTCACCACCAAGACCCTGAACGTGAAGATCCCGGCCGGCGTCACCGACGGCGAGCGCATCCGCCTCAAGGGCCAGGGCGCACCGGGCGCGGGCGGCGGCGCCAACGGCGACTTGTTCCTGACCATCCGCATGGCGCCGCACCCGCTGTTCGACGTCGAGGGCCACGACCTGATCATCACCGTGCCCCTGGCACCGTGGGAAGCCGCCCTGGGCACCAAGGTGGCGGTGCCGACGCTCACCGGCAAGATCAACCTGACCATCCGCCCCGACAGCCAGAGCGGCCAGCGCCTGCGGGTCAAGGGCATGGGCCTGGCCACCAAGCAGGGCGAGCGCGGCGACCTCTACGCCCAGCTCAAGGTGGTCATGCCCAGCACCTCCGATGCGACCACCCGAGAACTGTGGACCAAGCTCTCCGAGCAGGCCGCGTTCAACCCGAGGACACAATGGAGTAAGTGACCATGAGCAGCACCCTGATCGTTCAACTGGACATGCGAACCCTCTGCCAGGAAGCCAACCTCACGGCCGACTGCGTGATCGAGATCGTCGAGCACGGCATCGTTGAACCCTCAGGGCGAACGCCCGACGACTGGGTGTTCGACGACCACGCGCCGGTCACCGTCAAGCGCGCGGTGAAGCTGCACCAGGAGCTGGAGCTGGAATGGGAAGGGGTGGCGCTGGCGCTGGAACTGCTTGAGGAAGTGCAGCAGTTACGCAGCGAGAACAGCATGTTGCGCCAGCGTCTGGGCCGGTTCGTGCAGGCCTGACCTGTCATTTATGTCAGTGGACGCTACCGGTGGGGCGTTCTAGCGTGATGACTCCACGCATTACAGAACTTCCAACTCAGGAGCGTCGACATGAGCGTGCATACGATTAACGAAGCCCAATTCGAAGAACAGGTGCTGTCAGCGAAGAAACCGGTCGTGGTTGAGTTTTTCAAATACCGCCCCGACGGTCGGGAAAACGCCAGTAATCGCATGAGCAAGGTGATGGATGACTGGGCATCGTCTGAAACCCGTGCAGACTTTGTGCGTATTTCGCTGGTCGATAGCCCCGTCGTCGCCGAGCGCTATGCCGTTCAGTCCGCTCCGACGCTGTTGATCTTCTCCAGAGGCGAGCAGGTTGAGGAACTGATCGGCTATTACACCGTGGAGCGGCCCAAGGAATTGCTGGACCGTGTCCTGAAAGCGACTGTGCAGCGCTAATCAGGGCGTCTGCCGATCAGGTGGACGCTCTGAGCTGTTCAGCCCTAGCTGCATGAAGGTCAGATCCAACCACCGGCCGAACTTCACCCCCACCTGCGGCATCTGCCCGGTCACGGCGAAGCCCAGGCGCTCGTGCAGGCGGATCGAGGCGGCATTGCCGCTTTCGATGGCCGCCACCATGACGTGCTTGCCACCGCTGCGGGCACGCTCGATCAGCGCCTGCATCAACAGCGGTCCCAAGCCTTTGCCACGCTGGTCGCCGCGCACGTACACCGAGTGCTCCACCGTGTGGCGGAAACCTTCGAAGGGGCGCCAGTCGCCGAACGAGGCGTAGCCGAGCACGCCGCTGTCGTCGGTCGCCACCAGAATCGGGTAGCCCTGCTCGGCCCGGGCGGCGAACCAGGCCTGACGGTTAGCCAGGTCCACCGGGGTTTCATTCCAGATCGCCGTGGTGTTGCACACGGCGTCGTTGTAGATGTCGAGGATGCCGGCCAGGTCGTCGGGCCGGGCATCGCGGATGCAGTCGCTCATGGCAGTGTCTCGCGAAGTCGAGGCCGCAGATTAAATGGTTACCAGCCCGCGCACACCCTCGGCCTGCATGTTTTCGCCACGGCCGCGCTGCACGATCTCGCCACGGGCCATCACCAGGTACTGGTCGGCCAACGCCTCGGCGAAGTCGTAGAACTGTTCCACCAGCAGGATCGCCATGTCGCCGCGCTGCGCCAAACGGCGGATCACCGCGCCGATTTCCTTGATCACCGAGGGCTGGATGCCTTCGGTGGGCTCGTCGAGAATCAGCAGGCGCGGGCGGCTGGCCAGGGCACGGCCGATCGCCAGTTGCTGCTGCTGGCCGCCGGACAGATCGCCACCTCGGCGCTGCTTCATCTGTTCGAGCACCGGGAACAGTTCATAGATGAACGCCGGCACCTGCCGCGCCTCGCGGGCGCTGAAACGCGACAGGCCCATCAGCAGATTTTCCTCCACCGTCAGGCGCGGGAAGATTTCCCGGCCTTGGGGCACGTAGGCGATGCCCGCGTGCACCCGCTGCTGGGGCTTGAGCGCGGTGATCGGCGTGCCTTCCCATTCGATGCGGCCCTCGCGGGCGGGCACCAGGCCCATCAGGCAGCGCAGCAGGGTGGTCTTGCCCACGCCATTGCGGCCCAGCAGGCAGGTCACTTCGCCGACCTTGGCCTCGAACGACAGGCCTCGCAGGATGTGGCTGCCGCCGTAGTATTGGTGCAGTGCGTCGATTTTCAGCATGTTCTGCCATCCGATGATTCAGGTCGTGGGCGCGGGCTCGCCCCGCGCTAGCGCCAGACCTGCAAATGATGTTGGCCGGGCAGGTCTAGACGCGGGGCATGCCCGCTCCCACGCCGATTCAGCTTCTCCCTAGCGACCGAGGTACACCTCGACCACCCGCTCATCCGCCTGTACCTGTTCCAGCGATCCTTGCGCCAGTACGCTGCCGTGGTGCAGCACGGTGACATGATCGGCGATGCTGCCGACGAAGCCCATGTCGTGCTCCACCACCATCAGCGAGTGCTTGCCCGCCAGCCCCTTGAACAGCTCGGCGGTGAACTCGGTCTCGGCGTCGGTCATGCCCGCCACCGGCTCGTCGAGCAGCAGCAACTGTGGCTCCTGCACCAGCAGCATGGCGATCTCCAGGAACTGCTTCTGGCCGTGCGACAACAGCCCGGCCTGGCGCGAGGCCTGGCTGTGCAGGCGCACGGTGCTCAGCACCTGGTCGATACGCGCGCGCTGCGCGTCGGTCAGCCGTGCGGTCAGGCTGGCCCACACCGATTTGTCGGTCTTGAGCGCCAGCTCGAGGTTCTCGAACACCGTCAGCGCCTCGAACACCGTAGGCTTCTGGAATTTGCGGCCGATGCCGGCCTGGGCGATCTGGTATTCGCTCAGGCGGGTCAGGTCGAGGGTGTCGCCGAAGAAGGCGCTGCCGCTGTCCGGTCGGGTCTTGCCGGTGATCACGTCCATCAGCGTGGTCTTGCCGGCGCCGTTCGGACCGATGATGCAGCGCAGTTCACCGACGCCGATGTACAGGGTCAAGGCGTTGAGCGCCTTGAAGCCGTCGAAGCTGACGCTGATGTCCTCCAGGCTCAACACGGTGCCGTGGCGGGTGTCGAGTCCGGCCTTGCGGGGCTGGCCCAGGCCGATGGCATCGCGACCGCTGCCGAGCTGATCGAACACCGGCTCGAGCATGAACTCCGGGTGTACCGCAGGCAGGCCTCTCATGGCTGGCTCCTTTTCTTCAGCAGCCCGACCACGCCCTTGGGCAGGTACAGGGTGACCAGAATGAACAGTGCGCCGAGGAAGAACAGCCAGAACTCCGGGAAAGCCACGGTGAACCAGCTTTTCATCCCGTTGACCAGACCGGCGCCGAGCAGCGGGCCGATCAGCGTGCCGCGTCCGCCCAGGGCCACCCACACTGCGGCCTCGATGGAGTTGGTCGGCGACATCTCGCTGGGATTGATGATGCCCACCTGCGGCACGTACAGGGCACCGGCCAGGCCACACAGCACGGCGCTGAGCACCCACACCAGCAGCTTGAAGCCGCGCGGGTCGTAGCCGCAGAACATCAGGCGGTTCTCGGCGTCGCGCAGGGCGGTGAGCAGGCGGCCGAACTTGCTGCGGGTCAGCCGCCAGCACAGGTACAGGCTGCTTAGCAGCAAGGCCACGGTCAGCAGGAACAACACCGCCCGCGTGCCGGGCGCGGCCACGTCGAAGCCGACGATGGTGCGGAAGTTGGTAAAACCGTTGTTGCCGCCAAACCCGGTCTCGTTGCGGAAGAACAACAACATGCCGGCGAAGGTCAGGGCCTGGGTCATGATCGAGAAGTACACGCCCTTGATCCGCGAGCGGAAGGCGAACCAGCCGAACACCAGGGCCAGCAGCCCCGGCGCCAGCACCACCAGGCACAGTGCCCAGGCGAAATGCTGGGTACCGGCCCAGTACCACGGCAGCTCGCTCCACGACAGGAAGGTCATGAAGCCAGGCAGGCCGTCGCCGGCGGCCTGGCGCATCAGGTACATGCCCATGGCGTAGCCGCCCAGGGCGAAGAACAGGCCGTGGCCCAACGACAGCAACCCGGCGTAGCCCCAGACCAGGTCCAGGGCCAGGGCGACGATGGCGTAACAGAGGATCTTGCCGACCAGCGTCAGGGTGTAGGCCGAGACCTGCAGGGCGTGCCCCTCGGGCAACAGCGACAACAGCGGCAGGGCGATCAGCACCAGGGTCAGCAGGGCGCCGAGGGCCAACGACAGCCGGGGCCCGGCCTTGTGCGCGGCGGTGACAAGCAGTGGCTGGTTCATCAGTCGATTACCCGTCCCTTGAGGGCGAACAGACCTTGCGGACGCTTCTGGATGAACAGAATGATCAGCGCAAGGATGAGGATCTTGCCGAGCACCGCACCGATCTGCGGTTCCAGCAGCTTGTTGGCGATGCCCAGACCGAAGGCCGCCCAGAGGCTGCCGGCCAGTTGCCCGACGCCACCGAGCACCACCACCAGGAAGGAGTCGATGATGTAGCTCTGGCCCAGGTCCGGGCCGACGTTGCCGACCTGGCTCAGGGCCACGCCACCGAGGCCGGCGATGCCCGAACCGAGGCCGAAGGCGAGCATGTCCACGCGGCCGGTGGACACCCCGCAGCACGCCGCCATATTGCGGTTCTGGGTGACGGCACGCACGTTCAGCCCCAGCCGCGTGCGGTTGAGCAGCAGCCAAGTGAGCAGCACCACGGCCAGGGCGAAGCCGATGATCACCAGGCGGTTGTACGGCAGCACCAGGTTCGGCAGCACCTGCACGCCGCCGGACAGCCAGGCCGGATTGCTCACTTCGACGTTCTGCGCGCCGAACAGCAGGCGTACCGCCTGGATCAGGATCAGACTGATGCCCCAGGTGGCCAGCAGGGTTTCCAGGGGGCGGCCATAGAGGTGGCGGATGACCGTGCGCTCCAGCGCCATGCCGACCCCGGCGCTGATGGCGAAGGCCACCGGCAGGGCGATCAGCGGATAGAACTCCAGGGCGCCGGGGGCGTAGCGCTGCACCAGCACCTGAACCATGTAGGTGCTGTAGGCGCCGAGCATGAGCATTTCGCCGTGGGCCATGTTGATCACCCCGAGCAGGCCGAAGGTGATGGCCAGGCCCAGCGCCGCCAGCAGCAGGATCGAGCCCAGCGACAGGCCGCTGAAGGCCTGACCGAGCAGTTCGCCGATCAACAGCTTGCGTTGCACCTGGGCCAGGCTGGTCTCGGCGGCGGTGCGCACGCCCGAATCGCTTTCCGCACCGGGTTGCAGCAGTGCTTCGAGTCGGGTGCGGGCCAGCGGGTCGCCCGTCTCGCCAAGCAGGCGCACGGCGGCCAGACGTACCTGCGGTTCGCTGGCGCCCAGTTGCAGGTTGGCCAAGGCCAGGCCCAGCGCGGCGTGCACCGCCGGGTCGGACTCCTGGGCGAAAGCGCGGTCGAGCGTTGCCATCTGCGCCGGTTGCGCGCTTTTCTGCAACTGCTGGGCCGCGCCCAGGCGCACACGGCTGTCGCTTGCTGACAATTGGTGGCTGGCCAGGGCGTTGTCGATCAGGCCGCGCAAGCGGTTGTTCAGGCGCACCTTGCGCGTGTCATCGGCGGCGATGCGGCCTTCGCGCAGGTTCTCCAGCAGCGCCAGGCGCGCAGGGTCCGGTTGCGCGGCCCAGCGTTCGAGCAAATTGGCCTGCTCGGCAGGCTTGGCCGCGAGGAAGAATTCGCCCTCGCTGGCCTCGGCTGCCAGCGGCAGGAGCAGTAATAGCGTCAGCAGCAGTCTGAGCATGTGGGCAGTCCTGGAAATCGGAGGTGGATTCATCGCGGGGCAAGCCCGCTCCCACAGGGGCTGTGTAACCCCATGTTGATGGGGGCACGCGGCTGTTGTGGGGGCGGGCTCGTCGCGCGATTGGGCCGCCGCGCGGCCCCCTGCACTCAGTTGCCTTTCACCGCATAGTCAGGCCGCTTGTCGTTGCCCGGAATGAACGGGCTCCAAGGCTGCGCGCGCAGTGGCTGTTCGGTCTCCCAGACCACGCTGAACTGCCCGTCGTCCTGGATCTCGCCGATCATCACCGGCTTGTGCAGGTGGTGGTTGGTCTTGTCCATGGTCAGGGTGAAGCCCGACGGCGCCTGGAAGGTCTGCCCGGCCAGCGCTTCGCGCACCTTGTCCACATCGGTGGACTTGGCTTTTTCCGCTGCCTGCGCCCACATGTGGATGCCCACGTAGGTGGCTTCCATCGGATCGTTGGTCACCGCCTTGTCGGCGCCGGGAAGGCCTTTGGCCTTGGCATAGGCCTTCCAGTCAGCCACGAACTTCTGGTTGACCGGGTTATCCACCGACTCGAAGTAGTTCCAGGCCGCCAGGTGACCCACCAGCGGCTTGGTGTCGATGCCGCGTAGCTCTTCTTCACCCACCGAGAACGCCACCACCGGCACATCGGTGGCCTTCAGGCCCTGGTTGGCCAGTTCCTTGTAGAAGGGCACGTTGGAGTCGCCATTGACCGTGGAGATCACGGCCGTCTTGCCGCCAGCGGAGAACTTCTTGATGTTGGCGACGATGGTCTGGTAATCGGCGTGGCCAAACGGGGTGTACACCTCTTCGATGTCCTTGTCGGCCACGCCTTTGCTGTGCAGGAAGGCGCGCAGGATCTTGTTGGTGGTGCGCGGATACACGTAGTCGGTGCCCAGCAGGAAGAAGCGCTTGGCGCTGCCGCCGTCTTCGCTCATCACATATTCAACCGCTGGGATCGCTTGCTGGTTAGGCGCCGCACCGGTGTAGAAGACGTTTGGCGACATCTCTTCACCCTCGTACTGCACCGGGTAGAACAGCAGCCCGTTGAGTTCCTCGAACACCGGCAGCACGGATTTGCGCGACACCGACGTCCAGCAGCCGAATACCACCGCGACCTTGTCCTGGGTCAGCAACTGGCGGCTCTTCTCGGCGAACAGCGGCCAGTTGGACGCGGGGTCTACCACCACAGGTTCGAGCATCTTGCCGTTGACCCCGCCCTTGGCGTTGATCTCGTCGATGGTCATCAGCGCCATGTCCTTGAGCGACGTCTCGGAGATGGCCATGGTGCCGGACAGCGAATGCAGGATGCCGACCTTGATGGTCTCGGCGGCCTGGAGGCTCCAGCTCAGGCCCATGGCCGCGAGCGATGCGCTGAGGGTAAAGGCCTTGATCAGACTGCGACGCTTCATGTGCTCTCTCCGCTGCGTTGTTGTGGTGTTGGCGCAGGGGAGACTGCAAAGGCTGTGCCGTGGTGCGCAAAGGCACGCGGCAGACGGGCTGTGCTTCGGGGCGGGGCGTAGGCGGGGGCGAGGTTGGTGCTCGCTGGTGAGGGCTGCACCGAGTTGGGGCCGGGGCGGGGTGATCGGGGCCGCACGGCGGCCCCGCGTCAGTCAATCGCGACGCACGGCGCCGCGCGCCTGGCGCTTGCTGCGCACGAACTGGTAAGTCACCGCCAGAATCAGGAACCACAGCGGCGTGACCACCAGCGCCGAGCGGGTATCGGCCTCCAGGCTCAGCAGCACCAGAATGAAGGCGAAGAACGCCAGGCACACGCAGCACATGAAGCGTCCGCCCGGCATCTTGTACTTCGAGGCCTGGTGCAGGGGCTCACGGTGCTTGCGGTAGCTCAGGTACGACAGCAGGATCAGCGTCCAGACGAACATGAACAGCACCGCCGACACCGTGGTCACCAGGGTGAAGGCTTCGATCACGTTCGGCACCAGGTAGATCAGCACCGCGCCCAGCAGCAGGCAGGTGCAGGAGAAGTACAGGCCGTTGGCCGGGACGGCGCGGCGCGACAGTTTCTCGAACGCCTTCGGCGCGTCGCCTTCCTGGGCCAGGCCAAAGAGCATGCGGCTGGTGGAGAACACGCCGCTGTTGGCCGAGGACGCCGCCGAGGTCAGTACCACGAAGTTGATGATGCTCGCCGCTGCCGGCAGGCCGGCCAGCACGAACAGCTCGACGAACGGGCTCTTGCCCGGCACCACGTCGCGCCATGGGGTCACGGCCATGATCGCGATCAGTGCCAGCACGTAGAACACGATGATGCGGATCGGGATGGAGTTGATCGCCCGGGGCAAGGTGCGCTCGGGGTTCTTCGCTTCGGCGGCGGTGGTGCCCACCAGCTCGATGCCGACGAAGGCGAACACGGCGATCTGGAAGCCGGCGAAGAAGCCCATGACCCCATGCGGGAACATGCCGGCGTCGTTCCACAGGTTGGCCAGTTGCGCGGTGCGCCCGCTCGGCGAGGTGAAACCGGTGACCACCATGTACAGGCCGGTGGCGACCAGGCCGAGGATGGCGATGATCTTGATCAGGGCGAACCAGAACTCCATCTCGCCGAACAGCTTGACCGTGACCAGGTTCAGCGACAGCAGTACCGCCACGCAGGTCAGTGCCGGTATCCACTGGGGAAGCTCCGGGAACCAGAATTGCGTGTAGGCGGCGATGGCGACCACGTCGGCGATGCCGGTGACCACCCAGCAGAACCAGTAGGTCCAGCCAGTGAAGTAGCCGGCCCAGGGGCCGAGCAGATCGGCGGAAAAGTCGATGAACGATTTGTAGTTCAGGTTCGACAGCAGCAGCTCACCCATGGCGCGCATGACGAAGAACAGCATGAAGCCGATGATCATGTAGACGAAGATGATCGACGGGCCGGCCAGGCTGATGGTCTTGCCCGAGCCCATGAACAGGCCGGTGCCGATGGCGCCGCCGATGGCGATGAGCTGGATGTGGCGGTTGGTCAGGTTGCGTTGCAGATGCTGGTCATCTGTCGGGGCGGGGGAGGTTTGGGTCATAGGCTGCATTCCATTGAGGGTCAGTCTTTTTGTGCGCGAAAGCCGGCTAGGCTATCACGTCGCGTTCCGATCGCGGGTGTGGCAGATCGGCACGATCTTGACGGCGCAGACAGGACGATCACCTGACCGGCATCAAGCGTTGCCCTTTTCCCAGGTAAACCCGCCTGCACCGCTGCACCCGCGAAAACATATCGCTGTTCACGCCTGAACCGCGACCCGACTCCGCCAGATCACCAGGCTGTCGAGCGCCCACATCACCAGCATCGACACTCCCACCAATGGGAAGACCACGCCCAGCACCAGCATCACCCCCACGGCGGTCTTCCAGCGTGGCAGGTCATGGCGCAGCGGTGGTACGCCCAGGCTGCCGCTGGGTTTGCGTTTCCACCACATGACCAGCCCGCTGACCGCGCCCAGCAGAATCATCAAGCACACCAGCAGGATGATCGCTTGGTGCACCGGTCCGAACATCCGCCCCTCATGCAGCATCACCCCCAGCTCAGTGGCGCGCGCCGCCGTGCCGTAGTCCTGCCAGCGCACGTCGGCCAGCACCTGGCCGGTGTACTGGTCCACATGCAGGGTGGCGTCGTAGCGCGGGTCGTCGGCGAATACGGCGATGGTGAAGACGCCGTCGGCGGTGGTCGGCGCAGTGATGCTGTAGCCGGGCGTCACGCCACGCGCGTCGGCCAGGTCCTGGACTTGCTGCAAACCGATTTGCGGCGCCGCTGGGGCACTGTGGCCGGTGTGATGGCCCCTATGCTCGGCGTGCGCACCGGACACCGGCATCGGCGTATTTTCCAGGGCCCAGGGCACGGTTTGGCGGTGAGCGTTGTTGAGCGCACCGGCCTGTTGGTCCGAGGTGGGCACCGTAGTCCACATGGCCGCCGGAAAGCGGTTCCACAGCTCGGCGTATTGCTTGCCCCAGAAGCCGGTCCAGGTCATGCCGCTGAGCAGCATGAACAGCAGCAGTGCCGAGCCCCAGAAGCCGACGACCGCATGCAGGTCGCGCCACAGCAGGCGCCCGCGCGCCGTCAGGCGTGGCCACAGCACGCCGGCGCCGCTGCGTCCACGCGGCCACCACAAGTACAGCCCGGACACCACCAGCACGATGCCCCAACCCGCCGCCAGTTCCACCAGACGGTCGCCCAGGGTGCCGATCATCAGTTCGCCGTGCAGGGCGCGGGCGATGGCTTGCAGGTTGCGCTTGCCGTCCTGGACGCCCAGCACTTCGGCGCGATAGGGATCGACGAACACGTTCAGCTCACGGCCGCCGTCGTGCACCACGAACTGCGCACTGCGCTCGGCGTTCAGCGGCGGCAGGTACTGGCCGATGTGGCCCTGGGGATAGGCCTGCTGCACTTTGGCCAGCAGGGTGTCGGCGCTCTGGCGCTGCGCGCCGGCCTCGACCACCATCAGGTCGCGGTACATCCAGGGGTCGAGCTGCGGCTTGAACAGGTAGACGATCCCAGTGAGCGCCAGCAGGATCATGAACGGTGCGACGAACAGCCCGGCGTAGAAGTGCCAACGCCAGGCCAGGTTGTAGAAGGAAGGCTGCGGTTGTTTCACGGTATCTCCCGTTCGCCCCCGCGGGCGCGGTGTTGGCCGCGTCCGCGGGGTCGATGTCGTTGTTGTTATGTCAGAAGCTGAAATCGACCTTGGTCCAGAAGGTTCTGCCCGGCTCGTTGACCGGCTGCGGATCGGCGGCCGGATAGCCGAACCCGGCGTTGCCGGCCAGGTTCAGGTGCTCGGCGTAGGTCTTGTCGAACAGGTTGTCGACCCCGGCGCTGAGCTTGAGGTTACGGTTGACCTTGTAGGCCCCGTTGAGCGAGAACACGCCGAATCCGCCGCTCTTTTCGTAGTCCTTGCCGACCACGTTGCCCTGGTTCTGGGCGATGCGGTTCTGCGCCGCCACCAGCCGCCACAGCCCGCCGACGCTCCAGGCGTCGCGACTGTAGGTCAGGCCCAGGCGACTTTCCAGCGGTGGCATCTGCGGCAGCGCCTTGCCGTCGCTGCTGTTTTTGCCCCAGGCGTAGGCCAGGGTGGCGTCGGCCTTCCAGTTGTCGGTCAGCGCATAGGCGGCGCCCAGCTCGCCGCCCATGATGCGTGCATCGATGTTCTGCGCCTGGGTGCTGCTCATGCCCATCATGCCGGTGGGGTAGTCGAACAGGATGTAGTCGCGGATCTGTCCGACATAGCCCGATGCCCAAGCCTCCAGGCGCTCATCCTTGTACTGGATGCCGACGTCGAGCTGGGTGGTCTTCTCCGGCTTGATGGCGTCGAAGGCGTTCACCGCGCCGTTGGGCCCCTGCTTGGGCGAGAACAGCTCCCAGTAGTCGGGGAAGCGTTGGGCGTGGCCCAGGCCGATGTAGGCGGTGGCCGGGATTGCAGCGAGGTCGTGCTCGTAGCGCACGAAGCCGCTGGGCAGGGTGTCGGCGCGGGTGTCGCCGACGGTGGCGCTGGTCTGGCGGAAATCGCGGGCCGAAGCACGGTCCAGGCGGGCGCCGGCGATCAGCCGGTCTTCGCCGGTGGCGTACCAGGTCAGCTCGCTGAACGCCCCGTAGTTGTGGAAGTCGGCGTCCTTGGTCCAGGGCTGGCCCTTGTGGGCGTCGACGCCCATGCCGCCGCGTTTGCGGTGCTCGTTGGTCTGCGCGTCGAGGCCGCTGATCAATTGCACGTCGGCCCAGCGCCAAGTGGCCTTGAGGCGCGCGCCGAGGGTGCGGCGGTCGACGTTGCTGACCATGGGCATGCCCATCATGCCGCGCCCGGACGGGGTACGCAGGCTGTAGTTGTCCATCACGTGGTCGGCGTAGTTGTAGTAGACCTGCGCCTCGACCGTGTCCAGCACCTCGCCCAGGTTGGACTTCTCGAAACGCAGGCCCAGGCTTTCGCGCTTGAATTGCGAGCCGTCCATACCGCGGCCGGCATAGCGCGCCTCGCCATCGCCCTTGCCAGCGGTGAGTTCGAGCAGGGTATCGGCGTCCGGGGTCCAGCCCAGGGTGACGTCGCCATTCCACTTGTCCCAGCGCGACGGCACCGTGTCGCCGTGGCCATCGTGGTAGTCGTCGGCGCGCGACTGGTTGCCGACGAAGCGGGCGTAGCCCTGATCGTTGCCGGCGGCGGCGTCGAGCACCTTGTCGAAGCGGCCGTTGGAGCCGGTCAGCAGGCTGGCATTGACGCGGCTGCCGAGGGTGCCGAACTTTTCCGGCTCGCGCTCGAAGAGGATGGTCCCGGCCGAGCCGCCAGGCCCCCAGATCACGCTCTGCGGGCCTTTGATCACGGTCAGGCGGTCGTAGGTTTCCGGGGAGATGTAGGAGGTCGGCGCGTCCATGCGGTTGGGGCAGGCGCCGAGCATCACGCCGCCGTTGGTGAGGATGTTCAGGCGCGAGCCGAACATGCCGCGCAGCACCGGGTCGCCGTTGGTGCCGCCGGAGCGGATGGCGGAGAAGCCGGGGATGGTCTTGAGGTAGTCGGCGCCGTCGCTGGCCGGCACCGGCTGGCGGGGATCCTTGGGGTTGGTGACCACGGTCAGCGGCGAGCTGGGGGCCACGGCAGTGATCACCGTCGGGCTCAGTTCGGGTGCGTCAGGGTGCGAGTGGTCGGCGGCGACGGCCAGCGCGAGAGGGCTGAGCAGCGAGCCGCAGAACAGGGCGAGGGTGCGCGGTAGCGCAGGGGTACGGGTGCAGCCGGACATAATGATTCCAGTCGATCAGTCGTGAAGACGCGCAAGGCCACCTGGCCTTGGGCATTAAGGGGGTTCAGACGACGATCGACAGGGGCGGCGCACGGCTGCGCGCGCCGGGAAACACGGCATGCAGGGCATGGCCCTGGCGGGTGGGAATGGCGCCCAGGGTGGGCGGCGCCAGGCGGCCGGCACTGAGCGGGCTGAGGGTCTGGGGCAGGGCAGGGCAGTTGAACAGCAGGCTGCAATAGCCGCAGCGTTCCCAGTCGGCGTGCAACTGGCCGTCGTTGCAGTGGTCCTGCGCGGCCGGCTCGGCGTGCGCCATGGGCATGTCCATGGGCATGCTCATGTCCATCGCCATGCCGGCGTGGTGATCCATCGGCAGCGACTGGGAAACCAGCGGCCCGATGAAGATCATCCACATGGCGAACAGGCTCAGCCAGCCGCCACCGACGTGCCTGCGATCAGGGCGGGTGTTGCGGGCTGTGCGTGTGCGCGACAGGCTCATGGCCAGCGCCGATCAGCGGTCAGTGCGCGTGGGTGTGTCCAGCCTGTTCGGCGGGCGGCTGTTTCTGCACCACCACCTGGACGGTGACGTCGCCGGCCTTCTCGAAGTGCAGGGTCAGCGGGAAGCGCTTGCCGTCCTCGAGCAGGCTACGGTCCTTGGGCTGCATCAGCATGACGTGGTAGGCGCTGGGGGCGAACACCACGTCCTTGCCCGCAGGCACCTCGACGCCCTTGACCTGCTGCATCTTCATGGCGCCGGTGGTGGTTTGCACATGCTCGTGCAACTGGGTGTCGTCGCTGATCGGGCTGTCGGCGCCGAGCAGGCGATCGTCGCTGGCGCCGTTGTTGTGCACGACGAAGTAGGCGGCGACGTTAGGGGCGTTGGGCGGTAGTTGCAGCGACCAGGGATGGGCGATATGCAGTTCGCCCACGCTGTATTCGTGGGCGTTGGCGAAGGCGCCGGGCAGCAGCAGGGCGGCCAGGACGAGGGCATGCTTGAGCATTGAATGTTCTCCGGTCTGTCGAGGTTCAGGGACGGCGTCGTGAACTCAGACCAGGGGAGAGGCGCGCGGATTGAGCGCCGGCCACAGTTGGCGCGGCGTCGGCTGGTGCGCGGGCAGTGGCGGTGACTGGGCGAAGCTGCGCCCGGGCGGGCTGTGCAGGTGCGGCGCGTGGCCGGTGAGGGCGAGCGCCGGAGCGCTGCCGGAACAGCACCAGCAGTGTTGCATGCCGGCGTGTTGGTCCTGCTGGCCGAGATCGATCTTGGCCAGGGACTGTACGTCGAACGTGGCCTTGCTCGCCCCGCTGGAGCAGAAGGCACCCCACAGCAACTGCTCGGCCGCACCCTTGGGCGCGGCCGAAGACAGCGGCATGGCCAGCAGGTTGAACAGCACTGCAAGGCAGGCTATCCAGGCAATGTGCCGACGTGGGGTCATGGAAAGATCCGGTCAGGAATCAGGTGGCTATTGTACGGCGCAGTATAGGGAAAAACGCCCCGGTGCGGTGATCTGCCGCAGAGGCGAGTCGCCCCGTCAAACCTTGCCGCGCCCCAGCAGCCCGCGCACGGTTTCCTGCAGGTCCGCCGGTAGCACCACGATCTTCGAATTGTCGCTGCCGGCCAGGTTATCCATGGCGTCGATGTAGCGCTCGCCCAGCAGGTACATGGCGGGGGTGGTTTCGTTACCCACCGCATCGCGCACCAGCGAGATCGCCCGCGCCGAGGCTTCGGCCAGGCTGATCTGTGCTTCGGCATCGAGGCGGGCGGCCTGCAGGCGTGCCTCGGCTTCGAGGATCGCCGCCTGTTTGGCACCTTCGGCGCGGGTCACGTCGGCCTTGCGCTCACGCTCGGCGGCGGCCTGGCGTTCCATGGCCTTCTGCATGTTCTCCGAGGGCTTGATGTCCTGGATCTCCACCGAGCGCACGGTCACGCCCCAGTCTTCGGTCTGCTCGGACATCGCCTCGCGCAGGCGTGCCTTGATCTGCTCGCGGCTGGACAGCGCTTCGTCCAGGTCCATGGCGCCGACGATGGCGCGCAGCGAGGTCATGGTCAGGCTGGTGACGGCGAAGGAGAAATTCTGCACGCCATAGGAGGCTTTCTGCGGGTCCACCACTTTGGCGAAGCACAGGGCATTGGCGACGATCACCGCGTTGTCGCGGGTGATGATTTCCTGCTGCTGCACGTCGAGGATGATGTCCTTGGTCGGCAGGCGATAGGCGACCACGTCCATGTACGGGACGAGGATGTTCAAGCCGGGCTTGAGGGTGCTGTGGTAGCGACCCAGACGCTCGACGATCCACTCCTCGCCCTGGGGGACGATGCGCACGCCCTTGAACACGGTGATCAACACGAACAGCGCGATGGCGCCGACGACGATGAGGCTGGTCATTGCTAGCTTCCTTTCAGTAGAGGTTCAAGGGCGGGTCACCCGCACGATGTTGCCTTCGATGGCGCTCAGGCGCACACGCTCGCCAGCGGCGATGTCGCTGTCGGCGATGCAGGTCCATTCTTCGTTGCCCAGCACGGGCTTCTGAAAACGCACACGGCCTTTCTGGAACTGCGACACGCTGGCGGTGAGCAGGCCGACTTCGCCGATCACGCTGTCGGCGGTCCAGCGCAGGTCAGGCTTCTTGTTGCGAAACACCTTGAACCACAGCAGCGTGGTGACGGAGGACAACGCCACCCACAGCAGCACTTGCATGTCCAGTTGCAGGGCCGGCGCGACCAGGGCGATCAACGCCACCAGCACGGCGCCGATGCCGAACCAGAGAATGAAGAAGGTCGGCAGCACCAGTTCCAGCAGGATCAGCGCGATGCCGAAGACGAGCCAGATCCACCATTGCATTTCCATATGGGCAGGGCCTTGCGGTGAGGGAGGCTGAAGTTTACGGCAGGGGGCAGCGACTGTCTTGTGCCTGAGCTTTGGCAGTGGTGAGGGCGGCGGTGAGCTGGCGTGTTGGGGTCGCCGTTTGGCGTCCTGCAGGTGTGCAGCGCTCGGGATCATGGGGCCGCTGTGCGGCCCAATCGCGACGCAAGGCCCACGCGGGCGTGCAGACTCCAAGAAGTTGAGCAAGACCACGGGTCGGTGGTAGGTGAAAGACAGTTGGCCCCCACCGAGATTGCGCTCGCTTTATTTCCTCGGCACGGCATGCGGAACCGGGTAATCATGCGTTTGTTACTCATCTGCAGCGCATGATTTCCAGAATCCAGCGCGTCTTTTTGTGGGAGCGGCCTTGTGTCGCGATTGGACCGCACAGCGGTCCCGGCAATGGCAGCGGCGAAGCTGAAAACCTGGGACCGCTACGCGGTCCAATCGCGACACAAGGCCGCTCCCACGAGGGCGTGCAGACGCCAATGAATTTGAGCAAAACCGCGGGTCGGTGGTAGGTGAAAGACAGTTGGCTCCCACCGAGATTGCGCTCGCTTTATTTCCTCGGCACGGCATGCGGAACCGGGTAACCATGCGTTTGTTGTTCATCTACAGCGCATGATTTCCAGAATCCAGCGCGTCTTTTTGTGGGAGCGGCCTTGTGTCGCGATTGGACCGCACAGCGGTCCCGGCAATGGCAGCGGCGAAGCTGAAAACCTGGGACCGCTACGCGGTCCAATCGCGACGCAAGGCCGCTCCCACGAGGGCGTGCAGACTCCAGTGAAGTTGAGCAAAACCGCGGGTCGGTGGTAGGTGAAAGACAGTTGGCTCCCACCGAGATTGCGCTCGCTTTATTTCCTCGGCGCGGCATGCGGAACCGGGTAATCATGCGTTTGTTACTCATCTGCAGCGCATGATTTCCAGAATCCAGCGCGTCTTTTTGTGGGAGCGGCCTTGTGTCGCGATTGGACCGCAAAGCGGTCCCGGCAATGGCAGCGGCGAAGCTGAAAACCTGGGACCGTTGCAAGGTCCCAATCGCGACACAAGGCCGCTCCCACGCGGGCGTGCAGACTCCAATGAAGTTGAGCAAAACCGCGGGTCGGTGGTAGGTGAAAGACAGTTGGCTCCCACCGAGATTGCGCTCGCTTTATTTCCTCGGCGCGGCATGCGGAACCGGGTAATCATGCGTTTGTTGTTCATCTACAGCGCATGATTTCCAGAATCCAGCGCGTCTTTTTGTGGGAGCGGCCTTGTGTCGCGATTGGACCGCAAAGCGGTCCAGGCAATGGCAGCGGCGAAGCTGAAAACCTGGGACCGCTACGCGGTCCAATCGCGACACAAGGCCGCTCCCACGCGGGCGTGCAGACTCCAATGAAGTTGAGCAAAACCGCGGGTCGGTGGTAGGTGAAAGACAGTTGGCTCCCACCGAGATTGCGCTCGCTTTATTTCCTCGGCGCGGCATGCGGAACCGGGTAATCATGCGTTTGTTGTTCATCTACAGCGCATGACTTCCAGAATCCAGCGCGTCTTTTTGTGGGAGCGGCCTTGTGTCGCGATTGGACCGCACAGCGGTCCCGGCAATGGCAGCGGCGAAGCTGAAAACCTGGGACCGCTACGCGGTCCAATCGCGACGCAAGGCCGCTCCCACGAGGGCGTGCAGACTCCAATGAAGTTGAGCAAAACCGCGGGTCGGTGGTAGGTGAAAGACAGTTGGCCCCCACCGAGATTGCGCTCGCTTTATTTCCTCGGCGCGGCATGCGGAACCGGGTAATCATGCGTTTGTTGTTCATCTACAGCGCATGACTTCCAGAATCCAGCGCGTCTTTTTGTGGGAGCGGCCTTGTGTCGCGATTGGACCGCAAAGCGGTCCCGGCAATGGCAGCGGCGAAGCTGAAAACCTGGGACCGCTACGCGGTCCAATCGCGACGCAAGGCCGCTCCCACGAGGGCGTGCAGACTCCAAGAAGTTGAGCAAGACCACGGGTCGGTGGTAGGTGAGAGCCCCCCAGGCCAACCAGATCATGGTTGTCATACGAAGCAACACTGCAATCCAACCGCTCAGGCGCACCGCGTCTATCGTCGAACACACCTTCCACAGGAGCGCGACATGGACCGTCCCAGTTCCCATCGGCTACGACGAGGCCGCTTTTCCGAGCCAGGCCGTTTCTATCTGCTGACTACCACCACCCGCAATCGGCTTGCTCTTTTCGACGCCTTCCCGCTCGCCCGGACGGTCATTTCTCAATTGAGACATTCTGACCAAGAGCAGGCCTGCCGCTCGCTGGCCTGGGTGCTGATGCCTGATCACCTGCATTGGTTGATCGAGTTGGGCAATGTGAAACTCGACACACTCATGTGCCGCTTCAAGTCCCGCAGCAGTTGCGCACTGTATCGGGCAGGGGCCCCACGTAGGCCCATCTGGCAGCCAGGCTTCCATGATCGAGCGCTGCGTCGTGAAGACGACCTCAGGGCTGTCGCTCGCTACATCGTTGCCAACCCGCTCCGAGCAGGGCTGGTCAGGCAAGCGGGTGATTATCCGCATTGGGATTGCGTGTGGTTGTGAGCCCGGCAGTACTCACCTGCCCAGGCTTCACAACCCCAACGCCTCACTCAGCGCCGCCACCGACTCGAACAGTCGATCCACTGTCGGCAGCGGCGGGCGCTTGAGCACCAGGACCGGCACCCCGCGCTCGCGGGCCACTTGCAGTTTCGGCTCGGTGGCAGCGCTGCCGCTGTTCTTGCTGACCAGCACGTCGATCTGCCGTCGTGCGAACAGCGCCCGCTCGTCTTCCAGGTGAAACGGCCCGCGTGCGCCGATCACTTCGCAGCGCGCGTTGCCCGGACAGGCTTCCAGGGCGCGCAGGGTCCAGAACTGCTGCGGCGGAATGGCCTGCAAATGTTGCAGCGGCTCGCGCCCGAGGGTGAACAGGGGTCGCTGAAACGGCGCCAGGGCGTCGATCAGCGCTGCCCAGTCGGCCACCTCACGCCAGTCGTCTCCCGGCTGAGCCTGCCACGCCGGACGCCGCAGCGCCCAGCAGGTCACCCCGGCCGCCTGCGCGGCGCGTGCCGCGTTGGCGCTGATCTGCGCGGCATAAGGGTGGGTGGCGTCGATCAGCAGGCTGATGCGTTCGGCTTTCAGGTACGCCGCCAGCCCTTCGGCGCCGCCATAGCCGCCCACGCGCACCTGGCAGGTCAGGTCATCGGGCACACGACCGATGCCGGCCAGGCTGTAGACGTGCTGCGGGCCCAGGCGCCTGGCGATGGCCAGGGCCTCGGTGATGCCGCCGAGCAAAAGAATACGCTCGCTCATTGCACACCTGCCGTGCCGACCACACCGCCCTGGCGGTCGATGGCGAACACCTCCACCTGCACCTGCGTCGGCACCACGCTGCGGGCGAACGCCAGGGCGTGGGCGCAGACCGCATCGCCCAGGGCGACACCCGCCGCATGGGCCAGCGCCAGCGCCTGCTGGCTGGTGTTGGCGGCGACGATGGCGTCTTGCAGCGCGGCGGGCGCGCCGATGTCCGCTGCCCAGCCGGCCAACTGCGGCAGGTCGATGCTCGAGTGGCGGCTGTGCAGGTCCATGTGCCCGGCGGCGAGCTTGCTGATCTTGCCGAAGCCGCCGCACAGGGTCAGGCGTGCCACTGGCACTTTGCGCACATGCTTGAGCACCGCGCCGACGAAGTCGCCCATCTCGATCAAGGCCATTTCCGGCAGGCCGTAGATCCGCCGCATGGTGTCCTCGCTGGCGTTGCCCGTGCATGCGGCGATGTGCGTGCAGCCGTTGCTGTGGGCGACATCGATGCCCTGGTGGATCGAGGCGATGTAGGCCGCGCAGGAAAACGGCCGGACGATGCCGCTGGTGCCCAGGATCGACAGCCCGCCCAGGATGCCCAGGCGCGGGTTCATGGTCTTGAGCGCCAGCGCCGCGCCACCCTGCACGTTGACCGTGACCTCGAACCCACCGGCATAGGCGCAGGCCTCGGCCAACTGTTGCAGGTGTTCGCCGATCATCCGCCGCGGCACCGGGTTGATCGCCGGCTCGCCCACCGCCAGCACCAGGCCGGGGCGGGTGACGGTGCCCACGCCCTCGCCGGCGACGAAGCGCACGCCGGGCTGTTCGATCAGCCGCACCTGGCTGTAGAGCAGGGCGCCATGGGTCACGTCCGGGTCGTCGCCGGCATCTTTCAGGGTGCCGGCTTCGGCGCGCTCGGCATCGCGCCGGCAGAATTCCAGGCGCATCTGCACCTGCTTGCCCTTGGGCAGGGTGATCTGTACCGCATCGCTGGTCTGGCCGGTCAGCAACAGGCGCGCCGCCGCCAAGCTGGTGGCCGTGGCGCAGCTACCGGTGGTCAGGCCGCTGCGCAGCGGCGCCGGTTCTTCACGGGTTTCTTCACGCATCGACGGGCTTGACCACCTCGAGCAGGGTAATCGGCAGGGCTTGGCGCCAGGTGTCGAAGCTGCCCAGGGCCTGGGCCTGGGCCACATGCAGGCGGGTCAACTCGCCGCCGTGCGCTTCGCGGAACTGCGCCAGGGCCAGCTCGCTCTGCAAGGTCACGGCATTGGCCACCAGCCGCCCGCCGGGGCGCAGGCGCTCCCAGCACACCGGCAGTACGCCCTCGCCCGTGACACCGCCGCCAATGAAGATGGCATCGGGGCGCTCCAGCGCGGCCAGGGCCTGCGGCGCCTTGCCACGAATCAGTTGCAGACCCGGCACGCCGAGCTGGTCGCGGTTGAATTCGATGAAGCCCTGTCGGCCTTCGTCGGCCTCGATGGCCAGGGCGCGGCAACTGGGGTGGGCGCGCATCCATTCGATGCCGATCGAGCCACAGCCGGCACCGACATCCCACAACAGCTCACCCGGCTGCGGCGCCAGACGCGCCAGGGTGATGGCGCGCACGTCGCGCTTGGTCAACTGACCGTCGTGGCGAAAGGCACTGTCGGGCAGACCGCTGACCGGTGACAAGCGCGGCGTGTCGGGCGCGGCCTGGCAGTCGATGGCGACCAGGTTGAGCGCGGCGCTGCTGCCCGCTGGCCACGCGTCGGCGGTGCCGCTCAGGCAGCGTTCGGCCGCCCCGCCCAAGTGCTCGAACACCTGCAGGCGACTGGGGCCGAAACCGCGTTCGCAGAGCAACCGGGCGATGGCGGTCGGGCTGTCGCCGTCATTGCTCAGCACCAGCAGGCGCACGCCGCTGTAGAGGTGGGCATTGAGCGCCGCCAGTGGCCGCGCCACCCCCGAGACCACCTGCACCTCCTGCAAAGGCCAGCCCAGGCGCGCGGCGGCCAGGGCGCAGGAGGAGGGCATCGACAGCACCTGCATCTGCTCGGCCGGCACCTGGCGCGCCAGGCTCGCGCCGACGCCGTAGAACATCGGGTCGCCGCTGGCCAGCACGCACACCGGCTCGCCGCGCCGGGCCAGCACCGGCGCCAGGGAGAACGGGCTGGGCCAGGGCTGGCGCTGGCCGACCACGCAGCGCGGCAGCAACGCCAACTGGCGCGGGCTGCCGAAGATCGTCGGTGCGCCCAGCAGTGCGCGCCGGGCCTGTTTACCCAGGCCGCTGAAACCGTCTTCGCCGATGCCTACTACTGTCAGCCAGGGGGCCATGTGATGCTTCCGTTGGGTTGAGGGGCACGATCAGCGTCAGCGCGATTTCCACGACCGGCTCGACCACCGGCTTTTCATGCCGCCGGACAAAGCAGGCATAATACCGCGCCTTCCCTCCACAAGCGCGCCTTGACGATTGCCGGACACCCTCTTGAAGCCAAGCCCCACCCCCCGCGCTGCACCGCGTCCCTCGGCCTGTCCGGGGTTGTGGCGCATCGTCGCCGCGCGCGATGGCGGTATCTGCCGGATCAAGTTGCCCGGCGGGCGTTTGCTGGCTGCCCAGGCCGAGGCCGTGGCCGACGCCGCCGAGCGCTACGCCTCGGGCGTGATCGAGGCGACCAACCGCGCCAACCTGCAAATCCGCGGCATCGGCGCGCAGCACCTGGCGCTGATCGAGCACCTGCTGGCTGCCGGGCTGGGGCCGCGCGAGGCCGCTGGCGACGATGTCCGCAACCTGATGCTCAGCCCACTGGCCGGCCTCGATCCGGCCAGCGTCGTGGATGTTCGCCCGCTGGCCGCGCAACTCTTGCAGATGCTGGAAACCACCCCGCGCCTGCATGCGCTGTCGGCCAAGTTCGCCGTGCAGTTGGACGGCGGCGAGGACCTGGCGATGCTGGCTCACCCCCATGATCTGTGGCTGTCGGCCCTCACCCTCGACGGCGAGCCCTGGCTGGCCTTCGGCCTGGCCGGCTGTCCGGGCGAGGATCCGCCGCTGGGGGCCGTGCCGTTCGACCAGGGGTTGGCGCTGGTGCAGGCCGTACTGGAACGCTTTCTCGACCTGGCCAGCCCTGAGCAGACGCGCATGCGCCACCTGCTGCAGACCTGTCCGGCGCAAGCCTTCGTCGCCGGCCTGGGCCTGCCGATTCGTCACGATGCCGCCGTACTCAACTGGCGCCGTCCGGCGAGTCAGGCGCGCTGGCTCGGCGCGCTGGCCCAGCGTCACGGCGTGGCCCTGGGCGTCGCGCCGCCGCTGGGACGCCTGACTCCAGACATGCTGCGCGGCGCGGCACACTTCGCCCGTCTGGTCGGAGACGGCAGCCTGCACCTGACACCCTGGCAAAGCCTGGTACTGCCGAACCTCGACCCCACGCAGCTCATCGACGCCCAGGCGGCGCTGGCCGAGCTGGGCCTGATCGACGCTGCGCAGCAGCCGCTGGCCCGCCTCGCGGCCTGCACCGGTTCCAGCGGCTGTGCCCGCGGCCTGGCCGACACCAAGGCCGATGCCCGGCTGCTCGCCGGCCGGTTGCACCACGGCGTCCCGGCCAGCGTGCACCTGACCGGCTGTCCGCGCTCCTGCGCCATGGCCCACGTGGCCCCGGCGACCTTGCTGGCCCGCGCGCCCGGACGCTACGACCTCTATCTGCGCGACGCGCGCCTGCCCGGCTTCGGCCGCTTGCGCGCCTGCGACCTTACCCCAGAAGAAGCAGGCGCCATGCTCGACCTGCCGACGGAGCACCTTGATGATTGACTACATCCGCGATGGTCAGGAGATCTATCGCAATTCCTTCCGCATCATCCGCGAGGAGGCCCGCCTGGAGCGGATTCCCGCCGACCTGGAAAAGCTCGCCGTGCGCGTGATCCATGCCTGCGGCATGGTCGAGGCCATCGATGGCCTGCAGTTTTCTGCCGGCGCGGGTCTGGCCGGACGCCAGGCCCTGGCCAACGGCGCGCCGATCCTGTGCGATGCGCACATGGTCGCCGAGGGCATCACCCGCGCCCGCCTGCCGGCCAATAACCCGGTGATCTGCACCCTGCGCGACCCGCGCGTGCCGGACATGGCCAAGGCGGCCGGCAACACCCGCTCCGCGCTGGCCCTGGAGCTGTGGCGCCCGCACCTGGCCGGCAGCGTGGTGGTGATCGGCAATGCCCCCACTGCACTGTTCTACCTGCTGGAAATGCTCGATGCCGGGGCGCCCAAGCCCGCACTGATCCTGGGCTTCCCGGTGGGCTTCGTCGGCGCTGCCGAGTCCAAGGCCATGCTCGCCGCCGACAGCCGTGGCGTGCCCTTCGTGATCATGCAGGGCCGCCTGGGCGGCAGCGCCATGGCCGCAGCGGCGGTCAACGCACTGGCCACGGAGGTGGAATGATGCAGGCACGCGGACGTCTGCTCGGGCTGGGCGTAGGCCCCGGCGATCCCGAGCTGATCACGGTCAAGGCGCTGCGCCTGCTGCGTGAGGCGCAGGTGGTGGCCTACTTCGTGGCCAAGGGCAAGCGCGGCAACGCCTTCGGCATCATCGAGGGGCACTTGCAGGCGCAGCAGACGCTGCTGCCGCTGGTGTACCCGGTGACCACCGAGGCGCTGCCGGCGCCGTTGTCGTACGAACAGGTGATCAGCGACTTCTACGACGAAGCCAGCGTGCAGGTGGCCGAACACCTGGAGGCCGGCCGCGACGTGGCGGTGATCTGCGAGGGCGATCCGTTCTTCTACGGCTCGTACATGTACTTGCACGACCGCCTCGCCCAGCGCTACGAAGCCCAGGTAATCCCAGGCGTGTGCTCGATGCTTGGCGGCGCCTCGGTGCTGGGCGCGCCGTTGGTGTACCGCAACCAGACCCTGACCGTGCTCTCTGGCGTGCTGCCCCACGCCGAGCTCAAGCGGCGCCTGGCCGACGCCGACGCGGCGGTGATCATGAAGCTGGGCCGCAACTTCCCCAAGGTGCGCGAGGTGCTCGCCGAGCTGGGCCTGGATGGCCGCGCCCTGTACGTGGAGCGCGCGACCATGGCCAACCAGAAGATCGTCGCGCTCGATGCGGTCGATCCGCAGTCCTCGCCGTATTTCTCGCTGATCGTGGTGCCGGGGGAAAAATGGCAGGGATGAACACGCAGGCGATGGCCATCGTCGTGCTCGGCCAGGGCAGCCTGGCCACCGCCCGGCGCCTGCAGCAGCGTTATCCACAGGCACGCATTCATGGCCTGAGTGGGCGTGTGGAAGGCGTCGATCACCTGTATGCCTCGTTCGGCGACACCCTGCGCGCGCTGTACCGCGCGGGCGTGCCGATCATCGCCCTGTGCGCGGCCGGCATCGTCATTCGCAGCCTCGCCGCCGTGCTCGACGAAAAGGGCAGCGAGCCGCCGGTGCTGGCGGTGGCCGAGGACGGCAGCGCAGTGGTGCCGCTGCTCGGTGGCCTGAGCGGGGTCAATGGGCTGGCCCGCGAGCTTGGCGAGGCGCTGGGGGTGGCTGCGGCGATCACCACCAGCGGCGAACTGCGCTTCGGCACCTGCCTGCTCAACCCGCCGCCCGGTTACGCCTTGGCCGACCTGGAGCAGGGCAAGCGTTTCGTCTCCGACCTGCTGGCCGGCGAGCCGCTGCGCATCGAAGGCGCGGCGCCTTGGCTGGCCCAGGCCCCACTGACCCAGGCCGACGACGCACGCCTGACCTTGCACGTGGGCTGCACGGCGCGCCCGGCCAGCCGCGATGAACTGCTGATCCACCCGCGTTCGGTGCTGGTGGCGGTGGACGAGACCCCGCCCGAACTGGCGCGGCGCGTGCGTGAGGCGCTGGCGGCGGCGAACATCGCCCAGGCGTCGCTGGCCTGCCTGCTGGCGAGCGAACCGGCGATGGCCGAACCCGCCGTGCACGAGGCGGCCCGCGAACTGGGCGTGATCCTGCGCTTCGCCCCGGCAGGCGTCAGCGTCAGCGAGAGGGCGCAGCAAGCGCTGGCCGGTGCGCACGTGATCGAGCAGGACGGCCTGGCCATCGCCGTGGCCGCCGCGCCGTTCGATGCGCAGCAGATTGGCCGGGGCCGTGGTCGTCTGGCGGTGATCGGCCTGGGCCCCGGCGCGGCCGAGCTGATGGTGCCGGCGGTCAAGGCCGAGCTGGCCCGCGCCGAGGATGTGCTGGGCTACGAGACCTATGTGCGCATGGCCGGTCCTTTCCGCGACGACCAGGTGCTGCACTGCACCGACAACCGCGAAGAGATGCAGCGCGCACGGCATGCCTTCGCGCTGGCGGCGCAGGGGCGTTCGGTGGTGGTGGTGTCGTCGGGCGATCCGGGGGTGTTCGCCATGGCCGCCGCCGTGCTCGAAGCGCTGCATGAGTCCGACGACCCGGCCTGGCACCGGGTCGAGCTGCAGATCCTGCCCGGTGTCTCGGCCTCGCTGGCCACCGCTGCTCAGGCGGGCGCGCCGCTGGGGCACGACTTCTGCGTGCTGTCGCTGTCGGACAACCTCAAGCCCTGGTCGATCATCGAAACCCGTCTGGACCTGGCGGCCCAGGCCGATCTGGTGCTGGCGTTCTACAACCCCATCTCCAAGGCCCGCCCCTGGCAACTGGGCCAGGCCCTGGACGTCGTGCGCCGTCACCGCGACGGTCGCACGCCGGTGGTGCTGGGGCGTGACATCGGCCGCCCGGGACAGACGCTGAAGGTGGTGACGCTCGCCGAGCTGCTGCCGGAGATGGTCGACATGCGCACCATGGTGCTGGTCGGTTCGTCCACCACCTGCGTATTCCAGCATCCGGGCGGCGTGCAGTGGGTGTACACCCCGCGCTGGTACCCCCCGCACGGCTGACCGCAGAGGAACTCCTTCAGCGCGCCACGCCAGGCGGCGCCTGGCTAACGTGGTGGTCCCTGATGTGCAGGGACCATCCCAAGGAGTTTTCAAATGAGCGACGACAAAACCAGCGCCGATGCCGGCTTGCTGGTCGAAGGCAACCTGTTGGCCTGCGGTGCGGGCATGTCCGATCAGCACCGCCAGGATGTGAAGAACGCTTTCCACTTCGCCACCCTTGCCGCAGACAAGGTGCTGGACATCGAAAAGGATGGCAAGGCGTGGTACGACAAGTTCCTCGACGCCATGCGTGACGTCGGTTTCACCACCCCCAAGCGCAGCTTCGAGATGGAAACATCCACCGAGCTCAGCGTCACCCTAGGCGCGGTGGCCGTGCGCGTCATCGGCGCGGCTGGCAGTGCCCTGCTCGGCGGCACTGCGGTGGGCGCGCTGGCGAAGAAGGCGTTCGACAAGCTCACCACGGTGGAGAGCGACACTCGCATCGTCTACCACAAGAAGAAGAGCAAGGACCGCGGCGTGGTGGGCATGGCCGCCTGCGTGGAAACCGCCAAGGGCGATGTGGTCATGGTCATGAGCTGCGTGCAATCGACCGCGCCGAACATCGACGATGACGTGCTGGGTGTGCAGTTCAAGCTCGACACGTCGGATTACTACGCCGGTCAGGCTGTACTGACCCTCAACAGCTTCGTCTACGAAAAGGTGCGCGCCACCCTCGAGGAAAAGCTCGGCGTGCGCAGTGTCGAGAACGTCCTGCAGTACGACATCTGATCCAGGCGCGGCGTCCGTGGGCGCCGCGTTACCGAGTCCGTCCAGACGAGAACTACCGCCATGACCAATCACGATCACAGCGTGCTGCTGGTCGGCCACAGCGTCGTGCTGATGCCGCCGGACAGCGCGCCGCAGTCGCGCGCCGATGCCCTCGATTCACTGCAGTACTGTCAGTTGCTGGCCTGCAAGCAGGCTGGCGAGCGCTTCGACCATCCCGACGCCTGGGCGGCGGCCTATCGCCAGGCGTTCGCTGCGCTGAGCTGGATCCGCACCGTCAACTTGCACGAACAGCTCACCTTGGGCGCCGACGGTCTGGGCGCTGATGACGCACCCTTGGCCACTTGGTTCAAGCAGCGTCAGATCGCGCTCGATGCACTGAGAGAGACGGTCGCCGACCGCGTCTGCGGCCATGCGGCGGGCCTCGATCATCTCCTGCGTTTTGCCGTGCGCCAGCAGGCCGACCGTGCGGACGTGAGCGTCGAGTTCGCGCTGCTCGGCAGCGGTCCGAGCCTGGATCTGTGCAGCGTAGCGTGGCGCAGCGAGCAGCCGGTGACCCGCGACGCTTTCGCGGCGGCCTTGCGCCACCTGCCGTCCAGTGTCGAGGTGAGCCTGCGCGCGATGTCATTGAACCTGAACACTCAAGCCTTCGCGTCACGCCGCGCCGCCCTGCGTGGTCTGGTCGAGCAGAAGGAGCGCGATCAGCCACGGCGCCTGGAACTGGGAGTGAGCAGTCATGAGTGAGCACAATGCTGCCGTGATCGGCGCCGGAGTGGTGTCGTTCCTTCCGGGCCTGTCGCTGGCGCAGAAGGACAAGGTGAAACTGGCGCTGGCGCTGGCCGAGCGTGCGACCCAGGGTGCGTTCGAAGAGGGCCTGGTGCAGGACTGGTTCGCCTACTACCGCAACCAGTTGAAGTTCATGGGCTGGGACGCGGTGACCGCCGAGCAGATCCATTGGCCGGACGATTCACGAACCGAGCAGGTGGACAAGGTGCTGAGCCTGATCGCCAAGACCGCCGGCGGCCATTTCGCCGATGCGGTACAACTGTCGCTGGCCAAGCTGCTGGGCAACCCCAAGCCGCTGGCCACCCTCGAGCACCACGCCCAGGCGCGCCAGCACTTCCAGCTACTGCCCTGCGCCCCGGCCGGCGAGCACCGCGTGGACATGGTGCTATATCACGAGATCGACACCCGCGATGTCTGGAGCGCTGGCTTCCTCACCCGCCAGCGCACCCTGAAAAACGTCCGCGCCGAACTCGTGCGCTTCAACCTACTGGCTTTCGAGCACAGTCACCTGCCCAAAGTGCAGCAACGCGTGGTCGAGGTTTCACTCAACCGCATCCTCGATTACGACCTCTAATTGCTTGCAGCTTGCAGCTTGCAGCTTGCAGCTTGCAGCTTGCAGCTTGCAGCTTTCAGCCTTGCTGGCGCTGGCTGACCCAGAACTGGATCAGCTCGCGCAGCTGAGACAGCTCCACCGGTTTGGCCATGTGTCCATCCATGCCGACCTGCAAGGCGCGCTCCTTGTGCTCGCCGAGAATGTGTGCGGTCAGCGCCACCACCGGCGTGCGCGGGCGCTGGTTGGCCAGTTCCCATTGGCGAAGCTGTTCGGTAGCGGAGAACCCGTCCAGCACAGGCATCTCGCAGTCCATCAGCACCAGGTCGTAGCGCTGGGTCTTCATCGCCATCAGCGCTTCTTCGCCATTGCTGGCTGTGTCGGGCTCGAGGTTGAGCTTGCCGAGCATGCCGCGAATCACTTTGGTGGAAATGCTGTTGTCCTCGGCCACCAGGATGCGGAAGTCGGTGGGCAACTCCAGCGGTGCCGGGGCGTTGCCCAGGGCGCTGGCCAGCGCCGTCTCGCGACCGCGCTGGGCCAGTTCCTCGGCGAGGGTGGTCTTGAGCGTGTAACCGGCCACCGGCTTGGCCAGGATGCGTTTGATCCCGGCGTTGCGGGCGATGACCTTGCTCGGCGCATTGCTGATCCCCGTGAGCATGATCACCAGGATGTCGTGATTCAGGCTCGGGTCTTCCTTGATCTTCGCCGCCAGTTGCATACCGGTCATGCCGGGCATGTTCTGGTCCAGCAGCACGGCGTCGAAGTAGTCGCGCAGGTGCGCCTTGGTGCGCAGCAGCGCCAGCGCTTCCTTGCCCGACGGTACTGCGCTGACGTTCATGCCCCAGGCGCTGCACTGCTGCACCAGCACCTTGCGGCAGGTGTCGTTGTCGTCCACCACCAGCACGCGAGCGTCGCGCAGCGAGCCGTCGAGGTCGGCGCTGGGCTGTTCGAGGCGCGCCGGATCCAGCGGCAGGGTGAGCCACAAGGTGTTGCCACGGCTGGTGCTGGTCTTGATGCCGAACTCGCCCTGCATCAGGCCGATCAGTTGCTTGGCGATCACCAGGCCCAGGTGGCCGCCGAGCTTGTTGCTGGAGAGGAAATGGTGGCTGTGCAACTCGGCTTGCAGCAGCGCCTCGCGCTCGGCGCTGGGCATCGGCTCGCCGCTGTCCTGCACGGCGATGCGCAGGCGCGTGGCGTCGCCGCGCTGATCGAGGGCCACCACCAGCAGGATCTCGCCTTGGTCGCCGTTCTTCAGGGCGCTTTCCAGCAGGCTGGACAGCGCCTGGCGCAGGCGTGTCGGGTCGCCGCTGATGACCCGCGGCACCTGCGGCTGGGTGAAGCTGATCAGCTCGATGTTCTGCTGCTCGGCCTTGGCCCGGAAGATGTTCAGGCAGTCTTCGATCAGTGCATTGAGGTCGAACTGCACATCGTCCAGCTCGATCTGCCGCGATTCGAGCTTGGAGATGTCGAGGATCTCGTTGATCAGGGTGAGCAGCTCGTTGCCGGCGCTGTGGATGGTCTGCACGTAGTCGCGTTGCTTCACCGACAGTGGCGTGCCGAGCAGCAGTTCGGTCATGCCCAGCACGCCGTTCATCGGGGTGCGGATCTCGTGGCTGATCTTGGCCAGGAACTCGGCCTTGGCATTGATCTCGGCATTGCTGGCAGCCAGCGCGCGGCTGGCGCGCACGCGCTCGTCGTTGGTTCTGCGCAGGCGCTCGCTGACCGCCAGGTTCAGCAGCAGACCGCTGACCACCGTCAATCCCAGCAGGATGCACAGCAGCCACGGTGTGGCGGTGCGGGTCAGGCCGAGCAGGGCGGGCAGCAGCACCAGGCCGCCCAGGCTGAACACCAGCATGCCCGAGGCGAACAGCCGCGCAGGCGTGTAGCCCTGATACCAGTAATAGGCACTGATCAGGAGCATGCTCAGGCTGCCGAGGGCGAGCAGGACGTAGGTGGTGAGGTTCAGCGGCAGGGTGTCGACGAACAGCAGCAGCAGGCCGCAGAGCCCGCCGATGAGCATCTGCGCCTGTAGCAGGCGGTTCAGCCGGCGCGAAGCGCAGGGGGCGAAGAAGCGTTGGGTGAAGTGCAGGCCGACCAGCCCGGCCAACACCAGCATCAGGTAGGCCGCCGGGGTTTGCGCACTGTGCCACAGGCGCCACCAGGGGCCGCAGAGGTTGAGCAGGATCAGCGCGCTGAGCAGCATCAGCGCGTGGTACAGCGCCAGCACCAGGGTGGTACCGGAGCGGGTATAGAAGAAGCGGATCAGGTTGTGCAGGATCAGCATCGCCAAGGCGCCGAACAGCAGGCCGAACAGCAGCGGTTGGCGTTGGTCGCTGGCGGCCTGCGCCGCCGATTCCAGGCTGATCGCCGGTCGCAACTGGTGTTCGGACACCAGCCGCACATAGAGGTCCAGCGCTTGCGTGGCATTGGGCAACGCCAGCACATGGTCGCTGCCACGCAAGGTCGGGTTGCCATCGCTCGGCGCGCGACCATGGTGGAACTGGCGCAGCAGCTTGCCGTCGGCCAGGGCATAGAGGTCCAGGCGCGAGAGGTCGGGGGCGAAGATGCGCAGCAGGCGTTCCTGGTCGGCAGGCTCCAGGCGGTAGTGCAGCCACAGGGCCTGGTCAGGCTCGGCAGCGTCCAACGCGTCCAGCTCGAGGGGGCTGAACTGGTTGCGGTAGCGTTCGGAGCGGATGTCGGACAGCTGCAGGCTGGCCTGCTCGTCGAGCAGCACCGACCAGCCTGAGCCTTGTTCGGCCGAAGCCGGCAGCAGGCAGAGCAGGGTCAGCAGGCTGACCAGCAGGGCAGTGGCAATCCGAAGCCGACGCACGACGAGATCCTTTCTGGGCTGAGGGGCCGGGCGACAACTATGCGCGGCGGGGCGCGACGAAGGCAAGGCCCCGAAGGGCCCTGTCGACGAGCGCGGGGTAGGCGTCAGCGCGGGTATTCACCGCGCTCGCGGGCGATGGCGCGATAGCCGATGTCGGTACGGTAGAAGCTGGCATCCCAGCTGATCTGTTCAGCCAGGCGGTAGGCCTGTTGCTGGGCCGCCTGGACGGTGTCGCCCAGGGCTGTGGCGCAGAGCACGCGACCGCCGGCGGTGACCACTTGGCCATCCTTGAGCGCGGTACCGGCATGGAACACCTTGCCTTCCAGCGCGGCGGCCGCGTCCAGGCCGCTGATCGCCGCGCCCTTGGCGTAGTCGCCCGGGTAGCCACCGGCCGCCAGCACCACGCCCAGGCTCGGACGTGGATCCCACTGCGCCTCGACCTTGTCCAGGGCCTTGGCGAAGGCCGCTTCGATCAGCAGCACCAGGCTCGACTCCAGGCGCAGCATCACCGGTTGGGTTTCCGGGTCGCCGAAGCGGCAGTTGAATTCGATGACCTTGGGGTTGCCCGCCTTGTCGATCATCAGGCCAGCGTAGAGGAAGCCGGTATAGACGTTGCCTTCGGCGGCCATGCCGCGCACGGTCGGCCAGATCACCTGGTCCATCACGCGCTGGTGCACCTCGGCGGTGACCACCGGCGCGGGCGAGTAGGCGCCCATGCCGCCGGTGTTCGGGCCGCTGTCCTGGTCGCCGACACGCTTGTGGTCCTGGCTGGTGGCCATGGGCAGCACGTTGTGGCCGTCGACCATGACGATGAAGCTGGCTTCCTCGCCGTCGAGGAATTCTTCGATCACCACGCGCGAACCGGCATCACCGAAAGCGTTGCCGGCGAGCATGTCGCGCACGGCGTCTTCGGCTTCCTGCAGGGTCATGGCGACGATCACGCCCTTGCCCGCGGCCAGGCCGTCGGCCTTGATGACGATCGGTGCGCCTTTCTCGCGCAGGTAGGCCAGGGCCGGTTCGATCTCGGTGAAGTTCTGGTAGTCGGCGGTCGGGATCTTGTGGCGAGCCAGGAAGTCCTTGGTGAAGGCCTTGGAGCCCTCCAGTTGCGCCGCGCCCTGGGTCGGCCCGAAGCAGTCCAGGCCACGGCTGCGGAACAGGTCGACCACGCCGATGACCAGCGGCGCTTCCGGGCCAACGATGGTCAGGTCGACGTTCTTCTCGGCGAAATCGGCCAACTGCTCCAGGGCACAGACGTCGATGGCGACGTTCTCGCACTTGGCTTCGGTGGCAGTGCCGGCGTTGCCGGGGGCGACGAAGATTTTCTCGACCCGTGGATCCTGCGCGACTTTCCAGGCCAGGGCGTGTTCACGACCGCCGCTGCCAATGATCAAAACTTTCATTACAGACTCCTTCGGAGAAGCTGCAAGCTGCAAGCTGCAAGAAAAGCGCTATGCGCTGATTCTGCCAACCCTGCAGCCAGGGGATGTGTGGTGCTGCCGCTGCAGGCAAGCGCTCAGGGCTCTTGCTTGCAGCGTGTAGCTTGAAACTTGCCGCTACCGTTTAGTGGCGGAAGTGGCGCATACCGGTAAACACCATCGCGATACCGGCCTCGTCGGCGGCGGCGATGACTTCGGCATCGCGCATCGAGCCGCCCGGCTGGATCACCGCGCTGATGCCGACCTTGGCGGCGTTGTCGATGCCATCGCGGAACGGGAAGAACGCGTCCGAGGCCATGACTGCACCTTGCACCTGCAGCCCAGCATGCTCGGCTTTGATGGCAGCGATGCGCGCGGAGTTGACGCGGCTCATCTGCCCGGCGCCGACGCCGATGGTCTGACGGTTCTTGGCGTAGACGATGGCATTGGACTTGACGAACTTGGCCACTTTCCAGGCGAACACCAGGTCATGCAGTTCCTGTTCGGTTGGCGCGCGCTGGGTCACGACCTTCAGCGCCTCGGCACCGATCATGCCGATGTCGCGGCTCTGCACCAGCAGGCCACCGTTGACGCGCTTGAAGTCCCAGCCCATCGGGCGCTCGGCTGGCCACTGGCCGCACTCGAGCAGGCGCACGTTCTGCTTGGCTGCGACCACTTCGCGGGCGGCCTGGGAGATGCTCGGGGCGATGATCACTTCGACGAACTGACGCTCGACGATGGCCTTGGCGGTTTCGCCGTCCAGTTCGCGGTTGAAGGCGATGATGCCGCCGAATGCCGACTCGCTGTCGGTGGCATAGGCCAGTTCATAGGCCTGGCGGATGCCGCCTTGGTCTTCCGGCACCACGGCCACGCCGCACGGGTTGGCGTGCTTGACGATGACGCAGGCCGGCTTGACGAAGCTCTTCACGCATTCGAGCGCGGCATCGGTGTCGGCCACGTTGTTGAACGACAGTTCCTTGCCTTGCAACTGAAGGGCGGTGGAGATGCTGGCCTCGCCCTTGTTCGCCTCGACATAGAACGCCGCGCTCTGGTGCGGGTTCTCGCCGTAGCGCATTTCCTGGGCCTTGACGAACTGAGTGTTGAAGGTGCGCGGGAATTCGCTGCGGCCTTCGGTGGACAGTTGCGCCTGGGACTGGTCGATGCTGCCCATGTAGTTGGCGATCATGCCGTCGTAGGCGGCGGTGTGTTCGAAGGCCTTGAGCATCAGGTCGAAGCGCTGAGCGTAGGTCAGGCCGCCGGCCTTGAGGCTTTCCAGGACTTGGGCGTAGTCGCTGGCGTTAACCACAATGGCCACGTCTTTATGGTTTTTCGCGGCCGAGCGGACCATGGTCGGGCCGCCGATGTCGATGTTCTCGATGGCGGTCGGCAGGTCGCAGCCCGGCTTGGCGATGGTCGCCTGGAACGGATACAGGTTCACCGCGACCAGGTCGATCGGCTTGATGCCGTGTTCGTCCATGATGGCGTCGTCGGTGCCGCGACGGCCGAGGATGCCGCCGTGGATCTTCGGGTGCAGGGTCTTGACCCGGCCGTCCATCATTTCGGCGAAGCCGGTGTAGTCAGCCACTTCCACCGCGTTCACGCCGTTGTCCTTGAGCAGCTTGTAGGTGCCGCCGGTGGACAGGATCTCGACACCGAGCTGTTGCAGCTCGCGGGCGAACTCGAGGATACCGGTCTTGTCGGAGACGCTGATCAGGGCGCGGCGGATCGGCAGGCGGGTAGTCTGGTCGGTCATTTCGGATTCCATAACGCGGTGGAGTCAGCAAAAAAGGCGCCTCTTTCGACGGAGCCGCCTTTTCTGATTGGGATTCTGGCTTACAACAGGTCGTACTGCTTGAGCTTCTTGCGCAGGGTGCCGCGGTTGAGCCCGAGCATCTCGCTGGCCTTGGTCTGGTTGCCCTTGACGTGGTTCATCACGCTTTCGAGCAAGGGTGCCTCGACTTCCGAAAGCACCAGGTTGTACACGTCCGTGACGGTGGCGCCTTCCAGGTGGGCGAAGTAGTTGTGCAGTGCCTTCTCGACGCTGTCGCGGAGCGTCTGCCCCTCTTCGCTCGGCGTGTTCAGGTGCTGCTTGAGGTTGGCGTTGTCGCTCACGGGCGTTGTTCCACTCACTAATGTCTCGGTCATCATCGTCATGCGGCCACCCCTTGTCCGTCCTCTGTCTCAAGGCTCTGTCGACGTTCGGCGAAGAACGCCTGAACGTTGGCGCATTGCGCTTGGGTATCTTCCAAGGCATTGAACCGGGCGCGAAACTCCCTGCCGCCCTTGCGTGTTGCCAGGTACCAGCCCACATGCTTGCGGGCGATACGAACGCCCATCACATCGCCGTAGAAGGCGTGCAATGCGGCCAAGTGCTCCAGCAGAATGCGTTCCACTTCGTCCAGCCCGGGGGCTGGAAGCTGCTCGCCGGTGCGCAGGTAATGCTCGACCTCGCGGAAGATCCACGGGCGTCCTTGCGCGGCGCGGCCGATCAGCAGGCCGTCGGCACCCGTGGCCGCCAGCACCGCTCGGGCCTTCTCCGGAGAGGTGATATCGCCGTTGGCGAACACCGGAATCGACACCGCCTGCTTGATCGCGGCGATGGTGTCGTACTCGGCGTCACCGGTGTACAGGTCGGCGCGGGTCCGGCCATGCACGGCCAGCGCCTGGATACCCGCCTGTTCGGCGATCTTCGCCACCGTCAGGCCATTCTTGTTCGAGCGGTCCCAGCCGGTGCGAATCTTCAGCGTGACCGGCACATCGACCGCCGCGACCACCGCTTCGAGGATCTCGGCGACCAGCGCTTCATCTCTCAATAAAGCAGAGCCTGCCGCTTTGTTGCAGACTTTTTTCGCCGGGCAGCCCATGTTGATGTCGATGATCTGCGCCCCGGATTCGACGTTGGCCCGCGCCGCCGCCGCGAGCATCTGCGCATCGCCGCCGGCGATCTGCACCGAGCGCGGCTCGGGATCGCCTTCGTGGATGCGGCGCAGGCGCGACTTGCGGCTGTTCCACAGGTTCATGTCGCTGCTGACCATCTCCGACACCACCATGCCCGCCCCCAGGCGTTTGCAGAGCGTGCGAAAAGGCTGGTCCGTGACCCCGGCCATGGGCGCGAGGATCAGGTTGTTGTGCAGTGTGTATGGGCCGATGCGTACCGCCGACATAGGTGTTCCCTGTTGTGGGGCCGGATCAATTGGAGTTCGAAAAAGGGATCGCATGATACCCGCTCTCGGTGACCGGATAAAGATGGATCTGGATAAAAAGTGAGCAGCTTGGCGCAGGCGCCAAGCTGCAAGCTATGAGCGACAAGCGGCAAGCAGAAGCCAGCGCGGATCGGCTTCTGCTTGCCGCTTGCCGCTTGCCGCTGCGTCAATCCGGGGAACGGAAGCTGAGGCTGTAGTTCACCGCCTTGGGGCCGGGGTCGAGGATGTCGAGGGCGATGTGGATGGGGGTCTGGCTGGGCATTTCGCCGCGCCCGGCCAGCTCGCCCGAGAGGTACTCGCTGGGCTTGAAGCGACGGCTGGCGATCAACTGGCCGTTGAGGTCGGCGAAGCGCAATTCCAGCAGCGGGAAGGGCTGGCTGAACGGGGCGCGGTTGTAGATGATCGCGTCGACGATCAAGGCGCCCTTGAAGTCCGGGTGGCTGCGCACCACCAGGTTGCTGCTCTTGATGCGGTTGATGTCGACGCGGGTCGGCACCTGGCAGCCGAGCGTCGGACACAGTTGCTGGAACAGCGGGCGATAGCGGTCGTGGCGGGCCATTTCGTCGAAATGGTAGTAGACGTACTGGAACACCAGCAGGCCGGCGGCGATCAGCGCCAGCGCGCCCCAGAGCAGGCGCTTGCCCCAGTTCGGTGCGGGTTTGTGCCAATCCAGTTGCAGTGGATCGTCGATCACCTCCACCAGCGGCGCCTTGCGGGTCCGGCCCGGCGTGCTCGACAGCATCGGCTCCAGCCGTTCGTCGGCGCCGGTTTCGTCGGGGGGCTCGAGGTGATCGTCATCGTCGCGGGCCGAGATCCGCACGGCAGCAACTTCGTCGTCCAATGCCGACAGGCCGCTGCGCTCAAGCGCTGGCTCGCGCAGGGGCGGCGCCTCGTCGAAGGGTTCGTCGTGCTCGGCGTGCAGGCCGGTGGGGCGTTCGTCGTTGTCCAGGTCCAGGCGCGTGCCCAGCGAGGGTTCGGTGCGCGCGCTGTCTTCGGCGTCGAGGTCCGGCGCCGGGGTGTCGAGCGGAATCGGCGTCGGAGGGGGCTCGGGGTGAGGTTCGAGGTGCTCGTCGTTGGCCGTGCCGAAGGCCTGCTCGCCGAGCTCATCGGCACGCGGATCGTCGCGTCGCGCCTGCAGCGAGTCGTCGCCCTGCGCGCGCTGACGCTGCGCGTCCGGACCGCGGCGCTCCAGATGGGCGAGGGCCTGGTCCAGGTCCATGGTGTCGAGGTCGGCAGCCCAGTCGCCCTGAGTGGGCGGCGGCGCCACGGGGTCGGCGGCCACCGGGGCGGCTGCCAGGGCTGTCTGCGGCGGCTGTGCCGGAGCCTCGGTCAGCGGCTTCACGGCGCTGATCTGGCTTTGTTCGAGCAACTGCCGAGCGGCGTTGAACACCTGCAGGCACTGCCCGCACCGCACCACCCCACGGGCCACGCTCAACTGTTGATGGTTGATGCGAAAGCGAGTCTGGCAATGCGGGCACTGGGTGACGAAACTGTCGGTCATGCGGCGATCCGGGGGCTGTGCAGGGGTTGGGTCCAAGAGGTTTAGCGGCGACGGCCACTGATGCGCACCCAGCCGTCGCGTTCGGCGATCGGGTCCAGGTCGAAATCGTCAGCATAGGCCTTGGCCACCTCTTCGCCCTGTTCGGCGAGGATGCCCGACAACGCCAGCAAGCCACCGGGGCGCACCAGGCCGGACAACTGCGGCGCCAGCGACACCAGCGGCCCGGCGAGGATGTTGGCGACCAGCACGTCGGCTTGCAGGGCCGGCAACTGCTCAGGCAGGTAAAGCGCCAGGCGCTGTTCGGCGATGCCGTTGCGTCCGGCGTTGTCACGCGAGGCCTCCAGGGCCTGCACGTCGATGTCGGTGCCGACCGCCTCGCGGGCGCCGAGCAGCAGCGCGGCGATGGCCAGGATGCCCGAGCCGCAGCCGAAGTCCAGCACCTGAACGCCGTCCAGCGCCTGACCGTCGAGCCATTCCAGGCACAGGGCGGTGGTGGGGTGGGTGCCGGTGCCGAAGGCCAGGCCCGGATCGAGCAGCAGGTTCACCGCCTCGGGCTGCGGCGCCTGGTGCCAGCTCGGCACGATCCACAGGCGCTGACCGAAGCGCATGGGCTGGAAGTTGTCCATCCAACTGCGTTCCCAGTCCTGGTCCTCGATCACCTCGGCCTGGTGCTCCGGCAGCGTGTCGCCGGTCAGCAGGCGCAGGTGGGCGAACACCTGCTCCGGCTCGGCGTCGGCCTCGAACAGCGCCAGCAGATGAGTATGCGACCACAGTGGCGTGGTGTTGAGGTCGGGCTCGAAGATCGGCTGATCTTCGGCGTCCATGAACGTGACCGAGACGGCGCCGACTTCCAGCAGTGCGTCTTCGTAGGTTTCGGCTTGTTCCGGGCTGATGGCCAGGCGTACTTGCAGCCAGGGCATGGCGGGCACCTTTGGTAAATCTGCAGGGGCAGCGACGGGGCTGCGCGAAAGCGTGCAAGTTTACGCGAGTGCGCGGGGTTTGTAGAGCCGAAGGCCTGGCCTCGATCGCAGCGTTCGGCGCGACCCAGGCCAGGCGGGCGCCACGTTCAGGGGTGGCGCAGGAACGCCAGTACGGCAGCGTTTACCGCGTCGGCAGCCTCCATCTGCACCATGTGGCCGACACCCGGTAGCACCTGCACTTGGGCGCTCAGCCCGTCGGCATGGGACGCCGGGATGATCGCGTCCTCGGCGCCCCAGACCAGCAGCGTCGGGTGCTCGGCGGTCACGCTGCGCAGGTCGTGCCGTTGCCGGTCGCCCTCGGCCAGCGCCGCCGCCAGTTGGCGCAAGGCGGCGTCCACGCCCTCCAGGCGCTTGAACTTGAGCATGTCCTCGAGCATTTGCCGAGTCACCTGCGTGGCGTCGGCGAACAGCTGGCTCATCGGTCCTTTCAGGGCATTGCGGCTGCCGGCCTCGATGAAGTCGTGCAGGTACTGGCCGTTGAGGGTCTCGCCCAGTGCGGCGCTGGCGACCAGGGTCAGGCTGGCCACTCGCTGCGGCGCCAGGCGCGCCGCATTCAGGCATACCGCGCCGCCCATGGAGTGGCCGGCCAGGTGGGCACGGGCAATGCCCAGGTGATCGAGCAGGGCCAGCACCGCCGCGCTCAGTTCGTCCAGGTCACCGCGCTGCAGGGCCTTGGCCGATTCGCCGTGGCCGGGCAGGTCGAGGGCGATCACCCGCCGTTCGGCGGCCAGGGCCGGGTGGTTGAACAGCCAGTTGTTCAAGTCGCCGGCAAAGCCGTGCACCAGCACCAGCGGCGTGTCGCCTTCGCCCAGCTCGAACCAGCGCAGCAGGCGCCCACCGACCTCGGCCTTCTGCGGTAGCGGCCCCTGGGTCTGGTCGCTACCGCCGTCGGCGACGAACTCGGCCTGGAAGCGCTGCACCACGGCGTCGATCTCGGCCTCGTCGGCTTCGCCCTCGACCACCACCGCCAGCAGCGCACCCACCGGCAGGGTTTCGTCGGGCTGGGCGACGCAGCGACGCAGCACACCGGTGAACGGCGACTCGACGCTGCCGTTGATCTTGTCGGTCTCGACGTCCAGCACTTCTTCGCCGGCCGTGAGCGTGTCGCCTTCCTGTTTGAGCCAGGTATCGACCCGGCCTTCGCTCATCGACAGGCCCCACTTGGGCATGGTCAGGGTATGGATCTGGCTCATGCGGCATTCCTCGCAGCGTCGATCACTTTATGCACGGCCGCTTCGATCTTCGCCGCGTCCGGCAGGTAAAGGTCTTCCAGCGCGTCGGAGAACGGCACCGGCGTGTGTGGCGCGGTGACCATCTCGATCGGGCCCTTGAGCGCGCAGAAGGCTTTCTGCGCCACCAGTGCGCTGATGTCGGTGGCCATCGAGCAGCGCGGGTTGGCTTCGTCGATCACCACCAGTCGGCCGGTCTTCTCCACGCTCTCCAGAATGCTGTCCTCATCCAGCGGGCTGGTGGTGCGCAGGTCCAGCACTTCGCAGTCGATACCCTGGCGGGCCAGATTGGCGGCGGCTTCCAGCGCGACGTGGACCATGCGCCCGTAGGTCACCAGGGTCACGTCGTCGCCGTCGCGCAGGTAGCTGGCCTCGCCGAACGGCACCGTGTACACCTCTTCCGGCACCTCGCCCTGCAGGCCATACAGCAGCTTGTGCTCGCAGAAGATCACCGGGTCGTTGTCGCGGATCGCCTGGATCAGCAGGCCCTTGGCGTCGTAGGGCGTGGCCGGGCACACCACTTTCAGGCCGGGGATGTGCGTCCACAGCGAGGTGAGCATCTGCGAGTGCTGGGCGGCGGCGCGCAGGCCCGCGCCGTACATGGTGCGCATCACCAGCGGGGTCACGGCCTTGCCGCCGAACATGTAGCGAAACTTGGCGGCCTGGTTGAGGATCTGGTCCAGGCAGCAGCCGGCGAAGTCGACGAACATCAGTTCGCAGACCGGGCGCAGCCCTTGGGTCGCGGCGCCGACCGCCGCGCCGACGTAGCCGATTTCCGAGAGCGGTGCATCCAGCACGCGGCCGGGAAACTGGTGGTACAGGCCCTTGGTCACGCCGAGCACGCCCCCCCAGGCGTCGTCCTCGCCGGGCGCACCGGCGCCGCCGGCCACGTCCTCGCCAATGATGAACACCGTGCTGTCGCGGCGCATTTCCTGAGCCAGGGCCTCATTGATGGCCTGCTGATAGCTGATCTTTCTTGCCATGGTGATTCTCCTTGTCGTTCTTCGGGTCGGCTCAGGGATAGGCGACGTAGACGTCGGTGAGCAGGTCGGCCGGTTGTGGCTTGGGGTCGGCCTTGGCGCGGAGTACGGCCTCCTCGATCAGGTCAGCGACGCGGGCGTCGATGGCGTCGAGCTGGGCGGCGTCGAGCAGGCCGGCGCGGGTGGTCTTGTCGCGGAACTGCAGCAGGCAGTCGCGCTGCTCGCGCAGGTTCTTCACCTCGTCCGGGGCGCGGTAGGTCTGGGCGTCGCCCTCGAAGTGACCGTAGTAGCGGCTGAGCTTGACCTCGATCAGCGACGGCCCTTGCCCGGCGCGGGCGCGCGCGATGGCGGCAGCGGCGGCTTCGTAGACGGCGAAAAAGTCGAAGCCGTCGATGGTCACTCCGGGCATGCCGAACCCGGCGGCGCGGTCGGCGATGTGGTCGCAGGCCACCGACCAGGTGGACGCAGTGGCTTCGGCGTAGCCGTTGTTCTCGGCGACGAAGATGCACGGCAGGTTCATGATCGAGGCCAGGTTCATCGCCTCGAACACCGCACCTTCGTTGGAGGCGCCGTCGCCGAAGAAGGCCACCGCCACGTCGTCGCGGCCCTTGAGCTTGGCCGCCAGCGCCGCACCGGCCACCAAGGGTGCGCCAGCCCCGACGATGCCGTTGGCGCCGAGCATGCCCTTGCCCAGGTCGGCGATGTGCATCGAGCCGCCCTTGCCGCCGCACACGCCGGTGCGCTTACCGTAGATCTCGGCCATCATGCCGTGCACATCGACGCCCTTGGCGATGCAATGGCCGTGGCCGCGGTGGGTGGACGCGATGCAGTCGCTGTCGCGCAGGTGCGCCATGACCCCGGCTGCCGACGCTTCCTCGCCGGCATACAGGTGGACGAAACCGGGGATCTCGCCAGTGGCGAACTCCACGTGCAGGCGTTCCTCGAAGGCGCGTATGGTGCGCATCACTTCATAGGCATGCAGCAATTGCGCTGAACTGAGCTCAGTGGACATGTTGTTGTTCTCCAGGGGTTGTCTCAACACGGGGTTGCAGGGTGCAGTCGGTGGCCGTGGGCCACGGCCAGCAGGCGATGACGGGCGGCGTGGGCGAGCACGGCCTCGACCTCGACGGTCAATGGGCCGTGCAGGTCGAGGGTGATGGTCGGGGTGTCGTGGGCGGCGAATTCGATCTCGCGCTCGCCGTCGAGCGCCAGGGTGCCGGCACGCAGGTGCGGACGCTGCGGGGTGTCCGGGCTCAGCGTGCCGCCGGCGCTGATGCCGCAGCCTTGTAGCAGGCCGGGGGCCAGCGGCACGATCAGCGCCTGTTCGGCACCGGGGCTCAGGCGCACCCAACTGCCCAGCGGCGCCTCGCGGCTCACCGGCTGCCACAGCCCGCACAGGGCCGACAAACCGATGGCATGGGGCTCGGCGAAGCAGGCGAAGATTTCGGCGAGATCCTCGCGCCGGCTGAGGGCGCGGGCGCCGACGAAACGCTGGGGCGAGACCGCGACTTCGACCAGCGCCCATTCGCACAGGCCCTGCTCGGGCACTTTCACCAGCAGTCGCTTGTTGCGCCGCAGCGCCAGGCTGGCGGGCACCCGACCCGTAGCCACCAGCCCGGCAGCGAGTCCGGCGCTGGTGGCTTCGCGCAGTTGTGGGAAGGCGTTGTTGGTGCCGGTGGACAAAGTCAGCAACGGGATGTCGCCCACGTGCGCCGCCACCGCCTTGTGGGTACCGTCGCCGCCCAGCACGGCGATCAGGTCCACGCCGCGCTCGCGCATGCGGCGGGCGGCCAAGTGGGTGTCGGCGACGGTCTGGGTCAGGGGCAGGTCGAGGATTTCCACGGCCGGCCAGTGCTGCAGACTCGCCCCCGGCCCTTGGCTGGCCTTGAGTACGGCAGCGGCGATCCCGGTCATGTCGCTGGGCAGCAGCACCTTGGCCACGCCCGTGGCACCGAAGGCCGCGAGCAGGCGCTGGATGGCCGAGGCCTTGTCGGTGCTCGAGTGCAGCCCGGCGCTGCTGGTCAGGCGCCGCAAGTCGCGACCGGAGGCCGGGTTGGCGATGATTCCGAGGGTGGGGCCGGGCTGCGTCATGGCGCACCTCATCTTGTTGTTATGCCTTGCCCGGAGCAGGAGCAAGCGCGGTGCCAGGTCTTGGGTTTGGTGCTGAGAGGGCCGTAATAGAGCACTCTGGGCAGAGTTCGACGGAGCGCGCCCGGGACTTCGCTGAGACGCGGCGTGTCGCTTGGCTCACCCGCGGCGGGGGTTGCTGAGACGCGGCGTCTCACGCCTGCCGATAATCAGTCGAGGCTTGTCGATGCCTGTCGGCGAGCGCTTAATGGCCGCACAACGACAAGAACCACAGGAACCGGAGGCCTCATGCTTGCCGCGCATTCCCGAGCCCACGTCGATTGCGTCAGTCGCGTGGTGAAAAACGCCGAGCGCTTGCCCCAGGCGCCCGTACCGCCGCTGATCCTCGACTCCTGGCGACGCTCCATGGAGGTGTACCGTCTGGACCCGGCCTCCCAGCAGGGCCCGCGCATCCTTTCACAACGCCTGCTCAACGAATGCCGCGAACGCGCCGAGCTGTTCCTGCGCATCGCCGGCGATGCCGTGGCGCGCCTGCATGAACAGGTGCGCGGCGCCGACTACTGCGTGCTGCTCACCGATGCCCAGGGGCAGACCATCGATTACCGGGTCGAAACGAACATCCGCAGCGACTGCCGCAAGGCCGGGCTGGACCTGGGCGCCTGCTGGTCCGAAGGCGAGGAGGGCACCTGTGGGGTCGCGGCGGTGCTGACCAGCAAGGCGCCGGTGACAGTGCACAAGCGCGATCACTTTCGCGCCGCGTTCATCGGCCTGACCTGTACGGCGGCGCCGGTGTTCGACCCGCTGGGCGACCTGCTGGGGGTGATCGACGTTTCCGCGCTGCGCTCGCCCGATGAACGGCGCAGCCAGCACCTGATCCGCCAACTGGTCGAACGCACGGCGCGGGAGATCGAGAACGCCTTCTTCATGCACCAGGCCCAGGGGCACTGGGTGATGCGCGCGCACGGTACGCCGGGCTACGTGGAGAGCCAGCCTGATTATCTGTTGGCCTGGGATGCCGAGGGCCGCCTGCAAGCACTCAACAGCCTGGCCCGGCAGCGCCTGGTGCAGCGGCTGGGGCGGCTGCCGGCGCACATTGGCGAGCTGTTCGACCAGGCGCAGTTGCGCCAGGTCTGCAACGCTTCGGCCCAGCGCCTGCCGGGGCTGGGTGGCCTGTATGGGCGGGTCAGCGCGCCGCGCCAGCGTACCCCCGCGTCGCCGCTGCACAGCGCGCAGGATTCGCGTATCGCACAGCATCTGCGCCTGGCGACGCGGGTCAAGGACTGCAACCTGGCGGTGCTGGTCGAGGGCGAGACGGGGGCGGGCAAGGAGGTGTTCGCCCGCCAGGTGCACCACCAGAGCCAGCGCAGCGCTGGTCCCTTCATCACGCTGAACTGTGCGGCCATTCCGGAAAGCCTCATCGAAAGCGAGCTGTTCGGCTATGTGGCCGGGGCCTTTACCGGGGCGTCGAGCAAGGGCATGCAGGGGCTGTTCCAGCAGGCGCACGGCGGCACCCTGTTCCTCGACGAGATCGGCGACATGCCGCTGAACCTGCAGACGCGTCTGCTGCGGGTGCTGGCCGAAGGTGAGGTGGCGCCGCTGGGCGCGGCGCGACGTGAGCGCGTCGACATTCAGGTGATCGCCGCCACGCACCGCGATCTGGCCGCGCGGGTGGCGCAGGGGCTGTTTCGCGAAGACCTGTATTACCGCCTGGCCAATGCCCGCTTCGCGCTGCCGCCGCTGCGCGCGCGCGAGGATAGGCTCGGTCTGATCCAGCGCTTGCTCGCCGAAGAGGCCGCGGCCTGCGGTGTGGACGTGGTGCTGAGCGATGCGGCGTTGCAGGCGCTGCTGGAATACCGCTGGCCTGGCAACCTGCGCCAGTTGCGCCAGGTGCTGCGCTATGCGTGCGCGGTGAGTGAAGGCGGGCAGGTGCAATGCAGGGATCTACCGAACGAGGTACGCGGCGAGGTGCCGGAGACGGGCGACGGCGTGGTGTCCTGCCCGGCACGACAGGCGTTGCTCGACGCGTTGATTCGCCATCGCTGGAAACCGGCTGACGCCGCGCGTGCACTGGGTATTTCGCGGGCGACTTTGTATCGGCGGGTGCACGAGCATCGGATCGAGATGCCGCGCATGAAAGGCTGAGCGCCCCGCCGACGACCGAGCGCCCATGAAAAACCCCGGAACGCGTCCGTAATGCTGTTCACTTAAAGAATGCTGGGTCCGCTTCGCGGCCCTTTCGCGGCACAAGGCCGCTCCCACAAAGTCCGCGCAAACCCTGAAACATGGGGCTATACGGACCCTGTGGGAGCGGCCTTGCGCCGCGATGGGCTGCGCAGCAGCCCTAATTCCAGCAATACAGATATTAAGTGAACAGCATTACGGAACGCGTCCGGGGTTCGGGTCCATCACGCTAACGCGATCACTCCTGGTTGGCCAGTTTGTGCTCGAGGTAGTGGATGTTCACGCCGCCTTTGCAGAACCCTTCATCGCGCACCAGGTCGCGGTGCAGCGGGATGTTGGTCTTGATGCCATCGACGACGATTTCGTCCAGGGCATTGCGCATACGGGCCATGGCCTCGTCGCGGTCCTTGCCCCAGGTGATCAGCTTGCCGATCAGCGAGTCGTAGTTCGGCGGGACCGAATAGCCGCTGTACAGGTGCGAATCGACACGTACGCCATTGCCGCCTGGTGCGTGGAAGTGCTTCACCGTGCCTGGGCTCGGGATGAACTTCTTCGGGTCTTCGGCGTTGATCCGGCATTCCAGCGAATGGCCGTGGACGACGATATCTTCCTGGCGGAACGACAGCTTGTTGCCTGCGGCGATGCTGAGCATCTCCTTGACGATGTCGACACCGGTGACCATTTCCGAGACCGGGTGCTCGACCTGGACGCGGGTGTTCATCTCGATGAAGTAGAAGCGGCCGTTCTCGTACAGGAACTCGAAAGTACCCGCACCGCGGTAGCCGATCTCGATGCACGCGTCCACGCAGCGCTTGAACACTTCCTGGCGGGCTTTCTCGTCGATGCCTGGGGCTGGCGCTTCTTCCAGCACCTTCTGGTGACGGCGCTGCAGCGAGCAGTCACGGTCGCCCAGGTGGATCGCGTTGCCTTGGCCGTCGGACAGAACCTGGACTTCCACATGGCGCGGGTTGGTCAGGAACTTCTCCAGGTACACCATCGGGTTGCCGAAGGCCGCACCGGCTTCGGTACGGGTGAGCTTGGCCGAGGCAATCAGGTCCTCTTCCTTGTGCACCACGCGCATGCCGCGACCACCGCCGCCGCCAGCGGCCTTGATGATCACCGGATAGCCGACTTCACGGGCGATGGCCAGTGCGGTCTCTTCGTCTTCCGGCAGCGGGCCGTCGGAGCCCGGCACGGTAGGCACGCCGGTCTTGATCATGGCGTCCTTGGCCGACACCTTGTCGCCCATCAAGCGAATGGTGTCGGCTTTGGGGCCGATGAAGGCGAACCCGGATTTTTCCACCTGCTCGGCGAAATCAGCGTTTTCAGCCAGGAAGCCGTAGCCCGGGTGGATCGCCGTGGCGCCGGTGACTTCGGCGGCCGCGATGATCGCCGGAATATGCAGGTAGGAATCCTTGGACGATGCAGGGCCGATGCAGACCGACTCGTCTGCCAGGCCCAGGTGCATCAGTTCACGGTCGGCGGTGGAGTGCACCGCGACGGTCTTGATGCCCAGCTCTTTGCAGGCACGCAGGATCCGCAGGGCAATTTCCCCACGGTTGGCGATCAGGACTTTTTCGAGCTTCCCAGACATCGTTGGCTCTCCGCGATTCAAACGACGGTGAACAGCGGCTGGTCGAACTCAACCGGCTGGCCGTCTTCTACCAGGATGGCGTCGATGACACCGCCGATTTCGGCTTCGATGTGGTTCATCATCTTCATGGCTTCGACGATGCACAGGGTGTCGCCTTTCTTCACCGACTGACCCACTTCAGCGAAGTTCGGCGAGGTCGGCGATGGCTTGCGGTAGAAGGTGCCGACCATCGGCGAACGGACCACGGTGCCTTTGAGGGCAGGCGCTGCGGCTTCGGCGGCCGGTGCAGCGGCGGCGGCAGGGGCAGGGGCAGGGGCGGCAACCGGTGCGGCCATCGGTGCTGGCGCGGCGAAGTACTGGGCGCCGGCAGGGGTTTTGCTGTTACGGCTGATGCGAACGGACTCTTCGCCTTCCTTGATCTCCAGTTCGTCGATGCCGGACTCTTCCAGCAGTTCGATCAGCTTTTTGACTTTACGGATATCCATTAATCAGCAACTCCCAGGATTCGGTCGGGGACTTAAAATGTGAAAACGTGTCGAAAACGTTTCTTCGTAGTGCTTTCAGGGCCAGGTTCATCGACCTGAACCGCGTGTCATCGGGGCTGTGCGTTGGCAGCCAGGTGTTCCAGGGCCGACTCCAGGGCCAGGCGGTAGCCGCTGGCGCCCAGGCCGCAAATCACACCTACAGCCACGTCGGAGAAGTAGGAGTGGTGACGGAACGGTTCACGCTTGTGCACGTTGGAGAGGTGCACTTCGATGAATGGGATGCTCACTGCGAGCAATGCGTCACGTAATGCGACGCTGGTGTGGGTGAACGCTGCCGGATTGATCAGGATGAAATCCACGCCTTCCTGGCGCGCCGCATGGATGCGGTCGATCAGCTCGTATTCGGCATTGCTCTGCAAGTACTGCAGATGGTGGCCGGCGGCGCGTGCGCGCTGCTCGAGGTCCTGGTTGATCTGGGCGAGGGTGACAGCGCCGTAGACGCCTGGCTCGCGGGTGCCGAGCAGGTTCAGGTTAGGGCCGTGCAGCACCAGTAGGGTGGCCATCTGCGTATTCCTTGGTTTTGTAGGGCAATTCGACATAGCGCGGCGACTATGCCGCAAGTCGGTGGCAGTGTCCAGTTCCCCGCAATAGCCAGCACGTTGACCGAGGTTCGGGCAAAGTATGTGACTGCAAGCCTGGGTTTGGTCACTTTCGTCGGATAAAAACGCCGCTGTGGGACGTTATAGCCCCAACTTGCCGCGCACGCGCGTCAGAATCGTCGCAAATTCCTCGGCATTCACCTCGCCTATCACCCGATCAGTGGTCATTTCGCCGCCGTTCGCGGCAAAGAACAGCATCGCCGGTGGGCCGAACAGTCGGTAGCGGTCGAGCAGGCTGCGCTGTTCGGCGCTGCTGGCGGTGATATCGAAGCGCAGCCGTTTGAAGCCGGACAGCATCGGCTGAACCTGGGCGGCGCCGAGCACGTCCTTCTCGATCACTTTGCAACTGATGCACCAGTCGGCGTACCAGTCCAGCAGCACCGGCTGGCCGGCCGCTTTGGCCTGGGCCAGGGCCGCGTCCAGCGCGGCGGGGGTGGTGAGGGTCTGCCAGGCATCGGCCTGTTCAGGCGCCGCCGAGGCGGCCGACGCGGGCGGCGGCAGCGGCCGCAGCGGGTCGCCTTGACCGGCCAATGCGCCGTACCAGCAGGCCAGGGCGTAGACCAGGCACAGCAGGCCGAGCAACTGTGCCAGGCGCTGGCGCGGCGACTTGACCACGAACTCCAGCGCGCCGAGGAACAGTGCCACGCCAGCGGCCAGCAGGCCGACCAGCAGCAGCGTCAGCGGCCCGGGCAGCACGCGGCTGAGCAGGCCGATGGCCACGCCCAGCAACAGCACGCCGATGACGTTCTTCACGCTGTTCAGCCATGGCCCGCTCCTGGGCAGCCAGGCCGCGCCGCCGGTCGCCACCAGCAGCAGCGGTGCGCCCATGCCCAGGCCCAGGGCGAACAGTTTCAGCGCGCCGCCGACGGCATCGCCGCTGGCGCTGATGTACAGCAGGGCGCCCGCCAACGGCGCCGACACGCAGGGCGAGACCAGCAGGCTGGAGAGCACCCCGAGCACCGCAGCGCCCAGCAGTGATCCGCCGCGCGTGCCGCGTGCCACCCGGTCCAGGCGCTGGCTCAGGGCGTACGGCAACTTGAGTTCGAACAGACCGAACATGGCCAGGGCGAACACCGCGAAAAACAACGCAAAGGGCACCAGCACCCAGGCCGATTGCAGGCGTGCCTGCAGGTTCAGGCTGGCGCCGAACAGCCCCATCAACGCGCCGAGTCCGGCGAAGCTGGCGGCCATCGGCAGCACGTAGGCCAGCGACAGGCTCAAGCCGCGCCAACCGCCCACCTGGCCGCGCAGCACCACGCCGGACAAAATCGGCAGCATCGGCAGCACGCAGGGGGTGAAGGTCAGGCCGAGGCCGGCGAGGAAGAACAGCAGCAGCGCCTGCCAATCGAGCCGTTCGGTGGCACTGGCGGCGTTCGCAGCGCCCTCTCCCGGAATGCTCAGGCGCGCGGTTTCCGGGGGATAGCACAGGCCTTTGTCGGCGCAGCCTTGATAACCCACCAGCAAGGTGAAGGCGCGTGGGTCGGTGCGCGGCACCTCGATGTCGACGATGCCGTGGTACACCTCGACGTCGCCGAAGAACTCGTCGTGCTTGGCTTCCCCCTGGGGAATGCGCGGGCTGCCCAGGGCGATGTCGCCTGGCTCGCTGCGCACCTGGAAGCGGTGACGATAGAGGTAGTAGCCCTCGGTGGCGACGAAGCGCAACTTGATCGACTGCGCATCGGCCTGGAGCAGTTCCAGCTTGAAGGCTTCGTGGACCGGCAGGAAGTCGGCGCTGTTGGACAGCGAGGCGGCGCCCAGGGTGGCGCTGGGGCGGTTGTCGAGCAGGCCCGAGGCGAAGCTGGGGCCGGCCAGCAGCAGGAACAGCAGGAAAAACAAGCGGCGCATGGCGGACTCGCGAGGTGGAACGTGGCCGGCATGATAGCGGAGTTGGCAGCGGCTGGGGGCGATCGGGCTGGGCGCGGCGGCGAAGCGCCGCACCCCAGGGCGCTTACACGCGAAACGCGCCGACCGCCTGGTTCAGTTCGCCGCCGAGCTGCAGCAGTTGCTCGCTCTGCTGGCGACCTTCGCCGATACGCTGCAGGTTGTCTTCGCCCAATGCATGGATACGCTCGCTGTGGTCACGGATCTCGCTCACCGCGCCGCTCTGCTGGGCGGTCACATCGGCGATGCGCACCGCCGTGTCGGCGATGGTGCGAATGGCGCTGACGATCTCGTCCAGCGCACCGTCGGCCATCTGCGCCTGGCTGGCGGTGGCCTCGGCATGTTCGAGCTGGGTGCGCATGCCGCTGACCGATTCGCGCGCGGCCTGTTGCAGGCGGTCGATCAGCACCTGGATTTCGCCGGTGGCGCCGGTGGTGCGCTGGGCCAGCGAGCGCACCTCGTCGGCCACCACGGCGAAGCCGCGGCCCATCTCCCCGGCACGGGCCGCCTCGATGGCGGCATTGAGCGCCAGCAGGTTGGTCTGCTCGGCGATGGCGCGGATCACCGTCAGCACGCCGCCAATGGTCGCCGACTCGGCCGCCAGTTGCTCGATCAGCTGAGCATTGCCCTGCACCTCGTCGACCAGCGCACGCAGCCCCGACAGGCTGTCGCCGATCACCGCCTGGCCGTGCTCCACGGCGCGACCGGCGTCACGGCTGGCGTCGGCGGCTGCGCTGGCGTCGCCGGCCACCTGCTGGATGGTCGCTTCCAGTTCGCCCAGGGCGTCGCGGATCTGCGCGGTGTCGCCGGCCTGGCGTTCGGCACCGTCGTGCAGCGCCGTGCTCATGCCGGCCAGGGCATGGCTGCTGCCGGCGACCTGTTCGGCGTTGTCGCGCAAGGTGCCCACCAGCGTCACCAGGTACTGGCGCAGACGGTTCAGCGAGGCCTGGATCTCGTGCAGTTCGAGGTTGGTACGGCCCAGCTCCACGGGTTGGCCGAAGTCGCCTTCGGCCCAGCGCGACAGGGCCGGTGCCAGGCTGGTGAGGGTGCGGGTGAGGCGCCGTTGCAGGGTGTCGATGAGCAGTGCGATCAGCAGGATCAGGCCGATCATCACGCCCTGGGTGAGCCGCACTTCGGCGGCGATCTTCGCGTGCTGGCCACGCACCTGCGGCTCCAGTGCGGCGATGGCCTGCTGCACGGCATCGATACGTTCGCGGGTACTGGCGGCCAGCGCGGCGCGGCGCTCGATCTGTTCGCGGGTGCGCTGCAGCTCGGCGGGGTAACGGCCGAGCAGGCTTTGCAGTTCGCGCTTGAGGCCGACGGCGACATCTTCCTGGCGTTCGTTGGCTTGGCTTTGCAGGCCCATCATCGCGGCGAAGTCGTCGGCGCCGGACTCGGCGGCGCGGGTCACCCCCAGCAGCGGCAGGGCGTCGATGAGCTGGGCCTGGGCGCGGATCTGCTGCAGCTCGCGTTCCACCTCGTCGGCCAGCTCGGCGCGACCGCTGCTGACCAGTTTGTCGCGGGCCAGCGCCAGGCGGCCCAGGTGCAGCGAGGCGTCCAGCAGGGGCGTCAGGTAGCGCGGCGCCTCGGCGCTGCCGCTGTCACGGGCGTAGCCGGCCAGTTGTTCGAAGTTGGCCCCCAGCTCGCGCTCGGCTTGCAGCAGCAGGGCTTGCGGGTCGCCGGCCAGTTTGCCGGCGGCCAACAGTTCGTTGGCGGTGAACGCCTGCAGGCCGTCGAGGCTGGGCCGCAGTTGCGCGGCCAGATCCTCCGGCCACTGGGCCAGCGCCTCGTGCAGGTGCCGGGTGGCCTCCGTGGCGGCGGCATGGCGCAGGGCGTCGCCACTGGCCAGGTAGGCCTGGATGTTGTCGGCGGCCTGGTTCTGGAACTGCTGAGACAGGCTCAGGTAGCGCTCCATCAGTTGGTAGGGGCGCTCCAGTGCGCGCTGCGACCACCACAGGGTCGCGCCCAGGGCAAAGCACACGGCCACCAGCAAAAGGGTGTTGAAATTGGTCAGCCACTTCAGGCGCATAGCCGCTAACTTCCTGGGCAATGGTGAGGTAGGTGGCTGAAGTTATTGCGATTTTGTGACGCCGTGATGACGCCGGAGGCTTGGCGCCATAAAAAAGTGGCACATTGCTGGTATGGCAGGCGTCCTGGCTGGTGGCTGTGCAGGAAACGCCGTGGGCGCTTACGGCTCGACCCGCATCACGCAATTGCGCCCGGCATGCTTGGCCCGGTACAGCGCCTCGTCCGCAGCACTGGCCATGCTCAGGGCATCGAGCGCCTCGTCGAGCTGCACCACACCGGCACTGAAGGTGCATTGCAGGTCCTGAGGCTGGGCGGGGTAGTGGATTTCGGCGAAGCGCTGGCGGATCTGGTCGAGCACCTTGTGCGCGGCATCCAGCCCGGTGTCAGGCATCACGATGGCGAATTCCTCGCCGCCGTAGCGGCCGATGAAATCGGTCTTGCGCAGGCGCTGCTTGAGAAACAACGCCAGGCTCTTGATCACGCGGTCACCCATGGGATGGCCATGGCGATCGTTGATCTTCTTGAAGTGGTCGATGTCGAGCATGGCGAAGCTCAGCGGCCGTTGCTCGCGGCGGGCGCGGAAGCTGCAATCTTCGAGCAGTTGCAGGATGTGGGTGTGGTTGTACAGCCCGGTCAGGCTGTCACGGACCATGCGCGCCTTGAGGTGGCGGGCGCGGGCGGCGCGGTTGCGCACGGTGGTGATCAGGTGGCGGGCGCGGATCGGCTTGGTGAGAAAGTCGTCGCCGCCCTCGCTCATGGCCTCGAGCTGCTTGTCCAGGTCGTCTTCGGCCGACAGGTAGATGATCGGCACGCTGACGTAGCGGTCGTTGTGGCGGATCACCTTGGCCAGTTCCACGCCGGTACAGTCGGGCATGTACATATCCAGGATGATCAGGTCGGGCTGAAAGTCCGCCAGTTCGGCCATGGCGCGCATCGGCTCGGTGAGGGTGCGAGTGATGATGCCGGCGCCGTTGAGCAGGCGCTCGGTGTTCAGCGCCTGGGCCCGCGAGTCGTCGATGACCAGCACGCGGAACGGCTCGTACTGGGTGGCGCTGGTGAGCAGTTCGACTTTCTCCAGCAGGCTCGACGCTTCCAGGGTGCCGGTGAGGAACTCCTGGCCGCCAGCCCGCACCGCTGCCAGGCGCGTGGGGGTGTCGGCTTCGTGCAGGCTGAAGAACAACAGTGGGATGGGCGTTTGCAGACCGAGTTGGGCGTCGGCCGCCAGGCGCAGGCCGGCGCCGGGTCCGGCGAAATCCACGTCCATGACGATCGCCGCCGGCAGGTGCTCGCTCAGCGCCGCGCGCAAGGCCTCGCCGCTGTCCAGGGCTTGTGCGCTCAGGCCGAAGAACGCCAGTTGCTGGGCCAGGCGCTCGGCGCGCTCGGCGTCCTGCAGCAGGATATGCACGGGCTTGCGCACGGCCGGCAAGTGCACGCTGTCAAGCTGGTCGCCCTGGCGCAGGCCCGTGCGCGAGAGGCGCTGCATCAGGCGGTTGAGCTCACCGATCAGTTGCGAGTTGAGGCGCGCGCTGTTGGCTTCGATGGCCTCCAGGGTCTGACCGATGGCCTGCGCCAGGCCGATGTGTTCGGCCTGCTCGAAGCGCTCGGCGTAGCGCTGCAGGCGCAGGTTGGCATCGCTCAGCTCGCCCAGTCCGGCCCTCGACCATTCGCCGCGTTGCAGGCGTTGCCAGGTCTCCAGCATCTGTCGAGCCTGGTGGATGACCCGCTGGGCGAAGTGTTGACGCAAGCGCTCGTGGCTGGGCTCGGCGTGTCCGGTCATGTCCTGTCTGCTTGTTGGAAAGAGGTATGCAGGTTCAATGATGGCTCTATGCTAGCAGCTCTCGTCCGACCCGTGAGTGCCTCGGATCAACAAAGCGTTCACGCCCGTCCATTCAGTTTGCGACTCGTGGGTCGCTTATGCGCATGGCGGCGTCTGCTTTATAGTGCCCAGGTGCAGGCTTGCCGTGGCACCCTGGCACGGGCCTGTGGTCCAAGCCCCTGAACCCTCATGTTTGATTAAGGACAACGCCATGCTGGACTGGAAAAACCGCGAGGCCAAGGCCGAGCGGCGCGAGCGCGCCGACGGCCGTGGCGCCGCCACCCGTAGCTACTTCGGCGGCCTCTGGAGCCGCGCCCTGCTTATCCTGATCGGTGTGTACCTGGTGGTGTGCATCGGTCTTGGCTGGTACTGGAGCCAGGAACCGGCCCTGTTCCCGGTGCAGCAGAATGCCCAGGCCGCTGCCCAGCGCAACGGCCAGCAGATGGTGATCGGCTACACCACCACCGAAACCCTGAAGACCGTCGCGGCCACGCTGCTCGACAAGCCCGGTGGCTACATCGCCAACGACCGCTTCCCGCCAGGCCTGTGGATGGACAACATGCCGAGTTGGGAATACGGCGTGCTGGTCCAGGTACGTGACCTGTCGCGCGCGCTGCGCAAGGACTTCGCCCGTTCGCAATCGCAATCCACCGAAGACGCCGACCTGGCCAAGGCCGAACCGCGCTTCAACTTCGACTACAAGAGCTGGATCCTGCCGTCCAGCGAATCGGAGTTCGAGGAAGGCATCAAGTCGCTCAGCCGCTACCAGGCGCGCCTGGCCGCTGGCGACAAGGGCGCGATCTTCTACACCCGTGCCGACAACCTCAACAACTGGCTGGGCGACGTGGCCACGCGCCTGGGTTCGCTGTCCCAGCGTCTGTCGGCCAGCGTCGGCCGGGTCAAGCTCAACAGCAACCTGAAGACCGAAACCGTGCAGGCCGGCCAAGCGCCGCAGGTCGACGAGGAAATCGTCGAGACGCCATGGCTGCAGATCGACAACGTGTTCTATGAAGCCCGTGGCCAGGCCTGGGCCCTGTCGCACCTGCTGCGCGCCATTGAGGTGGACTTCGCCGACGTACTGGCGAAGAAGAACGCGACGGTCAGCGTGCGGCAGATCATCCGCGAGCTGGAAGCGTCGCAGGAACCGCTGTGGAGCCCGATGGTGCTCAACGGCAGCGGCTTCGGCATGTGGGCCAACCACTCGCTGGTGATGGCCAACTACATTTCCCGGGCCAACGCCGCCGTGATCGACCTGCGCCAGTTGCTCTCGCAAGGATGACCCTGAGCCCTGGCGAAGCCGCACACCGTGCGGCTTCGGACGCCGAGTCGGTGGCCTGGGTCGATGCCCAGGATCGCTGCTTGGGCGCGCTGCCCCGGGCCGAGTTGCGCGAGCGCGGGCTGATCGGTCGCTGCACCTTCATCCTGCTGTTCAATAGCCGAGGCGAGCTGTGCGTGCACCGGCGCACCTTGAGCAAAGCGCTGTATCCCGGTTTCTGGGATGTAGCGGCCGGCGGCATGGTGGGGGCGGGCGAAAGCTACGACGCCTCGGCAGCGCGAGAGCTTGGTGAGGAATTGGGCATCGCGGATGTGCCGTTGCGCTTCCATGAGAAGTTCTATTTCGACCAGCCGGGCAACCGGCTGTGGTGCGCGGTGTACTCGGCCGTGTCCGATGCGCCGTTGCGCTTGCAGCCTGAAGAGGTGATGGAGGCGCGCTTTATCAGCGTGGCCCAGGCCGAGGCCGAAAGCCGAGTGAAGGATTACTGCCCGGATTCGCTGGTGGCGTTGCAGCGGTTCAAGGCCAGTTCGTGACAGCGCTGGTGTCGGCAGCGCGGGGCGTCCGCCCCCTGAACAGCGCGTCGCATAACGCGTGGAAAATGCCGCAATCCGCTACTTAGCAAGCCATCGATTTACCGTTACACTGCGCGCCCTTTTCGGGCTGTCGCCGCATCTGCGACAGTAGCGCCGCCCCTGCCAGAGTGGGGCTTCGCGGTCGGTCCAGCGATGCTGCGAGCCGACCAGTTTTTGTCCTCAGCAAGAGGAACAAAAGTGGCCAAGAAAGCTTCTTCCTTTTCCGCCCTCGGCGGTCTCGTGTTTTCCACCGACGCCGGTCGGCATTGCCCCGACTGCAGCCAGCCGGTGGATGCCTGTGTCTGCAAGCAGCAGGCCGTGCCCGAAGGCGATGGCATCGCCCGCGTGCGCCGCGAAAGCAAAGGGCGTGGCGGCAAGACCGTCACCACCATCAGCGGCGTGCCGCTGCCGCTCGATCAGCTCAAGGAACTGGCCAGCACCCTCAAGCGTCGCTGCGGCACCGGTGGCGCCCTGAAAGACGGCGTCATCGAGATCCAGGGCGATCATGTCGAACTGCTGCTCGGCGAATTGCTCAAGCAGGGTTTCAAGGCGAAGAAGTCCGGCGGCTGACCCCGCGACGAGGATTTTTCGCCCGTGGCTTTCTAAACTCGTTCCTGCGGTCAGGGTCTACCGCCGCAGACGGACGAATCGTCATCTTCAGCTTTCATACTGCGCGCGCCTCCCAGGCGGGGCAGTGTCCAGAACTTATCGACAGGGGACTTGAATGTCCGTACGACGCACACGCAAAGACGATGGCAGCCAATGGACCGTGGCCGACAGCCGCAGTGTTTACGGGATCCGCCACTGGGGTGCTGGCTATTTCGCCATCAATGATGCCGGGCGCGTCGAAGTGCGCCCCAACGGCCCGGACAGCTCGCCGATCGACCTCTTCGAACAGGTCGAGGAGCTGCGTCAGAGCGGCCTGTCGCTGCCGCTGCTGGTGCGTTTCCCGGACATCCTGCAGGACCGCGTGCGCCAGTTGACCGGTGCCTTCGACGCCAACATCGCGCGCCTGGAATACCAGAGCCAGTACACCGCGCTGTACCCGATCAAGGTCAACCAGCAGGAAGCGGTGGTGGAGAACATCATCGCCACCCAGAACGTCTCGATCGGCCTCGAAGCCGGCTCCAAGCCTGAGCTGTTGGCGGTGCTGGCGCTGGCGCCCAAGGGCGGCACCATCGTCTGCAACGGCTACAAGGACCGCGAGTTCATCCGACTGGCGCTGATGGGCCAGAAGCTGGGCCACAACGTGTTCATCGTCATCGAGAAGGAGTCCGAGGTCGCCCTGGTGATCGAGGAAGCCGCCGAGCTCAAGGTCAAGCCGCAGGTGGGGCTGCGCGTGCGCCTGTCGTCGCTGGCGTCGAGCAAGTGGGCCGACACCGGCGGGGAGAAGTCCAAGTTCGGGCTGTCGGCGGCGCAGTTGCTGTCGGTGGTGGCGCGCTTCCGCGAGGCGGGGCTGGATCAGGGCATTCGCCTGCTGCACTTCCACATGGGCTCGCAGATCGCCAACCTGGCCGACTACCAGCACGGCTTCAAGGAAGCGATCCGTTACTACGGCGAACTGCGTGGGTTGGGCTTGCCGGTCGATCACATCGACGTGGGCGGCGGCCTGGGCGTCGACTATGACGGCACCCACTCGCGCAACGCCAGCTCGATCAACTACGACATGGACGACTACGCCGGCGTGGTGGTGGGCATGCTCAAGGAGTTCTGTGACGCGCAGGGCCTGCCGCATCCGCACATCTTCTCCGAGAGCGGCCGCTCGCTGACTGCGCACCACGCCATGCTGGTGATCCAGGTCACCGACGTGGAGAGCCACAACGACGAAGTGCCGACCATCGAGAACAAGGCCGCGCTGCCCGAGACCGTGCAGTGGCTGGTGGACCTGCTCGGTCCGACCGACATCGAGATGGTCACCGAGACCTACTGGCGTGCCACGCACTACATGGGCGACGTGGCGGCGCAGTACGCCGACGGCAAGCTCACCCTGGCCGAGAAAGCCCTGGCCGAGCAGTGCTACTTCGCCGTGTGCCGGCGCCTGCACAACTCGCTCAAGGCGCGCCAGCGTTCGCACCGCCAGGTGCTGGACGAACTCAACGACAAGCTGGCCGACAAGTACATCTGCAACTTCTCGGTGTTCCAGAGCCTGCCCGACACCTGGGCCATCGGCCAGGTCCTGCCGATCATTCCGCTGCACCGCCTGGACGAAGAGCCGATGCGCCGTGCGGTGCTGCAGGACCTGACCTGCGACTCCGACGGCAAGATCAACCAGTACGTTGACGAGCAGAGCATCGAGACCAGCATGCCGGTGCACGCGGTCAAGGAAGGCGAAGACTATCTGCTGGGCGTGTTCCTGGTCGGCGCTTACCAGGAGATCCTCGGTGACATGCACAACCTGTTCGGCGACACCGATTCGGTGAACATCTACCAGAACGCCGACGGCAGCGTGTACCACGCCGGTATCGAGACCCACGACACCATCGAAGACATGCTGCGCTACGTGCACCTGTCGCCGGAGGAGTTGATGACCCATTACCGCGACAAGGTGGCCAGCGCCAAGATCAGCGCACGTGAGCGCACCCAGTTCCTCGACGCCTTGCGTCTGGGGCTGACTCGCTCGTCTTATCTGTCGTCCTGATTGCCTAGGTGAGGTGGGGCTGCGGTGCAGCCCCTTCCCGGTCCGAAGCCGTTCTATCTATGTCTCGGAGCCGTTGTGCGCGCTAGGTTGCTGGCACAGCTCGCCAGTCGAGTTGTGGACTGCAGTTGCAGCCTTGTACCGCCAAAGATCTGTGCAGCGGGTCCAGCATCAGCCAACCCATCCCCGTTGCCGTTGCAACCTCCACCCCACCCACCCCAATGTCACCGCGCGCAACCCCATGAACCCGAGAAACGCCAACCACAACCCGTGGTTGCCGAGCCCGCGCAGGGCGAATGCCACGGGCAGGGCGATCGCGACCGATACCAGCATCGCATTGCGCATCTCGCGGGCACGTGTGGCGCCGATGAACAGGCCGTCGAGCAGGTAACTCCACACCGCCACCAGCGGCAACAGGGCCAGGTACGGCAGGTACGGGTAAGCGGCTGCGCGCACGCTGGCGATGTTGGTCTGCAGGTCGATGAACAGGTGCCCGCCCAGCAGGAACGCCGCGGCGAACAGCAGGCTGACGATCAGCGACCAGCCGCAGGCCACCACCAACGAGCGGCGCAAGGTGTCGCGCTCGCGCGCGCCGATGGCGTGGCCGCACAGGGCTTCCACGGCATGCGCCAGGCCGTCGAGGGCATAGGCGGTCAGGAGCAGACCATTGAGCAGCAGGGCATTGGCGGCCACCGTCGCCTCGCCCAGGCGCGCGCCCTGCACGGCGATCAGCAGGAACACCAGTTGCAGCGCCAGGCTGCGCAGGAAGATATCGCGATTGACCGACAGCAGCGGTCGCCACGCCTGCCAGCGGGTGAGCGCCGACCAGACGATCCGTCCGGGATGCGCGCGCAGCGCGGGCCGGGTCAGCGCCAGGCCGAGCAGGGCGGCGCTCCATTCGGCGATCACCGAGGCCCGTGCCGAGCCCAGCACGCCCCAGTCCAGGCCGAGCACGAACCACAGGTTCAAGGCGATGTTCAGCAAGTTGGTGGTCAACAGGATCGCCAGCGGCGCCCGCGCGTTCTGGGTGCCGAGGAACCAGCCGACCAGGGCGTAGCTGGCCAGCGCCGCCGGCAGGCCGAGCAGGCGCGTATGGAAGAACGTCTCGGTGGCGCTGCCCAGCGCTTGGCTGGGCTGCATCGCGTGCAGCGCCAACTGGCTGAAGGGCAGGGCGAGCAGGCCGACCATCAACGCCAGCGCCAACGCCAGCAGTAACCCCTGCGCCAGCACCTGGCGCAGCGCGGCACCGTCGGCGCGCCCGGCGGCCTGGGCGGCGAAGCCGGTCGAGCCCATGCGCAGAAAGCCCATCAGGCCGACCATGAAGGTGAACAGCGTGGCGCCGACGGCGACCGCGCCCAACTGGTGGGCGTGGGGCAGGTGGCCGACGACCGTGCTGTCGACCAGCGCCACCAGCGGCACCGAAACGTTCGACAGGATCATCGGCGCGGCCAGGGCCCAGACCTTGCGGTGGGTCGGGCGGTGCTGCCAGGCGGTGGACAACTGCGACATGGGGATTCCCGGATCTGTGGGGCCTTGGCGGCGCCTGGGTGTATGGCCGGCGCATTGTAGCGGCCCGGCAACCCAATCGTGCGACCGCGGTCTCACTTGCCACTTGTCGAGAGGTCAACGCCTCGACGTTGCGCTATAGTTGCTGCCCTCATCACCCCGCTGCCGAAGAGTTCCCTTTCCATGTTCAACAAAGGATTGTTGCTGGCGTGCGCGCTGGCCTTGCTCAGTGCCTGTGATTCCTCTTCCAAGGACACCCCGGTGCCAGCCGAGAAGCCGGCAGCGACCGCTCCGGCCGAACCCCGCGCGGCCAAGCGTGAGGACCCGGCAGTGCTGGCCAAGCGCTACGCTGATCGCGAACTGGCGGTGCTGGATGTCTCCGAAGTCCAGGTCGACGGCGCCAGCGCCTTGTCGATCAGCTTCTCGGTGCCGTTGGATGCCAACCAGGACTTCGCCGCCAAGGTGCACCTGGTCGACACCGTCAAGGGCAAGCTCGACGGCGCCTGGGAACTCTCCGACAACCAGATGGAGCTGCGCCTGCGCCACCTGGACCCGCAACGCAAGCTGGTGCTGACGGTGGATAAAGGCCTGCTGGCGGTCAACGGCAAGGCGCTGGCCAGCGAGTCGGTCAGCCGCCTGGAAACCCGCGACATGCAGCCCACCGTCGGCTTCGCCAGCCGCGGCTCGCTGTTGCCCACGCGCCTGGCCGAAGGCCTGCCGGTGATCGCGCTGAACGTCGACAAGGTCGATGTCGAGTTCTTCCGTGTCAAGCCCGAGCAACTCTCCAGCTTCCTCGCCAACTGGGGCCGCAACAGCAGCCTGTATGCCTACCAGTCCAAGGAAACCCTGCAGATGGCCGAGCTGGTCTACAGCGGCCGCTTCGACCTCAATCCCGCGCGCAACACCCGCGAAACCGTGCTGCTGCCCATCGCCGGCATCAAACCGCTGCAAGAACCGGGCGTGTACCTGGCGGTGATGCGTGCCTCGGGCACCTACGACTATTCGCAGCCCGCCACGCTGTTCACCCTCAGCGACATCGGCCTGTCCGCGCACCGCTACCGTGATCGCCTGGACGTCTTCACCCAGGCGCTGGAAGGGGGCAAGGCGCTGGGCGACGTAACGCTGGAGTTGCACGACGAGAAAGGCAAGCTGCTGGCCCAGGCCAAGACCGACGGCAAGGGCCACGCGGAGTTGCCGATCACCGCCAAGGCCGACACCCTGATCGCCACCCAGGGCGTGCACACCACGTTGCTGCGCCTGACCACCGCCGCGCTGGACCTGGCCGAGTTCGACATCACCGGCCCGCAGGCCAACCCCCTGCAATTCTTCATCTTCGGCCCGCGCGACCTTTATCGTCCGGGTGAAACCGTGCTGCTCAATGGCCTGCTGCGCGATCAGGACGGCAAGCCGGTCAAGGCCCAGCCGATCACGGTCGAAGTGCGCCGTCCCGACGAACAGGTCAGCCGCAAGTTCGTCTGGGAGGCCGACTCGAACGGTCTGTTCCAGTACCAACTGCAGTTGGCGACCGAGGCGCCGACCGGCCGTTGGCAACTGTTGCTGGACCTCGGCGGCGGACGCCAGCAGGTCTATGAGTTCCTCGTCGAGGACTTCCTCCCCGAGCGCCTGGCGCTGGAGCTCAAGGGCAGCAAGACACCGCTGAGCCCCGAAGAGACCGCCCGCATTCAGGTCAACGGCCGCTACCTCTACGGCGCGCCGGCTGCCGGCAACCGCCTCAGCGGCCAGGCCTACCTGCGCCCGCTGCGCGAGGCCGTGCCGGCGCTGCCCGGCTATCAGTTCGGTTCGGTGACCGAAGACGAACTGACCCAGGACCTGGAGCTGGACGAAGTCACCCTCGACCAGGCCGGCAAGGCCACGCTGAACATCGAAAGCCGCTGGGCCGAGGCCCGTTCGCCGCTGCAATTGACCGTACAGGCCAGCTTGCAGGAGTCCGGTGGTCGCCCGATCACCCGCCGTCTGGAGCAGCCGATCTGGCCGGCCGAGCGCCTGCCGGGCCTGCGCGGTCTGTTCGACGGCGAGGAAACCGACAGTGACGCACCGGTGCAGTTCGAAGTGCTGGTCGCCGACCGCGACGGCAAGAAACTGGCCGCCGACGACCTCAAGGTGCGGCTGATCCGCGAGCGCCGCGACTATTACTGGAACTACTCCCAGGACGACGGCTGGAGCTACAACTACAACGAGAAATTCCTCACCCAGAGCGAGGAAACCGTCAGCGTCAAGGCCGGTTCCACCGCCAAGCTGACCTTCCCGGTCGAGTGGGGCCCGTACCGCGTCGAAGTCGAAGACCCGCAGACCGGCCTGGTATCCAGCGAGCGCTTCTGGGCCGGCTACCGCGCCCAGGACAACGCCGAAGGCGGCGCGGTACGTCCCGACCAGGTCAAGCTGGCGCTGGACAAGCCGTCCTACGCCGACGGCGCCACGGCCAAGATCACCGTCACGCCGCCGGCCGCGGGCAGCGGCTACCTGATGATCGAATCCAGCGACGGACCACTGTGGTGGCAGGAAATCGACGTGCCGGCCGAGGGCAAGACCTTCGAGGTCGAGCTGGACAAAAAGTGGGCACGCCACGACCTGTACGTCAGCGCTTTGGTCATCCGCCCTGGCGAGCGCAAGGCCAACGCCACGCCCAAGCGCGCCGTCGGCGTGCTGCACCTGCCGCTCGACCGCGCCGAGCGCAAGCTGGCGGTCAGCTTGCAGGCGCCGGAGAAGATGCGTCCCAAGCAGCCGCTGAGCGTGAAGATAAAAGCCGTCAACGCCGATGGCAGCGTGCCCAAGCAGGTGCATGTGCTGCTCTCTGCGGTGGACGTGGGCATTCTCAACATCACCGACTTCAAGACCCCTGACCCCTTCGCCAGCCTGTTCGGCCGCAAGGCCTACGGCGCTGACCAACTGGACATCTATGGCCAGTTGATCGAAGCCGGTCAGGGCCGTCTGGCCAGCCTGGCGTTCGGCGGTGACGCCGCCATGGCCAAGGGCGGCAAGCGCCCGAATACCACGGTCACCATCGTCGCCCAGCAGAGCCTGCCGGTGACCCTGGACGACAAGGGCGAAGGTCTGGCCACGGTCGACATCCCCGACTTCAACGGCGAGCTGCGCCTGATGGCGCAGGCCTGGACCGACGAGCACTTCGGCATGGCCGAGGGCAAGACGGTGGTGGCCGCGCCGCTGATCGCCGAGCTGTCGGCGCCGCGCTTCCTGGCCGGCGGCGACCAGACCCGCCTGGCGCTGGACCTGGCCAACCTGTCCGGACGTGCCCAGCAGCTCGACGTGCAGGTCAGCACCGACGGCCAGCTCGACCTCACCGGCCCTGCGCAACAGAGCCTGAGCCTTGCCGAAGGCCAGCGCACCACGCTGATGATCCCGGTGCAGGCCCGTGGCGGCCTGGGCCAGGGCAAGGTGCAGGTGCGCGTCAACGGTCTGCAGTTGCCGGGCGAAAACGCCCAGGGCTTCGAGCGCGAATGGACCCTGGGCGTGCGTCCGGCCTATCCGGCGATGCTCAAGCACTACCGCGTGGCCTTGAAGGACCAGCCCTGGACCCTGCCGGACAACGACCTGGCCCAGTTCGAGTCGTCGGGCCTGGAGGCGACCCTGGCGCTGTCCAGCCGTCCGCCGCTGAACCTTGCCGAGCAGATCCGTGCCCTCGAAGCCTATCCCTATGGCTGCCTGGAGCAGACCACCAGCGGCTTGTACCCCTCGCTCTACGCCGATGCCGACAGCCTCAAGCGCCTGGGCATCAAGGGCGAGCCGGCCGATGTGCGCAAGCGCAAGATCGAGATGGGCATCGAGCACCTGCTCGGCATGCAGCGCTACAACGGCAGCTTCGGTCTGTGGAGTTCGGACAGCGAGGAGGAGTACTGGCTGACGGCGTACGTCACCGACTTCCTCTTGCGCGCCCGCGAGCAGGGCTACAGCGTACCCGCCGAGGCGTTGAAGAAGGCCAATGAGCGTCTGCTGCGTTACTTGCAGGAACGCAACCTGATCGAAGTCGACTACAGCCAGAACGCCGAGCACACCCGCTTCGCCGTGCAGGCCTATGCCGGTCTGGTCCTGGCGCGCAGCCAGCAGGCACCCTTGGGTGCGTTGCGCAGCCTGTTCGAGCGCCGCAGCGATGCCCGCTCCGGTCTGCCACTGGTGCAACTGGCGGTGGCGCTGGACAAGATGGGCGACAAACCGCGTGCCCAGCAAGCCTTGCAGGCGGGCCTGGCCATCGGTCGCGGCAAGGGCTGGCTGGCCGACTACGGCAGTGCTGTACGCGACCAGGCGTTGATCCTCGCCTTGTTGCAAGAGAACAACCTGGCGACCGATCAGGTCGACCAGCGCCTGTTCGCGCTGTCCGACGAACTGGCCGCCAACCGCTGGTTGTCGACCCAGGAGCGCAACGCGCTGTTCCTCGCCGGTCGCGGGCTGCTGGGCAAGCCGGAAGGCAAGTGGCAAGCGCGCCTGGACAGCGCCGGAGAAGTGCGCGAGTTCGACAACGCCGACTCGGGCATGCTGCTCGACGGCCCGTTGCTGGCCTCGCCGCTGACCGTGCAGAACCAGAGCAGCGACACGCTGTACCAGCAACTGACGCTGTCCGGTTACCCGCGTCAAGCGCCTGCACCCAGCAGCAACGGTCTGCAGATCCGCCGCGAGTACCTGGGCATGAACGGCCAGAATGTCGACCTGCGCAACCTGCGCAGTGGCGACCTGGTGCTGGTGCACCTGGCGCTCAAGGCCCAGGAGTCGGTGCCGGATGCGCTGGTGGTGGACCTGCTGCCGGCGGGCCTGGAGCTGGAAAACCAGAACCTGGCGCAGAGCGCCGCCAGCCTGGACAACGCCAGCAGCGCGGTGAAGGAATGGCGCGAGTCGATGCAGAACGCCAGCGTGGTGCACCAGGAGTACCGCGACGATCGCTATGTCGCAGCGCTCAAGCTCGACGGCTACGGCACCACTCACCTGCTGTATCTGGCGCGGGCGGTGACGCCGGGCAGCTACCGCATCCCGCCACCGCAGGTGGAGTCGATGTACCGGCCTAACCTGCAGGCGGTGGGTGAGAGCCAGGGCGAGCTGGTGGTGCGCGGTCGTTGAGACCTGCGCAGTATCGTCAGGCCGCGCTGTAGGCGCTGTGGTTCATCCGCGAACATCGGCATTGCCGATGCCCTCGCGGATGAATGGCATGCCCTCTCAATGAATGATCCAGCTCAACACCCACAGCCCCAGCACCAGCCAAATGATGCCCATCACGATCGACGCCCGCAGGAATGCACGGATCGCCGAATACAGCAGCATCAGCCCGACCACCAGGGCCAGGATGCTGACCAGCGAAGTGTCCATCCCCAAGGTGCGCGAGAGACCGTCGATGAAATTGCCGCCGGCATTGGCCAGCAGGTTGAACAGGCCACTCATGAGATCGACGATGAATTTGATCACCGCGCCCAGCGCCTGGCCCAGCCACTCGAAAAACCCTTCTACATGCATAGCTGCTTCCTGATGATCGTTCCCAGCCTTTGGCCATCGCCCGAGCGCGTCGGTTCCCGATGCCAGGCGCACGCATAGTGCGCGGGCACACTCGCGCGGGCAAGGTGCTGCGCGCGATGCTGATCGCCAGCCTGCTGATGGCCGCCCTGCTGTGGCTGGCCGACCGTCTGTGGCCGCTGCCCATGCCGGGCGACGACCTGGCGCGGGTGGTGCTCGCCGAGGACGGCACGCCGCTGTGGCGCTTCGCCGACAGCGACGGTGTGTGGCGTTACCCGGTCAGCCCCGAGGAGGTCTCGCCGCTGTACCTGGAGGCGCTGCTGACCTACGAGGACCGTTGGTTCTACGACCATCCGGGGGTCAACCCGCTGGCCCTGGCCCGCGCCGCCTGGCTGAACCTGCGCGGCGGGCGTGTGGTGTCCGGGGGGAGCACCCTGTCGATGCAAGTGGCTCGCCTGCTCGATCCGCACGACCGCACGTTGCCCGGCAAGCTGCGCCAGCTCTGGCGCACGGCGCAGTTGGAGTGGCACCTGTCCAAGCGCGAGATCCTGCAGATCTATCTGGACCGGGCGCCGTTCGGTGGCACCTTGCAAGGCGTCGCTGCCGCCAGTTGGGCCTACCTGGGCAAATCGCCCAAGCACCTGACGCCCGCCGAGGCCGCGCTCTTGGCGGTGCTGCCGCAAGCGCCCAGCCGCCTGCGCCCGGACCGCCATCCCGCGCGTGCCCAGCAGGCCCGCGACAAAGTGCTGCAACGCCTGGCCGACTATCAGGTGTGGCCTGCGCAGCGCATCGCCGAGGCGCGTGAGGAACCGCTGCTGCTGGCGCCGCGTCAGGAACCGGCCCTGGCGCCGTTGCTGGCGCGGCGGCTGAACACGCCAGACAGCCCGCCGCTGATCCGCACCACCCTCGACGCCACCCTGCAACGCCGCCTCGAAGACCTGCTGCTGGGCTGGCGCGCGCGTCTGCCCGAGCGCACCTCGGCGGCGATACTGGTGGTCGAGGCGCAGACCATGGCGGTGCGCGCCTACCTCGGCTCCATCGACCTGAGCGACGAGCGGCGCTTCGGTCACGTCGACATGGTCCACGCCTTGCGCTCACCCGGCTCCACCCTCAAGCCCTTCCTCTATGGCCTGGCCATGGACGACGGCCTGATCCATTCCGAATCGCTGTTGCAAGACGTGCCGCGACGCTACGGCGACTATCGACCCGGCAACTTTTCCATGGGCTTCAGCGGGCCGGTGTCGGCCAGCTCGGCGCTGGCGCTGTCGCTCAACCTGCCGGCCGTGCAGTTGCTCGAGGCCTATGGGCCCAAGCGCTTCGCCGCGAAGCTGCGCATTGGCGGCGTGCCGTTGGTGCTGCCGCCCTTGGCCGAGCCGAACCTGTCGCTGATTCTCGGCGGTGCGGGCAGTCGCCTGGAGGACTTGGTCGGTGGCTACGCCGCGCTGGCCCGTCAGGGCCGCAGTGCACGGATCCGCCTGCAACCGCAGGACCCGCTGTTGGAACGGCCGCTGCTGTCGCCAGGCGCGGCCTGGATCGTGCGGCGCATCCTCAGTGGTCAGGCGCGCCCGGACCGCGATCCGCATGCCGAACTGGTGCAGCGCCCGCAACTGGCCTGGAAGACTGGCACCAGCTATGGCTTTCGCGACGCCTGGTCGATTGGCGTCGGCCCGCGCTACCTGATCGGTGTGTGGATCGGCCGTCCCGATGGCACGCCGGTGCCGGGCCAGTTCGGCCTGGCGTCGGCGGCGCCGTTGATGCTGCAGGTGCACGACCTGCTGAGCAACCGCGACCGCCAGCGCGGTATCGCGATGCCGGTGGAGAACGTGCCCGCCAGTGTCGGGGTGGCCGCGATCTGCTGGCCGCTGGGGCAGCCGATGAAGCGCCAGGATCCGCAGTGCCGCCGCCAGCGCTTCGCCTGGACCCTCGACGGCACCACGCCGCCGACCTTGCAGGCGGCCGACCAGCCGTTGGGCCTGGGCCTGCGCGAAACGGTCTGGGTCAATGAGCGCGGCCTGCGCGTCGATGCCCGTTGTACCGGTGCGCAGGCGCAGGACATCGCCCTGTGGCCGGCGCCGCTGGAGCCTTGGTTGCCGCGTGTGGAGCGGCGCAGCGCGCGACTGCCGGCGATCGACCCCAACTGCCCGCCGCAAGTACCGCCCAGCGCGCCGCCGTTGTCGATCGTTGGCGTACGCGGCGGCGATCACTTGCGCCGACCGTTGACCAGTCACGAGCCCTTGCAGGTGCAAGTGTCGGCCTTGGGTGGAGCAGGGCGGCGCTGGTGGTTCCTCAATGGCACGCCGCTGGGCGAGACCGAGGGTCAGGACAGCCTGGCCCTGCACCTGGAGCAGCGCGGGCGCATGGAGCTCAGTGCCCTGGACGAGAGCGGCGAGACGGCGCGGGTGGAATTTCAGGTGGGCGAGTGAGGCCGTGCCTGGCGCCGCTCAGCGCCTGAGCGCCTGTACCGTGACCTTGGGGAACAGGTTGTCCAGCGTTTCCAGCAAGCGGGCGTAGTAGATCGGCTTGCGGAACAGGTCGAGCACTTGCAGGCGCAGCAGGTCGCTGACGTCGTTGAGGTCGGCATGCCCGGACATGACGATCACCGGCAGGTGCTGGCGCGCGGTGTGATCGCGCAGACGCTGGATCAAGGCGATGCCGCTCTCTTCGGGCATGCGCAGGTCAGTGATGACCAGGCCCACGTCGGGGTAGCGGGTGAGCTGCTGCAACGCGACTTTCACCGAGGTTGCGGTGTGACAGGTGAAACCCTCGTTTTCCAGCAGCTCAGCCAGCTCCAGCAAGGCGTCTTCCTCGTCGTCCACCAAGAGAATCTGCTGGCGTGAGGAAGCGTTCGGCATGATGGACTCCTGGTTGCCGTAGAGAAGGTCGCAAGGCGTCGATCACGCTCACAGGGCTCCTGAGATGGAGGTGAACAGGGCTGTGATCTTGGTCGAGATGGTCGGTACGAGCGGCACCAGCACCACCGCGACCATCGCGGCGATCAGCGCATATTCGATACCCGACGCACCGTCCTCGCGGCGGATGAAGTTTTTCAAGTGTAGAAGGATCTGCTGCAATTGCATGGCATCGCTCCCTGCGCCCACGGCGCTGCTGTCAGGACGTGGCGGAATAACGTCCATTTGCCATCACAGGATTGCCAAGCTGACGCAGCCTGCAAATGTAAGAAGGTATTAGCACTAAAGTTTGAATCCCATTCGGGTGGGCTAACTGCCTGTTTTGCAAGCAGATGAATGTGAGTCGAAAAAAAATCCGACCGCCGCTCATGGCGATTGATGAGCGCTGCGCTACCGTGCAATAGCGAAATAGTTCCTTTTTGCTAGCACGGGTCAACTCGCACGGAGGCGGATATGAGCAGTCGCACGACCCTGTTCCTTGCTCTGGCGTTTTTGCTCGCAGCCTTGCTGGCCGGATACTGGGGCCTGATGCTCAGTCGTCCCGCTGAGCTGCCCGATCCGGTCGAAATCACACCCCCAGCGCCAGCCGCTGAAATCGTCTCGGCGCTGTCCGCCCCAGCCCCCGAACCCACCGGATCGCCGATCGTGGTGCTGCGCAGAGCACTGCCTGCCAATACCCCCCTGAGCGAAGACGACGTGCTGCTTGAGCATCTTCAAGTGGTGCCCGCCGGTGCCTTCGAACGTTTCGACCAGGTGCTCGGGCGCAGCAGCGACCGGCCCTTGGCCGCTGGCAGTTGGTTGGCCGAGTCGAGCTTTCAGCGCGGTGGACCCTTGGCGCGGATGATCCGCAGCCACGAACGTGCCGTGACCCTCGGCGTGGACGAGGTGGTGGGCGCGGCTGGGCAACTGGACCCGGGCGACTATGTGGACGTGTTGCTGTACCTGCGTGAGGAAAACCGCAACCCGCAAGCGTCGGCGCAGGTGGTGTTGTCGGCACTGCGCGTGCTCAGCGTCAACGAGCAGGTGGGCCTGGCCAACGACGGTCAGCCCGCGCAGAGCGCCGAGCAGCAACAGGCCCGACGGGAACAGCAAGCGCCACGTGCGGCCAGCACGCGCACCGTGACCCTGGCCGTGCCCGAGGCCCAGGCCAGCCGACTGATGCTTGCCGCCCAGGTCGGCACGTTGCGTCTGGCCGTGCGCAGCGCCGACGAGCAGCGCCTGGCGCACTACTGGGCCGATGTCGCGCCAGCGCCCGCCGCACCGTCCGCCGAGCTCCTGCGTTTCGACCAGTTGTCCCGTGCCCCCGCGCAGGCCACGACGGCGCGCGCCGTGGCCCAGGGCATGCAGATCATCCGCGGGGCGAAGACCGCCCACGCCAACCAGACGCCATGACCAGGCAGGATGCAGCGATGCGATGTTGCGAACGCAGTCTCAAACAGGTCGGCACTGTGCTGCTGTTGCTGGCGGCGTTGTCACCACCGGCCCAGGCCGCGCTGTCGGGCTGCGAGGCGGTCAACCGGCTACCGACGGTGATCGAGATCGCACAGGGCCAGCAGCAGGAACTGCGCCTGCCGCTGGTCATCGGCCGGGTCGCGGTGGGCGAGCCGACGGTGGCCGATGTGCAGGCCAGCGGCGAGCGTGCGGTGCTGCTGACCGGCGTCGGCGCGGGCAACACCACCCTGATGCTCTGGACCGCGTGCGCGGCCGCGCCGCACCGGGCGATGCTGTTCGTCAAAGGACGCGCCAGCAGCGACATGGACCCGGCCAGTGTGCTGCCATCCCAGGATGCCCAGTTGCCGAGCCAGGTGCAGGCCGACATTCGCTTCGTCGAGGTGCGCCGCAACAAGTACCAGGAAGCTGGCGCGCGGCTGTTCCTGAATGGGTCCAGCAAGAGCCTGTTCGGCTCGCCCGGCACCGCGCCTGCCGGCACAGCGGTGACGCCTGGCGCGGTGCCCATCGCCCGCCCGGCGATCCCGCTCGACGATGGCGTGTTCAACATCGTCTGGGGCAGCAGCAAGATCCTCGCGGCGATCAACGCCCTGGAAAACAGCGGCTTCGCCTATACCCTGGCGCGCCCCAGCCTGACCGTGCTCAGCGGCATGACCGCCAGCTTTCTGGCTGGCGGCGAGATTCCGGTGCCGGTGCCCAGTGCCGGCAGCGACAACATATCGATCGAATACAAGGAGTTCGGCGTGCGCCTGTCGCTGACGCCGACCGTGGTCAGCCGCGAGCGCATTCTGCTCAAGGTCGCCCCCGAGGTCAGTGACCTGGACTACTCCCGCCCGGTGGTCATCGCCGGCACCCAGGTGCCAGCGCTCAGCGTGCGCCGCACCGACACCAGCATCTCACTGGCCGATGGCGAGAGCTTCATCATCAGCGGCCTGGTGAGCAACAGCACGCGCTCTTCAGTGGACAAGTTGCCGGGCCTGGGCAACTTGCCGATTCTCGGCGCGCTGTTCCGTCAGTCCAGCGTGCAACGCGACGACACCGAACTGCTGATGATCGTCACGCCGCACCTGGTCCAGCCGTTGGCCGCCAATGCACGCCTGCCGGCGTTGCCCGGTGAGACGCTGCGCCGCTACGACCCCAGTTGGGGCCATTTGTTTTTCCAGGAAAAAGGCGACTTTCAAGGACAAGGGGGGTTATCCCGATGAACGACAGCCTCAATCCCACCTACCTGGCCATTACCCGCAACGAAGACGACCTGCACTGGCTGCAGGACGCCCTGGCGCCCCAGGGCCAGGTGATCGGCGCCAGCGCCGGGAGCCTCGACGAGTTGCTGGCGCTGGTCGATGTCACGTTCAGCAACCTGGTGTTCATCGGCCTGGACCGCGAGCAGTTGGTCGCCCAGTGCGCCTTGATCGAAGGCGTGCTGGAAGCCAAGCCGATGCTGGCGATCGTGGTCCTGGGCGATGGCATGGACAATCAGTTGGTGCTGCACGCGATGCGCGCCGGGGCACGCGACTTCGTCGCCTATGGCTCGCGGGCCAGCGAAGTCGCCGGGCTGGTGCGTCGGCTCGGCAAACGCCTGCCGACGGTCACCAACAGCCCGGCCCTGGGCGGCCTGACCGTACTCTACGGCGCCCAGCGTGGCGCCGACGGTGCGCTGTTGACCAGCCACCTGGCGCGGGTGGTGCAGGACAGCGGCCAGCAGACCCTGCTGCTCGACCTCGGCCTGCCACGCGGTGACAGCCTGGCCTTGCTCGGCCTGGAGGCCTCGTTCCATTTCGGCGATGCGTTGCGCCACCTGCGCCGGCTCGACAGCACCCTGATCGACAGTGCCTTCACCCGCGACAAAGGCGGCCTGCGCCTGCTCGGTCACGCCGAGCACGACGAGCCCCTGGCGCAGACCAGCGCCGCCGAGCTGTACATGCTGCTCAGCGCGTTGCGCCAGCACTTCCAGCACATCGTCGTCAACCTCACCGGGCAGGCCGACAGCGAGGCACTGCGCACCTTGGTCAGTCACTGCGACAAGCTGATCGTCTACACCGATCAGAACATCCTCGACTGCCGTCGCAACCTGGACGTGCTCGACGCCTGGCGCGAGCGCGGCATCAAGCTGGAGCACGCCAGCCTGCTGGTCGATCGCTACCTGCGCAACGTCGCGCCCGACGCCGATGCACTGGCCCGACGCTACGCCCTGCCGCTGCTCAAGGTCATGCCCGACAGCCCCGAGGTGCGCCTGAACGTGAAGAACCAGGGCCTGAGCCTGTTCGAGCTGGCCCCACGGGAAAGCTTGACCCAAGCGCTGCGCGGCCTCGGCGAGCGCCTGGCGCGGCGCTCGGAAACCCTTGCGCCGCCGAGCCTGCTCTGGCTGCGCCGGCTGTGGGGCAGCCGATGAACGGCGACCAGCCCTTTGGCGGTCAACGCCAGGCGGGCGCCGATCCACACGCGCTCAAGCGCGCGCTGCACCGCTTCGTCATCGACGCTATCGAGGACAGCGGCCGCAACCTGCTCGAAGGCGCACGCCCCGCGCTGACCCCCTTCGTGCTCGAACAGGTGGCCGATTACGTCGGCCGTCTGCGCCTGGCGCTGTCGCGCTACGAGATGGAGCGCCTGGCCGAGGAACTGGTGGACGAACTGACCGGCTTCGGTCCCCTGGAGGTGCTGCTGCGCGACCCCAGCGTCACCGAGATTCTGGTCAACGGGCCGCACCGGGTGTTCGTAGAGCGGGCGGGACTGTTGCAGGAAACCGACCTGCGCTTCATCGACGCACACCATGTCGAGCGGGTCATGCAGCGCATCCTGGCGCCGCTGGGCCGGCGTCTGGACGAGTCCTCGCCGATGGTCGATGCGCGCCTGCCCGATGGCAGCCGGGTCAACGCGATCATTCCGCCCGTGGCCTTGGACGGACCGTGCCTGTCGATCCGCAAGTTCCGCCAGGACATGCTCAAGAGCGCCGACCTGCTGGCCACCCGCGCCATCGACCAGGCCATCTTCGATTTCTTCGAGCGCGCCGTGGCGCGGCGCTGCAACATTCTGGTCAGTGGCGGCACCGGCACCGGCAAGACCACCTTGCTGAACATCCTCAGCCAGATGATCGCGCCGCGCGAGCGCCTGGTGACCATCGAAGACGTGGCCGAGCTGCAGTTGAATCATGGCCACGTGGTGCGTCTGGAAACCCGTCCGCCGAATGCCGAAGGCCATGGCGAGATCAAGCCCAGTGAACTGATCCGCAACGCCCTGCGCATGCGCCCGGACCGCATCATCCTCGGCGAGATTCGCGGCGCCGAGGTGCTCGATGTGCTCACGGCGATGAACACCGGGCATGACGGTTCGATGAGCACGGTGCACGCCAACAATGCCCAGGACGCGTTGTTGCGCCTGGAGACACTGGTGGGGCTGAGTGGTCGGCAGATCGCCGAAAAGACCTTGCGGCAAATGATCTGCGCGGCCCTGGACGTGGTCATCCAACTGACCCGCCTGCCCGATGGGCGACGTTGCGTCAGCGAGGTGCTGGAAGTGGTCGGGGTACGTGAAGACGTGTACGTGACCAACACCTTGTTTCGCCTGGACCGACGTGGCACCGACAGCTTCCTGCGCGAGGCCCTCAATCCGGCGGGCAGCAAGTTGCGCCAGGACGGCGTGCTGTGATCGGCCCGCTGCTGCTGACCCTGGCCCCGGCGTTGCTCGGCGCCGCCGTGCTGTTGCTGCGCCAGGTGCGCTACAAACGTGGCGAAGAACGCGCCCTGCGTCGCCTGGGGCGCGCCTGGCAAGCGCAGAGCGGCGCAACGCGGCGCGACTGGCTCGAGCCGATGCTGCAGCGCGCCGGGCTCGGCGCTGCCGAATTGCCCGTGCGGCGAATCCTGCTGTTGTGGCTGGGACTGGCCCTGCTGGCCGCGCTGGTGATCGGTTGGCAGGTCGCGCTGCTGCTGTTGCTGGGGCTGCCCCTGGCCGGTTATCTGTACCTGTGCTGGCGCGCGCGTCGGCGCATGCGTCAGCTCATCGAGCAACTACCCGGCCTGCTCGATGCCAGCGTCCGTAGCCTGAAGGCCGGACGAACCCTCAGCGATGCAGTGCTCGGCGGCATCGAGGGCACCCGTGAACCGCTGCACTCGACCCTGAGCAAAGTCCGGCGCAGCGTGCAACTGGGTGTGCCGCTGGACGATGCGCTGAGCGAGCTGGCCGAGCTGTACGACCAGGACGAGTTGCGGCTGTTCGCCCTGGGCCTGCGCATCAACCAGCGCCATGGCGGCAACGCCAGCGAGCTGATGGAGAACCTGATCCGCATGATCCGCGAGCGTGAGCAGGGTATCCGCCAGCTCAAGGCGATGACCGGCGAAACCCGCGTCACGGCGTGGGTGCTCGGTGCCCTGCCGCTGTTCATGGTCGGCTATTTCCTGGTGGTCAACCCGGCTTACTTGATGCAGCTCTGGCAGGACGCCAGCGGGCAAATGATGTTGCTGCTGGCGTTCGCCTTGCAGACGCTGGGTTGTGTGGTGCTGTGGCGCATGATGAGGAGCCTGTGACATGGCCTGGCTGATCTGCGCGTTGTGCCTGCTGATCGCCGCCGCGCTGCTGGGCCTGCAGGCCAGCCGTCAATTGCAGGCGCGCCATCGGGTCGGCCGCCGCCTGCAGGGGCGACTGGGGCGCGAACAGCGCCTGGGCGATCTGCTTCACGCCCTGGGCAGCAGTGGCCTTGGTCAGCGCCTGCAACGCCTGGATGGCGAAAGCCAAGGGTTGCTCGACCGCATCGGCTGGCGCCGCAGTCGCCAGCGTGCACTGTTCGCGGCCGCGCAGTTGGGCCTGCCGTTGCTGGCACTGGGGCTGGCCTTGCTACTGCAGCACGCGCTGCTGGGTGAGCAGACCCCGCACTGGCCGGTGCTGCCGCTGTGTGCATTGGTGCTGGGCTATCTGCTGCCCAAGCGGGTGCTGGCGTGGGCTGCTGCGCGGCGGCAGCGCCGCATCGCCGAGGAGGTCAGCCAGATGATTGCGCTGCTGCGCATCCTCTTCGAGACCGGCTTGGCCGTGGAGCAGGCGCTGCGTGTGCTCAGCGTAGAGGGACGCGGCCTGCTTCCGGAACTCAGCGAGGAACTGCGGCAGTTGTTGCAACGGGTGGATTCCGGCATGGCGCTGGGCGCGGAACTGGACAAAAGCGCGCGACTGCTGGCGGTGGACGAGTTCAGCGATACCTGTGTGATTCTCCAGCAACTGCTGGTGCAGGGCAGTGGCGCGATGAAGTCGTTGCAGGCGCTCAAGACCTTGCTCGACGACAGGCACCTGACGGGCTTGCAGGAGCGGGTGTCGAAGATGTCGGCAAAAATGTCGGCGGTGATGATGCTGTTCCTGTTCCCGGCCTTGCTGATCGTGCTGGCCGGGCCGGGTTTTTCCGCGTTGGCGCGGGCTTTGGGAAGCTAGGGAGAGGCGATGAAAGCGATGCTGGTGTGGAGTTGCCTAGTGCTGCTGGGCGGGTGCGCGGCGCAACCGTCGCCAGGACTGGGCGCATTGTTCGGCGCAGGCGCGTGCGCCAAACCCGACGCCGACCAGCAACTGGCGCTGAACCTGGCCGACGAGATGCTCAACGAAGGACGGCCCCACGCCGGCCTGGCGCACCTGGAGCAGTTGCCCGAGCGCCTCGATCCGGTTCGCCTGCGCAAGGCGCAGGTATCGCGGCTGCTCGGGCGCAGCGAGGCCGAGCCGTTGTACCGCAGTCTGCTCGGCGGCTGTCTGGCCGCCCAGGGCGAGCACGGCCTGGGGCAGTTGGCGGCGGCCCGTGGCGATGACCTGCTGGCCTTGCAGCATTTGCAACGCGCCGTGCGTCTGGCGCCGACCGATGAGCGGGTGCGCAACGACCTGGGCGTGGTGCTGATGAACCTGGGACGCTTCGAGCCGGCGCGCTTCGAACTGCTCACCGCCCTCGAACTGCAAGACGATCAGCGTCTGCCGGCGATCAACCTGGTGACGCTGGCGCTGGTGCAGGACGACTGGCAGCAAGCCAGCGACCTGGTGAGTCGTCTGCGCCTGGGGCCGGAGCAGTTTGCCGAGGCCCAGGCCAGGGCACGGCAGGTCAAGTCGAGCGGGCGCGGTTCGCTTGCCGCGGCCAAGACCGCGGCTGACGTGGTCAACTGAGCGGTCGAGGAGGCGGGATGATCAGATACCTTGTGCTGCTCATCGGCAGTGTCGGTCTGGGCGTGGTGCTGGCGCAGGAACGGCCGCCCGCACCTGCCACCGAGGCCGCCGCCGAAGCCTGGCTGCGCGTCCAGGCCAGTGGTAAGCAGGCTTCACCGCGCGGCCAGGCGCAGACTGCGCAGGAGCGCGAGCGCGCCCTGCAGCGTTGGTTGGACAGCTACAAGCACCCCATTCCTCAGTACCTGCGCCGGCCCAGTGCGAAGACGGCGGACAACTGATGCCGCAGCCTAATGGGCCGTGAAGCGCTGATGCAGCGGTGAGGCGCTGGGCGCCAGGGCCAGCGCCAGTTGCGTGCGGTTGTGCAGCCGGGTCAGACGCAGCACCTGCGACACGTAGAGTTTCACCGTGTTTTCGGTGATCCCCAGCTCGCAGGCGATCTGGTAATTGGTTTTGCCCTGGCTGACCAACAGGGCCACCTCCAACTGGCGCGGTGACAGCTTCTCGAACAGCGGCGGCAACTCGCCCGGCGCGTCCTCGACATCGTCGGCACGCCGGTGGGCGCCCTGGCCACGGGCCTTTTCCAGATCCTGGTACAGCGTGTCGATGGACTCGGCGAGTTCTTGCAGGCGCTGGTTGAGATTGCCCAACTGCTGGACGTTGCTGCGCCGCTCCAGCAAGGCCTGCTCCCCGCGTCGCAGGCCCTCGAGCAATTCGGCCATGTCCATGGGTTTCTGGTAGTAGTCGGAGAAGCCCTCGCGCAGGGCGCGGATCACATCCTGCTTGTCGGCGTGGCCGGTCAGCATGATCGCTTCGAATGTCCGCTGCTCGCCTGCAATGAGTTTGAGTGCTCGGACCAGCTCCACACCGTCCTGATCGGGCATGTGCAGGTCACACACCACCAGGCCGATGGCTTCGTCGGCCGCGTAGCGCTCAAGGGCCTGGGCGGTGGAGTTCGCTGGCACGCATCCATAGCCTGCGCTCTCGAAGTACTCGCACAACTCCTCGACGATCATCGGTTGATCGTCGACCACCAACACTTTCACTTCACTTGCGCCTTTGTTCACGTTCAACTCCCTGTTGGTACGGATACCGCTCCGTGGCCATACCGGCCGACAACACGCGTGATGCCTTGCAGACACGCCATTTTTCGCGCCGCAGGAGTTTGGACCGCACGGTCATTTATTGGATCCATACAGATGTCAGGAGAAAGCCCGCCAGCACATAGGGCGCGAAGGGTTGCTTGTCACCCATTTGTTCGGCCAGGCGCTGCAGGCGCTTTTTCACCTTGGGATTGGCCAGCGTCCACAACCGCCGACGGCAGATCAACCACACCAGGACGCTTACCCCAGCGCCGATGAAGGTGCCGAGCACGTACTGCTGGCTGGTGGCCAGGGCCAGGGCACCGAGCAACTTGACGTCGGCGGCACCGAAGCGGCCGAGCCAGTAGCCGGGCAAGGTCAGCAGCATCACGATCGCCAACGCCCAGCCGGCATCGCTGGCTTCTGCGCCGATCCAGCTCTGCCCGGTCACGAACAGCCACACCAGTGCACACGCGGCCACACCCAGGGTCAGGCTGTTGGAGATCTGTCGTTGGCGAACATCTTGTTCGGTGCACAAGGCAAGCCACATCAGAAGAACAATGCTGTGCATTTGGCAAATGGCCATCCATCTTCGTTGAACGGGTTCTATGCTGTCATTCAGGAATCATAGTCAGGGTAGACGCGATCATGCAGGCAAGCCCGGCACGACGGCAAAAAGGCGCGGCAGCCATCGAATTTGTCGCAGTCTTCCTGCTGTTCTTCGCAGTGTTCTACGGATTGGTCAGCTATGCGCTGCCGATGCTGATGCTGCAGTCGTTTCATCACGCCAGCAGTGAGGCGGTGCGTCGCTGCGTGGCCTTGGACCCGGCCAGCAGCAGCCATGCGGCCGACGTGCAGACCCTGGCGCGCCAGGTGGTGGCCCGGCAGTTGAGCTGGATGCCCGCAGCGCTGGATTTCCAGCCGGCCAGCGATGTGCGGGTGACCTTGAGTGCCGACAAGGTGCTGACCGTGGTCATCGACTACCCGAAGCGCAAACTGACCCGCGTGCTGCCCTTGCTGGTGCTGCCGATGATTGGCGAGGTGCCGCGCTTGCCCCAGCGTCTGCACGCCGAAGCGAGCGTGCAACTGTGAGCGGGGCGTTCGAGCGTTGGCTGGGCGGCGGCCAGCCGCTGGCGGGCGCGAGCGTGCCGGCGGTCGGCCTGCAATTCTGGCTGGACGAGCAGGGTGGCGTGCAGCACCTGGGCGGCCCGTTGCGCGCACAGTTGCCGCCTGTGGCGCAACGCGCGGTTCGGGTGCAGGACGCGCTGTTGCCGCACAGCGCAGTGGTGCTCGAAGGCGCGCCTCAGGACTGGCAAGGCCAGCCATTGGATCTGGATTTCCCGACTGTGCAGGGGTCGCCGTTGCGCACCCGTGGTTGGCTGCAACGCCAGGGCGCAGGCTGGTTGCTGCAACTGTTCGATATCGGTGATCTGCTGGGTGCGCAGCAGCATCAGGCCGTGCGCGATGACGTCCAGCGGCTGGCCGTCGAGATCGGCCGTGCTGTACGCGAATGCACGGGCGAGCGTCTGCTGCCGGTGATTGCCCAGCAGTTGCAGCGCCTGGCCGAGCACTGGCAGGCCCGCGCGGTGCAGGTGTGGTGCCATGAGCAGGGCGATTGGCATAGCCACGCCGCGAGCGATCACCACTGGCCCTGGGCAGCGCAAGCGCAGGTACGTCCTTGGCTGCATGTCTTGGCGCAACAGGGCGATCTCGATGACCGCGCGCTGGCTGAACTTCAGGTGCTGTGTGGCGGCCTGCCGCTGCGGGTGCTGCCTTACCGAGAAGGCGGACAGGTCCAGGCCTGCCTGCTGTGCGTGGCGGCCGAGGCGCCGTTCGCACAGGCGGCCAGCGAGGCGCTGGTGCAGGCACTGCTCGACCCGTTCCTGGCGCGCTGGCGCCAGCAGCAAATGCAGCGCAGCACCGACCACTTGCACGACTTGCAGCGTCAACTCGGGGCCGGCGGCTGGCACTGGTTGCCGGACGGACTGCTAGAGCTGGAGGCGGCTTTGGCCGAACGTCTTGGCCTGCCATGCGCCGTCAGCATCGAGCACTGGCTGGAGCAACTGCATCCGGCGGACCGCGAAGCGGCGCGGCTGGCGTTGCAGCAGGTGCGCGAGGGGCAGGCGCTGAGCCTGGACCTGCGCCTGTCCCAGGCCAACGCCCAAGGCGATACCCGCTGGCTGCACTGGGTCGGCGCGCTGCATGGCGGCCAAGTGCGCGGCGTAGTGCTCGACATCAGCGCGCTGAAGGCCCAGGAGCAGCAAGCCGGTGCTGCTCGCGCGCGCCTGGAAAACCTCATCGCCAGTTCGCCCGCCGTGATCTACGTGCAACGCTACGACGAAGGTGCGCTGCACAGCGCGTTCTTCAGCGCCAGCCTGGAGCCGCTGCTTGGCTGGCGCAGCGACGGCGAGCAGGTACGCCAGCCGGGGCTGGCGGTGCATCCGCACGACCGAGAGCAGTGGCTGGAGCGCACCCGTACGCTGCTGCGCGAAGGGCAGGTGCGCTGCCGCTATCGCCTGCGCGACCAGCTTGGCGGCTATCACTGGATCCTGGACGAGGCGCGCCTGCTGCGCGACGACCTCGGGCAGCCACTGGAAGTGGTGGGCTTGTGGCTGGACGTCAGCGACGCCACCGAGGCCGCCGAGCGCGTGCGCCAGAGCGAGGAGCGCTACCGGGTGCTGGTCGATGACTCGCCGGCGATGATCTGCCGCTACCGGCCCGACCTGCAGGTGCTGTTCGGCAACCGGCCGTTGGCCGACTACCTGGAGTGCGCGCCGGACCAGCTCGCCGGGATGAACCTGGGCCGGTGGTTGTCCGACGGCGATCGCGAGGCGTTCGTGCAGCGCTTGGCCAGCCTGACCCCGGAGCAGCCGCTGAGCAGCGCTGAAATCTGCCTGCAACTGCCTGGGCGCGAGCAGGCCTGGTGGGTGTGGGCCGACCGAGGGCTGTTCGATGCGCAGGGTCGCTTGCTCGAGGTGCAGGCGGTTGGACGCGACAATACCGAGGTGCGACGCAGTCAGCGGCAGTTGTTGCAAGGCGCCAAGATGGCCACGCTGGGCGAGCTGGCCACCGGGCTGGTGCACGAGATCAACCAACCGTTGAACGTGATGCGCATGGCCGTGACCAACAGCCTCAAGCGCCTGCACAGCGGCACGGCGGATGTGCCCTACCTGAGCGAAAAACTGCAGCGTATCGAGACCCAGGTCGAACGTACGGTGCGGCTGGTGGAGCACATGCGCGTGTATGGCCGGCGCTCCGAGCTGGAGCGCCAGGCGTTCGTCGCCTGGCGGGCGGTGGACGGGGCCTTGGCGCTGCTGGGCGAAGGGTTGCGCGGCAAGGGCGTGAAGGTGCAGGCAGAGTCGCCTGCGTCGGCGTTGCAGGTGCTGGGGCACCCGGATCAGTTGGAACAGGTGCTGATCAACCTGATGGTCAATGCCCGCGATGCGTTGCTCGAACGTCGAACGCCGGCACCGTGCATTCGGCTTGCGCAGCAGCGGGTGGACGGGTGCGTGTGCCTGCTGGTCGAGGACAACGCCGGCGGCATCGACACGCGTCTGTTGGGGCGGATCTTCGAGCCGTTCTTCACCACCAAGCCGGCGGGGGTCGGCACCGGCCTGGGGCTGTCGGTGAGCCACGGCATCATCGAAGCCATGGGCGGCACGCTGGAGGTCGCCAATGCCGAGCACGGGGCGTGCTTTCGCGTGGTGTTGCCCCTCTACAGCACCAGTTGAGCGCGGCCGCTGGAGCAACTGAGGTTGGCACCCACCTCGGCGCCCACCAGATCGACGCCGAGCACTTTGAGCAGCGCATTGACCAGTGGGTCGAGTAACGGGCCGAGCAGGCCTCTGATCAAGGGTTCGACAATGGCCTTTACGCCGCCGAGCACGCTGGCCACCCCGCTCAGCAGCTCGCCCAGGCCGCTGTTGCCGGTGGGCTTGTAGGCCTGCAGTTGGATGCCCTGCAGGGTGTCGGCCAGGCTGCTCACCACGCGGTCGTTGGCGTTTTGCAGCATCAGGTAGGCCGGCGGCTGACCGATGTTTGGCGGCAGGCTGTCCGGCGCCTGGAACACCAGCGTGCGCGCCTGCGCGCCGCTGCCGAGCACGGTGCTGTCGACCCGCAGGCCGATACCGCCCCCGACGAAGGGCACCCGCGGCTCGCACTCACCCAAGGGCAGCAGCAGCAGGCGTGTACAGCGCTTGCTGCCGATGTCGATCAGCGCCAGTGCCTTGATCGCAGTGGTGCCTTGGCTGAAGAACGCATCGGCTGAGGCGAATTGGCCGACCGCGATTTTCACGGCCGAGGTCTGGCTGCGCGTGGACAGGCGCTTGGGCGAGCAGCTGAAGGCGTTCACGGCACTGGGCGCGAAGCGGGTGCTGGCCTCGGCGACCTCCAGGCCGATGTCCAGGTGCAGCGTGCCGGGCACCAGTTTGATGTCGCTGACGGTGCAGGGAATGCCAATCAAGCACAGCACCGATTGCACGGTGCTGACCAAGTTGAGGCTGAGCAGATTGTTGACCACGTTGGTCAGCGGCGCGGCCAGGTCGAGTACGGCGTTGACCAGGCCGAACACGCCGTCGAGCACGGGCAGGTCGAGCGAGACCATCGCCCTGACCTGGGCCGTGTGCACCTGCAAGGTGTCGCGGCGAGGATCGCCGACCGCCGAGATCTGCTGCGGCTCGATCACGTTCAGGCGGACCCGGCCGTTGACCAGGCCCAGCACGTCGAGTGGCAGATCGACGTTCACCGCCCGCTCGCGCGCCGCCAGTTGGATCACCCCTTGCACCAGTTGCAGCAGTTGTACGTTGGCGTCCAGCCCGGCCTGGGTCGTGCCGTTCTGGATGTCGAGGATATCGCCCAGGCGCAGCAAGGTGCTGTCGCCGCTGGCCAGGGCGACCTTGCCCAGGTTGCTGGCCACCTCCAGCGCGGCGCCACCGCGTTGCAGCACCTTGACGGCGGCCTGCAACAGTTGCGTGGCGCTGGCGTTGGCATTGAGCAACTGCTGGTAGTCGCCGACCTTCACACCCAGGTCCAGCGCCAGTTGGTCGAGGTAGCCGAGCAGCTTGATGTCGGTGTTGGCCAGGCCCCGCCAGCCGGCAAGCTCCAACTGCGTGCCGCCACCCAGGGCGCCCAGCAGGCCGTTGAGCAGTGCCGATTGCCGGGAATCGACCGTGGCCAGGGTGGTGCGCAGGCTGAGCATGGCCTGGGGCGGGGAGGGCGCCGCCGCCACGGCCTGGGCGCGCAGGGTGGTAGTCGGCGGCAGGCGATTGCCCTGCAGCAGCGCGTGCACGCCTCCTGCGACGCTGCTGGCGACGGTGCGCGACACCTCTACGCGAATGGCGTCGTGGCGGTTGTCGTCCCGGGTGAAGCGGCGCAGGTGGTCGTCAGCGCTCAGGACGTAGCCGCAGGTGGCCTGTAACGGGCCATCGGGCGCATGGCCGTTGCGGCTGGCGGCCGTGCGCGCGATGGCGCTGGCCGAGGGACCGCTGCCGGTGCACACGGCGAACTGCCCGGCGGCTTCGAGCGCCGCCATATCGGCGATGCGCTGCAACTTGCGTTGCTCCAGGTAAAGACGGCCGCTGTCGACGACCAGCAACAGCATCAGCAGGGCCAGACCCAGGGTGATGACGGCCATCAGGCCGATCGCGCCGCGTTGGCGCGCAGCGGAAGTGGACAGCACGGGCACTCCTTTGCAGGCGGCGCGCCTTGCTTGGCGTGTGCGGTCCAGTGAGTGTAGTCAGGGTGATGGCGTCTTGCCGTATGAGCAGGCGAGCGGCGAGCCGGTTGGCCTTGGGGCGCGCGTGCGCCCTCGGGCCTGGAACCCCGACGCCGGGTTAGCGCGGTGGGTAGTTGCCCATGACTTGCGCCACGGTTTTCTGGATCGCCGCGTTGCGTTCCTGCGGGCTGGGCGGGTAGCTGTTCATCACTTGTTCGGCACTGCCGCGCCACACCAGCTTGCCGTCGCGCCCGTCGAGCAGGTCGACCTGGATGGTCGCCACCTTGTAGTCGACGCTGCGGGTTTCGTTGTACATCGGTCCGCCCCAGTAGCCTCCCCAATAGCCGCCCCAGCCGCCGCCATAATTGGTGGTGACCTGCTGCTGGCGGTCTTCGACGATCAGGTACGCGCGCACCTTCAGGTCCGCCCGCGCGTTGCCCTGCACAGGCCGCAGGCCACGCTGGTCGAGCTGGTCGGCCACGGCCTGGCGAATGCGCTGTTCGGTCAGGTCGCTCTTGATCCTGGGGTCATCCGGGCGATATTGCAGCGCCGGCTCCTGCCAGGCCCAACTGCGGTAGGCCGCGAAGTCGCGACTGGCATCGAAATCCTGGGTGACGTTGTTGCTCGCGCAGGCCGCGACCAGCAGCGCGAATGACAGCACGACGAGACGGCGCAGCATGATGAGACTCCTGCAATCGGTTAACGGGGAGGATAGCCGCTGAGGGCCTTGCGCACGGCCTCGCGCAGGGCGTCTTCACGTTCGCGGGGCGAGCCCTGGTCGCTGCCGCTTTCGGCGCTGGCGCTCCACACCGCCTGGCCGTTGCGGGCATCGAACAGGTCGATGCGCACCACCATCACGTCCACTTGGTAAGTGCGCACGATCGGCACGCTGCCGTAGGCGCCATAGCCGTTGCGGTAGCCGCCATAGCCGACGCCGCCGTAGGGGCCGTAAGGGTAGGGGTCGTAATCATAGTCGCGGACCTGGCGCAGGCGCTTTTCCAGACGCACGTTGGCACTGACCAGCAGGTCGCCGGGGCCGCCGCGAGCCGGACGCAGGCCGTGCTGGTCGAGCACGCCGCTGATGGCGTCGGCCAGTTGCGCAGGATCGGCGTTGGCCATGCCGCTGGGCAACTGGCCGTTGCGCCAGCTCCAACTCTGGTAGCGGCCGTAGTCGCGCGGCGCCGCCGGGTAGGCGCTGGCGTCGAAGGTGTTGGCTGCCTGGGGTGGTGCCGGCGGCATGGGCAGCGAGCTGGCGACATACGGATTACTGCCCTGGCAACCGACAAGGGCCAGGGTCAGCAGGGCCAGACACAACGGACGGTACGGCATGTGTTCCTCCCGACAGGCGGGGTCAGCGTGGGCGACAGGTCCAGTGCAGGTAACGGCCAAGGCCGGCGAAGCTCGGATGACGACGGTGGGCCAGTTCCATTTCCAACAGGTCGAGCAGCTCGGCCTTGTCCTGGAACTCCTTGGGCATGTAGTCGTGGAACACCCGGATGCCACTTTCGCTTTCGACCTGCCACAACGGTTCGAGTTGCGCCCGCAACTCACGGGGATCGACGGGCATCTGCGGCGTCAGGCTTTGCTTTTCGCCGGCCAGGCGGTCGCTGCGCAGCTTGCGGAAGTGCCCCTTGAGCAGGTTGCGGTAGACCAGCGCATCGCGGTTGTAGAAGGCCAGCGACAACCAGCCGCCGGGCGCGGTCAACTGGTGCAGCACTGGCAGGATACTGTGGGGCTCGGCCAGCCATTCGAGCACCGCATGGCACAGCACCACGTCGAACGGCTCGGTGAGTTGGCCGAGCAGGTCCTGCCAGGGCGCCTGGATGAACGTGGCACGCTGGCCCGCCTCGGCGAAGCGCTCACGGGCGCCGTCGAGCATCGGCGCAGCGGGCTCGGCGAGGGTCAACGAGTGCCCGCGTTGGGCCAGCCACAATGCCATGTGCCCGAGGCCGGCGCCGACATCGAGGATGCGCAGCGGGCGCTCGGGCAAGCGCTCGGCCAGGTCGGCCTGCAACACCGCCAGGCGAATGGCGCCCTTGGCGCCGCCATAGATCTTCTCGGCGAAACGGCTGGCCAGCTCATCGAAATGACGGTCGTTCATGGGGCGAAGCGCCGTTCGCTGTCGGCGAGCTTGGCCCGCACCACCGCGTCCATGTCCAGCCCCAGTTCGCTGCACAGCAACAGCAGGTACAGCACCACGTCGCCGACCTCCTGGCCGGCATGGGCGAGCTGCTCGGGGGACAGTTGGCGCGATTGCGCTTCGCTCAGCCACTGGAAGATTTCCACCAGCTCGGCCATCTCCACGCTGGCGGCCATGGCCAGGTTCTTCGGGCTGTGGAAGCCGCGCCAGTCGTTGTCGTCGCGGATCCGGTGCAGACGCTCGGTCAGTTCTTGCAGATTCATCGGGGACTCTCCTTCTGGCGCATAGCTTCGGACGCGCCAGGAAGCAAAGCAAGTGAATTGCGAGCGCGCTACAGCGCTCGCCAGGCCCCGGTCATGTGCAGCAGTTCGCCATGGCCGTTCAGCGCCAGCCGTCCGTCTGGCGCCGCCTGGCTGGCGCTCAGGGACACTTCCGAAGGCAAGCGCACCGGCTTGTGGAAGTCCACGGCGAACCCGTAGCCGGCCACCGGCAGATGCCCGCGCAGGGCGGCCAGGGCCATGGCCTTGCTCCACATGCCGTGGGCGATCGCCTTGGGGAAACCGAACAGCCGGGCGCTGGCAGCGCTCAGGTGAATGGGGTTGTAGTCGCCGCAGACCTTGGCATAGCGCCGGCCGATGTCGCGGTCGGCGTACCAGCGCGTGACGTCCGTCAGGCCCGCCAGCGATGGCTCGCCCGCCGGCTCGTGCGCCACGCCGTCGAGCTTCAGGCCCCTGACCAGCATGCGGCTGGTCTCGCGCCAGAGCACGCCCAGGCCATCGTGGGCCTCGGTGATCAGGTCGAAGGTGCCGCCCTTGGCATGGGCCTGCAGGTTGTCGGCGTGTACCGCGAAACGCAGGCCTTCGAGACCGCCCAGGGGGCGCAGCACTTCGATGTCGTTGTGCAGGTGCACCAGCCCCAGCAGCGGAAACGGAAAGTCTGCGGCGGTGAGCAGTTGCAATTGCAGGGTGAAGGCCATGACATGCGGGTAAGTGGCCGGTAAACGGCGGTCATCGCTGAAATGGCACAGCCGCCGATAGGCCTGAAGGTTGGGCGGGTCGATGCGCAGAAAACAGCGCAGGCCGCGTTCGGGCAGGCGCGTGCCCGTGATCTTGCGCTTGCCCAGTGCCCTCAGATAGAGGCGGCTGCGAGCCTCGGGGCTGTGCAGGTCGAGCCAGGATCGCTTCATGTTCACGCTCCTATCAAGGCTTGGCCGCAGACCCGCAGGTACTGGCCACTGACCGCGCCGGTGTCCGGCTGCGCCAGCCAGGCAACAGCCTCGGCAACGTCCTGCGGGCGGCCACCCTGGCCGAGCGAGCTCAGCCTGCGGCCAGCCTCGCGCAAGCCCATGGGCATGGCGGCGGTCATGTGCGTCTCGATGAAGCCGGGCGCCACCGCGTTGATGCTGATGCCGCGCTCGGCCAACGGCTCGGCCCAGGCCTGGGCCAGGCCGATCAGGCCGGCCTTGCTCGCCGCATAGTTGGCCTGGCCGCGATTGCCGGCGACGCCGCTGACCGAGGCCAGCAGCACGATGCGCGCATCGTCGTGCAACTGGCCGCTGTCGAGCAGTGCCTGGGTCAACTGCTGCGGGGCCTTGAGGTTGACGGCCATGACCGCATCCCAGTAGTCGGGGGTCATGTTGGCCAGGGTCTTGTCGCGGGTGATGCCGGCGTTGTGCACCAGGATGTCCAGGCCGTCGGGCAGGGCCTGCTGCAACTGCGACGCGGCGTCGCTGGCACAGATGTCCAGGGCCAGCGCCTGCGCGCCGATGCGCGCGGCCAGGGCGTCGAGGTCTTTCTGTGCCGGCGGCACGTCCAGCAGGATCACCTGCGCACCGTCGCGGGCCAGGGTCTCGGCAATGGCGGCGCCGATGCCGCGTGCAGCGCCGGTGACCAGCGCGCGCTTGCCCGCCAGCGGCCGGGTCCAGTCCTGCACCTGGCGGGCGCAGGCCTCCAGGCGCAGGACCTGGCCGGAAACAAACGCGCTCTTGGGCGACAGGAAGAAGCGCAGCGCGCCTTCGAGCTGATCGTCGGCCGCAGCGCCCACGTACAGCAACTGTGCCGTGCCACCGTTGCGCAGCTCCTTGGCCAGCGAGCGACTGAACCCTTCCAGGGCGCGCTGGGCCACACGCGCCAGCGGGTCGTCGAGCTGCTCCGGGGCGCGCCCGAGAATCACCACCTTGGCGCACGGGGCGAGGCTGCGCAGCAGCGGTTGAAAGAACGCGCGCAACTGCCCGAGCGCATCGCTGTCGGACAGATGACTGGCATCGAACACCACCGCCTTGATCTTCGGCCCCAGACCAGCGACCCAGGCGGGCGATTGCAGATCAACACCTTCGAAGTGGTAGCACTCGTCGGTGAGTGCCGGGGCCAGGGCCTCGACGCGCCGCGCCAAGGGGCCTCCGCCGAGTACCAGGGCGCCCTCGATGGGCCGTAGGCGTCCGGCCTGCCAGCGTTCCAGTGCAGCCGGGCGGGGTAGGCCAAGGGCATCGACCAGGCGGCGGCCGAGCGTGGAGTTGGCGAAGCCGATATAGCGATCGCTCATGATGCGGGTCTCCCTGAAGGCAAGCATGCAAGTGTGGACCTTAATTGCGCGCAGGTCGTTCGAATCCTCGAAAAAGCGCCTAGGCTGAGGCTTTGCCCAGTGGCGCGGATCAACGCGTGACTCGATAAATTGGCTCAAATTGTTTCAGGAGAAATCAGCATGCAGTCACCTCGTCGCGTTGCGATCCTGGGCGGCAACCGTATTCCGTTCGCCCGCTCCAATGGCGCCTACGCCACCGCCAGCAACCAGGCGATGCTCACTGCGACGCTGGAAGGTCTGGTGGAGCGCTATCGGCTGCACGGGCTGCGCCTGGGCGAAGTGGTGGCCGGCGCGGTGCTCAAGCACTCGCGCGACCTGAGCCTGACCCGCGAATGCGTGCTCGGCTCGCGGCTGTCGCCGCAGACCCCCGCCTACGACATCCAGCAGGCCTGTGGTACAGGGCTGGAGGCTGCGCTGCTGGTGGCGAACAAGATCGCCCTCGGGCAGATCGACAGCGCCATCGCCGGCGGCGTGGACACCACTTCCGATGCACCGATCGCCCTCAACGAGGGGCTGCGCCGGGTGCTGCTGGAGGCCAACCGCGGTCGGCGACTGAGCGAGCGTCTGAAGCCGTTTCTCAAGCTGCGGCCGAGCTTTCTCAAGCCCGAGTTCCCGCGCAATGGCGAGCCGCGCACCGGGCTATCGATGGGCGAGCACTGCGAGCGCATGGCGCAGACCTGGCAGATCGAGCGCGCCGAGCAGGACGCACTGGCGCTGCTTAGTCACCAGCACATGGCCGAGGCTTATGACCAGGGTTGGCACGATGACCTGCTCACGCCCTACCTGGGTCTGACCCGCGACAACAACCTGCGGCCAGACCTCACCGCCGAGCAGTTGGCCAAGCTCAAGCCGGTGTTCGACAAAGGCCCGAAGGGCACCCTGACCGCTGGCAACTCCACCCCACTCACCGATGGCGCCTCGCTGGTGCTGCTGGGCAGCGAGGCCTGGGCCGAGCAGCAGGGATTGTCGGTGCTGGCCTATCTGGTGGACGGCGAGGCGGCCGCCGTGGACTTCGTCAAAGGTCGCGAAGGTCTGCTCATGGCGCCGGTGCATGCGGTGCCACGCCTGTTGGCGCGCAATGGCCTGAGCTTGCAGGACTTCGACTACTACGAAATCCATGAAGCCTTCGCCGCCCAGGTGCTGTGCACTCTCAAGGCCTGGGAGGACGAGCGCTACTGTCGTGAGGTGCTGGGGCTCGACGCGGCGCTGGGCGCCCTCGACCGCAGCCGGCTCAACGTCAAGGGCAGCTCGCTGGCTGCCGGTCATCCGTTCGCCGCCACCGGTGGGCGGATTCTGGCGAACATGGCCAAGTTGCTGGCCAAGGCCGGCAAGGGTCGCGGACTGATCTCGATCTGCGCCGCGAGCGGGCAGGGGGTGACGGCGATCGTCGAGCGCTGAGGTGGTAACCTTTGGCCAAACCACGACAACAAGCCGCGCCATGCCGACCCCAGGTCCCCTCACTGCCCCCCGTGCCATCCCCACGCTGCAGCGCTTGCCGCGGCCGCTGTACGCGCGCGCCGAAAGCCTCGGCGCGGGCTCCTGGACCCCGCGCCATCAACATGACTGGGCGCAGTTCTCCTACGCCATCAGTGGCGTGCTGGGCGTCTACACCAGCGATGGCAGCTACTTTGCTCCGCCGCAGTGGGGGGTGTGGATTCCGGCGGGTCTGGAGCACGAGGTGGTGACCTCGATGCAGGCGGAAATGCGCAGCCTTTATGTGCGTCGCGATGCCTGCACCTGGGGCGCCGATGCCTGCCAGGTGGTGGAGGTGACGCCCTTGGCGCGCGAGCTGATCAAGCAATTCTGCCAACTGCCGGCGGCCTACCCGGAAGGCGACACGGCCGAGGCCCGCCTGGTGGCGGTACTGCTCGACCAGTTGCAGACGCTGCCGCGCGTCGGCTTCTCGCTGCCGCTGCCGCGCCATCCCGGCCTGCTGGCGCTGTGCAATGCGCTGATCGCCGCGCCTGATCGAGCGCAGACCCTGCAGCAGTGGGCGCTGCAACTGGAGTGCTCGGACAAGACACTCATGCGCCTGTTCCAGCGCGAGACCGGCTTGAGTTTTCGCAACTGGCGTCAGCGCATGCGTCTGCTGTCGTCGCTGGCGCTGCTCGAAGCCGGGCACAGCGTCACCGAGGCGGCGCTGGGCTGTGGCTACGACTCCACCTCGGCCTACATTGCCGCCTTCAAGCAGCTGTTCGGTGCCACGCCAGGCGAACTGCGCCTCTGATCTTCAGGTCTTGAACCGGCGCACCAACGCATCCAGTTCGCTGGACAGGCCTTCCAGGCTTTGCGAGTCCTGCCGCGCCGCCTGCGCCAGTTCGGCCACCAACTGCGCATCGCCATGGATCTGGCTGATGTGGCGGTTGATGTCTTCGGCCACCTGGTGCTGCTCTTCAGCGGCGGTGGCGATCTGCGTATTCATGTCGCGGATGACGTCCACCGACTCACGGATCTGACCGAAGCTGTCACGTGCCTCGCCGATGCGGCTGACCGACTGCTGCGACACGTCCAGGCTGGCATGCATCTGCGCAGCCACCTGGGCCGTACGGCTGGCCAGGTTGCCCAGCAAGCCGTCGATCTCGGCGGTGGAGTCGGCGGTGCGCTTGGCCAGGGCGCGCACTTCGTCGGCGACCACGGCGAACCCGCGGCCTTGTTCGCCGGCACGGGCCGCTTCGATGGCGGCGTTGAGCGCCAGCAGGTTGGTCTGCTCGGCGATCGAGCGAATGGTGCCCAGAATCGACTGGATCGAATTGCTGTCACGCTCCAGTTGTTGCATCGATTGGGCAGACTGCTCGATCTCATGGCTCAGGCGATCGACGCTCTGTACCGCCGCGTCGATCTGCTGCTGACCCTGACGCGCCTGCTGCTGACCGCTGTCGGCCGATTGCGCGGCTTGGCTGCACGAGCGCGCCACCTCGTTGGCGGTGGCGACCATTTCGTGGAAGGCCGTGGAGACCATGTCCACCGCTTCGCGCTGGCGCCCGGCCGCTTCGGCCATGTCGCCGGACACCCGGGTAGAACTGGCCGAGGTGGCGAGAATCTTCCCGGCGGCGCCGCCGATGTGCTGGATCAGGCTGCGGATCGCGCCGAGGAACTGGTTGAACCAACTGGCCAACTGCGCGGTTTCGTCGTTGCCGCGCACGTCGAGGTTGCGGGTCAGGTCACCTTCGCCCTGGGCGATGCCTTCCAGGCCACTGCTGACACCGGTGATCGGCCGCACGATGAGCTTGGCGAAGGTGGCGCCGGCCACCGCGAACAGCGCGGCGAGCACCAGGGCGATGACGCCGATCTGCCAGGTCAGGCGGGTGGCGGCCTGCATGACCTCGTCCTGCTGGATCAGGCCGATGAAGGTCCAGCCCAACTGCTCGTCGACGTAGACGTTGGCCATGTACGGTTGGTCGTCGATACGCACCTGCACCAGACCCTTGCCGGCCTTGGCCAACTCGGCGTAGCCGCCGCCGAAGCTCTCCAACTGCTTGAAGTTGTGGTTGGGGTCGCGTGGGTCGACCAGCACGTTGCCGTTCTTTTCCACCAGCATCAGGTAGCCGCTTTCACCCAGCTTGATCTTCTTGACGATTTCGCTGAGGCCCTTGAGCGACACGTCGATATTGACCACGCCGCCAGGCGCGCCGAGTTGGTTGTTGACGGCGCGTACGGTGCCGATCAGCGCCAGGTCGTCGGCAGCCCAGTAATAGGCGCCGGTGCGCACGGTCTTGCCGGGGTTGGCCATCGCCAGTTGATACCAGGGGCGCTGGCGTGGGTCGTAGTTGGTGTACTTCTGCCCAGCGGGCCAGCCGACATAACCGCCGTCGCTGACGCCGTAGGACACATAGGCGTAGGCTGGATGGGTTTCAGCCAGACGCGTGAAGGCGGCGAGCACCCGTTTGTCCTGCTCACCCAGTTCGGTGGGCGGGTTGGCGCTCATGAACTTGTTCAGGTTGCTGCCTGCGGCGCCGACCTGGGGCAGGGAGGCCAGGTAGTCGACGTTCTCGTCGATGCCCTGGAAGAACATGTTCATCGCATTGGCGACCTGGCGGATTTCCCGGCTGCTGCTGTCCAGGAAATCGTCCCGCGCGTCTTCGCGCAGGTTGAGTACCACCACGGCGGCGACGATGACGATGGGCAAGCCGGCAATCACGGCGAAGGCCCAGGTGAGTTTCTGCTTGATGTTCATTCGCGCTCCCGGATTTTTTCTTGTAGACGCATGGAACTGGTATCAAGGGCATCGGCATGGCGCTGGTGTTTCTGAAGGAGTCTGTAGGAAAACTCCCAGTTTTAGGGGATGAAAGCGGCAGACGAGGCCGCTTCAGTCATACCTGGCTAATAGGGCATACCCAATTGCCGTGCTTGAGGGCGCTCATTGGCAGCAACTGCCTTCATCCGCCAGGCCCTGGAGGATCGGACAGTCGGGTCGATCATCGCCATGGCAATGGGCGACCAACTCGCTGAGGGTGTCGCGCAGGCTCACCATTTCCTCGATCCGACGGTTCAGGTCCTCGATGTGCTGGGTCGCCAGCGCCTTCACGTCGGCGCTGGCGCGCTGGCGGTCCTGCCACAGCGCCAGCAGACGCGCGACCTCGTCCAGGGAGAAACCCAGGTCGCGCGAGCGCTTGATGAAGTTCAGGCTGTGCAGGTCCTCCTGCTGGTAGAGGCGATAGCCGCTGTCGCTGCGCAGCGCGGGCTTGAGCAGGCCAATGGACTCGTAGTAGCGGATCATCTTGGCGCTGAGCCCGGTACGCCGGGCGGCCTGGCCGATGTTCATGGGGTCTCCTTGACGGCGATGTCGCGCGGCTTCCAGGTCTTGAGCCAGAGGGCGTTGCTGACCACGCTGACGCTGGACAAGGCCATGGCGGCGCCGGCCAGCACCGGGTTGAGGTAACCGAAGGCGGCGAGAGGGATGCCAACCAGGTTATAGATGAAGGCCCAGAACAGGTTCTGACGAATCTTGGCGTAGGTCTTGTGGCTGATTTCCAGCGCCGCCGGCACCAGGCGCGGGTCGCCGCGCATCAGAGTGATACCGGCGGCCTGCATGGCCACATCGGTGCCGCCGCCCATGGCGATGCCGATGTCGGCGGCGGCCAGGGCGGGCGCGTCGTTGATGCCGTCACCGACCATGGCCACTACGCCTTGCTGCTTCAATGCGTTGACGGTGGCCGCCTTGTCGGCCGGCAGCACTTCGGCGTGTACATCGTCGATGCCCAAGGCTTGGGCAACCACCCGGGCGCTGCCGCGGTTGTCGCCCGTCAACAGGTGGCTGCTGATGCCTTGGGCATGCAAGGCGGCGATCGCCTGATCGGCGCCGGGCTTGAGGCTGTCGCCGAAGGCGAACAGGCCCAGCACCTGGCGCTGCGGCGAACACTCGATCAGCCACGACAACGTGCGGCCCTCGGCTTCCCAGGTGTTTGCCGGGGTCAGCAAGGGGCCCGGCTGCAATTCGTTCTCGTCGAGCAGGCGGCGGTTGCCCAGCGCCAACACCCGGCCTTCGACCGTGCCCTGGATACCGCGTCCGGTCAGCGACTGGCTGTCACTGACCTGGGGAATGTCCAAGCCTTCCTCGCGTCCGGCCTCCAGGACGGCCTTGGCCAGCGGGTGCTCGCTGCCGCGTTGCAGGGCTCCGGCCAGGCGCAGCAGGTCATGGTCGGCGCCTGCCGCCGCCTGCGAATGAACGATGCGCGGGCTGCCGGAGGTGAGGGTGCCGGTCTTGTCGAACACCACGCGGTTCACCGCATGGGCGCGCTCCAGGGCTTCAGCGTCCTTGATCAGGATGCCGTGGCGGGCGGCTACGCCGGTGCCGGCCATGATCGCCGCCGGTGTCGCCAGGCCCAGGGCGCACGGGCAGGCGATCACCAGCACGGCGACGGCGTTGATCAGCGCGCTTTCCAGCGGCGCACCGGCCAGCCACCAGCCGACCAGGGTGATCAGCGCCAGTACCAGTACCGCCGGGACGAACACCTGGCTGACCCGATCCACCAGCTTCTGGATCGGCGCCTTGGCCGCTTGGGCATCCTCGATCAGGCGGATGATGCGTGCCAGTACCGTCTCCGTGCCCAACGCTTGGGTGCGCACCAACAAGCGGCCTTCGCCGTTGATCGCTCCACCGGTGACGCTGTCGCCAGGCGCTTTGGCCACTGGCAGGCTTTCACCGCTGATCAGCGCCTCGTCGGCATGACTGCTGCCTTCGAGCACCTCGCCGTCGACCGGGAACCGCTCGCCTGGCTTGACCAGCACCTGGTCGCCCAGGCGCAACTGACTGATCGATACCTCCTCTTCACTGCCGTCGATCACTCGCACGGCGCGCTCCGGCCGCAGGGCTTCCAGGGCGCGGATAGCGCTGGCGGTCTGACGCTTGGCGCGGCTTTCCAGGTACTTGCCCAGCAGCACCAGAGCGATCACCACCGCCGAGGCCTCGAAATACAGATGCGGCTCCATTCCGGCCGGCGCCTGCGCCCATTGATAGAGGCTCAGGCCATAGCCGGCGCTGGTGCCCAGCGCGACCAGCAGGTCCATGTTGCCGGCGCCTGCGCGCACGGCTTTCCAGGCGGCCTTGTAGAAGCGTGCGCCGAGGATGAACTGCACGGGCGTGGCCAGCGCGAACTGCGCCCAGGCCGGCAGCATCCAGTGCAGGCCGAACGGTTGCACCAGCATCGGCAGCACCAGCGGCACGGCCAGCAGCACGGCGGCGAGCACCGCCAGGCGCTCGCGGCGCAGGCGACGCTGAGCCTGGTGTCGGTCGTCGTGGGCATCGCGCGGCAGGCTGGCGCTGTAGCCGGCCTGTTCGACGGCGGCGATCAATGCCGCCTCGGCCGTGCCCGCCAGCACTTCCAGGTGAGCGCGTTCGCTGGCCAGGTTGACGCTGACCTGTTCGACACCCGGCAGTTTGGCCAGTGCCCGTTCGACGCGGCCCGCGCAACTGGCGCAGGTCATGCCGCCGATCTGCAGTTCCAGGGTGTGGGTCGGTACGCGGTAGCCCGCTTGGCGCACGGCGTCGATCAACGCCGGCAGGCTGCTGGCCGGGGCCTGGATGCGGGCCTGTTCGGTGGCCAGGTTGACGCTGACCTGTGCAGCGCCGTCGACCTTCTGCAGCGCGCGTTCGACGCGGCCGACGCAGCTCGCACAGGTCATGCCGGCAATCGGCAGGTCGAAGGTGGTGGTTGCGGCCATGGCTTCTCTCCTTGATCAGGCCTGCAGCATCAACCTTGCCATGCGGGGAAGGTCAATACCCCAGGTCGGCTCGCTTGAGCTGCAGTCCATTCTGGCTCAAGGTGATGCGGTACTTGTTGATCTGACCGGCTTGCAGCATCAGTCGAGTGCTGCGCTGATCTTCCACGCCTGCGCCGCAGCCGGGGGCTTGGCCGGGCAGCAGGCGCAGGCGCACGTCCACCGGTCCTGGCGGCAGGTTGAAGGAGGTCGATTGTTCCTGGAAGACGCGCCCGGACAGTTGGTCGTTGAGGTACACGCCGATTTCGCAGCTGGTGGCCACTTCCAGACGTTCCCGGGAAATGATCAGCACGCTGTACTGCGCGTTGTCCTCGGCGCTGGCCGGCGGCACCATGGCCAACGCGCCCAAAAGCCCGACAACGCCCGCTGTTGCCCTGAACATGAAGAGTCTCCTGCTGGCTGACGATCTGCAAAAGCGCAGCTTGGCCGAGGTTGGCAAGGATTGCTACCCCGACCCGTCATCGAGGCACTTGACCTTGCCACCATGGCAAGGTCGAGACTGCGGCGAAATCCTCAGGAGGTAGCACCATGCACGTGTTCAATGTTCAAGGCATGACCTGCGGCCACTGCGTCAAGGCGGTGACCCAGGCGATTCAGACGGTGGATGCGGCAGCCCAGGTGAAGGTGGATTTGCCGGGCCGTCAGGTGAAGGTGCAGAGCGAATCGCCTGCCGAACGGATCGTCGCGGCGATCATGGAAGAGGGTTATCAGGCGCAGTTGGCCTGATAGTTCAGGGTGCGGTCGTACTGACGGTTCGCCATGCAGCGGCCGTGCCCTGCGGATTCAGGCCCGAATGGTATGGCGCAGAGCGCGTGGCACGTGAGTTCAGTGTCTGGAGGTTTTTCAGGTTTTGCTGGCATGGGCAGTCGGTGAATGTAGACTAGCTGTTTGCTTAGCCTGCTATGGATTCCTGATGAACCTGCGAATGGTGATGATTCTGGGCGCACTCAGTGCGTTCGGGCCCCTGGCTATCGATTTTTACCTGCCCGCTTTTCCGGCCATGGCGCACGCCTTCGCGACCGATGAACGACAGATCCAGACGACCTTGGCCGTCTACTTCCTCGGGCTGTCGATCGGTCAGTTGGCCTATGGCCCGGCGGCGGACCGCTTCGGACGGCGCAAGCCGCTGTTGTTCGGCGTGGGGCTATTCACGCTGGCTTCACTGGCCTGCGCCTACGCGCCCAACCTTCAGACCCTGGTGATGGCGCGGTTCGTTCAGGCGCTTGGTGGCTGTGCGGGCATGGTGCTGTCGCGGGCCATCGTCAGTGACAAATGCGATGCCGTGGCCTCGGCCAAGGTGTTCTCGCAACTCATGCTGGTCATGGGCCTTGCGCCGATCCTGGCGCCCATGCTGGGCGGTGCGCTGGTCAACGTCGCCGGCTGGCAGTCGATCTTCCTGTCGTTGAGCCTGTTCAGCGCAGCGGCGCTGCTGGCGGTGGTGTTGGGACTGCCGGAAAGCCTGCCGGCGCATGTGCCGCGTCAGCCGCTGTCCGGTGCGCTGCGTCAATACCTACGGCTGGCGCGCGATCCGCTGTTCATCGGTCATGCGCTGACCGGTGGGGTCGCGATCGCCGGCATGTTCGCCTACATCGCCGGTTCTCCGTTCGTGTTCATCAAGCTTTATGGCGTGCCCGCCGAGCACTATGGCTGGCTGTTCGGCATCAACGCGGCAGGCTTCATCCTGGTCGCCCAGTTCAATGCGCGCCTGCTGTCCAGACGCCCGCCGGGATGGCTGCTGGTGCGTGCGGTCTGGGTGTACCTGTTGGCAGGGCTGGCTTTGCTGATGGTGTCGGCGCTGCATCCGGCGGCACTCTGGCCACTGTTGCTGCCGCTGTTCGTGTGTATCGCCAGCCTGGGCTGCATCATTCCCAATGCTTCGGCCTGCGCCATGAATGGGCAGGGTGCCCGGGCAGGCAGCGCCTCGGCTTTGCTGGGCTGCCTGCAATTCAGTGTCGCGGCAATGGCTGCGGCGCTGGTGGGTGTGCTGCATGACGGCAGCGCCGTGCCGATGTCGCTGGTGATCAGTCTGTGCGGCCTGCTGGTGGTCAGCGTCGCGCTGCTGACTCGACGCCGCCAGGCAAAGGCGCCGGCATGAGATTGTGGGGTGCATTCAGACGCGCCTGCAGCGAGGCGACGAAGGCGCGCGCCTCCTCCTCGCTGCGAAATCCCACCACCTGTTGATCGAGCTGAACCTGCCAGGGGCAGGTCCGATGGTGATTCGAAGCACAGACGACAATCTTCATGGCGGCGTCCTCGTGTGGGTGTGACGGCGGGACATGAGTTTAGTCCGACTGAGGTGCACCGCCAGGCGCGGCACGCGAATGCTGACCGGTGGTCATGGTCTGGCAGCTCGATGAACCTTCGCATTTGTATGCACTACTTATGGAAGGCGATTGTCGGCATTGTTCCTGGTCTACGAACCGATGCACGACCGCGAAGGCCCGTGTCCTTTGACGCAGAGCGAATGCCCCGAATCCCGACCTTCTTTCTATTTTTCCTACCTTGCAGAGGGTACTGCCACCCTCGTTCGCCGGGCTTCCCTATAGCCACCGGCTCCCTCTAGTGCAGGGGTTCTGGCGGCTTATACTTGCCCGCGCAGGCAATGCAGACAGAGCGATTTCCCTCTCAGACTGCAGTGCCGAACGTTGCGTCTGAACTCACCGGTCCCATGTGCCGCCACTGCGGGCGATGCTGGGTGCCATGGATGGCTATCGGACAAGAAACATGACTTTGCAGGGAGTGGATGGAGCATGAAAGCAGTCAGCAGTATCAGCCAGATCGCCGGCCTCATGGCCGAGCCCAAACGCAGTGCGATGCTCTGGGCCCTCATCGATGGCTCGGCCCGGCATGCAGACGAGTTGGCTTCGATGATAGGCGTGACACCTTCCTCGGCTTGTGCCCACCTGTCTCTATTGTCGTCTGCCGGTCTGTTGCGGCTGGAAGCGCGCGGGCGCAAGCGCTATTTCCGCCTGGCGACGCCTGAGGTGGTAGCGGCGGTCGAGGCTTTGGCCAGCGTGCAGCTGGGCAGTCGCGCAGAGAACCTGGCCTCGATCAAGCCGCTGCAGGTGCCAGTGTCACTGCGCCGGGCGCGTCGGTGCGGCGATCACCTGGGCGGCGAGCTGGCGGCTGACCTGTACCGGCGCATGGCGTGTGCGGGGTGGTTGGAAGGCAGTCAATTGCAGGCCAGCGTCAGCGCCGAGGGACGTGTGCAACTGGCGCAGATCGGCGTCTACATCGATGCGCTGGCACCGCGCCAACGCGGCAGATGCGAAATCTGCCATTGCAGCGAATGGAGCGACAGCAGCGCCCATTTGGGCGGCGCGCTCGGCCAGGCGCTGCTCAGTCTGTTCCTGCAGTCGGGGTGGATACGCGAACAGGAGGGCACCCGAACCCTGAAGCTCTCGACACTCGGTGTGCAAGAAATCAATCGCATCGCCAATGTCCCCGCCTTGCAGGTGGGTTGAACTGCAAGGCGGCCAGGTTCGAATCAGACCAGACGAGCGTCCAGACTGTTCTGCGCCAGGCGCTGTGCCTGGTCCTGAGTCATGCCTAGATGCTCGTGCAGCGCCATGAAGTTTTCGGTGACGTAACCCCCGAAGTAGGCAGGGTCGTCCGAGTTGACGGTGACCTTCACGCCGCGCTCGAGCATGTCGAGGATGTTGTGCTGGCCCATGTGCTCGAACACGCACAGCTTGGTATTGGACAGCGGGCAGACGGTCAGTGGAATCTGCTCGTCGATGATGCGCTGCATCAGGCGCTCGTCCTCGATGGCGCGCACGCCATGGTCGATGCGCTTGATCTTGAGCAGGTCGAGGGCTTCCCAGATGTACTCGGGAGGGCCTTCTTCACCGGCGTGGGCCACGGCCACGAAGCCTTCGTTGCGGGCGCGGTCGAATACGCGCTTGAATTTGCTGGGAGGATGGCCTTTTTCCGAGCTGTCCAGGCCGACGGCGATGAATGCGTCACGGAAGGGCAATGCTTGGTCGAGGGTCTTGTGCGCCTCGTCTTCGCTCAGGTGGCGCAGGAAGCTGAGGATCAGGCCGCTAGTGACGCCCAACTGCTCGCGGCCGTCCTTGAGGGCCTGGCCGATGCCACCGAGCACGACCTCGAAGGGAATGCCCCGGTCGGTATGGGTCTGAGGGTCGAAAAACGGTTCGGTGTGGATCACATTCTGCGCTTTGCAGCGTTGCAGGTAGGCCCAGGTCAGGTCATAGAAATCCTGCTCGGTACGCAGTACGTCCGCACCTTGGTAATAGAGGTCGAGGAACTCTTGCAGGTTGTTGAAGGCGTAGGCACTGCGTAGCGCCTCCACATCCGTCCACGGCAGCGCGATCTTGTTGCGGGCAGCCAATGCGAACAGCAACTCGGGCTCCAGCGAACCCTCCAGATGCATGTGCAGTTCGGCCTTGGGCAAGGCGTTGAGCCAGTTGTACATGGGAAAACTCTCGAATCAGTCACGGTTGGCCGACATTCTACAGGCCTGGACGCGCGGCGACAGACCGGGGGCTGACTGGCAACCCCCGGCCAGGCTCAGCCGTTGATCAAGGCGGCGGCGGCCTGGCGGTGGTCGGCGATCAGCTTCTGTACATCCAGTCCTTCGATCTGGCCATCGATCACCCGCCATTGCCCGGCCACCATCACCCGGTCCGCTCGGTCTGCCGCGCACAGCAGCAAGGCCGAGAGTGGGTCATGGCTGCCGGAGAAACGCAGTTCGTCGAGTTTGAACAGCGCCAGGTCGGCCTGCTTGCCGACGGCCAGTTCACCGATGTCATCCCTGCCCAGCAATTGTGCCGAGCCCCGGGTGGCCCAGTTCAGCGCCCGCTGCGGCGTGATCTGTTCGGCGCCGTAGCGCAGGCGCTGCAGATACAGGGCCTGGCGCGCTTCGAGGAGCATGTTGGAGGCATCGTTGGAGGCCGAGCCGTCCACGCCCAGGCCCACGATCGCGCCAGCGGCCTCCAAGTCCGCCGTCGGGCAAATGCCCGAGGCCAAGCGCATGTTCGAACTCGGGCAATGGCATACGCCGGTGCCGGCGTCTGCGAGTCGAGAGATTTCCTCCGGGTTAAAATGGATGCCGTGGGCCAGCCAGGTGCGTGGGCCAAGCCAACCGACGCTGTCCAGATAGTCCACTGTGCGCAGCCCGAAGCGTTGCAGGCAGAAGTGTTCTTCGTCGAGGGTTTCGGCCAGGTGGGTATGCAGGCGCACGTCCAGTTCTTCGGCCAGGGCCGCGCTGGCGCGCATGATCTGCGGAGTGACGGAAAACGGTGAACACGGCGCCAGGGCGACCTGGATGCGCGCACCGTCACCTCGCTCGTGGTAGCGGTGGATAAGTCGCTGGCTGTCGGCCAGGATGGTTTCGCCTTGCTGTACGGTTTGCTGCGGTGGCAGGCCGCCGTCAGCCTGACCCAGGCTCATCGAGCCGCGGGTAAGCATGGCGCGCATGCCCAGTTTGCGTACCACCTCGACCTGAATGTCGATGGCGTGCTCCAGTCCGTCGGGGAACAGATAGTGGTGATCGGCAGCGGTGGTGCAGCCTGAGAGCAGCAGTTCGGCCAAGGCGACTTCGCTGGCCAATGCCAGGCTGGCTGGGGTCAGGCGTGCCCAGACCGGATAGAGGGTTTGCAACCAGGGAAACAACGGCTGGTTGACCACCGGCGCCCAGGCGCGGGTGAGGGTCTGGTAGAAGTGATGGTGGGTATTGATCAGGCCTGGCAGCACCACGTGTTGGCGGGCATCGAAGACCTGCTCGCAGGGTTGTTCGGGCTGTTCGCCCAAGCCCAGCAGTTGGCTGATGCGACCGCCTTCGATGACCAGACCGCCACGGGCATCGGCGTGGTTGGCAGTAAAAATGGCGAGGGGAGATTTCAACCAGATACGGGTGGCAGGCATGGCGCCGGCTCCTCTGAAAATGGGTTCAGGGTTAGCCAGCTCAGTGTTGTCCTGTCTGCTGATCCAGGTCCGCCGCAGGGCGAGGCATCGAGTCTACTGCCTCGCCCGGCGCCGTTCAATTCACCAGGTCAGGCTGTCGCCTTTGTAGTTGATGAAATGCAGGCCGCCGTGGCCGCTCTGTGCGTTGATCTGATCGAGCATGCCGCGCGTACTGGTAAACACGTCTATTTCGGCGTTCTCGCCGCCCATGTCGGTCTTCACCCAACCCGGATGCATGGCCACCACGCTCAAGTCGGAGCGCTGCAACTCCACCACGAAGCTGTTGATCATCGAGTTCAAGGCGGCCTTGCTCGCCTTGTACAGGCAGATTTCATTGCCGTCCGGGCTGGTCACGCTGCCCAGACCTGAGCTCATGAAGGCCAGCACGCCGGTGTCTTGCCGAATGTGCCCGACCAGGCGACGGGCCACGCGGATCGGTGCGACGGCATTGGTCATGAACAAGGCGCCAATGTCTTCGTTTTGAACAGCTTCCAGATCCTGAGGCAGAGGGCCCATGACGCCGGCGTTGATGAACACCAGGTCGAACGTGTCGCCCTGCAGCCGCTGCGTGAGGCCGTCGAGCAGGGTGGTGTCATTCATTTCCAGGGACTCGATGCGCACCCCCGCAACGTCGGCCAGAGCGCCGGGTTTGTGCGCGTCACGCACGGTGGCGGTGACATTCCAGCCGTCTTCGCGCAGACGTTGTACCAGGCCAAGACCCAGCCCGCGAGACGCACCGATGATGAGGGCATGTTTGCTGGTGGACATAGGAGCTCCAAGATCGTTTGAACGAAGGGCGCAGGATACCTCAGGCCAGCGCTCGCAGGGCAGCAACGGCAAGTGATCAAAAAATGATCGAAGTCCCGCATGCCTTGTGCTCAAAGGGGGGCAGGCTATTCGCGCACCGCTTATCCACAGGCTGCTCCACAGTTATTGTGTGAAAGCAGGGGTGGCGTTGAACGGCTCGGTCGATGGGTCGGTATGTGGATAAATACAAAGGGATTCAGTGGTTTGCGGCTGTCATCAAAACGTGATCAAAATATGTACAGTTAGCTGCAGCCATTGCAGGACTAGGCCTGCAGTGAAGTACCCCAAGCTTATCCACAGGCAGGCCAACAGTATTTGTGGGCAGCTTTCAGCAGCGCTCCAGGCGGATTCGGCCTCGGCTCAGGTCTGCCAACTGTTGAGCCAGGGTGCTGAGGTGCGCCTCGCCCAACGCCACGCGCAGATCGACGCCATTGGCGGTGAACTGTTCGTCCAGCACCAGACCCTCGACTTCACCCAAGCGCAGTTTGAGCAGGGCTAGCTCGCTGAACGTGCAACTGCAGTTGAATTCGCCGCGCTGCACCAGTTCGCGTTTCTGCGCCTGCTGCAGGCACTTGTTGGCGCCGCCGCCGTAGGCACGCGCCAGGCCTCCGGTGCCGAGCTGAATGCCGCCGTACCAGCGGATCACCAGCACCACGACCTGATCGCAGTCCTGGGCCTCGATGGCGGCAAGGATGGGTCGGCCAGCGGTGCCGCCCGGTTCGCCATCATCGCTGCTGCGGTACTGCGGGCCGAGTTTCCAGGCCCAGCAGTTATGCGTTGCGCTCGGGTCACTGTGGCGCTCGATGAAGGTCATGGCGTCGGCCACGCTGGTGATCGGGCCGGCGAGGGTCACGAAGCGGCTTTTGCGGATGTCTTCGCGTAATTCGCAGACGTCGAGCAGAGTTGAGGGCATAAGTGGCGATCAGGCGGCTGCGGTGGTGATGCCGCAGCCTTTGAGAATGATGTGGATAAGATTGTTGCTGGCGTCTTCCATGTCCTGCTTGGTCAGGCGACTGCGCCCAGTGACCTGGCAGATCTGGGTGGCGAAGTCGGCATAGTGCTGGGTGCTGCTCCAGAGCAGGAAAATCAGGTGTACCGGATCGACCGGATCCATCTTGCCGGCCTCGATCCAGGCCTGGAACACGGCAGCGCGGCCGCGGAACCATTCGCGGTAGTCGGCACTGAAGTAATCGGTCAGGCATTGTCCGCCGCTGATCACTTCCATGGCGAAGATCCGCGAGGCCTGAGGATTGCGCCGCGAATACTCCATCTTGGTGCGGATGTACTGGTCCAGCGCTTGGGCCGGATCGTCCTCGACGCTCAAGGCGTTGAAGGTGCTGTCCCATAATTCGATGATATTGCTCAGCACCGCGATGTACAGGCCGAGCTTGTTAGTGAAGTAGTAGTGCAGGTTGGCTTTGGGCAGGTTGGCCTTCAGCGCGATGGTGTTCATGCTGGTGCCCTTGAAACCATGGCGGGCGAACTCGTCTTCGGCCGCCTGGATGATAGCCTGTTCGTTCTTCTGGCGAATGCGGCCGGCGGGTTTGCCCGAGGCGGAGAGGCGGTGCGCAGGGACTTCAAGTGTCATGGACGATTCCGTACAGGTTCTGTGGGCAACGGCTGTCGGACAGATTACCTGCCTGTGCAGAAGTGACAAGGGTTAGCGCGTTGTCGCCAGGCTTTCGAGAAAACTCTCCAATACCAGGTTGGGTCGACGTCCCTTGCGGGTGACCCAACTCAAGCTCAGGTCGTAGAAGCGCTCAGTGGGCTTGAGCGCACGCAAGCGCCCCTGCTGCACCCAGAATGTGGCGTAGTGATCGGGCAGGTAGCCAATGTAGCGTCCGGTCAGGATGAGAAAGGCCATGCCTTCGCGATCCGAGGCGCTGGCGGTGCAGGTCAGCGCCTGGTAGTGCGCCTGGATGTCGGCCGGCAGACGGAACGTCGGCGCGATGGCTTCCTGGGCATTGAGCCGGGGATCGTCGATCTGCTGATCGTCGGCATAGAACAGGGGGTGGCCCACTGCGCAGTAGAGCAGCGAGCGTTCGCTGTAGAGCGGCTGATACTCCAGGCCGGACAACGGGCTGGTCTGCGGTACCACGCCGACGTGCAGGCTGCCGTCCAATACGCCTTGCTCCACCTGGCTCGGCGCGATCATGCGGATCTGGATGCGCACGTCAGGACCGCGATCCTTGAGTTCGGCCAGGGCATGAGTGATGCGCATGTGTGGGAGGGTGACCAGGTTGTCCGTAAGACCGATGTTGAGCTCGCCGCGCAGGTGCAGGTGCAGGCCGTTGACTTCGGTGCGGAATGTTTCCAGTGCGCTGAGCAGTTGCAGCGCCGAGTGATACACCTCGCGGCCTTCCTCGGTCAGCGAAAACCCGGCGCGCCCGCGCTGGCACAGGCGCAGGCCCAGGCGCTGCTCGAGGTCGTTCATTTGCTGGCTGATTGCCGAACGACCGATGCCCAACACGTTTTCGGCGGCCGAAAAGCCGCCGCACTCGACCACGCTGCGGTAAATCTTCAGCAGGCGAATGTCGAAGTCGCTGACTTGGGCGAGGGGATCGGGGCGTCGGCTCATCTGTTTAGTCCGGGTCTGACTGAAGGTTAGAAATGTTGGCTTTTTCCGACTTTATCCTCATGCCAACGTAGCGGCAACAACACCCATCGTTGCCTATTCGTTTGCCGAGGAACCGCCGATGAACATGCCTGAAGCCGCGCCCACCGGTCTGGCCAGCCAGCTCAAGCTGGACGCCCACTGGATGCCGTACACCGCCAACCGCAATTTCCATCGCGATCCGCGCCTGATCGTCGCGGCTGACGGCAATCATCTGGTCGACGACAAGGGACGGCGCATCTTCGACGCACTGTCGGGCCTGTGGACCTGTGGCGCAGGGCACACGCGCAAGGAAATCGCTGACGCCGTGTCGCGCCAGATGAGCGTGCTCGACTACTCACCGGCCTTCCAGTTCGGTCATCCGCTGTCGTTCCAGTTGGCGGAAAAGATCGCCGAACTGACGCCAGGCGATCTGAACCACACCTTCTATACCAACTCCGGCTCCGAATGTGCCGATACGGCGCTGAAGATGGTGCGTGCCTACTGGCGCCTGAAGGGCCAGGCCAGCAAGACCAAGATCATCGGCCGTGCCCGCGGTTACCACGGCGTCAATATCGCCGGTACCAGCCTGGGCGGGGTCAACGGCAACCGCAAGATGTTCGGCCAGTTGCTGGATGTCGATCATTTGCCTCACACCGTGTTGCCGGTCAATGCCTTCTCCCGTGGTCTGCCGGAAGAGGGGGGTATTGCCCTGGCCGACGAGATGCTCAAACTGATCGAGCTGCACGATGCCTCGAACATCGCTGCAGTGATTGTCGAGCCGCTGGCCGGCTCTGCCGGTGTGCTGCCGCCGCCGAAGGGTTATCTGAAACGTCTGCGTGAAATCTGCACCCAGCACAACATCCTGCTGATCTTCGACGAAGTGATCACCGGCTTTGGTCGTATGGGGGCGATGACGGGCGCTGAAGCGTTTGGCGTGACCCCGGACCTGATGTGCATTGCCAAACAGGTCACCAACGGCGCGATTCCAATGGGCGCCGTGGTCGCCAGCAGCGAGATCTACCAGACCTTCATGAATCAGCCGACCCCGGAATATGCGGTGGAATTCCCCCACGGCTATACCTACTCCGCTCACCCGGTAGCTTGCGCGGCCGGTATCGCGGCGCTGGACCTGCTGCAGAAGGAAAACCTGGTGCAGGCTTCGGCCGAGCTCGCCCCGCACTTCGAGCAGTTGCTGCATGGGCTCAAAGGCAGCAAGCACGTGGTGGACATCCGCAACTATGGCCTGGCTGGCGCGATTCAGATCGCTGCCCGCGACGGCGATGCGATCGTGCGTCCCTACGAGACTGCCATGAAGCTGTGGAAGGCTGGATTCTATGTGCGCTTCGGCGGCGACACCTTGCAGTTCGGGCCGACCTTCAATACTCAGCCGCACGAACTGGACCGTCTGTTCGATGCGGTAGGCGAAACGCTGAATCAGATCGACTGATCTTTCCGACTTTGAGGACAGGCGCTTCGGGCGCCTGTCTTTCCCTTCTTTATCTGGAGTCTCGCATGAGCATCGTTCAGCACCTGATCAACGGTGAGCTGGTTTCCAAAGGCGGCCGTACCGCCGACGTCTTCAACCCCTCCACAGGGCAGGCCACGCGCAAGGTCGAATTGGCCAGTCGCGCGACCATCCAGGATGCCATCGACGCGGCCAAGGCCGCGTTTCCGGCCTGGCGCAACACGCCGCCGGCCAAGCGTGCCCAGGTCATGTTCCGTTTCAAGCAGTTGCTGGAGCAGAACGAAGCCCGCATCTCGCAGATGATCAGTGAAGAGCACGGCAAGACCCTGGAAGATGCGGCCGGCGAACTCAAGCGTGGGATCGAGAACGTCGAGTTCGCCTGTGCAGCGCCGGAGCTGCTCAAGGGCGAGTACAGCCGTAACGTCGGCCCGAACATCGACGCATGGTCTGACTTCCAGCCGTTGGGCATCGTGGCGGGTATCACACCGTTCAACTTCCCGGCCATGGTGCCCCTGTGGATGTATCCGCTGGCCATCGTCTGCGGCAACGCGTTCATCCTCAAACCGTCGGAGCGTGACCCCAGCTCGACGCTGTACATCGCGCAATTGCTGCAAGAAGCCGGGCTGCCCAAAGGCATTCTCAATGTGGTGCACGGTGACAAGGAAGCGGTGGACGCGCTGATCGAGGCGCCAGAGGTCAAGGCCCTGAGCTTCGTGGGCTCGACGCCGATCGCCGAGTACATCTATGCCGAAGGCACCAAGCGCGGCAAGCGTGTGCAAGCCCTGGGCGGGGCGAAGAACCACGCGGTGCTGATGCCCGATGCCGAACTGGACAACGCCGTCAGTGCCTTGATGGGCGCGGCCTATGGTTCGTGCGGCGAGCGCTGCATGGCGATTTCGGTGGCCGTGTGCGTGGGTGACCAGGTCGCCGATGCACTGATCGCCAAGCTCGAACCGCAGATCAAGGCGCTGAAGATCGGTGCCGGTACCTCCTGTGGCCTGGACATGGGGCCGTTGGTCACCGCAGCGGCTCGCGACAAGGTCGTGGGCTACATCGACGATGGCTTGGCGGCTGGCGCCAAACTGGTGGTGGATGGTCGCGGCTTAAGGGTGTCTGGCAACGAGGATGGTTACTTCGTTGGCGGTACGTTGTTCGATCACGTCACGCCCGAGATGCGTATCTATAAGGAAGAGATCTTCGGGCCGGTGCTGTGCGTGGTACGGGTGAGCAGCCTGGAAGAGGCCATGCAACTGATCAATGAGCATGAGTACGGTAATGGCACCTGCATCTTCACCCGGGACGGTGAGGCGGCGCGCTTGTTCTGCGACGAGATCGAGGTGGGGATGGTCGGGGTGAACGTGCCGCTGCCGGTGCCGGTGAGCTATCACAGTTTCGGCGGCTGGAAGCGCTCGCTGTTCGGTGACTTGCATGCCTATGGGCCGGATGGCGTGCGCTTCTACACCCGTCGTAAGGCCATCACCCAGCGTTGGCCACAGCGCAAGAGCCACGAGGCTTCGCAGTTCGCGTTTCCGAGCTTGTAATACTGCAGGTGAATAGCGGGGCGGCCGACAGGCCGCCCCGCTTTGTTTCAACTATTTGAATTTATTTGAAATTAAGCCTTGACCGCTGTTCAGATCCCCTTATAATGCGCCCCACTTCCGCAGCAAACGGAACGCGAAACTCCTTGATAATCAACGAGTTAAGCGAGTTCGGTGCGGTGCGAAGGGCTTCGATCCTCGGGTTGAAAGCGGTGAAAAAGGCAGTTGACAGCATCGGTTGGTGCTGTATGATTCGCCTCCCGCTACGAGAGATCGCGGCGAGTCAAGTGTTTGAAGCTAAACGAGTTTCTCGGTAAAAACTTCAAAATAAACGCTTGACACGAAGTAAGGCTGCTGTAGAATGCGCGGCCTTGGTTGAGGCGAAACGCTCTTAGCCAAACGCTCTTTAACAAATCGAATCAAGCAATTCGTGTGGGTGCTTGTGAGTACGGACTGATTGTCGCATAGATTATCAGCATCACAAGTGGCCATGCGAGAAATCACATAGTCATTTGAGATTGCTGAGCCAAGTTTAGGGTTTCTTAAAAACCCAAGCAGTATTGAACTGAAGAGTTTGATCATGGCTCAGATTGAACGCTGGCGGCAGGCCTAACACATGCAAGTCGAGCGGATGAGAGGAGCTTGCTTCTCGATTCAGCGGCGGACGGGTGAGTAATGCCTAGGAATCTGCCTGGTAGTGGGGGACAACGTTTCGAAAGGAACGCTAATACCGCATACGTCCTACGGGAGAAAGCAGGGGACCTTCGGGCCTTGCGCTATCAGATGAGCCTAGGTCGGATTAGCTAGTTGGTGAGGTAATGGCTCACCAAGGCGACGATCCGTAACTGGTCTGAGAGGATGATCAGTCACACTGGAACTGAGACACGGTCCAGACTCCTACGGGAGGCAGCAGTGGGGAATATTGGACAATGGGCGAAAGCCTGATCCAGCCATGCCGCGTGTGTGAAGAAGGTCTTCGGATTGTAAAGCACTTTAAGTTGGGAGGAAGGGTTGTAGATTAATACTCTGCAATTTTGACGTTACCGACAGAATAAGCACCGGCTAACTCTGTGCCAGCAGCCGCGGTAATACAGAGGGTGCAAGCGTTAATCGGAATTACTGGGCGTAAAGCGCGCGTAGGTGGTTTGTTAAGTTGGATGTGAAAGCCCCGGGCTCAACCTGGGAACTGCATCCAAAACTGGCAAGCTAGAGTACGGTAGAGGGTGGTGGAATTTCCTGTGTAGCGGTGAAATGCGTAGATATAGGAAGGAACACCAGTGGCGAAGGCGACCACCTGGACTGATACTGACACTGAGGTGCGAAAGCGTGGGGAGCAAACAGGATTAGATACCCTGGTAGTCCACGCCGTAAACGATGTCAACTAGCCGTTGGAATCCTTGAGATTTTAGTGGCGCAGCTAACGCATTAAGTTGACCGCCTGGGGAGTACGGCCGCAAGGTTAAAACTCAAATGAATTGACGGGGGCCCGCACAAGCGGTGGAGCATGTGGTTTAATTCGAAGCAACGCGAAGAACCTTACCAGGCCTTGACATGCAGAGAACTTTCCAGAGATGGATTGGTGCCTTCGGGAACTCTGACACAGGTGCTGCATGGCTGTCGTCAGCTCGTGTCGTGAGATGTTGGGTTAAGTCCCGTAACGAGCGCAACCCTTGTCCTTAGTTACCAGCACGTCATGGTGGGCACTCTAAGGAGACTGCCGGTGACAAACCGGAGGAAGGTGGGGATGACGTCAAGTCATCATGGCCCTTACGGCCTGGGCTACACACGTGCTACAATGGTCGGTACAGAGGGTTGCCAAGCCGCGAGGTGGAGCTAATCTCACAAAACCGATCGTAGTCCGGATCGCAGTCTGCAACTCGACTGCGTGAAGTCGGAATCGCTAGTAATCGCGAATCAGAATGTCGCGGTGAATACGTTCCCGGGCCTTGTACACACCGCCCGTCACACCATGGGAGTGGGTTGCACCAGAAGTAGCTAGTCTAACCTTCGGGGGGACGGTTACCACGGTGTGATTCATGACTGGGGTGAAGTCGTAACAAGGTAGCCGTAGGGGAACCTGCGGCTGGATCACCTCCTTAATCGAAGACATCAGCCTGCTGATGAGCTCCCACACGAATTGCTTGATTCATTGTGAAAAGACGATGCTGTAACGCGACCCTGTTATAGGTCTGTAGCTCAGTTGGTTAGAGCGCACCCCTGATAAGGGTGAGGTCGGCAGTTCAAATCTGCCCAGACCTACCAATTACTTGGTGCGGCCTACGAGATGTAGCAGATACACGGGGCCATAGCTCAGCTGGGAGAGCGCCTGCCTTGCACGCAGGAGGTCAGCGGTTCGATCCCGCTTGGCTCCACCACCTTTGTACAGCACTGTTAGAACTCAGAAATGAGCATTCGCGCGTCGCGTTGACGCCGCGTTGGAATGTTGATTTCTGGCTTTTGCCAGATCGTTCTTTAAAAATTCGGATATGTGATAGATACAGACTGATGACCAGTTTCACTGCTGGAAATCAGGCTGAGGTAAAATTTGTGAGTTCTGCTCGAAAGAGCGACGTGCGAATTTTCGGCGAATGTCGTCTTCACAGTATAACCAGATTGCTTGGGGTTATATGGTCAAGTGAAGAAGCGCATACGGTGGATGCCTTGGCAGTCAGAGGCGATGAAAGACGTGGTAGCCTGCGATAAGCTTTGGGGAGTCGGCAAACAGACTGTGATCCAGAGATCTCTGAATGGGGGAACCCACCTAGGATAACCTAGGTATCTTGTACTGAATCCATAGGTGCAAGAGGCGAACCAGGGGAACTGAAACATCTAAGTACCCTGAGGAATAGAAATCAACCGAGATTCCCTTAGTAGTGGCGAGCGAACGGGGACCAGCCCTTAAGTTGATTTGAGATTAGTGGAACGCTCTGGAAAGTGCGGCCATAGTGGGTGATAGCCCCGTACACGAAAATCTCTTTTCAATGAAATCGAGTAGGACGGAGCACGAGAAACTTTGTCTGAACATGGGGGGACCATCCTCCAAGGCTAAATACTACTGACTGACCGATAGTGAACCAGTACCGTGAGGGAAAGGCGAAAAGAACCCCGGAGAGGGGAGTGAAATAGAACCTGAAACCGTATGCGTACAAGCAGTGGGAGCCTACTTTGTTAGGTGACTGCGTACCTTTTGTATAATGGGTCAGCGACTTATATTCAGTGGCGAGCTTAACCGAATAGGGGAGGCGTAGCGAAAGCGAGTCTTAATAGGGCGCTTAGTCGCTGGGTATAGACCCGAAACCGGGCGATCTATCCATGGGCAGGTTGAAGGTTAGGTAACACTGACTGGAGGACCGAACCGACTACCGTTGAAAAGTTAGCGGATGACCTGTGGATCGGAGTGAAAGGCTAATCAAGCTCGGAGATAGCTGGTTCTCCTCGAAAGCTATTTAGGTAGCGCCTCATGTATCACTGCTGGGGGTAGAGCACTGTTTCGGCTAGGGGGTCATCCCGACTTACCAAACCGATGCAAACTCCGAATACCAGCAAGTGCCGAGCATGGGAGACACACGGCGGGTGCTAACGTCCGTCGTGAAAAGGGAAACAACCCAGACCGTCAGCTAAGGTCCCAAAGTCATGGTTAAGTGGGAAACGATGTGGGAAGGCTTAGACAGCTAGGAGGTTGGCTTAGAAGCAGCCATCCTTTAAAGAAAGCGTAATAGCTCACTAGTCGAGTCGGCCTGCGCGGAAGATGTAACGGGGCTCAAACCATGCACCGAAGCTACGGGTATCACCTTTGGTGATGCGGTAGAGGAGCGTTCTGTAAGCCTGTGAAGGTGAGTTGAGAAGCTTGCTGGAGGTATCAGAAGTGCGAATGCTGACATGAGTAACGACAATGCGAGTGAAAAACTCGCACGCCGAAAGACCAAGGTTTCCTGCGCAACGTTAATCGACGCAGGGTTAGTCGGTCCCTAAGGCGAGGCTGAAAAGCGTAGTCGATGGAAAACAGGTTAATATTCCTGTACTTGCAGTTATTGCGATGGAGGGACGGAGAAGGCTAGGCCAGCCTGGCGTTGGTTGTCCAGGTTTAAGGTGGTAGGCTGAAATCTTAGGCAAATCCGGGATTTCAAGGCCGAGAGCTGATGACGAGTTGCCTTTAGGCGACGAAGTGGTTGATGCCATGCTTCCAAGAAAAGCTCCTAAGCTTCAGATAACTGGGAACCGTACCCCAAACCGACACAGGTGGTTAGGTAGAGAATACCAAGGCGCTTGAGAGAACTCGGGTGAAGGAACTAGGCAAAATGGCACCGTAACTTCGGGAGAAGGTGCGCCGGCGAGGGTGAAGGACTTGCTCCGTAAGCCCATGCCGGTCGAAGATACCAGGCCGCTGCGACTGTTTATTAAAAACACAGCACTCTGCAAACACGAAAGTGGACGTATAGGGTGTGACGCCTGCCCGGTGCCGGAAGGTTAATTGATGGGGTTAGCGCAAGCGAAGCTCTTGATCGAAGCCCCGGTAAACGGCGGCCGTAACTATAACGGTCCTAAGGTAGCGAAATTCCTTGTCGGGTAAGTTCCGACCTGCACGAATGGCGTAACGATGGCGGCGCTGTCTCCACCCGAGACTCAGTGAAATTGAAATCGCTGTGAAGATGCAGTGTATCCGCGGCTAGACGGAAAGACCCCGTGAACCTTTACTATAGCTTTGCACTGGACTTTGAGCTTGCTTGTGTAGGATAGGTGGGAGGCTTTGAAGTGGGGACGCCAGTTCTCATGGAGCCATCCTTGAAATACCACCCTGGCAACCTTGAGGTTCTAACTCAGGTCCGTGATCCGGATCGAGGACAGTGTATGGTGGGTAGTTTGACTGGGGCGGTCTCCTCCCAAAGAGTAACGGAGGAGTACGAAGGTGCGCTCAGACCGGTCGGAAATCGGTCGTAGAGTATAAAGGCAAAAGCGCGCTTGACTGCGAGACAGACACGTCGAGCAGGTACGAAAGTAGGTCTTAGTGATCCGGTGGTTCTGTATGGAAGGGCCATCGCTCAACGGATAAAAGGTACTCCGGGGATAACAGGCTGATACCGCCCAAGAGTTCATATCGACGGCGGTGTTTGGCACCTCGATGTCGGCTCATCACATCCTGGGGCTGAAGCCGGTCCCAAGGGTATGGCTGTTCGCCATTTAAAGTGGTACGCGAGCTGGGTTTAGAACGTCGTGAGACAGTTCGGTCCCTATCTGCCGTGGACGTTTGAGATTTGAGAGGGGCTGCTCCTAGTACGAGAGGACCGGAGTGGACGAACCTCTGGTGTTCCGGTTGTCACGCCAGTGGCATTGCCGGGTAGCTATGTTCGGAAGAGATAACCGCTGAAAGCATCTAAGCGGGAAACTTGCCTCAAGATGAGATCTCACTGGGATCTAGAATCCCCTGAAGGGCCGTCGAAGACTACGACGTTGATAGGTGGGGTGTGTAAGCGCTGTGAGGCGTTGAGCTAACCCATACTAATTGCCCGTGAGGCTTGACCATATAACACCCAAGCAATTTGAGCGTGAGCGCCGAATTGTGGTGGTGAAGACGAGAGAACCGAAAGTTCGCGACGAACCACAGAATCACATATCCGAATAGGCTGGGGTGTCCGCAGGGACGCACTGGCAACCGAATTTCTTGACGACCATAGAGCATTGGAACCACCTGATCCCATCCCGAACTCAGCAGTGAAACGATGCATCGCCGATGGTAGTGTGGGGTTTCCCCATGTGAGAGTAGGTCATCGTCAAGATTCATTTCGCAAAACCCCTATCTGCGCGAGCAGGTAGGGGTTTTGTCTTTTCACGACGCTCAAAACAAGGCCATTCCAAGAGGCGCATTGCTGCCACTCTCGCCACCCAGTATGGTTCCGTCAGCGAATCCGTTTTCCAGAGAACCCGCAATGGCCACCACCACCTCACTGCAACCCGGCTTCATGATCGTTCAGGGCAACCGCCTCGACGAGTTGCGCAGCCTGGTGGTGAGCGTCATGCGTAATTACCCGTTGGCTCCGCTTGAAAACGAAATCGCCCTGGTGCAGAGCAACGGCATCGCCCAATGGCTCAAGCTCGCATTGGCCGAAGACCCTGAAGACGATGACGGCGGCTGCGGTATCGCGGCCGCCATCGATGTGCAGTTGCCCGGCAGTTTCATGTGGCAACTCTACCGTCGCGTGCTGGGCCGTGATCAGATTCCAGAAGTTTCGCTGCTCGACAAAGCCCCATTGACCTGGCGCCTGATGCGCCTGCTGCCGGCCCTGATCGAGCGCCCCCATTTCGAGCCGCTCAAACGCTTCCTCACTGACGACACGGACCTGCGCAAACGTTACCAGTTGGCTGAACGTCTGGCCGACCTGTTCGACCAATACCAGGTCTATCGCGCCGATTGGCTCAAAGACTGGGCCTCAGGCCACCACGTACTCAACACCGCCCGTGGCGAGCGCAAGCCTTTGGCGGACGGCAATCGCTGGCAGGCCGAATTGTGGCGGGCGCTGCTGGACGATGTCGGGGCAGAGGGCATGGCGCAAAGCCGCGCCGGTGTGCATCAGCGCTTCATCGAGCGAGTCGATGCCTTGGAGCACGCGCCCCCGGGATTGCCTGCGCGGGTGATGGTGTTCGGTATCTCATCGCTGCCCGCCCAAACCCTCGAAGCACTGGCCGGTCTGGCCCGCTTCAGCCAAGTGCTGCTGTGCGTACACAATCCCTGCCGCCACCACTGGGGCGACATCGTCGCCGACAAGGACCTGCTCCGGCATCAGTACAAGCGTCTGCAGCGTAAACACAGCATGCCGCTGCAACTGGACGACGAGGCGCTTCATCAGCACGCGCATCCCCTGTTGGCCGCCTGGGGCAAGCAAGGCCGTGACTACATCAACCTGCTCGACAGCTACGATGACCCTGGCAGCTACCGTGGAGTCTTCAGCGACGGCCGTATCGACTTGTTCAGCGAGGCGCAGCCGCTGACGTTGCTCAATCAGTTGCAGGACGACATTCTCGAGTTGCGCCCGCTGTCGGAAACCCGCGAAACCTGGCCTGCCGTCAATGCCGCGAGCGACCGCTCGATTCGTTTTCACGTGGCGCACAGTCCGCAGCGCGAGGTCGAGATCCTGCACGATCAACTGCTCGCTCGGTTCAGCAACGACCCGACGCTGCGCCCACGCGATGTCATAGTCATGCTACCGGCCATCGACGACTATGCCCCGCATATCCGCGCCGTGTTCGGTCAACTCGACCGCCATGACCCGCGCTACATCCCCTTCACCCTCACCGACCAGGGCCAGCGTGGCCGCGATCCGCTGCTCATCGCCTTGGAGCACCTGCTCAAGCTGCCCGACAGCCGCTTTGCCGTCAGCGAGATCCTCGACCTGCTTGACGTGCCCGCGCTGCGCGCACGCTTCGGCATCAAGCAAAGCGATCTGCCGACCTTGCACCGCTGGATCGAAGGCGCAGGCATCCGTTGGGGCCTGAGCGGCGAGCAGCGAGCCAGTCTCGGCCTGCCGGAGGGGCTGGAACAGAACAGTTGGCGATTCGGCTTGCGGCGTATGCTGCTGGGCTATGCGGTAGGTGTCGGTGAAGGCTGTGACGGCATCGAGCCGTTCGATGAGATCGGCGGTCTCGATGCCGCCCTGATCGGTCCGCTGGTCGCCTTGCTGGATGCGTTGGAAGTGGCCTGCCAGCACCTCGCCGAACCTGCCAGCGTTCAGCAGTGGGGCGCGCGCCTGCATGCCCTGCTGCAGGTGTTCTTCCTGGCCGAGGAAGAACATGACGAACTGCTGCTGGTCGAGTTGCAGGACCTGCGCGACACCTGGCTGGAAACCTGCGAAACGGTCGGCTTGGACGAGCAGCTGCCCCTCACGGTCGTGCGCGAGGCCTGGTTGTCGGGTCTCGATCAAGGCAAGTTGTCGCAACGCTTCCTGGCTGGCTCGGTGAATTTCTGCACACTGATGCCCATGCGCGCCATTCCCTTCCGCATCGTCTGCCTGCTGGGCATGAACGACGGCGATTACCCGCGCGCCCAGCCGCCGTTGGATTTCGATCTGATGGCCAGCGACTACCGACCCGGCGATCGCTCACGACGCGAGGACGACCGCTACCTGCTGCTCGAAGCGCTGCTCTCGGCCCGCGATCAGCTGTATGTCAGTTGGGTCGGGCGCAGTATCCGCGACAACAGCGAGCGCCCGGCGTCGGTATTGATCGGTCAATTGCGCGATCACCTCGCCGCCGGCTGGCAGTTGGCCGGTGCCGAGCAGGGCGAACGCGAAGATTCTGGTCAGCAATTGCTGCACGCGCTCACCCAGGAACATCCGTTGCAGCCGTTCAGTCAGCGCTACTTCCAGAAGGACAGCCCGCTGTTCAGCTATGCCCACGAGTGGCAGGTGTTGCACCAGCCTGATCAAACAGCGATCCCGGACACCCTGGCACTGCCAGCGTACAAGAGCGAAGAGCCGCTGACCCTGACCCAGTTGCAGGACTTTCTCCGTCATCCGGTGAGGCATTTCTTCAGTCAGCGGCTCAAAGTGTTTTTCGAAGCCCTGCAAGCGCCCACTCCCGACGAAGAGCCCTTCGTGCTGGATGCCCTGCAGCGCTACAGCCTGAGCGAGCGCCTGCTCGATGCCGCACTGACCGCGACTGACGACCCGGAGCAGGCCTTGCATAGCCAAGCGCGGCGCTTGCAAGCCTGTGGGCTGCTGCCGTTGGCGGGCTTTGGCGAGTCGCTGCAGGTCGAGCTGATCCAGCCACTGCCTGATTTGCTGACACGGCACCGCCAACTATTGCAGCGCTGGCCCCGCGTGGTCGAAGGTGCGCTGCCGATTCGTTTCGAGCGTGGCGCCCTGCGCCTGGAAGGTTGGTTGGGCCGTGTCTATCAAGGCGATGGCGAGGACTTGCTGAGCATTACCACCGTCCCGAACAGCCTCGGCGCCGGGCGCAACAGCCTCAAGTGGCATCGCTTGATCCCCGCGTGGGTCATGCACCTTGCCGCCTGCGCCGTGGGTTATCCACTGCACACCGCGCTGGTGGCCAGCGACCAGACCCTGCTGCTCGCGCCTCTGCCCAACGCCCAGGCCAGCGATCTGCTCGCCGACCTGCTGGTCGCGCGTCAGGCGGGCATGAATGCGCCCCTGCCGGTGGCGCCGAAAACCGCTTTCGCCTGGCTCGCTCAGTCAGATCCGGACAAAGCCCAGGCCGCTGCAGCGAAGGCCTACGAAGGCGATGGCCAGAACAGTTTCGGCGAGCGCAGCGAAAGCCTTGCGCTGATCCGTCAGTTCCGCGACTTCGCCGCACTCTCTGCCGACGAAACCTTCGAAGGCTGGTGCGAAGCCCTGTATCGACCTCTGTTCACCGCCGCCTGGAAAACCCAGGACTCGCCGGAGACCGCCGCATGACCCAGGCCCGGCCTCTGGCCCTGAGCTTTCCCCTGCACGGCAGCCAACTGATCGAAGCCAGTGCCGGCACCGGCAAGACCTTCACCATCTCCGCACTCTACCTGCGCCTGATTCTGGGCCACGGCGGCGAACACGGCTTTGGCCGCGAATTGCTGCCTCCGCAGATCCTTGTGGTGACCTTCACCGATGCCGCCACCAAGGAGCTGCGCGAGCGCATTCGTACACGCCTGGCCGAGGCGGCGCGCTTTTTCCGTGGAGAGTTGGACGGCGCCGACCCCTTGCTGTATCAACTGCGCGACGACTATCCACACGACCACTGGCCACGGTGCGCCAGTCGCCTGGAAGTGGCGGTGCAGTGGATGGACGAAGCGGCGGTCTCGACCATCCATGGCTGGTGTCAGCGCATGCTGCGCGAGCATGCCTTCGACAGCGGCAGCCTGTTCACCCAGAGCCTGGAGACCGATCACAGTGAACTGCTCGGCCAAGTCATGCGCGATTACTGGCGGCGCTTCTGCTATGGCATGCACGGCGAGGCGCTGGCCTGGGTGCGCAGCCATTGGCTCAGCCCGGATGCATTGCTGCCGCGTATCCGCCCGCTGTTCGGGCGCTTTCCCGCTGACGCCGAAGGCCCTGAGCCGCAAGCGCTGATCGACGCCGCCCTGGCGCAACGCCAGCAGCAACTGCAGGCGCTCAAGGCGCCCTGGGCGCGATGGGCCGATGAGTTGCAGGAGATCTGTCGCGCGGCGGTGGCCGCCAAGCAGGCTGACGGGCGCAAGCTACAAGCGCGCTTCTTCGAACCCTGGTTCGACAAGCTGCGCACCTGGGCCGGCGATGATCAGCTCATGGAGCTCGACCTGGGCACGGGCTTCACCCGCTTGACCCCGGACGGGATGGCCGAAGCCTGGAAGTCCGGCCAACCGCCCGAGCACCCGGCACTGCAGGCCATGACCGAGCTGCGCGCTCAATTGCAGGCGTTACCCGGCCCCGATGCGGCAGTGCTCGGGCATGCCGCCGGCTGGGTCGCGGCGCGTTTCGAAGTGGAAAAACGCCGACGCGCGGAAATGGGCTTCGACGACATGCTCCTGCGCCTGGAACAGGCCTTGCGTGGCGAGGCCGGCGAACGTTTGGCCGGGCTGATTCGCGAGCAGTTCCCGGTGGCGCTAATCGATGAGTTCCAGGACACCGACCCGGTGCAGTACGGCATCTTCGAGCGCATCTATCGCATTGCCGAGAATCGTCGCGAAACCGGCCTGTTCATGATCGGCGACCCCAAGCAGGCGATCTACGCTTTCCGCGGCGCCGATATCTTCACCTACCTGGACGCCCGGCGAGCCACTGCCGGACGCCTGCACAGTCTGGACACCAACTACCGCTCCAGCCAGGCCATGGTCGAGGCGGTCAACAGCACCTTCCTGTTGGCCGAGCGGCGTGCGCAGGGGCGCGGTGCCTTCCTGTTCCGCGAGGCCGATGACAACCCGCTGCCCTTCGTCGAAGTGCGCGCCAAGGGCCGCAGCGAACGCCTGCTGATCGACGGTCAAGCGTGCGCCGCGTTGCAGTGCTGGCACCTGCCCAGCGACGAACCGCTGTCCAGCAGCCAGTACCGTCAGCAATTGGCGGCGCGCTGCGCCAGCCATATCGTGGCGTTGCTCATGGGCGGCCAGCTCGGGGTGAGTGGCTTCGCTGATGAACAGGGTGCGTTACGTGGCTGCCGTCCGTCGGACATCGCCATTCTGGTGCGCGATGGCCGCGAAGCGCAGATGATCCGCAGCGCGCTGACTGCGCGCGGCGTGCGCAGCGTCTATCTGTCCGACAAGGATTCGGTGTTCGCCGCGCAAGAGGCTCACGACCTGCTGGCCTGGCTCAAGGCGTGCGCCGAGCCCGACGCCGAACGTCTGCTCAAGGCTGCCTTGGCCAGCCTGACGCTGAACCTGCCGTTAATGGAGCTCGAGCGTCTGAATCAAGACGAGCGGGTTTGGGAGGCCTGGGTCATGCGCTTTCGCCTGTATCGCGAAACCTGGCAGCGCCAGGGTGTGCTGCCCATGCTGCGTCGCCTGCTGCACGACTTTCAGTTGCCGCGCAGCCTGATCGGTCGTAGCGATGGCGAGCGCGTGCTGACCAACTTGCTGCACCTGGCCGAACTGCTGCAGCAGGCGGCCGGCGAGCTGGACGGCGAGCAGGCGCTGATTCGCCATTTGAGCGAGCAACTGGCCAATGCCGCGCAGGCGGGCGAGGAGCAGATCCTGCGCCTGGAAAGCGACGAGCAACTGGTCAAGGTGGTGACTATCCACAAGTCCAAAGGCCTGGAGTACCCGCTGGTCTACCTGCCGTTCATCTGCACCAGCAAGGCCGTGGACGGTCAGCGCCTGCCCTTGACCTGGCACGACCGTGACGGTCAGCCATTGCTGACCCTCAGCCCCACAGCCGAACAGATCGCCCTGGCCGATGACGAACGCCTGGCCGAAGACCTGCGCCTGCTCTATGTCGCCTTGACCCGCGCCCAGCATGCCTGCTGGCTGGGGGTGGCCGACCTCAAGCGCGGCAACCAGAAAAGCTCGCAGTTGCACCGCTCGGCCCTGGGCTACCTGCTCGGTGGCGGACAGCCGCTGTCCGACTCCGCTCAGTTGGCCGACTGGTTGCAGACGCTGTGCGCGCAAAGCGCTGCGATTGCCTGCCCAGCGCTGCCCGAGGTCGATGACCAGGTCTACCAGGCCCCGCGTCACGGTACGCAATGGCGAGCTGCACTCAAGCCGCGACGTGCGGCGACGGAGCAGTGGTGGATTGCGTCCTACAGTGCGTTGCGCGTGGGTGACCAGAACGTGTTGGCTGACAGCTCCCAGGCCCAGCAACTGCTCGACGACGAAAGCATCGATCCGCAACTGCTGCGCGAGGTGCCGCCGGAAAACGGTGATATCCACCGTTTCCCACGCGGACCGAACCCCGGCACCTTCCTCCACGGCTTGTTGGAATGGGCCGGCCGCGAGGGGTTCGCCGAGATCGCCAGCCAGCCCGCGTTGATCGAGCGTACCGTGGGCCAGCGCTGCAATCGTCGCGACTGGAGTGGCTGGATTCCCACGCTCAGCCAATGGTTGCAGCACCTGCTCATTCAGGACTTACCGCTAGCTCCCGAGGGTACGCTGCTGCGCTTGGCGCACCTGCAGCAGTACCAGATCGAGATGGAGTTCTGGTTTGCCAGCCACCGGGTCGACGTGCGCCGTCTCGACCAACTCGTCGTGCGCCACACCCACAGCGGCGCCGCGCGCCCGGCAGCACTGGCCAGTCAGCTCAATGGCATGTTCAAAGGCTTCATCGACCTGGCCTTCGAACTGGACGGTCGCTACTACGTGGCCGACTACAAATCCAATTGGCTCGGCCCGGACGGCAACGCCTATAACGCACCGGCCATGGAGCAGGCGATTCTCGATCATCGCTACGACCTGCAGTACGTGCTGTACCTGCTGGCCCTGCACCGCCAACTGCGCGCGCGCCTGCCCGACTATGACTACGACCGCCATGTCGGCGGCGCGCTGTTCATTTTCCTGCGCGGCACCGGCAGTGCCGGTCGCGGCCTGTACGCGGTGCGGCCACCCCGTGAGCTGATCGAACAGCTCGATGCGCTGTTTCGCGGCGATCTCCAGCCCGAACAGCAGGACCTGTTTGCCGGAGCCACACCATGAGCCGCACCCTCGACGACCTGCTGCCCACCCCGTTGCAGGCCGAGCACCTGGCGGCCTTGGCGCCGCTTGCCGACAGCCACGATCTGCTGGCGCTGTTGGACCGGTGGGTCGAACGCGGCTGGTTGCGTGCGCTGGATCGCGCGTTCGTCAGCTTTCTCGCGGAGCGTGAGCCGGGCGGCGATCCGTTGGTGCTGCTGGCGGCGGCGTTGGCCAGTCATCAGTTGGGGCATGGGCATGTGTGCCTGGACCTGGAGCAGACGCTGGCCGAGCCTGACTTCGCGCTGTCGCTGCCGCCGGAGGGCGACGCTCTGGCCGGACCGTTGCTGCTGCCCTCACAACTGCTCGCCGCCCTCGAACCCGCCCTCTGGCGGCAGCGTATCGCAGCGAGTGGACTGGTGGCCGATGGCGATAGCGCCGGGCATGAGGCGCGGCCGCTGGTGCTCAGTGCCCAGCGCCTGTATCTACGCCGCTACTGGCGCTATGAGCGGCGTGTCGACCACTCGCTGCAGCAGCGCATCGCGACCCACGAAGCGATTCCCCACGACCTGCCGGCGCGTCTGGCGCAGTTGTTCGAAGGCGGCGCTCCGGCTGGCCAGGTGGACTGGCAGAAGCTCGCCTGCGCCCTGGCCACCCGCGCCGCCTTCAGCATCGTTACCGGCGGCCCTGGGACCGGCAAGACCACCACCGTGGTGCGCTTGCTGGCCCTGCTCCAAGGCCCGGCAGTGGAGCAGGGCAGGCCTTTGCGCATCCGCCTGGCGGCGCCCACCGGCAAGGCGGCAGCGCGCCTGACCGAGTCCATCGGTCAGCAAGTCGAGCGTTTGCAGGTGGACGCTACGCTGCGTGCGCAGATTCCCACCGAGGTGAGCACGGTGCACCGCCTGCTCGGCAGTCGCCCCGGCTCGCGGCATTTCCGCCACCACGCCGGTAACCCGCTGCCGCTGGATGTCCTGGTGGTGGATGAGGCGTCGATGATCGACCTGGAAATGATGGCCAACCTGCTCGACGCCTTGCCGAGCCGCGCGCGCCTGGTGCTACTCGGCGACAAGGACCAGTTGGCGTCGGTGGAAGCTGGCGCGGTGCTGGGCGATCTGTGTCGCTATGCCGAGGAGGGGCGCTACACGGCGGCGACCCAGGCCTGGCTGGAGCAGGTCGGTGGCCAGTCGTTGCATGACAGCGGGCTGCTGCCTGGCGATGCGCAGCAGCATGCCCTGGCTCAGCAGGTGGTGATGCTGCGTCACTCCCGGCGCTTCGGTGAAGGCAGCGGTATTGGTCGGCTGGCACGGTGGGTCAACCTGCAGCAGGCCGAGCAGGCGCGCGCGCTGCTCAGCCTGCCGCCGGACGATGTGTTCGGCCTGGCGCTGCGCGGCGAGCACGACCGGGCCTTCGACCGTCTGTTGCTGGAGGGGCTGGGACGTGGCGAGGAGGGGCCCCAGGGTTACCGCAGTTACCTGCGCACCCTCGGCCGCCATCGGCCGGCACCGGGTACACCGGCCGACGCCAGCGAGTGGGAGCACTGGGCGGCGCGGGTGCTGGGCAGCTTCGAGGGTTTCCAGTTGCTGTGTGCCGTGCGCCGCGGTGCCTGGGGTGTGGAGGGTCTGAACGAACGCGTAGCGCGGGTGCTGCACGGCGCCGGCCTGATCGATACACGCCTGCCGTGGTACGAGGGGCGACCCGTGCTGGTCACCCGCAACGATTACGGCCTGGGCTTGATGAACGGCGATATCGGCATTGCCCTGCGGCTGCCGGACGAGACGGGTGAAACCTCGCTGCGCGTGGCATTCGCGCGCAACGACGGTTCAGGCGGCGTGCGCTTCGTGCTGCCCAGCCGGCTCAACGAGGTGGAAACCGTCTTCGCCATGACGGTACACAAGTCCCAGGGTTCGGAATTCAGTCATACCGCCCTGGTGCTGCCCGATGCGCTGAATCCGGTACTCACCAAAGAGCTGATCTATACCGGTATCACCCGTGCCAAAGCTTGCTTCAGCTTGATCGAGCCGCGAGCCGGCGTGTTCGAGGAGGCCGTCAAGCGCAAGGTGCGACGGATTTCTGGCCTTGCGCTGGAAAATATCTGACATTCGTCAATACCTTGGCATCGCGGCCTTGTGCTATCGTGCGACACATCTGAATTTAACTTGAGAAGTTTCCTAGATGTCAGTGGTTGTCTCGCCTCGGTGGCGGGTGGCGAACTGTGCGTTGTCGCTGTTGATCGTCGCCCTGTCGTCGTTCGCCGAGCCTGCGCGGGCGTATGCGCCGGCCACTGCGGTGCAGGTGCAACAGCGCGCCAAGGCAGTGACCCAAGTGGTCCTGGGAATCTTCAGCTACGCCCGGTGGCCGGTGGAGCCCGCGCCCTTGCGCCTGTGCCTGATCGGTCCCACCGAGTACGCCGATGACCTGATCAAGGGCGAGCTGCAGACTGCATCGCAACCCTTGCAGGTGCGTCGTCTGCTGGCCGACGATCCCCGCACCGCCGAGACCTGCGATGCGGTGTATATCGGTCGACTCGACACGGGTGAGCGTGATCGGCTGTTCAACGCGCTGGTCGGCCATCCGGTGCTGAGCATCAGCGAGGCGGACGACCCGTGTACGGTCGGCAGTCTGTTCTGCCTGCGCGTCGAGGACGAGCAGGTGAGTTTCGCGGTCAACCTCGACTCGGTGGCGCGCAGCGGCTTGCGTATTCATCCCAGCGTGCTGCAATTGTCGCGGCGTCGGACTGCGCAGCCATGACCTCTCGTCTCACGCGCAGACGCCGGCCGACCTTGCGCGCCGCACTCGGCCGCGGCCATCTGGCCATCGCCCTGCTGGCGGTCGGCCTGGCCGGTATTTCGGGAACCTTGCTCGGCGTTGCCGCCCTGCGTGTGCATGCCAATCACAACCTGGAACTGATCGCCCGCTCGATCAGCTACACCGTGGAAGCCGCGGTGGTGTTCGACGACAGCCCCGCCGCCAGTGAGGCCCTGGCAGTGATCGCTGGCAGCGAGGAGGTCGCCGACGCCAAGGTCTTCGCCCTCGACGGCGATCTGCTAGCGCACTGGCAGCGCGACGACACCGGGCTGCTTGCACCGCTGGAGCGCCAGGTGGCGAAGGCCTTGCTGGACGAGCCCATCTATCGGCCCATCGTCCACCAGCAGCGCACGGTCGGGCATATCGAGCTGACCGGGCAGGGCGGCAGCCTGCTGCGCTTCCTGCTCAGCGGGTTGTTCGGCATTCTCTGCTGCATCCTGCTCAGCACGCTGGTCGCCCTGCACCTGTCGCGCCGTCTGTTCGGCGATATCGTCCGACCGCTGCGCAGCCTGGCCAGCGTCGCCCACGCCGCCCGCCGCGAGCGCAGTTTCGACCGACGCGTCCCCGAGGCGCGCATTGCCGAGCTCAACGAACTGGGTACCGACTTCAATGCCCTGCTCGACGAACTGGAAGTCTGGCAAAGCCACCTGCAAAGCGAAAACGCGACCCTGGCTCACCAGGCCAGCCACGATAGCCTGACCGGCCTGCCCAACCGCGCGTTCTTCGAGGGAAGGCTCAACCGCAGCCTGCGCAACGCCGCCCGCCTTCAAGACCACATGGCGGTGCTGTTTCTCGACAGCGATCACTTCAAGCAGATCAACGACAGCCTCGGCCATGCGGTGGGCGACGAGGTGCTGATCAACGTCGCCAGTCGCGTACGCGCACAATTGCGCGAGCACGACCTGGTGGCGCGCCTGGGCGGCGATGAATTCGCCGTGCTGCTGACCCCGCTGCACTCGCGTGAAGACGCCGAGCGCATCGCCGACAAGATCGTCGCCAGCATGCGCTTGCCGATCCAGCTCGACGATGGCCGCCGCGTGCCCAGTGCGTTGAGTGTCGGTATCGCCTTCTATCCGGACGATGGCCAGGACCCGGCCAGTCTGCTCAATGCCGCCGATGCGGCGATGTACCAGGCCAAGCGCAGCCGTCGCGGCCACCGGCAAGCGGCGCGTGGTGACTGGGCCACGGACCCCGATGACAGGAGCTGAACCGTGACACACCCTTTTTACCGCCAGTCGCTCGCCTGGCTGGCTTTGTTGCTGGCACTGACAGCGTTGAGTGCGTGCAAGACGGCGCCGCCCGTCGGCCTGAGTCCCGAGCAAATCGCTGTCCTGCAGCGCGAGGGCTTTACCCCCAGCGAAGAGGGCTGGGCGTTCGATCTGTCTGGCAAGGTGCTGTTCGGCAGCGATCTGGACCGGCTCAACGGGCAAAGCCAGGCGATCGTCGAACGCGTTGGCCGCGCGTTGCTGTCGGTGGGCATCCAGCGGGTGCGCGTCGATGGCCATGCCGATGCCTCGGGCAAGGCGGCGTACAACCAGCAGTTGTCCGAGCGCCGTGCGCAGAGCGTGGCGCAGGCGCTGGTGGGGATCGGTATGCCGCCAGGCGATATCCAGACACGCGGGTTGGGCAGCCGCCAGCCGGTGGCCGACAACCGCACCAGCGCCGGCCGTACCGAGAACCGGCGGGTGTCGATCGTGGTGGGCGCCCATTGAAAGACGAGTGTGCGGCTAACGCCCGTCGCCCTCAGTCCTGCGCGAACACCATCTCGCGCGTCTGGCCCATCAGCAACGGCGCATTCGCCTCAGTCACCTCGCGGATGTAGTCCCATAGCAGGGTGATGCGCTTCAACTTGCGCAGATCCTCCCGGCAATACATCCAGAACTGCCGTGTCACCTCGACCTCATCCTCCAGTACCGTCACCAGCCGCGCGTCCTGCGCTGCCAGGAAGCACGGCAGGATTGCCAGGCCACGCCCTTGCAGTGCGGCGGTGTACTGGGCGATCACGCTGGTGCTGCGCAGGTGGGCGTGGGCGTTGGGGATCAGGTTCGCCAGGTACAGCAACTCGGAACTGAAGGCCAGGTCGTCGACGTAGCTGATGAAAGGGTGCTGCGCCAGGTCGGCCACCTCGCCAATCGGCGCGTGGTTGTCCAGGTATTCCCGGGTGGCATACAGCCGCAGGCGGTAGTCGCACAGCTTGCAGCAGACATACGGCCCGTGCTCCGGGCGCTCCAGGGCGATGACGATGTCCGCCTCGCGCTTGGACAGGCTGATGAAGTGGGGCAGCGGCAGGATATCCACCGAGATCGCTGGCCAGGTGTCGACGAAGCGGCTCAGTTGCGGGGTGACGAAGAAGCTGCCGAAGCCCTCGGTGCAGCCCATGCGCACATGCCCCGACAACGCCACGCCGGAGCCGGACACCTGTTCGCAGGCCATGTGCAAGGTGCTTTCGATCGACTCGGCGTAGCCCAGCAGGCGCTGACCTTCGGCGGTGAGTACGAAGCCGTTGGTGCGCGACTTCTCGAACAACAGCGTGCCCATGGCACCTTCCAGCGAGCTGATGCGTCGCGACACCGTGGTGTAGTCCACCGACAGGCGTTTGGCGGCGCTGCTGGCCTTGCGTGTGCGCGCCACTTCGAGGAAGAACTTGAGGTCGTCCCAGTTCAGCGCACTGAGGGAGGTCAGGTCTTTTTGCATGTTGATCCGGTTTTTTTGTGCATTCTTGTTGGATGTTTGCACATCTATACTCGAACTCACTCCCTGCACGCCACCCCGTTCGCTGCGGCGTAGGCGTCTTCGTTCCGACAATAATTCCAAGGAGAGCGCAGATGAACGCACCCCACACCCCCACGACCCACGTGCAGCAGGCCAAGTTGTTGATCGACGGGCAATGGGTGGAGTCGACCACTCAGGAATGGCGCGACGTGGTCAATCCGGCCACCCAGCAGGTACTGGCGCGCGTGCCGTTCGCCACCGCCGCCGAAGTCGACGCCGCCATCGCTGCCGCCCAGCGTGCCTTCAAGACCTGGCGTGACACGCCGATCGGTGCGCGCATGCGCATCATGCTCAAGTTACAGGCGCTGATCCGCGAGCACAGCAAGCGCATCGCCGCGACCCTGAGCGCCGAGCAAGGCAAGACCCTGGCCGATGCCGAGGGCGACATCTTCCGCGGTCTGGAAGTGGTGGAGCACGCCGCGTCCATCGGCACCCTGCAGATGGGCGAGTTCGCCGAGAACGTGGCCGGTGGCGTCGACACCTACACCTTGCGCCAGCCGATCGGCGTGTGCGCCGGTATCACCCCGTTCAACTTCCCGGCGATGATTCCGCTGTGGATGTTCCCCATGGCCATCGTCTGCGGCAACACCTTCGTGCTCAAGCCGTCCGAGCAGGATCCGCTGTCGACGCTGATGCTGGTCGAACTGGCGCTGGAAGCCGGAGTGCCGGCGGGCGTGCTGAACGTGGTGCACGGTGGCAAGCAGGTGGTCGATGCGCTGTGCACCCATCGGGACATCAAGGCGGTGTCCTTCGTCGGCTCGACCGAGGTCGGCACCCACGTGTACAACCTTGCCAGTCAGCACGGCAAGCGCGTGCAGTCGATGATGGGCGCCAAGAACCACGCCGTGGTGCTGCCCGACGCCAACCGCACCCAAACCATCAACGCCCTGGTCGGCGCGGCCTTCGGTGCAGCCGGCCAGCGCTGCATGGCCACCTCGGTGGCGGTGCTGGTGGGCAAGGCCCGCGAGTGGCTGCCGGACATCAAGGCGGCGGCGAGCAGGCTCAAGGTCAACGCTGGCAGCGAGCCGGGGACCGACGTCGGTCCGGTGGTGTCCAAGCGCGCCAAGGAGCGCGTGCTGGGGCTGATCGACAGCGGCGTGAAAGAAGGCGCCACGCTCGAGCTGGACGGCCGTGACGTGCAGGTGCCGGGCTTCGAGCACGGCAACTTCGTCGGCCCGACCCTGTTCTCCGGCGTGACCACCGACATGCAGATCTACACCCAGGAAATTTTCGGCCCGGTGTTGGTCACGCTTGAAGTCGACACCCTCGATGAGGCCATCGCCCTGGTCAACGCCAACCCGTTCGGCAACGGCACCGGCTTGTTCACCCAGAGCGGCGCGGCGGCACGCAAGTTCCAGAGCGAGATCGACGTCGGCCAGGTCGGCATCAACATCCCGATCCCGGTGCCGGTGCCGTTCTTCAGCTTCACCGGTTCGCGCGGCTCCAAGCTGGGCGATCTGGGCCCCTATGGCAAACAGGTGGTGCAGTTCTATACCCAGACCAAGACGGTCACGGCCCGCTGGTTCGACGACGACAGCGTCAACGACGGCGTGAACACCACCATCAGCCTGCGCTAAGGAGTTGGTCATGCGTATCGCATTCATCGGTCTGGGCAACATGGGCGCCCCCATGGCCCGCAACCTGATCAAGGCCGGGCACACGCTGAACCTGTTCGACCTCAACAAAACCGTGCTGGCCGAGCTTGCCGAACTGGGCGGGCAGGTCAGCACCTCGCCGAAGGACGCCGCTGCCCGCAGCGAGCTGGTGATCACCATGCTGCCGGCCGCTGCCCACGTGCGCTCGGTGTACCTGAACGAGGACGACGGTGTGCTCGCCGGCATCAAGCCCGGCACACCGACGTTGGACTGCAGCACCATCGATCCGCAGACCGCCCGCGACGTGTCCAAGGCCGCGGCGGCCAAGGGCATCGACATGGGCGACGCGCCGGTGTCGGGGGGCACCGGTGGTGCCGCGGCGGGGACATTGACCTTCATGGTCGGCGCCAGCCCCGAGCTGTTCGCCACGCTCAAGCCGGTGCTCGAACAGATGGGCCGCAACATCGTGCACTGCGGTGCAGTGGGCACTGGGCAGATTGCCAAGATCTGCAACAACCTGCTGCTGGGCATCTCCATGATCGGCGTGTCCGAAGCCATGGCCCTGGGCAATGCGCTGGGCATCGACACCCAGGTGCTGGCCGGGATCATCAACAGCTCCACCGGCCGTTGCTGGAGCTCCGATACCTACAACCCTTGGCCCGGTGTGATCGACACCGCGCCGGCTGCACGCGGCTACACCGGTGGCTTCGGTGCCGAACTGATGCTCAAGGACCTGGGCCTGGCCACCGAGGCCGCGCGCCAGGCGCACCAGCCGGTGATTCTCGGTGCAGTCGCGCAGCAGTTGTACCAAGCCATGAGCTTGCGCGGCGAGGGCGGCAAGGATTTCTCGGCGATCGTCGAGGGCTATCGGAAGAAGGACGACTGAGCTGAACGCAAGAAGGCCACGTGATGCTCCGCTCAGCGGGCTCACGTAGCCTTTGTGCACGCGGCCTTGCGTCGCGATGGGCCGCTTGGCGGCCCCTCAGGCGTCAGGCGAACACGAAGTACTTGCGCACGGTCTCCACCACTTCCCAGGTGCCCTTCATGCCGGGCTCGATGACGAACACGTCACCGCCCTTCAGGTGCTTGGGCTCTTCGCCCTCCGGGGTGATGATGCAATAGCCTTCGAGGAAGTGGCAGAACTCCCACTTGTCGTAGTTCACCTCGAACTTGCCGGGCGTGCAGATCCAGGTGCCCATGATCTTGCTGCCGTCGGCCGAAAGGTAGGCGTTGAGGTTGACGGTGTGCGGATCGCCGCCGATGCGTTTCCACTTGGTCGCGTTGACGACCGGCGTCGGGCAGGTTTCGCGCAGGACAGTGATGAAGTCGGACATGGCAGAGCTCCTGATGACGGGCTGAATGACCCGTCACCATAGGGGCTGAACGGTAGCTGCGGTTGCCTGGGCTCGACCTTCATGTGTCTGGATGCGCTGTTCGACCCGCTTCGGTCAGGCCCACCAGTAGCGAACGAAGTGGAAGAACACCGGGGCGGCGAAGCACACCGAGTCCATGCGGTCGAGCATGCCACCGTGGCCTTCGATCATGTGGCCCCAGTCCTTCACCCCACGGTCGCGTTTGATCGCCGACATCACCAGGCCGCCGAAGAAACCCATGGCGTTGACCGTCAACGCCATCAGCGCCGCCTGCCAGAAGTTGAACGGCGTGATCCAGCACAGCAGCGCCCCCACCAAGGTGGCCAGGGCCACGCCGCCGGCCAGGCCTTCGACGGTCTTGGAGGGCGACAGGTTGGGCGCCACCTTGCGCTTGCCGAACAGCTTGCCGCACACGTACTGCAGTACGTCGCTGATCTGCACCACCAGGATCAGCCAGGCGATCAGCAACAGGTTGCGGCCCTCGTAGCCCGGAATGTCCAGGGTCATCAGCGCGGGTACCGACGACACGCAGTACACCGCGATCATCAGCCCCCACTGCACTTTCGAGGCGCGTTCCAGGAAGCGCGTGGTGTCGCCGCCGAAGCTGGCCAGGATCGGCAGCAGCAGGAACAGGTAGACCGGAATGAAGATGCTGAACAGCCCGTACCAGTCCATACCGATCAGCAGGTATTGCACCGGCAAGGCTACGTAGAAGGCTGCCGCCAGCGCCGGGTAATCGCTGCGCCGGGTCGGAGTGAGGGTCATGAATTCGCGCAGCGCGTAGAACGACACGCAGTAGAACAGCACGATCACGCCGTACTTGCCGAACACGAAGGCCAGGCCGATCACCAGCACCATCACCCACCAGGCGTTGATGCGGGCGTTGAGGTTGTCGATCACCGCATGCGGGCCGGGGCCGGCGCGCCATTTCAGCAGGCGACCGATCAGGCTGGCGAGCAGCAGCAGGGCGCCGATGCCGATGAACAGGGACAGGGTGTTGTCTTCCATTTCAGGCTTCCTTCGGGGCCAGGTTCAGCAGGGCCTGCCGGGCCCGCTCGAGAAACGCCTGCTTGTCTTCATCAGGCTGTACGTGCAACGGCTCGCCGAAGCTCAGGGTGCACAGCAACGGCAGCGGCAGGGCGCGGCCTTTGGGCATCACGCGGTTGAGGTTGGCGATCCACACCGGCACCACTTCGATCTGCGGCTGGGCCGAGGCCAGGTGGAACAACCCGCTCTTGAACGGCAGCAGCGGCTCGTCACCCAGATTGCGCGTGCCTTCCGGGAAGAAGATCAGCGAGTCGCCCTGGGCCAGGGCGTCGAGCACCGGTTGCAGCGGATTACTCTGGGCATCGCTGCGCTGGCGGTCGATGAGCACACCGTTGAACACTTTGCGGATGATGAAATCGCGCAGGCCGGGCTGGCACCAGTAATCGGCGCCGGCCACCGGCCGCGTGCGCCGCCGTAGCGGCTCGGGCAACGAGGCCCAGAGCAGAACGAAGTCGCCGTGGCTGCTGTGGTTGGCGAAATACAGGCGTTGTATCGGCTGTGGCGTGCAGCCGAGCCAGAGGGCGCGCGCCCCGGTGATCAGGCGCGCGGCGCAGGTGATGGCAAAAGCGGTGAGGGCTGGAAGCATGGTGCGGTTCATCCTGTGAAAGGCAGCGTCAGCAGGGTCGTCAAGGCCAGCAGCAGTTGCAGTGCCAGGCACAGCGCCTGGCGCCGCAGCAGCGCCAGGGCGCCTTGGCTGCGGGCTGGCCAGTGGCGCGGGTCGTCGGCACTGGCCTTGAGTTTGAGGTCGAACAGCGCCCGGTCCAGCGCGCCGGTGTCTTCGTCGAGTTGGGGGCTGCTGGCCAGGCGAGTGAACAGCTCGGCGTCCAGGGCCACGCGCAGCGCCCAGTATTTGTGGGCAAGGCCGAGGATCAGCAGCAGTGCGCACAGGGCACTGGCCAGCGCAGGCAGGTGCAGGCCGAGCAGGGGCGTGAGGCCGTAGCCGATGGCCAACAACGTGAGGCCATCGGACAGGCGCTCCAGTTGTCGGCCGCGGCCAAGCAGGGCGGCAACCAGGTGCAGGTCCATCAACGCACCTCCTTGCGTCGCAGGGCTTGGCGATGGCCTGGGTGCAGCACCACGCCGGGGCGCGCCTTACGGATCAGGGCTTGGGCCGCCTCGATATCGGCGCAGCGGCCGGTGAGGATCAGCCAGGCAGCCACGGCACTGGCGCTGCGTGAGTAGCCCAGGGCGCAGCAGACCAGGACGCTGCCGTGCTGGCGCAGGCGTTCGATGGCCTCGGCGGCTTGATTCAGCAGCGCGGGGCTGGGGGGGATGAGGTCAAGGTTGGGCAGGTTGAGGTAGGCCGGCTGTTCCTGCTGCATCGCGGGTAAATCGCAGCGGCAGGGCAACTCGGCGCTCAGGTCCAGCACGCCGGCAAATGAAGTCGCCTGACCCCGACCAGGTATCCGCCCCAGGTAGACCCCGTCACACACTTCATCGGCGTGAGGGTGTCGCCAGGTCCACAGGCGTGTGTTGATCCAGGCGCCGATCAGGTACGGTGCCAGCAGCCAGGTTGCCGCCGTCGACAGGCGTCCGGTGGCATCCTTCTGGAAGCCACCGGCACCGAACAGCACGTAGTTCAGCGCCACCATCAGCAACGCCAGCGCCGGCCACAGCAGGCCTAGCCACAGCCCGCCCAGCGACACGCCCAGCCAGGCACACAGCCCGGCGCCGAGGCCGTAGCGCAGGCCCAGTCGCCAGCGTTTCGGCTCGCGCGCAAGCCTCGCCGCGTGCAGGGGCAGCGGCCCTCGATGGGGCCACAACCAGACGCACAACAGGCCGACCAGCGCGCCGCTGGGCAGGTCGATGAAATGATGCTGCCAGGTGGTCAGCACCGACACCCCGATCAGCGCCATCCAGCCGTGCACCAGCCCACGCAGCAGTGGGCGCCGGGTGTGGCGGGCGAACATCGTCCAGATGATCACCAGCAGCGCGATATGCAGCGACGGCGCCTGGTTGAACGGTTTGTCGAAGCCCATCAGCACGTCGAACAGCCAGCCGAACAGGCCGGCCAGCTCCGGTCGCTCGAAGGTGAAGCGCAGCGGCCACAGCAGGAAACAACTGACGCTGAGCAGTTGCGCCGTCAGCAGCGCCAGGGCATGCCGATCCATTTCCCGGCGATTGCGCGGCAGCAGGAAGGACAGCCCGTACAGCAGGTCGATCGACCAATAGGGAATGATGGTCCAGGGCCACAGCGGCATATGCCGTTCCCAGTCGAACACCAGGCTGCCGACGTCGTCGCGCGTGGCCGTGTAGCTGTTGGCCAGGCCATAGCTGAGGAAGAACAGCGGCCCCAGCAGCAACAGCCACAGCACCCCGCGCCGGATCAAACCGGCCTCGCGGGCCATCAACGTACCCGCTGGGCCAGGCTGACGCTGAAGATGCCCCAGGGGTCGATGCGTTGGGTGATCTTGCGAAAGCCTGCCGCCTCCACCAGTTGGTCCATTTCCGCCTGGCTACGCCGGCGCATCACCCAGGCGTCGCCACCCCGGTGGCTGGTCAGGGCGCGGGCGATCATCTCCAGTTGCGGGTGCCAGGGTTGGCCGGTGTAGACCAGGTAACCCCCGTCTTCCACGGCGTCGGCCAGACCGGCCAGGGAGTTGCCCACCCACTGATTGCTGGCGAACAGTTCGTAGAGGCCGGAGACCACGGCCAGCGTTGGGCGCGGGTCGAGGCTGGCCAGGCTCTGGCGGTCGAAGGCGTCGCCTTGGACGAAGCGCGCAATCTCGCCGAGGCCTTTTTCCTGGATCAGGGCAGTGCCCTGTTGCACGTTCAGCTCGCTGTAGTCGCGCAGCAGGATCGAGTCCGGCCGGTGTGTCTGCAAGGCGTCGAGGATGTAGCGGCCGTGACCGGCGGCGATATCGACGATGTGCACCGCGCGGCCTTGTTCGCGCAGCCGCTCGATGGCCAGGCGCAGCAGTTCCTCGACGTGCAGCTTGCGCTGGCGGATGCCGCGCCAGCCGATGGCGTCGAGGTAGTTGCGGTCGATCAGGCGACCCAGCCGACCCTTGCCGCTGGCCTGGTCGCGGTACACGTAGTCCAGCGTGCTGCCCGAGTCGAAGCCGGTGTCGAAACCCAACTTGACGCCGTCGGACAAGCCTTTGACCAGGCGCAGCCCAGCGCGGTAGCTGCGCCAGTACAGCGCGCGCGGCGAGTGGCGTGGCAGTGGGGCAGCCAGTGCCTCGGCTTCGGCGCAACTGGCGCCGGTATTGTCGGCGTCGAGCAGCGAGGGCGGCGCCAGCGGCGCGTCGAAGCAATGGGCAATGAAGCGCTCGATGCGCGCCAAGGCGTGGGCGCGATCACGCTCGCCGAGGGTGTCATGGAAGAAACCGGGCAACACGTGCAGCTCCTTGCGCGCGCTGCCGAGGCGCTCGAAGAAGCGCTCCTGCGGCGCGCGTTCGACCACGAAGTCCGCACCGGACACCAGCAGTTGAGTCGGCACCTGGATCGCCTGGGCATCGGCCACCACACGTTCGGCGGCTTCGTACAGGCCCAGCAGCACGGTCACCGAAATCGGTCGGCTGATCAGTGGGTCGGCGGCATAAGAGGCGACCCGGTCGGGATCGTGGGTCAGCAGTTGCGGTTTGACGTAGCTGTTGACGAAGAAATTGCCACGCACGGCCTTGAGCAGCTTCAGGCCGGGGCGAGCGAAGGGCACGTAGAGTTTGACCTTGAACGCTGGCGAGGCGAGCACCAGGCAGCGCACCTTGGGGGCGTAGTCGTGGGCCCAGGTGGCGACCAGCACCGCGCCGACGCTTTGCGCCAGTACCACCATGTCGGCCTCGGCGATGCCATGCCGGGACTGGATATGCTCGATGAAAGTCTGCACGTCGCGCACGCTGGTGGCGAAGCTCGGACTGTCGCCTCGCGCGCCGGGTGACAGACCATGGCCGCGGGCGTCCCAGGCGAAGAGGTCGTAGCCCGGCAGGTTCAGTTCGTCGGCCAGGTGCGCCAGGCGCGCACCGTGCTCGTGGCCGCGGTGGAACATCACCAGCGCCCGGCGTGGCTGGTACGCGTTGCGGGTGGCCGGCCAGTGCCGGTAGTGCAGTTCGACGCCATCGTGGGTCGGGAAGTGCAGCGATTGCGCTTGGCGCATGGCGAAAGTCCTTGTCCTGCGGCAGTGGAATCAGCGGGTTTCGGCCAGCCCGTGGCGCACCCGGTTGTAGAGGGTATAGAGCGACAGCGCGAGGATGACCAGCAGCAGGCCGTTGATCCAGCTCGCCGGCAGCAGGCCGAAGGCGACGCCGGTGCCCAGCACGCCAAACGCGAAGGCGCGGTCGCTCTTGCCCATCGGCCCGTCGTAGCGCCGCGAAGCCCCGACCAGAGGACCCATCACGCCGGCGTATTCACTGACGATGGCCAGGATCACCACCAGCACCACGAGCACCGGCCAGACGCCGGTCAGCAGCGCGAAGGGCAGGTACAGCGCGGCGTCGGCGATCACGTCGCAGAGTTCGTTGAGGTAGCCGCCGAGGGTCGACTGCTGGCCGAATTCCCGGGCCAGCATGCCGTCTACGGCATTGAGCGCCATGCGCAGCAGCATCCACACCGGCAGCAGAATGAACAACCCGGTGACGTCGGGCAGGGCGGCCAGCAACAGCCCGAGCAGCACCGACACCAGTGCCGCGAAGACGGTCACTTGGTTGGCGGTCACCCCGCGATCATGCAGACGCTGCACCGTAGGGCGCAGCAGGGCCTGGAAGCGAGGTTTGAGCTGGTAGATGGATGGCACGGGGGACTCCCTATCCGGGTGCAGGTAGGAGCCGATTGTGGGGAAAGAGTTCGCGGGGCGGCAAGCGCTATGTGGCGGTCCTGTGAACCAGGCAGTGTCTGGAGTCTGGATACCCGTGCCTGGCGCTGATCAGCGCCGCGCTAAGTCAGGGCTGAGCACGTCGACGTGCTGGATATCGAAGTCGCGCTCCAGGAAGTCCATGCGTCGTTCGAAGAAGCTCGTCATGTGCGCCAACGCGCAGTGGGCGTCGAACGCGGCCTGGTCGGCCCACACTTCGTAGAACACGAAGAGGCTGGGATCTTCCTTGTCTCGCAGCATGTGGTATTCGATGCAGCCCGGTTCCTGGCGGCTGGGCTCGACATAGGCGCGGAACAACGCCTCGAAGGCCGCTGCCTGTTCCGGGCGGGTCTTGGCTTTGAGAATGAAGGCGACCGGTTCGTTCATGGGTGGGATCCTCAGGAAAGATGAAGTGCATTGTAGGGCAGTAATCGGTTCGTGATTCGTGACTTTAAGGCAAAAGCCTTTTGCCGCTGACCGACTTTTTACAGCTTGCGTGACGGCCTAACCTGCCGCCATCCCAAACGTTGCGACGAGATCCTCCCATGAAAAATATCCTCTTGCTCAATGGCGGCAAGCACTTCGCCCATTCCGACGGTCGCCTGAACACCACCTTGCACGAAGCCGCCATGGCCTACCTGGACCACGCGGGCTTCGACGTGCAGCAGACCTTCATCGACGGCGGCTACGCTATCGAGGCAGAGGTGCGCAAATTCCTCTGGGCCGACGTGGTGATCTACCAGATGCCGGGTTGGTGGATGGGCGCGCCCTGGACGGTGAAGCAATACATCGATGAGGTGTTCACCGCAGGCCATGGTCGTCTGTACGCCAACGATGGCCGTACCCGCTCCGACGCTTCGCAGAAGTACGGCAGCGGCGGATTGCTCATGGGCAAGCGCTACATGATCTCGGCCACCTGGAACGCGCCGCAGCAGGCCTTCGACGACCCGACCGATTTCTTCGAAGGCAAAGGTGTGGACGCGGTGTATTTCGCGTTCCACAAGGCCAACCAGTTCCTCGGCATGACGGGCCTGCCCAGCTTCGTGGCCACCGACGTGATGAAACGTCCGGATGTGCCAGCGGCGGTGGCGGCATACGAGGCGCACTTGGGCGCGCTGTTCGACAAGGCCGAGTGATGGCTGCGCTGTTTTCGTCCGCTGCCGGGCAGCGATGGCCTGGGCGCGTGCTTGCACGGTGAGCGATCAACCGCTATCAATCACTCCTTCCTCCCGCCAAGGCGCACGCGTGAAAACTCGATCCGAAGAACTTCAGGCATTCGTGGCCGTCATCGATTGCGGATCCATCTCCGCTGCTGCCGAGCAGATGGGCCAGACGCCCTCGGCCATGAGTCGGACCTTGTCGCGTCTGGAGGCCAAGCTGGGCACCACCTTGGTCAACCGCACCACCCGGCGCATGGACCTCACCGAGGAAGGCCGCTTCTTCCTCGAACGCGCGCGGCAGATTCTCGCGCAGATGGACGATCTGGAGGAGCGCCTGTCGCTCAACCGTCAGACACCGACCGGCCGCCTGCGCATCAATGCCGCTGCACCGTTCATGCTCCACGCGATCTTGCCGTGGATCGGCGAGTTCCGCCGCCAGTACCCCGGCATCGAGCTCGAACTCAACAGCGACGACCTGATCATCGACCTGCTCGAGCACAGCACCGATGTCGCCATCCGCATCGGCGAGCTGGCCGACTCCAGCCTGCACGCCCGTTCGCTGGGGTGCAGCCCGCTGCTGATCCTGGCCAGCCCGCAGTACCTGGAGCGCCATGGCACGCCACGCGCGGTGGAGGACCTGAGCCAGCATGGGCTGCTCGGATTCAGCGCGCCGGAAAGTCTCAACCACTGGCCCCTGCGTCACGCCCAGGGCGACCGCTGGGCGATCCGTCCGGCGCTGCTGGCCTCCAGCGGCGAAACCCTGCGTCAGTTGGCGTTGGCGGGTGAGGGGATCGTCTGCCTGTCGCACTTCATGACCCATGACGACATCCGCACGGGCCGTCTGCAGGTGCTGCTGGCCGAGGCCAACAGTGGCTATCGCCAGCCGATTCATGCGGTCTATTACCGCAACACGCAACTGGCACTGCGTATTCAATGCTTCCTGGATTTCATCCAGGCCAAGCTGTCGACATACGCCTGCTGAGTTGTCTGAACGCGACACGGTTGCCCAAAGACGTCCACCTCAGTGCCTGCCGTTTGCCTGAACGCGATGCCTGCGCCTTAAATGGAGGTTCGACAAGAACGACTAAGGAAGCGTCATGCGTATCGTCATGTTCCAGTCCCTGGCCCTCGGGGCCGCGATCCTGAGCTGTTCCTCGGCCTATGCCGTGACCCTCGAAGGCGGCGCGGTCGCCGCGCCCGATCAGTACGGCGCCCAGGTCGCCGCCGATATTCTCAAGAAGGGCGGCAATGCGGTGGACGCTGCCGTCGCCACCGCGTTCACCCTGGCGGTCACCTACCCGGAAGCCGGGAACATCGGTGGCGGCGGTTTCATGACCCTGTTCGTCGACGGCAAGCCGTATTTCCTCGACTACCGCGAAGTGGCGCCGAAGGCCGCGACCAAGACTATGTACCTGAACGACAAAGGCGAGGTGATCGAAAACCTCAGTCTGGTCGGTGCTCGCGCCGCCGGTGTGCCAGGCACGGTCATGGGCCTGTGGGAGGCGCACCAGAAGTTCGGCAAGCTGCCGTGGAGCGAGCTGCTCACGCCGGCCATCGGCTATGCGCAGAACGGATTCGAGATCGCCCAGAAGCAGTACCAGTACCGCGATGACGCCCAAGGCCTGTTCAAGACCGCGACCAACTTCAACGACTACTTTGGCAGCATGAAAGTGGGCGAGCTATTCAAGCAGCCGGAACTGGCCCAGACCCTCGAGCGCATCGCCGACAAAGGCGTGAGCGAGTTCTATCAGGGCAAGACCGCCGACCTGCTGGTGGCGCAGATGCAGGCCGACAAGGGCCTGATCACCAAGGACGATCTGAAGGACTACAAGGCGCTGTGGCGCGATCCGATCGCCATCGAGTGGCGCGGCAACGTGGTCTATACGGCGCCGCCACCGAGCTCCGGTGGTGTCGCGCTAGGCCAACTGCTGGGCATCAAGGAGGACCGTGCGGCGGACTTCAAAGGCGTGGCGCACAACTCGGCGAAGTACATTCACCTGCTGTCCGAGATCGAGAAGCGGGTATTCGCCGACCGCGCCGATTACCTGGGCGATCCGGCCTTCACCCAGGTGCCGGTCAAGCAACTGATGGCCAAGGACTACCTGGCCAAGCGCGCCGCGCAGGTCAATCCGACGGCCATCTCCGCCACCGACCAGGTCAAGCCGGGCCTGGAGCCACACCAGACCACGCACTTCTCCATCGTCGACCGCCAGGGCAATGCGGTGAGCAACACCTATACCCTCAACCTCGACTATGGCAGTGGCGTGGTGGTCAAGGGCGCGGGCTTCCTGCTCAACGACGAAATGGACGACTTCAGCGCCAAGCCTGGGGCGGCCAATGTGTTCGGCGTGGTCGGCGGTGACGCCAACGCCATCGCACCGGGCAAGCGCATGCTCTCATCGATGAGCCCGAGCCTGATCACGCGTGACGGCAAGGTCACCCTGGTGCTGGGGACGCCGGGCGGTTCACGGATCTTCACCTCGATCTTCCAGGTGATGAACAACCTGTACGACTACGGCATGCCATTGGAAAAAGCCGTCGCCGCGCAGCGTGTGCACCATCAGTTGCTGCCCAAGGACACGATCTACTTCGACAGCTATGCACCGCTCACCGGCCCGGTGGCCGACGAACTGAAGAAGATGGGCTATGTCCTGGAGGACCAGGGCTGGGAGATGGGCGACGTGCAGGCGATCCGCGTGACCGGGCAGACGTTGGAGACTGCGTCCGACCCGCGTGGGCGTGGGGTGGGCATGGTCGTCAAGTGATCGGCTGAGCGCCGCCCCTCAAGGGGCGGCGTCAGTCCTGTACAGCGTCAGACGCGGAAATGGCTGACCAGCGTCTGCAACTGCCCGCCCAAGCGCGCCAGTTCCACGGTGGACGCCGCGGTCTCGTCGCTGGCGGCGGCGGTTTGTTCCGACACGTCGCGCACGTTGAGGATGCTGCGGCTGATCTCCTCAGCCACTGCACTTTGCTGTTCGGCCGCTGCGGCGATCTGCTGGTTCATCGACTGGATGCCCGACACCGTGCTGGTGATGCTCGCCAGTGAATCGCCCGCTTTGCGCGCCAGGTCCACGCTGCTGTCGGTCAAGGTCTGGCTGCCGAGCATGGCGTTGGCCACCTGCTGGGTGCCGTTCTGCAAGCTGGCGATGAGTTCTTCGATTTCCTCGGTGGACTTCTGCGTGCGCTGGGCCAGGCCGCGCACCTCATCGGCGACCACCGCGAAACCGCGTCCGGCTTCGCCGGCTCGGGCCGCTTCGATGGCGGCGTTGAGGGCCAACAGATTGGTCTGCTCGGCCACCGACTTGATCACGTCCATGACGCTGCCGATCTTCTGGCTTTCCTGTTGCAGCAGGTTCATCGCGTCAGTGGAGCGGTGCACTTCGCTGGCCAGGCGTTCGATCTGGCTGATCGCTTCGCCCACCACCTTGTCGCCAGCACGGGCCTGGTCATCGGCCTGGGTTGCGGCATGCGAGGCCTGCTCGGCGTTGCGCGCCACCTCCTGCACCGTGGCCGCCATTTCATGCATGGCAGTGGCCACCTGGTCGGTTTCGACCTTCTGGCTATTGGCGCCGGCGCTGGTCTGTTCGGTCACGGCCGAGAGTTCTTCGGCCGCACTGGCGATCTGGGTCACACCATCGCGAATGCCGCCGATCAGCTCGCGCAAGGTCGTGCCCATGCGTGCGATGCCTTGTTGCAGCACGCCGAGTTCGTCGCGGCGGGTGACCTGCAGGTTCTGCGTCAAGTCGCCGCCGGCAATGCGCTCCACCACCTCGAGGGTTTCGCGCAGAGGACGGGTGATCTGACGGGTGATGATCACGGCAGCCAGCACGCCGAACAGCAGGGCCAGCAAGGTGGCGCCGATCTGCAGGGTACGGGCATCGCCGCTTTCGATGTCGCGGCGCTCGAGCTGGATCTTGTACAGCTCGTCGCTGACCTTGACGATGTCGGCGCCTTGCACGGTCATTTCCTGGCGGGCCACGGCGATCTGCGCGGTGGCATCGCGCAGTTGGCGAACGGCTTCGCCATAACCGCGCACGGCGGTCTCGAACGGCTGGATGCCTGCGGTATCGCCGCTCAGTTGGCGCTTGAGGCCGTCGATTTCGCTGATGGTCTGCTCGAGTTGAGTCAGCATCGCTTGCTCAGTCGCTGCGCTGGAAGCGGCGATGTAATCGCGCATGGTCAGTCGCAACTGCGTGAGTTGCTGACGCGCCTTGCTGATCGCCAGGTACTGCTGCAAACGGCCGGCGTCGCTTTCGTCGCGATTGAGCACGGTCTGGCTCAGGGCCTCGATCGCCTGCACGGCACTGGCCGCGTTCTGGTCGAGAGTCTGCCGGGCCGCGACGGTGACCTTGTAGCCAGCGCGCATCTTGTCGAGCGAGACGCGATAGTCGGCGATGGTCTTGCCCAGCTCGCGCAGCAGCTTGACGTTTTCAGGGCTCTTGAAGGTGTTTTCCAGGCGCTGCTGCTGGGCGGTGAAGGTGTCGAGCTTGGCCAGGGTGGTGGCGGCAGCGGCGTCGTCGCCATTGGCGATCATGTACTGCAGGCGCGCCACGCGCAGGTTGGTGAGGTCGATGTTGAGCCGGGTGATGTCGCTCATCCAGTTGCTGCGGTTGATCATGCTGCCCAGGCTGCTCCAACTGGCCAGGGCCAGCAGGCCGGTCAACAACAGGACCAGGCCGAAGCCCAGTCCGAGTTTGAGATTCACGCTCTTATCGGCAAACCATCTGTTCATGCACGCTCTCCAGAAAATGTGTGTTGCAAGAATTCACGTCGCTGGGCGTTGTTGTTTTAGAGGGCCAGCTTTGGATCCAGGGGTTATCGGCAGCAAGCGCTGTCGCTGAAACGTTTTTCAGCGGAAAAATGCCCCATTGGTCGTATTGCGATCTGGAGAAGCGAAGAAACGCCCCGAAGGGCGTTACAGATTACGGGTATTGAAGGTGTCGCAGCGGTTCAGGTCGCCGCTGCCGAAGCCGGTCTTGAACCAGCGCACGCGTTGCGCCGAGGTGCCGTGGGTGAAGGAGTCCGGGACCACGCGGCCTTGGCCCTGCTGCTGCAGGCGGTCGTCGCCGATGGCATTGGCGGCGTTCAGGGCTTCTTCCACGTCACCGGGTTCCAGCCAGTTCAGGCGCTTCTGTGCCTGATAGGCCCAGACACCGGCCAGGCAGTCGGCCTGCAGCTCCTGACGTACCAGCAGACCGTTGTCACCTTCCATACGCTGGCCGCTGCGACGGGCGGCATCGACTTTGGCCGAGACGCCGAGCAAGGTCTGCACATGGTGGCCGATCTCGTGGGCGATCACGTAGGCCTGGGCGAAGTCGCCAGCGGCGGCGAAGCGGGTTTCCATTTCGCGGAAGAACGACATGTCCAGGTACACGCGCTGGTCGGCTGGGCAGTAGAACGGTCCGACCGCCGAAGACGCAAAGCCGCACGCCGAATTGACCTGACCGCTGAATAGCACCAGTTTGGGATCGCGGTACTGCTTGCCGGCCTGGGCGAACAGGGCTTTCCAGGTGTCTTCGGTGTCACCGAGGATCGAGGCGACGAACTGCGCTTGTTCGTCGTTGGCCGGTGGCGCTTTGCTGGTCGTGGTGCCTGGTGCAGCCTGCTGTTGCTGCTGCATCTGGCCGGAGAGCTGGCCGAGCAACTGCAACGGGTCCTGGCCGGTCAGCCAGCCGATGCCGACGATCAACAGCACCGCGCCAAGGCCCAGGCCTTTACCGCCCCCGAAGCGCATACCGCCGCCCCCGCCTGAGCCGCGTGCGTCGACCACGTTGTCGCTGCGTCGGCCTTTTCGCCAGTCCATAGAGTGTCTCCGCTGTAAGGGGCAGTGCATGCAGGATAGTCCTGCGCTTGAGAGCCGGTCAGCTACCGGAAAGTTGCATAACCGTATGGTTATGTCTGCCCAGCAAGTTTTCAATAGGCCGGGCGCGGTGCCTACCGGACACTGTGCGTCCGCCTGCCACGCACAGGCGGCCCGCACAATTCCAAGAGAGGACACCGGCATGCCTGCCCAGGATAACCGCCGCTTCGCGATCCGTGATCGCAACTGGCACCCCAAGGCCTTGACCCCAGACTACAAGACCTCCATTGCCCGCTCGCCACGCCAGGCGCTGGTGAGCATTCCCCAGTCGATCAGCGAAACCACAGGCCCGGACTTTTCCCACCTGCGGTTCGGCGAGCATGACCATGACCTGCTGCTGAACTTCAACAACGGCGGCTTGCCCATCGGCGAGCGGATCATCGTTGCCGGCCGTGTGGTCGACCAGTATGGCAAGCCGGTGGCCAACACCCTGGTGGAAATGTGGCAGGCCAACGCCGGTGGCCGCTACCGACACAAGAATGACCGCTACCTGGCGCCGCTGGACCCGAACTTCGGCGGCGTCGGTCGGTGCCTGACCGACCGCGATGGCTACTACAGCTTCCGCACCATCAAGCCAGGTCCGTACCCTTGGCGTAACGGGCCGAACGACTGGCGTCCGGCGCACATCCATTTCTCCATCAGCGGCCCGGCGATCGCCACCAAGCTGATCACCCAGCTGTACTTCGAAGGCGACCCGTTGATCCCGATGTGCCCGATCGTCAAGTCGATCGCCAATCCACAAGCGGTGCAGAGCCTGATCGCGCGCCTGGACATGAGCCAGGCCAATCCGATGGATTGCCTGGCCTACCGCTTCGACATCGTGCTGCGTGGCCAGCGCCAGACCCACTTCGAGAACCGCTGAGGAGCGCCGTCATGCCTATCGAACTGCTGCCGGAAACCCCTTCGCAGACCGCCGGCCCCTATGTGCACATCGGCCTGGCCCTGGAAGCGGCGGGCAACCCCACCCGTGATCAGGAAATCTGGAGCCGACTCGCCCGCCCCGAGGCGCCTGGCGAGCATATTCTGCTGCTCGGCCACGTCTACGACGGCAATGGTCACCTGGTGCGCGACTCCTTCCTCGAGGTGTGGCAGGCCGATGCCAACGGCCAATATCAGGATCAGTTCAACCTGGAAAATGCCTTCAACAGTTTCGGTCGTACCGCCACCACCTTCGATGCGGGCGAGTGGACGCTGCACACGGTCAAGCCGGGGGTGGTCAACAACGCTGCCGGGGTGCCCATGGCGCCGCACATCAACATCAGCCTGTTCGCCCGGGGCATCAACATCCACTTGCACACGCGGCTGTATTTCGATGACGAAGCCGAGGCCAACGCGCAGTGTCCGGTGCTCAACCTGATCGAGCAGCCGCAGCGCCGAGAAACCCTGATCGCCAAGCGCTGCGAAGTGGACGGCAAGACCGCCTACCGGTTCGACATACGTATTCAGGGGGAAGGGGAGACGGTGTTCTTCGACTTCTGACGGGATGGGGCGGCAGCGTAAGGCCGCCCCGACGGCTTGATCAGCCTTTGACCGGCTTCAGGTCGAAGGCATCGGCCTGGTACTGGAACAGCAGGCAGTCAGCCTCGGCGGTGCAGCCACTTTCGTGAACCAGGTCGGCCGGCAGTTTGTAGTAAGCACCTGCCGGGTACTCGACGCGCTTACCGTCGATCACCGCGTAGAAGGTGCCGGCCAGTACCACTGTCGGCAGTACCTGAGTGTGCTGGTGCAGGCCGTTGTCCACGCCTTTCTTGAACTTCACGTAGGCCGAATAAGGCCCTTTGCCGAAGATGTCGCCCTCGACGTTGGCGTAGCTGACGGCGCCTTGGGTGTTCGGTACGTCCTGCCATTTCAGCGCAGCGCTGTTCGGCACCGAAATCAAGGTGTCATCGGCGGCGTGGGCGGTGAGGGCCATAGCGCCCAAGGTCAGACCTGCCAAGAGTGTATTCAGGGTATTCATGCAGAGGCTCCTTCGCCCGTTCAGTGAGGAGGCGAAGGTTAGTCAGGGTGTCGATGTCCAGATACGGGCAAAACGTGCCAGCGCCTGTGCAGTTTGTGCACTAATCGCAACCCCAGCGCGTTGTTGCGTAGTACTGCTGCGCGTAATCGATCAGGGCGCGGACCTTCGGCGCCAGATAACGACTGTGCGGATACACCGCATACAGGTTTCGCCCCGGCAGATGCCAGTTGCTCAGTACTGGCACCAGTCGCCCGTCGCGCAACGCGTCGTCGACGATGAAGCGGTCGAAGCTGGCGATACCCAGTCCGCCGATGGCTGCGGCGCGCAGGGCCATCGGTGAATTGGCGCTCAGGCGCCTGGGCATCAGCACGTCGCGGCGGCTGCCATCGGCAGCGCTGAGCGTCAGGCGTTGGGGTTCCTGCAGGCGGCTGTAACCGAGCAGCGGGTGGGTGCTCAATCCTTCTGGTGTGGTAGGAGACCCTTGCCGTTCGAGGTAGCTCGGCGCGGCCACCAGTAACACCGGGCTAGGGGTCAGCAGCCGGGCGACCAAGCTCGAATCGGGCAGATGATCGGTGATGCGCAGGCAGACATCGACCTCCTCTTCCAGCAGATCGACGAAGCGATCGGTGCAGTTCAGCTCCACATGCAGGTGCGGGTACTGCTCGACGAAGTCAGGCAACCAGCGGCCCAGCTCCAGATCGCCGAACGCCGAGCCCACGCTCAGGCGCAAGGTGCCGGTGGGTTGCAGTTGGTGCTCGGACAGCTCCAGCGTCATGGCCTGCACCTGGTCGAGGATCAGTACGCAGTGACGGTAGAACAGCAGGCCTGCTTCGGTCGCATGCAGTCGGCGCGTGGTGCGCGTGAGCAATTGCGTGCCGAGGGCGCGTTCCAGGTTCTTCACCTGGCGCGACAGCACGGTGTGGGAGACGCCGGCCTGGCTGGCGGCGGCGCTGAAACTGCCGAGGTCGACGACCCGGCGGAAGGTGTGCATGGCGCTCAACTGGTCCATGGACCGCTCCTGATGATGAGCGCAGGCAGGGCGCGCTGGCCCCGCCTGCGGACAACTCAGCGCCTGACCAGCAGCACTCCACTTTCCATGTGATGGGTATAGGGGAACTGGTCGAACAGCGCGCAACGTTCGATACGGTGGGTATCCTGCAACTGGGCGATGTTCTGCGCCAGGGTCTCTGGGTTGCAGGAAATGTACAGGATACGCTCGAAGCGTCGGGTCAGCTCGCAGGTGTCCGGGTCCATACCGGCGCGCGGCGGATCGACGAAGACGGTGCCGAAGGCATAGCTTTTCAGGTCGATGCCTTCCAGACGCCGGAACGGGCGGACTTCGTTCAGGGCCTGGGTCAGTTCCTCGGCCGACAGGCGCACCAGGCGCACGTTGTCGATGCCGTTCTCGTCGAGGTTGTGCAGGGCGGCATTGACCGAGGTCTTGCTGATTTCGGTGGCCAGCACCTGGCGTGCGCGGGTGGCCAGCGGCAGGGTGAAGTTGCCGTTGCCGCAGTACAGTTCCAGCAGGTCGTCGTCGCGTTGGCCCATGGCTTCGCAGGCCCAGGCCAGCATCTTCTGGTTCACCGCGCCGTTGGGCTGGGTGAAGGCGCCTTCGGGTTGGCGATAACTGAAGGTTTGCCCGCCGATGTCGAGTTGCTCCAGCGCATAGTCGCGGCCGATCACCACGCGCTTGCCCTTGGAGCGGCCGATCACGCTGACCTCAAGGTCGGCGGCCAACTGTTGCGCGGCGGCTTCCCAGGCGGCGTCCAGCGGGCGGTGATAGCACAGCGTGACCATCGCGTCGCCCGCCAGGGTGGTGAGGAACTCCACTTGGAACAGGCGGTTGCTCAGGTCTTCGTTGCCCTGCCAGGCGGCTTTTAACTGCGGCATCAGCACATTGATGCGCTGGCTGGCGATGGGGAAGTCGTCGATGAGAATCGCCTTGTGCTTCTCGCCCGGCGCGAACATGGCGTAGTGGCGCTGGCCCTCCTCGCGCCACAGGCGGAACTCGGCGCGCAGGCGATAGTGCTCGCGCGGCGACTCGAACACCGACGGAGCCGGCGCATCGAACGGTGCCAGCAACTCGTTCAGGCGCTCGACCTTGGCTTGCAGTTGCGTGGCGTATTGCGAAGGGTCGAAGGCAGCACTCATGCGTTGAACCAGCCCAGCTTGATGACGAACAGGATGGACAGGATCACCAACGCCGGGTTCAGGTCGTGGCGACGACCGGAAATCAGCTTGATGGCGGTCCAGGCGATGAAGCCGAAGGCGATGCCGTTGGCGATCGAGTAGGTCAGTGGCATGGCCAGGGCCGTGACCACCACCGGTGCCGCTTCAGTGACGTCGTCCCAGTTGATTTCGGCCAGGCCCGAAGCCATCAGCACGGCAACGAACAGCAATGCCGGCGCGGTGGCGAAGGCCGGCACGCTGCCGGCCAGCGGTGCGAAGAACAGCGCAAGCAGAAACAGCACGGCGACCACGATGGCGGTCAGGCCGGTACGCCCGCCGGCACTGACGCCGGCCGCCGACTCGATGTAGCTGGTGGTGGTCGAGGTGCCGAGCAGGGAACCGGCCATGGCGGCGGTGCTGTCGGCGATCAGTGCCCGGCCCATCTTCGGCATGTGGCCGTCCTTGCCCATCAACCCGGCGCGCTTGGCCACGCCGATGAGGGTGCCGGAGTTGTCGAACAGGTCGACGAACAGGAACGCGAAGATCACGCTGATCAGGCCAACGTCCAGCGCGCCCTTGATGTCCAGTTGCAGGAAGGTCGGTGCGAGTGAGGGCGGCAGCGAGACGATGCCGGCGAACGGGCTGGCGCCGATCAGGATCGACACTACGGTCACGGCGAGAATGCCGATCAGCACCGCCCCGCGGACCTTCAACGCCTCCAGGGCGACGATCAGGAAGAAACCGAGGGTGGCGAGGATGGGGGCGGGGTTGCGCAAGTCGCCCAGGCCCACCAGGGTCGCCGGGTTATCGACGACGATGCCGGCGTTGTGCAAGGCGATCAGCGCCAGGAACAGACCGATGCCCGCCGCGATGGCCGACCGCAGTGGCAGCGGGATGCTGTTCACGATCCATTCGCGGATACGGAAGATCGACAGCAGGAAGAACAGCACCGCCGAGAGGAACACTGCGCCCAGTGCCACCTGCCAGGTGTGGCCCATGTGCAGGACCACCGTGTAGGTGAAGAAAGCGTTCAGGCCCATGCCTGGCGCCAGGGCGATCGGGTAGTTGGCGATCAGGCCCATGGTCACCGAGCCGATGGCTGCGGCCAGGCAGGTGGCGACGAAGATCGCGCCCTTGTCCATGCCGGTCTCGCCCAGGATGCTCGGGTTGACGAACAGGATGTAGGCCATGGCCAGGAAGGTGGTGACGCCCGCAAGGATCTCGGTGCGCACGTTGGTATTGTGTGCCTTGAGTTGAAACAGCCTTTCCAGCATGCCTGCTCCCATGACGCCGCAGCGCCGTGAATGTGTTGGACCTCAACAGCAAAGCACAGACCGTACCGGGTGCCGTGGATTTGTGCGGGGTGCAAAAAAGCCGCGCATCATACCAGCATGGTGGGCGGGGGCCTATGGCTGTCGCGGGTGGCCGCTGCGCGGTGCGAAGCGGCTTGGCCAGGGCTACTCGGAATTGTGCATCCGGTCGCGGTGCGCCAGGGTCGGGAACAGCTTTATCCACACCCCGGTGACCAGCAGCGTGCCCAGGCCACCGAGCACCACGGCCGGCACTGTGCCAAACCAGTGCGCAGTGACGCCGGATTCGAATTCTCCGAGCTGATTCGAGGCACCGATGAACAGCCCGTTCACTGCACTGACCCGTCCGCGCATGTCGTCCGGCGTTTCCAACTGCACGAAGGCACTGCGGATGACCATGCTGATCATGTCCGCCGCGCCGAGCACCACCAGCACCGCCAGGGAGAACCAGAACGAGGTCGACAGGCCGAAGGCGATGGTCGCCACGCCGAACACGCCCACGGCGGTGAACATGGTTCGACCGACTTTGCGCTCGACCGGGAAGCGCGCCAGCCACAACGACATCAACAGCGCCCCCACTGCAGGCGCCGAGCGCAGCAGGCCCAGGCCCCACGGGCCGGTGAGCAGAATGTCGCGGGCGAACACCGGCAGCAATGCCGTGGCGCCGCCCAGCAACACGGCGAACAGGTCCAGCGAGATGGCACCGAGGATGTCGGGGCGGCTGCGGATGAAGTGGATGCCGGCCAGCAGGGACTGCACGCTGGCTCGGCCGCGCTGCGGCGTCTGCTGGCGGGCCTGGAGGCTGAGCGTGAGTGCGCAGGCGATGGCGTACAGCGCAACGGTCGGGCCATACACCCAGACGCTGCCCAAGGCGTAGAGCAGCCCGCCGAGCGCCGGGGCGACGATGGTCGCTGCCTGGGTGGCGGAGGCCGAAGCGGCAACGGCACGCGGGAACAGCCCTGCGGGCACCACGTTCGGCAGCAGGGCCTGGGTAGCGGGCATCTCGAAGGCGCGGGTGGCGCCGAGCAGGAACGCCAGCAGGAAGATCAGTTCGCGGCTGACGTTGTCGGTGGCACTGCCCAGCGCCAGGGCGAGGGCGATCAACCCCTGCAGGCTTTGGCACAGTGCCGCCACCTTGCGCCGGTCGTAGCGGTCGGCCACATGCCCGGTGTGCAGCATGAACAGCACGCGCGGGGCGAACTCCACCAGGCCGACCAGGCCAAGGTCCAGCACATTGCCGGTGAGCTGATAGAGGTGCCAGCCGATGGCCACGGTGAGCATCTGGAAGCCGCTGGCGGTGAACACCCGGGCGAGCCAGAAGGCGATGAAAGGACGGTGGTGACGCAGCAGCGGCGGTGCGGACTCTGACATCGGAGGTCAACGGCGGCCAAGGGGGAGGGCTGCAGAGTAGCATCTAGTTGTAACAAATGGTTGCGAGCAGGCCGCTCTGTGGCGACCGCCCCCATAAGAAGGCGGCGCCGCGTTCAGGTTCAGAGGCTGCGCGCCCGCGTCACCCGGTCCACCAGATACACCAGTCCGTGATAGTCGATACCACTGTGGGTCGATAACCCGATCTCACAGGTCCGACTGGTGGAGATCCCTTCGCTGCACTGCTGCACCGCGCCCTTGAGCGTGCGCAGTGCATGGGCATTGAGCTGCGGTGTGGTGAAGCCTTTGTCGCCGGCGAAACCACAGCAGTGAATGCCCTCGGGTATCACGACCTGTTTGCTGCAGCGGCGCGCCAGGTCGATGAGCGCCTGGCTTTCGCCCAGGTGCTGGGTGCTGCAGGTGACATGCACGGCCACCGGTTCATCCTGTGGGGTGAACTCCAGCTTGTCGAGCAGGTGGGTACGGATGAAGCGCACGGGGTCGTACAGGTCGAGGCGGCAGTTGCCCAGATCCTGCACCAGGCGAAGGGTACAGGGGCTGGTGTCGCAGTAGATCGGGTCGAGCCCGCCGCGACTGGCCTGCAGCAGCGCAGCGATCAGTTCCTGGCGCTTGTGCTCGGCTTGTTCGGCATAGCCCTTGGAGGCGAACGGCTGCCCGCAGCACAGGCTGTCGGCGTGCTCGGGGAAGATCACCTGATAACCGGCTTTTTCCAGCAGTGCACGGGTCTTGTCCAGCAACGAGCGCTGCTCGCCGTCGGTGTACGCCGGGCCCATCACCCGCGACACGCAAGCGGCCAGGTAGACGACCCGGGGGCGTGCGTCCTGGCTGACCGGGATCACGCTGATCGGCGCGAGCGGTTGCGGCATGGCCGCTGTCCACTGCGGCAGGCGACCCCGGCTGGCCCTGCGCAAGCCGCTGCTCAAACTCTCCAGGCGCGGCGCGCCCAGCAGCTTGCGTGCACCGTTGGCCACGGCCAGGGTCAGGCGCGCACCACGCAGCACGGTGTGGAAATGTTCGGCGAGCCAATCGGCCCGTTGGAGGTGGCTCGCCGCCTGGCCGCGCAGCTTCTTCACCAACTCGCCGGTATTGATGCCCACCGGGCAACGCTGGGCGCACAGCCCGGTGGCGGCGCAGGTGTCGAGGCCCTGGTACTGGTAGGTCTGCAGCAGCTCACGGGTGTCGATGCCGGCGCGGCGTTTGGCCTGGATGTCGCGCCACATGACGATGCGCTGGCGCGGGCTCAGGGTCAGTCCGCGTGACGGACACACCGGCTCGCAGAAACCGCACTCGATGCACTTGTCGACGATCTCGTCGGCGGCCGGTAGCGGCTTGAGGTGTTTCAGGTGAATGTCCGGGTCGTCGCTGAGCACCACGTCCGGGTTGAGGATGCCATTGGGATCGAGCAGCCGTTTGAGCTGCCACATCAATTGGTAGGCGTCCTGGCCCCACTCCAGTTCGACGAAGGGTGCCATGTTGCGTCCGGTACCATGTTCGGCCTTGAGCGAACCACCGAATTCCACGGCCACCAACTGCGCCACATCGTCCATGAACGCCTGGTAGCGCGCCACTTCCTCGGCGCTGTTGAAGCCCTGGGTGAAGACGAAATGCAGGTTGCCTTCCAGGGCGTGGCCGAAAATGATCGCCTCGTCGTAGCGGTGCTTGTCGAACAACTGCAGCAGTCGGTTGACGCCTTCGGCGAGCAGTTCCACCGGGAAGGTCACGTCCTCGATGATCACCGTGGTGCCGGTCTGGCGCACGGCACCGACCGCCGGGAAGGTGTCCTTGCGGATCTTCCACAACACGTTGTAGACGGCAGGGTCTTCGCTGAAATCGACCTGCTGTTCCAAGGCGAAATCGGCGATGGAGGCCATCACTTGGTTCAGTTGTTCGTGCAACAGGCTTTGGCTGGCCGCGCGCGACTCGATCAGCAGGGCACAGGCGTGGTCCGACAATCCCCGGACCCAGTCCGGCATGCCTGGCATTTGCTGAACCGAGCGCAGACTGCGGCGGTCGAGCAGTTCCACGGCGGACACCGGCTGCTGCTTGAGCACGGTGACCGCGCGACAGCAGCTCTCGACGCTGGGAAACACCAGCAGCGCACTGGCCTTGTGGGGGTGGTCGGGCACCGTGTGGTAGGTGACGGCGCTGATGAAGCCCAACGTGCCTTCGGAGCCGACCAGCAGGTGCTGCAGGATGTCCAGCGGCGCGTCGTAGTCCACCAGTGCATTGAGCGACAGGCCGGTGGTGTTCTTCAGTCGGTACTTGTGCCGGATGCGCTCGGCCAGGGGCAGGTTGGCGCGGGTCTCGCGGCCCAGGCGCGCCAACGCGTTCAGGAGATCGGCGTGGCTGCGTTCGAAGGCGGCCACACTGGCCGGATCTTCGCTGTCCAGGCAGGTGCCGTCGGCCAGCACCAGGCGCAGGCCAGCCAGGGTGTGATAGGTGTTCTGCGCGGTGCCGCAGCACATGCCGCTGGCGTTGTTGGCGACGATACCGCCGATCTTGCAGGCGTTGATTGACGCCGGGTCCGGGCCGATCTTGCGCCCATAGGGCGCCAACCAGGTATTGGCCTGGGCGCCGATGACGCCCGGTTGCAGACGAATCTGTTCGCCCTGATTGCGGATCTCGCGGCCATTCCAGCGCTCGCCCAGCACGATCAGCACCGAATCGCTCAGGGCCTGGCCGGACAAACTGGTGCCGGCGGCGCGGAAGGTGACCGGCACGCGCTCGCGCTGGGCCAGGCGCAGCAGGCCGATCACCTCGTCCTCGGATTCCACGCGCACCACCAGCTTGGGAATCAAGCGGTAGAAGCTGGCGTCGGTACCGAAGGCCAGGGTCGAGGTCGGGTCGTCGAACCGGCGTTCGGCGGGGATCAGGCGCTCGGCATCGCGCAGGAACGCAGCGGGCAGACTCATGCAATCTCCTCACGGGGCCGGCGCGTCTGGTGCGCGGCGTGCCCCGGGCTATCAGGCTTGGTTACGCAGGGCTCAGGCGCCCAGTTCGCGGACCAGCGAGTCGCGGGTGATCTCGCCGATCGTCTTGGTGCCGGTCAACACCATGGCCACGCGCATTTCCTTCTCGAACAATTCCAGCAGGTTCTTCACTCCGGCCTGGCCATGCACGGCCAAGGCCCAGAGGAACGCGCGACCGATCAGCACGGTGTCGGCGCCCAAGGCGATCATACGCACCACGTCCAGGCCGCTGCGAATGCCAGAGTCGGCGAGGATCTTCAGATCGCCTTTTACCGCGTCGGCAATCGCCGGCAGGGCGCGGGCGCTGGAGAGCACGCCGTCGAGTTGGCGACCGCCGTGGTTGGAAACGACGATGCCGTCGGCACCGAAACGCACGGCATCGCGGGCATCGTCGGCGTCGAGGATGCCTTTGATGATCATCGGGCCGTCCCAGAATTCGCGGATCCACTCCAGGTCCTTCCAGGAGATCGACGGGTCGAAGTTGGCGGCCAGCCAGCCGATGTAGTCGGCCAGGCCCGTCGGGTTGCCGCGGTAGGCGGAGATGTTGCCCAAGTCGTGCGGACGGCCCATGACGCCGACATCCCACGCCCATTGCGGATGGGTCATGGCCTGCAGCATGCGGCGCAGCGGGCCGTTCCTGCCGCTCATGCCGGAGTGGGCATCGCGGTAGCGGGCGCCCGGGGTGGGCATGTCGACGGTGAACACCAGGGTGCGCACGCCAGCGGCCTTGGCCCGCTCCAGCGCATTGCGCATGAAGCCACGGTCCTTGAGCACGTAGAGCTGGAACCACATCGGTCGGTCGATGGCCGGCGCCACTTCCTCGATCGGGCAGACCGACACGGTGGACATCGTGAACGGGATGCCGTGCTCGGCCGCCGCGCGCGCCGCCTGTACCTCGCCCCGGCGGGCGTACATGCCGGTGAGACCGACCGGCGCCAGGGCCACCGGCATGCTCAAGGTCTCGCCGAACAGCTCGGTCTTGAGGCTCAGTTCGGACATGTTCTTCAGTACGCGTTGGCGCAGGGCGATGCTGGCCAGGTCCGAGACGTTGTGGCGCAGGGTGTGCTCGGCGTAGGCGCCACCGTCGGCGTAGTGGAACAGGAAGGGGGGCAGCTTGCGCTGGGCTGCGGCGCGGTAGTCGGTGGAGGCGGAAATGATCATGGAATCTCGCAGCGTGGGTTGAAGGAGATGCCGGACGCCTGGACGCCCGGCCCCTTTCACTTTAGTGAGTAACCAGCATGCCGGTCAGCCAATAGGCCTGAATCAAGGTGATCAGGCCGACGATGGTGGCGAAGAACAGGCTGTGCTTTAAGGTGAAACGGAACAGATCCGACTCTTTGCCCACCAGCCCGGTGGCGGCGCAAGCCACGGCGATCGACTGCGGCGAGATCATCTTGCCGGTCACGCCGCCGCTGGTGTTGGCGGCGACCAGCAGGGTGTCGCTGACGCCGATCTGGTGCGCCGTAGTGGCCTGCAAGGAGCTGAACAGGGCGTTGGAGGAGGTGTCGGAGCCGGTCAGGAACACGCCCAGCCAGCCGAGGAACGGCGAGAAGAACGGGAATGCCGCCCCGGTGCCGGCCAGTACCAGGGCCATGGTCGAGGACATGCCCGAATAGTTGGTAACAAAGGCAAAGGCCAGCACCATCCCGATCGACAGAATCGGCCAGCGCAGTTCCCAGACGGTTTCCTTGAAAGTGGTCAGACCAGTTTTAACGTTGATCTTCAGCACGGCCATGGCGATCAGTGCCGAGAGAAAGATCGCCGTGCCGGTGGCCGAGATCGGGTCGAACTTGAACACCGCCGGCATGGCCAGGGGAGCGGTGACGATCGGCGCGGTCTTGATCACCAGTTGATCCAGATGCGGGATCGCAAAATTGAACACGAAGTTGTACATCGCTCCGCCCGGCGCGAAAGCGGCCTTGAAGGGCTTGAGGGTCCAGATGGTCACCAGTACGGTCAGGATCAGGAAAGGCGACCAGGCTTTGAAGATCTCGCCGAAGCTATAGGGCGATGGCTGGCCGCCGACGCCTGCGACCACCGCCGCGCCTGTGCTGCCCTGGGTCTGGGTGAGCGCGCGCTTGGGCTGCCAGACCTTCAGGAACAGGGTCAGAGCGATCAGGCTGGCCAGGGCTGAGGTGATGTCAGGCAGTTCCGGGCCGATGAAGTTGGAGGTGAAGTACTGGGTGGCGGCAAAGCTCAAGCCGGCGACCAATGCCGCTGGCCAGGTTTCTTTCACGCCGCGCAGACCGTCCATCATGAACACCAGCCAGAACGGCACGAACAGCGACAGCAGCGGCAGTTGGCGGCCGGTCATGGCGCCAATGTGGAAGGCGTCGATGCCAGTCACCTGGCCGGCGACGATGATCGGGATGCCCAGCGCACCGAAGGCCACTGGCGCGGTATTGGCGATCAGGCACAGGCCAGCGGCGTACAGCGGATTGAAGCCCAGGCCCACCAGCAGTGCGGCAGTGATGGCCACCGGGGCACCGAAGCCTGCGGCACCTTCGAGGAATGCGCCGAAGCAGAAGCCGATCAGCAGCACTTGCAGGCGCTGGTCGTCGGTGATCGACAGCACCGAGCTGCGGATCACTTCGAACTGGCCGCTCTTGACCGTCAGTTTGTACAGGAACACGGCTGCGACGATGATCCAGGCGATGGGCCACAGGCCGTAGAGGAAGCCGTAGCCGGCGGCGGCGAGGGCCATGTCGGCGGGCATGTGGAAGGCGAAGATCGCCACCAGGATCGACAAGCCAAGGGTGATACTGCCCGCCACATGCCCCTTGAGTCGGAACACGGCCAAGGCCAGGAAGAAGAACACGATGGGGATGACTGCCGCCAGAGCGGACAGGCCGAGACTCCCGAGTGGGGCGTAGAGTTGTTGCCAGGTTTGCATATGGGGTAACCCCTAATTGTTGTTGGTCAGCGCTGGCATTGGATAATTGGTAAGACCAATTTTCAATGGCTGGTGGCTAGGTTAAAAGCCCGGTCAGGGGTGTGTCAATTTGTCCCAAGCAGAACTTTGGTCGCAGGCCGATGAGCGGAGCGTCCATTGGGCGCGGCCGGTGGTGTGGCTGAACGCTCGGCAGAGGCGCACAATGGGCGCCCCGCGATCGATAGCGGGGTCAGTGGAGAGGCAGGTGATGGTGTTTGATCAGGTGCGCCAGCGGCGCTTGTCCGACGATATCGTCGACCGGTTGGAAGCGATGATTCTCGAGGGCACCCTGAGTGCTGGGCAGCGCCTGCCCGCTGAGCGCGCGTTGGCCGAGCAGTTCGGCGTCTCGCGACCGTCGCTTCGCGAGGCGATCCAGAAGCTGGTGGCCAAGGGATTGCTGATAAGCCGTCAGGGCGGCGGCAACTATGTCGCTGAGTCGCTGGGCTCGACCTTCAGCGATCCGCTGCTGCTATTGCTCGAAGACAATCCCGAGGCCCAGCGCGACCTGCTGGAGTTTCGTCACACCTTGGAAGCGTCATGCGCCTACTACGCTGCCCAGCGTGCCACCGAACCTGATCGGGCGCGGCTCAAGGCCGCGTTCGACACGCTTCAGGACTGCTATGCCCGCGCCGATGAGGTCAGCCGCGCAGAAGAGGGGGCGGCCGACGCGCGCTTTCACCTGGCGATCGCCGAGGCCAGCCATAACGCGGTGCTGCTGCACACCATCCGTGGGCTGTTCGATTTGCTCAAGCGCAATGTGGTGACCAATATCGGCGGCATGTACCAGCAGCGGCCGGAAACGCGCGACATGCTGATCGCGCAGCATCGCGAGCTGTACCAGGCGATTGTCGAGGGGCGCGCGCAAGAGGCGCGTGAGGTGTCGAGTCGACACATCATCTATGTGCAGGAAGTGCTCGAGGAGGCACGTCAGGAAGCCCAGCGTGTGGCACGGGCGCAGCGGCGCAGCGGGCGGTGAAGTTTGTGCTGGGCGAGCCCACTGCCACGGATGAGGTGGTAGCGAGGTCGCCCGATACGGGGCGCTATTCTTCCTTGCCCTTGTTGCGCACCGCGCGCTGCAGCTCGCGATTGGAGTCGCGTTCGCGCAGGGTGTCGCGCTTGTCGAACTCCTTCTTGCCCTTGCCGAGTGCGATCTCGCACTTGATCAGGTGCTTGCTCCAGTACAGCGCCAAGGCCACGCAGGTGTAACCCTTCTGCGCCACGGCCGCTTCCACGCGCTCAAGCTCGCGCTTGTTCAGCAGCAGCTTGCGCGTACGGATGGGGTCGGCGACGACGTGGGTGCTGGCGGCGGTCAGCGGGGCAATGTGGCTGCCGAACAGCCAGGCTTCGCCATCCTTGAGCAGCACGTAGCTGTCGGTCAGGTGCGCTTTGCCGGCCCGCAGGCTTTTTACTTCCCAACCGGACAGGACCAGTCCGGCCTCGAACTTGTGTTCGATGAAGTAATCGTGTCGCGCTTTCTTGTTCTGCGCGATGGTCCCGGTCGGATGTTTCTTTTGCTTAGCCATAGGGGCGGCATTATAGGCAGTCGCCATGGCCTCTGGCTATGGGGTTCGGTGTGCTTGAGCCGACAGGATGAATCCCGGACAATGCCGGAATAGTTCCCTTGAACGGAAACGTCCCGAAGCGCCGCGAGGTGCTGCCGCCCAGCTTGGAAGTGATGCCTGGATGACTACCCATATTCAACGCTCCGCCCTGCTGCCATACCCTGCCCAGGCGCTCTATGACCTGGTCAACGACGTGGCCAGTTACCCTGAGTTTCTCCCCTGGTGCTCGGATTCGACGGTGATCGAGTCGAGCGATACGCACATGCGTGCCAGGCTCGAGGTGGCCAAAGGCGGCATGAGTCAGCAATTCGTCACGCGCAATGTGCTGGTGCCTGGGCAGTCCATCGAGATGACGCTGGAGGAAGGGCCGTTCACGCAGTTGCACGGGGTATGGGTCTTCAAGGCGCTGGGTGAGAAGGCGTGCAAGATCAGTCTGGACTTGTCGTTCGATTATGCCGGGCCGTTGGTTCGCGCCACACTTGGGCCATTGTTCAATCAGGCGGCCAATACCCTGGTCGATGCCTTCTGCCAGCGCGCCAAGGAGTTGCATGGCTGAGCGGTCATGGACGCTCATCGCTGCAACGGCCAACAAAAAGCCCGGACATGTCCGGGCTTTTTCATGAGCGCTGCCTTTACTGGGGCGAGGTCTCGAGCGGCGCGGGTGTCGGCACCGGCGTGGTTTCGATGGTATCGATTTCGCGCTGGATCGACTCTTCGGCCGAACCGGGTTTGGCAGGCGTCTCAGGCTGGCCGGACGGCTGCTTGGCCGGGCTGACCGTGGTATCGCTGCTTCCACCCAGGATTTCCTGGTCGCGGCTGACACCTGGCATGAAGTCGCCAGACAGGCTCACGAGTTGGTCGCCTTCATTGAAGAACACGCTCATGCGTTCCTGCTGACGCTTACCGCCGCCTGGCTGAATGCTATAGAGGTAATCCCAGCGATTGGTATTGAAGGGATCCTGCAGGAGCGGGTTGCCCATGATAAACCTTACCTGCCGTCGGGTCATTCCCGGACGCAATTGGTCTATCATGTCCTGCGTGACGACATTGCCCTGCTGGATGTCGATTTTGTAAACCCCGGGAAACGAGCAACCGGCGAGTGCGAGCAGTCCCACGAGGGTGAGGCTGGTTAGCAAGAGCTTGGTGTTGTTTTGCATCGGTGGGCGACTTCCACTATCTTGGCTGGACAACGTAAACCCCGATCATACCCGTATTAAGAGAAGCTGCGAAGCAGCATCGGCGAGAAAGCTGACCATGGTTGAAAATAGCGAATTGCGCAAAGCCGGTCTCAAGGTGACACTGCCTCGAGTAAAGATCCTTCAAATGCTCGATTCTGCCGAGCAGCGTCACATGAGTGCCGAGGACGTCTACAAGGCGCTGATGGAAGCAGGTGAGGACGTCGGTCTGGCGACCGTCTACCGTGTACTGACCCAATTCGAAGCAGCGGGTCTGGTGGTTCGCCATAACTTCGATGGCGGCCACGCGGTATTCGAGCTGGCCGACGGAGGTCACCACGACCATATGGTCAATGTGGAAACCAGCGAAGTGATCGAATTCATGGATGCTGAAATCGAGCGTCGCCAAAGGGAGATCGTGGCCGAGCACGGTTACGAGTTGGTGGACCACAACCTGGTCCTTTATGTGCGCAAGAAGAAGTAACGATTTCTGATCGTGACTGACGACAAAGGCGACCCTTGGGTCGCCTTTGTGTTTTCTGAGTGTCTTGTGGAGGCGTGAGGCGTCAGGCTTTGCCGCTGACCACCATCTTGCGCGCGTGGGCCAGCGACTCCTTGGTCAGGTCGATGCCGCCGAGCATGCGCGCCACTTCCTCGACGCGCTCGCGTTTGCCCAGGTTGGCCACTGCCGTGTGGGTGGTCTTGCTGTTGCGCACCTTGTGCACGAACAGATGGTGATGACCTTGAGCAGCCACCTGGGGCAGATGGGTCACGGTCAGTACCTGGCCACGCTCGCCCAGCCGGCGCAACAACTGGCCGACGATCTCGGCGGTCGGTCCGCCGATACCCACGTCCACCTCGTCGAACACCAGCGTCGGAATGCGCGAGGTCTGCGCGGTGATGACCTGGATCGCCAAGCTGATGCGCGACAGTTCGCCCCCCGACGCCACCTTGGCCAAGGCCTTGAGTGGTTGGCCAGGGTTGGCGCTGACCAGCAGTTCGACCTGCTCCAGTCCATGCGGTGACAGCTCGCTGCCTTCCAGTGGCGTCAATTCGATGCAGAAACGTCCGCCAGGCATGCCCAGGCGCTGGATTTCCTGCTCCACCGCCACAGCCAACTGCGCCGCAGCCTGTCGGCGCAATCCGCTGAGCTCGCTGGCCTTCTCTTTATAGTGCTGGGCATAGGCCGCCAGCTCGTCGCCCAGGCGTTCGGCGGATTCGTCGCTGGCGTTGAGACCTTCGAGTTCGTCCATCAAGCGCTGCTGCAACTGTGGCAGCTCGGACGGATGAACACGGTGCTTGCGTGCCAGGGTGTAGAGCGTGTCGAGGCGTTCCTCCAGGGCTTGCAGGCGCATCGGGTCGGCGTCGAAGTGGTCGAGGAAGCGATTGAGTTCGCCGACCGCTTCCTCGACCTGGATCTGTGCGCTGGCGATCAGGTTCACCGCTTCGCCCAGCGCCTTGGGCGCATCGCTGACGGCGGAAAGGCGATTGAGGCTGCTGGTCAGGGCGCTGAGCACATTGCCGGAGTCGCTTTCGCTGCACTGGTCGATCACCTGGCGGCAGATGCCGAACAGCGCTTCGGCATTGGTCAGGTTCTTGTGCTCCTGCTCCAGTTGTTCGAGTTCGTTTTCGCCCAAGCCCAGGTTTTCCAGCTCTTCGAGCTGGTAACTCAGCAGTTGGTGTCGCGCACGTTGCTCATCGCTGGAGTTAGACAGGCGCTCCAGTTCCAGTCGGGTCTGGCGCCAGCGCTGGGCGGCCAATTGCACTTGGCGCGCCAGGTCGACGGCGCCAGCGTACTCGTCGACCAGCCGCCGATGGGTGTCGGTCTTGAGTAGCGACTGATGCTCGTGCTGGCTGTGGATATCGATGAGCAGCTCGCCGAGCGCCTTGAGGTCGCCGAGCGGGCAGGGTGTGCCATTGATATAGCCGCGGCTGCGGCCCTCGGCAGTGATGACCCGGCGCAGGATGCACGGCCCGTCGTGGTCGAGGTCGCGCTCGGTGAGCCAGGTGCGCGCTTCGGGAATGTCCACCAGATCGAAGGTGGCGAGCAGGTCGGCCTTGTCGGCGCCCGGGCGGACCACGCCGCTGTCGGCGCGGTCGCCCAGGGCCAGGCCCAGCGCATCGAGCATGATCGACTTGCCGGCGCCGGTCTCGCCGGTGATGACCGACATGCCGCGGGCAAGCTCGAGATCCAGGTGTTCGACGATGGCGTAGTTGTGTATGGACAGATGCACCAGCATGAGGGCCGCTCCCGAGGGTCATGTCTGGTTATTTATACAGTAGTTTTTTCCAGCCTGCCAAGCGCCGTTCGGCGACAGGGATTATCACCCAGCCCTTGAAGCTGATTTTTCCGACCCCATATACACGCCACACACGGCAGGCATGGCCTGTACACCGGAAAATGCGGAGGAGAGCCCCGATGGCTGACGAACAGCTGGATGAACAAAACCTTAATGCCGAAGAAGTCGGTTCCGAGGACCTCGGTGCCCGCGTTCAGGTGCTCGAGGAGCAGCTGGCCGCCGCCAAGGATCAATCGCTGCGCGTTGCCGCAGACCTGCAGAACATTCGTCGGCGTGCCGAGCAGGATGTCGAGAAGGCCCACAAGTTCGCCCTGGAGAAATTCGCCGGCGACCTGCTGCCGGTGATCGACAGCCTGGAGCGCGGCCTCGAGCTGTCCAGCGCCGAGGACGAAGCCATCAAGCCGATGCGCGAAGGGATCGAGCTGACCCTGAAGATGTTCCAGGACACCCTCAAGCGCTACAACCTGGAGCCGGTCGATCCGCACGGCGAGCCGTTCAATGCCGAGCACCACCAGGCCATGGCCATGCAGGAAAGTGCCGAGGTCGAGCCGAACAGCGTGCTCAAGGTGTTCCAGAAAGGCTATCTGCTCAACGGTCGCCTGCTGCGCCCCGCCATGGTGGTGGTCAGCAAGGCGCCAGCAGCGCCTCAACCGTCGATCGATGAAAAGGCTTGAAATCCGTCGGGGCATCCCCATTTAGGTGTCAAGCCTTCAAGTATTTCCGCAGTTGGCCAATAGCAGTCGCTGCTACCTCATTCAAGTTTCGGGAGAGTTAACATGGGCAAGATCATCGGTATCGACCTGGGGACCACCAACTCGTGCGTCTCCATTCTGGAAAACGGTAACGTCAAGGTCATCGAGAACGTCGAAGGTGCGCGTACTACCCCTTCGATCGTGGCCTACGCCAACGATGGCGAAATCCTGGTCGGTCAGTCGGCCAAGCGTCAGGCCGTCACCAACCCGCACAATACCCTGTTCGCCGTTAAGCGTCTGATCGGTCGTCGTTTCGAAGAAGACGTCGTGCAGAAAGACATCAAGCTGGTGCCTTACAAGATCGTCAAGGCCGGCAACGGTGACGCGTGGGTCGAGGCTGCTGGCAAGGAAATGGCTCCGCCGCAGATCAGCGCCGAAGTCCTGAAAAAGATGAAGAAGACCGCCGAAGACTACCTCGGCGAGCCGGTCACCGAAGCGGTCATCACCGTTCCGGCCTACTTCAACGACAGCCAGCGTCAGGCCACCAAGGACGCCGGTCGCATCGCCGGCCTGGACGTCAAGCGCATCATCAACGAGCCGACCGCCGCTGCACTGGCCTACGGCATGGACAAGGCCAAGGGCGACCACACCGTGATCGTCTATGACCTGGGTGGTGGTACGTTCGACGTGTCGGTCATCGAAATCGCCGAAGTCGATGGCGAGCACCAGTTCGAAGTACTGGCCACCAACGGTGACACCTTCCTCGGTGGCGAAGACTTCGACATGCGCCTGATCGACTACCTCGTCGATGAGTTCAAGAAAGAGTCCGGCATGGACTTGAAGAACGATCCGCTGGCGCTGCAGCGTCTGAAGGAAGCCGCTGAGAAAGCCAAGATCGAGCTGTCCTCGGCACAGTCCACCGACGTCAACCTGCCGTACATCACTGCCGATGCAACCGGTCCGAAGCACTTGAACGTGAAGATCTCCCGCGCCAAGCTGGAATCGCTGGTCGAAGACCTGGTCAAGCGCACCATCGAGCCTTGCCGCATCGCGCTTAAAGATGCCGGTATCGACGCCAGCAAGATCGACGACGTGATCTTGGTCGGTGGCCAGACCCGTATGCCGATGGTGCAGAAAGCCGTTGCCGACTTCTTCGGCAAGGAAGCGCGCAAGGACGTCAACCCGGACGAAGCTGTCGCCATGGGCGCCGCCATTCAGGGCGCGGTTCTGGCCGGTGACGTCAAGGACGTGCTGCTGCTGGACGTCAGCCCGCTGACCCTGGGTATCGAAACCATGGGCGGCGTGATGACGCCGCTGATCGAGAAGAACACCACCATCCCGACCAAGAAATCGCAGGTGTTCTCGACCGCCGACGACAACCAGGCTGCGGTGACCATCCATGTGCTGCAGGGCGAGCGCAAGCAAGCCACGCAGAACAAGTCGCTGGGCAAGTTCGACCTGGCCGACATCCCGCCAGCGCCGCGTGGCATGCCACAGATCGAAGTGACCTTCGACATCGACGCCAACGGCATCCTGCACGTCAGCGCGAAGGACAAGGCTACTGGCAAGTCGCAGTCGATCGTGATCAAGGCCAACTCCGGTCTGTCGGACGAGGAAATCGAGCGCATGGTGCGTGATGCCGAGGCCAACGCCGAGGAAGACCGCAAGTTCGAAGAGCTGGCCGCTGCCCGTAACCAGGGCGACGCACTGGTTCACTCGACCCGCAAGATGGTGGCCGACGCAGGCGACAAGGTCACTGCCGACGAGAAGGCGGCGATCGAAGCGGCCGTGGTCGCGCTCGAAGCTGCGGTGAAGGGTGATGACAAGGCGGCCATCGACGCCAAGGTCGAGGAGCTGTCCAAGGTGTCCGCGCCAGTCGCTCAGAAGATGTATGCCGAGCAGCAGGGCGAACAGCCTCAGGGCGGCGCTCAGCCGGCGGAACCTGAAGCCAAGCACGACGACGTGGTCGACGCCGAGTTCGAAGAAGTGAAAGATCACAACAAGCAGTAATTTCTGCATGTTGTCGGCCGGTTCAGCGGCATTGGTCGCTGAGCTGGTAGGATGTCGCCGCGCGGGGGCTTGCTCCCGCGTTGGCGTGTCTGGAACACGGGAAATATTTCCAGCATCTGTCAGGGCGCATCAGGCGTGTTGCGGCAGGTGCTGACGGCACGGTGCACAGATGCCGAAAGCCCTCAAGAGTGCGAATGACCTATGGCAAAGCGTGATTTTTATGAGGTCCTGGGTGTCGAGCGTGGCGCCAGCGAAAGCGATCTCAAGAAGGCCTATCGCCGCCTGGCGATGAAATACCACCCGGACCGCAACCCGGGCGATAAAGAGTCGGAAGACAAGTTCAAGGAGGCCAACGAGGCCTACGAAGTATTGTCCGACGCCAGCAAGCGCGCAGCCTACGATCAGTACGGCCATGCCGGCGTCGATCCAAGCATGGGCGGCGGCGGTGCCGGTTTTGGCGGCGCCAACTTCTCCGATATCTTCGGCGACGTCTTCAGTGACTTCTTCGGCGGTGGCCGTGGCGGTGGTCGCGGTGGTGCCCAGCGCGGCAGCGATCTGCGCTACACCCTGGAGTTGAACCTGGAAGAGGCGGTGCGTGGCACGACGGTCAGCATTCGTGTGCCGACCCTGGTCAACTGTCAGCCTTGCGACGGCACGGGTGCGAAGAAGGGCTCGACCCCCTCTACCTGCCCAACTTGCGGCGGTATCGGTCAAGTCCGTATGCAGCAGGGCTTCTTCTCTGTTCAGCAGACCTGCCCGCGCTGTCACGGTCAGGGCAAGATCATCACCGATCCGTGCTCGGCGTGCCATGGCGAAGGCCGTGTCGAAGAGTACAAGACCCTGTCGGTGAAAGTGCCGGCCGGCGTCGACACCGGCGATCGCATTCGCCTGTCCGGCGAAGGCGAGGCGGGCGCCCATGGCGGTCCGACCGGCGATCTCTACGTCGTCATCAGCGTGCGCGAGCATGCGATCTTCCAGCGTGATGGCAAGCACCTGTACTGCGAAGTGCCGATCAGCTACACCGATGCCGCACTGGGTGGCGAGCTCGAAGTGCCGACTCTCGATGGGCGTGTGAAGTTGCGAATCCCCGAGGGTACTCAGACGGGCAAGCAATTCCGTCTGCGCGGCAAGGGTGTGGCACCCGTGCGCGGCGGTGGTGCGGGCGATCTGCTGTGCCGGGTGGCGGTGGAAACGCCGGTCAATCTCAGTCGTCGCCAGCGTGAGCTGCTTGAAGAGCTGCGCGATTCGCTCGAGGGTGACAGCTCCCACTCGCCCAAGGCCAGTGGCTGGTTCGAGGGTGTGAAGCGCTTCTTCGGCGATCTCTGACAAGGAACAGGCTATGCGACGTATTGCGGTAATGGGCGCAGCAGGACGAATGGGCAAGACCCTCGTCGAAGCGGTGCAGCAAACCTCCGGAGCCGGGCTGACGGCGGCGATCGATCGCCCCGACAGCTCTCTGGTCGGGGCGGACGCGGGTGAGCTGGCGGCCCTCGGTCGGATCGGTGTACTGCTGTCCGATGACCTGGCCAAGGTCGCCGACGACTTCGATGTATTGATCGACTTCACGCATCCCTCGGTGACGCTGAAGAACCTGGCGTTCTGCCGAAAGCATGGCAAGGCGATGGTGATCGGTACCACCGGCTTCAGTGTCGACGAAAAGCGTCTGCTGGCCGAAGCCGGGAAAGACATTCCGATCGTCTTCGCCGCCAACTTCAGCGTCGGCGTCAACTTGAGCCTGAAGTTGCTCGACATGGCGGCGCGTGTGTTGGGCGATGATGTCGATATCGAGATCATCGAGGCGCACCACCGGCACAAGGTCGATGCGCCCTCGGGTACCGCGCTGCGCATGGGCGAGGTGGTCGCTCAGGCGTTGGGTCGCGATCTGCAGGAAGTGGCGGTGTATGGTCGCGAGGGGCAGACTGGCGCCCGTGACCGCAAGACCATTGGCTTTGCGACCGTTCGGGCCGGCGATGTCGTCGGTGACCACACGGTGCTGTTCGCGGCCGAAGGCGAACGCCTGGAGATCACCCACAAAGCGTCCAGCCGCATGACCTTTGCCAAAGGCGCTGTACGTGCGGCGCTGTGGCTGCAAGGGCGCGAGCCAGGGCTGTACGACATGCAGGATGTGCTGGAGCTGCATTGAACGCGTAGGTCTGTCGCATACGTGTGTCTAAACGGCACATCTGCGGTAGACCGAGAGCTCACTTTTCTGTAAACTACAGCTTTAGTGTATCCACTAAAAGCGCGCAGAGAATTGAATTCAGCACATAAAAGCGGGGTGACGTATCCATACGGCACTCCGCTTTTTTGCAACCTGCGATCGCCCCTTCATGCGTCATTTACGGGAGGTCTTCTTGACAAAGCCAGCCATACTCGCCCTTGCTGATGGCAGCATTTTTCGCGGTGAGGCCATTGGGGCCGACGGTCAAACCGTTGGTGAGGTGGTGTTCAACACCGCTATGACCGGCTACCAGGAAATCCTTACAGACCCTTCCTACGCCCAGCAGATCGTCACTCTGACCTATCCGCACATCGGCAACACCGGCACTACCGCCGAAGATGCCGAGTCCGACCGCGTCTGGTCGGCAGGTCTGGTGATCCGCGACCTGCCGCTGCTGGCCAGCAACTGGCGCAATACCCAGTCGCTGCCCGAGTACCTCAAGGCCAACAACGTGGTGGCCATCGCCGGTATCGATACCCGTCGCTTGACCCGCATCCTGCGTGAGAAAGGCGCCCAGAACGGTTGCATCCTGGCCGGCGACGACATCAGCGAAGAAGCCGCCATCGCCGCCGCTCGTGGTTTCCCGGGCCTCAAGGGCATGGACCTGGCCAAGGAAGTCAGCACCAAGGAGCGTTATGAGTGGCGCTCCAGCGTCTGGGAGCTGAAAACTGACAGCCACCCGACCCGCGAAGCGTCCGAGCTGCCTTACCACGTGGTCGCCTACGACTATGGCGTCAAGTTGAACATCCTGCGCATGCTGGTCGCCCGTGGTTGCCGCCTGACCGTCGTGCCAGCACAAACCCCGGCCAGCGAAGTGCTCGCGCTCAACCCCGACGGCGTATTCCTGTCCAACGGCCCGGGCGATCCCGAGCCGTGCGACTACGCCATCGCGGCGATCAAGGCCATTCTCGAAACCGACATCCCGGTCTTCGGTATCTGCCTCGGTCACCAACTGCTGGCCTTGGCCTCCGGTGCCAAGACCATGAAGATGGGCCACGGTCACCACGGCGCCAACCACCCGGTCCAGGACCTGGACACCGGCGTGGTGATGATCACCAGTCAGAACCACGGTTTCGCCGTCGATGAAGCCACCTTGCCAGGCAATGTGCGCGCCATCCACAAGTCGCTGTTCGACGGTACCCTGCAGGGCATCGAACGCACCGACAAGAGCGCGTTCAGCTTCCAGGGCCACCCTGAAGCGAGCCCCGGCCCGACCGACGTCGCGCCACTGTTCGATCGTTTCATCGATGCCATGGCCAAGCGCCGCTGAGCATCCTGCATCGAGGCCCCGGACCGGCCTGTGCCGTGTCCGGAAGCGCCTGACCCAGATTGTTCAAGACGGCTTGCCGACTGACCCGCGGATTTGAGTGACAACCATGCCAAAACGTACAGACATCAAAAGCATCCTGATTCTCGGCGCTGGCCCGATCGTGATCGGCCAGGCCTGTGAATTCGACTATTCCGGCGCCCAGGCTTGCAAAGCCCTGCGCGAGGAAGGTTTCCGCGTCATCCTGGTGAACTCCAACCCAGCCACCATCATGACCGACCCGGCCATGGCCGACGCCACCTACATCGAGCCGATCAAGTGGCAGTCGGTGGCCAAGATCATCGAGAAAGAACGTCCAGACGCGGTGCTTCCGACCATGGGCGGCCAGACCGCGCTCAACTGCGCCCTGGATCTGGAGCGCCATGGCGTTCTGGAGAAGTTCGGCGTAGAGATGATCGGCGCCAACGCCGACACCATCGACAAGGCCGAGGACCGTTCGCGCTTCGACAAGGCAATGAAGGACATCGGTCTGGAGTGCCCGCGTTCGGGCATCGCCCACAGCATGGAAGAGGCCAATGCGGTCCTGGAAAAGCTGGGCTTCCCATGCATCATCCGCCCATCCTTCACCATGGGTGGCACCGGTGGCGGCATCGCCTACAACCGTGAAGAGTTCGAGGAAATCTGCGCCCGTGGTCTGGACCTGTCGCCGACCAAGGAACTGCTGATCGACGAGTCGCTGATCGGCTGGAAGGAATACGAGATGGAGGTGGTCCGCGACAAGAAGGACAACTGCATCATCGTCTGCTCCATCGAAAACTTCGATCCGATGGGCGTACACACCGGCGACTCGATCACCGTCGCGCCGGCGCAGACGCTTACCGACAAGGAATACCAGATCATGCGCAACGCCTCGCTGGCGGTGCTGCGTGAGATCGGCGTCGAAACCGGCGGTTCCAACGTGCAGTTCGGCATCTGCCCGAACACCGGCCGTATGGTCGTGATCGAGATGAACCCACGGGTTTCTCGTTCCTCGGCCCTGGCCTCCAAGGCCACCGGCTTCCCGATCGCCAAGATCGCGGCCAAGTTGGCAGTCGGCTACACCCTCGATGAGCTGCAGAACGATATCACCGGCGGTCGCACCCCGGCGTCCTTCGAGCCTTCGATCGACTATGTCGTCACCAAGCTGCCCCGCTTCGCCTTCGAGAAGTTCCCCAAGGCCGACGCGCGCCTGACCACCCAGATGAAGTCCGTGGGTGAAGTCATGGCCATCGGTCGCACCTTCCAGGAATCCCTGCAGAAAGCCCTGCGCGGCCTGGAAGTTGGTGCCTGCGGTCTGGACCCGAAAGTGGATCTGGCCAGTTCCGAAGCGTCGAGCATTCTCAAGCGTGAGCTGACCGTGCCCGGTGCCGAGCGTATCTGGTATGTGGCCGATGCCCTGCGCGCCGGCATGAGCCGCGACGAAATCTTCGCCCTCACCGGCATCGACCACTGGTTCCTGGTGCAGCTCGAAGATCTGATCAAGGAAGAGGAGAAGGTCAAGACCCTCGGCCTGGCCGACATCGACAAGGCCCTGATGCTGCGCCTCAAGCGCAAGGGCTTCTCCGACCAGCGTCTGGCCAAGCTGCTGGGCGTGACCGACAAGAATCTGCGTCGTCACCGCCACAAGCTCGACGTGCTGCCGGTCTACAAGCGCGTCGACACGTGCGCCGCCGAATTCGCCACCGATACCGCCTACCTGTACTCCACGTACGAAGAAGAGTGCGAGGCCAATCCGTCGACCCGCGACAAGATCATGATCCTCGGGGGTGGCCCGAACCGTATCGGCCAAGGTATCGAGTTCGACTACTGCTGCGTGCACGCCGCTTTGGCGCTGCGTGAAGACGGGTACGAGACCATCATGGTCAACTGCAACCCTGAAACCGTCTCCACCGACTACGACACCTCGGATCGTCTGTACTTCGAACCGCTGACCCTGGAAGACGTGCTGGAAGTCTGCCGCGTCGAGAAGCCTAAAGGCGTCATCGTCCACTACGGTGGTCAGACTCCGCTGAAACTGGCTCGCGCCCTTGAAGAGGCAGGCGTACCGATCATCGGCACCAGCCCGGACGCCATCGACCGCGCCGAAGACCGTGAGCGCTTCCAGCAGATGGTCCAGCGCCTGAACCTGCTGCAGCCGCCGAACGCGACCGTGCGCAGTGAAGAGGAGGCCATCCGTGCCGCCGGTGATATCGGCTACCCGCTGGTGGTGCGTCCGTCCTATGTGCTGGGCGGTCGTGCGATGGAGATCGTCTACGAGCTGGACGAGCTCAAGCGCTACCTGCGCGAAGCGGTGCAAGTGTCCAACGACAGCCCGGTGCTGCTCGACCACTTCCTCAACTGTGCCATCGAGATGGACGTGGACGCTGTCTGCGACGGTACCGACGTGGTCATCGGCGCGATCATGCAGCATATCGAGCAGGCCGGCGTCCACTCCGGCGACTCGGCATGCTCGCTGCCGCCCTACTCGCTGAGCAAAGGCGTGCAGGACGAAGTCCGCGAGCAAGTGCGCAAGATGGCACTGGAGTTGGGCGTGGTCGGTCTGATGAACGTGCAGTTGGCGCTGCAGGGCGACAAGATCTACGTGATCGAGGTCAACCCGCGTGCCTCGCGTACCGTACCGTTCGTATCCAAGTGCATCGGCACTTCGCTGGCGATGATCGCTGCACGCGTGATGGCCGGTAAGTCGCTCAAGGAGCTGGGCTTCACCGCGGAAATCATCCCGAACTTCTACAGCGTCAAGGAAGCCGTCTTCCCGTTCGCCAAGTTCCCAGGGGTTGACCCGATCCTCGGCCCTGAGATGAAATCCACCGGTGAGGTGATGGGTGTGGGCGACAGCTTCGGTGAGGCCTTCGCCAAAGCCCAGATGGGGGCTAGCGAAGTGTTGCCAAGCGGCGGCACCGCGTTCATCAGTGTGCGCGACGACGACAAGCCGCAAGTGGCTGCCGTTGCCCGTGATTTGATCACCCTGGGCTTCGAAGTGGTCGCTACTGCCGGGACTGCCAAGGTGATCGAGGCTGCCGGTCTGAAAGTGCGTCGTGTCAACAAGGTGACCGAGGGTCGCCCGCATGTGGTCGACATGATCAAGAACGACGAAGTGTCGCTGATCATCAATACCACCGAAGGCCGCCAGTCGATCGCCGACTCCTACTCGATCCGCCGTAATGCGCTGCAGCACAAGATCTACTGCACCACTACGATCGCGGCGGGTGAAGCCATCTGCGAGGCGCTGAAATTCGGTCCTGAGAAGACCGTTCGTCGCCTGCAGGATCTGCATGCAGGACTCAAAGCATGAGCATTACCAAATATCCGATGACCGTCCAGGGCGCCCGCGCCCTGGAAGAAGAGCTGCTTTTCCTCAGCAAGACCGAGCGCCCGCGCCTGAGCCAGGCGATCGGTGAAGCGCGTGAGCTGGGCGATCTCAAGGAGAATGCCGAGTACCATGCCGCCCGCGAGGAACAGGGCATGGTCGAAGCACGTATCCGCGATATCGAAGGTCGGTTGCAGAATTCGGTGGTGATCGATGTCACCACCATCGCTCACACCGGCAAGGTCATCTTCGGTACCACCGTCGTGTTGGCCAACACCGAGAACGATGACGAGGTGACCTACCAGATCGTCGGCGAGGACGAAGCTGACGTTAGGCAAGGCAAGCTGTCGAGCAGCGCACCCATCGCCCGCGCCATCATTGGCAAGGAAGAGGGTGATACCGTCGTGGTCAAGACCCCGAGCGGAACCGTCGAGTACGAGATTGTCGAAGTCAAGCACATCTGACCGGCGCCAACGCGCGCCCTCCCTGGAGGGGATCCTCTGGCAACTGGCCCAGGTGTTCTGGGTCGGCGGCCTGTGGGTTTTCCATGTGGGGCTGGTACCGGCGCTCAAGGTCAGTGGCCTGGCGCCTTTGCTGGTGCAGGACATCGCCGGGCAGATTGACCGCTGGTTGATTGGCGTGGCGCTGCTTGGGCTGTTGACTCAGCTGGCCGTGCTGGCGCGAGTCGAGGGCCTATCTGCGTGGTGGCGGCAGTTCCGCGGCCAAATGCTACTGCTTGGCCTGGGCGCCTGTGTGGGGTACTACACACTGCGCTACGGCATATCTGTTGGTGAGCGCTGGCAGATGTTCTGTTTCCTGGTGCTGGGGTTTTCCGGCATCGTGCTGGTGGCCCAGCCGGTTCCTGTCAGGGCGCGCAAGGCGCGCCACTGACGGGCGTCACTGTCACTTGTAGCGGTGGATGTTGGACAGTTGCTTGTTCGGCTGCGGGTTCTTGCGATAGATCAGCGCCTTCTTGCCGATGGTCTGCACCAGCTCGGCACGGCCAGCCTTGCACAGTTCGGCGATGGCAGCGGCGCGCTCCTCGCGATCTTCCGAGCGAATCTCGATCTTGATCAGCTCATGATCGGCCAGCGCACGTTCCAGCTCGGCGATCACACCTTCATTGAGCCCATTGCCGGCAACGATCAGGACCGGCTTCAGGTCATGGCCAATGGATTTGTACTGTTTCTTCTGCTCGTTATTGAGCGGCATAATCTGACCCTTTTCGTCTGATTCTGTAAAATTGGTGGCCATTTTACCCGAGGGCCCGTGGCTCCGCCCAGTCAATCACGACGCTAATCATCGAGGTGCCCCGTGGCGCAGCGTTCTAAAAGCAGCCATAACTGGCTGAGAGAGCATTTCAACGATCCATTCGTCAAGCAGGCGCAGAAGGATGGCTACCGTTCGCGCGCAAGCTACAAACTGTTGGAGATACAGGAAAAGGATCGACTCATTCGTCCCGGAATGAGCGTGATCGACCTGGGCGCCGCGCCGGGTGGCTGGTCACAGGTGACCAGTCGTCTGATCGGCGGGCAAGGGCGGTTGATCGCCTCTGATATTCTGGAAATGGATTCGATTCCCGATGTCACCTTCATCCAAGGCGACTTCACCCAGGATTCGGTGCTCGAGCAGATCCTGCAGGCCGTCGGCGATTCGCACGTCGACCTTGTGATTTCCGATATGGCCCCCAATATGAGTGGTACGCCCGCCGTGGACATGCCGCGCGCCATGTTCCTCTGCGAACTGGCATTGGACCTGGCCGCTCGCGTCCTCAAGCCGGGTGGCGACTTCCTGATCAAGATTTTCCAGGGAGAGGGTTTCGACGTGTACCTCAAGGAAGTGCGCAGCAAGTTCGACAAGGTGCAGATGCGCAAGCCTTCGTCGTCTCGGGATCGCTCCCGTGAACAGTATCTGCTGGCCAGGGGGTACAAAGGTGAATGAGCAGGAATTGCCACAATGGCCGATAGTTAATTCCAATCGGCCATGAAATCAGCAACGTCCGAACTTCGTGTAGTCTAGGTTTCACAAAGGGTTACAGACGGTGCCTGCGGATGCGCAGGTAATGTAGTAAGTTAGGGCGGTGATTATCATGCGAGGCACGGCTGCGTCGTGCGCCGACCTCAGAGGGTAGCTAATTGAACGACATGGCAAAGAATCTGATCCTGTGGTTGATCATCGCCGCCGTCCTTGTGACGGTGATGAACAACTTCTCCAGCCCTAACGAGCCGCAGACCCTCAACTATTCCGACTTCATTCAGCAAGTCAAGGACGGCAAGGTCGAGCGCGTCACCGTCGACGGTGCCGTCATCACCGGTAAGCGTACTGATGGCGACAACTTCAAGACCGTGCGTCCGGCCATTGCTGACAACGGTTTGATCGGCGATCTGGTCGACAACCACGTCGTGGTCGAAGGCAAGCAGCCCGAGCAACAGAGCATCTGGACTCAGTTGCTGGTGGCGAGCTTCCCTATCCTGGTCATCATTGCCGTGTTCATGTTCTTTATGCGCCAGATGCAAGGCGGTGCTGGCGGCAAGGGCGGGCCTATGAGCTTCGGCAAGAGCAAGGCGCGCCTGCTTTCCGAAGACCAGGTCAAGACTACGCTGGCTGACGTTGCCGGTTGCGACGAGGCCAAGGAGGAAGTCGGCGAACTGGTCGAGTTCCTCCGTGATCCAGGCAAGTTCCAGCGTCTGGGCGGTCGAATTCCTCGCGGTGTATTGATGGTCGGCCCACCCGGTACCGGTAAGACTTTGCTGGCCAAAGCCATCGCCGGTGAAGCCAAGGTACCGTTCTTCACCATTTCCGGTTCCGACTTCGTCGAGATGTTCGTCGGCGTGGGCGCCAGCCGCGTTCGTGACATGTTCGAGCAGGCCAAAAAGCATGCGCCTTGCATCATCTTCATCGACGAAATCGATGCCGTTGGTCGCCACCGTGGCGCAGGTATGGGTGGCGGTCATGACGAGCGTGAACAGACGCTGAACCAGTTGCTGGTGGAAATGGACGGCTTCGAGATGAACGATGGCATCATCGTCATCGCCGCCACCAACCGCCCCGACGTGCTCGATCCCGCGCTGCTGCGCCCGGGTCGGTTCGACCGTCAGGTGGTGGTCGGTCTGCCGGACATCCGCGGTCGCGAGCAGATCCTCAAGGTGCACATGCGCAAAGTGCCAATCGGCGAGAACGTCAACGCTGCTGTCATCGCCCGTGGCACCCCCGGCTTCTCCGGTGCCGATCTGGCCAATCTGGTCAACGAGGCGTCGTTGTTCGCCGCCCGCGCAGGCAAGCGTCTGGTCGAGATGAAAGAGTTCGAGCTGGCCAAAGACAAGATCATGATGGGCGCTGAACGCAAGACCATGGTCATGTCGGAAAAGGAAAAGCAGAATACTGCCTACCATGAAGCCGGCCACGCCATCGTCGGTCGTATCGTTCCCGAGCATGATCCGGTCTACAAGGTTTCGATCATCCCGCGTGGTCGTGCTTTGGGTGTGACCATGTTCCTCCCCGAAGAGGACCGTTACAGCCTCTCCAAGCGTGCGCTGATCAGCCAGATCTGCTCGCTTTACGGTGGGCGTATCGCCGAGGAGATGACGCTGGGCTTCGACGGTGTCACCACCGGTGCGTCGAACGACATCATGCGTGCCAGCCAGATCGCTCGGAACATGGTCACCAAGTGGGGGCTGTCCGAGAAACTCGGCCCGCTGATGTATGCCGAAGAGGAGGGCGAAGTTTTCCTCGGTCGCAGTGCCGGCAGCCAGCAGGCCAGTGTGTCGGGTGAAACCGCCAAGCTGATCGATTCTGAAGTGCGTAGCATCATCGATCACTGCTATGCCACCGCCAAGCAGATCCTTACCGAAAACCGTGACAAGCTCGACGCGATGGCCGAGGCATTGATGAAGTACGAAACCATCGATGCCGACCAAATCGACGACATCATGTCCGGGCGTGCTCCGCGCGAACCGCGTGATTGGGACAACGATGCCGGCACCTCTGGCACGCCAGCGTCCCAGGGCGATCGTCCCGAGTCGCCGATCGGTGGTCCAGCGGCCCAACATTAAGGGTTTCTATGACCTTGCAGCAGTACCCAACCCGGTTGCCTTGCGGCAACCGGGTTCTTGATTTATCCCGCACCCATGTCATGGGTATCCTCAATGTCACGCCGGACTCCTTTTCTGATGGCGGCCGGTTCAGCCGCCACGACGAGGCGCTTCGGCATGCCGAGGCGATGGTCGAGGCGGGTGCGTCGCTCATCGATGTGGGCGGTGAGTCCACTCGGCCTGGAGCTCTCGCGGTATCGCCTGACGAAGAGCTGGGTCGAGTCGCACCCATCGTCGAAGCGATCAGCGCGCGTCTGGATGTGATCATCTCGGTCGACACTTCGACGCCCACAGTGATGCGCGAAGTGGCTCGACTCGGCGCAGGGCTGATCAACGACGTTCGTGCTCTGGAGCGCGAGGGTGCCCTGGAGGCGGCCGCCAGTACCGGCCTTCCCGTGTGCTTGATGCACATGCGCGGCGAGCCGGGTAACATGCAGGACAATCCGCGCTACGACGATGTCACCGCCGAGGTGGCGCGTTATCTGGAACAGCGCATCGCTGCCTGCGCGGCGGCGGGTATCGCTCCTGAGCGCGTCATCCTCGACCCAGGCTTTGGTTTTGCCAAGAACCTGGCGCACAACCTGAGCCTGTTCAAGCATCTGGAAGCATTGTATTGCCTGGGTCGCCCCTTGCTGGTGGGCGTCTCGCGCAAAAGCATGATAGGCCTGGCGCTGGACCGTCCGGTCGGTGAGCGTCTCTACGGCAGTCTGGCGCTGGCGGCGTTGGCCATGACCATGGGCACAAGCATTCTGCGTGTTCATGACGTGGCCGAGACCGTCGATGTGGTGCGCATGATCGCTGCGGTGCAGAACGCCGAATAAGAACGTTTGGAGACACTATGAGCAGGAAATACTTTGGTACCGATGGTATTCGTGGCCGCGTCGGCGAGTACCCCATCACTCCCGACTTCATGCTGAAGCTCGGTTGGGCAGCAGGCATGGCTTTCCGCAAGCACGGCCACTGCCGTGTTCTGGTGGGCAAGGACACCCGGATCTCCGGCTACATGTTCGAGTCCGCCCTGGAGGCCGGTTTGTCGGCGGCCGGTGCTGACGTCATGCTGCTTGGCCCGATGCCGACCCCCGCGATCGCCTATCTGACGCGCACCTTCCATGCCGAGGCGGGCATCGTCATCAGCGCCTCGCACAACCCGCATGACGACAACGGCATCAAGTTCTTCTCCGGTTCCGGCACGAAGTTGCCAGACGAAGTGGAGCTCATGATCGAGGAGTTGCTTGACCAGCCAATGAACGTGGTGGAGTCGAGCAAGTTGGGCAAGGTGTCGCGGATCAACGATGCGGCTGGACGCTATATCGAGTTCTGCAAGAGCAGCGTCCCCAGCAGCACTGATTTCGCAGGGCTCAAGTTGGTCGTCGACTGCGCCCATGGCGCTACTTACAAAGTGGCGCCCAACGTGTTCCGTGAGTTGGGTGCCGATGTCACGGTGCTCAGCGCGCAGCCGGATGGCTTGAACATCAATGAAAACTGCGGTTCCACGCACATCGAGTCCCTGCAGGCTGCCGTGCTGGTGGGGCATGCGGACTTGGGTATCGCCTTCGACGGTGATGGAGATCGGGTGCTGATGGTCGATCACACCGGCGCCATCGTCGACGGCGACGAGTTGTTGTTCATCATTGCCCGCGATCTGCATGAGCGCGGCAAGCTGCAAGGCGGCGTGGTAGGGACGCTGATGAGCAACCTCGGCCTGGAGTTGGCGCTCAAGGACCTGGATATTCCGTTTGCCCGTGCCAAGGTCGGCGATCGTTACGTCATGGCCGAACTGATCGAGCGTGAGTGGCAACTGGGCGGCGAGAACTCTGGGCACGTGGTGTGCTGCAACCATACCACCACGGGCGACGCGATCATCGCCGCGCTGCAGGTGTTGATGGCACTCAGACGTCGTGGTGAAAACCTGGCCCAGGCACGCCAGGCCATCCGCAAATGTCCGCAAGTGCTGATTAATGTCCGCTATGGCGCAGGCGGTGCCGATCCGCTGGAAAACTCAGCGGTGCAAGAGGCCAGTGCCAAAGTGACCGAGGCGATGGCCGGTCGTGGTCGCGTGCTGTTGCGCAAGTCCGGGACTGAGCCGCTGGTGCGGGTGATGGTCGAGGGCGATGATGAAAACCAGGTGCGTGGCCACGCCGAGGCCTTGGCCAAGGTCGTCGCTGAAGTTTGTGCCTGAAAGACGCTTGCCAGCGCGATTCTGGTTGGGTAAGATCTGCGCCCACTTTGACCGACGAGGTAGAGCATGCGTCGCCCCATGGTAGCTGGTAACTGGAAGATGCACGGTACCCGCGCCAGCGTCGCTGAGCTGAGCCTGAACCTGAAGAATCTGGTTCTTCCGAGCGGTATCGAAGTGGCGGTGTTTCCACCGGCGTTGTTCATCGGTCAGGTCATCGATGAATTGAGCGAGACGGAAATCATCGTCGGAGCACAGAATTCTGCAGTACAGCCCGAACAGGGTGCGTTGACCGGTGAAGTTGCGCCGAGTCAGTTGGCTGAAGTGGGTTGCAAGTTGGTGTTGATTGGGCACTCTGAGCGTCGTCAGATCATTGGCGAAACGAACGAAATCCTGATTCACAAGTTTGCAGCCGCTCAAGCAGGTGGATTAAAACCTGTGCTGTGTGTAGGGGAAACTCTCGCGGAGCGCGAGGCTGGCAAGACACTAGAAGTTGTAGGGCGGCAACTAGGTAGTATCATCGACGCCTTGGGTGTCGCGGTATTTGCCAATGCGGTCATCGCCTATGAGCCTGTATGGGCCATCGGCACGGGTTTGACGGCTTCGCCGCAGCAGGCTCAGGATGTGCACGCCGCCATCCGTGCTCAGTTGGCGTCGCTGGATGCCGAAGTTGCAGCGAATATGCAGCTTCTCTACGGCGGTAGCGTGAAGGCGGCCAATGCGGCCGAACTGTTCGGCATGCCGGATATTGATGGGGGGCTCATTGGTGGAGCATCCCTGAACGCAGACGAATTCGGTGCAATTTGTCGCGCCGCAGGAAACTGAACATATGCTGGAAACAGTCGTAGTTGTTTTTCATCTGTTGGCTGCGCTGGCGCTGGTGGCGCTGGTGCTGATGCAACAGGGTAAAGGTGCGGAAGCAGGTGCATCTTTCGGCGCAGGTGCTTCAAATACTGTGTTCGGAAGCCAAGGTTCTGCTACCTTCCTGAGTAAGTTTACTGCTATACTTGCCGCCACTTTCTTTTTGACTGCACTTGGGTTAGGATACTTCGCCAAGCAGCAGGCACACCAGCTGACTCAAGCCGGTTTGCCAGATCCAGCGGTGCTGGAAGTTAAAGAGCAAAAGCCGGCAGTAAATGATGATGTACCGGTGCTCCAGCAGCAGAAGAGTGAAGCCGCCCCAAAAGGTGACGTCCCTCCTCCAGCAGAAGAGCAGAAGTAACGGATTTCAAGTTGTAATATTGCCGAGGTGGTGGAATTGGTAGACACGCAACCTTGAGGTGGTTGTGCCCATAGGGTGTAGGGGTTCGAGTCCCCTTCTCGGTACCAATTGAAGCATGAGAGCCCGCTTTGAGCGGGCTTTCTTGCAGGTGGAGGTCGGATTGACCCAGCATAGGGTTCGGTCTTATACTTCCGCCCCAGCTTTGTCGCGGGGTGGAGCAGCTTGGTAGCTCGTCGGGCTCATAACCCGAAGGTCGTTGGTTCAAATCCAGCCCCCGCAACCAGTTTCAGCGGAGCCCCTTTTCAGGGGCTTTTTGCTAGCTGAACAGTTCTTCGCGTCGTTGTTCAACGGCGCTTTCAGGGATGGGCGCTTTGCCCATTTTTTATTTGCACAGCATGCACGAGGGGGTTCAGGTGTCGAGCAAGCTAGAACAGTTGCAGGCCTTGTTGGCCCCGGTTGTCGAGGGTCTGGGCTATCAGTGCTGGGGGATCGAATACGTTTCCCAAGGCAAGCATTCGGTACTGCGCATCTATATCGACAAGGACGGCGGAATTCTGGTGGACGACTGCGAAGCGGTCAGCCGTCAGGCCAGTGCCATCCTCGACGTGGAAGACCCGATCAGCAGTGAATACACCCTTGAGGTTTCCTCTCCAGGCATGGATCGCCCGCTGTTCACATTGGAACAGTTTGCTTTGCATGCCGGCGAACAAGTGAAGATCAAGCTGCGCACGCCTTTCGAAGGGCGTCGCAACTTCCAGGGCCTTCTCCGCGGTGTCGAGGATCAGGACGTGGTGGTCCAGGTGGATACCAATGAATTCCTGCTGCCGATCGACTCGATCGACAAGGCCAATATTATTCCCAGTTTTGACTGAGACGTGCCGGGGCCGGTGGACATTCCGGGCCTAATGGCTTGCGCAAGGCGAGGCGTACGATGAGCAAAGAAGTACTGCTGGTTGTTGAATCGGTATCCAACGAAAAGGGTGTACCGCCCGGCGTCATTTTCGAAGCGCTGGAAGTGGCTCTGGCCACTGCAACCAAGAAACGTTTTGAGGACGAAGTCGATCTGCGTGTGGAAATCAACCGCCACACCGGTAGCTACGAGACCTTCCGCCGTTGGACCGTGGTCGACGAAAACGACCTGGACGATCCGGCGATCGAGACTTGGCTGGACAAGATCAAGGACACGCATCCCGCAGCCAAGATCGGCGACGTGATCGAGGAAAAGATCGAGTCGATCGAGTTCGGTCGCATCGCCGCCCAGACCGCCAAGCAGGTGATCGTGCAGAAGGTCCGCGAGGCCGAGCGTGCTCAGGTGGTCGACGCTTACCGTGAGCGAGTCGGTGAGATCATTTCCGGCACCGTCAAGAAAGTCACCCGCGACAACGTCATCGTCGATCTGGGCAACAATGCCGAGGCGCTGCTGGCGCGTGAAGACATCATCGCGCGGGAAACCTTCCGTGTCGGCGTGCGCTTGCGTGCGCTGCTCAAGGAAATTCGTACCGAAAACCGCGGTCCGCAGCTGATCCTGTCGCGTACTGCGCCGCAGATGCTGATCGAATTGTTCCGCATCGAGGTGCCGGAAATTGCCGAGGGGTTGATCGAGGTGATGGCGGCGTCCCGTGATCCGGGTTCGCGTGCCAAGATTGCCGTGCGCTCCAAGGACAAGCGCATCGATCCGCAAGGTGCCTGCATCGGTATGCGCGGTTCGCGTGTGCAGGCTGTTTCCGGTGAATTGGGTGGCGAGCGCGTGGACATCGTCCTGTGGGACGAAAACCCGGCGCAATTCGTCATCAACGCCATGTCGCCAGCCGAGGTCGCTGCGATCATCGTCGATGAAGATGCCCATGCCATGGACATCGCCGTCGCCGAGGACAACCTGGCCCAGGCCATCGGTCGTGGCGGTCAGAACGTTCGCCTCGCCAGTCAGTTGACGGCCTGGACCCTGAACGTGATGACCGAGAAGGACATCCAGGCCAAGCAGCAAGCTGAAACGGGTGACATCCTGCGTAACTTCATCGAGGAACTGGAGGTCGACGAAGAGCTGGCACAGGTGCTGGTCGACGAAGGCTTTACCAGCCTCGAAGAAATTGCTTACGTACCGTTGGAAGAAATGCTCAACATCGATGGCTTCGACGAGGATATCGTCAACGAGCTGCGTGCTCGTGCCAAGGACCGTTTGTTGACCAAGGCCATCGCTACCGAAGAAAAACTGGCAGACGCCCATCCGGCCGAAGACCTGCTCTCCCTCGAGGGTATGGACAAGGATCTGGCGGCGGAACTGGCGGTGCGCGGCGTGGTTAACCGCGAAGACCTGGCCGAGCAGTCGATCGACGACCTGCTCGACATCGACGGCATCGACGAAGAGCGTGCCGGCAAGTTGATCATGGCCGCCCGAGCCCACTGGTTCGAGTAATTAGGCGCGGCCTGAGGAGAGAAGTGCATGACGCAAGTCACGGTGAAAGAACTGGCCCAAGAGGTCGAGGCACCGGTAGAGCGCCTGCTGCAGCAGATGCGTGAGGCAGGTCTGCCGCACACCGACGCCGGTCAGGTAGTGACCGACAATGAGAAGCAGACCCTGCTGACTCATTTGAAAAGCAGCCACAAGAGCAAGGCGGAAGAGCCGCGCAAGATTACCTTGCAGCGCAAAACCACCAGCACCCTGCGTGTCGCCGGTAGCAAGAGCATTAGCGTAGAAGTACGCAAGAAGAAAGTATTCGTGCAGCGCAGCCCGGAAGAAATCCAGGCCGAGCAGAAGCGCGAGGCCGATGAGCGCCGCGCCGCCGAGAATGCTGCACGCGAGAAGGTCGAGGCCGAGACGCGTCAGCGTAACGAGGAACAGGCGCGTCGCCAGACCTCCGAGGCACCGGCTGCTGCACCTGCTGCGCGCACCGAGCCGACACCTGTCGCTGCTCAGCCAGTGGTCGCGGACGCCCCGGTGGCCGATGACGCGGCTGCCCGCGCCGCCGAGCGCAAGAAGGACGAAAACCGCCGCAACGAAAGCCGTGGCCGTGACGACGATCGTCGTAGCGGTGCGGGTGAGCGTCGTGGCGAGGCCCCTCGCGTGTCCATCAAGGTCAAGGTCAAGGAGAAGGAAAAAGCCCCGACTCCACGTGCTGCCCCGCGCACCACGGACGAAGAGAGCGATGGCGCACGCCGTGGCCGTGGCGGCAAGGGCAAGCTGAAGAAGCGCAACCAGCATGGCTTCCAGAGCCCGACCGGTCCGGTCATCCGCGACGTCAGCATCGGCGAGACCATCACCGTCTCCGAGTTGGCACAGCAGATGTCGGTGAAAGCCGCTGAAGTGGTCAAGTTCATGTTCAAGCTGGGCACTCCGGTCACCATCAACCAGGTGCTCGACCGTGAAACCGCGCAGCTGGTCGCCGAAGAGCTGGGCCACAAGGTCACGCTGGTCAGCGACACTGCCCTGGAAGACTCCCTGGCCGAATCGCTGAAGTTCGAAGGTGAAGTCGAGTCCCGTGCGCCGGTCGTGACCGTCATGGGTCACGTCGACCACGGTAAGACCTCGCTGCTCGACTACATTCGTCGCGCCAAGGTCGCGGCGGGCGAGGCGGGTGGTATCACCCAGCACATTGGTGCCTACCACGTGGAAACCGACCGCGGTATGGTCACCTTCCTCGATACCCCGGGTCACGCTGCGTTCACCCAGATGCGTGCCCGCGGTGCCAAGGCTACCGACATCGTCATCCTGGTAGTGGCAGCGGACGACGGCGTGATGCCGCAGACCCGCGAAGCCGTACAGCACGCCAAGGCCGCCGGTGTTCCGCTGGTTGTCGCGGTGAACAAGATCGACAAGCCGGGTGCCGACCTCGACCGCATTCGTAACGAGCTGGCCGTCGAAGGCGTGACCTCCGAGGACTGGGGTGGTGACACGCCATTCGTCAAGGTTTCGGCGAAGATGGGTACCGGTGTCGACGAACTGCTCGAAGCCGTCCTGCTGCAGGCCGAGATTCTCGAGCTGACTGCCACCCCGACCGCACCTGGTCGTGGCGTCGTCGTCGAGTCGCGTCTGGACAAGGGGCGCGGTCCGGTGGCCACCATCCTGGTTCAGGACGGTACGCTGCGTCAGGGCGACATGGTCCTGGTCGGTTCCAACTATGGCCGCGTGCGTGCCATGCTCGACGAGAACGGCAAGCCTGTGAAGCAAGCCGGCCCATCGATCCCGGTCGAAATTCTCGGTCTGGACGGTACGCCGGAAGCCGGTGACGAACTGTCGGTGGTGGCTGACGAGAAGAAGGCGCGCGAAGTTGCCCTGTTCCGTCAAGGCAAGTACCGTGAGGTCAAGCTGGCCCGTGCTCACGCCGGCAAGCTGGAAAATATCTTCGAGACCATGGGTCAGGAAGAGAAGAAGACCCTCAACATCGTGCTCAAGACCGACGTACGCGGTTCGCTGGAAGCCCTCCAGGGCTCGCTGGGCGGACTGGGCAACGACGAGGTTCAGGTTCGCGTCATCGGTGGCGGCGTCGGTGGTATCACCGAAAGCGATGCCAACCTGGCGTTGGCTTCGAATGCAGTACTGTTCGGCTTCAACGTGCGTGCCGATGCGGGTGCTCGCAAGATCGTCGAGCAGGAAGGTCTGGATATGCGTTACTACAACGTGATCTACGACATCATCGAAGACGTCAAGAAAGCCCTGACCGGCATGCTGGGCAGTGATGTTCGCGAGAATATCCTGGGCGTTGCCGAGGTCCGTGACGTGTTCCGTTCGCCGAAGTTCGGCGCCATCGCTGGCTGTATGGTCATCGAAGGTACCGTGTACCGCAATCGTCCGATCCGCGTTCTGCGCGAGGACGTGGTGATCTTCGAAGGCGAACTGGAGTCCCTGCGTCGCTTCAAGGACGATGCCTCCGAAGTGCGTAATGGCATGGAGTGCGGTATCGGCGTGAAGAGCTACAACGACGTCAAGGTCGGCGACAAGATCGAAGTCTTCGAGAAAGTCCAGGTTGCTCGCACCCTGTAAGGTGCGGGTCTGGCCCAAGCCCCGCCGCTCTGCGGCAGGGCCGGCCTCTGCAGGCAGCGCCCGGTCAGGCATACCGTCTGACCGGGCGTTTGCCGCTTCAAGATACAGGTAGCAAGAATGGCAAAAGAATACAGCCGTACCCAACGTATTGGTGATCAGATGCAGCGCGAGCTGGCCGATCTGATCCGCCGTGAAGTCAAGGATCCACGTGTCGGCCTGGTGACCATCACCGCCGTCGACGTCAGCCGTGACCTCGGTCACGCCAAGGTCTACATCACCGTCATGGGCCAGGATGGCAGCGATGCCGTGGCTCAGACGCTCAAGGCCCTGAACAGTGCCGCCAGCTTCCTGCGGCTGCATCTGGGGCGAGCGATGCAACTGCGCAGCGTGCCGCAACTGCATTTCCATTTCGACGAAAGTGTCAGCCGAGGTGTTCACCTCTCTGCACTCATCGAGCGTGCGGTGGCCGAAGACCGCTTGCACCAGGATGTCGACGAGCCGGACACCAAGGAGTAAGCGGTGGCCCAGGTCAAACGCATCCGCCGCAACGTCAGCGGCATCATCCTGCTCGACAAGCCACTTGGCTTCACCTCCAATGCGGCCCTGCAGAAAGTGCGTTGGTTGCTCAACGCGGAAAAGGCCGGCCATACCGGTAGCCTCGATCCGCTGGCCACCGGCGTGCTGCCGCTGTGCTTCGGCGAGGCGACGAAGTTTTCCCAGTACCTGCTCGACTCCGACAAGGGTTACGAGACGGTCATGCAGATGGGGCAGACTACCAGCACCGGCGACGCTGAGGGCGAGGTCCTGCAGACACGCGAGGTGACCGTTGGTCGCACAGACATCGAGGCTGTGATACCGCGATTTCGCGGCGAGATCCGCCAGATTCCGCCGATGTATTCGGCGCTCAAGCGTGATGGTCAGCCGTTGTACAAGCTTGCCCGCGCCGGAGAGGTAGTGGAGCGCGAGGCGCGTTCTGTTACTATTGGCCGCTTGGAACTGCTCGAGTGTGAAGGCACGCGGGCGCGCTTGTCGGTCGGTTGCAGCAAAGGCACTTATATCCGCACGCTGGTGGAGGATATGGGTGAGGTGTTGGGCTGTGGGGCGTATGTCGCAGAACTGCGGCGAACCCAAGCCGGGCCGTTCATGCTGGCACAGACCGTGACGCTCGAAGAACTCGAGCAAGCCCATGCCGAAGGTGGCAACGAAGCGCTTGATCGCTTCCTGCTGCCCTCGGACAGCGGGTTGCAGGACTGGCCGCTGGTGCTGTTGTCCGAGCATAGCGCGTTCTATTGGCTGCACGGCCAGGCAGTACGTGCACCGGATGCGCCGCAGTTCGGCATGGTGCGCGTACAAGATCACAATGGTCGCTTCATCGGTATCGGTGAAGTGAGCGAAGACGGGCGTATTGCGCCGCGTCGACTGATTCGGTCGGAATGACCGATACCGCCAGGACGGACTTCGGTCAGGTCGGGCGGGAACGAGGGTGGCTGTCAGTAGGCACGGTCACACCTTCTTTTATCCATACAGGGATTTAACGCCCTGGCCTATTGGACCCCGCTTGCGGGATCCGTTTATCAGGAGAAGCCACATGGCCCTCAGCGTCGAAGAAAAAGCTCAAATCGTTGCCGATTACCAGCAAGCCGCCGGCGATACCGGTAGCCCGGAAGTGCAGGTTGCTCTGCTGACCGCCAACATCAACAAGCTGCAAGGCCACTTCAAGGCCAACGAAAAAGACCACCACTCCCGTCGTGGTCTGATCCGTATGGTCAACCAGCGTCGCAAGCTGCTGGATTACCTGAAGGGCAAAGACACCACCCGTTACAGCGCCCTGATCGGTCGCCTGGGCCTGCGTCGCTAATAGCGGCCCGGCCAGTGGTGTGCGTGGCGTGTCGCAAGCTTGGGAAGCGTTGCCTGGCAGCGCGAACCCTGGACACGCCAGGCGTATCTTCGAGGTTGGCAGCCTGATGCCGTCGTGCGGATTCATCCGCCCGACGCTCAGGCTCCCAGCCTCGTGTTGTATCTGGACGGTCGAAGGAGACGACACTCCCCGCCGCCCAAGCATTCGCAAGACCCCGTTTTCCAAGTTCCCCCAAGAGCCACTGAAAAGGTAGGAAACCGTGAACCCGGTAATCAAGACGTTCCAGTTCGGTCAGTCGACCGTCACTCTCGAAACGGGCCGCATCGCCCGTCAGGCCACCGGCGCCGTGCTGGTCACCGTCGACAACGATGTCACCGTGCTGGTGACCGTGGTCGGTGCCAAGCAGGCCGATCCAGGCAAGGGCTTCTTCCCGCTGTCCGTGCATTATCAGGAAAAGACCTACGCTGCCGGTAAGATCCCAGGCGGTTTCTTCAAGCGCGAAGGCCGTCCTTCCGAGAAGGAAACCCTGACCTCGCGTCTGATCGACCGTCCGATCCGTCCTCTGTTCCCCGAAGGGTTCATGAACGAAGTGCAGGTAGTCTGCACCGTGGTTTCCACCAGCAAGAAGACCGATCCGGACGTTGCGGCGATGATCGGTACCTCGGCTGCCCTGGCCATCTCCGGCATTCCGTTCGAAGGTCCGATCGGCGCTGCTCGCGTAGCCTTCCACGAAAGCACCGGTTACCTGCTGAACCCGACCTACGAGCAACTACAGGCTTCGAGCCTGGACATGGTCGTGGCCGGTACCGAAACTGCGGTGCTGATGGTCGAGTCCGAGGCCAAAGAGCTGACCGAAGACCAGATGTTGGGCGCTGTGCTGTTCGCCCACGACGAGTTCCAGACCGTGATCAAAGCGGTCAAGGAACTGGCCGCCGAAGCGGGCAAGCCGACGTGGGACTGGCAGCCGGTCGTTGCCAACACCGAGTTGCTCGACCGCGTGCGTGGCGAGTTCGGCGAGGCCATTTCGCAGGCCTACACCATCACTCAGAAAGCCGATCGCTACAATCGCCTGGGCCAACTGCGTGATGAGGCCATTGCCCGCCTGTCCAACGACGAAACCGGCCCGACTGCCGGTGCGATCAAGGAGATCTTCGGCGAGCTGGAATACCGCACCGTCCGCGAGAACATCGTCAACGGCAAGCCGCGCATCGACGGTCGTGACACCCGCACTGTGCGTCCGCTGAATATCGAAGTCGGTGTGCTGCCCAAGACTCACGGCTCGGCGCTGTTTACCCGTGGTGAAACCCAGGCCCTGGTCGTTGCGACCCTGGGTACTGCGCGCGACGCACAGCTGCTCGATACCCTCGAAGGCGAGAAGAAAGACGCCTTCATGCTGCACTACAACTTCCCGCCGTTCTCGGTCGGCGAGTGCGGTCGCATGGGCGGCGCTGGTCGTCGTGAAATCGGCCACGGCCGTCTGGCCCGTCGTGGCGTGCAGGCCATGCTGCCGAGCGACAGCGAGTTCCCGTACACCATCCGCGTGGTGTCGGAAATCACCGAATCCAACGGCTCCAGCTCCATGGCGTCGGTGTGCGGTGCATCGCTGGCACTGATGGACGCCGGTGTACCGATGAAAGCGCCAGTGGCCGGTATCGCCATGGGCCTGGTCAAGGAAGGCGACAAGTTCGCGGTCCTGACCGACATCCTCGGCGATGAAGACCACCTGGGCGATATGGACTTCAAGGTCGCCGGTACCGCCAAAGGTGTCACCGCGCTGCAGATGGACATCAAGATCAACGGTATCACCGAAGAGATCATGGAGATCGCCCTGGGCCAGGCCCTGGAAGCGCGCCTGAACATCCTCGGCCAGATGAACCAGATCATCGCTCAGTCGCGTACCGAGCTCTCGGCCAACGCGCCGACCATGATTGCGATGAAGATCGACACCGACAAGATCCGTGATGTCATCGGCAAGGGCGGCGCTACCATTCGCGCCATCTGCGAAGAAACCAAAGCGTCGATCGACATCGAAGACGACGGTTCGATCAAGATCTTCGGCGAGACCAAGGAAGCGGCCGAAGCGGCCAAGCAACGTGTTCTGGGCATTACCGCCGAGGCGGAGATCGGCAAGATCTACGTTGGCAAGGTCGAGCGTATCGTCGACTTCGGCGCCTTCGTCAACATCCTGCCGGGTAAAGACGGTCTGGTGCACATCTCCATGCTCAGCGATGCGCGTGTGGAGAAGGTCACCGACGTGCTCAAGGAAGGTCAGGAAGTCGAAGTGCTGGTACTGGACGTGGACAACCGCGGCCGGATCAAGCTGTCGATCAAGGATGTCGCTGCCGCCAAGGCATCGGGTGTCTGAGCCTGATTGGCACTGACTGAAAGAGGACCTCTACGGAGGTCCTTTTTTTACGCCTGTATAAAGCACGGCAGTACTTGCATCTTGCATGCAGTTTTTTTGCGGTACTTGCAAATTGCACGAGTCAGGCAAGGGTTGATTGTTTTTAAGCTATTGATATGTAAGGTTTTAATGGGTTTTTGAAATGTGGCACAGCCCCTGCAACTCCCTTTGCACCTGCTGCCAGGAATCACGGCGCAGATCTTTCGATAAACAGGAGTGAACCACATGAAGAAGTTTGCCATTGCTGCCGCTACTGCTACTGCTCTGACTCTGTCCATGGCTAACGGTGTATTCGCCGCAGAAGCTACTCAGGCTCCAGTAATGCTGGCTTCCAATCAGCCGGTAGCTGATGCCAAGCAAGAAACCTCCGACACCTGGATCACCACCAAGGTGAAGGCTGATCTGCTGACCGAGAAAGGCATTCCAGGCTCCGATATCAAAGTTGAAACCGCTAAGGGTGTAGTCTCTCTGTCCTCGAAGGATGGCGTGACCTTGACTTCGGCTCAGAAAGATACCGCTGTGATGATCGCCAAGAAAATCAAAGGCGTTAAGAGCGTTACCGCTGAAGCGCTGAAGACTCAGTAAGTCTCTGTGCTAGGCCCGATGGAACGGGCCAGTAGAACGAAAGCCCCGGCCATTGGCCGGGGCTTTTTGCTGAGCGAGCACAAAGCTTGGGGCTCTGCTCAGGATTCACTCCGCATCCAGATGCATCGGTGTGATCACACGTCCGTCAGCTTCGGCTTTACCGAGTGTGGTATCGATGAAATACACCCGATCATCTTCGAGCTTACCGTGATCCACCAAGTAGTCTTTGATGCTGCTAGCGCGTTCCTGGGCCAGGCTGCGCAACAGTGCGGCGCTTTCTGCCCAAGACGTGATAACCGCCTCGCGCAGCTTGGTCGTGCGCTCGTCGCGACTCAGCTTCTCCCACTCGGCCGGCGGTTGCTGTTTGAGGCGAGTGCGATAGATGCCCTCGAGCATTGCCGGTTTGTCGCTGTCGTCGACCACCAGCATCGAGGCGTTGGCTGGAACCTTGTCGCCGCGGCGCTGGAGGATCTTGTACCAGGTACTCTGGTATTCGCGCTCCAGGCGTTGCTGGGCAATCAACGGGCCATCGCTGGTCTGCGCGCTGGTGCCTTCGATTTCCAAGCGTAGCTCGGGCCTCTGCTTCAATGCAGCGGCCAGCTTGTCCAGATCGCCCTTGGCAGGGGTACTCAGATCACTGGAGCCAGGCGCGAAGGCTACCGTGCCCAAGTCCTGCGAGCCGCCGCCAGCGATCAGTCCACCGATGAACTTGAATGGCGCCTGCGCTGCGCGAAGCACCAGATTGCGCATCGTTTGCCAGACGATCGGCATGACACTGAACTGTGGGTTGTTCAGGTCGCCGGAGACGGGCAGCTCGATCGAGATGCGGCCGTGGGTGTCCTTGAGCAATGCCACCGCCAGGCGAATCGGCAGGTCCACGGCATCAGGGCTGTCGACGCGCTCGCCCAGTTGCAACTGTTCGACCACCACCTTGTTCTCGGCCTTGAGTTGGCCCTTGGTGATCACGTAGTGCAGGTCGAGGTCCAGGCGCCCTTTGCGGATACGGTAGCCGGCGAATTTGCCCGAATACGGCGTCAGCGTGGTGAGTTCGACGCGCCGGAAGCGCGTGGCGATGTCTAGACTGGCCATCGGATCGAACGGATTCAACGCGCCTTTGATGGTGACTGGCGCATAGCGGTCGACCTTGCCTTGGACATCGACTTTGGCTGGCTGCGACTGGCGATTGTCGATGGTGCCGATCTGGCCGTTGAGCTGCTGAACGGCCGTGGCGAAATTGGGTGTCAAGGTCAGGTCGGCGAAGTTGGCCGAACCGTCGTTGATGTCGATCTGGCCAATGTGGATGCCCAGCGGTTTTTCAGTGCTGGCGGTAGCCGGTTTGCGCTCGCCGCTGGACGAGCTTGCGCTGGTTTGCGGGATCAGCAGGTCGTCGATGCTGGTGGTGCGGTCTTCGTTGATGATGAAGCGCGCGTAGGGTTGCTGCAGGGTGACTTTGTCGATCGACAGTGCATTGCCATGCACGTAGGACAAGCCATCGACGTTGACCTGCTGCCACTTGACGAAGTCTCGGCCCTTGATGGTGTCGAGGGTGTGTAACTGATTGACCTGCGCCTTGCCGGTGACGCTGAAGGCCAGTGGCTGGGTACCCTTGAGGTCGACGTCGAGATCGCTGGCGAGCATGCCGCTGCGCAGTTCCAGGCGAATGAAGGGACTGATGTAGGCCTGGGCCACGCGCAGGTCGATGTCGCGGGTACTGACATTCAGCTTGGCCGTGACTGGCGCGAGGTTGACTTGACCTGCGGCCTGCAGCTTGCCCTGACGGCCGATACCGGTGTCCAGTTTCAAGGTGAAAGGCGACTTGTTCAGGCTGTCGAAGCCTTTGAGGTCGAGATTCAGCGGGCCTACATCGAGCTCTACGGGGGCCTGTTGGCTGCGATCTGCCAGATGGATCAAGTAATCGCGTGCCTGCACGTCCTTGAGCAGTACCTGCCAGGGCTTGCTTGGCGCCGCTGCGGCCTGTTCGGGGGCAACGGGCTCGGCGGTAGCTGGCTCGGCCTTTTGCTTGGGTGTGACCTTGGCCGGCTGGCTGGCGAACAGCTTCTGCCAGTCGAGCTGACCATCGCGCTCAAGTGCGGCCCAGGTTTCGAGCTTTTCGCTGCGGACCTTGCCAACGCTGACCCGTTGCTTGGCGAGATCGACCGAGGTGTCGCTGATTTCCAGCTTCGCCAGACGGGCCAGTTTACGGCCATCCGGCGCCTTAATGGCGAACGGTGCGATGCGCAGCGAGGCGTTGTCTAGCAACAGTTCGGTCTGTTTGGACAGGTTGAGCTTGTAATGCGTGTCGAGGCTGAGCTTGCCGTCCTCGAGCACCAGCGGCACGGCGTCGCGCACATAAGGCCAGAACAGCTTCATTTTGCCGTCGGTGATTTTCAGGGTGCCTTCGGAGGCGATCGGGGACAGGCTGAGGTTGCCACTCCAGTCAATCCGACCGCCATTGGGGCCGTTGGCTACCAGTGTCATATCCGCGCTGTCGTCGGGCAGGGTGCTGAGGTTCTTAAGCTCCAGGTTCATCGAGTCGTAGAGAAACTCGATGGGCTCGCTCGGGCGCAGATCCTGGAAGTGCAGGTAGCCTTCGTTGAGCTTGATGCGGGCGATGCGCAGTGGGAAGGGGTCGCTTGGCGTTTCGTCCGCCTTGGGCTCGCTTGGCGGCAGCTTGAACAGGTGTGAGAGGTTGAGGCTGCCATCCTTGGCGAACAGCAGTTCGGTGCGCGGCTTGTCCAGCTCGATGGCGTCCAGATGCAGGGCTCGGGTCCACAGACTGTCGAGTGAGAGATTGGCATAGAGGCGCTCGAACCCGACCTGCTCCTTCCCTGGCTCGCCCACCTGCAGGCCCCACAAGGTCAATTCGAGGGTGAAAGGATTGAACTCGATGCGCTGCAGGTGTGCCGGCACGGTGGCGTAGTGGGCCAACTGCTGGTTGGCGATGCGCAGAGCGACGCCGGGGAGGATGAAGAAACCCATGAGGCTGTAGAGGGCCACGATGGCTAGCAGGGCGCCGATGGCGCGGATCAATCCTTTGGGCATGTGCGGCGTCGTCTGTCGCGAACGGAGGTGCCTTGGAGTATGGCACGGCTGATCGGTTCCGAAACATCGGACAAACCCTAGATCAGGTCCATCCGCCTGCGGGCACGCTGAGCCGAGCCATTGCGCATCGCCCAGCGCAGTATCGGCGCGATCTGCTTCACCCCGAGACGTACTAACTGGCGCTTGAGCGAACTCTGACGTTGCCCGAGGAGATCGTTGGCCCATAAGGGCAGCAGGTCGATGCCTGCCTGCAGCATGAGTGTGCCAACCGGCTGCGCAACTCGGCTGGGCGCCGGCGCAGCGAGCAGGATTTGCACGACTTCCAGGCTACGGTCATCACAGCACAATTGCGGGCGCATGCTTTGCAGATAGTCTTGCACTTGCCTGCAGGAGCGCGGCACATCGCGCGCACCTAGTCGCTCGGCGACGAGGGCGATTTCCGCGTAGTAGGCGTCCTGGTCGCCAGCGGACATCTGCGGGTTGCGGTAGCGCAGATGTGCGGCGAGGAAGCTGCTCACCTCGGCGACGTGCACCCAGGTGAGCAGGTTTGGGTCGCTGGCTGCGTAGGGGCGTCCATCGGGCGCAATGCCGACGACCTGAAGGTGAATCTTGCGGACCTTTTCGATCAGCCACTGCGCATCCTGGGTCGAGCCGAAGGTCGTGCCGGAGATGAATTGGCTGGTCCGACGCAGGCGTCCGAGCAAATCTTCACGAAAGTTGGAATGGTCCCACACCCCGGCCAGCGCCAGGGGGTGGAGCAGTTGCAGCATCAGCGCACTGATGCCGCCGATCAGCATGCTGGGGAAGTCGCCATGGACCCGCCAGCTCACGCTGTGTGGACCAAACAGGCCCGGATCGCCCTTGGGCGACTCCAGGTCGAGTTGACCGAGCGCAAGCCCGGTCATGCTCATCAGCTGAGTTTCGATACGGCGACGCAGTGCTTCCACGGGCGTGTGGATCAACCGCGGTGACGTCCGCGGAAGTAGTTGATCAGACCTTGGGTCGAGCCGTCCTCTGCGCTTTCCTCAAGGCTGCCCACCAGACGCTGGTACACGCCTTTGCCTAGCTCTTTGCCCAGTTCGACGCCCCACTGGTCGAAGGCGTTGATGCCCCAGATCACGCTCTGCACGAACACCTTGTGCTCGTACATCGCCACCAGCGCGCCCAGGCGCCGCGGGCTGATGCGCTCGACCACCAACGTATTGCTCGGACGGTTGCCCGGAATGACCTTGTGTGGCGCAAGCGTTTCCACGTCCGCTTCGTTGAGGCCCTTGGCGCGCAACTCGGTTTCTGCTTCCTCGCGCGTTTTGCCGAGCATCAGGGCCTGGCTCTGCGACAGGCAGTTGGCGTAGAGCCACTGGTGGTGGTCGGCCACTGGGTTGAAGCTGACCACCGGCACGATGAAGTCGGCCGGGATCATCTGGGTGCCTTGGTGGAGCAACTGGTGATAGGCGTGCTGACCATTGCAGCCCACGCCGCCCCAGATCACTGGGCCGGTCTCGGTCTTCACCGGCGAGCCATCGGTCATCACGCTTTTGCCATTGGACTCCATGTCCAGCTGTTGCAGGTGCTTGGTGATGTTACGCAGGTAGTGATCGTAGGGCAGGATGGCGTGACTACTGGCGTTCCAGAAATTGCCGTACCACACGCCCAACAGGGCGAGCAGCACTGGCATGTTCTTCTCGAACGGTGCCGTCTGGAAATGCTGGTCCATGGTATAGGCCCCAGACAGCAGTTCCTTGAAGTTGGCGGTGCCGATGGCCAGGGCAATCGGCAAACCGATGGCCGACCACAGCGAATAGCGCCCGCCGACCCAGTCCCACATCGGGAAGATGTTCTCTTCACGGATACCAAACGCCACGGCGGCGGTCTTGTTGCTGGAGACCGCGATGAAGTGACGGTAGAGCTCGGCTTCCGAGCCGCCCTGGGCCAGGTACCAGGTGCGAGCAGCCTGGGCATTCTTCAGCGTTTCGAGGGTGTTGAACGATTTCGACGAAACGATGAACAAGGTGGTCTCGGCACGCAGCTTGGCCGACAGTTCATGGAATTCGCTGCCGTCGATATTGGCCAGGTAATGGCAGCGCACGCCGCGCTGGGCGTACGGCAGCAGCGCCTCGGAGACCAACTCCGGGCCCAGGAAGGAGCCGCCGATACCGATGTTCACCACGTCGGTGATCGGCTTCTCGCTGTAGCCGCGCCACAGCCCGTCATGGATGCGTCCTACCAGTTCGGTGATCTGGTTGAGCACCTTGTGCACTTCCGGCATCACGTTGACGCCGCCGACATTGAGCTTGTCGCCGACCGGGCGGCGCAGGGCGGTGTGCAGCACAGGACGGCCTTCGGAGCCGTTGATGATCTCACCGCTGAACATGGCCTTGATTGCCTCTTCAAGGCCCACTTCCCGCGCCAGGTCGACCAGCAGGTCGCGGGTCTGCTCGGTAATCAGGTTCTTCGAATAGTCCAGGAACAGGCCGCAGCTGCTGAGCGAGAACTGCTCGAAGCGCTTGGGGTCGGCGGCGAAGGCTTCTCGCATGCTGAACCCCTGCATGGCGTCGCGGTGCTGTTTGAGCGCTTGCCAGGCGGGCAGGGCCGTCACGTCGTGGGGAGTGCGGTAATACGCCATTGCGGGTGGTTTCCTTCGGGCATGGTCTGGCTTGGACACTGGCAGTCATTGCCAGTTGCAAGAAAAGGCCATTATAGGCATTGGTCCGATGGCGGGAATGGGAGCGGTGCTGCGGGGGATGAAATTTTTGCGAGAAATGCGGCAAGGTGCTGCGAGCAGGCTCTGCGCGTTTGTCTGCGCAGAGCCTGCAAGGTCTTATGCAGCAGGCTCTTCAAGGTGCAGGTAGAGGTTGTCGATCAACCGCGTAGTGCCCAGATAAGCCGCCGCGAGAATGACCAGGTCTCGGTCGTCGATCACGGCTGGCTTGAGCGTCAGCGCATGGCGGATTTCCAGATAGTCCGGACGCAGTCCGGCAGTGACCAGGTGCGCCTGACCTTCGGCGAGCAGCGTCGAGAAATCGCGCCGACCGCGACCCAGTCCTTCGGCCAGCGCTCGCAGGACCTGATACAGCACCGGCGCCGTAGCGCGCTGGTCCGGACTCAAGTAGCCGTTGCGCGAGGACAGCGCCAAGCCGTCCTCGGCACGCACGGTCGGCTCGCCGATGATCTGGATCGGCATGTTCAGGTCGCGCACCATGGCGCGAATGACTGCCAGTTGCTGATAGTCCTTCTCACCGAACACGGCTAGATCCGGCTGAACCATGTTGAACAGTTTGCTCACCACGGTCGCTACACCTTCGAAGTGGCCCGGGCGGCTGGCGCCGCACAGTCCCTCTGACAGATGCGGCACGCTGACTCGGGTCTGCACGCCCATGCCATCGGGATACATCTCCTCGACCGCTGGCGCGAACAGCAGGTTGCAGCCTGCCTGCAGCAGCGTTGCCTGATCGGCGACCAGGGTGCGCGGGTACTTGTCCAGATCCTCGCCGGCGCCGAACTGCAGCGGGTTGACGAAGATGCTGGCAACCACGAAGTCGGCGCGCTGGGCCGCCTTGACGACCAGAGCGGCATGGCCGCTGTGCAGGTTGCCCATGGTCGGGACGAAGGCGATACGCTTGCCTTCGCCGCGAGCGCGCGCTACTGCAGCGCGTAGTTCACGGACGGTCTTGACGGTATTCATGCGCTGAACCCATGTTCAGGTGCCGGGAAGGAGATGTCCTTGACCGCCTTGACGTAGGCCCCCAGGGCGCTGTCGATGCTGGGCTGACCCGCCATGAAGTTCTTCACGAACTTCGGCACGCGACCGCTGAGGGACAGGCCGAGCATGTCATGCAGGACCAGCACCTGGCCATCGGTCCCGCTGCCGGCACCGATGCCGATCACTGGAATGCTCACAGCCTGGGCGATGTCCGTAGCCAGCGCGCTGGGTACGCATTCGAGCAATAGCATGGCCGCGCCTGCCTGTTGCAGGGCGAGGGCATCGGCGCGCATCTGCTGCGCCTGGGCCTCTTCGCGGCCTTGGACCTTGTAGCCGCCCAGTACATTGACTGTCTGCGGTGTCAGGCCCATGTGCGCACAGACCGGAACGCCACGGTCGGCCAGCAGGCGGATAGTGTCGCCCAGCCAGGCGGCGCCCTCGACCTTGATCATGTGCGCCCCCGCACGCATCAGCGTGGCGCAGTTGCTGAACGATTGTTCGAGGGTGGCGTGGGCCATGAACGGCAGATCGGCGAGGATCAGCGCACCCTGGTTGCCGCGTTTGACACAGGCGGTGTGGTAGGCCATCTCGGCGGTGGTGACTGGCAGTGTGCTGTCATGGCCTTGCAGGACCATGCCCAGCGAGTCGCCGACCAGCAGTACTTCGACGCCGGCCTGGCTTGCGGCCTTGGCGAAGGTAGCGTCGTAACAGGTCAGCATGGTGATTTTCTCACCCTTGGCCTTCAGGCCATGCAGGGTGGTGAGGGTGACTTCAGGCATGTAGCGAGATCCTCGTTCAGGCGCTGTGAAAAACGACTGCGTACAACGCGTGTATTCATCTTCCGGAGCGGCACATCATCGTGCGTGATGTTCGGGTCACAGGGCTGTCCGGGCCTAAATGGGTAGAGAGCGGCTGACGGGCGCCGCGGGACGCCTATAGTCGTGAGCGAGGTGGGGGAAGTCAATGACCCTGTTACCGCATTGTTACGCCCGGAGTGTTACTGCCGTTACCGATGGCAGAAGTGCCCGGATTACAGGCGCTCCAGCCCCACGAAGGGGCAGGCCTGAAGCAGTTGCGCGAGGCGACGACCGTCGGCCAGGGTGAAGTCGGCGGGTACCAGTTCGGCCAGAGGGTAGAGCACGAACGGGCGGGCGTGCATATGGTAATGAGGCACTTTTAGCCGGGGGATATCGATGACGTCGTCGCCGAACAGGAGTATGTCCAGGTCGAGCGTGCGCGGTCCCCAGCGCTCCTTGCGCACTCGGCCTTGGTCGTTCTCTATACCTTGCAAGGCGTCGAGCAGCGCTAGCGGCGCCAGGCGGGTGTCGAGTGCCGCGACGGCATTGGTGTAGCGGGGCTGGCCGGGCAGCAAGGATTCACTGCCATACAGGCCCGAGGCGGCGACCAGGCGTGTCGCGGGGATGCGGTCCACAGCCTGGAGCGCACTGCGCAATTGCTCGTCGGGGGCGTCCAGGTTGCTGCCCAGGCCGATGTAGGCGCGAACGGTCATGCTCAGTCGAAGCTGCCTTCGCCGCCGGACTTGCGCTTGCTGCCACTGCGCTTGCGCTTGCGCGTGGTCGAGGCGCCGTCATCGCGGCTGCCCAGTTCGCGAATCATGTCGCGGCGTTCGCTGTCGTGGGCATCCTGGTAGTCGGTCCACCACTGGCCAAGGTCGTCGGTTTCCTCGCCGGCGCTTTCGCGCAGTAGCAGGAAATCGTAACCGGCCCGGAATCGTGGGTTGTCCAGCAGCATGTCGGCGCGTTTACCACTGCGCCGTGGCAGGCGCTCCTGCATGTCCCAGATCTCGCGGATCGGCAGGGTGAAGCGCTTGGGAATCGCGATGCGCTGGCACTGCTCGGCGATCAGGTCGTGGGCGGCTTCGTTCATCGCCGGGATTGGCGGCACTCCCTGACTCTGCAGGAACAGCGAGCGCGCTGGGAGGGCAGGCCAGAGCAGAGCAGCGAACAGGAAGGCTGGGGTGACCGGCTTGCCTTGCTTGACGCGCAGGTCCGTGTTGCTCAACGCCTGGCTGATCAAGGTGTGGGTGTAGCTTGGGCGTTCGTCCAGCGCTTGGGCGCTGGCTGGGAACAGCGGCTCGAACAACTGCAAATCGACCAGCATCTCGAAGGCAATCGCCCCGTGGCCGGACAGGAACAGCTTCAACACTTCCTCGAAAAGGCGTGCTGGCGGGATCTCGCGCAACAGCTTGGCCAGGTCGCGGATGGGCTGAACGGTATGTTTTTCGATGCCGAAATCCAGCTTGGCGGCGAAACGCACCGCCCGCAGCATACGGACGGGATCTTCCTGATAGCGATGAGTAGGATCGCCGATCAGGCGCAGCAAACGGTTGCGGATGTCGTGCACGCCATTGGCGTAGTCCAGGATGCGCTCGCTGACCGGATCGTAGTACAGCGCGTTGATGGTGAAGTCGCGGCGCTGGGCATCGTCTTCGAGCGTGCCGTAGACGTTGTCGCGCAGAATGCGTCCGCTGGAGTTGTGCGACGAACGGTGGGTGTCGCCTTGGTCTTCCTCGCTGTGGTGGGCACGGAAGGTGGCAACCTCGATGATTTCGCGGCCGAAATGGATATGCACCAGCTTGAACCGGCGACCGATGATCCGCGCATTGCGAAACTCGGCGCGGACCTGCTCGGGTGTGGCGCTGGTGGCGACATCGAAGTCTTTGGGGGCGATGCCCAGCAGCAGGTCACGCACGCAGCCGCCGACCAGATAGGCCTGGTACCCAGCGCTCTGCAGGCGCTCGACGATGCTCACGGCGTGGCGGCTGAACTGGCTGCGCTGGAGCGAGTGCTGGCTCTGATTGATCACCTCAGGCGTGGTGCGCCTGTGCTGACCACGGAGGGGAGGACGGAACGACTGGAACAGCTTCTTCAGCATGGGATGCACTGTATGAAGGAATGTTCGGCCAAGACTAGGAGAATGGCCGCATGATGGCGGGGGATTCTAGCATTTACTGTCGGGATGGTGTAGGCGGTGCCGTGAAGAGATTCTGACGGGGGTGGAAACGACAAGGGGAGCCTAAGCTCCCCTTCAAGTCGTTGCGTGCTCTTATTGTTTTTTTATCGGGCTTCTTGTTTTTGTTGAGTGCCCTGTCCACCGATATTTACGCTGTGGACGACCCCATGTTCGGGGTGAAGAGCAAACGGATTGCTTTGGTCGCTGAGTCATGCTGATCATTCGATCCAACCAGTTCAGGCGCTGCTTTAGTGCAGTGTTGTTGTTCTCAGCCTGGTTGTGGGGCAAGCCCAAACACAACGCCTCTCCAAAAGAATCAGTTAGCTGCGCCTCCGCCGTCTTGTTCTTGTTATGCGTGAGTCGTTTCGTCTTGTTCTTATTTTGAATTGCCGTGCTTGTTATTGTTCTTGTACGAAAGATATAGCAGGTGCCGTGCCAACTTTGTGAGGGCCAATGAAATCGGGGGTTTGGGCGATTTTAGGCGTGATGCTTGTCGGCGAAATGATGAGATTTCGTTACCGTATGCCTCGGTTTGTTACGCCAAGGGCGGACGAGGTAACAGATTTTTCACGTCAGAGGGGTGTTGCGGGATGGCACGGTGAAGGCGGGGGCTCGGCGGGACATGTCCGGTGCTACACGTTGGGCGTATCCCGCGTCGCGAATGATCAGTTTTCGCTGGCTACGTTACTCTTGCGTCGCGGGATACCCAGGCGCTGGCGCCGTTCCCACAAGCACTTGCGACTGACGCCGAGTTTTCGTGCCAGTTCGGTTTCGGTCATGTGGTCCTGATGCTCGAGTACGAAATGCTGGAAATAGTCTTCCAGCGACAGGTCCTCGGTAGGTTCGTGGCTGGCGTTGCTGGTGCTGGCGCCACCTGCTGGGTGAAGACCTTCGAGCATGTCGTCGTCCAGGTCGGCCAATTCGATATCGATGCCCAACAGATCGGCCGATATTTCCGGACTTTCGCTGAGGATGACTGCCCGCTCGACCGCGTTTTCCAGTTCACGCACGTTCCCGGGCCAATGGTAATGACGAATGGCCTGCTCGGCATCGGCCGCGAAATGCAGGTCGTCGCGGCCGATGCGTGCGCTCTGGCGAGCGAGGAAGGCATCGGCGATCTGGTTGACATCGCTCCCGCGCTCGCGCAGGGCCGGCAACTTGAGGGCGATGACATGCAGGCGGTAGTAGAGGTCTTCGCGGAACTGTCCTGCTTTGGCAAGGTTCTTCAGGTCACGGTGGGTAGCGGCGATCAGGCGCACATCGACCTTTTGCGACTGCACCGATCCGACCCGGCGGATCTCGCCTTCCTGAAGCACACGCAACAGGCGAGCCTGGGCCTCTAGCGGCAACTCGCCGATTTCGTCGAGGAACAGAGTGCCACCGTCTGCCGCCTCCACCAGGCCGGCGCGGCCGGCGCTGGCACCGGTGAAGGCGCCTTTTTCGTGGCCGAACAGCTCGGATTCGATCAGGGTCTCCGGGATCGCCGCGCAGTTGACGGAAATCATCGGCGCCTTGGCGCGGCGCGAGAGGTTATGCAGCGCGCGCGCCACCAGCTCCTTGCCGGTGCCGGACTCGCCTTGGATCAGCACATTGGAGTCGGTGGGCGCGACTTTGCGGATTTTACTGAACAGGTCCTGCATGGGCGCACAGGCGCCGATGATGCCGATCTCGCCATTGGCCGGGGCATTCATGGGCTTTTCGGCTGCCCCACCCTTGCTGGTGCGGCTTGGTTCGGCGGCAGTGGTGGCGCTGGCGAAAGCACTTTGGCGGTCGCGCAGAATGCGGGCGACGGCTTGCAGCATTTCATCGTGGTCGAACGGTTTGGCGATGTAGTCCACCGCGCCCATCTTCATCGAATCGACTGCCGAGCGCAGGCTGGCATAGCTGGTCATGATCAACACCGGCTTGCCTTCTCCGAGCTTGATCAGTTCGGTCCCGGGAGCGCCGGGCAGGCGCAGGTCGCTGACGATCAAATCGAAGGAGGCAATGCTGAAGCGCTCCTGGGCTTCCTGTACCGAGCCGGCTTCGCTGACCTGATACTGGTTGCGTTCCAGCAGTCGGCGCAGGGCCGAGCGAATGATGGTTTCGTCTTCGACGATCAGAATGTGCGGCATTGATTCAATTCTCTCGACGGTCTCGAATGTCAGGGGACGTCGCTACGACATGCCGGGGCAGGGTCACGCGGATCCGTGTGCCACATTGCCGATCAGGATCGGCCGGGCTGTCGATGGTGATTTGCCCATAATGCTCTTCCACGATGGAATAGACCAGCGCAAGCCCCAGTCCGGTTCCTTCGCCTGGATCCTTGGTGGTGAAGAACGGCTCGAACAGGCGATCCATGATGTTTTTCGGAATGCCGCTGCCTTCGTCTTCGACGATCAGGTCGACGGTGTGTTCGCTCGCTTCGCTACGCACACGCACCGCACTGCCCGGGGGCGAGGCATCGCGGGCGTTGGACAGCAGGTTGATCAGTACCTGGGCCAGGCGCTGCGGATCGCCTTCGGCCCAATGGTCGGGGTCACACAGGTTGAAGAACTGCACCTCGAAATTGCGCCGGTTCAGGGCCAGTAGCCCGATCGCATCCTGCGCCACCTCGGCCAGGGCCACCGGTTCTTCGTTGTTCTGATGGCTGCCACCGGCGTGGGCGAAGCTCATCAGTGACTGGACAATGCGTGACACGCGCTTGGTCTGCTCAAGGATCTGGCTGGACAGCTCGATGATCTCACCGTCGTCTTCGCGTTCCTCGCGCAGGTTCTGCGCCAGGCAGGCGATGCCGGTGATCGGGTTGCCGATTTCGTGGGCCACGCCCGCCGCCAGGCGACCGATGCTGGCCAGGCGTTCGGAGTGCACCAGCTTCTCCTCCAGCGCCTGGTTTTCGGTGAGGTCTTCGACCAGCAGCACCAGGCCGCTGTTGCCCGGAGCCAGCGGTTCGTCGATCGCCGCCTTGTGCAGGTTCAGCCAGCGCGGCTGGCCGTCGAGCGCCAGGCGTTGTTTGTGCAGGTGCTCGTCAGGCAGGTTGATGAAGCCTTCGAGCAAACCGCGCCAGGGTTCGGCGATGGTGATCAGGCGCGACCCCACCACATGCTTGGCGGCGATTCCGGTCAGTTCCTCCATGGCCTTGTTCCACATCAGGATCTCTTGATCCTTGGCCAGCGAGCAGACGCCCATGGGCAGTTCCTGAAGCGTCTGGCGGTGATAGCGGCGCAGGGCGTCGAGTTCGGCGGCAAGGCCGGTCAAGCGCGAGTGGTAGTCTTCCAGCCGGCTTTCGATGAAGTGGATGTCTTCGGTGACGTAGTTCTCGTTCCCGGACTTGTAGGGCAAGAAAGTCTCGACCATGTCTTGGGCCACGCTGGGACCCATGAGTCCCGAAAGGTTGGCTTCGATGCGATCACGTAGTCGACGCAGGGCGTAGGGACGGCGCTCGTCGAACGGCAGGTAGAGGTCGCGCAGGGCCTGCTCGACCTCTTTCTGTGCGGCCTTGGCCCCCAGCGGCTTGGCCAGTTGGGTGGCGAACTCCTGGGGTGAGGCAGCGTGCAGTTCGCGACGCTGTGGGCGGCGCACGTTGTCCACGGCACAGGCCTCGGCGGCGCTGACTTCCTCGCTGCTGGCATTGGTGAACAGCGATATCAAGGTAAACAGCAGGACGTTGGCGGCCAGCGAAGCGATGGCTGCCATGTGCCAACTGGTGTCGTCCAGTACGTAGATCATGTCCAGCAAGGGAATGTAGAAGCCTTGCACGTTGCCCAGCAGTGGCAGCAGCATGGTCACCAGCCAGACCAGGGTGCCAGCCAGCAGGCCCGCGATGAAGCCGCGGCGGTTGGCGGTCGGCCAGTACAGCACCGAGAGCACGCCGGGCAGGAACTGCAGGGTGGCGACGAAGGCGACGATGCCAAGATTGGCCAGGCTCTGGTGGGTATTCTGGGTCAGGTAGAAGACGAAGCCCGCAGTGATGATCGCCACGATCAGGGCGCGACGGGTCCACTTCAGCCAGCGGTAGATATTGCCCTCGGCCGGTGGCTGGTACAGCGGCAGCACCAGGTGATTGAGCGCCATGCCCGACAGCGCCAGGGTGGTGACGATGATCAGGCCGCTGGCGGCGGAAAGCCCGCCGACATAGGCCAGCAAGGCCAGCGCTTCGTTATTGGCAGCGATGCCCAGGCCTAGTGTGAAGTACTCTGGATTGGTGCTCGCGCCCAGGCGCAGACCGGCCCACAGCACCAGCGGCACCGCCAGGCTCATCAGCAGCAGGAACAGCGGCAGGCCCCAACTGGCACTGACCAGGGCGCGGGGACTGAGGTTCTCGGTGAAGGCCATGTGGTACATGTGCGGCATGACGATGGCCGAGGCGAAGAATACCAGCAGCAAGGTGCGCCATGGGCCTTCCTGCAGCGGGGTGTGCAAGGCTGCCAGTGCGGTCTGGTTCTGCAGCAGCCAGACTTCCAACTCGTGCGGACCTCCGAACACGCCGTACAGCGCATACAGGCCGATGCCGCCCAGTGCCAGCAGCTTGATGACCGACTCGAAGGCGATGGCGAACACCAGGCCTTCGTGTTTTTCGCGGGTGGCGATGTGCCGCGAGCCGAAGAAGATGGTGAACAGCACGATCAGCACACAGAAGGCGAAGGCGACCCGTGCCTTGACCGGTTCGCCGGTGAGGATGCTGATGGAGTCGGCCACCGCCTGTATCTGCAGGGCCAGCAGCGGCAGCACGCCAATCAGCATGATCACCGTGGTCAGGGCGCCGGCCCAGGTGCTGCGAAAGCGAAAGGCCAGCAGGTCGGCCAGCGAAGAGAGCTGGTAGGTGCGGGTGATCTTGAGGATCGGATAGAGCAGAACGGGGGCCAACAGAAAGGCGCCGGACACGCCCAGGTAGCAGGCAAGGAAACCATAGCCGTATTGGTAGGCCAGGCCTACCGAGCCGTAGAAGGCCCAGGCGCTGGCGTAGACGCCCAAGGACAACGTGTAGGTCAGGGGATGGCGGATGACCGAGCGCGGGATCAGCCCGCGCTCGCTGATCCAGGCCACGCCGAACAGCACCAGCAGGTAGGCGGCGCTGATCAGGATCATCTGGGTCAGGCTAAAGCTCATCGGCATCTCGTTGGCTCTGCAGGATGAAGGTGACGACGATCAGGATCAGCCAGAGCAGGTAAGGGCGATACCAGGCTCCGGTCGGTTCGATCCACCAGTCCATGATGGCCGGGGAGAACAGGTAGATCCCCACGACCAGAAGCAGGACCAAGCGATAGATATACATGCGGGCCTCGATGGCAAGGTGCTGCGCAAGTGAGCTTCTTATTATTGGCGCAAATGTCCGGGGCGATGCTAGCGGGATTCGCACTCGTTCGCCAAGGATTTGAATTGGCTGGGCTTTTTATCACGCAGAAAGGCGCGGTGGCCGGCGGGTGCGCCGTGGCATCAGCTCAGTTCGGCCTCGGGTAACGAGGGCCGCGCCGGGATCGCGTCGGGGCGCCATTGCGCGATCGCTTGGGCCAGCACCTCACTGGGGGGCGCGCTCGACAGCGTTGCCGGTGCCTGCTGACCCAGCGCTCGAAGTGCTCGTAGCAGCAGCGGTGTCGCCTGTTCGGCCGGCAGCGGCGGCGAGCGGTAGGTCTTGCCCAGTTTGTGCCCGTCAGGTTGGGTGATCAACGGGATGTGCAGGTAGCGCGGCTGCGAGAAGCCGAGCAATTCCTGGAGGTACAGCTGGCGCGGCGTGTTGTCGAGCAGGTCGGCGCCACGCACGATGTCGGTAACTCCCTGCCAGGCATCGTCCAGGACCACCGCCAGTTGATAGGCGTACAGTCCGTCGCGACGCTGGATGACGAAATCGCCCACCTCGCGGCCCAGATGCTGCTCGAAGCGACCTTGCACGCGGTCGTCGAAGCGGTAGATCAGTTCAGGGACCCGGATGCGGATGGCCGCGTTTTCGCGAGCATGGCCCGCGTTGCGACAAAAGCCGGGATAGAGGCCGCCATGTCCCTCGAGCTGCTTGCGCGAGCAGGTACAGGCGTAGGCCAGGCCCATGCTGAACAGCCGATCGACCACGGCGGCATAGGCGTCGTGGCGCTGACTCTGGAAGACCACCTCGCCGTCCCAGTGCAGGCCGTAGCGCTCCAGCGTCTGCAGAATGGCGTCGCGCGCGCCAGGCATCTCGCGGGGCGGGTCGGTGTCTTCCATGCGTAGCAACCATCGGCCGCCTGCGGCGCGTGCGTCGAGCCAGGAGGCCAGGGCGGCGACCAGTGAGCCGAAGTGCAGGAAACCGCTGGGAGTGGGGGCGAAGCGGCCTATATAGCGGGAGTCTTTCATGGGCATGTCAGGCATATAAATGAAATGGGGCGCTAGATGCGCCCCATTCGGATGAAGTCAGGATCAGCCCTTGCCGGCCGATTTTTCCTTCTTCTCGGCAATTTCCTTGCAGTCGAAGCACAGGTCGGCCGTTGGGCGAGCTTCCAGCCGGCGCAGGCCGATCTCGATACCGCAGGTGTCGCACCAGCCGTATTCCTCGTCCTGGATTTTCTGCAGGGTCTTGTCGATCTTCTTGATCAACTTGCGTTCGCGATCGCGGTTGCGCAGTTCAAGCGCGAATTCTTCTTCCTGGCTCGCACGGTCGGCCGGGTCCGGGAAATTCGCCGCTTCGTCCTTCATGTGGTCCACAGTGCGGTCCACACTGATCATCAGCTCGCCTTTCCAGGCGCTGAGCAGCTTGGTGAAGTGCGCGCGCATGGGAGTGCCCATGTATTCCTCACCCTTGGTTTCGACATAGGGCTCGACACCGTACATGGTCTGACCGGTTTTTTGCTTTTCTACGGTGGACATGAATAGACCGCCTCTCACTCATCTGATCCAATGCGCAGGATGCTCCATTTCCGGCGACCGCCGGCCCTGCGACTGCGAGCCGCCGAACTTACCAGATAGGTCGGGGGTTGCGCTAGCCCGCCCGATCCGAGGTATTGACAGCGGCCCGCAGCGTCCGTTCTGTGTCGGTCGACAGTAGAATCATCAGTCTAGTCCCAAACGAGAGAAGGTCATGGCCTATCCCTACAGCGCGCGCAGTCGCGCCATCGAACCCTTCCATGTCATGGCCCTGCTGGCACGGGCCAATGAGCTGCAAGCGGCAGGTCATGATGTGATTCACCTTGAGATCGGCGAGCCGGACTTCACCACCGCCGCGCCGATCGTCGAGGCCGGTCAGGCCGCGCTGGCCGCCGGCCACACCCGCTACACCGCCGCCCGCGGTCTGCCGGCGTTGCGCGAGGCGATCGCCGGTTTCTATGGCCAACGCTACGGCGTGTCGGTCGATCCCGAGCGTGTCCTGATCACCCCCGGAGGCTCCGGTGCATTGCTGCTGGCCAGCAGTCTGCTGGTGGACCCAGGCAAGCATTGGCTGTTGGCCGACCCTGGATATCCGTGCAATCGCCATTTCCTGCGTTTGGTGGAGGGCGGCGCGCAACTGGTACCGGTGGGGCCGGAAGTGAATTACCAGCTCAACGCCGACCTGGTGCAGCGCCACTGGAACCAGGACACCGTCGGTGCCTTGGTGGCCTCACCTGCCAATCCGACCGGCACGGTGCTGGATCGCAACGACTTGGCCAGCCTGTCTCAGGCCACGCGCGAGCGCCATGGGCATCTGGTGGTGGACGAGATCTATCATGGCCTGACCTACGGCATGCAAGCGCCCAGCGTGCTGGAGGTCGATAACGAAGCCTTCGTACTGAATAGTTTTTCCAAGTATTTCGGCATGACCGGTTGGCGCCTCGGCTGGCTGGTCGCGCCGCCCTCGGCGGTGGCCGATTTGGAGAAACTGGCCCAGAACCTCTACATCAGCGCCCCGAGCATGGCCCAGCATGCGGCGCTCGCCTGTTTCCAGCCCGACACCCTGGCGATTCTCGAAGAGCGCCGTGCGGCGTTCGCCCGCCGCCGTGATTATCTGCTACCTGCCCTGCGCGGGCTGGGCTTCGGAATCGCCGTAGAGCCGCAAGGCGCTTTCTATCTATATGCCGACATCAGCGCCTTTGGCGGCGACGCCTTCGCGTTCTGCCGGCATTTCCTCGAAACAGAGCATCTGGCCTTCACGCCCGGCCTGGATTTCGGTCGCCACCAGGCCGGCCACCATGTGCGCTTTGCCTACACCCAGAGCCTGCCGCGTCTTGAGCAGGCGGTGCAGCGCATCGAGCGCGGTCTGCGGAGCTGGCAAGGCTGATGCGCTTCGATCCTCCACTCGAACGGGCGCGCCTGCTGCGCCGCTATAAGCGCTTCCTTGCCGATATCGAACTGGACAGTGGCGAGCACTTGACCATTCACTGCCCGAACACCGGCTCCATGCTCAACTGCATGCGTGAGGGTGGACAGGTATGGTTCAGCCGCTCCAACGACCCGAAGCGCAAGCTGCCCGGCACCTGGGAGATCAGCGAGACGCCGCAGGGGCGCCTGGCCTGCGTCAACACCGGTCGGGCCAACGCCTTGGTCGACGAGGCCCTGCGCGCTGGCGTCATCGCCGAACTGGCCGGCTTCACCGCGCTGCGGCGCGAAGTGGCGTATGGCGAGGAGGGCAGTCGCATCGATTTTCGGCTCGAATTCGCCGAGGGCCCGGCCTACGTCGAAGTCAAGAGCGTCACCCTGGGCTATCCCGACAGCACGGTGGCTGCCTTTCCGGATGCCGTGACCCAGCGCGGCGCCAAGCACTTGCGCGAGTTGGCGGCATTGGCGCGCCAGGGCATTCGCGCGGTGCAACTGTATTGCGTCAATCTCACAGGGATAGAGGCGGTACGCCCGGCCGAGGAAATCGATGCGGCCTACGCCAAGGCGTTGCGCGCTGCGGTGGCTGACGGCGTCGAAGTATTGGCTTATGGCGCGCGCCTGGATGCCGAGCAGATCGTGCTCGAACGTCGCTTGCCGGTGCTGCTCAATCCTTGAGCCAGATGCCGCTGCTGTCCTCATGACAGTCCAGTGCGTGCAGGGCTTCGCCTTCGCAAGGCCCGGCGATGCACTCGCCGGATTCGATCAGGAACAGTGCCCCATGATGGGCACAGTGAATCAGGCTGGCGCTGTCGTCGAGAAAGGCCTGCTCATCCCAATTCAGCGCGATGCCGCGGTGTGGACAGCGGTTTCGGTAGAGGTAGACCCGACCCTGACGGCGCACGCCGAACAGCGATTGACCGGCTACGCTGAAGGCGCGGCTGCTGCCTTCGGCTAGTGATTCGGTGGGGCAGAGGAAATGCATGGTAGGCGTAACTCTCGAAAGCGGTAGTCGCTTGACGCATCAATGCGAATAATTATCAAATTGACCGTATTCACTGCGTCAGCCTTCCTATGGTGCGCAGTTCTGCCGAGGGCCTCAAGGTGCTCGGCTGTCTTCTGCGAGGTAACCCGATGATGCGTCGTACGGCTGCTCTATTCATCCTCTTGGCCGGCTTTACGCTTTCGACCCAGGCGTTGGCTGAAGCTCCCGCCCAGCGCTGGGTCAGCGCGGGCGGTGCGCTGAGCGAATGGATCAGTGCCCTGGGAGGTGAGTCGCGTCTGGTCGGCGTCGACACCACTAGCCAGCATCCGCCGTCGCTCAAGGCCTTGCCGAGCATTGGCTATCAACGCCAGCTGTCGGCCGAAGGCATTCTGAGCCTGCGTCCCGATGTGCTGGTGGGGACTGAAGAAATGGGGCCGCCGCCGGTGTTGGCGCAGGTCCGTGCGGCGGGCGTGCGTGTCGAATTGTTTTCCAGCGCAGCCGATCTGGCAGCAGTGGACCAGAATCTTGCGCACCTGGGTGAGTTGCTCGGAGCCCAGCAACAAGCCCGCGAGCTGACGACCCGCTACCATCGTGAGCTCGAGGCACTGAGCACCAAGATCGAACAGGCCCAGGCTCACCAGCGCGCGCCAGGCGTGCTGCTGCTGGTCGGGCATGCCGGTGCCAAGCCGCTGATCGCGGGGCAGGGCACGGCAGGCGATTGGCTATTGCGTCAAGCGGGTGCGCGCAACCTGGCCGATCATCAGGGTTACAAGAACTTTTCCGTCGAAGCGCTGGCTGGGCTGGACCCGGATGTGGTGGTGTTCTCTGACCGTGCCCTGGCGGGTGACCAGGCGCTCGCTGCTTTGCTCAAGGAGAATCCGGGGCTTGCTGCGTCGCGTGCGGCACGCGACAAGCGCCTGCTTTCGCTGGATCCCACCTTGTTGGTCGGTGGTTTAGGGCCACGCCTCCCAGCCACACTGCATGAGCTGGCAGCGGCGTTCTATCCGGCAGACAAGGCCAGTTTCGCCCCATGAGGCAACGCGTCCGCCCGCGCGCGCTGTTCATCGGTCTTACCCTTCTGTGCGTGCTGGCGGTGTGGTTGTCACTGGCACTGGGGCCGGTCAGCCTGCCGTTGCTCGACGTCCTGCGCGCAGGCGCACGATTGCTGGGGTTGCCGCTCCAAGGCGCGGGGCTTGAGCAGGCCGAGCTGATCCTCGGTCAGATTCGCCTGCCGCGCACGTTGTTGGGACTGGCGGTTGGCGCCGTGCTGGCACTGTCCGGTGTGGCCATGCAGGGGCTGTTTCGCAATCCGCTGGCCGACCCCGGCTTGGTCGGTGTCGCCAGTGGCGCGGCGTTCGGTGCCGCCGTCGCCATTGTCGGTGGAAGCTGGGTGGGTGGCTTACCCGACCTCCTGGCGCCCTACTTGCTCTCGTTCTGTGCGTTCATAGGTGGGCTCGGCGTCACTGCGTTGGTCTATCGCCTGGGCCGACGTGACGGGCAGACGGACGTCGCCACCATGCTGTTGGCCGGTATCGCCATGACCGCGCTGGGTGGTTCGGCAGTCGGGCTGTTCACTTATCTGGCGGATGACGCCACTTTGCGGACCTTGACCTTCTGGAACCTGGGCAGTCTCAACGGCGCCAGCTATCAGCGTCTGTGGCCGCTGCTGCTCGTGGCGCTGGGCGTGAGTCTGTGGCTGCCGCGTCGGGCGCGGGCGCTCAATGCTTTGTTGCTGGGCGAGTCGGAGGCCCGTCATCTGGGTATCGAGGTCGAGGCACTCAAGCGCGAACTGGTGTTCTGCACGGCCCTGGGCGTGGGTGCGGCGGTGGCTGCGGCGGGGTTGATCGGGTTTGTCGGACTGGTTGTGCCGCACTTGGTGCGACTGCTTGCAGGGCCGGACCACCGTGTACTGCTGCCGGCCTCGTTGCTGGCTGGCGGCGCGCTGCTGCTGTTCGCCGACTTGGTGGCGCGGCTGGCGCTGGCGCCTGCCGAGTTGCCCATCGGTATCGTCACGGCATTCATCGGTGCACCCTTCTTTCTGTTCCTATTGGTCAGGAGGAACCGCTGATGCTCGAAGTCGAGGGCTTGTCGCTCAGCCGAGGCGGTGCCGAAGTCCTGCGTGATATCAACCTGCAGTTGCGCGCCGGGAAGGTGTTGGGCGTACTGGGACCCAATGGTGCAGGCAAAAGCAGCCTGCTGGGGAGCTTGAGCGGTGAGCTAGCGCCCAGTCAGGGTCAGGTCAGGCTGCATGGGAGGGACCTCGCGCAGTGGTCGGGCCCAGAGCGCGCTCGGCGCCTGGCGGTGTTGCCGCAAGCGTCCAGTCTCGGATTCGCTTTCAGCGTCGAAGAGGTGGTGGGCATGGGGCGCTTACCTCACGACAGCGGGCAACAGTCTGACCGGCAGATCATCGACGCGGCGCTGGAGGCCGCCGATGTCTTGCATCTGAGCGCGCGCAACTACTTGGCACTGTCCGGAGGCGAGCGCCAGCGCGTGCACCTGGCGCGGGTACTGGCCCAGTTGTGGCCCGGTAACGAAGGCGCGATTCTACTGCTCGACGAACCCACCTCGGCGCTGGATCCGCTGCATCAGCATACGACCCTGCAAACGGTGCGGCGATTCGCGGATTGCGGAGCGTCCGTTTTGCTGATTCTGCACGATCTGAATCTGGCAGCGCGCTACTGCGACCATATCCTGTTGCTTGAGCAGGGCAGGACCCATGCCTACGGAGCGCCCACCGAGGTGCTCACACCCCAGGCGCTGAAATCGGTGTTTGGCATCGATGTGCTGGTGCAGGCGCATCCAGAATTGGGGCATCCGCTGATCATCGCCCGCTGACGTTGTTGGCACGGGTGTGTTCGATCAACGAGCGTTGTCCAGGCAAAAAAAGACCCGGCAAATTGCCGGGTCAATAACCGTGATTAGCCTGATGAGGAGATAATCTGAGAGTCCGAACCAGGGGCTTTCAGTTTACCCAACCAGTCTCGCGACCAGTTGTGATAATCATAACGATTCTCATTTCGTGGTCAACCTCTTTTTTCACTCGTCACGATTTTTTTTGCGGGACCGTCTTGGCATCCAACTGCTGGTTCAGCGCTTGTTTGCGCTCGGCCGGCAGGTCATTCCAATGCATGTCCAGCAGTGCGGCTTCTATGGCGTACAGCAATACCTTCGAGGCACGGAACCCTCGGGTCTTGACTGCCTGGTACGCGCCGACCGCACCCAGGCGGCGCAGGTCGGATACGCTGTGGATGCCGGAGGCATGCAACCACTGCGCAGAGGTCTTGCCCAGATTCTTCAGATGCTGCAACTCATCATTCATCGAGCCTCCTTGCGCTGGCCGATCGGTTCTGTGGATAAATCGCGAACGGTCAGACTGGAGTGTAGCGGGGCTTGGCACAGGCGCGGCCTTTCGCCATCGGATGACGACGGACTGCCCATGTGCCACTTCGATCACCCCGCGCTTGTCACAAACCCGGCAGGCGCTGGCGGATCTGCTCGATCAACTGGTCCATGCTGGCGCTTTCATGGGTATCGACACGCTTGCCGTGGACCGCTTCCTCGTCGTCCAGTGGCTCGCGACTGGCTTGTTGAGCCTTGACGACCTCCAGCGTGGCGTCGGATGGATCGACATTTTCCGTCTGACGCTGCTCAAGCCAACTGATGATGACCGCCTCGGGGGCTTGGCAGTCGAGGATCAGGAAAGGCACGCCTGTGCTACTGGCCACATTCGCTACGGCCTTGCGCTGTTCGCGCTTGAGGTAGGTGGCGTCTAGCACGACGGGGAAACCGGCGCGCAGGATGGTGTCTGCCAGAGCGTTCAGGCGCTGGTAGGTCGCTGTACTTGCTTCCTGGTCGTAGATCCCGGCTTGCAACTCGCCGGTACTGTGTACGGGCTGTTCACCGAATAGACGCTTGCGCTCCACATCCGAGCGTACGCGAATCGCTCCCAGCGATTCCACCAAGCGCATGGCCACGTGGCTCTTGCCCACCGCCGAGACGCCATGGGTAATGGCCAACAGGCGCGAAGGAATGGCGCTGTAGCTTTCAGCCAGATCGGCGTACTTGCGGTAGGTGCGCAGGGTGGTGGCGCGTTGCATGCCGTCGGCGTCAGGCGCCATGCTGAACAAGGCGACCTTGGCCCGCACCAGGGCCCGGTAGGCCTTGTAGAAGTTCAGCAACTCCAGGCCCTGGTAATCGCCGGTCAGCTCCAGGTACTGACTGATGAAGCGGCGAGCCAGGCACTTGAGGCCACGGTCTTCCAGGTCCATGGCCAGGAATCCGACGTCGGCGTAGACGTCGGTGAGGCGAAACGGCTCGTTGAACTCGATGCAGTCGAAGATCACCACCTTGCCGTCGATCACGGTGGCATTGCCCAAGTGGATGTCACCGTGGCATTCACGAATGAAGCCGTCGCGTTTGCGCGCTTGCAGCAGGCCGTGCAGCCGGTCGAAGCTGCTGCGCGCCCAGGCTTGCAGGGCATCGAGCTGCTGCAGGTCGGCCTTGTCGGTGAGGAAAGGACGGATCTGCTCGAAATTCTGCTCGACCGGCGCCATCACTGATTCGGGTGTGCCCAGGGGGTGCTCGACCGGCACCTGCGGCGCCTGCAGATGGAATTCGGCGATCTGCCGGGCCATCTGGTCGATATGTCCGGCGTTCAGTTCACCGTTGGCCTGCAGCGTGCCGAGCATCTGGCCTTGGGGGAACTGGCGCATTTTCAGGGCGTATTCGATCGCCTTGCCCGTGCCGCCGATCTGTGGCGCGTCGGCGCTGCCCGTGATCGGCAGCACTTCCAGGTAGAGGCCGTCGGTCAGGCGCTGATTCAGGCGCAACTCTTCGTTACAGAAATGCTGGCGTTGCTCCAGCGTGGTGAAATCCAGAAACCCGAAGTTCATCGGTTTCTTGATCTTGTAGGCATATTCGCCCGTGAGCAGCACCCAGGAGATGTGCGTCTCGATGAGCTCGAAACCCTCGACGGCGTGAGGGTAGAGGGCGGGGTTCTGCAGCGCGCTGATCAGGGCTTGGCTCACGGAGATCCTTCCGGGGGTCAGGGAATTCGAAGCTCACATTATGGTCAATGCAGCCGCCCCTGCCTACCGCCGCAGGCCGACCCCAGCCTTCGCAAAGTGCGTATAATCCGCCGTCATGACTCGAACTCGAAATCCCCGAACTCCGAAAAAACGTCCGCCCAGCCGCTCCCGCGTCTGGCTGGGCTGGGCGCTGAAGCTCAGCCTGGTCGGCCTGGTGGTGATCGCCGGCTTTGCGGTGTATCTCGACGCTGTCGTCCAGGAGAAGTTCTCCGGCAAGCGCTGGACCATCCCGGCCAAGGTCTATGCTCGGCCGCTGGAGCTCTTCACAGGCCAGAAGCTGAGCAAGGATGACTTCCTCACCGAACTCGATGCCCTGGGCTATCGCCGTGAGACCGCCGTCAACGGTCCTGGTGAAGCGTCGGTCAACGGTGGCACGGTGGACCTCAACACCCGTGGCTTCCAGTTCTACGAAGGCATGGAGCCTGCGCAGTTCGTGCGCGTGCGCTTCTCCGGCGATTATGTGGCCGGGCTGGCGGGCGCCAACGGTGCCAAGCTCGATGTGGTGCGGCTGGAGCCGCTGATGATTGGCGGCATCTACCCGAAAAATCTCGAAGACCGCATTCTGATCAATATCGATCAGGTGCCGCCGTACTTGCTGGAAACCCTGATCGCGACCGAAGACCGCGATTTCTACAGTCACCACGGTGTGTCGCCCAAGTCGATTGCCCGGGCCATGTGGGTCAACACTTCGTCCGGCGCCATGCGCCAGGGCGGCAGCACCTTGACTCAGCAGTTGGTGAAGAACTTCTTCCTGACCAACGAGCGCAGCCTCAGCCGCAAGCTGACCGAAGCGATGATGGCCTTGCTGCTGGAACTGCACTACGACAAGCGCGAGATCCTCGAAGCCTATTTGAACGAAGTGTTCGTCGGTCAGGATGGTCAGCGTGCGGTACACGGATTCGGGCTTGCCAGCCAGTTCTTCTTCAGCCAGCCGCTGTCCGAACTGAAGCTGCACCAGATCGCGCTGCTGGTGGGCATGGTCAAGGGGCCGTCCTATTACAACCCTCGGCGATATCCGGAGCGCGCATTGCAGCGTCGCAACCTGGTGCTCGACCTGCTGGCCCAGCAAGGTGTGGCCAGTCAGGAGGTCGTCGATGCCGCGAAGAAGATGCCGTTGGGTGTCACCAAGCGCGGCAGCCTTGCAGACAGCTCCTTCCCGGCGTTCCTCGACCTGGTCAAGCGTCAACTGCGCCAGGACTATCGCGATGAAGACTTGACCGAGGAAGGCCTGCGGATTTTCACCAGTTTCGATCCGATCCTGCAGATGAAGGCTGAAACGGCCATGACCGACACCTTCAAGCGTCTGGCCGGCCGCAAAGGTGCTGATGAGGTCGAGTCGGCGATGGTGGTGACCAATCCGGAAACCGGCGAAGTGCAGGCGCTGATCGGCAGTCGGCAGTCGGGCTTCGCTGGCTTCAATCGGGCCATCGATGCCGTGCGCCCGATCGGTTCCCTGGTCAAGCCCGCGGTTTACCTGACCGCGCTCGAACAACCGAACAAGTACACTTTGACCAGTTGGGTGCAGGACGAACCGTTCTCGGTCAAGGGCGCCGATGGTCAGGTCTGGCGTCCGCAGAACTACGACCGCCGCCCGCACGGCACCATCTACCTCTATCAGGGCTTGGCCAACTCCCTCAACCTGTCCACGGCCAAGCTCGGCCTGGAGGTGGGGGTGCCCAACGTACTCAAGACCATCGGCCGCCTCGGTGTGAAGGTGGACTGGCCTGCATTCCCCTCGATGCTGCTGGGCGCCGGTGGCATGTCGCCGATGCAGGTTGCGACCATGTACCAGACCATTGCCAATGGCGGCTTCAATACGCCGATGCGCGGTATTCGCAGTGTGCTGACCGCCGAGGGCGAGCCGCTCAAGCGCTACCCGTTCCAGATCCAGCAGACCTTCGACCCCGGCGCCATTTACCTGGTGCAGAACGCCATGCAGCGGGTGATGCGCGAGGGCACCGGACGCTCGGTGTACAACGTGCTGCCGAATAACCTGACCTTGGCAGGTAAGACCGGCACCAGCAACGATTCGCGCGACAGTTGGTTCTCTGGGTTCAGCCAGGATCTGCTGGCGGTGGTCTGGCTTGGCCGCGACGACAACGGCAAGACGCCCTTTACGGGTGCTACCGGTGCGCTGCAGGTGTGGACCAGCTTCATGCGCAAGGCCGATCCGCTGCCGTTGGACATGCCGCAGCCGGACAACGTGGTCCTGGCCTGGATCGACCCGCACAGCGGCCAGGGCTCGGATGCCAGCTGTCCGGGAGCGGTGCAGATGCCGTATATTCGCGGCAGCGAACCAGCGCCCGGCACGGCCTGTGGCGGCGAGCAGAATCCTGCCGAGTCGGTCATGGACTGGGTCAAGGGCTGGATGAATTGAGTGGCTGTATTGAAGAGGGTATGACGTGAACAAGTGGTGGTTTCCTGCCTTGACCGCGCTGGCCGTGTTGCACGGTTGCGCCAGCGTCCCGCGTGGCGCCATACCCGTGGTGGATTCGAGCACCCGGGTCTCGAACAGCGAGCGCGTGACCGCCAATCGGGGTGCGCCGGTGCGGGCACCGAGCGGCGGCACGTCCCAGGCTCAGTCGCTGCCTGAAGACTCGGGCGTCACCGTGATGATCCCGCAAGGCGCGGGCTCGACGCCGATCCAGACCTACCCGGCACAGACCGGTGCTGCGCCCTTGAGCACCGGCCCGATCACCACCAGCCCTAACCCGGCCGGTGATGAGCCGTTCGATATCGCCGCCATGAACAATGCGCCAGCGGCCAGCAGTGCGCCGACCGGCATTCCGCGTAGCAGTGCCGGTGGACTGTCGGCGGACGAGCAGCTCGATGGGCCGGTACTCGCCTTGCTCACCACTGCCCAGCAGCAGCAGGGCGGCGGCGATTTCAATGGCGCCGCGTCGAGCCTCGAACGTGCCCAACGTATCGCTCCGCGTGAGCCACAGGTGCTGTTCCGCCTGGCCCAGGTGCGACTGTCCCAGGGTGATGCCGCGCAGGCCGAGCAACTGGCTCGCCGGGCGTTGACCTATGCCAACGGCCGCCCTGATCTGCAAGCCGAGTTGTGGAACGTCATCGCCCAGGCCCGTGACAAGCAAGGTGACAGTGCTGGCGCGGCGTCGGCCCGTCAGAAGGCGCGGACCGCGTCGTGATGGAGCAGCGTATCCTCGACATCGCCGATCATCTGCTACTGATCGAGCGGGAGCTGCAGATCCAGGGTTGGTGGGATGAGCATCCGCCCAGCCCTGAGGCACTTGCCAGCAACGTACCCTTCGCAGTCGACAGCCTAACATTCGAGCAATGGCTGCAATGGATTTTCCTGCCACGCATGAAGTTGATTCTCGAGCATGGGCATCCCCTGCCCAACGCGTCGGGGATTCTGGTCATGGCCGAAACCGTGTTTGCTCATCGCCCTGAAGAAAGTCGTGAGCTTCGGCGGCTGCTGGCCACATTCGACGAATTGATCACGCCATCTGCCTGATTTTCTCTGTTTTTGCTTCCGGGGCCGCAGATTGTGGCCCTTTTTTATGGAAATCTTTATTTTCCTGCTGCATCACTGCTTTTTAGTGGTGGATGAAATTGAACTCTTGGGAAAACTGGCAATAATTTTTCTTGACTTGCACGCGCTGAATCAGAAGAATCCAGTTTCCGCTGTAGGGGGACTGCCAGAAGCAGACCCGCTAGGCAGATCATGAGGCGCACACCCGCGCCGACTCGCTACACCCCGCAACGCGTTACCTCGCGCTGGGTGGGAAAACCCCGCAACACTCTGGGGCGCTCCCAATACTTGCTCAGTCAGTGCTGACGTTCGCTCATGCTCTGCTTGGCAGTAAACCTATTAAGACCCGCCCGGATGGGGCGGTATTCTGGCGTTTTAGAGGTGAACAACGTGGAGCTTTTATCTGGCGCTGAGATGGTCGTCCGCTTCTTGCGTGACGAAGGCGTTAAGCACATCTACGGGTACCCTGGCGGTGCTCTCCTGCATGTTTACGATGCCCTGTTCAAGGAACCGGAAGTCGAACACATCCTGGTTCGTCATGAGCAGGCGGCCACCCACATGGCCGACGGCTACGCCCGCGCCACCGGCAAGGCGGGTGTGGTGCTGGTGACCTCCGGTCCCGGGGCGACCAATGCCATCACCGGCATCGCCACCGCCTATATGGACTCGATTCCGATGGTCATCCTGTCGGGCCAGGTGCCGAGCACCATGGTCGGCACCGATGCCTTCCAGGAAACCGACATGATCGGGATCTCGCGGCCGATCGTGAAGCACAGCTTCATGATCAAGCACCCGACCGAGATCGCCGAGACGCTGAAGAAAGCCTTCTATCTGGCTCAATCCGGCCGTCCGGGCCCCGTCGTGGTCGACATTCCGAAGGACATGACCAACCCGGCCGAGAAATTCGAATACGTCTACCCGAAAAAGGTCAAGCTGCGCTCCTACAGCCCAGCCGTACGTGGTCACTCCGGGCAGATCCGCAAGGCGGCCGAGATGCTCGTGGCCGCCAAGCGCCCCATCATCTATTCCGGTGGCGGCGTGATTCTGGGGGGCGGTTCTGCGGCGCTGACCGAAATCGCCAAGTCACTGAACCTGCCGGTGACCAATACCCTGATGGGATTGGGCGGCTTCCCGGGCACTGATCGCCAGTTCCTCGGCATGCTAGGCATGCACGGCAGCTACACCGCCAACCAGGCGATGCACAATGCCGATGTCATCCTTGCGGTCGGCGCGCGCTTCGACGACCGTGTGGTCAATGGACCGGCCAAATTCTGTCCGAATGCCAAGATCATCCACATCGACATCGACCCGGCGTCGATTTCCAAGATGATCAAGGCCGATGTGCCGATCGTCGGCCCAGTCGACAGCGTGCTCAGCGAGATGCTGACGATCCTCAAGGAAATCGGCGAAAAGCCTGAGAAGGTTGCGCTGGATGCCTGGTGGAAGCAGATCGACGAATGGCGCGGTGATCGCGGTCTGTTCCCTTACGACAAGGGTGACGGCAGCGTGATCAAGCCCCAGCAGGTGATCGAGACGCTGTGCGAAGTGACCCAGGGCGATGCCTTCGTCACATCCGACGTGGGCCAGCACCAGATGTTCGCAGCGCAGTACTACCGTTTCAACAAACCCAACCGCTGGATCAACTCCGGTGGCCTGGGCACCATGGGCTTCGGTTTCCCGGCCGCCATGGGCATCAAGCTCAACTTCCCGGATCAGGACGTGGCCTGCGTGACGGGTGAAGGCAGCATCCAGATGAACATTCAGGAACTGTCCACCTGCATGCAGTACGGCCTGCCGGTGAAGATCGTCAACCTGAACAACGGGGTGTTGGGCATGGTTCGCCAGTGGCAGGACATGGCCTACAACGGCCGTCACTCCCACTCCTACGTCGAGTCGCTGCCTGACTTCATCAAGCTGGCCGAGGCATACGGCCATGTGGGTATTCGCATCACCCGCCTGGAAGACCTCAAGCCGAAGCTGGAAGAGGCCTTCGCGATGAAGGACCGCCTGGTGTTCATCGACATCGCGGTGGACCGGTCCGAGCACGTCTATCCCATGCAGATCAAGGATGGCTCGATGCGTGACATGTGGCTGAGCAAGACGGAGCGTACCTGATATGCGGCACATCATTTCCCTGCTGCTGGAAAACGAACCCGGTGCCTTGTCGCGCGTGGTTGGTCTGTTCTCCCAGCGCAACTACAACATCGAAAGCCTGACCGTGGCACCGACCGAGGACCCGACGTTGTCGCGCCTCACCTTGACCACCGTGGGCCACGACGAAGTGATCGAGCAGATCACCAAGAACCTGAACAAGCTGGTGGAAGTGGTCAAGCTGGTCGACCTCTCGGAGAGCGCCCACATCGAGCGCGAACTGATGTTGGTCAAGGTCAAGGCCACCGGCGCTCAGCGTGCCGAGATCAAGCGCACCACGGACATTTTCCGTGGCCAGATCGTGGACGTCACCGCCAGCGTGTATACCGTGCAACTGAGCGGAACCAGCGACAAGCTGGACAGCTTCATTCAGGCGATCGGCACCGCATCGATTCTCGAAACCGTGCGCAGTGGCGTCACCGGCATTGCCCGTGGCGACAAAGTCCTCAGCATCTAACTACATCCAATTAGCGATGGCCCTGCGGGGCCGAGATATAACCAGGGGTATTTCCATGAAAGTGTTCTACGACAAAGACTGCGACCTCTCCATCATCCAGGGCAAGAAAGTCGCCATCATCGGTTACGGCTCCCAAGGTCACGCCCAGGCGTGCAACCTGAAGGACTCCGGTGTAGACGTCACCGTCGGTCTGCGTAAAGGTTCGGCCACCGTCGCCAAGGCAGAAGCCCACGGCCTGAAAGTGGCTGACGTGGCCTCGGCCGTCGCCGCTGCCGACCTGGTCATGATCCTGACCCCGGACGAATTCCAGGGCACCCTGTACAAAACCGAAATCGAGCCGAACATCAAGAAAGGCGCTACCCTGGCCTTCTCCCACGGCTTCGCCATCCACTACAATCAGGTCGTTCCGCGTGCCGACCTCGACGTGATCATGATCGCGCCGAAAGCGCCGGGTCACACCGTTCGCTCCGAGTTCGTCAAAGGCGGCGGTATTCCTGACCTGATCGCTGTTTACCAGGACGCCTCGGGCAACGCCAAGAACGTCGCACTGTCCTACGCCGCAGGTGTCGGTGGCGGCCGTACCGGCATCATCGAAACCACCTTCAAGGACGAGACCGAAACCGACCTGTTCGGCGAGCAGGCCGTTCTGTGCGGCGGCACCGTTGAGCTGGTCAAGGCCGGTTTCGAAACGTTGGTCGAAGCCGGTTATGCGCCGGAAATGGCCTACTTCGAGTGCTTGCACGAGCTGAAGCTGATCGTCGACCTCATGTACGAAGGCGGCATCGCCAACATGAACTACTCGATCTCCAACAACGCCGAGTACGGTGAGTACGTCACCGGCCCTGAAGTCATCAACGAAGAATCCCGCAAGGCCATGCGCAATGCCCTCAAGCGCATCCAGGACGGCGAGTACGCGAAGATGTTCATCAGCGAAGGTGCTACCAACTATCCGTCGATGACCGCCAAGCGTCGCAACAACGCAGCCCACGGTATCGAAGTGATCGGCGAGCAACTGCGTTCGATGATGCCTTGGATCGCGGCCAACAAGATCGTCGACAAGACCAAGAACTGAGTCTTGCTCGAATAGATGAAAAACGCGGCTTCGGCCGCGTTTTTTCGTTTAGGCCGCCCGCATCTGGTATAAAGCGACCAGAGGTCGGCTGTCAGAACCTGTTTCGCCGGCCCATGTCGAATCTATTCCACCCCGTTGCAAGGTACTTTTCATGACCGAACGTCCCGAAGAGCCGAACAAGCCCTCCGACGCCGAAAGCCTGCTACCTGTCGATGAGCATGTCGAAGAAGGTCACGATGCCGAAGGGCGCAAGGTCCGGCACCGCGGTATCTACCTGTTGCCCAACCTGTTCACCACCGCCAACCTGTTCGCCGGTTTCTACTCGATCATCAACTCCATCAGCGCGCAAAGCGCTCTGAGCGCGGGCGATCCGCGCGAGGCGAGCAAGTATTTCGCTTTCGCGGCCATCGCCATCTTCGTTGCCATGGTGCTCGACAGTCTCGATGGCCGCGTGGCACGCATGACCAACACCCAGAGCGCCTTCGGTGCCGAGTATGACTCGCTGTCCGACATGGTCGCCTTTGGTGTGGCGCCCGCCTTGCTGGCCTTCGGCTGGGCACTGGGTGACATGGGCAAGGTCGGCTGGATGGTTGCCTTCATCTATGTGGCGGGTGCCGCACTGCGTCTGGCCCGTTTCAATACTCAGGTTGGCACGGCCGACAAGCGCTACTTCATCGGCCTGGCCAGTCCGGCAGCGGCAGGTGTAGTGGCCGGTACTGTCTGGGCCTTCAGCGATTACGGCATCCAAGGTTCGAAATTATCCTTCCTGGTCGCGCTGCTGGTTGCGGCCGCCGGCATGCTGATGGTCAGCAACATCAAGTACAACAGCTTCAAGGAACTCGACCTGAAAGGCCGTGTGCCGTTCGTTGCCATCCTGGCCGTGGTATTGGTGTTCGCCGTGGTATTCAGTGATCCGCCACGCATCCTGCTGCTGATCTTCCTCGGTTATGCGATCTCCGGCCCCGTGCAGTACTTGCTGCGCACCCGTCGGCGCAAGAACTGAAAAATAGTTAATGCTGGAATAACCTCCCGGCTCCAGAGTCTTACTGGTACATCCCTCACCAGTGCTTTGGAGCCGTCATGCTCATCAAGCTGCCTAGATCATCCGATTGCCACGAATCGGAGGTCACCCCTGAAAGCCTCTACGTCTCACGCCGCTCCCTGTTAGGGGGCTCGATGGCCGGTTTGGCGTTGTCGGCCTTGCCGCGGCTGGGCCAGGCTGCACAAGTATCGCGTTATGCCGATGTCGATGATGGCGCCGCGCCCGCATGGCTTAAGGACAAGCTTGAGCATGCACGCTGGCAGGCAGTGACGGTCAAGGACGAAGCCATCACGCCTTTCAAGGACGCTACCCACTACAACAATTTCTATGAGTTCGGGCCTGACAAAGGGGATCCTGCTGCCAATGCAGGCAGTCTGAAAACCGAGCCCTGGAGCCTAGTCGTCGATGGTGAGGTCGGTAAGCCGGGGCGCTATGCGCTGGAAGACTTCGTCAAGCCGCTGCAGTTGGAGGAACGAATCTATCGGCTGCGTTGCGTCGAGGCCTGGTCGATGGTGATCCCTTGGCTGGGGTTTCCGTTGGCCGATGTGCTCAAGCAGGTTGAGCCCACCGCCAAGGCTCGCTACGTCCGCTTCGAAACGCTGCAGGATCCCCAGAGCATGCCAGGGCAACGTTCCGGCTTCGCCTTGATCGACTGGCCTTACGTGGAAGGGCTGCGTCTGGATGAGGCGATGAATCCGCTGGCGATATTGGCGGTGGGCATGTACGGGCGCGAGCTGGCTAACCAGAATGGGGCTCCGCTGCGCTTGGTGGTGCCGTGGAAGTATGGCTTCAAGAGCATCAAGTCGATCGTGCGGATGAGCCTGGTGAGTGAGCAGCCCCACACGACTTGGCAGGGCTTGGCGCCCAGTGAGTACGGTTTCTATGCCAACGTCAATCCGCAGGTCGATCATCCGCGCTGGAGCCAGGCGCGTGAGCGGCGTCTGCCCAGTGGCCTTTTCAGCCCTAACGTGCGTGCCACGCAGATGTTCAATGGTTATGAAGAAGAAGTCGCATCACTCTATAGCGGCCTCGATCTGAGGAAGAACTATTGATGCGCTATCCCTGGTTTCGCCTGGCGGTTTTTCTCATCGGTTGCTCGTTCCCGCTTTGGTGGCTGTATGAAGCGGCCATGAGTCTGTTGGGGCCTGATCCGGGGAAGGTCATGATGGACCGTCTGGGGCTTAGCGCGCTGATTTTCCTGCTGATCAGCTTGTGCATGACGCCTTTTCAGAAGCTGACGGGATGGCCTGGCTGGATCGTGGTTCGACGCCAGTTGGGGCTGTGGGCGTTTGCTTACATCGTGCTTCACGTCCTGGCCTACCTGTTCTTTATTCTGGGGCTGGATTGGGGGCAGTTGGCGATCGAGTTGCGTAAGCGGCCTTACATCATTGTGGGGGCGTTGGGCTTGCTTGGGTTGCTGATGTTGGCTGTCACCTCGAATCGCTACATTCAGCGGCGACTGGGGGCGCGGTGGAAGAAGTTGCACCGTCTGGTGTATGGCGTGTTGGCCCTTGGGTTGCTGCATTACCTGTGGATTGTCCGCTCGGACCTAGAGGAATGGGCGTTCTATGCGGCCCTTGGGGTGCTTTTGTTGGTGCTGCGAATTCCGGTGGTGGCCCGGGGTTTGGGGCGGGTAGGTCGCAGGCGGATAAATGCACGGTAAGTACGCATGAGGCGACGACGCGGGGTAGGGGGCTCAATCGCCTTAGCGACCAACTTGTTTCAACTATTTGAATTTATTTGGAATTAAGCCTTGACCGCTGTTCAGATCCCCTTATAATGCGCCCCACTTCCGCAGCAAACGGAACGCGAAACTCCTTGAGAATCAACGAGTTAAGCGAGTTAGGTGCGGTGCGAAGGGCTTCGATCCTCGGGTTGAAAGCGGTGAAAAAGGCAGTTGACAGCATCGGTTGGTGCTGTATGATTCGCCTCCCGCTACGAGAGATCGCAGCGAGTCAAGTGTTTGAAGCTAAACGAGTTTCTCGGTAAAAACTTCAAAATAAACGCTTGACACGAAGTAAGGCTGCTGTAGAATGCACGGCCTTGGTTGAGGCGAAACGCTCTTAGCCAAACGCTCTTTAACAAATCGAATCAAGCAATTCGTGTGGGTGCTTGTGAGTACGGACTGATTGTCGCATAGATTATCAGCATCACAAGTGGCCATGCGAGAAATCACATAGTCATTTGAGATTGCTGAGCCAAGTTTAGGGTTTCTTAAAAACCCAAGCAGTATTGAACTGAAGAGTTTGATCATGGCTCAGATTGAACGCTGGCGGCAGGCCTAACACATGCAAGTCGAGCGGATGAGAGGAGCTTGCTTCTCGATTCAGCGGCGGACGGGTGAGTAATGCCTAGGAATCTGCCTGGTAGTGGGGGACAACGTTTCGAAAGGAACGCTAATACCGCATACGTCCTACGGGAGAAAGCAGGGGACCTTCGGGCCTTGCGCTATCAGATGAGCCTAGGTCGGATTAGCTAGTTGGTGAGGTAATGGCTCACCAAGGCGACGATCCGTAACTGGTCTGAGAGGATGATCAGTCACACTGGAACTGAGACACGGTCCAGACTCCTACGGGAGGCAGCAGTGGGGAATATTGGACAATGGGCGAAAGCCTGATCCAGCCATGCCGCGTGTGTGAAGAAGGTCTTCGGATTGTAAAGCACTTTAAGTTGGGAGGAAGGGTTGTAGATTAATACTCTGCAATTTTGACGTTACCGACAGAATAAGCACCGGCTAACTCTGTGCCAGCAGCCGCGGTAATACAGAGGGTGCAAGCGTTAATCGGAATTACTGGGCGTAAAGCGCGCGTAGGTGGTTTGTTAAGTTGGATGTGAAAGCCCCGGGCTCAACCTGGGAACTGCATCCAAAACTGGCAAGCTAGAGTACGGTAGAGGGTGGTGGAATTTCCTGTGTAGCGGTGAAATGCGTAGATATAGGAAGGAACACCAGTGGCGAAGGCGACCACCTGGACTGATACTGACACTGAGGTGCGAAAGCGTGGGGAGCAAACAGGATTAGATACCCTGGTAGTCCACGCCGTAAACGATGTCAACTAGCCGTTGGAATCCTTGAGATTTTAGTGGCGCAGCTAACGCATTAAGTTGACCGCCTGGGGAGTACGGCCGCAAGGTTAAAACTCAAATGAATTGACGGGGGCCCGCACAAGCGGTGGAGCATGTGGTTTAATTCGAAGCAACGCGAAGAACCTTACCAGGCCTTGACATGCAGAGAACTTTCCAGAGATGGATTGGTGCCTTCGGGAACTCTGACACAGGTGCTGCATGGCTGTCGTCAGCTCGTGTCGTGAGATGTTGGGTTAAGTCCCGTAACGAGCGCAACCCTTGTCCTTAGTTACCAGCACGTTATGGTGGGCACTCTAAGGAGACTGCCGGTGACAAACCGGAGGAAGGTGGGGATGACGTCAAGTCATCATGGCCCTTACGGCCTGGGCTACACACGTGCTACAATGGTCGGTACAGAGGGTTGCCAAGCCGCGAGGTGGAGCTAATCTCACAAAACCGATCGTAGTCCGGATCGCAGTCTGCAACTCGACTGCGTGAAGTCGGAATCGCTAGTAATCGCGAATCAGAATGTCGCGGTGAATACGTTCCCGGGCCTTGTACACACCGCCCGTCACACCATGGGAGTGGGTTGCACCAGAAGTAGCTAGTCTAACCTTCGGGGGGACGGTTACCACGGTGTGATTCATGACTGGGGTGAAGTCGTAACAAGGTAGCCGTAGGGGAACCTGCGGCTGGATCACCTCCTTAATCGAAGACATCAGCCTGCTGATGAGCTCCCACACGAATTGCTTGATTCATTGTGAAAAGACGATGCTGTAACGCGACCCTGTTATAGGTCTGTAGCTCAGTTGGTTAGAGCGCACCCCTGATAAGGGTGAGGTCGGCAGTTCAAATCTGCCCAGACCTACCAATTACTTGGTGCGGCCTACGAGATGTAGCAGATACACGGGGCCATAGCTCAGCTGGGAGAGCGCCTGCCTTGCACGCAGGAGGTCAGCGGTTCGATCCCGCTTGGCTCCACCACCTTTGTACAGCACTGTTAGAACTCAGAAATGAGCATTCGCGCGTCGCGTTGACGTGGCGTTGGAATGTTGATTTCTGGCTTTTGTCAGATCGTTCTTTAAAAATTCGGATATGTGATAGATACAGACTGATGACCAGTTTCACTGCTGGAAATCAGGCTGAGGTAAAATTTGTGAGTTCTGCTCGAAAGAGCGACGTGCGAATTTTCGGCGAATGTCGTCTTCACAGTATAACCAGATTGCTTGGGGTTATATGGTCAAGTGAAGAAGCGCATACGGTGGATGCCTTGGCAGTCAGAGGCGATGAAAGACGTGGTAGCCTGCGATAAGCTTTGGGGAGTCGGCAAACAGACTGTGATCCAGAGATCTCTGAATGGGGGAACCCACCTAGGATAACCTAGGTATCTTGTACTGAATCCATAGGTGCAAGAGGCGAACCAGGGGAACTGAAACATCTAAGTACCCTGAGGAATAGAAATCAACCGAGATTCCCTTAGTAGTGGCGAGCGAACGGGGACCAGCCCTTAAGTTGATTTGAGATTAGTGGAACGCTCTGGAAAGTGCGGCCATAGTGGGTGATAGCCCCGTACACGAAAGTCTCTTTTCAATGAAATCGAGTAGGACGGAGCACGAGAAACTTTGTCTGAACATGGGGGGACCATCCTCCAAGGCTAAATACTACTGACTGACCGATAGTGAACCAGTACCGTGAGGGAAAGGCGAAAAGAACCCCGGAGAGGGGAGTGAAATAGAACCTGAAACCGTATGCGTACAAGCAGTGGGAGCCTACTTTGTTAGGTGACTGCGTACCTTTTGTATAATGGGTCAGCGACTTATATTCAGTGGCGAGCTTAACCGAATAGGGGAGGCGTAGCGAAAGCGAGTCTTAATAGGGCGCTTAGTCGCTGGGTATAGACCCGAAACCGGGCGATCTATCCATGGGCAGGTTGAAGGTTAGGTAACACTGACTGGAGGACCGAACCGACTACCGTTGAAAAGTTAGCGGATGACCTGTGGATCGGAGTGAAAGGCTAATCAAGCTCGGAGATAGCTGGTTCTCCTCGAAAGCTATTTAGGTAGCGCCTCATGTATCACTGCTGGGGGTAGAGCACTGTTTCGGCTAGGGGGTCATCCCGACTTACCAAACCGATGCAAACTCCGAATACCAGCAAGTGCCGAGCATGGGAGACACACGGCGGGTGCTAACGTCCGTCGTGAAAAGGGAAACAACCCAGACCGTCAGCTAAGGTCCCAAAGTCATGGTTAAGTGGGAAACGATGTGGGAAGGCTTAGACAGCTAGGAGGTTGGCTTAGAAGCAGCCATCCTTTAAAGAAAGCGTAATAGCTCACTAGTCGAGTCGGCCTGCGCGGAAGATGTAACGGGGCTCAAACCATGCACCGAAGCTACGGGTATCACCTTTGGTGATGCGGTAGAGGAGCGTTCTGTAAGCCTGTGAAGGTGAGTTGAGAAGCTTGCTGGAGGTATCAGAAGTGCGAATGCTGACATGAGTAACGACAATGCGAGTGAAAAACTCGCACGCCGAAAGACCAAGGTTTCCTGCGCAACGTTAATCGACGCAGGGTTAGTCGGTCCCTAAGGCGAGGCTGAAAAGCGTAGTCGATGGAAAACAGGTTAATATTCCTGTACTTGCAGTTATTGCGATGGAGGGACGGAGAAGGCTAGGCCAGCCTGGCGTTGGTTGTCCAGGTTTAAGGTGGTAGGCTGAAATCTTAGGCAAATCCGGGATTTCAAGGCCGAGAGCTGATGACGAGTTGCCTTTAGGCGACGAAGTGGTTGATGCCATGCTTCCAAGAAAAGCTCCTAAGCTTCAGATAACTGGGAACCGTACCCCAAACCGACACAGGTGGTTAGGTAGAGAATACCAAGGCGCTTGAGAGAACTCGGGTGAAGGAACTAGGCAAAATGGCACCGTAACTTCGGGAGAAGGTGCGCCGGCGAGGGTGAAGGACTTGCTCCGTAAGCCCATGCCGGTCGAAGATACCAGGCCGCTGCGACTGTTTATTAAAAACACAGCACTCTGCAAACACGAAAGTGGACGTATAGGGTGTGACGCCTGCCCGGTGCCGGAAGGTTAATTGATGGGGTTAGCGCAAGCGAAGCTCTTGATCGAAGCCCCGGTAAACGGCGGCCGTAACTATAACGGTCCTAAGGTAGCGAAATTCCTTGTCGGGTAAGTTCCGACCTGCACGAATGGCGTAACGATGGCGGCGCTGTCTCCACCCGAGACTCAGTGAAATTGAAATCGCTGTGAAGATGCAGTGTATCCGCGGCTAGACGGAAAGACCCCGTGAACCTTTACTATAGCTTTGCACTGGACTTTGAGCTTGCTTGTGTAGGATAGGTGGGAGGCTTTGAAGTGGGGACGCCAGTTCTCATGGAGCCATCCTTGAAATACCACCCTGGCAACCTTGAGGTTCTAACTCAGGTCCGTGATCCGGATCGAGGACAGTGTATGGTGGGTAGTTTGACTGGGGCGGTCTCCTCCCAAAGAGTAACGGAGGAGTACGAAGGTGCGCTCAGACCGGTCGGAAATCGGTCGTAGAGTATAAAGGCAAAAGCGCGCTTGACTGCGAGACAGACACGTCGAGCAGGTACGAAAGTAGGTCTTAGTGATCCGGTGGTTCTGTATGGAAGGGCCATCGCTCAACGGATAAAAGGTACTCCGGGGATAACAGGCTGATACCGCCCAAGAGTTCATATCGACGGCGGTGTTTGGCACCTCGATGTCGGCTCATCACATCCTGGGGCTGAAGCCGGTCCCAAGGGTATGGCTGTTCGCCATTTAAAGTGGTACGCGAGCTGGGTTTAGAACGTCGTGAGACAGTTCGGTCCCTATCTGCCGTGGACGTTTGAGATTTGAGAGGGGCTGCTCCTAGTACGAGAGGACCGGAGTGGACGAACCTCTGGTGTTCCGGTTGTCACGCCAGTGGCATTGCCGGGTAGCTATGTTCGGAAGAGATAACCGCTGAAAGCATCTAAGCGGGAAACTTGCCTCAAGATGAGATCTCACTGGGATCTAGAATCCCCTGAAGGGCCGTCGAAGACTACGACGTTGATAGGTGGGGTGTGTAAGCGCTGTGAGACGTTGAGCTAACCCATACTAATTGCCCGTGAGGCTTGACCATATAACACCCAAGCAATTTGAGCGTGAGCGCTGAATTGTGGTGGTGAAGACGAAAGAACCGAAAGTTCGCGACGAACCACAGAATCACATATCCGAATAGGCTGGGGTGTCCGTAAGGGCGCACTGGCAACCGAATTTCTTGACGACCATAGAGCATTGGAACCACCTGATCCCATCCCGAACTCAGCAGTGAAACGATGCATCGCCGATGGTAGTGTGGGGTTTCCCCATGTGAGAGTAGGTCATCGTCAAGATTCATTTCGCAAAACCCCTATCTGCGTGAGCAGGTAGGGGTTTTGTCTTTTCTGGTTGGTGATAATTTCCGACAGGATAGGATCAAGGACGGTTCTCACGACGAGCTCAGACGTGCCTGTCCTCTGCAATCAATGGTAACTGTGCCTGTAACGCACCATCTCCCACATTTTCGGTCGGAACACTAGAATAGAGCCGACTTTCCTACCAGACCCCCCTATGCCTAACGTCGCCGACCCTGAAGCGCTGGCCGATCTGCCGCTGGATGACCTCGTGGCTTGTCATGAGTGCGACCTGCTGCTACGCAGGCCCGTTTTGAAAAACGATGAGAAAGCCCTATGCCCGCGTTGCGGCTATGAGCTCTACGCGCATCGACACAATGTGGTCAATCGAAGTCTGGCATTGGTCCTGACCGCCCTGTTGCTCTACGTTCCGGCCAACTTCCTACCTATCATGCAGCTTCACTTGTTCGGCCAGACCTCCGACGACACTGTCTGGAGCGGCGTGCTAGGCCTGTATCATTCCGATATGCGAGGAGTCGCCGTGGTGGTGTTCCTCTGCAGCATGGCTATTCCGCTGCTCAAGCTGCTATGTCAGTTGCTGGTACTGTTGAGTATTCGCCTGAATGTCGGTCGCAGTCATGGCTTGCTGGTCTATCGCATTTATCACCACCTGCGTGAGTGGGGAATGCTTGAGGTCTATTTCATGGGCGTACTGGTGGCGATCGTCAAACTGGTCGATCTTGCGCAATTGACGCTGGGACTGGGGCTGTTTTGCTTTATCAGCCTGTTGCTGGTCCAAGTCTGGCTCGAGGTGGTGATGTCCCCGCATCAGATCTGGGTCGCGCTGTCGGGGGAGGACACCCATGCGGGCGATTGATGCCGGTATTCTGGTGTGCAACGAATGTCATGCGTTAAACCGTCAGCGTCATGGCCACGACTCGCAGACCTGTAGCCGTTGTGGCGCTGTGGTGCATGCCCGGCGCCCTAACAGCATCGTCTATACCTGGGCTTTGCTCATCACGGCGATGATTCTCTACATTCCGGCCAATCTGCTGCCGATCATGACCGTCAGCACACTGGGGCAGGGCAGTCCGGACACCATCATGTCCGGGGTCATTACATTGATGAAGCATGGCATGTTGCCGATTGCCGCCGTGGTCTTCACCGCCAGTATTCTGGTGCCTACCTTCAAGCTGATCGGTATAGGGCTGTTGCTGTACTCGGTTCAGCGCCACCAGCCTCTTTCCGCACGGCAGCGGATTTTGATGTACCGGTTCATTGAGTTCATCGGTCGCTGGTCGATGCTGGATATCTTCGTCATCGCCATCTTGGTGGCCGTGGTGAAATTCGGCCGTATTGCCAGTGTCGAACCCAATCTCGGCGCCGTTGCTTTCGCTGCCGTGGTGATTTTGACGATGCTTGCTGCCTTAACTTTCGATCCCCGACTGATCTGGGACAACACGGAGTCGGATGACGACCATGAGTGATCTGCCAACGGCAAAAACCCGCCCAGCTTCCAATTGGTCGGCCATCTGGATCCTTCCCTTGATTGCGCTACTTATCGGCGGTTGGCTTGCCTGGCAGGCTTATCGTGAGGCAGGTGTGGAGATCCAGGTGCGCTTCGAAACGGGTGAGGGGATCGTCGCCAACAAGACTGAGGTCATCTTCAAAGGGATGTCGGTCGGTAAGGTCAAGTCATTGGTGCTGGATGCCGAAGGCAGCAATAAAGGCGTGATCGCGACCATCGAGATGAATAAGGCAGCCGAAGTACACCTGACCACAGGCACGCGCTTTTGGCTGGTCAAACCGAGCGTGAGCCTTGCTGGCATATCGGGACTCGAAACGCTGGTCTCCGGCAACTACATTGCAGTCGATCCGGGACAGGGTGAGCCTACCAAGCGGTTCAAGGCCTTGGCCGAGGCGCCGCCGCTGTCCGATAAGGAGCCAGGCTTGCACCTGACCCTCAAGGCTGACCGTCTGGGGTCGCTGAACCGTGACAGTCCGGTGTTCTATAAACAGATTCAAGTCGGCAAGGTGAAGAGCTACAAACTGTCCGATGATCACGATACGGTCGAGATCAAGCTGTTCATCGAGCCTGAATACGCGAACCTGGTGCGCAAACACACGCGCTTCTGGAATGCCAGCGGTATCAGCATCGACGCCAACCTGTCCGGCGTGAAGGTGCGCAGTGAGTCGCTGTCGAGCATCATCGCCGGCGGTATCGCCTTCGCCACGCCTGAGCATCGCAAGGACAGCCCGCCCACCGACCCGAATCTCCCGTTCCGGCTGTACGAAGATTTCGATGCTGCCCAAGCCGGTATCCGGGTCAAGGTGCACCTGACCGACTATGACGGTTTGCAGGCTGGCCGTACGCCTGTGATGTACAAGGGGATTCAGGTCGGCTCGATGAAGACCCTGAAGATCGACGACGACCTCACCGGTGCAATGGCAGAACTGACGCTCGATCCGCTGGCCGAGGACTACCTGGTCGAGGGTACGCAGTTCTGGGTGGTCAAACCGTCCATTTCCCTGGCCGGTATCACCGGTATCGAGGCGCTGGTCAAAGGTAACTACATCGCCATTCGGCCGGGCGAGAAAGGGGCGCGTCCGCAGCGCGAGTTTGAAGCCCGCCCCAAGGCGCCGCCACTCGATCTCAAGGCACCCGGCCTGCACTTGGTGCTGTTCGCCGATACGCTAGGTTCGCTGGAAGTGGGCAGTCCGGTGACCTACCGTCAGGTCCGGGTCGGCAGCGTGCAGAGCTATCAGTTCGCTCGCAACAGCAAGCGTATTCTGATTGGCGTTCATATCGAGAAGGAGTACGCCAATCTGGTCAATGGTTCTACACGTTTCTGGAATGCCAGCGGCATCACGCTCACCGGCGGTCTATCGGGTATCAAGATCAAGAGTGAGTCGCTGCAAACGCTGATGGCTGGCGGGATCGCATTCGATACGCCGGAGCCAAACGTGCCTTTGAAACGGCATATCCCGCGCTTCCGTCTGCTGGAGAACGAGGAGGCCGCCAATCGAGCTGGCAGCCTGATTACCATTCGCGTGGATCGCGCCGATGGTCTGAAGCCCGGTACGCCGATCCGCTTCCGTGGTCTTGAAGTCGGCAGCCTCGAAAGCGTCGACCTCACTGCCGACCTGCAGGCTGTGCTGCTGCGTGCGCGGATTACCGAGTCGGCAGACCGTATCGCTCGTGTAGGGACTCAATTCTGGGTGGTGAAGCCGGCGCTCGGGCTGGTTCGCACCGAGAACCTGGATACCTTGGTCAGTGGGCAGTACCTGGAGGTGCAGCCTGCCTCGAACAATCGAGGGCCGCAGCGCGATTTCATCGCCTTGAGCGAGGCCCCTGAAGTGAAAGGTCCTGAACTTGGCCTGCCGCTGACACTTAGCGCACCGAGGCGCGGCTCCATCAAGCCTGGCGTACCGGTCACTTATCGAGAGGTGCAAGTAGGCAAGGTCACCGGCTATGAGCTGGGCCAGAGTGCCGATCGTGTGTTGATCCACATACTCATCGAGCCTCGTTATGCGGCCTTGGTGCGCGGCGGTAGTCGTTTCTGGAACAGCAGCGGCTTTGGTTTCGACTGGGGCCTGTTCAAGGGCGCCACAGTGCGTACCGAATCGTTGGAAACTCTCATTGACGGTGGTATCGCCTTCGCGACGCCAGACGGGGAGCAGATGGGCAATCCTGCACGTGCGCAGCAGACTTTCCCGCTGTTCGACAAGCCAGACGACGCCTGGTTAGTGTGGGCGCCCAAGATTCCGCTGGGCAAATAGAACAACTGCCGGGCTGCCAAGCGCAGCCCGTTCTTGTGAACGCACGTTGACTACAAGGCATGCTCAAATTTCAGACAACAAAAAACCGACCCTAAGGTCGGTTTTTTTGTTCAAGCGCGTCGCTTAGGCAGCTGCAGCTTCTTTCAGCGCCTTGATGTGGCCATTCAGACGGCCTTTGTGGCGAGCAGCCTTGTTCTTGTGGATGATGCCTTTGTCGGCCATACGGTCGATGACAGGCACAGCCAGAGTGTAGGCAGCTTGCGCTTTTTCGGCGTCTTTAGCGTCGATGGCCTTGACTACGTTCTTGATGTAGGTACGGACCATGGAACGCAGGCTGGCGTTGTGGCTGCGACGCTTCTCAGCCTGTTTTGCACGTTTCTTGGCGGAAGGTGTGTTGGCCACCGTCGAGCTCCTCGAAAGACTTTTGGGTAAATAGCAAACAAATAAGGCCGCGAATCATGCCGATGACTCGGACGGATGTCAAGGCCAGTTGCAAGGATCTGCCGAGTGGCATGCGAGCGCGGAAGGAGAGATTCCTTTCTGCGCAACGACCTGTAAACTCGGAAGTTTATTGCACCCCTGCAGAGAAGCGGGATTATCGCATACTCCAGCGCCATCTGGCAGCGCTCTCAAGTCTCAGGCGTAAAACTTTTCGATGAACCTGCTCAAATCCCTGGCTGCAGTCAGTTCGATCACCATGATTTCCCGGGTGCTCGGCTTTGTGCGCGACACCATACTGGCGCGCATTTTCGGCGCTGGCGTGGCCACCGACGCCTTCTTCATCGCCTTCAAACTGCCCAATCTGTTGCGACGTATTTTTGCCGAAGGCGCGTTTTCCCAAGCATTCGTGCCTATTCTGGCCGAGTACAAATCCCAACAAGGCGAGGAGGCGACGCGAACTTTCATCGCTTACGTCAGCGGCCTGCTGACATTGGTGCTGGCGTTGGTCACGGCACTGGGGATACTGGCTGCGCCCTGGGTGGTGTGGGTCACCGCGCCAGGTTTCGTCGACAGTACCGAGAAGTACGCGCTCACCACTGCGCTGCTGCGAGTGACCTTTCCTTATATATTGCTGATCTCGCTGTCGTCCCTGGTAGGGGCGATTCTCAACACCTGGAACCGCTTCACGGTACCGGCGTTCACGCCCACGCTGTTGAACGTGGCGATGATCGGCTTCGCCGTGTTTCTCACGCCTTATTTCGACCCGCCGATCATGGCGTTGGCCTGGGGTGTGCTGGCCGGCGGCCTTGCGCAGTTGCTCTACCAACTGCCCGCGTTGAAGAAAATCGGCATGCTCGTACTGCCGCGCCTGAATTTGCGCGATACAGGTGTATGGCGCGTGCTCAAGCAAATGCTGCCGGCAATCCTTGGGGTGTCGGTGAGCCAGATTTCTTTGATCATCAACACCATCTTCGCCTCGTTCCTGGTCGCCGGGTCGGTGTCCTGGATGTACTACGCCGACCGTCTCATGGAGTTACCCTCGGGGGTGCTGGGCGTGGCGCTGGGAACCATTCTGCTGCCTACGCTGGCCAAGACCTACGCCAATCGGGATCGTGAAGAGTACTCGCGAATTCTCGATTGGGGCCTGCGCCTGTGCTTCCTGCTGGTATTGCCCTGCACCCTGGCCCTGGCGATCCTCGCCGAACCCCTGACGGTAGCGCTGTTCCAGTATGGCAAGTTCACCGCGACCGATGCCGCGATGACCCAGAGAGCACTGATCGCCTACTCCGTGGGACTGCTGGCGATCATTCTGGTCAAGGTGCTGGCTCCAGGTTTCTATGCCCAGCAGAACATTCGCACCCCGGTCAGGATCGCGATCTTCACGCTGGTCTGCACCCAGTTGTTCAACCTGGCGCTGGTCGGCCCGCTGCAGCATGCGGGCCTGGCCCTGGCCATCAGTCTGGGCGCGTGCCTGAATGCCGGACTGCTGTTCTGGAAGCTGCGCAGCCATCAGTTGTTCCAGCCACAGCCTGGCTGGATGCTGTTCCTCGCCAAACTGGTGCTGGCGGTGACGCTGATGTCGGCGGTACTGTTGCTGGGCATGCACGTTATGCCGGCCTGGGAGCAGGGCAACATGCTCGCGCGCTTCCTGCGCCTGGGGGCGTTGATCGTCGCTGGCGTGGTGACTTACTTCGGCTGCCTGCTGCTGTGCGGCTTCCGGCCACGGCATTTTGCCCGCAAGGCGCTGCACTGAGGCCCTCCGTCGCCCTGGCGTCGATTTTTCCAACTCCATGGCCCACCAAGGCGTTGCTGCCTGTCACCAGCGCCCTGGTGTGGTTATAATCGACCACTTTATGAGCAAGAAGCGCGTTATGCAGCTGGTTCGAGGTCTTCACAACCTGCGCCCCGAGTACCGGGGCTGTGTCGCCACCATTGGCAACTTCGACGGAGTGCACCGGGGCCACCAGGCCATCCTGGCGCGCCTGCGCGAGCGCGGACAAGCGCTCGGGCTGCCGACGTGCGTGGTGATCTTCGAGCCCCAGCCGCGCGAGTACTTCGCGCCGGATACCGCGCCGGCCCGCCTGGCGCGTCTGCGCGACAAGGTCGAGTTGCTGGCCGCCGAGGGCATCGACCGAGTGCTGTGCATGGCCTTCAACCAGCGCTTGAGCGAGCTGAGTGCCGAGCAGTTCGTCGAGACGATCCTGGTCGACGGCCTCGGTGTGCGTCATCTCGAAGTGGGCGACGATTTCCGCTTCGGCTGCGATCGCGCCGGCGACTTCGCCTTTCTGGTCGAGGCTGGCAAGCGCCATGGATTTACCGTCGAGGCCGCGCAAACCGTTGTTCAGGACGGTCTGCGGGTCAGCAGCACGCAAGTACGCACGGCCTTGGCCAATGCTGACTTCGCCTTGGCTGCGCACCTGCTGGGCCGTCCCTACACCATCAGCGGACGCGTCCTGCACGGCCAGAAACTGGCTCGCCAGCTGGGCACGCCGACCGCCAACGTCCAGCTCAAGCGTCGCCGCATACCGTTGTCCGGCGTGTACCTGACCAGCGCCGAGATCGACGGCAAGGTTTGGCCAGGCATCGCCAATATCGGGGTTCGACCCACCGTCGCCGGTGATGGCCGTCCCCACCTGGAGATTCATCTGCTGGATTACGCCGGCGACCTGTATGGCCGGCGCCTGACGGTAGAATTCCACCACAAGCTGCGCGAGGAGCAGCGATTCGCCTCCCTGGAGGCGCTGAAGTCGGCGATCGACGCGGACATCGCCGCCGCACGTGCCCACTGGCACGCTCAACCGCTAACCAAGAGCCTGAAATGACCGACTACAAAGCCACGCTTAACCTCCCGGACACCGCCTTCCCCATGAAGGCCGGCCTGCCTCAGCGCGAACCGCAGATCCTGCAGCGCTGGGACAGCATTGGCCTGTACCGGAAGTTGCGCGAGATTGGCAAGGACCGTCCGAAGTTCGTCCTGCACGACGGCCCGCCCTATGCCAACGGCAAGATCCACATCGGTCATGCACTGAACAAGATACTGAAGGACATGATCGTGCGTTCGAAGACCCTGTCCGGCTTCGACGCGCCGTATGTTCCGGGCTGGGACTGCCACGGCCTGCCGATCGAGCACAAGATCGAGGTCACCCACGGCAAGCACCTGAGCCCCGACCAGACCCGCGAATTGTGCCGCGCTTACGCCGCCGAGCAGATCGAAGGGCAGAAGGCCGAATTCATTCGCCTGGGTGTGCTGGGCGACTGGGACAATCCCTACAAGACCATGGACTTCGCCAACGAGGCCGGTGAAATCCGCGCGCTGGCCGAGATGGTCAAGCAAGGGTTCGTGTTCAAGGGCCTCAAGCCAGTGAACTGGTGCTTCGATTGCGGCTCGGCATTGGCTGAAGCCGAGGTCGAGTATGCGGACAAAAAATCCCAGACGCTGGACGTCGCTTTCCCCATCAGCCCTTCCGACACCGGCAAGCTGGCTGCAGCGTTCGGCATGGACACGCTGCCCAAGCCTGCTTCCATCGTGATCTGGACCACTACTGCCTGGACGATTCCTGCCAACCAGGCGTTGAGTGTCCATGCCGATTTCAGCTACGCCTTGGTGGATGTGGGCGACCGCCTGCTCGTGCTGGCTGAGGAGCTGGTGGCTGCCTGTCTCGATCGTTACGGCCGTGAGGGTCAGATCATCGCGCGTACGCCAGGTGCGGCCCTGGAACTGATCAACTTCCGTCATCCCTTCTACGACCGTAACTCGCCGATCTATCTGGCCGACTACGTCGAGCTCAGCGCAGGCACTGGTATCGTCCATACTGCGCCGTCCTATGGTGAGGACGACTTCATCACCTGCAAGCGCTACGGCATGCAAAACGATGAAATTCTCACGCCTGTGCAAAGCAACGGCGTGTACGCGCCTTCACTGGAATTCTTCGGTGGCCAGTTCATCTTCAAGGTGGGGTCGGCCATCGTCGAGAAGCTGCAGGAAGTCGACGCGCTGCTGCACACCGAAATCATCACCCACAGCTACATGCATTGCTGGCGCCACAAATCCCCGCTGATCTATCGCGCCACGGCGCAATGGTTCGTCGGCATGGACAAGCAGCCTGCCAGCGGTGAGAACCTGCGTGAGCGCGCGCTCAAGGCCATCGAGGACACCCAGTTCGTCCCAGCGTGGGGCCAGGCGCGCCTGCATGCGATGATCGCCACCCGTCCGGACTGGTGCATCTCGCGTCAACGTAACTGGGGCGTGCCAATCCCGTTCTTCCTCGACAAACAGACTGGTGAACTGCACCCGCGCACCGTCGAATTGATGGAGGCGGTAGCCAAGCGCGTCGAGCAGCAGGGTATCGAAGCCTGGTTCAAGCTCGACGCTGCCGAACTGCTGGGTGATGAGGCCGCGCAGTACGAGAAGATCGCCGACACCCTGGACGTCTGGTTCGACTCTGGCACCACTCATTGGCACGTGCTGCGCGGCTCGCATGACATCGGTCATGCCACGGGGCCTCGCGCCGACCTGTATCTGGAAGGCTCCGACCAGCACCGCGGCTGGTTCCATTCCTCGTTGCTCACCGGCTGCGCCATCGATGGTCATGCCCCCTACCGCGAGCTGCTGACCCACGGCTTCACCGTCGACGAGAACGGCCGCAAGATGTCCAAGTCGCTGGGCAACACCATTGAGCCTGAAAAGGTCAACAACTCCCTGGGCGCCGATATCCTGCGTCTTTGGGTGGCCGCGACCGACTACTCTGGCGAGATGGCCGTTTCCGAGCAGATCCTGCAGCGCAGCGCCGATGCCTACCGGCGCATCCGCAACACTGCACGCTTCCTGCTTTCCAACCTGTCCGGTTTCGACCCGGCCCGCGATCTGCTGCCGGCCGAAGACATGCTGGCGCTCGACCGCTGGGCGGTCGACCGCACGTTGCTGCTGCAACGCGAGCTGCAGGAGCACTACGGCGAGTATCGCTTCTGGAACGTCTATTCCAAGGTGCACAACTTCTGCGTGCAGGAGTTGGGCGGCTTCTACCTCGACATCATCAAGGACCGTCAGTACACCACTGGGGCCAACAGCGTCGCCCGCCGCTCCTGCCAGACCGCGCTGTACCACATCAGCGAGGCCCTGGTGCGCTGGATTGCGCCGATCCTGTCCTTCACCGCCGACGAGATCTGGCAGTACCTGCCCGGTGAGCGCAATGAATCGGTGATGCTCAACGAGTGGTATCAGGGCCTGACCGAGCTGCCGCAGGACAGTGAGTTGGACCGCGCGTACTGGGACCGCATCATGGCGGTCAAGGCGGCGGTCAACAAAGAGCTGGAGAATCAGCGCACGGCCAAGGTCATCGGCGGCAACCTGCAGGCCGAAGTGAGCCTGTTCGCTGAAGAGGGCCTGAGCGCCGACCTGGCCAAGCTGGGCGATGAACTGCGCTTCGTGCTCATCACGTCGGCCGCCAGTTTGGCCCCATTCGCCCAGGCCCCGGCCGAGGCGGTGGCAACCGAGGTGGAGGGCCTGAAGCTCAAGGTGGTCAAGTCCGGTCACGCCAAGTGCGGTCGTTGCTGGCACTTCCGCGCCGACGTCGGCAGCCATCCGGAGCACCCGGAGATCTGCGGGCGTTGCGTCGACAACATCAGCGGCAAGGGCGAGGTGCGCCACTATGCCTAATCCTGCCGCAGGGCGCTTCGGCCGGCTGGCCTGGCTGTGGCTGAGCTTGCTGGTCCTGGTCCTCGACCAGGCCACCAAGCTGTACTTCGACAACGCCCTGACCATGTACCAGCAGATCGTGGTGATTCCCGACTACTTCAGCTGGACGCTGGCCTACAACACAGGCGCGGCCTTCAGTTTCCTGGCCGATAGCTCTGGCTGGCAGCGCTGGCTGTTCGCGCTGATTGCGGTCGTGGTCAGCGCCGTGCTGGTGGTCTGGCTCAAGCGCCTGGGGCGCAACGAGACCTGGCTGGCTGTCGCGCTGGCCTTGGTACTGGGCGGCGCCATCGGCAACCTGTGGGACCGGGTAGTGCTTGGCCATGTGGTCGACTTCATCCTGGTCCACTGGCGCAATACGCACTATTTCCCCGCCTTCAACCTGGCCGACAGCGCAATTACGGTGGGTGCGGTGATGTTGGCGCTGGACATGTTCAAGAGCAAGAAGTCCGAGGAGGCCGTACATGACTGACACCCGTATCGGCCAGAACACCGAAGTCACCCTGCACTTCGCGTTGCATCTGGAAAACGGCGACACTGTCGACAGTACGTTCGACAAGGCGCCGGCCACGTTCAAGGTAGGTGATGGCAACCTGTTGCCGGGCTTCGAGAATGCGCTGTTCGGCTTCAAGGCCGGGGACGAGCGCACCTTGAGCATTGCCCCGGAAAACGCCTTCGGTCAGCCGAATCCACAGAACGTCCAGGTGATGCCGCGTACGCAATTCGAAGGTATGGAACTGTCCGACGGTCTGCTGGTGATTTTCAACGATGCTGCCAACACCGAGCTTCCGGGCGTGGTCAAAGCCTTCGACGATAACCAGGTGACCATCGATTTCAACCATCCGCTGGCTGGCAAGACCTTGAGCTTCGAGGTCAAGATCCTCGACGTGAAGGCCCTGTGAGTCTGGAGCCGAGCATGCAAATCAAACTCGCCAACCCGCGCGGCTTTTGCGCGGGCGTTGACCGGGCGATCGAGATCGTCAACCGTGCGCTGGAAGTCTTCGGTCCGCCGATCTATGTGCGTCATGAAGTGGTGCACAACAAGTTCGTGGTGGAAGACCTGCGTAACCGTGGTGCGGTGTTCGTCGAAGAACTGGACCAGGTGCCAGACGATGTCATCGTCATCTTCAGCGCCCATGGCGTGTCCCAGGCTGTGCGTCAAGAGGCGGCGGGGCGCGGACTGAAGGTATTCGATGCCACTTGTCCGTTGGTGACCAAGGTGCACATCGAGGTGGCCAAGTACAGCCGTGATGGCCGTGAGTGCATTCTCATCGGCCATGCCGGGCACCCGGAAGTCGAAGGCACCATGGGTCAGTACGATGCCAGCAATGGCGGTGCGATCTACCTGGTCGAGGACGAGAAGGATGTCGCCACCTTGCAGGTGCGCGACCCGGAGCATCTGGCGTTCGTTACCCAGACCACCTTGTCGATGGATGACACCAGTCGCGTCATCGACGCCTTGCGAGCACGCTTTCCGAACATCGGCGGGCCGCGCAAGGACGATATCTGCTATGCCACCCAGAATCGCCAGGATGCCGTCAAGCAACTGGCCGACGAGTGCGATGTGGTGCTGGTGGTCGGCAGCCCGAACAGTTCCAACTCCAATCGCCTGCGTGAGCTGGCCGAGCGCATGAGCACGCCAGCTTATCTGATCGACGGCGCCGAGGACCTGCAGCGCAGCTGGTTCGACGGTGTTCAGCGAATCGGCATCACCGCTGGTGCATCGGCGCCCGAAGTGCTGGTGCGTGGCGTGATCGATCAGCTCAGGGCCTGGGGCGCGAGTGGCGCCGAGGAACTCGATGGGCGCGAGGAGAACATCACCTTCTCCATGCCCAAAGAACTGCGCGTGCGTACTCTGATCTGATCAGGGCTCTGGGCAGCGGGGGGTCTGCATTGCCTCGCTGCGCACACTGACACGCCCGCTGGGCGCCAGTACCACACGGTGCTGGCTGAGGCCTCGAGCCTCTGTGCAGATCTGCAACGTTCCCCCGACGAAAGCGCCGTTGTCGCGCCTCGGTATCCCCAGGGCATCGAACCTCACTTCGGCCAGGTTGGCGGCGATGTTCGACTGACGCCGCAATCGGTGTTCACGCACCACCTGCCCGCTGGCTTCCAGCACTGCGCGCCACCCCCGTCCCCACTCTTGCTCGATAGGTCGCACAACCATGGCCTGGCTGTGCAGCAGTGCCTGGCTGCGGGCGCTGCGCAGGCTCTGTGCCAACTCCCGTGCGACGGCAGCCTGATAGACGCGTTCGCGCCAGTCGGCGTAGGCCGGCGCGCCGAGCTGTGTCAGAACACCGAGCAGGGCCAGGACGCCCAGCAGTTGCATCAGTGTTACTCCCTGTTGCCGCATCGTGCATTCCTCCCTGGAAGTGCTTCTCTGTAGCTTCGAGGTCTGGGGCCAGGAGGTCCAGTCGGCCGAACCGATCACGTCAGGCGGGAAATTTCGCAGGAGGCGAATGATGAAGCTCAGGGAGCAGGGCATGACCTTGCTGGAGGTGGTGGTGGCGGTACTGGTACTGGGGGTGGGGCTGTTCACCTCGGCGTCGCTGCAGATGCGCGCGCTGCACGCGGCCGAGGGCGCACGGCGTGATGCCCAGGTGGTGCACTTGGGGCAGAGCCTCATCGAGCAGACGCGTAGTGCCGGGCGGTTTCAGCCCGCCGCGTTGCATGACTGGCGAGCGCGCCTGGAGGCGCTGTTGGGAAGTTCCGGTCGGGGGCAGGCGGTGGTAGCGGGTCAGTGGCTGCGTCTGGAAACCTGCTGGCAGGATGCGCGCGGTGCCCAGCCTCAGACCATCCAGTTGCAGGGTTGGGTCTTGCCATGAGCGCCCGGCAGCGCGGCTTCGGGCTCATGGAGGCTCTGCTGGCACTGGCGTTGGGTTTGATGGTACTGGCCGCAGCGGGCCAGGTGCTGTTCTCGGGCCAGCAGCTGTGGCGGGTGCAAGGCGCTCTGGCGCGCCTGCAGGAGGATGCCATGCTGGTGCTGCAACGGCTGGCTCTGGACATTCGCATGACTGCAAGCTTTGGCTGTCTGTCCCCGGAGGCCGTCGAGTTTCACGATGCCGGCGCGCGGCAGGCGTTCGCCCAGCCCTTGCAGATCGAGCACCTCAGCGATGGCCGCCTGGCCAGGCTCAGTCTCGTCACGGCCGAGTTGTCCGGTGCGGCGGGCTCACCGGACTGGACCTTGCACACCGATTGCCTGGAATGGGCGCAGGTGCATGGAAAGCGTCACTCGCTCCCTGGTGCACCGCTGTCGATCGGCTTGCGCCGCCATACCTATAGGCTCCAGGGCGGCAGCCTGATGCTTGCCAGCGGCGGATTCAATGCGTCGCTGATCGACAACGTGCGTGATTTCCGGGTGATGCGCGTTGAGGCCGAGCAGGGCACACGGCTCGATTTACAGCTGATCCTGGGCGACTTGGAGGGGCAGGTGGAGCGCACCTATGCCCTGAGTGTGGCCCTGCGCAATCGGTTGCCCCCGTCATGAGTCGTCAGCGAGGCATGGTGCTGCTGCTGGCGCTGATGTCGAGCCTGTTGCTTGGACTGTTCGCAACCTCAGCACTGCGAGAAGCCTTGCTGCAGTCCACGTTGGCCGGCAATGTGCTGGCGTCCGCCCGCGCGCTGGAGCAGGCGGAGGCGAGTCTGCTGGCCGGTGCCCAAGCGCTTGCACACACACCGCTGCAAGCGTGCAGCGCCTGTGTGCCGCCTGCCGATCCTCACAATCTGATCGCTGATCAGGGGGATTGGCAAGCCAGCGAGCACGGCTTCTTTCTCGTGCAGCGTCTTGGCGTCACGACCCGAGCGGTACACGTGCCGCAGGGTACGCCTGTGACGCTGTACCGTGTCACCGCTGTGAGTCGCGAGGCGCGTGCGCGTCAAGTGATCGAGGCGATCTATGCGCAGGACAGCGTCGAGGCCCACCCGCCACAGCGTATCGTCTGGCGCCAGCGTTTCAGGGAGAGCAGCGATGCAGCGCGGCCTTAGTCTAATGGAGCTGTTGCTTGTGCTGGCAGCGCTCGGCATCCTGGCGGGCGTCGCCTATCCCAGCTACAGCGATCCTCTCCGGCGTGCAGCTCGTAGTGAGGTGGTCGGTCTGTTGCACGATGCCGCCCAGCGCCTGGAGTATCATCATGCGCGCACCGGCCAGTATGCCGGCAACGACCCGTTGCACACGACGCTGCCAGAAGGCAGCCGGTTCTATCGCCTGCACGCCTGGCGAGAGGCGGACCGCTATCGTTTGCTGGCCGTACGTCTACCCGGTGGACTGATGGCCGATGATCGTTGCGGTGATTATCTTCTCGATCAGGCAGGCGTGCGCGACAACCCCGGTGCTCAGGACGCGACAGCGTGCTGGTGAGGCATTTTTCTTCAGGCAGTGGAACGACAGATGAGCAAGCGCGTAGTAATTGTCGGTGGTGGTGTGATCGGCCTGCTGACGGCCTACAACTTGGCGGCGAACGTCGAGCAGGTGGTGGTGTGCGATCAGGGGGCCGTGGGGCGTGAGTCGTCCTGGGCAGGAGGGGGCATCGTCTCGCCGTTGTACCCTTGGCGCTACAGCCCGGCAGTGACTGCGCTGGCGCACTGGTCGCAGGATTTCTATCCGCAGTTGGGAGACCATCTGTTCGCCAGTACGGGTATCGACCCGCAGGTTCACACCACTGGATTGTACTGGCTCGACCTGGAGGACCAGGGTCAGGCCTTGGCCTGGGCAGCGCGTGAGCAGCGGCCGCTGAGTGAGGTGCCCATTTCGGCCGCTTATGCGGCGGTATCGGCGCTGGGTCCTGGCTACGAGCGAGCCCTGTATATGCCTGGGGTGGCCAATGTGCGTAATCCCCGCTTGGTGAAGTCGCTGAAAGCAGCATTGCTGGCGCTGCCGAATGTGAGCTTGCGCGAGCACTGCCAGATCAGCGGCTTTGTGCGCACGCACGAGCGCATCAGCGGTGTGGTCACGCAGGAGGGTGTGCTCAGTGCCGACGAGGTCGTACTCAGCGCTGGCGCCTGGAGCGGCGACTTGTTGCGCACGCTGGGTCTGGAGCTGCCAGTCGAGCCGGTTAAAGGGCAGATGATCCTGTTCAAGTGCGCCGCCGATTTTCTGCCGAGCATGGTGCTGGCCAAAGGGCGGTATGCGATCCCGCGTCGGGATGGGCACATTCTGGTGGGCAGCACCCTGGAGCACGAAGGCTACGACAAGACCCCGACCGAGGTGGCGCTGAACAGTCTGCGGGCATCGGCGATCGAGCTGTTGCCGCAGTTGGCGCAGGCGCCAGTGGTGGCGCATTGGGCGGGACTGCGGCCTGGGTCGCCAGAAGGCGTTCCCTACATAGGACCGGTGCCGGGGCATGCAGGGCTATGGCTGAACTGTGGCCACTATCGTAATGGACTGGTGCTTGCTCCGGCCTCGTGCAAGCTGTTGGTCGACCTGATGAGCGCCCAACAGCCTTCGTTGGATGCCTCAGCCTACGCGCCGTGCCTGCGCGCATGCGCGTCTCGATCTAGCTGACCGTCTCTTGCTCGAGGGATAGATGCCGGTAAGGCCGACGTAGGGTGGCTGACTCCGCTGATTGCACCTGATTCACTGTCTCGCCCGGGTTCGCTTTTGCCGATATGCCAAGAAACAGCTGATAAGCAGGATTATCCGTTTCATCCTGATACCGGTGGCCCACCGCGTCGAGGACCTCACGCATTTTGGCTTCGTCCCCAGGCGGCACTATCAAACCCATGAGCACGCGGCCTTGGGCCGCGCCGTGATTACGATAATGGAACAAGGAAATATCCCAACGAGTGTCCAGTTGTTCGAGAAATCTGAACAGCGCGCCAGGCCGTTCTGGAAAGTCGAAGCTCACTATCCTCTCATCGGGCAATGCTTGGCTGCGTCCGCCGATCATGTGCCTGACATGGGTCTTGGCCAGTTCATTGTCGGTAAGATCCTGCACAGGAAAGCCGAAACTGGCGAGCATACCGATAAGTTTGTCGCGCGGTGCCTGTGACGGGTGAGTCTGCACACCGAGGAACACCTGTGCCTGGTTACCCGGCTGACGGCGGTAGCCGAGCTCGGTGAGCTGATGGCCCTCGAGTAGTTCGCACAACGACCAAAAACTGCCTTTGAGTTCGGCAAGCGTGACAGCGCACAACGCCTCTCTCTGCTGGCCCAGCTCTGCACGTTCTGCCACATGGCGCAGGCGGTCGAAGTTGATATTTGCTCCAGAGTTGATGGCCACCAAGCACTGTCCCACGCTGCCGCTTTGATGGACATAGCGTTTGATGCCTGCCACCGCCAATGCCCCAGAAGGCTCTAGAATCGATCGCGTTTCTTCGAACACGGATTTGATCGCTGCACAAATCTCGTCGTCGTTTACCGTGATGACCTGATCCACATGACGTCGGCATAACTCGAATGTGTGTTTTCCGACCTGGCTCACCGCAACGCCATCGGCGAAATGACCAACTTGTGCAAGTGGAACTGGCTGCCCGGCTTGCAGCGCTTGTTGCAGGCAGTTGGAGTCTTCAGGCTCAACGCCGATGACGCGTGTCTGGGGGCTGACATACTTGATGTAGGCGGCGATACCCGCAATGAGGCCACCGCCGCCGACTGGAACGAAGATCGCATCGGGCATTGTGCATTGCTCCAGGATTTCTAATCCAATAGTGCCCTGCCCGGCAATCACGTCGAGATCATCGTAGGGATGTATGAATGTCAGCCCATGCAGAGCGCATTGACTCAGCGCGTGGGACAGCGCTTCGCTGAAGGTATCGCCATGCAGAACGACTTGGGCGCCGCGAGCCCGAACGCCATCGATCTTGATATCTGGCGTAGTGACTGGCATCACGATGATCGCCGGACAATCCATCGCCTGTGCAGCCAGCGCCAGCCCTTGGGCGTGATTGCCTGCCGAGGCCGTTATCACGCCCAGCTGGCGCTGCTGGTCATCAAGCTGGGCAAGTTTGCAGTAAGCTCCGCGAATTTTGAAAGAAAACACCGGTTGCAGGTCTTCACGCTTGAGCAGGATGCGATTACGCAACTGGGATGACAACTTCGGCGCTTGTTGGAGGGGGGTCTTGATGGCGACATCGTAAAGACGGGCGTTGAGGATCCGCTTGATAAGATCGCGGCTCATGATTTTTCGCTTCCCACCTTGATCGACACCCGCGCGTCGTTTTGCGAGCGTCGTTCCAGAGCGCCAATAACCACATTCTGGTTGTACGCCAGCCCGGAAGCCAGAATGAGCACGGCGCCCAATGCCTGGCCCAGGCCTATCACATGCCCGAATGCAAAGTAGTCGACGACCAGGGCCACCAGCGGGTAGAGAAAGCCGAAGACGGCCAGACTTGCAGTGCTGGCTTTCTTGAAGGCTGTATAGAGCAGCAAATACATGAATGTTGTATGGAACAAGCCCAGCGTCACGATGGCGCCCCAGTGCGAACCTGTGACTGGCACCAGGCTGAAGTCGGCGAGGAATGCGAAAACCAACGTACCGATTACCATATGGCTGCTGGCGATGACCTCCGGACGCATCTCGCTTGAAATCTGTCGGGTCAGCAGCGTGGTAACGGCATAGAGGATCGCCGCAGCCAGGGCGCTCAGGCAGCCTAAGTAGAAGCGCTGGTCAAGGGTGGCTTGTTCAGGACGCACGATGACAATCAGCCCCACGAAGGCCAATGTGAGCCAGAGCAGGTGAGAGCGTTTGATCCGCTCCTTCATGAACAGCAGGCTGCTGAACAGCAGAAAGAACGGCTGCAGATGATAGATGATGGTCGTTATGCCAATACTGGTCAGGGTATAGGCAGAAAACAGAAATACCCAGTTGAAGATGAGCGTCAGTGCACCCAGCAGCAGGAATAAACCCTGCCGCCGAGTGATCCGTAGCGAACGATAGAAGCCTTTGTACAAGCAGTAAAGTATCAGGCCTGATCCACCTATTGCGCAGCGGAAAAACACCACGTTGAATGGGCTCTGTTGCGAAGATACGACAAAAAAGCCGATGGTCCCCGAGATGATCATGGCCAACACCATGGCCATGCGCCCTTGCTTCTCGTCTGTCATTGCACTCAAGGTCTTCTACTCCAGCCAGCGGCTTATTTTTGTTGCAGGTCGGCTTCCAGATTAATCAGCATCACGTCACGGTAGGCAGTGCCTGCCGATGAGCCCAGTGGGGTCACTGCATGCTTTTTCATGGTGTCTACCACCAGTGTGTCGAAAGGCGCTATCAGGCGCAGGACGTTGGTGGGTTTGTTATCCATTCCGGAGATGACATTGTCCGCGCCCAAGGCGTTGTGGGTCAGTTCCACGAGATGGATGAAGACCAGCGGTTCATCGTCCAGGTGCAGCCATACCGGTGAACTGTACGAGGCCCCCCCCTCTTCAGCTTTGTAGCGAATGAAATGCACACTGAGATTCAGGGAGGTGCGATCAAGCCGTTCGCAATAGACCCTCATGAGTTCGGCGTCTTGTTCGAGGATGCTGATGAAAGTCTTGTTGTTTATCAGAGAGGGGCAGATGCCTGGAAACACGCGTACACGACCACCATCGGAGTCGTTGGCGCCATAGGATTGGAAGTAGTTCTGAGTGTCCGCGAGCCGTAGCGCGAGAGTGAAAGGGTCAAAGACAATCTTGAGCATCCCTCGGTCGCGCACACCGGGCGCGTAGGGGTCTTCGGCGACTTGAGCGTTGTAGAACTGACGGAACGCCAGCAACTGCTCTTGGCTGATGTCCTGAAGATAATGGCTTCCTGAAATGAATCGAAAACCATTTACGATGTTCAACAGGTTGTCCTGCGCAGCAGCGCGTTCGAGAGTGGTCGGCATGTGAATTCCTTATCGTGTGCAGAGGGTCAGTTCAAGCGGTAGCGGATGTTGCTCAGGTCGATGGCTTCTTCCGATTGGCTGATGCCGCCGAGCGTATAGTGCAGCGCATTGTCGAAGCCCCAGATATCGGTGTAGGAGTACTCGCCGGCTTCGGCTTGCTTGACGATTTCCATCTCGCGGGCCTGGATGGAGTCCGGCCAATTACGTTTGCCGCCGTGGCGGTGATGCCAGTCATGTACAGACAGCGATCCCTGAACGAACAGGATCCTGCAGGGCAGGTGCCACAGCAGGTGTCGCGCCAGCCATAGCAACCACATGGGCGTTAGCGTGACCACACTGCTGCCCCGTGGCGTTGGTTCACCGCAGAATCGACCCAGGCTATTGTTTACATGCGAGGATTTCACCGTCTGGCCGGCTTTACGAACGACCCATACATGTTCGGTGACCAAATGAAGTACCGAGCAGACTTGATAAACCAGAACCATCGGCAAGATGAATGCGAGCCCGAACACTTCGCCCCCCAAGACATACAGCGACAGTCCGAGCAGGGTGAACCAGATCAGGCTCATCAAAACTCGATACATCGGCGCACCGATAAAGTTTGCTTTCACCCTGCCGAACAGGAACTTGACGTGGAACACGGGGTTTAGGCACTGCAGAAACAGAATCATCTTGAGTTCGGATAAACTCTTGCCGGGCGTCAGGCCCATGCGATAGATGGCTGCCAAGTCTTGGTCGCCCGTGGTGGAAAAATCGCTACCGTGGTGTTCGAAGACATGGAACTGTCGATAGACATCGTAGGGTTGGACGATCGTGATCGTCGACAGCACTTCCGATATCACTCGATTCTTGAGGGGGCTGCTTAAGAGCGTGTGGTGCACCGCATGATGAATGATGGTTGCCACGATATAACGAGCACCCCCCGCAGTAAAGATAACGGAGGGGATGAGCCACAGGCGGCTATAGTCGTTCAACAGAATGAACAGCGAAGTCGCGATGCCCCCTATCAGCCAGAGACAGGACCAGGCCAGACACTCCAGTGGCGATGATTGCCAGAGCGCCTTGCGCCCACGTAACTCTTTGCCGGTTAACCATGTCCAGAACCCTTGAAAAGGGAGCTGGGCGTAACTTTCGCGGATGCGTACAGACTCGTCCAATAAGTCTTTGGTATTCATGAAATTTCCAGGCGCTAGTTTACAAGTCCGCCGTCAGCGTTTCAGGCGGGCACGGTAATATACGGCGACGATGTCGCAGTTCGGATATCTCGTGGGGCCTATTGCAGATAGTTCAGTCGAACGCGTACCGCCTGCATGAGGTGACGTGTCGGTTCGAATAAGACAATAGGGTGTCGAAGATCAGGAGATCAGCCGCTGGCCGAAAGAGTTCGAGCGCCTGTCTGCGCTGAGGTACAAAGTGTGGGAGGCGAGGGGGAAGAGGGGAGAGATGAAAGCGTATGCATCGTGCATGGATGAAACTCCGTTGTATGAGATTGCAATTACTTCATTGGGCGTTTGGCTACCTGCATGGGATCGCATTTTTTGAACGCGATTGTAGATGAGATGTTTGCAACTTTTGGTTGCAGACAGATCTTCAAAATACGTGCTGATGTATCGCTTGTAAAGTGAAGATCTGAAAAACGAATGTGTGTGCGTTGTACGTCGTCACCGCTTTTTCAGCGGCCCCTGCTCCAGATGCGCCTGGCTGCAGTACCAGTCATTGCCCAGGCGCAGCGCCCGGTCGTTGGGCAAGTGCACGCCGCAATGGGCGCAGCGCACCATGGTCAGGGGATCTTCGAGGCGTTGCTCTGGGCGCGATTGCTGGCTGATCTTGAATTTGCGCCACAGCCAGAACGCGGCGGCGATCAGGGCGATCCAGAAGAGTAGACGAACCATGGTGTCCAGCTTGTCGTGAATTGAAGAGGCCACAGTCTAGGCTGCGGCCATGAAAAAAGGGAGACCTGCGAGTCTCCCTTTCTGTCGTTACGCGAGCGGTCAGTCGAACAGACCGAAGGTCAGATAGCTGAACCAGGAGCGATCTTCGTCGGCATCTTTTGGTCCTGCTGGCAGGATCGGGTCGCCGTTCTCGTCCTTGGGCAGCAGTTCGGCTGGCATTTCCGAACGGGCGTCCTTGAACTGACGCACCACATCCTGGTTGGCGCGGGTTTCGCCCGGCGGCAGCGGGGTGTCGGTCTCGATCAAGCCCAGGGTGGCCTTGGACAGCCAGGAGCGGTCGTCATCGTCTTTTTGCTGCGGCACGAACTGGCCATCGACCAGGCTCGGGTGATTCGGGTAGTTGAGCTTGAGGGTTTCCAGGCTGGTGGCAGCCAACTCGTCCAGGTGCATCTTCTGGTAGGCCTCGGTCATCACGGCCAGACCATCGCCCACGGAAGGGGTTTCCTGGAAGTTTTCCACCACGTAGCGGCCACGGTTGGCGGCAGCGACGTAGGCCTCGCGGCTCAGGTAGTAGTCGGCGACATGGATCTCGTAGGAGGCCAGCAGGTTGCGCAGGTAGATCATGCGCTGCTTGGCGTCCGGGGCGTAGCGGCTGTTGGGGAAACGGCTGGTGAGCTGGGCGAACTCGTTGTAGGAGTCGCGGGCCGCGCCCGGGTCACGCTTGGTCATGTCCAGCGGCAGGAAGCGCGCCAGCAGGCCACGATCCTGGTCGAACGAGGTCAGGCCCTTGAGGTAGTAGGCGTAGTCGACGTTCGGGTGCTGGGGGTGCAGGCGAATGAAGCGCTCGGCGGCCGACTTGGCGGCTTCCGGCTCGGTGTTCTTGTAGTTGGCGTAGATCAGCTCGAGCTGGGCCTGGTCGGCGTAACGGCCGAACGGGTAGCGCGATTCCAGGGCCTTGAGCTTGTTCACGGCGCTGGTGAAGCTGTGGTTGTCCAGGTCGGCCTGCGCCTGCTGGTACAACTCGGCTTCGCTGAGGTTCTCGTCAATGACTTCCTTGTTCGAGGAACAGGCAGCGGTGAGCCCGAGGATGGCGATCAGCAGCAGGTGTTTCACTTGCATGGCGGCTTGCGTCCTTTGACGGCCGCTGTCTTGGGCGGTGCCGTCCTGTTATGATGAGCGCCCCCGGCGAACCCCGGGGCAAAAGAAGCCGTATTTAACCACAAGCACGCAGCCGAAACCAAAGGCTGTAAGCCCATCGATTCGAGCATGTCCGAGATCATTCAATTAAGTGCAGAGGTCCCGTCCGAACTGGGGGGGCAACGCCTCGACCAAGTCGCCGCCCAATTGTTCGACGAGTACTCGCGTTCGCGCCTGACTTCGTGGATCAAGGAAGGTCGCTTGACCGTCGATGGTGCGGTACTGCGCCCGCGCGACACCGTCCACAGTGGCTCGGTCCTGGCGCTCGAGGCCGAACAGGAAGCCCAGGGCGAGTGGGAGGCCGAGGACATTGCGCTGGACATCGTCTATGAAGACGATCAGATCCTGGTGATCAACAAACCGGCCGGGCTGGTGGTTCATCCGGCCGCCGGGCATGCCAGTGGCACCTTGCTCAACGCCTTGCTGCACCACGTGCCGGACATCGTCAACGTGCCGCGCGCCGGCATCGTTCATCGTCTGGACAAGGACACCACCGGTCTGATGGTGGTGGCCAAGACCCTGCAGGCGCAGACCAACCTGGTCGATCAGTTGCAGAAGCGCTCGGTGAGCCGCATCTACGAATGCATCGTGGTCGGCGTGGTCACCGCCGGCGGCAAGATCGACGCCCCCATCGGTCGTCATGGCGGCATGCGCCAGCGTATGGCGGTCACCGACGGTGGCAAACCGGCGGTCAGCCACTATCGCGTGCTCAAGCGCTTCCGCTCGCACACCCATGTGCGGGTCAAGCTGGAAACCGGGCGTACCCACCAGATCCGCGTGCACATGGCCCATGTCGGTTTCCCGTTAGTGGGCGACCAGACTTACGGCGGTCGCTTCCGCATTCCGCCGGCGGCCAGTGTGGCGATGGTCGAGGCGGTCAAGCATTTCCCTCGCCAGGCCCTGCATGCGCGCTTCCTGGCGCTGGACCATCCGGCCACGGGTGAGCGCATGGAGTGGAAGTCGCCACTGCCGGATGACTTCATGTGGCTGCTGTCGCTGCTGGACCAGGACCGCGAGAGCTTCATCGGATGAGTGAGCTGACGCACTCGCTGATCAATCCCGACTGGCCGGCCCCGGCCTCGGTTCGCGCTTGCGTCACTACCCGCGATGGCGGCGTCAGTCTGCCGCCCTATGCCACCTTCAATCTGGGCGATCACGTCGGTGACGATCCGGCAGCGGTTGCCGAAAACCGTCGGCGTCTGCGCGACACGCTGGATACCCAACCCGTCTGGCTCCAGCAAGTGCACGGTACGCACGTGGCCGACGCCGACCCCGCTCACGTGGCGCAGGCCGATGCCAGTTGGACCGATCAGCCGGGCATCGCCTGCTGCGTGATGACTGCCGACTGCCTGCCGGTGCTGTTCTGCGACCGTGCCGGTACCCGTGTCGCCGCCGCCCACGCCGGCTGGCGTGGCTTGGCTGGCGGCGTGCTGGAAGCCACCCTCGAGCGCCTGGGGCTGGCGCCTGAGGAGGTGCTGGTGTGGCTCGGGCCGGCAATCGGTCCACACGCCTTCGAAGTCGGTCTGGAGGTGCGCGATGCGTTTACCGACCTCCATCCGCACGCGGCCAGTGCCTTTGTGCCTGGCCAGCGCCCAGACAAACTGGTGGCCGATATCTACGCGCTGGCGCGCATTCGCTTGGCCGCCTGCGGCGTCACTGCCGTATATGGCGGTGGTTTCTGCACGGTTAACGACCCCCGCTTCTTCTCCTATCGCCGTACCCCTCAAGGCGGGCGTTTCGCTTCGTTGGTCTGGTTGGCTGCTCGCTGACTGCGTTGGGTAATGCACCCGCTGTTCTATGACTCGCCATAGATCTCACTGATGCCTGTGAGTCTTGTTGCTTTTTGTCGTAGTCTTTTTCCCAGCAAACGCGTTCATCTGCTTCAAACGCGGGTGAATTGTCGCTAGTCTCGCAGCACATCCGCGCCGTTACCTTCCTGTTCGAACGAGTCGGCCATGACAGATCTGTCCCGCATGCATGGAGTCGCCAGCGAGGCCCAGGGTCTGCGGGATGGGCGTTTCTTTCGCCCACCGCTACCGGAGGGGCATGTGCTGCGTGGCCGTCTGTGCCAGCGGTTGCAGGCCGGGTTGCAGGGGCGTCTGCTGCTGGTGAATGCGCCGGCCGGTTTTGGCAAGAGCTCGTTGGCGATCGAATTCTGCGAGCGTCTGCCGCAGCGCTGGCGCAGTCTATGGCTGGGTCTGAGTGCGCGCGATGCCGAGCCTGGCCGGTTTCTCGAGCGCCTGCTCGAAGGCCTGCAGCAGTGCTGTCCGGCGGTCGGCGGTCAGGCCATGGGTCTGCTGCGCATGCGCCAGCGTCATCAGCCGTTTGCCTATGAAGCGTGGCTGGACGGCCTGCTTGACGAACTGGCCCTGCACCTCGATGCCGAGACGCCGTTGCTGCTGGTGCTGGATGACTATCACCTGGCACAAGGACCGGTGCTCGACCGCTGCCTGCAATTTCTGCTCAATCATCTGCCGTCGGGCTTGACGCTGCTGGTCACCAGCCGTCAGCGGCCGGATTGGCATCTGGCCCGGCTGCGTCTGTCGCGGCAGTTGGTCGAACTCAACGAACAGGACTTGCGCCTGACCCCTGACGAGGCCCTGGCGGTGATTGGGAGGCAGCCCACCGGTCTGCGCGGGCAAGCCTTGGACAACCTGATCCAGCGCAGCGATGGCTGGGTCGCCGGCTTGCGCTTCTGGCAACTGGCGGCCAGCGAGGCAGGCGAAGAACAGGCACTGCCCCAGGCCTTGCATGGCGCCCAGGGCCTGATTCGCGACTACCTGCTAGAGGAGGTGATCGAGATTCTGCCTGCGCAGGTTCAGGCCTTTCTCTACGACACCGCGTGTCAGGAGCGCTTTTGCAGCGACCTGTGCGATGCCCTGCGCGAGCGCCAGGACAGCGCCCAGATCCTCAGCTACCTCCAGGCCCACCAGGTATTTCTGGTGCCATTGGATGAGCACGGACGCTGGTTTCGCTACCACCACCTGTTCTCCGACCTGCTGCGCAGCCGGCAGGTCAGCGACCCTTCGAGCGCCTCGCACCTGCGCGCCTGCCGCTGGTTCGAGCGCCAGGGGCTGCTCGACGAAGCCGTGGAGCAGGCGCTGCGTGCGGGGTCGCTGGAGGCCGCCGCCGAGCTGGTGCAGAGCCTTTCCGAGGAGCAACTGCTGGCCGAGCAGAACGTCGGTATGTTGCTGCGCTGGAAGATGGACCTGCCCGACAGCCTGCTGATCAGCACGCCGCGGTTGATCGTGCTGTACAGCTGGGCGCTGGGTCTGGCTTGCCAGCTCGATGCCGCCGAGGAGCTGGCAGCCCATCTCAGTCGTTTTCTGCCGGCGCCGTCAGCCACTGCGCAAAGGTCCATGCTTGCCCAGTGGCTGGCGCTCAGCGGTGTCATCGCGCGTGGTCGCGGAGATCGTCAGCGCACCCTGGCGTACTGTGAAGAAGCGCTGCACAGCCTGCCGTGCAAACGCTATGGGCAGCGCCTGGTGTGCCTGTCGACGTTGTCCAACCTGGCCATTGCCGATGGCGACTTCTGGCGGGCGCGGGGCTGGAACCGTGAGGCGTTGGAGTTGGCTCAGCGCGTCGGCAACCCCTTGTTCGAAGCGCTGGCGCACTACGACCGCGCCCGTGTGCTGCATGCCCGTGGCCAGGTGCTGCGGGCGTTGGACGAGGTGCAGAGCGGCTTGAAGCGACTGCAGGGGTTGTCGAGCCAGCGTCTGTATGCGGTGCGTGCTCGACTGGTGCTCTACGAAGGCTATCTGCAGGCTTCACGGCTGCAGCCTGAGCAGGGCCGTGTGCGCTTGCGCGCCGGGATCGCCGAGGCGCGCGCCTGTCGCGATATCAGCGTATTGATCGGCCATTGTATGATCGCTTCGCTGGAGGGGCGGGAGGGTCGATTCACCGAGGCCTTTGCCGAACTGGCTGAGGCCGAGCGGCTGATGCATATCTGGGACGTCCCACCGATCTTCTACCTGGCGATGATCACCCTGATCAAATGCGAGCTGTGGCAGGCCCAGGGCCGCACCGACCTGGCCGAGTCCTGGCTGCAACGCCTGGGGCAGACCTACGGCGGTGAACAGGCGGCGGCAGCGCCGGAATTTCACCCCTTGCTGGCGCTGCACATCGACCTGCAACAGGCGTTGCTCGACGCCACCCTTGGGCGTACCGATGTGGCGGAGCAACGCCTGCGGTCGCTGATGAGACAAGGTCAGGACACCGGCGGCTTGATGCTGGTGCTCAGTGCCGCGTGCCAGTTGATCAGCGTGTTATTGGGGCAAGGGCGTGGGCAGGAGGCGTCCGAGGTGGCCGGTCACGCCCTGCTGGCGGCCCGCGGCGGTGCGCTCTATCCCTTTCAGGCGCTGCTCGACGAGCACCCGGCCTGGCTGCGCGAGCTGCTCGATAAACTGCCGGCATGCCCCGTTCAGCGAGGACTGTTGGCGCGCCTGCCGCAGGCGCCTGTTCTGGGTGCGGTCGCCAGCGAGACACTCAGCGGTCGCGAATTGGCGGTTCTGGAACTGATCGCCCAGGGCTGTTCCAACCAGCAGATCAGCGAGCGCCTGTTCATTTCCTTGCACACGGTCAAAACCCACGCCAGTCACATCAACAGCAAGTTGGGCGTGGAGCGGCGTACCCAGGCGGTGGCCAGGGCCAAATCGCTGGGCTTGCTGGCCTAGGTGCGCGCGGCCCGTTAGGATGATGGCTAATAGCTATCCTGCTGGCGTCATCCTCGCCTCATCTTTTCCGACGCACGGCCGATACAGCAAAGCGCCGCAGTCAATTTCCCATTCCCCAATACAGGTTGTGTCGATGCTGCAGTACGGGCAAAAAAGCTTTCTGATCGTCGACGACTACACCGACTTTCGTACCTCCACGCGCTCGATGCTGCGCGAACTTGGCGTGCGCGACGTGGACACCGCCGACAGTGGCGAGCAGGCCCTGCGCATGTGCGCGCAGAAGCGCTACGACTTCGTCCTCCAGGACTTCCACCTGGGCGATGGCAAGAAGAATGGCCAGCAAGTGCTCGAAGACCTGCTGCTGGACAAGCTCATCAGCCATGAGTGCGTGTTCATCATGGTCACGGCCGAGAGCAGTCAGTCCATTGTGCTCAGTGCGCTGGAGCACGAACCCGATGCTTACCTGACCAAACCGTTCAACCGTGTGGGACTGGCCCAGCGCCTGGAGAAACTGACGCAGCGCAAGACGCTGCTCAAGCCGATCCTCCAGGCCCTGGACCGGGGACGGCCGGCCGAAGTGCTGGCCGCCTGTGCGCAGTTGTGCAAGCAGGATCCGCGCTTCGCCCCGCTGTGCCTGCGCTATCGGGCAGACGCGCTGCGCGAGCTCAACCGCTTCGAAGAATTGGAGAAGTTCCTCACCAGTATCCTGGCCAGCCGCCCACAGCCCTGGGCCTATGCCGCCCTGGGCAGTCTGCTGCACAAGCGCGGTCAGCAGGACCAGGCCCAGGGCGTGTACGAGCAGGCCCTGAAGGCCTTCCCGATCATGCCTGCCTTGTACGACGGCATGGCCGAGGTGCTGGTGGCCAAGGGTGAGACCAAGCGTGCCCAGAACATGCTTGAAGAAGCCGTGCGCCTGTCGCCCTTGGCTGTTCGGCGTCAGGCGGCGCTGGGCAAGCTGGCGCTGGACAACGAGGACTTCGAAGGCGCCTCCAAGGCTTACCGACATGCGGTCAGTCAGGGGCAGAGCTCGCGCTACAAGGATGCCGAGAGCAACCTCGGCCTGGCCCAGGCTCTGATGAACAAGAACGTCGGTAATGGCCTGGATGCGCGCACCCGCGTGGAAATCAACAGCGTGCTCAGCGAAGTGGCCAAAGAGAATACCGAGGACCAGGGCTTGCAGGTGCGGGCGCGCCTGATGAAGGCCGCCAGTCTGCAGCAGGCGGGTGATGCGGAGACCGCCGCCAAGCTGACCGAGCAGGCCATGCAGCGGCTGGAGAAGATGGACCAATTCTTCTCGGTCGATGCGGCGCTGACCGTGGCCAGCCAGCTCAATGCGCTGGGCCAGGCGTCGGCCGGCACCTCCATTCTCAAGGGCTGCGTGGAAACCTATGGTGACGATCCGAAGGTGATGCAGAGCGTGGCCAAGGTCACTGACGACCCCACCGTGCTCGGCGCTGTGACCGAAGCCGTCGATCTCAACCGCCAAGGGGTGCGCAGCTACCAGGGCGGTCAATTGAACGAGGCCTTGGAGATGTTCCGCAAGGCACTCTCGCTGCAGCCGAAAAACATCAGTATCGCGCTTAACACCGCCCAGGCGCTGCTGCGCGTGGGCGGTGAAAGCCCGCCGGAGGCGATCATGCAGGAATGCCGCAACTGCCTGAACAGCGTGGCCGGCATCCCGGCCAGCGACAACCGCTTCGATCGCTACCGCAAACTGCATGTACGGGTGTTCGGGGCATGAGCCAGGATGAGCAGGGGCTGGACTTCTCCACGGTGATCGCCTCCACCGTCCATGACATGAAGAACTCGCTGTCGGCGCTGATCCAGGCCCATGACCAGTGGCTGGCGCGCCTGCCCGAAGAGGCGCGCAGCGGGAGCGAACAAGGGGTGATCGAGCATGAGTTCCGCCATCTGAACGGCATGCTGGTGCAGATGCTGGGGCTGTACAAATTGGGCATCAACCAATTGCCCATCTGTCCCGACTATCACGAGCTCGAGGACTTCGTCGAAGCACAGTTGGCGCAGCAGCAGGAGGTCATTCGCCATCGCGACCTGCTGGCCACCTGGCGCATCGACAGCGAAAGCCCGCTGGGTTTCTTCGACCGCGAACTGGTCGCCTCGGTGGTGGGCAATGTGCTGACCAACGCCATTCGCCATGCCGGGCATGCCTTGCTGATCGGCGTCGAGCAGCAGGGCGAACAACTGGTGATCAGCGTCAACGACGACGGCGCCGGATACCCGCCCTACATGCTCGAACGTCAGCACGATTACATCCAGGGCATCGATGGGCGCAGCGGCAGTACCGGACTGGGCCTGTACTTCGCCGCCAGGATCGCCGCGCTGCATGAGCGTGACGGCGTGCGTGGGCGGATCGAGTTGGCCAATGGCGGTGCATTGGGTGGTGGGCTGTTCCGCTTGTACTTGCCCTGAGTGGTCTGTTGCGGTGAGTGTGCTTTCCTGAGTGAAGGTAGGCGTGTTCCGAAGATCCGGTCGCGCCCGCTCTATGAACGGCATTTCATGGAATCTTTGCGCTTCGCTGTGATCCAATCCCAGCAGAAACCTGCCTGCGATCCGCCGCACTTTCCGAACTTCACCAGGAGCTTGTCCATGTTCAACATGCGCCGTCTGATTATCGTCGCTACTACCGCTGCCCTGATGACCGGCTGTGCCGGGCAGAACCCCTACGACAACCAGGGGCAGGCCCAGGGTGACGGTTCCGGGATGAGCAAGACCGCCAAGTATGGTGGTCTGGGCGCCCTGGCCGGTGCGCTGGCCGGTGCCGCCATCGACCACAACCACCGTGGCAAGGGCGCGCTGATCGGTGCTGCCGCCGTGGGCGCCGCCGCCGCCGGCTATGGCTACTATGCCGACAAGCAGGAAGCCGAGCTGCGCGCGCAGATGGCCAATACGGGTGTCGAGGTGCAGCGCCAGGGCGACCAGATCAAGCTGATCATGCCGGGTAACATCACCTTCGCCACCGACTCGGCGAACATCGCCCCCAGCTTCTACACCCCGCTGAACAACCTCGCCAACTCGTTCAAGCAGTTCAACCAGAACACCATCGAAGTGGTCGGCTTCACCGACAGCACCGGCAGCCGCCAGCACAACATGGACCTGTCCCAGCGTCGTGCCCAAGCGGTCAGCACCTACCTGACGTCCCAAGGCGTGGATGCTTCGCGCGTGAGCGTGCGTGGCATGGGCCCGGACCAGCCGATTGCCAGCAACGCCGACGCCAATGGCCGTGCGCAGAACCGTCGCGTCGAGGTCAACCTCAAGCCGATTCCGGGTCAGCAGTATGATCAACAGGGCGCTGGCCAGCAGGGCACTGTCCAGCAGTATCCCTGATCCCAGGAAGGGGCCGCACTGCGGCCCCGATGTCTGATCACCGCACCTGACTGGCCTGGATGGCGGTCAGGGCGATGGTGTGTACGATGTCATCCACCTGTGCGCCGCGCGGCAAATCGTTCACCGGCTTGCGCAACCCCTGCAGCATGGGCCCCAGGCTGACCCCGTCCGTGCTGCGCTGCACGGCTTTGTGGGTGGTGTTGCCGGTGTTCAGGTCGGGGAACACGAACACCGTCGCGCGCCCGGCCACCGCGCTGTTGGGCGCGAGCTGGCGGGCGACCTGCGGGTTGGCCGCTGCGTCGTATTGCAGCGGGCCGTCGATCAGCAGCCCCTGTTCGGTATCCTGGGCCAGGCGCGTGGCCTCCCGCACTTTCTCCACTTCCTCATCGCTCGCCGAATCGCTCGAATAGCTGATCATCGCCACCCGTGGAGCGATACCGAAGGCCTGCGCCGATTCGGCGCTCTGCCGGGCGATCTCGGCCAGCTCGCTGGCGTTGGGGTGCGGGTTCATCACGCAGTCACCGTACACCAGCACCTGCTCGGGAAACAGCATGAAGAACACCGAGGACACCAGGCTGGCGCCGGGCGCGGTCTTGATCAGTTGCAGGGCCGGGCGAATGGTGTTGGCCGTGGAGTGCACCAGGCCCGACACCAGGCCATCGACCTCGTCCAGGGCGAGCATCATGGTGCCGATCACCACCGGATCTTCCAGTTGTTGCTCGGCCATCGGCGCATTGAGGTTCTTGCTTTTGCGCAGGTCGACCATCGGCTGCACGTAGCGCGCGCGAATCAACTCGGGATCGAGTATTTCCAAGTCTGCCGGCAGGCTGATGCCTTGCGCGCGGGCTACGGCCTCGACGTCTTCGGGCTTGGCCAGCAGGACGCAGCGGGCGATGCCACGGGCCTGGCAAATGGCAGCAGCCTGCACCAGCAACGGCTCGGCGCCTTCGGGCAGGACGATGCGCTTGTTGGCCTGCTGTGCGCGCTGGATCAACTGATAGCGGAACACCGCCGGCGACAGCCGCAGTTCACGGGGCGTGCCGCAGCGCTGGTGCAGCCAGGCGGCGTCCAGGCGGCTGGCGACGAAGTCGGTGATGAACTCGGCGCGGTCGCGATCGTCCACCGGGATTTCCCGGTTCAGCGAGTTCAGCAGGTTGGCGGTGTCGTAGGAGCCGGTGCTCACCGACAGAATCGGCAGGCCGGCCTGCAGCGCACCGCGGCACAGGCCGAGAATGCGCGCGTCCGGTTTGCTGTCGCTGGTCAGCAGCAGCCCGGCCAGCGGCACGCCATTGATCGCCGCCAGGCTCACCGCGAGGATGATGTCGTCGCGATCGCCCGGGGTCACCACCAAGGTGCCGGACGTCAGCAGCGGTACGGTATTGGCCACCGTGCGCGCGCAGAGGATGATCTTGTTCATGCGCCGCTGTTCGTAGTCGCCTGCATTGAGCACCTGGGCACCCAGCAGCTCGGCCACGTCACGAGTACGTGGCGCGTTCAGTTCGGGTTGATAGGGAATGCAGCCGAGCAGGCGGAAATCGTCGCCGCGCAGCAGCGGCGAATGCTCGCGCAGGCGAGTGGCGAAGTCGCTCATGCTCTCGTCGGTGCGCACCTTGTTGAGAATGACCCCGAGTACTTTCGGGTCGCGCGGGCCACCGTACATCTGCGCCTGCAATTCGACCCGCCCCGAGAGCTCGCTGAGCACTTCGTTTTCCGGAGCCGATACCAGGATCACCTCAGCGTCCAGGCTCTTGGCCAAGTGCAGGTTGACCCGCGCCGCGTAGCTGGCGTGGCGAGTCGGCACCATGCCTTCGACCACCACCACGTCATTGCCGACGCAGGCCTGCTGGTACAGGCGGATGATCTGCTCGAGCAGTTCGTCGAGCTGGCCGTCGCCGAGCATGCGTTCGACCTGAGCCAGGCTCAGCGGCGTCGGTGGCTTGATGCCGTGGGTGCGGGCAACCAGTTCGGTGGAGCGTTCCGGGCCGGTGTCACCGGGGTGCGGCTGGGCGATCGGCTTGAAGAACCCGACCTTGAGCCCGCCGCGCTCGAGCGTGCGCACCAGGCCCAGGCTGATGGAGGTCAGGCCGACCCCGAAGTCGGTCGGTGCGATGAAAAATGTCTGCATGCGTGGCGTCTCGAATGAGCGGTGCAAGGAATCAACGGTCAAGGGTAGCGCCATCAGCCCCTCTCGCGCACCAGCCGCAGGTGAAGACCTGGCCGACACGGGCGGCGCGCTGCTCTGGGTCGAGCACCCAGGCTCGGTTCTGCCAGGGCGGCTGATGGCGCAGGTGCTGGGTATGGCCGCAGGAAAGTGCCACCACCCAATGGCCGTTCTCGTCTTGCTGGAAGCCGACGATCCGACTGATGGGGCGTTCCCCCTCGGCTGCGCGTTCGCATTCGGGCGAACCCTTCGTTACACTTGTGCGCTCTACATTCTTTTGCAAAAGGTCTTGCCCCATGCTGATCGCCGCCAACAAGGCAGTCTCCATCGACTATACCCTGACCAACGACGCCGGGGAGACCATCGACAGCTCCGCCGGTGGCGCGCCGCTGGTCTACCTGCACGGTGCCGCCAACATCATTCCGGGCCTGGAAAAGGCGCTGGAAGGCAAGCAGGCTGGTGATGAACTCACCGTTGCCATCGAGCCGGAAGAGGCCTACGGCGAGTACATGGCCGAGCTGGTCAGCACCCTGAACCGCAGCATGTTCGAAGGCGTCGACCAACTGGAAGTCGGCATGCAGTTCCACGCTTCGGCGCCGGACGGCCAGATGCAGATCGTTACCATCCGTGACCTCGACGGCGACGACGTCACCGTCGATGGCAACCACCCGCTGGCCGGCCAGCGCCTGAACTTCAAGGTCAAGGTGGTCAATGTGCGTGATGCCAGCGAGGAAGAACTCGCCCATGGCCACGTGCACGGCGAAGGTGGCCATCAGCACTGATTTCTCAGCTAAGCTCTGAGAGTCGTCAGGCGCTCGGGCAAGCCGACCCGCCCCTACGGGAGGGTATACGGCTTGGTCGAGCGCCTTTTTAGTGGGCGCCATTCGCCCCAACGGCCATCGGTCACCTGAGAGGGAAATCAACATGAGTGCATTTCACGGCCTGACGCTGAAGTCGCTCGACGGCGAAGACTTGCCTCTGGCGCCGTTCAAGGGGCAAGTCGTGCTGGTGGTGAACGTCGCCTCCAAGTGCGGCCTGACGCCCCAGTACGCGACACTGGAGAAGCTGTACCAGCAATTCAAGGATCGGGGCTTCGCTGTGCTCGGCTTGCCTTGCAACCAGTTTGCCGGACAGGAGCCAGGGTCGGCGCAGGAGATCCAGGCGTTCTGCAGCCTGAACTACGGGGTCAGTTTCCCGCTCAGTGCCAAGCTTGAGGTCAATGGGCCCGAGCGTCACCCGCTGTACCGGCTACTGGCGGGCGAGGGCGCCGAATTTCCGGGGGACATCACCTGGAATTTCGAGAAGTTTCTGGTCGGCAAGGACGGCCGTGTGCTGGCGCGTTTCGCCCCGCGCATCGCGCCGGACGAGCCAAGCGTGCTACAGGCGATCGAGAAGGCGCTCGGCTGATCGCGCCGACCAGGCTGACGCTCAGTTGTTCGAGGCAGTCGAACCGGGCTTGATCGCCAGCGGCTTGATTGCCCGGGCATCGTGGGTGGTACTTGCCGCGCAGGCGGCATACAGATGACCTTCGAATTGCTCGACGATCGTCTGCCACCCTTGGCGGCTGGCGTGCTGGCGCGCATTGAGGCGCACGCGTCGCAGGGTTTCGTCGTCCTCGAGCAGCCAGCAAGCGGCGTCGATGAACGCCGGTTGATCGCCCGGCATGGCCAGCGCGCCGCTATGACCGTGGCGAATATGCTGGGCCGCGGCGGCTTCGTCGTAGGCGACCACCGCCAGGCCCGAGGCCAGCGCTTCAAGCACCACGTTGCCGAAGGTTTCAGTCAGGCTGGGAAACAGGAACAGGTCGCCACTGGCGTAATGCTGAGCCAGCACTTCGCCGCGTTGCGCGCCGCAGAAGATCGCCTCGGGCATCTGCTGTTGCAACTGCGCACGCTGCGGCCCGTCGCCCACCACGATCAGGCGCAGGTTTCGCTGTGGATGGGCCTGTTGCAGGGCGCGTAGGCAGGGTTGCAGCAGGGCCAGGTTCTTTTCCGCCGCCAGCCGCCCGACATGCAGCACCGCGATATCGTCTGCCGCCAACCCCCAGTGATCACGCAGCGCTTGGTCGCGCTTTGCCGGATTGAACAATTGCCCATCGACGCCGCGAGCCATCAATGCCAGACGCTCGAAGCCGCGCCGTTCCAGCTCCAGGCGCTGGCTGGCGCTGGGCACCAGAGTGGTGGCCGTGCGCCGATGGAACCAGCGCAGGTAATGCGTGAGCAGGCGGGCCAGCAGGCCCAGGCCGTACTGCCCGGAATACTGCGGGAAATTGGTGTGGAAGCCGCTGACCACGGCGATGCCCAGGCGTCGGGCCGCACGCAGGGCGCTAAGGCCCAGTGGGCCTTCGGTGGCGATGTACAGCACGTCCGGACGCTGCCGCCGCCAGCGCCGCCACAATTTGTGCATCGACACTTCGCCCCATTGCAGTCCCGGGTAGCCCGGCAGCGGCCAGCCACGGCACAGCAGCAGGCTATCGTCGGCGTTGGTGGCCATTTCGCCGGCCTGGCGCGGACGCACCACCTCGACCAGATGCCCCCGCAGACGCAGGCCATCGCTGAGCCGGCCCAGGGTGTTGGCCACGCCGTTTATCTCGGGTGGAAAGGTCTCGCTGACCAGGGTGACGCGTAGCGGCGGTGTATTCATGTGAAAAATTTTCCGCCTGCTTGATTGCCGTCATGTGACATAAAAATGATGGCCTTATGACGCCTGTTTTCCGGCACTTTTCCGCTGCGCAATTATTTGTTTTTCGGCGGTTCAAGACTGTCTTGTCTCCGCCGATGAAGATGCCATTGGCGGGCGCGTGCGCTCGGGGAGAGCGGTGATGTTCAATAGCAAACTGAAGCAAGAAATCCAGCAACTGCGCGAGGAGCTGCAATCCATCGAGCAGATCAAGAACAGCCTCGACAGCGAAATGCTCGTGCTGCAACTCGACCCCAAAGGGCGCATCGAGTCGGCCAACGGCAATTTCGAGAAGGAGATGCTCTACACCCGCGATCGCCTGATCGGCCGCAACATCGAGGACATCGTTCCCGAGCATGTGAAGTCGCTGGATTTCTATCAGCGCATGAAGACCGCCATCACCCGTGGCGAGCACCTGAACGGCGCCTTCCGTCTGCTGCGAGGCAACGGTGAGGAGGCTTGGCTGCGCTCGATCCTGCAACCGGTCAAGGGCACCGACGGGCGCATCCAGTGCTTCAGCCTGCATTCGAGCGACCTGACGCGTACCATCAAGACGTCGCGTGAGCACGAAAGCCTGATCAAGGCATTGATGCGCTCCACGGCAGTCATCGAGTTCAATCTCGACGGCATCGTGCTCACTGCCAACGACCGTTTCCTGCACGCGATGGGCTACAGCCTCGAGCAGATCCGCGGCAAGCATCACCGCCTGTTCTGCGAACCCGAGGAAGCCAATTCGGCGGCCTACCAGCAATTCTGGGACAAGCTGCGCCGCGGTGAATTCGTGGTCGAGCGCTTCAAGCGCATCGACGCCCACGGGCGGGTGGTCTGGCTGGAGGCGTCTTACAACCCGATCATCGATGCCCATGATGTGCTGTACAAGGTGGTCAAGTTCGCCACCGTGATCACCGATCAGGTGAATCAGGAGATGGCCGTGGCGCGGGCCGCCGACATGGCCTACGGCACCTCCCAGGACACCGATGCCGCCGCGCGCAAGGCGACCGAGGTGGTGACCCAGACCGTCGAGGTGATGCGTGGCCTGGAGCGCTCCATGCAGGAGGCGGCCGAAGGCATTCAGGCGCTGGACAAGCAGTCGAAAGTGATCGGTTCGATCATCAAGACCATCAGCGACATCGCCGGGCAGACCAACTTGTTGGCGCTCAACGCGGCAATCGAAGCGGCGCGCGCTGGCGAGCAGGGCAGGGGCTTTGCCGTGGTCGCCGACGAGGTCCGCCAACTGGCCTCGCGTACCAGCAGCGCCACCGAGGAAATCGCCCGCGTGGTGCAGCAGAACGAGCAGTTGGCCCAGGCGGCGGTGGACATCATCGACACCAGCAAGCGTCAGGCCGAGCAAGGCCTGACACTGGCCGATGAGACCGGCCAGGTGATCGTGGAGATTCAGGATGGGGCGCGGCAAGTGGTCAGCGCGGTGGGGCAGTTTTCCAATCAGTTGAGCCACTGACCGCACTACCCCTGGTGAGCGGGCGACGGATCAGCGTGGGCGATCGCGCTCGCGCACCCAGAACACCGTCGCCCCCGCCACTGCCGCCGGCATCATCAAGACGTTCACGCCCGGAACCAACAGCGCCAGGTAGGTGATGCCGCCAAAACCCAGGCTCTGCCAGCGCTTCTGGCGCAGCCAGGCGAGCATGTCCTGCCAGCTCATCTTGTTGTTGTCCGCCGGGTAGTCGATGTACTGGATGGCCATCATCCACACACCGAATACCAGCCACAGCGGCGCGGCGACCACGTTCACCACCGGAATCAGCGACAGGATGAACAGTCCGATGGCCCGTGGCAGGAAATAGCCGAGCTTGCGCATCTCGCGGCCAAGCGTGCGCGGCACCATGGCCATCAGCTCGCCCCAACTGAACGCCGGGAAGTGGTCTTCGCCACGTACCACCACCTCGACCTTCTCGGCCAGGAAGCCGTTGAACGGTGCAGCGATGATGTTGGCCAGCAGGGTGAAGGTGAAGAACACCATCAGGACCACCAGCACGACGAACAGTGGCCAGAGAATGTAGGTGAGAAAGCTCAACCAACTGGGCAGGGTCGGCATCAGTGTGTCGACCCACAGGCTGAACTGATGGCCGGCGAAGTAGATCAGGCCGCCGAACAGCAGGATGTTGATCGCCAGCGGCAGCAGCACGAACAGGCGCAGACTGGGGCTCAGAACCAGCTTCAGGCCTTCGCGCAGGTACTGCGGGCCGGACAGGACGGGGGCTTGCATCGAATGGCTCCACGGAAGGGAAAACGCGCTGACCTTACCGAGTTTGCGGCGTCCGCGAAAGACGCGACACCCTCTGTAACAAAGCTGAGCGACAGTACCGGCAACGACGGCGCGTGCGCATAGAGCCTGCCTATGAGGTGGATTGTCGAAGGATATTTCCTTACTCTTTGCCACCTCGCTACAGTGCGTTCACTTTCTTTACGCCACGAAACGCCGCGAGCCCTCTGTGGGAGGTGGCCCCCAGGTTTTCGGACCTGCGCGTAGTAGCCTTCCCCAAGTGCTGCGCAGGTCCTTTTTCATTTCCAGCCGGCTTTGCCGGCACAGCGGTGTCGGCCTGTTCAGGCCGGCTCGACAGGAGCACGCCATGTCCGAAGTTCGTCATTCCCGCGTCATCATCCTCGGTTCCGGTCCTGCCGGTTACAGTGCTGCGGTGTACGCGGCCCGTGCCAACCTCAAGCCGCTGCTGATCACCGGCATGCAGGCCGGCGGCCAACTGACCACCACCACCGAAGTGGACAACTGGCCGGGCGACCCCCATGGCCTGACCGGCCCTGCGCTGATGCAGCGCATGCAGGAGCACGCGGAACGCTTCGAGACCGAGATCGTTTTCGATCACATCAATGCCGTCGACCTGGCCAACAAGCCGTTCACCCTACGCGGTGACAGCGGCACCTACACGTGCGACGCGCTGATCGTCGCCACCGGCGCCAGCGCGCGCTACCTGGGCCTGCCGTCGGAAGAAACCTTCATGGGCAAGGGCGTGTCGGCCTGCGCGACCTGCGACGGTTTCTTCTATCGCAACAAGCCGGTCGCCGTGGTCGGTGGCGGCAACACCGCGGTGGAAGAGGCACTGTACCTGGCCAACATCGCCAGCAAAGTGACCCTGGTGCACCGCCGCGATACCTTCCGCGCCGAGAAGATCCTGATCGACAAGCTGCACGCTCGTGTGGCCGAGGGCAAGATCGAACTCAAGCTCAACGCCACCCTGGACGAAGTGCTCGGCGACAACATGGGCGTGACCGGCGCGCGCCTGAAGAACAACGATGGCAGCAGCGACGAGATCAAGGTCGATGGCGTGTTCATCGCCATCGGTCATACCCCGAACACGTCGCTGTTCGAAGGGCAACTGACGCTCAAGGATGGTTACCTGGTGGTCAGCGGCGGTCGCGAAGGCAATGCCACTGCCACCAATGTCGCCGGTGTGTTCGCGGCGGGCGACGTGGCTGACCATGTGTACCGTCAGGCCATCACGTCGGCGGGTGCCGGCTGCATGGCCGCGCTGGATGTGGAGCGTTATCTGGACGGCCTGGCCAACGCGTCGTTCTGATAAAAGGCGCGGCGCGCAACGCGCCGCGTTTGCGATCGCTGGGCCACGACAGCAGCCCGGCGATCCACCTGAACGGGCCGCAGTTACAGGCTCAATCGCATCGACAGATCCACCGCCTTCACATCCTTGGTCATCGCGCCGATGGAGATGTAGTCCACGCCGGTTTCAGCGATCACCCGCAGCGTACTTTCGTTGACCCCACCGCTGGCCTCCAGCTTGGCTTTGCCTGCGTTCAGGCGCACGGCTTCACGCATCTCGTCCAGGCTCAGCTCGTCGAGCATCACGATATCTGCGCCCGCTGCCAGCGCCTGATGCAGTTCGTCCAGGCTTTCCACCTCGATCTCCACCGGCTTGCCGGGCGCAATGCGCCGTGCGGCTGCGACGGCTTCGGCCACGCCGCCACAGGCTGCAATGTGGTTCTCCTTGATCAGGAAGGCGTCGAACAGGCCGATGCGGTGGTTGTCGCAACCGCCGCAGGTCACGGCGTATTTCTGTGCCAGGCGTAGGCCGGGCAGGGTCTTGCGGGTATCGAGCAGCCGCACCTGGGTGCCTTCGACCAGGTTGGCCAGAAAGCGTGCGCGGGTCGCCACGCCTGAGAGCATTTGCAGGAAATTCAACGCCGAACGCTCGCCAGTGAGCAGCGAGCGCGCCGGTCCTTCGAGATGAAACAGCGCCTGGTCGGCTTCAGCCTGCTCACCGTCGACCACGCGCCAGTGCACGGCTACGCGCGGATCGAGCTGGCGGAACACCGCGTCGACCCAGGCGGTACCGGCGATCACGCAGCGCTCGCGGGTGATGACGGTGGCCTTGGCCAACCGCTCGGCAGGGATCAGCTGGGCGGTGATGTCGCCGCTGCCGACGTCTTCGAGCAGTGCACGGCGCACGTTGGCTTCGATTTCGGCGGTGAGGTCGGCGAGACGTAGGTTCGGCATGGTCGGCTCCACAAGCAAAGTGGCGCCGATTATAGGGCAGGGGACCACGCTTTACAGCCGTGCAAGCCGATGTCGATAACTGTGCACCGGGTCGCGTACTCGGCAGGGCGTGTTGGCAGCTGTCATCTTTTTCATCAATAATGACGCCTTGTATTTGACGTCATCGCTTTGACGAATCGAATTTGACTGTCGATCAGTACCCAGCAAGGAGTTCGGGATGCGCGATGAAGGCAGGGTGGGCCCCTTCGGGGTGACCCTCGACAGCAGGCGGCCAGCGCCCTTGCCTGGCCTTCCCATGGTCCTCCTGCAAGTGCGTGACAAAGCCGCGTTGCACTTGCGCCAGGGGCTCCAGGCGTTGTTCGACAACGCCGACGACACCCTCTTCGAGATGGCCGACAAGGCCGGCGGTGGCGATCCGCAGCACCTGTATTTCGAAGCCATGCGCGATCTGCGGCTCAAGCGTAAAAGTATCGAGCGCGCCTTTCTCGACACCCTTCACGACACCTTCCTGCAACTCGGTCAGATCGACCCGCTGGGAAACTTCGACCTGGCCATCGGCAAATCTTCGCGCGAGCGCACCTTGGCAGTGGGGGCGATGGTCGAGCGCGTGCTGGCGCGCGATGGGTTCGCCCTGGAACAACTGAGCCAGCGTTTCACCGCGCTGCTCGACCGGCCCGTGCAGGTGCACGGCAATCCCCTCGGGCCTGCCTGTCTGTGTCGCTATTTTCTCGATGCGGGCCGCGAGCTGGGCGTGGGCCTGCGGGTCAAACTGATCCTGCTGCAACTGTTCGAGCGCTACGTGCTGCGCGATGTCGATGTGCTGTACGCCCAGGCCAACCAATTGCTGGCCGCCGCCGGCGTGCTTGGGCATCTGGCGCCGGGGCCGCGTCGGCGCGTCGAGGATCGGGCGCTGGTCGGACGCTGCGGTCCGACCTCTTTGATTGGCGGGCCTGACCTGGATGCCGACCGCGCCGGACAGGCCTTCTTCGCGTCGCTGCAGGACCTGCTGGCGCCCCGTCGCGGTCGCCTCGCCCCACGCGTACAGAGCGTGGCGGCGGCACAGGCGATCGGTACTGCGGACCTGTTGCGCCTGCTCACGCACTTGCAGCACTACCTGCCGGAACCGGTCGAGGCCGATGATTTCGATCTCGGCCAGCAACTGGAGCAACTGCTGCTGCGCATTGGCGTACGCAGTGGCACCCGGCGGCGCCTGGCCACGGACGATGAAGACTTGATCAACCTCATCGGACTGTTGTTCGATCATGTCCGTCGCGACGACAACCTGCCCGAAGCCCTGCGGGCGCTGCTGGTCCGTCTGCACCTTCCCCTGCTCAAGGTGGCCTTGCTGGACAAAAGTCTGTTCAGCCGCACCAGTCATCCCGCGCGTCGGCTGCTCAACGAAATCGCCGCCATGGCCATCGACTGGGAGGGCGCCGGCGAGGCGCTGCATGCGCGGATGGAACGTGTCATCCAGCGCCTGCTCAGCGATTTCGACGACGACCTGCAGGTCGTTAACGATGTGCTCGAGGAGTTCCTGCAGTTCAGCGCAGAAGAGCGTCGGCGCAGCGAGTTGCTGGAACAGCGCACCCGTGATGCCGAACAGGGGCGGGCGCGTGCGTTGCAGGCGCGTCGACAGGTCCAGTTGGAACTCGACCGCCGCTTGCGCGGGCGCCTGGTGCCACGCGTGGTGCAGACCATGCTGATGGAGTGCTGGAGTCAGGTGTTGTTGCTCGCCTGGCTCAAGCATGGCGAAGGCTCGCAAGCCTGGGAGCACGGCCTGGCGACACTGGACGCCTTGCTCGAGAGCATCACCGTGCGGCCCCAGCCCCCGGCGCGCCAACGTTTGATCGAGCAGTTGCCTGGCCTGCTCAAGGCCTTGCGCGATGGCCTGGCCGGGGTGGTGCTGGACTCGGCCGTACAACGGGCGTTCTTCATGGAGTTGGAGCGTCTGCACCTGCGCGCTTGCGCCGAGCCCGGTCAATGGCAGGGCGAGATCGACGAGGTCCGGATACGTGAGCCGATCATCCTGGCCATCGCCGAGGAGCCGGCCGGCAGTTGCGTACCGCCGTTGGCGGCGCACAGCCTGCAGTTGCAGCAGGTCAGGCGCCTGCGCCTGGGCACGTGGGTCGAGTTGCATGACGAAGATGAGCCGCTGCGCTGCAAGTTGGTGGCACGCGTCGAAGGGAGCGATCGGCTGGTCTTCGCCAATCGCACCGGCATGAAAGTGCGCGAATGGAGCAGCGCTGGCCTGGCCCTGGCGCTGCGCCGAGGCGAGGCGCGGGTGCTGGATGACGGCTTGCTGTTCGAGCGCGCCTTGGAGGCCGTGCTGGAGGAGCTGCGTTCAGCCGAAGTGCGTTGAGCCGGGGCTATCATTCACATGCACGCGTCATCTGGCCGGGGCATACTGATGCCTTGTTCCCGGCGTCTTTCAGGATCTGCCTCATGCAATTGGATCGCGCCAGCGGCTGGTTCAGCGGTGTCACTCACTGCCCCTCGCCCAATTTCAACGCCCGTCCCCTCGGCGAGGCGATCTCCCTGCTGGTGATTCACAACATCAGCTTGCCGCCAGCCTGTTTCGGCACCGGCAAAGTCCAACAGTTCTTCCAGAATCGCCTCGATCCCGCCGAGCATCCTTATTTCGACAGCATCGCGCACCTGACCGTATCGGCACACCTGTTCGTCGAACGCGACGGCGCCGTGACCCAGTTCGTGTCGCTGCTCGACCGCGCCTGGCATGCCGGGGTGTCACGTTTCGACGGCCGTGAAGGCTGCAACGACTTTTCCATCGGCATCGAGCTGGAGGGCACCGATACGCTGGCCTACACCGATGCCCAGTACGACGCTCTGGTCCAGCTCTCGCGCCAGATCCGCCAGCGATGGCCGGCGATCGATCTGGAGCGCATCCAGGGTCACAGCGACATTGCGCCGGGGCGCAAGACCGACCCCGGCCCGGCTTTCGACTGGCGGCGTTACCGCGCCGCGCTGAACGAGGATGCGGTATGAGTTTTCTGGTGTTGGTCCTGATCCTCTGGGTCGAGCAGTTCTCGGCGTGGCGCCATCGTCTGCAGCGAGACGGCTTTTTCCTCGCCGAGCTGGCGCGCCTGGAGCGCCGAGGACGCGTGTCGGCCGACTGGAGTCTGGTGCTGCTGGTGCTGGCGCCCGTGCTGCTGCTGGCATTGCTGCTGTACGTGCTGCAGCCAGTGGCCTATGGCTTGCTGGCGCTGCCGGTGCACCTGCTGGTCCTGCTCTACAGCCTCGGTCGCGGCGATACCAAGGCGGCCCTCGGACCGTTTCGCGATGCCTGGCGTCGCGGCGACGAACAGGCCGCCCTGCATGTGGCCGAGCGCGACCTGGGCCTGGCCGCAGACGATCCGCGCGACCTTCTGGTCCGGGTGCAGGGCAACTTGCTGTGGCAGGCCTACCAGAGTTTTTTCGCGGTGATCTTCTGGTATGTCCTGCTGGGGCCGGCCGCGGCGCTCGGCTACCGGTTGCTCGCCCTGAGCGCCGCCCACGCTCATCAGCCCGCGCTCAAAGCGCGTGCGGTGCAATTGCGTCACCTCATGGACTGGCTACCGGTACGGGTGCTGGCGCTGAGTTTCGCGCTGGTCGGCAACTTCGTAGCGGTGACGCGGGTGATGCTGCACGAGTTGCTCAACTGGCACCTCAGTGCCGGGCAACTGATCGCTCGCGTAGGCAGGGTGGCCGACGATATTCCTGAGCAGGAAGAGGCGCAGAGCGCACTGGCGCGTCTGGACAGTCTGTGGGAACTGCTGCTGCGCAGCGCGGTGTTGTGGTATGCCGGGTTCGCCTTGTGGACGGTGCTGCTGTGAGCACTGGGGCGACGCCGGTCAGTCGTCGTGCGGCCAGCCGAACAGCTCGCAGGTGTTGCGGCGGGTAGCGTCGGCCAGCACCTGCGTCTCGACGCCCATGATGTCGGCCAGGGCGCGGGCGATGTCCGGCAGGTGCTCGGGGCTGTTGCGCACGCCTGGGTGCATGACCGGTGCCATGTCCGGCGCGTCCGTTTCCAGGACCAGACTCTCCAGCGGCAGACGCGGCAATGTCTTGCGCAAGCGCAGCGCCTGGGGCCAGGTGGCGGCGCCGCCGAGGCCCAGCTTGAAGCCGAGCTTGATGTACTCACGCGCCTCCTCGGCGCTGCCGGCGAAGGCATGGACGATGCCCGCGCGTGACGGTCTGTAGCGTTTGAGGGTGGCGATCACCTGGGCGTGGCTGCGGCGCACGTGCAGCAAGGCGGGCAGGTCGAAATCGCAGGCCATCTGCAACTGCGCTTCGAACAGCGACTGCTGGCGCGCCTTGTCCAGCGCTGGAAGGTAATAGTCCAGCCCGAATTCGCCGACGGCGCACAGGCGCGGATCGCCGTGCAGGCGCTCCAGCCATTGGCGCAGCTGCGTCAGGTGTTCCGGGCGATGCTGGGCGAGGTACACCGGATGCAGACCCAGCGCCGCGGGCAGGCGCGTGTCATGGCAGGCCAGGTTCCACACCCGTTGCCAGTTTTGCTGATCAACCCCCAGTACCACCATGCGCTCGACGCCGCGCGCCGTCGCGGTGGCCAGCAGGCGCTCGCGGTCGGCGTCGAAGTCGGGAAAGTCCAGGTGGGTGTGGGTGTCGATCAGGCGCATGCTCAGACCGCAATGCGCTGCTTGAAGGTCCGCGCCACCGCGTGCACCCCTGGCGCATAGCGCTTCTGCTCGATGGCGGCCAGCGCCAGTTCCAGGGCAGTGGCGGCGATCTGCCCGTGCTGCTGCGCCATGGCGTTGACCGGCAGCGGCAGGAAGTCCAGCAACTGGTTGTCGCCAAAGGTGCCCAACTGCAATTGCCGGGCTTCGCTGCCGCGTGCCTGAAGGGCATCGAACACGCCCTGCAGCAGCACGTACGAGGTGGTGATCAAGGCGTCGGGCAGGCCGCCCAATTCGTCCAGCAGCGCCTGCATCAGTCGCTGACCGCAGGCGCGGCTGAACGCCTCGCCCTCTTGGCGTCGCACCTCGCCAGCGAAGCCCAGCAAGGCGTCGTCGAAGCCCGCCGCACGGGCCTGACTCACCGACAGTTCCGGGCGTGCGCCGATCAGCGCGATGCTGCGCGGCGCGGTGAGCAGCAAGCTGTCGGTGAGCTGGCGGCTGGCATTGTGGTCGTCGCTGATCACCGAGCAGAAATGCTCGGGGTCCAGGCAGCGGTCGATGGCGATCACCGGCAGGCCCTTGGCCTGCATCTCGCGGTAGCTGTCGTCCTCTGCCGGCAGGCAACTGGCGACGAACAGCGCGTCGCAGCGGCGGGCGCGGAACAACTGCTGCAACTGACGTTCGCTTTCGGGCTGGTCGTCGCTGCTGGCAATCAGCAACTGATAGCCACGGGCACGCGCGCCTTGCTCCAGTTGCTTGGCGATGCGCGCATAGCTGGGGTTTTCCAGGTCCGGCAAGATGAAGCCGAGAGTCCGCGTGTGACGGCTGCGCAGGCCGGCAGCCTGGGGATTGGGTGTGAAGTCATGGGCTGCGACGACGGCGCGCACCCGCTCGACGGTGGCGCTGCTGATGCGCTGCTGTTCGGCCTTGCCGTTGATGACATAGCTGGCAGTGGTCACGGAGACACCGGCCAGACGTGCGATATCGCTGAGTTTCACCGCATTTTCCTTGTTATTACCGAGGCAGTCGGAGACGCGTGGTGAGGTAGTCTTACCCGCAATTGTGTCCAAGTGCAGGCGACCATTGTCGCAATTGTTCCGACAAACTGGGGCTTTTTCCCACGCAGATTATCGAGTAACGTGGCGGCCTCGTCAGATTAAACGTTTCAGCATCCATTAATTGGGGTCTGCCCTGAAAGCCCCAGGATGAAAAATACGTTGAATCCCACAACAATAACCTCAGTTCCCGACTGCGGGTACTGCAAAAGGAGAGGGTCATGCTCGAGCTCGCCAATGAGCAGATAGCCATGGGCCAGATGGCCGTCGACAAAGCGTCGGCGCTGCGCCTGCTCGCGGACCGGTTGGTCGCCGATGGTCTGGTCGCCGAGGGATACCTCGACGGGTTGCAGGCCCGCGAGGCGCAAGGTTCCACCTTTCTCGGTCAGGGCATCGCCATTCCCCATGGCACGCCGCAGACCCGCGACCTGGTGTTCGCCACCGGTGTACGTCTCTTGCAGTTTCCCGACGGCGTCGACTGGGGCGACGGTCAGATCGTCTACCTTGCCATCGGCATCGCCGCGCGCTCGGACGAGCACTTGCGCCTGCTGCAACTGCTCACCCGTGCCTTGGGTGAAACCGACCTGGCCGAGGCGCTGCGACGCGCCAGTTCCGCCGACGCGCTGCTCAAGCTGTTGCAGGGCGCACCACGCGAACTGGAACTGGACGCCCAACTGATCAGCCTGAACCTGCCCGCTGACGACTTCGACGAACTGGCCTGGCGCGGCGCTCGCCTGCTGCAACGCGCAGGGTGTGTGGACAGTGGCTTTGCCGCGCTGCTGCAACAGGCCGAGCCGCTGCCGCTGGGCGAGGGCTTGTGGTGGTTGCACAGCGAGCGCGAGGTGCTGCAACCGGGGCTGGCCTTCGTGACCCCGCAGCAGCCCTTGCGCCACCGCGACCAGCCGCTCAATGGCCTGTTCTGCCTGGCCAGTCTAGGCGCTGCACACCAGGCGTTGCTCGAGCGCCTGTGCCAGGTGCTCATCGAAGGTCGGGGTCAGACCCTCTACCAGGCCACCAGCAGCCGTGATGTGCTTCAGGTGCTGGGCGGCGAGGTGCCAGCCGATTGGCCCAGTGTCCGGGTGATGCTGGCCAACCCTCACGGTTTGCATGCGCGCCCCGCCAAGGTACTGGCGCAGTTGGCCAAAGGGTTCGACGGCGAGATCCGTATCCGTGTGACCGACAGCGGTCAGGCTGGCGTTTCGGTCAAGAGCCTGAGCCGCCTGTTGTCCCTGGGCGCCCGCCGGGGACAGGAACTGGAGCTGATCGCCGAGCCGAGCATCGCCGCCGACGCGCTGCCGGTGCTGCTGGCGGCCATCGAGCAAGGCCTGGGCGAGGACGTCGAGCCGCTGCCGAGCACGCCTGAGCTTGCCCCGCAGCCCGTACCCGAAACCCTCCAGGCGCCGCTGCCGGGCACTCAAGTGCAGGGTGTCGGTGCGGCGCCGGGTATCGCCAGCGGCCCGGCCCACGTGCGCGTCGAACGCGAGATCGACTACCCACTGCGCGGCGAATCCTGCGCCCAGGAGCGCGCGCGTCTGCGCGCTGCCTTGGCTGCGGTTAACGATGAGTTGCAGGCGCTGGTACAGCGCAGCGACAAGGCCATCGCGGAGATTTTCGTCACCCACCAGGAAATGCTCGCCGATCCGGCCCTGACCGACGAAGTGGATCAGCGCCTGACCCAGGGTGAGAGCGCCGCAGCGGCCTGGATGACGGTGATCGAGGCTGCCGCCAGCCAGCAGGAAGCCCTGCGCGATGCGTTGCTGGCCGAGCGCGCTGCCGACCTGCGCGATGTCGGCCGGCGGGTGTTGGCCCAGTTGTGCGGCGTGACCGAGCAGGCTGAGCCGCAGCAGCCCTACGTGCTGGTCATGGCCGAAGTCGGGCCGTCCGACGTGGCGCGCCTGGACCCGCAGCGGGTCGCCGGTATCGTCACCGCCCATGGCGGCGCCACCGCCCACAGCGCCATTGTCGCCCGCGCCCTGGGCATTCCTGCCGTGGTCGGTGCGGGCGCAGCGATCCTGTTGCTCGAGCCCGGCACGGCGTTGCTCCTCGATGGCCAGCGCGGCAAGGTCAGCGTGGCGCCGCCGGCCGACGAGTTGCAGCGTGCGCTGGCCGAGCGCGACCAGCGCGAGCAACGCTTGCAGGCGGCCTGGAGTCAGCGTCACGCGCCGGCAGTGACCCGTGACGGCCATGCCCTCGAAGTGTTCGCCAACATCGGCGACAGCAGCGGCATCGACAAAGTGGTCGAACAGGGCGCCGAAGGCGTCGGTCTGCTGCGCACCGAACTGATCTTCATGGCCCATCCGCAAGTGCCGGACGTGGCCACCCAGGAAGCCGAGTACCGCCGGGTGCTCGATGGCCTGCAAGGGCGTCCCCTGGTGGTGCGCACCCTCGATGTGGGGGGCGACAAGCCGCTGCCGTACTGGCCCATCGCCGCCGAGGACAATCCGTTTCTAGGCGTGCGCGGGGTGCGCTTGACCCTGCAGCGTCCGCAGGTGATGGAAGACCAGTTGCGCGCACTGCTGCAGGCCGCCGACGACCGACCGCTGCGCATCATGTTCCCGATGGTCGGGCAGATGCACGAATGGCGAGCGGCCAAGGCTATGGTCGAGCGCCTGCGCCAGGACATCCCAGTGGCCGACCTGCAGGTGGGCATCATGATCGAAGTGCCCTCGGCGGCGCTGCTGGCCCCGCAACTGGCTCGCGAAGTGGATTTCTTCAGCATCGGCACCAACGACCTGACCCAGTACACCCTGGCCATCGACCGTGGCCATTCGAGCCTGTCGGCCCAGGCTGATGGCCTGCACCCGGCCGTGCTGCAACTGATCGACATGACCGTGCGCGCCGCCCATGCCGAAGGCAAGTGGGTGGGCGTGTGCGGCGAGCTGGCCGCCGACCCGCAAGCGGTGTCGGTGCTGCTGGGGCTGGCGGTCGATGAACTCAGCGTTTCGCCGCGCAGCATCGCCGAAGTCAAGGCCCTGGTCCGCCAGGCCGATTACTCGACGGCCTGCGCCCTGGCGCGCGAGGCCTTGCAACAAGACAGCGCCGAGGCAGTACGGGCGCTGGTGGAGCGTTATTGAATGGCCAAGATTCTCACCCTGACCCTCAACCCGGCGCTGGACCTCACCGTCAGCGTCGAGCGCCTGCGCATCGGTGCGGTCAATCGCGCCACGGAGCAGCGTTGCCACGCCGCTGGCAAGGGCCTGAACGTGGCCCAGGTGCTGGCTGATCTCGGCCACCAGATCACCGTCGGCGGCTTTCTCGGGCGCGACAATCCGCAGCCTTTCGAGGCGCTGATTGCCCAGCGCGGTTTTGTCGACGCGTTCGTACGCGTGGACGGTGAAACCCGCACCAACCTCAAGTTGGTCGAAGCGGACGGGCAAGTCACCGACGTCAATGGGCAAGGACCGCAGGTGGATGCAACTGCCCAGGCCGAGCTGCTCGAACGCCTGGCCGCGCTGGCGGGCGAACATGCGCTGGTGGTGGTGGCGGGCAGTCTGCCGCGCGGTATCAGCCCGCAGTGGTTCACTCACCTGCTGGAGCAACTGAAGTCGCAAGGGCTGAAGGTGGTGCTGGACACCAGCGGCGAGGCCCTGCGTGCCGGTCTTCAGGCAGCGCCCTGGCTGATCAAGCCCAACACCGACGAGTTGGCTGAACTGACGGGCAGTGGCGTCGAAGACTTCACCGCTCAGCAGACGGCGGCCCAGCGTCTGCTCGGCAGCGGCGTCGGCCACGTGGTGGTGTCCCAGGGCGCCCAAGGCGTGAACTGGTTCAGCGCCGAGCGCACCCTGCATGCCCAGCCGCCCAAGGTCAGCGTCGCCAGTACCGTGGGCGCGGGCGACTCGCTGGTCGCCGGTATGGTGCACGGGCTGCTACTGGGCGAAGACGCCGGCCAGACCCTGTGCCGCGCCACCGCCATCGCCGCCCAGGCGGTGACCCAGGTTGGCTTCGGGATCACTGATCGCGAGCAACTCGCGCAGTTGGAGGCCGCCGTGCAACTGACCGAACAACAACAAGAGGCTCGCCGATGAACATCGCGATCGTCACCGCCTGCCCGAATGGCCAGGTGTCGAGTGTATTGAGTGCGCGCCTGCTGGCGGCGGCAGCGCAGCGTCGAGGCTGGAGCACCAGCGTCGAGGTGTGGGATGCCGACCATCCCGAGCGACGCCTGAGTGCGGCGCAGATCGCCGAGGCTGACTGGGTGCTGGTGGTCAGCACCGGGACCGTGGACCTCAGCCGCTTCGTCGGCAAGCGCCTGTTCCAGAGCACGCCGGCCCAGGCCTTGGCTGACCGGGAAAACTTCCTCGACGACGCGGCGGCCAAGGCCCAGGTGCTGGAGCACAGCGTCGCTGCCGAGCCTGCGCACGTCCATGCCGCGCCGCGTATCGTCGCCGTCACCGCCTGCCCGACTGGCGTGGCGCACACCTTCATGGCTGCCGAAGCGCTGCAGCAAGCGGCGCGCGACCTGGGCTACGACTTCAATGTCGAGACCCAGGGCTCGGTCGGTGCACGCAATCCGCTGTCGGCCGAGGCCATCGCCCAGGCCGACGTGGTGCTGTTGGCCGCCGACATCGAAGTGCCCACCGCGCGCTTTGCCGGCAAGCGCATCTATCGCTGCGGCACCGGTATCGCCTTGAAACAGGCACGCGCCACGCTGGACAAGGCGTTGGCCGAGGGGCGTGTCGAAACGGCTGACGCCGCCAGCGCCCAGGCGCCGGCCAAGGGCGAGAAGGCTGGGGTGTACAAGCACTTGCTGACGGGCGTGTCGTTCATGCTGCCGATGGTGGTGGCCGGTGGTCTGTTGATCGCCTTGTCGTTCGTCTTCGGCATCGAAGCCTACAAAGAGGCAGGCACCTTGCCTGCCGCGCTGATGCAGATCGGCGGCGAAGCGGCGTTCAAGCTGATGGTGCCGATGCTGGCCGGCTACATTGCCTGGTCCATCGCCGACCGTCCGGGCCTGGCGCCGGGCATGATCGGTGGGCTGCTGGCCAGCACCTTGGGCGCGGGCTTCATCGGCGGTATCGTCGCCGGCTTCCTGGCCGGTTACAGCGCCAAGGCGATCAGCCGCTGGGCGCGCCTGCCCAGCAGCCTGGAAGCGCTCAAACCGATCCTGATCATTCCGCTGCTGGCCAGCCTATTCACAGGCCTGGTGATGATCTACGTGGTCGGTCATCCGGTGGCGGCAATGCTCGAAGGGCTGACGCGCTTTCTCGACAGTATGGGCACCACCAACGCCATCCTGCTCGGCCTGCTGCTGGGCGGCATGATGTGCGTGGACTTGGGCGGGCCGATCAACAAAGCGGCCTATGCCTTCTCGGTCGGGCTGCTGGCCTCGTCCAGCTACGCGCCAATGGCCGCGACCATGGCGGCGGGCATGGTGCCGCCGATCGGCCTGGGTCTGGCAACCTTCCTGGCGCGGCGCAAGTTCGCCCAGAGCGAGCGCGAGGCGGGCAAGGCGGCGTTGGTTCTGGGGTTGTGCTTCATTTCCGAAGGGGCGATCCCGTTCGCGGCCAAAGACCCGTTGCGGGTGATCCCGGCGAGCATCGCCGGCGGCGCGCTGACCGGTGCGCTGTCGATGTACTTCGGCTGCAAGCTCATGGCGCCGCACGGCGGGTTGTTCGTGCTGCTGATTCCCAACGCCATCAACCATGCCCTGCTGTACCTGCTGGCGATCGTGGCCGGCAGTGTGGTGACGGCCGTGGTCTATGCGCTGCTCAAGAAGCGTGAACAAGCGGAGTTGGTGGTGGCGCCTGCGTCGGTCAACTGACCGACATTCAACCGCGCCGTTTGGCGCGCAACGGCGTCAACAGATCGCCCAGGCCGTTGTGGTCGATCTCGTGCATCAAGGCCAGCAGCCCGCCCAGTTCCCCGGGCGGGAAGCCTTTGCGGGCGAACCAGGCCAGGTAGTCACCTGGCAGGTCGGCGATGAGTCGGCCTTGATACTTGCCGAATGGCATGGAGCGAGTGACCAACAGTTGCAAGAGTTCGGGGTTCATCTGTGCGGCCCGTTGCGCTGAAAACCCGACCATACAGTATTCGGCTCACCCTGCAATCTGCACGAGCCCCTAAGCGGCGATCATGCAGAACGCTGCAGTCGTGAAATGAGCCTTTAATTTCAACTTATTGAAATTAAAGGATTTATTTTTATCCTTCGACTTGGCACGAAGGCTGCTCTCTTCTTGGGGGACTATCACCTGCCAAGGAGTTACGCCATGAGCAACCCGAACAAAGACGTGATCGACGTACTGAACAACCTGATCGAGTACAGCAAAGACGGCGAGAAGGGTTTCAAGGAATCGGCCGATGATGTCAAGAATCCTCAACTGAAGGCATTCTTCAAACAACGCGAAACGGACTGCGCCCAGGCTGCACGCGAGCTGCAAGCCGAGGTGCGTCACCTGGGCGGGGATCCGGAAACCTCCACCAGCTTCAGCGGCGACCTTCACCGTGGTTGGCTGAACCTGAAATCGATGTTCACCGGCAAAGACGAAGAAGCCGTGCTGAACACCGTCGAAGAGGGCGAGGACCATGCGCTCAAGGCTTACAAAGAAGCCCGTGAAAAGCTGGTCAAGCTCAACAATGCCAACGCACACAATGCGTTGACTTTGGTCGACGGCCAGTTGCAAGGCGTGCAGCGTAACCACGACAAAGTCAAGACTCTGCGCAATGCTGCCCGCGCCAAGTCTTAAATAGCGGGTCCCTCTACCCGGTTGCGGCCATTGGCTTTGGCCCGGTAGAGCGCTTCATCGGCGGCACCCAGCACCCTGGTCAGGTCGTGCTGGGTGCCGGCTTCATGTAGGCCGATGCCGATACTCACGGTGATCGGTCGCTCGTCGCCGCCGAAAGGGGGCAACGCTTCCACGCTCAGGCGGATACGCTCTGCCAACAGCCGCGCACCGGCCAATTCAGTTTCTGGCAACACCACCTGAAACTCCTCACCCCCATACCGCGCTGCCAGGTCTGCCGGACGGCGGATGCTCAACTCTATAGTGCGCGCCACCTCACGCAGGGCATGGTCGCCACCGGCGTGACCATGGCGCTGGTTGAACGCCTTGAAATGATCCACATCGACCATCAGCACCGCCAACGGCGTGCGGTTGCGCTGGGCACGAGCCCATTCCTGACGCAGCACCTGATCCAGCCGCCTGCGGTTGGCCAGGCCGGTCAGGCTATCGGTGGCGGCCAGGGTGGCAAGGCCTTGCTCGGCATGATGGCGGCGGCGCAATTCGCGTCCTAGCAGCAGCGTGAGCCAGAGAATGCCCAGGCACAGCACGCCGGTGGCCAAGCCGACGATGATCGCCGTACGCCGCCAGGCCTGGAAGACTTCGCTGGAGGAGTGCGCCACCAGTACGATCAAGGGCAGATCGCCTACACGGGCGAAGGTGTACATGCGCTGTTCGTCGAACAATTCCGAATGGGCGCTGAAGCTGCCGCTGTGCTCTTGCAGGATGCGCTGGAAATTCGGTTGCTGGCTGAAGTCGCCGCCGATGGCCGGTTGTCCAGGCCCAAGGGGCTCTCGTGCAAGCAAGTGGCCGCTGGTGTTGAGCAGGTTGATGCTGCTGTGCTCGCCGATGTCCAGGCGCTGGAACAATTCGCTGAAGTACGACAGGCGCAGAGCGCCGGTCGCCAGGCCCGCGAACTCGCCATTGGCGCCTGAAATGCGTCGGCTGAAACTGATGCACCAATCCAGATCGCCCAGCCTGGCCTTGAACGGCGGCCCGATGAGCAGCCCGAGGTTGGGGTGGTCGCGATGCGCCTTGAACACGCCGGTATCAGCGAAATTGGCTTTGCGCGGGACCAGGCTGGTGGAGTCTCCGACCACATTGCCTTGCTCGTCCAGCCACAGCACATCGCCACGGCTCTGATCGACCAGCGCTGGGTTGAACAGCAGCCGATGCCGCATGGTACTCGGCACTTGCGCCAGATCCTTGGGTCCCACCGCCCAGATGAGCTCCTTGAGCGACTGGTCGTAGAGCTCCGCGTTATTAAGGATATCGCTCTCGATCAACTGGACGATGTTGCTCGACGCGCGGATCGACGATTGCTCGACGCTGTCCCGTTCACGGCCCAGCAAGTAACTGACGATGCCGACTATCGCGAGCACGGCGAGGCAACTGCCCAGATTGAGGATCAGTTCGGGGTGAGGCCTGGAGAGGGTGGGGCGCGGGATTCGAGTGTGCGACATCAGGCTCGCGACTGCATAAGCCCCTCTTGCCGTGAGGGTCGGGCTATCAAGCGGCGGCGACAGTGTAGGCAAGTGGCTATTGTCGGACAAGACAGTCTGTCGCAAATGCGCGCTTCATGCGCGCCAGGCGAGCGGTGCTGGGCGAACGGGCAGAAGGCTGCCCGTTCGGAGAGTGGACGGTTGCCGCTCAGAACATCGCGAGCGGGTAATCGACGATCAGCCGGATCTCGTCATTGTCGTTGTCCACCGCCGAGTAGCCTCGGCTGCCCCGGTGGCTGGCGTAGCGCAGCAGTAGCGAGAGGTCCTTGAACTGGCCTTCCTGGAATACGTATTTAACGTCCAGATCGCGCTCCCAGTGACGTGCATCCTTGCCCTCGGCGTTGTACCACTGGCCGTAGCCGACGCTCTCCGGATTGGCCCGAGTGAGGTCCAGTTTGCCTCGCGAATACGACAGCGAAGTGCTGAGCCCTGGCAGTCCGAGCCCGGCAAAATCATAGTCATATTGCAGTTTCCAAGAGCGCTCGCCCGGCCCATTGAAGTCCGAATACATGCGCGAGTTATCCAGGAAGATGCTGTCGCCTTGGTTGATGTAGTCGAAGGGCGTGTTGCCGTTGACCTGCTGGTAGGCCGTGGTGACGCTGTGGTATCCGCTTGCCACGGTGAAATGCAGGCTGTAGGTCGTGTTGTTGATCTTGCCCAATTTGGCCTGACCGGTGTCCTGGGTGCGATAGAGGTGCACGCCGGGGTTCAGGCTGAGGCTGTCGTTAACCACATAGGTGTAGTCCAAGTCGGCGTAGTACTGGTGCCAGATGTCCTTGAGTTCGGCGGCATAGAGGTTGGCGGTGAGGTGCGGGCTGTCGCTCCAGGCAGCGCCAGCCCAAGACAGGTACTGGCTATGCTGATCGTCCGCACGCTGGCTGTAGTTGGTGTCGATACGTCGATGGCCGCTCTGGTTGTACGGCTTGGTGAAACTGACTCGCCCGCCTTCGAGCAGCAGCCCGTCGAGGCTGGTGTTGCGTAGCGTCACGCCGCGGAAGGTCTGCGCCAGCAGGTAACTTTCGCCACCCGCAATCACCGGGTTTGAGATAAACAGGTCGCCTGCCTTGAGTTCGGTATCGAATCCTGTGAGCTTCACTGCCGCGCCCGCACTGGAGAAGTGGGTTGGCGCGGCGCCCAACGCGTCTTCGTTCTTTTGCCGCGTAGGCAGCAGATCGGTGCCGGCATGTCCGCCGCCGCCGTCGAGTTTCACACCGAGCATGCCGTAGGCGTCGACGCCCACACCAATGAGTCCGGGCGTATAACCCGACTCAAAGCGGGCAATCGCCCCTTGTGCCCATTCGCGATTGTCCCGCACGCCACGGTCGAGCTGGTTGCGGTGGTAATAGGCATTGCGAAAATGCAGGTTCAGCGATGAGCCCTCGACGAAACCCGCGACGTGTTCATCGGCATGACTGTGGTGCGAAATCATTGCGCAAAGTGCAATGAATAGAGGCGTCAGACGAAAAGTGAAAGGCATTGATGACTGCTCCTTTGCTCGAACGGCGGGCAGTCTCTCACTATTCAATTCGAAAGTTCCGAGGAAAGGGCTCGACAACCTGAAGGAAATTTCCAGCACGTGGACATGCCGTTGCTAGGCAACGGCCAAACGGCAGCCGGCCGGGCCGTGTGGGGGCTGCTTGAGGCCCGGCCGTGAACGCGCGGGTGCGCACGCGGTGATACGTCAGCTGTCGGCCCGGCCGTCTTCGATGACCTTCGCGGCCGTCTGCTGTGCATCTTTTCCGGCATTCTGCTGCTGCGCGGCGTAGCCGTCCTGCGACTGCTGCAGGCTCGTCGCGATCTCTGCATTGCGGGCAACGAAGGCCGGTGATTCCTCCGCCATGGCCAGGGGCGACAACAACAGGGACGACAGAACGAAGACGCTGGCAATACCCATACTGTTGGACATTTGAAACTACCTTCTTGCGTGGCAAGTGTGAATTGGGACAGCGCTAAGTTAGTCCTGTGGAGGCCGCTGAAACAGCACTCAACAAGAGAATCACTCTTGTATTAAACGTAACTATAAGTCGCTAAAACTTCGCCAACATCGCTGAAAACGTCTGGGTTGAGCGCCTGCCTTCATTTCCCGGCGCGTGGGCGCCAATGCCGTGGGTGGCCACCTGCCAGTTGGTTGCCGTGGATCAATGTTCCCGCAGCGGTTGCCCCTAGAGTCGAGCACCCTGCCGATTGTCCCGACGATGCTGAGAGCCTGCGATGAAGTGCAATGTGCCCATAACCGGTCGAGCCGTGGATTATCCGGCCGATGCCAACATTCTTTCGACCACCGACCTGGACAGCGTCATTACCTACGCCAATGACGACTTCGTGCGCATCAGTGGTTTTTCCCGTGACGAACTGCTGGGACAACCGCATCACGTCGTGCGCCATCCCGACATGCCGGCGCTGGCGTTCGAGCAGATGTGGCGAGCCCTGAAGTCGGGACGTTCGTGGATGGGCTTGGTGAAGAACCGCTGCCGTAATGGCGACCATTACTGGGTCAGTGCCTTCGTCACGCCGATCAGCAGCGCGGGAAGCACGGTCGAGTACCAGTCGGTACGCACACGCCCCACCGCCGAACAGATCGCCGCCGCCGAGCAGTGCTATGCGCGTCTGCGCAACGGGCGGCAGCGCTGGTGGGAGCGCTTGCCGGTACCGGGGCTGCAAGCGCGGCTGTCGCTGAGCATGGCGATGGTGCTGGCGCTGGTGATGGGCGTCGGCCAGGGCTGGACGTCACTGCGTTGGTACGAGGCGCTGTTTCAATGGACTGCGGCCGTCGCGTTGGCCAGCCTGGCGACCTGGGCACTGCTGCGTCCTTTCGAGCGTCTGCGCAGTCAAGCGCGAGCGGTGGCCGACAACCCTTTGAGCCAACAGCTTTACACTGGCCGGCGTGACGACATCGGTCAAATCGACTTCGCCCTGTGCATGCTCAAGGCGCAACTGGGCGCAGTGGTTGGGCGCATTGGCGATACGTCGACGCGCCTGGCCGGGCATTCTGGTTCGTTGGTCGAGGCCACCGAGGCGAGCCACGCCAACAGCCTTGAACAGCAGAACCAGGCGGACCAGGTCGCGACCGCCATCCACCAGATGAGCGCCAGCGTCGCCCAGGTGGCCAGCAGTGCGCAGATGGCGGCGCTGGCGGCCGATCAGGCCGAGGACGAGACCCAGTCGGGGCATCGTATGGTCGAGCGCAATCGCTGCGCGATCCAGGACCTGGCCGGCTCGCTGGTGGAGGCGAGCGAGGTGATCCAGCGTTTGGAGAGCGACAGCGGCGAGATCTCCAGTGTGCTCGATGTGATTCGCGGCATCGCCGAGCAGACCAACCTGCTGGCGCTCAATGCCGCCATCGAGGCCGCCCGCGCCGGTGAGCAGGGCCGCGGTTTCGCAGTGGTGGCCGATGAGGTGCGGGGGCTGGCCCAGCGCACCGCTCAGTCAACCCATGAGATTCAGCGCATGATCGGTGCCGTACAGGGTGGTACTCGCGCGGCAGTGCAGGTGATGCGCCAGAGCAGCGCGCATGCCGGGCACAGCGTCGAGCAGGCGCGCCTGGCCAGCGATGCGCTGGACGGCATCAGCGTGCGGGTCAACCAGATCAACGAGATGAGCCTGCAGATCGCGGCCGCGGTGGAGCAGCAGAGCCAGGTGAGCGAGGCCATCAACCGCAACATCGTCAGCATCCGCCAAGCCAGCGAAGCGACCGTGACGGTGGGTCAACGCAGCCACGGTAGCGCCGCTGATGTGGCAGCGCTGGCCCAGGAACTGCGGCGGCTGGCCGACGAGTTCTGGCGCCGCAGCCGCTGAAGATCCCTTAGGGTGGGTGCGTCAGAACCCGATGAAGGCGTAGTACACCGGCGCTTGGGCGGTGGTCAGCAGCCCGTGCTGTTGCAGATCTTGCGTCAGGTCGGAGTCTTCCAAGTGCACCGACCATGCGGCGTCGGGTGCCTGCTGCCTGCTTTCCAGCGCCGTCAGGAAGGCCTGCATGTCAGGCAGCCAGGCGGTGAAACCATTGCCTTTGAGCGCGCTGGTGGTCATGCCCAGCATCTGACAGACCGCGACCTTGGCGGCAATGTCGTCGCGGTCGGCCTGGCGCGATGCGTCGATCAGGGCGGCGAGGTGTGGATCGGCAGGGCGATTGCCGACGATCAGTTGCGGGCCTTGCTGCCAGGCTTCGGGCGGGCAGTCCTTGGCGTCTGGACGCAGCGGCAGGTGCGGATTGATTTCCGCCGGGTAGATACGGCACACCAACGGCCGCGTTTCATAGATGCCGCACAGGTTGTCGGCATCAAGATGACGGCAGCGGCCGGGATTGAAAGCTGCAAAGGTGACCGAGACGTGCAGTTGGGCATTGCCGCAGGGCACTGCCAGCGAGCGGCGTAGCACGTGGTCGCGCTGTTCGGGCGGCATGCCGGGGCCATCGGCGACGAACCCTTCGATCAGCACCACCACCTGGCCACCGTCGCTGGTCCACTGGTACGCTTCGGCAAATGTCAGCGGCACGTGGTGACCGCTGCAGCACTTGCCACAGCCGGTGCAGGCGAAGCGCAGGCTATCGCTCACTTGGCGCCCGGTTTCCATTCGGTGACGTAGGCCTGCTGCTGGGCGCGGTCGTATAGGCACAGCTCGGTGCCGGTCTGGTTTTTCATGTGCTTGGGTTTGTAGACGCCTTCGATCAGCAGTGCGCTGTAGGCGGTGCGGTCGTCGAACTCGGCAGGCTTGCCCAGGGCATGGGCATCCTTGAACTGGCTGGCGGCCAGGCAACTCTTGACCATCTGCTGGCGATACGCGTTCCAGGCGTCGGAACTGGAGGCATGGGCCGCGCCGGCGGTCATGGCCAGCGCGATCAGGGCAGTACGAAGAAGTGTCATGGCGATACCGACAAATAGACTCGGAAGGGTAGGAAGTATGCCCGAGTCCTACCCTTCATCAAGTGAAGGCACTAGGCCGCCAACTGTATCAGCGTTTTTCCGCATGCACCGCGCGCGCTGCCACCACCAGGCAGTCGGTCAGTTCGGGGGAGGAAAACTTGGTGAGGATTGCGTTGGCACCGGCGAGCTTGGCCTTTTCGGCGCTCATGGCGCTGTCCAGCGAGGTGTGCAGCAAAATATAGAGGTGCTGGAAGTCAGGTGTCTCGCGTAGCGTCCGGGTGAAGGCGTAGCCATCCATTTCCGACATCTCGATATCGGACACCACGATGTTGATTTCCTGCCCGGTGCCCTGTAGTTCCAGCAGCACGTTGATCGCGTCCTTGGCGCTGCGTGCGGTGTGGCATTCCAGCCCCAGATGGCGCAGGGTGTGCACGGACTGTTGCAGGGCCACCTGGCTGTCGTCCACCACCAGGATATTGGCCGCCGCGAGCAGGCTGGCATCTTCCTCGGCGAGCTGCCCGGAAGGGGCTTCGGGCGGCGGTGGCGCGATGCCGTGGATGACCTTTTCGATATCCAGCACCTGCACCAGCGCATTGTCCACGCGGGTGACGCCGGTGATGTAGGAACGGTTGCCGGAACCATAAGGTGGCGGTTTGATGTCGGTGCTCAGGCAATGCACGATGCGGCTCACCGCCTGGACGTGCAGCCCCTGGCGCGAGCGGCTGATGTCGGTGACGATCAGGCAGCCGCCGTCCGGGTCGGCCAGCGGTTGCTCGCCGATGGCCCGGGACAGGTCGATCACTGAGAGCGACTGTCCACGCAGGGTGGCCACACCTTTGACGTGGGGGTGGGATTCGGGAAGCTTGGTCAGCGACGGGCAGGGGATGATTTCGCTCACTTTGAGCAGATTGATCGCCATCAGCTTGCCGCTGCGCAGGGTGAACAGCAGCAGGGACAATGCGTCCGCGCGGGCATTGGGCGTGGCCATGGGCAACCTTTGGGAGTATCGAAACGGGAGAAGGTATTCGTTTATCGGCCTGTCTGTGCCTGGCTTTAGGGGGAAGGCGCACGAGGTGGGTGAGCAACACCGGACAAGGTGATAGCGGTGGCCCGAGCGTACGACGATCAATTGTCGATCTGTCGTGCTCAATGGATCGCTAACCGACGTGCCAGGCGACTGAGGTTGGCACGGTCGATGCCCAACTCGCGCGCGGCCGCCGCCCAATTGTGCTCATGGCGAATCAGGCATTGTTCGATCAGCTGGCGCTGATAATCGTCCAAAGCCGTCCGCAAACCTACTCTTTCTAGCGACGCCGCTTGAACGGGCGCCGTACTGATGTGCGCCTGCGGGGCTATGGTGGCGTTGCTCAGGCCAAGGTCAAGCGCATCCAATGCCAGCATCCGCGACCGATGCGTGCCTCGGCCCAAGGCCTTGAGGGCGCAGCGGCCTATGAGGTGCTCGAGCTCGCGCACGTTACCTGGCCAGTCGTAAGCTAACAGCGCCGCTTCGGCCGCCTTGGTCAAGCGCAGGCTGTCGAGCCCCAGGCGCGATCGATTCTGCTCGAGAAAAAAACCCGCGAGCAACAGCACGTCGCGACCCCGCTCGCGCAGCGCAGGCACCGGCAGCGGATAGACGCTCAAGCGGTGATAAAGATCGGCACGGAATTGACCAGCGCGCACGCTGGCGGCCAGGTCGCGGTTGGTGGCGGCGATCAGCCGCACATCCACCCGGTGTTCCCGGTCCGAACCTAAGCGCTGCAGTTGCCCACTCTGCAACACGCGTAGCAGTTTGGCCTGTACGGCCAACGGTAATTCACCCACTTCATCGAGAAACAGCGTGCCGCCGTCGGCCAGCTCGAACTTGCCGCGCCGTTCGCCGTGGGCACCGGTGAACGCACCACGCACGTGCCCGAACAGCTCGCTTTCCACCAGGGTGTCGGGCAGGGCGGCACAGTTGAGGCTGATCATCGGTTTGTCGGCGCGGTGGCTGGCCTGGTGCAGGGCTTGGGCGACCAACTCTTTGCCCACCCCGGTTTCGCCCGTGATCAAGACGGTGAGATCACTACCGGCGACCAGACGCAACTCCTCGAGCAGGCGCTTGTGCGCCGGACTCTGGCCGATCAACTCCTGGCTGCGGTCAGTGGCCTGGCGGAAAAGGTCGGCCCGACGTTGCTCGTCCTGCACGCGCAGCGCCAACTGGTCGATGCGTTCGGCCACGGTGACGGTGGCTGCGGCAAGGCTGGCGAAGGCCTCCAGCGCGTCGAGTTCCAGGCTCTGGAACTGCCCGGGGGTCAACGCATCGAGGGTCAGCAGTCCCCACGGACGCTCTTCGACCATCAAAGGACAGCCCATGCAGTCGTGCACATGCAGATCGACGTCGATGGCTTCGACCAGTCCGTCGTACGGATCGGGCAATGGGGAGTCGCTGGCGAAGCGGGTCGGTTGCGGGCGGCTGAGCAGCACCTGGAAACGCGGATGGTCACTGACCTTGAAGCGCCGGCCGAGGGTGTCGGTGGCCAGCCCGTCGATCGCTAGCGGCACCAGCCAGTCGCCCTCCAGACGCAGCAGCGCGGCGGCATCGCAGGGCAGCAGCGTGCGCAGGGCTTGCAGCAGGCGCCGATAGCGCTCTTGATCGGGCAGGTCGCGCGACAGATCGCTGACCAAAGGGAGGAGGGCGGTGAGCAGGGGTTTTGCAGTCATTTGGACTCCTGTTGGTCATCCTGACTATACGCGGGCACTGGTCAATATGACATGAATCCGCTACAGGGCTTGATTTTGCTGGGCCTGCCAGTTGGCACGATTGGTGAAACGACCGGTGTAATCATTCGAAGTCCAAGGCTCAGGAGTCGCAGCAATGCTCAATGCCGAACACCGTGCAATCATCAAGGCCATCGTCCCACTGCTCGAAAGCGGGGGCGAGGCGCTGACCACTCACTTCTACAAGATGATGCTCAGCGAGTACCCCGAAGTGCGTCCGCTGTTCAACCAGGCGCACCAGGCCAGCGGCGACCAACCACGCGCGCTGGCCAACGGCGTGCTGATGTACGCCAGGCACATCGACCGGCTCGACGCCCTGGGCGGTCTAGTAGGACAGATCATCAACAAGCACGTGGCCCTGCAGATTCTGCCCGAGCACTATCCCATCGTCGGCCGCTGCCTGCTGCGTGCCATCGAAGAGGTGCTGGGCTGCGAGATCGCCACGCCGGCGGTGATCGAAGCCTGGGCGGCGGCTTACGGGCAATTGGCCGAGATTCTCATCGGCGCCGAAGAGCAGTTGTACCAGGCCAAGGAGCAGGCCGAGGGCGGCTGGCGGGGCGGGCGGGCGTTCCGTCTGGTGCGCCGCGAGCAAGAGAGCGCGGAAATCGTCTCGTTCTACTTCGAGCCGGTCGATGGCGCGGCGGTGCTCAAGGCTGAGCCTGGGCAGTACATCGGTGTGCAATTGTTCATCGAGGGCCACGAGCAGCGCCGCAACTATTCGCTGTCGTCGCTCAGCGATGGCCGGCAGTACCGCATCAGCGTCAAGCGCGAGGACGGGGGTGTGGTGTCCAATTACCTGCACGATCATCTGCAAGTCGGCCACACCGTCACACTGTTTCCGCCTGCGGGCGATTTCACGTTGCAGGCCAGCGACAAGCCCTTGGTGCTGATCAGCGGTGGGGTAGGGATCACCCCGACTCTGGCCATGCTCGAAGCAGCGCTGCAGACCCAGCGTCCGATACGCTTCATCCACTGCGCGCGCAATGGCGCGGTGCATGCATTTCGCGAATGGGTCGATGAGTTGGCCGAGCGGCACCCGCAACTGCAGCGCTTCTACTGCTACGACGAGCACGACGGCAGTCGGTCCGTCGATGCCGTGGGTCTGCTGAGTGAGGACTTGCTGGCCGAGTGGTTGCCCCGTGAGCGCGACATGGACGTCTACTTCCTCGGACCCAAGGGCTTCATGGCGGCGATCCGGCGGTCCTTGAACCATTTGGGCGTGCCGCCAACGCAGAGCCACTTCGAGTTCTTCGGACCGGCTGCTGCCTTGGAGTAGCGGGTCAGAGACCGGGGCGGGCCACGCTCGGCCCGGTTTCTCTATAAGTAGTGCAGTGTTTTTAACCCACCGTTAATCGCCGTATCCTTCACTTTCGCTCACCCACGTCTTTGTCATCGGATGGGTGAACCGACCTGCAGACTGTCGGTCTGAGCTTCCCATGGAAAGCCCGGGCCGCACCGCGCTGTCACCTTTTCATCCATCGCCGGGTGCCCGCGCCGTGTAGACTGGCGGGCTTTGGGCATGGGCCATAGGGCAGCAGGCCTGCAACTCTCCAACGAAGGAACCGGTCATGAACGAACACAACCTGCGCCTGAATCGGGAACGGCGCTTTCTGGTGCTGCTGGGGCTGATCTGCTTGTCGTTGATCGGCGGCGCTCTTTATATGCAGGTGGTGCTGGGCGAAGCACCGTGCCCGCTGTGCATTCTGCAGCGCTACGCCTTGCTGTTGATCGCCCTGTTCGCGTTCATCGCAGCCGCCATGCCGGGGCGGCGCAGCCTGACCTTCTTCGAAGCGTTGGTGGTGCTCAGCGCCATTGGCGGAATCGTTGCGGCCGGCAACCATGTGTATATACTCGCCAACCCCGCCGTCAGCTGTGGCATCGATGTGCTGCAACCGATCGTCGACGACCTGCCACTGGCGCAGGTCTGGCCGCTGGCGTTCCAGGTCGATGGTTTCTGCACCACGCCCTACCCGCCGATCCTGGGGCTGTCGCTGGCGCAATGGGCGCTGGTGGCCTTCGTCCTCACCGCCCTCCTGGTGCCACTGGGGATCTACCGAAATCGCCGTCGGGCTTAGACAAAAGTCCTTGTATGACGCAGGCCCATTGCGCAGCTTAATCGGTATCGAAAACCTGTCCTCGGCTGATGTAGATCAAGTTCCAGCCCTTGCAGCATGCAGGTTTCGGGTCTACAGCCGAGGGTGCGACAAACTGTCGCGAAGTTGATTTTTAAGCGCTGATTGTTACCGATTCGGTAAAGGACTGTTGCTCAATAAGTCATAGTAAAGGGGGGGCTACCTATCTACAATCGCCCCCAATTTCCGTTCGGCACTGCTTGCAAGTCGCAGGATTGAAGGAAGCCCCAGCGCTCCTTTTGCTGACTTCGACAAGTTTCGCCCAACGGCGATCCGGGCGGACACCCCTCCGCGTTTTCCGCACCAAATGGACTTGGTCTGAAGTACAGGCCTTTAGCCTACGAAAAACCCCAAGCTCGACCATACTTCCAACGCCCAGATCCTGCAGTCGGATCACAGGCCGGAGGGAGTTCGGGCTTAAAAATGCTAACGCTGGGCAGGACGAAGTGTTGGCGAACAAAACACATTGCATTGAAGCAAGCTGATCTAGAGGTCGTGAGATGAGTAAAAAGCGTTACCCCAGACTGTTTGGCATATTGCCCTTTTTAGGCATGCTTTTACTCAGTGGGTGCAACTGGACCCTGCTCGACCCCAAGGGCCAGGTCGGCATTGAGCAAAAGAACCTGATCCTGATCGCGATCGGCCTGATGCTGCTGGTGGTGATCCCGGTCATCATCATGACCCTGGTCTTCGCCTGGAAGTACCGTGCTTCCAACACGGCGGCCACCTACACGCCTGACTGGTCGCACTCGACCAAGATCGAGGCGGCGGTGTGGATCATCCCGATCCTGATCATCATCGTGCTGGGCTACGTCACCTACAAGTCCACCCATAAACTGGACCCCTACCGTCCACTGGATTCCGATGTGAAACCGGTGCAGATCGACGTGGTGGCCCTGGACTGGAAGTGGCTGTTCATCTATCCGGAGCAAGGCATCGCCACGGTCAACAAGATCGTCTTCCCGGCCAACACCCCGGTCAACTTCCGCGTGACCTCCGACGCCGTGATGAACTCGTTCTTCATCCCTGGCCTGGGCGGCCAGATCTACGCGATGGCCGGCATGACCACCAAGCTGCACCTGATCGCCAACGAAAATGGCGAGTTCGACGGTATCTCGGCGAACTACAGCGGTGCGGGCTTCACCGGTATGAAATTCAAGGCAACCGCCACCTCGCAAGCCGACTTCGATGCCTGGGTCGCGCAAGTGAAGGCGTCGCCGAAGAAGCTGGACAAGGCCGAATACGACGCCTTGGCCAAACCAAGCGAAAACAACCCAGTCGCGCTGTACAGCGAGGCTTCGCCTGACACGTTCCAGCTCATCGTCGACAAGTACGAAGGCATGAACCGCGGTCGTCCGAGCCATGAAGAAGCAGGCAGCAAAGACCTGGCCACTACCAAGGGTGTGGAATCGAGTATGCAACCAGCTGCCGGTGCAGAGGAGTAAGAGATGTTCGGTAAATTAAGCCTGGAGGCGATACCCTATCACGAGCCGATAGTCATGGTGACGCTTGCCATGATCGCGCTCGGTGGTATCGCCGTCGTTGGTGCCATCACCTATTTCCGCAAGTGGTCCTACCTGTGGACCGAGTGGCTGACCACGGTCGACCACAAGAAGATCGGGGTGATGTACATCATCGTCGCGATGGTCATGCTGCTGCGCGGCTTTGCCGACGCCATCATGATGCGTACCCAGCTGGCCGTCGCCACCGGCGGCTCCGAAGGCTACCTGCCGCCTGAACACTATGACCAGATCTTCACCGCCCACGGTGTGATCATGATCATCTTCATGGCGATGCCGTTCTTCACCGGCCTGATGAACCTGGCCCTGCCTCTGCAGATCGGTGCACGTGACGTTGCCTTCCCGTTCCTGAACTCCCTGAGCTTCTACCTGCTGCTGGCAGGCGTGCTGCTGGTGAACATCTCGCTGGGCGTCGGCGAATTCGCCAAGACCGGCTGGGTGGCCTATCCGCCGCTTGCGGGTATCCAGTACAGCCCTGGCGTGGGTGTCGACTACTATATCTGGGCGCTACAGCTATCAGGCCTAGGCACGACATTGACGGGCGTGAACTTCCTGGTCACCGTCCTGAAGATGCGCGCACCTGGCATGAAGCTGATGGACATGCCGATCTTCACCTGGACCTGCACCTGGGCCAACGTGCTGATCGTCGCTTCTTTCCCGATCCTGACCGCTGCACTGGCCCTGCTGACCGTTGACCGTTATCTGGACTTCCACATCTTCACCAACGAGCTTGGTGGGAACCCGATGATGTACGTCAACCTGTTCTGGGCTTGGGGTCACCCTGAGGTGTACATCCTGATCCTGCCGGCCTTCGGCGTGTTCTCGGAAGTGACCTCGACCTTCGCCAGCAAGCGCCTGTTCGGCCACCACGCGATGATCTACGCATCGGGTGCGATCGCCATCCTGGGCTTCGCGGTCTGGCTGCACCACTTCTTCACCATGGGTGCCGGCGCCAGCGTCAACACCTTCTTCGGCCTGGCGACGATGCTGATCTCCATCCCGACCGGTGTGAAGCTGTTCAACTGGCTGTTCACCATCTACCAGGGCCGTCTGCGCTTCACCCCGCCGATTCTCTGGACCCTGGGCTTCATGGTCACCTTCTCCATCGGTGGCATGACCGGCGTTCTGCTGGCCGTTCCGGGTGCTGACTTCGTGCTGCACAACAGCCTGTTCGTGATCGCCCACTTCCACAACGTGATCATCGGTGGTGCGGTGTTCGGCTACATCGCCGGCTTCGCCTTCTGGTTCCCGAAAGCCTTCGGCTTCACCCTCAACGAGAAGTGGGGCAAGGCAGCCTTCTGGTTCTGGATCTCGGGCTTCTACGTCGCCTTCATGCCGCTGTACGCCCTGGGCTTCATGGGCATGACCCGTCGTCTGAACCACTCCGACAACCCGCTGTGGGAACCCTACCTGTACGTCGCCGTGGTCGGTGCCGTGCTGATCCTGTTCGGTATCGCCTGCCAGCTGATCCAGCTCTACGTGTCGATCCGCGATCGCAAGCAGAACATGGACGTGACCGGCGACCCATGGGGCGGCCGTACCCTGGAATGGTCGACTTCGTCGCCACCACCGTTCTACAACTTCGCCCACATGCCCGAGAAAGTCGGTCTGGATGCCTGGCAAGAAGCCAAGGACGCCGGTGTCGCTTACAAGGCGCCAGCCAAGTACGAAGCGATCCACATGCCGAGCAACACCTCTACCGGTCTGTTCATGGGTATGTTCCTGACCGTGTTCGGCTTCGCCTTCATCTGGCACATCTGGTGGCTGGTAGGCCTGAGCCTGGTAGCGACCATCGCGGTCTTCGTTCGCCACGCTGCGCGTGACGACCAGGGCTACATGGTGCCTGCCGAAGAAGTGGCGCGCATCGAAGGTGAACGCCAACGGGCCCTGCAGCTTGCCGGTGTGCCTACCGGTGGCGCACGTGTCGAAAACGTTTGAACGGGTGTAATCAATGTCCAGTCAAGTAATTCACGGTGACGCCCATGGCCATGACCATGGGCACGACGATCACCACCACGACTCGGGCCAGATGACCGTCTTCGGTTTCTGGCTGTACCTGATGACCGACTGCATCCTGTTTGCGTCGCTCTTCGCCACCTACGCGGTACTGTCCGGCAGTTTTGCCGGCGGCCCGTCGGGTCATGACATCTTCCAGCTCGACTTCGTGCTGGTCGAAACGGCGTTCCTGCTGCTGTCCTCGATCACTTTCGGCTTCGCCATGCTGAAGATGTTCGCCGGCAACAAGGCAGGTGTACTGGGCTGGTTGGCTGTGACCTTCCTGTTCGGTGCAGGCTTCATCGCGATGGAAATCTATGAGTTCCATCACCTGATCATGGAGGGCTACGGCCCGCAGCGCAGTGGTTTCCTCTCGGGCTTCTTCGCCCTGGTCGGCACCCACGGTCTGCACGTGACCTCGGGCCTGATCTGGATGGCGATCCTGATGTACCAGATCCAGACCAAGGGCATCACGCCGACCGCCAAGACCCGCATGAGCTGCCTGAGCCTGTTCTGGCACTTCCTGGACGTGGTCTGGATCTGCGTATTCACCGTCGTCTACCTGCTGGGGGTTCTGTAATGGCTAACGCACACGACACTCATCACGAAGGCAACCACGGCAGCGTGAAGTCGTACATGATCGGCTTCGTCCTCTCGATCATCCTCACCGCGATTCCGTTCGCGCTGGCGATGTCGCCGATGCTGCCGAAGAACCTGACCGTGCTGGTCATCGTCGCCATGGCCGTTATCCAGGTGGTCGTCCACTTGGTGTACTTCCTGCACATGGATCGCTCGAAAGAGCAGAGCTCCAACGTGTCGACGTTCCTGTTCACCACCCTGGTGATCGCACTGCTGGTCGGCCTGTCGCTGTGGATCATGTTCAGCATCCACTTCGAAATGCTGGCCAAGTGAGGTAAGACTGCATGTCCGTGAAGCACTTTATCCAAATCACCAAACCGGGGATCATTTTCGGTAACGTGCTTTCCGTGGCGGGCGGTTTCTTCCTTGCCGCGAAGGGCCATGTGGACTTCGCCCTGTTCCTGGCCGTGGTGGTCGGTACTTCGCTGGTGGTCGCATCCGGTTGCGTGTTCAACAACTGCATCGACCGTGACATCGACCAGAAGATGGAACGTACCAAGAACCGCGTCATGGTCCAGGGCGGCATGTCGCTGCCCCTCGCGCTGATCTACGCCACCCTGCTCGGGGTGGCGGGTTTCAGCCTGCTGTACGTCCAGGCTAACCCGCTGTCGGCGTACTGCGCGCTGATCGGCTTCGTGGTCTACGTGGGCTTCTACAGCCTGTGGCTCAAGCGTAAATCGGTGCACGGCACCTTGGTTGGCAGCCTGTCCGGTGCCATGCCTCCGGTGATCGGTTATTGCGCCGTGAGTAACAGCTTCGACCTGGCAGCGGTCACGCTGCTGGTGATGTTCAGCCTGTGGCAGATGCCGCACAGCTTCGCCATCGCCATCTTCCGCTTCAAGGACTACAGCGCGGCCAACATTCCGGTCCTGCCGGTGGCCCGCGGTATCCTGGCGGCGAAGAAGCAGATCGTGCTGTACGTGCTGGCCTTCGTGCTCGCCACCGTCATGCTCACCCTCGGTGGCTATGCTGGCCTGGCTTACCTGGCCGTCGCCGCTGCCATGGGCCTGTACTGGCTGTACATGGCCTGGGGTGGTTACAAGGCCGAGGACGACAGCAAGTGGGCGCGCAAAGTGTTCGGCTTCTCCATCCTCACCGTCATGGCCTTGAGCCTGATGATGTCGGTGGACAGCCAGACCGCGACCGACGTGCTGATGACCTACGCTCGCTGAAACCGCTTCACGCTTCACTGAAAACCCGGCCTAGCGCCGGGTTTTTTCATGGTGCGTCCGAAACCCGGCAGATTTTCCGGCTGCTGGCCTACAGTCGTACCGCATAGTTTCGATGCCCCAACCTTCTGGAGGCACCGAGATGAGTGCGTTCACCGTGTACTTTTGTGGCACCGGCTCCCATCGCTTCGATGACCGTAATCCCAATTTCTGGAACGGCGAACTGATCGCCACCCTGGCCAGCCATACCGGCGGCAGAGAGTTCGTCGACTGGATCGCGGTCGATGGTCCGGGCAGTGGCAATCTGCAGGACGATGCCTTGTTCGTCGATGACGGCGACCACCTCAAGGTGACCGGCACCCTGTTCGGCACAGGCTGGAACGAAAATGTGCAACATGCGTTGCAGGTCATCAAGGGCAAGAGCAACTGGGCACGGACCAAACTGACCGAGCAGCAATACGAGCATCTCAAGCAGGCCGGCATTCCGATTCCCGACGCCTCTGCCGCAGGTTCGTGGTTCTGGCGCACCTACGATTACGGCGAGCGTGCCGTGACCCCGCAGGCGTTGCAGGAACAGTTGATCAAGCAGATGCGCAAGCCATTGATTCCCAGCGTGGTCAATCTGGTGGGCTGGAGCCGTGGCGGGATCAGTTGCCATATGCTGGCCAATGCCATGGTTGCAGATCCGCAACTGCGCGACGTACCGGTCAACATCTTCGCCATTGATCCTGTCCCGGGTGTGGGGAACATCCAGGCTGATCGCGTGCAGTTGGGCGCGAACGTGAAGGAGTATGTCGGTTTCTACGCCCGTGACGAACGCTCCAAGGGCTTCGCCTGCGTGGTGCCGGTCACCGCGTTCGGCACGCGCATGAGTCTCTTCCCGGTCCCCGGCCGGCATGCCACCTTGGTGGGCAATGCCTCCGCCGACGGCGCCAGTGCCGGCAAGGTGCTGCCGGAGCCGGGCATGATCGTCCGGCATTTCGCCGAAACCTGCCTCACGCGCTGGGGCACCGCGTTGGACAAATGCCAGGCGCTCGATGACCAGGCGCTGGAAACCTGCCACCAGGCCATGGCCGCTGCCGACAGCCAGTACCTGGCGCTGCGTAAACAGTCCTACACGGCAATCACCGAAGGTAGCCAGCAGGAGCGCATCGTTCATCATGGCCTGAACCCGACCGAGTTCAGCAAGGTGGCCAACGAGGGCATGCAGACCAAGGAAGGGTTGGGCCTGCAGCAACTGACCTGCGACAGCTACCAGTCGCTGCGCTGAATCATGGGGCGGGAGGGTTGCCCTCGGCAGCCCTCACTTTACAAAACATTACCGCTGCGCTTATCGTCTGCCTCGGCCACCGCAGTGGCCAACGTCGCTCGGACGGTTCCGGGCGCTTACGTCTTCGAGGAAATCATGGCCAACTCCGGTTCGCCGCGCCGCTTTGCGCGCATCGATCGTCTACCCCCCTACGTCTTCAACATCACTGCCGAACTCAAGATGGCTGCCCGTCGCCGTGGCGAGGACATCATCGATCTGAGCATGGGCAACCCCGACGGCGCCACCCCGCCGCACATCGTGCAGAAGCTGGTACAGGTCGCCCAGCGCGAAGACACTCACGGTTACTCCACCTCGCGCGGCATTCCGCGCCTGCGCCGGGCCATTTCCAACTGGTACCGCGAACGCTACGAGGTCGAGATCGATCCGGACAGCGAAGCCATCGTCACCATCGGCTCGAAAGAAGGCCTAGCGCACTTGATGCTCGCCACCCTCGACCAGGGCGATACGGTGCTGGTCCCCAACCCCAGCTACCCGATCCACATCTACGGTGCCGTGATTGCCGGCGCCCAGGTGCGTTCGGTGCCGCTGGTGCCGGGCGTGGACTTCTTCAATGAGCTGGAACGGGCGATTCGCGAATCGATCCCCAAGCCGAAGATGATGATCCTGGGCTTCCCGTCCAATCCCACCGCGCAGTGCGTGGAGCTGGACTTCTTCGAGCGTGTGGTGGCCCTGGCCAAGCAGTACGACGTGCTGGTGGTTCACGACCTGGCCTATGCCGACATCGTCTACGACGGTTGGAAGGCGCCGTCGATCATGCAGGTCCCCGGGGCCAAGGACATCGCGGTGGAGTTCTTCACCCTGTCCAAGAGCTACAACATGGCCGGCTGGCGGATCGGCTTCATGGTGGGTAATCCCGAGCTGGTCAATGCCCTGGCGCGCATCAAGAGTTACCACGACTACGGTACCTTCACGCCACTGCAAGTGGCGGCGATCGCTGCCCTGGAAGGCGATCAGCAATGCGTCAGGGACATCGCCGAGCAGTACCGCCAGCGTCGCAACCTGCTGGTCAAGGGCCTGCATGAGCTGGGCTGGATGGTGGAAAACCCCAAGGCTTCGATGTACGTCTGGGCCAAGATCCCGGAAGCCTACGCTCACCTGGGCTCGCTGGAATTCGCCAAGAAGCTGCTGGCCGAGGCCAAGGTCTGCGTGTCCCCTGGTATCGGTTTCGGGGAGTATGGCGACGATCATGTACGTTTTGCCCTGATCGAGAACCAAGACCGCATCCGCCAGGCCATCCGCGGCATCCGCCACATGTTCCGCGCCGGGAAGTAAGCGGCACGCGGCAAGCCGCAGCCGCAGCTGCAAGCCGCAAGCGGCAAGCTGCAAGCTGCAAGCTGCAAGCTGCAAGATAGAACTGCGTTGGCAGTGCCACCGCGATCTAGCTTGTAGCTTGTAGCTTGTAGCTTGTAGCTGGCGCTTAGCGCCTGGCGCCTGGCGCCTGGCGCGACCAGCGGCTGCCTTTTTTTGCGTGGGCCTCTGTTCAGGGGCGTGGGGTTGGATTACAAATGGCGGCGCGGGCGTCCGCTCGCTCCCCATAACCTCCCTTTCTGGCCATCATGTCCGAACAGAATCCTTGCCTGACCTGCGGCGCTTGCTGCGGCTACTTTCGTGTGTCCTTCTTCTGGGGTGAATGCCAATCCTCGGGCGGGTCGGTGCCCGACGATCTGGTGGTGCAAATCAACCCCACCCGCGTGGCGATGATCGGCACCGATGCCAAACCCTGCCGCTGCATCGGTCTGGAGGGGGAAATCGGCAACACAGTGGGCTGCACGCTCTACGAACAACGCTCCAGCCCGTGCCGCGAATTCGAGGCGTCCTGGGAGCATGGCACGCACAATCCGAGCTGCGACGCGGCCCGTGCCGCCTACGGTCTGCCACCGCTGACGCCGCCCGGCGCCAACGAGCCGCACTGGCCGGCCGAGGGGGCCGAGGTGGCCTGATCCGCTCTCGGAACACCACCGTTCGTCGCTTGGATCCACTTTTGAAATCGCTGCAGCCCGCGTAATCCGGGCTGCCTAGACAAAGTATTAACCCGATTTGACCGCCCCTGCGCCGTGCCTGACTGCCTGTTCTGCGACTACACATTCCCCAATAAGGAAATTTGTCGCCAGGGTCAGGTGTTTCGTCGCGCGTGTGAAATCAACCGGCAACAGCGCTGTGCACGCATTCAAGGACTGAATCAGCTGATCCACGAAGGAGCTCTCCGTGGACAGAAGTCTCATCGCCGTTTCGCCCGCTCGTCTCTCGCACCTGTCATTGGCCGTAAGCCTCACCGTCGGCGGATTGCTGTTCGGTCTGACCAGCCAGTCGGCACTGGCCGCTTGTAGCCTCAGTGGGGGCGTGGTCACCTGCACCGGCGCGCCCAATCTACTGGCTCCAGGCTATGCCAGCAGCGCGAACAATCTCACGGTCAACGTCCAGCAAGGCGCCAGCCTTGGCGTGCTGCTGAACCTGCTCGGCACGGCGTTGAATCTGTCCGGCAGCAACATCACGCTGAACAACGCCGGCACGATTGACCCTTCGCTACTGGGCGCAGTCAGCCTGCTGAGCACCAGCACGCGCATCGGCAATGCCAACCCCAGCACCCTGGTGATCAACAACCTGGCCACCGGCGTGCTCAGAGGCACCGGGGGCGTTCTCGACGTCAACCTGGCCAATCTCAACGGCGCGGCGCTGGAGGTCACCAACGGTGCAGGCGGGAGCACCGTGATCAGCAACGCGGGGATCATCGGCTCTTCGGCACTCAGCGTCAGCGTGCTCAGCGAAGACACGCCCGTCGTCGCCGTCAGCGGCGGCGGCACGGTGAACATGACCAACACCGGCACCATCACCGGTCGCGCGGCGTTCCAGGCCTCCAGCAGCGGCAACACCTTCACCAACGTTGGCACCCTCAACGGCAGCCTGTCGATGGGTGCCGGCTCGACCAACCGCTTCAACGCCGTCACCGGCTCCAGCGTCAATAAAGGCGGCGGCGCTGGCCTGCAATTGCTGGTAGTCAGCAATCCGAATCTGTCCTTCGCCGCCACCGGCACGGTCGATGGCGGCGCCGGCGGCAACAACACCCTCGCATTGCAGAACGCCGTGGGCGGCGGCAGCGGCACGGCCGGCAGTGGCACGATTGCGGCGGGCACCTACGTCAACTTCAACCGCCTGATCGTCGACAGCGGCACCTGGACCCTCGGCGGGCCGCTGCTGACCGGCAGCAGTTCGACCACGCTCAACGGCGGGCTGGTCAGCGTCGACGACTCCGCGGCCTTCGGTTCCGGCGCGATCACCGCCAACGGCGGGGCACTGCAAAGCGGCGGCGCGGGCGTGAACCTGAGCAACGCGCTGATTCTGGGCAGCAATGGCCTGACGGTTTCCGGCAGCAACCCCCTGGGTCTCAACGGCGTCCTGTCAGGTAGCGGTGCGCTGATCAAGAGCGGTGCCAGCCTGCTGACGCTGAGCGGCAACAACACCTTCAGCGGCGGCATCAACCTGGCCGCTGGAGGCCTCGAACTGGGCAGCGCGGCGAGCCTGGGCGGCGGTGCGCTGAACGTGACCGGCGCGTCCCGATTGCAGGGCAGCGCGCCGCTGGTGCTGGCCAATGCCGTGCAACTCAACGGCGCCGCACTCAACGTGACCGGCGCCAACGCCGTCACCTTGGGTGGCACGGTAAGCGGAACGGGAGCGCTGGTCAAAAGCGGCAGCGCCAGCCTGACCCTCAACGCCAGCAACACCTACACCGGTGGCACCACCCTCGGCGCAGGCACGCTGGTGTTGGGCAACGCAGGTGCCTTGGGCAGTGGTGCGTTGGGCCTGACCGGTAATGCGGCGTTGGATGCCAGCACTGCCATCAGCCTCGGCACCGCGATCAACCTGGCCGACAACACCCTGACCCTGCCTGGCAGCAACGCCATGACCCTCACTGGCGCGATCAGTGGAGCCGGGCGCCTGGTCAAGAACGGCGCAGCGACGCTGACCCTCAACGGCAGCAACAGCTTCAGCGGCGGCACCACCGTCAATGGCGGCGCGTTGACCCTGGGCAACGGCAGTGCCTTGGGCAGCGGCGCCCTGAACCTGGGGGCGAGCCTGGTGCTCGACGCCGGTGCGGCGGTGAGCCTGGCCAACGCCATCAACCTCGGCGCCAGCACACTCGCGCTCGCCGGTTCCAGCGCCACCACTTTGGGCGGCGTGATCAGCGGCACGGGCGCGTTGGTGAAAAACGGTGCGGCCAACCTGACCCTCAACGGCAACAACAGCTTCAGCGGCGGCACCACCGTCAATGGCGGCGCGTTGATTCTGGGCAACAGCACTGCGCTGGGCAGCGGCGCGCTGAACCTCGGCGCCAGCACGCAGCTCGACACCAGCGCTGCACTGAACCTGAGCAATGTGATCAACCTCGGGAGCAACACGCTCGCGCTCGTCGGCAGCAACGCTGTGACCCTCGGTGGCGCCATCGGCGGCAGCGGGGCGCTGGTCAAGAATGGCGCGGCCGGCCTGACGCTCAACGGCAACAACAGCTTCAGCGGTGGCACCACGCTCAACGCCGGTGTGCTGACGTTGGGCAACAACAATGCGCTGGGCACGGGGGCGCTGACCCTCGGTGCCAACGCCGGTCTCGTGGCAAGTACGGCGCTCAGCCTGGGCAACACCATCGACCTGGGCGGCAACACCCTGAGCGTGGCGGGCAGCAACGACCTGCGCCTGGGCGGGACGATCGCCGGCACCGGGGCGTTGATCAAGAATGGCGCCGCCAACCTTACCCTCGGCGGCAGCAACACCTTCAGCGGCGGTCTGACGCTCAACACCGGCACCCTGACCCTGGCCAGTGCCGCCGCCCTGGGCAGCGGCACGCTCACCGTCGGCGGCGCCGCCACCCTGGCCAACAGCACCGCGCTGAGCGTGAGCAACAACGTCAACCTCGGCGCCAACCTGGCCCTGACCGGCAGCAACGACCTGACCTTGGCCGGCACCCTGAGCGGGGCCGGCGGTCTGGTCAAGAACGGCGCCGGCGCCCTTACCCTCAGTGGCGTCAATGCCCACACTGGCGCCACCACGCTCAACACCGGCACCCTGGTGCTCGGCAGTGCCGCCGCCCTGGGCAGCGGCGCCCTCAACGCCGCCGCCGGCACCACCTTGGACAGCACGGTGGCCGGGCTGAACCTCAGCAATTCGCTGAACCTGGGCGGCAACCTGAACCTGACCGGCCGCAACGACCTTGACCTGAACGGCCTCCTGAGCGGCGCGGGCGGCTTGACCAAAAATGGTGCCAGCACCCTGACCCTCAACGGTGCCAACACCCAGGTCGGCGCCACCAACCTCAATGCCGGGCGCCTCGTGCTCGGCAACGATGCCGCGTTGGGCAGCGGTGTGCTCAATACCGCCGCGGGCACTCGCCTGGATACCCGCACGGCGGTCAACCTCGGCAACGCCGTCAACCTCGGCGGAGCCCTGACCGTCGATGGCAGCGCCGACCTCGGCTTTGGCGGCCTGGTCAGTGGCGCCGGTAGCCTGCTCAAGCAGGGCGCTGCGACCTTGACCCTGTCCGGCCCCAACGTTTACCTGGGCGGCACCACCCTCGCAGCGGGTGGCTTGGTGCTGGGCAATGGCGACGCGCTGGGGCTCGGCAATTTGACCGTCACCGGGGCTGGAAGCCTGAATAACACGGTGGCGCTGTCGGTCGCCAACGCGGTCACCCTCGACGCCGACCTGACCCTGCTCGGCAGCAACGACCTGCGGCTGGACGGTGTGATCGACGGTACCGGTCGCCTGATCAAGAACGGTGTCGGTACCCTCGCGCTCGGCGCATCGAACACCTTCATCGGCGGCACGCTGCTCAATGCCGGAACCTTGCTTTTGGACAACGCCAGTGCCATGGGCAGCGGCGCATTGAACGTCGGCGGCACGGCCGCGCTGGATACCGGTTCGGCCTTCAACCTGGGTAACGACATCGCACTGAATGCTGACCTCACCCTCGCTGGCACCAATGCCCTAGACCTCTCCGGCGTCATCAGTGGGGCAGGGCCGTTGATCAAGAACGGTGCGACCACGCTCACCTTGAACGGCGCGAACAGCTACGCAGGCGGCACCACGCTCAATGCCGGTGCTCTGGTGGTGGGCAACGGCGCCGCCTTGGGCACCGGTGCCCTCAACGTTGCCGGTGCGACGCGCCTGGACAACAGCACGGCGCTCACATTGGGCAACACCATAACGCTGAATGCCGACCTGACCCTGGGCGGCAGCAACGACCTCGGCCTGGCAGGCGCCATCAGCGGCAGCGGCGGTCTGGTCAAGAATGGCCCAGCCAACCTCACCCTCAGCGGCAACAACAGCTTCACTGGCGTGGTCGATCTGCTCGGCGGCACCCTCACCAGCGCAACGGCGACGGCACTGGGCAACGCCTCGGCGGTGAATGTCGGTGCCGGCGCCAATCTCGCGCTCGGCGCCAGCACGGCCGTGGGTGGGCTCAACGGAGCGGGAGCAGTCAACCTCGGTGCGGGCAGCGACCTGAGCGTCGGTGGCAATGGCCTGGACAGCCTCTTCAGCGGCACTTTGAGCGGCGGCGGCGGGCTGATCAAGCAAGGCCCCGGCACCCTGCAACTCACCGGCAGCAACGGGCTGACCGGCGCCACCACGGTCAACGCCGGGCTGCTCGAGGTCACCGGCTCGCTGGCCAGCGTCTCCGTGCAGGTCAATGCGGGCGCCAGCCTCGGTGGTGGCGGCAGCCTGCCGGGCGCGGTGGATATCGCCGATGGCGCGCACCTGCTGGCCAACAGCGGCAGCACCCTGAGCACCGGCGCGCTGACCCTGCACAGCGGTTCGATCCTCGATTTCGGCCTCGGCGCGCCGGTCAGCGGCAGCAACGCACTGGTCAGCGTCAACGGCAACCTCACCCTCGACGGCACCCTCAACGTCACCGACCTTGGCGGGTTCGGCACCGGTATCTACCGCCTGTTCGACTACACCGGCGCACTGCTCGACAACGGCCTGGCCTTGGGCACCTTGCCCGGCAGCGTGATGCCGAGCGACCTGCAAGTGCAGACGTCGGTCGGCGCGCAAGTCAACCTGTTGGTCGGCGGCGCGGCTGGTGGCGTGCAGTTCTGGGACGGTCTCGAGACGCTGGCCAACGGTTCCATCGACGGCGGCAGCGGCACCTGGGACGCCAGCACCGGCAACTGGACCAACCTCGCCGGTACGCTCAACAGCGCCTGGGGCGGCGAGTTCGCGGTGTTCCAGGGCGCAGCGGGCGACGTCACGCTGGTCGGTACCCAAACGGCCAGCGGCATGCAGTTCGTCACCGATGGCTACCGCCTGATCGGCAGCGGCGGGCTGGAGCTGGTCAACGCCGCCAACGGCGCGTTCGCCGTGCGGGTCGATCCCGGCGTGAACGCCACGCTGGAAGTCGATCTTTCGGGCAGCGGCCGACTGGCCAAGCTAGACCGCGGCACGCTGGTGCTCGGCGGGGTCAACAGCTACACCGGTGGCACCTTGCTGCAAGGCGGCCGGATCGTGCTCGGCAACGACCGCGCGCTCGGTGGCGGCGCGGTCACGACCGCAGGCGGCACGGCGCTGGATAGCCGCACGGCGGTCACCCTTGGTAACGACTTCGCCCTCGGCGGCGCGCTGACCTTGGACGGCAGCGCCGACCTTGGCCTGGTCGGCGTGATCGAGGGCGCCGGCAGCCTGGTCAAGAATGGCGCTGGCACGCTGACCCTCGGCAACGTTAACCGCTACAGCGGCGGCACCACCTTGAATGCCGGTAGCCTCGTCGTGGGCAGCGATCTGGCGCTGGGCAGCGGTAGCCTGACTGTCGGCGGTGCGTCCAGCCTCGTGGCGCCTGGCCAGATCGCGCTGGCCAACGCAGTGACCCTCAACGCCAACCTCACCGTGCCCGGTACGGGCGACCTGCGTCTGGATGGCATGCTCAGTGGCAGCGCTGGGCTGATCAAGAATGGCAGCGGCTCGCTCGTCCTCTCCGGGAGCAACAGCTATCAGGGCGGCACGCGTCTGGACGCGGGCGCGCTACAGGTTGGCAGTGATGCCGCGCTGGGCAGCGGTACGCTCACGGCAGCGGCGGGCACCACCCTGTCGGCGACTGCTCAAGTGAACCTGGCCAACACCCTCGAACTGCTGGGCGATCTGACCTTGGCCAGCGCGCAGGACCTGGCGCTCAACGGCAGCGTCGGCGGTGCAGGCGGCCTGACCAAGACTGGAAGCGGCACCTTGACCCTGGGCGGCGGCAATACCTATCAAGGCGATACCAACCTGGCCGGCGGCACCCTGCTGCTGGAGAGCGACACGGCGCTCGGCCTGGGTGCACTGAACACCGCCGACGGCACTCAGCTCGACAGCCGCGTGGCAGTCAACCTCGGCAACGCCGTCAACCTGACGGGCACGCTGGCGATCCTCGGCAGCAACGACCTCAGTCTCTCCGGGCCGATCACTGGCCTCGGCGGCCTGAGCAAGACCGGACCGGGCAACCTCACCCTCGCGGGCGCCAACGCCTTCGACGGTGGCGTGGTCCTCGGCGCGGGCAGCCTGACGCTGGGCGACGATGCAGCGTTGGGCAACGGTGCGTTGTCGGTCATCGGCGACGGCACGCTGTCCGGCACCACCGCGCTGCAAATCGCCAATGCCATCGGCCTGGCCGGTGGCGCCAACCTGACCCTCGACGTCGGCCAGGACCTGGCCCTGTCGGGCGCGATCAGCGGTGACGGCACCCTCACCAAGCAGGGCAGCGGGCAATTGCAACTCGCGGGCGATAACCGCTTCACCAGCGGCACGCTGCTGCAAGCCGGCAGCCTGTTGCTGGGCACCGCCAATGCCTTGGGCAGCGGTGCGTTGAGCGTGATCGACGATGCCTTGCTGGACATCAGCCAGGCGCTGACGGTGAGCAATGCGATCAACCTGACCAGCGGTAACCTGACCCTCGGGGGCGCGCAGGATCTGGTGCTCGACGGCGTGATCGCAGGTGGCGGTGCGCTGGTCAAGAATGGCGGCGCCAGCCTGACCCTCGCAGGCGCCAACACCTTCGGGGGTGCCACCCAACTCAACGGCGGCACGCTGATCGTCGGCAACGACAGTGCCCTGGGCAGCGGGTCGCTGATCGCGGCCGACGGCACTGCGCTCGATGCCAACACCGACACTCGTCTGGCCAACAACCTGACAGTGGGTGGCGTACTCACCTTGCCTGGCTCTGCCGACTTCACCTTGAACGGTGTGATCGACGGTCCCGGCGGCCTGAACAAGTCGGGGGCCAGCACCCTGATCCTCAACGGCGCCAATACTTATCTGGGGGGCACCACGCTGGGCGCCGGCCAGTTGGTGGTCGGCGACGACAGTGCCTTGGGCCTGGGCGGTCTCACCGTCGCCGGCGCTTCGACCTTGAGCAGTGGCAGCGCCGCCATCACACTGGCCAACGATGTGGCACTCGATGCCGACCTGAGCGTCGTGGGCAGCAACGACCTGACCTTGAATGGCGTGGTAAACGGCGCCAGCGCCCTGATTAAGCAAGGCGACGGCAACCTGACCCTCTCCGCCAGCAATGGCTACCAAGGCGGCACTCAGCTCGAAGCCGGGCGCCTGACCCTCGGCAATGGTGGTGCGCTGGGCAGCGGGCCTCTGGCCGTGACCGGTGATGCCACGCTCGGCACTGCAGCGCCGCTGACCCTGGGCAGTCTTGTCGCCCTGAGCAATGGCGCCACGCTCACGCTCGATGCCGACAACGCGTTGGTCCTCACGGGCGACCTGAGCGGCACCGGCAACCTGATCAAGACCGGCGCCGACGACGTGACCCTGGTGGGCGGCAAGACGTTCACCGGCAACGTCGCCGTGCAGGCCGGTTCGCTCACCACACAGGGCAACGGCGTGTTGGCCAATGTCGGCACTCTGGACCTCGCTGCCGGTGGGCAGTTCAACCTCAATGGCGACGCCAGCCTCGGCGCGCTGAGTGGCAGCGGTCAGGCCAACCTCGGCAGCGGCGCCACCCTGAGCCTTGGCAGCAATGATCTCGACACGGCGTTCGCCGGGGCGCTGAACGGGCTCGGCAGCCTGGCCAAGGTCGGTAATGGGCGGTTGATCCTGAGCGGCGTCAGCGCCTTGGGCGGCAACACCCAGGTCAATGGCGGCACCTTGCAGGTCGATGGCACGCTATCCAGCGCCGGGCTTAACGTTGCCAGCGGCGCCAGCTTGAGCGGCAGCGGCACGGTTGCGGCGCCGGTCGGCATCGGTGCGGGCGGGCGCTTGATCGGCAACAGCGGCAGCACCCTGGGCCTTGGCTCACTGGTGCTGGACAACGCGGCCAACGTCGATGTCGGGCTGGCCACGCCGAACATTAACAGCGCGGCGCTATTCGCCGTGGGCGGTGACCTGACCTTGGGCGGTACGCTGAACATCAGCGACATCGGCGGCTTCGGCAACGGTGTGTACCGGCTGTTCGACTACGGCGGCGTGCTCACCGACAACGGCCTGGCCTTCGGCAACCTGCCGCTGGGCGTAGCGCTGGGTAACCTGGCGCTACAGACCGCGCTGGTCAATCAGGTCAACCTGCTGGTCAGCGGCAGCGGCTTGAACATCCTGTTCTGGAACGGCAGCCAGACCCAAGCCAGCGGCCAGATCGAAGGCGGGGCCGGGGTGTGGAACGCGAGCACGACCAACTGGACCGACTTCGACGGCACCGTCAACAGCACCTGGGGCGACACCTTCGCGGTGTTCCAGGGCACGCCGGGCGATGTCAGTGTCGAAGGCAACCAGCGCGTCACCGGCCTGCAGTTCGCTGCCGACGGTTACCGCGTGATCGACGGCAGCGCCGGTCAGTTGGAGCTGATCGACGGGGAACGCGGTGACACGCCGGTGCGGGTGGATCGCGGCGTGACGGCGACGCTCGACCTGCCGCTGGTGGGCAGCGGCAGGCTGACCAAACTCGACAGCGGCACCCTGGTGCTCGGTGGCAGCAACCGCTACAGCGGCGGCACCCAGCTCGGTGGCGGTACGCTGGTGCTGGGCAGCGACTCGGCGTTGGGCAGCGGTGCGCTGGATACCGTCGCCGGTACCACGCTGGATGCCAATCAAGCGGTGAACATCGGCAACGCAATCAACCTGACCGGGCCACTCTCCGTGGCCGGTAGCAATGACTTGACCCTGAGCGGCACCGTCGCCGGGGCCGGCAGCCTGGTCAAGGCGGGCGATGCGGCGCTGGCGCTCTCCGGCGACAACCGCTATGCCGGGGGCACCTCGCTGCAGGGCGGCACCTTGGTGGTGGGCGCCGACACTGCGCTGGGCAGCGGCGTGCTGAGCGCGGCTGACGGCACGAGCCTGGACAGCAGCCAGGCGGTCACGCTGGCCAACGCCGTCAACCTGGCCGGCGACCTCACCGTGCTCGGCGGCAACGAGCTGGCCCTGGGCGGTCCGGTCAGCGGCGCGGGGCGTCTGTTCAAGGCCGGCTTCGCGCGCTTCAGCCTGCTGGGCGCCAACCGCTTCAGCGGCGGCACCGAACTGCGCAGCGGCACCCTGGTGGTGGGTAACGATGCCGCCCTCGGCACCGGCTCACTGGACGTCACCGGTGCGGCCAGCCTGGACAGCAGCCAAGCGGTCAGACTGGCCAATCCGGTCAACGTCAGCGGTACGCTCGACGTCGAAGGCAGCAACGATCTGCAACTGGCCGGCGTGCTCAGCGGCAACGGTGTGCTGAACAAGAACGGCGCCGCCGACCTGACCCTGTCGGGCAACAACACCTTCAGCGGTATCCTCAACATCCTCTCCGGCAGCCTCAGTACCCTGGGCACCACTGCCCTCGGCACCCAGAGCGCGCTCAATGTCAGCAGCGGCGCCCGGCTCAACCTCGACGGCAGCACTACCCTGGGCGACATCGGCGGCACCGGGGCGATCCAGATCGCCCAGGGCAACAGCCTGAACGTGCAGGGCGGTGTATTCGATGGCCAGATCAGCGGCACCGGCACCCTGAACAAACTGAGCGTGCGTCGCCTGGCACTCACCCGCGTCAACACCCATGTGGGCGATACCAACGTGCAAGCCGGCGAACTGCAAGTGGACGGCTCGCTGGACAGCGGCAACGTGACCGTGGCCAGCGGCGCGACCCTGTCGGGCAGCGGCAACCTCGGTGGCGCGGTGTCGGTGAGCAATGGGGCGACGCTGGCCACCGTGACCGGCTCGACCTTGCAAGTGGGCAGCCTGAACCTGGAGCCTGATGCGGTGGTGACGGCGCAGCTCGGGGCACCGGACCCTGACGGTCAGCCGCTGGTCCAGGTGGCCAACGACCTCACCCTGCATGGCACGCTGAACGTGGTCGATATTGGCGGCTTCGGCGCCGGCGTGCACCGCCTGTTCCTGTACGGCGGCGCCCTCACCGACAACGGCATCAGCATCGGCAGCACGCCGCTGCCCGATGTCGAAGTAGCGCTGCAAGCGACCGTGCCCAACCAGGTCAACCTGGTGGTGGGAGGGGCCAGCAACGTGCTGTTCTGGGATGGCAGCGACACCAGCGGCAATGGCCAGATCGACGGCGGCAACGGCACCTGGGACGCCGTCAGCCGCAACTGGACCGATGCCAACGGCGCGGTCAACAGCGCCTGGAACAGCACTTTCGCCGTGTTCCAAGGCCCGGCGGGCACCGTCACCCTCGATGGCAGCCAGGCGATCACCGGCCTGCAGTTCATGACCGACGGCTATTCGCTGCAAAGCGCGGGCACGGGTGAACTGCTGACCAGCGGCACCACCAACGTGCGCGTCGACAGCGGCGCCACCGCCACGGTCGGCGTGCCGATCAACGGCACCGGTCTTCTGGCCAAGCAGGATGGCGGCACGCTGGTGCTCAACACGGCCAACGGCTACAGCGGCGGCACCGCGCTCAATCGCGGCGCTTTGGTGGTGGGCAACGACGGCGCCCTGGGCAGCGGCCTGCTCACCGCCGCAGCGGGCACCCTGCTGGACAGCAACACGGCGGTCAGCCTGGCCAATGCCGTGCTGCTCGAAGGCGCCTTGACCCTCGGCGGCAGCGCGGCGCTGACCTTGGCGGGTAGCGTCAGCGGCGAGGGCGGTCTGATCAAGAACGGCGCTGCGCCACTCACCCTCACCGGCAACAACGTGTACAGCGGCGGCACCCAGATCAACGGCGGCAGCCTGATCGGCAACAGCGCCAGCCTGCAAGGCGCGATCCTCAACAATGCCGCGTTGACCTTCGAGCAGGCAGCCGACGGTCGCTACACCGGCAATCTCACTGGCAGCGGCACCTTGAGCAAGAACGGCAGCGGCGAGTTGCTGCTCACTGGCAACAATGGCCTGACCGGCACTACTTCGGTGAATGCCGGCAGCCTGCGTGTCGACGGTCGCCTGGACAGCGCCAGGGTGCAGGTCGCCCGCGGCGCGCGGCTGGGCGGCAGCGGCGTCTACGCCGGGCAGGTGCTGCTCGCCGACGGCGCCAGCCTGGTGGCCGGACAGAGCAGCACGCCGCTGACCTTGGGCGGTCTCGAACTGGCGTCCGGCAGCACCCTGGACTTCGCCTTGGGCGCCCCGGATGCGGCCAGCACGGTGGTCAAGGTCGAGGGCAACCTGGTGCTCGACGGCACCCTGAATGTCACCGATGTCGGTGGATTCTCAACCGGCGTCTATCGACTGTTCAGCTACGGCGGGGCGCTGACCGACAACGGCCTGGCCCTCGGCGCCGTGCCGGGCAGCGTGGCCTTGGGCGATCTGGCGTTGCAGACCGCCATCGCCCGGCAGATCAACCTGGTGGTGCAGCGTGCGGGCGATCCGGTGCAGTTCTGGAACGGCAACCAGACCAACCCCGACGGCAGCATCGGTGGTGGCAGTGGCACCTGGGGGCCGAACAGCAACTGGACCAATGCCAACGGCACCACAGGTGAAACCTGGAGCGATGCCTATGCCGTGTTCGGTGGTCAGCCCGGCACCGTCACCGTGGTCGGCAACCCGTCGTTCAGCGGCCTGCAATTTCTCAGCGATGGCTACCAACTGGTGCCGGGTGCCGAGGGCAGCCTGACGCCGGTCAATGGCGCCGACGGCAGCCTGGCGCCAGTGCGCGTCGATGCCGGTGCCAGCGCCGAGATCAGTGTGCCGCTGGTGGGCAGCGGCGGTATCGAGAAGCTCGATGCCGGCACCTTGGTGCTCAGTGGCGCCAACCGCTACACCGGCGGCACCCTGGTCAGTGGCGGCACGCTGGTAGGTAACACCAGCAGCCTGCAGGGCACGCTGACCAACAACGCCAACCTGGTATTCGCGCAAGCCAACGACGGCACCTTCAACGGCGTGTTGCGCGGCACCGGCACCACCATCAAGCGTGGCTTCGGTCGTCTCTTGCTGCTGGGCAATCATCCCTTCAGCGGGCTGTTCAACGTCGATCAGGGCACGCTGCAAGTGGGCGATGCCGCCAACCCGCGCAGTCTACTCGCCGCGCGTGTGAACGTGGCCAACGGTGCCGGCCTGACCGGCAATGGCACGCTAGGCAGCCTGGTCAACCACGGCACGGTGCTGCCGGGGCCGGCGGGCAATCTGAATGTCAGCGGCGACTTCACCAATGCCAGCGACGGCAACCTGGTCATCGACCTGGGGACTGCACCGGTGAACTACCTCAACGTGGGCGGCACCGCCAACTTGGGTGGCAGCCTGACGGTGGCCAACCTGTCCGGCGGCAATGGTCGCTACACGCTGTTGTCTGCCGACGGCGGTATCAATGGCGTGTTCGCCAGCAACAACCTGATGGATTCGGCGTTCCTCACCAGTTCGCTGGACTACGGCGCCAACCAGGTGACCCTGTCGGTGAGCCGCAACGACACCTCGCTCGCCGAGGTTGCGGTGTCCGGCAACCAGCGCGGCGTGGCCACTGCGCTGGAGAGCGCGGGGGTGCCGAACGTGCTGCGCGATGAAATCCTGCCGCTGGACCGGCCTTCGGCACAGGCGGCGTTCGACAGCCTGTCCGGCGAGATCCACGCCAGCACCGCCACGGTGTTGATCGAGGACACCCGCCACGTGCGCGAGGCGCTCAACGACCGCCTGCGCCAGGCCGATTGCAGCCGTGCCGACGATCCACGTCGCACCCTGGCCCCGACCGCCAATCAGCAATTGACCAGCGAAGGTTGCCAGGGTCAGCCGGTCGGCTGGATTCGCGCCATTGGCGCCTGGGGCGACTACGACGGCAGCGCCAACCATGCCAGCGTCGACCGCGACCTGTCCGGTTTCATGCTCGGTGTCGATCGCGCCCTGGACGATCAGTGGAAGGTGGGCATCGCGGCGGGCTACACCCGCAGCAGCATCGATGCGAAGCGCCGCCGTTCGGACGCCAGCGTCGACAGCTACCACCTGGCGACCTACCTGGGTTACCAGATGGACGCCTTCGCTGCGCGCCTGGGGGCCAGCTACACCTGGCATGACATCGACACCAAGCGCGATGTGCAGGCGGGCGCTTACGACGATCGCCTGAAGGCGAAGTACAAGGCGCGCACCGCGCAGGTGTTCGGCGAGGTGGGCTACGCCCTGGACGCGGGCGGTGTCGCGGTAGAGCCATTCGCCGGACTGGCCTATGTCAACCACGACAGCGACAGTGCGCGGGAGAAGGGCGGGGCGGGGCGTTTGAAAGCCAAGGTGGATCAGGACGTGACTTTCTCCACGGTGGGTGTGCGCGTCGGCAAGCGCATCACGTTGGACAATGGCAGTGAGATCACCCCACGGCTTTCGGTCGGCTGGCGACATGCCTTCGGTGATACCCAGCCCGAGGCCAAGTCGCGCTTCATCGGCGGGGGTGCGAGTTTCGGCAGTGAAGGCGTGGCGATCGCGCGCAACGCGGCGGTGGTGGCGGCTGGCCTTGACGTGGCTGTGGGCGAGAGCGGCAAGTTGGGCGTGGGGTATTCGGGGCAATTGTCCAATCAGGGCCGCGACCACGGTGTGGTGGTGAGTTTCAGCATGGGCTTCTGAACGGGGTGTCGTTGCGCCTGGCAGAGCTAGGGCAGTGGTGGTGTGTGGAAGCGGTCGTGCAAGACTCCGGGACCCGGTCAACGAGGAGGCCGCGCCCACGGTTACATCGACTTACTTTCATCACGCCACTGACGCTAGACTGTCATCTTCCCAGCTTTGGACAGGAGTTCGGCGTGATCCACCTCCGCAGTTTCCCCAGTGACCTGTGCCTGGACAGCCCGCGCTTGCAGTTGCGGCCCATGCGCCACGCCGATGCGGCGCGCTGGTTGACGATCATGGCCGACCCCGAGGTGATGCGTTACTGGTATCACGCGCCCTGGACCGAACTGGCCGAGGCCGAAAGCGCCCTGGCCGCCGACCGCGAAGCCTATGCGACGGGCACGCTGCTCAAGCTGGGCATGTACCGGCGCGACAACGGCGAGCTGATCGGCATGGTGCAGATGTTCAACATCGATCACGACTCGCGCCGGGGCGAGATCGGCTACTGCCTGGCCCGCGCCGTGCAGGGCCGGGGCTACATGGACGAGGCGCTGACCTGCTTCATCGACTACCTGGCCCACACCCTGCACATGCGCCGTCTGGAAGCAGAGATCGACCCGCGCAACCAAGGCTCGGCGCGCACCCTGGAGCGTCAGGGCTTCGTGCTGGAAGGCACCTTGCGTGCGCGCTGGTGCGTGGCTGGAGAGCTGTCCGACTCGGGCCTCTACGGCCTGCTGCTGGAACCGCCTGTCGCCTGAGGCGTGGGTGCGGTAAGGTCGGCGTTCGCTTTCAAGCCCGTGGAGTGTCCGGTTGCCCGCTTATTACCTCAGTCTCAGCCTGCTGCTGTACCTCTCCAGTCTGTTCTTCGATGGCGCGCTGATGGATGTCGGGCGCCAGATGCCGGCCTTGCAGATGCTGCTCTACGGCCCCTGGGGCGTGGCCTTCGGTGTGTACGCCTGGTTCGCCAACCCGTTGCTGGCGCTGGCGGTGCTCGCCCATCGGCGCTTTCGGCGTTTGGCGTTGCTGGTCGGCGCTGCGGCGCTGTACCTGGCCATCGGCAGCTTGAGCATCGAGCGTCTGCCGGACAATCGCAGCTACGCCTTCCACGACATCACCGGTTTCGGCCTCGGCTTCTACCTGTGGCTGGGGTCGATGCTGGTGTTCTGCGCCGGCCAGCTCTGGTGGTGCTTCAAGGCCCGCCGCGCCGATGAGGTGCCGGGCTGGAACTGGCTGGACGTGGTGGTGATTGCGGCCCTGGCGCTCACGCTGTATGTCGCCACACAACTGCCGTCGCTGCGCTTCGAGGTGGATCAGGTGCTGATGCCGCCGGAGCCTGCGCAAAGTCTCTGACACTGCTAGGCTCAGCATCCTCTTCACGCAACGGACCCGCTTCGATGACTCGCTATGCTTTTGCCACGCTGTATGCCGCGCTGGCCTTCGCCGCAGCGGCCCAGGCCGACGACAATTCCCCGAGCTATGTCCAGTGCATGGACAAGGCCGCCAGCACCTTGGCGATGAATGTCTGCGTCGCCGACGAAACCCGCGTGCAGGATCAACGCCTGAACACCGCCTACAAGCAGTTGATCCGCAAGCTGGAGATCGCCCAGGTCAAGCGCCTGCGTGAGGTGCAGCGCGACTGGATCGCCTTTCGCGACAAGAACTGCGGCTTCCACGCACAGCTGAGCGGCGGCAGCATGGCCAGCGTCGAGCAAGGTATCTGCGTGATGGACATGACCCAGGAGCGCGCGGCGGAGATGGAGCGGCTGCTCAAGCCGGAGCAGTAATGCTTCGAGGCGTGGCGCCGGGACGTCTACGGTCGCGGCGCCGAGGCGCTGTCAGCGTGCCGGTGGCCGCTCGCGCTGCGCCCGTGCCTTGAGATATTCGCGCACCTCCACGCCATCGCCCGCGAACTCGATGCGGTGCGCCTTGGCCTCGCGCTGATAGGCGTACATCGGGTCGTAATACGCCTTCAGCAAGCCTTCGATCCAGCCCCGGTGCAGGTCCACTTCGCCGCTGCGCAACTGTTCGTCCAAGGCCTGGTCCAGCAGCGCCTGCAGGCGCTGGAGACGTTCGCCGCCCAGGCGCTTGCGAATGTTGCCCAGGCTGTGGCGCAGACGTTCAGCGAACAACTGGCGACCCTCATCCTCGCCGTGCAAGGCGACGAACTCGGCGCACAGGTTGATCACGTAATCGCGCAGGATCCGCTCGACACGCTGGGCGAAGCTATCCTCCAGCCACACCAGCGGATAGCGCTGCATGCCCTGGTAGAGCGGCAGCGGCACCGCGCAACTGCCGACGATGCGCCCCTCGTCTTCGAGCACGAATTGCTGCACGCCACGCGCCCGTTTCTTCAGCACGTCGATCGCCAACTGGTTTTCGAAGTCGATCTGCGCCGGCTGCGCGGTGGCGCGTTTGCCGAAGCTGGAGCCGCGATGGTTGGCGTGGCCTTCCAGGTCCAGCGCGTTATCCAGTTGCAGCAGGACGTCGGTCTTGCCTGTGCCGGTGAGCCCGCCCATGAGCACGAAGTCGCACTGCGCCACCGCCTGTGCAGTGGTGTCCAGCAGATAGTTGCGCAGGGCCTTGTAGCCGCCGCTGATGCGCGGGTAGTCGATACCGGCCTCTCTCAGCCAGCCTTGGACGATCTGCGAGCGCAGGCCGCCGCGAAAGCAGTACAGGTAGCCCTGCGGGTTGGCGCTGGCAAAGGCCGCCCAGGCCTCCAGGCGCGCCTGCTTGACTGCGCCATTGACCAGTTGATGGCCCAGGGCGATGGCCGCGCCCTGGCCCTGCTGCTTGAAGCAGGTGCCGACCTTGTGCCGCTCCGCGTCGTTCATCAGCGGCAGGTTGACCACGCCGGGGAAGGCGCCTTTGGCAAACTCGATGGGCGCACGCATGTCCATCATCGGCACGTCATCGAGGAACAGCGGGTGGAAGTCGGTGCAGTCGGGGCGCATCAGATCACCTCGACTGCGTAGGTCTGTCGCTCGACCAGGGTGCCGATCGGCGCCAGGTCCAGGCCCAGTTCGGCGGCCACCGCGAGGAACTGCGCCTGGCCCTCGGGGCTGACGGCCACCAGCAGGCCGCCGCTGGTCTGCGGGTCGCACAGCAGGTGTTTCTGTTCATCGGTCAAGGCGGCGATCTTGTGACCGTAGCTCTCGTGGTTGCGCAGCGTGCCGCCGGGAATGCAGCCCTCGGCCAGGTAGTGCTCGACACCCGGCAGGCGCGGCACGGCGTCGAATTGCAGGCGCGCGGTGAGGCCGCTGCCTTCGGCCACTTCGACCAAGTGGCCAAGCAGGCCGAAGCCGGTGACGTCGGTCATGGCTTTGACCCCGTCGAGCTTGCCGAAGCGGCTGCCGGGGGTGTTCAAGGTACACATCCAGTCGCGCGCCAGGCCCTGGTCCTGGACTCGCAGCTTGGCCTTTTTCTCGGCGGTGGTGAGGATGCCGATGCCCAGCGGCTTGGTGAGGTACAGCGTGCAGCCTGCGGTGGCGGTGTCGTTGCGCTTGAGCTGGCGCTTGCCGACCACGCCGGTCACCGCCAGGCCGAAGATCGGCTCGGGCGCGTCGATCGAATGCCCACCGGCCAGCGGAATACCGGCCTCGGCGCACACTGCGCGACCACCCCGGATCACTTCGCGGGCGACCTCAGGTGGCAGCACGTTGATCGGCCAGCCGAGAATGGCGATCGCCATCAGCGGATCGCCGCCCATGGCGTAGATGTCGCTGATGGCGTTGGTGGCCGCGATGCGGCCGAAATCGTAGGGGTCGTCGACGATGGGCATGAAGAAATCGGTGGTCGAGACCACGCCACGCTCGTCGTCCAGTGCATACACGGCGGCGTCGTCACGCGAAGCGTTGCCGACCCACAGCTTGGGATCCAGCGCTTGGCTGCCGCTGTCGGCCAGAATGACGTCGAGCACCTTGGGAGAGATCTTGCAGCCACAACCTGCGCCGTGGCTGTACTGGGTCAGGCGAATCGGCTCGCTCATGGGCACCTCGCAATCGAATGAATGCGCGAGTGTAGCAATAGAGCAGCTTCGAGCTTCAAGCTTCGAGCGGCAAGATGAAGCAGTCGTGCGTGCTTGCGGCTAGAATGCCCACCTACACCCAACCGCGATCCGCGTTCATTTGCAGCTTGCAGCTCACCGCTCGCAGCTGTCTCCAAAGGAGACCCCTCCCGTGCTGAAACGTCCCCTGGCGCTGGCCGCCGGCTTCGTCCTGTCTTGCTGTGCTGTGGTGGTTCAGGCTGCTGAGACCTTGCGCGTCAGCGCCATTCCCGATGAAGCGCCGACCGAGTTGCTGCGCAAGTTCAAGCCGCTGGGCGAGTACCTCGAGCAGCAACTGGGCATGAAGGTGCAGTTCGTGCCGGTGGCCGACTATCCGGCGGTGGTCGAGTCGCTGGCCAGCAACCGCCTCGACCTGGCCTGGCTGGGCGGCTTCACCTTCGTTCAGGTGCACCTGAAAGATCCCACCGCTACGCCGCTGGTACAGCGCGAGCAGGATGCCCAGTTCACCAGCAAGTTCATCACCGCCAACCCCGAGGTCAAGAGCCTGGCCGATCTGAAGGGCAAGACCTTCGCCTTCGGCTCGATCTCTTCGACGTCCGGCAGCTTGATGCCGCGCTACTTCATGCTCAAGCAGGACAACATCAAGCCGGAAAGCTACTTCAGCCGGGTCGCCTACTCCGGTGCCCACGACGCCACCGTCGCCTGGGTGCAGGCCGGCAAGGTCGATGCCGGCGTGCTCAACGCCAGCGTCTGGCAGAAGCTGGTCGATGCCGGCAAGGTCGACACCACCAAGGTGCGCGTCTTTGCGACCACGCCGACCTACTACGACTACAACTGGACGGTGCGCGGCAACATGGACCCGGCGCTCAAAGAGAAGATCAAGCAAGCCTTCCTCGCCCTGGATCCCGCCAAGCCCGAGCAGAAGGCGATCCTCGATCTGCAGGCGGCCAGCCGCTTCATCGAAACCCAGCCGGAGAACTACGCCGGCACCGAGCAGGCTGCCCGTGAGGCCGGCTTGCTCAAGTGAGTATCGAACTGCAGGGCGCGGGGCTGCGCCACGGCCAAGTTCGCGCCCTGGACGACGTCAACCTGCGTATCGACGCCGGCGAGCGGGTGGCGGTGATCGGCCCGTCCGGCGCGGGCAAGTCCAGCTTGCTGCACCTGATGGCCACCGCCGTGCAGCCGAGCAGCGGGCGCCTGCACCTGCTCGGCGAACAGCCCTGGGCACTGTCGGCCCGCGCTCGCCAGCGTTTGCGCACGCGGGTTGCGCTGGTGCACCAGGCGCCGCCTTTGCCGCCGCGCCAACGGGTGGTCACCGCCGTGCTGGCCGGGCGTTTGGGGCAGTGGGGCACCCTGCGCGGGCTGCTCAACCTGCTGCACCCCACCGATGTACCCGGCGCGCGCCAGGTGCTGGCCGAGCTGGGTCTGGCCGACAAGGTGTTCGTCCAGTGCGGGCAGTTGTCCGGTGGTCAGTTGCAGCGCGTCGGCATCGCCCGCGCCTTGTACCAACAGGCTGAGGTGCTGCTGGCCGACGAGCCGGTCTCGGCGATGGACCCGGTACTGGCCGACCACAGTTTGGGCCTGCTCAACCGCCATGCACGCGAGCGGGGCGTGACCCTGGTCGCCAGCCTGCACGCGGTGGACCTGGCGCTGGCGCATTTCCCGCGCATCATCGGTATCCGTGACGGCCAGGTGGCGTTCGATTGTGTGGCAGCGGCGGTCGAGGCCAGCATGCTCGACGAGCTCTATGCCAACGAGCACCTGACGGCGCCAGTGACCGTAGCGCCGACCCTGACGGTGCAGATGCCACGATGCTGAAGGCCGATGCCCGCGATCCGGCGGCCTGGCCGCGTCTGCTGCTGGCCGTGGTGTGCCTGGCGGTGCTGTGGCCGGGCGTGCAACTGAGCGAGCTGAACCCCGGGGTGCTGCTGCAGGCCGAGAACCGGCAGCAGATGGCCAGCTTTCTCGGCGCGTTCTGGCCACCGGCCCATGATCGCGATTTCCTCGCCTTGCTGCTGGAGGCGACGGTGCAGACGCTGGCCGTGGCCACGGCCGGGATGGCCCTGGCGTTGCTGTTGGCCGTGCCCGCCAGCCTGCTCGCCAGTCGCGCGCTGTCGTTGCGTGCCGCATCGCGCGGTGGCCGGCCGGGGCCATGGTCGCAACTGGCGCGCTTACCGGTGCGCGGGCTGTTGGTGTTCCTGCGCAGCGTGCCGGAAATCGTCTGGGCGCTGCTGTTCGTCAGGGCGGTCGGGTTGGGACCGACGGCGGGGGTGCTGGCCATCGCCATCACCTACAGCGGCATGCTCGGCAAGGTCTATGCCGAGATCTTCGAGTCGGTCGACCAGCGTCCGGCGCATGCCCTGATGCAGGGTGGCAGCGGACGATTGGCGGCCTTCGCCTACGGCATCCTGCCGCTGGCGGCGGCCGAGGTGGTGTCCTACAGCGTCTACCGCTGGGAGTGTGCGGTGCGCGCGTCGGTGGTGATGGGCTTCGTCGGCGCTGGCGGGCTCGGTCAGCAGATCGACCTGTCGATGCGCATGTTCGCCGGCGCCGAGGTGGCGAGCATGCTGCTGGCGTTCCTGCTGTTGGTGACCCTGGCTGATGGCCTGAGCCGCCTGCTGCGCGGGAGGCTGGCGTGAAGCGGGTGATCAATTGGCTGGTGCTGCTGGCACTGCTGGCCGCCGTGGTGGCGTCGTTCGCCTACCTGCAACTGGACCTGGCCTCGGTGCTGGGCAACGGCGGCTCGGCGCAGATGGCTGACTATGCGGCGCGTTTCCTCGGCCCTGACCTCTCGACCGAGCACTTGCGCGCGGTGGGCCATGGAGCACTGGAAACCCTGGCCATGTCCGGCCTGGGTACGTTGCTGGCGATGCTCTTGGGGTTGCTGCTGGCGTTGCCGGCGGCGGGGCGTTTCGGCTGGCCGCTGCAAGGCGCAGCGCGGCTGCTGCTCAATGCGCTGCGGGCAATTCCGGAACTGGTCTGGGCGGCCTTGACGGTGCTGGCGGCCGGGCTTGGCCCGAACGCCGGCACCCTGGCCCTGGCGTTGCACACAGCCGGGGTGCTGGGCCGGTTGTTCGCCGAGGCGCTGGAAAACGCACCGCCCGAGCCTGCGCAGGCCATCCGCCTGCAGGGCGGTGGGCAGGTGGCGGCGTTCTGCTTCGGCACCTTGCCCAACCTGTGGCCGCAGTGGCTCGCCTACAGCCTGTACCGCTGGGAAAACAACATCCGCATGGCCAGCGTGCTCGGTTTCGTCGGCGCGGGCGGGCTGGGGCAGATGCTCTACACCACCCTCAGCCTGTTCCAAGAGGCGCAGGCCAGCACCGTGATCATCGGCATGCTGGTGCTGGTGTTGCTGGTGGATGCCTTGAGCGACATGCTGCGCCAGCGCTACGTACGCGCCTGATCCTGCCGGTCTTCAGCCGCGAACTGGCGCGCGCCGTAGACGCTCGTCACGGCGCCCACTCGCCGCACTGCGCTTCGCGCTGCATCGACTCCAGGTTGCGCTCGATGGTCTCGCAGATGGTGTCCATGGTGATCTGGTGCTCGCTGCGGCGGAACGGGCTCTGCAGGTCGGTGCCGATGCGTTCGATCGCCAGCAGCATGAAGCCCACCACGGTCGAGGCCAGCGGCGTGAACCATTCCAGCGATTCCACCAGGCCGATCGGCACGATCACGCAGAACAGCGTGATGAACAGCCGTGGGAAGTACACGTAGGGATAGGGCAGCGGGGTATTGGCGATCCGCTCCATGCCACCTTGGGCATTGGACAGGTCCACCAGCGTCGACTCCAACCGTGCCAGGCGAATGCTGTCCAGCCGCCCGGCCTTGTACTCACGAGAGAGCAAGGCGGCGGAGCCTGCGAGGATGTCGTTGGCGAAGTTGTTCGAGCCATTGCGTCGCTCGAATTCGTGCTGCGGGATGAACGCCATCAGTTCGGCCGGGCACGGCTCGCCCTTGAGGTGCGCGGCCAGGCAGTTCACATAGGCCACGTGACGGCGCAGCAGCGTGGCTTTCACCGGATTGAGCCCGTCGTCGGTGTCGTCCACCAGCGTCAGCACCTGCCGCGCGAAGCTGCGCGAACTATTGACCATCGCCCCCCACAGCGTTCGCGCTTCCCACCAGCGGTTGTAGGCGCTGCTGTTGCGAAAACTCACCAGCACCACCAGTGCCGAGCCGAGCAGGGTCAGCGGGATCAGCGGCAGGCTGAACTTGCTGTCGAGGAACAGCATGAAGTCCAGGGTCACCAGGATGTCCCAGAGCAGCAGCCACAGCAGCGACCAGCCAATGTAGTTGAAGGTCTTGAACACCAAGCGGTATTTGCGCACGAGGTAGTTTTTCACGCAGGGATCTCTTCATGGAGCGGATGAAGGATCGGACGCCGGGGGCGAGGTAAGGTTCGCGCAGAGGGATGGGAACGTTAAACGGTTCAGTTTTCTGAAGGCTGATGAAATGCGTAGAATTCGACCCCACCCGTTTGAACTCCCCTTTTCAGTAGTGGCACAATGCCAAAACGCCGAACCCCAGGGCCTGTCGCCAGCCTGGTTGCCTGTCCGGTGCAACCCAGGACAGTTTTTTTTCGGTGATTCCCGATGAACCAGCGAACGGGCAAGGGCCTTTCTTTTGCCAAGCGCATGTACCCGCCACGTGCCATCGGCACCGGTCTGGGTTTCTTCTGCGTGCTCATTGGCCTGTGGCCCCTGCAACCGGCGTGGTGGGTCTGGACGCTGCTCGGGCTGCATGGCTTCGTTTGGCCACATCTGGCCTACCAGATCGCTCGACGCTCCCGGCAGCCTTTCGTCGCCGAGCAGCGCAACCTGGTATTCGACGGCTTCGCCGGCGGCTGCTGGGCTGGGGCGATGGGGCTCAATCCGCTGCCTAGCGTGATCATTCTGTCGATGATTGCCATGGACAAGATCGCCGCCGGTGGCTGGCACATGCTGGTCAAGACCGTCATCGCCCAGGTACTGGGTATCGCGCTGGGTCTGTGGCTGTACGCGCCGCCGCTGTTTCCGCCCACCACCCAGGCGCAGATGCTGGCCTGCCTGCCGATCCTGCTGATCTACCCCATGGCCATCGGCCTGATCTGTTACCAGGTCACGGTTCAACTGGGCCAGCACAAGCGCGCCCTGGCGCGCCTGAGCCAGACCGACAGCCTGACCGGACTGATCAACCACGGCGCCTGGAAAGACCTGCTGACGCGCGAATTCCAGCGCTGCCGCCGCGCCGACCAGGCCAGTGTGCTGGCGTTGATCGACATCGATCACTTCAAGCAGATCAACGACGTTCATGGCCACCTGATGGGCGACGACATCCTGCGCACCCTGAGCGCGCTGCTACCGACGCACCTGCGCAAGACCGACCTGGTGGCCCGTTATGGCGGAGACGAATTCTGTGTGATGTTGCCCGGCGCTGGCCTGGCCCAGGCCGAGGAAATCCTCGAACGATTGCGCCAGGCGGTGGAGTGCTATCGGCATCCGGAATTGCCGGAGCAGCGGCTGAGCCTGAGCATCGGCATCGCCGCCTACGGCGCGCACCAGCTCAGTGCCGATGGCTGGCTGCATGAAGCGGACATGGCGCTGTACCAAGCCAAGAGCGCCGGGCGCAACCGGGTCGTGGTGGCGCGCAGCCAACCGTCGGCCGCTTGATGGGACCTGGGCGAGGGATCCTCTTTCTTTTTGTAACCATGGGCATACCGACAACACACACAGATACATCCCACAGGTTATCTCTCCCGCATCCTCATGCGTTGACCGCTGAGTCGCCGTTAAATGCAGCGGCACGGCGGTTCGCGCTTTCGCGGACCGCCTTCATGGACACGAAAGGAGATGCACCTTTGAGCCTGACCGACAAGCGATTTCAGCGGTTCACTCAGCTGGGCTGGGGGGCGATGGATATGCTCATCGTCCTGGTCTATGTGGTCGACAGCCTGCGTCGCGGTGACATCCCGTTCTGGACCGACCTGCACAGCATTCTGGCGTTGGCGTCAGAACATGCGGAACTCGCATACGCCATTGGCTTCGCCAGCTTGGCGGTCTATCTGACGGTGTTCATCAGCGGCTGTCTCTTTCTGAAAGGCGCGCGCATGGCGGCTTATCTCGGGCTAGCGCAGGCGCCGTTTCGGGTGATTCTGGTGCCCTCGATCCCGGTTGCGCTGTTCTGGCCCGATCCGCTGATCGAGACGGCGGGATGGCTGGTGTTCTTCCTCAGCCTCGTCGCCGAGGTGGTGAAGGTCTGGAGTTTGTTGCTGCTGCTGCGTAGCCAGAGCAATGAGGTAGCCGACGCGCCGGCGGCGGCTTGAGCCAGCCATTTCAGACGCTGCCTGGCAGCGGCCTGTGATCGCCGACAAGCGCGAATTTTCCGTCCGCGTCGAACAAAAGATGGCCTACAGGCGATGAAGAAAATACTGAAATTTACCCGCGCCCGGACTACGGAAAACCCTTCCCAAAGGCTACGCTAGGCCAACTGTCCACAAGGCCGACTCGCCATGACCCTCGCCGATAACCTGCTTGCCTTTACCCTCGCCGCCACAGTGTTGACCATTACCCCAGGCCTGGACACGGCCCTGATCCTCAGAACATCGGCCGTCGAAGGCCGCGCGCAGGGGCTGCGCGCCGCGCTGGGTATCAACGCCGGCTGCTTCATCTGGGGCGCGGCGGTGGCCTTTGGTCTCGGCGCCTTGATCGCCGTGTCGGAACTGGCCTACGACGTACTCAAGTACTGCGGCGCGGCCTATCTGGCATGGTTGGGCCTGAACATGCTGCTGCGACCCCGGCAGTCGTTGGCCCCGGCCGAGCAAGACGCACGTCCCACGCGGAACTGGTTCCTCAGGGGCATGCTCGGCAATCTGCTCAATCCGAAGATCGGCATCTTCTATGTGTCGTTCTTGCCCCAGTTCATCCCCCAGGGGGCACCGCTGATCACCTGGACCTTTGGCCTGGTAGCCATTCATGTGGTGCTCGGCCTGCTCTGGGCCGCGGCATTGATCGGCGCCACCCGCTCGTTGTCCGGTGTGCTGCGCAAGGGCTCGGTGGTCTCATGGATGGATCGCACCACCGGCGTGCTGTTCATCCTGTTCGCTGCCCGGCTGGCGTTGAGCCGCCGTTAAGGAGTTTTCTGTGAATACCCCCGCAACCTTGTATGAAACCGACCGACTGATCGTGCGTAGCTTCTGCGAGGGTGATGCCGCCGCGCTGTTCGACTACCTGCATCGACCGACCGCCAGTTGCTTTTTCTCACTGGCGTTGTCCGACATGGCCGCCGCCGCGCAAGAAGCGAAGCAGCGCGGTATCGACAACGAGTACTTTGCCGTGTGTCTCAAGCACGACGGCGCGTTGGTCGGCGATGTCTTCGCTCACCCGGAAAAGGACCAGCCGGACACTTTTTCCATCGGCTGGAATTTCAATCCCCGCTTCGCCGGGCAGGGCTATGCGCACGAGGCGGCGGTAGCGCTGGTGGACTATTTGTTCAACGAACGGGGCCTGCGACGGTTGTATGCCTACGTTGAGGACACCAACCTGCCGTCCCAGCGACTCTGCGAAAAGCTCGGCATGCGCCGGGAGGGACTGTTCATGGAGTTCGTGTCGTTCATGAAGGACGATAACGGGGTGCCGGTGTACGAGAATACTTATCAGTATGCGGTGTTGAGTAAGGCGTGGCGAACCACTCAGTCGCGCCCATGATGCAAGCAGCTACTTAGGCACGCGCCAAGCGCGATCAGGCTGAACATCGCAACGGCCCCCGCCAGCACAGCCAGGCTGGTCCCGAACATTGCGCTGATCGCCATGGCCATCAGCGCGGCACTGCCAATCTGACAGAAACCTACCAGCCCCGAGGCGGTGGCGGCATGGCCGTGCTCTGCGGCGATGGCTCCCGACACGGACAGTGACAATGATGAGCCATTGGCCAGGCTCACCAGGCACATCGGCAGCACCACCCCGGCCGCACTTCGCCAGTCCATCGCTGCAACCCCCAGAAAGACCACACCGCCAACCACGAAGCAGATCACCCCGGCGGCCACCAGCCGGTCATAGGGCCAGTATTCCAACCCGCGTTTCGTCAGCCAATTCGCGCCGATGATGCCCGTTGTCAGCGGCAGGTACATCCAGCCGATCTGTTCTTCGCTTAGCCCAGCGCGTGTCAGCAGGAAGGGTGACTGCGTGAGGTAGACGAACCACGCGCAGTAGATCGCGCAGACCACCAGGGTGTAGCGGCGAAAGCCACGGTCGCGTAGTACTTGGCTGAAACCGTTGAAGGGGTTGGTCCGTATACGCGCCGCTGCCGGCAGCGTTTCAGGGAGTCGTATCAAGGCCAAGAGCAGTGCAACAGCCCCGAATCCCGCGACGAAAAGAAAATCTGCGCGCCAGCCGAACTGGGCCGCCAGGTGTCCGCCAATCACCGGCGCCAGCGCGGGGGAGAGTGACACCAGTGGGTAGACGATCGCATAGACCTTGGCCGAGGTTCGCTTGTCACAGGTATCGGCGATCAGCGCGCGGCCGATGACCAGCCCGGCAGCGGCGCCCATCGCCTCGATCATGCGCCATGCCAGAAATGCCGAGTAGCTGCCCGCCGCCGCACAGCCCAGCGAGCCCAACAGGTACAGCAGGCCGGCGCCCATCAATACCGGTTTGCGGCCATAGCGGTCCGAGAGTGGGCCGTACACCAATTGCGATACCGCCAGCGCCAGCAGATAGAACGACACGGTCTGCGGCATCTGCCAGTCGGCGATGTCGAAGGCGTGGGTCATGCTGGGCATGGCGGGCAAATAGACGTCCGAGGCGATCAGGCCGAAGGCGCTGAGCATCGCGACGACGAGGATAAATGAGGGACGAGGCATGAGGCTCCCGGATGACAGGTCGGCTGTCGTAGTGAGTTGAAGGGAAGCGGCACATGCTAGGTAGGCTGGGTTTATGTGAAAATGCACGCCCATGCAGCCACCGGCTGCATTTTTGCAGGTGCGTAGAAGGCGATCATGAACTGGGATGACATACGTATTTTTCTTGCCGTCCACCGTGCTGGCACCCTGACCGGCGCGGCGCACCAGCTAGGGATCGACCAGACCACCGTGAGCCGGCGCCTGGCCGGGCTGGAGCGCACACTCGGCAGTCGGTTGTTCCTGCGCAGCAACAGCGGCCTGACGCTGACCGTGACCGGCCGGGATGTGCTGCTCAAGGCGCAGGACATGGAGCGCATGGCCGTGTCGTTCGAGCGCCGAGGCGAGGGCGCCGATGCTCGCGCCGAGGGCGAGGTGAGGGTCACCACCACCGATGCGCTGGCCGTCGATTTCCTGGTCCCGGCGATCGAGCGCTTGCGCGCGAGCCATCCCGACATTCGCGTGATCCTGACCACCACCACCCGACTGCTGGACCTGGCGCGCAGGGAGGCCGACATCGCCGTGCGCACCGTGCGTCCTGAGCAGCCGGATCTGATCGTGCGGCGGCTGGCCAGTTGGGACGTCGGGCTGTATGCCACTCGCGGCTATCTCGAACGCTATGGCACGCCAGAGCCACAGGACCAGTTCGCCGGACACGACATTGCCCTGTACCAGGCCGGGGTGACCGAGCGCCAGGACGGGACGCTGGTGGGCGTGCCCATCAAGCAGGGGCGGGTGGTGGCCGAGCTGGACTCCAGCTTGATGTTGGCCACGTTCGTGCGGGCAGGGTTGGCCTTGGGTGAACTACCTGACTATCTGGCGGCGCGCGATCCTCAGTTGACGCGGCTATGGCCGCAGCGCCGGCGTGCCACGCCTTATGAAGCGTGGCTGGTGTTGCATCAGGATCTGGCGCATACGACGCGGGTGAAGGTGGTGGTTGAGGCGATGGCGGGGGTGTTTGGGCAGGGGACGACGGTGCCGGAGCTGTGAGGCAAGGATGTGCCCAGCCTGTTTCACGGTGGGTTACCGGGTACGGGCGGGCGACTCATGTGGCTGATGGATCAATTGTTACCCTGCCTATTCGGCAGTTGATGAATTGAAGCTACGGCTTGCTGATTATGAGTCTTTCTGAGCTGCGTATGCGGCAGTGAACAAGTGCCTCAAGCATATCGGCTGCTACCGTCGTTTCTAAACTGCCTCATGGCAGGGCGCTCCAGAACGGTGCTGGCCTTGAGGCTGGATAATTTCTGGGCTGCCTACACTGCAGTGAACGACGAGGTGGCGAACAACTTCAAGAACTGGTTTTTCTGAGCTGCCTACACGGCAGTGAACCCGCTTGTAAAACGCAAACCACAGCGCGTTCTTTTCTGAGCTGCCTACACGGCAGTGAACTCGGTAGGTATGGCCAATGGGCCAGCGCGCCAATTTCTGAGCTGCCGTATAGGCAGCTCAGAAATCGATCCCAGGCCGCCTCGCAGAACAGTCCGAATCAGTGATAGCAACTATCAAGCGGGACGATTTTTCACCTTGTGCGGCGCCTCATAAGCTTGACCCATCGATTCGAAACCCTCGAATGTCAGGCACAGGATGCTGCACCATGAACGCCATTGTCCGCCCTCTTCTGGTTGTCATCACTGCTGTTGGCCTCAGTCTTCTCGCAGGCTGTGCCACCCATCCCGAACTACGTCCCTATACTGCGCAGGAAGTGCGCCAGTTGCGGCTGGAAGCGCTGCAGCGTCAAGGGCTATCTCTGGATGCCTACGAAAGGCAGCGGGCTGTAATCATCAGGGCCGACCAGGCAGAAATGGCGGCAAGCAGCGAGCAATCCGTAGACGGTTTCAGCGGGTGAGGCTTCGATGATGAGAAAAACACTGCGCGCATTACTCATAATGTCCACCGCGTCGTTCTTTATCAGTCTGGTAGGCTGCGCAGGATCGTCACGCCTGTCTACGGGTGGCGTTGAGCACTCCCAGTTCGACTATGAAAAGCGGCTGGCGATGTTCTTAGGCGAGGAAGACCCGCTCGACGAAGATCAAGAGCTGAGTCTCTGGGGGCTGGACTACGCGGTGTTCAGTTCAGGTGTTGGCATGGTTCCAGCCTTGAAAGCGTCCGTGAACTGAGCTGCCTTACCCAACAGCATGAGAATCCGGCAATGTCCGGCTCAGCGTCGCACAGGCAGCGCCATACCGTCTCGCAGGCCTCTCTGGTTTGGCCATTTAAAACCCAAAACCCGCCCACAAAAAAACCGACTCAAAAAAGCGCCTGCAATGGTGTATGGGGCTCTGTTGCGCCTGTATCTGCTCGGGCGACCAAACCCGACCACGGGACTTACCGTGGATTTGGGCGATCCATACCGAGCATCACGATTGCCTGCAACAAAAAATATCGACCGTTCATCGCCGTTCTTGAGCGCCAGCGTCATTGGCCACCCCCTTCCAGATCGAGCGGGAGTTTCAGTTGCTCTCGCAGATGGGCGACGTGCTGATACGCGCCTGGCTTGTCGTAGCGCCAGTGGGCCAAACGACGGCCGCATTCGCTGACCTGCTGTTGGCGAGCTTTCAGAGCCTGGCGGGCATACCTGTACCGAGCTTCGCGGAATGCCATGATGAGGTCGGCTTTCAGACCAACCACGCGGTCACTGTTGCGCGACAGCGCCAGCAAGAAGAACGCTTGATCCTCATTCAGCAGGGCGAAGCGTTCCGGTCTACCTCCAGCAGTCCTAGCCAAGGGTTTCTCCGTTTGAAATGGAACAACCCCGAACTCTTCGAACTTGGCCAAGTAGCGGTCGATCAGCGCTATGGAGTTTTTGTGCTTGTTGTCCAACTGTTCAGCCAGCAGGCGGCTATCCACACGTGACTCACCGTTGTACTGGGTCAGGGTAATGGGAGGCTTCTCGTTGGTAGGCTCAGCCAGTGGCATGGTCGTCTTTTTCATGCTGCCACCTGCTGGCGCTGCTTCAAGTGTGAGCACAGCATGTCCAACATGGCGCTGGCGCGGCGGCGTTCGCCGGCAGGAAGGGTGTATCGGGTCACGGTGCAAGGTTCACCCCAGTGATTCGGCACGCGCTCGAGCTGGCGCTGGAACTTCAGGCCATAGCTGTTGGCCAAGCTGCTGATGGTCAATTGCAAGCAGTGGTCGCCCATGCGCTCAGCCTCAGAGCGTTGCAAGCTGCCATCATTGAGCATGTACGCCAGCACTCGGGCGATCTTGCTCGGCGGCTTGCTGGAGGTAATATCGCCTTGCGACTGGCTGCGTTTCTCTTCGGGGATCGTGGCCTTTTTCATTTAGGCAGCCTCACGGCTTTCAGCAATGCGCTCTTCGCACCAAGCCAGCACTTCGGATCCGATCCAGACCACGGACTTAGGGCCAAAGGTGACTTGAGAGGGGAAGGTGTCTGCGGCGATGCGGCGGTAGATTTCTGTGCAGGACAGGCCGGTGATTGACTCAACGTCCCAGCGCTTGATAAAGCGGCGTGCTGGGGGAGTGGTAGTGTTAGCCATCGTCTGCGCCTCCTTGGGCGGTTTTGGTAATCGACGATGAAAATGCTGGCAGGGAAAATGCGCAGTTAAAATTGTTGGGCGGCGCCGGATATTCTGTTATCCGGTCGGGCATGTGATTTATTTTTTGGTTTTTCTCTTGCTGGGGCGCCCTGGGCGCTTCGCAAATGGCGGTGCCGCATCTTTTGATATCCAGCGTGCTAGCGTCTTGTCGTCCTGTGGAAGCTTCCCCATCGGCTCCGTTTCGGCCAGGCGCCTAATCGTGTGGACCATATCCGTGGTTCGGTGATTAGCGAAGTCTTCATGGAGCCAAAGTTGCTGCGCACGATCAGCGACAACTTTTCTGGTTGCTCTCTTGGCTTCATTGAAAATTTCTACGTTGGTGATCGTGCGCCTCTTGGCTTTTGGCGTATCGGGCTTGGGCGACTCGATTAGCTGGATAGCTTCGGCTCGGGCTTTGCGGAGTTGGTCATTTTCAATTGTGAGTACTTTGACCATTTTGGCTAGAGAGGCTTTCTCGGTGGCTTCTGCCGCCTTTTCAGCATTGGAAACCTCCAGCAGCCCAAGTAAACGCTCTATTTCCGCGTCCCGTTCGTCGTCCTGGCGTATTACTAAATGCCGCTCAATGCGGATATTCAGCTTGCGAAGTTCAGCGCGCGCCGCTTCCGGGTCTTGATCCTCAAGTCGTGGCTGGATTGGGCTGACAGTTGCGCCTTTCGATGCGCGTGAGCGTATGGCTATTTCCCGGGCCACCTCTGGTTGCCCCGCTGCGTACTCGCGTTGACGAGCCAGCCACTCTCGGTTGACGGCGACATAGGCAGACTCAACTACGCCAATTTCGGTTTCGATGAGGACGGACGCATACTTACTCACAGCCAGGTTCAGGTAAGCGCCAAGTTGCCTATAAGTGATAGCGAAGCCAGGGATGCTGTTCCCGTATTTTGAACTGGTGATGGTTTCGCGGTTGAACTCGGCGTGAGGATCGGCGGAGTTAATGGTTTTGGCTATGCCTTTTAGCACTTCCGGGGATTCGCGCCTGAGCGAGGCAATAGCGCCTTCAAGCGATACGTATTCTCCATTTGGAATCATTCGTCAGTTCCGTCCGCTCATTCTTTGGGAGGCGGTCTGGAAGGAAGCCGCCTGGCTGGAACACCTGATGGATAGTCAGTCTGTATGAATATCCAGCGATGGGGAGATGTTACCAGCAGGAACCAGCAATAACCAAGAGCGTGAGGCTGTGGATAACTCTCAGGCGTGGCGTTTGATGCTCACCACGTCCGCGCCAGCGCACAGGGCATCTATTGAGTCGGCCTAGGCTTGCATCATTTCCCGACGTTGCGCCAAGTAATGTGCGTGGTTATAGGTGTCGCGGATCGAGTCTTGATCGCCGTGCGCCAGTTGCCGCTCAATCCAATCGCGGTTGTGACCCCGGCTGTTGAGGTTGGTGCTCAAAAGGTGGCGGAAGCTATGGCCGGTCTGGCGTCCCTCATAACCCATCGTGGAAAGCGCCTTGTTGACCGTGTTCTCACTCATTGGTCTGGCCCGGTTATTGCGGCCAGGGAAGGTGAGGGGGTAAGTGCTTGTCAGCTCATAAAGCGTGCGCAGCAGCACCACGGCCTGACGTGGTAGCGGGATGATGTGAAGGCGCCGTGCCTTCATCCGTGCTGCTAGGATCGTCCAGGTCGCGGAATCCAGGTCGAATTCATCTCAGGGCGCCAGTCGCAGCTCACTGGGGCGCACTGCTGTGAGCAGTAGCAGGCGAATCGCGATCTTGCTGGTGATATCGCACTGAGCGGCCTCCAGCTTCTCCAGCAGCTCGGGCAGCTTAGGTTCTGATACATGCGGATGGTGGCGAGTGCTTGGGGCGTGCGCAGCTACCACGTCCAGGTCGGTGGCGGGGTTGCCGGGTACCATACCCTTGGCGAGGCCGAAGCGGAATATCTGGCTCAGCCACTGGCGAACTCTGCGGGCGACGTTGAATGCCTCGCGCCGCTCGATCTTGCGCACTAAGTCCACCAGTTCAGGGCGCTGGACCTCGGTAGCAGGCCGGTTACCAGTCACTGGGAAAATGTCCGACTCCAAGTATTGCAATGCCTTCGACGCGGTGGCCGGCGCCGACCGTGGCTGGTTGTAGGCGTACCACTCCCGTGCCAGCGATTCGACCGTCAGGGCCTGAATCGCAGCCGCTACCTTTTCCTGCTGTTTATAGGCGCTTGGGTCTACGCCCTGCGCCAGCAGCTTCTGTGCGGCATCACGGCGTTCTCGGGCATTGGCGAGCGTGACTGAGGGTTATGCGCCCACGGCGAACATCTTCGCCTTGCCTTTAAATCGGTAGCGGACGCGCCACAGCTTCCTGCCGGTCGTCGTGACCTCAAGGCAAAAACCGTGAGCGTCAGGCAGGCGGTACAGCTTATCGCGGGGTTTGGCGGCGCGGATGGCAGTGTCGGTGAGCGCCACGGCGATTCCCTTGCAGTTCACTGAGCACGCTGGAATGCGATCAGTGTGTGAGTAGAATTCTGGACCGAACTCGGTCTACCCACAAAACTACTCGCATAACTTCGGGCTTACAAGTGAACCACTGGGAACGATAGGCACAAAAAAACCGGCTCAGTGGCCGGTTTCTCTGGTGTTCCGGGTCTGGTAGGGACCGCTTGGAACTATATGATGGTGCCCCGAGGGAGACTCGAACTCCCACTCCTTTCGAAAACGGATTTTGAATCCGCCGCGTCTACCAATTCCGCCATCAGGGCTTGTGGCGCCGCAGTATAGTGAGGGTCTTCGAGTCGGTCAATCGGCTTTCATGGTCAATTTTCATGCATTGGGCTAAACTTCCCGGCCCTGCCAAACCGAACACGATCATGCGCGTCGCCGATTTTTCCTTCGAACTCCCCGATTCCCTCATCGCCCGTCATCCCCTGGCCGAGCGCCACGGCAGTCGTTTGCTGGTCCTCGACGGGCCGAGCGGCGAGCTGGCGCACCGGCGTTTCACCGACTTGCTCGAGTACCTGCGCCCGGGCGACCTGATGGTGTTCAACAACACTCGGGTCATTCCGGCGCGGCTGTTCGGCCAGAAAGCCTCCGGCGGCAAGCTGGAAATGCTGATCGAGCGCGTGCTCGACAGCCACCGGGTGCTGGCCCATGTGCGCGCCAGCAAGGCGCTGAAGGTCGGGGCCACGGTGCTGATCGACGGCGGCGGCGAGGCCGAGATGGTGGCGCGCCACGAAACGCTGTTCGAATTGCGCTTCAGCGAAGAGGTGCTGCCGCTGCTTGACCGCGTCGGGCACATGCCGCTGCCGCCGTACATCGACCGTCCCGACGAGGGCGCCGACCGCGAGCGTTACCAGACCGTCTACGCCGAGCGCGCCGGGGCGGTGGCAGCGCCCACTGCCGGGCTGCACTTCGACGAGGCGTTGCTGGCGCAGATCGCCGCCAAGGGCGTGGAGCGCGCCTTCGTCACCTTGCATGTGGGCGCCGGCACCTTCCAGCCGGTGCGGGTCGACAAGATCGAAGACCACCACATGCATAAAGAATGGCTGGAGGTGAGTCAGGACGTGGTCGATGCCATCGACGCCTGCCGCGCCAGGGGCGGGCGGGTGATCGCGGTGGGGACCACCAGCGTGCGGTCGCTGGAAAGCGCGGCGCGCGATGGCGTGCTCAAGGCCTTCAGCGGCGATACCGACATCTTCATCTACCCTGGTCGGCCGTTCCATGTGGTCGATGCGCTGGTGACCAACTTCCATTTGCCCGAGTCCACGCTGCTGATGCTGGTCTCGGCCTTCGCCGGATACCCCGAGACCATGGCGGCCTACGCGGCGGCGGTCGAGCAGGGGTATCGCTTCTTCAGTTACGGTGATGCCATGTTCATCACCCGCAATCCGGCGCCGCGCGGCCCCGAGGATCAAGCATGAGTCGCACCTGTCGTATGTCCTTCGAACTGCTGGCCACCGACGGCAAGGCCCGTCGTGGTCGGCTGACCTTCCCCCGTGGCACCGTGGAAACCCCGGCGTTCATGCCGGTGGGCACCTACGGCACGGTCAAGGGCATGCTGCCGCGTGACATCGAGGCCATCGGTGCCGAGATCATCCTGGGCAACACCTTCCACCTCTGGCTGCGTCCGGGCACCGAGGTGATCAAGAAGCACAACGGCCTGCACGATTTCATGCAGTGGAAAGGCCCGATTCTCACCGACTCCGGCGGCTTCCAGGTGTTCAGCCTGGGTGCGATGCGCAAGATCAAGGAAGAGGGCGTGACCTTCGCCTCGCCGGTGGACGGTTCCAAGGTGTTCATGGGGCCGGAAGAGTCGATGCAGGTGCAGCGCGACTTGGGCTCGGACATCGTGATGATCTTCGACGAGTGCACGCCGTACCCGGCTGAGCATGACGTGGCGCGTACCTCCATGGAGCTGTCGCTGCGCTGGGCCCAGCGTTCGAAAAACGCCCACGGCGACAATACCGCCGCGCTGTTCGGCATCGTCCAGGGTGGCATGTACCAGGACCTGCGCATGCGTTCGCTGGAAGCGCTGGTCAACATCGACTTCGACGGCTTGGCCATTGGTGGCCTGTCGGTGGGTGAGCCCAAGCACGAGATGATCAAGGTGCTGGACTACCTGCCGGCGCAGATGCCTGCTGACAAACCTCGTTACCTTATGGGGGTAGGCAAACCGGAAGATCTGGTTGAGGGTGTGCGCCGCGGCGTCGACATGTTCGACTGCGTGATGCCCACGCGCAACGCGCGCAACGGTCATCTGTTCGTCGATACAGGGGTGATCAAGATCCGCAATGCGTTCCATCGCCACGATGACTCGCCGCTGGATCCGACCTGTGACTGCTACACCTGCAGCAACTTCTCCCGCGCCTATCTGCATCACCTGGACAAGTGCGGCGAAATGCTGAGCAGTATGCTCAATACCATCCACAACTTGCGCCATTACCAGCGCTTGATGGCCGGTTTACGCGAGGCTATTCAACAGGGTAAATTGGCCGCCTTTGTCGACGCCTTCTATGCCAAGCGCGGACTTCCCGTACCGCCTTTGGATTGACTGTTCGTACACAACACTAAATTAAGCAACTGGAGTGCTACATGAGCTTTCTGATTCCCGCCGCTTACGCGGACGCTGCAGCCCCGGCCGCCGGCCCCGCCGGTACCGGCTTCGAGTGGATCTTCCTGGTCGGCTTCCTGGTCATCTTCTACCTGATGATCTGGCGTCCTCAGGCCAAGCGCGCCAAGGAGCAGAAGAACCTGCTCGGTGCCCTGCAGAAAGGCGACGAAGTGGTCACCAACGGCGGTATCGCCGGCAAGATCGTCAAAGTATCGGATGATTTCGTGGTGCTGGAAGTGTCCGACACCGTCGAGCTGAAGTTCCAGAAGGGCGCCATCGCCGCGACCCTGCCGAAAGGTACGCTCAAGGCTATCTGAGTTACCGGTTTCATTTTTTCCAGTCGGGGCGCGCAACGCGCCCCGCGTCTTGAACGGGCGGCGTGATGCTGAACAAATACCCTCTGTGGAAATACCTGCTGATCCTGGTGGTACTGGCGGTCGGCTTTATTTATTCCGCTCCCAACCTCTACCCGGACGATCCGGCGGTGCAGATCAGCGGCGCAAGCTCGGCCCTGCACGTGAGCCAGGCCGACCTCGACCGCGCCACCAAGGCGCTGACCGATGCCGGTATTGCGGTCAAGGGCGGCAGCCTGGGCGAGAAGGGCAGTGCGCTGGTGCGCCTGACCAACCAGGAAGATCAACTGCCGGCCAAGGACGTGGTGCGCAAGGCATTGGGTGACGACTACGTCGTTGCGCTGAACCTGGCCCAGACCACCCCGCAATGGCTGCGCAACCTGGGCGCCAGCCCGATGAAGCTGGGCCTGGACCTCTCCGGTGGTGTGCACTTCCTGCTCGAAGTGGACATGGACAAGGCCATGAGCGCCCGGATGAAGGTCTACGACGGCGAGGTCAAGACCCTGCTGCGCAAAGAGCGCGTGCGCTACCGCAGCCTGCCTCAGCAGGACGGTGCCATTCTGCTCGGCTTCTCCGACGACGCCACTCGCGAACAGGCCCGTGCCCTGGTCCGCAAGAATTTCAGTGATTTCGATGTCACCACCACCGAGCGCAACGAGCTGTCGGTCCTGCGCCTGGCGCTGACGCCGGCCAAGGTCGCGGAAATCCGCGAGTACTCGGTCAAGCAGAACCTCACCACCGTGCGCAATCGGGTCAACGAGCTGGGTGTGGCCGAGCCGCTGGTCCAGCGTCAGGGCGGCAACCGCATCGTGGTCGAACTGCCAGGCGTGCAGGACACTGCCGAAGCCAAGCGTATCCTCGGCAAGACCGCCAACCTGGAGTTCCGCTTCGGCGCTGAGCCCGGCGCTTCGAAAGCCACTACCGAGGTGTTCGAGTTCCGCGACGGCAATCGTTCGGCGGCGGTCGAGCGCGGCCTGATCATCACCGGCGACCAGGTCACCGACGCCCAGGCCAGCTTCGACGAGCACGGTCGTCCACAGGTCAACATCCGCCTCGACGGTCACGGTGGCGAGCTGATGAGCCGCGCCACGCGCAGCAACGTCGGTCGCAGCATGGCGGTGATCTTCATCGAGCAGCGTCCGATGACCCGCTACGAGAAGCAGGTGGTCGATGGCGTCGAGAAAGACGTACCGATCCAGACCTTCAAGGAAGAGAAGAAGATCATTAGCCTGGCGACCATCCAGTCGCCGCTGGGTAGCCAGTTCCGCATCACCGGCCTGAACGGTCAGGGCGAGTCGTCCGAGCTGGCGCTGCTGCTGCGTGCCGGTGGTCTGGCTGCACCGATGTACTTCGCCGAAGAGCGGACCATCGGCCCGAGCCTGGGTGCCGACAACATCACCAAGGGTGTCGATGCGTCGCTGTGGGGCATGCTGTTCGTCTCGCTGTTCATCATCGCCATCTACCGCGGTTTCGGCGTGATCGCCACCGTCGCCCTGGCGGGCAACATGGTGCTGCTGCTGGCGCTGATGTCGCTGCTGGGGGCCACCCTGACGCTGCCGGGTATCGCCGGTATCGTGTTGACCATGGGTATGGCGGTGGACGCCAACGTGCTGATCTTCTCGCGTATCCGCGAGGAGCTCAAAGCCGGCATGTCGGTGCAGCGCGCCATCCATGAAGGTTTCAACCGCGCCTATACCGCGATCATCGACGCCAACCTGACCAGCCTGCTGGTCGGCGGCATCCTGTTCGCCATGGGTACCGGCCCGGTCAAGGGCTTCGCGGTCACCATGTCCCTCGGGATTTTCACCTCGATGTTCACCGCCGTCATGGTGACCCGCGCAATGGTCAACCTGACCTGCGGCGGGCGTGACATCAAGAAGCTGTGGGTTTGAGGGAGCTGCGATGAAAACCATCAACTTCATGGGCGTGCGCAATGTCGCGTTCGCCATCACCATGCTCCTCACCGTGCTGGCGCTGTTCAGCTGGTGGCAGAAGGGCCTGAACTTCGGCCTGGACTTCACCGGCGGCACGCTGATCGAGCTGACCTACGAACGCCCGGCCGACCTCAAGGCGGTACGTGCCGAGCTGGTCGAGTCCGGTTTCCATGAGGCCGTGGTGCAGAGTTTCGGCGCCACCACCGACCTGCTGGTGCGTATGCCTGGCGACGACCCGCAACTGGGTAATCGCGTGGCCAGCGCCCTGCAGAAACTTGGCGGCGACAACCCGGCGACCGTCAAGCGCGTCGAGTTCGTCGGCCCGCAGGTGGGTGAAGAGCTGCGCGACCAGGGTGGCCTCGGCATGCTTCTGGCCCTGGGCGGTATCCTCATCTACCTGGCGTTCCGCTTCCAATGGAAGTTCGCCGTGGGCGCCATCGTTTCGCTGATCCACGACGTGGTGGTGACCCTGGGCATCCTGTCGTTCTTCCAGATCACCTTCGACCTGACGGTGCTGGCAGCGGTGCTGGCGATCATCGGCTACTCGCTCAACGACACCATCGTCGTGTTCGACCGGGTGCGCGAGAACTTCCGGGTGATGCGCAAGGCTTCGTTGATCGAGAACATCAACGTCTCGACCACCCAGACCCTGCTGCGCACCATCGCTACCTCGGTGTCGACCCTGCTGGCCATCGCCGCCTTGCTGTTCTTCGGCGGCGACAACCTGTTCGGCTTCTCCCTGGCGCTGTTCATCGGCGTCATGGCCGGTACCTACTCGTCGATCTACATCGCCAACGTGGTGCTGATCTGGCTGAATCTGAACAGCGAAGACCTGATCCCGCCGGTCAAGGCCGAGGGTGCGGACGACCGTCCGTAAGTAATCTCCTACGCCGTTTGGCGTAACAAGAGGCGCGAGTGTTGAACTCGCGCCTTTTTTTTTGCTCCAAGGCAGGGAGAAGGCGGGCGTAGCCCCGTGAGTACGATCAGGAGAGTCCACGTGAACAAATCAATGCTGGTGGGTGCGGTTCTGGGTGCTGTCGGTGTCACTGCCGGAGGTGCTGTGGCGACCTACAGCTTGGTGAACAAAGGGCCTGAATACGCCCAGGTCACCGATGTGCAGCCGATCAAGCAACAGGTGAAGACGCCGCGCGAAGTGTGCAAGGACGTGACCGTGACCCGGCAGCGTCCGGTGCAGGACCAGCACCAGATCGCCGGTACGGTGGTGGGTGCGTTGGCGGGCGGCCTGCTGGGTAACCAGATCGGCGGCGGCAACGGCAAGAAGCTGGCCACCGTGGCCGGTGCAGTGGGCGGCGGCTATGCCGGCAACAAGGTGCAGGAAGGCATGCAGCAGCGTGACACCTACACCACCACGCAGACCCGCTGTAACACGGTCAATGACCTCAGCGACAAGGTGGTGGGCTATACGGTCAAGTACACCATCGGTGATCAGGCAGGTGTGGTGAAGATGGATCACGAGCCGGGTTCGACCATTCCGCTGGACAAGAATGGCAAGCTGGTGTTGAGTCAGGCGCAGCCTGGGCAGTGACGGCGGATCGCGTTCTTTTCAGGCGCAGTTGAATAAAAAAAAGCACCTCGAGAGGTGCTTTTTTTGTGCCGCCGAGATCGCCTCAGCGCTTCAGGTTTTCCGGCAGGTGCGGCTGGATCGCCGTCAGCACCGCCTTGAAGCACTTGATGTTGCCGGCAACGATGTGGCCTTTCTCGAGGAAGTCGTGGCCGCCATTGAAGTCGCTGACCAGGCCGCCCGCTTCTTGGATCAGCAGCACGCCGGCTGCCATGTCCCATTCCGACAGGCCCGACTCCCAGAAGGCGTCGAAACGACCGGCCGCTACGTAGGCCAGGTCCAGCGCAGCGGAACCGGCGCGGCGGATGCCGGCGGTCTGGCCGGTGAGGGCGCGGAACATGCCCAGGTAGTTGTCCAGGTCGGCCATCTGGTTGTCACGGAACGGGAAGCCGGTGCCGAGCAGGGCGCCTTCCAGGCTGGTGCGCGAGCTGACGCGCAGGCGACGGCCATTGAGCTGGGCGCCGCGACCGCGGCTGGCGGTGAATTCTTCCTGGCGCACAGGATCGACGATGACCGCGTGCTCAAGGCGACCGCGGTAGCGGCAGGCGATGCTGACCGAGAAGTGGGGAACGCCACGCAGGAAGTTGGTGGTGCCGTCCAGCGGATCGATGATCCACAGGTAGTCCTTGCCTTCCTCGCCGGTGCCGGCATGCAGGCCGGTTTCTTCGCCTTGGATCGAGTGGTTCGGATAAGCCTTGCGCAGGGCGTTGACGATGGTCTGCTCGGCGGCGCGATCGACCTCGGAGACGTAATCCTTGGCCTCTTTCTCGTCGACCTTGATGCTATCCAGGCGTTCGATGGAGCGGAAAATCAGTTCACTGGCGCTGCGAGCGGCGCGCAGGGCGATATTCAGCATAGGCTGCATGGGCGTTTCACCTGGAGATGTTAAAGAAGAAAGCCGCCTAGTCTATCAGAAAACTGTTCCGGCAGAAGGGTGACATGCACTTTCGTGGCGTTACGCCCCTCGCTTAGGTAACATCGCGGGCCTTGTCGTGTGCCTTCGTGAGCGTGTCACCGTGCTGCAGAATATTCGTGTCGTTCTGGTCAATACCAGCCACCCCGGCAACATCGGCGGCGCTGCGCGTGCCATGAAGAACATGGGCCTGTCGCGGCTGGTATTGGTGCAACCGAAGGTGTTTCCGTCCGATGAGGCTGCGGCGCGGGCCTCCGGGGCCGACGATGTGCTGGCGAGCACGCAGGTGGTCGACAGCCTCGAAGAAGCCCTGACCGGCTGTACCTTGGTCATGGGCACCAGCGCCCGTGAGCGCAGCATTCCCTGGCCGTTGATCGATCCCCGCGAGTGCGGTGCCAAGGCAGTGGCGCATGCCGCCGGCGGCGAGGAGATCGCTCTGGTGTTCGGGCGCGAGCATGCCGGGCTCACTAACGACGAGCTGCAGCGATGCCACTTCCATGTGCACATCGCCTCGAACCCCGATTTCAGCTCGCTGAACCTGGCGGCGGCCGTCCAGGTGCTTTCCTACGAAGTGCGCATGGCCTGGCTGGCCGCTCAGCAAGCGCCTTCGGCGGTCGAGGCGTTGGAGGTTGGCTCGCCGCCTAGCGACGACCTGGCCACCATGGACGAGATGGAGCGGTTCTACGAACACCTGGAAAAGACCCTGGTGGACATCGGCTTCCTCGACCCGGCGAAGCCCAAGCACCTGATGCCGCGTCTGCGCCGGTTGTATGGGCGCAGCTCGGTCAATCGTTCGGAAATGAGCATCTTGCGCGGCATCCTCACCGAGACCCAGAAGGTCGTCCGGGGTGACGCGCACAAGCGCAAGGACTAGACCCCATGTTCGACCGTCTGCGTGAAGACATCCAAAGCGTATTCCACCGCGACCCGGCCGCGCGCAACGCCTTCGAGGTGCTGACCTGCTATCCCGGTATGCATGCCATCTGGTTGCATCGCCTGGGCAACGCCCTGTGGCGCCGCGACTTCAAGTGGCTGGCGCGGCTGGTGTCGAACTTCGGGCGCTGGCTCACCGGGATCGAGATCCATCCAGGTGCAACCATCGGCCGACGCTTCTTCATCGATCACGGCATGGGGATCGTCATCGGCGAGACCGCCGAAATCGGCGACGACGTCACCTTGTACCAAGGGGTGACGCTCGGCGGCACCAGTTGGAATAAAGGCAAGCGCCATCCCACCCTGGAAAACGGGGTGGTGGTCGGGGCCGGCGCCAAGGTGCTCGGCCCATTCACTGTTGGCGCTGGAGCCAAGATCGGCTCCAATGCCGTGGTCACCAAGGCGGTGCCGGCGGGGGCGACCGCCGTGGGCATTCCCGGGCGCATCATCGTCAGGCAGCAGGACGATGAGGCGGGGGCGCGGCGCAAGGCCATGGCCGAGAAGATCGGCTTCGATGCCTACGGCGTCAGCGCCGACATGCCCGACCCGGTGGCCCGCGCCATCGACCAGATGCTCGATCACCTGCAGGCGGTCGACGAGCGCCTCGAAGGCATGTGCGGTGCGCTCACTCAGTTGGGCAGCGACTACAGCGCCAAGGCGCTGCCGGCACTGCCCGAGGAGGACTTTGCCGAGGTCAAGCCGGCGATCAAGAGCGACGCGGCGGCGCACTGATTCCGTCAACACAGGTCGGCGTATTGGCCAGGGGCGTGTGCTGCCGTCCCGTGTCTGCTATCATCGCGCCGCCTCCCGCATTCAAACCCGACTAAAGCACTAGGTCTTATAGTTGACTTAAATGCTCGGGAATCGCATACTCGCTCACATCCTGTAACTCCCGTGGTACCCATAGCCATGCGATTGACTACCAAAGGCCGATACGCCGTCACCGCCATGCTCGACCTGGCGTTGCACGCGCAGCATGGACCGGTATCCCTGGCCGACATTTCCGAGCGTCAGGGCATTTCCCTTTCTTATCTGGAGCAGCTGTTCGCCAAGCTGCGCCGCAGCAGTCTGGTCTCCAGCGTGCGCGGTCCCGGTGGCGGCTACCAGTTGTCCAGAACCATGGAAACCATCCAGGTGGTTCAGGTGATCGACGCGGTCAACGAGTCGGTCGATGCGACCCGCTGCCAAGGCCTCGGCGATTGCCACTCCGGTGACACCTGCCTGACCCACCATCTGTGGTGCGACCTCAGCCAGCAGATCCATGAATTCCTCAGCGGCATCAGTCTGGCCGACCTCGTCATGCGCCGTGAGGTGCAGGAAGTCGCCCAGCGCCAGGACCTGCGCCGTGTCGCCGGTCGCGTTGCCCAGCTGGACAAGATTGAGACGTCCGCCGTCGACTGATGCGACGAGCGACGCCAACGCCTGATAGGAGATATTCAATGAAGTTGCCGATCTACCTCGATTACTCCGCGACCACGCCGGTCGATCCCCGTGTCGCGCAGAAAATGGCCGACTGCCTGCTGGTCGACGGAAACTTCGGTAACCCGGCCTCGCGTTCCCACGTGTTCGGCTGGCGTGCCGAGGAAGCCGTCGAGAACGGCCGTCGCCAGGTCGCTGAACTGATCAATGCCGACCCGCGCGAGATCGTCTGGACCAGCGGTGCCACCGAGTCCGACAACCTGGCCATCAAGGGTGTCGCGCACTTCTATCAGACCAAGGGCAAGCACATCATCACCTCCAAGATCGAGCACAAGGCGGTCCTGGACACCGCTCGCCAGCTCGAGCGCGAAGGTTTCGAAGTCACCTACCTGGAACCCGGTGAAGACGGCATCATCACCCCGGCGATGGTCGAGGCGGTGCTGCGTGACGACACCATCCTGGTCTCGCTGATGCACGTGAACAACGAAGTCGGCTCGATCAACGACATCGCTGCCATCGGTGAACTCACCCGTGCTCGCGGCGTGCTGTTCCACGTCGATGCCGCGCAGTCGGCCGGCAAGGTCGAGATCGACCTGCAGACGCTCAAGGTCGACCTGATGTCGTTCTCCGCGCACAAGGCCTACGGGCCTAAAGGCATCGGCGCGCTGTACGTCAGCCGCAAGCCGCGGGTACGTCTGGAGGCCATCATTCACGGCGGCGGTCACGAGCGCGGCATGCGTTCGGGCACCCTGCCGACTCACCAGATCGTTGGCATGGGCGAGGCGTTTGCCATCGCCAAGCAGGAAATGGCCGCCGAAAACGTGCGCATCAAGGCCCTGAGCGACCGCTTCTTCAAGCAGGTCTCGGACCTCGAAGAGCTGTACGTCAACGGCAGCCAGACCCAGCGCGTACCGCACAACCTGAACCTGAGCTTCAACTACGTGGAAGGCGAGTCGCTGCTGATGTCGCTCAAGGACATCGCGGTGTCGTCCGGCTCGGCGTGCACCTCCGCGTCGCTCGAACCGTCCTACGTGCTACGCGCTCTGGGCCGCAACGACGAGCTGGCGCACAGCTCGATCCGCTTCTCCTTCGGTCGTTTCACCACCGAGGAAGAGGTCGACTACGCCGCGCAGGAAGTCTGCAAGGCCGTGAACAAACTGCGTGAACTGTCGCCGCTGTGGGATATGTACAAGGACGGCGTCGACATCTCCAAGATCGAGTGGGCCGCCCACTAAGCAGTCGCCAGCAAGAGCGGCTCCCTGACGAGGAAGGAATTGCACCATGGCATACAGTGAAAAGGTCATCGACCACTACGAGAACCCGCGCAACGTCGGCAAGATGAACGCGGAAGACCCCGACGTCGGCACCGGCATGGTCGGTGCTCCGGCCTGCGGCGACGTGATGCGCCTGCAGATCAAGGTCAACGAACAAGGCGTGATCGAAGACGCCAAGTTCAAGACCTACGGCTGCGGTTCGGCCATCGCCTCCAGCTCCCTGGCCACCGAGTGGATGAAGGGCAAGACCCTGGACGAAGCCGAGACCATCAAGAACACCCAGCTGGCCGAAGAACTGGCATTGCCGCCGGTCAAGATCCACTGCTCGGTGCTCGCTGAGGATGCCATCAAGGCAGCCGTACGCGATTACAAGCAGAAGAAAGGCTTGATCTAAGTCGCCCACGCGAAGGAGTTCCGATGGCTATCAGCATGACAGAAGCCGCCGCCAACCACATTCGCCGCTCCCTCGACGGGCGCGGCAAAGGTGAAGGCATTCGCCTGGGCGTGCGTACCACCGGCTGCTCGGGCCTGGCCTACGTGCTGGAGTTCGTCGATGAGCTGGCGAGCGAAGACCAGGTGTTCGAGAACCATGGCGTGAAGGTCATCATCGACCCGAAGAGCCTGGTGTACCTCGATGGCACCGAATTGGACTTCGTCAAGGAAGGGTTGAACGAAGGCTTCAAGTTCAATAACCCCAACGTGCGCGGTGAATGTGGCTGCGGCGAAAGCTTCAATGTCTGAGGCCTGACGTGGGTAGCCCTTGCCATTTCGCTCTGTTCGACCTGCAACCGAGCTTCCGCCTGGACCTCGACAAGCTGGCCGCGCGTTATCGCGAGCTGGCCCGCGAGGTCCATCCCGACCGCTTCGCCGACGCCTCCGAGCGTGAGCAGCGCGTGGCCCTGGAAAACTCCGCAGCCCTCAACGACGCCTACCAGACGCTGCGCAGTGCGCCGCGTCGCGCGCGTTACCTGCTGGCCATCAGCGGCCAGGAGGTGCCTCAGGAAGTCACGGTCCACGACCCCGACTTCCTGTTGCAGCAGATGCAGTGGCGCGAAGAACTCGAGGAACTGCAGGACGAAGCCGACCTCGACGGCGTTGCCGTGTTCAAGCAGCGCCTGAAGGGTGCCCAGAGCACTCTCGACGAGGAATTCGCCGCTTGCTGGGATCAAGCTGCCGAGCGCGACAGGGCCGAGCGCCTGATGCGCCGCATGCAGTTCCTCGACAAGCTCGCCCAGGAAGTGCGCCAACTCGAAGAGCGCCTCGACGATTAACCCCGGCGCCGCCGTGACGGCGCCCAAGGTATCAAGATAAGCATGGCCCTACTGCAGATCGCCGAACCCGGTCAGAGCCCCCAGCCGCACCAGCGCCGCCTGGCGGTGGGCATCGACCTGGGGACCACCAACTCGCTCGTCGCCGCGGTACGCAGCGGCCGCAGCGAGCCGCTGCCCGATGCCCAGGGCAACCTCATCCTGCCGTCCGCGGTGCGCTACCTGGAGGACCGCTGCGAAGTCGGCCAGGCTGCCCGCGATGCGGCCTCCAGCGACCCGTTCAACAGCGTCCTGTCGGTCAAGCGCCTGATGGGCCGAGGCCTGTCCGACGTCAAACAGTTGGGTGAACAGCTGCCATACCGGTTCGTCGGTGGCGAGTCGCACATGCCGTTCATCGACACCGTTCAGGGGCCCAAGAGCCCGGTGCAGGTGTCGGCCGACATTCTCAAGGTGTTGCGTCAGCGTGCCGAGGAATCCTTGGGTGGCGAACTGGTGGGCGCGGTGATCACCGTGCCGGCCTATTTCGACGACGCTCAGCGTCAGGCCACCAAGGATGCTGCGCGTCTGGCCGGGCTGAACGTGCTGCGCCTGCTCAACGAGCCCACCGCAGCGGCGGTGGCCTATGGTCTGGACCAGAACGCCGAAGGCGTGGTGGCGATCTTCGACCTGGGCGGCGGCACCTTCGACATTTCCATTCTGCGCCTTACGGCCGGCGTGTTCGAAGTGCTGGCCACCGGCGGCGACACGGCCCTGGGCGGGGATGATTTCGATCACGCCATCGCGGGCTGGATCATTGAACAGGCGGGCCTGTCCGCTGACCTTGACCCTGCCACTCAGCGCCAGTTGTTGCAGGCGGCGTGCGCCGCCAAAGAAGCCTTGACCGATGCCGATAGCGTTCGCGTCAGCCACGGCGCCTGGAGCGGTGAGCTCAGCCGTGCCGATTTCGAAGGCATGATCGAGCCGTTGATCGCCCGTAGCCTCAAGGCCTGCCGCCGCGCCGTGCGCGACAGCGGCGTCGAGCTGGAAGAGGTGGGGGCGGTGGTCATGGTGGGTGGATCGACCCGTGTGCCGCGTGTGCGCGACGCGGTCGGCACGTTGTTCGGTCGTGCGCCGCTGACCTCGATCGACCCCGATCAAGTGGTGGCCATCGGCGCGGCGATTCAAGCCGATACCTTGGCTGGCAATCGTCGCGAAGGCGGTGAATTGTTGTTGCTCGACGTCATTCCTCTGTCGCTCGGTCTGGAGACCATGGGCGGGTTGATGGAGAAGGTGATCCCGCGCAATACCACCATTCCGGTGGCGCGCGCCCAGGAGTTCACCACCTACAAAGACGGCCAGTCGGCCATGATGATCCACGTCCTGCAGGGCGAGCGCGAGCTGATCAGCGACTGCCGGTCGCTGGCGCGCTTCGAGTTGCGTGGCATTCCGGCCATGGTCGCCGGCGCGGCGAAGATCCGCGTCACGTTCCAGGTGGATGCGGATGGTCTGTTGAGCGTCGCCGCGCGCGAGCTGGGCTCGGGTGTTGAGTCGAGTATTCAGGTGAAGCCTTCGTACGGCCTGACCGACGGCGAGATCGCCCGCATGCTCAAGGACTCCTTCGAACACGCCGGTACCGACAAGCAGGCGCGCCAGCTGCGCGAGCATCAGGTCGATGGCGAACGCCTGCTCGAAGCGGTACAGGGGGCCCTCGAGGCGGACGGCGAGCGCCTGCTCAGTGGCGAGGAGCGCGAGGCCATCGAGTTCCAGATGCAAGAATTACGTGATTTGCTCAACGGCACCGATGGCCCGGCCATCGAGCAGCAGACCAAGCGTCTGTCGCAGGTGACCGATGCTTTTGCCGCCCGTCGCCTTGATTCGACGGTCAAAGCCGCACTGGCCGGGCGCAACCTGAATGAGATCGAGGAGTAATCGATGCCGCTGGTGACATTCCTGCCGCATGAGAAATTCTGCCCCGAGGGGCTGACCGTCGAGGTCGCGTCCGGCACCAACATCCTGGAGCTGGCCCATGAGCACCATATCGAAATGGAAAGTGCCTGTGGCGGCGTGAAGGCTTGCACCACGTGCCATTGCATCGTGCGCAAGGGCCTCGAATCCCTCGAGGAAGCCGACGAGTTGGAAGAGGACATGCTGGACAAGGCCTGGGGTCTGGAGGCGCAGTCGCGTCTCGGCTGTCAGGTGGTGGTAGCCGACCAGGACCTGACCATCGAAATCCCCAAGTATTCGCTCAACCACGCTGCCGAAGCGCCGCATTGAGGATCACGGAATGAGTCTGAAATGGGTTGATGTACTTGAAATCGCCATTCAGCTTGCAGAAAGCAAGCCGGACGTCGATCCTCGTTACGTGAATTTCGTCAATCTGCGGAGTTGGGTGATGGAATTGCCCGACTTCAGTGACGATCCGGCGCGCGGCGGCGAAAAGGTCCTGGAGGCCATCCAGGCGGCCTGGATCGAAGAAGCCGACTGAGTGACACCCGCAGGTTAGGCAATGCCCTCGAACCCGCGTATAATTCGCGGGTTTAATTTTTCGCAACACTCAATATTCTGGAGTTTTCCATGGCTGTTCAACGTACTTTCTCCATCATCAAGCCTGACGCCGTCGCCAAAAACGTCATCGGTGAGATCACCACTCGCTTCGAAAAAGCCGGCCTGAAAGTCGTCGCCTCGAAAATCAAGCAACTGTCCAAGGCCGAAGCCGAAGGCTTCTACGCCGAGCACAGCGCGCGTGGCTTCTTCGGCGAACTGGTTGCCTTCATGACTTCCGGCCCGGTCGTTGTCCAGGTGCTGGAAGGCGAAAACGCCATCGCTCTGAACCGTGAGCTGATGGGCGCTACCAACCCTAAAGAAGCCGCTGCCGGCACCATCCGTGCCGACTTCGCCGAGTCGATCGACGCCAACGCCGTTCACGGTTCGGACTCCGAAGCCGCTGCCGCTCGCGAAATCGCCTACTTCTTCGCAGCTACCGAGGTAACCACTCGCTAAGCGAACGCTTTCGAGTGAGGGTGAATCCATGACGACATCTACTGGCAAAATCAACCTGTTGGGGCTGACCCTGCCGGAAATGGAACAGTTCTTCGACTCGATCGGGGAGAAGCGCTTCCGTGCCGGTCAGGTGATGAAATGGATTCACCATTTTGGCGTGTCCGATTTCGCGGACATGACCAACGTCGGCAAGGCCTTGCGCGAAAAGCTCGAGGCCATTGCCGAGATTCGACCTCCGGAAGTGGTCAGTGAAGACATTTCTGCCGACGGGACCCGCAAATGGGTCGTGCGCGTTGCCTCCGGCAGCTGCGTCGAGACCGTCTACATTCCCACCGACGACCGCGGCACGCTCTGCGTCTCGTCGCAAGCCGGCTGCGCCCTGGACTGCAGTTTCTGCTCCACCGGCAAGCAAGGCTTCAACAGCAACCTGACCGCCGCCGAAGTCATCGGCCAGGTATGGCTTGCGAACAAATCCTTCGGCACCGTCCCGGCCAAGATCGACCGCGCCATCACCAACGTGGTGATGATGGGCATGGGCGAGCCGCTACTCAATTTCGACAATGTCATCGCCGCCATGAAGATCATGATGGACGATCTGGGCTATGGCATTTCCAAGCGTCGCGTCACCCTGTCCACCTCGGGCGTGGTGCCGATGATCGACGAACTGGCCAAGCACATCGACGTGTCGCTGGCGCTGTCGCTGCACGCGCCGAACGACGAACTGCGCAACAAGCTGGTGCCGATCAACAAGAAGTACCCGCTCAAGGTACTGCTCGAGTCTTGCCTGGGCTACATGGCCACGCTCGGCGGCAAACGCGTGCTGACGGTCGAGTACACCCTGCTCAAGGATGTCAACGACCAGCCCGAGCACGCCGCGCAGATGATCGAGCTGCTGCGCGACGTGCCGTGCAAGATCAACCTGATCCCGTTCAACCCGTTCCCGCACTCCGGCTACGAGCGGCCCAGCAACAATGCGATCCGTCGCTTCCAGGACCTGCTGCACCACGGTGGCTTCAACGTCACCACCCGGACCACCCGTGGTGAAGACATCGACGCGGCCTGCGGCCAGTTGGTCGGTCAGGTCATGGACCGCACCCGCCGCAGCGAGCGCTACATTGCCGTGCGCCAGCTCAACGCCGACGGTAGCGAGTCGGCAGACAGCGCCGTGCGCCTCTGACGGACACCGCCGCCCATGACCCTGCGCGCCGCGCTGTCGATCCTGTCACTGCTGTTGCTGGCTGGCTGCGTGTCCGGCGGCAGCGGCCATCCGCTGTCCAGCGAGCAGGGTCGGGCAGAGGCGGGGCGTGCCTACGTGCAGTTGGGCCTGGGCTATCTGCAGCAGGGCATGAGCGAGCAGGCCAAGGTGCCGTTGGCGCGCGCGCTCGAGTTGGACCCGCGTGACGCCGATGCCCATGCGGCCTTGGCCCTGGTGTTCCAGGCTCAAGGCGAGCCGGAACTGGCGGATGAGCATTTTCGTCACGCCCTGGCGCAGCGCTCGAACGATGCGCGCATTCGCAACAACTACGGCAGTTTCCTCTATGCTCAAGGGCATTTTCGCCAGGCCGAGCAGATGTTTCGCCAAGCCGCCGCCGATACCCTGTATCCTGAGCGCTCGCGCGTGTACGAGAACCTGGGCCTGACCGCGCTCAGGCAAGGCCGCGCCGAGCAAGCACAGGCCTATCTGGAAAAAGCGCTGCGCCTCGATCAGCGACAACCGCGGGCGCTACTGGAAATGGCTGAGTTGTCCTACGAAAACAGGCATTATGTGCCGGCCTGGGATTACTACGAACGTTTCAGCCAGCAGGGCCAGCATGATGCCCGCAGCCTGCTGTTGGGCAGTCGTCTGGCGCGAATCGTCGAAGAGCACGGTACCGCTGACGAACTGGGCCGCACACTACAACGACTTTATCCCGGTACGCCGGAATATCAGCAATACCTGTCGGAGCAACGATGAACGCCGCGCACCCCGAATCAGCAGCAGCGCTTGAGCAGCATCCCGGTGACGTCCTGCGCCAGGCGCGCGAGCACCGGAACTGGTCGCAAGCCGAGGTCGCCCGTAGGCTGAACCTGACCGTCACCTCGCTGAACTACCTGGAAACCGGTGCCTTCGACAAGCTTCCCGGGCATACCTTCGCCCGCGGCTACATTCGCGCCTACGCCAAGCTCATGGACATGGATCAGGCCCCGTTGGTCGAGGCCTTCGATCGCGTGACCGGCACCCATGCCAAAGGCAGCGAAGTGCATTCGCTGGGTCGTATCGAGGAGCCGGTGCGCTTGTCGCACAACATTCTGCGCGGCGTCAGCCTGCTGCTGCTGGTGGTGGTAGTCGGCGGTGGCTTCTTCTGGTGGCAGGACCAGAGCGGCCAGCATGGCAAGGACCTGAGCAAGATCGCCCTGGAGCATGTCGAGGTCGAAAGCGCCGACGGCACCACCCAGATCCACACCCTCGACGAGCCCGAGGACCAGGCCGTGAGCGCTGGCCAGCAGCCCGAAAGCGCGCCGCTGCCGCTGGGGCAGGACACGGCAGCGCAGGGCGAAGACGAAACCGCCGCCCAGGCACCTGAACAGTCCGCGTCCGCGGTCGCGCCTACTGCGCCGGTTGCGCAGAACCCAGCCCCGCCGCATGCGCCGGCTGCCACGACCACCACCGCGCCTTCGACCACCCCTGCTGCGCCCGCTGCCAGCGAGCCTGCCGCGCCGATCGCAGGGGAGGGCAAGGTTGCCATCCAGTTCGTCGCCGACTGCTGGACCCAAGTCACCGACGGAAATGGCAAGGTGCTATTTAGCGCCATCAAGCGCAAGGGCGATAGCCTCGAACTGGCAGGCAAGCCGCCGTTCGCCGTGCGCCTGGGCTTTGCCCGTGGCGCCCAGGTCAGCTACAACGGCCAGCCCGTCGATGTCGCCCCGTTCACCAGTGGCGAGACCGCTCGCCTGAAGTTGGGACAGTAAGTCATGCACGGTGAATCCCCGATCAAACGTCGCGAATCCCGCAAAATCTGGGTCGGCAATGTGCCGGTGGGCGGTGATGCTCCCATCGCGGTACAGAGCATGACCAACACCGACACCAACGATGTGGCCGCCACCGTGGCGCAGATCCAGCGTTTGGTAGATGCCGGTGTCGATATCGTCCGCGTGTCGGTGCCCGACATGGACGCCGCCGAAGCCTTCGGCAAGATCAAGCAGCAGGTCAGCGTCCCGCTGGTCGCCGATATCCACTTCGACTACAAGATCGCGCTGCGCGTCGCTGAGCTCGGCGTCGACTGCCTGCGCATCAACCCGGGCAACATCGGCCGTGAGGACCGAGTGCGCGCGGTGGTCGATGCCGCTCGCGATCGTGGCATTCCGATCCGCATCGGCGTCAACGCCGGCTCCCTGGAAAAAGACCTGCAGAAGAAGTACGGCGAGCCGACTCCGGCCGCGCTGGTCGAGTCGGCACTGCGCCATGTCGAGCACCTCGACCGCCTGGATTTCCATGATTTCAAGGTCAGCGTGAAGGCCTCCGACGTGTTCATGGCCGTCGAAGCCTATCGCCTGCTGGCCAAGCAGATCGTGCAGCCCCTGCACCTGGGCATCACCGAAGCGGGAGGACTGCGTTCCGGAACGGTGAAATCCGCCGTCGGCCTCGGTATGCTGCTCGCCGAAGGCATCGGCGATACCATCCGCATTTCGCTGGCGGCCGATCCGGTCGAGGAAGTGAAGGTCGGCTACGACATTCTGAAGTCGCTGCACCTGCGCTCGCGTGGCATCAACTTCATCGCCTGCCCGAGCTGCTCGCGGCAGAATTTCGATGTGGTCAAGACCATGAACGAGTTGGAAGGGCGCCTGGAAGACCTGCTGGTGCCGCTTGACGTCGCGGTGATCGGCTGTGTGGTCAACGGACCGGGCGAAGCCAAGGAATCCCATGTCGGCCTGACCGGTGGCACGCCCAACCTGGTGTACATCGACGGCAAGCCGGCGCAGAAGCTGACCAACGACAACCTGGTCGATGAGCTGGAAAAGCTCATCCGCCAGAAAGCGGCCGAAAAGGTCGAGGCCGACGCGGCGCTGATCGCCCGCGGCTGATACACAGATTCGTAAGGACTTTTCGTGAGCAAATCGCTGCAAGCCATTCGTGGCATGAACGACATCCTGCCCGAGCAATCGCCGCTGTGGCGCTACTTCGAAGGCACCGTGGCCAGCTTGCTGGACACCTACGGCTACAGCCAGATCCGCACGCCGATCGTCGAGTTCACCGAACTGTTCAAGCGTTCGATCGGTGAAGTCACCGATATCGTCGAAAAGGAAATGTACACCTTCCAGGACAACAAGGACTCGCTGACCTTGCGTCCGGAAGGCACCGCCGCATGCGTGCGTGCAGTGCTCGAGCACGGCATCATCGGCAACGGCCAGGTTCAGAAACTCTGGTATGTCGGGCCCATGTTCCGCCACGAGCGCCCGCAATTGGGGCGCTATCGCCAGTTCCACCAGATCGGCGTCGAGGTGTTCAACCTGGCCGGTCCCGACATCGATGCCGAGCTGATCATGCTGACCTGGCGTCTGTGGGCGCGCCTGGGCATTCAGGATGCCGTCACCCTCGAACTCAACAGCCTGGGCACCAGTGAAGCGCGCGGGCGCTATCGCGAGGCACTGGTCGAGTTCCTCTCCGAGCGCCTCGACCAGCTGGACGAAGACAGCCAGCGCCGCCTCAAGAGCAATCCGCTGCGTATCCTCGACAGCAAGCACGAGGGCACCAAGGCCGCGCTGGTCGGTGCGCCGAAGCTGGAGGATTACCTGGACGAAGAGTCGCGCGTGCATTTCGAAGGCGTCAAGGCGCGCCTGGACGCCGCCGGTATCCCGTTCGTGATCAACACCAAGCTGGTGCGTGGCCTGGATTACTACAGCAAGACCGTCTTCGAGTGGGTCACCGACAAGCTCGGCGCCCAGGGCACGGTCTGCGCGGGTGGCCGTTACGATGGCCTGGTCGAGCAGATGGGCGGCAAGCCTACCGCTGGCGTGGGTTTCGCCATGGGCATCGAACGCCTGCTGCTGCTGATCGAAACCTTGGGTCAGGTGCCCGAGTCGATTGCGCGCACGCTGGATGTGTACCTGTGCGCCTTCGGCGAGCAGGCCGAGCTGGCGGGGCTGGCGCTCAGCGAGCAACTGCGCGACCGCTTGCCGGCGCTGCGCCTTGCCGTCAACGCCGGCGGTGGCAATTTCAAGAACCAGTTCAAGAAGGCCGACCGCAGCGGGGCGCTCTTCGCCCTGATCCTGGGGGACGACGAACTGGCGCAACAAGTGGTAGGTTTCAAACCCCTGCGTGGCCAGGGCGAACAACAGAACATTGCCTGGGATGCTCTGGCCGAGCACCTGCAAGCTGCTCTCGCGCAGGCGTGAAGCGGTCATACAGCCGAATTGCTGAAAAGGAGTATTGGGGTGTCGAGTACCGATGATGAAGGCCTGGTCGCAGCCAAGGACTGGTGGAACCGCAACGGCAAGCCGCTGCTGACCGGTGCTTTGCTCGCCGCAGCGGTGGTGATGGGCTGGCAGGCCTGGCACAAGTACCAGAACAACCAGTCGCAGGGCGCTTCGATGGTCTATCAGGCGTTGATCGAAACGGCCCTGTCGGCTGACGGCAAGCCGGATGCGACCAAGGTGGCCGAGTTGTCCGGCAAGCTCAAGAGCGAGTACGGCGGCACCGCTTACGCCCACTACGGCAGCCTGTTCGTGGCGAAAGTGGCCGTGGAGAGCGGCAAGCTCGACGACGCTGCCGCAGAACTCAAGGGCGTGGTGGATAAACCTGCCGACGCGACCCTGGGCGAGCTCGCCCGTCAGCGTCTGGCGCGCGTGCTCGCGGCGCAGAACAAAGCCGAAGAGGCACTCAAGTTGCTCGACGGCAACGCCGAGAAGGCCTACCAGGCCAGTCGCGAGGAGCTCAAAGGCGATCTGCTGGTGCAATTGGGCCGTACCGACGATGCCCATGGCGCCTACGAAAAAGCCAAGGCCGCGCTGTCTGACGACGCCGCGATCGGTGGTTTGCAACTGAAGCTCGATGACCTGGCCAAAGGGGACGCGTGAAGTGACCGGTTGGAAACAAGCAGCAGTGCTCGCCCTGGCCGTCCTGGCCGCGGGTTGCAGCAGCAACAGCAAGAAGGAACTGCCCCCGGCCGAACTGACCAAGTTCACCGAAGAGGTGGTGCTGACCAAGCAGTGGAGCCGTTCGATCGGTGACGGTCAGGGGGAAAAGTACAACCTCCTGGTGCCGGCCATCGAGAACGACCGTATCTACGCGGCCGACGTCAATGGCAAGGTCTACGCACTGAACCGCCTCAACGGTGACGTGATCTGGGACAAGGACCTGGAAGTGCCAGTGTCCGGTGCTGTCGGCGTGGGCTACGGCCTGGTGATGATGGGCACCCTCAAAGGTGAAGTCATCGCTCTGGATGCCAGCACCGGCGAAGAGCGCTGGCGCTCGCGCGTGACCAGCGAGGTGCTGGCTCCGCCGGCCACCAACGGTGACGTGGTGGTGGTGCAGACCCAGGACGATCGTCTGGTCGGCCTGGACTTCAACACCGGCGACCGCCGCTGGATCTACGAAAGCTCGCCTGCGGTGCTGACGCTGCGTGGCACCGGCGCGCCGATCGTGACCAATCGCATGGCCGTGGCAGGTCTGTCCACCGGCAAGGTGGTGGCAGTCGATACCCAGAACGGCGTACCGGTGTGGGAGGCGCGCGTCGCCATCCCGCAAGGTCGTTCGGAACTGGAACGCGTGGTGGACATCGACGGCGGCCTGCAGCTGTCCGGTGGTGTGCTCTACGTCAGCAGCTACCAGGGCCGCGTCGCTGGCCTGGACCTGGAAAGCGGTCGTGTCCTGTGGCAGCGCGATGCCTCCAGCTACGTGGGCGTCGCCCAGGGTCTGGGCAACGTGTACGTCAGCGAGGCGTCCGGCACCGTCGAGAGCATCGACGAGCGCTCGTCGTCGGCCCTGTGGAGCAACGACTCCCTGGCCCGTCGCCAACTGTCCGCGCCGGAGGTGTTCTCCAGCTACGTGGCGGTGGGCGACTTCGAGGGTTACCTGCACCTGCTCAGCCAGGTCGACGGTCGCTTCGTCGGCCGTGAGCGCATCGACAGCGACGGCCTGCGTGCCCGTCCGCTGGTGGTGGGCAACACCATCTACGTCTATGGCAACAGCGGCAAGCTCGAGGCACTGACCATCCGCTGAAGCTATGCTTGAAACCGACCTCGGTTTCAGGCTGCGGCGCAGGACGCGCCGCCCGAACTCCGGCCGCTGCCTTGCAGCGGCCTTTGCATTTTCAAGAATTCAGAGTGGAGAGCCGCATGGTTCCCGTAATCGCCCTGGTGGGACGGCCGAACGTCGGCAAATCCACCCTGTTCAACCGCCTGACCAAGACCCGCGATGCCATCGTCGGCGACCTCTCGGGCCTGACCCGTGACCGCCAGTACGGCGACGCCAGCTGGCAGGGTCGCTCCTACATTCTCATCGACACCGGCGGTATCACCGGCGACGAAGTGGGCATGGACGAGAAAATGGCCGCGCAATCGCTGATGGCCATTGAAGAAGCCGACTATGTCCTGTTCCTGGTCGATGCCCGTGCCGGCATGACCGCCGCCGACCAGATGATCGCCGAGCATCTGCGCAAGCGGAACAAGGAAGCGATCCTGGTCGCCAACAAGATCGACAACATCGACGCCGACGTCGCCCGCGCCGAGTTCTCGCCGCTGGGCATGGGCAACGCCATCCCGGTGGCCGGCTCCCAAGGCCGCGGCATCAATGGCCTGATGGAAGCTGTGCTGGGCCACATCCCGCGCGACCAGGTCGAAGAAGCGCTGGACGCTGAGGTCGCCGAGGGCGAGGAAGCGGTGCGCATTCCGGGGCCGAGCGAGAAGGATGGTATCAAGATCGCCATCATCGGCCGTCCCAACGTCGGCAAGTCCACCCTGGTCAACCGCATGCTCGGTGAAGAGCGTGTGGTGGTGTACGACCAGCCGGGCACCACGCGCGACAGCATCTACATTCCGTTCGAGCGCGACGGCGAGAAGTACACCTTCATCGACACCGCGGGCGTGCGCAAGCGCGGCAAGATCCACGAGGAAGTCGAGAAGTTCTCGGTGGTCAAGACGCTGCAGGCGATCAAGGACGCCAACGTGGTGGTGTTCGTCATGGACGCCCGTGAAGGTGTGGTCGACCACGACCTCAACCTGCTGGGCTTCGCCCTCGAAGCCGGCCGGGCCATCGTCATCGCCCTGAACAAGTGGGATGGCATGGAGTCGGGCGAGCGCGACTACGTGAAGACCGAGCTGGAGCGCCGGTTGTTCTTCGTCGATTTCGCCGATATCCACTTCATCTCCGCGCTGCACGGCACGGGCGTTGGCAACCTGTACAAGTCGGTGCAGGCCGCGTTCAAGTCGGCCGTCACCCGCTGGCCGACCAGCCGCCTGACGCAGATTCTCGAGGACGCCGTCAGCGAGCACCAGCCGCCGCTGGTCAACGGTCGCCGCATCAAGCTGCGCTATGCCCACCTCGGTGGCGCCAACCCGCCGTTGATCGTGATCCATGGCAACCAGACCGACAAGATTCCGCGTTCCTACTCGCGTTATCTGGAAAACACCTACCGCCGTGTCCTCAAGCTGGTCGGCACGCCGATCCGTATCGAGTACAAAGGCGGCGAAAACCCCTACGAGGGCAACAAGAACACCCTCACCGACCGTCAGGTCAACAAGAAGCGCCGCCTGATGTCGCACCACAAGAAGGCCGAGAAGAAGCGCAAAGACAAGCGCTGAGCCCAGAAGGAGCGGCGAACCGCCGCTCCTTCACACTTGTCGCTTGCCGCTCTGAGCTTGTAGCTTATCCCCCCTCAGTCCGCAGGAAAGAGGGCTCCATGATCCGCAGCAAACTGCCGAACGTCGGCACGACCATCTTTACCCGCATGTCCCAGCTCGCCGCCCAGACCGGCGCGCTCAACCTTTCCCAGGGTTTTCCCGATTTCGACGCACCGCCCGCGCTGCTCGAAGCGGTCTCGCGGCATGTGAGCGCCGGCCACAACCAATACGCACCCATGACCGGCCTGCCTGTACTGCGCGAACAGGTCGCGGCGAAGATTGCCCGCCTGTATGGCGTTCAGGTGGACGCCGAGCAGGAAATCACCATCACTCCCGGTGCCACCGAGGCGCTGTTCTGCGCCATCCAGGCAGTGATTCAGCCCGGTGACGAGGTCATCGTCTTCGATCCCTGCTACGACAGCTACGCACCCGCCGTGGCACTGGCTGGCGGTCGCTGCGTGCATCTGCAGCTGAGCGATGGCGATTTTCGTATCGACTGGCAAGCGTTCAGCGATGCATTGACACCCCGCACGCGCCTGGTGGTGCTCAACTCCCCGCATAACCCCAGCGGCGCGCTGATTACCCGCGAAGACCTCGACCAGTTGGCGGCGCTGATCGCCGGGCGCGATCTGTACCTGCTCAGCGACGAAGTCTACGAGCACCTGGTCTATGACGGGGTGCAGCATGCCAGCGTGCTGGCCCACGAGGCGTTGTACGCGCGGGCCTTCGTGGTCAGCTCGTTCGGCAAGACCTATCACGTTACGGGTTGGAAAACCGGCTATGTGGTCGCGCCGCCAGCACTGAGCGCGGAACTGCGCAAGGTGCACCAGTACGTCAACTTCTGTGGCGTGACGCCCCTGCAGTGGGCGCTGGCCGACTTCATGGCCGAACACCCGGCCCATGTGGACGAACTGCCGGGTTTCTACCAGGCCAAACGCGATCTGTTCTGCGACCTGTTGCACACCTCGCGCTTCAGGTTCACCCGCGCGGCGGGCACCTATTTCCAACTGGTGGACTATTCGGCGATCCGTCCCGACCTCGATGACGTGCAGATGGCGCTGTGGCTGACCCGCGAGTACGGCGTGGCGAGCATTCCGGTGTCGGTGTTCTACCAGCAACCCATCCCCGCGCAGCGCCTGGTGCGCCTGTGCTTCGCCAAACGTGAGGAGACGCTGCGTCAGGCAGCGGAAAAGCTATGCGCGATCTGAGCCAACTGCCCAACCTGAACCTGGCCCTGGTGCAGACTCACCTGGCTTGGCATGACCGCGAAGGCAACCATGCACATTTCGAGGTGCTGCTGGAGCAAGCCCGAGGGGCGGACCTGGTGATTCTGCCGGAGATGTTCACCACCGGTTTCACCATGGATTCCGAGCGCCTCGCCGAGCCGGAGCAGGGGCCCACCTGTAAATGGCTCAAGGCCCAGGCGAAGAAGCTCGACGCGGTGATCACCGGCAGCGTGATCATTCGTGCGGCTGACGGCAGCCACCGCAACCGCCTGCTGTGGGCGCGCCCCGATGGCGAGGTGCTGCACTACGACAAGCGTCACCTGTTCCGCATGGCTGGCGAGCACCAGCACTACACGCCGGGCGAGCGGCAGGTGCAGTTCGAGCTCAAGGGTTGGCGCGTGCGTCCGCTGATTTGCTACGACCTGCGCTTCCCGGTGTGGAGCCGCGACCCGCACGACACCGACCTGCTGTTGTACACCGCCAACTGGCCGGCAGCGCGCCGCCAGCACTGGAACCGTCTGCTGCCCGCGCGGGCGATCGAGAACCTGTGCTATGTGGCGGCGGTGAATCGGGTGGGCACCGACGGCAAGGGCTTTGCCTACTCGGGGGACAGTCAGGTGCTGGATTTCCAGGGCGAGAGCCTGCTGGGCGCAGCCGAAGCCGATGGTGTCTTCCATGTGGCGCTCAATGCCGTGGACCTGGCCGCCTACCGTGCGCGATTCCCGGCGAACCTGGATGCCGACACCTTCGATATCCACTGAGCCATGCGGCCAGAGGGTCGGGCCGCCACCGATGGGAGGTCAATACACGTCCCGCCGGTAGCGGCCCTCTTCGATCAGGTGCTCCACCCCATCCTCACCGAAAATCCCCCTGAGCGCCGCATCCACGCCCGTCGCCATGCCCTGAAGGCTGCCGCACACGTACAGGCATGCACCGTCATCGACCCAACGGCGCAGCGTCTCGGCCTGCTGCAGCAGTACATCCTGCACGTAGATCTTTTCCGCCTGATCCCGTGAAAAGGCCAGGTCCAGCCGAGCCAGGTCGCCGCTGTCCAGCCAAGCGTGCAGCTGCTCGCCGCAGAGCAGGTCGCAGGCTCGATTACGCTCGCCGAAAAACAGCCAGTTGTGCCGCTCCCCGGCGGCGATGCGCGCCTTGAGCAAGCTGCGCAGGCCCGCCAGGCCAGTACCGTTGCCGATCAGCACCAGCGGTGCCGGTCCCGCTGGCAAGTGAAAACTGCTGTTGCGGCGTACCCGCAGACGCACATGGCCGTCCAGTGGCAGGAACTCGGTCAGCCAGCCGGAGCCCAGCCCCAGGCTGCCGTCGGGATGCCGTTCCTGGCGCACGATCAAGTCCAGCACGCCGTCGCTGGCGATGGAGGCGATGGAGTACTCGCGTGTGTCGAGCGGGATCAGTGCATCGACCAGCGCCTGGGCATGCAGCCCGACCAGGTGTTCGCGGCTGCCCGGCAACTGACGACTGGCCAGCGCTTGTCCCAGTGGCTGCGACAGTCCGTCGAGGTGCACCGGCTGCGCGGCCTCCAGGCCCAGGCCCGCCAAGAACGCGTCGATCCGTACCTGGCCATGACGAGGCAGTATCTCCACCAGATCGCCGGCCTCCCACGTGCTCGGTCGTTCGGGGCTCAGGCCCAGCAGGAACACCGGTGCACCCTGGCTGCCGGGATTGAGCAACTGTCGTCGGATCAGGCGCCAGTTGCCATAGTCCGGCGCCTGCCAGGGGGTGACGGCCGCGGCACCGGTCAGCGCGCTCAGCGCCTGTTGCCAGTGCTGCAACGCACCGGCGTCGGCGTTATCGACTTCCACCGGGCTGAACGCTGAAGTCGCCCCGCGCTCACCCAACCAGGCGTGCAGGCGTCGGGCGAAACCACAGAAATGCAGGTACTGACGATCGCCCAGCGCGAGCACGGCGTAGCTGAGGTGGCTCAGGTCCAGGGCCTGACCCAGCACGTTGCGCTCAAAGCCACGGGCGCTGTCCGGTGCTTGGCCTTCGCCGAAGGTGCTGACCACGAACAGCACGCGCAAGGACTGGCTCAGTTGCGCCTGGTCGACCTGGGCGAGGCTGCGCACCTGAACCGCCACGCCCGCGGCCTGCAATTGCCCGGCGCTTTGCCAGGCCAGTTGTTCGGCCAGGCCGCTCTGGCTGGCGAAGGCGATCAGCCAACCGCCTTCGCCGTCGCTGGCGTGGTCCACCGAGCCCCGAGCGGCACGCACCTGACGCTGTTTGCGGCGTCGATCCAGATACAGCAGCCAGCCGGTGACGAAGAACAGCGGCATGCTCAGGCTGGCGAGGGTGAGCAGGATGCGTCCGGTCAGGCCGAAGTATTCACCCACATGCAGGGCATAGACGCTCTGCAGCAGTTGTGCCTTGAACGACTTGTCGGTGTAGCGCTCGTGGCTGCTCACCTCGCCGGTGGCCGGATCCAGCGTCAGCGTGTTGTAGGCGCGCGGGTGTGCGGCGTCGTCCAGCATGTAGAAGACGTTGGCGGGTTGGCCACCGGTGGCGGGCAGGCGCAGGTTGTAGGAGGCCAGACCCGGTCCGGCCGCGACCTGAAGGGCAGACCACAGGGCCGGATAATCCACCACCAAAGGCGCTGCGTCCTTGTCGGGCGGTGCCATGGCCCGTGCGCGGCGCTCGCTGCGCGACAGTGTCGACTGCCCGGCAGCAGGCGGGTCGGCCAACAGCCTGTTCAGCCCCTCGCGGTACCACTCGTAGGACCAGAACAGGCCGGTCAGGGCGAACAGCAGATAGAACACCAAGCACCAGGTGCCGGCGACGGCGTGCAAATCCCAGTTGAACGCCCGACCTTTGCGCGCCCAGTCGAAGGTCAGCCACACCCGCCAGTCCCGTGCCCGCCGTGGCCAGCGCAGGTACAGGCCGGACAGGCAGAAGAAGATCAGCAGCAGGGTGCAGGCGCCAGTGATCTGTCGGCCGCTGTCGCCCATGGCCAGGAAACGGTGCAGTTGCAGCATGAAATTGAAGAAGTCCTGACCGGCCACGGCGCCGAGCAGTTCGCCGGTGTAGGGATCGGCGTAGCGCAGTTCGCCGCGGCGCTCGCCTGGGGGCGGCGTGAAGAACAGCCGGGCGGCCTCGTCGCTGCGGGTGTCGACCCAGAGCATGGCCACCTTGTCGTGCTGGGCGGCCTCGGCGCGGCGCACCAGTTCCGGCAGTGGCAGCACGCCTTCGCGGCGCACTTCGACCTTCAACACCTCAGGATTGAAAAAGCGCAGCAGTTCTTCCTGGAACGACCAGATCGCCCCGGTGATGCCCATCAGCGCCAGGACCAGGCCGGCACTGATGCCGAAGAACCAGTGCAATTGGAACAGCGACTTCTTCAGCACTTCGATTACCTTGAATTCCAGAGGGTGGCGCTTAGTGGCGGAGGTGTTTAGGGCAGGGCTGCCAGCGCGGCGCTGGGATTCTAATGCAAGCGAGGGAGAGTAACAATTGAGACTGGTTAGCATTTGCGAGCCGGTACACGTTCCTTCTGCGAGTGATCGAACCGTGCGCTCGTCCCGCCATCCTTGCCCGCACTGAAACCGACTCCCTATGATGGGGGCCTTTTGCGATTTCACAGGTCACCGTCCCATGTCTGCCTCCACCTCGGAACGCTTCGATGCCGATCAGTTGGCGTCGATGCTCGACCATCAACCTGGCCAAGCCGCCAAGGCGATTCTCGCCGCCGCCGGGCAGGGCGTGGTCGAGGCGCAGGCGCTGCTGGGGCAGATCCTGCTGGACGGGCGCGGCATCGAGCAGGACGAGCGTCTGGCCCGCCATTGGCTGGCGGTGGCAGCCCAGGCTGGCAATGCCAAGGCGCACAACCTGCTGGGCCGCTGCCTGGAGCATGGCTGGGGCGGCGAGGTGGCGCTGAGCCAGGCCGCGATCCACTATGCCCAGGCCGCCGATGCGGGCTCAGGCTGGGGCTTGTACAACTTGGGCAATCTGTTGGCGACCGGACGTGGCTTGCCCGCCGATCAGGGGCTGGCACTGACCTGCTATGAGAAGGCCGCGCAGATGGGCCATGCCAAGTCGATGAACCTGTACGGGCGTTATCTGGAACAGGGCATCGCGACCACGGCGAGTCCGTTGCGGGCGGCGCGCTGGTATCGGCGGGCGGCCGAAGCGGGAGATTTTCGCGGCATGTTCAGTCTGGCGCTGGTGTTGGCGTCACGCGGGCAGATGGGCGAGGCGGCGCAGTGGTTCGAGCGGGCGCGACAGCAGGGGCCCGTGGACTTCCTGCGCAGTGCGCTGGCGACCTTGCAGGACGCCGGGCCGACACTGACCAGCTTTGCGGCGCGCTACGCCGAGGCGATCGAGCGCTGCGAGGGGTGAGATCGGGGCCGCCAGGCGGCCCCGGACCTGATTACAGGTAGTACGCCTTCAGCGGTGGGAAACCGTTGAATTCCACTGCGCTGTAGCTGGTGGTGTAGGCGCCTGTGGACAGCCAGTACAGGCGGTCGCCGATGGCCAGGTTCAGCGGCAGGCCGTACTTGTAGTTCTCGTACATGATGTCGGCGCTGTCGCAGGTCGGGCCGGCGATCACCACTTCCTCGGTCTCGCCTTTCTTCTCTGTCCAGATCGGGAACTTGATGGCTTCGTCCATGGTTTCGATCAAGCCGGAGAACTTGCCCACGTCGGTGTAGATCCAGCGCTCAACGGCGGTACGCGACTTGCGCGCCACCAGCACCACTTCGCTGACCAGGATGCCGGCGTTGGCGATCAGCGAGCGGCCCGGCTCGAGGATGATTTCCGGCAGGTCGTCACCGAAGTCTTCCTTGAGGAAGCGGATGATTTCCTCGGCGTAGGTTTCCAGGCTGTTGGTGCGGGTGATGTAGTTGGCCGGGAAGCCGCCGCCCATGTTGATCAGCTTCAGTTCGATGCCGTCTTCTTCTTTCAAGCGTTCGAAGATCACCTTGACCTTGGCGATGGCCGCATCCCACACGCTGATGTCGCGCTGCTGGGAGCCGACGTGGAAGGAGATGCCGTAGGGCACCAGGCCCAGGTCGCGGGCCAGGATCAGCAGGTCCATGGCCATGTCGGTCTGGCAGCCGAACTTGCGTGACAGCGGCCAGTCGGCGGTGGTCGAGCCTTCGGTGAGAATACGCACGTACACCTTCGAGCCGGGCGCGGCCTTGGCGATGTTGCGCAGGTCGGCTTCGGAGTCGGTGGCGTAGAGGCGCACGCCCTTTTCAAAGAAATAGCGGATGTCCTTGGACTTCTTGATGGTGTTGCCGTAGCTGATGCGATCGGCGCTGACGCCGCGCTCCATCACCTTGTCCAGTTCGTAGATCGAGGCGATGTCGAAGTTCGAACCCTTGTCCTTGAGCAGGTCGATGATCTCGACGGCCGGGTTGGCCTTGACTGCGTAGTAGACCTTGGCGAATTCGAAGCCCGCGCGCAGGTCGTCATAGGCCTGGCTGATCATCTGCGTATCGATGAGTACGAACGGGGTTTCCTGCTTGTCGGCGAACGCCTTCATTTTCTGGAAGGTGTCGCGTGCGAAATAGTCTTCGACCTGGATCGACATACTCAGGGACTCCATGGGCAAACTGAAAGAATAAGTGGCTGCAAACTGAACGTCCTCCGTATCCCCACTTTGGTTCGCCTACTCAGTACTTGAGCCGGATGGATCGTTTCCAGCATGGACGTTCGGCGCGCACTGTAGGGCGTGGGAAAGGTGGAATCAACCCTCGATCCGCGCCTGTTCGTCACCGTTCGACGCGCAACCCGTGGAATTAACGACCCTTGTGGCCGGTTGATGTTCCCGTGGACGATCCAGGCGTAAAAAATTGTGGAATGGAGTGGGTCGGCACCTTTGCAGGTGATGCCCTGGTTACAGGCATGGCGGGGTTGGACAGGGCACTCGGTCCGCTGACAGGCGGGCCCGAGTGTTCATATTTATGGCCACCCGGAACAGGTACGGCCGTACCCGTCCGGGACCATAAATTTTTTGTTACCGAGGTGAAAATCGACTGGGCTGCCGCTCAGGAGGCGGCAACCTCGGCCGGGGAGACGATGCTGGTCTTGGCACCGCGTGAGCGACCCGAGCTCAGGTAGGCCGCGATCGACTCCTGGGTAACCTCGCCGAGGAACACCTGCTCGGCATCGAGCACCGGCAGCCAGGCGCGGTTGAACTCGTACATGCGCGACAGCAGGATGCGCAGGTGCTCGTCATGGGCGGCGGTGGCGTTGAACTCACGCAGGAAGTCGGCGCACGTGCCCTGCTGGCGGTGCATGTCGCGGCGGCGCACATAGCCCAGGGCCTTGTTCGTCGCGTCGGTCACCACCACATAGCGGCGGTCGTGCTCGTCGAGCAACTCCAGCGCTTCGGCCACCGGCGTCTCGGGGCTGACCGACGGTGCGTTGTCCGCGGCATCCTCGGCGCGCACCAGCAACAGGCGCTTGAGTGTGCTGTCCTGGCCGACGAAGCTGCTGACGAAGTCGTCCACCGGATGCGCCAGCAGGGTGTCCGGATGGTCCAGTTGCAGCAGCTTGCCGGCGCGGAAGATGGCGATCTTGTCGGCCAGCTTGATGGCTTCGTCGATGTCGTGGCTGACCATGATCACGGTCTTGTTCAGCGCCCGCTGCATCTCGAAGAATTCGTTCTGGATCATCTCGCGGTTGATCGGGTCGACCGCACCGAACGGCTCGTCCATCAACAGCACCGGCGCATCGGCCGCCAGGGCGCGGATCACGCCGATCCGCTGCTGCTGCCCGCCGGACAGCTCGCGTGGGTAGCGCTGCAGGTACTGCTTGGGTTCGAGCTTGATCATGCTCATCAGCTCGCGCGCCCGGTCGTGGCAACGTTGCTTGTCCCAGCCGAGCAGACGCGGCACCACGGTGATGTTTTCCTCGATGGTCATGTTGGGGAACAGGCCGATCTGCTGGATCACATAACCGATGTGGCGGCGCAGGGTGACCTCGTCGAGGCCGCTGGTGTCCTCGCCGTTGATGAACACCTGGCCGGAGGTCGGGGTGATCAGGCGATTGATCATTTTCAGCGTAGTGCTCTTGCCGCAGCCCGAGGGGCCGAGGAAGACGCAGATCTCGCCTTCGTTGACGGTCAGGCTGACCGAGTCCACGGCTTTGACGTCCTTGCCGTTGACGTCGAAGGTCTTGCTGAGGTTCTTCAATTCGATCATGGGCGCAGTCCTTCTGGAGTCAGGGCACGTTGCAGGGTTTGCAGGAGCAGGTCGGCGACGATCGCCAGCAGGCTGACCAGCACGGCGCCGACCAGCAGCATCGACATGTCGCTGCGGCTGATGGAGGTCAGGATGAGTACGCCCAGGCCCCCCGCACCGATGGTGGCGGCGATGGTCATCACGCCGATGTTCATCACCACGGCGGTACGCACGCCGGCGAGAATCACCGGCACGGCGATGGGCAATTCGACCATGCGCAGGCGCTGGCCGAAGGTCATGCCGATGCCGCGCGCGGCCTCGCGGATGCCGGGTTCCACGTTGGTCAGGGCCAGGTAGGTGTTGCGCAGGATCGGCAGCAGCGAATAGAGGAACACGGCGGTGATCGCCGGCAGCGGCCCCAGGCCCTGGCCGAATTTGGAGTAGAACGGCAGCAGCAGGCCGAACAGGGCGATGGAGGGGATGGTCAGCAGCACCGTGGCGCTGGCTTGCAGCGGTCCGGCCAGGACCGGAAAGCGGGTCATCAGGACGCCCAGCGGCACGCCGATGACGATGGCCAGGCCCACGGCGATGCCCACCAGCATGATGTGCTGCCAGGTCAGTTGCAGGACCAATGCCCAGTCGAGGTGGGCGAAGGTGTCGAGCAGGCTCATGGGGTCACCTCGTGCAGGTCATGATCACGCAGAAAGGTGGTCGCGACCGAGGACGGGCTCTGGTGCTGGACATCGACCTTGGCATTGAGCTGGCGCATGGTTTCGTCGTCCAGGGCATCGGCCAGCGGCGCGAGCAGGTCGGCCAGTTGCGGATGGGCGTCGAGTACGGCCTTGCGAACCACGGGGCCGGCGGTGTAGTCCGGGAAGTAGTGCTTGTCGTCCTCCAGCAGCGTCAGCTCGAAGGCGTTGAGGCGACCGTCGGTGGTGTAGACCAGGCCGGCGAACACCTGGTCGTTGCGCAGAGCGGTGTACACCAGCCCGGCGTCCATCTGGCGGATGTTGGCGCGGCCCAGTTGCATGCCGTAGCGCTGCTGGAGGCCGTCCAGGCCATCCGGGCGATTGGCGAACTCGGTGTCGAGGGCGACCAGGTGCTTGCGCGCCTGTTCATCCTGCAGCACCTGATTCAACTGACTGATGGTGCGTACCTGTGGGTAAGCCTTGGCCACCGCGCTGGGCAAGGCCAGGGCATAGGTGTTGCTGAACTTGGACGGTTTGAGCCAGACCAGGCCTTTCTTCGCGTCCAGCTCCTTGACCTTGGCGTAGGTGGCCTCGGCGCTGGGCATGCGTTCCTGAATGTGGTTGTAGGAGACCAGCGACACGCCGGTGTATTCCCACATCAGGTCCAGTTGGCCGGTTTCCTGGGCCTGGCGCGCCAGGCTGCTGCCCAGGCCGCCCGTGACGCGCACGTCGAAGCCGTTGGCACGCAGGTACTGGGCAGTGATTTCGGCGAGCACGGTCTGCTCGGTGAAGACCCGCGCACCGATGCGGATCAGGGGTTTTTCCGCCGCCTGGGCAACACCTGCCAATAGCAGGCCCGCGCCCAGGAGCAAGGCGATAGCTTTCTTCATGGATTGCCTCTTCTTAATGGGCCAGGCCGCGTTCCAGCCAGCGTTTGCTGGAGGCACTCACCAGCGCGTCGAGCAGCAGTGCCAGCAAGGCCGTGCAGGCCGCGCCGAGCAGTAGCTGTGGCTGATTGTTCAGGGCGATGCCGGGGAAGATCAGACTGCCCAGGCTGTTGGCGCCGATCAGGAAGGCCAATGGCGCGGTGCCGACATTGAGCGCCAGGGCCACGCGCACGCCGCCGACGATGATCGGCACGGCATTGGGCAACTCGACCTGCCACAGTTGCTGGCGTGGAGTCATGCCGATGCCGGTGGCGGCTTCCTTGAGCGAGGCGGGGACGTTCTTGAGGCCTTCGTAGGTGTTGCGCACGATCGGCAGGAGGGAGGCGAGGAACAGGGCGAAGATCGCAGGGCCTGCGCCGATGCCCAGAACGCTGAGGGCGATGGCCAGTACGGCCAGGGGAGGGATGGTGTTGCCAATATTGAAGAACTGCATGAAGCGCTCGGCTTTGTCGACCCGGTGCGGTCGACTCAAGGCAATGCCGGCGGGGATGCCCACGGCCAGTGCCGCCGCCATCGAAGCCAGCACCAACACCAGGTGCGCTTGCAGGTAGAACGTCAGATCGTCGCGATAGCGCGCGATCGTGTCGAGGCCGATCCAGTGGATCAGCAGGGCCAGGATGACGAGCACGGTGGCCCATCCCAACAGCCCTGTTCCGTAGCGTTTCGCCACAGGTGGACTCCTTTTTGTCGTCGGCGAGCACACTTCTTCTTGGCCGAACCGTGCGGGTGGCGGTGGTGTGTTCGCGAGTAGCAGCGCGGCGCCTGCCAAGCAGGGCGTTCACGCCATGAGTCGAGCCCCGTCAGGCTCGTGGATGCTGGTGTAACCAGCCCTGGAACCGAAGCGGGTTGCAGGGGAGTGGACGTCTCCGGGGGGACAAAGGTTCCCATGGGTAGAGGCGTTTGGCCAGTGTTAATCACTGGTCTAGTCGATTTTTCCTTCAGGAGAACAGTGGATTTCCTGCTGAAAGGCGTTGATTTACCTGCTATCGGGCAACGAGTTGCAGCGGCAGTCTTTCTCATCAGACGGATTGATAATTCTCTTGAGAGAATATTCCCTTGGAGGTATTTTTTGCCGTGTGGTGTGTGGTGATGTGTTCGGAATTCATGGGTGAGTTCGAGCACTTGGGTGGAGAGGTTCAGGATGAGCTTTTGGCGCAGCTCTATCTTCTACAACACTATGGTCCAGCGTTGGGAAGGCCTCGCGTGGACACATTGAAAGGTTCCAGGCATTCGAATATGAAAGAGTTACGCTTCAGCGCTGATGGCGGAGTTTGGCGAGTCGCATTCGCTTTCGACAAAGCACGTCGTGCGCTTCTTTTAGTGGCGGGCGACAAGTCGGGCGTTCAGGAGCGGAGATTTTATCGGAACCTGATTCAGCGCGCTGACGAACGCTTTGATCGGCATTTATCCAGAGGTTGAAAACCATGTCCAAGACACTGGTCGAGCTTATGAACGAGCTGTCCCCCGAGCGCAGAGCGAAGATAGAGACACGTGGTCGTGAGCTCATCCGTGAAGAAGTCACGCTTCAAGCGCTTCGTAAGCAGCTTGAGATTACCCAGGAAGAGATGGCCGCTCGTCTGGAGGTGGGGCAGGGGAACGTTTCCAAGGTGGAGAATCGCAATGACATGCTGATATCTACCCTGCGCGCCTATCTGGAAGCCATGGGCGGCAGGCTGGAGTTGGTCGTGCATCTGCCGGGGCGCGCGCCAGTTACGATCGACGGGTTGGCGGGCGATTGGGCGTCACGCCTTTGATCTCTTAGCAATACGGGACCATTCCAGCGACCTGCGCCCGAGCGCACTTTGGTCTGGCGTGCGACTTCAGGTATGATATCGCCCCTTTTTCGATCCCCATTCAGGCGATTTCCCATGACCCATCAGGCCGCCGAAGTCGCGAAGCGCCGCACTTTCGCAATCATTTCCCACCCCGACGCCGGTAAGACCACCATCACCGAGAAGCTGTTGCTGATGGGCAAGGCCATTTCCGTCGCCGGTACCGTGAAGTCGCGCAAGTCCGACCGCCACGCCACCTCCGACTGGATGGAAATGGAGAAGCAGCGCGGCATCTCCATCACCACCTCGGTGATGCAGTTCCCGTACCGCGAGCACATGGTCAACCTGCTCGACACCCCCGGCCACGAAGACTTCTCCGAAGACACCTACCGCACCCTGACGGCGGTGGACTCGGCGCTGATGGTGCTCGACGGCGGTAAGGGCGTCGAGCCGCGGACCATCGCCCTGATGGACGTCTGCCGCCTGCGCGACACGCCCATCGTCAGCTTCATCAACAAACTCGACCGCGACATCCGCGATCCGATCGAGCTGCTCGACGAGATCGAGGCCGTGCTGAAGATCAAGGCGGCGCCCATCACCTGGCCGATTGGCTGCTACCGCGATTTCAAAGGCGTGTATCACCTGACCGGCGACTACATCGTGGTCTACACCCCCGGGCACGGTCATGAGCGCACCGAGGCCAAGATCATCGAGAAGCTGGACTCGGACGAAGCCCGCGCTCACCTGGGCGATCAGTACGATTCGTTCGTGGAGCAACTGGAGCTGGTACAGGGCGCCTGCCACGAATTCAACCAGGACGAGTTCATCAACGGCCAACTCACTCCGGTGTTCTTTGGCACCGCGCTGGGCAACTTTGGCGTCGATCACGTGCTCGACGCCGTGGTCGACTGGGCGCCACGGCCACTGGCACGGGTCGCCCACGAGCGCACCGTGGAGCCGGTGGAGGAGAAGTTCACCGGCTTCGTGTTCAAGATCCAGGCGAACATGGACCCCAAGCACCGCGACCGTATCGCGTTCATGCGCATTTGCTCGGGCAAGTACGAGAAGGGCATGAAGATGCGTCATGTGCGCCTGGGCAAGGATTTGCGCATCGGCGATGCGCTGACCTTCTTCTCCTCCGAGCGCGAGCAACTGGAAGAAGCGTACGCCGGCGACATCATCGGTCTGCACAACCACGGCACCATCCAGATCGGCGACACCTTCAGTGAGGGCGAGGTGCTCGGTTTCACCGGCATTCCGCACTTCGCGCCGGAACTGTTCCGTCGTGTGCGCCTGAAAGATCCGCTGAAGTCCAAGCAACTGCGTCAGGGCCTGCAGCAGTTGGCCGAAGAGGGTGCGACCCAGGTGTTCTTCCCCGAGCGCAGCAACGACATCATTCTGGGCGCCGTGGGTGTGCTGCAGTTCGATGTGGTCGCCAGCCGCCTGAAGGAGGAATACAAGGTGGAGTGCGCCTACGAGCCGATCACCGTGTGGTCGGCCCGCTGGATCGCCTGCGACGACAAGAAGAAGCTCGAGGAATTCCAGAACAAGGCCGTGGAAAACCTGGCCATCGACGGTGGCGGCCACCTGACCTACCTGGCGCCCACCCGAGTCAACCTGGCGCTGATGGAAGAGCGCTGGCCAGACATCCAGTTCCGCGCTACGCGTGAGCACCACTGAGTCGCCGGGGCCGTAGGCCCCGGCGACTCAGAGCAACAAGCGGCAAACAAAAAGCTGCAAGCTGCAAGCTGCAAGCTCCAAGCTCCAAGCGGCAAGAGAAAAGCAGATCGCGTAGGGCTCTTGCTCTTGCTCTTGCTCTTGCTCTTGCTCTTGCTTGTCGCTTGTCGCTTGTCGCTTGTCGCTTGCCGCTTGCCGCTTGCCGCTTGCCGCTTGCCGCTTGCAACTAGCGGCAAGCCGCTAGTTGCCTGCCTTTACGCTGGTCCAGATACGGGTGCGCAGGCGATCGATCTTGGCGGGCATCGCTTCCAGGGCGAACAGTTTGTTCATCACATCGTCGCTGGGGTAGATCATGGTGTTGTGCTTGAGCGCCGGATCGACCAAGGCGTCGGCCTTGGCATTGCCGTTGGCGTACTGCACGTAGTTACTGATGTTGGCCATCACCTCAGGCTCGAGCAGATAGTTCATGTAGGCGTAGCCGGCCTTCTCGTCCGGGGCGTCGGCGGGCATGGCGACCATGTCGAACCACAGCGGCGCACCTTCCTTCGGGATCGAATAGCCCACCTTGACCCCATTCTTCGCTTCCTCGGCGCGGTTCTTGGCCTGCAATACATCGCCCGAGAAACCCACCACCACGCACACATCGCCATTGGCCAAGTCGCCTGTGTACTTGGACGAATGGAAGTAGCTGATGTACGGACGAGCCTTCATCAGCAGCGCCTTGGCTTTCTCGTAATCCTCGGGTTTCTGGCTGTGGTGCGGCAGTCCCAGGTAGTTCAGGGCGATGGGCAGCAGCTCCGGACCATTGTCCAGCACCGCCACGCCGCAGCTCTTGAGCTTGCTCAGGTACTCGGGCTTGAAGATCAGGTCCCAGGAATCCACCGGCGCGTCGGCGCCCAGCGCGGCCTTGACCTTGTCGATGTTGTAACCGATGCCGGTGCTGCCCCACAGGTAGGGGAAACCATACTGGTTACCCGGATCGTTCACCTCGAGCACCTTGAGCAGTCGCGGGTCGAGGTTCTGCCAGTTCGGCAACTGGCTTTTGTCGAGCTTCTTCAGCGCCTTGCCCTGGATCTGCCGCGCCATGAAGTGGTTGGAGGGAAACACCACGTCGTAACCGGAGTTGCCGGTCATCAGCTTGCCATCGAGGGTCTCGTTGCTGTCGTAGACGTCGTAGGTGGGGGCGATGCCGGTGGCCTTCTGGAAATTCTTCAGCGTGTCAGGCGCGACGTAGCTCGACCAGTTGTAGATCTTCACCGAGTCGGCGGCGCTGGCCACGCCGGCCGCCAGTATCAGGGGAGCGATGAGAAGTGTGCGCATGTCCGGTTTACCTTGCTGAGTTTGTTGTTGTCGAGGAGCGGCAGGCGATCAGCGGATCAGAAAATCAACACATAGGTCTTGCGCACGGTTTCCTGGATGTCCCAGGTACCGGTGCTGTTGGCCGGTAGCATCAGGGCGTCTCCGGCTTCGATGACCAGCGGCTCGCCACCGTCTGGCGTGAAGGTGCAGCGACCCTTGATGAAGTGGCAGAACTCCTGTTGCACGATCTGCCGGCGCCAGCGGCCTGGGGTGCATTCCCAGATGCCGGTTTCGACGCCATCGCTGCGCTCGACGCAGGTCACCGAGGTCACGGCAACGGGTTCGCCAAGGGGCACGGCGACCGGGTTGGAAGTCTCCAGGACGGCGCGTTCTGTGTCTTTGAACTGGGTGATGCTCATGACGGCGGATTCTCGTGTGGGAGTGGGTGAAACTCAGTGCATGAAACCTTCCATGAAGTCGGCCAGGCCACTGGCCAGGTTGCGTCGCCAGGCCGGGCTGGCCGGGTCAGCGAGGACGCGATCTTCATGAACGAAACTGCGAATGATGGCGTTGTAGCCCAGCCAGCGGCAGGGCTCGGGCGGCCAACTGGCCAGGCTCGACAGCGGCCGGTTGTCGTGCACCCAGGGCTGGGCGGTCAGCACGTTCTGCTGGCCGAGGATCAAGGCCGCCAGCGTGCGTCCGCCGAGATTGGTGGCGCCGACGCCTTCGCCGCCATAGCCGCCCGATAGCGCCAGGCCGCGTTGACGGTCACACAGCATATGCGGGCGGAAACGCCGCGCCATGCCCAGGTTGCCGCCCCAGGAGTGGGTGATGCGCACGTGCTTCAGGTGCGGGAACAGTTCGCCGAACAGGTAGCGGCGCAGCTCGATTTCGGCGTCGGTGAGAGTGAAGTCTTCGCGCAGGCGACCGCCGAAGCGGTAGCCGCCGCGGGCGCCGAATACCAGGCGGTTGTCGAGGGTGCGCTGGCCGTAGGTGACCTGACGGCTGCCTTCGCTGAAGGCCTGGCCCTGGCTGAGGCCGATCTGCTCCCAGGCGGAGTCGGGCAGCGGCTCAGTGGCCACCAGCAGACTCTGCACGGGCAGTTGATGCCGCCCCAGCGGTGGCAAGCTGGCCGCGTAGCCTTCCACCGCAGGCACTACCCACTGGCAGCGCACCTTGGCCTGGGCGCAACGCACCTCGCCACTCTGCCAATCGAGGGCCGGGGTGTTTTCGTAGATCGCCACGCCCAGACCCTCCACCACCCGTGCCAGGCCCCGCACCAGCTTGGCCGGCTGAATGGTCGCCACATGCGGGCTGAAGATTGCGCCATAGGCATTGCTGACCCGCAGTTGTCCGGCCAGCGCCTCGGGCGTGAGCCAGCGGTAGTCGTCCTCGTTCATGCCTTGGCGGTACAGGTCGTCCAGGTAGGCACGCAGGCTACGCTCCTGCTCCGGGTAACGGGCCGCGCAGTAGATGACCCCACCCTTGCGGTAATCGCAGTCGATGCCTTCGCGCTGCAACACACGCTGCACTTCGTCGGGAATGTCGTGCAGCAGGTCGATGCTGTCGCGGCGCTGTAGCGGCGACAGTGTGGCGAGCAGACGATCTTCACCCAGCAGGTTGCCCATCAGCCAACCGCCGTTACGACCGGATGCACCGAAACCGGCCGTGTGGGCTTCAAGGATGGCGATGCGCAGGTGCGGGGCCTGGCGCTTGAGGTAATAGGCTGTCCACAGCCCGGTGTAGCCGGCGCCGATGATGCACACGTCGACATCGATGTCTTGCGCGAGGGACGGTCGCGCGTCCAGCGGCTCGTCGAGCTGGTCCATCCACAGGCTGATCGTGCGCCAGGCTTGCATCGAGTACGGCTCCCGGAAAAAAGGTTGGGTTGTGCTCGATGCTAGTGGCAGGTGCGCTCCACTGTCTTACGTGCGTGCACGCAGAGAAATCTGCTTCACGTACGCCTTGGGAGACAGGCCGGTCTGTTCGCGAAAGCATTTGTAGAAGGCCGAGAGCGAGTTGAAGCCGGCACTGAACGCCAGTTCGTCGACCGGCGTCTGGATGTCGGTATCGCTGAGCTGAGCCAGCAGGTGCTGGAGCCGCGCCTGATTGACGTAGCGATAGAAGCTCTGTCCCAGCACCTGATTGAACAGGTAGGAGATCTGGTTACGGCTGTAGCCACTGTGCTGTGCGACCTGTTGCAGGTTGAGCTGCGGATCCAGATACGGCCGGCGCTGCTGGAAGTAGTGCTCCAGATCCTGCGCCATGGTGCTCAACTGACGCGGCGACAAACCGAGCCGGCTAGTGGCCGGACGCGTCCGCCCACCGTTGCCCACGCGTCCGTCCTGGCGCACCAGCGTGGCATATTCGTTGACCTGCCAGATCAGCCCGTCGCGCACGGTGATCGCTTCGCTGGACTGAAAGGCCACCAGCCCCTCACCGCCCTGGACCGTCACCTGGTATTGAATGAACGCCGTGCAGCCATCGACGCGAATGCGGTCGCTGTGAACGATATCTTCGCCCTGCTGGTGGGGCAGGCAGGCGGCCACGTACTCGCGCAGTTCGGCGTAGCCGAGCACGCGGTTCTGGAAGAAGTCGTGGTAACGCACCTGCGGGTGGTAGAGCGCCATCACTCCGTCCAGGTCGCGATGCTTCCAGCACAGGTGGTAGCGCAAGACGATCTGCGCAGTCAGCGGAGTCTGTTCGGGGCCGTCTATCAGCATGGGCGCGGTCATGGCGCGATAGTGCATCGTCGCTGTTCGACGGGCAAGCCCGGTGGCCGGGCTTGGGCGCATGTCACTGCATAACGCCCACCTGTTTTATCGGACTTCGGGCGTTTCGCACGATCCTAAGATTCGTCGATTCTGCAAGTCGTTGATTTATAGCGAGGTTATTTTTTGACACATCTGGCACGGGCAGTGCACCGACCCTCGTGCAAACCAACGGAAGTTTTGCTCACCTTCATAAGGCGCCGAATCATGATAACCACTGCCGATCTGCCAACCGCTGTCTCCGAGGCCCCGAATCGCTCGGGCGTTTCCTGGGCCGCCATCTTCGCCGGTGCCGCTGCTGCGGCTGCCTTGTCACTGATCCTCATCATTCTGGGCGCAGGCCTGGGCTTCGCGGCCTCCTCGCCGTGGGCGAACGAGGGGGCCAGCGCCAAGGCATTGGGCATTTCCACCATCGTCTGGCTGCTGATCACGCAGATCCTGGCCTCTGGCCTGGGTGGCTACATGGCCGGTCGTCTACGCGTGAAGTGGGCCAACTTGCACGGTGACGAAGTGTATTTCCGCGACACGGCGCATGGGTTCCTGTCCTGGGCTGTCGCGACCCTGGTCACTGCCGTGCTGGTGGTGTCCTCGGCAGGCGGTCTGGCCAGTGCGGGCGCGTCGGCCGGTGCCGCCGCTGCTTCGGGCGCCGTGGCCAGCGTGTCGATGAGCGATGACAAGAGCAAGCCGTCCGGCGCCGCCGACCCGATGGGCTACTACGTCGATCGGTTGTTCCGCAGCGAAGGTCCGGTGGGTGTGAGCGAAGATGCTGCCAACGGCGTCGCCAGCCGCATCCTGTTGCGTGGCCTGGCTGCCGACAATGGCATGTCCGCCGAAGATCGTACCTACCTGGCGCAGATGGTTGCCCAGCGCACTCGTCTGACCCAGGCCGAAGCGCAATCGCGCGTCGAGCAGGTCTATGAGGAAGCGCGTCAGGATGCCGCCCAGGCCAAGCAGGCCGCCCAGCAAGCCGCTGACACTGCGGCCAAAGTAGCCGCCTGGACCGCCATCTGGACCTTCATCTCCCTGCTGTGCGGCGCCTTCTTCGCCAGCTTCGCCGCGTTGTTCGGCGGTCGTCTGCGTGACCGCGCACGCTGGATCGAAGAAGACCGCCACGTTCACGCCTCGACCACCGTCGTGCGCTAATCCGCATTCACTACTGGAGAACTCATCATGCGCTCGATTCTGCTCTGGATGCTCGGCGTCCCAATTCCAGTGATCATCCTGATCGCGATCTTCATGCACTGATCCCACTTCTGGGGCTGCTGCCCAGCCCCATGACGACACAAGGCCGCCCTCACCGGTTTGCGCACAGTTGAAGCAGTGCGCATGACCGATGAGGGCGGCCTTGTGTCGCGCTAGGGGCGCTGACGCCCCCAGCGATAGCCTTCCTTACAAGAACTGCTCCGCGTAATGACACGCCACTTGCCGACTTCCCACCTGCCGGAACGCCGGTATCTCCTTGGCACACCGCTCCGTCGCATACGGACAGCGTTTGTGAAACGCGCAGCCATCCGGCGGATTCAGCGGATTGGGCAGCTCGCCTGCGATGCGAATCTTCGGTTTGAGCGGGTCGGGATGAATCGCTGGTGTCGCCGACAGCAGTGCCTGGGTATAGGGATGCAGGGGTTTGTCGTAGATATCGGCCTTCGGCCCCATCTCCGCCGGTCGCCCCAAGTACATCACCAGCACCTGATCGGCCACGTGCCGCACCACCGCCAAGTTGTGCGAAATGAACACATAGGCGGTGTTGAACTCCTGCTGCAGGTCCATGAACAGGTTCAGCACCTGCGCCTGGATCGACACGTCCAGCGCCGACGTGGGCTCGTCCGCCACCAGCACCTTGGGTTGCAGCATCATCGCCCGGGCCAGGGCGATGCGCTGGCGCTGGCCGCCAGAGAACATGTGCGGGTAGCGTTGATAATGCTCGGGGCGCAGTCCCACCTGCTGCATCATCTGCTGCACCCGCTCGCGGCGCTCGGCGCGGCTGAGCGAGGTGTTGATCAACAGCGGCTCGGCCAACTGGTCGCCGATCTTCTGCCGAGGGTTGAGCGAGGCATAGGGGCTCTGGAAGACCATTTGCACGTCCCGGCGCAATTGCCGACGCTGGGCCTTGTTGGCGCCGGCGACTTCGGTGCCGGCGATCTGCAGCGAGCCGGAGGACGGCTCTTCGATCAGGGTCAGGGCGCGCGCCAGGGTGGACTTGCCGCACCCGGACTCGCCGACTACGGCCAGCGTCTTGCCAGCCTCCAACTCGAACGATACGCCATTGAGCGCACGCACCAGGGCATGGCCTTTGAACAGGCCACGGGACACTTCGTAATGACGGGTCAGTTCACGGGCAGACAGCACGACGCTCATCACGCCACCTCCTGGTTCAGCGGATAGAAGCAACGTGCCAGGCTGTGGGCCTGGGGATCGAGGGCCGGACGCTGGGCCCGGCAATTGTCACGCACGTAAGGGCAGCGCGGCGACAGCAGGCAGCCCTGCGGCCGGTCGTAGCGACCGGGCACGATGCCCGGCAGCGTCGCCAGGCGCTCGGCGCCCAGACTGTGCTCGGGAATCGCCGCCAGCAGCGCTTCGCTGTAGGGGTGGGCGGGCAGGTCGAACAGTTCCGGCACCTGGCCCACCTCCACCGCTTGGCCGGCGTACATCACGCAGACGCGCTTGGCGGTCTCGGCGACCACCGCCAGGTCGTGGGTGATCAGAATCAGCGCCATGTTGCGCTCGCGCTGCAGGTTGACCAGCAGTTCCATGATCTGCGCCTGGATGGTCACATCCAGCGCGGTGGTCGGTTCGTCGGCGATCAGCAGCTTGGGCTCGCCGGCAATCGCCATGGCGATCGCCACGCGCTGACTCATGCCGCCGGAGAGTTGGTGCGGGTAAGCGTCCAGGCGGCTTTCGGGCGCCGGAATCTCGACCTTCTGCAACAGCTCCAGGGCGCGCTGGCGGGCCGCTTTGCCTTTCAGGCCCAGGTGCTGGCGCAGCACTTCTTCGATCTGGTAGCCCACGGTGTAGCTGGGGTTCAGTGCGGTCATCGGGTCCTGGAAGACCATGGCAATGTCCTTGCCCACCACCTTGCGCCGCTGGCGGGCGCTGAGCCTGAGCATGTCGGTGCCGTCGAAGGTGAGCGAGTCGGCGGTGATGCGGCCGGGCGCTTCGATCAGCCCCATCAGGGCCATCATGGTCACCGACTTGCCCGAGCCGGACTCGCCGACGATGGCGAGAATCTCGCCGGCATCCACCACCAGGTCCAGGCCGTCGACCACGGGGACGGCATCGGCGTCGCCGAAGCGCACGTTGAGGTTGTTGATCTGCAACAGTGACATGGCGTTCTCCTCAGGCGGCGTTCTTGAGTTTCGGGTCCAGCGCATCGCGCAGGCCGTCGCCCATCAGGTTGATTGCCAAGACGCTGAGCAGGATCGTCAGGCCGGGCAGGCTCACCACCCACCAGGCGCGCTCGATGTAGTCGCGCGCCGACGCCAGCATGGTCCCCCATTCCGGCGTTGGCGGTTGTACGCCCAGGCCGAGGAAGCCCAGGGCCGCCGCGTCGAGGATCGCCGAGGAGAAGCTCAGGGTCGCCTGCACGATCAGCGGCGCCATGCAGTTGGGCAGCACGGTGACGAACATCAGGCGCGGCAGGCTGGCGCCGGCCAGGCGCGCGGCGGTGACGTAGTCGCGGTTCAGCTCACCCATCACGGCGGCGCGGGTCAGGCGCACGTAGGACGGCAGCGAGACCACGGCGATGGCGATCACGGTGTTGATCAGGCCAGGGCCGAGGATGGCGACGATCGCCACGGCCAGCAGCAGCGATGGCAGCGCCAGCATCACGTCCATCAGGCGCATGATCGAAGGCCCAAGAAGACGCGGGAAGAAGCCGGCGAACAGGCCCAGCAGGATGCCTGGAATCAGCGACATCACCACCGACGACAGGCCGATCAGCAGCGACAGCCTGGCGCCCTGGATCAGTCGCGAGAGCAGGTCGCGTCCCAACTCGTCGGTGCCCAGCACGAACTGCCAGGTGCCGCCTTCGAGCCACACCGGCGGCGTCAGCAGGAAGTCGCGGTACTGCTCGCTGGGATTGTGCGGCGCGACCCAGGGGGCGAACAGCGCGCAGAACACGATCAGGCACATGAAGGCCAGGCCTGCCACTGCGCCTTTGTTGCGCGAGAAGGCCTGCCAGAACTCCTTGTAGGGGGAGGGGTAGAGTGCGCTGTGGTCGGCGGCGGTAGCCGGCGTCGCAGCGTCGGAAATCGGATGAGACATGACGAGGTCCTCAGCGCTGATGACGGATACGGGGGTTGGCCAAGCCGTAGAGGATGTCCACCACGAAGTTGACCAGGATCACCAGGCAGGCGATGAGCAGGATACCGTTCTGCACCACGGGGTAGTCGCGGGCGCCGATGGCTTCGATCAGCCATTTGCCGATGCCCGGCCAGGAGAAGATGGTCTCGGTGAGCACCGCTCCAGCCAGCAAGGTGCCGACCTGCAGGCCGAACACGGTCAGCACCGGGATCAGCGCGTTGCGCAGGCCGTGGATGAACACCACGCGGGCCGGCGACAGGCCCTTGGCGCGGGCGGTGCGGATGTAGTCCTCGCGCAGCACTTCGAGCATCGAAGAGCGGGTCATGCGCGCGATCACCGCCAGCGGGATGGTGCCGAGCACGATGGACGGCAGGATCAGGTGCATCAGCGCGTCCTTGAACGCGCCTTCTTCGTCGCTGAGCAGGGTGTCGATGAGCATGAAGCCGGTCTTCGGCTCGATGTCGTAGAGCAGGTCGATGCGGCCGGATACCGGGGTCCAGCCCAGGCTCACGGAGAAGAACATGATCAGGATCAGGCCCCACCAGAAGATCGGCATGGAGTAGCCGGCCAGGGAAATGCCCATCACCCCATGGTCGAACAGCGAGCCGCGCTTGAGCGCGGCGATCACCCCGGCGAGCAGGCCGAACACACCGGCGAACAGCAGGGCGCACAAGGCCAGTTCGAGCGTGGCGGGGAACAGCGTGGTGAACTCATTCCACACGCTCTCGCGGGTGCGCAGCGATTCGCCCAGGTCACCCTGGGCGAGCTTGCCGATGTAGTCCAGGTACTGGGCAGGCAGCGGCTTGTTCAGGCCCAGGCGCTCCATGGCCTGGGCGTGCATCTCGGGGTCGACCCTGCGCTCACCCATCATCACTTCCACCGGGTCGCCGGGGATCAGGCGTATGAGCGCGAAGGTCAGCAAGGTGATACCGAAAAAGGTCGGAATCAGCAGACCCAGGCGCCGGGCAATAAAACTCAACATCGTCGGAGGTACCTCATCGGGCCGGTCAAGGCGGCCGCCGGCTGCGCGAGCAGGTCGGCGGCGGTCGTTTCTTCTACTTCACCTGGGTGGTGGCGAAGTTGTTGTTGGTCAGGGGACTGATGACATAGCCCTCCACGTTCTGGCGCAGGGCCGTGAACATCTTCGGGTGGGCCATGGCGATCCACGGCAGGTCGGCATCGTACACCGCCAGGGCTTGGCGATAGAGCGCTGCACGCTGCTCATTGTCGATGATCAGACGGGCTTGGGTGATCAGTTCCTGGAACTTAGGGTTGCACCAGCGCGCATAGTTCTCTCCGCTCTTGGCCGCCTCGCAACTGAGCATGGGGCCGAGGAAGTTGTCCGGGTCGCCGTTGTCGCCGGCCCAGCCGGCGGACACCAGGTCCGCTTCGCCTTTTTTCGCGCGGCGCAGCATCTCGGCCCACTCCATCACGCGGATGTCGAGCTTCAGGCCGATGCTGGCCAGGTCCGCCTGGAGCATTTCCGCCGACAGGCGCGGATTGGGGTTGGTCGGCCCGCCGCCGTTGCGGGTGAACAGGGTGAAGGTGGTGCCTTCGGGTACGCCGGCCTCCTTGAGCAAGGCGCGGGCCTTGTCCAGGTCGCGGGGCGGATTGCGGTTGTCGGTGTTGTAGCCGATCAGGGTCGGCGGGTAAGGATTGACCGCCACCAGCGCATTGCCCTTGCCGAACAGTTGATCGACATGGGTCTGGCGGTCGAAGGCGATGTTGATCGCCTGGCGCACGCGTACGTCGCTCAGGTACTTGTGTTCGGTATTGAGGGCGATGTAGCCGGTCACCAGGGCTTCGATCTCGGCCACTTTCAGCCTGGCATCGGTCTTGATGCCGGGTACGTCGTCAGGTTTGGGGTACAGGGCGATCTGACACTCGTTGGCGCGCAGTTTTTGCAGGCGCACGTTGTTGTCGGTGGCGATGGCGAACACCAAGGTTTCGCTCGGCGGTTTGCCGCGGAAGTAGTCCGGGTTGGCCTTGTAGCGGACCTGGGCGTCCTTGTTGTAGCGCTGGAAGACGAATGGGCCGGTGCCGATCGGCTTGCTGTTGAGCTCGCCGGTCTTGCCGGCCTTGAGCAATTGGTCGCCGTACTCGGCCGAGTAGATCGAGGTGAAGGCCATGGCCATGTCGCGCAGGAATGGCGCTTCGGGACGGGTGAGGGTGATGACCACGGTGTGGTCGTCGGTCTTGGTCACCGACTTGAGCAGGTCCTTGAAGGCCATGCTCTCGAAATAGGGGTAGCCGACGCTGGTCTTGTCGTGCCACGGGTGCACGGGATCGAGCTGGCGGTTCAGGCTCCAGAGCACGTCGTCGGCGTTGAATGCGCGGGTAGGGGTGAAGTAGTCGGTGGTGTGGAACTTCACGCCCTGGCGTAGGTGGAAGGTGTAGGTCAGGCCGTCGTCGCTGATCTCCCAGCGTTCGGCCAGGGCCGGTTCGATGTCGGTGGTGCCGGGCTTGAAATCGACCAGGCGGTTGAACACCGTCTCGGCCGAGGCGTCGGCGGTGACCGCCGTGGTGTACTGGACGATGTCGAACCCTTCCGGGCTCGCCTCGGTGCACACCACCAGTGGCTTGGCCGCGAGCTGACCGGCGGCGCCGAGAATGATCGCTGCCAGGGCAGCGCGTAGCGGTAGCGAATGCATGGAACCTCCCTGCGTATGTCTTCAGCGTAGACCCCATGGCCCCGCGGGTCCGGGGCATGGGGTGCGGGTCAGAGAATGTTGAATGGAATGGTGGTCACCACGCGGAACTCGTCCAGGCTGCCGTCGGCCTGGGCTTGGCTCGCCCGATGCGCGGTGTAGGTGGCGCGGATGCTGGTGTCCTTCAGCGGGCCGCTCTGCACCGCGTAGCTGGTACCGAAGCCCCACTCGTAGTGGGTTTCGCCGTCCATGCCGCGCACGTCATAGGCGGTGCCACGGTAGTGGGTGCCGTCGATGCCCCAGCCGCGCGCGTTGTACAGGTTGAATTTCAAGCCCGGCACGCCGTATTGCGCCATGTTCAGCACATAGGCGATCTGCAGCGATTTCTCGTTCGGGCCGTTGAAGTCCGACAGCAGCGAGTTGGCCAGGTAGATGCCGTTGGTTTCGTGCAGGTAGTCGAAGTACTCGTTGCCGTTGACCTGCTGCCAGGACGCGGTCAGGGTGTGGGCCTGGTGGGTGAGGCCGAGCGACAGGCTGTAGGTGTCGTTGTCGATCTCGCCCATTTTCTTGCTGCCGGTGTCCACCGTCTTGTAGTAGTTCAGGCCGGTGTTCAGGCTCAGCACCGAACTGTCGCCCAGCACGTGGCTGGCGCCGAAGTAGTACTGGTTCCAGAAGTCGTCCACGCGCGTGGCGTACAGGCTGGTGGTCAGGCTCTTGAACGGCTGGTAGCTCAGGCCCGCGGTGCTGGCGCGGTCGGTTTCCACGCCCAGGGCGCCGTATTCGCTGCGGAACTTGCTCAGGCTCTGTTCGGTACGCGGCGAGACGCGGTCGAAGGTGCCCAGGTCGAAGGTCAGGTTGTCGAACTCGGCGCTGTGCAGGGCCACGCCCTGGAAGCTGGAGGGTAGGGCGCGGTTGCCGATGTAGGCGATCATCGGCGTGTCCAGCGACTGGCGGCCAACGGTCAGGGTGGTGTTGGAGATGCGCGCCTTGACGTTGGCCAGGCCCGCCTTGCTCCACTGGTCGACCGGATCGCCGTCGCTGTGGGTCAGGGTGCGGTTGTTCGGCCCGGCGATGGATTCGCGGTCGCGCAGCAGGGCGACGGCGTTGTAGGCCGCCACTTCGGTGGCGAAGCCGATGGTGCCCTGGGTGAAGCCGGAGCTGTAGTTGAGGATGGTGCCCTGCACCCAGTTCTCGCGGCTGTGGGTGTCGTGGCGGGCGCCGTCGCTCTTGTAGTAGCGCCACAGCGGGCCGCGCGCGGCGTGTTCGCGTGCGTACCAGTTGCGCGTGCTGCCGCTCAGGCTCTGGCCTTCGAAGAAGCCGGTGGCCTGCGCCTGGTCGCTGGCGGACTTGAGCGTGATGGGCATGTAGTCCTGGCTGGCGGGTTCGGCCTGGGCGAAGGCGCAGAAGGCGCCGACGGACAAGGCCAGTGCAGTGGTTCTGGTTCGTATCGACATGAAAGCTCCCTTTCTCTTTTCTAGTTATCAGCCGGCCTCAGGGGCCAGTGTTGTCACGGTGTTGCGGGTATCTGCCTGGGGTCGCCGGGCAAATTCGGGCTGCACGGGTTCGCGGACGTGCGTGGCACGCCCGGATCCGTGATGGCGTCAATCGATGCCGACGTCGGAGAAGACGTTGCGGCCGAAGGGGCTGACCTTGAAGTCCTTGACGCGCAGGCTCAGCGGCTGGTTGACCGTGGAGTGCGCCACGGGCGTGATCGGCACCTGGGCCTTGAGGCGGCGCTGGGCCTGCTGGTACAGCTCGGTGCGCTGGGCGCGGTCGGTGACCTGCTTGGCTTTCTTGATCAGCGCGTCGTAGGGCTGGTCGCACCACTGCGAATAGTTGTTGCTGCCGATGGCGTCGCAACTGAACAGGGTGCCGAGCCAGTTGTCCGGATCGCCGTTGTCGCCGGTCCAGCCGATCAGGGCGATGTCGTGTTCGCCATTCTTCATGCGCTTGAGGTACTCGCCCCATTCGTAGCTGACGATGCGGACCTTGAAACCGAGCGCGCCCCAGTCGGCCTGGAGCATCTGCGCCATGAGCTTGGCGTTGGGGTTGTAGGGACGTTGTACCGGCATGGCCCACAGGGTGATTTCGGTCCCCGGCTTGACCCCGGCCTGCTCCAGCAGTTGCTTGGCCTTGGCCGGATCGAAGGGGGCGTCCTTGATGCTGCTGTCGTAGGACCACTGGGTGGGCGGCATGGCGTTGACGGCCGCTTGGCCAGCGTCCTGGTACACCGCATCGATGATCGCCGCCTTGTTCACCGCCATGTCCAGTGCCTGGCGGACTTCCAGTCGGTCGAAGGGTGGGTGCTTGATGTTGTAGGCGATGTAGCCGAGGTTGAAGCCCGGTTGCGAGAGCACTTGCAGCTTGGCGTCCTGCTTGAGCGCCGGCAGGTCGGCCGGGCGGGGGTGCAGGGTGATCTGGCATTCGCCGCGGCGCAGTTTCTGGATGCGCACGGAAGGGTCGATGTTGATCGAGAACACCAGGTTGTCCAGCTTGACCCGGTCCGGCGCCCAGTAGTCCTTGTTGCCCTTGTAGCGAATCTGCGCATCCTTCTGGTAGCGCTGGAACACGAACGGGCCGGTGCCGATGGGTTGCTGGTTGATGTCGCTGGCCTTGCCGCTGGCCAGCAGGTGGTCGGCGTATTCGGCGGACAGGATCGAGGCGAAAGCCATGGCGATGTTCTGGATGAACGCCGCATCGACCGTGTTCAGGGTGAACACCACGGTCATCGGGTCGCGCTTCTCGACCTTGGCGATGTTCTTGTCCAGGCCCATGCTGACGAAGTAGGGGAACTCGGTGGGGTAGGCCTTACGGAACGGATGATCGCGGTCGAGCATGCGCTGGAAGGTGAACAGCACGTCATCGGCGTTGAAGTCGCGGGTCGGTGTGAACGCCTTGTTGCTGTGGAACTTGACCCCGGGGCGCAGGTGGAAGGTGTAGGTCAGGCCGTCGTCGGACACCTGCCAGTCAGTGGCCAGGCCCGGCTGCACGGCGGTGCCTCCGCGCTCGAACTCCACCAGGCGGTTGTAGATCGGCTCGGCGGCATCGTTGTCGGTGGCCGAGGTGAACTGCGCGGTGTCGAAGCCCGCCGGACTGCCTTCGGAGCAGAACACCAAGTTGCTGGCGGCGGCGCTGACCTGGCTCATCAGGCCCAGGCCCAGTGCGGCGCCCAGCAGTGTGGTACGGCGTAGGGCAATCCTTTTGCTCATCGGTACATCCTCATCAGTGCGTTGCCGTGCGCCGGACGTGCGGCAACAGAATTCCGTTCCTGGCCTTCGCGGTGGCAGGAAAACGAATCACGGGTGTGGTATCGCTGACGGTGCGGTGTGGCTTCAGGCAGATGGCCGGGCGTGGCCGTCGCACTGCCTGGAATACGCCAGCCCTCTGCGCACAGAGGGCTGGCGCTGCCTTACTTCTCCACGCTCACCCCATAGAACGCGTTCAGGGCAAATGGACTGATCTTGAAGTCCTGCACCTTGATGCTCATGGGTTGATAGACGGTGGAGTGGGCGATGGGCGTGTAGGGCACCTGTTCCTTGAGGATGTGCTGCGCCTGCTTGTACAGCTCGGTGCGCTTGGCCTGGTCGGAGGTGGCCTTGGCTTGCTTGATGAGGTCGTCGTAGGGCTTGTAGCACCACTTGGAGAAGTTGTTGCCTTCCAGGGCGTCGCAGCCGAACAGGGTGCCGAGCCAGTTGTCCGGGTCACCGTTGTCGCCGCTCCAGCCGATCAGCATGGCGCCGTTTTCGCCGCCCTTGGAGCGCTTGATGTACTCGCCCCACTCGTAGGTGACGATCTTGGCCTTGATGCCGATCTTGGCCCAGTCCGATTGCAGCATCTCGGCCATCAGCTTGGCATTGGGGTTGTAGGGGCGTTGCACCGGCATGGCCCAGAGCGTGATTTCGGTGCCTTCCTTGACGCCGGCTTCCTTGAGCAGTTGCCGAGCCTTTTCCGGGTCGTAGGGGGCGTCCTTGATGGTGGTGTCGTAGGACCATTGCGTCGGCGGCATGGCATTGACCGCCAGCTGCCCGGCGCCCTGATACACCGACTCGATGATCTGCGCCTTGTTCACCGCCATGTCCAGTGCCTGGCGAACCTTGAGCTGGGCCATGGGATTGGGCTCGTTGCTGCCCTTGATCTTGTCCATCACGTTGTAGGCGATGTAACCGAGGTTGAAGCCGGCCTGCTCTGGCATCTTCAGGTTCTTGTCGGCCTTGAGCGGCTGGATGTCGGCTGGGCGCGGGAACAGGGTGACCTGGCACTCGTTCTTCTTGAGCTTCTGCATGCGCACCGAGGCGTCGGTGGTGATGGCGAAGATCAGGTTGTCGACCTTCACGTCCTCGGGCTTCCAGTAGTCCTTGTTGCCCTTGTAGCGGATCTGCGCGTCTTTCTGGTACTTGCTGAACACGAACGGCCCGGTGCCGATTGGCTTCTGGTTGATGTCGGGCGCTTTGCCTTGCTTGAGCAACTGCTCGGCGTATTCGGCGGACTGGATCGAGGCGAAGCTCATGGCCAGGTTCTGGATGAAGGCGGCGTCCACTGTGTTCAGGGTGAAGCGCACGGTATGGTCGTCGAGCTTCTCCAGCTTGGCGATGTTCTTGTCCATGCCCATGTCGGTGAAGTACGGAAACTCGGTGGGGTACGCCTTGCGGAACGGCATGTCCTTGTCGAGCATGCGGTTGAAGGTGAACAGCACGTCGTCGGCGTTGAATTCACGGCTGGGCTTGAAGTAGTCGGTGGTGTGGAACTTGACCCCTTCGCGCAGGTGGAAGGTGTAGGTCTTGCCGTCTTCGGAAACGTCCCAAGTGGTGGCCAGGCCTGGGATGACGGCGGTGCCGCCACGCTCGAACTGGGTCAGGCGGTTGAACAGCGGTTCGGCCGAAGCGTCGAAGTCGGTTCCGGTGGTGTACTGGCCGGGGTCGAAACCGGCGGGACTGCCTTCGGAGCAGAACACCAGGTTGGATGCGGCGAGCGCGGTGGGCGCTGCACCAGCCAGCAGGCCTGCGCCTACCAGAAACGGAATGACTGCGTGTTTGAGCATGGTGGCCTCATTGTTGTCATTTTTTGAGTTGAGGCGGCCTCGTGAGCCGACCTGCGGATACTTATGCAGGGGCTATACCCATTGCAACACTCAACAGGATGGCCGGTCCCGGAAAGGTGGCACGGGCGTACATGGATGTCGCATTGTTGTAACTTTTGCCGTGGTTGAACGTTTGCGCAACAAAAAAACCGGCATTTTGCGACATGTTTCGGCGGGAATGGGGATGTAGGATGCGCGCTCTAAGTGCGTAGGGGCATTCGGATGGGTAGTGATGGGGCGGGGTAAGAGCAGGTTGATGCTGACTGTGGGCGTCAAACGATCGGGGCCGCAATGCGGCCCCGAGGTTGCGTTGAGTGCACGCCCAAGTCAGGGCATTTGCACTTCGATCAGGCCATCGGCATTCATGCTGACTTCGCTGGTGCCCGCCTCGACGTCAGGCGAAGGGGCGGCCTCGTCGGCGGCCATGGCCTTCATTGCCATCGGCGCGCTGCGCAGGTAGGGGCGCGGGTAGCCACTGCTGTTGAGGTTGAGGTTGACCACCTTGTAGCCGCTGCCGCCGAGCGCTTCGGTGGCCAATTGGGCGCGGGCCTTGAAGGCGTTGACCGCCTCCTTGAGCAGGTCGTCTTCGCTGGCCTTGCGCGTGGCCGGGGCGATGGAGAAGTCCATGCCACCCATTTTCAGGGTTTGCAGCAGATCGCCGGTGAGCTTGGACAGGGCCGGGAAGTCCGCGCTTTCCAGGCGCAACTCGGCGCGTTCGCGCCAGCCGGTGATCTTCTGACCTTTGTTGTCGTAGATCGGGTAGCTGTTGCGGCTGCCCTGGCTGATCTTCACCTCTTTGACTTCGCGCGCCTGCTGCACGGCCTTGTTCATGGTTTCGGTGATCTGCTTGGCGAGCTTGCCCGGATCGTTGTCCTGCGCTTCGCTGTAGAGGGTGACGACCATCAGGTCGCGGGCCACTTCCTTGCTGACTTCGGCGCGCAGCGAGACCTGGTTGTAACGCGGCTCGTCGGCGGCGAAGGCCGGCAGGCTGGCGAACAGGCCACAGGACAGGGCGAACGCGGCGCTGCAACGGGAAATCTGCATGTATCACTCCTTGGATGGAAGGCGCGGGGAACAGTCGCGTCCCGCATGGCCGTTCAGACTGGAAAAGCGGGCAGTGGGTTCAACGATGCCATCACGACTTTGTGACAGAGTATGGCACGCGCGAAACCTGTGGCGGTTTGCCGCATGGCTGCAGGCCAGTGCCTGGCTTCGGTATACTCCAGCCGATTGTCCTGGAGCACTCATCAGGAGAGCTCATGCTCGCCCCCGCACATCCGATGTCCGCCACGCGTCAGAACCTCTGGCGCCTGACCATCATCCGCATTCTGGTTCTGGCTGCCCAGGCAGGCTCCGTGGGCGTCGCCTACTGGACCGAGCTGCTGCCGCTGCCGTGGTTCTCACTGGCCGCCACCCTGGCCTTGTCGTCCCTGCTGTGTGCCTTCACCGCCCTGCGCCTGCGCCTGACCTTACCGGTGACCGAGCTCGAGTATGCCCTGCAATTGGCCTGCGACCTGCTCATCCACAGCGCCCTGCTGTACTACTCCGGTGGCTCGACCAACCCCTTCGTGTCCTATTACCTGGTGCCGTTGGCGATCGCGGCGGTGACCCTGCCGTGGATCTATTCGCTGCTGCTGTCGGGCATCGCGCTGGTCGCCTACAGCCTGCTGCTGGTGCAGTTCTATCCACTGGAAACGCTGCCGCTGGCGCGCGACACCATGCAGGTCTACGGCATGTGGCTGAGCATTGCTCTGGCGGCTGCGGTGATCACCTTCTTTGCCGCACGCATGGCCGAGGAGTTGCGTCGACAGGAGCAATTGCGTGCCGAGCGCCGCGAAGACAGCTTGCGCGACGAGCAGTTGCTGGCCGTGGCCACCCAGGCGGCCGGCGCGGCCCATGAGCTGGGTACGCCGTTGGCGACCATGAGCGTGCTGATCAACGAGATGCGCCAGGACCACAGCGATGCGCAGTTGCAGGAAGACCTCGCGGTGCTCCAGGACCAGGTCAAGCTGTGCAAGCAGACCCTGCAGCAATTGGTGCGCGCCGCTGAAGCCAATCGGCGCATGAACGTGCCCGAGCAGGAGGTCACGGCCTGGCTCGACGAGGCGCTCAACCGCTGGCACCTGATGCGTCCTGAGGCCAGCTACCGCTTCCAGCGCCTGCGCGACGGTCAGGTGCCTTCGCTGACGCCGCCTCCGGACTTGACCCAGGCGCTGCTCAACCTGTTGAACAACGCCGCCGATGCCTGCCCGGACGATCTGGAAGTGCGCCTGGACTGGGACGCCCAGGACATCCTGATCAGCATTCGCGACCATGGCCCCGGCGTGCCGGTGGCCATTGCCGAGGCGATTGGCAAACCCTTCTTTACCACCAAGGGCAAAGGCTTCGGCCTGGGCCTGTTCCTGAGCAAGGCCAGCGTGACCCGCGCGGGGGGCTCGGTGAAACTCTACAGTCATGAAGAGGGCGGCACCCTGACCGAGCTGCGCCTGCCCCATGGCACGCGAGGAGATGAACGATGAGCGACGAGAACCAGATCGAAAGCGAAGAGCTGCCGCACCTGCTGCTGGTGGATGACGACGCCACTTTCACCCGCGTCATGGCGCGCGCCATGAGCCGCCGCGGCTTTCGCGTGAGCACAGCGTCCAGTGCCGAGGCCGGGTTGGAATTGGCCCTGCAGGACCTGCCCGACTACGCCACGCTGGACCTGAAAATGGACGGCGATTCGGGCCTGGTGCTGCTGCCCAAGTTGCTGGAGCTGGACCCGGAAATGCGTGTGCTGATCCTGACTGGTTATTCCAGCATCGCCACGGCGGTGGAAGCGATCAAGCGCGGTGCCTGCAATTACCTGTGCAAGCCGGCCGACGCCGACGACGTGTTGGCGGCGCTGCTGTCCGAGCATGCCGACCTGGACACCTTGGTGCCGGAAAACCCGATGTCGGTTGATCGCCTGCAGTGGGAGCACATCCAGCGCGTGCTGGCCGAGCACGAGGGCAACATCTCGGCGACGGCGCGGGCGCTGGGCATGCACCGACGCACCTTGCAGCGCAAGTTGCAGAAGCGCCCTGTGCGCCGCTGAGGCTGCCTTCTGGCCCGATGGGTGCAGCCCGCCAGGACTGCGCCAACCGGGCCCATTCTGCGCAGGTCAGATCTGCCAATCTGACAGAAGTTTCTCTCCTAGAGCCCCGCGATCCCCGCAAATACCGGCCGTTGGCGTATCATCAGCGCCCTAAACGGCAAACCCCTTCCAGGATCGTGGCAATGCTCGCCCTTCTCATCCAGACGCTGAACATCACGGCACCGGTCTTCGCCATGCTGTTCCTGGGCGTGCTGCTCAGACGCATTCACCTGATCGACGACAACTTCATCAAAGTCGCCTCATCGCTGGTGTTCAATGCCTGCATGCCGGCGCTGTTGTTCCTGGGCATCTATCACGCCGACCTGTCTTCGGCGGTCAAGCCCGGCGTCATCCTTTACTTCATCGTCGCCACCTTGCTCGGCTTCGGCCTGTCCTGGGGACTGGCGATCTGGCGCAGCCCGCCTGCGGATCGCGGCATCTATACCCAGGGCGCCTTTCGCGGTAACAACGGGGTAATCGGCCTGGCGCTGGCCGCCAGCCTGTATGGCGACTACGGTATCTCCCTCGGCGCGGTGCTGGCCGGGCTGGTGATCCTGATGTACAACTCGCTGTCGACCGTGGTGCTGGCGGTGTACAGCCCGAGCCTCAAGTCCGATCCGTGGAGCCTGTGCAAAAGCATCTTCAGCAACCCGTTGATCCTCAGCGTGCTGCTGGCCACGCCCATGGCCTATGCTCAGGTGCCGCTGCCGAACTGGCTGCTCACCTCCGGCGATTACCTGGCGCAGATGACCCTGCCACTGGCGCTGATCTGCATCGGCGGCACCTTGTCGCTGGCGGCGCTGCGCGACAGCGGCAAGCTGGCGGTGGATGCCAGCCTGGTGAAGATGGTCTGGCTGCCGCTGTTCGGTACGCTCGGTGCCTGGCTCTGTGGATTCCGCGGGGCCGAGTTGGGCATCCTGTTCCTCTACATTGGCAGCCCGACCGCTGCGGCCAGCTACGTCATGGCCCGTGCGGCCGGCGGCAACCATGAGCTGGCCGCCTCGATCATCGTCATCACCACGTTGATGGCGGCGATCACCACCAATATCGGCATCTTCATCCTGCAGTGGGGCGGATGGATCTAGCCGTCGGCACCCTAGCCTCAATCACAAGAACTTCGCCATCAAAGGACACTTCATGCAAGACCAGAGCACGCCCGAGGGGTTGCAACGCGGGCTGAAGAACCGCCATATCCAGCTGATCGCGTTGGGCGGTGCCATCGGTACCGGCCTGTTCTTGGGTATCGCCCAGACCATCCAGTTGGCTGGCCCTTCGGTGCTGCTGGGTTATGCGATCGCCGGGCTGATGGCCTTCCTGATCATGCGCCAGCTCGGCGAGATGGTGGTCGAGGAACCGGTGGCCGGTAGCTTCAGCCACTTCGCCCATCGCTACTGGAGCGAGTTCGCAGGTTTCGTCTCCGGATGGAACTACTGGGTGGTCTACGTGCTGGTCGGCATGGCCGAACTGACGGCGGTGGGCATCTACGTGCAGTACTGGTGGCCCACGTTTCCGACCTGGGCCACGGCGGCGATCTTCTTCGTGGTGATCAACGCCATCAACCTGACCCAGGTGAAGGTCTATGGCGAGATGGAGTTCTGGTTCGCGCTGGTCAAAGTCGTGGCCATCGTCAGCATGATCGGCTTCGGTGCCTGGTTGCTGAGTACCGGGCATGGCGGCCCGGATGCCAGCGTGGCCAACCTGTGGCACTACGGCGGGTTCTTTCCCAACGGCATCACCGGATTGGTGATGGCGCTGGCGGTGATCATGTTTTCCTTCGGCGGCCTGGAGCTGGTCGGCATCACCGCTGCCGAAGCGGACGACCCGCGGCGCAGCATTCCCAAGGCGACCAATCAGGTGGTGTACCGCATCCTGATCTTCTACATCGGTGCCCTGGCCGTGCTGCTGGCGCTGTACCCGTGGCAGAAGGTGGTGCAGGGCGGTAGCCCGTTCGTGATGATCTTCCACGCGCTGGACAGCGATGTGGTGGCGACCGTGCTCAACGTCGTGGTGCTCACCGCGGCGCTGTCGGTGTACAACAGTTGCGTCTACGCCAACAGCCGCATGCTGTTCGGCCTGGCCAGCCAAGGCGACGCGCCGCGTCAACTGCTCACCGTCAATCGACGCGGCGTGCCGCTGGTGGCGCTGGGCGTTTCGGCGCTGGCCACTGGCCTGTGCGTGGTCATCAACTATGTGATGCCGGGCGAAGCGTTCGGCTTGCTGATGGCCCTGGCGGTGTCGGCGCTGGTGATCAACTGGGCGAGCATCAGCATCACCCACCTGAAGTTCCGCAAGGCCAAGCAGGCGGCGGGCATCGTGCCGTTCTACCGCAGCTTGGGACACCCGCTGACCAACTACCTGTGCCTGGCCTTCATCGTGTTGATCCTGGTGGTGATGTACCTGACGCCGCCGGTGCGCATTTCGGTGCTGCTGATTCCCTTGTGGATTGCCGCACTGTGGGTAGCGTTTCGCTTGAAGAAGCGCCGTCAGAGCGGCGCCTGATCCTGCCGAGCGGGCTGCTCAGTGCTGTCGGCGCCAGGCGCGAACGGTGGTGTAGAGCAGCACGGCACCGAGCACCGGCAGCACATACAGCAGCATCAGTCGTTCCAGGCGTTCGGCCAGCGGCAGGCCTGTGGTGAAGGCCACCACGTGCAGGCCGTAGGCCAGGTACAGCGCCAGGAACACCAGGCCCTCGGCGCGGGTGATGCGATAACCGGAATAGAACACCGGCAGGCTCAGCGCCGCGACGCCGAGCATGACTGGCAAGTCGAAGTCCAGGGCATTGGGCGAGATCGACAGCGGCTCGGGCGTGATCAGCGCCGTCAGGCCCAACACGCCCAGCAGGTTGAACAGATTGCTGCCGATCACGGTGCCCACCGCGATCTCGCGCTCCCCGCGCAAGGCGGCGATCAACGCCGCCGCCAGTTCCGGCAATGAGGTGCAGACCGCGACCACGGTCAAGCCGATGACGCGCTCTGACAGTCCCAGGTCGGTGGCGACCTCGACTGCGGCCTGCAACAACAGATGCCCGCCCAGGCTCAGCAATACCAGCCCACCGATCACCTGCAGTAACACTAAGCTCCAGAAGCGTGCGGCGCTGCGATGGCCTGTGTCCGGGGCCGGATAGGTGCGCGCGTAGTGACGTGACTGATGCCACAGCATGCCCAGGTAGCCGAGCAATCCCAACAGCAGCAACAGGCCTTCGAAACGGCCCAGCTCTGCGTTGGCGGCCAGCAGGTAGACCAGCGCACTGGCGGCGATCATCAGCGGAATGTCCAGGCGCACCAGTTGCCGCGAAACGCGCAGCGGGATGATCAGTGCGGCCAGGCCGAGGATCACCAGGACATTGAAGATGTTGCTGCCGATCACGCTGCCGATTGCCACGTCAGGCGCGCCCTGGTAGGCGGCTTGCAGGCTGACGGTCAGTTGTGGCGCGGTGCTGCCGAAGGCGACCAGGCTCAGGCCGATGATCAGTGGCCTGACGTGCAGGCGCACCGCCAGGCGCAAGGCGGCGCGTACCAGCAGCTCGGCGCCGAGCACCAGCAGCACGAGGCCCAGGCCCAATTGCAGGAGGCTGAAGGTGGGAAGGGTGGCTAGGTCGAAAATGGTACAGCTCCCGTCAGGTCAGTCGCTCAATCCTTGTACCCGCACGCGCGCCGTTCCGCTACGCAGCATGCCGATTTTTTCAGCGGCAGCCCGGGATAGGTCGATGAGCCGGCCGCGGGTGTGCGGACCGCGATCGTTGATACGCACCACGACGCTGCGTTGGTTGGACAGGTTGGTCACCAGCACCCGGCTGCCGAACGCCAGGGAGCGATGGGCGGCGGTCAGGCCATGCTGGTTGAAGGGTTCGCCGCTGGCGGTGCGGTTGCCGTGGTGGCGTGCACCGTAGTACGAGGCCGTGCCGGTTTCGTCGTAGCCGCGCGGATCGATGGCGTGGTTGGCGCAGCCGCCGAGGACGGCGAGCACAGCGAGGGGCAGAAAACGGATGAAGGAACGCATGGGTAGATCGGGTGCTCCGGTGCTGGCAGGTCAGGCGCAGAACCTGCAGGAGCGGCGCGAGGCCGCTCCTGCGAAGGTCACCCTTCGAGCTTGGCCTTGAGCAGTTGGTTCACCTGCCCCGGGTTGGCCTTGCCCTTGGAGGCCTTCATGGCCTGGCCGACGAAGAAGCCGAACATCTTGCCGCGCTTGGCCTCATCGGCGGCGCGGTACTGCTCGACCTGTTCGGCGTTGGCGGCCAGCACGTCTTCGAGCATCTTGTCGATGGCACCGGTATCGGTGACCTGTTTCAGGCCTTTGCTTTCGATGATGCCGTCGGCATCGCCTTCACCTGCAGCCATGGCCTCGAACACGGTCTTGGCGATCTTGCCGCTGATGGTGTTGTCGCGAATGCGCAGCAGCATGCCGCCGAGCTGTTCGGCGCTGACCGGCGACTGGTCGATCTCGACGCCCAGCTTGTTCAGCAGGCTGCCCAGCTCGACCATCACCCAGTTGGCCGCCAGCTTGGCGTCACCGCCGATCTTGGCCACCTGCTCGAAGTAGTCGGCCTGTTCGCGGCTGCTGGCCAGCACATTGGCGTCGTACGGCGACAGGCCGTACTGGTTCTGGAAGCGCTCGACCTTTTGCGTCGGCAGCTCCGGTAGCGAGGCGCGAACGGTGTCGAGGAAGCTCGGCTCGATGACCACTGGCAGCAGGTCCGGATCGGGGAAGTAACGGTAGTCGTTGGCTTCCTCCTTGCTGCGCATGGAGCGCGTCTCGTCCTTGTTCGGGTCGTACAGGCGGGTTTCCTGGACTACCTTGCCGCCGTCCTCGATCAGGTCGATCTGGCGCTGGATCTCGCTGTTGATCGCCCGTTCGATGAAGCGGAAGGAGTTGACGTTCTTGATCTCGCAGCGAGTGCCGAACTCGGCCTGGCCTTTCGGGCGAATCGACACGTTGCAGTCGCAGCGCAGCGAACCTTCGGCCATGTTGCCGTCGCAGATGCCCAGGTAGCGCACCAGCGCATGGATGGCCTTGACGTAGGCCACCGCCTCCTTGGCGCTGCGCATGTCCGGCTCGGAGACGATCTCCAGCAGCGGCGTGCCGGCGCGGTTGAGGTCGATGCCGGTGGCGCCGTTGAAGTCTTCGTGCAAGCTCTTGCCCGCATCCTCTTCAAGGTGAGCGCGGGTGACGCCAATGCGCTTGAGCGTGCCGTCTTCCAGGGCGATGTCCAGGTGGCCCTTACCGACGATCGGCAGCTCCATCTGGCTGATCTGGTAGCCCTTGGGCAGGTCGGGGTAGAAGTAGTTCTTGCGCGCGAACACGTTGCGCGGTCCGATCTGGGCATCGATGGCCAGGCCGAACATGCACGCCATGCGCACTGCCTCCTGGTTCAGCACCGGCAACACACCCGGCATGCCGAGGTCGACCAGGCTGGCCTGGGTGTTCGGCTCGGAGCCGAAGGTGGTGGCGCTGCCGGAGAAAATCTTCGACTGGGTGGCGAGCTGGGTATGAATCTCCAGCCCGATCACAACTTCCCATTGCATGTGTGAATTCCTCAGAAGCCGTTGGGGGCGCGGGTGTGCCAGTCGGTGACTTGCTGGTAGCGGTGCGCGACGTTGAGCAGGCGGCCTTCCTGGAAATACGGGGCCAGCAGTTGCACGCCCACCGGCAGGCCATCGACGAAGCCGGCCGGCATCGACAGGCCCGGCAGGCCCGCCAGGTTGGCGGTGATGGTGTAGACGTCCTCGAGGTAAGCGGCGACCGGATCGCTGCTCTTGGCCCCGAGTTTCCAGGCCAGGTTCGGCGTGGTCGGGCCGAGGATCACGTCGACCTGCTCGAAGGCCGTCATGAAGTCGTTCTTGATCAGGCGGCGGATTTGCTGGGCCTTGACGTAGTAGGCATCGTAGTAGCCAGCCGACAGGGCGTAGGTGCCGACCATGATCCGGCGCTGCACTTCAGGGCCGAAACCCTCGCCGCGCGAGCGCTTGTACAGGTCCGTGAGGTCTTTGGGGTTTTCGCAGCGGTGGCCGAAGCGCACGCCGTCGAAGCGTGACAGGTTGGAGGAGGCTTCGGCCGGGGCGATCACGTAGTAGGCCGGGATGGCATGCTGCATGTTCGGCAGGCTGATTTCCTTGACCACCGCGCCGAGCTTTTCCAGCGCCTTGACGCTGTTGTGCACCAATTCGCCGATGCGCGGATCGAGGCCGGCACCGAAGTACTCCTTCGGCAGGCCGATGCGCAGGCCCTCGAGCGGGGCGTTCAGGTTGGCGCTGTAGTCGGGTACCGGCTCGTCGACGCTGGTGGAGTCGTTCGGGTCGAAGCCGGCCATGGCTTGCAGCAACAGCGCGCAGTCTTCGGCGGTGCGGGCCATCGGGCCGCCCTGGTCGAGGCTCGAGGCGTAGGCGATCATGCCCCAGCGCGAAACCCGGCCATAGGTAGGCTTGAGACCGGTGAGACTGGTCAGGGCCGCCGGTTGGCGGATCGAACCGCCGGTGTCGGTGCCGGTGGCAGCGGGCAGCAGGCGTGCGGCCACCGCGGCGGCCGAACCACCGGAAGAACCGCCAGGCACGTGTTCGAGATTCCACGGGTTTTTCACTGCGCCATAGTGGCTGGACTCGTTGGCCGAGCCCATGGCGAATTCGTCCATGTTGGTCTTGCCGAGGCTGACCATGCCGGCCTGGGCCAGGCGTGCGACCACGGTGGCGTCATAGGGTGCGGTGAAGCTGTCGAGCATCTTCGAGCCACAGCTGGTGCGCACGCCCTGGGTGCAGAACAGGTCCTTGTGGGCGATGGGCGCGCCCAGCAGCGCACCGGTCTCGCCCTGGGCGCGCCGTTGGTCGGCGGCGCGGGCCTGTTGCAGGGCTTGTTCTTCGGTGATGCTGATGAAGCTGTTGAGCTGGGGGTCGAGCTGCTGGATGCGCGCCAGCAGCGTGCGGGTCAGCTCTTCGGAGGAAAACGACTTGTCGGCGAGGGCGCGGGCGATCTCGGCCAGAGTGAGTTGATGCATGGCAGGTTCTATCCCTTACTCGATGACTTTCGGAACCAGGTACAGACCGTTCTCGGTCGAGGGTGCCACCGCTTGGTAGCGATCACGCTGGTTGCTTTCGGTCACCTGGTCGGGACGCAGGCGCTGGGTGGCTTCGAGCGGGTGGGCCAGCGGCTCGATGCCGGTGGTGTCGACGGCTTGCATCTGGTCGACCAGCCCGAGAATACTGTTCAGGGCATCGGTAATGCGTGGCAGTTCGCCTTCATTGAGACCCAGGCGGGCCAGATGGGCGATCTTTTCCACGTCACAGCGTTCAAGCGCCATGGGGATCTCCAGGAAAAACAGAAACAGAATGCTTCCGTATTGAGGAACATGCCGGGATTCTGGCGGTCATACGGCCGCGATCATCGGCTGGCGTGCTCGGAAAAACTGCCAATTTACCATATTGGCTCCTTGCCCAAAATCCCTGCCATTGTTAGAGTTTGCCGCACTTTTTTACCCACGCTTTCCCCAGGGTCACTTTCCCATGTTCAAGAAACTGCGTGGCATGTTTTCCAGCGATCTGTCCATCGACCTGGGTACTGCCAACACCCTTATTTACGTGCGTGAGCGCGGTATTGTCCTGAATGAGCCCTCGGTCGTTGCCATCCGTACCCACGGCAACCAGAAAAGCGTCGTGGCCGTCGGCACCGAAGCCAAGCGCATGCTCGGCCGTACACCTGGCAACATTGCCGCCATTCGTCCGATGAAGGACGGCGTGATCGCCGACTTCAGCGTCTGCGAAAAGATGCTGCAGTACTTCATCAACAAGGTTCACGAAAACAGCTTCCTGCAGCCCAGCCCTCGTGTGCTGATCTGCGTCCCGTGCAAATCGACCCAGGTCGAACGCCGCGCCATCCGTGAGTCGGCGCTGGGCGCCGGTGCCCGCGAAGTGTTCCTGATCGAAGAACCCATGGCCGCCGCCATCGGTGCCGGCTTGCCGGTCGAGGAAGCGCGCGGCTCGATGGTCGTGGATATCGGCGGTGGTACCACCGAGATCGCGTTGATCTCGCTCAACGGTGTGGTCTATGCCGAGTCCGTTCGCGTCGGCGGCGACCGCTTCGACGAAGCCATCGTCACCTACGTACGCCGCAACTACGGCAGCCTGATCGGCGAGTCCACCGCCGAGCGTATCAAGCAGGAAATCGGCACCGCCTACCCAGGTGGCGAAATCCGCGAAGTCGATGTGCGCGGCCGTAACCTGGCCGAAGGCGTGCCGCGTGCCTTCACCCTGAACTCCAACGAAGTGCTCGAAGCGCTGCAGGAGTCCCTGGCGACCATCGTCCAGGCGGTCAAGAGCGCCTTGGAACAGTCGCCGCCGGAACTGGCCTCGGACATCGCCGAGCGCGGTCTGGTGCTGACCGGTGGTGGTGCCCTGCTGCGCGACCTCGACAAGCTGCTGGCCCAGGAAACCGGTCTGCCGGTGATCGTCGCCGAAGACCCGCTGACCTGCGTCGCGCGCGGCGGTGGTCGTGCGCTGGAGATGATGGACAAGCACGCCATGGACCTGCTCTCCAGCGAGTGAGTCGCGTGCCGTTCGCTGTTCGCTGAAATCCCCCGGTTTACAGGTGGCACACACAGTGCTACCTGTATGCGCTGGGCTGGCGTCCACTGGGCGTCGTTTCCGTCAACCCGCAGGCAGGTGGTTGCATTGACCCTGTGCAATGACCGCCTGAATCGTCGTCCACGAGGAACGGCCCATTAAACCGCTTTTCTCCAAGGGCCCTTCGCTGGGCGTTCGTCTGCTCGTGCTGGTGGTGATGTCGGTCGCGCTGATGGTGGTCGACTCGCGCTTCGACGTGCTTAAACCGGTGCGCAGCCAGATGGGGCTGGTGCTGATGGAGTCCTATTGGGTCACCGATTTGCCGCAGCGTTTGTGGCAAGGCGTGGCCGGGCAGTTCGGCAGCCGCACCGAACTGATCGCCGAGAACGAAAAACTCAAGACCGAAGCGCTGCTGTTGCAGGGGCGTTTGCAGAAATTGGCCGCGCTGACCGAGCAGAACGTGCGCCTGCGCGAACTGCTCAATTCTTCCGCGCTGGTCAACGAGAAGGTCGAGGTGGCGGAGTTGATCGGCGTCGACCCCAATCCGTTTACCCATCGCATCCTGATCAACAAGGGCGAGCGCGACGGCGTGTTTCTCGGTCAGCCGGTGCTCGATGCGCGCGGCCTGATGGGCCAGGTGGTCGAGCTGATGCCCTACACCTCGCGGGTGCTGCTGCTCACCGACACCACCCACAGCATCCCTGTCCAGGTCAATCGCAATGGCCTGCGCGCCATCGCCAGTGGCACGGGTAATCCGGAACGTCTGGAGCTGCGCCATGTGGCTGACACCGCCGACATCAAGGAAGGCGATCTGCTGGTGAGCTCCGGCATGGGGCAACGTTTCCCGGCCGGTTATCCGGTGGCCACGGTCAACGAAGTGATCCACGACTCCGGGCAGCCCTTCGCCATCGTTCGTGCCATCCCCACCGCCGCGCTCAACCGCAGTCGCTACATGCTGCTGGTGTTCAGCGACCGACGCACGCCTGAGCAACGCGCCACCGATGCGGCCATCGCGCAGGAGGAGGCCGATCGCCAGGGTGCCAAGGACGCTCATCCGGGCGCGGCGACCGGCCAAGCGCCGGCCTCGACCGGCAACGCGCAGGGCCATGCTCCAGCCGCGTCGGGTTCCTCGGCGCCGGCGCACGGCTCGTCCACCTCTCATCCGGCCGCCACGCCAGCAGCGCCGGCCCAGCCGCGGAGTGAATGATGGTCAGTACCCGTAGCAGAAATGGCTGGGCGATCTGGCTGACCTTCGTCATCGGCTTGTTGCTCAGCGTGACGCCGATGCCGCAATTCATGGAAGTGTTTCGCCCCATGTGGCTCGCTTTGTTGCTGGCGTTCTGGACACTGGCGGTGCCGAGCAAGGTCGGCATGACCACCGCGTTCGTCCTGGGGCTGGCCGAAGACGTGCTGTATGGCACCCTGTTGGGGCAGAACGCGCTGATTCTCACGTTGATCACGTTCCTGGTGCTGTCCTTGCAGCAGCGCCTGCGCATGTTCCCCATGTGGCAGCAAAGCCTGGTGATCCTGGTGGTGTTCGGCATCGCCCAGTTGATCCAGCTGTGGCTCAGCGCCCTGACCGGTAACCGCCTGCCGACCCTGGCGCTGGTCTGGTCGGCGGTGATCAGTGCCTTGCTCTGGCCCTGGATCAGCTTCGCCCTGCGTGGCCTGCGCCGACGCCTGCACATCCACTGACGCGTCGTCACTGACAGGGAGATGTCCACATGACCCAACTGTACCTGGCCTCCGGCTCGCCGCGTCGGCGCGAGCTGCTGGCCCAGATCGGCGTGCCGTTCACTCGGGTCCACGCCCCCATCGATGAAACGCCGTTGCCCGCCGAAGCGCCACAGGCCTATGTCGAGCGTCTGGCACGGGCCAAGGCCGCAGCCGGTTTCGCCACGCTGTCGGCGCCCGGCGTGGTGCTCGGGGCCGACACTGCCGTGGTGCTCGACGGCGTGATCCTCGGCAAGCCGGACGATCGCGAGCATGCGCTGGCCATGCTCGGCGATCTGTCCGGACGTGAGCACCAGGTGCTCACCGCCGTGGCGCTCACCGACGGCCAACGCTCGCTGAGCCTGTGCGTGGCCACTCAGGTGCGTTTTCGCGCCATCTCCTTCGACGAAGCCTGGCGCTACTGGGCCAGCGGCGAGCCTGTGGACAAGGCCGGTGGTTACGCCATCCAAGGCCTTGGCGCGGTATTCGTCAGCGCCATCGCCGGCAGCTACTCGGCCGTGGTCGGCCTGCCCCTGAGCGAAACCGCCGAGCTGCTCGAGCAGTTCGCCATTCCCTGCTGGCAGCATGAGGAAACCGCTTAACGCTGGCCAGACGTGCGCCCGCCATCCATGATTACCGAAGACCTTTGACGAGAGCTGCCATGAGCGAAGAGATCCTGATCAACATCACCCCGATGGAATCACGCGTGGCAGTGGTGGAAAACGGCGTGTTGCAGGAAGTGCATGTCGAGCGCACCCAGCGCCGCGGTATCGTCGGCAACATCTACAAGGGCAAGGTGGTGCGGGTGTTGCCGGGTATGCAGGCGGCTTTCGTCGACATCGGTCTGGAACGCGCAGCCTTCATCCATGCTTCGGAAATCTCCCAACGCGAAGGCTCGGCGGTCGAGACCATCACCGCCTTGGTGCACGAGGGCCAGGCCCTGGTGGTGCAGGTGACCAAGGATCCGATCGGCACCAAGGGCGCGCGCCTGACCACCCAGTTGTCGATTCCCTCGCGTTACCTGGTGTACATGCCGCGCAGCAGCCATGTCGGCATCTCGCTGAAGATCGAAGACGAAGCCGAGCGTGACCGCCTCAAACAGGTGGTCAGCGACTCCATGACCCAGGAAAACCTCAAGGACGCCGGCGGTTTCATCCTGCGCACCGCCGCGGAAGGTGCGCGGGCCGAGGATATCCTGCAGGACATCCGCTATCTGCGCCGCCTCTGGGAGCAGATCGCCAGCCAGATCCAGACCTGCGGCGCGCCCACCGTCATCTACGAAGACCTGGGCCTGGCACTGCGCACCTTGCGAGACCTGGTCCACCCGAAGATCGAGAAGATCCGTATCGATTCCCGGGAAACCTTCCAGAAAACCACGCAGTTCGTCGGCGAGCTGATGCCCGAGATCGCCGACCGCCTCGAGCACTATCCGGGCGAGCGGCCAATTTTCGACCTCTACGGTGTCGAAGACGAGATCCAGCGCGCGCTGGAGCGCAAGGTGCCGCTGAAGTCCGGTGGTTATCTGGTGGTCGACCCGGCCGAGGCCATGACCACCATCGACGTCAACACAGGCGCCTTCGTCGGCCATCGCAACCTCGAAGAGACGATTTTCAAGACCAATCTGGAAGCGGCCACGGCCATTGCCCGACAACTGCGCCTGCGCAATATCGGCGGCATCATCATCATCGACTTCATCGACATGGAAGATGAGGAGCACCGCCGCCAGGTGCTGCGCACGCTGGAGAAGCAACTCGAGCGCGATCACGCCAAGACCAACATCATCGGCATCACCGAGCTGGGCCTGGTGCAGATGACCCGCAAGCGCACCCGCGAGAGCCTCGAGCAGGTGCTCTGCGAGCCCTGCCAGGCGTGCCAGGGGCGCGGCAAGCTGAAAACCCCGGAAACCATTTGCTACGAGATCTTTCGCGAGATTCTGCGCGAGGCCCGCGCCTACCAGGCCGAGGGCTATCGGGTGCTGGCCAATCAGAAGGTGGTCGATCGGCTGCTGGATGAGGAGTCGGGTAACGTCGCCGAACTGGAAGCGTTCATCGGGCGAACCATTCGCTTCCAGGTCGAGTCCATGTATTCCCAGGAACAATATGATGTGGTGCTGCTCTGACTCGCGCTGAATACCTCCGTGCTGTGGCGAAATCTGCGGGTGCGGCCATAGTTGATGGACGACTCGGAGGGCCTTGGCCATGGGACGTCTGAACCGCGTCCTGGGCGCGATGACCCGGTGGGGCCTTGGCCTCTGCGCACTGCTGGTCGTGTTACTCGCGCTGTATGTGAGTCTCGGCCGACAATTGACGCCGCTGGTGGCCGAATACCGTAACGAGCTGCAGGACAAGGCCCAGCAGGCGCTGGGCATGCCCGTGCATATCGGCGTCCTGGAGGGACGCTGGAGCGGCCTGGCACCGGTGCTGAGGGTCAGCGATCTGCAATTGGGTGAGGGGGCGTCGGCGCTGCGCCTGGACGAGGTCAAGCTGGTACCCGACTTGTGGGCCAGCCTCAAGGCCCGCGAAGTGCGTCTGGCGCACATTCAGCTTGGCGGCCTGCAAGTGATCCTGCGCGAGAATCCACAGGGCGAGTGGCGCTTGGAAGGGCTGCCGAAAAAGGATGACGAGCCGTTCGATGCCGCCCAGGTGCTGCAGCGCCTGCGTCAATTGGGGCGGGTCGATGTGTTCGACAGTCAGGTTACCCTCCAGCCGTTTGGACGCGACCCTCTCACCCTGACCTATGTCAGCCTCGGTCTGCAGGCCAGTCCCGCGCGGCAGTCCCTGGAACTGCAGGCAACCTTACCGGACGGCCAGCCTCTGGCGCTCAACCTGCGCAGTCGCGCCAAACCCGAGGCCTGGCGCGAAGGCGACTACCAAGCCTATCTGAGCCTGCCGCACAGCGACTGGGCGCGCTGGCTGCCGCCCAGTGTGCTGGGCCAATGGCGGGCCAAGACCCTGCGTGCAGGCGGCGAGTTCTGGGTCGACTGGCGCGAAGGGCGCTTGCAGCGCGGCGTCGTTCGGCTCAACGCACCGACATTGCGAGGTGCCTACGCGGACCGCAAGATGATCACCCTGGACAATCTGGCCCTGTCGGCCTGGGTTCGCCAAGGGCGAGAAGGGTACGAGGCGGTGGTCGATTCGCTGGCGGCGAACATCGGCGACGCTCGCTGGGAAAGCCACCTGCAGGCGCAGCAAGCACCCGCTACGGATGACTCAGGCGACACTTGGCACGTTCAGGCCGACCGCCTCGACCTGACGCCGATCACCCCGTTGATCGACGCACTGGCGCCACTGCCCGACAAACTGATGACCGTAGTCGATGCGCTGAAGGTTACCGGTGCCCTGCGCAACGTGCGACTCGACATCCGCCCCCAGGCCGAAGGCGACCAACGCCTGGCGTTCGCCGCCAACCTCGACAACGTCGGCTTCGACGCCTACCACGGCGCCCCGGCGGCCGGCAATGTCAGCGGCAGCATCAGCGGCGATCTGGGCCAGGGCGAGCTGCGCCTGGACAGCGATGCCTTCATGCTTCACCTCTACCCGATCTTCGCCAAGCCCTGGCACTACCAGAAAGCCAATGCTCGCCTGACCTGGGCGCTGGACGACGACGGTTTCACCCTGATCGCGCCCTACATCAAAGTGCTCGGCGATGAAGGCAAGATCGCCGCCGACTTCCTCATTCGCTTCCGTTTCCACGAGCAACAGGCCGACTACATGGACCTGCGCGTCGGTCTGACCGACGGCGACGGGCGCTACACGGCCAAGTACCTGCCGCAGGTGCTCAGCCCGGCGCTGGACCAGTGGTTGCGCAGCGCCATCGTCAAGGGCGCGGTCGACGAGGGTTATTTCCAGTACCAGGGTTCGTTGAACCACGATGCGCCGGATCATTCGCGCAGCATCAGCCTGTTCTTCGACGTCCACGACGCCACCCTCGATTTCCAGCCTGGCTGGCCGCAGGTGCGGCAGGTGGACGGCAAGGTGCGCATTCAGGACAGCGGCGTGCATATTCAGGCCAACCAGGGGCTGTTGCTCGATACCAAGGTCAGCGATGTGCGCGTCGATATTCCTCACGTCGAGGGCGACCAGCACAGCCACCTGTATCTGGACGGCAAGTTCGACGGCAGCCTGGGCGACGGTCTGAAGATCCTCAAGCAGGCGCCCATCGGCACTGGCGAGATCTTCGCCGGCTGGGAGGGCGAAGGTCCGCTGCGGGGCAAGGTCAAGCTGGACATTCCCTTGGAGCACGGCATGCAGCCAAAGGTGAACGTCGATTTCGCCACCCATGATGCGCGACTGAAAGTGGAGCCGCCTGCGCTTGAGTTGAGCCGCCTCAAGGGCGACTTCAACTTCGATCTGGACAAGGGTTTGAGCGGTAAGGACATCAGCCTGCAGGCCTTCGGTAAACCGGTCTCGGCGCAGATTTTCGCCGAAGGGCAGGGCGGCCAGATCCAGACCCGTATCCAGGCCAGCGGTCAGGTGGCACTCAAGGCGTTGACCGAGTGGCTGCAGTTCAAGCAGCCATTGCCGGCTTCGGGCGATCTGCCCTACCAACTGCAACTCAGCCTTGGCAGTCGTGACAACCGTCTGGACATCAACTCGTCGCTCAAGGGGCTGATCATCGACTTGCCGCCGCCGTTCGGCAAGGCCATGACCACGGTGCGCGACAGCAGCTTCGGCATGACCCTGCAAGGCGCCGAGCGGCGCTTCGATGCGCGGTATGCCGACCTGGCGCAGTTGGCCTATGCCGCCACTTTGGACAAGCCCGATCAGGGCCGCGGCGAATTGGTGCTCGGCGGTGGTTCGGCCAACGTACCCGGTGCTCAAGGCCTGCGAGTGCGGGGCCGGCTGGAGACGCTGGACCTGGAGCCCTGGCAGCAGCAGATGAGCAAGTATGCTGGGCAGGACCCTGGCGGCAGCGCGCGCCAGACCTTGCAGAGCGTCGACTTGAGCATCGGCCGGCTGAGCGCTTTCGGCACCGAACTCAATCAGGCCGTGGTGCGCCTGGCGCGGGTGGCCAGCGCCTGGGACCTGCGGCTGGACAGCCGCGAAGTGATGGGCAACGCCCGCCTGCCCGACGCCAAGGCAGCGCCGATGGTGGTTACACTGCAGACCCTGCGTCTGCCCCCGGCCGATCCGCAGCAGGAAGCGGCCGACGATGCGCCGGACCCGCTGGCCTCCTTCGATCCACGCAAGGCGCCCATGCTCGACCTGAGCATCGACAAGCTCTACCGCGGCGACGATCTGTTCGGCAGCGCGGCGGTCAAGCTACGCCCAACGGCACGCGGCGTTTCGGTGAATGACATCAACCTCGATCTGAAGGGCCTGCGTGTCGATGGCAGCGCTGGCTGGGAGGGCACGCCCGACAGCAGCGCCAGCTGGTACAAAGGCCGCGTGCAGGGCGCGAATCTCGGTGATGTGCTCAAGGCCTGGGGCTTTGCGCCGACCGTCACCAGCCGCAGCTTCCGCATGGACGTCGACGGTCGCTGGCCAGGCTCGCCAGCCTGGGTCAGTCTCAAGCGCTTCTCGGGAAGCCTCGATGCTGCACTGCGCACCGGGCAGTTCGTCGAGGTCGAGGGCGGTGCCCAAGCCCTTCGCGTATTCGGCCTGTTGAATTTCAACTCGATCGGTCGCCGTCTGCGCCTGGACTTCACCGATCTGTTCGGTCAGGGCCTGGCCTATGATCGGGTCAAGGGCTTGCTGGTGGCCAGCGAAGGCGTCTATGTGACCCGCAAGCCGATCGCGGTGACCGGACCTTCGAGCAATTTCGAACTCGACGGTACGCTCGATCTGGTCCGTGACCGCATCGACGCCAATCTGCAGGTGACCCTGCCGGTTACCAACAACCTGCCACTGGCCGCGTTGATCGTCGGTGCTCCGGCGGTGGGTGGGGCATTGTTCCTGGTCGATCGTCTGATCGGCGACCGCGTTGCGCGCTTCGCCAGCGTGCATTATCGGGTTCAAGGTCCGGTCAAAGAGCCTAAGATCACATTTGTGAAACCCTTCGACAAATAGCTTCGGGAGCGGTCATGAAGTCAGCGGTGATCCAGATGGTCAGTCAGGATGATGTCCTGGCCAACCTGCAGCGGGCGCACGCGCTGCTGGAGCAGGCTGCCGCCGACGGCGCTCGCTTGGCTGTGTTGCCGGAAAACTTCGCGGCCATGGGGCGGCACGATGCCGCCGCCATCGGCCGTGCCGAGGCCCTGGGCCAGGGGCCGATACTGCCCTGGTTGAAACGTGCCGCCCGCGACCTCAAGTTATGGGTAGTGGCGGGCACGTTGCCGCTGCCGCCGGTCGCTTCGCCCGAGGCCAAGGCCCACGCCTGTTCGTTGCTGGTCGACGAGCAGGGTGAAATCGTTGCCCGCTACGACAAGCTGCATCTGTTCGATGTGGATGTGGCTGACAATCGCGGACGCTACCGGGAGTCAGACGACTATGCGCCGGGTGCGCGCGTGGTGGTGGCCGATACCCCGGTCGGCAAACTGGGCCTGTCGGTGTGTTACGACCTGCGCTTTCCCGAGCTCTACAGCGCCCTGCGCGAGGCAGGAGCGGAGCTGATCAGCGCACCTGCGGCGTTTACCGCCGTGACCGGTGCGGCGCACTGGGAAGTGCTGATCCGTGCACGGGCCATCGAAACCCAGTGCTACGTGCTGGCAGCCGCCCAGGGCGGGACTCATCCCGGAGGGCGTCAGACCCATGGTCAAGCGGCGATCGTCGACCCCTGGGGGCGGATCGTGGCCGAACAGGCGCGCGGCGAAGGTGTGCTGCTCGCTGCGCGCGATATCGACGAACAAGCGTCCATTCGGGCGCGCATGCCGGTGACTTCGCACCGGCGCTTTTTCTCGCAGGACGCCTTGCGGCCTGCGTTCACCGTGGAGTGACTATGAGCCAGATGTTATCGACCGTCAGCGATCAGCTCCTGGCACCGGGCGGACTGACCCTCGACAGCCTGCAAGCTGTGTTGGGTGAGTTGGCCGGGCCCGGCATCGACGCGGCCGACCTGTATTTCCAGGGACAGATCTCGGAAACCTGGGCGCTGGAAGACGGCATCGTCAAGGAAGGCAGTTTCAACCTCGACCAAGGCGTAGGTGTGCGTGCGCTGTCCGGCGAGAAGACAGGCTTCGCCTATAGCAATGCGATCAACCTTGAAGCGCTGACCTCGGCCGCCCGTGCCGCCCGGTCGATCTCGCGCGCCGGGCAGAACGGCAAGGTTCAGGCGTTCCGCAGCCAGGACGTGGCCGCGTTGTATGCACCGGACAACCCACTTGATGTGCTGAGCCGCGCCGACAAAGTCGAGTTGCTCAAGCGCGTCGATGCCGCCACCCGTGCCCTCGATCCGCGTATCCAGCAGGTCAGCGTCAGCATGGCGGGCGTCTGGGAGCGTATTTTGGTGGCGGCGGCCGATGGCAGTCTGGCGGCGGATGTGCGGCCCTTGGTGCGCTTCAACGTCAGCGTCATCGTCGAGCACAACGGTCGCCGCGAGCGCGGTGGTCACGGCGGGGGCGGGCGCACCGACTACCGCTACTTCACCGAGGCGCGCGTGATGGACTATGCGCGCGAGGCGTTGCGTCAGGCGCTGGTCAATCTCGATGCCCGACCGGCGCCGGCTGGCTCACTGCCGGTGGTGCTCGGTCCGGGCTGGTCAGGTGTGCTGCTGCACGAGGCGGTTGGCCATGGTCTTGAGGGCGACTTCAACCGCAAGGGCAGTTCGGCCTACAGCGGTCGCATCGGCGAAGCCGTGGCGTCGAAGTTGTGCACCATCGTCGACGATGGCACGCTCAAGGATCGTCGCGGCTCGCTGAGCGTCGACGACGAAGGCACGCCCACCGAGTGCACCACGCTGATCGAGAACGGCATCCTCAAAGGCTACATGCAGGACAAGCTCAACGCTCGCCTCATGGGTATGGCGGTGACCGGCAACGGCCGACGTGAATCCTATGCGCACCTGCCCATGCCGCGCATGACCAATACCTACATGCGCGCTGGCCAGAGCGATCCGCAGGAGATCATCGCCTCGGTCAAGAAGGGCATCTACTGCGCCAACCTGGGTGGCGGACAGGTGGACATCACCAGTGGCAAGTTCGTGTTTTCCACCAGCGAGGCCTACCTGATCGAAGACGGCAAGATCACCGCACCGGTCAAGGGCGCGACGCTGATCGGCAATGGTCCGGAGGCGATGAGCCGGGTGTCGATGGTCGGCAACGACCTGGCGCTGGACAGTGGCGTGGGCACCTGCGGCAAGGACGGGCAGTCGGTGCCGGTGGGCGTAGGCCAACCGACCCTCAAGCTCGATGCGATTACCGTAGGTGGGACCGGGGCTTGACGTATTCTGGGCGCGGTGCAGGCGCGGCGCCGTGTCGCGACCTGGGCGATGCGCTGCCGGCCGGCATCGGTTTCGCCCGCGTTCGCGGGGCCAGCCCGCTCCTGCGCGTGCGCTTAGCGCAGGCCGCGTTGCAGTTCGTCGAGGTCGCGAATGTACTTGAAGACCTTGCGCGCTGCGGCCGGCGGCTTGTTCCGTGCTTTTTCGTGCTGAGCATGGCGAATCAGCGAGCGCAGGTGCTGGCGATCGGTTTCGGGGAATTCGCTGACGAAGCGCTCAAGGTCTTCGTCGTTGCCGTCGATCAGCCGGTCGCGCCAGCGTTCCAGGCCATGGAAGCGTTCGTTGTACTGGCGTGTGGAGCTGTCGATCTGTTCCAGCAGCGCCTGGATGGCGTCCACATCCTGCACGCGCATCAGCTTGCCGACGAACGACATGTGGCGTTTGCGAGCGCCATGGGCGGTGTGCCGGGAGGCTTCCTCCAGGGCCTTGCGCAGCTCGTCGGTGAGCGGCAGGCGCGCGAGGGTGTCCGGCTTGAGCGTGGTGAGGCGCTCGCCGAGTTCGACCAGTGCATGCAGCTCGCGCTTGATCTGGGTCTTGCTTTTTTCGCCGTCGAAGGCGTCGTCGTATGAATCAACCATGGTGGCAGTCCGCAGGAAATCGCCGCCATGATAACCAGTCGGGGGCCGCTTTGTCCGGCCCGGTCGCACAACGACCCTCGCCGAACGCAGAATTTGAGTGGAGAACACCATGAGTGCAGTCCAGAGCATAGGCCCCAAGGACCTGCCGGCGTTGCAGGAGCAGGTCGAAGCGATCGTCGCCGAAGCACGACGCCAGGGCGCCAGCGCCTGCGAGGTGGCGGTTTCGCTGGAGCAGGGTCTGTCGACCAGTGTGCGCCAGCGCGAAGTGGAAACGGTCGAATTCAACCGCGACCAGGGCTTCGGCATTACCCTCTATGTCGGTCAGCGCAAGGGCTCGGCGAGTACCTCGGCCAGCGGCGCCGAGGCCATCCGCGAGACCGTGGCCGCTGCCCTGGCGATCGCCAAGCACACGTCCGAAGACGAGTGCTCGGGCCTTGCCGATGCGGCCTTGATGGCACGTGAGCTACCTGATCTGGACCTCTACCACGATTGGAATATCGAGCCGGAACGGGCCATCGAGATGGCCCTGGAGTGCGAGGCGGCGGCCTTCGATGCCGACCCGCGTATCCTCAACGCCGATGGCACCACCCTCAATACCCACCAGGGTGTGCGCGTGTACGGCAATAGCCATGGCTTCGTAGGTGGTTACGCCTCGACCCGGCACAGCCTGAGTTGCGTGATGATCGCCGAGGGCGAAGGGCAGATGCAGCGTGATTACTGGTACGACGTCAGCCGCCAAGGCCCACTGCTCGACGATCCACGAAACATTGGTCGGCGTGCGGCACAGCGGGCCGCCAGCCGACTGGGCGCGCGTCCGGTGCCTACCTGCGAAGTGCCCGTGCTGTTCGCCGCAGAGCTGGCCGGTGGACTGTTCGGCAGCTTTCTTTCGGCTATCTCCGGCGGCAGTTTGTATCGGAAGTCGTCCTTCCTCGAGGGCACGCTCGGTCAGCAATTGTTCCCCGCCTGGCTGACGCTGGACGAGCGCCCGCATATTCCACGGGCGCTGGGCAGCGCCGCGTTCGATGGCGACGGACTGGCGACCTATGCCAAACCGTTCGTCGATAAAGGTGAGCTGGTGTCGTACATCCTCGGCACCTACTCCGGTCGCAAGCTGAAACTGCCGAGCACCGCCAATGCCGGGGGCGTGCACAACCTGTTCGTGACCCATGGTTCGGAAGACCAGGCTGCGTTGATCCGACGCATGGGCCGTGGTCTGCTGGTGACCGAACTGATGGGGCACGGGCTGAACATGGTCACCGGCGACTATTCCCGCGGCGCGGCGGGTTACTGGGTGGAGAACGGCGAAATCCAGTTCCCTGTGCAGGAGGTGACCATCGCCGGAAACATGAAGGACATGTTCCAGCAAATTGTTGCCATCGGTAGCGATCTTGAGACCAGAAGCAACATTCACACTGGTTCCGTGCTGATCGAGCGCATGACCGTCGCGGGCAGTTGACTGTCTGAAGTGAAGCGATGATGTACAAAACCCGGACGAAGCGCCGGGTTTTTTATGTCCGCTTTCGAGCTTGAAGTGATTCTATTTATCAATTAATAATGAATATCATTACACGGCAACTCCGGCGATGATGTTCATGAAAACCGTTCTCCACGAACTGCCCTACCTGGAAAACTGGCGCTGGCTGAGCCGGCGTATTCGTTGCGCGCTCGATCCCGACGAGCCGCGTCTGGTCGAACACTACCTCGCCGAGGGGCGCTACCTGGTGTGCTGCACCGACACCTCGGCCTGGACCGTGGCCCTGACTTCCCTGCGCCTTCTGCTCGATACCGCTTGCGACCGCATGCTGCCGTGGCACTGGCGCTGCCACTGCCTGGACCAGGCGTGGCGTCCGTTGCTCGACCTGCGCAATCTCGATCGCCGCGACGGCAACCAGCGTTGGCAGCCCTATGCCCTGCAGTTGGCCAATTGTGTGCTGCTGCCTTCGATTTCTCCCGATGAACTGATGCAAGGATTCGATGATGAGTGATACCCGTATCGAGCGTGACAGCATGGGCGAGTTGCAGGTCCCGACCCAGGCCCTGTATGGCGCGCAGACCCAGCGTGCGGTCGATAACTTTCCGGTCAGCGGCCAGCGCATGCCGCTGCAGTTCATCCGCGCCTTGCTGCTGGCCAAGGCGGCGGCTGCGAAGGCCAACATCGAACTGGGCCAATTGAGCGCGCAGCAGGGCGGGGCGATCGTCCGCGCGGTGGAGCAACTGTTGGGTGAAGACTTCATCCAGCACTTCCCGGTCGACGTTTTCCAGACCGGGTCCGGCACCAGTTCCAACATGAATGCCAACGAGGTGATCGCTACGCTCGCCAGTCGCGTGCTGGGCGATCAGGTCAATGCAAACGACCATGTCAACTGCGGGCAGAGCAGCAATGACATCATCCCCACCACGATCCATGTCAGTGCGGCCTTGGCCCTGCATGAGCAACTGCTGCCGGCGTTGACGCATCTGGTGCAAGTGATCGAGAAAAAATCGCTGGAGGTGCATCGCTTCGTCAAGACGGGCCGCACTCACCTGATGGACGCCATGCCGGTGCGCATGAGTCAGGTGCTCGACGGCTGGGCCGCGCAGATCAAGGGCGCACAGGCGCACCTGCACGCCAGCCTGCCCGCGCTGCAAGCGCTGGCTCAGGGCGGCACCGCCGTCGGCACCGGAATCAACGCCCATCCACAGTTCGCAGCCGGTTTTGCCCGTGAATTGAGCGCGTTGACCGGCATCCCGTTCACGCCAGGCGAAAACCTGTTCGCGCTGATCGGCTCTCAGGACACGGCCGTTGCGCTGTCCGGGCAGCTCAAGACCACCGCCGTGGCGCTGATGAAGATCGCCAACGATCTGCGCTGGATGAACTCTGGCCCTCTGGCCGGGCTTGGCGAGATCGAACTGGAAGGCCTGCAACCGGGCTCCTCGATCATGCCCGGTAAGGTCAATCCGGTGATTCCCGAGGCCACCGCCATGGTCGCCGCGCAGGTGATAGGCAATGACGCCACCATCGCCATCGCGGGTCAGTCGGGCAACTTCGAGCTCAACGTGATGCTGCCGGTGATCGCCCGCAACTTGCTCGAGAGCATCGAACTGATGGCCAACGTCAGTCGATTGCTGGCGGACAAAGCCATCGCCAGCTTCAAGGTCAACGAGCCCAAGCTCAAGGAGGCCCTGTCGCGCAACCCGATCCTGGTCACCGCCTTGAACCCGATCATCGGCTATCTGAAGGCGGCCGACATCGCCAAGACTGCCTACAAGCAGGGACGACCGATCGTCGATGTGGCCCTGGAGTACACCGATCTGTCACGCGATCAACTGGAGGCCTTGCTGGATCCGGAGAAGCTCACTGCGGGCGGTATCTGACTCGCGTTCTTCATCAGGAGACACGTCATGCAACACTGGAAACGCACCACGGACATCGCCAATCGGCTGTTCGCACAGGGCGAGCTGATAGACGCCCGAGAGCACTACCTGCAAGCGCTGGCCCTGGCGCAGGTGCTGTTCGAGCGCTGGCATGACGTCGATCAGGCGGTGGCGGCATTCGTCATCGCTCATCACAACCTGGCCGACCTGCACGTACGTCTGAATCAACCCCATGAAAGCGCCGACTACCTGTGTGCGGCGCATCAGCGCTTGCTCCAGGCCAGTCAGGAGCAGCGTCTGCCCGCAGCGCTGCGAGAGGCCGCGCTGCGGCACAGTGGGCGCACTTACACCGAGCTGCTGAATTTCATCGGCGAATACGGCCAATACCCCCGCACCGAGCGCCTGCTCCACCGCCAAGCTGCCGAAGCGAGCGAGCTGACGGCTCGACCAGACACCTTCTCCCGTCCATCTGCCTACGGAATCCACTGATATGCCCCACACCTTGCCTGCCTTGCCCTACGCCTACGATGCCCTGGAGCCGCACATCGACGCCCAGACCATGGAGGTCCACCACAGCAAGCACCACCAGACCTACATCAACAATCTCAATGTTGCTCTTGAAGGCACCGAGTGGGCCGACTGGCCGGTGGAGCGTTTGGTCGGGGCGGCCAAGCAACTGCCCGAGAAGCTGCAAGGCGCGGTGATCAACCAGGGCGGGGGGCATGCCAACCACAGCCTGTTCTGGACCGTGATGTCGCCGCAGGGCGGCGGTCAGCCATCAGGGCAGGTGGCGCAGGCCATCGAGCGCGAACTGGGTGGTTTCGATGCCTTCAAGGAGGCGTTCACCAAGGCCGCGTTGACGCGCTTCGGCAGTGGCTGGGCCTGGCTCAGCGTCACGCCGGACAAGCGTCTGGTGGTGGAAAGCAGCGGCAATCAGGACAGCCCGCTGATGCACGGCAATACGCCAATCCTGGGGCTGGATGTGTGGGAGCATGCCTATTACCTGAAGTACCAGAACCGTCGACCGGAGTACATTGGCGCCTTCTATAACGTCATCGACTGGGCGGACGTGGAACGTCGTTATCTCGAAGCCCTCAAGTGAGTCGATCCGCGATGCGCACTGACGTGATGTCTGTCGGGAGTGTGCGCCTGTTCCGCATGGCGCTTGGGACCTTGCTGCTCTTGGCCGGCACTGCGCTGCTGGTGGCACGAGGCATCGCCTGGTTGGAACTGGAACCACGGATGTTGCGTGCGCTACAGGGCGGTGCCTTGTGCGCCTTGGGCACGGCATTGGGCGCGGTGCCGGTCCTGGTGATCCGCAAGATGCCGGTGGCCATCGCTGATACGTTGCTGGGTTTCGGTGCCGGGGTGATGCTGGCTGCGACGGCGTTTTCGCTGATCATGCCTGGCCTGGAAGCCGCGCGGGCCATCGGTTTCGATCCCTGGGGCGCCGGGGCGCTGGTCAGTGCCGGCTTGCTTGCCGGGGCCCTGTGCCTGTTCCTGATCGACCTGCGGATCGCTCGGGTTTCGCCCGAGTCCCTGGCAGGGCAGGGGCACCAGCCAGTGATCGCGGCGCGGGTCTGGTTGTTCGTGGCCGCCATCGTCGCCCACAACATTCCTGAAGGCATGGCGATTGGCGTCTCCGCTGGCGGAGGCATGCCCGATGCCGACAGCCTGGCGATGGGCATCGCTTTGCAGGATGTGCCGGAGGGACTGGTCATTGCGCTGGTCTTGGCGGGGGCTGGCATGCACCGGTTCAAGGCATTCTTGATCGGTGCGGCGTCAGGGCTGGTGGAGCCGGTGGCGGCGCTGATCTGCGCCTGGCTAGTCAATGTCGCACAGTTGCTGCTGCCGCTTGGGCTGGCCTGTGCGGCAGGGGCGATGTTACTGGTCGTGACTCAGGAAATCATTCCGGAGTCGCGCAGCAATGGTCATCACCGATTGGCCAGCCTGGGCCTGTGTATCGGCTTCTGCCTGATGATGGTGATGGATACGGCGATGTCCTGAGCCTGGTTTGCGCCAGGCTTGGGTTCATTCGCCCTCGTCGAAATAGTTGTTGATCAGCGCCACCAAGGCTTGCAGGGCTTCTTCGTCCTGCTCCCCCTCGGTATGCAGGTGCACCGGGGTGCCCTTGCCGGCTGCCAGCATCATCACTGCCATGATGCTTTTTCCGTCCACCAGTTTGTCTGGGGCACGCCCGACACGTACCTGACAGGGAAATTTCCCGGCCACGCCGACGAACTTGGCCGCCGCGCGTGCATGCAGGCCCAGCTTGTTGATGATGGTGATTTCGCGGGCCGGCATTATCGGGTGGATCCTGTGTTAGAGGTCGCGATGGCGAACCTGGACGTTTTTCAGGGTGTGCTGTAGCAATTGCCCCAGCCGCTCGGTGATATACACCGAACGATGATGTCCGCCTGTGCAGCCGATGGCGATGGTCACGTAGGCGCGGTTGCTGGCCGCAAAACGCGGTAGCCATTTGAGCAGGTAGCTGGAGATGTCTTGGTACATCTCCTCGACGTCTGGCTGGGCCGCCAGGTAATCGATGACCGGCTGCTCGAGCCCTGAATGCTCACGCAACTCGGGCTTCCAATACGGATTGGGCAGGCAGCGTACGTCGAACACCAGGTCCGCGTCCACTGGCATGCCACGTTTGAAACCGAAGGATTCGACGAGGAATGCGGTGCCGGGTTCGGGCTGGTTGAGTAGGCGAAGCTTGATCGAATCACGCAGTTGATAAAGGTTCAGACTGGTAGTGTCGATCTTGAGGTCGGCGAGGTCGGCGATCGGCCCGAGCAGTTCGGTCTCGACGCGAATCGCTTCGGCGAGTGAACGGTTGGCGTTGGTCAGGGGGTGGCGCCGGCGGGTCTCCGAGAAGCGCTTGAGCAGCGTATCTTCGTCGGCATCGAGGTAGACCACGTCGCACTGGATGTGTCGCGCGCGGGCATCCTCGAGTAACTCGGGGAAACGGGACAGATGGCTGGGCAGGTTTCGCGCGTCGATAGAGACGGCGACTTTGGGCTGCGACAGCTCGGTGTTGATCAGTGCGCTTTCGGCCAGTTGTGGCAGCAACCCGGCGGGCAGGTTGTCGATGCAGTAGTAACCGTTGTCTTCCAACACATCGAGCGCGGTGCTCTTGCCGGAGCCGGATCGGCCGCTGACGATGATCAGGCGCATGTTCAGAGCTCGTTCTGGACGTTCAAGACGACCTGATAAAGCGCTTCGTTGCTGTCGGCGGCACGCAGACGGTCACGAACATCTTTGCGGTCGAGCATGCTGGCGATCTGGCGCAGCAATTCGAGATGCGCGTCAGTGGCGGCTTCTGGGACCAGTAGCACGAAGAGCAGGTCGACCGGCGCTCCGTCGATCGCGTCATAGTCGATGGGCGCATCCAAATGCAGCAATGCGCTTACGGGAGCGCTGCAACCTTTCAGGCGGCAGTGGGGGATGGCAATGCCGTTGCCGAACCCAGTGGAACCCAGCTTCTCGCGGGCAAGAAGCTTCTCGAAGACGTCCTGCATCTTCAGCTCGGGTACTTGCTGGGCAATCAGGTTGGCGACCTTTTCCAGGGCGCTCTTCTTACTGCCGCCCGGCACGTTCACCAAGGAACGGCCGGGGGTCAGGATGGATTCAAGTCGGGTCATGGATGAGGGGTATCAGCGTGCGGCTGCACCTTGCAGCAGGCTTTGCTGTTTTTCCTTGTGTTTTTTCAATTGGCGGTCGAGCTTGTCGGCCAGGGCGTCGATGGCTGCATACATGTCTTCGTGTTCTGCGTTGGCAACCACTTCACCGCCCGGAATCTGCAGGGTGGCTTCGACCTTTTGCTGCAGCTTCTCGACTTTCAGGATGACCTGCACGTTGGTGATCTTGTCGAAGTGACCCTCCACCCGGGCAAGTTTATCGAGTACATAGTCGCGCAGGGGCTCGGTGACTTCTACATGGTGTCCACTGATGTTGACTTGCATACAGCTTCTCCTTTTGTTGCCGTGCATGTAAGAGGCAGGTGTTGCACCTGCCACTGAAACGCCGTGGCACATCCGGGCTTTACATCAGTCGCTTGCGTTCGCTGGAAGGTGCAATGCCGAGCGACTCGCGGTACTTGGCGACCGTGCGGCGGGCTACCTGGATGCCTTGTGCCTCCAGTAAACCAGCGATCTTGCTGTCACTCAATGGCTTTTTCTGATTTTCCGCAGCAACCAGTTTCTTGATGATCGCGCGGATTGCCGTGGACGAGCATTCGCCGCCTTCGGCAGTGCTGACGTGGCTGGAGAAAAAGTATTTCAACTCATAGATGCCGCGCGGCGTATGCATGTACTTCTGCGTAGTGACCCGCGAAATGGTCGACTCATGCATACCGACCGCTTCGGCGATATCGTGCAGTACCAGCGGCTTCATGGCCTCGTCGCCATAGTCGAGGAAACCGCGCTGGTGCTCGACGATCTGCGTGGCCACCTTCATCAGCGTCTCGTTGCGACTCTGCAGGCTCTTGATGAACCACCGAGCCTCTTGTAACTGGTTGCGCATGAAGGTGTTGTCGGCACTGGTATCCGCACGGCGCACGAAGCCGGCGTACTGCGGGTTCACCCGCAACCGCGGCACCGCTTCCTGATTCAGCTCGACCAGCCAGCGATCGCTGTCCTTGCGCACGATGACGTCGGGAACGACATACTCCGGCTCGCTGGACTCGATCTGCGAGCCTGGACGTGGATTGAGGCTCTGTACCAGCTCGATGACCTGGCGCAGCTCGTCTTCCTTGAGCTTCATGCGGCGCATCAGTTGGCTGTAGTCGCGGCTGCCGAGCAGGTCGATGTAGTCGCTGACCAAGCGCTGCGCTTCGGCCATCCACGGCGTGCTGGCGGGTAGCTGCCGCAGTTGCAGCAGCAAGCATTCGCCGAGTGTGCGGGCACCGATGCCGGCAGGTTCGAACTGCTGGATGCGATGCAGAACCGCTTCGACCTCATCCAGCTCGATGTCGAGCTCAGGATCGAAACCGGCGCAAATCTCCTCAAGGCTGTCTTCGAGATAGCCCTGGGCGTTGATGCTGTCGATCAGGGTGACGGCGATCAGTCGGTCGGTGTCCGACATCGGGGCCAGGTTGAGTTGCCACAGCAGGTGGCTTTGCAGACTCTCGCCTACGGACGTGCGGGTCGTGAAGTCCCATTCGTCGTCATCGTTGCTCGGCAGGCTGCTGGCGCTGGTCTGGTAGATGTCTTCCCAGGCCGTGTCTACTGGCAGTTCGTTGGGAATGCGTTCACTCCACTCGCCTTCTTCGGTGGACTCGGCATTGCCACTGCTTTCCTGAAAACTGCTGTCCTGGGCTTCGGCGACCGGTTTGCTCTCGCCGTTTTCTGCCATCGGGTCGCTGTTGTCGAAGTCGTCGCCTTCTTCCTGGCGTTCGAGCATCGGATTGGATTCCAGCGCTTCCTGGATTTCCTGCTGGAGGTCCAGGGTGGAAAGCTGGAGCAGACGAATGGCCTGTTGCAACTGAGGGGTCATCGTCAGTTGCTGGCCCATTTTTAGGACGAGCGATGGTTTCATGGCTGGGGCTTAATACCTTGTTCGCCGGCGCGCATGCGCCATCCACTACAGGGCGCCGGAGCGCCAAATCTTAAGCAAGTTATATGCCTGAAATTGTAGCGTTTGCCTAGAGCGCTGTAACACTTAAGCCCGTTTCAACAGGTTTTAACAGCGCTCCAGGCCGTTGCCTGGCTGTCAGAGGCGGAACTCATGACCCAGGTAAACTTCCTTGACCAACTGGTTGGCCAGGATGGTCTCGGCGTCGCCCTCAGCGATCAGTTGACCGTCGTTGACGATGTAGGCGGTCTCGCAGATGTCGAGCGTTTCACGCACGTTGTGATCGGTGATCAGGACGCCAATGCCTTTGGCCTTGAGGTGGTGAATGATCTGCTTGATGTCACCCACTGAAATCGGGTCGACGCCGGCGAAGGGTTCGTCCAGCAGGATGAACTTCGGCGAAGTGGCCAGGGCGCGGGCAATCTCGACCCGGCGTCGTTCGCCGCCGGACAGGCTCATGCCCAGGTTGTCGCGAATGTGGCTGATGTGGAATTCCTGCAGCAGGCTTTCCAGCTCCTTGCGACGACCGTCGCGGTCGATGTCCTTGCGGGTCTCGAGGATGGCCATGATGTTGTCGGCCACCGACAGCTTGCGGAAGATCGAGGCTTCCTGCGGCAGGTAGCCGATGCCTGCCTGCGCACGACCATGCATGGGCTGGTGGCTGACATCAAGGCTGTCGATGAGCACGCGGCCCTGGTCGGCCTGCACCAGGCCCACGATCATGTAGAAGCAGGTGGTCTTGCCGGCGCCGTTGGGGCCGAGCAGGCCGACGATCTGGCCACTGTCGATGGACAGGCTGACATCGCGTACGACCTGGCGGCCCTTGTAGCTCTTGGCCAGGTGCTGAGCTTTGAGGGTTGCCATCTGTTATTCGGCCTTTTTCTTCGGTTGGATGACCATGTCGATGCGCTGACGAGGTTGGGTCACCTTGCCACCACGACCGGCGGTTGCCACCTGGGTCTTGGTGTTGTAGACGATTTTCTCGCCTTCGGTGGTGTTGCCTTCGTTCTCGACCTTGGCGCGGTCGGTGAGGATGACCATGTCCTTCTGCGCCTGGTACTGGATGGTCACTGCCCAGCCTTTCATCTTGTCGGGCTTGGCGGCCGATTGCTGTTGCTCGAAGTAGGCCAGGTTACCCACCGAAGTCACCACGTCGATATCGCCGGAGGGCGCACGGGTCATGGTCACGGTGTTGCCTTTGATCACCATCGAGCCCTGGGTGATGATGACATCGCCGGTGTAGGTGGCCACGCCCTGCTTGTCGTCCAGGTGCGCGTTGTCAGCCTGGATGCGGATCGGCTGATCACGGTCGTTCGGCAGGGCCAAGGCGCTCGCGCTTCCCAGTGCTGCGCTCAGGCTGAGCAAAAGGGGGAGGGTTTTAACGAGCCTCATACTGTCCTCTTACGTTGGACAGCAGGTCCATCCTGCCGTCTTCCAAGTACGCTTTCATTCCTACGCCCGTGGTCGTGCCACCGGCGCCGTCGATTCTAACGGCTTGATCGGTCTGCGCATATTGCTTCTGCGGGAACACCGTCATGCGGCTGCTGGTAATCAGGGTGTCACGCTGCTTCTCGTCGGTGCGGGCAATACGTACGTTGTCGATCAGTTCGACTTCGCTGCCGTCCGGATTGACCTCGGCGCGCACGCTCTGGACATGCCAGGGGTAAGCGGTGCCGCGGAAAATATGCATGTCTGGCGTGGTCACCAGCGTGATTTCGCTGGCTTTGAGGTGTTCGACCTTGTCGGCGGTCATTTCGTACTGCAGCTTGCCATCGGGCAAGAACTGAACGCTGTGTGCGTTGATCGCATAGTAGTCGATGGCGTTCTCGTCGACCTGGGCCGCAGGCTCGTCGAGGAAGCTCTCCGGACTGATGTTCCAGTAGCCGACTGCGACCAGGACGGCGGCGATGGCCGTCAACAGCAGGGCATTGCGAATTTTCTTGCTGAACATGGCGTGGCCTACAGGTAATGGGCGTTGGCAGCGTCCAGGGTGCCCTGGGCCTGCATGATCAGTTCACAGAACTCGCGGGCGGCGCCTTCGCCGCCGCGGGCCTGGGTGACGCCGTGGGCATGTTCGCGCACGAAGGCTGCGGCGTTGGCCACGGCGATCCCCAGGCCCACCCGGCGAATCACCGGCAGGTCGGGAAGGTCGTCGCCCAGGTACGCCACTTGGTCGTGGCGCAAGCCCAGTTCGGCGAGCAGGCCATCGAGCACCACCAGTTTGTCCTCGCGCCCCTGGAACAGGTGCGGTATGCCGAGATTGCGGGCGCGACGCTCGACCACTGGAGTTTTGCGTCCACTGATGATAGCGGTGGTGACGCCAGAAGCCATGAGCATCTTGATGCCGTGGCCATCCAGGGTGTTGAAGGTCTTGAACTCGCTACCGTCTTCCAGGAAATACAGGCGGCCGTCGGTCAGCACGCCATCGACATCGAAAACGGCCAGTTTGACGGCTTTGGCCCGTTGCATCAGGTCTTGGTTCATTTCACATCACTCCAGCACGCAGCAGGTCGTGCATGTTCAGCGCGCCGGTCGGGCGATCCTGCTCGTCGACCACCACCAGCGCGCTGATCTTGTGGTCTTCCATGATCTTGAGGGCCTCGGCGGCGAGCATTTCGGCGCGGGCGGTCTTGCCATGGACAGTCATCACTTCGTCGATCAGCGTGCGATGCACGTCGATGTTGCGATCCAGGCTGCGGCGCAGGTCACCGTCAGTGAAGACGCCGGCCAGCCGGCCGTCGGGCTCCATGACCACCGTCATGCCCAGGCCCTTGCGCGACATTTCCAGCAGCGCGTCCTTGAGCAGGGTGCCCCGTTGTACCTGCGGCAATTCGTCACCGGCATGCATGACGTGCTCGACCTTGAGCAGCAAGCGACGTCCCAGTGCCCCCCCCGGATGGGAGAAGGCGAAGTCCTCGGCGGTGAAGCCGCGGGCCTCGAGCAAGGCAATGGCCAGCGCGTCGCCCAGCACCAGGGCCGCGGTGGTTGACGACGTCGGAGCCAGGTTCAACGGGCAGGCTTCCTGGGCGACGCTGGCGTCCAGATTCACTTCGGCCGCCTGGGCCAGCGGCGAGTCTACCTTGCCAGTCAGGCTGATCAGGCAGATGCCCAGACGCTTGATCAACGGCAGCAAGGTCACGATTTCGGCAGTACTGCCGGAATTGGACAGGGCCAGGATGATGTCGTCGCGGGTGATCATGCCCATGTCGCCGTGGCTCGCCTCAGCCGGGTGCACGAAGAACGAGGGGGTCCCGGTACTGGCCAGCGTGGCGGCGATCTTGTTGCCGATATGGCCGGACTTGCCCATGCCGACCACCACGACGCGCCCCTTGCTGCCCAGAATCAGCTCGCAAGCCTTGACGAAGTTGTCGTCGATACGCGCCCGCAGGCCTTGTACGGCCTCGAGTTCCAGGCTCAGGGTACGCTGGGCGGAGTGGATCAGCTCGCTGGATTGGCTCATGTCGAAAAAGCAATGCCTGATGAAAAGGCGCCGATTATAGCGACAATGTGAGAAACCCTCACCTTCGAGTTGTCGTAGAGACACGCGCCGGTTGCTGTATGGCGCCTGAACGACCCTGGGAAAGTACCTTGGGGAGCCTTGTACGCAGTGCTATAGTTCGCCGCTGTTTGGCCCGCCGGGACGCACGTGTCTTCCTCATGAGGAGCGGCGTCCATGTTGACGAGGCCACCTAGCAAGGAGTCTAGATGAGTTCGGATAGCGCCTACGCGGTCGAGTTGAAGGGTGTGACCTTCAAACGCGGTTCGCGCAGCATTTTCAACAACGTCGACATCCGTATCCCCCATGGCAAGGTCACCGGCATCATGGGGCCTTCCGGGTGCGGCAAGACCACGCTGCTGCGCCTGATGGGCGCGCAGTTGCGTCCTTCCAGCGGCGAGGTCTGGGTCGCCGGTCAGAACCTGCCTGCGCTGTCGCGCAGCGATCTGTTCGATGCCCGCAAGCAGATGGGCGTATTGTTCCAGAGCGGTGCGTTGTTCACCGATCTGGACGTCTTCGAGAACGTGGCATTCCCCCTGCGGGTACACACCGAACTGCCCGACGAGATGATCCGCGACATCGTGCTGATGAAGCTGCAGGCCGTGGGCCTGCGCGGCGCCATCGACCTGATGCCCGACGAGCTTTCCGGCGGCATGAAGCGCCGCGTCGCGCTGGCCCGTGCCATCGCGCTCGATCCGCAGATACTGATGTACGACGAACCTTTCGTCGGTCAGGACCCCATCGCCATGGGCGTTCTGGTACGACTGATCCGCCTGCTCAACGATGCCTTGGGTATCACCAGTATCGTGGTGTCCCACGACTTGGCCGAGACGGCGAGCATCGCCGACTATCTCTATGTCGTGGGTGACGGTCAGGTGCTGGGGCAGGGCACGCCCGACGAACTGATGGGCTCGGACAACCCGCGCATTCGTCAATTCATGAAGGGCGATCCGGACGGGCCGGTACCCTTTCATTTCTCCGCGCCAGACTACCGCGCCGACCTGCTGGGAGCGCGTTGATGCGCAGAAAATCCATACTCGAACGCATTCGCCTGTTCGGTCGCGCGGCTATCGACGTGCTGGCCGTGCTCGGGCGTTCCTGCCTGTTCCTCTTCCACGCCCTGGCCGGGCGTGGCGGTATCGGCGGCGGCTTTCAACTGCTCACCCGGCAGTTGTACTCGGTCGGTGTGCTGTCGTTGGCGATCATCGTCGTTTCCGGCATGTTCATCGGCATGGTGCTGGCTCTGCAGGGCTACAGCATTCTCACCAAGTACGGCTCGGAACAGGCCGTGGGCCAGATGGTCGCGCTTACGCTGCTGCGTGAACTGGGTCCGGTCGTCACCGCGTTGCTGTTCGCCGGCCGTGCAGGCTCCGCGCTTACTGCCGAAATCGGCAACATGAAGTCGACCGAGCAGCTCTCCAGCCTGGAGATGATCGGCGTCGATCCGCTCAAGTACATCGTGGCGCCGCGTCTGTGGGCCGGCTTCATCTCGTTGCCGCTGCTGGCCCTGATCTTCAGTGTGGTCGGTATCTGGGGTGGCTCCTGGGTGGCCGTCGACTGGCTGGGCGTCTACGAAGGCTCGTTCTGGGCCAACATGCAGAACAGCGTGTCGTTCAGCGACGACGTGATCAACGGGCTGATCAAGAGCCTGGTGTTCGCCTTCGTCGTCACCTGGATTGCCGTATTCCAAGGGTATGACTGCGAACCCACCTCAGAAGGGATCAGCCGTGCCACCACCAGGACCGTGGTCTATGCCTCGCTGGCCGTCCTGGGTCTGGACTTTATTCTGACCGCCTTGATGTTTGGAGATTTCTGATGCAAAACCGCACCCTGGAAATCGGTGTCGGCCTGTTCCTCCTGGCCGGGATCCTGGCGCTGTTGCTGCTGGCCCTGCGCGTCAGCGGGCTGTCGGCCAGCCCGAGCACCGACACCTATAAAGTTTATGCCTACTTCGACAATATCGCCGGTTTGACTGTCAGAGCGAAGGTGACCATGGCCGGTGTGACCATTGGCAAGGTCACTGCCATCGATCTGGATCGCGACTCCTTCACCGGTCGGGTCACGCTGCAGTTGGACAAGTCGGTCAATAACCTGCCGACCGATTCCACGGCGTCGATCCTGACCGCTGGGTTGCTCGGCGAGAAGTACATCGGTATCAGCGTGGGCGGCGAGGAAGCTGTGCTCAAAGAGGGCAGCACGATTCACGACACCCAGTCGGCCCTGGTGCTGGAAGATCTGATTGGCAAGTTCCTGCTCAACTCCGTTGGCAAGGAACCTAAAGAAGCCCAACCAGCTAATTGAGGAATTCCCATGATTTCGATCCTGCGACGTGGTCTGCTGGTGTTGCTGGCGACTCTCCCTTTGATGGCCTTGGCGGCTCCCGGGCAGTCCCCGCGCGACGTGGTGCAAAGCACCACGAATGAGCTGCTGTCCGACCTTAAGGCCAACAAAGCACAGTACCGCTCCAACCCCACGGCTTTCTACGAGGCGCTCAACCGCATCCTTGGCCCTGTGGTTGATGCCGACGGCATCTCCAGAAGCATCATGACGGTCAAGTACTCACGCAGGGCATCGCCTGAGCAAATGCAGCGCTTCCAGGATAACTTCCGTCGCAGCCTGTTCCAGTTCTACGGCAATGCGCTGCTCGATTACGACAATCAGGGCATTACCGTCGATCCGGGCAGTTCCGTTAAAGATAATCGCGCAACGGTCGGCATGAAGGTTTCCGGCAACAACGGCGCTATCTATCCGGTGTCCTACACCTTGGAAAACCTGGGTGGCGAGTGGAAGGTGCGTAACGTCATCGTCAACGGTATCAATATCGGCAAACTGTTCCGCGACCAGTTCGCCGATGCCATGAATCGCAACCGCAACGACTTGGACAAGACCATCGACGGCTGGGCTGGCGAAGTGGCCAAGGCCAAGGAAACTGCCGACAACTCGCCCGAGAAGGCGGTCAAATGAGCGAGTCCGGAGTAAGCATGGCCGAGCCGGGCGTGCTGAGCCTGGCCGGCGTGCTGGACTATCGCAGCGGGCCCGTCTTGCGCAAACAGGGCAAGGCGCTGATCGCCGCCAGCCGTGAGCCGCGGCTGGTGCTCGATTGCGCGGCGGTGAGCAAATCCAGTAGCGTGGGGCTGTCTTTGCTGTTGGCGTTCATCCGTGATGGGCAAGGCCTCGGCAAGGCGTGCGAAGTCCGGAACATGCCCGCTGATATGCGGGAAATCGCCGAGGTCTATGGTCTCGACGAGGTATTGGCGGGCTGATAGCCCGTCTTGCTGAAAACGCCCCTCGGTCAGCGCGTCCAGCTATTGGGCTTCGCAGGCGAGGGGCTTTTTTGTATGATGGCCGACCCGCGCGCACTGGGCGCCGATTGAGGTTGAGCATGCAGGCCGTAGAAGTTAAGAGCTTCCTTGAAGAAAAACTGCCGGGAACCCGGGTCGAAGTTGAGGGCGAAGGCTGCAACTTCCAGTTGAACGTGATCAGCGACGAGCTGGCCGGCCAGAGCCCGGTCAAGCGCCAGCAGGCGATCTATGCTCACCTGAATCCGTGGATCGCCGACGGCAGCATCCATGCGGTAACCATGAAATTTTTCAGCAGCGCAGCCTGGGCTGAGCGCACCTGAGCCAACAGTTGGCGGCGAGATTGAAATGGACAAACTGATTATCACGGGTGGCGCACGTCTCGACGGCGAAATCCGCATTTCCGGGGCCAAGAACGCGGCGCTGCCGATTCTTTCGGCGACACTGCTGGCCGATGGCCCGGTTACCGTCGGCAACCTGCCGCACCTGCACGACATCACCACCATGATCGAGCTGTTCGGGCGCATGGGCATCGAGCCTGTGATCGACGAAAAGCTGGCCGTGGAAATCGACCCGCGCACCATCAAGACCCTGGTCGCGCCGTATGAGCTGGTCAAGACCATGCGCGCCTCGATCCTGGTGCTCGGCCCGATGGTCGCTCGCTTCGGTGAGGCTGAAGTGGCCCTGCCAGGCGGTTGCGCCATTGGTTCGCGTCCGGTCGACCTGCACATCCGAGGCCTGGAAGCCATGGGCGCGAAGATCGAGGTCGAAGGCGGCTACATCAAAGCCAAGGCGCCTGAAGGCGGCCTGCGCGGTGCGCACTTCTTCTTCGATACCGTCAGTGTGACCGGTACCGAGAACATCATGATGGCCGCAGCGCTGGCCAAGGGTCGCAGCGTGCTGCAGAACGCCGCGCGCGAGCCTGAGGTGGTCGACCTGGCCAACTTCCTGATCGCCATGGGCGCCAAGATCCAGGGCGCGGGCACCGACACCATCACCATCGATGGCGTCGAGCGCCTGCACTCGGCCACGTACCGGGTGATGCCCGACCGTATCGAGACCGGCACCTACCTGGTCGCCGCCGCCGTCACCGGTGGTCGGGTCAAGGTCAAGGACACCGATCCGACCATCCTCGAAGCGGTCCTGGAGAAACTCAAGGAAGCCGGCGCCGAGATCACCACCGGCGAAGACTGGATCGAGCTGGACATGCACGGCAAGCGGCCCAAGGCCGTCAACCTGCGTACCGCCCCGTACCCGGCGTTCCCCACCGACATGCAGGCGCAGTTCATTTCCCTGAACGCCATCGCCGAAGGCACCGGTGCCGTGATCGAGACCATCTTCGAAAACCGCTTCATGCACGTGTACGAGATGCACCGCATGGGCGCGCAGATTCAGGTCGAAGGTAACACCGCCATCGTCACCGGCGTCACTGCGCTCAAGGGTGCTCCGGTCATGGCCACCGACCTGCGCGCCTCGGCCAGCCTGGTGCTGTCTGCGCTGGTGGCTGAGGGCGATACCTTGATCGATCGCATCTACCACATCGACCGTGGCTACGAGTGCATCGAAGAAAAACTGCAGATGCTGGGCGCGAAGATCCGTCGCGTACCGGGTTAATCCGGCCTCTGCCTGTGATCGGCACAAGGACGTGCCAGCCGAATCGAACGCGGTCGGGTCCAGGACCCGGCCGGCCGTAGCTGCTTAAGGACCGACGTTGCAATGTTGACCATCGCGCTTTCCAAGGGCCGTATTCTCGACGATACCCTGCCGTTGCTGGCCGAGGCCGGTATCGTGCCGACCGAGAATCCGGACAAGAGCCGCAAGCTGATCATCCCCACCACGCAGGACGACGTGCGCCTGCTGATCGTGCGCGCCACCGATGTGCCGACCTATGTCGAGCACGGCGCTGCCGACCTGGGCGTGGCTGGCAAGGACGTGCTGATGGAATACGGCGGCCAGGGGCTCTACGAGCCGCTGGACCTGCAGATCGCCCAATGCAAGCTGATGACCGCCGGTGTGGTGGGTGCGCCGGAGCCCAAGGGGCGTCTGCGCGTAGCCACCAAGTTCGTCAATGTCGCCAAGCGTTACTACGCCGAGCAGGGCCGTCAGGTCGACATCATCAAGCTGTACGGCTCCATGGAACTGGCACCGCTGATCAACCTCGCCGACAAGATCATCGACGTGGTGGACACCGGCAACACCTTGCGCGCCAACGGTCTCGAACCCCAGGAACTGATCGCCACGATCAGCTCGCGACTGGTGGTGAACAAGGCCTCCATGAAGATGCAGCACGCCCGCATCCAGACCCTCATCGACACCTTGCGCAAGGCTGTCGAGTCGCGACACCGCGGTTGACCTCTGCGCGCGACCTTCGCTGTCGCGCCCGTCGATCCGCGTCATTGCCACTTTTCTCGGGTGCCCGCGCGGATCGACTGGTAGCCTAGGGCGCCTGAGCATTCGCCACTAAAACGAGGCCCTCGTCATGACGCTGTCCACTGCAATCGCCCGTCTCAACGCTGCCGATCCGGATTTCGCACGCCATCTGGATCATCTGCTGAGCTGGGAGAGCGTGTCCGACGACGCGGTCAATCAGCGGGTGCTCGACATCATCAAGGCCGTGCGCGAGCGAGGCGACGCCGCGCTGGTGGAGTTCACCCAGCGCTTCGATGGCGTTCAGGCCAGCAGCATCGATGACCTGATCCTCGACCGCGAGCGCCTGGAACTGGCGCTCACGCGCATCACTCCAGCGCAGCGCCAGGCGTTGGAAACCGCTGCCAATCGGGTACGTAGCTACCACGAGCGGCAGAAACAGGACTCCTGGCAGTACACCGAGGCCGATGGCACGGTGCTGGGCCAGAAAGTCACTCCGCTGGACCGCGCCGGGCTGTACGTGCCGGGCGGCAAGGCGTCCTACCCTTCGTCGGTACTGATGAACGCCATTCCCGCCAAGGTTGCCGGGGTTGGCGAAGTGGTCATGGTGGTGCCGACGCCACGGGGCGAGTTGAACGAGCTGGTGCTGGCCGCGGCCTGCATCGCCGGGGTCGATCGGGTGTTCACCGTTGGCGGTGCACAGGCAGTCGCAGCGTTGGCCTACGGCACCGAAAGCGTCCCGCAGGTGGACAAGATCGTCGGCCCGGGCAACATCTACGTGGCCACTGCCAAGCGCCATGTGTTCGGTCAGGTCGGCATCGACATGATCGCCGGCCCTTCGGAGATCCTCGTGGTCTGCGATGGTCACACCGATCCGGACTGGATCGCCATGGACCTGTTCTCCCAGGCCGAGCACGACGAAGATGCCCAGGCGATCCTGGTCAGCCCGGATGCCGATTTCCTCGACCGCGTCGCCGCCAGCATCGAAAAACTGCTGCCGACCATGGAGCGCGCTGACATCATCGAGAAATCGATCAATGGTCGGGGTGCGCTGATCCAGGTGCGCGACATGCAGCAGGCCATCGAGGTGGCCAATCGCATCGCGCCCGAACACCTGGAGCTGTCGGTGGCCGACCCGCAGGCCTGGCTGGGGCAGATCCGCCATGCCGGAGCGATCTTCATGGGACGTCACACCAGCGAAGCGCTGGGCGACTACTGCGCTGGCCCCAATCACGTGTTGCCTACCTCCGGCACGGCGCGATTCTCCTCACCGCTGGGCGTCTACGACTTCCAGAAGCGCTCCTCGATCATTTTCTGCTCCGAGCAGGGTGCCTCGCAGTTGGGGCATACCGCATCCGTACTGGCCCGTGGCGAGTCGTTGACCGCCCACGCGCGCAGCGCCGAATTCCGTATTCTCGACAACAAGGGGAACTGAACATGAGTCGATTCTGGAGCCCCTTCGTCAAGGATCTGGTGCCCTATGTCCCAGGCGAGCAACCCAAGCTCGCGCGGTTGGTGAAGCTCAACACCAACGAAAACCCCTACGGCCCATCGCCCAAGGCCTTGCAGGCCATGCGCGAGCAGTTGAACGATGACCTGCGCCTGTACCCGGACCCCAACGGTGATCGGCTCAAGCAGGCAGTCGCTGAGTACTATGGCGTCAGCGCGCAGCAGGTGTTCGTCGGCAATGGCTCGGACGAGGTGCTGGCACACATCTTCCACGGACTGTTCCAGCACCCGGGGCCGCTGCTGTTCCCGGACATCAGCTACAGCTTCTATCCGGTGTACTGCGGTCTGTACGGCATTGCGTACCAAGCCGTGGCGCTGGATGAGGCGTTCCAGATCCGCATCGAGGACTATCAGCGTCCCAATGCCGGCATCATCTTCCCCAATCCCAACGCGCCGACGGGTTGTCTGCTGCCATTGCAGGCCATCGAGCAACTGCTGCAGGCCAATCGTGACTCGGTGGTGGTGGTGGACGAAGCCTATATCGACTTCGGCGGCGAGACGGCGATCAGCCTGGTCGCGCGCTACGACAACCTGCTGGTGACCCAGACCTTGTCCAAGTCGCGTTCGCTGGCTGGGCTGCGGGTCGGTCTTGCTGTCGGACACCCAGACCTGATCGAGGCCCTGGAGCGGATCAAGAACAGCTTCAACTCCTACCCGCTGGACCGCGTGGCCATTGCCGGCGCGGCCGCAGCGTTCGAGGACGAGGCCTATTTCGCACAGACTTGCCAAAAGGTCATCGACAGCCGCGAGGCACTGGTCGAGCAACTGACCGCGCGCGGCTTCGAGGTGCTGCCCTCGGCGGCCAACTTCATCTTTGCTCGCCATCGGCAACAGGACGCTGCACAACTGGCGGCGCGTCTACGTGAACACGGGGTGATCGTGCGTCACTTCAAGCAGACCCGTATCGACCAGTTCCTGCGCATCACCATCGGCACGCCGGAGATGAACCAGGCGCTGCTCGACGCGTTGCCCGCTTGAAGCGGGTTAACGGGGCCGAGCCCGAACAGCACGAAGCCGACGAGTGGTTGATCGATGCCGAGGCCGATGACGAGCAGGTCCAGCAGCAGCCGGTGACGCTTCAGCGCCCCTGGCTGCTGTTGCTGGGCCTGGTGCTGGTCGCTCTGAACCTGCGCCCGGCGCTGTCGAGCATGGCGCCGGTGCTGGGGCAGGTGTCCGATGGCCTGGGCTTGAGCGCTTCGGCGGCAGGTCTGCTGACCACCCTGCCCGTGTTGTGCCTGGGGCTTTTCGCGCCGTTGGCACCCGTGCTGGCGCGGCGGCTGGGCAGCGAACGGGTGATTCTCGGCATTCTGCTGATGCTGGCCCTGGGTATCGTGGTGCGCAGTGCGTTGGGTGTCGCTGGAGTCTTCATCGGCAGCCTGATCGCCGGTGCCAGTATCGGCATCATCGGCGTGTTGCTGCCAGGCATCGTCAAACGGGATTTCCCCGCCCATGCCGGCACGCTGACTGGGGTCTACACCATGGCCTTGTGCCTGGGCGCGGCCATGGCGGCGGGCAGTACCGTGCCGCTCAGTCATGTCTTCGACGATCGTTGGGCGCTGGGCCTGGGCTTCTGGGCCGTGCCTGCGCTGCTGGCGATGCTGGTGTGGATGCCGCAGGCTCGCCAGGGGCACGGCGCCCATAAGGTCGCCTACCGGGTACGGGGCCTCTGGCGCGATCCGCTGGCCTGGCAGGTGACCTTGTACATGGGCCTGCAGTCGTCGCTGGCCTACATCGTGTTCGGCTGGTTGCCCTCCATCCTCATCGGCCGTGGCCTGAGCCCGACCGAAGCAGGGCTGGTGCTGTCCGGATCGGTGCTGGTGCAACTGATCAGCTCGCTCAGCGCCCCGTGGCTGGCCACCCGAGGCAAGGATCAGCGGCTGGCGATCGTGCTGGTCATGCTGATTACCCTGTGCGGGTTGTTCGGCTGTCTGTACGCCCCGGTTTCCGGGCTCTGGGGCTGGGCGGTGTTGTTGGGGCTGGGGCAGGGCGGCACCTTTGCCTTGGCCTTGACCCTGATCGTATTGCGTTCGAAGGACGCCCACGTCGCCGCCAACCTGTCGAGCATGGCTCAAGGCGTGGGCTATACCCTGGCATCGATGGGGCCGTTCGCCGTTGGCCTGGTGCACGACTTGACCGGCGGCTGGGCTGCGGTGGGCTGGATCTTCGGCGCGCTGGGCCTGGGCGCCATCGTCTTCGGGCTTGGCGCCGGACGGGCCCTGCATGTGCAGGTAGTCAGCGAGCGTGTGCAACGCTGAACGCCCGCTCATTGGCTTGTTCACCGCAATGATGGGCATGGCGCCCGCAGGTTGCGCGGATTATCGTGCAGCCTTCAATCCCTTTCACGGATCTGCCCCATGAGCGACGCCAACAGCGCCTTGATCACCCGTTTCTACCAGGCCTTCCAGCGCCTGGACGCCGAGGCCATGGTGGCCTGCTACAGCGACGACATCGTCTTCAGCGATCCGGCCTTCGGTACCCTGAGGGGCAAGGATACAGGCGATATGTGGCGAATGTTGATCAGCCGCGCCAAGGATTTCTCCCTGACCTTCGACCATGTGCGCGCCGACACGCGCGGCGGCAGCGCGCATTGGGTCGCCACCTACGTGTTTGGCCAGACCGGCCGCACGGTGGTCAACGATATCCAGGCCTGCTTCGTGATTCGCGACGGCTTGATCTGCCAGCATGACGACAGCTTCGATGTGTGGCGCTGGTCGCGTCAGGCTCTGGGTACGCCAGGCCTGCTGTTGGGCTGGAGTCCGATGCTGCGTAACAAGGTGCGTCAGCAGGCGTTGAATGGCCTGCGCGCGTTCCAGGCGCGCTGAGGCGCAGCGTCGTGGAAGGTGAGTCGATAGCCGAGGCGCCAGGCAAGCCTTGGTTCGTCTATCTGGTCCGGGCGGCCAATGGCTCGCTGTACTGCGGTATCAGCGACGATCCCCAGCGGCGCTTTCTCAAGCACCGCAGCGGGCAGGGTGCGCGCTATTTCAAGACCAGCCCTGCGCAGGCGCTGGTGTATGTGGAGCAGTGGCCCGACAGGCGCCAGGCGCTGCAACAGGAGCGGCTGGTGAAGAAGCTGCGCAAGTGCGCCAAGGAGGCCCTGGTGGCCTCCTATGTCAGTGAGCAGGTCGCAACCGAACTCAGTCCTTGCGACGTTTGAGCTGATCGACCAACTGCGTGGGCAGGCCCTTGATCACCAGCGTGCCGGCCGCTTCGTCATACTCGATCTTCGAGCCCAGCAGGTGCGCTTCGAAGCTGATCGACAAGCCCTCGGCCCGGCCGGTGAAGCGACGGAACTGGTTGAGGGTGCGCTTATCCGCTGGAATTTCCGGCGATAGGCCGTAGTCCTTGTTGCGGATATGGTCGAAGAACGCCTTGGGGCGGTCTTCGTCGATCAGGCTCGACAGTTCTTCCAGGGTGATCGGCTCGCCCTGCTTGCTTTGACTGGTGGCGTAGTCGACCAGGGTCTGGGTCTTTTCCCGCGCCGCTTCTTCAGGCAGATCCTCGCTCTCGACGAAGTCGCTGAAGGCTTTGAGCAAGGTACGGGTTTCGCCAGGGCCGTCGACGCCTTCCTGGCAGCCGATGAAATCACGGAAGTAGTCCGAAACCTTCTTGCCGTTCTTGCCCTTGATGAAGGAAATGTACTGGCGTGAGTGCGCGTTGTTGTTCCATTCGGACAGATTTATACGCGCCGCCAGATGCAGTTGCCCCAGGTCCAGGTGACGCGATGGCGTGACGTCCAGTTCGGCGTTCACTGCCACGCCTTCGCTATGGTGCAGCAAGGCGATGACCAGGTACTCGGTCATGCCTTGCTGGTAATGGGCGAACAGCACATGACCACCCGTGGACAGGTTGGACTCCTCCATCAGCTTCTGCAGGTGCTCGACCGCCACGCGGCTGAAGGTGGCGAAGTCTTTTTCCTGCTCCTGGTACTGCTTGAGCCAGCCGCTGAGCGGATAGGCGCCGGACTCGCCATGGAAGAAGCCCCAGGCTTTGCCCTGTTTGGCGTTGTAGCTGTCGTTGAGGTCAGCCAGAAGATTTTCGATGGCATCCGATGCAGCCAGTTCGGTGTCTCGTGCATGGAGCACGGCGGGGCTGCCATCGGGCTTCTTGTCGATCAGGTGAACGATGCAATGACGGATTGGCATGGAATTCTCTGAAAAAAGGGGCGGTGGAACGCCGCGCTGCAAAGTCTCGCAGTTTACCGCAGGGCGGGGGCGATGCAGTGGTCAGATCGTGGCAGATACACGGTGTTGTATGTTTTTTGATCAAAAGTCGGTTTTTTCGGCAAAACCCCCGAAAAACCTGAATAAAAACAGTGTCGGCAGCGGATATTTCTGCAGGCCTGTGTTAGTTTTGCGCCGTCTTGCGCCCCTTGGGGTGGCGCATTGCTGGCAGCTCGCTTGCCTCGTGTCGAACCAAACGTCGATTTGCGCATCTACATTCGCGATTGGCGAGGCTAGCCGGGACTTCCGTGCAGGCCCGATAACGATGAAGCACGCTGCATACCTCTGATTTGATAGGGAAGGAACACCACCATGGCATTGACCAAAGACCAACTGATTGCCGACATCGCCGAAGCCATCGATGCGCCGAAGACCACCGCGCGCAACGCCCTGGAGCAACTGGGCCAGATCGTTGCCGACCAACTGGAAAACGGCGCTGAAATCACTCTGCCGGGCATCGGCAAGCTGAAAGTCTCCGAGCGTCCTGCCCGTACCGGCCGTAACCCTTCGACTGGCGCTGCCATCGAAATCGCGGCCAAGAAAGTCGTCAAGTTCGTACCTGCAAAAGTGCTGACCGACGCCGTCAACAAGTAATTGTCGATGCTTCGTTGAAACCGCGCCCGGCTTGTCCGGGCGCGGTTTTTTCATGCCTGCGTTTTGTCTCGAGCGCTGGACCAGGCAGCCCGGGCGCTGTCGTCGTGGAAGCTCCAGGCGACCATGCGGCTTTGCTTCTGCCCTTGGCCCATCGCGACCACGCGTTGGCCACTGACGCCTGCTTGCTTCAGTGCTGCTTCGATCCCGGGCAGGTTGCCGACTTTGGACACCAGACTGGTGAACCACAGCACTTGGCTGGCGTACTGCACGCTTTCGCTGATCAACTGGCTGACGAAGCGAATCTCGCCCCCTTCGCACCACAGCTCATTGTTCTGCCCACCGAAGTTGAGCACCGGCAACCGGCGCTTGGGGTCCTGCCTGCCGAGGTTCTTCCATTTGCGCTGGCTGCCGCGCGTGGCTTCTTCGCGCGAGGCGTGGAAGGGCGGATTGCACAGGGTCAGGTCGAAGCGTTCGCTGGCCTGCAGCAGGCCGCTGAGGATACGGGTGCGCTCCGGTTGCTGGCGCAGCGTGATGGCCTTGCTCAGGCCATTGGCCTGGACGATGGTCTTGGCCGAGGCCAGTGCCACCTGATCGATGTCCGAGCCCAGGAATGACCAGCGGTAGTCACTGTGCCCGATCAGTGGGTAGATGCAGTTGGCGCCGACGCCGATGTCCAGTGCGTGCACTTTCGGGCCGCGTGGAATCTGTCCGCTGCTGTCTTCGGCGAGCAGATCGGCCAGCACATGAATGTAATCGGCGCGGCCTGGGATGGGCGGGCAGAGGTAATCGGCGGGAATGTCCCAGTGCTGGATGCCGTATTGGGCCTTGAGTAACGCGCGGTTGAACACGCGCACGGCTTCGGGATTGGCGAAGTCGATGCTGGGTTTGCCATGGGGATTGGTGAGGGTGAAGCGGGCCAGATCGGGGTGTGCCTCGATCAGCCGGGGAAAGTCGTAGCGGCCCTGATGGCGGTTGCGTGGGTGCAGGGTAGGTTTGTCGATCATGCTCGCATCCGGTGTTGCGAACCTTTCGCGGCCCTGTCGCGGCGAGGCCGCTCCGGCAAGCGCCTAGTGGCGTGCAGGAGCGGCCTCGTGCCGCGACAGGGCCGCCAAGCGGCCCCAACGGTGTGTTGATTACAGCGCAGCGATCCGCGCGTGTTGCTCGGTGAAGTTGGCCAGTGCCTGTTCGGACTCAGCCAGCTTGGCGCGCTCCTTCTCGATCACCGCCGGCGGTGCCTTGTCGACGAAGGCGGCGTTGGACAGCTTGCCGCCGACCCGCTGGACTTCGCCCTGCAGGCGCTGGATTTCCTTGTTCAGGCGGGCCAGCTCGGCATCCTTGTCGATCAGGCCAGCCATGGGCACCAGCACCTGCAGATCGCCTACCAGGGCAGTGGCCGACAGCGGCGCTTCGTCCTGCTCGGTGAGCACGGTGAAGGACTCGACCTTGGCCAGCTTCTTGAGCAGGGCTTCGTTGTCCTGCAGGCGACGCTGGTCGTCGGCGTTGGCGTTCTTCAGGAACAGCGGCAGCGGCTTGCCTGGGCCAATGTTCATTTCGGCGCGAATGTTGCGCAGGCCCACCATTAATTCTTTGAGCCACTCGATATCGCCCTCTGCGGCCGTATCGATGCGGCTTTCGTTGGCCACCGGCCACGACTGCAGCATGATGGTCTTGCCCTGAACACCGGCCAGCGGCGCGATGCGCTGCCAGATTTCTTCTGTGATGAAGGGCATGAACGGATGGGCCAGGCGCAGCACCACTTCCAGCACGCGCACCAGCGTGCGACGCGTGCCGCGAGCACGCTCGATTGGCGCGTTCTCGTCCCACAGCACCGGCTTGGACAGCTCCAGGTACCAGTCGCAGTACTGGTTCCAGACGAACTCGTAGAGCGCCTGGCTGGCCAGGTCGAAACGGAACTGCTCCAGCTGGCGGGTCACCTCGGCTTCGGTGCGCTGCAACTGCGAGATGATCCAGCGATCGGCCAGCGACAGCTCACAGGCTTCACCGTTCTGGCCGCAATCTTCGCCCTTGTCCAGCACGTAGCGGGCGGCGTTCCAGATCTTGTTGCAGAAGTTGCGATAGCCTTCGACACGGCCCATGTCGAACTTGATGTCGCGACCGGTGGAGGCCAGCGAGCAGAAGGTGAAGCGCAGGGCGTCGGTGCCGTAGCTGGCGATGCCCTCGGGGAATTCGGCCTTGGTCTGCTTGGCGATCTTCTCGGCCAGCTTGGGCTGCATCATGCCGCTGGTGCGTTTCTCCAGCAGCGCCTCGAGGGTGATGCCGTCGACGATGTCCAGCGGGTCGAGCACGTTGCCCTTGGACTTGGACATTTTCTGTCCCTGACCGTCACGCACCAAGCCGTGCACGTACACGGTCTTGAACGGCACCTGCGGGGTGCCGTCTTCGTTCTTGATCAGGTGCATGGTCAGCATGATCATCCGGGCGACCCAGAAGAAGATGATGTCGAAGCCTGTGACCAGCACGTCGGTGGAGTGGAATTTCTTCAGGAACTCGGTCTGTTCCGGCCAGCCCAGGGTGGAGAAGGTCCACAGCCCCGAGCTGAACCAGGTGTCCAGGACATCGTCGTCCTGGCGCAGGGTCACGTCGGCACCCAGGTTGTGCTTGCTGCGCACTTCCTGTTCGTTGCGCCCGACATATACCTGGCCAGCCTCGTCATACCAGGCTGGGATGCGGTGGCCCCACCACAGCTGACGGCTGATGCACCAGTCCTGGATGTCGCGCATCCAGGAGAAGTACATGTTCTCGTACTGCTTGGGCACGAACTGGATCCGGCCATCTTCCACGGCAGCGATGGCAGGCTCGGCCAGGGGCTTGGTGGAGACGTACCACTGGTCGGTCAGCCAAGGTTCGATGATGGTGCCGGAGCGGTCGCCCTTGGGCACTTTCAAGGCGTGGTCGTCGACACTCACCAGCAGGCCCTGGGCATCCAGATCAGCCACCATCTGCTTGCGCGCGACGAAACGGTCGAGCCCGGCGTACTGGGCCGGCAGGGACGTATCGACGCGCTCGTTGACGCTGCCATCGAGGTTGAAGGCCTGCACGGCGGCGAGCACGCTGGCGTTCTTGTCGAAGATGTTCAGCAGCGGCAGGTCGTGGCGCTTGCCGACTTCGTAGTCGTTGAAATCGTGGGCTGGGGTGATCTTCACGCAGCCGGTGCCGAATTCAGGGTCGCAGTAATCGTCAGCGATGATCGGGATGCGGCGACCGACCAGCGGCAGCTCGACGAATTGGCCGATCAGGGCCTGGTAGCGCTCATCGTGCGGGTTGACCGCAACGGCGACGTCGCCCAGCAAGGTTTCCGGACGGGTGGTGGCCACCACCAGGTGGTCCTTGCCTTCGGCCGTGGTAGCGCCATCGGCCAGCGGGTAGCGCAGGTTCCACAGATGGCCCTTTTCGTCGTGGCTTTCCACTTCGAGGTCGGAAATGGCGGTGTGCAGCTTGGTGTCCCAGTTGACCAGGCGCTTGCCGCGGTAGATCAGACCGTCTTCATGCAGGCGCACGAACGCTTCTTTCACTGCTTCGGACAGGCCGTCGTCCATGGTGAAGCGCTCACGGCTCCAATCGACCGACGAACCCAGGCGACGAATCTGACGGCTGATGTTGCCGCCGGACTGGTCTTTCCACTCCCAGACTTTTTCCAGGAACTGCTCGCGGCCCAAGTCGTGACGATTCTGGCCTTTGGCTTCGAGCTGGCGTTCGACGAGCATCTGCGTCGCGATGCCGGCATGGTCGGTGCCCGGCTGCCACAGCGTGTCGCGGCCCTGCATGCGGCGGAAGCGAATCAGGGCGTCCATGATCGCATTGTTGAAGCCGTGGCCCATGTGCAGGCTGCCGGTGACGTTCGGCGGCGGGATCATGATGGTGTAGGACTCGCCTGCACCTTGCGGAGCGAAATAGTTTTCCGACTCCCAGGTGTTGTACCAGGAAGTTTCGATGGCGTGCGGCTGGTAGGTCTTATCCATGCGCGGCGGGACCCTTAGGCATTAATTCGGGAAAGCCGGGAAGTATAACCAAGCTGCGAGCTGCAAGCGACAAGGAGGGCGCGCGTCAGGCTCATCGAAGCTGGACCACGATGAGCGCAACGGGCAGCGCGCGGCGGCTTACTCCGAACGCTTGATAAGGCGTTCCATGCGCGCCTCGAGGCGACGCTTGATTTCGGCTTCGATGTGCGGGGTGTAGTCGTTGATCACGTCTTGCATGATCGATTGCGCGGCGGCGCGCAACTCGGCGTCCAGGTGCAACAGGGTGTCCTGGCGCCGGGTTTGCGAGTCTTCGGCTGGCGCCGGTGCCGGTTCGGCGCTTGGCGCAGCGATTGGCGAAGATGCGTCCAACTGCAGGGGCATCTGCTCGACGGTTTCGGTGAGCAGCGGCGGCTGCAGGTCGGCGTCGCCCAACAGCTGGCGAATCGACTCGAGGTCGTCGAGCAGGTGGGCGGATGGGTTCTGGGAAGTGGGTTTGTCCATCGTCGTCAAAGTCGCTGTAAGCGGTGATCTTGCAGAGCATAGCCCTGTTCACGGTAGAAACGGAATCGGTCTCGGGCCGACTGGCGGATGGCTGCGTCCTCGACGACGATTTCCGCCACCCGCTCGAACTGGCCGACGAAGGCCGGCACACTGGCGCCGAGGTTGATCAACAGGTCGTGATGTTCGCCCGCACTGGCATCGATGCCCAAGGCCACCTGGGCTTCAGGGTGCTGCTCGGCCAGGTCGTGGGGGACGAACGCCTCGCCCTTGAAGCGCCACAGGCGTTCGTCCAGATCCACGCGCTGCGCCTCGTCCTGGCAATGCAGGTAGACCCGATGGCCCAGGCGCCAAGCCTTCTCGCACAGCTTGCAGGCGAAGTCCAGGCGCGCCGACAGCGAGTCGGTGGGCAGAATGTAGAAGTCGACTTTGCTCATGGTCGGTCAGGTCGTCAGCGACGAGGCGACGGCAGCGCCATCGCCTCGCTGCCATCAAACGCCTGCGCGGTCCAGCAAGTACTGGGTCAGCAGGGGCACCGGACGCCCAGTGGCGCCTTTGTCCTTGCCGCCGCTGGTCCAGGCGGTGCCGGCGATGTCCAGGTGCGCCCAGCTGTAGTTCTTGGCGAAGCGCGACAGGAAGCAGCCGGCGGTGATGCTGCCCGCCTTCGGGCCGCCGATGTTGGCGATGTCGGCGAACGGGCTGTCCAGTTGTTCCTGGTACTCCTCGAACAGCGGCAGTTGCCAGGCGCGGTCGTCGGCGCGCTTGCCGGCGTCGAGCAGTTGACCGACCAGATCGTCGTTGTTACCCATCAGGCCGGAGGTGTGGCTGCCCAGGGCGACGATGCAGGCACCGGTGAGGGTGGCGATATCGATCACGGCCTGCGGCTTGAAGCGCTCGGCGTAGGTCAGGGTATCGCACAGCACCAGACGGCCCTCGGCGTCGGTATTGAGGATTTCCACGGTCTGCCCGCTCATGGTGGTGACGATGTCGCCAGGTCGGGTCGCGCCGCCACTGGGCATGTTCTCGGCGCAGGCCAGCAGGCACACCAGGTTGATCGGCAGTTGCAGTTCGAGCACCGCGCGCAGGGTGCCGAACACGCTGGCCGCACCACCCATGTCGTATTTCATTTCATCCATGCCGGCGCCCGGCTTGAGGCTGATGCCGCCGGTGTCGAAGGTGATGCCCTTGCCGACCAGCACGAACGGCCTGTCGGTCTTCTTGCCGCCCTGGTACTGCATGACGATCAGTCGTGGTGGCTGATCGCTGCCCTGGCCGACGGCGTAGAACGCGCCCATGCCCAGGTCCTTGATCTTCTTCTCGTCGAGCACTTCGACCTTCAGGCCCTTGTGCGCCTTGCCCAGATCCTTGGCCTGCTCGGCGAGGAAGCTGGGGTGGCAGATGTTCGGTGGCAGGTTGCCCAGGTCGCGGGTCAGCGCCATGCCGCTGGTGATGGCGGTGGCGTGCTTGACCGCGCGCTCGACCTCGGACAGGCCGGCCTTGTCGGCCAGCAGGGTGACCTTCTTCAGGGCGCGCGGCTCGGCTTTCTGGCTCTTGAAACGGTCGAACACGTAGGTGCCGTCGAGCAGGGTTTCTGCCAGCAGGCGGTATTTGCCGTAATGACCGTCACGATTGGTCACGGCGATGTCGTCCAAGGCCAGCACGGCGTCGGTGCCGGCCAGGTTGCGCAGAGCCCCGGCGACGCTGGCGACCAGCTTGCGCCATGTGCGGTCGCCCAAAGCCTCTTCCTTGCCGCAGCCGACCAGCAGTACGCGCTCTGCCTTGAGGCCCGGCAGGTTGTGCAGCAACAGGGTCTGACCCGGCTTGCCGACCAGATCGCCGCGCTTGAGGATGGCTGCCAGGGCGCCTTCTGTCGCCAGGTCGATGGCCTTGGCGACGGCGCCAAGCTGACGGCCTTCACCGACCGGAACGACCAGAGTGGCGGTTTTCACGGATGCTGCGGCTACGGTCTTTACAACCAGTTGCATGTGAGGGTCCCCGAATGATCTGTAGAGTGGCGACGGCCGCGCAAGCGACGCGCCCGGCCTGGCGGCGCTGTCGCGTGCCAGTGGAAAAGCTGCCAGTTTGAGCCTGCCGGCGCCTCGCTGACAACCCCGGAGCCCGCTTTTGCAGGGGGGCGTCCGGCTTTCGCCAGTCAGGACATTCGCTGTGATGCGCCGCCAAGTGACAGGCGCCCCCAATCACAGGATAATGCGCGCACTTTTGAATGGAGGTTCGCTGCTGGCGAACCGGCGCGGGTCCTGATTGTCCTTTCAGTCAGTGTCCTGGCAATCCGCCCCTGACAACCCAGGAGTGTCTGGTTTGATCGTCTTTCGTTATCTGTCCCGCGAGGTCCTGGTCACCTTGAGCGCCGTCAGCGCCGTGCTGTTGGTGATCATCATGAGCGGGCGCTTCATCAAGTACCTGGCCCAGGCGGCCCAGGGTGCACTCGATCCGGGTGTGCTGTTCCTGATCATGGGCTTCCGCCTGCCGGGGTTTCTGCAGCTGATCCTGCCGCTGGGGTTGTTCCTCGGCATCCTTCTGGCCTACGGCCGGCTCTACCTGGAAAGCGAGATGACCGTGCTCTCGGCCACCGGCATGAGCCAGCAGCGCCTGCTGACGCTGACCATGGCGCCGGCTGCGCTGGTCGCGCTGTTGGTGGCGTGGCTGAGTCTGAGCCTGGCGCCGTTGGGCGTTGCCCAGGTGCAGAAGATCGTGGCCCAGCAAGATGCCTTGACCGAGTTCGATACCCTGGTGCCCGGTCGCTTCCAGAGCCTGCGTGACGGCACCCGTGTCACCTATGCCGAAACGATGTCCGACGATCGGGTCAATCTCGGTGGCGTGTTCATCTCCGAGAAGCGCTTCAACCAAGACAAGACCAAGGACCGTGCGCCTTCGGTACTGGTCGCCGAAAAGGGCCATCAGGAAGTCCAGGCCGACGGCAACCGCTACCTGATCCTGGAAAACGGCTATCGCTACGATGGCAACCCAGGCGAGGCCGGTTATCGTGCGATCAAGTACGAGACCTACGGTGTGCAATTGCCCAAGCCGGAAGTCAGCCAGGAGGTCACCGAGCGCGAAGCCATCCCGACCTCCGACCTGATCGGGCACGACGGTCTGCGCGAGCGCGCCGAGCTGCAATGGCGGCTGTCGCTGCCGCTGCTGGTCTTCATCGTGACGCTGCTGGCGGTGCCGCTGGCCAGGGTCAATCCACGCCAGGGTCGCTTCCTCAAGCTGCTGCCGGCGATTCTTCTGTACATGGCCTACCTGACGATGCTGATTTCCGTTCGCGGTGCCCTGGAGAAAGGCAAGCTGCCGATTTCCCTTGGCTTCTGGTGGGTACACACGCTGTTCCTGCTCATCGGTCTTGCGCTGATGTACTGGGAGCCGCTGCGCTTGAAGATGGCCTCGCGCCGTGCGGGGGTGAGCCGTGGTTAAACTCGACCGTTACATTGGCAAGAGCGTACTGCTGGCCATTCTCGCCGTGCTGGGGATCATCCTCGGCCTGGCCTCGCTGTTCGCCTTCATCGACGAGATGGGTGACCTGAGCGACACCTACAGCCTGCTCGATGCCAGCAGCTATGTGCTGCTCACCGCGCCGCGCCGCCTCTACGACATGCTGCCGATGGCCGCACTGATCGGTTGCCTGATTGGCCTGGGCAGCCTGGCCAGCAGCAGCGAATTGACCATCATGCGTGCCGCTGGCGTGTCCATCGGCCGCATCGTCTGGGCGGTGATGAAGCCGATGCTGGTGCTGATGCTGGTCGGCCTGCTGATCGGCGAATACGTCGCCCCGGTCACCGAGAACAAGGCCCAGGCCGAGCGTTCGTTGGCCCAGGGCGGTGGCGAGGCGCAGAGCTCCAAGCGAGGCATGTGGCACCGCCAGGGCGACGAGTTCGTGCACATCAACTCGGTGCAGCCCAACGGCCTGCTGCTGGGCGTGACTCGCTACCGTTTCGACGACGAGCGCAAGATTCTCAGTTCCAGCTTCGCCCGCCGTGCCCTGTACAAGGACGAGCGCTGGGTGCTGCATGACGTCAACACCACGTTCTTCAAGGGCGATCACACCGAAGTGGTGCAGGTGCCGGAAGAACTCTGGGATGTTTCGGTGACGCCGGAACTGCTCAATACCGTGGTGCTGCCGCCCGAATCGCTGTCGATGACTGGGCTGTGGGAGTACATCCATTACCTGGCCGATCAGGGTCTGAACAATGCCCGCTACTGGCTGGCGTTCTGGAGCAAGATTCTGCAGCCGGTGGTGACCGCCGCATTGGTGCTGATGGCGATCTCCTTCATCTTCGGTCCGCTGCGCTCGGTGACCTTGGGTCAGCGCGTGTTCACCGGGGTGCTGGTGGGCTTCGTGTTCCGCATCGCCCAGGATTTGCTCGGCCCCTCGAGCCAGGTGTTCGGCTTCCCGCCGTTGCTGGCGGTGGTGATACCGGCAGGGGTCTGCGCCCTTGCAGGGGTATGGCTGCTACGAAGGGCGGGATGAGCCTAGCCTTGGCGTAAACGACAAAGCCGACCTTAGGGTCGGCTTTTTGTTGGCCGCTGCGCAGAGCCTAGCCGCCGTCATTTCTTCGACTTTGGCACGCGTACCAGCCGGGTTTCGGAGTAGATGTCATGCCAACTACGTTTGTGCTTGTCGATCAACGACCAGATGAACCCCAGGCCCAGGCACAGCCAGGACGCGATCGAGACCACGAAGCGCAGTAAAGCCTGCCACAACGTGATGGCGCTACCGTCGGCATTCTGCACGCGCACTCCCCAGACTTGCATGCCCAGCGTCTGGCCGCCGTGGGTCCAGAACTTGGCGAAGAAGCCGAACAGGGCGAACAGCAGTACCGTGGACAGCAGCGGGTCGCCATCCAGCGCGCCCGCCTCGGTGAGCGCTCGCATGCGAGCCTCGCCGATGATCGACATCTGGATCAGCTTGTAGGCGCCCGCCGTCACGATCAGCAGGGCCGTGCAGAGCAGGAAGTCGTAGAACATCGCTGCCAGGCGTCGGCCAAGGCCGACAGGCGGGAATTCACCCTGTGGAGTGAGCAAGGGCTTGGTCATGCACGGTGGCTCCGAAAGACGAAGCCGCCATTCTACGGTTAAAAAAAAGCCCCTGCACTTGGCAGGGGCTTTTTCGAAGCCGGATCGGCTTACTCTGCAACCTGAACCTTGTCAGCTTGCATGCCCTTCTGGCCTTGCACGGCTTCGAAGGTGACCTTCTGGCCTTCTTTCAGGCTCTTGAAGCCATTGCCTTCGATCGCGCGGAAGTGAACGAACAGATCCGCACCGCTTTCGGGGGTAATGAAGCCGTAACCTTTCTCGTCATTGAACCACTTGACGGTACCGTTCTGACGCTCAGCCATTTTCTTGCTTCCTATGAATCTTTAGATAGTGATTTCAGTTTCTTTCGTTTTGGAAGGACGAAAGAGTACTGGGCTGGGTTGCAGGAAAGTAAGAGACGTCAGACGGGTTGTAGCAAAATTCGGCTACTGGCCCAGGTCACGAACTGTTGCGACCCATGCAAACACAGTGAGCCGACTCTACGCCAACTCTCGCGACAAAAACAAGCCCCGAATCGCCTCCAGATCAGGCTTTTGCCGATTACCGACACAATGGTCGCAAACAGCATGGCGCCTGGGCTGGCGCCATGTTCGAAAGTTATTAAATGGGTTCGCAATCGAATAAGCGAGCGCTTAATGAATTACCTTCAACCTCGGTAGTAACGCGGTACAACGAAAGGCATTTTGCTGACCTTCAAGGCAACTTGTTTGCCCCGCACCACGGCGAACAGCGGCGTTTCCAATGCACTGTGTTCGCTATCGACATACCCCATCGCCACAGGCGCATTCAATGTCGGTCCGAAGCCACCACTGGACACCCTTCCGACCGTCTTGCCGGTGCCATCGACGATGTCGGCACCTTCTCGAACCGGGGTGCGCTCCTGTGGCAGCAGGCCGACGCGCTTGCGGGCCACGCCCTCACGCTGCTGCTCGAACACCCGCTCAGCGCCTGGGAAACCGCCCGCACGCGCGCCGTCGGCGCGACGGGCCTTGGACACGGCCCACCACAAGCTGGCTTGCACTGCGGTGGTGTCAGGGTCCATGTCGTGTCCATACAGGCACAGCCCGGCTTCCAGGCGCAGCGAGTCGCGGGCGCCGAGGCCGATGGGTTGTACCTCCGGTTCGGCCAGCAGGCGCCGCGCCAAGGCTTCGGCGTGCGCCGTGGGTACCGAGATCTCGTAGCCGTCTTCGCCGGTGTAGCCAGAGCGACTGATCAGGCAATCCGCCTCGAGCAGCGTCACGCGCCGCACCTGCATGAAGGTCATCTGCGCCACTTCAGGTGCCAGGCGCTGCAGCACCGAGGCCGCTGCCGGGCCTTGCAGTGCCAGCAGGGCGCGCGTCTCGAACAGCGGTTGCACCTCGCAGCGGGCGCCCAGATGCTCGCGCAGATGGGCCAGGTCCTGCTCCTTGCAGGCGGCGTTGACCACCAGAAAGAGCGTGTCGTCGCCGAGATTGGCGACCATCAGGTCATCGAGGATGCCGCCCTGTTCGTCGGTGAACAGCGCATAGCGCTGGGTGCCTACCGGCAGGTCGACGATATCCACCGGCACCAGGCTTTCCAAAGCGGTCGCCGCCTCAGGCCCGTGCAGCAGGATCTGGCCCATGTGCGAGACGTCGAACAATCCCGCCTGGCTGCGGGTGTGCAGGTGTTCCTTGAGTACGCCCAGCGGGTACTGCACGGGCATGTCGTAGCCGGCGAACGGCACCATGCGTGCGCCCAGTTCCAGGTGAAGGGCGTGCAGCGGGGTCTTGAGCAGTGTGGCGGACATCGATGACTCCTTGGAATGTGGTCCAGCCCTGCGCGCGAGCGGCAAGTGGCATTCGCGCGCAGGCCTTGCTAAGGCTGCGACGTTGGCGGCCTCAGACGTCCTGATAGCTTTCGATCGACGGGCAGGCGCAGACCAGGTTGCGGTCGCCGTAGACGTTGTCGACGCGACCCACCGGCGGCCAGTACTTGTTGTCCATCAGGCTGGGTACCGGATACACCGCTTGCTCGCGGCTGTAGCCGTGTGCCCAGTCCCCGACCAACTCGGCTGCGGTGTGCGGGGCGTTCTTCAGCGGGTTGTCGTCCCTGTCCAGGCTGCCGTTCTCTACCGCGCGAATCTCTTCGCGGATCTGGATCATCGCTTCGCAGAAGCGGTCCAGTTCCTGGCGCGACTCGCTCTCGGTCGGCTCGATCATCAGCGTGCCGGCCACCGGGAAGGACATGGTCGGGGCATGGAAACCGAAGTCGATCAGGCGCTTGGCCACATCATCGACGCTGATGCCGCTGGAGTCCTTGAGCGGGCGCAGGTCGAGGATGCATTCGTGGGCCACCAGGCCATTGCTGCCGCTGTACAGCACCGGATAGTGCTCTTCCAGACGGCGGGCGATGTAGTTGGCGTTGAGAATGGCCATCTGCGAAGCGCGCTTGAGCCCCGCCCCGCCCATCATGCGGATGTACATCCAGGTAATGGGCAGGATGCTGGCGCTGCCGAACGGCGCAGCGCAGACCGCCCCAGTAGTGTTCTCCAGCGCCGCATGGCCGGGCAGGAACGGTGCCAGGTGGGATTTGACGCCGATCGGCCCGACGCCCGGCCCGCCACCGCCGTGGGGGATGCAGAAGGTCTTGTGCAGGTTCAGGTGCGAGACATCGCCGCCGAACTTGCCTGGGGCGCACAGCCCGACCATGGCATTCATGTTGGCGCCATCGATGTACACCTGGCCACCGTTGTCGTGGATCAGCGCGCAGATCTCACCGATGGCTTCTTCGAACACGCCGTGGGTCGACGGGTAGGTGATCATCAGTGCGGCGAGGTGCTCGCGGTGCTGGCTGGCCTTGGCCCGCAGATCGTCGACATCGACGTTGCCGCGCGCGTCACAGGCAGTCACCACCACGCGCATGCCGGCCATGTGGGCCGTGGCCGGGTTGGTGCCGTGGGCCGAGGAGGGGATCAGGCAGATGTCGCGGTGGCTGTCGCCGCGGCTTCGGTGATAGGCGCGAATTGCCAGCAGGCCGGCATACTCGCCCTGCGAGCCGGCATTGGGCTGTAGCGATACCGCGTCGTAGCCGGTGGCAGCGCAGAGCATGGCCTGCAATTCATCGGTCAGTTGCTGGTAACCCTGGCTCTGGCTGGCCGGGGCGAACGGGTGCAGGTTGCCGAATTCGGCCCAGGTCACCGGCATCATTTCGCTGGCCGCGTTGAGTTTCATGGTGCACGAGCCCAGCGGGATCATGCTGCGGTCCAGGGCCAGGTCCTTGTCGGCCAGGCGGCGCAGGTAGCGCATCAACTCGGTTTCGCTGTGGTAGCGGTTGAATACCGGGTGTTCGAGGTAGCCCGAGCGGCGCAGCAGGGCCTGCGGCAGGCGAGAGACGGGGGCTGCGGCCAGGGCGTTGAAGTCGGGCAGGCGACGGCCTTCGGCGAACAGCCCCCACAGCGCTTCGACATCGGCTTGGGTGCTGGTTTCGTCCAACGACAGGCCCACGTGCGTGGCGTCGATCTGGCGCAGGTTGAAGCGCTGTGCCCGGGCTTTTTCGTGTAGCGCGGCGGTGGCCGCGCCGGTGTTCAGGGTCAGGGTGTCGAAGCAGGTGCTGTTGAGCACCGAGACGCCGAGGCTGTCGAGGCCGGCAGCGAGCACGACAGTCAGCGTATGCGTGCGTTCGGCGATGCGCTTGAGGCCGGCGGGGCCGTGATAGACGGCGTACATGCTGGCGATGTTGGCCAACAGCACCTGGGCGGTGCAGATGTTGCTGGTGGCCTTCTCGCGACGGATGTGCTGCTCGCGGGTCTGCATGGCCAGGCGCAGGGCGGTTTTGCCGAAGCGGTCGATCGACACGCCGACCAGGCGGCCCGGCATGTCGCGCTTGAACGCGTCGCGAGTGGCGAAGTACGCCGCGTGTGGACCGCCAAAGCCCAGCGGCACGCCGAAGCGCTGGGCGCTGCCGATGGCCACGTCGGCACCGAAGTCGCCCGGCGGGGTGAGCAGGGTCAGGGCCAGCAGGTCGGCGGCTACCGCCACCAACGCGTTGCCGTCGTGCAGGCGTTGGACCACTTCGCGGTAGTCGAACACTGCACCATGGCTGGCCGGGTACTGCAGCAGCGCACCGAAGTAGGCGCTGGTGTCCTGCAGCGCGAACTCATCGCCCACCACCACTTCGATGCCCAGCGGCTCTGCGCGGGTGCGCAGCACATCGAGGGTCTGCGGATGGCAATGCACGGAGGCGAAGAAGGCATTGCTGGCCTTGTTCTTCGACAGCCGCTTGCAGAAGGTCATGGCCTCGGCCGCAGCGGTGGCTTCGTCGAGCAGCGAGGCGTTGGCGATCGGCAAACCGGTCAGGTCGCTGATCAGCGTCTGGAAGTTCAGCAGCGCCTCCAGGCGACCCTGGGAAATTTCCGGCTGATAGGGGGTGTAGGCGGTGTACCAGGCCGGGTTTTCCAGCAAGTTGCGCAGGATCGGCGCCGGCGTGTGGGTGCCGTAGTAGCCCTGGCCGATGAAGCTCTTGAACAGCACATTGCGTGCAGCGATGGTCTTGAGGGCCGCGAGCGCGTCGGCTTCGCTTTGGCCATCGGCATGACCGAGCACGCTGGTGCCCTTGATGCTTTCGGGAATGACCGCAGCGGTCATGGCTTCGAGCGAATCGAAGCCCAGGGTGTGCAGCATGCCCTGTTCGTCGGCGCTATTCGGGCCGATGTGGCGGGCGATGAATTCGTTGGCGGTGCCGAGGTTGCTGGTCATGGTGGTGATCCTCAGGCGTCGGCGTTGGCGTTGAGCAGGCGGTCGTAGGCGTCCTGGTCGAGCAGGGTGGCCACTTCAGCCATGTCGGCGGGCACGAAGCGGAAGAACCAGCCTTGGCCCAGTGGGTCTTCGTTGACCTGTTCCGGGCTGTCGTTGAGGTCTTCGTTGACGGCGACCACTGCGCCAGTGAGCGGCATGTACACACCGCTGGCGGCTTTGACCGATTCGACGGTGGCGGCTTCGGCACCTTTGTCGTAGTGCTGCAGCTCCGGCAGTTGCACGAAGACCACATCGCCCAGGGCGTTCTGGGCGTAGGCGGTAATGCCGACGGTGACGCTGCCGTCCGCTTCGACGCGCAGCCATTCGTGATCTTCGGTGAAACGCAACTCGCTCATGGGAAATCCTCGTAACGCAGGGGTCGATGGGCGCGGTGGTTCCGCGCTCTTGAGATGGGATTTCACCTAGCAATAATGCGGCCACTCGAATGGAAGCCCTTCAATTCAATGGGTTGGGGGCTTTTTGTGGGTGCGGGGGAGCGTGGAGATGGAATGAAAACGCTACGGCGCAAAAGTGGGAACAAAAGATCGACCAATCAAACCTTTGCAAAGACAAGCGCAACAGGGTTTGTACTGATTTCATTACGGTGTATTGAAATCAGTACGGCTGTGGTCGGCCTCAGGACTTTCCAGAGATGCCGTACTTGCGCAAGCGCTGCGCAATGGCGGTATGCGAGGTATGCAGCCGCGCGGCGAGTTGGCGCGTCGAGGGGTAGCTGGCATAGAGCCGTTGCAGCAAACTGCGCTCGAAATCGCCGACGGCCTGTTCCAGGCTAGCCACTTCGCCATCCTGCCCGCGCGCGACCGACGTGCCAGCAATGTCCAGATCGCCAATGTCCACCAAGTGGCTTTCGCAAATGGCGGCGGCGCGGAAAATCACGTTCTGCAACTGGCGCACGTTGCCCGGCCAGGGGTTGGCCAGCAGCGCCTGGTGGGTGGCGGGCGCCAGGCGGCAGGGCGGGCGCTGGATCTGGGTGCAAGCCTGCTGCATGAAGTAGTGGGCCAGCATCAGGATGTCCTGCCCGCGGTCGCGCAAGGGCGGCACTTGCAGGTTGAGCACGTTCAGCCGATAGAACAGGTCTTCGCGGAAGCTGCCTTCAGCGACCATGCGCTCCAGGTCGCGGTGGGTGGCGCTGATGATGCGCACGTCGACCTTGACCTCACGGTCGCCGCCAACCCGGCGGAAGCTGCCGTCACTGAGAAAACGCAGCAGCTTGGCTTGCAGGTACGGCGACATTTCGCCGATCTCGTCGAGGAACACCGTGCCTTTGTTGGCCAGCTCCATCAGACCGGGCTTGCCGCCGCGCTGGGCGCCGGTGAAGGCGCCGGGGGCATAGCCGAACAGCTCGCTCTCGGCCAGACTCTCGGGCAGCGCGGCGCAGTTGAGTGCCAGGAATGGCGCGGCCTGGCGGCTGCTCAACGCATGGCAGGCGCGGGCCACCAGTTCCTTGCCGGTGCCGGTTTCGCCATGCACCAGCAGCGGCGCATCCAAGGTCGCCACGCGCAGGCCGCGGGCTTTGAGGGTGCGGATGACCGGCGACTCGCCGAGCAGTGCATCGAAGCCTTCGGCGCGGTCGTGCCGCAGCGCCGACAGGCGCTCACCCATGCGGTTCGGCGGATACAGCGTGAGCAGGCCACCGGCCTGGGTGATCGGTGTGGCGTCGAGCAGCAGGCTCTGGCCATTGAGCTGCATTTCGCGCATGGGCAGGTGGAAGTTGTTGTCCAGCAGGGCCTGGAGCAGGTTGTCGTCGCCGAACAGCTCGCCCACCGAGCGGCCGGCCGATTCGCGCCCGCACAGGGCGATCAGTGCCGGGTTGGCCAGCAGCACCTTACCGGCGCTGTCCACGGCCAGCACCGGATCACTCATGGCCGCCAGCAGGGCATCGAGCTGCAGGTGACGGCGCTGGCCGGGCAAGATGTCCACTACCTCCACCGCCTGCACGCCGTGCACCTCGAACAGCGCATCGTGCAGCTCTTCGAGCACGGCAGGGCTCAGGGTCGGTGCGTCGATGTAGACGTTGGGCGGAACCATCTCCACCGCATCGAGGTTGAGGTGACGGGCACCGAGCAGGGCCAGGACTTCCTGGGTGATACCGACGCGGTCGATGAAGCTGACGTGGATGCGCATGGGGGCGAGCGGTCTTGGGACGAGACGCAGCAGTATGCCTCGAGATGCCTGGCGCGCCCACACGAACGGTGCATGGTGGGCGCTGGGGTCACTGCAAATGTTCAGGCTTGATCGGATCGCCGGACTTCACCGCCAGCGTCTGGCGGATGTCTTCGAACATGTGGTCGTAGAGTTTGTGCGGCGAGTTCAGGCTCTCGAACTTCTTCGGCGCCGGAAGGTGTGCCTGCGCCCTGCGCGTGAGTTGCATGAGAAAGCTCGGCAGGACCTGGTCCTTGGCCAGGAAGAAGCGTTCGTCCACCGGTTTGCCTTCGATGCTGCCATGCATGTGGAACTGGATGCCGTGCCCTTCCTTGGGGTCCTGGGTGGCCTCGTACTCGATGGCGAGGTCGTAGCTGTGGTCGTGGCTGTTGAGCGCGACGCGCTCGATGTGCACGTGACCAGGATGGAACTGGGCCATGGGGCGTCCTCCTGTAAATCGAAAACGGCCGGTGGGGCGCACCGGCCAACTGCGTTCAACGGTAGCTGATCCCGGGCAGGCCGGTCGATATGCGTGTACCGGCGGTGCCTTTGACGATGTCCTCGATGTTCTCCAGCGAGCTGATGACTGCGACCTTGCCGGTATTGCGGGCGAACTCGCAGGCGGCTTGGACCTTGGGGCCCATGGAGCCGGCGGCGAAACCGAGCGTGTCCAGCGCGTCCGGGTGCGCCTGGGCGATGGCGGTTTGCGTCGGCTTGCCGAAGTCCACATAAGCGGCATCGACGTCGGTGGCGATGATCAACAGGTCGGCGTCGAGCTGCTCGGCCAGCAGCGCGGAACACAGGTCCTTGTCGATCACCGCCTCGATGCCCTTGAGTCGTCCATGGGCATCGTACATCGTCGGAATGCCGCCACCCCCGGCACAGATCACCAGTGTGCGCTTTTCCAGCAGCCATTTGATCGGGCGGATTTCGAAGATACGCTTGGGTTTGGGGCTGGCGACCACGCGGCGGTACTTGTCGCCATCGGCCTTGACCACCCAGCCCTTTTCCTGCGCCAGGCGCTCGGCTTCCTGCCGCTCGTAGACCGGTCCGATGAACTTGGTCGGGTCCTTGAAGGCCGGGTCGTCGGCATCGACTTCGACCTGGGTGAGCAGGGTGGCGAAGGGCACCTCGAAGTCGAGCAGGTTGCCCAATTCCTGCTCGATCATGTAGCCGATCATGCCTTCGGTCTCAGCGCCCAGCACGTCCAGCGGATAGGCCTCGTCAGGCTTGTAGGCCTGGCCCTGGAGCGACAGCAGGCCAACCTGCGGGCCGTTGCCGTGGGCGATGACCAGCTCGTTGCCCGGATGGATGCGGGCGATACGCTCGGCAGCGGTACGAATGTTGGCGCGCTGATTGTCAGCGGTCATCGGTTCGCCGCGGCGAAGCAGGGCGTTGCCGCCCAGTGCAACCACGATACGCATGGGGAATCTCCTTTGGGATACCACTGCGAGCGGTGAGCGTCGAGCGGCCAGTAGACGCGCGGTCGGGCTGAGGCTCGCAGCTTGACGCTCAAAGATCGGCGAGGGTCGAGACCAGGATCGCTTTGATCGTGTGCATGCGGTTCTCGGCCTGTTCGAAGGCGATGCAGGCCGGGGACTCGAACACGTCGTCGGTCACCTCGATGCCGTTGGTCAACTCCGGGTACTGCGCGGCGATCTGCTTGCCGACCTTGGTCTCGCAGTTATGGAAGGCGGGCAGGCAGTGCATGAATTTGGTCCGCGGGTTGCCGCTGGCCTGCATCAGCGCAGCGTTGACCTGATAAGGCTTGAGCAGCGTGATGCGCTCGCCCCAGGCTTCGATCGGCTCGCCCATCGACACCCACACGTCGGTGTGGATGAAGTCCACGCCCTTGACGGCCGCGCGCGGATCTTCGGTCAGGGTGAGGCGTGCGCCGCTTTCTTCGGCGTACTGCTTGCAGCGTTGCACCAGATCGTCGTGGGGCCAGAGGTCCTTGGGCGCGGCGATGCGCACATCCATGCCGAGCTTGGCGCCGATCAGCAGCAGCGAGTTACCCATGTTGTTGCGCGCATCGCCCAGGTAGGCATAGCTGATGTCGTGCAGCGGCTTGTCGCTGTGCTCGCGCATGGTCAGCACGTCGGCGATCATCTGCGTGGGGTGGTATTCGTCGGTCAGGCCGTTGAACACCGGAACGCCGGCGAATGTGGCCAGCTCCTCGACGATCTCCTGCTTGAAGCCGCGGTACTCGATGGCGTGGTACATGCGCCCGAGCACGCGGGCGGTGTCCTTCATGCTTTCCTTGTGGCCGATCTGCGAGGAGTTGGGATCGATGTAGGTGACGTTGGCGCCTTGGTCATAGGCGGCGACCTCGAAGGCGCAGCGGGTGCGGGTGGAGGTCTTCTCGAAGATCAGCGCGATGTTGCGGCCCTTCAGGTGCTGCTGCTCGGTGCCGGTGTACTTGGCACGCTTGAGGTCGCGCGACAGGTCCAGCAGGTACTTGAGTTCGCGGGTGCTGTGGTGTTCGAGGCTGAGCAGGTTGCGGTTACGCATGTTGAACGCCATGACGGTGTCTCCTTGGGTTCGGTAGGCTCGTGTGGCCGGGAATGACGGCTCTCAGTAGTCGATCGGGTCGCGCACGATCGGGCAGGTCATGCAGTGGCCGCCGCCGCGACCCCGGCCCAGTTCGCCGGCGCTGATGGTGATCACTTCCACGCCGGCCTTGCGCAGCAAGGTGTTGGTGTAGGTGTTGCGGTCGTAGCCGATGACCACGCCGGGCTCCAGGGCCACCACGTTGTTGCCGTCGTCCCACTGCTCGCGCTCGGCGGCGAAGCTGTTGCCACCGGTTTCCACGACTCGCAGTTTCACCCCCAGGTGTTCGCCGACCACGTCGATGAACGATTTATGTTCCCGGCGTACGTCCATGCCGTAGGGCTTGCTCTCGTCGGGGCGAATGATGAACGGCACGATTTCGCTGACCACCTCCGGGAAGACCGTGACCAGGTCGCGGTCGCAGAAGCTGAACACCGTGTCCAGGTGCATCGCTGCGCGCGACTTGGGCAGGCCGGCGACGATGACTTTTTCCACCGCGCCCTTGGCGAACAAGCTCTGCGCCAACTGGCCGATGGCCTGGCGCGAAGTGCGCTCGCCCATGCCGATCAGCACGACGCCGTTGCCGATCGGCATCACGTCGCCGCCCTCGAGGGTGGACTGGCCATGCTCCTTGTCAGGGTCGCCGTACCAGACCTGGAAGTCGGCCTGGGTGAACTGTGGGTGGAAGCGGTAGATGGCCGTGGCCAGCAGGGTCTCCTGGCGGCGCGCCGGCCAGTACATGGGGTTGAGCGTGACGCCGCCGTAGATCCAGCAGGTGGTGTCGCGGGTGAACTGGGTGTTGGGCAGCGGCGGCAGGATGAAGCTGGAATGGCCCAGGTAGTCGTTGTACATCTTCACCACTGCCGCGCCTTCGCTCTGCGGCAGGTCCTGGCCGGCCACGCCGCCGATCAGGAATTCGGCCAGGTGGCGCGGCTCCAGGCCCTCCAGCCAACTGCGCACTTCGTTGGTGAGGCCGACGCCGACGGTGTCCGGCGAAATCTTGCGGTCGAGGATCCAGGCCAGCGCCGCCTTGTCCTGCACGATGTCGGTCAGCAGGTTGTGCATCTCCAGCACCTCGACGCCGCGCTCGCGCATCTTGGTGACGAAGTCGAAATGGTCGCGCTTGGCCTGGTCGACCCAGATCACATCGTCGAACAGCAGTTCGTCGCAGTTGCTTGGGGTCAGCCGCTTGTGCGCCAGCCCCGGTGCACAGACCATCACTTTGCGCAGTTTGCCGGCTTCTGAATGGACGCCGTATTTCGCTTTGTCCGCGGACATGAGGTGTTCCTCCAGCAAGAGGTGATTCACAGGGGCAGGAAGCCGTCGTACAGGCCGTAGGCTGCCAGCAGGGCGCCCAGGACCACGGCGGCGAAGATCAGTTTTTCCAGGCGGCTGAAAATGGGTTGGCCCACTTCGTGCCGGGCCTTGGCGAACAGGATCGCGCCCGGTGCGTAGAGCAATGCCGACAGCAGCAGGTACTTCACGCCGCCGGCGTACAGCAGCCAGATGGCGTAAAGCAGGGCGATGGTGCCGATGGCCAGGTCCTTGCGTCGTTCGGCGAGGGCCTGCGCGTAGGTTTCCCCGCGCACCGCCAGCAGTACCGCATAGGCCGCCGACCACAGGTAGGGCACCAGGATCATCGAGGTGGCGAGGTAGATCAGCGACAGGTAGGTGCTGTTGGAAAACAGGGTGATGACCAGGAAGATCTGCACCATGGCGTTGGTCAGCCACAGGGCATTGGCCGGCACATGGTTGGCGTTCTCACGGCGCAGGAACGCCGGCATGGTGTGGTCCTTGGCGGCCGCGAACATGATTTCCGCACACAGCAGCACCCACGACAGCAGCGCCCCCAGCAGCGAAATGATCAGGCCGACACTGATCAACAGCGCCCCCCAGTGACCGACGACGTGTTCGAGCACGGCGGCCATCGATGGGTTTTGCAATCTGGCCAGTTCCGGTTGGGTCATCACGCCCATCGACAGCACGTTCACCAGCACCAGGAACAGCAGCACGGTGACGAAGCCGATGACCGTGGCCTTGCCCACGTCGGCGCGTTTTTGCGCCCGTGAGGAAAAGATGCTCGCGCCTTCGATGCCGATGAACACCCATACGGTCACCAGCATCATGTTGCGCACCTGGCTCATCACCCCGCCCAGGTCGGGTGAGCCCAGTCCCCAGATGTCGGCGGTGAACACGTCGAGCTTGAAGGCGAACAGACAGATCAAGGCGAACAGCAGCAACGGCACCACCTTGGCCACCGTGGTGACCAAGTTGATGAACGCCGCCTCCCTGATGCCGCGCAGCACCAGAAAGTGCACGCCCCACAACAACAGCGAGGCGCCGACGATGGCCGCTGGCGTGTTGCCCTGGCCGAAGATCGGGAAGAAATAGCCCAAGGTGCTGAACAGCAGGACGAAATAGCCGACATTGCCTAGCCAGGCGCTGATCCAGTAGCCCCAGGCCGAAGAGAAGCCCATGTAGTTGCCGAACCCGGCCTTGGCGTAGGCGTAGACGCCGCCGTCCAGGTCGGGCTTGCGGTTGGCCAGGGTCTGGAACACGAAGGCGAGGGTGAGCATGCCCACGGCGGTGATTGCCCAGCCGATCAGCACCGCGCCGACCCCGGCGCTGGCGGCCATGTTCTGCGGCAGCGAGAAGATACCGCCGCCGATCATCGAACCCACTACGAGGGCAACTAATGCACCAAGTTTGAGTTTTCCGGGAGCATCAGACATTTAACGACTCCACGTCAGGAGGAAGTTGCTGAAAGAATAAATCCGACGCGTTCGACATTCGCTGATTTGGATCAGTCGTTGAGGATTCGTCGTCAGAAACTTCCCGCTCGCTAGTTCGAAATTGAAGACGAAAGCGATCCATCCCTCTGCATGAAGGCCATGTGCCACAAGGCTTTGAGGTCGGCCGCCAGAAAAACACCGCGTTTGCCAAGCGAACTTTCAACCTAGTCGTTTCCTGGGGCTTCGCCCATTTTTCTCGTCTTCAAAGGCGATAAGTGCTCAGGATGTGAAACGTTTGGCACTCGGCTTCTGGATAAGCGCTCACCGATAGACAGATCCGTTATGAGTCATTTAAATTTAATGGTTTTAGTTGATATGACTGTCATGAAATCTCACGCTTCAATTCGACCGTTCAACTGCCGTGCGCACGGTGAGGGTGCTCCTTGATGGGCGAGCAAGGACACAAACTGGGCCTGGGCGCGCTCGTCGCCTTGGTCGTGGGGTCGATGATCGGCGGCGGTATCTTTTCGCTGCCGCAGAACATGGCCGCCCGTGCCGAAGTGGGCGCGGTGCTGATCGGTTGGTCGATCACCGCCGTGGGCATGCTGGCGCTCGCGTTCGTGTTCCAGACCCTGGCCAATCGCAAGCCGACACTCGACTCGGGCGTGTATGCCTACGCCAAGGCCGGGTTCGGCGACTATCTGGGTTTCTGCTCGGCTTGGGGCTATTGGATCAGTGCCTGGATGGGCAATGTCGGCTATTTCGTCCTGCTGTTCAGCACGCTGGGGTTCTACGTTCCGTTGTTCGGCGAAGGCAATACGCCCCTGGCCATCGGCTGTGCCTCACTGTTGCTCTGGAGCGTGCACCTCTTGGTGCTGCGCGGCATCAAGGAGGCGGCGTTCATCAACCTGGTCACGACCGTGGCGAAGGTCGTGCCGCTGCTGATCTTCATCGTCATCGCCGCTTGCGCTTTTCGCGCCGATGTCTTCACCCGCGATGTCTGGGGCCTGGATACGCCGCAGTTGGGCAGCGTGCTGGAGCAGGTGCGCAGCATGATGCTGGTGACGGTGTTCGTGTTCATCGGCATCGAGGGCGCCAGCGTCTATTCCGGGCGCGCGCGGCGTCGCTCGGATGTCGGCAGGGCGACGTTGATCGGTTTTCTCGGCGTGTTGGCGCTGTTGGTGCTAGTCAATGTGCTGTCGCTGGGGGTGATGAGTCGTGGCCAGTTGGCAGGATTGCCGAACCCGTCGTTGGCTTCGGTACTGGAACACCTGGTAGGCCCCTGGGGCGCGCTGCTGATCAGCGTCGGCCTGGCGGTGTCGCTGCTCGGCGCCTTGCTGTCGTGGGCGTTGCTCTGTGCCGAGATCCTGTTTGCCACGGCCCGTGACGGCACGATGCCGCGTTTTCTCGCCAAGGAGAACGCCAACCAGGTGCCGGCCAATGCGCTGTGGCTGACCAATGGCATGATCCAGGGTTTCCTATTGATCACGCTGTTTTCTGCTGGCACCTACACCAGCCTGATCTACCTCGCCTCGTCGATGATCCTGATGCCGTACTTCTGGTCGGCCGCCTATGCCGTGAAGTTGGCCTGGTGCGGCGAGGGTTATGCCGGGCAGTCGGCCGCGCGGCGCAAGGACCTGATGATTAGTCTGCTGGCCCTGGTGTATGCGCTGTGGTTGCTGTACGCCGGTGGCGCCAAGTACCTGCTGCTCTCGGCGCTGCTGTATGCCCCTGGGGCAATCCTGTTCGCACGGGCTCGCCGAGAGCAGGGCCGGGCGCTGTTCAGCCGATGGGAGACGCTGATCTTCGCCGTGGTGCTGCTGGGCGCCGGGGTGGCGGCCTGGGCGCTTTCCGTGGGGCTGCTGAGTCTTTAGCGTCCCGCCCTGTGACGGTCACCAGGCCGGGCGGGCCGAACCCAGCTCGCTGGCGCCCAGTGCCCACTCCAACTGCGCGCAGCCCACTCTCAACGGACCCTTGAGCCGCTGCGCCACGCCCCAGGGCGTTTGCTCCAGGTGGGGATCGAGATCGTCGGCGCTTTCTTCGGCCAGCGGCAGGTCTTCGCCGACCGTGCCGTGCTCGACCAGCAAGGCGGCGGTGCGCGCCAACGACAGGCGCGCGCGGCACCCGGCGCCGCTGTGCAGGCGCTGTTGCAGGCCCCGAATCGCTTCGGCGGCCATCAGGTAACCGGTGGCGTGGTCGAGCGCCTGCACTGGCAGCGGTATGGGTTTTTCCGCCTGCTGCCAGCGCATGCCTTCACGGGCGATACCGCTACTCATCTGCACCAGGCTGTCGAAACCCCGACGATCCTGCCACGGCCCGCTCCAGCCGTAGGCATTGAGGCTGACGTCGATCAGGCCGGGGTTGAGCCGGCGCCGATACCGCGCGCCGAAGCCCAGACGCTCCAGAGCATCGGCGCGATAGCCATGCAGCAGGACGTCGGCGTCGGCAAGCAGGGCAGCGAACGTCTCGCGGTCTGCGGGGGCGTGCAAGTCCAGACGCGCGCAGCGCTTGCCGAGGGTGACCTCAGCGACCAGCGAGGGCTCTTCCCAGGCTGGCGGGTCGATACGCAGGACCTGGGCGCCGAAGCCGGCCAGCAGGCGGCTGGCCGTGGGGCCGGCGATGATGCGGGTCAGGTCGAGTACCTTGAGCCCTGCCAACGGACGCGTCGGTGTGCCCTGCCAGGTCAGGATCGGGCCGGCTTCGAAGCCTTCGCGCAGCACCAGCGGCTCCTGGTTGACGGCCAGGCCCTGGGGATGCGCGCACCACTGCGCCCAACTGCGCATCTTCGCCGCGCAGCCGCCGGCCTGGACCACGGCGCTTTCCAGCGCTTCGGCATCCCAGCGCGCGACCTCGGCGGCGACGGCCTGGCGTTCGGCGGGGGTGCCCAGCACAGCCAGTGCCGCCTGACGGTGATGGGCGGCGTTGGTGTGCAGGCGAATCCAGCCGTCACGGGTGGGGTAGTCGCCCGCGATGGCGTCCCACAACGGCGGTGTCTGCCAGCCGTGGGGACGCAGGCTGGTGGCGAACCAGAACGAAGCCAGGCGCCGGTCGACGCTGACCAACGGGCATTGGTCGGTCTGTTGTTGCAGCAGCCTGGCCAGGGCCAAGCCAGCGGCTGCCACACTGGCGGCGGCCAGGTCGGTGACGGCGAAGGTCGAGGGCAGCGCGCCGATGCCGTGCCAACGCAGGGCGCTGCTGTCCAGGTCGAGTGCTTGGGCGATGGTGTCGAGCATCTGATGCATGCAGGATCCTCCGTGCTGGGAGTCATTGCAGTACATCCGGCGCGTCGATGCAATGTCAGCGTTGCAGTTCGGCGGGAAGTGGCGCAGTGGGATGCTCTGGACGCGACCAGATCCACAGGTTGCCCAGGGTCATGCCGGCGATGGCCAGGAACACCGGCCAGCGGTGCTCGAGCACGATCAGCATCAGGCTGGCGCACAACAGCATGCTGAGGGTGGCGCTGATCTTGGCGCGGCGCTGGATGACCTTGCCATTGCGCCAGTTCCACAGGATCGGTCCGAACAGCCGATGGTTGTCCAGCCACGCTGCCAAGCGGGGCGAGCTGCGGGTCGCGGCCCAGGCGGCGAGGAGGATGAACTCGGTGGTGGGCAGGCCGGGTATCACGATGGCGACCAGGCCTATCCCGAGGCTGACATAGGCCAGAAGCGCATACAGCAGGCGTGACACTCGGGAGCGGGCAAGTCGGGTCGTCATGGTCTCACTGCAAGGCGATACGGCCACCGGAAGGGTGGCCGGCAAAGGCATTTCAAGCCAGCGCGGCATCGGTGGCATAGGCGTGCCTGAGCAGCTCGGTAAAGCGCTCGAAGGCTGCCACGGCGGCGTGCTCGGCGGCGGCGTCCTGTTCTGGCGACAACTGCAAGCCGTCCAGCGTGCGGGTGAACTGTTTCCAGCCCTCGGCCCGGCCACCTTCAGGTTCGCCCAGATGGCGGGCACCGAAGCTGTCGGACAGGCCCAACGCCTGCGCGCGCTTGATCAGGAACGCGGCGCCCAGTTTGGAGCCTTCGGAGACGAAGATCCAGCCCAGCGCCTGGCCCAGCGTCGGCGCGGTCACGGCGCCGGGAACGGGTGACGGCACAGCGGTATTCAAGTCTGCCAGATCCAGCCGTGCCTGTTCGGCCCGGCAGCGGGCGGCGAGGTCCGGGAAGAGCGAGATCAGCGCCGGGTCGTTGTACAGCGCCTGCAGTTCGGACTGGAACAGGTACTGGGCGACGACGAAGCGGGCGAAGCTGTCGCGGCTGTCGAACGGCGCATGCGACTTGACCAAGGCATCGAGCTCGGTATGCGGGGCGTGGGTCACCTGGTTCAGGCGCTGCGAGCGCAGGGCAGGGCGCTCGGAAGGGGCTTGGGTCATGGAGGCATCCTTGGGAAATGAGGCTGTCTAGGTAAAAGACGAAAGAGAAGACGCAGGGCAGTAAAAAAACCTCACCTGCGGTCAGGACGTATTCGCATTGAGGGTCAAATGGGCGGGTGAGCCACTGCGCGCGCAGGGCTCACGAGGAACAGCCCCGAATCAGATATCCCACACCACATTGATGGCGAAGTTGCGACCGGGCATCGTCAGGCGGTCGAGGTTGGCCGGCTGGGTCACGGCCGCTTCGCCCAGGCCGTCGTAGCCGCGCACGTCATCCCACTGCCAGTATTTCTTGTCGGTGAGGTTGTACAGGCCTGCGTTGACGGTCACGTCGTCGGTGACCTTGTAGAAGCCGGTCAAGTCGAGCACGCCGTAGCCTGGGGTGCGGAACTGCGAGCTGGTACCGTCCGGGGCGAAGAAGGTGCTGTCGTCGACCCGGGTCTTGCGCTTGACCAGCGTCCAGCTCAGCAGGCCACCGTACTGCGGCTGCTCGTAGCCCAGGCCCAGTACGGCGGTGAGCGGGTTGACGCTGTTCAGCGGCTGGCCATTGTCGTCATTGCGGCCATGGGCATAGGCCAGCGAACCCTGGGTGTAGAGGCCCTGGCTGGCGCCGAAGCTGTCCAGGTTCAGACGGCCCTTGAGTTCGGCACCCTTGATGGTGGCGTGACGGATGTTGTTGGCCTGGAAGGTCGAGCCGAGGTTGGCCGACTGCACAGCGTCTTCGTTGATGAAGTCGCGGTACTTGTTGTAGAACACCGCGACATCGAACTGGCCGGCCTCGAACTGGCCGCGCAGGCCCGTCTCGTAGCTCTTGCTCTTTTCCGGTTCCAGGTTCGGGTTGGGCTCGACCCGATAGCCCAATGTCGGGTTGTCGAAGCGGCCGTACATGGCCTTGGCGGTCGGTGTGCGGAAGCCCTCGGCGTACTGGCCGTACCAGGTGTAGTGATCGTCGAAGGCATAGGTGATGCCGAACTTGGGCGAGACCCGATGCCACTTTTTGTCGCTGTCGTCGATACCGGCGGCCGCCGCGCCGTTGCCCTGGATGCCGCGCAGGAATTCGTCGGTCATCTTCGGCGACAGGCGGGTGTAGTCGTAGCGGGCGCCGGGCAGGAAGGTCCAGTCGTTCCAGCGGATCTCATCCTGGGCGAACAGGCTGTAGGTGTCGACGGTGGGGTCGGGGAAGTCGCTGACCCGTGCCTGACCGTCGTTCGTGCTGACCTGGCCGATGGCGCGGCAGGTGCCGCCGATATTCAGGCAGACGCCGCTACCGCTGCGTGAGCCGGTGACTTTCTCATGCTTGAAGGTGGTGCCGTAGGTCAGCAGGTGCTCGGTCTCGCCGAGGCTGAAGGCCTTGTCCAATTGCGCGTCGAGCACCCACTGGCGGTCCTTGTAGGTGGTCTGGCGATCGCGCGCCACTTGGCGCCCTGACGCGAAATACAGCTCGTCGGTGCGCTGGTCGGTCTTGGCGATCTGGTAGTTCAGGCTCCACTTGACGTGATCTGCCAGCAGGCTGTCGAGGCCGAATTCATGGTTGATGCCCACGCGTTCGCGGGTGACGGTGTCGTTGCCTTGGCGCAGGCGGTAGCTGTTCATGGCGCCGAAGCCTGGGATGAACGGCCCACCCACGGCGCTACGGATGTCCTGATCGCGGTCGTCCTTGTAGTGCTCGTAGGTCAGGCCCAGGCGCGCGTCGTCGGCGTAGTTCCAGCCCAGCTTGGCCAGCACGTTGGTGGTGCGCACGTCTTCGGGGTTGGCCTCGGTCCGGGCCAGGCCCGTACCGCCGTGGCTGCCGTAGGACTCGGTCTCGTGGCCGTTGCGCTGGCTCAGGTGCAGCAAGCCGTCGACGTCGCCCTGGCGGCCGGCGACGGTGGCGGAGGTCAGCCAGCTCTCGTCGGCGGAGCTGTAGCCCGTCTTCAGGCGCGCGCCGATGTCCTTGCCGGGCTTGATGATGTCGTCCGCGTCCAGGGTGTAGTAGCTCACCGCGCCGCCGATGGCATTGCTGCCGTAGAGCACCGAGGCCGGGCCACGCAGGATTTCCACGCGCTTGACGATTTCAGGGTCGACGTAGTTGCGCTGGGTCTGGGCGTAGGGGCCGTAGAAGAAGCTGTCGGGGATCGACACACCATCGATCTGGGTGAGGATGCGCTCGCCGTCGATGCCGCGGATGTTGAAACCGTTCAGGCCGCTGCGTTGGCCGGTGCCGCCCACCGATACGCCGGGCTCGTAGCGCACCAGTTGCTTGATGTCGCCGACGTTCTGCCGGTCCAGTTGTTCGCGTGTGTGTACGCTGACGCTGCTGGGCACCTGGCTGGCATCCTGGGCGCTGCGGGTGGCGCTGACGGTCATCTGCTGCAAGGCGATCACCGTGCCGGCGCGCTGACGTTCGAGCACCACGTTGCCGGGGCCGAGGATGCGAAAGTCCAGACCGGTATTGGCGAGCAACTGGCGCAACGCGGCCTCAGGCGACAGCGCGCCTTGGGCACCGGGGGAGGCCACATCCTGGGCCAGTTCGGCGGAAAAGCCGACCTGCCAGCCGGTGGTCTGGCTGAAGGCATTGATGGCTGAGACCAGTGGCTGCTGGGCGATGGCGAAGCGGTATTCGCCGCTACGTGGGCTGCTGACCTGGGCGGGCGCGGCGGCCAGCGCAGGCAGGCAGCCGACGCCACTGGCGATCAAGGCCAAGGTCAATAGGGACAACTGCCCCCGGCGTTGGGGGGAGGAATGAAGACGGGTTGGACCTGAGGACATCGAAAGCGCTCCCTGTCGCGCGAACCGTTATGAGTGAGTGCAGTTCTTGTTTTTGAACAAGAATCAGTTGCATTGGCTATAACGAGACGTGCCAGGATCGCGATTGCGTAAAAAATAGTGGGATGGACTGCGCGGGAGCGTGGCGATCAGTTGAGAATCACCACGTTCGGGTACTCATGCACCTGCGCTGAAGTGATGTGCGCCAGCGCCCGCAGCGCCTCCAGCGGCTGGTCCAGGCGGTAGTTGCCAGTCACCGCTACGGTTTCCAGGCGCGGGTTGCGATTGATGATCCAGCCGGGGTAGTAGCGGCGCAACTCGTCGAGCACCTGGCTCATGGGGCAATTCTCGAAGATCAGACGACCCTCGACCCAGGCCAGGTCCTTCTGCGGATCGACGCGCTGGCGCTGGCCGAAGCCTTCGGGGCCGACCGCGATGCTGTCGCCGGCACGCAGACGAATGCGCTGGTCGCTGGCGGCCTGCAGGTCGACATCACCGCGCTGTACCCGCACCTGCGCCTGGCCGTCGAGGTAGCGCACGGCGAAATGGGTATCGCGTGCCTGCGCACGCAGCGGACCAGCCTGGACCTCCAGCGCCGGCTGGTCGCCGCCGGGCACTTCGAAGTAGGCCTCGCCTTGTAGCAGGCGTGCGACTTGCTGGCCGTCGCGCGCGTGACTGGCGAATGCCGAATCGGTGTTCAGCAGCACGTGGGCGCCACCGTCCAGTTGCAAGCGCTGGCGTTCGCCGACCTGGGTCAGGTGGTCGGCTTGCAGGCGCACCGGCAGATTGCCGAAGGTGAACAGCCCCACCAACAGCAACGCAGCCGTGGCCAGCGGTTTCCAGTGGCGACGGAGGCGACCGCGCAGGGACGCGCGACGGCGCTGGTGCAGATCGCCGGCGAGTCGGCGCACCTGCGCGCCGTTCCATAGCGCTTCGGCCTCCACGTAGGCGTGGGCGTTATGGTCGTTGGCGCTCAGCCAGGCCTGGAAGTGTTCGGTGTCTTCGGCGCAAGGGCATTGCAGACGGATCAGCCAGTCCTGGGCCTCGTCCAGGGCACGGGCGCGGGCGTCTGGCGCGGCGAGCGATGGGCGAGAGGCGGAGTCGGTCACGGCATGTCCTTGGGCGATGGCTGCTGCAGATGATCGGTGCTGGCGCCAGGGCTGGCAAGCGCTCAGGCGAGGCGCTCGGCCACGCTTACGCAGATCGCCATGATCAGTTTCAGTTCCTTCTGCACCGTGCTGGCCGAGACCTGCAATTGCTCGGCGATTTCCTGGTAGCTGGCGCCCTGCAAGCGGCTGAGGATGAAGATGCGTTGTTGCCGCTCGCTGAGCTGGCCGAGGCTCAGGCTCAGACGCTCCAGCAGTTGTTCGGCGTGCAGGGCATCTTCGCGGCTGCTCAGCGGCGCGGCGACATTGTGCAGGACCTGCTCGCAGACGTCGTCCACCAGCGTGCGCGCCTGGACGCGACGTGCGCGCAGGTGGTCGAGCGCCAGGTTGCGCGCGGTCTGGAAGACGAAAGGTTCGAGGTGTTCCACGGGACGCTCGCCCAATGCGCGAGTGACCCGCAGGTAGGTTTCCTGCACCAGGTCTTCAGCCGTGCTCGGGTTGCCGACCATGCGCTGGAGCGTGCGCAGCAGGCTCAGGCGCTGGTTGAGAAACAGGGCAGTGAAGCGGGACTGACTCACGAGAAAACCTGACCAAGTGGGATTTTTGATGATGCGTATCATTCGCGCTAAAGGTCAAGCTGGGAAATGTCATGGCGCCATCCTCCTTGGAGCCTAGGATGATTTCAATATGAGAAATCTGCGTTGATAATCAGCTATTGAGTTTCTAATTGTTTCTATAAGTAGGTATTTTCTGGTTTCTCGATCAAGCGTTGTCTTGAAGGAACGAGCTGCCTAGTTTTGTGGCTCCAACCTCACGCGATGACGATCGGGAGACACCATGGCCTATCAGGCGGCTCGGAGCATTTCGCCCATTCACTTCGCCGAATTTGCGGTACTCATCGAGCGTTTGGGACCGAGCGCTGAGCGAGGAGAACTGTCATGACTGGCAAGCCAGCCGCCCGCGAGGGCGACTCGATCCGGTGCCCGGTGCATGGCGACAGCACGCTTCTTTCCGGTTCCCCCAACGTCTTGATCAACGGTCGTCCCGCCGCTCGCCAAGACGATGAGTGCGCTTGTGGCGACACCCTGAGCACCGGCTTTTCCACCTCCGTGTTCATCAATGGCAAACCTGCTGCGTTACAGGGCAGTGGCGGCGGTCATGGTGGCGTAGTGATTGGCGGATCCGGGAACGTCAATATCGGCGGAGCGGCAAAAGCCGTACCTGCGGCTTCTGACGACTCGCCGACTGCTATCGCGGGCACTTTCAACTGATAGACCAGATGACGGGTAAGCCCATTGCCGGGCGCAGGGTCAGGCTGTGGTCGGACGATGGGTGGAACCTGGTCGACACCACCGATGCAGAAGGTCGTACGGTTTCGCGCGTTCACAGCCGCCCCGAGACGCTCTACATCGCTCTGCTGCGAGACGACGAGGCATGAGCGACAGGCCTAGTCTCGACCAGGGCGGTACGGCGGTGGGCGAGCGCGTCAATCCTGTTCGCCTGCACGCGCCTCAGCTCGATCAGAACGACAAAACCGTACTGTGTTCGGCGGTCTGTCATTGCTCGGCGGCGCCCGCCATCAGCCGTGACGGGCGCAATCTCAAGCAAGTGTGCGTGGCGCAGCCCCTACAAGCCCGAGGTCAGTTACGACATGACCAAGCAGCCACCGCAGCCGATTCTCGACAGCCAGACGGGGCAACTTCCCCATGGCTGGATTCCGGGATGGATTCGTAAGTACTGGGATGAGGATCCCGAGCATCCGCCCTTTGTACCTGGGAGCGGGATGATTCGGCGTCCTGATGTGGTGATTGTCAGAGACCCTAGAAACCCACCGACGCAGGACAATATCAAACAGGTGGTGGAAATGAAGTTTCCGCCTGATCCCGTTGATAGGCGTCAGCTACAAAGTTATGCGCAAATCAGTGGCAGTCCAAGGCGTGTGGTTCAAATGAGTTTGGATGAATGTAATTGTGGTCGGCCAGAACAACTTTCAAACGTCCCTGTCCAGGAATTGGGCTGGACTGCGGCGGTCGCTGGCAGCCTACTGTTCATTCTTACGCGTGGCCGTTTTCCTCGGTCTCTTGCTCGCGCTTATCAATTGAGAGAAAAATTTATGCACGCGGAATTCAATCTCGCCGAAGCGCTTTCTGTGCATGCTCACTTGCTGCAACTGCCTGGCAACCTATTGATGAAGAGTGGTCGTCAGGAGTATGTCGGGGCTGGACGCCGGCACGGCCGCTCTGTTGACGACGACCCCAGGGTTCGAGCCGGTCAGCATCAAAACCGTCAGTTGGCTGACCGTGCTCGACCATGCACGTCTGGAGCGCGCCGGAGGCGTCTCGGCGCTTCGTGCCCAATTGCCCCCGAGTCATTTCGCCTTCTATGACTACGGTGCCGGATCGATCATCCAATCCGGCGCCTATCCCTACCTGGCCGGCGACGCCGAAGACCCGCGCCCGGCGCCTTACGTCTTGCTCAACCACCTGTTGAAAAGCATCCGCTGTGAAACCGTCGGCCCGCTGCACGGCGGCTCCCACGATGGTGAATTGCGGCTGGTGGGCTGGGCTGCGGACCAGTGGCTGAAACGCCTGGATGTAGAAGACGCCGCTATTCCAGCTTGGCGCAGCAAGCTGCTCGACCGCGAGCCAGCCTTGGACGCGTCTAACAGCCTGAGTGCCAGCCCGTGATGCGGCTCAGCGCGCGTTGAACAGTGCCAGGCAGTTGTCGAGCATGCGGTTGGAGAAGCCCCATTCGTTGTCGTACCAGGCCAGCACCTTGAGCATGCGCCCGTTGGCGCGAGTGTGGTTGGCGTCGAAGATCGACGACAGCGGGTTGTGGTTGAAGTCGCACGACACCAGCGGCAGGTTGTTGTAACCCAGCACCCGCGAATGGCGACTGGCTTCCAGGAACAGCGCGTTGACGTCGTCGGCCGAGACCTCGCGCCTGAGGTTGACGGTCAGGTCCACCAGCGACACGTTGATCACCGGCACCCGCACGGCCATGCCGGTGAGCTTGCCAGCCAGCTCCGGCAGCACCAGGCCCACGGCCTCGGCGGCGCCGGTCTTGCTCGGAATCATCGATTGGGTGGCCGAGCGCGCGCGGTACGGATCGCTGTGGTAGACGTCGGTGAGTACCTGGTCGTTGGTGTAGGCGTGGATAGTGGTCATCAAGCCCTGTTCGATGCCGAACTCGCGTTGCAGCACCTGGGCGATCGGCGCCAGGCAGTTGGTGGTGCACGACGCGTTGGAGATGATCTGGTGCGAGGCGCGCAGCACGTCGTGGTTGACGCCATACACCACGGTGGCATCCACGCCCTTGGCCGGTGCCGAGATGATGACCTTGCCGGCGCCGGCGCTCAGGTGCGCAGCGGCTTTTTCGCGTTCGGTGAACAGCCCCGTGCATTCGAACACGACGTCGATGGCTTCGGCTTTCCAGGGCAGTTCGGCAGGGTTGCGGATGGCGCTCACGCTGATGCGGTCGCCGTTGACCGTAATGCTTTCGTGGTCGGCCTCGACACTGGCGTCGAAGGTGCCGTGAACGCTGTCGTACTTGAGCAGGTGGGCGTTCATGGCGCTGTCGCCCAGGTCGTTGATGGCGACGACCTGCAGGTCCTGACGGTAGCCTTGGGTATAGAGTGCGCGAAGGACGTTGCGTCCGATGCGGCCGAATCCGTTGATCGCGATGCGAAGGGTCATGGCATTACCTCTGGCAGTTCGGGTGAAGCTTGTGGCACAAAGACGCGACAGCCTCACTGAAACGGTTTTGTTATAGGAATTACAAGATTATTCACTCCCTGATAGAAAACAAGCATTTTTAGTGGCAATATTTTTGTAAATCTACAACGAGTGATCGAGCCGGGCGTCCCGGCGAGCCTTTCGCCCCTGCCTTGAGCCTAGGTGGCAATGGCCGCCAGCGCCGAGATCGGTTCAGATCGCCCTTACCCTAGCCTGGAGTTCAGTACATGCATCCGCGCATCCTCGAGGTCACCGCCCGGCTGACCGAACGCAGCCGTGCCACCCGTGAACGCTACCTTCAGCTCATTCGCGGCGCGGCCAGCGAAGGACCGATGCGCGCCAGCCTGCAATGCGCCAACTTCGCCCACGGCGTGGCCGGCTGCGGCAGCCAGGACAAGCAGAGTCTGAAGATGATGAACGCGGCCAACGTCGCCATCGTCTCGGCCTACAACGACATGCTCTCGGCGCACCAGCCCTACCAGCATTTCCCTGAACAGATCAAACAGGCCCTGCGCGAGATCGGCTCGGTCGGTCAGTTCGCCGGTGGCGTGCCGGCCATGTGCGACGGCGTCACCCAGGGCGAGCCAGGCATGGAGCTGGCGATCGCCAGCCGCGAAGTGATCGCCATGTCCACGGCCATCGCCCTTTCCCACAACATGTTCGATGCCGCGCTGATGCTCGGCATCTGCGACAAGATCGTGCCTGGGCTGATGATGGGCGCGCTGCGCTTCGGTCATCTGCCGACCGTCTTCGTGCCAGGCGGGCCGATGCCCTCGGGCATTTCCAACAAGGAAAAGGCCGACGTGCGCCAGCGCTACGCCGAGGGCAAGGCCAGCCGCGAAGAACTGCTGGAATCGGAGATGAAGTCCTACCACAGTCCCGGCACCTGCACCTTCTACGGCACCGCCAACACCAACCAACTGGTCATGGAGGTGATGGGCCTGCACCTGCCGGGCGCCTCGTTCGTGAACCCCTACACGCCGCTGCGCGATGCCCTCACCGCCGAGGCGGCGCAGCAGGTCACGCGCATGACCAAGGCCAGCGGCAACTTCATGCCCTTGGGCGAAATCGTCGACGAGAAGGCGCTGGTCAACTCCATCGTCGCGCTGCATGCCACCGGGGGGTCGACCAACCACACCCTGCACATTCCAGCCATCGCCCAGGCCGCGGGTATCCAGCTCACCTGGCAGGACATGGCCGACCTGTCCGAGGTGGTGCCGACCCTGTCGCACGTGTATCCCAACGGCAAGGCCGATATCAACCACTTCCAGGCGGCCGGCGGCATGAGCTTGCTGATCCGCGAGCTGCTCGATGCCGGGCTGCTGCACGAGGACGTCAATACCGTGGCCGGACATGGTCTGCGTCGCTACACCCAAGAGCCGTTCCTGGAGGACGGCAAGCTGGTCTGGCGCGAGGGTCCGTTGCAGAGTTTGGACGAAAGTATCCTGCGCCCGGTGGCACGGCCGTTCTCGGCCGAGGGCGGGTTGCGGGTCATGGAGGGCAACCTTGGCCGTGGCGTGATGAAAGTCTCCGCCGTTGCCCCGGAGCACCAGGTGGTCGAAGCCCCCGCGCGCATTTTCCACGACCAGCAGTCGCTGGCCGATGCCTTCAAGGCCGGCGAACTGGAGCGTGATTTCGTCGCCGTGGTGCGCTTCCAGGGCCCGCGCTGCAACGGCATGCCCGAGCTGCACAAGCTCACGCCGTTCCTCGGGGTGTTGCAGGACCGTGGCTACAAGGTCGCGCTGGTCACCGACGGGCGCATGTCCGGCGCCTCTGGCAAGATCCCGGCAGCGATCCACGTGTGCCCGGAAGCCTTCGATGGCGGCCCGCTGGCAAAGGTGCGCGACGGTGATATCGTGCGCGTCGACGGTGTCGAAGGTACGCTGCAACTGATGGTGTCGGCCGAAGAACTGGCCGGGCGCGATCAGCCTGAAGCACCCCAGGGCAATGACCTGGGCTGCGGCCGCGAGCTGTTCGGCTTCATGCGCATGGCATTCAGCCCGGCAGAGCAGGGCGCCAGCGCCTTTACCTCGGCTTTGGAGCGATTCAAATGAAGGCCTTGCTGGTCGGCGACATTGGTGGGACCAACGCACGCTTTGCCCTGTGGCGCGACAACGACCTGCACGCCGTGCAGGTGTTGGCCACGGCGGATTATTCCAGCCCCGAGCAGGCCATCGAGGCCTATCTGCACGAGCAGGGCGTCGCCCGTGGCGGCGTGTCGGATGTCTGCCTGTCGGTGGCTGGGCCGGTGGACGGCGACGACTTTCGCTTCACCAACAACCATTGGCGGCTGAACCGCACGGCGTTCTGCAACACCCTGCAGGTCCAGCGCCTGCTGCTGCTCAACGACTTTTCCGCCATGGCCCTGGGCATGACCCGGCTCAAGCCGGGCGAGTTCGTCGAGGTGTGTCCGGGTCAGGCCGATCAGGCGCGTCCGGCGCTCATCATCGGACCGGGCACTGGCCTGGGGGTGGGCACCTTGCTCAACCTGAACAAGCACTGGATGGCGTTGCCGGGCGAGGGCGGCCACGTCGACCTGCCGGTGGGCAACGCCCGTGAGGCTGCGATCCACCAGCACATCCAGGGTCAGATCGGTCACGTCAGTGCCGAAACCGTGCTCAGCGGTGGCGGACTGGTGCGCCTGTACCAGGCGATCTGCGCGCTGGACGGCGCCGCGGCGCAGCACAAGACCCCGGCGCAGATCACCGAGGCGGCGCTGGGCGGCGAGCCGCGTGCGCTGGCGGTGATCGAGCAGTTTTCGCGCTTCCTCGGCCGGGTGGCGGGCAATAATGTGCTGACCCTGGGCGCGCGGGGCGGCGTGTACATCGTCGGCGGCGTGATCCCGCGCTTCGTCGAACTGTTCCTGCGCAGCGGCTTCGCCACCAGTTTCGCCGACAAAGGCTGCATGAGCGGCTACTTCCCCGGCGTACCGGTGTGGCTGGTGACAGCCGAGTTCTCGGGGCTTCTCGGCGCCGGCGTCGCGTTGCAGCAGGTGCTCGCCCACTGATGCCGTGAACCCCATCGCGCGGGGCGGTCCTTGGCGGCGCAACACCGCACGGACTTGCCCCGCGCCCGCCTCAGCGCTTATACAATGCCCCCAGCAGGCACCAAGACCTGCCCCCACCAAAGGGATTCCATTGTGAGCACTGCCGGTAAGACCATCCTCATGGTCGACGACGACCAGGATATTCGCGAGCTGTTGCAAACCTACCTCAGCCGCTGCGGCTTGCAGGTGCAGGCCGAACCCGACGGACAGGGTTTTCGCCGTGCCCTGGAGGCCGGGAACTACGACCTGCTGATCCTCGACGTGATGCTGCCCGACGAAGACGGCTTCAGCCTGTGCCGCTGGGTGCGTCAGCATCCACGCCAGTCGCGGGTGCCGATTATCATGCTGACCGCCAGTTCCGATGAGGCCGACCGCATCATCGGCCTGGAGCTCGGCGCCGACGACTACCTGGGCAAGCCGTTCAGCCCGCGCGAGCTGCAAGCGCGGATCAAAGCCCTGCTGCGCCGCTGCGACTTCACCGCGGCGAGCCCCGCCAGCGCAGTGCTGGCCTTCGACGACTGGCGCCTGGACACAGTCAGCCACCGGCTGTTCCACCGAGACGGCGAGGAGGTGATTCTCTCCGGTGCCGACTTCGCCCTGCTCAAGCTGTTTCTCGATCATCCCCAGCAGATCCTCGACCGCGACACCATCGGCAATGCCACCCGTGGCCGTGAACCGATGCCGCTGGACCGCATCGTCGACATGGCAGTGAGCCGCCTGCGCCAACGGCTGCGCGACACCGACAAACCGCCACGGCTGATCCGCACCGTACGCGGCAGTGGCTACCTGCTCGCGGCGAATGTCTGCTGTGCCGGCTGAACAGGGCGTCGAGCGCCGCTGGCGCCTGCTGCCGCGCTCGTTGCTGGGGCGTATGCTGCTGCTCACCTTGCTGGTGGTGCTGATCGCCCAAGGCCTGTCGAGCCTGATCTGGCTGGCCCAACTGCGCGCCAGCCAGGTACAGGGGCTGCGCGCCAGCGCCAGCAGCCTGGCCCATTCCATGAGCGCCAGCGTCAGCTATTTCCGCTCCTTGCCGGTGGCCTACCGGCCGATGGTGCTCGATCAACTGCGCAGCATGGGCGGCACGCGTTTCTTCGTTTCGCTCAACGACAAACCGCTGGACATGTCGGTGCTGCCCGTCACCTCGCGCAAGCAGGCGGTGATCGAAGTGGTGAGTGAGGTGCTGCATGAGCGCCTGGGCCAGGGCATGGAAATCTCCGTCGAATTCGTCAGCCCCGATGACCTACGCATCTTCAACAGCGGTCTGAAGCTCGATGAGCTGCCGCGCTCCTGGGCGCACTACGCCTTGACCCTGGAACCGCTGAATCCACCGGTGCTGGTGACCCAGATCCGCCTCGACGAGGGCGAGTGGCTGTACATCGCCTCGTTGCTGCCCGAGCCCTACACGGGGCTCGAACCCCAGGGCCTGCCGCGTCAGCAGATCGGTTTCATCGTCCTGACCACCGCCTTGCTGCTGCTGTTCATCGGCTTGCTGGTGCACTGGCAGAGCCTGCCGCTCAAGCGCCTGGCACGTACCGCCCGGGAGATGTCGCTGGGCGCCGACGTGCCGCCGGTGGCCGAGGCGGGCGGCAGCGAAGTGGTGGAAGTGGGGCGGGCGTTCAACGCCATGCGCGAGCGCATCAGCCGTTACCTGACCGAACGCTCGCAGTTGTTCAGCGCCATCTCCCACGACCTGCGTACGCCAATTACCCGCCTGCGCCTGCGTGTCGAGCTGCTCGAGGACGAGGCGTTGCAGGCCAAGTTCAGCCGTGACCTCGACGAGCTGGAGCTGCTGGTCAAGGGGGCGCTGCAGTGCGTCAAGGACACCGACATTCACGAGAACATCGAGCCGGTCGACCTCAACCAGGTGCTGGAGATTCTTGCCGAACCCTACCTGCGCGACGGACGCGTCACCGTCGAGGGAAAAGTGCTGGCGCCCTATCAGGGCAAGCCACTGGCGCTGCGCCGCTGCATCGGCAACCTCATCGATAACGCCATCAAGTACGGCGAGCGCGCGCACCTGCGGATCATCGACGGCCCGGAGGCTTTCGTGTTGCAGGTCGACGACCAGGGCCCGGGCGTGCCGGAACAGCGCCTGGAACAGGTATTCGAGCCGCACTTTCGCCTGGCGGCGCAGCAGCAGGGCTATGGCCTGGGCCTGGGCATCGCCCGCAATATCGCCCACAGCCACGGCGGCGAGGTGAGCCTGCTGAACCTGCGCGAAGGCGGGCTGCGGGTGACGCTGTGCCTGCCGCGGCTGATGGAGTGAGCTGAGAGGGGCCAGGCGCGGATGTCACGACTTGGTGACATTCGCGCTGGCCTTCGTGACATGCTCGCGCAGAGGGCTGGCTAGAATCCGCTGACGACAGGCACCCGGCCTGTCCTTGGCAAGGACCACGCCGCTGATGGACAGCCTCGATTTTCCCACCGGCCGCTGGCTCGATTCGCCGGCCCACCAGGCTTGGCTGCTGGGCGAAGGCCAGCGTCTGGTCAGCTTCGCCAAGGCCTCGCGCCTGCCCGGTGGCTTCGCCGGCCTCGATGCCCGCGGTGCGCTGCCCGGCGCAGCGATGGCCGATACCCTGAACACCACCCGCATGATCCACTGCTTCGCCATGGCCCACGTGCAGGGCATTCCCGGTTGCCTGCCGCTGGTCGCCCACGGCGTGGCCGAGTTGCTCGATGGCCCGCTGCGCGATGCGCGCCATGACGGCTGGTACATCGATGCGCGGGAGCAGGGCGAGCGCAGCAAGACCGCCTACCTGCACGCCTTCGTCGCCTTGGCCGCCAGTTCGGCGGTGGTGGCCGGTGCTGCCGGTGCCCGGCCCTTGTTGGACGATGCCATCGCGGTGATCGAGGCGCACTTCTGGCGCGAGGAGGAGGGCGCACTGTGCGAATCCTTCGCCGAGGACTGGTCGCAGGCCGAGGCGTATCGGGGCGCCAACAGCAACATGCACGCCACCGAAGCGTTTCTCGCCCTGGCCGATGTCACCGGCCAGACCCGCTGGCTGGATCGCGCCCTGCGCATCGCCGAGCGGCTGATCCAGCATCACGCCGCGGCCCACGACTTCGTGGTGGTCGAGCACTTCGATGCCCACTGGCAGCCGCTGCCGGACTACAACCGCGAAAACCCCGCCGACGGCTTCCGTCCCTTCGGCAGCACGCCGGGCCATGCCTTCGAATGGGCACGCCTGCTGCTGCACCTGGAGGCATCGCGCCAGCGCGCCGGGCTGCAAGTGCCGGCCTGGCTGTGCGAGGCTGCCCGGTCACTGTTCGCCGGGGCCTGCCGCCACGCCTGGGACGTCGATGGTGCGCCAGGGCTGGTCTACACCCTCGACTGGCACAATCGCCCGGTGGTGCGCGCGCGTCTGCACTGGGTGCACGCCGAAGCCTGCGCCACCGCCGCCGCGCTGCTGCGCCGTACCGGACAAACCGACTATGAGCAGTGGTATCGCCGCTTCTGGGATTTCATCGCGATGCATTTCATCGATCTGGTCCACGGTAGCTGGCACCATGAGCTGGATCCGCAGAACCGCCCTGGCGCAAGCATCTGGGGCGGAAAACCGGACCTGTACCATGCCTATCAGGCCGTGCTGCTGCCGCGCCTGGCCCTGGCGCCAAGCCTGGCCACAGCCCTGGCCCAGGCGAATGTCACCAAACGATGACATTCAGGCATCGCTTCGTTACCTGACGGGGCGGCCTCGCTCTCTAGAATCGATGCAACGCAAGCGCCAGTCTTGCACTGCATAACAAGAAGAAAGGTACTCCAATGAATTCCAAGCTCTGTCTCGCCGCCGCTATTTCCCTCGCCTCGCTTCTGCCGCTCAGTGCCCAGGCCGCCGACTCCAAAGGGAGTGTGGAGGTGGTTCACTGGTGGACGTCGGGCGGTGAAAAAGCCGCCGTCGATGTCCTCAAGGCCCAGGTCGAGCAGGACGGTTTCACCTGGAAGGACGGCGCGGTCGCCGGTGGCGGTGGCGCCACGGCCATGACCGTGCTCAAGAGCCGCGCCGTGGCCGGTAATCCGCCCGGCGTCGCCCAGATCAAAGGCCCCGACATCCAGGAATGGGCGTCTACGGGCCTGCTCGACACCGACGTGCTCAAGGATGTGGCCAAGGAAGAAAAGTGGGACAGCCTGCTCGACAAGAAGGTCGCCGACACCGTCAAGTACGACGGTGACTACGTGGCCGTTCCGGTCAACATCCACCGCATCAACTGGCTGTGGATCAACCCTGAAGTGTTCAAGAAGGCCGGCATCGAACAGCCGCCCAAGACCCTCGAAGAGTTCTACGCCGCCGCCGACAAGCTCAAGGCCGCAGGCTTCATTCCCCTGGCCCACGGTGGCCAGCCGTGGCAGGACAGCACCGTGTTCGAGACCGTCGTGTTCGCCGTGATGGGCGCGGACGGCTACAAGAAGGCGATGGTCGACCTCGACGAGAAGACCCTCACCGGCCCTGAGATGATCAAGGCGCTCACCGAACTCAAGAAAGTCGCCAGCTACATGGACCCGGACGGCAAGGGCCAGGACTGGAACCTGGAAGCGGCCAAGGTCATCAACGGCAAGGCCGGCATGCAGATGATGGGCGATTGGGCCAAAAGCGAGTGGACCCTGGCCAAGAAGGTCGCGGGCAAGGACTACCAGTGCGTGCCTTTCCCCGGTACTGGCAATGGTTTCCTGTACAACATCGACTCGCTGGCGGTGTTCAAGCAGAAGGACAAAGGCACCGCCGAGGGCCAGAAAGACATCGCGCGCAAGGTGCTGGGCGAGGACTTCCAGAAGACCTTCAGCATCAACAAGGGCTCGATCCCCGTGCGTAACGACATGCTCGAGCACATGGACACGTTCGGCTTCGACAGCTGCGCGCAGACCGCTGCCAAGGACTTCCTGGCCGATGCCAAGTCCGGTGGACTGCAGCCGAGCATGGCGCACAACATGGCGACCACGCTCGCCGTGCAGGGCGCCTTCTTCGATGTCATCACCAACTACATGAACGACCCGAAAGCCGAGCCGGCCGACGCGGCGAAGAAGCTGGCGGCAGCGATCAAGTCTGCCAGATAGCTGAGGCTGTGCAGGCGCGGCCAGCCGCCGCGCCTGCAGCGTGTGTGCTTTCTCCCATCGGGGTATCCCTTCCATGACCACGACCTCCGCCCGCCTGCGGGCCTCACCCCTGGACGCGTTGCAGCGCTGGCTACCCAAGCTGGTGCTGGCGCCGAGCATGTTCATTGTGCTGGTGGGTTTCTACGGCTACATCCTGTGGACCTTCGTTCTTTCGTTCACCACCTCGACCTTCCTGCCCACCTACAAATGGGCGGGCCTGGCCCAGTACATGCGGCTATTCGATAACGACCGCTGGTGGGTGGCGAGCAAGAACCTGCTGGTGTTCGGTGGCCTGTTCATCGGCGTCACCCTGGTGATCGGTGTGCTGCTGGCGGTATTTCTCGACCAGCGCATCCGCCGCGAGGGCATGATCCGCACCATCTACCTGTATCCCATGGCGCTGTCGATGATCGTCACCGGCACCGCCTGGAAATGGCTGCTCAACCCAGGCATGGGCCTGGACAAGCTGCTGCGCGACTGGGGCTGGGACGGTTTTCGCTTCGACTGGCTGATCGACCCTGACCGGGTGGTGTACTGCCTGGTGATCGCTGCCGTGTGGCAAGCGTCGGGCTTCATCATGGCGATGTTTCTCGCCGGCCTGCGCGGCGTCGACCCCTCGATCATCCGCGCCGCGCAGATCGATGGCGCGAGCCTGCCGCGCATCTATTGGTCCGTGGTGCTGCCGAGTCTGCGCCCGGTGTTCTTCAGCTCGCTGATGATCCTCTCGCACATCGCCATCAAGAGTTTCGACCTGGTGGCGGCCATGACCGCTGGCGGTCCGGGCTACTCCTCCGACCTGCCGGCGATGTTCATGTACTCATTCACCTTCAGCCGTGGGCAGATGGGCATGGGCTCGGCCAGCGCGATCCTGATGCTCGGGGCGATCCTCGCGATCCTCGTGCCTTATCTGTATTCCGAGCTGCGGAGCAAACGCCATGACTGACGTCGTCGCCAAACCCGGCCTGAGCCTGGGGCGTGTGGCCATCCACGCGGTGCTGCTGGTGGCCGTGCTGCTGTACCTGGTGCCGCTGGTGGTCATGCTGTTGACCAGCTTCAAGACCCCGGAAGACATCAGCACCGGTAACCTGTTGAGCTGGCCGCAGATGTTCACGGCCATCGGCTGGACCAAGGCCTGGGCCACGGTCAACGGCTATTTTCTCAACTCGATCCTGATCACCGTGCCGGCCGTGCTGATTTCCACCACCATCGGCGCGCTGAACGGCTACGTGCTGTCGATGTGGCGCTTTCGCGGCTCGCAGCTGTTCTTCGGTCTGCTGCTGTTCGGCTGCTTCCTGCCGTTCCAGACCGTGCTGCTGCCAGCCTCGTTCACCCTCGGCAAGCTGGGCCTGGCCAGCACCACGTCAGGTCTGGTGCTGGTGCATGTGGTCTATGGCCTGGCCTTCACCACACTGTTCTTCCGCAACTACTACGTGAGCATTCCCGAGGCGCTGGTCAAGGCGGCGCGCCTGGATGGCGCCGGGTTCTTCACCATCTTCCGGCGCATCATCCTGCCGATGTCGACGCCGATCATCGTGGTCTGCCTGATCTGGCAGTTCACCCAGATCTGGAACGATTTCCTGTTCGGCGTGGTGTTCTCCAGCGGCGACTCGCAGCCGATCACCGTGGCCTTGAACAACCTGGTCAACACCAGCACCGGCGCCAAGGAATACAACGTCGACATGGCCGCCGCGATGATCGCCGCGCTGCCGACGCTGTTGGTCTACGTGGTGGCGGGCAAGTATTTCGTGCGCGGCCTGACCGCCGGCGCAGTCAAGGGGTAAGTCATGGCAACGCTCGAACTTCGCAATGTAAACAAGACCTACGGCAGCGGCCTGCCGGATACCCTCAAGGACATCCAGTTGGCCATCGGCGACGGAGAGTTCCTGATCCTGGTCGGACCTTCCGGCTGCGGCAAGTCGACGCTGATGAACTGCATCGCCGGGCTCGAGCAGATCACCGGCGGTGCGATCCTGATCGATGGCGAGGACGTCAGTGGCATGAGCCCCAAGGACCGGGACATCGCCATGGTGTTTCAGTCCTATGCGCTGTACCCGACCATGAGCGTGCGCGAGAACATCGAGTTCGGCCTGAAGATTCGCAAAATGCCCCAGGCCGCCATCGACGAAGAGGTGGCGCGAGTGGCCAAGCTGCTGCAGATTGAGCACCTGCTCACGCGCAAGCCGAGCCAGTTGTCCGGTGGTCAGCAGCAACGCGTGGCCATGGGCCGGGCGCTGGCGCGGCGACCGAAGATCTACCTGTTCGACGAGCCGCTTTCCAACCTCGACGCCAAGCTGCGGGTCGAGATGCGCACCGAAATGAAACTGATGCACCAGCGCCTGAAGACCACCACGGTGTACGTGACCCACGACCAGATCGAGGCCATGACCCTGGGCGACAAGGTGGCGGTGATGAAGGACGGCATCATCCAGCAATTCGGCACCCCGCAGCAGATCTACAACGATCCGGCGAACCTGTTCGTCGCCAGTTTCATCGGTTCGCCGCCGATGAACTTCATTCCGGTGCATCTGAGTCGCCAGGACGGTCGCTTGTTCGCCCAGCTCGACAGCGGCCAGGCCCGCTGCGAACTGCCGTTGGGCGTGAACGGCGATGGGCTGGAAGGACGCGAGGTGATTCTCGGCGTACGACCTGAACAGATCGCCCTGGGCGCCGCCGAGGGCAATGGCCTGCCGGCCGTGCGCGCCGAGGTGCAGGTACTGGAGCCCACCGGCCCGGACCTGCTGGTGTTCGTCACCCTCAACCAGACCAAGGTCTGCTGCCGACTGGCGCCGGATGTCGCCTGCCGTGTCGGTGACAGCCTCAACCTGCAGTTCGACCCGGCGCGGGTCCTGCTGTTCGACGCAGCCACCGGTGAGCGCCTGGATCTGCCGGCGGCCGACGCGACGATCAAGGACAACGTCGCGCGTTTCAAAGGCCGCTGAAGTACACCCCCCATCGATAACAAGAAAAGAGGAACCAACGGATGGAACATCGCAAACGTATCAAGGCCCTGGGATCGCTGACCCTGCTTGCCCTGTTCGGCAGCACCGGCGCGCACGCCGCCGAGGCGTTCTCCAGCGACTCGAAATGGATGACCGGCGACTGGGGCGGCACGCGCACCGAGTTGCTGGAAAAAGGCTATGACTTCAGCGTGGACTATGTCGGCGAGGTGGCCGGCAATCTGCGCGGTGGCTACAACCACGACAAGACCGCGCGCTACAGCGACCAGTTCGCCCTCGGCGCGCACCTGGACCTGCAGAAGATCCTGGGCTGGCACGACGCCGAGTTCAAGCTGGCGATCACCGAGCGCAGCGGGCGCAACCTGTCCAACGACCGCATCAGCGATCCACGCGCCGGGCAGTTCAGCTCGGTGCAGGAAGTCTGGGGCCGTGGCCAGACCTGGCGCCTGACCCAGATGTGGGTCAAGCAGAAGTACTTCGATGGCGCGCTGGACGTCAAATTCGGCCGCTACGGTCCGGGCGAAGATTTCAACAGTTTCCCCTGCGACTTCCAGAACCTGGCGTTCTGCGGCTCGCAGGTGGGCAACTGGGTGGGCGGCATCTGGTACAACTGGCCGGTGAGCCAGTGGGCGCTGCGCGTGAAGTACAACATCACCCCGGAGTTCTTCGTTCAGGTCGGCGCCTTCGAGCAGAACCCTTCGAACCTGGAGACCGGCAACGGCTTCAAGCTCAGCGGCAGTGGCACCAAGGGCGCGATCCTGCCGGTGGAGATGGTCTGGTCGCCGAAGGTCAACGGCCTGCCGGGCGAGTACCGCCTGGGCTACTACTACAGCACCGCCGACGCCACCGACGTGTACAAGGACATCAATGGCAACCCGCAGGGCATCTCGGGCACCGACTTCAAGTCGCATTCCAGCAAGCATGGCTGGTGGGTGGTGGCTCAGCAGCAGGTCACCGCGCACAACGGCGACGCCAGCCGCGGCCTGAACCTGTTCGCCAACTTCACCGTGCACGACAAGGCCACCAACGTGGTCGACAACTACCAGCAAGTGGGCATGGTCTACAAAGGCGCCTTCGATGCACGGCCCAAGGATGACATCGGCTTCGGCATCGCCCGCATCCATGTCAACGACGATGTGAAGAAGCGCGCCGAGCAGATCAATGCCTTCAACGGCATCGACGACTATGACAACCCGGCCTTCCTGCCGCTGCAGCGCACCGAGTACAACGCCGAGTTGTACTACGGCTTCCACGTCACCAACTGGCTGACCGTGCGCCCGAACCTGCAGTACATCAAGCGTCCGGGCGGCGTGGACGAAGTCGACAACGCGCTGGTCGCCGGCCTGAAGATTCAGTCGTCATTCTGAGACCGATTGTTGTAAATTTACGCCATCGCCTCTCACCCCGACATCCACTGCCTGGCAGTGGATGTTTTTTCCAGGGCTGAGATAGCGCTGTCTCAACAACAAGAGTGTCCATGAAATGTCCGAACATCCGCTCCAGCGCTTCTTCACTTCGCAACGGCCGAGACCGGTTTTCGAGTGGGAGCGTCACCAGCAGCGCGATGTCCTGATCATCGATCATCCTCGCTGCCAGGCGGTGTTCAGTCGCCAGGGGGCGCAGTTGTTGCACTTCCAGCCGACCGGTGAAAAGCCGTGGTTGTGGTGCGCCGAGCAGTGGCCGCAGGTGGGTGCGATTCGGGGTGGGGTACCGGTGTGCTGGCCGTGGTATGGCCGTCATCCCAGCGAGGACTTGTGGCCGGCCCACGGCTGGGGCCGGCTGCTGGACTGGAAGCTGCTGGACAGCTGCGAGGACGAGCAGGGGGTGAGTCTCACCTGGCGCCTGGACTTGTGCGACTGGCAGGTGGACCTGCATGCGCGGCTGGGTGCGAGCATGGAACTGCGCTTGAGCACCGAGCACCAGGACAGCGAGCCGTGCCAGTTGAGCCATGCCCTGCTGGCGTTCTGGCGCATCAGCGACGTGTCGCAGATCGCCTTGTCGGGTCTTGAGGACATCGACGGCTATGACCGGCTCAACCGCCAGGCCTGCCGCGAAGAAGGCGCGCTGACCCTCAACGGGGGCTGCCAGAAGGTGTATCCGGGCACGCCGAAGGTGCAGTTGCACGACTCGGCCTGGGAGCGCGAGTTGTACATCGACACCAGCGACAGCGACGACACCGTGGTCTGGCATCCCGGCAATCGGCCGCTGATGGGGGTTAGCGGTCGCGAGAGCCAGGGTTTCGTCTGCGTCGAGACCGCCAGCGGCAGCGCTGAGGGGCTGAGACTGGCGCCCGGGCAGCGCGCACAGTTGACGCTGCAGGCCCATCGGCTCAATTGAGCTCGTTGTCCTCGGCGGGGTAGCGGCTGGCGTTGAGGCTTTCCTTGATCTTGCGCAGGTGCGGCTGGAAGTCCGAGCCCCGGCGCAGGGTCATGCCGGTGGCCAGGACGTCGAGCACGGTCAGCTGGATGATGCGTGAAGTCATGGGCATGTAGATGTCGGTGTCTTCCGGTAGCGGCAAGTGCAGGCTCAGGCTGCAGGCGCTGGCCAGCGGCGAACCGGCGGCGGTGATGCCCAGCACTGAGGCGCCGTTTTCCCGAGCCTGGCGGGCTACTTCCACCAGTTCGCGGGTGCGTCCGGTGTAGGAGATGATCACGAACAGGTCACCGGTGTGCGCGACCGATGCCAGCATGCGCTGCATCAGCACATCGGGGTGGGCCGACACGGCCAGGTTGAAGCGGAAGAATTTGTGCTGCGCGTCCATGGCCACCGGGGCTGAGGCGCCGAGGCCGAAGAAGTGGATCTGGCGCGCCTGGATCATCATGTCCACGGCGCGGCTGACCTGCTGTGGATCGATCTGCTGGCATGCGCTGTCGAGCGAGGCGATGGCGCTGGCGAAGATCTTCTGGGTGTAGGCGGCCGGGTCGTCGTCGGCTTCCACTGCGCGGCTCACGTAAGCCGCGCCGCTGGCCAGGCTCTGTGCCAGTTGCAGCTTGAGTTCGGGATAGCCGCTGACGCCGAAGGAGCGGCAGAAGCGGTTGACGGTCGGTTCGCTGACCTTGGCCGCTTGGGCCAGGGCGGCGATGCTGAAGCGCGTGGCCTGCTGCGGGTTGAGGAGGATGACCTCGGCGACTTTGCGTTCGGCCTTGTTCAGCTCGTCGAGGCGTCCCTGGATCTGCTCCAGGAGGTTTCGCACACGGTCCATGGGTTGTCCTTGGGTCGGAAACGCGGCCGGCTGCGGGAACTGCCGGCATGTTGCAGGGTTGTCTATCGTACTGAGGGTGGGTGTGTCATACCACACGTCTGTACCACTTAGGGGTAATGTTGTTGTTTTTACTACATCCTTCTTGAAAAGTACGCCTGAAAACGGTATTCCTACGTCCACTTTAATAAAAGAACCAACATCATGGCGGCCATTAGCGTAGAACCTTGCACTTTCGCCCTATTCGGCGCCCTCGGCGACCTGGCGTTGCGCAAGCTGTTTCCTGCCCTCTATCAGCTCGACCGCGCCGGCCTGCTGCACGCCGACACGCGCCTGTTGGCCTTGGCCCGTGAATCGGGCAGCGCCGACGATCACCTGGCGACCATCGAAGCCCAGTTGCGGCGCTTCGTGCCGGATGCCGATATCGACCCCCAGACTTTGCAGCGCTTCATCGCGCGCCTGAGTTACCTGCACCTGGATTTCGTCCAGGCCGAGGGCTATACCGCGCTGGCCGAGCAGGCCGGCGAGGGCCTGCCGCTGATCGCCTATTTCGCCACGGCCGCAGCGGTGTATGGCGCCATCTGCGAAAACCTCGACAAGGTCGGCTTGGCCGAGCGCACCCGCGTGGTGCTGGAAAAACCCATCGGCCATGACCTGGAGTCCTCGCGTCGGGTCAACGACGCCGTGGCGCGCTTCTTCCCCGAGAGCCGGGTCTATCGCATCGACCATTACCTGGGCAAGGAAACGGTCCAGAACCTGATCGCCCTGCGTTTTGCCAACAGTCTGTTCGAAACCCAGTGGAACCAGAACTCCATCTCCCACGTGGAGATCACCGTGGCCGAGAAAGTCGGTATCGAAGGTCGCTGGGGCTACTTCGACAAGGCTGGCCAGTTGCGCGACATGATTCAGAATCACCTGTTGCAACTGCTGTGCCTGATCGCCATGGACCCGCCCAGCGACCTGTCGGCCGACAGCATCCGCGACGAGAAGGTCAAGGTGCTCAAGGCGCTGGCACCGATCACCGGTGACGGGCTGAGCACCCGGGTGGTGCGCGGCCAGTACATTGCCGGTTACAGCGACGGCAAGCCGGTGCCTGGTTACCTGGAAGAAGACAATGCCAATGCCCAGAGCGACACCGAAACCTTCGTCGCCCTGCGTGCCGATATCCGCAACTGGCGCTGGTCCGGCGTGCCGTTCTATCTGCGTACCGGCAAGCGCATGCCGCAGAAACTGTCGCAGATCGTCATCCACTTCAAGGAAACCCCGCACTACATCTTCGCTCCGGAGCAGCGTCTGCAGATCGGCAACAAGCTGATCATCCGCCTGCAACCGGACGAAGGCATCTCGCTGCGGGTGATGACCAAGGAGCAGGGGCTGGACAAGGGCATGCACCTGCGCAGTGGCCCACTTCAACTGAATTTTTCCGACACCTGGCGCAGCGCGCGGATTCCGGATGCCTACGAGCGTTTGTTGCTCGAAGTGATGCGCGGCAACCAGAACCTGTTCGTGCGCAAGGACGAGATCGAGTACGCCTGGACCTGGTGCGACCAGTTGATCGCCGGCTGGAAGAACGCTGGCGATGCGCCCAAGCCTTATGCGGCAGGGTCCTGGGGCCCGATGAGCTCGATTGCACTGATCACTCGCGATGGGAGAGCCTGGTATGGCGATATCTGAACTGCGACTGCCGAGCAACGTGAAGGTCCATGAACTGGCCGACAGCAAGCGGCTGGCTGCGGCGTTGGCCGCCGATGTGGCCGAGCGGCTGTCTTCGGCCGTGGCCGCCAAGGGCCAGGCGTGCCTGGTGGTGTCCGGTGGGCGCAGCCCCGTAGCGTTCCTGGAGCAGCTTTCCAGCGCCTCGCTGGATTGGTCGAAGGTCACGGTATCGCTGGCCGACGAGCGCTGGGTGCCGGTCGAGCATGCCGACAGCAACGCCGGGCTGCTGGCCCGTCACCTGTTCAAGGGCGCGGCGGCCAAGGCTCGTTTTCTCGGTCTTTACCAGCGCGGCGACAACCTTGAGGCCGCAGCAGAAGCGGCGGACCAGGCACTGGCCGAGTTGCCGCCCATCGACGTGCTGATCCTGGGCATGGGCGATGATGGCCATACCGCTTCGCTGTTCCCGGACAGTCCGCACCTGGCCGAGGGCCTGGACCCTGGCGCCAGCCGTCGCTGCCTGCCGATGCTGGCGCCAAGCGTGCCGCACCAGCGCCTGTCGATGACCCGCGCGCTGCTGTCCAGCGCCGCCTTCACTGCCTTGTCGGTGCAAGGCCCGGGTAAGCTCGCCGCCCTACGCGCTGCATTGGCCGCCAATGATGCCGCGCAGATGCCGATTCGCGCCTTTCTTCACGACCCCCTGGACATCTACTGGTGCCCATGAGCCAAGGATCCACTGTCATGACCACCCTTGAACGCCCCCAACCGCTGCGCTCGATGGCCGAAAAAGCCGCCCGCATCGACCAGATCTGCGCCCAGGCGCGCATCCTGCCGGTGATCACCATCGCCCGCGAGCAGGACATCCTGCCGTTGGCCGACGCGCTGGCCGCCGGTGGCATTCGCACCTTGGAGGTGACCTTGCGCTCCGAGCACGGCTTGAAGGCCATCCGCGTGCTGCGTGAACAGCGCCCCGAGCTGTGCATCGGCGCTGGCACCGTGCTTGACCCGGCGATGTACGCTGCGGTCGAAGCTTCGGGCGCGCAGTTCGTGGTGACGCCGGGCATCACGGCTGAGGTGCTCGAGGCCGGTGTTCGCAGCGACATCCCGCTGCTGCCAGGCATCAGCACGCCATCGGAAATCATGGCCGGTTACGCGCTGGGCTATCGCCGCTTCAAACTGTTCCCGGCAGAAGTAGTCGGTGGCGTCGCCGCGATCAAGGCCTATGGCGGCCCGTTCGGCGACATCCGTTTTTGCCCTACCGGCGGCGTCAATCCGGCCAATGCCCGCAGCTACATGGCCTTGCCGAACGTGATGTGCGTTGGCGGCACCTGGATGCTCGACAGCAGTTGGGTCAAGAGCGGCGACTGGGCGCGGATCGAGGCGTGCAGCGCCGAGGCCATGGCGTTGCTGGGCTGATACGAATTTCGTTGTGTGCTGTACGGCTTGTGGGGCGCTTGGTCGGCGCCCCTTTTTTTGCCTGTGATTCGACGATCAGGCGCCCTTGAACTGCGAGATCAGCCGTTGTCGTGCTCAGACCTGTGACGCCAGTTTCTGCTGGGGGAGGCGGTCTGCTGCGCACGAGCGACTGTCCTGCGCACAACAAAAAGCCCGCGTCTTGCGAGGCGGGCTCTCCGGGTAGAGCGCTGGCAATCAGGCCGCTTTGGCAGACTGCTGGCTCAGCGAGCGGTTCAGGGCGCTGAACAGGGCCTTGAAGCTGGCCGTGGTGATGTTCTCGTCGATACCCACGCCATGCACCGGACGACCGCCGGCCACGCGCAGTTCGATGTAGGCTGCCGCTTTGGCGTTGGTGCCGGCACCGATGGCGTGCTCGTTGTAGTCCATGATCTCGACCGCGACCGGCAGGCCGGCGACCAAGGCTTCCAGGGCGCCGTTGCCCTTGCCGCGCCAGTGCAGGGTGGTTTCGCCTTCACCGGCCACTTCCACTTCCACGGCGCTGCTGCCGTTCTCTTCCTGCAAGCGATGGCTGACCAGCGCGTAGGGTGCGTTGGCTTGCAGGTACTCTTTGTGCAGCAGGCTGTAGATCTGCTGAGCGGTCATTTCCAGACCCAGGCGATCGGTCTCGCCTTGCACCACTTGGCTGAATTCGATCTGCATGCGACGCGGCAGGCTGATACCGTATTCCTGCTCCAGCAGGTAGGTGATGCCGCCTTTGCCGGACTGGCTGTTGACGCGGATCACCGCCTCGTAGCTGCGGCCGATGTCAGCCGGGTCGATCGGCAGGTACGGCACTTCCCACAATTCACCGTCCTTCTGCTGGGTGAAGCCCTTGCGGATGGCGTCCTGGTGGGAGCCGGAGAAGGCGGTGTGCACGAGGTCGCCCACATACGGATGACGTGGGTGCACGGGCAGTTGGTTGCACTCTTCGACGACCTTGCGCACGCCGTCGATGTCGGAGAAGTCCAGTTGCGGGTCGATGCCCTGGGTGTACAGGTTCAGCGCCAGGGTGACCAAGTCGACGTTGCCGGTGCGCTCGCCGTTGCCGAACAGGCAGCCCTCGGCGCGGTCGGCGCCGGCCATCAAGCCCAGCTCGGTGGCGGCGATGCCGGTGCCACGGTCGTTATGGGTGTGCAGGCTGATGATGACGCTGTCGCGACGGTTGACGTGGCGGCAGAACCATTCGATCTGGTCGGCGTAGACGTTCGGCGTGGCCACTTCGACGGTGGCTGGCAGGTTGAGGATGATCTTGTGTTCCGGCGTCGGGTTCCACACCTCGATCACCGCATCGCACACTTCCTTGGCGAACGCCATTTCAGTGGCGCTGAAGGTTTCCGGGGAATACTGGAAGGTCCACTGGGTGTCTGGCTGCTGGGCGGCGTACTTGACGAACAGCTTGGCGGCGTTCACCGCGATGTCCTTCACGCCTTGCTTGTCCTGGTTGAAGACGATGCGGCGGAATGACGGACAAGTGGCGTTATACAGGTGAACAATGGCTTTCTTGGCCCCGCGCAGGGACTCGAAGGTACGTGCGATCAGGTCTTCGCGGGCCTGGGTGAGCACCTGGATGGTGGTGTCGTCGGGGATGTGGCCATCTTCGATCAGGGTGCGCACGAAGTCGAAATCGGTCTGCGAGGCCGAGGGGAAGGCCGCTTCGATTTCTTTCACACCGACCTGCACCAAGGTCTTCCAGAAGCGCAGCTTCTTTTCCGCATCCATCGGTTCGATCAGCGACTGGTTGCCGTCACGCAGGTCGGAGCTGCACCAGATTGGCGCCTGGGTGAGGGTTTGCGAAGGCCAGGTGCGGTCGGGCAGGTCGATGGTGGGGAAGGCGCGGTACTTCTTGGAAGGGTCTTTGAGCATGGTCATTGGAGCAATCCTTTAAATGTGCGGCCTGATCGGGCCTGCCAAGCGGTGACGAGATGACGCGGCGGGACGATGCGGTTCAGCCAGGTAGTCGTGCACTGACCAGGCAAAGGCTGCGGTGTTGGCGGAGCAGAATGAGGGTATTGGCGGTTTTCATGCCCTCAACCCTAACCAGTGGCATGGGGGTTGGCAAGCGGCGGGAAAAATTTGAGAGGAATGCTTAAATAAACCTTTTTTGCGAGATTCAATAGCTGAATTCTAATAAAGGGTTTTGAATTGTTGCGCAGTATTTTTGGATGGCGCAACTCGGTTTTGTGAGCAGGCGGCCTCAGCTGCGAACTGCCGCCACTGCCTTCAAGGCTGAAACGCACCGATGAAAATCGCCGGATCCACCCGCGCATCGTTCAGGCTGACGTTCCAATGCATGTGCGGCCCGGTGGCCCGTCCTGTAGAGCCCACCCGCCCGACGACGTCGCCACGGCGCAATACCTGCCCCGGCCGCACGTCCACCTTGGACATGTGACAGAACATGCTGATGAAGCCCTGGCCATGGTCGACGAACACCGTGCGGCCATTGAAGAAATAATCGTCCACCAGAATCACCTTGCCGTTGGCCGGGGTCTTGATCGGCGTGCCGGCGGGCACGGCGAAGTCCAGACCGGCGTGGGGATTGCGCTCCTCGCCGTTGAAGAAGCGGCGCACACCAAACTTGCTCGACAGGGGACCATTGACTGGCTTGTCGAGGATCAGGTTGCTGGGCACGCCTGGGCTGAAGCTGCGGTACGCTTTGATCTGTTCGGCCAATTCGCGGTCGATGCGCTTGAGGTCGTCCGGCTCAGGATTGACCTGGCGTGTGTTCTTCAGGGTGATGCGTTGCTCCGGGTACTTCTTGCTGCCGACGCTGAAGGGCAAGGTGCGCGTGCCCTGGGTGAGGCTGGCAGGACCGGGCTTCTGGGTGAGAGGGAGGCCGACGATGGCCAGCCAGCGGTCTTGCTCTTTGACCACCAGCACCGGCTTGCCCTCGAAGCGAGCGCTCGGGGCGCTGACGGCAGGGCCCAGATCGACCACCGCAACGCCGCCAGGCACGGGTTTGTTCAAGGTGCGGGTGATGTAGCTGGCCTGGGCCGTAGTGGTCAGCAGCAGGGCGCAAAGGGCGAGCAGGGGGGCGAGCAGACGGGGCATGTGTCAGTCCAGAAGCGAGAGGGTGACCGGGGTCTGATGGTTGTCTTCGACCCGCACCTGCAACTCGCCCTGATCCAGGCGGGCGGTCAGGCGTTGGCCGTTGTGAGTCTGGGCAGCGCTGCGGATCGCTTGGCCACGGTCGTCGAGCAGGATGCTGTAGCCACGCGCCAGGGTGGCCAGGGGGCTGACGATCTGCAACGTTTGCAACTGCGCCTGGAAGCGCTGGCGACGGTCACGAAGCACTGCCTGCATGGCCCTGGGCAAACGTTCGCCCAGGCTGTCCAGGCGCTGTCCCAGCAGGGCCAGGGTGCGCCCGGGATGCTGCGCGGCCAGGCGCGTGTCGAGACGGCCCAGGCGCTGCTGGCGCTGGTTCAGGTCGAGCATGAAGGCGCGGCGCAGGCGCATGTCCAGGTCATCCAGGCGCTGGGCCTGCTGGCGCAGTCGCTCGCGTGGATGGCGCAGGCGTCGGGCCAGGCCGTCCAGGCGCAGACGGTCGTGGCTCAAGCGGGCATTCATGCGCAACAGCAGACGGCGCTGCAGGCTGTCCAGGCGTTGCAGCAGACCGCTGCTGTCGGGCGCCAGCAATTCGGCGGCCGCCGAGGGCGTGGGGGCCCGCACATCGGCGACGAAGTCGCTGATCGACACATCGGTCTCATGCCCCACCGCGCTGACGATCGGCGTGACGCAGGCCGCGATGGCGCGCGCCACCGGTTCTTCGTTGAAGCACCACAAGTCTTCCAGCGAGCCACCGCCACGGGCCAGAATCAGCGCGTCGAAGCCAAGGCTGTCGGCCCGCTGCAGCGCACGCACGATCTGCCCGACGGCTTCGCGCCCCTGCACCGCCGTGGGGATCAGGTTGAGTTCCACCTGCGGTGCGCGGCGAGCGAAGACACTGATGATGTCGCGGATTACTGCGCCGGTGGGCGAGGTGACGATGCCGATGCGCCGCGGATGCGCCGGCAGCGGCTGTTTGCGCTCGGCGGCGAACAGGCCCTGTTCGCCCAGTTTTTCCTTCAGGGCTTCGAAGGCCAGGCGCAGGGCGCCATCGCCGGCCGGCTCGACGCTGTCGACGATCAACTGGTAGTCGCCACGGCCCTCGAACAGCGACACCTTGCCGCGTACCTTCACCGCCAGACCGTCACGCAGGGCCTGGCGAACCCGCGCGGCGTTCTGCCGGAACAGCGCGCAGCGCACCTGGGCACCACTGTCTTTCAGGGTGAAGTAGAGGTGGCCGGAGGCTGGGCGGGCGAGGTTGGATATCTCGCCTTCCACCCAGACGCTGCGGAACACGTCCTCGAGCAGCACGCGCGCGCGCCCGTTGAGCTGGGTGACGGTGAGGACCTCGCGGTCCAGGCCGAGTCGTTCGAAAGGATCTCTGATCATGGCGGGCATCATAAAGGACAACGCTTGCGATTGTCTGTGTCCGCTCCTTGGGTGGCAGCGAGGGGTACACAGGGGTGGTGCCCCCCATCAGCCGACCTCACGCCGTCATCGCCGCCACGAACTGCCTCACCAGCACGCTCGCGTCAGCGCGACAGGCCAAGGCCACCGTGCTGTCACAGCGTGGGTTCAGTGTGATGAACTTCAGCGAAACCGGGGCAATGTCGCGCATGCAGGCCGGCAACAGCGCCACGCCCAAACCGGCCTCGATCAATTGAAGCTGGGTGGTCTTGCGTGACACCACCTGGGCGGCCTTGGGAAAGAATCCTGCGTCCAGGCACAGCGAAGCCGACAAGTAACTCAGTCCGCCTCGATGCCGGTGGGGAACGGACACGAAGCGTTCGTCCTTCAAGCGCTCCAGCGCGGCTTCAGACATGCCAGCCAGCGGGTGCTTGGCCGCGACGGCCAGCAGCAGCGGTTCGCTGAACAGCTCGTGCAGTTCGACGCCTTCGTGCTGGCGCAGCACGGGCAGGCGCAGCAAGCCGATGTCCAGGCGTCCTTCGGCGATGTCCAGCAGTTGCGCCTCCGATGACTGCTGGGCGATTTCCAGGTTGACCTCTGGATGGTTTCGCAGATAGCTGCTCAGGCGCGTCAGCAGCTCGCCCGTGAGGGGGACGGTGCTGGAATGACTCAACTGCAGGCTGCCGCGCAGACCTTGTCCGACCTCCAACGCCAGGCGCTGTGCGTTGTCCAGGTCTGCCAGAAGTTGCCGAGCCCGACCGAGAAACGCTTCGCCGGCCGGGGTCAATCGAGGCTGGCGTGCGGTGCGCTCGAACAGCTGTGTACCGAGATGCTGCTCCAGTTCCTTGATCTGGCGGCTCAAGGCCGATTGGGCGACGTACAGCCGCTCGGCAGCCGCCGTGAAGCTGCCGCTGTCGGCGATTTCCACGAAGTAGCGCAGTTGGCGGAGCGAGGTCATCCTTGATATGCCTTTTCGAGATGGGTTTAGAGGTCAAGGCATATTAGTCGGCATAGCTTAAGGGTGGCTAACCTTGTGCTGTCTTTCCAGGAAACCTGCACATGTTCATTGCGCTTCCTTTTACAGGCTTGGAGTGGCTGCCGATCCTATTAGGCATTGCTGCCGCTTACGTCGTCTTTGGCATTGCCGGCTTCGGCACCGCGTTGATTGCCGGGCCGGTGTTGATCCATTTCATGCCGTTGTCGCGGATCATTCCGCTGCTGGTGTTGCTCGATTTCGTCGCCGCTTTCGGCAACCTGCTGCCGTCGCGACGTGATGTGGTGCGCAGCGAACTGCTGCGCCTGCTGCCGTGCATGGCGCTGGGCTGCACCTTGGGCGTGGCGTTCCTGCTGCACCTGAAGTCGGACCTGCTGCTCTTGCTCATGGGGCTGTTCGTCACCGCTTACGCGCTCTACAGCCTCTGCGTGAAGGCTCGCCCGCAGCGTCTGGCCGCCGCCTGGGCGGTGCCCATGGGGACGGTGGGCGGGCTGTTCGGGGCACTGTTCGGCAGTGGCGGCTTTCTCTATGCGATCTACCTCAGTGCGCGGCTGACGGCCAAGGAGCACGTGCGGGCGACGCAGAGCGCATTGATTAGTTGCAGCACCCTGGTGCGCCTGGCGCTTTTCCTGGTGGCCGGGGTGTATGCCGACAGTAGCTTGCTGTGGCTGGCGGTGTGCTTGCTGCCGGTGATGGCGATCGGCTTGTGGCTGGGGCGGCGCCTGAGCCTGCGCCTGTCCCGCGAGGCCTTCGTGCGTCTGGTCACCTGGTTGGTGCTGGGCAGTGGGCTGGCGCTGATCGGTCGCTACCTCACGGGCTGAGCAGGGCGTAGACTTGCGCGATCGCTACAGTTTCAGGCCTGACCCTTCATGAACATCCACAGCATCATTGTCCCCAAACTGTCCACCGTACCCGCGCACGAGGCCCGCGCCCGGGCCATCGTGCGCTGGCTGGTACGCGAGAAAATCGTCGAGGAACACCTGAGCACCTGCGGGCGCACCGGCAACCGCATGGGCCATGCATTGGCCGAGGGGGCACGCAAGGTGGCCCTGCACCCGGAGCGTCTGCCGTTCGGCGAGCCGGTCAATGGTCTGGAAGTGATGCTCAAGCGCTGCATCTATACCCCGACTGACGGCTTTCTGGAGGAAGCCGGCTGCCCTGAGTGTCGCCGCGAAGTGGGCGAACCGCTGTTCGAAAGCCTGGAGGAGTGGATGCCAGCGGTGAGTGACAACTTCACCTGTCCGCTGTGCGGCTTCGAGGACGACATCAACGGCTTCCTGTATCTGCAGCCGTGCGCGTTCTCCAACCTGGGCTTCATCTTCAACAACTGGGGCGAGGCCGGGTTCACCCAGGCTTTTCTCGACAACTTCGCCGACTGGCTGGATCAACCGGTGGCGGTGGTCAGGGTGGGCTGAGCGGTGAGGCCTGCTGCCCATTGAGCCCCGGGCCCTGCATGAGTATAATGGCGCGCTTCCATTTTTCCCGCCCGGGAGCCCCCGCGATGCTGCGTATCAGCCAAGAAGCCCTGACCTTCGACGACATTCTCCTTGTACCCGGTTATTCCGAGGTACTGCCCAATGAAGTCAGCCTCAAGACCCGATTGACCCGCGGCATCGAGCTGAACATCCCGCTGGTGTCCGCTGCCATGGACACCGTCACCGAAGCGCGCCTGGCCATCGCCATGGCCCAGGAAGGCGGCATCGGCATCATCCACAAGAACATGACTATCGAGCAGCAGGCCGGCGAAGTGCGCAAGGTCAAGAAGTTCGAGGCTGGCGTGGTCAAGGATCCGATCACCATCGAGGCCGACGCCACCGTGCGCGACCTGTTCGACCTCACCCGTCTGAACAACATCTCCGGTGTTCCAGTGCTGGAAAACGGTGATCTGGTGGGTATCGTCACCTCCCGCGACGTGCGCTTCGAATCGCGTCTGGACGCCAAGGTACGCGACGTGATGACGCCCAAAGAGCGTCTGGTCACCGTGCGTGAAGGCGCCGACAAGAACGAAGTCCGCGAGCTGCTGCACAAGCATCGTCTGGAAAAAGTCCTGATCGTCGACGACAAGTTCGCCCTCAAGGGCATGATGACTGTCAAGGACATCGAAAAAGCCAAGGCCTACCCGCTGGCCAGCAAGGACGACCAGGGTCGCCTGCGCGTCGGCGCGGCGGTCGGCACCGGTAAGGACACCGGCGAGCGTGTTGCTGCGCTGGTGGCCGCTGGCGTCGACGTGGTGGTGGTCGACACCGCCCACGGCCACTCCAAGGGGGTGATCGAACGCGTTCGCTGGGTCAAGCAAACCTACCCGCAGGTGCAGGTGATCGGCGGCAACATCGCCACTGGCGCCGCCGCCAAGGCCCTGGCCGAAGCGGGCGCCGATGCGGTCAAGGTCGGTATCGGCCCAGGCTCGATCTGCACCACCCGTATCGTCGCCGGTGTCGGTGTGCCGCAGATCAGCGCCATCGCCAACGTTGCCGCTGCGCTGGAAGGCACAGGCGTGCCGCTGATCGCCGACGGCGGTATCCGCTTCTCCGGTGACCTGTCCAAGGCCATCGTTGCCGGTGCTTCCTGCGTCATGATGGGGTCGATGTTCGCCGGTACCGAAGAGGCTCCAGGCGAAGTTGAGCTGTTCCAGGGCCGTTCCTACAAGGCCTACCGCGGCATGGGCTCACTGGGTGCCATGGCGCAGGCGCAAGGCTCGTCCGACCGCTACTTCCAGGACTCCTCGGCCGGCGCCGAGAAGCTGGTGCCGGAAGGTATCGAAGGCCGCGTACCGTACAAGGGCGCCCTGGCCGCGATCATCCACCAACTGATGGGCGGCCTGCGCTCGTCCATGGGCTACACCGGCAGCGCGACCATCGAAGAGATGCGCACCAAGCCTGAGTTCGTGCGCATCACCGGCGCTGGCATGGCCGAGTCCCACGTGCACGACGTGCAGATCACCAAGGAAGCGCCGAACTACCGGGTCGGCTGACCCCTGAAGCCGCGCCGAGCGGCTTCGCCACATGTGACAAACGATGGCTGCGTCGATGCAGCCATCGTGTTTTTCCCCCGATCAACTTGCAGCTTGCAGCTTCAAGCTCGCAGCTGAATCAGAGATTCCCCCATGGCCCTCGACATTCACGCTCACCGCATCCTGATCCTCGATTTCGGTTCCCAGTACACCCAGTTGATCGCCCGCCGTGTGCGCGAGATCGGCGTGTATTGCGAACTGCACCCGTTCGACATGGACGATGAGGCGATTCGCGAATTCAACCCACGCGGCATCATCCTCGCCGGTGGTCCCGAGTCGGTTCACGAAGCCAACAGCCCACGCGCGCCGCAGGCCGTGTTCGACCTGAAGGTGCCGGTGCTGGGCATCTGCTACGGCATGCAGACCATGGCCGAGCAGATGGGCGGTAAAGTGGCCGGCTCCGAGCTGCGTGAGTTCGGCTATGCCCGAGTCGATGTGGTCGGCAAGAGCCGCCTGCTCGACGGCATCGAAGACCATGTCGATGCCGACGGCGTGCTGGGGCTGGACGTGTGGATGAGCCACGGCGACAAGGTCACCCAGATGCCGGCCGACTTCCACGTGCTGGCCAGCACCCCGAGCTGCCCGATTGCTGGCATGTTCGACGACGCGCGCGGCTACTACGGCGTGCAGTTCCACCCGGAAGTGACCCACACCAAGCAGGGCGGTCGCATCCTGTCGCGTTTCGTCCAGGACATCTGCGGCTGCGAAGCCCTGTGGACCCCCTCCAACATCGTCGAAGACGCCATCGCTCAAGTGCGCGAGCAAGTGGGTTCGGCCAACGTCCTGCTGGGCCTGTCGGGCGGTGTCGACAGCTCGGTGGTCGCGGCGCTGCTGCACCGCGCCATCGGCGACCAACTGACGTGCGTGTTCGTCGACAACGGCCTGCTGCGCCTGCACGAGGGCGACCAGGTGATGGCCATGTTCAAGGAGAACATGGGCGTCAAGGTGATCCGCGCCGACGCTGAGCAGCAGTTCCTGGACAACCTGGCCGGCGAAGCCGATCCGGAGAAGAAGCGCAAGATCATCGGCCGCACCTTCATCGACGTGTTCGACGCCGAGGCCAGCAAGCTGCCCAACATCCAGTTCCTCGCCCAAGGCACCATCTACCCCGACGTGATCGAGTCGGCCGGCGCCAAGAGCGGCAAGGCTCACGTGATCAAGTCGCACCACAACGTCGGCGGCCTGCCGGAGGAAATGAACCTCAAGCTGGTCGAGCCGCTGCGCGAACTGTTCAAGGACGAAGTGCGCAAGATCGGCCTGGAGTTGGGCCTGCCGTACGACATGGTCTACCGCCACCCGTTCCCAGGCCCGGGCCTGGGCGTGCGCATCCTTGGCGAAGTGAAGAAGGACTATGCCGACATCCTGCGCCGCGCCGACCACATCTTCATCGAAGAACTGCGCAAGGCTGACTGGTACCACAAGACCAGCCAGGCCTTCGTCGTATTCCAGCCGGTGAAGTCGGTAGGCGTCGTCGGCGACGGCCGCCGCTACGCCTGGGTCGTTGCCCTGCGCGCCGTGGAGACTGTGGACTTCATGACCGCACGCTGGGCGCACCTGCCTTACGAGCTGCTGGAGACCGTGAGCGGGCGTATCATCAACGAGATCGAAGGCATCTCGCGGGTGACCTACGACGTGTCGAGCAAACCGCCGGCGACGATTGAGTGGGAGTGATCCCGCGTCCGGTTTAGACCGGCATCAAGTAGTAGAAGTGACACCCAAAGCCCGCGTCCTTGCGGGCTTTGGGTTTTTGGAAGTTGGGAATAAGTAACGCTGTGCAGTGTTTTTGATGCGTTGCAGACTCACTGACTGTATTGACTACCACGAATGCAGTTTCCGCGAATGGCTAAACGGCCTAACCCCAAAACACGGATAGCCTTAGGTGATTTACACTACGCTTGTCCGGCCAGTGCTCGCAGCCTGGGATGTACTCATGATGATGGATAAGGATGTCTAACATGTTTTATGTGCAGGATGCTGTGCTGGTGTTTGTTTTGCTTGGTATTCCTTATGCCTTTTTACTTAAAAAGGCCGGGCTCTCTCCGTATTGGTCGTTGATATTCATGATTGTCCCATTCGGTATACCGTTGGGCGCATGGATTGGCTTCCCGATTCTCGCCCTCAGGGCATGGCCTGCCAGAAATGAATTACCCAACAGGTACTTCCTGGCCGTTCCTCAAAACGTCACGTTGGTCCTGCTCCACCTTGTGATGCCGATTTTTTCAATCTTTGTCATTCTCAAGAAGTTTGGCTACAGCGGATGGTGGTGTTTGACCGCTGTGATACCTCCGGCCGCTTTCATCATGCTCTGGGTCATTGCATTCAAGAAAAGAACAATGCAAGCACCCGTAGCGCCATGCTAGTGGGCTAGCGTCATTCGCTTTTTATGCCCTGTCTTAGAGGTGAGCTGAGCCCCATGTTTCGGGGTTCACGCGGACGTGGTGGGAGCGGCCTTGTGCCGCGAAAGGGCCGCGAAGCGGCCCCAGCATTCTTTGAGCGAACAGCATTAACGTAAATACGGGCTTCGTTGTTTCAGGCGAAGGCGTTCAGTCAGAAGTCATAACGTACATTGGCCATGAAGCTGTCTGCGTCGAAACCACTGCGGGCCAGGTAGTTGTAACTTCCACCTACGCTCCATGCGCCCACGCGATAGGTCGCGCCGAGTCCCAGCTCGTAACTGTCGCGCGCCGGAGTGGCACCGGTGGTGGTGAAGGCGTTGCCGCCAAGCACGAAGGTGGAGGTGGTGCTGGCCTTGTCGCCGATGAAGTCGTGCCAAGCCATCAATTTGGCCTCCGGCTCCAGACTGCCCACGCCCATGTCGAACGCTGCCGCCAGGCGAGCGCCCAGGCCCATTTCGCCGATTTCATAGCGCTGGCTGCCGACCTTGAGGGCCGCCGAGCTGCCTTTTTCCCGGTACGAATCGATCGACACGTTGGCGTAGCGTGCCCCGACCTGCGGTTCCACAAGCCATTGCTTGTCGAGTTGGAACCGGTAGCCGGCCAGCGCATTGACGCCGAAGGTCTCGCTGTCGTAGTCGGCTTTGGCACGGGTGCCAGCAATGTAGCGTTTGGATTCGTTGTCGTTCCAGCCATACATCAGCGAGGTGTCGACGAAGACGTTGCCGCGCGTCCAGTTGCCGTACAAGGTCAGGGCATGGCCGCTGACATCGGTTTTGTGGCCCAGGTCGGATTTGACGTCGCTGGTCAGGTAGCTGTAGGCCAGGCCCAGTGTGGTGTCGGCATTGAGCTTGCCATCGGCACCCAGGGCGATGCCCTTGGTCTTGGCGTCGTAGCCCTGGACGCCGTGGCGGCTGTCCTGGTTGGCATCGCTGGACAGCGCTTGCAGCCAGACGCCTTGCTCTGCCAGTACGTCACCGGAAGACAGGCCGCTACGCGCTTTGCTGGCGCGCGCGTGAATGGCATTGGCCACCAGGTTTTGACTGTCGGTGGCGGCATTGATCACGCCACGGCTGAGGTCCGGCGTCAGGGTTTCAGCCAGTTTGGCGAGTTCGGCGTTGCTGGCGGCGCTGGCGAAACGCTGGAAGACCGGGTCGCTTTCGGCGATCTGGCCCATGATCGTGTTCTTCAGCGGATTCACGGCGTTGACCGCGTTGTCCGAACCGCTGGCCTCCACCACGTTCTGTGCGACCTCCTCATCGCTGCGGGTGGTCACCAATGCTTTGACGTCCTGGCCTTCGATACCGAAGTTCTTGACTTCGAGCAGGGCCGACGAAGACACCACGGAGAGGTTCTGTTGTTCTTCCCAGGTGCCGGAATTGATCAGTGTGTAGCGTGTGCCTTGGGCGGATGTGCGGAAGTCGTCGGAGCGCGCTTGCAGTTCGACCTGGCTGCCTTTGGAAAAGTAGGTATTGCCGGTGACTTTCAGGATCGGCGTGTTGGGCTGCGTGTCGTTGTCCAGCAACAGGCGCAGGCGTGCGGTGTCGCTGTCCAGGTCGAGGTCGCCGACGATCGTGGTCTGTGGGCGCAGCAGCGTCAGGCGGCCTCCGTCAATATCGACGAAGCCGCTGCGAATGGTCGAGCCATCGAACTGCGCATCGCCTTTGACCAGGACACCGCCCAGGCCCTGCAGGTCTCCCTTCACTTGGCCGCCGCGCCAGTAAAAGTAGGTATTAGGTGCATCCTCGTCGGCCAGAATCGCTGCGACGCCGCCTTCGATCAGGCCGCTGGTCTGGGTGATGCTGAGCAGGTTCCCCGGTGTACTTGCATCGATGACGTGGATACCTACACCGTCGGCTGAAATAGTCCCGCTGTTGTTGACGTCGGACTGATAAGGAGAGCCCGGCGCGTTACCGGTGAATTGGGCTTTATCGAGCACGATGCCCTCAGCGTCGGTGCCACGTGCCGTTATGGTGCCGGTGTTGTTGATGCGCGCTTGAGTCGAGCTGATCCACATGCCTTCGGCCTCTTCACCCGTGACGGTGATGTTGCCGGAGTTATTCACCTCGCCTACGATCTTGGTCCGGTACATTTGCAGACCGCCGCCGAGATCACCGCTCACCGTGATGTTACCCTCGTTGACCACATCGCCAGCGATGTTGGCGTACAAGCCGTCGATCGAGAGTCCTGCTGCGGATCCTTTTGAGCTATCTGCTCGGTTGATTGTGCCTCGGTTTATCACGTTACCTGCCAGGGTGACGTCGTTAAACCTAACCCCTGCGTTCTGGGAGGTGCCGGTGAAGGTGGCATTACTGAAAACTTCACCTGTACTAAGGTAGCCCCCAGCACTCAGGTCGTGATTCAGATTGTCCAGGGTTGCAGCTTGGAGTGGGGCAACGACAGCCGCCACGGAGAGCGCCAACAGTGAGCGGCGCAGAGGGGAAATAGTCAAAGCAGTATCCTTACAGGGCAGAGACTGACAGGGAGCAACCCGCTTTGGCGTCTGTTGTCTGCATCCCTGCCAGCTTTTCAGTGAAGTGCTGAATCAAGCGCGCGTGAATTTACACGAATGAAGATGGCAATTCACCACTATCCATTCAGCGCGCGGCCAGACATTTCAGAAATGCGACACAGGTCCTTCATTTCGATTCCGTACGCTCAGAACCCCATGGCGTTTCGCGCCACCGACGCCACGTTTCTTCCCAGCCTCGATCATGGCTCGCGTCTGGTATCAAGATGCAGTGCGACACGGAGGCGCCAAGTACTTGCTGGTATCGTTCGGCGAGAGCGCCTGGGATGACCGAATCGGCTTGTGCGATGAAATGACGCTGGGGCAACGAGGCGAGTTGATCGCGATAGTCCAGCGGGTCGAGTGAGCCGTCGAGTGGCGACAGGTCTTTCATCGTCGCCCACAGGCCTGGGCTGAGATTGCCAGCAAGGGTCTGTACCTGGGTGACATCATCGCGCTGTACGGCCAATAGCAGCGCGAGCGCTGCGCCGCCTGAATACCCCACCAACTCGAATGTCTGATTGCCATAACGCTGTTTCACCCAGTCAAGTACCTGGCTAAGGCGGCTGACCACTTCCTGGGAAAAGCGTCGATCAGTCCAGAGTGCTGGCTGACAAGCCTCAGCCATGACGAACTGGCAGGGTCGTGCCAGGTACACATTGGGTGTCGGATCATTCACCGCCAAGCGCGCCACCAGGAGATTGTGCGGGCTGGGGTCCAGGCTGGGTCGATTGGCCGTTGCCCAGGCGTGACCGTCTCCTTCCACATAGACACGCAGGCGGCTCGAGGTTTTCAGTGGGGTCTGTGGTGCGAGTATCACCACGGGGAGGGCGTGTCCCGGCACGACGTCCACTTGTCGGCCGTGCTCCTGCGCCAATCGTTGCAGTGCGTCGTGCGGCGACTGGCAGGCAACGAGAAGCGCACCGCTCGTTACGATCCAGACCTTGAAAAGTGCTGCTGATGCTCGACGACTGTAGAGGTGTTTGATCATCTTGGTCACTGCGTGCCTGGACTGAATGCTTGTGCAAAGCATCGTCAGTGCATCGAAGGGTGAGTGGATAAACGCCGCCACCGTGCTGGCGTAGCTTGCCTGTAGATCTCCGGTCGGGAGGATGCGTATCCAGTGCATGCGTTGCAACCGATTCGCCTGCCGAATCCCAAACCTCAGGTCGTCCGGCGATCTTCCCAGTCTTTGTCATTCTCAAGAAGCGTTGTGCGCTTGCGACGGGCACCATCGCCCGGTAAAACGGTCAACCTCTGGTCGCAGGTCGGCCTGGCGTACCCCGCCAGACCGCGCCCCGAATGAATCGCAGCACAGGCTGTCCTGCAGTCAGCTTGTGCCTAGCCATGAGGTTGCCCATGATTCCCTCCCACAGCGTCGAGGCTTCACTCGTCGATTGCCTTCCTGCAGTCATCGTCGATTTGACGGCAGGCCGCTTCGAGCGCGTCGACGCCACCCTGCAAGCGCTGCTGCGTGCGCCCGATGCACAAAGCGAAGAACGTTTCTTCAATCTCTGTGCCCATCTCCAACAAGCGGCGCAGCGCAATCATCACTATGTCGAACTGCTGCCGCGCTGGCGTCTGGCCTGCCCTGACAGTCAATGGCCGGACCTGGTCGCGTGCCTGATGTGGGAGCAGGTCGCCAACCAGGCGCGGGGGCAGGGTCTGGCGGCTGAAGTCACCGAGGCCAATCGGAAAGACGCAGACCTGGCCCAGGCTGCGCTCTTGTTCACGGCGATGGACCTGGTGCAACGGCACGCGCTGCCGTGGGTGCTGGCGACGGTGTTGATGCGCAACGTGATGGTGCTCGGTGAACCGCAGTGGTTGCAGGCTTGGTTCCAAGGCGAGCTGATGGCGGATGATCTTCAATACCTTGGCAGTGTACCGGGCGCTGCCCAGGCGCGCTGGCCAGCGTTGGGGCCAGTGCCGGCGCTGGGCTGCAGCGCGCCAGAGCCACTGGCCGGGGTAATGCGTTCACATCCGCGCGCCGAGGGTGAGCCAGAGGGTTTCCTGTGGTTGCTGCAGGCCCTGCAGGGCGCTGCCGTCGGCGCCAGTGCGCTACAGATCTTCGCTCAGTTGTCGACTCCGCGCTGGGGCGGTAGCCATGATGAAATCCTCTGGCTGGCCGACTCGCCCATGGCCGCCAAGCTCGACGAGTCCCAGCGCAACGACCTGCGCCTGATCGCCTGGTTGGACACGCTGGATGAAGACAACGTCGATACCGATGAGCCCGCAGCGGTTCAAACAGCTTTCGAGCGTGGCCGACAGCTATTGCAACTGCCGCTCAGTGTGCTGGGCAAGGCCTCCGTGCAGGTACGACTGGGTGAGCTGTCATGGTTGGCCGGCGATGCCGCACAGGCGCGGGAGCACTTCGTCCAGGCCCTGGCGCAAGCTCCGACATTGAGGGTCGAAGAACGCGTGCTGGTGAGGATGCTGCATACCGCCGTCGCGACCGGAATGCAGGCTTGGCTAGGGCAGGTCGCCTTGAATTCACGGCTGTCTTCGCCGGTCGGCGCCGTGCTCTACGGCATGCTCTGCGACACCGGCTGGTGCGGGGTGCAGCACGATCCGGCGATCGCCCGGCAATGGTACGCCTGCGCGCTGGACATGGGGCCAATGCCCGAGCCTGAGGGGCTGTGTCCTTTCAACGACCTGTATTACGCCTTCGACGAGTCGGTGCAGGCCACCGCACTGCGACCGATGGTCGAGTACGCCGCTTCGCGCGGGGTGCCCGAAATGCAGTTCGCCTGGGCGAGCCTGCACGAGGACAGCGACCCGCTGGTCGCCCTTCAGGCCTATCGGCAGGCTGGAGCCCACGGTTTTTCGCGAGCGTTGTACAACCTCAGCGCGGTGTGCGATCGGGGCGTTGAGGCCGGTGGCTTGCCCGGCATGGATGTGCAGACATTGCGCGAAATGGGCAACGACGCCGAGCTGGACTGCCTGGGCATACTGATGGGGCAGGAGCAGATCACCACACGTGCATACAACCGCGCGCTCAACTGTTTCCTCGGGCTGGGCAGCTATTTGGCCGATCATCGGGTCGATTCGCCTCGGGTGCGGCGCAACCTGGCGATGCTCGAAGCCTTCGCCGCAGGTGGATGGCCCGAGCCGATGCGCGTGCTGGTCGAATACTACCGTACCGAGGACTGCCCACTGGGTGATCAGTACCCCCGTGCCGTGTACTGGTGCGAGCAGGCGTGTCAGGTCGAGCCGGACAGCGCCGAATACCAGGCTTTGCGCGAGTCGCTGAGCAGTGGGCTGCTCGGAGGCATGCGCTATCGTCGTGCGCTGGCCAAGGCGCAAGCCGAATACAGCTGACCGTCCGGCGGGCAGCCATCGCTGGCGAGGCCGTCAAGTCACTGGGTGCGCGAGCAGACGCGACAATCGCGCACTTAATCTTTCTCAGTTGCAGGTGTATCGTATTCGCCCTTCCGTCACTGGCCGATAATGGCCATTTGATTGCGCCTACGAGGTACCTGCACCGATGTCCTTTACCCGTCGACAAATGCTCAAAGGCCTGACCGGTCTCGTGGTGGTTGGCCTGGGCGCCGGAGGTGCGGCGCGTTACTGGCTGGGCAAGGTCGAGGACGAAAATGCCGGGCACGACTACGAGCTGATCGCCGCCCCGCTGGACGTTGAACTGGTGCCGGGCTTCACGACCGAAGCCTGGGCCTTCGGGCCTTCGGCGCCGGGCACCGAACTGCGGGTGCGCCAGGGAACCTGGCTGCGGGTGCGCTTCATCAATCACCTGCCGGTGGAAACCACCATCCATTGGCACGGTATTCGTCTGCCGCTGGAAATGGATGGCGTGCCCTACGTGTCGCAACTGCCGGTCAAGCCGGGTGAGTTCTTCGACTACAAGTTCCGCGTGCCGGATGCCGGCAGCTACTGGTATCACCCGCATGTCAGCAGTTCCGAAGAGCTTGGCCGCGGCCTGGTGGGGCCGTTGATCGTCGAGGAGCGCGAGCCCACCGGCTTTCTTCACGAACGCACGCTGAGCTTGAAGACTTGGCACGTGGACGAGCAGGGCGCCTTCATGCCCTTCAGCGTACCGCGCGAGGCGGCGCGCAATGGCACGGCCGGGCGGCTGATCACCATCAACGGCCAGGCCGAGGCGGTCACCGAGCTACCGGCCGGCCAAGTCGTGCGCGTGCGGCTGCTCAATCTGGACAATACCTGGACCTACCGCATCAACCTCAAGGGTAATTGCGAGGCCAAGGTCTACGCCCTCGATGGCAACCCGGTCACGCCGAGGCCGCTGGAGGACGAGTACTGGCTCGGCCCCGGCATGCGCATCTGCCTGGCCATTCGCATTCCCGACGCGGGCGAGGAGATCTCGTTGCGTGATGGTTTCGTGCGTCTCGGTACGCTGCGTTCGGTGGCCAGCAGTGAGGCCCCAGGCAACTGGCCCGAAGCCCTGCCGCCCAATCCCATCGCCGAGCCGGATCTGGAAAACGCCGAGAAGCTCAACTTCAATTTCGAGTGGGCAGGCAAGGTCTCGGTGGACACCGACAACGGCAGGCCGCCGAGCCTGTGGCAGATCAACGGGCAGGCCTGGGATATCACCGACAAGACCTGCGCCGACCGTCCCATCGCCAGGCTGAAAAAGGGCAAGAGCTATATCTTCGAGCTGAAGAACATGACCCAGTACCAGCACCCGATCCATCTGCACGGCATGAGCTTCAAGGTGATCGCCTCCAATCGGCACAAGATCACCGAGCCCTGGTTCACCGACACCTACCTGCTGGGCCGCAACGAACGTGCCCAGGTGGCCTTGGTGGCGGATAACCCCGGCACTTGGATGTTCCATTGCCATGTGATCGACCACATGGAAACCGGCCTGATGGCCGCGATCGCGGTGGTGTGATGCGTCCGCGGATCATTGATCGCAGCCGCGACGAGGAATTCATGCGCCTGGCGCTGACGCTCGCGGCCCAGGGCGCGGCGCTGGGCGAGGTGCCGGTGGGGGCGGTGCTGGTGCAGCACGGCGAGGTGCTGGGCCAGGGCTTCAATCGCCCCATCATCGACAGCGATCCCAGTGCCCATGCCGAGATGATCGCCCTCCGCGCGGCGGCGCAGGCGGCGAACAACTACCGGCTGCCGGGCAGCACCCTGTACGTGACCCTCGAGCCGTGCAGCATGTGCGCTGGGCTGATCGTCCATTCGCGCATCGAGCGGGTGGTGTTCGGCGCGCTCGAACCCAAGGCTGGCGTGGTGCAGAGCCAGGGCCAGTTCTTCACCCAGGGTTTTCTCAACCACCGGGTGCTGTTCGAGGGCGGGGTGCTGGCCGAGGCGTGCGGGGCGATCCTCAGCGAATTCTTCAAGGCCCGGCGGGCCAAGGGCTGACGCGGGTGGTCGTCAGGGACGGATCTCGATCATGGTGCCGTCCTTGACCATGCTCCACACTTCGCGCATGTCGGCGTTGCGCATGGCGATGCAGCCCTCGGTCCAGTCCAGGGTATGGAAGTACCACTCCGGGTACTCGTCGTTGATCGGCGTGCCGTGGATCATGATCATGCTGCCGGCGTTCACCCCGTCACGGCGTGCCTTGGCGGCATCGCTGATGTTCGGGTAGGAAATGTGCATCGCCAGGTTGTAACGGTCGCTGGCCTTGCGCCAGTCGAGCCAGTAGAAACCTTCGGGGGTGCGCTTGTCGCCCTCGCGCTCCTTGGCGCCCTTGGGCTGCTTGCCCAGGGAGATGCGGTAGGTCTTGAGCGGCTCGCCGCGGCTGATCAGTTGCAGGCGACGTTCGGACTTGAGCACCAGCACCTTGTCGATCAACGGCTGGCTCGCACTGCGCGGTGGCAAGACATGTGGCTGCGCAACCGGCGGCGTGTTCGCGGACGCGGGCTTGCGGATGATGGTTTCGGTGAACGCAGCCTGCGATACCGAGGCCACGCACAGGCAGAAGAGGGCAAGCAAGCAACGCATCACACGTATCCTGAAAGAGCTAGTTGGACGACGACACCTGCATCGGCGGCAGCGATTCATGTCCCAAGGGGAAATGCTGCCTGATGCGGTCGCGATAGTAGCATTCTAGTGTCCTGCTCACGGTGCGAAAAGCCAGCGCGTCCCAGGGGATTTCGTGTTCCTCGAACAGCCGCACCTCAAGGCTCTCGACGCCGACGGCGAAATCCAGGTCGGCCAGTTCGGCGCGGAAGAACACATGCACCTGGTTGATGTGCGGCAAGTCGAACAACTGATAGAGGGTAGTCGGGCCGACCCGCGCGCAGGCTTCCTCGACGGTTTCGCGACGGGCGGCCTGATCGAGCGTCTCGCCGTTTTCCATGAAGCCGGCCGGCAAGGTCCAGAAGCCGCGACGCGGTTCGATGGCGCGGCGGCACAGCAGCACCTGCGTGCCCCAGGTCGGCAGCACCCCGGCGACGATGTTGGGGTTCTGGTAATGAATAGTCTGACAGGCCGGGCAAACATAGCGCAGCCGGCTGTCGCCCTCGGGAATCTGTTGAATGACCGGGTTGCCGCACGCACTGCAGAATTTCATGCTGATCGTCCTGTGTGGGTGGCTATCTTGGCGCGGCCCGGTGGGTTGCCGCAAGCGGCCAGGGCTTGGGTGCTCCCGGGCTTTTGGTGCATCATGCCGGGTAGGCTTTGGAATCGAGAGTGCGCGATGCTGGACGAGCTTCTTCGCCGTATGAGCAACCATATCCCCGTGCCCCTGGAGGCGGACCGCCGTTTTCCGGAGGCGGCGGTGCTGTTGCCCATCACCCGCAGCGAAGAGCCCGAGCTGGTCCTGACCTTGCGCGCCCAGGGCCTGTCGACCCATGGCGGCGAAGTGGCCTTTCCGGGTGGAAGGCGCGACCCCGAGGACCCTGACCTGGTCTTCACCGCCTTGCGTGAGGCCGAAGAAGAAATCGGCCTGCCGCCCGGCCTGGTGGAAGTGCTCGGTCCGCTGAGCCCGCTGGTTTCCCTGCATGGCTTGAAGGTAACGCCGTTCGTCGGCGTGATTCCGGATTACGTCCAATACCGCGCCAACGATGCCGAGATCGCTGCGGTGTTCACGGTGCCGCTGTCGTTCTTTCGCCAGGACCCTCGCGATCACACCCACCGTATCGACTACCAGGGCCGCAGTTGGTACGTGCCCAGCTACCGCTATGGCGACTACAAGATCTGGGGCTTGTCGGCGATCATGATCGTCGAGCTGGTCAACCTGCTGTTCGACGCCGGCATCAGCTTGCACCGGCCGCCCGAGCGTTTCATCGAGCACTGAGCGGGGTCCACCCGCCAACCGCAGCCAACCGTGAGGAAGCACATATGAAATACCGCCTGGGCGACCTGCGCGTCGAAGCCCATCCCAGCAGTTGGGCCGCGCCCACCGCCACGTTGATCGGCAAGGTGCGCCTGCAGGCGCGGGCCAGTGTCTGGTTCGGCGCCGTGCTGCGTGGCGACAACGAGCTGATCGACATCGGCGAGGACAGCAACGTCCAGGACGGTACGGTGATGCACACCGACATGGGCTCGCCGCTGACCCTGGGCAAGGGTGTGACCATCGGCCATAACGCCATGCTGCATGGCTGCAGCGTCGGCGACTACAGCCTGATTGGCATCAACGCGGTAATTCTTAACGGCGCGCGCATCGGTCGACACTGCATCATCGGCGCCAACGCACTCATCCCCGAGGGCAAGGAAATTCCCGACGGCTCGCTGGTGATGGGCTCGCCGGGCAAGGTGGTGCGCGAGCTCACCGAGCAGCAGAAACGCATGCTCGAGGCCAGCGCTGCGCATTACGTGCACAACGCCGAGCGTTATGGGCGCGAGTTGGTGCTCGATGAAGACTGACGAGCGGCCGGTCGGCTCACCCTGCGTCAACGTCTGCGCCCTGGATGAGCAGGACATTTGCACGGGTTGCCAGCGTACCGTGGAGGAAATCAGCCAATGGACACGCCTGGACAACGACCAGCGCCGGGCAGTGCTGATGCGTTGTCACGAACGAGCGCTGGCGGCGGGCCTGGTCATCGGTTGAGCGTGTCTGCGGGCGGGGTTGCGCAGCAGCGGGTTTACCGGCGATTCACTCCCCGCTAATCTGTCCGGCTTGCCCACAGAATCTCCAGTCATGTTCTATCTCATCGCCTACATCAGCAGCGTGGTGCTGATCAACTACGCCTTCTCCAGTGCGCCGCACCTGGACGTGATCTGGTCCGCCTGGGGCGGGCTGGTGTTCATCCTGCGCGACATGGTCCAGACCCGCTTCGGCCATGGTGCCCTGATCGCCATGCTGGTCGCGCTGGTGCTGTCCTACGCCACCTCCGAACCGGCCATCGCCCTGGCCAGTGCCACGGCGTTCTTCGTGTCCGAGCTGATCGACTGGCTGGTGTTCAGCATCACCCGCAGGCCCCTGCGCGATCGCCTGTGGCTGAGCTCGGCCCTGAGCATTCCGGTGGACACGTTCATCTTCTTCGGCATGATCGGTGCGCTTACCCCAGCGGTGATCGGCACGGCCATGGCCTCCAAGTTCGCCGGGGTGACCGCAGTCTGGCTGATCATGGCCTGGCGTGCTCGCCGCTTGCTGGCAGCAGGTTGAAGCGCACGCGATTGATGTAGAATACCGGTCCTTTTTCAGCGGGCAGCCCCCTGCCGGCGCGCCCCGGACGCCTACGAGGACCTGAAATGACCCGTATCGGAACCCCATTGTCGCCCACCGCGACCCGCGTACTGCTGTGTGGCTGCGGCGAGCTGGGCAAGGAAGTGGTGATCGAGCTGCAGCGCCTGGGCGTCGAAGTGATTGCCGTGGACCGTTACGCCAATGCGCCGGCCATGCAGGTTGCCCACCGTAGCCACGTGATCAACATGCTCGATGGCGTCGCCCTGCGCGCTGTGATCGAAGCGGAAAAACCGCATTACATCGTGCCGGAGATCGAAGCCATCGCCACGGCCACGCTGGTGGAGCTGGAAAACGAAGGCTTCAACGTGGTGCCGACGGCCCGCGCCACCCAGTTGACCATGAACCGCGAAGGCATCCGCCGCCTGGCCGCCGAAGCGCTGGAGTTGCCGACCTCGCCGTATCACTTCGCCGACACCTATGAAGACTTCGCCAAGGGCGTGGCCGATGTGGGCTATCCGTGCGTGGTCAAGCCGGTCATGAGCTCGTCGGGCAAAGGCCAGAGCTTGCTGCGCAGCGATGCCGACCTGCAGAAAGCTTGGGATTACGCCCAAGAGGGCGGCCGTGCCGGCAAGGGCCGGGTAATCGTCGAGGGCTTCATCGATTTCGAGTATGAAATTACCCTGCTGACTGTCCGACACGTCGGCGGGACCACGTTCCTCGCGCCAGTCGGCCACCGTCAGGAGAAGGGCGACTATCAGGAGTCCTGGCAGCCCCAGGCCATGAGCCCGAAGGCCTTGGCCGAGTCGCAGCGCGTCGCGCAGGCGGTCACCGATGCGCTGGGCGGTCGTGGTCTGTTCGGGGTCGAGCTGTTCGTCAAGGGCGATCAGGTGTGGTTCAGCGAAGTGTCGCCGCGCCCTCACGACACCGGCCTGGTCACTCTGATTTCCCAGGATTTGTCGCAGTTCGCCCTGCATGCTCGCGCTATCCTGGGCCTGCCAATTCCGGTGGTCCGCCAGTTCGGCCCGTCGGCCTCGGCGGTGATCCTGCCGGAAGGTCAGTCGCAGCAGACCGCGTTCGCCAACCTCGGCGCCGCGCTGAGCGAGCCCGACACCGCCATTCGCCTGTTCGGCAAGCCGGAAATCAACGGCACCCGACGCATGGGCGTGTGCTTGGCACGCGACGAGTCGATCGAAGCCGCCCGCGCCAAGGCCACCCGCGCCGCCCAGGCAGTCCACGTCGACTTTTAAACCACGAGCGGCAAGCCGCTTGCCGCAAGCTACAAGCTACAAGCTACAAGCTACAAGCGGCAAGAAAGAGCGATCCGCGGCGTGTGCGGATCCTCTTGTAGCTTGTAGCTTGCCGCTTGCCGCTTGCAACTGGCCGCAGGCCCAGGCTTAAAGCTGCGTCTGCCGGGTCTCCTTCAGGCACAGTACCGCGATCACGCTGATGAGCGCGGCTGCCGACACATACCCGCCTACCCAACTCAATCCACCCAGGCTCACCAGCTTCTGGGCGAAGAATGGCGCGGCCGAGGCGCCGACGATGCCGCCCAGGTTGTAGGCCGCCGAGGCGCCGGTGTAGCGCACGTGGGTGGGGAACAGCTCTGGCAGCAAGGCCCCCATCGGTGCGAAGGTCACGCCCATCAGGAACAGCTCGAGGGCCAGGAACAGCGCCACGCCGGTCGTGGAGCCAGAGGTCAGCAGCGGCTCCATGGTGAAACCCGACGCGATCGCCAGCAGTCCGCCAATCACCAGCACCGGCTTGCGCCCGTAGCGATCGCTGAGCCAGGCCGACAGCGGTGTGGCCAGGGCCATGAACACCACGGCGAAGCACAGCAGGCCGAGGAAGGTCTCGCGGCTGTAGCCCAGCGTCGAGACGCCATAGCTGAGCGAGAACACCGTGGAGATGTAGAACAGTGCGTAGCACACCACCATCGCCGCCGCGCCGAGCAGGGTGGGGCGCCAGTGGTGGGCGAACAGGTCGACCACCGGCATCTTCACCCGCTCGTGACGCGCCACGGCCTTGGCGAACACTGGGCTTTCCTCGAGCTTGAGTCGCACATAGAGACCGACCAGCACCAGCGCCGCGCTGAGCAGGAAGGGAATGCGCCAGCCCCATTCACGGAATTGTTCGTCGCTGAGCAGCAAGGCCAGTGTCAGGAACAGGCCATTGGCGGCCAGGAAACCGATCGACGGCCCGAGCTGGGGAAACATGCCGAACCAGGCGCGCTTGCCTTCCGGCGCATTCTCGGTGGCCAGCAGCGCCGCGCCGCCCCATTCCCCGCCCAGCCCCAGGCCCTGGCCGAAGCGCAGTACACAGAGGATGATCGGTGCCCACACGCCGATGCTGTCGTAGCCAGGCAGCACGCCGATCAGGGTGGTCGATACGCCCATCAGCAGCAGCGAGGCCACCAGCGTCGACTTGCGTCCGATACGGTCGCCGAAGTGGCCGAACAGGGCCGAGCCCAGCGGGCGGGCGAGAAAGGCGATGCCGAAGGTGAGAAAGGCCGCCAGCATCTGCGCGGTGCCTGAGCCTGAGGGGAAGAATACCGGGCCGATGACCAGTGCCGCGGCAGTCGCATAGACGTAGAAATCGTAGAACTCGATGGCGGTGCCGATGAAGCTGGCGGTCGCCACGCGGGCAGGTGAATTGACCGGAGTCGCCGAGGCAGGCTCGGCGTAGGTGCTGCTGGTTGTCATGCGAAAGTCCCTGAGCAGTCGTTCGCGAGGCTGCACGCGCAGGCCACCGCGTATTATTGTGGTTCGCCAGGCTGACGAAGACCCAGGGATGGCAGGGTGCGGATGCTGTTCGGGGTAGATGGCAGGACCGCAGGCTCGTCAGCAGCGGACTGGCCGTGAGCCGCCGATGCGGATAGCGGGCGGGACGGCAGGGCTGGGTAAGCGTGGGCCGAGTATAGCTAGCGAGTGACGGCCCAGACCAGCACCTTGCTCGCACAGTTGTCTTCGATTTCGAGGATCTCCAGGCGATAGCGACCGATCTTCAGGCAGACCGCGCTGGGGGGAATGCTTTCCAGGGCTTCGGTGACCAGGCCGTTGAGGGTTTTCGGGCCGCCGTCGCAGGGCAGGTGCCAGCCGAGACTGCGGTTGAGCTCGCGCAACGAAGCGGTGCCATCGATGACGAAGCGGCCATCGACCTGCGGGTGAATGTGCGGATTGTCCAGGCCCTGCTCTTCCTCGAACTCGCCGACGATTTCTTCGAGGATGTCTTCGAGCGTCACCAGGCCCAGCACCTCGCCATATTCGTCCACCACCACACCCATGCGCCGCTGCTGCTTGTGGAAATTCAGCAATTGCAGATGCAGGGGCGTGCTTTCGGGGACGAAATAGGGGTCGTAGCAGGCGCTCTTCAGGCTCTCCAAGGTCAGCTCGGCGCTGGCCAGCAAGTGACTGATGAGCTTGGTGTTGAGGATGGCTTCGACCTGATTGATGTCGTTGTGATAGACCGGCAGCCGCGTGTGACGGCTGACAATCAATTGCCGGACGATCTGTTCGAGCGGGTCGTCGAGGTTGATGCCATCGACTTCGTTGCGTGGCACCAGGATGTCGTTGACAGTGATCTTGTCCAACGCTTGCAAGCCCTCGGCCAGGCCCTGGCGGGGTGCTTCGTGGGGCTCGTGTTCGTCGAAACGCTCCTCGTCCTGTGGGTGCAGGGCGACGGCGGCAGGCTGTACACGGAACGGGCGCAAAATGAGCTTGGCCATCCCGTCTAGCAGGCAGGCCAGTGGCTGCAGCAGCGTCAGTGGCAGTTTCAGCAGGCTGGCGCCGAGGCTGACGAAGGCTTGGGGGTTACGCCGGGCCAGGCGGCGCGGCAGGTACTCGGCCAGCACCAGCAGCGCCAGCGTGGCGCCGAGTCCGCCCAGCCAAAACCCGTGTTCGCCGCTATGGCGCTGGCCGATCAGGCAGGCCAGGCCCAGGACCAGCAATCGGCCCAGGCTGGCGCATAGCACCAAGGCCTGGGCGGGCAGGGCAGGGGCTGGCATGTCGTTGTGGCGGGGCTGGCCAAGCAGGTGCTGGCGGGCGGCGTCGACGGCGCTGAACAGCGCCGACCACAGCAGCGCCAGTGTCAGGGTGCCGAGCAGAGGGGCATACGGCAGAGTGTTCATGACCGCTCGTCAGATGTGCAGGATGAATTCGCGAACCAGCTTGCTGCCGAAATAGGCCAGCATCAGCAGGCAGAAACCGGCCAGCGTCCAGCGGATTGCCTTGTGTCCGCGCCAGCCCAGGCGGGTGCGTCCCCAGAGCAGCACGCTGAACACGATCCACGCCAGGCACGACAACGAGGTCTTGTGCACCAGGTGCTGGGCGAACAGGTTGTCCAGGAACAGCCAGCCGGAAATCAGCGACAGCGACAGCAAGATCCACCCGGCCCAGAGGAAGCCGAACAGCAGGCTTTCCATGGTCTGCAGCGGCGGGAAGTTACGGATCAGTCCGGAGGGGTGCTTGTGCTTGAGCTGGTGATCCTGCAACAGCAACAGCAGCGACTGCACCACGGCGATGGTGAACAGGCCGTAGGCGAGGATCGACAACAGGATGTGCGCAAGGATGCCGGGCTCTTCGTTGACCAGTGGCACCGTACCGGCCGGCGCGAACTGCGACAGCAACGCAGTGATGGCGCCGAGCGGGAACAGCAGGACCAGCAGGTTCTCCACCGGAATGCTCAGGCAAGCCAGCAAGGTGAGTGCAATGACCGCCGTGGCGATCAGGCTGGCCGCACTGAAGAAGTCGAGGCTCAGCCCCAGCGGGGTGAGCAACTGGAAGAACAAGGCGCTGCCTTGGGCAAGCACGGCGACCACGCCCAGCAAGCCGAGCAGCCGTTTGTCCGCTTTGTTGCCCTGTGCCAGGCGCGTGCCCTGATGGACGGTCGCGGCGATGTAGAGAATGGCTGCGATCAGGTTGGGGATGAGGCTGGGTGAGGAGAGCATAGGTCCTGGGAGGCGAGCCCTTAAAGGAGGGGAGTTTCGCACCGTCAAGCCGCAAGCTGCAAGCTTCAAGAAGCCGCGGGCTTCAAGCTTGGAGCGGCAAGCAGGAGCGGATCGCGCCAAACTCGCTTGCCGCTTGCCGCTTGCCGCTTGCCGCTTGCCGCTTCGCGCCTTCGTTGCTCTCCGTTATACTGCCCGGCTTGCTGTGCCCTCGGCGTGCGATCTTTGCCGGGGCGCCTGAACAACCTCGGCTTCACTGGGCCTGAAAGGATCACCATGTTCGAAAACCTGACCGACCGTCTGTCACAGACGCTGCGCCATGTCACCGGCAAGGCCAAGCTGACCGAAGAGAACATCAAGGACACCCTGCGCGAAGTGCGCATGGCCCTGCTCGAGGCCGATGTCGCCCTGCCGGTGGTCAAGGACTTCGTCAACAGCATCAAGGAACGTGCAGTCGGCACCGAAGTGTCGCGCAGCCTCACCCCGGGCCAGGCTTTCGTGAAGATCGTCCAGGCCGAGCTCGAAAGCCTGATGGGCGCGGCCAACGAAGACCTGGCGCTCAATGCAGCCCCGCCGGCCGTGGTGCTGATGGCCGGTCTGCAAGGTGCGGGCAAGACCACCACTGCCGGCAAGCTGGCGCGCTTTCTCAAGGAGCGCAAGAAGAAGAGCGTGATGGTGGTGTCCGCCGACGTCTACCGTCCCGCGGCGATCAAGCAGCTCGAAACCCTGGCCAACGACATCGGCGTGACCTTCTTCCCGTCCGATATCAGCCAGAGGCCGGTGGATATCGCCGAGGCGGCGATTCGCGAAGCCAAGATCAAGTTCATCGACGTGGTCATTCTCGACACCGCCGGTCGTCTGCACATCGACGCCGACATGATGGACGAGATCAAGGCCCTGCATGCCGCGGTCAAGCCGGTGGAAACCCTGTTCGTGGTCGACGCCATGACCGGCCAGGACGCCGCCAACACCGCCAAGGCGTTCGGCGAAGCGCTGCCGCTGACCGGCGTGGTGCTGACCAAGGTCGACGGTGACGCCCGCGGCGGTGCCGCGCTGTCGGTGCGTGCCATTACCGGCAAGCCGATCAAGTTCATCGGCATGGGCGAGAAGAGCGAGGCGCTCGAGCCGTTCCATCCCGACCGCATCGCTTCGCGCATCCTCGGTATGGGCGATGTGCTCAGCCTGATCGAGCAGGCCGAGCAGAACATCGACAAGGCCAAGGCCGACAAACTCGCCAAGAAGCTGAAGAAGGGCAAGGGCTTCGACCTCGAAGACTTCCGCGACCAGCTGCAGCAGATGAAGAACATGGGCGGCCTGGGCGGCTTGATGGACAAGCTGCCGAGCATCGGCGGGGTCAATCTGTCGCAGATGGGCAATGCCCAGGGCGCGGCCGAGAAGCAGTTCAAGCAGATGGAAGCGATCATCAATTCCATGACCCCGGCCGAGCGCCGCGATCCCGACCTGATCAGCGGGTCGCGCAAGCGTCGCATCGCCATGGGTTCCGGCACCCAGGTGCAGGACATCGGCCGGCTGATCAAGCAGCACAAGCAGATGCAGAAGATGATGAAGAAATTCTCCGCCAAAGGCGGCATGGCCAAGATGATGCGCGGCCTGGGCGGGATGCTGCCCGGTGGCGGTATGCCGAAACTGTAAGGAATCCGATCGGCTGCTCGCCTCGCGCGGCAGCCGATCCGACCCCGCTTCGGCGGGAAAACCGGCCGCCTCAGCGCGGCTTAACCGGCAGGTCTGGCCGGCATTGCAAGGCTTTTGCGAAAAAGCCATTTGCAAATGTCCGTGTATTCCCCGAGAATATGCGGCCTTTTGGGCACCCGTGTGCCTATTTGGCATTCAGATTTGCAGCACCGACTGCAGTACCGACTATAGGAACGATGTTCACATGGTAACCATTCGTCTGGCCCGTGGCGGCTCGAAAAAGCGCCCCTTCTACCACCTGACCGTGACCAACTCGCGTAACGCCCGTGACGGCCGTTTCGTTGAGCGCGTAGGCTTCTTCAACCCGATCGCATCGGGCGCCGAAGTCAAGCTGTCGGTCAACCAGGAACGCGTCACCTACTGGCTGAGCCAGGGCGCGCAGCCGTCTGAGCGTGTTGCTCAGCTGCTGAAGGACGCTGCCAAGGCCGCCGCCTGAGCAGTATGAACGCGACGCCAGAAAAGCCTGACGATCTCATCGTCGTCGGCAAGATTTTTTCGGTTCACGGCGTTCGCGGCGAGGTGAAGGTGTATTCCTTTACCGATCCGATTGAAAACCTGTTGGATTATCCGCGCTGGACGCTCAGGCACGAAGGCAAGGTAAAACAGGTCGAGCTGGTCAACGGTCGTGGCTCCCAGAAGGGCCTGGTCGTGAAGTTGAAAGGTCTCGAGGATCGTGATGAAGCCCGTCTTCTGAGCGGTTACGAAATCTGCATACCGCGGAGCCTTTTGCCCAACCTGGCCGCTGACGAGTACTACTGGTACCAGTTGGTGGGTCTGAAGGTCATCAACCAGGACGAACAGCTGTTCGGCAAGGTCGATCACCTGTTGGAGACCGGTGCGAACGATGTCATGGTGGTCAAGCCTTGCGCTGGCAGCCTGGACGATCGCGAGCGTTTGTTGCCCTATACGGCGCAATGCGTGCTGGCCATCGACCTGGAAGCAGGCGTGATGCGAGTCGAATGGGACGCGGATTTCTAGACGATGGGTAACCTTCGCGTAGAAGTCGTGACGTTGTTCCCGGAGATGTTCTCGGCCATCACGGAGTACGGCATTACCAGCCGCGCGGTGAAACAGGGGTTGCTTCAGGTGACCTGCTGGAATCCGCGGGACTACACCACGGATCGTCACCATACGGTGGATGATCGGCCTTTTGGCGGTGGTCCGGGCATGGTGATGAAAATCAAGCCTCTGGAAGACGCCCTGGCCAGTGCCAGGCAAGCGACCGGAGCAGCGGCGAAGGTGATCTACCTCTCGCCACAAGGCCGCAAGCTGACTCAGCAGGCGGTCAAAGGTCTGGCCGAACAGGAATCGTTGATCCTGATCGCGGGCCGTTACGAAGGCATCGACGAGCGCTTTATCGAGGCTCATGTCGATGAGGAGTGGTCGATTGGCGACTATGTGCTTTCCGGTGGCGAGCTGCCGGCCATGGTGTTGATCGATGCGGTTACACGGCTGCTGCCCGGAGCTTTAGGGCATGTGGACTCGGCGGAGGAAGACTCCTTCACCGACGGTCTGCTCGATTGCCCGCACTACACCCGACCTGAGGTGTATGCGGATCAGCGTGTACCCGACGTGTTGCTCAGTGGCAACCATGCACACATCCGGCGTTGGAGAATGAAGCAGTCCCTTGGTAGGACCTTCGAACGACGCGCCGATCTTCTGGAAAGTCGCTCGCTTTCTGGAGAAGAGAAGAAGCTGCTCGAGGAATACCTCCGCGAGCGGGACGATAGTTAAACGTATCGATGGTGGATCGCGTATCCATCTTAGGAGCACAGCATGACCAACAAGATCATCCAGCAGCTCGAAGCCGAGCAGATGAGCAAGGAAATCCCAGCCTTCGCACCCGGCGACACCATTGTCGTCCAGGTCAAAGTGAAGGAAGGTGAGCGTTCCCGTCTGCAGGCGTTCGAAGGCGTCGTCATCGCCAAGCGTAACCGCGGTCTGAACAGCGCCTTCACCGTGCGCAAGATCTCCAGCGGCGTTGGCGTCGAGCGTACCTTCCAGACCTACAGCCCGCAGATCGACAGCCTGGCCGTGAAACGTCGTGGTGACGTGCGTAAAGCCAAGCTGTACTACCTGCGCGACCTGTCCGGCAAAGCCGCTCGCATCAAGGAAAAACTGTCCTGAGTGCAGTTTGACCGGTGGCCTCGGCCACCTTGCGAGAGAAAGAGCAGCCTTCGGGCTGCTTTTTTGCGTTCTGCGTCCGTGAAAAGATGTGTCGCCAGGCCATTGCAGACAAGCGTTGTCCCGTGTGGAAGACTAGGCGCACTTTTTCGCCACAGACCCGTTAAATGCCTGCTCTGGCCCACCCGCTGATCGACCAATTCCTCGATGCCCTCTGGCTGGAAAAAGGACTTTCGGACAATACCCGTGTTTCCTACCGCAGTGATCTGGCCCTGTTCAACGGTTGGCTGCAGGAGCAGGGCCTGGCCTTGCCCGAGGCGGGCCGTGCCGCCATCCTCGATCACCTTGCCTGGCGTCTGGACCAGGGTTACAAGCCACGCTCCACCGCCCGCTTTCTGTCCGGAGTACGGGGTTTCTATCGCTATCTGCTGCGCGAGAAGCTGATTGCCCTCGATCCCACCTTGCAGGTGGACATGCCGCAACTGGGCCGACCGTTGCCCAAGTCGCTGTCGGAAGCGGATGTCGAGGCCCTGCTCAAGGCGCCGGATCTGGGTGAGGCCATCGGCCAGCGTGACCGCGCCATGCTCGAGGTGTTGTATGCCTGCGGCCTGCGGGTGACTGAGTTGGTCAGCCTGACCTTGGACCAGGTCAACCTCAGGCAAGGCGTCTTGCGGGTGATGGGCAAGGGCAGCAAGGAGCGCTTGGTGCCGATGGGTGAGGAAGCGGTGCTGTGGATCGAGCGCTACCTGCGCGGTGGCCGCGCCGATCTGCTCAACGGTCGTCCCAGCGACGTGCTGTTTCCCAGCCTGCGTGGAGAGGAAATGACCCGGCAGACCTTCTGGCACCGTATCAAGCACCATGCGCGCGTGGCCGGGATCGACAAGCCGCTGTCGCCGCACACCTTGCGCCATGCCTTCGCCACGCATTTGCTCAACCACGGCGCCGACCTGCGCGTGGTGCAAATGCTGCTGGGCCACAGCGACCTGTCCACCACGCAGATCTACACCCATGTGGCCAAGGCGCGCTTGCAGCAGTTGCACGCCCAGCACCACCCGCGTGGATGAATGATCCTCATGTTCCGCTCGGCGGCTTTCCAGACACTGATTTCGTCCCCGCCTGATGTGGTAGTCTTGGGCGGTTTGCATCAGGGACCGCTCTAGTCGCCGCGCTTTTCCCGCAGGCGATGTCCTCCGGTCCCCGTCCGTCTTCAGGAGTACCCCATGCGCGTGACCCAGATTTTTGCCGCCGCCGCTCTGGCGTTGGCCAGTACCTTTGCCGCCGCCGCGGCCACCGAGGCCAGTGCCGGTGCCAACGCAGGCGCCGAGCAGGCCATTCGCAACACGCTCAAGACCCTTGAACTGGAAGTGCCGATCGAGAGCGTCTCCAACAGCCCGGTCGGTGGTCTGTACGAAGTCAAGCTACAAGGCGGTCGGGTGCTCTATGCCAGTGGTGACGGCCAGTACGTCATGCAGGGTTACCTGTATCAACTGCAGGACGGCAAGCCGGTCAATCTCACCGAGAAGACCGAGCGCCAAGGCATCGCCAAGCTGATCAACGGCATTCCCAAGGCTGAAATGGTCGTTTATCCGGCCAAGGGCGAAACCCGCTCGCACATCACCGTGTTCACCGACACCACGTGCCCGTACTGCCACAAGCTGCATGCTGAGGTACCGGAGCTGAACAAGCGCGGTATCGAGGTGCGGTACGTGGCCTTCCCGCGCCAAGGCCTGGGCTCGCCGGGTGACGAGCAGTTGCAGGCCGTGTGGTGCTCCAGCGATCGCGTCGCGGCGATGGACAAGATGGTCGATGGCAAGGAAATCAAGGCGGCCAAGTGCGCCAACCCGGTCAGCAAACAGTTCCACCTCGGCCAGTCGATCGGCGTCAACGGTACGCCAGCGATCGTGCTCGAAAGCGGTCAGGTGATTCCGGGCTACCAGCCGGCACCGCAAGTGGCCAAGCTGGCGTTGGCCGGCCAGGCGCAAGCGGCCAAGTAATTCATTCAGTACGCCGTCGTCATGGGGTGACGGCATGTTTCACGGTCGGCACAGTGCCGGTCGTTCTATGGGGAGTTCACAGTGAAACCGGTCAAAGTAGGCATCTGTGGGTTGGGGACCGTCGGTGGCGGTACCTTCAATGTGCTTCAGCGCAACGCCGAGGAGATCGCCCGCCGTGCCGGGCGCGGTATTGAAGTGGCCCAGATCGCCATGCGCTCGCAGAACCCGAACTGCCAGATTACCGGTACCCCCATTACCGCTGATGTGTTCGACGTTGCGACCAACCCTGAGATCGACATCGTCATCGAGCTGATCGGTGGCTATACCATTGCCCGCGATCTGGTGCTCAAGGCCATCGAAAACGGCAAGCACGTGGTTACGGCCAACAAGGCGCTGATTGCCGTCCACGGCAACGAGATCTTCGCCAAAGCCCGCGAAAAGGGCGTGATCGTCGCCTTCGAAGCCGCAGTCGCTGGTGGCATTCCGGTGATCAAGGCCATTCGCGAGGGGCTGTCGGCCAACCGTATCAATTGGCTGGCCGGCATCATCAACGGCACCGGCAACTTCATCCTCACCGAAATGCGCGAGAAGGGCCGTGCCTTCCCTGATGTGCTGGCTGAGGCCCAGGCGCTGGGCTATGCCGAGGCCGATCCGACCTTCGATGTCGAGGGCATCGATGCTGCGCACAAGCTGACCATCCTGGCGTCCATCGCCTTTGGCATTCCGCTGCAGTTCGACAAGGCCTATACCGAAGGCATCACCCGTCTGACCACCGCCGACGTCAACTACGCCGAGGCCCTGGGCTATCGCATCAAGCACCTGGGCGTGGCGCGCCGTACCGCCGATGGCATCGAGCTGCGCGTCCACCCGACCCTGATTCCCAGCGACCGCCTGATCGCCAACGTCAACGGCGTGATGAACGCGGTGATGGTCAACGGCGATGCCGCCGGCTCGACCTTGTACTACGGCGCCGGTGCCGGCATGGAGCCGACCGCCTCTTCGGTGGTCGCCGACCTGGTCGATGTGGTGCGCGCCATGACCGCCGACCCGGAGAACCGCGTCCCGCACCTGGCGTTCCAGCCCGACTCGCTGTCGGCGCATCCGATCCTGCCGATCGAGGCCTGCGAAAGCGCCTACTACCTGCGCATCCAGGCCAAGGATCACCCGGGCGTGTTGGCCCAGGTGGCGAGCATCCTTTCCGAGCGTGGCATCAACATAGAGTCGATCATGCAGAAGGAAGCCGAGGAGCAGGATGGCCTGGTGCCGATGATCCTGCTCACTCACCGGGTCATCGAACAGCGCATCGACGACGCCATCGTCGCCCTGGAAGCGCTGCAGGACGTGGTCGGCAGCGTGGTACGCATCCGCGTCGAACAGCTCAATTAAGCGGCAAGCCTCACGCTGCGAGCTGCCAGTAAAAGCGGCGCGGTGTTGAGGCTTTCAATAGAGTCCATTCGCGGCAAAGGTGAGAAGCACGGCGCGAGACCAACGCCAATCGGCTTTTTCTCGTGGCTTGACGCTTACAGCTTGCAGCTCAAATGAAAGGTTTGCACCCATGCGCTATATCAGTACTCGGGGCCAGGCTCCGGCGTTGAATTTCGAAGACGTTCTGCTGGCGGGCCTCGCCAGCGACGGCGGCCTGTACGTACCGGAAAACCTGCCGCGCTTCACCCAGGAAGAGATCGCTTCCTGGGCCGGCCTGCCGTATCACGAGCTGGCGTTCCGCGTGATGCGCCCCTTCGTGGCGGGCAGCATCGCCGATGCCGATTTCAAGAAGATTCTCGAGGAAACCTACGGCGTCTTCGCCCACGCCGCGGTGGCGCCGCTGCGCCAGCTCAATGGCAATGAGTGGGTGATGGAGCTGTTCCACGGCCCGACCCTGGCGTTCAAGGATTTCGCCCTGCAACTGCTGGGTCGTCTGCTCGACCACGTCTTGCTCAAGCGTGGCGAGCGCGTGGTGATCGTCGGCGCCACCAGCGGCGACACCGGCTCGGCTGCCATCGAAGGCTGCCGCCGCTGCGACAACGTCGACATCTTCATCCTGCACCCGCACCAGCGTGTGTCGGAAGTCCAGCGCCGTCAGATGACCACCATCCTGGGCGACAACATCCACAACATCGCCATCGAGGGCAACTTCGACGACTGCCAGGAGATGGTCAAGGCGAGTTTCGCCGACCAGTCCTTCCTCAAAGGCACCCGGCTGGTGGCGGTCAATTCGATCAACTGGGCGCGGATCATGGCCCAGATCGTCTACTACTTCCATGCGGCGCTGCAGCTGGGTGGCCCGGCCCGTTCCGTGGCATTCTCGGTGCCGACCGGCAATTTCGGCGACATCTTCGCCGGTTACCTGGCGCGCAACATGGGCCTGCCGATCAGCCAGCTGGTCGTGGCGACCAACCGCAATGACATCCTGCACCGCTTCATGAGCGGCAACCAGTACGTCAAGGACGCCCTGCACCCGACCCTGTCGCCGTCGATGGACATCATGGTCTCGTCGAACTTCGAGCGCCTGCTGTTCGACCTGCATGGTCGTAATGGCGCGGCGATTGCCGAGTTGATGGCCAACTTCAAGCAAGGCGGCGGTTTCAGCGTCGAGCAGGACCGCTGGACCGAGGCGCGCAAGCTGTTCGACTCACTGGCGGTGAGCGACGAGCAGACGTGCGACACCATTGCCGAGGTGTTCAAGGCCACCGGCGAGGTGCTCGATCCGCACACTGCAATCGGTGTCAAGGCCGCTCGCGAGTGCCGCCGTAGCCTGGATACGCCGATGGTGGTGCTGGGCACTGCACACCCGGTGAAGTTCCCCGAGGCGGTCGAGCAGGCGGGCGTCGGCAAGGCGCTGGAGTTGCCGGTGCACCTGAGCGACCTGTTCAGCCGTGAGGAGCGTTGCACGGTGCTGGCCAACGATCTGAAAGCGGTCCAGGCGTTCGTCAGCCAGCACGGTAATCGCGGCAAGCCGCTGTAAGGCGTTTTGGTCGAGAGGCCAAGCGGGGCAAGTCGGTCATCCGGCTTGCCCCGTTTTCGTTCGAATGGAGGGGGTTCTGCGAAGATTCATCCTGCACTATCAGTTTCTTCCTATAGGAGTTTCTGTATCGCCTTTCTAGAGTGGGCGCCCTGTCCACCAGGGCCAGCAGCCCTCAGGAGCGGCTCATGCAGCGCCTCGATCTTCTCGTCGTCCAGTCCCGTCCCTCTCACCAGATCACCCTCCACCAAGCCTGCAACGCGCTGGGCGTGTTCAAGGTGCGGGTGGTCAACGACCTGCACAACGCCAAGGCGAGTCTGGCCCAAGCGCCGGATGCGGTGCTCATCGATCATGGCATGCCCACCCTGGCCGTTCAGGCGCTATTGAAAAGCATCGTGCGTCAAGGGCAAGTGCGTGCGGTGCTGTTCATCGGCGCGCCACCGGCGGGGGCTCCGAACCTGTCCGTGGAAGCCTGGCGCAGAGGGTTGTGGGTGGTCGCCAACCTTTCCTGGCCGCTCTCGATGCCGGCCTTGCACGCTGCGCTGTTGCGCTTGCGTCCGGCGATCGGTGGGCTGCAGACGCGGGATATCGAAACTGTCACCTCCAGCCTCCATGCTCGATGACGCGGCGACCGTCAAGCGAACTTTCCGCTTCGCTTGGCGGTCAGTTTCGTTAGGTTACCGACAAAGCGAGTACGCCGGATGGAAAGAATCTGCACCCTGCTCAATGATGCCCTGTCCCCCTATCAGGTCCAGCTCGATGCCGTGGACGCCAGCGGCCACCGCCAGTTGAGCGTCGTCGACATGCGCGGCACATCCGTGCTGCGGCGCTCGGTCAGCCTGTTGCAGTTGCAGGATCAGCGGCTGCTGGTGGATCTGGTGGACGGTCTGCACCGCGACCTGCAGATCGTCGAAGGCCGCTTGCAGCCGTGCGTGATCGCGGCGCTGCGTCAGCCTGTGCAAGCTCAGGGAACCTTCGCGTAAGCGCCCCGTCACATTTCTTGACCCTGTGGTGATACTGCTTTGCTCCGGTGGTATCGACCCAGGGCGCGAGGCCCGCAAGGCCTTTGCTTGACCCCGTTGGCTGTGCGACAGCCTGCGGGGTTTCTTTTTAGCGATCAGCGCTGTGGGCGGCGTCCGGTGGCTGCTCTGCTTGCAACAGCCGCTGCGCCTGTTTCAGGTAGTGTTCGCGCAGTTCGGGATCCAGCCATCGGGCATAGCGCTCAAGCAGCTCCGCTGAGCGCAGATGGGGCAGGAGTCGGTCGATCTTGGCGATGGCCTCTCGACCTGCCGGGGTGTCGGAGCAACCGACGTGGATCAGTTGATAGCGTTTGGCGCCCTTGATCGAGAGAAACGCATACGCGTCCAACGCGTTGCCTTGCTGTTGAAGCAGATAGCGTGCTTCAGGCCAGTAACCCAATACCACGTGCAACCGACCCAACTGCTGCATCTGCAATAGATTGGCGGTGGCATCGTTGCCGTAGTGCCGACTCAACGCCGAGTCAGGCAACTGACTGAGGATCGCATCGGTTTCCTGCCCGTAACTGCGGCCGGCGACGACGCCCAGTTTCAGACCCGGCGCGCCGAGCAATTGCGTGAGGTCCACGGAGGTCTGGCCTGCGGACAGGTTCAGCGCTGCCAGATCCTGTCTGCGTATGATCACGCCACTGCTCACGATCGGTAGCAAAGGCTGGGAAAATTTCGCGAAGCTGGCCCGCTCCGGTGTCCACAGCAGCGTCGGATCGCAGGTGAGGGTAGGGTCCTGCAGCATCTGGATGCCACGCGGGCGGTTGACGCGCACGATGCTGTGTTGGTACTCCGGCAACTGCTCGATCAACTGGGGTAGCAGGCTGTCGATCACACCCTGACCTTTTTCCGTGCCTTCGTATATGGTAAACGGCGGCAGGTCACGCACCAACCAGGTCAGGCGCTCACCCGCCTTCGCAGGTTGCAGCGCCAGTAGCGGCAGGATGCACAGCAGCAGGCGCTGCGCGGCCCTTTGAAGTTGAATCAGATGGCCCCCTGTTCGCGCAGTCGGGCAATGTCGGCCTCGCTGTAGCCCAGGCGGGTCAGCAGCGTGACGGTGTGCTCGCCAAGGGCCGGCCCCACCCATTCGGTAGAGCCGGGCGTGTCCGAAAGCTTGGGAACGATGCCTGGCATCTTGAACGGCTTGCCGTCTGGCAGCCGAGCCTGGACGAACATTTCCCGAGCGAGAAACTGCGGGTCGTGGAACATGTCTTCGGCTGAATAGATGCGACTGGCGGGCACACCGGCATCGTTCAGCACCTGCATCACCTGATCCAGCGGCAAACCGTTGACCCAACGGTCGATCACGCCATACAACTCGTCGCGGCGCAGGTCGCGACCGTCATTGCTGGAAAGAGTGGGATCGTCGGCAAGGTCGTTACGGCCGATGGCCTGCATGAAGCGCTTGAAGATCGCATCGCCATTGGCGCCGATCTGCACATGGCGGCCGTCGGCACTGGTGTGGATACACGACGGGGTGATGCCCGGCATGATGTTGCCGGTGCGTTCGCGGATGAAACCGAACACGTCGAACTCCGGCACCATGCTTTCCATCATGGCGAAGATCGCTTCGTACAAGGCCACGTCCACCACCTGTCCCTGGCCACCGTTGACTTCCCGATGACGCAAGGCCATCAGCGCACCGATCACGCCCCACAAGGCGGCGATCGAGTCGCCGATGGAGATGCCCGTACGCACCGGTGGTCGGTCGTCGAAGCCGGTGATGTAGCGCAGGCCGCCCATGGACTCGCCGACCGCACCGAAGCCGGGCTGGTCCTTCATCGGCCCGCTCTGGCCGAAGCCGGAAAGGCGGACCATTACCAGCCGCGGGTTGAGGGCGTGCAGCACGTCCCAGCCCAGGCCGAGTTTTTCCAGCACGCCGGGGCGGAAGTTCTCGATCAGGATGTCGGCCTCGGCCAGCAGCCGCTTGAGCACCTCGCGACCCTCCGGGTCTTTGAGATTCAGGGTGAGCGACTGTTTGTTGCGCGCCTGCACGAACCACCACAACGACGTGCCCTCGTAGAGCTTGCGCCACTTGCGCAGCGGATCGCCGCCGTCGGGCGATTCGACCTTGATCACCTCGGCACCGAACTCGGCGCAGATGCGCGAGGCGAAGGGCCCGGCGATCAGGGTACCGAGCTCGATCACCTTGAGGCCGGCGAGGGGTTTGGCAGGACTGGACATGGTGGATCCGTGACGGCTGAAAAGAGGGCTTGGTTTTATCACAGCTGGCTCGATGCAGGTAATGGCTCGCGACAGCGGTTGCGTGCCTGTGCGCAATGGCGGACGACACGAGCCCCTCTGCGCACGCGGATCGGGTAAACTCTCCGACTTTCTTCGAAGAAGCCTCTGCCCCATGGCCCAGCCGTCCACCACCTACAAGTTCGAACTCAATCTCACCGACCTCGACCGTGGCGTGTACGAAAACGTACGCCGGACCATCGCCCGTCATCCGTCCGAGACCGAGGAGCGCATGGCTGTTCGCTTGCTGGCCTACGCGCTCTGGTACAACGAACAGTTGGCCTTCGGGCGCGGTCTGTCGGACGTCGATGAGGCTGCGGTGTGGGAGAAGAGCCTGGATGATCGGATCCTGCATTGGATCGAAGTGGGCCAGCCCGATGCCGATCGCCTGACCTGGTGCTCGCGTCGCACCGAGCGCACCAGCCTGCTGGCCTACGGCAGCCTGCGGGTGTGGGAGGGCAAGGTGGTGCCGGCGGTCAAGGGCCTGAAGAACCTGAGCATCGCAGCGGTGCCGCAAGAGGTGCTGGATGTGCTGGCCACCGACATGCCGCGCACCATCAAGTGGGACGTGATGATCAGCGAAGGCACGCTCTTCGTGACCGACGACCGGGGTCAGCACGAAGTCCAACTGCAGTGGCTGCTCGGCGAGCGCGGCTGACCTGATTCGACCTGACTGAAGAGCCCCATGCGCATCGAGCCCCGCCCCCTGCCTGCAACCCTGCCATTTCTCGGCCAACTGCCGCCCCTGCTGACCCGTCTGTACGCCGCCCGTGGTGTGCAGAGTGAACTGGAGTTGGACAAGAGCCTGGCGCGCTTGCTGCCCTATCAGCAGCTCAAGGGCATCGACGCTGCCGTGGACCTGCTGGTGGAGGCCCTGGACCGGCGCCAGCGCATCCTCATCGTCGGCGACTTCGACGCTGATGGCGCTACAGCCAGCACCGTCGGCGTGCTCGGCCTGCGTCTGCTGGGTGCAGCCCAGGTCGATTACCTGGTGCCTAATCGCTTCGAGTACGGTTACGGCCTGACGCCGGAAATCGTCGAGGTGGCGCTGCAGCGCGAGCCGCACCTGCTGGTGACGGTGGACAACGGGATCTCCAGCGTCGAAGGCGTCGCTGCGGCGAAGGCGGCCGGGCTCAAGGTGCTGGTCACCGACCACCACTTGCCGGGCGAGCAGTTGCCGCAGGCCGATGCCATCGTCAACCCGAACCAGCCCGGTTGCACCTTCCCCAGCAAATCGCTGGCCGGGGTGGGGGTGATCTTCTACGTGCTCATGGCGCTGCGCGCGCGCTTGCGCAGCCTGGGGCGCTACGAGACCCAGGCGCAACCGAACATCGGGGAGTTGCTCGATCTGGTGGCCCTGGGCAGCGTCGCCGATGTGGTGCCGCTGGATGCCAACAACCGCATCCTGGTTCACCAGGGACTCGAGCGCATCCGTGCGGGCCGTGCCCGGCCAGGCCTGAAGGCCATCCTTGAGGTCGCGCGGCGCGATCACCGGCGCATCACCTCAACCGACCTGGGCTTCATTCTCGGGCCTCGGCTCAATGCAGCGGGGCGTCTGGACGACATGAGCCTGGGCATCGAATGCCTGCTCTGCGAAGACCCCGCCACGGCGTTGGACATGGCTGCGCAACTGGATGGGCTCAACCAGGACCGCAAGTCCATCGAACAAGGCATGCAGCGCGAAGCGTTGGCCCAGCTCAAGGACCTGCCGCTCGACGCCATGCCCTATGGGCTATGCCTGTTCGACGCCGAATGGCACCAGGGCGTGATCGGCATCCTCGCCTCGCGCTTGAAGGAGCGCTATCACCGTCCGACCATCGCCTTCGCCGACGCCGGCGAAGGCATGCTCAAGGGCTCGGCGCGCTCGGTGCCGGGGTTTCACATTCGCGATGCCCTGGATGCGGTGGCGGCGCGGCACCCCCAGTTGATCAGCAAGTTCGGCGGACATGCCATGGCGGCAGGCTTGTCGCTGCCGGCTGAGCACTTCTCGGTATTCGCCGAGGCGTTCGACCAGGAGGTGCGACGCCAATTGGATGAGGACGATCTGACCGGTCGGTTGTTGTCCGACGGCAGCCTGGCGGTCGAGGAGTTCCACCTCGACCTTGCCCGCGCCCTGCGTAATGCCGGCCCCTGGGGGCAGCATTTTCCCGAGCCGTTGTTCCACGGCGTGTTCGAGTTGGTGGAGCAACGGGTGGTCGGCGAGCGCCATCTGAAAGTGGTGCTCAAGAGCGAGTGCGGTTCGCTGCGTCTTGACGGCATCGCTTTCAGCGTCGATCGCGAGGTATGGCCCAACCCGACGGTGCGCTGGGTGGAGCTGGCCTACAAACTGGATGTGAACGAGTTTCGCGGCAACGAAAGTGTGCAGTTGATGATTGCGCATATGGAGCCGCGCTGAGGGCTCGGCGCATTCGCTCGGGATGGCGGCGCCAGGTCGCGACCGATGACCGTGCAGGTGCCATGGCCTGAATTTTCGGGAACCGATCCCCAGGGTAATCTGGTCTAGTCTCAAGGAACGCCGGTAACGGTCCAGGATCGCACCACAGCGTCTGGGCCGGACCGTCATTGCAGACCTTCGGAGGCCCTCCCATGAGCATGCTGCTTGAGCCCTACACCCTGCGTCAGCTGACGTTGCCCAATCGCATCGCCGTTTCGCCGATGTGCCAGTACTCGAGCGTCGATGGCCTGGCCAACGACTGGCACCTGGTCCACCTGGGCAGTCGCGCTGTCGGCGGCGCTGGCCTGGTGATCACGGAGGCCGTCGCTGTGACCGCCGACGGACGCATCACCGCAGAAGACCTTGGGTTGTGGAACGACGAACAGATCGCTGCGCTGCAACGCATCACCCGTTTCATCACCGCCCAGGGCGCGGTTCCAGGTATCCAGTTGGCCCACGCCGGGCGCAAGGCCAGTACCCATCGGCCCTGGCTCGGCAAGCACGGCAGCGTCGCGCCGCAGGACGGTGGATGGCAGCCGGTGGGGCCGTCGAAGATCGCCTTCGACCCCCAGCACACCGCACCGCGCGAACTGAGCCACGATGACATCCAGGAGGTCGTCGAGGCGTTCGTGGAGGCCGCGCGGCGCGCCCTGGCCGCGGGCTTCAAAGTGGTGGAATTGCACGCCGCCCACGGCTACCTGCTGCATCAATTCCTCTCGCCATTGAGCAATCAGCGCTGTGACGACTATGGCAGTTCCTTCGACAACCGCATCCGCCTGACCTTGCAGGTGACCGAAGCGGTGCGCGAGGTCTGGCCCAAGGAACTGCCGCTGTTCGTACGAGTGTCGGCCACCGATTGGGTCGAGGATGGCTGGAACCCTGACGAGACGGTGGAGCTGGCGCGCCGGCTGCGGGCGCTGGGAGTGGACCTGATCGATGTGTCCTCTGGCGGCACCTCGGTCAACGCCGAGATTCCCACCGGGCCCGGTTATCAGACGCGCTTCGCCGAACGGGTGCGCAAGGAGTCGGAAATCGCCACCGGCACCGTCGGCATGATCACCGAACCGGCCCAGGCCGAGCACATCCTGCGCACCGGTCAGGCCGACCTGATCTTCCTGGCCCGTGAGCTGCTGCGCGACCCTTACTGGCCGCTGCATGCCGACGATGACCTGGGCGGCAACAAGGCGACCTGGCCTGCCCAGTACCAGCGCGCCACCCATCGCGCCAACCCGATTCACGAGTCGGATTTGCGCGATTAAGCCTGGATTCAGACTGCGGTCGTAATCTGGTGCTTTCCTGTCCTTGAGGGTTCGCCAGATGAATACCCGTGGTCTGCTCGATCAATTGCTCAAATCCGGTCAATCGCTGCTGCAGAATTCGTCGGGCAAGCCCGGTACCGGCAAGGTGCCGGGGCTCGGCGATCTGCTCGGCGGCAAGGCCGGCGGCCTGGGAGGCCTGGTTTCCGGCGCCGGTGGCGGCGCGTTGGCTGCCGGGGCCATGGGCCTGCTGATGGGCAACAAGAAGGTGCGCAAGGTCGGTGGCAAGGTGCTGACCTACGGTGGCCTCGCCGCATTGGGCGTGCTGGCCTACAAGGCCTACGGCAACTGGCAGGCGCGCCAGGGCCAGGGCGACGCTGGCGAGCCGCAGACGCTCGACCGACTGCCGCCAGCCCAGGCCGAGCAACACAGCCAGGCCGTACTCAAGGCCCTGGTGGCCGCCGCCAAGGCCGATGGCCATATCGATGCGCGTGAGCGTGAGCTGATCGAGGGCGAGTTCACGCGCCTGGACAGCGACCCAGAGCTGCAGCGCTGGTTGCAGGGCGAACTGAACAAGCCGCTCGATCCGGCAGAGGTGGCGCGTGCGGCGCAAACGCCGGAGATGGCCGCCGAGATGTACTTGGCCAGCGTGATGATGGTCGATCAGGAGCACTTCATGGAACGTGCTTACCTCGACGAATTGGCTCGCCAACTGCGCCTGGAACCCGCATTGCGCGAGGAACTTGAACTGCAGGTCAGGCAGGTATCGACATCCTGAGATGGCTTTTAGCTACCCATCGGGCACGGAAGCCCGGTAAGCCTTCAATTCTCCCGATAAAGCGTCAGGCGCCTGGGCTATACTTCGACGATTTTCCCGCTCGTGAAGCTTTCCTGAGGGCTGATTGTGAAGAACTGGACCTTGCGCCAACGGATCCTGGCAAGCTTTGCCGTGATCATCGCCATCATGCTGTTGATGATCGTGGCCGCCTACTCGCGTTTGGTGACCATCGAGTCCAGCGAGGAAGCGGTGGGGTCCGACAGCATTCCCGGCATCTACTACAGTTCGATGATCCGCAGCGCCTGGGTCGACAGCTACGTCGCGACCCAGCAGTTGGTCGGCCTGTCCGAGCACCGCGAGCTGAGCTCGGCCGACGCCGAGCTGTTCAAGGGCTTCCACGACCGGCTCAAAGAGCAGATGGCCAACTACCAGGGCACCATCCAGGATGCCCAGGATCAAGCCTCCTTCGATACCTTCGTGGGGCTTGAACAAGCGTACGAGAAAGCCATCGATCAGGTGCTGGGTGCCTATCGAGCAGGGAACTATGCCGAAGCCGAGCGCCTGATCATCGAGGTGCTGACGCCGGCCTGGACCGCTGGCCGCAAGCACCTGAACACGGTCATCGACCGCAACACCGAAGCAGCCAATGCCGCCACGCGGGACATCGTCGATGCGGTGGCCACGGCCAAGGTGAGCATGGTGGTATCGCTGATCCTGGCGATTCTCGCCGCCGGCATCTGCGGCCTGCTGCTGATGCGGGTCATCAGCGCGCCCATGCGCAGCATCGTGCAGGCCCTGGACAAACTCAGTTCGGGCGACCTCAGCGTGCGCCTGAGCATGGCGCGCAAGGATGAGTTCGGCGCCATCGAGACCGGCTTCAACGACATGGCCGAGGCATTGGCCAACCTGGTCGCCCAGGCCCAGCGCTCGTCGGTCCAGGTCACGACTTCGGTCACCGAGATTGCTGCCACCTCCAAGCAGCAACAGGCCACCGCCACCGAAACCGCAGCCACCACCACTGAAATCGGCGCGACCTCGCGCGAGATCGCCGCGACCTCTCGCGACCTGGTGCGCACCATGACCGAGGTCACCAGCGCCGCCGATCAGGCCTCCAGCCTGGCCGGCTCCGGTCAGCAAGGTCTGGCGCGGATGGAGGAAACCATGCACCAGGTGATGGGCGCGGCCGACCTGGTCAACGCCAAGCTGGGCATCCTCAACGAGAAGGCCGGCAACATCAATCAGGTGGTGGTGACCATCGTCAAGGTGGCCGACCAGACCAACCTGCTGTCGCTCAATGCCGCCATCGAAGCCGAGAAGGCCGGTGAGTATGGCCGTGGCTTCGCCGTGGTGGCCACTGAGGTGCGTCGCCTGGCCGATCAGACCGCGGTGGCCACCTACGACATCGAGCAGATGGTGCGCGAGATCCAGTCTGCGGTGTCGGCTGGGGTCATGGGCATGGACAAGTTCTCCGAAGAAGTGCGCCGCGGCATGTTTGAGGTGCAGCAGGTGGGCGAGCAGCTCACCCAGATCATCCATCAGGTGCAGGCCCTGGCGCCGCGCGTGCTGATGGTCAACGAAGGCATGCAGGCGCAAGCCACCGGTGCCGAGCAGATCAACCAGGCGCTGGCTCAGTTGAGCGATGCCAGCACGCAAACGGTCGAGTCGCTGCGTCAGGCCAGCTTCGCCATCGACGAATTGAGTCAGGTGGCAACCGGACTGCGCGGCGGCGTCTCGCGCTTCAAAGTCTGACGACGATGGCCGAGCCGCAATCGCACGAGCAGCGCCAGACCGCAAACAAGGGCGTGTTGTACCTGCAGTTCAGCATTGGCCAGCAGCGCTTCGCCCTGGACGTGCGCGAGGTGATCGAGGTGCTGCCGCTGCGCCCGCTCAAGCCCATCGCCCAGGCACCGCATTGGGTGGCCGGAATTCTTGGTCATCGCGGTACGCTGGTGCCGGTCATCGACCTGTCGGCGCTGAGCTTCGGCACACCTGCGCCGCGCCGCACCGGTACGCGTCTGGTGTTGGTGCACTATCAAGGCGATCCCCTGCGCGCGCCGCTTCGCCTGGGCCTGGTGCTGGAACAGGCCACCCACACCCTGCGCTGCCAACCCGATGAGTTCCTGCCGTATGGCGTGGATAACCGCGAAGCACGCTACCTCGGCCCGGTACGACAGGACGAACATGGCCTGCTGCAGCGCATTCAGGTCGATGATTTGCTCGACGAGGATGTGCGCCGGCTGCTGTTCCCCGAAGTCTCTGAAGCGGAGGCTGAATGAGCGAGCAGCGCTTTTTCCGCTTCCTCCAGGAGCGCATCGGGCTGGACGTGGAGTCGGTGGGCGCCTCGATGGTGGAGCGCGCCTTGCGCCAACGCTGTGCGGCGTCGGCGGCCGGCGACCTCGACCACTATTGGCTGTGCCTGCAGCAATCGACCGTCGAGCAGCAGGCGCTGATCGAGGCGGTGATCGTGCCGGAGACCTGGTTCTTCCGATACCCCGAGTCGTTCACCGCGCTGGCCACCTTGGCCCGTAAGCGCCTGGCCGAACTGGCCGGTGCCCGGCCCTTGCGCCTGCTCAGCCTGCCGTGCTCGACCGGCGAAGAGCCCTATTCGATTTCCATGGCGTTGCTCGACGCGGGCTTTGCGCCCTGTGCCTTCCGCGTCGACGCCATGGACATCAGCCCCAGCTCCATCGCGCGCGCCGAACTCGCGGTGTATGGACGCAATTCATTCCGCGGCAGCGATCTGGCCTTCCGTGACCGGCACTTCGAAGGCGTCAACGACAGCTACCAGTTATCCGAGCGGGTCCGCCGGCAGGTCAGCCTGGAAGCGGCCAACGTGCTCGATCCGGCGTTGCGCGCGCGCAGTGGACTGTATGACATCGTGTTCTGCCGCAACCTGCTGATCTATTTCGACATCCCGACTCAGCAGCGCGTGTTCGAGGTATTGAAGCTGTTGCTGCACGACGACGGTGTATTGTTCATCGGCCCGGCCGAGGGCAGCCTGCTGGCACGCCTGGGCATGCGCCCGGTCGGTATCGCGCAGTCGTTCGCCTATGTGCGCCAGGATCCCGCCAGCGTCACTGCGCCGCCCAGTCCCGCACCTGTCGTGCGTGTGGCGGCGACGCCCGCACCGCCGCCGCGAGCGACTGCCTGGGCGCCGAATGCGCTGCAGGCTACCCGCACTCCGCCAGCGCCGATCAGGCCGCTGCCAGAACCGGCGGCGAGCGAGGGTGAGCCCGAACTGCTGGCGAGCATTGCGCGCTTGGCCAACAGCGGCGCCAGCGATCAGGCCCGCGCCAGTTGCGAGCGTTACTTGCGCCAGTTCGCGCCCAAGGCCCAGGTGTATTACTGGCTGGGCTTGCTCAGCGATACCCAGGGCGATGCCGGCGAGGCGCTCAAGCATTACCGCAAGGCACTGTATCTGGAGCCGCAGCATGCCGAGGCACTGATGCACCTGGCCGCGTTGTTGGCCTCCCAGGGGGACAGTGCCGGCGCACGGCGCCTGCAGGCGCGTGCGGCGAAGGCGGACCGGGAGTCTGAGCGATGAGCGAGCAACAGGGCCTGCCACTGATCGCCCGGGCCGACGACGATATCGATGACTGCTGGAACCGCATCGGTGTTCACGGCGACAAGCAATGCCCGTTGCTTGAACGGCATATCCACTGTCGTAACTGCGAAGTGCACGCCGCTGCGGCCACCCGACTGCTGGATCGCTACGCGCTGCAACAGGACGAGCAGGTCGAGGCCGTCAGCGTCGAGCCGAGGGCTGCGGGACGCTCCATGCTGCTGTTTCGGCTGGGCGAGGAGTGGCTGGCGTTGGCCACAGCCTGCCTGGCGGAGATCGAACCGCTGCTGCCGGTGCATTCGCTGCCGCACCAACGCTCGCGAGTCCTGCAGGGGGTGGCCAACGTGCGCGGTGCGCTGGTGCCGTGCCTGTCCTTCGCCGACCTGCTGGGCGTGGCCGCAGTCTCAGGCGCTGAGCGCCCGGGCCGAATCATGCCGCGCATGCTGATCCTTGCCGCCGAGGGCGGGCCGGTGGTGTTGCCGGTGGACGAGGTCGACGGCATCCATCGCCTGGACCTTGCGCAGGCGCAGGACGAGCGCGACGCCGCGACCTTCACCCTGGCGGTACTGCAGTGGCGTGCCCGCAGCGTGCGCGTGCTGGATGAGCGCCAACTTCTGTCTGCCGTGAAGCGGAGCCTGTCATGACCCCGGAGCAAATGCGCGACGCTTCGCTGCTCGAACTGTTCAGCCTGGAGGCCGAGGCCCAGACCCAGGTGCTCAGTGCCGGCCTGCTGGCATTGGAGCGCAATCCGGCCCAGGCCGATCAGCTCGAGGCCTGCATGCGTGCCGCGCACTCGCTCAAGGGCGCCGCGCGAATCGTCGGGATCGATGCGGGCGTCAGCGTGGCCCATGTCATGGAAGACTGTCTGGTGGCAGCTCAGGAACAGCGACTGCTGTTGCGCCCGGAGCACATCGACGCTTTGTTGCAGGGCACCGATCTGCTCATGCGAATCGCCACCCCGGGCGATCTGCAAGGCGAGGCAGCGGTGCCGGCGTTCCTGGTGCAGATGGCGGCGCTGCTCGATCCCACCACGCCCATCGTGCCGCGCCCGAGCCTGCCCGCCGAGCCTGCGCCCGCCCCGACCCCAGCGTATCCGCCGGCGTTGCCGGTGGCCACGGTCGAGCGCGAACCCGAATCCGAAGCGGCGATCGCTACCAAGACCAGCAGGCGAGGCGGTGAGGGCGGCGAGCGGGTATTGCGGGTCACCGCCGATCGCTTGAACAGCTTGCTTGACCTGTCGAGCAAATCCCTGGTGGAAACCCAACGCCTGAAGCCTTACCTGGCCACCCTGCAGCGCCTCAAGCGCATGCATGGCCAGGGCATGCGTGCGCTGGACGGGCTCAGGGGCCAGCTCGAGGGCAGCGCTCAGAACGTCGAGGTGCTCGAGGCCCTGGCCCAGACCCAACGCCTGCTGGCCGAAACCCAGCAGATCCTCCAGCAGCAGGCCGCCGACCTCGACGAGTTCGGCTGGCAGGCCAGTCAACGCGCTCAATTGCTGTATGACACGGCGCTGGCGTGCCGCATGCGGCCGTTCGCCGACGTACTCACCGGGCAGAGCCGCATGGTCCGCGACCTCGGCCGGTCGCTCGGCAAGCAGGTGCAGTTGCTGATCGAGGGCGACAAGACGCAGGTCGACCGTGATGTGCTGGAGCGCCTGGATGCACCGCTCACCCATTTGCTGCGCAACGCCGTCGACCACGGCATCGAGTCGCCGGAACAGCGCTTGCTGGCGGGCAAGCCGGCCGATGGCACCTTGCGCTTGCGCGCGTCCCATCAGGCCGGCTTGTTGATCCTCGAGCTGACCGACGATGGCGCCGGTATCGACCTGGAGCGCCTGCGCCGCAGCATCGTCGAGCGCGCCTTGTCGCCGGCCGAAACCGTCGCACAGATGAGCGAAGCAGAACTGCTCACCTTCCTGTTCCTGCCGGGTTTCAGCCTGCGCGAGCAGGTCACCGAGGTGTCAGGACGCGGGGTGGGCCTGGATGCGGTGCAGCACATGGTTCGCGAATTACGCGGCTCGATCGAGCTGACCCAGTCGCCAGGCCACGGCTGCTGCTTCCACATGGAAGTACCGCTGACCCTGTCGGTGGTGCGCAGCCTGGTGGTCGAGGTCGGGAGCGAAGCCTACGCCTTCCCGCTGGCGCACATCGAGCGCACCCTCGACGTCCCCGCGCAATCCATCGTGCAGATCGAGGGGCGCCAGCACTTTTGGCACGAAGACCGCCATATCGGCCTGGTCGCCGCCAGCCAGTTGCTCAATCGTCCGCCCGCGCAGGGGGATGCGGACAGTCTGCGCGTAGTGGTCATCCGTGAGCGCGAGCAGCTTTATGGGGTGGCGGTCGAGCGCCTGATCGGCGAGCGGGTGCTGGTGGTGATGCCGCTGGATCCGCGTCTGGGCAAGGTGCAGGACATTTCTTCCGGGGCGTTGCTCGACGACGGCTCGGTGGTGCTGATCATCGATGTCGAAGACTTGCTGCGCTCGGTGGACAAGCTGCTCAGCACCGGTCGCCTGGAGCGCATCGAGCGCAGCGCGGGCGCTGGTCGAGGCGTACCGCGCAAGCGCGTGCTGGTGGTCGACGATTCGCTCACCGTGCGCGAATTGCAGCGCAAGCTGCTCAGCACACGCGGATACGAGGTGGCCGTGGCGGTCGATGGCATGGATGGCTGGAATGCGCTTCGAGGCGAGGATTTCGACCTGTTGATCACCGACATCGACATGCCGCGCATGGATGGCATCGAACTGGTGACTTTGGTCCGTTGCGACAATCGATTGCAGTCATTACCGGTGATGGTGGTGTCATACAAAGACCGGGAAGAAGACCGACGACGTGGTCTGGACGCCGGTGCCGACTATTATCTGGCCAAGGCCAGCTTCCATGACGATGCGTTGCTGGACGCCGTGGTGGAGCTGATCGGAGGGGCACAAGGATGAAAATCGCCATCGTCAATGACATGCCCATGGCCGTGGAAGCCTTGCGCCGTGCGCTGGCCTTCGAGCCTGCCCATGAGGTGGTGTGGGTCGCGGGTAACGGTGAGGAGGCCGTGCGTAAGTGCGCCGAACTCACGCCCGACCTGATCCTCATGGACCTGATCATGCCGGTGATGGACGGCGTCGAGGCGACGCGACGCATCATGGCCGAAACGCCCTGCGCGATCGTCATCGTCACGGTGGATCGCAAGCAGAACGTGCACCGCGTGTTCGAGGCCATGGGCCACGGCGCGCTCGATGTGGTCGATACGCCGGCGCTGGGCGCGGGCGATGCCCGTGAGGCTGCCGCGCCGTTGCTGCGCAAGATCCTCAATATCGGCTGGCTGATCGGTCAGCAACGCTCCAGTGCGGCACGTTCGCTGGATGCACCGGCGCGTAATCCGGCGTCGCGCTGTGCGTTGGTGGCCATCGGCTCCTCAGCCGGTGGTCCGGCGGCTCTGGAAGTGCTGCTCAAGGCGTTGCCGCGGGATTTTCCCGCCGCCATCGTGCTGGTCCAGCATGTCGATCAGGTGTTCGCCGCCGGGATGGCCGAGTGGCTCAGCGGGGTGTCCGGGCTGCCGGTGCGCCTGGCGCGCGAGGGCGAGCCGCCGCAGCCGGGTCAGGTGCTGCTGGCCGGCACCAACCACCATATTCGGCTGTTGCAAAACGGCCAATTGGCGTACACCGCCGAGCCGGTCAACGAAATCTATCGACCCTCGATCGACGTGTTCTTCGAGAGTGTGGCGCGCTTCTGGCGCAGCGAGGCGGTGGGGGTGCTGCTCACCGGCATGGGCCGTGACGGCGCCCAGGGTTTGAAGCTGATGCGCGAGCAGGGCTTTCTGACCATTGCCCAGGACCAGCAGAGCAGTGCGGTATTTGGCATGCCCAAAGCGGCCGCAGCGATTCAGGCGGCCGTCGAGATTCGGCCGCTGGAGCGGATTGCCGGGCGACTAGTGGAAATCTTTCCGAAATGACGACATGTGTTGAGTCACGCCGAGTGGTCGGTAGTGATCTGGTGAATACAGATGAATGATCTACCGATCGAAGGTTTCACGACGATCAACGAAGGTGCCGCCATGGTCCTGCTGGTCGATGACCAGGCGATGATCGGCGAGGCGGTGCGTCGCGGGCTGTCCCATGAAGAGAACATCGACTTCCACTTCTGCGCCGACCCGCATCAGGCGGTGGCCCAGGCGATGCGCATCAAGCCCACGGTGATCCTGCAGGACTTGATCATGCCGGGCCTGGACGGTCTGACCCTGGTGCGCGAATACCGCAACAACCCCGCCACCCAGGATATTCCGATCATCGTCCTCTCGACCAAGGAGGATCCGCTGGTCAAGAGCGCCGCCTTCGCCGCCGGAGCCAACGATTACCTGGTCAAGCTGCCGGACACCATCGAGTTGGTGGCGCGCATCCGCTATCACTCGCGTTCCTACCTGACCCTGTTGCAGCGCGACGAGGCTTACCGGGCCTTGCGGGTGAGCCAGCAGCAGTTGCTCGACACCAATCTGATGCTGCAGCGGCTGATGAACTCCGATGGCCTGACCGGGCTGTCGAACCGCCGCCACTTCGACGAGTACCTGGAGCTCGAGTGGCGCCGGGCCATGCGCGAGCAGCAGCAGTTGTCATTGCTGATGATCGACGTGGACTACTTCAAGGCCTACAACGATAGCTTTGGCCATCTGGCCGGCGATGAGGCCTTGCGCCAGGTGGCCGAGGCCATTCGCGGTTCCTGTTCGCGGCCCAGTGACCTGCCGGCGCGCTACGGCGGCGAGGAGTTCGCCCTGGTACTGCCCAACACCTCACCGGGCGGCGCGCGCCTGATCGCGGAAAAGCTGCGCCAGACCGTCCTGGCGCTGAAAATTCCCCACAGCGCACCGCAGGCGGACTCGAGCCTGACGGTGAGCATCGGCCTGGCCACCCAGACCCCGGCGATCGGCAGCCATTGCCGGCAACTGATCTCGGCGGCGGACAAAGGCCTGTACCAGGCCAAGAACAGCGGTCGCAATCAGGTCGGTATCGCTTGAGACTACCAGGCCGCGCATTGTAAGAGGCAGGAGCTACCGATTACACCCCGTATGGCGATGTGTTGAGCGCCGGCCTTGTCAGGACTGTGCACTTATGATCGTCAAGGGGGGAGTGTCACTGATATTTTTGTCAGTACCGCGCTTTGTCTTCAGGCATTTCAATAGCCACTATCGCCAGGGTTGTGGCATTCAAGTGCTTAGGTGGCATCATGCATATACCAACGGTTGTCAGCTCCTCCTTCGTTTCGTACGCGCTGGTTCTGCTTCTTTCAGCGCTGTTCCCGAATCCCGCTTGGTCCGAATCAAATGCAGTGACGGCGCCTTCTTCGTCAGTCACTGCAGGTCTGGCGCTTGAATTGTACAGGCCGAGATTCCCCGACTCTGCCGCCGCGCATGTCAACCTTGACCAGATTGGCGAATCGGTCGTGATCACTTTTCTGTACAAGCCTATGACGGTTGGCGATGTCGTCACGCTGAACTGGAAGGGGACGTCCGACTACCAGGCGCCGGAGCAGGTGGTGGCCGTGCCTGGTGTACCCATGGCCTTTCAGATTCCGTCCTCTGTGGTCGCAGGCGACGATGGCGGTGGGGCGGTCGTAACGGCCAGCGTCAAAACAGGCACTCAACCCGAAGTGACCTCGCCTGCTTTTAACGTCACGGTGGGCAGGGAGGGTAGTTCCACGGGGGACGGTATTGCGCAGCGGCTCAACGCACGTTTCAACGCGACCGAGAATGCCTGTCCTGGCAACCTTCCGGCCTACTACTGCAACGGCATCATCGTGCGTTCGGTAGATAACGGCGACTTCGACCCCTGGGATCCCAGTCCTTCCGGCGAGCGGCTGGGGGCGATATCGTTTTCGTACTTCCGCGTCGACACCCATACCGATAACCTGTACAGAAAGAGTGGATTCATCTTTCTGCCGCAATCGGAGGCCATTGCTCAGGGGAAGGCTGTCAACTACCTGTGCATTTATGCCTATGATGCCGGCACCCTGGTGGGTACACGTCCCGACAAAGGCTGTGGACTCAAGCAAGAGCGCGTTTCGGACGATGATCTCAGCACGTGCGCTGGCAAGAATGCCACTACCGTCGAAGGCTGGTACGCCTTCACTAAAAGCCTGGCTCACCGTGACTATCAGTGTTCTTTGAGCACGCGTCAGGCTGATCAGTTTGCGGTCAGCTACCAGGTGCGTGCCAACAAGCCCGATAACATGAACGCCGCCTGGAACGAGCTTATGGTCGAGCTTTGGCCCCAGGGCCACGGGGCGCAGTTGCCGATCGAGGCCTTTTACTACCGTGCGCGCGATGTGCGTTCGCTGGAGGATGCCAGGACCTTCCAGTACAAGTTCCATGCCCGTACGGGCCTGTGGGTACCGGTCGTTGCCTTCGACCTGGATCGCCTCGAACAATCTCCGTTCAGTTATCACGTTGAGGATCAACGTGTAGCTCAGGTGCCGGCGCCTGAGATCAAAGGCGTAGGCAGCAGTGGCGTGCTGGAGCTCTCCTCGCTGGGGACGCAGCCCGTCGATGTTTACGTCGACTACCCGGGTATGGCAGAAGGTCATCGCATCACGCTTCAGTGGTCCAATGCGCAGAAGTCCTGGACCGAGTCGAAGGTTGTCGGTAAAGACCACCGGGGCTTGTCCTTCGCGGTGCCACACGACGTGGCGCGTGCCGCTCTGGATGGGCACGTGCTCGTCACTGCCAGTGTTACCCGCTGGCCCGATGAACGGGTGATTGTGTCCCCTTCTGCCCGATTGGCGGTCAAGAAGGCCAGGACAGGTCGAGATGTAGCTCAGGCGCTCAACCAACGTTTCGTCGACACCCGTGATAGCTGCCGAGCTGGAACGCCCGCGTATTACTGTAATGGTCTGCTGATACGGGCTATAGATGATGGCGATTTCATGCCGTGGAACCCAAGCCCGAGGGCTGAGAAACTGGGTGCGGTGTCGTTGTCCTGGCTACGGCGGGGTACTCATGTCACGCGTCTGCATACCGCCAGCGGTTTCATATTTCTGCCCCAGCAACTGGCCATCGAGAAGGGCTTCGACCTGCGCTACCTTTGCGTCTATGCCTACGACGCCTGGACAGCACTTGAAGGGCGCCCAGCCAATGGTTGCGGACTACAGCCGTCGAATCGGTCTGCCGCTGATTTGGATCTAAGCACTTGCGCCAGCCAGCAAGCAACGACTGTGACGGGCTGGTACGCGTTCACCCGCACCATCGAAAACTCCAAGTATCAGTGCTCACTCAGTACTCGCGATGCCGGTCAGTTTGCGGTGGCGTACAAGGTCAGGGACAAGCGTCCGCCCAATATCGTCGATACCTACAATGAAGTGCTGGTAGCCACATGGCCGCAGGATATTCCCGATCAACTCCCGATGGAGGCGTTCTTTTATACCAGTAGCCAAGGGCGAGAAGCGGCGATGAACTTCCAGCGCAAGTTCAAGCAGAGCACCGACGGTTGGCTGCCGGTCGTCAAAGTGGATTTGCGCCGGCTATCCACCTCTACGCCTATGAGCTATCTCGAGGAAGATCAAGCAGTGCTCCCCTGAGCGTCGGCTCAGGCTGCAGGTTTGAGCAGGCACCTCATTGGGTTGCAAGGCTGTCTTGAATCCGTATCAATCAAGACAGCTTTGCAAGCCCCTTTGAATCACACCTGGATTCAGCAAAAACACACGATTGCGTGGGCCTGCCGTCACGCGGCAGACTGCGATATACTCGCGGGCTTTTCACCGAATTCGCGCGAGAGCTGCCCGCCCATGGAAATCCAACCGATCCTCAATACCATCAAGGACCTTACCGAGCGTTCCCAGTCAATTCGGGGGTATCTTTGACTACGATCACAAAAGTGATCGTCTGATCGAAGTCAACCGCGAACTGGAAGACCCGGCCGTCTGGAACAAGCCTGAGTATGCCCAGAGCCTGGGCCGCGAGCGGGCCATGCTGGCGCAGGTGGTCGAGACCCTGGACAAGCTGTCCGGCGGCCTGGCCGATTGCAAGGACTTGCTCGACATGGCCGTGGAAGAGGGTGACGACGCAGCCGTCAGCGATGTGATCGGGGAACTCGAAGGGCTCGAGGAATCCCTCGCCCAACTGGAGTTCCGCCGCATGTTCAGCGGTGAGATGGACATGAACAACGCCTACCTCGACATCCAGGCAGGTTCCGGCGGCACCGAGGCGCAGGACTGGGCCAACATCCTGCTGCGCATGTACCTGCGCTGGGCCGACAAGCGCGGTTTCGATGCCACCATCATCGAGCTGTCCGAAGGCGAGGTCGCCGGCATCAAGGGCGCCACCGTGCACATCAAGGGCGAATATGCCTTCGGCTGGTTGCGCACCGAGATCGGTGTGCACCGTCTGGTACGCAAGAGCCCGTTCGACTCCGGCGCCCGTCGCCACACCTCGTTCTCGGCGGTGTTCGTTTCGCCGGAAATCGACGACAAGGTCGAGATCGAGATCAACCCGTCCGACCTGCGCGTCGACACCTACCGCTCCTCCGGTGCGGGCGGTCAGCACGTCAACACCACCGACTCGGCGGTGCGTATCACCCACGTGCCGACCAATACCGTGGTGGCGTGCCAGAACGAACGCTCCCAGCACGCCAACAAGGACACCGCCATGAAAATGCTGCGGGCCAAGTTGTACGAGCTGGAAATGCAGAAGCGCAATGCCGCTTCCCAGGCGCTGGAAGATAGCAAGTCGGACATCGGCTGGGGTCACCAGATCCGCTCCTACGTGCTTGACGACTCGCGGATCAAAGACCTGCGCACCGGCGTCGAGCGCAGCGATTGCCAGAAAGTCCTCGACGGCGACCTCGATCAGTACCTCGAAGCGAGCCTCAAGCAGGGCCTGTAAACCGCACACCACCGCCGCGATACCTGGCCTGGGGCCGGTGTCGCGTGGCCTGCCCGACAGGGGCAACGAACACCTGATGGAACCAATGACGACATGAGCGACCTGAAGACCGAATCGCAAGACCTGCAACAGGAAGAAAACACTCTGATCGCCCTGCGCAAGGACAAACTTGCCGCCGAGCGGGCCAAGGGCAATGCCTTCCCCAATGACTTCCGTCGCGACAGCTACTGCAACGACCTGCAGAAGCAGTACGTGGACAAGACCAAGGAAGAACTGGAAGCAGCCGCGATTCCGGTCAAGGTCGCCGGCCGCATCATGCTCAACCGTGGCGCGTTCATGGTCATCCAGGACATGACCGGGCGCATCCAGGTCTACGTCAACCGCAAGACCCTGCCCGAGCAGACCCTGGCAGCGGTCAAGACCTGGGACCTGGGCGACATCATCAGCGCTGAAGGGACCCTGGCGCGTTCCGGCAAGGGCGACCTGTACGTTGAGATGACCGACGTGCGCCTGCTGACCAAGTCGCTGCGTCCACTGCCGGACAAGCACCATGGCCTGACCGACACCGAACAGCGCTATCGTCAGCGCTACGTCGACCTGATGGTCAACGAGGACACGCGCCACACCTTCCGTGTGCGCTCCCAGGTGATTTCGCACATCCGCAAGTTCCTCGCCGAGCGCGACTTCCTCGAAGTCGAAACGCCGATGCTGCAGACCATTCCCGGTGGCGCCGCCGCCAAGCCTTTCGAAACTCACCACAATGCGCTGGACATGGCCATGTTCCTGCGTATCGCGCCTGAGCTGTACCTCAAGCGTCTGGTGGTCGGCGGCTTCGAGAAAGTCTTCGAGATCAACCGCAACTTCCGCAACGAAGGCGTCTCGACCCGGCACAACCCCGAGTTCACCATGCTCGAGTTCTACCAGGCCTATGCCGATTACCGCGACAACATGGACCTGACCGAAGAGCTGTTCCGCGAGCTGGCACAGTTGGTCCTGGGCAGCACCGACGTGCCCTATGGCGACAAGGTGTTCCACTTCGGTGAGCCGTTCGCTCGCCTGAGCGTGTTCGACTCGATCCTCAAGTACAACCCGGAGCTGACCGCGGCCGACCTGCAGGATGTCGACAAGGCCCGTGACATCGCCAAGAAGGCTGGCGCCAAGGTGCTCGGCCACGAGGGCCTGGGCAAGCTGCAGGTGATGATTTTCGAAGAGCTGGTCGAGCACAAGCTGGAACAGCCGCACTTCATCACCGAGTACCCGTTCGAGGTCTCGCCGCTGGCTCGCCGCAACGATGACAACCCGGCCGTCACCGACCGTTTCGAGCTGTTCATCGGCGGCCGCGAAATCGCCAACGCCTACTCCGAGCTCAACGACGCCGAGGACCAGGCCGAGCGCTTCCTGGCCCAGGTGGCCGAGAAGGATGCAGGTGACGACGAAGCCATGCACTACGACGCCGACTTCGTGCGCGCCCTGGAGTACGGCATGCCGCCGACCGCCGGTGAGGGGATCGGTATCGACCGCCTGGTGATGCTGCTGACCAACTCGCCATCGATTCGCGATGTGATCCTCTTCCCGCACATGCGCCCGCAGGCCTGAGCCCACTGACCAAGCCGCCTCCCCAGGCGGCTTTTTCTTGCATTTCGTGAGGTACTTCCCGTGACACCCGCAACTGCCCAGCAAGGGGCTGCCGGCGTGGCCAATGCCGTCGCCGAGAGCGTCCAGTATCAAGGCCGCAAGGCCAGTCGCCAGGGCAGCGAGCAGCGCCGCCAGCAGATCCTCGACGCCGCCATGCGCATCGTCGTGCGTGACGGCGTGCGCGGCGTGCGGCATCGCGCCGTGGCCGCCGAGGCTGGTGTGCCCCTGTCGGCCACCACCTATTACTTCAAGGACATCGAGGACCTGCTCACCGACAGCTTCGCCCAGTACGTCGAGCGCAGCGCCGCCTACATGGCCAAGCTGTGGGCCAACACCGAAGGGGTGTTGCGTCATTTGCTCGCCCAGGGCGATTGCAGCGCCTTGTCACGGGCGCGTCTGGCCGACGAAGTGGCGCGCATGACCGCTGACTATGTCACCCGCCAATTGCTCAACCGCCGCGACTTCCTGCTGGCCGAACAGGCGTTCCGCCAGGAGGCGCTGCTGTGTCCGCGTCTGGCCGAACTGGTGCGTGCCCATGAGCAGATCCTGCTGCATGGTGCGCGGCAGATGCTCGAGGTGGTCGGCTCGCGTCAGCCGCAACAGGACGCCCTGGTGTTGACGGCCATCATCGAGCAGATGGAATATCAGGGCCTGCTCGATGCGCCCGATGCCCAGGCCGACGAGCAGATGCTCGCTATCCTGACCCGCTATCTGCACTTGGTGCTGGCTGCGGTGTAAGGCGTAGCCGATTTCTTCAAGGAGAACCCGATGAAAGCCTGGCGTGTGCTGTTGCTGACCCTGTCGTTCCTGCTGCTGGGCGGATGCCTGGTGACGTTCGACGAACCGCTGGCGGCGCATCAGGCGGCGCCCAAGGGCCTGGTGGGTCACTGGAGCAGCAAGGATGCCTGGGGCCAGCCGCTGCAGTTGACCATCAGCCGCACGGTTGGTGACACCTACAAGGCGGTGGCCCGCACCCAGGGCAAGGCGCCACAGTCCTACGACTTCACCGTGTCGCGCCATGGCAACCGCTGGTATCTGTCGGCGGCGGTGCCCAAGTCCTTGGGTGGCCACTATGTGATCGGCGGCTTCGAGCTGATCGATGGCAAACAGTTGGTGGTCTACAACCTGGACGTGGAACAGATGCAGCAGGCCGTGGACAAGCAGGAACTCAGTGGTCGCCGCACCGAGGTGCCGCAAGACAACGGCGCGGGCGTGTTGATCGACAGCTCGGCCGAACGCGTTCTGGCGTACCTGGACGACCCGGCCAACTCCGACCTGTTCGTGGAAGCGGCGCGGTTCCAGCGGGCCAGCAAATAAACCTGCCGGACGCTTTGCGGCTGAAGCGTTCGCTATTGGCCTCAAAGCTATAGCCCGGCACGGCCAGCGTTTTTCAGAAAGGAGTTCCCGGTGGACGATTACCAACAGACCATCCGCGCGCTGTCCGACCGTATCGTCGCCGCCCAGACCCCGATACGGGTGCTGGATGCGGTGAAGTGGGACGACGGCATTCGTCAGGGCTTCTACAAGACCAAGGGCAAGGAACCGCCGGCGGTGGATCGCGCCTACTATCAAAGCCGGCCGCTGTCGTTCGACTCCAGCGCGGTGAAAGCCGAATTCCAGAGCATCGAGCGCGACATCACCCGCCAGCTCGGCCAGTTCAACCCAGTCGGGCAGATCATGCGACGCATGTGCAAGGAGTACCGCATGGTGGTGCGCATGCTCGAAGCGCGCGGCACCGAGGACTTCGGCCTGATCTCCCAGGAGCTGTACGGCGCCGCGTCCGATGCCTTCCACGCGGGTGACCCGACCCTGGCCGACCTGGGGCTGATGCTTTCGGATTACCTGAACAACATCGACGGGCGGGGCGATCTCAAGGACGAGCCGAAGAACCTCACGGCCAAGGAAGCGGTGGAAATTCTCCAGCGTCGCCTGAACAAGGTGTTCGGCGAGGCGGAAGAAACCATCCGCGTGTTCGAGTCCGACGGTATCGTCGCCGATGCCGCGGCGGGTGCCGACTACATCAAGGTGCGCAGCGACGCCCTGTTCAACAGCCGGGACGTGCGGGCGCTGGAGGTGCATGAAGGGCTGGTGCATGTCGGAACCACCCTCAACGGCCTCAACCAGCCCATTTGCACCTTCCTCTCCAAAGGCCCGCCATCGTCCACCGTGACCCAGGAGGGCCTGGCCATTCTCATGGAGGTGATCGCCTTCGCCTCCTACCCTAGCCGCTTGCGCAAACTGACCAACCGTACCCGCGCCATCCACATGGTGGAGCAGGGCGCCGACTTCATGCAGGTCTACGCCTTTTTCCGCGATCAGGGCTTCGAAATGGCCGACAGCTACGGCAATGCCAGTCGCGTGTTCCGTGGTTCCGTGCCCAATGGCCTGCCATTCACCAAAGACTTGTCCTATCTCAAGGGCTTCATCATGGTCTACAACTACATTCAGTTGGCCGTGAGGAAGGGCAAGCTGGAGCAGATCCCGCTGCTGTTCTGCGGCAAGACCACGCTGGAAGACATGCGCACGTTGCGTCAATTGGTCGAAGAGGGCCTGGTGGCGCCACCGAAGTACCTTCCCGAGCAGTTCCGCGACCTCAACGCGCTGTCGGCCTGGATGTGTTTCTCCAACTTCCTCAACCACCTGAGCCTCGATCGCATTGAAGCCGACTACGCCAACATTCTCTGAGCGCTGCCGTACGCTGTTGCTGGGGCTCGGGCTGGTGTGCCTGGCCGGTTGCAGCAGTCTGCTGTTCTACCCCGAGCCCGGTCAGCCGTTCACGCCAGAGCGTGCGCAGTTGCAGTACCGCGACGTGACGCTGACGGCGCGCGATGGCACGCGCTTGCATGGCTGGTGGTTACCGGCCAAAGGCGGCGTCGCGGTGAAGGGCACGGTGCTGCACCTGCATGGCAACGGCGGCAACCTGGCCTGGCACCTGGGCGGTAGCTACTGGCTGCCTGAGCAGGGCTATCAGGTGCTGATGCTCGACTACCGGGGTTATGGCCTGTCTGCCGGCAAGCCTACGCTGCCGGCGGTGTACCAGGACATCGAAGCCGCCCTGGATTGGCTGGGGCAGGCGCCCGAGGTCCAAGGCAAGCCGCTGGTATTGCTGGGCCAGAGCCTGGGAGGGGCCATGGCCATCCACTATCTGGCCGAACACCCCCAGCAACGCCAGCGCTTCAGCGCCCTTGTGTTCGACGGCGTACCGGCCAGCTACCGCGATGTCGGGCGCTTTGCCTTGAGCACCTCATGGATGACCTGGCCGCTGCAGGTGCCGCTGTCCTGGCTGGTACCCGACGGCGACAGCGCGATCCGTTCCATCGAGCGTCTGGACAGCCCACCGAAGCTGTTCTTCCACAGCATCGACGACAACCTGGTGCCGATGGCCAACGGTATCCGCCTGTACCAGCACGCACCGCCGCCGCGCGTGCTGCAACTGACCCGGGGCGATCATGTGCAGACCTTCGCCGACCCGACCTGGCGTCAGGTGATGCTGCGTTTTCTCGACGATCCCAGCCATTTCAACGGCCTGCGCCGATTGGCGGAAGTGCCGAACTACCCTGACGAGAACCACCCGCAATGAGTGAAGAACGCAACGCCATCCCGCTGATCCTGACCGGCATAGGCACCATCATCGTCACCGTGGGGGCCTTGTGGTACTACGGTTACCTGCACTTCGCCAAGCCTGAAGACGCGCTGCTGCTGCAGGACTACACCATGCTCAAGACCATCCCGGGCGAAGACTACAAGGTATCGCTGGAGCCCTCGCCGCAATTGGCGCAGTGCGTCGACGGCGTGCTGGTGCTGTTCGATACCCAGCAGAAGGGCCTGACGGGCGTGCTGGTGGACAACCGCAAGCGGGCGATCCGCTGCATGGGTCAGGACACGCCGCAACAGGTGCAATAAAACCTGCAGGCATGAAAAAACCCGCCATCGAGGCGGGTTTTTTCATATTACCGAGCAGACGCTATCAACGGATGGTCGAACGCGGTGCTACCGGTTGGTTGTCGTTGGAAATGGTGACTTCCACGCGACGGTTCTGGGCACGGCCAGAGTTGCTGGAGTTGTCCGCAACCGGATACTCCTTGCCGTAACCCTGGGCGACGATGCGCGCTGGGTCGATGCCGGCACGTACCAGCGCCATGCGCACGCTGTTGGCGCGACGCTCGGACAGGCTCTGGTTGTAGCTCTGCGAACCGACGCTGTCGGTGTAGCCTTCGACAATCACCTTACGCTCTGGATTTTCCTGGAGGAAAGTGGCCAGGGTGGTGATGTTCGGCAGGGCGCTGCTCTTGAGCTCAGCCTTGTTGAAGTCGAACAGCACGTCGCCGAAGGTCACCAGGGTGCCGCGGTCGGTCTGCTTGGCGTTGAGCTTGTCCTGCAGGGCTTTGATCTGCGCGTCGCGGGCGTCCAGTTTGGCCTGGGCGCGCTGGGCGGCGGCGTTCTTCAGATCGCCTTCGGCGGTGCGCAGGGCGATGGTCTGCTTGGCCACTTCGACGCGCTGGTTGGTCAGATAGGCCAGTTGGTCGACCTTCTTCTCGTCTTCGCGGTCCATGTAGGCCTTGTCGGCCTTGTTCAGCCAGTCCTGAGCGTCCTTGGTTTCCAGCGCCGCGACTTTGCTCGCCTGCGGATCGCTCTGCAGCGACGAGAAGTTGGTGCGGGCCGATTCCAGGTTGGCGTTCGGGTCGTGCGAGCACGCAGCCAGGCCAACGCTCAGGGCCAGAAGGGCGGGGATCATTACGTAGTTGCGCATAGTGTTCATCCTTTGATCGATAACGAAGGCAGGTGGGCGGTCAGGCAGGCCTTACTGGGCGCTGCGCAGGCCTTCCTCACGCACGTCATTGACGCCTTGGCGGGCATCCTGCACGGCCTTCTGGGCCTTGGCTGCCTGGGCCTTGCGCTCGGCGACGCGGGCATCCCACTCGGCCTGTTCGGCCAGGCGCTTGGCTTCGTCGTACTTCTTGTCATGCATGGCGATTTCGGCCTGCTTGAACTTGTCCTGTGCAGCTTTCATCTCGACTGCGGCGTACTCGGTGCCGCCAGCGCTGACCGCAGAATTCACGGCGGACTGGGTCACGGCGTACTGTTCGGTCGGCGGATTGCCAGCACAGCCGGCCAGGACCAGGCTGCTGCCCAGGGCCAGCGCGGCCAGTTTCAGCCCGCGCAGTGAGTTGGACGGGAAGTTTGCGGTGCGGGTCTTCATGGTGGTCAACTCCATTGGAACACTCCTGATAACGATGTCCGTGACAGTCCATCGCTCCCTGACATCACATAGGCTTGTGCCGGTGCACCAAACACCATGGGCGCAGGGTTTTTGCGTGATGGCTATTGGCTCCGACTTGAGCGATTCAAGAATAGTTCAGAAAAAACTTAGCTAGGCAACGCAACTTTTTCTGACTGATCGGTCAGTGCGCACAGGCCGCTGACTCACGCCCATCGCACGTGCCACGGCGCGGTCTGTGTTGAGAACCGCAGCAGGTTGCAATAGTTGCATTGGCATGGCGTCGCTTGTCTTGACGGGCTGTCGTGGGCACTCTTGGCGGATCGACCGGGATGCTGGCGCGGGGTGACCGCGCGATCTGAGGAGAGCCAATGACCGATATCGATGTGCGCTTGCGTGAAGATGTCCACCTGCTGGGTGAGCTGCTCGGGGAAACCATTCGCCAGCAGCATGGCGAAGGTTTTTTGCAGAAGATCGAGGACATTCGCCACAGTGCCAAGGCCGATCGCCGCGGTGCGGGCGAGCAATTGAGTTCCACCCTTGCCGATCTGGCCGATGACGACCTGTTGCCGGTGGCCCGTGCGTTCAACCAGTTTCTCAACCTGGCCAACATCGCCGAGCAGTACCAGTTGATTCATCGGCGCGGTGCCGAGCAGCAGGCGCCGTTCGAGGACCGCGCCTTGCCGGAACTGCTGGCACGGCTGCGCCAGGCCGGGCATGACGATCAGAGCCTGGCTCGGCAGTTGGCCGAACTGGACATCCAGTTGGTGCTGACGGCGCACCCCACCGAAGTGGCGCGGCGCACCTTGATCCAGAAGTACGATGCGATCGCCGCCCAACTCGCCGCCCAGGACCACCGCGACCTCACGCCCGCCGAGCGCCAGCAGATTCGTGAGCGGCTGCGCCGTCTTATCGCCGAGGCCTGGCATACCGAGGAAATCCGTCGTACCCGGCCCACCCCGGTGGATGAAGCCAAGTGGGGCTTTGCAGTGATCGAGCACTCGCTGTGGCAGGCCATTCCCAATCACCTGCGCAAGGTCGACCAGGCCTTGTTCGACGCCACCGGCCAGCGACTGCCGCTAAGCGCCGCGCCGATCCGCTTCGCCTCATGGATGGGCGGTGACCGCGACGGCAACCCCAACGTCACCGCGCCTGTAACCCGTGAGGTACTGCTGTTGGCGCGCTGGATGGCGGCTGACCTGTTCCTGCGCGACATCGATGCGCTGGCGGCGGATTTGTCCATGCAGCAGGCCAGCGCCGCGCTGCGTGAAGTGGTCGGTGACAGCGCCGAGCCCTATCGCGCGGTGCTCAAGCAACTGCGCGATCGCCTGCGCGCCACCCGCGCCTGGGCCCATGCCTCCTTGGCCGGGCCACAGCCTGCTTCGGCGCAGGTGCTGGTCAACAATCGCGAGCTGATCGAGCCCCTCGAGCGATGCCATCAGTCGCTGCATGACTGCGGCATGGGCGTGATCGCCGACGGCCCGCTGCTCGACTGTCTGCGCCGGGCGGTGACCTTTGGCCTGTTCCTGGTGCGCCTGGACGTGCGCCAGGACGCAGCCCGGCACCGCGATGCACTGTCGGAAATCACCGACTACCTGGGGCTGGGACGCTACGCCGACTGGGACGAAGAGCAGCGCATCGCCTTCCTGCAAGCCGAACTGGCCAATCGTCGACCCCTGCTGCCTGGCTATTTCCAGCCCGAGGCGGACACCGCCGAGGTGCTGGCGACCTGTCGCGAGATCGCGGCGGCGCCCGCCGCCTCGCTGGGCTCCTACGTGATTTCCATGGCCGGCGCGGCCTCCGATGTGCTGGCGGTGCAATTGCTGTTGAAGGAAGCCGGGCTGACCCGGCCGATGCGCGTGGTGCCGCTGTTCGAGACCCTGGCCGATCTGGACAACGCCGGCCCGGTGATGGAGCGCCTGCTCGGTTTGCCCGGTTATCGCGACACGCTGCACGGTCCACAGGAAGTGATGATCGGCTATTCCGACTCGGCCAAGGACGCCGGCACCACGGCGGCGGCCTGGGCGCAGTACCGCGCACAGGAAAACCTGGTGCGGATCTGTCGTGAACATGAGGTCGAATTGCTGCTGTTCCATGGCCGCGGCGGCACCGTCGGGCGTGGCGGTGGTCCTGCCCACGCGGCGATCCTGTCGCAGCCCCCGGGCTCGGTGGCCGGACGCTTCCGGACCACCGAGCAGGGCGAAATGATCCGCTTCAAGTTCGGCCTGCCGGGCATCGCCGAACAGAACCTCAACCTGTATCTGGCGGCGGTGCTGGAGGCGACCTTGCTCCCGCCTCCGCCGCCCGAGCCCGCCTGGCGCGAGGTGATGGACCAGATGGCCGCCGACGGCGTCCAGGCCTACCGCGCGGTGGTGCGCGAGAACCCGGATTTCGTCGAGTATTTCCGGCAGTCCACGCCCGAGCAGGAACTGGGACGTCTGCCGTTGGGTAGCCGGCCTGCCAAGCGCCGCGCCGGGGGCATCGAGAGTCTGCGGGCGATCCCGTGGATCTTCGGCTGGACCCAGACACGGCTGATGCTGCCGGCCTGGCTGGGCTGGGAAACCGCATTGAGCAACGCACTGGCCCGGGGGCAGGGTGATCTGCTGACGCAGATGCGTGCGCAGTGGCCGTTCTTCCGTACGCGTATCGACATGCTGGAGATGGTCTTGGCCAAGGCCGATGCGGAAATCGCCAAAGCCTACGACGAACGTCTGGTGCAACCGCAACTGCTGGCGTTGGGGGCGCATCTGCGCGACCTATTGTCGCAGTCGTGCCAGGTGGTGCTGAGCCTGACCGGCCAGCCGGTGCTACTGGCCCACAGTCCCGAGACCCTGGAATTCATCAGCCTGCGCAACACCTACCTGGACCCGCTGCATCGCCTGCAGGCCGAACTGCTGGCCCGCTCGCGGGTGCGCGAAGCCGCTCTGGATAGCCCATTGGAGCAGGCCCTGCTGGTCACCGTGGCCGGCATTGCGGCGGGTTTGCGCAACACCGGCTGAGGTGCCGAGACACCGTCGAATGCGCGCAAGCGACGGTGTCTCGCAGGGCGGTGCGGGGTGCGGTTGCGAGGGGCGCAACCCGCACTGAAAAGGGGCGTGGCACGCCGGTCCGTGCCACTTTCGCACGCTTGTCTGGCTGACGGGCGCTGTGTATCTTGAGCAGCCTTTTGACCGATTTTCCGGTCTATCCGATTTTCCGGACTTGGCCCTGAACCGCCGAATCCACTGTTTTGCTATAAAAAAATATGAGGAGCACAAGATGCGCGTAATTCTGCTGGGAGCTCCCGGGGCCGGTAAAGGTACTCAGGCAAAGTTCATCACCGAAAAGTTCGGTATTCCGCAAATCTCCACGGGCGACATGCTGCGTGCCGCGGTCAAGGCCGGTACCCCGCTGGGCCTGGAGTTGAAGAAAGTCATGGATGCCGGTCAACTGGTCTCCGACGAACTCATCATCGGTCTGGTCAAGGAGCGCATCGCTCAGCCAGATTGCAAAAATGGCTGCCTGTTCGATGGCTTCCCACGGACCATCCCGCAGGCTGAAGCCATGGTCGCGGCAGGCGTGGACATCGATGCCGTGGTGGAAATCGCCGTGGACGACGAAGAGATCGTCGGGCGCATGGCCGGTCGCCGCGTTCACCTGGCTTCGGGTCGCACCTACCACATCCAGTACAACCCGCCGAAGGTCGAGGGCAAGGACGACGTCACTGGCGAGGAGCTGATCCAGCGCGACGACGACAAGGAAGAGACCGTGCGTCATCGCCTGTCGGTCTATCACACCCAGACCAAACCGCTGGTGGACTTCTATCAGAAGCTGTCTGCCGCGAATGACGGCAAGCCCAAGTACGCCCATATCGCAGGTGTCGGCTCGGTCGAGTCGATCACCGCCAAGGTACTGCAAGCCCTGAGCTGATCGTCCCTTGCAGTGCACCACGGCCCGCTTGCGGGCCGTAGTCGTTTATACTGCCGGCCTTTTCCCTTTCGCCTTTGGATACACGTTCGATGACCACCCTGCTGGCCCTGGATACCGCCACCGAAGCCTGTTCCGTCGCCCTGCTGCATGACGGCCAGGTGACCAGCCACTACGAGGTGATTCCGCGCCAGCATGCGCAGAAGCTGCTGCCGATGATCAAGCAATTGTTGGCTGACGCCGGGGTGGCCCTGAACGCGGTGGACGCCATCGCCTTCGGCCGCGGGCCGGGCGCCTTCACCGGCGTGCGCATCGCCATTGGCGTGGTCCAAGGCCTGGCATTCGCCCTGCAGCGTCCGGTGCTGCCGGTGTCCAACCTGGCGGCGCTGGCCCAGGGCGCGTTGCGTCAGCACGGCGTGCAGCAGGTGGCGGCGGCCATCGATGCGCGTATGGACGAGGTGTACTGGGGCTGCTATCAGGCCCAGGGCGACGAAATGCGTCTGCTGGCACCGGAACGCGTGATTGCCCCTGAACAGGTGGTGTTGCCTCAGGGCGGTCAGTGGTTTGGCGCCGGCACCGGCTGGGGCTACGGCGAGCGACTGGCGGTTCAGGTGGCCAGCCACGACGCCCAGGCCTTGCCCCATGCCCAGGACATCCTCAGCCTCGCCGCGCATGCCTGGGCGCGCGGCGAAGCGGTGGCCGCCGACCAGGCGCAGCCGGTGTATCTGCGCGACAACGTGGCCACACCAAAGGCGCGCTGAGTGCAGTTCGTCGGCTATTGCGGTTCGAGATAAACATTTGGCAAAAACTGTGGTCCAGTTATCACGGCCGCGTTGGTGATGGATGCCGGATGCTGCTAGATTGCCATTACTGTTTCTGAGTATGCCCTCATGCGCATCGACGGATTCTCCTCACAGCCGTACCCGGTCAAGCGCCCCCCGCGCAAGGGGCCGGTGCGCGACGAGTCGATCGAAGACGCGCAGCTCGTCGAGGACGACGATGAAGCGGTGCAGGTCGCCCGCGCCCAGCGCCGCAGCGCTGGCCTGCCGGCCCGCCAGCAGGACATGATCTTCCCTCGGGCGCGTGATCGTCGCACGGCGACCGCCTTGGCCAGCTACCTGAGCACCGCCGGCTTCAGCGACTGGGAGATGGAAGTGCTGGGGCTCGACCTGTACATTTGAGCGATGAGCCCATCGCCACTGCCTTACCACCTCGGATGCCCGTCCTGGAGCGAAAACGCCTGGCGCGAGTACCTCTACCCCGTCGATTCGCGATCCCCGCAGTTTCTCGGGCTGTACTGCCAGGTGTTCAACGCTGTCGAGGGTAACACCACCTTCTATGCCCGCCCTGCACCCGCCACGGTCGAGCGTTGGGCGCAGTCGATGCCTGCAGGCTTCCGCTTCACCGCCAAGTTTCCCCGCGAGGTCAGCCACTGCGACGATCTGCGTCAGCAACTGGACTCGGCCGCCGACTTCACTCGCCTGTTGGCGCCGCTGGGCGAACGGGTATCGCCTTACTGGCTGCAACTGCCGGCATCCTTCGGGCCGGGACGTCTGGCCGAACTGAGCCAGTTCCTCGACGACATCGGCGTGCCCGTGGCGGTGGAGGTGCGCAACGATGCGTTTTTCGCCCGAGGCGACGAAGAACGGTTGCTTAACCGGCTGTTGCACGCGCGCGGGGTGGAGCGTATCTGCCTGGATTCGCGGGCATTGTTCAGTTGCACGTCGCGCTCGCCCGAGGTGCTGCACGCGCAGTCGAAGAAACCCAAGGTGCCGCCTCGGCCCGCAGCGTTCAGTCAGCATCCGCAGGTGCGCTTCATTGGCCATCCCGAACTGGACGCCAACGATCCATTCCTCACGCCTTGGGTGGACAAGATCGCCGAATGGATCGAGCAAGGGCGCTGCCCGTACATGTTCCTGCACACTGCCGACAACCGCCTGGCCGCCGCCCTGGCGCAGCGTTTTCACCAGCGTTTGATGACGCGCTTGCCGGGCCTGGCCGCGTTACCGGAATTGCCTCGTGCGCCTGAGGTCGAACAACTGGGACTGCTCTGACACCCCCTTTGACCCTCCCGGAGACGTGATCATGGATGTGCAAACCCTGCGAGCCGAAGCCTTCAAGGCGCTCCACGCGCGCGATGGCGCTTTCGTCATCGCCAATCCCTGGGATGCGGGCTCGGCACGGATGCTGGCGTCGCTCGGCTTCGAGGCCCTGGCCACCACCAGTGCGGGGCTGGCCTTCAGCCTGGGACGGCCGGATGCCGAAGGTGCCCTAGGCTTGGACGAAGTGCTCGACAACGCCAGGGGTATCGTCGACGCCACCGCGCTGCCCGTCTCCGCCGACCTGGAGAACGGCTTCGGCGACGCGCCGCAGGACTGCGCCAACGCCATTCTGCGCGCCGCTGAAGTGGGCCTGGTGGGCGCTTCGATCGAAGACGCCAGCGGCCGGGCCGATGCGCCGATCTACGAGTTCGCTCTGTCGTTGGAACGGGTGCGCGCGGCGGTCCAGGCCGCGCGCAGCTTGCCGTTTGCTTTCACGCTATGTGCCCGCGCCGAGAACCTGCTGCACGGGCGCATGGACCTCGATGACACCATTGGCCGTCTGCAGGCGTACGCCGAGGCCGGGGCCGATGTGGTGTACGCACCGGGACTGCGCAGCGTCGAGGAAATCCGTGCGGTGGTGCAGGCAGTGGCGCCGACGCCGGTGAACGTACTCATGGGGCTGGCGGGAGTACCGCTGTGCGTCAATCAGTTACAGGACCTCGGCGTGCGTCGCATCAGCGTCGGTTCGTCGCTGGCGCGTGCGGCGCTGGGCGCCTTCCAGCGGGCAGCGCTGGAGATTCGTGATCAGGGCACGTTCAGCTACGCCGAACAGGCGATGCCGTTCGACGCGCTCAACGACTTGCTGCGCCGCTGACTCGCGTGCGTCTGATCGCGCTGCTGCTCGGCGCCCTGTTGCTGGTCGGCGCGCAGGCTTGGTATCTGGGCTGGCGACCACCTGCGCCGTGGAATCCCTGGGCGCCGCTGGATGTGCGGCAGCCGCCGAACCTGCTGACCGCCTGGAAACTCTCGCGCCTGCGCGATGACCCGGCGCTTTGCCGTCAAGCGCTGGAAACCTCTGCGCTGCGTTATCGGGCGCAGGCCGACAGCCCGGCCTCAGCCGGTTGTCCTTTGCGCAATGTCTGGCGTGTGGAAAGCGGTGAGGCACGCTTGAGCAGCAGTTTCATCGCCAGTTGCCCGCTGGCAGTGGCCTATGCGCTGTTCGAGATCCACGGTCTGCAGCCGGCCGCGCAGCGGGTGTTCGGGCAGCCGGTCACGCAGGTGGACCACCTGGGCAGTTTCGCTTGCCGCAATGTGTACCACCGGGCACAAGGCAGGCTCAGTCAGCACGCCACGGCAAACGCCCTGGACATCAGCGGCTTTCGTTTGAAAGATGGCCAGCGCATCGTGCTGGCGCGCGACTGGCAAGCGGGCGGAGCCAAGGCGCAGTTTCTGCGCGAGGTGCGCGATGCGGCGTGCGCCAGTTTCAGTGGCGTACTAGGGCCGGACTACAACGCCGCCCACGCCAATCACTTCCATGTGGACATGGGACGCTGGCAGGTCTGTCGCTGATTCAGGCGTAGGCGCGCACGTTGTTCAGCACCACCGGTCGCGCCCAGTGGGTATCGAATTCCAGCGCGTTCTGCTGTTGGGCCAGGGTGGACGCGTCGAAGGGTTCTGCTGCGGGCTCGAGCAACTGCGGCTCCAGCTCGGCGATCGGCAGGTGCAGCGGGCGCGGTGAGGGCGCAGGGCCTGGGGCGGGAAGGGGATGGCCCTGGCTCATCACCCGTGGCCGCAGCCAACTGCCGTCGAGGTCGAGCTGGCGCTGCTGCTCGATCAGTTCGCTGGCGCTGAACGGCTCCGGCGCAGGCGGCAGCAGGTTGGCCTCCAGCTCCGCCTTGGGCAGGAACAGCGGCTCGGGCGGACGCACTTCGTGGTCCTGCACGGGCAGCGCACGCTGGATTTCGATCAAGGCCAGCGCCTTGGCACCGCCCAGGGGTTCGCCGCTATCGTGATCGTACTGGCGGGTCAGCGCCTGGCTGAAGCTGTCCTGCTCTTCCTCGGAGCGCTCGGCCATGGCGCGGGCGAAGAAGTCCTGCCACAGGTGGCTGACGCCGCCCAGGGCTTGGGAATTCTGCCGACCGTAGTTGCCGACAGGCGACAAGTAGGTCAAACCGATGGGAAGAGTTTCTGACATGGCAAGTCGCGCGCGTTGTGCTCTGGCAGAATAGCGGATAGAGCTTCTATCGGCCGTGGCCGGGGTTTCATTAATTTTTTCGAGTGCAGGTGGCATGGCAGAGCAAGCGCAGGGCGCAGGTATCAGGGTCGAGGCAATGTCGGCGCCGTTTCACAGTCAGGCGCAGGCGTGGTCGCAGCGCCTGGGCCTGCCGTTGGTGGATGACGCGGCGGCGTTCGCCCTGCAGGTCGGTGCCGAGGGGCTGCAGTTGCAGCAATTAGGGCCGCAGGCACCGGGCGCGGTGCGCGTGGACTTTGTCGAAGGTCAGGCAGCCCACCGCCGGCTGTTCGGCGGTGGCAGCGGGCAGATGATCGCCAAGGCGGTGGGCATCGCTCAGGGTGTGCGGCCGCGGGTGCTGGATGCCACGGCCGGTTTGGGCAAGGATGCCTTCGTGCTGGCCAGCCTGGGCTGCCAGATGACCCTGATCGAGCGCCAGCCGCTGATCGCAGCATTGCTCGAAGATGGTCTGGCGCGAGGGCGTTCGGACGCTGAAGTGGCGTCGATCATCGAACGCATGCACCTGCTGACGGGTAACGCCATCGCGCACATGGGCGGATGGCAGGGTGAGGCGCCGCAGGTGATCTACCTCGACCCGATGTTCCCTCATCGCGACAAGAGCGCCTTGGTGAAGAAGGAAATGCGCGTGTTCCGTCCCTTGGTCGGCGACGACCTGGACGCTCCGGCGCTGCTCGAAGCGGCCCTTGCACTGGCGAGCCATCGCGTGGTGGTCAAGCGTCCGCGCAAGGCGCCGATCATCGACGGACCCAAGCCGAGTCACAGCCTGGAAGGCAAGTCCAGCCGCTATGACATCTACCCCAAGAAGGCGCTCAAGCCCCAGGCTTGATTCGACCGTGAAGCAGGGCGCGACCCGTTCAGGACTCGCGCCGATACGCACGCATGAACAGCGCCACCACCTCGCGCAGATGCACCTCGGCCTCTTCGCCGGCCAATGGCGGCGCGCAACCGAGCAGCAAGCGGTAATCCGGCGCCCCCTTGACCAGGCAGAAGAAGTGCTCCGCCGCCCTGTCGGGACGGTCGATGGCCAGCATCGACCGTGCATCGACCTCCCGCAGCAACCCTTCCATGCCAGCCAGTACCCGCCTGGGCCCTGCCTCGTAGAAAAACTGCCCCAGCCGAGGGTCTTGATTACCCAAGGCCATGATCAGCCGTGTCAGCTTGACCGACTCGTCATTACTGATCAGCGCCTGGAAACCACGGGCTATGCTCAGCAGGACGTCTTCGAGGGAGGCGCCCTCAGGCAGCTCGAAGATCAGGTCAGGCAGTTGCGTCTGGCAAGTCGCCATGACCGCCGTGCCGAACAGCGTCTGTTTGTCGTTGAAGTGGCTGTAGACCGTGAGTTTTGAAACACCTGCCGCCGCAGCGACCGCATCCATGCTGGTGTTGGCGTAGCCAAGGCTGAGGAACAGCGACTTGGCGGCTTCGAGGATGGCGTCGCGCTTGGCGAGATCCTTGGGCCGGCCAGGGCCTGTGGGTGCGTCGATGGGCATTGCAGTCCTTGTTTGTCCGAGGTGGCGCTCATCTTACCGGGTCATGCGGTCAATACGATTTTTCTCTAGGGCAACGGCTTCCCCGGTTCGGTTCCCTGACTTAATATACCCGCCAGTTCAATTATTAGAAGCGTCCCCTGCCAGGAAGGTCCGTCATCATGTTGCGTCACGCCTCGCCTCTGTTGTCGCTCGCTTGTGTCCTGCTGCTCACTGCCTGTGGCGCGGAGGTCGCGACGCCCGTCGCTCCGCGTCCGGCCCTGGTGATTCAGCCCCAGCCTGCCGTCGCCGCTGCCGACAGCTACCCCGGAGAAGTGCGCGCCCGCTTCGAACCGGCGCTGGCGTTTCGCATTGCCGGCAAGGTGAGCAAGCGCCTGGTGGAGGAGGGGCAGCGGGTCAAGGCCGACCAGCCACTGGCTGAGTTGGACCCGCAAGACGTGCGCCTGCAACTGGATGCGAGCCGTGCCCAGTTGGCAGCGGCCGAGGCCAACCTGGCGCTGGTCCGTGCCGAGCGCGATCGCTATCAGCGCCTGATCGACCGGCAGATGGTCAGCCGCTCCCAGTACGACAACGCCGAGAACCTCTACCGGGCCGGGCTCGCTCGCCTGAAGCAGGCCAAGGCCGAGGTCGATGTGGCCGGTAACCAGGCCGCCTACGCAGTGCTGCGTGCGCCGCAGGACGGGGTGATCGCCCAGCGTCTGGTCGAGGTCGGCCAGGTGGTGGCGCCGGGGCAGACGGTCTTCACCCTGGCTGCCGATGGCGAGCGGGAAGTGGCCATCGGCTTGCCGGAGCAGCAGTTCGCCCGTTTCGCCGTCGGCCAGCCGGTCAGCGTCGAGCTGTGGTCGCAGCCCGGCCAACGCTTCGTTGGCCGCATTCGCGAGCTGTCGCCAGCGGCCGATCCACGCTCGCGTACTTTCGCCGCGCGGGTGGCGTTCGCCTCCACCTCGATCCCCGCGCAGTTGGGGCAGAGCGCCAAGGTGTACATCGCCGGCGCCGAACGCTCGCCGCTGTCGGTGCCGCTCTCGGCCGTCACTGCCGAGCAGGGACAGGCTTATGTCTGGCGGGTCGGTCGCGACCATCGGGTGCAACGCGCTCCGGTGCGCATCGGGCCTTATGGCGCCGAGAGCGTGCCGGTGCTGGCCGGGCTCGACGCGGGTGACTGGGTGGTTGCCGCTGGCGGTCATGTGTTGCGCGAGGGCCAGGAGGTGAGGCCGGTGGATCGCAGCAACCGAGGGGTAGACCTGGCGGCCAAGGAGTAAGTCGCGATGGGGTTCAATCTCTCCGCCTGGGCGTTGCGCAATCGCCAGATCGTCCTGTTCCTGATGATTCTGCTCGCAGCCATCGGTGCTGTGTCCTACACCAAGCTGGGACAGAGCGAGGATCCGCCCTTCACCTTCAAGGCCATGGTCATTCGTACCCTCTGGCCGGGCGCTACCGCCGAAGAAGTGGCCCGACAGGTCACCGAGCGCATCGAGAAGAAGCTGATGGAGACCGGCGAGTACGACAAAATCATCTCGTCCTCGCGCCCCGGCGAATCCCAGGTCACCTTCATGGCCCGTGACTCGCTGCATTCGGCCGACATCCCGGCGCTGTGGTATCAGGTCCGCAAGAAGATCGCGGACATCCGCCACACCTTGCCGCCCGAGGTTCAGGGACCGTTCTTCAACGACGAGTTCGGTACCACCTTCGGCAACATCTATGCGCTCAGTGGCGAGGGCTTCGACTACGCCGTGCTCAAGGACTATGCCGATCGCATCCAGATCCAGTTGCAGCGGGTCAGGGACGTGGGCAAGGTCGAATTGCTCGGCTTGCAGGACGAAAAGATCTGGATCGAACTGTCCAACACCAAGCTGGCCACTCTGGGCCTGTCGCTGGCTGCCGTGCAACAGGCACTTCAGGAGCAGAACGCGGTGAGCACCGCAGGCTTCTTCGAAACGCCCAGCGAGCGCCTGCAACTGCGGGTCAGCGGGCGCTTCGACAGTGTCGAGCAGATCCGCCAGTTCCCCCTGCGGGTGGGCGAGCGCACGCTGCGCATCGGCGACGTGGCCGACGTGCACCGGGGGTTCAACGACCCGCCCGCACCGCGCATGCGCTTCATGGGCGAGAATGCCATCGGCCTGGCGGTGTCGATGAAGGACGGCGGCGACATTTTGGTGCTGGGCAAGGCGTTGCAGGCCGAGTTCACCCGGCTGGCGCAGAACCTGCCGCTGGGCATGGAGTTGCGCAAGGTCTCGGACCAGCCCGCAGCGGTCAAGGCCGGGGTCGGCGAATTCGTCCAAGTGCTGGTCGAGGCATTGGTCATCGTCCTGCTGGTCAGCTTCTTCTCCCTGGGCCTGCGCACCGGCCTGGTGGTGGCACTGGCCATTCCGCTGGTGCTGGCGATGACCTTCGCCACCATGCACTACCTCGGCATCGGCTTGCACAAGATATCCCTGGGCGCGCTGGTGCTGGCCTTGGGCTTGCTGGTGGACGACGCGATCATCGCGGTGGAAATGATGGCGATCAAGATGGAGCAGGGCTTCGACCGGCTCAAGGCGGCCAGCTACGCGTGGTCCAGCACGGCCTTCCCGATGCTCACCGGCACCCTGATCACCGCAGCGGGGTTCTTGCCCATCGCCACCGCAGCCTCGAGCACCGGGGAGTACACCCGTTCGATCTTTCAGGTCGTGACCATCGCACTGCTGACTTCATGGATCGTCGCCGTGCTGTTCGTGCCCTACCTGGGTGACCGGCTGCTGCCGGACCTGGCCAAGCGGCATGCCGCGCAGGGCGCTCAGCACGGTCCCGATCCCTACGCCACACCGTTCTATCGGCGCGTACGGGCGGTGGTGCAGTGGTGCGTACGCCGGCGCAAGACGGTGATCCTGCTGACCCTGGCGGCGTTCGTCGGCAGCCTGCTGTTGTTCCGCTTCGTGCCGCAGCAGTTCTTCCCGGCCTCCGCGCGCCCGGAGCTGATGATCGACCTGAAGCTGGCCGAAGGCGCTTCGCTGGCCAACACCACCGAACAGGTCGAGCGCCTGGAGGCACTGCTCAAGCAGCAGCCGGGCATCGACAACTACGTGGCCTACGTCGGTACCGGCTCGCCGCGCTACTACCTGCCGCTGGACCAGCAATTGCCGGCCACCAGCTTTGCCCAGTTCGTGGTGCTGGCCAAGTCGCTGGAGGACCGCGAGGTTCTGCGCCGCTGGGCCATCGCCACACTCGACGACGAGTTCCCGCAGTTGCGCTGGCGCGTCACACGGTTGGAGAACGGCCCGCCGGTGGGCTACCCGGTGCAGTTCCGGGTGACCGGCGAGCACATCGACCAGGTGCGCGCCCTGGCCCGCGAAGTGGCGGTCAAGGTGCGCGACAACCCGCACCTGGTCAACGTGCATCTGGACTGGGAGGAGCCGAGCAAAGCGGTGTTCCTGGCGATCGACCAGGACCGCGCCCGCGCCCTGGGCGTGAGCACCGCGCAGTTGTCCAGCTTCCTGCAGAGCGCCTTGAGCGGCAGCACGGTGAGCCAGTACCGCGAAGACAACGAACTGATCGAGATCTTGGTGCGCGGCACCGCCGAGACGCGTCGCGACCTGGGCAGCCTGTCCAGCCTCGCGGTGCCTACCGACAACGGCCGCAGCGTGGCGCTGTCACAGATCGCCACTTTGGAGTATGGCTTCGAAGAGGGCGTGATCTGGCACCGCAATCGCCTGCCGACGGTCACCGTGCGCGGTGATATCTATGGTAAGGAGCAGCCCGACAGCCTGGTCCGGCAGATTCTGCCGACCTTGCAGTCAGTACGTGAGCACCTGCCGGACGGCTACCTGCTGGAGGTCGGCGGCACGGTCGAGGACGCCGAGCGTGGCCAGCGTTCGGTGAATGCCGGCATGCCGTTGTTCATCGTGGTGGTGCTGACCCTGCTGATGGTCCAGCTGCGCAGTTTCTCGCGTACGCTGATGGTGTTCCTCACCGCGCCCTTGGGGCTGATCGGCGTGACCCTGTTCCTGCTGGTGTTCCGCCAGCCGTTCGGCTTCGTGGCGATGCTCGGCACCATCGCGCTGGCCGGCATGATCATGCGCAACTCGGTGATCCTGGTGGACCAGATCGAGCAGGACATCGCCGCCGGCCTGGACCGCTGGCAGGCGATCATCGAAGCCACCGTACGTCGGTTCCGGCCCATCGTGCTGACGGCGCTGGCCGCAGTGCTGGCGATGATCCCGCTGTCGCGCAGCGTGTTCTACGGGCCGATGGCCGTGGCGATCATGGGCGGGCTGATCGTCGCCACGGCGCTGACGTTGCTGTTCCTGCCGGCGTTGTATGCCGCGTGGTTCAGGGTCAAGAAAGGCGACTGAGCATGATGCCCCTTGAATGGGATCGATGCAGTCGGCTCACACCGCCGCGATCTCATCGGCGGTCAGCAGTCTGAAAGCACCAGGCGCCAGGTCCGGGTCCAGCGTGATCGGGCCCATGCGCTCTCGGTGCAGGGCGATCACCTTGTTGTCGAAGTGCCCGAACATGCGCTTGACCTGGTGATAGCGCCCTTCGACGATCGCCAGTCGTGCGTTGCGCGGGCCGAGGATCTCGAGCTGGGCGGGCAGGGTGGTGAGGTCTTCGAACGCGAAGTACAGGCCGGCGCGGAAAGTCTCGATGTAGTGCGCGCCGATCTCGTCTTCGGTCTGCACGTGGTAGACCTTGGGCAGCTTGGTCTGCGGTTGGGTCAGGCGTCGCGACCACTGCCCGTCGTTGGTCAACAGCATCAGGCCGGTGGTGTTGTAGTCCAGGCGCCCGGCGATGTGCAGGTCGTCACGCAGTTGCGGGGGCAGTAACTCCAGTACGGTGGGGTGTTGCGGATCGCGTGTGGCGCTGACGCACCCGGCGGGCTTGTTGAGCATCAGGTAACGCGCTGCGCGTCCCGCCTGCAAGACCTGCTCGGCCACTTCGACCTGGCTGAACTCGCGCACTTCATGGCGCGGATCGGTGACCGTCAGACCGTCCACGCGCACGCTGCGTTGCGCCAGCAGGATACGCACCTGTTGGCGGTTGTACTGGGGAAAGTTGGCCAGAAACCGGTCCACGCGCATGGCGGGCGCTCAGTCGTGTTGCCGCGTGGCCGCGGCCTTGAGTTGCTCATCCACCGCGGCGCAGCGCGGGCACAGGCAGGATCGGTTGCGCAGCTCGGCGGGCAAGGCTTGGAGCAGCGCAGGATCGATGCTGACGCTGTAGCACCAGCAGGCCTGGGTGGCGCTGCGGGGGTCGGCCAGTGCGCACTGGTTGGCGGCGCCACAGGCGGGGCAGCGTTGAGGGTCGTGCATGAGCGGGTCCGCAAAGTCATGTCTGGGGGCAGGCAGGCGCGCAGTATAGCGGCTACAGGCCGTGCCTCGCAGTGGCGTCATGCTTCAGGGATTGGCTCACAGGCCGGACGGTTGCTCCAGGTCGGCCAGCGGATGTGCGCCCTCCCACACGGGACTGAAGTGCGCCTGGACGACCGCCCCCGGCACCTGGCCGACGTCCGGCCAATGCCAGCGCGGCTGCTGGTCCTTGTCGATCAAGCGCGCGCGCACGCCTTCGCTGAATTCCGGGTGCCGGCAGCAGTTCAGGCTCATGGCGTACTCCATCTGGAACACCTGGGCCAGCGACAAGGTGCGGGCGCGCCGCAGTTGCTCCCAGAGCAGATGGCCGGTCAACGGGCAGCCCTGCTGCACGCGTTCGCCCGCGGCAGCCAGCAGCGGATCGGCGTGGCCTTGCAAGCCGCACACTGCACGCCAGGCCGCCACCGGATCGCAGACATCGAGCAAGGCGTCGATCTGCGCCCGACGCGGCAACCATTGCGGCTCGGGCAGCTCGGCGCGGGCCCGGTGCTGCTCGGCCCGCAGCAGGCTGCACAGCTGCAGTTCGGTCTGTTCCTGCCAGTTCAGTTGCAGCAGCTCGTCGATCAGCGCGTCCTGCTGCCCTTCGCCGAGAAAGCGGTCGGCCAGGCCCAGGTCGAGGGCGTCGCGGGCGTTGATCGGCGAGCCGGTCAGGCCCAGAAACAGTCCCAGCTTGCCCGGCAGTCGACTGAGGAACCCACTGGCCCCGACATCCGGGTACAGGCCAATGCTCACCTCCGGCATCGCCAGGCGCGTACTGGGCGTGACGATGCGCAAGTTGGCGCCCTGCAACAGGCCCATGCCGCCCCCCAGCACATGGCCGTGTCCCCAGCACAGCAGCGGCTTGGGGTAGGTGTGCAGCAGATGATCGAGACGGTACTCGCGTTCAAAGAAGGTCGCGGCCAGCGACGGCACGCCGCCGGGCGATTCGCGGCAGGCCTGGGCCAGGGCGCGGACGTCGCCGCCGGCACAGAAGGCCTTGGCACCGTTGCCGCGCAGTAGCACGCAGACCACCCCCGGATCGTTCGCCCACTCGCGCAGGCGCGTGTCGAGCGCCTCGATCATGGGCAGGGTGAGGGCGTTGAGGGTCTTGGCGGCATCCAGTGTGGCGATGCCGAGACGGGCGCCATCGGCGCCGGTGAGTAGCTCGCAGTGAATCGACATGAACCACCTCGCGCGAATCGTCGCTCAAGTATGGCTCGCCTTGCCGATCCTGCCGGTCATCGGTCGGCGCGATTGACAAGCCGGCACGGCTTTCCTAGTGTCGCGCCTCACCGATTCAGGATGGCACCATGACCGACGACGATCGCATCAAGCTCGAACCCAGCTGGAAGGCTGCGCTGCGCGCCGAGTTCGACAAGCCCTACATGCATCAGTTGCGCGAATTTCTGCGCGGCGAATACGCTGCCGGCAAGCAGATCTATCCGCCCGGTCCGCTGATCTTCAATGCCCTAAACAGCACGCCGCTGGAGCAGGTCAAGGTGGTGATCCTCGGCCAGGACCCTTATCACGGTCCCGGCCAGGCCCATGGCCTGTGCTTCTCGGTCCAGCCCGGGGTGCCGACGCCGCCGTCGCTGGTGAACATCTACAAGGAACTGCAACGCGACCTGAATCTGCCGATCCCCACGCATGGCTACCTGCAGAGCTGGGCCGAACAGGGCGTGCTGCTGCTCAACACCACCATGACCGTCGAGCGCGCCAACGCTGCCTCGCACGCCAAGAAGGGCTGGGAGCACTTTACCGACCGCATCATCGAGGTGGTTAGTGAGCAGTGCGAAAGCGTGGTGTTCCTGCTCTGGGGCTCGCACGCGCAGAGCAAGCAGAAGCTGATCGACGGCACCCGTCACCTGGTGCTCAAGTCGGTGCACCCTTCGCCGCTGTCGGCGTACCGCGGCTTCTTCGGCTGCGGGCATTTCAGCCGCGCCAACAGCTTCCTCGAGCAGCGCGGGCTGACGCCCATTGACTGGGCCTTGCCGCCGCTGTGAGGCGCGCGGGGCTCACCCGCGTCTGCGCACCCAGTAACGGAACATCGGCTCCGCCAGGAACAGGACGAACAGCAAACGCATCACCTGCAGTGCAGTCACCAGCGGCACCGACAACTGCAAGGTCTCTGCGGTCAGGCTCATCTCGGCGATGCCGCCGGGCATCATGCCCAAGGTCAGCGAACGCAGGTCCAAGTGGCTGAACAGGCTCAGCACCCAGGCCGCGCCACCGGCGATCAGCATGCACAAGGCCGTGGCCACGAGGGTGCGGACAAGAAAGGCCGGGGCGCGACGGAAGAAGGCCCGGTTGAAATGGCAGGCCAGGCCGCTGCCGATCAGCCACTGGCCGATCTGACTGGCCCCATTGGGCAGACCGATGCGCAGATCGCCCGCCAGGCTGATGCTGGCGGCCACCAGCAACGGGCCGAACAACCAGGGGTTGGGCTGGCGCAGACGTTGCCAGAGCAACGCCACGCCGATGCTCAGCGGCGCGATCAGCGCCAACCAGCCCCAACTGACGCTGCCGGCGTGATCGAGCGCCACACCGTTACCCAGCAGCAGCTTGAACAGTGCCGGCACGCACAGCACCACGGCCAGCACCCGCAGGCTCTGGGCGGCGGCCACCTGGCTGAGCAGCGCGCCATTGCGCGCACCGAGGTTGACCATCTCGCCCGAGCCGCCGGGCATGCTGGCGAAGAATGCCGTGGCGCGGTCTTCGCCGGCTCGGCGCAGCAGCCAGACGCCGAACACGCTGGACAGGGTGGTCAGCAGGGCGCCGAAAAAGATCAGGCCAAAATGGCCAGCGACCTGCTCGATCACCTCAGGGGTGAAGTGCAGGCCGATGCCGATACCAATGACCCATTGTCCGCATTTGCGGCCGTTGGGAATTTCCGACAGTTGCCAGGGTGTCAGGCAGCGCACGGCGATGATCGCCAGTAGCGAGCCGACCATCCACGGCAAAGGCCAGCCGACCTGACTGGCGATGAAACCGCCCGTCAGGCCGACCAGCCCGGTTGCCCAGAACAGCGGCAACGACCGATCAGGCATCGGCCATGGCTCGGCGTTGCAGGCTGCGGCGGCGCCAGATACGCAGCAGCGGCAGGCTCATCATGCACAGGGTCAATGCCCACACGCCCAGGCTGATCGGGCTCGACCAGAGAATGCCCAGTTCACCGTTGGAGATCGACAGCGCCCGGCGCAGGTTCTGCTCCATCAAGCCGCCGAGGATGAAGCCCAACAGGATCGGCGACAGTGGGAAATCGAGCTTGCGCAGGATGTAGCCCATGATGCCGATGCCGACCATCAGGAACAGGTCGAAGGTGGTGGCATGCACGGCGTACACGCCAATCGCGGTGATGATCGCGATCAACGGCACCAGCGCCCAGTTCGGCACGGCGAGGATACGGGTGAAGATGCGGATCATCGGGATGTTCAGGATCACCAGCATGATGTTGGCGATGAACAGCGAGGCAATCAGGCCCCAGACGATGTCCGGCTGCTGCTCGAACAGCATCGGACCTGGCGTGATGTTGTACAGGGTCAGCGCACCGATCATCACGGCAGTAGTGCCCGAGCCTGGCACGCCGAGGGTCAGCATGGGCACCAGCGCGCCGCAGCACGAGGCGCCGATGGCGGTTTCGGGTGCGGCCAGGCCACGGGCGTCGCCTTTGCCGAATTTGCCGCTGGTGCCAGCGATGCGTTTCTCGGTCATGTAGGCCACGGCACTGGCCAGGGTCGCGCCCGCGCCGGGCAACACGCCCATGATGAAGCCCAGCAGACCACAGCGAATGTTCACCACGAACACGGAGGCCGCTTCCTTCATGTTGAACAGCATGCGTCCGGTGGCCTTGACCGCTTCGTGGCCATGGTGGGTCTTTTCCAGCAGCAGAAGAATTTCGCTGATGGAGAACAGGCCCAGCACCAGCACCACGAACTGGATGCCATCGGCCAGGTGCACGCTGTCGCCGGTGAAGCGGTACACACCACTGTTGGCATCGATGCCGACCGCTGACAGGAACAGGCCGATCAACGCGGCGATGAAGGTCTTCAACGGCTTGTCACCGGCCATCCCGCCCAGGCAGACGATGGCGAACACCATCAGCACGAAGTACTCCGCCGGTCCGAAGGCGATCGCCCATTTCGCCAGCAGCGGTGCGAACAGCACCATGCCGCAGGTGGCGATGAAGGCGCCGATGAACGAACTCCAGGCCGACAGCGACAAGGCCACACCGGCCAGGCCCTGGCGTGCCATGGGGTAGCCGTCGAGGGTGGTCATCACGGTCGAGGCTTCGCCGGGGATGTTCAGCAGGATCGAGCTGATCCGTCCACCGTATTCGCAGCCCAGGTATACCGCCGCCAGCAGGATCAGAGCCGATTCCGGCGGCAGACCGAGGGCGAAGGCGATGGGGATCAGCAGGGCCACGCCGTTGATCGGGCCCAGGCCCGGCAGCAGGCCGACCACGGTACCGATCAGCGTGCCGCACAAGGCCGTGACCAGATTGTACGGGCTCAGCGCGACGCCGAAGCCCTGGCCCAGGTAGCTCAAAGTATCCATGTGTCAGTTCTCCAGTACGCTCAGCAGACCCAGGGGCAGGGGCACGTCCATCATCCGGTCGAACAGCCAGTACAGCAGCAGGCTCATGGCGACCACCACCACGGCGCTGTGCAGCCAACTGCCGCCGTACAGGCGCGCCATGGGCACGCCGACGAGCACGGCGCTGAGGATGAAGCCGAGCGATTCGAAGGTTGCGGCGAACAGGATCAGCAGGCCGATGCAGGCGACGATCTTGGTCAGGGTTTCGCGATCCAGGGCCGGTTCATCGTCCTTGCGCACGATGGGCGTGGGGCGGATGGCCAGGTACAACAGGCCAAGCCCCATCAGACCGAGCATCAGCAGCGGGTAGGCCCGTGGGCCGACAGGTTCGTAGGAGAAAGCGGCCTGATAGGGCCAGGCCATCACGGCCAGGGCCGCGCAGACCGCGAGCATGGCCAGGGCGAAGAGGCGTTGCAGGATCATTGCTGAGTCCTCAGTGAACGCGGAGCCTGTGGCCGCAGCGAAGGATCGCCGCGGCCACAGGAAGCGCTGAAAGGTCGTGGTGGCTTACTGGATCAGGCCGAATTCCTTGGCCAGGGTCTTGTAGTCGGCCACTTGCTTCTTGACGTAGGCGTCCAGCTCTTCGCCGGTCATGGCGAAGGGGAACAGTTCGCGCTGGTCACGCAGCTTGGCGAAGTCTTCCGAGGCCAGCAGCTTGTCGAACGACGCTTTCCACCAGTCGTATTCTTCATCGGTCACCTTCGGCCCGAGGTAGAAGCCGCGCACCACCGGCCAGACGATGTCGTAGCCCTGTTCACGGGCGGTCGGAATGTCCTTCATCTCCGGCTCGTCCAGGCGGTTTTCCGAGAACACCGCGAGGATGCGCATGTTGCCGCTCTGGATGTGCGGCATGGAGTCGGAAATATCGGTGGAACCGACCTGGATATGGCCGCCGAGCAGGGCGGTGGCGATCTCGCCGCCGCCTTCCAGGGCTACGTAACGCAGGTCGCGCGGGTTGATGCCGGCAGCCTTGGCGATCAGCGCGGTCTGCATCCAGTCCTGGCTACCGACCGTGCCACCGGAGCCGATCACCACGCTGCCTGGGTCCTTCTTCAGTGCTTTGACCAGGTCATCCAAGGTCTTGTAGGGCGAGTCGCTCTTGACCGCGATGGCGCCGTAGCTGGTGCCGACGGCGGCCAGCCATTTCACGGCGTTCTCGTCGAAGCGGCCGAACTTGCCCTGGGCCAGGTTCAACAACGAGCCACTGGACCAGGCCACCAGGGTGCCGGCATCCGCCGGGCGCTGGGCGACCACGGCGTTGTAGGCCACTGCGCCGACGCCGCCGGGCATGTAGGTCACGCGCATGGGCTTACTGAGGATCTTCTCCTGCACCAGAGCGCTCTGCGCCAGTTTGCAGGTCAGGTCGAAGCCGCCACCGGGCGAGGCCGGGGCGATGCATTCCGGGCGTTTGGGTTCGGCGGCCAGGGCGTTGCCCGCCAGCAGCAGGCAACCGGTGGCCAGGACGAGTCGGCGCAGTGAAGGGGTCATGATAGGTCTCCGTGAACGTTGTTGTTATGGGGTGTCACAGGGTCAGGCGTGTGCTGATCGGCAGGCGCACTTCATCGCCAACGGTCAGGTCGCGGTACTTGCAGGGGAGTGCTGAGGGCTGTGTTCGAGCGGGCGCGCTGGGCGAGCCTCGGGGTGCGACCGGACAGGAACCGGTTGGGATGCAGAGACGGCATCGTTGTCTGACTCCGTTTATTGTTCTTATTCGTTGCACCTTGCTGGTGCTTTATTGGGCGCGTGGAGCGACCTTGGGGCGATGCTAGGTAACGAACCTTTCGCCAACCTTTCAGCGTGAAAGGTTTGTAACCCAGGGGCTTCACAGGCCCGGCGACAGCGGTACACTCCGGGCCACTGTCCAATCCGAGCAGGAATAAACCGATGCGTGTGCTGCTGGTCGAAGATCACCTGCCGCTGGCCGACAGCGTGGCCCAGGCGCTCAAGAGTCACGGCCTGACCGTGGACGTGCTGCATGACGGCGTGGCGGCCGACCTGGCCCTGGCCAGCGAGGATTACGCCGTGGCCGTACTCGATGTCGGCCTGCCGCGCCTGGACGGCTTCGAGGTGCTGGCGCGCCTGCGCGCCCGTGGCAAGACCCTGCCGGTGTTGATGCTGACCGCACGCAGCGATGTCAAGGATCGGGTCCATGGCTTGAACCTGGGGGCCGACGATTACCTGGCCAAACCGTTCGAACTGACCGAGCTCGAAGCGCGGGTCAAAGCCTTGCTGCGGCGCAGCGTGCTTGGCGGCGAGCGTCAGCAGCGTTGTGGGCCGCTGGTCTACGACCTCGACACTCGACGCTTTACCCTGGGTGACGACGCGCTGACCCTGACCTCTCGCGAGCAGAGCGTGCTCGAAGCGTTGATCGCTCGTCCCGGACGGGTGATGAGCAAGGAGCAACTGGCCGCCCAAGTGTTCGGTCTGGACGAGGAGGCCAGTCCCGACGCCATCGAGATCTATATCCACCGATTGCGCAAGAAACTCGACGGCCATTCGGTAGCCATCGTGACGTTCCGTGGGCTGGGCTACCTGCTCGAGCACCGCGATGCGTGACGCCGGCAGCTTGCGTGGGCGCTTGCTGGGCAATCTTGCGCTGCTGCTGGTGGTGTTGATGCTGGCCAGTGGTCTGAGCGCCTACTGGAATGGCCGCGAAGCGGCCGACACGGCCTACGACCGGACCTTGCTGGCGTCGGCGCGGACCATCGCTGCCGGGCTTTCGCAGCGCGACGGCACGCTCAGCGCCGACGTACCCTACGTGGCACTGGACACCTTCGCCTACGACAGTGCCGGGCGCATTTACTACCAGGTCCTGGACATCGACCAGAAGCTGATCTCCGGCTATGAAAAGCTGCCGCCGCCGCCGCCGGGTACGCCGCGCACCGACGATTACCCGGCGCTGGCCCGCTTCTACAACGCCACTTATCTGGGCCAGGACGTGCGCGTGGTCAGCCTGCTCAAGGCTGTCAGCGAGCCGAACATGAACGGCATGGCCGAGATTCGCGTGGCCGAGACCGAGGAGGCGCGGGTCAGCATGGCGCGCAGCCTGATGGCCGATACCCTGCTGCGTCTGGGCATGCTGGCGCTGGGTGCGCTGGTGCTGGTGTGGTTCGCGGTCAGTGCCGCCTTGCGCCCGCTGGAGCGGCTGCGCACGGCGGTGGAGGAACGTCAGCCCGACGATTTGCGTGCCCTGCCGGTGGTGCAGGTGCAGCATGAGCTGATGCCGCTGGTGGGCGCCTTGAATCATTTCACCGAGCGCTTGCGCGGTCAGTTCCAGCGCCAGGCGCAATTCATCGCCGACGCTGCCCACGAGTTACGCACGCCCTTGGCGGCGCTCAAGGCGCGTGTCGAACTGGGGTTGCGTTCGCGAGAGCCGCAGCAGTGGCACCAGACGCTGGAGGCGGCGGCGCAGGGCACCGATCGCCTGACCCACCTGGCCAATCAGTTGCTGTCGCTTGCGCGGGTGGAAAACGGTGCTCGGGCCATCGCCGAGGGGGGCGCTCAGCGCCTGGATCTCAGTCAGTTGGCGCGTGAACTGGGCATGGCCATGGCGCCGCTGGCCCATGCACACGGGGTCGCTCTGGCGTTGGAAGCTGAAGCGCCGGTGTGGCTCAAGGGCGAGCCCACCTTGCTCAACGAACTGCTGAGCAATCTGGTGGACAATGCCCTGGCCCACACACCCTCCGGCGGCAATGTGATCTTGCGGGTACTGGCGCCTGCGGTGCTGGAGGTGGAGGACGATGGTCCGGGTATCCCTGAGGATGACCGCGAGCGGGTGTTCGAGCGCTTCTATCGGCGCAGCGCGCAGGGCAGTGGGTTGGGGCTGGCCATTGTCGGCGAGATTTGCCGGGCGCACCTGGCGCAGATCAGTCTGCATGATGGCGACAACGGCGGTCTTAAAGTGCGGGTGAGCTTCATCGCCGACTGAAAAGGGCGGCTGGGCGCTTAGCGCAGCATGTCACGGGCGTCGAGCAGCTCGCTCAGGTCCAGGTCCTTGCCTTCAGGCAAGCGCAGGTGACGGTAGGCGGCCAGCGCTTGCGGTGCCTGGTCCTGATCGCGCAGGCACAGGGCGCGGGCGATCTGCACGATACCGATGTAGTCGATCTTGTCGCTCTGACGCGTCAGGTCCTGGACCTGGCTGGGCAGGCGCACCAGTTGCTCGGGAAAGTCCCAGGCGCTGAGAATCTTGTCGCCCAGCACGGGCTGGATCTGCTCGATGACGAACTGCAGGCACACCGGGTCGGACAGCAGTTCGTTGTGCTCTTGGGCATAGATCAGCACGGGCAGGGCGCCGATCTGGTGCACCAGGCCGCCGAGTGCGGCCTGATCCGGCTTGAGATGGGTGTGACGGCGGCAGATCTCGTAACTCACCCCGGCCACTTCCAGGCTGGTCTCCCAGATAGTGCGCAGGGTTTGCTCCACGGCAGGGGCGCGCGCGTGGAAGATCTGCTCGATCACCAGGCCGATGGCCAGGTTGCAGCTGTAGTTGACGCCCAGGCGGGTGATTGCGGTATGCAGGTCGGTGACCTCGACCAGCGCCCGCAACAGCGGGCTGTTGACTACCTTGATCAGGCGCGCCGACAGCGCAGCGTCGCGTCCGATCACGCGGCTCAGGGCGGCCACGCTGATCTCGCTGTCTTCAGCCGCCTCACGGATGCTCAGGGCCACTTCAGGCAGTGTGGGCAGCACCAGGTCGTCGTTCTCGATGGCCGCCAGTAATTGCGCTTGAACCATCTTGGCCAGCTTGTTCATGAACATCTCTACCGCAGTGGTGGGGCTGCCCCGCACGGCGGCGGGGCCGGCTGGTCAGCGCTGAATTTCCCGGTCGCGGTCCAGTTCGTAAGGCAGGTCCAGCACCCTCAGGCGCGGGCCTTCGAGACTGCCCAGGTGCAGGTTGTCGTCCGCCACTGCTTCGGCAGTAAGCACCGCCAGCAGTTCCACGCCATGTTCGGCAGGTGCGGCGATCACCACTTCGCCGACCGATGAACCATGGGTAGGGGAGAAGATTTCGCTGCCAGGAACAGGGGCCTGTTCCTCGTCCAGGGCTAGCCGATACTGGCGACGTTTGAGCTTGCCCAGGTACTGCATGCGCGCGACGATTTCCTGGCCGGTGTAGCAGCCTTTTTTGAAGCTCACGCCATCGACGGCCTGCAGGTTGATCATCTGCGGGATGAACAGCTCACGGGTCTGCTCCATCACCTGGCCGATGCCCGCACGGATCTGGCCGAGCAACCAGGCCGCCAACGGCGCTTCGGGCACGGCCTCGGCGAGCGTCGCGCTCACCTGGGCGGCGCGCTCGGCGGGCACCCAGAGTTCTGCGCGTCCTGGCGAGACGGCAATGACCATCAATCCCTCGTTGCGCAGGGTGGTGCCGGCGCCCTGAGGCTCCTCCAGCCCCAGTGCCTGCAGCGCAGTGCCCGCGTGCTGCAGGCCGAAGCGGGCCCAGGCGTCGCTTTCGTCGGTCAGCTTGGCCTTGGAGAAGACTGCGTATTTCTTCAGGTCTGCCAATTGCGGTTCGAGCAGTTCGCGGGTCATGGCCAGCAGGAAACCGTCGCCTTCGGGCAGGATGCGGAAACTCGATTGCATGCGGCCTTTGACCATGCACCGAGCCCCCAGGCTGGCATGCTCAAGGCTGAGATAGTCGAGGTTGCAGGTCAGTTGGCCTTGCAGGAACTTACCGGCGTCGGAGCCGCGTACGGCGAGAATGCCCTCGTGGGACAGGGGGCAGAAAAAAGCGGAGTCGGCCATGGGTCATCGCGGTCGCTAGAAAGACTGGCGGCCATCATAGAACGGCAGTAACAAAATAGGTAGGTGAGCAGATCAATGCCCCGTGCCGCTGCGGTTGCGGCGCGCTATACTGCGCGACCATTCGAGGAGGGCCCCATGGTCGAACAAACTGAACTCAATCGGCTTTTCTGGCATAGCCGGCGTGGCATGCTGGAGCTGGATGTACTGCTCGTTCCCTTCACTCAAGAGGTCTACCCGAGCCTGAGCGAAGCGGATCGCGAACTGTATCGCCGCCTGTTGACCTGCGAAGATCAGGACATATTCGGTTGGTTCATGGAGCGCACCGAGTCGGAAGATGCGGAGCTGCAGCGCATGGTTCGCATCATTCTGGACCGTGTCCAGCCCAAGTGAGCGGTTCGAGTGCCGTTGGCAAGGCTCGCGCCTGCTGCTGACGGCCTATCTTGCAGCCCAGGGGCTCGTGTTCCTCACCTTGTGGTGGAGTGCACTGCCCTGGTGGTTGTCCATCAGCCTGCACTCCCTCTGCATGGCTCACGCCTACTGGACGATCCCTCGGCGTATCCTGTTGACCCATCCCGATGCCATGAGCGGCCTGCGTCGCGACGCGAGCGGCTGGCAGTTGTTCAGCCGTGCCCATGGCTGGCAGCGGGTCGAGTTGCGCCGCGATAGCCTGGCGCTGCCTGCGGTGATCGTCCTGCGCTTCGTTCGTCAGGGCCGCCGCCTGAGCGAAAGCCAATGCATTCCTTTCGATGCGCTGCCCGGCGAGGAGCATCGCCGGCTGCGGGTGCGCCTGAAATTCAGTCGGCGGCGCTGGGCTCGGCTCAGCGCGGGCTGAGCACGGTGTCCTTGGCGGTTTCCAGCAGTGCGGGGTAGTCGAGGGTGTAGTGCAAGCCGCGACTTTCCTTGCGCTGCATGGCGCAGCGGATCATCAGTTCGGCCACCTGCGCCAGGTTGCGCAACTCGATCAGGTCACGGCTGACCTTGTAATTGCTGTAGAACTCATCGATCTCATCGAGCAGCAGCCGCACGCGATGTTCGGCGCGTTGCAGGCGCTTGCTGGTACGCACGATCCCCACGTAGTCCCACATGAAGCGTCGCAGCTCGTCCCAGTTGTGCGCGATGATCACGTCCTCGTCCGAGTCGGTGACCTGGCTGGCATCCCAGCAGGGCAGGGCGGTCGGGGACGGCACCTGCTCCAGGTGCGCCTGGATGTGCGCAGCCGCTGCGCGGCCATAGACGAAGCATTCGAGCAGCGAGTTGCTGGCCATGCGGTTGGCGCCGTGCAGACCGGTGAAGCTGGTTTCGCCGATGGCATACAGGCCCGGGACGTCGGCGCGACCGCGCTCGTCGACCACCACGCCGCCACAGGTGTAGTGCGCCGCGGGTACCACGGGTATGGGCTGGCGGGTGATGTCGATGCCGAAGGTCAGGCAGCGCTCGTAGACGGTGGGGAAGTGACTCTTGATGAAGTCGGCAGGTTTGTGGGTGATGTCCAGATACACGCAATCCACGCCCAGGCGTTTCATTTCATGGTCGATGGCGCGCGCGACGATGTCCCGTGGCGCCAGTTCTTCGCGGCGGTCGAAGCGCGGCATGAAACGCTCCCCGTTGGGCAGGCGCAACAGCGCGCCCTCACCGCGCAGGGCTTCGGTAATGAGGAAACTCTTGGCTTGGGGGTGATAGAGGCAGGTGGGGTGAAACTGGTTGAACTCCAGATTGGCCACCCGGCAACCGGCGCGCCAGGCCATGGCGATGCCATCGCCACAGGCGCCATCGGGGTTGCTGGTGTAGAGGTAGACCTTGGCGGCGCCGCCGGTGGCCAGCACGGTGAAGCGTGCGCCGAAGGTGTCCACTTCGCCACTGTGGCGGTTCAGCACATAGGCACCCAGGCAACGGTCGCCGCTCAGGCCCAGGCGCCGCTCGGTGATCAGGTCGACGGCCACGCGTTGTTCGAGCAACTCGATGTTCGGACGTTGCCGCGCCTGCGCCAGCAGCGTCGTGAAGATCGCTGCCCCAGTGGCGTCGGCGGCATGGATGATGCGGCGGTGGCTGTGTCCGCCTTCGCGGGTGAGATGGAACTCGAAACCGCCATCATCCACGCCATGCTGCTCGTCACGGGTAAAGGGCACGCCCTGCTCGATGAGCCACTCGATGGCCTCGCGGCTGTGCTCCACAGTGAAGCGCACCGCGGCTTCGTGGCACAGGCCGCCGCCGGCGTCGAGGGTGTCTTCAACGTGAGACTGCACGGTATCGCTGTCATCGAGCACGGCGGCGACCCCGCCTTGTGCCCAGTAGGTCGAGCCGTTGGCCAGCTCGCCCTTGCTCAGCACGGCGATGCGCAGATGAGCCGGGAGGTTCAGTGCCAGGCTGAGACCGGCGGCGCCGCTGCCGATCACCAGGACATCATGTTGGAATTGTTGGCTCATGTCGGGACACTAGTAACTGGGGATGGGGGGCGGCACAATAGTCATGCGCGTATGGCATTGTGAAACTATCGTGAATCCGGTCGGGCTGTCTTTATAGCAGTCTCCAGCGCCAGATTTCCAATGGCGGGACTGCATGTCCAGCCCGGCTGTGGGAACTTTCCGGCACCACGGGAAATCTTAAGCAGGCTGCCCGTCTTTCACCAATGCCAAAGCGATGCAGGACGGCGGCGCTATCCAGGCTGGCACCTGTGTATCTGAAACACCGATTATCGACGCAGCCGGCTGCGACCGCGCTGTGCCTTTTTCGTGCGAGCCGACCAGAGGCCGCAGGAAACTTGCTTGGAGGGGAGAACTTTTGCGCAAAGGCCGAGTCTATGGTTGCAAGCCTGAACGATGGCTTTCGCAACGCTCCTTTGAGTTCACTGAGGAGTGTTCATGCTAACCCAGGAAGAGGATCAGCAGCTTGTCGAGCGCGTGCAGCGTGGTGACAGGCGAGCGTTCGATCTGTTGGTGCTGAAGTATCAGCACAAGATTCTCGGGTTGATCGTGCGTTTTGTTCACGACACCCATGAAGCGCAAGACGTGGCGCAGGAAGCCTTCATCAAGGCCTACAGAGCGCTAGGCAATTTCCGCGGTGACAGTGCGTTCTACACGTGGCTGTACCGCATCGCCATCAACACGGCGAAGAACTACCTGGTGTCCCGTGGAAGACGGCCGCCAGACAGTGATGTCAGCTCCGAGGATGCGGAGTTCTACGACGGCGATCATGGCCTCAAGGATCTCGAGTCACCAGAGCGCTCGTTGTTGCGGGATGAAATCGAGGGCACTGTCCATCGCACCATCCAGCAACTACCGGAAGACTTGCGTACGGCATTGACCCTGCGTGAGTTCGATGGCCTGAGTTATGAAGACATTGCCAGTGTCATGCAATGTCCGGTGGGTACCGTGCGCTCTCGAATTTTCCGCGCTCGGGAGGCCATTGACAAAGCCCTGCAGCCCCTGTTGCAGGAAACCTGAGACAGCGGCGACAGCCAAGAGAGGAACCGCCATGAGTCGTGAAGCTTTGCAGGAATCGCTGTCCGCGGTAATGGATAACGAAGCGGACCAACTGGAATTACGTCGCGTGCTGAACGCCGCCGACGATGCCGAAACCCGTGCCACCTGGTCGCGTTACCAAGTGGCTCGCGCAGCCATGCACAAGGAGCTGCTGCTGCCCAACCTCGACATCGCTTCGGCCGTGTCGGCCGCGCTGGCTGACGAAGCTGCGCCGGTGCAGGCCAAGCGTGGAGCATGGCGCAGTGTCGGTCGTCTGGCCGTAGCTGCCTCGGTGACCGTTGCCGTGCTGGCCGGTGTGCGCCTCTACAACCAAGACGAGATCACCGGTGCCCAGCTTGCCTCGCAGCAGCCTGTACAGCAGGGTGTCAGCGTGCCACAGGTGCAAGGTCCGGCCGTACTGGCGGGCTACACCGAGAGCAGCGACCAGCCGACCGGCCCGATGGCCAACGGCGTGTTGCAGAATCAAGCCGGTTGGGATCAGCGTCTGCCAGGTTACCTGCGCCAGCACGCTCAGGAGTCTGCGCTGAAGGGCGCTGAAAACGCTCTTCCTTACGCTCGCGCCGCTAGCCTGGAACCTGCCAAGTAAGGAGGATCATGCGCGCGCTACCTCTCCTGGCGCTGCTGTTCGGCGGATGCATGTCGGTGCCGGTGTTGGCGGCCAATTCCTCGCCAGAGGCGGGTGAATGGCTGTCCAAGCTGGCACAGGCCGAGCAGAAGCAGAGCTACCAGGGCGCCTTCGTCTACGAGCGTAACGGCAGTTTTTCTTCCCACGATATCTGGCATCGCGTCCAGTCGGGCAAGGTCAGCGAGCGGCTACTGCAGCTCGATGGCGCTTCCCAGGAAATTGTGCGCGTCGACGGCAAGGTGCAGTGCGTCAGCGGTGCACTCGCCGACGGTGTCGGGGCACCACCCGACGCGACTGCGCGTGTCCTCGATCCGCTCAAGCTGATGAGCTGGTACGACCTGAGCATGGCGGGCACGTCCCGCGTGGCCGGTCGAGATGCCGTGATCGTCACCTTGACGCCTCGCGATCAACATCGCTATGCCTTCGAATTGCATCTGGACCGTGAAACCGGCTTGCCCCTGCGCTCGTTGATGCTCAACGACAAGGGTCAATTGCTGGAACGATTCCAGATGACTCGACTGGACACCGCGAACCTGCCCAGTGACCGCGACCTGCAACCCAGTGCCGACTGCAAACCGGTGGCGCCGGAGCCGGGAGCCAAGTCCGAGTCGGTCGCTGGCTGGCGCTCCGACTGGCTGCCCCCGGGCTTCGAGCTGATCAACAGCGCAGTGCGCACCGACTCTGCGGATAAGCGCTCGATCAGCAGCCTCATGTACGATGACGGGCTCACCCGCTTCTCGGTGTTTCTCGAACCTATCGACGACAAGGGCACCGACACGCGTGTGCAGCTCGGCCCAACGGCAGCCGTTTCGCGACACCTCAACACGCCTTCGGGCAAGGTCATGGTAACGGTGGTCGGTGAAATTCCCCTCGGTACTGCCGAGCGTGTGGCATTGTCGATGCGGCCACAGGACATCCAGGCACGGCAATGATTGGCGAGGACGTTTCGTACGGCTAGTCCAGCGTGCGTCTGACATCAAATTAAGGCATTGTCATTTGCAATCGACCGGTAAATTTTCTATAGGTCAGACTCTCCGGGGTCTGGCCTTTCCTGTATCTGCAGAGGCCGTTCTGCTAATTACGCTCGTTGTGACGGGAGCCGTATGTCAATACCACGCATGAAATCCTACCTATCGATGTTCGCCGCCGTGCTGATGCTCGGCCAGGTGCTCACCGCCCAGGCGGAGGAGGCCCTGCCGGACTTCACCACATTGGTCGAGCAAGCCTCGCCAGCGGTGGTCAACATCAGTACCAAGCAAAAGCTGCCCGATCGTCGTGTGGCTGCCGGTCAGATGCCGGATCTGGAAGGTCTGCCGCCGATGTTCCGCGAGTTCTTCGAGCGCAACATGCCCCAGCAGCCGCGCTCGCCGCGCGGTGATCGTCAGCGCGAGGCGCAGTCGCTGGGCTCGGGCTTCATCATTTCCCCGGATGGTTATGTGTTGACCAACAACCATGTGGTCGCCGATGCCGACGAGATCATCGTGCGTCTCTCCGATCGCAGTGAGCTGCAGGCCAAGCTGGTGGGCACCGATCCGCGTACCGACGTGGCGCTGCTCAAGGTCGATGGCAAGAATCTGCCGACCGTGAAGCTGGGCGACTCGGAAAAGCTCAAGGTCGGTGAGTGGGTGCTGGCCATCGGCTCGCCGTTCGGCTTCGACCATTCGGTGACCAAAGGTATCGTCAGCGCCAAGGGGCGTACCCTGCCCAACGACACCTACGTGCCGTTCATCCAGACCGATGTGGCCATCAACCCAGGCAACTCCGGCGGCCCCCTGTTCAACATGAAGGGCGAGGTGGTGGGTATCAACTCGCAGATCTTTACCCGTTCCGGTGGTTTCATGGGCCTGTCGTTCGCCATCCCGATCGATGTGGCGCTGGATGTCTCCAACCAGTTGAAGAAAGACGGCAAGGTCAGCCGTGGCTGGCTGGGTGTGGTTATTCAGGAGGTCAACAAGGACCTGGCTGAGTCGTTCGGCCTGGACAAACCGGCCGGTGCGCTGGTGGCGCAGGTGCTGGAAAACGGTCCGGCGGCCAAGGGCGGTCTGCAGGTGGGTGACGTCATCCTGAGCATGAACGGCCAGCCGATCGTCATGTCCGCCGACTTGCCGCATCTGGTCGGAGGTCTGAAGGACGGTCAGAAAGCCAAGCTGGATATCATTCGCGAAGGCAAGCGCCAGACCCTGGACGTGACCATCGGTGCGTTGCCCGAGGACGATGCCGACATCGGCACGGGTGGCCAGGCCGGCGCCGAGCGCAACAGCAACCGTCTCGGTGTATCGGTGGCCGACCTGAGCGATGAGCAGAAGAAGTCGCTCGAACTCAAGGGCGGGGTGGTCATCAAGGAAGTGCAGGACGGTCCGGCGGCGCTGATCGGCCTGCGCCCAGGCGATGTCATCAGCCACCTGAACAACCAGGCGATCGGCTCGGCCAAGCAGTTCACTGAAATTGCCAAGGAACTGCCGAAGAATCGCTCGGTGTCCATGCGCGTACTGCGTCAAGGGCGTGCCAGCTTTATCACCTTCAAACTGGCCGAGTGATCGATTCAGTCTGAGAGAAGGGCAGCTGCGGCTGCCCTTTTTCACGAGTGGACCTGGTTTGACCTGAAAACCCCAATGCACCGAGCGGGTCAGCGGCGATACAGGAACCTCCCATATCCCGTCGGCTTGCGTTACAATGCCCGGCTATTTTTCGGCGGGCGTCCGGCTCGCAGCCTTATCGAGTGTTGATCTGTGAGTGATTTGAGTCATATCCGCAATTTCTCCATCATCGCCCACATCGACCATGGCAAGTCGACGCTGGCCGACCGTTTCATCCAGATGTGCGGCGGCCTGACCTCGCGCGAAATGGAAGCACAGGTCCTCGACTCCATGGACCTTGAGCGTGAACGCGGTATCACCATCAAAGCCCACAGCGTTACCCTGCACTACAAGGCGCAGGACGGCAAAACCTACCAGTTGAACTTCATCGACACCCCCGGTCACGTCGACTTCACCTATGAAGTTTCGCGTTCGCTGGCGGCGTGCGAAGGCGCGCTGCTGGTGGTCGATGCGGGTCAGGGCGTCGAGGCACAGTCGGTCGCCAACTGCTACACCGCCATCGAGCAGGGCCTGGAAGTGATGCCGGTGCTGAACAAGATGGACCTGCCCCAGGCGGATCCGGACCGCGTCAAGGACGAGATCGAGAAGATCATCGGCATCGACGCCACCGACGCCGTGGCGTGCAGCGCCAAGAGCGGCATGGGCGTGGACGAGGTGCTCGAGCGCCTGGTGCAGACCATCCCGGCGCCGGTGGGCGACATCGAGGCGCCGTTGCAGGCGCTGATCATCGATTCCTGGTTCGACAACTACCTGGGTGTCGTCTCGCTGGTGCGTGTGCGCCAGGGTCGCGTCAAGAAGGGCGACAAGATCCTGGTCAAGTCCACCGGCAAGGTGCACCTGGTCGACAGCGTCGGTGTCTTCACCCCGAAACACACGGCCACCGCTGACCTGAAGGCTGGCGAGGTGGGCTTCATCATTGCCAGCATCAAGGACATTCACGGGGCCCCGGTGGGTGACACCCTGACCCTCTCCTCGACGCCTGAAGTTCAGGTGCTGCCAGGCTTCAAGAAGATTCAGCCGCAGGTCTACGCAGGTCTGTTCCCGGTCAGCTCCGACGACTTCGAGGACTTCCGCGATGCCCTGCAGAAGCTGACGCTCAACGACTCGTCGCTGCAATACATGCCGGAAAGCTCCGACGCCCTGGGCTTCGGCTTCCGTTGCGGCTTCCTCGGCATGCTGCACATGGAGATCATTCAGGAGCGCCTGGAGCGCGAATACGACCTGGACCTGATCACCACCGCGCCAAGCGTGATCTACGAGCTGGAGTTGAAGACGGGTGAAACCATTGTCGTCGACAACCCCTCCAAGCTTCCGGACGTCTCGGCGGTTACCGACTTCCGCGAACCGATCGTCACCGCAACCATCCTCGTTCCCCAGGAACACTTGGGCAACGTGATCACCCTGTGCATCGAGAAGCGTGGCGTGCAGCGCGACATGCAGTTCCTCGGCAGCCAGGTGCAGGTGCGCTACGACATGCCGATGAACGAGGTGGTGCTGGACTTCTTCGACCGCCTCAAATCCACCAGCCGTGGTTACGCCTCGCTGGACTATCATTTCGATCGCTACCAATCGGCCAACCTGGTCAAGCTGGACGTGCTGATCAACGGCGACAAGGTCGATGCCCTGGCATTGATCGTGCACCGCGACAACGCGGCCTATAAAGGCCGTGCGTTGACCGAGAAGATGAAGGAACTGATTCCTCGGCAGATGTTCGATGTGGCGATCCAGGCAGCCATCGGCGGTCAGATCATTGCGCGGACCACTGTCAAGGCGCTCAGAAAGAACGTACTGGCCAAGTGTTACGGCGGCGATGTGAGCCGTAAGAAAAAACTGCTGGAGAAGCAGAAGGCCGGTAAGAAACGCATGAAGCAGGTGGGCAACGTGGAGATTCCACAGGAAGCCTTCCTTGCTGTGCTCAGGTTGGATAGCTAGGTCCTATGTCGCTAAATTTCCCGCTGTTGCTCGTCATCGCCGTAGCCGTCTGCGGTCTGTTGGGTCTGATCGATCTGCTGTTCCTGGCGCCGCGCCGGCGAGCGGCGATCGCCAACTACCAGGGCAGCGTCAGCCAGCCCGAAGTGGCCGTCGTCGAGCGCCTGAACAAGGAGCCGTTGCTGGTCGAATACGGCAAGTCCTTCTTCCCGGTGCTGTTCATCGTGCTGGTGTTGCGCTCGTTTCTGGTCGAGCCCTTCCAGATTCCTTCGGGGTCGATGAAACCGACCCTGGAAGTGGGCGACTTCATCCTGGTGAACAAGTTCTCCTACGGTATCCGTCTACCCGTGATCGACAAGAAGGTCATCGAGGTGGGTGATCCGCAGCGCGGGGACGTCATGGTGTTCCGCTATCCGAGCGATCCGAACGTCAACTACATCAAGCGTGTGGTCGGCCTGCCGGGCGACCGGATCCGCTACACCAACGACAAGCGCCTGTACGTCAACGACCAGTTGGTCGCCGAGCAGTTGGTCGGCAGCGAAGCTGGCTCGCTGGGTAGCGCCGAGCTGTACAAGGAAAAACTCGGCGAAACCGAGCATCTGATCCGCAAGGAAATGAGCCGCTACCGCATGCCGCCGGACCAGCAATGGACCGTACCGGCCGGGCACTACTTCATGATGGGCGATAACCGCGACAACTCCAATGACAGCCGCTTCTGGGACGACCCGAACATCCCTCGCGAGCTGCATGGCATGGTCCCGGACCGCAACATCGTCGGCAAGGCCTTCGCGGTGTGGATGAGCTGGCCAGAGCCCAAGCTCAGCCACTTGCCGAACCTGTCGCGGGTGGGTCTGATCCATTGATACCCCTCGGCGCTGTCCACGGACGGCGCCGAATGCATTTCTGACATAGGCTGTGTTCTCAGGGATGAATCAATCCAGCGCCACGTTGTGGTGCGACACGGCCAAACAGTCTTTCAGGATGTTGATTTGAACGCGTTTAACAACGATGGGGTGGCCGCATGAGCGCTTCCCTCGAGCGCCTCGAGCGCAAGCTCGGCTACACCTTCAGGGACCGGGAGCAGATGCTCCTGGCGCTGACGCACCGCAGCTATGCCGGGCGCAACAACGAGCGCCTGGAGTTTCTTGGCGATGCCATTCTCAACTTCGTGGCTGGTGAAGCGCTGTTCGAGCGTTTCCCCCAAGCGCGAGAAGGCCAGCTTTCGCGTCTGCGCGCTCGCCTGGTCAAGGGTGAAACACTGGCCCGTCTGGCACGCGGCTTCGACCTGGGCGAGTACCTGCGCCTGGGTTCGGGCGAGCTCAAGAGCGGCGGCTTCCGGCGTGAGTCGATCCTGGCCGACGCCCTCGAAGCCCTGATCGGCGCCATCTACCTGGACGCCGACATGCAGACCGCCCGCGAGCGCATCCTCGCCTGGCTGGCGGGCGAGTTCGATGGCCTGACCCTGGTCGATACCAACAAAGATCCCAAGACCCGCCTGCAGGAGTTCCTGCAATCGCGTGCCTGCGAGTTGCCGCGCTACGAAGTGGTGGACATCCAGGGCGAACCGCACTGCCGTACGTTCTTCGTCGAATGCGAAGTGGTGCTGCTGAACAACAAGAGCCGTGGACAGGGCGTTAGCCGGCGTATCGCCGAGCAAGTCGCTGCCGCCGCCGCACTGATCGCCCTGGGCGTGGAGAATGGCAATGACTGAGAACACCCCGACCCGTTGCGGCTATGTGGCCATCGTCGGCCGTCCCAACGTGGGCAAGTCCACGCTGCTCAACCATATTCTCGGGCAGAAGCTGGCGATTACGTCGCGCAAGCCGCAGACCACGCGCCACAACATGCTCGGCATCAAGACCGAGGGCGATGTGCAGGCGATCTACGTCGACACCCCCGGCATGCACAAGGCCAACGACAAGGCCCTGAACCGCTACATGAACCGTAACGCATCGGCGGCCTTGAAAGACGTCGATGTGGTGATCTTCGTGGTCGACCGTACCCGTTGGACCGATGAGGACCAACTGGTGCTCGAGCGTGTCCAGTACGTGGAAGGCCCGCTGATCCTGGCGGTCAACAAGACCGACCGCATGGACGAGAAAGCCGAGTTGATCCCACACCTGCAATGGCTTCAGGCGCAACTGCCGAAGGCCGAAATCGTGCCGATCTCGGCGCAGCAGGGGCATAACCTGGAGTCTCTCGAGGCACTGATCGCCAAGCACCTGCCCGAGAACGAGCATTTCTTCCCGGAAGACCAGATCACCGACCGCAGCAGCCGTTTCCTCGCCGCCGAACTGGTCCGTGAAAAGATCATGCGTCAGCTCGGTGCCGAGCTGCCGTACCAGATCACCGTGGAAATCGAAGAGTTCAAGCAGCAGGGGCATGTGCTGCACATTCACGCCCTGATCCTGGTCGAGCGTGACGGCCAGAAGAAGATCATCATTGGCGACAAGGGCGAGCGCATCAAACGCATCGGCTCCGATGCGCGCAAGGACATGGAGGTGCTGTTCGACGCCAAGGTCATGCTCAACCTCTGGGTCAAGGTCAAGGGCGGCTGGTCCGATGACGAGCGGGCGCTGCGCTCGCTGGGTTACGGCGACCTCTAAACGGCTCGCGACGGCGCGGCTTTCTATGAGTGCGTAGGCAGGCGCTGCGATTGACCTGGGAAAGCGGCGCTGTCGCCGCTTCCATGGGGTCACCCGCGCCTCCCGGTATCTTCGCTGCGTGAGATCGCCATGGACCAACCCACACCACAACTCGCCTACGTCCTGCACAGCCGCGCCTACAAGGAAACCAGTGCGCTGGTGGATTTTTTCACGCCCCAGGGCCGTGTGCGTGCCGTCTTGCGCCGGGCGCGGGGCAAGGGCGGCAGTTCCATGCGGCCGTTCGTGCCGCTGGAGCTGGAACTGCGCGGGCGCGGCGAGCTGAAGAATGTGGGGCGCATGGACACCGTCGGCCTCGCCGGTTGGCTCAACGGCGACGCGTTGTTCAGCGGCTTGTACCTCAATGAGTTGCTGATGCGCCTGCTTCCTGCCGAAGCCCCTTATCCCGCCTTGTTCGAACACTACGGTCTTACCCTGCAAGCGCTGGCGGCGGGTCGCCCCCTCGAGCCGCTGCTGCGTGCGTTCGAGTGGCGCCTGCTCGATGAGTTGGGCTACGCGTTTTCCCTGACCGAAGATGTCGACCAGGCCCCAGTGGTTGCCGAAGGACTGTACCGGCTGCAGGTGGATGCCGGGCTTGAGCGTGTCGAGCTGTTCCAGCCCGGACTGTTCAATGGCGCGCAGTTGCTGGCGCTGTCCGAGGCCGAGTGGGAAGCGCCGGGCGCCTTGCTGGCCGCCAAGCGCCTGATGCGCCAGGCATTGGCGGTCCACCTGGGGGCCAAGCCACTGGTCAGCCGCGAACTGTTTCGCAAGCGCTGAGCACGACGTATGCTGTGGGGCTCAATCTTCAGGAGAGCCTTTCGTGACTCAGAGCAACCGCATCCTTCTCGGCGTCAATATCGACCATGTGGCGACCTTGCGCCAGGCCCGCGGCACTCGCTATCCGGACCCGGTCAAGGCAGCGCTGGACGCCGAGCAGGCGGGGGCCGACGGTATCACCGTGCACCTGCGCGAAGACCGTCGGCATATCCAGGAGCGCGACGTGCTGCTGCTCAAGGATGTCTTGCAGACACGCATGAACTTCGAAATGGGCGTCACTGAAGAGATGATGGCCTTTGCCGAGAAGATTCGCCCGGCGCACATTTGCCTGGTGCCTGAAACGCGCCAGGAACTGACCACCGAGGGCGGGCTGGACGTGGCCGGCCAAGAGCAGCGGATCAAGGCCGCTGTGGAGCGCTTGTCGCGCACCGGCGCCGAAGTGTCCTTGTTCATCGATGCCGATGAGCGTCAGATCGAGGCGTCGCGCCGGGTCGGTGCGCCGGCCATCGAACTGCACACCGGGCGCTACGCCGATGCCCAGACCCCTAAGGAGGTGGCCGAAGAGCTCGAACGTATCGTTCAGGGCGTCGCTTTCGGTTTGGCTCAGGGTCTGATCGTCAATGCCGGCCATGGCCTGCATTACCACAACGTCGAAGCCGTGGCGGCCATTGAAGGCATCAATGAGCTGAACATCGGCCATGCGCTGGTGGCGCACGCACTGTTCGTCGGTTTCCCGGCCGCCGTTGCCGAGATGAAAGCGCTGATGCTCGCTGCGGCGCCGCGCCGCAACTGAATGCAGTGCCCCTTGGGGCACTTGCGGCTCTCTATTTGCGCGCCAGCAACGTGGCTCGGCGCGGCGCTGGCAGGCCTTCGATGGTCTTGCTGTGGTCGGCAGGGTCGAGGAAGTCGCTGAGCGACTGGTAGCGCATCCAATCGGTGCTGCGCTGTTCCTCGACGCTGGTGACGCTGACATCCACGCAGCGCACATCGCTGAAACCTGCCCGGCGCAGCAGGCGCTCCAGGGCCGGCACCGACGGCAGGAACCAGACGTTGCGCATCTGCGCGTAACGGTCTTCGGGCACCAGCATTTGTTGCGCGTCACCTTCGATCACCAGCGTTTCCAGCACCAGTTCGCCGCCTTTGACCAGGCAGTCCTTCAGCGCCAGCAGGTGCTCGATTGGCGAGCGACGGTGGTAGAACACGCCCATCGAGAACACTGTGTCGAACCCTTCCAGATTGGCCGGCAGTTCTTCCAGGGCGAACGGCAGGTGCCAGGCCGGGAGGTGCGGGAGGTATTTACTGACAGCCTGGAACTGGCAGAAGAACAGCCAGTTCGGGTCTACCCCGACCACCAGGTCGGCGCCGGCGCCGAGCATGCGCCACTGGTAGTAGCCGTTGCCGCAGCCGACATCCAGCACGCGTTTGCCGCTGAGGTTCAGGTGCGGGCTGACCCGCGACCACTTCCAGTCCGAGCGCCATTCGGTGTCCACATGCACGCCGAACAGCTCGAACGGCCCCTTGCGCCAGGGCGACAGCCCCATCAGCGCCTGATGCATCTGCGCACGGCTGGCGGCATCGCAGTCGCTGTCCAGGCGCAGGCCGTCGACCAGGTCGAGGGTGCTCGGCGTCAAGGCGGGCAGCGCGTCCAGCGCGCCACGCCAGCGTTCCAGGTCGCCGTGGCCTTTTTCCAGCTTGGCATCCAATTGCGCTTGCAGGCCTTGGGACCAGCGAGCCAGTGGGGTGCCCGCCAGACGGCGGACGAGGGGAGACAGATCGATCATGGCAGGGCTATCAGCGAGGCGAAGTTGAGGCATTGGAACCAGGGCACCACCTTGGAGAAACCGGCGGCGCGCAGGCGCTGCTCGTGGGTCTCCAGAGTGTCAGGCTTCATGACGTGCTCGATGGCGCTGCGTTTCTGGGCAATTTCCAGTTCGCTGTAGCCATTGGCACGCTTGAAGTCCAGGTGCAGTTCGTTGAGCAGGTCGTGGGTCTGCGCGTCGTCGAAGCGCAGCTTTTCCGAGAGCACCAGTGCGCCACCGGGTAGCAGCGCCTGGCGGATGCGGGCCAGCAGGTCGAGGCGTTCGTCTGGGGCGATGAATTGCAGGGTGAAGTTCATTGCGACGAACGACGCCGGCTCCAGCGACAGCGCCAGGATGTCGGCCTCCAGTACCTGCACCGGCAGCAGTTCCTGGAACATGGAGTCCTGGGCGGTGAGGTACTGGCGGCAGCGCTCGACCATCGCTGCCGAGTTGTCCACCGCCATGACCCGGCAGCCGTCAGCGCGCACATGACGACGCAGCGATTGAGTCACGGCGCCCAGCGAAGCGCCCAGGTCATACAAGACGCTATGCGGTTGGGCAAAGCGCGCACCCAGCACACCGATGTTCTCGACGATGGTCGGATAGCCGGGCACCGAGCGCTTGATCATGTCCGGGAACACGCGCACGACGTCTTCGTTGAAGACGAAGTCGGGTACCTGTTCCAGAGGCTGGGCGAATAGGCGGTCTGAGGGGTGGCTCACAGCGGGCTCGTGCAGTGGGTTGAAGGAGGCACATTCTAGCGAAAATCAGGGAACGCCGTCTGCGTGGCAGAGCAGTCTCGGGGCATTTGTCAGTTTGTCCAATGATCAATGATCTGGCAGAGAGCAGTGTGTTTTCCTTCCACAGGCTGAGCACCGTCCTGACTTCGTGAGCGGCCGTAGACCGTTAGATTGGTTCCTCAGTAACGCGCTCTCAACTGCAGAAGAGTGTGAGTAGAGGGGAATAATCATGGCGACTGATGTAACTGAGCAGCGGGCGGAGAATTCTGCTTCAAAAGCGAGTCTGCCTTTCGATAAGCTCACAGTGGATGAACGGGTCGAGTTCATCCCTCAGCAAATTTTCGATTTCAAAAAGAAAGAGCCGGCTTTTCTATTCAGTCAAGACAACCTGCGCACCATCAAACGCTACCAGAGGGCGGTACGACTGCTGCCCAGAGAGCGGCGAGAGATGGAGGCGAACGTAAACTTTACTGCCTTGGCAATCAGTGCAGATGACTTCTGGTCCTTCCATGAGAATCTGCATCAGCATGTGGATGCGTGGGACGGCGTAGAAGATGCCTGTAAAACAATGGGTGGCGATTTACAGGTCTTTTCCGAAAACTTTATCACTGAAGGTGTGAAGTTTATTGCCGAACTGAAGAACACGCAGGCAATGGACACGCTGTTGCCAGCGATTCCGGCCGACAAGATTCCGAGGGCCGCGCTCTCGACAGCGGACATCACATCACTGAAGTCGGCGATCGATCTCTACTTGCCGACCATCCAAGATGAAATTACGGAAATGCTCGCCACCATTCGCCACGTCAAGGCGCTGGTCGATCATTTCGGTGAGCAGATCGACAAGGTCTTGCATCCCAAGGGCTCTGGTCTCTTGGCATGTTTGAAGAAAGAAAGTGTCGACAAGAAGATTGCTACGATCGGCGAGCAGTTGATCGCGCTCGACACTGAGATTGAAAAAAAGGTGGCTCAATATGACAAATTGGTCGGCACGGCGTTTTTCGGGATTGCGTTCGGTCCGATCGGTTTGATCGTGACCGGAGGTATTTACGGTGCGCAAGCGGAAGTGGTGCGTAAGGATAAGAATGCATTGATCGAAGAGCGCGATATGTTGGCTACGCAGCAACGTGAACTGTTGGCCGAAATCGAAAATTTCGTGGCCTTGAAGAGGATGGTCACGGACATTAACTTCAGGTTGGTGGAAGTTCGTGCAGCCACCAAGAACTTGGAAGATGTCTGGGTGCTGTTGGAGTCCTACATGTCCGCTTCGATTAAAAAAGCCACCGCCGTTTCCAGTAACGTGGAACTGAAAAAGTTTATTGTGCAGTTTGAACGCGTCCTCTCGCCTTGGACCAATATTTTGAATATCTCCAAGCAGCTCTCGGCGATCTTCAACGAAGCACTGGGCGACGCCCTTTAAGGATGAATAATATGAAGAGTGCGAATGTCGAAACACCGTTGCCCGATGCCAAAGCGATGCTCAACATCGAGCGACAGGCGTTTCAGATTTCCCACCATGGGATCGAATTGCTCATTCCCGCTGTACGCGAACGCTTGCAGGACATCGCCGAAACCATCAAAAAGGCCAATGCGCGTTTTTGTGGGAATGTCACGCAGGGCCTGATCGATCTCAATCTCGACTTGGACCCGCTTGGCAGTGTCGCTACCGCCGAGCTCGATGAGGACGAACTCGTGACCCTGCGCGCCGACGTGCAGACGACTATCCGGCAGGTGCTGGCCAGCGTAGAGGCTGTGCGCACGTACTCGGCACCTGAGCTCACTGAACTGCAGCGAACGGCGATACAAGACCTGCAGGAGAACGACAAGACGTTCAAGCAGGTCCAGAGCACGGTCAATACGCGCGAAGCCAAGTTGGCGGAGATAGACGATAGCCTTGCCACGCTCAATACGCCGACGGTCCGTCAAGCGCTGAGGAACCTGATTCCCGACGACAAGGACATCGATGTCATTCTGGGTCAAATGCAGACGCCTGGTATATCCCCGGATCTGATCAAGGCTGCCGTTGGCAAGCTGAACACGCATCTGGATCTACTGGAGCAGGGCCGTGAATACGCCAAAGTACTTGCGGTCAGAGCACAGATGGCGGACAAACTCAAGCAGGAGCAGCAGAACCTGGCTGGTCTCAAAGCGCAGCTGGCGCAGAATAACGAAGTGATCACCCAATACGGCAGGGCCGGCGAACTGCTCGAGCTCCGCCGGCGGTGGTTGGTGCAGGGATCACTGTTCGTGGATGGGTGGAGTGCCGTGGATTCCGTCCTGAACAGCAAGGTAGAAGCGGGGCCTCTGTTAGTTGCCTTGCAAGCCGCGCGCGACTACCTGCTGACCGTGCGCAGACGCATTGAGGCGGTTTGATGCGGGTCATCTGACCCTGATCGCGCACTCGAATGTCTGCACCGGTTGCACTTCAGGCGCCCACGGTTGCTGATAGACCAATACCAGGTTGCCATCTCCCGGCGCGCTGGCCTGGAAACGCCAGGTGGATGTCCCGGCAACACCGACCAGACCGCTTTCTTCAGGGCTGCTGTACACCTCTGGACCGAGGCTGCGCAGCACGCTCGAAGCGGGATCCTTGACCTGCCAGCGGTATCCGGTAGTCGGATTGCTGGTCAGGGTGAGGGTCAGGTTCTGGCCTGGCGCCAAGCGCTTGGGGCATTCGCTCTCGGCGTCCAGTTCGACGGTCTGCCGGGACTGCTGGGCGCAGGCGGTCAGCAATGCAAGGCTCATGGGAAGCAATAGGCGGGGGAGGGTCATGGTGTCTCCTCAGGCGACGATGGCCTGAGGATAACCGAAGCGGGTGAACCTGTGGGGCCGGCGCGCGGCCCCCGGCCGATCAGAACAGCACTTTCGCCACGTCGGCGAAGCGTTTGGCGAAATGCACCGTCAAACCTTCGCGCAGGTACGCCGGCAGTTCCTCGAAGTCGCCCCGGTTGGCCTCGGGCAGGATCAACTCGTGGATTTTCTGCCGCCGTGCAGCGATCACTTTCTCGCGCACGCCGCCGATGGGCAGCACCTGGCCGGTGAGGGTCAGCTCGCCGGTCATGGCCACGCCCTTTTTCGGCGCCTGATCGCGGGCCAGCGACAGCAGTGCACTGGCCATGGTCACGCCTGCGCTCGGCCCATCTTTCGGCGTAGCCCCCTCGGGTACGTGCAGGTGAATGAAGGCCTCATTGAAGAAGCCCGAATCGCCACCGTATTGCTTGAGGTTGGAGCTGACATAGCTATAGGCGATTTCGGCGGACTCTTTCATCACATCTCCCAGCTTGCCGGTGAGCTTGAAGCCGCGATTGAGGGTGTGCACGCGCGTCGCCTCGATCGGCAGCGTAGCCCCGCCCATGCTGGTCCAGGCCAAGCCTGTGATCACGCCTTTGCCCGACAGCACCTGTTCGCTGCGAAACACCGGCATGCCCAGTGCCGGTTCCAGTTCCTTGGGACCGATCTTGAGTTTGGCGTCGGGATTGTCCAGCAACTTGACCACGGACTTGCGCACCAGTTTACCTAGCTGTTTTTCCAACTGACGCACGCCGGCCTCGCGGGCATAGCCCTCGATCACCAGGCGCAGTGCGCTGTCGGAGATGCTCAGGCTGGTCTTGGCCACACCCGCTTTGTTCAGTTGCTTGGGCCACAGGTGGCGCTTGGCGATGGCCACCTTCTCTTCGGTGATGTAACCGGAGAGGCGGATCACTTCCATGCGGTCGAGCAGCGGGCCGGGGATCGAGTCGAGGGTGTTGGCGGTGCAGACGAACAGCACCTTGGACAGGTCCAGGCGCAGGTCCAGGTAATGGTCGAGGAAGTCGACGTTCTGCTCTGGATCGAGGGTTTCCAGCAGCGCCGAGGCGGGGTCGCCCTGGTAGCTCTGGCCCATCTTGTCGATCTCGTCGAGCATGATGACCGGGTTCATCACTTCGACGTCCTTCAGCGCCTGCACCAGTTTGCCGGGCTGGGCGCCGATGTAGGTGCGGCGGTGGCCCTTGATCTCGGCCTCGTCGCGCATACCGCCGACGCTGAAGCGGTAGAACGGCCGGCCCAAAGATTCGGCAATGGACTTGCCAATGCTGGTCTTGCCCACGCCGGGTGGGCCGACCAGCAGCACGATGGAACCGCTGATTTCACCTTTCCAGGCGCCGACGGCGAGGAACTCGAGAATGCGCTCCTTGATGTCGTCCAGACCGGCGTGGTGTTGGTCGAGCACTTTGCGCGCGTGCTTGAGGTCGAGCTTGTCTTGGCCATAGAGGCCCCACGGCAACGCGGTGGCCCAGTCCAGGTAATTGCGGGTGACGGCATACTCAGGCGAGCCCGTCTCGAGAATGGCCAGCTTGCCCATTTCCTCGTCGATGCGTTTTTTCGCCTGATCGGGCAGGGTCTTGCCTTCCAGGCGCTGCTCGAACTGTTCGAGGTCGGCGCTGCGGTCGTCCTTGGTCAGCCCCAGTTCCTGCTGGATGACCTTGAGCTGCTCTTTGAGGAAGAACTCGCGCTGGTGCTCGCCGATCTGCCGGTTTACCTCGGCGGAAATTTCGTTCTGCAGGCGCGCGACCTCCACTTCCTTGCGCAGCATCGGCAGGACTTTTTCCATGCGTTTGAGCATGGGCACGCAATCGAGCACTTCCTGCAACTGATTGCCGGTGGCCGAGGTGAGGGCCGCGGCGAAGTCGGTCAACGGCGAAGGGTCGTTGGGGCTGAAGCGGTTGAGGTAGTTCTTCAGCTCTTCGCTGTACAGCGGATTGAGCGGCAGCAGTTCCTTGATGGCGTTGATCAGCGCCATGCCGTAGGCCTTGACTTCGTCGTTGGGCTCGGTGGGCTGACGCGGGTACTCGACTTCCACGAGATAGGGCGGGCGATGATGCTTGAGCCAGGTGCGAATGCGCACACGGGTCAGTCCTTGAGCGACGAACTGCAGCTTGCCGCCCTCGCGACTGGCGTGGTGGACCTTCACCAGGGTGCCGTACTCGGGCAGCGCCTTGGTGTCGAAGTGCCGGTGGTCTTCGGCTGGGGTGTCCATGAAGAACAGCGCGAGGGTGTGATGATCGGTCTTGGCGACGAGGTCGAGGGTTTCCGCCCAGGGCTCTTCGTTGACGATCACCGGCAGCACCTGCGCGGGGAAGAACGGGCGATTGTGAATGGGGATCACATAGACTTTGTCCGGCAATTGCTGGCCGGGCAGGGCGAGGGCATGGCTGGTACTGGACTTGGCGTCGATATGCTCGACTTCGTCGTGCTCGTCGGGGTGATCAGGAAAATCCTGCTGGTCGCTCATGGGGCACCTGCGTGAATGGCTATGGTGCTTAGATGGGGCGAATGGCTCTGGGTTTCAAGCGGTGCGCGCTTGGCGCGCACCGAGCCGCTCGCAGCTCGCTGCGAGCTTCAAGCTGCAAGCTTCAAGCGGCAAGAAAAAGCGGGACCGCGCAGGCCCCGCTTTTGCTATCCAGCTTGCAGCTTGCCGCTCGCTTACAAGCCCGCGCGCTAGCGCGCGAGCTTGTAAGCGATGATGTAGTCGCCCATCCGCGTGCCCAGCGAGCCGTGGCCGCCGGCGACGATCAGCACATACTGCTCGCCATCCTTGCCGGTGTAGGTCATCGGTGTCGCCTGGCCGCCGGCCGGCAGGCGGGCGCTCCACAACTGCTTGCCGTCGTTCACGTCATAGGCGCGCAGGTACTGGTCCAGCGTGCCGCTGAGGAAGCCCACGCCCCCAGCAGTGACGATCGAACCGCCCATGCTCGGCACGCCCACCGGCAGGCCGATCGGCACCGGGGTGCTGTCACGGGTGGTGCCGTTCTTGTGCTTCCACACCACCTTGTGGGTGAACAGGTCGATGGCGGCCACATAGCCCCAGGCCGGAGCCTGGCACGGTACGCCCAGCGGCGACATGAACGGATGCATGGTCACCGCGTAAGGCGCACCCGTGTTCGGCTGGATACCGCTGGTTTCGCTTTCACGCTTGCTGTCGGCGGCGACCTGGTCGCGCGGGATCATCTTCGACACGAACGCCATGTAGTTCGGCGAGGTGAACAGCAGTTGGCGCACCGGATCGACCGACACGCCGCCCCAGTTGAACACTCCCACGTTGCCCGGATACACCAGCGTGCCCTGCTCGGACGGCGGGGTGTACTGACCCTCGTAGCGCAGCTCGCGGAACTGGATGCGGCACAGCATCTGGTCGAACGGCGTGGCGCCCCACATGGCCTGCTCGGTCAGTTCAGGGCCGAGCAGGTTGAGGTCGGAACGGGCCTGGGTCGGCGCGGTGAAGTCGCCTTTGACGGCACCCTGCGGCACCGGAATCTCGCGGATCGGCACGATCGGCGTACCGTTGCGGCGGTCGAGCACGTACAGGCTGCCCTGTTTGGTCGGCACGATCACGGCCGGCTTGACGCCGTCGTCGGTCTTCAGGTGGACCAGGGTCGGCTGGCTGCCGACATCCATGTCCCACAGGTCGTGGTGAGTGAACTGGTAGTTCCAGCGGGCCTTGCCGGTGGCCAGGTCGAGGGCGACGATACCCGCGCTGTATTTCTCGGCGCCTGGCGTGCGGTCGGCACCGTACTGGTCAGGCATCTGGTTGCCCAGCGGCAGGTAGACCATGCCCAGCTCTTCGTCGACGCTGGCCAGCGACCACATGTTGGCCGAGTTGCGGCTGTAGGTCTTTCCAGGCGCCAGCGGTTGGGTGTCGTCGGGGTTGTTGCTGTCCCAGTTCCACACCAGGTGACCGTCGTGCACGTCGTAGGCGCGAATCACCCCGGACGGCTCGTTGGTCGACTCGTTGTCGGTGACATGACCGCCGATGATCACCAGGTCGCGGGTCACGGCCACCGGCGAGGTGGAATAGTAGCCGCCGGCGGTGAACGGACCGATGCCTTGGGTCAGGTCGATGGCGCCCTGGTTGGCGAAGCCTTCGCAGACTTTGCCGTTGTCGGCGTTGATGGCGATCAGGCGGGCGTCGGCAGTGGGCAGGTACAGGCGGCGCGGGCAGGCTTGCGCCACGGCCTGGCCGGCGGCGGAAATGGCCGGCACGGGGCTGCCGTCACGGCTGACGTAGCGGTTTTCGTCGTAATACGACACGCCGCGGCAGGTCATATGGGCGAAGCCCTTGAAGGTGCCCACCGAGCTCTTGATCTGCGGATCGAAGCGCCAGATTTCGGCACCGGTGTCCGGGTCCAGGGCCAACACCTTGCTGTGCGCGGTACAGGCATAGAGCATGCCGTTGACCTTGAGCGGGGTGTTTTCGTTGGTCAGCTCGACCGGGTCGTTGTCGCTGGGCAGATCACCGGTGCGGATGCGCCAGGCTTCCTCCAGGCGATTGACGTTCTGCGCGGTGATCTGGCGCAGCGGCGAGTAGCGGTCGCCGAACTCGGTGCGACCGTAGGCCTGCCAGTCGCCATCGGGCATCGACGGCGCGGCACTGGCCATTTCGCTGCTGTCGCGCCCCAGTTCCCCGGCAATTTCCCCGGGATGGGTGAATTGGCTGGCCAGGGCGCTGGCGCCGGCGGCGACCACCGCCACGCTGAGCAAGGCGCCGTTGACTGTCGACGCCGGGCCGCGCAGGGGACGACGTGCCCATGGCAGCAGCAGAATAACGCCCAAGGCGAACCACAGCGCCAGACGCGGCACCAGTTGCCACCAGTCCAGGCCCACTTCCCACAGTGCCCAGGCCGTACTGGCCAGCAGCACGGCGCCGTACAGGCCCAGGCCGATGCGACGCAGGGCGATCAGCAACACGCCCGAGAGGGCGAAGCCGATACCGCCGATCAGGTAATACAGCGATCCGCCCAACTGGCTGAGCTTGACGCCACCGGCGATCAGGGCGAGGCCCATCAACAGCAGCAATACGCCGATCAGGCGCGGTAGCCAGCGGGTTCCAGAGGTAGCACCGTCAGTGCTCATCGTAGCTTCTCCGTTCATTCAAGGTGAGGTTCAGAAACTGCTTTGGATCTTCACGCCGCCGACCAGTGCATCGTCGACCCGCGACACCCCGCCCGGATGGCGGATGTACTGCAGGTTCGGGCGCACGGTGAGCCAGTCGGCCAGATGGATGCCGTAGTAGAGTTCGGCGCTGTATTCGGTGTCCTGGACAGGCAGGAAGCCGGGATTGTCATAGTCGTTCACGGCGTTGGCCTGGTTGGCCAGGCGGGCGTTTTTGCGGTAGGCGGGGTTGACGTGCACGCGCGCCAGGGCGAAGCCGATGTCGTCCTTGGCACGGACGTCGAACGGTCCCTTGTACACCACACCCGCCTGAACATAGTTGTCGATGACATTGGTCTTCTTGTCGTGCATCGTCGCGTTGGCGAACAGGCTCAGGCCGCGCGAGGCGTCGGAGGCGAGCGAGGTCACCTGCTGTTGGGCTCCGAGCCACAGGCCATGCTTGCTGGCGCTGCTGCGGTAGGCCTGGCCACTGAGGGCAGCGGGCTGGCCGTTGCGGTCTCGGTAAACATCCTGTGCCTTGGCATTACTGTAGTAGTAGCCGGCGCGATATTCCCCTTTCAAGCCATTGACCTGCGGGCTCCACACCAGTTCTATCGGCATCAGCGCGCCTTGCGTACCGCTGCCGCTGAGCTTGAAGCCGTTGCCGGTATCCAGGTTGGAGGGGTTCTGCTCGAACACGCCGACTTGGGCGTAGAGGTCATCGTGTAGGTTGTATCTGACACGCAAGGCCCATTGACTGACCGGCCAGTTGTACCAGATGCCACCGACCCAGTTGCCCACCTGCGAGCCGCAGAAGGCCAGGTTCTGGAAGTCGCAGGGGAAGCTGTTGAAGTCCTCGCCTTCGCCGAAGCGGCCGACCTTGATGTCCAGCGCACCGTCGAAGTACTTCTGCTTGAACCACATCTGCGTCAGCCGCCAGGTCTGGCCACGGCCCCAGACTTCCTGGGCGGAGGTGAAGCCGCCGACGCGCGGGTCGTTGATGCGGTCGTTGCTGATGTTGCGACCACTGCGCTCGGTGACGGTGAGCTGGAACTCGCTGGCTTGCCAGCCGAGCAGTTTCTGCAGATCGAAGTGGGTGCCCAGGGTGAATTGGTCGCTGTAGCGCGCGGTGCGGTCATGGTCGAAACCGCCATGCAGGTTGCTGCCCATCTCGCCGGTGTAGCCGAGGGTGAAGTCGTAGCCTTGTTGCTGCAGTCGTTGGCGCGCGCCGCCCCAGTCGCCGAGCATCCAGGGCGAGTCGGCGGAGAACGGCGCCTGGGCGCTGGCAGGCGTGGCGAAGCTGGTCAGCAGGACCGCCAGGGCGGTGCCGGGGAGTCGGTATTTCGGCAGTTGGAGCATGAGATAGCGCTGTCTTATTGATTATCGAAAATACGCAAGCGCATCAAAGAGTTGCTCTCTTCGATGTTGATGGCTGCAAGGAATGGTGAGTGAAGCGTTTCAGCGTGCGGCGGGGAGGATATAGAGGAAGCGAGCGGAAAAAAAGACAAAATGTCGCAGGGGATTGTTGTGATGCGGTTAACAGTCGACTGAAAGGGGGACCTGTTCCCGCCACGGGGCAGGAACAGGGATTGGCGTGCCGAATGCCAGGGTCTCAGAAACGTGTGGTCAGGCCCACTTCGACGCTGCGCCCAGGTGCCGGGGCGATGTCACGCAGGATCGAGCTGGCGTAGCGCACGGTCTGGTTGGTCAGGTTTTCACCGCGCACGAAGGCCAACCATTGGCTTTGACCGATATCGAAGTGGTAACCCACGCTGGCGCCGAGGGTGGTGTAGCCGTCGGTGCTGGTTTCATTGGCCGGTTTACGGTGCTGCGCGGCGGCATGCTGCACATCGACGCGCGCTTGCCAGCGGTCCAACTCCCACAGCAGCCCGCTGTTGACCCGCAGCGGCGCGATGCGTGGCAGCGGCTCGCCAGTGTCGAGGTTCTTGGCGCGGGTATAGTCGCCGGACAGTTCCAGGGCGAAGCTGCCGTAGCGGTTCTCCAGCAGCTTCCAGTGGTCCTGGGCTTCGACGCCGTAGAAGCGTGCGCGCACGCCCGAATAGAGGTATTCGGGAATGGTCTCGTCGTCCTCGCCTTCGCGCTGGATACCGCTGCCGATCAGGCCGATGTAGTTGCGGAAGTGACTGTAGAACACCCCGACGCTGCCTTTATGGGTGCCGTTGTCGAAACGCAGGGCCAGATCGCCGGAAATGGCCTTTTCCTTGTTCAGGTTGGGGTCGCCGACTTCATAGGTGCCGGTCGCCACATGAGCACCGTTGGCGTACAGCTCGTAGAAGGTCGGGGCGCGTTCGGTGTAGCCCAGGCTGGCGGCCAGCGCCCAGACCGGATCGAGCTGGTAGACCGCGCCGGAGGACAAGCTCGCCGCATTGAAACTGTTGGTGCTGTCGGCATCGACGAAACGCTCGTTGCCCTTGCCATCCGGATCCACGCGGGTGTGTTCCAAGCGTGCGCCCAGGCTCAGGTTCAGGCGTTCGGTGGCCTGCCACTGTTCGAGCATGAACACGGCCAAACTGTCGGTATCGGTCTGCGGTACGAACGCCTCTTCACCCAGGGCCGAGAATTCGTTACGGCTGACTTGGGCACCGATCACGCCTTCGACCGGCCCCAGCGGCTGATGACGCGCTTCGATGCGGGCCTCGTAGCCTTTGTTCTTGAAGGTGGTGCCGACTTCGCCGTCCTCGATCTCGCGGTGCTGGTACTCGGTGTATCCCGCGTCGACCTTGATCGAGCTGAACGGCCCTTGCAGGTCGCGCAGTTCGGAGGCGAAGGCATAGTGGTCCTGCTCCATGTCCAGACGCACGCCGGGCTCGGCCACCGAGCCGTAATTGCCGTCATAGCGGCTGTAGGACAGGCCGGCATAGCCGTGATCCCACTGGTAGGAACCGCCGATGGCGCCGCCGTCCTGACGACCGTCGCTGTTCTCCAGACGGTGTTTCGAACCGGGTTCGTCGGCATCGCGCACCTTGCTGCTGCGCGCGTAGCCGGGAATGCGCAGGTCGTTGAACTGGCGGCTGTTGGCATCCAGGTGCAAGGCAAAGGTGCCATCGCCCGCTTCCAGTTTGCCGGCGCTGCTGCGTGTGGTGTCGGCGCCGCCATAGCGCAGTTCGCCTGCGCCGTGGATGCCGTCGATGGGCGAATCGGGGATGCGGTTGTCGAATGTATTGATTACCCCGCCGATGGCGTTGCCGCCATACAGTAGCGCCGCGGGGCCGCGGACGATCTCGATGCGCTCGACGTTCACTGGGTCCAGCGGCACGGCATGGTCGTAGGACAGCGACGAGGCGTCCAGCGCGCCGACGCCATTGCGCAGGATGCGAATGCGGTCGCCGTCAAGACCGCGGATCACTGGACGGCTGGCGCCCGGACCGAACCAGGTGGAGGCGACGCCAGGCTGCTTGTTCAGGGTTTCGCCCAGGCTGCCTTGCTGCTGCTGTAGCAGGGTGTCGCCTTCGAGCACGGTGCTGGGGGCGGCGAGCTGGCTGTTGCCCAGCGGGTTGGCGGTGATCACCTGGGGAGCGAGTTCCACCGCCTGGCCAGGCGATGAAGCCAGCCACAGGGCGATGGCGAGAGGGGATAGGTGCAGAGGTTTGGACAGCATGGTGAAGTGACGTTCCTTGGCAGAGGATATGAATTGATACAATATAACATTGCCATTTCATCACGACCGTATTGTCTCTGGCCAGGAATTTGTGCACGCCTTCGTCAAGGCGTGTGTGAAAGTGTCGGCGCGCGGGCGTTTGGCGCCGAATCGACCGCCACCGGCCGCCTACACTGGTGTAAGGTGCGCATCTTTGGACAGGAGCGCTGCATGAGCACGGCCCAACACACTGCGTTGCACGGCAAGACACTGGAGCAGATCCTCACCGAACTGGTGGCCCATTACCAATGGCAGGGCCTGGCCGAGCGTGTGGATATCCGCTGCTTCAAAAGCGATCCGAGCATCAAGTCGAGCCTGACGTTTCTGCGCAAGACGCCGTGGGCGCGGGAAAAGGTCGAGCAGTTGTACGTCACGCTGCAGCGCCGCAGTTGAGGTGGCCGCGTCCTTGGCTGAGCGTGGCGGCCTGGCTGGGTTGGACAGGGTTGGCGGTGCAGTTGTATCTGGTGCTGTGGTCGCGCTGGCAGGAGCAGGCCAGCTTGATCGGCGGCCTGATCAACCTGTTCGGTTTCTTTACCGTGCTGAGCAACACCTTGGTGGCGACGGTGTTGAGCTATGCCGCCTTTGGCCGCGAGTCGCCGGCGCGGCGCTGGTTCCTGCGCCCGGCCGTGAGTGCCGGTGTGCTGGTGAGTATCGTGCTGGTGGCGCTGGCCTACAGCCTGCTGCTGCGCAACCTCTGGCACCCGCAAGGCTGGCAGCGCCTGGCCGACGAGCTGCTGCACGATGTGATGCCAGGGGTGTTCGCGTTGTACTGGTGCCTGGCGGTGCCCAAGGGGCACTTGCGGCTCTGGCACTTGGGCGCCTGGACGCTTTACCCGCTGCTGTATTTCCTGTTCATCCTGTGGCGCGGGCATGAGATCGGGGTCTATCCCTATCCCTTCGTCGACGTCGCCAGCCTCGGTTACGCCCAGGTGATGCTCAACGCGTCGGGCGTGCTGGCAGGGTTCTGGGCGATCGGGCTGGCGTTACTGGGCGTGGACCGGCTGTGGTCACGGCGACACGCCTGATCAGCCGCCTCATTCATCGTCCGCGGCGCCATCCGCTCGCCAGTAGGCGGCCGCTTTCAACGCGTCTTCTGCAACCCCTTTGTCCAGCAACAGCGCCTTGACCTGGCGGGTCAGCGTTTTCTCCAGTGCCACCCAGGCATACAGCCGGCCTTGCGGCAGTGCCAGATGCTCGACGAAATCAGCCACGTTTTCTGCCTGGCGCCGCAGCCAAATCACCTCCACTTGGGCCTGGCTCGGCAGCGCCTGGCGCTCCTGTTCATTCTCGATTTCTATCACCGCCAGTACCTGACGCCCGGCCGGCAGGGTTTCCAGGCGCCTGGCGATGGCGGGAATGGCGGTCTCGTCGCCGATCAGCAGGTAGCTGTCGAAGATGTCCGGCACCACCATCGACGCGCGCGGACCAGCGATGTCGAGGGTCTGGCCGGGTGCAGCTTGAGCGGCCCAGGTGGAGGCGGGGCCGTCGCCGTGCAGGACGAAATCGATGTCCAGCTCCAGGGCCTGGAGGTCGATGCGCCGCGGGGTGTACTCGCGCATGGTCGGCCGCACGCTGCCGTCGCGGCCGAGGCTGCGGGTGTCGATCGCCTGCTGTTGCTCGGGGGTGCAGCCGAACAGCACCTTGACGTGGTCGTCACTGCCCAGGCTGGTGAAACCAGCCAGTTCCGGGCCACCGAGGGTGATGCGGCGCATGCGTGGGGTCAGGTCGGTGACCCGCAGCACATGCAGGTGGCGTTGGCGGATTTCGTGGTTGACGCGGTGGATGGTATCGCTCATGGGGACCTCGGCGTTCCGGTCGCTCTCGGCGCGCCCCCAGCTCAGTGGGGCTGAAAAGGATCGTGGGGTTCACGCCCGTTGAGAACGACCCTGGGTAGAGAGACGTCGCGACAGCTTACGCCACCGATATCCAGGCTCAAGCCTTAAATGCGGATGATTATCATCTGTTTTTTCGATGCGTAAGGCCGTTCAGCGCAGGGCTAACCGAGGCGCCTTGCATTCATTGGGGTTTCCCGGCTCCAGATAAGGCATGAGGATCGGTGCCATGCCCTTGAGCACCTGTACCGGCAGGGCCGAGGTGAACGTGAAGGCTTCGGCGCTGGGGCCGGGAACGAAGGCCGTGAGCGTACCGAAGTGGTTATCGCCGAGGAAGAACACGAACGTGGCGGTGCGGTTGAGCGAGCGCGAGGCGATCAGTCGCCCGCCCGCGCCGTAGCTTTGCAGACGGTTGTCGCCGGTGCCGGTCTTGCCGCCCATCACCAGCGAGGTGCCGTCTTGCAGCTTGAAGCTGCCGGAGATGCGCCGCGCGGTACCGGCATCGACCACTTGCGACATGGCGCCTTTGAGGGCGCGCGCCACCTCCACCTTAAGAATGCGCCGGCCCCTGTCCGGATCGCTGACAAGCTGGGTTTCGTAGGGGGTGTCGGCGGCGAAATGCAGGGTGTCGATACGCAGGGTCGGCAGGCGTACGCCATCGTTCTGGATGATCCCCACCAACTCCGAGAGCGCGGCAGGCCGGTCGCCCGAGCTGCCGATGGCCGTGGCCAGCGACGGCACCAGGTGATCGAACGGGTAGCCGACGCGTTTCCAGCGTTGATGGATGTCGAGGAATGCCTCGATCTCGACCATGGTGCGGATGCGGCTGTCGCGTGCGCCCTGATGGCGACTCTTGAACAGCCAACTGTAAACCTCCTGGCGCTCGAAGCGGCTGGCCTTGACCATGTCGGCGGCGCTCGCACCTGGGTTGCGCAGCAGATAGCCCAGCAGCCACAGGTCCAGTGGGTGCACCTTGGCAATGAAACCCTGGTCGGGCAGGTCGAATTTGCCGGGACCGTAGGCCGCGTACATCTCGGCCAGGCGTCCGTCGTTGAGCCTGGCCATGGCGGCCTTGTCCTTGGTGGCATGGGCGCGCACGAAGGCGTTGAAGGTGTCCTGGCTGGCGTCGGGGAACAGGTAGCGATGCACTGCGGCCAGGCGCTGCGGGGTCACGCGCATGCCATCGAGGAAGGTGTCGAGGCGCTGCTGAGAGGTCTTGCGCTGGTACTTGCGCCAGAAACGCATCAGGTAGTTGGTGCCTTCCCGGTCGGCGAAACGTGCCAGGTATTCCTGGCGACGTGGGTCGGCATCATCCTTGAGCAGCGGCTCGCGGTTGTAGGGCTGCTGGTAGGTGACGTAACGCACCAGGTCGCGCATCAGGCGGATGAAGGGCAGGTTGATCGACTCGCGCAAGGCGTCCTTGAGGCTGGGGTTGCGACCGTTGTCCTCGCGGCGAAAGTTGTTGAAGCGGTGCAGACCGCCGCCAGTGAAGAAGGCTTCGCCGGTGTTGGCCGAATAGGTGCGCTCCAGCGCCGCATCGAGCATGGCGTCGAGGTTCTGATCCTTGTTGTTCTGCATCAACCACTGCAGCGACCACTGGCTGATGCGGTCCAGATCGGCCACCGGCACTTTGCGCAGGTCGGCCACTGACTTGCCGGCGTACTGGTCGTGCAGCTCAGCGATGATTTCCAGATAGGTGGTCAGTACCCGCAACTTGGCGGTGGAACCGAGTTCCAGCTTGCTGCCCTCGTTGATGTCGAACGGCTGGTTGGTGCTGTCGGTCTGCACCCTGACCCGCGAGCCATCGGCGGTGCGCTCGAACAGGGTGAAGCTGTAGCTGACCTGGTCGGTGGTGCGACTGGTCAGCAGGCGCTCGCCGATCAGGCCCATCTGCGCCGCGAACGCGGGGTCGGCGAGGTTCTTCAGGTACTGGCTGACCTGGGTCTGCAACTCGGCCTGCAGGGTGCTGGTGGCCGACAGGTCGAGGCGGTCGAGGTCGTACAGCGGCCGATCGAGCATGGCTGCCAGGCGGTTACGGGCCAGACTGATGCCTTTGTTGGTGACGATTGGCACGATGGTCGGCTGCGCCACCCAGTCGCGGTAGACCGCCTTGCTCGCCAGCGCGGCCTCGGCCAGCGGGCGGTCGACGATGGCGTTGGCGGCGAGCACACGGATGTGCGCATCGGTCAGTTCGGCCAGTTCTTCTCGACCCTTGGACAGGTAATGGGAGGGCCGGCGCTGGGCGATCATCAGCGACAGCACCTCGCGCAAGGCCAGGCCGCGTGCAGCCAGGCTCTGCGCGTCCGTGGCGCTGGCGGCCAGCGCCTGGTTCACCTCGGCGAAATCGGCGCCGTACCAGACCCGCAGTCCTTCGGCCAGACCATGCACCTCGCCGTGCCCAGGCACTGCCGACAGCGGCACGCTGTTGAGGTAGTCGCGCACGATGCGCTGGCGCGCCACGGTGGTGTCCGTACCGCCCTGATAAGCGCGCACGCTCGCGGAAATCATCTGGCGAATTTTTTCCGCCCCGCTGACCGTCAGACCGTCCGGTGAATGGCGGTACTTTTCCAACTGCGTAGCCAAGGTGCTGCCACCGGCCGACTGCCCCGGCAGGGCCAGGTGCTTGGCCACCTGGCTGTAGGCGGCCTTGGCGAAACGCGGCCAGTCCACCGCCGGGTTGCTGCGCGGGTTGCTAGGGTCGAGCAGGTCACGGTTCTCGATGAACAGCAGGCTGTTGACGATCACCGGCGGTATGTCCGTGAAGCGATCGTACAGGTACTGGGGATAACGGTACTGGTAGAGGGCATCGCCACGGCAGTCGGTGATCGACAATCCGGCCTGATCCTTTTCCACGTAGGGGACGAACAGGCCGTGATCGACATAGCGCATCAGTGCCGGGGAGAAGCGCACCTGTTCGCTGATCAGGTAGTCGCGCTTGAGCAACCTTGGCAGGAACTGGCCCAGGGCACTGTAGCCCAGGCGCTTGTCGAACGGGCCGTCGCCTGGGTAGACGATGGCGTCGCTCGGGCCGCGCTCGAGCGAATAGGTGAGGGTACTGGCCAGCGCGCTGAACTCGCGCGATTGCAGGTGCGAAGTCTGCACCTCTTCACGCACGGCCAAGCCCGCTGCCACCAAGGCCACCAGCACGATCAGAACGATCAGGCGCCACCACAGGCGGCGTTGACGAGGCGTCTTCGGCTGGGGGGCATCGGCCAGAGGTGGTTCGGTCGCTTGGGTGCTGCTCTGTTCCGAGTGCCACAGTACGCCCATAGTGTTCCAGTCCGGCCAGGTAGTTTCGTCTTGCTTGTCTGAAGCTTAGACGCTGACCGGGTTTGGTGAAAAATTTGTCATGGGGCGTGGGACGGGTATGCCTCAGGCGGCGATTTCGCTGTGCGGCTCGAAGCTGTCGGCACGGGCGAGCTGCCACATCCGCGAATAGAACTGGCCGTCCACTTCGCCGGTCAGCAACTCGCCAGGCTTGAGGAACACGTGCATCTGCGAGAACAGCTTGATCTCGGTTGCGCTGATGCGCCGTACCAAATGCTTGGCCTCCAGTTGCGCCGGATGCTCGAGGCCGGCGGCGGCCAGCATTTCGGCCAGCGCGCGCAGGGTGTTGTGGTGGAAATTGAGCACACGCTGGGCTTTGTCCGGCACCACCAGCGCGCGTTGGCGCAAGGTGTCCTGGGTGGCGACGCCGGTGGGGCATTTGTTGGTGTGGCAGCTCTGCGACTGGATGCAGCCGATGGCGAACATGAAGCCGCGTGCCGAGTTGGCCCAGTCGGCGCCAATGGCCAGCACGCTGGCGATATCGAAGGCGCTGACGATCTTGCCGCTGGCACCGAGCTTGATCTTGTCGCGCAGGTTCAGGCCTACCAGGGTGTTGTGCACGAACAGCAGCCCCTCGCGCAACGGCACGCCGATGTGGTCGGTGAATTCCACCGGCGCTGCACCGGTGCCACCTTCCTTGCCGTCGACGACGATGAAGTCGGGCAGGATGCCGGTCTCCAGCATGGCCTTGGCGATGCCCATGAATTCCCACGGATGGCCCAGGCAGAACTTGAATCCAACCGGCTTGCCGCCCGACAGCTCGCGCAGCGTGGCGATGAACTGCATCATCTCGATGGGCGTGGAAAAGGCGCTGTGGCGCGAGGGCGAGATGCAGTCCTCGCCCATGGCGATGCCGCGCGTGTCGGCAATTTCCTGGGTGACCTTGTGCTTGGGCAGGATGCCGCCGTGACCGGGCTTGGCGCCCTGGCTCATCTTGATTTCGATCATGCGCACCTGTGGGTTGGCCGCCTGTTCGGCGAAGCGCGCCGGATCGAACTGCCCGTCGGCGCTGCGGCAGCCGAAGTAGCCGCTGCCCAGTTCCCAGACCAGGTCGCCGCCGTGTTCGCGGTGGTAGGGGCTGATGCTGCCCTCGCCGGTGTCATGGGCGAAGTTGCCCAGGTGCGCGCCTTGGTTGAGGGCGCGGATCGCGTTGGCGCTCAGTGAGCCGAAGCTCATCGCCGAGATGTTGAAGATCGACGCCGAGTAGGGTTGGCTGCACTGCGGCCCGCCGATGTCGATGCGAAAGCTCGCCGGATCGGCCAACGGTGCCGGACGCATCGAGTGGCCGATGAACTCGAAGCCGGACTCGTACACATCGATGAGCGTGCCGAAGGGTTTGTCCGAGGCCTCGTTCTTGGCCCGGGCGTAGACCAGCGAACGCTGGGCGCGGGAGAAGGGCAGCGCGTCGCTGTCCGATTCCAACAGGTACTGGCGGATCTCGGGGCGGATGCCCTCGACCAGGTAACGGATGTTGCCAAGGATCGGGTAGTTGCGGCGCACCGCGTGGCGCGTCTGCAGCAGGTCGAACAGGCCAAGCAGGCTGAGCACGGCGGTGGTCAGGGTGAAGGGCCACAACCATTCGTGATGCAGGAAGGGCAGGCTGGCCAGGGTGAACAGCACGCACCCGGCGAACACAGCGTAACGGCTCAGAAGTGACAGACTCATGCGAAATTCCCTTGCGAATGCTTCGGTCGAACCTCGACCTTAGCCCGCCGCGGCAAGCATTGGCCAGTCTGAGGTAGCACGAGCAAATGAAATCTTCGGTATCAAAAATCATTCTCAAAATATTATGTTATAAAGTATCTTTTTCGATCCGAGGGTACTTCCATGAAAGCAGGCATCCATCCCGATTACCGCCCCGTGCTGTTCCACGACACGGCAGCGGACGCATTCTTCCTGATTGGCTCGACGGTCGAGACCGACCGCACGCATCGGCACACCGATGGCCAGACCTACCCCTACGTGGCGTTGGATGTGTCCAGCGCATCGCACCCGGTGTACACCGGCCAGCAGCGCAAGACCACGGTCGAGGGGCGTGTGGCCGGGTTCAACAAGCGCTTTGCCGGGTTTGCCGGGCAGGCGAAATAAGCGCGCACCCGCCGCCGCGTCGAGCCGGTCAGGGATTGCGTATCGGGGCGCCGCGCAGCAGGTGCTGGCGCCATGCGTTTTGCTCCTCGCCGGTGGCCTCGACCAGGCAGCGGAACTTACCGCCTGCCCGTACGGCCACCGGTACGCCGTCGCGGTAGAGCAGGCGATTGGCGCTCAGCGCTGGCAGCTTGGTGCCCGGCAGTAACGTGCCGAGCAGATTCAACGGGTCGCTGCCGCTGACCATCACCCCCTCACCCTTCGCCTCGCGCCGGCGTACCTGGCGCAACGAGGCCACGGCTTCGGGCAGGGCGAATTGTTCGCCAGCGAGCCCTGCGATGAAGCGACCGCCACGGATTTCCCCGCGCGCTTCCAGTCGGTGGTAGCAGCGCAGCAGATCGCGCCAGGGCGGCAGCAGTTCGCTTTCACGCTCCAGCAGGCGCCAGCAGATCACGCCATAGCGGCGCAGCAACACGCGGGCGATGTACTCAAGGCGCTCGTCGTTGTCCTGTTCGAGGCTGCCACGGCGCAGCAATGACCAGCGCCCGGCCTGGAGCATGGGGCTGGCAAAGGCCACATGACTGCGCCGGCCATGCCGCGCGGTGCGCCTGCCCACGGGCGTGATCAGGCTGCGCAAGCCGCTGAAGCCGTCGGCTGCGGCCAGTCCTGAGCCGACCAGTTCCTGCAGCGCCGTCTCCAATTCGCTGGGCAACAGGCGCGCCTCATCGACGAGTTCGTCGAAGAACAAGGCGCCGTGCGCCTTTAAGGCCTGGTGCACGCGCTGCGCCCGTGGCCCCAGCGTATCGGGATCGGCGCCGCAGGTCAGGCTGCGCCACAGGCCCAGGCGTTCGCGTGGCAGCAACACCAGCGGCGTGCTCGACAGCGTGCTGCTCGACACGCTACCGGTGAGCCGGGTCCAGGCCCACTGACCGCTGCGGCAGGCGTCATCCAGCCAATGTGGGCTGTAGTCGCCGATACGGGTGGGCAGCACGTCCGCTTCCCAGGCCCCGGCCGCGCAAGGGAAGCCTTCGAGTTGCGCCAGTACCACGGTCACGGCCTGAGGACCGCGCAAGCGTTCGTCGACGCTCAGGTGCTGCCAGTCGAACAGAAAACGCATGAAGTCCTGCAGGCTGACCGGCTCGATCTCTCGACGCAGACGCTTGACCGTATAACGATGAATCCGCGCCAGCAGATGCCGTTCGCACCACTGCAAGGCCGGTTGCGCAGGGCTGAAGTGTCCGCGCAGCAGATAGCCTTCGCCTTCCAGTCGTGCCAGGCCCTGTTCCACTTGGGTTTCGCGCAGACCCAAGGGCTCGGCGATCTGCGCCAGCGTCTGTGGGCCGAAGCCACTGAGGCGGGCGCGCAGCAACTCGCACAGGGCGTCGTCGGCAGCGACAGGCTGGTCGAAGCCCGGCAGCGCCTGCACCGCAGGCGTCAGGACGGCGCCGGGGTACAGGGTGGTCAGCGCCTTGAGTCGCTCACGGGGCAGCCACAGGCCTAGGTCGGCCGTCTCCAGGCGACAGGCACGCCCCCCGCGGGTCAAGTCCGCGAGCAGGGCGTCCCAGCCTGGGTTGGCCTGCACCTCCTCGGCGGTGACCACGCCCAGGCTCATCAGCGCTTCGTGCAGTTCATCGGCGTCACGCGGTTGCGGCCAGGCCTCGATTGCGACGGCCTGAATCGCCTCGGCATCCAGGGCGCCCAAGTCATCGGCGCTGTGCACGTCGCTCCAGCGTCGATTGAGCACCGCCTGGGTGCGCCGTTCTTCCAGCGGCGCGTCGTCGAGAAAGGCATAGGGCCGCGCGTTGAGGATGGCCGAGGCCAGGGGCGACGGGGCTGGCAGATCACGGGCGAGCAAGCGCACTTCGCCGCGCTCCATGCGCCGCAGCAAGGCCAGCCAGCCCTCGCTGTCCATGGCGTCGTGCAGGCAGTCGTCCAGCGTCTGCTGCACCAGAGGATGGTCCGGCACCTGGCGTTCGCCGACCAGGTTTTCCAGGCAGGCGATCTGGTCGGGAAAGACCGACGCCACCAGGTCTTCACTCTTCATCCGCTGGATCTGCGGGGCCACTTTGCGCCCGCCGACGTAGCGCGGCAGCGCCATCGCCGTAGCGGCGTTCCAGCGCCAGCGCACACTGAACAGCGGCGCGTCGAGCAGCGCCTGGATCAGGATCGACTCGGCGCTGCGGCTGGAGAGGTAGCGCCACACCTCGTCCAGTTCGAAGCTATGGCTGGTGGACAACGACAGCACGATGGCATCTTCGCTGGCCGCCGCTTGCAGCTCGAAGTTGAAGGTGCGGCAGAAGCGCTTGCGCAGGGCCAGGCCCCAGGCGCGATTGATGCGGCTGCCGAAGGGGGCGTGAATGATCAGTTGGGTGCCGCCCGACTCGTCGAAGAAGCGCTCCATCACCAGCGTCTGCTGCGAGGGCAGGGCGCCGAGCACGTGCCAGGTCCGCCCCAGGTAGTCGAGCAACTGACGGGCGCTGTCCTCGCCCAATGCGTAGTGCGTCATGAGCCAGTTCAGGGCGGCGTCGGGGTCGTCGGCCTGGCGTTGCAACTGCGCATCCAGGCCCTGTTGCAGACGCGCCACCGCCGCCGACAGCTCGTCGCTGCGTCCCGGCGCTTCGCCTATCCAGAACGGGATGTTCGGCGCCAGCCCCTGGGCGTCTTCGACCCGCACGCGGCCTGGCTCGATTCGCAGAATGCGGTAGGAGGCGTTGCCCAACTGGAAGATGTCGCCGGCGAGGCTCTCCACCGCGAAATCCTCGTTGACGCTGCCGATGTTCAGCGCCTGGGGCTCGAGCAGCACGGCGTAGTCGGCGGTCTGCGCAATGGTGCCGCCGCTGGTCAAGGCGACCAGCTGGCTGCCACGCCGACCGCGCAAGGTGCCGCTGACGGCGTCGCGGTGCAGGTACGCGCTGCGCACACCCTGGCGGCCGTTGTAGCCCTCGGCGAGCATGCGCAGCACCGCCTGGTAGCGTTCATCGCTGAGCGCGGCGTACGGCGTGGCGGCGCGCAGGCAGTCCAGCAGCGCCTGCTCGGGCCACGGCTGGTTGCTGACTTCGGCGATGATCTGCTGGGCCAGGACATCCAGCGGGGCTTCTGGCAGGTGCAGGGCATCGAGCTCGCCACGCTGTACGCAGTCGAGCAGGGCCGCACATTCGATCAGGTCGTCGCGGGAGGTCGCGAACAATCGGCCTTTGGGAATGCCATCGACCTGATGCCCCGAGCGGCCCACGCGTTGCAGGAAAGCAGCGATGGAGCCGGGCGAGGCGATTTGACACACCAGGTCGACCTCGCCGATATCGATACCCAGCTCCAGCGAGGCGGTGGCCACCAACAGCCGCAACTCGCCGGCTTTCAATCGCTGTTCTGCCGCCAGCCGGTGCTCCTTGGCCAGGCTGCCGTGGTGGGCGGCCACCTGGTCCTGGCCGAGGCGCTCGCTCAGGTGGCGGGTCAGGCGCTCGGCCAGCCGTCGGGTGTTGACGAACACCAGCGTGGTGCGGTGCTCGCGGGCCAAGGTGGCGAGGCGGTCGTAGACCAGGTCCCAGACATCGTTGGCCATTACCGCACCCAGCGGCACCGGCGGCACCTCGATGGCCAGGTCGCGCACACGGGTATGGCCGACGTCGACGATGGCGCAGGGTCGTTCATGCCCGACCAGGAACTGCGCGACCCGCTCGATGGGACGTTGCGTGGCCGACAATCCTATTCGCCGCAGCGCCCGTCCGCTCAGGGCTTGCAGACGCTCCAGGCTCAGCGCCAGGTGGCTGCCGCGCTTGTTGCCGGCCAGGGCATGGATCTCGTCGACGATCACCGTGTGCACCTGGGTCAGCCCGGCGCGCCCGGACGCCGAGCCAAGCAGCACGTAGAGCGACTCGGGCGTGGTCACCAGGATGTGCGGCGCGCGCCGGCGCATGGCGGCGCGGTCTTTCTGAGGGGTGTCGCCGGTGCGCACGGCGGTGGTGATCTGCGGCGCGTGCAACCCCAGGTCGGCGAGCGTCTGGGCAATGCCTTCCAGCGGCGCCTGCAGGTTCAGGCGGATATCGTTGGACAGCGCCTTGAGCGGCGAGAGGTAGACGACTTGGGTGTGCGCGGGCAACTCGCCGCCGAGCGCCAGGCCTTGGCGGAACAGTTCGTCGAGCACGGCGAGAAAGGCGCTGAGGGTCTTGCCCGAGCCGGTGGGGGCGGCCAGCAGCATCGACTGCCCGGCGTGGATCAACGGCCAGGCGCGGGCCTGGGCAGCGGTGACCGTGGCGAAGCGTTGCCCGAACCATTGGGCCACCGCAGGGTGGAACAGGTCGAGCGCCGGGTGGTGCAAGGCGGGCAGGTTCATGCCCCGTTTATGGCGACTGAATGCCCGCTTGGCAAGGGGCCATTCGTCTGGCTTGAAGCGCACGGGGCCTTTTCGGGTATCCTCCCCGCCCCGTCGTTGAGGAAGCCCTGCCCATGTCCCAGATCATCCATATCGCCGCTGCCCTGCTCATCGATCCGGCCGGCCGGACCTTGCTGGTGCGCAAACGCGGCACCCAGGCCTTCATGCAACCCGGTGGCAAGATCGACGCGGGCGAAACGGCGGTGCAGGCCTTGGCGCGCGAACTGCACGAAGAACTGGGCCTGCACATCGATCCCGAGCAGGCGGTGCACCTGGGCCGTTTTAGCGCGCCAGCGGCCAATGAGCCGGGTTTCGAGGTCCAGGCCGAGCTGTTTCGCGTTCACTGCGCCGAGGCGGTGACGCCTGCGGCGGAAATCGAGGAAGTGCAGTGGCTGGCCGCCGACCAGGCCAGCGCCCTGACCCTCGCGCCCTTGACCCGTGACCTGATCCTGCCGCTGTGGCGCGACGCCCTCAACGCACCGCGCTGACCCCATCGAGGGTGGCGAACGAGGTGTCCTTGGCCGTCAGCAGAAAGTCGCGCATGTACGGCGCATCGAGCATGTCGGTGCGCACGGCAGCATAGAGCGTGGCGAACAGGCCCTTGTCGCCCAGGCGCTTGCCCTTCACGTAGCCGCGCGAGCTGTACTCGTGCAAGGCCCAGTGGGGCATGCCGCACACGCCACGGCCGCTGGCCACCAGTTGCATCATCATCACGGTCAGTTCCGAAGTGCGCACGGCGGCCGGTTCGATGTCCGCTGGCTCCAGGAAGCGGGTGAAGATGTCCAGCCGATCGCGCTCCACTGGGTAGGTGATGAGCGTCTGGTCGACCAAGTCTTCCGGCACGATGTAGGGCTTGGTCGCCAGCGCGTGCTGATTGGCCACCGCGAGCATGGCCTCGTAGGTGAACAGCGGCACGTAGGTGATGCCGGCCAGGTCCAGCGGGTCGGAAGTCACCACCAGGTCGAGGTCGCCACGGGCCAGCGCCGGCAGCGGAGCGAAAGCGAAACCCGAAGCCAGGTCCAGCTCCACCTCCGGCCAGGCGTCGCGGAATTGATCGATGGTCGGCATCAGCCACTGGAAGCAACTGTGGCACTCGATGGCCATGTGCAGGCGACCGGCGGTGCCGCCGGCCAGGCGCGCGATGTCGCGTTCGGCACCGCGCAGCAGCGGCAGCGTGGCGTCGGCCAGTTGCAGCAGGCGCAGGCCGGCGCTGGTGAAGCGGATCGGTTTGGTCTTGCGCACGAACAGTTGCATGCCAAGGCGCTCCTCCAGCTCCTTGAACTGATGCGACAGCGCCGACTGGGTCAGGTGCAGGCGCTCGGCAGCCTCCACAAGGCTGTCGGCCTCGCGCAAGGCATGAAGGGTTTTCAGGTGACGGATTTCCAGCACGTGCAGCTCCGTGAGCAAATTTTGAGGAAAATCAGATGGGGTTGAGTTTCCCTCATGTTGCGCGGTGTGTCGACTGCAGGATTCATGACCGTTCAGCGACCTTAATCAAACTGTCACGCAACTGTGGCAGCGCGCTTTAACGGATTTCATCAGACTCGCGCTCTACTGGGGATTTGCATTCTGGTGTTTCTGTCCATGCGGTACTTTCTGATTATTGTTCTGCTGCTGTGCGGGGGGCCGGCCGGTTTCGCTGCAGGGCGTTGCGATGCCCAGGTGCCGGTGCAGCGCGCCGAGCTGGGGGGATTGAGCCTGGTCTACCAGAGCGTCGGTACGCCGGGCGATCCGGCACTGCTGCTGGTGATGGGCTTGGGCGGGCAACTGATCCACTGGCCGGACGACGTGGTCGAGGCGTTGTGCCGCCAGGGCTTTCGGGTGATTCGCTACGACAACCGCGATGTCGGTCTGTCGCGTTGGAACCAGCCGCCGGCCTCGGCCAACCTCACCGTCGAACTGCTGCGCTACAAGCTGGGGTTGCCAGTGGCTGCCCCTTACAGCCTGACTGACATGGCCGGTGACGGCCTCGGGCTGATGGATGCGCTGGGCATCGAGCAGTTCCATGTGCTGGGGGTGAGCATGGGCGGCATGATCGCCCAGCATCTGGCGGCCATGGCGCCGCAACGGGTGCGTAGCCTGACCTTGATCATGTCCAGCTCCGGCGCCCAGGGCCTACCGGCGCCGAGCGCGGCGTTGGTGCAATTGCTCGCCCGGCGCAGCGCACCGAGCCGCGAGGTCGCGCTGGAGCAGCAGGCCGACTTGTTGGCGGCACTGGGCAGCCCAGCGGTGCACGATGACCGCGCGGTGTTGTTGCAGCAGGCCGCGCAGGCTTACGACCGGGCGTTCAATCCGGAGGGGGTCAAGCGCCAGATCATGGCGATTCTGGCCGAGCCGAGCCGGGTACAACTGCTCAACCGCCTGCGGGTGCCGACGCTGGTGGTGCATGGCACGGCCGATCCGTTGCTGCCGGTGATGCACGGCGTGCACCTGGCCGCGCACATCCAGGGCAGTCAACTGCGCTTGATTCCGGGCTTGGCGCACCGATTCCAGGAGCCGTTCAAGGCGCCGTTGCTGGCGGCGGTACTGCCGTATCTGAAGTCGCATCGCCAGGAAACGGCGCACATCGCCGGGCTTTGAGCAGGCTGGCGTCTAGGCCTGGAACCGCGCCGTCGGTGAGAGGCGCTCAGCCCAGGCCGTATTTCTTCACCTTGTCGAACAACGTGGTCTTGGCCATGCCCAGCTCCTGGCTGGCCTGGCTGAGGTTACCCCCGGTGCGCTGCAAGGCATCGCTGAGCAAATTGCGCTCGAAGGCTTCGACTGCCTCGGCAAAGCCCAGGCCCTGGCTGCCGCCGACGCCGGGTTTCTTGAACGCTGGCAGTCCCAGCGCGTAACGCTCGGCGACGTTGCGCAGCTCGCGTACGTTGCCTGGCCAGTCGTGGGCCATTAGCCGCGACAGGGTCTGGCTGTCCAATTGCGGCGCTTCACGATCGAAGCGCAGCGCTGACTGCTGGAGGAAATGTTCGAACAACTGGAGGACGTCTTCGCGGCGTTCGCGCAGTGGCGGCAGCTCGAGCGTAACCACGTTGAGGCGGTAGTACAGGTCGCTGCGGAACTGCCCCGTGGAGCCCAGCGCGTCGAGGTCAGACTTGGTGGCGGCAATTATCCGGCAGTCCACCGGGATGCTCTGGTTCGAGCCCAGCCGTTCGAGCGTGCGCTCCTGTAGTACGCGCAGTAGCTTGATCTGCAGGTTGACGGGCATGCTCTCGACCTCGTCGAGAAACAGCGTGCCGCCATTGGCGTGCTCGATCTTGCCGATGCGCCGCTTGCCGGCGCCGGTGAAAGCGTTGGCTTCGTGGCCGAAAATTTCGCTCTCGAACAGGTTCTCCGGCAGACCGCCGCAGTTCAGGGCCACGAACGGCGCGCTCTGACGGCGGCTGAAATCGTGCAGGCAACGCGCGACCAATTCCTTGCCGGTGCCGGTCTCGCCTTCGATCAGTACGTTGGCTGAGGTATCGGCGACGTTGGCGATCAGCTCGCGCAGCGCCTGCATGGCCGGCGAGCGGCCGATGATGCGCGCTTCCAGCGAGCCCTGGCCAGCCAACTGCTTACGCAAGGCCACCACTTCGCGTGACAGCCCGCGCTGCTCCAGCGCGCGGCGCACCACGTCCACCAGCCGCTCCGGCGAGAACGGCTTTTCCATGAAGTCGTAGGCACCGTTGCGCATCGCACCGACCGCCATGTCGATATCGCCGTGGCCGGTGATCAGCACCACCGGCAGGCTGCGGTCGCGGGCCTTGAGGCGGTTGAGCAGTTCCAGGCCATCGATACCGGGTAGACGGATGTCGCTGACGACGATACCGGCAAAATCGTCGCCGATACGTTCCAGCGCCTGTTCGGCGCTGCCCACGCCTTCGCAGGCGATGTCCTCCAGCGCCAGCGCTTGCTGGCAGCCGAGCAGCACGTGGGGGTCGTCTTCGACGATCAGGACGGTCAGGGGAGCTGGGGTCATGGGGACTCTTCGTTCATGGTGTATCGGCCGAGTCGGTGGCGGGCGTTGCCAGCGGCAGGCTGAGGACGAACGCGGTGCCGCCGCCGGCAGGGTGTTCGACGCTCAGGGCGCCTTTGGCCGCAGCGGCCAGGCTGGCCGACAGCGTCAGGCCCAGGCCCAGGCCGTGCTCGCCCGGTTTGGTGGTGAAGAAGGGTTCGAACAGGTGTTTGCGCGCTTCATGGTCGATGCCGTGGCCGTTGTCGCGTACCCGCAGGCGGTAGCGGTCGCCGGCCAGTTCGCCCTCCAGCCACAGTTGCGGGTGGGCTTGGGCAGTCATGGCGTCCAGCGCGTTGCCGATCAGATTGACCAGGATCTGTTCCAGCCGCGTCTGGTCGATGGCCAGTGCCTGGTCGTCGAAATCGCGGTGCAATTGCAGGCCGCAGGCACCGATACGGTTGGCCAGCACCTGCAAGGTGGCCTCCACCGCGCTATCGAGCGACGCCAGGCCGCTGTCTTCGCCGCGGCGGGCGAAGGAACGCAGACTCGCGGTGATCCGGCCCATGCGGTCGATCAGGTCGTTCATGGTGCGCAGATTGGTGCTGGCGGTGTCCAGGGCGCCGCGTTCGAGGAAGCGCACGGTATTACCCGAGAGCGTGCGCAGCGCCGCCAGTGGCTGGTTGAGCTCGTGGGCGATGCTGGTGGACATCTGTCCAATGGCGGCCAGCTTGCCGGCCTGGACCAGCTCGTCCTGGGCGTGACGCAAGGTTTGTTCGGCATGACGGCGTTCGCGGATCTGACCTTTGAGCCGCTCGTTGCTGGCGCGCAGGTCGGCGGTACGCTCGGCGATCCGCCGTTCCAACTGGCTGTTGGCTTCTTCGAGTGCTTCGCGGGCCGCCAGGCGGGTAGCGATCACCTTGCGCCGCTCGTTCCAGGCGATGCCGAGGATCGCCAGCAGGGCGAAGGCGACGCCTACCAGGATGCCCTGGATCATCGACTCGCGGTGCAAGTCCTGCAACGGGGTGAGCAGGGTGAAGTGCCAGGGCGTATCGGCCAGACGTCGGGTCTGTGCCAGGTAGGTGACTTCGTGGCTGGCGTCCTGGCCGCTGTCGCGGCTGGCCGGGAAGGTGAGTTTCTCCACGCCATCGCCCAGGGCTTCGCGCGCCAGAGGGTGCAGCTCGTTGAGCGGCCACCAGTAGTACTGCAGGCTGCGCGCCAGGTCCTCCTTGACCTGAGGGGTCAGCGGGCGGACCGATTTGAGCCGGCGCGCCGGATCGCTGGAAAGAATGATGATGCCGTTCTCGTCGCTGACGAAGGCCTCCAGGCGCGCGCGCTGCCAGCGCTCCTCCAGCGTGTCCAGGCGCACCTTGATCACTGCCACGCCGATGATCCGACCGTGCTCCTCCAGGCCATGGGCCAGGTAATAGCCGGCCTCGCCAGTGGTGCTGCCGATGCCGTAGAAGCGCCCCGGTTGGCCGCGCACGGCATCCTGGAAATAGGCGCGGAAGGCCAGGTCCTCACCCAGGAAGGAGTCGGGGTCTCGCCAGTTGCTGGTGGCCTGGACCCGGCCGTTGGTGTCCAGCACATAGATGGCCCGGCTGCGGCTGCGCCGGTTCAGGCCTTCGAGGTATTCGTTGACCGCCTGGCGTGGACCGCCTTCGGGGTCGGCGAGCAATTGCGAAACGCTGTCTTCGAGTTCCAGCAGGCTGGGCAGGTAGGTGTACTTGCTGATTTCGCTCTCGACCGTGCGCGCATGCAGCTCGAGCTGGCGTTCGCCGTTCTCGCTGAGGGCGCGGATGCCGTTGCTCTCGCTGATCATGTAGCCGACCGACCCCAGGCCGACCATCAGCAGAATGATCAGAGGCGGTAGAAACAGTTGGCGGATCAGGCGGGATTTCACGGCAGGCTGTGCAGGGCGAAGAAGCGAGGGATCGCATTTCATCACAGTGGCCTTGTCACCACCAGCGTGCGCCGCCTTGGCGGACGGCGCACGCCTGGCGCATCAGTGCTGCAGGATCTTGCTGAGGAAGTGCTGGGTGCGTTCATGACGCGCTTCGGGTTTACCGAAGAAGTCTTCCTTCTGGCAGTCCTCGATGATGTGGCCCTTGTCCATGAAAATGACCCGGTTGGCGACCTTGCGTGCGAAGCCCATTTCATGGGTGACGCACATCATGGTCATGCCCTCATGGGCCAACTCGACCATCACGTCCAGCACCTCGTTGACCATTTCCGGGTCCAGCGCCGAGGTCGGTTCGTCGAACAGCATGACGATCGGGTCCATCGACAGCGCCCGGGCAATCGCCACGCGTTGTTGCTGACCGCCGGAAAGCTGACCGGGGTGCTTCTTGGCGTGGGCGCCCAGGCCCACGCGGTCGAGCAGGGCCAAGCCTTTCTTGGTGGCTTCGGCTTCGCTGCGCCCAAGCACTTTGCGCTGAGCGATGGTCAGGTTCTCGGTGATCGACAGGTGCGGGAACAGCTCGAAGTGCTGGAACACCATGCCGACCCGCGAGCGCAGCTTCGGCAGGTTGGTCTTCGGGTCGGCGATCGAGGTGCCGTCGACCACGATGTCGCCCTTCTGGAAGGGCTCCAGCGCGTTGACGCACTTGATCAGGGTGGACTTGCCCGAGCCGGACGGGCCGCAGACCACCACCACTTCGCCTTTCTTGACTTCGGTGGTGCAGTCGGTCAGTACCTGGAAGTCCCCGTACCACTTGTTGACGTTCTTGATGGAAATCATACGGTGATCCTTTTTTGCAGGCGCTTGACCAACCAGGAGGCGGAGAAACTGATGATGAAGTACACGACACCGGCAAAGATCAGGAACTCGTGGGAGCGCCCGATGATGTCGCCGTTGGCGCGTGCCGAGTTGAGGAAGTCGATCAGACCCACGGTGTATACCAGCGAGGTGTCCTGGAACAGGATGATGCTCTGCTGCAGCAGCAACGGAGTCATCTTGCGAAATGCCTGGGGCAGGATGATCAGGCGCATGCACTGTCCGTAGGACATCCCCAGGGCTTGGGCGGCGCCCATCTGGCCTTTGGAGATCGACTGCACACCGGCGCGCACGATTTCGCAGAAGTAGGCAGCCTCGAACATCATGAAGGCCACGACGCAGGAGGTGAAGGCGCCGATTGGGGTGTCTTCACCGGTGATCCAGCGCAACACGAAGGGCACGGCCAGGTAGAACCAGGTGATTACCAGCAGCAGTGGGATCGAGCGGAAGTAGTTGACATAGGCCCCTGCCAGGTTGGCCATCAGCTTGCTCGAGGACAGGCGCATCAGCGCCAGCAAGGTGCCCAGCACGATACCGCCGACCACGCCCATGACCATCAGTTGCAGGGTGATCAGCATGCCATCCCACAGGGCTGGCAGTGCGGGGATGATTTCACTGAAATCCAGGTCCATCATTTACCTCCCACGGAAATCAGGCCCGGCACGGCGACTTTCCTCTCGATCAAGCGCATGAGCAGCATCAAGCTCATGTTCAAGGTGAAGTAGATCAGCGTGGCCAGGGTAAAGGCCTCGAACAGGTTGGCGGAGAACTCGGCGGTTTGCTTGGTCTGTGCCAGCAACTCCATCAGGCCGATCAGCGATGCTACCGACGAATTCTTGAACACGTTGAGGAATTCGGAAGTGAGCGGCGGGATGATGATCCGATAGGCTTGCGGCAGCAGCACGTTCATGTAGATCTGCGTCAGGCTGAAGCCCATCGCCCGCCCGGCCGATTCCTGTCCGCGGGGCAGGGCCTGGATGCCGGTGCGTACCTGCTCGCACACCCGCGCGGCGGTGAACAGGCCCAGGCAGATGACTACGCTGATCAGTGCCGAGGTGGTCGGATTGAGATCCTGCTTGAACCATTCCTGCAGGCCTTCGGGCAGCAGGTCCGGTACCAGGAAGTACCAGATGAACAACTGCACCAGCAGCGGTACGTTGCGGAACAGTTCCACATAAGCGGTGGCGATGCCCGATACGAGGCGATTCGGCACGGTACGCATCACGCCCAGCAGCGATCCCAGCAGCAAGGCGATGATCCAGGCTGAAACGGCGATGGCAATGGTCCAGCCCAGACCGGTGATGTACCAGTCCAGGTAGATTTCGTCGCCCACGCCGGTGGACTTGAAGAAAACGCCCCAGTCCCAGTTGTAATTCATCGGGATTTCCCCTCAGACGGTTGTTTCACGGGCACCTTTGAACTTCCAAGGGCGCAGGCGCCCTTGGAAGTAAAGGTTAGACACTAATGAGTGGCCTGTCGGATCGATTGCGGTGCGTTGGAGCACCAGGCCACTAGCTACTGGAGGTCAGGACTTCTTTTCGTCCGCAGCCTTGTCGGTAGGCTCGGCAATCAGCTTTTTCAGTTCGTCGCTCATTGGGAATTGCAGATTCAGACCCTTCGGCGGAATCGGCTCCTCGAACCATTTTTTGAAGCTCTTATCGACGTCACCGGATTTGAAGTAGGCGATGATGGCGTCATCCACCGCTTTCTTGAACTGGGCATCGTCCTTGCGCACCATGCAGCCATAGATTTCGTACGACTGTGGCGTGCCGGTGATCGTCCAATCGGATGGCTTCTTGGCCTTGGCCATTTCACCGGCCAGCAGGGCGTCGTCCATCATGAAGGCGACGGCACGACCGCTTTCGAGCATGTTGAAGGCTTCACCGTGGTCCTTGGCGGAGATCACGTTCATCTTCATGTTTTTCTCGGCGTTCATCGCTTTGAGCAGACGCTCAGAGGTGGTGCCCGCGGTGGTGACGACGTTCTTGCCCGCCAGGTCCGGGAAGTCTTTGTACGCCGGCTGACCGTCCTTGACCTTGGTCAGCAAGCGAGTGCCGACTTCGAAGATGCCCACGGTAAAGCCAACTTGTTGCTGGCGTTCGACGTTGTTGGTGGTGGAGCCGCACTCCAGGTCAACGGTGCCGTTCTGCACCAGCGGGATGCGGTTCTGGGAAGTGACGAGCTTGTAATCGACCTTGATATCGGTGCCAAGCTGCTTTTTCAGCGCCTCGACCACGGCCAGTTGGACATCATGGGAGTAACCCTGAGGAACGGTGCCGCCCGTCAGGTACGAGAAGGGAATGGAAGAGTCGCGATGACCCAGGCTGATGGTGCCGGAATCCTTGATCTTCTTGAGCGTGCCGGTCAGCTCTTCGGCCATGACCGGCGAAGCGATGACGGCGGCGGCGATTGCAGCGCCCAGCAATTGACGAACGATACGCATCAAATTTTCCTCGACGTTTGTTTTTCTTATGGAGCCGTTGGCGGACTCTTCGTTCAACGAACACACCAGTGTGGTATGCGTTCGGCTTCCAAGTGTAGAGCATGACTCGTGCCAAACTCTGATATCGATCATAACGCCTCGAATTTGCTTGGAATTAGTCTTTTCTGACGATCACTTTGGTGCAGGCGCGTACGGGATTCCGATTGCTATGTGGGTTCGCGTTCGGAAAGCCGACCGAGGCTCCATGGTTTTCCGGTGGCTGGCACCATCCCGATACCACCTTGCTATCCAGCGACTGGGGTGTGCTGCAGGTTTCCACCAGCGAGCCACCCCCATGACATTCGCCCTAGAACCTCAGTCCATCGACACCCTCATCGCCTCGCGCATGCCCCCCTGGCTTATGGGCGCCAGTGTGGAGCATCTCACAGCGTTTCGCCGCGCTCTGCGCAGTCAGCAGTTGCATGCCGAACGGCTGAAGGTCCTGCTTCGCTCGATCCCTGCGCTCGATGCCTTCGCCGAGCAGCGCCTGGTGCAGGCCCTCGCGTCCAGAGGCGTGCCCAGCCTGGATGTGCGCCGCGCCACGCTGCGCATCACTCGACAGTTGAAGGCGCCGTCAGTCGGTAACAGTTTGCCAGGCCCGCTCTATCCACATGTCTCGCGCCAGTCACTGCTAGGGGCGCTACTGCACAACTTTCATGTCGCCGAGACGCGGCCGAACTTCTTGCGCTCGGGGCTGTTGCGCGATGCGCAGGGCAAGGCGTTGCCGATGGGCTTCGAAGCGTTCGCAGGGTTGTGTCGGCAGCTGGATGTGGGCAAGGCGTATCAGTCGCTGCTGCAACAGCGTCTGCGTCCTGATCAGGGTGACGATCAATCGCCCGGTGTCGGCTGCCAGGCGGTGAACCGCCTGTTCGAAGACAGTCTGCGGTCGAACCTGGAGGTGGATGTTCGCGCCTCCAGGCTCAAGGACGACCTGGATGAGACCAGTTATCTGCAGTTACTGCCCGTGTTCGCCCACAAGCCCGTGGTGCCCCCCGTGGCGGCGACGCTGCTGGCGTGCCAGCCCTATCTGCTCGGCAAGCGCCTGCGCGGTGTGGTCGGGTTCGAAGTACGCGAGCCGGGGGGCTCCGATGTCGCGGCGGTGTTGCTGTGGATTCCCGGCGACCCTGCACGGCCGTTGCAGCGTCACGCGTCCTGGGAGGCGTTCTATCGCGCGCAAGCCGCGAGTCTGCGCGACGACAGCTACCAAACGTTCTTCTTGCGATTCGTCAGCCAGCGCGACCGGCCCGTGTTCGCCGGTGCGCTGCGCACGCGTTTCGCCGCGTCATCGGCTGCTGACCCTGTGGAGCTGGATGGCCGTGCGCTGCCGATCAAGGACGAGCTCTTCGCTTACCTGCGCCAGCAGCACATCGACACGCTGTTCGATGATGCGCGAATACTGGCGGTACCCACTGGTGATGAGGACGAAGACGATCGACGTGAGCGTCTGGACAATTATCTGTCACTGGGCATGGATGTACTCGGCATGGCCGGGCTGTTCGTGCCGCTGTTGGGCCAGACCTTGCTGGCCATTGGCGTGATGCAGATTGCCAACGAAGTCTTCGAAGGGTTCGAGGACTGGCAGATCGGGGATCGGCAGGGCGCTATCGGTCACGTCCTGAACATTGCCGAGCAGTTGACGCTCGGTGCGGCCGTATCGGTGGGCGCCGCCGCGCTCGCCAAACGGCTGCCGCGTCTGGACTTCGTCGACGCGCTGGCACCGGTCCGCCTGGACAACGGCGAACTGCGGCTGATGGATCCGCAACTGAGCGGCTACGCCCAGCCCGATGCGGCAGACGGGATCGTCATGGAGCACACCCGCTACGTGATGAGCGGTGACAGCCACGACGGCTCGGCGCGCCTTCTTCATCCATCTCGCCGTGAGGCCTACAGCCCGCGGCTTGAGGACAATGGCACGTCCGGCTGGCGTCATGAGCTCGAACGGCCGCAGTGCTGGCAAGGCCCGCGCCAGTTGTTGCGCAGGTTCGGCGATGGCTTTGCCGACATTCCCGAACGCGTTGCCGAGGATCTACTGCAGATCACTGGCCTGAGCGAGGACCACTTGCGGCGCTTGCACCTGGAAAGCGCTGCGGCGCCCGCTCGGCTGGCCGATCTGGTGGATCTGTATCGTCTGCACGAGGCGCAGCCGGGGTTGGAGGCTGCGGCCCTGGAGGAGCAACAACGACTGCGTCAGGGCTCAGCCGCCGCCAACGAGCGCGTGTTGATGGGCAGTTTCCCAGGGCTGACATTGCGCACCGCTCGGCAGTTGCTGGAGCATGCCGCTACGGCAGATATCGAACAGCTGACCCGCCGCCAGCGGGTGCCGCTGTCCATTGCCGAGCATGCCCGCTGGGCGTTGCGCCAGCGCCGTTTGGACCGTGCCTGTGCCGGCCTGCGCTGGCCGTGGCTCGCCGGCCCAGACAGCGAGCAACTGGCGCTCGGGTTGCTGGACAGCCTGGCGCCCTGGCCTGATTCGGTGCGCCTGGAGGTGCGCGATTCAGCCGGTGAAGGGCGTTTGTTGGCCAGTCATGGCCGTTTGGAAGCCGGTGATGTGCGCGCCATCGTACGGTCTGCCGACGGATACCGGCCGAGCAGTGTGGATGCCGCGTCGCCGCACCTGATCGGTGCATTGCAGCACTGCCTCAGCGAGTCACAGAAACTCGTCCTGGGCCAGAGTGCGGCGAGCGAGGCCGCACTGTTGGCGAAAGTGGCCAGCGCTGTTGATCGCGATCTGGCCGCCTCGTTGCTGGGCATGACAGGACGCCAACCGGCGTTCGCCCCCCCGCGCCGATTTGCCGATGGCCGCTTGGGTTATGCGCTCAGTGGGCGTGGTGGTGGGGAGCGCCAAGCGCTGCGCCGGGGTATTCACCAGATCTATCCGACCTTGGGCGACAGCCAGTTAAATGCGTACCTGGAGTCTCTCAGTCAGCAGGGACTGGGTTTGTGGGAGCACTATGCGCAGTTGCAGGACCAATTGAATCGCCTGCGTGAGGCGCTGGCGAACTGGCAGCGAAGTTGGTCGAACCCCCTCGATGCGCTGCGCCGTCGTCGCGTGGCGAACGCCATTCGGCGCAGTTGGCGGCGCAAGGTCACCGATCGGTCGGACGACTTCGTCCTGCTCATCGATGGCGAGTCGGTCGGCAGCCTGCCCAGCCTGCCCGACGACATCAGCTTCGCCCACATCCGTCGCCTGTGCCTGCGCAACATGGGGCTCGAGACGATCGACAATGAATTTCTCCAGCGTTTCGAAAACCTGGTGGAGTTGGACCTCAGCGGTAATCGGCTGGACACCGTTGTGCAGGTTATCGGGCAAATGACGCACCTGCGTGTACTGCGTCTGGCCAATAACCAAATCACCCTGACCGCTGCCAGCGAGCGTATTCTGGGTGCGCTACGGGGGCTGGAATTTCTCGACCTGAGTCACAATCCGCTGGGGAGGGCCCCGGTGCTGACCCACTTGCGACGATTGCGCGATGTGCGCCTGCGCAATGCCGGCCTGGAGTCCCTGCCCGATGGGATCAGTTGGCGCGGCACCGTGGACGTGCGTGACAATCGGATTCGCCAATTGCGCCAGGACCTGGCGAACCTGCGCGAGCAAATGGAGCAGGTGGCCCTGCATGACAACCCCTTGGACGAGGCCAGCGAGGCGCTGGCCGACAGCGCGTCTGGGCACGTATCTGGCGGGCGCGGCAGCCCTTCGTTCCGGCATGCGGTCGTGGACATCTCGCTGCGTGATGCCTGGGTCGGAAACGTCAGTACGCAACTGCGAGAACGTCGCCGCGGCATCTGGGCCACGCTGCAGGACGAACCGGGATCGTCGGACTTGTTCAGGTTCCTCGCCGACTTCATCGATACCGAAGACATGGACGCCCACCCACAGTTCTATCGCAAGCGCGTCTGGCGCATTCTCGAGGCGTGCGAGCAACACGCCGATCTTCGCCAGCGGCTGTTCATGGAGGCGGCGGGGCCTGGCACCTGTGAGGATCGGCTGTTGCTGGTGCTCGAACAGATGGAAGTGGCCGTGCTGGCTGAGCGGGCACTCGCGCAAGGGCCTGGGGCCAGGTCCGAAGCAAGTCTGGTCGAACTCGGTCGCGGCCTTTTTCGACTCGACGAGGTTGACCGCATCGCCTCCCGGCACATTGCCCAGATGCGTGAGCAGGCGATGCCGCTGGTGGATGACATCGAGGTCCGGTTGTTTTACCGACTCAGGCTGATGCGGCCGCTGGAGCTGCCCATCGCTGATGACGAGATGCATTACGACAGCTTTGCCCACGTCTCCACCCGCCAACTGGCGGCGGCGCAGCGCGAAGTGCTGGCGGTGGAGACCCCGAGTGTGCTGGCTGAATCGATCGCTCAGCGACCGTTCTGGGCCAAGCATGCGCGGGAATTGCACAGTATCCGTTTCGACAACCTGGCGGAGCAGTTCCATGGCCGTCTGGAGGCGCTGCAGTCTCAGGTCGAGCGACAGACGATCGATGAGTGGACGTACGAGGTGCGCAGCCGCGGTCTGAAGTACGAATACGAGATCGCCGAGCACCGCCTGCTGCGCACCCTGGCCGAGGAGGCATTGCGCCGCGCCAGATGATGTGTCGAGGCCGGGGCCGCATTGACGCCCCGGCCCGTGACACTCAGGCGGCTGCCAGTCGGTGCACCTGTTTCAGGTAGTCAGCCAGCGCCTGCTGCTCGGCGGCGTTGGTGAACAAGCCCAACTTGGTGCGGCGCCAGAGAATGTCGTCGGCCGACACCGCCCACTCTTCCTTGCACAGGTAATCCACCTCACGGGCGAACAGACCGCCGCCGATGGCCTGGCCAAGATCGTCGGGCCCTTGCACGCCCTCCAGCAATCGCCAGACACGGTTGCCATAGGTGACCGCCCAGCGCTTGGCGATGTCCTGTGCCAGCCAGCCGTGGGCCGCCAACAGGGCTTGCACCAAGGCGTGCACGCTGGTCATGTCCTCACCGCCGGGCAGCGCCGAGGTAGCGGTCCAACTGCCGCGCATCTGGGGGAAGAACGGCTTGAGTTCGGCCATCGCCGACTCGGCCAGTTTGCGGTAGGTGGTCAGCTTGCCGCCGAACACCGACAGCAGAGGCGCCTGGTCGGCGTGGCGTGACAGCGCCAAGGTGTAGTCACGGGTGACTGCCGAGGGGTTGTCGGACTCGTCGTTGCACAGCGGCCGCACACCGGAGTAGGTGTGCTGGATGTCAGCACGCGATAGCTGATGATTGAAGTGGGCATTGACCACCTGCAGCAGGTAATCGGTCTCGGCCTCGGTGATTGCGACCTGCGCCGGATCGCCGCTGTATTCGCGGTCGGTGGTGCCGATCAGGGTGAAACGGTCCAGATAGGGGATGCAGAAGACGATACGCTGATCTTCGTTTTGCAGGATGTAGGCCTGCTCACCTTCGTACAAGCGCGGCACGATCAGGTGGCTACCCTGGATCAGGCGAATGCCGTAGGGCGCGTCGAGTTTCAGATCGTCCTTGATGAAGCTGGCCACCCAAGGGCCGGCGGCATTGACCAGCGCGCGGGCCCGAATGCTCTGCAAACGACCGTCGGCATGCTGCAACTCCACCTGCCACACGCCATCGACGCGCTCGCCGCGCAGGCAGCGGGTGCGGGTCTGGATAGTGGCTCCTTGCTCACGGGCGGCCATGGCGTTGAGCACCACCAGGCGAGCATCGTCGACCCAGCAGTCGGCATATTCGAAACCGCGGCTGATCTCGGGCTTGAGCGGGTAGCCCAGGCCGAAGCGCAGGCTGCGCGAGGCGCCCAGACGTTTGCGCTTGCCCAGGTGATCGTAGAGGAACAGGCCGGCGCGAATCATCCAGGCCGGGCGCAGGTGCGGGCGGTGTGGCAGGACGAAGCGCATGGGCTTGACGATATGCGGCGCCTTGCCCAGCAACACTTCACGCTCGGCCAAGGCTTCGCGTACCAGACGGAATTCGTAGTGTTCCAGGTAGCGCAGGCCACCGTGAATGAGCTTGCTGCTGGCCGAAGAGGTGTGCTGAGCCAGGTCGTCCCGCTCGCAGAGAAACACCTTCAGGCCACGCCCGGCAGCGTCCGCCGCGATGCCGACGCCATTGATGCCGCCGCCGATCACGGCAAGGTCATAGCAATCTGCGGGGGTCGATGGGGTCTGTGGGGACTGGGACACGGGCAAGGCCTCCTGGGCACGGCTCACAGCGAATGTGAACATCGATGTTCGTTTGCGAAAATATTAGCGCAACAAAACGGCCCTTTCCAGTCGCGATCAATAGAAAATACTGATCGCTTACGGGCTAAATGAACATTTGTGAACATGAGATGACGGCCGCGCCGGGCCGTCCCCGGCGGGCGCCGTCAAGGAGGGCTCAGACGACCTCGAGGCGAACCTTGTTCTGGTTCAGCAACTGCGAAAGCGCCGGGGTCGGCGTCTGGTCGGTGACCAGGCAGTCGATCAGGTTGATCGAACCCAGTCGCACCATGGCATTGCGCCCGAATTTACTGGAGTCGGCCGCGAGCAGCACTTGTCGAGCGTTGGCGATGATCGCCTGGGAGACGCGCACTTCCTGGTAGTCGAAGTCCAGCAGGCTGCCGTCTTCGTCGATCCCGCTGATACCGACCACGGCGAAATCCACCTTGAACTGGCTGATGAAGTCGACGCTGGCCTGGCCCACCACACCGCCGTCACGGCGCACGGTGCCGCCGGCCACCAGTACCTCGAAGTCGTCCTTGGCGGCGAGGATCGAGGCCACGTGCAGGTTGTTGGTGATCACCTTGAGGTGGTTGTGGTTGAGCAGGGCGCGGGCGATGGATTCGGTGGTGGTGCCGATATTGATGAACAGCGAGGCGTGATCGGGAATCTGCCGGGCCACGGCGTCGGCGATGCGCTGCTTTTCGTCGCGCATCTGGTCGGCGCGCATGGCATAGGCGGTGTTCTCGACGCTCGAGTCGTAGGCGGCGCCACCGTGATAGCGGCGCAGCAGGTTGGCTTCGGCCAGTTGGTTGATGTCGCGGCGGATGGTCTGGGGGGTGACGACGAACAGTTGGGCCATTTCCTCGATACTGACGTAGCCGCGTTCGCGCACCAGTTCGAGAATTTGTTGTTGGCGGGGGGGCAGATTCATGGGCGGTCCTTTGGGGCTGCCGGACAAATGCTGCAATGATGCCGTAGGACGGGGATGTCGGCCAGTGGCGTATCCCACCGCTGCGTCCTGGCCCTGTAGGCGCGGCGAAGCACCGCGCCTACAGGGTGCAGCAGGCTTCAGTCGGTGTGATCTTCCCAGTCACGGGTGCGCTCGACGGCTTTCTTCCAGCCGGCATACAGCTTTTCTTTCTGCGCGTCGTCCAGTTGCGGGCTGAACTCACGCTCGATGATCGCCTTGTCGCGCAACTCGTCCAGGCTGCCCCAGAACCCGCAGGCCAGGCCCGCCAGGTAGGCAGCGCCCAGGGCGGTGGTCTCGCGCATCTTCGGCCGCTCGACACAGGTACCGAGAATGTCGGCCTGGAACTGCATGAGGAAGTTGTTGGCTACCGCACCGCCGTCCACGCGCAGTTCGGACAGGCGCTGGCCGCAGTCCTGCTGCATGGCGTCGAGCACGTCGCGGGTCTGGTAGGCGATCGACTCCAGCGCCGCGCGGATGATGTGATCGACTTTCACCCCACGGGTCAGGCCGAACAGCGCGCCGCGTGCGTAGGGATCCCAGTAGGGTGCGCCCAGGCCGGTGAAGGCTGGGACCAGGTAGACGCCGTTACTGTCCTTGACCTTGCTGGCGAAGTACTCGGTGTCCAGTGCGTCGTTGACGATCTTCAGTTCGTCGCGCAGCCACTGCACGGTGGAGCCGCCGTTGAACACTGCGCCCTCCAGGGCGTAAGCCACCTCGCCGCGCGGTCCGCAGGCGATGGTGGTGAGCAAGCCGTGGGACGAGGTCACGGCCTTGTCGCCGGTGTTCATCAGCAGGAAGCAGCCGGTGCCATAGGTGTTCTTGGCCTGGCCAGGTTCCACGCACATCTGGCCGAACAGCGCCGACTGCTGATCGCCCGCGATGCCGGCGATAGCGATGCCGCTCTTGGTGTGGCCGTAGACTTCGGACGAGGGGCGCACCTCGGGCAGCATCTGCCGCGGAATGCCGAGAATCTCCAGCAGTTTGTCGTCCCACTGCAGGCTATGGATGTTGAACATCAGCGTGCGCGAGGCATTGGTGTAGTCGGTGACGTGCACCTTGCCGCCGGAGAATTTCCAGATCAGCCAGCTGTCGACGGTGCCGAACAGCAGTTCGCCGCGCTCGGCGCGCTCGCGCACGCCCTCGACGTTGTCCAGGATCCACTTCAACTTGGTGCCGGAGAAGTAGGGGTCGGTGACCAGTCCCGTGGTTTCGCGAATGTACTGTTCGTGACCGTCACGCTTGAGCTGGGCGCAGATCTCGGTGCTGCGTCGGCACTGCCAGACGATGGCGTTGTACACCGGGCGCCCGGTTTCCTTGTCCCACACCACGGTGGTTTCGCGCTGGTTGGTGATGCCGATCGCGGCCACCTGGGCGTGGCTCAGGCCGGCCTGTGCCAGGGCTTCGACCATGGTTGCGCTCTGGGTGGCGAAGATTTCCATGGGGTCATGCTCGACCCAGCCGGCCTGCGGGTAGTGCTGGACGAACTCGCGCTGGGAGGTGCCGACCACGTTGGCGTCGCGGTCGAAGATGATCGCCCGCGAACTGGTGGTGCCCTGGTCCAGGGCGATGATGTAGTGCTTATCCTGGGTGTCTGTCATGGTCGTTGCCTTGCACGAAATGGGTAGGGTCAGGGCTTGAAGGGGCCAGAGGGCTCAGTGCCGATGTCAGGAGGCCTGAGTATCGCCCTGGTTGACGGCCGCTGTCTGCGGTTGGTCGGCTTCGGCCGTCGGCAGGCTGCGGGCGATGAGTACGCGGTAGCCTGCGGCCCCCAGGCAAGCACCGAGAATCGGTGCCAGCAGCGGGACCAGGAAGTACGGGATGTCGCGTCCGCCGGTGAAGGCCATATCGCCCCAGCCGGCAAAGAAGGTCATCAGTTTGGGACCGAAATCTCGGGCCGGATTCATGGCGAAGCCGGTCAGTGGGCCCATGGCGCTGCCGATCACCGCGATCAGCAGGCCGATCAGCAACGGCGCGGTGGCGCCGCGCGGCAGGCCGTTGTTGTCATCGGTCAGGGCCATGATCACGGCCATGAGGATGGCGGTGATGATCACTTCCACCAACGCCGCCTGGGCGGTGGACAGCGAGGGATGCGGGTAAGTGGAGAACACCGAGGCCAGCTCCAGGCTCGCCGGACTGCCGCGCAGCATGCCGTGGGCCTGTTCGAAATCGAAGAACAGCGTGCTGTACAGGCAATACACCAACGCAGCGCCACAGAACGCCCCGGCTACCTGAGCGATCACGTAGAACGGCAGTTTGCGCTTCTCGAAACCGGCGAACAGCGTCAGCGCGATGCTGACCGCCGGATTCAGGTGAGCGCCCGATACCCCGGCACTGAGGTAGATCGCCATGCTGACGCCAACCCCCCAGATGATGCTGATTTCCCACAGGCCGAAGCTGGCGCCGGCGACCTTGAGCGCAGCGACGCAGCCGGTGCCGAAAAAGATCAGCAGTGCCGTACCCAGGAATTCGGCCATGCATTGGCCGCCAAGCGTCGGTTGTCGTAGAGCTGTGGTCATGGATGAACCTCGGTTCTTGTTGTTGTGAGACGCTGAGCGCTCAGCGGTTCTCGCCGGTAATCCATCCCCATGAATCATCAGCGAGTGTACGAATGTGCACTTTTTCTGTGCGTGTTTTCTTCAAAAACGAAAAAATATAGACAAGAAACGCTGATGTCAAAGGTCGAAAGTGAACGATCAGCCACATTTCGACTCACGACCGCGCAGTCGTTTGCGCACTGCTGGTGCAGGCGGCAGAAGGCCACTGGCTGGCCCCGGGCAATTGGCCTACAGTAGCCGCCGAGCCGATCCTGACTGGAGCTGTGCATGACCCCCGCCCTCGACCTGTTGAAGAACGCGCGCGCCGAACATCGCGTGCTCAGCTACGAACACGACCCAAAGTCCGCGTCCTATGGCTTGGAGGCTGCCGAGAAACTCGGGCTGGATCCGCAGCAGGTGTTCAAGACACTGCTGGCGTGCAGCGAGAAGGGAGAATTGCTGGTTGCGGTGGTGCCGGTGGTCGGCACGCTCGATCTGAAGGCGTTGGCCCATGCCGCCGGGGTGAAAAAGTGCGAGATGGCCGACCCTGCCGCCGCGCAGCGTGCCACCGGCTATTTGGTAGGCGGTATCAGTCCACTGGGGCAGAAGAAGCGCTTGCGCACCTTCATCGATGCATCAGCGCAGCAGTTCGACAGTATCCATGTCAGTGCCGGACGGCGCGGCCTGGAGGTGGAGCTGGCCGCTGCGGTGCTGGCCGAGCATACCAAGGGTGTGTTCGCCAGCATCGGCCGGGGCTGAGACGAGCGTCACAGCCCGGCCGCAGTGATCAATGGGCTGGACTGTGGCGACGCACGCCGTTTTCCTGCGTGGTGAGGTGCGCGGCTACGCTGCCGGGCACGGCGAACAGCACCAGATGATCGGCCGCTACGGCAATGCCCACGTCCTGACCGATCTGATGATCGACATGACTGGGGAAGATCGCCTCCAGTTGGCTACCGGTCGGCAGTTGCAGGCGATAGAGGGTTGAGGCGCCGAGGAAGCTCTTGCCGTGGATGCGCGCGCGCAATGCGCTGTCCGGGGCATGCACGATGTCGTCGGGTCGCAACAGCACGTCCACTGCGCTGCCCGCGGGCAACGCATAGGCACGGTTGCCGCGCAGCTCGCCCAGCTCCGTGGTGACGGCCTCGGGGCTGCTCATTTGCCCACGGATGAAGTAACCCTGGCCGATGAAGCTGGCGACGAACGGCGTCTGCGGTTCGTGGTACAGGTTGTAGGGCGTGTCCCATTGCTCCAGGCGACCTTCCTTGAACACACCGACATGGTCGCTGACGGCGAAGGCTTCTTCCTGGTCATGGGTGACCAGAATCGCACTGGTGCCGCGGCTCTTGAGAATGTCGCGCACCTCGTGGCTCAGGCGCTTGCGCAGCTCGACGTCGAGGTTCGAAAAGGGCTCGTCGAGCAGCAGCAGTTGCGGCTCCGGCGCCAGCGCGCGGGCCAGCGCGACGCGTTGCTGCTGGCCGCCGGACAGCTCGTGCGGGTAACGCCCGCCCAGGCCGCCGAGCTTGACCAGTTCAAGCATGTCTTCGACCACCTGGGCCTGGCGTGGGTGCTTGGCGATGCCGAAGGCGATGTTCTGCGCCACCGTGAGGTGCGGGAACAGCGCGTAATCCTGGAACACCATGCCGATGCGGCGCTTTTCAGGTGCGAGGGTGAAGCCGGCGCGCGAGATGACTTCGCCGGCCAACTGGATCTCGCCGTCATGCACCGGCTCGAAGCCGGCGATGGCGCGCAGGGTGGTGGTCTTGCCGCAACCGGAGGAGCCGAGCAGGCAACCGATGTCGCCGGCGTTCAGGTGCAGGTTGAGGTTCTGGACGATGCGCTGCTCGCCGTAGCCACAGGCGAGGTTGCGCAGGTTGAGCAGCAGGGGTTGACTCATGCGGTGTGGTAAGCCGGTTCTACAAGGAATTCAAGAAGGGCCTTCTGTGCATGCAGACGGTTCTCGGCCTGGTCCCAGGCGACCGACCGGGGGTCGTCGAGCAGGTCCTGGCTGATTTCCTCGCCACGGTGGGCGGGCAGGCAGTGCATGAACAGGGCATCGGGTGCCGCCAGGTCGAGCAATTCGCGGGTGACCTGGTAAGGCGCGAAGTGCGCCAGGCGCCTGGCAGTTTCCTCTTCCTGGCCCATGGAAGTCCAGACATCGGTGGTCACCAGATGCGCGCCGCGCACCGCTTGCTGCGGGTCGCGGATGATCTGCACGCGATCGCCGCCCAACGCCAGGAAGCGCGGATCGGGTTCGTAGCCTTCGGGGCAGGCGATGCGCAGTTTGAAGTCGAACTGGCGGGCGGCTTCGATGTACGAGTTGCACATGTTGAAGCCATCACCGATCCAGGCCACGGTCTTGCCCTGGATCGAGCCGCGGTGCTCGACGAAGGTCTGCATGTCGGCGAGCAGTTGGCAGGGGTGCGATTCATCGGACAAGCCGTTGATCAACGGGACTTTCGAATGGGCGGCGAACTCGGTGAGGGTGCTGTGGGCGTGGGTACGGATCATCACCACATCGACCATGCTCGAGAGCACGATGGCGCTGTCGCCGATCGGTTCGCCCCGGCCCAGTTGGGTGTCGCGCGGGGACAGGAATATCGCCTGGCCGCCGAGCTGGATCATGCCGGCTTCGAACGACACCCGCGTACGGGTCGAGGACTTCTCGAAGATCATTCCCAGTACGCGGTTCTTCAAAGGCTCATGGAGCACGCCGCGCTTGCGCAGGCCCTTCAGCTCGATGCCTCGACGGATCACGCCGAGCAGTTCGTCAGCGGTGAAATCCAGCAGGGAGAGAAAGTGCCTGGTGCTCATGAGATGACTACCTTATCTGCAACGTTTTGCAGGCCGGCCGTAGGTTTTTTTTGACAACGGCGGTGACCTGCGGCGTAAGCCGCGCGGGGCGGACGGAATGGGGAAAGGCGCAATACTATAATTAAATGTCGCCTGAAACCAAGAGGTGAAACAGGTCGCCTGTATCAAGGCGTGTCGTAAACCCTTGTGAAGCGACTGTTTTTTATTTTCTACAGGGTTGTACACGGGCCATCGGGGCGTTTGCAAACCCCGTGTCGCGAATCGTGTGCCTGATGACGCTCGATTCACAGCGCTTAGCGCCGTGGCGGCGGGAGGCGCGCGCGGGCATAGTCTGGGCTCTCCAGAACAACAAGGCAGAGGCGGCCATGTCCAAGACCCTGCATTACCGTGCGTGTCATCTGTGCGAAGCCATCTGTGGCCTGGCCATCGAAGTCAGCCACGGACCGGATGGGCTGGCTTCGATCGATTCCATCAAGGGCGACCGCGAAGACCCGTTCAGCCGTGGCCACATCTGCCCCAAGGCCGTGGCCCTGCAGGACATCCAGGACGACCCGGATCGCCTGCGTCAGCCCCATCGGCGGGTCGGCGATCACTGGCAGCCGATCGGCTGGGACGAAGCCTTCGCCCTGGCCGCCGAGCGGCTGTGGCAGATCCAGCAGCATCACGGGCGCAACGCCGTGGCGGTGTACCAGGGCAATCCCAGCGTGCACAACTATGGGCTGATGACCCACAGCAACTACTTTCTCGGCCTGCTCAAGACCCGCAACCGTTTTTCCGCCACCTCGGTCGACCAGTTGCCCCAGCACCTGACCAGCCACCTGATGTACGGCCATGGCCTGCTGCTGCCGATACCGGACATCGACCACACCGACTTCATGCTGATCCTCGGCGGCAACCCGCTAGCCTCCAACGGCAGCATCATGACCGTGCCGGATGTGGAAAAACGCCTGAAAGCGCTGCGTGCCCGCGGTGGTCGTCTGGTGGTGATCGACCCCCGTCGCAGCGAAACGGCGGCGATCGCCGATCAGCACCTGTTCATCCGCCCCGGTGGTGACGCGGCGTTGCTCTGCGGGCTGCTCAACACCCTGTTCAGTGAAGACCTCGCGCGCGGCTCGCACCTGCCGGTGCAAGGGCTGCAACAGGTGCGCGAAGCCATTGCGCCGTTCACGGCCCAGGCCATGAGTGCGCTGTGCGGCATAGAGGCCGAGCAGATCCGCCAGCTGGCCCGCGATTTCGCGGCGGCGGAGCGCGCGGTGTGTTACGGGCGCATGGGGGTCTCGACCCAGACCTTCGGCACCCTGTGCCATTGGCTGGTGCAACTGATCAACCTGGTCACCGGCAACCTTGACCGGGTGGGCGGCGCGCTGTGCACCGACCCGGCGGTGGACCTGGTCGCCAGTACCTCGGGGGGCCACTTCGACCAATGGCGCAGCCGCGTTTCCGGCTTGCCGGAGTACGGCGGCGAGCTGCCGGTGGCGGTGCTGGCCGAAGAAATGCTGACGCCTGGCGAAGGCCAAATCAAAGCCTTGGTCACGGTGGCCGGCAATCCGGTGCTGTCCACCCCCAATGGCCGCCAGCTGGACGGCGCCCTGGCGGGGCTGGAATTCATGCTCAGCATCGACCTGTACATCAACGAGACCACGCGCCACGCCGACCTGATTCTGCCGTCCACCTCGGCGCTGGAAAACGACCATTACGACAGCACCTTCAACCTGCTGGCGGTGCGCAATGTCACCCGTTTCAACCGGGCGATCCTGGCCAAGCCGCAGGGCGCACTGCACGACTGGGAGATCTTCGTCGGTCTGGCACGCGCCTTCGCCGAGCGGGCGGCCCTGGAACTCAAGCCGACCTTGCCGCCGGCGCAGATGATCGACCTGGCCTTGCGCACAGGACCCTGTGGCGAAGCCTCGTCCTGGAACCTGTCGTTACAGGCGCTGGACGCACATCCCCATGGCCTGGACCTGGGGCCGTTGCAGGCGAACCTCGCCGCGCGTCTGCGCACTCCCGCGCAGGCGGTGCAGGCCGCGCCGCAGGTGCTGCTCGACGACTTGCAACGTCTGGCACGCCAGGTGCCCATGGCGCCTGACCAACTGTTGCTCATCGGCCGGCGTCATGTCCGCAGCAATAATTCCTGGATGCACAACTATCACCGCCTGATCAAAGGCAAGCCGCGCCATCAACTGCTCATGCATCCGCAGGATCTGCAGCAGCGGCAGCTCGAAGATGGCCAGTGGGTACGCGTGCGTTCGCGCACCGGCAGCCTGGAAGTCCAGGTGTTGGCCAGTGACGAGGTGATGCCGGGTGTGGTCAGCCTGCCCCATGGGTGGGGGCACGCACGCCAGGGCGTCCAATTGCAGATCGCCCAGGCGCAGCCGGGGGTGAGTGCCAATGACCTGACCGATGAAACCCTGCGCGATGCACTGTCGGGCAACGCCGCGCTCAATGGCGTACCGGTGCAGGTCGAGGCGGCTTGATTCGATCGTGAGCCGAGGGCCATGGCCGAGCACGGCACTCGGCTTTCCGATACAATGCCCGACCGTGCCGACGACCGTGTCGGAAAGTTCAGCCGAGGTGCTCCATGGATATCATCGAAACAATCAAAGAGCAGATTGCCAACAACACCATTCTGCTTTACATGAAAGGCTCGCCGAATGCCCCGCAGTGCGGCTTCTCGGCCCGTGCTTCGCAGGCGGTGATGGGGTGCGGCGAGAAGTTCGCCTACGTCGACATCCTGCAGAATCCGGAAATCCGCGCCAACCTGCCCAAATACGCCAACTGGCCGACCTTCCCGCAACTGTGGGTGGGCGGCGAACTGGTCGGCGGCAGCGACATCGTGCTGGAAATGTTCGAAAAGGGTGAACTGCAGACCCTGATCAAGGACGCGGCCGCCAAGGCCAAGGCCTCCGAGGCCTGATGCGCCTGCGCCAGGGTTGCCCTGCAGCCCTGGCAGCCTGCCGGCCCCGGTCGGTTCAGAAGTAGAACACCACGCCTGTGGTGTACACCGTCGGGTCGAGCACGATATCGGCCTTGACCGGAATGCCCCCCAGCGCAGCGGGCGCATTACCGGTCGCTTGCGCCTCCAGGAAGAACCGCTTCACGTCGAAGAACCAGCCCAGGCGCTCGCTGCTGCGGTATTCGAACCCGGCCTGCAACACCCCGCCATTGACGTCATCCACGTCCAGGTTGCTCACCGCCTTGTCCTTGGAGTCGAGCACCAGCATGTAGGACCACCCCGCACCCACATAGGGCTGGAAGCGGCCGAACTGGGTGAAGCGGTATTGCGCGGTCAATGCCGCCGGACCGTAGGTGATACTGCCTAGCTTGCCCAGCCCCTGCAGCGAACCGCGCGCCTTGAGTTCGGTGGTGGGCGGATAGCCGATGGTCAGTCCCAACGCCCAGTGTTCGTCGAAGCTGTAGCCGATCTCGGCCGCCACAGTGACGTTGTCCTTCACCTGCGCGCCAGCTCCCGGAATCTCGCCTCCAAGCAAGGGCGCCTTGAGCGTCACGTCGTTCTTGAAGTCGACGAAAGCCGGGCCGGTGCGCAGCCACCAATGGCCTGGCTCGGCCTGGACCGGCGAGGCGACCAGTGCCACAACTGGCAGTGCCAGCGCGCAGAAACGAAAAGCAGCGTGTGTGGTGTTCATCGTGTGTGATCGCTCTTGTTGTTGTTCTGGAGTCCCTGATCCCTGCACACAGGGCGCTGGAGCGATGCTAGGCGTTTGCCACGTGGGTGGATGGGTCCGAACGGACTAATTTGCCGGGCCGATGCCCGTTCGCGCGGCGGGGCGCAGATTAGTCCTAACGAACGGCGCGGCGCCCGCGGCGAGCTCCTAGGCTGTGATGCAACGCGCCACTGCGCATCAAGACACCTGCCGAGCACGCGGGTAATCCGTTCGGGATGAGGAAAACAGCCATGAGCCAAGCCTATATCGTTGCAGCCGTTCGTACCGCGGGAGGCAAGCGCAAGGGCCACCTGTCCGGGTGGCATCCTGCAGACCTCTGCGCCCAGGTGCTCAATGAGCTGGTGGCCCGCGTGGATGTCGATCCGTTGCGTATCGACGACGTCATCGTCGGCTGCGTCAGCCAGATCGGCGAGCAGTCCAACAACATCGCCCGCAATGCCGTCATGTCGTCGGTGCTGCCCGAAAGCGTGCCCGGCACCAGCCTGGACCGGCAGTGCGGCTCGTCCCAGCAGGCGCTGCATTTCGCCGCGCAAGCGGTGATGTCCGGCACCCAGGACATCGTCATCGCCGCCGGCGTGGAAAGCATGACCCGGGTGCCGATGTTCCTGCCCAGCACCCTGGCGCACGAGCACGGCTATGGCCTGTACGTCGGACCGGCGATGCAGGCGCGTTATCCGGGCGTGCGCTTCAGCCAGTTCAGCGGCGCCGAGCAGATGGCCCGCAAGTACCACTTCAGCCGTGACGACCTCGACCGCTTCGCCCTGCGCAGTCATCAGCTGGCAGCGCAGGCGGTTGCGGCCGGGGTGTTCGACAACGAAGTGTTGCCATTGCCGGTGCGTACTGTCGAGGGCGGTGCGCAGGACGCGCTGCATCGCATCGACGAGGGCATCCGTTTCGACGCTACGCTCGAGGGCATCGCCAGCGTCAAGCTGCTGCACGAAGACGGCGTGATCTCCGCCGCCAATGCCAGTCAGGTCTGCGATGGCGCCTCCGGGGTCATGGTGGTCAACGAGCGCGGACTGAAGCTGCTCGGCGTCGAGCCGCTGGCGCGCATTCATCACATGACTGTGCTCGGCCATGACCCGGTGATCATGCTCGAGGCGCCGGTACCGGCCACCCTGCGGGCACTGGAGAAATCCGGGATGCGCATCGACGACATCGACCTGTACGAGGTCAACGAAGCCTTCGCGCCGGTGCCGCTGGCCTGGCTCAAGGCCCTGGATGCCGATCCGGCACGGCTCAACGTGCATGGCGGCGCCATCGCCCTGGGCCATCCGCTGGGGGCTTCCGGCACCAAGCTGATGACCACGTTGATCAACGCCCTGCACCTGCGCGGCAAGCGCTATGGGTTGCAGACCATGTGCGAGGGCGGTGGCATGGCCAACGTCACCATCGTCGAGCGCCTGTGAGGAGCCTGCCATGAAGACGCGAATCACCGAATTGCTGGGTATCGAACTGCCGATCGTCCAGGGTGGCATGCAGTGGGTCGGCCGGGCCGAGATGGCGGCGGCCGTGTCCAATGCTGGTGGCCTGGGCATGCTCACCGGGCTTACCCAGCCGACGCCGGCGGCGCTGCGCGAGGAAATCCAGCGCACCCGCAGGCTGACCGACAAACCCTTCGGCGTGAACCTCACCATCCTGCCTTCGGTGAACCCGCCGCCTTATGCCGAGTACGTCGAAGCCATCATCGACAGCGGGGTCAAGGTGGTGGAGACCGCCGGCAACAGCCCGACGGCCTTCATCGCCCGCTTCAAACAGCATGGCGTGCGCATCCTGCACAAGTGCACCTCGGTGCGCCACGCCCTGTCGGCCGAGCGCAACGGTGTGGACGTGGTGTCCATCGACGGCTTCGAGTGCGCCGGCCACCCCGGCGAGGACGATGTCGGCGGGCTGGTGCTGATTCCGCTGGCAGCGCGGGCGCTGACCATTCCGGTGATCGCCTCGGGCGGCATTGCCGACGGACGCGGTTTGGCCGCAGCGCTGGCCTTGGGCGCCGAGGGCATCAACATGGGTACGCGCTTCTGCGCGACGGTCGAGGCGCCCATCCATCCGGCCATCAAGCAGGCCCTGGTGGGGGCCAGCGAACGGGAAACCAACCTGATTTTCCGCACCCTGCACAACAGCGGACGGGTGCTCAAGACGCCGGTTTCCGACGAGGTGGTCGGTATCGAACGGCGTCCTGGCGGCTGTGAATTCAAGGACATCCAGCACCTGGTCGCCGGCCACAAAGGCCGCACCGCCTTGGAAACCGGCGACCTGCAGGCCGGGTTGGTGTGGGCCGGGCAGGTGGTCGGGCTGATCGACGACATCCCGACCTGTGCGCAATTACTGCAACGCATGGTTGAGGAATGCCGGCAGAGCCTGCGCCTGGCCACGAGCTATCAGGTCAGTGAGGAGTACGCCCATGTACCGGGGTAAAACGCTCGCGGTGCACGCACTGGACGGCGGCTTGGTCGAGTTGTGCTTCGACCGCCAGGATGAGGCCGTGAACAAGCTGGACAAGCTCACCGTGCGCGAGCTGGGTGACGCCTTGGCCCTCATCGCCGCCGCCGAGCAGGTGCGTGGGTTGTTGCTCAGCAGTGCCAAGGACGCGTTCGTGGTCGGTGCCGACATCACCGAGTTCGCCCAATTGTTCGCCCTCGACGCCGACGCGATCTGCGCCGACGTCGGCCATTCCAACCAGACGTTCCTGGCACTGCAGAATCTCCCGCTACCGACGCTGTCGCTGATCAATGGCTATGCCCTTGGCGGCGGCTTGGAGTTGGCGCTGTGCACCGACCTGCGGGTGCAGGCGAGCACCGCTGCCATTGGCTTGCCGGAAGTCAAGCTTGGTCTGATTCCAGGCTTCGGTGGCACGGTGCGCCTGCCACGGCTTGCGGGCATGGCGACCACGGTGCACTGGATCACCTCCGGGTGCTCGGTCGGGGCTCACGCGGCACGGGAGGCGGGTGTGGTCGATGCCACGGCCGAGCCTGCGCATCTGCGTGACACCGGGCTGGAGCTGCTGCGCCGCGCCGTCGATGGCGCGCTCGACTGGCGTACGCTGCGCCAGCGCAGGCAAGGCGCGGTGGCTGGCGATACGTCGCTCATCTCGGCGACGCTCGAGAGGCTACGCGCGCGCGCCGGCAGCGAGCACCAGCCGGCGGCAATCCTCGCCCTGCAACTGTTGCAGACGGCCGCGCCGCTGGACGCCGAGCAGGCGTTGAAGCACGAGACACGCACCTTCGCCCGTGTGGCCCTGACGCAAGCGGCGGCAAGCCTGGTGCAAGCCTTTCTCAATGGCCAGGCCCTGAAGAAGCAGATCCGCCAATGGCGCGCCGGGGGTCGCCCGGTGACGCGCTGCGCGGTGCTGGGTGCCGGCATCATGGGCGGCGGCATCGCCTACGGTACGGCGCTGGCCGGCCTTGAGGTGACGCTCAAGGACGTGCAACTGCCGGCGTTGCAGACGGCCATGGCCGAGGTGCGTCGGTTGCTCGACAAGCGCGTGGTCGCGGGGCAGTTGGATCCGGCCGGGGCGGCAGCTGTCACGGCGCGGATCACCCCGCTACTGGCCTATGAAGGTTTCGATCAGGTGCAGTTGGCGATCGAGGCCGTCACCGAGCGCCTGGACGTCAAGCGCAGCGTGCTGGCCGCGCTGGAGCAACAGGTGGCCGCAGACACGGTGATCGCCAGCAACACCTCGTCCCTATGCCTGAGCGCACTGGCCGACGTGCTGCAGCACCCGCAACGGCTGGTCGGCCTGCATTTCTTCAACCCTGTGCCACAGATGCCGCTGGTGGAAGTGGTGCGTGGCACGCAGAGCGACGCGACCAGTCTGGCGACAGCGGTGCAGTACGTGCTGGCGCTGGGCAAGACCCCCATCGTGGTCAGCGACTGCCCAGGCTTTCTGGTCAATCGCCTGCTCACGCCCTACATGCTCGCCTTCTTGAGCGTGCTGGAGGCAGGGGTGGACTTCGTGCAGATCGACCAGGCCATGGAGCGTTTCGGCTGGCCGATGGGGCCGGCCTATCTGAACGATGTGGTCGGCCTGGACACAGCGGCGCATGTGTTTCGCACCATCGGCGCCGCCTATCCCCAGCGCATGGACGCCCACCTCAGCGAGCACTTGTATGCGCTGGTCGCCGCTGGCCGGTTGGGGCACAAGAACGGCGTCGGGTTTTATTGCCATACGCCGCACGCCAGTGACCGCGCGCAGCACACGCCGAGCGCCGACCTGTATGAGGTGCTGGGCCTGCCAGCGCCCCGCCTCACGGTTAGCGACGAACGGATCGTGCGTCAGTTGATGTTGCCGTTGCTGCTCGAAGCCGTGCATTGCCTGGATGAGGGCGTGGTGGAAAGCCCCGCGCAGTTGGACACCGCCGTCACCCTGGGGCTGGGTTTCCCGCGCCACCTCGGCGGGCCGCTGAAATACATCGACTGGCTGGGGCCACGGCAGGTGGCCGAGTGGGCACGCGACGCCGGTCTGGCCATCCCGGCCGGGCTACAGCGTCTCTGCGAGCTGGAAGGTCGATTCTTCTGAACGTGATCGGCTGCGGCCGGCGAGGAGCGAACATGCACATTCAAGACAAGGTTTTCCTGGTGACCGGCGCCGCCTCCGGACTCGGTGCCGCCACCGCCGAGCACTTGATCGGTGCCGGTGCCCGGGTGGTGCTGGCGGACATGAACAGCGAGCGCGGTGCGGCCCTGGCCGACCGTCTCGGCGAGCGTAGCGCTTTCATTCGCGTCGACGTGACCTGCGAAGATGATGTGCAGGCAGCGATCCGCCTGGCCGACGAGCGCTTCGCCGGTTTGCACGGGGCGATCAGTTGCGCAGGTATCGGCAATCCGGAAAAAGTGCTGGGCAAGGAACGGCCGCATCGTCTGGACAGTTTTCGCAAGGTGCTGGAGGTCAACCTGATCGGCACCTTCAACGTGATCCGACTGGCGGCCGATTACATGAGCCGCAATCCGCCAAGCCCGGAGGGCGAGCGTGGCGTACTGATCAACACCGCCTCGATCGCCGCCTTCGAAGGCCAGATCGGCCAAGCGGCCTACGCCGCATCCAAGGGTGGCGTGGTCAGCCTGACGCTGCCGGTCGCCCGTGAACTGGCGCGTAGCGGCATCCGTGTCTGCACCATCGCCCCCGGCCTGTTCGCCACGCCCATTCTCGACATGCTGCCGGAGCCCGCGCGCCAGGCGCTGGGCGACCAGGTGCCGTTTCCTTCGCGGCTGGGCCAGCCCGAGGAGTTCGCGCAACTGGCCCGACACATCATCGAAAACGTCATGCTCAATGGCGAGACCATTCGCCTGGATGGAGCGCTGCGCATGGCCCCCCGCTAACGCCGCTGAGCCACTGAGCGCCGGCCCCAAGGGGCCGGTTGTCGTTTGCGCAGCCGCTCAGCAGCGGCTTACAGCCAGCCTTGGCGGCGGGCGATGGCCACCGCCTGGGTACGGGAGTGGGCATCGAGCTTGGCATGGATGCGCCGCAGGTGCGCCTTGATGGTGGTTTCGGAAAGAAAGATGCGCTCGGCGATCTCACGATTGCGCAGGCCTTCGGCGATGTAATGCAGCACTTGCAGTTCGCGCTTGCTCAACGGCTCGATCAGACGCTCGCTCGGCGCCGATGGCGACGCCGCAGGCGAGTTCGGCGTTTCACCGATGTGGCGAATCAGGTGCTCGACGAAACCGCGATTGACGCCTTCGGGCAGCGCTGCCTGTCGATGCCGGCAGTGCCACAGGCGCAGCACGGCGAACAGCGGCTCGCCTTCGTCGAGGAAACTGCGCACGAAACCCTCGTCGCTGGCGATCTTCAGCGCCTCGGTGAGCTTCTGCAGCGCCGCTTGGCGTTTGTCCTGGGCCTGCAGGGCCATGGCCAGCAACAGGGTCAGCTTCAGGCAACGGCGCAGGCGCAGGTGCTGACGGGCCTGCTGGCAGGCGTCGCGCAGGCACGGTTCGGCCTCGTCTGCGCGGCCGGTGAGGATCGCCAGGCGCCAGCGCATCAGTTGCGGCGTCTCGATGTCCTGGGCTGGCAGGGTGTAGCCGGCCAGGGCCTGCCACAGCGGCATGGCCTCGACCTCGCGCACGATCCGCTCGCTCAGGTACAGATCGCCTTGCAGGCAATGCAGCCGTGCCTGTTCCAGACGTGCGCTGGCGCGCACCCTAGGCAGGTTCAAGTCCAGGCCGATGTTTTCCAGTTCGGTGAGATGGCGCAGCGCCGTTTCCCGGTCGTCGTCGCAGGCGGCCAGGCGTGAAAGCAGCAGGTAAGACAGGATCAGCGCATCGACATGACCGTTGTGCCGGGCGTAGGGCAGGCACTCGCCAATCAGGCGCCGCGCCGGGTCGAGACGGTTCATCTCGTAAAGCACTTCGGCCAGCGGCACGCCGATCATCGCCCGCCCGCCTGGGGCGCCCTGGCGACCGTCGCGCCACGAGGCCCGGTAGCTGGTCTGCAGGCGGACCTGGGCTTGCAGCAGGCGCCCCTGAAGCAGGTCGATACAGCCCTCGTTGTAGTCGTTGATGGCCCGGATGAAGGTCTGGCTGATCTGCCGTTGTTCGTTGATGACCTGGTTGGTCAGGTCGCGCGCCTGCTCGTAGCGATTGGCGGCGATCAGGTGATGGCAGAGGATGCTCACCAGGATCCCGTGTTGCAGCGGTGCGTCGGTGGGCACGTGCGGCAGGTGCGCGCTGCAGGCCTGGAAGCAGGCATCGACCTGATCGCTCAGCGCCAGAACCAGGCATTCCAACGTGCGGGCCTGCACGGCGCCGTCCGGCCCCTGGCGTTTGATCGCCTCGATGTGCGGCAATGCCTGCGCGTAGCGCCGATTGAGAATCAGGGCCCAGGCCAGGGCTTGGCGCAGGCGTGGATGAGGGACCAGCCACTGCGGCGCAATCTGGTCGAACCAGCGCAGCAGGCGGCGTACCCGACCCGCCTCGAGCAGGCTCTGCGAATGCACCTCCAGCAGGGCCAGGGCCGCTGCGGTGTCGTCCGCCAGCAGCCAGTGATCGATGGCGCGGATGGGGCGATCTTGCTGCAAATACCACTGCGCGGCCCTGCGGTGCAGGTGTTGGTAGCGATCAGCGCCACGCCGCACCGCCTGGTTGCGCAGGTAACTGACGAACAGACTGTGGTAACGGTAGTCGCTGCCCTGGCTGTCCAGCGGCACCAGGAACAGGTTGTCGCGCAGCAGCCGGTCAAGCATGGCCTGGCTGTCATGGCGTTGCAGCAGCCAGTCGCAGGCGGCGGCGTCGAAGCGATCGAACACGCTGCTGGCGAGCAGGAATTCCTGCACCGATGGCTCCAGGCGGTGCAGGATGTCCTCGGTCAGATAGTGGGCCAGATCGCAGTGGCTGCCGGAGAAATGCGCCAGCAGCGCTGCGGGGTCGTTGTGGCACGGCAGCGACAGGGTCAGCAGTTGGATGGCGGCGACCCAGCCTTCGCTGCGGGCATGCAGCAGTTGGATGTCCTGCTCGCTGAGCGTTCGGGCCAGTCGGGCGTGAAGCAGGCGCGTGGTTTCTTCAAGGCTCAGGCACAGGTGTTCGCGACCGATTTCAAGCAATTGCCCATGGGCGCGCAAGGTGGCCAGGCGCAGCGGCGGGATGCGCCGGGTGCTGACCACCAGCTCGCCTTGGGCGGGCAGGTATTCGAGCATCTGTTGCAGCAGTGCCAGTACATCCGGGGAGTCGAGCACTTCGAGCTCGTCGAGAAACAGCGAGAACGGCTCCTGGCACAGCGCCAGTTGCTCGATCAGCCCGGCAGTGCGTGTACCGCTCTGGCGGTGGCTACCCCACCCGGCTTGCAGGTGGCGCACGAAACGCTCCAGGTCGTTGTCGGCGCTGTCCAGGCTCAGCCACAGGGTACGCCGCTTGTCGCGCGCGCAGGCTTCGAAGTATTGCAGCAGCAGGGTGGTCTTGCCGAATCCGGCCGGTGCATGCACCAGTACCAGTTTGCGCGGTGCGCGATGGGCGAGGCGTTCGAGCAGGTCGAGCCGTGGCTCCTGCTGGTCGGGCCGCGGTGGCGCACGCAGCTTGGACAAGATCAAGGGTGCGCCGGGCAGGGGGGCGGGGTGGTTCATCAGCGACTCCTCATCCCCGCAGCCGACCGGGCCGCAGGGACGCTGGTGGCGTTGGACCGGGCTGCACGCGTGCGATGCCGTCGCAGGCCGGGCCAACTGTCAGATTGGGTCGAAATCGACCTTGGTCGCGCCGCAGTCCGGGCACATCCAGTCATCGGGTACCTCGCTGAGCGGCGTACCGGGCGCGATGCCGTCGGCAGGCAGTCCAAGGGCCTCGTCGTAGATGAACGAGCAGTAGCGGCATTGCCAGCGCTTCATGCGGCATCCCCCCGGTCGTGGGGCTGTCCATCGACTGGCTGCAGGCCGAAGGTCTTGACCACCAGGGGCGAGTTGGCCATGTGCTCGGCGTGCTTGAGCTCCCACAGTTTGATCATGTTGTAGAACGGCGCGGTGGGGTACAGGTGATGCATCAGGTGGTAGTTCTGGTAGGCCAACAATGGTGTCAGCAGCCATTCGGCGCCGGGGCGGATGTTCGAGGCGCGGTACTCGTTCTGCTTGGCGGTGGTCTGGAACGGTTCATGGGGCAGGTAGACGAAGGCCATGACGAACAGGAACGAGCTGATGCGCGTCGGGAGAATCCACAGCATCAGCGCTTCCAGGCCGTAGCCTGCGACGGTCAGGCCGACCAGTGCGGCGATGATCACGGCGAAGTGGATGAGCAGGCGTGGCAGCAGCTTCTTGCGCATGGCCGCCGGGGCGCGCATGAAGAAATACTGGGTGTAGAAATAGTCGAAGTTGCTCCAGCGCAAGGGGAACAGCCAGTCCATCTTGTGCCCGAAATGATCCGGGTCCTGGCTGAGGTCGTTGGTGAAACGGTGGTGTTGCATGTGGATGAAGCGGGCAACGTTGAACGGCGCGATGGGCCCGAAGAAGATCATGCCGATGTGGCCGGGCAGTTCGTTGATCCACTTGATGCGGGACATGGCGCCATGGGAGGCGTCGTGCACGCAGCTGAACAGCAGGTAGATGGTCACGCCGTTGATCACGGTACCGACCCACAAGGGCATGTTGCCCTTGACGGCGTGGTAGTCCACCAGGCCCAGCACGCCGAGTGCGGCGAAGAATAGCAGCAAGGTGGGCCAGGCCAGCAGCGGCGCGGTGATCAAGTTGCGCAAGGGATTATCCGTCTGGGTCGCGGTGCTCATGCTGCCTCCACGGCGAATGCCGATGTTGTTGTTGTGGCTTCACTGTGGCACTGGCGATGGCTGTCGAGACTAGGAAAAAGTCTGGTTTGCCGATGGGCAGAGGATGCCGCCGTGCGTGCGCATGGCGGGGACGCTCAATGCGGGCGGCTGAGCAACTGCAACTGGTGGGCGGCGACCAGCGCACCGGAGCGGTTCTTCACGCCGAGCTTGCCGTAGATGTTGTAGACATGCCATTTGACCGTGGCCAGGGAGATGAACACCTGGTCGGCGATCTGCTGGTAGGTCATGCCCGAGTCGAGCAGCGCCAGCAGTTCCAGTTCGCGTCGCGACAAGGGCTCGGGGAGGGCGGCGGGGCTTTTCGGCTGACTGGGCAGTGCCAGCGCCTGGCACAGACGCTCGAACAGCGCCTCGGCACTGGGCGACAGCGGTACTGAGGCCGCGGTGCTGCGCAGCTTGCGTAGCAGCGGTTCGCAAAAGCGGCGCAGGTCCAGAAAGACCCTGTACAGACCGTGCTCGCTGGCCAGCGACAGCGCGCGGCATAGCGTCTGCAGCGCTTGGCCGCAGTCCTGTGTGCGCTCCAGTTGTGCGCTGCGCACGATCAGCACACGGCAATGCAGCGGTGGTTGGCACTGCACGGCCGGCGTGCTCAATAGCGCGAGGCACTGCTGGCCAGCCTTGTGCAGATCTTCCCGCGCACAACTGAGCAGCAGCTCGATGTAACCCTGATTGACGCACGGCACCCGACGCGTGTCGTGGTGCTCGGGCTGCTCCTGCAACACTTCGAGCGCCTGCGCGGCCACCAGTGCCTCGCGGGTGCGGCCGTGGTCCAGCAGCAACTCGATGCGCGTCTGCTGCACCAGGGTTTCCAGGCGCGGCGGATAGACCGCCGTGATGCTCTGCGCCTCATCGAGCACCTGCAGCGCTTCGCCAATGCCCGCCCGTGCTGCCAGACGGGCACGCACGGCAATGCCCGAAATCGCGGTCTCGATCAGGCCGTGACTGCCGATGTGCCGGTAGCCGATGTCCAGGTAGTCGCTGGCCACACCCAGTTCGTCGCGTTCATGGGCGATACGCGCCAGGAGCAGGGCACAGGTCGAGAGGATCGCCGAATGCTCGCCGATCTGCCCGGCGGCACTGAAGAACTGCTCTTCGAGTAGCAGCCGGGCATGCTGGTGGTCACCGAACTCCAGTTGGTAGAGCGCATTGAGCAGGTTGACCCAGATCTTGCCGTAGACGCTGCCTGAGCGTTGGATCGCCGACACTGCCCGCAGGCTGGCGGCGGTAGCGCCAAGGCAGTCGGCTTCGAGCTTGCAGGCGAGCAGGCGGGCACTGGCGATCACGGCGATGTCGAAGGCGTCGGCGTCGGCGTGGCGCGTCAGCCAGTCGAGCGAGCGCTGGGCGACGCCGTCAGTGGTATCTTCGAACACCGCCAGCACTGTGTCGAGCAGGTCCAGCTTCGACTCGTGCGCACGGCGCACCTGGGGCGTCAGCTCGGCGTCCTGCTGCAGCGCCGCCCGCAATTGCCGCACGCGCTCGTGCGCTTGCGGCCAGCAATAGGAGAATGCCAGCGACCAGGTGGACCAGTAGACCAGTTCGTTCCAGCCGGACAGGCTGCTCACCGGCATGTCACGGGTCCACTCCACCAGGGTCGGCAGTTCCCCCAGGTTGCGCACCAGAATCTCGCTGGTCCGGCTGATCACCAGGCGAGCGATGCGCGGCTGGGCACTGGCCCTGGCGTAGTCCGCCGCGCGCCGATACTGTTGCTGGCGCAGCGCGGCGCGGGTAGCGCGGATCAACAGTCGACGGGTGTGCCCCGGTTCTGCGTTGCGTTCGAGCAGCACGGCGCGCAACAGCGGATGCAGTCGGTAGTCGTCGAGGTTGCGGTCGGTGGGCTCGATGAAGGCGCGCATGCGGTACAGGGCTTGTAGCTGCGCCTGGCTGTCACGGCGTTGCAACACCTCATCGCACAGGGCGACACCGGCACTGCCCAGCACGGCGAAGTCCGCCAGAAATTGCTGCTGCGCCGGGGTCAGGCGCGATAACACCTGCTCTTCGAAGAAATCGCGCAGGTAGCGGTCACGGGCGCCGAAGCCGGCCAGTTCGGCGGAGCGCCGGACATCCTGGGCCAGCGTGCGGCACAGCCCGACGGCCAGCGGCCAGCCTTCGCTCAACTGGTGCAGGTGGGTGCGCTGGCGAGCGGGCAGTTGGCCGAGCAGCAGCGCGCTTTCGTCGGCGCTGAATGCCAACTCGGCGCTGCCGAGCCAGTGCACTTGGCCGCGCCCTTCGAGCCAGGACAGTTTCACCGCTGGGTGCTCGCGGCTGGCCAGGGCGATGTGCAGGCGAGGCTGGGGGAGTGCCAGCAGGCGCTCGAGCAGGGCATCGTTGGTCGGGTTTTGCAGCTGTTCGTAGCCATCGAGGAACACGACCCAGTGGCCCTTGAGTTCGGTGAAGTGCTGCAGCAGGGCCTCGGGCGTGGCGTGAACGCCCGGCAACTGAGCGCAGAGCGCCTGCAGCAAGGCGTGTGCGCTCGAGGCGTCGGTGTGTTCGGGCGAAACCCACAGGCCATGGGCCGACGTCTGCCGCACGTGCTGCATGCAGTAGGCCATGGCCACGCTCTTGCCGTAGCCGCCAGGGGCGCACAGCAAGGTCAGGCGCTGCGACACCAGCGAATCGAGCAATCGCGGGTAGAGATGGCGCGGGATGAAGCCCGCAGGCGGGTAATCCTGAGGCAGCGAGCACGTCTTCATCGTTGTTGTTCTTTTCGAAGTTGGAGGGGTGGTCAAGGCTCTCGGTTTGGGTGGGTCCACGCGCGTCCCTGCGCCACTGGGCGAACGCGCTCAGGCCGGTAATCCAGGCCCGAGCGCAGCGATGTCGAACTCTTCATCGGCCAGCTTCTGCGTATCGATCGGCAGGCCGCTGGCGATCAGCCGCTTGCCGGCGATGAACGCCTTCGCCTGGTTGACGCACAGCGCGCTGAGCATCCGTTCGCCCTTGAGGTAGAAACGACAGAAACTGCCGCTGTCCATGGCGCCCCGTTGTATCACGTGATCATAGCCATCTGCCATGCCTGCGATCTGCAGGCGGGTGGCGTATTGATCGGACCAGAACCAAGGCAACGCATCATGGCGCTTTTGCACGCCGCAGAGGGTTCCTGCTGCGACCCTGGCTTGGTCGCTGGCGTTGGCTAGGCATTCCAGGCGCACGTGACGCTGCAGGTGGTGGCTGGGAAAGCGGGTGCAGTCGCCAGCGGCGACGATGTGCGGATCGCGGGTGCGGCAGTGCGCATCCACCAGGATGCCGTCTTCGACCTCCAGCCCCGCGGCCTCGGCCAGTTCGGTGTTGGGCTGTACGCCGATGCCGATCACCACCAGGTCTGCGTCCAGGCGTCGGCCATCGCTGCACAGCACCCCGGTAACGGCGTCGTGACCGAGCAGTTCGCTCACGTGGCAGCCTGTCTCGATGGTCACGCCGTGGGCGGCGTGCAGGGCCTGGAAGAAGGCTGAGACCGGCGCGTCGACACTGCGTCCGAGGATGCGCGGCGCCGCCTCCAGCACCTGCACGTGCAGTCCCGCTTGGCGCAGACTGGCCGCCGTTTCCAGACCGATGTAACCGGCGCCGATGATCACGGCGTTGCGGGCGGTGGGCAGTTCGGCACGCAGCCGATCGGCATCGGCCAGGTCGCGCAGGTAGTGCACGCCACGCAGGTTCGAGCCTTTGAGCGGCAGTCGGCGCAGGCGGGCACCGGTGCACAGCGCCAGCTTGTCGTAGGCCAGGCGGGTGTGGTCGGACAGCACCACGTGGCGGGTCTGGCGGTCGATGTGGGTGACGCGGGTGTTGCTCAGCAGTTCGATGGCGTGTTTGTCCAGGCTCGCCTGCGGATGGATGATCGCCAGCTCGCTGTCGCCCTTGAGGTAGGCCTTGGACAACGGCGGGCGGTGGTAGGGCAGGCCCGGTTCGTCACCGATCAACAGCACACGGCCTGGCCAGCCTTCCTGGCGCAGGCCGACTGCCAAGTGGATGCCGGCGTGGCTGGCGCCGACGATGATGCAGGTGGCGTTCATGCGCAGACCTCCTGGTCGCTGGCGTTGGGCCGCTCGACCCGCAGCAGACGCTTGAGCAACTTACCGGTGGGTTCGCGCGGCAACTCCTGGCGAAACTCGAGGCTGCGCGGACACTTGATCGATGACAGGTGCTCACGACAGAACTGCAGGAGCGTGGTGGCCAGGGCGTCGTTGGCCAGGCTTGTGTCGTGCAGTTGGATCAACGCATGCACCGACTCGCCCAGGTCGGGGTCGGGAATGCCGATGACAGCGGCGTCGAGCACCAGCGGGTGGCTGACCAGCACATTCTCGGTTTCCTGGGGGTACACGTTGACCCCGCCGGAAATGATCATGTTGCTCTGACGGTCGGTGAGGTAGAGAAAGCCTTCTTCGTCGAGGTGGCCGATGTCGCCGACGCACGCCCAGCCCCGGTCATTGTAGGCTTCGGCGGTCTTGGCCGGATCCTTGTGGTAGGAGAACGGCAGGCTGTCGGAGAAATACACCAGACCATCTTCTCCGGCAGGCAGGCTGCGTCCGCTTTCGTCGAGGATGTGCAGCCGACCGTAGATGGCCCGTCCGACCGTGCCGGGGTGCGCGAGCCAGTCGTGGGTGTTGGACATGGTCATGCCGATCTGTTCGGTACTGCCGTAGTACTCATAGAGAATCGGTCCCCACCAGTCGATCATCGCTTGCTTGGTGGCTATGGGGCAGGGCGCGGCGGCGTGCACCACCACTCGCTGGCTGCTCAGGTCGTAACGCTGGCGAAGCGGCACTGGCAGGTTGAGCAGGCGATGGAACATGGTCGGCACCCACTGACTATGGCTGACCCGATGGGTCTCGATGGCCGCCAGCGCGTTCTGCGCCTCGAATTTCTCCATCAGCACCGCCGTGCCGCCCAGCACATGCACGCCGCGCACCCACTTCAACGGTGCTGCGTGGTAGTAGGGGGCAGGCGACAGGTAGACGCAGCGCTCGTCCACGGCGAAGGCCTTTTCCAGTTGCTGGGCAATGATCTCGGTGCTGCCCAGGGGCTTGCCGGTGAGGGCCGGCTTGACGCCCTTGGGACGTCCGGTAGTGCCCGAGGAATAGAGCATCTCACTGCCCTCGCGGGCGTCCTCCAGCGGCGTGGCCAGGTACGTCTGCAAGGTCTCGAGCAACGCCGGACGACCTTCGCAGGGCGCTTCGAGAATGAACACCTGGGGCGGCGAGGGCAGTTCGGACAGCGCGGCGAGCAGCGCCGCAGTGGCACAGCGGGCGCTGAGGACCAGCACCGTGGCGTCGCAATTCTCGACGATGTAGACCGTCTCCGCCGGGGTCAGACGGGTGCTGAGGAAGGTGTAGTACAAGCCGGCATAGTGCGCGCCCCATTGCAGGGCCGGGCATTCGACGCGGTTCTCCAACTGATAGGCGACGTGGTCGCCGTAGCCCAGGCCCAGGCTGTGATACAGGCGGGCGAGACGATTGGCGAAGGCATCCAGCGCCCGGTAGGTGAGCGAGACGCCGGTTTCGGCCATCACCACTGCCGGGCGCTCGGGTGCGAGCTGGGCGTGGTAGCCGGGGTGGCGGAGCAGGGAAGTGGCCATGCAGCGGTTCCTCGAAAAAACGCAGACGAAAGGCGATCAGTCCATCAGCAGTACTGGCTTGACGCAGGTGCCGGCATGCTGGGCGGCGATGGCCTCGTTGATCTGGGCGAAGGGGAAGGTGGTGACCAGCTTGTCGATCGGCAGTTGCCCGGCCTGGTACAAGGCGATCAGTTCCGGAATCGACGTCTGCGGATCGCTGTCGCCTTCGATGATGCCTTTGAAAACCGTGCCGTTCTGTACCAGTTCGGCGAGCGTGCCCGGCAGTTTCTGCTCCCAGGCCTGGGGCACGCCGACCAGGCCGACGCTGGCGCGCGGTGCCAGGCAGCGGCAGGCGGCTTCCAGGGCAGCAGCGATGCCCGAGGTGTCGAAGAGGTAGTCGACGCCGCTGGGCAGTGTGCGCCGCACACTGTCCTCGAGGGCTTCGTTCAGCGGGTCGAGGGTCAAGGTCGCGCCCAGTTCCAGAGCCAGGGCACGGCGGGCGGCGTGGGGTTCGCTGACGATGATGTGGCGGCAGCCGCGCAGCTTCGCCGCCATGACCGCCGCCAGTCCGACCGCGCCACCGCCGAGCACCAGCAGTGAGGAGCCGGCTTCGCAGGCCAACGCGCGGGCGATGCTGCCAAAGCCGGTCTGGATACCGCATCCCAGCGGGCTCACCAGCGCCAGCGGCATGTCCTCGGGCACCTTGACCACGTTGCGCGCGTTGGCGATGCAGTGGTTGGCGAACGACGACTGGCCGAAGAAATTGCCTGCCACCGGATGCCCCTGGGCATCGTGCAGGTTGCTGCCGCCCTCGCGCATGCCGGTGAAATTGAGCAGACCGAAGGCGTGGCAGTACGACGGATCATGGCGCTGGCAGCGAGGGCACTGGCCGCAGGCACTGAAACTGATGGCGACCGGGTCGCCGGGTTGCACGTGAGTGACCCGGGCTCCGGTCCTCAACACCACGCCGGCCCCTTCATGGCCCAGCACGGCCGGTGGCTGGATCGGCAGCACGCCGGCGGCGGCGACCAGGTCGGTGTGACAGATGCCGACACTGACGACCCGTACCAGCACTTCATCGTCTCGGGGTTCGTCCAGTTCGAGGGTTTCCAGGCTGAACGCCGGGCTGGCGGGGCGGATGACCGCAGCGACAATCTTCATGGCAGCTTCCTTGGTCAGGGTCAGAAGAACTTGAACAGCCAGCGCAGGATCCGGCGTGTGGTCTGGGTGTAGGGCGGGAAGAACAGGCTCGACAGCATTACCCGGCTTTCCAGGATCGCGCGCTCGTGGGAGAAGGCGCGGATGCCCCACTCGGCGTGATAGCTGCCCATGCCGGAGTTGTTCACCCCGCCGAAGGGCAAGTTGTTGTGCAGGAAATGCCCGGCGATGTGGTTGATGCACGACGCGCCAGCGCTGGTGTTGTTCAGCAGGTGCTCGATGGCCTGGCGGTCCTTACTCCAGATGTACAGCGCCAGCGGTTTGGGGGCTTGGTTGATGCGGGCGATGGCCTCGTCCAGCGTGTCGAACGCGATGATCGGCAGCACCGGGCCGAAGATCTCTTCCTGCATGATGCGTGTATCGTCCGGCACGTTTTCCAGCAGCGTCGGTGAGATGAACCGCGCCTGGGGATCGGCCAGCGCGCCATAGCTGGCTTGGGCACCGCGCGCAACGGCGTCGTCGATCAGACCGCTGATGCGACTGGCATGGCGCTCGTTGACGATCCGTGCGAAGGGCGCGCCACGGGCCTGCTCACCCTCGCCATAGACATGGCTCAAGTGGCGTTTGAGTAGGCTGACGAAGCGCGCTTTGACGCTGCTGGCGACATAAATATGGTCGGGGGCGATGCAGGTCTGCCCGGCGTTGAGAAACTTGCCCCAGGTGATGGTTTTCACCGCCATGTCCAGGTCGGCAGTGGCGTCGATGATGGTCGGCGACTTGCCGCCCAACTCCAGCGTGACGCTGGTCAGGTGCTCGGCGGCGGCGCGCATGACCACCTTGCCGATGGCCGGCGACCCGGTGAAGAAGCTGTGGTCGAACGGCAACTCGAGCAACTGGCTGGCGACGCTGGCATCGCCTTCGAAAATGGCCACTTCGCGCTCGTCGAAGGTGCTGCGAATGATCTCGACCATTACCGCAGACAAATGCGGCGTCAGCTCCGAGGTCTTGATGATGACCGTGTTGCCCGAGGCGATGGCCGGCACCAGCGGGCCGAAGGTCAGGGTGATGGGGTAGTTCCACGGCGAAATGATCAGGCAGCGTCCGCGTGGCTCGTAGCGCACCGACGCGCGGGTGCCGAGCATCAGCGCAGTGCTGGCGATCCGCTTGGGCTTGAGCCATGTGCGCAGGTGCTTGCAGGTGTGGCTGATCTCCATGATGACGGTGAGCAGTTCGGTCATTTCCACTTCGATGTCGGGCTTGCCGAAATCCAGGGCGCCGGCGCGGATGATTGCGTCGCGGCGTGCCTCGATGGCCGCGCGCAGGCGCTTGAGTTTGCCGATTCGCGCCTCGACCGTGGAGGTGCGCAGGTGCAGCGCGGTTTCACGCTGGGCGGCGAACACGCGCTGGATATCGGCGCCGCTGGCATTGACGAGCGGGGCGGTCGTGCTGCGGGTGGGGGCGTGGACTGACACTGGCAGGCTCTCCGATTTATTGTTCTGGTGGAGATAGGGGCGACGTGCTTGAGGCCACTATGGCGCAGCCGCGCGTTGCGGGGCTTCGTCACAAAGGACTAAAACGCGGCCATGCACTGGCGAATGCATCCGGCAGGCGGACAACCAGACTAAAGGCGGGGGTACGCGGTGGCGGGCAAGGCTAGGGTGGCGGCAAGACAACCGCCTTCAGGTGCTGCCGATGCGTCCCTATGTTGACTATGTGTTCGACCCCGCCACCCGTTGCGCCACGCTGACGTTCGATCGTCCGGAGGTGTTGAACGCCATCGACGTGGGCATGGCCGAGGCTTTCGGCGTAGCGGTACTGCGCGCCACGGCCGAGCCGGGGCTGCGCCTGGTGGTGATTCGCGGTGCGGGACGGGCGTTCGTGGCCGGCGGCAACCTGCAGCGCTTCGCCGACGACTTCGACCAGGCCGACAGGGTGGTCGATCAACTGCTCGATCACCTGCATCCGGCGATCCTGGCCTTGCACAGCACGCCGGCGCTGGTGCTGGCCTGCGTGCAGGGCGTGGTCGCTGGTGCCGGCCTGAGCCTGATGCTCGGTTGCGACCTGGTCTTGGCCGCCGAAGACACTCGGCTACTGTTGGCCTATAACAAGGTCGCGGCTTCGCCGGATTGCGGCGGCACCTATTTCCTACCCAGGCGTATCGGCGCCGGGGCGGCGATGAAACTGATGGTCGGCCAGGGTGAGTTGAGTGCGCGCGATGCCTGCGCGCTGGGGATGCTGGAGTGGTGCGTGGCGCCCGCCGAACTCGAGCTGCGATTGCAGGCCTTGTGCGACGAGATCCTCAATGGGCCGAGTCTGGCCTTCGGCAGCTACAAAGCGTTGACGCGGGGGCCGGCGCAGGCATTGCGCGCGCATCTGCAGCGCGAGCGCGCAGCGTTCTGCGCGGCGACCAAAACTGCCGATTTTCGTGAGGGTGTCAGTGCTTTTCTGGCTCGCCGTGTGCCGCAGTTCCGAGGGTGCTGATGACTCGGTGGGACACAGTCAGTGAAGGGGCCAGAGGGCCTGCAGAACTCGACAGGCATAAAAAAACCGATGTCATCGGCTGACATCGGTTTGATCTGGATTGCTTGGCGAGGCCGCAAGCGCGTACAGGCTTACTCTTCGCCCATCTGCGACTGCAGGTAGTTCTCGATGCCGATCTTGTCGATCAGGCCCAACTGGGTTTCCAGCCAGTCGATGTGCTCTTCCTCGGCTTCGAGGATGTCTTCGAGCAGGTCGCGCGAGCCAAAGTCACCAGCGGTTTCGCAGTGGGCGATGGCGGCTTTCAGATCGATCAGGCCTTTGTTTTCGATCTTCAGATCGCACTCGAGCATTTCACGGGTGTGCTCGCCGATGAGCAGTTTGCCCAGGTCCTGAACGTTGGGAATGCCTTCGAGGAAGAGAATACGCTTGATCAATTTATCAGCGTGCTTCATCTCGTCGATGGACTCTTTGTACTCGTGCTTGCCGAGCGCGTTCAGGCCCCAGTCTTCATACATACGCGCGTGCAGGAAGTACTGGTTGATCGCGACCAGCTCGTTTCCGAGGATCTTGTTGAGATGCTGGATGACGCTTACGTCGCCTTTCATGTCCGGGTTCCTGCCCTGAGAAGTGAGCCAATAGGCGAAGTCTGAGCCCGACAACTTTCTATGTCAAACCTAAGTTGTTGAATAATAAGTGAAAATTAATAGGAATAAGAATGTTTGTGAACCGCGTTGGTGGGCTAACTTATTGAATTACAGGCATAAAAAAACCGGACACGAGGTCCGGTTCTTTGAAAGGGGGTGTTTTAAGCGGCGGTGAATTCGACGGGGTAGGGCAGTGCAGGCTGCTGGGCGAGCTGAAGTTCGGTGAGGGTCTCACGAACCACCTGCTTGGCCAGGCAGGCGCATTTACCACATTGGCTGGCCACGTTGGTGGCGGTACGGACTTCCTTGTAGCTGCAGCATCCTTCGTAGATCGCATCGCGGATCTGTCCATCGGTGACGCCGACGCAGAGACATACGTACATAGGGTCTGACCATCGCTGGGTGAGTCGATGCGTTGGAGACTAATGGTAATGAGAATGCTTGTCAAAGCACTTGAAGAATGATTCATCTTCGCGCGACCGGCGGTCCGATTCGGCCTGTCATGATATCCCGTGTATGATGGTCGGTCTTTGCAGGATGCCGGGCGAGTCGACTCGCCTGGGCAACGGTTTTCACCCCCATCAGGAGATGACGAATGAGCGTACTCGTTGGTAAACAAGCCCCGGACTTCACCGTTCCAGCCGTGCTGGGCAACGGCGAGATCGTCGACAGCTTCAACCTGGCTTCGGCGATCAAAGGCAAGTATGGCCTGGTGTTCTTCTACCCGCTGGACTTCACCTTCGTCTGCCCGTCCGAGCTGATTGCCCTGGACCACCGCATTCCCGATTTCGAAGCCCGCGGCGTAGAAGTGATCGGCGTGTCGATCGACTCGCACTTCACCCACAACGCCTGGCGTAACACCCCGGTCAACAACGGCGGCATCGGCCAAGTGAAGTACACCCTGGCTGCCGACATCACTCACGAAATCTGCAAGGCCTACGACGTCGAGTCCGAAGGCGGCGTGGCCTTCCGTGGTGCGTTCCTGATCGACAAGAACGGCGTGGTCCGTTCGCAGATCGTCAACGACCTGCCGCTGGGCCGTAACATGGACGAGCTGCTGCGCCTGGTCGACGCCCTGCAATTCCACGAAGAGCACGGCGAAGTCTGCCCGGCCAACTGGAAGAAAGGCGACAAAGGCATGAATGCTTCGCCGGAAGGCGTTGCGGCCTACCTGAGCGAGAACGCCGGCAAGCTGTAATACGGTGTGATGCAAAAAAAACCGGCCTCCTGGCCGGTTTTTTTGAGCGTCGAGTTTTAGCGACAAGCGGCAAGAAAAGCCAGGACGGCGGTGTCCACGCTTGCCGCTTGCTCAGCCGCGCCAGCCGCCCATGTCCTTCCAGCGGTTGACGATGCCGCAGAACAGCTCAGCGGTTTTCTCCGTGTCGTAGCGCGCCGAGTGCGCCTCGCGCCCGTCGAAGTCGATGTCTGCGCTCTGGCACGCTCTGGCCAGTACCGTCTGACCGTAGGCCAAGCCGGCCAGCGTGGCGGTGTCGAAGCTGGAGAAGGGGTGGAAGGGGTTGCGCTTGAGGTCGTTGCGCGCCACCGCAGCGTTGAGGAAGCCCAGGTCGAAGCTGCTGTTGTGGCCGACCAGGATCGCCCGCTTGCAGCCATTGGCCTTCAGCGCTTTGCGCACACCACGGAAGATGTCGGTGAGTGCGCTTTCCTCGCTCACGGCCATGCGCAGCGGGTGATCCAGCTTGATGCCGGTGAACTCCAGCGCAGCAGGCTCGATATTGGCGCCTTCGAACGGCTCGACACGGAAGAAGTAGGTGTGTTCCGGGAACAGGAAGCCCTTTTCGTCCATGCCGATGGTGACGGCGGCAATTTCCAGCAGCGCGTCGGTGGCGCTGTTGAAACCGCCGGTCTCGACATCCACCACCACCGGCAGGTAGCCGCGAAAACGCTCGGCCATGGGATGGCGCGAACCGCCACCGGACGGCAAGTCTTGATCGTCTTCGTAGAGGTCTTCGCTCATACGTTGTCCTCCAGCAGGCGCCAGCGCAGGGTTTCACCCGCACGCAGCGGCACCACCTGGGTATCGCCGAACGGCAGGCTGGTCGGTGCGGTCCAGTCTTCACGGATGAGCGTGATGCGGTCGGTGTTCGCCGGCAGGCCATAGAACGCTGGACCGTGCAGGCTGGCGAAGCCCTCCAGCTTGTCCAAGGCGTTGCGTTGCTCGAAGGCTTCGGCGTACAGCTCGATGGCCGCGTAGGCGGTGTAGCAACCGGCGCAACCGCAGGCCGCTTCCTTGGCATGCTGGGCATGTGGCGCCGAGTCGGTGCCGAGGAAGAACTTCGGATTACCGCTGGTGGCCGCATCCAGCAGGGCCACTTGGTGCGTATTGCGCTTGAGGATCGGCAGGCAATAGAAGTGTGGACGAATGCCGCCGACCAGCATGTGGTTGCGGTTGTACAGCAGGTGCTGCGCGGTGATGGTCGCCGCGACGTTGGCCGGGGCCTCGCTGACGAATTGCGCGGCATCGGCGGTGGTGATGTGCTCGAACACCACCTTGAGCGTCGGGAAGCGCTCGACCAGGCGACGCATATGCTCATCGATGAAGCGTTTTTCGCGGTCGAACACGTCGATGTCCGCGCGCGTCACTTCACCATGCACCAACAGCGGCAGGCCGGTTTCGGCCAGCGCTTCGATCGCCGGGAAGATGTTGTCGATGCTGGTGACGCCCGAGTCGGAGTTGGTCGTGGCGCCGGCCGGATAGAGCTTGGCAGCGAACACGATGCCGCTGGCCTTGGCCGCATGGATGTCTTCGGGGCGGGTGCGGTCGGTGAGGTACAGCACCATCAGGGGCTCGAAACGGCTGCCGGCAGGACGCGCCGCGAGGATGCGCTCGCGGTAGGCTTCGGCTTCATGGGCGGTACGTACCGGCGGAACCAGATTGGGCATGATGATGGCGCGGGCGAAGGTACGCGCCACGTCGCCGACGGTATGTCGCAGCACAGCTCCATCGCGCAGATGGATGTGCCAGTCGTCGGGACGCAGGAGGGTCAGGCGATCGGACATTGGGGTTTCCAGGCGGTTCGAACTCAGCCGCCAATGCTACCGGAAAACCCTGAGAGCGGCACGGCTATCAAGTTTTCCAGCAGGCGTCCGATAGCCTGCAGGTAAGACGTCAGAATTTGTGGAGCCGCCTGTGCGCCAGCGTTACCTACTCCTGCTCAGCCTGTGCGCCAGCCTGCCGGCCGGTGCAATGACCTTCCAGACCCGCATGGAGAACATTGCGTGGAAGGTCGAAGGCGATCAGTTCGAGTGTCGGCTGATTCAGCCCATCGAGGGCTTCGGCAGCGGCCAGTTCGTGCGCCGTGCCGGAGAGCAGCCGGTGTTCCAGTTGCGTTCTGACAGCAACGCGCTGGGCGCCGGCTCGGCCACCCTGTTGGCGGCTGCCGCGCCATGGCAACCCGGACGTGGCGACGTCAACCTGGGGGCCGTGCGTCTAAGCCGCTCCGGCGTGCTGTTCAGCACCTCCCAGGGACAGGCCAGCCGGTTGATCAACGGGTTGCTCGACGGCCGCAGTACCGTGGTGCGCAACTATACCGGCGAGGGCGGCCGTCCCATGGAAGTGCATGTGTTGCCGGTCAGCTTCGCCAAGGCCTACAGCGACTATCAGGTCTGCGCCGCCAAGCTGTTGCCGATGAATTACGATCAGATTCGTCAGACCCAGATACCGTTCCCCGGCACCGGTTTCGAGCTGGACAGCTCGGCACGGGCGCGTCTGGACGTGATCCTCGACTACATAAAGGCCGATCCGACGGTCAACCATATTGAGCTTGACGGCCATTCCGACAACAGCGGCAATCGCCTGGCCAACCGCGATGCGTCGCGGCGTCGTGCCCTGGCCGTGGCCGAGTATCTGCAAGCCCACGGCGTGCCGGAGGCGCAGATCGTCGTACGTTTCCACGGTGAGCGTTATCCGCTGGTCAAGAACAACACCCCCGCCAATCGCGCGCGCAATCGGCGTGTGAACATTCAGCTAGACCGTGTCACGCCGGTCGAGAAACCGGTTGAGAAGCCCCACGACGCGGCGCCTGCCACGCCCGCCCAGCCCGCTGCGGCACCTGCCGCGACCGCTGCGCCAGCGGCCACCGCTGCGGCGGCCTCGGCCAAGAAAATCTGATTTCGACGGAAGGTCGCGCCCGCGACACTTCCTGTCGCTTTGGCATCAGAAGCTGTCGCGCCACTGTAAATTCCTCAACGAGATCGGTAGAATCGCGGGTTTTCCGTACAACCCCGTGGAGTGATGGCATGGCGGACGTAAAGAAGGTCGTACTGGCGTATTCCGGCGGCCTTGATACTTCGGTGATTCTCAAGTGGCTGCAAGACACCTACAACTGCGAAGTGGTGACCTTCACCGCTGACCTGGGCCAGGGCGAAGAGGTCGAACCGGCCCGTGCCAAGGCGCAGGCCATGGGCGTCAAGGAAATCTACATCGACGACCTGCGCGAAGAGTTCGTCCGCGATTTCGTCTTCCCGATGTTCCGTGCCAATACCGTCTACGAAGGCGAGTACCTGCTGGGTACCTCCATCGCCCGTCCGTTGATCGCCAAGCGTCTGATCGAAATCGCCAACGAAACCGGTGCCGACGCGATCTCCCACGGCGCCACCGGCAAAGGCAACGACCAGGTGCGCTTCGAACTGGGCGCCTATGCGCTCAAGCCCGGCGTCAAGGTCATCGCCCCGTGGCGTGAATGGGACTTGCTGTCCCGTGAAAAGCTGATGGACTACGCCGAGAAACACGGTATTCCGATCGAGCGTCATGGCAAGAAGAAATCGCCATACTCGATGGACGCCAACCTGTTGCACATCTCCTACGAAGGCGGCGTTCTGGAAGATACCTGGACCGAGCACGAAGAAGACATGTGGCGCTGGAGCGTCTCCCCGGAAAATGCCCCGGACCAGGCGACTTATCTCGAGCTGACCTACCGCAACGGTGACATCGTGGCCATTGACGGCGTCGAGAAGACGCCGGCCACCGTGCTGGCCGATCTGAACCGCATTGGCGGCGCCAACGGCATCGGTCGCCTGGACATCGTCGAAAACCGCTACGTGGGCATGAAGTCGCGCGGCTGCTACGAGACGCCTGGCGGTACCATCATGCTCAAGGCGCACCGTGCCATCGAGTCGATCACGCTGGACCGCGAAGTCGCTCACCTCAAGGATGAGCTGATGCCCAAGTACGCCAGCCTGATCTACACCGGTTACTGGTGGAGCCCGGAGCGGGTGATGCTGCAGCAGATGATCGACGCTTCCCAGGTCAACGTGAACGGTGTCGTGCGCCTGAAGCTGTACAAGGGCAACGTCACCGTCGTCGGTCGCAAGTCGGACGACTCGCTGTTCGATGCCAACATCGCTACCTTTGAGGAAGATGGCGGCGCCTACAATCAGGCCGACGCGGCAGGCTTCATCAAGCTCAACGCCCTGCGCATGCGTATTGCTGCGAACAAGGGTCGCTCGCTGCTCTGATTGTTGTTGCAGTGAACAAAGCCCGGTCGCAACGACCGGGTTTTTTGTATCTGCAGGTAGTGCTCCGGCCCGCCTACAAGTCGATTTTGTCGCCTTTCTCCAACGCTCGAATCGACAGCAAGATGCGTGATCGGCACTCCAGGTTGTAGAAGATCCACCGGCACTCCCTGCCGGGGGGGCGATCGAGTGCATTGAGCACGTGAGTCTCGATGTTCTTGTGTGCACCGGGCCCTGACAGGGCGATGGTCATGGGCGCCTGGGTATCGGCGTAGAGCGGCTCCTCATCGTCCACAGCGCGCTTGTCCGGGGTGTAGAGCGACTCGTGGTTGAAGTTCAGCGTCAAAAAGAACAGCACGGTAAGGAAAAACGGGAAGCCCACCAGAAACCAGGTGTAGATCGATTGACTGCTCTCGCTCAGGAACGGCAACGAAGCAAGCGCCGACGCCTCGATGATGCCGGAGAAAATGGCAATGATCGTCAAGGGACTCATCTGTTCGGTGCTGTTCATGGCGAGGGCCTCCTTCGGGCTTTGTCCATCTGTACCCTGTCGCCTCGCCGAGAAAAACGCTTGCTGTTTCCCCTCAAGGAAAAAATTACCGGTTGTCATGGGCCCGGTATAACTATTCGCTCCCAAAAGATTGAAAGATCTCACTCGTTGGTCGTGCTATCCACACTTTGCATTTTTGCGGCCACTGGACTTTCACTTGATTGCCCATTCAGGTGATGGAAATCGAACGGATCTGTCGCACAAATGTAGGACGTTTCTATTAGCAGTGTAAGTTTCATCTTTGACTGCGTCCTACTGATGAATCACCGCGCCACAACAGCGATGGCTCGGTTATCGTGGCGCGTCAGAACTTAGAACGGATCAATGGATATCCCATGAATAAAGTACTTATCGTGGATGATCATCCGGTCATTCGCTTGGCCGTACGTATGTTGATGGAGCGTCATGGATATGAAGTAGTGGCGGAGACCGATAACGGTGTAGATGCGCTGCAGATGACCCGGGACTATCTGCCCGATATCGTCGTACTCGACATTGGCATACCCAAGCTCGACGGGTTGGAGGTGATCGCGCGCATGACGACGGCGAGTCCTGGGAGCAAGGTGCTGGTGCTGACCTCCCAGGCCCCGGGGCACTTCTCCATGCGCTGCATGCAGGCCGGCGCGGCCGGTTACGTGTGCAAGCAGCAGGAACTGACCGAACTGCTCAGCGCGATCAAGGCCGTGCTCTCGGGGTATAGCTACTTCCCCAATCAGGCGCTGCACAAGACTCGCAGCGGCGTCAGTGGCGGCAGCGAGAGCGAGATGGTCGAGCGCCTGTCAGGGCGCGAAATGATGGTGCTGCAGCAGTTGGCCAGAGGACGAACCAACAAGGAAATTGCCGATAGCATGTTTCTCAGCAACAAGACGGTGAGCACCTACAAGACCCGGCTGCTGCTCAAGCTCAATGCGCGATCGCTGGTGGACCTGATCGAGCTCGCGCAGCGCCACGGCCTGGCCTGAAACACTTGGGGCCTCTAGGGCAGGAGGTCTGCCTGCCGCGGGCTACAGGTCGTAATCGAAGTCGGCCAATTGCCGCTGCAAGCGCCGTTCTTCGAGCAAGTTGTCGATAGTGCGGCGTTTGCTCAGGTTGGTTTTGGCAGGTTCCACCTGCGGTTCTGCGTCGTCGTCCGCGACGAAGTCCTCGTCGATCAATTCGTCTTTATCGGTGCTCATGCATCGCTCCAAGCCAAGGGGCCATTGGCCGTCCTTATAGCGAGAATCGCAGAACCGGTAAAAAAGATTTTTTCAATCGGACATCATGACTTTTTGCTAAAGCGTCAATCGTCCGAGGTCTTGTGCCGATACTCGCACAAGTCCTCGATCCGGCAACTGCCGCAGCGGGGCTTGCGTGCCTGGCAGACGTAACGGCCGTGGAGGATCAGCCAGTGGTGGGCGTCGAGCAGGTAATCCTTCGGCACGAACTTCAGCAGCTTCTTTTCCACCTCCAGGACGGTCTTGCCTGGCGCAACCCCTGTGCGGTTGCTGACCCTGAAAATGTGGGTATCCACTGCCATCGCCAGTTGCCGAAAGGCCGTGTTGAGGACCACGTTGGCTGTCTTACGGCCCACACCGGGCAGGGCCTCCAGCGCTTCGCGCGTCTGCGGCACCTCGCTACCGTGCTGCTCGATGAGCAGGCGGCACGTTTCGATGACGTTCTTGGCCTTGCTGTTGTACAGGCCGATGGTCTTGATGTACTCGCTCAACCCAGCCACGCCCAGGGCGAAGATGGCCTCAGGGGTATTGGCCACCGGATACAGCCGGGCGGTCGCCTTGTTCACACCCACATCGGTCGCTTGCGCGGACAGAATCACCGCGATCAGCAGTTCGAAGGGGGTGGTGTAGGCCAGTTCGGTTTTCGGGTCAGGGTTGTCTTCGTGCAGCCTGCGAAAGATCTCCAGGCGTTTGGCGGCATTCATGAGGCCACGCATTCCTCGGCGACGGAAAGGGGAGAGTCAGCGCTGCAGCCTGGGGCGTCGGAAGACGCCCCAGGCCGGGGGCCGGTTCACTTGATGCGTTGGCCTGGCTTGGCACCGCTGTCGGGGCTGAGCAGGTAGATTTCCTCGCCGCCGGGGCCAGCCGCCATGACCATGCCTTCGGAGACGCCGAAGCGCATTTTGCGCGGCTTGAGGTTGGCGACCATCATCGTCAATCGGCCTTCGAGCTTGGAAGGGTCAGGATAGGCCGACTTGATGCCAGAGAACACGTTGCGCCGTTCATCGCCAATGTCCAGGGTCAGTTGCAGCAGCTTGTCGGCTCCGGCCACCGCCTCGGCTTTGACGATCAGCGCGACACGCAGATCGACGGCAGCGAAGGTGTCGAACTCGATCTCAGCCGACAGCGGGTCTTTGCCCAATTCGCCATTGCCCGCCGGTGCCTGAGCGTCGGCGCTCAGCAAGTCTTCCTTGCTGGCGGCGATCATGGCCTCGACCTTGGCTGGCTCGATGCGGCTCATCAACGCCTTGAACGGGTTCAAGGTATGGTTTTCCAGGCGCGACAGGTGGTCGTTCCACGTCAGCGGTGCGACGTTCAGGAAGGCCTCGGCATCGGCGGCCAGCAGCGGCAGCACGGGTTTGAGGAAGATCACCAGTTGCCTGAACAGGTTGATGCCCTGGGCGCAGATGGCCTGGACCTCGTCCTGCTTGCCTTCCTGCTTGGCCAGGGACCAAGGGGCTTTATCGGCGATCCACGCATTGGCACGATCGGCCAGGGCCATGATCTCGCGCATGGCGCGGCCGAAGTCGCGGGCTTCATAGGCGTCGGCGATCGACGGCGCGGCGGCGAGGAACGCTTCGGTGAGCTCCGGTGCCGCGTCGCCAGCGACCATCACGCCCTGGTTGCCCTTATGGATGAAGCCTGCGCAGCGGCTGGCGATGTTCACCACTTTGCCGACCAGGTCCGAGTTGACCTTCTGCACGAAGTCGTCGAGGTTCAGGTCGAGGTCGTCTACACCGCGTCCGAGCTTGGCCGCGTAGTAGTAACGCAGGTATTCGGGCTGCAGGTGATCCAAGTAGGTGCGGGCCTTGATGAAGGTGCCGCGGGATTTGGACATCTTCGCGCCGTTGACGGTGAGGTAGCCGTGCACGTTCACTGCGGTCGGCTTGCGGAAGCCGGCGCCTTCGAGCATCGCGGGCCAGAACAGCGCGTGGAAGTTGACGATGTCCTTGCCGATGAAGTGGTACAGCTCGGCTTGCGAGCCTTCATTCCAGAACGCGTCGAAGTCCAGCTCCGGACGGCGAGCGCACAGGTTCTTGAAACTGGCCATGTAGCCGATCGGAGCGTCCAGCCAGACATAGAAGTACTTGCCGGACTCACCTGGAATCTCGAAGCCGAAGTAGGGGGCGTCACGGGAGATGTCCCACTCCTGAAGGCCGGCGTCCAACCACTCGGCCAGCTTGTTGGCCACGGCGTCCTGCAGGGTGCCGCTGCGGGTCCACTGCTGCAACATGGCCTGGAAATCTGGCAGTTTGAAGAAGAAATGCTGGGAGTCGCGCAGCACCGGGGTGGCGCCGGAGATGGCCGACTTGGGGTTCTTCAGTTCGGTTGGCGCGTAGGTGGCACCGCATTTTTCGCAGTTGTCACCGTACTGGTCCTCGGCGGCGCACTTCGGGCAGGTACCCTTGATGAAGCGATCGGCCAGGAACATACCCTTTTCCGGATCGAAATACTGGGTCACCGACCGATTGGCGATGTGCCCGGCTTCGCGCAGACGGGTGTAGATCAGGCTCGACAGCTCACGGTTTTCTTCGCTGTGGGTCGAGTGGAAGTTGTCGAAGTCGACCAGGAAGTCTGCGAAGTCGCTGCTGTGCTCGGCCTGAACATTGGCGATCAACTGCTCAGGGGTGATGCCTTCCTTCTCCGCGCGCAGCATGATCGCCGAACCGTGGGCATCGTCGGCGCAGACATAGATGCACTGATTACCGCGCAGCTTCTGGAAGCGCACCCACATGTCCGTCTGGATGTATTCCAGCATGTGGCCAAGGTGAATCGATCCATTGGCATAGGGCAGGGCGCTGGTGACGAGAATCTGACGTGGCTCGGACATGGTGGCTCGGCTACTTATCTGGCGACGGGTAAAAATGAGGATGATCGGCCACTATAAAGGGCTGGCGCAGATATTTCACCCCGCAGACGCATCTGTGCGCGCTCGCGGGTTAGCATAGGCGCCTGTTCCACTTTTCCGAAAAATGCCACGGGAGTCTCCATGAGTGCCGTCACACCCGCCGCCATCGAAGGCGTGCTTCGCCAGTACACCGACCCGTACCTGAACCAGGATCCGGTCAGCGCCGGCTGCGTGCGCGCCATCGACGTTCAAGACGGTCAGGTCAGTGTGCGCTTGCAATTGGGTTACGCCGCCGGCCTGTTCACCAATGGCTGGGCTCAGGTGCTGCAGACGGCCATCGAGAACCTCGACGGCGTGACGTCGGCGCAGGTGCGCATCGACACGCAGATCGTTGCGCACAAGGCTCAAGCCCAGGTGCCGGCGCTGGCCAATGTGAAGAACGTCATCGCGGTGGCCTCGGGCAAGGGTGGCGTGGGCAAGTCGACCACTGCTGCCAACCTCGCCCTGGCCTTGGCGCGCGAGGGGGCGCGGGTGGGCATTCTCGATGCCGATATCTATGGGCCGAGCCAGGGCGTGATGTTCGGTATTCCGGAGGGTACGCGCCCGCAGATCCGTGATCAGAAGTGGTTCGTGCCGATCAAGGCCCATGGCGTCGAGGTGATGTCCATGGCGTTCCTCACTGACGACAACACGCCGATGGTCTGGCGCGGACCGATGGTCTCCGGCGCCTTGCAGCAACTGGTCGCCCAGACCGCCTGGGACGATCTCGACTATCTGGTGATCGACATGCCGCCGGGCACTGGCGATATCCAGTTGACCCTGGCGCAGAAAGTGCCGGTGGTCGGTTCTGTGGTAGTGACCACGCCTCAGGACTTGGCGTTGCTCGATGCCAAAAAGGGCGTCGAGATGTTCCGCAAGGTCAACATCCCGGTGCTGGGTGTGGTGGAGAACATGGCGGTGCACATCTGCTCGAATTGCGGCCATGCCGAGCACCTGTTCGGCGAGGGCGGTGGAGAGAAGCTGGCGAGCCAGTACGGGGTCGAGTTGCTGGCGTCGCTGCCGCTGTCCATGGTCATCCGTGAGCAGGCTGACAGTGGCAAGCCTACAGCTATCGCCGAGCCGGATAGCCAGATCGCCATGATCTATCAGGAACTGGCGCGTCAGGTCGGTGCGCGCATCGTGCTGCAAGAGGCCGCAGCACCGGCGATGCCGAGCATTACCATCAGCGAGGACTGATCCGGCATTTAGGATTGCATTGCGGGCTTGCCCGCGATGCATCCAGCGCTGGCCCATTCGCAGCCATAAAAAAACCCGCCATAAGGCGGGTTCTTTTGAAAGCGAGGAAGCTAAATCGACTTAGGCGATTTGAACTTCTTCAGCCTGCATACCTTTCTGGCCGCGGGTAGCGACGAAGGTAACAGCCTGGCCTTCTTTCAGGGTTTTGAAGCCGTCAGCCTGGATGGCTTTGAAGTGTACGAACAGGTCGTCACCCGACTGAGGAGTGATGAAGCCGTAGCCTTTCTCATCGTTGAACCACTTGACGGTACCGGATTGGCGGTTGGACATGTGTCTGTCTCCTTGGACAAAGTAGATTTCGGCTCAGGAAACGCCCTGGCCGGGACTGAGTGCAAAGAGAGCGGAAAATTCAGCGATGGGCCGATCAGGATCGTGCATCTAACAGATTCTCGGTGTCACGTGCAGCACAGTGGCGTCACCTTACCCCACTTTCCGCAACCTGCCAATGGCCAACAGCGGCTTTGATGAAATTCGTCTCGGCGAAGCGCGAGCCCGTGCCGGGCGCGGGATAGGGCAGGGAACTTTATCGTGTCGGCCAGGACCGGTAAGATGCGCATCTCGTTTTCAATCTCGACCTTTCAGGACAACCCGCCATGAGCATCAAATCGGACAAGTGGATTCGCCGCATGGCGCAGGAACACGGCATGATCGAACCCTTTGTCGAACGCCAGGTGCGCGGCGAACAGGACAGCCGGGTGATTTCCTTCGGGGTGTCCAGCTACGGCTACGATGTGCGCTGCGCCGACGAGTTCAAGGTCTTCACCAACATCAACTCGGCGACCGTCGATCCGAAGAATTTCGACGAAGGCAGCTTCGTCGACATCAAGAGCGATGTCTGCATCATTCCGCCGAACTCCTTCGCCCTGGCGCGCACCGTCGAGTACTTCCGCATTCCCCGTGACGTGCTGACCATCTGCCTGGGCAAGAGCACCTACGCCCGCTGCGGGATCATCGTCAACGTCACGCCGCTGGAGCCTGAGTGGGAAGGTCACGTGACCCTCGAGTTCTCCAACACCACGACCCTGCCGGCGAAGATCTACGCCAACGAAGGCGTGGCGCAAATGCTGTTCCTGCAGTCCGATGAGGCCTGCGAAGTGTCGTACCGCGACCGTGGCGGCAAGTACCAGGGCCAACGTGGCGTGACCCTGCCGCGCACCTGAACCGACGAACCGGGGGAATTAGTTTCCCTTTTGACACTCCTACGAGGTAACTCCCCGGCGTGCATAACGCGCGCCGGCCTTGTCTGGAGCAGCCCATGAAACTCGACCCTGCAATCAGTGCCAAACTGGCTGGCCTGCAGCCGAACCAGATCGGCATGCTGGCGTGGAGCCTCCTTGCACACCCTCCGGTGCACTTGCATGCCGGCGGTGTACCACACCAGCCCGATCCCGATCCAGCGCCCACGGAGCCCGGCGAACCCACCATACCGGACCAGCCACCGCCGACCCCGATGGCCTGATCACCTGGGTAAGGCCCATACACGATCCCCACCCGCCACGAACAGGCGGGTGCTTGGAGAAGGGTCCACCGTCCAGCCTCCGGTGAACTCGCCGAAGGCTGGCAACAGGCTGACAGTGTTCTCAAAGACGAAACACGGCAGCCTCAGCCGTTGCCTACCGCGACCTTTGAGCACGCAGGCCGGGTGAATGTGTCCGGCGATCACTGGCAGCGTCGCATGGGCTTTGGGCTCGTGTGCCAGCGCAAGACCGCCCATCACCCAGGGTTCCTCCACCACCTCGATCCCCAGCGCGTGCGGCGGATCGCCTGCATGGCGATCATGATTACCCCGCACCAGAATCATCTTCAATTGCGCATGTCTGTCGCGCCACAGTGCCAGCCTGGCGAGCGTGGCGGGTGCTCGGGCGCTGCGCGCATGGAGAAAGTCGCCCAGTACGATCAATTGTTGGCAATCGTAATGTTCCAGCAGCCGGTCCAGGCGCTCCAGCGTCGCGCTGGTGGTGCCTCGGGGCACTGGCTGGTGCAGGGCACGGTAGCTGGCTGCCTTGCCGATGTGCACATCGGCCACCAGCAGCGCCCGTTGCGCCGGCCAGTAAAGCGCCTTGTCCGGTAATAGCCAGAGGGTTTCGCCGCAGTGCTCAATGACCAGATGTTGCACGTTCAGCGAGGCCTCCTCGACAGGGTGTGGGTGATTCACGGTCGGCTCGCCGCCTTCTCCAGGTCGGCCACCATCCGCGCGATTCGATCGGCGAGCTTTTCGGTGCTCAGGGTCTCGCGCATGCCTTCGATCAGCAGTGCGAAAGCCAGTGGGCTGGGCCGTTGCAATGCATGCAGGTCCAGGCTCAGGCCTGCCAGTTTCTGCAATTGGTGACTCAGCCGCTCGATTTCCAGTTCTTCCATCAACACCTCGTCACGCGCCTGGCCCAGCAGCAGGTTATCCGCATCATGCTTGCGGAACACTTCGTAGAACAGACCGCTGGACGCTTGGATCTGACGGGTACTTTTCTGCGCTGCCGGGTAGCCGCCAAAGACCAGGCCGGCGATCTGGGCGATTTCTCGAAAACGCCGCAGCGCCATCTCCCCCGCATTCAAGCTGGCAAGCACATCCTCGAGCAGATCGTCGACCGTCAGCGCGGCGGGCAGATACGCTGCCCAGTCCACCGCGCTGGCGGCCAGCAATTCGAAGCCATAGTCGTTGACGGCGATCGAGACCGACAGCGGCTGCTGCCGGCTGACCCGCCAAGCGAGCAGATTGGCCAGTCCCAGGTTGGCCATGCGCCCGGCGAAGGGATAGACGAACAAGTGCCAGCCCTGGCGCGTATGCAGCGTCTCGGCCAGCAAGGTGCGTTGCGTGGGCAGCGCCGACCAACTGGCCTGAAGCGCCAGCAGGGGACGCACCGCGCGCATTTCCGGGCCCTCGTAATGGCCATGGGCCGCGGCATCCAGGCGCTCGACCAGGGCATCGGCCAGCTCGCTGGACAGCGGCATGCGCCCGCCATTCCAGCGTGCCACCGCCGCTTTGCGCGCCGTGCTGCGACGCACGTAGGCGGTCATGTTTTCCACCCGTACCAGCTCCAGGATGCGCCCGCCGAACAGCAGGGTATCGCCAGGCTTGAGACGGGCGATGAACGATTCTTCGACGCTGCCCAGCGACTTGCCACCTCCGCCTTTGCTCCAGTATTTCAGTTGCAGGCTGGCATCGCTGACGATGGTGCCGATGCCTAAGCGATGGCGGCGTGCCAGACGCTCGCTGGCCACGCGCCAGAGGCCATCGGGGTGAGCTTCGACGCGTTGGTAATCCGGGTAGGCCGTCAGCGAGCTGCCGCCATGGCGCACGAAGGCCAGTGCCCACTGCCACTGGGCGTCCTGCAAGTCCTGAAAGGCCCAGGTGCTGCGCACCTCCTCGAGTAACTGCTCAGGCCGGAACCCGCTGCCCAGCGCCATGCTGACCACGTGCTGGACCAGCACGTCCATGCTCAGCCGCGGCGAGCGACGCGCCTCGATGTGCCCGGCCGCCAAGGCCTGTCGAGCCGCGGCGGCCTCCACCAGTTCCAGGCTGTGGGTCGGTACCAAGGTGATGCGGGACGTCCTGCCTGGCGCGTGTCCCGACCGCCCGGCACGCTGCAGCAGGCGCGCGATGCCTTTGGCCGAACCGATCTGCAGCACCCGTTCGACTGGCAGGAAATCCACCCCCAAATCCAGGCTCGAGGTGCAGATCACTGCTTTCAGCGTCCCCTGCTTGAGGCTGCGCTCTACCCAGTCGCGGGTGTGCCGGGCCAGCGACGCGTGGTGCAGCGCGATCAGGCCTGCCCAGTCAGGGCGGGCATCGAGCAGCGCCTGGTACCACAATTCGGCCTGGGCGCGGGTGTTGGTGAACACCAGGCTGCTGGCGCTGGCCTCGAGCTCGGCGCTGACCTTGGTCAGCATCTTCAGCCCCATGTGTCCAGCCCAAGGGAATCGCTCGATTTCGTCCGGCAGCAAGGTATCGACCTGGATGCGTTTGTCCTGGCGCCCTTGCACCAGACGTCCGCCGCCAGGCAGCAGCACCTCCAGCGCGTGCGGCAGGTTGCCCAAAGTGGCCGACAGGCCCCAGACCACCAACTGTGGCTGCCAGCGCCGCAGGCGAGCCAGGGCCAGTTGCAACTGCACGCCACGCTTGTTGCCCAGCAGTTCATGCCACTCATCCACCACGATCATGCGCAGTTCGGCAAAGTCGCGCTCGGCGTGTTCACGGGTGAGCAGCAAGGTCAGGCTTTCCGGGGTGGTCACCAGCGCACTGGGCAGGCGTCGAGTCTGCCGTGCGCGCTCGGCGCTGGACGTGTCACCGCTGCGCACGCCGATGCTCCAAGGCAGCCCCAGCTCATCGACCGGTGCCTGCAAGGCGCGGGCGGTATCACTGGCCAGCGCACGCATGGGCGTGATCCATAACACCTGCAGCGGCGCCGGATGACGTCCACTCACAGGACGGGCGAAGGCTCGCAGGGCACCCAGCCAGACGGCGTAGGTCTTGCCGCTGCCGGTACTGGCATGCAGCAGGCCCGATTCGCCGCGCTCAATCGCTGCCCACACGGTGCGCTGGAAGGCGAAGGGCTTCCAGCGTCGGCTGCTGAACCAGGCGTTGGCGAGGTCGGGTGAGGTGGGCATCAGTGGCCGGTCTCGTCGAAGGCTGTGCTTCTACAGACCCGCCAGTGTGCGCTTTGGTTTGATTCGCGTCAGTTGGCCAGTAGATAGCCGCTACGGCACACCTGCTCGCCCGCGACATGGGCGATGACCATACCGGTCGTCGCCATGCGGCGCACACTGCGTGCATAGAGCAGGCCGCCGTGGGCAGTGCTCACCGGGGTCACCTGGTCGTTGAGCGGGTCGATGATCTCAGCGACCTGCTGTCCCGGCTCCAGGTATTGTCCTGGCTTGGCGTGGAACACCAACAGGCCACCACGTGGCGCCGCCAGCGGCTCGACCGCTGCCAGCGGCGTGGCAGGATACCGAAGCGGGGGCTGGGGGCTCGCCTGGCCCGCGATCACGCCCCGGTGCACGAGGAAATCGAGGAGCGCCTGGCAATCCTGGCGGGCCAGTTCATGGTTGACGTCGGCCTGGCCGCGCAGCTCGACGGTGGCCGCCACGCAGCCCAGGGGAATCGGGAAGCGCTTGGCGAAACGCTGCTGAAGTTGCCACCAGACCAGGCTGAAGCATTCGTCGAACGACTGCCCGCCCGAGTCGGTGGCCAGCAGGCTGGCCTGGGCGCCGAGATAGCGCGCCAGCGGCTCGACCTGTGGCCAGGCTTCGGGAGTGGTGTAGAGGTGTTCGACGGCCTCGAAGTCGCAGTGCAGGTCGAGCACCAGCTCAGCGTCGCAGGCCAGGCGCTGCAAGGTCAGGCGCTGGGCCTGCAGCGGCGTCACCGCCGGGTGGGCCTCCAGCCCGCGACGCAGGTATTTGCGGATCAAGGCGAGGTTGTGTTCAGGATCGCCGCTCAGCCGTGGTTCGATCTGATCGCCGATGCTGTCCGACAGGTCGACGAATTTGCGGTTGAAGTTCTCGCCACTGTGCAATTCGAAACGTCCCAGCGGCGCATCCAGCAGCACCTGCTCCAGACCCACCGGGTTGGCCACGGGCACCAGCACCACCTCGCGCTGTAGCAGGCCCTGCTGGTGCAAGTCCCGCAGACGCTGCTTCAGGTGCCAGGCGACCAGCATGCCGGGCAACTCATCGGCGTGCAGCGAGGCCTGGATATAGACTTTGCCTTGGCCTCGCGGGCCAAAGTGGAAGCTGTGCAACTGACGGGTGACACCGGGAACCGGAGAGAGCAAGTCGTGGGTCAAGTGATGCATGGGAGTCCTGGGCTGCGCGGGCGTTGATCGTGGCGACTGGAAATAGAAGCACAAACTGAGCCTGCGTGCCTATGCACGTGAGCACCGGACACCGGCAAACGCGTCAGGTCGGACCGAGCAGACTCTGCAAGGTGGCCAAGTCGTCGGCCTCTTCCACGGGCTTGTCCAGGCGCCAGCGCAGCATCCGTGGAAAGCGCACGGCGATCCCGCTCTTGTGACGTTTGGACAGGGCGATACCCTCGAAACCGAGCTCGAACACCAGGGTCGGCTTGACGCTGCGCACCGGGCCGAAAGTCTCCACGGTGGTCTTGCGGATGATCGCATCGACCTTGCGCATTTCTTCGTCGCTGAGCCCCGAATAGGCCTTGGCGAAGGGCACAAGCGTGCGTTGCGCAGCACCGGCCGGTGCATCCCAGACGGCGAAGGTGTAGTCGCTGTAAAGGCTGGCGCGGCGGCCATGGCCGCGCTGGGCATAGATCAGCACTGCATCGACGCTGAAGGGGTCGATCTTCCACTTCCACCACACGCCCAGATCCTTGGTGCGACCGACGCCATACAGTGCATCGCGCCGCTTGAGCATCAACCCTTCGACGCCAAGGCTGCGCGATTGCTCGCGCTGTTCGGCCAGGCCCGCCCAGTCGTCTGCCTGCAGCAGAGGGGACAGCAGTACCGGCGCCAGCGGGTGTTCGTTCAGCAGACGTTCCAGCCCACTGCGCCGCTCGTGTTGCGGGCGGCTGCGCCAGTCTTCTCCCTGATACTCGAGCAGGTCGTAGGCCTGCAGCACCACCGGCGCATCGGCGAGCAGCTTCTTGCCGAGGATCTTGCGACCCAGGCGCTGCTGCAACAAGGCAAAAGGCTGCACCGCGGGCGCGTCTTGCGTGGTGCCAGGCTTCCACACCAGGATTTCGCCATCGAGTACCACGCCGTCCGGCAGGGTTTCGGCCAGGCTGTGCAGTTCGGGAAAACGCTCCGTGACCAATTCTTCGCCGCGCGACCAGATCCACAATTGGCCCTCGCGCTTGACCACCTGGGCACGGATACCGTCCCACTTCCATTCCACTTGCCAGTCTTCGACCGGGCCGATCAACGTGGCGAAGTCTTCCACCGGCGCTTGCAGGGCATGGGCCAGGAAGAATGGGTAGGGCTGTCCGCCGCGTTGGGCGTGTTCGTCGTCCGATTCCGGGGCAATCAGTTTCAGGTAGCTGTCGGGCGTCGGTCGATGGCTGAGGTCGGTGTAGCCGACCAACCGTTGCGCCACACGCTTGGGGTCCAGGTCGCACAATTGGGCCAGTGCGCGAGTGACCAGCAGTTTCGACACCCCGACTCGGAAACTGCCGGTGATCAACTTCAGGCACAGCATGAGGCTGGGACGGTCCAGACGCAGCCACAGTTGCGGTAACCGTTCGCCAATCACCTCGGCGGGTTGCCCACGCAGGGGCAGCAGGTGCTGCTCGACCCACTGCGCCAGTCCTTCATCGCTGTCGTGATCGTGCTGTGGCAGGAGCAGGGAAATGGTTTCGGCCAGGTCGCCGACCGACTGGTAGCTCTCCTCGAACAACCAGTCCGGCAAGCCCGCCATGGCCGTGGCCAACTCGCGGAGCAAGCGGGTGGGCACCAGTTGCCGTGGGCGGCCGCCGGCCAGGAAATAGACCGCCCAGGCCGCGTCGGCGGCCGGTGCCTGGGCGAAGTAGTCGCGCAGGGCCTGTAGCTTGGCATTGCTCGAAGTGGTCGCGTCCAGGCGCAGGTAGAGCTCGGCGAAATCCTTCATGGTGCAGGCTCCGCAGCGGGGGCGTCATCCTCATCGCCGTATTCGGTGACGAAGGCGCGGGCGTCCAGGCCCTGTTCGCACAGGTAGCGCACCAGCACGCCGACCGAGCCGTGGGTGACCATCACCCGCTCGGCACCGGTTTGGCCGATGGCCCATAGCAGGCCGGGCCAGTCGGCATGGTCGGAGAGCACGAAGCCGCGGTCCACGCCACGCCGCCGACGGGTTCCGCGCAACAACATCCAGCCGCTGGCGAAGGCGTCGCTGTAGTCGCCGAAACGCCGCATCCAACTGCTGCCGCCGGCCGATGGCGGTGCCAGCACCAAGGCCTGGCGCATCAGCGGATCATTGCGCGGGATATCACCGGCATAGCGGGTTTCCGGAAGCGCGATACCGGCTTCGCGGTAGACCCGGTTCAGTGGCTCCACGGCGCCATGCACCAGGATCGGGCCAAGGCTGGCGTCCAGCCCATGGAGAATGCGCTGGGCCTTGCCGAAGGCATAGCAGAACAGCACGCTGGCCTTGCCCTGGTCGCGGTTGCTGCGCCACCAGGCGTTGATGTCGGCGAACACCTCGGCCTGGGAGGGCCAGCGATAGATCGGCAGACCGAAGGTGGATTCGGTGATGAAGGTGTGACAACGCACCGGCTCGAACGGTGCGCAGGTGCCGTCGGGCTCGACCTTGTAGTCGCCCGACGCCACCCACACCTCGCCCTCGTACTCCAGCCGTACCTGCGCCGAGCCGAGGACATGCCCGGCAGGATGGAAGCTCAAGGTCACGCCGTGGTGCACCAGACGCTCGCCGTACGGCAGGGTCTGCAGGTCGATGTCCTGGCCCAGCCGGCTGCGCAGAATGCCGGCGCCGGGGGCTGCGCACAGGTAGTGTCCGTTGCCGGTGCGGGCATGGTCGCCGTGGCCGTGGGTGATCACCGCGCGCTCCACTGGCCGCCACGGATCGATGTAGAAATCTCCGGGTGGGCAATACAGGCCTTCGGGACGGGCGATCACGAGATCCATGGGCATTCGCGCTGGCTGGGGTTATTGCTTAGGAGCGCGACGTCGGCGTGGAAGTTCGGCTGGATCGAAGCACGCCGAGCGACCCTGGCGGGCCGCTCGGCAATAGGGCTACTTGCCCGGGGTGAGGGTCAGGCGCTGGCTGCCGTAGGCGCGGGCGAAGTTCTGCGGCTGCAGCGGCAGGGTAGTGAAACGGCCCTTGAACCAGGCGTCCAGGCCGTCGGCATAGTGGGCGCTGGCAGCGTTGCCGGACTGACCGCTGCTGGTCAGCACTTGCAGCGGTTCGGCCTGGCCGAAGTCGACGATCATCCGCGCCGAGGCCGGCAGCCTGGTATCGAAGTCACGGCCCCAGGCGTAGGGCGTCAGGGCCAGGGTGCTGAAGTCGCCACCGGCTGCCATCGGTGCCTGGTTCAGGGCGTCGCCCAAGCCATGTACGTTCGGCGCAGGCCAGTGGTATTGGTGCAGCTTGCCCCATTGCCAGGCCTTGCGGTCGGCGCCGAATCTGGCGATGCCTGCGTCCATGGCCGCCGCGAGGCTACGGGCGAGAATGGTCGGTTTGTCTTCCTTCTGCGGCGTGCTGCGGTCGTCCCAGAACGGGCTGTCTTCACGGCCGAGCAGGTGATCGGCCTGGGCCGAATAAGACAGCTCGGCATTGCTCACGAAGGCTTGCCAGGCGGCACTGGACTCAGGGCCGAGTTCGTCGAGGAAGGTCTGGCGCACGACGGTCTGCAGGAACAGTTCATAGAGCGCGGCGTCGGCCGAGACCGGACTGAGGCGACCGTCGAAGGCTTTCAGCCTGGTCAGGGTTTCGCGGGCCTTGTCGCGCTGTGCGGCAGGCAACGCGTCGATGGCCTGCTTGAGCGGCTGGGCCATGCCGGGCGCCTCGAACATGCGCTTGAGCTTGTCGGCGAGCAGCGTCACCTGGTCGTTCTGCAGGGCCATCAGGCTGCGGCTGTCGTGGCGACCGCTGCCCGCCAGTTGGCCCAGACGCTCGGCGCGTTCGGGGTAGTACCAGGTACTCGACAGCTGCATGCCATAGCCTTTGGGCAGGCTGCGCTGGTTGGCGTGGCCGATCCAGCCACTGGGCGGATCCTGGTCGTAGGGGTGAAGCATGGCGTCGGCGAAACCGTCCCAGTCATAACGCCCGTCCCAGCCAGGGGAGGGCAGCAGGCCCTGGCCTTCACGACGGTTCGGGTAGCGCCCGCTGACCTGCCAACCGATATGCTCGGGTTCGGCGAAAACGAAGTTCAAGGCCGCGGCGCCGACTTCGCGGGTGCTGTCGAAGGCGCGTTCCAGCGTGCTGGCGCGGGTCAGGTCGAACAGCGCGTCCAGGCTGCGGTCGTCCTTGAGCTGCGGCAAGTGCAGGGCAAGGCCGTAGCCGTTGGCGGGCTGGCCGAGCAGGGTGCCGTGGCGGGTGTCGTACAGCACTTCGCGCACGGGTCGCTGACCGCGCACGAAGAAGGTCTCGTTGCGCCCACGCGCAGCCTGCCACTTGCCGTCGGCCAAATAGGTGAGCTGGTTGCCCTGGCGGCGCAGTTGTTCGAGGAACAGGTCCTGGTTATCGGCCATGACCGCGCTGGCGCTCCACGCCAACTTGCCGTTGTAGCCGGCCAGCACGATGGGCAAACCGGGCAGCGACAGACCGGCGACCTGATACTTGCTGGTGTGGATCTGCACCGGGCTCAAGGCCCAGGCGGCGCGGCTGTCGCTGGCCAGCAGGCTCTTGCCGCTGCGGCTGCGCAGCGGACCCAGCGCGAGGTTGGACGAGCCGGCGCTGCCCAGCAGGCCCAGCTCGGTGAGCTTCTGGCTGGCCGCAGTGACGTCGCCCAGGCCGGGGATGCGCGTCAGATCGATGCCCTTGAGCTTGTCGGCTTCGCCATTGGCCAAGGCCTCGTCAGGGGCGCTGGGCAGCAGCCAGGCCAGCTTGTCACTGCCGACTTTCTGCGCCAGGGTGAGCGCGGACAGCTCTTCCTGCAGGTTCACCGACTGGCTGAAGGCATACAGACTGAAAATCAGCGCCGAGTCCTCGGCTTTCCAGTACTCAGGGCGATAGCCGCTGCCGGCGAGGTCGCTGGGCAGTTTGTCGCGGTAGCGGAACAGGTAGGCGTTGACGCCTCGGGCGTAGACTTCGAAGAAGCGCTTGAGCCGCGGTGAGGCATCGGCATATTGCTGGGCGGCGCTTTGCTTGAGATTGGCCGCGCGCATCAGGCGGTCGATATCGAGCGCCTCGGCCCCGGCGATTTCGGACAGGCGCCCCTGGGCCAGCAAGCGCATGGCGATCATCTGTTCGATGCGGTCGCCAGCATGCACATAGCCCAGACTGAACAGTGCATCGTGAAAGCTGCTGCTCTCGATCAGCGGCGCGCCCATGGCGTTACGCCGTACCGAGACGTTCTGCGCCAGTCCTTTGAGCGGCTGCACGCCGGTGCTCGGCGGCACACTGTCCTGATGGCCGCCCACCTGACAGCCGGCAAGCCCGAGCAGGCCGAGCAGCACGGCGCCAGAGCCGAACCGGAAACGCAAAGGAGGAAACACGGGGGCAGCCATTGCAAAGGCTCCTGAAGAGGGGAAGTCGGCTAGTTTCAAGCGGGTAAGTTTCAAGCGGGTAAGTTTCAAGCGGTAAGTTGCAAGCGGCAAGTTGCAAGTAAAGGCGCGTGAGCCCACGCATCGCGAGCGACTTCGAGGGGCGGCGCCTCGGCATGCCCGCACTCCAAGCTTGCCGCTCGCGGCTAATTCAAGCGCCGTGGCACTTCTTGAATTTCTTTTCGCTGCCGCAGGGGCAAGGGTCGTTGCGGCCGACGTCTTTCAGCGCATTGCGCACCGGCTCCTGATGGCCGTGGTTGCAGTGCGGGCCGTGCACATGGCCGTGGTCGTGGTGGTGGTCGTGACCGTGGTCGCAGTCGGGGCCATGGACATGGGGTTGTTGGGTCATTGCGGGTTACTCCGGTTTGAGATCGCCGCGGATTATCTCACCACTGCGCGACAAGTGCAGGTCCCTGTGCACGATCAGCCCGGTGGCAAGCTCGGCCTGCAAACTGTAGTTCAAGGGTTTGCCACTTCTGAGCAGCTTGGCCAGCGGTTTGAGGTGCTGCCAGAGGTTGGTGCGCACATCGATCTTGAAGGTCCGCCGCGAATGGGCGCCGACGCTGCGCCACAGGCTGGCCTCGTCCTGCACCAGCAGCAGGTCGCCCAGGCGTACCGTATAGGCGATGGTGCGGATGAACAGACGACTGTCGGTCGGGTTGTCGATGCGCACATGCAAGACGAATTGCTGCTGGTGCAGGCGCGCCTTGACCGTTTCCACCCGCAGCAAATGAACCTCGGGCCGGGCTCGCTCGCTGGCGTCCCAGCCCGCGCAACCGCCCAGCCAGAGGAAGGTGACAGTTAGCAGGCAGAGCCGCCCGATGAAGTTCATGGTCAGTGGCCGACGTAGCTGGCGCAGCATTTCTTGAACTTCTGCCCGCTGGCGCAGGGGCAGGGATCGTTGCGCCCGGCGCGCAGTGCCACGGTGGGGTCGATGAAGTACCAGCGTCCGCCATGCTGCACGAAGGCCGAGCGTTCGCGGTGCTGGTGGTCGCCTTGTTGATCGTGCCAGCGCGCGGTGAAGGTGACGAATGCATGCTCAGGCTGTCCGCCGAGCACTTCGCTGCTTTCGACGTCAAGGCCCAGCCAGGTGCTCTGGGCGCTCCAGGTGGCCATGGCGGCGCGGTCCAGATCGGCTTGCTGGGCGGGCAGCGTGGTTGCCACCAGGTAGTCCACCAGGCCCAGTACATAGGCGCTGTAGCGCGAGCGCATCAAGGCCTGGGCATCGGCTGCCGGCGTTCCGGCATGAAAGCGCCCGCAGCAGGCGTCGAGAAGATTGCCGCTGCCGCAGGGACAGACCGTAACGCTCATGAAGTCACCACCAGTACTTGCCGAAGTTTTGCGGATTGGCCCAGAACTTGGCATTGAGCCAGTCCGGCACCTGCTTGTAGTCATGCAGATCATAGGTGAACAGGCTCAGCACCTGCTCCTGGCGGCGAAACTTTTCACTCGCCGACATCGCCAGGGCGAAGAAGTCGGTGTCGTGCCAGCCGCAGGCGGCCAGGTCGGCCAACACGGCCACCTTGCTGGCGTTGAGATTGCGGATGCCGCCCAACAGTTCCAGGCCGCTGCGCTTGGGCAGGTGCTCCAGGCAGTCCACCAGCACGGCCAGGTCGAAACGCTGCGCGGCCAAGTCGGTGGGCAGCGGCCCCGGCGCGGCTACCTGCACCTGGGTCGCCGGGTGTGCGGCGGCAAAGGCGTCCAGGGCCGGGAAACGCGAGCCCACCAGCAGCAGGCGGGCGGGTGCGAAGCGCTCGAGCAGGGCCGCCAGGGCCTGTTGCGGAGTGCGCTGGGAAAAACCGTCGGTCATTGCCAATCCTCGTTCAGGTCGCCCTAGACTAGCGGGCCTGGCTTTGCGGGCAAAGCGGGTTGTGGTGCAGTCATGGCCCATTGCTGGCAGAGCGGGCACGGGCGGTCTTTACTCCCTGAGCATCGGTCGTGAACCGATTCCCTCAGGAGAGACGACAAAAATGAGCATAGTACGCACTGCGATACCCCTGGTTCTGATCACCGGTGTGTTGACCGGGTGTGCAGGCCTGCAGAAAACCGACTGGCCGAAATGCGCAGCGGTCGGTGGTGTAGGGGGCGCGGCCCTGGGCGCCATCGAAAGTTCGAGCTGGGCTGGCTGGGGCGCCTTGCTCGGCGGTGGCCTGGCAGCCGGTTACTGCTGGTCCCATGGCGACGGTGACGAAGACGGCGATGGCGTGCCGGACAGCCGCGACAAGTGCCCCGGTACGCCGCGTGGGGTCCAGGTCGACGCCAACGGTTGCCCACTGCAGCCGGTGGTCGAGGAGCGGGTGGTCGAGGAGGTGGTGGTGGTCGAGAAGGAAGAGGTCATCGTCATCCGCGACGTGCACTTCGAGTTCGACTCGGCGCGGCTGACCGCCGCCGACAAAGAGCGCCTGAACAGCGTGGCCACCCGCTTGAAGCAAGAGGCGCCCAGCGCCCGCCTGAGCGTCACCGGGTACACCGACAGTGTCGGTGCCGATGGCTACAATCAGAAACTTTCCGAGCGTCGTGCCCATTCGGTGACCGACTACCTGATCGGCAGCGGTATACCGCGTGACCGCTTCGTGTCGGTGGTCGGCGCGGGCGAGCGTCAGCCAGTGGCCGACAACGCCACGGCCGAGGGCCGCGCCCTGAACCGTCGCACCGAGATCAAGATCCAGCGTTGATGGGCCGCGTCCACGTCGCCGGTCGGGGCGTGGGCTTGTGCTGCGAAGCCGTGTCGCCGGCCCCTGGCGCACGGCCCGGCACGGCGTTACTGTTGGCCGCAGCGTCCGCTCGAACGGGCCGCAAGCCAACAGCAAGACAGTCGGGGGCGAGGTATGAAATTCATCTTGGGTCTGGGCAAGGCCCTGACGGTGGTGTTCTGGTGGGTGGTGCTGGTCAATCTGACCCTGCCGCAGCCATTGCCATTGAATCTGTTGATCAATGCAGCCGGTGCGTTCTTGCTGGCCCTGCACCTGCTTGAGGTGCTGATGTTCAATGCCAGTCTTCGCGGGCGCAGTCACCGCTGGTTCGATCGCCTGCAAATCCTGTTGACCGGCATCTTTCACGTCATGTCCATTCCCCGTCCGCTGGAGGCTCCGCGCCATGCGTAAGTTGATGTTGTTGGCCGCGTTGGCCGCTCCGCTGGCGCAGGCCGAAAGCCTTGAGGTGGGTGCCCATTCCATGCTGCGGTTGCCGAACAAGTCGTCCAGCGTGCAGCTGGAGCGTGTCGAGGTGGCCGACTCGGCGACGCTGCTGCTGCCGGCCACGCTGACCGCGCTGAAGATCGACCACTTGGTCATGGGCCGCGAGGCACGTATCGCCATCGCGCCAGCGCCGAGCGCGCTGAGCATCGAGGCCGGTACCGCAGTGCTCGGTCCTGGTAGCGAGATCAGCGCGCCTGGCGCCGCCGGAACCTATCAGCGCCCTGCACGCCCGGGGCGCGACCTGGACCTGCGCTTGCAGACACTGGAGGCCGAGCAACTGATGATCGATGCCAGGGGTGGGGCCGGAGCGCCTGGCTTTGCCGGTCTCGACGGCGGTACTGGCAGCGCCGGGGGCTGCACCTGGGGCACTGCCAGCCGCGGCGCGAATGGCGACAATGGTGGTGACGGCCACGATGGCGCGGCGGGCGGACGGGTGCGTCTGGCCGTCCCCGGTGATTTCCCGGTGGAGCGCATTCAGGTCCGTGTCGAAGGCGGCGCTCCGGGTCAACCTGGCGCGGCGGGCAAAGCGGGGCAGGGCGGAGCCAGCAAGGGCTGTCTGGTGTATCGCACCGCAGCGGGCAGCGCGGGGCGAGCGGGCTTGCCAGGACAGCCCGGGCTGGCCGGAGCAGCGGGGGAGTTGATTCTGCAAACGATCCGTTAGTTCGGTGCTCAGGGCTGCATTGCAGCCCTGTTCGATCTGTCAAAGGGGCAGGCGCGAACTGGCGACGGCCACCACGGCGACGCCCAGCAACAGATTGATGCCGACCATCCGTCGGATCCTGCCCAGCACCGCAGCACCCGAGGCCCAGTCCTCGGCCTGCACGGCGGCGCGCAACTCCGGGAGCAGCAGCGCCTGCACGCGCATGAACAGCGCGAACATCGCGATGCCGCCGCCGATCATCACCTGAACGTGGCGTGGCGCGGCGTCGAAGTCGCCGAAGCGCAGGTGCAACATGCCGATACCGCTGATCGCCAGCACCGCCACGGCCAGCCAGACCCATCCGAAGAAACGTCGGAAAACTTCCAGCCACAGCCGCAGGCGCGCTGGCCCTTCCAGCGCTACGACTGCCGCCGGGCGCAGTATCAGCCAGGCGAAGAACATGCCGCCGACCCAGACCAACGCGGCCAGAACGTGCAGTGTGTAGGGCAGGGCAAAGGCAAGCATCCGGATCTCCATGGGGCATCGAGGGCAATGACGGGGTATGATAGCCGCCCCATGCAAAACACTGAAAATATATCCAGCCCGCCGGGCGCGCCCAGACCATGATCAGCAATGAACTAAAAGCCACTATCCAGGGCGCCTACTCGCGTTTTCTCGAAGCCAAGAGCCTCAAGCCTCGCTACGGCCAGCGCCTGATGATCGCCGAGGTGGCCAAGGTGCTCGGCGATATCGCTTGTGACGAGGAAGGTCGCCGATCTGGTGAACCCGCCGTGGTGGCGGTCGAGGCTGGCACCGGTACCGGCAAGACGGTCGCCTACAGCCTCGCCGCGATCCCCGCTGCCAAGGCTGCGGGCAAGCGTCTGGTGATTGCCACCGCCACCGTCGCCTTGCAGGAGCAGATCGTCTTCAAGGATCTTCCCGACCTGATGCGCAATAGCGGCCTGAATTTCAGCTTCGCGCTGGCCAAAGGGCGGGGCCGCTACCTATGCCTGTCCAAACTCGACGTGCTGCTGCAGGAAGGCCACGCGCAGTCGGCCACCGCTCAGTTGTTCGAAGAGGAAGGTTTCCACATCGAGGTGGACGAGCGCAGCCAGAAGCTGTTCAACAGCATGATCGAGAAGCTTGCCGGCAACCGCTGGGATGGCGACCGCGACAGTTGGCCCGAAACCCTCGAGGACCAGGACTGGGCGCGCCTGACCACCGACCACAGCCAGTGCACTGGCCGGCATTGCCCGAATTTTCAGCAGTGTGTCTTCTATAAAGCCCGCGAAGGCATGGGTAAGGTCGACGTCATCGTCACCAACCATGACATGGTTCTTGCCGACCTGGCGCTCGGTGGCGGTGCAGTGCTGCCCGACCCACGCGACACGATGTACGTGTTCGACGAAGGCCACCACCTGCCGGACAAGGCTATCGGCCATTTCGCCCACTATTCGCGTCTGCGCTCCACCGCCGACTGGCTGGAGCAGACCGCCAAGAACCTGGCCAAGCTGTTGGCCCAGCACCCGCTGCCAGGCGACCTTGGCCGGCTGATCGAGCAGGTGCCGGAGTTGGCGCGGGAAATCCGCACCCAGCAGCAGTTCATGTTCACCCTGTGCGAACAGGTAGCCGACTTCCGCGTGGGCGAAGACATGGAGGGCCGTGACCGCCCGCGCTATCGCTTCGAGGGGGGCGTGGTGCCCGAGCAGATCCGCGAGGTGGGCATCGAGCTCAAGAAAGGCTTCGCCCGGCTCAATGACCTGTTCACCCGCTTGGCTGACCTGCTCAAGGAAGGCATGGATGGCGAGGTCAACATCGGCATCGCCAGTCACCAGGCCGAAGAGTGGTACCCGCTGTTCGGCAGCCTGGTGACCCGCGCCCAAGGTAATTGGGAGCTGTGGACGGCGTTCACTGCTGAAGATCCGCAGGACAGCCCGCCCATGGCGCGCTGGTTGACCCTCGCCGAAAGCGGCGCGCTGTTCGACATCGAAGTCAATGCCAGCCCGATCCTGGCCGCCGAGATGCTGCGGCGCAATCTCTGGCATGTCGCCTACGGTGCCTTGGTCACCTCGGCGACGTTGACGGCGCTCGGCAAGTTCGACCGGTTCCGTATGCGCTCGGGGCTGCCCCGCGATGCCGTCACCTGCGTGGTGCCCAGCCCCTTCGTGCACGGCGATGCCGGTCTGCTGCGCGTACCGGACCTGGGCGCCGACCCGCGCGATGCCGCCGGGCATACCGCAGCCATCATCCGCGAGCTGCCGGCGATCGTCGAAGACGCGCGCGGTGCGCTGGTGCTGTTCTCGTCGCGCAAGCAGATGCAGGACGTGTTCGACGGCCTGGACCGCGACTGGCGCAAGCTGGTGCTGATCCAGGGCAACCTGTCCAAGCAGGAAACCCTGAACAAGCACAAGGCGCGGGTCGACGACGGCCAGCACAGTGTCCTGTTCGGCCTCGCCAGCTTTGCCGAAGGGGTCGACCTGCCAGGTGCCTACTGCGAGCACGTGGTCATCGCCAAGATCCCATTTGCGGTGCCCGACGACCCGGTTGAAGCTGCGCTCGCCGAATGGATCGAGGCCCGTGGCGGCAATCCGTTCATGGAAATTGCCGTGCCCGATGCCTCGCTGCGTCTGATCCAGGCGTGCGGTCGCCTGCTGCGTACCGAGCAGGACCGCGGCGTCATTACCTTGCTCGACCGGCGTCTGGTCACCCAGCGCTACGGCAAGGCTATCCTCAATGCACTGCCGCCCTTCCGGCGGGAGATTCAGTAAACGGCTGGAGCACGATGCTCCGGCCTGTTGTCCATGACTCGATACGGGCCCATGAGGGCCTTGAAGGAGAGCCCCGTCCACATGATCCGCCGCACCCTGCCCGTTGTCCTTACCCTGTTGTGTAGCACTGGCGTGCTCGCTGAGCAGCAGACGCTGTTCAGCTTCGTGCGTCCGACCTCGATGGTGACGGTCTCCACCGAAGATACCGGCATGCCGCAATACAATGCGGAACAGACGGCCGAGGGCGAGGTGCTTCGGCGTGTGGTGTTCAACCCGGTGGCGCATCCTACCCTGCGCCTGAGTCCCCAGACTGGCGTGTGGGACTGGTCGGCTGGGCAGTTCCTGACGCTGCGCCTGCAGAGTGCCCAGGACTGGGCGCTGACCGTGGATGTGACGGTCACGGGCAGTGACGGCCGCAGCCTGGTCAGCCGTATCGATCTCCCGGCAGGCCCGGCACAAACGGTGATGGTGCCGCTCAAGGCCAGTTCGCCGCTCAGCCAGGGCATGCGCGCCGGCCCGCCGATGCCCTGGCGTTACGACGGCCAACGTCTGCTGTTGACCAGTAGCAGCGGCGAGCTGGACCTCAAACAGGTGGCGTCGGTCAGCTTGAGCATTCCCCAGCCCAAAGTCGCGCAGAACCTGCTGGTGGAAAAGCTCGGCCTGGAGAGCGACGACCGCGTGGTGCGTGCGGCCTACAGCGAGTTGATCGATGCCTATGGTCAGTCCACTCGCAGCCGCTGGCCAGAAAAGATCGCCAGCGACGAGCAACTCAAGGCAGCCGACGTCCGCGAACAGCAGCAACTCAAGCGTTGGCTGGGCGAGCGCGCGCAACAGTCGCTCGACCTTTATGGCGGCGTGATCGCCGGTCCGGCCTTTGAGGCCCAGGGCTTCTTCAGAACCGAAAAGCGCGATGGGCGGTGGTATCTGGTCACGCCGCAAGGCCATGCGTTCTATTCCCTGGGCGTCAATGCCGTGGCTGCGGACGGTGGGCGCACTTACGTCGCTGGACGGGAAACGATGTTCAAGGGCCTGCCGGCGCAGGGCGAGGCACGCTCGGCATTCTATGGTGAAGGCAGCAATGACGATGGCAACGCGTCTTCCCAGGGACGCGGCTTCAAGCAAGGCCGCTGGTTCGACTTCTACGCGGCCAACCTGCAGCGCACCTACGCCAAGCCCTGCACGCCGGTCGCCGAGAGCCAAGGGCCTGCCGACTGTGCGGCTGCGACCTTCGATGCGACGCGCTGGCAAGCCCATAGCCTCGACCGGTTGCTGGCCTGGGGTTTCAATACCTTGGGTAATTGGAGCGATCCAGCGTTGGGTGAAGCACAGCGGGTGCCTTACACCCTGCCACTGTCGATTGTCGGTGACTACGCCAGCATTAGTACGGGCATGGACTGGTGGGGCCGCATGCCCGATCCGTTCGACCCGCGCTTTGCCATGGCCACCGAGCGGGCGGTGGCCATCGCGACCCGCGACCACCGCGACGATCCTTGGCTGATCGGCTATTTCGCCGACAACGAGCTGGCCTGGGCCGCGCCTGGCGACGATCCCAAGGCGCGTTATGGCCTGGCCTTCGGTACGCTTCGGCTGACCACCGATGTGCCCGCTAAGCGCGCGTTCCTCAAGCAGTTGCGCGACAAGTACCGCAACCAGGAGGGTCTGTCGAAAGCTTGGGGCATCGAACTCAAGGCCTGGGAACTGATGGAAGACCCAGGCTTCGAGGCGCCGCTGCCCAATGCCGAGCATCCGGAGATCGAGCGTGACTATCAGTACTTCCAGCAGGTGTTCGCCCAGACCTACTTCAAGACCATCTCCGATGCCCTGAAGTGGCATGCACCCAATCACCTGCTGCTGGGTGGGCGCTATGCGATCAGCACACCGGAAGCGGTCAAGGCATGCGCCGAATTCTGCGATGTCATCAGTTTCAACTTCTATACCCTCAAGCCCCAGGACGGCTACGACTTCGCGCGTCTGGCCGAGTTGGACAAGCCGGTACTGGTCTCGGAATTCCAGTTCGGCTCGCGCGACCGTGGTCCGTTCTGGCCTGGGCCGCTGGAAGTGGCGCGGGAAGAGGATCGAGGTCCGGCCTACGGCAATTTCCTCAAGGCCGCGCTGGCCCAGCCAATGATCGTCGGGGCGCATTGGTTCCAGTACCTGGATCAGCCCGCCAGTGGTCGGCTGCTCGATGGTGAGAACGGCCATCTCGGGCTGGTGGCCATCACCGATGTCGCCTATCCGGGCTTCGTCGAAGCGGTGCGCAAGAGCAATCGGGAAACCCTCGAGGAGGTGCGTCGAATGCTGGAGTCCAAGACGCCCTGAGCGTCGTTGGGGAACTTGGGCTTTTTCCGACAACCTTCTGGCCACATTCAGTAGGCAAATCCGCCAACTACTGAAACAATGCCCGCCTTTGTCTGGCAAGTAGTACGGAGAGCGGGCGGGTGCACATTCAGGGTCACTATGAGCTGAAGTTCGAAGCGGTGCGCGACGCCTTTGCCGCCTTGTTCGAGGATTCCCAGGAGCGTGGTGCGGCGCTGTGCATTCAGGTGGGCGGCGAGACCGTCATCGACCTGTGGGCGGGCACAGCCGACAAGGACGGGCAGCAGGCTTGGCACAGTGACACCCTTGCTAACCTGTTTTCCTGTACCAAGACCTTCACCGCAGTAACCGCGCTGCAGTTGGTCGGCGAGGGCAAGCTGGCACTGGATGCCCCTGTGGCCCGTTACTGGCCCGAGTTCGCCCAGTCTGGCAAGGAAGGCATCACGCTGCGCCATCTGCTCAGTCACCGTGCCGGCCTGCCAGCCATCCGTCATCTGCTGCCGGCCGAGGCGCTCTACGACTGGTCGTTCATGGTCGATACCCTGGCGGCCGAGGCGCCTTGGTGGACACCGGGCACTGAGCATGGCTATGCCGCCATCACCTACGGCTGGCTGATCGGCGAGCTGATCCGGCGCGCCGACGGTCGCGGCCCGGGCGACTCGATCGTGGCCCGCACAGCGCGTCCTCTGGGTCTGGATTTCTATGTGGGCTTGGACGATGCCGAATTTCACCGTGTCGCGCATATCGCTCGCGGCAAGGGCAACCCCGGAGACGCCGCTGCCCAGCGCTTGCTGCAGGTGACGATGCGTGAGCCGCAGGCGCTGTCCACCCGCGCTTTCACCAATCCCCCGGCGATTCTCACCAGCACCAACAAGCCCGAGTGGCGCCGCATGCAGCAACCGGCTGCCAATGGTCACGGCAATGCGCGCAGCCTGGCTGGTTTCTACGCCGGTCTGCTCGATGGCAGTCTGCTGGAATCGGAACTGCTCGATGAGTTGACCCGCGAACACAGCCTTGGCCAGGACCGGACGCTGCTGACCCAGACCCGCTTCGGCCTGGGCTGCATGCTCGACCAGCCCCAGGTCGCCAACGCCACGTTCGGGTTGGGCGCACGGGCGTTCGGTCATCCCGGCGCAGGTGGTTCGGTCGGTTTTGCCGACCCGGAGTACGACGTGGCGTTCGGCTTTGTCACCAACACCCTCGGGCCTTACGTGCTGATGGATCCGCGGGCGCAGAAACTGGTGCGGGTACTGTCCAGTTGCCTTTGATCGGGTAATGCGGGTAATGCCCGATTCCTTTGACTATCCTCAATGCCAACGCCACCACGGGTGGGCAAAATCTTCTTCTAATTCATGGTGTATCGCCGATGTCTTCACACAAAACCTTAGCACTCGCCCTGTGCCTGGCCATGACCGGCTGCGCCAGCCAAACCCCGGATGGCTCCAAGAGCGCGGCCCTGAGCTGGTGGCCGTTTGGTTCGGACAAGGTCGCTGACCAGGAAGTGAAAGCGGCGGTCACCGAGAAGGTTGCGAAAGCTGACGCCAAGTCCGAGGGCGGCAGTCATTGGTGGTGGCCGTTTGGCTCGAGCGAGAAGCAGGCTGAAGCGCCAGTCGTACCGAAGATCGACCAGAAGGCCACCCAGGCCTGGCTGGATGCGTACGAACCCAAGCTGCGCGAGGCCGCCAAGGACAGCAAGCTGGAGGTCGAGCGTCGTGAAGATGTACTGGTCGTGATCCTGCCGGTCGACGGTTCGTACAACCCAGATCGACCCAATATGCTGCTTCCCGTCACGCTCGGCCCCATCACCCGTGTGGCCAAGATTGTCGAAGGCGATCCCAAGACCGCAGTGCTGGTGCTCGGCCACGCCGATACCAGCGGTGTTGCCGTCGCCAACCAGAAACTCAGCCTGGAACGCGCGGCTTCGGTATCGGCTATTTTCCGTTTGAGCGGCCTGCAGCGTGATCGCCTCAACCTCAAGGGCATGGGTGCGGTCATGCCGCGTGCAGCCAATGACAGTGTCGAGGGCCGGGCGCTGAACCGCCGTGTCGAGATGCTGCTGACCCCGCAGAACACCATGCTGGCGCTGCTCGCCAAGTATCAGCAGGCAGCCCCAGCGCCTATGGCTGCTCCGGCGGCCATGGTTGCTACGCAGGATGCCAAAGCGCCAGTCAAGGCCGCTGCGGCCAAGCCAGCCGCGAAACCTGCGACCAAGGCCGCCGCCAAGCCTGCTGCGAAGAAGACTGCGAGCAAGGCTGCCGCCAAGCCCGCCGCTAAGAAGGCGGCTGCAAAACCCGCCGCGAAAAAGGCGACCACCACCACGGACAAGAAAGTCGCCGCCAATAGCCCTGCGAAGACCAACTGATCGTCAAGGAAACGCAGCAATGACCCAGTCCCTGGCCGATATGCGGCGCGACTACACCCGTGATGGCCTGGCCGAAGACCAGGCCCCGGCCGAGCCCTTCGCCTTGTTCCACCATTGGTTCGGCGATGCGGTGAAGACCGAGCAGCCGCCAGTGGAGGCCAACGCCATGACGCTGGCCACGGTCGATGGTCAGGGGCGCCCGCATTGCCGGGTGTTGCTGCTCAAAGGGCTCGATGAGCGCGGGTTCACTTTTTTCACCAACTACGAGAGCGCCAAGGGCCAGCAACTGCTGGTTAATCCTTTTGCGGCCATGACCTTTTTCTGGCCTGCGCTGGAGCGTCAGGTGCGCATCGAGGGACGAGTGGAAAAGGTTTCGGCGAAGGAGTCGGACGATTACTATCAGGTGCGTCCTCTGGGTAGTCGCCTGGGTGCCTGGGCGTCGCCGCAAAGCCGGGTGATCGCTGACCGTGCCGAGCTCGAAGGCTTGGTCAAGGCTACCGAAGCGCGCTTCTCCGACACTCAGCCGCACTGTCCGGAACATTGGGGCGGCTATCGTTTGCTGCCTGAGCGCATCGAATTCTGGCAAGGCCGTTCGAGCCGTTTGCACGATCGTTTGAACTATCGCTGGATCGACGGTGTGTGGCAGCGAGAGCGTCTGGCGCCTTAATCGGTGAGGGCCGTTCAGGCCCTCGTCTTCACGCAGCTTCCTTCGCGTAGGCATCGGCCTCACGCTTCAACCAGTCCGCCAGTTGCCCTCGAGCGATCTTCTGTTCTCGTGCCTGTGCCAATCGTTGCAGCATATAGGCAACTTTTGCGGCGTCCTGGCCCGCCAGTGACAGCGCCAGGTCACGGTCCATCCAGCGTCGCATACGCAGGTATAGCCAGCCGTGAAAGTACAGGCCGGCGGCGGTGGTCACCGCGACGATGAAGTAATCCATGGCTATCATTGGTCTCAGTATTCAAGCGCGGCGATGGGCTATCGCCTGTACCTGAACTGAATGAAAACAATTTAATAGCCTGGGTGTCGTGACACCCATCAATGCGCGGAGTCTAATGGACACCTGACTTATGGAGATTTCCCATGCGTAAATCCGTTCTGCTGATGGCCAGCTTCACCACCATGGCGCTGCTGCTCGGCGGTTGCCAGTCGAGCCTGACCGGCGACAGCTATTCCCGTGACGAGGCCCGCCGTGTGCAAACCGTGCGCATGGGCACCATCGAATCCCTGCGTCCGGTGAAGATCGAAGGCAGCAAGACGCCGATCGGTGGTGGTGCAGGTGCCATCGTCGGTGGTGTGGCAGGCAGCGCAGTCGGCGGTGGTCGCGGCAGCATCGTCGCTGCGGTGATTGGTGCAGTGGCCGGTGGCCTGGCGGGTTCTGCCGCCGAAGAGGGCTTGACCCGCACTCAAGGTGTCGAAATCACCGTGCGTGAAGACGACGGCAGCATGCGAGCCTATGTGCAGCAAGTGCAGCAGAACGAGATCTTCCGCGTTGGCGAGCGCGTGCGCATCATGACGGTCGATGGCACCAGTCGCGTTACCCACTGATTGCTAAGTATGAAAAACCCGACTCGGCACGGCCGGTCGGGTTTTTTTGCGCTTGGCGATCAGGGCGTGGCCGTTGCAGGATCCCGCTGGCGACTGGCTGCCGCCGTGACGGCGTAGCCGATCAACGCCGCGAAGAACGAGCCGGTCAGAATGCCCATTCGATCCTCGCCCGCATATTCGCTCACCCCTGAAGGGAAGGCCAGGGATCCGACGAACAGGCTCATTGTGAATCCGATCCCGCACAAGATCGCTACACCGAAAACCTGGCCCCAATTGGCGCCTGCTGGCAGCGAAGCCAGGCGCAGCTTTATGGCGACCCAAGTAAGGCCGAACACACCGACCGTTTTGCCCAGCACCAGGCCGATGGCTACGCCCAGCGGCACGGAGTGGATGAAGCTCTGAGCCGTGACACCGACCAGCGAAACCCCGGCGTTGGCGAAGGCGAACAAGGGAAGGATCGCATAGGCCACCCAAGGGTGCAGTGCATGCTCCAACGTGATCAGCGGCGAGGCGGTTTTGTCGTCGCGGCCCCGCAGCGGGATGAACATCGCCAACATGACGCCCGCAAGCGTGGCATGGATGCCGCTTTTCAGCACGCAGACCCACAGCACCAGGCCGACGATCAGGTAGGGTGCCAAGCGTTTGACCCCCAGCCGATTCATCCCCAGCAGTACTAGCAGACACGCGCCTGCCAGGCTCAGCGCCAGACTCGAAAGGGCGCCGGAATAGAACAGGGCGATGATGATGATCGCGCCCAGGTCATCGATGATTGCCAGCGTCATCAGGAACAGTTTCAGCGACACAGGTACGCGCTTGCCGAGCAGTGCCAGCACGCCGAGGGCGAAGGCGATATCGGTCGCCGTGGGGATTGCCCAACCCGCCAACGTGGCAGGGTTGTCGCGGTTGATGAACCAGTAGATCAAGGCGGGCACCAGCATACCGCCGACGGCTGCGGTCGCTGGAAGAATGATTTGCGATGGCTTGGACAGCTGGCCCTGGAAGACTTCTCGCTTGACCTCAAGGCCGATCAGCAGGAAGAACAGTGCCATGAGACCATCGTTGATCCACAGCAGCAGGGGCTTGGCGATATGCAGGTCGCTGATCTGCACGGCCACCGGTACGTCGAGGAAACTGACGTACCAGTGCGAGAGGGAAGAGTTGTTGACGATCAGGGCAATGACCGCTGCAGTGATCAGCAGCAGGCCGCTGGCGGATTCCAACTGAAGGAAGCGATTGATAAGACTGCGCACGGATGAACGGCTCCACGACTTGGGCGAACAGGGGATACACCCTAGCGTGCAGCGTTATGCTTTAGAATAAAAACTATATTCTTTTTTGTTATAACGTGTTGCCGTTTGGGTAGGGGAAGGCTAGAGGTCTTAAAGGCTGAGTGCTGAGCGAAAAGTCTCTGCGTGGCGTCGAAAATTCCGAAAAATGGGTACAGCCCCGGGGGCGACGTTGCCCCCAGGACAGCGCGATCAGGCGTCGATACCCAGCATGCTTCTGGCCACCGCTTCGGCAATGCGAATGCCGTCCACGCCGGCCGAAAGAATACCGCCGGCATAGCCTGCGCCCTCACCGGCAGGGAACAGCCCTTTGAGGTTCAGGCTCTGGTAGTCCTGCCCGCGGGTAATGCGCAGTGGCGAGGATGTGCGTGTTTCGATGCCCGTGAGTACCGCGTCGTGCAGGTTGTAGCCTTTGATCTGCCGGTCGAACGCTGGCAGTGCCTCGCGGATCGCTTCGATGGCGAACGCGGGTAGGCTAGGCGCCAGGTCGCCGAGGCTGATGCCCGGCTTATAGGAAGGCTCCACGCTACCCAAGGCGGTGGACGCACGCCCGGCGACGAAGTCGCCCACCAGCTGCGCAGGCGCCTGGTAGTTGCTGCCGCCCAGCACGTACGCGTGTGCCTCCAGACGCTCCTGCAACTCGATACCGGCCAGTGGACCCCCTGGGTAGTCCCGCTCCGGATCAATGCCCACGACGATGCCCGAGTTGGCATTACGCTCGTTGCGCGAATACTGGCTCATGCCGTTGGTGACCACCCGGCCTGGCTCGCTGGTGGCGGCCACTACCGTGCCTCCCGGGCACATGCAGAAGCTGTACACCGACCGGCCGTTGCTGGCGTGGTAGACCAGTTTGTAGTCCGCCGCGCCCAGTTTCGGGTGTCCGGCATACTTGCCCAGGCGCGCTTTGTCGATCAGCGATTGCGGATGCTCGATGCGAAAGCCCACCGAGAACGGCTTGGCTTCCATGAACACGCCCCTGGCGTGCAGCATGCGGAAGGTGTCGCGGGCGCTATGCCCCAACGCCAGCACCACATGTCGCGAGTGCAGTTGCTCGCCGCTTTCCAGCACGACCCCCGTGAGTTGCTCGCCCTCGGTCAACAGGTCAGTGACTTTTTCCTGGAAACGGATCTCACCGCCCAGGGCAATGATTTCCTCTCGCATCTTTTCGACCATGCTGGTCAGACGGAACGTACCGATGTGCGGCTTGTTGATGTAGAGGATTTCCTCCGGCGCGCCGGCCTTGACGAACTCGTGGAGCACCTTGCGGCCGTGATGCTGGGGATCCTTGATCTGGCTGTACAGCTTGCCATCAGAGAACGTACCGGCGCCGCCTTCGCCGAACTGCACGTTGGACTCGGGGTTGAGCACGCTTTTGCGCCACAGGCCCCAGGTGTCCTTGGTGCGTTGGCGCACTTCCTTGCCGCGTTCCAGTACGATCGGCCTGAAGCCCATCTGCGCCAGCAGCAGGCCGGCGAAGATACCGCAGGGGCCGAAGCCGACTACCAGCGGACGCTCGGCCAGTTCGGCAGGCGCATGGCCGACGAATTTGTACGTGACATCCGGCGCCACACCGACATTGCGATCGTCGACGAAGCGGCGCAGCACTTCGTCTTCGTTGCTGGTTTCCAGGTCGATGGTATAGATGAACAGCAACTCACTGTTCTTCTTGCGCGCATCGTAGCTGCGCTTGAACAGGTTGAAGCTCAGCAGTTGATCGTCACGGATGCCCAGGCGCTGGACGATGGCTTCGCGCAGGGCCTCGTCGGGATGGTCCAGGGGCAGCTTCAGTTCGGTGATTCGTAGCATGGCACGTCCAGTATCGCGGCCATGGGCGGCCGGCGGCTTTAAACAAACCGCCAAGTATAAGCTCTTCGCCGCCTCGACTGGCAGGATAAAAGTGTCCGGCGATCACTTGTCCCGCGCACCACCGTAGTAGGCGCAGCCTTGCAGGGTCTGGCCGTCGATGCGCAGTTCGGCGCGCAGGTGACGCATGGCGCCCGTACCCCGCTCGACGCAGCGTTGCGGCGCCACCCACAGTTCGACACGCTGACCGTTGGCTTCGCTGGACAGACTCAAGCCACCACCGGGCATCTGCTCTTCGAGGAACGGCAATGGCAGCGGATCCTTGCCTGCGCGGTTGATCACCATACCTTTGCCGCTGGCCTTGATGTCCCAGTCGGGCTCATGCCCGCCGGCGCGTAGCGTCAATTGCTTGAAGTTCGGGTCTTCGCAGGCGTTGGCCGACGCTTCTACGCGGTACAGCCGAGTCACCTCCAACTGCCCATCGCTGTTGGCCGCGCGACTGCCGGCCAGACGCCCGCGAACATCGGCGAACAAGGTGGCTTTTGGCCCGCCGGCCAGGTTGGCCGCCTCCTGAAGAATGCCGGTGCCGGCCGCGTCCTTGACCACGAAGTGGCGCGCTTCGCTGCAGGGTTTGAACAGCAGTTGACCGTCGGCCGCGCTCAATTCGCCCTGCAAGCGTGTGCTGCCGACGTTGGGATCGCTCGGTTGCTCGGCGAACATCTGGCAGCCGGCGAACAGCGGCAGCATGGCAGCGAGCAGAAGAGGGGAGGTGAAGCGCATCGGGTGGACTCCGGGGTCGCGTGGGTCGAGGGAGCTCACGTTACCCAGCGTAGGTCCGGTCCACAAGAGGGGGACAGGAGCGACGAAGCGCCACTCCTGTCGCGCGAGCATCAGCCGCCGAGGTAGGCGTCGCGCACTTTCGGATCGGTCAGCAAGGCTTCGCCTGTGCCTTGCATCACGACCTTGCCGTTTTCCAGCACATAGGCGCGGTCGGCGATCTTCAGTGCCTGATTGGCATTCTGCTCCACCAGGAACACCGTTACGCCATCGCGGCGCAGTTGCTCGATGATGTCGAAGATCTGCTGGATGATGATCGGCGCCAGGCCCAACGACGGCTCATCGAGCAGCAGCAGCTTGGGCTTGCTCATCAACGCCCGACCGATGGCGAGCATCTGCTGCTCGCCGCCGGACATGGTGCCGCCACGCTGGTTGAAGCGCTCCTTCAGGCGCGGGAACAGGGCCAGGACCTTGTCCATCTGGGCTTGATAGTCGCCCTTGTCGGTGAAGAAACCGCCCATGGCCAGGTTTTCCTCGACCGTCAGACGGGCGAACACGCGACGGCCTTCGGGTACGACCGCGATGCTCTTGCGCATGATGTGCGAGGAGGGCTGGCCCACCAGTTCTTCGCCCAGGTAGCGGATACTGCCGCTATGCGCCTGCGGCGAGCCGCACAGCGTCATCAGCAACGTCGACTTGCCCGCGCCGTTGGCACCGATCAGGGTGACGATCTCACCCTGGTTGATCTCCACATTGACGCTGTGCAGCGCCTGGATCTTGCCGTAGAAGGTGGAAACGTTCTCGAACTTCAGCATTTACGCTTCCCCCAGGTAGGCCTTGATCACATCAGGGTTGGCACGGATCTGCTCCGGTGTGCCATCGGCCAGGGGCGTACCCTGGTTGATCACCACGATATGGTCGGAAATGCTCATCACCAGCTTCATGTCGTGCTCGATCAGCAGCACGGTCACGTCATGGGATTCGCGCAGGTATCCGATCAAGGCTTTGAGGTCTTCGGTTTCCTTAGGGTTCAGGCCAGCGGCCGGTTCATCGAGCATGATGATACGCGGCCGGGTCATCATGCAGCGGGCGATTTCCAGGCGGCGTTGCTGACCATAGGCCAGCGTGCCAGCGGTGCGGTTGGCGAACTCGGTCAGGTTGACCTTGTCCAGCCAGTACTGGGCGCGTTCCATGGCTTCCTTCTCGCTGCGGCGGAAACCTGGCGTCTTGAACAGCCCGGCGAAGAAGTTGGTATTCAGGTGGCGGTGCTGGGCGATCAGCAGGTTTTCCAGCGCGGTCATTTCCTTGAACAGGCGAACGTTCTGGAAAGTGCGCACCACGCCTTTGCGGGCGATCTGATGTCCGGCCAAGCCCTGAATGGGCTGGCCATCGAGCAGGATAGTGCCGCCGCTGGGCTTGTAGAAGCCGGTCAGGCAGTTGAACACGGTGGTCTTGCCGGCGCCATTCGGACCGATCAAGGCCACCACCTGTTTTTCCTTGACGGTCAGGCCCACGCCATTGACCGCCAATAAGCCACCGAAGCGCATGCTCAGGCCGCTGACTTGCAGAATTTCGCGGCTCATCGACGCAGCTCCATATGAGGACGTTGCATGGGCAGCAGGCCCTGCGGACGCCAGATCATCATCAACACCATCAGCGCACCGAACATCAGCATTCGATACTCGCTGAACTCGCGCATCAACTCAGGCAACAGGATCATCACGATGGCCGCGAGAATCACGCCCAACTGAGAGCCCATGCCGCCGAGCACGACGATGGCGAGGATGATCGCTGACTCGATGAAGGTGAATGACTCCGGTGTCACCAGGCCCTGGCGCGCGGCGAAGAAACTGCCGGCGAAACCGGCGAAGCTGGCGCCGAGAGTGAAGGCGGAGAGCTTGATGATGGTCGGGTTCAGGCCCAGCGCACGGCAGGCGATCTCGTCTTCGCGCAGCGCTTCCCATGCTCGTCCGATGGGCATGCGCAGCAGGCGGTTGATCACGAACAATGCGAGCAATGCCAGTACCAGCGCTACCAGGTAGAGGAAGATGACCTTGTTGATCGAGTTGTATTCCAGGCCGAAGAACTCGTGGAAGGTCTGCATCCCCTCGGCGGCGCGGCGCTCGAAGGTCAGGCCGAAGAAGGTCGGCTTCTCGATGCCGCTGATGCCGTTGGGCCCGCCGGTCCAGTCGGTGAGGTTGCGCAGGAACAGGCGAATGATCTCGCCGAAGCCCAGCGTGACGATCGCCAGGTAGTCGCCGCGCAGGCGCAGTACCGGGAAACCGAGCAGGAAACCAAAGGTTGCGGCCATCAGGCCGGCGATCGGCAGGCACACCCAGAAGCTCCAGCCCAAGTAATGCGAGAGCATGGCATAGCTATAGGCGCCGACGGCATAGAAACCGACGTAACCCAGGTCGAGCAGACCGGCCAGGCCCACCACGATGTTCAGCCCTAAGCCCAGCAGAACGTAGATCAGGATCAACGTGGCGATATCGACCGCCCCGCGTGAGCCGAAGAACGGCCATACCAGTGCAACCGCGATCAGGCCGAGGATGACCCATCGCTGGGTCTTGGGCAGGGTCAGGAAGTTGCTCACCGAAGGCGGAATCAGTTTGCGTTCGGTGCGGCTACCCATGACCGCGCTCCACTGCCGGTCGAACAGCACACGCAGGAACATCAGCAGCGAGCACGCGGCGATCACGGCGAGGGTGAATTCGCCCTGGCTGTGCACGACCAGGTTGATGCCGTCGATGCTCAGCTTCAGACCCAGCACCGGGAAGGCCACGGCCCAGACCAGCAAGGCGCTGAACAGCGCCTGTTTGAGATTTTTGTTCATACTTTTTCAACCTCCGGACGGCCCAGGATGCCGGTCGGCCGGAACAACAGGACAAGAACCAACAAGCCGAACGCCACGACGTCCTTGTATTGGTCGCCGAAGATGTCTGCGCCGAACGCTTCGGCCACACCCAGCACCAGCCCGCCGAGCATGGCCCCCGGGATGCTGCCGATGCCGCCCAGTACTGCTGCGGTGAACGCCTTCAGCCCCACGAGGAAGCCGGCGTTGGGGTTGATCACCCCGTACTGCATGCTCAGCAGCACGGCTGCCACCGCCGCCAGTGCGGCGCCGATGACGAAGGTCAGGGCGATGATGTTGTTGGTGTTGATGCCCAGCAGGTTGGCCATCTTGATGTCCTCGGCACAGGCGCGACAGGCGCGGCCCAGGCGGGAGCGGGAGATGAACAGCGTCAGGCAGGTCATCGCCACCAAGGTGACCACGAACACCAGGATCTGCATGTAGGACACCAGCACTTCCTCCGCGCCGCCCGGACCGAAGGAGAAGGCTCCCGGAATCAGGTTGGGGATGGATTTGTCCTTGGAGTCCTGCGACAGGAGCACGGTGTTCTGCAGGAAAATCGACATGCCGATCGCGGAAATCAGCGGGATCAGGCGATTGCTGTTGCGCAGCGGACGATACGCCACCCGCTCGATGCTGTAGCCATAGGCGCTGGTGACGCAGATGGTGGCGACGAAGGCTACGGTCATCAGGATCGGCAGCGAGTGAATGCCCATCATGGCCAGCCCGGCAAGGGCGATGAAGGCCACGTAGGATCCGATCATGTAGACCTCGCCGTGGGCGAAGTTGATCATCCCGATGATGCCGTACACCATCGTGTAACCGATGGCGATCAAGGCATAGGTGCTGCCGATGGTCAATCCATTAACCAGTTGTTGGAAGAAATGGTAGATCTCAGGCATTACAGCGCTCCTAAAAACCTGATGTGCATTTCGCTGGCCGGGGTAACGGCCAGGAAACCGCGGGTGACGGTTTTAAGATTTTCAGGTGAGCCCGCCCCCGGATCGCGGGAGTCGGGCCCATGAACCTCGTAAAACAAAGCCCACTGCTCGCACAGTGGGCTTCTACGGTCAGCTATTTAGTCACGCGTATTACTGAGGGGAGACTTCGGTCTTCGGCTTGCCGAAGTGCCATTCGTAGACCACGAACTTGAAGTCTTTCAGGTCGCCCTTGGCATCGAAGGACAGGGTGCCGGTTGGGGTCTTGAAGGAGCCAGCGTGGAGCGCATCAGCCACCTTGGTGGTGTCTTCGGACTTGGCAGCCTTGATGCCTTCGGCGATCAGCTCGACGGCCGAGTAGGCCGGGAACACGAACGGACCGCTCGGGTCTTTGCCGTCGGCCTTGATGGCGTCGACGATGGCCTTGTTCTCCGGATCGGCGTCGAACGACTTCGGCAGGGTCACCAGCAGACCTTCGGAAGCGCCTTGGGCGATCTGCGAGATGGAGTCGTTGCCGACACCTTCCGGCCCCATGAACTTGGCTTTCAGGCCTTTTTCCTGAGCTTGGCGCAGGATCAGACCCAGTTCTGGGTGGTAGCCACCGTAGTAGACGAAGTCGACGTTGTTCTGCTTGAGCTTCTGAATGATCGAGGAGAAGTCTTTGTCGCCCGCGTTGAGGCCTTCGAAGACGGCGACCTTGACGCCTTTCTTCTCGAGGGTCTGTTTGACCGCGGTGGCGATGCCCTCACCGTACTGTTGCTTGTCGTGCAGCACTGCAACGACCTTGGGCTTGACGTGATCGGCGATGTAGTTGCCGGCCGCTGGACCTTGGGCGCTGTCCAGACCGATGGTACGGAAGATCAGCTTGTAACCGCGGGCGGTGATCTCCGGAGACGTGGCAGCAGGGGTGATCATGATCACGCCTTCGTCTTCGTAGATGTCCGACGCGGGCTGAGTGGAGCTGGAGCACAGGTGGCCGATGACGAACTTGACGCCATCGTTGACCACTTTGTTGGCGACGGCCACGGCCTGTTTAGGGTCGCACGCGTCGTCGTATTCCTTGGCCTCAAGCATCTTGCCATCGACGCCACCCTTGGCGTTGATGTCCTTGATAGCCTGGTTGGCGCCGATGAACTGCATGTCGCCGTACTGGGTCACAGCGCCCGTCTTGGGACCGGCGATACCGATCTTGATGGTGTCGGCGGCCATCGAATGGCTGGCTACCCCGGCCAGAACCATTGCGGCGAACAGCTTGGAAATCTTGATCATAGTGCTCCACTCATTCTGTTGTAATTCTTAGAGTCCTGGCGGCCAGGGCTACAGACCGGGCGAGATTCGCGGCACGCTCGTGCCATGTCGCGAGCCCACCTTCCCCCGGAACATGTCCCGGAACTGTACCGGTACAGTGTAGAGCGCTCTCCGAGCGCTTGAAAAGCGGGCGAAAAGTCCCTGTTCTGCGGGTTGTCGCATGCTCGACATGAAAATACAGATAAGCGCCATCAAAATGCCTGTATTTACGGGTTTTCTGGTGGAGACGAATACCTGTCGCGCAAATTACTTATTTGAAACGTGGGTTTTTCTGCAAAAATGCGGGCTTTTTAGTTGGCCATGCCATTGGCAGGAATCCCCATGACTGATCACACAAGCACCCTCTATGCCAAACTGCTCGGCGAGACGGCGATTATCGAATGGAGCGCCTTGGAGCGTTTTTGGGCCAAGGGTGACCTGATTTGGGTCGACCCTACCTTGGACTTGATCGCCGTGGCCCAGGCCATGGCAGAAAACCGCAGTGATCTCGTTGCTGCGTGGCGTGAGCAGGGCGCTGTCGCGGCGGTCGATGCAGAGCAGGCGCTAGACATGCAGACGCGCAATCCGCAGATCTGGGCCGTGGTGGTCTCACCGTTCATCCTCATCCAAGTGAAATCAGCGAAAAACGACTGATCTATTCTGGTGCGGCTGGATGTAAATCGGCACCTTTATGGTGCTTGCGCGGGTTGCGATACAGTAGCTGTCGGTAACAAAAGAGGTTCGACGGCGCCGTTGCGGTAACAGTTTACGCCCTGCGTAATGCCGGCCCGGCCTTGCGTCTATATCGAATATGTCAGGAGTCGTCCATGAGCACAGCCATGCCAACCCTCGGATTTGCCGGAATCGGCTTGATGGGACTGCCGATGTGCCACCGGCTACTCGCCGCAGGCTATTCGCTGACGGTATGGAATCGCAGCGCGCACAAGTGCGCGGAGTTGGTCGCAGCAGGAGCTCGACTGGCCGAAAGTCCGGCTGCACTGTGCCGTGACAGCGATGTGGTGATGCTGTGTCTGGCCGACACGGCGGTTGTGCGCGAAGTCGTATTCGCAGAGCAGGGTGTGGCCTGCGGTGCAAAGCCAGGTCAGTTGCTGGTCGATTTGTCCAGCCTGGAGCCCGGCGCCACCCGTGAAATGGCCGCCGCACTGGCGGCGCGCTGTGGCATGGCCTGGCTTGACGCTCCAGTGTCCGGCGGCACTGCGGGTGCACAAGCCGGAACCTTGGCGATCATGGTCGGTGGCGAGGCGGCCGACTTGGCGCGCGTGCGCGCAGTGCTGCTCACCCTCGGCCAACGCGTCACGCACATGGGCGGCGTGGGGGCCGGCCAGGTGACCAAGGCCTGCAATCAGATGATCGTCGCCTGCAATGCCCTGGTGATCGCTGAGGTGGTGGCGCTGGCTGAACGCTCCGGGGTCGATGCCAGCCTCATCGCCCAAGCCTTGGCCGGCGGTTTTGCCGATTCGCGACCCTTGCAGATACTCGCGCCACAAATGGCGCAGAGCCAGTATTCGCCCGTCAAATGGCATGTACGCACCTTGCTCAAGGATCTCGATACGGCAGTGAAGCTGTCCCGCGAACAAGGCTCGGCGACACCGATCACCGGCCTCGCCGCGCAATTGATGCGCCTGCACGGCGGCCAGGGACATCTGCAGGACGACCCTGCAACCCTGGTCGAGCTGTTTCGCACTCGCCCATGACCGTGCTGTCCATGCGATCCAGCCGCTCCAGCACGGTCGGTAACTCGCTCAGTGCCACGGGGCGACTGAGCAGGAAGCCCTGAGCGAAGTCGCAGCCCTGGGTCGCCAGGAAGGCCAGTTGCTCATCGGTCTCCACGCCCTCGGTCACCACCTGCAAGTGCAGGGTGTGCGCCATGATCAGAATCGCCTGGACGATCTCGCGGTCCTGCTGGCTACCCGGTACGTCCTGGATGAACGAACGATCGATCTTCAACACATCCAGCGGTAGGCGCTTGAGGTAGGCGAGCGACGAATAGCCGGTGCCGAAATCGTCGATCGACAGTCCCACGCCCTGGCCACGGATGCGCTTGAGCAAGTTGATGGTACGGTGGATGTCGCCCATCAGCGCATTTTCCGTGACCTCCAGTTCCAGTTGGCGGGCAGCCAGGCCGGCCTGCAACAAGGCCATCTCGACATCGCTGGCCAGTTCCTCACGGCCAAGGGTGACTGCCGAGCAATTGACCGTGACCTTCAGATGTCCATAGCCACGCCGAGTGAGGTCGGCCAGGTCCTGGCAGGCGCGCTGCAGCACCCATTGGTCGAGCTCGGCGATCAGTCCGTTGGCCTCGGCGATGGCGATGAAACGGTCAGGGCCGATCAGGCCCTGTTGCGGATGGTGCCAGCGCACCAGTGCTTCGAGCTTGGCCACGCGGGCGTCGTGCAGATCGAAGATCGGCTGGTAGTACACGCACAGCCCGCGTTCCTCGAGCAATGCCACGCGCAGTTCTTCCTCCAACTGCAGTTCGAGGGTGGCCCGGGTCTTCAAGCTGCTGTTGAAGAAGTTCAGGTTGTTGCGCCCGCCATCCTTGGATTGATAAAGCGCCAGATCGGCATTTTTCAGCAGTTCCTCAGCACTGCGGCCATCATCCGGGAAAATGCTGATGCCGATGCTGGTAGTCATGACCATGCGCCGCCCACCCAGGTCGATGGGCTCCTTCATGCGCTGCATGATCCGCTGGCCGAGTTTGCGCGCTTCGTCACGGTTGTGCAGGCTGGTGACGATGCAGAACTCGTCGCCGCCAAAGCGCGCCACCAAGTCCTGACTGCGGGTCGCTGCCCGGATATGGGCGGCGATCACTTTGAGCAACTCATCGCCGGCGGCGTGGCCAAGGCTATCGTTGATGCGCTTGAAGTGATCGATGTCGAGAAACATCACCGCCAGCAGGCTTTCTGTGACCGCGTGCTCGGCCAGGCGCTCGGCAAAGACCTGGTTGAAGCCCCTGCGATTGACCAGATTGGTCAAGGCGTCGTAGTGAGCGGCTTGCTGCAGCGAAACCCGGGCCTGGTCGAGTTGACTGAGCAGCACATTCACCCTGCGCAGGTCGTGCTCCTTGCTCTGCAACTTCTTGTCGGCCAGTGCTGCGCTGATGCTGCTGGCGCTGATCAGCAGGGTGATGAAACCGATGCTCAGGCCCAGTTGCAAGCTGTTGTCGGCGGAGGGCAGTTGGGCAGGGTCGCCCTCGGCAATCACCAGCGACAGTGCGGCCATTCCCGTGTAGTGGGTGAAGACGATGCCTGCCGCCATGATCAGGGCTGCCCCATACTTCATCGCCAGGTGCCGCGTACCACTGCCGCTGCCCAGGTAGCGAGTGACCCACACCGCCACCAGGCTGGTGACCACGGCAATACCCAGCGAGGCCACCACCAGCGGGGTTTGATAGTACTGTCGGGCGCTGGTCTGCAGGGCCGCCATGCCGACGTAATGCATGACGCCGATACCCAAACCAATGGCCAATGCCGCCTGGAGGTAATGGCGCGGTTGCATGTGCAACCGATCCAGCTGGTTCATTGCCAACCAGGCGGCGATCAAAGCTATGAACAAGGAAAGCGCCGTCAGCGTCATGTCGTAATGCACTTCTAGCGGTGGCTGGTAGGCCAGCAGGCTGATGAAGTGCATGGCCCATATGCCGCTGGCCAGACAGCAGGCGCCCAGGCCTTTCCATTGGCGACGCGCGCGTGGCTCCTCGCTGTGGATCTGTCGATCAGCCATGTCCAGGGTGGCGAAACAGGCTGCGCCGGCGACAACGTAGGCGAGCACGACAAGGAAAGGATTGTGGTGACAGTCGAGGACGACCTGTCCGTGCGCCGGCAGCTCGGCGAATAATTGAAGTCCCAGCCACTCCATTGCCTGTCTCTTCGTCGAGTACGCAGGGGTCCTCTGCGCTCATGGAGAAGACCATCGAGCCGTGAGTATAGGAAAGGTGCTGACCGCGTTCCTGATTGATGGCGATTTGATTTCAATTATTTGGGCATTTGCCATATAGCCGATGGCTATATGTCAGCCCAAGCAGCAGGCTGGAGACGATCCCAGGCTATCGGTCGATGGTGGAGGAACGGTCGAAATGCAAGGTGACCAACCTGGCCTCATCATCCTTGTCGAACCGCACGCTCACGCCGTACACGTCGTGCAGCAGGCGCGTGGCGTCGAGGTACTCATCCTTGACCACGGAACTGCCACGACCGGCGGAACTGCGCGTCATGCCCACATTGATCAGCACTCGTGCGTAAGGGTCATCGGTATCTGGAACGTAGCGATGAGCCACTTCAGCGTCGTGACCGATAATGTCGTAGCGCGTGACGCTGTCTACCACGTTGAGGTAGTGCCTGGAGGTGAGTACGTAAGCCTTGTTCGAGGAGTAGTCGACCGTGCCGTCGAGGTAGGGGTTGTCGCGGTTGTCGTTGAACGTCACTTCACCCTTGGCGAGGGCGATCAGATACTTCAGGTCTTCGGCTTGGCAGAAAAAGTGTCCTGTTTTTTCGCTGATAGCCGTACGCCCTGCGCTCAGCCACAGAGGCGAATAACGCTTGCCGCCCATTTCCACAGCCAGTTGGTAGTTGCGCAATACCCGTTCTTCCTGGAACAGGCCGTAGTACCCCGCTACCAGGCAGCCAATGGCCAGCAGCGTTGCAATGACCAACAGTTTGGCAAAGGTCCTGAACATCTTCATTCCACGATGGACGGGCGGCGAGGCGTCCCCTCGCCAGCTTGGCCGAGGGGAGCGCGGTACGGATGTCAGCCGGCGACCAGCACGCGAATCGCTTCCAGGCGCAGAGCGGCCTTGTCGAGCATTGCCAGGCCCTGCTCGCGCTGCAGGCGCAGCGCATCGATCTCGCTGTCACGCACGCTCGGGTTGACCGCCTTGAGCGCGGTCAGGCGTGCCAGTTCCTCGTCGGCCTCGGCACTCAGGCGGCGTTGCGCTTCGGCGACGCGCTCATCATGGACCGGCAGTACCTTGGCTTCGCCAGCGGCGATGCGCTTGGCCAGCACCTCGCGCTGGGCCTGGATGAACTTGTTGGCGCTGGCCCTGGGCACGCTTTCGAGCTGGTCGTTGAGTGTTTCGAAGGCCACCCGCGCCGCCAGGTCATTGCCGTTGGCATCGAGCAGACAGCGCAGCGCCGCCGAAGGCAAGTAGCGGCCCAACTGCAGGCTGCGTGGCGCCACCACCTCGCTGACGTACAGCAGTTCGAGCAGCACGGTACCGGGCTTGAGCGCCTTGTTCTTGATCAGCGCTACCGCGGTGTTGCCCATCGAGCCGGACAGCACCAGGTCCATGCCGCCCTGCACCATGGGGTGCTCCCAGGTGAGGAACTGCATGTCCTCGCGCGACAGTGCCTGGCCGCGGTCGTAGGTGATGGTCACCCCTTCGTCGTCGCCCAGTGGGAAGCTGGCATCGAGCATCTTTTCGCTGGGCTTGAGGACCAACGCGTTCTCGGAATGGTCCTCGCTGTCGATGCCGAAAGCGTCGAACAAGGTTTCCATGTAGATGGGCAGGGCGAACTGGTCGTCCTGCTCGAGAATGGCTTCGACCAGTGCCTCGCCTTCGCCGGCGCCACCGGAGTTGAGCTCCAGCAGGCGGTCGCGCCCCGTGTGCAGCTCGGCTTCCAGGCGCTCGCGCTCGGCGCGGGCCTCAGCGACCAAGGCATTCCAGGTGCTGCTGTCACTAGCGGCCAGTAACGCCAACAGGCGCGGGCCGAACTGGTGCTGCAAGGCGTTGCCGGTCGGACAGGTATTGAGGAAGGCGTTCAGGCCTTCCTGGTACCACTGGAACAGGCGTTCCTGAGGACTGTCCTGCAGGTACGGGATGTGCAATTGGATGGTGTGCAGTTGACCGATCCGGTCCAAGCGACCGATACGTTGTTCGAGCAGGTCCGGGTGGGCTGGCAGGTCGAACATCACCAAGTGGTGAGCGAACTGGAAGTTGCGGCCCTCACTGCCGATTTCCGAGCAGATCAACACTTGGGCACCGAATTCCTCGTCGGCGAAATAGGCCGCTGCGCGGTCGCGCTCGAGAATGCTCATGCCTTCGTGGAACACCGTGGCCGGAATACCGGAGCGCACGCGCAGGGCATCTTCCAGGTCCATGGCGGTTTCGGCATGGGCGCAGATCACCAGCACCTTGGTGCGCTTGAGCATTTTCAGGGTGTCGATCAACCAGTCGACTCGCGGATCGAAACGCCACCAGCGCTCGTCCTCACCCCCCTCGCCCTGGGCCTGGAACGCCACTTCCGGGTACAGCTCGGCGCGCTCGCCGGCCGGCAGCTCGCTGTACTGTAGGGGATTGGCCAGCGGGTAGGGGTGCAGTTGACGCTCGGGGAAGCCTTGGATCGCCGCGCGGGTGTTGCGGAACAACACGCGACCGGTGCCGTGACGGTCGAGCAGTTCGCGGATCAGCCGCGCGCTGGCCTGGGTGTCGCCATCGGCCACGGCTGCCAGCAGAGCTTCGCCTTCGGCGCCGAGGAAATTGTGGATGGTGGCATGGGCCTTGGGCGACAGGCGGCCTTCGTCGAGCAGTTCCTGAACCGCCTCGGCCACCGGACGATAATGTTCGCTCTCGGCGCGGAACGCGGCCAAGTCGTGGAAGCGGTTGGGATCGAGCAGGCGCAGACGCGCGAAGTGGCTGTCCTGACCCAGTTGCTCGGGAGTGGCGGTGAGCAGTAATACGCCGGGAATGACTTCGGCCAGTTGCTCGACCAGCGCATACTCGGCGCTGGCCTGCTCCTCATGCCACACCAGGTGGTGGGCTTCGTCGACCACCATCAGGTCCCAGCCCGCCGCGAACAGCGCATCCTGAGCCTTCTCGTCGTCGACCAGCCACTCCAGTGCCACCAGCGCAAGCTGGGCGTCTTCGAACGGGTTGCTGGCATCGCTTTCGATGAAACGCTCGGCATCGAACAGCGCCACCTGCAAGTTGAAGCGTCGGCGCATTTCCACCAGCCACTGGTGCTGCAGGTTCTCCGGCACCAGGATCAGCACGCGGCTGGCTCGGCCGGACAGCAGTTGGCGATGGATCACCAGACCGGCTTCGATGGTCTTGCCCAGGCCGACTTCGTCGGCCAGCAACACACGCGGTGCGATACGGTCGGCCACTTCGCGGGCGATATGCAATTGGTGGGCGATCGGCTGGGCGCGGAAGCCGCCCAGGCCCCAGAGCGGGGAGAGCAACTGCTTGCTGTTGTGCTGCAGGGTGTTGTAACGCAGCGAGAACCACGACAGGGGGTCGATCTGGCCGGCGAACAAGCGGTCGCTGGCCAGACGGAACTGAATGAAGTTCGACAGTTGCGTTTCCGGCAAGGTACGGGCCTGGTTCTGCCCGTCCAGACCGTGATACACCAGCAGGCCATCGACATCATCGACCTCTTGTACGGTGAGCTTCCAGCCGTCGAAATGGGTGATCTGGTCACCCGGCGAGAAGCGCACGCGGGTCAGCGGTGCGTTGCGCAGGGCGTACTGACGGGTATCGCCCGTGGCCGGATAAAGCACGGTCAGCAGGCGGCCATCCTGCGCCAGGATGGTTCCCAGGCCGAGCTCCGCTTCGCTGTCGCTGATCCAGCGTTGCCCCGGTTGATACTGCTGCGCCATACTGCCGAACTCCCGCGATGAAAAAAACGGCCCATCTTAACGGATCGCCCGGGCGGACCAAAGCGTTCAGCCACTTCATCGACGAATCCTGTCTTGCCGACGAGGGCCGTGCGCCAACATGCCTGTCACCCACCGCTGGTTGAATCTTTCCCTGGCCTTGGGCAGCCTGGCCCTGGTCGCTGCCTGCGAGCAGAAGAAGAGTTTCGAAATCCTGGCCCCGTTGCCGGTCGACCAGCTCCAGGCGCTGGACGTGCAGTCGCCGCTCAAGAGCGTTCATTTCCGCGACCGTGAGGGCGAGGGGCTGCTGGTACTGAGTCGGCTCGACGGTCAGGCCGTCGAGCCGGGCAGCGAGCAAGAAGTGGACAAGGTGGTGCTCAAGGCCACGCTGTATGGCCGTGACAACGACCGTGAGGCGTTCAAGCCGCGTTGGCAGATCGATCAGCAGACCACCTGTCCGGGGCTCGACCTGGATGTCGACTTCTACACCGATGTCAGCGATGTCACGGACCTGGACAACAACGGTGTCGCTGAAGTCACCGTGGCCAGCCACGCGTTCTGCGGCGGTGGCATCGACCCGCACGACATCACCATCGAGATGCATCAGGGCCAGGCGGTCTACGGTATCCACGGTCAGTCGCTGATCAGCCCCGCAGGCGAAGAGCCGATCGGCGGCGAGCGCGAAGACAGTGCCTCGCTCAAGGATGCGCCGCCCGTGCTGCGTGAGCACCTGGATGCGGTCTGGCAGCAGGTCTATAAACGTCCCTGGAGCGACGCTAGCGGCCCGGTCGACGATGATTCCGATGACGAAAGCGAGTAAGCGCGGTCTACACTCCACACGCGACCTGTGACAGGCCGCACAAACCTGTGTAGCTGCGCTCAAGGCGATTGCCAGTTGGCCGATAAAGGGGCTACAGGAGAACCGACCCATGCTGCTGCCTATCGTACCGCTCAGTGCTGCCCCCGTGACCTCGCAACACGACCCGGTCAAGCCGACGCCGGACATACCTCCGGTGGTGCCGGCTCAGCCTGCCTCCAGTGATGGCACCATCGACCTGCGGCATCAGCGCGATCCCGAGGAGCAGGCCTACCTGCTGCGCGAAGAACAGCGCCGTCAGCAGCAGCGTCGTGAGCAGCGCCGCCAGGACGACCAGACCGATCTCTACAGCGCCATGCCAGGCGATGAACTCAACGCCGACAATACCGTGCCGGTCGCGCCGCTGGGTGAGCGCCCCCGGCAGGGTCTGCTGGTGGATATCGAGATCTGACGACACCTGCGTGCAGTGTCTGTCTTGAAACCCGCTGCTTCCAGCCCCCATCATGGACACATCCGCTGTCATCCGAGCCTGCCCATGAGCCAAGACAACCTCATCGACTTCGGCGCCGAGCGCGCCAAACGCATTCACGACATCAAGGACAAGCGCCTGGACGACATGCGCCAGGCCTTCGAGCAGGCCATGCCCCTGGCTCCGGCCAAAAAGAAGAAAAGCAAAGGCAAGCCCAAGAAGCGCTGAAAACTGATGCAGGTCAACCCTGCACCCCCTCCTGTGCCCGGTCCCGGGCAGCATTGACCCCGATCAATTTTCCCTGCCGTCGCTTTGGTTACCTTGGCCACATCGGACAACGGCAACGGGCAGGGAGGCCGACATGTTTTTCGACAACGTGGTGATCGCCGGTGTGGTGACGGTCGGATTGATGGTGGTGTTCTTTGCCGGTCTAGGGATTTTCATCTGGAAGGATGCGAACAAGCGCAAGTAGCGCTGATCCTTCCCGATCTACGAGCACGCAAGGCATTTAGGGCGACTTCGGTCGCCCATTTTTTTGTCCAATGCTTAGATGCTTAGCTAGCTAATTGTTTGGTTACACTTTATTCTTGCCGCTGTTGTCTATCGTTCACTCAACAGTCTGTGCAAGGTCCGCTTCGTGCCCATCACCTTTCAGGCCCTGTTCGCGCCCACCGGCCTGGCGCTGAAGTTTGCCGTCAAGACCCTCCTGGGAGGAGGGCTGGCGCTGTGGCTGGCGCTGCGCTGGGGGCTCGAGCAACCCGCGTGGGCATTGATGACGGCATTCATCGTCGCCCAGCCGCTGTCGGGCATGGTGGTGCAGAAGGGTCTGGCGCGACTGGCTGGCACGCTGGTCGGTACCTTCATGTCAGTGGTGTTCATAGGGCTGTTCGCTCAGACGCCATGGCTATTCCTGTTGGCCTTGGCCCTGTGGCTGGCGTTGTGCACCGCCGCCTCGACCCAACTGCGCAGCGCCTGGGCGTATGCCTTTGTGCTGGCCGGATACACCGTGGCGATCATTGCCCTCCCAGCGATCGATCATCCCCTTCAGGTGTTCGACCAGGCCGTGGCGCGCTGCACCGAGATCTGCCTGGGCATCGTCTGCGCCACACTCAGCAGTGCGCTGGTCTGGCCGCTGCGTGTCGAACAGCAGTTGGGCGACCAGGCACGGCAGGCGTGGCGCAGTGGATTGCAGACCGCCAGCGCCATGTTGGGCGGCGAGGATGAAGCACGCAAAGGCTTGCTGGACATCCTCGGTCGGGTGGTGGCCATCGATGCGCAGCGCGAGCATGCATGGTTCGAAGGCGCACGAGGACGGCAGCGCGCCAAGGCGATCCGTGGCTTGAGCCAGAAACTGATGGTGTTGCTTCGGCTCTCGCGTTCGGTCCGCCGTCAGTGGCGCCAGCTCGATTCGCCGCAGGCTGCACGATTGGCGCCCTGGCTAGAGGAGGTGCGCAGGCAGCTGGCGAGTCCGGAGCTGGCCAGTCTGCTGCTGTTGCGCCAGCGCATTTGGGATGCGGCCCAGGACGAGGCGATCAGCTCGGCGGAACACTTCTGCCTGGCGCGCCTGGCCCTGCTGCTGGACTTCGCCATGGCTGCCACCCAAGCCTTGCTGGATATGGAACAAGGGCGCACGCCCAAGGATGTCTCCCAGGGACTCGCCGTTCACCGTGACCTGACCCTGGCGCTGCTTTTTGGCTCACGCAGTGCGCTGGCCTTTCTGGTGATGAGCAGCTTCTGGCTGGCAACGGCCTGGCCTTCGGCGCCGGGTGGTCTGGTGCTGACCTGTGTGGTCTGCAGCTTGTTCGCCAGTCGTGAGAACGGTGCCCAGATTGGCCTGAGTTTCCTGCGCGGCATTCTGCTGGCGATTCCCACGGCATTTTTCGTCGGGCAGATCCTGTTGCCGCAATGGAGCAGTTTTGCCCTGCTGGCCCTGGCCATGGGCTTGCCGCTGTTCTTCGCTGCGCTGGGTATGGCACATCCGCGCACCGGACCCACGGCCACCGCGTTCTGCCTGCATTTCATCGTGCTGGTCGGGCCTGCCAACGTCATGCACTACGACGTGGCGACGTTGCTCAACAGTGCCCTGGCCATGCTGGTCGGTGTGTCGGCGGCGGTGCTGGCCTTTCGTCTGGTGGTGCTGCGTCATCCGAAGTGGTTGGGGCGGCGGTTGCGTTCTGCTACCCAGAGCGATCTGGTGCGCTTGACCCACCGTGACCTGCGCGGCGCCGACAGTTGGTTCGGCGGACGCATGGCCGATCGTCTGATGCAACTGGCGCGTCATGCCAGTGAGCTGCCGGAGGTCGAGCGCAAGCGCTGGGACGATGGTCTGCTGGGGCTGGATATCGGCGATGAGCTGGTGCACCTGCGCATGTGCCTGGCGGTGGCCCAGGCACCCTTGGCCGGCGCCGAGCGCCAGTATCTGCAGCAGTTGGAGGCGGTGTTGGCCAGCGGTCCGGCACCGGGTCGCGGGCAGCGCCTGGATGCGCCTAGCGAAGTCTTCATCGAAGCCTTGCGTGGCCAACCGTCGAGTGATCCCTTGCGCCTGGCTATCGGGGCAGTGGCGCAATTGCAGAAGAGCTGGCACCAGTGGTGCCGCTGGCAGGAGGAGATTCATGGGCTTGCGTGAATGGGCGTTGGGTGGCGTGCTGCTCAGTCCGTTTCTGATCTACGTGTTGCTGGCGCTGGCGCTTACCGGCGCACTACGCCTGCTGGTTCAGGTCACCTCGCTCGGGCGTTGGATCTGGCATGAAGCATTGTTCGATGCGGCACTGTTCGTCTGCGTGCTGTCGTTGCTGGTACATCTGTTAGGACCTTTGTAAGGAGTCAATCCATGCGTGCAGCGGTACGTACCTTGGTCACCCTGTGCGTGGTGGCCATCGCGGTGTTCGCCGGTTATCGGCTCTGGCAGTACTACATGCTCACACCCTGGACCCGCGATGCGCGGGTCAGAGCCGACGTCGTGGTGATTGCCCCGGATGTATCCGGTTGGGTGCGCGAGTTGAAGGTAAGGGACAACCAGCCGGTCGAGGCCGGTGAGCTGCTGATGTCCATCGACCGCGAACGTTTCCAGGCCGCGTTCGACCAGGCCAGCGCGGTCACCGACACCCGTGCCCAGCAATTGCGCCTGCGCGAGCGTGAGGCAGCGCGGCGCGTGGCGCTGGGGCCAGAAGCGATCAGCGCCGAGCTGCGCGAGAATGCCCAGATCAATGCCGCCATCGCCCGCGGCGAGTTGCACGAAGCTCAGGCACAACTGCAGGTGGCGAGAATCAATCTGGCCCGCAGCGAAGTCCGCGCACCGCGCAGCGGCCATATCACCAATTTGCGCCTGGCCCAAGGCAACTACGTCAATGCCGGTCAATCGGTGATGGCCTTGGTCGACGACTCGACGTTCTACATACAGGCGTATTTCGAAGAAACCAAACTGCCGCGGATCAAGGTCGGTGATCCGGTGAAGGTCTGGCTGATGGGAGCAGGGGAGGCCATGCGCGGCCATGTGCAGAGCATCAGTCGAGGCATCACGGACCGCAACTCGACGCCTGACGGCCAACTGCTGCCGGAGGTGGAACCTACGTTCAACTGGGTGAGATTGGCCCAGCGTATCCCGGTACGCATCGTTCTGGACGAGTTGCCGGCAGGTGTAACCCTCAGCGCTGGCATGACCGCAAGCGTGCAGGTGCATGAGGACGAGATCCAGCGCTGAACCGCCTAGGCAGCGTGCCGGCGTCTGTGCTTGAGGAGGCGTTGGCTTACGTGGGTGCCAGTGGCAGGCGGAAGCTGAATAGCGTGCCGTGCTCGGCACTGGACGACACTTCCATGGAACCCCCGTGGGCCAGGGCGATCTGGTTGGCGATGTACAGGCCTAGACCGAGTCCTTGCTGAGGGGCCGTACTGACCTGACGGGTGAAGGGCTGGAACAGTTGTCCCATGGCCTGCGGCGCGATGGGCTCTCCGGTATTGCGCACGCTCAGCACGAAGGCATCGGGCTGAAGGTTGGCGCAGACCCACACCGGCCCGTCGGGGTCGCCATGCTCCAAGGCATTGGCGATCAGGTTGGAGAGTAGCTGGGTCACCCGTTCGCGGTCGCAGCGCAGTCCTTCGATCGGTCCGATATCCAGCAGGATCCGGCGCTGCGGGTGCACTCGCTGCAGTTCAGACGCTACATGACTCAGGGCTTGAGCAAGGTCTGGGCAAGATTGCAGATTCAAGGGTATGCCAGCGCCGAGACGTCCGCGGGCGAAGTCCAGCACATCGCGCACCAAGTGCGCGGCCCGTCGGCCGCAGGTCAGAATGTGCCGGGCGATGGCCCGGCTTTTCTCATCGCTCAGGCGCTGGGCAAGCAGTTCGGCGCCTGCGGTGATGGCGAACAGCGGATTGCGCAGGTCATGCCCGAGCACGGCAATGAACTGCTCGCGCACCTCGGCCATGGCGCGCTCCTCACGCAAGGCAAGTTCGGTGCGCTGGACGCTTTCCTCGCTTTCGATCTGTATCGACAACAGGCGCGCGAAAGACGCCATCATCGGTTCTATGGCCGTGCCCTTCAGGCGGGCCGGCTTGGGGTCGAGTGCACAGATGGTGCCGAAGAAGCTGCCATCGGCCCGAATGACCGGTACCGAGATGTAGCTTTCAAAACGGTATTTGCGCCGGGTCGGATGGTTGCAGTAAACGGAGTCTTCGCTGGCCTTGTCGATGACGATGGTCTGCCGGGTGTTATGGATTTCATGGCAGAGGGTGCTGGCGACGTCCAACTCACCCCCGACCTTGAGGCCGAAGCCCAGGTTGTCGAGCACGGCGCAGGCCGTCCAGCTGTCGTCCGTTACCCGTGCCACAGCCGCGAATCGCAGCCCACTGGTCTCGCAGATCACCTGAAGAATCGCGGGCACAGCATTGATCCGCGCAATAGTGGCAAGGTCGGAAGTCACGTCGGTCATAGTGCTTTGCTGATGTCCTCTGGAGTGGTCTTGCAAGCTGGCGATCATCAGTCTAGCGCGCCTTTGGGGGCGCGATGTAAAACCTTGGCACGGGTAGCGCGGGTTGCGGTAGGCTGCGCAGGAAACCACCTGCGCGTTGCCCGTCAGAGGCAACCGTCTGCCTGCGTGCGTTCCTTCCAATTTCTTTGCGAGGTAACGTCATGGCCATCACTTCACAAGATATTTGCAGCGCTGCTGATCAACTCAAGGGTTTTGTCGGTTTTCACCGCAAGCGAGGGGCGTATATCGTGCGTTTCAGCGAAGATGCCTTTGGGATGGACGTCGCCGACGACAGTATTGTCCCGTGCGCCGAATTCGTCTGGCAACCGGCATCGGGTCAGCGCATGGCACTGTGTCGAGAGCGTCTGGCGCTGCTGTTGGCGCAGCATGTGGACGATCGATTGAACATCGGCGAGCCATTGCGTCTTTACCTGCGTCGCACCGATCTACCGGAAATTGTCGCCGAGCGCAGCCTGGCGCAGTAAGGGGCGCGTCAGGCCAGCCTAAGCGGCACCACCTCGCGGTGGGCGAAGTTCACCTGATTGCGGCCTTGGTGCTTGGCTGCATAAAGCGCCTTGTCGGCATCCTCCAGCCACTGCTCCGGCGTTTTCAAGCTTTCGTGATAGACCGAGAGGCCGATGCTCAGACTGATACGCAGTTCCGGTAGCTGCGGGTTGCGATAGGCACTGACTTGCTGGCGCAGACGCTCCATGGCCAGGCCAGCCTGATGCTGGTCGGTATCGGGCAGGATCAGACAGAATTCGTCGCCGCCGTAGCGTCCAGCCAGGTCGTCGGCGCGCAGCAGGTGACGAATCTCCAGGCTCAGCTGGCGCAGCACGCAGTCGCCTACCACATGACCGAATGTGTCGTTGATGGCCTTGAAATGATCGATGTCGATCAGTGCGATGACCGCAGGCGTCCGTTGCTGCTGGCACATCTGGAACCTGAGCAGCAGCAGGTCCTTCCATGACCCATGGTTGAGCAGTCCAGTAAGACTGTCGGTGCGGCTCAGTGCGCTGAGCCGTCCCTTGTGCTCGGCCAGCTTGATCGCCAGGCGGTAGCAGACCCAACCCAGCGCGACCGGGTACAAGGTCAACATCGGCAGGCAGGCGTAGACCTGCAGCGAGGTCGCCTGCAGTTGCAGGCCCGGGCCGAACAGTGCCAAGGCGAGCAGCATGCCGACTACTTGCGCAAGTACACCTCGCAGCAGTAGCCGCTTGCCTCCGGCCGACACGTTGTTCATGGTCATCATCGATAGAATGGTTACGGTGGGCAGCGGATTGAAGTGAAAGGCTGCCGCCCAGAAGCCTCCACCCAGCGAGTCGAGCAGCAGGTTGCGCTGCTCGGCGCGATACGGTGCTGGCGAGTGTATGGCCCACTGATACGCCAGGTGTGGCCACACCAGGCCGTTGAACAGCATCAGCAGCCATACCCAAGGCGCTGGATGCAGCGGTGCCATCGCCGCCATGACACTGAACAGGCCAATACCCATGCCGATGATGCGTGGCACGTAGATGCGCCTGACGAAGGAGAGTCCTTTGCCACTTCTGTTGTCTATCATGTCTGTCGTTCTTTTATACAGGCGGCGTTTATCGCATAAGTTGCATGAAGATTGTCGGACAATGATTCATTCATGAAAAATGACCTTACAAGCCAATTCACGGTTATGCGGATCACCGTGAGTTAGGATGACTCCCTTGTGTTTCTTTTTAGAGGGTCTGTTTCCATGAGCGCGATCGATCCTCCGCCAGGTCCGCCGGCACGCTTCAGCGAGGGGCGTTTCCATAATGGTGCCGTGTTGCCCAAGGACGGCGTGGGCAAGAAGTTGCGCATCGGCTTGAAGTATCTGCTGCGACGCAAGCCGGCGCACACGCGTCCGGCGGTCATGCCCGACCTGCTACCGATGACTCGCCAACAGGTGCTGGATGCCCCCGACCGCAGCCTGTGGCGGCTTGGTCACTCCACCGTATTGCTCAAGCTGCGCGGACGCTACTTCATCACCGATCCGGTCTTCGCTGAGCGTGCTTCACCGGTGCAATGGGCGGGGCCGCTGCGCTTTCATCCCGCGCCGCTGCCACTGGAGCAAGTGCCGCCGCTGGCAGCCGTGATTCTTTCCCATGACCATTTCGATCACTTGGACGAGTCTGCTGTGCGCCGGCTGGCGCCGCGCACCGGACGGTTTCTGGCGCCGTTGGGTGTCGGTCAGCGCCTCATCCACTGGGGCGTGCCGCACAGCAAGGTGTGTGAGCTTGGCTGGTGGCAAGAAGCTGAGGTAGACGGCGTGCGTTTCATCGCTACGCCTGCTCAGCATTTTTCAGGTCGCGGTCTGTTCGACAGCAACAGCACCCTGTGGGCTTCGTGGGTCATGATCGATGGCGAGCGCCGTGTGTTCTTCAGTGGAGACACAGGTTATTTCGAAGGCTTTCGCGCTATCGGCGAGCGCTATGGTCCATTCGACCTGACGTTGATGGAGACCGGCGCCTATAACGTGGCGTGGCCGAATGTGCATATGCAGCCTGAACAGAGCCTGCAGGCTCATCTGGATGTGCGTGGACGCTGGATGCTGCCGATCCACAATGGCACCTTCGACCTCGCCATGCACAGTTGGCAGGAGCCTTTCGAGCGTATCGTCGCGCTGGCAGCCGCTGCCGGGGTCGACCTGAGTACACCGCAGATGGGCGAGCGGATCTGCCTCGACAGCCCGCACCGCGGGCGCGCGTGGTGGCAACGGACTACGCCTGCCCGTTAAACGTCAGTCGTGGTTACGTTGCTTGGCCTCTTCCTGTTCTTCGTCCTTCAGCAACTTCGAGGGGGCCTTACCACTGTCGCTACGCACCTGCGCGTGGCTGATCAGAGCAAAGATGAAACTGCCACCGATGATGTTGCCGGCCAGTGTCGGCAGTGCGAAGTCCAGCCAGAACGTGCGCCAGCTTTCTTCGCCGGCCCATACCAAGTAGGACACTTCCACGGAGCCGACGACGATGTGGGTGAAGTCCCCCAGGGCCATCAGATAGGTGATCATCAGGATGATCCAGATCTTGGCGTGTTCCATCGAGGGAATCATCCACACCATGGTGGCGATCATCCAGCCTGAGACGATGCCCTTGGCGAACATCTGACCCAGGTCGTTGTGCATGACCTTGCGCCCGACTTCCAGGAAGGCCATGTCGGTCTTGGTGTCGAAGATCGGCAGCTCGAGCATCACCCAGGCTACCAGCAAGGTGCCAGCCAGGTTGCCGAGCAGCACCATCGACCACAGGCGCAACAAACGGCCGAAGTTGCCCAGGGTAGGGGCGGTCATTACCGGCAGCACTGCGGTGAGTGTGTTTTCAGTGAACAGTTGCTGGCGTGCCAGGATCACGGCCAGAAAGCCCGCGCTGTAACCGAGACTGGCAATCACCTGGCTGCTTTCACTGTCCGGCAAGCGTGAATAAAGTAAGCCCATCGCCATTAGCGACAAGCCCATGGTCAAGCCCGCTGCCAAGGCCGACCACCAGAGCGCCGCCAAGGTACGCTCCAATTCATGATCGCCCTGGAAGCGGATGATTTCGTGCAATACCGCAGGCCTGGGGGGCTGGTTGTGGCTGACCTCCTGTTCTTCGTCTGCCGACAATCCTGGGGTCTTCTCGTTTTCCGCCTCGCTCATGATGCGCCTGCTCCAAGGATGTTTCTCTACAGATCGACTGCGCCGCAATTAGTTGCTGGAAGCCTGATGGAGGCCGATAAAACTTTTTTGGATCAAGGTGTTGACTCTGATTTCAAAGCGCGTATTATTCGCCTCCTCGCAGCGATGCACGCAGCGAGACAGGCGGTTAGTTGTTGAGGTTGAAAGCTTTCGAATGAAAGCGTTTCAAAAAAACTTCAAAATAAACGCTTGACACGAAGTAAGGCTGCTGTAGAATGCGCGGCCTCGGTTGAGACGAAACGCTCTTAGCCAAACGCTCTTTAACAAATCGAATCAAGCAATTCGTGTGGGTGCTTGTGAGTACGGACTGATCGTCGCATAGATTATCAGCATCACAAGTGGCCATGCGAGAAATCACATAGTCATTTGAGATTGCTGAGCCAAGTTTAGGGTTTCTTAAAAACCCAAGCAGTATTGAACTGAAGAGTTTGATCATGGCTCAGATTGAACGCTGGCGGCAGGCCTAACACATGCAAGTCGAGCGGATGAGAGGAGCTTGCTTCTCGATTCAGCGGCGGACGGGTGAGTAATGCCTAGGAATCTGCCTGGTAGTGGGGGACAACGTTTCGAAAGGAACGCTAATACCGCATACGTCCTACGGGAGAAAGCAGGGGACCTTCGGGCCTTGCGCTATCAGATGAGCCTAGGTCGGATTAGCTAGTTGGTGAGGTAATGGCTCACCAAGGCGACGATCCGTAACTGGTCTGAGAGGATGATCAGTCACACTGGAACTGAGACACGGTCCAGACTCCTACGGGAGGCAGCAGTGGGGAATATTGGACAATGGGCGAAAGCCTGATCCAGCCATGCCGCGTGTGTGAAGAAGGTCTTCGGATTGTAAAGCACTTTAAGTTGGGAGGAAGGGTTGTAGATTAATACTCTGCAATTTTGACGTTACCGACAGAATAAGCACCGGCTAACTCTGTGCCAGCAGCCGCGGTAATACAGAGGGTGCAAGCGTTAATCGGAATTACTGGGCGTAAAGCGCGCGTAGGTGGTTTGTTAAGTTGGATGTGAAAGCCCCGGGCTCAACCTGGGAACTGCATCCAAAACTGGCAAGCTAGAGTACGGTAGAGGGTGGTGGAATTTCCTGTGTAGCGGTGAAATGCGTAGATATAGGAAGGAACACCAGTGGCGAAGGCGACCACCTGGACTGATACTGACACTGAGGTGCGAAAGCGTGGGGAGCAAACAGGATTAGATACCCTGGTAGTCCACGCCGTAAACGATGTCAACTAGCCGTTGGAATCCTTGAGATTTTAGTGGCGCAGCTAACGCATTAAGTTGACCGCCTGGGGAGTACGGCCGCAAGGTTAAAACTCAAATGAATTGACGGGGGCCCGCACAAGCGGTGGAGCATGTGGTTTAATTCGAAGCAACGCGAAGAACCTTACCAGGCCTTGACATGCAGAGAACTTTCCAGAGATGGATTGGTGCCTTCGGGAACTCTGACACAGGTGCTGCATGGCTGTCGTCAGCTCGTGTCGTGAGATGTTGGGTTAAGTCCCGTAACGAGCGCAACCCTTGTCCTTAGTTACCAGCACGTTATGGTGGGCACTCTAAGGAGACTGCCGGTGACAAACCGGAGGAAGGTGGGGATGACGTCAAGTCATCATGGCCCTTACGGCCTGGGCTACACACGTGCTACAATGGTCGGTACAGAGGGTTGCCAAGCCGCGAGGTGGAGCTAATCTCACAAAACCGATCGTAGTCCGGATCGCAGTCTGCAACTCGACTGCGTGAAGTCGGAATCGCTAGTAATCGCGAATCAGAATGTCGCGGTGAATACGTTCCCGGGCCTTGTACACACCGCCCGTCACACCATGGGAGTGGGTTGCACCAGAAGTAGCTAGTCTAACCTTCGGGGGGACGGTTACCACGGTGTGATTCATGACTGGGGTGAAGTCGTAACAAGGTAGCCGTAGGGGAACCTGCGGCTGGATCACCTCCTTAATCGAAGACATCAGCCTGCTGATGAGCTCCCACACGAATTGCTTGATTCATTGTGAAAAGACGATGCTGTAACGCGACCCTGTTATAGGTCTGTAGCTCAGTTGGTTAGAGCGCACCCCTGATAAGGGTGAGGTCGGCAGTTCAAATCTGCCCAGACCTACCAATTACTTGGTGCGGCCTACGAGATGTAGCAGATACACGGGGCCATAGCTCAGCTGGGAGAGCGCCTGCCTTGCACGCAGGAGGTCAGCGGTTCGATCCCGCTTGGCTCCACCACCTTTGTACAGCACTGTTAGAACTCAGAAATGAGCATTCGCGCGTCGCGTTGACGCCGCGTTGGAATGTTGATTTCTGGCTTTTGCCAGATCGTTCTTTAAAAATTCGGATATGTGATAGATACAGACTGATGACCAGTTTCACTGCTGGAAATCAGGCTGAGGTAAAATTTGTGAGTTCTGCTCGAAAGAGCGACGTGCGAATTTTCGGCGAATGTCGTCTTCACAGTATAACCAGATTGCTTGGGGTTATATGGTCAAGTGAAGAAGCGCATACGGTGGATGCCTTGGCAGTCAGAGGCGATGAAAGACGTGGTAGCCTGCGATAAGCTTTGGGGAGTCGGCAAACAGACTGTGATCCAGAGATCTCTGAATGGGGGAACCCACCTAGGATAACCTAGGTATCTTGTACTGAATCCATAGGTGCAAGAGGCGAACCAGGGGAACTGAAACATCTAAGTACCCTGAGGAATAGAAATCAACCGAGATTCCCTTAGTAGTGGCGAGCGAACGGGGACCAGCCCTTAAGTTGATTTGAGATTAGTGGAACGCTCTGGAAAGTGCGGCCATAGTGGGTGATAGCCCCGTACACGAAAATCTCTTTTCAATGAAATCGAGTAGGACGGAGCACGAGAAACTTTGTCTGAACATGGGGGGACCATCCTCCAAGGCTAAATACTACTGACTGACCGATAGTGAACCAGTACCGTGAGGGAAAGGCGAAAAGAACCCCGGAGAGGGGAGTGAAATAGAACCTGAAACCGTATGCGTACAAGCAGTGGGAGCCTACTTTGTTAGGTGACTGCGTACCTTTTGTATAATGGGTCAGCGACTTATATTCAGTGGCGAGCTTAACCGAATAGGGGAGGCGTAGCGAAAGCGAGTCTTAATAGGGCGCTTAGTCGCTGGGTATAGACCCGAAACCGGGCGATCTATCCATGGGCAGGTTGAAGGTTAGGTAACACTGACTGGAGGACCGAACCGACTACCGTTGAAAAGTTAGCGGATGACCTGTGGATCGGAGTGAAAGGCTAATCAAGCTCGGAGATAGCTGGTTCTCCTCGAAAGCTATTTAGGTAGCGCCTCATGTATCACTGCTGGGGGTAGAGCACTGTTTCGGCTAGGGGGTCATCCCGACTTACCAAACCGATGCAAACTCCGAATACCAGCAAGTGCCGAGCATGGGAGACACACGGCGGGTGCTAACGTCCGTCGTGAAAAGGGAAACAACCCAGACCGTCAGCTAAGGTCCCAAAGTCATGGTTAAGTGGGAAACGATGTGGGAAGGCTTAGACAGCTAGGAGGTTGGCTTAGAAGCAGCCATCCTTTAAAGAAAGCGTAATAGCTCACTAGTCGAGTCGGCCTGCGCGGAAGATGTAACGGGGCTCAAACCATGCACCGAAGCTACGGGTATCACCTTTGGTGATGCGGTAGAGGAGCGTTCTGTAAGCCTGTGAAGGTGAGTTGAGAAGCTTGCTGGAGGTATCAGAAGTGCGAATGCTGACATGAGTAACGACAATGCGAGTGAAAAACTCGCACGCCGAAAGACCAAGGTTTCCTGCGCAACGTTAATCGACGCAGGGTTAGTCGGTCCCTAAGGCGAGGCTGAAAAGCGTAGTCGATGGAAAACAGGTTAATATTCCTGTACTTGCAGTTATTGCGATGGAGGGACGGAGAAGGCTAGGCCAGCCTGGCGTTGGTTGTCCAGGTTTAAGGTGGTAGGCTGAAATCTTAGGCAAATCCGGGATTTCAAGGCCGAGAGCTGATGACGAGTTGCCTTTAGGCGACGAAGTGGTTGATGCCATGCTTCCAAGAAAAGCTCCTAAGCTTCAGATAACTGGGAACCGTACCCCAAACCGACACAGGTGGTTAGGTAGAGAATACCAAGGCGCTTGAGAGAACTCGGGTGAAGGAACTAGGCAAAATGGCACCGTAACTTCGGGAGAAGGTGCGCCGGCGAGGGTGAAGGACTTGCTCCGTAAGCCCATGCCGGTCGAAGATACCAGGCCGCTGCGACTGTTTATTAAAAACACAGCACTCTGCAAACACGAAAGTGGACGTATAGGGTGTGACGCCTGCCCGGTGCCGGAAGGTTAATTGATGGGGTTAGCGCAAGCGAAGCTCTTGATCGAAGCCCCGGTAAACGGCGGCCGTAACTATAACGGTCCTAAGGTAGCGAAATTCCTTGTCGGGTAAGTTCCGACCTGCACGAATGGCGTAACGATGGCGGCGCTGTCTCCACCCGAGACTCAGTGAAATTGAAATCGCTGTGAAGATGCAGTGTATCCGCGGCTAGACGGAAAGACCCCGTGAACCTTTACTATAGCTTTGCACTGGACTTTGAGCTTGCTTGTGTAGGATAGGTGGGAGGCTTTGAAGTGGGGACGCCAGTTCTCATGGAGCCATCCTTGAAATACCACCCTGGCAACCTTGAGGTTCTAACTCAGGTCCGTGATCCGGATCGAGGACAGTGTATGGTGGGTAGTTTGACTGGGGCGGTCTCCTCCCAAAGAGTAACGGAGGAGTACGAAGGTGCGCTCAGACCGGTCGGAAATCGGTCGTAGAGTATAAAGGCAAAAGCGCGCTTGACTGCGAGACAGACACGTCGAGCAGGTACGAAAGTAGGTCTTAGTGATCCGGTGGTTCTGTATGGAAGGGCCATCGCTCAACGGATAAAAGGTACTCCGGGGATAACAGGCTGATACCGCCCAAGAGTTCATATCGACGGCGGTGTTTGGCACCTCGATGTCGGCTCATCACATCCTGGGGCTGAAGCCGGTCCCAAGGGTATGGCTGTTCGCCATTTAAAGTGGTACGCGAGCTGGGTTTAGAACGTCGTGAGACAGTTCGGTCCCTATCTGCCGTGGACGTTTGAGATTTGAGAGGGGCTGCTCCTAGTACGAGAGGACCGGAGTGGACGAACCTCTGGTGTTCCGGTTGTCACGCCAGTGGCATTGCCGGGTAGCTATGTTCGGAAGAGATAACCGCTGAAAGCATCTAAGCGGGAAACTTGCCTCAAGATGAGATCTCACTGGGATCTAGAATCCCCTGAAGGGCCGTCGAAGACTACGACGTTGATAGGTGGGGTGTGTAAGCGCTGTGAGGCGTTGAGCTAACCCATACTAATTGCCCGTGAGGCTTGACCATATAACACCCAAGCAATTTGAGCGTGAGCGCCGAATTGTGGTGGTGAAGACGAGAGAACCGAAAGTTCGCGACGAACCACAGAATCACATATCCGAATAGGCTGGGGTGTCCGCAGGGACGCACTGGCAACCGAATTTCTTGACGACCATAGAGCATTGGAACCACCTGATCCCATCCCGAACTCAGCAGTGAAACGATGCATCGCCGATGGTAGTGTGGGGTTTCCCCATGTGAGAGTAGGTCATCGTCAAGATTCATTTCGCAAAACCCCTATCTGCGCGAGCAGGTAGGGGTTTTGTCTTTGGTGCGCTAAAAAAGCGCCACCATCAGTTAGCTGTCTCTTTGCCCTCCGGCCGCCACGCAAGTGGCCTCATTGGTGCGACAATGTTGCTGTCACAATACGTGACTTCCCCGTACCTACCCTGCGTCAAGACTTAGGTTCGGGACAATCCTGGCACCTGGACCGAGCGATGCCAGCATAGCGCGCTGCGCATTTCTGGACTTTCACCGTCCTATTACTTGAGGTTAGAAGCAAGATGGCCAAGGCCGCCGATGTCGTTGTGCAATGCCTGGAAAACGAAGGTGTCGAGTATGTGTTCGGCATCCCCGGCGAGGAGAACCTCGACCTGCTCGAATCCCTGCGCAAGTCGAAGATCAAGCTGGTACTGACCCGCCACGAACAATCCGCAGGCTTCATGGCTGCAACCTATGGACGCCTGACCGGCAAGACCGGCGTCAGCCTGTCGACCCTGGGTCCCGGCGCGACCAACTTGGTCACCGCCAGCGCCTACGCCTATCTGGGCGGCATGCCGATGATGATGATTACTGGCCAGAAGCCGATCAAGAAGTCCAAGCAGGGTCGATTCCAGATCATCGACGTGTGCGGCATGATGGACCCCATCACCAAGTACACCCACCAGTTCGCTTCGGCCGACAACATTCCGGCCCGTATGCGCGAAGCCTTCCGCCTGGCCGAAGAAGAGAAACCCGGCGCGGTGCACCTGGAGTTGCCTGAAGACATCGCCGCCGAGCAGACCGATGCCTTGCCGATCCCGCGCAGCCTTCACCGCCGTCCGCTGGCCGAGCACGTGGCCATCGACGCCGCCGTGCAGAAACTGCAGAACGCACGCAATCCGATCCTGGTGATCGGCGCCGGTGCCAACCGCAAGATGACTGCCAAGGTGCTCAAGCAGCTCATCGACAAGACCGGCATCCCGTTCATCACTACGCAGATGGGCAAAGGTGTGGTCGACGAGCGTCACCCGCGTTTCCTGGGCAACGCTGCGCTGTCGTCTGGTGATTTCGTGCACCGCGCTGTCGAAGCGGCCGACCTGATCATCAACATCGGCCACGACGTGATCGAGAAGCCGCCGTTCTTCATGGTCCGCGGCGGTACCGAAGTCATCCACATCAGCTTCCGTTCGGCGGAAGTGGATGCGGTATACTTCCCGCAGGTCGAAGTGATTGGCGATATCGCCAACGCCGTGTGGCAGATCAGCGAAGCGTTGGGCGACACCTCGCATTGGGACTTCACCCGCCTGATGGCCATCCGTGAAGCCAACGAAGCGCAGATCGTCGAAGGCGCCGACGACGACCGCTTCCCGGTCTACCCGCAGCGTCTGGTGGCCGACATCCGTCGCGTGCTGCCGTCCGAAGGCATCGTCGCCCTCGACAACGGCATCTACAAGATCTGGTTCGCCCGCAACTACAAAGCGCACAAACCCAACACCGTACTGCTGGACAACGCCTTGGCGACGATGGGCGCTGGCTTGCCGTCGGCCATGGCATCGCACCTGGTGTACCCGGACCGCCCGGTGATCTCGGTGTGCGGCGATGGCGGCTTCATGATGAACAGTCAGGAGCTGGAAACAGCTGTGCGTCTGGGCATGCACATCACCGTGGTGATCCTGCGCGACGACGGCTACGGCATGATCCGCTGGAAGCAGGCCAACATGGGCTTCACCGATTTCGGCCTGGACTATGGTAACCCCGACTTCGTCAAATATGCCGAAGCCTACGGCGCCAATGGTCACCGCGTGGAAAGCGCCGAGGGGCTGCTGCCGCTGCTGGAGCACTGCATCAAGACGCCAGGCGTGCACGTCATCGATTGCCCGGTCGATTACAGCGAGAACGACCGGATCTTGAATAGCGAGCTGCGTGAGCGCGCACTAGCTGTTTGACTCAGCGACGCCCCCGCCTGTACTACCTCTGGCTAGTGCAGGCGGCTTCTTCCAACTGACCATCGACCTCGAATGTCGGCTGGCTTGGCCACCACTAGCCAGCATGCCCCTTCCAGCAAAATCCTTCCTTCGCCGTGCCTGTGCTAGGGTGCATCTTCCCTTATCCAGGACTGTCCCATGCTGCCCACTCTGAGTGAAAAAGAACTCAATCGTCTTGAAGATCTGTTGATCAGCTACGGTAATGAATACTCAGTGATCAACCTTGCTGAACTCAACGGCTTCTTTACCGCCTTGGCCAGTTCGCCAGTCAAGGTCACGCCTGAACATTGGCTTCCGGCCGTCGCAGGCGGCAAGGTGCCAAAATTCAAGAAGCCCGCCCATGAAGAAGCCTATACCGCGCTGATGTTGCGCTACGCCAGTCAGGTCGCCGAGGAGTTGGCCGATGACCTTGATCGATTCCAACCGCTGTTGGAAGAGAGCGAGACCGAGGAGGGCACGGTCATCGTGCTGGAGGAATGGTGCTTCGGTTACATGCGTGGCACTCAAGTCACTCAATGGCCGACCCTGCCCCGCGAACAGGACGCCTTGCTAAAGGCGATTTCCCTGCACGGTCTTGAAGACAACGTCGAACTGCTCGATACAATGAGCGCCGCGGATCGTCAAGCCTGCGTGCCGCAGTTGCTTGAGGCCATCCGAGCGCTTTATCGTTACCATCATCGGCCCATGCATTGAATAAAGCAGCGTAGGCCAATGTAACCATTTCTTCAGGCCAAACGAGCAATTGTTTCCCGCAGACATGCTCGCGTCAGTTAATTGTGCGCAGGATCAGCCTAACGGTATGGCGTGCTGACGGTATTCGAAGAGTCACTCTGGCCCAATCCTGTATCACAGCGGGAGAGCACATCTGGCTCGGCCGAGGTGCGGAGCCTCATTGATCGTCTAGTGACTTACCTGCGCAGCCACCGGCATCTGATCGAACATTGAGGGTTATCTGAACCAGTGAGCCTATTTGGCTACCTGTGAAAGGTGGGGTCATCACCTCGCTCATCCACACCATCCTGGAGGTACTCTGCGCAACCTGGCCATTAGCCAGATCACCACCGCACCATTGACCTTGCAAGAGGACGCAGGTGTCTGGACTTGTACAACAGCTGGCAAGATGTCGGGCTGCTTGAGAGCATCAGTGCCCAAAGGCTGTTTCGGGTGCAACTGGCCGACTGGCGTCGTCCGCGCTCGCTGCATGATCGCCGCGCGCTGGGGCGCCACCTACCGTTTGTCCGCTGCTGGAGAAGCTGAGCGCCTGCGGTTACCACGGCAACTACGTTCTGGAGATCTTTTCCGAGGGTGTCGTCGACTCGCTGTGGACGAACAAAGTCACATTGGTGCAGGCCGTCGAAGCAAGCGCCAGCGTCTTCGCCGCATTGCGCGCTGGCCTACAGGATGCGTAGGCTATAGCCCCGGTAATGTTGAACTACAGCGAACCTCCACGATGATTCTGCGTACTCTCCGAAATAGACTTGGTCTGCTGGCCATGCCGCTGCTCGCCGCCTGCAGCGGCCACCAGACAGAGCGTCACGTGGTATACGAGAACACCGTTTACCACTGGCGAATCGAACATGTGGTCCAGCACAACTTTCCTGCGAGCACCCATCAGTATTATCAAGTATTCCTCAACGACCGGCCGCTGGTGCTACCGGCCAAGGCATTCAACGACGAGCGCAATATCGAGGTATTTCTGGCAGCAGGCGGCTTTGATATCGCCCACTGGCGCAACAAGTCGATCGTCGTGACGTTCGAGAATACTCAAGCTCGTGGCGGGGAAACGATTCGCCTCATTCGTTCGGTGATGATTACGCCCGATTTGAATGAGCGCGATATCATTCTGACTGATCTGCTGACGCAGCAGGAAGTGGTAGTGGAGCGGGTCGAGGCAGATGCCCCACAGCCTTGAGGATGTACTAGGCCCTTCGATACCAATCAAAGGTACAAAAAAGCCACCTTTCGGTGGCTTCTTCATCAATCCCAGCTCAACGCCCCGCCGGTCTGATACTCGATCACGCGCGTCTCGAAGAAGTTCTTCTCCTTCTTCAAGTCCATGATTTCGCTCATCCATGGGAACGGGTTGGTGGTGCCTGGGTACTCTTCTTTGAGACCAATCTGAGTCAGACGACGGTTGGCAATGAACTTGAGGTAGTCCTCCATCATTGCCGCGTTCATGCCCAGTACGCCGCGTGGCATGGTGTCGCGGGCATATTCGATCTCCAACTGAGTCCCTTGCAGGATCATCTGGGTCGCTTCTTCCTTCATCGCCGCATCCCACAGGTGCGGGTTCTCGATCTTGATCTGGTTGATCACGTCGATACCGAAGTTCAGGTGCATCGACTCGTCGCGCAGGATGTACTGGAACTGCTCGGCGACGCCAGTCATCTTGTTGCGGCGACCCATGGACAGGATCTGGGTGAAGCCGCAGTAGAAGAAGATGCCTTCCAGGACGCAGTAGTAGGCGATCAGGTTGCGCAGCAGTTCCTTGTCGGTTTCGACGGTGCCGGTGTTGAATTCCGGATCGGAAATGGCGCGGGTGTACTTAAGGCCCCAGGCGGCTTTCTTCGCCACGGACGGGATCTCGTGGTACATGTTGAAGATCTCGCCTTCATCCATGCCCAGCGACTCGATGCAGTACTGGTAGGCATGGGTGTGGATCGCCTCTTCGAAGGCCTGGCGCAGGATGTACTGGCGGCATTCGGGGTTGGTGATCAGGCGGTAGACGGCCAGGGCCAGGTTGTTGGCGACCAGCGAGTCGGCGGTGGAGAAGAAGCCGAGGTTGCGCATGACGATGCGGCGCTCGTCTTCGGTCAGGCCGTCCATACTCTTCCACAGTGCGATGTCGGCGGTCATGTTGACCTCTTGCGGCATCCAGTGGTTGGCGCAGCCATCGAGGTACTTCTGCCAGGCCCAGTCGTACTTGAAAGGCACGAGTTGGTTGAGATCGGCGCGGCAGTTGATCATGCGCTTTTCGTCAACGGCGACGCGCGCCGACGAGCCTTCCAGCTCAGCCAAACCCTCGGCGATGTCGAGGGCGTCGAGGGCGGCCTTGGCGCGCTTCACGGCTTCGGAATCGGCAGCTGTGGCGGCACGGGCTTCCAGGGCGGCGGCACCACCGGCGCTGTCCAGCTTGTCCAGGGTCGCGGCGGCGTGGGCCTGTGCGGGGGGGTTGCCTTTGGCGGCGACTTCGCCGTCATCTTCTTTGTCGAATTCGTCCCAGCTCAGCATGCTAAGTGCTCCTGCTTGAGGGCCATCTCTGGAGTATGGCCGGTGGATCTTGGTTGCGCTGCTTTGGTCCCGAAGGGGGTACTACCGTGCACGCAAATCTGATTGCCCTTTGCGGGGCTGGCCCAGGCAATGGCGCCCAGGCTTATTGTGTTTGGCTGTGCGGCAGGCGACGGCAATGCCGGCCTCGTCGCGGGTAAACCCGCTGCCACAGGGTTCCGTGTGGTGACACGGAAAAAGAGGCTTCCCGGGGGAAGCCTCAGCCAAGCCTTACTGGCAGGCTTCGCAATCCGGCTCGTCAATGGCGCAGGCCTTCGGCACTGGCGCAGGGCCTGCGGCCTGGACCGGGGCGCTGTCGCCGCCGCTGGAAACGGCGTTGAGCTTGCCGGTGTTGATGGTCGATTTTTCGGTGCTGGTGGCGGCCAGGGCACGGAGGTAGTAGGTGGTCTTCAGACCACGGTACCAAGCCATGCGGTAGGTCACGTCCAGCTTCTTGCCCGAGGCGCCAGCGATGTACAGGTTCAGCGACTGAGCCTGGTCGATCCACTTCTGGCGACGCGAGGCGGCATCGACGATCCACTTGGTGTCGACTTCGAAGGCCGTGGCGTACAGGTCTTTGAGCTCCTGCGGGATACGCTCGATCTGCTGCACCGAACCGTCGTAGTACTTCAGGTCGTTGATCATCACCGAATCCCACAGGTCGCGGGCTTTCAGGTCGCGGACCAGGTACGGGTTGATCACGGTGAACTCGCCCGACAGGTTCGACTTGACGTACAGGTTCTGGTAGGTCGGTTCGATCGACTGCGATACGCCGGTGATGTTGGCGATGGTCGCGGTCGGTGCGATGGCCATGATGTTCGAGTTGCGGATGCCTTTCTTGACCCGATCGCGCACCGGAGCCCAGTCCAGCGACTCTTCCAGGTTGACGTCGATGTACTTGGCGCCACGGGCCTCGATCAGGATCTGCTGCGAGTCCAGCGGCAGGATACCTTGGGACCACAGGGAACCGTCGAAGGTCTGGTAGGCGCCGCGCTCGTCGGCCAGGTCACACGAGGCCTGGATGGCGTAGTAGCTGACTGCCTCCATGGACTTGTCGGCGAACTCGACGGCCGCGTCCGAGCCGTACGGGATGTGCTGCAGGTACAGCGCGTCCTGGAAGCCCATGATGCCCAGGCCGACCGGACGGTGCTTGAAGTTCGAGTTCTGCGCCTGGGGCACCGAGTAGTAGTTGATGTCGATCACGTTGTCGAGCATGCGCACGGCGGTCTTGACGGTACGCGCCAGTTTCGCGGTGTCCAGCTTGCCATCGGCGATGTGGTTCGGCAGGTTGATAGAACCCAGGTTGCACACGGCGATTTCGTCGGCGTTGGTGTTCAGGGTGATCTCGGTGCACAGGTTCGAGCTGTGCACCACGCCCACGTGCTGCTGCGGCGAGCGCAGGTTGCACGGGTCCTTGAAGGTCAGCCAAGGGTGGCCGGTCTCGAACAGCATCGACAGCATCTTGCGCCACAGGTCTTTGGCCTGGACGGTCTTGAACACCTTGATCTTGTTGTACTCGGTCAGGGCTTCGTAGTACTCGTAGCGTTCTTCGAAGGCCTTGCCGGTCAGGTCGTGCAGGTCCGGCACTTCCGAAGGCGAGAACAGGGTCCATTTGCCGTCGTCGAAGACACGCTTCATGAACAGGTCTGGAATCCAGTTGGCGGTGTTCATGTCGTGGGTACGACGACGGTCGTCACCGGTGTTCTTGCGCAGCTCGAGGAATTCCTCGATATCCAGGTGCCAGGTTTCCAGGTAGGCGCAGACCGCGCCCTTGCGCTTGCCACCCTGGTTGACGGCCACGGCGGTGTCGTTGACCACCTTGAGGAAGGGCACGACGCCCTGCGACTTGCCGTTGGTGCCCTTGATGTACGAACCCAAAGCACGCACCGGGGTCCAGTCGTTGCCCAGGCCACCGGCGAATTTGGACAGCATGGCGTTGTCGTGGATGGCCTTGTAGATGCCCGACAGGTCGTCCGGAACGGTGGTCAGGTAGCAGCTCGACAGCTGCGGACGCAGGGTACCGGCGTTGAACAGGGTCGGGGTCGAGGCCATGTAGTCGAACGACGACAACAGGTTGTAGAACTCGATGGCACGGGCTTCGCGGTCTTTTTCCTGCAGCGCCAGGCCCATGGCCACGCGCATGAAGAACACCTGCGGCAGTTCGAAGCGCACGCCATCCTTGTGGATGAAGTAACGGTCGTAGAGGGTCTGCAGGCCCAGGTAGGTGAACTGCTGGTCACGCTCGTGGTTGATGGCCTTGCCCAGGCGCTCCAGGTCGTAGCCCTTGAGGGCCGGGTCAAGCAGCTCGAACTCGACGCCTTTCGCGACGTAGGCTGGCAGGGCCTTGGCATACAGCTCGGCCATCTCGTGGTGGGTGGCGCTGTCGGCCACGCCGAGGAAGCCCAGGCCTTCGGCGCGCAGGGTGTCCATCAGCAGGCGGGCGGTGACGAACGAGTAGTTCGGCTCGCGCTCGACCAGGGTACGGGCGGTCATCACCAGGGCGGTGTTGACGTCCTTCAGGGCCACGCCGTCGTAGAGGTTCTTCAGGGTGTCGCGCTGGATCAGTTCGCCATCGACTTCGGCCAGGCCTTCGCAGGCTTCGCTGATGATGGTGTTCAGGCGCGCCATGTCCAGCGGCGCCAGGCTGCCGTCGGCCAGGGTGATGCGGATGCTCGGGTGCGGCTCGACCACCGAGTCGGTGTTGGCGCGAGTGGCACGTTCTTTGGCGCGCTGGTCACGGTAGATCACGTAGTCGCGGGCGACTTTCTGCTCGCCGGCACGCATCAGGGCCAGTTCGACCTGATCCTGGATTTCTTCGATGTGGATGGTGCCACCCGACGGCATCCGACGCTTGAACGTGGCGGTGACCTGTTCGGTCAGGCGCGCGACGGTGTCGTGGATACGCGACGAAGCGGCGGCGGTGCCGCCTTCAACTGCGAGGAACGCCTTGGTGATGGCAACGGTGATCTTGTCGTCGGTGTAGGCCACGACAGTGCCGTTACGCTTGATCACGCGCAGTTGGCCCGGAGCGGTCGCAGCCAGATCCTGATTCGAATCGGTGGCCTGCGGCGCCTTGGCCTGCGGGTTCTCGCGAGTTGTGTCGGTGTGCATGGGTGGGTGTCTCCACAGTTTCTATAGTGTTCGGGCGCCTTGTGGGCGCCCACCGTTCCATCCAGTCAGTTAGCTCGGCCCGTGGGCGGACGGCACGCGAAGGTGCGTCGGCCACTCGGGCTTACCGACTTCGGGACAGACTCAGGAATAAGGGCAATCGCTTGCCGCTCCCTGGCCGAAGTCAAAGATCCTGGGCGAGCCCAGGAACTGTTGCTGTCGGGTGTCAGGCCATGCCTGCAACACCCATACCCGAACAAGGCCACGGGGGCTTGCCTCGGTCGCGCCTGTGCAGGAGCGGTTTGGCTGCTGAAATCAGCGTAAGTTCCGGCAGAAAAATCGCTTGAGTTTCTGCGTTGACTTATGGTTGTGCTCAAGGTCGAAGCCACAACATGTAGTGGTTCGCCGCGCTGGGGATACAAGATAATGCGGTATGGGGGGTATTGCAAGGCAGCGGGCTGTGGATATCTTGTGGGTACTTTGTGAGTGAATAGCCGACCGCCGCTGTAGGCCTAGTCGCTACAGGTCCGGACGTTTTTTTGCGCTTTCCGGGCCTGTGCAAGAAGCTGCCGAGTGGTTGGCAGTCCCCACGGCTGGACGTAGTATCCGAGGGCAACATGACCCTCTGTCGATACGTCAGGACGCCCCTGCCCACCACAACAAGAAGGGAGAAGGCGATGGATCAGCCCCTCCAGCGCATCCTCATCGTCGAGGACGATCAGCGTCTGGCCGACCTCACTGCCGAGTACTTGCAGGGTAATGGTTTCGAGGTGGCGGTCGAGCATGATGGCGCGCGGGCCGTGCGGCGTATCCTCGACAGCCAGCCCGATCTCGTGGTGCTCGACCTGATGCTGCCTGGCGAAAACGGTTTGAGCATTTGCCGAAAGGTCCGTGGCCAGTTCGCCAATCCCATCCTCATGCTGACCGCGCGCAGTGACGAACTCGATCAGGTCCAGGGCCTGGACTTGGGCGCCGACGATTACGTGTGCAAGCCGGTGCGCCCGCGTCTGCTGCTGGCGCGCATCAATGCGCTGCTGCGACGTAGCGACGCGCCTTTGGGCAAGGCCCACAGCCTTTGTTTCGGTGCACTGCGCATCGACAGCCGTGCGCGCGAGGCCTGGCTGGGCGAGCAGGCGATCGAGCTGACCGGCGCGGAGTTCGACCTGCTCTGGTTGCTGGCCAGCCATGCCGGTCGGGTGCTGTCGCGCGAGCAGATCTGCACGTCGCTGCGCGGCGTCGGTTATGACGGCCAGGACCGCTCCATCGATATCCGCATCTCCAAGATTCGCCCGAAGATCGGCGACGATCCTGTACACCCGCGTCTGATCAAGACGCTGCGCAGCAAGGGTTATCTGTTCGTCGGCGATGTCGGGCCATGAATTCGATCTTCCTGCGCATTTATGGCGGCATGCTGGCGGTGCTGGTATTGGTCGCCGTGCTCGGGGTCCTGAGCCTGCAGCTGGTCAACCACGTGCGTGCCGCGCAGTACCGAGAGGATCTGGCGCAAGGCACCTTCAGTCTGATGGCGGACAACCTGGCGCTGCAGAGCGAGGTCGAGCGCAAGCGATCGCTGGTGATCTGGGAGCGGCTGCTCGGCGTGCCACTGGATCTGCTGGCGCTGTCCGCGCAACCCCTGGATGCCGGCCAACGCAGCCGTCTGGCGCGTGGTCTGGTGGTGGTCGAAAAGACCGGGCCGCACGCGGCCAAGGTACTGCGCCAGTTGGCCCAGGAGGACCAGGTGCTGGTGGCGCAGGTCAAGCAGATCAGCGAGCAACTCGCCCGCGCGACGTTGTACCTGCTGGCCGACGAGCTGGTGCGCTACCCGGTGACCGAGCAGCCACAGCGCCTGGCGCAGATCCGTCAGAGCAAAGGATTTGGTTTCGACATCGGCTTGCAGCGCATCGAGCGCGCGGATCTGGACGACGATCAGCGACGGCGGGTGGAGGAGGGCGACACGGTGATGGCGTTGAGCCGCGACGGGGACGCCATCCGCGTGTTCTCTGGACTGTCCGGCTCGCCCTGGGTGCTGGAGATTGGACCACTCTACCCGTTCAAACCCTATCCACCGGCATTGCTGGTGTTGATCGCGGCAGTGGGTTTGTGCTTGATCGGTTTGGTGGTCTACCTGCTGGTGCGTCAGCTCGAGCGCCGCGTCTCGGGGCTCGAACTGGCGGCCTCACACATCGCCCAGGGCAGCCTGCAGACGCGGGTGCCGGCCGGCGATGCCGACTCGGTCGGACGCCTGGCCGCAGCGTTCAACCGCATGGCCGAGCACCTGCAGCGCTCGCTGAGCATGCAGCGCGAGCTGGTACGTGCGGTGTCACACGAATTGCGCACGCCAGTGGCACGCCTGCGTTTCGGCCTGGAGATGATCGAGGAGGCCGACACCGAACAGGCGCGGGCCAAGCACCTGGCGGGGATGGACAGCGACATCCAGGACCTGGACCGGCTGGTCGACGAGATGCTCACCTATGCCCGCCTGGAACAAGGCGCCCCGGCCCTTAATTTCGAACGCATCGATGTACGGCAATTGCTGGACAGGATCGTGGCCGAGCTGGCCCCGTTGCGCGCGGATATCCGGGTGACGCAAGCCGAGGACCCAGACCGTGACGGCGCGCCACGTTGGGTCGAAGCCGAGCCGCGTTATCTGCACCGCGCGTTGCAGAATCTGGTGGGCAATGCGTTGCGCCACGCCGAGTCGCAGGTGCGTTTGAGTTACCAGCTCGACGCGCAGCGCTGCCGCATCGACGTGGAAGACGACGGGCCTGGCATCCCGGAGGGGTTCTGGGACCGCATCTTCACGCCGTTCACGCGCCTGGACGACAGCCGCACCCGCGCCTCGGGCGGTCACGGTCTGGGACTGTCGATCGTGCGGCGGATCATCTATTGGCATGGTGGGCGGGCACTGGTTGGGCGCAGCGAAGGCCTGGGCGGCGCCTGCTTCAGCTTGAGCTGGCCTGCCCGGCAGCCGCGCCACTGAGTGTCAGGCGCTGACCAGACTGAGCAGATGGCCGTCCTGCACGCAGTACTGACCCGCCAGCTCGCGGCCGCTGCGCCATTCGGCCGACAAATCGGTGAGCAGGCGCAGGCGCGCGTGGCCGTCGGCGCTCCATTCGAGCAGCTCGGCGTGCTCGAAGTAAAAGCGCTTGAGCGTCAGCGGATAGAGGGCTTTGAACAAGCTTTCCTTGAGCGAAAAGGTCAGCGTCACGCTTAGGCCGATCTGCGCCGGATCCAGGCGCTGCAATTCGCTGGGGGTGAGGATTTCAGCGGCCAGGCGCTCGGCGCGCGCGTCGTCGAGCAGGCTTTCCTGATCGATGCCGATGCCCTGGCAGGCCGTGGCGGGTACGACTACGGCGGCGGCCCAGCCCTGGCCGTGGGTGATGGCGCCACGGATGTCCGCAGGCCAGATGGGCGATCGGTCCTCATGGGTGCCGGGCACGTGATCGCGACCGTCGAGGCGCTGCAGGGCCGCGCGCGCGCAGACGCGGCCGGCCAGGTACTCGGCCTGGCGCTTGGCCACCGAGCGTTGCAGGCTGGCGCTCTGTTCGATGCCGGCGCGCTGGAAGTCGTCGGCGGCCAAGCGTTGGGGATCGAAGGCGCAACTGACCAGCACCGCGTCGGGCACGGGCTGTGGCAGGGGCCAGTGGTGCTGGAGCGGGGCGCAGCAGGTAGGCAGTCTGTTCATGGGCGCTATTGTGCCATCTGCCGGGCCCGCCCCGCACGCCGGGCTGACCGCCTACTTGAAGGCCTGTTTGAAGAACGCCTGCATGTCCCGCCAAGAGCTTTCATCAGCAGCCTTGTCATAGCCGATGTCCGGCCCGCCATGCTCGCCATGGCTCAGGCGGTCGGCGTCGGGATTGGTGAAGCCGTGCTTGGCACCGGGAATGCCGACGAACGTCATGTCGGCACCGGCAGCGGCCATTTCCTGCTTGAAAGCCTCCACCTGCTGCGGTGTGACCATGCTGTCGGCTTCGCCATGCTCGACCAGAATCTTGGCCCTGACCACGCCTGGCTGGGCGGGTGTCTGGGTGACCAGCGCGCCGTGGAAGCTCACCACGCCATCGAGCTTCTCGCCCCGGCGAGCGGCATCGAGCACCACCTTGCCGCCGAAGCAGTAGCCCACCGCACCCAGCTCATGCTTGTTGGTGTTGGGTTGCAGCTTGAGCAGCGCCAGGCCCGCGTCGAAGCGCCGCGCGGCCGCAGCCGGGTCCTTCAGCGCGGCGGCCATGAAGGCCTGGGCGTCCTGTGGGTGCTCGGTGTGCTTGCCGTCGCCATACATGTCGATGGCCAGGGCGTTGTAGCCCAACGCGGCAAGGTCGCGGGCGCGCCGCTTGGCGTAATCGTTCAGCCCCCACCACTCGTGCACCACGACGATGCCGGGGCGCTTGCCATCGAGGGCGTCGTCATAGGCGTAGTAGCCGATCAGCGGCGTGCCGTCGGCGTCCTGGTAGCGAATCTCGCGGGTCTGTACCGCCGCCTGGGCGAGGGCGGCGCTGCACATCAGGGCCAGGGCAAGCAGGAAACGCATGGGGGATCTCCAGGTGCGGGTGCTGTTCACGTTCGGTTCGTTCAGCCGAGGTTCAGTCGGGGTTCAGGGGCGGTTCAGGCTGCCCTGCTTACTCTAGCCCTCACACCCACACAGCGCACCTCATTGGAGAAACAAAGCATGAAAGCACTCAATACCCTGATGGTCGCCATGGCTGTCTGCGCCTCCGGCTTCACCGCTACCTCCCAGGCCGACGACACGTTCGCCAGCGTCACCTACGGCCAGACCAGCGACAAGATTCGCAAGTCCGGCCTGCTGCAACGCAACACCGATCACCTGAACACCGATGGCATCATCAACAAGGACGGCACCTGGGGCCTGCGGGTCGGACAGATGAACGATCAGGGCCGCTACTACCTCACCTACGACAACGTCTCCGACAGCCACAGCGGCATCAAGCTGCGCCAGGAAAACCTGCTCGGCAGCTACGATCTGTTCCTGCCGATCACTGATACCGCCAAACTGTTCGGTGGTGCCAGCCTGGGCATGACCAAGATGACTCAGACCTCGTCCGGCTACAGTCGCGACACCAACTACGGCTACGCCGTCGGGCTGCAGGCCGGTGTGATCCAGCAAGTGACAGACAACGCCTCGGTGGAGCTGGGCTACCGCTACCTGCGCACCAACGCCTCCACCGAACTTTCGCCCCATGGCGGTGACAAGCAAGGTGCTCTACGCCTGACCAGCAGCGCTCAAACCTACCTGGCCGCCACCTACAAGTTCTAACGCGACAGGCTCGAAGAACCGGCCGGGGCTCCCCCTGCCGGTTCGCTGTTATGCTGTGCCAGCCCGCCTTTGTTCAGGCGGTGCGAGAAAAAGGAGAATGACATGAAGTTGCTGGTGGTCGAGGATGAAGCGCTGCTGCGTCACCACCTGTACACGCGCCTGGGCGAAAGCGGACACGTGGTCCAAGCGGTCGGCGATGCAGAGGAGGCGCTGTACCAGGCCGGCCAGTACAACCACGATCTCGCCGTCATCGACCTTGGGCTGCCGGGCATGAGCGGCCTGGACCTGATCCGCCAACTGCGCAGCCAGGACAAGACTTTTCCCATCCTGATTCTCACCGCCCGCGGTAACTGGCAAGACAAGGTCGAAGGGCTGGCCGCGGGTGCCGACGACTACGTGGTCAAACCTTTCCAGTTCGAGGAGCTGGAAGCCCGCCTGAACGCGCTGCTGCGCCGCTCCAGCGGTTTCACCCAGTCGACCATCGCCGCCGGGCCTTTGGTGCTGGACCTCAATCGCAAACAGGCCACCCTCGACGAGCAGCCGCTGGCGCTGACTGCCTACGAATATCGCATCCTTGAATACCTCATGCGTCATCACCAGCAGGTGGTGGCCAAGGATCGACTGATGGAACAGCTTTACCCGGACGACGAGGAGCGTGATCCGAACGTCATCGAGGTGCTGGTCGGCCGGCTGCGCCGCAAGCTCGAGGGCGACAACGGCTTCAAACCGATCGACACCGTTCGCGGCCTGGGCTACCTGTTCACCGAGCGCTGCCGATGATTCGTTCGCTGCGCGTGCGCCTGATGCTGGCCGCCGCAGTGCTGGCGCTGCTGTTCATGCTGGCGCTGCTGCCGGCCTTGCAGAAGGCCTTCAGCCTGGCCTTGCAGGAGTCGATCGAGCAGCGCCTGGCCTCGGACATCACCACGCTGATTTCTGCCGCGCGCGTCGAACACGGCCATTTGCAGATGCCCGATCTTCTGCCTGACGAGCGCTACAACCTGCCCAGCGTCGGCCTGCTCGGTTACATCTTCGACCGAGAAGGGCGTCTGGTGTGGCGTTCGCGTGCCACCACCGATCGACACATCAACTACCAGCCCCGCTATGACGGCCATGGCAACGAGTTCGCCCGAATCCGCCAGGACAATGGCGACGAATTTTTCGTCTATGACGTGGAAGTCAAGCTGCTCGGTGGTCGCAGCGCAGCATTCAGCATCGTCGCCCTGCAACCGGTGCGCGAGTACCAGCATACCCTCGACGGCCTGCGCGAAAAGCTCTACTTGGGCTTTGGCGCGGCCTTGCTGGCGCTGATGGTGTTGCTGTGGGCCGGCCTGACCTGGGGGCTGCGTTCACTGCGCAGGCTCAGCCACGAACTGGACGAGGTGGAGAGCGGCGCCCGCGAGGGCCTGAGTCGCGAGCATCCGCGCGAACTGCTGCGCCTGACCAGCTCGCTCAACCGGCTGCTGCACAGCGAGCGCGAACAACGCCAGCGCTACCGCGATTCGCTGGACGACCTGGCGCACAGCTTGAAGACGCCGCTGGCGGTGTTGCAAGGCGTGGGCGAGAGCATGGGACGCGGCAGTGGCGAGCGTGAACAGGCGCGCGTGCTGCAGAGCCAGATCGAACGCATGAGTCAGCAGATCGACTACCAATTACAGCGCGCCAGCCTGCGCAAGAGTGGCCTGGTGCGACACCAGGTGCGCCTGGCGCCAGTGCTCGACAGCTTGTGCAGCACCTTGGACAAGGTGTATCGCGACAAGCGCGTGGCGGTGACACTGAACGTTGCCCCGCAGGCGCGCGTGCCGATCGAGGAAGGCGCCTTGCTCGAACTGCTCGGCAACTTGCTGGAGAACGCCTATCGCCTGTGCCTGGAGCAGGTGCGGGTGAGCTTCGAGACGTTGCCGGGTCAACAGGTGCTGTGCATCGAAGACGACGGCCCCGGTGTCCCGGCCGATCAACGTGAGCGGATTCTGCAGCGCGGTGAGCGCCTGGATCGCCAGCATCCAGGTCAGGGCATCGGCCTGGCAGTGGTCAAAGACATCATCGACAGCTTCGACGGGCGCCTGACGCTCGAGGATTCGCCGCTCGGCGGCGCTGCGTTCAGGATCACCTTCAACCAGGAATGATCTGCCCAGGTTGCGCCGGCCTTGGGCGGATTCCCGCCACTCAGGGTGTACGAATTTCGCCACAGGGCGGAATTCCGCCATATCCTACACGTCTTGTTGCCCTGTCCTTGGGCAGAAACTTCCCGTAAACACTCGTGTTGCACCCGTATCGGGCATTTTGGCATCAGCCTTGCTAAAGCTTTGTCAGAGACCTGCCCAGGCAGCTCTAACACAATGACAAATCCCTCCAGGTGCAGGAGGGTTCGCGCTTTAGGTGCCTCGCCCTGGGAAGGGTGAATCGGCACACTTGAGGAAGATCACGCCATGACGAAACGTCAGCCGCTGTACAAATCCCTGTATTTCCAGGTGATCGTTGCCATCACCATCGGTATTCTGCTCGGCCATTTCTATCCGGAAACCGGCGTCGCCCTCAAACCGCTGGGTGACGGCTTCGTCAAACTGATCAAGATGGTCATCGCTCCGATCATCTTCTGTACCGTGGTCAGCGGCATCGCCGGCATGCAGAGCATGAAGTCGGTTGGCAAGACCGGCGGCTACGCACTCCTGTACTTCGAAATCGTTTCCACCATCGCCCTGATCATCGGCCTGATCGTGGTCAACGTGGTCCAGCCTGGCGCTGGTATGCACGTCGACGTCAGCACCCTGAACGCCAGCAGCGTTGCGGCCTACGCCTCGGCCGGTGCGCAGCAGACCACCGTCGGCTTCCTGCTCAACGTGATCCCGGCCACCGTGGTCGGTGCCTTCGCCAACGGCGACATCCTGCAAGTGCTGATGTTCTCGGTGCTGTTCGGCTTCGCCCTGCACCGTCTGGGCAGCTACGGCAAGCCGCTGCTGGAGATGATCGATCGCTTCGCCCACGTCATGTTCAACATCATCAACATGATCATGAAGCTGGCGCCGGTCGGTGCCTTCGGTGCCATGGCCTTCACCATCGGCCAGTACGGTGTCGGTTCGCTGGTGCAACTGGGCTACCTGATGGCCTGCTTCTACGTCACCTGCCTGTTGTTCGTGCTGGTGGTGCTGGGCGCCATCTGCCGCGCCCACGGCTTCAGCGTCCTCAAGCTGATCCGCTACATCCGTGAAGAACTGCTGATCGTGCTGGGTACGTCTTCGTCGGAGTCGGCCCTGCCACGCATGCTGACCAAGATGGAGCGCCTGGGCGCGAAGAAATCCGTCGTTGGCCTGGTGATCCCGACCGGCTACTCGTTCAACCTGGACGGCACCTCGATCTACCTGACCATGGCTGCGGTGTTCATCGCCCAGGCCACCGACACCACTATGGACATCACTCACCAGATCACCCTGCTGCTGGTGCTGCTGGTCGCCTCCAAAGGGGCTGCGGGTGTGACCGGTTCGGGCTTCATCGTCCTGGCCGCCACCCTGTCGGCGGTCGGTCACCTGCCGGTTGCCGGTCTGGCGCTGATCCTCGGGATCGACCGCTTCATGTCCGAAGCCCGTGCGCTGACCAACCTGGTCGGTAACGCCGTTGCCACTGTAGTGGTCGCCAAGTGGGTCAAGGAGCTGGATACCGACAAGCTGCAGTCCGAGCTGGCCTCCGGTGGCTCGCCGCTGGTCGAGACTCGTCCGACCGACGACCTGGGCGTAGCCGAAGGTCCGGCCGTGCGTTGATCGTGGTGGTAGTGCGATAAAGGAAGGCGACCCTCGGGTCGCCTTTTTCATGTCCAGCGCGGCAGATGCTTACTCGACCCGGGTCTGTCCGCTGAAGACCAGCACGTGCCGACAGCGCCGACACAGGTAGCGGCGCCCCTGGCGTACCAGTGTGTGGCGCTGGGCGGTGAAGGCGAAGTCGCTGTCCGGGCAGGGGCAGCGATAGATGTAGCGCGTGGCCACGCGACGCTGCACTTCGTAGCGGTGGCAGCGCTCGGGCGGCAGCTCGTAGACCCCGCGCATGATCAACTGCCATTCCTCACCGTGGGCCTGGATGCGGTCGCCGAACAGCTGGTGAGCGATCAGGTGCGCCACTTCATGGGCCACGGTCTGGCGCAGGAAGTCGTCGTGATTCTCGCGGTACAGCTGCAGGTTGAAGCGCAGCAGGTTTTCATGCAGATGGGCGACGCCGGCCTTCTGCCCGCGCAGCTTGAAGCTGACCTGCGGGCGCGGGAAGGTGCGTTTGAAAAAGGTTTCGGCTAGCTGGTAACAGGTTTCGACGCGTTGCGTGAGCAGCTCGGGCATGGCGGGGCAATTCTCCTGGCTCGCCATTATGCCGCAAGCCGTTGGCGGCCGACGAGCCGCCGGTCAGACTCGGCATGGCGCTGCTGATCAGAAGGCCCTACGCCTGGGCTCGGTTTGCAGGTAAAATGTTCGGCTTTTGTCACACCTCGCGGATCCAAGCGCTATGGGCACCCTCTCGGTCAACCAGAACAAACTGCAAAAACGCCTGCGTCGTCTCGCCGGCGAAGCCATCACCGACTACAACATGATCGAGGATGGCGACAAGGTCATGGTCTGCCTGTCCGGGGGCAAGGACAGCTACACCATGCTCGACGTTCTGCTGCACCTGCAGAAGGTGGCGCCGATCAGCTTCCAGATCGTCGCGGTGAACATGGACCAGAAGCAGCCGGGCTTTCCCGAGCATGTGCTGCCGGCCTACCTGAAGACCTTGGGCGTCGAGTATCACATCGTCGAGAAAGACACCTATTCGGTGGTCAAGGAACTGATCCCCGAGGGCAAGACCACCTGCTCGCTGTGCTCACGCCTGCGCCGGGGCACCCTGTACACCTTTGCCGATGAAATCGGCGCGACCAAGATGGCGCTCGGTCATCACCGCGACGACATCGTCGAGACCTTCTTCCTCAACATGTTCTTCAACGGCGCGCTCAAGGGCATGCCGCCGAAGCTGCGCGCCGACGACGGTCGCAACGTGGTGATCCGTCCGTTGGCCTACTGCAGCGAGAAGGACATCCAGGCTTACTCGGACATGAAGGACTTCCCGATCATCCCGTGCAACCTGTGCGGCTCTCAGGAAAACCTGCAGCGCCAGGTGGTCAAGGACATGCTGGTGGAGTGGGAGCGCAAGCACCCAGGACGCACCGACAGCATCTTCCGCGCGCTGCAGAACGTCGCGCCGTCGCAACTGGCCGACCGCAACCTGTTCGACTTCACGGGCCTGAAGATCGACGAAAGCGCCACGCCGCGCTTTCTCGATGTGCTGAACGTCTGATCCGATGCGCGACTATCAGTGGCTGCACACGTACTGCCTGGATCGCTTCGGCTCGGCCAAGGCGCTCGAAGCCTTCTTGCCGCAACCGCGCTCGGCCGCCCAGTTGCGCGCCCTGCCGGATGATCGCTACCTGTCGACCCTGGCGCTGCGGGTCTTTCGCGCCGGGCTCAAGCACAGTCTGGTGGATGCCAAGTGGCCCGCGTTCGAGCAGGTGTTCTTCGGCTTCGACCCGGAAAAGGTGGTGCTGATGAGCGCCGAGCACCTGGAGCGGTTGATGCAGGACACCCGCATCATCCGTCACTTGGGCAAGCTCAAGAGCGTGCCGCGCAACGCGCAGATGATCCTCGACGTGGCCAAGGAAAAGGGCAGTTTCGGCGCGTTCATCGCCGACTGGCCCGAGAACGACATTGTCGGCCTGTGGAAGTACTTGGCCAAGCATGGCAACCAGCTCGGGGGGCTGTCGGCACCGCGCTTTCTGCGCATGGTCGGCAAGGATACTTTCGTGCCCACCGAAGACATGGCCGCCGCGCTGATCGCCCAAAAGGTGATCGACAAGGCGCCGACCAGCCAGCGCGACCTGGCGTTGGTGCAAGAGGTGTTCAATCGCTGGCATGAAGAAAGCGGGCGGCCGCTGTGTCAGTTGTCGGTGATGCTGGCCCATACCGTCAATCACTGAGACGGCGAGGCGGGCGCCTACTGACCTTCGCCCGCTATACGCCGTTCGAACTGGAACTTCCAGCGCACGAACAGCAAGGCGCTGACGAACAGCGCCAGGCTCACCAGCACTTCGATCCAGCCGAACAGCGCCCTGGCCGGGTCGAAGGCCGCCAGCACGCCCTTGATGAAATAGAGGTTCACCACGAAGCAGGTCCAGGCATGTGCCCGGGCGCTGCCGATCAGCATGCCGGGCAGCAACAGCAGCAGCGGTACCAGCTCGATGACCAGGATCACCGCGACGCGGGCGCCGTGCAGGTCGGCGAACCAGACATCGTTCACTACCAGCAGGGCGATCAGCCCACAGAAGCAGGCCAGTGCCAGTGCGCGGGTCAGGCGCAGGCGGGGAGCCAGCCAGTCGAGTGTCGGCAGTATCTTGGGTTTTTTAGCCACGTGCGTGACTCAGCGCCTTGGCCGTGCTCGCCAAGCGTTGGCCCAGGGCGCGGCACAGGGCGATTTCGTGCTCGTCCAGCTCGCGCTTGCCATCGGCGCCGGCATGGTGACTGGCGCCATAGGGCGTGCCGCCGCCACGGGTTTCCAGCAAGGCGGACTCGCTGTAGGGCAGGCCGGTGACCAGCATGCCATGGTGCATCAGCGGCAGCAGCATCGACAGCAGGGTGGTCTCCTGGCCGCCGTGCAGGCTGGCGGTGGAGGTGAACACGGCCGCAGGCTTGCCCACCAGTTCGCCGCCCAGCCACAGGCTGCTGGTGCCGTCGAGGAAGTACTTCAGCGGCGCTGCCATGTTGCCGAAGCGGGTCGGGCTGCCCAAGGCCAGGCCCGCGCACTGGCGCAGGTCGTCCAGGTTGGCGTAGAGCGCGCCGCTGGCGGGAATGTCCGGCGCCACGGCTTCGCAGTCTGTGGAAATGGCCGGTACGGTGCGCAGCCGCGCTTCCAGCCCAGCCATTTCGACGCCGCGGGCGATATGCCGGGCCATCTCGCTGGTGGAGCCGTGACGGCTGTAGTACAGCACCAGGATGTAGGGTTCGCTCATGGCAAGAGCTCCAGGACGTTTTCCGGGGGACGGCCGATCACGGCCTTGTCGTCGACGACGAGGATCGGGCGTTCGATCAGTTTCGGATGCTGGACCATGGCCTCGATCAGTTGCGCCTCGCTGAGGGCGGGGTTGGCCAGGTCCAGGGTCTTGAATTCGTCTTCGCCGCTGCGCAGCAACTGGCGCGCGCCGATGCCGAGCTTGCCGAGCAGCGCGTGCAGGGTGGCCGCATCGGGCGGGGTTTCCAGGTAGCGCACGATGGTCGGTGCCAGGCCGCGGGCTTCCAGCAGTTCCAGGGCGCCACGGGATTTCGAGCAGCGTGGGTTATGGTAGAGGGTCAGTTCGGGCATGACGGGTCGCATCCAGCTGGGTGTGGCGGCTATTCTACCCGCTGCGTCCGACATTTCATGCTTTAAAACTTCGAGAAGGATTGACCCATGGCAAGGCGTTTGGCGGCTGCACTGGCGATCACCGCGAGCCTGTTGCTCGGCGGCTGCGGTGCGGACTACGGCGTGGACCAACACGGCAACACGGTAAAGGCCGAGCAGCTCGACGGGCACTGGCTGGTGCTCAACTACTGGGCCGAGTGGTGCGGTCCGTGCCGCACGGAAATCCCGGAACTGAACAGCGCGGCCCAGCAGTGGCAGGCGCAGGGCATCAAGGTGGTGGGGGTGAACTTCGATGGCCTGCAGGGCGAGGATCTCAAGCAGGCGGCCCAGGCGCTTGGCATCGAATTCACCGTGCTGGCGCAGGATCCTGCCGAGCACTACGAGTTGCCGCGCAGCGAGGCGTTGCCAGTGACCTACATCATCGATGACAAGGGCAAGGTGCGCGAGCAGTTGCTCGGCGAGCAGACGCTCGAAGGGCTCCAGGCCAAGATCAAGGCATTGAAGGGAGCCTGACGGTTTTCAGGGCTGCTGCGCAGTCCATCGCAGGTCGACCGGCGATGGCGTGCTTGGCAGCCCTGAATGACCTCAGTCTTCTTCAGCCCAGAAGCGCAGGGGCTTGCCTTCGGCAGGCCACAGGCGGATCTGCTCGATGCTCGAGACATCCCAGCGCTGCACGCTCTGCAGCGCCTTCAGATAGCGTTCTTCCTGCTCCATCAGTGCCGGGGCGCACAGCTTGCGGGTCTTGCCGACCTGGCCGAAGCTGAGCCGCTCGCCGTTCTGCGTGTAGCTGGCGAACCAGTGGTTGCAGCCGGCGGTGCCATAGGCGCGACCATCGTCAGCCAGGGTCAGGGTCAGGTGACTGTTGTCGATCAGCGGGCGTTCGCCGATCCATTCCAGGACATAGCTGCGCTCGTGCTGCAGCTTCGAAGGCTCGGCGGCGCAGCCGAGCAGACCACCGAGCAGCGCCGCGCAGGTCAACAGATGCTTCATTGCGCGCCTGCCTGGCACTGACGGCACAGGTGACGCTCGCCTTCGCTGCGCCAGCCCAGTTCGGCGATACGGGCGCTGGCGGCCGGCTGGCGGGCCTTCTTGCCCAGTTTGGCGTCGACGGCGAACTCGAAGTCGAGCACGGCTTCGCACTGGTCGCACTTGACCTGCCAGGTGAGGATTTCCAGCTCGTTGAACACCGGGCCGCTGGCCACGGCAACCCACTGGCCGCGCGGGTTGATCAGGTGGCGCACGCTTTCGACGGTCAGGCGCATGGACAGGTCCTTGCTGCCCTTGAGGGTGACCAGCAGGGCGTCGCCCTTGTGCATCGAGCCGCCGTTGCCGGTCACCTGGTAGCGACCTGGCACCAGGGCGCGGCATTCGATCAGGGTGTGTTGCGGGTTGAAAAGGGTGTAGCGGAAATCGTGCTCGACCATGGGTCCTCCAGAAATGCCGCGTATCCTAACCCGTGACGGTGTTGCGCGCATCGCCTGCCGCCCAGTGGAGCACGTTGTCCAGCGTGGTGGCAGCGATCGCCGCCAAGGCTTCCTGGGTGAGGAAGGCCTGGTGGGCAGTGACGATGACGTTGGGGAAGGTCAGCAGGCGGGCCAGCACGTCGTCCTGCAGCGGCTGGTCGGAGCGGTCCTCGAAGAACAGCTGCGCTTCTTCCTCGTAGACATCCAGGCCCAGGTAGCCGAGTTGACCGTTCTTGAGCGCGTCGATCAGCGCCGGTGTGTCGACCAGCGCGCCGCGTCCGGTGTTGATCAGCATGGCGCCTGGCTGCAGGCTGGCCAGGCTGCGGGCGTTGATCAGGTGACGGGTGGCGTCGGTCAGCGGGCAGTGCAGGCTGATGATGCGCGACTCGCTGAGCAGCTCGGGCAGCTCCAGGTAGCGGGCCCCCAGTGCCAGCAACTCGGGATTGGGCTGCGGGTCGTAGGCCAGCAAGCGACAGCCGAAGCCGGCCATGATGCGGGCGAAGGTCGCGCCGATCTGTCCGGTGCCGACCACGCCCACGGTTTTGCCATGCAGGTCGAAGCCGGTCAGCCCGTGCAGGGTGAAGTCGCCGTCGCGGGTGCGGTTGTAGGCGCGGTGCAGGCGACGGTTGAGTGCCAGGACCAGCGCGACCGCGTGCTCGGCCACGGCGTGCGGCGAGTAGGCTGGTACCCGCACCACGGTCAGCCCCAGGCGCGCCGCTGCGGCCAGGTCCACATGGTTGTAGCCGGCCGAGCGCAGGGCGATCAGGCGGGTGCCGCCGCTGGCCAGGCATTCCAGTACCTCGGCATCCAGCTCGTCATTGATGAAGGCGCAGACCACGGCGAAACCCTGCGCCAGCGGTGCCGTGTCCAGGGTCAGGCGAGCGGGTTGAAAGTGCAGTTCCAGGCCGCTGTCGATGGCGGCCTGGCTGAAGCTTTCCTGGTCGTAGTGTTGGCTGCTGAACAACAGGATGCGCATGCGCGATACTCCTTCGGCAATCGGTTGTCAGGCGCTCAAGTGCGCCTGTTGCGCCAGACGCTCGATGGCCAGGTCCAACTCGTCGAGCGCCTGGGTGGTTTGCGGGCTGTCCTGCTTGAGCAAGGTCTCGGCGCGCTGGCAGGCCGCACGCAGTTGCGGTACCCCGCAATAGCGCGAAGCCCCGTTGAGGCGATGCACGCGCTCGATCATCGCCGCGCGGTCACCCAGCTCGCGCGCGCTGGCGATGGCCTGACGGTCGCCCTCCAGCGACGCCAGCAGCATGGCCAGCATGTCGGCGGCCAGGTCCGCTTTGCCGGCTGCCAGGCGCAGGCCTTCCTCGTGATCCAGCACCAGCAGTTCACTGCTGTCGGGCAGGCGTTCGCTGGCGCGCTCCGGCGGCGGCGTGCCGAGGTTCAGCCCGGTCCATTTCATCACCACCTGGGCCAGTTGGCGCTCGCTGATCGGCTTGGTCAGATAATCATCCATGCCGCTGTGCAACAAGGCGCGCTTTTCATTGGCCATGGCGTGCGCTGTGAGGGCGACGATGGGCAGCGGCGGATCGTTCTGGCGCGTTTCCCAGTCGCGGATCTGTTCGGTGCAGGCGCAGCCGTCCATGCCCGGCATCTGCACGTCCATCAGCACCAGGTCGAAGGGCGCAGCCTGGACTGCCTCCACCGCCGCGAAGCCGCTGTCCACCGCGACCACTTGGGCGCCCATGTCCTCGAGCAGGGTTTGCACCAGCAGCAGGTTGGCCGGGTTGTCGTCGACGCACAGGATGCGCGGCAGGCGCGTGCCGATGCCCTGGCGCACATCGACGTTGGGGCGGCTCGGTTGCATCAGCTCCAATAGCAGGCGCCGCAGTTTGCGGGTGCAGGTGGGCTTGGACAGCAGTTGGCCGTGGCCATTGGGCAGGAACGGGTGGTACTGCGCCTGCTCGGTGGTCGGGCACAGCACCACGCATTGGCAGCCCAGGCGCTCGAGCTGCTGGTGGTACTGGCCGAGGCGTTCCGGCGCGAGGATGCCGAGGTGGGCGCCAAGCACCGCCAGTTCGAACGGCTGCCCGGCCTGACTGGCCGCCTGCACCCCTTGCAGCAGTTGGTCGAACGAGCCGAACAGACTGACACTCAGGCCGCAATCCTCCAACTGATGCTGCAACGCCTGGCGCGCCAGTTCATGCCCATCGACGATCGCGGCGCGGCGACCGATCAGGGCCTGCAGCGGCAAGGCGTCGGTATCGTCATGGGCCTTGGGCAAGTTGAGGTTGATCCAGAACTGCGAGCCTTCGCCGGGCGTGCTGTCGACGCCGATTTCGCCGCCCATCTGCTCGATCAGGCGCTTGGAGATCACCAGTCCCAAGCCGGTGCCGCCGGGCTGGCGAGAGAGCGAGTTGTCGGCCTGGCTGAAGGCCTGGAACAGCGCGCGCACGTCCTGCGGTGACAGACCGATGCCGGTGTCCTGCACGCTGATGCGCAACTGTGCGGTGTCCTCGTGTTCGTCCTCGACCATGGCGCGCACGACGATGGTGCCTTCGCGGGTGAACTTGATGGCATTGCTCACCAGGTTGGTGAGGATCTGCTTGAGCCGCAATGGATCGCCGATCAGCGACAACGGCGTGTCGCGATAGACCAGGCTGACCAGTTCCAACTGCTTGGCGTGGGCGGCGGGCGCCAGGATGGTCAGGGTGTCCTGGATCAGGTCGCGCAGGTTGAACGGAATGCTGTCGAGCACCAGCTTGCCGGCTTCGATCTTGGAGAAGTCGAGAATCTCGTTGATGATGCCCAGCAGGTTGTCGGCCGATTTCTCGATGGTGCCCAGGTAGTCGAGCTGTCGTGGCGTGAGCTCGCTCTTTTGCAGCAGGTGGGTGAAGCCGAGGATACCGTTGAGCGGGGTGCGGATTTCGTGGCTCATGTTGGCGAGGAATTCGGACTTGATGCGGCTGGCCTCCAACGCTTCCTTGCGCGCCATGTCCAGCTCGATGTTCTGGATCTCGATGGTTTCCAGGTTCTGGCGCACGTCCTCGGTGGCCTGGTCGATGCTGTGCTGCAATTCCTCGTGGGCATTGTGCAGGGTCTCGGCCATGCGGTTGATGCCGGCAGCCAACTCGTCCAGCTCGACGCTGCCCATCGGTGGCAGGCGTTCTTCGAGGTGGCCTTCCTTGAGCTGGGTGACGGCATGCTTGATGCGCCCGATCGGGCCGTTGATCGCCCGGCTCATGCGCAGCGCCAGCAGGGCGTTGAGGCTCAGACAGGCAAGGATCAGCAGCAGGCTGGTGAACAGGTTGCGGTAGCCGCGCAGCAGGGTGCCATCGTGGGATAGTTCGATCTCGACCCAGCCCAGCAGGCGTTCGCGCTCGTCCGGCACCGCCGCGGTGGCCAGGTCGCGGTGATGGCCGAACACCGGCATCAGGTAGCGCGTGGCATCGTTGCCGCTGCGTTGCAGCAGTTGCGTGCCGGTGCCGCCGCTGGGCGGTGGGTTGAGCATGCTCGGGCCTGCGTGGGCCAGGCGCGAGCGGTTCGGGGCGAGGAACGCCACCGCGCGCACATCGGCCTGTTCCAGCGCCTCGGCGGCGATCCGCTCCAACTGCGCCGGCGTGTTCTGTGCCAGGGCTGGCGCGGCCAGCGGGGCCAGTTGCTCGGCGATCATCTTGCCGCGTTGCAGCAGTTGGCTGCGCAGTTCGTTCTGCTGCAGCCAGGTGAAATAACTGCCCAGCACCAGCGCCATCAGCCCGGCGGGCAGGAGGGCCAGCAGCAGGACGCGGCTTCTGATTCCCAAACGATCGAGCACACTGGTCTCCTGTCATGTGCGGGCGGGCCGTCCACGCAGGACGGCGAGCAGGCTGAACGTTACTCCGCGTTCGGCCCCAATGCACTGGGTTTGTGCACCTCGGTGTTGAGCGGGATCACGCAAGAACGCGCTGGAGCGATATAGCTGAATGCTATAGACCCCAACGATTGCGTGATATGGCCAAACCGGCTTTGCCGGTATGATAGTCGCCCCTGCCGTCCTGATTGCGAAACACGCCCATGACCCTGCAGTACCCAACCATCGCCGATTGCGTCGGCAACACCCCGCTGGTGCGCCTGCAGCGCATGGCCGGGCACACCAGCAACACCTTGCTGCTCAAGCTCGAAGGCAACAATCCTGCCGGTTCGGTCAAGGATCGCCCGGCGCTGTCGATGATCGCCCGAGCCGAACTGCGCAACCAGATCAAGCCCGGCGACACGCTGATCGAGGCCACCTCCGGCAATACCGGTATCGCCCTGGCCATGGCCGCAGCGATCAAGGGTTACAAGATGATCCTGATCATGCCGGACAACTCCACCGCCGAGCGCAAGGCCGCCATGACCGCCTACGGCGCCGAGCTGATCCTGGTGTCCAAGGAAGAGGGCATGGAAGGCGCGCGCGACCTGGCCGACAAACTGCAGGCCGAAGGCCGCGGCCTGGTGCTCGATCAGTTCGCCAATGGCGACAATCCCATCGCGCACTACACCAGCACCGGCCCGGAGATCTGGCAGCAGACCCAGGGCGGCGTAACCCATTTCATCAGTTCCATGGGCACCACCGGCACCATCATGGGCTGTTCGCAGTACCTCAAGGAGCAGAACCCGGCGGTGCAGATCGTCGGTCTGCAACCGATGGAAGGTTCGGCCATCCCCGGTATTCGCCGCTGGCCCGAGCAGTACCTGCCGAAGATCTTCGACGCCACGCGGGTGGATCGAGTGGTCGACATGTCCCAGGAAGAAGCCGAAGCGACCATGCGCCGGCTCGCCCGCGAAGAGGGCATTTTCTGTGGCGTGTCCTCTGGCGGTGCGGTGGCGGCGATGCTGCGTCTGTCCCGAGAAGTGGAAAATGCCGTGATGGTCGCGATCATCTGCGACCGCGGCGACCGCTACCTGTCCACCGGCCTGTTTGACGCGACCTGATGTCCAGAAAGAAAAGCAACAGCAGCAACCTGCGCTTCCAACCTGCCGGCGGCGATCGCCGCGCGCAGGTGCCCGTGGGCAAGAAACAGCGCCTGGACATCGAGCGCCTGGCCGGGGACGGTCGTGGCATCGCCTTCGTCGAGGGGCGCACCTGGTTCGTCAGCGGCGCCTTGGCGGGCGAGGCGGTCGAGGCGCGGGTGCTCAGTGCCCGCGGCAAGATCGTCGAAGCGCGCCTGGAGCGGGTGCTGCAAGGCAGCCCTGAACGTCGCGAAGCGCCGTGCCGACACTACGCCCGTTGCGGTGGCTGCACCGTGCAGCACCTGCCGCATGCCGCGCAGCTGGCGCTCAAGCAGCGTCAGTTGGCCGAGCAGTTGCAACGGCTGGCGGGTGTCCAGCCAGAGGCGTGGGCCGCGCCATTGGCCGGGCCGGAGTTCGGCTACCGCCGCCGCGCACGCCTTGCCGTGCGCTGGGACGCCAAGGCCCGCGAGCTGCGGGTCGGTTTTCGTGCCGAGGCCAGCCAGGACATCATCGCCATCGACGATTGCCCAGTGCTGGTACAGCCCTTGCAGGCGATCCTGCGCCATTTGCCGACCGTGCTGCGCAGCCTGAGCACGCCGCAGGCCCTGGGGCATGTCGAGCTGTTCAGCGGCAGCGCCGACTCGGTGCTGGTGCGTCATGTGTCCGCGTTGCCCGAGCAGGATGTGGCGCGGTTGCAGGCGTTCTGCCAGGAAGCCGGGGCGCAGCTCTGGCTGCAGGGCGAGGGCGAGCCTGCGCCCTGCGATCCCACCTCTAAGCTGGGTTTCAGCCTGGCACCCTGGGGGCTGGAACTGGCCTGGCGGCCGGGCGACTTCGTCCAGGTCAATGCGCAGGTCAACACGCAGATGATCGAGCAGGCGCTGGCCTGGTTGAACGTGCAGCAGCACGAGCGGGTGCTGGACCTGTTCTGCGGCCTGGGCAACTTTGCCCTGCCGCTGGCACGTCAGGCGCGCGAAGTGGTCGCGGTGGAGGGCGTGCAAACCATGGTTGACCGCGCCGCCGCCAACGCGCAGGCCAACGATGTGCATAACGTGCAGTTTTTTCAGGCCGATTTATCGCAGTCGCTGGCTGCTGCCGAGTGGGCCGCCGAGGGCTTTTCTGCGGTACTCTTGGACCCACCTCGCGACGGTGCCCACGAGGTGGTGCAAGGCATCGCCCGGCTCAAGGCCCGGCGATTGGTGTATGTATCGTGCAACCCCGCGACGCTGGCGCGAGATGCGCAGGTGCTGGTCGGCCAGGGGTACCGGTTAAAAAGGGCCGGGATTCTCGACATGTTTCCTCAGACGGCCCATGTCGAGGCCATGGCGTTATTCGAAGCGGGCCAGTAACGGCTGGCCCCTTGGTAGCGCTTCCACGGAATGGAAGCGGTACGGTTGATTGCCAGTGCGTCCATTGGGCGCGCTGTATGGAAAGGTAAACGAAAGATGGTACAGGTGAGAGTGCACCAGCCGGTCAACACCGACGGCAGTATCAACCTCGATGCATGGCTCGATCATGTGGTGAGCGTCGATTCGGCGCTGGATCGCACGGCCCTCAAAGAGGCCTGCGATTTCGCCCAGGACGTCGAGAAGAAGGGCAACCCTGCCAAGCACTCCTGGGCCGACGGCACCTCGAGTTTCCAGGCGGGCCTGGAAATCGCCGAGATCCTCGCCGACCTCAAGCTCGACCAGGATTCGCTGGTCGCCGCCGTGATCTATCGCTCGGTGCGCGAGGGCAAGGTGACCTTGGCCGAGGTCGGTCAACGTTTCGGGCCCGTGGTGTCCAAGCTGGTCGACGGGGTGCTGCGCATGGCCGCCATCAGTGCCAGCCTCAGTCCGCGCCAGTCGCTGGTGCTCGGCTCCCAGGCCCAGGTGGAAAACCTGCGCAAGATGCTGGTGGCGATGGTCGATGACGTGCGTGTGGCGCTGATCAAGCTGGCCGAGCGCACCTGCGCCATCCGTGCGGTGAAGTCTGCCGATGACGAAAAGCGTCTGCGCGTGGCCCGCGAGGTGTTCGACATCTATGCACCGCTGGCCCACCGCCTGGGTATCGGCCACATCAAGTGGGAACTCGAAGACCTTTCGTTCCGCTACCTGGAGCCCGACCAGTACAAGCAGATCGCCAAGCTGCTGCACGAGCGACGGCTGGACCGCGAGCGGTTCATCTCCGATGTGATGAACCAGTTGCAGAACGAACTGCTGGCCACCGGCGTCAAGGCCGACATCAGCGGCCGGGCCAAACATATCTATTCGATCTGGCGCAAAATGCAGCGCAAAGGCCTGGAATTCAGCCAGATCTACGACGTGCGTGCGGTGCGCGTGCTGGTCCCGGAAATCCGCGACTGCTACACCGCGCTGGGTATCGTCCACACCTTGTGGCGGCACATTCCCAAGGAATTCGACGACTACGTCGCCAACCCCAAGGAAAACGGCTACCGCTCGTTGCACACGGCGGTGATTGGCCCCGAGGGAAAGGTGCTCGAAGTGCAGATCCGCACCCACGGCATGCACGAAGAAGCCGAACTGGGCGTCTGTGCGCACTGGAAGTACAAGGGCACCGACGTCAAGTCCAGCTCCAACCATTACGAAGAGAAAATTTCCTGGTTGCGCCAGGTGCTGGAGTGGCACGAGGAACTCGGCGACATTGGCGGCCTGGCCGAGCAACTGCGGGTCGACATCGAGCCGGACCGGGTCTACGTGTTCACCCCCGATGGCCACGCCATCGACCTGCCCAAGGGCGCCACGCCGCTGGACTTCGCCTACCGCGTGCACACCGAGATCGGCCATAACTGCCGAGGCGCCAAGATCAACGGGCGCATCGTGCCGCTGAACTATAGCCTGCAGACCGGCGAGCAGGTGGAGATCATCACCAGCAAGCACGGCAGCCCGAGCCGTGACTGGCTGAACTCCAACCTGGGCTACGTCACCACCTCGCGGGCGCGGGCCAAGATCGTCCACTGGTTCAAGTTGCAGGCGCGCGACCAGAACGTCGCGGCCGGCAAGACCCTGCTCGAGCGCGAGCTCAGCCGCTTGGGGCTGCCGCAGGTCGACTTCGAACGCCTGGCGGAAAAGGCCAACGTCAAGACTGCCGAAGACCTGTTCGCGGCGCTCGGGGCTGGCGACTTGCGCCTGGCTCATCTGGTCAACGCCGCCCAGCAGTTGATCGAGCCGGAGCGCATCGAGCAGGTCGAGTTGATTCCGCGAGCGGCGCGCGGCACCCGTGCCGGCAAGCGCAGCGACATCCAGATCCAGGGGGTCGGCAACCTGCTCACGCAGATGGCGGGCTGCTGCCAGCCGCTGCCGGGCGATGCCATCGTCGGTTACATCACCCAAGGGCGCGGGGTGAGTATCCACCGCCAGGATTGCGCCTCGGTGCTGCAATTGGCCGGCAAGGAACCCGAGCGCATCATTCAGGTGAGCTGGGGGCCGATTCCGGTGCAGACCTATCCGGTCGACATCGTCATCCGCGCCTACGACCGGCCGGGGCTGCTGCGCGATGTGTCGCAGGTGCTGCTCAACGAGAAGATCAACGTGCTGGCGGTCAACACCCGGTCGAACAAGGAAGACAACACAGCGCTCATGTCGCTGACCATCGAGATTCCCGGCCTGGATGCATTGGGGCGCCTGCTCGGGCGCATCTCGCAACTGCCGAATATCATCGAGACGCGGCGTAACCGCACGCCCTGAGACCGTACCCCCTTGTCAGGCTGACCCCGCCCCTGTGGGCGCGGAGTCAGCCGCGATGAAACCGCCACCGAAGGACTTGCCCCCATGACTTACGCCCTGGACGACCTGCTGCACCTCATGGCCCGTCTGCGCGACCCGCAGTTCGGTTGCCCGTGGGATGTGGAGCAGGACTACGCCAGCATCGTCAAGCACACCCTCGAGGAAGCCTACGAGGTGGCCGATGCCATCGAGCAGGGCGATCTGGTCCAGTTGCAGGGCGAGCTCGGCGACCTGCTGTTCCAGGTGGTCTACTACAGCCAATTGGCGCGCGAGGACGGGCGGTTCGATTTTGCTGACGTGGTCGATTCGATCACCCGCAAGCTGATCCGTCGTCATCCCCACGTGTTCCCAACGGGCGACCTGTACGCACCCGTCGATGCCCCGCGCCTGAGCGAAGCGCAGGTCAAGGCGCGCTGGGAGCAGATCAAGGCCGAGGAGCGCGCCGAGAAGAGCACGCCTGAGCAGTTGTCGTTGCTCGACGATGTGCCGGCCGCCTTGCCGGCGCTATCGCGTGCGGCCAAACTGCAGAAGCGCGCCGCCACCGTCGGTTTCGACTGGCCCGAGGCGCTGCCGGTACTGGACAAGGTCCGTGAAGAGCTCGACGAGGTGCTGCAAGCGATGGCCGAGGGCGATGCCCTGGCGCTGGAAGATGAAGTCGGCGACCTGCTGTTCGCTGCCGTGAACCTGGCTCGCCACCTCAAGTTGGACCCGGAGAACGCCCTGCGTGGCGCCAACCGTAAATTCGAACGACGTTTTCGCTTCATCGAGCAGGCACTGCGCGACGCCAGCCGCCCGATCGAAGCCTGTAGCCTTGACGAGCTGGACGCCCTCTGGGGCGAAGCCAAGCGTCAGGAAAAGAACCTGCCCAGCTGCGGCTGAGCCGATGCATAAGTGAGTGAACACCCATGAGCCTTTCCCTTCGCGATCAATTGCTCAAGGCCGGTCTGGTCAACCAGAAGCAGGTCTCCCAGACCAACAAGGCCGAGAAGAAACAGAAACGCCTGCAGCACAAAGGCCAGTTGGAGGTCGATGACAGCCAGCAGCGCCAGGCCAAGGAAGCCATGGCCGAGAAGGCCAGGAAAGACCAGGAACTGAACCGTCAGTTGCAGGAGAAGGCCGAGCAGAAAGCGCGTGCCGCCCAGGTCAAGCAACTGATCGAGGCCACCCGGCTGCCCAAGCTCAATACCGAGGACTACTTCAACTTCGTCGACGACAAGAAGGTCAAGCGCATCGCCGTCAATGCCCTGATGCGCAGCAAGCTGAGCAATGGCTCGTTGGCGATCGTTGCCCATGGCGGCGGCTATGAAGTGATTCCTCGCGAAGCCGCGGTGAAGGTCCAGGAGCGTGCGCCACAGCGCATCCTGCTGCTCAACACCCATGTCGAGGAAGCTGACGAGGACGATCCGTACGCGGCCTACAAGATCCCTGACGATCTCATGTGGTAAATGACGAAAACCCCGCCTCGGCGGGGTTTTTCGTGAATGGGCACTTACTGCGTGCGGCGCTGGTTCTCGAGGGTCTCGAGCTCCTGGCGGTACTGATGGGCTTGGTGCTCGTCATGGAACATGCCGACCAGTTGGCCCTGCTGGTGCACATCCCAGATCCGCACGCCAGCGGCCAGGCCTTCGTGGGACATTTTCGATTCGTCGCGTTCGGTTACTTGGACAGTCATCGGTAAACTCCACTTTCGTTGGTCTGCGACACTGTGTCGCACACCTTCTTTATAGAGTTTGTTAGCAGGCTAAGTAAATAAAACGACGATGAAACAATGTTCATCAATGTGCGGGGAACAAAACAAAGCCCCGCACAGGGCGGGGCTTGGGAAACAGCACAGAGGCGATCAGCTGCCTTTTACCGATTTGCCGTCGACCGTGCCGTCCTGCAGCACGATCACGTATTCCTTGCCATCGGTCTCCACCTGGCGCAGTTGCACCAGCAGGTAGTCCCAATCCTTGGCGAACCACAGCTCGGTGATACGTTTGCTCTGGCTTGGATCGCGGACGCGCTCCACTTTCACGGCATCGACCTGACCCGTCTTGGTGGCGACCTTCTCGGTGCCCAGCACGCGGAAGTCGTAGGTGTCGATCTCGTCACCGTCGACCACTTGGTAGGTCATGCTCTTCTTGCCAGCGGCCACGTCATGTTGCAGCGCCAATTGGTAGGACGATTTGTCCAGCACGCCACGGTTGAGCGGCAGGCTGATGGCAACACCACGGTCGCTACCGGTGACTTTCTTGCTGCTCCAGTCGAAATCCAGGTCGACTTTCTTGGCCTTGCCCAGGCCGCCGCGCTCGAAGTGATACTTCTGCGGCAGCAGGGTGTCGTTTTCCATGCGCACCGTGCTCTGCTCGGTGAGGCTGGCGATCATCATGGACGCTTTGAAATTGAGGTCCCAGGTGCCGTTGGCATTCTTGACCAGGCTGCGCTCGGCGGTACCGCTCATGGGCAGTTGTTTCCAGTCGGCGGTGTAGCTGGCCGAGAAGGGCTTCAGGTCAGCTGCCTGGAGCGGCAGGGCAAGCACGGCGAGAGCCAAAAACAGGGCGCGACGCATACATTCTCCTAGGGTCGAATCAAGTGGCCGCTGGCCGCCAGCGGCTGGCCATCCAGTAATGCACCGTGATCGCCCAGGCGCAAGCGTCCTTCAGCGAACCAGCGCACTGCCAGCGGATAAATCTGATGTTCCTGTCGGTGGACCCGTTGTGCCAGGCTCTGCGCATCGTCGCCTGGCGCGACCGCTACCACAGCCTGTACGACCAAGGGCCCGCCGTCGAGTTCCTCGGTGACGAAATGAACACTGCAACCGTGTTCCGTGTCGCCGGCCTCCAGCGCCCGCTGATGGGTATGCAGCCCCTTGTACTTGGGCAGCAGCGAGGGGTGGATGTTGAGCAGGCGGCCGTGGTAGTGGCGCACGAAGCCGCCACTGAGGATGCGCATGAAACCGGCGAGTACCACAAGGTCGGGAGCATAGCTGTCGACCACGTGCATCAGCGCCGTATCGTACGCTTCACGCCCGGCGAAGCCGCCGTGCTCGAGCACGGCGGTGTCGATCCCGGCGGCGCGGGCACGTTCCAGCCCATAGGCGTCGGCGCGGTTGGCGATCACCGCGCCAATTCGCGCCGGGCTGCCCTCGGCGCGGTTGCTGTCGATCAGCGCTTGCAGATTGCTGCCGGACCCCGACAGCAGGACGACCACATTGCAGGACTTGCTCGGCATCAGTGTGCCTTGAGGTTGTGCAGCTCGACCTGCGCGGCGCCTTCGGCGGCCACGTCGATGCGACCGATCACCCAAGGCTGCTCGCCGGCCTGGCGCAGCACGGCCAGGGCGCCCTCGACCTGGTCCTGGGCCACGCAGATGACCATGCCTACGCCGCAGTTCAGCACGCGGTGCATTTCATGCTCGTCGACATTGCCTTTTTCCTGAAGGAAATCGAAGACTGCCGGACGCTGCCAGCTGGCCACATCGACCACGGCCTGGGCGCCTTTTGGCAGCACGCGCGGGATGTTGTCGAGCAGGCCACCGCCGGTGATGTGGGCCATGGCCTTGACCGCGCCGGTCTTCTTGATCAGTTCCAGCAGCGGCTTGACGTAGATGCGCGTCGGCGCCATCAGCAGGTCGGCCAGCGGCTTGCCGTCGAGCTGGGTGTTGTCGATGTCGGTGTTGGACACTTCGAGGATCTTGCGGATCAGCGAGTAGCCATTGGAGTGCGGGCCGGAGGAGGGCAGGGCGATCAGGGCGTCGCCGGTGACCACTTTCGAGCCGTCGATGATTTCCGATTTTTCCACCACGCCGACGCAGAAACCGGCCAGGTCGTAGTCTTCGCCTTCGTACATGCCGGGCATTTCGGCGGTCTCGCCACCGACCAGCGAGCAACCGGCCAGTTCGCAGCCGGCACCGATGCCGGTGACCACGGTGGCGGCGACGTCGACGTTGAGCTTGCCAGTGGCGTAGTAGTCGAGGAAGAACAGCGGCTCGGCGCCGCACACCACCAGGTCGTTGACGCACATGGCGACCAGGTCCTGACCGATGCTGTCGTGTTTGTTCAGGTTCAGCGCCAGGCGCAGCTTGGTGCCGACGCCGTCGGTGCCGGACACCAGCACGGGCTGCTTGTAGCCGGCCGGGATCTCGCAGAGGGCGCCGAAGCCGCCCAGGCCACCCATGACTTCAGGGCGTGCGGTGCGCTTGGCCACGCCCTTGATGCGTTCGACCAGTGCTTCGCCGGCGTCGATGTCTACACCGGCGTCCTTGTAGCTCAGGGAGGGTTGCTTGCTCATTGATCCAGGCCTTTAGAGGGAGGGATTCAGGAAAACGACCAGCGCGGCCAAGGCCGGCTTCGAGGGCGGCGGCTGCCTGTACGTGACTGGTCTGCGAAGGCGCGCGATTTTATCAGGGTTGCCCGGCAGCGGCCATCCTCCATTGAGCGGCCGGTGGCAACCGCCAGGCGGCGAGCTATAAGAAAAGACAGGCGGTATCGCCGTGCGCTTTTGCTTGCCGCTGACCGCTCGCAGCTTGTAGCTTCTGCGAGGAACGTCACCTGGACAGGAATTCTTCATGCGTTTTTTTCATTACCTGGCAGTGGCCTGTGCGGGCCTGATCGCCGCGACGGCGCAGGCCGAGACCGTTTCGGGCCTGTATCAGGTTCGTGAGCCTGTCGAGGGCCAGGGCAGCGAGGCCCGTACCCAGGCCACCAGCAAGGCACTGGATACCCTGGTACTGCGCCTGACCGGCGACCCGAAGGCGATTCAGAATCCAGCCGTGGCCGCACTGCGCAAAGATCCGCGGCAGATCATCAACCAGGTCGGCAACGAGGCCGGCCCGCCCGAGGCGGTGGTGGTCGAATTCGATCCCGGCAGCACCGAGCGCGCCTTGCGCCAGGGCGGTCTGGCACTGTGGGGCAGCAATCGGCCGTCGATCCTCGGGTGGTGGTTGAACGACACCGTCGAGGGCAGCAGTCTGGTGGGCGATGGCCAGACCAGTGCCGAACCGCTGCGCCAGGCCGCCCAGCATCGTGGCCTGCCGTTGCGCCTGCCGTTGGCCGACCTGCAGGAGCAACTGGTGGCCAATGCCAAGCAGCTCGAAGGCAAGGATCCGGCGCCGCTACGCGAGGTCTCCGAGCGCTACAACGCCGATGCCTTGCTGGCTGTGCACGCCCAGGAAACCGACGGCAAGTGGCAGGGCAAGTGGCAGTTGTGGTTGGGCGACCAGCGCGAGCAGGGCAGCGCCGAGGGCGCCGATCAGGCGGCGTTGGCCGACGCCGTGATGCTGGCGATCAGCACCCGCTTGGCGCCGCGCTATGTCGTGCGGCCCGGGACGAGTAGCGAACTGCAGGTGCAGGTACAGGGCATGAGCCTGCAGCGTTACGCCGAACTGGGACGGGTGCTCGAGCCTTACGGTCCGCGACTGCAGTCCGCCGAGGGCGACACACTCACCTACACCGTCAGCGGCAATCGCGAGCAGTTACGTGCCCAATTGGGTCTGGCGCACCTTCAAGAGGTGCCTGCCGAGCAGGTCGCGCCTGTCGCGCCGACGCCTGCGCCGCAAACCGCGTCCGGTCAGCCAGGCGCAGCGCAGCCGGTTGCGCCGGCTGCGTTCGATGGCCTACGTTTTCGCTGGTAAGGAGTGTCGACGATGACCGATATGCGCCGTTGGGCCTGGCTGGGCGTGGCCTTGTTGATCGCCCTGTTGTTGTTCCTGTTGCATAACATCCTCTCGCCATTCCTCATCGGCATCCTGCTGGCGTACCTGGCCGACCCGCTGGTCGACCGCCTCGAACGACTGGGGCTGTCGCGCACCTGGGGCGTGGTGGTGGTGTTCGGCCTGTTCACCCTCATCTTCCTGGCATTGTTGCTGGTGCTCGTACCGATGCTGGCCAAACAGTTGGTGCGCCTTTACGAGCTGACCCCGCAGATGCTCGACTGGCTGCAGCATGTGGCACTGCCCTGGGTGCAGAGTCGTTTGGGCCTGGCCGACGGGTTCTGGAAGTTCGACAAGATCAAGGCCGCCATCGGCGAGCACATGGGGCAGACCACCGATATCGTCGGCGTCGTGCTGTCTCAGGCCACCGCCTCGAGCCTGGCGCTGATCGCCTGGCTGGCCAACCTGGTGCTGATCCCGGTGGTGGGCTTCTACCTGCTGCGCGATTGGGACCTGATGATGGCCAAGTTGCGCAGCTTGTTGCCGCGCCAGCGCGAAGAGCAGGTGGTCGGGCTGGCGGGCGAATGCCATGAAGTGCTGGGCGCCTTCGTTCGGGGTCAGTTGCTGGTGATGCTGGCCCTGGGCGTGATCTACGCCGCAGGCCTGTCGTTGCTGGGGCTGGAGCTGGGGCTGTTGATCGGCCTGCTGGCAGGGCTGGCGGCCATCGTGCCGTACATGGGCTTCATCGTGGGGATTGGCGCGGCGCTGATCGCCGGGCTGTTCCAGTTCGGCGGCGACCTGTACCCGATGCTGGGTATCGTCGCGGTGTTCATGGTCGGCCAAGCCTTGGAAGGCATGGTGCTGACGCCGCTGCTGGTGGGCGATCGCATCGGCCTGCATCCTGTGGCGGTGATCTTCGCCATCCTCGCCGGCGGCGAGCTGTTCGGCTTCACCGGCGTGCTGCTGGCGCTACCGGTGGCGGCGGTGATCATGGTGCTGCTGCGCCACGCCCACGACCTTTATAAAGAGTCGGACATGTATGGCGCGGACATCGACCCGCAACTCTAGCTGCCTGCGCGCCCGGCTTGCGTGCCGGGCGTCCCTCACCCCTGGGACAAAGCGCCACCTTGACGGGCGCATCGGCAATTTGTTTGTGCTGGCATTTCAGTTACAATCCGCAACCGTTTCAGCCCACCCGCGTCAATCAGACCAAAGGCTGTCGCGCTCTAAGGGTTCTCTGGCTGCCGAATAATGATCACAAAAAGCCTGCGCTGAAGAACAAGAAACACCCGGGCCAGCCACAGGCCCTCCGTTCTACTGACTGGAAGTGATCAATGTTCAAGAAAGCTGGCAAGACCTTGCTGAGTCTGGCTGTCGCGGCGTCCTTCATGCAGGCGCACGCCGAAGACACCAAGAAAGTCGATGTGCTGCTGATCGGCGGCGGCATCATGAGCGCAACCCTGGGCGTCTGGCTCAACGAGCTGGAGCCGAGCTGGTCGATGGAGATGGTCGAGCGCCTCGATGGCGTCGCCGAAGAAAGCTCCAACGGCTGGAACAACGCCGGTACCGGCCACTCCGGCCTGGCCGAGATGAACTACACCCCGATCGATAAAGACGGCAACGTCAGCATCGCCAAGGCCGTTGAAATCAACGAAGCCTTCCAGGTGACCCGTCAGTTCCTCGCCTGGCAAGTGCGTCAGGGCGTGCTGAAGAACCCGCACTCGTTCATCAACAGCACCCCGCACATGAGCTTCGTCTGGGGCGACGACAACATCAGCTACCTGAAGAAGCGCTACGAAGCGCTGCAGGCCAGCCCGCTGTTCCGCCCGATGCAGTACTCCGAGGACCACGCGCAAATCGCCAAGTGGGTTCCGCTGATGATGGAAGGCCGTGACCCGAACCAGAAACTGGCGGTCACCTGGACGCCGATCGGCACCGACGTCAACTGGGGTGAAGTGACCCGTCAGTACGTCAGCCACCTGCAGACCCGCGACAACTTCAAGCTGAAGCTGTCCAGCGAAGTGCGCGACATCACCCGTAACAAGGACGGCTCCTGGCACGTCGAGTACAAGAACCTGAAGACCGGTGACACCGCAGCCACCGACGCCAAGTTCCTGTTCATCGGTGCCGGTGGCGGCGCGCTGAAGCTGCTGCAAAAATCGGGCATTCCGCAGGCCGAAAACTACGGCGGCTTCCCGGTGGGCGGCTCGTTCCTGGTCACGGAAAACCCGACGGTGGCCATGCAGCACATGGCCAAGGCCTACGGCGTTGCCTCCACTGGCGCACCGCCCATGTCGGTTCCGCACCTCGATACCCGCGTGCTGGACGGCAAGCGCGTGATCCTGTTCGGGCCATTCGCCACCTTCTCGCCGAAGTTCCTCAAGAACGGTTCGTACATGGACCTGCTGAGCAGCACCACCGTGCATAACGTGTGGCCGATGACCCGCGTCGGCATCGACGAGTACCCGCTGGTGGAGTACCTCGCCGGCCAGCTGATGCTCTCCGACGACGAGCGCATGGAAGCCCTGCGCACCTACTTCCCGCACGCCAAGAAAGAAGACTGGCGCCTGTGGCAAGCCGGTCAGCGCGTGCAGATCATCAAGAAGGACCCTGAGAAGGGTGGCGTGCTGAAGCTGGGCACCGAAGTGGTGACGTCCGACGACCGTACCCTGGCCGCACTGCTGGGCGCCTCGCCGGGCGCCTCGACCGCCGCACCGATCATGATGGGTGTGCTGGAAAACGTGTTCAAGGACAAGGTCGCCACGCCTGAGTGGCAGGCTCGTCTGCACGAAATCGTACCGAGCTACGGCACCAAGCTGAACGACTCGCCTGCCGCCGTGCAGAAAGAGTGGAACTACACCGCCGAAGTGCTGCAACTGGACAAGCCGCCAGTGATCGACCAGAGCGTCGGCACTAGCACGGGTGCGGCGTCGAGCGCACCGGTCGAAAGCAAGGCTGCCAACGACATGGCGCTGTAAGCCGTCTGGCGAAGGCCTGTCAGCAGACGGGCCTTCACCCGAAAAGCCACGAGGATCGCCACAGGCGGGCTCGTGGCTTTTTTGTGCCTGGGGGAAATGCAGCGTTTGGATCGCGACTCAATCACGGTGAGCCGCCGCTCCTGCAGCCATCACGGGGCTTGATCGATCAGTGGGCCCCAAACAACGCCCGCGCGTGTTCGAAGCACTGTTCGGCAATCGCCGGGCGCGGCTCGCTGCGGCGCAGCAGCAGGCCGACGGGGCTGTGGATGCTGGCGTCGGCCACAGGGACGATGCGCAGGTGCTCGTTCAGCGCTTCAAGGCCGCAGTCCAGCGGCATCACCGCGCAGCAGATGCCGGCGTTCACTGCCTGGATCAGTTGGAAGGTGGAGTCGCTTTCCAGCACTGCCTGGGGCGCCAGGCCGCGACTGCGGAAGCTCAAGTCCAGGGACTGGCGGTAATGCATGCCTTTGCTCAGCAGGCCGAGCGGAACCCCCACCAGCGCTTGCCACTGCAATTGCGCGTCCTGGAACTGGAAATGCCGGGTGTCGTGCAGCAGGCCCATGGTGGTGGTGCCCAGTTCGATCACTTCGAAGAAGCTGAGGTCGACCTGATCCAGGTAGCAGATACCCAGATCCAGCTGATTGCGACTCAGGCCATCGACCACCTGCTGCGAGCTCAGCGAGCTCAATTGCAGGTGCAGTTCGGGGTATTTCTCGCGCAGCGGTAGTAGCAGCTCCATCGGATTGAAGCTGGCCAGCGGCACGCTGCCCAGGCGCAAGTTGCCGACCAGTTGGCCGCGGCAACTGGCGGCTTCGGCCTGCAGACCGTCGTGGGCGGCGAGCAGGGTCTTGGCCCAGGCCAGGATGCGCTCGCCGGCTTCGGTGAAGCCTTCGAAACGCTGGCCGCGCTCGACCAGCACCAGGTCCAGTTCTTCTTCCAGGTTGCGCAGGCGCATCGACAGGGTCGGCTGGGAAATGTGGCACAGCTCGGCGGCCTGGCCGAAATGCCGGGTCTGGTCGAGGGCGATGAGGAACTTGAGCTGCTTGATGTCCATGGTCCGGCCTGGCAAGAAAGGGGATCGGACGGGGCGTCGTGATGAAGGGACGCGCGTGCCGCCAGCGCCAGGGTGACGCAAAAGGCCAGCAGAGACAAATCGGTGGTGAAGCGCCTGGGCGCTGTTCGACTCAGCTCAGCACATGCTCCACCGGTTCGAGCAGCGGCGGCAACGGCTCGCCGAGCGCCGACAGCACGTCACGTTCGAGCAGGCGCACCAGCGAGTCGGTGGGCAAGTCGTTTTCGTCACGGCCGAAGGGGTCTTCCAGCTCATTGCCGATAGCGTCCAGGCCCAGGAACGTGTAGCTGACGATAGTGGTAAACAAGGGTGCCAGCCAGCCCAGTGGCTCGGCCAGGGCGAACGGCAGCAGCAGGCAGAAGATATAGATGGTGCGGTGCAGCAGCAGGGTGTAGGGGAAGGGTAGCGGCGTGCCTTTGATGCGTTCGCACGTGGCCTGCACCTCCGACAGCCCAACCAGGCGTTGCTCCAGCGTCATGTAGCGAAACTCGCTGATCCGTCCTTCGCTGGCCAGACGCGAACAGCGCTCGCCAAGGTCGCGCAGAATGCCATCGCAAACGTTGTGCGCCGAGATGTCCGCGTCCTTGGGCAGCCATGGCGTCGCGGCGTGCAGGTCGTCCTCGTTGCGCAGGCGCGCATTCAAGCCATGGGCGAAGGCGCACAGGCTGCGCAGCAACCGCGCACGCTGGGTTGGATCGTCGATCACTGCGCTTTCGCGCACGAACGAGCGCACCTCGATGATCATCCGTCCCCAGGCCTTGCGGCCCTCCCACCAGCGGTCGTAGCAGGCGGTGTTGCGAAAACTCATGAAGATCGACAGCGACAGCCCGAGCAGTGTGAAGGGCGTAGCGCTGACCGGGTAGAAGAACGCCGGGTAGTGCCGTTCGACCAACACGATCAGTGCGGCCAGCAGGGTCACCATCAGGCAGCGCACGGCGATGCGCTTGACCACGGAACCGCGCAAGGTGAACAACATGCGCAGCAGGTCGGTGTGAGCGTGGACGATCAAGGCAGTTCCAGAGACGGCCGATCAGCCGCCGGTCATGTTCATGAAGCGCAGGATCTGCACCTCGCCACCCACCTCGAAATGATGGCGGTAGGGCTTGAGGTGCAAGGCATCGCGGATCGCCTGGTCCAGGCGGGCGCTGTCGCCAGGGTGGCTGCGCAATACCTGCTTGAGGTCCAGCGAGTGCTCGTTGCCCAGGCACAACAGCAGCCGGCCTTCGACGGTCAGGCGCACTCGGTTGCAGGTGGCGCAGAAGTTGTGGCTGTGCGGCGAGATGAAGCCGACCCGCGTCTGCGGGGCCTCGGTCAGGCGCCAGTAGCGGGCCGGGCCTTGGGAGGACTCGGCCGACTCGATCAGGCTGAACTGCTCGGCCAGGCGTTCGCGCACCGCGTCGCTGGAATAGAACGACTCGCCGCGCTCGTGCTCGTCGATCACCCCCAGGGGCATCTCCTCGATGAAGGTGATATCCAGTTCGCGGTCGATGGCGAAACGCACCAGGTCGACCAGTTCGTGGTCGTTGCGGCCCTTGAGCACCACGCAATTGAGCTTGGTACGACGAAAACCGGCACGGCGCGCAGCGTCGATGCCTGCGATCACCTGGGCAAGGTCGCCGGTGCGGGTCAGGGCCTTGAAGCGCTGGGCGTCGAGGCTGTCCAGGCTGATGTTCAAGCGCGTCACGCCGGCGTCGAACAGCGGTTGGGCCAGGCGACCGAGCTGCGAGCCATTGCTGGTCAGGCACAGTTCGCGCAGGCCGGGCAGGGCGGCGATGCGCCCGCACAGCTCGACGATGCCCTGGCGCACCAAGGGTTCACCGCCGGTCAGGCGGATCTTGCGCGTGCCCATGGCGACGAAGCGCTCGGCCACCTGGTACAGCTCTTCGAGGCTGAGGATTTGCTGGCGCGGCAGGAACTGCATGTCTTCGGCCATGCAGTAGACGCAACGGAAGTCGCAACGGTCGGTGACCGACATCCGCAGGTAGTCGATTTTTCGGTTGAAATCGTCGATCAGGGCCGGCGGGTTCTGTTCCACGTTTGCGCTCGAAAGGAGGGGGCGGCGTTGTCGCCGCGCATGGGGTCCACGCTATAACCTGTGGGCAGGTACGTCAAATCGCTTTGGCCGACTGGACGATAGGTGGGCTCTATCACGCTCCAGGCCCAGCAGTCAGCGTGACACCGGAAACGCGGTGGTGTACTTGATCTGCTCCATGGCGAAGCTGGAGGTGATGTTCGACAACCCTTCGGTACAGGTGATCAGCCGCTTGTAGAAGCGGTCGTAGGCGGCGATGTCGCTGACCACCACGCGCAGCATGTAGTCCCAGTCGCCGGACATGCGGTAGAACTCCATCACCTCCTCGAACGCGGTGACGGTGCGGGCGAAGTCCTCCAGCCAGGCGCTGTCATGGCGCTGGGTCTTGAGCTGGACGAACACGCTCAGGCCCAGGTTCAACCGCTGTGGATCGAGCAAGGCCACGCGGCCGCGGATATACCCTTCGTCTTCCAGGCGCTTGACCCGCTTCCAGCACGGCGTGGTGGTGAGGTTGACGGCTTCGGCCAGGTCCTTGAGCGACAGCGAGGCGTCGCGTTGGAGCAGGGTGAGAATGTGCTGGTCGAAACTGTCCATTGCCATTGCGTGCGGGCCGGTGTGTGCGGAACAAGAAGTGCGCAGCCTAGCGCACTCGGGGAACGGCTGGCCACGGGCCTGTCGCTGCGGCGAGTCAGGGCCGGATATGCCATAGTGGCACTTTTCCCCGCCCCCAGTGCAGACGGACCCGATCATGGCTGAAAAACCGCGCAGTTTCGCCACCCGAACCCTCCATGCCGGCGAGCAGTCCAGCGTCGCCGACAACGCCATCTTCCCGGCCATCGTCACCTCCAGTTCGTTCATCAAGCGAGGCCTGGACGACCATCCCGAGTACGCCTACAGCCGCGTCGCCAACCCCACCCGGCATGCCTACGAGACCTGCGTTGCGGCGCTCGAAGAAGGCGTGGGCGCGGTGGCCTGTGCCTCGGGCGTGAGCGCCACTGCCACGGTGCTCGAACTGTTGCCCAAGGATGCCCATGTGGTGGTGATGAATGGGGTCTACGGCGGCACCTTCCGCCTGATGGAGGACTACCGTGCCCACACCAGTGGCCTGACCACCACCTATGTCGACCTCAACGACCTCGACGCGGTGGCGGCCGCGATCCGTCCGAACACGCAGATGATCTGGCTGGAGTCACCCACCAACCCGCTGCTGCACGTGGTGGACATTGCCGCATTGAGCGAACTGGCCCAGGCACGCGGCATCCTCACCTGTATCGACAACACGTTCTGCTCGCCCTGGAACCAGCGGCCGATCACCCTTGGCGTGGACCTGGTGATGCACTCGGCGAGCAAGTACATCGGCGGCCATTCCGACCTCACCGGCGGTGTGGTGGTGGCTGGCAACCCCGAGTTGCTGACGCGCCTGCGCAAGATCAGCATGGCGGTGGGCGCGATCCAGGGCCCGTTCGACTGCTACCTGGCGCTGCGCGGTCTGAAGACCCTCGACGTGCGCATGGAGCGCCAGTGCGCCAATGCCTTGCGCGTGGCGCAGCACCTGGAGCGTCACCCGCAGGTCGAGCAGGTGTTCTACCCAGGGTTGGAAAGCCATCCCCAGCACGCCCTGTGTCAGCGCCAGATGCGCAGCGGCGGCGCCGTGGTGGCGCTGCGGGTCAAGGGCGACCGGGCGGCGGTCAACCGACTGGTGGAGGCATTGTCGATCTTCGTGCTGGCCGATTCGCTGGGCGGTGTGGAGAGCATGATCAACCACTCTTGGAGCATGTCGCACAACTCGCTCAGCCCGCAGCAGAAGGCGACGATGGGCATCAGCGAGAACCTGGTGCGCTTGTCGATCGGCATCGAGGACTGCCGCGACCTGATCGAGGATCTGGAGGCGGGCTTGCAGGCGGCAGCCGTGGCGTAACAAGAGAGGACTGATCGCGGCGGGGGATGCCGCGATCAGACGGTCATTCAGCGAGGGATCAGGCCTTGGGCGGATGGACGATCCGTTCGATCTTGTCCTTGATCAGCAGGCGCTCGCGACGCAGGCGGTTGACCGCCTCGTCGTTGGTGCCGTTGCCCTCGGCGGCCACCACCTCCTTGTCCTTGGCGTTGTATTCCTTGTGCAGCCTGTGCAGGTCGTGGTTGTTGTCGACCAGGGCCTGGAAGGCGTCTGCGCTGGTGTGCAGGTCGGCTAGCAGATCGTGCGGTACGGGCATCTTTTCACCTCGATTTCAGGGATTGCGGAAAGATCCTGCTGCTTCAGGATAGCCGTGTAAATGGACCGCCGCAGGGGCCAGAGGTGCAATTCATCTTTTATGCCGTTGCCAAGCGTGAAGATGTGAAACTTTGTTAATCATGAAATACACTTCATAACTTAATAATCCTGAAGTTTTCACGAAAAATTGATGGTAACTTCCCTAGAGTGCGGCCATCCAGCCAAGGTGCCCGATCGGTCGCGCCTGGTCGTTTCTCAACTTTAACGGCGAACGCCATGATAAAAATCAGATCCCTGCGGACCGAATGGGTCACGCTGCTGGCCAGCCTGTACCTGCTGATCGGCCTCAATCTGTTTCTCTGGAAACACCTGGAGAGCATTGTACCCCCCGGTTTGGTGGGGCTTTGGTTGAGTCTGGCGTTTGCCTTGCTGATGTTGTTCGCCTTCAATTTGCTGCTGACCTTGCTGGCCTTCAAATATGTATTGAAACCGGTATTGATCGTGCTGTTCATGGCCGGCGCGGCGGTCGCCTATTTCATGAATCAATATGGCGTTCTTATTGATGTCGGCATGTTCCGCAATGTCGTGGAAACCAACATCGAAGAAGTACGCGACTTACTCTCGCTGAAGTTTGCCTTGTATATGCTCGGGCTCGGTGTACTGCCTTCCTTGTTGCTCTGGAAGACGCCGATCGCCTATCGCCCCTGGCACCGTGAGGTGCTGGGCAAGCTGGTAGTCAGCGGGGCCTGCGTGACCGCGCTGGCTTCGGTGGCGCTGATCAATTACCAGGGCCTGTCGTCGCTGTTTCGCAACCACCACGAGATCCGCCTCATGCTCACCCCGAGCAACATCGTCGGCGCCTCTTTGACCTACGCCAGCGAGAAACTCGGCAGTGCTGCACGGCCTTTCCAGAAGTACGGTGAGGATGCCCGCCGCGACGCCGCCTGGCAGCAGCATGCGCGCAAGTCGCTGACCGTGCTGGTGGTCGGTGAAAGTGCTCGCGCCGAGAACTTCGGGGTGCTGGGCTATGCCCGCGACACCACCCCGCGCCTGGCCAAGGAGCCTGGCCTGCTGGGCTTCACCGATGTGCACTCGTGCGGCACCGAAACTGCGGTGTCGGTGCCGTGCATGTTCTCCGGCATGACCCGCAAGGACTACGACCCCAGCCTGGCCAGCCGTCGCGAGGGGCTGCTGGACATTCTCGGCCGCGCCGGCCTGCAGGTGAAATGGCGTGACAACCAGTCCGGTTGCAAAGGCACCTGCTCGCGCTTCGACTACGTCAACCTGACCACGGCGAAGGACCCGGTGCTGTGCGCTGGCGGCGAGTGCCATGACCAGATCCTGCTGCAGAACCTCGATGCCTTGCTCGATAACCTCGACCAGGACACCGTACTGGTCCTGCACCAGATGGGCAGCCACGGCCCCGACTACTACAAGCGCTACCCCGAGGGCTTCGAGCACTTCACGCCGGTGTGCCGCAGCAACGCCCTGAACCAGTGCAGCCGCGAGGCGATCGTCAACAGCTACGACAACACCCTGACCTACACTGACGCGGTGCTGGCCTCGCTGATCGATACCCTGCGCAAACACCAGGACAAGGTCGACACGGCCATGGTCTATCTCTCCGACCACGGCGAATCGCTGGGTGAATACAACGTGTTCCTGCACGGTACGCCGTACATGCTGGCGCCGGACCAGCAGAAGCACATCCCGCTGCTGGCCTGGTTCTCCGACAGCTACCGGCAGGACTTCGCGGTGGACACCGACTGCCTGGCCAAGCTGCGTGATGCGCCGCTGAGCCAGGACAACCTGTTCCATTCGATGCTCGGCCTGTTGCAGGTGCACACCCAGGTCTACCAGCAGTCGCTGGACCTGTTCGCCGGCTGTCGGCCCTGGTTGACGGCGAAAAGCTGAGGGTCGCGCTCGCGACCGCTGATCGCCACCACGGATGGCCCGGGTTTCACCAGCAGTGCCCGCGCCGTATATACTGCGCGCCAATGTTTGTGGGAGAGCCTCGTGGCCATCGAAATACACTGGATCCGTGACGACCAGACCCTGGCCGAACGCTGCCGGGCCTGGCGCGAACTGCCTTTCGTGGCCGTCGACACCGAGTTCATGCGGGTCGACACCTTCTATCCCAAGGCCGGCCTGGTTCAGGTCGGCGACGGTCAACGGGCCTACCTCATCGATCCGCTGGCAATCCGCGACTGGCAGCCGCTGGGCGAGTTGCTCGAAGACAGCACGGTGGTCAAGGTGCTGCACGCCTGCAGCGAAGACCTCGAGGTGCTGTTGCGCCTGACCGGCAAACTGCCGCAGCCGCTGTTCGACACCCAGTTGGCGGGCGGCTATCTGAACATCGGCTTTTCCATGGGCTATTCGCGCCTGGTCCAGGACGTGCTCGGTATCGAGCTGCCCAAGGGCGAGACCCGCTCCGACTGGCTGCAGCGACCGTTGTCCGACACCCAGGTGAGCTACGCCGCCGAAGATGCCGTGCACCTGGCCGAGCTGTTCGAAGCCCTGCGCCCGCGGTTGTCCGACGACAAGTACGCCTGGGTGCTGGAAGACGGTGCCGAGCTGGTGGCGCAGATGCGCCGCGAGGTCGATCCGCAGACGCTCTACCGCGAGGTCAAGCTGGCCTGGAAGCTGGGTCCGCAGCAGCTCGCCGTGCTGCGCGAGCTGTGTGCCTGGCGCGAGCGCGAAGCCCGCAGCCGCGACGTACCGCGCAATCGCATCCTCAAGGAGCACGCACTGTGGCCCATGGCCAAAGGGCAGCCGGACAACCTCTCGGCCCTGGCCAAGATCGAGGACATGCATCCGCGCACCATCCGCCAGGACGGCGAAACGCTGCTCAAGCTGATCAAGAACGCTGCCAGCCAACCGCCCGAGCAATGGCCGGCGGTGCTGGCCGAGCCTCTGCCCATCGAGGCCGCCGGCCTGATCAAGCGCCTGCGCGCCATCGGCCAGGCCGAAGGTGAACGTCTGGGCATCGCGCCGGAACTGATGCTGCGCAAGAAATCCCTGGAAGCCCTGCTCAAGAGCGGCTATCCCAACGGTCCCTACCAACTGCCCGAATCGCTGCGCGGCTGGCGCCGCGAACGTATGGGCCAGGCCCTGCTGGCTGATCTGGCAGGTGCCGGAGAGACGCCATGAAACGTATCTGTTCGATCTACAAGAGTCCGCGCAAGCAGGAAATGTACCTCTACGTGCTCAAGGCCGATGGCCTGGCGCGCGTGCCCGAGGCGCTGCTGCCGTTCTTCGGCGCCCCGGTGCATGCCTTCGACCTGGTGCTGTCCCCAGAGCGCACCCTGGCCCGCGAGGACATCGCCAAGGTGCTGGAAAACCTCGAAAGCCAGGGCTATCACTTGCAGATGCCACCGCCCCAGGACGAGTACATCGAGCACCTGCCCGAAGAATTGCTGCGCCGTAACGATCCGGCCTGAGCCGGGTTCGATCACCCCCATCCAGGCGGTCGCTGACGGACCGCCTGCGTCGTACGTCAAGGTTTTCTAGAAATGCGCGTTTTGATCGCTGAACAGGATCATGCCCTTTACGCTCGCCTGCTGGGCGAGCTGGCACCGGACCTGGAGGTCCTGACCAGTGGCGATTCCGCCGAGCTGGCGCGTCAGGCGCCGCAGTGCCCGGTATGGCTGGGCGAGCCGCACCTGGTCGCCAGCCTGCTGCGCCAGGGGCACGTCCCGGCCTGGCTGCAGTCCACCTGGGCCGGTATCACCCCGCTGCTGGCCGAGGGCCTGCCGCGTGACTATCGGCTGAGCCGCGCCGTGGGCATTTTCGGTCAGGTCATGGCCGAATACATGCTCACCTACATGCTGATTCACGAGCGTGACGTGCTGGCGCGCCTGGTCAGCCAGGTGGAGCGGCGCTGGGACGGTCGCCCGGGAAACAGCCTGCAAGGGCGCAAGGTGCTGATCGTCGGCACCGGCGACATCGGCCAGCGCGTCGCCGAGTTCCTGCTGCCGTTCGGCGTGACCCTGTACGGCATCGCCAGTACACCGCGCGAGCAGGCGCCGTTCGTCGAAGTGGCCGGGCTGGAGGCGCTGCCGCAGCGGGTGGCAGAGGTCGACTACGTGCTCAACCTGCTACCCGACACCCCGGCCACCCACGACCTGTACGATGCCGCGCTGTTCCAGCGCTTCAAGCCCACGGCGCTGTTCATCAATGCCGGACGCGGGGTGGCGGTGGTCGATGCCGACCTGGTCGAGGCGCTCAAGAACGGTCACCTGGCCGGTGCGGTGATCGACGTGTGCCGGCAGGAGCCGCTGCCGCAGCGCCATCCGTTCTGGACCGCCTGGGGCTTGCTGCTGACCGGGCACAGCTCGGCACCGACCTCGCCCGAGGCCATGGTGCGACTGTTCATCGACAACCTGCGGGCCTATACGGCGGGGCAGCCCGTGCGCGGTGAAGTGGATTTCGCCCGAGGCTATTAACCCGTTTCCCCTGGCCAGCGCAGGGTCTGGGCGCTGACCGGCGGTCTGGCATTGCGCCGGGACAGGCTCTAGACTGGCGCCGCCGCGCGCCGCGGCCTTTTCCGTGACTGCAGGAACCTGTCTGATGATCGCCGACACCGCGCCGTTCTGGCGGCGCAAGACCCTCGACCAGCTCGATGCGCACGAGTGGGAATCGCTCTGCGACGGCTGCGGGCTGTGCTGTCTGCAGAAGCTCGAAGACGAGGACGACAACAGCATTTATTACACGCGTATCGCCTGCAAACTGCTGGACCTGAAATCCTGCCAGTGCAGCGACTACCCCGGGCGCTTCGCCCAAGTGCCCGATTGCATCCAGCTCACGCCGGGCAAGGCCGACCAGTTCAAGTGGCTGCCGACCACCTGTGGCTATCGTCTGGTCAGTGAGGGCAAGGACCTGCCGGCCTGGCATCACCTGGTGTGCGGCGATCGCGAGCAAGTCCATGAGCAGCGCATTTCCCAATCCGGACGCATGTTCAGCGAGAACGATGTCGACGAAGACGATTGGGAAGACCATCTGATTTTCCGCGCCGGTTGAGCCCCGGCGTCTGTCCTGTTGCCGAATGAGGAACCTGAATATGCGCCCGTGGTTGTTGCTGCTAGGTCTGCTGGTCAGCGTGCCGGCCTGGGCGAAGAAGGTCGATCTGGATTATCAGGTGCGCCTGTTGCCCAAAAGCGGCCAGGCTGAGGTGCGTGTGACCCTGGCCGATGGCAGCGCCGTGCGCAGCCTGGACTTCGATCTCGGGCGTCAGGGCGTCTACAGCGATTTCCAGGCCGACGGCCAGTGGCAGGCGCACGACGGTCGTGGCGTCTGGCAACCCGGCCCCGGCAAGACCCGTCTCAGCTACCGGGTGCAGTTGGACGTCAAACCGGCGAACAGCGCCCACGAATCGCGGATCACGCCACACTGGGCGTTGTGGCGCGGTGAGCAACTGGTGCCGGCTGCACGCCTGGATCAGCAGGACGGCACCGAGCTGGTGGCGCGCCTGAGTTTCGAGCTGCCGTCGGGCTGGCAAAGCGTGGAGACGGCCTGGCCGCGCATCGGCAAGCGCAGGTTCCGTATCGATGACGTCTCGCGGCTGTTCGACCGGCCCACTGGCTGGATGCTGGCGGGCAACCTGGGCAGTCGACGCGCCCGCCTGGGCGATACCGAAGTGACGGTGGCCGCGCCGCAAGGGCAGGGCATGCGACGCATGGACACCCTGACATTGCTCACGTTCGTGTGGCCGCAGGTGCAAGCGGTCTTCCCGCGAACGCCGGCCAAGCTGCTGGTGGTCGGCGCGCGTGACGACGTGATGCGCGGCGCTCGGGCCTCTCACAACTCGCTGTACCTGCACAGCGGCCGCGCATTGATTGGCGAGAACGGTAGCAGTGCGATGCTGCGCGAACTGGTGCAGGTGTTCGCGCAGATCAAGGACCGCGAGCGCAGCGACTGGCTGGGCGAGAGCCTCACCGACTACTACGCCACCGAACTGCTGCGCCGCGCTGGCGGACTCAGCGATGACCGCTACCGCGTCGTGCAAGCACGCTTGCAGAACGACAGCGCCCAGGTAGGCACGCTGCGCGGCGATCAGGCCGACGCGGCACAGGTGGCCCGCGGCGTGTTGCTGCTACAGGCGCTGGATCGCGAGATTCGTCTGCACACCCACGACCAGCGCTCGCTGGACGACGTCACCCGTGCCCTGATGCGTCTGCCCAGCGTGAGCACGGAGGAATTCGTGCAGATCAGCGAGCGTGTGCTGGGGCGCCAGTCCGACGTCCTGCAGAGCAAACTGCTGCGCTGAGCGGCAGCCCTCAGACCTCGCTCAGTGGATCCTTGCCGGTCACGGTCACTGTGCGCGTGGCCGATTCGGCGCTGTCCTTGAGTGCCCTGAGCTCGGCGGCGCCGCGATCAATTTCGGCGTTCAGGCGACGGTAGTCCGCGCGCTGTTTCTGCAGCCACGCCTTGGCCTGGCACTGGCCTTTGAGCCCGCGGGCCAGCGCGAGGCCGCCAACCGTTACCTGCAGCAGGCCGATCAGGCCACCACGGCGCATGCCTTTGCTGACCATCAGTGCACCACCGGCCAGCGAGCTGACGCGTTCCCAGCCTGTGACGTTGTGATCGTGCTCGGCAGCGGGTGAGTGGATATCGAACATGGCGGAATCTCCTGATGGGGTGGGTTCATCAGCTGACCCAGGGGCACGACTGGCGTTCAGTACAATCGCTCAGCGGCCCGTGCGCGTGATGGGCTGCGGACTCAGTGAGCGTGGCTCGCAGGGCGTCGGCCGCCCTTGACGCAGCCCTGGCGTTTTTCCCGAGAAGGCCCATAGCCAAAGAACGATCGATAGCACTTGCTGAAGTGGCTGGCCGAGACGAAGCCGCAGGCGACGGCGACCTCCATGATCGGCAGATCCGAATGTTGCAGCAGGCGCCTGCTTTCGGTGATCCGCAGCTCCAGGTAGTAGCGCACCGGTGTGGTGTTGAGTTGACGCTGAAACAGCCGACCAATCTGACGTTTGGAGCGTCCGACGTATGCCGCGAGCTGGTCCTGGCTGAGCGGCTCCTCAAGATTGGCGCTCATCAGGGTGATCGCTTCGCGCAGCGGCTCGCTGATGTTGGCTTGCGCAGCCGGAGTCGTACGTCGGTAGCGCGAGGACTCGAAGGCAAGAATGGCTGTGATGCCTTCGGCCAGGGCAGGGCCCCGGCGCTGGCCGATCCACTCCAGCATCATGCTCAACGCACCCGCCGGACTGGCCGCGCTGAGCCGGTCGCGATCAATGCAGTAGGCCTCGCTGCTCACTTGTCCATGGCGCGCAATTTCGGCGAGCGCCGCGCGATGTTCTGGGTGTACCGCACATCGATAGCCGTCGAGCAGCCCAGCCCTGCCGAGGAACCAGGCACCGTTCCACAGGCCGGCCAAAGCCACCTTTCGGCGGGCCAGTTCCTGCAAGTTTGTCGCCAGATCCTCGGGCAACGTCAACGGGGTCCGCAGCCCGCCACAGATCACCAGCAGGTCCAACGGCTGGGCCACGCATTCGCTCAGGCTTGCGCTAGGGCCGATCAGGATGGCCAGGTCACTGGTCAGTGCTGCGCTATTCAGGCTGCAGGTGCTGTGGCTGAAGGCGCCGGGCTGGATCAGGTTGGCGGTGACCAGTGCGTCCAGCGCCTGGGTGAAGGCCAACAGGGAGAAGTGCTCCAGCAGCAGGAAGCCTACGTTCAGGGCAGGGCCGTCGGTCTCCAGGTCGGCAGGAATGAAGCGGGAGTTGGGGCCATGCAGGGCCGAACCGAACGTTCTCTTGGCAATCAACGTGAGGCGCCTCGCAAAGTGAAAGAGGAGGAAAAAGCGCGCGCGACTGATTGTATTCTTTGTGTATACATTGCGTCGAGGTCTGGCCAAGACGCGGGTTTACCTCGCGCCGACACCCACTTATGGTCAAATAGCGACGCCTTTGTCTGAGGCCGACCCCTCGCCTGATTCGCTGTAGACAAATTGTCTAAAGCGTCCCTATATTCGTTATACAAATTGTAGACATAGACCTATGAGCACTCGAAAAGCCGCCATGAACGTCAGTCACGATGACCACCACGCCCCCGCAGTCGCGCCTGATCGCAAGGCGGTGCTGGCCGATGCCCTGCGCCGACGCATTCTGAGCATGGAGCTGGCGCCCGGTGCCGGCGTGGACGAGCTGGCACTGTGCGAAGAATTCGGTTTGTCGCGACCGCCAGTGCGTGAACTGCTGCGTCAGATCGCTGCCGAGGGCTACATCGAACTGGAAGCCAATCGCGCCCCGCGCGTTGCGGCGATGAACCATGACTCTCTGCACAGCTTTTTCCTGGCTGCGCCGCTGATCTACATCGCCACCACGCAATTGGCGGCGACCCATGCCAGTGCCGAAGAAATCGACGAGCTCAAGGGAATACAGGCGCTGTTTCGTGCGGCGATCGAGCAACAGGATGTGGAGAACCGCGTGCTGTACAACGACGCTTTCCACCTGCAGATCGGCAAGATGGCGCACAACGACTACCTGATGCCCAGCCTGCGACGGCTGCTGATCGACCACACCCGCCTGGGCAAGATTTTCTACCGTCACCCGACCACCGATGACATGCAGCGCGACCTGGAGCTGGCCTGCGTGCAGCACGATCAGATGATCGAAGCGATCAAGGGTCGCGATCCACAGACTGCTGGGGAGCTGGTGCGCGAGCACTTCGAGCTGTCCCGGCGCCGCATGGCCGAATACGCGGCGCCCCAGGGAATGGAAGTGGCATTGGCCTTGTAGCTGCAGCACTCACCGTCACCCTGGACGCCGGCAGGACGCTGGCAGGGGCGAGCGTGATGAGGAACAGACGCTAACAACAATATCGGGTTCCTACATGACAAAGATCACCTCGTTGCCCGCCGACGACAGCACCTGTGGCTGGTATCACCTCAGCCAAGGGCGCCGCGTCGCGCCTGCCCACAGCGGCCATAGTCAGGCGCGGTGGGTCGTGGTCGGCGCCGGCTTTACCGGGCTTGCCGCCGCGCGTCAGTTGGCTGTGCATTTTCCTGACGATCAGGTGGTGCTGATCGAAGCCCAGGAGGTCGGCTATGGCGCATCCGGGCGCAACGCGGGCTTCGCCATCGACTTGCCCCATGACATCGGCGCTGAAGACTACATCGGTGATATCGCCATCGCCCGCAAGACGCTCAAGCTCAACCTCAGCGGCCAGTCGTTTCTCAAGGAACTGGTCCAGCGCTACGCCATCGAGTGCCAGATGACGCATTGCGGCAAGTACCAGGCCGCTGTCGAGCCACGCGGCATTGCCGTGCTCGAGGCTTACCGCCGCGGCCTGGACCGGCTCGATCAGCCTTATCAGATGCTCGAGGCCGGCGAACTGCCGGAGCACATCGGGACCGATTTTTATCGCCAGGCGCTGTTCACCCCGGGCACGTCCTTGATCCAGCCCTCGGCGCTGGTCAAGGGGCTGGCCGATAACTTGCCGGCCAACGTGACGCTGTACGAGCATACGCCGATCACCGACGTGCAGTACGGCACCAAGACGGTGCTCACCCATGCGCGAGGGTCGATCACGGCCGATCAGTTGGTGCTCACCACCAACGCCTTTGGTATGAATTTCGGATTTCTCAAAGGCCGCATGCTGCCGGTCTTCACCTACGCCAGCCTGACTCGGCCGATGACGGCGCAAGAGCAGGCGAGCCTGGGCGGCAAGCCCTACTGGGGGCTGATTCCGGCCGATCCTTTCGGCACCACGGTGCGCCGCACGCCGGATAACCGGTTGCTGATCCGCAACAGTTTCAGCTTCAACCCGGACGGTCGGGCCAACGCCAGATACCTCGCCCGGGTCGCCCAGCGGCATCGCCAATCCTTTGCCCGGCGGTTTCCGATGTTGCCGGCGCTGCCGTTCGAATACACCTGGGGTGGCGCATTGGCGATGTCGCGCAATCACATGGGGCATTTCGGCAAGTTGGCGCCCAATGTCTACGGTGCGTTGGGCTGCAATGGCTTGGGCGTGACCCGTGGCACGGCGACCGGAAAGTTGCTCGGCGACTGGTTGGCAGGCCAACGCAATGAATTGATCCAGTTCGTCCTCGACACGCCTGGACCCAGTGCCAACCCCCCGGCGCCGCTGGTGTCGCTGGGGCTCAATTTCAATCTGAAGTGGGGGCAATACCGCGCCGGGCAAGAAAGCTGAAGGGCATTGAAGCGTTCGACATCACTTGATATTCGCTGGACTCGGTAAGTCCGGCCTGCACTTTCCATTGCGTGCTGTTTCGGTTCGAAGAACAACTTCGGGCTCCCGTCGCTGACGCCAAGTTCAGTGTCGCGGGTTCGTGCGTCCTGAAAACGGCCTGCGTTCGATATTGGCAGGGGAAAAATAATGACAACGAATACTGTATCAATCGAAGACGTACCGCTTAATCGCTTTCATCAGTGGCTCACCGTGCGTTCCGGCGGTGGCTCTTTCGTCGATGGTTACGTGCTGAGCATCATCGGTGTCGCCATGGTGCAGATGACCGCCGGACTGTCGTTGGACAGCTTCTGGCAGGGCATGATTGCCGCGTCGGCGCTGATCGGCATTTTCTTCGGTGGTTTCCTGGGCGGCTGGCTGACCGACCGTTTCGGTCGCAAGCGGGTGTTCTTCGTCGGTCCGACCTTGTTCATTCTCGCTTCGCTCAGCCAGTTCTGGGTGGAGTCGGCAATGGCGCTGTTCCTGCTGCGCTTCGTGGTGGGCGTCGCGGTCGGTATCGAGTACCCGGTAGCGACCTCGCTGCTGGTCGAGTTTCTGCCCAAGCGCAACCGCGGTCCGCGCCTGGCCACGTTGACCATTCTGTGGTTCGCCGGTGCCGCCTTCGCCTACATGCTCGGCGATTTCCTCCTGCGCCAAGGGGGCGACGATGCCTGGCGTCTGGTGCTGGCCAGCCCGGCGTTGATCGGTGCGCTGTTGTTCGTGGTGCGCATCGGCACGCCCGAGTCGCCACGCTGGTTGCTCAGCAAAGGGCGAGCGGAGCAAGCCGAGGTCGTGATTCGCAGCGTATACGGCAACGATTTCGGCCTGCTCAACCTGCCCGAGGAGCCCGAGCAGCAGACGCTGTCATTTCGCAGCCTGCTGCACTCGGGCTACGGCAAACGCATGATGTTCGTCGCCGTGTTCTGGTCCTGCTCGGTGATCCCGGTGTTCGCCGTGTACGCCTTCGCGCCCAAGGTGCTCGGCGCGCTCAACCTGAAAGGGGACTGGGCCTCGTTCGGCTCGGTGGCGATCACCTTGCTGTTCGTGGTCGGGTGCATCATCGCCACGCGCCTGATCAATGGCATGGGCCGGCGCAGCATGCTGATCCACAGCTTCTTCTGGTCGGGCCTGGCATTGCTGGGGCTGGGCGTTTTCCACGCCGGCGCCGAGTGGCTGATCCTCGCCTTGTTCGGTGCCTATGCGCTGTTCATCGGTGGCGCCCAGGTCCTGCAACTGGTGTACCCCAACGAACTGTTCCCCACCGAGATCCGCGCCAACGCCGTCGGCGTGGGGACGTCGCTGTCACGGGTCGGTGCGGCTATCGGTACCTGGCTGGTGCCGATAGTGCTCGATCGCTACGGCATCGCCTTCACCATGTACGCCGCTGCGGCGGTCACCTTGCTCGGCCTGGTCGTGTCCTGGGCGCTGGCGCCTGAAACCCGTTCGCTGAATCTGCAACAAGCAGCCTCGCTGAGCTGATCCCTCCGGCCGCGCCGATGTCTCGGTGCGGCCGACACCCTTTGCATTCACAGGAGAACCCGTCATGCACTTCGAAGGTATCTACACCCCTGCTATCACCCCGCTGGCTGCCGATGGCTCGATCGACATGGCTGCATTCGCCGAAGTCCTCGAATACCTGGTCGAGGCGAAAATCCATGGCGTCATCATCGGCGGCTCGACCGGGGAGTACTACGCGCACACCGCCCAGGAGCGGATCGACCTGGCTGCCAAGGCCAAGGACGTGCTCCACGGGCGCTTGCCGCTGATCGTCGGGACCGGTGGCATTCGCACCGAAGATGCGGTGGCCTTCGCCGAACACGCCAGGCAGATCCAGGCCGACGCACTGCTGGTCGGAACCCCACCCTATGCACTGCCCACCCAGCAGGAAATCGCGTTGCACGTGAAGGCGGTGGACGCCGCCGCCGGTTTGCCGATCATGCTCTACAACTACCCAGGCCGCATGGGCGTGGGCATGGGCGATGCGTTCTTCGACGCCGTGGCTGAAGTCGGAAACATCGTCGCCATCAAGGAAAGCTCCGGTGACATGGGCCAGTTGCACCGCTTGGCGACGCGCCGGCCGCACATCCAGTTGTCCTGCGGTTGGGACGATCAGGCCCTCGAATTCTTCGCCTGGGGCGCGAAGAGCTGGGTCTGCGCCGGCTCCAACTTCATCCCGCGTGAACATGTGGCGCTGTACGAGGCCTGCGTGGTCGAGAAGAACTTCGACAAGGGCCGCCGGATCATGGCCGCCCTGATGCCGCTGATGGACGTCCTCGAGGGCGGCAAGTTCGTGCAATCGATCAAGCATGGCGTGGCGCTCAATGGCCTGAAGAGCGCAGGAGTGCGCAAGCCGTTGCAAGACCTCGATGTGGCCGAGCAGCAAGTGCTCGCCCAAGTGGTCAGCGAACTCAAGGCCACCATCGCCAAGATCAATTGAGGAGAACAGGACCATGGCCCCATTGTTGAGCAAGGCCGAATACGCGGCCATCGCTGCCAGATTGCAACCGCGCACGCAGGCGTTCATCGACGGTGAGTTCCGCGATGCGATCGGCGGCAGAACCTTCGTCACCACCAATCCGGCCACCGGCCAGCCACTGGCCGAAGTTGCCGCCTGCGACAGGCACGACGTCGACGTGGCCGTGGCGGCTGCCAAGCGCGTGTTCGAGGCCGGCTCCTGGTCCAAGCTGCAGCCCGGCGAGCGCAAGCGCTTGCTGCTCAGGTTCGCCCAACTGCTGGAGGACAATGCCCATGAGCTGGCAGTGCTGGAAAGCCTGGACAGCGGCAAACCGGTGAGCGAATGCCAGACCGTCGATGTCCCGGAAACCATTCATACCCTGCGCTGGCACGCGGAACTGATCGACAAGATCTACGACGCGACCGCGCCCACCGGTCACGACGCGGTGACGTTGGTGGTGCGCGAAGCCATCGGCGTGGTCGGCCTGGTGCTGCCCTGGAACTTTCCGCTACTGATGCTGGCCTGGAAGATCGCTCCGTCGTTGGCTGCGGGCTGCTCTATCGTGGTCAAACCTGCCAAGGAAACCACGCTCAGCGCCCTGCGTGTGGCGGAACTGGCCCATGAGGCGGGCATTCCGGCGGGGGTGTTCAACCTGGTGCCGGGCGGCGGCCGCGAAGTGGGCGAGGCCATCGGCCGGCACATGGACATTTCGATGGTCAGTTTCACCGGTTCGACCGACACCGGCAGGCTGTTCCTCAAGTACGCCTCGGAATCCAACCTCAAGCGCGTCGTCCTGGAGCTGGGCGGCAAGAACCCTGCGGTGGTCATGAACGATTGCGAGAACCTCGACGAGGTGGCCCAGTTCGTGACCGCCGGGGCTTTCTGGAACATGGGTGAGAACTGTTCGGCGTCTTCGCGGCTGATCGTTCACGAGGACGTCAAGGACGCGCTGCTGGGGCTGATCGGCAAGCATCTGCAGGACTGGAAGCTGGGTGATCCGCTCGATCCGCAGAATCGTCTGGGGGCGATGGTCAGCAAGGCGCACTTCGAGAAGGTCAAGTCGTACCTGGCGTATGCGGCTGAACAGCAGCTTGCTGTGGTTCAGGGCGGGCAAACCCAGGCTGGGGTATTCGTGCAGCCGACCATCGTCGACAACGTGAGCAGGGACAACCGATTGTTCGTCGAAGAAATCTTCGGCCCGGTGCTGAGCGTGACCAGTTTCAAGACCCTCGACGAGGCGATCGAGATCGCCAACGACACGGTCTATGGACTGGCCGCATCCGCCTATACCGGCAGTCTGCGCAACGCGTTGCGCCTGTCGCGGGAAATCCGCGCCGGTGTGGTGACGGTGAACTGCTTCGGCGAAGGCGATGCCTCGACGCCGTTCGGCGGCTACAAGGAGTCCGGGTTTGGTGGGCGCGACAAGTCGATCTGGGCGCACGATCAGTACACCGAGCTCAAGACCATCTGGATCAACGCGTCGTGAGGAGGTGCCAAGGCGCGCGGTCCTGTGCACGGCGGCGCTGGCCGCTGCGCACCACTACTTGAACTTCGGCCCCGAGCGGGTGTTCAGGCCCTTGGCCAGGCGGTCGTAGAGCACCACGTTGACCGTCGCGGCCAGGTTCATGCAGCCGTGGGTGGGGATGTAGATGGTTTCCTCGCACCAGGCGCGCACGCTGTCGTCCAGGCTGCCGTCTTCGGGGCCGAAGATGTAGATCGCCCGGTCGGGGTGGGTGTATTCCGGCAGCGGCCGGGCGCCCTCGACCAACTCCACCGCCACCGGCGTGCAGCCCAGCGGGATGATGCGCTGCAGATCGTCGATGCCGATCAGCGGGATGTCGTAGTGCACGCGCTTGGTGTCGGTGACGAAGTCGCGGGCGCGCTCGTAGCGCTTGCCGGTGTAGAACACCGAGTTGACCCCGTAGCAGCCTGCGGCGCGCATCACCGAGCCGACGTTTTCCGCGGATTTGGGGTTGAACAGGCCGATGCAGCTGTACCGTTTGTTCGCCACGAGTCGGGGCCCTTCGCAAAAAAAGAGCGCGATTATACGGGCTCGCCGACGTCGTGTGGGCGCGATTGGACGGTCAGTCCTTGTTCATCAGCGCGGCGAGGCCGGCGAAGGGGTTGTGCGTGGCCACATTGGTCTTGGGCGTGCTCAGCGACCCTTCGCCGAAGTATTGCTGGTCGGTGTAGCGCGAGTGTTCGTTGTCGTGGCAATACAGGCACAGCAGTTCCCAGTTCGAGCCGTCCTGGGGATTGTTGTCGTGGTTGTGGTCGCGGTGGTGCACGGTGAGTTCCGACAGGCGCTTGCCGGCGAATTCACGGGCGCAGCGTCCGCAGACGTGCGGGTACATCTTCAGCGCCTTGTCGCGGTAGCCCATTTCCTTGTCGCGCTTGGCGTCGGCGAGGATGCGGTCGAGACGGGCGGTGGCGGCGGAGGTGGAGGCCGAGCTCATGGTGTTACCTTTATCGTTATCAGGGCTATGACGGTGGTTGCGCTGAGTCTAGCGCGACTGCGGTGCAGCGCACAGGCAAACGCGCGCGATTGGGCGTAGCCTGTAGGCAGGTTCCGGACGGGAGGTGATCGATGTTGCCTGTACTGCTTGCCAGTGTGTGGCTGCTCGCCGCGCCGTGCGCCGCGCTTGCCGGCCAGCCTTCGGGCGGTTTGGCCCCGGCGCCCGGCGCGCCGGGTACGCCCACGCCCACGCCCTATCCACAGATCACCCCGAGCGTGCCGCCTAAGGCCGGCGGCAGCGAGGCCGGCGGGCCGCTGTTGCCGCCCATGCCCAAGCCAGGGCCGCCGAAGGATCAGCCCTTGCCGGGCCTGTCGCCCGCGCCGCCGGTCAAAAGCGACTGACGCTAGCGCGTAACGCCCAGCTCATCGAGCACGAAGGCGTACTCCAGGGCCACGTCGCGCAAGCCCTGGTAGCGCCCGCTCATGCCGCCGTGGCCGGCGCCCATTTCGGTCTTGAGCAGCAGCAGGTTGTCGTCGGTCTTGCGGGTGCGCAGCCGGGCCACCCACTTGGCCGCCTCCCAGTACTGCACGCGGCTGTCGTTATAGCCAGCCACCACCAGCATCGCCGGGTAGGCCTGGGCCTTGACGTTCTCGTAGGGCGCATAGGCCTGGATGCGCGCGTACACCTCGGGCTCTTCGGGGTTGCCCCACTCGTCGTACTCGGTGACGGTCAACGGCAGCTCGGGGTCGAGCATGGTGTTGAGCACATCGACGAAGGGTACTTCGGCAATGGCGCAACGGAACAGCTCGGGACGCTGGTTGAGCACGGCGCCGATCAGCAGGCCGCCGGCGCTGCCACCGCTGATCGCCAATTGCTCGGAGCGGGTCACGCCTTGGGCGATCAAGTGTTCGGCACAGGCGATGAAGTCGTCGAAACTGTTCTGTTTGTGCGCCTGCTTGCCGGCGCGATACCAGGCTTCGCCCAGCTCACCGCCGCCGCGCACGTGGGCGATGGCGAAGGCCACGCCGCGCTCGAGCAGGCTCAGGCGAGCGTGGGAGAACCAGGGGTCCAGGCTTTCGCCGTAGGCGCCGTAGCCATACAGGTACAGTGGCACGCTGCGGCCCAGGTCCTGGCGTCGGCGCACCAGGCTGATCGGCACCTGCGTGCCGTCCGCCGCGGTGGCCCACAGGCGCTGGCTGACGTAGTCGTCGGCATCGAACGGGCCCAGCACTGGCGTTTGCTTGAGCACCTGCTGCGCGCCGTTGGCCAGGGTCAACTGGCGCGCCTGGGCGGGGCGGTTGAGGGCCTCGTAGCGCAGGCGGATAGACGCGCTGGCGAACTCCAGGCTGTCCTGCACGTACAAGCTGTAGGCCGCGTCCGGCAGTTCGACGCGGTAGGCCGGCAGACCCTGGGGACGCACCTCGATGATCGGCAGACCGCCTTCGCGCAGGCTCAGCGTCAGCGCGCTGGCATTCAGGCTAAGGCCTTCGAGCATGATCTCGTTGCGGTGCGCCACCAGCACCTGCCACTGGGCGTGGGTGGGAACACGGTCGGCGGGCGCATGGAACAGGGCGAAGTTGATGCCATCCTGGTTGCTGCGGATGAACCAGCGCCATTGGCCGTCGAGTTGGCCGTGGTCGGGGAAGTATTCGTGGCCTTCGACCCGTGGCGCCAGGCAGGTGAAGGGCGCCTTGGGCGTCTGGGCATCGAGCACCCAGGCCTCGCTGGTGGTCTTGCTGTTGAGCAGCAGCACCAACTGACGCTCCGAGCTGCTGCGGTAGCAGTGCAGGAAAAAGCGTCCGTCCGCTTCTTCGAAGACCTGCGTCGCGTCGGCCTCGCCCAAGGTGTGGCGCAGCAGGCGCCACGGCCGGTGGGTCTCGTCCAGTTCGGCGAAGAACAGGGTGCGGCTGTCGTTGGCCCAGGTCAGGCTGCCGTCGCAGTCGTCGAAGGGCAGGGCGGTGAGGGCGCCGGTGTCCAGATCCTTGACGTACAGCGTGTAGATTTCATCGCCACGGGTGTCCAGGCTGTAGGCCAGCAGGCGATGGTCGGGGCTGACGTTGAACGCGCCCAGGGCCAGGAAGCCGCCCTCGGCCAGGGCATTGGGGTCGAGCAGCAACTGCTCGGCGCTTTCGTCGACCTGCAGGCTGTCGTCGGCCGGACGCGGGCAGCGGTAGTGACGTGGATACTCGTCGCCGGCGGTGGTGCGGGTGTAGTAGAGGAAAGGGCCCCAGGGCGAGGGCAGCGACAGGTCGGTTTCCAGAATGCGGCCCTTGATCTGCTCGAATAGCTGCTCGCGCATTTCGGCCTGGTCGGCCAGGCACGCCTGCTGGTAGGCGTTTTCCTGCTCCAGGTAGGCCAGTACCTCGGCGTTGTCGCGTTCCTGCAACCAGGCGTAGGGATCGTGGCCGGGGGCTTGGCGGGCGATGGGGGGCTGGGGTCTGATAGGCATGAAATGTCCCGAGATGGAAAGGGCACCTGTGCCCCTAAAAGTGTTTATCATAGGCGCCTCTTCGCCTGCCTTGCACGGACACCATGATCGAACAAGACTACACACTGGCCTGGGGCCTCTACGCCGTTGCTGCCGTGGGCTGCCTGCTGGTGGCCTTCAAGCTCACCGGCTGGATGTGGCGCTGGCTGCGCGAGCCGCTGCGGGTCTTGGTGGCCGTGCTGCTGTTCAGCCCCACCATCGTCGATCCGGTCAAGGACAGCTTCGCCCCGGCCATTGCCATCACCGCCTTGGACCTGGCGTTCAAGGTGGGCAACAACGCCTGGCGCGCGGCGTCGGACCTGGCCATGTACGGCATGATCGCCTTCGCCCTGTACCTGCTGTTCGTGCTGGTGCGCTGGCCGCTGGAAAAGCGTGCTCGCGAGCGCAAGGCGCGGGCCGAGGCCGCTGCCAGCCGACGCGCCGCCGAAGACGAGGCGATGGTCGACGACGCCCCGCAGGTCGACCCGCGCGACCGCTACCGCAGCGAGCCGCCCGCCCCGGCACCGCGCCGTCCCGCCAATGGCGGCGGTCGCGTCGAACCCCGGATCTGACACGGAGCGCTGGTCGATGTGTGAATTGCTGGGCATGAGCGCCAACGTCCCGACCGATATCGTTTTCAGCTTCACCGGCCTGATGCAGCGCGGCGGGCGCACCGGCCCGCACCGCGACGGCTGGGGTATCGCCTTCTACGAGGGGCGTGGCCTGCGCCTGTTCCAGGACCCGACCGCCAGCAGCGAATCGGAAGTGGCCAACCTGGTGCAGCGCTACCCGATCAAGAGCGAGGTTGTCATCGGCCACATCCGCCAGGCCAACGTCGGCAAGGTCTGCCTGTCCAACACCCACCCGTTCGTTCGCGAGTTGTGGGGGCGTAACTGGTGCTTCGCGCACAACGGTCAACTGGCAGGCTTCGTCGGCGAGAAGACCTTTTACCGCCCCGTGGGCGACACCGACAGCGAAGCGGCGTTCTGCGACTTGCTCAACCGCGTGCGCGAGGCCTTCCCCGAGCCGGTCGAAGCCGAGGCGCTGCTGCCGGTGCTGGTCGAGGCGTGCGCCGGTTACCGTGACAAAGGCGTGTTCAACTGCCTGCTCAGCGACGGCGACTGGCTGTTCTGCTACTGCTCCACCAAGCTGGTACACATCACCCGGCGCGCCCCGTTCGGCGCCGCGCGCCTGAAGGATGTCGACCTGATCGTCGACTTCCAGTCGCAAACCACCCCCAACGACGTGGTCACGGTGATCGCCACCGAGGCGCTCACCGAAAACGAAACCTGGCAGCGCTATACCCCCGGCCAGTGGGCCCTGTGGCGCCATGGCGAGTGCGTCGCCAACGGCTGAGGAGCGAGCATGTTCAGAAGTTACCTGCGGTTGCTGCTGTTCACCGTCGGCCTGCTGGCCGGCATCCAGGTGCCGGGGTTGGTCAAGGACTACAGTCAGCGCGTCGAAGCGCACATGCTCGAGTCGCGCGAGGCCCTGGCGGGCTTCCAGGAAACCGCCGAGCGCTTCTTCAACGGCGATCTGCAAGCGCTGCTGCGGCACTACCGCAGCAGCGACGACCCGGTGTTCAACAGCGATGCCAACAGCATCGAAAGCCTGATGACCCGTAACCAGTTGCTGGAGAGCGAGTGGCAGGCGTTGCAGGGCAACTGGGTCAGCCGTACCTGGCATGTCGTGGCGCAGGCCGATCCGCAGCTTCGCGAGGAAACGCTCAAGGGCTACAGCTACCAGATCCTGCTGGTGCCCGAGGCGATCGGCTGGGGCATCGGTTGCGGGTTCCTGCTGGCGCTGCTGGTCGAGAGCCTTTTGCTGGGCATCGGTTGGGTGATCCTCGGTGGTCGGCGGGGCGCGGTGAAGGAGAGCTGGCGCTAGGCTCTACTTGCCTGCACCAGCACGATCCTGCGCTCGCCCGCCTCCTGCGCGTAGCGCGCCAGCACCTGCCGGCACACACCCACCACTTCCTCCACCAGCTCCACGCCGGTCTGCCAGGACGCCACCAGTTCCAGGCTCGGTGGCGCCAGCAGGCCGTCGAGCAAGGCCAATTCGCCCCGTGCCAGCTCGCTGGCCACCAGCGCCGGGGGCAGTGCAGCGACGCCGAAGCCGTCGCGCAGCAGTCGGGTGATCGCCGACACCGAATTCACGCAATTGAGCCGCAACCTGTGCGCGCCCGCTGCCTGCAGCAGGCTGGCGACGTCCTGATGCGGACGCGAGTTGCGTGAAAAAGTGAGGATTCGCTCGCGTGCCAGCTCGGCCAGGTCGGCGTACTCGCGGTGCAGGGCCGAGCCGCTGGCGACGATCCAGCCCATGGGATAGCGCGCCAGGTCCAGGCTGCGAATGCGTTCTTCACGCAGCAGGTCGGTCTGCAGGATCACATCGACGAAGCCCTTGTGCAGGTGCTCGCGCAGGTTCAGCGCGGTGTCGGCGACCAGTTCGATCTCCACCTGCGGATAGCGCGCGGTCAGCTCAGCCACCAGCGCGCTCATCCAGGTGTGGATCACCGTGTCCATGATGCCCAGGCGCACTCGGCCCACCCGCGTGCGCTCGGCGCCCAACGACTGCTTCATCGCCTGGGCGGTGTCGAGCATGCGTTCGGCGTATTCCAGCACGCGGCTGCCTTCGGGCGTCAGGCTCACCCCGCGCGAGTCGCGCAGCAGCAGCTTCACGCCCAGGTCGGCCTCCAGCGCGGCAATGCGGCTGGACACCGAGGCCTGGGTGGTGAACAGCTTCTCGGCCGTCAGGCGAAAGCTCTTGAGCCGGGCGACCCAGACGAAAGTTTCGAGAAAGCGCAGGTTCATGGAGGGCTCGCAAGGCTGGGCGATCGGTTTTTCTTGTTCCAGACCGCAGGTTTTTCTCATTGGACGCCGGTTGCGCGGCGTTCCGACAATGACGCACACGCCGCAGCGCGGCTCGCCCCGAACCATACCAACAAGACGAGGCCCTGATGAACCCCTCGACACACCGCCAACGCCTGCTGCTCAACTGCGACATGGGCGAAAGTTTCGGCAACTGGCGCACCGGCCTGGACGCCGAGGTGATGCCCTTCGTCGACTGCGCCAACATCGCCTGCGGCTACCATGCCGGCGATCCCGGCACCATGCGCCGCACCGTCGCCCTGGCGCTGGAGCATGGCGTCAGCATCGGCGCACACCCGGCGTACCCCGACCTCAACGGCTTCGGTCGCCGCTCCATGGCCTGCAGCAGCGAGGAGATCCGTGACCTGCTGCATTACCAGATCGGCGCGCTGGACGGTATCTGCAAGGTGCTCGGCGGGCGCGTGGCCTACGTCAAGCCCCATGGCGCGCTGTACAACGACATGATGGCCGACCCGCGTCAGTTGCGGACCGTGCTCGAAGCGGTGGCGGCGTACGAGGCCGGTCTGCCGCTGATGCTGATGGCCACCGCCGACGACCGCGCCGCGCAGGCCTTGGGCGAGGAGGTCGGCGTGCCGCTGTGGTTCGAGGCCTTCGCCGACCGCGCCTACACCGCCAGCGGTCACCTGATGTCGCGACGCCTGCCCGGCGCCGTGCATCACGATCCGGCACTGGTCGTGGAGCAGGCTGTCCGCCTGGCGCGCGGTGAGGCGCTGGTGGCCGATGACGGCAGCGCGCTGCGGCTCAACGCCGCCACCCTGTGCGTGCATGGTGACAACGAAAGCTCGGTGGCGGCCGTCCGGCAGATCCGCGAGGCCTTGGACGCGTTGCAGGCATGAGGGCGCCGCGATGAACCCGCGTATCGAAGTGGTGGCCATCGACAGCCTGATGGTGCGGCTGTTCGACGCCATCGACGAGGCCAACATGCCGTGGATCCTCGCCGCCAGCCAGCGCCTGCGCGCGGCGTTCGGCGCGCACCTGATCGACCTGGTGCCGTCCTACACCACGCTGATGCTGCAGTCCGATCTGGCCCCGGCCTCGGCGCGGGCGCGCATCGACCAGGCGCTGGCGGGACTTGCGCCTGACGCAGGCAGCAGCGGACGCCGCCATGAGATCCCGGTGTGGTACCACCCCAGCGTCGGTCCCGAGCTGCCCTTGCTGGCCGCACGCAGTGGCCTGAGCGAGCAGGAGGTCGTGCAACTGCACAGCGAGCGCGAATACCCGGTGTTCGCCCTGGGCTTCGCGCCGGGTTTCGGCTTCATGGGCCTGGTGGACGAGCGCCTGGCCACGCCGCGCCTGAGTACGCCACGCAAGCGCGTAGCCGCTGGCAGCGTGGGGATCGCGGAGCGGCAGACGGCGGCCTATCCGGCGGTGTCGCCGGGCGGCTGGAACCTGCTCGGGCGCACCCCGGTGCGCCTGTTCGACCGTGACCGTGACGGCTACAGCCTGTTGCAGCCGGGTGACCGGGTGCGTTTCGTGGCCGTGTCGCACGCCGAGTTCATCGCCTTGGGCGGCGACGATCGCCCGCAGGAGGCCTACGCATGAAGCAGTTGACGATCGAGGCCAGCACCGCCCTGTGCCAGTTGCAGGATGGCGGGCGCCTGGGTGTGCGGCATTTGGGCGTGACCCAGGGTGGCGCGCTGGACTGGGTGGCGATGTACTGGGCCAACTGGCTGCTGGGCAATGCCCTGGACGCCCCGGTGCTGGAGGTGGCGCTGGGCGGTTTCACGGTGCTGGCCGAGCAGGACTGCGTGGTGGCCCTGGCCGGCGCCGACCTGGACGCGCGCATCGATGACCAGCCAGTTGCCCCTTGGCGCAGCCTGGCCTTGGGTAAAGGCCAGCGCCTGACCCTCAGGCAGCCCCGCCAGGGCGTGCGCGCCTACGTGGCTGCGCCCGGCGGTTTTCACGGGGCGGCGGTGCTGGGCAGTTGCGCCACCGTGGCACGTGAGCAACTCGGCGGCCTGGACGGCTGCGGCGGGCCATTGGCCAAAGGGCAGACGTTGCGCTTCGGCGAGGGCACGCCAGCGGTGCGTGAGGTGCCTGCCGCCCTGCGCCCGACCCCTTCGGCCAAGCCACAACTGGACCTGGTGATGGGCGCGCAGATCGGCGCGTTCAGCGGCCTCAGCCTGTTCGAGGCGTTCAACCGCGACTGGACCCTGGACAGCCGAGCGGACCGCATGGGCAGCCGTCTGCTGGGGCCGCCCTTGGTGTACCAAGGACCGCCGATGATTTCCGAAGGCATTCCCCTGGGCGCCGTGCAGGTGCCGCCGGATGGGCAGCCGATCGTGCTGCTCAACGACCGCCAGACCATCGGCGGCTATCCGCGACTCGGGGCACTCACGCCCCTGGCGCTGGCGCAGTTGGCGCAGTGCATGCCGGGGGCGGTAGTGCGCTTCAGGGCGGTGGTGCAGGACACTGCATGGCGCGAGCAGCAGGCGTATCTGCAACGTTGGCAGTAAGGCCCATCGCGGATGAATGGTCGCGCTACTTCGACAGGTAGCGCATCGCTTCTTCCAGGCCCTGCAAGGTCAGCGGGTACATGCGGTCTTCCATCAGTTCACGCACCAGGTGCGTGGACGCGGTGTAGTCCCAGGTCTGCCGGGGATACGGGTTGATCCACACGATCTTGCGGAATTTCTCCCTGAAGCGCTGCATCCACACATAACCCGCTTCTTCGTTCCAGTGCTCGACACTGCCGCCCGGCTGGGTAATTTCATACGGCGCCATGGCGGCGTCGCCGACGAACACCACCTTGTAGTCGTCGCCGTACTTGTGCAGCAGGTCGAACGTGGCGAAGCGTTCGGCGTTGCGGCGCAGGTTGTTCCGCCACACCGTCTCGTAGACGAAGTTGTGGAAGTAGTAGTACTCCAGGTGCTTGAACTCGGTCTTGCAGGCCGAGAACAGCTCCTCGCAGACCTTGACGTGGGCGTCCATCGAGCCGCCGATGTCGAACAGCAACAGCAGCTTGACGGTGTTGCGTCGCTGCGGGCGCATCTGGATGTTCAGCAGCCCGGCATCGCGGGCGGTATGGTCGATGGTGCCGTCGATGTCGAGTTCCTCGGCGGCGCCTTCACGGGCGAACTTGCGCAAGCGGCGCAGGGCCATCTTGATGGTGCGTGTGCCCAGTTCGACCTGGTCGTCGAGGTTCTTGTACTCACGCTGATCCCACACCTTGACCGCCTTGCCCTGGCGCTGCCCGGCATCGCCCACGCGAATGCCCTCGGGGTTGAAACCGCCCGAGCCGAACGGGCTGGTGCCGCCGGTGCCGATCCATTTGTTGCCGCCGGCGTGACGTTCCTTCTGCTCTTGCAGGCGCTGCTTGAAGGCTTCGATCAGCTTGTCCAGCCCGCCCAGGGACTGGATCTGCGCACGCTCTTCGGCGCTGAGCGAACGCTCGAACTCCTTGCGCAGCCAGTCTTCGGGGATCAGCGCCTCAAGGTGATGGTCGAGGCGTTCCAGACCGTTGAAATAGGCGGAAAAGGCGCGGTCGAACTTGTCGAAATGCCGTTCGTCCTTGACCAGAATGGCCCTGGCCAAGTAGTAGAACGCGTCCATGTCGGCGAAGACCACACGCTGCTGCAGGGCGTCGAGCAGGTCGAGCAGTTCGCGCAGCGACACCGGCACCTTGGCTGCGCGCAGTTCGTTGAACAGGTTGAGCAGCATGGCCAGGCCCTCAGCGGTTGCCGCGACGGCTCATGAAGGCCAGGCGTTCGAGCAGTTGCACGTCCTGCTCGTTCTTCACCAGCGCGCCGGCCAGCGGTGGAATGGCTTTGGTTGGATCGCGCTCGCGCAGCACCGCTTCGCCGATGTCGTCGGCCATCAGCAGCTTGAGCCAGTCGACCAGCTCGGAAGTGGAAGGCTTTTTCTTCAGGCCCGGCACCTTGCGCACGTCGAAGAACACATCCAGCGCTTCGCTGACCAGCGAGGCCTTGATGTTCGGGTAATGCACATCGACGATGCGCTGCAGGGTGTCGCGGTCGGGGAAGGCGATGTAGTGGAAGAAGCAGCGGCGCAGGAACGCGTCGGGCAGTTCTTTCTCGTTGTTGGAGGTGATGATGATGATCGGGCGCTGGGCGGCCTTGATGGTTTCGTCGGTCTCGTAGACGTAGAACTCCATGCGGTCGAGTTCCTGCAACAGGTCGTTGGGGAATTCGATGTCGGCCTTGTCGATTTCGTCGATCAGCAGGATGACCCGTTCCTGGGCCTCGAAGGCTTCCCAGAGCTTGCCTTTCTTCAGGTAGTTGCGCACGTCGTGGACCTTGTCCACGCCCAACTGCGAGTCGCGCAAACGGCTGACGGCATCGTACTCGTACAGGCCCTGCTGGGCCTTGGTGGTGGACTTGATGTGCCAGGTGATCAGGCGCGCGCCCAGGGCCTCGGCCAGTTGTTCGGCGAGCAGGGTCTTGCCGGTGCCGGGCTCGCCCTTGACCAGCAGCGGGCGTTCGAGGGTGATGGCCGCATTGACCGCCAGCTTCAGGTCGTCGGTGGCGACGTAGTTGCGGGTGCCTTCGAATTTCATGGTGCCGTTCCTTTATGAGGTCTCAGCGGTAGCCTTGGGGGAGCGGGTTCATCCGCGAAGGCTGCACCGCTGACGACGCGTGTCGGTAATGTGCCCGCGACTATAACCCGCACCCCGGCGAGCGAAAATGCAGACCCGATATTCACTGGCTGAATGCCCCTTCAGGCAGTGCTCAATTCGAGGTCGGCGCGGGCTGTTCGTAGCGGGCATTGAAGGCCTGGACGAAGCCATTGCGCAGGATCTGCAGGAATGCCTCGAAAGCGCTGATGTCCTGCTGGTGAACGCTGCCGCTGAGCTCGACGCGGGTGGCGAATTGATTCTTCGGCTGGTTCTTGAGCACGGTTTCGCTGGCCCCGACCAGCGCTTCCCAGATCGAGCGGAACACGCCCTTGTTCTTGTTCTCCACGTCCTGCTGCCAGTCGAACACGTCCACGTCGCGCAACAGCGGCTTGATGTAGCCTTTGAGCCGGCCGTTTTCGGCCTGGGCTTCGATCACCACATCGCCATTACCGGCATTGAAATCGAATTTGCCGTAGGCGCTGGCGAAGTCGTTGAGGCGGCGCAGTTCGATACCCGTGGCCCGCAGGCGGAACTCGAAGTCGTCGAAGTCGCTGAACGGATCGAAGGTGGCGCGGCTTTCCACCTTGGCGTCGCCGGCGATCAAGGCTGTGGCCTGGAAGCTGGCATCGCGCCGGCCAGCCTCGTCGCGCACGTTGGTCAAGTTACGGATGCTGGCCTGCAGTCGAGTGGCCTTGAGATTGACCGGGGGCTTGGAATTGAAGTTGCGGAAGGTCAGGGTGCCGTCGTCGATGCGCACCTCGTTCAGGGTGATCGGCAACAGCTTTTCCAATTGCGCGCGCCAGTCGGTGCCCTGACCGGTCTGGGAGTTCTGCTTGCTGCCGCCGTCGACGAAGTTCAGTTCCGGGCGCACGAAGGCCACTTCGGCCACTACCGCCTGGTCGTACCACAGTGCATGCCAGCTCACCGACAGGTCGATCAGCGGTGCATCGAGCAGCGGCACCGGCACCTTGCCGCTGGTCTTGACGATCTTCAACCCGTTGATCTGGTAGGCCCCGCGCCACCAGGCCAAGTCCACGTCGCTGACCTGGCCGCGGTAGTCGCCCATGTCGGCCAGCTTGTCGTTGAGGTAGTCGCGCACCAGGTAGGGCAGGGCCAGGTGTAGGGCCACCAACAGCACGACCAGGCCAGCCAGGCCGAGCAGCGGCCAGCGATAGCGAGCTTTCATCCCAGGGTCTCCAGGTCAGGTTGTGCGGTTGACCGCCCGTTGCCCGGCTTGGTTCGACCGGGCTTTACGCCGTGCTGGGGGCAGGCTTACCCTTGAGGTTTTCCGCCTGTTTCCCACGATTCAAGGACTGCAGCCATGAGCCGTATCTACGCCGACAACGCCCATTCCATCGGCAACACGCCGCTGGTGCAGATCAATCGCATCGCCCCGCGTGGGGTGACCATTCTGGCCAAGATCGAAGGACGCAACCCAGGCTATTCGGTCAAGTGCCGCATCGGCGCCAACATGGTCTGGGACGCCGAAGGCAGCGGCAAGCTCAAGCCGGGCATGACCTTGGTCGAACCGACCTCGGGCAACACTGGCATCGGCCTGGCCTTCGTCGCGGCTGCACGTGGCTACAAGCTGATCCTGACCATGCCGGCGTCCATGAGCCTGGAGCGGCGCAAGGTGCTCAAGGCGCTGGGCGCCGAGCTGGTGCTGACCGATCCGGCCAAGGGCATGAAGGGCGCGATCGAGAAGGCCGACGAGATCGTCGCCTCTGACCCTGCGCGTTACTTCCTGCCAGGCCAGTTCGAGAACCCGGCCAACCCGGCCATCCACGAGAAGACCACCGGCCCGGAAATCTGGAACGACACCGACGGCGCGGTCGATGTGCTGGTGGCGGGCGTGGGCACCGGCGGCACGATCACCGGCGTATCACGCTACCTCAAGCACACCCAGGGCAAGTCGATCCTGTCGGTGGCGGTGGAGCCGGCGGCCTCGCCGCTGATCACCCAGGCCCTGGCCGGTGAGGAGCTCAAGCCAAGCCCGCACAAGATCCAGGGCATCGGTGCCGGTTTCATCCCGAAGAACCTGGACCTGTCGATCGTCGATCAGGTGGAGTTGGTCACCGACGAAGAAGCCAAGGCCATGGCCATCCGTCTGATGCAGGAAGAGGGCATCCTCTGCGGCATCTCCTGCGGCGCCGCCATGGCCGCTGCCGTCCGCCTGGCAGAAAAGCCGGAAATGCAAGGCAAGACGCTGGTGGTGATTCTCCCTGACTCCGGCGAGCGCTACCTGTCGAGCATGCTCTTCAGCGACCTGTTCACCGACCAGGAACTCCAGCCCTGAGCGCAGGCGCTCAGCGCCAAGCGCCAACAAGCTGCAAGCTGCACCGTGGAGCGCCACCGATCAGCTTGCCGCTTGAAGCTCGCCACTTGTAGCTCCAAAAAAAAGGCTTGATCGGGATCAGGTTGCAGCTGTCTGGGATGGGTTTATCATGTCCGGCTATTCGGGGACGGCCTGATTCCCCCAAAGGAGTGTTGCATGACCTTTTCCTTCCTCGCCAAGGCGGGTGTCCTGCTGGTGTTCTTCGCCAGTGTGCTGTTCGTGCACCTGCGGGGCAAGGCGCGCTTGCCGGTGCTGCGCCAGTTCGTCAACCATTCGGCGCTGTTCGCGCCCTATAACAGCCTGATGTACCTGTTCTCCGGGGTGCCGTCCAAGCCGTACCTGGACCGTCAGCGCTTTCCCGAGCTGGACGTACTGAAGAACAACTGGCAGGAAATTCGCGAAGAGGCCATGCGCCTGTTCGACGAGGGCTACATCCGCGCCGCGGAAAAAGACAACGATGCCGGCTTCGGTTCGTTCTTCAAGAAGGGCTGGAAGCGGTTCTACCTGAAGTGGTACGACAAGGCCCTGCCTTCGGCCGAGGCGCTGTGCCCACGCACCGTGGAACTGGTCAACAGCATTCCCAACGTCAAGGGTGCGATGTTCGCTCTGCTGCCGGGCGGTAGCCACCTCAATCCGCACCGCGATCCGTTCGCCGGCTCCCTGCGCTATCACCTGGGGCTGTCCACGCCGAACTCCGACGACTGCCGCATCTACGTCGACGGCCAGGTCTACGCCTGGCGTGACGGCGAGGACGTGATGTTCGACGAAACCTACGTGCACTGGGTGAAGAACGAAACCGACGTGACCCGGGTGATCCTGTTCTGCGACGTCGAGCGTCCGCTAAACAGCGCGCTGATGACCCGCATCAACCGCAAGGTCAGCGCGTTCCTCGGCCGCGCCACCGCGCCGCAGAACACCGACGACGAGCGCGTGGGGGGCATCAACCAGGCCTACGCCTGGAGCAAGCGCTTCAGCAACCGCATCAGTACCCATGTGAAACAGTTCAAGCGGGCCAACCCCAAGGCCTACCGTGTGCTGCGACCGGTGCTGGCCGTATTGGTGGCCTACCTGTTGTATCGCTGGTTGTTCTGATCTGCCTGTCCCGGCGTCGTCGACGACGCCGGTGCCTTCCCTCAGCGGCGCGCCGGTCGCAGCACCAGCCACAACGCCGCGCCGATCATCACCCCGCCATACAGGTGCGCCAGCGACAGCGGCTCGCCCAACAGCCACGCCCCCCAGAGCACGCCGAATACCGGAATCAGAAAGGTCACCGTGGTGGCCTTGACCGGCCCGATCTCGTCCAGCAGGCGGAAGTACAGGATGTAGGCGAACGCCGTGCACACCAGCCCCAGTCCCAGCAACGAGCCCCACACCGACCAGCCGCCCCAACTGGGCGGCGGCTGGGTCAAGGCGCTCCAGGCGAACAGCGGGGCCAGCAGCAAGGTGGCACCGAGCATGCTGCCCAGGGCCGATAGCCGACTGTCCAGCCCGCTGATCCAGCGCCGTGCGAGAAAGCCGGCGAAGCCATAGCAGGTGGTCGCGGCCAGGCACGCCAGGGCGCCTTGCAGCAGCGCCAGGTCCAGCGCGACCGGGCCGGCACCGCTGAGGATGGCCACGCCGAACAGCCCCAGGAAAATTCCGCACAGCTTGGGCAGGGTCATGGCCTCATGGAAGAACAGCGCGCCGATCAGCACGCCCATCAGCGGCGTGGTGGCGTTGAAGATCGCCGAGTAGCCGGCGGGCAGCACTTGCGCGGCCACCGAATAGAAGGTCGCCGGAATGCCCGAGTTGATCATGCCCAGCACCAGACAGGCGCCGAGCTTGCCCTGAAAGTCCCAGCGCACGCGCCCGGCGGCGAGGATGGCGAGCAGCCCGAGGCAGGCGATGGACACGCGGAAAAAGGCGGTGGGCAGCGCGCCCAGCTCTGGCGCGATGATGCGCATGAACAGGAAGCTCGCGCCCCAGACGGCGGCGAGGATCAGCAGGCGGGCGAGGGCGATGGGGCTCACGGACATCTCCGGTGGACGGGACAGGGGCGCGAGTGTACGTGAGCGGGGAGGGGCTTTCCTGTCGTTTCTTGCGATGTGAACCGGTCAGCCCTTGAGGCACTTCAACTGGCTGAAGTCCTGGCGCACCTTGCCCAGCCGCTCGATCAGCAACTGGCGCTGCGCCGCGCTGCTCTGCTGCAGCAAGTCGACCAACAGGCTGCGGGCCTGGCGCTCGGTGTTGTCGAAGGCAGCGCGGTAGGCCGGCGACCACAGGCTCTGCTTGTCTTGTAGCAACTGCGCCAGGCGCGGCTCGAAAGCTGGGGTTTGGCGCTGGTCCATGGCCAGCAGCAACTGCTGCTGCCAGGCCTGGCGGTTGGCGATCCACTCGCGGTTCTGATCGCCCAGCGCCTGGGACCAACTCATCACCCGCTGACGCTGGACGGCGCTGAGCTCGCCCAGCCAGGGCTTGAGGCGCTTGTGCATACGCGTGGCGCGCTCTTCTATCTGCCTGGGCAGCGGGGTGTTGACGTATTCTTTCTGGCGCTCGGCGATGTCGTCGCTGAACGCCTTGCGCATCTCGGCCACCTGGGCATCGCTCATGTCGCGCAACAACTCGGCGGCCGACGGGGTGATCGCCTCGGCCACCCGCCCGATGGCCAGGCGCGCCTCGGCGGTGCGCTGTTGCAAGGCCTGGTCGGTGACCGCCTGGTCGGCGACCATCTGCCGGACCTTGTCGAGCCAGTCGAGATAGCCCGGCAACTGCGTTTTGCAGTGCCAGGCCAAGTGATCCTTGAGCCGTTCGTCGAGCAGCGCCTTCTGCTGTCGGTTCATGTCCAGGTAGTCGCCCAGCGACCAGGGCACCAGGCGGTCGAGGTTGCGGTAGGCGAGGTCGATACGCGTGCAGGCCCCCAGCGTCAGGGCCAGGCCGACGATGAGCACCAGGGTGCGGATGAGCTGGGCAGGCATGCGCGAATCCTTGCAGGTGGCGGACCAGGGAGTAGACGCGGCGGCACGCTCGGCGGTTCCAGCGGATCGGCAGCCTGGGCGCATCGGGTGTAGAATAGCCGCCTTGTCTGGAGGAACATCGGAAATGGCTCTGCTTGGGCGTTACAACAGTTTGCAAATCGTGAAACACGTGGAGTTCGGTCTCTACCTGGACGGCGGCGCCGACGGCGAGATCCTCCTGCCCAGGCGCTACTTCCCCAAAGACGCTGAGCTGGAGCTGGACGACTGGCTCAACGTGTTCATCTACCTGGACAGCGAAGATCAGCTGATCGCCACCACCGAAAAGCCCAAGATCCAGGTCGGTGGCTTCGCCAGTCTCAAGGTCAAGGACATCAACGGCGCCGGTATCTTCCTCGACTGGGGGCTGTCCAAGGACCTGCTGATGCCCTACTCCGAAGAAGTGCAGCCGCTGAAGATCGGCGACTACTGCGTGGTCCACGCCTACCTCGACAAGCGCACCCGGCGCATCACCGCCACCGCGCGCCTGGACCGCTACCTCGATCGCACCCCGGCCGACTATTCGCCGGGTCAGCCGGTGGAACTGCTGGTGGCTGGCGAGACGCCGATGGGCTTCAAGGCCATCATCAACAGTCGCCACTGGGGCCTGATCCACAAGAACGAGGTGTTCAAGTTCCTGCGTTCGGGGATGCACGAACAGGGCTTCATCAAGGAAGTGCGCCACGACGGCAAGATTGCCCTGAGCCTGCAACCGGTGGGCGCGGCGCTGGCCGACGACCTGCAGGCGCAGATCCTCAAGCGCCTGGAGGAGGCCGGTGGGGTGTTGCCGGTGTGCGACAAGAGCGCGCCGGACGTCATCGCCAAGCTGTTCAACGTCAGCAAGGGCAACTTCAAGAAAGCGATCGGTGGCTTGTTCAGGCAAGGGCTGATCGTCATCCATGACGATCGCATCGAGCGCGCCTGATCAGCCCTGCACGAAGGGGCTGAAGTCCAACTGCTCACCGCCCGGGCGGGTGTCGCGCAGCAGCGAGTCGCGGTCGGCGCTGAGTGCCAGGCTGATGGTCGAGCGGCGCTTGCCGGGGTTGCGGATTTCCATCTGTTCCTGATGCGCGCGCAGGAAGTTCACCGGCACCTTCAAGTGTTGCAGCGTGTCGGTATCGGGGGTGTGCAGCAGCAGGTTGACCCAGTCGGGCTGGCCTTTGCGCAGCAAGCCCACCGGCACCTCGAACCACCACAGGTTGCGTTTCTTGTCGAGGATGGCGAACAGGGTGTTGTCGCGGTCGAGCACCGGCCGGGCCAGCGCTTCGTTGCGCCGGGCAATGGCGGTGGGTTTGTCGAGTTTCATGCAGGTTCCTGCGGGTTGACGCCTGAAAGGCCTGACATTGTGCAAGGCGGCGCGGGGCGCGGCAAGGTCTGCAGGGTTCACGGCAGCCACGGCGCACCGGCCGTCGCGGCCGTGGCCCGGCTCATCGCCGTAATGACGGGCTCAACTCCGAGGTCGCGCCATCGGCGGTCGTCACCGTGGCGGTGAAACTGTGCAGTGCGTCGATGTCGCTCAACGTCATCTCGAAGCGTGCGTGGCCCTGAGCATCGCTGTTGGCCAGCACCTCGCCCAGATAGTGTTCGGCCTCCTGGCCGTCGGCCGTGGGGTTGCCGAACACTTCGATACGCAGCCGGCTCGAGGCCGGTCCCTGCACCTCTCCTCTGAGCAACGCGCCGTCCAACGCCAACAGTCGTGGCGCGGGTTGATTATGGTTGGGCAGCGGCTGGCACGGCTGGGGCTGGCCGTTGGCATCGCAGATGATCGCTTGGTCCTGCTTCGCCAATTCCGCTCCGACGCCGCGCGAGCCGACGTACAGCGCATGCGCCTGGGCCGGCACGCCGAAGACGATGGCCCCGGTACGCTGGTTCGGCACGCACGAGCCGCCCGCCTGGCAGCGACGAATGTCCAGGCTGTTGCCCCAGATGCGGTTGGCGGTCAGGCGCGTGGCAGTCACTTGTGGCTCTGGACGCAGGGCCACACCGATGCGGTTGCCGTGGATCAGGTTGCCGTCGAGCACGTTGTCTTCGCCCGTGACGCTGACGCCGATGGAGTTGCCGGTGAAGGTGTTGGCGCCCAGGTAGTTGCGCTTGCCCCAGTTGATCTGCAGACCGTCGGAGTAGTGCTCGAAGCGGTTGCGCACCACGGTGTTGTCGTTGCCCAGCAGGATTTCGATGCCTTGGGACGGCTCGGGATTGGCGTCGGTGGAGCGCAACAGGTTGTCGGCCACCAGGTTGAAGGCCGCGCCACGGGTCAGTTCCAGACCGTCGCCGTTGTCGATCAGTTGATTGCGCAACACCTTGTTGTTGATCGTGGTGGTGGCGGTCGGATTACCGGCGCCGTCGTCGCCGGTGAGCATGATGCCGGCACCGCCCTTGTTGGCGACGATGCGGTTGTCCTCTATCACGTTGCCGCTGGCGCGGTTGACCAGGATGCCGATGCAGAAATTGCGCACCTCCAAACCGCTCAAGTGCACGCCCTGGGTGTCGCGCAGCACCAGGCCGGGGTAGCGGGTCGTGCGCACGTTGGTGCCGAACTGGCCGGGCAGGGCGCCGGGGCAGGTCCGCACGCCCTGGTCGCGGATGTAGCCGGAGCCGTCAATGGCGATGTATTGACCGTCACGCGCCCAGGACAGCCCGGTGATGCGCAGCGGCCCCTTGATCTCCGGCAGCGCCCGGTTGGGGCGGATGACATAAGGCGGCTCGCCCACGGGCACGATGTCGATGCGATAACGGCCAGGGGCTGCATTGCTGGTTTCCAGCGCCCAGCGCAGGGTGCCGGGCTGGCCATCGTCGCTGTAACGATCGACGCGCAGGATTTCAGGGGTGGTCGGGTCTGCCGCCAGGGCAGGCAGGGGCAGCAGCGGCAGGGCGGCTGCGAGCAAGGTGATCAGACGCATGGGCAGGTAGGTCCGCAATCTGTTGTTGTTATGAGCGGCCGATTCTAGAGGCGCGGGTCAGGTCCTTGCAGTGAGCGAAGGTCGATTCGGTGCGGTATTCGCCCGTTGTTTGCCGCCGGGTTCGGCGAGGTGAAAAAGTTTGAAACTCCCCGACAAGCCCAGCGGTCCACCTTTTGTCGGCACGGTTCACGTGTCTCTATCAGGAGATTCACCATGAGCGGCACTAAAGACAAAGCGAAGGGCCTGGCGAACGAAGCCATCGGCAACGTCAAGCAAGGTGTTGGCAAGGTCACCGACAGCGACAAGCTGAAGGCCGAAGGTAAAGCCCAGGAACTGAAGGGTGAAGCTCAGCAGACAGTCGGCAAGGTCAAGGACAAGCTCGACAAGTAACTGCCTGTAACGCTCAAGGCCGCCAAGTGGATGAGCGACTACGCTCTTTCACGCGGCGGCCTTTTACTGTGGGTTGTCGCAACCTGAGTAGGTTTTTCCTGAAATAGGCAGGGAGCAGTACACCAGCCGCGTGGTCTATTAGACTTGACCGCCTTGTGACAACCACGACGATCGAGCGGCGAAAGGAGACGCTATGATTTTTCCCGCCTTGCAGGGGCTGCCTCTGCACCGCGTGATGGTGCGCACCGTCCAGGAGTTCCTTGACGACGAGATGTCCACCTACGCCTCGGCACTGGCCTACCAGATGCTGTTTTCGCTGTTCCCCTTCATCCTGTTCCTGATCGCCCTGATCGGTTTCCTGCACCTTCCCGACTTCTTCTCCTGGCTGCGCCTGCAAACCGAATTGGTGTTACCGCCCCAGGCGCTGGAGCAGGTCAATCCGGTGATCGACCAATTGCAGCAGTCCAAGGGTGGGCTGGTGTCGGTGGGTATCGTCATCGCCCTGTGGACCGCCTCTGCCGGCGTGCGCCTGATGATGAGCGCAATGAACGCCGCTTATGACGTGCCCGAAGGCCGTCCGGTGTGGAAGCGCATTCCCCTGTCGATCTTCTACACCATCGGTATCGCCGGCATGCTGCTGATGGCGGCGGCACTGATGGTACTTGGCCCGCAGGTGATGGAGTGGATCGCCGCCCAGGTCGGCCTGCAAGAGGTGATCGTCACCGTTTGGACGGTGCTCCGTTGGCCGGTCATCATCCTGCTGATGATGGTCGCGGTGGCGTTGATGTATTACGTCATGCCGGATGTGAAACAGAAATTCCGCTTCATCACGCCGGGGTCGGTGCTGGCGGTGGTCGTATGGATCCTGGCTTCACTGGGCTTTGCCTATTACGTGAAAACCTTCGCCGACTACAACGCCATGTACGGCAGCATCGGGGCAATCATCGTCCTGCTGCTGTATTTCTACATTTCCTCTGCGGTGCTGCTGCTGGGCGCCGAGATGAATGCGGTGATCGAGCACATGTCGGCCGAGGGCAAGGATCCTGGGGAGAAGGACTTCGACGGCGAGAAACCCAAGGAGACCATCACCGTGCTTGGCCACGAGCAGCCGGTATCGGCCGAGTCGCACCCGCGCCAGCCTGATGCCTGAAGCGCGATTCAGCCTGGTGTGAACCCCGCCCGCACCAGCGCCACCAGTGACTTGCTGCGCTGGTAGCGGGCCAACCGAGAAGCCAGTTCAGCGGGCAGGGTATGGGTTGAGTCGAAACCCAGCCGAGCATAGAAGGTCTGCAGGTCGGGGTGGCAGAACAGCCAGGTCGGGCCTGGACGTGCTGCCAGTGACGCCTCGATCAATCCCGCCGCGATACCTTTCCTGCGCCAGGGTTCGGCGACGAACAATCCCGTCAACCACTGACCCCCGGCAACCGGCGTCAGGCTCAGCGCGCCGATCAGGCCGTCAGCCCGTGCTACCCATGACTCACCGTCGCCACTGGCGCGCATGCGCGAGCCCTGCTGGCGATAGAAATGATCGAGCAAGCGGCGCTGTGAGTGGCATAGCCGTTGATAGTCAGGCGGAGTCATGGGCAGCTTTGTCGCAGATTGTTGCATTTGGAGCAAGGGTGAAACTCCGACTGCCGGGTTCACGTATTGCGTGGCGGGCGTAAAATTTCAGCTATCCCTTTCGCACTGTCCGAAGCGGGATTCGTGCTTCGTGTCACCGCTTCGGTGACAACTTCTCCACGCCAGTGACGGCACAAGAAGTCGATCTAGCCGATTGTCTTCAAGGTCTTGAATCATGAAACCATTACTGATCCTCGCATTGGTCGGGATGTCTTCGTTCGCCCTGGCGGATGAGGTCAAGACGGCCCAGGCCCAACCCCCGGTGCAATACGACTACTCGACCAACCTCGATATCAAGCGGGTCATCCATCTGTCGACCCTGCCCAATGTCTGCGAGGTGGTACCCGCGACCATGACCTACGAAGATCACCAGGGGCAGGTGCACACCCTTCAATACCGAGCCATGGGCGAGGGTTGCCAGCAGGGCTAGGCACCTGAGTCACTGCCGTCGTCCAGCACTGCGCGCACGATCTCCAGCCCCTGTGTGAGCTGCGCGCGGCTGACGGCCGCCGACAGGCTGATGCGCACCGCTTTCACTGCCTCGCCGCCCACCGCGAACACGCTGGCTGGCACCACTTCCACGCCCCGTTGCCGACACGCTGCCGCCAAGGTTTCGGCGCAGGCGGGTGTGCGCACCCAGATATGCGGGGACGGCGCCTCGCGGGTGAGCAAGGCCTCGCCAAACCACCGTCGGGCCAGACGCCAGCGTTGCTCGACTTCCTCGCGCTGCTGGGCCAACCGGCGTGCTGCCGTCCCCTCGCCGATCCACTGGCAGGCGATCTGCAGATTCAGCGGTGATACCGACCAGTGGGTGGCGCGGGTGTGGGGGTCGATGCGTTCGAGCAGGTCCGGCGACGCCGCGATCCAGCCCACCCGCAGCCCGGCGGCCACGGTTTTCGACAGGCTGCTGACCAGCACGCCACGGCCATCGAGCAGTGGATACAACGGTGGCCGTTCGCTGAACGCACCGTAGACATCGTCCTCGATCACCCACAGCTCATTGCGTCGGACCACGTCGGCGATGGCCTGGCGACGGGCATCGTCCATGCACGCTCCGGTGGGGTTGTGCAGCGTCGGCGTGGTCACCAGTACCCGCGCGCCGCTGGCCCTCGCCACCCGCTCCAGCGCCTCGGGGCGCAAGCCTTGACCGTCCAGGGCCACGCCCTGCACGGGAAGGCGCAGCTGTCGACAGGCCGCCTTGATGCCGGGCGCGCTCAGCGCTTCGACCATCACCGGCTCGCCGGGCTGGCACAGCGACTGCAACACGCAGGTCAGTGCCTGTTGCGCGCCGCCGCACAGCAGCAGATCGTCGGCATCCACGGTGATGCCGCGCAGGCTGAGCCAATGGGCGCCCTGCAGGCGGCCCAGCAGCAGTCGATCATGGTCCAGGTAGTGATCCAGCAGGTTGAAGTCGCCTGCCTGCAGCAACGATTGCAGACTCTGTTGCAGATCCTGTGGGGCCAGGTCGGCCACCGGCACGTTGGTCGACAGGTCGATTAAGGTCGGATGGCGGTCGTGCTGCTTGAGGCGAAACAGCGTCGCTTCCTTGCTCCCCGCCAGCACATAGGTGCCGCGCCCGACTTCGCCGGCCACCAGGTGGCGGGCGGCCGCCTCGCGGTAGGCCTGCTGCGTGGTGCTCGGATTGAGCCCCAGCTTCCACGCCAGGCGCCGCTGCGGGGGAAGGCGCTCGCCGACTGTCAGTTCACCGCGCTCGATGGCCATGGCGATGGCATCGACCAGCGCCAGGTAGCGGGGTTGGTCATCATCGACCAGGTGAGGTGTCCACACGAAATTGCTGCCCATGCAATATAAGGTTTGACCCATACAATGCCGGGCACTCAGGATCGAGGCAACTGCAACCGAGAAGGATGACCGCCATGTTCGACCTCACCGCCTTGCGCGAAGCCGCCGATTTCGTTCATCAGCATGTGCCGCCGACGCCTCAGTTGGCCTGGCCGCTGCTGGCCGAGCGGACTGGATGCCAGGTATGGGTCAAGCACGAAAACCATGCCCCCACCGGCGCCTTCAAGGTGCGCGGCGGACTGGTCTACGTGCGTTCACTGCTCGACAGCGGCGAAGTGCCCGCTGGCCTGGTGACCGCGACCCGTGGCAATCACGGGCAGAGCATGGCGCTGGCGGCGCGGCAAGCGGGCCTGCCGCTGGTGATCGTGGTGCCTGAAGGCAATTCGCTGGAAAAGAACGCGGCCATGCGCGCGCTGGGGGCGGAACTGATCGAGCATGGCGTCGATTTCGACGTGGCTCGCGAGCACGCGGCACAACTGGCCCAGGCCCGTGGCTACCTGATGGTGCCGTCGTTCCATGCGCAACTGGTACGCGGCGTGGCGACTTACGCCCTGGAGCTGTTCGAGGCGGTGACCGGTCTTGACACCGTCTACGTGCCGATCGGCATGGGCTCGGGCATCTGTGGGTTGATCCAGGCGCGGAACCTGCTGGGGCTGCGCACCGAGATCGTCGGCGTGGTCTCCAGTGCGGCGGATGCCTATGCGCGCAGCTTCGAATCGGGGCGTATCGTCACCACCGCCAGCGCGCACACCTTCGCCGACGGCATGGCCTGCCGCGTGCCCAACCCCGAGGCCTTCGCCCTGGTGCGAGAGCACGCGGCGCGGATCGTGCGGGTGAGCGACGACGAGATCGCCCAAGCCATGCGCCTGTACCACGAAACCACCCACAACACCGCCGAAGGCGCCGGTGCTGCGGCGTTGGCGGCGCTGCTGCAGGAGCGCGAACGCCAGGTCGGCAGGCGTGTGGCAGTGGTATTGAGCGGCGCAAACGTGGACCGTGCGCGCTACGCGCAGGTCCTGGCAGGCTGAGCCCTCAGCTGGCGACGAAGTTCGGCGGCGACACCAGTTCGACGGTCTGCTGCTTGCGCGGGGCGAGAATCTCGGCCTCACCGGAGACCACCAGTTCGTCGTTCTGGTTGTAGACGTTGGTGGCGATGCGCACTTTGAACTTGGGCAGCTTCTCGAGAATTTCCAGGCGCACGGTCAGGGTGTCGCCGATCTTCACGGGCTTCTGGAAGCTCATTTGCTGACCCAGGTAGATGGTGCCCGGCCCTGGCAGGGTGCAGGCCACCGCAGCACTGATCAGTGCACCGCTGAACATGCCGTGGGCGATGCGCTCGCGGAACATGCTCTTGGCGGCGAACTCGGCATCCAGGTGCACCGGGTTGTGATCGCCGGACATCGCAGCGAACAGCTGGATGTCGCGTTCTTCCACCGCTTTTTCGTAACTGGCCGTCTGGCCGACTTCGAGGGCTTCGTAGGGCGTGTTGCTGACCTGGGTCATCAGGGCTTCCTTGAGAGGGACGAGGCGGGTGTTCATTCGCTACGGGCTGGACGGTTCAGGGCCAGGGCCTGTTCCAGCCAGACGATGATGTCGCGGGTGACCTCGTCGCGATGGGTTTCATTGAGCACTTCGTGCCGGGCATCGGGGTAGACGCGCAATTGTACATGGCGGTTACCGGTGGCGCGCAGCGCGTCGGCCAGATGGGTGAGACGTCCGCCGGCACTGACCGGATCACATTCGCCGCCGATCACCAGCAGCGGCAGGTCTGGGTCGATCTGCGCCAGGTGGCGGGGCTGGCTGATCTGCACCAGGCCTTGCAGCAGGTCGAGCCATAGCTGATTGCAGCAGCGAAAGCCGCACAGCGGGTCGTTGAGGTAGGCGTCCACCTCCTGCGCATCGCGGCTGAGCCAGTCGAAGGCGGTGCGGTTGGGCCTGAATGCCTTGTTGAAGGCGCCGAACGACAGCCAGTCGATCACGCCGCTGCGCCCGCGCGGTCCCTGGCGCCAGGTTTCCAGGCGGGCGATCAGCCGCGCCGCACGGTACAGCGCCGCCGGCCGGCTGTTCGAGCCGCTGAGCACGGTGCCTTGCAGGCTGGCGCTGTGGTGCAGCAAATAGGCCTGGGCGAGGTAGCTGCCCATGCTGTGGCCGAACAGAAACAGAGGCGTGCCGGGAAACTGCTGGCCGATGTACTGGCTGAGCAAGCCCAGGTCATCGAGCACCGTGCTCCAGCCATTGCGCTCGGCGAACAGGCCCCGATCGGCCGGCGCGGCGGTGCGGCCGTGACCGCGCAGGTCGGGTGCGAACAGGGCGAAACCGGCCTGGTTCAGCGCCTGGCCCAGTCGTCCATAGCGTCCGCCATGCTCGGCCATGCCGTGGACCAGCAGCACGACGGCCTTGACCGGGGTGTGCGGCAACCACTGGTGGACATACAGGCTGCACCACTCGCCGGTGGGTAGCCAAAAGGCGTTGGGAGACATGACCGATCCTTTGCGCACGGGCCTCAGATCAGTGTATGCACAATGACCAGAATTGCAGGGAGGGCACAAATAAGATTCACGATGTTAATGGCAGCCCTTCCTGTGTTTGTCCTCTCAGGCTTACCTGCTAACGTCGGCTGAACGCCTGTTTGCCAAGGGCAATCAGGGCATGGACGGTTCAGGCTGAGGAACAACAATAAATGCAAGCCGACTTCTGGAACGACAAACGCCCGGCGGGCGTGCCCTCCATCCTCGACATGGGCGACTATGCGTCGGTCGTCGAGGTTTTCGAGCGCGCCTGCAAGCGCTTCGCCGAGCGCCCGGCGTTCAGCAACCTGGGCGTCACCCTGACCTATGCCGACCTGGATCGCCACTCGGCCGCCTTCGCCGCCTGGTTGCAGCACCAGACCGATCTGGCGCCTGGCGAGCGCATCGCCGTGCAGATGCCCAATGTGCTGCAGTATCCGATCGCCGTGTTCGGCGCCATGCGCGCTGGGCTCATCGTGGTCAATACCAACCCGCTGTACACCGAACGCGAGATGCGTCACCAGTTCAAGGACTCCGGCGCCCGCGCGCTGGTGTACTTGAACATGTTTGGCCAGCGCGTGCAGAACGTGCTGCCGGACACCGGCATCGAGTACCTGATCGAGGCGAAGATGGGCGACTTGCTGCCTGCCGCCAAGGGCTGGCTGATCAACACCGTCGTCGACAAATTGAAGAAGATGGTGCCGGCCTATCGTCTGCCCCAGGCGCTGTCGTTCAAGCAGGTGCTGCGCCAGGGCCGCGACCTTCGCCGCACCCCGGTATCGCGCACGCTCGATGACGTCGCCGTGCTGCAGTACACCGGCGGCACCACAGGCCTGGCCAAAGGCGCGATGCTGACCCACCGCAACCTGGTGGCCAACATGCAGCAGGTGCTGGCCTGCTTTTCCCAGCATGGCCCTGACGGCCAGCCGCTGATCAAGGAAGGGCAGGAGGTGATGATCGCGCCGCTGCCGCTTTATCACATCTATGCCTTCACCGCGAACTGCATGTGCATGACCGCCACCGGCAATCACAACGTGCTGATCACCAATCCCCGCGACATTCCTGGTTTCATCAAGGAGTTGGGCAAGTGGCGTTTCTCGGCGTTGCTGGGGCTCAACACGTTGTTCGTCGCGCTGATGGACCACCCAGGCTTCGCGTCGCTGGACTTCTCGTCGCTGAAGGTCACCAATTCGGGGGGCACGGCACTGGTCAAGGCCACGGCCGAGCGCTGGGAAACGCTCACGGGCTGTCGCATCGTCGAAGGGTATGGCCTCACCGAAACCTCACCGGTGGCCAGCACCAATCCCTACGGCACGCTGGCGCGATTGGGTACGGTGGGTATCCCGGTGGTGGGCACGGCGTTCAAGGTCGTCGATGACCAGGGTCAGGAGCTGCCGCTGGGCGAGCGCGGCGAGCTGTGCATCCAGGGACCGCAGGTGATGAAGGGCTATTGGCAACAACCCGAGGCCACGGCCGAGGCGCTGGATGCCGAGGGCTGGTTCAAGACCGGTGACATCGCGGTGATCGATGCCGAAGGCTTCACCCGTATCGTCGACCGCAAGAAGGACATGATCATCGTCTCGGGCTTCAACGTGTACCCCAATGAAATCGAAGATGTGCTCATGGGCCACCCGCAGGTGGCCAGTTGTGCGGTGATCGGCGTGCCGGACGAGCGCTCCGGCGAGGCGGTGAAGTTGTTCGTGGTGCCGCGAGCGGGCGGAGTCAGCGTCGAGGAACTGAAAACCTTCTGCAAGGCCAACCTCACCGGCTACAAAGTCCCCAAGCACATCGTGCTGCGCGACTCGCTGCCCATGACCCCGGTGGGCAAGATCCTGCGCCGCGAATTGCGCAACATTGCCTGAGGTGCCGATGGCAGCAGCGGGGGTGGGTCGCTGCTGCCACCGCGCAGTCGGAGAGGTTCAGTGCTTGTTCGCCGCAGGAGGGCGAAATTCAAAATGTGACCAAAATGTAATTTAAGGTCATTTTTGTGACTGTGCGGGCCGCCACGGCCCTAGGCGGCCCCCGGCAAAGCTGCTACTCTCGGCGCGCTTCGGATGATGCGGTTTGCACTGAGCCCTCATCCCATATCAATAATAAGCGCATCGACGCGTAGAGCATTCGCTGTTGCTAAAGGAGTGGGCTTCCATGATCGAACATTTTTGGAAGGATAAGTACCCAGCCGGAATTACGGCGGAAATCAATCCTGACGAATTTCCCAACATTCAGGCCGTATTGAAGCAATCCTGCCAGCGCTTTGCCGACAAGCCGGCGTTCAGCAACCTCGGCAAGACCCTCACCTACGGTGAGCTGTACACCCTGTCCGGCGCCTTCGCCGCATGGCTGCAGCAGCACACCGATCTCAAGCCCGGCGATCGTATCGCCGTGCAACTGCCCAACGTCCTGCAATACCCCGTCGCGGTATTCGGCGCCATGCGCGCCGGTCTGGTCGTGGTCAACACCAACCCGCTGTACACCGCCCGCGAATTGGAACACCAGTTCACCGACTCCGGGGCCAAGGCGGTGGTGTGCCTGGCGAACATGGCCCATTTGGTCGAGAAGGTGCTGCCCAAGACCCAGGTCAAGCACGTGATCGTCACCGAGGTGGCCGACTTGCTGCCGCCGCTCAAGCGCGTGCTGATCAACAGCGTCATCAAGTACGTGAAGAAGATGGTGCCGGCCTACCACCTGCCGCAGGCGGTGCGCTTCAACGAGGCCTTGGCCAAGGGCAAGGGCCAGCCGGTGACCGAAGCCAGCCCCGAGGCCAACGACGTGGCCGTGCTGCAATACACCGGCGGCACCACGGGCGTGGCCAAGGGGGCGATGCTGACCCACCGCAACCTGGTCGCCAACATGCTGCAGTGCCGCGCCCTGATGGGCTCGAACCTGCAGGAAGGCTCGGAAATCATCATCACGCCGCTGCCGCTTTACCACATCTACGCCTTCACCTTCCATTGCATGGCGATGATGCTGATCGGCAACCACAACGTGCTGATCAGCAACCCGCGTGACCTGCCCGCCATGGTCAAGGAACTGAGCAAGTGGAAGTTCAGCGGCTTCGTCGGGCTCAACACCTTGTTCGTCGCGCTGTGCAACAACGACACCTTCCGCAGCCTGGATTTCTCCGCTCTGAAGGTCACCCTGTCCGGCGGCATGGCCCTGCAATTGAGCGTGGCCGAGCGCTGGAAGGCGGTCACCGGTTGCGCTATCTGCGAAGGCTACGGCATGACCGAGACCAGCCCGGTGGCGGCGGTCAACCCGTCGGAAGCCAACCAGGTGGGCACCATTGGCATTCCGGTGCCGTCCACCCTGTGCAAGGTCATCGACGACAACGGCCAGGAATTGCCGTTGGGCGAGATCGGCGAGTTGTGCATCAAGGGGCCGCAGGTGATGAAGGGCTACTGGCAGCGCGAAGATGCCACCGCCGAGATCCTTGACAGCGACGGCTGGCTGAAGACCGGTGACATCGCGGTGATCCAGCCGGATGGTTACATGCGCATCGTCGACCGCAAGAAGGACATGATCCTGGTCTCGGGTTTCAACGTGTACCCCAACGAGCTGGAAGATGTGCTGGTCACGCTGCCTGGCGTGTTGCAGTGCGCAGCCATCGGTGTACCGGACGAGAAGTCGGGCGAGGTGATCAAGATGTTCATCGTCGCCAAGCCCGGCGTGACCCTCACCAAGGAGCAGGTGATGACCCACATGCGTGCCAACGTCACCGGCTACAAGGTGCCCAAGGCCATCGAGTTCCGCGATGCGTTGCCGACCACCAACGTCGGCAAGATCCTGCGCCGCGAACTGCGCGATGAAGAGCTGAAGAAGCTGGGCCTGAAGAAGACTGCCTGAGCCCTGGCAACCCCTGCTGTAGACGCGGCGCAAGCCCGCGCCTACCGCAGGGGCGGGGCTCGGAGATCAGCGCAGTTTTTCCAGCATCTGGTAGTACCACATCCCGACCGACAACAACGGGTTGCCCAGCAGGTCGCCCATCGGCACCTTGATGTGCCGGCATTGGGCGAAGGTGTCGAAGCGCTCCAGGGTGCCGGTCAAGGCTTCGGCCATGATTTCGCCCATGATGTGGCTGGTGGCGATGCCGTGCCCGGAATAGCCCTGGCAATACCAGACGTTGTCCGACAGCTTGCCCAACTGCGGAATGCGGTTGACCACGATCCCCATCGCGCAACTCCACTTGAACTCGATCGGCACGCCTTTGAGCGCGGGAAAGGTGCGCTCGATGCATGGCCGCAGCTCGGCCTCGATGTCCCGTGAGTCGCGTCCGGAATAGTGGGCGCCGCCGCCGAACAGCAGGCGCTTGTCGGCCGTCAGGCGGTAGTAGTCGAGGACGAAGCGGCAGTCGTACACCGCCAGGTCGTGGGGATTGATCTGCTCGGCCAGCTCGCCCAGCGCAGCGGTGGTGACGATCCCGCCCATGGCCGGGAAAATCTTGCCTTTGAGCTGACGCTGCTCGAGCTTGTGATAGACGTCGCCGGCCAGCAGCACCTGGCGCGCGTCGATGCGCCCGCGGGCCGTGATCACCGCCGGACGCGCACCGTGTACGATCTCCAGCACCTCGGACTGCTCGAAGATCAACGCCCCCAGTTGGCCGGCGGCACGGGCCTCGCCCAGGCACAGGTTGAGCGGGTGCAGGTGCAGGTTGCGGCTGTTCTTCAGCGCGCCCAGGTACAGCGGGCTCTGCAGGTGCTGGGAGACGCCGCGACGGTCGAGCAACTGCACCTGATCGCCCATGCCGCGGCGCTGGGCCTCGGCTTCGAAGGCGCGCAGTTCATCCAGGTGCGAGGGCTTCATGGCCGCGTGCAGGTGGCCGTGCTTGAGGTCGCACTGAATGCCGTAGCGTGCCACGCGCTGCTCGATGATCTGATGCCCGCGCCAGCGCAGTTGCCAGATGAAGTCGTCCACTTCGGCGCCGAGGCGCCGGCGCATCTGTGTACGCATCGCCTCGTCGCCCGACAGGCTGCCGGTGACCTGACCCCCATTGCGCCCGCTGGCGCCCCAGCCGATGCGGTGGGTGTCGACGATGGCCACTTTCAGGCCGCGCTCGGCCAGCTCCACCGCTGTAGCGACGCCAGTGAAACCGCCGCCGATGATCGCCACATCGACCTCGACCGTGCCCTCGAGGCGGGGGTACTCGACGGGGTCGTTGAGCGTGGCGCTGTAGTAGGAAGAGGCACGTTGCGCCTGGGCGCCGTTCACTGCTGCATGCATGAGAAATTCCTTGTCGTTCGGGGGATCAGGCCTGGTGCAAATACCAGCGCCAGTCCTGTTCGCCCACTTCGGCCATGAACTGGCGGTATTCGGCGCGCTTGACCTTCAGATACACGCCGAGAAAAGCGTCGCCCAAGGCGTCGCGTGCCCACTGCGAGCCCTCCAGGGCTTCAAGGGCAGTCAGCCAGTCGGTGGGCAGGTGTTCCTGGGCCTGGGCGTAGCCGTTGCCCTGCACCGGTGCGCCCGGATCGAGCTGCTGGCGGATACCGGCGTGGCTGGCGGCGAGCATCGCAGCGGCGGCCAGGTAGGGATTGGCATCGGCGCCACAGACGCGATGCTCGATATGCCGACTGGCCGCCGGCCCGCCCGGCACGCGCAGGCTCACGGTGCGGTTGTCGACGCCCCAGGTCGGCGCCAGCGGTGCATAGCTGTTGGCCTGGAAGCGACGGTAAGCGTTGGCGGTGGGGCAGAACAGCAGCAACGATTCGCGCAGGTGACGCAGCATCCCGGCCACCGCCTGGCGCAGCAGCGGCGTACCGGCCGGATCGTCGCTGGCGAACAGGTTGCGACCGGCTGCATCGGCCAGGCTCAGGTGCATGTGCATGCCGGTGCCGGCGAGGTGGGCGAAGGGTTTGGCCATGAAGCACGCCTGCATGCCATGGGCGTGAGCCACGCCTTTGACCAGGCGCTTGTAGCGCACGGCCTGGTCCATCGCCGTCAGCGCATCGCTATGCTCCAGGGTGATTTCCACTTGCCCGGGGGCATACTCGGAAATCGCCGTGCGCGCCGGTATCCCCTGGGCCTTGCAGGCGGCGTAGAGGTCGGCGAGGAAGGGCTCGATCTGCTCCAGTTCGCGCAAGCCATACACTTGAGTGGCACGCGGTCTGCCACCGTCGCGGTCCAGCGCCGGCTGCGGTTGGCCCTGGGCATCGCGCTGCTGATCGAGCAGGTAGAACTCCAGCTCGCAGGCCATCACCGGGTGGTAGCCGTCGGCTTTCAGGGCCTGGAGGCTGTGCAGCAGCACATGCCGGGGGTCGGCGACACTGGCCGGCAGCCCTTCGCTGGGATGCATGCTGACCTGCACGGCGGCAGTGGGCACCCTGCGCCAGGGCAGACGCACCAGGCTGCCTTCAAGTGGGTAGGCGCGGCAGTCGATGTCGCCGACGTCCCACACCAGGCCGGAGTTTTCCACGTCGTCACCCTGGATAGTCAGGCCGAGGATGGTGCTGGGCAACGGTCGGCCCTGTTCATACACCGCCAACAGCTCGTCGCGGTGCAGCAGCTTGCCGCGTGGTACACCGTTGGCGTCGAGGATGAACAGCTCGAACAACTCGATATCGGGGTTGCTCGCCAGAAACTGGCGGGCGTGATTGGGATCGGCAAAATGCATGTAAGCGCTCGCTCGCGCGCCCTGGGTGAGGGTGCGCACGGGACCACCGCGAAACAGGCGCGGTGCGTCGGACGAAGTCAGGCAGCCACAGGGCTGCGGTGGGCGTCAGGAAAAGGCGAGCGAGGTGTCCGGCGGGCGTGCATGGCGGCAGTGCCACAGCGCCCAGAAGGCCAGGATGACGTGCACCAGCGGATTCTCACCGGCACGCGCCCTGGCCTTCGCTAGCGAAGGACGTGAAGGCGGGGGCGGGGTGATCGGCTCGGCGGTCATGGGTTGGATACTCACATGCGCTGGAAGGGTGATTAAAGCGATGAGTGGCGACGTTCACTCCTGTTATCACTAAACATTCGGAATCTGTCCTGCCAATAGAGAAGTCTTTGCGCTGCCCTTTTCGGATTTGTCGGGTAGGCCGCGTCGCATGATCGGGTGAAGGTTTCACTTCCGATGCACGCCGCGACGCCGACATCGTCAATGCAGGAGCTTCCATGTCCACCCTTTCCACCCTGGCCTTCATCCTGGTCGCCGGCTGCGTGCTGGACTGGCTGTGCCGATCGGCGCGTCTGCGCGATGCGGTGTGTCTGCTGTTCATGGTGGCCAGCATCACCAGTTGCACGCAGTTGGGCGAGCGCGAAATCCTGTGGCTGGACGGTCTGGACTGGACCATTTTCTTCACCCTGATCGGCACGCGACTGCTGTTCGAGCGTTCGGCGGTGTTCGAGCGTCGTCGCCCCTGACGTCCAAGCCCGCTGCGCTGCAACAGCCCCCGGCTCAGCCACCCCATCCAGCAAAGCCCCGGCAAATCTGCGACAATCGCCCACCTTCCGAATGCCGATCATGAGAAAGCAGGGCCACCTGCATCACCCAGAAGCCCCATGACTGACCACGCCATCGATACACTGCTGCACACCCTCGACCACGCCATGCTCGCCGACCGCCACCGCCTGCGGCGGCAATTGCACGAGCTGCGCAAGCGCCCCGACGAGGCCAAGCTGGCGCAGTGGGCGCAGAAGGTCCAGGCCTCCTGCGCCCAGGTCACCGCGCGCCAGCAGAGCGTGCCGAGCATCCGCTACGACGACAACCTGCCCATCGCCGCCAAGCGCGACGAGATCAAGAAAGCCCTGGCCGAACACCAGGTGCTGGTGATCGCCGGCGAGACCGGCTCGGGCAAGACCACCCAGTTGCCGAAGATCTGCCTGGAGCTGGGCCGTGGCAGCCATGGCCTGATCGCCCACACCCAGCCACGGCGAATTGCCGCGCGCAGCGTCGCCACGCGGGTGGCGGAGGAACTGGGCACGCCCTTGGGGGCGCTGGTCGGCTACCAGGTGCGCTTCGAAGACCAGAGCGATGCCAACACCCTGGTCAAGCTGATGACCGACGGTATCCTGCTGGCCGAAACCCAGCACGACCGCTTCCTCGAACGCTACGACACGATCATCGTCGACGAAGCCCACGAGCGCAGCCTGAACATCGACTTCCTGCTCGGCTACCTCAAGACACTGCTGCCCCGCCGTCCCGACCTCAAGCTGATCATCACCTCGGCGACCATCGACCTGGAGCGCTTCTCCCAGCACTTCGACGGCGCGCCGATCATCGAGGTGTCCGGGCGCACCTATCCGGTGGACACCTGGTATCGCCCACTGACCAGCGAGCAGGACGAGGAAGGCAACGTGGTCGAGGACGACCTCAGCGTCGATCAGGCGATCCTCGCCACGCTGGACGAAATTGCCGCGCACGAGCGCAGCCAGGGCAAGGGCCCGGGCGATGTGCTGGTGTTCCTGCCCGGCGAGCGCGAGATTCGAGATGCCGCCGAGATCCTGCGCAAGGCGCAGTTGCGCCATACCGAGATCCTGCCGCTGTACGCGCGGCTCACCCCGGCCGAACAGCAGAAGATCTTCCAGTCCCACAGCGGCCGACGCGTGGTGCTGGCCACCAACGTCGCCGAAACCTCGCTGACGGTGCCCGGCATCCGCTACGTGATCGACAGCGGCACCGCTCGTATCAGCCGCTACAGCTACCGCGCCAAAGTCCAGCGCTTGCCCATCGAGGCCGTGTCGCAAGCCAGCGCCAACCAGCGTAAAGGTCGCTGCGGACGGGTCGAGCCGGGGATCTGCATCCGCCTGTACAGCGAAGAGGATTTCAACGGCCGCCCGGCGTTCACCGATCCCGAGATCCTGCGCACCAACCTGGCGGCGGTGATCCTGCAGATGCTGCACCTGCGCCTGGGCGCCATCGACGCCTTCCCGTTCATCGAACCGCCGGATGGCAAGGCCATCAGCGATGGTTTCAACCTGTTGCAGGAGCTGTCGGCGGTCAACCGCGAGAACCAGTTGACCCCGCTGGGTCGCCAGCTGGCGCGCCTGCCGATCGACCCACGCCTGGGCCGCATGCTGCTCGAAGGCGCCCGCCAGGGCAGCTTGCAGGAAGTGCTGATCGTCGCCAGCGCGCTGTCGGTGCAAGACCCGCGCGAACGTCCGCCGGAGCGCCAGCAGGCCGCCGACCAGGCCCATGCCCAGTGGAAGGACGTCGATTCGGACTTCGCCGCGCTGGTCAACCTGTGGCGCGGCTTCGAGGAGCAGCGCCAGGCCCTCACCGCCAATCCGCTGCGCAACTGGTGCCGCAAGCAGTTCCTCAACTACCTGCGCCTGCGCGAGTGGCGCGATGCCCACCGGCAGTTGTCGCTGATCTGCCGCGACTTGCAGCTGACGGTGAACAAGGAGCCGTGCGACTACCCGCGCCTGCACAAGGCGATCCTCAGCGGCCTGCTCAGCCAGATCGGCCACAAGGCCGAAGAGGGCGACTACCAGGGCGCGCGCCAGCGCCGCTTCTGGGTCCATCCGTCCTCCGGCATCGGCCGCAAGCGCCCGCAATGGCTGATGGCGGCGGAATTGGTCGAGACCACCAAGCTGTACGCGCGCATGGTGGCCAAGATCGAGCCGGACTGGATCGAACCGCTGGCCGGGCACCTGATCAAGAAGAACCACTTCGAGCCGCATTGGGAGAAGAAGCGTGGCCAGGTGGTGGCCTACGAGCAGATCACCCTGTACGGGCTGATCATCGTCGGCCGTCGCCCGGTGCATTTCGGGCCGATCGATCCGGCGACCTCACGCGAGCTGTTCATCCGCGAAGGCTTGGTGGGCGGCGAAATCCAGTCCAGGGCCAAGTGCCTGGCGGCCAACAAGCGCCTGCTCGAACAACTCGACGAACTGGAAGCCAAGGCGCGCCGACGCGACATCCTGGCCGACGAAGAAACCCTCTACGCCTTCTACGAGGCGCGCCTGCCACAGGAGATCCACCAGAGCGCGACCTTCGACAGTTGGTACCGGATGAACAGCCAGAAGGACGCCGACCTGCTGATCATGCGCGAGGAAGACGTGCTGGCCCGCGAAGCCAGCGAAGTCACCGCCGCGCAGTACCCGGATCACCTGCAGGTGGGCGATCTGCGCCTGCCGCTGAGTTACCACTTCGAACCCAATCACCCGCGCGACGGGGTCACCGTGCGGGTGCCGGCGCCGTTGCTGCCGACCTTGCCGGGCGAGCGCCTGGAGTGGCTGGTGCCGGGGCTGCTGGAGGCCAAGTGCGTGGCGTTGGTGCGTAATCTGCCCAAGGCGTTGCGCAAGAACTTCGTGCCGGTGCCGGACTTCGTCAAGGCCGCGCTGGCGCGACTGGGCTTCGGCCAGGGTGCGCTGCCCCAGGCGCTGGGTCACGAGCTGTTGCGCATGACCGGTGCCCGCGTGTCCGACGAAGCCTGGGCAGAAGCGGCCGGGCAGGTCGAAGGGCACCTGCGCATGAATGTCGAAGTGGTCGATGGCCAGGGCAAGTTTCTCGGCGAGGGCCGCGACCTGGCCGAACTCACCGCCCGCTTCGCCGCCGCCAGCCAAGCGGCGCTGGCCTTGCCACGCACTGAAAAGACCGAGCAGCCGGTGCAGGCCAAGGCGTTCTCCGAAGTGGCGCAGACCGCCCAGCAGAAGATCGCCGGCCTGTCGCTGACCGTGTACCCGGCCTTGGTTGAAGACGCGGGGCGTGTGCGCGAGGGGCGCTTCTCGACCCAGGCCGAAGCACAATTCCAGCACCGCCGTGCCCTGCAGCGCCTGTTGCTGCAGCAACTGGCCGAGCCCGCCAAGTTCCTGCGCGGCAAGCTGCCGGGGCTGACCGAACTGGGGCTGCTATACCGCGAGCTGGGCCGCATCGACGCGCTGGTCGAAGATATCCTGCTGGCCAGCCTCGACAGCTGCGTGCTGGAAGGCGAAACCACGTTGCCGCGAGACGGCGCCGCGCTCGCTTCGCTGGCCGAGCGCAAGCGCGGTGACTGGACCGAGCATGCCGAGCGCCTGGCGCGCCAGACGCTGGAGGTGCTCAAGCTCTGGCACGGGCTGCAGAAGCGCTTCAAGGGCAAGATCGACCTGAGCCAGGCCGTGGCCTTGAACGACATCAAGCAGCAGTTGGCCAACCTGGTCTACCCAGGCTTCGTGCGCGAAACCCCGACGCAGTGGTTCAAGGAGCTGCCGCGCTACCTCAAGGCCGTCGAACTGCGGCTCGAGAAGCTAGGCGCGCAGGTGCAGAAGGACCGGGTGTGGAGCGGCGAGTTGGGCACCCTGTGGACCCAGTACAAAGCCCGTGCCGACAAGCACGCCCAGGAGGGCAAGCGCGATCCGGAACTCACGCTCTACCGCTGGCTGCTGGAGGAGTACCGGGTGTCGCTGTTCGCCCAGCAACTGGGGACCAAGGTGGCGATTTCAGACAAACGTCTGAGCAAGCAATGGGCGCTGGTGGAGGGTTAAACTGCGCCGATTTGTGGCACACTTGGCGCAATTTTGGTCCGGCGATGCGGGCCTCGTCGCGGTTGAGCCCGCGCCTGCGGGCGGCGGGTTCGGTCGCGATCCTGCTGCAAGCTGTCCATCCGACTACAAATTGGCACTGACGTGCCACAGACCAGAGGAACGACCGTGCACAACGTCGTGATCAGCGGCACCGGCCTGTTTACCCCGGCCCAGAGCATTTCCAACGAAGAACTGGTGGAGTCTTTCAACACCTGGTCGCAACAGTTCAACTATGACAACGCCGAAGCCATCGAGCGTGGCGAACTGGAGGCCGCGCCGCTGTCCGACGCGGCGTTCATCGAGAAAGCCTCGGGCATCAAGAGCCGCTTCGTCATGGACAAGGCCGGCATCCTCGACCCGCAGCGCATGAAGCCACGCCTGCCGGAGCGCGCCAACGACGAGCCGTCGATTCTCTGCGAAATGGCCGTGGCCGCCGCCCGCCAGGCGCTGGAACGTGCCGGGCGCAGCGCCGCCGATGTCGACGGGGTGATCGTCGCCTGCTCCAACCTGCAGCGCGCCTACCCGGCCATCGCCATCGAAGTGCAGCAGGCGCTGGGCATCCAGGGCTTCGGCTTCGACATGAACGTGGCCTGTTCCTCGGCCACCTTCGGCATCCAGAACGCCGCCAACGCCATTCAACTCGGCCAGGCCCGGGCGATCCTGGTGGTCAATCCGGAGATCTGCACCGGGCATTTGAATTTCCGCGATCGCGACAGCCACTTCATCTTCGGCGACGCGGCCACGGCGGTGCTGCTCGAGCGGGCCGACCAGGCCACCTCGGCGCACCAGTTCGACGTCGTCAGCACCAAGCTGCTGACCACCTTCTCCAACAACATCCGCAACAACTTCGGTTTCCTCAACCGCGCGGCTGAAGAGGGCGAGGGCAGCACGGACAAACTGTTCGTGCAGGAAGGCCGCAAGGTGTTCAAGGAAGTCTGCCCGATGGTCGCCGAGCTGATCGGCAAGCACCTGGCCGACAATCAACTGCAGCCTGCCGACGTCAAGCGCTTCTGGCTGCACCAGGCCAACCTCAGCATGAACCACCTGATCGTCAAGAAGCTGCTGGGGCGCGAAGTGAGCGAGCAGGAAGCGCCGGTGATCCTCGACCGCTATGCCAACACCAGTTCGGCCGGTTCGGTGATCGCCTTCCACCTGTATCAGGATGACCTGGCGCCGGGTTCGGTGGCGGTGCTGAGCTCGTTCGGCGCGGGCTATTCGATCGGCAGCGTGATTCTGCGCAAGCGTTGATCGCGGCGGCGTTGATCGCCGCCCGCCTGTGCAGCAGACGAAAAAAAGCGGAAAGCGCCGGATGGGGTTCGGCACTTCCCGCTGAGCTACGCAGGGGAGCGTTCGGTTAGAACTTGGCTTCCAGGTCGACCTGCAGGGTATCGACGTCTGCATCGGTGTTCGGCAGTTGCGAACGGTCGGTCTTGGCCATCAGATAGGCTGCGCCGACGGCGAAGTTCTTGTCGATCTCGTAGCCGACCTTGAACTTGTGACCGCGAGCACCGGTGAAGCCGTTACCGAAGTCCGAATCGGTGAAGGCGCTGACCACAGCGTTGCGCTGCACGTCGCGGTAGTTGTAGTCCATGCTCCAGGCACCGACCTTGGTCTTCAGACCGGCCAACCAACCTTTGTCTTCGCCGTCTGTGCTTTCGGTGTTCTTGACGAACTGACCGTAGGCGGCCAACGGGATGGCGAAGCCGGTGAAGTCGATCTGACCGAAACCTTCGACCAGGTTGAACTCGTTGGTGGTGTTGCCGAACTGGCGCAGGGCCGCCGATTCCTTGTCGTTGTCATAGCCGTAGACGCTGCCGCCGACGGTGAGCTTGAGGGTATCGGCTGGCGCGAAGCGAGCACCCAACTGACCGTGGTACAGCTGAGCGTCGTGCTTGAACTGCACGCCGTCGCCGTCGACGTTGTCCTTGAGCATGTAGTGACCGGCGCTGCCGAACAGTTCGGTGCCGCCCAGGTTGGTCTTGTAGGTGACGGCCACGCCTTCGGGGTTCAGGTCGCTGTCCCAGATGATGTCGCCCATGCTCACCCACGGCTGCTGCATCTTGCCGCCGATCAGGTGCAGGTTGGGGATGGCGGTGGGGTGCCAGTCGAGGTAGGCCAGGTCGACCCACAGGGATTTCTTCTCGAAGTAGTTGTCCAGGCTCTGGTTGGTGGAGCGGCCGTCGGCGCTGCTGCCGGTGGCGATACGCACGCCAGCGTCGACCTGCGGGTTGATCTCGCTGTAGAAGCCAACACGGGCGCGAACGCGTTCGCGGTCCTGGTTGCCACTGCCGCTGCGTGGGTTGTCGACGTTGACGTCTTCGTAGCGCAGGCGCACATCGCCCTTGATCTGGGTCTTGGCAGCCCAGGCGACTTTCTGTTCAAAGGAGCTCAGGCGATCGGCCTGGGCTTTCTGGTCGACCTTTTCCTTGGTTTCTTTTGCCAGGTCGGCCTGCAGTTCGCTGTACTGCGCCTGGTTGATCGAGCCATTGGCGCGGAGCATTTCGAGCAGCTTGGCGTCGACTGCAGCACTGGCCGGGGCGCTCAGTGCCAGCATCATGCCGGTGAGGCTAACTCCGGTAAGTGTAGAAACAAGACGCATAAGGTTCTCCCTGTTGAAAAGGTGTGGGGAGGCCCGTGTACGCCTCGCCCCGAGTTGGCATGTCGACGGAAAGTGCCTGGCTAGACAGGTTCTTGGCTTCCCGAAAACAGGCGCAAGTATTGCGGGGGCGGATGACAGAATAATGTCTTTTTGATGGCGCTGCGGTTAAGTCAGCTAACCTTTGGCTATAAGCGAAATCGTCACAATTTGAGCGAGTCGACGCCTTTGGCGATACTGGCCGCTTGTGTCCAGGGAGTCGACGTCGTGACCAGCCTCTACAGTCTTGCCCACCTGCGCGACCTTGCGGCGCCGCAGTGGGACGCGCTGGTGCCTGCCGGCCAGCCCTTTCTGCGCCATGCGTTTCTCAGCGCCCTCGAAGACAGCGGCAGCGTCAGCCCGCAGACCGGCTGGGCCGCCGAGCATCTGGTGCTGGAGCGCGACGGCCAGGTGCGCGCCGTGCTGCCGGCGTACCGCAAATGGCATTCGTTCGGCGAGTACGTGTTCGACCACGGCTGGGCAGAGGCCTGCGAGCGCGCCGGCATCGCCTATTACCCCAAGCTGCTCGGCGCGGTGCCGTTCAGCCCGGTGAGTGGGCCGCGCTTGCTCAGTGCCGAGTCGGCCGATGCTTCGCTGCTGTTGCAGGCCTTGCCCGAGTACCTGGTCAAGGGCGAACTGTCCGGGGCGCATATCAATTTCACCGACAGCGCCCTGGACCAGCAGATGATGGGGCAGCCTGGGTGGATGGAGCGCCTGGGTTGCCAGTTCCATTGGCGCAACCGGGGCTACCGCGATTTCCAGGACTTCCTCGACACCCTGGCCTCGCGCAAGCGCAAGCAGATGCGCAAGGAGCGCGAGCAGGTGGCCGGGCAGGGCATCGACTTCCACTGGCTGCGTGGCGATGAACTGGACCCGGTGCGCTGGGACTTCGTCTATCGCTGCTACGCCAACACCTACGCGGTGCGCCGCCGCGCACCCTACCTGACCCGTGAATTTTTCAGCCTGCTGGCCGAACGCATGCCCGAGGCGCTGCGGGTGGTGATCGCCCGGCAGAACGGGCGCGACGTAGCCATGGCCTTGAGCCTGGTGGGCGGCGACAGCCTGTATGGTCGCTACTGGGGCTGCCTGGATGAGTTCGACCGGCTGCACTTCGAAACCTGTTTCTACCAAGGCATGGACTACGCCATCGCCCACGGTCTGCAACGTTTCGACGCCGGCGCCCAGGGCGAACACAAGCTGATCCGAGGCTTCGAGCCGGTACTGACACGCTCCTGGCATTACCTGCGTCACCCCGGCCTGCGCCGAGCGGTGGACGAATTTTTGCAGCAGGAGCGCGACGGGGTGAGGGCGTATGCCGAGCAGGCACGCGAGATGCTGCCGTATCGGCGAGGTTGAGTGGGGTTTGTGCCGGCCCTATCGCGGGACAAGCCCGCTCCCACAGGTACCGCGTTGCACTGACGGACAGCGCGGTACCTGTGGGAGCGGGCTTGTCCCGCGATAGGGCCGGTTAGAACCCCTCAATCCACCCCGACGAACCCGCCTGTCTCCCACAGGTACCGCGTTGCACTGACGGACAGCGCGGTACCTGTGGGAGCGGGCTTGTCCCGCGATAGGGTCGGTTAGAACCCCTCAATCCACCCCGACGAACCCGCCTGTCTGGTGATGCCACAGCCGCGCATACAGACCCCGCTGCGCCAGCAACTCGGCATGGCTGCCGCTTTCGACGATGCGCCCCTGCTCCAGCACCACCAGCCTGTCCATGCGCGCGATGGTCGACAGGCGGTGGGCGATGGCGATGACCGTCTTGCCCTGCATCAGCGTCTCCAGGCTTTCCTGGATCGCCGCCTCCACCTCCGAGTCCAGCGCCGAGGTGGCTTCGTCCATGATCAGGATCGGCGCGTTCTTCAGCAGCACCCGCGCAATGGCGATGCGCTGACGCTGGCCGCCGGACAGCTTGACCCCGCGCTCGCCCACATGGGCATCGAAGCCGGTACGGCCCTGAGCATCGGACAACTGCGGGATGAACGCGTCGGCACGGGCGCCGCGCACCGCCTCCCAGACCTCTTCCTCGCTCGCCTCCGGTCGCCCGTACAGCAGGTTCTCGCGGATCGAGCGGTGCAGCAGCGAGGTGTCCTGGGTGATCATGCCGATCTGCGCCCGCAGGCTGGCCTGGTTGACCTGGGCGATGTCCTGGCCGTCGATCAGAATGCGTCCGCCCTGCACGTCGTACAGGCGCAGCAGCAAGTTCACCAAGGTGGATTTGCCCGCCCCGGACGGCCCGATCAGACCGATCTTCTCGCCCGGACGAATGTCCAGGGTCAGCCCTTCGAGCACCTTGCTGCCCTTGCCGTAATGGAAGTCCACGTGGTCGAAGCGTACGGCGCCGCGCTCGACCTTCAGCGCTGGAGCGTTCGGCGCGTCGGTGACGGTCACCGGCTGGGCGATGGTCTGCAGACCGTCCTGAACCATGCCGATGTTCTCGAAGATGCCGTTGACCACCCACATGATCCAGCCGGACATGTTGACGATGCGGATCACCAGGCCGGTGGCCAGGGCGATGGCGCCGACGCTGATCAGCGACTGGCTCCACAGCCACAGCGCCAGGCCGGTGGTGGCCACCACCAGCAGGCCGTTCAGCGTGGTGATCACCACATCCATGCTGGTGATCACCCGCGACGCCAGTTGGGTCTTCTCGGTCTGCTCGGAGATCGCCTCGCGGGCGTACTGCTGTTCGTGGTCGGTGTGGGCGAACAGCTTGAGGGTGGCGATGTTGGTGTAGCCATCGACGATGCGCCCCATCAGCTTGGAGCGCGCGTCGGAGGACACCACCGAGCGCTCTTTGACCCGCGGCACGTAGTACCACAGTGCGGCGATGTAGCCGAAGATCCACGCCAGCAGAGGAATCATCAGCCGCCAATCGGCCTCGGCGAACAGCACCAGCGAACTGACCGCGTAGATCAGCACGTGCCACAGCGCATCCACCGCCTGCACCGCTGAATCGCGCAGCGAGTTGCCGGTCTGCATGATGCGCTGGGCGATGCGCCCGGCGAAGTCGCTCTGGAAGAAGTTCAGGCTCTGCTTGAGCACGTAGCTGTGGTTCTGCCAGCGGATCAGGCTGGTCATCCCCGGGTTGATGGTCTGGTGCACCAGCAGGTCGTGCAGGCCGAAGAACACCGGCCGCAGCACCAGCACCACCACCAGCATCCAGATCAGCTCGCCGCTGTGGTCACTGAAGAAGTGGACGTTGGGCGTGCCCTGGGCCAGGTCGATGATGCGGCTCAGGTAGCTGAACAGCGCCACCTCGATCAGCGAGGCGATGAGGCCGACCACCAGCAGGGCGAGGAAGCTCGGCCATACCTGACGCAGGTAGTACAGGTAGAACGGCCAGACCGTGCTTGGCGGCGCCTCGCTGGGCGCCTCACGGAAGATGTCGATCAGTTGCTCGAAACGGCGGTACAGCATGGGTACTCCTGTCGGTCTCGCGCACAGAGGGCGTCACTTCCCGTGAGACCTGCGATCAATCGATACGTTTGGCCGACTTGATGAAGACCGGATTGGCAGGCACGTCGCGCATGCCTTTCTTCACGGTGGTCGGCGAGTTGACGATCTGGTCGACCACTTGCATGCCCTGGGTGACCTTGCCGAATACGGCATAGCCCGCATCGCGGCCTGGGTTGAGGAAGTCATTGTCGGCGACGTTGATGAAGAATTGGCTGGTGGCCGAGTTCGGATTCGAGGTGCGCGCCATCGACAGGGTGCCGCGGGTGTTCTGCAGGCCGTTGCTGGCTTCGTTCTTGATCGGATCCTGGGTGTCTTTCTGCACCATCTGTTCGGTGAAGCCGCCGCCTTGGACCATGAAGCCCGGAATCACGCGGTGGAAGATCGTGTTGTTGTAGAAACCGCTGTCCACGTAGCTCAGGAAGTTCTTGGTACTGACGGGCGCTTTTTCCGCGTTCAATTCTATGGTGACCTGGCCGAGGCTGGTGTCCAGGAGCACGTGAGGGGTTTTGTCGGACGCCATGACGCTGGTGGCGAAGGCGACCGAGCAGGCAGTGAGCAGGAGTTTCTTCAGCATGGGCGCGATGTTCCTTGAGGGGGAAAATGGGCTGCGAGAAAGCGCAGCAGGGTCTGGTTGAAGACCTCGGGTTGATCCAGCGGCGTAGCGTGCCGCGAATCCTCGATGACCGCCAGCGTCGCATGGGGCATCAGGGCGACGTAGCGTTGCTTGTGTTGCACCGGGGTGTAGTCGTGGTCGGCGGCGATCACCAGGGTCGGACACTCGATGGCGCCGATGCGTTCCTGCACGCCCCAGCCGACGATGGCGTCGAAACTCTTGAGGTAGGCGCGCTTGTCGTTGCGCGCCCAGCGCTGGGCCATGCTGCGGCGCAGCGCGGCCTGTTCAGGCTTGGGAAACAGGCGCGCGGCCAGGCCCTGGCCGACCGTCTCGACACTGAGCAGGCGCGCCAGGCTCCAGCGCTTGGCCCACCACAGCCAGTGTTCCAGGCTGCGCCGCTTGACCTCGGGCGCGCTGTTGACGATGCACAGGCTGCGCAGCCATTGCCGATGATCGACGGCGAACTGGAAGCCGACCATGCCGCCCATCGACAGGCCGACGACATGCACCGGTCCACAGCCCAGGTGCTGGAGCAGGGCCAGCAGGTCGTCGCTGAAGGTGGCGATGCGGTAGCCGCTGCGGGGTTTGGCCGACTGCCCGTGGCCGCGCAGGTCCATCAGGATCACCTGGTAGTGCCGGCTCAGCACCGGCACCTGCCGCTCCCAATCCTGGCTGCTCGAACCGAGCCCGTGCAGCAGCACCAGCGGTTCGCCCTGGCCGTGCACCTCGTAGTGCAGACGGCATCCAGCGTGTTCGAAACGGGCCATGGCCGAGGTCCTCTCAGGCTTGTGCGGGGGCGGCGAAGGGCACGTCCAGCGGCGCGGTGTCGAAGTTGCGCAGCAACTCGATGAGGATCTGCGTAGCCGGGCCCAGGGCCTTTTCCTTGCTCGCGTAAAGGTAGAACAGCGGATGACGACTGCCACCCTGATCCAGCGGCAGCGGCTTGAGCAGACCGTCCTCGAGTTCGCGCTCGATCATGTGCCGCGGCAGCCAGGCAAAGCCCAGACCGCTGCCGACGAAGGTCGCCGCCGTGCCCAGGCTGCCCACCGTCCAGCGCTGCTCGGCGCCCAGCCAGCCGACGTCGCGCGGCTGGCTGCGCCCGGAATCGCGGATCACCACCTGCAACTGGCTTTCCAAGTCCTGGAAGGTGAGTTGGCGATTGAGCCGGTGCAGGCTGTGCTCGGGGTGGGCGACGGCGATGAACTCCACCGTGCTCAACTCGGCGCCCAGGTAGCCAGGAATGTTGAAGCTGCTGATGGCCAGGTCGGCGATGCCGTCGTGCAGCACCTCCTCGACGCCCGACAGCACTTCTTCGCGCAGCCGTACACGGCAGCCGCGGCTCTGCGGCATGAAGGCGCTCAGGGCACGCACCAGGCGGGCGCTGGGGTAGGCGGCATCGACCACCAGGCGCACTTCGGCCTCCCAGCCCTGCTCCATGTGGTGGGCCAGGTCCTCGAGTTGGCTGGCCTGCTTGACCAGTTGCCGCGAGCGGCGCAACAGCACGTCGCCGGCCTCGGTGAGCACTGCCTTGCGCCCGTCGATGCGCAGCAGCGGCACGCCAAGTTGCTCCTGCATGCGCGCCACGGTGTAGCTCACCGACGACTGCGAGCGGTGCAGGGCCTCGGCGGCCTGGGCGAAGCCGCCGTGGTCGACCACCGCCTGCAGGGTTCGCCACTGATCCAGGGTCACGCGCGGCGCTTTCATGTTCGGCTCCTGTTGTCCTAAGCTGCGCACTCTCAAGGAGCGCGCACGATGAAAAAATGCCTGGCGATACTGATGTCGTTGCTGCCGATCACGGCGCTGGCCTATCCGATCGAGGTGCAGAAGCAGGTGGACGGCGTGAAGCTGGACTACACCGCCTACGACACCGCCCCTGACATCGGCAGCATCGCCCTGAACAACTATGGCCAGGTGCCTGCCGCCTGCAAGGTGACCTTCAGGAACGGCCCCGAAGCGCCCCGTGTGCGCCGGATCAACGTGCCCGCCGGGCGAAGCGTGGACGTGACGGCGAAATTCAACCGGCAGATCATCAAGCTGCGCATCGACGTCAACTGCCAGGCGGAATGAACGGATTAGTCGATAGATTGCAGCGATTTTTTACGCTTTTTTATCGATAGGTCAAGCATTAGTCTCACCTCCATCGAATCGCAACCGTATTTGCCGATGGAGGCAGCCATGTCCCGCGTACTGATCATCGAAAGCAGCGCCCGCCAGCAGGATTCCGTGTCTCGCCAGTTGACCCGCGAATTCACCCAGCAGTGGCAGGCCGCGCACCCGGCTGACACCCTGGCCCTGCGCGACCTGGCGCTGAACCCGGTGCCGCACCTGGACGCCGACCTGCTCGGCGGCTGGATGAAACCCGAGGCGCAACGCAGCGCCGCCGAGGTGCAGGCGCTGCTGCGCTCCAACGAACTGACCGACGAGTTGCTGGCTGCCGACGTGCTGGTGCTGGCCGCGCCCATGTACAACTTCACCATCCCCAGCACGTTGAAGGCCTGGCTCGACCATGTGCTGCGCGCCGGCATCACCTTCAAGTACACCCCCACCGGGCCGCAAGGCTTGCTCAGCGGCAAGCGCGCCATCGTGCTGACCGCTCGCGGCGGCATTCATGCCGGCGCCAGCAGCGACCACCAGGAGCCCTACCTGCGCCAGGTGATGGCGTTCATCGGCATCCACGACGTGACCTTCATCCATGCCGAAGGCCTGAACATGAGCGGCGATTTCCACGAGCAGGGCCTGAACCAGGCCAAGGCGAAACTGGCGGCGGTTGCCTGAGACGCTGGGGCGAATCCATTCCCAACCCCTGACACCTGTTGCTCCTTTGGGTGTGTCAGCCCGGCCATGCACATGGCCGGGCTTTTTTTATAGCGCTTACTGAATCGCCGCGCGCACCTACCAACCGGCCACGCCGCCGTCGCCCGCCAGCACCTGGCCCTGGGCACGAAGCGCCTCGATCAGGAAGAACGTCGCGCAGGGCGTCTCCACCAAGTGGGTCTGCTGTGGGCCGATGCGGTAGCTGTGGCCCACGAAACGGCCGCGCTTGACCTCGGGCGACAGCAACCCGCCGATCTGCCGACAGGCCAGTTCGCACCAGGCATTGCGCCCTGGCAGGCATTGCCACAGGCGCAGCAGCGCCAGCGAGGCGATGGCGATGGCGCAGGGGTCCGCCTCGTTGGCGCGCAGGCGCCCGGCGGCGGCCTGGGCGCCCCAGCGCTGGGTCCAGTACTCGCACGCCCGCGCGGCGGCCTCGGCGTATTCGCCGCCGTACCGACCCACGGCCTCGGCCAGGCCCAGCATCGCCCAGGCCTGACCGCGCGCCCAGTGTCCGGGCGCGCTGCGCTGCCAGTGACCGTCGGCGTGGCGCACGGCCTGGGCGGCCCAGGCGCCTGAGGGCTCGGCCAGGCTGTGCAGGCAGCGTTGTAGATGGCGGCGCGCCAGCTCTGCGTGGCTCGCCACGGGGCTGCTATGCAGCAGCGCCAGGGTCGGGGCCAGGGCATCGACATCGAGGGTGGCCGCCCCTGGCTCGCCTGCGCCCAGGCCGGTGCCCAACCACCAACCGCCCAAGCCAGGATCGAAGTCGACGGCCAAGGCAGCGGCGGCGCGCTCGGCCAATTGCCGCGCTTGCGCGCCGTCTGGATGGCGGGCGGCCAGGCCGGCGCCGTACCAGAACACGAAGCTGCGGTTGAGGCTGGGTTCGGCCAGTTGCCCGTGCAGCCGTTCGCTCCAGGCCTGGGCTTCGGCCAGGTCAGTGGCCTGCCCGCTGAGCCCGGCGCGGCGCCACCACAGGGCAGCCCAGAAACCGCCCAGCCAGGAGCCACGCCGCGATAGCTTCCACGGCGTGTCCGGGGCCAGGCGATACAGCGGGAACTGCCCGTCGCACTGCTGCGATACCCGCCCCAGCGGCGCCAGCAAGGCCTCGATGATCGCCTGACGCTTACGCTGTTCCGGCATCGCTGCAGCCCTCCTGCGTGCGCCGCGCCCGGTACAGGCTGCGGCACAGTCCGGCGCCCACGCACAGCGCCGCCATCAGCAGTGTCCAGCCTGCCGTGAAACCACCGGGCTGGCGCAGCAGCGCGGCGAACAGCGGCGGTCCGAGCGCGATGCCGCCGAAAAAACCCAGCGACAGCAGCCCGGCGCTGCCGGCCACGCCCCCGAAGCGCGGCTCGCGCAGCAGCATGCTCATCGCCACCGCATTGCTTGCCACCAGGCTCAACCCCATGCCCAGCACGGCGCCCCACAGCGGCCAGAGCCGCCCCGGCGCCGCCTGCTGCAACAGCAGCACGGTGACCAGGGCGAACAGGAACAACCCGCCGAGCAGCGCGGTTTCATCGCGCAGCGCCGCGCCCAACGGGGTCAACAGCAGGCGCGAGAGGATGCCGGTGACGCCGAAGCCGCTGATCATCAGGCCAATGGTGGCCGGGGCGACGCCAAGACTGCTCGCATACACGCCAAAGAAGGTGATGAACGCCGACAGGCACAGCCCCGCGCAGCCCTGGATCGCCATCAGCCGCAGCAGCCAGCCGTTGGGCCGCTGCACGCGCAGCGCGGTCTTGGCCGGTGTGGCCGGTGCGGCGATCTGCCGGGCCACCCCCAGCGCCAGCAGCAGGGCCAGCGGCGCCCAGCAGGCCAGCGCCAGGCGCCAGCCCAGCGCTTCGCTGAGCGCCGGCAAGGCAATGCCTGCCAGCAGCGCCGACGCCTGCACCCCGGCCTGCTTGATACCGACCAGGCTGGCCCGTGGCGCATCGGCGGTCTGCGCGATGGCCTGATTGGTAGCCGGGTTGGCCAAGGCCTGCGCCGCGCCACAGAACAGCAGGGCCACCACCAGGCCGACGAAGCCCGGTAGCACCAGCACCAGACTGAACGACAACGCCACCAGCACGAACAGCGCGCGCAGCCCGTTGCGCGAGCCGATGCGCTGCACCAGCGCCCCGGCCCACGGCGACAGCAGCGCGGCCAGGCCGAAGGCGCTGGTGGTCAGCCAGCCCAGTTGCTGGCGGTCGATGCCCAGGTCGGCGATCAGTTGCGGGCCGAGCACGCCGAGGGCATAGAACACCATCATCGGCAGGCCCATGGCGCAGGTGAGCAGGGCCGCCAGCGGCACGTGCCGGTTCATGGCGCCCCCTTGCCGTGCAGGTGCACGGAGGGCGTTAAGGCATCGAAGGCCACACCGGGTTGCGTGGCCTCCAGCAGATCGCGGCCCAGGGTGCTGATCAGTGCATCGTCGGTGCCGTCGAGGATGTGCGTGGTGCGCGCGCCGCGATAGATGCCCGACAGCGGCGACAGCTCGCTCAGGCCCTCGGCGCCCATCACCTGGATCGCCGAGTCCACCGCCAGCGACAGCGCTTCGCTGGCCGCCAGCTTGGCCAGGTTCACCTCGATGGCGTTGGCCTGGCCGCGGTCGAACTTGGCCGCCGCATCCTGCAGCAGGCCGCGTGCGCTGGCGATTTCACGAAAGCTGCGGTACACCCGGGCGCGCACCAGTTGCTTGTCGGCCAGCCGTGCCTGGGCGCCGCGCGGCGAGTGTACCCGTGCGCACAGCGCGTCGAAGCAGCGCTGGGCCAGGCCCAGCCAGTGCGCCGCGCGCAGCAGGCGGCCCAACCCCAAGCGCTGCTGCATCAGCGCCAGGCCCTGGCCCGGTGCGCCAAGCACCTGGTCGGGCTGCACCCGCACCGCTTCCAGGTGCAGCTCGCCCTGACCCTGCTGGCGACCGAGCAGCGCCAGCGGCCGGACGAAGCGAAACCCTGGACTGTCACAGGGCACCACCAGCATCGACAGCGCCGACTGCAACGGACCGTCGTCGGTGCGGGCGATCACAGTGGCGAAGTCGGCGCGCTCGGCGCGGCAGATGAACCACTTGCGCGCCGTCAGTTGCCAGTGGTCGCCTTGCCAGCGCGCCTGGCTGTTCAGCGTGGCCGGGATCGAGCCGATGCTGTCTGGCTCGGACATCGCATAGCACGGCACTTGTTCGCCGCGCACCAGCGGCAGGTAGAAGCGCTCGCGCAGGCTCGGGTTGGCGTGGCGGGCGAGCATGTGGCAGTCCAGCGTGGCGTCGCAGCCCAGCAGCGCCGGGGCGAATTCGCTGCGTCCTTCCTCGGCGGCCACGGTCAGGTAGTCCACCAGGCTGGCGACCCGGCCGCCGTCGGCCACGGGATAGAAATTGCCGAACACGCCCTCGGCCTTGGCCTGAGCCTGCAACTGGGCCGTCAACCGCGCCGCCGCCGCATCGCAGCGGCCCAGCTCGGCCTCGCGCGGCAGCACCTGCTGCTCGACGAAGTGGCGCACCCGCTGCGCCAGGTGGGAGACATTCTCGCAGGCCATGGCTCAGCCCACCTGCCGCACGGGCTCGGCCAGGCCGGCAGCGTCGGCGGCCAGGGCGCGTTTGTCGACCTTGCCGGCCGGCGTCAGCGGCAGGTGGCGGTAGAAGCGCAGGTACTCCGGCAGCTTGTTCACCTCCAGGCCCTGTTCGCGCAGGAACCCGGTGATGTCCTGCAAGGCGAAGCGCTGCGCGCCTTCGCGCAGGGTCACGCACAGGCACACGCGCTGGCCCAGGTCCGGGTCGGGCACCGGCACGCAGGCCACGCTGACCACGTCCGGGTGCGCCATGGTCAGCCCTTCGATCTGCACCGGGCTGATGTTGGCGCCGCCGCGAATGATGATGTCTTTCTTGCGCCCGGCCAGTTTCAGGTAGCCCGCCGGATCGATGAAGCCCAAATCTCCGGTGCGTACCCAGCCCTCGGCGTCGCGGTAGCGCTCGTCCAGCTCCGGCGCGTTGACGTACTGCATGGGGCTCAGTGGCCCGCGCGCGGTGATCTCGCCGACGCTGCCAGGCGGCACCTCGCGGCCCAGGTCATCGACGATGCGGATCTCGCACACCGCCGGATTGGGTTTGCCAACGCTGCCCAGCACTACTTCCAGCGGGTCGTCCAGGGTGTTGTGGCAGTTCACCCCGTCGGCCGAGCCGTAGAGGCTGATGAAGCCGCAGCCGAAGGCCTCGGTGCAGCGCAGCACGGTGGCCTCGTCGATCACCGAACCGCCGCAGATCAGCCCGCGCAGGCTGGACCTGTCGATCTCGGCCAGGGCCGGGTCGGCGGCGATGCGCTGGAGCATGGTCGGCACGCCGAGGATGAAGCTCGGGCGCAGGCGTTCGATGGCCTTGATCGCCTCGCTCACCTCGAAGCGCGGCAGCACCACTAGCGAGCCGCCCAGCCAGCTGAGCACGCCGAAGGTGGCCGTGGAGCCGAACGAAGAGCCCAGCGGCACCAGGTACAGGCCCCGGAACTCGGCGCCGTCGTCGCTGATGCGTTGCAGGAAGCGACCGCGTCCGCCGATCAGCGCGTTGTGCGAGTAGGCCACCAGTTTCGGCTCCGACTCGGTGCCCGAGGACACCAGCAGGCGCACCGGCGAATCCGGGCACACCCGAGGCAGGCTGGTGCTGTCGATGGGCGTGTGCTCGAACAGCGCGTCGAGGGTCGACCAGCCCGCGCGTGGCGCGCCGTCGACGATCAGAAAGCGCAGCGACAACAGGGTCGGGCGCAGCGACTCGATCACCTCGCACAGGTCGATGTCGGCGTACTGCGCCGGCACGATCACCGCGCGCGCATCGCAGCGGCGCACCAGGGCCTGGATGTCCAGCTTGCCGCGCCCCGGCGGGAAGGGCGCGACGATGGCGCCCAGCGCGGCCACCGCCAGGTCGATGGCGCAGCAGCGCCAACTGTTGCTCAACTGATAGGCCACCACGTCGCCCGCGACGATTCCCGACTGGCGCAGACTGCCGGCCAGGCGCAGGGCCGCGCCGAGCAGTTCGGCGTAGCTGACGTGGCCCTCCGGCGACAGCACCGCGGGTTTGTCCGGCGTCTCGCCGGCGCGCTCGCGGAACAGGTCGAACACATCGCGGTTCGGGTAGCTGCCGTCTTCGCGCCAACGACGACGGGCGTTCTGGGGTACCAGGTCAATGATGCCGGCGGTGTTCATGTGAAACTCCACGGTGATTGAACGGATCGGTAGGTGCGCTGGCCGAAGCAGTCGGCCAGGCAAGAGTCGTTGGCCAGTGCGGCCAAATCTTGACGCACGCGGCTGGCGGGAATCCCGGCCTGTTGGCAGCGTCGTTGCCAGTGTTCGGCATCGGCGCTGGCCAGGCGTCGTGGCAGGTCCTGGGCCTCGCAGGGGGCGCCGAGCAACTGGTCGAGGGCGCGTCGCTGGGCGCGGGTCTGGCAGTCCACCGCCAGCAGGCCGTGGCCGGTTTCGAACACGCCTTGCAGCAGGCTCGGCGGGTTGGCGCTGTCGCTGGCCAGCAGCAGGTCGGCGGCGCCGAGCAGGGTGCTCTGCACCTGGCTGCCGCGTGCGTGCAGGCAGCGGTCGAGCAGGGCGGCGCAGACGCCTTGGGCGCTGATCACCCCGCCCAGCACATCGAGTGCGGTGAACAAGGTGCCGCCGCGCGTGCCACTGGCGCGGGCGATGCGTTCGGCCACGCCAGACCAGGCCTGTACGGTGAAGTCGGTGCCCGGCGCCTGCACGCCAGCGTCGCCCCAGCCGCCGGCATAGGCATGCACCAGCGACGGGTGCCGCGCGTGCAGGTCGGCGGCGTCCAGGCCCAGCTCGGCGGCCTTGCCCGGCGCCCAGTTGTGCAGGAACACGTCGGCCTCGGCGCACAGCGCGTCGATTTCGGCGCGGCCGGCGGCGGACTTGATGTCCACCTCGCGCACCGACTTCAAGTGATTGAGCGCATCGAAGCGCACCGAGCAGCCGTCGGCGCACGGCGGCATATTGCGTAGCGGATCCCCGCCAGGCGGCTCCAGGCGAATGACCTCGGCGCCGAGCAGCGCCAGCAGGTGGCCGGCCAGTGGACCCTGGATGCGCCGGCACGACTCCAGCACGCGAATGCCCTGCAACGGCAGCGCGCCGGGCACGGTGGTGGACCGTGCCAGCGCTTGCGGCCCGGGCGTCAGGCGCCAGGGGCTGGACAGGCTGGCACGGTAGTCGGCGTCGGCTTGGCGCTGCGCCGGGCTGCGCAGGGGCACCAGTGCCACACCGCTGGCCTGCGCCTGGGCCTGGATCCGCGCCAACGGCAGGGCGGCCAGTGCGTCCAGGCACTCGGCGGGCATCGCTGCCACGGCCCTGGCATAGCGCAGCAGAAAGTGCTGCCAGGCTTTGCCTGCAAGGCTGTCGCTGATACCGAGCGCGCGCCAGAAGTGCCGCCACGGTTGGCTGTCGAGGGTTTCCAGTTCGAAGGCCGCGCCCTCCAGCGACACGAACGGCGGCCGGGCGAAGGCATCGTCCTGGCCGGGCTGCAAGCGCTCGGCGTCCTCCGGCGCGGTGGCGCCCGCCAGGTACTGGCCGATGCTCAACAGCGCGCCGCGCGCAGGGTCCAGGGTGACGCTGTGGAAGCGGCCGCCGCGCAGTTGGCCGACGGCGGCGGCCAGCGTGGCCTGCCAGGCCAGCGCTGCGTTCAGGCTGGCCAGGTAGTTCACCCCCAGTGCCTGCGCTCGGCCACTGGCGCGACCATGCACCGACATCAGGCCGCAGGCGGCTTGCAGGGTGAATTCGCTGGTCAGTTCCAAGGGCAGTGCAGTCGGCATCGCCAAGTGCGTGTGCAGCGGTTGCAGGTCGGGGTGCAGCAGGTGCAGTGCCGGCCCTTCGGCCAAGCCGTCGAGCGAACGCAGGCCAAGGCACTCGCCGTGCTGCTGCAGGGCGCGGCTCAGGCCCTGCCAGGCAGGCAGGGAGGGGCCGCTGCGCCAGCGCAGGCTGGCGTCATCGAGGATACGGGGCATGGGCGGATCTCGCGGACAGGGGACGGGCGAGCAGGCTTCGCGGGCGTACCCGCGAAGGGCTGGAGGGGCTTCAGCCGCCAGCGACGGCCGGCAGCACGGTCAGCTGGTCGCCCGGACGGGTCGCCGTGGCCAGCCCGTCGGCGAAGCGGATGTCGTCATCGTTGACGTAGATGTTGACGAAGCGGTGCACCTGGTCATCGTTGACCAGCCGCGCCTTGATGCCGGGGAAGCGGCTGTCCAGGTGCTCGATGATGTGGCGCACCGTGTCGCCCTCGGCCTGAACCTGTTTCTGCCCTTCGGTGAGCGGGCGCAGCAGGGTGGGAACCATCACTGAAACCGACATGCGAATCTCCTTCTTTGCGTGTGGGGCCGCCGTGGCGGCCGGTTCATGGCTGGACGGACAGAGGTTCCTCGAACACCCGCCCGTCGATGATGCGAAAGCTGCGCGCCGCATGCCGGGCCTCGGCCCAGGTCGAGACGATCAGGTAATGCACCTGGCCGTCGCTGGCATGGGCGATGTCCTCGCGGCTGGGCCAGGCTTCGCTGGCGGTGTGCGAGTGGTAGATCACCCGGCAGTCCTCGTCGCGCTGGTCCAGCTCGCGCCAGACCTGCAGTTGCTCGCGCGGATCGAAGCTGAACCAGGTCGGGCTGGCCGCCTGGTTGCGCAGCGGCACCACGCGCTGGGCCAAGGCCTGGCCGCTGGCGGCGGCGATCAGGCCGCAGGCTTCGATCGGATGCGCGGCGCGGGCCAGGCGCTGAATCTCGGCCAGCGCCTGGGCGCTGATGCGCAGAACCATGTGGCTGTCCTCAATAGCTCGGCAGGGCCGGCTCGACGTCACGCACCCAGGCCAGCACGCCGCCCTCCAGGTCGCGCACCTTGCCGTGGCCCAGGCGTTGCAAGTCGCCGGCCACCGCGCGCGAGCGCATGCCTGACTTGCAGGTGATCACCAGGTCGGTGTCGTGGCCGTAGCGCTCGACGATCTGCGCCGCCACCTGCTCGGACTTGGGCATGAGCACGGCGCCGTCGATGCGCACGATGTCCCATTCGGTCGGCTCGCGGACATCGATGATCACCGGCGCGCGCCCGGCGTCCTGCAGCGACTTGAGCTGCACCGCGCTGATCGCCGGCACCCGCGGTGCGTCGCTGGCCGCCGGCCGGTTCAGGCCGCACAGCGCCTGGTAGTCGCCCAGGGCGGTGACCGCCTGGCGTTGCGGCAGGCGCCGCAGGGGCAGTTGGCGATAGCTCATCTGCAGCGCGTCGTAGACCATCAGGCGGCCCAGCAGCGGCTCGCCGATGCCGGTCAGCAGCTTGATCGCCTCGGTGGCCATGATCGAGGCGATGGCCGCGCAGAGCACGCCGAGCACGCCGCCTTCGGCGCACGAGGGCGCCAGTTCCGGCGGTGGCGGCTCGGGGTACAGGTCGCGGTAGTTGAGGCCGCGACCGTCGGGTGCGTTTTCCCAGAACACCGAGGCCTGGCCTTCGAAGCGGAAGATCGAGCCCCAGACGTAGGGCTTGTCGGCCAGGATGCAGGCGTCGTTGACCAGGTAGCGGGTGGCGAAGTTGTCGGTGCCGTCGAGGATCAGGTCGTAGCCGCTGAACAGCTCCACGGCCATGTCCGCTTCCAGGCGCTCGGTGTGGGTGCGCACCTTCACCAGTGGGTTGAGGCGGGCGATGGCCTGGCGTGCGCTTTCCACCTTGAGCTCGCCCAGGTTGTCGACGGTGTGGATCACCTGGCGTTGCAGGTTGGACACATCGACCCGGTCGAAGTCGATCACGCCCAACGTGCCAATGCCAGCAGCGGCGAGGTAGAGCAGGGTCGGCGAGCCCAGGCCGCCGGCACCGATGACCAGCACCTTGGCGTTCTTCAGACGACGCTGGCCGATGACGCCGATGTCGGGAATCAGCAGGTGGCGGCTGTAGCGGTTCACTTCTTCGCGGCTGAGCTCGGCAGCGGGCTCGACCAGAGGCGGTAGGGTCATATCGCTTTCTTCCATTCAGTAGATACGAACTGGAACCATTTTCAATTGCGGTGACCGTCGATTCAATCCGTTGGTGGGGCCGATTCGTATGGCAAAGCGCGGGAAAACTATGGGGTTCGGTGGGCGGTGCTGCTGGGTCGTGTTGGGGGCTGCTGCGCAGCCCCGAATGCCTCACCCAAGGTCTTACGACTGGAACGTCGCCAAGTCCTCGCACACGGCGGCGAACGCGGCGAGGAAGTGGTCGGCCTCCTCGCGGCTGAGCACCAGTGGGGGCTGGATGCGCATCACCCGGTTGTTGTTGGCGGTGACGAAGGTGAGCACGCCATGCTCCTGGGACAGCTTGGTCATGAAGCGCAGCACGAACATGTCCTCCAGGCTCTGCTCCACCGCCTCGGCGGCCGCTTCGAGATGCGCGCGGGCAGCGCCGGAGAGCATGCGGTAGGTGGCCATGGCCTGGCCGGGGATGCGCCCGGCCAGTTCCTTGACCAACGCCTGCACGCCGCCCTGCAGATCCTGCTGGAACTCGATGGCCAGCATCAGCCCGCGGCCACGCACCGCCACCAGGAACGGATAGCGCTCCACCAGGTGCTGCAAGCCGGCCTGCAGGTGCGCGCCGATCTCGGCGGCATTGGCGGTCAGGTCGTCCTGCTCCAGCACGTCCAGCGCGGCCAGGGCGGCGGCGGCGGCGAAGTTTCCGCCGCCGAAGGTCGAGGTATGCAGGGCGAAGCGGTCGATGTCGCCGTAGGCCCGCTGCCACACCGCCTCGCGCGACAGCGTGGCGCCAATCGGCACCAGCCCGCCGGACAGCGACTTGGACAGCACCAGGATGTCCGGCGCGGTGTCGTCCCACTGGCAGGCGAACAGCTTGCCGGTACGGCCCAGGCCGGTCTGGATCTCGTCGAGGATCCACAGGCAGTCGAATTCGTCGCACAGCGCGCGGACCCCGGCCAGGTAGCCCGGCGGGGGCAGGATCACACCGCCTTCGCCCTGGATTGGCTCGACGATGAAGGCGGCCACATCGCCGCGTTCCAGGCGTGTGCGCAGCGCCTGGAGGTCGCCGAATGGCAGGCTTTCACAGCGTGGCAGCAGCGGCTCGAACGGCGTACGGTGCTTGGCCCGGCCGGTCACCGACAGCGCGCCGAGGGTCTTGCCGTGGTAGCCGTTGTCGCAGTACAGCACGCAGCGTTTGTCGCTGGCCGCCAGCGCCAGCTTGAGCGCGGCCTCTACCGCTTCGGTGCCGGAGTTGCTGAAGAACACCCGGTTCAGCTCGCCCGGCGCCAGGGCCGCGAGGCGCTTGGCCAACAGGCTGGCGTGCAGCGGCGCCGACAGGTACTGGATGAAGGTGGGGAACTGCGCCTGCAGGTAGCCTTGCAGGGCCTGGCTGATGACCGGGTGGTTGTGCCCGGTGTTGAGGCAGCCGTAGCCAGCGACGAAATCCAGGAAACGTCGCCCGTCCAGGTCGGTGAGCCAGCAGCCCTCGCCATGGCTGAACACCCGCTCGATATGGTTGAACTGGTAGAACTCGCGCAGCACCGGGTTGATGTGATCGGCGAAGCTGTTCAGCACTTCGCGGCGCAGGGCCAGCGGTTCCTCGTGCGCATCGCGGGCTTGCAAGGTGCGACGCGGGTGGTGGTGGCGGTGCAGGCGGTCGAACGCCTCGCTGCCGAGCACCTCGCCTTCGCAGGTCATCGGCGAGGGGCTGAAACCATGGCGCTCGGCGATGCGGCCGATCTCCAGCACCTTGTCCACCGGCAGCTCGCGGCCCAGGGAGAACGGCTCGGCGCGGCCTTCCAGGGCCAGGATCATGGTTTCGGCCAGGCAGCCATTGAGGCTGCGCTTGGGCTCCAGGCCCAGGCTGCGCAGGCCCAGGTGCACGGCGGGGCTGGCCGAGACCAGGCCGGCGTCCACCAGCAGGATGTCGCGGCGCTGGTGGTCCACGGCCATCACGTCCTTGGGCAACGCGGCGTCCAGCACCACCGAGCCCGGCAGCAAGCGACGCGGGTCGATCAGGCCGCCGCTGGAGGTGGCGGCGACGTAGAAGCGCACCTGGGCGTAACAGTCTTCGAGGTTGTCGTGCAGGCTGACCAGAGCGTGGTACTGGCTGGGCAGATATTCGAGATTCGCCTGGGCTTGCTGGGCATTGCCCCGGTGCACCAGGCGCAAGCGGCAGCCCTGTTCGACCAGCAAGCGCGCCACGGCCAGGGCGATGGAGCCGGGATAGCCGAGCACGGCCACTTCAGCGTCCTGGGCGGCGATGCCCAGCAACCTGAGGCTGTCCATCAGGTTGGCATAGGCGGCGAAGGCGGTCAGCGAGTTGCCGGTGGTCACGGCCACGTCAGCCTGCTCCAGGGTGGCCACGCCACGGTTGCCGACGATCGCGGTGAAGCCGCCCAGGCCCACCAGCTCGGCGCCTTCGGCCTTGAGCGCGGCCACGCCCTGGAGCACGCGCTCGGCGATGGCCCGTGGCTGGCGCAGCATCTGCTCGGCGGTCAGCGGCATGAACTGCAGCATCCCCGAGCACTCGGCGCCACAGGCGCTGACGATGCGGCCGAAGTCGATGAACGGCACCAGGTTGCGGCGCTGCCAGCGTTCGCGCTGGTAGCCCCAGGCCTGTTCTTCCAAGGTGCGGTCGAGCAGGTCGACCAGCTTGACCTGATGCAGCAGGCCGGTGGAGGTGGGGTGGGCAATGAATCCGAATTTCATCAGCAGTTTTCCATGTTCAGGCGGCTCCAGGCCGTTTCCGAGACCAGGCTCAAGCCATCGCCCTCGGAGTTGTGGCCGAGCCAGACGTCGAAGAAGTTCAGGCGTCCCGGCGCGCTCAGCGCCTGGCGCAGGGTGTCGGGGCAGAAGTGCAGCAGGCGTGCGCGGCAGATGCTGATCGGGCCGAAGGCGCGCTCCTGCCACAGCGGCCCGTCGGCCAGGGGCACGTTGACCTGGCTGGCGCCGTGGCAGGCGTAGCGCTTGTCCAGGTAGGTCTGGATCATCGACAGCACACCGTTGGCCAGGTACATCACCGTGACGTTGCGCTGGGCGCCATCGGCGGCGCTGGCCAAGCTCATGGCCAGGCGCTGCTCGATGTCCGGCACCAGCGCGCGGGCGCCGTCGCCGATGAAGGCCAGCACATGCCGGCCGTCGTTGCGGGCGATGTACGGCAGCGACACCAGCGCATCGCCCATCAGTGCCCGGCCGTACCAGCCGGAAAAACCGGCGTCGGTGCGCGGCAGGTTGCGCAGCGCTGAGAGGCTGCAGCGGCCAACGTCGAAGACGCCGGTATAACGGTAGCCGTCGCGCTCGATCATCTCGCCGAGCAGTTGGCCGAGGCGGTGAAAGAAGAAGTTGGGCGTCATCGGCAGGGTTTCGATCTGATCGCTGGGCAGCACTTCGCGGGTGCGTTGCAGGCGCTGCAAGCGTTCGCGGCGCGCCTTGAGCAGCGTCGGCGGGACGGCCAGGCGCGGTTCGAGGTAGTCGAGCACGGTGTCCAGGCCGAGGGTGACCGGCAACTCGCAGAACGGCGCGATGTGCTCGGCTTGGCGGTTGATCTGCACGATGTGGAACAGGCGTTGCAGACGGCCTTCGGAGTAGGGCGTGGCCGACTGGTCGATCTTGCTTTTGACGAACACCAGCCAGGGCTTGTCCGGCGTGTCCTCGGGCTGCTCGAGAAAGGCATGCACACGGCGGCTGAAGCCGTACATCGACAGCGGACCGAGGTAGTTGGCCACCGGTTCCTGGTCCTGATAGGCGCACACGCTGCCGGGGGCGACGAGGCTGTCGGCCAGGGCGATGCCGCTGCGCCGGGCCAGCTCGACCACGCGCTGGCGCTCGCGGGCGTCGAGCCGGCCACATTGCCAGAGCACGCGCGAAGGGGCGTGGTTGAGCACCTCCAGCAGTTGTTCGAGGCTGGCCTGCTGCTGCGCGCTCAGGCCATGGGCGGCGGGTTCGGTGGGCGCGGGTGGCGCGGGCTGATCCACCGCCGCGCGCGACTCCAGCACCGCTTGGGTGGCGAACAGGAAGGTCGGTGCCGGGCGCTGCGCCAGGGCCTCGAAGGCCTGTTCGACACAGGCCGGGGCTTCGTCGGGACGGCGTATGAAGCGCTGCCACAGGCCACGGGCGGCGATCACCTGGTGGCCGTCGTTGTCCGCGTCCAGGCTGCCCTGGAAGGCGAACCACACCGATTCGGGCGAGTCGGCGCAGATCACCAGGCCCGGCGCACCGGCGCGCTTGAGATTGGCCAGGGTGCCGCGCATCTCGTCGAGCATCCCCGAGGTCATCACGATCACATAGGCGCGCTGGTACAACTGCCAGCCGGCCAGGGCGCTGACCGCCAGGGCGTGCTCGTTGCAGGCGCTGTGGAAACCGCAGGCGGTGGGCCGCAGCAGCTCGCCGAGCGAGTCGAGAAAGCCGGCGACCATGGAGCCGGTGAAAAAATGGCAGTCCCAGGCCTGGCCCCAGCGTTGGGTCATGCGCTGCTGGATGTCGCGGGCCAGCGCCACCGGCTCGCTGGTCTGCAGTGTGGTACGGGCCAGCAGGCGGTTGCAGTAGGCGTGTTCCAGGTGGTCGACGAACAGGCGCAGCAGGTCGGCGCGGCGCAGGGCCGGGTCGGGGTGGGGCACGCGCAGCAGGCGGTTGCCACCCAGCCGTTCGAGCCAATGCTGCAGGTGCTGCGGGTCGCACAACAGCACGGCGCTGCTGGGCGAGCGCCGGGCCTGGGGTTGAGCGTCGAGCAGCGCGTGCAGCGGGTCGTGTGCGGGTTGCTGGGGCAGATGGCGGGTGTCGAGCAGCACGTGGTCGCATGGGCAGGCCGAGGGCAGCGCGGCGTGGGCCTGGGCGAGGTCGTCGAAGGCCAGCAGTTCCAGCGCCAGGGCGCCTTCGCCGGCTTGCTGGCGCAGGTACGCCTCGGCCTGGCCCGCCACCTGGCGGTACAGGCTGTCCAGGTGCGCGTCCGGCCAATGCTGGCTGGCCAACGGGGTCTCATGGCCCAACCAGTGGTTGAGCCGGTCGAGCACGGCGCTGACATCGGCCCGCAGCGCGGGGTCGCGGCTGATCAGGCAGATGCCGTAGCGGTGTGGCTTCATGGTTTGCCCTCCAGAGCGATGGCGGTGACACCGGGGGCGGCGTCATCGGGGGTGTGCAGCAAGGCGTCGGTGCGGCGGGCGATGCTGTGGCGCACCCGCCAGGCCAGCAGCAGGGCCAGCAGCAATCCGCCGCACAGGCTGGCGAGCAGGCCGCCGTAGCCCAGGCGGTCGAGCAGCAGGCCGGCGAGCACCGGCGCTGCCAGGCGGGTGATGACGAACAGGCTCGATTGCAGGCCGTAGTCGCTGGCGCTGCGCTGCTGGCGGCTGAAGAACAGGGTCAGGCCGAACATCAAGGCCGACACGGCGCCCATGCCCACGGCCAGCAGCAGTGCGCCGGCGATCAGCCACGCCGTACCCAGCCGCAGCCATACCGCCAGGCCCAGCACCAGCAGGGCGAGCAGGGCGCTCGACAGGTACAGGACGATGGCCCGCGCGGTGCCCAGCACGCCGATCAGCCGACCGCCGAGTAGGCTGGCCAGCGCACCGAGGGCGCCACCGGCGATGCCGACCACCCAGGCCACCTGCTCCAGGGCCAGGCCTTGGTCGAGCAGCAGTGGCTTGAGGTACAGCCAGGCCGCGCCGATGAACGGAAATGCGCTGAGCAGCAGCCAGGTCCACTGGCGCGCGGCCGGTTGGCTGAAGAAACTCGCCCAGTCGGCCATCACCCCGGGCGCCGCCGAGGGCTGCGCGGGCGCGCTGGGCAAGCGTCGTCCGACCCATAGCAGCACCAGCACGCCGAGCCCCAGCGCCGTGCCCATGATCGCGAACGGCGCCTGCCAGCCCAGGCGCGCCTGCACCAGCAGCATCGCGCCGCCGCCGACGATGGCACCGACGAACAGCGCGGCGGCGCGAATGCTGCCGGCGCGCACCTGCTCGCGGCGCGGCAGCCAGTGCACGGCCAGGGCATTGAGCGGGATGTCCATCCAGGTGGCGATGAGGCTGATGGCGAACGTCATGGCGAACAGTGCCAGGCGCTGGTCGATGAGGTTGTCGCGGGCGATCAGCGCGTACAGCCCGATCAGCGCCACGCTCAGCACCAGCAGCCAGCGTTGCAGGGGGGCACGGCCCAGGCGCACGCGCTGTACCGGCACCGCCAGCAGGAACTTGAACACCGCCGGCAGCCCGGCCAGTTGGAACAGCCCGATCTCGGTGCCGCTCCAGCCGTATTGGCGCATCACCAGTGGCAGGCCGAACATCAGGTAGATGCTCGGCACCGCCAGGGCCAGGTTGAGCCAGCCGAACAGCAGTTGCAGCGCAGTGAGGCGGGCGCGGGTCATGGCATCACTCCTTGGCCTTGCGGGCGATCACGGCGGTGACCGGCGTGACCGGGTAGCGGACCCCGTCGATCTGCTCCACGCCGCACCAGCCGTTGTCCTGAAGCTGGCGCGCCAATTCGCCTTCGGCCAGCACGTGGCGGCCCTGCAGGCGCATGTGCAGGTAGTACGGCAGCACCTGCGCGGCGGCCGCGCGGGCCTGGGGCACTTCGGCCTGGCAGCACACCAGCAGCCCGCCGGGGGCCAGGGCGGCGTGCAGGCGCTGCAAGGTGGCCGGCAGGTCGCGGACGAAGTGCAGCACCGAGGAACACCAGATCAGGTCGTAGCCGCGGCCGATGTCGTCGCTGTCGAGGTCGCCGCCCTGCGCATGCAGGCGAGCGCTGAGGCCCGCTGCGTCGATGTTGTGCGCGGCCACCGCGGCCGTTTGCGGGTACTCGAACACGGTGCCGCTGAGCGCCGGCAACTGCCGGGCCAGGGCGATGGCCACCAGGCCGGGACCGCCGCCGAGGTCGAGCAAGCGGCGCAGGCGCGGGTATTCCGGCAGGCTGGCCAGCAACGCGCAGGCGCTGTCGCAGGTGACCGCGCGCTGCTCCTGGGCGATCTGCAGGCGGGCGGCATTGGCCCAGGCCTGGTCGAGCTGGACGCTGGTCGGCGTGCGCCGGGGCAGGCCATTGCGCAGGTAGTCGTCGAGTTGCGCGCCGGTCTCGCGCAGCACGCGATGGCGGAACATCAGCGCATCGCCGCAGTAGCTGGCGCCGTCGCTGCGCAGGTGACGGTCGGCCAGCGGGCGGTTGCGGTAGTGCGCTGGGTGCTGGGTATCGCGCTCAAGCAGGCCCTGGCTCCACAGCAGTTCGAGGAAGTAGCCGGTGCTGTCGGCGTGCCAGTCCAGGTGCTGCGCCAACTGGGTGGCGGGCTTGAACTGTTGCAGGTGGTCGAACAGGCCGTGTTCCAGGGCCAGGTGCAGGGCGTCGGCGCCCAGGCCACCCAGTTGCAGGTCCCAGCTGGGCTGCAGCGGATGAGCGGTGGTGAGGTCCAGGGGCGCCGGGTGAGGGCGGGGGGCGTGTCGGGTCACGTTAACGTCCTGTCGTGGGCTGACCCGCGCCTTTGGGCAGGTCACGGGTCTGAAACGAAACGGGGCATGGCCGAATCGGCGAAAAGGGTGATATATATTAAATGAGAATCATTCACGTAAAGTATGCGAGCCGGAGCCGTTTCTATGCGGCGCGATGGCCGCCGACCCTCAGGGATGTCTTGATGAACACGACCAATGCCGTTTCCCGCCTGGGCCTGGATCAACCCCGCCACCGTTCGGTGAGCAGCGACGGGCGTCTGCGCCTGCAACTGGACGAGACCTACGGGCAGTGCCACACCGACCTGCTGCAACTGGAGCAGGGGCTGTCCCTGGGCCGACTGCACTACCACCCCACGCGCACGCTGGTAGAAGAGACCTGTGGTCCGCACGACGGCCATGTGATGGTGGTCACCGTGGGCTTGCAGGGAAAATCCGGCTTCATCGGCCAGGACGGCAGCACCCTGGCCTTCGAGGCCGGGCACACCACCATCACCGCCTTTCGGGCCACGCCGGGCGAGCGGCGCTACCAGGCCAACGAGACCGCTTCGCAACTGCGCGTGGTGATCGACCATGCCACGTTGTGCAAGTACGTCGGCGAGGCGCGGGCGACCGAGGTGCTGGGCAGCGGTCGCCTGCATCGCCTGGACTTTCGCCGCAGCTCCCAGGCCGCCCAGGCCCATGCCGCTGCGCTGGTGCGCTACCTGCAACCGGGCGGGCTGGACCCGGCCCATCGCCTGGACCTGCACATCCACACCCTCAGCCTGCTGGCCGAGCAGTTCAACCTGCTGGCGCCGCAGCAGAGCAGCACGTCGGCGCTGAGCACGTGTGACATCCAGCGCATCGAGCGCGCACGCAACCTGCTGTGCGAGCAACTGGACAAGCCGCTGACCGTGGATTACCTGGCCACGGCGGTTGGCATGAACGAGCACAAGCTCAAGGAGGGCTTCCGCTACCTGTTCGATACCACCCCGGCGCGTATGCTGCTGGAACTGCGCATGCGCAAGGCCATGACCCTGCTGGAAGCCGGGCAGCAAGTGGCGCAGGCGGCGTGGCAGGTGGGGTACAAGTACCCGAACAATTTCACCGTGGCGTTCACCCGCTATTTCGGGCGCTCGCCAAAGTCGATTTTCGGCAAGAAGCGCTGAGGGATCGGCGGGCAGCGGCCTGAGCTATTTAGCTTCGCCGCCGCCCTGGCCGGGAGCGCTGTGCGGTCCAATCGAGACACAACGCTGCTCCCACCGAGATTTGAGCTGCGCCCCAAATGTTGGACACCCGTCCACTTTTGGGGCGCAGCTCAGGCTTTTGTGGGCGCGGTGCGGGGGGAGTCCGGGGCTCTACAACTCGAAGCTGAGCCTCACGCCCACTTCGCGCGGCGGGCTGTAGACGGTCACCGCGCCGTTGAGCAGGCCCTGCGCGTCATAGCGCTTGTCCATCAGGTTGTCGACATAGGCGCTGACCGTGTACTGGCCAAACCGATACCCACCGCTCACGTCCACCAGCCCGTAACCGGGCCGCTGGTAGCGATTGGCTGCATCCAGATAGATCTTGCCCACGGCGCTCAGGCCACCTTGCACGTACCAGCCGCCATCGGCGTCGTAGCGCAGGCCCAAGTGGACGGTGAGGTCCGGGGCGAAGGGGTTGCGGTGGTCCTTGTAGTCGTTGAGCCCCTCGCTGAAACGCTCGAAGCGCGTGCGGTTCAGGCCCAGCGCGGCGGTCAGCGTCCAGCGCTCGCCAAGCAGGTATTCCAGGTCCAGGTCCAGCCCGGTGGAGGTGGCCGACGCCGCGTTGGTGATGTACACCAGCCCCTGTTGCACCAACTGCTGCACCTGCATGTCGCGCACCTGCATGTGGTACAGCGCTGCCGAGTAGCGCAGGCGCTGATCGACGCTCAGGCCTTTGACGCCGATTTCGTAGCTGTTCACCCGCTCCGGGTCGTAGGCGGGGTTGCCGGCGTTGCTGGCGAAGGCGTTGAAGCCGCCGGCGCGCATGCCCTGGGTGTAGCTCAGGTACACCTGGGCGTCGTCGCTCAGGGCGTATTGCAGCGCGACCTTGGGCGTGAAGTGTTGCCAGCTGTCCGACTGGTTGCGGTTGCTGGCCGGATCGATCCAGGCGCGGGCGTATTCGTAGCGCCCACCCAAGGTCAGCGTCCACGCCTCGGACAGCGGCTGCAGCCACTGCCCGAAGACGGCGGCGGTGTTGCCGCCCAGGTCGGCCTGGGTGCGGGTCAGCGCCATCGGCAGTTTCTGCTCGTAGTCCAGGCTGTGATCCTCGCGGTCGGCATACAGCCCCAGCAGCCAGCGGCTGTGCCCTTGCTCGCCGCTCAGGCGCAGTTCCTGGCTGAGGGTCTCGAAGTGGTAGTCGCGGGCCAGGTGCATGAGGTCGCGGGGCTGGAAGTCGGTGTCCTGGCGCAGGCGGTCGTCGAACACGCTGCGCGCGGTGATCGAACGCAGCTCGACCGTGTCGGACAGGGCGCGGCGCAGGTCCAGCGACCAGGTGTCGCCGCTGGAGTGGTTGCGTCCGGCCAGCCCGGCATTCACCGCCCGGTCGCGACCCTGGCGGCTGCCCCACTGCGAGGCCTCGTCACGGTATTTCAGGGCGCTGTAGCGCAGGGTCGCGTCGGTGAATTCATCCGGCGTCCAGCGTAGGGTCAGACGCCCGCTCTGGCGCTCGCGGTCGTCGGCCTTGCCGCCGGCGAAATCGTCGTCCAGGTAGCCGTCCTGGCGCGTCCACTGGCCGGCCACGCCGCCGTACAGCGTGCCCTCGATCAGCGCCGTGCTCAGGTCGGCGCTGACGGTGCGCTTGTCGCGGCTGCCCAGGGTGGTGTCCAGCCGCGCGTAGTCGGCGGCGTCCGGCTGGCGGGTGAACACGCTGAGCACCCCGGCTTCGGCGTTGCGTCCGTACAGCGCCGACTGCGGTCCGCGCAGGATCTCCACGCGCTCGACGCCGACCAGGTCGTTGTCGAAGCCTTGCCCGCGCAACACCGGTACGCCGTCCACCAGCATCAGCAGCGAGTTGGAAAAGGCCGTGGCGTTCGAGGTGAGGCCGCGCACCACCGGCAACTGCGTGCCGGACTGGCCGAACGGCTGGAAGGTGAAGCCGGGCGTGCGCCGCACCAGTTGTTCGAGCGACTGCACCGGCGTGCTCTGCAGCGTCGTGGCGTCGATCACCGAGAGGCTGGCCGGCAGGCGCTCGCGCGACTGCTCCAGTTTGTCGCTGACCACCACGGTGTCTTCCAGCATCACCCGTTCGAGCGCGCTTGCCGGCATCGCTCCGCCTGCGGCCACCAGCCCGCCGAACACGCCCCCCAGCCATCCCCTCGTCATCTCTGCTCCCCGTGCCTGCAAGACGCACCCCGAACGGGCGCGCGACGGACGGCATTGTAGCTTGCTATCGAGAATCATTTGCATCGGGGCGCCTATGCGCAAGCGCTAGATTCCTATGCGCTGCGGCCCTGCGCGACGGTTGCCCGTACCGACACTAACGGCTAAGGTCGCCGCCTTGATTCACGAGAGGCAACCATGGGCTACCTGATTATCGTCGCGCTGATCCAGGCGTTTTCCTTCAGCCTGATCGGCGAGTACCTGGCCGGGCATGTCGACAGCTACTTCGCCGTGCTGGCGCGCGTGCTGCTGGCCGGTCTTGTGTTCCTGCCACTGACCCGCTGGCGCCAGGTCGAGCCGCGTTTTCTGCGTTCGATGCTGCTGATCGGCGCACTGCAATACGGCATCACCTACGTCTGCCTGTACCTGAGTTTCCGCGTGCTGAGCGTGCCGGAGGTGCTGCTGTTCACCATCCTCACGCCGCTGCACGTGACCTTGATCGAAGACGCTTTGAACCGTCGCTTCAATGCCTGGGCACTGCTCGCGGCGCTGGTGGCCGTGGCCGGTGCGGCGGTGATCCGCTTCGACCGCATCAGCGGCGAGTTCTTCGGCGGCTTCCTGCTGCTGCAACTGGCCAACTTCACCTACGCCGCTGGCCAGGTGCTGTACCGTCACCTGATCGCCCGGCACCCGAGCGATCTGCCGCACTACCGGCGCTTCGGCTATTTCTACCTGGGTGCGCTGATGGTGGTGCTGCCGGCGTTCCTGGCGTTCGGCAATACCCAGCGCCTGCCGAGCACCGACGTGCAATGGCTGGTGCTGCTGTTCCTCGGCCTGTGCCCCACGGCGCTGGGGCTGTACTGGTGGAACAAGGGCGCCTGCCTGGTCTCCGGCGGCACCCTGGCGGTGATGAACAATCTGCACGTACCGGTGGGGCTGCTGCTGAACCTGCTGATCTGGAACCAGCACGAACCGCTGGGGCGCTTGTTCATCGGCGGCGCGGTGATCCTGGCGTCGGTGTGGCTCAGTCGCCTGGGCGAGCGCCGTGCCCCGTCGCTGGCGGGCAAGGGCAAGGGCTAGGCGCGGCGAGCGCGGGCTGAGCCTTCACCCGGCGCGCTGGCAGCAAGGCATAGAGCGCCGGCAGCACGAACAGGGTGAACAGCGTGCCGATGAGCATGCCCCAGACCATCACCATGCCCAGCGAATGCCGGCTGTTGGCACCGGCACCGCTGGCCAGCAGCAGCGGCAGCGAACCGAAGACCATGGCGGCGGTGGTCATGATGATCGGCCGCAGGCGGATCTGCGCCGCGGTTTCGATGGCGCTGATGCGGTCCAGACGCTCGCGTACCTGCAGTTCGTTGGCGAATTCGATCATCAGGATGCCGTGTTTGCTGATCAGTCCGATCAAGGTCACCAGCCCGATCTGCGTGTAGATGTTGACCGTGGCGAAGCCCATCGCCAGCGGGATCAGCGCGCCGAGCAAGGACAGCGGCACCGTGACCAGGATGATCAGCGGGTCGAGCATGCTCTCGAACTGCGCGGCCAGCAGCAGGTAGATCACGATGATCGCCATGACGAAGGCCAGCGCCAGCGAACTGCCTTCCTGCACGTACTGGCGGCTTTCACCGGACCAGTCGATGCTGTAGCCGTCCGGCAGGCTCGCCGCTTCGCGTTGCAGGAAGGCGATGCAGTCGCCCAGGCTCACGCCGGCCGCCGGGACGGCTTGCAGGGTGATGGCATTCTGCTGGTTGAACTGCTTGAGGGTGTTCGGTTTGGTGGTGGTCTCGGCGCGCACCACGGCCGACAGCGGCACCAGCTCGCCACTGCGGCTGCGCACGTACTGTTGGCCCAGCGCCTCGATCGTCGAGCGGGCGCCCTGGGTGCTCTGGGCAATCACGTCGTAGGAGCGGCCCTGCAACGCGAAGCGGGTGGTGTAGCCCTCGGCCAGGAAGGTTTCCAGTGAATCGCCGATGGCCTGCATGGAGATGCCCAGGGCATTGGCCCGGTCGCGGTCGACATGCAGATCGACGTTGGGGCTGTCGAACTCGATGTCGCTGTCCAGGGTGGCGAACAGCCCACTGTCCCGGGCCTTGCGCTTGAGGCTGTCCATGGCGCTGTACACATCCTCGAAATCGGCGCTGGCGCGCAGGATCATCTGCACCGGCAGGCCGCCGGTGGAGCCGGGCAGGGGGGGCAGTTGAAAGGCGAAGAGGCTGGTGCCCTGGATGTCGCCGACACGCGCTTGCAGATCGCCCTGGATCGTGGCCGCCGTGCGTGAACGCTCATCCCACCGGCTCAGGTTGACACCGGCGAAGCCGTTGGCCGGACCGTCGGTGCCGTTGATGATCCAGCGGCTGATCACCTCGGGGATGTCCTTGAATGCGTCGTCCAGTTCGGCGGCGTAGCGCTCGCTGTACGCCAGGTTGGCGTACTGCGGCGCCTTGATCACCGTGAGGATCGAGGCCTGGTCTTCGGACGGCGCCAGTTCGTGCTGCGCGTGCAGGTACAGCAGCGGCAACGCCAGCAGAATCAGCACACTGCCCAGCACCACGGCCCAACGCAGGCGCTGCACCTGGACCAGCACCCGCGCGTAGTACTGCTGCGCTTTGCTGAACAGGGCGTCGGAAAAGGCGGCGGTGCGGCTGGGCGAATGGGCTTTCATCAGCGTCGCGGCCAGCACCGGTGACAGGGTCAACGCCACCACGCCGGAGATGATCACCGCGCCCGCCAGGCTCAGCGCGAACTCTTTGAACAGCGCACCGGTGAGCCCACCGATGAAGGCGATGGGCGAATACACCGCCGCCAGGGTCAGGGTCATGGTGATCACCGGCACGGCGATTTCCCGGGCGCCGAGCAGCGCCGCCTGCCAGGGCGAGGCTCCATCGTCGATGTGCCGGTGCACGTTCTCCACCACCACGATGGCGTCGTCCACCACCAGGCCGATGGCCAGGACCATGGCCAGCAATGTCAGCAGGTTGAGGCTGAAGCCGAAGGCGAACATCAGCGCCGCCGCGCCCAGCAGCGACAGCGGAATGGTGACCAGCGGGATGATCACCGTGCGCAGCGAGCCCAGGCACAGGAAGATCACCACCGCGACGATCAGCGAGGCTTCCACCAGGGTGCGGGTGACCTCGTCGATCGAGGCCTTGATGAACAACGCGGTCTCGAAGGCGATGTCCGCCTCGACGCCGGGCGGCAGGGTCTTCTTGATCGCCGGCAGCAGGTTGTTGATCTGCTCGACGATGGTCAGCGGGTTGCCGGCGGGCGCGGCGAACAGGCCCAGGTGCACGGCCGGTTTGCCGTCCATCAGCGCGCTGGTTTCGCGGCTGGCGGCGGCCAACTCGACGGTGCCGATGTCCTTGACCTTGATCAGTTCGTTGCCGGCGCTGCGCAGGGTCATGTCCTGGAATTGCGCGATGCTCTTGAGGTCGGTGTCGACCTGGATGTTGGTGACTGTCAGGTCATCCTTGAGGTTGCCGGGGGCGGTCTGCACGTTTTCCGCGCGCAGGGCCTGGGCCACCTCTGCGGCGGTGATGTTGCGCGCGGCCAGGCGCGACGGATCCAGCCACAGGCGCATCGCCAACTGCTGGCCGCCGAAGGTCTGGATCTTGGCCACGCCGTCGATGCCGGACAGGCTGGGAATCACTTCCCGGGACAGGTAGTCGGTCAACTGCGCCAGCGACAGTGTTGTGGTGGAGAAGCCTACGTAGGCGACCGCCGTGGAGTCGCCAGCCGACTGTTCGATGACCGGGTCATAGGCTTTCTCCGGCAGCTTGTACTTGACCTGGCTGACCTTGGCGATCACGTCGGACAGCGCTTTGGTGGTGTCCGCGCCGAGCTTGAGCCGCACCTGCACCGTGCTCAGGCCCTGCTTGGTGGAGGAGCTGATGTAGTCGGCGCCCTCGATGGTGGCGCTGGCCTGGGCGATCGGCTGGGTGACGAAACCTTGCATCAGCTCGGCGGAGGCGCCGGGGTATTCGGTGGTCACCGTCACCGTGGCGCTGTCGAGCAGCGGGTACTGACGCACCGGCAGGTTGTTGAGGGCCAGCAGGCCGGCGAGGACCAGGAAGGCATTGACCACCAGGGCGAGGATCGGCCGGCGCAGAAACAGATCAGTGAAGTGCATGGGCCGCTCCTTGCCGGGCTGCTTGAACCGGGGCAGGGCTGGGCACAGGTTGGACCTCCTGCCCGTCGCTCAGGCGGTTCTGCCCGACCTCCACCACTTCGTCCCCGGGCTCGAGGCCTTCGGCGATCACCCGCCAACCCTCGCTGCGGGCACCGGTCTTCACGGCGACCCGATGCACTTGGGCGCGCTGCTCGTGGCGGGTAATGCGGTACACCACGTCGCCGTAGGCGCTGCTGACGATGGCGGTGGTCGGCACCACCAGGGCGGGCGCGGCAGAGGCGCGCACCACGCGCACATCCGCCGACATGCCGGGCCTGAGCGCGGGGGGCGCCTCGGTCAGGATCGCCTGCACGCGGGTCATGCGTGTGCTGTCGAGCAACGGATCGAGGGTGGTGATGCGCGCGGAGTAGGTCTGATCGGGCAGGGCGCTGAAACTCAGCAGCACCGCCTGGCCCTGATGGACCTGGGCGCTGGCGTGTTCATCGAGGGAGAAATTCACCCGCAGTTCGCTGAGGTCGATCAGGCTGGCGAGGGTGTCTCCCGGGTTCACGTACTGGCCCACATGCACTTTGCGAATGCCGAGCTGGCCGGCGAAGGGCGCGGTGATGGTCTTCTGCGCGATCACCGCCTCGACTTTGGCCAGCATGGCCTTGGCCGCGTCCAGGTCGGCCTGGGCGTTGTCCAGGTCTTCCTTGGCCACTGCACCTGCCGGGATCAGTTGGCGGATGCGTTGCAGACGCTTTTGCGCCCTGGCCGCCAGTGCCCGCTGATGATCGGCTTCGGCCCGCTCCGGCGCGCTGTTGAGGGTCACCAGCCGCTGGCCTTTCTGAACCCTCTGGCCGGAATCGAAACTCAGCGCCTCGACTTTGCCGCCCACTTCCGCGCTGACCAGCACTTGTTCGCCCGCTTCCAGGCTGCCGATGCTGTCGAAATAACTGGGTAGCGACTGGGTCTTTGCCTGGACGGTTTGCACTTTGGTGGGCGCCGGCGCTTCGCCGCTGGCCTGCTGCGCCGTCGTGGTGTTTGGCATGGCGTACACCGCGATAACGATGACCAGCACTAGGCTGACGAATAGAGCAAGTTTCTTGCGCATGGGCAGATCATTCCTTGATCACACTTTCGCTGGACAATTGAATCAACAACACCCCGATGAAAATCATTGCCACACCCAGTATTCGGTACAGCGTGACCTGTTTGGTCGGCATCCCCATCAAACCGAAATGGTCGATGATGAGCGAGGTGAGCAATTGGCCGCCAATGACGCAGGCCATGAAACTGGTCGTGCCCATGCGCGGGGATAACAACAATGCGGCGGTGATGTAGATCACCCCGGCAATCCCCCCCACCCAGGCCCACAACGGCAGGCTGGTGGCGGCACCGAGTTGAGGTGCGGGTGCACGCAGCGCCAGCAGTACCGGCGCAATGGCTATCAAACTGATGATCAGCGACACCACCGTGGCCCATAAGGGATGACCGACGGCGCGTCCCAACGCCGCATTGGCTGCGGCCTGGAACGGCACGACTGCGCCTGCGGCTATGGCTGCGCCGACAAGCATCGCGGTAGACATCGAAAGAGGAGTGGTCATTGGCTATCGCTTCATCAGTGGTTGTTTTGGACTTGATTTTGAAATATGAATAGAGGGAATGGAAATTCGTATAACCAACGGATGGTATTCAACGGATGAATAATCTTCGAAGTATCGACCTCAATCTTCTGGTGACCTTGCAGGCACTGTTGGTCGAAAAGCACATCACCCGCGCTGCCTCCCGTTTGCATAAAAGCCAACCTGCCGTGAGCCATGCCTTGGCGCACTTGCGCCGACTGTTCGATGACCCGTTGCTGATCCGCCGCGGCGGTCACCTGGAGTTGACGGCCAGGGCGACCGAACTGCTGCATCCGCTGAACGACGCGCTGGGACAGATCGGCACGCTGTTCGAGCCGCCGCAATTCGACCCCACCAAAGCCAAGCGCGTGTTCCGCCTGGCCATGTCCGATTACGGCTCGCGTGTACTGTTGCCGGGGCTGACCCGGGCGTTCAGGGCCATGGCGCCGGGCGTGGAATTGCTGGTCAGTCAGGCCAGTCGGGAGTCGATGCTGGCCGATGTGCGAGAGAGCGAAGTGGATCTGGCGCTGGGGGTATTCCCTGGCAAACAGTCGGACGAATTGCGCCAGCACACCTTGTTTTCCGAAAGCTTCGTCTGCGTGGCGGACTCCTCCAGCATCCCCGAGAAGGGCATCGCCGACCTCGACGGTTGGCTGAAACGGCCCCATGTGCTGGTGGCCATGCGCGCCGGCAACGACAACGAGGTCGACCGCGCCCTGAGCAAGTTGGGCGTGCAACGCCAGATCAGCGTGGCGTTGCCGCACTGGAGCGTGGCCAGCGACCTGATCGCCGGCACCGACCTGATTCTGACCGTGGCGCGGCGAAGCCTGGACAGTGTCGAGCGCGACGGTCGGCTGCGCCTGTTCGAACCCCCGTTCGACATTCCCCAGTTCGACTTCAAGATGATCTGGCACCCGCGCCGCGAATCCGACACGGCGCATACGTGGTTGCGCCAGATGATCATGCGTGTGGCGAATGAGCAATGAACTCAGCGTGAATCAATTCAGCGTCAGCGGTTTTTATCTTTACAACTAACCCAATCCGACAGGCTCGCTCTAAATTCAGCTTTTTGCCCACGTCAATGCGCCTGGCGCCTTCGTTCGAAGTGCGCCTTTTTTTATTCATAATCCTAAAGGTATAGGAACTTTCCAAGTGCGTTATTCGTCGCGCGAATAGTCTGGATGCGAACAAAGAATTGGCATTCGTGCCGCCTGCGGATAACCCTATTCGCGGCACTTATGGTTTTTATTGTCTTGCACAGGTGCTGGAACTAACAGGGTGCATAGAACACTGTTTTCCAACCACTAAGGAGAGTGAAATGACATTGGAAAGCGCCGAATACAATGTGATTGGCGGGCTGTTCGAGAGCTTTACCGATACTGCCGCCCAGCGCGAGGTGGAAGTTCGCACGATTCTTCATATGGTCGGGGACGTGCACGGCAAGTCGATCCTCGACGTGGCCTGCGGCTTCGGCTATTTCGGCCGTCAACTGCGCCAGCGCGGGGCGCGCAAGGTGGTCGGGGTGGACATCTCGCAAAAGATGATCGACCTCGCCAGGGAAGAGTCCGCGCGCACTGGTGACGACCTCGAATTCCATGTTCGCGATGCCTCGAAGATGGAAAAGCTCGGTAACTTCGACATGGTGGTGGCGGCGTGGCTGTTCAACTACGCCTCGTCCCTCGACGACTTGGAGAAGATGTTCAAGTGCGTCGCCGCCAATCTTTCGACCGGTGGCACTTTAGTGGCTTATACCGTGGAGCCCGACTTCGAACTGGGCCTTGGCAACTTCACGTCCTACGGCGTGAATGTCCGCACCGAAGAACCCTGGGGACCCGGTTATCGCCACCAGGCCGAGTTCGTTACCCAGCCGCCGAGTCCATTCACCTTTTATCGCTGGGGACGTGCCGACTATGAACGCGCGGCGAAGAACGCCGGGTTCAGTTCCTTGCGGTGGCAGAAGCCGCTGTTGCTCAAGGCGGACGAGCAAAAGTACACGCCCGGCTTCTGGGACGTGTTCAAAGACAACTGTTTGCAGACCGGGCTGGTGTGCACGCTGTAACGCGCGCCTATAACAAAAAACGGAGTAGCTCCATGGGACTCATGAGTTTTCATTCTCCCGAGACGTTGCGTCGAGCCAACCCACAGTTGTCGGATCGCGAATTGCTTGGCCTGCCAGCGTCCTTCACCCCCAACCGCACGCTGAACCTTTCGGCGGACAGTTTCGGCGCACTGGTTGCCGGTGGGGTGGCGCACTGGGTCGATTCGCTGGAAAGCCAGGACTGCGCGCTCGCCTATCGCTACACGGCCGGACAGATCCTCGCCAGTGTGGGCGATCCGCGCCTCAATCCGCTGGCCCCGAACATGGTGCTGGTGCCTGAAGCCACGGCGCAGATCGGCCTGGCCTGCGAACGGTTGCCGGCGGTGATGCAGTCGTTGGCCGACCTGAACCTGGACCCGGACTGGATCGCCAAGGAAACCCCTCGGCACGCGGTCGACTTGCCCGCCTACAAGATCGGTCGTTACCCGGTCACCAACCTGGAATACAAAGCGTTTCTGCTCGATTCCCAAGCGCCGCGTATCCCGACCGACTGGTTCCTCGGGCGCTACCCGCTCGAACGCGCCAACCATCCGGTGTCCGGCATCAGCGTCGAAGACGCGCAGTGCTACATCGAGTGGCTGTCGGCCAAGACCGGGCGCGCGTTCCATCTGCCCAGCGAAGCGCAATGGGAGTACGCCGCAGCAGGGCCGCAGGGCCTTCAGTACCCCTGGGGCGAAGACTTCCTGCCCGATCACGCCAACACCGCTGAACTCGGCGTGTTCACCACCACCCCGGTGGGTCTGTTCGCCAATGGCGCTTCGCCATTTGGCTGCCTGGACATGGCAGGCAACGTCGAAGAGTTCGTCGCCGATGACTACCACGCCTATCCCGGCGGTGCGGCCATCGAAGACGACCTGGTGACGGCCGTCGGCACCCATCGAGTCGCCCGCGGCGGCAGCTACTCGCGGTTTCGCGATCTGGCCCGCACCACCCGGCGCCATGGAAAGTTTCCAAGGGATATCTACGTCATGGGTTTTCGTCTCGCTGAAAGCGTGTAGTGACAAGGGCCCGTCATGCAGTGTGATCAGAAGAGGGTTGCTCGTATGCCAATCTATAAAGTTAAAAATACCGTGGACATCCCCATCCTCCAGGGGGGCAAGGTCGGTAATTTCGTGTCCTTCGAAGGGTTTTCGCCCAGCGAAGAACACATCGCCATCGTGGTCGGTGACGTCACCCAGCAGGCGCCGCTGGTGCGGATTCACTCCGAGTGCCTGACCGGCGATATTTTCGGTTCGCACCGCTGCGACTGCGGCGCGCAATTGAACGAAGCGCTCGAGCGCATGGCCGACGAAGGCGGCGTGCTGCTGTACCTGCGCCAGGAAGGACGCGGCATCGGCTTGTACGCCAAGCTCGATGCGTACCGCCTGCAGGACACCGGACTGGACACCTTCGAGGCCAATCGCCGCCTCGACCTGCCCGAGGATGGCCGCGACTTCGCCATCGCCGCCGGCATGCTGCGCGGCCTGGGCATCACCCGTTGCCGGCTGATGACCAACAACCCCGACAAGGTCTCCACCCTCAGAAAGCACGGCATCCAGGTGGACGAAGTGATTTCCACCGGCGTGTTCCTGACCGAGCACAACCGCCATTACCTGGCCGCGAAAATCGCCAAGAAGAACCACGACATCAATTTGGGTCTGGATCGTTCAGCTTAAGGAAAAGTTGCGATGAAACATTTTGCCCCCATCAGCGGCATCGCCAGTTTTGCCGAGCAATACGTTGCCACTGCCGGTTACGACAATCAGGTCATCCTCTGGGATGCGCAGCGTAAACAAGCCTTGCACCGGGTGTTTCACGATCACCTGGCCAATCAATGTGCCTTCAACGCCAGCGGTACGCGCCTGGTCACCGCCAGCAGCGACTACACCGCGCGCGTCTGGGAAGTGCCGTCGATGCGCCTGAAGGCGGCGCTCGTCGGTCACCGCGACGACGTCGAGATGGCCGCCTTCAACCCGGCCGGCGACCGCATCGCCACGTGCTCGCGGGATCACACCATTCGCCTGTTCGAGGCTGAAACCGGTGCCTGCCTGCGCACCCTCGAAGGCCACAGCGCCGACGTGATTTCCATCAGTTGGAGTGCCGACGGCCAGCAACTGGTATCCAGCAGCGACGACGGCACCATTCGCCGCTGGAACGTGCAGACCGGCGAGCAAGTGGAGCGCATCGACCTGGGCGGCGTGGAAACCGACACCGTCGCCTTGGCCAGCGACGGCACCATCTTCGCCGGCGACGACGAAGGCCGCCTGACTGTCATCGACGCCAGCGGCACCACCCGCCTGCAGGCCCATGCCGCCGGGGTGAAACGTGTGGTGTGGGACCAGCGCAAGGGTTGGCTGATCAGCCTGAGCTACGACCGCTCGGTGGTACTGTGGCGCTACGAGGCTGGCACCCTGACGCGCCTGGCGCACAGTTCCCTGCCGAGCATCATCTGGCCGCGCAGTTGCGCGTTCCTGGGCGATGAGCGCATCGCCTTCGTCACCTTCGGCTCCACCTATGCGGTCTGGGACCATACGGCCGACACCTGGGACCTGGAGGGCATCGACCACGCCATCAGCCTCAACGCGGTCTCCATTCACAACGGCCACACCTATGCCATCGGCGATGCCGGCAAGCTGCTGATCGATGGTCAGCCCAGCACCTTGATCGGCAGCCTGTGCAATTTCCTGCTGCCCTTCGGCGAGGAAATGCTCACCGGCGGGCAAATGGGGCAGGTCTACGACGCAGTGACTGGCCGGTTGATCCACCAGCATCGCTCACCGCTCAATTGCGCCACGGCGTTCACCCGGCACGGCGTGGCCCACGCGGCGGTGGGAACCTACACCGGCGAGGCGCTGATCTTCAAACGCGATGCCCAGGGGCAGGCCGAGTTCGTCTGCGAAGTGTCGATGCATGACAACGCCATCAAAGGCATTTCCGCCGACGAGGAATACCTGTTCAGCGTATGCGCCACGGCCGCTGCCGCCTTCCACCGGGTAGACGACTTCTCCCTGGCCCGGCATGTGGAACAGGCGCACGAGCGCATTTCCAACGGCTGCGCCACGGTGCAAGGCGGCTTCGCCAGCATCGGTCGCGACCTCAAGCTGCGTATCTGGTCCGGTGAAGCCTCGCAGGTGTACGAGACACCGCATGTGCACTCGGTCAAGTGCATCGCCGCTTCGGCCGACCAGCAGGTGATCGCCACCGGCAGCTATGGCGGCACCGTGGCGCTGTTCGACCTTCAGCAGCGACGCTGGACGCACCGGGTCAAGCCCACCACCAGCGGCATTTCCTGCATCACCTACTCCCCGCAGGACGGCCTGTTCCTGGCCAGTTCCTACGATGGGCAGTTGTACCCCATCTCCGTCAGCGCTTGATGCGCACCCGCGCCGGCCTGCACGGCGGCGCGGGTTTTTCCGTCTGGGGGCTTCATGACCGAACACGCGGATCACCGTTACATGCAGCAGGCGCTGGACCTGGCGCGGCGCGGCAGCTTCACCTCCCGTCCCAACCCCATGGTCGGCTGCGTCATCGTCAAGGACGACGGGGTGGTGGGCGAGGGCTGGCATGTGCACGCCGGCCAGGCGCATGCCGAAGTCCATGCCCTGCGCCATGCCGGCGCCAAGGCACAGGGCGCGACGGCCTACGTGACCCTGGAACCCTGCGCCCACCATGGCCGCACCCCGCCGTGCTACCAGGCGCTCATCGGCGCCGGCGTGGCGCGGGTGGTGGTGGCGTGCGAAGACCCGTTCCACAAGGTCGCGGGCCGAGGCATCGCCGGCCTGCGCGAGGCGGGCATCGACGTGCACGTCGGTGTGCTGCGCAGCCAAGCGCAGGCCCTGAACAAAGGCTTCATCAGCAGTGCACGGCGCGGCAGGCCATGGGTGACGCTCAAGCTGGGCATGAGCCTGGATGGCCGAACCGCCCTGGCCGATGGCCAATCGCAATGGATCACCGGCGCGGCCGCCCGCGCCGATGTGCATCGGCTGCGGCGCGAGCACTGCGCGATCCTGACCGGCATCGGCACGGTGCTGGCGGACGACCCCGCCCTCACGGTACGGCTCGATGACCCGCAAGCCTTCGTGCCGCCGTGGCGCGTGGTGCTGGACAGTGCCCTGCGCACGCCGCATACGGCCCAGCTGGTCGATGGCGCCGTGCCCACGTTTATTCTTCATGGTGTGACCGGTGGCCAGGCGCCCCGGGGCGCTGAAGGTATCCAGGTCGCCAGCCAAGGTGGCCGGCTGGACCTGCTCGATTGCCTCACCGCCCTGAACGACCGCGGCGTGCACAGCGTGCTGGTGGAGGCGGGCGCCACGCTGGCCGGTGCGTTGATCCAGGAAGGCCTGGTGGACGACCTGGTGCTGTACGTGGCGCCGAAGCTGCTCGGCAGTGGGGCGCGGCCATTGCTGGTGGGCGATTTCGCCAGCTCGCTAACGGCACCGGCAGGGTTGCGCCTGGTGACGGCCGAGGCGGTGGGGGAGGATGTGAAAATCAACTGGCGTTCGCTGCGCTCCGAGTCGGAGTGCTTCGCGCCGTAGCGATCAGGAGGCAGTCATGTCGGTATCCATCAGCCATCTACGCATCGCCCGCCCGGTGTCCGATCTGCAGCGCGCGGTCGCGATGTACCGCGACGGGCTGGGGCTCGAAGTGCTGGGCGGTTTCGAGGATCACGCCGGGTTCGATGGCGTGATGCTGGGCGATCCCGCGCGGCATTGGCACCTGGAGTTCACCCATTGTCGGCGGCAGAAGGTCGAGCCCCGGCACACGGTGGAAGATCTGCTGGTGATCTACGTCGACGGGCTGGAGGCGTTCGAAGCGTTTTGCCTGCGATTGACCGGGAGTGGGTTCGAGCGCGTGGCGCCGTTCAATCCGTATTGGCGGGAGAATGGGGCGACCTTTGCCGATGGGGATGGGTATCGGGTGGTGGTGTCGCGGGTGGCGTGGCTGGCGCTCTTTTCATCCACCCGCGATGCTGCTGCGTCCGCTGCGCAGCCACACCGCTGATGCTCAGGGCACGCGCCAGTGCGTCATGCCGCTGCTACCTGGGTGCGGCTAGTAAGGCTCGAACCTGCCCAGCAGAGCCATTGCCTTGTTGGCTTCCATACACGCCTTTAGAATGGTCGGCCCTCGCAAGGCAGGAAATACCATGTGGTTCATGAGTAAAAAAACGCTCAGTGACGAGCAAGCGACTGCGCTCCATGAGCAGGCCTGGGCGGCGTTTCGCGAGCAGGATCTGGACACCGCGCAGGAGTGCTTCCAGATCCTTGCCAAGGCGTGTCCCGCCGACGCACGCTGGATGAATGGCGTTGGCGCGGTGAGCCTGGCACGTGACGATCGCGCCGATGCCCATCGACACTTCCAGATGGCCGCCGATCGTGATTATCCCGGCAGCCACTACAACCTCGGCATCATGGCCTACCAGGACGGTGATCACGACGTCGCCCGCCGACACTTCCAGAGGGCTGCCGAGCACAATTATCCGGGCAGCCACTACAACCTCGGCAGCATGGCCTTCCAGGAAGGTGATCACGACACCGCTCGCCAATACTTCCAGCAAGCCGCCGAGTACGATTGTCCCCGCAGCCACTTCTACCTTGGCAGCATGGCCCACCAGGATGGCGATCACGATGCCGCCGTCGAGCACCTCAACAACGCCGTGCGCCACGATCATCCTGAGGCGCTGAACCTGCTTGGCGACGTCCATCTGCATGCCGAGCGCTATCCGCAGGCTGAGCAGGCCTACCGGCGCGCGGCCGAGTTGGGCAATGTCGATGGCTACAACAATCTTGGCCTTCTTTACTTGCAGCTCGAAGACTATCAGCAGGCCAAGCAGGCGTTATTGCAGGCCCTACAATCCGACCACGTCTACGCCCAGCACAACCTGGCTGTGGCCTATCACCGCCTGGGCGAGCTCGAGGAGGCCGAGCGCTGGTACCTGATCTCCTTCTCTCTGCACGGCAACCTGCAGTCGCTGGAGAATCTTGGGCATGTTTATGGCGACAGTGGGCGTGAGGTCGAGGGCCAGGCGCTGATCGCGGCCTCCGACAAGCTCTACGAGGATCAGCCTCTCAACGATTACGAGCAGGCGTTGATCGACCGGTTGCTGGCCTGAGTCTCAACAACTATTGAGACGCGCTGGGGTGCTGTAGCCATATAGGGTGACCTGAGCCTGCCGCCCGATCAGCAGATCAGCAAGATTGCCGTGCTGACACACCGATCTGTCGACACATCCGGCGAAGTACGCGATGCGCCACCGTATCCCGTACATCAGCATCGCCACTCAGTTCACCGAGCTGGCGTCGAAGTTGGCCGTGCATGTGGGCGGCTGCGCCCGCGCCGCCGGCCTGATATAGGCCACGAACATCGCAGGCGTGCTGGTGCGCTGTCGCTGATGCAGCGCTTCTCGCGCATCGAGCGCATCGCCATCGGCGCGGTGATGGACGACCAGGACCTGGGCGGGCCGAAAAGCCAGAGCGACGTAGACGACTTTGCGACCTTCTGGTCGATCGCTACTAGCCTTAACTTTTTATTTGTCCCCGAATGCTGCAGACGGCGTGATGCATTTGGTGGTTCTGATGGTAGATGTTCGAAGTATCTGCGGGGATTTGGCTGCGGGAGATTGCAGTCTGGGCGAAGAGGGCGTCACGTGCGGGCGATACTTTGCTAATGGGAATTGTTATCGATAGTGGGACGGTTCCTGTGGGAATGCAAGATGTGTTTGACCCGACATTGACTGCTATCCCGGTCGTAATCTGTGCCATGAGAGGCACCCTCACTCTCTGAGGAGCGGAAGCGTTTATTCGCGTCCGGCTGCTTTCGACCCAAAGCGGTCATAGCTGCAGGCTTTGCCAAGTCTTCAGAAAGCTTAGCCATCCCAGCCTAATCGCTGCTACTGCCCATCAAAATCCATCTTTTACCACCCTGCTGAATATCGAAAGCGAAGTCCCAGAACACTGGGTATGCCGGATGGCCCTTGGTTAGCCAAAATGAAGTTAGGGTGCTGGCCTGGTCTAGGCGCAAATGCGTGAATAGGTCCTCGAGAAGACTCAGGATTTCGGAGCGTTTTGCATCCAGATCCAGTGGGCCGTAACCGCCATCCCCCGCGTGCAGCAGTTGCTCGGTAACCTCAATGCGAGCCCCGCTTGCGGTCACGCAGGACTGCCCGCCGATGATCACTTCGTTACCGGTGGAAAAAGCGAGTTGCTCTTCAAGCGTTCTATCCAGGTCAAAGGGCCCATAGGTGTTGATCCAGACCGAATAGTTAAAACCCTCCAAGAGATGCTCAAGCCTGAGGATTTCGTTTGCACGTAAATCTTGGGTGATACGCATATGGCTCCTTTAATCAAAGCTTTGAAGCCTACGTGAGAGCTTTCAAGGCGTTCTGGCGCCAGGCCACTCGCAAACCCACAACAGAAGCCGAATTGCTCTTCAGTTACTCGTAAATTTTTCCGCAGTAAAGAAATGTCGCGAACTGCGCCCACAGGTTGGAAGGTGGAAGCCCTTGGCGAATACCAAATTCACTGTCTTCTGCCCAAGATATTGCGGCATCCAGGAAGGCTTCAACGCTGGTATTCTCCCAATCGTTGTTTGCGCGCTTATCAGCCGCTAGGGCGTGGACGAAAGCCAAGAAGGTCGTCGCGTCCATGACCTCGGCCAACTGTTCATGAAGGTCCAAGAGTTTCTCCCTCGCTAAGGTATACGTAGATAGGCATTGTCTTTCAGACGCTGAATGACCGCTTGGGGTCATTACCCGCCGCTCTTAATACTCATCTCCATACGGAGGCCTCAGTCTTATTCCGGCTATGCCGCCATCGAAGTTCCGTCCGCAGGCTTTTATCCTCACCACCTTCCGCACCCCCCAAAACCTGAGCCATCAGTCGATCACTTACCTTCGACCATCGACCAACGTCGCACGCCATACCGACAGTGTTCGCCCCGAGCATGATGCAAGCCGTTGAGCCCACCTATCCTGCCACCCCATCACAGGCGTAACTCCCGAAAACTCCCATCCGATCCCTGCGAGCACTGCACATGCCCATCGAATTCAGACCCGCTCAAGCCTCGGACGCACCCGATATCGCGCGTTTCTTTCAACTGACATCGGAGGGCATGGCCGACTACATCTGGAGCAAGCTCGCCGCGCCTGGAGAAACACTGCTGAGTGTGGGTGCGTCGCGCTATGCCAGGAAGCAAGGCGACTTCTCCTATAAAAACTGCTTGATGGCCACTTCCGAAGGGCGCGTCATCGGCATGATGCATAGCTACGCCCTGCATGAAATTCCTGACAGGCCTGTCGAGACAGACCCGGTTCTGGCGCCCTATGCCGACATGGAAATACCCGACACGTTGTATATATCCAGCTTGGCCTTGGATGAGGCCTGGCGCAGCCAGGGGTTGGGCGTTGAGTTTCTTCGCCACGCCCAGCAGCGTGCCGAGGACACTGGCCTGAAGGGGCTGTGCCTGATCGACTATGCAGAAAACCACGGTGCACGCCGCTTCTACGAGCGCCACGGTTTTCAGATCGTTAAAACCTGCCAGATCGTGCCGCACCCGATGCTGGACGTAACCGGTGAGGCCTATTTGATGTATCGCCCCAACCACAACCTGATCGAGAACAAACCATGAACAAGACACTGACCGTGTTCCGCGAACTCGATATCCAGCCGGTGCGCGACCTTCCTTTTTTTGAAGAAGTCGTGGAAGGCGATCCTCATACACTGACGTCCAAGTACTATCACGACGAACAGCAAGGTCGCATTTCCGGGGAGTGGGAAGCCAGCACCGGTGCGTGGCGCATCGACTATAAAGTCTGGGAGTTCTGCCATGTCCTGAGTGGACGCTGCGTCATCGAACTCGAGGGTGGCGCCCCCGTCACACTGACCGCTGGCGACACGTTCATCATCGAGCCGGGCGCCAAGGGTAAGTGGACCGTGCTGGAAGACATGAAAAAGAACTTCGTGATTCTCCTGCCCGCGAACTAGGCACGCGGCCGCGCATCATCGAGCGCCGCGCACGTCCAGTGTGCGGCGCTTGCGTGTTCTGCGGATTTCAGCGCGGCATCAGCGGGTATCAAGGAACAGCCAGTGGTAGTGGTGGAAGAGGGCACAGGTGCCGGTCGTAGATACCGGAATTCGTTTGCCCCATTTATGGGATATCGCTTTGCACGCGTCGCTATAACCTTATAAGTGACTGCCGATTAGACTGGGTCACGTGCAGTCCATGCCGTGACCGAGGATAACAATGTGCAAGAGATATTCAGCATCAACTGGCTGCTTTGGCTGTCGACCATGGCGCCGCTCACCTTGAGTGCAGGGCCTGGAAACTTGATGGTCGCAACATCGGGCGCACAAAGTGGCGTGCGTCGCTCGGTGCGTTTCATCTTCGGCCTGGACATTACCTATTTCCTGTTGGCAGTGCTGGTGGGGCTGGGGCTTTACCATACGCTGATGAACAGCCCGCGGCTGGTGTGGGTGCTGCAGGTGCTCGGCAGTTTCTACATTCTCTGGCTGGGCGTGCGCCTGCTGCGTCGTCCGCTCAAGGCGCCTGGGGACAAGACCATGCATCTGCAGTTTCGGGACGGCATCGTCGTGCAGTTGGGCAATGTGCAGGGCATCGTGATGCTGCTGGTGATGTTTTCCACGTTCATGCCTTCTGGAGAGACCAGCAGCACCGCAGTGCTGATCTTGAGCGCTGCACTGATCTCGCTGAACTTCTTCTCCCATGTGGTCTGGGTATCGATGGGCTCGTCGGTGCAACGGCTCATCCAGGCGCGACCCAAACTGCTGGTGGTCCAGAACGCGTTGTTCGGGTTGATGCTGATCGCGGTGGCGGTCTGGATTTTCCTGCGCACCGGCCCGCTGTAAGGAGGCTGCATGACCCACGCCCACGCTGTTGTGTTTGCCATGCCCGGAGAGCCTCAGGTCCTCGAACTCCAACAACACCCCTTGCGGGCTGCCGGGCCTGGGGAGATCACCGTCGCCATCGAGGCAGCCGGGGTCAACTTCATCGACGTGCACCGGCGCTCCGGGGCGCTTGAGGACGGCTCCGCTTTTCCACGGAGCCTGGGCATGGAGGGTGCGGGCAGGGTGGTCGACTGTGGACCGCAGGTGCGCGGTGTCAGTATCGGCGACCGAGTCGCTTTCGTTGACAGTTCCACGGGCAGCTACGCCAGTCACGCCGTGCTGCCGGCCACACGAGCCATTCGCCTGCCCGATCACGTTTCGAGTGAAACTGCCGCTGCGGTGATGTTCAAGGGATTGACCGCCGAATACCTGACCCATCGCTGCATACCGCTTGCGCCGGGCGACTGGGTGGTCTGGCATGCGGCAGCCGGTGGCGTGGGAAGCATTGCCACGGGCTGGCTGTCGGCCAGGGGCATTCGAGTCATCGGACTCGCCTCCAGCGAAGCCAAGCGCCGCCAGGTGCTGGATGCCGGCTGCTACGCGGCGCTCGATCCCGAGGCGCCCGGCGCGTTGTCCTTCATTCGCAACGTGACCGACGGCAACGGCGCCCATGCTGTATTCGACTCGGTTGGACGCGCGACCTTCGAGCTGTCGTTGGCCAGCCTGCGCCAGCGCGGTCATCTGGTGCTGTTCGGCAACTCATCGGGCGACGTGACAGGGTTCAACCTGTCGCGGCTGGGCAGCATGGGCTCGCTACACGTCACGCGGCCGTCCTTGAAGCACTACATCGGTCAGGACGCCGAGCTCGCCAGCAGTGCCGCGAGGGTACTCGCGGCGCTGTCCGACAATCTGATTGCAACGCCGCTCATCACGCGCTTGCCGCTGGCCAGGGCCGCCGAGGCCCACCGCATCATGCAGGACCGGCAAACCCAGGGCTCACTGATACTGGTGCCGTGAACCTTCGGCCACCGGCGACTGCATCTCTGTGGTTTTGTTGTGCAACAGCTGCGTGAGGTAGTCCACCACGAGATCGACGCGACCCACGCCTTGGGTCGCCTGATTGCGCAGCAGCCATATGTCGGAGCTGCGCAGTGAGCAGTCGGCCAAGACCTGGCGCAACCCGGACTGGTGTGCCACGTAGGTTGGCAGCGCGGCGATGCCCAGACCAGCTTCGACCGCCTTGAGCTGCGCGTTGAGATTGGACACGCGCATCCACGGTTTCTGTTCGCCGCTCAAGCCATTGAGCCATTGCGCCAGCGGCATGTACGACATCTCCTCGGTCCAACCAATCAGTCGGTGATCTTTCAGGTCATCCGGCGTTGCGGGCAGGGCATTGGCCGCTGCATACCGGTCGGAACAAAACAGTCCCTGTATCAACGTACCGACCCGGCGCATGGTGAAGTTGCCGTTTTCCGGCCTGCGCAGTCGGAGGATGATGTCGCTGTGGCTTTGCGTGAGTTTTGACGACACCGCCGTATTGATGAAGTCGAAACTGATCTCGGGGTATCGATCACGAAAGTCCGCCAGCCCGGGAATGATCAGGTGCGTGCCCATCAGTTCCGGGCAATCGATGCGCACCGGGCCAGCCATGCGGTCATTGGGCTGCGACATCTGACGTTCCATGAGCTTGAAACGCTCCTGCGTTTCCAGCGCCAACGGAAGCAACGCTCGGCCGGCTTCGGTCAGGAAATAGCCGTTGGGCCTTTTCAGAAACAGTACGGTGCCCAGCGATTCCTCAAGTGCGGCGATCTTGCGCGAGACCGTCGACGCCGACATTTTCAGCGAGTTTCCTGCCTCGGTCACATTGTTGGACTTGGCCACGAAGATAAAAACTTTCAGGTCATCCCAGTTCACGTCCCTGCTCACTCAAAAATGAAAAATCGATCTCCACGTATTTCTATTCGAAATAGCGAGAGGCCACGGTACAGTTTTTTTCGATGGAGCGAACTCGTAGAGGAAACAAGGATGATACGTAACTCGATGCGCACCCCTCCAGGGTTCATGCAGCCATTTTTGAGCTGGCTGACCGCCAAGCCCCTGCCTGAAGATCTTCATCAGGTACGTGTGCTGAAGCCCATTCACCATGTTCTTGTATCAACAGTCTTAATTGCATCGGGCGTGGTCTTGGCCGGGGTTGGCTACTTGCACGGTAGCGTCGTCGTGTGGGCACTCGGCTTCGTACTGGCCACCGGCGGTATAAAACAGATGCAGGTGATGATCTGTCACAACTGCGCCCACGACATGGTGTTTGAAGAGCGTGAAACAAACGTGGCCGTGGGTCGCATCATCTCTGGGGTATTGATGCTCAAGCCCTTCGATACCTATAAACGTGAGCACGCGCTGCATCACAGTTCAAAAACCCTGCTGACCGACGATGACGACCCCCTGTCGTACCTGCAGGAAGTGGTGGGGTTAAGACCGTCCGACAGCGTCGCCACCATGTGGACCAAGCTGGTCTGCGCGGCGCTGTCACCGCTGGCGATCCTGCGCTCGTTCTGGAGCCGAGTGAAGGGCACCGCGACCGCGTCGAACCGCGTTGTCGCGGGCCTGACACTGATGTTCTGGGTCTCGGCCAGTGTGCTGGCGGCAGCCTTGGGTCATTTCGATCTGTTCATCATGGCCTGGGTGGTGCCGGTGTTCGCCGGCTACCACATCAGCACCACTTTCCGCCTGGCGGCCGAGCATACCTGGCCCAGTGTGGAGGTCCTGCAGCGGCGCGGTATCGACTTCATCTGCGAAAGCACCACTGGCGTATTCATCGGTGAAGCGTTGCGCATACCGCAGTCGGCGAGCGCTATTCAGCGCACGGCCTACATCAGCCTATGGCTGGTCAAGATGCTGGGTTTTCATTTGTTCATCCGCGTGTTCGTGATGGTCGGGGACACACCGTGCCATGACTTCCACCACCGCCGTCCGCGCTCTAAAGATTGGCCTAATTACATCACCGCGCGTGAGCGCGATCGGCTCGACGGGTCGAAACCGTTTCCGACCAACTACGCCGACCATTGGGGCTATGTGAACGCTGTCACCGTCAACTTTCGCAACTTCCAGAATGCACTTCCGTATTACGCAAGCCGAACAGCACCTTAAAAAGGATTTTAACGATGACGTTCAAAAAAACTGCACTGCTCAGCACCGTGCCCTCAGACTCGCATAGCTGGAATCTGGTGTTCATGGAGTTCTTGCTCAACGACTTGGGCTACAAGGTGGAAAACCTCGGTCCCAATACGCCGATGGACGACGTCATCGCGCGACTCAAGCGCAATGGCTGCGCGATCGTTGTGATCAGTACGGTTAATGGCCACGGCTACCTGGAAGGCGCCGAACTCGCACGACGCATTCGCAGCGAGACCCATCACCGCGATGGACTCTATATCGGCGGGAAGATCTGCACTGAAAACGACGCCCGCACGATCGCCCGGCACAGCGATACGCTGCGTACTGCAGGGTTTGACGAGGTTTTCGACGACAGCGTGGCGAATAGCTTCGATGCCTTCCAGGCGCTGGTCACCGAACAGCTCTACCCGCAACAGCAGGTCGCCCTATGAGCGCGTATGCGGCGCCATCTGACACAGGGATCGGCAGAGGCTTGCCAGCATGATCGACTTCAACGCTCACGTGCTTGAGCAGTTCGACCAACATGGGCCAGTGCTCCAGCCGCGCATGGGCTTCAGCGACCCCGGCCTGATGCAGGCCGGGCTCGAGGCCACTGCGGCCAGTCGCGCCAACACCGTCTGCACCATTACCCTCGATGCATTCACCCGCGTGAACAACCTGGAGGCGGCGCAACGGGCGATCGACAGTGCATCCATGCTCAACGGCTACCCGATCGTGAACCATCCGCCGGCGAAAACCTGCGCGATGCTCGACCAGATCAGTACGCGCTATCACCTGCCGGTGCAGATTCGCCATGGCTCGCCCGATCCGTTGCACATCTTCGAGCGCATGGTCGAAATCGGCCTGGCCGCCACCGAAGGTGGGCCTATTTCCTATTGCCTGCCTTACAGCCGTACGCCGCTGCGTGAAGCGTTCGGCCATTGGGAAAAAGCTTGCCGGGTGCTCAGCGCAGGGGGCGAGCATAGCCACGTCGAGAGTTTTGCCGGCTGCATGATGGGGCAGATGTGCGACCCGGTCATCCTTGTGGCGCTCAACATTCTGGAAGGGCTGTTTTTGCGCGCGCATGGCATCAGGACATTGTCGTTTTCCTACGCCCAGGGCACCTCACCGGTGCAAGACCGCGCCGCCGTAACTGCATTGCAACAACTTGCCAGCGAGTATTTCGCAGCCGGCAGCTATCACGTCGTCGGCTACGTGTTCATGGGCTTTTTCCCACGGACGCTGGGCGGGTTTTGCCGGATCACCGGTGATGCACTCGGCATGATTCGATCCACCGGTGTGCAGCGTGTGATTATCAAAACGCCTGTGGAGTCTCGGCGTATTCCTCGCATCGAAGAGAACATCGCCGCCTTGGAGTACGCCAGCTATTGCCTGCATACGGAGGGCGTGTTGCCGCAAGTGCCGTTCGACGCGCAGGAGTATGTCCGCATCTTGGACGCATCCAGGCAATTGATCGAAGGCACGCTGGCGCGCGACACCCACTTGTCCGAAGCGATACTCAGCGCATTCGACAGTGGGTTTCTATCGATTCCCTATTGTCTTCACCCCGATAACAAACGAGGTGCTGGCACGGTGCTCACGGCAGACAACTATTACGTCGGTTTCGTGGGGGACCGAGTGGAAAATGCCTTTTCTTTCCTCGCGGCGTTGCGGCAGAACATCCAGCATTATGACGGGGTATAGAGGTCGAGACGGCGATCGTAATGGCTCGGATCACCTTGCGAGGTAGCCGCTTCGTGAGGGGTGATTTGCGCATTTCATTCAAGTCCAACCCTGAATGGCTGGGTGGGCTTTCGAGCTTGAATGAGGATAGACCCGAGCTGCCGAACCTAATCGTTTCATCGTTTCATCGTTGCGGCGGTGTCAGTCGGTCGATGACCCCGCCCACGATCCGCTTCCCATAAAGCCCAACCGCCAGCCCCGATACGATCAGCACCACCGCAACGATCTTGCTGAATGAAAGCGCCTCACCAAAGACCATCACCGAACCCACCATACCGAACACCGGTACCAGCAGTGATAACGGTGCGATGGTCGAGACGGGGTAGCGTTTCATGAGCGAATTCCACACCCAGTAGCCGAACAGGGTATTGGGGTAGACCTGAAACAGAATGGATAGCACGGCGCTCGAGTCCAGGTGGGTGAGCAGGGCGCGATACCCGCGGGTGCCGTTCACGGCATAGTCGAGCGCGAACAGCGCAAGGGGAGAGAACGCGCTGGACCACACCAGAAACGCAAACACTTGGGTGGTCTGCGCTTTCTTGTTGATGACATTCGCCACGCTCCACGCCAATGCGCCCAGCAGCACCAGCGCCAGGCCCGTCATCGTCACGCTGCCGTCGACGATGGAGGCAATGCTGAGCAACCCGCACAGGGCGATGATCATTCCGGCCACCTGGTAGCGCGACACCTGTTCGTTGAAGACCTTGGCGCCCAGCACAAGGGTGAAAAACGCGCTGAACTGCAGTACCAGCGACGCGATGCCCGCCGACAGTCCCGACTGGATGCTTAGATTGACCATCCCCCACAAGCCAACGCCGAACGCTAGTCCATACCCCACCAGGTAGCGCCAGGGCACATCGGGCTTGGGGATGAACAGGATGGCGGGAAGCGCGCAGAGGGTGAAGCGAAGGCCGGCCAGGATGAAGGGATCGACGCTGGCAAGTCCCAGCTTGATCACCGAGAAATTCAGACCCCAGATGGCGGTGATGGAGATGGCGAGCAGCAGGTGTCGGAATTTCATTGCGAGCTTCCTGGGCGGGCGGTTGAGCTGCGGACGGTCAAGCACCACAGGATCAACGCGGCAGCGCTGATCGTGGCGCCCAGCAGGCATACGGCAGGCCATCCCCAGTGCACGTAGACCTGGGTCGCCACGGCCGCGCCGAGTGCGCTGCCGATGGCGTAGAACAGCATGTAGGCGCCGACCATGCGGCTCTGGGCATCCGGTCGTGCGGCGAAAATCAGGCTCTGGTTGGTGACGTGGACGGCCTGGACGGCGAAGTCGAGCACCACCACACCGCATACCAGGGCGATCAGCGAATGCTGGGCGAAGCCGATGGGCAGCCAGGAAAGCGTCAGCAAGACCAGGGCGATAGCGCTGACCCGTTGGCCCAGGCCCCGATCTGCCCAGATACCGGCCCGCCTGGCGGCCAATGCGCCAGCAACACCTGCCAAGCCGAACAGGCCGATGGATGTGTGGGACAACGACAGCGGCGGGGCGCTCAGCGGTAGCACCATCGCCGTCCACAACACGGAGAAGGCGGCGAAGACGAGCAGCGCCAGCAATCCCCGAATCTGCAATACCGGTTCGGTCAGTAGCAGCGTGAACACGGAGCGGAGCAGCGCACCATAGGTGCTCCCGCGTCGCTGCGGCGGGGCGTCGGGCAAGCACTTGGACAGCACCAGGGTGAGTATCAGCATCAACCCCGAGGAGAGGCCGTAAACTGCCCGCCAGTCGGCCAGGTCAGCGATCAGCCCTGAGGTAAAGCGCGCCAGGAGAATCCCCAGCACGATGCCGCTGGTGACGGTGCCGACCGCCTGTCCGCGTTCTGACGGCGTCGCCAGCACCGCGGTGTAGGCCACCAGCACTTGAGCGACCACTGCCATCAGACCGACGACCACCATGGCGCCCAGCAGCATCAGCCAGGCCTGCGACGCGCCGACCGCCGCGAGCGCGAGGGCGCAGAGTGCTGTCTGGGTGAGTACGAGCCGCTTGCGATCAACCCGATCGCCCAAAGGAACGAGCAGCAGCAGCCCCAGCGCATAGCCGACTTGCGTCATCGTGACCACGCTACCGATCAGCCCCGGTGCGACGTCCAGGCTTCGAGCCATCGAGGCGAGCAGGGGTTGGGCGAAGTAGACGTTGGCGACGGCCAAACCGCAGGTCACCGATAGCAGCAGCGTGAGGGAAGGGTGCAGGCCAGGGAGGTGCTTGTCATGACGTTGATCGGTGCTTGATGGCATCCGTGATCGTTGGGGTTGCGGTAGGCGACCCTGTGAGGGCTTAAATTCGGCTGTCATAACGCATTCCATCCGGGTAGTCTGGTTGCAAACTGAAACCATTTGGAATCATGATTTATTCCTGTTTCAAATTGCAACCAGATTTTTGTGGGACGAAGTCACTTGACCTGAAAAGTCCCCTATTTCAGAAGGTGAGAAATGGCTGAGATATCTTCGCCCGATCCTCGGGAATGCCCTGTCGCCCGGTCGCTCGAGGCGATCGGAGATCGCTGGTCGCTGATGATCGTTCGTGATGCGTTCGACGATGTGCGTCGGTTCAGCGAATTCCAGAAAAGCCTGGGCGTTGCCAAGAACATCCTGGCATCGCGGCTCAAGGCATTGGTGGAAGTGGGCGTGTTCGACGTGCGTCCAGCCTCGGATGGCAGTGCCTACAAGGAGTACGTGCTGACGGAGAAAGGGCGAGAGATCTTTCCGATTGTGGTCGCCCTGCGGCAGTGGGGCGAGCGGTTCGCGTTCGAGCCGCATGAGACACGCTCGGTGTTGCTGGATAACGCATCGGGCGAGCCGGTGATGACGATGGCGGTGCGCTCGGTGAGCGGAGAGGTGCTTGGGCCGGGGGATTGTCATCGGGTTAGGGTGGTTGCTGAGGGGCTTGAGTGAGGCGTCAGTGCGAGGGTATCAAGGCTTTTCAGACAGAGCCTGGACACCTCCAAGCCTCATAACGAGGCCGGGTATGTCAGAAATTTTGTGTTCGGGCATAACATGAGCAAGAGGTGCATGTATGCCAACCAAGAAAAAACCCGTGCGTGACCTACCAAAAATCCCCAAGGAGCTGCTTGAGCAGTTCGGTGAGGGCCTGATGACTGCGGAGGCTATCGAAGATGCCTCTGCGGCGTTCAAGAAGGCGCTGATCGAACGGGCCTTGAACGCCGAGCTCAGTCACCATCTGGGGTATCTGCCGGGCGCGCAGCGCCCAGAGGATGAAACCAATCAGCGCAATGGCAGGACTGGCAAGACGGTTCTGACTGGAGAGGGGCCGCTGCGGCTGGATATCCCCCGTGATCGAGACGGTAGTTTTGCGCCCATTCTGATTCCCAAACATGAGCGCCGTTACACCGGTTTCGATGACAAGATCATCGCCATGTATGCCCGAGGCATGACCGTTCGGGAAATTCGCGCATTCCTCTCCGAGCAATACGGAACGGATGTTTCGCATGACTTCATCAGTTCGGTCACGGCCGAGGTGATGGAGGAAATCGGCGCGTGGCAACAGCGGCCGCTGGAGCCGATGTACCCGGTTATTTTCTTTGATGCACTGCGAGTCAAGATTCGCGAAGAAGGCCTTGTGCGCAATAAAGCGATTTACTTGGCGCTGGGCGTTCTACCCGATGGAACGCGCGATATTCTCGGGATCTGGATCGAAAATACCGAAGGTGCGAAGTTCTGGATGAAGGTCTTCAATGACCTCAAGACGCGCGGCGTTGAGGATGTGCTGATCGCCGTCACCGACGGCCTCAAAGGGATGCCAGAGGCGCTAAGCGCCGTGTTTCCGGCCACCACGCTGCAAACATGCATCGTCCACTTGATCCGCAACAGTCTCGATTATGCGGCGTGGGATAAGCGTCGTGATCTGGCCAAAGCGCTCAAGCCGATCTATCAGGCCATCAACGCCGAGGCGGCTGAGCAGGCACTGGATGCCTTTGAAAACGGCCCTTGGGGCAAACAGTACCCAACGGTAGTTGCGGCATGGAGAAGAGCCTGGGATCGAGTAATTCCATTCTTTGTCTTCCCGTCAGGCATTCGAAAAGTGATCTATACGACCAACGCGATCGAAAGCATCAATGCCCGGCTACGCAAGATCATCAAAACGCGCGGTCACTTCCCAACGGATGAGGCCGCCACCAAGCTGATCTGGCTGGGGCTGCGGAACATCACGGCAAACTGGGGCTCAGCGGCCCATGATTGGAAAAATGCGATGAATCAATTCGCGATTCTGTACGGAGATCGATTTATCAGGCCGACCTGGTAAAAGCATGGCCAGCCTGAGGGCAGGCCGTTATCGGCCCGCACACAAAAAATCTGACACTCTCACGAGGCCCAAACAGGAGGGGCCATGAGTTGTCAGCGTCACCTCGAAGAATTCAAGATCGAAGCGGTCAAGCAAGTGATCAAAAAAGCAAACCTGCTGCCGATGTCGCCCAGTGCCTGGCGACGTCCGAGTACGGCCTGTATCCCGGATCAAGGTCTACAGCAAACCCCAAGTGCAGCGTTAGCAAGACGATGATAAGGGCCGAACGGCATACACTGCGAGCAGCACTCAAGCGGGTGACGCAAGAGCGAGACATTTTGAAGAAGGCCGCCGCGTACTTGCCAAGGTGTACGGCTTTAGTACGCGCTCATCAAGAATTCCACGATGACCGTAAGCGTTCGTTGAAGTCACTTTGCAGGGCTTGGGCGCCCATCGACTTGGCTGAAGGTGGGCGAGGCAGGATCGCCCTATGATTCGGTGAGTCCACATCTGATAATGCCTCGGATACCACTATTCAAGGCAGGGCCAAACATGGACTCCCGTGCAACTCGCTACGCCTTATTTGTCTTTTCCGTTTTCATAATGTGCCAACCAGTACAAGCATCGACGTGGCAAATTTGCCGTATGGAGCTACATATCACTGATGTGTTGAAGCATCCCCACCCAGCACTACAGGCCCAAGTCGTGAAGGTAAGCCCGGCATCGACCACGGCAGAATGCCCGGAAAAGGGGGCGACTCTAACATTCGTACCGGAAGCCGCTGATTATCAAAGCACGCTCCCGCGCCGGCAGTGGCCCAAAAAAGGCCAGACGATACACATCAACTATCGATATCTGGATGGGACCTGTAAAGGCGATGGCCATCCCCATGAGTGCCGTGTTGAACACTATCCCTTAGGCTCTGCCTGAAGAGCCTTGAGACTCGTTGATGCTGCGTTGAAAACAGCCTGAAGCGCCAGCCCGGTCGGAGTGCTCATGTACTCCAGTACACTGCGCTTCCCTAGGCTGGCAGCCTCACGCTTGAAAGTTGGGGTGAAGGTACGTCGTTGTCTACTAACATCGAACACCTCTGTATTGCGAGCATTCTCGCCTACAAAGGTGTCCGGGGTTAGTAGACCACTACACAATCACTTTCGTATCGATACGCATCTCACCCTCACCTTTCCCAACTTGCGCCATCCCCCGCACCCAGCTAAATTCTCCCAGTCGCCGATGCATCGGCGATACGACCTTGGCCGGTCGGAATCGAAAGGCGCATCAGCGCCAAATCGTCATCGCAGGCGCTTTTTTGTGCCCGTGATGTCGAGTCATGGCAGTGGTGCGCGGGACACCTTCGGGTGTGCCGGGCTCCTTTCGTCCCGGTCGGCCAACCCGCGTACTGCTGCCACCTCAACTTGCTTGGCCGCAAGCGGTGGCAGTTCCACAACGAAAGGAACTCATGCATGACCACTGCACATCCGTCGAGGATCCTCGCATTCGCGCTCCGCCCCCGTTTCCCGGTTCCGGTACCGCGAGCCCAGCGTTTCTACCGCCCTCACAGCCCGTTCACCCGCAAACCGAAGCAGGTGTCCCATGACTGACCATGAACGGCTTTCCTCAATCCAATCTTACGCGTGGACCCTGGAGTTACTGGGCGAGGCCCTGGCTCAGCAGGATGCGCTGCTGGAATGCGAGCACAACCCGCACATGGGAGTTCGAGGTGCAGCGGGGATTCATCAGGCGATCCGCATCATCAGTCGGTTGACGGCGGAGGAGTGTGGGAGGGCAATTGAATTGGCGGGGCATCCTGGCGAGTGATGCTTGGCTTTTCATTGCAGGGGCCGCTCTGCGGCCCTTGCGCGGCATAAGTCGGGACGCCGACCCGCAGCGCCACTTTCAGGCCTCGCTCATCCGCTCGATCCGCGCGGCCAGCCCCATGCGCATATCACTCCCACTCGGCTGCTGATACACGCTCAACCCAAACTCCGGCAACACCGCCAGCAGGTAATCGAAGATATCCCCCTGAATCCGTTCGTAGTCGGCCCAGGCGGTGGTGCGGGTAAAGCAGTACACCTCCAGCGGCACACCTTCGGCGCTGGTCTGCATCTGGCGGACCATGCAGGTCATGTTCGGGTGCACGTCGGGGTGATTCTTCAGGTAGGCGAGGGCGAAGGCGCGGAAGGTGCCGATGTTGGTGAGCTTGCGGCGGTTGGCGGCCAGCTCTTCGACCAGGCCCTGGGCCTCGTTCCAGTCGTGCAACTCCTTGCGCTTGGTGGCGAGGTAGTCGCCCAGCAGGCGCACGCCGGACAGGCGCTGTTCTTCCTGCACGGTGAGAAAGCGCACGCCGGTGGCGTCGATGAACAGGCTGCGCTTGATGCGGCGCCCGCCCGACTGCTGCATGCCGCGGTAGTTGCGGAACGACTCGCTCATCAGGCGCCAGGTGGGGATGGAGACGATGGTCTTGTCGAAGTTCTGCACCTTCACCGTGTGCAGGGTGATATCGATCACATCGCCATCAGCGCCCACCTGGGGCATCTCGATCCAGTCGCCGACGTGCAGCATGTCGTTGCTGGTGAGCTGCACGCTGGCCACGAACGACAGCAGAGTGTCCTTGTACACCAACAGCAGCACCGCCGACATCGCACCCAGGCCCGAGAGCAGCAGCAGCGGCGAGCGGTCGATGAGGGTGGCGACGATGACGATGGCGCTGAACACCCACAGCACCATCTTCGCCAACTGCACGTAGCCCTTGATCGAGCGGGTGCGGGCGTGCTCGGTGCGGGCGTAGATGTCCAGCAGTGCGTCGAGCAGGCACGACAGGGCCATGCTCAGGAACAGTAGGGTGAAGGCCAGGGCCAGGTTGCCGAGGAAATGCTGCGCCGTGTCGGACAGTTCCGGCACCAGACGCAGACCGAATTGCATCACCAGCGACGGGGTGGTTTGTGCCAGGCGCTGCAGCACCTTGTTATGGCGCAGGTCTTCGATCCAGCGCAGCGCCGGTTGCCGCGCCAGCAGGCGGCTGGCGTGCAGCACCAGAAAGCGCGCGATGCGTCCCAGCACCAGCGAGATCAGCAGCAGCACGCCCAGGCCCAGGGCCGCGTGCAACAAAGGGTGCTGGTCGAGGGTGCCCCAGAGGTCCAGGGCGTCGACCCAGAGTCGTTGGATATCCATAGCGAAAAGCGGTCTGCAGTTACCTGACGAGGCGCCATTAGAGCGCGGAAGCGGGGCCGGGTGCCAAAAGAAATTCGGCGTCGGCAGCGGAAAACGTTAACCTATGCAGCCGAATTGTCCGCATCTACCTGAGGTACACCCGTGTTTTCCCAATTCGCCCTGCACGAACGCCTGCTCAAAGCCGTGGCCGAGCTGAAATTTGTCGAGCCGACCCCGGTGCAGGCGGCGGCCATCCCCCTGGCCCTGCAAGGGCGCGACCTGCGCGTGACGGCGCAGACTGGCAGCGGCAAGACCGCCGCCTTCGTGCTGCCGCTGCTCAACCGTCTGGTCGACCTCAGCGGTCCGCGCGTGGAAATCCGTGCCTTGATCCTGCTGCCGACCCGTGAGCTGGCCCAGCAGACCCTCAAGCAGGTGCAACTGTTCTCGCAGTTCACCTACATCAAGTCTGGCCTGATCACTGGCGGTGAAGACTTCAAGGAACAAGCGGCGATGCTGCGCAAGGTGCCGGACGTGCTGATCGGCACGCCGGGCCGCCTGCTCGAGCACCTCAACGCCGGCAACCTCGACCTGTCCCACGTGCAGGTGCTGATCCTCGACGAAGCCGACCGCATGCTCGACATGGGCTTCGCCGACGACATGGAGCGCCTGTGCAAGGAGTGCGAGCAGCGCGAGCAGACCCTGCTGTTCTCCGCCACCACTGGCGGCGCGGCGCTGCGCGACATCATCGGCAAGGTGCTGAAGGACCCTGAGCACCTGATGCTCAACAGCGTCTCCCAACTGGCCGAAGGCACCCGCCAGCAGATCATCACCGCCGACCACGACCAGCACAAAGAGCAGATCGTGCAGTGGCTGCTGGCCAACGAGACCTTCGACAAGGCGATCATCTTCACCAACACCCGGGCCCTGGCCGACCGCATCTACGGTCACCTGGTGGCCAAGGACGTCAAGGCCTTCGTGCTGCATGGCGAGAAGGACCAGAAGGACCGCAAGCTGGCCATCGAGCGCTTCAAGCAGGGCAGCTCCAAGGTGCTGGTGGCCACCGACGTGGCCGCGCGCGGCCTGGACATCGATGGCCTGGACCTGGTGATCAACTTCGACATGCCGCGCAGCGGCGACGAGTACGTGCACCGCGTCGGCCGCACCGGGCGTGCCGGTGGCGAAGGTCTGGCGATCTCGCTGATCACCCACAACGACTGGAACCTGATGTCGAGTATCGAACGCTACCTCAAGCAGCAGTTCGAGCGCCGGGTGATCAAGGAAGTCAAGGGCACCTACAGTGGGCCTAAGAAGGTCAAGGCGTCGGGCAAGGCGGCGGGCGTGAAGAAGAAAAAGACCGACAAGAAGGCCGCTGACAAGAAGGCAGTGGCCAAGCGCAAGCCGAGCGCCAAGCCGCGTCCGAATGCCCCGCTGACCAGCGCTGATGGCCTGGCACCGCTGAAAAAGCGCGCGCCGAAGGCCGAGTAATTGCATAACGGTGCAGGAGCGGCGCGAGGTCGCTCCTGCACAGGCATGGCCAGTGATTATCCTGCCTTGCGCTCCGCTTCCTTCAACTCCTGAATCCGCTTGTCGATCAGTTGGCATTTATCCGGCAGGTCCTTGCTCGCCGTGCCCAGCTCCATGCCTTGGAGTTCTTCGTTGATTTCCTTGGCCTTCTGCGGGTTCTGCTCGGTCAAGTGCGTCACCAGCCCTGCCAGTTCCTCTCGTTTTTGCGTCGCCTCGTCGGGCGTGCAGGCCCAGGCGGGCAGGGCGCAGGACAGGCTGGCGAACAGGGTCATGCGGCACAGAACGTTCATCGTCGTTTCCTCCTTGTGCAGTCACAGGGTGGAGTAGCGCCCGGCGGCAAAGGTTCAGGTCAATGACCCAGAGGGCTTGGTTGTACAGATGATGGCAAATTGACGTCAAAAAGCCATGAGGTTATGCTTCGCCCCCGTTTTTTACCGTCCAGGGACTGGAACATGGCGACATGGTTTCGCACGCGCGCCGCTCACGCGCTCCTGCTGCTGACTGTTGGTTTCTCCGGCGCCGACGCCCTGGCCGCCACGCCGCTGGAGCAAGACCTCATCCGCGATCGTCAGGACCGCCTGCTGCAAGAACAGCAGCGGCGCCTCGATGAGCTGCGCGACCTGCCTGGTAACACGGCGACGCCCAGCAGCCAGCCGCTGCCCGAAGACACCCGCTGCTTCACCATCCGCACCCTCGAAATCAAGGGGGCCGACAGCCTCAGCGCCGCCGACCGCGAGCGTCTGACCAAGCCCTTCATTGGTCAGTGCCTGGGCGTCAGTCAACTCAATGTCTTGCTCAAGGCCATCACCGACCTGTATCTGGACCGTGGCCTGGTCACCAGCCGCGCTTATCTGCCGCAGCAGGACCTGTCCAGCGGTCACCTGCAGGTGCTGGTGGTCGAAGGGCGTGTGCAAGGTCTGCGGGCTGACCCGGCCAGCGGTCTGTTGCCGCGTGAGATCGCCATGGCCTTCCCCGGCCGTGAAGGCGAGGTGCTCAACCTGCGCGAGATCGAGCAAATGGTCGATCAGCTCAATCGCCTGCCTTCGACCCGCGCGCAAATGGAGCTGCTGCCCGGTGACGCCGTCGGCGCCAGTGTGGTGCAGGTCAAAGGCCAGCCCGACAAGCCCTGGCGCGCCTCGCTGTCGCGCAACAACGAAGGCCAGCGCAGCACCGGCGAGCAGCAGGTCAACCTGGGTTTCGAATGGGACAGCCCCCTGGGCCTGGCCGACCAACTGACCCTGCGCGGCGGTCACGATGTGGTCAGCGACCACACGCAAGGGTCGAAGAACGGCACGCTGGCGTACAACCTGCCCTGGGGGTGGTGGAACTTCAGCTACAGCTACAGCGAGTCCGATTATCGCTCCGAAGCCCAGGCCAACGGCTTCACGTTCAAGCAGACCGGCGACAGCCAGAACCACCAACTGCGCGCCGACCGTGTGCTGCACCGCGATGCCACCAGCAAGACCTCGGTGAACGTCGGCCTGGCGCACCTGCGCACCAACAACTACATCGAAGACAGCCGCCTGCAAGCCAGCAGCAACCGCCTCAGCGAAGCGCAGTTCGGCATCAACCACGGCCGGCGCATCGGCACCGCCTTCGTCAACCTTGACCTTGGCACTCAGTCGGGCATCGGCGCCTTCGACGCCCAGAGCAACGGCCATCCCCAGCCCGGCGAGCCAGTGGCGCGCTACCGCAAGTACACCGCCACGCTGAGCTACGTGCAAGGCTTCCAGGTGCTTGGCGAGAACCTGTCCTTCTCCAGCCTGGCCACCGCCCAGCGCAGCGAGGACGTGCTGTTCAGCCCGCAGCGCATCAGCCTCGGCGGGCTGTCGTCGGTGCGTGGCTTGAAGGATCAGTCGCTGTCCGGGGACAGCGGCGCCTACTGGCGCAACGACCTGCGCTGGACCCGACCGGTGACCTGGCCGGTGTTGCAGCCGGTGATCGCCGAGTACGGGATGGGCCTGGGCTATGACCTGGGCGTGATCCGCAACGATCGCTATAACGGCGACCGTCACGGCCGCGCCAGTAGCCATTCGCTGGAGTTGTTCGCCCGGGGCCGGCACCTGGCTGCCAGCGTCACTTTCGCCCATAGCCTGGAGCGCCCGGACGCCGTGCCCGACAAAGAGCGTCCGGTCTATTTCCGGCTCGACTTCTTCATCTGACGGTCGAGTCGTACGCCTTGTCCATTCTTCGTGAAAGGGCCATCGCCTGGGGGCGTGTGCCTCGGGGATTCGAGATATGGAGGGGCTGCCCTGAGCAGCGCTGTGTCTTTGCGACCTGCGCCGAAGGTGGCGAGGATCGCGCTGTGTTGGTGTGTTTCAAGCTTGGGGCGTGATTGCAGGGCAGCCAGTCAGCACGCTCGCTGTGACCGACTCCAGAAGCCCACCGGTACGTGATCCACCAGCCACACACCATTGTCCGCTTGATAGAACCTCGCGCCAGCGTCGCGCATCTTCGCCGTATCGATCTCCAGCAACACGGGCTCCCCGTAGCGTTTGCCCACGCCCAGGGCAGTTTGTGGATCTTCGCTGAGGTGCACATGGTGACGTGTGCCGGCTAGCAGCCCCTGGCGTTCGATGGAGGTCATGAAGCGGCTCGCGGTGCCGTGATAGAGCAGGGCCGGAGGCGTTTTCTCGACATGCTGAACATCCACCTGATCGGTGCTGTGGCCTTGGGCGGCGCGGATGTAGCGGGCGTCGTGGGAAAGGGTGAAGCGCTTCTTGTCGTTGGTATCGACCACCTCGCGCAGCGCAGCGAGGTCGAAGTTGCGCCCGTGTTGGGCGGCGTTTTGCAGCAGGGTATCGACTTCGGCCCAGCCATCGCGGTCCAACGTCAGGCCGATGGCGTGAGGTGCATGGCGCAGTACATAGCTAAGGAATTTGCTTATTTCGTCACGCTGTTTTTTGTTCAAATTCGAGTTCCTTTTTGTCTTTTCCTTTTTTTTGGCGTAGGAATTGTCGCCTTTGCACTCCCCGTGCTCAAGGCATCAGTGCTCAAGGCATTGGACTGACAAGCGCTTTGCCTCCTACCGCTATCGACCGAGCGGTGCCCCGCCTGAACGCACGATGCCATTGACCAGCAGACGTTTTGAACGCCAGCGATACGCCGCCGGTCCCACCCTCTGTACAGCCCTTCGCCCATTGACCGAGGCCACCGCCATGAGCACGAGCACCTACGACTGGGATCTGATCGAACGCCTGCTGCACGAAGTGCAGAACGGCGCAGGTGAACATTTCACTCCGCGCCCCTACGCCGAACAGCACGCGGCAGCGCTGGCCAGTGCCGGTGAGCCAGTGGGCGATGTGGACCGGCTCAAGACCCGCGCTTGCGAATACGAAAAGCTGTTGCTCGACCGTGGCTTCATCGCCCCGCGCCCTGAAGAGGAGGGCGGTAATGGCGAGAATTTCGTGCTGACCGAACGTGGCTCGCGCCTGCTCAGCCTGATCGACAGTGCCATTCCGGGCGCCGACAGCCCGCGCTTGCGCCTCGATCAGGAGAGCGATGCCTTGGACGCCGCCACCTTCGACAAGGTGTCGGCCAAGCCGCAAATCACCCCCGGAGCGGTGTAGGTATCGCCATCGGCAACAAGGTGAAACAGTTAACCGACCGTCGGCTGGCGCCTTTCGCGCTTGATCTGCGGCAGAATCGGCCCTATGTGTAGGATTAGACGCAGGCGACAATCAGAACATCCGACTATGATCTGTTTGACGCACCGCAGAACCGCTTCGCCGTGAGGCTGACCCGTAAAGGGGGCAATGATGAATAAACCAATGACCAACTGGCTCCATGACCTCGGCGTCGCCTTGGGTCTGATTCCGCCACCGCTGCAGCCGGTGCCGATTCCCAGCGACGCAGAACAGCGCAAGCGCCAGCCCCGTCGGCGCTGACCGCGACAGGAAAAAGGCCGCCGCCTCCTTGAGCAGGAGGCGGCGGCCTTTTGCGTTGCGGGCGAAAACTCCAGTCGTGGATCAGGCCAGGTTGACCGCTGCCATCGGCTTGCGCGACAGCAGGCTGACCACGATGAAGCTCACCAGACCGACCGCCAGGCTGTAGTAGATCGGCGAGTTGGCTTCCAGGCCATCCTTGACCATGAACAATAGTGCCGTAGCGAAGCCCAGCGACATACTGGCGATGGCGCCGGCGGTGGTCGCGCGTTTCCAGAAGATCGCTCCGATCAGCGGGATCAGCATGCCGCCGACCAGCAGGTTGTAGGCCAGGGTCAGAGCGGCGATCACATCGTCCACCACCAGGGCGATGGCCAGCATCGCCAGGCCGGTCAGCAGGGTGAACAGTCGGTTGACGTTCAGGCTCGACTGCTTGCCGCCGCGTAGCCGTGGCAGCAGGTCCTCGGTGAGGGTGGTCGAGGCGGCCAGCAAGCAGGCGCTGGCGGTGGACATCATCGCCGCCAGGGCAGCGGCCATCAGCAGGCCACGGATGCCGTCGGGCAGGGTGGTCTTGATCATCTCGGCGAAGGCGTTGTTGGGGTTGGCCAGGTCCGGCAGCAACACATGGGCGGCCATCCCGATCAGCGCGCAGGCCAGGCCGTAGATCACGCAGTACACACCGGCCGCGGTGCCGGCGCGCTGGCACACCTTGGCGTCACGTGCGGTGAACACTCGCTGCCAGATGTCCTGGCCGATGAGGATGCCGAAGAAGTAGATCAGGAAGTAGGTGACGATGGTGTCCCAGCCGATGGTGGTGAGCTGGAAACTCGCCGCTGGCAGCTTGGCCACCAGGCTGTCCCAGCCGCCGACCTTGAACACGCACACCGGCAGCAGGATGAACATCAGGCCCACGGTCTTGATGATGAACTGGACGATGTCGGTGAGGGTCAGCGACCACATGCCGCCGATGGTCGAGTACACCACCACCACGCCACCGCCGAACAGCAGCGCCATCCAGAACGGCACATCGAGCAGCACCTGCAGCACGGTACCCATGGCCAGCGTCGAGACCACCGCGATCATCAATGCATAGACCAGCATGATCACCGCGCTGGCCTGGCGCGCCATGGGGTTGTAGCGGCGCTCCAGCACCTGGGTCACGGTGAAGATGCGCAGGCGCAGCAGCGGTTTGGCCAGGAACAGGTTGAGGGCGACGATGCCCAGGCCCAGGGCTGCGCACAGCCAGAAGCCGGAAATGCCGTGCACGTAGCCCAGGCGCACGGTGCCGACGGTCGAGGCGCCGCCCAGCACGGTGGTGGCCATGGTGCCCATGTACAGCGTGGGCCCCAGGTTGCGTCCGGCCACCAGGTAGTCTTCGTGGGTTTTCGCCCGACGCATGCCGTACCAGCCCAATCCCAGCATGCCGACGGCGTAGATCAGTACAACGATGATGTCCAAGGCCATGGGTGTCTCCGATTATCTTTATTATGCGAGATCGATCCGGGCACGCTGACCGCGCCCGGTGCTCCTCATCGAGTGTTGGCGGGCCTCTATGGCCCTGTCCCACGGCTCCTGCCCGGGTGTCGCATGGATTCGGGCCTAGCGGTGCACCACGCCCGGCAGCACGCAGAGCATTTCGAACAGCAGGTTCGCTCCCAGCAGCGAGGTGTTGCCAGTGGTGTCGTAGGGCGGCGAGACCTCCACCAGGTCGCAGCCGATCAAATCCAGGCCCTGGCAGCCACGGATGATCTCCATGGCCTGAATGGTGGTCAGGCCACCGATCTCCGGGGTGCCGGTGCCGGGCGCCCAGGCCGGATCGATGCCGTCGATGTCGAACGACAGGTACACCGGGCCACCGCCGACCTTTTCGCGCACTTCGGCCATGAGCGGTGCCAGGGATTGGTGCCAGCACTCCTCGGCCTGCACCACGCGAAAGCCTTGGCGGCGGCTCCAGTTGAAGTCGTCGGCGGTATAGCCCTGGGCGCGCAGGCCGATCTGCACCACGCGCTCGCAGTCCAGCAGGCCTTCTTCGACGGCGCGGCGGAAGGTGGTGCCGTGGGCGATCTTCTCGCCGAACATATGATCGTTGACGTCAGCGTGGGCGTCGATGTGCACCAGGCCGATCTTGCCGTGTTTCTTGTGCAGGGCGCGCAGGATCGGCAGGGTGATGGTGTGATCGCCGCCCAGGGTCAGCGGGATGATGTTGTGTTCGAGGATCTGGTCGTAGGCTTCTTCGATGATGCGCACGGCGTCGAGCAGGTTGAAGGTGTTGATCGCCACGTCGCCGATGTCGGCCACCGACAGCGAGTCGAACGGGGCGGCGCCGGTGGCCATGTTGTAGGGGCGGATCATCACCGATTCGGCGCGGATCTGCCGAGGGCCGAAGCGGGTGCCGGCGCGCAGCGAGGTGCCGATGTCCAGCGGCACGCCGATGAAGGCCGCGTCCAGGCCTTCGGCGCTCTGCAGGTGGGGAAGACGCAGCATGGTGGCGATGCCGCCGAAACGCGGCATTTCGTTGCCGCCCAGTGGTTGGTGGAGAATCTTGTCCACGGTGGGCCTCATCAGTCGGTCGATTGTTGTGTTTGTTCGAACCTGTGTCGCGGCGCGCTCGAGCCAGGCACGGGGCCGGCGACCAGGGACATTTCGGCCGAGTGTGCGAGAGGTAGTGGCGTGGAAGAATCGCTACCGACAAATACTTACTTCATGAATTTCTAAACTATCACTCTCCAGGCGCGGTAGACTCTGTCGGAATTTTCCGAGTGGACCGGTGTGTCATGGCCTCAACGCTGCCCGACCTGAAGCTGCTGCGCATCTTTGCCAGCGTGGTGCGTCACCAGGGCTTCGCCAATGCCCAGCGCGACCTCAACCTGTCCACGTCGGCCATCAGCACCTACATGAGCCAGTTGGAAAGCAGCCTCGGCCTGGTGCTGTGCCACCGCGGCCGTGGCGGCTTCAGCCTGACCAGCAAGGGCGAGCTGTTCCACCAGGAGACCTTGCGCCTGCTTGGCGAGCTGGACGGCTTCGAGCAGTACGCCGCCGCGCTCAAGGGCGAACTGCGCGGCACCCTCAACCTCGGCGTGATCGACTCCACCGTGGGCGACCGCGCCCTGCCGCTGGCCGAGGCGATCGGCGCCTATAGCCAGGAGCACCCGGCGGTGCACCTGCACCTGTCGGTGTCCAGCCCCTACGAGCTGCAACTGGGGGTGCAGGACAACCGCCTGGACCTGGCCATCGGCGCCTTTTCTTCGCGCATGAGCGGGTTGCTGTACCAACCGCTGTACCGCGAGCAGCACTGGCTGTACTGCAGCAACCGTCATCCGCTGTACGCCGAGCGGCGCATCCCCGCCCAGGTCATCACCCAGCAGCGCATGGTCGGGCGCGGCTACTGGAGCCAGGCGGAACTGGCCCGGCATGGCTTCAAGCACAGCGCGGCCACGGTGGAGAGCATGGAGGCGCAGTTGATCCTGATCCTCTCCGGCGCCTACATCGGCTACCTGCCCGAGCATTACGCCCAGGCTTGGGCCGACAAAGGCGACCTGCGTGTGCTGTCGCCCGCGACCTTCGGCTACCAGGCGCCGTTTTCCCTGATCATTCGCCGGGGCCGCAGTCGCGAACCGCTGATCCAGACTTTTCGTGACTTGCTCAAGTCGCAGTTGAACGTCGGTTGATGACCGGCGCCACCCTGGGCCTGATCGGCCTTTTCCTATCACCGCGTCGTCGCGTCGGTGGCTGTTCGTCGAATGGCGTTATCCGGCACTGACGCGCTCTGCTAAACCTGTAAACGTTTTGTTCAATTCCTACACCCGAACCAGCAAGGACCGCCCGCGATGCGCACGAATTTGCCCGTGACCGAGCAAGAAAGAACTTTCCCCAGTGAGCAGCGGCTGATCTCCACCACCGACCTGGACAGTCGGATCACCTATTGCAACGAGGCCTTCGTGGCCATCAGCGGTTTCACCTACGAGGAACTGGTGGGCCAGCCGCACAATCTGGTGCGCCATCCCGACATGCCACCGGCGGTATTCGGTCACATGTGGGACACCATCAAGCAAGGCAAAGCCTGGATGGGGGTGGTGAAGAACCGGGCCAAGAACGGTGACTACTACTGGGTCAGCGCCTATGTCACGGCGGTCTACGAGAACGGTCGGCTCAGCGGCTACGAGTCGGTGCGCTCGGTGCCCAGCCGCGAACAGATTCGCCGCGCCGAGGCGCTCTATGCGCGGCTCAATGCCGGACGTTCAGCGGTGCCGAAGGTGGCGCGCCTGACCCAATGGCTCGGCACCAGTGGACCCCTGCTGGTCGCGGCAGCGATCGCCGCCGCGGGCATGCTGTGGCTGCCGCTGCCGGGCGCCCTCGGCGTGCTGCTGGCCAGCCTGCTCGGCGCCGGCTGGCTGATCGAGCACCGCCAGAACCGGGCCATCCGCCGCACCCTCGCCGATCACCCCAAGGCCTTCACCAGCCCGCTGGTGGCGCTGACCTACAGCGACAACCCGGGTCTGCGCGGGCAGCTCGACCTGGCCATCATCAGCGAAGAGGCACGGCTGCAGACGGCCCTGACTCGCCTGGTGGACGCGGGCGTCGGGGTCAAGTCGCGGGCTGCGCAGTCGGCTGAGCTGTCCGACGCCCAGGCGCGGATGCTCGACCGTCAGCGCAGCGAAACCGACCAGTCGGCCACCGCCATCGCCGAGATGGCCGCGACCATCCAGGAGGTCACCCAGAATGTGCAGAGCACCGCCCATGCTGCCGGCGATGCTGACCAGTTGGCGCAGCAGGGCAGCGAACTGGCGCGCCAGAGCCTGCGCGCCATGGGCAGCATGAGCGAGGCGGTCGGCGACATCAGCCAGGCGGTGGACGCCCTGGCCGAGCAGACCATGAGCATCGGCAGCGTGGTGGACGTGATCACCGCCATCGCTGAACAGACCAACCTGCTGGCGCTCAACGCCGCCATCGAAGCCGCGCGTGCGGGCGAGCAGGGACGCGGTTTCGCGGTGGTGGCCGATGAGGTGCGTTCGCTGGCGCAGCGCACCCGCACCTCCACCGAGGAAATTCACCAGATCATCGATACGCTGCGTGCTGGCGCCGAGCGTGCGGTGACCAGCGCCGGGCGCGGCGAGCAGATTTCCCGCGACAGCATGCACAGCGTCGAGGCGGTGCAGACGGCGCTGACCGGCATCGTCCAGGCCGTCAGCCGCATCACCGGCATGAGCCAGCAGATGGCGACGGCCTCCGAGCAGCAGAGCCATGTGGCCGAGGACATCAACCAGCAGATCGTGCGCATCGCCCAGTTGTGCGACGAGAGCGCCGGGCAGGCCAAGCAGGGCGCCGAGATCAGCCAGGACCTGGAGCGCATGGCCGAGTACCTGCACAGCTTGGCGGAGCGCTTCAGCCGGTAAGCGCGAAGAGGGCGTCATCGCGGCGATCAGCAGCCACACCGCAGGCCGGTGTGGCACACTGCGCGCCTTGAGGAGAGCCCATGTCCAGACCCCGCTGCCCACGCTGCCAACGTCCACTTGCCCACTGCCTCTGCGCGCTGATCCCATCGCTGCCCAGCCGTACCCGCGTGGTCCTGCTGCAGCACGCCAGCGAGACCCCCCATGCGCTGAACACCGCGCGACTGGCCGCCTTGGGCCTGCGCAATGCCGAGTTGCTGAGCGGCGAGGTGTTCGACGAGCTGCCCGCGTTGCTGGCCACGCCAGGTTATCGCCCGGCGCTGCTGTTTCCCGGCGAGCTGGCAGAAATCGTGCAGCCCTACGCCGAGCACGACGCGTTGCCGCTGCTGCTGATCGTGCCCGACGGTACCTGGCGCAAGGCGCGCAAGCTGCTGTACCTCAACCCACTGCTCGACGCGCTGCCACGCCTGACCCTGGGCCAGGTGCCGCCTTCGCGTTATCGCCTGCGCAAGGCGCCGCAGCCAGGGGCGCTGTCGACGATCGAGGCGGTGGTGCAGGCGCTCGACGTCCTGGAGGCGCCGGTCCGGTTCGATGCGCTGCTGCGCCCGTTCGAGGCGCTGATCGAAGGGCAGATCAAAGCCATGGGCGCCGAGACCTTCGAGCGCAATCACGGCCAGGGCGGAGCCTAACGTTCACGCAGGGCCTCGGTGCGCGCCTTCAGCACCGGCTTGAGCAGGTAGTCCAGTACGCTCTTGTGTCCGGTGATGATGTCCACCGTCGCGGTCATGCCGGGGATGATCAGCAGCGGTTTGTCGGTCGTGCCCAGGTGATTGTTTTCGGTGCGCACCTGGATCAGGTAGAACGCATTGCCCTTGTCGTCGCTGACGGTGTCGGCGCCGATCAATTCCAGGCGCGCCTTGAGGCCACCGTAGATCGTGTAGTCGTAGGCGCTGAACTTGACCATCGCCGTCTGCCCCGGATGCAGGAAGGCCACGTCCTGCGGGCGCACCTTGGCTTCGATCAGCAGGTTGTCCTCGATCGGCACGATCTCGATCAGGTCGCTGCCGGGCTGGACCACGCCACCGATGGTGTTGACCTTGAGCACTTTGACGATGCCCCGCACCGGCGAGACCACCGTGGTGCGGTTGACCCGGTCGTCGATGGCGATGCTGGTGGCGGTCAGTTTCGACAGCTCGGTGCGCTTGTCGTTGAGCTCCTTGGCGGCGTCGGAGCGAAAGCCGGCATCCGATTCCTGGATCTTGCTGCGGATTTCGGCGATGGCCGCTTCGGCGCGGGGGATGGCCAGGTTGGTGGCGTTGAGCTGCCCGCGCGCCTCGACGCTGCGTTGCTTGAGACGCAGGATCTCCACCGGTGAAATGGCACCTTTGCTCACCAGTGGCGAAGACATGTCCAGTTCCTGCTGCAGCAGCCCGACCGCCGAGCGGTACTGGTCCACCTTGGAGCGGAACTCGGCGAGCTCCTGGGTCTTCTGTCGCAACTGCTCGTTGAGCGTCTGCTTCTCGCTGGCCAGGCGGCGCTGGCGCGATTGGTACAGGGCGATCTCGTCCTCGGCCACCTGGGGCGCCTTGGCGCGTACCGGGTCGGAGAGCACGAAGGGGCGTCCTTCGGCCTCAGCCGACAGACGTTCGACCTGCGCAGTCAGGGCATAGCGGTCGGCCTCGCTTTCGCCCTTGTTCGACTTGAAGCGGGTGTCGTCCAGACGCAGCAGGGTCGCCCCTTTATCGACCATCTGCCCCTCGCGCACGAGAATCTCGGTGACGATGCCGCCCTCCAGGTTCTGAATCACCTGCACCTTGGAGGAGGGAATGGCTTTGCCGTCGCCAACGGTAACCTCGTCGAGCACGGCGAAGTGCGCCCAGATCAGCGCCACCAGCAGCAGCGCGCCGGCCAGCCACACGGTCAGGCGCGACAGGCGCGGCGAGTCCTGCAGCGTGGCGCCGGCCAGCTCCGGCATGTAGTCGCGCTCGGCGTCTGCGGGGGCAGTGCGTGCAGTGTCAGTCAGGGACATGGTTCACCTCACGCCAAGCGGACGCTCATCACAGCGCCGCGCCAATGCGGCCCTTGCGCAGGGCCTCGATCACGGCATCCTTCGGCCCATCGGCCACCACCTTGCCGTTGTCCAGCACCACCAACCGCTGTACCAGCGCGAGCATCGAGCTGCGGTGGGTCACCAGCAGCAGCGTCTTGCCCGGCACCCAGTCCAGCAGACGCTGGCGCAGTTGATCCTCGCTGCTGTTGTCCAAGTGGCTGGTCGGCTCGTCGAGCATCAGGATCGGCGGCTCCAGCAGCAGCGCGCGGGCCAGCAGCACGGCCTGGCGCTGGCCGCCGGAGAGCAGTTGCCCGCGTTCGCCCACGGGCCGGTCGAAGCCCTGCGGGTGCTGGCGGGCCAGCGCGTCGACGCCGGTCAACGCGGCCACCTCGAGCAGGCGCGCGGTGCTGACGTGGCGGGCGCCGAGTGTGAGGTTGTCGCGCAGGCTGCCGGCCAGCAATGGCAGGTCGTGGGCCACGTAGCCGAGTTGGCGGCGCAGGTCGGCGACATCCAACTGACGCAGGTCCAGGTTGTCCAGCAGCACCTGGCCTTCGTCGGCGTGATACAGGCCCATCAGCAGGCGACCTAAGGTGCTCTTGCCCGAGCCGCTGCGGCCGATGATGCCGATCCGTTCGCCAGGGGTGATGCTCAGGTTGACGTCGTTCAGGGCCGCCGCGGTCTGGCCGGGATAGCGAAAGCTCACGTGACTGACGTCGATGCTGCCCTGCAACGCGGTGCGTTCCAGCACCTGCTGGTCGGGCTGGCGCTCCTGGGGCAGAGCCATCAGCGCGTCGGTGCTGCGCATGGTCAGTTGCGCCTGCTGGTAGCGGGTGATCAGCCCGGCGATCTGCCCCAGTGGCGCCAGCACCCGGCTGCCGAGCATGTAGCAGGCGACCAGGGCGCCGACGCTCAGGGCGCCGGCGATGATCGCGTAGACTCCGGCGACGATGGTCGCCATGCCGCAGAACTGCTGGATGAACAGCGTGCCGTTGGTGGCCAGCGACGCCAGGTTGCGGGCGTGGGCGTCGAGCCGGGCGATGGCGCCGTTGGTGTGCTCCCACTGGTACTGGCGCTCGCTCTCGGCGCCACAGACCTTGAGGGTTTCCAGGCCGCCGAGGGTTTCGATCAGCAAGGCCTGGCGTACCGCGCCCAGGCTCAAGCTCTTGTCCACCGTGTCGCGCAAGCGGGCCTGGATCAGCAGGGCGGCGCCCATGGCCACGGGAAAGGCCAGCAGCGGGATCAGCACCAGCCAGCCGCCGAGCAGGCCGATCACCAGCAGCATCAGCAGCACGAAAGGCAGGTCGATGAGGCTGGTGAGAGTGACGGCGGTGAGGAATTCGCGCAGGCCCTGGAAGTCGTGGATGCTCTGGGCGAAGCCGCCGATGCTGGCGGGGCGCGCTTTCATGGCCATGCCGGTGATGCGTTCGAACAGCGTGGCCGAGAGGATCAGGTCGGTCTTCTTGCCGGCCTGGTCCAGCAAGTGCGCGCGCACCATGCGCAGCACCAGCTCAAAGGCGGTGCCGATGAACAGGCCGATCACCAGCACCCACAAGGTCGACAGCGCCTGGTTGGGCACCACGCGGTCGTAGGTCTGCATCACGAACAGCGGTACCAGCAGTCCGAGCAGGTTGATCAGTAGGCTGGCCAGCAATGCGTCGCCGTACAGCCCGCGCGAATGCTTGAGGGTGTCGCGAAACCAGGCTTCGACCCGGGGCAGCAGGGGCGCGCGCAGCGCTTCGAGGGTATGCCGAGGGCGGGCGAACAGGGCGTGCCCGCTGTAGACCTGTTCCAGCGTCTGACGCTGCACCCACTGCTCGCCGCCTTCGGCCTCGCAGGGCAGGATCAGCGCCTGGCCGTCCTCGCCCCAACGTTGCAGCACGGCGCTGCGGCCATCGCTCAACAGCAGCAGCACGGGCAGGTTCAGCGCACTGATCGCGCCCAGTTCACGGCGCAGCACCCGCGCCTGCAGCCCGGCGCGTGCGGCGGCACGCGGCAGCAGGGCCAGGTCCAGGCGCTGCTCGGGCAGCGGCAGGCCGGCACACAGGCTGGCACGGCTGGCCGCGCAGCCGTGCACCTTGCACAGGATCAGCAGGCCATCGAGCAGGGGGTCGTCCGCCGCCTCGGGCGGCGGTGTGCGGTGCAGTGACGTCACGATGGCCTACTCCTGTCGCGCGGGACGGGAAGCGGTCGAGGCGCACGCCCGACCGCGTCGCAGGGCTTAACGCATTTCGGGCAATTGCGCCTGAGTACGGACTTCGGTGGTGGCGATGGCTTCCGGCGGCAGGGTGATGCGCTGCTTGGTCAGCAGCTCGCCCATGGTGGCCAGCACGCGGTACATCGAGTACTCCTCGGTGTAGCGCACTTCGGTGTAGCGGCGGTTGGCGTTGTACAGCTCGTTTTCGCTGTCGAGCACGTCGAGCAGGGTGCGTTGGCCCAGGCCGAACTGGTCCTGGTACGCCGCGCGCACCCGCGTGGTGGTCTCGGCGTATTCGCGGGCGCTCGGGGTCTGCTTGCGCGCATTGTTCATGGCGTTCCACGCCAGGCTCAGGTTCTCGGTGAGCTCGCGCAGGGCGTTGTTGCGGATGTCCATGGCCTGGTTGATCTTGTACGAATCAGACTCCAGGCGCGCCTTGTCGCTGCCGCCACGGAACAGGTTGTAGCTGAGCTCGACGCCGGCTTGCCAGTCGTTGTTGCTGTGACCGCGCTCACCGCCGGTGTTGTTGTTGGCGCCGGTGGCCAGCACCGCATCCAGGCGCGGGTAGAAGGGCGACTTGGCCACTTCGTACTGCTTCTCGGCGGCATTCACGTCGGCTTGTGCCGATTTCAGGTACGGGTTGTTCTCGCGCATGCCCTGGCGGGCTTCGTCCAGTGTGTTGGGCATCTGGATCTTGATGCTGCTCGGTGCTTCCAGCTCGTCCGGCTGACGGCCGACGACGCTGTAGAAGTTGGCCTCGGCGTCGGCCAGGTCCACTTCGGCGGTGTCCAGGTTGTTTTCCGCCAGCGCGCGTCGGGCGCGGGACTGGTCGAGGTCGGCGGTGCTGCCTACGCCGCGTTCGCTGCGCAGGCCGATCTGATCGTTCACGCGCAGGTGCGCTTGCAGGTTGTTACGAGCCAGGGTCACCAGTTCGCGGCGCTTGAGCACCTCCAGGTACACCTCGATGGCGCGCAGCGCCACGTCCTGGGCCACGGCCTGGGTGTAGTAGGCGCGCGAGGTGGCCACCGATTGCGTACGACCGACTTCGTTGGAGGTGTTGAAACCGTCGAAGATCATCTGCCGCAGGCGCAGTTCGGACTGTGTGTAGTTCAGGGTCGCCTTGTCGTGGTTGCGCGTGCCATCAGGGTTCACGCCACGGGTGTTCTGGTTGTCCGAGCGCTGGCGCCCGTAGCCGGCGACCAGGTCGACGGTGGGGAAGTAGCCGCCGCGCGCGAACTTCACATCCTCATCGGCCGAGAGCTTGCTGTTGCGGTTGGAACTGATCTGAGGGTGGTAGTCCACGGCACTCTGGACGGCCTCGGTGATCGACATCGCCTGTGCGTTGGCACAGACCATGGCCAACAAGATGGCGCTGGTGATGGGGGTTGGAACGCGCATCGGGTACTTCTCCCTGATCGAATAAGGTGCTGCACTCGCCAAAAAAATGACGGAAATGCATGTTAAAACCGTTTCAGGTTTGTAACAACAGAGCTAAGAACATTTCGTGGCAAAGCTAAGAAGATTTCTTCATAAGTGCTATGCGAAAAAAAACTTATGAGCTCTAAGAAAACCGAGACATTGTTCTACACAGTCGCTCGGTTAATTGGCTGAAGTACCTGATTTCCGGGCTTTACTGAAAGTTCAACGTTTGTTTGCAGTGCGGGCGCCGGAAAGCAAAATTTAGGCGTATTTTGGCGACAAAATATTGGCGATTAATTGATGGCTACTTGGTATTAGTCCCTGCGTATTAGGTCCAAAGTGAGCGGGATTTCTCACGGATCTGACAGGTGAAGTGGTTGAACCTGATCGCGTCGCGCGGTTTCCGGGATCGCCTGTAACGAGCACCAGCATCGGAGGCGTATGTTCATGGCGGGTTCAATCGGGGTGGTGAGCAAGGTGATCGGTCAGGTGTTCGCGGTCGCCAGTGATGGTGCCCGGCGCTTGCTGGTGGAGGGCGATCGGCTGTTCGCTGGGGAGCAACTGGACACGGGCCTGGGTGGTGCCGTGGCAGTTCGTTTAGCCAACGGTGCCGAGCTGACCCTCGGGCGAGGCAGCAGCCTGACGCTCACGCCGGACCTGCTGGCCAATCATGCGCCCCACGTCCAGGCGCCCGATCCGACGCCCACCCAGGCCCAGCTCAGCGACGTCGAGCGCTTGCAGCAGGCCATCGCCGCGGGCGGTGACCCGACCCAGGAAGGCGAGGCGCCTGCCGCCGGTCCCGGTGCCAATGGCGCACCGGGTGCGTTGGGCGGTGGGCACAGCTTCGTGCTGCTGACCGAGGTCGCCGGGCGAGTCGACCCTACGGTCGGTTTCCCCACCGCCGGTTTCAATGGCACGCCCGAGTTGGCCAATCGTGACCTCGGCGGACTCGACCCGAGCGGTAATCCCCCAGGCGGGGGCCCCACGACCAATCCGCCACCTGTCACGCCGCCTGTGACTCCACCGGTCACTCCACCTGTTACACCGCCGGTGACGCCTCCGGTGAATCCGCCGGTCACTCCGCCGGTCACGCCCCCGGTCACGCCCTCGGACCACCCTGTCACCCTGGGCGGTCTCGACCTGAGTCCTGCGGAGCTGAGCCTGAACGAAGCCAATCTGCCACAGGGCTCGGCGCCCAATCCCCAGGCCCTGACGCAAACCGGCAGTTTCACCGTGGTCGCGCTCGACGGGCTGTTCAACCTCAGCGTCGGCGGCATCAACGTGGTCACCGCCGGCGTGGTGACCGGTGTCGGCCAGTCGATCACCACCGGCCTTGGCAACCAACTGACCATTACCGGCTATGACGCGGCCAACGGCCTGGTCAGCTACAGCTACACCCTCACTGGCGCCGAGCAGCACCCCGCAGGCGACGGCGCCAACCTGCTGGGCGAGCACTTCTCGGTGCTGGCCAGCGACACCGACGGCGATACCGCCAGCGGCTCGCTGGATGTGATCATCCGCGACGACGTGCCCACGGCGGTCAACGACCGCAATCCGCTCAGCGCCAACGAACAGTCGGTGCAGTTGACCGGCAACGTGCTGGACAACGACATCCAGGGCGCCGACCGCATCGCCAGCGGCCCGGTGGTCGCCGGCACCTATGCCGGCACCTACGGCACCCTGCAATTGGCGGCCGACGGTTCCTACACCTACACCCTCGACCCCGACGCTGCGGACTTCAAGAATCTCCACGGAGGCGGGCGCGGCACCGAGACCTTCACCTACACCCTGCGCGACGCCGACGGCGATACCAGCAGCGCGACCCTGACCCTGAACGTCACCAATCTGGACGATCCGGTGATCCTCCGTGGCCTGGACGTGGACGGCGGTGAGCTGACGGTCTACGAGAAGAACCTGAGCACGGGCACCTCCCCCGATCCGGCGGCGTTGACCCAGCAGGGCAGCTTCACGGTCAGCGCGGCAGACGGCCTGCAGAGCCTGAGCGTCGGTGGCATCGCCGTGGTCAGTGGTGGCGTGGTCGCGGGCTTGCCGCAGTCGATCGTCACGGCCCTGGGCAACACCTTGACCCTGCTCGGCTACGATCCGGCCACCGGCGTGGTGAGCTACAGCTACACCTTGCGCGGTAACGAAGGCCACCCTGCCGGCCAGGGGGCGAACAGCCTGAGCGAGCATTTCAGTGTGATTGCCCAGGACACGGACGGCAGCCGCGCCACGGCCAGCCTGGACGTCAACATTGTCGACGACGTGCCCCAGGCGTCTAGCGACGTCGCCACGGTCTACGAGGGCGGCACCGTCAGCGCCAACGTGTTGGTCAACGATGTGATCGGCGCCGATGTTCGGGCCGACGGCCAGTATGTGGTGGGCGTGCGCGCGGGCGCCGACACCTCGACCTCGGCCAGCGGCAACCTGGGAACTGCCGTGGTGGGCCTGTATGGCACCCTGACCCTCGATGGCGCCGGTAATGCGGTCTACCACGCCAATCCCAATGTCGCACCGCCCTCCGGTGCAATAGATGTCTTCGTCTACACCCTGCGCGACGGAGACGGCGACGAGAGCACTACCACCCTGACCATCGATGTCCGCGACTGTGCACTGATCGTCGGTCCCAACGATGGGGTGACGGTGTACGAGAAGGCGCTGGATCTGATCAAGGACGGCAACGACCTCGCCCCGGGCACCGTGGTGGGCAGCGACCCGCAGTCGAACGCGGAAACCGCCTCTGGCTCACTGGCCGGGTTGGTCAGCGGCGGCATCGGTGCAATGACCTTCGCGCTGGTGGGCAACGCGGTCGGCCAGTACGGCCAGATCCAGCTCAACGCCGACGGTTCCTACACCTACACGCTCACCTCGGCGCCGAAGTCGCCGGAAAACCTTAATGACGGGGCGAATACGCTGACGGAGTCGTTCACCTATCAGGTGAAGGATTCGCTGGGTAACTCGACCACGGGCACCGTGGTCATCAGCATCGTCGATGACGTGCCGAAGGCGGACAGCGATTTCGTCAACGTCTACGAGGGCGGCAGCGTCAGCGGCAATGTGCTGGTCAACGATGTGATCGGTGCCGATGTACGGGCCGACGGCCAGTATGTCGTGGGCGTGCGCGCGGGCGCCGACACCTCCACCTCGGCCATTGGCCAGCTTGGCGTGCAGGTGGTCGGCCAGTACGGTTACCTGACCCTCGACGCCCAGGGCAACGCCACCTATCACGCCAAGCCGGACAGCGTGACGCCGGCCGGTGCCACCGACGTGTTCGTCTACACCATCCGCGATGCCGACGGCGACGAAAGCACCACCACCATCACCATCGATATCCACGACTGCTCGCTGGTGGTTGCGCCAGGTGGTGGCGTGACGGTGTACGAAAAGGCCCTCGATCTGGTCAAGGACGGCAATGACCTGGCGCCGGGCACGGTCATCGGCAGCGATCCGCATTCCACTGCAGAAACCGCCTCTGGCTCACTGGCCGGGTTGGTCAGCGGCGGCATCGGTGCAATGACCTTCGCGCTGGTGGGCAACGCGGTCGGCCAATACGGCCAGATCCAGCTCAACGCCGACGGTTCCTACACCTACACGCTCACCTCGGCGCCGAAGTCGCCGGATAACCTCAATGACGGGGCGAATACGCTGACGGAGTCGTTCACCTATCAGGTGAAGGATTCGCTGGGCAATTCGACCACGGGCACCGTGGTCATCAGCATCGTCGATGACGTGCCGAAGGCGGACAGCGATTTCGTCAACGTCTACGAGGGCGGCAGCGTCAGCGGCAATGTGCTGGTCAACGATGTGATCGGTGCCGATGTACGGGCCGACGGCCAGTATGTCGTGGGCGTGCGCGCGGGCGCCGACACTTCCACCTCGGCCATTGGCCAGCTCGACGTGCAGGTGGTCGGCCAGTACGGTTACCTGACCCTCGACGCCCAGGGCAACGCCACCTATCACGCCAAGCCGGACAGCGTGACGCCGGCCGGTGCCACCGACGTGTTCGTCTACACCATCCGCGATGCCGACGGCGACGAAAGCACCACCACCATCACCATCGATATCCACGACTGCTCGCTGGTGGTTGCGCCAGGTGGTGGCGTGACGGTGTACGAAAAGGCCCTCGATCTGGTCAAGGACGGCAATGACCTGGCGCCGGGCACGGTCATCGGCAGCGATCCGCATTCCACTGCAGAAACCGCCTCTGGCTCACTGGCCGGGTTGGTCAGCGGCGGCATCGGTGCAATGACCTTCGCGCTGGTGGGCAACGCGGTCGGCCAGTACGGCCAGATCCAGCTCAACGCCGACGGTTCCTACACCTACACGCTCACTTCGGCGCCGAAGTCGCCGGATAACCTCAATGACGGGGCGAATACGCTGACGGAGTCGTTCACCTATCAGGTGAAGGATTCGCTGGGTAACTCGACCACGGGCACCGTGGTCATCAGCATCGTCGATGACGTGCCGAAGGCGCACTGCGACGTCGCCAGCGTGACCGAAGGCGGCGCGGTCAGCGGCAATGTGCTGGACAATGACATCGTCGGCGCCGACGTGCGGGCCGACGGCCAGTATGTCGTGGGCGTGCGCGCCGGGTCGGATACCTCGACATCGGCGATTGGCCAGCTCGGTGTGCAGGTGGCTGGCCAGTACGGTTACCTCACCCTAGACGCGCAAGGCAACGCCACCTATCACGCCAATCCGAACAGCGTATCCAAGGCCGGTGCCACCGACGTGTTCGTCTACACCATCCGTGATGCCGATGGCGATGAAAGCAGCACGACTCTGACCATCAACGTGCAGGACAGCCGCTTGCTGGCCTGTGAGAACAGCGATGTGACGGTGTACGAAAAGGCGCTGGATCTGGTCAAGGACGGCCACGATCTGGCCGCGGGTACGGTCATCGGCAGCGATCCGCAGTCCACCGGCGAAACGGCCACTGGCAACCTGGCGGGCTCGGTCGGCGGTGGCGTGGGGGCCGTGACCTATAGCTTGGTCGGTAGTACGGTCGGTCAGTTCGGCCAGATTCAGGTCAATGCGGACGGCACCTACACCTACACCCTCACCTCGGCGCCGAAGACGCCGAGTGGTGCCGATGACGGTGCCAACCGGGTCATCGAGCAATTCACCTACAAAGCCACCGATTCGCTGGGCAACAGCGTGACCAGCACCATCGCCATTTCCATCGTCGATGACGTACCCAAAGCCGCGTGCGCCGAGCGCAGCATCACGCCGGGCCAGTTGGACTCCAACATCCTGCTGGTGATCGACGTGTCCGGCAGCATGAACTTCGCCTCCGGTGTTCAAGGGCTGAGCCGACTGGACCTGGCCAAGCAGTCGATCAACGCGTTGCTCGAGCGCTACGACGAGATGGGTGACATCAAGGTGCAGGTGGTGACCTTTGCTACCGGCGCCTGGGTCAAGACGCCGGTCTGGGTGTCGATCGCCGAGGCCAAGAGCGTGGTCGCAGGGCTGACCGCCGACGGTTCCACCTATTACGACTCGGCGGTGACCAAGGCCCAAGAAGCCTTCCTCAGCAGCGGCAAGATCGCCGGGGCGCAGAACGTCAGCTATTTCTTCTCCGATGGCGTACCGACCAATGGGCACGCGATGACGTCGGTGCGCGAGGCCGCTTGGGAGCGGTTCCTTGACGACCAGGGCATCAAGTCCTACGCAATCGGTATGGGCACCGGGGTCAATCAGGCCAATCTCGATCCCTTGGCCTACGACGGCAGCAGCCATGTCGACACCGGCTCGGTGGTGGTCACCGACCTCAGTCAGCTCAGTGCGGTACTCACCGGCACCGTGCAGGGCGCGCCGATCACCGGCAGCCTGATGAGTGGCGGGCACTTCGGGGCCGACGGCGGTTTCATCAAGGCATTGCTGGTCGATGGCACCACCTACACCTTCGACCCCAAAGCCAATGGCGGGCAGGGTGGCTACAGCGTGTCGGGCGGACCGGACAAGGCCAGCTTCGACACGCAGGGCAATACCTTGGCAGTCAAGACCGCACTCGGCGGTACGCTGCTGGTGGACATGGATACCGGCGAGTTCACCTACGCACCGCCCAAGGACGATGGCAGTCGCCACGTGGAGCGCTTCGGCTTCACCGTCAGCGACAACGACGGCGATACCAGCAGCGCCAGCCTGGTGGTGCAGCTCAACAGCAACAGCGCGCCGGTCGCCGGGGCCGACCACATCATCACCAACATCACGGGGGCCAGCATCAACGTGCCGATGCAGGCCCTGTTGGCCAACGACAGCGATGCTGACCATGATCGCCTGAGTGCCGCGCCGACCACCTTCACCACCGGCTTCGCCGACAAGGGGACCGGCTTCGCCGCCGCCGGTCAGGTGCAGACCCTGCGCTTCGACGGTACGGCCAACACCACGGCGAACCAATTCAAGGAACTGCTGCGCAGCGACTTTACGGCGGTGTCGGGCAGCATGACCGCCGCGCTGGTGGTCGCGGGCTACCTGGGCGCCATCAGCACCAGCAATGCCAACGACGAAGACACGCTGACGGTCAGCCTGCGCAAGGGTGAGAGCCTGACCTTGGACCACGACCGTCCGGCCGGCAATCTGCAGATGCAGTGGAAGGACGCCACGGGCAATTATCAGGCTATCGACGATGGTGGCCGCTTCACCGCCAGCCATGACGGGGTGTACAGCCTGCATGTGATCAACACTGAGAATGCGCAAGGCAACAGCAAGGCGGCCGAGAGTTACAAATTGAGCCTGGTGATCGATTACAGCCAGGCCGAGAACGAAGTCCGGCACGACAGTTATACCCTCAGCGACAACCATGGCGGCGTCGCCACTGGCGCTGTGGACATCACCTATCAGGCGGGGACCACCTTGGTGGGGAGTGCGGGCGACGATGTGCTGTTGGCGGGTAACGGCGACGACACCTTGATCGGTGGCGCCGGGCACGATGTGCTGGTGGGGGGAGAGGGCAACGACCGGTTGTACGGCGGGGAGGGCAACGACCTGCTGATCGGCGGGCCAGGCGACGACCTGCTCGACGGCGGCCCGGGCAATGACACCGCCAGCTATGCCAGCGCTGGCACGGGCGTGACCGTCGATCTGGCCCATGTCGGTCAACAGAATACCCTGGGTGCGGGGCTCGATACCCTGGTCAGCATCGAGAACCTGATCGGTTCTGACCATGACGATCGGCTGTTCGGCAACGACGGCGACAATGTGCTCAATGGCGGCAAGGGCGACGATCTGCTGGTCGGCGGCGCGGGTAACGATACCCTGATCGGCGGGCCGGGCAACGATACCCTGACGGGGGGCAGCGGCAACGACACCTTCGTCTGGCAGCAGGGCGACAGCGGGCACGACCGCGTCACCGACTTCACCCCAGGCAGCGACACGCTCGACCTGTCGCAACTGCTGCAGGGCGAGAACGCCACGGCGGCGTCACTGGACGACTACCTGCATTTCACGATCAGCGGCAGTGGTGCCGGGGTGGTATCGACCCTGGAAGTGAGCAGCGTGGCGGGTGCGGCGCCGACCCAGACCATCGACCTGGCGGGTGTCGACCTGGCGCAGCACTACGGGGTGACCCCTGGCGCTGGCGGCTTGATCGCTGCCGGCTACGACACGGCGGCGCTGATCAACGGCATGCTCAACGATCATTCGTTGAAGGTGGATACGGTCTGATTGCCAGGTGGCTGCGCCGGCCTGTTCAGGGCCGGTGCAGGGTCTTCTGCTTGAGGATGTAGAGACTGACCAGCACGGCGCTGGTGAGCATGAAGGCCCGTGCCCAGAACAAGGGCACCAGGTAGCACGACAGGCCGATGCTGGCCCACATCAGGCCGATGGCGTACACCTTGCCCTTGAGTGGAATGCCCTGTCCATCGAGGTAGTCGCGGATCCAGGGGCCGAGCCGGGGATGCTCGACCAACCACGCGTGAAAGCGCGGGGAGCTGCGGGCGAAACAGGCGGCTGCCAGCAGCAGGAACGGGGTGGTCGGCAAGACCGGCAGGAAGATGCCGATCACCCCCAGCGCGACACTGAGCCAGCCAATGGCCAGCAGCAGATAGCGCGCCACTGCCGATCAGTGGTGGCGTGGCTTGAGCAGTGCCGGCTTCTCTTCCGGGGCGTGCAGCAGCAGGAACAAGGCGCTGAGGGCCTCGGGAATCTGCACGATCATGTCGTCCTGCAAGTTGGCGTTGCTGGCGATGTCGGCGAACTCCGGCTGTTCGTCGAACAGGCCCGAGCCGACCATGATCGGCAGCAGCATTTCGCTGACTTCCTCTTCGGCATTCTCGAACCAGGCTTCTTCGCGCAGGAACACGCCTTCCATGAACCCGATGCACCAGCCGCGCAGTTCGGAATCGTCCGGCTCGTCGGTCAGGTCGAGCTCGCAGGGCAGGTCGAATTCCTCGTCGCTGGCCAGTTGGCGGGCGATGTGGCCTTTGAGGGCGACCAGGGTGGCCTCGATTTCGACGTGCTGGGCTTCGCTGGCGTAATGCGGTTCCTCGGCGAACAGCGCGTCGATCCATTCACGTTCGGGCACCTCCTCCGAGCAGATCGACAGGGCGGTCAGGTAGCCGTGTGCGGCGACGTAGTCCAGCGCCTCTTCGTGCAGCTCGTCGGCGTCGAGGAAGGCTTGCAGGCGGGTCAGTTGCTCGGCGAAGGACATTACGGGGCTACCTTGGGGAATAAACGATGCTGAATTCTAGCACCTTGCAGCGATGGCGGGGCAAAGGGAACGTCTGTCATCCCAGCCTGCCGCAGGGCAGGGCAGTGGGGTATACTTCGCCGTTTTCGAGCCAGGTGGCGCCTTGGCGTCATTCGGCAAAAAACGCTTACGCATCCGGCGTGTGCGCAGCGGATTTATCGTCCAGCCTGTCTGCGGGATGGTACGACGATCGTGGAGTGGCAAATGCTCGAACAGGCTCAGCGCGTCCTCAAGGACATCTTCGGCTACGACAGCTTCCGGGGTCGCCAGGCGGCGATCATCGAATGCGTGGCCAACGGTGGCGATGCGCTGGTGCTGATGCCCACCGGCGGCGGCAAATCGCTGTGCTTCCAGGTGCCCGGCCTGTTACGCAACGGCCTGACCGTGGTGGTGTCGCCGCTGATCGCGCTGATGGACGACCAGGTCGCCACTCTCGATGAACTCGGCGTGGCGGCGGCGGCGCTGAACTCCACCTTGAGTGCCGAGCAGCAGCGCGACCTGGCCGCGCGCCTGCGCCGCGGCGAAGTGAAGATGCTTTACTTGGCGCCTGAGCGCCTGGTGCAGCCGCGCATGCTGGACTTCCTGCGCGACCTGGACATCGCCCTGTTCGCAATCGATGAAGCGCACTGCGTGTCGCAGTGGGGGCACGACTTCCGTCCCGAGTACCTGCAACTGGGTCAGCTCGCCGAGTTGTTCCCCCATGTGCCGCGTATCGCCCTGACCGCCACCGCTGACATGCGGACCCGCGAGGAAATCGTCCAGCGCCTGCACCTGCAGGGCGCCGAGCGGTTCCTGTCGAGTTTCGACCGGCCCAACATCTTCTACCGCATCGTGCCCAAGGAATCGCCACGCAAGCAATTGATGGCCTTCCTCGCCGAGCGTCGGGGTAACGCCGGTATCGTCTATTGCCTGTCGCGCAAGAAGGTCGACGAGACGGCGGCCTTCCTCTGCGAGCAAGGCTTCCCGGCGCTGCCGTACCATGCCGGCCTGCCCGCCGAGACCCGTTCGGCCAACCAGCACCGGTTCCTCAACGAGGAGGGGCTGATCATGGTTGCGACCATCGCCTTCGGCATGGGCATCGACAAGCCCAACGTGCGCTTCGTCGCCCACCTCGACCTGCCCAAGTCGCTCGAGGCCTATTACCAGGAAACCGGCCGTGCCGGCCGTGACGGCCTGCCCTCTGACGCCTGGATGGCCTATGGGCTGCAGGACATGGTGATGCTCAAGCAGATGCTGCAGAACTCCGAAGGCGACGAGCGCCACAAGCGTGTCGAGCAGCACAAGCTCGATGCCATGCTGGCGCTGTGCGAGGAAACCCGCTGCCGTCGTCAGGCGCTGCTGGCGTACTTCGACGAAGTGCTGGAGCAGCCTTGTGGCCATTGCGACAACTGCGTCGACCAGGTGCAGACCTGGGATGCCACCGAGCCCGCGCGCCAGGCCCTGTCGGCGGTATTCCGCACCGGACAGCGCTATGGTGTCGGGCATCTGGTCGATGTGTTGCTGGGCAAGGACAACGAGAAGGTGCGCAGTTTCGGTCACGAGAAGCTCTCGGTGTTCGGCGTCGGCAAGGCCTTGGGCGAACACGAATGGCGCTCGCTGTTCCGCCAGTTGGTGGCGCGCGGGTTGGTGGACATCGATCTGGAAGGCTACGGCGGCCTGCGGCTTTCCGACACGTGCCGGCCGCTGCTGCGCGGCGAGGTCAACCTGCAACTGCGCCGCGACCTCAAGCCGCAAACCGTGGCCAAGTCCTCGAGCGGTGGCGGCAGCCCGGCCAGCCAATTGGTGCGTGCCGAGGAGCGCGAGCTGTGGGAGGCGCTGCGCACCCTGCGGCGCAAGTTGGCCGAGGAGCACAGCGTGCCACCGTACGTCATCTTCCCCGACTCCACCTTGCTGGAGATGTTGCGCAGCCAGCCCACCAGCCTCAGCGACATGGCCCAGGTCAGCGGCGTCGGTGCACGCAAGCTGGAGCGCTATGGCCAGGCCTTCCTCGAGGTGCTCAACGGCGCCGGTGGCACCGAGGAGGCGCCCAAGGTGGTGCTCGACCTGCGCCACGAGTTGGTCAGTCTGGCCCGTGCGGGGATGACGCCGGCGCAGATCGCCGGGCAACTGGCGTGCAGCGAGAAGAACGTGTACAGCCTGCTGGCCGAGGCCATCGGTCGTCAGGAACTGAGCCTGGAGCAGGCGCTGGACCTGCCCGAGGAGCTGATGATGGAAATTCAGGACGCCTTCCTCGACGGCGAAGGCGAGCTGCCACCGGTGTCGGCCTTGTTGCCACAGTTCGCGCAGCGGGTGCCGGAAGGCGTGCTGTACTGCGTACGCGCAGCACTGGCGGCCGAGTTCGAGCTCTGAGCTGACCGGCGTCATGCTCTGCGTCGATTTTCGGCGCATTCCCACAGGCCGAGCCTTGCCTGATCCTGTGGGGCATGATTAGCTGACTAACTATTAGTTTCCCTCCACAGAGTTGCCTATGCCCCTCACCGACAATCAACACCGCTTCGGCATGCAACTGGCACAGATGTCCCGAGGCTGGCGTGCCGAACTGGACCGTCGTCTGGCCGGGCTCAATCTGTCCCAGGCACGCTGGCTGGTGTTGCTGCACCTGGCCCGGTTCAGCGAAGCACCCACCCAGCGCGAGCTGGCGCAGAGCGTCGGCGTCGAAGGTCCGACCCTGGCGCGACTGCTCGACAGCCTGGAAAACCAGGGGCTGGTCCGTCGCCAGGCCGTCATGGAAGACCGCCGCGCCAAGAAAATCCTGCTGTGTCCGCCGGCCAAGCCGCTGATCGACCAGATCGAGACCATCGCCAACGCCTTGCGCGCGGAGCTGTTCACCGGCGTTGACGAGGCGGACCTGGACGTGTGCATGCGGGTGCATGCGAAGATTCTCGGCAACCTGGAGAAGCCTTGAGGTTCAACGGCGCACCCGCGCGCGCACGCAAAAGCGGATGGCGGCCCCATCCGCTTTTTCCATTTCTTTGGCCGGGCCCGTCGACACTCAGAAGCTGCTGCCCAAATTCAAGTACACCGCCTTCTGATGCTCGGTGTTGATTCCGTAGCTGATGTTCAAAGGCCCCAGTGGCGTCTCCAGTCCCAGGAACACGCTGGCCGCGTTGATGTAGCCGCTGTCGAAGTCGTTGTCGTTGTTCCACGCGCGGCCACGCTCCAGCGACCCGCCCAGGTACAAGGGCAGATCCAACGGCACATAGGCCCGAGGCGTCAGCCGGCGGTAATACACCATGCGCATCAGGCTGATGTTCTGGCCTGACAGCGAATCCTGGCGGAACCCCGACAGTTGCCTGGCTCCCCCGAGCACGAAGCTGGAAGTCACCACCTCGGTATCGTCCAGGGTGCGCCCGTAGCGGCCACCCAGCACCCAGGTATTGGCGCCGTAACTCAAGGCTTTGTCCAGGTGGAACTGCCATTGGCGGTAGTCGCTGTCCGAGTCCAGCGAGCGGTCGAACTTGCGCAGGCTCAGGCCGATGTCTTCGCCGCTGTGGGGGAAGTAGACGTTGTCGAAGGTGTCGAAGGAGTACTTCAGTTCGTAGAAGCCCTCGTTGAAGCTGACTTTGGGCAGGCTTTGATCGCCAATACGCACTTCAGCCTCACCCCAGGCCTTGCCGACGCCGAGTCGCACTTCGCCGTAGGTGCCGATCTGTCGGCCTAGGTTGAGGCCGAACCCGTAGCGTTCCAGGCGGTACTCGGCGACCGGATCGTTGTCCAGGGTGGCTTCGATGTTCTGCGAACCCAGGGACAGGTAGGGGGCGACGAAGTAGCGCGAGCCCACGTCCAGCGGTTGGTAGAACTCGCTGTACAGCTCCTGCTGGTCGCCGATCTGCGCGCGCGTGAGCCATTCGGCGCCCAGCCGGTTGATGCCATTGACGCGGTAGCTGGCACCGAGGTTGAAGGCGCTGTCGCCGCGCATGTCGTCCGAGAGGTTCAGGCCCAGACGCAGGTAGTCGGTGCCGCCACGCCGGCCACGGGCATTGATCACCAGGGTATTGTCGTCGCCCTTGTGTACCACGCGGTACTGCACGCGGTCGAAGTAGTCCAGCCCGTACAGGGTGCCCATGTCGGTTTGCAGGCGATCCAGCGCCAGCGGCTCGCCGATGGGCTGGCGGATGTAGTAGCGGATCACCTCGTCGCTGACCTTCGAGTCGTTCTCGACCTTGATCGCCGTGATCACCGGCGTGCGCTGGCGCGGTGAGCGGGCCACGGCCAGTTCGGCGTCACCGGCCTGGCGCAGCCCGGCCAGGCGCGCGTCGAGGGCGCGGGTGGCACGGTAGCCCGCGTCGATCATGTCCTGGGCGCGGCCGAAATCGGTGACGCCGAAGGCGCTCAGCGGTGGTTGCACAAGAATGTCTTCGCGGCCCAGGCTGGCCAGCTGTTCTTCGGAGTTGCGCCGGGTCATCAGGGTGATCGACTGGTTGAGCACGTCCACCACAGTGGCCAGTTGCTTGCGCGAGCGCAGCGGGGTGCCGATGTCCACCACGATGGCCAGGTCGACGCCCATTTCACGCACGACATCCAGCGGAATGTTGTCGACCATGCCGCCATCGACCAGCAGGCGGCCGTCCAGTTCCACCGGCGCGAACACCGCTGGAATCGACATGCTGGCCCGCACCACCTGCGGCAGGTGGCCACGGCGGAACACCACCTTTTCGCCACTGGCGATGTCGGTGGCGACGGCGCGGAACGGAATGGGCAGTTTGTCGAAGTCGCGGATGTCGGCGGTGTGGGCCAGCTTGCTTTCCAGCAGCAGCGACAGGTTCTGGCCCTGGATCACCCCCAGCGGCAGACCCAGGCTGCCGTCGTCGCGAAAGCTGAGCTTCTGCCTGACCAGGAAGTCGCGGTCGTCCTGCTTGCGCCTGAACGGCACGTCCTTGCGCGGTGGCGCATCGGACAGCGCCTGCTGCCAGTCGAGGGTCAGCGCCAGGTGTTCGAGTTCCTCGATGCTGTAGCCCGAGGCGTACAGCCCGCCGACCACCGCTCCCATGCTGGTGCCAGCGATGGCGTCGATGCGCACGCCCTGTTCTTCCAGGGCCTTGAGCACGCCGATGTGGGCCAGGCCTCGGGCGGCGCCGCCGGACAGTACCAGGCCGACCTTGGGCCGGGCCGCGTCGGCCGCGTGCAGGACAAGCGGGGTGAGGGTCAGCAACAGGCATAACAGCAGACGGCGCATCGTGAGTCTCAAAACCGTGGGCAAAGACCGCTAGTATAAGCGGCCCATTTCAGCAGGAGACGTTTGACCATGGCCGATGCCAAGCCCGAAATCGTCATCGAGTATTGCACCCAGTGTCAGTGGCTGCTGCGCGCCGCCTGGTTGGCGCAGGAATTGCTCAGCACCTTCGCTGACGACCTGGGCCGGGTCACGCTGCAGCCGGGCAGCGGCGGTGTGTTCCGCATCACCTGCAACGAGCGACAGCTCTGGGAACGCAAGGCCGACGGCGGCTTCCCCGAAGCCAAGGTGCTCAAGCAGCGGGTGCGCGATTGCATCGACCCGCAGCGCGACCTGGGCCACAACGACCGCTGAGGGTGTGTCGGTGGGCAGCGCGTGACTCGTCACACGACTGCCACCAACCTGTCATCCGTACCTGCCAGTCTCCTGCAAACAACGCCGGAGGCCGCCCGATGACACACGCCGAACTGCTCCGCCCGTCACGCAAGCAACGCGTGCGAACCCTGTGGATCTCCGATGTGCACCTGGGTACTCGTGACTGCCAGGCCGAGCACCTGTCGCAGTTCCTCAAGGGGTATCAGGCCGATCGCATCTATCTGGTCGGCGACATCATCGACGGCTGGAAGCTGCGCAGCGGCGTCTACTGGCCGCAGGCTCACACCAATGTGATCCGCCGCTTGCTGACCATGAGCAAACGCGGTACCGAGGTGATCTACGTCACCGGCAACCACGACGAATTCCTGCGCCGTTACTCACGGCTGATCCTGGGCAACATCCAACTGGTGGACGAGGCCGAACACCTCACGGCTGACGGCCGTCGCCTGCTGGTGGTGCATGGCGATCAATTCGACGTGATCACCCGCTACCACCGCTGGCTGGCCTTTCTCGGCGACCGCGCCTATGAATTCACCCTGGTGCTCAACCGCTGGCTCAACCACTGGCGCGCCCGTTACGGCTATGGCTACTGGTCGCTGTCGGCGTACCTCAAGCACAAGGTCAAGGGCGCGGTGAACTTCATCAGCGATTTCGAGGATGCGATTGCCCACGAATGCACACGGCGCGGCTTTCAAGGCGTGGTCTGTGGGCATATACATCACGCCGAGATTCGTCAGGTGGGCGATGTGCAATACCTCAACTGCGGCGACTGGGTCGAGTCGTGCACCGCGCTCATCGAGCACTGGGACGGTCATATCGAGTTGTATCGGTTGGCCGAGGCGCAAGCCCAGGAGAGCGAGCGCTTGTCGGCGCTGCGCGAGCTGGTCTGAGACCCGTGCTCAGAGGCTGATCTTGCCGCGCAGGATGTCGCGGAACATGGCGAAATCGCCGATCAGGCTATAGAGGGGATAGGTGAAAGTGGCCGGCCGATTCTTCTCGAAAAAGAAGTGCCCGGCCCAGGCGAAGCCATAGCCGGCCACCGGCATGGCCAGCAGCAATAGCCACTGACCGCTGCCGATGGCATACGCCAACAGCGCGATGACCAGGCTGGTGCCGACGAAGTGCAGGCGTCGGCAAGTGGGGTTGGCATGCTCGCCGAGGTAGTAGGGATAGAACTCGGCGAAACTGCGAAACTGCGTCGTGCTGTTCATGGCGGGGTTCTCGCCGCTGCGTTTTTGTTCGGGGTATACGGCGTGGAGCCTGTTTCGAGTCTAGAGTCACTGGGAGCGCCCACCAGTGACAATTGGCGCCATTTGAGTATCCTTTCGATTCACCGCAGGAGCGGTCAGCACAAGAAGCCTGTCATGAGCGAAAGAACCACGTCGGCCAGCTGGGCCTCAGGGATCGTCAAAGCGCTCGAGCTCGAAGGACTCGATTGCCGGGCCATGTTCAAGCAGTTGGGGCTGGACTTCGCGGCGCTGGACGACCCGGATGCACGCTTTCCCCAGGATGACATGACCCGTCTGTGGTTGCTGGCGGTCGAGCTGTCCGGGAACCAGGCCATCGGCCTGAACATGGCGCGGGTGGTGCGCCCGGCGTCGTTCCATGTGGTGGGGTATGCGCTGATGTCCAGTCGTACCCTGGCAGAAGGCTTCGAGCGCCTGGTGCGCTATCAGCGCATCATCGCCGAGAGCTCTGACCTGAGCTTCACCCTCGGCCCTGAAGGCTACTCGCTGATCCTCACCGTGCATGGCGATCACCTGCCGCCGACCCGCCACAGCGCCGAGGCGTCGCTGGCCTGTGCGCTGTCGTTGTGCGCCTGGCTCAGCGGCCGCCCGGTGCAGCCGCGGCGGGTGCTGATCCAAGGCGCGCAGCCCAGGGACATCGAACCCTACCGACAGGCCTTCCGTGCGCCTTTGGAGTTCGGCGCGCGGCACGATGCGCTGGTCTTGGAACGCGCGGACATGGAGGCGCCGTTGCCCACCGCCAACGAGGCGATGGCCATACTGCACGACCGCTTCGCGGGCGAGTACCTGGCACGCTTTTCCGAAAGCCGAGTGACCCATCGGGTGCGCCAGACCCTGTGCCGCATCCTGCCGCAGGGCGAACCCAAGCGCGATACCGTGGCCCAGGCCCTGCACCTTTCGCAGCGCACCCTGCAGCGCCGGTTGCAGGAGGAGGGCACCAGCTTCCAGACCCTGCTCGACGACACCCGTCGGGAGTTGGCCGAGCAGTACCTGGCGCAGCCTGGCATGACCTTGCTGGAAACCGCCTACCTGCTGGGTTTCGCCGATCCGAGCAATTTCTACCGGGCCTTCCGTCGCTGGTTCGACGCCACGCCCAGCGAGTACCGGGCGCGCCTGGAGGCGTCGCTCAATGGCGCCAGAACGCCGGCATGCACAACACCAGCACGGTGATGATCTCCAGGCGACCGAGCAGCATGCCGCCGGCCAGGATCCACTTTGCCGCATCCGGCAGGCTGGCGAAGTTGCCGGCCGGGCCGATCACCTCGCCCAATCCCGGGCCCACGCCGGAGACGGTGCTGGCGGCACCGGTCAGCGCGGTCATCCAGTCCACGCCCAGCAGTGACAGCAGCAAGGCGATGACGCAGATGGTCACGGCGAAGAAGAACGAGAAGGTCAGGATCGAGCGCACGATTTCTTCGTCGAGGCGGTGACCGTTGTACTTCTGCTTGATCACCGCGCGCGGGTGGATCAGTTGGTTGAGGCTGGCCTTGAGCAGGATGTAGGCCACCTGGAAGCGGAAGATCTTGATACCGCCGGCGGTCGAGCCGGAGCAGCCGCCGATGAAGCCCAGATAGAAGAACAGCATCAGCGAGAAGTTGCCCCACAGGCTGTAGTCGCCCAGGGCGAAGCCGGTGGTGGTGACCACCGAGGTGACGTTCAGCGCCACGTGGCGGAAGGCGTCCAGCCAGTGCAGGTCGGTGGTGGCCCAGTACCAGGTGCCGAGCACTATCCAGGTGGCCACCAGCAGACCGAGCAGGCCCTGCACCTGTTGGTCGCGCCACAGCGCGCGGTGGTTGCCGCGCAGGGTCGCCACGTACAGCGTGAACGGCACGCTGCCGAGGATCATCACCACCACCGCCACCCAGTGCACGGCCGGCATGTCCCATTTCGCCAGGGACAGATCGGAGGTGGAGAAACCGCCGGTCGAGATCGCCGACATGGCATGGTTGATGGCATCGAACAGGCTCATGCCGGCCCACCAGAACGCCAGGCTGCCGAGCACGGTGATGCCCACGTACACCGCGACGATGTATTTGGCCACCATGTGCGAACGCGGCATGACCTTTTCCGAACGGTCCGACGATTCGGTCTGGAACAGGCGCATGCCGCCGATGCGCAGCAGCGGCAGGATCGCGACCGCCATACCGATGAAGCCGATGCCGCCGAGCCAGTGCAGCATCGAGCGCCAGATGAGAATGCCCGGCGACACGCTGTCCAGGCCACTGAGCACTGTCGAGCCGGTGGCGGTGATGCCTGACATGCTTTCGAAGAAGGCGTCGGTGTAGCTGATGTGCTGGGTCAGCAGCAGGGGCAGGGCGGCGAACACGCAGACCACGACCCAACTGCTGACGGTCAGCAGGTACATGTCGCGCGGGCGCAGGTGCACGTGTTCCGGACGCCCCTGCAGCACCATGGCCAGGCCGGCGATGAAGGTGATCAGGCTCGACCACAGGAACGAGGGCAGATCGGCCGTGCGTTCGAAGATCATCAGCGTGGCCATGGGCACGACCATGCTCACGGCCAGGGTGATCAGGAAGATGCCGATGATGAACGCGATGATCCTTAAGGTCGGCAACGCCATGTGATCTGACTCGAAACGGGAAAGGGCGACATTTTAAGCGGCGAGCCTCAAGCTGCAAGCGGCAAGTGAAGCGAGCCGGCGTTGGCTGACAGCTTGCAGCTTGAAGCTTGCGGCTGGGCACCTGAGAATGGCGGCACTTTCAATTTGCCAGGAGGGTAGCCCGTGGAGGCTCTCGACGCTTTGCTCAACCGTGTTTCCGTGCCACGCCTGACCGATCCCGCGCCCAATGCGGCCCAGCGTGAAGGGTTGTTTCAGGCGGCGCTGCGTGCACCGGATCACGGACAACTGCGACCGTGGCGATTCCTGACCATCGAAGGGGCGGCGCGCGAAGCGTTGGGCGAGCTGTTCGCCGAGGCGATTCAGGCCCAAGGCGATGCCAGCCAGGCTGCGCTGGACAAGGCCCGGGCCATGCCGCTGCGTGCGCCGTTGCTGGTGGTGGTGATCGCACGTGTGCAGGCGCATCCCAAGGTGCCGGCGTCCGAACAGCGCCTGGCGGCCGGTTGCGCGGCCCACGGCATCCTGATCGCCGCCCATGCCCAAGGCATCGGTGCGGTGTGGCGCACCGGCGACATGGCCTTCGACAGCCATGTGCACAAGGGGCTGGGGCTGGCCGACAATGAAGAGCTGATCGGCTATCTGTACCTGGGCACCCCGACTAGCGAGCCGCGCACACCGCCGGTACTGGACACCGCCGACTTCGTCACCGCCTGGGGCGAGTGACCAAGGCCTGATGGCGTGCGCCCTTAAACGGGCGCCTGAGTGACCGGCAGCGCCAGCCGGGCCTCGAACCCGCCTTGTGGGTGGTTCTCCAGCACCAGCGTTCCGCCATGACGCTCGGCGGCGCGGCGGGCGATTGCCAAGCCCAGCCCATGCCCCGCCGCCTGCTGCCCCGGCGCGCGGAAGAACGGCTCGCCCAGGTGCAGCAAGTGTTCCGGCGCGACCCCAGGGCCATGGTCGCGCACGCTCAGCAGCACCTGCTCGTGCTCGCGGCGGGCATGGATTTCGATGGGCTGGCCCGCCGGGTTGAACCGCAGGGCATTGCGTACCAGGTTGTCCAGCGCCCGTTCGAGCAAGGTCGGCCAGCCCTGCAAGGTCAAGCCGGGTTCTGCTTCCAGGCGCACCTCCTGCTCCGCTTCGCTGAGTTGAGCATCCCGGCGCACACTGCCCAGCAGTGCGTTGACGTCCACCGGCTCCGGGTGCGCCTGCTCGGCATCGACCCGGGCCAGCACCAGAATCTCGCTGATCAGGTCTTCCAGGCGATCGCACTCGCGGGTCAGTCGTGGCCAGAGCGCCTGGCGCTGCTCGGGCTCGGCCCGCTCGGCCAGGGCCAGGGCGATGCGCAGGCGTGCCAGCGGCGAGCGCAGCTCATGGGACACGTCGCGCAGCAATTGGCGCTGGCTGGAAATCAGGCTTTGCAGGCGCGCGCCCATCTTGTTGAAGTCGTTGGCCAGTACGCCGAACTCGTCGCGCCTGACCGACAACTGCGCCAGGCTGTTCTGCTGATAAGTGGTTTGCCCCAGGTCGTGCACCGCGCCGCGCAGACGGCTCAGCGGACGGGTGATGGACAGGGTGACCAGCAAACTGAACAACGTCAGCACCACCAGGGCGATGCCCAGGGCGCTCAGCGGCCAGATCAGGCTCTCGCGGTGCCAAGCCATCAGTTCCGGATGAGGAATGCGGTAGATCAGCAGGTAGGTCTGGCCGGTGGTGGGGCTGGTGTACTCCTCGGTGAGGCGACGCCAGGGCAGGCGCTCGTCATTGTGCTGACGGCGCTCGAAGTCTTCGGCGCGCCGCGGGAAGGTACCGGGCACCACGGCGTCGCCACTGTCGTCGAGCACTTGGACGTCGATCTTGTAGCGCTGTTTACGCCGTTCCAGGAAACGTTGCGAGGCTTGCAGGCCTTCCTGCTCGTAGTGCTGGACCCAGCGGCTGGCGAGGGTGTTGAGGCCCGGGTGACGACTGAGGATCCAGGCATCCTGATTGAGCATGTGGCCAAGCAGGATCGACAGGCCGGCGACCAGGGCGATGGCCAGCCAGAAGCTGGCCAGGATGCGCCAGAACAGTGAGCGCAAGACGAGTACCTCCCAGGCATGAAAAGGCCCGGCCCGCTGGAGTGCGGGCCGGGCGTCGAACGTGCAGCTTACTGGGCCTTGGCGGCTTTTTCAGCTTTCCAGGCCTGGAACTGCTCCCACTCGGCCTTGTCGGCCGCGCGTTTGCTTTGCAGTTCGTCGAATTGCTTCTGCTGGTCGGGCTTGAGCAGGGCGCGGATCTGGGTCTGGGTCTTGTCGTGACCGGCCTTGATCTCGTCCTTCATGGCCTTCTGTTCAGGGGCCGGCAGCTTGTCCAGGTAGCGCTCGGTGATCTCGCGGCGCTGTTTCATCTGTTCGCCCATCAGCCGGCCGATCTGCTGGCGCTGCTCCGGGGTCAGGTCGAGCTGGGCGAAAGCCGCAGGGCCACGGTGATGAGGGCCTTCGCCGTGCGGGCCGGGTTCAGGCATGGCCATGGCGACGGTCGGCAGGGCGGCAGCGAACATCAGTGCGGTCAGGGTCTTGCGCATGGGTGTTTCTCCTTTTTCAGGCCGGTGGTTACCGGATGAGCCCAGTCTAGGGTGCGCAAGGTCAAGCGCGGTCAGGTCAGGGTAAAGGCTCGGTAAAGACCGCCCTCGACGTCGATCGCGGCTGGCGCCCGGATCGAACCGGTTTGGGCTGTGTTCAGCGACGCACCTGCTTGAGGGTTTCGGCGATCAGGAACGCCAGCTCCAGCGACTGGTCGGCATTGAGCCGCGGGTCGCAGTGGGTGTGGTAGCGGTCCGACAAGCCGTCTTCGGTGATCGGGCGCGCGCCGCCGATGCACTCGGTGACGTTCTGCCCCGTCATCTCGATATGGATGCCGCCGGCGTGGCTGCCTTCGGCCTGGTGCACCTGGAAGAACTGCCGCACCTCGTCGAGGATCTGCGCGAAGTCGCGCGTTTTGTAGCCGCTGCTGGCCTTGATGGTATTACCGTGCATCGGGTCGGAGCTCCACAGCACCTGGCGCCCCTCGCGCTCGACATGACGAATGAGCGGTGGCAGGTGGTCGCCGACTTTGTTCGCGCCCATGCGCACGATCAGGTTCAAACGACCGGGGTCGTTGTCCGGGTTGAGCACGTCGATCAGGCGGATCAGTTCTTCAGGGTTCATGCTGGGGCCGACTTTGACCCCGATCGGGTTGTGCACCCCGCGCAGGAACTCGACGTGAGCGCCGTCGAGTTGGCGGGTGCGGTCGCCGATCCACAGCATGTGCGCCGAGCAGTCGTAGGCGTCGCCGGTCAGGCTGTCACGGCGCACGAACGCTTCTTCGTAATTGAGCAGCAGCGCCTCATGGGCGGTGAAGAAGCTGGTTTCGCGCAGTTGCGGCGCGCTGTCCAAGCCGCAGGCGCGCATGAAGGCCAGGGTCTCGTCGATGCGGTCGGCGAGTTGATGATACTTCTCGGCCAGCGCCGAGTTGGCGATGAAGTCCAGGTTCCACTTGTGCACTTGGTGCAGGTCGGCGAAGCCGCCCTGGGCGAAGGCGCGCAGCAGGTTGAGGCTGGCTGTGGACTGATGGTAGGCCTGCAGCAGGCGCTCGGGGTCGGGAATGCGACTGGCCGAGTCGAAGCCGATGCCATTGACGATGTCGCCGCGATAGGCGGGCAGGGTGACCTGGCCCAGGGTTTCGTCGTTGGCCGAGCGCGGTTTGGCGAACTGCCCGGCCATGCGCCCGACCTTCACCACCGGACAGCCGGCGGCGAAGGTCATGACGATCGCCATCTGCAGCAGCACCTTGAAGGTGTCGCGGATCTTCGCGGCGGAGAATTCGGCGAAGCTCTCGGCGCAGTCGCCGCCTTGCAGCAGAAACGCGCGGCCCTGGGTGACCTCGGCGAACTGGCGACGCAGTTCGCGGGCTTCGCCGGCGAACACCAGCGGCGGATAGCTGGCCAGGGTCTGCTCAACCTTGTGCAGGTGTGCGGCATCGGGGTAGATCGGCTGCTGCTGGATCGGCAGGGCGCGCCAGCTGTCGGGGGTCCAGGGTCGGTTCATCATCGGCTCGGTCAGGTCGGTTCGGGCATGCTGGCCATGGTAACAGTTGCCCGCCGGCTTGTTGCACTGCAGGCATTGGCGGACAATGCCGGTTTTGCGCGGGCAGGTGGCGGCGATGGCGATGGATCGGGAAGAGCGGCGGCTGGCCCGGGTTGAGGATGCCTACGGGGTCATCAGCGTTTACGAGGTCGAAGACTACCGTTTCCTCGAGTTCGGTGACGCCATCGAGCAAAGCTGCACCTTCACCGCCGATCCGAGTTGGCTGGAGTACGACTACACCCGGGCGATGCTGGTCGGCGCGCTGTGCCACCCACACCCGGAAAGCGCGCTGTTTCTCGGGCTGGGCGCCGGCACCCTGACCCAGGCCTGTCTGAAATTCCTGCCGCTGGAAGACGTCGAAGCCATCGAACTGCGCGCGGATGTGCCGCGTCTGGCCATGGAGTACCTGGGCCTGGACGACGATCCGCGCCTGTACGTGCGCATCGGCGATGCACTCGAACTGCTGCCTACGGCGGAAAAGGCCGACCTGATCTTCGTCGACCTGTATACCGACTACGGGCCGGGCGTTGGCCACCTGGCGTGGGGCTTTCTGGAAAAATGCCAGCAGCAGCTCAATCCGGGGGGCTGGCTGGTGATCAACCAATGGGCCGCCGATGACGGTCGGCCATTGGGGGCGGCGCTGTTGCGCGGCTTGTATCACCGCCATTACTGGGAGCTGCCGGTCAAGGAAGGCAATGTGATCCTGCTTGTGCCTGCGGACCTCGAGCAGGGCCTGGATCAGGACGCAGTGCGTGACCGGGCGGCAGCGCTGGCGACGCGTCTGGGCTATTCGCTGGAGTATCTGATCAAGGCGATCAGGCCCGCCAGTTGAGCGAAACGGAAACGTTTCAGTCTGCGACGCCCGTGTCGTACCCGCTGCGGGTTCCCGTAGAAATTTTTCTCACGGTGCTACGCGAATTCGTATATAGTACGCGCCGGTCTTTTAGCGGACCTCAAAATCAGGCGGTGCAAATCCTCCGAGTCCAGCTTCGGCTGCACGTCCGCTAGGCGGACCTTCCCACGTAATTCTTTTTCAATCGTTTTCGCAAATCCCCGCCGCCAAAGCTGCCTGGGTGACCTTCGGGTCTTTCAAGGCATGTGCAGCTTTGGAGCATGGGTCTTTGCGGATGCACATAGAGGCAGACCCATGACCCAGGAAACCGGCGGATTCGCCGCTCTCGATCTTCATCCGAACATCGTTGCTGCCGTATTGGCCACAGGCTATGAAGAGCCATCGGCCATCCAGCAACAGTCGATCCCGATCATCCTCGCCGGTCACGACATGATCGGCCAGGCGCAGACTGGCACCGGCAAGACCGCTGCCTTCGCCCTGCCGATCCTCAACAAGATCGACGTGAGCAAGCGCGAACCGCAAGCCCTGATCCTGGCGCCAACCCGTGAGTTGGCGCTGCAAGTAGCTACCGCTTTCGAAACCTACGCCAAGCAGATGCCGGGCGTGAATGTCGTGGCCGTGTACGGTGGTGCCCCGATGGGTCCACAGTTGCGCGCCATCCGCAATGGCGCCCAGATCGTGGTCGCCACCCCAGGCCGTCTCTGCGATCACCTGCGCCGTGACGAGAAAGTGCTTTCCACCGTTCAGTACCTGGTACTCGACGAAGCCGACGAGATGCTCAAGCTGGGCTTCATGGACGACCTCGAAGTGATCTTCGACGCGATCCCAGCGACCCGTCAGACCGTGCTGTTCTCCGCGACCCTGCCGTCGTCGATCCGCTCGATCGCCGAGCGTCATCTGCGCGAGCCCAAGCACGTCAAGATCCAGAGCAAGACCCAGACCGTCACCGCCATCGACCAGGCACACCTGATGGTCCATGCCGACCAGAAGATCCCGGCCGTACTGCGTCTGCTGGAAGTCGAGGAATTCGACGCGCTGATCGCCTTCGTGCGTACCAAGCAGGCCACCCTGGATCTGGCTGCTGCGCTGGAAGCCAAGGGTTACAAGGCTGCTGCGCTGAACGGCGACATCGCCCAGAACCAGCGCGAGCGCGTCATCGACTCGCTCAAGGACGGTCGTCTGGACATCGTCGTCGCGACCGACGTCGCTGCCCGTGGTCTGGACGTCCCGCGCATCACCCACGTGTTCAACGTGGACATGCCGTACGATCCTGAATCCTACGTGCACCGTATCGGTCGTACTGGCCGTGCCGGTCGTGAAGGTCGCGCCCTGCTGTTGGTGACCCCGCGTGAGCGTCGCATGCTGCAGGTGATCGAGCGCGTCACTGGGCAGAAGGTCGCCGAAGCCCGTCTGCCTGGCCCGCAAGCCGTGCTGGATGCGCGCATCAAGAAGCTGACCGCCAGCCTGGCACCGTTGGTGGCCGAGGCCGAAGCGACCCACGGCGAACTGTTCGATCGCCTGACTGCCGACTTGGGCTGCTCGGCCCGTGCGCTGTCCGCCGCCCTGCTGCGCAAGGCGACCAACGGTCAGTCGCTGGACTTGGCCGCCGTCGAGCGCGAGCAGCCGCTGGTGCCGACCCACACGCCGCGCGAGCGTAGCGGCGAGCGCAGTGACCGTGGCGAGCGCGCTGAGCGCGGCGACCGCGAGCGTCGTGCACCGATGCCACTGGCTGAAGGCCGCGTGCGTTGCCGGACTGCCCTGGGCGCACGTGACGGCATCGCCGCCAAGAACCTGTTGGGTGCGATCCTCAACGAAGGCGGTCTGGCCCGCGACGCTATCGGCCGCATCCAGGTGCGCGACAGCTTCAGTCTGGTCGAGCTGCCTGAGGAGGGTCTGGAGCGTCTGCTGACCAAACTCAAGGACACCCGCGTAGCCGGCAAGCAGCTCAAACTGCGTCGCTATCGCGAGGACTGAGTCCCGCGGTCATGAAAAATCCCCAGCTCAGGCTGGGGATTTTTTTTGTCCGTGCGATCAAGCGCAAGGCGGTCTCAGTCGAACCGATAGATGTCCATGCCCAGCGCACCCAGCGTGAATCCCTGATGCACGATGCCAAAACGCTGGCCTGCGCCCATGGCGAAGAACAGCGGCAACAAGTGCTCGTCGCTGGGGTGGTTGCGCACCGCAAAGGGGGCCTGCTGGCGATAGTCCTGCAGAGCCGCGGTGTCGCCGTCGACCAGTCGCTGGACGATCCAGTCGCGGAAACTGCGCGCCCAGGGTTCGATGACCTCCGGGCCAGCCTGCCAATCCAGTTCGCCCAGGTTGTGGGTAATACTGCCCGACCCCACCAGCAGAACGCCCTGGTCGCGCAAGCCGGCCAACGCCTGGCCAATCTGCACATGCAGCGTGGGAGGGCGATGGCTGGGCAGCGATAGCTGGAGCAGCGGAATGTCGGCTTCTGGGTACATCAAGGACAGCGGTACCCAGGCGCCATGGTCGAACGGCCGGTGGGCGTCGAGGTGCGCAATCAAGCCGGCCTGACCGAGCTGTTCGACGATCTGCCTGGCCAGGCCCGGCGCGCCGGGCGCCGGGTACTGCACCGCGTACAGCGCCGCTGGAAAACCGCGAAAGTCGTGCCAGGTCTCGGGACGAGCGGCGCTGGTAAGCATCAGTTCACGGCTTTCCCAGTGCGCCGATACCACCACGATCGCTTTCGGCCGCGGCAGGCCGGCAGCCAATCCGGCAAGCGCCGGACCGCTGGCGCCCGGCTCAAGGGCAAGCATGGGGGAGCCGTGGGAAATGAACAGGCTGGGCAACATGGCGGTGTCCTGGGGCGTTAAGATGCTGCCATCTTCGATCAGGTAAAGATCGATATCCAATATAAGATTTGCGGTAAATCAATCGAAAAAACTGGAGAAATCATGGAGCCGGCGTTTTGGCACAAGCGGTGGGCGGATAACCAGATCGGTTTTCATCAGCCTCAGGTGAATACCTATCTGCAGGGCCATTGGCCGACGTTGGCGCCAGGCAGTCGGGTATTCGTACCTTTGTGCGGCAAAAGTCTGGATATGGTCTGGTTGGCGGGGCAGGGCTATCGGGTGCTCGGCGTGGAGCTGTCGCGGCGTGCAGTCGAAGACTTCTTCGCCGAGCAGGGGCTGGCCGCCGAAGTCGAGCGACAGGGAGCGTTCGAAGTATGGCGCAGCGCGGATTTCGAGTTGTGGTGTGGGGACTTCTTCGCACTGCGTGCGTCGGACCTGGCAGACTGCGCGGCGGTGTACGACCGAGCCGCGCTGATCGCGTTCCCCCTGAGCATGCGTGAGCGCTACCTGGACCACCTGTCCCGCTGTTTGCCAGATCGCTGCGAAGGCCTGTTGGTGACGCTGGAGTACGATCAATCGCTCATAGAGGGGCCGCCGTTTTCAGTGCCACAAGCGCAGGTGAGGCAAGGGCTCGGCGGATGGCAGGTGACGGAGTTGCAGGCGCCTCAGGTCATCGCCAGCAGCCCCAAATTTCAGGCGGCGGGTGTCACTAGCCTGCTGGAGAGGGTCTACGCTGTGCGGCGCTGAGCGTGCACTTCATTGAAAAATGAAGCATGAAAAGGGCGACCGAAGTCGCCCTTTTTTGCACTGCCGATTGACTCAGCCGCGGCGACGCAGCGCGTCGATACGGTCTTCCAGCGGCGGGTGGCTCATCAGCAGGCCCGCCAGGCCTTGCTTCAGGCCGCCGTTGATGCCGAAGGCCTTTAGCGTATCGGGCATATGCACCGGCATGCCCTGCTCCGAGCGCAGGCGTTGCAGTGCCGCGATCATCGCCCCGGTGCCTGCCAGTTGCGCACCGGCTTCGTCCGCGCGGTATTCGCGACGGCGCGAGAACCACATGACGATGATGCTGGCCAGGATGCCCAGGATCAGTTCGGCGACGATGGTGGCAACATAGTAGGCAATGCCTTGGCCTTCCTCGTTCTTGAACACCACTTTGTCGACGAAGTTGCCGATGATTCGCGCAAAGAACATCACGAAGGTGTTCACCACGCCTTGCACCAGCGCCAGGGTGACCATGTCGCCATTGGCCACGTGACCAATCTCGTGGGCCAGCACGGCACGCACCTCGTCACGCGAAAAACGCTCGAGCAGACCTTGGGATACCGCGACCAAGGCATCGTTGCGGTTCCAGCCAGTGGCGAAGGCGTTGGCCTCATAGGCGGGGAACACGCCCACCTCGGGCATCTTGATGCCCGCCTCGCGGGACAGCTCCTCGACCGTTTGCAGCAGCCACTGTTCGTGATGGGTGCGCGGCTGGGTAATGATCTGCGTACCTGTGGTCATCTTTGCCATCCACTTGGAGATGAACAGCGAGACCAGCGAGCCGGCGAAACCGAACACGGCGCAGAAGACCAGCAGACGGCTCAGGTCGAGGTCGACGCCGTTGGCGGCCATGAACCCGTTGAAGCCGAACAGGCTGAGGGTAATGCTTGCAACCAGCACCACCGCAAGGTTGGTGGCCACAAACAACAGAATGCGCATCATGGTTGTTACGTTCTCCTGACGGATGAAAATGTCGCTCTACTGCGGGGTATATAAGGGGGCGGCCTGGGCGATTCAACCGGCCGACTATTTCAAACTGTGTACCCGGCAGTATGCCAGAGGCGCAAGGGCGCGCCGGTGGATAGACCGTTGCAGGATGTAAGAATTCATCCGAGGGGGAGGGCGCCTATTCCTGCGGCACCTTGGATAAAGGTGCCGCAGGCGTCAGAAAGCTTACTGCGAATAGGTGCGCAGGAAGTTGCCGATACGGCCGATGGCCTGTTCGAGGTCATCTACCCGTGGCAGGGTGACGACGCGGAAGTGGTCCGGCCATGGCCAGTTGAACGCAGTGCCCTGCACGATCAGCAGTTTTTCTGACAGCAGCAGATCAAGTACGAACTTCTCGTCGTTATGGATCGGACAGACCTTGGGGTCGATTTTCGGGAAGGCATACAGCGCGCCCATGGGCTTGACGCAGCTCACGCCGGGAATATCGTTGAGCAGTTCGTAGGTACGGTTGCGCTGTTCGAGCAAGCGGCCCGGCGGCAGTACCAGGTCATTGATGCTCTGGTACCCGCCCAGGGCGGTCTGGATCGCGTGCTGGGCCGGCACGTTGGCGCACAGGCGCATGTTGGCCAGCATGTCGATGCCTTCGATGTAGCTGCGTGCGTTGTGCTTGGGTCCGGAAATGATCAGCCAACCGGAGCGGAAGCCGGCGACGCGGTACGACTTGGACAGGCCGTTGAAGGTCAGGCACAGCAGGTCGGGCGCGAGCGAAGCGGTACTGATGTGCACGGCCTCGTCATAGAGAATCTTGTCGTAGATTTCGTCGGAGAACACCACCAGGTTGTGCTGGCGAGCCAGTTCCAACATGCCCAGCAGCAATTCCTTCGAGTACACCGCACCCGTCGGGTTGTTGGGGTTGATGATTACCAGCGCCTTGGTATTGGGGGTGATCTTGGCCTTGATGTCGTCCAGGTCGGGGAACCAGTCGGCCTGCTCGTCGCACAGGTAATGCACTGGCTTGCCGCCGGCCAGGCTGACGGCTGCCGTCCACAGCGGGTAGTCAGGCGCGGGGATCAGCACTTCATCATGGTTGTTGAGCAACGCCTGCATCGACATCACGATCAGTTCCGAGACGCCGTTGCCCAGGTAGATATCCTCGATGCCGACACCGTCGATCTGCTTTTGCTGGCAATACTGCATGACCGCTTTACGGGCGCTGAACAGACCTTTGGAGTCGCTATAGCCCTGGGCCGTCGGCAGGTTGCGGATCACATCCTGGAGAATTTCGTCCGGCGCCTCGAAACCAAAAGGTGCCGGGTTGCCGATGTTCAGCTTGAGGATGCGTTGGCCTTCCTCTTCCAGGCGTTTGGCGTGCTTGAGCACCGGGCCGCGAATGTCGTAGCAGACATTGGCGAGCTTGTTCGATTTGCTGAACTGCATGATGTGATCCCGAATGGATAAGTCGCGGGGCGCGGGCGTCTAAAGATTTGAAAAGGACGCGGCGCGGGTGCCAGACTGACCGTCTGCACACAAGCCGACTAATATACGTGCCACCCGCGCCAGGGAAAAGACGGCGCAGGGTGAAATTCAGCCTGCCGAGGTCCAGCCATGCAAAAGATCGACAAAACCCTGGAAGAATGGCGCGAAATGCTCGATCCCGCGCAATACCAAGTGTGCCGCCTGAAAGGCACCGAGCGACCCTTCACCGGCAAGTACAACAGCGAAAAGCGCGCGGGCACCTACTCGTGCATTTGCTGCGGTCTGCCGCTGTTCGATTCGCAGACCAAGTTCGACTCCGGTTGCGGCTGGCCGAGTTTCTACGCCCCGATCGAAGACAGCGCGATGATCGAGATTCGCGACACCTCCCACGGCATGATTCGCACCGAGGTGACCTGCGCTCAGTGCGATGCGCACCTGGGCCATGTGTTCCCGGACGGTCCGCCGCCGACCGGGCTGCGTTACTGCATCAACTCGGTGTGCCTGGATTTCCAACCGCGTGATTGAACGGAGAGCCCCCATGACCGATGCGCTGCTGGACATTCCCTGCCTCACCCTCGGCGGTGAGCAGAAAACCTTGGGCGACTTTGCCGGTAAAGCGCTGCTGGTGGTCAACACCGCCAGTCAGTGCGGCTTTACCCCGCAGTACAAAGGGTTGGAGAAACTGTGGCAGGCCTACGCCGGTCGCGGCCTGGTGGTGCTGGGCTTTCCTTGCAACCAGTTCGGCAAGCAGGAGCCGGGGGATGCGCACGAGATCGCGCAGTTCTGCGAGTTGAATTTCGGTGTGAGCTTCCCGTTGTTTCGCAAGATCGAGGTCAACGGACCCGGTACCCATCCGCTGTTCGCCGAGCTCAAGCGCCGTGCCCCCGGCGTACTCGGCACCCAGAAGATCAAGTGGAACTTCACCAAGTTTCTGTTCGATCCCTCTACCGGCAAGATCACCCGCTACGCACCCACCACCAAGCCCCAGGCACTGGAGGCCGACATCGAGCGGCTGCTCAGCCGTTGAACGGTACCCAATGGTCGATGAGTGCCAGCAGTTCTTCGCGGCGGAACGGCTTGGCCAGATAGTCGTCCATGCCCGCTGCGCGACAGCGCTCGCGCTCGTCGGGCATGGCGTTAGCGGTCAGGGCCACGATCGGCAACTGACTCCAGCGACCGTCCTGACGAATGCGTCTACTGGCTTCGTAACCGTCCATCACTGGCATGTTGCAGTCCATCAGCACCAGGTCGAAGCGGTCGTGTTCGAGCATCTGCAGCGCTTCGGCGCCGTGGGCAGCCACTTGCACTTGGCAGCCGAGTTTTCCCAGCATGCCGATGGCCACCAGCTGGTTCACCGGATTGTCTTCGACCAGCAGGATGTGCGCCCGCCGCTCGGCCAATAGCGCTGTACCTGCCGGCAGTGGGTTACCGTTTTCCCCTTGTAGCGTTCGGCGCAGCAGTTGATAGAGCGTATTGCGTGCCAGCGGGCGTGCGAGTTGATGCAAGGGCGCCAGGCGCAGGGCCTGCTCGGCGGCCAGGAAATTGCCATACGCGGTGATCAGCAGGATCGGTGCGTGTGTTCGCTTGCGCAGGTCAGGTAGTTGCTCGGCATCGTCGCAGATCAACAGGTCCAGGGCAGCATTGTCGAGCTCCTCGGTGTGCTCGCAGCGCCCGTAGTCCAAGCCCCAGTTCGGTAGCAGGCGATCGAGCAGTTCGGCCAGACCGCTGGCGGCATTGGTCAGGGCCACGATCCGTCCATGCAGCGCAGGCGGGGGGACCGCCTCCAGGTGGGCGGGCAAGGGCAGGTCGGCACTGAAGCGGCTGCCGAATCCGGTCTGCGACTCAATGGTCAGGTGCCCGTGCATGGCCTTGCACAAGTTGCGGGTCAGGGTCAGACCCAGACCGGTGCCGCCGTATTGGCGGGTGATACCTGCACCGGCCTGGGTGAAGGGTTGGAAAATGCGCGCCTGGGCATCTTCGGGGATGCCGATGCCGGTGTCCGACACCTCCAGACGAATGCCGCCGACGATGCTCGAGAGGCGCACATCGACCCGTCCGAAGCGCGTGAACTTCAACGCATTGGCCAACAGATTGCTGACGATCTGCCGCACGCGGGTTGGGTCGCCCAGCACGCTCGCCGGAAAGTCCGAGGCGATCAGGCAGGTCAGCTCGACGTTGGCCGCGGCATTCTGCGACAGCAGGCTGGCGGTGTCCTCGAGCAAGGTGCCGAGGTCGAATGGAATGCGTTCCAACTCCAGTTGCCCGGCATCGAACTTGGACAGGTCGAGAATATCGTTGAGCAGTTCCACCAGCACCTTGCCCGAATCGTGGGCGATCGACAGTTGCTGGCGTTGCTCGCCGCTCAGGCCGCTGTCCATCGCCAGGGAAAGCATGCCGAGCATGCCGTTGAGCGGTGTGCGGATCTCGTGGCTCATGTTGGCCAGAAAGGCCGCGCGCGCCTGGGCCATGTCCAGGGCGCGGCGACGGGCATCCTCCAGTTCCTGATTGGACTGACTCAAGCGGCTGTTGCTGGCTTTGAGTTCGTCGGTACGGGCCGAGACGATGTCTTCCAGTTCGTTCAGGTATTGAGTCAGGCGATTTTCGGCGTTGCGCCGCTGCTGAATCTCGGTGGCCATGCTGATGAATTGTTGGTTGGCGACCTTGACCAGTACGCCGATCTCATCGTGCTCGTGGCCTTTGGGGTAGTCCAGGCGCGCCTGTCCGGGTTGGCGTGGATCGCGGCTGCTCAGCGCGCTGATGACCGTGACCAGCGGCTTGGTCAGCATGACGTAGAACAGCCCCAGCAGGATCACCGTCAGCACCAGGCTGCGGGCAAAACCATTGAGCAAGGTGATGCCGGCGCGCTCGAGGAAACGACTGCCGAAGGCGTAAGTGTCGACGTCCAGGTACAACGTGCCCAGGTAGTCCTTGGGCATGTGCGCCAGATACAGCGGGTCTTTGAATTGGCGCTGCTCGCCGAACAGAAAGTCGCTTAGCGGCCGGTAGCTGTTTTCCTGGCGCAGACGGCTGACATCGGCCAGCACGGTATCGTTGTTGTCGATCAGCCGAGCACGCACGATGGCGGGCGACTGCAGCAGACCCCGAGTCAGTTCCTGAGCCAGTTCGGCGTCGATGTTGTAGGCGATGCGTGATGCCGGGTCGTGGCTTATTTGCAGCAGCGCCTGCACTTCGCGGTTGATGGACGCGTCTTCGCTGGCATAATCGATGCCGATCTGGATGAGACTGAGCAATGTCCCCAGGATGAAGCCGACCAGGACTGTCAACCGGGCTTGCTTGTATGACAGGCGATTGGTGAACTTGATATCCATGCTTCCCGAGCCGGCTCTACGCCCTTTGCGCTGCGCAAGCATAGCCGATCAGCCCCGGCTGCTGGCGGGTCTGTCTGTTCATTTCAGTTGATTCCCTGGTGTGCCGTCGTCGGGCATGCCTCACTGAAAATCGTAGGAGCCATCATGGACGCCCGCTTGACCGCATTTCTGGAGCGCGCCGAATCGGTGCTTGCGCGCCTTGAGCCGCTGCTTCCGGCCCAACGGCCGACTATAGACTGGAGCGAAACGCTGGCCGCGCGTTGGCAGCGTGATGGCCGCAGCGGCTATTTGATGCCGTTGCAGGTGAGCCTGGATATGCGCCTGAGCGATCTGATCGGCGTCGACCAGCAGCGCGAGCAATTGGGTCGCAACACGCACCAGTTCATTCAGGGCATGCCTGCCAACCACGCGCTACTGTGGGGTTCGCGTGGCACCGGTAAATCGTCGCTGGTGCGGGCGTTACTGGCCGAGCACGCCGGTCAGGGGCTGCGCCTGATCGAGATCGAACGCGATCATCTGGCCGACCTGCCGCGGGTGGTCGAACAGTTGCAGGGTTTAGACCAGCGTTTCATCCTGTTTTGTGACGACCTGTCGTTCGAGGCGGGCGAGGGTGATTACCGGGTGCTCAAGAGCGTACTGGACGGCTCCCTCGAACAGGCGCCTGACAACGTGCTGCTGTATGCCACGTCTAACCGTCGACACCTGGTGCCGGAGAAACAGAGCGATAACGAGAATTGGAAAATGGTCGATGGAGAACTTCATCCCAACGAAGCGGTGGAGGATAAGATTGCACTGTCCGACCGCTTCGGCCTGTGGTTGTCGTTCTATCCGTTCACCCAGGAACACTTCCTCGATGTGGTCGAGCACTGGATCGGTCAGCTTGCCACGACCGCCGGACTGACTTGGCAGCGTACCGAAGCGCTCGACATCCTCGCCACGCGCTGGGCGACCGGCCGTGGCAACCGTAATGGCCGTTGTGCCTACCAGTTCGCCCGCTATTGGGTCGGACTGCAATTGCTGGAGCAGAATCAATGATCGACCTCAATGCCAGTGGCAAAGGCCTGGATGGCTACGAACTTCTGGCGGCGCAAGTCCAGGCGCTGTTCGCCGACGAGCGTGATTTCATCGCCAATGCCGCGCAGTTCTCGGCGTTTATCTATCATCAAGTGGCGGACCTTAACTGGGCGGGCTTCTACCTCAATCGCGATGAGCAACTGGTGCTCGGCCCGTTCCAAGGGCAGGTGGCCTGCGTGCGCATTCCTTTCGGCAAGGGCGTGTGCGGCGCTGCGGCAGCGACCCGGCAGACCCAGCGGGTCGAGGACGTGCATGCATTCCCCGGCCACATCGCGTGCGATAGCGCATCCAATAGCGAGCTGGTGATACCGCTGGTGAAAGAGGGCAGGTTGATCGGCGTGCTGGATCTGGACAGCCCGACCTTGGCGCGCTTCAGCGAGGCAGACCAGCGCGGGCTTGAGCACTTGGCCTCGATCTTCCTCAGCTTGAGCGACTGCTGAAAGACAGAAGGGCCGCAGCGCGGCCCTTCTTCAGGTGAATTCGCGGATCAATCGTAGATCACGCGCTTTTTCCAGGTTTCGTCTTCATCGGTCTTGAGGCCTTCGGTCAAGGCGTTCTGTTCGTCCTCGGTCGGCTCCATCTGGTCGAGTACCTGGGCATTGGCCCGTGCCAGCAGCTTCTCCAGGTAGATCAACTGTTCTTCGTACTGCTTGGGCTCAGGTTGCTTGCGCAGATACTGTACGCCGCGCTCGAACGCCAGTCGGGCTTGCCCGGGTTGGCCCTGCTGCAAAGCCTGTTGTCCCAGGTTATTGAAGAACTCGATGTGCAGCAGCACGAGGATGTGGCGGATTTCCTTGACCCAGTACTTGCCTTCATTGGACTGCAGGAAGTTCTCCTGGGTCGCCCGGACGATCTGGTTGTGCAGCGATTCAAGCAGAAACCGCACGTCCTTGGCCTTGGCCTCGGTCTGGATCGGGCTAGGCGGATTGTTCACCGGCAGCTTGTCGCCCAAGGCGATCAAGGCTTCCAGTTCGCCGATTCGCGCCTTTATATCGCTATTTTGCTTGTCCAGCGCCAACTGCCGCTGATTGATGTTCAACTCCAGGCGCGTGAGCAGCAGCTTGAGCGCCGGGGTCATCAACTGGCCGGGAAAGGTCTCGGTGATCTCACCGCACCGGCGCAAACGATCGGTGAGCTCGATTTTCAAGCGCGTGCGTTCGAGCTTGGCGTTTTCCACGACATTGTTGAGGTAGCCGATCACGATCAGCAACGCGATACCCGCCACGATGAGCAGGGTGATCAGAAGTGGTGTCACCGTTAACGCCTCATGAAGAAGTTTTGCATCATTGAGTGTAGTGAGTCCGCGGGGGCGCGAACAGTGCAGCCTGGCGGGCAGCGCATTCAAGCGCCCATAGCGTTGTCGGCACGGGCGCGTAAAACTACAGTGCTGGCACTTTGCAGCGAGCTTGCCGGGCCGCCGCCAGAAAAGCAACGTCAATCCCCGGGCACCTGTGCGGGCACACTAGGGAATTACGGAAGTCATTGATTTAAATAAATTTCCACAAAGGGGTTGACGGCTTCCGAGTGCATCCCTAGAATGCGCGCCACTTGCAGCGTAAAGCTCTTCGCCAAGCGCCGCAGGCAGTGAAAAGATCTAGTGTGTCCCCTTCGTCTAGTGGCCTAGGACACCGCCCTTTCACGGCGGTAACAGGGGTTCGAGTCCCCTAGGGGACGCCATTGCGGGAATAGCTCAGTTGGTAGAGCACGACCTTGCCAAGGTCGGGGTCGCGAGTTCGAGTCTCGTTTCCCGCTCCAGTTTCACGACGCTGCCGTCTGGCAGGGTTGGAAAAGAAATCCAGGGTCAGCCGCGAGGCTTTACACCTGGTGCGCTGAAAAGCGTTGGGTATGTCCCCTTCGTCTAGTGGCCTAGGACACCGCCCTTTCACGGCGGTAACAGGGGTTCGAGTCCCCTAGGGGACGCCATTTGCGGGAATAGCTCAGTTGGTAGAGCACGACCTTGCCAAGGTCGGGGTCGCGAGTTCGAGTCTCGTTTCCCGCTCCAGTTAATTCTGTGGCGTTCATGACGGTACAGCGGTGTTGAAGGGCTCAGGTCACTTCAAGCCTCAAGTGGTTGGTTTACATTGCGGGAATAGCTCAGTTGGTAGAGCACGACCTTGCCAAGGTCGGGGTCGCGAGTTCGAGTCTCGTTTCCCGCTCCATATCTTGATCTTCAACGTTTTCAAATGTTGTTGAATCACAAAAAAGACGCTTCGGCGTCTTTTTTCGTTCCTGCGTTTTCCCGAGCCAGGTGTTCTCGACTGGCCCTTATCGTTGGTCACCCCATCAACGAGCCTTCAACACGCCTTGGACCAAGCCAACGGTCATGCTTTGATTCAAGAAAAGCGCCACGTCATTGCAGTGGCGCTTAGCAACTCAAGCAGCGGGTGACTCAGTCCTAGTGGCGCTCGCCCTGATCCGGGGCGCTTAACAGTTGTTTCTCCAAATGCCAGTCAAACGGCTCGCCCTGCTGTTCGGCCTCATAACGCCGCTCTTCCAGGGTCTGATAAAGATCCAGTTCGTCATCCGGCATGTAGTGAAGGCAGTCGCCACCGAAGAACCAGAGCAGATCACGCGGCACCAGGTGTGCGATCTGCGGGTAGCGGGTGATGACTTGGCAGATGATGTCCTGGCCCAGGTACTGGCTTTCCAGTGGATCCTGCGGCAGTAGGCTCAACAGTTCGTCGAAGCGTTCCAGGAACAGCAGATGGCTTTCTTCCGGTACCTGCTCGGCTTCGCCCAGGGCCACCAGGATGGTGCGCAGATGTCGAAGCAGTTGCAGGTGATACTCCAGGTGGGAATTGGCCATGGGGCTGTCCTCGGGTATTGAAACGGGGGGCGGAGTATACGCAGGTTTTATTCGCGGGGGCAGGGTGGCGATTGGCGTCGATCACCGACCGGCAGGGCGGTCGGCAATCGAGTCAGAGATTCACTTCAGCGAATCTTGCCTTCTGTGGGTAAGAGCTGCTCTTTGTCGAACGCATCCACATCGATCACGACACGGCGTGCAGCCTCCGCCGCTCGCAGCCGCTCGGCCTCGGCGGTCTGCAGCACACCTGATTGCACTGCCGCATCGATCAAGGACTGGCCGGGCGCAGGGTGCAACTTGCCTTCCTTGAGCGCTTGGTGAACAGCCTTTTGCAGCGGCTCGGTGTCGTCCAGTAGATCGCAAGCCTGTTGCAGCGCTGCTACCGGATCGCCATCCGCCTGAGGACGGAAGCACCCTGCGAGCAGTTCTTCCAGAGCGGGGTCACCTTTGTGTCGACCGATCAGCGCAGCCACTTCAGCGTCCAGTTCATCGCTGGGGCCGGTATGCCGCCGACCGAAGGGGAACACCAGTACCCGCAGGGCGCCGCCGACGAAGCGATTGGGGAAGTTGTCGAGCAATCGATCCAGGGCCGTTTCTGCCTGTCCCAGGCTCTCTTCCAGCGCCCAGCGCAGCAAAGGCTGCATGTAGTCGGGCGCGCCGAGATCATGGTAGCGCTTGAGTGCGGCGGACGAGAGGTACAGGTAACTCAGCACGTCGCCCAGTCGTGCACTGAGGCGCTCGCGACGCTTCAAGGCGCCGCCCAGGAGCATCATCGACAGGTCTGCCAGCAGCGCGAAGGCTGCTGCCTGCCGGTTCAGTGCACGGAAGTAGCCCTGGCTGAGTGCATCGCCCGGCACCTTGTCGAAGTGTCCAAGACCTAACCCCAATACAAAAGTACTCGCCGCATTGCGGGTGGCGAACATGATGTGCTTCATCAGCAGATCATCGAATTCTTTCAGTGCCTGATCGCGGTCCTCACGGCCTGCCAGGGCCATCTCCTTGAGGACGAACGGATGGCAACGGATCGCCCCTTGGCCGAAGATCATCAGGTTGCGCGAGAGGATGTTCGCCCCCTCGACCGTGATGAAAATCGGCGCGCCTTGCCAATTGCGGCCCAGGTAGTTGTTGGGGCCCATGATGATGCCTTTGCCGCCATGCACGTCCATGGCGTGCTGGATGCACGCTCGACCGCGCTCGGTGAGGTGATACTTGAGAATCGCCGACAGGACAGAAGGTTTTTCACCGAGGTCTACCGCCTTGGCGGTGAGCAGGCGCGCACTGTCCATCAGCCAGGCATTGCCACCAATCTGCGCGAGCGATTCCTGGATACCCTCGAATGCGGCCAGAGGCACATTGAACTGCTCGCGAATGCGCGCGTATTGTCCGGTCACCAGGCTGGTGTACTTTGCGGCGCCGGTGCCGACGGCGGGCAGCGAGATGGAGCGACCCACGGACAGGCAGTTCATCAGCATCATCCAGCCCTTGCCGAGCATGTCCTGGCCACCGATGAGGAAGTCCAGTGGCACGAATACGTCCGTTCCGCTGTTTGGACCGTTCATGAAAGCTGCGCCCAGGGGCAGGTGGCGCTGGCCGATCTGTACACCGGGGGTGTCAGTGGGGATTAGCGCCAGGCTGATGCCCAGCGACTCTTCCTCGCCGAGCAGATGGTCGGGGTCGTAAGCTTTGAACGCCAGGCCCAAGAGCGTGGCGACTGGGCCGAGGGTGATGTAGCGTTTCTCCCAATTCAAGCGCAAACCGATGACTTCTTCGCCGTTCCATTGGCCCTTGCAGACGATACCGGTGTCGGGCATCGCGCCGGCATCTGACCCGGCCAGTGGTCCCGTGAGGGCGAAACAAGGGATCTCATCGCCCCGCGCCAGGCGCGGCAGATAATGGTTGCGTTGCTCATCGGTGCCGTAATGCAGGAGCAATTCGGCGGGGCCGAGCGAGTTGGGTACCATCACCGTTGAGGCCAGGTCGCCGCTGCGGGTAGCCAGTTTCATCGCCACCTGCGAGTGAGCGTAGGCCGAAAAGCCTTTGCCGCCGTATTCCTTGGGAATGATCAGGGCGAAGAAGCCGTGCGTTTTGATGTGTTCCCAGGCAGCCGGTGGAAGATCCAGGTCCTGGCCGATCTGCCAGTCGCTGACCAGTGCACAAAGTTCCTCGGTCGGCCCGTCAATGAAGGCCTGTTCCTCGGCGGTGAGTTGGGGAGCAGGGTAGTCGAGGAGGGTATTCCAGTCGGGCTGGCCGCTGAACAGCTGGCCGTCCCACCAGACGGTGCCGGCGTCGATCGCTTCGCGTTCAGTCTGCGACATGGGCGGCAACGTGCGCTGGAACCAGTTGAACACCGGGGCGGTGAACAACCGGCGCCGCCACTCGGGCAGCACCAGCAAGGCAACCTTGGCTGCCAGCACCAGCCAGATCAGCGTCAACAACCACCCAGGGGCATCGGCGAAGACGCCCATCAGCAGCACATAGACCGCGATGGCACCGATGATGTGCAGCGGCGCCAAACGCCGATGGGTGAGATACGCGGCGCCGATCACCAGCACCACCAACCACAACAGCAACATAGACCTTCCTCCTTGGAAGCTAGGGCTCGAGGTATCCCCGCAAGCATAGACGCGCTGCGCAGGATGACTCGCTCTGAACAGTGACAGGGTATGGCTACAGGAGTTTCAGAAGAGCCCGCTACCGGTACAGAGGTCAGGCACAAGGAGTAGACTGGTCGGCTCTGCCTTCCTGAGGACGTGGTGATGATCAAGATCTGGGGTCGCAAGAATTCCAGCAACGTGCGCAAGGTGTTGTGGATCGCGCACGAACTGGGCCTGTCGTTCGATTCGATCGACGCTGGCGGCGCGTTTGGCATGGTCGACGAACCCTATTATCGCCAGCGTAACCCTAACGGCCTGGTGCCAATGCTCGAAGACGATGAACTGATACTTTGGGAGTCCAACGCCATCGTGCGTTATCTCTGTGCTGAATATGGCAGCCAGCAGGGTTGGTACTTGGATCAGCCGCGTCAACGCGCTCAGGCAGACAAATGGATGGATTGGACCACTTCATCCCTCGCTGCGCCATTCAGACCTCTGTTCTGGGGGTTGCTACGCACCCCCGAAGAGCAACGCGACTGGGTCGCCATCAACGCGGCGCACAAGCACTGCGCACAGTTGCTGTCCATTGCTGACCAGGCTCTGGCGACGCAACCCTATTTGACCGGTGAGCACATCGGTATGGGCGATGTTCCCTTGGGCAGTTTCGCCTACGCCTGGTTCGAGTTGCCCATCGAACGTCCAGAGATGCCTCACCTTGAGGCCTGGTACGAACGGTTGAAAGTGCGGCCGTCTTACCAGACAGCTGTTATGACGGCCTTGACCTGATCGAACACTCCAAGTGCTTCGATAGTCACTATCGATACGCATGACTGTACTTGTGCGGTCAGGCCTTGCACCATGGCCGCACCCTCTACTGCGCTGGCGCTCCAAGTCGGCGTGTTCCGAACCCTTTTTTCGGTACGTGATCTGCTATGAGTTCTGCTCTGTCCATCCGACAGTTGACCAAGACCTACGGCAACGGCTTCCAGGCCCTCAAGGGCATCGATCTGGAAGTTGCCGAAGGCGACTTCTTCGCCTTGCTCGGCCCCAACGGTGCCGGAAAATCTACTACGATCGGCATTCTCTCGACGCTGGTTAACAAGACCAGCGGCACAGTGAATGTCTTCGGCCACGATCTGGACCGCCAGCCTGCCGCGCTCAAGCGCAGCATCGGTGTTGTGCCTCAGGAGTTCAACTTCAACCAGTTCGAGAAGACCTTCGACATTGTCGTGACCCAGGCCGGTTACTACGGCATCCCGCCGAAGCTGGCCAAGGAGCGGGCCGAGCAGTACCTCACTCAGTTGGGGCTGTGGGACAAGCGTGATGTGCAGTCGCGTTCGCTGTCCGGCGGCATGAAGCGCCGGCTGATGATCGCCCGTGCATTGATCCACGAGCCGCGCCTGTTGATCCTCGACGAGCCCACTGCGGGTGTGGATATCGAGTTGCGCCGCTCGATGTGGAGCTTCCTCACCGAACTGAACCAGAAAGGCATCACCATCATCCTCACCACGCATTATCTGGAGGAGGCTGAGCAGTTGTGCCGCAACATCGGCATCATCGACCACGGCACCATCGTCGAGAACACCAGCATGCGCCAGTTGCTGGGCAAGCTGCACGTCGAAACCTTCGTGCTCGACCTGCGTCAGGATCTGATCGCCGCTCCGGTCCTGCAAGGTTACCCGTGCCGGCTGATCACGCCACACACGCTGGAAGTGCAGGTGGACAAGGACATTGGTATCACTGCGCTTTTCGGTCAGTTGGCGTTGCAGCGCATCGAAGTGCAAAGCTTGCGTAACAAGACCAATCGTCTCGAGGAGTTGTTCGTGTCCCTGGTTGAAAAAAACCTCTCGAAGGTGGCGGTATGAGTATCGAATTGCGGACCAATTGGGTCGCCCTCAACACCATCGTCTACCGTGAGGTACGTCGTTTCCTGCGCATCTGGCCGCAAACACTGCTGCCGCCAGCTATCACCATGGTCTTGTACTTCGTCATCTTCGGAAACCTGATCGGCCGGCAGATCGGCGACATGGGCGGCTTCACCTACATGGAGTACATCGTGCCGGGGCTGATCATGATGTCGGTGATCACCAACTCTTATGGCAACGTGGTGTCGAGCTTCTTCGGCAGTAAGTTTCAACGCTCCATCGAAGAGCTGATGGTCTCGCCGGTGTCGCCGCATACCATCCTGGTGGGCTATGTGCTGGGTGGCGTGTTGCGTGGTCTGGCAGTGGGCGTGATCGTGACGATCCTGTCGATGTTCTTCACCCATCTGCAGGTTCACCATCTGGGCGTGACGGTCGTGGTGGTGCTGTTCACCGCGACGATCTTTTCGCTGCTGGGCTTCGTCAACGCGGTTTTTGCACGGAATTTCGATGACATTTCGATCATCCCGACCTTTGTGCTGACACCGCTGACCTACCTGGGCGGGGTGTTCTATTCGATCAACCTGTTGCCGCCGTTCTGGCAGACCGTGTCGCTGGCCAACCCGGTGTTGCACATGGTCAACTCGTTCCGCTACGGCATTCTAGGGGTGTCGGATATCAGCATTGGCACCGCGATCACCTTCATGGTGGTGGCCACTGCACTGCTCTACGCACTGTGCATCCGACTCCTGGTCAGTGGGCGTGGCATGCGGGCGTGAGCTTCTGAGCTTGCGCCGACGCCACTGGCGACCGACCCACCAGCGCCAGTAGAACAGTGTGCTGAAGTAGGCGGCGATGCCCAGAAGTACGCCGCATACCACCGACCCCAGCAGGAAGGGCTGCCATACGGTGGAGAGCTGGTCGGTGATCCACTGAAAGGTCAACTCGTCTGGCAGCGTGCGCGGTGGCACTTGCATCAGCCAAGCCCCGGTCATGTAAGTGACGAAGAACACCGGTGGCATGGTCAGCGGGTTGGTCAGCCACACCAAGCTCACGGCAATGGGCAGGTTGCCCCGTACGGGAATGGCCAAGGCTGCAGCCAGCAGCATTTGCATGGGAATGGGGATCAGCGCCGCGAACAGTCCGACACCCATGGCACGAGCCACCGAATGGCGGTTCAGGTGCCAGAGGTTGGGGTCATGGAGTAATCGGCCGAAGAAGCGTAAGGATTTGTGTTCCCTGATGCTGGTCGGATCCGGCATGTAGCGTTTGAATAATCGGCGCGGCATGTAGGCCCCCGGGGCTGGAGTAGGGCGAGTATGCCGCGATTTCACCGCAATCTCGTTCAGAGTTTGTGACAATTATTGAGTGAGTTCTGTGGGCATTGGCGCCTAGGCTGCAGGGGCGTTGATGCTTGCGGAGCTCTATTTCTATGCGCACAGGGATGTTTGCGCTGGTGCTCGGGTTGTTGAGCCTGGGTTTGTGGCCTGCCTTGCCATCGGTCGGGTGGCTTTTCCTTCTGTCGTTGTTGGCGCTGTTGTGCCTGCGCAGCCGCGCCTGGCCGCTGGGCTGGCTGTTGCTGGGCGTGTGTTGGGCCTGCTGGTCGGCGCAGCAGGCCCTGGACGATCGCCTGGCCAGCGGTCTGGATGGCCGCACCTTGTGGTTGGAGGGCAGGGTGGTGGGGCTTCCGGCACACTCCGGCGGCACTGTGCGCTTCGACCTTGAGGATGCGCAGTCGCGGCGTGGTGCGCTGCCTCGGCACGTCCAGTTGAGTTGGTTCGGCGGCCCGACGATCAGGGCGGGTGAACGCTGGCGACTGGCGGTGACACTCAGGCGGCCGAGCGGTCTGCTCAACCCCCATGGTGCGGATCGCGAAGCGATGTTTCTGGCTCGTCGCATCGGTGCCACCGGAACAGTCAAGGCCGGCGAGAGGCTGGAGCCGGTCCGAGGCGGATGGCGGGATCGCTTGCGTCAGCGGCTGCTGGCAGTGGATGCGCACGGACGTGAATCGGTGCTGGCGGCTTTGCTGCTGGGGGATGGCTCGGGCTTGACGCGCACGGACTGGCAAACCTTGCAGGCCACTGGCACCGTGCATTTGCTGGTTATTTCCGGACAACACATCGGTCTGCTGGCAGGGCTGATTTACGGCGTCATTGCCGGCTTGGCTCGTCTAGGCGTGTGGCCTGGGCGCTGGCCGTGGCTACCTTGGGCGTGTGGTCTGGCGATGGCTTCGGCGTTGGGCTACGGGGCGCTGGCTGGATTCCAAGTGCCCGTGCAGCGTGCCTGCCTGACGCTGGCTACGGTGCTGCTCTGGCGTCTGCGCTTTCGCCACTTGGGCGCCTTCTTTCCGCTATTGCTGGCGCTGACCGGTGTGCTGCTGCTCGAGCCACTGGCAAGCCTGCTGCCAGGTTTCTGGTTGTCCTTCACTGCCGTGGCCACCTTGATCTACTGTTTCAGTGGGCGTCTGGGCCGCTGGCGTCCTTGGCAAGCCTGGAGTCGCGCGCAATGGGTGATCGCGATCGGTTTGCTGCCTGCATTGCTGGCGCTGGGCCTGCCGATCAGCCTCAGCGCCCCGTTGGTCAATCTGCTGGCCGTGCCCTGGATCAGCCTGGCTGTTTTACCTCTGGCGTTGCTCGGCACGGCCTTGTTACCGCTGACGGGCGTCGGCGAGAGTTTGTTATGGGCGGCCGGCGGGTTGATCGACATCATGTTCCGCACGCTCGGCCTGTTGGCCGAATGGCAACCGGCGTGGCTGCCTCGTCCCTTGCCGCTGTGGCGTTGGAGCCTGGTGTGTGCCGGTGCGCTGCTGCTGTCACCGCGCGGCGCGCCGCTCAAGGGGCTGGGGGCGGTGATGCTCCTGGCGCTATGGACGCCCCGCGATCATATCCCGCATGGACAGGCAGAGATCTGGCAGTTGGACGTCGGCCAAGGCCTGGCGGTACTGCTGCGTACGCGGCATCACAGCCTGCTCTACGACGCCGGGCCAGCCACCCGTTTCAGCGATCTTGGGGAAAGCGTGGTACTGCCAACGTTGCGCAAGCTCGGTGTCGATCAGCTCAATGTGATGTTGATCAGTCATGCCCATGCCGACCACGCGGGCGGTGCTGCGGCGGTGTATCGAGGACTGCCGATCGCGCGCGTGCTGGCAGGCGAGCCGCTGGCGCTGCCAGCCTCGCTGCAGGCGCAAGCGTGCGCCAGCGGCGAGCGCTGGGAATGGGACGGCGTGCATTTCTCGCTGTGGCACTGGCCGCAGGGCAAGAGCAGCAACGACCGCTCCTGTGTATTGTTGGTCGAGGCTCAGGGCGAGCGCTTACTGCTCGCTGGCGATATGGAGACGGCCGCCGAGCGCGTCTGGCTGAAAGAAAACGTATCGCCACGCATCGACTGGCTGCAGTCGCCGCATCACGGCAGCCGCAGTTCCTCCACCGAGCCGTTCATGCGCGCAACGGCGCCACGTGGCGTATTGATTTCCCGAGGGCGACACAACATGTTCGGTCACCCTCATCCCCAAGTGATCGAACGCTATCGACGGCATGGTGTGACCGTGCATGATACGGCTCTGCATGGCGCGTTGCGCCTGTCGCTGGGTGCCCATGGCGACGTCGAGGGGCTTGGTCTGCAAAGGCGTTTCTGGCGCGGGCCACCGTCCTGAACCTGCCTTAACGGCACTGGCTCAATCAACCTGAGGAAGCCCTGACCTCCGGCAGATGAGCGTCTGGCGCGCCTATGGTAGAGTGGCGACCATTTTCAGGGGGAATGCTTACTGTGTGGGAACTGGTCAAGTCTGGCGGCTGGATGATGCTGCCGATCATTCTGAGCTCCGTCGCTGCCATGGCGATCGTGGTCGAGCGCCTGTGGACCCTGCGTGCCAGCCGCGTCGCGCCCTCCCATTTGCTGGGGCAGGTATGGATGTGGATCAAGGACAAGCAGTTGACCAGCGACAAGCTCAAGGCGCTGCGTGCCGATTCTCCACTGGGCGAGATTCTTGCGGCAGGTCTGGCCAACTCCCGCCATGGCCGAGAGATCATGAAGGAATGCATCGAAGAGGCCGCTTCCCGAGTCATCCATGAGCTCGAGCGCTATATCAGTACGCTCGGCACCATCGCCGCCATGGCGCCTCTGCTCGGTCTGCTTGGCACAGTGCTGGGCATGATCGACATCTTCAGCGCCTTCATGGGCTCGCAGATGACCGCCAATGCCGCCGTGCTCGCTGGGGGTATTTCCAAAGCCTTGGTGACCACCGCAGCCGGTCTGATGGTGGGCATCCCCGCGGTGTTCTTCCATCGTTTCCTGTTGCGCCGCATCGATGAGCTGGTCGTTGGGATGGAGCAGGAAGCGATCAAACTGGTCGAAGTGCTGCAAGGCGACCGCGAGGTCGAGGTGGCCGGAGGCGATGCGTGAAGTTTCGGCGTAATCGACAGCGCGAAAACGTCGACATCAACCTGGCGTCGCTGATCGATGTGGTGTTCGTCCTGCTGCTGTTCTTCGTAGTCACCACTACCTTCACCCGCGAGACGCAATTGCGCGTGGAACTGCCCGAAGCGGCCAGCGGCGCGCCGGCGGTTGCCGATGACGCCAAACTGGTTGAGGTGACCATCAGCGCCGATGGGGTGTATTCAGTGAACAACCATCTGCTGCCCAAGAGCGATCTGGGCACTTTGACCGAGGCGCTCGAGCGCGAATCCGGCGGGGACAACACCCTGCCACTGGCCATCAGCGCGGATGGCAAGACCCCGCACCAGGCCGTGATCACGGCGATGGACGCTGCCGGCAAGCTCGGCTTCAGCCATCTGCGCATGACCACCGTCGAGGCGGCCCAGGGGACACCCTGATGAGCATCGCCGATCGTTTGCTTGCCGCCTGGTACGAAGGGCATCCGGCGTTGGCGCTGCTGCGCCCGCTCGAAGCGCTGTACCGGTGTGTCGTCACCCGCAAGCGCGTGCGCTTTCTGCAAGGGCAAAGCCCCAGCTACCGTGCACCGGTGCCAGTGATCGTGGTCGGTAACATCACCGTCGGCGGTACCGGCAAGACGCCTATGATCCTGTGGCTGATCGAGCATTGTCGGCGCCAGGGGCTCAAGGTCGGTGTGGTCAGTCGAGGCTATGGCGCCACGCCGCCCAGCTTGCCGTGGCGGGTCACGCCCGATCAACCCGCCTCGCAGGCCGGAGACGAACCGCTGCTGATCGTGCAGCGCACAGGCGTGCCGCTGATGATCGACCCGGACCGTTCGCGCGCTGTGCAGGCGCTGCTGGCCTGCGAGCCATTGGACGTGGTGCTCTGCGATGATGGCATGCAGCACTACCGGCTGGCGCGTGACCTGGAACTGGTGCTGATCGATGCAGCACGCGGCTTGGGCAATGGTCGTTGCCTGCCGGCCGGCCCCTTGCGTGAGCCTGTTGAGCGTCTGGCGCAGGTCGATGCGGTGCTGCACAACGGTGCTTCGTCCGATCCCGAAGGTGGTTTCGCCTTCGCCTTGCGCCCCAGCGCCCTGGTCAATCTACGCAGCGGTGAGCGGCGCGCGCTCGATTACTTCCCTCCCCGGCAAGCTGTCCACGCCGTGGCCGGCATCGGTAATCCCCAACGTTTCTTCAATACGCTGCTGGGACTAGACTGGCAGCCCGTACCTCATCCGTTTGCCGATCATGCTCAGTTCAGCGCGCAGACCCTCAGGTTCACGCCCGCGTTGCCGTTGGTCATGACAGAAAAGGATGCGGTGAAATGTCGAGATTTCGCAAGTGACGACTGGTGGTATCTGGCTGTCGATGCCGAACCTTCTCGCGCGTTCGTCGCTTGGTTCGATCGGCAACTCGACCGCCTGTTGCCTTGACCCCTTTCATTCTTTCGGCCTCCGGCCTCTAGGACACCCTCATGGACACCAAACTGCTAGATATCCTGGCCTGCCCGATCACCAAGAGTCCGCTCAAGCTCAGTGCCGACAAGACCGAACTGATCAGCAAGGCTGCTGGCCTGGCCTATCCGATCCGCGAGGGCATCCCGGTAATGTTGGAAAGTGAAGCGCGCACTTTGACTGACGATGAGCGTCTGGACAAATGAGTGTGACGTTCACGGTCGTTATTCCCGCGCGACTGCACTCCACCCGTCTGCCTGGCAAGCCACTGCTGCCGATTGCCGGTAAACCGATGGTGCAGCATGTCTGGGAGCAGGCCTGCAAGAGCAGCGCCAGTCGTGTGGTGATTGCGACCGACGACACCAGTATCGTCCAGGCGTGCCAGGCGTTTGGCGCTGAAGTGCTGCTGACCCGCGCCGACCATGAGTCCGGTACCGACCGACTGGCCGAGGTCGCCGCCCATTTGGGATTGCCCGCAGAAGCCATTGTGGTCAATGTGCAGGGTGACGAGCCGTTGATTCCGCCTTCGATCATCGACCAGGTGGCGGTCAATCTGGCAGCTCATCCGGAAGCGGGCATCGCAACCCTCGCCGAGCCGATCGACGAGCCGCAGACCGTGTTCAATCCCAACGCTGTCAAGGTGGTCAGCGACAAGCATGGGCTGGCCCTGACGTTCAGCCGGGCACCACTGCCCTGGGCGCGCGAAGCGTTCGCCCGTGATCGTGAGCAATTGCCCCATGACGTGCCCTATCGCCGACACATCGGCATGTATGCTTACCGGGTGAGCTTCCTTCAGGATTTCGTCGGCTGGGGGCCTTGCTGGCTCGAGCAGACTGAATCGCTGGAGCAACTGCGTGCGCTTTGGCATGGGGTGCGTATCCACGTGGCCGATGCGCTGGAGGCCCCGGCCGTCGGTGTCGATACCGCCGAAGACCTTGAGCGCGTGCGGCGCTTGCTGGAGGTATGATGCGTATCCTGTTCGTCTGCCTGGGCAATATCTGCCGGTCGCCGACCGCTGAGGGCGTGCTGCGCCAGCAGTTGCAGGCTGCCGGGCTTGCCGACCGCGTGCAAGTGGCCTCGGCCGGCACCGGCGACTGGCACGTGGGTAACCCCCCCGACAGCCGCACCTGCGCAGCTGCCCGGGCGCGCGGCTATGATCTCAGTGCGCAGCGCGCTCAGCAGGTCAAAGCGTCCCATTTCAGCGAGTACGACCTGATCCTGGCCATGGACGAGAGCAACCTGCGCGACTTGCAGGCCCTGCGTCCGAGCGGTACGAGGGGTGAGCTTGATCTCTTTCTGCGCCGCTATGGCGCTGCGCTGGATGAAGTGCCGGACCCCTATTACAGCGGCGCCGAGGGTTTCGAGCAGGTCCTCGACTTGATCGAGGCCGCGTGCCGTGAACTGGTGGTGGATATCAAGGGGCGGATATGACGATGCAGTGGCAGGAGCATGCGTCGCTCAAGCCGTTCAATACCTTTGGCATCGACGTCAAGGCGCGGTGGCTGGCACAGGCCCACAACGACGCGCAGGTGCGTTCGGCCTTGGAGAGTGCTATCCAGCGACAGATCCCGGTGCTGGTCATCGGCGGTGGCAGCAACATGCTGTTCACTCGCGACGTCGACGCCTTGGTACTGCACATGGCCAGCCGTGGTCGACGGATCTGTAGCGACGATGGCGAACGGGTCGTCGTCGAGGCCGAGGCCGGTGAGCCTTGGCATCCATTCGTCCAGTGGAGCTTGGCCCAAGGGCTATGCGGTCTGGAAAACCTGAGCCTGATTCCGGGTACGGTTGGTGCTGCTCCCATGCAGAACGTTGGCGCCTATGGGGTGGAGATCAAGGACGTCTTCGCCGGTTTGACGGCCCTGGATCGACAGACCGGCGAGTTGTGTGAGTTCACGCTCGAACACTGTGCGTTCGGCTATCGGGACAGTGTGTTCAAGCGTAACCCAGGCCGCTGGTTGATTCTGCGTGTTCGTTTTCTGCTCAGTCGCACGCTGAGCGCGCACCTGGATTACGGGCCGGTGCGCCAGCGGCTGCAGGAGCAGGGCATCGAAGCGGTGACGGCGCAGGCTATCAGCGATGCGATCAGCAGCATTCGCCGTGAGAAGCTGCCGGACCCTGCTGTGTTGGGCAATGCCGGCAGCTTTTTCAAGAATCCTGTCGTTTCAGTTGCCTTGGCTGAGCAGATTCGCACGCATTATCCGAACCTTGTGGCTTATCCACAGGCTGACGGTGGGGTGAAACTGGCGGCGGGCTGGTTGATTGAGCAAGCGGGATGGAAAGGCCATCGCGAAGGTGACGCAGGCGTGCACCGTTTGCAATCGCTGGTGCTGGTCAATCACGGTCTGGCCTCGGGCGCTCAGATGCAGGATCTGGCCCAGCGAATCCAGGCTGATATCCTCGAGCGCTTCGGTGTGGCGCTGGAAATGGAACCCAACGTCTACTAAGCCACGGCTACCTCTCGTGCTGGAACGTTGAATAAGAAAAGGCCCCGCCAGTTCGCACTGGCGGGGCCTTTTCATTCAGCCGACTGAATCAACCGTGGTGAGGCTTGTGCTCATTGTCGGAGGTTTCCAGTGCGGGTGCAGCGGCGGCCGCAGCGGCTTCAGCCTCGCGTTTGCGGCGACGTACCTCACGCGGATCGTTCGGTGCACGACCGTTCGACAGCATGACAGTCGAGGCTGGCGCCACGGCTGGTTCTTCGACCACTGCCGTTTCGGCTACGGCAGGAGCGGGCTCTTCGGCAACTGCAGGCGCGGCAGGGGTAGCAGCGGAAGTCTCGACTTCGGGCTCGACCGCAACCGGTTCGACCGTTGCAGCCTCGACGGAGGACGCGGGCACGTCTTTGCTTTCGACGACCGGGGCCTTCTCAGCGGCGACCACTTCCACGGCCGGTGCTTCAAGGGCTGGCGTCTCAGCAGCCGTTTCCGGCTCGCTGGCAGCGAGGTGTGCTACCGGTTCAGGCGCGACCTCGACAACTGGCTCGACGCTCGGCTCAACCCCTGCGACAGGCTCGCTGAACGGCTGTTCAACGACTGGCGCAATAGTAACGTCCTCAGCCTTGACCTCAGCCGGTTGCGGCTGCATCTGAGTCTGCTCGACGGGTTGAGCTGCTTCGTGCTGCTCGGTCTCGGCGACAGCGGCAGTCGCGCGCTCGGCTTGCTCATTGGCCTGGGCTTCGGCATTGGCGCTGACCGCGCTGGTAGCCACAGCGGCAGTTACCGCCAGGCCTGCAGCCAGTTCGGCGCCCAGTTCTGTAGCCTTGTGCTGCTGAGCTGGCTGCTCTTCGCTGCCTTCTTCCTCGCTGCCTTCGATCAACTCGCCATTGGCGTTGCGCTGGCGCTCGCGGCGATTGCTGCGACGACGTTGACCGCGCGAACGACGACGTGGGCGCTCGCCATCGGTGCTTTCCTGATCGTCCTGCAGGTGCTCTTCGTCAGGCAGTTGCTCTTCGCTGGTCTCGGCGGCTTGTTCGGCAGTGCGTGGCTGACGCTCTTCGCGCGGCTGGCGTGGTTGGCGTTCCTCGCGCGGTGCGCGCTCTTCGCGAGCTGGGCGCTCCTCACGTGCGGCCTGCTCTTCGCGGGCCGGACGCTCTTCGCGCACAGCAGCGTGCTCTTCTCGCGGAGCACGCTCTTCACGGGTTACACGTTCTTCGCGAGGAGCACGTTCTTCGCGCGGTGTGCGTTCTTCGCGAGGGGCACGTTCTTCACGTGATGCGCGTTCTTCACGTGGCGCACGCTCTTCACGGGCCACACGCTCCTCACGAGGGGCGCGCTCTTCACGGGCCACCGCAGGGGTGGCATCCAGCGGCTCGCGCAGTTCGCGCACGCGCTCTTCGCGGCTGCCACGGCGATCTTCACGCGGTTGGCGCGACTGGCGCTCTTCGCGAGGGGCGCGTTCTTCACGAGGGGCACGCTCTTCGCGCGGCTGACGCTCTTCACGAGAGGTGCGCTCGCTGCGCTCTTCACGCGGCTTGCGTTCTTCGTCACGACGGCCGTTACGATTGCGGCTCTGCTGACGACCGTTGCGGCGCTCTTCGTTGCGCGCGGTGCGCTCGGTGGCAGGTTTCTGCACAGTGGCGGCCGGTGCGACGACGGGCTCTTCCTTCCCGGCGAACAGGCTGACCAGCGACTTGACCAACCCCTTGAACAGGCTCGGCTCCGGGACGGCGACGGGTGCTGGAGCAGGCGTCGGCGTGCTTGGCTGCTCTTCGCTAACGGTCGGCGTCGGTGCGTTGGTGCGGGCCGGCGCAGTCTTCACGGCGGCTTCCTGGCGCACCAGTGTACGGGTGGCGGTGGGTTGCGGCGCTTCTTCGGTCTCGCTGGTGGCGATCTCGTAGCTGGATTGGTTGGTCAGCACGTCCGGGTTGTCGTCGCGCAGGCGCTGGACTTCGAAGTGAGGGGTTTCCAGATGATCGTTGGGCAGGATGATGATGCGCGCACGGGTGCGCAGTTCGATCTTGGTGATCGAGTTACGCTTCTCGTTGAGCAGGAACGCGGCAACCGGAATCGGCACCTGGGCACGCACCTCGGCGGTACGGTCCTTCAGTGCTTCTTCCTCGATCAGGCGCAGGATGGCCAGCGACAGGGATTCGACGTCGCGGATGATGCCGGTGCCCGAGCAGCGTGGGCAGACGATGCCGCTGCTCTCGCCCAGCGATGGGCGCAGGCGCTGGCGAGACATCTCCAGCAGGCCGAAGCGCGAGATGCGGCCGACCTGTACACGGGCGCGGTCGGCTTCCAGGCATTCGCGAACACGTTCTTCGACGGCGCGTTGATTCTTGGCTGGCGTCATGTCGATGAAGTCGATGACGATCAGGCCGCCGATGTCACGCAGACGCAGTTGGCGGGCGATTTCTTCGGCCGCTTCCAGGTTGGTCTGCAGGGCAGTTTCCTCGATGTCGCTGCCTTTGGTGGCGCGCGCCGAGTTGATGTCGATCGAGACCAGTGCTTCGGTCGGATCGATGACGATGGAACCGCCGGATGGCAGGTCAACCACACGTTGGAAGGCAGTTTCGATCTGGCTTTCGATCTGGAAGCGATTGAACAGCGGGACGCTGTCTTCGTACAGCTTGACCTTGCTGGCGTACTGCGGCATGACCTGGCGGATGAAGGTCAGTGCTTCTTCCTGGGCATCGATGCTATCGATCAGCACTTCACCGATGTCCTGGCGCAGGTAATCGCGGATGGCGCGGATGATGACGTTGCTTTCCTGGTAGATCAGGAAGGGCGCGGCGCGGTCAAGGGAGGCTTCCTTGATGGCGGTCCACAGTTGCAGCAGGTAATCGAGGTCCCACTGCATTTCTTCGCTGCTGCGGCCAAGGCCAGCGGTGCGCACGATCAGGCCCATGTCGCCCGGTACGGTCAGGCCGTTGAGGGCTTCGCGCAGTTCGTTGCGTTCTTCGCCTTCGATGCGACGAGAAATACCGCCAGCGCGTGGGTTGTTGGGCATCAGCACCAGGTAGCGGCCGGCGAGGCTGATGAAAGTGGTCAGGGCTGCACCCTTGTTGCCACGTTCTTCTTTCTCGACCTGGACAATGACTTCCTGGCCTTCGCTCAGGACTTCCTTGATGTTGACACGGCCTTCAGGGGTCTTCTTGAAGTACTCGCGGGAGATTTCCTTCAACGGCAGGAAGCCGTGACGTTCGGAGCCGAAGTCGACGAAAGCGGCTTCGAGGCTGGGTTCGATGCGAGTGATCTTGCCCTTGTAGATGTTGGCCTTTTTCTGCTCGCGGGCACCGGACTCGATGTCCAGGTCGTAGAGGCGTTGGCCATCCACCAGTGCTACACGCAACTCTTCGGGTTGAGTCGCGTTAATCAGCATTCTTTTCATGTTGTACCGTCGGTTTCCGGGCTGCCGGAAACGGCGTTCGGCACACACGACGTCTCATGGTCGGTGCCAAGGTGCGCAAAGGGTGGCATGCCACCCCCGTGTCCAGCGACGTTCGGCACCAGCCGGTTGCCCAGCCTGCCGTTGTCGCGACGACGCGTCCTGTTTGCTGCGGTGCCTATCGCACTCAGTCAGGAGGAGGAATCAGCCGAGGGCCGTGGACGCCTCTGGGGCGTCTGCAAACACCGGTTCCGCTCGCCGGGCCAATACAGTGGGCCGGTGCCGGCCGTGCTTCACGGTCCGGGCTGTACATCTCCACCCTGCACGTATCCCTGATAATTCGGGTGCTGCCGCGCGCTGAATCCGCAACGGGTTGCATTTTTCGCCAGCGCCGTATCTGCGCTGACGCCATTCATGTCCAAGGCTGGTGTTTCCGAAGTGTTCGCCAGGCGCTGCACGGAAGCGACAAGGCGGGGCAGGGGCATGCGAAAAAGAACAGGAGGGAGATGGAACACCGCACTTGTCGTTTTTTTCGTTCTTCTCTGCTCGGCGCTGGTGGCGATTCCAGGCATCTCGGTAAACTGGCACACACCCCGTCGGACGGCCTCGCGTCCTCGAGAATTGCGTTGGCCAGAGACGGTGCGAAACCGTGCGTTACTGGCCTACCGCTTTGGGCGGCGTTCGCGACTATAGCAGCAATGATTAAGTGCTTCAATTCCATAAAAATTGTTATGATCCTGCGATGACGACCAATAATCCCCCGACTTCCGGCGTTCAGCTGATCGAAGTCGCGCCGGAACTTGCCGGCCAGCGTATCGACAACTTCCTCATCACCGCGCTCAAAGGCGTGCCCAAGACCCTTGTCTATCGCATCCTGCGCAAGGGCGAGGTGCGCGTGAACAAAGGGCGCATCAAACCCGAGTACAAGCTCCAGGCCGGCGATGTCGTGCGCGTGCCGCCCGTGCGTCTGCCCGAGCGCGACGAGCCGGCGCCGGTGGCGCCAGGGCTGTTGCAGCGCCTGGAGGCGGCGATCGTCTATGAAGACAAGGCCTTGATCGTGATGAACAAGCCGGCTGGCATCGCCGTGCACGGCGGCAGCGGTCTGAACTTCGGTGTCATCGAGGCGCTGCGCCAGCTACGCCCCGATGCCAAGGAGCTGGAGTTGGTGCACCGTCTGGATCGTGATACCTCAGGCCTGCTGATGATCGCCAAGAAACGCAGCATGCTGCGCCACCTGCATGCCGCGCTGCGCGGCGATGGCGTGGACAAGCGCTACATGGCCTTGGTGCGGGGTCATTGGCCGACCTCGAAGAAGCAGGTCAATGCGCCTCTGCAGAAAAGCAACCTGCGTTCCGGCGAGCGCATGGTCGAAGTGAATGACGAGGGCAAGGAAGCGCTGACGCTGTTCCGTGTATTGCGTCGCTTCGGCGAGTTCGCCACGCTGGTCGAGGCCCGTCCGATCACCGGGCGCACGCACCAGATTCGTGTGCACACCCTGCATGCCGGGCACATGATCGCGGGCGACAGTAAATATGGTGATGAAGATTTCACTCGCGAAATTCGTGACCTGGGCGGCAAGCGCCTGTTCCTGCACGCCTATGCGCTGACGGTGCCGCTGCCCGATGGCGGCGAGCTCAAGCTCGAGGCTCCCGTCGATGAGGCGTGGGCCAAGACAGTCGAACGCCTGGGGGCAAGCTGAGCGGCCATGCGCAAACCCTATGAACTGCTGATCTTCGACTGGGACGGCACCCTGGCCGACTCCATAGGCCGTATTGTCGATTCGATGAATGTCGCCGCTGAGCGCGCGGGTGAGATCCCCAGTGCCGAGGCTGCCGTGAAGGGGATCATCGGTCTAGCGCTGGATGAGGCGATCTCGGTGCTCTATCCGCACCTTGACGCGAATGAAGTGGCACGTTTTCGACAGCATTACGCCGATATCTATACCGATCTCGACCGGCAGCCTTCGCCGTTGTTCGAGGGTGTGGCGCAATCGCTGGAGGTCTTTCGGGCGCAGGGCTATCGCCTGGCGGTGGCCACCGGCAAGGCGCGGCGAGGGCTGGATCGGGTGCTCAAGGCCAATGGCTGGGAGGACTTTTTCGATATCACCCGTGCTGCCGACGAGACCCGTGGCAAGCCTCATCCGCTGATGCTTCAGGAAATTCTCGCGCATTGCCGGGTCGAGGCGGGCGAGGCGTTGATGGTTGGGGATTCGGCATTCGATTTGCAGATGGCCAGCAATGCTGGCATGCACTCGGTGGCCGTGGGCTACGGCGCGATGTCGCTTGAGGCGCTCGCCGAGTTTGGGCCGCAGGTGTGTATCGAGCATTTTTCACAATTGCGCGAGTGGCTGGCTGGCGCTGCGCGCTCCAATTCCAAGGTAGGTGAGCATGGCTGACGAGTGGAAGGCGCCTGCATCCGAAGATGCAGTCGAGGGCAAGGAAGAGCGCAAGAGCTGGAAGTTGCTGGAGAAGACGCTCCTGGCCAGTGTTCAAGAGCAGCGGCGTGCGCGGCGTTGGGGGATCTTCTTCAAGTTGCTGACGTTCATCTATCTGTTCGGCATCCTTTTCCTGTTCTCGCCCTTCATGGACATGGAGTCCACGGCCTCGCGCAGTGCCAGTCATACGGCGCTGGTCGAGGTGCGTGGGGTCATCGCGGATCAGGAAGCTGCCAGTGCCGACAACATCATCAAGAGCCTGCGGGAGGCATTCAAGGATGCCAAGACCAAGGCGGTGGTGATGCGCATCAACAGCCCGGGCGGTAGTCCGGTGCAGGCAGGGTATGTCTACGACGAGATACGTCGCCTGCGCGCCGAGTACCCCGCGATCAAGCTGTATGCGGTGATCACGGATCTAGGGGCCTCTGGTGCGTACTACATTGCCAGTGCGGCTGATGAGATCTATGCCGACAAGGCCAGTCTGGTGGGCTCGATCGGCGTGACGGCGGCAGGCTACGGGTTTGTCGGGGCGATGGAGAAGCTGGGAGTGGAGCGTCGCGCTTACACCTCGGGCGAGCACAAGGCGTTCCTCGATCCGTTCTCGCCGCAGAAGCCGGATGAAACAGCGTTCTGGCAAGGTGTGCTGGATACCACGCACAATCAGTTCATCGCGATGGTCAAGCAAGGTCGTGGCGATCGCCTGAAGGACAAAGAACACCCTGAGCTGTTCAGTGGTTTGGTCTGGTCTGGCGAGCAGGCCAAGGCTTTGGGGTTGGTCGATGGCCTGGGCAGCGCCAGCTATGTGGCGCGTGATGTCGTCGGCGAGAAAGAGTTGGTCGACTTCACCGTGCAGGAATCGCCTTTCGATCGCTTCTCCAAGCGCATGGGTGCCAGCGTGGCTGAGCGTCTTGCGCTGTACATGGGGCTTCAGGGGCCTTCATTGCGCTAATGCGCGCTAGCGGGGCTGCTCGACGGCCCCGCCGGTTTCAGGGTACTTGCACGCCCTCCTTGAGCAACATGTCCACCAGGCGTATGAGGGGCAGGCCGATCAAGCTTGTCGCGTCGCTGCCGTGTGTGCTCTGAAAGAGCGAAACGCCCAATCCCTCGGCCTTGAAGCTGCCGGCGCAATCCAGTGGTTGCTCGGTCTGTACGTAGCGCTCCACGCGCTGGCGGTCCAGTTCGCGCAACGTCACGGTGAAGGGGATGCAGTCAACCTGGCAGTGGCCTGTGGCGCTGTTGAGCAGGGCCAGGCCAGTCAGGAAAGTGACGGATTGTCCGCTGGCGGCCAGCAGTTGCTCACAGGCGCGCTCGGCGCTGTGTGGTTTGCCGAGGATACGTTCGCCGAGCACGGCGACCTGGTCCGAACCGATGATCAGGTGCTGTGGGTGATGTTCGGCCAGGGCTTGGGCCTTGAGCCGAGCGAGTCTGCGGACCAGTTCAGCAGCGGTCTCGTCGCCTTGGCGCGCTTCGTCTATGTCGGGACTCGCCCAGGTGAAGGGCAGGTGCAGGCGCTGGAGCAGTTCGCGCCGGTAGGGGGAGCTCGAGGCGAGCAGCAGAGGAAGCATGGTGGACTCCTTGGCAGTTGCCGTGATTCTAACATGCGTCAAGCTGCCGAATTTCCTTTGACAGAGGCGGGGGGCATCCCTAGAATGCTGCGCCTATGTTGAATGACCCGATTCCACCTCACGTTGACCCGCGCAAATTAGCCGATCGTGGCGTAACCCTCGAGGGTTCGCTGCAACTCGCTGATTTGGAAAGACTCTGCGACCCGCTTTCCGACACTGTCGGTACGGTGCAGGCGAAGTTCGATTTTGAACGAGACGAACAGCACGTTGTGGTTATCCACAGCGATTTGAATGTCGAAGTCAAAATGGTTTGCCAGCGTTGTCTTGAGCTGGTCACCCTGCCGATCCATAGCGAATGTACGTATGCTGTGGTGAAGGAGGGTGCGAATACCCAGTCGTTGCCGAAAGGCTATGACGTGCTGGAACTGGGCGAAGATCCTTTGGATCTGCAGGCGCTGATCGAGGAAGAGCTTTTGCTCGCACTTCCTATCGTGCCTGCTCATCATCCGGAAGAATGCCAGCAGCCGGCGGGCGCAGACGAGCCCGAATCGAGCAAGGACGAGGTATCGCGGTCCAACCCGTTCAGTGTCTTGGCGCAGTTAAAGCGTGACCCAAACGTTTAGGAGTTAATCAATTATGGCTGTTCAGCAGAACAAAAAATCCCGCTCTGCCCGTGACATGCGTCGTTCGCACGATGCCCTGTCGGAAAACGCGCTGTCCGTAGAAAAGAGCACCGGTGAAGTTCACCTGCGCCACCACGTGTCGCCAGAAGGCGTATACCGTGGTCGCAAAGTGATCGACAAGGGCGCTGACGAGTAATCCTTGTCCGCTCAGATCATCGCGATCGACGCAATGGGCGGGGACTTCGGTCCCCGCAGCATTGTTGAGGCCAGTATCGCTTGCCTTTCGGCTACCCCCTCGCTCCATCTGACCCTCGTCGGTCAAACCTCCCTTCTCGAAGAACTCGTCAGTGGCCTTGCAGCCATCGATCGCGCGCGCCTGCGGATCGTGGATGCCAGCGAAGTGATTGGTATGGATGAGCGGCCCTCGCAGGCCTTGCGCGGCAAGCCTGACTCTTCGATGCGTGTCGCGCTCGAGCTGGTCCGTGATGGCAAAGCGCAGGCGTGCGTAAGCGCCGGCAATACGGGCGCTTTGATGGCCTTGTCGCGTCTCGTGCTCAAAACCTTGCCGGGTATCGATCGGCCGGCCATGGTGGCGGCCATTCCTACACAGCAAGGTTACTGCCAACTGCTCGACCTGGGTGCGAACGTCGACTGCAGCGCCGATCACCTCTACCAGTTTGCTGTGATGGGATCGGTGGCGGCGCAGGCGCTGGGCGTGCGCCGCCCACGAGTAGCTCTGCTGAACATCGGTACCGAAGACATCAAGGGCAATCAGCAAGTCAAGCTGGCTGCCAGTTTGCTGAAGAACGCCCGCGGCCTTAACTATGTCGGTTTCATTGAAGGTGACGGGCTGTATCGCGGCGAGGCCGATGTGGTGGTGTGCGACGGCTTCGTGGGCAATATCCTGCTCAAATCCAGCGAAGGGCTGGCAACCATGGTCGGCGAGCGTCTGGAAGCGTTGTTCAGGGCCGGTTTGTTCGCCCGTGTGGCGGGTGCTTTGGCCAGGCCCTTGTTGCGGCGCCTGCAATCGGACCTGGCGCCGGCGCGGCACAACGGCGCAAGCTTTCTGGGATTGCAGGGTATCGTCGTGAAAAGCCACGGGTCGGCGGGTGTGCAAGGCCTGCAGAGTGCTATCCAGCGGGCGCTGATCGAGATTCAGGAAAATCTACCGCAGCGTTTGCATGGTCGCCTGGAAGACCTGTTGCCTTAGGTGTATCGGCCATGAAGTGGTTAAATGTGACCGCTTGGTCTGCGTTTCCATCCAAGTTTTCAGATTCCGTGCCCTGCCGACGGCAGGGTGCACCCCATTCGACGACAAGATCATAAGGGCTTGTTCAATGTCTGCATCCCTCGCATTCGTCTTTCCTGGCCAAGGTTCCCAGTCACTGGGCATGCTCGCTGAACTCGGTGCCGAGCAGCCGCTGATCATCGAGACTTTCAAGGAAGCTTCCGAGGCTCTGGGCTATGACCTGTGGAAATTGGTCCAGGAAGGTCCCGAGGAACAACTCAATCAAACCGACAAGACGCAGCCAGCTATCCTGACGGCCTCCATCGCGCTATGGCGCCTGTGGCTGGAGCAGGGCGGCGCGCGTCCGGCATACGTTTGCGGTCACAGCCTGGGTGAGTACAGCGCCCTGGTCGCCGCGGGTAGCTTGTCGCTCAAGGACGCCGTACGTCTGGTCGAGCGCCGCGGCCAACTGATGCAGGAAGCGGTGCCGGCCGGTCATGGCGCCATGGCTGCCATCCTGGGGCTGGACGACGCCGTGGTGGTGGATGTCTGTGCGCAGGCGGCCGAAGATGACGTGGTCAGTGCGGTCAATTTCAACTCGCCTGGCCAAGTGGTCATCGCTGGCAACAAGGCTGCAGTCGAGCGTGCCATCGAGCTGTGCAAGGCCAAGGGCGCCAAGCGTGCATTGCCTCTGCCGGTCAGCGTGCCGTCGCACTGCGCCTTGATGAAGCCAGCCGCCGAGCGCTTCGCCGAGGCGGTCAGTGCCGTCGAGTGGCAGGCTCCGCAAATCCCGGTGGTGCAGAACGTCTCTGCCGCCGTACCTGCCGATCTGGAAGCCCTCAAGCGTGACCTGCTGGCACAGTTGTACCAACCAGTGCGTTGGGTCGAGTGCGTGCAGACCCTGGCTGCCAACGGCGCGGTCAATTTGGTGGAATGCGGTCCTGGCAAGGTACTGGCCGGCCTGAACAAGCGGTGCGCCGAGGGCGTCACCACTTACAACCTCAATACCCCTGACGCCATCGCCGCCGCCCGCGCGGCGCTGGTCTGACATCTGGAGAAGCTTGCATGAGCCTGCAAGGTAAAGTTGCACTGGTTACAGGTGCCAGCCGTGGCATTGGCCAGGCTATCGCCCTCGAGCTGGGTCGCCAAGGCGCGACCGTGATCGGCACCGCCACTTCCGCCTCTGGCGCTCAGCGCATCGCTGAGACACTCAAGGAACACGGTATCACCGGTACCGGCCTTGAGCTCAATGTCACCAACGAGGCATCCGTGACTGGCGTCCTGACCTCTATCCAGGAGCAGTTCGGCGCGCCGACGATTCTGGTCAACAACGCCGGGATCACACGTGACAATCTGATGTTGCGGATGAAAGATGAAGAATGGTTCGATGTCATCGACACCAACCTCAACAGCCTTTACCGTCTGTCCAAGGGCGTGCTGCGCGGCATGACCAAGGCCCGCTGGGGTCGTATCATCAGCATCGGCTCGGTGGTCGGTGCGATGGGTAACGCAGGTCAGGCCAACTATGCCGCCGCCAAGGCAGGTCTGGAAGGCTTCAGTCGTGCCTTGGCGCGTGAAGTGGGATCGCGCGGTATCACGGTGAACTCGGTGACGCCGGGTTTCATCGATACCGACATGACCCGCGAGCTGCCAGAAGCACAACGCGAAGCGCTGCAGACGCAAATTCCGCTGGGTCGCCTGGGTCAGGCCGAGGAAATTGCCAAGGTGGTTTCCTTCCTGGCATCTGATGGCGCGGCCTATGTCACCGGCGCTACAGTGCCGGTGAACGGCGGGATGTACATGTAACAGCCGCAACTCAATGTGACGGATTGCTTAAAAAAACAGTCATACTGCGTGCCTAAAATCCGTTATAAAGCTGCAACCAGATTCCAGGCGGCAGGCCAGGCGACTCTCGTGAAGGCGCGTTACGCTTGAAAAGCAGGCGTCTTCCTATAAACTTGGGCACCGGCCAGCTGCCTGACATATATCCACTAGGAGTGAAAACTAGGTATGAGCACCATCGAAGAACGCGTCAAGAAAATCGTCGCCGAGCAACTGGGCGTGAAGGAAGAAGAAGTGACCAACAACAAGTCCTTCGTCGATGACCTGGGTGCCGATTCGCTTGACACCGTTGAGCTGGTGATGGCTCTGGAAGAGGAATTCGAGACCGAAATCCCTGACGAAGAAGCCGAGAAGATCACTACCGTTCAAGCCGCCATCGACTACGTCAACAGCCACAAGGCCTAAGACGTTGTAGTCGACGCTTCTTGTCGGGAAAAACCGCACTGCCTTCGGCGTGCGGTTTTTTCTTTGCGAGCCCTGCTGTCGATACTCGAGCAACCGAGAGCCTGTTGCCATTTCATTCCGGATGGATGAATGCAATGGCAAGAGACTCTGTTATTAGAAAAGGAGAGTGCTGTGTCGCGTAGACGCGTCGTGGTCACCGGTATGGGTATGCTGTCGCCACTGGGTACTGACGTACCGAGCACCTGGCAGGGCATTCTGGCTGGCCGCAGTGGCATCGGTCCGATCGAACACACGGACCTGAGTGCCTACTCCACCCGTTTTGGCGGCTCGGTGAAGGGGTTCGAGGTCGAGCAGTACCTGTCGGCCAAGGAAGCTCGCAAGCTTGACCTGTTCATTCAGTACGGCCTGGCGGCCGGTTTCCAGGCGGTGCGCAACGCCGGCCTGGAGGTCACTGACGCCAATCGCGAGCGTATCGGCGTGGCCATGGGTTCGGGCATCGGTGGCCTGACCAATATCGAAGACACCAGCCGGACCTTGCACGAGCAGGGGCCGCGGAGGATCTCACCGTTCTTCGTGCCAGGCTCGATCATCAACATGATCTCCGGTTTCCTGTCGATCCACTTGGGGCTGCAAGGTCCGAACTACGCCATCTCCACCGCCTGCACCACGGGCACCCACTGCATCGGCATGGCCGCGCGCAACATTGCCTATGGCGAGGCGGACGTGATGATTGCCGGCGGTGCCGAGATGGCTGCCTGCGGTCTGGGCATGGGCGGTTTCGGTGCCTCGCGTGCACTGTCGACCCGAAATGACGAGCCGGCCCGCGCCAGTCGTCCCTGGGACAAAGGGCGTGATGGTTTCGTACTCTCCGACGGTGCAGGCGCACTGGTGCTCGAGGAGCTTGAGCACGCCAAGGCGCGCGGGGCGACCATCTACGCTGAATTGGTTGGCTTTGGCATGAGTGGTGACGCCTATCACATGACCTCGCCACCGGACACCGGAGAAGGGGCTGCACGGTGCATGATCAACGCCTTGCGCGATGCGGGTGTAGCACCATCGCAGGTCAGCTACATCAATGCCCACGGTACCTCGACCCCTGCTGGCGACATCGCTGAAGTCGCTGCTATCAAGCACGTGTTCGGCGAGCATGCCTATAAACTGGCGGTCAGCTCGACCAAGTCGATGACCGGTCACTTGCTCGGCGCCGCGGGTGCCGTCGAGGCGATCTTCAGTGTGCTGGCGATCAACAGTCAGATGGCGCCTCCGACCATCAACCTGGATGAGCCGGACGAAGGCTGCGATCTGGACTTCGTGCCGCATCAGGCGCGCAGCATGCCAATCGATGTGGTGCTGTCCAACTCCTTCGGTTTCGGCGGGACCAACGGTTCCCTGGTATTCCGTCGGTTCGCCGACTGATGCACAGCTGGATCGACGGCCAGCCTGGCTCTGCGGTCAACCTGCAGAATCGCGGCCTGGCTTACGGCGATGGTCTGTTCGAGACCATCGCCGTGCGCGGCGGCAGGCCTAGCCTGCTGCAGCGTCACCTGGATCGGCTGGCGATGGGGTGTCGGCGCCTGGCGATCGATCTCGATGTGCCGCTCGCTCGCGAAGAATTGCTGGCCTATGCGGCGCAACTGGGTGAGGGTGTCGTCAAACTGATGGTCACTCGCGGTGATAGCCCACGCGGCTATGCGCCCGCGCCCGGATCCCCGGCCCGACGAATCCTGCAGAACAGCCCGCTCCCGGCCTATCCGGCAGCGCATGCCGAGCAAGGCATCTCGCTGTTCGACTGTCAAACGCGCTTGGCTCGGCAACCCCTGCTGGCCGGGCTGAAACACCTCAACCGCCTGGAGCAGGTGCTGGCGCGTGCCGAGTGGCAGGATCCTGCCTACGCCGAAGGCTTGATGCGCGATGCCCAAGGTCTGTTGATCGAAGGTGTCTACAGCAACCTGTTCCTGGTGCGCGATGGCGTGTTGACCACGCCTGAACTGAGTCACTGCGGGGTAGCCGGGGTCATGCGCGGCGAACTCTTGGATCAGGCTCGTGCGCTTGGCATCGAGGCATGCACCGCCGAGCTTGCACAAGCCGATCTGCAGCAGGCCGATGAAGTGTTCACCTGCAACAGCGTCTACGGTATCTGGCCAGTGCGCAGCGTTCCGGCGCTCAAGCTTGACTGGCCGGCCGGGCCGCTCACCCGTAAACTGCAGGCCGTCGCCCGTACGTTACTGGATACCTGATTCGTGAGACGTAAATTCCTGCTGCTGCTGGAGATGGGCCTGGTACTCGCTGGTCTGGCGCTGGGCTGGTCGGCCTGGAAGGTTCATTCGGCCTTGCAGCAACCGCTGCACATCGCTGAGGAGCGACTGATCGACGTGCCCACCGGCACCAACCCCAACCGTATGTTCTATCGCATGCAGAGCGAGGGCTTGATCGACGATGCGCTGTGGCTGCGCCTGTACTGGCGCTTCAATATGGCTGGCACCGCTCTGCACACTGGCGAATACCGCCTGACACCGGGGATGACGGTGGAAGGCCTGATCGACGCCTGGCGCCGTGGCGACGTGGTGCAGTACAACCTGACGCTCGTCGAGGGCTGGACTTTCCGGCAGTTGCGTGCCGCGCTGGCCAAGCATGACAAGATCAAGCATACCCTCGAGGGCTTGTCTGACAGCGAAGTGATGGAGAGGCTCGGTCACGAGGGTGTTTTTCCCGAAGGTCGATTCTTTCCCGATACCTATCGCTTCGTGCGCGGGATGAGCGATGTCGAGCTGTTGCAGCAGGCCTATCTGCGCCTGGATGAGGTGCTGGCCAAGGAATGGGCGCAACGCGCCGGTGATCTGCCCTACAGCGACCCGTATCAAGCCCTGATCATGGCCTCTCTGGTGGAGAAGGAAACCGGCATTGCCCAGGAGCGTGGGCAGATCGCTGGCGTATTCGTGCGTCGGCTGCGCCTGAACATGATGCTGCAGACCGATCCGACAGTGATTTACGGAATGGGTGAACGCTATAACGGCAAGATCACCCGTGCCGACCTGCGTACGCCAACGCCCTACAACACCTACACCAATACCGGACTGCCGCCGACGCCGATCGCCATGGTCGGACGCGAGGCGATTCATGCTGCGTTGAATCCATCTGCGGGCACCAGCCTGTACTTCGTTGCCCGTGGCGATGGCAGTCATGTGTTCTCCGACGATCTGAACGATCACAACTCCGCAGTCCGTGAGTATCAGCTCAAGCGCCGGGCCGACTACCGCTCCAGCCCCGCGCCGCGTGCGCCGGCCGGAGCGTCGCCGCAGGCCCAGGACGCCGAGCTTCCTGCCAGCAGCCCGTCACCCTCGAGCGAGGTGCCGGACAGTGCTCCGGGCGAAACTTCCGAATCCTCCGTGTCGGGCGATGCGCCGGCAACCCACTAAGCACATCAAGGAATGCCTGTGAGCGGTCTGTTCATCACCTTGGAAGGCCCCGAAGGCGCGGGCAAAAGCACCAATCGTGAGTATCTGGCGCAGCGCCTGCGCGAGCACGGCATAGATGTCGTGATGACTCGCGAACCCGGCGGCACGCCGCTGGCCGAACGCATTCGCGAGTTGCTGCTGGACCCTAGCGATGAAACGATGGCGGTCGATACCGAGCTGTTGCTGATGTTCGCCGCCCGCGCTCAGCATCTGGCCATGGTCATTCGTCCTGCTCTGGCGCGTGGTGCTGTGGTGCTGTGCGATCGTTTCACCGACGCCACTTACGCATACCAGGGCGGCGGTCGCGGTCTGCCCATCGAGCGCATCGCCACGCTGGAACACTTCGTTCAGGGCCAGTTGCGTCCCGACCTGACGCTGGTCTTCGACCTGCCCGTAGAGGTCGGCCTTGCCCGCGCAGCGGCTCGTGGGCGTCTGGATCGCTTCGAGCAGGAGGGCCAAGCGTTCTTCGAGGCGGTGCGTCAGGCCTACCTGCAACGCGCTGCTGCGGCCCCCCAACGCTACCATCTACTGAATGCGGCGCAGCCACTGGCTGCGGTGCAGCAAGCCATCGACACGTTGCTGCCCGACATTCTGGAGCGCAGCCGTGGCTGAGGTGTTTCCCTGGCAACAGGCGCTCTGGCAGCAGGTGGCCGGGCGTCGGCAGCATGCCCATGCCTACCTGTTCCATGGGCCACAGGGTATCGGCAAGCGCGCCTTGGCTGAGGGGCTGATGGCGCTGCTGCTGTGCCAGAAACCGCACGCTTCGCAAGCGTGCGGCCAGTGTAAATCCTGCCTGCTGCTCAAGGCTGGCAGCCATCCCGACAACTTTGTGCTCGAGCCGGAAGAGGCCGACAAGCCGATCAAGGTCGATCAGGTGCGTGATCTGGTTGCTTTTGTGGTTCAGACCGCCCAGCAAGGCGGACGCAAGGTGGTGCTGATCGAGCCGGTCGAGGCGATGAACGTCAATGCCTCGAATGCGTTGCTCAAGAGCCTGGAGGAGCCCTCGGGCGACACGGTGCTGCTGCTGGTGAGCCATCAGCCCAGTCGCCTGCTGCCGACCATCAAGAGTCGCTGTCAGCAGATTGCGTGCCCGCAACCTACGCCTGCGCAGAGCCAGGACTGGTTGGCTGCGGCATTGCCGGACGTCGACCAGAGCGAACGTGATGAGTTGCTGAGCCTGGCTGCCGGCTCGCCATTGATGGCGCTGAGCTTGCAAGCCCAGGGTGTACGTGAGCAACGCGCATTGGTCACCGAGGGCATCAAGAAACTGCTCAAGCAACAGCAGTCACCTACGCAATTGGCCGAAGCCTGGAATACAGTGCCGCTGCTGTTGCTGTTCGACTGGTTCTGCGACTGGTCGCACCTGATACTGCGCTATCAACTGACCCAGGACGAGGATGGGCTGGGCTTGGCCGACATGCGTAAAGTGCTGCAGTACCTGGCGCAGAAAAGTCGTCAGAGTCGCGTGCTGGAGATGCAGGCCTGGATTCTGGAGCAGCGTCAGAAAGTCATGGGCAAGGCCAACCTCAACCGTGTGCTGCTGCTCGAAGCGCTGCTTGCCCATTGGCTGCAGTTGCCGGGTGCGCGCTGATTCTTCCACCGCTTTTTTCAGATATGTGCCAATCCCATGCTTGTAGATTCCCATTGCCACCTAGACCGTCTTGACCTGAGCGCCCACGCAGGTTCGCTCGACGCTGCCTTGCAGGCGGCTCGCCAGCGCGGGGTCGGGCATTTTCTATGCATTGGCGTGAGCGCCGAGAATGCTGGAGCAGTCAAAGCCCTGAGCGAGCAGTATGGCGATGTCGACTGCTCGGTTGGCGTGCATCCGCTCGATCTGGCGCCGGGCGAGACGCCGGCGCTCGAATGGCTCCTGAGCGAGCTGGCTCACCCTCATGTGGTCGCAATCGGCGAAACGGGTCTGGATTACCACTACGAGCCCGAAGCTGCGACACTTCAGCAGGCGTCGTTCCGCCTGCATCTGGAAGCGTCGCGACAGACCGGCAAGCCGGTGATCGTGCATACCCGTGCCGCGCGGGCCGACACCCTCGCGTTACTGCGCGAGGCCAACCTGCCACAGGCCGGCGTGTTGCATTGCTTTACCGAAGACTGGGACATGGCGCGGGCGGCACTGGACCTGGGCTATTACATCTCACTTTCCGGGATCGTCACCTTCCGCAACGCCGATGCCTTGCGCGAGGTGGCGCGCCAGGTTCCGCACGACCGCTTGCTGGTCGAAACCGACTCGCCTTACCTGGCGCCGATTCCTTATCGCGGCAAGCCCAACCTCCCGCAATACGTGCGTGAGGTTGCCGAGTACGTAGCGTCGTTACGCGGGGTGAGCTACACCCAGTTGGCCGATCAGACCACCGCCAACTTCAAACGACTGTTCCCGCTGGCACGCGTCGCCTGATCAAGGTTTGCAGCGAGCGATTGATCGATCGCTGCAAACGGCAAAAAAAACCCGGCTTCTGGGGGAGGAATCCGGGTCAAGACCATTAGGAGTAATACACAGGCACGCGGTCCCTAGGTGCCTTCATCAATGCTTCGCTTGGGGGGAAGCTCAGCATCGACACATCTAGTATTGGTCAGTCTTGGCGCTGTGCCAGCGTCGATTGATGGTTTTTTAAACAGATTTGGCATACGTAGTCGATGCGAAATGCCTCGACCGCATGAGTCGAGGGCAGAACTGCCGTTTTCAGTACCCACCGCACGCACACTCACGATGAAACACTCACGTCAGCGGAAGAACCGTGCAATTTGGCAGCACTTAGGCATAATAATCCGCTTCGATTGTCATCCCAGTCCTTCCTATGCAGAAAGAACCTCGTAAGGTCCGTGAGTTTCGCCGTCGCGAACAAGAGATCCTCGACACGGCGCTCAAGCTGTTTCTCGAACAGGGTGAAGACAGCGTCACCGTCGAGATGATTGCCGACGCGGTCGGCATCGGCAAAGGCACGATCTACAAGCACTTCAAATCCAAGGCAGAAATTTATCTGCGCTTGATGCTCGACTACGAGCGCGATCTGAATGCGCTGCTGCATTCGAGCGATGTCGACCGCGACAAGGAAGCCCTGTCGCGCGCCTATTTCGAGTTCCGCATGCGTGATCCCCAGCGCTACCGTTTGTTCGACCGGCTTGAAGAGAAAGTGGTCAAGGGCAATCAGGTGCCGGAGATGGTCGAGCAGTTGCACAGCATCCGTGCCTCGAATTTCGAGCGTCTTACCCAGTTGATCAAGGGACGGATCAGCGAGGGCAAGCTCGAGGACGTTCCTCCGTATTTCCATTACTGTGCAGCCTGGGCGCTGGTGCACGGGGCGGTCGCCCTGTATCACTCGCCGTTCTGGAGCAACGTGCTGGAAGACCAAGAGGGTTTCTTCCAGTTCTTGATGGATATCGGTGTACGCATGGGCAACAAGCGCAAGCGTGATCCGGACCCCGCCACCTAATCACCCTGTTCCCGGCGGGTTGTGATGAATGCATGCGCAAGTCGTTCAACCGGGGCAGTGATCAGCGAACTGGCGTAAAAGCTGCATCACGCGGCTATTCGCCGGTTTTTCGTCACCGGTCACTGGAGGAAAGATGCGTAGCCTGGTCTTGCTGCTGGCGCTGATGGCGTTGGGCGGCTGCATGAAAGTCAGCGACATGGGGGAGGGGGTGCGCTACCAGTTGAGCGATGCGGGTCTGCTCGACCACAGTGACACGACGCGCACCCTGTCGGTCCGTCTGCAGCCTGACTCTTTCATCTTCATTGGCCAAGGCGCATTCGTTCCGCCGGGTAAAGGCCCGGTACCCAGACAGAACGCCGTCGCTGAAGAGGCGTTCAAGAGCTTTGTCGAGTACTTTCCGCTGGTACGTCGCGCGAAGGCTCCCCTGGGCCTGGAAGAAGCCATTGCCGAAGCTCGTTCGGTCGGCGCCCATTATGTGCTCTACACCCGGTTCGCCCGTACGGATGATCGTATCGGCAACGGTGACGAATGGTACGACGAGCAGGCTGTAGATCGTCTTGGCTGGGACACTGGCGTCGTGCAGATGATGCTGATCGAAACCAGCACTCGATATCTGATCGACACTGCGCGGATCAAGAGTCGCGGCGGTTTGTTGACGTTCCACGACAATACGCCCCAGGATTTGCTCGCTGAGCCGATGCGCGAGTACGCTCGCAGTCTTCTTGGGATGAGTCGTTAAGGAGTACGCGATGACGGGTGAGGGCAAGGCCAGTGACATCCTCGGGCAAATTCCCAAGGACAAAGGGCTGCCGCCCGTGCATCTCTGGAACCCTGATTTCTGCGGCGATATCGACATGCGCATCGCCCGTGACGGTACGTGGTACTACTTGGGTACCCCCATCGGGCGCAAGCCCATGGTTCGGCTGTTTTCCACCATCCTGCGGCGTGATGGGGACGATTACTTCCTGGTGACGCCGGTCGAGAAGGTCGGCATTCGTGTCGACGACGCGCCGTTCGTGGCTGTCTCGATGCAGGTCGAGGGTGAAGGCGAGGGTCAGGTATTGCGTTTTATCAGCAATGTCGACGACCAAGCCGAAGCCGGACCAGAACATCCTTTGCGGGTGCACACCTGCGCTGACACGGGCGAGCCAGCGCCTTATCTGCTGATGCGCAGCAACCTGGAGGCACTGATCCACCGCAACGTGTTCTACCAATTGGTGGACCTTGCAGTGCCGCGGATGATAGAGGGCCAGTCTTGGCTTGGCGTGTGGAGTCACGGTCAGTTCTACCCGTTGGGGCGAGCCGACTGAGTCGGGGCTGCAGAGAGAAAGCGTGCGCCCGAAAACGAAAAACCTCCAGTGCTTGCGCATCTGGAGGTTTTCAATGTGTGGCTCCGCGACCTGGACTCGAACCAGGGACCCAATGATTAACAGTCATTTGCTCTACCGACTGAGCTATCGCGGAATCTGAGCGTATCTTAATGAATGCCAAGGGGAAGTCAACCCGCCCCTTGGCAAATCAAGCGCTTACAGCACCTCGACGATAGCTTTGGTCACCACGTGGATGTTGCTCTGATTCAGCGCGGCCACAGCGATGCGTCCGGTGTCCAGCGCATAGATGCCGAACTCGTTCTTCAGACGTGCCACTTGCTCGACGGTCAATCCGGAGTAGGAGAACATCCCGACCTGACGGCCGACAAAGCTGAAGTCGCGCTTGGCGCCATACTGGGCCAGCAATTCGACCATCTGCTTGCGCATGCCATGGATGCGTTCGCGCATCTCACCTAGCTCGGTTTCCCACATCTGCCGCAGTTCGGCGTTGTTGAGTACGGTGGCGACGATGGTAGCGCCATGGGTCGGTGGGTTGGAGTAGGTGGTGCGGATCACACGCTTGACCTGCGACAGCACGCGGGTGCTTTCGTCCTTGGAGCCGGTGACGATCGACAGGGCGCCTACACGCTCGCCGTACAGCGAGAACGATTTGGAGAACGAACTGGAGACGAAGAAGTCCAGACCCGATTCGGCGAAAAGACGCACCGCGAGCGCGTCTTCGGCGATGCCGTCGCCGAAGCCCTGGTAGGCCATGTCGAGGAACGGGATATGGTTTTTGGCTTTGACCACTTCCAGCACGTTCTTCCAGTCGTCGAGCGACAGGTCGACACCCGTTGGGTTATGGCAGCAGGCGTGCAGGACGATGATCGAGCCCGAGGGCAGGCTGTTCAGGTCTTCGAGCATGCCGACGCGATTGACGTCGTTATTCGCAGCGTCGTAGTAGCGGTAGTTCTGCACAGCAAAACCGGCCGACTCGAACAGGGCGCGGTGGTTTTCCCAGCTCGGATCGCTGATGGCGACGGTGGCGGTGGGCGACAGACGCTTGAGGAAGTCGGCGCCGATCTTCAGGGCGCCGGTACCGCCGACGGCCTGTACGGTGACCACGCGGCCGGCAGCGAGTAACGGGGATTCTGCACCGAACAGCAGCTTCTGCACGGCTTGGTCGTAGCTGGCGATACCGTCGATCGGCAGGTAGCCGCGCGAGGCCCGTTGGGCTGCACGCTGGGTTTCAGCCTCGATCACCGCACGCAGTAGCGGGATGCGACCTTCCTCGTTGCAGTAAACACCAACGCCCAGATTCACCTTGTCGGTGCGTGGGTCGGCATTGAAGGCTTCGTTGAGGCCCAGAATGGGATCGCGGGGTGCCAGCTCGACAGCGGAAAACAGGCTCATTGTTACCTTGGCTCTGAAGTGGAGAGTGATGGGAAATGCACGCTCCAGCCCAGTGCACTGAAGCGGTGCAAACGGGGAGTCAGTATAGAGATACCGCTGGGTGACCGCGACAGTCTGGCGCAGGTTTTTGCCACAGTTGGCGCAAATATTTTTCGACCCTTGGGTCAATTGCCCGGTCCACTGCAATGAGTGTTCACATGTAGGGACGGGCAGATTCGCCCGATGCGCGTTTTTGCGTATAGACTACTGGCTAAATTTACAGTTGCCGCGATTTCCACGAGGTCCTTCATGTCCGAGTTCCAGCTCGTCACGCGCTTCCAGCCGGCCGGTGATCAGCCCGAGGCCATTCGTCTGATGGTCGAGGGGCTGGAGGCGGGGCTATCGCACCAGACGCTGCTCGGCGTCACCGGCTCTGGCAAAACCTTCAGCATCGCCAACGTCATCCAGCAGGTGCAGCGTCCAACCATGGTCCTGGCGCCCAATAAAACGTTGGCAGCCCAGCTGTATGGTGAGTTCAAGGCGTTTTTCCCGAACAACGCGGTCGAATACTTCGTTTCTTATTACGACTACTACCAGCCCGAAGCCTATGTGCCGTCTTCGGACACCTTCATCGAGAAAGATGCGTCGATCAACGACCACATCGAACAGATGCGTCTGTCGGCGACCAAGGCCCTGCTCGAGCGACGCGACGCGATCATCGTAACCACGGTGTCCTGCATCTATGGTCTGGGCAGCCCGGAAACCTACCTGAAGATGGTGCTGCACATCGACCGCGGCGACAAGCTCGATCAGCGCGCGTTGCTACGCCGGCTGGCTGACCTGCAGTACACCCGCAACGAGATGGATTTTGCCCGTGCGACGTTCCGTGTCCGGGGTGATGTGATCGACATTTTCCCGGCTGAATCGGACCTCGAAGCCATTCGCATCGAGCTGTTCGATGACGAGGTGGAGAACATCGCCGCTTTCGATCCGCTCACCGGCGAGGTCATTCGCAAGCTGCCGCGTTTCACGTTCTATCCCAAGAGCCATTATGTGACCCCTCGGGAAACGTTGCTCGACGCGGTCGATGGTATCAAGCAGGAGCTCGGCGAGCGCCTGGAGTATCTGAACAAGGCCAACAAGCTGGTGGAGTCACAGCGCCTCGAACAGCGCACTCGCTTCGACCTGGAGATGATTCTCGAACTGGGCTATTGCAACGGTATCGAGAACTACTCCCGCTACCTGTCCGGTCGCCCATCGGGGGCTCCCCCGCCCACGCTTTATGACTATCTGCCGGCCGATGCCCTGTTGGTCATCGACGAATCCCACGTTAGCGTGCCCCAGGTCGGGGCCATGTACAAAGGCGACCGTTCGCGCAAGGAAACCCTGGTGGAGTACGGTTTTCGGCTGCCTTCCGCGCTGGACAACCGACCTATGCGTTTCGACGAGTGGGAGTCGGTCAGCCCGCAGACCATATTCGTTTCTGCGACACCCGGGCCCTACGAAGAGGCGCACGCCGGCCGAGTGGTCGAGCAGGTGGTGCGCCCGACCGGCCTGGTCGACCCCGAGGTCGAGATTCGGCCGGCCTTGACTCAGGTCGATGATCTGTTGTCCGAGATCGGCAAGCGTGTGGCAGCAGGTGAGCGAGTGCTCGCCACGACCTTGACCAAGCGCATGGCCGAAGACCTGAGTGACTATCTGGCCGATCACGGCGTGCGCGTTCGCTATCTGCACTCGGACATCGACACCGTGGAACGCGTTGAAATCATCCGCGATCTGCGTCTTGGAACCTTCGATGTGCTGGTGGGCATCAACCTGCTGCGCGAAGGTCTGGACATGCCCGAGGTATCGCTGGTGGCGATCCTCGACGCCGACAAGGAGGGCTTCCTGCGCTCCGAGCGTTCACTCATCCAGACCATTGGCCGTGCGGCGCGAAACCTGAACGGCAAGGCCATCCTGTACGCCGATCAGATCACCGGATCCATGCAGCGGGCGATCGACGAGACCGAGCGGCGCCGTACAAAGCAGGTGGCCTTCAACGAAGCCAACGGCATCGTGCCCAAGGGTGTGGTCAAAGACATCACTGACATCCTTGAGGGCGCCACGGTACCGGGCGCGCGCAGCAAGAAGCGCAAAGGAATGGCCAAGGCGGCGGAGGAGGCTGCGCGTTACGAGGCCGAACTCAAGGCGCCTGGCGAAATCACCAAGCGCATCAAGGTGTTGGAAGAGAAGATGTTCCAGATGGCGCGCGACCTCGAATTCGAAGCCGCCGCACAGTTGCGCGACGAGATTGGACAGCTGCGTGCACGCTTGATCAGCAGTTGAGTCACTGATCGCTCAATCGCTCACCTGGCGTACGGGCCCTGCGCGCGAGCGCGTCCGATCCGATGTTGCAAGCGCCTTTGCTGGAGCCCGCAGCCTGCTCCCTGCTAACATTCCGTCTTTGTTTCATCCTTCGTCCGAGACTGTCCATGACCACCGTTCGCACGCGCATCGCGCCATCGCCTACCGGCGACCCCCATGTCGGCACCGCCTACATCGCTCTGTTCAACTACTGCTTCGCCAAGCAGCACGGCGGCGAATTCATTCTGCGTATCGAAGACACCGATCAGTTGCGTTCGACCCGTGAGTCCGAGCAGCAGATCTTCGATGCCCTGCGCTGGCTGGGAATCGAGTGGAACGAAGGTCCGGATGTCGGTGGTCCGCATGGCCCATATCGGCAGAGCGAGCGTGGCGAAATCTACGCGCGCTATGCCAAGGAATTGGTCGATGCCGGTCACGCTTTCTATTGCTTCTGCACGGCGCAAGAGCTGGATCAGATGCGCGCCGAACAGATGGCCCGCGGCGAGACGCCCCGCTATGACGGGCGTGCGCTCAAGCTCAGTGATGAGGAGGTCCAGCGCCGTCTGGCGGCAGGCGAGCCTCATGTGATCCGCATGAAGGTGCCCAGCGAAGGTATCTGCGTGGTGCCGGACATGCTGCGTGGCGATGTCGAGATTCCGTGGGACCGCATGGACATGCAGGTGCTGATGAAGAACGACGGTCTGCCCACCTACTTCCTGGCCAATGTGGTCGATGATCACCTGATGGGGATCACCCACGTCTTGCGCGGTGAGGAATGGCTGCCTTCGGCGCCGAAGCTGATCAAACTCTACGAGTATTTCGGTTGGGAACAGCCCAAGCTGTGTTACATGCCGCTGCTGCGTAATCCAGACAAATCCAAGCTGTCCAAGCGCAAGAATCCGACCTCCGTCACCTTCTACGAGCGCATGGGCTTCATGCCCGAGGCGATGCTCAACTACCTGGGGCGCATGGGTTGGTCGATGCCCGACGAGCGCGAGAAGTTCTCCCTGGCGGAAATGGTCGAGCACTTCGATCTGTCGCGCATCTCGCTGGGTGGACCGATCTTCGATATCGAGAAGCTGTCCTGGCTCAATGGCCAGTGGCTGCGTGATCTGCCGGTCGAAGACTTCGCTACGCGTGTGCGACAGTGGGCGTTCAACTCCGACTACATGATGAAAATCGCCCCGCACGTTCAAGGTCGGGTGGAAACGTTCAGTCAGATTGCGCCGTTGGCCGGTTTCTTCTTTGAAGGTGCGCTCAAGCTCGATGCCAAGCTGTTCGAGCACAAGAAGCTGACGCCTGAGCAGGTCCGCCAGGTGATGCAGTTGATCTTGTGGAAACTCGAAAGTTTGCGTCAGTGGGAAAAAGAGCGCATCACTGGCTGTATCCAGGCAGTAGTCGACGCGCTTGGCTTGAAGTTGCGTGACGCCATGCCGCTGATGTTCGCTTCGATTTCCGGTCAGGCCAGTTCGGTGTCGGTGCTTGATGCCATGGAGATTCTTGGCCCTGACCTCACGCGCTATCGCTTGCGGCAGGCGCTGGAGTTGCTGGGGGGCGTGTCCAAGAAAGAAAACAAGGAGTGGGAAAAGCTCCTCGCCAGTATCGCCTGATCGTTTGTGAATGGTCATCGCCTGGGCGGCGGCGGTGGAGCAAGCCTTCACTGCCGTGGGCAGCCCTTCGTGGGCCGCCAGGGCAGGGCGGTAAGTGATTGTTATCTGTGAAAAAAATTTTGAGTTTTTTCACGAATTCGTTTGACAGCCCTGCAATCCACTCTTAATATGCGCCCCGTCCACAGCGATGAACGAGAACGAAACATTCGGCGCCCAGTCGATGCTTCGGTTCACTGCGACATTGTGGGGCTATAGCTCAGCTGGGAGAGCGCCTGCATGGCATGCAGGAGGTCAGCGGTTCGATCCCGCTTAGCTCCACCACATTCCGCTTCATGTCCAGTAACATGAAGCAAGATCGGGTCTAGTACACGGTCTTGAAGGCAAGAAGGTTCGTCCCCTTCGTCTAGTGGCCTAGGACACCGCCCTTTCACGGCGGTAACAGGGGTTCGAGTCCCCTAGGGGACGCCAGTTTCACACAAGCGATGCTGCAAGGGTCGCTGGGCCGCGAGGCTAGAAATCTGGGGCTATAGCTCAGCTGGGAGAGCGCCTGCATGGCATGCAGGAGGTCAGCGGTTCGATCCCGCTTAGCTCCACCAATTTTGCCGCGGCTCGTGAAAACGGGCCGGCACGAAGGTCAACGTCCCCTTCGTCTAGTGGCCTAGGACACCGCCCTTTCACGGCGGTAACAGGGGTTCGAGTCCCCTAGGGGACGCCACTTCTTCCCGCGTATTGCGGGGTTGAAAGGCTCATTCGGTTGTTGGATGGGCTTTTTGTTTTGTTTCGGGGCTATAGCTCAGCTGGGAGAGCGCCTGCATGGCATGCAGGAGGTCAGCGGTTCGATCCCGCTTAGCTCCACCAAATCTGCCAGGATTCGTGAAAACGAGTCTGCACGAAGGTTTCACGTCCCCTTCGTCTAGTGGCCTAGGACACCGCCCTTTCACGGCGGTAACAGGGGTTCGAGTCCCCTAGGGGACGCCACTTTTACCCGCGTTTTGCGGGACTTCAAAGGCTCATTCGATTATTGAATGGGCCTTTTGTTTTTCTACTTCTCGGCATTGGTTACACTCTGCCTCTTCACTCATTGGGGAGCAGGCATGAGCTGGGATCTGGCAGCGCCGTTCATCATCGACCTTCGGGTCGGCAGCGAAGACATCGACGGCCTTGGCCACGCCAACAATGCGGTTTACGTGACGTGGCTGGAGCGGTGTGCCTGGCGTCATTCGCAGCGCCTGGGCCTGGACTTGGCCGAATACCGTCGGCTGGACCGGGCCATGGCCGTTGTTCGTCATGAAATCGACTATCTGGCGGCCGGCTATGAGGACGACGAGCTGCAACTAGGCACGTGGATCGTCGAATGGGACCAGCGTCTGCGCATGACTCGTCGTTTCCAGCTCAGGCGTCCAAGCGACGGCGTCACGCTGCTTCGTGCGCAGACCACCTTCGCCTGCATCGAGCTGTCCAGCGGCAGGCCTCGGCGCATGCCTGCCGAGTTCATCGAAGGCTATGGTCCGGCATTACTCGGTGCCTGATCGTCCCGTCTTTTTGCTAGACTCCCGCTTTTTCTCGAGACCCCAACATGCAAATTGCCCTGGCCCCCATGGAGGGTCTGGTCGACAACATCCTGCGCGACGTGCTGACCCGTGTCGGTGGCATCGACTGGTGTGTCACCGAGTTCATCCGCGTCTGCGATCGCCTGCTGCCGCCCTCGTCATTCGACAAGTTGGCGCCTGAGCTGCGCCATGGGGCTCAAACAGCGGCAGGTGTGCCCATGCGTGTGCAGTTGCTGGGCTCGGACCCCATATGTCTGGCAGAGAATGCCGCGTTGGCTTGCGAGCTGGGTGCGCCGGTTATCGACCTGAACTTCGGTTGTCCGGCCAAGACCGTCAATAAATCCCGCGGTGGCGCCGTGCTGCTCAAGGAGCCTGAACTGCTGCACGCCATTGTCCATGAAGTTCGCCGCGCCGTACCTGCGCATATCCCTGTGACCGCCAAGATGCGTCTGGGCTTCGACAGTCCGGACGGTGCGCTGGAGTGCGGTACGGCGCTGGCCGAAGGCGGGGCAGCGCACCTGGTGGTGCATGCGCGAACCAAGGTCGAAGGTTACAAGCCGCCAGCCCATTGGGAATGGGTGGCGCGGGTGCAGGACGTGGTTCAGGTACCGGTGTTCGCCAACGGCGAAATCTGGACGGTCCAGGACTGGCGGCGCTGCCGCGAGGTCAGCGGTGCCGAACACATCATGTTGGGGCGTGGTCTGGTGTCTCGGCCCGACTTGGCACTGCAGATCGCAGCAGCACACGAGGGGCGCGACTACCGACCTTTGGCCTGGTGCGAACTGTTGCCGCTGTTGCGCGAATTCTGGCGTCAGGCCCAGGCCAAGCTGTCGCCGCGCTATGCGCCAGGACGGATGAAGCAGTGGCTGGCCATGTTGACTCGCAGCTATCCAGAGGCCGTGGCACTGTTCGCCCAATTGCGCCGTGAAGACGACTGCCAGCGGATCAGTCAGTTGCTGGGCGTTGGAGTACTCACCGGGCAAGGCGTTGAATTGGATGTTGCCTGAAGGGCACACGATTTTTTTGCCGATGTCCCTTGAAACCGTTGTTGAAGACCTTATCTCTTGAGTACGCGATGCCGAAGTCGGGTCGCGAAGTGACTTACTTGCTGAATCTCAGGAGTTAATGACTATGACTACCGCTTTCTCCCTCGCACCGCTGTTCCGCCACTCCGTTGGCTTCGACCGTTTCAATGACTTGTTCGAGTCTGCGGCACGTAACGAGGCTGGTAGCAGCTATCCGCCCTACAACGTTGAAAAGCATGGTGATGACCAGTACCGCATCGTTATTGCCGCCGCCGGCCTTCAGGAGCAGGACCTTGATCTTCAGGTCGAGAAGGGTGTACTGACGGTCTCGGGTGGCAAGCGTGACAAGGCCGCCACCGAGGTGACCTATCTGCATCAAGGCATTGCCCAGCGCGCGTTCAAGCTGTCGTTCCGTCTGGCCGATCACATCGAGGTCAAGGCCGCCGACCTGGCCAACGGGCTGCTGAGCATCGACCTCCTGCGTGTCGTGCCGGAAGAAGCCAAGGCCAAGCGCATCCCAATCAATGGCGATAAGCCAGCGCTCAATTGATACCTTGAAACTGCTCGGTGAGCATCGATCGGGGCCGCTTTGCGGCTCCGATCTTGTTTGCGTTGCGCATCGTTCTACCTGATTTCTCTCGCCAGCCAGTCATGTGCGACCGCTTGTCTCAGCCAATAGACGGCGAAACTCAGCCAGAGCCAGTGGTCGGCTGAACAGATAACCCTGATAGAGATGACAGCCTTGGCGCTGGAGGAACGTCAGTTGTTCGGTCAACTCGACACCTTCGGCGATTACCGTCAGCCCGAGGCTGTGTGCCATGGCGACGATGGCGCGAACGATTTCCGCATCGTTCGAATCGTTGGGTGCATCGCGCACGAAGGTCTGATCGATCTTCAGTGCATCGACGGGCAACCGCTTGAGGTAGGTCAGCGAGGAATAGCCCGTGCCGAAATCGTCCATGGCGAAGGTCACGCCGTGACGCTTGAGCTCGCGCATCTTGCCGATGGTGTCCTCCAGGTTCTGGATCACGATCCCTTCGGTGATTTCCAGCTTGAGCATGTAGCGGGGCAGATGATGCTCGTCCAGGCTGCGCAAAACCCTTTCGACGAAATCATTCTGGCGAAATTGTTTGGGGCTGATGTTCACGCACAGGCTGAACTCACCAGCATCGATCAAGCCCTCATCCAGCAGGCGCGCGCAGGCCTCGCAGGCCTGGTCGAGGATCCAACTGCCCACCTCGAGTATCAGTCCGCTTTCCTCCAGCACCTGGATGAACAGCGCAGGGGATTGCTGCCCCAATTGTGGGTGATGCCAGCGCAGCAAGACCTCTACGCCCACGATGCAATTGGCGCGCGCGTCAACCTGGGGTTGGAAGTGCAACGCCAGTTCGTCACGCGACAGCGCCAAGCGCAGGTCGTTTTCCATGCGCAGCCGTTCGCTGGCGGCTTCCTGCATGGTGGTGTGAAACAGTTGCGTGGTGTTGCGTCCCGAGTCCTTGGCCCGGTACAGGGCGATGTCGGCACGTTTGAGCAGGTCGGCCGGGGTGGAGCCATGATCCGGAATCAGCGCTACGCCAATGCTCGGCGTCACCTGCAGGCGCTGACCATCCAGCGACATCGGTGCGGCCAGCAGCTCGCGCAAGGTGTCGGCCAGTTCGCGTACCTGGGCCTCGACCCGTTCGCGGCTGCCGGCCAGGCCGCTGAGCAGCACCACGAACTCGTCGCCGCCCAGCCGCGCCACCGTATCCTCCAGACGTACGCTGGCTTCCAGACGTGCGGTGATGATCTTGAGCACGGTATCGCCGACCGGGTGGCCGAGTGAATCGTTGATGTGCTTGAAATGATCCAGGTCCAGGAAGAGCAAGGCGCCGCGCAGATCATGGCGTTTGAGCAGGGCGATCTGCTGGCTCAGCCGATCGGTCAGCAGGGCGCGATTGGGCAGGTTGGTCAACGGGTCGTGGTAGGCCAGGTGACGAATCTGCGCCTGGGCATTCTTCAGTTGGCTGACGTCGCGGGCAGTCATCAACAGGCAGTCGGTGTCGTTGAGGCTGATCGGTTCGACCGAGACTTCGACGGTCAAGACCTCGCCCTGCTTGTTATGTCCGAGCATTTCCCGATGGTGCACCCGGCCATGCTCGCCGAGGTCTGCCAACAGCGCCGCGCGCTGCTTTTCGTCGGTCCAGATGCCCAATTCGAAGACGGTCCGGCCGACCACTTCGTGGCTGCTAAAGCCGGTCAGTCGGCAGAAGCCGTCGTTGACCTCCAGGTAACGACCGCTTTGACGTTCGGTGATGGTGATGGCATCGGGGCTTGAATGAAACGCTTTGGCGAACTTTTCCTCGCTGGCCTTCAGGGCGGACTCTGCGCGTTGTTGCTGGGTGATGTCGCGTAGCGTGGTCACGCTGCAAGGTCGGTTGTCGACTGTGATCAGGCGGCTGGAAATCATACAGGTCAGCGGTATGCCGCTCAGGTGGTTGACCACTACGGCAATGTTGCTCAAGCCCTGTTCGCGAATGACCCGCTCGATACGTTGGGCGCGGGCGTAAGGTTCGGCCCACAATCCGATCTGGTCGGGGCTGCGCCCTATCACCTGCGTGGCGGTCCAACCGAACGTTTGGGTGAAGGCCGGGTTGATTTCGATGAACTGGCCGCTGTCCTGATCCAGAACGCAAATCGGATCGGGGCTTACCTGGAACAGGCTGGCGAATTTTTCCTCCGAGGCGCTCAGGCGCTGCTCGCGTTCGACCTGATCGGTAATGTCCAGCAATGTACCGGCCATGCGCAGCGGAGTGCCCTGATCATCCCGGTACAGCCGTGCTCGGCTTTCGATATAGCGCGAGGCGCCGTTTTCCAATTGCACCCGGTAGGTGATCTGGTAATTGCCCGCCGGCCCTTCGCGCAAACTGCGGTAGGCCTGGCGCATGGCGCTGCGTTCTTCTTCCGGCACACCTTCGAAGAACGCGTCGAACGACTCGTGGAAGGGGGCAGGGTCCAGGCCATGCAACTGCGCGGCGCGCGCTGAGCCATAGAGCATGCCGCTGGGGATGTGCCAGTCCCAGGTGCCCAGTTGTGCGGAGTCCAGCGCCAAGTCCAGGCGCTCTTGGCTGTCCTTGAGGGCTCGCTCGGCGCGCTTGCGCTCAGTGGTGTCGACAAAGGTGCTGACCAGATAAGTAATACCTTCGAGTTCAATGCCCTGGGTGCACAGAATGCCGTCCTGGACCCGGCCGGTCGCGGTGCGGAACTGCACTTCCATGGTCACCGGCTTGCCGCTGTTGCGGGTGGCGTCGAGCATTTGCTGGCGTTGTTCGGCGTGGACCCACATGCCCAGTTCGACACTGCTCTTGCCGATCACCAGCGCGCCGGGCCAGCCGAACATGGCCTCGAAGTGCTGGTTGACCTCGAAGATCATGCCGTCGTGGCGACGGGTCAGCAGGATCGCATTGGGACTGAGGTGGAAAAGGGTGGCAAAGCGCTTTTCCGAGTTGACCAGCGCGGCCTCTCGATCGCGCTGGCGGGTGATTTCGCGAATCACCCCGATCATCTGGCGGCGACCATTGTGATCGTGGGTCAGGCTGCCGTTTATTTCCAGCCAGTGCAGGCTGCCGTCGGGCCAGCGGATGCGATGGCGCATGGCTTGATCCGCCGGTTCGCCATCGACCACCGCCTGGAACAAATGGCGGGTTCGCGCACGGTCTTCTTCAGGGAGCAAATCCAGGTAATCGATACCTTCTGCCAGCGGGTGCTGCGGGTCGAAGCCAAATAGCGCCTGGGTGCCGCGCGACCAGCTCACCCGGCCTGTTTCGATATCCCACAGCCACGCGCCGAGGCGCGCACCGTTGAGTGCAGTGAGCAATTGCGGGGCGTTCTGCCACGCCTGCTCCGATTCCAATGGGTCGACTGCAGGAATATGAGGCAGGCGCGGGTAGGTTTTGTCTGGTTTGGGCATGGCTTGCAGACCTTCGGCAGATGAAGCTTGCTATGGATCACACGCCGTACCGCGATGCAGTCAGGCAGGCTCGCGCTGGCTGTCGAGCAAGGCCATGAACGCCCTGGCCGCATTGGACAGCGTTCGTTCCGTATGCAGGATGTAGCCTAGCTGGCGAGACAGGCATATGCCGGGCAAAGCGATGGATGCGACCTGCCCATCGAGCATGGTGCGCGGTAGAACGCTCCAGGCCAGACCAATGGACACCATCATCTTGATAGTCTCCAGATAGTTGGTGCTCATGGCGATGTTTGGCGTCAATCCCTGGCTCTCGAACAGGCGTTGCACGATGTGATGAGTGAACGTATTACCCCCGGGGAACACGGCGGGATGGCGTGCGACATCGGCCAGTCGAACGTGGCTGTCGCGTGCCAGTGGGTGCTCTGGGGCGGCGACGAAGTCCAGTGCGTCGTCCCAGACAGGGGTGGCCCGAATCAGGTGATGAGGCTCGGGGGCCAGGGTGATCACGGCAATTTCTGCGCGGCCGTGGAGAACTTCGTCGTAGGCCGCTTCTGAATCGAGAAACTGGATATCCAGCGCCACGCCAGGGTATTCCCGGGTGAACGCCCGCAGAACCGGGGGCAGGCGGTGTAGGCCGATATGGTGGCTGGTGGCCAGAGTCAGGCGGCCGGTAACTTCTCCTGTCAAATTGGTCAGTGCACGCCGTGTGTCGTCCAGTACATTGACGATCTGGTAAGCACGCGGGAGCAGGGCTCGCCCGGCCTCGGTCAGGCTCACCTCGCGGCCGAGCCGATCGAAAAGGCGCACGCCCAGTAGCTGCTCCAGGCCTGCGATGCGTTTGCTGACCGCCGGTTGGGTCAAATGCAGGCGCTCAGCGGCACTCGAGAAGCTGCCGGTTTCAGCAATCGCAATAAAGGCACTGAGGTTTGCCAGATCCACGCTTTCGAATTCCTTTTGGTTATTCAAAGCATAAAAATTATGAATTTGAGTTATTCAATCTAGCCCTTTAGCATCGACCGTACAAGCCAAGGGGTTATTGGCATAGAAATACGCTGATGAGGAACAGTCTGATGGCTGGCAAAACGCTTTACGACAAACTCTGGGATGCGCACGAAGTCAAGCGACGCGACGATGGTTCGTCCTTGATCTACATCGACCGTCACATCATCCACGAAGTGACTTCGCCCCAGGCCTTCGAAGGCCTGCGCCTGGCCAACCGCCAGCCATGGCGTATCGACGCCAATATCGCCACCCCTGACCACAACGTGCCGACCACGCCTGAGCGCAAGGGCGGTATCGAGGCCATCGCCGACCAGGTCTCGCGTTTGCAGGTGCAGACGCTCGACGAGAACTGCGACGAATATGGCATCGTCGAATTCAAGATGAACGACGAGCGCCAAGGCATCGTGCACGTGATCAGCCCCGAACAAGGCGCGACATTGCCGGGCATGACCGTGGTCTGCGGCGATTCGCACACCTCCACGCACGGCGCTTTCGGCGCGTTGGCCCATGGCATCGGTACGTCGGAAGTCGAGCATGTGCTCGCCACGCAGTGCCTGGTCGCCAAGAAAATGAAGAACATGCTGGTGCGGGTCGAGGGGCAGTTGCCTGCCGGCGTCACCGCCAAGGACATCGTGCTGGCGGTCATCGGCAAGATCGGTACCGCTGGTGGCAACGGTCATGCCATGGAGTTCGCCGGCAGCGCTATCCGCGCATTGTCCATGGAAGGCCGCATGACCATCTGCAACATGTCCATCGAGGCCGGTGCCCGCGTCGGCCTGGTCGCCGTGGACGACACCACGATTGCCTACGTTCAAGGACGCCCCTACGCGCCCAATGACGAGCAGTGGCCCCAGGCGGTCCAGGCTTGGAGGGGGCTGGTATCCGACGCGGATGCCGTGTTCGACACTGTTGTCGAACTGGATGCCGCCCAGATCAAGCCGCAAGTCAGCTGGGGCACGTCGCCCGAAATGGTGCTGGCGGTCGATCAACGTGTTCCGGATCCGGCGGCCGAGCCAGACCTGATCAAGCGCGGCTCGATCGAGCGCGCCCTCAAGTACATGGGGCTGGCAGCCAATCAGGCCATTACCGATATCAAGCTCGACCGGGTGTTCATCGGATCGTGCACCAACTCGCGCATCGAAGACTTGCGCGCAGCGGCCGAGATCGCCAAGGGCCGCAAGGTGGCGGCGAACGTCAAGCAGGCGTTGGTGGTGCCGGGGTCGGGGCTGGTCAAGGCCCAGGCCGAACGCGAGGGGCTGGACAAGATCTTCCTCGAAGCCGGCTTCGAATGGCGTGAGCCAGGTTGCTCGATGTGCCTGGCGATGAATCCGGACCGCCTGGAGAGCGGCGAGCATTGTGCCTCTACCTCCAACCGTAACTTCGAGGGGCGTCAGGGCGCAGGTGGGCGTACCCATTTGGTCAGCCCGGCCATGGCCGCCGCTGCGGCGGTGACTGGTCATTTCATCGATGTCCGCGAGTTGATCCAAGGGAGCGCAGCATGAAAGCCTTCACCCAGCACACCGGTCTCGTGGCGCCGTTGGATCGGGCCAACGTCGATACCGATCAGATCATTCCCAAGCAGTTTCTCAAATCGATCAAGCGCACCGGCTTCGGCCCCAACCTGTTCGATGAGTGGCGTTACCTGGATGTAGGTCAGCCCTACCAGGACAACAGCAAGCGCCCGCTGAACCAGGAGTTCGTGCTCAACCACGCCCGCTATCAAGGCGCCAGCGTGCTGCTGGCACGGGAGAACTTCGGCTGCGGTTCGAGCCGCGAGCATGCGCCTTGGGCGCTGGATGAGTACGGCTTTCGCAGTGTCATCGCGCCGAGCTTCGCCGACATCTTCTTCAACAACAGTTTCAAGAACGGCTTGCTGCCGATCATCCTGGCCGACGAAGAAGTGGACGAATTGTTCAAGCAGGTCGAGGCCAATCCGGGGTATCAACTCACCATCGACCTGCAGGCCCAGGCCGTCACTCGCCCGGACGGCAAGGTCCTGCATTTCGAGATCGACGCCTTCCGCAAGCACTGCATGCTCAATGGCCTGGATGATATTGGCCTGACCTTGCAGGATGGCGACGCCATCAAGGACTTCGAAATTGGGCACCGCGCTGCGCAGCCGTGGTTGTTTCGCGACGCTTGAGTGAGCGTGCCGGACGCACCGCATCTTGAAACGACCCATGAGGATCGACACCATGACCAGCAGCACCCACGCCGATGTGGTTCAGCGCCAGTTCGGCGAACAGGCCAGCGCTTATCTCAGCAGCCCCGTACATGCCCAGGGCACCGAGTTCGCTCTGCTGCAGGCTGAGCTGCAAGGCCAAGGCGCTGCGCGGGTGCTGGACCTGGGGTGTGGTGCCGGCCATGTCAGCTTCCAGGTGGCGCCCTTGGTGGCCGAGGTGGTGGCCTACGATCTCTCGCAGTCGATGCTCGATGTGGTTGCCAGTACGGCGGCGGCGCGTGGGTTGAACACTATCGTCACCGAGCGCGGCGCGGCCGAGCGTCTGCCATTCCCCGATGCCTCTTTCGAGTACGTCATCAGTCGTTATTCGGCGCATCACTGGAGCGACCTGGGCCTGGCCCTGCGGGAAGTGCGCCGGGTACTCAAGCCCGGTGGCGTGGCTGCTTTCATCGACGTCATGTCGCCGGGCAGCCCGCTGCTCGACACCTACCTGCAAAGCGTCGAAGTCCTGCGCGACACCAGTCATGTGCGCGATTACTCTGCCGACCAGTGGCTGCGCCAGGTCAGTGATGCGGGGCTGTTCACCCGCAGCCACAGCCGCCAGCGTTTGCACCTGGAATTCGCCTCCTGGGTCGAGCGCATGCGCACACCCGAGCCCATGCGCGTGGCCATCCGCCAGTTGCAGCGGGCCATGGGAGAGGAAGTGCGGCAGTATTATCAGATCCAAGCCGACGGCTCCTTCAGCACGGATGTCATCGTGCTGTGGGCCGAGCGCTAGCATTTCGGCGCGGCGCATCCAGCCGCGCCGCTTGAACGAATAGAGGAAAGCATGAGCAAACAGATTCTGATTCTCCCAGGTGATGGCATCGGCCCGGAAATCATGGCCGAGGCCGTCAAGGTGCTGAACCTGGCCAACGAAAAGTTTGGCCTGGGTTTCAGCCTGGCGCACGATGTGATCGGCGGCGCGGCCATCGACAAACACGGCGTGCCGTTGGCCGATGAAACGCTGGAGCGCGCACGCAACGCCGATGCTGTGCTGCTGGGCGCTGTCGGTGGACCGAAGTGGGACAAGATCGAGCGTGACATCCGTCCCGAGCGGGGCCTGCTGAAGATCCGCGCACAACTGGGCCTGTTCGCCAACCTGCGTCCGGCGATCCTCTACCCGCAACTGGCGCAGGCTTCTTCGCTCAAGCCGGAGATCGTGTCCGGTCTGGACATCCTCATCGTCCGCGAGTTGACCGGCGGTATCTACTTCGGCGCACCTCGTGGTCAGCGCGAGTTGCAGGGCGGCGAGCGTCAGGCCTACGACACCTTGCCGTACAGCGAGAGCGAAGTGCGTCGCATCGCCCGTGTCGGCTTCGACATGGCCCGCGTGCGCGGCAAGAAGCTGTGCTCGGTCGACAAGGCCAACGTCCTGGCATCCAGCCAGCTCTGGCGTGAAGTGGTCGAAGAGGTGGCCAAGGACTATCCGGACGTCGAGCTCAGCCATATGTACGTGGACAACGCCGCCATGCAGCTGGTCCGCGCACCCAAGCAGTTCGATGTGGTGGTCACCGACAACATGTTCGGAGACATCCTTTCGGACGAAGCTTCCATGCTGACCGGCTCCATCGGCATGTTGCCGTCTGCGTCGCTGGACGCCGACAACAAGGGCATGTACGAGCCGTGCCATGGCTCGGCGCCGGACATCGCCGGGCAAGGCATCGCCAACCCACTGGCGACCATTCTTTCGGTGTCCATGATGCTGCGCTACAGCTTCAACCAGCAGGTGGCCGCCGAGGCCATCGAGCGTGCCGTCAGCCTGGTGCTCGACCAAGGGCTGCGCACCGGCGACATCTGGTCGGCCGGTTGCACCAAGGTCGGTACCCAGGAAATGGGCGACGCAGTAGTCGCGGCTCTGCAGAATCTGTAATCTCTCTGGCCCGCCGTCGTTTCCCCTCGACGGTGGCCCACTTTTTAGCAAAGGTGTAGTTGCGATGAAACGTGTAGGTCTGATCGGTTGGCGCGGTATGGTCGGTTCCGTGCTCATGCAGCGGATGCTGGAAGAGCAGGACTTCGACCTTATCGAGCCGGTGTTCTTCACCACCTCCAATGTCGGCGGCCAGGGCCCGAACGTGGGCAAGGATACGGCGCCGCTCAAGGACGCCTATTCGATCGAAGAGCTCAAGACCCTCGACGTGATCCTGACCTGCCAGGGCGGCGACTACACCAACGAAGTCTTCCCCAAGCTGCGCGAAGCAGGCTGGCAAGGCTACTGGATCGACGCCGCGTCGTCCCTGCGCATGCAGGACGATGCAGTCATCATTCTCGATCCGGTCAACCGCAAGGTCATCGACCATCAACTGGACGCTGGCACCAAGAACTACATCGGCGGCAACTGCACCGTCAGTCTGATGCTGATGGGCTTGGGCGGGCTGTTCGAAGCCGGTCTGGTGGAGTGGATGAGCGCCATGACCTACCAGGCAGCCTCCGGTGCAGGCGCGCAGAACATGCGTGAGCTGATCCGGCAGATGGGCGGTATCCATGCCGCAGTAGCGGACGAACTGGCCAATCCCGCCAGTGCCATTCTCGACATCGACCGCAAGGTCGCCGAGACCATGCGCGGTGATGGCTTCCCCACCGAAAACTTCGGTGTGCCGCTGGCCGGTAGCCTGATTCCGTGGATCGACAAGGAATTGCCCAACGGTCAGAGCCGTGAGGAATGGAAGGCCCAGGCCGAAACCAACAAGATTCTCGGTCGCTTCAAAAGCCCGATTCCGGTCGACGGCATCTGCGTGCGGATCGGCGCCATGCGTTGCCACAGCCAGGCACTGACCATCAAGCTGAACAAGGATGTGCCGCTGGCCGATATCGAAGGCATGATCAGCCAGCACAATCCGTGGGTTAAGTTGGTACCCAATCAGCGCGAGATCAGCATGCAGGAACTGAGTCCGACTCAGGTCACTGGCACCCTGAACGTTCCGGTTGGCCGTCTGCGCAAGCTGAACATGGGCTCGCAGTACCTTGGGGCATTCACAGTCGGCGACCAACTGCTGTGGGGCGCAGCCGAACCGCTGCGCCGCATGCTGCGGATTCTTCTGGAGCGTTGATCGCTTCGGCGTGTCGAAAAACCCGTGCCGGGCAACCGCACGGGTTTTTTGTTTGTCTGTCAATCAAGTACAGTGCCGCTCCCGCCGTTCCCGTACAAGGATTCAAAGCATGAGCCAAGCCTTAGATATCGCCGTCGTCGGCGCCACCGGCAGTGTCGGTGAAGCCCTGGTGCAGATCCTCGAGGAGCTTCAGTTTCCAGTGGCAACCCTGCATTTGTTGGCGAGCATGGAGTCAGCGGGCAGCAGTGTGATGTTCGCCGGCAAGAAGGTCCGTGTGCGCGAAGTCGACAGTTTCGATTTTGCTCAGGTCAAGCTGGCGTTCTTCGCCGCTGGTGCGGCGGTGAGCCGCAGTTTTGCGAGCAAGGCGCGTGAGGCTGGGTGTTCGGTGATCGACCTCTCTGGCGGGCTCGAAGAGGCGTTGAGCATCGTACCGGAGGCCAACCCTGAGGCGCTGGACGGGCTAAAGCTGCCAGTGTTGGTGTCGAGCCCGAGCAGCGGTGCGATCGCCTTGGCGGTGGCGCTGGCACCGCTTCGAGGTGTGCTCGATATCGAGCGGATTCAGGTCATGGCCTGCCTGGCCGTGTCGTCGCAGGGACGCGAGGCCGTGAACGAACTGGCCAGACAGACTGCCGAGTTGCTCAACGCACGCCCTCTAGAGCCGCGCTTCTTCGATCGGCAGGTGGCGTTCAACCTGCTGGCGCAAGTGGGCGCTACCGATGAGCAGGGGCACGGCACCCTGGAGCGGCGCTTGGTCAGTGAGAGTCGCGTGCTGTTGGGGCTGCCTGAACTGAAGATTTCTGTGAGCTGCGTTCAAGTCCCAGTGTTTTTCGGCGATAGCTTCAGTGTGTCCGTACAAAGCCGAATTCCCGTGGATGTGCAGGCGGTCAAGCTGGCGCTGGATGGCGCTGCCAGCGTCGAACGCGTGGAGAATGACGATTATCCGACGCCAGTGGGTGACGCAGTGGGGCAGGACGTGGTCTATGTTGGTCGTGTACGCCAGGGAATCGACGCGGATCACCAACTCGATCTGTGGTTGACGACCGACAACGTGCGCAAGGGCGCGGCCCTCAACGCCGTACAATTGGCGCAATTGTTGATTAAAAAAATGGCGTAAAAGATACTGGCCAGCACATTTGTCCTATGCCTGGCAGGTATTGGGGACGATTCATACAAGGGAACAGGTCCATGCTTCGAATTCGCAAATTGGTTCTGGCTATCGCGGCCGCTTCGGCGCTGTCGTCCGGCATGGCCAATGCACTCGGTCTTGGCGAGCTGACCCTCAAGTCGGCGCAGAACCAGCCGCTGGACGCCGAGATCGAGCTGCTCGATGTACGCGACCTGACCCCTGCGGAGGTGGCGCCTAGCCTGGCGCCCGCCGAGGAGTTCGCCAAGGCTGGCGTGACGCTACCGGCCTATCTGCAGGACCTGAGCTTCACCCCGGTGATCAACCCCAACGGCCGCAGCGTGCTGCGTGTCACCTCCAGCAAGCCGCTGCCCGAGCCTGTCATCAAGTTTCTGGTGCAAGTGATGTGGCCGCAAGGGCGACTGCTGCGTGACTACAGCGTTGCGCTCGATGCGCCGCAAGCTGCCACTGCCGCGCCAGCGCAGGGAACTGTCAACCCGGCGACCACTGCGGGCAGCTATACCACCCGTCAGCGTGACACGCTCTGGCAAATCGCTGCGCGCAATACCCAGGGCGGCTCGATTCAACAAACCATGCTGGCGATCCAGGCTTTGAATCCTGACGCCTTCATCGGTAACAACATCAACCAGCTCAAGACCGGCCAGGTGCTGCGCCTGCCGGATCAGCAGCAGATCCGCGCCATCCCCCAGGGCGAAGCGATTCGTGAGGTGGCCGAACAGTACGCCGCCTGGCGCGAAGGACGGCGCCTGGGGCCTCGCGCTCGGCAATTGGACGCGACCCGTCGTGGCGCCGCCGATGCTGCACCGGCGCGGATTGCCCAAGGCGATAACCTGCGCCTGGTCTCACCGAATAACCAAGGTGCGGCGAATGACGCCAAGGCCCTCAGCGACAAATTGGCGGTCGCTCAGGAGAGCCTGGATACCAGTCGCCGTGACAACGAAGAACTGCAGAGTCGAATGACCGATCTGCAAAGCCAGTTGGACAAGCTGCAGCGCCTGATCGAACTGAAGAATGATCAACTGGCGCGTCTGCAGGCTCAAGGTGACGCGGCGCCGGCCGCTACGGTCGCGCCGCCGCCGGTCGAGCCTGCGGTGAATGCCCAACTGACGCCTGCCGAACCTGTGGTCGTCCCCCCTCCGGCTGCGGTCGATACCGCGCCGGTGCCGGAGCCAGAGACCGCTGCTCAGCCCCAGACCGAACCGAGCATGCTCGACGATCTGCTGGGTAATCCGTTGTTGCTGGGACTGTTGGCCGGTTCGGCGTTCCTGGTCCTGCTGCTGCTGTTGCTGCTTCTGGCGCGCAAGCGCAAGGCGCAGCAAGAGGCGGAAAAACATCTGCGCATGGCACGGGCGCTGGCCGAGGACGATGAGCGTGGGCCGGACCCAGACTTGCCGCCAGGCAGCTTCGATGGCCTGGACGTGTCTGCCCCCACGGTGACCCTGTCGCCGGCGGTGGTGGCGGCCTCTGCAGCGGCCGCCGCCGCGGCTGAGAAGCCGGTCGCTGCCAGTGCGCCTGTGGTTGCCGATCGCTATGCCGCACTGTTGGCCGAGGTCGATGACAGTGTCGCCAAGGGGCGTCTGAACCACGCCGCTAGCCTGCTTGAACCTGTTGTGGCTGCTGAGCCGCAGCGCAGCGACCTGCGCCTGAAGTTGATGGAGGTCTATGCGCGTCAAGGCGATCAACACGCCTTTGCCGAGCAGGAGCACCAATTGGCCGACACCCCGGAGAATCAGGGTGAAGTCGAAGGCATCAAGCAGCGTTACCCGGCCATGGTTGCCGTCGTGGCTACGGCGGCAGCCGTCGGGCTCGGCGCCGCCGCTTTGGCAGCAGAGCAGGATGAGCAATACGTCCAGGAGCTGTTGCAGGACCCAGAGCCGCTAGTCGAGGCGCAGCCTGAGCCTGAGCCCGTGCAAGCCGTCGAGCCCGCGCCGCAGGACGCGAGCGAAGCTGACGTCGAATCCATCACGGCCACGCCGGATTTGGGCGACGACTTCGACCTGAGCCTGGATGACGACCTGCTGTTGGACGAGCCGCTCAACGCGCCGGTGCTCGACGCCCCAGAAGCACCGCAGGCCGACCAGATGCAGAGCGGCGCAGACGACGATTTCGAGGCGCTGCTGGCGCAGGCTCAGGCGCAGTCCCAGCCGCAGCCACTGGATGATCTGGCGGACTTTGACCTGGATGTCGCTGAGCCTGCTGCCGCCACGCCAGCCGCAGACAGCGAGACGCCCGTTGATGTCGCTGCCGAGCTTGCAGCGTTCGACGAGATTCCTGAGTTCGATCCGATTTCCGAACTGGAACTGCCGGAGGACTTCGACCTGTCGTTGTCGCTGGATGACGAAACACCCGCCGACAAGCATTTCGCGTCTGAGCTCGATGATGTCAACGCCGAGCTGGACAAGCTTTCGCAGAGTCTGGCGTCGCCTTCGCTGGAACCGCACTTCACCGCCGAGGATGCGGCGCTCGAGCCCGAAGCCCTGGACGACCTGGATTTCGATTTCTTCTCCGGGACCGATGAGGTGGCGACCAAGCTGGACCTGGCGCGTGCCTACATCGATATGGGGGACCATCAGGGCGCCCGTGACATCCTCGATGAAGTGGTCAAGGATGGTGACGATACCCAGCGTCAGGAAGCTGAGGACATGCTCTCGCGTCTGGTCTGACAGGCAGCGTGCTTGAAGGGGATGACGGCAGCCCAGTGGGCTGCCGTTTTCTTTATAATGGCCGCCTTTCGATCAGTTCCACAGGTTTGGCTTTCTTGGACATCAACGACATCGAGGCGGCCGAGTCGGCCGCCGAAGGCTACTCGCGCATCGCCCTGGGCGTGGAATACAAAGGGTCGCGCTATCGCGGCTGGCAGCGTCAGGCCAGCGGCGTGCCCAGTGTCCAGCAGGCGCTGGAGCAGGCGTTGTCGAAGGTCGCCGACGCGCCGATCAGCGTGGTGTGCGCCGGGCGCACCGATGCCGGTGTGCACGGTTGTGGTCAAGTGGTGCATTTCGACACGTGCGCGGTGCGCGACGAGCGCGCCTGGACCTTGGGCAGCAATTTCAACCTGCCCCACGACATCAGTGTGGTCTGGGCGCGGCCAATGCCTGCGCACTTTCACGCACGATTCAAGGCGACCGCTCGGCGCTACCGCTACGTGATCTACAACGATCCGATCCGTCCGGCGCACCTGGCCGAGGAAGTGACCTGGAATCATCGCCCGCTGGACATCGCCGCGATGGCCCAGGCGGCCGAGTATCTGCTCGGCACTCATGACTTCAGCGCGTTTCGCGCCAGCCAGTGTCAGGCGAAGTCGCCGATCAAGCATATCCATCACCTGCGTGTGACGCGCCACGGCCGCATGATCGTGCTGGATGTGCGTGCCACCGCTTTCCTGCATCACATGGTGCGCAACATCGCCGGCGTGCTGATGACCATCGGCGCCGGCGAGCGGCCGGTGGAGTGGGCGCGGCAGGTGCTGGAAGGGCGCAATCGGCGCGAAGGTGGCGTCACCGCCCACCCCTACGGCCTTTATCTGGTGCAGGTGGAGTACCCGGACGAGTTCGCGCTACCGCAGCGTTACATCGGTCCACACTTTCTCACCGGCTACGAGTCGCTGTCCGACTGACGGGTGATACGTCATTTGCTAACATCCGGCCCTTCACCGATCACCCAGGGTTGTCGTCCATGAGTAACGTGCGCACCAAGATCTGTGGCATCACCCGCATCGAGGATGCCCTGGCGGCTGCCGAGGCGGGAGCCGACGCCATCGGCTTCGTGTTCTATGCCAAGAGCCCGCGCGCGGTGGATGTACGCCAGGCCCGGGCCATCATCGCCGCGCTGCCGCCTTTCGTCACCACCGTGGGCCTGTTCGTCAATGCTTCGCGTTGCGAACTGAGCGAGATCCTCGAAGTGGTCCCGCTGGACCTGCTACAGTTCCACGGCGATGAAACACCGGCCGATTGCGAGGGGTACCATCGTCCGTGGATCAAAGCGCTGCGCGTGCGCCCAGGCGACGATCTGCAGGCGGCCTGCGAGCACTACCATGGCGCCCGCGGCATTCTGCTCGATACCTACGTGCCGGGTGTGCCGGGCGGTACGGGTGAGGCGTTCGACTGGTCGCTGGTGCCGGCAGGCCTGGGCAAGCCCATCATTCTGGCCGGAGGGTTGTCGGCGGGTAACGTCGCTCAGGCGATTCGCCAGGTTCGACCCTATGCGGTCGATGTCAGTGGCGGGGTCGAGCAGGCCAAGGGCATCAAGGATGCGGGCAAGATCGATGCCTTCCTCGAGGCGGTCAGGCTGGCATGAGCTTGGATGTGACGGTTGGCCGTGCGCCATCGTCCATAGCTATCGCAGCGCGATGCTGCCCGGCCGGCCCTGCGGGGCGGGCCATCAGAACACGCGGCGCCGCGGGCGTCGGCGTACAGGTTGAAGGTGGAGTGGTGCAACGGGTGGTCCCGTTGGCCGGTCCATCATCGTTTTGAACACGATTTTGAGCTCAAGGGTCGGGGCAGGGCAGGCGACAGTCAGCCCGCCACCGGCCGGAACGGGAGAAATAGAGCATGAGCAACTGGTTGGTAGACAAACTGATCCCTTCGATCATGCGTTCCGAGGTGAAGAAGAGCTCGGTACCGGAAGGCCTGTGGCACAAGTGCCCATCCTGCGAAGCCGTGCTGTATCGTCCGGAGCTGGAAAAAACCCTCGACGTCTGCCCCAAGTGCAATCATCACATGCGCATCGGTGCCCGTGAGCGTATCGATATCTTCCTCGATGCCGAAGGGCGTGCCGAATTGGGTGCCGACCTGGAACCGGTCGACCGTCTGAAATTCCGTGATGGCAAGAAGTACAAGGACCGCCTGACCGCTGCTCAGAAGCAGACGGGCGAAAAAGATGCCCTGGTGTCGGTCAGTGGAACGCTGATGGGTCTGCCGGTTGTCGTCAGTGCCTTCGAGTTCTCGTTCATGGGCGGTTCCATGGGCGCCATCGTCGGTGAACGGTTCGTCCGCGCTGCAAACCATGCGCTGGAACACCGTTGCCCGATGATCTGCTTCTCCGCCTCGGGTGGTGCGCGCATGCAGGAAGCGCTGATCTCGCTGATGCAGATGGCCAAGACCTCTGCGGTGCTGGCACGTCTGCGTGAAGAAGGCATTCCGTTCATTTCGGTGCTGACCGATCCGGTCTACGGCGGTGTATCGGCCAGTCTGGCCATGCTCGGCGACGTCATCGTTGGCGAGCCCAAGGCGCTGATCGGCTTCGCCGGCCCACGCGTGATCGAGCAGACCGTGCGCGAAAAGCTTCCCGAGGGCTTCCAGCGCAGCGAATTCCTACTGGAGCACGGCGCCATCGACCTGATCATTTCGCGTCAGGAACTGCGTCCGCGCCTGGCCCGACTGCTGGCGCAAATGACCGGCCAGGCCACGCCTGAGCAGGCCCAAGAAGCGGCCGTCGTCGCGTGATGAGCGAGCGTGCCCTGGGCGAGTGGCTCGCTTACCTGGAACAACTGCATCCCTCGGCCATCGACATGGGCCTCGAGCGATGCCGGCAGGTGCTGGCGCGCCTCGACCTGGGGCGCCTGGCTGCGCGAGTGGTGACGGTAACCGGCACCAATGGCAAAGGCTCGACCTGTGCCTTCGTCGCCGCGCTGTTGCGCGCCCAGGGGCTCAAGGTGGGGGTCTACAGCTCGCCGCACCTGGTGCGCTACAACGAGCGGGTACAGATCGATGGCAACGAGGCCAGCGACCGTGACCTGTGTCGGGCCTTCGCTGCCGTAGAGGCCGCGCGTGGCGAAATCTCCCTGACCTATTTCGAGATGGGTACCCTGGCGGCCTTCTGGTTGTTCAGGCAGTCGTCCTTGGATGCCGTGGTGCTCGAAGTGGGGCTGGGCGGGCGTCTGGATGCCGTCAACCTGATCGACGCCGACCTGTCGTTGGTGACCAGTATCGGCGTGGACCATGTCGACTATCTGGGCGATACCCGGGAGCAGGTGGCCTTCGAGAAGGCCGGTATCTTCCGCCAAGGCACGCCAGCCTTGTGCGGCGATCTCGACCCGCCCCAGCCGCTACTGGATAAAGTGGCCGAATTGGCTTGCCCGTTCTTCTTGCGCGGGCGCGATTTCGATCTGGCGAGCACTGACGCACATTGGCAATGGCGTGGTACCACGCTCAGGGGCGAGGCGGTGGAGTTGGTCGATCTGCCCCAGCTCGACTTGCCGATGGAGAACGCAGCCCTGGCAGTGCAGGCGTACCTGCTGATGGATCTGCCCTGGGTTGCGTCGGATATCGCCCAGGCGCTGCTGGGTACCCGCATGACCGGCCGCCTCGACCGTCGCACGGTGACGTGGCGCGGCCAACGGTTGGAATTGCTCCTGGATGTCGGCCACAACCCCCACGCTGCCGAGTACCTGGCACGCCGCTTGGCCACCCGGCCTGTCTCCGGGCGCCGCCTGGCGGTGTTCGGGCTGCTGGCGGACAAGGATCTCGAGGGCGTGGTCGCACCGTTGCTGCCGCTGATCGATTCCTGGGCGGTGGCGCCGCTTGAGACGCCGCGCAGTCGCACCGGGCAGGAGCTTGCCATGGCCTTGACGAACCACGGCGCGACGGTGAAGTCATATGCCAGTGTCGCCGCTGCCCTCGAGGGGCACTGTGCGCAGGCAACGGCAGATGACCAGATCCTGCTGTTCGGTTCGTTTTTCTGCGTCGGCCAGGCCCTCGAATGGCTTGAGCGGCAGGCCCTGGAGGATGGAGTAGATGGCAGTGCTGGATAAGGGAATGAAGCAGCGCATGGTGGGTGCGCTGGTGCTGGTGGCGCTGGCGGTGATCTTCCTGCCCATGCTGTTCACCCGAGAGGACGAGATGCGCCAGGTGCATGTCGAAGTGCCTCAAGCCCCGGCGATGCCAAGCCCGTCCGAGGTCAAGGTCGAGCCGGTCCAAGTGCCTGAGCCTCAGCCGTTGCCCGATCTTTCCGAGCAGGCGCCGGTGGTGGTCGATGAGTCCACATCGCCTCCCAGCGCTCCCAGCCAGCCGATCACGCCGTCGCCGTCGCAGAACGCCCAGCCCGCCGCCGCGAAGCCTCAGGCGCCCGTTGCCGAGGCCAAGGTCGAAAGTCGTGCTGCACAACCGGCTGCCCAGCCCCCTGCGGCCAGTGCAACGGCCAGCAAGCCGACGGCTGCTTCCAAGGTCGATGCCAATGGTTTGCCGGTGAGTTGGTCGATCCAATTGGCCAGCCTGTCCAATCGTGCAGGCGCCGACACTCTGCAGAAAACCCTGCGCAGCCAAGGCTACAACGCCTACATCCGCTCCAGCGGTGGACTGAATCGGGTATTCGTCGGCCCGATCATCGACCGTACCGAAGCCGAGCGTCTACGCGATACGATCAACCGCCAGCAGAGCCTCAAGGGCATCGTGGTGCGTTTCCAGCCTGAGCGCGGTTGAGTCCATGCGGCCCTGTTCAGCCTGCGCTCAAGCGTCGGCCGAACAGGGCCTTTTTGTGCGCGCGGGTGGGGTGCCAAGGCTTGTTAAGTTGTCTTGGGAGTCAAGCTGCAAGCCTGCAACGGCGTGACTTTCCGCTTACCCCACGCCCTATGCTCTGCTAAAATGCGCCGCCTCAAACGTCTGCAGGCCGTACCGTGGCATTTACCTGGGTTGATTGGGCGATCATCGCGATCATCGCCATTTCCTCACTGATCAGTCTCAAGCGCGGTTTCGTCAAGGAAGCCTTGTCCCTGCTCATCTGGATCGTTGCCGGCGCGGTGGCGTGGATGTTCGGCGGGTCTCTGTCGCAGTACCTGGAAAGCTATATCCAGACGCCTTCGGCACGGGTCATCGCAGGCTGCACCATGCTCTTCATCGCCACGCTGCTGGTGGGGGCGATGATCAATTTCCTCATCGGCGAGCTGATCCGCGTGACCGGGCTGTCCGGCACCGATCGCTTTCTCGGCATGGCCTTCGGCGCTGCGCGCGGAGGCTTGCTGGTGGTGGTGGCCGTCGGGCTGCTCAGCCTGGGGCCGGTACAACAGGATTCGTGGTGGCAGGAATCACGCCTGATACCACAGTTTCTATTGGTCGCCGACTGGTCGAAGAACCTGATCCTGGGCTTCGCGGGTCAGTGGATGTCCAATGGGATCAGCTCACCGGTTGATCTTCCGTTCAAGGAACAGTTGCTCGGACCTTCCCGGCCCTGAGCGCTTTTCACTCCGTTTCATCAAAGTAGGGGTTGCGTCGCATGTGTGGCATCGTCGGTATCGTCGGTAAGTCGAACGTCAATCAGGCGCTGTATGACGCGCTAACGGTCCTCCAGCACCGCGGCCAGGACGCTGCCGGTATCGTGACCAGCCATGATGGCCGGTTGTTCCTGCGCAAGGATAATGGCCTGGTGCGCGATGTATTCCAGCAGCGCCACATGCAGCGCCTGGTCGGTCACATGGGCATCGGCCACGTGCGCTACCCCACGGCGGGCAGCTCGACTTCGGCCGAGGCCCAGCCGTTCTATGTCAACTCGCCGTATGGCATCACCTTGGCGCACAACGGCAACTTGACCAACGTCGAGCAGTTGGCCAAGGAGATCTACGAGTCCGACCTGCGCCACGTCAACACCAACTCCGACTCGGAAGTGCTGCTCAACGTGTTTGCCCACGAGCTGGCCGTACGCGGCAAGCTGCAGCCGACCGAGGACGATGTGTTCGCGGCGGTTTCCCATGTGCACAGCCGCTGTGTCGGTGGCTACGCCGTGGTGGCGATGATCACCGGCTACGGTATCGTCGGTTTCCGTGACCCCAACGGCATTCGTCCGGTGGTCTTCGGCCAGCGCCACACCGACGAAGGCGTCGAGTACATGATTGCCTCCGAAAGCGTGGCCCTGGACGTGCTGGGCTTTACCCTGATCCGCGACCTGGCGCCGGGCGAAGCGGTGTACATCACCGAAGACGGACAGATGCACACCAAGCAGTGCGCTGATGCCCCCCTGTTGCAACCGTGCATCTTCGAGCACGTCTACCTGGCCCGCCCCGACTCCATCATGGATGGCGTGTCGGTGTACAAGGCGCGTCTGCGCATGGGTGAGAAGCTGGCCGACAAGATCCGTCGCGAGCGCCCCGAGCACGACATCGACGTCGTCATCCCGATTCCGGACACCAGCCGCACCGCAGCCCTGGAACTGGCCAACCACCTGGGCGTGAAATTCCGTGAAGGCTTCGTCAAGAACCGTTACATCGGCCGCACCTTCATCATGCCTGGCCAGGCGGCACGCAAGAAGTCGGTACGGCAGAAGCTCAATGCCATCGAATTGGAATTCCGTGGCAAGAACGTGATGCTGGTGGACGACTCGATCGTGCGCGGCACCACCTGCAAACAGATCATCCAGATGGCCCGCGAGGCCGGGGCGAAGAATGTCTACTTCTGCTCCGCAGCGCCCGCTGTACGCTACCCCAACGTCTACGGCATCGACATGCCGAGCGCTCACGAGCTGATCGCCCACAACCGTACCACTGAACAGGTGGCCGAGTTGATCGGCGCCGACTGGCTGATCTATCAGGACCTCCCGGACCTGATCGACTCGGTCGGTGGCGGCAAGATCAAGATCGAGCATTTCGATTGCGCGGTGTTCAACGGTGAGTACGTCACCGGCGACATCGACGACGTCTACCTGGAGCGGATCGAACAGGCGCGCAATGACGCTGCCAAGGTCAAGACCCAGGCCGTCAGCGCGATCATCGACCTGTACAACAACTGATCTGCACTTTGTGAGGAGTACGGCATGACGGATCAATGGGAGGCCGGACGGCTGGACAGCGACTTGGAGGGTGTCGGTTTCGACACCCTGGCAGTGCGCGCCGGCCAGCACCGGACGCCTGAGGCCGAGCACAGCGAAGCGCTGTTCCTGACCTCCAGCTATGTGTTCCGTACCGCAGCCGATGCGGCTGCGCGGTTTGCTGGTGAAACGCCAGGTAACGTCTATTCGCGCTACACCAACCCGACGGTGCGCGCCTTCGAGGAGCGCCTGGCGGCGATGGAGGGGGCCGAGCAGGCCGTGGCCACCTCCACGGGCATGGCGTCGATTCTGGCCGTGGTCATGTCGCTGTGCAGCGCTGGCGATCATGTGCTGGTGTCGCAGAGTGTCTTTGGCTCGACCATCAGCTTGTTCGAGAAGTACTTCAAGCGTTTCGGCCTGCAGGTGGACTACGTGCCGCTGGTCGACCTGGGTGCCTGGAAGAGTGCGCTGAAGACCAACACCAAACTGTTGATCGTCGAGTCGCCGTCCAATCCACTGGCCGAGCTGGTGGATATCCGCGCGCTGGCCGATATCGCCCACGCCGGTGATGCGATGCTGGTGGTGGACAACTGCTTCAGCACGCCAGCGCTGCAGCAGCCTCTGAAGCTGGGCGCCGACATCGTCTTCCATTCCGCGACCAAGTTCATCGACGGCCAGGGCCGTTGCATGGGCGGTGCGGTAGCCGGGCGTGCCGAGCAGATGAAGGAAGTGGTGGGTTTCCTGCGCACCGCAGGCCCGACGCTCAGCCCCTTCAATGCGTGGATCTTCACCAAGGGCCTGGAGACGCTCAAGCTGCGCATGCGTGCGCACTGCGAGAGCGCTCAGGCCTTGGCCGAATGGCTGGAGCGCCAGGACGGTATCGAGAAAGTGCATTACGCGGGTCTGCCCAGCCATCCCCAGCATGAGTTGGCCAAACGGCAGATGAGTGGCTTCGGCGCGGTCGTCAGCTTCGAGGTCAAGGGTGGCAAAGAGGGCGCCTGGCGCTTCATCGACGCCACTCGGGTGATCTCCATCACCACCAACCTGGGTGACAGCAAGACCACCATTGCCCATCCGGCAACCACTTCCCATGGTCGCCTGACGCCACAGGAGCGCGAAGCTGCCGGTATTCGTGACAGCCTCATTCGCGTGGCCGTGGGGCTGGAAGACGTGGCCGATCTGCAGGCCGATCTCGCCCGCGGCCTGGCCGCGCTGTGATCGACTGGCCAGGTGAGGCGCCCGACCACAACGGTCGGGTCGCCTTGGTGACCGGTGCCGCGCGCGGCATTGGTCTGGGCATCGCCGCCTGGCTGATCTGCGAAGGCTGGCAAGTGGTGCTCACCGACCTGGATCGCCCACGCGGCGCCAAGGTGGCCAAGGCACTGGGCAGCAATGCCTGGTTCATCGCCATGGATGTGGCCGACGAGTCCCAGGTCATCGCGGGCGTCGCCGAGGTGCTCGGCCAGTTCGGTCGTCTGGATGCGCTGGTGTGCAACGCGGCCATCGCCAATCCCCACAACCACACCCTGGAAAGCCTCAGCCTGGCGCAGTGGAACAGGGTGCTGGCGGTCAACCTCAGCGGTGCGATGCTGCTGGCCAAGCATTGTGCACCGTACCTGCGTGCCCACGGCGGTTCGATCGTCAACCTGGCGTCGACCCGCGCCCGTCAGTCTGAACCGGATACCGAGGCCTATGCCGCGAGCAAGGGTGGCCTGGTTGCCCTGACCCATGCCTTGGCCATCAGCTTGGCGCCGGAGATTCGCGTCAACGCGGTGAGCCCCGGCTGGATCGACGCACGCGACCCGTCGCAGCGCCGCGCCGAGCCTTTGAGCGACGCCGACCACGCCCAGCACCCGGCAGGTCGGGTAGGGACTGTGGAGGATGTGGCTGCGCTGGTGGCCTGGTTGCTGTCGCGTCAGGCCAGCTTCGTCACCGGCCAGGAGTTCGTGGTCGACGGCGGCATGACCCGCAAGATGATCTACAACTGAGCGGCAAGTTTTAAGCGGCAAGCTACAAGTAGGAGCGCTGTCGAGCCTGCCGGCGCGTTCACATGCGATCAGGCTTTTTCTCGTCACTTGCGGCTTGAAGCTTTTCGCTGTTTTTGAAAAAAACTCAACAGGGCTATTGACTTAGCTTCGGCACCTGCGTAAATTTCGCGGCCTCAGCGAAGCAAACGCAACAAGCAACATCGCGGGGGTGATTAGCTCAGCCGGGAGAGCATCTGCCTTACAAGCAGAGGGTCGGCGGTTCGATCCCGTCATCACCCACCACTTCCTGAGAGTTCCTGGACCGGAACGCTTCCAACGAAGCTTTCCAGCAGAGAGGAACAGGACGCAAGTCCACTATGCGCAGCGGTAGTTCAGTCGGTTAGAATACCGGCCTGTCACGCCGGGGGTCGCGGGTTCGAGTCCCGTCCGCTGCGCCACTTCTTCAACGGATGGGTGAGATTCACCGGTCCGTGGTCATAAGGCAAATCCTTAAGGCCAGATCCTAGTTTCAAGCAGGCCTCGGCCTGTGAGATACGCAGCGGTAGTTCAGTCGGTTAGAATACCGGCCTGTCACGCCGGGGGTCGCGGGTTCGAGTCCCGTCCGCTGCGCCATCTTATGCTTCGAAGCCCTAGAACTCTTCGAGGCGGCAATCAAGGCGATGAAACGAGTCGCCTTTTTTGTGCCTGCAACGCCAGCGTCTTGCGCCGGCGAGCAGATCCCAGTTTCAAACAGGCCATGGCCTGTGCGATACGCAGCGGTAGTTCAGTCGGTTAGAATACCGGCCTGTCACGCCGGGGGTCGCGGGTTCGAGTCCCGTCCGCTGCGCCATATTCGCCTCGAGGTCACTGAACGCCTCGAAGCTCAAATCAAGCGACCTGAGAGTCGCTTTTTTTGTGCCTGCCATTAGAGGCCTGGCCAAAACCTTGCAGGTGCGATGCTGAACGCATCTTCATCGACCGGCGGTTCCTGCCATCGAGGGATGTGTTGCACAATACGCCCCATTCGTTTACCCGGAATCGACAATGTCCAGATCTAATGTCTGCGTAGCGCTCGGGCTGGCCCTGACGCTGGCGGGCCTCGCCGGCTGCGCCACGAAGAAGGCAGCGGTCTACGAGCATGAAAACTTCGCCGACTCAGGCACCTTCTCGCGCACCTTCGCGGTGGGGGAGGCCGGTTCATGCGAGGCCGCGCGCCGAGCCTTGCTGAGCCAGGGCTACATCATCACCAGCAGCGATGCCAATCAGGTGGCAGGCAACAAGAGTTTCCAGCAGAACGCCGAGAACCATCTGCAGATCAGCTTCAACATCACCTGCGTGCCGGACAGCAACGACGAGCAGCGCTCGACCATCTTCGCCAACGCCTTGCAGGACCGCTACGCCCTGAAGAAATCCAACACCTCGGCCAGTGTCGGTGTGGGCGTGCTGGGCTCGTTGTCGATGCCTATCGGCTCCACCGACGATTCCATGGTCAAGGTCGCCAGCGAAACCGTGTCCTCGCCGCAGTTCTACGACCGCTATTTCGCGTTGGTGGAGAACTACCTGCCCAAGCCGCGCACGTCGAGCAGGCTCGAGCCGCAGGCCGAAGCACCAAAGGCGCAACAACCTGCGCAGGTGTTGGGACTGCCGGAGCCCGTGGGGCTGACACCGGCCAATCCTCCGGCAGCGGCGGCGGCACCGGTCAGCCCCGTCCAGGCGGTCCCGCAAAGTCCAGTCGCGCCTGCACCGGTGCCTACGGCGAATCAGACCTCGGCAGCCCCAGCCCTCGACGACAGTCAAGGTTCCCAGCCCGTGGCGCCGCCGGCCGATCCCGCGCCCCTCCAGGTGCAGTCTCCAGCGCCCGCCAGCGACGAGCAGACCGCACCGCTGCAACAGAGCGAGTGAACCTCTCGCTGATGTCCTCGCTCATATGTTTGTCATGATGTTTTAACCTGGCCCGCTTAGCGTGACGGCCACAGACGAGAAGATGAGCGAGAGGACGCAGGCCCATGGACGATTATCAGGAAGAGTTGCTCGAGTTCCAGGCGTACGAACTGGACATCCCCGAGCAGGCAGAAGACGCCACCGAGCTTTAACCCATTCGCCGCTGCTGGCGGCGAAACTCCCCCGGCGTCAGGCCCGTCCAGCGCTTGAATGCGCGCTGGAAGGCCTCTGCCGAAGCGAACCCCAACAGATAGGCGATCTCCCCGAAGGCCAGCGCGGTATCGCGGATGTAGGTCTGCGCGAGGTCGCGTCGTGTGTCGTTGAGCAGGCTACGGAAACTCGTGCCCTCTTCAGCGAGCTTGCGCCGCAAGGTCCAACTGGGCATGTGCAACTGTTGCGACACCTGCTCCAAGTCAGGCTCGCGTCCACCGCTGAGCAAGGGGCCCAGCAGATGAATGATGCGCTCGCTCAGGCTGCGCACACGGGTGCGCTGTACCCACTCGGCCTCGCACAGTTGCAGCAAATGTCGCCAGGTGCTGGGGCAGTGCTGCGGATTGCGCGCATCGAGCACCTCGTGGGCAAGGTGCAGTTGATTGCAGCCGGCATCGAACTGCACGGGCGCACTGCACAGGCTTTGATACTGGGTGCAGTACGCAGGCGCTTCGAACTCGATGTCCAAACGGTCAGCGATGGCGGGTGTGCCCGTTACGGCTGACAGTTGCGCCAGCCACCCGGAAAGCACCGAGTCGACGACGAAGCGGTTATAGGCGTTGTAGGGGCTGATCGAGTAGAACCGCAGCCAGGCGCCCTGTGGGTCTTCGATGAACGCAGAGCTGCCCCGGTAGTTGGCGGCATACAGTGGCTCGAAACGCAGCAGTGTGCGCGCCGCTTCGCGCACGGTCGGTGCCTGCGCGGCGGTCACTCCGGCCAGGCCTGCCTGCGCCAGCCGGCTGAGGCGGCCCATGTGCAGACCCAGCGCCGGCTCGCCACACAGCTCGATGGCCGCATGACCCAGGTGCATGTAGCGCGGGATCGACAGGCGTGCCCCGGCCTCATCCAGGCGCGGTGCATCCAGGCCGTAGCGCTGTAGCAAGGGTGCCGGATCATGGCCCAGTTCACGCATGGCTTGGGTCAAAGGCTGGACGAATCCGACTGACAGATCACCCAGGCGCACGCGCTCGCGCATCAATCTACAGCCACAGGTTCAGCAGGCGCGCGCCCGGGCTCGGTCGGCCCATCAACTGCTCGCCTGCCTGGTTGGCGAAACCCTGGCCGTCGCTGCCCAGCTCCCAGAACTGTCCACGCATGAACACGCTGAGGCTGGGCAGGCCAGGGTTGGCCGCTCGGGTCAACTGGTGCCACGCCATCTCTTCGCTGGTCTGGCCCTTGGCCAGCGGCAACTCGGCCGCCGCAGCTTGATGGCGATTGCCCCGCCACGGTTGTTGCCAACTGCCCTTGCCGCTGAGAAATACGGGGTTGGCGATCAATTGTGCCGATTGGCGCACCAGTTGTTCGTGGTTGCGCGGGTACCAACTGTCGCTGCCGACCAGCACCCCCAGGCGTCCGGCCGGGGTCTGCAGCACGCGCAATGGGCGTGACTGGCCATCGTCGATGTAACGCCGTGCTTCACTGTCGACATACTGCTGCAACTGCGGTTGCCCAAGCGGCGAGCCGTCACTGGCGAACACCAGGCTGCTGTTGTACAGCGGGCCGCTGCCGACCTTGAGTCGGCCCTCTTCGACGTAGGGCGCTGGCAGCACGATGGAGCCGGCCACCAGGGTGACGCCGAACTCGCGGGCCAGACCGCCGAAGAGCTGTTGATAGTCGGCCGCCATCTGCCGCGCCTTCATGCGCAGATGCGCGTCTGAGCGACGGTCGCCGCCGGTCGCGGCCAGCATGGCCAGGCCGTAGTGCAAGGGGTTGCTCAATTCCAGCCACTGCCAGGCGTCGCGCAAGCGAGTGACCTGGTACAGCTCGTTCTTCTCGCCGCGCGCCCACAGCCAGGTGCCGATGTGCTCGGGCAGCACCACCACCGTGCGCGAGCTGACCAGGCCCTGATCACGGGCTTGACTCAGGTAAGCCGAGAGCTTGCGGTGCAGGCGTTCGAGGTTTTGGTAGTCGCTAGGGTAGAGCAGCGGCTCGATCCCCAGCAGATTGCCACGATCGCCAGGCACGCCTTGGTCGAGCCCCCGCTCGATGCGCAGGTCGGAGAGGTAGTGGCCTTCCGGGCGCTGCTGGGTCCAGAACGCGTAGCCACACAGGGCGGCGATCATCACCAGCGCCAGGGCGCTTGCCAGAAGTTTGCGCATGAAGCGATACGGCACCTTGAAAGGACGGTGTCCTAGGGTAGTCGTGCTGCACGTCAGGATCAACGAATTGTCAGTTTCGATCATTGAGCCCGTTCAAACGCCTGTTTAATGTCACTGCCAGACAACCGACGGGGCCCGAACGAGGCGCCCGCATTCCGTGATCATGCCCTCTGTGGAGACCTCCATGGCCGCTCAACACTATCCCCACCTGCTGGCCCCTCTCGACCTGGGCTTCACTGTACTGCGCAACCGCACCCTGATGGGCTCCATGCATACCGGCTTGGAAGAGCGTCCCGGCGGCTTCGAGCGCATGGCCGCCTATTTTGCCGAGCGTGCGCGCGGCGGCGTCGGTCTGATGGTGACCGGCGGCATCGCACCGAATGACGAAGGCGGCGTGTACGCCGGTGCCGCTAAGCTCAGCACCGAACAGGAGGCCGAACAGCATCGTCTGGTCACTGACGCGGTGCATGCCGCAGGCGGCAAGATCTGCTTGCAGATCCTGCACGCCGGACGCTACGCCTACAGTCCCCGTCAGGTCGCCCCGAGTGCGATCCAGGCGCCGATCAACCCGTTCAAGCCCAAGGCGCTGGACGAAGAGGGCATCGAGAAGCAGATAGGCGATTTCGTCAACTGCGCGCGCCTGGCCCAGTACGCGGGTTACGACGGGGTCGAGGTGATGGGCTCGGAAGGCTACTTCATCAATCAGTTCCTCGCCGCCCGCACCAACCAGCGTACCGACCGCTGGGGTGGCAGCTATGAGAACCGCATGCGCCTGGCGGTGGAGATCGTGCGCCGGGTGCGCGAAGCGGTGGGCCGCGAATTCATCATCATCTTCCGCCTGTCGATGCTCGACCTGGTCGAAGGTGGCAGCGACTGGGCGGAAATCGAGCAACTGGCCAAGGCCATCGAGCAGGCGGGCGCAACGCTGATCAACACCGGTATCGGCTGGCACGAGGCACGGATCCCGACCATCGCCACCAAGGTGCCGCGGGCGGCGTTCAGCAAGGTCACTGCCAAGCTGCGCGGCGCGGTGGGCATCCCGTTGATCACCACCAATCGCATCAACACCCCGGAGGTGGCCGAGCGGGTACTGGCCGAGGGCGACGCCGACATGGTGTCCATGGCCAGGCCTTTCCTCGCCGATCCCGAATTCGTCAACAAGGCCGCGCAGGGGCGCGCGGCAGCGATCAACACGTGCATCGGCTGCAACCAGGCCTGCCTGGATCACACCTTCGGTGGCAAGCTCACCAGTTGCCTGGTCAACCCACGCGCCTGCCACGAGACCGAGCTGAACTATCTGCCGGCGGCCGTGGCCAAGCGCATCGCCGTGGTGGGCGCCGGTCCCGCTGGGATGGCAGCGGCCAGCGTGGCGGCCCAACGCGGTCATCAGGTGACCCTGTTCGACGCGGCAGCTGAGATCGGTGGCCAGTTCAACGTGGCCAAGCGTGTGCCGGGCAAAGAGGAGTTCAACGAAACCCTGCGCTATTTCGCCCACCAACTGACTCAGACCGGTGTGCATCTGCGCTTGAACACGCGGGTGGGTGTCGACGACCTGGTGGCAGGCGGTTTCGACGAGGTGATCCTGGCCACCGGTATTACTCCGCGTACCCCGTCCATCCCCGGTATCGAGCATGCCAAGGTGCTGAGCTACCTGGACGTGCTGCTTGAGCGCAAGCCGGTGGGTGAGCGCGTGGCGGTGATTGGCGCAGGCGGCATCGGCTTCGATGTGTCCGAGTACCTGGTGCACGCTGGCACCGCCACCAGCCTCGACCGAGAGGCGTTCTGGCGCGAATGGGGGATCGACACCGATCTGCGCGCCCGTGGTGGTGTAGCGGGGATCCACCCCGAGCCGCAGGCGCCGGCACGGCAGGTCTACTTGCTGCAACGCAAGAAGAGCAAGGTCGGCGACGGCCTGGGCAAGACCACTGGCTGGATTCATCGCACCGGCCTGAAGAACAAGCAGGTGCAGATGCTCAACGCCGTGGACTACCTGAAGATCGACGACGAAGGCCTGCACATACGCATTGCTGACGGCGAGCCGCAGGTGCTGGCGGTGGACAATGTGGTCGTCTGCGCCGGCCAGGAGCCCTTGCGCGAACTGCAGGACGGGTTGCTGGCCAGGGGCCAATCGGTACACCTGATCGGCGGCGCCGATGTGGCCGCCGAACTCGACGCCAAGCGCGCCATTGACCAAGGTTCGCGGCTGGCCGCCGCCTTGTGAGGGCTCTACATAGTTAGCACCGGCGGCGGTTGGGCCCTCGGCAAGCTCCAGGCTTTTCGCTTGGAGAGTGCCTCATGTCCTCGCTCGATCTGTCCGCCGCGCTGCTGGCGCAACTGCCAGAGGGTCTGCCCGACGTCCACGGTCTGCCGTCGCTCGACACGGCGGCCCGTGCCTTGTTCGAAGCCCGCCTGCCCGGCGTGCTCGACCTCGATCTCTACCTGCTGCAGCTAGGCCCTGCCGATGAATCGGGGCAACGCGCAGTGCTCGCGGCCCGTTCGTTGTTCGAGTTGCTGCAACAGGCTCGTCAGGGGCAGCCGGCGGCGCCAGGCGACTTCGAGCCGGCTGACGCGGCGCTGTCGTTGCGTGCCGATGCCGTACAGTTGCCCGAGACGTTGCCTGGCCTGACCCTGGAGCAACTGCGTGAGGCGTTGCAGCCGATCGATGTGCAGCGTGTCGCGGCGCGCTGGGCGGCTGACGCATCCACCTATTGGGACGTGCCGCAACGCGTGTCCGAGAACAGTCGACGCTTGGCCTTGCAGATTCAGGTGCGCCAAAGCCTGCGCGAGACCGTGGAATTGTTCGCAGCGGCTGGATGGATCGCGCCTGAGGCTGTGACGCTGGTCGAGGACATCGTTGCGCACCCGCGTCTGGTTGATCGCAGCACCCGACGCGGTGTCTATGCACTGGTCGCGCGGACCTGGGGCGATGGCCAAGAGGTGCTTTTGCCAGGTGTGATGGCGGTGTGCACCGAGCCTGCGGGCTATCAGCCAGCGCTCGGTCGAGTGACCGAACGGCAGACCCTGACCGGTACCACGGTGCTCTATTGCACCGGCTATTTCGGTTTCGTGCGAGCCCATGCGCACTTGCAGGAGGCGTTGCATGGGGTGGCGATGGCATTGGCGGGGCAGGGGCCTTGGTTGCAGGCGCTGCTGCGTCGATTGGGCGCTGTCGATCAAGCGCGGATCCTTGGCGAGCGCGCCCGCTTGGGCGGTGGCTTCGAGCTGTTCGCTCGGCCCATCGACGACAACCCGTTCGAAGCCCTGGCCGAGCAGCAGATCGCCGCCTGGCGCAGCAATGCGATGGCGAACGGACTTTCGCTGTGGAACCCGCAACTGGGGCTGGATGCATCACCCCCGCGTGCACTGCACGACGTGCAGGCCTTCGTTGCACATCGACAGGCGTTGCGTGCCCAGTTGCCGATGGGCCTGCGCGAGCTCACTGCCACGCGTCAGGCGCAGTTGGACACGTTGATTCTGTCGCTACTGGAACAGCAGGCCCAGGCCGAGCGCTTTTGGCTGGCACTGCCGTCTTTCGAGACCTTCGCCCGTCAACGCATTGCTGATGCCTTGGCCGCACGCGGCTTGGCCATCGATCCGGTGCAGGTCAAGGTGATGATCACCATCACACAGTTCTCAGCAGAGAGGGTCGGTTCGGAGCTTGCGCCCGGCGTCGAGCCCGAGCGGGGGCATGTCCAAGCCAGCGTGGTCGAGTGCACGCTGGTGGAGTACCTGGCGATGCGCATGCATGCACGTGCCGATGCCACCTGGCAGGTCCAGTTCGAGGGCCTTACGCTCGTCCAGGCCGCACGCCTGAACGCGTCCTATCTGGAGACGCTGGGGCAGCAACTCGATTTGCCTGGACGCTATGCGCAGTTGCTCACCGATGCGATGCGGCCGACCACGCAGGCGGGGTTCGAGGCGAGCCGCACCGCTGCGCTGTCGCAGTTCGAAACGCGGTTGCGCCTGGATGCGTTGTTGGCCAACGCCTGTGGCGTGCTCGACGACTCGGGGCATAGGCTAGTGCTCGAGGTGCTTGCGCCCTCCGAGTCGCCACGCAGTGGCGCACGGGTGGAGGGCCTGGCGATCGGTGGTAACTCGCTGCGGGACGTGCTGATCTTCTCCAGTCGTGGTGAGTCTTCCATCCTCTGCTATTTTCCGGATCACCCGTCTGGGCAGCCATTCAGGCGCTGCCAGTCGCGCAGCGCGCTGGTCGCGATACTGCGCCAGGAACTGGCGGGAATCGGCATGCCATCAGCCTGGCAGGCAACGCTGCGGTACTGGCTGTCGCGTTTCGGCAAGCATCAGCAGGCTGCCGTCTATCCCCTGTTGCGGCTAATCGCCGAAGGCAAGGGTGGAGCGCAGATCGCCTCGGTCGTGATCGACAAGCCACTCGCGCAGCAGGTCTTCGATTATCGGCTCGCCTTCCTGGCTGCCGAAGCCGACAGCTTGGCCTTATCCGAGGCAGAACTGGCGCTTGAGCGTGGCTTGGAAATCGCCGTGGCGATTTTTCGTCTGCTCAGCGTGGTGTTTCCGGCGCGCGTGATGACGGTATTAGACCTGGCCGAGTTAGGCTACTACCTGTTCAACGGCTATGCCGCCTACGCTCAAGGCCAGCGTCAAGAGGCAGGCGAATACGTGATACAGGCCCTGACCAGCATCACCGGGCTGGCCAATGCCCGTTTTCCCACGCTGATCCCGGCAGCGCGCGCTCAGGCTCCGGTACGTCTGCAGTCGGTGGGCGCGCGTCTGAGCTTGACGCCGGTGCCGAGCTCACCGGCCATGTCCGGGCTGGTGCGGATCGAAACAGGAGTACGCGAAGGCCTGTTTGCCGCCGACGGCAAGCTCCACGTCCGGCTGGACGGCCGCTACTACCGGGTCTATGAGGTACACGACAGCCTGGAGGGCATCTCGCGTTTCTACCTGGGCGACGGTCAGGGTCCGCTGGCCCGTTCGCTGTTTTCCAATCCTGATACGCGTGTCGAGCGCATTGCTGGCTCGCCGCGTTGGCACGTCATGCCGAAGCTGCAACTGCGCGCCGGCATGCCGATGGTGCCGGTAGGGCGGGCACCGGCACTGCTGCATCTACGTGGGATCAACAGCAGTCAGGTGCGCGATGGTGTCGAGCATCGTCTGCACGATGGTCAGCGCAGTCAATTGGTGTATTTCGACCTGGATACCTGTCGCTGGTATTCGGCCGACAACCGATTGTTCTATGAATACGATGCGTTGGCCGCCCGTCATCGCAGCGTTACCAGGCCCACGCGCTTGCCCAGTGAACTCGAACGCCAGCAGGCACGTTACGAGTTGGAGTGCGTCGATCGCCCGGTATTGCCGATGCTCAAGTCGGCGGCGCTGGGCGAGGCAGTGCCCAAGGCCATTCATCAGATATGGATCGGTAGCGCCGCTGCGCTGATCGCTGCCCACGATGCCACGCTCAAATCCAATGTGGCGTTGGCCCGACAAAGCGGCTACAGCCTGCAGGTGCATTTTCTGGGTGAGGGGGGGCGGCTGCGGACCTTGACGCAATTGACCCGCCTGCGTCTGCGTTACCCCGGCGCGACATTCGTCAGCCTGGCCGGCGAAGCGTTCTATACCCCGTTCAAAGCCAGCGCTCAGGGGCGAGTGTTCGACGCTTTTCTGCAACCACAGTGGCGTAATCACGCTGCAGCCAGCGACGTGTTGCGCTACCGCTTGCTGTTCGAACTGGGCGGGGTGTACCTGGACATGGACGACCGCCTGCTCAAGCCGCTCGAAACGATCAGCCTGCGGCCGGGACAGCTGGCTGTTGGCGCGGTGGTGGAAAACTATCTGCTCATGCTCAAAGGGCCGAACAACAGCCACTTCGCCAGCCTGGCAGGGAATCCGTTGCTCGACGCGATGCAGGCCGAAATCGTTCGGCGTTTCGACCAAGCACGGTTGCCCGAACAGCGTCCACTGCACGATCAGCCCGGCTTCACCGCGTACATGCGGGAGATTTCCGCGATCAGCGGTCCACGGTTGTTCAACGACATGCGCCATCTGGCCGATGTCGAGATCGCTGCCGTGGACGCAGCCAAAGGCTATGTTTTCGATCTGATCGGGCAAGGCGTGTTGGCCGAGCGCGAGGTGATGCAGTGGATCGAAAGCGCCGAGGTGCTGCACCCGACGCTGGAGCGCTTCATCGATGTGGGTAATGCGCACAGTTGGCGAACCACCCGGCGTTGAGCTGTTAATCTTGGGCGCCTTGCCGCTGTTCGACGAGACGCCCGATGTTCGCAGACCTTCCCTCCGCGCCGCTGCACCCGCTGCGCCTGCCCTGGCTGGGGCAGGCGGGCGTCGAGTGCGCGATCCTGCGACTGGACCTGATCGACCCGCTGATCAGCGGCAACAAGTGGTTCAAGCTGCAGCGGCCTTTGCAACGCGCACGTCAGGCCGGTGCGCCTGGCCTGATCAGCCTGGGCGGCAACCACTCCAATCACCTGCACGCCCTCGCGGCCGCGGGTCGCCGCTTCGGCTTCGCTACCGCCGGGCTGCTGCGTGGTCATCGCCAGGACACGCCCACGGTTCGCGATTTGGAGGCGTTCGGCATGCAGCTGCATTGGCTGGGTTATGCCGGTTATCGGGCGCGGCACCATCAAGACTTCTGGCGGCCCTGGCAGGCCCGCTACCCAGGCTGGCACTGCATCGCCGAAGGCGGCGCCGGCGAGGACGGGTTGGTGGGGTGTGCGCAGATCGTCGAGCAGGCCCGTGCTGGGCTGGGTGCACTCGGTTGGGCGGACTATCACGCCTGGTGGCTGGCGGTGGGCACCGGCACCACCTTGGCTGGCCTGGTGCAGGCCGAGCAGGGCGCGCATCCCGTGCACGGTGCGCTGGCGGTCCCCGAAGACCACGGCGCGGCGCAGAACGTCGCGGCGCTGGTCGGCGCTTCGGGCTATCACCTGCACGCCGCTTGCCGCGTGGGCTTCGCCCGGATCGACGACGCCCTGCTGGACTTCATCGCCGCCAGCGAGCGCCACAGCGAGGTGCCCCTGGAGGCGCTGTATACCGGTAAGGCGCTGCTGGCGCTGCGCGAGCAGGTCGAGGCTGGGCGCTTTGCCCGTGGCACTCGCCTGATCTTCGTTCACACCGGCGGCCTGCAGGGGCGCCGCGGTTACTTGTAGGGCAGCATGCGCAGCAGCGTGTTGTCGCGGCGCACGTAGTGGTGGTAGAGGCCGGCCAGCGCATGCAGGCCGATCAACCAGTAGCCCCAAGTGCCGACCTGCTCGTGCCAGCCCTTGATGAACTTGGCCAGGTCCGGGTCCTTGCCGATCAGCGCGGGCAACTCCAGTCCATAGAAGGGGATAGGCTTGCCCGCTGCACTGAGGATCAGCCAGCCGGCGACCGGCATGCCGATCATCAGCAGATACAGCAATGCGTGCATCAGGTGCGCCAGGCCGATCTGCCAGGCCGGTGGCCGGGGCAGGATCGGCGGCGTCGGACGCATCACGCGCATGGCCAGGCGCAGCCACACCAGCACGAACACGGTCAGGCCGAGCATGAAGTGCAGGCTCTTGATCAGGTCGCGTTCGGCGCTGTCCCGGGGGAACAGACCGCGAAACTCGATACAGGCGTACACCGCGGCGAGCAGCACCAGCATCAGCCAGTGCAGGATGATGGACAGGCGCGCGTAGTGCAGCGTCGGGGTGGATGAAAGCATGGTCGATCCTCGTCATCAGGTCAGTGAGGCGCTCTTGCTGGCGCCTGCTGTGGACTGTAGCGCGTCGGATGATAGTTTTTCGTTGATCCTAGCGGTGAGTTTCTTCGATCGGCGCCACTCATGCTGACCCACGCCCTGTATGCCGGGGCGATGGCCGTTTGCTGCTGGCCAGGGGTTTCGCCCATAATCGCGCCATCGTCACCCGCCGCAGAGCCTTGCAGGAGCCCCATGGAGCAATTTCGCAATATCGGTATCATCGGTCGCCTCGGTAGCTCGCAGGTGCTCGACACCATTCGCCGACTGAAGAAATTCCTGCTCGAGCGCCACCTGCACGTGATTCTCGAGGACACCATCGCCGAAGTGCTGCCCGGTCATGGCCTGCAGACCTCGTCGCGCAAGCTGCTGGGCGAGGTCTGCGACCTGGTCATCGTGGTCGGCGGCGATGGCAGCCTGCTCGGTGCTGCGCGCGCACTGGCCCGCCATAACATCCCGGTGCTGGGCATCAACCGCGGCAACCTGGGCTTTCTCACCGACATTCGCCCCGACGAGCTGGAGACCAAAGTCGCCGAGGTGCTCGACGGTCACTACCTGGTCGAGAACCGTTTCCTGCTGCAGGCCGAGGTGCGCCGTCACCACGAGGCCATCGGCCAGGGCGATGCGCTCAACGATGTGGTGCTGCACCCAGGCAAGTCGACGCGGATGATCGAGTTCGAGATCTACATCGACGGCCAGTTCGTCTGCAGCCAGAAGGCCGACGGCCTGATCGTGGCCACGCCCACCGGCTCCACCGCCTACGCGCTGTCGGCGGGCGGGCCGATCATGCACCCCAAGCTCGACGCCATCGTCATCGTGCCGATGTACCCGCATACCTTGTCCGGGCGGCCGATCGTGGTCGACGGCAACAGCGAGCTGAAGATCGTGGTGGCCAAGGACCTGCAGATCTACCCGCAGGTGTCCTGTGACGGCCAGAACCATTTCACCTGCGCACCGGGCGACACCATCACCGTGAGCAAGAAGTCGCAGAAGCTGCGCCTGATCCATCCGCTGGGGCACAACTACTACGAGGTCTGCCGGACCAAGCTCGGCTGGGGCAGCCGTCTGGGCGGCAGGGACGACTGATGCTCGATCCGGCTCGCAGTTTCGACATCATCGGTGACGTCCACGGTTGCGCGCAGACCCTCGAACGCCTGCTCGACGCCCTCGGCTACCACCGCGTGGGTGGCGTGTGGCGTCACCCACGGCGCCAGGCGCTGTTCCTCGGCGACATCGTCGACCGCGGCCCGCGCATTCGCGAGGCGTTGCACATCGTCCACGACATGGTCGAAGCGGGGCAGGCGCACTGCATCATGGGCAACCATGAGTACAACGCCCTGGCCTGGGAAACCCCGGCACTGCCGGGCAGCGGCAAGACCTTCGTACGCGAGCACACGCCGCGCCACGCGCGCCTGATCGACGAAACCCTGGAGCAGTTCGCCCAGCATCCGGGCGACTGGCACGACTTCCTGCACTGGTTCTACACCCTGCCGTTGTTCATCGATGCCGAGCGCTTTCGGCTGGTGCATGCCTGCTGGGACCACTCACTGATCGCGCAATTGCGCGCCCAGCATCCGGACGGACGTATCGATCCGCACTTCGTGCAGGCCTCGGCAGTGTCCGGCAGCTTCGCCGCGACCGCCTGCAACCGCTTGCTGCGCGGCACCGACATGCGCCTGCCCGGCGGTCTGACCCTGACCGGTGGCGACGGCCTGACCCGCGCGTTCTTCCGCACCAAGTTCTGGGAGGAAGACCCGCAGACCTATGGTGACATCGTGTTCCAGCCTGACGCTCTGCCCGAAGAAGTGGCCCGCGCGCCGCTCAGTCACAGCCAGAAGAATGCCTTGCTGAGGTATGCCGAAGACGAGCCCTTGCTGTTCGTCGGCCACTACTGGCGCAGCGGTCATCCCGCGCCGATCCGCCCCAACCTGGCCTGCCTGGACTACAGCGCAGTGCTGTACGGCAAGTTGGTGGCCTACCGGCTGGATGCGGAAACCCGCATCGACCCGCACAAGTTCGTCTGGGTCGATGTCGACCGTCCGCAGGCCGGCCAATGAACGTGGTCGAAGTGCTGCGCCTGCCCTTGTCGGTCGACCTGGGCGGCTTCGTGACCTTGCTCCAGCAGTTGCAGGTGCCGCACCGGGTGGTGGAAGAGGGCAGCGATCAAGTGCTGTGGGCACCGCCGGAACTGGCTGAGCAGGTGCTGGACTTGTACCGCCGCTATCGCGAAGGCTACGCCGACCTGCATGCACTCGCCACGCCCGAACGTCCGGCCCAGGACAACGCAGCGCTCTCGCTCAAGGCTCAGGCCCGCGCCTGCAAGGTCACCGTCGCCGTGCTGCTGCTGTGCTTGGTGGTGGCAGGCCTGACCGGCCTTGGCGACAACCTCGCCACCTTGAGCGGGTTCACCTTCCAGGATTACCAGGTGCAGGGCGATTACCTGTACTTCGTGCCCCTGGCCCAGAGCCTCGGCGAGGGTCAGTGGTGGCGGCTGATTTCACCCATCTTCGTGCACTTCGGCGTGCTGCACCTGCTGATGAACGGCATGTGGTACTGGGAACTGGGGCGGCGCATCGAGCTGCGCCAAGGCCCATGGACGCTGCTGGCCCTGACGCTGGTGTTCGGCGGGGTGTCGAACCTGGCCCAGCATGTCATCGGCGGCCCGAACCTGTTCGGCGGGCTTTCCGGTGTGCTCTACGGCCTGCTCGGCTACCTCTGGCTGTACCAGCGCCTGGCGCCGCACCCGCTGTTCGAACTGCCTCGCGGCGTCCTGGCAATGATGCTGATCTGGCTGGTGGTCTGCCTGAGCGGCGTCGTCGGTCAGCTCGGTTTCGGCCAGATCGCCAATGCCGCCCATGTCGGCGGCCTGCTCATCGGTTGCCTGAGCGGCCTCTTGGGTGGGCTGCTGGCCCGGCGTAAACTGTCGGCTTGATTCAGGAGACGTTCATGTCCACTTTCGCGCAAATGATCGAAAACATCACACCGGAGATCTACCAGAGCCTGAAGACGGCCGTGGAGATCGGCAAATGGTCCGATGGCCGCAAGCTCACCGCCGAGCAGAAAGAGCTGTCGCTGCAGGCCATGATCGCCTGGGAGGCCAGCAACCTGCCCGAGGAGCAGCGCACCGGCTACATGGGCGCCCAGGAATGCGCGTCCAAGTCTGCGCCGATCCCCAACATTCTGTTCAAGTCGGACTCGGTACATTGATCGAACTCGCTCGTGGCTCTCTGAGCAAGATGGCGGTGCGCCTGGACGCACCGGTGGTGCAGTACAGTTTTCGCCTTGGCGAACAGCAGGTGCCGGTCAATCCGCTGATCGGCCAGACCCTGCGCCTGGAGTACCTGGGCGCGATTCATTGCAGTCATTGCGGTAAACGCACCAAGACCAGCTTCAGCCAGGGTTATTGCTACCCCTGCATGACCAAGCTGGCGCAGTGCGACCTCTGCATCATGGCGCCGGAGCGCTGTCACTACGACGCCGGCACCTGCCGTGAACCGTCGTGGGGCGAGCAGTTCTGCATGACCGACCACATCGTCTACCTGGCCAACTCGTCGGGCATCAAGGTCGGCATCACCCGCGCCACCCAACTGCCCACCCGCTGGCTCGACCAGGGCGCCAGCCAGGCGTTGCCGATCCTGCGCGTTGCCACGCGCCAGCAGTCCGGGCTGGTCGAAGACCTGCTGCGCAGCCAGGTGCCGGACCGCACCAACTGGCGCACCCTGCTCAAGGGCGATGCCGAGTTACTCGATTTGCCGGCCGTGCGCGAGCAGATCTTCGATGCCTGCGCCGAGGGCCTGCGCGGGCTGCAGGCACGGTTCGGTCTGCAGGCGATCCAGCCGCTGGCCGATGCCGAGGTGGTGCAGATGCGCTATCCGGTCCAGGCCTACCCGAAGAAGATCGTCAGCTTCAACCTGGACAAGGACCCGGTGGTCGAGGGCACGTTGCTGGGCATCAAGGGTCAATACCTGATCTTCGACACCGGCGTGATCAACATTCGCAAGTACACGGCTTATCAGCTGGCCGTGCTCCAGTAAAAGGATCGTCAGCATGCGCACCGAACAACCGCAAGTGATCTACCTCAAGGACTATCAGGCCCCCGAGTACCTGATCGACGAGACGCACCTGACCTTCGAGCTGTTCGAAGACCACAGCCTGGTGCACGCGCAACTGGTCATGCGACGCAACCCTGAGCGCGGCGCCGGCCTGCCGCCGCTGGTGCTCGACGGCCAGCACCTGGAGTTGCTGCGCGCCGCGCTGGACGATCAGGAACTGCACGCCGGCGAGTATCAACTCGATGACGACAGCCTGACGCTGCAGCCCAAAGCCGAGCGCTTCACCCTCGACACCAGCGTCAAGATCCACCCGGAAAGCAACACTGCGCTGGAGGGGCTGTACAAGTCCGGCAGCATGTTCTGCACCCAGTGCGAAGCCGAGGGCTTTCGCAAGATCACCTATTACCTCGACCGCCCGGATGTGATGAGCACCTTCACCACCACGGTGATCGCCGAACAGCATCGCTACCCGGTGCTGCTGTCCAACGGCAACCCGGTCGACAGCGGTCCGGCCGAAGACGGGCGCCACTGGGCCACCTGGGAAGACCCGTTCAGAAAGCCCGCCTACCTGTTCGCCCTGGTAGCGGGCGACTTGTGGTGCGTCGAGGACAGCTTCACCCGTCAGTCCGGTCGCGACGTGACGCTGCGCATCTACGTCGAACCCGAGAACATCGATAAGTGCCAGCACGCCATGGTCAGCCTGAAGAAGTCCATGCGCTGGGACGAAGAGGTGTATGGCCGCGAGTACGACCTGGACATCTTCATGATCGTCGCGGTCAACGACTTCAACATGGGCGCCATGGAAAACAAGGGCCTGAACATCTTCAACTCCAGCTGCGTGCTGGCGCGCGCCGAGACGGCGACCGACGCCGCTCACCAGCGTGTTGAAGGGGTGGTGGCCCACGAGTACTTCCACAACTGGTCGGGCAACCGCGTGACCTGCCGCGACTGGTTCCAACTGTCGCTCAAGGAAGGCTTCACGGTGTTCCGCGATGCCGAGTTCAGTGCCGACATGAACTCGCGCACGGTCAAGCGCATCGAAGACGTCGCCTACCTGCGCACCCACCAGTTCGCCGAAGACGCCGGCCCCATGGCCCACCCGGTGCGTCCGGACAGCTTCATCGAAATCTCCAACTTCTACACCCTGACCGTCTACGAGAAGGGGGCCGAGGTGGTCGGCATGGTCCGCACCCTGCTGGGCGCCGAGGGTTTCCGCAAAGGCAGCGACCTGTATTTCGACCGTCATGACGGCCAGGCCGTGACCACCGACGATTTCATCAAGGCCATGGAAGATGCCAACGGCGTCGACCTGACCCAGTTCAAACGCTGGTACAGCCAGGCGGGAACGCCGCGCCTGGAGGTCAGCGAGGCCTATGACGCTGGCGCCCAGACCTACAGCCTGACCTTCCGCCAGAGCTGCCCGGCGACCCCGGACAAGGCCGAGAAACGACCGTTCGTGATCCCCGTGGCGCTCGGTCTGCTCGATGCGCAAGGCAACGACCTGCCGCTGCAAGTGCTCGGCGAGGCGCAACCCACTGGCACCCACCGCGTGCTGGCGGTGACCGAAGCCGAGCAGACCTTCACCTTCCAGGGCATCGCTGCCAAGCCGCTGCCTTCGCTGCTGCGCGGTTTCAGCGCGCCGGTGAAGCTGAGCTTCCCCTACGACCGCGACCAGCTGATGTTCCTCATGCAGCACGACAGCGACGGTTTCAACCGCTGGGAGGCGGGACAGCAGTTGGCCGTGCAGGTGTTGCAGGAGTTGATCGGTCAGCATCAGCGCGGCGAAGCGCTGAAACTCGACCCTCGGCTGATGACCGCCCTGGGTACGGTACTGGGCAACGCGTCGCTGGATCCGGCCATGGTCGCCGAGATGCTGTCGCTGCCGGGCGAGGCGTACCTGACCGAAATCAGCCAGGTGGCGGATGTCGACGCGATTCATGCGGCCCGCGAGTTCGCCCGCAGGCAGATCGCCGAGCAACTGTTCGATGCGCTCTGGGCGCGCTATCAGGCGCACCGCGAGGTGTCGCGCAACACCGCCTATGTGGCCGAGGCCGAGCACTTCGCCCGCCGCAGCCTGCAGAACATCGCGCTGTCGTACCTGATGCTCACTGGCAAACCGCAGGTGCTGGAAGCGACCCTCGAGCAGTTCGAGCACGCCGACAACATGACCGAACGCCTGACCGCCCTGGCGGTACTGGTCAACTCGCCGTTCGAAGTCGAGCGCGCCAAGGCGCTGGAGGCCTTCGCCGAGCACTTCAAGGACAACCCGCTGGTCATGGACCAGTGGTTCAGCGTGCAGGCGGCAAGCAGCCTTCCGGGCGCGCTGGCGCGGGTCAAGGCGTTGATGCAGCACCCAGCCTTCACCTTGAAGAACCCGAACAGGGTGCGTGCAGTGGTCGGCGCCTTCGCCGGGCAGAACCTGGTCAACTTCCACGCCGCCGACGGTTCGGGCTACCGCTTCCTGGCGGACCTGGTGATCGAGCTCAACGCCCTCAACCCGCAGATCGCCTCGCGTCAACTCTCGCCCCTGACCCGCTGGCGCAAGTACGATGCCGCGCGTCAGGCGCTGATGAAGGGCGAGCTGGAGCGGATTCTCGCTTCCGGTGAGCTGTCCAGCGATGTGTATGAGGTGGTGAGCAAGAGCCTGGCTTGATGCGTGACGACAAGGCCGTCTCCGCAACCATTGGGAGGCGGCCTTGTCGCGTCTAGGTGCCATGTTGCGGGCATAACAAAACATAACGTCCCGCCCGTTGTGTCCGCGCGAAGTTCCCCGATAGGATCGCCCCACGCTATCGCAGGGCTCTGGATCAAGGTTTTTCACAGGACCTGCAAGGCATTGACCCACTACAAGAACACAACAGGGGGCGGTGATGAGGGAATGGCTGAGGGTGGATGTCAGGCGCGCAGCCTTGGCGTTGACGGCCAGCGCACTAGTAGCGCTGGGCACATGGACAGACACCGCGCAGGCGGCCGCCGCCACCGAATACTCGGTGGAGTCGGCCAAGGCCAGCCGCAGTCTGCTGATCGACTCTGCCCATGCCGGGCCGCGTCTGGTGGTGGTCGGTGATCGCGGCCACATCCTGTTTTCCGATGACCAGGGTAAGACCTGGAGCCAAGCCCGGGTGCCGACCCGGCAACTGCTCACCGCCGTGTTCTTCCTCGATGACAAGCGCGGCTGGGCGGTGGGGCATGATGCGCAGATCCTTGCCACCACCGATGGCGGCGCGACCTGGAACAAGCAGTTCGAGGACCTCGCCCGCGAAGCGCCGCTGCTGGATGTGCGCTTCATCGACGCCCTGCATGGCTTCGCCGTCGGCGCCTACGGTGCGCTGCTGGAAACCACCGACGGTGGCCAGCACTGGCAGGATGTGGGCGAGCGCTTGGACAACCCCGAGCAGATGCACCTCAATGCCATCACCCAGGTCAAGGACGCTGGCCTGTTCATCGTCGGCGAGCAAGGCAGCATGTTCCGCTCAAGTGACGACGGCCTGACCTGGACGCCGGTGCAAAGCCCCTATGAAGGTTCGCTGTTCGGTGTGATCGGCACCGCCCAGCCGCGTACCCTGCTGGCCTTCGGGCTGCGGGGCAACCTGCTGCGCTCCACCGACTTCGGCGACAGTTGGCACGCCATCGACGTGCAGACCCCACGCGGGCCGCTGGAATTCGGCCTGGCCAACGCCACGTTGCTGGGCGACGGCAGCCTGGTGGTGGTGGGCAACGGTGGCAGCGTCTTGCGCAGCCGCGACGACGGCCAGACCTTCAGCCTCTACAACCGCGCCGACCGTCTGGCCCTGGCCGGTGTCAGTGGCCTGAGCAGCGACCGCCTGCTGCTGGTGGGGCAGGGCGGGGTGCATCTGGCCAGTGCCGAAGGTGCCGATGAGGTGCAGCCATGAACCGTCCGGAGAAGCTCGACATGCACCATAACGACAAGGCCACCCTGCTCGAGCGGCTGATCTTCAACAATCGCCCGGTGGTCATCGCACTGTGCGTGGTGGTCAGCATGTTCCTGTTCTGGCAGGCCACGCAGATCCGCCCGTCCACCAGCTTCGAGAAGATGATCCCGCTGCAGCACCCCTTCATCGAACAGATGCTGGAGCACCGCGACGACCTGGCCAATCTCGGCAACACCGTGCGCATCTCGGTGGAGGCCGTCAACGGTGACATCTTCGACAAGGACTACATGGAGACCCTGCGTCAGATAAACGACGAGGTGTTCTACCTGCCCGGCGTCGACCGCGCCGGGCTCAAGTCGCTGTGGAGCCCCAGCGTGCGCTGGAGCGAAGTGACCGAGGAAGGCTTCTCCGGCGGAGAGGTGATCCCCAATACCTACGATGGCTCGCCGGACAGCCTCGACACCCTGCGCGACAACGTGCTCAAGTCCGGGCAGGTCGGCCGGTTGGTGGCCAACAATTTCAAGTCGAGCATCATCGACATCCCGCTGCTGGAGACTTTCCCCGACCCGCAGGACCCCGGCACGCTCACCCGGCTGGACTACCAGAAGTTCTCGCATCAACTGGAAGAGAAAATCCGCGACAAGTTCCAGGCACAGAACCCCAACGTGAAAATCCATATCGTCGGCTTCGCCAAGAAGGTCGGCGATCTGATCGACGGCCTGGTGATGGTGGCGATGTTCTTCGGCATCGCCTTGCTGATCACCTGGGCACTGCTGTACTGGTTCACCTGGTGCATCCGCAGCACCATCGCCGTGCTCATCACCACCTTGGTGGCGGTGGTCTGGCAACTGGGATTGATGCATGCGGTAGGCTTCGGCCTGGATCCGTATTCGATGCTGGTGCCGTTCCTGATCTTCGCCATCGGCATTTCCCACGGGGTGCAGAAGATCAATGGCATCGCCCTGCAGTCCAGCGACGCCGATAACGCCCTGACCGCCGCCCGACGCACCTTCCGCCAACTGTTCCTGCCGGGGATGATCGCCATCCTCGCCGACGCCGTGGGCTTCATCACCCTGCTGATCATCGACATCGGCGTGATCCGCGAATTGGCCATTGGCGCCTCGATCGGCGTGGCGGTGATCGTCTTCACCAACCTGATCCTGCTGCCGGTGGCCATCAGCTACGTCGGTATCAGCCAGAAGGCCATCGCCCGCAGCAAGAAGGATGCGGTCTGCGAGCACCCGTTCTGGCGCCTGCTGTCGAGCTTCGCCAGCCCCAAGGTGGCGCCAGTGTCCATCGGGTTGGCGCTGTTGGCCTTCGCGGGTGGGCTCTGGTACAGCCAGAACCTGAAGATCGGCGACCTCGACCAGGGCGCGCCGGAGTTGCGTCCCGACTCACGCTACAACCTGGACAACCGCTTCATGATCGGCAACTACTCCACCAGTTCCGATGTGCTGGTGATCATGGTCAAGACCGCCGCCGAGCGCTGTTCGGTGCACGAGACGATGGCGCCCATCGACGAGTTGATGTGGACGATGGACAACACCCCCGGCGTGCAGTCGACCATCTCCCTGGTGACCGTGTCCAAGCAGGTGATCAAGGGCATGAACGAAGGCAGCCTGAAGTGGGAGACGCTGTCGCGCAACCCGGACATCCTCAACAACTCCATCGCCCGTGCCGACGGGCTGTACAACGCCAACTGCTCGCTGGCCCCGGTGCTGGTGTTCCTCAACGACCACAAGGCCGAGACCCTCGAACGGGTCACCGCCGCCGCCAAGGCCTTTGCCGAGGCGCATGATCGTGACGGCTTGCAGTTCCTGTTGGCAGCCGGCAACGCCGGCATCGAGGCGGCCACCAACGAGGTGATCAAGTCGGCCGAGCTGACCATCCTGATCCTGGTGTACCTGTGTGTGGCGGTGATGTGCCTGATCACCTTCCGTTCCTTCGCCGCGACCCTGTGCATCGTCCTGCCGCTGGTGCTGACCTCGGTGCTGGGCAACGCCCTGATGGCCTTCATGGGCATCGGCGTGAAAGTGGCGACGCTACCGGTGGTGGCCTTGGGCGTGGGCATCGGGGTGGACTACGGCATCTACATCTACAGCCGCCTGGAAAGCTTCCTGCGCGCGGGGTTGCCGTTGCAGGAGGCCTACTACGAAACCCTGCGCTCCACCGGCAAGGCCGTGCTGTTCACCGGTCTGTGCCTCGCCATCGGGGTGTGCACCTGGATCTTCTCGGCGATCAAGTTCCAGGCCGACATGGGCCTGATGCTCACCTTCATGCTGCTGTGGAACATGTTCGGGGCGCTGTGGCTGCTGCCGGCACTGGCGCGTTTCCTGATCAAGCCGCAGAAGATGGCGGGCAAGCCGGGCGGCTCGATCTTCGCCCACTGAGCCAGGGGCGGGCAGGCGGCCGGGGCGATATACTGGCCGCCTTTTTTCGCCCTAGGTGGTTCCCATGCCCGCTCTCGCTACCGCTCTCGAATCCTGCGACATGCTGCTGATCGACGGCCTGCATGCCTTTGACTTCACCTGCGACGGCACCGGCCTGGTGGTCGAGTGCATGGACGGTCGCCAACTGCGCCGCTGGACGTTCAGTGCCGAGCAGGTCGCCGCCGCCCGCGCCGAGGGGAACGATTGGTTGCTGGCCGATGCCGAAGCTGAACACCGCCTGGTGTTGATGAGTGCCTTTCGCGCCCCCGATGAGGACGAAGATGAACCGGAACTGGAAGCGCCTGCTGATCGTTAGTCTCATGGGTCTGGGCGTCACCGCGCAGGCTGCCACGTTGCTGGTGGGCAGCTACACCGACGGCGCCAGCAAGGGCCTGTATCGCTATGCCTTCGACACCGACACCGGGCGCATCGAACAGCAGCCGCTGCAAGTGATCGAGGCCGACAGCCCGTCTTGGCTGGTGCTGTCCGAAGACCACAAGCAGCTGTTCACCGTCAACGAGACGCGTGCAGGTCATGTCAGCAGCTATGCGGTGGGCAGCGACGGCGAGCTCGAACCGCTCGGACAGGTGCCCAGCCACGGCGATGAGCCGACCCACGCCAGCCTGAGCCAGGATGAACGCTACCTGTTCGTGGCCAACTACGCCGTGGCCCCCGACCCCGGTGGCAGCCTGGTGGTGATTGCAGTGGACCGCGACGGCAAGCTGGGCAAGGTGCAACAGCAATTGCGGCATGCGCCGAGCCAGGTCAATGCTGAGCGCCAGCGCGGTGGCCATGTGCATTCGGTGGTGCGCTCCCCCGATGGCAGCCACCTGTATGCCAGTGACCTGGGCGCCGACAAGGTCTTCATCTATCGCTACGACGGCGCCAGCAGCGATCGGCCATTGACCCCCGCCACTCCGGCATCGGTCACGCTGCCGCCGGGCAGCGGGCCGCGTCACCTGCTGTTCGATGCCAAAGGCCGGCATGCCTACCTCACCCTGGAAATGAGCGCCGAAGTGGTGATGTTCGATGTCCGTCAGGTCGAGTTGATAGAACGCCAGCGCCTGCCCCTCACCGACAGCGCCGACCCGGCGGCGAAGGCCGCTGCAGGGCTGCACCTGTCGGACGATGGGCGGTTTCTCTACGTCAGCAACCGTGGCACCGCCAACCAGATCGTGGTCTATGCCGTCGATCCCGAGGATGGCCACCTGACCCTGGTGCAGCGTCGCTCGGTGGAAGGCGATCATCCCCGGGAATTCGCCTTGGACCCCAGTGGCAAGTTCCTGCTGGTGGCCAACCAGAAGAGCAACCAGATCGTGGTGATGCACCGAGACCCGCGCAGCGGCAGGCTCGGCGACACGGTGCAGACCCTGGCGCAGGACGCGCCCTCGGACCTGAAGCTGTTCGAGTGATTGGCGCTCAGGGCTGCTTGGCCATGATCGCCGTGAACAGCTCCGACGCCAGCCATCCTTGTAACCATCGGCGCAGGCGCGGATAAGCGGCCTCGACGAACCATTGCGGTTCGACCCCGGCGAACTGGCGCAGCAAGGGCATCAACGCGGCATCGGCCAGACTTGGGTGATCGGCCAGCAGGAAGGGCCGCTGCGCCAGCAATCCTTCCAGTTCGGCCAGCCAGGTTTCAGCCTGCCGGCGGTAGTGTTCGCGCGAATGCTCGGGGTAACGTTCGGCGTACTTGTAACGGTTCACCTGAGCCTTGAAGTCCGTGTCGTTGCGGGCAATGAGCACCTCGGCGCGGGCTGCGGCGGGCGGGTCGTCGAGCAAGCGCCAGTCTTGCGGGTCATGCCGGTCCAGAGCCCAGCGCATGATGTCCAGGCTTTCCTCCAGCACCCCGGCGCCGGTATCGAGCACCGGCACCGTGCCCTTGGGCGACAAGACCAGCAGTTCGGCGGGCTTGTGCTTCAGCGACACTTCGCGGATCTCCACGTCGCAGCCGGCATAGCGCAGCGCCAGGCGCGCCCGCATGGCCCAAGGGCAGCGCCGGAACGAGTAGAGGATCACCCGCAGACCTCGACATCGCTCAAGCCGTTGCCTTGGCGGCGCACCTGGATCTGCACGGGGATCCGCTCGTGCATTTCCTGCACGTGGGAGATCACCGCGACCTTGCGGCCCTGGGCCTGCAAGCCGTCCAGCGCGTCCATGGCCAATTGCAGCGATTCCGGGTCGAGGCTGCCGAAGCCTTCATCGATGAACAGCGACTCGATGCGCAGGGTGCTCGAGGCCATGGACGCCAGGCCCAGGGCCAGGGCCAGCGACACCAGGAAGGTCTCGCCGCCGGACAGCGAATGCACCGAGCGCAGTTCGTCGCCCATTTCCGTGTCCAGCACCAACAGGCCGAGGGCGCTGCCGCCGCGCTTGAGGCGGTAGCGCCGGGCCAGTTGGCGCAACTGCTGGTTGGCGTGGTGCAGCAGCAGGTCGAGGTTGTAGCCCTGGGCGATCTTGCGGAACACATCGCCGGAGGCCGAGCCGATCAGTGCGTTCAGGCGCGCCCAGCGTTGCCATTCGTGGCGGGCCTGCTCGATGGCGTCGGCCAAGGCCTGATGCGCCTGCTGGCGGCGTTGGTCGTCGGCCTGGCGGGCGCGCAGTTCGGCGCACTGCTGTTCCTGGGCGTTGAGGTGTTCCCGCAGCGCGACCAGGCGTTGTTGCAGGTCTTCGATCGACGCCTGGACCGCACCCGCGGCGTTGTGCTGTTGCAGGCGCTGTTCGCGCTCCTGCAACAGTACCCGGGCCTGTTCGACCGCTTTGTCGGCCTGCTGCAGGCGCTGACGCAGCGCGCTGACCTCGGCGTCGTCGATGGCCAGCAAGCGTTGCAACCCAGCGTCGTCGAGTTGCGGATGCTCGGCGCGCCAGTCGGCGATCTGGCTGTCCAAGGCGTGCCGTTCCTGCTCCAGCGCCTGCTGACGGGCGGTGTTGGCCTTGAGTTCGCCGGCCAGTTGCACGTCCTGGGTACGCAGCGCCTGAAGCTGCTGCGCCGTTTCGCTGTCGAGTGCCCGGGCCTGTTCGAGCTGCGTGTCGCCATGCTGCTGCCAGGCTTCGGCGCTGGGCTGCTCGCCAAGTAGTTCGGACAGCTCGGCGTGCGCCTGCTGACGCTGGGCATCGAGCGCTGCGCGTTGCTGCTGCAACTGTTCCAGCGCCTGGGCCTGGGTTTGGTGGTGATCGTGCAACTTGTCCAGTTGCGTTTGGCGGGCCTGCTGCTCCTGCTGTTCTTCCTGGCGCTGGGTCTGCTGTTGCAGGCGCAGGCTGATCTGCTGGTCGAGCGCGACGAAGGCGTGGGTGGGGTCATCGCTGAGGGCTTTGAGCACGTCTTCGGGCAGCACGCTGGCCAAGTCCGTCAGGCCTTGCCGCAGTTGTTGCTCGTCGTTATCCAGGGCCTGGTGCTGCTGCTCCAGATGGCGCTGGGCTTGCTGCTGGGCCTGTTGCGCCGCCTGCATCTGCTGGGTCAGGCGCGCGGCGTCTTTGTGCAGCGTGAGCAGGGCGCTCTGGCGCTGCTCGTCCCTGCCGATTTCCGTCTCCAGCCGGCGCAATTGGCTGTCGAGCCAGGCGCTGCGGGCCGGGTCGTCCTGGGGCGCCAGCGCTGGCCACAGGCTGTGGGCCTGCAACTGGGCCGCCAGCGGTTGCAACTGTTCGTCCAGGTGCAGGTGTTGCTGCTGGAGGTCCTTGATCTGGGCGTTGACCACGCCGAGCTGGGTGCGCAACTCCACCAGTTGCTGGGTGAGCGTCGCGACCTGTTGCTGCGCCGCCTCTTCTTCGACCTGGTCGTGCTGTCCAAGGCTCTGCAACAGCGCCTCGGGCTGGTGAAACGGATGCTCGGCGCTGCCGCAGACCGGACAGGCTTCGCCCTCGCGCAACTGACTGCGCAGCGCTTCGACACTGCTGTGGCGCGCCTGACGCTGGCGCTCCAGCAATTGCCGGGTCAGCGCCAAGGCCTGCTCGGCGGCGTCCAGTTCGGCTTTGGCGGCGGTGCCCTGGGCGATCAACTGCTGGCGCTGCTGCATGGCCTGCTGCTGGCGTCCGCGCAGCCCATCGCGTTGCTGGCTCAACTCGCGCTCGCGGCCGTGCAGGCGCGACAGTTCCTCCACGGCACGCTGCTGTTTGCGATTGTCCTGAAGCATGCCGCCGAGCAGATCGATCTGCTCGGCCAGTGCCTCGGGCTCGGCCTTGGCTTCGCGGAACAGCAGCTCGAGGCTGTCGCGCTGGCTCTGCACCTGCGCAGTGGCCTGGCTGGCCTGGGCCTGAAGACCGGGCAACTCTTCGCGGCCCTGGGCCAGGCGGGCGCCGATCTGCACCACCTGACGTACTTGCGGCAGGTAAGCCTGCCAGGCGTCGGCCAGCCCAGACAAATGCTGGCTCTCGGCCAGTGTGGTGTCGATCAGCGCCAACTGCGCCAGGCTGCGCTGCTGGTGTTCTTGCACCTGCTCAAGCTGTTGCTGGCCCTCGACCAGACGCTGTTCGGCGTCCTGGCAGAGCGACTGCTGCTTCTCCAGGTCCTGGTCCAGGCGCGCCAGTTCGTGCTGGGCGGCGAACGCCTGACGCAGGCGCGGGGCCTGTTCGGCCTGCCGCGCTTGCTGTTGCGCGAGGGCTTCGCGCACCGCGAGCTGAGCCTGCTCCTGCTCGCGGAGGCGGGCGTGCAGGTCGGCCTGCTGACGCGTCTGCTCGGCCATCTCGGCCGCCAACGGCGCGAGCTGGGCGCCCAGGGCGTGCTGACGCTGGAACTGATGACGCTGCGGCGCCAGACGTTCCAGACGCTGCAGGTCCAGACGCTGTTCGCCCAACTGCTCGCTGGCCTGCTCGGCGGCCTGGAGTGCTTCGACCACTTCCTGGCGTTGTGCCTGTAAGCGCTGCTGCTCGGCCAGCCAGGCGCATTGCTGCTCCAACTGCCGTTCGTTGGCTTGCTCAGCCTTGAACTGCAGCAAAGCCTGTTCGAGTTGTCGATCCAGCTCGGCGCGTGCGTCGGCCGCCAGCGGTAGCAGATGGCTGGCCTGGTCTTCCAGGGTCTTGAGTGCGTCGGCCGCTTCGCGGGTGCGGCTGAAGGCGCGCTGGCCGAGGCGGGTGTAGATCGCCGTGTTGGTGAGTTTTTCCAGCAGCTCGCTGCGCTCACGGTCGTCGGCCTTGAGGAAGGCGCCGAATTCGCTCTGGGCCAGCATCACCGCGCGGGTGAACTGTTCGAAGTTCAGCCCCAGGCGCGCCTCGACCAGCGACTTGTATTCCTGCTTGCCGCTGGCCAGCAGTTGCTCGCCGTCCAGGTCATAGAGGCTCTGGCGGCTCTGCTGCAGTTTGCCGGTGGCCTTGTCGCGGGCGCGGTTGGCCTCCCAGCGGGCGCGGTAGCGCTGGCCGTCGATGCCGACGAAATCGACCTCGGCAAAGCCGCTGCCGGTGCCACGCCGCAGCAGGTTGCGCGGGTCGGACGTGGGAATCTCGCCGTCGGCGTCGGGCACCTTGGCTTCGCGACCGATCGGTTCGAGCCGCGGCACCGTGCCGAACAGTGCCAGGCACAGGGCATCGAGCAAGGTGCTCTTGCCGGCGCCGGTCGGCCCGGTGATGGCGAACAGGCCAGCGCTGGCCAGGGGCTCGGCGGTGAAGTCGATGTCCACGGGGCCGGCCAGGGAGGCCAGGTTCTTCAGGCGGATGGCCAGGATCTTCATGGCTGCGACGCCTCCAGTTGCACGTCCTGCAGCAGCAGGGCGAAGTCGTTCAGGGTCTGCTCGTCGACGGGGCTGCCGTAGGCCTGCTCCCAGGCGCGGCCGAACAGATCCTGCGGCGTGAGTTGCGACAGTTCGACGAACGCCTGGCCGTCGTCGTCATGGGCGTCGCGCCCGGCGTATTCGGCGCTGATGCGCACCAGGCGCACGGCCTTGCCGTGCAGAGCGGCCTCGATGCGCTGGCGCAGGTCCGGCTGAGGCTCGTCCAGGCGCACGCGCACTTCCAGCCAGGGCTGACGGTTGGGATCGTCCAGCAGATCGATCACCGGCAATTCGGCCAGTTGCTCGAGCAGCTCGCTCAACGGCGCCGGCCCCATGCGCTGCAAGGCCACGGCGCGCGGTACCAGGCGCGGCTCGACGCTCACCAGCGCGGCGCCGTCCAGCTCGATCTCCAGCACCTGGTGCGGGTAGTTGATCTCGGCGAACGACAGCGGAATAGGCGCGCCGCTGTAGCGGATGCGTTGCTCGCGGTTGACCTTCTGCGGCTTGTGCAGGTGGCCCAGGGCGACATAGGCGATGGCCGGGTCGAACAGCCGCGCCGGCAGCGCTTCAGCGTTGCCGATGATCAGGCTGCGTTCGGAGTCTTCGCTGATCGAGCCGCCGGCCATGTGCGCATGGCTGATGGCGACCAGCGCCTGGTCCTTGCGGCGTTTGCCCAGCGCAGCGCCGATCAGTTGCTGGTGCACCTGATGAATGCCTTGCAGGTAGTCGTCGCCCAGTTGCGGGCCGGTGACTTCGGCTGGACGCAGGAAGGGCAGGGCCAGGCACCAGGCGCAGACCTTGCCGCGAGCGTTGGTCAGCGGAATCAACAGGCGCTCGGCGTCGAGCTGGCCGTCGTCCATCCAGTGCACGCGGCCCAGGGCATGGGTGCGCAGGCGCCGCATCAGCGGTGCAGGCAGCTCGATGCGCGAGCCGGAATCGTGGTTGCCGGCGATCATCACGATGTCCAGCTTGGGCTGCTGTTCGTGGGCCTGGACGATGAAGTCGTAGAGGCGTTCCTGGGCTTTGACCGGCGGGTTGACGGTGTCGAAGATATCGCCGGCGATCAGCAGCGCGTCGGGCTGGCGCAGGCGCAACTGGCCCAGCAACCAGTCGAGGAAGCAGGCGTGTTCGAAGTCGCGTTCCTGGCCGTGGAGACTCTGGCCCAGGTGCCAGTCGGAGGTGTGAAACAGACGCATGGGGAACCTGTTGATGTCGAGTCGAGCGAACGCGGGTCGCGCTTAAAGGGGCGCTCGGGAGGGTCGCCATGGTAACTCAACTCGTCCGCGACCGGTTCTGCCGATGCTCAGGACCGCGGGGGCGATGCGGTCCTTACTTCGGGTACAGCGGCGGCAGGTTGCCGCTGTCGCCACCGGGCGCGACGGCAGGCTGGGCAGGCGGGATGCTGCCGATTGCGCGCCACAATTCGTCGCCATGCCAGTTCTGGCCGCTCTCGCTGTAGAGCGCCCCATTGAGTCCATCCAGCGCATCGGACAACGGTACGAAGCGCGCGGCCATTTCGGCCAGCGTCTCGGGCTGCTGACGGGCCCAGGCATCGAGCGCCTGGCGGGTGGCATGCGGATCGTTGGCCTGGCAGGCGCGCTTGAGATCGTCGAGCAACGTGCGTGGGCTCGGGCCACTCTGCGCCGTGCGCAGCACTGCCGGTTGCGAGCGGGCGCGCCACCACAGGCCGAAGCCCAGCAGCGTGGTCAGCGCCAGGATCAGCGTCGCCAGTTGCCAGGGCCACAGCAGGCTGCTACCGCCTGCGCCGTCGGCGGCAGGCGTGTCGGTGCTCAGGGCCGGGTTGTCGTCGATCTGCAGACCACGGGCCGGCAGGCTGCTGTGTTCCAGATGGTCCTCCAGGGTGTTCCACCAGGTGACTTCCAGCGCCGGCAACTGCAGGTGGCCGCTGCGGGTGGGGACCAAGGCTTCGCGCTCTTCGCGGTTGGCGGTCATGCCGCGTTCGTTGATCTCGTTGCGCAGCAAGGGCTGGTCGGGGTAGCGGCGTAGGCCGGGTGCTTCGGTAGCCGGCAGCGGCGGCAATTGGGTGCTGGACAGGCCCTCCGCACGCAGGGTGATGCTGCGGGTCAAGGAGTCGCCGATTTGCGTGGGTTGTTGGCTGGGGTCGGGGTTCCAGCGCTCTTCCAGGGTCAGGCTGCGCGCCGGCAGCCAGGTCAGCCCGGCGGGCCAGGCGGCGGGGATCGGTTTGACCTGCAGGCTCAGCGGCAGCGAGCTGACCTGCACTTGGCGCCCGCTGTTGCCGGGCTGCTGGCCGCTGTCGGCCGCCGTGGCGGTGAAGGTCAGCGGCGGCAGTTGCAGCGGTCCGCTGCGCTGCGGGTAGAGGGCATAGCGGGTTTCGATCACGCCGTGGCGCACGCCGTTGATGTCCTTCTCGTAGGTGCGCGACTCGCCCAGTGGCTCGACCTTGACCTCGTCCAGGCGCAACGGGCTGAGGCTGCTGTCGTCGTACAGCGATACCGAGTGATAGATGCGCACGGTCAGCACGGCCTGGGCCTGAACGTAGACCTCGGGGCTGTCCAGGCTGGTCTCGATGAACACCTGCGAGGCGCTGTCCGGGCGGTTGGGATCGGCTTGCACCACTTGCAACTCGATCGGCTCGCTGCGGGACTGACCCAGTTGCAGCGCCGGGATCTGCAGGCTGCCGCTGCGCTTGGGCAGCAGGGTGACGATCCAGCGGGTGCTGGCCCGGGTTTCGCCATCCAGGGTGCGCAGGCTGTTGAGCTGGCGGGTGCCGCGCACCTCGAAATCGCCCTCCAGGGCGCGCAGGTCGGGTTTGCCGAACTGGGTGACGTCCTGGCTTTCCAGGGTCAGTTCCAGGGTTTCGCCGGCCTCCACGCGGGTACGGTCGACGCTGGCCTGCAGCGCGGGTTGGGCCTGGGTGAGGGTGAGCCAGAGCAGGCCGAGTACAAAGACGCCGAGGCGACTCATCGTTTGGGTTCCTGATGCAATTGCTGTTCGTACCAGAACTTGCGCCGCAGCAACTGCGCCGGGTTGTCGGGGATTTCCCGCAACCACTGTTCCAGGGCCTGGCGCTGTTCGGCGTCCAGGCTGGTGGCGGCCGGTCGTTGCGGCGGTTGGGTGACGCTGTCGTCATCGTCGCCGGGGCTGCTGGAGCCGGTCGCATTGTCGTTGTTGGGGGCATTGCGGGCGTCGCGGCTGTCCTGGGCCGGGCTCTGCTCGTCGTTGCCGGGCGTGCCTTGGGCGCTGCTGTTGGGCGAACTGCTGTTGCCGTCGGTGTCGCGACTCGGGCTCTGCTCGGCCTGGTCGCTGTCGCTTTGCGCCTCGGCCTTGCCTTGGCGTTGCTGCAACAGTTGCTCGACCAGCGCCTGGTTGTCCAGCGCCGGTTGCAGGTCGGGTTGACGTTCCAGGGCCTGCTCGTAGGCGTCGAGCGCGGCCTCCAGCTCGCCGGCCTGGGCCAGCGCGTTGCCGCGGTTGTAGTGGGCGGCCGCGCTGTTGCTCTGGGCGAAGGCCTGGGCCGCGCCGCTGTAGTCACCGGCCTGATACAGCGCCATGCCACGCCACTGCGGATCCTCGAAGCGTTCGGCGGCCTCGGCGGGGCGCTGGCGTTGCAGCAGGTGCTGGCCCTGTTGATCGGGGCGTCGCCACAGGTCCTGGAACTCGAAGGCTTGGCTGGGCTGGGGCAGGGCCAGCAACAGCGGCAGGCAGAACAGCCAGCCGCGCCGCCCGGCGCAGGCGGCCAGCAGCAGCAGCGGCAGCAGTAGCCAGTAACCCTGGTCGGCCCAGCTGTCCAGGTGCAGGGTCTGGCCGTCGTCGCGCAGGGCGCGCGGATTGTCGAACAGGCCCAGGCCGCGCAGGTCCAGGTCGTCGACGCGGGCGTGGCGGTAGCGACCGCCGCTGCCGGTGACGAAGCGCTTGAGCTCAGGGCTGTCCAGGTGCGGCACGAGAATGCCGCCCTGGGCGTCCTTGAGGTACTCGCCGTTGGCTTGGCGCACAGGGGCGCCTTCGGCGGTGCCGACGCCGAGCATCAGCAGCGAAGGCCCTTGACGGCCGAGGGCCTGACTGATGCCCTGGCGCTCCTGGGCACTGAGCGAGGAACCGATCAGCAGCACCCGGCCTTCGCCCAGGCCGCTCTGGGCCAGCAGCGCCAGACCCTTGTGCAGCGCCAGGTCGGCGCGCTGGCCCGGCTGCGGCATGATCGCCGGATCGACCGCTTCGAGCAGGTTGCGGGTGGTGCCCAGGTCGTCGGACAGCGGTACCAGCGTGTGTGCGCTGCCGGCGTAGACGATCAGCGCGGTCTGGCTGTCGCGGCGGTGTTCGAGCAGGTCGAGGATCTTGCGTCGAGCTTGCTCCAGGCGGTTGGGCTGGACGTCCTCGGCGAGCATCTGCGGGGTGAGTTCGAGCAGGATCACCAGCGGATCGGCGGGGCGCTGACGGGTTTCTTCCAGGCGCTGCCAGCTCGGTCCGAGCAAGGCCAGTACCAGCAGCAGCCAGGCCAGGCCCAGGGCGATCCAGGGCAGTTTGCTGCGGCTGCCGCTGCCGCCACCGAGCAGCACGGCGTGGAACTGTGGCGGCAGGATCATCTGCCAGCGTCCGGCGCGCTGACGCCGATGCCAGAGCTTGAACAACAGCCAGGCGAGCACGGGCACGCTCAGCAGCCAGAGCGGGCGTAGCCAGTGTGGCCAGAGTTCGATCATCGCCGCCTCCTCAGGCGCAGGCGTTCGAGGCGCTGACGCCATTGCGGATGGGGCTGCAGGAAACGCGGGCGACGCAGCAGGCGCTGCAGAAGGTGGTCGGGCCACTGCACGGCGATCACCAGCAGCACGCTGAGTAGCAGCGCCAGGGCCAGTGGCCAGGCATAGAGCTCATGGGCGGTGCGCGCCTGAGTGGGTTGCTGGGCCACCGGTTCGAGGCGATCGAGGGTATCACCGATGGCGTCCAGTTCGGCACCGTCGTGGGCGCGGAAGTAGGCGCCCTGGGTCAGGCTGGCGATTTCCTTGAGCGAGGCTTCGTCCAGGTCCAGGCTTGGATTCAGGCCGAGCAGGCCCGGTGTGCCGTTGGCGTCGGGATCGGCGCCGATGCCGATGGCATAGATGCGCACGCCTTCCTGAGCGGCCAGGCGCGCGGCGGTCAACGGGTGGATCTGCCCGCCGTTGTTGGCGCCATCGGTGACCAGCACCAGCACCCGGCTCTGTGCCGGTCGCTGGCGCAGGCGCTTGACGGCCAGGCCGATGGCGTCGCCGATGGCGGTGTTCTTGCCGGCGATGCCGATCTGCGCTTCGTCGAGGAAGGTGCGCACGGTGCGCCGGTCGAAGGTCAGCGGCGCTTGCAGGTAGGCTTGGCTGCCGAACAGGATCAGGCCGACCCGGTCGCCTTCGCGGTCCTGGAGAAAGTCGCCGAGCAGCGCCTTGACCAGATCCAGGCGACTGATGTCGTCGCCTTTCCAGTGCATGTCGGGGAAATCCATCGAGCCTGATACGTCCACTGCGACCAGCAGGTCGCGGCCGCTGGCAGCGATTGGCACGGGTTCGCCCAGCCATTGCGGGCGCGCGGCGGCCAGCAGCAACAGCAGCCAGATCACCAGGAACGGCGCCTGCTGGCGCCAGGTCGGCAGGTTCAGGCGCGCGCGGCGCCCGGCCAAGCTTTCCAGTTCGTCGAGAAAACCCACCTTGAGCACCGGCTCGCCGCTGTCGGCGGCGGGCAGCAGCAGGCGCATCAGCCAAGGCAGCGGCAGCAGTGCGAAGATCCACGGCCAGGCCAGGTCAAACATGTTTGCGAATCCAGGTCTCGACCGCCTGGGCAAGCCCGGCGATGGCCTTGTCGTCGAGCTTGCACTCGGGCTTGTAGGCGCCTTCGACCAGTACCATCCAGCGCGTCAAGCCGGCGGCCGGGCAGCGGTTGTCGAGAAAGGCCAGCCATTGGCGGCCGTTGAGGGTATGGCTGTGGGCACCGGGATAGTGGTTGCGGCACAGGCGCTTGAGCAGGGCATTGATCTGCTGCAGCCAGGCGCCTGCCGGCGCACCGTCGTAGGGGCGCGGCAGGCGGGCCAGTTCGGCCAGCGCCTCGACCCGCACCGGATCCAGCGGCTGCTCGGCGCGCACCACCTTGCGCGGGACCGGGCGCCAGCGCAGCAGGCGCCACAGGCCCCAGCCCAACAGCGGCAGCACGGCCAGCAACAGCCACCAGCCCGGCGCCGGCGGCCAGACACCGATCGGCGCTGGCGCGATCAGCGGTTGCAACTGATCCAGCGGGTTCATGGGCTGCTTCCAGGGCGCTGGTTGAGGGACTCGCGCAACTGCTCGATCATTTCGCTCTGGGTGCTCAGCGGAATCAGCACCACGCGCAGTTTCTGCGCCAGCAACGCCCAGCGCTCGATGCGCGCTTCGGCCTGCTGGCGGTAGAGCAGGCGCAGGTTGGCGTCCAGGGTATCGAGTTCCAGTTGCGCGCCGCGCTGGGCGAAGCGCAGCAGGCCGGCGGCGGGCAGGGCATGGTCGAGCGGGTCGCTGATCGGCAGCAGCAGCAGGTCGCAATGGCGCGAGAGCATCGCCAGGTGCTGTTCCACCGCCGCAGTGAGCGCGCGTTCGTCGCAGATGACGATGGCCAGGCTGCCCGGGCGCAGCACCTCGCGCGCACGGCGCAGGGCCAGGCCCAGGCTGTCCGCTTGCGACACGGCTTCGGTGTGCAGCGCCTGGTTGATGCGCGCCAGGCGATTGAGCAACTGCAACAGGCTCTGCTTGCTGCGACGTGGTTTGATCTCGTGGTGCTCGTGGTCGCCGAACACCAGGCCACCGATGCGGTCGTTGTGGCCCAGGGCGGCCCAGCCGAACAGCGCGGCCGCCTGGGCGGCGAGCACCGACTTGAACATCAGGCCCGAGCCGAAGAACAGGCGCTGGCTCTGCTCGACCAGAATGAAGATCGGCCGCTCGCGCTCTTCATGGAACAGCTTGGTGTGCGGCTCCTGGGTGCGGGCGGTGACGCGCCAGTCGATGTTGCGCACATCGTCGCCGGCCTGGTAGACGCGAACCTGGTCGAAATCCACGCCGCGTCCGCGCAGCTTGGAGTGGTGCAGGCCCACCAGCGGGCTGCGCTGGCCGGGTCGGGAAAACAGCTGGATTTCGCGCACGCGGTGGCGCATATCGATCAGCTCGGCCAGGCCGATGCGGATGCCGGGTTCGCTCAGGTGGGCGGCGGGCATGCGCGTCAGGCGACGGCGACGACGTCGAGGATGCGCTGCACCACGCGGTCCTGGTCGACACCGGCCGCTTCGGCCTCGAAGGACAGGATGACGCGGTGGCGCAACACGTCGAACAGCACCGCCTGAATGTCCTCGGGGCTGACGAAGTCGCGTCCGGCCAGCCAGGCATGAGCGCGTGCGCAGCGGTCCAGGGCGATGGAGCCGCGCGGGCTGGCGCCATAGGCGATCCAGTCGGCCAGCTCGGCGTCGAACTTGGCGGGTGTACGGGTGGCCATCACCAGTTGCACCAGGTATTCCTCCACCGCATCGGCCATGTACAGGCCGAGGATCTCCCGGCGCGCAGCGAAGATCGCCTGCTGGCTCACCTGGCGTTCGGGCTTGACCTCGCCGCCCAGCGCTTCGCCGCGGGCCTGCTGGAGAATACGCCGCTCGACGGCGGCATCCGGGAAGCCGATCTTGACGTGCATGAGGAAGCGGTCGAGCTGGGCTTCGGGCAGCGGGTAGGTGCCTTCCTGCTCGATGGGGTTCTGCGTGGCCATCACCAAGAACAGCGGCGACAGCTCGTAGGTGCTGCGGCCAACGCTGACCTGACGCTCGGCCATGGCTTCGAGCAACGCCGACTGGACCTTGGCCGGTGCCCGGTTGATTTCGTCGGCCAGCACCAGGTTGTGGAAAATCGGCCCTTGCTGGAACACGAAGCTGCCGGTTTCCGGACGATAGATCTCGGTGCCGGTGATGTCGGCCGGCAGTAGGTCGGGGGTGAACTGGATACGGTGGAACTGCGCCTCGATGCCTTCGGCCAGTTCCTTGATGGCTTTGGTCTTGGCCAGGCCCGGCGCGCCTTCGACCAGCATGTGGCCGTCGGCGAGCAGTACGATCAGCAGGCGATCGACCAGCTTCTCCTGGCCCAGGATCTGGGAGGAGAGAAAGGTGCGCAGCGCGATCAGCGCTTCACGGTGTTCCATCGGCGACGGTTCCTGGACATGGGCCGGGCGCTTGGCTGAAGGCGGGGTGCCGGGCAGGGGCACATACTTTAATCCATCCAGGGGGGTGGCGACCAATGGCCGCCGGAAAAATACCTGCGCCGTGCCCAGCCGAGGCCTACAGGAACACGAATTTGGCGATGAAGATCAGGCAGAGCACCCACAGGCTGGCCGAAATCTCCTTGAATTTGCCGGTGCCGGCCTTGAGCACCACGTAGGTGATGAAGCCCAGTGCGATACCGTCGGCGACCGAGAACGTCAGCGGCATCATGATCGCGGTGACGATCGCTGGGATGCTGTCGGTGGCCTCGTCCCATTCGATGTGGGCCATGCTACCCATCATCAGCATCGCCACGTAGATCAGCGCGCCGGAGGTGGCGTAGGCGGGGATCATGCCTGCCAGCGGGGCGAAGAACATCGCGGCGACGAACAGCACGCCGACCACCACGGCGGTCAGCCCGGTGCGCCCACCCGCCGCCACGCCGGCGGCGCTTTCCACGTAGCTGGTCACCGGCGGCACGCCCACGGCGGCGCCGAACACGCTGGAGGCGCTGTCGGCCTTGAGCGCTCGCGACAGGTTCTCGATGCGGCCGTTGGCGGCCACCAGGTTGGCACGCTGGGCGACGCCCATCAGGGTGCCGGCGGTGTCGAACATGTGCACGAAGAGAAAGGCCAGCACCACGCTGATCATGCTGACGTTGAACACACCGACCAGGTCCATGGCCATCCAGGTCGGCGCCAGGCTCGGCGGCAGCGAGAACACCCCGCCGTACTGCACCAGGCCCAGGCCCCAGCCGGCCAGGGTCACGGCGATGATGCTGATGAGAATGGCGCCGAACACCCGGTGGTAGCTCAGCACCGCGATCAGCAGGAAGCACAGTGCCGCCAGCAGGGGCGCGGGTTCATGCAGCGAGCCCAGCCTGATCAGGGTCGCCGGGCTGTCGACGATGATGCCGGCGGTCTTCAGACCGATCAGTCCGAGGAACAGGCCGACCCCGGCGCCCATGGCGTGGCGCAGGCTCAGGGGAATGCTGTTGAGCAGCCATTCGCGCACCCGCGACAGGGTCAGCAGCATGAACAGCACACCGGAGACGAACACCGCGCCCAGGGCGGTCTGCCAGCTGTAGCCCAAGGTGCCGACCACGGTGTAGGTAAAGAAGGCGTTCAGGCCCATGCCGGGAGCCAGGCCCACCGGCCAGTTGGCGTACAGGCCCATCAGCAGGCACCCGAGGGCGGCGGCGATGCAGGTGGCGACGAAGGCGGCGCCGTGGTCGATGCCGGCGTCGGCCATGATGTTGGGGTTGACGAAGATGATGTAGGCCATGGTGATGAAGGTGGTCACCCCGGCGATCAGCTCGGTCCTGACCGTGGTGCCATGGTGCTTGAGCTTGAAGAGGCGCTCCAGCCAGTCGGGCTTGGGCGAGGTGGCGAGGTCCAGCGACGGGGCTTCGGATTTGCGGCTTTCCACAGCGAGTACTCCTCAAGTCGTTCTTGTTGTTCTGGAGCCCTGGTCCTGCGCATGCGCTGGGCGGCTCCGTGAGGGTAGGGCAGATGGCAGATTTTCCTGACTGAAAGGTCAGGAACTTGCTCGGTGGATTATGCTTTTGTGTACAAAGAAAGCAAATAATGTTTTATCTTTCGTGCCCACCGGTGTCGTTCGGCGGGCTATAAGGGCACTGGGCATCTGCAGAAACGCCTCAGCCTGTGTACAATGCGCCGATACCTTGACCCCCTTTTTTCACCCCAGGACTTGCCAGCCACCCTGCGACAGGTATTACAGTCGAGGCTCCACTGGCCGACCCCTTGTGCTCGAGTGCCCATGAACGAACAGCTGCAACCTCTGAAGAAACCTGCGCGCGCGCCCAAGGCCGGTCGCAGCGGCACCCAGGACGACATCGTCTATGCGCACATCTTCGAGGCCATCCTCGAACAGCGGTTGGCGCCGGGTACCAAGTTGAGCGAGGAAGCGCTGGGCGAAATCTTCGGCGTCAGCCGCACCATCATCCGCCGCGCTTTGTCGCGCCTGGCCCATGAAAGCGTGGTGCTGCTGCGGCCCAACCGCGGTGCGGTGGTCGCCAGCCCGACGGTGGAGGAGGCGCGCCAGGTGTTCTTCTCGCGGCGTATGGTCGAGCGCGCCATCACCGAACTGGCCGTTCAGCACGCCAGCGTCGAACAGCTCAACGAACTGCGCCAGATGGTGCGCGAGGAGCGCGACAGTTTCTCGCGCGGCGACCGCGGTGCCGGCATCCGCCTCTCCGGCGAGTTTCACCTCAAGCTGGCCGAGGCAGCAGGTAACGCGCCACTGGTCAGCTTCCAGCGCAGCCTGGTGTCGCAGACCTCGCTGATCATCGCCCAATATGAAAGCGGCAACCGTTCCCACTGCTCCTACGACGAGCACATGCAACTGATCGACGCCATCGAGGCGGGCGATGCCAGTCAGGCGGTGAGCTTGATGATGCATCACATGGATCACATCGACAGCAAGCTCAATCTCGACGAGGACAGCGCCTCGGACGATCTGCACGCGGTGTTCTCGCACCTGCTGAACAAGTCCAAAAACTGATCGTCTGCCGCGCTGATCGAGGACCGCTGCACAGCCCCTGGCCGGGCTGGGCAGCGGTTTTTTTTCATCCGCGCCGATGGACCGAACGGCCGGCGGCGAAGGTCTCGCGCACGGTGCGGTCGTCGCCCAGGGTGGTCAGCACGAACAAGGTTTCCTCGATGCTGCGCGACTGCTGGATGCGGTAGTCCAGCAGCGGTGTGGCCTTGTAGTCGAGCACCACGAAGTCGGCGTCGTTGCCGGGGCGCAGGCTGCCGATGCGGTCGTCCAGGCGCAGCGCGCGGGCGCCGCCCAGGGTCGCCAGGTACAGCGACTTGAACGGGTGCAGGCGCACGTCCTGCAACTGCATCACTTTGTAAGCCTCGTTCAGGGTGTTGAGCAGCGAGAAGCTGGTGCCGGCGCCGACGTCCGTGCCCAGGCCCACGTTGACCTTGAAGCGCTCGGCCTGGGGCAGGTTGAACAGGCCGCTGCCCAGGAACAGGTTCGAGGTGGGGCAGAAGGCCACGGCCGAGCCCGTGTCGGCCAGGCGCTGGCATTCCTCGTCGCACAGGTGCACGCCGTGGGCGAAGACCGAGCGCTCGCCGAGCAGTTCGAAGTGATCGTAGACATCCAGGTAGCCGCTGCGCTCGGGGAACAGCGCCTTGACCCACTCGATTTCCTTGAGGTTCTCCGACAGGTGAGTGTGCAGATAGACGCCGGGATGCTCCTTGAGCAAGCGACCGGCCATGGCCAGTTGCTCGGGGGTGCTGGTGGGGGCGAAACGTGGGGTCACGGCGTAGTGCAGGCGGCCCTTGCCGTGCCAGCGCTGGATCAGCGCCTTGCTGTCGGTGTAGCTGGATTCGGCGCTGTCGGTGAGGTAGTCGGGGGCGTTGCGGTCCATCATCACCTTGCCGGCGATCAGGCGCAGGTCCAGGCGCTCGGCGTGCTCGAACAGCGCATTGACCGATTCGGGGTGCACACTGCCGAACACCAGGGCGGTGGTGGTGCCGTTGCGCAGCAGTTCGGCGAGAAACCGCTTGGCCACCTCATCGGCATGGGCCTTGTCGGCAAATTGCCGTTCGCAGGGGAAGGTGTAGGTGTTGAGCCAGTCCAGTAGCTGTTCGCCGTAGGAGCCGATCATGCCGGTCTGCGGGAAATGGATGTGGGTGTCGATGAAGCCCGGCGTGATCAGCGCGTCCTGGTGGTGCACCACCTCGATGTCGGCATCGAGGGTCGGCAGCAGATCGGCGGCGTGGCCCACGGCGCTGATACGGCCCTGGTCGATCACCAGCAGGCCGTCTTCGAAATACTCGTGGGAGGCCTGCAGGCCGACCTCGGCGGGGTCGGCGATGCTGTGCAGGATGGCGGCTCGGTAGGCTTTGCGAGTGGCAGTCATGAAACGCTCTTCAAATGGCGTGGCTGCGCCGGGAGGGCGGCAGCAACTGGGCAATGGGGCCTGCATTGGCACCAGCGTCGTGCTGGCCGAAACAGGCGTTGTAGGTGGCGATGATCTCGCCGGCGATGGACACGGCGATCTCGATGGGCAGCTTGCCTTTGACCTGCGCCAGCCCCATGGGGCAACGCATGCGTGCCACCACCGCGTCGTCGTAGCCGCGCTCGCGCAGGCGGTGTTCGAACTTGCCCCGTTTGGTTTTCGAGCCGATCAGGCCGAACCAGGTGAAGTCGTTGCGCGCGAGAATGGCGGCGGTCAGCTCCAGGTCCAGCTGATGGTTGTGGGTCATGACGATGCAGTAGCTGCCCACTGGCAGCTCGGCCACTTCGTCGACCGGCTCTTCGCTGAGCACCTGGGTCACCCCGTGGGGTATCGACGGCGGGAACTCGTCCGGGCGCGAGTCGATCCAGCGCACGCGGCAAGGCAGCGCGGCGAGCAAGGGTACCAGAGCCCGTCCGACATGGCCCGCGCCGAACACGGCGATCTGCGCCTGCACGGGAGCCATGGGTTCGAACAGCAGCACCGTCACGCCGCCACAGCACTGGCCGAGGCTGGCGCCCAGGCTGAAGCGCTCCAGATGCGGTGTGCTGCGCTGCTCGGCGAGCATCTGCCGGGCAATGTGCAGGGCCTTGAACTCCAGGTGCCCGCCGCCGATGGTGTCGAACAGCTGGCTGGCGCTGACCACCATCTTCGAGCCGGCATTGCGCGGCGTCGAGCCGCGCTCCTCGATGATGGTCACCAGTACACAGGGTTCGCCACGGGCCTGATGATCGGCGAGGGCAGTGATCCATTCATGCATGTGCTGAATCCTCGGTGAGGCCGGTGTCGTCAGGGGGTGACGGTTTCCGCCACGGGCTGGGTGGCGAGTGGCTGCATGCGCGCCTGGCGCATCTGTTCGCAGCCCCAGAGTACGCGTTCGGGTGTGGCGGGCGCGTCGATCTGCGGCTGCACGCGATAGTCGGCCAGGCTCGCCACGGCGTCCTTGAGCGCGCACCAGGCGGCGATGCCGAGCATGAACGGCGGCTCGCCGACGGCCTTGGAATGGAACACCGTGTCCTCGGGGTTCTTGCGGTTCTCCACCAGCTTCACCCGCAGGTCCGGCGGCATGTCGGCCACCGCCGGGATCTTGTAGCTGGCCGGGCCGTTGGTCACCAGCTTGCCCTTGGCGTTCCACACCAGCTCTTCGGTGGTCAGCCAGCCCACGCCCTGGATGAACCCGCCCTCGACCTGGCCGATGTCGATGGCCGGGTTCAGCGAGTCGCCGACGTCATGCAGGATGTCGGCGCGCAGCATCTTGTACTCGCCGGTGAGGGTGTCGATGAGCACTTCCACACAGGCGGCGCCGAAGGCGTAGTAGTAGAACGGCCGGCCGCGGGCCTGGCTGCGGTCGTAGTAGATCTTCGGCGTGCGGTAGAAGCCGGTGCTCGACAGCGAGACCTGGCCGAAGTAGGCCTGCTGCACCAGTTGTTCGAAGCTCAGCAGTTGTTCGCGCACGCGCACGTGGCCGTTGCGGAATTCGACGTCTTCTTCGCTGACCTGGTAGTGCCGGGCGGCGAACTCGGTCAGCCGCCGCTTGAGAATCTCGGCGGCGTTCTGGGCGGCCTTGCCGTTCAGGTCGGCGCCGCTGGAGGCCGCGGTGGGCGAGGTATTGGGCACTTTGTCGGTGTTGGTGGCGGTGATCTGGATGCGCTCGATGTCGACCTGGAACACCTGTGCCACCACCTGGGCGACCTTGGTGTTCAGGCCCTGGCCCATCTCGGTGCCGCCGTGGTTCAGGTGAATGCTGCCGTCGGTGTAGAGGTGGATCAGCGCACCGGCCTGGTTGAGGAAGGTGGCGGTGAAGGAGATGCCGAACTTCACCGGCGTCAGGGCCAGGCCCTTCTTCAGGACGGGGTTGGCGGCATTGAACTGGCGGATGGCTTCGCGGCGTTCGGCGTACTGGCAGCTGACTTCCAGCTCGGCGGTCATTTCCTCGAGCAGGTTGTGCTCGACGGTCTGGTAGTAGTGGGTGACGTTGCGTGTCTGCTTGCCGTAGTAGTTGGCCTTGCGCACCGCCAGTGGATCGAGGCCCAGATGCCGGGCGATGTGGTCCATCACCTGTTCGATGGCGACCATGCCCTGGGGGCCGCCGAAGCCGCGGTAGGCCGTGTTGGAGGCGGTGTGGGTCTTGCAGCGGTGGCCGTTGACCGTGGCATCGCCCAGGTAATAGGCGTTGTCGGCGTGGAACATGGCGCGGTCGACGATCGAGCCGGACAGGTCGGGGGAATAGCCGCAGTTGCCGGCCAGGTCCATGGCGATGCCGTGCAGGCGGCCGCTGTCGTCGAAGCCAACGTCGTACTCGACATAGAACGGATGACGCTTGCCGGTCATGGTCATGTCCTCGACCCGTGGCAGGCGCATCTTGGTCGGTTGCCCGGTCAGGCGCGCGATCACCGCGCACAGGCACGCGGGGCTCGCGGCCTGGGTCTCCTTGCCGCCGAAACCGCCGCCCATGCGGCGCATGTCCAGCACCACCTTGTTCATCGGCACGTCCAGTACCTCGGCCACCAGCTTCTGCACTTCGGTGGGGTTCTGCGTCGAGCAGTACACCAGCATGCCGCCGTCCTCGGTGGGCATGACCGACGACACCTGCGTCTCCAGGTAGAAATGCTCCTGGCCGCCGATGTGCAGGGTGCCTTGCAGGCGGTGCGGGGCGCTGGCCAGGGCGGCGCTCGAATCGCCGCGCTGATGGGTGTGGCTGTCGAGCACGAAGTGCTTCTGGCGCAGGGCCTGGACCACGTCCAGCACCGGCTCCAGGTCTTCGTATTCGACAATCGCCGCCTGCGCGGCGCGGCGCGCGGTGGCCAGGTCGCGGGCGGCCACGGCGAGCACCGGTTGGCCGTAGTATTCGACCTTGTCGATGGCCAGCAAGGGGTCGCCGGGCATTATCGGGCCGATGTCCTTGAGGCCGGGAATGTCCTCGTGGGTGATGACGATGCGCACGCCTTCGAACTGGTAGCACGGCGTGGTATCGATGCGCAGGATGCGCGCGTGGGCGCGGTCTGCCGTACGTGCATAGACGTGCAACTGGTTGGGAAACTCCAGGCGGTCGTCGATGTACACGGCCTCGCCGGACACGTGCTTGTCGGCGCTTTCGTGACGCACGCTGCGACCGACGCCGGTACTCAAGTCCTGGCTGAACAGTTCGGCCATCTCGGCCTGGCTCTTGACGGTGTGATGGTTAGACATGGTCGGTCACCCGGGTCGCGAAGGACGGCGATTGCTGTTCGATGAAGTACTTGCGCAGCAGGTTCTGCGCGGTCAGCAGGCGATAGGCCTGGCTCGCGCGAAAGTCGCTCAGTGGGCTGAAGTCCTCGGCCAGCGCCTGGCAGGCGCGCTCTAGCGTGGCCGAATTCCACGGCTTGCCCAGCAAGGCGGCCTCGCAGGCGCGGGCGCGCTTGGGGATCGCCGCCATGCCGCCGAAGGCGATACGGGCGCCGGCCACGGCGCCGTCGTCCAGGCTCAGGTTGAAGGCCGCGCACACCGCCGAGATATCGTCGTCCAGGCGCTTGGAAACCTTGTAGGCACGGAAGGTCCAGTCGGCGCTGGCGCGCGGCACTCGAATCGTCTCGATGAACTCGCTGTCCTGGCGGGCGGTGATGCGGTAGTCGATGAAGTAGTCTTCCAGCGCCAGAGTGCGCTGGCGCTCGCCCTGGCGCAGCACGATCTCTGCATTCAGGGCGATCAGCAGCGGGGGCGAGTCGCCGATGGGCGAGGCGTTGCCGATGTTGCCGCCCAGGGTGCCCTGGTTGCGGATCTGCAGCGAGGCGAAGCGCTGCAGCAGCGCGCCGAAGTCCGGGTACTCGCTCGCCAGCGCGGCGTAGCAGTCGGTGAGGGTGACGGCGGCGCCGATTTCCAAATGCGTGGCGGTGAGGTCGATGCGCTTGAGCTCGGCCACGTGACCGACATGGATCATCACCGGCAGGGTCTTGTGCATCTGCGTGACTTCCAGCGCCAAGTCGGTGCCGCCGGCCAGCAGGCGCGCCTCGGGGTGCGAGCCGTAGAGCTCGGCCAGGTCGGCGACGGTCAGTGGCACCAGGCAACGTTTGTCGCCGCTGTTGAGCTCACCGGTCTGTTGCGGGGCGATAGTCTTCAGTAGGGCGATGGTCTGCGCCTGCCCAGCGTCGAACTGATCGGGGCAGGGCTGGGTGCAACTGCGCTCGGCGGCCTCGAGAATCGGCCGGTAGCCGGTGCAGCGGCACAAGTTGCCGGCCAGGGCTTCATGGGCCTGGTGCGGGTCGGCGCCGCTGCTGTTCTTCTGCAAGGCGAACAGCGACATGACGAAACCAGGGGTGCAGAAGCCGCATTGCGAGCCGTGACACTCGGCCATGGCCCGCTGCACGCTGTGCAACTGGCCCTGGTGCTTGAGCGCTTCGACGCTGATCAACTGCTTGCCGTGCAGCGCCGAGACGAAGGTCAGGCATGAATTGAGGCTGCGGTAGCGCAGGGTGTCGGCGCCGTGTGCGTCCTGGGTCAATTCACCGACCACCACGGTGCAGGCGCCACAGTCGCCACTGGCGCAGCCTTCCTTGGTGCCGGTCTTGCCCAGGTGCTCGCGCAGGTACTGCAGCACCGTCATGTTCGGGTCCAGCGCGTGCTCGCTGTGCAGCGCCTGGTTAACGAGAAACTGGATCACGGAGGAATGCCTCGTAGCGTTTTATTGTTGTTGGGCGGACTCTAAGCAAGCGCTGACCTCGGGGTCAATAATTTTCTGACCCAAAGGTCAGGATTTTACCCGCACCTGCGTCCAGCCACCCAACGCTGACCTTCTGACAAGCATAGATCGCGCCGGCTCGGCCGGGTGACCGCCAGGTCGCACAAAGCCGTGTGTGGCGCTGCGCGGTTGCCCAATGAGTGCGCTACAATCGCGCCCTTGTGCACTGTTTTCGACTTCCAAGGAACATCATGACCTTTAAGGCGCCTGACAGCCTCTGCGAGCAGATCGCTCACTACCTGGCCGAGCGGATCATCCGTGGCGAGCTCGCACCCGGTGAGCGCATCCAGGAGCAGAAGGTTACCCAGGCGCTGAACGTCAGCCGCGGCTCGGTGCGCGAGGCCCTGCTGATTCTCGAACGTCGCCATCTGGTGGCGATCCTGCCGCGACGCGGCGCCCACGTCACCGAACTGGACGAGCGCAGCGTGCGCAGCCTGTGTGCGCTGATGGGCGAACTGTACATCCTGCTCGGTTACGCCGTGGCCCAGCAGTGGCGCAGCGAGAGCGACCTGCTGCCGTTCCTGGAGATCCAGCAGCGCCTGCACCAGGCCCGCGCGGCCCAGGACATCGAGTCGTTCGTCGCCGACAGTTTCGCGGTGATGCGCGCGGCCTACCCCTTCGCCGCCAACCCCTACCTGCAGGAGACCGTGGAAAACCTGCAGCCGGCCATGAGTCGCGCCTACTACCTGGCCCTGGACCAGCGCCAGGCCAACATGGACGACTACCTCGAACTGTTCGCCCGCCTGCTCGACGCGGTGCTGTTGCGTGACATGCCGCGCATCCGCGAGGTGCTGGTCGCCTATTGTCAGCGCAGCTGCGAGCTGGTGCTGGCTGCGCTGGCGCGGGGCTGACCGATGCGCCTGAAGTGCATCCGCCTGGCCGGCTTCAAGTCCTTCGTCGACCCCACCACCGTCAACTTCCCCAGCAACATGGCGGCGGTGGTCGGGCCTAACGGCTGCGGCAAGTCCAACATCATCGATGCGGTGCGCTGGGTGATGGGCGAGAGTTCGGCGAAGAATCTGCGCGGCGAATCGATGACCGACGTCATCTTCAATGGCTCTTCCGGCCGCAAGCCGGTCAGCCAGGCCAGCATCGAGTTGGTGTTCGACAACAGCGACAGCACCCTGGTGGGCGAGTACGCCGCCTACGCCGAGATTTCCATTCGCCGCAAGGTCACCCGCGACGCGCAGAACACCTACTACCTCAACGGCACCAAGTGCCGACGCCGCGACATCACCGACATCTTCCTCGGCACCGGTCTGGGTCCGCGCAGCTACTCGATCATCGAGCAGGGCATGATTTCCAAGCTGATCGAGGCCAAGCCCGAGGAACTGCGCAACTTCATCGAAGAGGCGGCGGGCATCTCCAAGTACAAGGAGCGTCGCCGCGAAACCGAGAACCGCATCCGCCGTACCCAGGAAAACCTGGCGCGCCTGACCGACTTGCGCGAAGAGCTCGAACGGCAGCTCGAACGCCTGCACCGCCAGGCCCAGGCGGCCGAGAAGTACCGTGAATACAAAGCCCAGGAACGCCAGCTCAAGGCGCGTCTGTCGGCCTTGCGCTGGCGGGCGCTGGATGAACGCGTGCGCCAGCGCGAAAGCCTCATCGGTGACCAGGAAGTGGCTTTCGAGGCGCTGGTGGCCGAGCAGCGCAACGCCGATGCCAGCATCGAGCGCCTGCGCGACGGTCACCATGAACTCTCCGAGCGCTTCAACCAGGTGCAGGGGCGTTTCTACTCGGTGGCCGGCGATATCGCCCGCGTCGAGCAGAGCATTCAGCATGGTCAGCAGCGCCTGCGCCAGTTGCAGGATGATCTCAAGGAAGCCGAGCGTACGCGCCTGGAAACCGAGTCGCACCTGGGCCACGACCGCACCTTGCTGGCCACGCTCGGCGAAGAGTTGGCCATGCTCGAACCCGAGCAGGAGATGACCCTGGCGGCGGCCGAGGAATCGGCGGCCACGCTCGAGGAAGCCGAGCTCGGCATGCACGGCTGGCAGGCCCAGTGGGACGATTTCAACACCCGTTCCGCCGAGCCTCGGCGCCAGGCCGAGGTGCAGCAGTCCAAGCTGCAACAGTTGGAAGGCAGCCTTGAGCGGCTGGCCGAACGTCAGCGCAAACTCAGCGAAGAGGGCGAACAGCTCGGCGCCGATCCACAGGATGCCGCGTTGCTCGAAGTGGCCGAGCAGGTGGCTGACGGCGAGCGACTGCTCGAGGAGCTGCAAGCGCAGGAGCTGCAGGTGGTCGAAAGCCTGGAGGCGCAGCGCGAAACCTTGCAGCACCTGAGCCAGGATCAGCAGCAACGCCAGGGCGAGTTGCAGCGCCTGGGCGGTCGGCTGGCGTCGCTGGAAGCCTTGCAGCAAGCGGCGCTGGAGCCAGGCGCTGGGGCGGGCGAGTGGTTGCAGCGCCAGGGGCTGGGCGAGCGGCCGCGGCTGGCCGAAGGTCTGCGGGTGCAGCCGGGCTGGGAGCTGGCGGTGGAAACCGTCTTGGGCGCCGATTTGCAGGCGGTGTTGGTGGACGATTTGGCCGAGCTGGATTTTGCTGCCTTGGAGCAGGGTGACCTGCGCTTGCTGGTTGCGGGTCAGGGCGGTCGTGCGCAGGCTGTGCTCGGGAGCTTGCTGGACAAGGTCGAGGGCCGCAGCGACCTGACGCCCTGGCTCGGCCAGATCACCCCGGTCGAAACGCTCGAGCAGGCCCTGGCGCTTCGCGCGACCCTCTGTGACGGCCAGAGCCTGATCAGCCGCGATGGCTACTGGGTGGGTCGGCATTTTCTGCGCGTCAGTCGCGGCGGCGATGCCGCCGGTGGAGTACTGGCACGCGGTCAGGAAATCGAGCGGCTCGGTCAGGAGCAGCAGGCGTTGCAGGACGCGCTCGCTGAGCTGGAGGCGCAACTGCAAGCGCTACGCGAGCGCCAGCGCAGCCAGGAAGAGCAGCGCGAGCAACTGCGCCGTCGCAGCCAGGAGGAAAGCCGTGCGCTCGGCGAGGCCAAGGCGCGCCTCTCGGCGGGCCGGGCACGCGCCGAGCAGTTGGAGCTGCGCCGCCGTCGTCTGCAGGAAGAACTGGCCGAACTTCAGGAGCAGCGTGCGCTGGAGCTCGAACAGTTGGGTGAGGCGCGGCTGGTGCTGCAGGACGCACTGGACCTCATGGCCCAGGACACCGAACAGCGCGAGCAGTTGCTGGCCCGGCGCGACACCTTGCGCGAAGGTCTCGATCGCGTGCGCCAGGAAGCCCGGCAGCACAAGGACCATGCCCATCAGCTGGCCGTGCGCCTGGGCTCGCTGCGCGCCCAGCACGACTCCACCCGCCAGGCCCTTGAGCGTCTGGAGCAGCAGGCGGCGCGCCTGCATGAGCGTCAGGAGCAATTGAGCCTGAACCTGGAGGAGGGCGAGGCACCGCTGGAAGAGCTGCGCCTGAAACTGGAAGAGTTGCTCGAGCGGCGCATGGGCGTCGACGAGGAAATGCGTCAGGCCCGCCTGCACATGGACGAAGCCGACCGGGAACTGCGCGAGGTCGAGAAGCGTCGAACCCAGGCCGAGCAGCAGGCGCAGTTGCTGCGCGGGCAACTGGAACAGTCGCGTCTGGAGTCGCAAGGCCTGGACGTGCGCCGCAAGACCTTGCAGGAACAGTTGCTCGCCGACGGCTACGACCTGAACGGAGTGCTCGCCACCTTGGAGGCCGAGGCCAGCGAGCAGGGCACCGAGCAAGAACTGGAACAGACCGAGGCGCGTATCCAGCGCTTGGGGGCGATCAACCTGGCGGCCATCGAAGAATACGAGCAGCAGTCCGAGCGCAAACGTTACCTCGACGCGCAGAACGCCGACCTGGTCGAGGCGCTGGACACGCTGGAGACGGTGATTCGCAAGATCGACAAGGAAACCCGCAGCCGCTTCAAAGAGACCTTTGATCAGATAAATGACGGATTACAGGCACTTTTTCCAAAAGTTTTCGGTGGTGGCAGCGCTTATCTGGAACTGACGGGCGAAGATTTACTCGATACAGGGGTGACGATCATGGCGCGTCCCCCGGGCAAGAAGAACAGCACCATCCATTTGCTGTCCGGCGGCGAGAAAGCACTGACCGCCCTGGCGCTGGTGTTTGCCATCTTCAAGCTCAATCCGGCACCGTTCTGCATGCTCGACGAAGTCGATGCGCCGCTGGACGATGCCAACGTTGGACGCTACGCCCGCTTGGTCAAGGAAATGAGCGAGACGGTGCAGTTCATCTACATTACGCATAACAAGATCGCCATGGAGATGGCCGATCAACTGATGGGGGTCACCATGCATGAGCCTGGTTGTTCACGTCTTGTTGCAGTTGATGTGGAGGAGGCAATGGCCATGGTTGACGCGTAATGCGCGAAGATTGGCCGGTATTCGTTGGGAAATGCGCCTTACAGGTGCGACAGACGGTGTAAAGTTGCCGGTGGTCGTGCTAGCTTAACGTCACTCGTTTTGCGCGTGGGTAAAACGCCTGTCAGAACATAGAGTTGGCGCCACGTGTTAAAGGGCTTTCAAGCCTTTGTTTTCAAGCATATTTCTATAGAGGCACGGGATTACATGGAAATCGGTCTGCGCGAGTGGCTGATCCTCATCGGCATCATTGTCATCGCCGGTATTCTTTTCGACGGCTGGCGCCGCATGCGCGGCGGCAAGGGCAAGTTGAAGTTCCGTCTGGATCGCAGCTATTCCAACGTCGCGGACGACGAGGGCAGCGCCGAGGTGCTGGGCCCTGCGCGCGTCCTGGATACGCACAAAGAACCTGAACTGGACGAGACCGACCTGCCGTCGATGAGCGCGCCGTCCCGTGAGCGCGAACGTGAAGCCAAGCCGGCCAAGGCCGCCAAGCGCGGCAAGCGTGCCGCCAGCGACGCGCCTGCCGCCGACCTGAAGCTTTCCGCCGAGCCGCGCGAACCCGACCTGTTCGCCGACGAGAGCGACGACTACAGCGCCGATACCAGTCGCAACAGCGGATTCGCCACCAGCAATAATGCGGCCAAGGAGCTGCCACCGGTCGAGGAAGTGCTGGTGATCAGCGTCATTTCCCGTGACGAAGGCGGTTTCAAAGGCCCTGCGTTGCTGCAGAACATCCTCGAAAGCGGCTTGCGCTTCGGCGAAATGGACATCTTCCACCGCCACGAAAGCATGGCCGGTCACGGCGAAGTGCTGTTCTCCATGGCCAACGCGGTCAAGCCGGGCATTTTCGACCTGGACGACATCGACCATTTCAGCACCCGTGCGGTGAGCTTCTTCCTCGGTCTGCCAGGCCCACGCCATCCGAAGCAGGCGTTCGACGTGATGGTCGCTGCCGCGCGCAAGCTGGCCCACGAACTGGACGGCGAGCTCAAGGACGATCAACGCAGCGTGCTGACGGCGCAGACCATCGAGCACTACCGTCAGCGCATCGTCGAGTTCGAGCGCCGCGCGCTGACCCAGAAACGCTGAAACACCCAGACTCAAGAGCAGCCCATGGGGATTGCGGGTCGGTTCGGGAGACACCACGTCCCCCTGACCCCCACATGACCCAGGCTGCTCTTTTGCTTTTCCAGAGACCTGACCCATGAACGCCGAAAACCGAATCCACGCACTGCGCGCCGAGCTCGACCAGCACAATTACCGTTATTACGTGCTCGACGAGCCCAGCGTGCCTGACGCCGAATACGACCGGCTGTTCAACGAGCTCAAGGCCCTGGAGGCCGAGCACCCGCACCTGGTCACGCCGGACTCGCCCACCCAACGGGTCGGCGGCGCGGCGTTGGCTGCGTTCAGCCAGGTCCGCCACGAGATCCCCATGCTCAGCCTGGGTAACGCCTTCGAGGAGGCCGACCTGCGCGAGTTCGGTCGGCGCGTGGTCGAGGGCCTCGACCAGCGTGAGGCGGTCGATTACAGCTGCGAACCCAAGCTCGATGGCCTGGCGGTGAGCCTTTTGTACCGCAGCGGCCAGTTAGTGCAGGGCGCCACCCGTGGCGACGGCACCACCGGTGAAGACATCAGCACCAACGTGCGCACCATCCGCAACGTGCCGCTCAAACTGCACGGCAAGGGCTGGCCTGAGGTGCTGGAAGTCCGCGGCGAGGTGTACATGAGCAAGGCCGGTTTCGAGCGCCTGAACGCCGCTCAGGCCGAGGTCGGTGGCAAGACCTTCGCCAATCCGCGCAACGCCGCGGCCGGCAGCCTGCGCCAGCTCGACTCGAAGATTACCGCCAGCCGGCCGCTGGAATTCTGCTGCTATGGCGTGGGACAGACCTCGGCCCGTGTCGGTGACAGCCACATCGCCACGCTCGAACAGCTCAAGGTCTGGGGGCTGCCCATCAGTCCCGAGCTCAAGCATGCCGAAGGCATCGAGCAGTGCCTGGCCTATTACCAGGACATCGGCGCACGACGTAACAGCCTGGCTTACGAGATCGATGGCGTGGTGTTCAAGGTCAACAGCCTGGCTGCCCAGCAGGAGCTGGGCTTTCGCGCCCGCGAACCGCGTTGGGCCATCGCCCACAAGTTCCCCGCCATGGAAGAGCTCACCGAGGTGCTGGACGTCGAGTTCCAGGTCGGTCGTACCGGCGCGGTGACGCCGGTCGCACGTCTTAAACCAGTCAAGGTCGCAGGCGTTACCGTGTCCAACGCGACCCTGCACAACATGGATGAGATCGCCCGCCTGGGCCTGCGCATTGGCGACACCGTCATCATCCGCCGCGCCGGCGACGTGATCCCCCAGGTCATGCAAGTGGTGCTGGACCGCCGTCCCGACGACGCCCGTGCGGTGGAGGTGCCCAGCGCCTGCCCGGTGTGCGGTTCGCAGGTGGAGCGCACGCAGTTGGTCAAGCGCAGCAAAGGCCGCGAAACCACCAGCGAAGGCGCGGTGTACCGCTGTGTCGGGCGGCTGGCCTGTGGCGCCCAGCTCAAGCAGGCGATCATTCACTACGTGTCGCGCCGGGCGATGGACATCGACGGTCTTGGCGAGAAAAGCGTCGAACAATTGGTCGATGAGGGCCTGATTCGCTCGCCGGCTGACCTGTACGCGCTCAAGCCCGAGCAAGTCGTCGAGCTCGAAGGCTTCGCCGAAGTGTCCAGCCGCAAGCTGGTCGAGGCCATCGAGGCGAGCAAGCGCCCGACCCTCGCGCGTTTCATCTTCGCGCTGGGCATTCCCGATGTGGGCGAGGAAACCGCCAAGGTGCTGGCCCGCTCGCTGGGCAGCCTGGAGCGGGTGAAGGTGGCGTTGCCGCAGGTGCTGACCTATCTGCCGGACATCGGCCTGGAAGTCGCCCACGAGATTCACAACTTCTTCGAGGACGCGCACAACCGTGACGTCATCGAGCAGTTGCTCGCCAGCGGCATGCAGTTGCAGGACCAGGGCGAGCTGGCGGCCGAGTTCGCCGCCAGTACCACGCTGGCCGGCATGATCGCCAAGCTCGACATCCCCTCGGTCGGCCCGACCGGCGCCGAGAAGCTGGTGGACAAGCTCGGCACCCTCGACAAGATCATCGCCGCCGACGGTATCGACCTGCGCCAGGCGCTCACTACCAAGCAGGCCGACGCCGTGCGTGAGTTCTTCAAGGTCGAGGCCAACCAGCAGCTCGCCCGCGCCATTGAGGCACAGCTCAAGGACTTCGGCATGCACTGGCACAGCGAGAAGAAGACCGCCGACGGCCTGCCTCTGGCCGGCCAGACCTGGGTACTCACCGGCACGCTGGAGCGCATGAGCCGCGACATCGCCAAGGAGAAGCTGGAAAGCCTCGGCGCCAAGGTGGCCGGGTCGGTGTCCGGCAAGACCCATTGTGTGGTCGCCGGCCCCGGCGCCGGTTCGAAGCTGGCCAAGGCCAGCGAGCTGGGAGTCAAGGTGCTGGACGAGGACGCCTTCGTGGCCTTCCTGGCGGAGCAGGGCATCGCGGTGTGAGGGCGACGCACGCCTGCGCGGTCCGTGCTTGAATCGACAAGTCATTGAGAAATGATGGGTTTTTTCACCCGCAACGGTTGTAACTTCCTCACGTAACGGTACAATGGCGCGGCTCGTCACCTGATGAGCTGCGTTATGGTGGCCCCACCGGTCCCCCCGCATTGATTACCCGTTAACCTGGTCAGGCCCGGAAGGGAGCAGCCACAGCGGGAACATCGAGTGCCGGGGTGTGGCTGGTGGGGCCGCCACCTTGCTTTAAGTCCTTAATTCTAGGGGCTTTTCTCTCTAAGAAATTTCGAAGTGAACCAGTGTCATAGCATTCCTATGTGTACACTGTTCTGTGCGATTTGGCTTCGTCAGCTTGGCTCTCCAATACCCTCTCTGGTCAAGTTAGTCTCGACGCTACCTTGTCATTTGCTCATGTAGCGTACTCCCTGGTCTGCCAGAGTGATTTGCAATTGCCAGTACGGTGCTTGTGCTACTAGGATGTGGCATCTGAGCGAGGAGCTAGAAATGGAATTCATCGAGCGACTGAACGCGTTATCAGCCAAGATCCGCCAGCAGGGTCCTGCTATCCAAACTGAAGAGGCGACCAAAATTGCCTTTGTCATGCCCTTCATCAACTCCGTTTTAGGCTACGACGTCTTCGATCCCTCAGAGGTTACGCCTGAGTACATCTGCGACGTGGGGACGAAGAAGGGCGAGAAGATCGACTACGCCATCATGAAGAACGGCGAGATTCAGATATTGATCGAGTGCAAGAAGATCGGGGAGCCGCTGCACATCAATCACGCGAGTCAGCTCTTCCGATATTTTCACGTCACCACTGCCCGTATCTCAATTCTTACCAATGGCCAGGTCTACCGGTTCTTCACCGACCTCGATGCCCCTAATAAGATGGATGAGAAACCGTTCTTGGAACTAGATCTGCTCGACGTGGACGAGCACGCCCTTCCAGAGCTTCAGAAGTTAACCAAATCTGCGTTCGATGTTGACTCGATCATCAGTGCTGCTGGAGAGCTGAAGTACGTTGGCCAGATCAAGAAAGAAATGGCTTCGCAGTTCAGTCAACCGAGTGACGAGTTCGTGAGATTCTTCGCCAGTCGGGTCTATGACGGGATCATTACTCAGAAGGTGAGAGAGCAATTCACCACCCTGACTAGGAAGGCGGCCATCCAGTTTTTAGGGGATCAGATCAACGACAGGCTGAAGTCGGCTATGAGCGGTGCGGTTGAGCCGTCTTATGCGATGGTGGCCGTTCAGACAGCAACAGCACCTGAGTCTGCTGAAGAACGCGACGACGACGATCGAATTCAGACTACCCTCGAAGAGCTGGAGGGTTTCCATATTGTCAAGGCAATTGTCCGGGCGGTCGTGGATGCAAAACGGATCGTTCATCGTGATACCCAAAGTTATTTTGGGATTCTGCTTGATGATAATAATCGTAAACCAATTTGCCGGTTGCACTTCAATCGCAGCCAAAAGTATCTAGGTATCTTCGATGCCAAAAAGAACGAAACGCGCCATCCAATCGAGTCTGTAGATGATATCTACGGATTTGCAGAACAGTTGAAGGGTACCATTTCGTTGTACGAGTAAGCTTGGGTTTCTGGCGGGCACTGATCTATTAGGAATTTCCCGAAGAAATCAGCATACATCACGCGACCTGCCTGAAATCGTCTTACGTTCAGCTACCGAATCAAGCCTCGCCCATGAACCAAACCAATTTTGCCGATTTCGAATATGTCGGTAAACGTAAGTAATCCAGCGAGAGAGGGTTCCAGGCAGAGGTGGAGTAAGCCGTTCCGTGGAGCGTTGGTCGTGTTGATTGAACTGTACTGCCGAAGGCTGATGGCAGTGGTAAGCCCTCTTCCTTGAGCTGCGCATTCATCTACGGCACGACTGATTTCACCGAGTGATCACGCCATGGAATAGACAATGGACAGGATCAACTTAGGTGCGCCCGTTTGCTTGGCTGATGCTCAGCGCACCGGTAGACGGATCTGCTTGTGTCGTCGAATCTGTCTCTGGTGCGCGGGCAGTTACTGAGTGCTATGGAGAGATACGCGTGTAGAGGGCAAGAACTAGGATCAAGCCCTGGTTCTGCGCGAGCCGGAGGCTGAAGAATTAAGCTGGTGGTATCAGTGCACTGCTCATTGTGCGCTCTGGCCGAATTGTTTGGAGTTTCCTTAGCTACTAAAAATTGAGGGCCAGCTATGTGGTTTTGCGAAGGATCGAGAATTGACTGGGCAGCAGTTGGCGCAATTGCCACCGGAGTTGCTGCGTTCATAGCTGTGGGCATATGGGGAGTTGATAAACTACAACGATGGAAAGAGCGAGCCACAAGCGCAAAGCTTTTGGCTCAGATCATGACCACTCCTGTGGGGGCGGCACAGATAGAAATTGCAATTTTGCGACATGCAGTGGTGCCATCCGCTGAGGACCAAACCTACGTCCTAGGGTTGCTGAATTCTCAGGAGATTCGGGTAGATTTCGCGACTAAGACTTCTTTTGTTACTTTTGATTTACCTAACCAATACTTAGACAAGGCCGATCTCTTTAGCGAAGGTATAAACCGGCGAATCGCATATGCGTTGTCTCAAGTAAATAGACTAAAAACTATGGCCAACCTGCTCGCGAAATTGCCTGATTCGGCGCCTGAGAAGGAGATCAATCAGCACGCGCTGGCCGCTCTGAAACAGATCCAAGGCGCCGAAGCGGCGATTGGAGAAGCTTTCCAAGCGCTCCTCGTTGCAAGCAAATCCTACGCATGATCAAACGTGTGCAGCGTAATTGGCGCGGCGCCGCGCCGTAGATGTTTTCAAAAACTATCAGAAGTTGGGGTGCTAAGACTCTTTCTCGTTAAGAGTTGATGCAGAAGTGGTCGAGTAGATTATTCAAACGCTTGATTCGGGAGTGGAGCACTGGCGCACACTTGCAATATTCCCCAATTCTACGTGGGAGTAAAACATCGAGTGGAAATCAGCAGTGTGTCCCAGCTGAAAACCTGCTATGTGAATTTCATTATGGTGGCCCCACCGGTCCCCCCGCATTGATTACCCGTTAACCTGGTCAGGCCCGGAAGGGAGCAGCCACAGCGGGAACATCGAGTGCCGGGGTGTGGCTGGTGGGGCCGCCACCTTTCTGTAGCAGCAAAATCCCTCACTACCTCCTTCGCACCCCCATGCCACCCGCCGCATGCGATTTCGTGCACCCCCTCCCAACTCCAACTGCCGCAACTGGACAACTCAAAACGCCCTTGCTAGTTTCGCCGAGCCATATGTTTCAACGTGTAACTCCGGCGCGAAACTGACATTGAAGTGCTATCACTTCACCCACTCGGCAAGGACGCAATCCCATGAAAAGCTTGCAAGGCCTCCCCAGTCTCATCAGCGCGTCGGTGGGTACGCCCGGCAAGGCGCGCAACGTGCCAGCCGATGTCCAGTGCATTCAATACCTCTTCAACCTGATCGGCACGCAGCTGGGTTTTCCGCTGCCGGAAAATGGCCGCTGCGATAACCAGTTGGTGCAGCGCATCAGCCAATACCAGTTCCGCCAACTCAAGTACGCGCACCCCGATGGGGTAGTGGACCCCCGGGGGCGGACCTTCAACAGCCTCATCGAACAGGCCGTGCGGGTGCCGGTCAAGCTCAGCCCGGCGCTGCGCCTGCCCACCTTCGTCAATGCCTTCGCCAACAACGGCAATGCCCAGGTGCAGGGCACGGTCAATCATTACCTGGACCGGGTACGGGCGATGATCGAGGCCGAGCGGCGCAATCGGGAGATGGTGCTGCAGGTCACCTGCGACGGTAATACCAGCCTCAGCGACACCGACTTCGAGAATGCCGCCAAGCGATTGGGCAACGGGATCTCGGCCAACCTGATCAAAGCCTTCGCCACCGTGGAATCCGGTGGTCGATCAGGCTTCGGTCCGGCCCGGTTGCCGGTGATCGCATTCGAAGGGCATGTTTTTCAACGGTTGACCAAGCACAAGTACGACCAGACCCACCCGCTGCTGTCGTACAAGTATGTGAGAAAGGCCGGACCGCAATGGCAGGTGAACAACAAGGACCAGACCAAGGCCTGGGAAACCATGGCCACAGCCTTCGGGCTGGACCAGGATGCTGCCTTGCAGTCGGCCTCCTGGGGCATGTTCCAGATGATGGGGTTCAACTTCGCCGATTGCGGTCATGCCAATGTGTTCGAATTCGTCGCGGCCATGAAGCTCAACGCCGGCAAGCAACTCGATGGCTTCCTCGGCTTCTGTGCAAAACGCCCAGCCTTCATCAAGGCCGCCAAGAACAAGGATTATGTCGGCATGGCCACCAGTTACAACGGCCCGGACTATGGCGACTACGACGTGCGTATCAAGAAAGCCTACGAAGCACTCGAAGGGAAGAAATGACATGAACCACCTGTTTTCCCGCGCGCTGCACACCGGTGCGGCGCTGCTGCTGGGACTGTCCTGCGCCGTGCAGGCCAGCGCCGCCGAGATCAAGGCCGGTCAGTACGACGCGCTGATGCTGGCGGTCACCCCCGACCACCAGGTCGAGGGCTACTATTCCGAAACCCTGGGTCAAGGCGTCACCCGCACCTGTTCGTTCTACCTCAAAGGGCCGATCAACGGCGACGGCGCCGTGCCGCTGAACACCTGGGAGTACGACAGCTTCCCCGGCAGCCTGAAGGCCACCGCCGACGGGGTTACCCTCACCATCGAAAAGGGCCGGGAACACTCAGGTTGCGCCAGTGTGATGATGCCGCAGATCGCCACCGGGCTGGATCTCAGCCGTTACGCTGAAAAGCCGTGGATCGGCCTGCTCAAGATCAGCGCCGACAAGGCTTATCTGCGCAAGCAGGCGCGCGGCAGCACCAGCAAGCGCCCTTACATCGTCAAAGACGATGTGGTCGGTGTGCTGGCGTTCAAGGACGGTTGGGCCAAGGTCGAGTTCATCAATGACAACGACCGCTCGTTCAGCGGCTGGATCAGCCAGGAACAGTACAGCCGTCTGGTGCCACCCAAGCCTTGAGGCGTGTCGCGGCACCTGCTTTTATCGCCGAACAGGCTTATGATGCGCCTCTCGCAGCCCACCCATTCCTGAGAGAGGTCATCAGCATGGATCAGGTTGACGATCTGACCCGCCAGCGCATTCGTGACTGGCAAGCCCGCCGTCTGCAGATCAAGGATGAGATGGCCAGCCATCCCGAGCGCACCCTCGAACTGTCGACGCTGCTCGATCAGATGGAAGACGAGCACGCGCGCATTCTCGGCGAGGCCACGCCGCTGGCTACCCAGCCTGAAACCCCGGAAGAGGCTGAACAGGTGCCGGGCCTGGCGTTGCGCCTGAGCGTCTCGGCGCGCAGCGCAGCCGACTTGCGCAAGCTGCTGGAACTGGCGCTGCATGAGCTCGACGGTGCGTTGGCTGCCCAGGCGGCCGCGTCGGCTGACAGCCTTCGCCGGTATCCGGGCGGCATGTCCGGCTCGTTGGGCACTTATGCCTATGAACTCCAAGCCACACCCCACCCCGATTCCGCTGAATGACCTGCGCGCATGCAACCTGAACATTACGATTTCGCCACCGCCGCCTTTTTGCCGGTCAGTCTGGAGGTGTGCCAGGCCCTGCTCGACGACGCCAGTGCCCTGGACGGTCTGAGCGACCCGGAGCTGGCTGCGCTGCTGGTGATCCAGAACCTGGCGCAGGCGCGCGAGCAGGTGCTCGATCCGACCGCGGCCGAGCGGGTGCTGGTCAAGCTGTTGCACTGGTCGGTCCATGGTCCGCATTCGGCAGGGGTGACCCTGACGTCCGAGGCGCAGCGCCTGTTCGACGCCCACAAGCTGTATTTCGGCCTGGAACTGCTCAAGGGCTCACGCCTGCACCTGATGGACGCCGAGGAGGTGGCCGAGCGCGCTTACCTGCTGCCCGACGGCACGTGGGACACGCGCTTTCGCGCGCAGCGTCACCAGGCCCACAACCCGTTCAGCCAGCAGGCCATCACCGGCTTCAACAAGGAGCGCTGGCTCACCACCGAGCAGGACAAGCTGCTGCGCGTGCTGCGCGCCAATCCCGACGAGGACCTGCACGTGCAGGGCTACGCCGGCATCGGCAAAAGCTACCTGCTCGGTGCGCTGATCGACTGTCTGCCCAGAGGCCGGGTGCTGGCCCTGGCGCGCACACCGAACAAGCTCGACGCCCTGCGCCGGCGCATTGGCGGCGGCTCGCGCGCCGGCAAGACTTTCGCCGAGTTCGCCCAGGCCCTGATCAGCGGCCCCGGCGGCTATGCGCCGCGCTCGCCAGCGCGGTTGCCGAGCAAGCGTGCGGTCGCCGAACGCCTGGCGATCATGGGCTTTCGTCAGTACGACGGCGAGAAGACCCTGGATATCGCGCTGGAAGTGCTCAAGCGCTACTGCGAATCGCGCGAGCACAGCCTCAGCGCCCAGCACCTGCCGCACTTCGCCCAGGCGTTGAGCCGCGCCGACGCCCAGGTGCTGCTCGAGTACGCCAGTCGCCTGTGGCTTTACGTGCAGGATCATCCCGCCTGGGACCGCCAGACCGGTTTCGCCACGCTGCTGCTGCTCAAGCGCGCCAGCCTGTCCGGCCACAGCGTGCCGAGCCGTTACAGCCATGTGATCGTCGACGAAAGCCAGGACATGCCCGGCCCGCTGCTGCAGATCATCGAGCGCGGTCGTCAGGTGCTGATCACCCTGGGTGACGAGTACCAGCGTGCCGACGGCCCAGGGCTGCGCCGCGGTCGTCAGGTGCGCCAGCGCGACATTGCCTTCTCGGTGCGCTGCGGGCAAAAAGTCGAGAAGTTGATCAATCCGCTGATCGGCATGCACTCGAACAAGTCCAAGCTGGCGTTCGAGGGCGCCGGCAGCGTCGAGGTGGGCATCGAGTACTATCCGCTGGACTTCGTGCCGCCGCCCGGTTGCGTGGTGCTGACCGCTTCGCTGTGGGACTCGATGAAGTGGGCCCTGCAATTGGCCGACAACCAGTGCCAGGTCGGTTTCGCCGACAACCCGGCGATGAAGCGCTTCATGCACAGCGCCGTGCAGTTGTTCCGCGCCGACCTGTATGGCGCAGGCAGCGAGGGCGAGCAGACGCACCCGGCGTTCGCCCATGCGTTGAACTGGCGGCAGGTGCAGGACGAGCATCGCTATGACGAGTCGTTCCTGTGGGTCGAGGCGCGCTTGCAGGCTGGTTTTCGCATCGCCGACCTCAACGCCCTGGCCACGCGCTTCAGTCAGGACCCCGGCAGCCTGCTGCTGATGCCGGCGCAGGAGGCCGGCGGTCAGGAGTTCGACCGCGTGCTGCTGACCCAGGAACTGATGGCGCTCAGCCCGTTCCAGGACGCCTACGCCTTCGACAGCCGCCTGTGCGCGGTGTACATCGCCCTGTCACGGGCGCGCCGCCACCTCTATCTGCCCTATGACGTGGAAGAGTGGGTGGCCTATCACAAAGGCCGCACGTTCCGGCAGTCGCATGGCTATTGATCGGCACTCTGCAGTTCCGCAGCCTGGGTGTAGCGCTGGACGATACGCTCCACTTCGCCGGACTGCTTGAGCCGGACCATGGCGCGCAGCACGCGCTGGGCCGGGATGTTCGGATCGTTGCGCACCATGCAGCCCAGGTCCTGTTCCTCGAGCAGCAACAACGGACGCAGACGCTGCTCGGCCGGTTGCTGACGATTGAACCACTGCAGTGACAACTGGTTGCTCACCGCGTAGCGGTAGCGGCCGGCCTGCAGTTTTTGCAGGGCCAGGTCCTGGTTGCGGCTGTCTTCGCGCTGTAGCAGGTGCTGGGCGAACAGCGGCTGGAGGGCAGGGTAGGTGTAGCCGAGCACGGTGCCGATGGCTTGAGCCGGCAACTGCGCCAGCCCACCGGGCAGGGTGTCGCCGGCACGCCCCACCAGCAGGTCGCGCTGGCGGATCAAAGGCACGCTCCAGATGAAATTGCCCGGGCGCTCATTGAGCCAGTCGCTGGCCACGTAGCAGCGCACATCGATGTCGCCGTCGAGCATCGCCTGTTCCAGGCGCAGGCGCGCCAGCACATGGTACTGCGGGGTGATCTCGGCCTCGCGGGCCACCGCCTGCATCAGGTCGAAGAGAATGCCCTGGACCGGCACCTGATCCTCCAGGCGAATCAAGGGCATGCTCCAGCTTTCGGCGATGGAAAAGCGCATCACCGACGGCTCGGCCAGCGCGCTGGCGCTGCACACGGACAGGATGGCGAGAAATCGGCGCACGTCTACCCTCCAGGTTCATTCACGATTTCAGCGGCGCGTACCGCAGGCGTGCGGCGCAGGGTGCAATTTTGCCCCCGCTCCGCTAGCATTGGCGATCTTCCGCTTGTTCTGGCTGCGATGGTTTTTCGATGAGTTATCAGGTTCTTGCACGTAAATGGCGGCCGCGCTCGTTCCGCGAGATGGTCGGGCAGACCCATGTGCTCAAGGCATTGATCAACGCCCTGGACAACCAGCGCCTGCACCACGCCTATCTGTTCACCGGCACGCGCGGCGTGGGCAAGACCACCATCGCGCGGATCATCGCCAAGTGCCTGAACTGCGAAACCGGCATCACCTCCACCCCCTGCGGCACCTGTTCGGTGTGTCGCGAAATCGACGAGGGCCGCTTCGTCGACCTGATCGAGATCGACGCCGCCAGCCGCACCAAGGTCGAGGATACCCGCGAACTGCTCGACAACGTGCAGTACGCACCGAGCCGCGGGCGCTTCAAGGTCTACCTGATCGACGAAGTGCACATGCTCTCCAGCCATTCCTTCAATGCCTTGCTCAAGACGCTGGAGGAGCCGCCGCCCTACGTCAAGTTCATCCTCGCCACCACCGATCCTCAGAAGCTACCGGCGACCATCCTGTCGCGCTGCTTGCAATTCTCGCTGAAGAACATGAGCCCGGAGCGGGTGGTCGAGCACTTGAGCCACGTGCTTGAGGCCGAAAACGTGCCGTTCGAGCAGGACGCCTTGTGGCTGCTCGGCCGCGCCGCCGACGGTTCGATGCGCGATGCCATGAGCCTGACCGACCAGGCCATCGCCTTCGGCGAGGGCAAGGTGCTGGCCGCCGACGTGCGGGCGATGCTGGGCACGCTGGATCATGGTCAGGTCTACGGCGTGCTTCAGGCGCTGCTCGAAGGCGACGCCCGCGCGCTGCTGGAGGCGGTGCGCGAGCTGGCCGAGCAGGGCCCGGACTGGAGCGGCGTGCTGGCCGAGATGCTCAATGTGCTGCACCGGGTGGCCATTGCCCAGGCGCTGCCCGAGGCGGTGGACAACGGCCAGGGCGACCGTGACAAGGTGCTGGCCCTGGCCGCCGCGCTGCCGGCCGAGGACGTGCAGTTCTATTACCAGATGGGCCTGATCGGCCGACGTGACCTGCCCCTGGCACCGGAGCCGCGCGGCGGCTTCGAGATGGTCCTGCTGCGCATGCTGGCGTTTCGTCCGGCCGATGCCGACGACGCCCCGAAACCGGTGCTAAAGCCGGTGGGGATCAGCCAGGCCACAGCTGATCCCGCCCAGCCGGTGGCGACGGTGGCGGTTGCCGAGGCGCCTGCGCCGGTCGTCGCGCCGGCCCCGGCGCCGGCCGTCGAAGCGCCGCTGCCCGCCGAGCCTGCGGTACCGGTACAAGCCGAACCCGAACCCGTCGCCCAGGACGAACCTGACGTCGAGCCCGCCGCTGAACACGCTGTCGAGGAGGTGATCGACCTGCCGTGGGAAGCGGCCGTGGCGCCTGAGCCCCAAGCGCCTGCGCCTGTCGCGGCTCCCGCCCCGGTCCAACCGCCGCGTGGCCAGCCTGATTACGACGAGCCGCCCTTCGATCCAGGCGCCTATGCGTCGGTCGGGATGGAACGCGACGACGACGGCCCGGATGACGACTACTACGCGCCCGAAGCCGACCCGGCCAGCTTCACCTACCTGGACGAACTGGCCGAGCACGTGCACGAAGCCGAACCGCTCACCCCGCCCGAGCCGCTGCCAGCGGCCCAGCCGGCCACCGGGCTGGCCCTGCAGTGGCTGGAATTATTCCCGCACTTGCCGGTCTCGGGTATGACAGGCAACATCGCCGCGAACTGCACGCTGATCCGCGCCGAAGGCGACGACTGGCTGCTGCACCTGGACCCGGGGCAGGGCGCACTGTTCAACAGTACCCAGCAACGGCGCCTGAACGAAGCGCTCAACCAGCACCTGGGGCGCAGCCTGCGCCTGCAGATCGAGCTGATTCGCCCCGAGCAGGAAACCCCGGCCCAGGCCGCGGCGCGCAAGCGCGCCGAGCGTCAGCACGACGCCGAGGTGTCGATCGAGCAAGACCCGCTGGTCCAGCAGATGATCCAGCGGTTCGGCGCACGCGTGCGCCACGATACAATCGAACCCGTGGAGACCACCCAGGCCAGTCCTGGGCAGTGAACGAACACCCTGCACCCGACCCAGAGCCGGGTGCATACATGACCCAATCGAGGATTTCCCCATGATGAAAGGTGGCATGGCCGGCCTGATGAAGCAGGCCCAGCAGATGCAGGAAAAAATGGCCAAGATGCAGGAAGAACTGGCCAATGCGGAAGTCACCGGTCAGTCCGGCGCCGGCCTGGTCAGCGTGGTGATGACCGGTCGTCACGACGTCAAGCGGGTCAATATCGACGCCAGCCTGATGACCACCGACCCGGACGACAAGGAAGTGCTCGAGGACCTGATCGCTGCGGCGCTGAACGACGCCGTGCGCAAGATCGAGCAGAACAGCCAGGACAAGATGGGCAACATGACCGCTGGCATGCAACTGCCGCCGGGCTTCAAGATGCCGTTCTGAGGGGTTCTCGGACACCTACAGGGAGCACGGTCCTCTGACCGCTGCTCCCTTCTTCATTCTGCACCACTGACAGGCCTGTCCCCATGAGCTTCAGCCCTTTGATCCGCCAACTGATCGACGCCCTGCGCGTGCTCCCCGGCGTCGGCCAGAAAACCGCCCAGCGCATGGCCCTGCAGTTGCTCGAACGCGACCGCAGCGGCGGCACGCGCCTGGCCCAGGCCCTTGGCCAGGCCATGGAGGGCGTTGGCCACTGTCGCCAGTGCCGCACCCTCACCGAGCAGGAACTGTGCCCGCAATGCGCCGACCCACGGCGCGACGACACCCAACTGTGCGTGGTGGAAGGGCCGATGGACGTGTATGCGGTGGAACAGACCGGCTATCGCGGCCGCTACTTCGTGCTCAAGGGGCACCTGTCGCCGCTCGACGGCCTCGGCCCCGAGGCCATCGGCATTCCACAGTTGATGGCGCGCATAGAAGAGCAGGGCACCTTCACCGAGGTGATCCTGGCGACCAACCCGACCGTGGAGGGCGAGGCCACCGCGCACTACATCGCCCAGTTGCTGGCCGAGAAGGGCCTGACCGCTTCGCGCATCGCCCACGGCGTGCCGCTGGGTGGCGAGCTGGAACTGGTCGATGGCGGCACGCTGGCGCATGCCTTTGCGGGCCGTCGACCGATTTCGCTCTAGCGTCAAGCGGCCCCGTCGCGGCAGCCAGGTGCTGCCGCGACGGGGCCAGCGGCCTGATTACTGGCCGGTGTAGATCTGGTCGAACACGCCACCGTCGTTGAAGTGGGTCTTCTGCACGGTGCGCCAGTCGCCGAAGGTCTTCTCCACCGAGAGGAAATCGACTTTCGGGAAGCGGTCGGTGTACTTGGCCAGAACCGTGGCATCGCGCGGGCGCAGGTAGTTCTGAGCGGCGATCTCCTGGGCCGCCGGCGACCACAGGTATTTCAGGTATTCCTCGGCCACGGCCTGGGTGCCCTTCTTGGCCACCACCTTGTCGACCACGCTGACCGGCGGCTCGGCCTCGGCCGACACGCTCGGGTAGACCACCTCGAATTGATCGCGGCCAAATTCGCGGGCGATCATCTCCGCCTCGTTCTCGAAGGTCACCAACACGTCGCCGATCTGGTTGGTCATGAACGTGGTGGTGGCGGCGCGACCCCCGGTGTCGAGCACCGGCGCCTGCTTGAACAGCTTGCCGACGAACTCGCGCGCCTTGGCCTCGTCACCGCCCTGCTTGAGCACATAGCCCCAGGCCGAGAGGTAGGTGTAGCGGCCGTTGCCCGAGGTCTTGGGGTTCGGCACGATCACCTGGACGCCGTCCTTGAGCAGGTCCGGCCAGTCTTTCAGGGCCTTGGGGTTGCCCTTGCGCACGATGAACACGGTGGCCGAGGTGAAGGGCGCACTGTTGTTCGGCAGACGGCTGACCCAGTTGTCCGGGATCAGCTTGCCGTTGTCGACCAGCGCGTTGATGTCGGTGGCCATGTTCATGGTGATCACATCGGCCGGCAGGCCGTCGATCACCGCGCGCGCCTGTTTGCTCGAGCCGCCGAAGGACATCTGCACATTGACCTTCTCCTGGTGCTCTTGCTCCCAGTGCTTCTGGAATGCCGGGTTGTAGTCCTTGTAGAAGTCGCGCATCACGTCGTAGGACACGTTCAGCAGCGTCGGTGCGGCCTGGGCCAGCGTGCCCAGCGTAAGCCCGGCGACGAGCAGCGAGGCACTGAAGAGTTTTTTCACAGCGGGCGATCCTTGTTGTGAGTGAAAGTTTGGCAATTTGCCAGCAACTATAACCGTGGGTTCTTGCGCCTTTAAAGACCGAAACGGACTTTGCTTATGCCTGCCCGGTCTTGGGAAACAACGGGTTGCCGCAGCGCGAGCAGAATGCCGCCGCCGGCTCGTGGGTATTCTTGGCACAGGTGGGGCAGTCGTGGCGCAACTGCTCGCCGCGCATGGCGTTGGCCAACTCGGCGGTGAAGATGCCGGTGGGCACCGCGATGATCGAGTAACCGATGATCATCACCATCGAGGACACCACCTGGCCAAGCGGCGTCCTGGGCACGATGTCGCCGAAGCCCACGGTGGTCAGGGTGACGATGGCCCAGTAGATACCCTTGGGAATACTGGTGAACCCATGTTCGGGGCCTTCGATCACGTACATCAGCGTGCCGAACACCGTCACCAGGGTCGAGACGCTGACCAGGAACACGATGATCTTCTGCTTGCTGCCGCGCAGTGCATCGAGCAGGTAGTGCGCTTGCTTGAGGTAGGGGCCGAGCTTGAGCACGCGGAAAATGCGCAACATGCGGATGACCCGCACGATCAGCAGGTACTGGGCGTCGCTGTAGTACAGTGCGATGATCCCCGGCACGATGGCCAGCAGGTCGACCAGCCCGTAGAAGCTGAAGGCGTAGCGCAGCGGCTTGGGCGAGCAGTACAGGCGCGTCAGGTATTCGGCGAGGAAGATCGCCGTGAAGCCCCACTCGATGCCTGCCAGCAAGCCTGAGTAACTGCGGTGCACCTCGTCGATGCTGTCGAGAATGACCGTGACCAGGCTGGCGAGGATGATCAGCAGCAGGGTTTTGTCGAAGCGTCGGCCAGCCACCGTGTCGGACTGGAAGACGATGACGTAGAGCCGCTCGCGCAGGCTCGCAGGTGTGTCCATCTGAAGCGTTCCATAGGGCGTAACGGCTGAGCCTATGGCCTGGCTCTCAGCCGTGCAAGCGTTGCACGTTGCGCCGCCGCGCGAGCCCGGCGAGATGGCCGCCCAGGTGCATCAGCCAGCAGGCGATGACGAAGGGTGCGGTGAGCGACGGCAGCGCGGCATGCGCGAACAGGGCCTGCACCAGCAGGGCCAGGGCGATGGCCAGCAGGGTGACCCAAGGACGCTCACCGTGCCGGCTGAACGCCAGCCCCCCCAGGGCGGTGTTGAAACCGTACAGCCCCAGCGCCGCGGCCTGCGGCTGGTCGGCCAGCAGGGCCGCGCCACTGCCGAGCGTCGAGCCGAGCACGGCCCAGAGCGCCGCGTAGGGATGGGCTATCAGCAGGCCGAGTACGATCAACAGTCCGGCCAGCGGCGCGTCCAGCAGGAACACCTGGCCCAGCCCGCGCAGCACGCCTTGCACGGGTTCGCTCGCCACCACCACGGACGCGGCGGGTTCGGCGAGTACCAGGGCCGCCCAGCCCAGGAGCACGAACGGCGCCGTGTAGGCCGTCAGCAAGGGCCCGCCGCGCTTGCGCCATTGGTGCGTGAGCATGCTCGACAGGCCCCCGGCAGCGAGAATCAAGGGCGGCAGGATGGCCGACCACGGCAGTACGGCGCTGATCAGCAGGCCGATCAGCACGCCGTTGTAGCTGTACAGCCCGGCCTGGCGGTCGGCGCGCTCGTAGCCTCGGCGTTGTGCCGTGAGCAGCCCGGCGAGCGCGCCGAGCAGGGCGCCGCCGACCAGGGCCGGCGCCGTGAGCAGGATGGCCAGCAGGCAGCACACGCCGCACAGGGGATTGCGCAGCAGCAGGACCTGGCTGAAGCCGTTGAGCAGGGCCGTGGCCCAGTCGGGGCACGGGTTGACGAAGTTCTTGGTGTACATGGGGCAGTCAGTGAAGGTGGCAGGAAGGCGCTGGGCCTCTTCGGGCCTCGGTTTTGCGCCGTGTCGTGGTGCGCTGCGCGGCGGCGGGTAGCCGCCCCGGCAGTCAGATCAGGGTCTCGATCCTCAAGGTGTTGGTGGTGCCCGGTTTGCCGAAGGGCACCCCGGCGGTAATCAGCAAGGTATCGCCGCGACAGGCCATACCTTGGGCCTGGGCGATCTCCAGCGCTGTCGAACAGATTTCGTCGACCTGATGCAGGCGGTCGTTGACCACCGAATGCACGCCCCAGGTCAGGCTCAGGCGTCGGGCGGTGCGCAGGTTGGGCGTCAGGTTGAGGATCGGCGCCGTCGGCCGTTCGCGCGCGGCACGCAGGGTCGAGCCGCCCGACTCGCTGTAGTTGACCAGCACCGCCACCGGCAGGATGGCGCTGATACGGCGGATGGCGCAGCTGATGGCGTCCGACACCGTGGCCTCGGCCTTGGGCCGGGCGACGTCGAGCTGGGCCTGGTAGTCCGGGCCGTTCTCCACCTGGCGAATGATCTTGCTCATCATCTGCACCGCTTCCATCGGGTAGTCGCCGGACGCCGTCTCGGCCGACAGCATCACCGCATCGGCGCCTTCGGCCACGGCATTGGCCACATCGGTGACCTCGGCGCGGGTCGGCGCCGGAGAAAAGCGCATGGACTCGAGCATCTGCGTGGCCACCACCACTGGCTTGCCCAACTGGCGGCAGGTGCCGATGATGCGTTTCTGGATCTGCGGCACCTGCTCGGCCGGCACTTCCACACCCAGGTCGCCACGGGCGATCATGATCGCATCGGCCAGTTCGGCGATGGCCTGCAGGTGCTCCACCGCCGAAGGCTTCTCGATCTTGGCCATCAGGTAGGCACGCTCGCCGATCAGTTGCCGGGCCTCGACGATATCCTCCGGGCGCTGCACGAACGACAACGCCACCCAGTCCACCCCCAGCTCCAGGCCGAAGGCCAGGTCGCGGCGGTCCTTGTCGGTGAGTGGCGAGAGGTCGAGCAGCGCCTGGGGCACATTGACACCCTTGCGGTCGGACAACTCGCCCCCGGCCAGCACCTCGGTATCGATGGCCTCGGCGTGCTTGGCGACAACCCGCAGGCGCAGCTTGCCGTCGTCCAGCAGCAGGTCCATGCCCGGCTGCAACGCCGCGATGATCGCCGGGTGCGGCAGGTTGACCCGCTGGCTGTCGCCCGGTGTCTCGTCCAGGTCCAGGCGCAGGTGCTGGCCGCGCTGCAAGTGCACCTGGCCTTCGGCGAAGCGCCCGACGCGCAGCTTCGGCCCTTGCAAGTCCATGAGGATGCCCAGCGGCCGGTTCATCTGCTGCTCGACCTCGCGGATCCACTGGTAGCGCAGGGCGTGGTCGGCGTGCTCGCCGTGGCTGAAGTTAAGGCGAAACAGGTTGACCCCGGCCTCGACCAGTTGGCGCACCGCGTCGCGGCTGCCGATGGCAGGCCCCAGGGTCGCGAGGATCTTCACTTTCTTGTCGAGCGTCATGGATGCGGGGCCTCGAGAATCAGAATGGCGCGGAAGTCGTTGACGTTGGTGCGGGTCGGTTCGGTGACGACCAGGGCGTCGAGTGCGGCGAAGTAGCCGTAGCCGTCGTTGTCATCCAGCGCGGCGCTGCTCGACAGGCCCAGGGCCTGGGCGCGGTCGTAGGTGTCCGGGGTCATCAAGGCGCCGGCGTTGTCTTCCGAACCGTCGATACCGTCGGTGTCGCCGGCCAGGGCATAGACGCCGGGCAGTCCCTTGAGGCTGTCGGTGAGGCTCAGCAGGAATTCGGCATTGCGCCCGCCGCGGCCGGTGCCGCGCACGGTGACGGTGGTCTCGCCGCCGGACAGAATCACGCAGGGCGGCTTGAGCGGCTGGCCATGCAGGACGATCTGTCGGGCGATGCCGGCATGCACCTTGGCCACCTCGCGCGCCTCGCCCTCCAGGTCGCCGAGGATCAGTGGGCTGAAGCCGGCCCGGCGGGCGGCGACTGCGGCGGCTTCCAGGGATTGCTGGGGCTTGGCGATCAGTTGGAAATGGCTGCGACTGAGCGCCGGGTCGCCTGGCTTGACGGTTTCCGACGCGGGGTCGTGCAGCCAGTCGATCACGGCCTGCGGCGCGTCGATGGCGTAGCGCTTGAGAATCGCCAAGGCGTCGGCCGAGGTGCTGGGATCGGCCACGGTCGGCCCGGAGGCAATGACCGTGGCCAGGTCGCCCGGCACATCGGAAATGGCGTAGGTGTAGACACTGGCGGGCCAGCAGGCCTTGGCCAGACGCCCACCCTTGATCGCCGAGAGGTGCTTGCGCACGCAGTTCATCTCGCCGATGGTGGCGCCGGACTTGAGCAGCGCCTTGTTCACCTGCTGCTTGTCCGCCAGGCTCAGCCCCGCGGCGGGCAGCGCCAACAGCGCGGAGCCGCCACCGGACAGTAGAAAGATGACCCGGTCTTTTTCAGTCAGGTCGCTCACCAGCGCCAGCACCCGCGTGGCCACGGCCAGCCCGGCCGCGTCGGGCACCGGATGGGCCGCTTCGACCACTTCGATGTTCTGGCAGCGTGCGCCGTGCCCGTAGCGGGTGACCACCAGTCCGCTGACCTCACCCTGCCAGCACTGCTCGACCACTTCGGCCATGGCCGCCGCAGCCTTGCCCGCGCCGATGACGATGACCCGCCCACTGCGATCGGCAGGCAGATGGCCCTCAAGGACCTGACGAGGATGTGCAGCCGCAATGGCCGTTTCAAACAATTCGAGCAGACGTTTCTGTGCATCGACCAACATGGCACTCTCCTAAGCGGCAAGCTACAAGCTGCAAGCTGCAAGCCGATCTGCTTTATCTTGCAGCTTGTAGCTTGCCGCTTGCCGCTCGAGTCTGCGGCTAGTCGCGAATGGAAAAGTTGGCCATGTGCTCGAGGCCTTTGATCAGCGCCGAGTGGTCCCAGTTGCCGCCGTCCAGGGCCTGGCAGGTGTTGAACACCTGCTGGGCGTTGGCGGTGTTGGGCAGGTTGATGCCCAGCTCCTTGGCGCCCTGCAGGGCCAGGTTGAGGTCTTTCTGGTGCAGGTTGATGCGGAAACCTGGATCGAAGGTGCCCTTGATCATGCGCTCGGCGTGTACCTCGAGAATCTTCGAGGAGGCGAAGCCGCCCATCAGCGCCTCGCGCACCTTGGCCGGGTCGGCGCCATTTCTGGCAGCGAACAACAAGGCTTCGGCCACCGCCTGGATATTCAGGGCGACGATGATCTGGTTGGCCACCTTGGCGGTCTGGCCGTCGCCGCTGCCGCCGACGCGGGTGATGTTCTTGCCCATGGCCTGGAACAGCGGCAGGGCGCGCTCGAAGGCCTTTTCGCAACCCCCGACCATGATGCTCAGGGTCGCGGCCTTGGCACCGACCTCGCCGCCTGAGACCGGCGCGTCCAGGTAGGCTGCGCCGCTGCGCTCGATCTTCTCGGCGAAAGCCTTGGTGGCGGTGGGCGAAATCGAGCTCATGTCGATCACCACCTTGTTCGGGCCGACGCCTTCGGCGACGCCCTGCTCGCCGAACAGTACCCCCTCGACCTGCGGCGTGTCGGGCACCATGACGATGATGAACTCGGCCTCCTGGGCCACTTCCCTGGGGTTGGCCAGGGCCACCGCGCCGGCGGCGATCAGGTCGGCGGGGGCCGCTGAGTGGTGGGTGGAGACGAACAGGCTGTGACCTGCCTTTTGCAGGTTCTGGGCCATGGGCTTGCCCATGATGCCGGTGCCGATGAAGCCGATCTTGGCCATGAGAATGTGCCTCTTTTTATTGGAGTTGTGGGTAGCTGATCGCGGAGCTGCCACGAAACCCTGTGGGAACGGACTTGCCCCGCGAATGCGTTCGGTCAGGCGATGGAGGTGTCTGTGCGGGCGCTTTCGCGAGACACGCCCGCGCCCACCTGGGTCTTCAGCCAGCCCAGGCCGGCTTCGGTCGTGGTCAGCGGCTTGTACTCGGCGCCCACCCATCCCTGGTAGCCGATCCGGTCCAGGTGCTCGAACAGGAAGCGGTAGTTGATCTCGCCGGTGCCGGGCTCGTGGCGACCGGGGTTGTCGGCCAGTTGCACGTGGTTGATCAGCGCCAGGTTGGCTTGCAGCGTGCGCGCCAGGTCGCCTTCCATGATCTGCATGTGGTAGATGTCGTATTGCAGGTACAGGTTGGCACTGCCGACTTCGGCCTGGATCTCCAGAGCCTGCGCCGTGGTGTTCAGGTAGAAGCCGGGGATGTCACGGGTGTTGATCATCTCCATGACCAGACGGATACCGGCGGCCTGGAGTTTGTCGGCGGCGTACTGGAGGTTGGCGACGAAGGTCTGGCGCACGCTGGCCTCGTTCGCCGCAGGCGGACGGATGCCGGCCAGGGCGTTGACCTGGGTATTGCCCAGCACCTTGGCGTAGTCGATGGCCTTGTCGACGCCGGCGCGGAATTCCTCGACCCGGTCCGGGTGGCAGGCGATGCCGCGCTCGCCGCTGGCCCAGTCGCCGGCGGGCAGGTTGAACAGCACCTGGGTCAGGCCATGGGCCTGCAGCTCGCGCTGGATGTCGTGGGCGCTGAAGTCGTAGGGGAACAGGTATTCGACACCGCTGAAGCCCGCGTCGGCGGCGGCCTTGAAGCGGGCCAGGAAGTCATGTTCGGTGAACAGCATGGACAGGTTGGCGGCAAAGCGCGGCATGGGAGTCTCCTTGCGTGGGCAGGCCCCGCCTGGGCGGGGCGTGGGCAGTCAGTCGAGCAGCGAGAGGGCGGTCGGCGCGTCGTTGCCGACCAGCGCCAGGTCTTCGAATTCGTTGACCGCATTGATCTCGGTGCCCATGGAAATATTGGTCACGCGCTCGAGTATCACCTCGACCACCACCGGTACGCGCAACTGCTGGGCCATTTCCTGCGCCTTGCGCAGGGCCGGGGCGATGTCGTTCGGCTCGAACACCCGCAGTGCCTTGCAGCCCAGGCCCTCGACCACCGCGACGTGGTCCACGCCGTAGTTGCCGGCCTCGGTGGCGTTGATGTTCTCGAAGGCGAGTTGAACACAGTAGTCCATGTCGAAGCCACGCTGGGCCTGGCGGATCAGGCCGAGGTAGGCGTTGTTCACCAGCACGTGGACATAGGGCAGGTTGAACTGCGCGCCCACGGCCAGTTCCTCGATCATGAACTGGAAATCGTAGTCGCCCGACAGCGCCACCACCTGGCGCCCAGGATCGGCCTTGACCACGCCGAGGGCGGCGGGGATGGTCCAGCCCAGCGGGCCGGCCTGGCCGCAGTTGATCCAGTGCCGTGGCTTGTACACATGCAGGAACTGCGCGCCAGCGATCTGCGACAGGCCGATGGTGCTGACATAGCAGGTGTCCTTGCCGAACACCTGGTTCATCTCCTGGTACACCCGCTGCGGCTTGACCGGCACCTGGTCGAAGTGGGTCTTGCGTTGCAGGCTGGCCTTGCGCTGCTGGCAGTCCTGCAACCAGTCCTTGCGGCACTTGAGCTTGCCGGCCGCCTGCCACTCGCGGGCCACCTCGATGAATGCATCGAGCGCCGCGCCGGCATCGGAGACGATCCCCAGGTCCGGGGTGAACACCCGGCCGATCTGGGTGGGCTCGATGTCCACGTGAATGAAGCGGCGGCCCTCGGTGTAGACCTCCACGGAGCCGGTATGGCGGTTGGCCCAGCGGTTGCCGATGCCGAACACCAGGTCGGATTTGAGCAAAGTGGCATTGCCGTAGCGGTGCGAGGTTTGCAGCCCGACCATGCCGACCATCTGCGGATGATCGTCGGGCAGGCAGCCCCAGCCCATCAAGGTCGGAATCACCGGCACGCCGGTCAGTTCGGCGAATGCCACCAGCTTGTCGCTGGCATCGGCATTGATGATGCCGCCACCGGCCACCAACAGCGGGCGTTCGGCGTCGTTGAGCAGTGCCAGGGCCTTTTCCGCCTGGATGCGCGTGGCCGAGGGCTTGTGCACCGGCAGCGGTTCGTAGGCTTCGATGTCGAACTCGATCTCGGCCATCTGCACGTCGAACGGCAAATCGATCAGCACCGGGCCGGGGCGGCCGCTGCGCATTTCGTGGAAGGCTTTCTGGAAGGCGTAGGGCACCTGGCCTGGCTCCAGCACGGTGGTCGCCCACTTGGTCACCGGCTTGACGATGCTGGTGATGTCCACCGCCTGGAAGTCTTCCTTGTGCAGGCGCGAGCGCGGCGCCTGGCCGGTGATGCAGAGGATGGGGATGGAGTCGGCCGAGGCACTGTACAGGCCGGTGACCATGTCGGTGCCGGCAGGACCGGAGGTGCCGATGCACACCCCGATGTTGCCGGGGTTGGCGCGGGTATAGCCTTCAGCCATGTGCGAGGCCCCTTCGACATGGCGGGCGAGGACGTGATCGATGCCGCCAACCTTCTTCAGGGCCGAGTACAGCGGGTTGATCGCCGCGCCGGGAATGCCGAAGGCGGTGTCGACGCCTTCCCGGCGCATGACCAGTACGGCGGCATCGATTGCTCTCATTTTGCTCATGTCTTGTGCCTCATTTATTTTGTAATTGTATACAACACGACTTGCGGACGAGTGTATTCATGGTCTGAGTTCAAGGTCAATGGGTTTTCATCGGATGCTCAGCAGATCGAATCGATGAGTGGGCGTAGCGCTTGATTGGTGCTGCTTTGCAGCCCTGTCGCGACACCAGGCCGCTCCCCTATCTACCGTGTGAGCTCAGGTTTTCGGGCAATTCTCGCGGACGGCTGCGGGCTGCAAGAGGGGCACGACGCAGTGTGAACGTGCCGGAGCGCCAGCCTAATTGATCGAAATTATTGTATACAAATATCTATTATTCTGTGCTCTATTGGTTCGCCTGCATTCCGGCTCCACACAACAATAAAAGGACCTCCCATGACTGCACTCACCCTCAACGTCGCCAACACCCTGGTCCACGCCGCGCTCTGCGCTGGACGCCGGATCGACGCGGCCCCTCTCACCGTGGCCGTGCTGGACGCCGGCGGGCATCTGCTGGCCTTGCAGCGCGAGGACGGGGCCAGCCTGCTGCGTCCGCAACTGGCCACGGCCAAGGCCTGGGGCGCGGTGGCGCTGGGCAAGGGGTCGCGCCTGCTGGCGCTGGACGCGCAGCAGCGCCCGGCGTTCTTCGCCGCGCTCAACGGGCTGGGTGACGGCGCCGTGGTACCGGCGCCGGGAGGCGTGCTGATTCGCGATCAGGCCGGCACGGTGCTGGGCGCGCTGGGCATCAGTGGCGATACCTCGGATGTCGACGAGCAGTGCGCGATCAGTGCGATCGAGTCGCTGGGCTTGCGCGCAGATGCGGGCGCGGCGGTGTGAGCCGGCGGGCAGTGTCGGGCCCTTGGCAGGTGAAGGCCCGGGGGATGTTCACGCAGGCTCCGGCTCGCAACCCTTGAGCACCAGGCGGATGATGGTGTCGGCGGCCGCGTCGTAGTCGCTGTCGCTGAGTTTCGCCTTGCCGGTGACCACGGCGATCTGCCAGTCGAAGTCCGCGTAGGTCTGGGTCGCGGCCCAGATGCTGAACATCAGGTGGTGCGGATCGACCGGAGCGATCTGCCCGCGTTCGATCCAGCGCTGGATGCATTCGATGTTGTGCCGGGCCTGCTCGTTGAGCTGCTCCACCTGCGACGGCGACAGGTGCGGTGCGCCGTGCATGATCTCGCTGGCGAACACCTTGGACGCATGGGGCAGGTCGCGGGAGATGCGGACCTTCGAGCGGATGTAGTTGCTGAGCACTTCCTGCGGATCGCCCTCGGCATTGAACGGCGTGGAGGCCTGCATGATCGGTGCGATGATGCTTTCCAGCACCTCGCGGTAGAGGTTTTCCTTGGACTTGAAGTAGTAGTAGACATTCGGCTTGGGCAGCCCGGCCTTGGCCGCGATGTCGCTGGTCTTGGTCGCCGCGAAGCCCTTGTCGGCGAATTCCTCGCTGGCCGCGCGCAGGATCAGTTCCTTGTTGCGCTCGCGAATCGTGCTCATGGTCTGTGGATCTTCCTGTGACTGGCCGCCTCTAAGAGCGAGCAGGCATGGTAGCACCGTGCCGCAGAACCGCTCAAGGTAACGGCCTGGGTGGTCTCCGTCGCGTATCATGCGCTCGGCAGGCCGGTCGGATGGCCTCGCCGAGGTGCTGACACGGCACGAATCTATCAAGGGTAAAAGCAATGGCAGGCAGCAGTTTTTTCGCGTTGTTGGATGATATCGCGGCCCTTCTGGACGATATTTCGCTGATGAGCAAGGTGGCGGCGAAGAAGTCCGCCAGCGTGCTCAGCGACGACCTGGCGGTCAATGCCGAGCAGGTCACCGGCATGAAGGCGGACCGGGAATTGCCGGTGGTGTGGGCGGTGTTCAAGGGCTCGCTGAGGAACAAGGCCATTCTGGTGCCGTGCGCGCTGATACTCAGCACCGTGCTGCCAGCGGCGGTCAAATGGCTGCTCATGGCTGGCGGCCTGTACCTGTGCTACGAGGGCTTTGAGGCGATCAAGGACAAGCTGTCACGCGACAAGCCCGGCGATGAGGCGCAGGCCAGCAAATCGGTGCCGCGCAGCGCCGAGGCGCTTGCCGAGTACGAACAGCGCAAGATCAAGGGGGCGATCAAGACCGACTTCATCCTCAGCGCCGAAATCATCGTCATCACCTTGAACGTGGTGGCCGAGGCGCCGTTGTACCAGCAGATTCTCACGCTGGTGATCATCGCCCTGTTGATGACGGTCGGTGTCTACGGCCTGGTCGCCGGCATCGTGCGGCTGGATGACGCTGGCTTCGCCCTGGCCAAGTCCAAGGCCCAGGGGCTGTGGGGGCGGTGCGTGAAAAGCGTGGGGCGGGGCCTGGTGGCCGCGGCGCCGATGCTGATGAAGGCGCTGTCCTGGATCGGCACGGTGGCCATGTTCCTGGTGGGCGGTACGTTCATCGCCGAAGGCATCCACCCGTTGGAGCAGGCCCTGGAGTCGCTCGTGGCGGCCAGCGGCGCCTGGGGGCCGGTGGTCAAATATGCCCTGTTCGGCGTGGTCGGCGCGGTGGCCGGCTTCATCACGGCGCTGGTTGTCGGCGGCTTTTCCAAGCTTCGCCAGCGCCAGGCGGCGTAAACCGTCCGGCGCAGGACGCGGGCTGACCAGCAGCCCGCGCCACCTTCAGAAGTGCACCTTGACCAGCAGGCTCATGGTGTTCTGGTCGGTGGTGAAGGCATCGCTGTCCTTGATGCCGTACTTGTTGCTCCAGTAGTCGTACTCGATACCCACGTACAACTGTTTTTCACCCATGTGCAGCGCCTTGCCCAGGTCGTACTTCACCTGCGGGTTGAAGTGCAGGTTGGCGTGGTAGCTGCCGCGCCCATTGCGGTCGTTGTCCACCACCCAGTCCATGAAGCCGTCGATCAGCACGTCGGAGGCGCCCACCGGCAGGGTGTAGCCCCACACCGGGGTGATCTGCCAGACATGATCGCCCGGGCGGCTGCCGTCGGTGGTGCGGTGGTAGAAGTTGAGCTGGAAGTAGTCGAAGCCCGGCACGGCCAGGTCGAAGCCGGGGCCGATCAGGTACGACTCGGTATCGCCTTCGCCGAACTCGTAGGTCATGGCCAAGAGCACGTCGGTCACGGGGCCGAAGGCCAGCTTCTGATCGAAGATCTTGCCGAACGACAGGCGCGGGGAGATCTCACCGTAGTAGGTGTTGGCGCCGTTGTTCCCGTCTTTCTTGCCCTGGTAGAAGATCTTGTCGACGAACAGGAAGTTGTCGCCGTACTTCCAGGAGTCGGCGTGCTCGAAGGTCAGGGTCTGCTGGGTTTCAGGGTTGACCTTGAAGTTCTTGCCCCATAGGTAGGTCAGGCTGTTGTTCTGCCAGTTCAGCAGGTCACCGGCGTGGCTGGTGGCGCAGGCCAGCAGGCCGCCGGCGAGGATCAGGCTGTTAAGAATCCGCATGGTTGAGGTCGCTCCCTTGAGTGGATGTGTGTCAGCGCTCGTGTCGGCGCTTTTTCTGTCTTTTTGGTCAGGTTTGAAGCGTGGGCCACAGCTCCCTGGCAAGTGCTGCGCCAACTTTTGCGGGTCGGTCGCAGCCATCCTGCTCGACGGCGTTCTGAACGGATGAAAAAGGGTGCTACTGGCTGGCACGACATCGACCAACCGCCCGAATTCATTGACTGAGCGGTCAGTAAACGCGGGCAGGATCCGACCTGCCCTGAGCGAGGGGGGCGCGCAGATTACTGGCTTGCGCGCCGGGCCTCAAGTGCTCCTTCCTGGAGCGTGCTGTCGCAAAACTGGGCGTTCGGTCAGGTTGTCAGGCGTGACGCGCCATCGCCTGTGCCGAGCGCCCCGGATCGACGGGGTCGGCGCTGTCTCAGTGCCGGTGACACACCCTGGTGTGGGCGGCCCGCTCGGCGCCGCCAAGAATGTTGAACAGCAGGTTCAACAGCAACGCGCTGAGGGTGGCCATGGCGATGCCACTGTGGGTGATCGGCTCCATCCAGGTCGGCATCTGCGCGAAGAATTCCGGACGCACCACCGGTATCAGGCCGAAGCCTATGCTCACCGCCACCAGCAGTTGATTGCGACGGTCGCTGATGTCCGCTTCCTGCAGAATCTTGATGCCCGTGGCCGTGACCATGCCGAACATGGCGATCGACGCACCGCCCAGTACCGCCGGTGGGATCGACGCAATCAGGAACGCCGCCTTGGGCAGCAGGCTGAGCAGCATCAGCAAGACACCGGCGACCGCCGTGACCGAGCGGCAGCGCACGCCGGTCATCTGCACCAGGCCGATGTTCTGGGCGAAGGAGGAATGGGTGAAGGTGTTGAAGAAACCGGCCACGAACGAAGCGCCGGCATCGCACAACAGGCCGCGGCGCAGCATGCCGGGCGTGACCGGCCGATCGGTGACCTTGCCCAGGGCCAGGAACATGCCGGTGGACTCGACGAAGATGATCACCACCACCAGGCACATCGACAGGATCGGTGCCAGGCTGAAGGTCGGCAGGCCGAAGTGCAGCGGCGTGACCACCTGCAACCATGGCGCCTGGGCCAGGCCCGACAGATCGACCATGCCGATGCAGCCGGCCAGCACGTAGCCCAGGCCCATGCCGACCAGCACCGAGACGTTGACCCAGAAGCCGCGCATGAAGCGGTTGATCAGCAGGATCACCGCGAGCACCAGGCCGGCGACCATGAGGTAGATGGGCGCGCCGAAGCTGTCCGCCTGCTGACCACCACCGGCCCAGTTGACCGCCACCGGGAACAGCGACAGGCCAATGGCGGTGATCACCGTGCCGGTGACCAGCGGCGGGAAGAACCGCACCACCCTGGACATGAACGGCGCGATGAGCAGCCCGAACAGGCCGGCGGCGATGGTCGCGCCGAAGATGCCCTGCAGGCCCACGCCGGGCATGCCGGCCATGGCCACCATGCTGCCGACGGCGGCGAAGCTGGCACCCATCATCACCGGCATGCGGATGCCGACCGGGCCGATGCCCAGCGACTGGATGACGGTCGCGACCCCGGCCACGAGCAGGTCGGTGTTGATCAGGAAGGCGATTTCCTCGCGTGACAGACCCGCGGCCTGGCCGATGATCAGCGGCACGGCGATGGCGCCGCCGTACATCAGCAGCACATGTTGCAGGGCCACCAGGATGAGCTGGGCCAGGGGCAGGGGTTGTCGTGGCGGCGCGACGGGAATGGACGCCTGCGGTGACGTGGACATGCAGCACCTCGAGTGTTGTTCTTATTCTCGGATCCAAGCGGGCGGCGCCCGGCGCCAGGCGCTTCGCATGAAGGCCTGGATGTGCCGGGGGAGCCGAACGCTCGATGCTTGCTTTTGTGTCTGTGGTGCAGCGCAGGCCGGTCGGCTATCGCGACGGGCCTGCGCAAGCCGCTAGTTGACCGGCGCACCCTTGGCGATCCAGTCGCCGACCAGCTTGCGCTCCTCCACGGTCATCTGGGTGATGTTGCCCAGCGGCATGATCTGGCTGGCCACGGCCTGTGCCTGGATGCGCGCGGCCTGGGTCTGGATCTGCTGTGGCGTGTCGAACATCACCCCGGCCGGAGCCGTGCTGAACAGCGGGCTGGTGGGTTTGGACGAATGGCACACGGTGCAGCGTTCCTGGATCACGTGATGGATCGCCTCGAAGTTGCCGGGCTCAGCCTGGGCAGCGGCCTGGGCCGGGGCGGCGGGGGCTTCGGCCGCCTTGGCTGCGGCCTCGGCGCGGTGCTCGGCGGCGGTCTTGCCGCCCACGGCACTGGCCGGCAGCGGCTGGTACTGGATCGGCGCGGCGGCCTGCTCGGGGCTGGTCGGCAGGGGCTTGGGCGCGGTCACGTAGGCCAGGCAGATCATCGCCAGGGCGCCGGCTGGCAGGGTCCAGGCGTACTGGTTGCTGGCATGGCGGGTGTTGAAGTAATGCCGTACCAGCACCGCTGCCACCGCGATCCCGGCCAGGATCAACCAGTTGTACTGGCTGCCGTAGGTGCTTGGAAAATGGTTGCTGATCATGATGAACAGCACCGGCAGGGTGAAGTAGTTGTTGTGCCGCGAACGCAGCAGGCCCTTGGCCGGAAGCAAGGGATCAGGCGTCTGGTTGGCAGCGATCGCCGCGACCAACTGGCGCTGGGCCGGCATGATGATGCGGAACACGTTGCCGACCATGATGGTGCCGATGATCGCCCCGGTGTGCAGGTAGGCGCCGCGTCCGCTGAACACCAGGCTGAAGCCCCAGCAGGCGGCGATGATCAGCACGAACAGCACGCCGCCGAGCAGGGCGGGGCGCTTGCCCAAGGGCGAATCGCAGAGGAAGTCGTAGACGAACCAGCCCGCCACCAGCGAGCCGATGCCGATGGCCACGCCCTCGGCGCCGCTCAGGCTGCTGCCGGGGGCGAGCAGGTAGAGGGTCGGGTTCCAGTAGAACACCACGCAGAGCAAAGCGATGCCCGACATCCAGGTGAAATACGCCTCCCATTTGAACCAGTGCAGGTCATCGGGCATTTTCGGCGGTGCGAGCTTGTATTTCTCCAGGTGGTAGATGCCGCCGCCGTGGATGGCCCACAAGTCGCCCGACAGGCCGTCGCGCGGGTTGCTGCGGTTGAGGTTGTTCTCCAGCCAGACGAAGTAGAACGATGCACCGATCCAGGCCACGCCGGTGATCATGTGAACCCAGCGAATGCTCAGGTTCAGCCATTCGTGAAGATGTGCTTCCACAGTATGTACCTCTGCCGGTCACCGGCAGGCCGCGGACCTGTGATGACCGACCTTCTCTTATTGGTGGGGATCGAGGATCAACATCTGCTCCTCGGGGAAGTAATGCTCGTCGCAGTTGTTGCCGGAACCACTGCGATCAACCACCAGGAAGTCATCCCGCTTTTCGATCGTCAGCACCGGGTGGTGCCAGACGCCGCGATGGTAATTGACGCCCTGCCTGCCGTTGCTACGGAAGGCGCGGACCAGACCTGATACAGGTGCATCGCCAAGTGGCGCGACCACGATCAGAAAGGGGTTGCCCAGCAGCGGCACGAAGGCCTGGCTGCCCAGCGGATGGCGCTCCAGCATGCGGATGGTCAATGGCATCTCCAGGGCATCGGCGCGGAAGATGCTGATGATCGCCCGGTCTTCCGGCTCGGCGGTTTGTACCGTGGCGAGCTTGTGGAAGCGCATGGTCGAGCCGTTGTTGATCATGAAGTGGTCGCTGCCGTCGGTTTCGATCACGTCACCGAAGGGGGCGAAGGCTTCTTTGGTCAGCGGCTCGATCATCAGGGTACGCATGCGGTTTTCTCTTGTAGTCGTTATCGGTCAAGGGGCGAGGCCGTGTTCGGCCAGGCCTCACAATTGCTGCAGACGGAACAGGGCGATCTGGTTGATCTGCGCCAGCGCCTCGCGGAACTCGGCGTCGGCATCGTTATGGATGCGCTGCTCGAAGGCGGCGAGGATCTGGTGCCGGTCGCTGCCTTTGACCGCCATGATGAACGGAAACTGGAATTTTGCCTTGTAGACGTGATTGAGCTCGGTGAAACGAGCGAATTCCTCGGCCGTGCACAGGTGAATGCCGGCGCCGGCCTGCTCGTTGGTGCTCGACTCGGTCAGCTCGCCACGCACCGCCGCTTTGCCGGCCAGGTCCGGGTGCGCATTGATCAGCGCCAGTTGCTCGGCGTGGCTGGCGGCCAGCAGCACCGCGCTCATGCGCTGGTGCAGGGCCTCGATCTGGTCCAACGCAGTGCGCTCGCCTTGGTCGAAGGCCCGCTCGGCGACCCACGGCGAGTGCTCGTAGATGTCGGCGAAGGCGGCGACGAACGCGTCGCGGCTCAGGGTCGAAGGGGTGACGGTTTTGAAGGCGCTCATCGGGCGTTCTCGGGCGTGTAGGGGTGGGTGGCGTGCCAGTGACGGGCGATGTCCACGCGCCGGGCGAACCAGACTTGCTCGTGGCTTTTCGCGTAGTCGACGAAGCGCTTGAGCGCAGCCAGGCGCGCCGGACGGCCGACCAGGCGGCAGTGCAGGCCAATGGAAAGCATCTTCGGCGCCTCGGCGCCCTCGGCGTAGAGCACGTCGAACGCGTCCTTGAGGTACTGGAAGAATTGCTCGCCGCAGTTGAAGCCCTGCACCTGGGTGAAGCGCATGTCGTTGGTGTCCAGGGTGTAGGGGATCACCAGGTGCGGCTTGTCGGTGGGGGTGTTCTTTTCCCAGTAGGGCAGGTCGTCGTCGTAGGTGTCGCTGTCGTAGAGGAAGCCGCCTTCCTCCATCACCAGACGCCGGGTGTTGGGGCCGGTGCGGCCGGTGTACCAGCCCAGCGGGCGTTCGCCGGTGATCTCGGTGAGGATGCGGATGGCTTCGAGCATGTGCTCGCGCTCCTGGGCCTCGTCCATGTACTGGTAGTCGATCCAGCGATAGCCGTGGCTGCAGATCTCGTGGCCGGCCTCGACCATGGCGCGAATCACGTCCGGGTGGCGCTGGGCGGCCATGGCCACGGCGAAGATGGTCAGCGGCACGCCGCTGTCCTTGAACAGCCGCAGCAGGCGCCAGACGCCGGCCCGGCTGCCGTATTCGTAGAGCGACTCCATGCTCTGGTTGCGTACGCCTTGCAGCGGTTGCGCCGCCACCATCTCGGAGAGGAAGGCTTCGGACTCCTTGTCGCCATGCAGGATGCAGCGCTCGCCACCTTCTTCGTAGTTGAGCACGAAGGACAAGGCGATGCGGGCGTTGCCCGGCCAGTGCGGGTGAGGAGGCGTGTTGCCGTAGCCGATCATGTCGCGAGGGTAGTCAGCGCTCATGCAGTCTTCCTTATGAACGTAGAGGCTAGGTGCTGACCGCGGCGGGTTGTCGCAGGCACCGGAGTGGGACGATTGTATACAACTTGTTCGGCCATTTGTAAGCCCGATTTGCCGCAATTCTTCGTTTTTGTCGTCCTTGGACATCTGCTCAGCCCCTTGCAAGAAACTTGCCTGATTGGTCAGCTAATCTGACCGGCCTTGATGCCGGCCTTGAGTTTTCCGCCTGACGTCGGGAGATCCCGATGCAGCGGCGCAGACGGGGAAAGTGGCTTAAAAAATTGTGTACAATCTGCGATTCAAGTGTCTTAATTGGCCCCGTTCCGGCAAGCGCTTGCCCCGCGCAGGTGCATGCCGTCTATCTTTTGCCCAGGCCAATGACAAGAGGCAATACGCAGATGGGACGTTTGACTACACATGTGCTGGACGCCGCCCACGGCTGTCCGGGGAGCTCGATCCGAGTCGAGCTGTACCGCGTCGAAGGCCAACAACTGACGCTGGTCAACAGCGCGCTGACCAACAGCGATGGTCGGGTCGATGCACCGTTGCTCGAAGGCAATGCGTACCGCACCGGCGTGTATCAGTTGCAGTTCAGTGCCGGCGACTACTACCGGGCGCGTGGCGTGGCGCTGCCGGACACCGCGTTTCTCGATGTCGTGGTGCTGCGCTTCGGCATCGAGGAAGCTCAGGAGCACTACCACGTGCCGCTGTTGATCTCGCCTTACAGCTATTCGACCTATCGAGGCAGCTAGTGGGTCGCTGAAGAATCTTCGTAGGTCCTTGCCCGCTTCCACACTGGCGGGCTTTTTTCATGTTGTAGCCATTGCCCGAAGCCTCGTCAAAACCCCCTGTCCCGTTTCCTTTCGGTGTGCGCACACGAAGGCCTGTCAGCGTTCGCCCCAAAGCAGTGCATGGCGAATTGAAGACCTGTGCCTGCTCTTGTATCCTTCGCTCCCTCTCGCATTGATGCGATCAGTTCTCAAGTGATGGATTACTTGCATGTCCCTTTTTTTCCGTGCGCTGGCTACCGGCCTTGCGTGCCTACCGCTATGGGCCAGTGCGGCGCCCTTCCAGTCACCCGGCGACCGCGACCTGATTCGTGAACGTCAGGAAAACCTTCTGCAAGAGCAGCGCAAGCGCCTTGATGAATTGCAGCAACTGCCCGGCAAGCAGGCCCCTCAGCCCACCGTGACCCCAGCGGAGTCAGGGCGCTGCTTCCAGATCCGCCGCGTCGAGCTGCAAGGCGCGTCCCTGATCAGCGAACGGCAACGCCTGGCTCTGGTCCAGGGCTATGAGGACCACTGCCTGCAGGTGGTTGAGCTCAACGGGCTGCTCAAGCGCATCACCGATCACTATATCGACCGCGGTTACCTGACCACCCGCGCCTATCTGCCGCAGCAGGAGCTGGGTTCGGGCGTCCTGCAGATCATCGTCGTGGAAGGGCGCCTGGAAGGCCTCGACAGCTCAGCGCTTGCCAGCCCACGGGAAATGGCGATGGCCTTTCCCGGCCAGGTGGGCGAAGTGCTCAACCTGCGCGACATGGAGCAGATGGTCGACCAGCTTGGTCGCTTGCCATCGCGTCAGGTCGAAGTCGAGCTGGTGCCCGGCCAGGAGGTGGGTGGTAGCCGTGTGCAGCTCAAGGGCCAGCGTGAAAAGCCCTGGCGGGTCTCGGCCAGCCGGCACAACAATGGCGATGCCAGCAGCGGCGAGCAGCAGATGAACCTGGGCCTGGAGTGGGACAGCCCGCTGGGCCTGGCCGATCAACTGAGCCTCAGGGGCGGGCGCGACGTGGTCAGCGACCACTGGCGTCATTCCGCCAGCCATGGCTTGAACTACAGCCTGCCGTGGGGTTGGTGGACCTTCAACTACAGCTACAACCACAATGACTACCGCACCCGCGACACCTCCAGCGGTTTCCCCTACAAGCTCGACGGCGACAACAGTGTGCACCAGCTCCAGGCCGAACGGGTGATCCACCGCGACAGCCTGAGCAAGACGGCGGTGAACATCGGCGTGAGTCACCTGCGTGCGCGCAATTACCTGGACGACACCCTGATCGATGTCTCCAGCACTCGCATCACCGAGCGCCAGCTTGGCATCAACCATGGCCGGCGCATCGGCAATGCCTTCGTCAACCTCGATGCTGGCTGGCAGCAGGGCATCGGCGCGCTCGACGCCCAGGGTGCAGGCGATCCCCACGGCAACGAGCCGGTGTCGCGCTACAACAAGTACACCCTGACCCTGAGCTACCTCCATCCATTCACGCTGTGGGGCGAGCAGTTCAGCTTCGACAGCCTGGCCACCGAACAACGCAGCGAGGACGCACTCTACAGTGCCCAGCGCATCAGTGTCGGTGGCCTGACCTCGGTGCGTGGTTTCAAGGATCAGACCCTCACCGGTGACAGCGGCGGCTACTGGCGCAACCAGTTGCGCTGGCGCCGACCGGTTACCTGGGCGGCGCTGCAGCCCTGGCTGCGCGAATACGGCATGGCATTCGCCTACGACGCCGGTGTGATCAAGGGCCAGCATGGCAATGGCAATGACCATGGGCGCCTGAGTGGCAACGCCCTGGAATTCAATGTGCGCGGACAGTACTTCGCTGCCAGCGCGACCTTTGCTCGTTCGCTGGAGCGCCCCGATGCGGTGACCCGCCGCGAGCACCCGATCTATTTCCGCGTCGACGCGTTCTTCTGAGCGTCGGCCGTACCCATTACCCGTGACATCGCTGCCCCAACTGGGGCGGGCCGGCAGCAAGCCTGAGCTGCGACTGGAGTTTGTTCGACATGGATATCCGCACCCCACTGAACCAGTGCATCGCCCTGATCGTCGCTGGCGTGATGTTCCTCAACCCCATCGTCAGCACGGCTGCACAGCTGACCGTCGATGCAGCGGCCAATGCCAACACCAGCATCAACCAGGCCGGCAACGGGGTGCCGATCGTCAATATCGCCACCCCCAACGGCAGCGGCCTGTCGAGCAACACCTTCCGTGACTACAACGTCGGCAGCAACGGGTTGATCCTCAACAACGCCACCGGCAAGACCCAGTCGACTCAACTGGGCGGCATCATCGTCGGCAACCCCAATCTCAGGGGACAGGCGGCCCAGGTGATCCTCAACCAAGTCACCGGCGGCAACCGCAGTACCCTGCAGGGCTACACCGAGGTGGCGGGCCAGGCGGCACGGGTCATCGTCGCCAACCCCCACGGCATCACCTGCAACGGCTGCGGCTTCATCAACACGCCACGGGCGACCCTCACCACCGGCAAGCCGATCATGGACGGCGAGCGCCTGGATCGCTTCCAGGTCGAGGGCGGCGACATCGCCATCGAGGGCCAGGCCCTCAATGCCACCAACCTCGACCAGTTCGACCTGATCACCCGCAGTGCCAAGCTCAATACCGAACTGCACGCCAAGCAGTTGAACATCGTCACCGGGCGCAACGACGTCCAGGCCGACACCCTGCAAGCCACCCCGCGTGCCGATGACGGCAGCGAAAAGCCCCTGCTGGCCATCGACAGCTCGGCGCTGGGCGGCATGTATGCCAACACCATCCGCCTGGTCGGCACCGAGCAGGGCGTGGGCGTCAAGCTGGCCGGCAACATGGCCGCCACCACCGGCGATATCCAAGTGGATGCCAATGGCAAGGTGACGCTTGCGCAGACCTCCAGCGCCGGCGACCTGAAGATTGCCGCACAAAGCGCCGAGCTGAGCGGCAAGACCTACACCGCCGGCAGCGCGATCGTGCGTGTGCGCGACGATGTGACCGTCGGCCAGAGCCTCGCCGCCAAGGGCAGCATCAGCGTGCAGGGCGCGCGGATCGACAACCAGGGCATCATCGAAGCCGGCGTGGAGCCAGACAACAGCCGCAACGCCCAGGGCGACGTGAGCCTCACGGGCCAGACCCTGAGCAACCGCGGTAGCGTGGTCGCCAGCCGCAACCTCGAGATCGACAGCAGCGCCACGCTCGACAACCAGGGTGGCAGCCTCAAGGGCCGCAACACCACGCTGACCGCAGGCCTGCTGGACAACCGCAAAGGCCAGGCGCTGGCCGACGACACCCTGAAAGCCAAGGGCGGCGCGATCGACAACCGTGAGCAAGGCCTGCTGCAGGGCAAGGGCCAGGCCGTGGTGGATATCACCGGCAACCTCGATAACCGTGGCGGCCGCGTGGTCGGCCAGGGGGATCTGCAGGTCACCGCCGCCCAGGTGGACAACCGCGGCAACGGTCTGATCGGCAGCGACCAGCAGGCCAAGCTGACCACCCGCGCGCTGCTGGACAACCAGAACGGCGGCAAGCTCAAGGCCGATCGCCTCGACATCACCACCGCCGGGCTGCTCAACAGCGGCGGGCAGTTGCTGGGCGGCGACGTGCTGATCGTCGCCAGCGCCGACATCGACAACCGCCTCGGCCTGATCTCGGCCAAGCGTCTGCTCGATCTCAAAGCCGTGGGCCTGGACAACAGCGGCAAGGGCAACCTGCTCAGCGACGGCACCCTGGCCGTCAAAGTGGCCACCCTGAACAACCGCGACAACGGCATGCTGTCGAGCGTCGGCGACCTCTCACTGCATGGCGAACGCCTCGACAACCGTGGCGGCCTGGTGCTTGCCGACCGCTCGCTGACCCTCACCGGCGGGGACTTCGATAACCGCGAAAAAGGCGTGGCCACCTCCAAGGGCAACGCCCACATCGAAGTTGCCAGCCTCGCCAACAGCGATGCCGGCCACCTGCAGAGCGATGGCCGCCTCGAGCTGATCGCCGACAAGGTCGACAATCAACGCCTGGGCAATATCACCGCCAAAGGTGACCTCGAAGCCCACCTGAGCACCTTGAACCAGCAGGGCGGCAGGCTGACCAGCCTGGGCAGCCTACTGCTCACCGCCAGCACGGTCGACAACCAGAACGGCGGTGGGATTGGCGCGACCAACCTGGTCGACATCCGCGCTGCGCGCGTGCTCAACCAGCAGGGTGAGATCTCCAGCGCAGGCAAGGTCGTGCTCGACGCCAGCGCACTGCTGGACAACCAGGCGGGCAAGGTCATTGGCGACCGTGGCCTGACCCTGACCGTCCAGCGCCTGCTGAACCAGAACAAGGGCCTGCTCAGCGGCTACGACAGCCTGAGCCTGAAAGGCACCGAACTGCTCAACAACGGCGGCCGGTTGAGCAGCCACACGCATATCGAGCTGGGCCTGGACGGCCAGTTGGACAACAGCGACGCCGGGCTCATCGTCAGTGACGGCACCCTCACGCTGAACGCCGCCACGCTGCGCAACCGCCAGGGCGGCAAGGTCTCGGCAATCGCTGCCATGGGCCTGACCAGCCAAGGGCTGCTGGATAACCAGTCCGGCATTCTGGTGACCGATGCCGGGCTGGTGCTTGACGCCGCCCGCCTGGACAACAGCCAGGGCGGCGCCATCAGTGCAGCTGGCCATGCCCAGTTGCGCAGCGGTGCCATCGACAACAGCGCCAGGGGCAACATCGGTGCCGGCAGCCTGCTGCTGGCCGCCACCCAGCTCGACAACAGCGCCCGTGGCCGTATCAGTGCGTTCGGCCAGATCGATGCGACGCTGACCGGCCTCGACCAGCATGACCATGGACAACTGGTCAGCGAGGCCGGCATCGACCTCGACCTGCAGCACGGCCAACTGGTGAACCGCGACGGTGGTCTGCTGCGCTCGCCAGGCAGCCTGCTGTTGCGCCAGATCGGCGCGGTGGACAACCGCAACGGCGCCGAGATCTCCAGCAACCACGGCTTCAGCCTGATCGCCGACCGCCTCGACAACCGTGGCGGACGCGTGATCAGCGCCCAGGATCTGACCCTGCGCATCGCCGGTGTTCTGGACAACAGCCTCAAGGGCGTGTTGTCGGCTAGCCACGATCTCGACGTCGAGGCTGCCAGCCTCGATAACTTCAGTGGCGGCACCCTGGCCAGCGGCAAGGCCCTCAAGGCCGTGATCGACGGCCAACTCGACAACCACGACCAGGGCATCCTTTCTGCCGCCGCAGCGCTGACCGTCACCAGTGCAGGCGTGCTCAACAGCGAGCGCGGCCTGCTGTCGGGCAACACTGGCCTGACCGTCACGACCGGACAGTTGGACAACCACCAGGGCGGCCAGCTCATCAGCCAGGCGGCGATGACCGTCACCAGCGACGGCCTAGACAACCGTGGCGGCGCCTTGAGCAGCAAGCAGGCCATGACCCTGACCACGGGCGACGTGCGCAACGGCGCCGATGCCCTTCAGCGCGGCGGTCGCATCCACAGCGACGCCGAGTTGACGCTGGTTGCCGGGCAGGTCGACTCCAGCGAGGGCGGCGAGATCTCCGCCAAGAGCGATCTGCTGCTGCGGGTGAGTGCGTTGATCCAGCGCCAGGGGCGTCTGATCGGTGAACAGAAACTCGACCTCGACCTCAACGGCGGCGACCTGACCAACCAGGGCGGCCTGATCAGTGCCAATGGCCCGCTGAACATCCAGCACCTGGGCACGCTCGACAACCGCGCTGGCGAAGTCACCAGCCAGCAGTCCTTCAGCGTGCTCGCCAAGCGCATCGACAACCAGCAGGGCCTCATCCTCAGCAATGGCCGGCTGAGCGTAGAGGCAACGCAGGTGGACAACAGCACCCAGGGCCTGATCTCCGGCGTTCAAGGCCTCTTGGTCACCGGCGACACCCTGAGCAACGGCGGAGAAGGCACGTTGTCCAGCAAGGACGGCGACCTTAGCGTGACGCTGACCGGAGCCCTCGACAACCATGATCAGGGCGCCTTGGTCAGCAAGGGCCGTCAGCAGATCGCGGCGGCCAGCCTGGACAACCGCAAGGGCATCGTTTCCTCCGAGCAGGCCATCACCCTCGGTATCGGCGACCGCCTGGAAAACGGCGGCGGCCTGATTTCCGCCACCGGTGACCTGAACCTCGACCAGCACAGTACCGTCATCGCCAACCAAGGCGGGCAGATCAACGGCCGGACGATCAGTGTCGTCGGCAAGCGTCTGGAAAACGCCAAAGGCCAGCTCATCAGCCGCGCGGCGCTCGACCTGACCTTGGCTGATGCACTGCTCAACACTGACGACGCGCGCCTGGTCAGTGGCGCCGACCTGCTGCTCGAGGCCGCGCGTGTCGACAACCAAGGCGGCAAGCTGATCAGCCATGGTCTGCTGCGTGTCGACGGGGGCACGCTGGACAACAGCCACGGCGGCAACCTCGCCAGCCAGCAGAACCTAGTGCTGCGCCTGAGCGGCGATCTGCTCAACGGCAACGATGGCCTGTTGTTCAGTGAACACGGCAAGCTCGATATCCATGCCGTAGCCCTCGACAACCAGGCCGGCACGCTCAAGAGCCAGGGCGATATCGACGTGCGCCTGGACAAGCGCCTGGACAACCGCGGCGGTCGCCTGGAGAGCCAGGCAGGCAACCTCGAACTGCACGCGGCGAGCCTCGACAACAGCGGCAATGGCATGCTCAGCGCGGCCAAAGGCCTGTTCAAGGGGGTGTTCAGCGACCTGTTCGACAACGCTGGCGGTACTACCCAGGCGCAGTCCGTGGATATCGCAGCCGACGCCCAACTGAACAACCAGGGCGGCTACCTTTCGGCGTTGGACGGTGACGGCAAGATCGTCACCGCCGACCTCGACAACCGCGGCGGCGGGCTGTACGCCGCCAGACTGTTGCAGGTGCAGGGCCAGCAACTGTTCAACCAGAGTGGCAAGATCGGCGCCGGGCGCATCGACTTCGGCCTGAGCGGCGCGCTGTACAACAGCCTCGGCCAGTTGGAAAGCGAGAGCGAGCTGCAACTGCGCGCCAGCGAACTCGACAACCGCACCGGCAACCTGCGCGCCCTGGGCAAGACCGGCACCAGCCGATTGACCGTCGCGGGCAACCTGCTCAACGACAACGGCGTGTTGGCCACCGCCAACCAGAACCTCGATCTGCAGATCGGTGGCCTGAGCAACAGCGGCGGGCAACTGCTGCACACCGGCCAGGGTGACTTCGGCCTGGCTTCCGACAAGGTCACCCAGGCTGGCGGCGTGCTGCACACCGATGGCCTGCTGAGCATTGCCGCTGCCAGCTGGACCAATAGCAGCGTGCTGCAAGCCCGGCGCCTGGAGTTGGACATCGGTCGCTTCGTCCAGACCGCCAGCGGCAAGCTGCTGGCAGTCGAGAGCCTCAAGGGGCGAGGCAGCGAGTGGACCAACCATGGCGTGCTGGCCAGCGATGGCGGCCTGCAACTGGATCTGACCGGCAACTACGACGGCAATGGCCGCCTGAGCAGTTTCGGCGCGCTGACGCTGGGTGCCAACGATATCCGTTTGTCCAGTAGCGCCAGCCTGGCCGGTGGCGCCGACACCGTGGTGAGCGCGCGTAACCTGCTGAGCAACGACGGTCGCCTGACCGCCCTGGGCGACTTGGCAGTCACGGCCGCCAGCCTCGAAAACCGCGGCACCCTGGGTGGTGCGGCGGCGGTGAACCTGGCCGCCAACAGCCTGAGCAACCAGCGCGGCCTGGTGTTCAGTGGCAACGACATGACCTTGCGCGTCGGCAGCCTGAGCAACGACTACGGTGATATCTACAGCCTTGGTGGTCTCGACCTTGCCGGCAACGCCAGTGCTCGCGCGGTGTTGCTGGACAATATCTCCGGCAGCGTGGAAAGCGCCGGCAACATGACCCTGGCCGTGGACACCCTGCTCAACCGCAAAGAATTCCTCAGCTCGACCAGAAAGCTGGTCGCCGGCAACGTCAACGTGTATTGGGACGACCGCTGCAAGGGCAAGGGTTGCGAGCTGTACTTCTCGGCAACGGAACGCTGGGAAGACGTCATCGACCGCGATACACCTACCGCCTTCATCACTAGCGGCAGCAAGCTGACTTTCGCCGGTGACGCATTCCGCAACCACTACAGCAGCGTTTCGGCGGCGGGTGATATCGCCATCAACACGGCAGTGTTCGAGAACAAGGGCGCCGGGGGTGGTGAGCAGCGCAACCTCACTGCGAGCATGTATACCCGCGATCGCGGCCAGTACAATGCCTTCATCCAGGCCAAGAACCAGTTCAACCAGAACCCCGGCTCGCTGACCCTCGATCAGGTCATGGCCGCTGCGGGGTATCCGCAGTACAGCATCTACGACGTCATCGACAACACGACCCCGATCGCTGGCGCCGTGGTTGCCCCGGCAGTCGTGCAGTCAGCTGGCGCCGTGACCATCACCGCTAGCCAGCGCATCGACAACAGCGTGGTGCGGGTCAATCAGGTCGGTGCCGGTGCCATCGCGGCCCGAGGCGATGCCACGGCTGATCCGCGCCAGGTCCAGACCCAGGTGCGCGCGCTCAACCCGCAGTTGCCGCCTGACCTTGCCCAGCGCCAGGTCAATCCGGTCACGCTGCCCAGCTTCAGCCTGCCGCAAGGCAGCAACGGCCTGTTCCGCATCAGCACCCAGACCGGCCAGGCCGCGATCAGCGGCGATGCCCTGGGCGCCACCGCCGACCATACCCAAGCAGGCAGTGGCACCTTCATCTCGCCGCTGGCCAGCACCACCAATGCCGACAACCGTGCGGCGCAGACGCTGTCCGCCCAAGGCTCGGCTGCGGCCCAAGGCGCCGTCAGCGGCGCCGGTGTAGCACTGGATGGCCTGGCAGCGGGTGTTCGACTGGTCCAGGGCGTACCTGAGCGCAGCGTGCCGAGTACCTCGCACAAGTACCTGGTGGAGACCAACCCGGCCCTGACCGACCTCAAGCAGTTCCTGAGCTCCGACTACCTGCTCGGCCAGCTCAACGTCAATCCAGACCAGGCCATCAAGCGCCTGGGCGACGGCCTCTACGAACAACGCCTGATCCGCGAAGCCGTGGTAGCTCGCACCGGCCAGCGCTACATCGACGGCATGACCAGCGACGAGACGCTGTTCCGCTACCTGATGGACAACGCCATCGCCAGCAAAGACAAGCTGTCGCTGAGCGTAGGCGTGTCGCTCAGCGCCGAGCAGGTCGCCGCCCTGACCCACGACATCGTCTGGATGGAGCAGGTCGAGGTCAACGGCGAGAAGGTGCTGGCGCCAGTGCTGTACCTGGCCCACGCCAACGGTCGCGTCGCCCCCAACGGCGCGCTGATCCAGGGCCGTGATGTCAACCTGATCAGCGGCGGCGACCTGGTCAACGTCGGCACCCTGCGTGCCACCAACAACCTCGCCGCCAGCGCCACCAACATCAGCAACAGCGGGCTGATCGAAGCAGGCGGGCGCCTGGACATGCTCGCCACCGACTCGATCCGCAACGCCCAGGGCGGGATCATCGCCGGTCGTGAAGTGAGCCTGACCGCGCTGACCGGCGATGTGATCAACGAACGCAGCGTCACCCGCCTGGAAGGCCGGGCCGGTGGCGAGCATGCGACCAAGGACCTGGTCGACACTGCAGCACGCATCGAGGCGGCGAACGACCTGATCGTCACTGCCGGTCGGGATATTGGCAACGTAGGAGGGGTGCTCAAGGCGGGTGGCGATATCAGGCTGGATGCCGGTCGCGACCTGTCCATCGTCAGCCAGGAAGGCGTCGACAGCCACGAGTATCAACGCCGCCGTGTCAGCGGCCACGACACCAGCATCACCCAGTACGGCAGCGAGATCAGCGCAGGCGGCAACCTCACCGCCACGGCCGGCCAGGACCTGAGCATCGTCGCCAGCGAAGTCGAGGCACGCCGCGACCTGGCCCTGCAAGCCGGCCGCGACGTGACCCTGGCTGCTGCGGCGAACGAGGAGCACGGTTACGCCAAGGGCAAGAAGGGCAAGACCAAGTACGAGCGGCAGGAGGATGACGTCGAGCAGCAGTCTGCCGTGGTGAAGGCCGGCGGCGACCTGGCCATCGACGCCGGACGTGACCTGCGCCTGGTGGCGAGCAAAGTCAGCGCCGGCGAGGAAGCCTACCTGGTGGCGGGCGACAAGCTGGAGCTGCTGGCGGCCAACGACAGCCAGTACTCGCTGTACGACATGAGCAAGAAAGGCGGCTGGGGCAGCAAGCAGACCCAGCGCGACGAAGTCACCGACGTCAAGGCGGTGGGCAGCGAAGTCAGCAGCGGTGGCGACCTGACGCTCAAGAGCGGTGGCGATCAGTTGTACCAGGGGGCGAAGCTCGCCTCGGGGGTGGACCTGACCATCGATAGTGGCGGCGCGGTGACGTTCGAGGCGGTCAAGGACTTGCATCAGGAGAGTCACGAGAAGAGCAAGGGTGATCTGGCCTGGACCAGTATGAAGGGCAAGGGCAACACCGACGAGACCGTGCGTCAGAGCCAGTTGACGGCCAACGGTGACGTGCTGATCAAGGCGGTGGATGGCTTGAAGGTCGACGTCAAGCATATCGATCAGGCCAGCATCAGCCAGAGCATCGATGCCATGGTGGCGGCTGATCCGCAGTTGGCGTGGTTGAAGGAGGCTCAGAAGCGAGGCGATGTCGATTGGCGGCAAGTGAAGGAAATTCATGACTCATTCAAGTACAGCCAGTCTGGATTAGGTGCCGCACCATCGTTGGTGATCGCTATCGTAGCTGCAGCCTATCTGGGACCACTGACAGGAGCATTGGCCAGCAATCTTGCTGTGGGCACTATCAACAACGGCGGCGATATCGGCCAAGGCGTCAAATTTGCACTGAACAAGGACAACCTTAAAAGCTATGCGATAGCCGCTGCAGCGGCTTATGTCATTACACCTCAGCTTGACAAGGCTTTTGGTGTCTCCACTGACAATATCAACAAGATCACCAAAGGGTTCGATTTAGGAAGTATTTCGGGTATTACGCAGTTCGGCCTGTATTCCACCACACAAGGGGTGCTACTGGCAGGTGCGGAAACAGTAGTCAGAGGCGGCAGCTTTGGCGAGAACCTGAAAGGCAACCTCGTCGCGCAAGCTGGTAATTTTGGCATGGCCGTCGGTTTCAACCTCATTGGAGACTGGGCGCTCGGGAAATACCCGGACGGCAGTCCTCAGAAGGTAATGGCGCATGCATTGTTAGGCGGCTTGGTAGCGAAAGCGACCGGAAGTGATTTCGCAAGCGGTGCCGTCGCAGCGGGTGCTAATGAAGCGTTGAGCAAGGCGCTTTCGAGCATGGTGGGTGGCGATGAAAATCTAGAGTTGATGGCAGCTCAGATCACTGGGCTGTTCGCCGTAGCGGCAATAGACGGTGACTTCGCTAAAGGGGCTGAGATTGCCAAATACGCGACAGCCTATAATCAACAGGTTCACCGCCAGGCTAAGGAGCGGTTGGAGCGGGGCTTGAAGGAGCTTCGCGCCCAAGGGAAGTATCTTGATCTTGATGTAGAGGTAGTGCTGAGCGATTTGCGCAGGATCGCAGATGGCGAGGCGACAAAGGTTGCTGATCTTGATCCCAAGGTCGCAAAATTCCTCGGTGCCGAGTTCTCACCTGCTAGCATGAGGGAGACGTTGTTCGAACCCGAGGACTGGGAACGCTACGTAGGTTTTGCGATTGATCTACTGTTCCCTTCCCCGTCAGGTAAGGCCGCGGCGGTTCAGCGGGTAGCTCCGAAGATCTCGAAGGAAGCGCTGGCAGCGCTTGAGGCGAAGTTTGGGCCGGACTTGGTTAAGGAGGCTGCCAGCGCTGGTCTAAAAGGGGCTGTAATCCCAAAAGGTTTTTCAAGTGCAGATGATTTTGTGCGCTTTGGCACAGATACGCGAGATGGTTTGGCACGTGCTGGCTATAAAAATGTAGAGCCAATTCTTCAAGGAAGTGCCGTAACAGATAAAAGTTTTAAAACTGGGGAGGCATTTGACGTTGGCAGGTTGAGTGACTTTGATGTTGCGCTGGCAAGTCCAGAGCTTTTGCAACGCGCTCAATCCTTAGGAATAGGTTTGAGGAGTGGCGGAACTCGTACGGGGCCCTTGAGTGCAAGAGACTTGCAAGCCCTTGGTCTGAAAGATTTGTCGAGTAAGATGAGTGCCCAAGCAGGACGCGAAGTTAATTTTATGATCTATGACTCTGTGGCAACAGCCGCAAGTCGTGCTCCGAGTGCGGTGTTACCGAAATGACTATTGTGTATGATCTGTACGGTGCGGAAAAATCATGTCTTCTGTCGGCGAGAAGTGATGTGGAAAGAGCGCTGGGAGAGATTTTTGAGGAAAGGGATAGCTCTTATCAGGGTGGTATCTACTATATGTGGGGTAGGAGTGATTCAGAGAATTTTGTTTTAAAATTGAATGTTGATCCTTTGGACGGCTATCCAGTAGAGCAGAACTACGCGAGCTATAAAATCTTACTCTATGTAAACGCTACAAGTCGTTCAGCTGATATAGAGAAATTGATTAGCCAAGGTGGTGGCTTTAAGTTGCTGAGGCATGAGGTTTTTTAACGAACACTAAGGCTAATCGGTGCAAAAGCAACTACTAACGCTCCAAATACACCCAGGTTCATTACGGACTCTGCCGGTAATACTATTGATTTAGATTATACCAAGGGGCTCAGGGAAACGAATGTGACGGTCACGGGAACGCGTGGTGGTGTTCAGTATCCGTTGCAAGGGCAAACTCCCGATTCTTATGCGAATCTTGGAAATGGGCATGTTGTTGTCTACGGTCCTGAGGGGCGTGCGCTATATGATGTGTCTAGCTCTCGGATTAAGGTGGTCGAATGGAACCAAGCTCCGAATGGAACATATTTCCCCAAGAAGGGAAGTGATACAAAAGCTTTTGAGGGAAATGTTCCTCAGTCGGTTCTTGATAGCTTAGGGTTGAAATGATGAAAGTTTATCAGGGTAATATTTCTCAAGAGTCATTGAATCTGTTTGTTTCAGATATTGGCTCCGGTGAGTTTTTTTCATATGTAGGGCACTTGGTTTCATTAGAGCAGGCAATTTCTGTTCTAGGTTTGCTCTCTCCTGATTTTATTGAGGTCAGTGGTCACATTTTCTGGCTGCCTAACGCTCAGCAGTACGATCCGCAAAAATTTCATTTGAACGGGCTGGTTGAGACCGAGTCTGGCATGTTGGAACAAAGTACATCGCGTAGAGACGTAGAACGATACAGAAATATTTTTTCAATAAATCAGTTCTTTTCAAAGTGGGAGGATGCACCGGGTCGACCTGTATTTAAAGTGGGCCTTTCGGAAGACGATTATCGTCTTTGTCATTTATTTGCTGAACAGATCGCTAGATATTGGAAGCGCGCGTTATCCGATGCCTTTCCAGAGAAGGTATTTCAGTTTGAAATTGCTGACGATCTTCTCGATGAATATGGCGTCTGTCTGACATTCTGGCAGTCGTAGTTTGAAGAGTGCACAGGATGTGTCCGCGCCATTAAAGCTACTGCCAGAGACTAAACAATAATTATGCGTTTAGAAATGGGGAAAAGCAACTGGCAATCTTGCGGAGTTTGCAATAAATGTGAAGAAATTTGATTGCTTATTTGGGGGTGACAAGCGGCACGCATAACACGGCACGCTCAACTCAACTTTCTCAGGTGATGAAATGCCTTGGTGTTGAGACCAATGAAAACGGTGCAAGGTTATTGACTGAGCATTTCAGTGCTGTTGTTAAAACGGAAGAGAATGTATCGAAAAATTACGTTGCTAAAGATTCTCCGATCAAGTCAGCACAGGCCATCTGACCTGTGCTGAAATAGCCCTCCGTCCAACTGCCCTCTACAAGCCCTCCTTCCCATGAGTCAGATGAGCTTTTCCGATTTCGAGTACGCTGGTAAGCGCAAGCAAACCCGTCGCGAGCGTTTCCTGGCCGAGATGGAAGAGGTGGTTCCATGGAGCGGGTTGGTGGCGTTGATCGAGCCTCACTACCCAAAGGCCGGTGCTGGTCGCAAGCCGTATCCCCTGGAAACCATGCTGCGCATTCACCTGCTGCAGAACTGGTTCTCGTTAAGCGACCCAGCCATGGAAGAGGCGCTGTACGAGATCACTTCGATGCGCCAGTTTGCTCGGCTGACGCTCAGCGCTCCGATCCCCGAAGACACGACGATCATGAATTTCCGACACCTTCTGGAGAAGCATCAGTTGGCGGCGGGCATTCTGGAAACTATCAACAATTACCTGCGAGACAAGGGCCTGTCGTTGCGCCAGGGCACCATCGTCGACGCTACCATCATCCACGCGCCCAGTTCGACCAAGAACAAGGAAGGCAAACGCGATCCTGAAATGCATCAGACGAAGAAGGGGAATCAGTATTGTGTGTCACGAACACAGGTCGTATGACTTGTGATGCTGTACCGAAGATGGAAGTAGGCCTTCCGAAGTCGGCTTGCAGGAGCAGGCTTCAAACCACCCGGTGCTGCTGCATCCAAAAGGTGTGGTGGTGAGCGACCGAGGAAAAGTCATCCCATGATGATGGCAGGTGAGTATGGAGAAGATGAGCGAAAGCAAACCGTCCGATGACGCATCGTTATTCCCTAAAGTGCTGTCAAAACTGAGGTTGAGTACTGGCCTCAGGACGAGTTGGGGCGTTACCTGCTTACGGCCCCAGTGGCAGCCGGTGTAAAGGCGGCATGATCTTCATACAGGCTTGGGTACGGAACGTGAGAACCTTGTTCCAGATGCAAAGGAAAATGACAAATGGCTAAAACCATGAGGAAGAATACCAATGCTGGAATGAGGGGCGGAGCCTCCTGTAGTAGTGATGAAGCCCTTGTAATGAAGGTGGAGCGAAGGGGAGGCGTTATCCTGTCAACCAACGCCGTCAACCTCAGGGGATGAGCGGTGTGAGTTCGAACAAACCTTACAACATAGCGAAGCGCATGATATGGGAGGCCTATCAGCAGGTCAGAACCAACCGGGGAGCTGCTGGAATCGACGATGAGACCATTGCCGATTTTGAGCGGAACCTGCCGAAGAATCTTTACAAGCTATGGAATCGAATGTCGTCGGGGTCCTATTTCCCGCCGCCGGTCAAGGTTGTTGAGATACCGAAGGCATCGGGGGGTATACGCAGGCTGGGAGTGCCCACGGTCAGCGACCGTATCGCACAAACTGTAGTCAAACTCCTCATCGAGCCAAAACTGGATGCGCTTTTCCATCCGGACTCATATGGATACCGACCAGGACGTTCAGCCAAACAGGCCATAGCGATCACACGCGAACGCTGCTGGCGATACGACTGGGTGGTGGAGTTTGATATCAAGGCGGCTTTCGATCACATTGATCATGAACTGCTGATGAAAGCGGTGCGAACCCATATCAAAGAGGACTGGATACTGCTGTACATCGAACGATGGCTGGTTGCTCCATTCGAGGCAGCAGATGGCGTTCGCATTCAACGCGAACGTGGCACCCCGCAAGGCGGCGTGATCAGTCCCATGTTGATGAATCTGTTCATGCATTACGCCTTTGACGCTTAGATGCAACGAAACAGCCCAAACTGTCCTTTTGCCCGGTATGCCGATGATGCGGTAGTGCATTGTCGTAGCGAGAGGCAAGCAGAACACGTGATGCGTTCAATCGCTTCACGTCTAGCGGTTTGTGGCCTCACGATGCATCCCGAGAAATCGAAGATCGTGTACTGCAAGGACAGCAATCGACGCGCAGGGTATCCGCATGTGAGCTTTACTTTCCTTGGTTTCACTTTTAGACCCAGGAAGGCAATCGGCCAGCAGAACAAGCTTTTCACCAGCTTCCTTCCGGGAGTCAGTGCACAAGCGTTGAAGCGGATGCGGCGAGCAGTGCGCGAGTGGCGGGTCAACCGCCAAACTCACGTGACGCTGGCTGCTGTGGCTCGGCTTTACAACCCAGTGATACAAGGTTGGTGGCAGTACTATGGCGCGTTCTATCGGACAGCCATGCTTGGCATCTTTCGACATATCGATAGCGCGCTCAAGCGTTGGGCCGGTCGCAAGTACAAAATACTTCACGGGCGCAAGCAGCGTATATCTCAATGGTTGGACACGGTGCATACGGCTGCCCCTCGACTGTTTTATCACTGGCAAGTAACCGAGCAACAGGTTGGATAACGGGAGCCGTATGACGCGAGAGTGTCACGTACGGTTCTGCGAGCGGCTACGGGGGCAGTTCCGGTGGCCGACTCACCTCTTTGGCATGAAGGCGCATATCGGTGCCGATGCTGAGTCGGGCCTGGTGCATCACGTCCATGGCACAGCGGCGAACGTGACTGATGTCACAGAGGTCGCTCACCTGTTGCATGGAGACGAAAATGTCATCTGTGCCGACGCGGGTTATACCGGCGTGGAGAAGCGGCCAGAGCATGAAGGAAGGTCGGTGATCTGGCAGATTGCGGCTCGTCGTAGCACCTACAAGCACTTGAGCAAACGCAGCGTGCTCTACAAGGCCAGACGCAAGATCGAGAAGGTCAAAGCGCAGGTGCGAGCGAAAGTCGAACATCCATTCTGTGTGATCAAGCGCCAATTCGGCTATGTGAAAACCCGTTTCCGTGGCTTGGCCAAGAACACGGCGCAACTGACCACGCTGTTTGCCCTGTCGAATCTGTGGATGGTGCGCCGGCAATTATTGCCGGCCGCGGGAGAGGTGCGCCCGTGAGGGCAGAAAACCAAAGCTATGCCTTGGTTTTCCAATAATCAGCGGCTGAAAATCAGGCTTTTCGGCATCCTCATGCCGTCGATTTTCGGCTGATGGCAACTTGTTCGGAGTTTCCCTAAGCAACAGGTGGCAAAATAGGATCAGTAGGAGACGGCAAATAATGAAACCCAAGTCGAGGATTCAAGCTTATACATTATTTTTAATCTATTTGGTTGTTTTTTTTTCTTTGGAGGGGTCGTATCAAATTTTTTAGGGGCCATAGCCCTGTATTTTAAATATGACACATGGCATTTTGGTTGGGCTGATATTTCCGGCGTGTTTCCTGGATTTCTAGCCTATGCGGTCCCTGTCTGGTTTGGGATATGCCTTGCTTCATATTTCAAATGGGGCGGTGGGAAGTAAATGTCAAAGTATTTCCGAGCGTGGATTGCTTGAGCCACAAATTTGAAACTTAAGTGAAGCATGCCTACATCGACGTAGGGCGAGCAATTAATGCGTCGCAGAGCTACATAGCTCCATCATTAACTGCGCGGGCGAAAGTAAAGGCAGCCTAATCCGCCCCGGCCAATTCTTCCTCGCCGCCAGACAACCGACGAGAAGCTGTTCAAGCACCTGATGGACAACGCCATCGCCAGCAAGGACAAGCTGGCGCGGAGCTTAGGTGTGTCGCTCAGCGCCGAGCAGGTCGCCGCGCTGACCCACGACATCGTCTGGATGGAGCAGATCGAGGTCAAGGGCGAGAAAGTGCTGGCCCCGGTGCTGTACCTGGCCCACGCCAGTGGCCGCGTGGCCCCTAACGGCGCGCTGATCCAGGGCCGTGACGTCAACCTGATCAGCGGCGGCGACCTGGTCAACGTCCGCACACTGCGTGCCACCAACCACCTCGCTGCCAGCGCTACCAACATCAGCAACAGCGGGCTGATCGAAGCAGGTGGGCGCCTGGACATGCTGGCCACCGACTCCATCCGCAACGCCTAGGGTGGAATATCGACAGCGTGGGCGGGGTGCTCAAGGCGGGTGGTGATACCAGGCTGGACGCCGGTCGCGACCTGTCCATCGGCAGCACAGTCTACGTTTTGATCATATTCTCGACGGCGATATAACTACGTTAAAGAGAGTGGTGAGAGGGTTGGGCCAGGTGATCACTATTCAAGATCTCAAGATGTCCGTGTGACTCGAATCAGTGGTCAGTTGATTGCTGCGCTTCCAGCCCAGGCAGCGTCCAGCTTCTGCGAGCGGCGTGCTCGCGTGAACCATGCCAACCCCATCGATAGCAGCAGCGCACGGATACGCTACGAGGCTGCAAGGCCATCCATTTATTTGACGCCACTATTTTGCCACCTTATCATCCGCGCCGGTTATTGGCACAACGCCATACAAAAGGACCTAACCGATGTGGCGTTTGGAACGCCGGGCCGCGCATTCGTTGCTGCCCACCTTCACTGACCCGGACACTGTCGTGTCGGCGCGCGTCGCCCTGATCGAGCCACGCACCGCCCACTACCCCCGTTTTCTGAAACCACCGGCCCCCGCCACCGATCGGGCAGCGCCGGTGCGTTTACGCATGGACTTCTTTCTCTAATTTTTCACCGCCCTCGGGCATCGGGATTTCACATGGACGTTCGTCAGTTCGCCTTCCTCGTGCGTCAGCCTTCGGCTGCCCTCAAAAGCCGTTCCCACTTCCTGGGGATGCCCAAGCGGGGTCTGGCGTTCATCCTGGCCAACGCCATGTTCTGGCAGCCGCTGCTGGTCCAGGCCGAGGGCATCGCGGTCAGCGGGCAGGGCACCACGCTCGGGCAAGCGGGCAATGGCGTGCCGATCGTCAACATCGCCGCGCCCAACGGCAGCGGCCTGTCGCACAACCAGTTCCAGGACTACAACGTCGGCGCCAACGGGGTCATTCTCAACAACGCCACCGGCCGTACCCAGAACACCCAACTGGGCGGCATCATCGTCGGCAACCCCAACTTCCAGGGCACGGCCGCGCAGGTCATCCTCAACGAAGTCAATGGCGCCAACGCCAGCCAACTGCGCGGCTACACCGAAGTGGCCGGGCAGTCGGCCCATGTGATCGTCGCCAACCCGCACGGCATCACCTGCGACGGCTGCGGCTTCATCAACACGCCGCAGGCGACCTTGACCACCGGCAGGCCGGTGATCGAAAACGGCCAGCTCACCCGCTACCAGGTCGACCAGGGCAGCGTCGCCATCGAAGGCGCGGGCCTGAACGCCAGCAACGTCGACCGCTTCGAAATCATCACCCGCGCTGCCCGCCTCAATGCGCAGATCCAGGCGAACAAGCTGACCATCGTCGCCGGGCGCAACGATGTCGAGGCCGGCACCCTCAACGCCACCGCGCGCGCTACCGACGGCAGCCAGGCGCCGGACCTGGCCATCGACTCCTCGGCGCTGGGCGGCATGTACGTGGGCGCGGTCAAGCTGGTCGGTACCGAGGCCGGGGTCGGTGTGCGCATGGCCGGCGACATGATGTCCGGTGGCGATATCCAGATCGATGCGGCAGGGCAACTGCTGATGGGCCAGACCTCGGCAGCCACCACGGTCAACGTCAAAGCCCAGAGCGTCGATGTCCAAGGCCCCGTATATGCCGGCAGCGACCTGGCGCTGACCACCCAGGGCGCATTGACCAACCAGGGCACCTTGGCAGCCAGGAACAGCGTCACCTTGGACGCCGGCGGCCGCCTGACCAACCGCGGCATCATCGAGGCTGGCGTCAACGCGGACAACAGTCGCAACAGCCAAGGCGATCTGCAGCTCAAGGCGCAGGCGTTCGATAACACGGGCAAGAGCGTCATCGCCAGTCGCGACCTGCGCGTGCAAACCGGTGAACTGATCAACCAGCGCGGCACCCTCAGCGCTGCGCGCAGTGCCCAACTGGCCGCGACCGCCCTGGACAATCAGAACCAGGGCCGCGTGCTCAGCGCCGGCAATCTCGGCATCAGCGCCGATCAGTTGCTCAACAGCCAGGCTGGACTGGTCACCGCCTCCGGCCTGCTGACGGCGAACGTCGGCCAGTTGATCAACCGCCAGGGCGAACTGTCGAGCCTCGGCCAGGCCAGCCTGCACGTGGCGTCGCTGGATAACGTCGTCGGGCTGGTGTCGGCCGGACAAACCTTGAGCCTGAATGCGCAAGGCGCCATCGACAACCAGGGCGGACGCATCGCCGCGCAGCAGGCTGTGCAAGTCAATGCCGCCTCGCTGAACAACAGCCAGCGCGGTGTGCTGAACAGCCAAGGCGCGCTCGGCGTCGAGGTGAGTGGCGCCCTGGCCAACCAACAGCAGGGGCGCATCGAGTCCACGGCGGGGGCGACGATCAAGGCCGCGGCGCTGGACAACCAGCAGGGCGGCAAGCTCAGCGGCCAGACGCTGAACCTCACGGCAGGCGCGGTGAACAACAGCGTCGGTGGCGAGATCGCCAGTGCACAAGGCACGAACGCCAACCTGGGCCGCCTCGATCAGCACGATGGTGGCCGCTTCTACAGCAACGGCGACCTGTACCTGAACCTCAACCAGGGCCAGCTGGATAACCGCAGTGCCCTGATCAATGCCGCCGGGCAGTTGACCTTCGACCACCTCGACAGCGTCGACAACCGCCAGGGCGAAATCTCCAGTGCTCGCAGCTATTCGGTCACGGCGCGCACCCTCGACAACACGGCCGGCAAGCTGCTCAGCGACCAAGGCTTGATCCTCAGCATCGTCCAGACCTTGAACAACGGGGCCGGACTGATCGCCGCCAGCGGCCTGCAGATCGGTGCCGCCAGCCTGATCAATGACCAACAGGGCACCGTGAACAGTCGCGCGGCGCTGGACGCGCGTGTCGCGGGACTGTTCGACAACCGCAGCGGCAGCCTGACCAGCGCCGCCGCCAGCCAGCTCAGCGTCGGCAGCTTGAACAATGCGGGCGGCCGGGTATCCAGCCAGTCCGGCTTGAGCCTGGACCTCAATCGCGGTCATCTGGACAACCAGTCCGGGGTGATCAGTGCGCCTGGCACACTGCTGCTGAACAACCTGACCACGGTCGATAACCGCAACGGCGCCGTCTCCAGCAGTAGCGCATTCTCCCTGCTGGCCGATGCACTGGATAACCGGGGCGGCAAGGTGCAGAGCGACCAGTCGCTAAGCGTGGCGGCTGCGCAGGTGGTGAACAGCGCGGCGGGTCGTCTATCGGGTGCGTCGCTGCGGCTGAACGCCGACAGCCTCGACAACGGCAGCGGTCACTTGCTGGCCAACGACGGTTTGAGCCTGGACGTCGCGGGCGCATTGCTCAACCACAGTGGCGAGGTGCTGGCCCGTGACGTGCGGCTAACAGCCGGCTCGCTGGATAACACCCAGGGCCAGGTGCAGGCCGACCAGTCGTTGACGATCGACAGCGGCGCCCTTGGCAATCGCGCCGGCACGCTCGCCAGCGGCCAGACCCTGGCGCTGACCGCCAGCGCCCTGGACAACACCTCCGGCAAGGTGACCAGTGCGGCGGCGCTGACCGCCGCCATCTCCGGCAATCTGCTCAACCAGAGCGGGCTGATCAGCGCAGGCGCAGACCTGCAACTGAACAGCGCCGACCTGAACAACCAGGCCGGCCAGATCAGTGCCGCCCACGCCCTGCGCCTGCGCACCGCGCAACTGGACAACAGCGCCGGTGGCCGTATCACCGGCAACACCCTCAGCGCCCAGGTGACGGGCCTGGACCAGCGCGGCGACGGGCGTTTGTACAGCCAGGGCGACCTGAGCCTGGACCTCGCTCGTGGCTTGTTGAATAACCAGGGGGGTGTGATCAGTGCGCCGGGCGCGTTGCTGCTGACCCAACTGGCGACCGTCGATAACCAAGGCGGCGAAATCTCCAGCGCCCAAGGCTTCAGCCTGCAAGCGGACAGCCTGGACAACCGCGCGGGCAAGGTGGTGAGCGAGCAAGCGCTCACCCTGCGCATCGCCCGTTCGCTGGAAAACGCCAAAGGCCTGATTTCGGCCTCGAGCCTGGATGCGCGCAGCGCCAGCCTGGGTAACCAGAACGGCACCCTGAGTGCGCGTGACGGCGTGATGCTGAACGTCGAGGGCCTGCTGGACAACCGCAGTGGCAAGCTCTTGGGCCGTGACCTGTCGCTGACCGCACGTACGCTCGATAACAGCGACGGCCAGGCGCAAGGCGACACGCGCCTGACCGTCGCCAGCGGGGCGCTGATCAACCAGCGCGGCCGCCTGGTCTCGGCCAACACCGTCAGTCTCAGCGCTGCCAGCCTGGACAATACCGAGGGCACCCTCACCAGTGACGGCGCCCTGACCGCCATCATCGCCGGAGCCTTGCTCAACCAGTCCGGCCTGCTGGCAGCCACTGCCAACCTCGACCTGACCCTGGGCAGCCTCGACAACCAGCGCCAAGGGCGCGTTAGCAGCCAGGCCGACCTGACCCTGGCCGGCACCTCGCTCGACAACCGCAGCGGCAGCCTGGCGGCGGTCGGTGTGCTCAAGCTCGATGCGACGCGCCTGGATAACCGCCAGGGCAATGTCTACGCCCAGCAGCGTCTGGACCTGGCGTTGGGCGCAGACCTGAACAACAGCCAGCACGGCACCCTGCGCGGTGACGCTCAGCTGAATCTGCGCGCCGGCCCGGTGGACAACAGCGAAGGCGGGCGCATCAGTGCCGGGCAGACGTTGATCGCCAGCGTCACCGGGCTGGACCAGCACAACGACGGTCGGCTGTCAGGCCAGGGCGACGTTAGCCTCGACCTCAATCGCGGCCACCTGAACAACCAGGGCGGCACCTTGACCGCGCCGGGTCAGTTGCTGTTGAGCCACCTCGCCAGCGTCGATAACCAGGGCGGGGAAATCTCCAGCAGCCAGGCCTTCACCCTGGCTGCCGACACCCTGGACAACCGTGGTGCCAAGGTGCTCAGTGAACAGGCCCTGATCCTGCGCATCGCCCGTGCACTGGACAATACCCAAGGCCTGATTTCAGCCAAGGCGTTGACCCTGCAGGCTGGCAGCCTGGACAACCAGAGCGGCCTGCTCAGCGCCAACCACGACCTGGCAGTGCAGGTCGGCGCGACGCTGGACAACCGCAGCGGTCGGGTACTGGCCCGCAGCGCCTCGGTGAAGGTGGGCGCTCTGGACAATCGCCTGGGCCTGCTGCAGAGCGACAGCCTGCTCGACCTCACCAGCCTTGGCGCCGTGGATAACCGCCAGGGCACGCTGTTCGCCGCCCAGGCCTTCGACCTCGACGCCGGCAGCCTGGACAACAGCACCGGCAAGGCGACCAGCGATGGGCGCTTGACCGCGACCCTCGCCGGTCAGTTGCTCAACCAGGCTGGCCTGTTCAGCGCGGGCAGCGACCTGCACCTGATCGCCGCCAGCCTGGACAACAGCGCCAAAGGCAACCTGCACGCCAAGGGGCCGCTGGCGCTCACCGTGGGCGGCGCCTTGAACAACGCCCAAGGCGTGCTCGATAGCGACAGCACGCTGGTACTCACGGCGGGCCAAGTGGACAACAGCCGCGCAGGACGCATCAGCAGCCAGCAGCAACTCACGGCCTTCGTCACCGGCCTCGACCAGCACGACGGCGGTCGCCTGTATGGCCAGGCCGGTGTCAGCCTGGACCTGAATCACGGCCTGCTGAACAACCAGGGTGGCTTGATCCACGCGCCCGGCGCGCTGCTGCTGAGCCGCCTGGCCGAGGTGGACAACCACGCCGGGGAAATCTCCAGTGCCCAGGCGCTGAGCTTCGACGCCCAGAGCCTGGACAACCGCCGCGGCAAGCTGCTCAGCGAGCAAGGGCTGAGCGTGCGCATCGCCAAGGCGCTGGACAATGCCCAGGGCCTGGTGCGCGCTAAAGCGCTGGATCTGCGGGCCAACACGCTGGTCAATACGGCCGGTACGCTGAGCGCCCGCGACGACCTGACCGCCCAGGTCGAGGCGACACTCGACAACGGCCAGGGCGAGATTCTAGGCGCCACGACCCGCCTCACCGGCACCACGCTGGACAACCGCTCCGGCCTGATCCAGGGCGACCAGCGGCTCACCTTCGCGGACTGGCAAGCGGTCGGTAACCGCAATGGCCGGCTCGTCACAGGCCAACGCTTCGACCTGAACGCCGCCCGCCTCGACAACACCCAAGGCACGCTCACCAGCGACGGAACGCTCGACGCCCTGATCAGCGGCCAGTTGCTCAACCAGGCCGGCCTGATCGGCGCCAGCGCGCAACTGCAACTGACCGCGGGCAGCTTCGACAACCAGGCCAAGGGCCGCCTGCTGGGCAAGCGCGACCTGAACCTGACCGTCGGCCAATTCGACAACCGTGGCGGCAACGTCGCCGCAGTGAACCAATTGCAGTTCAAGGGCACGTCGCTGGATAACCGCGACGGTGGCCTGCTCAATGCGGGTCAGGGCATGACCCTGGCCCTCGACAGCCTGGACAACCGTGCCGGTGAGGTCTCCAGCGTCGGTGGCCTGACCCTCGCGGCCCGCGAGCTCGACAACAGCGCCGGTGCGCGGCTGCTGGCCAATGACGCCCTGCAGGTGACCGTGCAGCGCCTGAACAACCAACTCAAGGGCATCATCTCCGGGCAGCGCTCCGTCGAGTTGAACACGGCACTGCTGGACAACAGTGGCCAGGGCAGCGTGTATGCCAAGGGCAACCTGTCCCTGCTCGCCAGCGGCCAGGTGCTCAACCAGCAAGGCGCGCTGCGCAGCGATGCGGGCCTGAGCCTGCACGCCGACAGCCTCGACAACGGCAGCGGGCGCATCAGCAGCGCCGCACCGCTGGTCCTGGTCAGCACCGGCGCGCTGGGTAACCGCAACGGCGAGGTGCTCAGCGCCTCGAACCTGAGCCTGACCAGCGCCAGCCTCGACAACCAGAGCGGCACGCTCATCGGCGACGGGGCCGTGCAGGTCACCACCGGCGCCCTGAACAACCAGCAAGGTGGACGCCTCACCAGCGCCGACCGCCTCGACCTGGTGGCCGGGCAGGTGGACAACCGCGCCGCCGGTCGCATCGCCAGCGCCCACGCACTCACGGCCAGCCTCACCGGTCTCGACCAGCGCGGCGGCGGCAAGCTGTACAGCACCCGCGACCTGACACTGGACCTGAACCAGGGCACGTTGAACAACGCCGGTGGCTTGATCAATGCGCCCGGCCCGCTGGTACTGCGCAACCTCGCGCAGGTCATCAACCAGGGCGGCGAAATCTCCAGCCAGCAAGCCTTCACCCTGGCGGCGCAGAGCCTGGACAACACCGACGGCAAACTGCTGAGCGACCACGGGCTGAGCCTGACGGTCGAGCGGGCGCTGCTCAACGTCAGGGGGCAGATTACGGCCGCCGGACTCAAGGCCCAGGCAGGCCGTCTGGACAACAGCGAAGGCGTGTTCAGCAGCGAAGAAGACCTGGCCCTGGCGGTCAGCGACGCATTGCTCAACGTCGACGGCGAGCTGTCCAGCGCCGGCGCCAGCGTGGTCGATGCGCAGACCCTGAACAACCGCAACGGGCAGGTGATGGGCGATGTCAGCCTGGTGCTGACGACCCGAGGCGCGCTGCTCAACCAGGGCGGCACCCTGGGCGCCGCCGAGCGCTTGCAGGTGACGGCGGCGAGCCTGGACAACAGCCAGTCCGGTAGCCTGGTGAGTGACGGCAGCCTGACCGCCAAGGTCGATGGCCTGCTCGACAACCAGGACCAAGGCCGGGTCATGGCCAAGGGTGCCATGGCGGTGCAGGCCGGTGCGCTGGACAACCGTGGCGGGCGGGTGTCCGGGCAGGATCTGCTGACCCTGAGCGGTGATCGCCTGGACAACCGTGGCGGCGCGGTGCGCGCCAATCAGGCGCTCGACCTGGCCATCGGCGAGGTGGACAACCGCGCAGGCGTGCTCAACAGCAAGCAGGCCTTGATGATCGCCAGCCAGACGCTGAGCAACCAGGCCGGGCTGATCAGCGCCGCAGGCCCGGTGCGCCTGACCGCGCAGCGTGTGGAAAACGGCACCGGCCGCATCGCCAGCCAGCGCGACCTGGACGCCAGCGTTGGCGTGCTCAATCAACAGGGCGGCGAGCTGGTGGCCCAGGGAGAACTGACCCTCACCGGCAGCGCCCTCGATAACCGCAACGGCGGTCTGGTGGGCGCCACAAAAGCGCTGAAACTCAAGGTGGACGCGGTCGATAACCGCGCCGGAGAGCTGTCCAGCCAGGCCGCTGCCGAGTTCAGCGGCCAGCGCCTGGACAACAGTGGCGGCAAGCTGCTCGCCGCCACCGCGCTGCAACTGGCCGTGGCCCAGGTCATCAACCAGGCCAAGGGCCTGGTGTTCGCCCAGGACACGCGCTTGACCGGTGCGGGCCTGGACAACGCCCAAGGCACCTTCGCCGGCCAGCGTTCGCTGGCGCTGGAACTGACCGCCGCGCTGGACAACACCCAAGGCACACTCAGCAGCGAAGGCACGCTGCAACTCACCGGCGAGCGGGTCGACAACACCGCTGGCCGTATCACCAGTGCCGACACGCTGACCCTCGACAGCACCGCTGCGCTGATCAACCAGGGCGGGGTGGTGGAAACCGCGCAGGGCCTGACGCTCAACAGCGCCAGCCTGGACAACAGCCAGCAGGGCCTGCTCAAGAGCCAGGGCGCCGCGCGCCTGACCACCGGCCAGTTCGACAACACCCAGGGCGGGCGCCTGATCGGTTCCGGGCCGCTCGATCTCACCGCGACGCAGCTCAGCAATGGCGGCCGTGTCGCCAGCGCCGGCACCCTCAACGCCAGCCTCACCGGCCTCACGCAACACGGCGGCGAGCTGTTCAGCAACAGCCAACTGATCCTCGACCTGAACGGCGGTGACGCCACCAACAGCGGCTTGATCAACGCACCGATCCTGGTCCTTAAAAACCTCGGCAACCTCGACAACCGCCACGGCGAGCTCTCCAGCCAGAACGCCATCACCCTGGCCGCCCGCAGCCTGGACAACAGCCAGGGCAAGCTGATCAGCAATCAGGCACTGGTGCTGCGCATCGAACAGGCCCTGGCCAACGCCAAGGGCCACATCAGCGCCGCACGCCTCGACACCCGCAGCGCACGCCTGGACAACAGTGACGGTCTGCTCAGCAGCCGCAGTGGCCTGGACATCGTCGCCCGCGAAACGCTCGACAACCAGCGCGGCACCTTGATCGCCGACGGCCAATTGCTGCTGACCAGCGCCCAGTTGGACAACCGTGGCGGCGAGATCGCCGGCAAGGCCGACCTGAGCGTCAATGCCGCGCGCCTGGACAACCGCAGCGGCCAGTTGATCGGCACCCAGGCGGTGCAGGTCAGTGGCGCCAGCCTCGATAACCGGGGCGGTCTGGTCGGCGCCACAAAAGCGCTGACACTCGACGTCGGTGCCGTGGATAACCGGGCCGGCGAGCTGACCAGCAACGCGGGCGTGAGCATCACCGGCCAGCACCTGGACAACAGCGACGCGGGCCAGGTGTTCGCCGTCGAGGGCCTGACGCTGAACGTCGAGCAGGTGCTCAACCGCCAGGGCGGTTCGCTCAGCGCCCAGCGCCTGGCGCTGACCGGCAGCCGCCTGGACAACACCGGCGGCACGCTGCTCAGCCAGCAGCCGTTGCGCCTGCAGGTGAGCGGCGAGCTGGACAACAGCTGGGGCCTGCTGAGCAGTGAAGACACCCTCGACATCGAGGCCGGCAGCCTGAACAACAGCCACGGCAGCCTGTCCAGCGCGCACGCCTTGAACGTGGCGCTCAATGGCCAGTTGAACAACCAGAGCGGCCAGTTGGTCACCGACGGCGCCCTGGTGCTGAGCAGCACCGCGCTGGCCAACCAGCACGGCAGCATCAGCGCTAAAGGCGCGGTGACGGTGAGCGCCGGTACGCTGGACAACCAGGGCGGTCGCCTCAACAGCGGCGACACCTTGCAACTGAGCAGCGGCCAGTTGAACAACGGTGGCAGCATCGGCAGTGCCAAGGGCCTGACCGCCAGTGTCAGCGGGTTCGACCAACAGGGCGGTACGCTCTTCAGCCACAGCGGCCTGAGCCTGGACCTGAACAACGGCGCGTTGAGCAACCAGAACGGTTTGATCAACGCCACGGGCCCACTGCTGTTGAGCAACCTCGCGGCGGTCAATAACCAGAACGGTGAAATCTCCAGTGCCCAAGCCTTCACCCTGGCCGCTCAGAGCCTGGACAACGGCAACGGCAAACTGCTCAGCAACCAGGCCCTGGTCGTGCGCGTCGGCCAAGTGCTGGCCAACGTCAAAGGCCTGATCGGCGCCGCCCGCCTGGACGCGCACGCCGGCATCGTGGACAACCGCGGCGGCACCCTGAGCAGTCGCAGCGACCTGCAACTGACCAGCGATGGCCTGCTCGACAACCAGGAGCAGGGCCTGATCAGCGCCAGCCAGACGCTGACCCTGAACACCGGCAACCTCAACAACCTCACCGGCAGCCTGCTCGGCGCGGCGGGCGTGACGCTCACGGCCATGGCCCTGGACAACAGCGGCGGGGGCCTGATCAACAGCCAGGGCACCCTGGACCTGAGCGCCGCCAGCCTGAACACCGGCAGCGGCGGTGAAGTGTCCGCCCGGGGCGCGATGGGCCTGAAACTGAGCGCCCTGGCGCTGGCGGGCGGTCGGGTGATGGGCGAGCAGGGCGTGACCCTCGACCTCAACGACAGCGACCTGGACAACCGCAATGGCCAGATCCTGGCCAAGGGGCCGCTGACCCTCAAGCGCCTGCGCAGCTTCAACAACCAGAACGGCGAACTGTCCAGCCAACGCAGCCTGACCCTGAGCACCGGCACCCTGGACAACAGCGGCGGCAAGCTGATCAGCAGCGAGGTGCTGACGGTCCAGGCCGCCAGGCTGATCAACCAGAACGGCCTGGTGTCCGGCTGGCAAGGGCTGAGCGTCGGCGGCGGCAGCCTCGACAACCGCAACAACGGCACCCTGTCCAGCCGCAGCGGCGCGGTAGATGTGCGGCTCTCCGGCGAATTGCTCAATGCCGGGACCGGCGCCCTGGTCAGCCAGGGCGCGCTGACCGTCAGCGCTGCCAGCCTGGACAACACCGGCGGCATCCTCTCCAGTGGCGCAGGGCAAAGCCTGGTGGTCGGCGGCACGCTCGACAACGCCAGTGGCGGCCTGATCGACAGCGGCGCCGAGCTCGATGTACAGGCGGCCAGCCTGAACAACACCGCCGGCACCGTCACCGCCCAGCAGGCGCTGGCCGTCACCGCCACCGACCTGGGCAACCAGACCGGCACCCTGGTCAGCAATGGCCGCCTGACCCTCGACCTGCTGGGTCGCCTGGTCAACAACCAAGGCAAGCTCGCCAGCGCCGGAACGTTGCTGTTGCAGCGCGCCACGCAGGTGGACAACCAGGGCGGCCAGATCGCCAGCCAGGGCGTGCTGACGCTGTTGGCCGGCGGCATCGACAACCGCCAGCGCGGCACCCTCGCCGGCAAGGAGCGGGTGGCGATCACCAGCACCGGCGTGCTGCAGAACGATGCCGATGGCTTGATCTACAGCCAGGGCGCGGACGTGCAACTCAGCGCGGCCAGCCTCAGCAACCGCGCCGGCGTGATGCAGGGCCAGCAGGGCCTGGGCCTGAGCCTCACGGGCGACCTGGACAACGAAGGCGGTACGCTGCTGGCCCAGAGCGGCGACCTGAGCGCCGCCGCCAGCACCCTGAACAACCAGGGCGGCACCCTGGCCAGCGTGGCCGGGTCGGTCGATGCCCGCGTTGGCGGGCAACTGCTCAACGGCGTCAATGCCGCCAACAAGGCGGGCGTGATCCAGGGGCAGCGCTTGAACCTGATCGCCGCCAGCGTCGACAACCAGCGCGGCCGCATCGCCGCGCAAAACGGCGACGCGCTGATCAACGCCCGTTCCTTCGCCAACGCCTATGGCGGCCTGTATGCCAAGCACTTGCTCCAGGTGGTGGGGGCCGCGCTCGACAACAGTGCCGGTCAGATGGCGGCCAATCGCATGGACCTGGGGCTCGACGGCCAGTTGGGTAACCGTGGCGGGATCATCGAAAGCGACAGCGTGCTCAACGTGCGCGCCAATGCCGTCGATAACCAGGGCGGGCAGTTACGCGCCTTGGGCATCACCGGCAAGACCGACTTCCAACTGCTCGGCGGATTCGACAACCGCAATGGCCGACTCGAAACCCGCAACAGCGACCTGACCCTCAACGCCGCTGGCTTCCAGAACCAGGGCGGTAGCCTGCTGCACAGCGGCAGCGGCACTTTCGAGATCGCCACTGCCTCGCTGTTGGCGGCGGGCGGTGAGGTGGTCACCCGAGGTGGTTTGACTCTTACGGCCGATAGTTGGACCAACAGCACTGTGATTCAGGCTGGGCGGTTGACGGTGAATGTCGGCGAGCTGAGCCAGACGGCGACTGGTCAGTTGCTGGCAGCGGAGCGTTTTTCCGGCAGCGGCAACAACTGGAGCGCGGCTGGGGTGATCGCCAGTGACGGAGGGCTTGACCTGAACCTGTCGGGCAGCCTGAGCGCCAGCGGACGCGTCAGCAACCTAGGAGCTATGGACCTCAAGCTTGGTCAACTGGTACTGGGCGGCGGCGGTAGCGTTGCTTCAGGCGGCAATGCAGCAATCACTGTCGGCGGCAAGTTGAGCAACGCCGGGCGACTGACCTCAAGCTCCAACCTGAGCGTTAATGCCGCTGGCATCGAGAATGTGGGCTCGCTTGGCAGTGGGCAAGACCTGACCTTGACCACTGGCGATCTCTCCAACCAAGGCGGATTTATCTACAGCGGTGGCAACATGGCCTTGTATGGCCAGCGGGTGACCAACCGCCAAGGCGATATCTACAGCTTGGGCGATATACGTGTTGCACAAGATATGCAGGGCACGCGCTCCGCGCTGCTTGAGAACTTGTCTGGCACATTCGAGAGTGTTGGCGATTTCAACATTGCTGCCAGCAGCGTTCGCAACGAGCGCGTGGACTTCACGCTCAACTCGACGCTGCAATCCGCTTACATTGGGGTGCGTTGCTACAGTTGCTCCAGCTATATGGATGGCAAAAGGCAAGTCACCTCGAAATCGCATCTGGTGTGGGGCAAAACCTACACCTTCGAAGCGGTTGGGCAAGTAGAGAAAGAGTCCAGTCTGGCGGCTGGGCGCAACTTGAGTGTGGTAAGCGAGACGTTTGCCAATACCAACTCGACGATTTCCGCGGTTGGCGATATCACAATCAATACAGGGTCATTCAGCAATACCGGGACCTCGTTAGGCGGCTATTCGGAACTCGCATACATCGATGTCGGCTCTGTGAATTCGACACTGTGGTTCGATATCACACGCTACAACGCAGACAATGATGCGGGTTACACCGGCGGCGTCCGTTTTTGGAATGCTGCGGATGAGCAGTCGATGGGCACAATCACTGGTGGTAGTCGATCCGTTGGGAACGGTAACACCGCCGCGTGGTTGAATTTTGCAAGTATGTATCTGCAGCTCCAAGAGGGCACCAACGCCAAGGGCACTGCTCGGGCCTATAGCCACACCGCCAATTATGGCAATGGCCAGCCGCGTACTGCTCCTGCAGTCATTCAGAGCGCCACACCTTTCCGCCTCGAACGTATGGAACATTCCGGCTCCAGCTATTTGCCCTCGGTCGTACAGGCGGGCGGCAAAATCGCGATCACGGCGGCTAGCAATCTTTCCAACGGCGTGGAGCGTGCACACAGCCCAGGCGCTTCGACATCTGCGAGAGGTCTAAGCACGGCTGCCATGGGGGCCGGTGCGGCACCCATCATCGTTGTGAACCGGCAACTGCCGCCCGATCTCGCTCAACAGCAGGTCAACCCACTCGCACTGCCCGGCTTCAGCCTCCCCACCGGCCAGAACGGCCTGTTCCGTCTGAGCGGGCAGGGCGGCAGCAGCGGGCAAGTGGCTCAAGGGTCGGCCGGGCCTGCCAGTTGGACCCTGGGCGCTGCCAGCGTCGGCCTGGAGCAACGTCAGCAACGCCTTCCCGAAACCCAAGGCCGGACGATTCAACTCGACGACGTCGCACAGGTGTCTGCCAGCAGCCGCCAGGTGTCGGTCACGGCCCGTGAGGCCGGCGGCATCCAGGCCAGCGTGAGCGCGATCAATGTGGGCGGTGTGAGCGATGCCGACGTCGGCACGCTACAACCTGGCCGCAGCGGCGGCGGCACCATCACCGCAGTGGATGGCATCACCGCGCAGAACCCGGTCGATGGCTCGCGCCCGGTCGTGGACCTGTCACGCCCGAACATCGACCTGTCCGGCTTGACCCCCGCCGAGCGCGACGCCCGCATCGTGCTGACCACGCCCGATCAACCGGTTTCCGACAGCAGCCGTCCGACCTTGAACGTCCCCGGCCTGTCCACCGCCGAGCGCGACACCCGCGTGGTGACCGTCGCACCGGACAGCGCCCGCCCAGACCTCAGCGTGCCCGGCGTCACGCCGCTGGCCCGTGCGACCCAGGTGTCCGTGGAGCGCCAGCAGCCTTCGACCGTGGCGACAGTGGTGCCGACCTCCCGCGAGTTCCTGCCCGCCGTCAGCCCCGCCGAGCAGCCTGTCGTGGACAGCACCGCCACCCGCCCGGCCGCCGTCACGGTCGAGCAGGTCGCCGCGAACCCGACGCCGGTGGCCAGCCAAACCCTCGAGCGGGTCCAGGGCCTTCCCGAAAAGCGTCCGGTCTCCCAGCCGCACAAATACCTGATCGAAACCAACCCCGTGCTCACCGACATGAAGCAATTCATGAGCTCGGACTACCTGCTTTCGGGCCTGGGCTACAACCCCGACGAAAGCGCCAAGCGCCTGGGCGACGGCCTCTACGAACAGCGCCTGATCCAGCAAGCCGTGGTGGCCCGCACCGGCCAACGCTTCATCGACGGCCAAACCACCGACGAAAAGCTGTTCCGCCACCTGATGGACAACGCCATCGCCAGCCGTCAAACGCTGAACCTGGCGGTGGGCGTAACCCTCACCTCCGAGCAGGTCGCAGCGCTGACCCACGACATCGTCTGGCTGGAAACCCATGTGGTGAACGGCGAGGAAGTGTTGGTGCCGGTGCTGTACCTGGCCAACGCCAATAACCGCCTGGCCCCCAACGGCGCGCTGATAGCAGGTAGCGACGTCACCCTCATCGCCGGCCAGGACCTCACTAACGTCGGCACCTTGCGCGCCAGCAACAACCTGTCCGCCCAGGCCGGCAACGACATCATCAACGGCGGCCTGATCGAGGCGGGCAATCGCCTGGACCTGCTGGCCGGCAACAACATCGTCAATAAAGCCGGCGGCATCATCGCCGGCCGCGACGTGACCCTCACGGCCCTCAAGGGCGATGTGATCAACGAGCGCAGCGTCACCCGAGTCGACAGCAGCGACGGACGAGTCACTGAACACCGAGACTTCGTTGACAGCGCCGCACGGATTGAGGCCGCCAACGACCTGAGCATCGGTGCCGGCCGCGACGTCGCCAATCACGGCAGCGTGCTGCAGAGCGGCCGGGACCTCTCCATCCAGGCAGGTCGAGACCTCAGTATCGGTGCTGTGGAACAGACCGCCAGCAACGTGAACAGTCGCGTACGCCAAACCAGTAGCTCAGTCACCCAGCACGGTTCCTCGGTGACCGCAGGCCGCGACCTGACCGCTATCGCCGGACGCGACCTGACCGCCATCGCCAGCCAGATCGACGCCAAGCGCGATGTGGCCATGGCGGCGACCGAAAACCTCAGCCTGAGCTCGGCGGCGGATGAGCAGCATTCGGCGTTCAAGACGAAGAAGGCCAAGGGTCAGGAAGACCATGTGAGCCAGGTCGGCACGGCGGTGACGGCGGGCGGCGACGTGAGCCTGCGCGCCGGACAAGACCTGGCGATGACGGCCAGCCGGGTGTCGGCGGGGGATGAAGCGTATCTGGTGGCCGGTGGTCGGTTGGAACTGCTGGCTGAGGCTGACAGTGATTACTCGTTGTATGACAAGAAGAGTAAAGGGAGTTTCGGTAGCAAGAAAACTAAGCGCGATGAAGTGACCGATGTGAAGTATGTCGGCAGCGCGGTATCGGCCGGGGGCGATGTGACCCTCGCGAGTGGCGGGGATCAGCGGTATCAAGCGGCAACGCTTGAGAGTGGGAAGGATCTGACGCTGGAGAGTGGTGGTGGGATTACGTTTGAAGGCGTGAAGGATCTGCATCAGGAGAGTCACGAGAAGAGCAAGTCGGATCTGGCGTGGAACAGTGCCAAGGGCAGAGGCAACACGGACGAAACCTTGCGCCAGAGTCAGTTGGTTGCACAGGGCGAACTGGCAATCAAAGCTGCGGAAGGTTTGAAGATCGATGTGCGGCAGATCGATCAGCACACCGTGAGCCAGACCATCGACGCTATGGTTGCAGCCGATCCACAACTGGCATGGCTCAAGGAAGCCGAGGCGCGAGGCGATGTGGATTGGAAGCTCGTGAAGGAAACTCACGATGCCTACAAATACAGTCACTCTGGGCTGGGTCAGGGCGCCATGCTGGCGATCGTCATCGTCGTCACGGTGCTAACGGCGGGAAGCGGAACTGCAGCTGCCCTGGGCACTGCTGCTGGTAGCGCAGCACAAGGCGCAGCAGTGGCAGCCGGAATGTCCGCGACGACAGCAGCAACTATCGCAACGGCGGCCAACGCAGCAGCGGTTGCGGCCTTCTCTGCGGCAGTGTCTCAATCCGCGGTCAGCGTGATTAACAACAAGGGAAACATCGGGGCAGCGCTAAAAGACGTCACCTCCAAAGACAGCATGCAGAGCTATCTCGTCAGCGGGCTGGCTGCCGGATTTGCGGCGGGTGTTCTCGATAAAACGTTTGGCGTGGAGAAAGCGGACGTTACCAAAGCCACACATGGTTTCGAGTTGGGCACCGTGAGTGGCGCCAGCAAATTTGCGGGTTATACCTTCGCTGAAAGTGGCTTTGGAGCGGTCGCGAACACGGCCATCAAGGGTGGCAGCCTAGGCGACAATCTGGCTCACGCAGCCGTCAGCTCGGCAGCGGATGTGATCTCGGCAGGGATCTACAACCGTTTGGGTACGAAGTTGGAGTTCTCCGGTCTCCCGGCAAAAATGGGCGCTCATGCCCTGGTCGGTGGCTTGATCAGCGAATTGGCTGGAGGTGATTTCAAGAGTGGTGCATTGGCGGCAGGCGCGAACGAGGCATTCGTCGCGTCGGTTGGCGACAAGATCTTCGACAACGGCATGCACGATCAACTGCTGGCCATGACCTCGCAACTGATCGGCCTCACGGTGGCAGCGGCGGCAGGCGGATCGAGCAAGGATCAAGCTGTCGCTGGTTGGGTGGCTTCGCAAGCGACCAAGTACAACAGCCTGGATCATCCGACCGCCGAGAAGTTGCTGGATGAGTTGAAGGGCTGCAAAGCCAGCGGGGCGTGCGGCAGAGCACAAGTGGAAGGCATTGTCGGTCGCTATGAAAAGCTTTCTGCGGACCGGTCCAAAGCGATCCAGGGCTGCGAGTCCAGGGCCTGTGTAGAGGCTATACAGGCCAACACTATCGCTATGAACGACCCCGTTGCGCAGGAACTGTTGGGTATGTTCAGGCGGACGGTGGCGTATGACGTCCCGGGCTTACTACAAGGTGATCCCAGCAACGTCGCAATGCCTTCTCTTGGGGTCGATAAGTGGGGAGGCTTATTCGTATCCGACAAGGACCTGATTCAGGCGAAATATATATCGGAAGGCTGGTTGACGCCTGCTGAGCATGGGGGGTTGGAGAAGTGGGATAGGGAAACTGAGTGGCTGAATCGACTGGCCGGCAAACAATTGTCGGTCGAGGAGAAGGCGAGTAGGCTTGTTGAGCTTACGTCTATGGCTGGCATGGGTATTCTTACTGGGCGTGCAGGAAAAATATCTAACGGCGAGCGACCAGAGAACTTGAGTCCTGACGGGGTTGGACGAAATGGCGCCTTCAGAGAGGCAAAGCGTAGATCTGGGATACCGGTTAGCCAGCAACCTAGTAAAGTTTCTTTAAATATTGACAAGCGCGGAAGGGTTCAACCCGGCGTAACCTATGAATTTACTGTGCCGACGGCCGGGGGCGGAACTCGAAAGATTTTAATTCGAGATGATGCTGGCGGACACGATTTTGGCAGCGGGAATACGCAAAATCGAGGGCCGCATTTTAATGATGAGTCTGGAGGTCACTATGATTACTAAAGTTAATCAATCTACTTTTCTTGATGTGGGGTTTCAAAATGAAGTATATAATTTTGATGTTTCTAATTTGGAGGGTCTGCCGAAGATCGGAGTTTCATCTTTTTTGGCTCAAGGAAGAAGTGCGGAAATTTTACTTGCTGTTTTAACGCGTGTTACTGAAGTGTTCGGTCGGTTTTTCCAAAGCTATGAGTATTGGCTGTACGTTGCTAGTGATTGCGTGCAGCCTGATACTAAGATGGTGAGGTATAAGGGCTTGTTGGGTTCGCTTAAAAGTCGAGGGCTTGATGTCCCAGGCGATCTTTTTTTTCAAGAAAAGTTAATTGTGTTGAACGAGGGGGTGAAGTTTATTGGTAGGTTTGAGCTAAAACCGGAACTAATGAATTTTGGCGTGGCAATGATGCTGAAAGCTCCAAGCTCTTATGTCGTTGCGGTTCCCAAAGGAGGCAGCGCTGATAAGTTTCATGTCTGCGACATCGAGGGTAGCCTTCGAGACGACCTCAAGAGGTTCGAGTCTATTTTCAACTGCGGAGGAGCGCTAATAGCGAGACTTGGCTTTTTTGATGATGATGAATCTGGTTTTCTAGTGCTTGCTTCGCCTTCCTTGATTATGGAACTTTAGATGTTAACTGAAAAATGATCCTGATAACTAGGAGCCTGGTGCTATGATTGAGCGATATTTAGTAGAGGTATAAGAGCGGCGAGTCCAAAATGAGTTTTTGAGTGGTAAAGAGGGTTACTGTTGTTCGTATTGCGAACAAGTCAAAAGCTAAGAGTCAATGGAAGTGCTCGGTGTGATGCTTAAGCGTTTGGGTTGAAAATATTTTTAATGGTAGTTTGGTTTTCTAGTTATAGTGTTCTCCTGGTAATTTTATTATTCGATACGGATTCCTAAAAGGGTGGATTTATTTTGAAGATTCCGTGCTTGCTAGTTTTTCTTGTTTTGGTTGGATGTGCAACTAATAGACTGCATTTTGCTCCCTATACTTCAGATGTGGACCTGCTCGCTATTGAAAATCACAAGACCCACACAGCTGTCACTGACGTTACCGGCATTGAACGCTGCAGTACCTGTTCTGAGATGAGTAAGATTGTGTGGCATGCTGCGAATTATAATGGAGGTCTGTACGAAGGCTTTGCAAACATTCCAGTGGCGAACTGGCCGGAATTTATCCGGCAGGCCATTGGCTCTGAGGCTGCCGCTAGCATGAAAACTAGAGTCGAGATCGAGCGAATCTTCATTAAAACTTGGAATAGTCCAGATTATTATGCTTGCCAAGCGAAACTCTCCGTCTATGTTGGGGCTACCAAATATGTCGGCGAATCCACGGTGAAAATCAAAGGTTCAGGACAGGAGTTGGTCGCTCCGCGCTTGGCTTCTATGACAGGCGAGGGGTTGAAGGCTGTCAGCATTGCATTGAAGGCGGCTTACATAGATGCTCTCCGTGACCCGGGAGAAGACAGCGCGGATTAAATCGAGTCAGGTAACGTCTCAAGGCGGCAAAAGCTAAATCAATCGGTTGCGTCAAATGTCGAACCGGTGAGTAGTCAGTTCAGTTACAAGTACTTGAAAAAACCGACGTGCTCTCCAAGCCGGACGCAAGATCGAGAAGGTCAAAGCGCAGGTGCGAGCGAAGGTCAAACACGCATTCCGTGTGATCAAGCGCCAATTCGGCTATGTTAAACCCGCTTCCGTGGCTTGGCCAAGAACACGGCGTAACTGACACGCTGTTTGCCCTGTCGAATCTGTGGATGGTGCGCCGGCGATTATTGCCGGCCGCAGGAGAGGTGCGTCCGTGAGGGCAGAAACCAAAGCTGCGTTTGGGTTATCCAATAGCCAGCGGCTGAAAATCTGGCTATTCGGCGTGCCCGAGCCGTCCATTTCGAGCTGATGACAATTTGTTCGGAGTTCCCCATAGCGGGCCCACTCCCCCGAGCCCGCCACACCGCTCCTACCTCAAGGACACTGACACGTCGAAGGCCCAAACACCGGCCCGCTGCAAGGGTCTTTCGACGGGCCGAACACCGGGCACGCCGCTTGGGCAGTCAGGGAGAAACCACAGAGCAGAAACACCGTAACCGCTCCATGAACCCCACATTCAAAGCGAAGCTGGTCGCCAATGCTATGCTCCCGATTTCTTTCTGGAGCCAGCGTACGAGTGCTTGAGTCCCCTTCAGCACTGCTCTGCAAGGTCAGTAAGCGCTGCCCAGCATACGCTTATCAAGGAATCAAAATGTCCATCGTTCAACGCTACCTCGCCGGCTTCGCAGCGGTAGCGACTCCGGTGCAGCGCACCAAGCTGGCAATCACCAAAGGCGCGAGGGTGGCTAATCTGGAGCGTCTGCTGGCGCGTTTTCCCGCGTGCCCTGAGGCTTTGCTTGAGCTGTTGGGTAAGATGGATGGCACCCATTACCGCCTGTACCCCGGCGGCACGGTGGTCCTGTTGGTACTCGGCTCAGATCTCGGTGGCTGCCCGTATTATTTGCGCTCGGTCAAACAGATACTTGAGTACGCAAACGCCCCACACCTGCGCGATACGCTGCATCAGGTCTATGACGGAGCGCCACACATTTCGCCCAACCCCATCGGGCCAGGCATCCACCCTCATGTGCCAATTTGCGACTACCTGTGTTTCGCCGAATGCGCCAACAATGGCGGTACCTCGGCCCTTTTCCTCGATTTCAATCCAGCGCCTGGCGGTACCGTGGGCCAAGTAGTTCGCTTTATCCACGACCCAGACGAATACAGGGTGATCGCGCCGAGCTTTGAAGCCTATCTTGAGTTGTTGATAGAGGCTGACTATCCATTCGTGAACGACTTCTACGACGATGACAATCACGATGGCGAAGGCGAAGATGACGACCATTTCGACTGACGACTGTTAAGCCTCAGGCGTCGCGCGTCAAATACGCCTTGATGCGATTCAATCAGACTGGCCGCTGCGCTTTCGGTCCTGCGGGCAATGACCATCAGCCATCGCCCGTTTGTTCTTCCGGCTCCGCCGCGATGGCCCTGTTCGTCCTGGATTTTGCGCAGCACGCCAACTCCTTCATCAGCGTGGCCTGTCTATTTGGGCCATCGCTCGCCAGATGCGCTGCTCGCTAAATACCATTCGACGTCACCTCAATTTCAGTCCCAGCGCCAGCCAGTCGTCTATGACTCGAGGTAGAGGCAGCTCCGCTGTCGTGCACACAGGGTCAACACCTGGATCACGCGGTTGCCTCCTCCTTGTAGTACCTCATACCCCGCACCGGAGACTTGCACGCGATCCATAAACCCCACCTGCCCAACAGTGGGGTAACGGGCTACCGTAGCATCTCTGGCGAGCAGTTCCACGGTAACAGCGCTTCGTAGTCTGCTACGGACGAGGCGTGCGGTAGCCGTTCAAGTACGTGGCGCAGCCACGTATAAGGCTCTTGGCCGTTGACCTTGGCGGTCTCGACCAGGCTGTAGATCTTCGCGCTGGCACTGGCGCCGTTGACGGTGTCGCTGAACAGCCAGGCCTTGCGCCCTATGACAAACGGCTTGATCGCTCTTTCGGCCGTATTGTTATCGATGGGCAAGTAACCCGCTTCGACATAGCGCTCCAGTCGACTCCAGTTATTCGCCAGGTAATGCACTGCCTTGCCCAACGCACTTTGTGCGGTCACCTGCGACTGGGTTTTATCTAGCCAGATTTTCAGTTGTGTCAGGATCGGCAGACTTTTCTCCTGTCGACCAGTAAACCGCTGTTCATCACTGACGTCCTTGAGCTCGCGCTCGATGCCGTACAGCTTGTTGATCATCGCCAGCGCGATATCAGCCCGTCCGGTTTTACCTTTGGGCTGCACTTTTTGCGCGTCCACGAACTTGCGTCGCGCATGGGCCATGCACGCCAGTCGCTCCACGCCCGGCTGCAACGCCAACGCGTTATAGCCGGCGTAATCATCAGTCATGACATAGCCACGGTAACTTTCCAGCAAGCGCAACGGCACCTCCTGCGCACGGCTGGACGTGTAATCAAACAGCACAACTTTTCGATCCGGTGGGCCACTGGCTTGCACCCACATCCAGGATTGACTGGCCGGATCTCGATCCGGTTCTTTCAACACCTGGACACGGGTTTCATCGCAGTGAATCACTGGGCTTTCCAGCAACCGATCACGCATCAAATTAAGCAGTGGCTGGAAATGCTCGCTGCACTGGATCACCCAGCGTGCCAGCGTTTGCCGAGGGATATCGATACCGTGCCGGCTGAGTACCGTTTCAAACCGATGCAACGGTAAACCGTCGACATACTTGGCGGTCAGTAGCATGGCCAGCACGCTGGGACTGGCCATGCTTTTCTCGATCAACTGGGCGGGCTTGTCGGCGGTGACCGGTGCGGCTTCACAGCCACGGCAAGCGTAGATCTTGCGGATATGTGTGATGACCCGGATCTGCATCGGCACGATATCCAGTTGCTCACTGGTTTCTTCCCCGATGGCATGTTTGCGGCAACCGCAAGCACAGGTCAGTTCGTGTTCGGGCAGTTCGTGGATGACTTCGATACGCGGCAGATTGGCTGACAACGGCTTGCGTTTGCCACGACGCACTGTGGGTGCAACGACTTCCTCATCGGCGTCGCCAACCAACGGCATTGGCTCGCTTTCAGGCTCATTGAACAAGGCCAACTGTGGCGTGTTGGGTTCTACGGATTGCTCGGACTTGCGTCCAAACAGACGGTCACGCAACAGCTTGATCTGTTCTTTCAGGTCGACGATGTGAGTCTGATAAGCCTGAGCGGTTTCCTCCTGACGATTGAGGGCCTCAAGCAACAGTTGCTTGAGCAAAACAGGATCATCAGGAAGGTCATCGGGCAGAGAAATCATGGCCCGGATTATACCGGGTCATGCCACGTAGCGCGGCGTCAAAACCTGATGAGGACGATTACGCCAGAGGTCAAAACCGTCGAGCAGCCAGTTGAGTTCCTGGACGGTCAGAATGATCGCCTCGTCGGTGGCGTCTGGCGATGTTTTGAAACGCTCGGATTCGAGGCGCTTGAGCCAAAGGCAGAAGCCGTTTCGTTCCCAGTAGAGGATCTTCACGCGGTTGCGCGGCTTGTTGATAAACACGAAAAGCACGGGGTCAAACACCGCCACTTTGATATCCAGTTCGACCAGAGCGGCCAGGCCGTCAATCGACTTTCGGAAGTCGACGGGCTTGGGGTAGAGATAGACTTTTTCGACTTTGGCGTCGGGTCGCATCATGACGGGGCTGGCTCCAGAAAGAGATCGGGAGCACAGCATTGGGGATCAGCTTCGCGCTTTGAATGTGGGGTTCATGGAGCGGTTACGAAACACCGCCAACAGTACGTTCTTCATTCGCAAGCTCCTGAGTGGGTAAACCCACGCGTTCTATCCATAGTGAGGGTACGGTCGGTCATCACGGACACTGGCGGGCTCACCACACTCGCCCGGAAGGTCCGTTCGCCCGGTCGCGGCACATCGCCAGACAGGCCAGCGAGGGCCGGACCCGGAGCAGTAAAGATCAGCCCCGTCGAACGCGCCAGTGTGGCGTAACGTCGCAAATCCCCGCTGCCTTAGTTCTTGGCGCTGGAATACTTGCGCCCTTGGTCGAGCAGGGTGAACACCACCACCAACACCCCAGCCACCGCCAGGATGAGCGCGACGCCATCGGTGGAGTGCGTCGCCGAGCCTGCCACCAAGGCCAGCCCGCCCAGCGGTGCCAGGCCGCCTGCCACCGCCGTGCCGATTTCGCGGCCGGTGCCGAAGCCCGACGCACGGGTCTGGGTGGGGAACTGTCGGCTCAGGAACGAGCCCTGTGGGGCGAACATCATGGGCGCCAGGATGCCGGTGCCGAGGGCGATCGCCACATAGATCAGCGTCGGCTCGCCGGTGCTCAGCAGGCGCAGGAAGGGGTAGGCGAACAGCACCGACAGCAGGCCGCCGAGCATCAGTACGGTCTTGCTGCTCCAGCGGTCGCACAGCCAGCCGAAGAACGGCACGGCGAAGATCGCCACCAGGCTGGCGATGGTCACCGACAGGGAGGTGACATGGGCCTCGACGCCTTTGAACTGGGTTAGGTAGGCCAGGGAAAAGGTCTTGAAGATGTAGCTCAGGGCGTTGTAGCCGACCGCCACGAAGAACACCACGGCCAGGCCTTTGCGGTCATTGCGCAGCAGCAGCTTGAGTGGCGAGACCTTGGGGGTGTCCTCGGCCGTGTCCAGGGCTTTGAAGTCCGGGGTTTCCGGGATGCTCTTGCGTACCCACAGGCCCACCGCCACCAGTGCGATGCTGGCGATGAAGGGGATGCGCCAGCCACCGGCCAGCAGGAAGTCGTTGCCGTTCATGGTCAGCAGGTACACGGTCAGCGACGACAGCAGCAGGCCCAGGTTCAGGCCCAGCGCTGGCCAGGCGCCTTGACTGCCGCGCTTGCCTTCGCTGGCGTGCTCGTAAGAGGTGACCGCTGCGCCGGACAGTTCGGCGCCGGCGCCCAGGCCTTGGATGATGCGGATCACCACCAGCAGGATCGGCGCCCAGATGCCGAGGGTGGCGTAGCCGGGGATCAGGCCGATCAGCGTGGTGCATACGCCCATCAGGCAGAAGGTGATCACCAGCACGTGCTTACGACCGAAGCGGTCGCCCAGGTAGCCGAACAGGATGCCGCCGAACGGGCGGGCGATGAAGCCGATGGCGAAAGTGGAGAAGGCCAGCAGGGAGGCCACCGCCGGGTTGCTGGCGTCGAAGAAGATCTTCGAGAACACGATCGCGGCCATGGTCGCATAGAGGTAGAAGTCATACCACTCCAGCATCGAGCCGAAGATGGTCGCCGCCGCGACCTTGCGCAGGCGCTTGCGTTGCTGGTCGGGGGTTTCCGTCGCGGACGGGGCCGTTTCATGTGCCGACATGGGTTATTCCTTATTGTCTTTGTAGTGGAAGGTGCAGCAGAAATCAGCGGGCCTTGAGGATGCGCTGGGCGATCATCTGGCCGATGGGAATGGCCGAGGTGGCGGCCGGCGAGGGGGCGTTGCAGACATGCACCATGCGCGGCGTCTCGGCGAACAGAAAGTCATGCACCAGGGTGCCGTCGCGCATTACCGCCTGGGCGCGGATGCCGGCTTCATGCGGCAGCAGGTCGTCGATTTCCAGCGACGGGCAGTACTTGCGGCACTGCTCCAGGTAGCCACGCTTGAACAGCGAGTTCTTCATTTCCGTGGTGCCGGAGGCCAGGTTGTTCCAGAGGGTTTTCCAGAACCCGGGAAAGCGGGCGTACTCGGCCACGTCGCGCCAGTTCACCGAACCTTTGCGGTAGTTTTCGCGGCCTAGGCCGAGCACCGCATTCGGGCCGACGGTCACGCTGCCGTCGATCATTCGCGTCAGGTGCACGCCGAGAAAGGGCAGGTCGGGGTCGGGGATGGGGTAGATCAGGTGGTTGACGATGCCGTTCTTGCTCGGCGGCAGGCGGTAGTACTCGCCGCGGAAAGGGATGATCTGGTGATCGATGCTGACCCCGGCCAAGCGCGCCAGGCGGTCGGATTGCAGGCCGGCGCACGCCACCAGTTGCCGTGCACGCCAGGTGTTGGCGTCGCTGGTGATGGTGACGTGGTCGGTGTGCTCCTGGATCGCGCGCACCGTGGTACACAGGCGCACCTCGCCGCCGGCGCGCTCGATCACCCGGGCCATGGCCTTGCACACTTCCTTGTAGTCGACGATGCCGGTGGCATCGAGGAACAGCGCGCCCTGGCCGACGATGTTCGGCTCGCGATGGCGCAGGGCGTCCGCGTCCAGTCGCTCGACCTTGAGGCCGTTCTGCTGCGAGCGCTGGTACAGCGCCTGCATGCGCTGCATCTCCAGGTCGTTGGAGGCCACCAGCAGCTTGCCGCACACCTCGAAGGCGATGCCGTGCTCGTGGCAGAAGTCCTTGGTGGCCTGGGCGCCGCGTTTGCACAGTTCGGCCTTGAGGCTGCCGGGTGCGTAGTAGATGCCGGCGTGGATCACGCCGCTGTTGTGGCCGGTCTGGTGGCGACCCAATTGGTCTTCCTTGTCCAGGAGCAACAGCGAGGCGCCGGGGCGCTGTTCCAGCAGGGCCATCGCGGTGGCAAGGCCGACGATGCCGCCGCCGATGATGCAATAGTCGTGGGTCATGCGGATTACCTTGAGTGCGTGTCTTTGAATCTGATTATCAGGTTGTCAGACAAAGTAGTGCGTTAAAAATCCGGGGCCTCTGCCCCGGAGCGTCATGGGCTTCAGTCGAGTGCGGGCAGGTCGATCTTCAAACGTTTGGCCGAGGCGCGCAGGTGCGCTTCAGCGCACCCGGCGGCGGCGTGGCGGTCGCCGTCGGCAATGGCTTGGTACAGCGCCTGGTGCTCGCGGCTGGCGTCGGCCGAGCCGCCGATCGCTGGGCGGGCGGAGTTTTCCCAGGCGGTACGGCGGGCGCTGGCCAACTGACCGCCGAGGAAATCGTGGAAGGCGACGAAGTAATCGTTCTTGCTGGCTTCGGCGATGGCGCGGTGAAAGGCCACGTCGGCGGCTGCGGCGCGAGTCAGGTCGCTGCCGGGGTCGAGCATGATCTGCAGGGCATCGGCCATGCGCGTCAGGTCGGCGGCATCACGCCTGCGCGCAGCGATGGCGGCGGCCTGGGTTTCGATCCACAGTCGCATCTCGAACATCTGCACCAGGTCGGGCGCGCGTCCGCTGCTGCCGGGGAAGCGGAACACGGTGCCGCCGGGGGTCTGGGAAATGTAGGAGCCCAGTCCGCGTCGGGCTATAAGCACGCCATCGGCCTTGAGCTGCGCCACCGCCTCGCGCACCACGGAGCGGCTGACGTTGAGCTGCTCGGCCAGTTGCTGTTCGGTGGGCAGGCGCGATTCGGCGGCCAGGCGGCCGGCGTCGATTTCGGCGCGGATGGCGCTGACCACTCGGTCGACGAGGGTGTCGGGGCGCTGAAGCTCAAGCATGGAAAGGTTGCCTAGTGGTCAGGTTGTCAGACAATGCCTAGCGCCTAGCGATCTGTCAATCGTGCCCGCGGCCGTCAGAGCTCGGAGACGAAGGTGCCGGTACCGTCGAAAATGTTGCGCAAGGTCAGCGCCACCTCGTCCAGGTCGCTACCGGCCGAGGTCAGAAGGATTTCCAGGTGCGCGTCGCCTTTGAGGGCATCGCGATCACCAGAGGCCACCTCGATCAGCAGGCGCTCGGCGCTCAACGTCACGGTCAGCCCATCCAGCGTCGAAGGCTCGTCGTCCAGGGTCAGGTCGACGGTGTCTTCGTCGGGGTAGCGGGTGAGCAGGAACATCTGGCCCTTGTCGCTGTGGCAGCACAGGGTCGCCATGTCGTCTTCTTCGTCGTCGCACGGGGTGGCGAAGAGCAGGGCGGTTTTCAGTTGCATGGGCGGCTCGGTTCAAGGAAGTGAAACGCGATTGTGCCAGCCTTGGCACCGCGCATAAATGCACAGTTACCGCCGCTTGACCGAATATGTCGCAGCGCTGCAAGCCGCGGTGACCGCTCAGTCGTTAAGCTGCCCAGTCGATGGGCAGCCGTAAGGCCACCGCCCCGGCAGTCGTCTTTGCAGGTGCTCATCCTTGGCGGGTGGCCCGGAACGCCGACGCGCGGGACCTGTCCGACGCCTTGATTCCATCGTTCTGTCGCCATGGGTTGGCTATGGTTGATCCTGAACGGCGGACGTACACGTACACGACGCTTCACCAAAAAAAAGCCCAAGCGGAGTACCACAGATGGCGTTTTTCACCGCAGCCAGCAAGGCCGACTTCCAGCATCAACTGCAAGCGGCCCTGGCGCAGCACATCAGCGAACAGTCCCTGCCACAAGTGGCGCTGTTCGCTGAGCAGTTCTTCGGCATCATCTCTCTGGACGAACTCACCCAGCGTCGGCTGTCCGACCTGGCCGGCTGCACCCTTTCTGCCTGGCGCACCATCGAGCGCTTCGACTCGGCCACCCCGCTGGTGCGGGTCTACAACCCGGACTACGAGCGCCATGGCTGGCAGTCCACGCACACCGTGGTCGAAGTTCTGCATGACGACCTGCCATTTCTGGTCGACTCGGTGCGTACCGAGCTCAACCGCCGCGGCTACAGCATCCACACCCTGCAGACCACCGTGCTCAGCACCCGGCGTGGGGCCAAGGGCGAACTGCTCGAACTGCTGCCCAAGGGCACCCAGGGTGAAGGCGTCAATCACGAATCGCTGATGTACCTGGAGATCGACCGCTGCGCCAACGCTGCCGAGCTGACCAGCCTGACCCGCGAGCTGGAGCTGGTACTGGCCGATGTGCGCGTGGTGGTGGCCGACTTCGAGCCGATGAAGGCCAAGGTCCGCGACCTGCTGGCGCTGGTGGGCGAGAACGCCTTCGGGCCGGCGCAGCATGACAAGGCCGAGGTGCAGAGCTTCCTCACCTGGCTGCTGGACAACCACTTCACCTTTCTCGGCTATGAGGAATTCGTGGTCGAGACCGACGCCGCCGGCGGCAGCCTGGCGTATGACGAATCCTCGTTCCTCGGCCTGCCGCGCGTGCTGCGCACTGGCCTGAGCAGCGACGACCTGCGCATCGAGGACTACGCCGTCAGCTACCTGCGCGAGCCGCGCCTGCTGTCGTTCGCCAAGGCCTCGCAGCCGAGCCGCGTACACCGCCCGGCCTATCCGGACTACGTGTCGATCCGTCAGATCGATGCCGACGGCAAGGTCCTCAAGGAATGCCGCTTCATGGGCCTGTACACCTCCACGGTGTACGGCGAGAGCGTCTATACCATTCCGTACATTCGCGAAAAGGTCGCCGAAGTGGAGCGTCGCTCGCACTTCGACCCCAAGGCGCACCTGGGCAAGGAGCTGACCCAGGTCCTGGAAGTGCTGCCGCGCGACGACCTGTTCCAGACCCCGATCGACGAGCTGTTCAGCACCGCGATGTCGATCGTGCAGATCCAGGAGCGCAACAAGATCCGCGTGTTCCTGCGCAAAGACCCCTACGGCCGCTTCTGCTACTGCCTGGCCTACGTGCCGCGTGAGGTCTATTCCACCGAAGTGCGCCAGAAGATCCAGCAGGTGCTGATGGAGCGCCTGAAGGCCTCGGACTGCGAGTTCTGGACCTTCTTCTCCGAATCGGTGCTGGCGCGGGTGCAACTGATTCTGCGGGTCGATCCGAAGAACCGCATCGACATCGATCCGCAGCAACTGGAAAACGAAGTGATCCAGGCCTGCCGCTCGTGGCAGGACGACTATTCGGCGCTGGTGGTGGACAACTTCGGCGAAGCCCAGGGCACCAACATCCTGGCCGATTTCCCGAAAGGCTTCCCGGCCGGTTACCGCGAGCGCTTCGCCGCGCACTCGGCGGTGGTCGACATGCAGCACGTGCTGGCGTTGTCCGAGGCCAAGCCCCTGGCCATGAGCTTCTACCAGCCGCTCACCCAGATCGGTGAGCGTCAGTTGCACTGCAAGCTGTACCACGCCGACACGCCGCTGGCACTGTCCGACGTGCTGCCGATCCTGGAGAACCTAGGCCTGCGCGTGCTCGGCGAGTTCCCGTATCGGCTGCGTCATGCCAATGGCCGCGAGTTCTGGATTCACGACTTCGCCTTCACCTACAGCGAAGGGCTGAGCCTGGACCTGCAGCAGCTCAACGACACCCTGCAGGACGCCTTCATCCATATCGTCCAGGGCGAAGCCGAGAACGACGCGTTCAACCGCCTGGTGCTCACCGCTGGCCTGCCGTGGCGCGACGTGGCGCTGCTGCGCGCGTATGCCCGCTACATGAAGCAGATCCGTCTGGGCTTCGACCTGGGCTACATCGCCAGCACCCTGAACAACCACACCGACATCGCCCGCGAGCTCACCCGGCTGTTCAAGACCCGCTTCTACCTGGCGCGCAAGCTCGGCCAGGATGACCTGGACGACAAGCAGCAGCGTCTGGAACAGGCGATTCTCAGCGCGCTGGACGACGTTCAGGTGCTCAACGAAGACCGCATCCTGCGTCGCTACCTGGACCTGATCAAGGCCACCTTGCGCACCAACTTCTACCAGACCGACAGCAACGGTCAGAGCAAGGGCTACTTCAGTTTCAAGTTCAACCCACGGCTGATCCCCGAGCTGCCCAAGCCCGTACCCAAGTTCGAGATCTTCGTGTACTCGCCACGGGTCGAAGGCGTGCACCTGCGCTTCGGCAACGTCGCCCGCGGTGGCCTGCGCTGGTCGGACCGCGAGGAAGACTACCGCACCGAAGTGCTCGGCCTGGTCAAGGCCCAGCAGGTGAAGAACTCGGTGATCGTGCCGGTCGGCGCCAAGGGCGGCTTCCTGCCGCGTCGCCTGCCCTTGGGCGGCGGGCGCGACGAGATCGCCGCCGAGGGCATCGCCTGCTACCGCATCTTCATCAGCGGCCTGCTCGACATCACCGACAACCTCAAGGACGGCGGCGTGGTGCCGCCGGTCAACGTGGTGCGTCACGATGAGGACGACCCTTACCTGGTGGTGGCGGCGGACAAAGGCACCGCAACCTTCTCCGATATCGCCAACGGCATCGCCAACGACTATGGTTTCTGGCTCGGCGATGCCTTCGCCTCCGGAGGCTCGGCCGGCTACGACCACAAAGGCATGGGCATCACCGCACGTGGCGCCTGGGTCGGCGTGCAGCGCCACTTCCGCGAGCGCGGTATCAATGTGCAGGAAGACCCGATCACCGTGGTCGGCATCGGCGACATGGCCGGCGACGTGTTCGGCAACGGCCTGCTGATGTCGGACAAGCTGCAACTGGTGGCCGCGTTCAACCACCTGCACATCTTCGTCGATCCGAATCCGGATCCGGCCAGCAGCTTCGTCGAGCGCAAGCGCCTGTTCGAACTGCCGCGTTCGGCCTGGACTGACTACGACACCACGCTGATGTCCGAAGGCGGCGGTATCTTCCCGCGTAGTGCCAAGAGCATCGCCATCAGCCCACAGATGAAGGCGCGCTTCGCCATCGAAGCCGACCGCCTGACCCCGACCGAACTGCTGCACGCGCTGCTGCAGGCCCCGGTCGATCTGCTGTGGAACGGGGGTATCGGCACCTACGTCAAGGCCAGCAGCGAAAGCCACGCCGACGTCGGCGACAAAGCCAACGATGCCCTGCGGGTGAACGGCAACGAGCTGCGCTGCAAGGTGGTGGGCGAGGGCGGCAACCTGGGCATGACCCAGCTCGGCCGCGTCGAATTCGGCCTGCACGGCGGCGCCACCAACACCGACTTCATCGACAACGCCGGTGGTGTGGACTGCTCCGACCACGAGGTCAACATCAAGATCCTGCTCAACGAAGTGGTGCAGGCCGGCGACATGACCGAGAAGCAGCGCAACCAGCTGCTGGGCAGCATGACCGAGGAAGTCTCGGCCCTGGTGCTGGGCAACAACTACAAGCAGACCCAGGCGCTGTCGCTCGCTGCCCGTCGCGCCCGCGAGCGGATCGCCGAGTACAAACGCCTGATGGCCGATCTGGAATCGCGTGGCAAGCTCGATCGCGCCATCGAGTTCCTGCCCAGCGAAGACCTGCTGGCCGAGCGTCTGGCCGCCGGCCACGGCCTGACCCGTGCCGAGCTGTCGGTGCTGATCTCCTACAGCAAGATCGACCTCAAGGAGCAACTGCTCAAGTCCGAGGTGCCGGACGACGAGTACCTGACCCGCGACATGGAAACCGCGTTCCCGCCGTCGCTGGTCAGCAAATTCGCCGAGGCCATGCGCCGTCACCGCCTCAAGCGCGAGATCGTCAGCAACCAGATCGCCAACGACCTGGTCAACAACATGGGCATCACCTTCGTGCAGCGCCTGAAGGAGTCCACTGGCATGAGCCCGGCCAATGTCGCCGGTGCCTACGTGATCGTGCGCGATATCTTCCACCTGCCGCACTGGTTCCGTCAGATCGAGGCACTGGATTACCAGGTCCCGGCCGACATCCAGCTGACCCTGATGGATGAGCTGATGCGTCTGGGCCGTCGCGCCACCCGCTGGTTCCTGCGCAGCCGCCGCAACGAGCAGGACGCTGGCCGCGACACGGCGCACTTCGGGCCGAAGATCGCGCAGTTGGGGCTCAAGCTCGACGAACTGCTGGAAGGTCCGACCCGCGAGCGCTGGCAGACGCGCTACCAGAGCTTCGTCGAAGCGGGCGTGCCGGAGTTGCTGGCGCGCATGGTGGCCGGCACCACGCACCTGTACACCCTGCTGCCGATCATCGAGGCCTCGGACGTCACCGGCCACGATCCGGCCCAGGTGGCCAAGGCGTTCTTCGCCGTGGGCAGCGCGCTGGACCTGACCTGGTACTTGCAGGAGATCAGCAACCTGCCGGTGGAGAACAACTGGCAGGCCCTGGCCCGCGAGGCGTTCCGCGACGACATCGACCTGCAGCAGCGCGCGATCACCATTTCCGTGCTGCAGATGGCCGATGCCCCGGACGACATGGATGCCCGCGTGGCCCTGTGGGCCGAGCAGCACCGGGTGATGGTCGAGCGCTGGCGCGCCATGCTCGACGACCTGCGCAATGCCAGCGGCACCGACTATGCGATGTACGCGGTGGCCAACCGCGAGCTGGTCGACCTGGCGCTGAGCGGGCAGGCGGTGGTGATTCCGTCCTGAGTCTTGCGCTGAAATGAAAAGCCCCGGCAGCGATGCCGGGGCTTTTTTTGTCTGTCTTCGACGGCCTGGTGGTGGGCCGTTACGGGTGTTACTTGAACCGTCTTTCCACCCCTTTCTCCACCAGGATCTTCGCCGAAATCTCTTCCACCGAGAAATGCGTGGAATTGATGTGGGGGATGTTCTCGCGGCGGAACAGGTTCTCCACTTCGCGCACCTCGAACTCGCACTGGGCAAAGCTCGAATAACGGCTGTTGGGTTTGCGCTCGTGGCGGATGGCGGTGAGGCGGTCGGCGTCGATGGTCAGGCCGAACAGCTTGTTATGGTGCTTTTTCAGCACCGGCGGCAGTTGCAGGCGTTCCATGTCGTCTTCGGTCAACGGGTAGTTGGCGGCGCGAATGCCGAACTGCATGGCCATGTACAAACACGTCGGCGTTTTGCCACATCGCGACACGCCCACCAATATCAGGTCGGCTTTGTCGTAATAATGGGTGCGCGCGCCGTCGTCGTTGTCCAGGGCGAAGTTCACCGCCTCGATCCGCTCCATGTAGTTGGAGTTGCCGCCAATGGAATGCGACTTGCCCACCGAATAAGACGAGTGGGCGGTCAACTCCTGTTCCAGCGGCGACAGGAAGGTGGAGAAGATGTCGATCATGAAGCCATTGGAGGTGGCCATGACTTCGCGGATGTCCTGGTTGACGATGGTGTCGAAGATGATCGGACGGACGCCGTCGCGCTCGGCCGCTGCATTGATCTGCTGGACCATGGCGTGGGCCTTGTCGAGCGTATCGATGTAGGGACGGGTGAATTTGGCGAAGGGGATGGTATCGAACTGCGCCAGCAGACTTTGGCCCAGTGTTTCGGCCGTGATGCCGGTACCGTCGGAGATGAAGAACGCGGATCGTTTCATTTGCGCCAAGGGCCTTAAGCTGCCGAATGTTTCTGGATATGATAGGTTCGGTTTGCCGAACGCGGACGTTCGGCATTCTCACTTATTTTCCAGGTCCAGGCCACAAGCGTCCCGGCCCAGCCGCAACCCCGACAGGCGGGCGCCCTTGAGCTTTTCCAACACAGTCAGTGGAGAGATCACCTTGGTAGAGTACGTAGTTTCCCTCGATAAGCTCGGCGTCCATGATGTGGAGCATGTGGGGGGCAAGAACGCATCCCTGGGCGAGATGATCAGTAATCTTGCAGGTGCCGGCGTTTCGGTGCCGGGCGGCTTTGCCACTACGGCTCAGGCGTACCGTGATTTTCTCGAGCAAAGTGGCCTGAACGAGCGCATCCATGCCGCGCTCGATGCCTTGGATGTGGACGACGTCAACGCCCTGGCCAAGACCGGTGCGCAGATCCGTCAGTGGGTGATGGACGCGCAGTTCCCGGCGCGCCTGGATGCCGAAATTCGTACGGCCTTCGCCGAAATGGCTGCCGGCAACGACAACATGGCCGTCGCCGTGCGGTCCTCGGCCACGGCCGAAGACCTCCCGGACGCTTCGTTCGCCGGTCAGCAGGAAACCTTCCTCAACATTCGTGGCGTCGACAACGTGATCCGCGCGGCCAAGGAAGTGTTCGCCTCGCTGTTCAACGACCGCGCCATCGCCTATCGCGTACACCAGGGCTTCGACCACAAGCTGGTGGCTCTGTCGGCCGGCGTGCAGCGCATGGTGCGTTCGGAAACCGGCACCGCTGGCGTGATGTTCACCCTGGACACCGAATCGGGCTTCCGCGACGTGGTGTTCATCACCGGCGCCTATGGCCTGGGCGAAACCGTGGTGCAGGGCGCGGTCAACCCTGACGAATTCTACGTGCACAAGAACACCTTGCAGGCTGGCCGCCCGGCCATTCTGCGCCGCAACCTGGGCAGCAAGGCGATCAAGATGGTCTATGGCGACGAAGCCAAGGCCGGTCGCTCGGTCAAGACGGTCGAGGTCGATCGCGCCGAGCGTGCGCGCTTCTGCCTGAGCGACGACGAAGTCAACGAGCTGGCCAAGCAGGCCATGATCATCGAGCAGCACTACCAGCGCCCGATGGACATCGAGTGGGCCAAGGACGGTGACGACGGCAAGCTGTACATCGTCCAGGCCCGCCCGGAAACGGTGAAGAGCCGCGCCAGCGCCAATGTCATGGAACGCTACCTGCTCAAGGAAAAGGGCACGGTATTGGTCGAAGGCCGCGCCATCGGCCAGCGCATCGGCGCCGGCAAGGTGCGCGTGATCCGTGATGTGTCGGAGATGGACAAGGTTCAGCCCGGCGACGTGCTGGTCTCGGACATGACCGACCCGGATTGGGAGCCGGTGATGAAGCGCGCCAGCGCCATCGTCACCAACCGCGGCGGTCGTACCTGCCACGCCGCGATCATCGCCCGTGAGCTGGGCATTCCGGCCGTGGTCGGTTGCGGCAATGCGACGCAACTGCTCAAGGACGGTCAGGGCGTGACCGTGTCCTGCGCCGAGGGCGACACCGGCTTCATTTTCGAAGGCGAACTGGGCTTCGACGTCAAGCAGAATTCTGTGGACGCCATGCCGGAACTGCCGTTCAAGATCATGATGAACGTCGGCAACCCTGACCGTGCCTTCGACTTCGCTCAGTTGCCCAACGCCGGTGTCGGCCTGGCGCGCCTGGAATTCATCATCAACCGCATGATCGGCGTGCACCCCAAGGCGCTGCTGAACTATGCCGGCTTGCCGCCGGAGCTCAAGGACAGCGTCGACAAGCGCATCGCCGGCTACAACGACCCGGTCGAGTTCTATGTCGAGAAGCTGGTCGAAGGCATCAGCACCCTGGCGGCAGCCTTCTCGCCGAAAAAGGTCATCGTGCGTCTGTCGGACTTCAAGTCCAACGAATACGCCAACCTGATCGGCGGCAAGCTGTACGAGCCGGAAGAAGAGAACCCGATGCTGGGCTTCCGCGGGGCGTCGCGCTACATCAGCGAGTCGTTCCGTGACTGCTTCGAGCTCGAATGCCGTGCGCTCAAGCGTGTGCGCAATGAGATGGGGCTGACCAACGTCGAGATCATGGTGCCGTTCGTGCGTACCTTGGGCGAAGCCAGCCAAGTGGTCGATCTGCTGGCCGAGAATGGCCTGGCCCGTGGCTACAATGGCCTGCGCGTGATCATGATGTGCGAGCTGCCGTCCAACGCCATTCTCGCCGAGGAGTTCCTCGAGTACTTCGACGGCTTCTCGATCGGCTCCAACGACCTGACCCAGCTCACCTTGGGCCTGGACCGCGACTCCGGCATCATCGCCCACCTGTTCGACGAGCGTAATCCGGCGGTCAAGAAGCTGCTGGCCAATGCCATTGCCGCCTGCAACAAGGCCGGCAAGTACATCGGCATCTGCGGTCAGGGCCCTTCGGACCACCCGGATCTGGCCAAGTGGCTGATGCAGCAAGGCATCGAAAGCGTGTCGCTGAACCCGGACTCGGTGCTCGAAACCTGGTTCTTCCTGGCCGAGGGCCAGGGCGCAGCCTGATGCGTTCAATGCGGGGCGCACGTCGATGCGCCTCGCGTTCGTGTTTTCTTCGCGGGTAAATCGCTGCGGCGAGCCGCCGCCTTTTCTAGTGAGAGCGGCCGTTCGCCGCAGCGATTTACCCGCGAGTACGCTGGAGCCGACGTTCAGCGTGGCCAGCGCCCGCCCATTCCGTATTCCTTTCTCATTGCCGTGAATTCATGCAAAGCAGCAGTACTCTTTTTCCCGTGGCCCTGCTCAGTGCCGAGCGCCGTGGCGACCTCAGCGAAGACGTCTACCGAATAAAAGCCGGCAACAGCCCGGACCCCAGCGTGGAGCTGGCCGTGACCCGTCTGGGTCTGGCCGATCAGCCCGCTGAACGAGCGGTGCCGGTGATCCTCCTGCATGGCAGCTTTTCCAACCGCCGTTTCTGGTATTCCCCCAAAGGCATTGGCCTGGGAGCGTTCCTGGCGCGGGCGGGCTTCGACGTATGGATCCCGGAGATGCGCGGCCATGGCCTGTCGCCGCGCAATCGTCAATGGCGCGCCAACGGCGTGGCCGACTACGCGCGTTTCGATCTGCCGGTGATCGGCACGTTCGTACAGGAGTTGACGGGACAGGCGCCGCACTGGGTCGGGCATTCCCTGGGCGGCACCACGCTGGTTGCCGCCTTGGGCGGTGGCTACCTGGACCCGAATAGCGTCGCCAGCGTGGCGCTGTTCGGGACCCAGGTCACTCGCCGCTACTGGCCTCTGAAGTTGCCGCCGGTGGTGTGGGGCGCGCGCCTGCTGCTCAAGCGCTTTGCCCAACTGTCGGGGCCCAGGCTCAAGCGTGGCCCGGAGGACGAGCCGATCGGCCTGGCCTTGGAGTGGTTGCGTTGGCAGGGGTTGTTCGGCCGCTTCGGGGTCAAGGACCGTGACTGGTGGGCAGGGCTGGCCGAGGTGCGAGTACCGCTGTTGGCCGTGGCAGCGGTGGCCGATACCCAGGATCCGCTGTGGGCCTGCCGCGCGCTGTTCGAGCAGTGGGGCGATGCGCGCAAGCGATTCCTGCGCCTGGGGCGCGAGGACGGCTTCGAGGCATTCGGGCATGTGGACATGCTGGTGAGCAAAGCCGCTCAGGACCAGGTGTGGCCGCAGGTCGAGCGCTGGCTGGCGCAGGCGCAGAGCACGCCACACGCCGCGGCGACTGACTACCCAGTCTCGGATGACTGCACGGCCTCGGAGGGTGTAGCCTTGCCCGACACCCGCCTTCGTTGTGACTGACAGGAGTTTCCCATGCAGCATTACGTAACCCCCGACCTGTGCGATGCCTATGCAGACCGGGTCCAAGTGCTCGAGCCGATGTTCAGCAACTTCGGTGGCCGCGACTCGTTCGGTGGGCAGATCGTCACCATCAAGTGCTTCGAGGACAATTCCCTGGTCCGCGAGCAGGTCGAGCTCGACGGCACCGGCAAAGTGCTGGTGGTCGACGGCGGTGGTTCGCTGCGCCGCGCCTTGCTCGGCGACATGCTCGCCGAAAAAGCCGCCAAGCACGGTTGGGAAGGGCTGGTGATCTACGGATGCGTGCGTGACGTCGATGTTTTGGCGCAGACCAACGTCGGCGTGCAGGCCCTGGCCAGTCATCCGATGAAGACCGACAAGCGCGGTATCGGCGACCTGAACGTCCCGGTCACCTTCGCCGGTGTCACCTTCCGTCCCGGCGAATACGTCTACGCCGACAATAATGGCGTGATCGTCTCGCCCAGCCCGCTGAGCCAACCGCAGTGACGCGCCGCGGGCGCTGATGGAGCATCGATGTTCGAGGAAGACAATGCGCAGTGGGGCCTGGTGCATGCCCTGGTGCTCGACGGTAAGGGCGGCGCCCGTGCGATCGCCCGTACCGAGTTGGACAGCCTGCAGTTGCAGGATCATGAAAGCCTTTGGTTGCACTGGGATCGCAGTCACCCGCAGACCCGCACCTGGCTGCTGCACGACAGCGGCCTGAGCGAGTTTGCCTGCGAGCTGCTGCTGGAGGAAAATACCCGTCCGCGCCTGCTGCCGCTGTCCAATGAGCAGATGTTGCTGTTTCTGCGCGGGGTCAATCTCAATCCGGGGGCCGAGCCGGAAGACATGGTGTCGGTGCGTATCTTTGCCGAAGCCCGGCGCATCATTTCGCTGCGCCTGCGGCCGCTACGGGCCAGCGACGAGATCCTGCAGCAACTGGGCGAGGGCCGGGGACCGAAGTCGGCGTCGGAGCTGCTGCTGCTGATGGGCGAGTTGCTGACGGAAAAGGTCCAGGCGCTGGTCAGCGACTTGTCGGAAGCAGTCGATCTCGAAGAAGAGAAGGTGGAATCCGACGAGCGGTATAGCCCAGCCCAAGGCAGTCTCCAGCAGATCCGCCGCCGTGCCGCTGGCCTGCGGCGTTTTCTCGCGCCCCAGCGAGACATCTACGCCCAGCTGTCGCGGCATAAGTGGAGTTGGTTCGCCGAAGTCGATTCCGACTACTGGAACGAGCTCAACAACAGCCTGATTCGCTACCTGGAGGAATTGGAGCTGGCCCGCGAGCGCGCGGCGCTGGTGCTCGAGGGCGAGGACCGGCGGCGCAGCGAACTGATGAACCGAACCATGTACCGCTTCGGCATCATCACCTGCATCTTCCTGCCCATGAGCTTCATCACCGGTCTGCTCGGTATCAACGTCGGCGGCATCCCCGGGGCAAGCAACCCCTATGGATTCCTCGTGGCCTGCCTGGTGGTGCTGGCGCTGGCCGTGGGGCAGTGGTGGTTGTTCAGGCGCTTGCGCTGGGTGTGAGGCGATCCATGCTACTGCTCTCTTATTTTGAAACAGTCGTGCCACCTTTCGGTGTGACCTGCGCAGCAGAGCCCTCGTCTTTGACTGACATCACGCGAGGTGCCCATGCACGATCCGTTTGAAGAATCCCTGCGCGACCTGCTCAAGGCGTCGCCGTCCGGCCAGGATCGCGACGACGATGCCTGCCTGGGTCGGGTGCTCAAGACCGCCAACCGCCAGGTGGGCGCGGGCGATCTGTTCAGCTTGCTGGGCCGTTGGAGCCAGGCGCTGCTGATCGCTGTCAACAATGGCTCGGCGCATGTGGCGCCGGTGCGCCGTACCTCTGCCGCTGGCAGACCGCAAGCTGATAAGGCCGAATGAATATGGAACTCGATCTCTGGACCCAGAGCCTGGTTACCGCCATGACTGCACTATGGACCAAGGTGGCGAACTTCATCCCCAACTTGTTCGGTGCGCTGGTGGTGGTGCTGCTGGGCTTCGTGGTAGCCAAGCTGCTCGACACCTTGCTGTCTAAATTGCTCGCCAAGTTCGGTCTGGACCGCTTGATGAGCGGCACTGGCCTGACCAAGATGCTCAGCCGAGTCGGCATTCAGGTGCCGATCTCGACCCTCATCGGCAAGATTGTCTATTGGTTCATCCTGCTGATTTTCCTGGTGTCGGCTGCCGAATCGCTCGGCCTCGAGCGGGTGTCGGCCACCCTCGACATGCTCGCCCTCTACCTGCCGAAGGTCTTCGGCGCGGCGCTAGTGCTACTGGCCGGGGTGCTGCTGGCGCAACTGGTCAATGGCCTGGTCCGCGGCGCGGCCGAAGGCATCGGGCTGGAGTACGCGGCGGGTGTCGGACGCATCGCCCAGGGACTGGTCATCATCATCTCGATTTCGGTGGCTATCAGCCAGTTGGAGGTCAAGACCGACCTGCTCAATCATGTGATCGTGATCGGCTTGATTACCGTTGGTCTGGCCGTTGCATTGGCAATGGGCCTGGGCAGCCGCGAAATCGCCGGGCAGATTCTGGCCGGCATTTATGTACGCGAACTCTACCAAGTGGGCCAGCACGTGCGTGTTGGCGAGGTCGAAGGCCACATCGAGGCCATCGGAACAGTCAAGACCACACTGATGACCGATGAGGGTGAATGGGTGTCGCTGTCGAACCGAGAACTGCTCGAGCAGCGCGTCAGTAGCCGCTAACGGCACAAAAGCTGTTAATGTATGCCGCCGCTGAAATCCGCCTCCGGGCCTTGCGGCGACATTGACCTGACTGTCGGCCAGATCCGTTTTGAATACAGTGCACACGCCGCCCATGCGTTACGACCCCCGCGACCTCACTGACGAGGAACTGGTAGCGCGTTCGCATGAAGAATTGTTTCACGTTACCCGCGCCTATGAGGAACTCATGCGGCGCTACCAGCGGACCCTGTTCAACGTCTGTTCGCGTTATCTGGGGAACGACCGCGATGCCGACGATGTCTGTCAGGAAGTCATGCTGAAGGTGCTGTACGGCCTGAAGAATTTCGAGGGCAAGTCCAAGTTCAAGACTTGGCTGTACAGCATCACGTACAACGAATGCATCACCCAGTACCGCAAGGAGCGACGCAAGCGCCGATTGATGGATGCCTTGAGCCTGGACCCCATTGAAGAGGCGTCCGAGGACAAGGCACCGAAAGCGGAAGAAAAGGGTGGTTTGGATAAGTGGCTGGTGCATGTGAACCCGATCGATCGGGAAATTCTGGTGCTGCGCTTCGTGGCTGAACTGGAGTTCCAGGAGATCGCAGACATCATGCACATGGGCCTGAGCGCCACGAAAATGCGCTATAAGCGTGCGCTCGACAAGCTTCGTGAGAAATTTGCAGACTCGGCTGAAACTTAGTCCTACGCAAATGGCTCAAACGAATCGGCAAGGTCTGCTAGACTTGCCGTCGAGTTGTCCCGCGGCTATTGGTGGGACGGCTTAACTATCACTAGATGGGGATTTAACGGATGAAATTGAAAAACACCTTGGGCTTGGCCATTGGTTCGCTCGTAGCCGCCACCTCGATTGGCGCTATGGCACAAGGCCAAGGCGCCGTCGAAACCGAGATCTTCTACAAGAAGGAGTTCTTCGACAGCCAGCGCGACTACAAAAACGACGGCAACCTGTTCGGCGGTTCGATCGGTTACTTCCTGACCGACGACGTTGAACTGCGTCTGGGCTACGACGAAGTTCACAACGCTCGTGGCGACGACGGCAAGAACATCAAGGGCTCGAACACCGCTCTTGACGCCGTTTACCACTTCAACAACCCGTACGACGCCATCCGTCCGTACGTGTCGGCCGGTTTCTCCCACCAGTCGATCGGCCAGAGCTTCCGTGGCGGTCGTGACCACTCCACCTTCGCCAACATCGGCGCTGGCGCCAAGTGGTACATCACCGACATGTTCTACGCCCGTGCTGGCGTTGAAGCCCAGTACAACATCGACAAAGGTGACACCGAGTGGGCACCAAGCGTTGGTGTTGGCCTGAACTTCGGCGGTAGCCCGAAGCAGACCGCAGCCCCTGCGCCTGCTCCAGTTGCTGAAGTCTGCACCGACAGCGACAACGACGGCGTCTGCGACAACGTCGACAAGTGCCCAGACACCCCGGCCAACGTCACCGTTGACGCCGACGGCTGCCCGGCTGCCGCTGAAAACGTCCGCGTTGAGCTGGACGTGAAGTTCGACTTCGACAAGTCGGTCGTCAAGCCTAACAGCTACGGCGACATCAAGAACCTGGCTGACTTCATGAAGCAGTACCCACAAACCACCACCGTGGTTGAAGGTCACACTGACTCCGTAGGTCCAGACGCTTACAACCAGAAGCTGTCCGAGCGTCGCGCCAATGCTGTCAAGCAAGTTCTGACCCAGCAGTACGGCATCGAATCCAACCGTGTTGACTCGGTTGGCTACGGTGAGACCCGTCCGGTTGCCGACAACGCCACCGAAGCTGGTCGCGCTATCAACCGTCGCGTTGAAGCTCAAGTAGAAGCCCAAGCCAAGTAATTGGTCTGACGCTTCCTGAAAAACCCGGCTTCGGCCGGGTTTTTCTTTGCCTGCGATTCTTGGTCCGCGCAGCGTTGCAAAGGCCTGTTGCGCAGGCGACCCGGTAGCTATAATTGCCGACTCACTCATCCCCGAGTTTTGCCCGCCCATGTATACCCTGGCCCGCCAGTTGCTGTTCAAGCTCTCCCCGGAATCCTCCCATGACCTGTCTCTGGACCTGATCGGTGCAGGGGGGCGTCTTGGCCTCAACGGTGTGCTGTGCAAGCGTCCGGCATCGCTGCCGGTGACCGTCATGGGCTTGAACTTCGCCAACCCGGTGGGGTTGGCAGCAGGGCTGGACAAGAACGGTACGGCTATCGATGGTTTTGCGCAGTTGGGCTTCGGCTTCGTCGAAATCGGTACCGTAACCCCACGTCCTCAGCCAGGTAACCCAAAGCCGCGTTTGTTCCGCCTGCCCGAAGCCACGGCCATCATCAACCGCATGGGTTTCAACAACCTGGGGGTAGATCATCTGCTCTCGCGGGTGCTCGCAGCGCGCTATGAGGGTGTTTTGGGTATCAACATAGGCAAGAACTTCGACACCCCAGTCGAGTGCGCCCAGGACGACTACCTGATCTGCCTGGAGAAGGTCTACTCACACGCCAGCTACATCACCGTCAATGTCAGCTCACCCAACACCCCAGGCCTGCGCACCCTGCAGTTCGGCGACTCACTCAAGCAACTGCTCGATGCATTGGCTGAGCGTCGTGAGCGACTGGCGGCCGAGCAGGGCAAGCGCGTGCCGTTGGCGATCAAGATCGCACCGGATATGAGCGATGAAGAAACCGCACTGGTGGCCGCTGCGCTGATCGAGTCGGGCATGGATGCGGTGATTGCCACCAACACCACGCTCAGCCGGGAAGGAGTGGAAAGATTGCCGTTCGCTGGGGAGGCCGGCGGTTTGTCCGGAGCACCCGTGCTGGAAAAGAGCACGCATATCGTCAAGGTGCTGGCTGGTGAACTGGGTGGCAAGCTGCCAATCATTGCGGCGGGTGGAATCACCGAGGGCCATCATGCGGCGCAGAAGATAGCCGCAGGAGCGAGCTTGGTGCAGATCTACTCGGGCTTCATCTACAAAGGCCCTGCGCTGATTCGCGAGGCGGTCGATGCCATTGCGGCAATGCCCCGCTAGCGCCTTCCCATGAAAGATGGGCCCCGTGAAGGGGCCCTTGGGCACTAGCCCGTCGTCCGAGTGGGACGTTCATGGTGAATCGAATTCAGTAACCTCGTTCAGCCAACGGCGTGATTTTCGTTGAGTCTGTGGATGCCAGCAGTGCCGGTCATGCCGTCCCAGTTGTCGCCGCGACCCTCACGCCAGCCGTTGATCCAGGCCTGGCGAACCGAAGGCAGGCTGAAGGGGCAAAGTTCGCGGGATTTTCCGGTGACTCCATACTGGTAGCCACGTGAATATGCTCTTTCCAACGGATCACGCTTAAGTCTTCTCATAGGGTGTTGCCCTCACTTGTTGACTGTAATGTCCCGTCGGCCTCTCTGAGGCCGGGCAGAGTCTTTCTGCCGGTTTGCGCTCGCTGCCGGCGTGGCGAGCTGGAAGTGTCACCCCGTTGCAAGGCGACCTGTGGTCAGTTCTAACCAATGCGAGTCACACTGTGAATGATCGATTTGTCATAAGGACGTAACCTTTCAGCCGATGAAAGGATAAGTAAGTAAATGCGACTCAACCTTGTTTCAGGAAAGACCCGCATTGGTCGGGGTTTGCCAGGGGTTGAAATCATTTGGCCATTGGCGCCAGCGATCTGACGTAATATTCAGCAATGCGACGAAGGGTCACGCGTGGCCTGAGTCCTACGAAATTTTCATACTGCCCGACGATCAAATTCCTTCTCGCGTTTTGGCGGATGGGAACGAACGGGCGGCCCGGCGTCTCGTTATCGAGGCGCCACCTGGATATCTGATGAAAAGGTATTCGGGCAAACAGAGGCAATGACGATGCGTCGTCTTGCCAGCACACAGCCAGAGGCACTGCACTGCACATGTCGGACTCAATCGAACTCTATCTCACCTGTCCCAAAGGCCTGGAAGGCCTGCTAGCCGAAGAAGCCCGCGGGCTGGGCCTGGCCGAGGTGCGGGAGCACACCTCGGCGATCCGGGGCGCGGCCGATATGGAAACTGCCTATCGTCTCTGTCTTTGGTCGCGCCTGGCCAACCGGGTGCTCTTGGTGGTCAAGCGCTTCGCCATGAAGAACGCTGACGATCTGTACGATGGTGTCAATGCCGTTGACTGGCAGGAGCATCTGGCCGCCGACGGCACACTGGCCGTCGAGTTCAGCGGCCACGGCTCCGGCATCGACAACACCCACTTCGGCGCGCTCAAGGTCAAGGACGCCATCGTCGACAAACTGCGCAACCGCGATGGGCAGCGTCCTTCGGTGGACAAGATCGACCCGGATCTGCGGGTGCACCTGCGCCTGGATCGCGGCGAGGCCATTCTTTCGATCGACCTTTCCGGCCACAGCCTGCACCAGCGTGGCTATCGCTTGCAGCAAGGCGCAGCGCCGCTCAAGGAGAACCTGGCGGCGGCCGTGCTGATCCGCGCCGGATGGCCACGTATTGCCGCTGAGGGTGGTGCGCTGGCCGACCCCATGTGCGGTGTCGGTACCTTCCTGGTCGAGGCGGCGATGATCGCCGCCGACATCGCGCCGAACCTCAAGCGTGAGCGCTGGGGTTTCAGCGCCTGGCAGGGCCATGTACCGGCACTGTGGCGTAAGGTGCATGACGAGGCCCAGGTCCGCGCAGAGGCCGGGCTCGCCAAGCCACCGCTGTGGATTCGCGGCTATGAAGCCGATCCGCGGCTTATTCAGCCTGGGCGCAACAACGTCGAGCGAGCCGGATTGGGCGACTGGGTGAAGATCTATCAGGGTGAGGTGGCCAGCTTCGAGCCTCGGCCGGACCAGAACCAGAAAGGCTTGGTGATCAGTAACCCGCCGTATGGCGAGCGCCTGGGCGACGAAGCGAGCCTGCTGTATCTCTATCAAAATCTGGGTGAGCGCCTGCGCCAGTCTTGCCTGGGCTGGGAGGCTGCCGTATTCACCGGCGCCCCTGAACTGGGCAAGCGCATGGGCATTCGCAGCCACAAGCAATACGCGTTCTGGAACGGCGCGCTGCCGTGCAAGCTGCTGCTGTTCAAGGTCCAGCCCGACCAGTTCGTCACCTCCGAGCGCCGCCCGGCCGAACAATCCGGCGGCGCCGCGCGCACCGCGCCAGCGCTGAGCTCCGAAACGGCGCGTCTGTCCGAAGGCGCGCAGATGTTCGCCAATCGCCTGCAGAAGAATCTCAAGCAACTGGGCAAGTGGGCCCGGCGCGAGCAAGTCGACTGCTACCGTCTGTACGATGCCGACATGCCTGAGTACGCGCTGGCGGTCGACCTGTATCAAGACTGGGTGCATGTGCAGGAATATGCGGCGCCACGTTCGGTCGATCCGGAAAAAGCCCAGGGCCGTCTGCTCGACGCGTTGGCAGCGATTCCCCAGGCGTTGGGCATCGATCCGCAGCGGGTCGTACTCAAGCGCCGCGAGCGCCAGGGCGGGACCCGTCAGTACGAGCGCCAGGCGACGGAGGGGCGCTTCCAGGAGGTTAATGAGGGCGGCGTGAAGTTGCTGGTCAACCTCACCGACTACCTCGATACAGGCCTGTTTCTCGATCACCGGCCCATTCGTCTGCGCATTCAGCGTGAGGCAGCCGGCAAGCGCTTCCTCAACCTGTTTTGCTACACCGCGACCGCGACCGTGCATGCGGCCAAGGGCGGCGCGCGCAGCACCACCAGCGTCGACCTGTCGAAGACCTATCTGGATTGGGCGCGGCGCAACCTTTCGCTCAATGGCTTTTCCGAGCGCAACCGTCTGGAGCAGAGCGATGTCATGGCCTGGCTGGAAAGTGCGCAGGACAGCTACGACCTGATCTTCATCGACCCACCGACCTTCTCCAACTCCAAGCGTATGGAAGGGGTGTTCGACGTGCAGCGCGACCATGTGCGCCTGCTCGACCTGGCAATGGCCCGGCTGGCGCCGGGTGGTGTGCTGTACTTCTCCAACAACTTCCGCAAGTTCCAGCTCGACGAGCACCTGCTGGAGCGTTATGCGGTGGAGGAAATCAGCACCCAGACCCTGGATCCGGACTTCGCTCGCAACAACCGCATCCACCGGGCCTGGCGTCTGCAGTTGCGCTGAAGCGCCACGGGGCAGGGTGCCGACCTGTTCGGCGCACCGCCCCGTCTGCGTTTCTTGCCTGACGTCGACCCTTCCCTAGGGCTGGCGGTACAGATCCAGCAGTACCTGGTCCAGTACCTGCGAGGCGCCCCAGGGTTTAGGGTCGTTGAGGATGGCCGAGACGGCCCAGGTATGGCCATTGCTGTCGCGGCTGAAACCGGCGATGGCACGAACCGTATTCAGCGTACCGGTTTTGATGTGGCCTTCCCCGGTCATGGCGGTGCGTTTCAGGCGTTTACGCATGGTGCCATCCATACCCACCAGCGGCATGGAGCTGATGAATTCGGCGGCGTAGGGGCTTTTCCAGGCTGCTTGCAGCATCGCCGCCATCTCGCGGGTGCTGACCCGCTCGGCGCGCGACAAGCCGGAGCCATTTTCCATCACCAAATGCGGCGCCGTGATGCCTTTCTTGGCCAGCCATTGGCGCACCACGCGCTGCGCGGCGCGGGCGTCGTCACCGTCGGCATCGGTGCGGAACTGTGCGCCGAGGCTGAGGAACAACTGCTGGGCCATGGTGTTGTTGCTGTACTTGTTGATGTCACGGATCACTTCGACCAAGTCTGGCGAGAAGGCTCTGGCCAGCAGACGAGCACTCTTGGGGACATTTTCTGTGCGATCGCGGCCCTGGATGCTGCCGCCCAGCTCGTTCCAGATGGCGCGCACCGCGCCGGCGGCGTAGGCGGGGTGGTCGAGCAGGGCGAGGTAAGTCTGCGAGTTGCAGCCGTCGCCGAGTTGGCCGCTGACCGTGACACTGACGCCGTCTGGCTGCACCACGGGGTTGTAGCGCACATCGCCGGTGCATTGCTTGGACGCCACCGGCTTGACCTGATTGTCGATGCGGATGCTGGCGATCGGTGGCTCGACCGACACCACGACCTTGCCACCGTCGTTGCGTGCCACGAAGCGCAGGGCCTTGAGGTTGACCAGCAGCGAGTCGGGTTTGACCAGGAACGGCTTGTTCACATCGCCGCCGTCATCGTCGAAATGCGGCAGGTTGGGCTGGACGAAGTGGCTGCGGTCGAGTACCAGGTCGCCGGTGACGGTACGCACGCCATTGGCACGCAGGTCGCGCATCAGCAGCCAGAGTTTTTCCATGTTCAGCTTGGGATCGCCGCCACCTTTAAGGTACAGGTTGCCGTTGAGCACGCCGTTGCTCAACGTGCCATCGGTATAGAACTCGGTCTTCCACTGGAAGGTGGGGCCGAGCAATTCCAGGGCTGCGTAGGTGGTCACCAGCTTCATGGTCGAGGCCGGATTCACCGAAACGTCGGCATTGAAGATGGTCGGGGTACCGGGGCCGTCGAGGGGGAGCATCACCAGCGACAAGGCGTTGTCCTGCAGCTTGTTGGCCTTGAGGGCCTGCTGCACCTTGGGCGGCAGGGTGGTGTTGACAGCGGCGGCCGAGACGGGAAGGGCGATGGGGAGCAGCAGGCCGGCCAGAAACAGTGGGCGAAGCGTCTTGATCATAGGTGACCCTGCGGACGAGGGAAAAGAAAACGGGGCTGTAAAAGATGATGGCCCCTTGACGAAATCAAGACGGCATTATGCCCCAAGCGTACAGTTTGTGGGCATGTTCAAGACAAAAGCGCCTTTGCGTGACGGAAACTGGTAAAGTGCCGCGCGTAATTACTCAAGAGGATTGTTTCAATGGCTACCAACCGTTCCCGTCGTCTGCGCAAGAAGCTGTGCGTGGATGAATTCCAGGAGCTGGGTTTCGAACTGAACCTGGATTTCAAGGAAGACCTGTCCGACGAAGCCATCGACGCTTTCCTCGACGCCTTCCTGGCAGAAGCCATGGATGCCAATGGTCTGGACTATGTCGGCGGCGATGATTTCGGTCTGGTCTGCCTGGCCAAGCGTGGCTCGGTCAGCGAGGAGCAGCGCGCCACCGTCGAATCCTGGCTCAAAGGTCGCAGCGAACTGACCAAAATCGAAGTCAGCCCGCTGCTGGACGCTTGGTATCCTGACAAGCCGATCAACTCGGCGTCCTGATCCCGCGTCCCTTCAAGGAGTCCTGATCGGCCGCTCACGCTGGCCGGACAGGGCTCTCTGCACCCGTCGCAGGTGGCGCGCCAATGCCTGGCGGCGCAGTTTCAGCTGGGACAGCGACACGCCTTTCTCCTCCAGCGCCTCGCAACTGTTCATCAACGCCCTCGCGTCCAGCATGCGCGCAACGCCAAGTATCTTGTGCGCCTGATCGATGATGGCCTGCTGTTCGTGTTCCGCATCCAGGGACATCAGCAGTGTTAGGTCGTCTGCCAGGCTCATCTGCAGGGTGGTGAGCATTCGCGCTCGATCTTCGCTGCGATGGCCGATCAGGTTGTCGAGCCCGATCAGGTCGAGGGGCGTCCGAGCAGCACGTTCAGGCGTCGGTTGCACGGTACACAAATGCCTGCTCAGCGTGTGCAGGCTGATAGGCTTGAGCAGGCAGTCATCCATGCCAGCATCCAGGCAACGCTGGCGTACCTCAGGCTGGGCATTGGCGGTGTAGCCCAAAATAGTGCAAGGCCCCAGGCCCTGCCGATGTTCTTCACTGCGAACGGCCTCGGCCAGTTGATAGCCGTTCATGCGTGGCATGTTGCAATCGAGTATCAGCACGTCGAACTGGCCGCAGCGCCACTTCTCCAGACCTTCGCGGCCGTCACGGGCGCTTTCCGGTTTAAGTCCCAGGAACGCCAACTGTTGGGCCATGAGCAAGAGGTTGGCGGGGTGGTCGTCGATCACCAGCACGCGCAGGTTCAGGTTCGGCTTGTAGAGGCGCGGTTCCTGCTCGATGCTGACCGGAAATGGCTCGATACAATGCAGCGGCATCAGCAGTCGTACCTGGGTACCCACGCCCTGCAAGCTCTTGATAGCCAGATGCCCCCCCATCATGTCGCACAGTGTTCGGCAGATCGCCAACCCCAGGCCGGTCCCGGTACGGGCGTTTTCGCTTTGCGGGTTGATCTGGACGAAGGGGTTGAACAGCCGTCGTAGGTCATCGTCATGGATGCCGATGCCACTGTCGCGCACCTCGAGTTCGAGCCGGGGGCGTTCACCATTCTGCACCGAAGCTTTGATCCGTACATGGCCTTCATGGGTGAACTTGATGGCGTTGCTTACCAAATTGGACAGGATCTGCTTGAAACGCAGCGGATCGAGCAACGCGTGGCAGCGAGCGGACGGCTCGATACTGACTTCCAGCATTAGCCCTTTTTCCCGCGCCTGTCCTTCGAACACGCGTCTGACCGAGTCGATCAGCACTGCCAGCTCGACAGGCTCTGGCGCCAGGGACACGTGCCCGGATTCTATCCGGACGATGTCGAGGATGTCGCCGATCAAACCAAGCAAATCCTTGGCTGAGTGGTAGGCGACTTCGATTGAAGGTTTGTCCAGTTGGCCATGATCGGCGCGTTTTACCGCCAGTTCCAACATGCCGATCACGGCGTTCATTGGCGTGCGGATCTCGTGGCTGATGGTGGCCAGGAACGTACTCTTGGCACGGTTGGCGTCGTCGGCTTGTTGCTTGGCCAGGCGCAGATCCTGGATTAGTTCGCGGCGTTCGCTGATGTCGATCCAGCCGCCGATGATACCTTGGACTTCACCGAGTGAATCGCGATAAGGCAGGATCCAGTGATAGATGGTTAGCTCGCGGTCCTTCAAGCGCAGCGGACGGTCGATGATTAGCGGCGTGCCTGCCGCCATCACCTGTAGGTAATCGGAGTGTATCTGTCGGGTGTAGTCGCAGTTACTGAACAAACTCTCTTGCAGGCGCTTGCCCATGACCTCTTCGGCGGTAGCGTCAACCGCTTCCAGATAGCTGTCGTTGCAGCTTTGCAGACGTCCTTCTCGGTCGCGCACATACATCGGGTGGGGCGTGCCGTTGAGCAGTGCGCGCATGAATTCGAGCTGGTCGTTCAAAGCCCGTTCGGCCTGGCGGCGTTGTCCGATCTGATGTCGCAGGTACGCATTCCATGCCAGCGCCATGAGCAGCAGAATGCCGATGCCGAGTACCACCTGAATCACCAGCCGTTGATACTCGCGCCACTGGCCGCCGTCATGCAGGGCGTAGCCGCGCCAGCGGCTGTTGATGACACCTAGTTCTTCCGGAGTGATGCTCAGCAGCGCCTTGTCCAGAATCGAGGCCAGAACGGTTTGATCCTTGGCATTGGCCATGGAAAAGGTGGCCGGTTCGCTGCCGAAGCTGGAACGGATCACTAGATTGCTGTTGGCGGCAATGGCATGGTTGGCATCGAGTAGCGTGGTGATGGTCGCATCCACCGCCCCGCTGCTCAGCAGCGCCAATGAGTAGAAGGTGCTCTCGGTTTCGATGCGGCGTATCTGTGGATGACGCGCTGCCAGAATGGCAGCAGCCGGCGTATGGCGGGTTACTGCCACGCGGCGGCCCTTCAACTGCTCTAGCGATGCGAACAGTCTGCCGCTGCGAGTGACGATGACGTAAGGACTTTCCAGATACGTGCGGCTAGGCTTGAGGCCTGTTCCATCGGCGCCGCCGAGGGTAATGGCCGCGATCAGGTCGGCGTTGCCTGCCTGGACTTGTTCGATCATTTCACCGATGCCGCTGGCGCGCTGGATCTTGAACTTCAGCCCCGTGCGCAGACGAATCAGCTCAAGTAGATCGGCGGTGATACCGCGAAAATGACCGTTGCTGTCGAAGAACGACAGTGGTGCAGAGGTATCGGTCACCACGACTCTCATGCTGGGGTGCTCTGCCAGCCAGTGTTCTTCACGCGGGGTCAGTTGTAGTCGTCGGTCGGTCAGCAGCAGGTCGCTGCCTGCGCTCCAGCGCTTGAAAATCGAACTGGTCACGCTAGCAGGTTGGGTGTCCAGGGTGACGTTGATCAGACTCATCAGCACGCTGTCTTCGCGCCGCAGGGCGAAGCTGAAGCCGGTGGCTTCATGCTTGCCGAAATTAGCCATGCGCAGGCTCGGCAGATGGCCGCGGTTCAACTGGAAGTGGGTCGAGATAGTGTCACCGAGAAACACGTCAGCTTGACCGAACGCTACGGCGTTGAGCGCTTCTGAGGTGGAGGCGAACGTCTGCAGGCTGGCCTGAGGGTAGAGCGCGCGCACTTCTTTCAAAGGGAGATAGTGATAAAGCATGCTCAGCCGCAGGCCCGCCAGCCCTGTGTCCAGCGGGCGGGTGTCGTCTTCACGCGTTACCAGCACGGGCTGGTCGATCGCATAGGGGCGTGACAACGCGATGTCCGCGACCGCGGCCTCATAGCCATTGGCGCTACCGAGCATGTCGATGCGCCCGGTCTGCAATGCCTGTACAGCCTCCTGGCGGTGAGTAAAGCGCAGCACCTGTACCGATACGCCCAGTGCGCGTCCTATCAGGGAGGCATACTCGGCGGTAATGCCCTGATACTCGCTGTTGCTGGCCACGTCGAAGGGCGGGTTGTCCGGCGCAGAAGTGCCCAATAGCAAGTGCTTGCGGCCACGCAGCCATTGGCGCTGCTCCGTGGAAAGCGGCGGTTTGACCGCCTCGGCGCTCGACCGCGTAAGCAGGTTCAAAGGCTTGGGAGCGGCCTGCTGCGCATGGGCTTGTGTCCCCAGGCCCATCAGGATCAGCAGTAGGCAGGTGAAGTACCTTGGCATGACGTGCCTCACCTCACACCAACGCGTTGCGCTTGGCTGCTTCTATCAACTCGACCAGTGTTGAAACCTGCAGTTTCTGCATCAGACGTTTCTTGTAGGTGCTGACCGTTTTGTTGCTGAGAAACATGCCTTTGGCGATGTCCTTGTTGCTACGCCCCATGGCAAACAGCTGAAGGACCATCAACTCTCTGTCGTTGATCTGTCGGAACATTTCCAATTCCTGAGCGGATGACTCAGTTCCGTTTTTTATTGCCTGACTGGGGAAGTAGTTGTATCCGCAGAGCACGGCCTTGACGGCACTGAGCAGCTCGCTCAGATCTTCCTGTTTGCACACGAAGCCAGCGGCGCCTGAATGCATGCAACGGATGGCGAACAAGGCTGGCGATTGTGCGGTGAGCACTAGCACTTTAGGTGGAAGTCCGATGGCCTGGAAACGCGACAGTATCTCCAAGCCGTCGAGACGGGGGATGCTGATGTCCAGGATAACCAGGTCCGGCAGGGTTTCACGGATCATCTGCATGGCATCGACGCCATTGTCGGATTCGCCTATGACCGTGTAATCCTGGTTTTCCAGCAACAGGCGTACGGCCAGACGAATGACAGGGTGGTCATCAACGATGAAGATCGTGCTCATATCAACTTCCCGGGCGATAGTGGCAAAGGCGAGCGAGACCTTATCGCAGTTGACAGACATCGGGCGTATGAGCGTGCAGCACAGTGTAACTATGGGAAAAAACCTACAGCGATGTACTACAGTTGTTTCGAATATTTACAACTCACGAGTAGAAATCGGTAGGCAGCCTCCATCCGTCACTATTTGTTTGTAGTCGTTTAGACGGGAGATGCTTGTGTAGGAACTTGCCTTCAACAGGCGCGAGGCCTTCGCCTCGCGCCTATCGAGATCAGTGGGGGATGGACCGTCCGGTCATTTCGCCAGCCATTTCACTGGCGTAGCTGTCGGTCATGCCGGCGATGAAGTCGATCATCCGCAAGAACGCATTGTGCAGCGAGCCGTGCGGATCCGGTGCGTGATTACCGATCAGGTCCAGTACGCGTCGGCTCTTGAACGATGGCGTACGACCGCCGTGTTGTTCCAGTGCGGCGCCGCAGAAGGCGTTCAGCAGGATTTCCAGCGTGGTGTAGGCACCGATCTCGTGAAGGGTCTTGCGCTTGTCCTGGAAAATTTTCTTGCGGGCGATTTCCTTGGCCTGGAGCACGCAGTGTTTGGCCGGACCATGCATGTGCTCGACCAGATCGCCACTGAGCACGCCGGCGAGCAGGGCCGGTTGCTGTTCGACGAATGCCTGGGCTGCGGCATTGGTCAGATGTTCGATGGCCTTGCCGCGCAGGATGGCCAGCTTGCGCCGTCGTGAATCGCCGGGTCCCAACTGGCGATAAGTGTCCGGTAGGTCGTCACCCACCAGGTCCAGCAGCAGCGCCTCGACTTCCGCGTATTGCAGCAGCTCCATCTCCACGCCGTCTTCCAGATCGATCAGGGCATAGCAGATGTCGTCCGCCGCCTCCATCAGATACACCAAGGGATGACGCGCCCAGCGCTGCTCTTCCAGTTGCGGCAGGCCGAGTTTCTGGGTGATCTGCTGCAGGAGCGGCAGTTCGCTCTGGTAGCAACCGAACTTGTGTTTCTTGTACCCGAGTGCATCGGCGTGTCGAGCGCTCCAGGGGTACTTCAGGTAGGTGCCTAGGGTGGCATAGGTAAGCCGGGTGCCGCCGTCGAACTGATGGTATTCCAGTTGCGTGAGTACGCGAAAACCTTGGGCGTTGCCTTCGAAATTGAGAAAGTCGGCGCGCTGATCGTCGTTCATGTCATCCAGCCAGCCGCGCCCGGCAGCTTGCTGGAACCAGTGGCGGATCGCATCTTCACCGGAGTGGCCGAAGGGCGGATTGCCAATGTCGTGGGCCAGGCAGGCCGACTGCACGATCATGCCCAGGTCGCTGGGATCGCACCATTCGGGCAATGCCTCGCGCAGGGTCTGGCCGACCCGCATCGCGAGCGAGCGGCCGACGCAACTGACTTCCAGTGAGTGGGTCAGGCGGGTATGGATATGGTCGTTGCTGGATACCGGATGAACCTGAGTCTTGCGGCCCAGGCGGCGGAAGGCGCCGGAGAAGATGATGCGGTCGTGATCTTTGTGGAACGGGCTACGCCCGAGTTCCTCGGGGCTGTACAGGGCCTTGCCGAGGCGTTCGCGGTTGAGCAGGGTGTGCCAGTCCAAGGCGTGATCTCCGTCAGGGGGTGGCCATAGCTTCCCGATTAGCAGGCGCCCGCGCAAGCGTCGGGCGCCAGGCTTCAGCCGCGACGACCGTTCTTCAGGTACAGGCGCACCAGCGGCGCCAGACTGCCGCCCAGACGCAGCAGGCGTGCCAGCGTACCGTTGCGCACGCCTTTACCGGTCAGAAAGCCCATCGCGACGACGGCGCCGATGCCCCAGAGCGGCGCGTGCTTGATGCCGAGTCCGTCCTGAACCGAAGCGCCCATGCCACGCAGGCGTCGGACCGGTTCGAGCAGTTGCCCGGATTCGTGGCGAATTTCCTGGCGATGCATTTCCATGCGCAGACGCAGCAAGGCCTTGCGCAGTTCGCGCGGGTTACGGCTGGTGGGCAGTTCAGGCAGGCTCATGGCAACAGGCGCTCCCGGTCCTTGGCAAGTTCTTCGAGGGTGCTGTGGAACGGTGAAGACTCATCGAATACTGCCGCTTTCAGACGCACGCCACAGAACACTGTGGCAAGGCCGTAGAACACGCAGAGGCCGATGATACCGGCCAGTCGATAGCTGTCCCACAGCAGCACGAGCAACAGCCCCGAGAGTGCGGTCAGCAACAGCAGTGCGAACACCAGTGCCAGGCCCGCGAACAGCAGCAGACGCAGCGTACGACCCTTTTGCTCCTGCAACTCGATGCCGAACAGTTCGATATGACTGTGCAGCAGGCCCAGTATGGCCGCGCCGAGGCGTCTGCCGGTGGCGCCGGTGCCGATGGCGTCGTTGTCCATGCGTCCTCCTCAGCGGCGGCTGGCAAGCAGGCCGATCAGCAGGCCGACACCCGCTGCGATGCCGATGGCCTGCCAAGGATTTTCCTGCACGTATTCTTCGGCAGTCCCCAGAGCGGCCTGGCCGCGCTCGCGCACCGATTCCTGGGTTTCCTGCAAGCTGTCACGGGCCTGCTGCAGGCGCTCGTGGATCTGGCCGCGCAGTTCGTCAGCCTGATCGCCGGCCAGGTTGGCAGTGTCGGCGAGCAGCTTCTCGGTGTCGCGCACCAGCGCTTGGAAGTCAGCCATCAAGATGTCTTGTGCAGTCTTTGCCGATTTGCTGGCCATGGGCCTCTCCCTGTTGATGTCTGTGGGTCTTTCGAGTGATGAGTGTGGCCGAAGGTTCAGCCGCTGTCGTCGCTGCGCCCCTTTGCGCGCAGCGCCAATGGGTTGGCACCCGCACAGGCGAGGACTGCTGGGCAGATGCAGCGCACGACCAACGGGCCTAGAATAGCCTTCTTTTCACCACGCTCGGGAACTGGACCATGCTGCCTGAATGCCAATTGCTCGGCACCTTGGGGTGCCATCTGTGCGAAGTGGCCGAAGCGGTGCTCATGCCGTTCGTCGAGCACGGGCTGCTGGTGGAGTTGGTGGACATCGCCGATGACCCAGCGCTGTTCGAGCAATACGGGCTGGTCATTCCGCTGTTGCGGCGTTGTGACAACGGTGCCGAATTGCTCTGGCCGTTCGAAGCTGAGCAGGTCGTCGCGTTTCTACGCTGACCGCCTTTGTGGTCGCCCCCGAGTGCCGTCCATCGGAGAATGCGAGGGCGGCCTTGGGTGAATTGACGGGACGGTGCAGGGTTCGTATGCTGTATAAAGATACAGTATCCGGGATAAGGTCATGCATAACGTCGAGCAACTGAAGTACAGCGTCAATCGCATGTCTCCCGACACCGTCTGCGATGCCGTGCTCGAGCTGCGCATGGAAGGCGTGGTCACCGACGATCGCACGCCGTTCGGCAAGGTGCATTTCAACACCTGTTTCGCTGAAATCGAGGCGCTTTTTCAGCGCGCTGGTTTCCACCGGCCGTTGGATGTGGTGGGCTACGAAGGCATGGTTTATGCCCTCTACGACGCCGGGCGCTGGGAAGCCGTGCAGGTGTTGCGTTGGCTCAAGTCGCGTTGCGAACTGGCCCACGAAGCTGGTTGATCATGTGGCCATTGGGGATAATGCCTGTCCACTGACTGCCGAGCACGCCATGTCCACCCCGTTCGACCCTGCACGTCAGCAAGCCAGCACGGTTTGCCTTCCTCCTGGGCATTGGGCCACCGTGCTCGACTGTCTCTGCGATCACTTCAAGGCGATCGCCCGCGAGCAGTGGCTCGATCGCTTCGCCCGTGGCCGTGTACTCGATGCCAACGGTCAGCCTGTCGCTGCCGATCTGCCTTACCGCCGTGGCTTGCGCCTGCATTACTTTCGTGAAGTGCCTAACGAGCGCCCCATCCCGTTTCAGGAAACCCTCCTGCATTGCGACGAGCATCTAGTGGTGGCCGACAAGCCGCATTTCCTGCCAGTCACCCCCAGCGGCGAGTATGTCGAGCAGACCTTGCTGCGTCGCCTGATCCGCCGTCTGGACAATCCGCATCTGGTGCCCTTGCACCGTATCGATCGACACACGGCAGGGCTGGTGCTGTTTTCGGCCAACCCGCAGTCGCGCACCGCGTATCAGCAGTTGTTCCCACAGCGCCGCATCGAGAAGCGCTATCAGGCCATCGCCGCCCCTCTGCCGCAGCGCAGCTTTCCCTTGGTGCATCGCAGCCGTCTCGAGCATGGTCAGCCGTTTTTTCGCATGCAGGAAGTGCCGGGTGTGGCGAATAGCGAGACCCTGGCCGAGGTGTTGAAGCGTGACGCAGAGCGTTGGCTGTATGGCTTGTCGCCGGTCTCCGGCAAGACCCACCAACTGCGGGTGCATATGGCCGCGTTGGGAGCGCCGATTTGCAACGATCCGTTCTATCCCGATCTGCAGCCGGACGCCGACGACTACCAGAAACCCTTGCAGTTGCTGGCCCACAGCCTTCGCTTCGAAGACCCGCTGACCGGAGAGGCGCGCGAGTTCGAGAGTCGCCTGACCCTGGCCTGGTGATCAGGCGTGGGCCAGGGCGACGAGTTCGCCCTGGCCCACGGCCGGTTCAGCGGTTGAAGCGCTCCACCAGCGAGTACTGGGTACCTGCCGTGCTGGTCAGTTCCTCGCTGAGCGACGCCGAATGCTGGGCTTGTTCGGCGGTCTGGTCGGCCAGGTCGGCGATGGTGCTGATGTTGCGACTGATTTCCTCGGCCACCGCCGATTGCTCTTCCGTGGCCGCCGCGATCTGGGTCGCCATATCGGTGATATTGGCCACCGCCTCGCTGATGCCCACCAGCGCCTGATCGGCCTGCAGCACGCGTTCGACCCCTTCTTCGGCCTGGCGATGGCCGGTCTCCATGGTCTGCACCGCATTGCTGGCGGTTTGCTGCAGCTTGGCGATCAGGCCATGGATCTGCCCGGTGGATTCGGCGGTACGCTGCGCCAACTGACGGACCTCGTCAGCAACCACGGCGAAGCCGCGACCCATTTCTCCTGCCCGCGCCGCTTCGATGGCCGCGTTGAGTGCCAGCAGGTTAGTCTGGTCGGCGATACCTTTGATCACGTCCACCACGCCGCCGATTTCGTCACTGTCCTTGGCCAGTTGGGTAACGGTCTGACCTGTTTCGCCGACGGCTACCGACAGGCGCTGGATGGCGTCGCGGGTTTCTCCGGCGATCTGCCGACCTTCGCTGGTCAGGCGGTTGGCTTGCTGTGTGGCGTCGGCCGCACGTTGCACGTGGGTCGCCACTTCCTGGGTGGTGGCCGCCATCTGGTTGACGGCAGCCGCGACCTGCTCGGTCTCTACCCGCTGGCGCTCCAGGCCCGACGAGCTCTTGTGCGCCAGTTCATCGGACTGTCGGGCCTGCTCGCTGAGGTGCTCAGCGCTGTCCTGAAGGCGGGTCAGGCACGTCTTCAGGCGCGATTCCTGACTGAGCATGGCCATTTCCAAACGTGCCTGAACGCCCCGGCTATCGGTATACATTTGGGCGATCAGCGGATCGGAGGTGGTCTGCTCGGCCAGGCGCAACAGGCGCTTGAGGCCTCGTTGCTGCCAGCTCAGTCCGAGCAGGCCCAATGGCACGGAAACCGCCGCAGCCAGTGCGAAGCCCCAGGAATGGCCGAACCAGTTGCCGATCAGGAAGCCGATCTGGCTGATGAGGATGAATGGCACCCAGTCCTGCAGCACCGGCAGCCATTTGTCGCGGCGCGGTATTGCCGTCTTGCCTTGGTTGATGCGCTGATACAGCGCCTCGGCCCTGCGGATCTGTTCGGCACTGGGCTTGACCCGCACCGACTCGAAACCGACCACCTGGTCGTTGTCGAAGATCGGCGTGACGTAAGCGTTGACCCAATAATGGTCGCCGGACTTGCAGCGGTTCTTGACGATCCCCATCCAAGGCTGCCCTTGCTTGAGGGTCTGCCACATATGGGCGAAGACCGCTGCCGGCACATCCGGGTGGCGCACCAGATTGTGCGGCGCGCCCATCAATTCCTCGCGCGAAAAACCACTGATCTCGATGAAGGCATCGTTACAGTAGGTAATCACGCCCTTGGCGTTGGTGGTGGAAATCAACCGCTGCTGAGCAGGGAAAGTCCGTTCTCTCTGTGTAATCGGCTGGTTGTTGCGCATGGGTTGCTCGATCCGCGTGGCTTTCCCCAAGTATCGGCACGTCAGGGAATTTATTGAGCCGATATTTGTCCCGCTTGATCCAGAGCAAAGAGTCAGCGTTCGCTATCGGTTACGGAAGGCGGATTTTAGCGGGAATTAGCGGCATGATTACATTTTTTAGGCGGTTTTGTGACGGATTGGTCACAGATGTCATCGGCTGACTTGCAGGATGATCTGTGCAGAGGCAACGGTTCGTAACCGACTGCCTCTGCACACTGTGTTCACCCGATCTGACTCAACCTGCGATCAGTTGACGCAGCACGTAGTGCAGGATGCCGCCGGACTTGAAGTACTCCACTTCGTTGAGGGTGTCGATGCGGCATAGCACTTCGATGTCCCGCTGCTGACCGTCCTGCGCGGTGATGCGCAGGGGCAGGCTCATGCCGGGGCGAATCTGCGTACCCTCCAGGCCCATCACATCAATTCGCTCCTTACCGGTCAGGCCCAGGCGCTTGCGATCCTCGCCGGCCTTGAATTGCAACGGCAGTACGCCCATGCCTACCAGATTGGAGCGGTGGATGCGCTCGAAGCTCTCGGCCAGCACGGCCTTGACCCCCAGCAGATTGGTGCCCTTGGCCGCCCAGTCACGGCTGGACCCCGTGCCGTACTCCTGACCGGCGATCACCACCAGAGGTGTGCCTTCCTGCTGATAGCGCATGGCCGCATCGTAGATCGACAGTTTCTCGCCGCTGGGCACGAACAGGGTGTTGCCGCCTTCTTCGCCGCCGAGCATCTCGTTGCGGATACGGATGTTGGCGAACGTACCGCGCATCATCACTTCGTGGTTACCCCGGCGAGAGCCGTAGGAATTGAAGTCGCGTGGTTCGACACCTTTGCTACGCAGGTAGCGGCCGGCGGGGCTGTCGGTCTTGATGTTGCCAGCGGGTGAGATGTGGTCGGTGGTCACCGAATCGCCAAGCAACGCCAGGATTCTAGCGCCGCGGATGTCGGTGATTTCCGGCACAGGTCCGGCGATGTCCTCGAAGAAGGGTGGATGCTGAATGTAGGTGGAATCGTCCTGCCACACGTAGGTCGCAGCCTGTGGCACTTCGATGGCCTGCCACTGGGCATCGCCGGCGAAGACCTCGGCGTATTCCTTGTGGAACATCGCGGTATCCACCTTGGCCACTGCGTCGGCAATTTCCCGTTGGCTCGGCCAGATGTCCTGCAGGTATACCGGTTGGCCATCCTTGCCCGTGCCCAGTGCATCGCGGGTCAGATCGATGCGCACGCTGCCGGCCAGGGCATAGGCCACCACCAATGGAGGCGAGGCCAGCCAGTTGGTCTTGACCAGTGGATGCACGCGGCCCTCGAAGTTGCGGTTGCCCGAGAGCACCGAGGCGACGGTGAGGTCGGCGCGGGTGATGGCTTTTTCGATGGCCTCGTCCAGTGGCCCGGAGTTGCCGATGCAGGTGGTGCAGCCATAGCCCACCAGGTCGAAGCCCAGTTCGTCCAAGTACTGCGTCAGGCCTGCGGCCTGGAAGTAGTCGGTCACCACCTTCGACCCTGGAGCCAGTGAGCTCTTGACCCAAGGTTTGCGGACCAGGCCTTTCTCAACGGCTTTCTTGGCCACCAGCCCGGCAGCCATCATCACGCTGGGATTGGACGTGTTGGTGCATGAGGTGATGGCGGCGATCACCACCGCGCCGTCACGCAGCGTGTGGGTTTGGCCGTCGTGCGTGTAGGCGATCTCGCCGGCCTGGTCGGCATTGCCGACCGCCACGCCGCCGCCGCCCTCGCTTTCCAGCCGACCGACCTCCTTGGCCGGCGGCTTGGGCTGCAATTCGACGAAGCCGTCGAACGCCTGGCTGACATCGGACAGCGCCACCCGGTCCTGAGGTCGCTTGGGTCCGGCCAGGCTGGCTTGAACCTCATGCATGTCCAGCGCCAGGCTGTCGCTGAACAACGGCTCTTGACCCGGATTTCGCCACAGGCCCTGGGCCTTGCAGTAGGCCTCGACGAGTTCGACCGTCTCATCCGGACGGCCAGACAAGCGCAGGTAGTCGAGGGTCACCTCATCGACCGGGAAGAAACCACAGGTGGCCCCGTATTCGGGTGCCATGTTGGCCAAGGTGGCGCGGTCGGCCAAAGGCAGCTCGGCCAGGCCGTCGCCGTAGAACTCGACGAACTTGCCCACCACGCCTTTCTTGCGCAGCATCTGCGTGACGGTCAGCACCAGGTCGGTGGCGGTGATGCCTTCGCGCAGCTTGCCGGTCAGCTTGAAACCGATGACCTCTGGAATCAGCATCGACACCGGTTGACCGAGCATGGCGGCCTCGGCTTCGATGCCGCCGACGCCCCAGCCGAGTACGCCCAGGCCATTGATCATGGTGGTGTGCGAGTCGGTGCCGACCAAGGTGTCGGGGAAGGCGTAGGTGCGGCCGTCTTCTTCCCGAGTCCAGACGGTGCGACCCAGGTACTCCAGGTTCACCTGGTGGCAGATGCCGGTGCCCGGCGGCACCACGCGGAAATTGTCGAAGGCGCTCTGGCCCCAGCGCAGGAACGCGTAGCGCTCGCCATTGCGCTGCATCTCGATGTCGACGTTCTCGGCAAAGGCGGCCTGGCTGGCATAGTGATCGACCATCACCGAATGGTCGATCACCAGATCCACCGGCGACAGCGGGTTGATCCGCTGCGGGTCGCCGCCGGCCTTGGCCATGGCGGCGCGCATGGCCGCCAGGTCGACCACGGCGGGCACGCCGGTGAAGTCCTGCATCAGCACCCGCGCCGGGCGGTACTGGATCTCTCGGTTGGAACGGCGATCCTTGAGCCAGTCGGCCAGGGCGTGCAGGTCCTCGCCGCTGACGGTCTTGCCGTCCTCCCAGCGCAGCAGGTTCTCCAGCAGCACCTTGAGCGACATGGGCAGGCGATCGAGGTCGCCCAACTGGCGGGCGGCTTCTGGGAGGCTGAAATAGTGGTAGGCACGTTGGCCCACCTGGAGGGTCTTGAGGGTGTTCAGGCTATCGAGCGAGGGCATTGCCAACTCCTTCTGCGCCGGTGCCCGGCACTCGTCGATGCCGGTGTCACCGCTCTGTGTCGGCCCGCACGGCACGGGCCTGGCTGATCGATCAGGGTAGACCGCTTTGGCGGTACTGACCCTGTTCTGGACCTGCGGGGCGTGTCGCAGGTTCCGAACTTCCTTTATCATTCGCCGCCCTGGCGCTGTCTGCGCCAGTGATGTGGAGTGAGAGATGACTACCCTGTTCATGCATTGCCGCCCCGGCTTCGAGGGCGAAGTCTGCGCCGAAATCAGCGAGCATGCCGCACACCTGGGCGTCGCCGGCTACGCCAAGGGCAAGCCGCACAGCGCCAGCGCCGAGTTCGTCTGCCTGGATGAGGGCGGCGCCGAACGGCTGATGCGTGAGCGCCGCTTCGATCGGCTGATTTTTCCGCGTCAGTGGGCGCGTGGCGACTACCTCGATCTGCCGGAAACCGACCGCATCAGCGTATTGCTGGCGCACCTGGCACAACTGCCGGTGTGCGGCAGCCTGTGGCTGGAGGTGCTCGACAGCAACGATGGCAAAGAATTGTCGACCTTCTGCCGCAAGTTCGAAGGCCCACTGCGCAAAGCGCTGGAGAAGGCGGGCCGTTTGATTGACGATCCCACCGCGCCGCGTCTGCTGCTGACGTTCATCAGCGGTCGGCGGGTATTCGTCGGCGTGGCTGAAGCCGACAACTCGGCACTTTGGCCCATGGGCATCCCGCGCCTGAAGTTCCCGCGCGAGGCGCCGAGCCGCTCGACGCTCAAGCTCGAAGAAGCCTGGCATCAGTTCATCCCGCGCGAGCAGTGGGACCAGCGCCTGAACGACGACATGACCGGGGTCGATCTCGGCGCTTCGCCAGGCGGCTGGACCTACCAACTGGTCAAGCGCGGCATGCTGGTCACCGCCATCGACAACGGCCCCATGGCCGAGAGCCTGATGGACACGGGTCTGGTGCAGCACCTGATGGCCGACGGCTTCACCTGGAAGCCCCGGCAGACCGTGGACTGGATGGTCTGCGACATCGTCGAGAAGCCGGCGCGTACCGCCTCGCTGATCGAAACCTGGCTGGGCGAGGGCCTGTGCCGCGAAGCGGTGGTCAACCTCAAGCTGCCGATGAAGCAGCGGTACGCCGAGGTGCACAAGCTGCTCGAACGTATGGAGGCGGCCTTCAAGGCGCGCAAGATCAAGGTGTCGATCGCCTGCAAGCAGCTCTACCACGACCGCGAGGAAGTGACTTGCCACCTGCGCAGGCTCGACCTGAAGCCGCGCTGAGCCCGTCCGGCGCGATATCCACCCCATTAGCGGAGCCCAGCATGACCGACCTGACCCCAGACGCGACCCTCGATGCCACCGGCCTCAACTGCCCGGAACCGGTGATGATGTTGCACCAGCACGTGCGCAACCTGAACGCCGGCGGCTTGCTGAAGGTCATCGCCACCGATCCCTCGACCCGGCGTGACATCCCCAAGTTCTGCACCTTCCTCGGCCACGAACTGGTGCAGCAGCACGAAGAGGCCGGCACCTACCTGTACTGGATCCGCAAGAAAGCCGACTGACCCAGGCTGGATCGCCCGGCGTGCAGCGCCTACACTGCGCTCCCCCACAGGAGAGCGCCCATGCTGATCGTTGCCGACGAAAATATCCCGCTGCTCGATGCCTTCTTCGCCGGGTTCGGTGAAATCCGCCGCTACCCAGGGCGGGCCATCGACGCGGCCTGCGTCAAGGACGCCGATGTGTTGCTGGTGCGCTCGGTGACCCGCGTCGATCGACAACTGCTCGAGGGCAGTCGGGTGCGCTTCGTCGGCACCTGCACCATCGGCACCGATCACCTGGACCTGGAGCACTTCGCCCAGGCCGGTATCCAGTGGAGCAGCGCCCCAGGCTGCAATGCCCGGGGCGTGGTGGACTATGTGCTGGGCAGCCTGTTGACGCTGGCCGAACTCGATGGCGTGGCGCTCGGCGAACGGGTCTACGGGGTGGTCGGCGCCGGCGAAGTCGGTGGCCGCCTGGTGCGGGTACTGCGGGGGCTGGGCTGGCAGGTGCTGGTGTGCGATCCGCTGCGCGCGGCGTGCGAGGAGGGCGAGTTCGTCAGCCTCGAGACGGTGCTGGAGCGCTGCGATGCCATCAGCCTGCATACGCCGCTGCAACGCGACGGCGAGCACCCCACTTGGCATCTGCTCGACGCCTCCGCGCTCGCCCGCCTGCGCCCCGGCGCCTGGTTGATCAACGCCAGCCGTGGCCCGGTGGTGGACAACGCCGCCCTGCGTGCGCTGCTGCTCGAGCGTGACGATGTGCACGCGGTGCTAGACGTCTGGGAGGGCGAGCCCCAGGTCGACCTGGCGCTGGCCGACCTGTGCACCCTGGCCACCCCGCACATCGCCGGCTATAGCCTGGACGGCAAACAGCGCGGCACAGCGCAGGTCTATCAAGCCTTCTGCCGGGCTCAGGGCCTGCCTGAAACGGTGCGTCTGGCCAACCTGCTGCCGCCGCAGCCGCTGGCGAGCGTGGAGCTCGATGCCAGTGCCGATCCGACCTGGGCCTTGGCGACTCTGTGCCGGGCGGTCTACGACCCGCGCCGCGACGATGCGGACTTGCGACGCAGCCTGAGCGATGACGCAGAGGCCCAACGCGCGGCCTTCGACCTGCTGCGCAAGCACTACCCGGCGCGTCGCGAGATCGAAGGGCTGCGGGTGCGGGTGCCGGAAGGGGCGCCGCGGCTGGCGCAACTGGTCAATGCGCTGGGGGCGGCACTGGCCTGACGGCAGCGTTCAACCCTGCATCACCTGGGCAAAGGCCTGGCGAAAACGCTGCATGTCGCTTTCGCTGCCCACGCTGACCCGCATCCAGTTCGGCCAGCTTTGCCACACGCGCCCGACCAGCACCCCGTGCTCGGCCAGGCGCTCGATCACCGGCTGCGCGGCTGTGCGCAGGTCGATCATGAAGCAATTGGTCTGGCTCGCGGTGCAGCGCCAGCCGCGCTCGGTGAGCCAGGCCAGCGTGGTGTCGCGCAGGCGGGCGTTGGCGGCCTTGCGGCTGGGCACCAACTGCGCATCGTTCAAACTGGCGAGTCCGCCCAGCAAGGTCGGTGCAGCGGCGACATTCTCGCCGTCGTACACCTCCAGGCGTTGCAGCAGTGGTGCTTGGCCGATCGCCAGGCCCAGGCGCGCCCCGGCCATGCCGTAGAGCTTGGAAAAGGTCTGCAAGATCAGCAACTGCGGGTAGTCACGCACCAGGTCGATGCAGCTCGGTGCGTCGCTGAAGTGGATATAGGCTTCGTCGACCACCACGGTGGTGTTCGCCGCCGAGCGGGCCAGCAGCCGTTCGATGGACCGGCGCGGAGTGAGCGTGCCCGTGGGGTTGTTGGGGTTGCACAGGTAGATCATGCCGGGCGCCGCGTCGGCGACGAGCATGGCATCGACGTCATGCGCGTGGTCCGCGTCCAATGCCACTGCGTGCACCGCCGTGCCGCGTGCTCGGGCAGCTTCCACGGGGGCCTCGTACGAAGGGTCGGCCAGCACCAGGCTGCCGCGCTGGGTGAAGGCCATCACCGCATGTTGCAGGGCCAGCTTGGAGCCGCAGAACACCTGGACCTGATCGGCTTGCAGGCCGTGCTGCGAGGCGAACAGGTCGACCAATCGATACTGGGCCTTGTAGGGATAGCGCCCACAAGCGCCGATGCCCTCGGCCATCGCCTGGCGCGCCGCTGCGCTCGGACCCCAGGGGCTTTCGTTGTAATTGAGTGGCACCTGCCCGGAATCGACCGGTGCCGCCTGCGTCATGCGCAGGGCACCCAGGGCGGGTAGAGCCAGGCCGAGGCCGACCAGGGAACGACGTGACAGCTCGAACATGCTTCGACTTCCTTGTGCTGATGGGCTACCTGGGAAGACGAAGCGCGAGCCGGCAAATGAATGGTGGCAATTAGACGCTGATGGGCGCGCGCTCATCGGACGGTAGCAGCACCTGGCAGGTATCGAGCCATTGCGCGAAGCATTCGAACGTCGCTACGGCGCAGGCCACGCTATCGGCAACGGCGGCAGGCGACGTTGGTGCCTGCTCTAGCCGTTGCAGGAAGCTACGCCAACGGCTGGCGGTGGCGCTGCCATACACATCGAGAAAACCGCCGCCGCTGTCGGCATCGATACCCAGGCGTTGAGCCATGGCACGCTTGAGCACCTGACCGCCCAAGGTCGAGCCTTCCAGTACGTACATCACCCCCAGCGCATGGGCGTGGTCAGTGATGATCGGCAGGTCGCGGCACAGCGGCAGGGCGTCGATCTGTGCCACAGTCAGGCCGAGCGCCTGCAGATCGCGGCGCAGCGTGGGCGCCTTGTGTCGCTCGTCGTCCTGGTAATCCGACAGTCGCGCCTCCAGCGGCGCATGAAAGCCATGGTAGGCGGCAACCAAGCGGCGATAGGCGTGCAGATCGAAGGCGTTGCTGAAAAATGGCAGGCGTGTTTCCAGCGTCTTGTGACACGCATGGGTGCCCTGACGCAGGGCGAGCAGCAAGGGGCTGGAGGGCGGGCGCGGGGTGTCTGGCATTGAATCGACTCGGATGGATATTGCCTGGGTTAGACTGGCCATCCTATCGCAGCGTTCATTGATGCCCTAATTCCACCGGCCCGAGATTCCAACGGTGAAACCCGTCCGCCTGACCCTGATCTGCCATGCCCAGACCCGTTCCCAGCAGACTGGCTGCTTTTCGCATCCTGAAGAGCCTGTCTTGGCACAAACACCTCTTCTTGCCAGCGCACCTCCCGGTACGCAACTGATCAGCGCGCCCGAGCGGCGCGCGCGGCAGACGGCGGCCTGGTTGGGCGCCGAAGTGCAGCTCGAACCCGCCTTGGCCGATTGCCACATGGGCCGTTGGCAAGGCCTGAGCCTCAAGCAGGTTCAGCGAGAGGAAACGGACGCGCTGGCGTGGTGGGGGTTGGATGTACAGGCGACGCCCCATGGCGGCGAGTCGTTTGCAGCGCTGCATAGGCGGGTCGCCGCTTGGCTGGAATCCTTCGCTGCGCCAGGGGACTGGCTGGCGGTCACTCACCCGCTGGTGATACGCGCTGCACTGGCTGAGGTCCTGGACGCGCCGCTGGGCACGTGCCAGGCGATCGACGTGCTGCCATGCGCGCGGATCGAGTTGAGCCGTACCGAGCGCTGGCGCCTGCGACTGCTGCCGGGCTGAGTGAAACGTCAGAACGCCAGTTTGTAGCCGATCAGCAGCAGCATCCCCGCCAGGCACGGGCGCAGCACGCGGTCGGAAATGCGCCCGGTGAGGTGGCTGCCCAGGTAGATGCCGGGCAGCGAGCCCAGCAGCAGGTAGCCGAGCAGCGACCAGTCCATGTTGCCCATACCGGCATGGCCCAGGCCAGCCACCAGTGTCAGCGGCACGGCGTGGGCGATCTCGGTGCCGACCAGGCGTCGGGTGACCAGGAACGGATAGAGCAGGAACAGCGCCACCGTCCCCAGTGCCCCGGCGCCGATGGAGGTCAGGGTGACCATGACCCCCAGCACGATGCCGGTGGTCACCGTGAGCACGTTCAGGCTGCGGGCACTGAGGTGGTAATGGTCGCCCGCATGGCGGCTGGCGAAGGCCTGCAGACGGGATTTGAACAGGATGGCCAGTGCGGTGAGGATCAACACCACGGCCAGGCCCTGCTTGATGATGGCGTTGAGCGCCGAGGTGTCGGTGTGCAACGTGCTGAGGAACCACAGGGTCAGGGCCGCTGCCGGTACGCTGCCCAGGCTCAGCCAGCCCGTGATCTTCCAGTCGATGTTCTTGTTGCGCGCGTGCACCCAGACACCACTGGCCTTGGTGATGGCGGCATAGAGCAGGTCGGTGCCCACGGCAGTGGCAGGGTTGATACCGAACCAGAGCAGAATGGGTGTCATCAGCGAACCGCCGCCGACGCCGGTCATGCCGACGATGAAACCCACTACCAGCCCGGCAATGGTGAAACCGAAAGAACCTACATCCATACGCTACTCAATCTGCCTGCTAGCCCGTGGTCGGATGCTGGGCAGCATATAGATTGTTCGTTATAGCCAAATAGAATTCTTCGTTATGAGGTTATAACGCGCCGCAGCCATCCCCGCTGACCAGTCGGCGGGGGTGACTGCGTGCTGGGCAACTTCAGATCCTGAAGCTGCCCACCAGTTGCTTCAGACGACCCGCCTGCTGAGTCAGGGCGTCGCAGTGGCGCAAGGTCTCGTTGAGGTTCTGCACGCCTTGCTGGTTGAGTGCGTTGATCTGGGTGATGTCCAGGTTCAGGCTTTCGACCACCGCGCTCTGTTCCTCGGTGGCCGTGGCCACCGACTGGTTCATGCCATCGATCTCGCCGATGCGCGACGTCACGCTGGCCAGCCGTTCGCCCGCGCGGTTGGCCACCTGCACGGTCTGTTCGCTGGACACCTGGCTGGCGTTCATGGTGTGCACGGCTTCGCGCGAGCCGACCTGCAGGCCGGTGATCATGCGGTGAATCTCTTCGGCCGATTCCTGGGTGCGGTGCGCCAGGTTGCGCACCTCGTCGGCCACCACGGCGAAGCCGCGCCCAGCCTCGCCGGCACGAGCGGCCTCGATGGCGGCGTTGAGCGCCAGCAAGTTGGTCTGCTGGGAAATGCCTTTGATCACATCGAGGATCTTGCCGATTTCGTCGGTGCTGGCGTTGAGCGTTTCGATCTGCTGGCACGACTCGCTGATCTTCTGCGACAGCGCAGTCATGGCGCTGATCGCATCATCGACCACCTGGCGCCCATCGTTGGCCTGGTCGCTGGCGCCGCTGGCGTGCTGCGAGGCATCGGCGGCATTGCGGGCGATTTCCTGGGTGGCGGCGCCCAACTGGTTGATCGCCGCCGCCACGCTGTTGGTCCGCAGGCTCTGCTCCTCCGAGCCGTTGATCGAGGCATTGGATGCGCTCATGACCTGCTCGGACAGGTCATGCACCAGTCGCGTGGCCGAGGCCACTTCGCTGATCGAGGCATGGATGCGCTCGACGAAGCGGTTGAAAGCGGCTGCCAGCTCGCCGAACTCGTCCTTGTTCTGCACCTGCAGGCGGCGGGTGAGGTCGCCTTCACCTTCGGCGATATCGTGCATGGCGCGGCCCATGGTGGTCAGCGGACGCATCAGCACGGGAATCAACAGACCCAGCACAGCGGCGATGGCGACCACGGCGATGAGCATGGCGATGATGGCCGAGCTACGGAACTGGCCCAGAGCCGCGTAGGCTTTGTCTTTATCAATCGACAGGCCGATGTACCACTGCGCCGAAGGCAGACCTTTGACCGGCGTGAAGGAGACGATGCGCTCGGAGCCCGCAAGGGTCACGTCCTGCATGCCGGGTTCGACGCGCAGGCCGCTGTTGGGGTAGAGGTCCTTGAGATTCTTCATCAGCTGGTCCTTGTCGGGGCTGACGATCACCTGGCCTTCACGGTCGACCAGAAACGCATGGCCGATGCCGCCGAAGTCCACGGCGTTGATGATGTCGACCAGGCTGTCCAGGCTCAGGTCGCCACCGACCACACCGAGCAGTTCGCCGTTGCCGCGCGCCTTGACCGGGATGGCGATGGTCACCACCAGACCGCCCACCGAGGCTTGGTAAGGCGGGGTCAGCAGGGTCTGGTTGGCGCTGACGGCAGCGCTGTACCACGGACGCTTGCGCGGATCATAGCCGTCGGGCATCTGCGCGTCAGGGCGCTGGGTGAAGGCGCCATTGTTCTGGCCGAAGTAGGTGAACTGGAAGTTGCTGGTGTAGGAGGGCTGATCCACCAGACCGGCCACTTGATTGCCGGTGCCTTGCTGGGCGATGTCCTGGGCCAGATTCTCCAGTACCAGGATGCGCCCGCTCATCCAGTTCTGCACGCTGCTGGCGGTCAGGGCGCCCGCCTGCTGCACAGACGACTCGATGTTCTGGGCGATGGTCTTGCGCTGCAGGTAGTCGTTGTAGAGGGTGAACAGTGCGAATGCCAGTACCACGACACCGCAGGCACTGAGGAGGATCTTGTGGCGAAACTTCAGGTTCATGTTTCGAGACCTTGAGCCGAAATCGGAGATGGCGGCCGCCCGCTCGTGGCGGACTGGCGGTGCCTGTCGGAGTCGATATCGGCGTGCTCGACGAAAGGTTGAGGGCGTTGCTGTAGCGTCCGACGGATGGTGAAGGCTCAGCGGCTGGTCAGCATGCCCACCAGCGCTCGCGCCGCCTGACCCAGCGGTTGGCTTTTGCGCCACAGCGCATGCACCGGCAACTGCAGTTCATTGCGCGTGTTGCGAAACGCCAGTCGCACCAAGCGTCCAGCCTGCACCCGCGGGGCGATACGCGCGCAGGGTAGATCGCCCCAACCCAGACCCGCTTCGACCATCTGCACGGCCAGGTCGACGCTGTCGGTACGCCAATGGGCGGTTCCGATCAGCGAGCGGGTATCGCCCAGCGGCAGGTGGCGGCTGTGCACCAGAATCTGGCGGATGTTCACCAGGTCTTCGAGGTCGCGAATGCGTCCTTCGCGAAAGGCCGGGTGATGCGGCGACAGCACCGCCACCAGCGCCTCGCTGCCCAGGTGCTGGAAGCTGCGCTGCGGATCCACCTGCAGTTCGGCGAAGGCCAGGCACAGCCCGACGCGGCCGCTGTCGAGCAACTGCAGGGCATCGTCCTGGGGCGCGCTGAGCAATTCGATGTCGAGCAATGGGTAGCGCTCGCCCAGTCGGGCGATGGCCGCCAGCAACGCAGCCGGATCGATATCGGTCACTACGGCGATGGACAGACTGCTCTCCAGGCCGCGCGACAGCTCCAGTGCATGCACCTGCAGCAACCCCAGTTGTTCGGCGATCAACCGGGCATGGGGTTCCAGAGCGCGAGCGCGATCGGTGGCGCGCACCTCGCGCGAGCCCCGCTCGAACAGCGGGTAGCCCAGTTCGGCTTCAAGATTGCCCACGGCCATGCTCACCGCCGAGGGTACGCGGCCGAGCAGTCGTGCCGCCGCGGAGAACGAACCGCCATCGAGCACGGCGAGAAACAGCTGGATGTTGTCACTGGAAAAGTTCATCGCGCCTCCTGTCAGTCAATCTGAAAGGAGCTGACTTTTTCTGTCAACAGAATTGATTCAGTCTTGGCGCCCTCATCAATGGCTATGGAGCGACAACGACTGTGCAAGGCGCCAAACGCAAACTGGTCTACGTGACCTTCTATGAACTGATTGGGTTGTGCATGTCGACCCTGGGACTGGCGTACCTGTCAGACACCCAAGCCACGCACACCGGCCCGCTGGCGGTGATGATCACCACCATCGCCATGGTCTGGAACCTGATCTACAACACCCTGTTCGAGCGCTGGGAAAGTCGCCAGGCCAAGCGCGGGCGCGGCTTGGCCAGGCGGGTAGGGCACGCGGTGGGCTTTCAGTTGACCCTGGTGGTGTACCTCATCCCGCTGATCGCCTGGTGGCTGGACATGAGCCTGTCGGAGGCGTTCGTGGTGGACCTGGCGTTCATCGTGTTGGTGCCGTGCTACACCTTCGTCTACAACTGGGCGTTCGATCGGATCTTCGGGTTGCCGACCTCGGCGTTGGCGACGGCGTGAGCCGCGCTCAGTCAGCGTCATCGAGGTCGAGCTTGGCTTCCAGCCGATCCAGATGCTGATGCATCAGCAGGAGCGCCGACGTGGCATCGCCACCTTCCACTGCGTCGATGATGGCCGCGTGCTCTTCCCAGGCGCAGTGCTCGCAGCAGGGCGCTTCATAGCGAGCGATGATCAGTGAGGTCATCGGTACCAGGCCATTGAGAAAGCGCGCCAGCGGGGCGTTGTTGGCCATTTGCGCGAGCTTTAGGTGGAATTCGCCGCCCAGACGGATGGCCGTGCAGCGCTCGCCGCGTTCATGGTGCAGCCGTTCACGGTCCACCAACTGACGCAACTGACGGATCTGGTTGGGGCGAGCACGCTGGGTGGCCAGGCCGATCAAGGTGGTTTCGGCCAGGCGCCGGGCGCTGAGCACCTGGCGCGCCTGTTGCGGATCGGGCGCGGCCAAGTGCGCGGTGTGACTGGGCCGTTGGACCACCACCTGCTGGTCGGCCAGGCGACCGAGGACGCGGCGGATGACGGTGCGACTGACGCCGAATGCATTGCCCAGGGCCTGTTCGGGCAAAGCGCTGCCCGGCGGCAGGCGCTGTTCGAGGATGGCGTCGAACAGTCGCGGATAGATCTGTTCGGCACCCAGTCGGCCTTCGCCGGTCTTGATCAACTGGGGCAAGCGCGATGGATGGGCCAACGCAGTCATGGTCGCTCTCCTGGGTCAATGGTCCGGAGCCGGATGCTCGTCCGGAATGTTCAGCTCGATGCCCATGCGCAGGCCTTCGGCGAGGATGTGCCGGCGCATCTGAGCGCTGGCCTCGGCGCTGTTGCGCGCACGGATCGCACGCACCACCGCTTCGTTTTCTTCCAGCCGCGCGGCGAAGTGTTCGGGCGAGTCGCGCAGCATCGCCGCGCTCTGCTTGAGGGCATTGCTGGTCTGCTGCACCACGCTCTGGAAGATTGGGTTGGTGGTCAGCGCGAACAGCGCTTCGTGCAACGCGATGTAGGCCACTACGCCGGCCTCGCTATCGCTGGCGTCCACGGCCTCGCGCAGGTCCATCAGGGTCAAACGCAACTGGCCGATGTCCTGGCTGCCGGCCGCTTGCGCAACCAGCCCGGCGATGAAGGGCTCGAGGGTGTAGCGCAGCTCCAGAACGTCGGCCAGGCTGGCGGCGCCGACGCTGTCGCTGACCGAGACCAGAGCAAGGTCGGCGTCTAGCACCAGCACGCCCTTGCCCGGCATGGCCCGCACCAGCCCGAGGGTCTCCAGCACAGTCAGCGCTTCACGCAGGCTTGGGCGGCTGATACCCAGCTGCTCGGCCAGCTCGCGCTGACCGGGCAGCATTTGACCGCTGCGCCATTGGCCACGGGCCAGGGCGCTGCGCAGTTTTTCCACCACGGCGGTGACGACGGTCGATGAACTGATCACGGTGCTTTCCCCGATTGAGGCTTGAGTCTTGCTGCCTGCGGGCCGACGTCGGGCGTCGGCCCTGGCCTGCTCAGAACTCCTGCTGATGGGCCTGGCCTGGTTTACGGGGCAGCGGCGCGAAACCCGGCTTGCCGGACAGCACGTTGTTGGCCCGCTCCATGTCGATGTCTTTCTCCCAGCGGGCGATGGCCACGGTGGCGACGCAGTTGCCGACCAGGTTGGTCAGCGCGCGGCCGATGCCCATGAACCAGTCCACCGCCAGTACCAGCACCAGGCCCACCACTGGGATCGCCGGTACGGCGGTGAGGGTCGCCGCCAGAATCACCAGCGCGGAGCCGGGAATGCCGTGGGCGCCTTTGGAGGTCACCAGTGACACCAGCAGGATGGTCAGCAGGTCGGTCATGGCCAGCGGCGTACCGGTGGCGTTGGCAATGAAGACGATGGCCAGGGTCAGGTAGATCGAAAAGCCGTCGAGGTTGAACGAATAGCCGGTGGGGATCACCAGTCCGACGGTGGAGCTGCCGATACCCAGGTGTTCGAGCTTGCGCATGACCTGGGGCAGCACGGCATCGGAGGAAGCGGTTCCCAGCACGATGGTCAGCTCTTCGCGCAGGTACTTGAGGAAGGGAATCATCTTCAGGCCCGACACGCGCATCACGGTGCCCAGCACCAGCAGGACGAAGCCTGCGCAGGTGATGTAGAACAGCGCGACCAGCCCGCCCAAATGCTGCAGCGATTCCAGGCCGTATTTGCTGGTGGTGAAGGCGATGGCGCCGAACACGCCGATCGGCGCCAGGCGCACGATCATGCCCATGATGCGGAAGATCACGTGGCTGAGTTCGTTGATCAGTCGGGAAATGCCCGAGGCGGATTCACCGACCAGGTTCAGGGCGCTGCCGAACAGCACGGCGAACAGCAGGACTTGGAGGATGTTGTTGTCGGCGAAGGCGCCGATCACTGAGGTGGGGATCAGGTCCATGAAGAACGCTGTGGCCCCATGCAGGTGTGCGCCGCGGTCAGCGAGGGCTCCGGCATCGGCGCTGGAGAGCTGGTCGAGGTGGATGTTGGCGCCTTGGCCGATGCCGGTGGAGAAGGCCAGCACCAGCCCGATGACCAAGGCGATGGTGGTGAGGATCTCGAAATAGATCACCGACTTCAGGCCGATGCGGCCGACCTTCTTCAGGTCGCCTGCGCCTGAGATGCCCGTCACCACCACGCAGAACACGATGATGCCGATGAGCATCTTGATCAGCTTGATGAAGCCGTCACCGAGGGGTTTGAGTTGCAGGGAGAGGTCAGGGAAGCTCAGACCGCAGACAATGCCGAGGGCCAGGCCCAGGACAACTTGGAGGAAGATCGAACGCGAGCACCATTTGAGCATGGGAGGGATCTCTGATTCGGTGTCCCTGCTTCGATGCCCCCAGGGGAGTGCGGGCGAAAGAGCGCGGGACTTAATTATTGTGGTCTTACCGGTTTGTCCAGTGCGGGGTCGAATGTAAGCGCTGGTGGGTGGGGGTGGCAAGAGGTTTTGGTTTGACCGGTCTGACCAGTTGCGGGATGTTTCTTGGGTGGGGCTCTAGTACGGGGGTGTGGGCTGATGAATTTTTTGATGGGGCTTGTTTGGGGGCTAGTTCTTTTGGGGTGAATATCCGTTGGCTTGGGTGAGGCTGATTCACCTTTTCGCCCTTACGGCGACCCTCTTTTTTTTCTTGGAAAAAAGAGGGGCAAAAACCGCCTGCTCCCGCATACGGCCCCTTCGCTGCGCTGCGGGGTTCCCTCGCGCCGGTGGCACTCCGGGGGTACCGCGCTTAGGGGCCATCCATGGCCCCAAGCGCTTGACGGGCATCCATGCCCGTCAACCCCCTCCGTGCCACCTCTGCTCGGCCTCCTGAGGTCGCGATGGGCGGCGTCTGAACTGGCGTGCGCTTAGAAGCACGGCGGTGGGGGCAGATGTTCTGGAGCGCTGCGCGATCGAATCGCCATCGCCATCGCCATCGCCATCGCCATCGCCATCGTCATCGCCGTTGCCGTTGCCGTTGCCGTTGCCGTTGCCGTTGATCTTGATCTTGGTGCGCGGTAGCTCGAACACCGCCAACCGCGACCTCAGGAGGCCGAGCATAGGCGTTGCGCAGGGAGGTGACGGGCATGGATGCCCGTCAAGCGCTTGGGGCCAGGACGGCCCCTAAGCGCGGTCCTCCCGGAGCGACGCCGGCGCGAGGGAACCCCTGCGCATAGCGCAGGGGCCGGATGCGGGAGCAAGCGGTTTTTGCCCCCCTTTTTTCCAAGAAAAAATCTATGGTCACCCCCTTTTTTGCAATACTGATCATTGGGTGAAATGGATGGCTTGCGTAAATCTATCCGGCGTCGATTGGGCTGGTATCCCGCGCCACGATGAGTATTCGCACCTGGCGATCCTAATAAAGTAAGCGGCTTCTGAGAGCCAATTTTTCTTCCAGGATCATCGCCAGGCCGATCGGCCGTTTATTTCATCCGTTGTTCAGCTATCGCAAAACCTGATGGTAAAACTCGGTGCAGCACAACGGGGTCAGGCGTTCAGCGCGCCTGGCTCCGTTTCATATTGCGAGTGTCGAGTGGCAATGGCCCACGCGATGCGTGCCAGTTTGTTGGCCAACGCGCAGGCCACCACGTTGGAGTGGCGTCGTGTTGATAGCGTACGTACCCAGTCGGCCAATGGGCCACTCTGGTACTTCAAACGAAGCATGTAGACACGGGCGCAGAGCACCAGCAAATGCCGAAGGTTCTTGTCGCCACGTTTGCTGATTCCCAGCAAAGCCGGCTTGCCGCCGGTGCTGTATTGCCTGGGGACCAAGCCTACGGATGCTGCAAAATCACGACTGCTGCCGTACTGCCGAGCATCTCCCATTTCTACGGCCAGCAGGCTGGCGGTGATCGGCCCGACACACGGAATAGTCAGCAAGCGACTACCCAGATCATCGTCAGCCAGCTGGCTTGCCAGCTCTTCATCCAGCAGCTTGATCTGCTCGGTCAGGTAGACGAAGTGATCATGCAGGCGCTGCAGCAGTGCGACGAGGCGTACAGGCAGGTCGTGCTCTTCAAGCACTGAAGCGAGGCGTTTGATCACCGCCAGTCCCGTTGGCAGGCTGACGCCGAACTCGAGCAGGAAACCATGCATCTGGTTCACCGTTTTGGTCCGGTCGCGAATCAGTGATTCACGCATCCGATGAGAAACAGAGAGCGTCTGCTGCTCAGGCGATTTTGGCGTCACAAAGCGCATGGAAGGTCGGGAAGCGGCTTCACAGATGGCTTGCGCATCGACAAAGTCATTCTTGTTGCCCTGGACGAAAGGCTTAACGAACTGAGGTGAAATCAGCTTTGCTTCATGCCCTATCGCTTTGATTTCTCGCGCCAGGCAGTGTGAGCCGGCACAGGCCTCCATCACTACCGTGCAAGGGGGATGATTGGCCAGAAACCGCATCATCTGAGGCCTTGAACATTTCTTGCGCAACACTTCTTTGCCGGACTTTTCCTGGGCGTGTAGGTGGAAGGTATGTTTGCCGATGTCGATGCCGATCAGGGTCACGTTGCTCATGATGACGGTCTCCGAAGTAAAAACACCCTACGAAAGCGTACGCCTCGTAGGGTGCCGGGGGTGACCATCTCATTAAGGGGGTCGCCGTAAAGGCGAAAAGGTGACTCAGCCTCACCCCAGAATCCGGATATTCACTCCAGAATCCGGATATTCACTCCAGAGTCCGAATATTCACCCCAAAATCCGAATATTCGCCCCGGAAACCACCCCCCTCGCCAAAGCAAACAAACCAAATCACCCCCTATCAACCATAGCCCAGGTAATCTCCCGAACCAGCCCATCCAACGCAATCGCCCGACTACTTACTAACAATTCACTGGCCCGCCGATACACCTCCCCCTCATTGGCATACCGCCCAGACACCAGATCAACCCTCTGCACCACCCCATCCACCCGCCACCGCAACCCCGGAATATCCCCCAGGTGCTGTTCGAGCGCGACCAGGTAGGGCTCGGCGACCACCGCGCCTTCATAGGCCCCCACCTGCTCAGTGGCCTCGCTAAGGCTGGAGTGATAGTCCACGGCGCCCTCCCAGGCCTGCTCCTGGGCCTGAAAGGCAGGCTGATGCAGACGCTGGATCCAGTCGCGCCACAGCGGCTGCTGCACCGCCCAATCGCTGAAGCGCTGGGCATCGACCTCCGCCAGTATCGCAGCCCCCAGCCGCTCGACGGTCGCCTCGCTCAGCTGCGCCAGATACCCGAATGCGATTGCCTGCGGCTGCGGCGGCAGTCCCAGGCGTGCCTGCAGGCGCCGTCTGGCATCGAGTTGGATTTCGATCTCATCGATCAGGAAATTGGCTGCCCCCAAACTGGCGTCGTCCAGGTCGTCATCGGGATGCAGAGGCGGAGGTTGAGTGGCCCGCCCCGTGTCACGAGCCTCGGCCAGGGCCCGTCTACGGGCGACTCGAGCGTCGTAGAGGCGGGCGATACGCTCATCCAGCAGGTGCTGGCGCAACACCCCAAGCGCACTGCCGAGCAAGGCCTGGGCATCGTCCGCCGACGGGCCGGCGTGCGAGAACATATGCCACATCAATACATCGGTTTCTGTCTGCTGAAACAACAGGCTGGCCTGGTCGACACAGGTCTGTGCCGCATCTTCCAGGCGTGCGCTGATCTGCTGCAAGAGCTCGGCCCGCCCCCAGCCACCCTCGGCGCCCGGCTGGACAGGCTCGCTGAGCAAGCGCACCACCTGCTGCATGCGCTGGATCACCTGTGCCGGATGCTGCTGGTACTCGGCGGTGTCGGGCATCCGTGCGAACAGCGCGTAGAGCGGTTGCCACTGGGGGTGCCCAGCGGTGTCGGAGATATGGTCGAGCAGATCCATCGGCCAGTCGAAATACCAGCCATTTTGCATCGGGTAGTCCGGAGAAGCGGACAGACCGGCATCGGTCAGGCGTTGCAGGCTTTGCTCATCCAGCGGGTTGCTGTCGAAGTTGTAGAGCGTCCCTTCCTCTGCGGCGACGGCCTGGGCGAACTGGGTGCCCGCCAGGGGGGGGATTTCGGTCAGCAGATTGTCACTCAGGTCGATTTGGCGAAGGCGCAAGGGACGTTGGTCGAGCAGTGCCGTGAGGCCCACCGGCCATTCGAAGATCGAAGTGTCCTGCAGGTCCAGCAATTCCAGGCGTGTCCAGCCGGTGAAAACGGGTGTCAGCTCCAGAGGGTTGTCGCTCAGATAGAGCTGTTCGAGACGGTTGAGTCGCGCCAGCGCATCGCGGCTCTGCACGGTCAGGTGGATGCTGTTGTCTCGCAGGCTGAGCGCCCGCAGCGCCGGCCACTGTTCCAGCGCCTGCAGTTGGGCCACGTCGAGATTGAGGTTGTTGGATTCGATTTGCAGCGCTTCCAGACGCGGCAGTTGCGCCCAGCGTTGCAGGGCCGTGACCGGCAGGTGGGAGATTGCGTCCGTCAGATTGAGTTGGCGCAGCCGGGTCAGCCGGGCAATGACCTCGACGTTCTCCGCGATCTGTAGATCGATGAGATTCTCCGCCAGCACCAGACTCTCCAACGCCCTCAGCCTGCCGAGCTGCGCAGGCAGACGACCCAGCAGGCAGGATGAGAGGTCTAGGTGGCGTACGGCGCGGAACGCCTCGAGAAAACCACCCAGGTTCGAGGTTTGGCCACCGTCCAGATTTACCAGGCTCAATGATCGAACCTGGGTCAGAGGGCCTGGCAAGTTCGGCAGTCTGCCAACGCGGCTGGCGTTCAGATGCAGCACCAAGCGGTCGAAACCGCCCAATCCATGCATGGGCGCTTCGCGCCGCCAGGCCTGGCGTATGCTCTGGGCGAAAGCGATGCGCGCCGTGCGCCGAGCCTCGGGGTTTTCCAGTGGCGGGGTGTGCGGTTCCTCCACCCACAATTCCAATGCGCTGTTCAGACGCCGGTAATCCTCGCGCAGTTCCAGCAGCAGGCGCGAGAAGGCATGGGGCGCGGCGCCCGCCTGCTGGCGCAGGTGGTTACGAAGGGCCTGGCGGTCGTCTTCAGGCGTACTGGGATACAGCTCGTCGAACAGCGCATCGGGGTCGACCCAACCTCGACCGCGACCGCTGAGGCGGTAGCCCAGGCGTAGATCGCCGGGTTGACGCATCGGCAGGCGCAGCAGAGGACGGATGGGCTGCATGCCCAGCGCTTGGGCGCAGCCTTCGCGGTCGTTGGCGGCCAAGTCGAATAGGACATCGCTCAGGCGCTGTGGCTGGTGGATGTCGATGGACAGAGTGACGCGCTCGGCGTCCGGCAGCGCCTGCAGCAAGGCCTGGAATAGGTCGGTGTCGTTGCCGAGGGTGAGGCCGGTTTCATCGAAGGGGCGGTAGCGACTGCCATCGCGCACGATCACTTTGCAGGCCCCTTCCTGCGGGCCGGCGGCCGCCAGCAGGCGACCGGCGAGGCGTTGTTCGCGCAGTTCTACCCGGGTGTTCCCGCTCCAGCCTGGTAAGCGTTGCAACTGGCGCAGGACGATCAGGTCGCGGTCAGCGTACGCGCCCGTATCGAGTTGAAAGGCGCTCAAGGCGCGGTTGAGGCGGGCATTGCGCAGGTACAGCCGAGCCGATTCGCCAATCGCCAGCGGCAGCCGCTGGCTGCGTTGCAGTTGGCCCAGGTCGTCGTGCTGGGCGCTGGCCAGCAACTCGCTGCGGACCCGCTCGCTGAGCGACGGAAAATGCCGGGCCAGCACCTCGGCCTCAGGGCCGAGCGGTACGGCGTCACTCAAGCCGCTGGCGCCTTGGGTTTGCAGGCTGTCCAGAAGCAGGGCGGGCAGCGGCTGATGATCGACCACCCGTTGTCTTACTTCGGCTTCGCTGTAACCGCTGCAACGCAGCGCCCGTTCCAGGTTGGCGTCGTCGAGCCCCGTGCTGATCGGTGTCAGACGCCTGAGCAAGGTCTGTCGATCCCAGGCCAAGGGATTTTCGTGTTCGAATACCGGCACGCTCGCACTATGTCCTCTCAACGCGGGTGCGACGGTGTGGGTTCCGGCAGGATTGTTCAAACGCCAGCGCGCATCGGTGTCACGGCCCAGCGCATAAGCCTTGGCGTCGATCTCCAGCCATTGCCGGCCTTGCCAGTGCAGCAAACCATCGGCAGAGACGTTGGTCCCTGACGGCCAAGGGCGATTAGCCGCGAACAATGTCGTGTCGCCGTTCCACAGGCGTTGCCTGCCCTGGTGTTCCAGCAAGTGCCAATCCTGCAACGGGCCTTCGACCTCGACGTAGCGGGCCGCAGCGCCCAGAGCGGCGAAGGTGATCAGACTGTCGAATACGCCGAACAGGTGCGCGATGGCGGCATCGCTGTCGCCTTCATTGAGCGCGTGAACGCCATCGAGGAACTCGTCCACCACCTGTGCAGATCCGACGACCATCATCACCGTGCCCAGGGCCGGAACGAACAACCCGGCCAGGCTGGCGACATTGATACCCAACTGCAACCACCCCTCCAGGCGCTCGCGCTGAGCGGCGGCGTTACGCTCGGCAACGGGGACGGCCAGGGTGGCTGCATCCGTCAACGCGCGGACGACGTTCTGCCGGGCACGCGCAGCGAACGGGTCGCCGGGCCACAGCCCGCAGGTCCAGGGCAATCGCGCATTCTTGTCCAGTGTTGGCTGCCAGATACTGTGCGGCGAGGGAAACGCACGCTCCAGCCAACTGATCGCCTGGCCCTTCTCCAGGACCGGGTCGTGCCGCACCGTGCTATAGGGGTAGAGCGGATACAGCGCCTGGCGCAGGCGCGTGGCGAACAGCGTGAACTGCTTGTGGCTGACGAAGCCGGCGAAGTAGCGACGAACGTCCGCTTTCCAGAGCTTGCGGGTCAGCGCGCTGCCCAGCGCCTGCATCGACGGGTACTGGTGCAGGGATTCGCCTGGCGCCCCCGGCAGATAGAGCAAGCAGGGTTCGGTCGCGTCGCGAGGTTCCAGGCGAATCAGCAGCGGGCCGTGCAGCGGGATGCCGAACACGCTCAAATACGCACACTGCAGCCGTCTGCTTTGGCCATCGGCCATCGGCAAGTCGAATTGTCCAGACAGCACGGCGTCGCCCAGCATCTGACCGCGGCTGTCGATGCGCTGCTCCAGTACGGCGAGCAGTAGCTCGGCGGCGAATGCACTTCGGTCTTGCTGCAGCAGCCGTCCACGGTAGTCGTCGTTATCCAGATGCTCGCGCAGATGATTCTGGTAGCGCCATCCCAGGTCCAGGTTGCGCACGCCTTTGACGAACCGCGCGCTGTCCAATGGCAGCGGACGCAGGTCTTGGGCCGAGACATGCAGCGAGATCGGCTCGCTAGCATCGAAATTCTGCAGGGCCGCTTCCAGCCACGTGCTTTCACGCACGGGGTCGCGGCGTTGCACGATGCCTTGTTCAGGCGCAGGCAGCGGTGTGTCTGGATACCAACTGGCGAGCGCCTCGATCAGCAACGGGCGGCAGAAGCTGTCGATATCCTGCACCTGGGCGAGCACCTCGCGCACCCTCCGGGCAGCGTTGACGCTGTCTTGCACGCGCCGTTGCAGCAGGTCGCGTTGCCCCGGTGTGGCGCTGTGCATCCATGCAGGCAGGCGGGCATGGATGAAATCAAGGGTCGGGGAGGGGTGAGGGGCTGGCATCGGCACTGCTCCTGTGGGGATGAGGCTGCGATGCTAGGCGGCGGCGTCAGCGGCCGGGCCGTAGCCGATTACCACCTGCCGACCCCGGTAAATTTTCTGGCGCAGGGTACGTTCTAGCTTGGATAGAGGCCGCAGCATGGCTGCAACGGACAGAGACGCAATGACCATTTCCCGACGAGGATTCATCGCAGGCCTGGCAGTGGCGGGGGCCGCGGGGGGCGCGGCCTATCATGCACACAAGGTGCTGACCCACGATCCGCAGGACGATGTCGTCACCCCGGGCGAGGCCAGCGTCGAGCTCGCCGACCTGGCCGGGCAATGGCTGGCCGACCAACTGCGCGGGATCTGGGACATTCGTTTCGAGGGCCGCGACGGTGGCCTGGAGGGTTTGCCGGGCGCGGGCGTCGAGGTGTTTTTCGACATCGCTACCAAGGGGCGCGGCCTGCGCGGCTTCGTCGACACCGGCGAGCGCCTGCGTGGCCTAGGCCCTGCCGCCTACCGGGTGTTGGGCGACCTGGTCGGCGCATCGTCGGCCCAGGTGCGCTGGCGTCTCATCGGCCAGCGCGGCGGACCGAGCTATGAGTGCGTGGCCAGCCTCGACGAGGTCTGGGGCGCATTCGCCAACGCCGGCAGTGGCACGCTCAGCGGGCGCTTGCAGCGCCTGGACCGCCCGTTGACCTTGCTCGTGCCGGACAGCCGCTTCGTGGCCGTCAAGCGCCTGTTTCCCGAAGCCCGCGAACGCCTGCCCTACAACACGGCCATGCAAGCCTGGGTGATCAGTCCCGAGCACCGCTTGTTCCATCAGCTTTGGCACGCCAGTCGCGACCAATGGCACAAGATGTCCGACGAAAAACGCAACGCGCTCAGGGGCCTGGGTTGGCAACCGGGGCCGCGCGATCGCGAGCGTGATGCCCGAGGGCCGCGCAAACACCGTAATGGCTCGGGCGTAGACTTTCTCTTCATGCACCGGCACATGCTCGGCACCGCCCGAGCGTTGCAGGACCTGCCGTCCTGGCAGCAGTTTCCGCTGCCGCAGCCCAGCGTCGAGTTCGATCGCCAAGGCTTTGCCCGTTACTTCGACAACCACGACGGTTGCCGCGTGCCGCCGCCCTGGCGAGCGCCAGGCGACGACGACTATGGGCAGTGGGTGTCGGCGATCAAGGCCGGCGAGACCTTCACCAGCAACTTCCAGGTGTGGGAGTCGCAGTACCAAGACCCGCTTTACCTGTCCAAGTTGAGCCTGGGCGCCTTCGGTTCCGAGCTGGAAATGAACCTGCACGATTGGCTGCACATGTGCTGGGCGTCGGTGCCGCGCGATCCGTCCAATGGTGTGCCGGTGCCGTTCGCGCGTGAGCAGGACGACTTCGCCGGACGCTGGTTCGCGCGCGAGAACGATTTTCTCGGCGACCCGTTTTCATCCCATGTGCACCCGGTGTTCTGGGGCTTTCATGGGTGGATCGACGACCGCATCGAGGACTGGTATCGCGCCCACGAGCGACACCATCCCGGCCAGGTCCGCCGCCTGGAGGTCAATGGCGTGCAATGGTTCGCGCCGGGGCCCTGGGTCGAGGTGGCCGATCCCTGGCTCGGCCCGGATACCCATGGCTGCAGCACACTGCCAGGTATTCGTCCCGGCAAGAGCGTCGAAATGGACCCTGAGGTGATGAAGCTGGCGCTGCGCATCACCTTTGGCGAGCCGGACTCGCTCGATCAGTGGCTGCGCCGTGTGCCGCGTCGGCCGTGGTATGCGCGGCACCTGTCGATGAGGAACATCCTGTCCTGAGCAGCGGGTGTCGCCCTGTGTTTGCCGCCCGCACTCCTGCAGGCGGCGTCCATTGCCTCAAAGTCTCCAGCCGCCGCCCAAGGCCTTGTACAGTGCCACGCTGCCTTGCAGGCGAGCCAGGCGCAGTTGGGCCTGCTGATCCTCGGCCTGGTACAGGGTGCGCTGGGTTTCCAGTACCGTCAGCAGCGTCTCGGCGCCGGCGGCGTAGCGCTGCTCGGCCAGGCTGAAGGCGATGCGCGCCTGCTCCACCTCTTGGTCCTGCCACTGGCGTTGGCGCTCGACGCCGTCGATGGCGTTCAGTGCTTTCTCCACGTCGCCGAAGCCCGCGATGATCTGTTGGTGATAGGTTTCCAGCAGCTCCTGCTGGCGTGCCGTGGCCCGGTCGCGCTCGGCACTGCGCCGCCCATGGTCGAAGATCGGCGCGGTGAGCGCGGTGGTCAGGGTGTAGAACGGGCTGTCGAGGACGTCGGCGAAGGTTCGCGCGCCGCTGCCCAGTTCGGCACCGAGCACCACGCGCGGCAACAGCGCCGCCCTGGCCACTTGCACGTCAGCACGGGCCGCTGCCAGGCGAGCTTCCGCAGCGGCGATGTCGGGACGACGGCTGAGCAGCTCGCTGGGCACGCCACTGCCGATCACCGGCCAGCTCAGTTGGGCGAGCGATTCGCTGCCGGTGCGCAGGCGCTGTACCGGCTCGCCGAGCAATATGGCCAGGGCCACTCGGTTGTCCCTCCAGCGCTGCTCGAGCAGCGGCACCTGCCGCTCCTGGGACGCCACCAGGCTGCGCTGCTGAGCCAGTTCCAGGCGCGTGGACGCGCCGGTACGCTCGCGTGCTTCGACCAGGTTCAATACGTCGCGGGCATTGGCCAGGTTGAGGCGGGCGATGCGCAATTGCTCCTCAAGGGCCAGGCCTTGCAGGTAGCTGTCGGCGACAGCACTGGTCAAGGTCAGCTCGATGGTCTGACGGTCGAAGCGGCTGGCCTGGAGTGTGTTCAAGGCGCTGTCACGCACGCCGCGCAGCCCGCCCCAGAAGTCGATTTCGTAGCTGGCGCTCAGGCGCGTGCTGAAGGCGGTGCTGGTGCGTTCGCTGCTCGAGGCATCGAGCCGATCGCTGCCTTCGCCACGCAGCAGGCGCTGACGGCTACCGTCCACCCCGAATTGCACCTCCGGCAACAACGGCGCTCCCGCGATCACGGTGCTGGCCTGGGCCTGGCGCACGCGCGCAGCGGCGGCGGCCAGGTCATGGCTGTTTTCGCGGGCACGTAGGATCAAACGGTCCAGTTCCTGGCTGGAGAACGCTTGCCACCACGCTTGATCCGGCAGCGCGGCTGTCGGATTGGCAGCCCCTTGCCAGGTGCTCGGCAGTTCTATCGGCGTCTGCGGCGCAGGCGCAGTGGCGCAGGCGGCGAGGCATAGGCTCAGGGTCAGCAGGCTGATGCGGCTTGGCAATGTCATGGCTACACGCTGGTAAGGGCTTTGACCGGGTCGAGTCGGGCGGCTTTGCGCGCTGGCATGAAGCCGAACACGACACCGGTGATCACGGCGCAGGCGAAGGCGCCGAGGATGGCGGGCAGGGCGAAGGCCACGGCGATATCGGCCAGCAGCAGCGCGCCGCCGATACCCAGGGCCAAGGCGATGCCAGTGACGCCGCCGACCATCGACAGCATCACCGCTTCGGTGAGGAACTGGCGCAGGATGTCACGCTGACGGGCACCGGTGGCCATACGAATGCCGATCTCGCGGGTGCGTTCGCGCACGGTCATCAGCATGATGTTCATCACGCCGATGCCGCCGACCAGCAGCGAGATGGCGGCAATCGCGCCGAGCATCAGCGACAGGCTGTTCTGGGTGCGCGCCTCGGCCTGGATCAGTGCAGCGTCGTTGGTCAGGTCGAAATCGCGCTTGCCTTGGCGTCGCTTGCGCATCAACTGGTCGATGGCCGCCTCGGTTTCCGACACCCGGCTCGAGTCGGCGGCGGTCATGATCACGTATTCGGGGTCGCGCGAGCCGAACAAGCGGGTCGCAGCGGCCGAGTAGGGCACCACGATGCGCTCGTCGCTGTCCTGATTGCCGGAGCTGGCGCCCTTGGCAGCGAGCACGCCGACCACCTGGAATGGCACATTTTCGATCAGCAGGTACTGGCCCAGCGGGTCGCTGCCCGGTGCCAGCAGCTTGTCGCGGACTTTCTGGCCAATCACTGCCACGGCCGCGCCGCGCTGTTCATCGGCTTCGGTGAACAGGCTGCCCTGGACGACCGGCCAGTTGAGGATCTGTGGAAATTCGGTGTTGTTGCCGCCCACGTAGAACGTCTGGTTGTTGTTGCCGTGGCGCACCATCAGCTCGCCGCCGATCACTGGCATGATGCGGTGCACCTGGGGTAGGCCGCCGATGGCGGCGACATCGTCGAGGGTGATCTGGCCGGCCGCTTCGCGTGAGGTGGCGTGCTTGGCGCTGATGTAGAGGATATTGGAGCCGAAGGCGGCCATCTGCGCCATCACCTGGCGCTTGCTACCTTCGCCGACCGCCAGCATCACCACCACCGAGGCCACGCCGATGACGATGCCGAGCAGGGTCAAGGCGGTGCGGAAGCGGTTGATCCACATCACCCGCCAAGCCGCTTGCAGCGACTCGATCAGCTCGCCTTTCCAAGCGCCGCGCAGGCTTGCACCGCGGTCTAGGCGTCGGCGCAACTCATCGGCCTGCACGCCGGGCACGGTGGGTGGCTCGGCGCTGGCCGAGTCGCTGACGATCTCGCCGTCGCGAATCTCGATGATACGTCGCGCCCGCGCGGCCACTTCTCGGTCGTGGGTGATGAGAATGATCACGTGGCCCTGGCTCGCCAGTTCGTCGAGCAGGGTCATCACCTCGGCGCCACTGTGGCTGTCGAGGGCTCCGGTGGGTTCGTCGGCGAGGATGATATGGCCGCCGTTCATCAGCGCGCGGGCAATCGACACCCGTTGCTGTTGGCCGCCGGACAACTGATGCGGTCGGTTGCCTGTACGGCTGGCCAGGCCCAGCCGTTCGAGCAGGGCGGCAGCCCGGGTATGGCGCTGGTCGGCAGGCACACCGGCATAGATGGCCGGCATCTCGACGTTTTCCTGGGCTGAGCCTGAGGGAATCAGGTGATAGCCCTGGAACACGAAGCCGAAGGCTTCGCGGCGTAGCCAGGCCAGCTCGTCGCTGTCCAGTTCGGCGACATCGCGTCCGGCGAAGCGATAACGGCCGCTGGACGGGCGATCGAGGCAGCCGAGGATGTTCATCAGGGTGGACTTGCCCGAGCCAGAGGCGCCGACGATGGCGACGAATTCTCCGGGTTGGATGCTCAGGCTGATGCCACGCAGCACCTGAACCTCGGGGGAGTCGATGCCGCCGTAGACTTTGTGGATGTCGTCGAGCTCAATCAACGCTGCACTCATTCAGCCTCCACTGGCGCGCGGCGCGCCGATGACCAGGTGCTCGCCTTCGCGCAGTCCGTCGAGAATCTGCACCCGAAGGCGGTCGCTGAGCCCGGTGCGCACCTGGCGCTGTTCGACCTTGCCGTCCGGGTTGAGCACTTGGGCCAGGCGCAGGCTGTCGTCAGGTGCATCGTCCAGCGCTGCCAGTGGCGCGGTCAGCACTTGGCGGGCTTGACCGGCGACGAAGAACACCTGGGTGGTCATCTCGGCCATGAGCGCGCCATCGGGATTCTCCACATCAAGCAAAACGGTGTACTGCACCACTTTGCTGCCCGTGCTGCCGCTGCTGGCGCTGGTCGGGCTGCCACCGCCCTGACTGCTCTGGTCGAGTGGCTTGGGCGGGATCGGCAGGATTTGCCGCACGGTGCTGGTCCAGCGTCGCTTGCCACCGGCCAGGGTGGTGAAGTAGGCGGTCATGCCCGGTTTGACCTGGCCGATATCCGCCTCCGAAACCTGGGCCCAGACGGTCATCGGCGACAGCCGAGCGATGCGCAGGATCAACGGCGTCTGCTGCTGGGCGTTGAGCGTCTGGCCTTCACGGGCATCGACCGCCACCACGGTGCCGTCCATCGGCGCGTAGATGCGTGTGTAGCCAAGCTCGGCTTCGTCGCTGCGCAGGCTGGCCTGGGCCTGGAGGATCTGCGCCTGGTACATGTCGATCCGGGCCTGGGTCACTTTCAATTCCGCCTGAGCGCGCTGCACGTCCTCTTCGCGTGTGGCACCGGCGCGAGCCAGATCTTGCTGGCGCTTGACCTGTTGTTGGGCCAAGAGGTGCTGTGCGCGCTGCTCGGCCAACTGGGCCTTGAGGTTCTCGATCGAATAGCGTCCGGCATCCAGGCGCGCCTGTTGGGTGGACGGGTCGATTTCCACTAGCAGTTGGCCCTTTTTCACCTGGTCGCCGGCTTCGACGTGCAGCGTGCGGATTTGCCCGGAGGCCTGGGCGCCGACATCGACGTAGCGACGCGGCTGCAGGGTGCCCAGTGCGGTGACGCTGCTTTCGATGTCGGCGCGGGTGACGGGCACGGTGCTCAGCGATGGTGCGCCGAGGGGCAGGGTTTTCCAGGCCAGCAGAGTACCCAGTGCCAGCAGGCTCAGGGCGCCGAGCAGCAGTCGACGGGGGAGCGGGGAGGTGCGTCTCATTGCAGACTTCCAGGCGGAGGTATGAGGCGTGGCATGGCGTGCAGGCACATACGAACGTCACCGATAGACGAACCTTGTGCACCGGGATTTAGCGGACCGGGTGGGCTGCGTTGCTGAGAATGGGTGTAATTTGTAATATGTCACACTGATATCACCGATGCGCATTCTCAACTTTATCGGTGTTGCCTGGAGGAGAAGCGAAGGCCGTGGTGGAACATTACTATCGCGAACTGTTGAGCTTTCTCTGCGCGCGGCTGGGCAGTCGGCATGCGGCCGAGGATGTGGCGCACGATGTCTGGGTTCGGTTGCTTGAGCGCAGCGGTCAGCCGCCGATCGAACGGCCTCGCCCCTTCCTCTATCGTACGGCGCTGAATTTGGTCATCGACAGGCATCGGCGGCAGTTGGTGCGGCAGGTCGAGCCGCTGGAAGTGCTGGAGGACGATGAGCGCTGGCACAGTCCGGCGCCTTCGCAGCAACTGCATCTTGAGCAGCGATTGGCGATGGTGCGGCGGGCGCTGGATGAACTGAGCGGGACGTGCCGGGAATGCTTTTTGCTGCGCAAGCTTGAGGGGTTGTCGCATGGGGAGATCGCGGCGCGGCTTGGGATATCGCAGGGGATGGTCGAGAAGCATATCGTTAATGCCATGAAGCATTGTCGGGGGCGGATTCGGGGGTGGGATCGGTGATTTTCCCTGGCGGGGGGCTTATCCGTTGGCTTTGGTGGGGCTTAGTCACCTTTTCGCCCTTACGGCGACCCTCTTTTTTTCCTTGGAAAAAAGAGGGGCAAAAACCGCCTGCTCCCGCATACGGCCCCTGCGCTGCGCGCAGGGGTTCCCTCGCGCCGGCGTCGCTCCGGGAGGACCGCGCTTAGGGGCCGTCCTGGCCCCAAGCGCTTGACGGGCATCCATGCCCGTCACCTCCCTGCGCAACGCCTATGCTCGGCCTCCTGAGGTCGCGATGGGCGGTGTTTGAACTACCGCGCACTAAGATCAAGATCAACGGCAACGGCAACGGCAACGGCAACGGCAACGGCAACGGCAACGGCAACGGCAACGGCGATTTGATCGCGCAGCGCTCCAGAACATCTGCCCCACCGCCCTGCTTCTAATCGCGCGCCAGTTCAGGCGCCGCCCATCGCGACTTCAGGAGGCCGAGCAGAGGTGGCACGGAGGGGGTTGACGGGCATGGATGCCCGTCAAGCGCTTGGGGCCATGGATGGCCCCTAAGCGCGGTACCCCCGGAGTGCCACCGGCGCGAGGGAACCCCGCAGCGCAGCGAAGGGGCCGGATGCGGGAGCAAGCGGTTTTTGCCCCCCTTTTTTCCAAGAAAAAAAGGGGGTCGCCGTAAAGGCGAAAAGGTGACTAAGCCTCACCAAAGCCAATGGATATTCACCCCAAGACAAGCAGCCCCCAAAAACCCCCGCTTTTCAGCTTTTGCTATCCTGTGCCCCCCAAACACCAGCTCAGCAGATCCCAATGACCCCCATCGCCCCCCCTAGAGCCCCCCGTTTCAGCCGCAGGGACCACAAGACCCTGGGCCTGGCAGCCCTCGGCGGGGCGCTGGAAATCTACGATTTCATCATTTTCGTTTTCTTCGCCCTGACCCTGAGCCAACTGTTCTTCCCGCCGCAGATGCCCGAGTGGCTAAGGCTATTGCAGAGCTTCGGGATCTTCGTCACCGGTTATCTGGCGCGCCCGTTGGGCGGCATTCTCATGGCCCATTTCGCCGACCACCTGGGCCGCAAGCGCGTTTTCAGCCTGAGCATTCTGATGATGGCGCTGCCGTGCCTGCTGATCGGCGTGATGCCCACCTACGCCGACATCGGCTACGCCGCACCGCTGCTACTGCTGGCCCTGCGCATCCTGCAGGGCGCCGCCGTCGGTGGCGAGGTGCCCAGCGCCTGGGCTTTCGTCGCCGAGCATGCGCCACCGGGTCGACGTGGCTATGCATTGGGCTTTCTCCAGGCAGGCCTGACCTTCGGCTACCTGCTCGGGGCGTTGGTCGCCACGCTCTTGGCCCGACTCTATAGCCCGCAGGAAATCCTCGAATTTGCCTGGCGCTATCCCTTCGTGCTTGGCGGCGTGTTCGGCGTGCTCGGCGTATGGTTGCGCCGGTGGTTGAGCGAGACGCCGGTCTTCCTGGCCCTGCGCGAACGCCAGACGCCGCCCGTGGCGTTCCCGCTGCGCAGCGTGTTGACCGAGCACCGACGTTCGCTGATCCCAGCGGCGCTGCTGACCTGCGTGCTGACCTCGGCGGTGGTGGTGCTGGTGGTGATTACCCCCACCGTGATGCAGCAGCGATTTGGCATCGATGCCGGGCGAACTTTCGCCTTGAGCAGCGTCGGGATCGTCTTTCTCAATATCGGCTGCGTGCTGGCCGGACTGCTGGTCGACCGCATCGGTGCTTGGCGCGCGCTGATGCTCTACAGCCTGGTCCTGCCGCTGGGCATTGGCCTCTTGTATGCGAGCCTCATGGGGCAGTGGGGCTGGAGTTGGCTGGCCTATGCGCTGGCGGGTCTGAGCTGCGGCGTGGTGGGCGTGGTGCCGTCGGTGATGGTCGGGCTGTTCCCGGCGCAGATCCGCGTGTCCGGGATCTCCTTCACCTACAACCTGGCCTATGCGCTGTGGGCCAGTACCACGCCCTTGGCGTTGATCGCCCTGATGCCGTGGAGCCCCTGGGTGTGCGTAGGCTTCTGCCTGATCATGGGCGTTGTGGGCGCCGTGACCGGTGCCGTCTACGGTCAGCGCGCTCCTCTGTGTGTCGAAGAGCGCGCTGTGGGCTACTGAGTCGGGGTCAGGACTTGAAGCGTCCGACCAGGCCGTTGAGCTCTTCCGACAACTGCGACAACCGCCCGGAGTCCGATTGCGCCGAGCTGGCCAGACCCTCGACCAGGCGCGCCTCGTCGTAGATCTGCTGGATATGCCGGTTGATCTCCTCGGCCACGCTGTGCTGCTCCTCGGCTGCGGCGGAAATCTGCAGGTTCTGGTCGCGGATCTCGTTGACCGACAATTGGATGCCCTCGAAGCTGTCGCGCGCGCTTTCGATCGATGACACGCTGGCGCGCGACAGGTCCAGGCAACTGTCCATCTTCTGCGACACTTCTTGAGTCTTGTTGCCCAGCGCGTTGAGCAACTGATCGATTTCACCCGTGGAGTCGGCGGTGCGTTTGGCCAGTGCCCGCACTTCGTCGGCGACCACCGCGAAGCCACGGCCCTGATCGCCAGCGCGGGCGGCCTCGATCGCTGCGTTCAACGCCAGCAGGTTGGTCTGTTCGGCGATGGCGCGGATGGTGCCGAGAATCTGGTTGATGTTGCGGCTGCCTTCTTCGAGTTCGACCATCGCCTGCGACGATTCGCTCAGGCGCGTGCCCAGGCGGTTGACGTTGTCGGTGGTCTGTTCGATCTGCTGCTTGCCCTCGGCCACCCGACGATGTCCGTTCTCTGCAGCGCCCGCCGCACTGCTGCACGAGCGGGCCACTTCGTTGGCGGTGGCGACCATTTCGTTGAAGGCGGTGGAGACCAGTTCCACGGCTTCGCGCTGGCGACCGGCGGCTTCATTCATGCTGCCGGCCAGCTCGCTGTTGGCGCGAGAGGCTTCATGCAAGTTACCGGACGCGGCGCCGATGTGCTGGATCAGCTGGCGGATCGCGGCGAGGAACTTGTTGAACCAGCCGGCCAACTCGGCGGTTTCGTCCTTGCCTTGTACCACCAGGTCGCGGCGCAGGTCGCCCTCACCTTGGGCTATTTGCTGCAGGCCGGTACTCACTTGGCCGATGGGTTTGACGATGACTCGCGAGAACGCAGCGGCGATCAATGCGAAGACCAGCGCCAATACCAGCACGATGACGATCGTGAGGTAGGTCATGGAGGTGGCGGCGCCCATCACTTCGCTATATTCGATCAGACCGACGAAGCGCCAGCCGAGCACCGGCGAGGTCCAGACGTTGGCCATGTAGCGCACGCCGTCGATCACCACCTCGGTCGAGCCCTGTTCGGTGGCCGCCAGTTGCGCATAAGGCGCACCGAGGTCCTTGAGCTGCTTGAAACCGTGGCTGGCATCGCGCGGATCGACCAGCACCGTACCGTTCTCGATCAGCATCACATAGCCGCTGTCGCCCAGCTTGATGCTCTTGATCAGCTCGGTGAGATTCTTCAGTGACACGCTGACCACGAACACGCCCTTGGGCTTGCCGGCAGCGTCATTGAGGGTGCGGGCCGTGCCGACCAGGGCGACGTCATCTTTGTCGTAGTAGTACGCCGCCGTGCGCACGGTCTTGCCCGGTGCAGCCATGGCGGCCTTGTACCAGGGGCGGGTACGTGGGTCATAGCTGGCGAGCTTGGGGTCGTCTGGCCATTTGGCGTAGGTGCCGTCTTCCAGGCCGATGGAGAGGATCGCGGCGGCCGGATGGGTGGTGCCGTAGCGGGAGAAGGCGTCGATGACCTGTTGAGCGGAGGCGGGGAGTGGGCGGCTGGCGGCGTCGGCCGCGGTGTAGTCCTTCAGGGTGCTGACCGAGGTGTAGAAGGGGTCGGTCGCCATCTGCTCGACGTTCTGCAGGGTCCCGTCGAAGAACTGGCGCATGTTGCCGTCGATCTGACGAATCTCACGGGTGCTGCCATCGATGAACTGATCGACGGCCTCGGTGCGAATGTTCAGCACGGAGATGGCGCCGACCAAGGCCACCGGGATAAATGCCACCAGAACGAACGCAATCACCAGCTTATTTTTTATCTTCATCGGGACGAACCATTCGTGGGAAAACACGCAGGGCGTGGCCCGCCGTAAAACTGGCCACAGGCTATCTACCCTGTTTCGGCGCGTACCTGGCAAAGCTTTAGGGGTATTTCGTGTACAAAAACGTCCTCGATTGTTCTGAGAGCGTTTCCGGCCCGCCAGAAATGAAAAACCCGGCGCGGGCGCCGGGTGTAAGCAATTCGGTGAGGCTCAAGCCTGGCGGATCTTTTCCACTCGGCTTTCCTCCAGCTCCTTGCAGGCCTTCTGGATCATCTGCTCGGTGATCGGAATTTCGCGGCCTTGGGCATCGATGATCGAGCCGCACACCTGATGTTGAGTGTGCTGGGCGTTCTTAACGGTGTCGCTGCTATGTTGCAAGCTCATTTCCTGTCTCCTCTTCAGGTTGCAAGCTCAGACTAAACGCTCGCCGTGACTGACCTGTGACAGTTCCCTCGGTATCACGACACGTACAGTCCAACAGAAAGCACGAGAAAGCTCCAGTGCCCCAATTAGATCGATGAGCTATAGGCACTGTGCTCACTCGGCATGCGATCGCGCTGACCCTTCGAGAGTTCCAACAGGATGAACAAGCGGTGTTTCATACTTTCCACAGGCAACAAAAAACCCGCACGAGGCGGGCTTTTCGAAGGATTTGGTCGGAGAGACAGGATTCGAACCTGCGGCCTTCTCGTCCCGAACGAGACGCGCTACCTGGCTGCGCTACACTCCGATGGGCAAAATCCTACTGCATCGCCTTTTTTTACGCAAGCCCTTGTTGTGTAAAGGGCCTTTGCCTCAAACACGGTGCGAATCAGAGCTCTTTGACAGTCCGCACCTGGTCTTTGTTGATGCGTGCACGCTTGCCGTCGAGCTGCTCGAATTCGTAGAAGCCGGAGTCTTCGTCGTAGGAAGGTTTGTCCACGGCTTGAATCTCGCGGCCATCGTTCAGCGTGATGACGGTGGGCGATGCGCAACCGGCGACGGCAGCCAGGCCCAGGGCAAGCAGGAAGGCGGGGAGGGTCCGTTGGATCATCGTGTGTCTCCATTTCGATGGTGCATGATGTGCCTCTGACGCTACCTGAGCATGCAAAGTTCCTCGTGGCGTGCAGTGCAAGGACAATCGCGTGGATACCGATCCAGGACGGAGGCGGCCTTGTGCTATAACGGGCGCTTTCCTTCCCGCATGACGGATTACCATGAAAGCCAAGGCAGATACTCCCTTCGTGCCGCTGAACATCGCTGTGCTGACGGTCAGCGATACCCGTGCGTTCGACACCGACACTTCTGGCCAACTGTTCGTCGACCGGCTCACCGCTGCCGGGCACCGGCTGGCTGAGCGCGTGCTGCTCAAGGACGACCTGTACAAGATTCGCGCCCAGGTCGCCACTTGGATTGCCGATGACCTTGTGCAGGTCGTACTGATCACCGGCGGAACCGGCTTCACCGGTCGCGACAGTACCCCGGAAGCCGTCGCGTGCCTGCTGGACAAGCAGGTCGATGGCTTCGGCGAGCTGTTCCGCCAGATATCGGTGCCGGATATCGGCACGTCCACCGTGCAGTCCCGTGCGCTGGCAGGTTTGGCCAACGGTACCCTGGTGTGCTGCCTGCCCGGTTCGACCAACGCGGTGCGTACGGGTTGGGACGGCATTCTCGCCGAGCAACTCGACGCCCGTCATCGTCCGTGCAATTTCGTCGCTCACTTGAAGCAGGCACCGGCCTGTGAAAGTCGTGGCTGAGGCGGCTGCTAGCCGGCCCTTGATGCCGGTGGAGCAGGCCTTGGAGCGCCTGCTGGCGCTGGCCGAGGCGGCGCCTATCGAGGAAGTCGAGGAGGTCGCCCTGGGCGATGCCGAGGGGCGCGTGCTGGCCCAGGCGCTGGTTGCCACCCTCGACTTGCCGCCTTGGCCGAACAGCGCCATGGACGGCTACGCCGTGCGCCTGGAGGACCTGCACGATCAGCCTCTGGCGGTCAGCCAACGCATCTTCGCCGGCCATGCGCCGGCGGCTTTGCAAGCGGGCACCTGTGCGCGGATCTTCACCGGGGCACCGCTGCCCGAAGGCGCCGACTGCGTAGAGATGCAGGAAAACACCGAGGTGCTCGCAGACGGCCGGGTGCGTTTCCTGCACCCGCTTACCGCCCAGCAGAACGTGCGGCCCCAAGGTCAGGAAACCCGTGCCGGCGAACAGATCATGGCCGCGGGCACCCGTTTGGGGCCGATCGAGCTGGGTCTGGCTGCGACACTGGGGCATGCCACGGTTCAGGTGCGTCGACGCCCGCGCGTCGCGGTGTTGTCGACCGGCGACGAACTGGTCGAGCCCGGACTGCCCCTGGGGCCCGGACAGATCTACAACAGCAATCGTCGACTGCTGGTCAGTTGGTTGCAGCGCATGGGCTGCCAAGTGATCGACGCCGGAATCCTCGCCGACGATCTGACGCTGACCCGCCAATGCCTGGAGCATCTGGGCGAAGTCGATTTGATCCTCTCCACCGGCGGGGTTTCCGTGGGTGAGGCCGACTACTTGGGCATGGCGCTGCGCGAGGCGGGCGAGTTGGCACTCTGGAAGCTTGCAATCAAGCCCGGTAAGCCGCTGACTTGCGGGCAATGGCGGGGCGTGCCGGTGATCGGACTGCCTGGCAACCCGGCCTCGACGTTGGTCACCTTCGCCTTGCTGGCGCGACCTTACCTGCTGCGTCGGCTTGGCGTCAGCGAGGTGGCACCGCTGCGCTTCTCGGTCCCGGCAGGCTTCGACTGGCCAAAGCCTGGCAGTCGCCGCGAGTATCTACGGGCACGCATCGAGGACGGCCAGGTGTGCCTTTATCCCAACCAGAGCTCTGGCGTGCTGCGCAGTGCAGTCTGGGCACAAGGGCTGGTCGAGGTGCACGAAGGTCGCACCGTGGCCATGGGCGACAGTGTCCCTTTCATCCCTTTCAGCGAATTGCTCGATTAGCGTCCGACCTCAAGCAACTAAATCCATCCGGCAGGGATTCGCGCAGATTCGATCGACGGTGTGCAGCATTCGTCGATCTGCGGTGGTCGAGATTGCAATGGGTGTCTATCAGGAGAGTTTCGGATGCACGGGCACAAGGCGATGTTGATCCTGCACGGCAAGCAGGCACTGAACGAAGAGGTACGCGAGGCGGTAGGGGCCGTGCGCGAACGTGGCCAGCATCTGGACGTGCGCTTGACCTGGGAAGCGGGCGATGCCCGGCGACTGGTGGAGGAGGCGTTGAGCGCCGGCTACACGCAAATCGTGGCGGGAGGCGGGGACGGCACCTTGCGCGATATCGCCGAGGCCATTGCCCAATCCGATGGTCAAGCCAGCCTGGTGCTGCTACCGCTTGGCACCGCCAACGATTTCGCCCGCGCGGCCGGGGTTCCGCTGGAGCCGGCAGCTGCATTGGCATTGCTCCAGGTGCCCGCGCGGGCAGTGGACCTTGGGCGCGTCGGCGAGCAGATGTTCCTGAACATGGCTACCGGTGGCTTCGGCAGTCAAGTGACGGCCAGCACCTCCGAGGATCTGAAGAAAGTGCTCGGCGGGGCGGCCTATCTGTTCACCGGTTTGTCACGTTTCAGCGAGCTGCAGGTGGCTTCGGCCACCTTGCACGGCCCGGACTTTCACTGGCAGGGCGAGTTGCTGGCACTGGCTGTTGGCAATGGTCGTCAGGCGGGCGGAGGTCATGTGCTGTGTCCTGAGGCCCTGGCTGACGATGGGCTGTTGGATGTCGCCATTCTGCCCGCGCCTCAAGCCATGGTTGGGGCACTGCGCGACTTGCTGAGCGGTGAGGAACTGTTCGTGCGGGCGCGGCTGCCTTGGGTGGAGATCGGCCAGGCTGAAGGACTGGCGCTGAATCTCGACGGCGAACCGTTGAAAGAGGGCGGTCTGCGCTTCGAGGCCGTGCCGGGGGCACTGCGCGTGCACCTGCCCAGCGACTCACCGTTGCTCAGTCATCCAGGCTGATGATGCCTTCGCGCACGGCAAACAGCACCAGGCCCGCCACATCGTAGATCTGCAGGCGCTTCATGATCTGCGAGCGGTGGGTCTCGACGGTCTTTATCGATAATCCCAAGCCGTTGGCGATCTCCCGGGTGGATTTGCCGCGCACGATCAAGCGCAGGATTTCCAATTGCCGGGCCGTGAGGTGGTGCCGGTCGCTGGAAGACGGCCTGCTGCTCTGGGCACGCAGCAGGGCTTGATTGATCACCGTGTGGGCGATGGCTGGGCTCAGATAACGTTCGCCGCTGCACAAGGCACCTAGGGCGTGCTCCAGTTCGCTGGCGCTGGTGTCTTTCAGCAGATAGCCGTGTGCGCCGCTTTCCAGCGCGCGCATGATCAAGTCCGGCTCGGTGTGCATCGACAGGATCAGTACTTTGCACGCGCAACCGCTGTCGCGCAGTTGGGTCAAGGCATCCAGGCCGTTGGTCGAGCGCATGGAAATGTCCAGCAGGACGATGTCCGGGCTCAAGCTTTGTACCATCTCCATCAGGTGCTGGCCGTCATCGGCTTCGCCCACCACTTCATACCCGACGAGGTCGGTGACCAGCGCGCGCACGCCGGCTCGAATCAGTGAATGATCATCGATCAGCAGCAGCCTAATCATCGCAATGTGCCGTGCTGGCTCGTTCTTCGCGGCGTGCAGGCCAAGGGAACAAGACTTCGATGCGGGTACCTTGACCGGGCTGGCTGATCACCTCCAGGCGGCCTTGCAGCGCGGCTATCCGCTCCTGCATGCCGGCCATGCCGCCATGGCCGCGCAGCCCTGCGACGTGGGTCGGTTCGAAGCCGACGCCATCGTCCTTGATGGACAGGCGCAGCCCTTCCGGCATGCGCTTTAGGCGAATCAACAGGTTGTGTGCACGGGCGTGGCGCAGCACGTTGGTGACTGCCTCCTGGGTGATGCGAAAAGCTGCCATGGTCACCGCTTCGCCGATACCGCCCAGGCGCTGCTGGCATTCCAGGCTCCAATGCACGTCGCTGTTTTCCAGCGCTCGCAGTAGGTGAGCCCGCAAGCTCGCCTCCAGGCCCTGACTGTTCAGTTGTCGCGGATTGAGCAGCGCGGACACATCGCGCACGCTGTCCAAGGTGGTGTCGAGCGTGTCGCGCAGGATGTCGCAGTGCGGGTGCAGCGTGGTCGGCATCCGACGCCGTAGCCAGTCGAGTTGGAGCTTCGCGGCGGTGAGCGACTGTCCGATGTCGTCGTGCAGTTCGCGGCTCAGGCGCTGGCGTTCGCCCTCCTGGACTTCGAGCATGCGCTCTGCCAGTTCCTCGGGCTGCAGATGAATCGCGCCCCTACAGCGGCACAGTTGCCACGCGACGGCGAGCAGGGCGATCAATTGCAGGATGAGCGCCGCTGTCGACAAGCGTTGAGCGCTGGCATAGGCGACCACGCTGGCGATCAAGGAGGCCGCACAGAGCACCGCAGTCGCCGCAGGCAGCCAGGTGACGCGCGGGCGGCAATGCAGAGGAATCTTCAAGCGTGAAAGCATAGATTGGAAAGCCACTGGATAATTGCCGGCGCAGGTCGCGAAACACGCCTTGGCGCTGTGAATGACCTGCTTATTCAATCAACAATGAACACGCTGATTAGTGTGGAACCCGCGTGTGGTGGGTGTTGTTTAGTGCGCATGGTATCACTTCGAATCGATTTGGTCGCGGCTGCTTAGTTGCTCTGAGCCGAGTTAATACGGGGCGCGCAGAGGTGTAAGTGAACCCTGGAGAAAATGGCCATGCGCTATTATCTCTACAGAATCAGAAACTTCTTGAATAACTAAGCTAATGCGCTATCACGGCCCTGACATAACTTGACCTATCTAACAAGTTATCGAGTGTTGATGGGGCAACACTTTGACTCGTTAGTGGGAATGGTCTTTTCACTCACTCAGGGAACGCGTTGCCGACGCGGGGGAGGGGCAAGGTTGGTCAAGGGCACTGGCCAAGGCGCCGACGAGCAATTGCTGCTCCGTGCCGTCCAAATGCAGTTGGCCTGTGTGTGGATCGACCAACTCCAGTTGCCAATCCAGCAGATCAAGACACTCCGCCAGGGCCGAAAGCGCGCCAGACGGTAACCGACAACCCTCGCAACTGGGCTGGAGTAACTGCCGCAGCACGGTTGAGTAACAGGATATTTCGCGCATCCCCGATGCGCTCGCGCCTTGGGCCAGCGTGTGCAGACATTCGTCCAGGCAGCGGCAGGCGTCGGGGTCGTTGCCGATCAGTGCCAGATGCTGCAAGCACTCTTGGGCGCGTTTGAGCAAGGCTTGCGCATCTGGCAGAAATTCCCGCAACACGTCGGAGTTAGAGGGCCCGCGTTCCATCGTCAGCCTCCGCTGCGCGACGAGCAAGCAGGGGGTAACCACATCCAGATGTTCGCTGACAAAAGCCTGACTCCGTCCATGCACTGAGAATGGCGTCACATTAATGGCTAAAGGATATCGCGAATATCAGGTTGCTCCCGATTGAACCTAAGGGTTTCCCTGATGAGGTATTTGCGAGACGGCGCTAGGGCTTTGAAGTAGGTGGCAGCAGTTAAGCATGATGGTAAAGTGATATCAATCGCCGTTCGGGGATTTTGTCGTGTGCATCAAGCTCTGGCCAATTGTGCCGATACAGGTCAGATGCATCCAATATTTTCGCTTCAAAGCCTGGGGGTTGTGCAATGGCTGGCATTCTCGACACGGTAGATCAACGCACGCAATTGGTGGGCGAGAACCGCCTGGAAATCCTCATGTTTCACCTGGCTGGTCGACAGTTGTTCGCGATCAACGTGTTCAAGGTCCAGGAGGTGCTGCAACTGCCCAAGCTGACGCTCATGCCGCAGCGCCACACCTTCGTGTGCGGCGTGGTCAACCTGCGTGGGCAGACCCTACCGGTGATCGACCTGTCCCAGGCGATCGGCATGCGTCCGCTGCAACCGGGGCCTGACAGCACCATCATCGTCACCGAGTACAACCGCTCGGTGCAGGCGTTTCTGGTCGGCGGCGTGGACCGCATCGTCAACATGAACTGGGAGTCCATCATGCCGCCGCCCACCAGCGCCGGCCGCCAGCATTACCTGACAGCCATCACCAAGGTCGATGACAAGCTGGTCGAGATCATCGACGTGGAAAAGGTTCTGGCCGAGATCGTGCCGTACAGCGCCAAGGTCTCGCGCGACAAACTCGAAGATCCGGTACTGGCCCGTGCTCGTGGTCGCGAAGTGCTGCTGGTCGACGACTCCAGCGTGGCCCTGGCGCAACTGCGCGACACCCTGTCGCAACTGGGGATGAAGCTGCACGTCGCCAGCGACGGTCTCAAGGCGCTGCGCCTGCTCAAAAGCTGGGCCGATGCTGGGGAGGATGTCTGCGAGAAATTGCTGATGATCTTCACCGATGCGGAGATGCCCGAGATGGATGGTTATCGCCTGACCACCGAGATCCGCAACGATCCTCGGCTGCGTGGGCTGTACGTCGTACTGCACACTTCATTGTCGGGTAGTTTCAACGAATCCATGGTGAAGAAAGTAGGTTGCGACAACTTCCTGTCCAAGTTCCAGCCAGACCGGTTGGTGGAAGTGGTGCGCGAGCGCCTGTCGCTCGATCACGCTGCGGTCTGAGCCCTGCACGCGACGTGCAGCGGGTATAAGCTTGGGCTTTGACGAGCGTGAGGCGGTTGGCATGTTTCTGAGTGCGTTGTACCGGTATCCGGTGAAATCAGGCCAGGCGCAGTGCCTGGCCGAATCGGCGCTCGACGCTCTTGGCCTGGACGGCGACCGACGCTGGATGGTGGTCGAGCAGGACACGGGTCGGTTTCTGACCCAGCGCGCCTGGCCGCAGCTTGGGCGGCTCAAGGCCTGCCCCGGTGAAGACGGCGCTTTGTTGCTGGAGGCGCCGGGGCAGTCGCCGTTGCAGGTGCGGGTGCCGGAAGCCGACGAAAATCTGCGAGGGGTCACTCTGTGGCGCGACACCTTGCGCGTGCCCGACGCTGGAGAGGCCGCCGCACAGTGGCTCAGCCAACTGCTGGACAAGCCCGTGCGCCTGGTGCATTGCCCACGCCAGCGTGCACGCTACTTGCCCAGCGGCTATGGGCTGGACACCGATCGGGCTGCCTTTCCCGACGGTTTTCCCTTTCTGCTGATCGGTCAGTCGTCGCTCGATGAGCTCAATCGACGCATCGGTCGTCCCCTGCAGATGTTGCGTTTTCGCCCTAACTTGGTGGTCGAAGGCGCCGAGCCCTTTGCCGAGGATGGTTGGAAGCGTATCCGTATCGGTGAACTGACCTTTCGCGTACTCAAACCGAGCGTGCGCTGCATCCTGACCACCCTTGACCCGGACACTGGCGAGCGCAGCGCCGATCGGGAGCCGTTGACCACGTTGAAGACATTCCGCGAGCGCGACGGCGATGTGCTGTTCGGGCAGAACCTGGCCGTCGATGGCCGCGGACGTCTCGAGGTGGGCATGCCGGTGGAGGTGTTGGAGTAGCAGCTTGGGGGAGGCGACGGCAGGCGCTTGTCGCGCCATAATCGGCCCTTAATCGCACCCTGTTGCACTGCGCGTCCCAAACCCGGAGATTCCCTTAAATGCATGTTCTGCTCTGCGAGGATGACGATCTGATCGCCAGCGGCATCTGCGCCGGACTGGCGGCTCAGGGGCTGACGATCGATCGGGTGGCCAGTGCCTCGGCGGCGCGGGCATTGCTGCAGGCAGCGCAGTTCGATGTGATGATTCTCGATCTGGGGCTGCCTGACGAAGACGGTCTCAAACTGCTGCGTCGTCTACGTCAGCAGGGCGAATTGCTGCCGGTGCTGGTGCTGACGGCCCGCGACGCCGTCACTGATCGTGTCGAGGGGCTTCAGGCGGGCGCCGATGATTACCTGCTCAAACCGTTCGACCTGCGCGAGCTCGCGGCGCGTCTGCACACCCTGCTGCGGCGCGTGGCCGGGCGTGCGGTCAATGTCATCGAGCATGGCCCTTTGTGCTACAACCCCAGCAGCTGCGAAGCGACGCTGGCTGGGCGGCCCGTGGATCTGTCGCGGCGCGAACAGGCGCTGCTCCAGGCGTTTCTGCAGAATCCTGGTCGGGTGCTGTCCGGCGAGCAGCTCAAGGACTGCGTATACGGCTTCAGCGACGAGGTCGAAAGCAACGCCCTCAACGTCCATATCCATCACCTGCGGCGCAAGCTCGGCAACAGCATCGTCGAGACCGTGCGTGGCCTGGGCTACCGTCTCGGTCCAGCGCAGGTCAACGAGGAGCGCGCGCCATGAGCCTGCGCGTGCGCCTGTCACTGATTCTCGGCAGTGCCTTCATCCTGATCTGGATTCTGGCGGCGGCCTGGATGCTGCGCGATTTGCGCCAACAAATGATGTTTTCCCTCGACCAGCGCCTGGTGGCCTCCGCGCGCATGGTGGCGGGACTTGTCGATCAACTGCCTCAGCCGCTGACCGGCAAGGACCGTGAAGCGCACTTTGCCGCCGACCAGTTCAGCATTCCAGACGGCATGGCCTGCCAGGTCAGCTCCCTGCGGGGTGAGATTCTGGCCAGCAACCATAAGCACGACGGCAGCATGGACGACCAGCGCAGCGGCTTTCGCGATCAGACCATCGATGGCAGTGCCTGGCGTACCTTTACCTACAACCACGGTGACGTGCGCATTACCACGGCCGACAGGCATCAGGAGCGTGAGGCGCTCAATCGCTCGATTCTGCTGGCGGCCTCGGCGCCGGTGTTGATGGCCCTGCTCGGTAGCCTGGGGCTACTCTGGATCGGTCTGGGCAAGGGCCTGGAGCCGCTCAATCGCATGCGCGATGCCCTGCGTCGGCGCCGCGCCGACAGCGTCGAGCCGCTGCAGGTGTCGGGTATGCCCAGCGAGTTGCAGCCGCTGCTGGAAACCCAGAACCAGTTGTTCCTGCGCATCGCTCAGACCCTGGAGCGCGAGCGGCGTCTGACCGACGATGCCGCGCACGAGCTGCGCAGCCCCCTGACCGCGATCAAGACCCATCTGCAGGTGGCGCGCATGACCGACGGCCAGGTACGCGAGCAGGCGCTGGAGCATGCCGAGCAAGGCACCGATCGCATGCACCGCACCTTGGAGCAGTTGCTGATGCTGGCGCGGGTCGAGGGCAGCTTGTCGTTCGACGATGGGGTGCAGTGCAGCGCCGAGCAGGTCGCACGCCTGGCGATGCAGGATGCCAGTGGTGGAGATAACCGGCGCATCGCGCTGCATTTGCCGCAGGAAGCGGCGCGCGTTTACCTGGGCATGCCGGCGCCACTGGCAGTAGCGGCATTGCGCAATCTGCTGGATAACGCGCTGCGCCACGGTGGCAGCGAGGCGGTGGAGCTGGAGGTGCAGATGGCCGAAGGGCAGGTGGGGTTCGTGGTGCGCGACCACGGTCCGGGTATCGCCGATGAAGATCTGGAGCATTTGACCGAGCGGTTCTGGCGCAACAGCAAGAGTCTGGGCAGCGGGCTGGGCTTGGCGATCGTGCAGGCGATCGTGCAGCGTTGCGCCGGCAGCTTGAAATTCGACAGTCGCAGCGATGGTCTGCGGGTGTGCCTGCAGGTGCCGGTGCGCGAGCTGACTTGAAGTAAGAAGCGGGCTAAATCCCCGCCTGGCTCAAGCGTTTCACAAGCAATGACTTCCCGGCACTCTCTGCGCTGACAGGCGCGTGACGGGCGTCTCTACTTGCTTGCGAGGGTTCGCCGATGTCGACCGTTTCCCGTCTCGCCCAGGCGCTGCCTGCCTGCGTGCCAGAGACCCTGTATACGTTTCGTGAGTCACCCCTGCTATTGCGTCAACAGCAGCAGGAGTCCAATGCGCGCAGCTATCCGCGGCGTATTCCGCTGGTACTCAAGCGCGCCCGTGGCATTCATGTGGAAGACGTCGAGGGGCGACAGTTCATCGACTGCCTCGCTGGCGCGGGCACCCTGGCATTGGGGCATAACCATCCGGTTGTGGTGGAGGCGATCCAGCGCGTGTTGGCTGACGAGTTACCGCTACACACCCTTGACCTGACTACGCCGGTCAAGGATCAATTCGTTCAGGACTTGTTCGCCGTGCTGCCGGAGTCCTTGCGGCGGGATGCGAAGATCCAGTTCTGCGGGCCAACGGGCACCGACGCGGTGGAAGCTGCATTGAAGCTGGTGCGCACGGCCACCGGGCGCAGCACTGTGCTCGCTTTCCAGGGTGGCTACCATGGCATGACTCAGGGCGCGTTGAGCCTGATGGGCAGTCTGGGGCCGAAGAAAGCACTGGGGGCGCTACTGAGCAGCGGCGTGCAGTTCATGCCTTATCCGTATGATTACCGATGCCCGTTCGGCCTCGGCGGCGAGGCTGGCGTGCGGGCCAATCTGCATTATCTGGAAAATCTCTTGCTCGACCCCGAGGCGGGTGTGCAGTTGCCTGCTGCGGTCATCCTGGAGGTGGTGCAAGGTGAGGGTGGCGTCATACCAGCGGACATCGAGTGGTTGCGTGGTGTGCGCCGAATCACCGAAAAGGCCGGAGTGGCGTTGATCGTTGACGAAATCCAGAGCGGCTTTGCCCGTACTGGGCGGATGTTCGCCTTCGAACATGCCGGCATCGTGCCTGACGTGGTCACCCTGTCCAAGGCCATTGGTGGCAGCCTGCCGCTTGCCGTGGTGGTCTACCGTGATTGGCTGGATACCTGGGCCCCGGGCGCTCACGCGGGCACCTTCCGCGGTAATCAGATGGCCATGGCGGCGGGTTCTGCGGTGATCGACTATCTGGTGGAACACCGCTTGGACGAACATGCGCATGCCATGGGGCAGCGGCTGCGCGGCCATTTGCAGCACCTGCAGCGTGATTATCCGCAGTTGGGCGATATCCGTGGGCGGGGTTTGATGCTAGGTGTGGAGTTGGTCGATCCGCAGGGTGCGCGGGATGCGCTCGGTCATCCGCTCGCCTCGCCGGAGCTGGCGCCCAAGGTGCAGCGCGAATGCCTGAGGCGCGGGCTGATTCTCGAGCTCGGCGGTCGGCATGGTGCGGTGGTGCGGTTCCTGCCACCACTGATCATCAGTGCCGAGCAGATCGATGAGGTCGCCGAGCGCTTCGCGCGTGCGGTACAGGCGGCGGTCGCCTCGGACTGAGTGAGCAGTCGTCTGTTCAGTTGGGCGATGGCTTAGAAGAAAGGCACCTTTTCAGGTGCCTTTCTTTATAGGGTGCCCTCAGTCGTGCAGCTCTTCTGCTGCGTAGAGGGTGTTCTCCAGCAGACAGGCGCGGGTCATGGGGCCGACGCCGCCCGGAACTGGCGTGATCCACCCTGCGCGGGGCAGGGCGGTTTCGTACACGACATCACCGACCAGCTTGCCGTCGTCCTGGCGATTGATGCCGACGTCGATGACGATGGCGCCTTCCTTGATCCATTCCCCCTTCACCAAGCCGGGCTTGCCCGCTGCTACCACGACCAGATCGGCGCGGCCTACGTGGCCTGCCAGATCCTGCGTGAAGCGGTGGCAGACGGTCACGGTGCAGCCAGCCAGGAGCAATTCCATGGCCATGGGGCGGCCAACGATGTTCGAGGCACCCACGATCACGGCGTTCATGCCGTAAAGCTCCTGACCGGTGCTGTGCAGCAGGGTCATGATGCCTTTCGGTGTGCACGGGCGCAGCAGTGGAATGCGCTGGGCCAGACGGCCGACGTTATAGGGGTGGAAACCGTCGACATCCTTGTCTGGACGAATGCGCTCGAGCAGCAGCGAAGCGTCCAGGTGAGCAGGCAGTGGCAGTTGCAGCAGAATGCCGTCGACGGCTGGGTCGTCGTTGAGGCGGTCGATCAGATCGGATAGGGCTTGCTGCGTGGTATCGCTGGGCAGGTCGAACGCCTGGGAGATGAAACCGACTTCTTCACAGTCTTTGCGCTTGTGCGAAACGTAGACTTGGGAGGCTGGATCGGTGCCGACCAGGATCACCGCCAGGCCCGGGGTACGCAGGCCCTGCTGGCGGCGTTGCGCGACACGTTGGGCGATCTGCTGGCGCAGGTTGGCGGCGATCGCCTTGCCATCGATAAGGTGTGCAGTCATAGACGCGTGATTAACCATCGAGAAGGGAACAATAAAGAGGGCGCATTCTCGCACGACCGCAGCCGAGGGCAAAGGCGCGTGGTCGGGCAAATCTTCTAAGCCCTTCAATAATTTAAATTTTTTTGAGAAAGGTGTTGACGCTAATACAAGGTGCCTATTAAGATTCGCCGCACTTGTCGGGCACAGCCTAGCACTGGTTGGTGAAGTCGGGCAGAATGGGTGGTTTTCTGATCGCTTGTTCGGTTCGGCATCAGCTCTTGCGCCCGTAGCTCAGCTGGATAGAGCATCCGCCTTCTAAGCGGATGGTCGCAGGTTCGAGTCCTGCCGGGTGCGCCATTAGGCAGCTTGGGCAAGCAAGTCGGTCTGTAAAGCGATATGGTGGGCGTAGCTCAGTTGGTAGAGCGCTGGATTGTGATTCCAGTTGTCGTGGGTTCGATTCCCATCGTCCACCCCATATTTTGCGAAGGCGCCTTGATGGTAAATCCGGCGCCTTTGTCTTGAGCGTCATGCGGACGTGGTGAAATTGGTAGACACACTGGATTTAGGTTCCAGCGGCGCAAGCTGTAAGAGTTCGAGTCTCTTCGTCCGCACCATGTTTCTCTAAGTTGTACGGTAACACTGCATTCTGGTGGGCGTAGCTCAGTTGGTAGAGCGCTGGATTGTGATTCCAGTTGTCGTGGGTTCGATTCCCATCGTCCACCCCATATTCATTCGAGGGCGCCTTGATCTTGCGATCGGGCGCCTTTGTCGTTTCTGCTCGGGTTGTTGCGCTGCGTGAGGTGTGTCTGTTTTGCCGCTCGCGCGAGTCTACTGGTGGCGCGAGCCTGGAAGCTGATAGATTTCAACCGGTTGAGAAGCGGGTCGTGGCCGGTGGAGGGCTTACCGATGATTGCAAAAGAAGCACGTCAGGCTTTGGCATTGCAGCGCTTCTGCCAAAGCCATCCGCAACTGCTCGAAGAGATTCGTGAGCTTGAGCCGCGCGAGCGGGCGCAGCAAATCGAATGGGCGTTCGAGGACGCGGCTCAGGAGCAGGGTATCGAGCCCTGGGAGTTGGCGTTGCAACTGATTGCAGAAACGCCGGAGCAGTTGCAGGCCATGCGCCTGGAGACCCATCGCGAGGTCGCAGATGCGCTGGGTATGTCGTGGCAAGAATACTGCGGTTTCAATGACATCGAGCCGTCTTGAGCGACTTTGCGGCCAGCGTCGAGCGAGTGAGTTCCAGGGTTTCTGGGTGATCGCCCTCCAGGCCGCAATTAATGAGGCCTCAAGCGTTTCGTTATAGGTTTATCAAGGAAAACGACCGTCGTAGCGTTCGGTATTCTGGGTGGGGTGACTTCTGGTGTCTGAATCACTAGAATATTCGCCCTTGATTCTGGAGTCGGGCTATCGCCGGCTAACGTCTGTGCAACGAGGAATATCCATGCAAGTTTCTGTTGAAAACACTTCCGCTCTCGAGCGCCGCATGACCATTGCCGTTCCGGCCGAGCGCGTCGAGAACGAAGTCAACAAGCGTCTGCAACAGACTGCCCGTCGTGCCAAGGTCCCGGGCTTCCGTCCAGGCAAGGTTCCGATGAGCGTTATCCGTCAGCGTTACGAAGACGCGGCCCGTCAGGAAGCCTTCGGTGACCTGGTGCAGGCCTCCTTCTACGAAGCCGTGGTCGAGCAGAAGCTCAACCCTGCGGGTTCGCCGGCCGTCGAGCCGAAGTCGTTCGAAAAAGGCAAGGATCTCGAGTTCGTTGCCATCTTCGAAGTTTTCCCCGAGTTCACCGTCGCCGGTTTCGAATCGATCAACGTCGAGCGCCTGAACGCCGAAGTGGCGGATGCCGATCTGGACACCATGCTCGAAGTGCTGCGCAAGCAAAACGTGCGTTACGAAGCCGTCGAGCGCGCGGCCGAGAAAGACGATCAGGTCAACATCGACTTCGTCGGTAAGATCGATGGCGAAGCCTTCGCGGGCGGCTCGGCCCAGAACACCCCGTTGGTATTGGGCTCCGGTCGTATGATTCCGGGCTTCGAAGACGGCCTGGTCGGCGCCAAGGCTGGCGAAGAGCGCGTGGTCAACGTGACCTTCCCAGAGGATTATCAGAACCTGGACCTGGCCAACAAGGCTGCCGAGTTCACCATCACCGTGAACAGCGTTTCTGCGCCGGTGCTGCCTGAGCTGAACGAAGCGTTCTTCGCCCAGTTCGGTATCAAGGAATCGTCCCTGGAAGGTTTCCGCACCGAAGTTCGCAAGAACATGGAGCGCGAACTGCGCCAGGCCATCAAGACCAAGGTCAAGAATCAGGTCATGGATGGTCTGCTGGCCGCCAACCCGGTCGACGTGCCGAAGGCGCTGCTGGAAAATGAAGTCAATCGTCTGCGCGTCCAGGCTGTTCAGCAGTTCGGCGGCAATATCAAGCCTGATCAACTGCCAGCCGAGCTGTTCGAAGAGCAAGCCAAGCGTCGCGTGGTGCTGGGCCTGATCGTTGCCGAGGTGGTCAAGCAGTTCGACCTCAAGCCGGACGACGCCAAGGTTCGCGAGATGATCGAGGAGATGGCGTCCGCTTACCAGGAGCCTGAACAGGTCATCGCTTGGTACTACAAGAATGACCAGCAAATGAACGAAGTGCGTTCGGTTGTGCTGGAAGAGCAAGTTGTAGATACTGTCCTGCAGAAAGCGACTGTGACCGACAAGTCGGTCTCGTACGAAGAGGCTGTCAAGCCAGCACAGGCTCCTGCCGAAGCTGAGTGATTTGCTACTTTGTAGGAAACCCCACAAGCCAGCCTTCGGGCTGGCTTGTGCGTTATTAAAGCCATGACTATTTGGGAGTGAGTGCAGGACATGTCCCGCAATTCTTATATTCAGCAGAGCTCTGACATCCAGGCCGCAGGCGGTCTGGTCCCGATGGTTATCGAGCAGTCCGCCCGTGGCGAACGTGCCTACGACATCTACTCGCGCCTGTTGAAGGAGCGTGTGATCTTCCTGGTCGGGCCTGTAGAAGACTACATGGCCAACCTGGTCGTGGCGCAGCTGCTGTTCCTTGAGGCGGAAAACCCCGACAAGGATATCCATCTCTACATCAACTCGCCGGGCGGTTCGGTGACCGCTGGCATGTCGATCTACGACACCATGCAGTTCATCAAGCCCGACGTTTCCACCATCTGCATCGGCCAGGCCTGCAGCATGGGTGCGTTCCTGCTGGCTGCAGGTGCCGCGGGCAAGCGTCATTGCCTGCCCAACTCGCGAGTGATGATTCACCAGCCGCTGGGCGGCTTCCAGGGCCAGGCGACCGATATCGAGATCCATGCCCAGGAAATCCTCAGCATCAAAGCCCGCTTGAACGAGCTGTTGGCTTTCCACACCGGCCAGGATCTGGAAACCATCAAGCGCGATACCGAGCGCGACAACTTCATGAGCGCCTCGCGCGCGGCCGAGTATGGTTTGGTCGACTCGGTCTACGACAAGCGGCAACTGGTGTCCTGAGCCCAGGCGCCAGAGCGGGCGGGCGCCCAAGGCGCCTGCCTGCGGACTTGAAAAAGCCCGCAATTGCCTTCATCTTGTGTTGCAAGCCTACCGGATTGGATCGATCGAATGACTGACACCCGTAACGGCGAGGACAACGGCAAATTGCTCTATTGCTCCTTCTGCGGCAAAAGCCAGCACGAAGTGCGCAAATTGATTGCCGGGCCCTCGGTATTTATCTGCGACGAGTGCGTCGACCTGTGCAATGACATCATCCGCGAGGAGGTGCAGGAAGCCCAGGCCGAAAGCAGCGCGCACAAATTGCCTTCGCCGAAAGAAATCAGCGGCATTCTTGACCAGTATGTGATTGGTCAGGAACGTGCCAAGAAGGTGCTTGCCGTAGCGGTGTACAACCACTACAAGCGCCTCAATCAGCGTGACAAGAAAGGCGACGAAGTCGAGCTGGGCAAGAGCAACATCCTGCTGATCGGGCCGACTGGCTCGGGTAAGACCCTGCTCGCCGAAACCCTCGCTCGCCTGCTGAACGTACCCTTCACCATCGCTGACGCCACCACCCTGACCGAAGCCGGTTATGTGGGTGAGGACGTCGAGAACATCATTCAGAAACTGCTGCAGAAGTGCGACTACGATGTGGACAAGGCCCAGATGGGTATCGTCTACATCGACGAGATCGACAAGATTTCGCGCAAGTCGGACAACCCGTCCATCACCCGTGACGTTTCGGGCGAGGGCGTGCAGCAGGCGCTTTTGAAGCTGATCGAAGGCACCGTCGCCTCCGTACCGCCGCAGGGCGGTCGCAAGCACCCGCAGCAGGAGTTCCTGCAGGTCGATACCCGCAACATCCTGTTCATTTGCGGCGGGGCATTCTCGGGCTTGGAGAAGGTCATCCAGAATCGCTCCACCAAGGGCGGCATCGGCTTTAGCGCACAAGTGCGCAGCCAGCAGGAAGGCAAGAAGGTGGGTGAGTCGCTGCGCGAGGTCGAGCCGGACGATTTGGTCAAGTTCGGCCTGATCCCTGAGTTCGTGGGGCGTCTGCCGGTATTGGCGACGCTCGACGAACTGGATGAGGCTGCACTGATGCAGATCCTCACCGAGCCGAAGAACGCCTTGACCAAGCAGTACGCCAAGCTGTTCGAGATGGAAAGCGTGGATCTGGAGTTCCGCAGCGACGCGCTCAAGGCCGTTGCTCGCAAGGCGCTGGAGCGCAAGACTGGTGCGCGCGGTCTACGTTCGATCCTCGAAGGCGTTCTGCTCGACACCATGTACGAGATTCCTTCGCAGAAGGAAGTCAGCAAGGTGGTCATCGACGAGAGCGTCATCGAAGGTACCTCGCAGCCGCTGCTCATCTACGAGAACAGTGAGCCGCAAGCCAAAGCCGCACCTGACGCCTGAGTCGGACGCGGCGTGAGTGAAGTCTGAAGGGGCCTACGGGCCCTTTCTGCTTTTCTGGCGCCAGCGCTTGTATTTTTACCTACCTACCCCCACATTAGCCCCAAGCACTATTTCCACCGGTTTCCGGCCGACAGGCCGCTGTAGAGGCGAAATCATGAAGACCACTCTCGACTTGCCTCTTTTGCCATTGCGCGATGTCGTCGTTTATCCGCATATGGTTATCCCGCTGTTCGTGGGACGCGAGAAGTCCATCGAAGCACTTGAGGCTGCGATGATGGGTGAAAAGCAGATTCTCCTGCTCGCCCAGAAAAACCCAGGCGATGACGACCCGGGTGAAGATGCCCTGTACCGTGTCGGCACGGTTGCTACTGTTTTGCAATTGCTCAAACTGCCCGATGGCACCGTCAAGGTGCTGGTCGAGGGTGAGCAGCGGGGTGCGGTCGAACGCTTCAGCGAGGTCGATGGGCATATTCGTGCCGAGGTCAGCCTGATCGACGAAGTCGAGACGGCGGAGCGTGAGTCTGAAGTCTTCGTACGTACGCTGCTATCGCAGTTCGAGCAGTACGTGCAATTGGGCAAGAAAGTGCCGGCAGAAGTGTTGTCGTCGCTCAACAGCATCGAAGAGCCTGGACGCCTGGTCGATACCATGGCGGCCCACATGGCACTGAAGATCGAGCAGAAGCAGGAAATCCTCGAGATCATCGAGTTGTCGGCGCGTGTCGAGCATGTACTGGCGCTGCTGGATGCCGAAATCGACCTGTTGCAGGTCGAAAAGCGTATTCGCGGCCGGGTCAAAAAACAGATGGAGCGCAGTCAGCGCGAGTATTACTTGAATGAGCAGATGAAAGCCATTCAGAAGGAGCTCGGCGACGGCGATGAAGGTCACAATGAAATCGAGGAGCTGAAGAAGCGCATCGATGCTGCGGGTCTTCCCAAAGATGCATTCACCAAGGCTCAAGCCGAGCTGAACAAGCTCAAGCAGATGTCGCCGATGTCTGCCGAGGCCACCGTTGTGCGCTCATACCTCGACTGGCTGGTCCAGGTGCCGTGGAAAGCCCAGAGCAAAGTGCGGCTGGACCTGACCAAGGCCGAAGAGATTCTGGACGCCGACCATTACGGCCTGGAAGAGGTCAAGGAGCGCATTCTCGAATACCTCGCTGTGCAGAAGCGGGTGAAAAAAATTCGCGGACCGGTGCTGTGCCTGGTCGGCCCGCCTGGGGTGGGCAAAACCTCGCTGGCTGAGTCGATCGCCGCTGCCACCAACCGCAAGTTCGTGCGCATGGCGCTGGGTGGCGTACGTGACGAAGCTGAGATTCGCGGACACCGCCGCACCTACATTGGCTCGATGCCGGGTCGTCTGATTCAGAAAATGACCAAGGTGGGCGTGCGCAACCCACTGTTCCTGCTCGACGAAATCGACAAAATGGGCAGCGACATGCGCGGCGATCCTGCTTCCGCGCTGCTCGAAGTGCTCGACCCCGAGCAGAACCACAATTTCAACGATCACTATCTGGAAGTCGATTACGATCTCTCGGATGTGATGTTCCTGTGCACCTCGAACTCAATGAACATCCCGCCGGCGCTGCTCGACCGGATGGAAATCATCCGTCTGCCCGGCTACACCGAGGACGAGAAGATCAACATCGCGGTCAAGTACCTGGTGCCCAAGCAGGTCAAGGCCAATGGTTTGAAGAAGGACGAACTTGAGGTCGATGTTTCGGCGATTCGCGACATTATCCGCTACTACACCCGCGAAGCCGGAGTGCGCGGGCTGGAGCGTCAAATCGCCAAGGTGTGCCGCAAGGTGGTCAAGGAGCACACTGGCCAGAAGCAGGTGAAAGTCAAGGTCACAGGCGATCAACTGGAGCATCTGCTCGGTGTGCGCAAGTTCCGCTACGGCCTGGCCGAAACCCAGGATCAGATCGGCCAGGTCACCGGCCTTGCCTGGACTCAGGTCGGTGGCGAGTTGCTGACCATCGAGGCTGTGGTCATTCCGGGCAAAGGCCAACTGATCAAGACCGGCTCGCTTGGCGATGTCATGGTCGAGTCGATCACCGCCGCGCAGACCGTGGTTCGCAGCCGTGCACGCAGCCTCGGCATCGCTGCCGATTTTCACGAGAAGCACGATGTGCACATTCACATGCCCGAGGGCGCTACGCCCAAGGACGGTCCTAGTGCCGGTATCGGCATGTGCACCGCGTTGGTTTCGGCGCTGACCCAGATTCCAGTGCGTGCCGATGTCGCCATGACTGGCGAGATCACCTTGCGTGGGCAGGTGCTGGCCATCGGTGGATTGAAGGAAAAACTGCTGGCGGCGCATCGCGGCGGGATCAAGACCGTGATCATTCCCGAAGAGAATGTGCGCGATCTCAAGGAGATTCCGGAAAATATCAAACAGGATCTGCAGATCAAACCGGTTAAATGGATTGACGAGGTCCTGCAAATTGCGCTGCAATACGCCCCGGAACCCTTGCCAGATGTGGCTCCGGAGATTGTCGCGAAAGAAGAGAAGCGCGACAGCGATGCCAAGGAAAGAATGAGCACGCACTAGTTCGTATCTCATTGGGGGGTTGATCGACACGCTTTCGTCGCCTCGCGCTGAAGCGCAGCGCCAGTGTCACCGAGCCACCCAATGATCGTTTCATGCGGTTTATTACATACTTAGAAACATACTCATTAGAGAGATAAGGGGACTTAGAGTGAACAAGTCGGAACTGATTGACGCTGTTGCTGCTTCTGCTGATATCCCGAAAGCTGTTGCTGGCCGTGCTCTGGACGCAGTAATCGAGTCCGTGACCAATGCTCTGAAAGAAGGTGACAGTGTGGTCCTGGTTGGCTTCGGCACCTTCGCTGTCAAAGAGCGCGCCGAGCGCACTGGCCGCAACCCGCAAACCGGTAAGCCGATCAAGATCGCAGCTGCCAAGACGCCAGGCTTCAAAGCTGGCAAAGGCCTGAAAGACGCCGTCAACTAAGTCGTCTCTTCAGCCGGATCCGGCCAAGTCGGTTCCGAGCACGTCGCGGCGGGGGCCGCAAACGTTCCCGCCGCCACGTTTGCTAAGAAAAGGCGCATCCTCGGATGCGCCTTTCTTTTATCAGGATTCTACCCACTCTCCGCGGTTGTCGATGCAGTGGTACGACCGTTTTTGGGGGACGCATGCTGCAGAATATCAGGGACAATTCACAGGGTTGGATTGCCAAGACCATCATCGGTCTCATCGTTGTGCTTATGGCACTTACCGGTTTTGAGGCCATCTTCCAGGCTGCCAGTCATAGCCAGGACGCTGCCAAGATCAACGGTCAAACCATCAGTCAGGCCGAACTGAGCCAGGCAGTGGACATGGGCCGCCGTCAAATCATGCAACGGATGGGCAAGGACTTCGACCCGGCAAGGCTGGACGAAAAAGTGCTGCGCGAGGCTGCACTGAAGCAGCTGATAGACCGCAAGCTGTTGCTGCAGGGTGCCGAGGATGCCAAGTTCGCCTTCCCGGAAACCGCGCTGGATCAGCTTATCCTGCAGATGCCACAGTTCCAGGTGGCTGGCGCCTTCAGTGCCGAGCGTTTCGACGGCGAAATTCGTCAGTTGGGCTATAACCGGATGCAGTTCCGCGAGGCGCTCAGCCAGGACATGCTGATCAATCAACTGCGTAACGGCATCGGCGGTAGCAGCTTCGTGACAGATCAGCAGGTCGATGCCTTCGCTCGTCTGGAAAATCAGACCCGCGACATCGCCACCATGACCTTCAAGGCCAACCCGGCAGCGGTGCAGGTGAGCGATGCAGAGATCAAGGCTCACTATGATCAGCACGCAAAGGAATTCATGACGCCCGATCAGGTGGTCATCGATTACATCGAGCTGAAGAAGGCGGCCTTCTTCGACCAGGTATCGGTCAGCGACGATCAACTCCAGGCTGAATACCAGAAGGAAATCGCTAATCTTGCCGAGCAGCGCGATGCTGCGCATATTCTGATCGAAGTCAACGATAAGACTGACGACGCTCAGGCCAAGGCTCGAATCGAAGAGATCCAACAACGCCTGGCTAAAGGTGAAGATTTCGCCAAGCTAGCCAAGGAGTTCTCTCAGGATCCAGGGTCTGCTGCCAATGGTGGCGATCTGGGGCTGGCCGGCCCCGGTGTGTATGACCCAGCATTCGAAGCGGCGCTGTACAAGCTGAACAAAGATCAGGTATCCGCTCCGGTTCGTACCGAATACGGCTATCACCTGATCAAGCTGCTCGGCATTGAGGCGCCTCAGGTTCCGACCTTTGCCAGCCTCAAGGACAAGCTGACCCACGAGCTGAAAACTCAGCAGGTGGAGCAGAAGTTCGTCGAAGTCACCAAGCAGTTGGAGGACTCTGCCTTCGAAGCCTCGGACCTCGCCCAGCCTGCGCAGGAACTGGGCCTGAAAGTGCATACCTCGGCGCCGTTCGGTCGTGAGGGTGGGGAAGGTATCACTGCCAATCGCGCGGTCATCCAGGCAGCCTTCAGCGAAGAAGTGCTGAATGAAGGCGCCAATAGCAATGGCTTGGAGCTCGATCCGGAAACCGTGGTGGTCGTACGGGTCAAAGAGCACCGCAAACCTGAACAACTGGCCTTGGAAGCGGTGTCGTCCACCATCCGTGAGCATCTGGCCAAGGAGAAAGCCACTGCAGAGCTCAAGGTCAAGGCCGACAAGCTGATCGCCGGGCTGCGCGACGGCTCCATCGTGCCGGGCACCGCGCAGGAGGGTCAGCAATGGAAGGTGCTCGAGGCGGTGACTCGCGACCAGGAAGGCGTAGATCCTACCGAGTTGCAGGCGGCCTTCCGCATGGCCAAGCCTGAGTCCAAGGACAAGTCCGTCTACGCCAGCGTGGTGCTCAAGGATGGCAGCCTTGCGGTGTTGCAACTCAAGGGCGTCAACGAGGGTGCAGCAGCGTCCGAACTGGAGAAGCAGCAAATTCGTCAATACCTGGCCTCGCGCACGGGGCAGGCAGACTTCGCGGCTTATCTGAAACACCTGGAAGACACGGCAGACATCACTCGCTACTGAGGGACGCCTTGCTATTGAAACAGGCCGCTTTAGCGGCCTGTTTCATTTCAATACGCACACGTGTTCGCAGCGCCCTACCGGCAGATCAGCCATTGTGCGGGCCGTTGAGCAACGCTCGTTCAGCGTTTCTGTGCTTCGTGCCCATCGAGCGTATCGCGCGCGATTTCCCGCCCCAGCGCGATGAGTTCGGGCGCCTTGTAGAACTCGAAAAAACGGCATACCCGCTTGGGCACGTTGATCAGCACGTCTGGTGGATAACCTGCAATCTTGTACTGGGCTAATGAGGTTTGCATGACCTCGAAGCTTTGGTTGATCAGATCGAGTAGGGAAGCAGGTCCGACGTTGTCGATGATGAACGACCCGGTCGCCGATTTGGGCGCCCCTTCACGCTCTGGCGCTGCGGCCGGCTGCCCCTGTTGGTCGATCGGGTCGCTCAACCATGGGTTGCTCTGGCTCATGCGCTCGGCGACGATTTCCTGCTCGATGCGCATCAACTGCTCCGCAGGCTTGCGCCTGAATGGCATGCGCGAACCCAGGGAACTGATCACTGATTCGAAACGCATCCGAAAAGCCGCCGGGCGTTCGACGACCGGCAACTGATACTGTTTCTGATTGGTAGCGTTGAGGTTGACCGCGATGATCAGGTCGCAGTGACTGGAAACCACAGGCACGATCGGCAGTGGGTTCAAGATGCCGCCATCGACCAGCATGCGATTGCCCTGCATCACTGGGGTGAATAGGCTGGGGATCGCTGCGGACGCACGCATGGCCTGATGCAGGCATCCCTCCTGAAACCAGATTTCCTGCTGGTTTGTCAGATCGGCTGCCACAGCAGTGTAGGGGATACGAAGTTGCTCAATATTCATTTCCCCCACGATCTTGCGGATTTGTCCGAATACCTTGTCACCGCGGATGGCCCCCAGGCGAAAGCTCACGTCGACCAGGCGCAGCACATCCAGATAGTCGAGGCTCTCGATCCAGCGCCGATACTCATCGAGTTTGCCAGCAGCGTAGATACCGCCCACCACTGCGCCCATCGAGCAGCCGGCGATACAGGCGATCTCATAGCCGCGGCGTTCGATTTCCTCGATCACACCAATGTGCGCGTACCCTCGGGCGCCGCCCGAGCCAAGTACCAGTGCGACACGTTTGCTCATAGTTTTCCCCACGAGAGTCGGCGATGATCGCCACAATGCACGCTTTGGCGGTCAGGCTTCAATGGCGCTGTGCGCTGTGTCAGGGTCGACGGGCACTTTTCACCGTGCCGACCGTCGAAACAGCGACTGTTGTCCCTTCTTGAGGTATCACCCGATGAAAGCGTGGATCTTCGTTCCCTTGATGGCGCTGGCGGTAGCCGGTTGTGTAGGCAAAACGGCTTACCGCGACAGTTGCGCGACGCAACTCGATGCCGCCTGGAAAGAGCTCGATCTAGCCAAGGCCGAGGGGTTCGCCGGAACCGTCAGCTACTCCAAGGCGCTGTCCCTTCTGACTGGAGCCAAAACCCAGCAGCAGTTCGAAGCGTTCGAAGGGTGCAGCACCAAAGCCGAGCGTGCGCGCTTCTACATCCGTGAGTCCCGTGCCGGTCGATGACCGAGGAGAGTGGAAATGTCCGCGATGATGGATCATGTGGTTGCCCAGGTGCTGGCCCTGCACGTCCGTCTGCTCGCTTGTCGTGAGCGCCTGGCTGCTGATACCGACAGCGAGGCACTGCATGACCTGCGCACCAGTCTGCGACGCCTGCGCAGCCTGCTGCGGCCCCTGCGTGGCCTGCCTGGGATCGAGCAGCTCGAAGAAGCGGCACGGTCCCTGGGCACGTTGACCACGCCCTTGCGAGACCGCGAAGTGCTTGCTGCGCAGTTGATCGCCAGTGGACACCCCGAGGCTGGCCAGCGACGACTGCAGGGCAGGGCGGCCACCTTTGCCAGCGTTGCTGCCAGCGCACAATTAAGGCGTGTCCTGGCCATTCTCGATACATTCCCGCTGTTCCTGCGCGCCGCCGATCGCGAAGGTTTGGCGCACGAACTGCGTACCCGGGTCGATAAGCGGCTAGGCAAGCAATGGCGCAAACTCCAGGCCGGCATTGACGACCCGGCGCACGACCGTCATCGCCTGCGTCTGTTGATCAAGCGGGTGCGCTACGGCGATGAGGCTTATCCGCAGTTGCGCCATGCGAAGAAGCCGCTGCAGCGCCTGCTCAAGCAGGCACAGGCGGATCTTGGCGACTGGCATGATCGTCTCCAGTGGCTGCTGCAGGTACGTGAGCATGCCGATCTGGCGCCCTGCGCCGAAATGTGGGAGCTGCAGTTGCAGCAAGCCGAGCGTCATTGCGATGTCACGCTCAAGTCGCTGCGCAAGGCGCTGTCACACCGATAGTCCCTGTAAATGACCGATATGTAGGCTGTCACCGATCTGTGCGCTGGATACTCTGCAGCCTGGTTGCACTACGAACGAACAGGGGTGTGAGCGCCATGAATCTAGATGAACTGCTGGTTGCCGTGCGTAACCACCCCGAGAACCTGAGCATTCCAGCCAGTTGGGGCCAAGGCCGCGCGTGTTTTGGTGGTCTGATGGCGGCTCTGGTGCATGAAACGATGTGTTTGAAAGTCGGCGGTGACAGACCGGTGCGATCGCTGGCCATCACGTTCGTGGGCCCTGCGGTGGCCGAGATGCCGATTCGCTTCGACGCCGAGGTGCTGCGAGAGGGCAAGGCCGTGACCACCGTCCTGGGCAGGGCCGTTCAGGCGGGTCAGGTGGTGACGTTAGTGCAAGGCAGTTTCGGTGAAAGCCGGGCGTCTGAGGTGCAGGTGGGGGCCGGCCCGGCGGCGCCTATCAAGCCTCTCGCAGAAGCGACGCCAGAGTTACCCTACATCGCTGGCGTCACTCCGGCGTTCATGCGCCACGTTTCGTTGCGTTGGGCACTGGGTGGTCTGCCATTCAGCGGCAATGACTCACGAGAAATGGGCGGCTGGGTGCGCTTGCGCGAGGTGGCAAAGGCGCCTCTGAGCGTCGGACACCTGTTGGCGCTGGTAGACGCCTGGCCGCCCAGCGTGCTGCCGATACTGAGCAAGCCGGCTGCCGGTAGCACGTTGTCATGGACGATTGAATTCGTTCAGCCCATACCCGAGGTCAGCACTACGGATTGGTGCCAGTACCGAGTCGAGACTGAGCATGCCAAAGACGGCTATGGCCACGCTGCCGCCAGGTTATCCTCGGCTGACGGCAGGTTACTTGCACTGAGTCGTCAAACGGTGACCGTCTTCGCCTGAACGGGCCACGTCAGCGCCGGTGTCTGTGGCGCTCACGCCAGGCGCGCAACCATCCACCGGAAAGCACAAAGCGCGGAAAGGTCACGAACTGTTCGGTCAGCAGACGTCTGAAAGCATCGCTTCGATCGCTGAACGGTTCGGGCTGCTCAGCCTCCAGTCGATGACCCTGACGTTGCATGCCAAGCGCTGCGATCAGCGCAAGAGCGCCCACCGCCAATTGAGTGAGGTCCATCGCGAACAGGCCCGAAAGCAGCAGTAGAAACGCCAGGATGAACAAAGGGACGGCGATCAGGTGCAGCACCAGATTGGCCGGATGGCGGTGGTGATGATGATAGCCGCGCCATTGCCAGGCGGGCAGGTTGGGTAGACGCTTGCTCATGGACATCTCCTCTCGGTCATGTCCAAAGCTTAGTGCGGCCCCTGGATCGGGGCCAATCGATGCCCTTTATGGGGGCTATAGCTTGAGCTGGCCGATGGCTTTGTTCAGCTCGCCGGCCAGCGTTGCCAGCTCGTTGCTGGTGGTAGCCGAACCCACGGTCTGCTGTACGGTTTGCTCGGTGACGTCGCGGATGCTGACCACCGCCCGGTTCATCTCTTCGGCCACTTGACTCTGCTGCTCTGCGGCCACCGCGATTTGGGTGTTGCTTTCGCGCATTTGAGCCACTGCCTGGGTGATCTCGGCGAGGGCGTCACCCGCTTCACGTGCCTGCTGCACGCAATCGTCGGCTTTGAAGGAACTTTCCTGCATGAAGTCCACTGCATCGCGGGTCCCATCCTGCAGTGCCGAGACCATGGCGGTGATCTCGTCTGTGGAACTTTGTACCCGCTTGGCCAGGTTGCGCACCTCATCGGCGACCACCGCGAAGCCCCGACCCAAGTCGCCCGCCCGCGCTGCTTCGATAGCCGCGTTGAGTGCCAGCAGGTTGGTCTGTTCGGCAATGCTGTGGATCACGCTGACCACACTGTTGATCTTCTGGCTGTCGTCGGCCAGTTGGCGAATCATCTCGGCAGTCTGCTGTACGCCGCTGGACAGGCCAGAGATGGAGTCCTGGACGCGGGTCACCACTGCCTGTCCACTGCCGGCAAGGGTATCGGCGCTCTGCGATAGATCGCGAGTAGCGCCTGCATGCTGGGCAATGTGGTGGACCGTGGCGGACATCTCGTTGATGGCGGTGGCAGCCTGGTCGGTCTCGCTCTGTTGGCCGATCATGCCGTGGCGCACTTCGTTCATGCTGGTCGCCAAGCGTGCGGCACCTGCGTCGAGCTGTGCGGCCGTTCGCGCCACGGTGCTCACCACGCGGTGGTAAGTGGTCTGCATGGCATTGAAGGCACCAGCCATCTGGCCCACCTCGTCGCCGCAGGCCAGCGGCACCCGGGCCGACAGGTCGCCGGTACGTTCGACATGCAGCATCACGTCCTTGAGCATGTTGAGTTGGCTCAGCAGAAAGCGGATGAGCAATTGCGAGGCGCAGAGCATCGCCAGCATGAGGATCAGCACGCACAGCGCATATTGGGTGAAGCGGTCAAAAAATACCTGGCGCAGGCTGGGTGACTGCGCCAGCACGGCAATGTGCTGGTCGCCCAGGCGTAGTACCTGGGCGCCGCGCAGGGGATCGGTGCCGAGCAACCAGGCTGCCGGTAGATCGACCCAGCCTTGCGCCTCGCGCAGTGACTCAAGGGACTGCCCTGCGAACGTAGGGGTTTGGCCGGTTTGCCAAGTGATGATCTGAGCCAGGGGAGGAAGGGGCTGGTTGGCGGGCCATCTGGCCAGCACCTCAGCTTGAGCCAGGGCCTGCGCGTGTGCCGCCTCGGCACGAGCCTGTTGCTCGAGATTGACGGCGTAAAGTACCAGCAGCAAGGTCGTGACAAAGGCCACCGCATTGACGGCCCAAAACTTGTACTTCAGGGAAATATTGCTAAGCCAGGCACCCATGGAAGGTCTTCTCTGAGTTGAGCGGAAACATTATTGGCAAGGTGCCATCATTGTGCGCGCTCGATGAGTCGACTGTCATGATGTGCATCAAGGGAGTTTGAAGAAAGCCTTCGCCGTCGCCGTCGTGTGTTCAGCGCACTGCTCGACGCTCTCGTCACGGTGCATGGCGACCTCGCGCAGTACGTAGGGTAGGTAGGCGGGTTCGTTGCGTCCACTTTTGGGCTTGGGGCGCAGGCTGCGTGGGAGAAGATAGGGCGCGTCGGTTTCCAGCATCAGTCGGCCCTGGGCAATGTCGCCGACCAGCGGATGCAAATGCGTACCACGGCGTTCGTCGCAGATCCAACCTGTGATGCCGATGTGCAGGTCCATGTCCAGATAGGCGAACAAGGCGTCGCGTTCTCCGGTAAAGCAGTGCACCACTGCAGCGCTGAGATGGTCGCGGTAGTCCTTGAGAATGGCCAGCAGACGTTGACTGGCGTCACGTTCGTGCAGAAACACCGGCAACTGCAGTTCAACTGCCAGCGCTAACTGCGCGTGCAGGGCACTTTCCTGCAGGGGACGAGGAGAGAAGTCGCGGTTGAAATCCAAGCCGCATTCACCCACCGCTCGCACGCGTGGCGCTTTCAGCAGTTCGCGCAGACGGCGCTCGCTTTCTCCACTCCAGGTGCTGGCCTCATGGGGGTGGACGCCGGCCGTGGCGAATAGGCACTGACCCTGCGCATCGAGTTGCTGACACAGCTCAAGTGCTTGCTCGCTCACGTCCAGGTTGGTGCCGGTAACCACCATCTGCGCCACGCCGGCCTCACGGGCGCGTTCGATGATTGCCGCTTCATGCTGATGGAAGCTGCTGTTGGTCAGATTGACGCCGATATCGATCAGTTGCATGGTGCTGTCTCATGCTGCGGGACGGCCACGATAGCAAAGTCCGCCATTTCGCGGGAAAACCAAGAACTTCGCACAAGATTGGTGGTCTTTTGCCATCATCTCTTGACGGTTCCCGGATGCACTTCCCATGCTGCGATTGTTGCTGACGACTCTGCTGTTGCTCGGCCTGATCAACGTGGTGCCTGCCTTCGCGCGTGAAACCGGCCCGGTGCAGCACGCGCCAGCTTCTCAGGTCCGTGATCTACCGCAGATCCGCGCCAGCAAGGTGCTGAGGGTGCTGGTCAATCAGAGCCGTAACAGCTCAGGTGAGGTCAAGGGTGAGCCGGTCGGCGTCGAGTACTACCGCTTGCGAGCACTGGAGCATGCACTCAACGCACGGATGGATGAAGGTCAGCGAATAACCTTCAAGGTCGTTCCCAGAGCCAAGGAGCAGCTCATTGGCGCATTGCGTCGCGGCGAAGGCGATTTGGCAGCGCCTGGTGAGTTGCTCGATGCGGCGCTGGTGCATGAAGTGGGCGTGAGTGCACCCGTGGTCGATCAGGTAGCACTCGTGCTGGTCGGGCGCAAAGGTGATCGGTCTTTCAGTCGGATCGAACAGTTGTCTGGACGTACGATTGCGTTGACCACGGCCAGTGCGGCGGGACCGGTGATCGAGCAGATCAATCAGCAACTGGCGCTGCGCAAGCGTGCGCCGGTGAGGATCGAGTGGGTAGACCCGACCCTGGCGGTGGAGGATGTGCTGGAAATGGTTCAGGCCGGCATCTATCACCTGACCGTGGTAGAGCGTCCCATTGCCCAACGTTGGGCGCGTGTGATGTCCAAACTGCGGCTGGACACGCGCTTGCACCTTGGCCAGCCACAGGCCATGCGTTGGTATGTGCGCAAGGATGCCACGCAGTTGCTCAGCAGCATCGACCGCTTTCTGGCGAGCTATCGTGCCCCAGATAACCAGGATGCCGCGTTTGAGCGAATTTATCGACGTCAGTACCGCGTCCATGATCCACTGGCTCGGCAAGATCGCCGGCGCTTGGCATCAGTGCGTGCGGTATTGCAGAAGCATGCGGCCGAGCAACAGATCGATTGGCTCAATCTGGCCGCCCTGGCCTTCAAGGAGTCGAGCCTTGACCCCAAGGCGCGTGGCGTGGGTGGGGCTCACGGCCTGATGCAAATCACTCCCTCTGCGGCTCAGCGAGTGGGCGTGAGCGATACCTCGACGGTCGATGGCAATGTTCAGGCTAGCGCGCGCTATCTGGCCATGATTCGTCGCAAGTTCTTTTCCAGCCCCCAACTCAATGAGCGTGAGCGCATGGCCTTTGTACTCGCGGCTTATAACCTTGGTCCCGAGCGGGTTCAGGCCATGCGGGCGCAGGCGCGTCGGCGCGGGCTGAACGCCAATCAGTGGTTCTTTCAGACTGAGCGAATCGCGATGGAGCAAGTGGGGATGGGAACAGTCAACTTCGTCAACAGCGTCAACAAGTACTTCCTGGCATTCAACCGTGAGCGATCAGGGCTTGAACAGGGGATAGGGCGGCAACAAGTTCTAATTAATCGATAGGTTGGTTCGGTTATTTGCGGTTTTCGTATCTTTAAAATCGATTAATATGGCGCTCATTCCCCACATCCGTTCAAGGAAACTGCAAGATGAGCCCTACCATCAAAGCCCTCCTTTCCACCCGCGCCGGTTTTGGCGTCAGCTTGTTGCGTGTTCTGATTGGTTTCATATTCATGGCGCACGGCGCACAAAAGCTCTTCGGTTGGTTCGGCGGCTACGGCCTCGAGGGGACCGGCCAGTGGATGGAGAGCATTGGACTGGCACCTGGCTATCTGATGGCCGTGCTTTCCGGCAGTGCCGAGTTCTTTGGCGGACTGGCTGTACTGCTCGGGCTGCTGGCGCGTCCCGCGGCGCTGGTGCTGAGTGCAACGTTGGTGGTGGCAATTTTCACTGTGCACATTAGCAACGGCTTGTTTATGGCCAACAATGGCTATGAGTTCGCGCTTGCGTTGATGGCCGGCACCCTCGCCATTCTCTTAGAAGGCGCCGGTCGGGTGTCGTTGGATCGCCTGATAGCCCGCTGACATAAGCCTGCAACCCGTTGACGGCAAACTGCAAGTGAGCAGCCACTTGCAGCTTGCCATCAGACGCTCTAGGATAACGCTTGCGCCGATTTAAACAGCTACTTGCGGGGCGCAGGAAAGGTCTGCAAGGCCATCCGAAATACCGCTAAAGCGCTGGTTCGGTGACGCCTCCCACCGCTGCCCAGCGGGATCTGCGAGGCGGAGAGATACTCCATGAGTTGCCCACGTACCAGCGTCTGCTTGACTCCACTGCCAGCCGATCAGGCCGCACGCACGCCTCGCATCCTTTTAGGTGGTCAGCACCAACCCACACTGCTGCGCAATCTCGATGGATTTTCCCGCCGCAAGGGTCAAGCCCGCGCCTTCCTCATCCAGTTCGCCGAAAACGCTTGCGACCTTGCCCGGTACGCCAGTGACCGCTTCGATCTGGCAGTCATCCAGGCACCGACGGGCGAACACGCTGGCGAAATCATCGGTCACCTTACCCGCATTGCTCGCCAGGGATTGATTACGCGCGGCTGATTCTCTGGCAGATGTCGTGCGCTGTGTTTTTTCGTTAAGCTCCCAGCCCCGCCAGGCCGATGTCGCCTGCGCAGGTAGTCGTGAGGAGAGCGAGCGGTTTGAGCACCAATATCATCACCATCGAAGGCCATGAGGCGCTCAAGAAGGAGCTGGATCATTTGTGGCGCGTCTACCGTCCGGAGATCACGCAGAAGGTGACGTGGGCGGCGTCTTTGGGCGATCGCAGCGAGAACGCTGATTATCAGTACAACAAGAAGCTGCTGCGCGAGATCGATCGTCGGGTCCGCTATCTGCGCAAACGTCTCGAGGACGTCAAGGTGGTGAGTTATTCGCCACAACAGGAGGGGCGCGTGTTCTTTGGCGCCTGGGTCGAGATCGAGAATGACGAGGGGCAGACCCTGGCGTTTCGTATCGTCGGCTACGACGAGATCCATGGCCGCAACGACTATATTTCCATTGATTCGCCCATGGCCCGTGCTTTGCTTAAAAAGGAGGAGGGCGACGAGGTCCGAGTGCATACCCCAACCGGTGATGCGACCTGGTACATCAATCGCATCCACTATGGCGCGACCTGAGCACGCCATGGCGGATGGTGGTCAGGTGTCTCGCAACACGCTCAAGGGTGATGCATTGAGCGCACGCCGGGTGCCGAAGACGCCGGCGGCGCCCACCAGCAGTGCGCCGATCAGTGGCAGCGCCAGCAGCCACGGATGCGGTGCCCATTGCAGATTGAAGGCGTAGCGGTACAGCCCCCAACTGATCAACTCGCAGCCCAGTGCTGCCAATACACCGCTGGCCGCGCCGAGCAGGCCGAACTCGATGCGCCGGGCCCTGACCAGCAGGGCGCGTCCGGCGCCGAGTGCGCGCAGCAGGGCGCCTTGGCGAATGCGCTCGTCCAGAGTGGCCTGTAATCCAGCGAGCAGTACCGTCACACCCGCCGCCAATACGAACAGCAGAACGTACTCTACAGCCAGGGTGACCTGGGCCAGGATGCTGCGCAGTTGCCCCAGCAGTGCATCGACCTGCAGCAGGGTCACGGCCGGGAAGGCGCGTGACAGTGCGACCACTTCAGCATCGTGGCCTGGCGCGAGGTAGAAGCTGGTCAGGTAGGTGGCTGGCAGTCCTTGCAGCGTACCCGGCTGGAAGATCATGTAGAAATTGGGCTGGAAGCTGTCCCAATGTACGGTCCGCAGGCTGGTGACCTGTGCCTGACGCTGCTCGCCCCCGATATCGAAGGTCAACAGGTCGTTAAGTTCCAGGCCCAGGCTGGCAGCCAGATCGGCTTCGACCGACACGCCGGGAGGCCTGTTATCGGGGGGTGATGATTGCCACCAAGTGCCGTCGACTATGGCATTGCCCTGGGGCAGATTGGCGGCCCAAGTCAAGCTCAGATCACGCTGTACGGCCCGCTCCCCAGCAGAGTCCTTGCTCACCCGTTGCTGGACCGATTGCCCGTTGATCTGCGTGAGCCGGCCTGGCATGACGGGATACAACGGGGCGGATGTGGCGTTGAGTTCGCGTAACCGCTGAGTAAACGGCTCGCGGTCGTCCGGCAGAATGTTGAGGGCGAAGTGATTGGGCGCGTCTTCGGGCAACTGGGCCTGCCAGTTGTCGAGGAGCTCCGCGCGCAGCAGTGCGATCAGCGCCATGGCCAGCAGTATCAGGCCGAAGGCGAGTGCCTGTCCGGCGGCGGCCAGCGGGTGACGCAGCAGTTGACCCAGGCCCAGTCGCCAGGCAAGCGGGGCGGCGGACAGCATTCGCCTCAGGCTGCGCAGGGCCAGCAGCAAAAGGCCGGCGAGCAGGGCTGCGGCCACGATCCCGCCGCCGAGCAGGGCGAATGTCAGGATCAGGTCGAGGCTCAGCCGCCACATGATCAGCCCCAGAGCAAACAGTGCGGCGCCGTACACCAGCCAACTGCTGGGCGGGGTGGGTAGCAGGTCGCGGCGAAGGACGCGCAGAGGCGGGACCCGTCCCAGCGCGGCCAAAGGTGGCAGAGCGAAGCCGGCCAGCGCGACCAGTCCGGTGCCGATGCCGGCCAGCGCCGGCGCAAGATTGCCGGAAGGGACCGCACTGGGCAGTAGCCCTTGCAGCAACGCGAACAGCCCAAGTTGTGCCAGCCAGCCTACCCATGCACCGCTCAGCGATGCGACCAGGCCCAACACGGTCAACTGCAGTGAAAAAAGGCCCAGTGCCTGGTGGCGTGACAAGCCCAGGCAGCGAAGCAGGGCGCTGGCATCGAGACGGCGAGCGGCGTAGCGGCTGGCTGACAGCGCCACTGCCACGCCGGCCAACAACACCGCCACCAGGCTGGCCATGTTCAAGTAACGCTCGGCGCGACCAAGAGCGCCACCGATCTGACGATTGCCATCACGGGTATCGAGCAATCGCTGGTTGGCGGCTAACTGCTGCTCGATTGCCTGGCGATAGCTTTCCAGCACTTGGGGCTCGCCGCGCCACAGGTCGCGATAGGTAACCCGGCTGCCCGGTTGGATCACTCCAGTGGCCTCCAGATCGGCCATGTTCATCAGCACGCGCGGGGTAAGGCTGTAGAAATTGCCGGCACGATCCGGCTCGTACGTGAGCACACGGGTCATGCGCAGGGGTTTCATGCCCACGTCGATGCTATCGCCGAGTGACAGCCCGAGCGCCGTCAACAGGCGCGCTTCTACCCACGCCTCACCCGGCGCAGGGCTACCTCCTGGGCTTTCGCTGCCGTAGGGCGTGGCTGCGCTGCGCAGCTCGCCGCGCAAGGGGTAGGCCGAGTCGACAGCCTTGATGCTGGAGAGCTGGATGCCTGCGTCGGCGGCCACCACACTGCTGAACTCAACCACGCGGGCGTGCTGAAGACCGCGTGATGTACCCGCGTCGAGTTGCTCGATTCGGATGGGGGAGGAGCCTTGCAGCACCAGGTCGGCTGCGAGGAATTCGCTGGCCCGCAGTTGCATGGCGCTGTTGAGGCGAGCGCCGAAGTAAGCGATGGCGGTGCTGGCTGCTACTGCCACCAGCACCGCCAAGAACAGCACTCGCACTTCGCTCGCGCGCGCATCGCGCAGCAGTTGGCGCAGGGCCAGCGTGCACAAGTGCTTGACCGACAGGCGGGTCATTGAGGCGCCTGCGGCACGACGAGGCGACCGGCCTCGAGGTGGATCAGGCGGCGGCACCGCTTGGCCAGGCGCTCGTCATGGGTCACCAGGACCAGGGTGGTACCACGCTCGCGGTTCAGCTCGAACAGCAGATCACTGATGCGCTCGCCGGTCTGGCTATCGAGGTTTCCGGTGGGCTCGTCAGCGAACAGTACCGCCGGATGTGCAGCAAAAGCCCGTGCAATCGCCACCCGTTGTTGTTCGCCGCCGGACAGTTGCCGAGGTGTGTGACTCATTCGATGGCCCAGGCCGACCCGATCGAGCAGGGCGCGCGCTTGTTCCCGTGCGTCGCGGCGACCGTCGAGCTCCAGGGGTAGCATCACGTTTTCCAGGGCGTTGAGGCTGTCCAGAAGCTGAAATGACTGGAACACGAAGCCGACATGCTCAGCGCGCACCTGGGCGCACTGGTCCTCGTCCAGTGCGCCGAGGTCGTGGCCGGCCAGCAGTACATTGCCCCCGCTGGGCCGATCAAGACCGGCGAGCAGTCCGAGCAGGGTCGACTTGCCGGAGCCGGACGCGCCAACGATCGCCAGGCTGTCCCCTTGGCTGAGATCCAGTGACAGGGGGTGGAGGATGGTAAGGTCGCCTTCCGCGCTCGAGACCACTTTGCTAAGGTTCTGCGCAACGAGAATGCTGGGGCTCATGGAGAATCCAATGCGAATGTGGTGGTTGAGCGCCGGTCTGGCCCTGTGCGGTCTGGCTCAAGGCGCGACGGCGGGGACGGTGCTGATTGTCGGCGATAGTATCAGCGCAGGTTTTGGCCTGGATACCCGCCAGGGCTGGGTCACGCTGCTGCAGCAGCGCCTGCATGACGAGGGATTCGCTGATCAAGTGGTCAACGCGTCGATCAGTGGTGACACCAGTGCCGGGGGGCAGGCGCGGCTACCGGCGCTGCTTGCGGCGCACAAGCCGGATCTGGTGGTGCTCGAGTTGGGCGGTAACGATGGGCTGCGGGGACAGCCGCCGCAGCAATTGCAACAAAATCTTGCATCAATGATCGATCGCTCGCGGGCCGCGGGTGCCAAGGTGGTATTGCTGGGCATGCGTCTGCCACCCAATTATGGTGTTCGCTATACCTCTGCATTCGCTCAGGTCTATGAGCAGTTGGCTAGCGACAAGAAGGTGCCCTTGGTGCCGTTTTTCCTCGAGGGCGTCGGTGGCGTCCCGACGTTGATGCAGGCCGACGGTATCCATCCGGCCGAAGGCGCCCAGCAGCGCCTGCTGGACAATGCATGGCCGACGATAAAACCCATGCTCTGACGCTTTCAACGCGGAACGCTTTCGGCTAATGTTGCGCCCCCCGTTTCGAGTGCCCCCGATGCCCCGCCCCGCCTGGTCCCTGTACGCCTATCAACTGATCGAGCCCGACGAGCAATTGGATCTGTTCGCGTGTCAGGAGGTGCGTGTTCATCTCGCCGCGCGTCAACTCGAACTGGGTGCTCCAGCCGACCGCACCTTGTGTGGCGGATTGCTGCCAGCGCAGCCGCGCTGGTCTTCGGTGCAGCGTACGGTCTATCGCGATGAGCGCCTTTGCCCTTTGTGCCGCGCAATCCTCGATGCCCAGCGGCGGGGCACCCGGCCGGTGTGGCCCGAGCTCTGAGCACGCCTTTCATCATTTGTCATTCTTGCGTACCCGGCCGATGCCTCCCCCTCGGCAACAGCCGAGTGTACAATCGAACCTCTTGAACCCTCTGTCGAAGGATTTACCGGATGCTGCCGCGCTTTACCGCCGTCACCCGTTGCCTGTCCCTGGCTGCCCTGCTGATGGCCGGTCCCGCCGTCGCGCTGGAGCTGCCACTGCCACCGCCCGGAGAAGATGTCGTCGGCCAGGTGCGCACGATCAAGGCCAAGTACGAGGATACCTTCGCCGACATCGGCACCGCCAACGACCTGGGCTACCTGGAAATGATCGCGGCCAACCCCGGTGTCGATCCCTGGCTGCCGGGTGCCGGTACAGAGATCATCCTGCCGACGCGCTATATCTTGCCACCGGGGCCGCGCGAGGGGATCGTCATCAATCTGGCCGAGTACCGCCTTTATTACTACCCTAAAGGGCAGAATGTGGTGTACACCTTCCCGCTGGGTATCGGTCGTGAGGGCTGGGGCTCGCCAGTGGCCAATACCAAGATTACCGCCAAGACGCCCAACCCTACCTGGACCCCGCCAGCCTCCATCCGTGCCGAGCACGCCGCTGACGGGGATATCTTGCCCGCCGTAGTGCCGGCCGGCCCCGACAACCCACTGGGGCCCTTCAAATTCACCCTGGGCCTGCCGGGCTATCTGATTCATGGGTCGAACAAGAAGTTCGGCATCGGTATGCGCACCAGTCATGGCTGCTTCCGCATGCTCAACAACAATGTGGTCTCGCTCTCGGAGATGGTCCCTGTGGGCACGCCGGTGCGCATCATCAACGAACCCTACAAGTTCGGCGTGAGCGGCGGTAAGGTGTACCTGGAGGCGCATACGCCCTTGGACGAGCAGGGCAATCCTTCGGTCGTGGACAAGCACACGGCTGTCATCAATGCATTGCTCAAGCGCGAAGATCTCGCCAACAATCTGCGCATGAACTGGGACATGGTGCGCGACGTGGTCGCCGCCGAAGATGGTATCCCTGTCGAGATCGCTGTACCCGGCACTGGCCAGGGTGGTACCTCGATGGTGTCCGAAATTCCGCCCGAGATTCAGTAGCCGTAGCGATGTCTAGCCAGGCCCGCCTCATGGCGGGCTTTCTTCATCCTGAGCTTCTGTGTCGGCGGATGGACGCGCATAAAAAAGCCGACCCACGAATGGGTCGGCTTCTCAATAATCCGTGAGGACTATTACTTGCGGCTGGCTTTGTCCAGCATACGCAGAGCGCGCTCGTTGGCTTCGTCAGCGGTCTGCTGAGCCTTCTGAGCGGCGGCCAGAGCGTCGTCAGCCTTACGATAGGCTTCGTCAGCACGGGCTTGAGCGCGAGCAGCTGCGTCTTCGGTCGCAGTCAGACGAGCTTCGGTTTCTTTGGATACGCTGCTGCAACCGGTAGCCAGAACTGCGGCCAGAGCCAGAGCAGAGAATTTCAGAACGTTGTTCATCGTGTTCCCCTTCAAGGACTTTCTATTAAATAGCCATCTCTCGGAAAAGAGAAACTGGCCGGCGTACATACTACCCATTACTTGTAGTAAGTAAACTGACTGAACGCAAGAAGCGTAAAAAAAATGTTGCCAGAAGCCCCGTATGGCAAGCCTTGCGATGAAGTTGACGCTGCTGATCCATCCGCCTCTCAGCGCTGCCCCAAGAAACTTTTCGTTGAACTAAGGGTGACTTGCACGGTCATGCAGCGTCTCAGGTACTAGAGCATCCGGCTGGCAGTTTGGTATTGATCGATGCCTGTCAGGCGATCCTTCTGCGCGCCATTGTTAGTCTGCACGGCTTGAGCAACGGCGCCTTGTCCGCCTACTATCTACCGCATCAGCGACCGCGAACGATTGCCAATGCGTAGTGGTCGAAGTGGCATTGGGTGGCGTCGAGCGCGCTCCGCCGGATAAATCATCGTTCAAGGCCAAGGTCTGCCATAAGGCCTGCGAGGAGTAGTGATGAGTGAAGCGCTGACCATCCACCATGACCAAGTCGGTCATCAGTTCGAGACCAACGTGGACGGTCATCGTGCTTATCTCACCTACATGGATCTGGGCAAGCAGACGCTCGATATTTATCGCACCTTCGTTCCAAACGCGCTGCGCGGACGTGGCATCGCTGCCGCGTTGACGGAGAAAGCGCTGGAGTATGCCGAGCAGATGGGATACACCGTGATTCCCTCATGTTCCTATGTCGAACGCTACATGGAGCGTCAGCAGCGGCATTCCAGCAAGGCCTGATCGGCTTACACCTACGAAAACGCCGGGCAATTGCCCGGCGTTTTCGTAGGTGTTCCGTCACTGCGATGCATCAGCCACGCTGACGTTTTGGCAGTACGTCCTTGAGTTTGGCGTGCATGCTGCGCAGGCTTTTCTCGGTCGCGGCCCAATCGATACAAGCATCGGTCACGGAGACGCCGTACTGGAGATCTTCCAGGTTTTTCGGAATCGCCTGACAGCCCCAGTTCAAATGGCTTTCCACCATCAGGCCGATGATCGACTGGTTGCCCTCGAGGATCTGGTTGGCCACGTTGTCCATGACCAGAGGCTGCAAAGCAGGGTCTTTGTTGGAGTTGGCATGGCTGCAGTCGACCATGATATTGGGCTTGATCTTGGCTTTGGCCAGATCCTGCTCGCACAGCGCCACACTGACCGAGTCGTAGTTGGGCTTGCCATTGCCGCCGCGCAGTACCACGTGGCCATACGCGTTGCCTTTGGTGGTGACGATGGAGACGCCACCTTCCTGGTTGATGCCCAGGAAGCGGTGCGGCTTGGAGACCGACTGCAGGGCATTGATCGCAACGGTGAGGCCGCCGTCCGTCCCGTTCTTGAAGCCAACCGCCGACGACAGTCCCGAGGCCATTTCACGGTGGGTCTGGGATTCAGTGGTGCGCGCGCCGATGGCCGACCAACTGATCAAGTCCTGCAGGTACTGGGGTGAGATCGGGTCCAAGGCTTCGGTGGCGGTGGGCAGGCCCATCTCGGCCAGGTCCAGCAGTAGCTTACGACCGATGTGCAGACCGTCCTGGATCTTGAATGAGTCATCCAGGTACGGGTCGTTGATCAGACCTTTCCAGCCAACCGTGGTACGAGGTTTCTCAAAGTACACGCGCATGACCAGATAGAGCGTGTCGGACACTTCTTCGGCCAGCACTTTGAGGCGCTCGGCATACTCGTGGGCAGCCTTGATGTCGTGGATGGAGCACGGGCCGATCACGACGAACAGGCGGTGATCCTTGCCGTCGAGGATGTCGCGTACCACTTCGCGGCCAGCCGTCACGGTCTGCAGGGCCTTGGCGCTGAGCGGGATTTCTTTCTTCAGCTGATCGGGGGTGATCAGGGTTTCGTTGGAGGCAACGTTGAGGTCATCGATCGGTAAATCAGCCATCGTGTTACTCGTCAGGTCACGGGTGCCGGCCGCCAGCAAACCCCGTGCGGCCCAGCAGCAGATTGTTCGCAGCGGGGGGAGCCGAACCTTAGCGCGTTACGTCGGGCGCGACAATGGTCATGGCCCTGTCCAGGAGGATTAACCCTGCCGACGGAGACGCTAGGTATAGTGGCGCGATCAAATGGCGGTCGCTGCCTGCAGGCATGCGGTCGAGCAGACTTCGCCTGGACAGGAGGGCAGCATGGTTTCCCGCACTACACGCATCGGCATCATCGGTAGTGGTGCAATCGGTGGCTTCTATGGATTGATGCTGGCCCGCGCTGGTTTCGATGTGCACTTTCTGTTGCGTAGCGACTACGCGGTGGTGCAAAAGGATGGGCTGAGTATCGATAGCGCCCTCCATGGAGCACTGCACATGAAGGTGCAGGCCTACGCTTCGGCTGGCGACATGCCGCCCTGTGACTGGCTGCTGGTCGGCGCCAAGGCCACCAGTAACGCCGAGCTGGCGCCGCTGCTCGTCCAGGCCGCAGCACCCGGTGCCCGTGTCGTATTGCTGCAGAACGGACTGGGCGTCGAGGAGCAATTGCGCCCTGCGCTGCGCGACGACATGCATCTGCTCGGCGGGCTGTGCTTCATCTGCGTGAATCGCCAGGCGCCCGGGGTCATTCGCCATCAAGCGCTGGGTGCGATCAACCTGGGCTACCACAGCGGCCCGGATGACGTTGATGCTGGCGTAATCGCTGCTGAAGGCGCTGAGCTGTTCCGCGCCGCAGGGGTTGATTCGCAGCCGATGGACGACGTTGGCCAGGCGCGCTGGCAGAAACTGGTGTGGAATGTGCCTTACAACGGACTCTCAGTACTGTTGCAAGCCAGCACCAAAGCACTGATGAGCGATCCAGACAGCCGTGAGCTGGTGCGCGCGCTGATGCACGAAGTGGTCATCGGGGCTCAGGCCTGTGGACAGGTTTTACCTCAGGGCTATGTCGAGCACCTGTTGCGCGTGACCGATCAGATGCCCGATTACTGGCCAAGCATGTACCACGATCATGTTCATCGCAGACCGCTGGAACTGCAGGCGATCTATGCCGAGCCACTGGCCCGTGCGCGGCAGGCCGGTTGTCATTTACCAAGGATCGAATCCCTGTACCAGGCGCTGACGTTCATCGACCGACGTAACCGCGCCGACTGAGCGACTGGCGCAACTCGGCCCGCGACGGCCAGACGCTGCCGCGCAGGCGCTGCTAAGCTCAAGCGTGCTCTGCCCGCCGAGGCAGTCGAGGAGGCCGTATGATCCGCTCCATGCTGTACGCCACCGATCTTGGCGTCTACGCGCCTTTCGTCCTGCAGCATGCTCTGGCTCTGGCACGCACGTTCGAGGCGCAGTTGTATGTGATCCATGCTGTCGAGCCGATGGGCCAGTTCGCCGAGTCGCTCCTGCAGAGCTACCTCGATGAGCAGACGCTCGAGCGGTTGCACTCCCAGGGAGTGAATACGGTCATGGCCAACATAGAGCAGCGTGTGCTGGAAAGCTTTCGCGACGAGCTGGGCGAGGATGCTGACCTGGCCGTGATCAAGGCTGTGCGCGTGCGTCAGGGTGATCCGGCGCAAGTCATTCTGGAGCAGGCCCAGCGTCTGGCGGTTGACCTGCTGATCTTCGGCAGTCACGCCGAGGGCGCAGGGGTCGACGTGCCGATTGGAAGGACTGCGGTGCGGCTGCTCCAACTATCGCCTGTACCGGTGTATATGGTGCCGTTGGCTCAGCACCTGGGTCGTAGGAAAGGCTGAAACTGGCAGTAGGTCTTTTCCGTCAGACGTAACAAAATAGTTCTAGATTTCTTCATCTGACCACTAATATAGTTATAACTCGTCGCTGCCAGCAGCCGGTGACCTACCGCTGATCCGAGGGAAACCTATGAAGCTTCAACAACTGCGCTACATCTGGGAAGTGGCGCACCATGACCTCAACGTCTCTGCCACTGCGCAGAGTCTTTACACCTCCCAGCCGGGGATCAGCAAGCAGATCCGCCTTCTGGAGGATGAGTTGGGGGTCGAAGTCTTCGCCCGCAGCGGCAAGCACCTGACCCGCGTCACGCCGGCCGGTGAGCGCATCATCACGACTGCCGGTGAAATTCTGCGCAAGGTCGAGAGCATCAAACAGATCGCCCAGGAGTTCTCCAACGAGAAGAAGGGCACGCTGTCGATCGCCACCACCCACACCCAGGCGCGCTATGCGTTGCCACCGGTGATCAGCAATTTCATCAAGCAGTACCCTGAAGTGTCCTTGCACATGCACCAGGGCTCGCCGATGCAGATCGCCGAGATGGCAGCCGATGGCACCGTCGATTTCGCCATCGCCACCGAAGCGCTGGAGTTGTTTGGCGACCTGATCATGATGCCCTGCTACAAGTGGAATCGTTGCGTTGTGGTGCCTCAGGGGCACCCGCTTACCAAGCTGCCCAAGCTCACCCTTGAGGCGCTGGCCGAGTACCCCATCGTCACTTATGTGTTTGGTTTCACCGGTCGCTCGAAGCTGGACGAGGCGTTCAATCATCGCGGTCTGACGCCGAAGGTGGTGTTCACGGCGGCCGACGCTGATGTGATCAAGACTTACGTACGCTTGGGCCTGGGCGTGGGCATCGTGGCCAAGATGGCGGTCGATGCGAAGCTTGACAGCGATCTGGTCTGCCTGGACGCCAGCGAGTTGTTCGAAGCCAGCATCACCAAGATTGGCTTCCGTCGCGGCACTTTCCTGCGCGGCTTCATGTGCGACTTCATCGAAAAGTTCGCCCCTCACCTGACCCGCGAGGTGATGGCCAAAGCCATCCAGTGCCACAACAAGCAGGAGCTTGAGGCCCTGTTCGAAGGCGTCGAGCTGCCGGTGCACTAGAACGGCAGCTGCAAGCTATAAGCTTTGAGCTTCAAGAAAGAGCAGGCCGTGTGTGGTCTGCTCTTTTTGCTTGCAGCTTGCAGCTTGCAGCTGTTCAGCCTTTGCTGATCAGGTTGCCGGCATGCAGGCCGCATTCCTTCTGGGTCGATTCCTCCCACCACCAACGGCCTTCGCGTTCGTGTTGGTTCGGTAGCACTGGGCGGGTGCACGGCTCGCAGCCGATGCTGATGAAGCCGCGTTCGTGGAGGCTGTTGTAGGGCAGCTCGAGCATGCGGATGTAGCCCCAGACTTCCTCGCTGGACATCTGTGCCAGGGGATTGAACTTGTACAGGGTGCGCTCGGCTGTGGAGAAGGCCGAGTCGATTTCCAGTGCTGCCACCTGGCTGCGAGTGCCGGGGCTCTGGTCGCGGCGCTGACCGGTCGCCCAGGCACTGACGCCCGCCAGCTTGCGGCGCAGAGGTTCGATTTTTCGAATGCCGCAGCATTCGCCGTGGCCGTCCTTGTAGAAACTGAATAGCCCTTTGTCCTTGACGAAGGGGTCGAGCTTGGCGCGATCCGGGCTGAGAATTTCGATCGGCAGGCTGTAATGCTCGCGAACCTGATCGATGAAACGGTAGGTTTCCGGGTGCAGACGGCCGGTGTCCAGGCTGAAGACCTTGACCTGCTTGTTCAGCTTCCACGCCATGTCCACCAGCACCACATCTTCAGCACCGCTGAAGGAGATCCACAGGTCGTCACCGAAATGCTCGAAGGCGAGCTTGAGAATATCCTGGGGGGACTTGCTGGCGTAGGTCGCCGCCAGGGTGGCGACATCGAAGATTTGGCTCATCAGGCGGTTTCCATCGTGTGTATGGCGCTGTGCGCTCGTAGTGGGGCGATGGTAACAAAAAATGGCGTGGCAGACGCTTCCATCTCCGTCTGTCCGACTGCAATCACAGTCCTTGCAGGGTTTGCATCAGCACGCGGACTTTGGCGATGGATTCTTCGTATTCGGCTTCCCAGTTCGAATCGGCTACCACCGCGCCGCCTCCCCAACAACTGACTTGGCCGTCTTTGACCAGCAGGCTGCGGATGGCGATGGAGCTGTCCATTTCGCCACGTACGTCGATGTACAGCAGCGAGCCGCAATACAGCGCCCTTCGGGTCGGTTCCAGCTCGTCGATGATCTGCATGGCGCGGATCTTTGGTGCGCCGGTGATGGAGCCACCGGGGAAGCTGCCGGCGATCAGGTCGAGCGCATCCTTGTCGTCAGCCAGTCGGCCAGTGATGCTGCTGACCAGGTGATGGACATTTGGGTAGCTTTCCAGGCTGAACAGCTCCGGTACCCTCACCGAGCCGATCTGGCAAGTGCGCCCTAGGTCGTTGCGCAGCAGGTCAACGATCATCAGGTTTTCGGAGCGGTCTTTTTTGCTGGCTTGCAATTCGCGCGCGTTGCGCAGGTCCTCGGCAGGGTCTTCGGCGCGTGGGCGAGTGCCTTTGATCGGCCGGGTTTCGACCTGCCGCTGGCTGACGCGGACGAAGCGCTCGGGCGAGAAACTCAGTAGTGCGCTATTCGGGGTGAGCTGTTGGAACCCCGAGAAGGGCGTCGGGCAAGCGGCGCGCAGTGCCTGGTAGGCATGCCACGCGTCGCCTTGGCAGGGTGCGCGAAAACGCTGGGTCAGGTTGATCTGGTAGCAATCGCCCGCTTGGATGTAGCGCTGCACTTGGTCGAATGCAGCTCGGTAGTGTTCCGGTGCGAGATCGCCCTGCATGGGGGCCAGCAGCCTGAAGGTTTCGACTGAAGGTGACTCTGTTTGCTCGAACAGGTCGATCAGGCGCAGACGTTCAGCGTGGGGGAGTGCCGGGTGAAACATCAGTTGCGAGGTATGCAGCGCATGGTCCGTGATCATCGCCCAGGCATACAGGCCCAGTTGCGCATCGGCTAGTTTGAGGTCGTCCGTGGCCAGCTCGGGCAGGCGCTCCAGCCGTCGACCGAAGTCATAGCTCAGATAACCGATCAGGCCGCCGGCAAAAGGTAGCTCGCTGCCGTTGGGAAGTCTGGCTTCACCCAGTTCGCTCAGTCCCTGGCGCAATCGATCCAGGAATGCCTGGCCGCTTTCGCCGTCGGCGGCTTGCAGTTGCTGAATGGGCCAGGCACTGAACAGGTCGAAACGCCCACGCTCGGCACTCGGGCGCGCGCTGTCGAGCAGAATGGCGCCCGGAGCCTGACGCAGGCGACCGAAATAATGCCCTGGATTGGGTCGGTAGGGCAGGGGATGAAGGGTGCAGGTCGGCATCGGCATCGGTGGCGCTGAAAAACAAGGAGGGGGATTGTAGGCCGCTGTAGGACGGGTGCCTAGCACCCGCCCTATTGGAGCCAGTACCTCACTGCTGAACGACGTGGCCGAACAGGTTTTGCGCCACATGCACGCGGGTCTCGGCATCCTCGCTGATACCATCCTTGGCCAAGGCCTCGATGTGCGCCTCGATGGCATGGGTACGTTGGGTCAGGCCGCAGTCGTTGGCGATCTGAATATTCAAGCCCGGGCGGGCGTTGAGTTCGAGGATCAGTGGACCCTTCTCCTGGTCCAGCACCATGTCCACGCCGATGTAGCCAAGGCCGCACAGTTCATAGCAACTGGCCGCCAGCTTCATGAAACCGTCCCAGTTCGGCAATTGCACACCGTCCACCGAGTTGGTGGTGTCCGGATGCTTGCTGATGATGCGGTTCAGCCAGGTGCCACGAAGGGTGACGCCGGTGGCCAGGTCGACACCCACGCCGATTGCGCCCTGGTGCAGGTTGGCCTTGCCGCCGGATTGCCGAGTGGGCAGGCGAAGCATAGCCATCACCGGATACCCCATCAGCACGATGATGCGGATGTCCGGTACCCCTTCGTAGCTGATGCTCTTGAAGATCTGATCCGGCGTCACCCGGTACTCGATCAACGCGCGGTCGCGATGCCCGCCCAGCGAGTACAAGCCGGTGAGGATGCTGGAGATCTGATGCTCGATCTCTTCATGGCTGATGATCTTGCCCGACACCGTGCGATAGCGATCCTCGAAGCGGTCGGCGACAACCAAGATGCCATCACCCCCTGCGCCTTGGGCCGGTTTGATCACGAAATCGCTGCGACCGCCGATGATTTGGTCGAGCTTGTCGATCTCTTTTTCGGTCTCGATGACGCCGTACATTTCCGGCACGTGAATGCCGGCTGCCAGTGCACGCTCTTTGGTGATGATCTTGTCATCGACGATCGGATACAGATGGCGCTTGTTGTACTTGAGCACATAGTCCGCGTTGCGCCGGTTGATGCCCATGATGCCCCGGGCTTCCAGGGCCTTCCAGGTCTTGATCAGTCCGAACATCAGGCGTCAGCCTTCTTCAGGAATGCCTTGAAGCGCACGAGCTCGGTCAGGCGGTAGCCGCGGTAGCGACCCATCGCCAGCATGAAGCCCACCAGAATCAACAGCACCGCCGGGAAGGTGAAGACGAAGTACACCGCTTCCGGCACGGTCATCAGCAGGTGCGCCAGCGAGGCGGCGAACAAGGTACCGATGGCGACTTTCATCGCATGGCCACCACCGCGTTCTTCCCAAGTGATCGACAGGCGTTCGATGGTCATGGTCAGGATCACCATCGGGAACAGGGCTACCGACAGTCCGCGTTCCAGGCCCAGCTTGTGGCTGAACAGGCTGATGGCGGCGATCAGTACGACCACGAAGGTCAGTACCACCGACAAGCGCGGCAGCATCTGCAGTTTCAGGTGTTCGAGATAAGAGCGCAGCGACAGGCCCAAGGCCGTGATCACCGTGAACAGTACGATGCCGAAGCCCAGTTGCGTCTCGCGGAATGCCAGGGCGATCAGTACGGGGGTGAACGTGCCCAGGGTCTGTATGCCGATCAGGTTGCGCAGCACCAGGATCACCAGCACGCCGATCGGGATCATCACCATGATCATGAAGGTTTGCTGGGTTTGCAGTGGCAAGCCGTACAGGGAGTACTCGAGGAAATCGGCGTCGGTGTTCTCGTCGGTCAGCTTGGCCAGGCGGATGGCATTCATCTCGCTGTTGTTCATGCTGAAGGTGACAGTGGCTTTCTTGCCGCCGTCGACGGTGATCAGGTTGTCATCGCCCGTCCACCACAGCAGGCGATCGTTGGGCAGGCCTTGCTCGCCGGTTTCCGGGTTGAAGTACAGCCAGTCATTGCCGTTGAAGCTGCGCAGCCACAGTTCAGGGCTCTGCGGCGTATCGGCCACCAAGCGCACGGTATGGACCTTTTCCATCGGCACGTGGGCGATCGACAGCAGCAGGTCGATGACCTGGGCCTTTTTCAGAGGCGAGCTGTCACCGGCCAGCAGGAGCTTGGCGTTGTCGTCGTTGGGGTTGTTGACGCGCTTGATGGTCTCGCTGACGAAGGTCTCGACGTCGGCCGAATGCTGGCGAATAGGGGCCATGAGCGCTTCGGCGGCGATCTTCTCCGGACCCTCGACGGCCAGGCTGTCGCGGAAAGTCGGGCCTTTGATCTTGGCCTTTTCGGTGCTGTAGCGCTTGGTCAGGACCAGGCGGTAGTAAAGGGTCTGGTTACCGCTGGCGCGACGGGCCGACCAGGTGACCTTGCGGTTGCCGTCAGCGCGGTTGACGCTGACGCCATAGTTGTTGGAGATGAAGCTCTCGTTGAGACTGACGTAATCACGGTTCAGCGGCGGAACGTACATCTGGATCTTCACCGGGTCCTTGGGACTGGCGACGAACTCGACCTTGGCGTCGATGTTCCACAGATCGTCCGTCTCGTCTTCGGTCACCGGGATGCCGAGGACGAAGATCTGATAGCAAGTGACCGTCACGCCCAGCAACACCAGGATGGTGATCAGGACTTTCAGGTGCAGGGTCAGAGAGCGCATCGGGGTTACTCTACTTTGGGAGCTTCGGTGGCGCAGGCAGGTTTGCCGGCCGCGTATTTGAGGCTAGGGTCGACCAGCGCGTCGAAGTGCTTGAGCGCCTCGGAACCGATGAGCAGCGGGAACTGGAACGCGCTGCGGTCGGTGAGGTTGACTTCGATGGTGCGCAGGGCCTGACCCATGCAGATGTTCAGTTCGATCACCGGACGATTGGTGTAGGCCTTGCCCTGATCGGGATCGTAATCGCTGGCGCGTCGCTTGATCTTGCTGATACGGGCCAGGGGACGTTCGATGGGGTGCTTGTGGGCGGCGTCGATGGCCAGGTAGAAGCGTACCCAGCTCTCCCCGTTGCGCTTGAAGCGCTTGATGTCGCGGGCGCTGAGCGACGCGGTCTTGGCGCCGGTGTCCAACTTGGCGGCCACTTCGAGGTCGAGGTCGCCCAGGCGGGCGTATTCGTTCAGGCCGTACACGGTCTTCTCGCCCGCGTGGCCGAGCGCCGGCAGTGCGGCGAGGCAGAACAACAGTGAAGAAAAAATGGGTCTCATAGTCCTGGCGCGGTGCTGTCTGAGTTCGGGGCAGGGCGCGAGCGCCTCGTTCATCTGTCAACAGCATGAAATGATGACAGGCACACTATCCGTGATCCTTCGGGAGCGCGGCATTCTATCACGCCGACGTCTTGACGCCAGCGCGCTGCGATCAGACCGCAGCGTTGGGCGGTAAGTTCTGCGCTGGTAGATTGTCGACAATATGGTTTTCGCCTTTGACTATAAATCGGTTTATGGCTAAATTCAGGGTCGTAAGCCCTAAAGGTGTCGACAATAATGCTACAAGCACCCTCAGCCTTTGCCCCGGCTGCCGAGGATGGCGAAACCCTGTCCGAGCATGTGTTTCGCCGCATCCAGGCGGCCATCGTTAAGGGCGACATCGCGCCCGGCAGCAAGATCTCCGAGCCCGAGCTGGCGCGCACCTATGGCATCAGCCGTGGCCCTCTGCGCGAGGCCATCCACCGTCTGGAGGGGCAGCGTCTGCTGGTGCGCATCCCCCATGTCGGTGCGCGGGTGGTCTCGCTCGATCCTGCCGAGCTGGTCGAACTCTATGAAATCCGCGAGTCGCTCGAAGGTATGGCCTGTCGCTTGGCCGCCGAGCGCATGAGCGTGGAGCAGATCGACGAGCTGCGCCGCGTGCTCGATACCCACGAGCGCGACGCAGCCTTCCAGGCAGGGCTGGGTTACTACCAGCAGGAAGGCGATTTCGACTTCCACTATCGGATCATCCAGGGCAGCGGCAACCAGACCCTGGTGAAGATGCTCTGTGGCGAGTTGTATCAACTGGTGCGCATGTACCGTATCCAGTTCTCGGCCACGCCCAACCGGCCGCGCCACGCTTTCGCCGAACACCACCGCATTCTCGATGCCATCGCCGAACGCGACGGCGAATTGGCCGAACTGCTGATGCGTCGCCACATCGCGGCGTCCAAGCGCAACATCGAGCGTCACTACCAAGGCGCCGACAACACTAGTCCACGAGGTGAGTCATGACTGTGAAGAGCACTCCCGGCCAGCGTTTCCGCGATGCGGTCGCCGCCGAACATCCGCTGCAGGTGGTCGGGACCATCAACGCCAACCATGCGCTGCTGGCCAAACGTGCCGGATTCAAGGCCATCTACCTGTCTGGAGGGGGCGTCGCCGCCGGTTCCCTGGGGTTGCCTGACCTGGGCATCACCGGGTTGGACGACGTACTCACCGATGTCCGCCGGATCACCGATGTCTGCGACCTGCCGCTTCTGGTGGATGTGGACACCGGCTTTGGCGCCTCGGCGTTCAACGTGGCTCGCACGGTGCGCTCCATGAGCAAGTTCGGAGCTGCAGCCATTCATATCGAGGACCAGGTCGGCGCCAAGCGCTGCGGTCATCGACCGAACAAGGAAATCGTCTCGCAGCAGGAGATGGTCGATCGTATCAAGGCGGCGGTCGATGCGCGGACCGATGACAGCTTCGTGATCATGGCGCGCACCGACGCGCTGGCAGTCGAAGGGCTGAGCGCGGCCCTGGACCGCGCTGCGGCCTGTGTCGAGGCGGGCGCCGACATGATCTTCCCCGAGGCCATTACCGAGCTGCAGATGTACAAGACCTTCGCTGACCGAGTGAAGGCGCCTATCTTGGCCAACATCACTGAGTTCGGCGCCACGCCACTGTTCACCACCGAGGAGTTGGCAGCCGTCGACGTGTCCTTGGTGCTGTATCCGTTGTCGGCATTCCGCGCCATGAACAAGGCGGCCGAGAACGTCTACACCGCGCTGCGCCGTGATGGCACGCAGAAGCAGGTGGTGGACACGATGCAGACGCGTATGGAGCTTTACGATGCCATTGGCTACCACGCCTTCGAGCAGAGCCTCGATGCGTTGTTCGCGCAGAAAAAAGGCTGATGACCGAACAGGTCAGGCCCGATTAGCCAGCAAGACTTCATAACAATTTCAAGAAAGGAGAACCATCCCATGGCCGAAGCAAAAGTACTCAGCGGTGCCGGCCTGCGCGGCCAGGTGGCCGGGCAGACCGCGCTGTCGACCGTCGGCCAGGCCGGTGCCGGCCTGACCTACCGTGGCTACGACGTGCGTGATCTGGCAGCAGGTGCCGAGTTCGAGGAAGTGGCGTACTTGCTGCTTTATGGCGAGCTGCCGAGCAAGGCCGAGCTCGCCGACTACAAGCACCGACTGAAAGCGCTGCGTGACCTGCCGCAGGCGCTCAAGGAAGTCCTCGAGCGTATCCCGCGCGACGCCCACCCGATGGATGTCATGCGCACGGGCTGTTCGCTGCTCGGCACGCTGGAGCCGGAGCTGACCTTCGATGCTCAGCGCGACAGGACCGACCGTCTGCTGGCGCTGTTTCCGGCAGTCATGTGCTACTGGTATCGCTTCAGTCACCACGGCGTGCGCATCGACTGCAGCAGCGACGAGGACAGCCTGGGTGGTCATTTCCTTTATCTGTTGCACGGCAAGAAGCCCAGCGATCTGCACGTGAAGGTGATGAACGTCTCGCTGATCCTTTACGCCGAGCACGAGTTCAACGCCTCCACCTTCACTGCGCGCGTTTGCGCCTCGACATTGTCCGATCTTTATTCGTGCATCACAGCGGCCATCGGCGCGCTGCGCGGACCGCTGCATGGCGGCGCCAACGAGGCGGCCATGGAGCTGATCGAGCGCTTCCAAAGTCCGCAGGAGGCCAGCGCCGAACTGCTGCGCATGCTTGAGCGCAAGGACAAGATCATGGGCTTCGGCCATGCGATCTACAAGGAGTCCGATCCGCGCAACGAGGTGATCAAGGGCTGGTCGAAACAGCTCGCCGACGAGGTGGGTGATACCGTGCTCTACCCAGTCTCCGAAGCCATCGACAAGACCATGTGGGAGCAGAAGCGGCTTTTCCCCAACGCCGATTTCTACCATGCCTCGGCGTATCACTTCATGGGCATCCCGACCAAGCTGTTCACACCGATCTTCGTCTGTTCGCGGCTGACCGGCTGGGCCGCGCATGTCTTCGAGCAACGGGCGAACAACCGCATCATTCGACCCAGTGCCGAATACACCGGTGTTGAGCAGCGTCAGTTCGTGCCGATCGACCGGCGCTGACTCACCGGTCGTGGGGCTGCCTTGCAGCCCTGTTGCGATCCAAGACCGCTCCCGCAGGGGCGGCGCTGTACCTGTGGGAAGCGGCCTTGGGTCGCGAAAGGGCCGCGCAGCGGCTTCCGATGCCCGGCAATGCTCCTGCTACCGATCACCGTGACGAGCCTGATAACGACATGAACAGCGCATACCGCAAACTCCTGCCAGGCACCGGCCTGGATTATTTCGACGCTCGCCAGGCGGTCGAGGCGATCACGCCCGGCGCCTATGACCGTCTTCCCTACACCTCGCGCGTACTGGCCGAAAACCTGGTGCGCCGTTGCGACCCCGCGACGCTGAACGCCTCGCTGACGCAGTTGATCGAGCGCAAGCGCGACCTCGATTTTCCCTGGTACCCGGCACGTGTGGTGTGCCACGACATTCTTGGCCAGACTGCATTGGTAGACCTGGCGGGCCTGCGCGACGCCATCGCCGACATGGGCGGCGATCCTGCACAGGTCAACCCGGTGGTGCCGGTGCAGCTGATCGTCGACCATTCGCTGGCCGTGGAGTGCGGCGGCTTCGATCCGCAAGCGTTCGAAAAGAACCGCGCCATCGAGGATCGGCGCAACGAAGATCGTTTCCATTTCATCAACTGGACCAAGCAGGCGTTCAAGAACGTCGATGTGATCCAGCCGGGCAACGGCATCATGCATCAGATCAACCTGGAGAAGATGTCGCCGGTCATTCAAAGCGACCATGGCGTAGCGTTCCCGGATACCTGTGTCGGTACCGACAGCCATACCCCGCATGTCGATGCCCTAGGGGTGATCGCGATCGGTGTGGGCGGTCTCGAAGCCGAGAACGTGATGCTGGGGCGTGCGTCGTGGATGCGCCTGCCGGAAATCGTCGGCGTTGAGCTCACCGGCAAGCTCGACCCAGGCATCACCGCCACCGACTTGGTGCTCGCGCTGACCGAGTTCCTGCGCAAGCAGAAAGTGGTCGGCGCCTACCTCGAGTTCCACGGCGTCGGTGCTCAGGCGCTGACCTTGGGCGACCGCGCGACCATCTCCAACATGGCGCCTGAGTACGGTGCCACGGCGGCCATGTTCGCCATCGACCAGCAAACCCTCGACTACCTGCGTCTGACCGGGCGTGAGGATCGCCAAGTGCAGTTGGTGGAGACTTACGCCAAGGTCGCCGGCCTGTGGGCCGACAGCCTGGCCAAGGCCGAGTACGAGCGCACCCTGAGCTTCGATCTGTCGAGCGTGGTGCGCAACATGGCCGGTCCGTCCAATCCGCATGCCCGCGTGGCCACACGCGACCTGGCAGCCAAGGGCATCGCGGGGGCGTGGGAAGACGTGCCGGGGCAGATGCCCGATGGGGCGGTGATCATCGCGGCCATCACCAGTTGCACCAACACCAGCAATCCGCGCAACGTCATCGCCGCCGGTCTGCTGGCGCGCAACGCCAACCGCCTCGGACTGACACGCAAGCCGTGGGTGAAGTCGTCTCTGGCGCCGGGCTCCAAGGCGGTCCAGTTGTACCTCAAGGAGGCGGGCCTGGAGCAGGAACTGGAACAGTTGGGCTTTGGCATCGTCGCTTTCGCCTGCACCACCTGCAACGGCATGTCCGGCGCGCTGGATCCGGCGATCCAGCAAGAGATCATCGACCGTGACCTGTACGCCACTGCCGTGCTATCGGGCAATCGCAATTTCGACGGACGCATCCATCCCTATGCCAAGCAAGCGTTCCTGGCCTCGCCACCTCTGGTGGTGGCCTACGCCATTGCCGGGACCATCCGCTTCGATATCGAGAAGGATGTACTCGGCGTCGTCGACGGTCAGCAGATCCGCCTGATGGACCTGTGGCCGAGCGATGAGGAGATCGACGCCGTGGTGCGCGCCTCGGTCAAGCCTGAGCAGTTCCGTCAGGTGTACATCCCCATGTTCACCATCGAGGAGGACACCGGGCCGAAGGTTGCACCGCTGTATGACTGGCGCCCGATGAGCACCTACATCCGTCGCCCGCCTTACTGGGAAGGGGCCCTGGCCGGTGAGCGCAGCCTGCGCGGCATGCGCCCGCTGGCGGTGTTGCCGGACAACATCACCACCGATCACCTGTCGCCCTCCAACGCCATCATGCTCGACAGCGCTGCCGGCGAGTACCTGGCCAAGATGGGCTTGCCGGAGGAGGACTTCAACTCCTACGCCACGCACCGCGGCGATCACCTGACGGCTCAGCGCGCCACCTTCGCCAACCCGAAGTTGTTCAATGAAATGGTGCGCAGCGAAGACGGGAGCGTGAGGCAGGGTTCGCTGGCGCGCATCGAGCCGGAAGGCAAGGTGACGCGCATGTGGGAAGCGATCGAGACCTACATGCAGCGCAAGCAGCCCCTGATCATTGTGGCCGGTGCCGATTATGGCCAAGGCTCCTCGCGCGACTGGGCTGCCAAAGGCGTGCGCCTGGCGGGGGTCGAAGCCATCGTTGCCGAGGGCTTCGAGCGTATTCACCGCACCAACCTGATCGGCATGGGTGTGTTGCCGTTGGAGTTCCATCCTGGAACCACGCGCCTGACCTTGGCCTTGGACGGCAGTGAAACCTATGACGTGCTTGGCGCGCGTACACCGCGCGCGACCTTGACCTTGGTGGTCAACCGACGCGATGGCGAGCGCTTGGAGGTGCCGGTCACCTGTCGACTGGATACCGCCGAGGAAGTGTCGATCTATGAAGCCGGTGGCGTATTGCAGCGCTTTGCCCAGGATTTCCTGGAAGGCAAGGCCTAACCCACCTCTAGCCCCCTGAAGGAGGGGAATCGGACATGACACATGCAGCGCAAATCAAAATTGCCGCCACTTACATGCGGGGCGGCACCAGCAAGGGCGTGTTCTTCCGTCTGCAGGATCTTCCCGAGCGCGCTCAGGTGCCTGGGCCTGCGCGCGACGCCTTGCTGTTGCGGGTCATCGGCAGTCCCGACCCGTACGCCAAGCAGATCGATGGTATGGGCGGCGCGACCTCCAGTACCAGCAAGACCGTGATTCTTTCGCCAAGCACACGCCCCGATCACGATGTCGACTATCTGTTCGGTCAGGTGGCCATCGACAAGGCTTTCGTCGATTGGAGCGGCAACTGCGGCAACCTGTCGGCGGCGGTCGGCTCGTTCGCCATCGCCAGCGGTTTGGTGGACTCGACACGTGTACCGCATGACGGCGTCGCCACTGTACGGATCTGGCAGGCCAATATCGGTAAGACCATCATCGCCCATGTGCCGATCAGTGCAGGGCAGGTGCAGGAAACGGGTGATTTCGAGCTGGACGGCGTGACCTTTCCCGCAGCCGAAGTGCAGTTGGCGTTTCTCGATCCCGCCGCGGATGAAGAAGGTGAGGGGGGAGGGGCGATGTTTCCCACGGGTAATCTGGTCGACGACCTGGAGGTGCCCGGCATAGGAACCTTCAAGGCGACGCTGATCAACGCCGGGATCCCGACCATCTTCGTCAACGCCGCAGACCTTGGCTATACCGGTACCGAGCTTCAGGAAGCGATCAATGGCGATGCCGAGGCGCTAGCGCGTTTCGAGACGATCCGTGCCCAGGGGGCGGTGCGCATGGGACTGATCGACCACATCGAGCAAGCTGCCGGTCGCCAGCACACGCCAAAGGTCGCCTTCGTGGCGCCCGCCACCGGGTACAACGCTTCCAGCGGCAAGGCAGTGGCTGCCAGCGATATCGACCTGGTGGTGCGGGCGCTGTCGATGGGCAAGCTGCATCACGCGATGATGGGCACCGCTGCGGTGGCCATTGGCACCGCTGGTGCGATCCCAGGCACGCTGGTCAATCTGGCTGCCGGCGGTGGCGAGCGCAGTGCCGTCCGTTTCGGGCATCCCTCCGGCACTTTGCGGGTCGGGGCCGAAGCGCATCAGGTCAATGGTCAATGGACGGTGACCAAGGCCATCATGAGCCGCAGTGCGCGGGTGCTGATGGAAGGGTGGGTGCGGGTCCCGGGAGATAGTTTCTAGGTCATCCAAGCGTCTAGTCCTGAAGGGAGGTCAAAAGGTGTAAGCCTTCTTCAGGATGGGGCACACAAAAAAGCCCGGCACATTGGCCGGGCTTTTTCTTGTCGCTTGCAGCTTCTAGCTTGCCGCTGCCTTACGCCTGAACCACCGGGATCTGGGCGTTGGCCGCTGCTTCGCGGAACTCGGCGATCTGGTCGAAGCTCAGGTAGCGGTAGACGTCGGCAGCCATGCTGTCGATGTCCTTGGCGTACTGCAGGTACTCCTCGACGGTCGGCAGTTTGCCGAGAATCGAGGCGACTGCCGCCAGCTCCGCCGACGCCAGATAGACGTTGGTGGCATCGCCCAGACGGTTGGGGAAGTTGCGGGTCGAAGTGGACACCACGGTCGAGCCGGTCTGGACGCGTGCCTGGTTACCCATGCACAGCGAGCAACCTGGCATTTCCATGCGTGCGCCGGCCTTGCCGTAGATGCCGTAGTAGCCTTCCTCGGTCAACTGGTGCGCGTCCATCTTGGTGGGCGGCGCCAGCCACAGGCGAGTCGGGATACCGCCCTTGACCTTCTCCAGCAGCTTGCCGGCTGCGCGGAAGTGACCGATGTTGGTCATGCACGAGCCAATGAACACCTCGTCGATCTTCTCGCCCTGGACCTGCGACAGCAGGCGAGCGTCGTCCGGGTCGTTCGGCGCGCAGAGCACGGGCTCCTTGACGTCAGCCAGGTCGATTTCGATGATTTCAGCGTATTCGGCGTCGGCGTCGGCCGAGAGCAGTTGTGGATTGGCCAACCAGGCCTCCATGGCCTGCGCGCGGCGCTCCATGGTGCGTGCATCACCGTATCCTTCGCTGATCATCCAGCGCAGCAGGGTGATGTTCGACTGCAGGTACTCGGCGATGGCCTTTTCCGGCAGCTTGATGGTGCAACCCGCCGCCGAGCGCTCGGCCGACGCATCGGACAGCTCGAAGGCCTGCTCGACGGTCAGTTCGTCCAAGCCCTCGATCTCCAGGATGCGACCGGAGAAGGCGTTTTTCTTGCCCTTCTTCTCGACGGTCAGCAGACCCTGCTGGATGGCGTAGTAAGGGATGGCATGGACCAGGTCACGCAGGGTGATGCCGGGTTGCAGCTTGCCTTTGAAACGCACCAGGACCGACTCCGGCATGTCCAGCGGCATGACGCCGGTGGCAGCGGCGAAGGCGACCAGGCCGGAACCGGCCGGGAACGAAATGCCGATGGGGAAGCGGGTGTGCGAGTCGCCGCCGGTGCCGACGGTGTCAGGCAGCAGCATGCGGTTCAGCCAGCTGTGGATGATGCCGTCGCCTGGACGCAGGGACACGCCGCCACGGGTGCGGATGAAGTCCGGCAGGGTGTGGTGGGTGGTGACGTCGATCGGCTTTGGATAAGCAGCGGTGTGGCAGAACGACTGCATGACCAGATCGGCGGAGAAGCCCAGGCAAGCCAGGTCCTTCAGCTCGTCGCGGGTCATCGGGCCGGTGGTGTCCTGAGAGCCGACGGTGGTCATCTTCGGTTCGCAGTAAGCGCCCGGGCGAACGCCTTGGCCTTCGGCCAGGCCACAGGCACGACCGACCATCTTCTGCGCCAGGGTGAAGCCCTTGCCGGTGTCGGCAGGCTGCTCGGCTTTCTTGAACAGGTCCGAGGCACCCAGGCCGAGTTCGGCGCGGGCCTTTTCGGTCAGGCCGCGGCCGACGATCAGAGGGATACGGCCGCCAGCGCGGACTTCGTCGAGCAGCACTTCGGTCTTCAGTTCGAAGGTGGTGACCAGCTCGCCGCTGTCGTGGCGCTTGACCTCGCCCTTGAATGGGTAAACGTCGATCACGTCGCCCATGTTCAGGTTGGTGCAGTCGAATTCGATCGGCAGAGCGCCGGCGTCTTCCATGGTGTTGTAGAAGATCGGCGCGATCTTGGTGCCGAAGCAGAAGCCGCCAGCGCGCTTGTTCGGCACGTTGGGGATGTCGTCGCCGAAGAACCACAGCACGGAGTTGGTGGCCGATTTACGCGAGGAGCCGGTACCGACCACGTCGCCGACGTACGCTACCGGATGGCCTTTGGCGCGGACCGCCTCGATTTGCTTGAGCGGGCCGACGGAGCCGGGTTGTTCTGGCTCGATGCCGTCACGGGCCATCTTCAGCATGGCCAGGGCGTGCAGCGGGATGTCCGGGCGCGACCAGGCATCGGGCGCAGGAGACAGGTCGTCGGTGTTGGTTTCGCCAGGCACCTTGAATACGGTCAGGGTGTACTTGTCGGCGATGGCCGGACGCGAGGTGAACCACTCGCCAGCAGCCCAGGATTCCAGGACGGCCTTGGCGTGCACGTTACCGGCCTTGGCTTTTTCCGCCACGTCGTGGAAGGCATCGAACATCAGCAGGGTGTGCTTGAGCTGTTCGGCCGCGACGGCGCCCAGTTCGGCGTCATCCAGCAGCGCGACCAGCGTTTCGATGTTGTAGCCGCCTTGCATGGTACCCAGCAGCTCGGTGGCGTGCTTGCGGTCGATCAGGGGCGACTTGGCTTCGCCTTTGGCGAGCGCGGACAGAAACGCTGCCTTGACGTAGGCCGCTTCGTCGACGCCTGGCGGAACACGGTTGGTGATCAGGTCTACGAGGAAGGCTTCTTCGCCGGCCGGCGGGTTTTTCAGCAGCTCGACCAGGCCTGCAGTTTGTTCGGCGTTCAGCGGCTGGGGCACGATACCCAGGGCGGCACGCTCTTCGATGTGTTTGCGGTAGGCTTCAAGCACAGTTATTACCCTCATCAGTGGTCCCTAAAGGGAGTCCGGGACGCTCATCCAGCATTCCCCACACCCATGCGCGGTTCACGGCTTTTTGAGCCGTCCAGCCAGGGTCGCAGAGAATCCTTACAGAAGCTGCTTTCAAAGTTTTACGCCTGTAGAACGGAAGGCTGATGAGGGGTTGGCGCGGCCATGCAAGGGGCATGCTCCGGGCCAACGCCGTTCTACCGGATCAACTGTGCTCGTGACGCTTTGAAAACAGCTTCCAACGGACATGGTTGCCTTGAAAAGGCGGGGTGATTCTACGGCAAAAAAAGGCGGAAGGTAAGTTGCCGTCGCTGACTTTAGCCCGTGACCCCGGTTAGACAAAGGGCTAACATGCCCGGGTGTGCCACCCCCAGATCATTGTTTTCTCATGTCCAACCAGTCCATCAAAACGCCCTGTGTCGGTCTTTGCTCTACCGTGTATGGCGATACCGTCTGTCGGGGCTGCAAGCGTTTCCACCATGAAGTGATTCATTGGAACGGATACGACGAAGCGCAGAAGCGGGCTGTCTGGCAGCGACTGGAACAGTTGCTGGTGCAGGTCATGATGGCCAAGCTGGAAATATTCGACAGCGACCTTCTGCGTCAGCAACTGGAGCAGCGCTCGATTCGCTTTGTACCGCAACAGTCGGTGTATTGCTGGGCCTACCAATTGATCGCTCGCGGTGCCCGCATGATCCGTGATCTGGACGCCTATGGCATGGCCCTGCTGCCTGAGTTCCGCGAATGGGAGCTGCCCCAGTTGCGCGACGCTATCGACCGCGAGTTCTTCCTGCTGTCCGAAGCGCATTACGATCGTTACATAGCCCCCGCCTTCCTCAAACAGACGCAGGGGTAGCGATTTCTACCTGCCTGACGCTGCACACAACCGCCAGGGTAGTGCCTCATTTCGAGGAGGCACCTGTCATGGATTCATTGAAATTCGAGCCACTGATCAGTTTCACCGCCCGCTGCCAGTGGCAATTGGACGAGGCGCCAATGCATCCTGGGCAGTGGGACGAAGACAGCGATTTGCTGCGCCCCTTCTGGGTCGAATTCGATGATTGGAATGGCAATGATGGCTGGTTGATCACCAGCGCCGACTACAGCGAAGAGATGATCCAATCATTTCTGATCGACCAGTTGCTGGGCCCCCAGGCACGGCAGCGGCGTTTCTGCCAAAGTTTCTGGTTCGGCGTGTATCGCCACGCCACCGGCTTTTTCTATGAGGTCCGGCCCGCCTACGACGGAGACAATGTAGACTCGTGGCCACTCTTGGACTACTGGCTGAATGTGAGTCGCAACGGCTACTTGGGCTTCTACACGGCCCGCTCACCGGCGGGAAAGTGTGTGACCGAGCAGGCTCGTCTTGAGGTGCGTGACCCCTTTGGTGTTCGTGCCGGGGTGACATTGCCGATCGACCCACCGTTCGAGATCGCCACCCCTCTCTACACGCTCACCTGCTCACGCGGAACACCTTTGTGGCATGTTCCCGAACTCGATCCTTCGGACTTGGAGGCTGGCGACGTACTGACCAACCTGACGCTCCACAGTCCGTGGGGGCGACGCGTCCGGCGGGTTGCGGAAGATGTCGCCTACCTCAACGATCACCAGGGCACGAGCGGACGCTTCAGTTTGGTGATTCAGAACCCCTGTGTGCCCCCACACCCCAAACCCAAGGCCTGACTGCAGGCTCAGTCGCCGGTGTACTCGCAGCCGCTGGTGCAGGTCTCGTGGATGCGCACCTTGGACAGCTCCGGCAGCAACGGCTTGACCTGCTCCCAGATCCACTTGGCGATCACTTCGCTGGTGGGGTTCTCCAGGCCGGGAATGTCGTTCAGGTAGTTGTGGTCGAGGCGTTCGTAGATGGGTTTGAAGATCGCCTTGACCTCTGCGAAGTCGCGGATCCAGCCGGTATGCGGGTCGAGTGGGCCGGTCAGGTGCAACGCGACCTTGAACGAATGGCCATGCAGGCGTCCGCACTTGTGGCCGGCGGGAACGTTGGGCAGGCGGTGGGCGGACTCGAAGGTGAACTCTTTGAAAATTTCCACGCTGGCAGAACTCTGTGTGAATCGACAATGCGCGCAGTCTACCAGCATGCTTCCTACAAGGCTTGCAACCGTTCGTGCAGGTGCCCGCTGGCGACCAGTTCGAGTAGCTCATCGCCCAGGCGCTGGCTCTCGGCAATCGCCTTGTACCAGTAACGCTTGCGTGCCGGCGCATCACCGATGAATCGCTTGAAGTCGCCACGGTCTGGAAGCTTGCCGTAAGGCAGGGTCGCCAGATACTGCGGTGATGGCGTCATCAGCAGCACGTTCTGCAGGCGCGTCGCGTCGCCCCGGCGCCAGGGCAGTGCCTTGTCGAACCAGCCGGGTATCACTTTGCCGGTGAAGTGCGGGTAAAGCACCAGATCGTCACCGCAGTAGGGCAGGTCCAGGTGATAGTCCAGCAGACCGCCGTCGCGATAGGTGCCGGTGCCAGCGCCGGGAATGTCTCGTACCCCCTCCATCACCATCGGGATGGAGCCGGAAGCGAGCAGGGCTTGGCGCAGGTTGTCCAGGTGCAGCGGCAGGCAGCGTGACGGGAAGTCGGTGAGCGCATCCAGTGGAGGCGCGCAGCGGCCGTCGTGAAGGATCACCCGTTCGAAATGCCGAGCCAGGCGTGAACGGCCTATCAGATTGCTGGCGATGACTGAGGACAATCCCGCGCCGAGTGTCGCCCTACCGTCAAATGCCAACGCTCCATGGCTTTTGACAGCCAGAATGTTCAGCCGGTAGTTGGGGTTGGCAAGGATCTCGCTGTCCCGGCCTTGCAATAAGTCGTCGAGCATGCGCTGGCAGCTCTGGGTCACTTGCGCCGGAGTTACGCCCCTGGCGAAGTCCTGTTCGGTGTACAGCTCGCCCAGGCGGCGCAGGCCGGCAATGGGGTCGTTCAGGCAGGCACTGGCGAAGCGCCAAGCGCCTATCGAGGCGCCGATCAGCGAGCGCTGGCGCGGCGCTGAAGGTAGCAAATGGCCGAAGATCGCCAGGTCCAGGCCCTGGATGCCCAAGGGTTTGGGGCCTCCTGCGGCGCCAGGCAGTGTGCCGATATCGCCAGCGCGCAGGCCGCGTTCGCGAATGTGTACCAAGGCGCGTCTGCCCGCTTTGAAGGTCAGGGCGGGGTACTTGATATGGATGGCGCTCATGGCAGTCTCTAGTCGGGCAAGCACGCATTATAGGCAAGTCACCTGGGTGTGTGCCGAAGTGCTGGATAACGGCGCTATCATGTCGCCCGTTATTTTCAGGTTGAGTTAAGGGCTAATGATTAATCTCAAAGGCGTAGACAACTCGTAAAGTTCGATGGAGAAACATCATGAAAACCCTGACTGCTCTGTTCGCCGCCGCTGCTCTGACTTTCGGCACCAGTGCCGCGTTCGCCAAGGATGTCCAGCCCGACCAAGTGGTCAAGCTGGTCAACGAAAAGACCATCAAGTCGCTGGATGAACTCAAGGCGGCTGCGGTGGCCAAACATCCTGGCTCAACCGTTACCGACAGCGAACTCGAAGAGGAATATGGCCGTTACATCTACAAGGTCGAACTGCGTGATGCGCAGAACGTCGAATGGGACGTGGACCTGGATGCCAAAACCGGCGAAGTTCTGAAGGATGCGCGAGACAGCTGATGAACACCTTGCCGCGAGCAGTGCCTTGCCTGGCCTTGGCACTGCTGGTCGCCTGCCCACTGGCAAGTGCCCGTGACCTGGATCAGGATGAGGCCCTGGCGTTGCGCCAGCAGGGTGTCATCCTGCCGCTCGAACAACTGCTCGAAGCCGCCCTGGGGCGTCACCCCGGGGCGCGCTTGTTGGAGGCCGAGCTTGAGGAAAAACATGATCGCTACGAATACGAGGTCGAACTTCTGACCCCGAATGGCGTGGTTCGCGAGATCAAGTACGACGCCCGCACTGGGGTCTTGATCGAAGACGAGGAAGACGACTGAATGCGCCTGTTGCTTGTCGAAGACAATGTCCCGCTGGCTGATGAGCTTACGGCCAGCCTGCAGCGCCAGGGTTACGCTGTGGATTGGCTGGCCGATGGTCGTGACGCGGTGTTTCAGGGGCAGAGCGAGCCCTATGACCTGATCATCCTCGACCTCGGCCTGCCTGGTCTGCCCGGGCTTGAAGTGCTCGAGCAATGGCGCGCCGCCGCCCTGGCTGTGCCAGTTCTCATCCTCACAGCCCGTGGCTCGTGGGCCGAACGTATCGAAGGGCTCAAAGCAGGGGCCGATGACTATTTGAGCAAGCCTTTTCATCCGGAAGAGTTACAGTTGCGCATCCAGGCGCTGCTGCGCCGTGCTCGCGGCCTGGCCAACCAGCCGCGGCTGGAGGCTGCCGGCCTGCATCTGGATGAAGGGCGGCAATGCGTTACACGCGACGGCGTCGACATCCAGTTGACCGCTGCCGAGTTCCGTTTGCTGCGGTATTTCATGCTGCACCCGCGTCAGGTGCTTTCGAAAAGCCATCTGGCCGAACATCTCTACGACGGCGAGACCGAACGCGACTCCAACGTGCTTGAGGTGCATGTCAATCACTTGCGACGCAAGCTGGGTCGTACTGTGATCGAGACGCGCCGGGGTCAGGGCTATGTGTACGCCGGGAGTGCCGGCGGGTGAAGTCGATCCAGGCGCGCCTGAGCCTTGGTCTGGTGGTGGTGCTGGTGGTGGTCGGCGTGGCGGTGGCGCAGGTGACCCTTTGGCTTTTCGAGGCGGGCCTGCAACGCTACCTTGAAGCTGGATTGCGCAAGGAAAGCGAAAACTTGCTGGTGGCGCTCGTGCATGGGCCGCGCGGCTTGCAGCTGGACGAGCGACGAGTGTCGGCGGCGTACCACCGGCCGTTTTCAGGCTACTACTTTCGTATCGACTTCGCCCAAGGTACCTGGCGTTCACGCTCGCTCTGGGATCTGGACATGCCCAAGCCGGAGCGGCCAGGCCTGGATGATGGACATGAGCTGGGGCCCGAAGGCCAGCAACTGCTGGCTTATCGCGGCGATTACCGGCGTCTGGGCCAGCAGGTATCGATCAGTGTCGCGCAGGACTATTCACCTGTAAGTGCAGCGTTCAGGCGCCTGCAGCAGGTAGGTCTGGGCATGGGCGTGGTGGCCTTGGCGCTGATCCTGATCCTGCAGCGCATCACTATCACCCGCGCGCTGCGCCCCCTGGAGCGTGCCCGCAAGCAGATCGCCCAGTTACAGCAGGGTCAGCGTTCGCAACTAGATGCCGAGGTGCCAAGCGAACTGCAGCCGCTGGTGGAGCAGATCAACCATTTGCTCGCACACACCGAAGACAGCCTGCGGCGCTCGCGTAACGCCTTGGGCAATCTCGGACATGCCCTGAAAACGCCCTTGGCGGTTCTGTTGAGTCTGGCCGGGAGCGAGCGCCTGCGCGACACGCCTCAGCTCCAGTCGCAACTGCGCGAACAGCTGGAGCAGATCCAGCAACGTCTGACGCGAGAGCTCAACCGCGCGCGGTTGGCCGGCGATGCTTTGCCTGGTGCCCGGTTCGATTGCGATGCTGAACTCCCAAGTCTTCTGTCGACCTTGAGCATGATTCACGGCGCCGGGCTTACGATCGAGCAGGACGTTCCGGCGCGTTTGCAACTGCCATGGGACCGTGAAGATTTGCTGGAACTGCTGGGTAACTTGCTGGATAACGCCTGCAAGTGGGCGGACAGTCAGGTTCGCCTGTCGATCCGGTCAACGCCGCAAGGTTATAGGCTTTGGGTGGACGATGATGGTCCAGGTATTCCTGACCAGTCTCGACAGCAAGTGCTCGAACGCGGCTCTCGCCTGGACGAGCAAGTGGCGGGGCACGGGCTGGGCTTGGGTATCGTTCGCGACATTGTCGAGGCTTGGCAGGGCCAGATCGAGCTTCAGGAAAGCCCGCTGGGAGGCCTACGCGTCGATATCCGCTTACCGCGCAAGGGCCGCTGATCAACAGCAAGCTGTTCGTCGTTGCCTGCCCACCGCTATGCTTCAACCTGTCCATGCCCGAGCTTTGCCCACATGACCTTGCTGCCGCTCCAGCTTAGCGCTGCCCGCGATGCCGACCGCGATTTCGCTCGCGACTTGACCCGCCGAGCCATGCTTCCCTATTACCAGCAATTCGACCTGCTCTGGGTTGAGGACGCCTTCGATCAGGCCTGGGAATGGCGCGAGCAATGGCTGATTACCTCGGGCGGACAGGTGATCGGTTTCTGCAGTTTGAGCCAGGATAGCCAGGCACTGTTCATTCGCGAACTGCACCTGTTGCCTGAGTTTCGTGGTCAGGGCGTGGGTAAATGGGTCCTCGGTCAGTTGGCCTGTTGGGCGCAGCAACGCCGTCTGCCACTGCTGCGCCTGATGGTCTTCAGCACCAACCCTGCTCGGCGACTCTACGCAGCTACCGGTTTTGTTGAAATGGGCGAGGATGCCTGTTTCGTTCGAATGCAGCGCTGGGTCGACAGATCTGCCGCCGCCGCCACGTGAGAGTGTTTCTGGAGGGCTGAGAGGATCGGCTCGGACGGGTGGTAGGTGCTCGGCTTGTGTTCATTGGATCCAATGTGCATAGTGCGACCTTGGCACCGAGCTGAGCGCCCGTGGCTGCCTGCATCCCAGGGATGTCGGATGAGTCGATAAGGACATCAAATGAAAGGTTTTGGACTGCGGTTGAGGGAAGAGCGTGAACGGCTGGGCATGACCCAGCGGGTATTCGGCGACATTGGCGGGGTCGAGCCCAACGCGCAAGGCAAGTATGAGAGCGGGGAGCGTACTCCGCGGATCGACTATCTGGCCGCAGTGGCCAGCAAGGGGGTCGATGCGCTCTATGTATTGACGGGTACGCGCACACTCGCGCCGTTGGAGTGCTTGAGTGCCGAAGAGAGCCGACTGCTGCGCGGCCTCAGGCAGTTGATGCCGGCCGATCGCGCCGCCGTCTGGCACTTGCTCGGTCGCCTGGTTGCGGACGGCCATTTGCAGGGGAGCGGCCTGCAGCGCAGAGGAGAGGGTCAGACTTATCTGCATGACGCGTTGCGCTAGGTTTGCGGTGAAATTTTTTGTTAAGGTGGCCGGATCCAATCGCCCCACTACGAGGTGTCTGCTTGATTAGGGTACTGGTGGTCGATGACCACGATCTGGTGCGTACCGGCATCACCCGTATGCTGGCTGATATTGATGGCCTGCAGGTGGTGGGCGAAGCGGACTCTGGTGAGGCAGCCCTCAAGCTGGCCCGCGAACTCAAGCCGGATGTAGTGCTGATGGACGTCAAGATGCCTGGCATCGGTGGCCTTGAGGCAACACGCAAGCTGTTGCGCAGCGATCCGGACAGCAAGGTGGTGGCGGTCACCGTCTGTGAAGAGGATCCGTTTCCTACGCGTCTGCTTCAGGCCGGGGCAGCAGGTTATCTGACCAAAGGCGCCGGGCTCGACGAAATGGTCCAGGCCATTCGCCTGGCCTTCGCGGGACAGCGCTACATCAGCCCGCAGATCGCCCAGCAACTGGCGCTGAAATCGTTCCAGCCGCAGGGCTCGCCGTTCGATGCGCTGTCGGAGCGGGAAATTCAGATCGCGCTGATGATCGTCGGCTGTCAAAAAGTGCAGGTCATCTCTGACAAGTTGTGTCTGTCCCCCAAGACCGTCAATACTTACCGTTATCGGATCTTCGAAAAACTCTCGGTCACCAGCGACGTCGAACTGACATTGCTGGCCGTTCGCCACGGTATGGTTGACGCAAGTCTGTAATCCCTCATGTCCCAACTCTTTGATGCCAGCGCGTTCCTGGCGACCTGCAGTGGTCGCCCGGGCGTGTACCGAATGTTCGACGCCGAGTCGCGGCTGCTCTATGTAGGCAAGGCGAAAAACCTCAAGAAACGTCTGGCCAGCTATTTCCGCAAAGCTGGCTTGGCACCGAAGACGGCTGCCCTGGTGGCGCGCATTGCCCAAGTCGAAACCACCATCACTGCGAACGAAACTGCAGCGCTCCTGCTGGAGCAGACGCTGATCAAGGAATGGCGTCCGCCCTACAACATCCTGCTGCGCGACGATAAGTCCTATCCCTATGTGTTTTTGTCCGATGGCGAGTTTCCGCGCCTGGGCATTCACCGGGGTGCCAAGAAGGCCAAGGGCCGCTACTTTGGACCCTATCCCAGTGCTGGGGCGATCCGAGAAAGCCTGGGTCTGCTGCAGAAGGCCTTTTCGGTGCGCCAGTGCGAGGACAGTTACTACGCCAACCGAACTCGCCCCTGCCTGCAATACCAGATCAAGCGTTGCAAGGCGCCGTGCGTGGGTTTGGTCGAGCCCGGTGACTATGCCGAAGACGTGCGCCATTCGGTAATGTTCCTCGAGGGCCGCAGCCAGCAATTGGGCAACGAACTCAACGCCGAGATGGAACAGGCCGCTATGGCACTGAACTTCGAGAAGGCTGCCGAGTTGCGTGATCAGATCGCGCTGTTGCGCCGCGTTCAGGACCAGCAGCATATGGAAGGCGGTTCAGGCGATGTCGACGTGGTCGCCGCCTTCGTCAACCCGGGCGGCGCCTGCGTCCATCTGATCAGTGTGCGCGGCGGGCGGGTGTTGGGCAGCAAGAATTTCTTCCCGCAGGTGGGTATCGAGGAGGAAGTTTCAGAAGTGATGGCCGCGTTCCTGTCGCAGTACTACGTCGGCAACGCCGAGCGCGAGCTGCCCAGCGAACTGATCGTCAACGTGGTGCATGAGGACTTCGAAGCAATCATCGAAGCGGTGCAGAGCCTGCGAGGCCGTGAGCTGAGCATCAGCCATCGGGTTCGTGGCACGCGTGCGCGCTGGCAGCAGTTGGCGGTCACCAATGCTGAGCAAGCGCTCAATGCCCGTTTGGCGAACCGTCAGCACATGGCCGCGCGCTTCGAAGCGCTGGCGCAGGTGCTGGACCTGCCGGAGGTGCCGCAACGCCTGGAGTGCTACGACATCAGCCATTCCAGTGGCGAAGCGACTGTGGCGTCTTGTGTGGTGTTCGGTCCCGAGGGCCCGATCAAGTCCGACTACCGCCGTTTCAACATCGAAGGTGTGACGGCCGGAGACGACTATGCCGCGATGCAGCAGGCCCTGACTCGCCGCTTCGGGCGCATCAAGGACGGGGAGGGTAAGCTGCCGGATGTACTGCTGGTCGATGGTGGCAAGGGTCAGTTGAATATGGCGCGAGAGGTCATGCAGTCATTGGCCTTCTCCGACCTCACCCTGCTCGGGGTGGCCAAGGGCGTGACCCGCAAGGCCGGTTTCGAAACGCTGTATCTCAACGATGCAGCCCACGAGTTCACCCTCAAGGGCGACTCGCCGGCGCTGCACCTGATCCAGCAAATTCGCGACGAGGCTCACCGCTTTGCCATCACCGGTCACCGTGCGCGACGCGGCAAGGCTCGCCGAACGTCCAGTCTGGAGGATGTGGCCGGGGTCGGCCCCAAGCGCCGTCGCGACCTGCTGAAACATTTCGGCGGCCTGCAAGAGCTGAACCGGGCCAGTGCCGATGAGATCGCCAAGGCACCCGGCATCAGTAAAAAGCTTGCCGAGTCGATTTATGCCAGCCTGCATAGCGAGTAGAATGCCGGGCTCAACCTGCAGCCAGTCGTATCGATGAATATTCCAAACCTGCTCACCGTTCTACGCGTCCTGCTCATTCCAATCTTCATCCTGCTCTTCTACGTGCCTTATCACTGGAGCTACGTAGCGGCCAGCAGTGTGTTCGCGATTGCTGCGGCGACCGACTGGCTCGACGGCTATCTGGCGCGTCGACTGCAACAGAGCACGCCTTTTGGTGCGTTCCTGGATCCTGTGGCAGACAAGCTGATGGTCGCCGTCGCCTTGGTGCTGCTGGTGCAGGTGCATGCCAACTTCTGGCTGACGCTGCCAGCGGCCATCATCATCGGTCGCGAGATCGTGGTCTCGGCGCTACGCGAGTGGATGGCCGAATTGGGCGCGAGGGCGCACGTGGCGGTGTCCAACCTCGGCAAGTGGAAGACTGCTGCGCAAATGCTGGCGCTGGTGATCCTTCTGGGCAATCCGCCAGTACTGACCTTCTGGGTCGCGTTGGGCTACGCGTTGCTGCTGGTGTCGGCAGGATTGACGCTGGTGTCGATGGTGCACTACCTGCTGGCGGCGTGGCCGCACTTGCGCGAAGGCTCGGAGCAGAAGTAAAAGTTTTTTTGAATCAAGGGGTTGACCTTCGCTGGCAGCTCGTTAGAATGGCGCCTATCACGACGCGGGAATAGCTCAGTTGGTAGAGCACGACCTTGCCAAGGTCGGGGTCGCGAGTTCGAGTCTCGTTTCCCGCTCCAAATATTGATTTTCAGGTTTACTCAAATCTGCAAATCTTCGAAAAAAGACGCTTAGGCGTCTTTTTTCATTTCCGTCAGAGCCACTTCGATCCATGGCCATCCGGGCTTTTCTAGCCCAGAAATGAGTCCACGAAATCCAGACTTGCAACGTGCCGGTTTGTTGATCTACTCCTTCAAAGCGCAACTATTCCGTTCTCGACATCCCTGACAGGCTGCACGATGACTGCAGCGGCTGTGTAGTCATCGACTTGTTAGGCAAAACCACCCCGCAGATACCCGGCGCCACACAATCGATGGCGCCCCGGGCTAATTTGTCGCCTCGCTTCCTGGTAACAGCAACCTAGCCTCCAGCAGGTAGCGCACTGGCCACACGTAGGCGATAGAACTGATTACCGTGCACCCCGTTAAGGTCGATCGAAACGGTGCACGACAGGTGACGCGACGCGGCCGGGCGATGCGGTTTGGCCTTCCAGTACCTGCCCACTGAGCCGCAGCTTCACCGCTGCCGTCCTAGCGGTGGCTGACTGGGACATTTTTCATGCGATTTGCCAATCAGAGTCACCTTCTATCAGCACGCCACCATGATCGGTGCGATCGCCTTGGCGGGCGACTGATTTCCCTTCTACGTGAAAGCTCGATGTCCCGGTCTGGATAATGGCGCCGCAACTAATGCGGTCCCCCACAAGCGCGGCCGCTCGGCCTTTCACAGTGAGGCTGGAGGTGCCGGAGATGACTTCGCCCTCGCCATGAAGGGGGCAATCATGTTTATGGCCGATCAGCACGATGGGTTTCACAGGGGATCTCCTTTTCGAGGGTCGAGGTTTCCACTTCGGTCTTTGGCTTACGCGTAGAGGTGCGTTTCTTTCTCTCTGGACGCTTGCCTGGGCGAGCAGCCCAGAGGTAAGCGTTTTCGCGCAACCGTTCTTGGATAGCCGGTGGGTAGTCATCAAGCGTGGTGAATGGCGGAACGGGCTTTCCGGGCAGGCCGGCTTCACGAATGATTTTTGGCCAGCGCGGTTTCCAGCACAGCATGAGGCTCAGCCAGTGACCGGTTCCGATGATCAGGAAGGCGGGGGAGATCAAGAGCAGGCCGATCTTGGTAATTCGGGAGGAGGTTCGAAAGTAGTGGGTCAGCCCTTCGAATTGAGGGGTGAAGGCTTGCCAGGGCCAAGGGAAGTGCGAGGTGATGCGGGGGCGTGGTAGACCCTCTGGCCCCTCATCCATGAAGCGGCGGATGAACTCCCATTCGGCTTGCAGTTCCGCGAAGTTGTTGGTGGCCTTGCCTACGTAGATGAATTCGGGATGAAGTGCGCCGGCGAATGATGCCGGCCATACGAGATCCAAAGGAAGGCTTAAGCCACCGGCAGTGGCATATTTTTTATCCGAGCCACTGGACGTGACGCCGTGCCAAGGGAGTGTGACGATACCGCCGCAGTATGATGGGCGATGCAGGTAGACTTGTTGTGTAGTGCGGTTGAAGCGTATTAGCAAGTGGCGGGATGTGAACATCTCGAATCGTGTGAAACGCAGTCCAAATTTTAGATAAAGCGCTAATGTACCTAAGCCCATGGTGAGGAAAAAGGACACCATGAAAAGCTGCTCACCATAGGGCTCGCCGTTGTAGTTGATTGATAGGCTGAATAAGAATTTTATGTCCTCTAACACAATAGCTATGTTTACTAATGAGTAAACTATGGCCGTGAGTGATAGTATACTTATCAGTCCTCGTTTATCTTCCCACATGCCATAGCGCATTTCTAGTATTTGCTCGTTGTAAATATAGACTGGCCCGCGACTTTTGGGGGTATTGCAAGCGGGTCTCTTAGCGTATTCGAGCATTTCTTGATTGTCGCTTTCATATAAAACTTCTTTTTTAACTTTTTTATGCTGCTTCTCAAAAGCATCACGCTCTTCTTTTGGATCAATATAAGCAAGCCATGAAAGCCATTCAACAAAATACATTATATGACCTCGCTAATCGCACTGAACAAAGCTTCAAGTTCTTCCGCATCCTCTGCGTAACCTGGGTGAGATAGTTGAAGGCGGAAGCAGCATTTTCTGCACCATTTCTCTAACGCATCTTCATCGAGAATCAGTAAAACGATGCTGCTAGCAAGCACGATAGTGCTCCCGATCCAGCTCAAACGACTAAGCCAAAGCATGGCAGCCCTGTTGGCTGCTAATCGCATAGATGATCTTGACAAAGTCGCGCTTGAAATACTTCTGCTTATAGTGGGTGAGCTAACCGACATCCAATGGAAGAACGCACTAGCCTGTGAAAACGCTATGCCTCCTTGTCCCACGAGTAGGGCGGAAGTGGCACCTATTCTAGTTCCATAAGCGGTTGCTAATATTGGTTTGGATTTGTTTTTCGCATCTATAGCATCGGAGACATCCCATGCCATACTGATAACCCCACCCACCGTCGCCAACCCAGCCCCCCACAGCCGATAACGCCCCAGGCTAACTTGCGCACCCCGCGCAGTAACGCTGTTCTCCCCAACACCTCTAAGCGTTACTTCAGTCCCCACTGCAAGTAGTTCCATCCCTGCAGCCGCACTGGTCAATGCGGCCGCAGTAACCTCACTCCAGAAGCGTCGATTCTTGTCGTCTTTCCGTCCTTGCAACAGCAGCAGTCCGGCCTCCAGCAGTAGTAGCGCACTGGCCACACGCAGGCGATAAAACTGATTGCCGTGTACCCCGTGCAAGGTCTCGACATACGCTCGATCGAGGCGGCGCACGACAGGTGCCGCGACACGACCGGCTGACGCGGTTTGACCGTCTAGCGCCTGCTCACTCAGCCGCAGGTTCACGGCTTGCTCGCCCAGTGAGGCGATGAGGTAAGTGCTCAGGCGTCGGTACAGCAAGCGATCGACGCTGCCCGGGGCCCCCACTGACAAGCTCTGTCGCCCCAATTGACCGAGCCAGGCCAACGCGCCGGCCGTGTTGGCAGGGCTGTGTTGCGCGAGCTGGTCTAGGTGGCTGTCCACCTGGCTGAAGTGTGCGGCGAGTTCCTTGGCTTGTTTGAGCGACGTATCCAGTTGCTGCCAATGATCGCCATCCGGCGGCAATGCAGCCAGCTTTGCGCGCGTTTGCTCGAGCACCTCTGCGGTCTCGTGCTGGTTGAAGACAAACGAGCGCAGTGCCAAGTTATCAGGGGAAATATTGTCGGCGTGCCACCATCGGGCAAGTAACGCTGCGCCGGCGGGCACGCCTTCGAGACCGACCACGCACAGCCCGGTCTGGTGTGCAAAGCATAGGCCGTTGGCGATATCGTTCTCGTCGTAGTGGGCAAGTGCGTTCAGCAGCTCGGAGGACTTCAACCACGCGAGGTGATCTGCCGCTCTGGACTCGGCCAGACGTTGTGCTTCAAGGCTCTGCGCATCGAACGAATCAAGGTGTTGGTGCATACCTTGTAGGTTCACCTGTGACAAGTAGCGCTCTTCGAAATGCTTGGCGAATTCGCCGCTTCTCGCACGGGTCTCGAGACTCTGCCTTTTCAGTTCGCTGGCGCTGTCGAGAATGGCTTCTTGGGTCTGCGCCCACCATTCGGCCATCTGCGGATGAACGGCCTGTTCGCTCGGGGCGAGATAAGCGCGCATCGCCTCTTTATGGTGATCGACCAGCGCGGCGACTTTGCGCTCAGTGAATTGCTGATGCAGTTCTGTGAATGCGTGTGCGACCAGAACCTTGCGCTCGTTACTAGGGCCGTCTTTTTCGGCGCTGGATTCCAACCAGTGCTTGAGGTGCTCCATGCCGGCGTTGCGCCAGGCGTTGAGTTCCTGAGTAATACCGATGGCATCCTCCACCACGATGGCGACGCCCCGTGCTTGAGGTCTATCGCCCAAAGGACCCAGTGCCTTCCGCGCCGCAGCCAGTGAGCTGATGCTGGGGGCACTGAATACTTGGGCGTCCAGCAGCGTGCGCAACGCGTCGTTGGATTCGGCGGCAAAGTCGGCGACAAGCTCCAATTGGTCATGACGGAGCGTGTAAGGCCTGGGCGTCGGACAGCTGGGACCGGCGAAGGGCGCTATGTTCAAGGCCGGTAGCCTGTCGCGTCGACGCAGCAATTGTTGCTGGGCGGCGATGGTCAAAGGGTCAGGGCTGTAGAACAGGCGCAGTTCAAGCAGGTCATCGAGGTCCTGAATCTGGAACGCCCAAGCCATGTTGCGAATGAAGGCCTGGAGGGTTTGTGTACCGGATGGTTGAGGCTCTGGATGTTCAGGATTGACGAGCGATAGGGCCCCGTTCGCGGCGATTCGATAGGGTAGGTGCAGACTGTGTCGCCCAGTGCTTTTGCGCTTTTCCATGACATACAGGAAGCCTTCGCGAAGCGGGCGAATGGCGTAGTCGGCATGGCGCAGCGCAGTGACGTGATGCGGATGACGCAGGTGTTCAGGCAGGGCAGGTAATCGTTGCCGCTGATGGGCACTGCCACCCACGGCGGCGTAGCGCAATGGCAGCACCGTAAAGGTGCGTGTGCAGTTGACCTCCGGCCCTTTGGAAAAAGGATCTTGCAACGCCTCGCAGTTCTGCTGGTTGATTTCTAGCAGCGTCTTCAGATCTAGCATGAGCGGTCCCTAGCGAAGTAACGGGTGCAGGTGTGTTTCAAGGCGTTGGGCAAGTGGCAGTCTTTGCTCAAGAGACTCTTTCATGGCCGCCTGCCAAATGGGGTCGAGCGTCAGTCTGTCGCCAAGCAGCGCTGAATAGGTGACGTAGGTGATCAAGTCTTGTTGTTCGATAAATCCTGTTTCTCGCGCAGCAGCGAGGTACTTGCGTACCCTGCCCAGACGTACACCGTGGCATTGTTCAGGTTGCCCACTTGCGGTCAGCGAGGGGTATGTCAGAAATTTTGTGTTCGGGCATAACATGAGCAAGAGGTGCATGTATGCCAACCAAGAAAAAACCCGTGCGTGACCTACCAAAAATCCCCAAGGAGCTGCTTGAGCAGTTCGGTGAGGGCCTGATGACTGCGGAGGCTATCGAAGATGCCTCTGCGGCGTTCAAGAAGGCGCTGATCGAACGGGCCTTGAACGCCGAGCTCAGTCACCATCTGGGGTATCTGCCGGGCGCGCAGCGCCCAGAGGATGAAACCAATCAGCGCAATGGCAGGACTGGCAAGACGGTTCTGACTGGAGAGGGGCCGCTGCGGCTGGATATCCCCCGTGATCGAGACGGTAGTTTTGCGCCCATTCTGATTCCCAAACATGAGCGCCGTTACACCGGTTTCGATGACAAGATCATCGCCATGTATGCCCGAGGCATGACCGTTCGGGAAATTCGCGCATTCCTCTCCGAGCAATACGGAACGGATGTTTCGCATGACTTCATCAGTTCGGTCACGGCCGAGGTGATGGAGGAAATCGGCGCGTGGCAACAGCGGCCGCTGGAGCCGATGTACCCGGTCATTTTCTTTGATGCACTGCGAGTCAAGATTCGCGAAGAAGGGCTTGTGCGCAACAAAGCGATTTACTTGGCGCTGGGCGTTCTACCCGATGGAACGCGCGATATTCTCGGGATCTGGATCGAAAATACCGAAGGTGCGAAGTTCTGGATGAAGGTCTTCAATGACCTCAAGACGCGCGGCGTTGAGGATGTGCTGATCGCCGTCACCGACGGCCTCAAAGGGATGCCAGAGGCGCTAAGCGCCGTGTTTCCGGCCACCACGCTGCAAACATGCATCGTCCACTTGATCCGCAACAGTCTCGATTATGCGGCGTGGGATAAGCGTCGTGATCTGGCCAAAGCGCTCAAGCCGATCTATCAGGCCATCAACGCCGAGGCGGCTGAGCAGGCACTGGATGCCTTTGAAAACGGCCCTTGGGGCAAACAGTACCCAACGGTAGTTGCGGCATGGAGAAGAGCCTGGGATCGAGTGATTCCATTCTTTGTCTTCCCGTCAGGCATTCGAAAAGTGATCTATACGACCAACGCGATCGAAAGCATCAATGCCCGGCTACGCAAGATCATCAAAACGCGCGGTCACTTCCCAACGGATGAGGCCGCCACCAAGCTGATCTGGCTGGGGCTGCGGAACATCACGGCAAACTGGGGCTCAGCGGCCCATGATTGGAAAAATGCGATGAATCAATTCGCGATTCTGTACGGAGATCGATTTATCAGGCCGACCTGGTAAAAGCATGGCCAGCCTGAGGGCAGGCCGTTATCGGCCCGCACACAAAAAATCTGACACTCTCTCAGCGAGCTTTTCAGTTGATTGGCGAGTTGATGTTCAAGCGGGTCTCCTGCCAGTGCCTCCCAGCACGCATGGTCTAGCGTAAGGTTTTTGAGTTCATCCGTTGCCGATCTGTCGCCACCCATCAGACAGCACCAGATTTCTTCATCGGCGTCTGGATAAGGCACCCACCAACTATGGATGGGCGCAAACCATTCGATGATTCCAGGCAGATCCTTACGTGCATGCAGCACACGCAGACATTGTTCGGTGTGATAGCGCAGTAAGTAGCGTTGGCCGTCAGGTGCCAGAACGGTGTTGGCTTGCGCCAAGTGCGTGGCTAACGCAGCAGCAGGCAACGCGCTGATGATCCAGCCGCAGATTGCATCGGTTGCGAACTCGCTCAACTCCCAGAAGAAATCAGATTGGCCCTGTAATGTGGTGTTGGTGGTGGCTGCATATAAACCAGTGCCGAACTGGCGCACGTTGCTGAGCTCATCCTGTTGCATCAGTGGACATAATATTCCGCGCTCCTGCTGTACCAGGTTTTCCAACTGGTCAATGCTTAATCGTGAAAGTTCGAGAACAGCGGAAAGTCGATAGTGTTCTGCTTGCCGTAGAGGACGGAATAGTTTTTCGACGAGGAGGTCTTTCATTTGTTCTCCCCTTCCATGCGAATGACATTACGACCTTCTGCAATGGCTTTCAGTAAACAGCTGATGCAGATAGGTTCCGCAGGCGCTGGCGCGGAACTAATGGTGAGGTTATGTGTGCTTCCTGTCGGGCTTTGTGCGACGGGGCCATTGATTTTGATTGCAACGGCGTCAAGCGTGATGCCGCTCCCATCGAGCCTCAATGTTGCTCCCGGAGCCTTGATGGTCAGACTGTTTGATACCTGAAACTCTATGACTTGCGTTTCTTGGCGAATCGCTTGCCCAGCCCTTAGCTCAACATGTCCAACCACCTGTTGCTCCAAGTGGCCTCCAATCTCTATCGAGTGATTGGCTGTGGTTTTGTCGCACCTGTTATTACCCACCTGCTCGGTACGGTCTTCTGCAGTTGTGATCATGCGATGGCGGCCAATTTGAAGCACGTCATCCCGGCCTATTTGACGATGATGGTCTCTTCCAACTTTCAAACTTTGATCGTTACCCACTTCCTCGTGTCGGTCATGACCAATGTTGATCTGCTCATCCCGCGCGACACGTTCAGATCTATCATTTCCAATCTGGGTAGTCTCATCGTGCTTGACCACATTGTTCTGATCCCGCTCGGCATGAATGAATACCTCTTGCCGTCCCAGTTCATCCTCGAAGCGCAGCTCGTTGAAACCATCCCCTTTGTGGGTCTGGCTCTTGATTGTCATGCGGGTCTTGTGTTCGGGCAGGTCATAGGGCGGCAGTTGATCGCCACAGTAAGTGCGCCCGGTAATCATGGGTTGGTCGGGGTCGCCATTGACGTACTGGATGATCACGTCCTGGCCGATGCGCGGAATAGCCATCGAGCCCCAACTGCCCCCGGCCCAGCCTTGGGAGACGCGCACCCAACAGGAGCTGAACTCGTTGTTCTCGCTCTCGCGATCCCAAGGGAAACTGACCTTGACCCGCCCCCACTCGTCGCAATAGATCTCTTCACCCTTCGGACCGACCACGGTGGCCATGTGCGGGCCGTCGATTCGCGGTTTTGCCAGTGGGGAGGGTCGCCATTCGGTCTGGCCGGGGACTAGTACGGCGGTCTGCTGATAGCGCGTACTCTGGTCGATACTTGTGGCTTCTTCCTGCAGGCTCGTGAGCTGGCTGCCCTTGTGAGTGACCGTGTTCACTCGCCAGTGGGCATTTAGGTCGCCTCGCGGGTGTCCGTTCAGCGTGAAGCTCAGGCCCGGTTGCAGGCGAACATCGTCACCCTCAACCTCCGCAATGCGGACATCGTGGCGCAGTGCCGTGATCCGGTTTTCGGTGAACGGCTTGCCAGCGGCATCGCGCTTGTAGCGGCCTGGGTAATCGAAGTATTCGTAGTCTTTGGATTGATGTTCCAGGAAGGGGCCAGCGGCTCTGTGCTCCTGTCGATAGGCAGGGTTGGTGAAGGTGTAGTCGCGCTGAACCTGGGCAGCGGTGCGCACCTGCTCGCTGTAGCGCAAGCGCCGAAGGCAGGGCATGGCTTGATCGCCACCACTGCTGGCTTGGTACAGCACGCTATCAGGGGCTACAGGCTCGTCGTTATCAAAGAAGCCCTCGTCTTCATCCTCGGGCTTGATGGCGCCATGACTGATTAGCCCGAGTGATTGCAGTCGATCGGTGAGGATCAGTTTGTGCAGCTTGTCACTGTGCACGAAGCGGTAGACAAAACCTTCCTCAGCAGCAAGACGAGCGATGAACGCCAGGTCCGTCTCGCCGGCCTGGACGCAGAACTCGCGGACCTGGTGGTCCATGCTGGCACGTATTTCGTACTGGTCGATGCCCTGGCGCTTGAGCATCAACTCAAGAATTTGCGGCACGGTCTTCTGTTGGAAGATACGCCAGTTCGAGCGCAAGTCGGCACGGGCCAGTTGTGGCTCAACCAGCGCGTGATAGTAAGTGCGATAGAAGCCACTTTCAGCCTGGCTGAAACGGCTGACCAGACCATGCACGTAGCGCACTGGGCGTTCACCTTCCCAGAGGGTGAACAGGACGGGCTGGTCGAGCAGGTTGCCGAAATCGATATCGTTGTCGTGGCTGACCAGTTGAAGTTCGAGCGTGAACGGCTGACTGAGGCCCTCGTTGAGGGTGAACGACACCACTTCGAACTGGGCGTTGCCAACGAGTGGATGGAAGCTGTAACGCAATTTAGATTGGCTAGGCATAAGCAATCCCTGTCCGCCGTCTGAGGTACGAAAGGCCCAGGCAGCGATGACTGCCAGGGCATTTCTGTTAAATCAGGCGATCGGCTTACGCCAGTCGTCGGAGCCCTCGGTGCCCGCGGTTACGTGGGTCCAAGAGATCTTGCGGTACGACAGCGATACCTCGATAAGCTGGGTAAACTCCGCGTTAGTCTTGTCTTGTGCATGAGGCAGCACCGTATTGATATCAACGATGGTTGCATCCTCCATCTTGGTCGTGAAGAAGTGCTCTTGCTTGCCTTCGACCGAGGTGCGGTACCAGTTGACTTCGACGGTAGGCAGCATTTCACCGCTGGCTAAGGCTTGATACATCAACGGTGTGGCTTTGTTCAGCGAACTGGTGAAGATGAACGGTTTATGCACCCGTTGTCCGGCGGGCTGACCGCTTTGCGGATCTGTGGGCACGGTCACTTGGTGCTTGATTTCCTGCACCAGAATCTCGTCTTCGTGGCCCTCGACAAACACATTGCCCACCGAGTCGGACGTGAAAGCGCCCGCGGTAATGTTGCCTTGGGTCTGGCCTTCGATCTTGATGTAAGCGGGTGTTGGCATGGCAGTTTCTCCTGCGTCCATGTAGATTGAGCACGCGCACAGGCGGTGGCGTGGCCATCGGGAACGATGGGCTTGTCAACGAAGCAATTGCCTCGTCAATTCGTTGAATTCCATTACGCCGGATGTCGGCTGACTACTGCTGCAAGATGCCGTTGAGCGATGCCAGCACCTCTGTGGTAATGAGGTGCAGGCGGTAGCTGTAGATGCTGTAGGCCACAGCCATGGCTGCAGCAGATATTGCCAGCGGGCTCCACCATGGCCATTGCCGGTTCATGCGGTAGTTGCGCGGGGCCACGTTGGTGTAGGGATCGCAGACGTGTATCGGAGCTGGGCCGCGTAGTTCACGGATGATCCCGTGCAGCTTGTGGATCAAAGCGTTCAAGGACTCATCGCCTTTCGGAGCGATGGCGTATTTGCCCTTCAGGCCTAGGCACAACGCGAAGTACATGAACTCCAGTACGTCGTGATAGCGCTTGGGTTCTTGCATCAGCCGAGCAAGCACCGTGAAGAGTTTTTCCCCACCCCAGGTTTCGTCGTGGAAGATGCTGAGCAAGGGTTCCTGACTCCAGCAACTGGCTTTACCCCATGGTCGTTCCATGACCGCTTCATCAATGTAGAGACATAGCCCGTACGAGTACGCCAGCAACTGAGCATGCTCGTAGCCGTGCTGGCGCACCTGCTCCCTGATGGTGTCAATCTGGTTGCGGACCTGCTGATACACATCTTTGATGTTGGGCAATGCATCAAGTGTCCGCAGGCGTATTACCAGACCGAACAGAGGTACGGCAGCATCCAGCATAGGATTGGCGTATCCGCCGCACAGTTGGAAGTCGGGGTCGGCGAAGTAGCTTTGAAAAGAAGTTTTTGCCTGCGCATTCGGGTCGGTGTCGACGGATGATTTCCTAGCTTCCCTACTTGCCTTGGCCATCGTGTCGAAGAGGCCGCTGTCGCCATCCTGGCTGACGTGAATAACATCACTCATCTCATTCACTCCTGATTGCCCAAAACTGCAGTTCGAGCCCGGGGAACTCGCCAGCGACATGGATACCGAACCCGGTCGAGGTCTTCATGTCCGACCATGCCGGACCGCGACGCTCCAGTTCGAAGTAGGTGAAGCCTGCATGGAAAGGCAGATCTCGAGGTGCCACGGGCAGTGCAAGCAATGGAATACCCGGCAGTTGCAGTGGCACTGCCTCGTTCAGTGACTCCAGCGCAACGACTTTTGCCTTTTGCACGAACATTTGCCGCAACGTGTCCGGTGGCAGATTGGCCCGGACCGCCAGGATGAAGTCCGCCTGGTCGATCAGGCGGCGGTCTTCCAGTAAGGTCGTCATTACGCCGTACTCCAGCGTCTGCAGAGGCAACGAAACGGCGCGCGGTTGTAGTACGGTGCTCAGCGCTCGGCGTAGGGTATCTTGCAGTGGTTTGAACGACGTGCGCAGCGCGGTGTGCTGATACGTAGGGTATTCCTGCGGCAGCCGGGTCTCGTCAGTGAAGGTGACGAACTCGCCACTGGCCTGGCTCATGCACAGATATAGCTGCTCGGGATGTGTCTGGCCTTGCCTGGCTAGGTGCTGGAAGCAAGGCCACCAGCGGTTCATGGCCTGCAGCAGGTTGAAGTCGCGGATGTCCGCGATACCGGACTGCCCAGAGGCGCCGATGCGGGCTGCTAGATTGCGTGCGCGTTCGCGCAGCGTGTGGGTGATCTCTTCCAGGAAGCGCTGCAGCGCTGGTATGGCGCGTACCGAAATGCTGGTGGGGTAGAAGCCTTCGTCCAACTGCAGGCTGCCATCGGGACGCCGCTCCAGAATCCGTGTCACGGCCAGGCGGGTGTAGGAACTGCTGTCATCGGCCTTGCGCTTGAGCTGAAAGTTGGGCACTGCCAAGTCGACCTGTACCAGGTCACCGTCCGCGCTGTGGGTGTCCTTGATCTCCTCGGCATGAGCGCTGTATCGGTAGTTGGCGGCGTTGCCTGGCCAGCTTACCTCTCGGCCACCTTCGGTGCGCAGCGGCAGGCACAGGTAGATCTCGCTGTCTTTCGCCCCGTCATCCTCGATTTCCAATGGTGGAGGGGGCGGCAGATCGGCGGGGATATCGAACACTGTACCATCCGGCATGATGCCCCGCGCACGGGTGATAGCGATCTTGCCCAGGCTGAGGTACTCGTCGTTCAACAGCAGTTCGCTGAACCCAAAGAAAGCTGCATTCAAGCTCCCTATGCGTTGGAGCAGGGCCGCTTCGCTGGCTCTAGCCGCCTGTTGAAAATGCTGCGGTTTGACGAACAGGCCTTCAGGCCACAGGACGGAATTGCGTGAACTCATGAGCGCTCCGTGTCAGCGTAATTAAGAAAGGAAGGCTGGGCGGGCATCAGTCTTCCTCTCTGAGCAGAACCTGCGTGTCGTTGAGCAACACCGACAGGATGATCTGGTGGCCGCGAGGGGAAATGCGCAGCACTTGGCTCCAGGTGGCGTTTTCCTTGTTGCGGTAGCCGGCGATCACCGCGATGAAGTGGGTTTCCGGATCAATAGGCGCAAAGGGGATGAACTTGAACTGGCCAGGTCGCAGCAGGTAGTCGTCATCACGGATGTAGGTGCTGCGCAGCGCCTTGGCCGGATCCTTTTCCAGCAGTTCGTAGACGCTATTGCGCAGGAGCGAGTCGTCACGCAGTTGCAGGATCTTGATCGCTATGGGTGTAGCGATAGGCTCGGCGGCCACGGTGGTGGTGTGGGGTAAGGTCAGGACCACGGCCGGGTCGTCGTAGCTGCCAGGAGTGCTCTCTTCCATGGGCGATCGCAGCAGGTCGTCGTCCTCGTCCAGAGGCATCGAGACCGGCGACATGGCAGGGAACTGTTGCTGGAGGTATTCGAACAAGGTCCCGACTTTCTCGGTCAAGGCGTACGGATCGCCTGCGCTCAAACTGACCGCGTAGGGGCTCGGTTCCAGTGCGTCAGGCTGCTCGATGGGCACCTCGACGCTGTGAGCGTTGCCGTTGAGTGTCGGGCTGGCGTTGATACTGAACGCGACCTGGGTGAGATGCTCCTTGGGTGGGCCTACGGGTACAGAGGGGTCCATGATCACTTGGCCGATTTTGCTCAGAGAAGTGCAACCGGAAACTCCGATCAACACCGTCAGCAGACCAGCAGAGAACGAACAACGGGTCATGGGTGTTTTCCCGTAATCAGGTGGTCCATCGGGTTTTCCTGTACAGGCGCTGCCACAGTGTCTAGAGCGACCAAGGGGTCTTTACCCATGTTCGATTCGAAGGCGGCACAGATTTCAACCGCAGCGTCACGGGTGACAGATACGGGCTGCCACGCTGGGGCGGGTACATCGAGTAGCCATTGATCAAGGGTTCTCTGGTCAGGGCTGAACAGGTCTTCCAGCGAGCGCACATCAGCTTGTGAAACTTGAGCTTGCAGCAGGCAAGCGCCAATGCGCAGTTGGTCACCTTCTAACAGCCGTCTGGCGGTGAGCGATCCCACACTCTCAAGGCTGTCATTCAGATAGGTGCGTTGGCAGCGGTCGATTACACAGAAACTGCCCTCGAACCAGCGAATCTCGCAGTGGATCGGCGCAACGTTCCCTTCACGATCATCAATCCGCCAGGTAGCCCCTGCGCTGCCAATAGTGCCGCCGGAGCAATCGAACTGATGTCGGGCAGTGACGTTGTGCCGCAGTTGTTCAAGGTTGGTGATGCTCAAGGTCAAGGAGCTCATGAGCGCCCCCGGAACCGTACAACCGGAGCGATCTGACCGTTGCGGTCATCAACGAAACTGGTCCAGCCCAGGTAGGCGCCCTGGCTGTTGTGCAGGCGAAAGGGCAGTAGGGCGTTCTGCTTGAGGCGCAGCTCCAGGTCGTAGGCCAGGCCATCGCGTAGCAGAAAGTCGATCAATGCACGCAGGCGATTGAAGTTGATGCCACTGGGCAACAGGTCGCGCAATTGATCCTGATCGAGTTCACTGATCACTATGGTGAACTTGCTGCTGCGAGTTCGTGTGCGGCTGCCGATCGTGAAGGAACTGCCCAGATTGCCATTGCTGCAACCCAGGCTTACCCGTTGCTGGGTCGTGGTGTAAACCGAGCGGGTTTCGAACTCTCGAATCTGTACCTGCTTGAGGTCGAAGCAGTGGGCAATGATGCCGGCGACGGTGCCTGGCGAACGGCTGCGACTGGCGATCACGCCGGCAAAACTGAGCAGTCGACTCCAAGGCAGTGCCGTGTCGCCGCGCAGCTTTTTGTCATTCAATCCAAGCAGGGCGAAGATATATTGGGAGAAGCCATCGCTGGCACCCGGCTGGAAACGAATGTAGTAGCGGTACTTGCGCCAGATGCGGTGTAACAGACTGAGCAGGTAGTGATTGAAGAAATCGAAGAAGGCCGGACGCACACCGATACCGTGCGCATGCTCATACGCCACCTGCTCCAGGTAGTAGGACGGCAACGGGGAGTCCGTGCCATGCAAGCCTATGAATGTGGTGCAGATGCGGTACCGGTCTTGCGCCGCAGGCATGCGTTCCGCTTTGTACACGTCCGAAATGGGAAAGGTGAGCCGCGGGTCGCAGCCAAGCCGTACACGCAGGCGGGTGGCTCTATCTGGCCAACGCGGTTCCAGATCATCCTCGTGCAAGCCGTGCAGGCGCTCCAGCAACTGGAAGAAGTTGTACTGATGTGCCTCGGCGAGCAACGTGTCGGCTAGATCAGCGGTTGCTTGCCGGTCTGGATTGGCCATGTGTAATGCTCATTATTGGTGATGTTGATCACTTCCAGTTGATGGAAGGAATTGATGCTGGCGTAGAGGGCGAAGAAGTGTGCGAGCACGCAACCGAATAGGTAGAGGTCGCCTTCGCAGAGGAACGCCGTCTGATCCAGCTTCAATCGTGTCCGCAGGCCACGAACGGGCTGTCCTTTGATCAGCCAGTCCAATGGCTCTGTTTGAACATCCTGGATGCCATCGAGGCGTTTGCGGGTGGTGCGTGTCTGCTGGATATCGTGCAACGCCGCGAAGTCGTAGGCCCGAATGATCGCCTTAAGCGCTTCAGCCGAAAGCAACGACAGATAGTTGAGTGACATGTTGGAAATCAGGACCCACTGCAGTTGGCCGTCCAACACCGGCCGATAGGGGCGCGTAGGGGCACAGATGTTGCTGTAGCTGGCAAGTGGAGGCGTGACCTCGGAGGTTACATTGATATCATCCACTGCCAGTGCCAGCGGTAGGTCGCGATTGGTGCAGGTCAGATCGATGGATGCGGTTTCCAGCTCGCCGATGTAAGCGTTGGCGTCCGCGCGCACAAAGGCGATGCGGTGCGTAACGCCATCACCGCGCAGGGACTGCTCGAGTGTGTAGCGGTAGTACAGTGCTGTGCGTCCTTGAGCATGTTCGATCTCATGAGCGAACGATTCGAAAGGGCGGAAGGTCCGCAGGTGTCCGCCGACAGTACCGTCGGTTGTCGTGCGGGTGCTGATTACCTGATCGACACTGAAGATCTCATAGGCATGCCGCTCGCTCCCCTTGGGCGTGAGCTCGACCTGAGCAGCCTTATTCGAAAGGTCGATTGGTTCCGCGCTGTGTGCGAATAAGTTCACCGCAGGTGTACAGCACAGGCTGAAGTCTGCTTCTGCGACATGCAGTAAGTCGGGCAACTGGCGGGTGAAGTGGAACTCCAAGCCCACGTGCTGGGCCACTTGATCAGGCCAGATCCTTTCCAGACCCGTTAGCGTGAAGAAATGGAAGCGCTCAGGAAAAACGAAGTATTCCTGAAGAATTCGGTAACCATCGAAGACGTTTTGCGGGTAGGGCAGTAAAGCCTCGTCTGGTCTGAAGCCTGGGAAAGCAAGGCTACTGGCTGGTAGTCGGCGAACTTCACCATTGATCACCACACTGACATATTTGAGGTACTGAGCGATCCAGAGATACAGGGTGCGGGCGGTCTGGGTGTCACCGCTCAGATGGAAGTCCAGGCTGTGGCAGCTCATGGTGTTCAACGGCCGCTTGGCCAAGGTTCGCAGGTCGAGCCGGACTACCGAACTGTCGAGTGTTTGGGTAGCGTGTACCTTGTCGATCGCGAATGGATGGATGTCCACTTCGGTACAGGTGCGAAACTCGCAGGGCACCCCATCCACAGGTTTGGAAAACAGTCGCGAACCCCTCGGTATACGCTGGGATTGACTGAGTGCCTGCTTGCGTGGCGTGAACTGAATGATCGTGGCGCTCGGCAGCGGCCGCAGGTAGTTGGGCCACAGCAGCTGCAGCATTGGATGCGTTAGCTCAGGGAGATCGTCTTCCAGCTTGAGCCGCAGCTTGGCGGTGAGGAAAGCGAAAGCCTCCATCAAGCGTTCGACATCCGGGTCGCTGCCACCCTTGCCTAGCAGTCGGGCAAGCTGCGGGTTGTCTTTGGCGAAGTCATTCCCCAGCTCATGGAGGAAACGCAACTCTTCGCTGAATCTATCCTTGAGCGACATGCGTCACCTCACTCGGGTGTGGTGGTTATGGCCGTTGACCAGCAGATCCAGTTGCAACTGCTCAGAGTGGTTGTTGACCTGTATGTGGCAGTCCAGCCTGAAATGCAGTTCCAGCGAGGCGTGGCAATCGGGCATTGCTTTGAGCGCGTGCACGTGCACGCGCGGTTCGAAGCGCAGAATGGTGCGACGGATGTCTGCGCTCACTTGCTGCAGCAGATCGCCACTGCTTGCGTCGTGTCCGTTGAAGTCACGCAGGCCCAGCTCAGGGCTGCTTTGCGAGCAACCCTGACGAGCGTTGAGCAATATTTCGAGGTGGCGCTTGATGGCAGCGAATTTTTGACTAGCGTTTTCCTGCCGGGACGGCTCTCGGCAGACGGATTGATTCGCCGTCAAACGATCGAAAAATCCACTCATTGCGTGTCGAGCCGCCCAACCAGGGAAATTTCGAAGTTCGCCCCCATGTACTTGAAGTGCGGGCGTACGGCGAGCGAAACCTGATACCAGCCTGGATCGCCGGCAACGTCCGACACCTCGACTCTCGCGGCACGCAATGGCCGACGGCCGCGCACATCGGCAGAAGGATTTTCCTGGTCGGCAACGTATTGCTTGATCCATTTGTTGAGCTCGGACTCAAGGTCACGACGCTCTTTCCAGCTGCCGATCTGCTCGCGCTGCAGCACCTTGATGTAGTGGGCCAGGCGGTTGACGATGAACAGGTAGGGCAACTGGGTGCCGAGTTTGTAGTTAGTCTGCGCTTGCAGCCCTTCTGGGGTCTTGGGGAAGTTCTTCGGCTTTTGTGCCGAGTTGGCGGAGAAGAACACGGCGTTGTCGCTGTCCTTGCGCATGGTCAAGGCGATGAAGCCTTCTTCAGCCAACTCGAACTCCTTGCGGTCGGAAATCAGCACCTCAGTCGGGATCTTGGCCTGCAACTGGCCGAGGGACTCGTACAGGTGCACCGGTAGATCCTCGACGGTGCCACCGGACTGCGGGCCGATGATGTTCGGACACCAACGGTATCGGGCGAAGCTGTCGTTGATGCAACTGGCCAGCAGGAACGCTGAATTGCCCCACAGGTAGTTGTCGTGCTCCCCGTCGATATTCTCGTAGTAGTGGTAGCTCTGGACGGGGTTCTCTTGCGGGTGATAGGCCGAGCGGAGCATGAAACGCGGACCGGTCAGCGCTGCATGGCGGGCATCCTCACTTTCACGGAACGCTCGCCATTTGGCATGCCGCGGGCCGGCGAAAATGTCCTTGATCTCTTTCAGGTTGGGGAGATCTTCGAAGCTGCTCAGATTGAAGAACTCAGGGGATGGGGCTGCGAGAAAGGGAGCGTGAGACATTGCGCCGACGGAGGCCATGTAACTCAGCAGTTTGATGTCCGGGGAAGAGGGGCCGAAGTTGTAGTTGCCCACCATGGCCGCAACTGGCTCGCCGCCAAATTGACCGTAACCTGCTGTGTAAACGTGTTTGTACATTCCGCTGCAGGTGATATCGGCAGCATTCTCGAAATCGTCGAGTAGGTCGTCCTTACTGACATGCAGGACTTCAAGCTTGATGTTCTCGCGGAAGTCAGTGCGGTCCACCAGAAGTTTGAGGCTGCGCCACGACGACTCAAGCTGCTGGAACTCAGGCTGGTGCAGGATCGCATCCATCTGTTTGCTGAGTACCCGATCCACCTCGGCGATCATCTGATCGACGCGATGTTTATTGATTATTTGATTTGGATCATTACTTTTAAGTAGTTCAGCGATAAAGGCCGAGACGCCCTGCTTGGCGACCTGATAACCCTCTTGTACGGGAATCAATTTGGTTTCCGCCATGAGCTCGTCGAGTAAACTGGCAGAGCCCAATGTGTCCGCAGTTTTTTCAACGGCCACAGGAGTGATGTTTTGCTTAGGCATGGGACGCTCCGTTGTCTCAGTCTTGTTTTGGTGCTTCGAACACTATGTCCAGTTCTTCAGCGAGCTGCTTTCGTGCACGCTCATTGCTCAACAGATGCTGCAAGTGCTTGCGAAATGTCGGCACATTGCCCAGCGGGCCTTTGAGGGCAACCAGTGCTTCACGCAACTCCAGCAGTTTGTTCAGCTCCGGTATCTGACGGGCGATCCGGTCTGGCCCAAAGTCATTGATCGACCGGAACTGCAATTGCACAGCGAGCTCTGTCCCTGGCGCGGCATTGAGCATGGAAGGTACGGACATGCCTAAGCTTACGTCGGCGTCATGCAGTACATTGTTGAACGTGTGTTTATCAATACGCATGACCTGGCGGTCCTCCAGAGCACGGTTGTCATCCAAGCCGAAATCGCCCATGACCAACATCTTGTGGGGGAGCTCTATTTCGGCTTGCTCGTCTCCAGTTGCCGAAACATATTTGATATTTATACGTTCCTTGGGCGCGACGGAGCCAGTGCTCTTGACCATTGAAAGTCTCTCCTTGATATGTAGGAAGTTTCCGAAAATATGAATTTTAAAAATTACTTGTAGGAAAATTCTCTGATGACAGTGCGAAATTTGGCTTTAGAAGTTGGCGGCGATTCGAACATTCAAAACCTTGCACTGGGACGGGCTGCTTGGTCGAGCGTGAATTTGTAAATGAATATTTGATTGTTATTTTTCTTTCCTATGGCCTACGCTTTCGCCAGTTTCCAGGCCCGGCTGACATTGAGTGGTGCGCAGGCCTGGTCTCGGCCAAGTGCAGATCTAGAACAGGAAGTTATTGTCAGTGATTGTGCGGAGTACATATAGCGTAGCTATTTCGCTGCTACTCGGTTGTATGCCGGTGCTTGCATACGCTGATCGAGATTGCCCAAGAATTGTGTCCAACCTCGAGCGCCTGGCTTGTTTCGACAAGTCCGCCGGAACACCGGCTCGCATTGAGCCGGTGAGGTGGTCCGCGCCGGAGCAGGACTCATCCACCCTGCGCCGCGTATTGGATCACGAGGCGGGTCGGCCGCCAGAGGACCTGACGTTTCGCCTGAGCGCTGAAGGGGAGGGGTTGTTGTTTTCCGCGCCCGCTATCGCATCGGCAGCCCCAGCTCCGTACCTGGTCATTAGCTGTGTGCAGAACATCTCCAGATTGCAGTTGGTCCTCGGCCGCCCTGTCGATGTGGGTCGGGTGAAGGTGCGGTTGCAGGGCGAGCAGCGCTCGACACACGCGACGTCATGGCGGGTGCTGGAAAACGGCCAGGTACTCGATGCTGGTCGAGGTTTACCGGGTATCGAGCAGATTAGGCAACTGATCGGAGCTCATCGCATCCATGTTCAGAGCGACAACCCGGCGGTCGATGGCTTGATCTTCGATGCCCAAGGGCTTGATCCACTCATCGATAAGGCGCGCAAGACATGTCGCTGGTAGCAAAGGTCTCGGCTGAGGAAATCGCCCGGCTGCTTGCGCCGATTGACCCACAGGCACCTGCCGGCCTGTTCGATGTGGAGGACGAAACGTATCAGGCCATTGATCAGGAGATGGTCAAGCTGGGCGGGCTGCAGGAAGCCTCGATCGACTGGGTCTACATCGAAGAAGCATCCCGGCAATACTTAGGCCAGCAGTGCAAGCATTTGCGGATCGTCGCCCACCTGAGTGCTGCATGGCTGCGCGTCGATTGCTGGCAGCGCTGGGTATTTACCTTGGAGCTGTTGGCAGGTGTTGTTGAGCGCTATTGGGAAGCCGCTCATCCCAAACCGGGCCCCAAGGGCTACCTAGGCAAGCGCAAGCTGGTCGTCATCGTGGTCACGCGTTTGATCGAGGCTCTACCGCGGCTAGACCGTTTTACTTACAGCACCTCCCATGCCGCAATGGCTCTGGATGGGTTGACGCGCCTACAGCAGCAACAGAACACCGCACAATTGGATGCCGGGGGTCTGGGGGAGTTGGAGCGCGTGCTACGTAAACAGTTGGAGCTTGCCAGCGGTGTTGGCGAGTCCGGCGTGGCCACTAATCTTGCTCCTAGCACCGACTCTGCACCGCTTGCGCAGGTCATCGCCAAGCCAGCGCCGCGAGTGTCGCTGAGCAACGAGCGAGAAACGCGGCGGGCCCTATTGAGCATGGCTGAGCTCATCAATCAGCAGGACCCCTACGATCCTACCGGCTACCAGTTACGCCGCTTCGGCCTGTGGGCACATATTCAGGCTGCGCCGCAGACCAGGCAGGACAATCGTACGGAACTGATGGCGGTTCCGCAGGACATTGCCGGTGACTATGAGGAAGCCATAGGCGGCACGACGCTTGATGCCGCATTGCTGCAGCGGATCGAGAAAAGCGTGACGGCTTGCCCTTACTGGATTCGCGGCAGTTTCCTCGCGGCGACCGCCGCAACCCGGTTGGCGATGGGCGAAGTGGCCGAGGCTATTCGCGCTGCCACCGCGCGGTTCGTGCTGCGCATGCCGGCGTTGCAGCAATTGTGTTTCAGCGACGGCCGGGTATTCGTGGATGACCAATGCCTGGCCTGGCTCAAGGGCTCTCAAGGGCAATCTGATCAGGACGCAGGCGCTCAGGAGTTTTCAAGCTTGCGCGAGGAGCTGACCGGCCAACTGGAAGCCGGTGGCGTCGAACCGGTTCTGCTCAGGCTGCAAGGGATGCAGGCCGATTTGCGAACGCCCCGGGAGCGCTGCCATACCACAGTGATCGCTGCTGACTTGCTGGCTGCGCGGGGGGTGTCCTGGCTGGCGCAGGACCTGTGCGCGAGCGTTGCCCGGACGATGCAGCACACCACCGCCAGCGCATGGGAGCCAGAGGTCTTTCAACGGCTTCAGCAGTATGCCGCCCCCCAGTTGCTGGTTGAACGGAGCAAGGAGCAGGAGTCTTGATGACGCAATTATGGAAGCAACTCAAACGCTGGAACTTGCCGCTGGTAACGCGTATTGGTCTGGCGATGCCGTTGCTGCTCGTGCTGGCTGCTCTGCTGATGCTCGTTGCCATTTGGTGGCTTGGTCCGCAATGGAGGTGGCACGAGCAGCAGCCGTTGGCCAGCACGGCCCATCGGGGGTTGGCAAGCCTGGTGCTTGTGCTAATACCGCTGCTGTGCTGGCTGGTTGTGCTGCGCGGGCGTAATCAACGCCTGCAGTCCGAGCGCAATCAGGCCGTGGCAGCCGAGCTGGACCAAACGTTGCCGTTCGTTCAAGCGCAAGAGAAGGCATTGGACCAAGGGCTGTCGCGATTCCTGCACAATGCCGGTGGGCGACGTGCATTGTACCGACTGCCCTGGTACCTGGTAGTGGGCGACCAGTATGCAGGCAAGACCAGCTTGATCGACCGTACCGAACAGAATTTTTCTCTGACTCGTATCGACCAGACACAGGCGCGCGGCCGACAAGTGCAATCACTGGCCTACCCGATCGGTTGGTGGATCAGCAACGATGCGGTGATCATTGACCCGCCAGGCGCCTTTATCAGTCAGGAATCAGGGGACGCTTCGCCTGCCGAGGAAGCAGGCGCAGTGCCACCCGCCACTTCGGCCAGATTATGGCAGCACCTGCTGGACTGGCTGCTGCGCAACCGAAGCCAGAGAGCCCTCAACGGTGTGTTGCTGGTCGTCGATTTGCCTGCACTGCTGCACGGCACGCCTGAGCAACGTATTGCGCTGGCGCACGTGTTGCGCACGCGGGTGTACGAGGTGAGTAGCCAATTGGGCTCGCGCCTGCCGCTGTATGTGATATTGAGCAAGTTCGACTTATTGGATGGTTTCGATCAGCTTTACGCCGGGCTTCCCGCCGCGGCGCGGGAAAAGATGCTGGGTTTCACCTTCAAGCTGGACGCGATTGGCACGTTCGACGCCTGGCTGGACGAGTTTAGCGATCACTACGACCGAATGATCAGCCAAGTATTTGAGCAGGTGCTGGACCGACTCGATACATTAGGCGATGCAACACTGCGGGCGCGTCTTTTCTCATTGCACGCCCAATTGGTTGGGCTGCGCCCGATACTACTGGGATTCCTGCAAGAAGCATTGGCAAGTGACCGCTTCACCACGCCAGCACTGGTGCGTGGTGTGTACTGGTCTTCGGTGGTACAGCAAGGCGACATGCTCAATGCATTCGTTCGTGAGGCCGCACAGCCCTACAAGACAAAACTTCCGCTGCGCGAGGGCAAGGCTCAGGGCAAGGCACTGGTCTATTTCATCCAACATGCCTTCAGGCGTGTCATCTATCAGGAAGCCGGACTTGCCGGGGATAACATCAGAGTGGCGCTTAGGAAGCGGCAGTTACTCTGGGTTGGCACGGGTGTGGGGATACTGGCTCTTAGTGTGACCATCGCCAGTTGGCAACGTTATTTCGAAATCAATGGCGCGAAGGCCGCCAACGTGCTCGCCAAAAGTCGAGTGTACAGTCATCGTGAAGTGGACCAGCGTCTGGACCCGACTGGACACAACCTGCTACAGCCGCTGGATCAGATCCGCGATGCCGTGTCGGTATTTGGCGACTACCGTGACGCATGGCCGGGTGTGGCTGACTTAGGTTTGTATCAGGGGCGTGTCATCGGTCCGCGTGTCGATGAGGCTTACCTTAGCTTGCTCTCGAAACGTTTCCTGCCGGCCTTGGCCAGCGGGGTAATCGATGTCATGGATACGGCCTCCCCAGGCAGTGAGCAGCAGATGGCGGCCCTAAGGGTCTACCGGATGCTGGAGGATCGCCAGAACCGCCGACCCGAATGGGTAGAGGATTGGATGGCTCGCCAGTGGCAGCAAAAATTTCCTGGCCAGGGCCAATTGCAACGCGACCTCATGCGGCACCTGAAGTACGCGATGGCCTATGCCGATACCGAGCTGCCGCAATACAACCAGCGAATCGCTGAGGTGCAGCAAAGTCTACGCAAGATGCCGCTGCCAGAGCGGGTCTATTCGAGCCTGAAGCAGCAGGCAGGAAAACAATTGCCTACTGACTTGGACCTGCGTCTTCAGGTCGGGCCGGCCTTCGATGTGGTATACCAGTCGTCTGTCGGTGGCAGGCAGGGTGAAAGTGTGCTGGTAGCACCCATGCTTACGGCAAAGGGCTTCAGGCAATACTTCGAGCCGCATAGTCAGCGCTTTGCCGAAATGGCGATGGTCGACGAGTGGGCACTGGGTGAGCGCGGCAAGCTCGACTATTCGGATGCCGACCGAGAGGCGCTGGGTGAACGGCTGCGTAATTTGTACAGCGCCGATTTCATCGACAGTTGGCGGCGTGCCTTGAATGCTTTCTCGGTGGCCGACTTCCGCGATCTGGATCATGGCGTTGAGGTGCTGCAGCAGTTCACCGGTCCAGCTGCGCCCCTGCATCGGCTGTTGGACACGGTGAGGGCCAACACTTGGCTGACATCCGCCGTGGAGACTGATGCAGTTGCGAAGGCTGAGATGTTAGGCCCGACAACCCGCAAGTCCGAGCAACAGCAAGCGTGGGCGATTCAGCGTGCCTTTGCGGGGCTGTCCGCCATGCTGCGCGCAACGGATGAAAAGCCTAGCTATTACGATGAAACCCTAGGTGCTATCGCCGCTGTACACGACTACGCGAAGGCGGTGCAGGACAGTTCGGACAGAGGCAAAGCGGCACTCCAAGCGGTGCTCCAGCGCTTCTCGATGACAGGACCTGATCCGATCGGCACCCTGCAACGCGTAGCCACCGGCTTGCCAGAGCCAATCAACCATCAGGTTGGAAAATTGGCCGATCAAACGGCACAAGTGCTCAACGTCGAGGCGCTGCGCGAGCTCGAGCGCCGTTGGGATGCCGAGGTGTACAGCTTCTTCCAGCAGCGCCTGGCCGGGCGCTACCCCTTTGTGGTGCGGGCACCCGATGCTTCGCTGGATGACTTTGAAGCGTTCTTTGGGCCGAAGGGGCGGCTGCAGCAGTTCAACAATCAATACCTGCGGGTTTTCCTAAAGGACAATCTCGAAGCCATGCAGGCTGACAAGCAAGGTCGGTCGTTGATTCGCAGCGATGTGATCGAGCAGTTGGAGCAGGCAGATCGTATCCGCGAAACGTTCTTTGATCAGCGCGGCAACCTGAGCGTGCAGTTTAGTATTGAGCCGCTGGGGCTCAGCGCCAACCAGCGCACCAGTCTGCTTGACCTCGATGGTCAGTTGATTTCTTACACCCATGGTCCGCGCCAGATCATCGGTATCATCTGGCCTAATACCCTGGGGCAGCATGTGCGTAGCAACCTGACTTTGCTTAGGCAGAACGGCAACAGTAGCAGCCTGGAATACCGCGGGCCGTGGTCGATGTTCCGCTTGCTCAGTCGTGGCTCGCTCAATGGGCGCACGGCGACCAGCGTGGACTTGAGCTTCCGCACCGGTGACGGTGTGATGCGTTATCGGCTCAACGCCGAGAAAGCTTTCAACCCCATCACGCAAGAGCCTTTCAAAGGTTTCAAATTGCCGCGCGGATTGTTGCAGCGGTCGTCCGATCTGGAGCCAGCCACGGGGGCCCGGCTCCAAGAGGGGCCAATCTGAAGTAGGTTGAGGGCGGCGTGTCGGCGCCATTATCCTAGGCAGATTCAATGTGCGGTATGCCGCTGATGGTTACTTAGCATTCAAGGTCGCGTCACCTATATGAGTGATTGCTCATGGTACCCATGCAGGTGACCTGCACATTAGGCGTCTTTATTCATTTCAGCCTCTTCTAGACTACGACCGGCCTATCCACGCCTGTCATGCGAGCTCATCCAGGACTTCAGTACACTTGAACGCCAAGTAGCCATAGTCGAGCAGCCGAACGCCATGAACTGCACGAAACAGTCAGCCCTGGAAGCGGTCAGCGAGATGGTGTTCGCTTCGCTCGCAACCTCGTTCAAGCCTGTATGTGGTGCGCTCGAAGAGCGGCTGGCGAGGCGTCCTGACCAATCCCGATTTTTCCTCAGGCATTGGGTCCATTGTCATGTGGGCGCTGCTTGCCGCACGCCATCTACCACAGTCGAGATTCAGTGATGTCTGCACCACTCTTTGTCTCACTGGACGGTCCCAAAGGTGTCGGCAAGACCACCTTGCTCGAAGCCATCGCTCGTGCGCTACGGCTCGAGGGTCACAAGGTAGTACGACTCAGCGAGCGTAATCACGATCCATTCCGGGCGCAGACCATGGCGCTCGTCAATGCGTTCGCCAGAGCGCCTTGTGTTGAACTGGAGCTGCGTATCTGTGAGCAACTGGCGGACAGCCGTGCCTGGATCTCACGTCACGTGCTGCCCAACCAGTTGCCCGGCAGCATCATCCTGATGGACCGCTGGTACGCCTCAGATGCGGCATTTCGGCGCACTGTTTCTTTCGCGGACATTCAGCGGCTGAATCTTGAACGCGGTGTCCAAGTGCCGGATCTGCAAGTGGCCGTAATCACTCGCTCGGGGCTGTCGTGGGCCAGGGCGCAGGCACGCCGCGGCGGTCTGCGCAGCACAGTGCTGCAGAGCGCTCAGGACCATGCAGCTTGCACCGATGCTTTCGAGCAGGCAATGGCCGGCCAGGGCTGGCTGGTGTGTCGCAACGAGGGAGCACTGGAGGTCGCCATCGCGCAGGTAGTGGCCGGAGTACGGGAGCGTTTGAAGGCAAGGGCTGACGGCTGATTGAGGTGTTCTTGCGGCGCCTGCTGACCCGTGCCGTCAGCGGCCGCACGTGTCGCTGACTTCAGAACCTTGGTGATGGATCAGTGAGGCTCGATGCAACTGCTGCGCCGCCCACATGACGAAACCGGCTTTGCGGTAGAGCTCTTGAGGGGAGATGACACAACGGGGGCGTAGGACCGTCAGGCTGCTGTGGGTGCCGTCAAGATGTGACGGCTGGACCCAGCCATGACGCAAACCACTGGCTTGCAGGGCAGCCCACAGCTCAGGTGCTGTCAAGAATGCGTCGACCGTCCACAGTAGCGGCAGTTCATGGGTTTCGACGTATCCCGGAATCGGATTACTGCTGGCGAACGCGTCCAGGCATGCCAGTTCTTCCGGCCCCAGGTTTGAGTGCAACTGCGAAGTTGGGCTGGTGAAGAGATAGAATTCGAAACCCAGAAGATGAACGAGCTTGGGCATGCCCTCCAGCAATGGCCGAAGATTGCCCGCGCTTGCCCAGCGCGCCGCAGCTGTCTCTAACATCATGCCTCCCTGCTGGATAATTCCGTTAGTTTCACACCCTGCACAGCGTGGATACCTCAAACGTTGCTAGCCTGCCGTATTTACGGTGTGAATGTATAGTCATTGATGATTGGCGGTCATCAAAAGCGTGACCCTGTATACCGGTGGGCTGGCTAAACCGTTGTAGCCCTACGTCGTTCGCCGATCGATAGTTCCGAATCATCTTGTAGAGGAGGCAGCATGAAGCAACTGTTGCTGATTGGCATAGGCCCCGGCGATCCTCGTCAGATCACGTTCGAGGCGGTCGATGCGATGCGGCGTGCGACTGTCTTTTTCATGATTGAGAAGGGCGGCGACAAGGAAGAGTTGGCGCATCTGCGCAAGGACATTCTGGCGCGTTACCTTCCACATGACGGCTATCGAATCGTGCGTGTGACGGATCCGTGTCGAGACGGCGGTGCGCAAGATTACATCAGCGGAGTGCAGGATTGGCACCGGGCACGGGCGAATTTGTATCGCCAAGCGATGGAGCATGAACTCCACGAAGGCGATATTGGGGCGTTCCTGCTGTGGGGGGAACCTACGCTCTATGACAGTACCCTACGCGTCCTGGATCTGGTGCGCGAGCAGGGGATGGCGTTGAAGCTGGAGGTGATTCCCGGTATCAGCAGTGTGCAGGCGCTCGCCGCACGTCATTGCTTGACGCTCAATCGCATCGGAGAGCCGTTGACGGTACTGCCGGCCCGCCGTTTGGCCGAGCTGGAGACACTCGATAATGTGGTAGTCATGCTTGATGGCCACGCCACCTTCGCCGAACTGGATGACCCAAATCTGACGATCTATTGGGGGGCATATCTGGGAACGGCGGACGAGATTCTGATGTCTGGGCCGCTCATGGAAGTGAAAGCGCAGATCGTTGCGCTACGGTTGGAGGCGCGAAGGCGCAAAGGCTGGATCATGGATACCTACCTGTTGCGCCGTGAGGGGTGAAGCTGGGTACCGGTCGAGGGGGGGGTCAGGGCGTACCGAGAATGCTGACCACTTTGTCGCGTAATTGGTCGATACTGAATGGCTTGCCGATCAAGTGCATGCCTTCCGGAACGTCCACGGTTTCCGCATAACCGCTGGCGAACAGAACCGGCAGCGAGGGCCGGATCTCGCGTGCTAGGCAGGCCAATTCATCGCCACGCATATCGGGTAACCCGACGTCCGTCATCATTAACGCCAGCGGCTGGGTTTTGTCCTTGAGGATCGCCAAGGCTTTGGTGGCATTTTCCGCCTCGACCGCCTTGTAGCCCAGTTCGTCGAGCACATCGACCATCAGCATACGAACGATGTCGTCGTCTTCGACTACCAGAAGGTGCATGTATTGAATCCTGTTGCAGGGAGAGGTAGTAACTCTGTGTCTGTTACCAGCGCAGAAGTTCCCTCAGAATAGCGGGCCTTGCAATTGGATGGAACGATTCTATGGGGTTGCCTTCAAATACTGGCTAAATGCCCCGATCCAGTAGCGCTCACAGTGCTTAACGACCGTGGCAGCACTGGATGCAAAGGTCAGCGACGGCCGCCGTGCTAGCAGTGTCGTCCACCTACTCTTCAATGGATTCTTCGTTCGGGCGTTATCAGATGATTCAAGCAGCCTCCATGGATCAACGCAGCTTCCGCAGACTGCTGAGCCGCAATATCGGCCTGCCGTTAGGTGTCGGGCTGCTGGGCGCCGTGGCCTTCGTCGCGGTAATCAACTACCTGCTATCGGCCATGCAGTGGGTGGAGCACACCGACCGGGTGATCGGTAATGCCAATGAAACGGTCAAGCTTTCGATCGACATGGAAACCGGCATGCGCGGCTTCCTGATTACGGGTGATGAGCGTTTTCTCGATCCCTACGAGGTGGCCAAGCCGCAGATTTTCGGCAGCCTGGAGAATCTGCGCGAAATGGTCGGTGACAATCTCCCGCAGGTTGATCGCATCAATCGCCTGACAGGCCTGCAACGCGCCTGGAACGATTTCGGCAGCGAACTGATCACCCTGCGTCGCCAGAGCGGTGACTTCCAGGGTGCGATCGGTGGCGGTCGCGGCAAGCGCATCACTGACCAGATCCGCAAAGAATTCGAGGACTTCATCGCAACCGAGCAGCAACTGCGCCAGACCCGTACCGAGCAGGTCAGCACCGTCACAGTCACGGCCATTACCGCGTTCGTGCTGTTCATCGTCGGCCTCAGCGGGTTGCTAGCCTATCTCGGGCGCCGCGATCTGCTGGCGCTGTCCGACAGCTATGTCGGCAACCTCAAGGCTCAACAGCGTGCCGCCGAGCGTTTGGAGCACCAGGCGTGGCTACGTAACGGGCAACAGCAATTGTCGCAGCAAGTGCTGGGTCAGCTGACGCTGACGGCTCTGGGCGACAACGTCCTGCGCTTCTTCGCCAGCTACCTGGGGAGCGTGGTGGGCGCACTCTACGTGCGCGATGCCCATGGCCAGTTGGTGCGCGTCGCTACCTATGGCCTGGATGCCGAGCAACAGAAACGTAGCCAGACCCTGGGAGAGCACGAAGGCCTTCTGGCGCAGAGCGTGCGTGAGCGGCGACTGATCCGGCTGGACGATCTGCCCGCGGACTACTATCGCCTGAGTTCCGGCCTGGGCAGCGGCTTGCCGCGCAGTGCTTTGTTGATTCCTTCGAGCGATGAAGGTGAGGTCAATGGCGTGCTTGAGTTGGGCTTCCTGCGCCCGTTGCTGGACCGCGATGGCGAACTGCTCGAGCGCATTGCCGATAACTTGGGCATGTCCATCGAGAGCGCGCGCTATCGTCAGCGACTGCAAGAGGTGCTTGCCGAGACGCAGCAGTTGAATGAAGAGTTGCAGGTCCAGCAAGAGGAGCTCAAGACCGCCAACGAAGAGCTCGAGGAGCAGTCTCGTGTGCTCAAGGAATCCCAGGCCTATCTGGAGACCCAGCAGGCCGAACTGGAACAGACTAACGAGCAACTGGCCGAGCGGACGGTGGCCCTGGACCGCAAGAACAGCGAACTCAACAGTGCCCAGCAGGAGCTGCAGGCCCGCGCCGAGGACCTGCAGCGTTCGAGCCGCTACAAGTCCGAGTTCCTCGCCAACATGTCTCATGAGCTGCGTACGCCGCTCAATAGCTCGCTGATCCTGGCCAAGTTGCTGGCCGAGAACGGCGAAGGCAATCTTACCCAGGAGCAGATCAAGTTCGCCGAGTCCATCTACTCGGCCGGCAACGATCTGCTCAACCTCATCAACGACATCCTCGATATCGCCAAGGTCGAGGCCGGCAAGCTTGAGGTGCGACCGGAGACCACCCAGGTGGTGCGCCTGGTCGAAGGCTTGCGCGGCATGTTCCAGCCGCTGGCCGACGACAAGCAACTGGGCTTCGAGGTGTCGCTCGAGTCGCAGGTGCCGAGCACGCTGTTCACCGACCGCCAGCGCCTGGAGCAGATTCTCAAGAACCTGTTGTCCAATGCCATCAAGTTCACCGATCGAGGTCAGGTCAGCCTGAGCATCAGCCATCGGCCTGACACGGGTATCGTTTTCACCGTCCGTGACAGTGGAATCGGCATTCCCGCCGATCAGCAGGAGGCCATCTTCGGTGCCTTCCACCAAGTCGATGGCACCAGTAATCGCCGCTTTGGCGGTACCGGCCTGGGGCTATCGATCTCGCGAGACCTGGCACACCTGTTGGGTGGGCAGATCACGGTGCAGAGCAGTGACGGTCAGGGCAGCATCTTCAGTCTGACCATTCCTGAGCGCTATGAGTCGGCGGATGCGCAGGGAGAGGTTCAGAGCCCTCGACCGACACTCGATCGCCTGCCACCCATAGTGCGGGCCGCGCCGATGCCTCAGCCGACAGTGCTGACTCCGAGTTTCGCCGATGACCGTGCACAGGCGCCGTTCACGGGTCGCTGCATCCTGGTGATCGAGGACGAGCCCAATTTTGCCCGTATTCTCTACGATCTGGCTCACGAGCTGGGCTACAACTGTCTGGTCGCCCATGCTGCCGACGACGGTTTCGCCCTGGCCGCCCAGTACTTGCCCGATGCCGTGTTGTTGGACATGCGTCTGCCCGACCACTCCGGACTGACCGTGCTGCAGCGTCTTAAAGAGCAGGCCAGTACCCGTCACATCCCTGTGCACATCATCTCGGTGGAAGATCGCGTCGAAGCAGCCATGCACATGGGTGCGGTGGGTTATGCGGTCAAGCCGACCAGCCGTGAAGAACTCAAGGAGGTCTTCGGGCGCCTCGAAGACAAACTCACGCAGAAGCTCAAGCGCATTCTGCTGGTGGAGGATGACGATCTTCAGCGTGAAAGCATTGCGCGCCTGATCGGCGATGACGACATCGAGATCACTGCGGTGGCCATGGCTCAGGACGCGCTGGAGCTGCTGCGCGAAAACATCTACGACTGCATGATCATCGACCTCAAGCTGCCCGACATGCTGGGCAACGAGTTGCTAAAGCGCATGACCGCCGATGACATCCGCAGCTTCCCTCCAGTGATCGTTTATACGGGCCGTAACCTGACCCGCGAGGAAGAGACCGACCTACTCAAGTATTCGCGCTCGATCATCATCAAAGGCGCCCGCTCGCCGGAGCGTCTGCTCGATGAGGTGACGCTGTTCCTGCACAAGGTCGAGTCGCAGTTGTCCCACGAACGCCAGCGCATGCTCAAGACGGCCCGCAGCCGTGACAAGGTGTTCGAGGGGCGCAAAATCTTGCTGGTGGACGACGATGTACGCAACATCTTCGCCCTCACCAGTGCACTGGAGCACAAGGGCGCCATCGTCGAGATAGGCCGCAATGGTCGTGAAGCCCTTGAGCGGCTTGACCAGCATAGCGACATCGACCTGGTGTTGATGGATGTGATGATGCCGGAAATGGATGGCTACGAAGCCACCCGGTTGATCCGCCAGCAACCTCGTTGGCGCAAGTTGCCGATCATCGCGGTGACTGCCAAGGCCATGAAAGACGACCAGCACCGCTGCTTGCAGGCCGGCGCCAACGACTACCTGGCCAAGCCAATCGACTTGGACCGTTTGTTCTCCCTGATCCGCGTCTGGCTGCCGCAACTGGAGCGAATTTGATTAGCGAGCGCAACACCGATATCGAAATTCGTCTGCTGATCGAGGCCATCTACCTCAAGTACAGCTACGACTTCAGGAATTACTCCGGTGCCTCGATCAAGCGCCGAATTCTTCATGCCTTGCGTCAGTTCGACTGCCGTACCGTTACGGCATTGCAGGAACGCGTGTTGCACGATCCTGGCATGTTCATGCAGTTGCTGCAGTTCCTGACGATTCCGGTCAGCGAAATGTTTCGTGATCCTGGCCATTTCCTGGCGTTGCGCCAGGAGGTGGTGCCATTATTGCGAACCTGGCCGTCGCTGAAAATCTGGATCGCCGGATGCAGCACGGGTGAAGAGGTCTACTCCATGGCGATCCTGCTGCGCGAGGAAGGGTTGCTGGAACGCACCATCATCTATGCCACCGACATCAATCCCAGCTCGCTGGACAAAGCCAAGCAGGGTATCTATTCGATGCAGAGCCTGCGCGAATACGAAGAAAACTACCGCAAGGCCGGGGGGCGTCGCGACTTTTCCGACTACTACACGTCGGCCTACGGCAATGCCATCATGGACAGCAGCTTGCGAGACAACGTCACCTTTGCCGACCATAGCCTGGCTACCGACAGCGTGTTTTCCGAAACCCAACTGGTGTCCTGCCGGAATGTGCTGATCTACTTCAACAAAGATCTGCAGGACCGTGCGCTGGGTCTGTTCCACGAGTCGCTGTGCCACCGGGGCTTCTTGTTCCTTGGCAGCAAAGAGTCAGTTGACTTTTCCGCGTACGGTGATCGCTTCGAGCCTTTGGTGCGGCCCGAGCGGATCTACCGGAAAACATGATGGGCGTTCGCGCGGTGGTAATCGGTGCCTCGGCGGGTGGCGTTGCGGCGCTATTCGAGGTGCTTGGCGCTCTGCCGATAGATTTTCAGCCGCCGGTGCTCTGCGTGTTGCATCTGCCGGCGGATCGTCACAGCCAGTTGGCCGAGGTGTTGCAGCGGCGCTTGCGTCGGTCCGTACGTGAGGCCTGTGACAAGGAGCCCATCGAGGTGGGAGGCATCTACGTGGCAGGGCCGGCCTATCACCTCTCGGTGGAACGTGACCTGAGCTTGTCGCTAAGCCAAGAGGCGCCGGTGCATTTCTCTCGGCCTGCAATCGATGTGTTATTTCATTCGGCCGCCGATGCCTACGGCGAAGCTCTGCTTGGCGTGTTGCTCACCGGTGCCAACGAAGACGGCGCCGAGGGATTGGCCTATATCAAGAAATGCGGAGGTCGGACGCTGGTTCAGGATCCCCGCGAAGCACAGGTCGCGTTAATGCCCGAGGCTGCTCTGGCCCTGCATCGGCCCGATCATATTCTTTCTCTGAGCGGTATCGGGCAGTTGCTCGCCACCCTGGAAACCAGCACATGCTAAGCCACATCATCGCCAAACTGCTGATCGTCGACGATCTGCCGGAAAACCTGCTGGCCCTCGATGCTCTTCTGCAAGGTGAGGATCGCGAGGTGCACCGCGCTCAGTCGGCCGAGCAGGCTCTTTCGCTGCTGCTCGAGCACGACTTCGCCCTGGCTATTCTCGATGTGCAGATGCCGGGTATGGACGGTTTCGAGTTGGCCGAGCTGATGCGCGGTATGGAGAAGACCAAGAACATCCCGATTGTGTTCGTCAGCGCCGCCGGTCGCGAACTGAATTACGCCTTCAAAGGCTATGAAAGCGGTGCGGTCGATTTCCTGCACAAACCATTGGATACCCAGGCGGTTAAAAGCAAGGTGTCGGTCTTCGTCGATCTGTACAGGCAGCGCCAAGTGCTCGGCCGCCAGTTGCAAGCGCTGGAGCGCAGCCGTCAGGAGCAGGAGCAGTTGCTGGCGCAGTTGCAGGTGGCTCGCGGTGAGCTCGAGCGGGCAGTGCAAATGCGCGACGACTTCATGTCGATCGTTTCCCATGAAGTTCGCACGCCGCTCAATGGCCTGATTCTGGAAACGCAATTGCGCAAGATGCACTTGGCCCGAGGCAACTTGGCGGCATTCAGCGAGACGCACTTGCAGGCCATGGTCGAGCGTGATGAGCGGCAGATCAACAGCCTGATCCGCCTGATCGAAGACATGCTGGATGTTTCGCGAATCCGTACCGGCAAATTGTCGATCAGGCCACGCGCTGTGGACCTGGCCAAGCTGGTCGAGGGGCTGGTCGAGCGCTTCGCTGCTCAGGCCGCAGCGTTGGACACCTCCATCGAATTGACCCGTTGCGAGCCCTTGCAGGGTGAGTGGGACGAATTTCGGATTGAGCAAGTGCTGGCCAATCTGTTGTCCAACGCTTTGCGTTATGGCGAACGGCGTCCAGTGCAGGTGAGGGTTTTCGAGCAATGCGGGATGGCTTGCGTGCAGGTTCAGGATCATGGCATCGGCATCAGCGCTGCCAACCAGCAGCGCATCTTTCACCAGTTCGAACGGGTATCCGCTCAGCAGGCCAGTGGTGGATTGGGTCTTGGGCTGTTCATTTCAGAACAGATTGTTCACGCCCATGGCGGGCGGATCCGGGTCGACAGCGAGGAAGGCAGGGGCTCCACATTCAGTATCCTGCTGCCACTGGCGACTGTCGGCCAACAAAGTGACCAGACCCAGGCAACCTCTGCGTGACCCTGGGGTCAGATAGCCAACTTTTTGAAATTCAAGGCATTGTCATGAGCGAAGACGCACAAGATGTAGTACTGGTAGTGGAAGATGAACCGCTGATCCGGATGATCCTGCGCGACTATCTGGCAGGGCAGGGCTACCACGTGCTGGTGGCGGAAGATGGGGCAGAAGCTTTCGCCATTCTGGCCAGCAAGCCGCATTTGGACCTCATGGTCACCGATTTCCGATTGCCGGGTGGCATTTCCGGAGTGGAGATCGCTGAGCCTGCGCTTAAACTGCGGCCGGATCTGAAAGTGATCTTCATCAGCGGCTACCCAGCCGAGATTCTTGAATCGGGCAGCCCTATTGCACGCAAGGCGCCGATTCTGGCGAAGCCTTTCGACCTTGATACCTTGCACGAGCAGATCCAGGCCTTGCTCAAGTGACGTGTCTGCAAGACTGAGACTGCAAACGTTCAAGCAAAGTAATCAGCTCATCAATGGGCACTGGGTATCCGTGCTCAGTGGATGCGATTGCTGCCGCTGCTGACTTCTCCAGGCACCGCATCGCCCGCCATGCGCTTGCGGAACAATGCTGCCCGCGCCAGCAACAATGTCGTCACCGGCACAGTGATTGACAATAAGACGGGGATTAACCACGCGTGCAGCACGGGCCCGTGCTTGAGCTCGGAGAAGTACAGAATCGATGCCAGGCTCACGCACCAGGCACCAAGAGTCGAAGCCAGTGCCGGTGGGTGCATGCGTTGGAAATAGTCTCTGAGTCGCACCAGCCCGATTGCGCCGAGCAAGGCGAACAGACTGCCCGTCAGTAGCAGTGCGGCGGTGACTAACTCCAGCCAGAATGGCAACTCAACGGTCTGGATCATTCGATCACCTCCCCGCGTAGCAGAAACTTGGCCAGGGCGAATGACCCGACGAAGCCAAACAGTGCGATCAGCATGGCGCCTTCGAAGTAGGTGTCACTGCCATATCGGATGCCCAACACCAACATCATCAGCATCGCCAGGATGTACAGGTAGTCCAGCGCCAGCACTCGGTCTTGTGCCGAGGGGCCGCGAAACACCCTGATCAATGCCAGCGCCATGGCGATGACGAAGATGAACAGGCTGGCGAGGATGGCATTGGCAAGTAGGCCAGTCATTCGAAGATCTCCATCAGCGGACGTTCGTAAGTGTGTTTGAAATGCGCGATGAAGGTGTCTTCGTCGTCAAGGTCAAACACATGTAGCAACAGCACGCTGCGGTCCAGGGCCAACTCCGACCAGACTGTTCCAGGAACCACCGTGGTTATCATCGATAAGGCGGCCAACCCGTGAGCATCGCGAAGTGCCAAAGGGATATGCACGAACGACGAGCGAGGGGGATGGGTGCGCGCCCGTAGCACGCCCCAGGCCACCTGCAGATTCGATAAAATCACGTCCAGGCCGACGCGAGCGATTAGGCGGATGACCGTCAAGGGGCGGCGCACGTGTGCATGCTGGGGGCGCAGCGGCGCCATTAGCAGGGGCGCAAGAATACCTAGCGCTGCGGCAAGCAGCAGATTACCGGGACTGATCGAAACGTTCAGAGCCAGCCACAGTACGAACAGCGACAGGGACAGCAGCGGGGCGGGGAACAGTCGCTTCATGGCTGTACCTGCGAGAGCGTGGTTGGGCCGGGCAGGGTGCGCGTCGACAAGACCGCCTGGATGTAGGTATCCGGTGCCTGCAGGCCAGCGGCGGTATCCTGCGTATACCGCAGTAGGGGCTCGGCCTGCGCGCTGATTAGGATACACAAGCCCAGCAATAGCACGATCGGCATACATTCGTAGCCACGCAACAGAGGAGAGGCCGGCTCTTCGGGTTTCCAGAACCGTTGGATGCCGACTCGGCCGAAGGCGATCAACGATGCCATCCCGGAGAGCAAGAGTAATGCCACCAGGCACCAGCCCGCTGCCGATAATGGCTGTTCTGGCGCAGCGCCAAGGCCCAGTGGGTTGAACAGCGCGCTGATCAGATTGAGCTTTCCGATGAAGCCCGACAGTGGCGGCATACCAATGATCAGCAGCGCACAGGCGATAAAGCTCAGACCGAGGAAGGCCATGGTCCATGGGATGATCTGTCCGATGACGGCTTTCTGCTCATCGTCCAAGTTGATGCCCTTGGGCGGATGTAGAGACTCGAGCAGGGGGGGGATGGCATCTTCCTCATCATCCAGGGGCGCCTCATTGGCCGAGCGCGAACGCTCGATCAGTTCGGCGAGCAGGAACAAGGCGCACAGTGCAAGAGTGGAACTGACCAGATAGAACAACGCTGCGCCAGTGAGAACCGGCTGGCCGAAGCCGACCGCTGCCAACAGAGTGCCGGCCGAGACCAGAATACTGAGTGCCGCCAAGCGCTCCAGGCGCTGCGCAGCCAGAATGGAGACCACTGCCACAGCCAGGGTTACCAATCCTCCATAGACCAGCCATTGCCCACCAAAGTGTGCCGAGGCGCCGGCCTGTTCGGAGAACAGCAGTGTCCACAAGCGCAGTAAGGCATACAGTCCAACCTTGGTCATGATAGCGAACAGCGCCGCCACCGGTGCGCTGGCCGAGGCATAGGCCGGCACCAGCCAGAAATTCAACGGCCAGACCCCGGCCTTGACCAAGAAGGCCATGGCCAAGATCGCAGCACCGGCGTGTAGCAGGCCGCGATCGGCCTCGGCCACCAGAGGAATTTTCAATGCCAGATCGGCCATGTTCAGCGTGCCGGTCACGCCGTAGAGCATGGCGGCCCCGACCAGGAACAGAGAAGAAGCGAACAAGTTTATGGCGACGTAATGCAGGCCGGCCTTGACTCGAGCCCTGCCCGAGCCATGCAGCAACAGGCCGTAGGACGCTGCCAGCAGGACTTCGAAAAATACGAACAGGTTAAACAGGTCGGCCGTGAGGAAGGCGCCGTACAAACCCATCAGTTGGATCTGGAACAGAGCGTGGAAGCTGGCCCCGGCACCATCCCAACGGGCACGCGCGAACAGCAGTGCACTGACGCCGATCACTCCGGTGAGCGTCAGCATCAGCGCCGATAAATGATCGACTACCAGTACGATGCCAAACGGCGCTGGCCAGTTGCCCGGCAGGTACACGCCGATGGATTCGGCCTGGCCCTGATTTCGCACCCACAGCAGCAGCGTGATGGCGACCCCCAGGCCGATCAGGCTGGACAGCAGGTTGAGCCGGCCCTTGAACTGGCGGTGTTTCTCGCCGATCAGCAGCATGATCGCGGCAGTCACCAACGGCAGTAGGATGGGGGCTACGATCAATTGATTCATCCCACTCATTCCCCACGCTCCCGGCCGTCGACGTGGTCGGTACCTGTGAGACCTCGCGAGGCCAGGAGCACCACCAGAAACAAGGCCGTCATGGCGAAACTGATGACGATGGCGGTCAGTACCAGGGCCTGTGGTAGCGGATCGGTGTAGTTCAGCAGATCCTGTGGCACGCCTTCCTTGATGATCGGTTCCTTCCCGATGAACAGGCTGCCCATGCTGAAGATGAACAGGTTCACGCCATAGGACAGCAAGCACAGCCCCATGATCACCTGATAGGTGCGTGGACGCAGTACCAGCCACACACCGGAGGCAGTCAGTACGCCGATTGCGACTGCGATGACTTCTTCCATCAGGCGGCTCCTGCTTGGCTGGATTTCTGGTTGCCCGGGCGGTAGGCGCGTACCGACTGGTGCGCCAGAGCAGTGAGGATCAGGAGGGTCGAGCCGACCACCACTGTGTACACGCCGACGTCGAAGAACAGAGCGCTGGCCACGTGGATATCTCCAAGCAAAGGCAGGTGCAGGTGCGCGGTGTGTGTGGTGAGGAATGGGTAACCGAGGACCATGGCGCCGATACCGGTGAGAGTGGCGCACAGTAATCCGGTGCCCATCCACCGCAGTGGACGCAGGCTCATCTGCGCCTCGACCCACTGGGTGCCGGCCACCATGTACTGAAGAATGAAGGCCACGGACATCACCAAACCAGCGACGAAGCCTCCTCCGGGTTGGTTGTGACCGCGCATGAACAGGTACATCGACACCAGGAGGGCGATGGGCAGCAGTAATCGCACCAGCACTGCCGGGACCATCATGAAGCCCAGCGCGGTATCGGCAACCTGTCGCGGATTCACCAGGTCGGTGACCAGGTCCGGGGCCAGGTGGCGCTGCTGTGCTGGCAGTTGCATGCTTTCTTTTGGCGGGCGGAAGCGACGCAGCAGGGCGAAGACAGTCAGCGCGACGGCCACGAGTACGGTGATTTCGCCGAGGGTGTCGAAACCGCGGAAATCGACCAGCATCACATTGACGACATTGGTGCCTCCGCCTTCTGGCAAGGCGCGACTGAGGTAGAACGAAGAAATGTTATTGGGGGTGGCACGCGTCAGCATTGCATACGACAGCAGCGCCATGCCGCCACCGACCAGGATCGCCAGCAGCAGATCGCGCAGACGTCGTACCCGCGCCCGCTCGCGGCTGCCGGGCAGTGGCGTGACGCCTTCGATCCTGCGTGGTAACCAGCGCAGGCCTAGCAGAATCAGAACGGTGGTCACGACTTCGACCACCAATTGGGTGAGCGCCAGGTCGGGTGCCGAGAACCAGACGAAGGTGATACAGGTCATCAGCCCGCACACGCTGACCATGATCAGTGCGGCCAGCCTGTGGTACTTGGCCTGCCAGGCGGCGCCGATCGCGCAGGCGATCGCGATCAGCCACATCACTACGAATACGCCGGAACCCGGGATCTTCGGCCGGTCGCCCCAGCTGATGCCGCTATAGAGCATCGGTGATAGACCGGCAATGAACGCGGCTGTTACCAGCATGAACAGTTGTGTCTGCAGGCGGCGACTGGTCAACAGGGCCTCGGCGCGTCGAGCGATCAGCATCAGGCGTACCAGGCCATGTTCGAACAGGCGCTTGCCGTTGAAGCGTTCGATCAGCGGCGGGTAAGGGAAGCGGCCCCGGCGCAGTTGCTTACGCAGCAGCAGGTACAGCACCACACCGCCACACATGGCGATCAGGCTCATGATCATCGGTGCGTTCCAGCCATGCCAGATTGCCAAGCTGTACTCTGGCAGCGTTCCGCCCACCACCGGCAGCGCCGCAGCAGCCAGTAACGGGCCGACAGATTGGGCGGGAAAGATGCCGACTACCAGGCAGGTCAGCACCAACAGCTCGACCGGTGCACGCATCCAGCGTGGCGGCTCGTGCGGGGTATGTGGCAGGTCCTGCGCAGTGGGTCCGAAGAAAACGTCGACGGTGAAGCGCAACGCATAGGCCACACTGAAGGTTCCGGCCAGAGTCGCGATCACTGGCAAGGCTATTTCGACCCAGGCTGATGAGGTGATGAACACGGTTTCAGCGAAGAACATTTCCTTGGAAATGAAGCCGTTCATCAGCGGCACGCCTGCCATGGATGCGCTGGCGACCATGGCCAGAGTGGCGGTGTACGGCACCAGGCGGATCAGACCGCTGAGGCGTCGGATGTCTCGGGTGCCGCTTTCATGGTCGATGATGCCAGCGGCCATGAACAGCGATGCCTTGAAGGTGGCGTGGTTGAGTATATGGAAGACCGCTGCTACCGCTGCCAGCGGGCTGTTCAGTCCCAGTAGCAAGGTGATCAGACCCAGGTGGCTGATGGTCGAATAGGCCAGCAAACCCTTGAGATCGTTTTGAAACATGGCGGCGAACGCACCGAGTAACAAAGTGCAGGCACCGGCACCGCCGACGATCCAGAACCATTCCTCGGTGCCTGCCAGTGTTGGCCAAAGCCGAGCCATCAGGAACACTCCTGCCTTGACCATGGTTGCCGAGTGCAGGTAGGCAGAAACTGGCGTGGGCGCAGCCATTGCGTGCGGCAGCCAGAACTGGAAGGGGAATTGCGCACTCTTGCTCAAGGCGCCCAGGAGGATCAACGGTAGAAGTACCGGATAGAGCGCATGCTGGCGCACGGCATCGCCGGCGGCCAGTACCTTGTCCAGGTCGTAGCTGCCGACCACATGTCCGAGCAGTAGCGCCCCGACCAGCAGGCAGAGCCCGCCTGCGCCGGTGACCATCAACGCCATGTAGGCGCCACGACGGGCGTCGGCGCGGTGGTGCCAGTAGCCAATCAGCAGGAAGGAGAACAGGCTGGTGAGCTCCCAGAAGAACACCAGTTGAATAAGGTTGCCGGAAATCACCAAGCCGAGCATGGCACCCATGAAGGCCAGGAAGAAGGCAAAGAAGCGTGGCACTGGATCCTGGGGCGACATGTAGTAGCGCGCATACAGAGACACCAGGGTGCCGATGCCCAGCACCAGCAGCGAAAACAGCCAGGCAAAGCCGTCCATGCGCAGCACAAGGTTCAAGCCCAGGCTCGGCAACCACAGAAATTCTTCGCGAATCACGCCGCCGTGCGCGACCTGCGGATACAGCAGCGCCACCTGGACAGTGCCGACCAGGGCTACGAGTCCGGCAAGGATGGACTCGGCATTACGCGCATTGTGCGGCAGGACGGCTGCCAGGCAACTGCCGATGAACGGCAGAAGCAATAGCACTATCAATGACATAGCGTTCTAATCTGCGAAGGTTGGTCAAGGATCATACGTGCGCAGGTGGTGGATCACCAACACGCAAGCTGTGGCAGAATCCTACAAAAGCGTGGTGACAAGCAGTTTTTTTATAACAGTTTTTTTCAGAGCATAGTCATTGGGCGAGAGTTCAACGCCCGCTCTCGCCTGCATTGTTCGGTGAGGGCGCCGAGGTATCGTCCGGCACGGTGCTCCTGCGCCGGACCTTCAGTTCGCTGATAACGACCGCTGTCACGATCAATGCGCCACCCAACAGCGCCAAGCCCGGTAGGCGTTCTCCGGCAAGACGACCGACAATCCCTGCCCAGACCGGCTCGCCGGCGTAGATCAAGGTAGCCCGGGTGGGCGATACCGACTTCTGCGCCCAATTCATCGCGACTTGGATGACTGCACTCATGGCGCCCAGGCCAATGGCGCTGATAAGCAGTAGCCAGGAGAAATCAGGCAAGCGCTCCTGAGTTGGAATAGTCATCAGAAATGACAGCACAGAAGCGGTCGCCAGTTGCACCACGGTCACTCGGCGCACGTCCACCTTACCGGCATAGCGGCTGATCAGGATGATTTCACCGGCGATCGCCACCGCGCTGATCAGCGTCACCAGTTCACCTTCGCTCATGTGCAAAGTGCCGCCCTCAGGGCCTGCCAACAACATCAGGCCAACGAAGGCCAAGACGATTCCGAGGCTGGGCATCAAGCCAGGCCGCCGCCCTAGTACCAGCCACTGCAGCACGGGCACGAAAGGCACGTACAGCGCGGTGATGAAGGCTGACTGACTGCTGCTGATGCTTTGCAGGCCCATGGTTTGAAGTCCGTAACCGAGCATGATCGAGGCGCCAATCACTACCCCGGCTTTCAATTCGGTGAATGTCAGTCCTGGCAATGCGCGCATCGAGACCAGCCCGACGAACAGCGCCGCTGCGGCAAACCGCAGTCCGACGAAGTACATCGGCCCACTGACGCTCATGACGTTGTGGACGATTAGGAAGGTTCCGCCCCACAGCATGGTAATGAACACCAGCACCATCTCAGCTTTGCTCAGGCGGAAATAGATGGAAGGCCGTGGACGGCAGTTGGGCTGGCTCATGATCTTGCGCACTCGTGGAGGGCGGCGCACAATCGCCGCAAAGTGCGCAGTATACTGCGCAGCCCCTTCTGGTGAGCAATATAGTGCACAGAGATTCTTCCCACCGCGCTTCGGTGTTGCAATACGTCAGCCAGAACATCCGCCGCTTGCGCACTGAGCAACGCTATAGCCAGACTCTTTTGGCAGAGCGCTCGGGCGTCAGCCGACGGATGCTAGTGGCCATCGAAGCTGGCGAAAAGAATGTGAGCTTGACCACCCTTGACCTGATCGCCGAAGCCTTGGGCGTAGCGTTCAGTACGCTTATCCAGGCGCCGGAACAGCGTGATTCGGCACGCATCAACCAACTGGCCTGGGCTGGGCAGCACCCCGAGAGTCGTGCTGTATTGCTGGGTAGCAGTTCGGCACGGCGTGAAGTGGAGTTGTGGGAGTGGACCCTGGGGCCAGGCGAGCACTATGCCAGTGAGGCCGATGCTGAAGGCTGGAGTGAGCAGATCTATGTCTGCTCAGGTTGCCTGACCGTGGTGATCGAGGGGGGCGAAGTGCGCCTGCAAGCAGGCGACTTCTACATCTTCCAAAGCAATTGCCGTTATGCCTACCGTAACGACGGCGACCAACCCACTCGCTTCGTGCGCAACGTAGTGATTTGAGCGCAGTGCTTCACGCCTCGGGGAGCAGTGAGGCGGTGTCTTGTACGCGAGCGAACGCAAATGCCAGGGCGGCCATGGCTGCGCCATGCACTTGCTCAGCCGGTATGCTGTGCTCGGCGAAGGTAAGTCCTAGCGTTGCGCAGGCGTCGTGTGCCACTGTCACTTGGTATCCGTGGTCTGCTGCGGCGCGGGTGGCCGAGTCGATGCACATATGGCTCATGGCTCCGACAATGGTTATCGCCTTTACCGCCTGCTCATCCAGCACTTTCTTGAGCTCAGTGTCACGAAAGGCGTTGACCTGATGCTTGAGCACAACCACCTCATCGGCGGTGGGTAGCACCTTTACATGGATTTGCGCGCCGTGCGATCCAGGCGTGAAGAACGGCGCGTCAGCCGACTCGAACTCGTGGCGTACATGCACCACCAGGTCACCGCGTTCGCGAGCCTTGGCCAGCAGGCGCGCGGCGTTGTCGGCCGCCGCTTCGATGCCGTCCAAGGTCCATTTGCCGCCGGGGAAGTAATCGTTCTGGATATCGATGAGAATAAGGGCCTCTTTAGCCATGTCGGGAGTCTCCGGTGAAGTGTGCTGAGAGTGCGATGAGGTTAGCCCGAGATGGGGCCGGCCGGGATTGGCGCGACCGACAGATTGAAGGCAAAAACTGACATGGGGTCTGAAGTGGAAGTAGGCGTGTTGATCTACCCGGATGTGCAGATCGCGGCGGTACACGGCTTGACGGATCTGTTCGCAGTCGCCAACAGGGTGGCTGGAGAGATGGGCAATATTCAGTTGTCGAGGATCCGCGTCACTCACTGGCAGCTCGATGGCTTCGGCAGATTGGCCCCTGTCTATGACAGTCACCCGGGAGCGGTCCATGCGCTCAACGTGTTGGTGATCCCGCCCAGTCTTGGTGGCGCGCCCCCCTCGGAGCTGCTTGAGCGTCATTGTCCGCACCTGTGTGACTGGCACGGACGCGGTGCGGTGCTGGCCTCAGTATGCATTGGTGTGTTCTTCCTCGCCGCCAGCGGGGTGCTGGATCGGCGTCCGGCGAGCACTCACCAAAACTACGTGCACGCTTTGCTCGAGCGCTACCCCGAGGTCCGCGCTGACGCCAATGTGCCCCTACTGGACGACGGCGACGTCGTGACCTCGGCGGGCTTGATGGCTTGGACCGGGCTGGGACTGCGATTGCTCGAGCGTTTTCTTGGCGCCACGCTCGCCTTTGAGACTGCCCGATACCTTTCGCTGGAGCCGCTGCCAAGCGCAGTCGCGGGAGCACTGTTCGTCCCTCGCCTGGACCATGGTGATGAGGCTGTGCTCAAAGTGCAGCATTGGTTGCAGGGCGGTGGGGTGCAACACGCAAGTGTGAGCAGCATGGCGGCATGCGCCGGTTTGGAGGAGCGCACCTTCCTTCGCCGGTTCCGTGCTGCAACTGGATTGCGTCCTACTCATTATTGTCAGCAGATCCGGGTGGGGCGTGCTTGTCGCTTGTTGGAGTTTACTAGGCGTAACGTGGACCATATCGCCTGGGAGGTGGGATACCAGGATCCTGGCGCGTTTCGCAAGGTGTTCCAGGCCGCCACAGGTTTTACACCCAGTGACTATCGACGACGTTTCGCCCCGACCGTTTGATCGAGCCGCGCTGGCATAACTGACGGCAGCACCGGCATCTGGCTCCGATTGCAGGACATGGCCTGCTGTTCCATTATCCAGCGTCTGAAACCGTCGACGATATTGCCGCAGGAGAGTGCATGAGCCGTTCCCCAACCCCCCAGGATTCCGTTCCTTCGCGTCTGGCACGTGTTCGTCAGGTGCTGGCCAGAGAAGGCGTCGATGCCTTGTTGGTGCCTTCTGCCGATCCTCATTTGTCGGAGTACCTGCCTGAGCATTGGCAAGGCCGTCAGTGGCTTTCTGGATTTCAGGGGTCTGTGGGAACGCTGGTGGTCACGGCGGAGTTCGCCGGTCTATGGGTCGATAGCCGCTATTGGGAACAAGCCGCAGTGGAGCTGTCAGGCAGTGGCATCGAACTGATGAAGCTGCAGGGAGGTGGGCCCGGCGCACTCGATTGGCTGGGCGCGCATACCGTCAGTGGCGGGGTGGTTGCAGTCGATGGTGCGGTGATGTCCCTGACCTCCGCCCGTCAACTGGAAGAGCGTCTGAAAGTACGTCACGCGAAATTGCTCACCCATCTGGACGTGTTTGACGAGGTGTGGAGTGCGCGTCCGGCGTTACCCGGCAATCGTGTCTATGAACACTTGGCGCCCTATGCCACGCGTGCGCGCGCTGACAAACTCGCAGCGTTGCGCTGCACAATGGCCGAGAAGGATGCTGATTGGCATTTCATTGCCACCTTGGATGACATCGCCTGGCTGCTCAATCTGCGGGGTAGCGATGTCTCCTACAACCCGGTGTTTGTGGCGTTTGCCTTGATCGGTGGTGACCGAGCGACGCTTTTCGTTGCGCAGGAAAAAATCGATGCCAGCCTGCGTCAGGCACTCGCTGCCGATGGTGTCGAGGTGCAGGATTACAATGAAGTCCATCGAGCACTGGCCGCGATCGAAACTGATCACCGTCTTTTGTTTGATCCGGCACGTGTGACCTGTGGTCTTCTGGCGTCTGTCGATGAACGCGTTACGTGGATCGAGAGCCTCAACCCGACGACGTTGAGTAAGTCGCGCAAAAGCGAGGCCGAACTGATGCATATCCGTAAGGTAATGGAACAGGATGGTGCAGCCTTGTGCGAGTTCTTCGCCTGGTTCGAAATGACTCTGGGACAGGAGGTCATCACCGAGCTGTCGGTGGATGAGCACTTGAGTGCAGCGCGGGCGCGACGGCCTGACTTCGTCTCGTTGAGCTTCTCGACCATTGCTGCGTTCAATGCCAATGGCGCAATGCCGCACTATCGCGCGACTGCCCAGTCCCATGCGGTGATCGAGGGTGATGGCTTGCTGCTCATCGACTCGGGCGGACAGTACTTTGGGGGGACTACCGACATCACCCGCATGGTGCCGATCGGTACGCCCAGCGAGGCGCAGAAGACAGACTGTACGCGCGTGCTCAAAGGCATGATCGCACTATCACGCGCGAAGTTTCCGCGAGGGATTCTCTCGCCGATGCTCGACGCCATCGCCAGGGCACCGCTGTGGGTTGATCAAGTCGATTACGGGCATGGCACAGGGCATGGGGTAGGCTACTTCATGAATGTGCACGAGGGGCCGCAGGTGATTGCCTATCAAGCCTCCGCCAGTCCGCAGACAGCGATGCAGGAGGGCATGATCAGTTCCATCGAGCCGGGTACCTACAGGCCGGGTGAGTGGGGCGTACGGATCGAAAACCTGGTGGTCAATCGCGAAGCAGGGCGAAGTGTCTTCGGCGAGTTTCTGGCGTTCGAAACGTTGACCCTGTGCCCGATCGATACACGCTGCCTGATACCAGAGTTACTGGACGCTTCAGAACGGCATTGGCTCAATCAGTATCACCAGGCAGTGCGCCAGCGTCTTGCGCCTCTACTTGAGGGTGATGCCCTTGCGTGGCTGGAGCGCCGGACCCTGCCTCTATGAGAGAGTTGAAAGAAGGGCAGCGAACGCTGCCCTTCTTTACTTGCAGATCACGATCATGCTGCGACTGGTATAGCCGGCCGGATTGATTCCGAACACATAATCGCCAGGCTCCTCCTCACTGTCGCTGGAGCGAGCGATGACTTTGTACCCTTTGCTGCTGCAAGAGGCTTGAGCGTTGGCGTAGCACTTATCCCAAGAGGAGGAGAGGCCCGAGCAATTGATGTGGATGCCTTTCTTTCCTCGTTTCACCTCGGTCTTGGCGGTAGCGGCGCACCCAGCAATGGCCACGATGGCCAGGATGAGAAAAATACGTTTCATTCCTGTCCTTATCAGGGCGTTTACAGGTGTAGGCCCTTTCAGTGGTGACTGCGTTCTTCCTGAAACTCCCTGCTTCCGTGCCCAGCTTAGTAGATCGTCTGAAAATGATGATTCTTCGACAGCTTAAACAGCCTGATAGACCGGTACAAGGCTGAAGAAGGGCCAATGAAAGTATTTCTCAGATCAATCGACTGCAACAGGTGGAGGGTTCTCCTTGCGCATGGAAAGGGTTGCGCCCACGGAGGCCGTGATGATCGCCAGAATTGCGAGCCATTGTGTCAAGCTCAGCACTTCACCGAGAAATAGCAATCCGGACAGCGCCCCGAAGACCGGCTCAATGCTCATCAAGGTGCCGAAGGTGCGAGCTGGCATGCGGGTGAGTGCGACCATCTCTAGGCTGTAGGGTAGGGCGGTAGAAAGCACCGCCACGCCCAGGGCTATCGGAATTAGCCCAGGTGTCAGCAAGGCGCTGCCTGCGTGTGCAATCCCAATGGGGGCGATGAACAGGGCTGCGATCAACACGCCAAGGGCTGCGGTCTGGATACCATTTTCAGCGCCTGCGCGTTGCCCATATAAAATGTACAGCGCCCAGCACACGCCCGCCCCCAATGCGTACGCAGCGCCTGTGAGGTCTAAGGCAGCGTCAGTTTGTCCGGTCGGCATCAGCAAGAGCAGGCCGGCGATCGCCAACGCGATCCAGAGAAAATCGAGTGCGCGGCGCGAGGCGAAGATCGCTACCGCCAACGGTCCCGTGAATTCCAAGGCCACAGCGATGCCTAGCGGTACGCTACGCAGAGACATATAGAAGAGGAAGTTCATGCCGCCCAAGGCCAACCCGTAAATGATGACGCTGCGCAGAGTGCGAGCGTTGAGCTTGGCGCGCCACGGCCGCAGTAGGGCTAGCATGATGATGCTGGCAAAGATCAGGCGCAATGCTGTAGTGCCTTGGGCACCCACGATTGGAAACATGCTTTTAGCCAAGGAGGCGCCTGACTGGATCGAGGCCATGGCGATTAGCAGCAGGCCAATGGGGAAAAGCGTGGTGGCCAAGCCGCGGCAGGTATTGTTCATTGGGTAGGACAGTCCAGAAGGAAGGCGATTCAGTTGCGCACTATATTGCGCAATTGGTCGCTGGGTATGCAACTGGGTCATGATTGGCTTATCGGTGAGGCTTGATTTATAGGGCGCAGGGGCGGCGCTTGATGGCCTTGATTACCGTTGCACCAATCAACTATTTGAATTTATTTGAAATTAAGCCTTGACCGCTGTTCAGATCCCCTTATAATGCGCCCCACTTCCGCAGCAAACGGAACGCGAAACTTCTTGAGAATCAACGAGTTAAGCGAGTTCGGCGCGGTGCGAAGGGCTTCGATCCTCGGGTTGAAAGCGGTGAAAAAGGCGGTTGACAGCATCGGTTGGTGCTGTATGATTCGCCTCCCGCTACGAGAGATCGCAGCGAGTCAAGTGTTTGAAGCTAAACGAGTTTCTCGGAAAAAACTTCACAATAAACGCTTGACACGAAGTAAGGCTGCTGTAGAATGCGCGGCCTCGGTTGAGACGAAACGCTCTTAGCCAAACGCTCTTTAACAAATCGAATCAAGCAATTCGTGTGGGTGCTTGTGAGTACGGACTGATCGTCGCCTAGATTATCAGCATCACAAGTGGCCATGCGAGAAATCACATAGTCATTTGAGATTGCTGAGCCAAGTTTAGGGTTTCTTAAAAACCCAAGCAGTATTGAACTGAAGAGTTTGATCATGGCTCAGATTGAACGCTGGCGGCAGGCCTAACACATGCAAGTCGAGCGGATGAGAGGAGCTTGCTTCTCGATTCAGCGGCGGACGGGTGAGTAATGCCTAGGAATCTGCCTGGTAGTGGGGGACAACGTTTCGAAAGGAACGCTAATACCGCATACGTCCTACGGGAGAAAGCAGGGGACCTTCGGGCCTTGCGCTATCAGATGAGCCTAGGTCGGATTAGCTAGTTGGTGAGGTAATGGCTCACCAAGGCGACGATCCGTAACTGGTCTGAGAGGATGATCAGTCACACTGGAACTGAGACACGGTCCAGACTCCTACGGGAGGCAGCAGTGGGGAATATTGGACAATGGGCGAAAGCCTGATCCAGCCATGCCGCGTGTGTGAAGAAGGTCTTCGGATTGTAAAGCACTTTAAGTTGGGAGGAAGGGTTGTAGATTAATACTCTGCAATTTTGACGTTACCGACAGAATAAGCACCGGCTAACTCTGTGCCAGCAGCCGCGGTAATACAGAGGGTGCAAGCGTTAATCGGAATTACTGGGCGTAAAGCGCGCGTAGGTGGTTTGTTAAGTTGGATGTGAAAGCCCCGGGCTCAACCTGGGAACTGCATCCAAAACTGGCAAGCTAGAGTACGGTAGAGGGTGGTGGAATTTCCTGTGTAGCGGTGAAATGCGTAGATATAGGAAGGAACACCAGTGGCGAAGGCGACCACCTGGACTGATACTGACACTGAGGTGCGAAAGCGTGGGGAGCAAACAGGATTAGATACCCTGGTAGTCCACGCCGTAAACGATGTCAACTAGCCGTTGGAATCCTTGAGATTTTAGTGGCGCAGCTAACGCATTAAGTTGACCGCCTGGGGAGTACGGCCGCAAGGTTAAAACTCAAATGAATTGACGGGGGCCCGCACAAGCGGTGGAGCATGTGGTTTAATTCGAAGCAACGCGAAGAACCTTACCAGGCCTTGACATGCAGAGAACTTTCCAGAGATGGATTGGTGCCTTCGGGAACTCTGACACAGGTGCTGCATGGCTGTCGTCAGCTCGTGTCGTGAGATGTTGGGTTAAGTCCCGTAACGAGCGCAACCCTTGTCCTTAGTTACCAGCACGTCATGGTGGGCACTCTAAGGAGACTGCCGGTGACAAACCGGAGGAAGGTGGGGATGACGTCAAGTCATCATGGCCCTTACGGCCTGGGCTACACACGTGCTACAATGGTCGGTACAGAGGGTTGCCAAGCCGCGAGGTGGAGCTAATCTCACAAAACCGATCGTAGTCCGGATCGCAGTCTGCAACTCGACTGCGTGAAGTCGGAATCGCTAGTAATCGCGAATCAGAATGTCGCGGTGAATACGTTCCCGGGCCTTGTACACACCGCCCGTCACACCATGGGAGTGGGTTGCACCAGAAGTAGCTAGTCTAACCTTCGGGGGGACGGTTACCACGGTGTGATTCATGACTGGGGTGAAGTCGTAACAAGGTAGCCGTAGGGGAACCTGCGGCTGGATCACCTCCTTAATCGAAGACATCAGCCTGCTGATGAGCTCCCACACGAATTGCTTGATTCATTGTGAAAAGACGATGCTGTAACGCGACCCTGTTATAGGTCTGTAGCTCAGTTGGTTAGAGCGCACCCCTGATAAGGGTGAGGTCGGCAGTTCAAATCTGCCCAGACCTACCAATTACTTGGTGCGGCCTACGAGATGTAGCAGATACACGGGGCCATAGCTCAGCTGGGAGAGCGCCTGCCTTGCACGCAGGAGGTCAGCGGTTCGATCCCGCTTGGCTCCACCACCTTTGTACAGCACTGTTAGAACTCAGAAATGAGCATTCGCGCGTCGCGTTGACGCCGCGTTGGAATGTTGATTTCTGGCTTTTGCCAGATCGTTCTTTAAAAATTCGGATATGTGATAGATACAGACTGATGACCAGTTTCACTGCTGGAAATCAGGCTGAGGTAAAATTTGTGAGTTCTGCTCGAAAGAGCGACGTGCGAATTTTCGGCGAATGTCGTCTTCACAGTATAACCAGATTGCTTGGGGTTATATGGTCAAGTGAAGAAGCGCATACGGTGGATGCCTTGGCAGTCAGAGGCGATGAAAGACGTGGTAGCCTGCGATAAGCTTTGGGGAGTCGGCAAACAGACTGTGATCCAGAGATCTCTGAATGGGGGAACCCACCTAGGATAACCTAGGTATCTTGTACTGAATCCATAGGTGCAAGAGGCGAACCAGGGGAACTGAAACATCTAAGTACCCTGAGGAATAGAAATCAACCGAGATTCCCTTAGTAGTGGCGAGCGAACGGGGACCAGCCCTTAAGTTGATTTGAGATTAGTGGAACGCTCTGGAAAGTGCGGCCATAGTGGGTGATAGCCCCGTACACGAAAATCTCTTTTCAATGAAATCGAGTAGGACGGAGCACGAGAAACTTTGTCTGAACATGGGGGGACCATCCTCCAAGGCTAAATACTACTGACTGACCGATAGTGAACCAGTACCGTGAGGGAAAGGCGAAAAGAACCCCGGAGAGGGGAGTGAAATAGAACCTGAAACCGTATGCGTACAAGCAGTGGGAGCCTACTTTGTTAGGTGACTGCGTACCTTTTGTATAATGGGTCAGCGACTTATATTCAGTGGCGAGCTTAACCGAATAGGGGAGGCGTAGCGAAAGCGAGTCTTAATAGGGCGCTTAGTCGCTGGGTATAGACCCGAAACCGGGCGATCTATCCATGGGCAGGTTGAAGGTTAGGTAACACTGACTGGAGGACCGAACCGACTACCGTTGAAAAGTTAGCGGATGACCTGTGGATCGGAGTGAAAGGCTAATCAAGCTCGGAGATAGCTGGTTCTCCTCGAAAGCTATTTAGGTAGCGCCTCATGTATCACTGCTGGGGGTAGAGCACTGTTTCGGCTAGGGGGTCATCCCGACTTACCAAACCGATGCAAACTCCGAATACCAGCAAGTGCCGAGCATGGGAGACACACGGCGGGTGCTAACGTCCGTCGTGAAAAGGGAAACAACCCAGACCGTCAGCTAAGGTCCCAAAGTCATGGTTAAGTGGGAAACGATGTGGGAAGGCTTAGACAGCTAGGAGGTTGGCTTAGAAGCAGCCATCCTTTAAAGAAAGCGTAATAGCTCACTAGTCGAGTCGGCCTGCGCGGAAGATGTAACGGGGCTCAAACCATGCACCGAAGCTACGGGTATCACCTTTGGTGATGCGGTAGAGGAGCGTTCTGTAAGCCTGTGAAGGTGAGTTGAGAAGCTTGCTGGAGGTATCAGAAGTGCGAATGCTGACATGAGTAACGACAATGCGAGTGAAAAACTCGCACGCCGAAAGACCAAGGTTTCCTGCGCAACGTTAATCGACGCAGGGTTAGTCGGTCCCTAAGGCGAGGCTGAAAAGCGTAGTCGATGGAAAACAGGTTAATATTCCTGTACTTGCAGTTATTGCGATGGAGGGACGGAGAAGGCTAGGCCAGCCTGGCGTTGGTTGTCCAGGTTTAAGGTGGTAGGCTGAAATCTTAGGCAAATCCGGGATTTCAAGGCCGAGAGCTGATGACGAGTTGCCTTTAGGCGACGAAGTGGTTGATGCCATGCTTCCAAGAAAAGCTCCTAAGCTTCAGATAACTGGGAACCGTACCCCAAACCGACACAGGTGGTTAGGTAGAGAATACCAAGGCGCTTGAGAGAACTCGGGTGAAGGAACTAGGCAAAATGGCACCGTAACTTCGGGAGAAGGTGCGCCGGCGAGGGTGAAGGACTTGCTCCGTAAGCCCATGCCGGTCGAAGATACCAGGCCGCTGCGACTGTTTATTAAAAACACAGCACTCTGCAAACACGAAAGTGGACGTATAGGGTGTGACGCCTGCCCGGTGCCGGAAGGTTAATTGATGGGGTTAGCGCAAGCGAAGCTCTTGATCGAAGCCCCGGTAAACGGCGGCCGTAACTATAACGGTCCTAAGGTAGCGAAATTCCTTGTCGGGTAAGTTCCGACCTGCACGAATGGCGTAACGATGGCGGCGCTGTCTCCACCCGAGACTCAGTGAAATTGAAATCGCTGTGAAGATGCAGTGTATCCGCGGCTAGACGGAAAGACCCCGTGAACCTTTACTATAGCTTTGCACTGGACTTTGAGCTTGCTTGTGTAGGATAGGTGGGAGGCTTTGAAGTGGGGACGCCAGTTCTCATGGAGCCATCCTTGAAATACCACCCTGGCAACCTTGAGGTTCTAACTCAGGTCCGTGATCCGGATCGAGGACAGTGTATGGTGGGTAGTTTGACTGGGGCGGTCTCCTCCCAAAGAGTAACGGAGGAGTACGAAGGTGCGCTCAGACCGGTCGGAAATCGGTCGTAGAGTATAAAGGCAAAAGCGCGCTTGACTGCGAGACAGACACGTCGAGCAGGTACGAAAGTAGGTCTTAGTGATCCGGTGGTTCTGTATGGAAGGGCCATCGCTCAACGGATAAAAGGTACTCCGGGGATAACAGGCTGATACCGCCCAAGAGTTCATATCGACGGCGGTGTTTGGCACCTCGATGTCGGCTCATCACATCCTGGGGCTGAAGCCGGTCCCAAGGGTATGGCTGTTCGCCATTTAAAGTGGTACGCGAGCTGGGTTTAGAACGTCGTGAGACAGTTCGGTCCCTATCTGCCGTGGACGTTTGAGATTTGAGAGGGGCTGCTCCTAGTACGAGAGGACCGGAGTGGACGAACCTCTGGTGTTCCGGTTGTCACGCCAGTGGCATTGCCGGGTAGCTATGTTCGGAAGAGATAACCGCTGAAAGCATCTAAGCGGGAAACTTGCCTCAAGATGAGATCTCACTGGGATCTAGAATCCCCTGAAGGGCCGTCGAAGACTACGACGTTGATAGGTGGGGTGTGTAAGCGCTGTGAGGCGTTGAGCTAACCCATACTAATTGCCCGTGAGGCTTGACCATATAACACCCAAGCAATTTGAGCGTGAGCGCCGAATTGTGGTGGTGAAGACGAGAGAACCGAAAGTTCGCGACGAACCACAGAATCACATATCCGAATAGGCTGGGGTGTCCGTAAGGGCGCGCTGGCAACCGAATTTCTTGACGACCATAGAGCATTGGAACCACCTGATCCCATCCCGAACTCAGCAGTGAAACGATGCATCGCCGATGGTAGTGTGGGGTTTCCCCATGTGAGAGTAGGTCATCGTCAAGATTTATTTCGCAAAACCCCTATCTGCGTGAGCAGGTAGGGGTTTTGTTTTTTTGGTGTTTTCACAATCAGCGCTACCCTCCTGGGAGGCAGCTTGCAACCCCAACTGGAGCTCTCACACCTTGACCGGTCGTGTGAGGGCGCTTACAGCCTGATCACTCTTGAGCACAAGCACATCGCCTTCAAGCGCGTCGAGCACCACCTCAGCAGTGTTGCCAATCAGGGCCCCGGAGATACCCGTGCGCGCAACTGTTCCGATAATGGTCACCACCGCATCGATCTTCTTTTCGGTGTAAGGAATCAGCACATCCGCTGGCCCTTCGGCGACATGCAGCCGCTGATCGCTGATGTCGAACTCCGCCTGGAAAACTGAACACGCCTCACGGTAGCGCTTTTCGATAGTCTCGCTGAGCTGATACACCGGATCGGAGGCAGCCAACATGGGCGAAGGGTGAGCGCTGATCACGTGCAGTTCACCTTTGGCCAAGCTGGCGATAGCGTAGCCATGGTCAATGATACTGGCATGCAGGCGGCGGTGATCTTCATCCTGATTGCCCACATCCACTGCCGCCAGAATGGCGCCGCCGGTCCAAGGCCGCTCGCTCTTGACCATCAGTACGGCACACGGACAGTTGCGCAACAGTTTCCAGTCGCTAGGCGTCAGCAGAGCTTTGCGCAGGGGGTTATCCGGGTGATGCTCTTTGATGACCAATTCACAGCCTTCGGCCTGCTGCACAGCGATGATCGACTCATGCAGGCTGTCCTGCCAGGCCTGTTCGTGGCTGACGCTATCGTAGCCATCGTCATGCAACTGACTGGCGAGCAAGCTCAGCAGTGCGTGATGGTCGCGCTTCTTGTCACACATCAGCAGATGCAGGCGTGCACCGGTAACCCCGGCAATCAGCTTGGCGCGGGTCAGCGCGCGACTGTGGGCGTGTTCAGGGTCGAGCACGACGAGGATGCTGCGAACGGCTTGCATGGCATGAAACTCCTTGGATCGCGAGGGCTCATACCTGACTATAGTTGGCCAATGCGGCGATGCCGTTTGACCTGTATCAAGCGCAAGCGCTGGCGATGGCTGTCACCGTCGGTATAATCCCGCGCTTCTGCGTTGCCAACCTCCGTGAATTTATGTCCCTGATTCCTGAAATCGATGCCTTTCTTGGCTGCCCCACACCCGACGCCTGGATCGAGGCTGCGTTGGCCGATGAGCACACCTTGCTGATCGACCACAAGAACTGCGAGTTCAAGGCCGCCAGTACCGCACTCAGTTTGATCGCCAAGTACAACACGCATTTGGAGCTGATCAATATGATGTCGCGCCTGGCGCGTGAGGAACTGGTGCATCACGAGCAAGTGTTGCGCTTGATGAAGCGTCGGGGTGTACCGTTGCGCCCCGTTTCAGCCGGACGTTATGCCTCTGGACTGCGGCGAGTGGTGCGTGCCCATGAGCCGGTGAAGCTGGTCGATACCCTGGTGGTCGGCGCTTTCATCGAGGCCCGCAGTTGCGAGCGCTTCGCGGCCTTGGTCCCACACCTGGACGAAGAACTGGGTACGTTCTATCACGGCTTGCTCAAAAGCGAGGCACGCCACTATCAAGGCTATTTGAAACTGGCGTATGAGTATGGAGAGGCGTCAGATATCGCGCAGGTGGTGCACAAGGTTCGGGAGATAGAGGCGGAACTGATAAGTTCCGCCGATGGGGAAATGCGCTTTCACAGCGGTATCCCAATGGCCCAGCCAGCCTGAGTGGGCCAGAAGTTTCCTTAATTTACTGCCTACGGCCGAGTAGCAGGCCTACCACCAGACCGATGCCAGCGGAGATCGCCACAGTCTGCCAAGGATGAATGCCGATCAGCTCTTCAGTCGCCTCGACCACCGGCTGCGCTTTTTGCCCCAGACGGCTGGTGGCCTGACGCGCTTGACGCAGCTTCAGACCGAGCTGGGCGCGCAGCGTATCGGCTTCCTCGCCCACCAAAGACGCGCTGCTGTCCAAAAGCTTTTCCGATTCCTCGATAAGCGCCTGCAACTCGCTGAAGACCTGATCCTTGATCTGCTCGGTTTCGCTGGTCGCGTTGGATTTCCTGGCCATGGATGCCTCCTTGTAGGTGTGTTGGTGTAAACAGTGGAAAGCAGTGGTCGGCGAAAGTTGCACTGGCTTGGCGATGGTGCATCGCAAGCGTGTAAGATATCGCTCATTTTCAAGCGGCAGGAAAGACCATGAGTTTCAATCTGGCCAATAGAGACTTCGCCGAGCGTGCGCAGATCGAGTCGGAAAAGGCGCGCTTGTTCGAGCTGTGGCAGAACAACCTGGGCAAGGCCAAAGCCGAGGCGGCCAGGATGATTGCCGAAAAGTCGCGGCGCAAGGGCAAGTGGGCGGAGTGGGTGCGTGCGGAGCTGGACGGCATATCGCCCCCTGAATTCGCTAACATGATTCGCAGCGAAATCAACAAGATGATGGCCGCCGCCAGCGCCAATCGTTGAGGGCTACCAGCCGAAAGTACCTGGCTGGGGCAGATCGAGTTTGCCCTTGTCGGTGAAACGGATCGTTCCCAACGGACCCCCGGCCAACTTGCCACGTAGTATGTAGGGCAGACCCTGTAACGACTGTGCACGGCTCAGGCCGTAGGCTTGGCGTAGAAAGGAAAACGCGGTAATGCTCACCGGTACTACGATGACCGTCTCCTCATAACGCCCGATGTGGCCGCGTTGATCGCTGACACCAGCCGCCAAGGGTTGATCGTTCACCTCCAGATTCAAGGCAACGCCGTTGAAATCCACAGGCGTTTCGTTGGGGTTCTGAATCCGGATCTTGACTGCCATGCGTAACTCTAGATCTTGCCCCGCAAGAGGTTCGATACCGATGACGCTGATATTCAGAGGATCTCGTGGTTGCAACAGCGCGCAGGCGTTGAGCAGCAGGGCCAGCATCAGCACCATGCACAGGCCTGGTCTTGAGCGAAAGCGGACAGTCATGAGCAGGCGCCTTGGCGTGTGGACGAGCGCGCAGTGTGGCAAATGCGGCGTGTCGTTGAAAGTGACAGTGGATATGAAAGATACTCTTTCGCATTAACACCAATCCTACTGGCATCATCTCTCCATGCTGACGTCTCCCGTGTCCAGCCTGCTGGCAAGCTTCCAGGAGCACTACGACGACTTGTTGTCATTCCTCACGCGTCGTATGCAAGACCGACAGCGCGCCGCCGACGTTGCGCAGGAAACATACCTGCGCCTGGTGCGTATCGAGGCACAGGCCATCGCGGTCGCGCACCCACGCAGTTTCATCTTCCGCGTCGCCGGCAACCTGGCCATCGACGCGCTGCGGCACGAGCGACGCCGAGCGTCGAATCATGAACCGGAGGAGGGTAGGGGCGAAATCCCGTGTCCCTCGCCCGCCCCGGAAGCTACGCTGTTAGCTCGCGAGCGCCTGCAAATCTTGGATGACGCCTTGCTGCAGTTACCGAGCAACGCCCGTCAGGCCCTGCTGCTGAACCGGGTCGAGGGCCTGACTCAGGCGCAGATCGCTCAGCGCCTGGGCGTTTCCCCGAGCATGGTGGCAAAATACATCGGCCAGGCCCTACGCCACTGTCGTGACTGGCTCGAGCAAAACCATGACTGAGCGGCCTGCGATGACCCCGCGACCTCCCCACAACGACCTCTGCGACGATGCCCTCGACTGGCAGGTCGTGCTCCACTCCGGTAATGCCGGTGCCGATGACCATGAGCGTTACCAGCGCTGGTGTGCGTCCAGTCCGGCCCATGCGCGTGCCGCTCGTGAGGCCGAGGCGCTGTGGGGCGATCTCGGGCAGACCCAGGCTGCACGGACGTTGCACGCCAAGCCGCTATCGCGTTCTCGGCGGCGCTGGCCACGCGCACTGGCCGCATCGATAGTGATGGTCGCCATCGCTTGCACCGGATGGCAGCAAGCGCCGATGTGGTTTTCTGACTATCACACCGCAATGAACCAGCGTCAGACTTTCACTCTGGCCGACGGCACACGTGTCACTCTGAACGGCAATAGCGCATTGTCGGTGTCATTCAGCGATACACGGCGTGAGGTCGTGCTGCAGACAGGTGAAGCATTGTTCGATACCGCCAGCGATCCGCGTCCGTTCGTGGTCGATGCCGGAGGCGAACCGGTCGAGGGCCGCCATGCCTTGTTCAGCGTGAGACGCCAGGCGTCCGGTGCTGAAGTGGTGTTGACCCGGGGCGAAGCTCAACTCGGTGGGCGACAGCTTGCACTCACCCCTGATGCCGAGGCCCGGACCGCCTGGCGGCGCGGCAAGCTGATCTTCAATGGCAAGCCGCTTGGCCAGGTACTCGCCGAACTGGAGCGATACCGTCATGGGCGTATCATCATTTCCGATGCCCGCCTGGCAGGCCTCGAAGTGAGCGGGGTGTTCGATCTCGACCAGCCGGACGGTTTGCTTCGTACCCTGGAGCAGCGCTACGGTTTGACAGTGACCTACCTGCCTCTTCTGGCAGTGGTGCGTTGATCGAGAAGATAATCGAAATATTTTTCATTTCCTGCTGCAAGTTTCCGCTGGCCAGATCGTCGTAGGGGGACTGATCCGTACCCCCCCTCGACTCGCCTGGAAGCTCACTTGTGAAGGCCACGCTCAATTCCCTGAACCGCTGCGGCGGTGGTTTCAAATATGTCCTGGCATCCTGCAGCGCCGTGCTGTCGCTGGCAGGCCCGCTGCCGCTGCTGGCTGCCGAGTCCCTCGACAGTGCCCAGGTGCAGTCACGCCAAGTTCGGCTCGACCTGCCCGCGCAACCGCTGGATCGCTCACTGACCGCCTTTGCCGACCAGGCGGGCCTGCATGTGCTCTACACCACGGCCGATGTCGCTGGTTTGGACGGACCACCTCTGCAGGGTAGCTACACCATCAACCAAGCTCTCCAGGTGCTGCTGGCCAGTACGGGTATCGACTGGCAGTTCAACGATGCCCGCACCGTCACACTGCGCAGGGCCGACGTAGCGCCGCAGAGCATCAACCTCAAGCCCATCGAGGTGAGTGTCGCCTCTCGCACCAGCACTGCGATCAGTGAAATCCCCGGTACTGTCTGGGTGGTGGATCAACAGCAACTGCGCGAGCAGATCGACAGCGGCGTGAGCCTCAAAGAGGCGATTGGCAAGCTCGTCCCTGGCCTGGACTTGGCGCCGGAAGGCCGCACCAATTACGGCCAGAACATGCGTGGGCGCAATGTGCTGGTGATGATCGACGGTGTCAGTCAGAACAGCTCGCGTGGTCTTTCGCGTCAGTTCGACAGCATTTCGCCGTTCAACGTCGAGCGCGTCGAGGTGCTTTCCGGCGCCAGCGCCCTCTATGGCGGCGGTGCCACCGGTGGAATCATCAATATCGTGACCAAGAAGGGGGAGCCGGGGCCGGCGCGTTTCGAGACGCAGATCGGTGCCAGCAGCGGTTTCAACAACAGCGACGACCTGGCGACCCGCATCGCTCAGTCGATCAGTGGCGGTAATGAGCGGATCAGCGCCCGTCTGGGTATCTCCGGTGAGCAGAACCAGGCCTTCTATGACGGTGCCGGCAAGCAGATCTTCATCGACAACACGCAGACCGATCTGCAGTACAACCGCACCCTCGACCTACTGGGCACACTCGGCCTGCAACTGAACGACGAACAGAGCCTGGAGTTTCTTGCCCAGTACTACGACTCCGGTAACACGGGCAGCACGGGCATTTTCTTCCCCAACCTCAAGCACAACGCGCCGTCGGATCTGGAAGACGCGCAATTGCGCGGTGGCTATTCCTCCGACTTGCAACCGCGTACCCGGCGTCTGCTGCTCAACGCCAACTATCACCATAGCGATGTGCTTGGCCAGGACTTCTACCTGCAGGCCTCGTATCGCAAGGAAAACGACAACTTCTACCCGTTCCCGTATTACAACGCCGGCTCGCCGCGTGGATCGCGCGGCGTGTACTTCGCAGCCTCGCAGCAGAATTTCGAGGTCAGCAGCCTCAAGGCGCTGTTCTCCAAGCAATGGGATCGCTTGAAGCTGACCTACGGCGTCGATATCGATCGCGAGCGCTTCAGCGCCGAGCAGACCACCTTCGATGCGCTGACTTCATCGAACAGCGGCGGTCTCGACCTGGACAAGGCCAGCAAGGCAGCGCGCTATCCCAGTTATCGGGTCGACGGTGTCTCGCTCTATGCCCAGGCCGATTGGCGCCTCACCGATAACCTCACGCTATCCGGCGGCGCTCGGCGTCAGCAGATGGACGTGGACGTGGGGGACTTCAAACGAGTGCCGGGCGGTAGCAACGACTATCAGGTCAATCTGTACAACCTGGGCGCGATCTACGATTTCAAGAACGGTCACCAGATATGGACCAATTACGGCGAAGGTTTCGATCTGCCAGACCCGGCCAAGTACTACGGCAAGCCAGGGCTGTCCGTGGCCGACAACCCTCTGGCTGGCATCAAGAGTCGCCAGGTCGAGATGGGCTGGCGCTACAGCGATCTGCAATGGGATGCCCAGGCGGCGCTGTATTACATCTGGTCGGACAAGATCATCAACGTCGACCAGCAGACCTTGACCATCAATGTCGATGAGCAGAAAAGTCGCGACTTCGGCTTCGAAGGTGCCTTGACCCGGCACTTCGACAGCGGCTGGGAGGCTGGCGGCACCTTGCACCTGGTACGTTCTGAGGAGGAGGCGGCCAACGGCGGCTGGAACAAGCGTGATGCGCGTTACGCCTCGCTCTCCAAGTCTACGGCGTTCGTCGGTTGGAAGGGCGATGGGCGCAGCGCGCGTCTGCAGGCCAACAGGGCCTTCACGCTCAAGGACGATGCCGACCATCAGATCGACGGCTACACCACCTTCGATTTGCTGGGCAGCCAGGAAACCGGCTTCGGGACCTTCAGTGCGGGTATCCAGAACCTGTTCGACAAGCAATACAGCACGGTATGGGGCCAACGGGCGACGCTGTTCTATTCGCCGACCTACGGCCCTGCCTACTTGTATGATTACCAAGGCAGGGGTCGTACTTACAGCCTGACCTGGAGTCTGGCGTACTGACCGGCTGCACGCGTCTGGTCAAGGCAGGGGGCTCGCAGTGCCCACCTGCCTAGCTGAAACATCGCGAATCAACTCCATACGGCTTCATGCTTTTTTGGCGAACCTGTCGAGACTTAGGCTATCCAACGCTTGGTCACGAATTTTCGTACCGGAGGTGAAGCATGAATCCCACACTGCCGCTCTTGGCTATCAGCCTGCTCCTGTGTCTGCCGGTACAGGCTGCCCCTGTGCAGCTCCCCCTGCTGGCCGCCAGTGACTCGAACAACCCCTACAACAGTCCGATCCAGCGCGCCAACCCCAACAGTCGCCAGGGCAGCGTGCCGGCTACGCCCCCGGTACGGGGGCCCTCGACGGCACCTGTTGAACGTGCCCCGACGCTGGAAAACCGCGGCATCGGCAATGGCGACAACCTGCGTCGTCAGCAGCAGACACCGAACCTGGAGCCCCGTCGGCCTCCACGCGACTCGCAACGCACGCCTTGAATCCCTCTGGAAGGAATCCCCTATGACACCACGTACCTGGATGACCACACTGGCGGCTGCTGCACTGTTTCCATTGCTGGCGCAGGCCGCTGCCGAACAGCGCTTGCCCAGTGAAGAAGGCGAGTTGACGGTCAGCACTGTCGCCGATGGACTCAACCACCCTTGGGCGCTGGCCTTCCTGCCTGGTGGCAAGGACATGCTGATCACCGAGCAGCCAGGCAATCTGCGCATCGTCAATGCCGAAGGCAAGGTCGGCCCACCGTTGTCGGGCGTGCCGAAGGTCTGGGCGCAAGGGCAGGGCGGCCTGTTGGATGTGGCCCTCTCACCTGAGTTCGCCAAAGACCGGACGGTGTACCTGTCCTATGCCGAGGAGGGCGCGGACGGCAAGGCCGGTACGGCGGTTGGTCGGGCGCAGTTGTCCCAGGATCGATCGCGTCTGGAGAACTTCAACGTGATCTTCCGCCAGCAACCGAAGCTCTCGGTGGGTAATCACTTCGGCTCCCGGTTGGTGTTCGACCGTGACGGCTACTTGTTCATCGCCCTGGGCGAGAACAATCAGCGCTCCACTGCCCAGGACCTGGACAAGCTGCAAGGTAAGTTGGTGCGAATCCTGCCCGATGGCGAAGTACCCAAGGACAACCCCTTCGTTGGTCAGGAAGATGTGCGGCCGGAAATCTGGTCGTTCGGCCACCGCAACCAGCAGGGTGCGGCGCTCAATCCTTGGACGGGCCAGCTCTGGACACATGAGCATGGGCCGCGCGGTGGCGACGAAATCAATATTCCTCAACCGGGCAAGAACTATGGCTGGCCGATTGCCACCCACGGCATCGATTATTCCCTGTTGCCGATTCCCGAGGCCAAGGGCAAGCATGTTGACGGCATGGAAGACCCACACCACGTCTGGGAGAAATCACCCGGCATCAGTGGTATGGCCTTCTATGACAGCCCCACCTTCAAGGCCTGGGATCACAATCTGTTCATCGGGGCCTTGGCCACTGAGGAGTTGATCCGTCTCCAGCTCGACGGCGACAACGTGGTCCACGAAGAGCGCATGCTTGGCGAGCTCAAGGCGCGAATTCGTGACGTGCGGGTTGGCCCTGATGGCTATCTCTATGTGCTGACCGATGCGCAGGATGGCGCGCTACTCAAGGTGGGCTTGAGCAAGGATTGATCGGCGGCCCCACGCCAACGCTGCTTGCACTATCATGGCGGCTTTGCCCAGGCATGCCGCCATGACGCCCGCTGCGCTCTACCTACAAGCCTTGCAACGCGAGGGTTTCGTCGCCGATGCCGCGCAGGCCTCGGCGGTCAGCGCCCTTGAGCGCTGTTTCGAGGCCGTCCAGCAAGGACGTGCCGTCCAAGGCGTCTATCTGTGGGGGCCGGTGGGGCGTGGCAAGACCTGGCTCATGGACCTGTTCCATCGCTGCCTTGAAGTGCCGTCGCGGCGTCAGCATTTCCATCACTTCATGGCCTGGGTGCACCAGCGCCTGTTCCAGCTCGTGGGCACCGCCGATCCTCTACAGGCCCTGGCTCAGGCGTTGGCGCAGGACATCCGTGTGTTGTGCTTCGACGAGCTGTTCGTCACCGATATCGGTGATGCGATCATCCTCGGACGCCTGTTCCAGGCGCTATTCGAACAAGGTGTCGTGCTGGTCGCGACCTCCAATCAACCGCCTGATCAGCTCTATGCCGATGGCTTCAACCGCGAGCGCTTCCTGCCGGCGATTGCGGCGATCGAGCAGCATATGCAACGGGTGGCGGTGGCTGGCGATCAGGATCACCGGCTGCATCCCGGCGCGCAGTTGCAGCGCTACTGGGTGAGCGAGGCAGGCACCGCCTCTGCGTTGGCGGCCGTGTTCTGTCAACTGAGCGCCGGCGAAACGGCTACTGAGCTAGCGCTGCAGATCGGCACACGGCACGTCACGGTCATTCGTCGCAGTGAGCGGGTGATCTGGTGCGACTTCACGCACTTGTGCGACCAAGCGTTAGCGGCGACTGACTTCATGGCCTTGTGCGATCGCTATAGCGCGATTCTGGTCAGCGCCGTGCCCGCACTGGGTGGCCAACAGCGCGCCGGGCGTATCGCCCGAGGGACGGAAGATGCCGCGCAGCGCGTGATCGCTGGCGACCGCGAGCTGCCGGCGCTGTCACCGCGCGATGACAGTGTGCGGCGCTTCATCGCACTGGTCGACGAATGTTACGACCGGCGAATCGCCTTGTACCTGGAGGCTGCCGTGCCGCTCGAGGCGCTGTATACCGAAGGTTACCTGTCATTTGCCTTCCGCCGAACCTTGAGTCGCTTGCAGGAAATGCAGTTGCAGCGCTTCGCCTGAGGACCTATCGCAGCCAGTCGATCAGCGCGTCGTGAAAGCGCTCGGGCGCCTCGATTTGCGGCGCGTGACCCAAGCCTTTGAAGGTCACCAGTTTGCCTTGGGGTATCAGTTTTTCCACCTGAGGGCCCAGTACCGCATAGTGGCCCAGTTTGGCTTTGATCTCGGGCGGTGCGATGTCGCTGCCGATGGCAGTGGTGTCCTGGTCGCCGATCATCAGCAGCGTCGGCATCTGCAGGTTCTTGAACTCGTAGACCACCGGCTGCGTGAAAATCATGTCGTAGATCAGCGCAGAGTTCCACGCCACCGCTTCATGTCCTGGTCCTTGGTTCAGGCCCACCAACATATCTACCCAGCGCTCGTATTCGGGCTTCCAGCGCCCGGCGTAGTAGGTTGTGCGTTCATAATTGCGCACGCCCTCGGCATTGAGCTTGAGCTCGCGTTCGTACCATTGATCCACCGTGCGGTAAGGCGCACCCAGGGCTTTCCAGTCTTCCAGGCCGATGGGGTTGACCATGGCCAGGCGCTCGACCTGCTGTGGGTACATCAGGGCATAGCGGGTGGCTAGCATCCCCCCCGTGGAGTGGCCCACCAGGCTGATCTGGTCGATCCCCAAGCGTTCGAGCAGCGCATGGGTGTTATCCGCCAGCTGTTGGAAGCTGTACTGGTAGTACGCGGGTTTGCTGGAGGTGCAGAAACCGATTTGGTCGGGAACGATGACCCGATAGCCGGCCTTGCTCAAAGCGTCGATCGAGGACTCCCAGGTGGCGGCGCAGAAATTCTTGCCATGCATCAGTAGCACGCTGCGACCATTGGCATGACCTCGGGCGGGTATATCCATGTAGCCCATCTGCACGGTCTGGCCTTGTGAGCTGAAGTTGAAATGTTGCAATGGATGAGGGTAGGCGAAGCCTTCGAGCTGCTTGCCGTAGGTGACGGATTCAGCGGCCAGGGCCGGAGCGCCGGCCAGGCATGCCAAGGTCAATGCGGTTATGCGCAGCATGGCGAAGACTCCGAGTTCGGTCATATAGGAAGCGGCGACTGTAGCAGTCGGTTGACCTGCGCAGCGGACAAAGGTGTCACCCGGTGTGAAACCAGCCCAGGGTAATCAGTATCAGAACCCAGTAGCGACCAGCCTTGGCCAGGGTCACCAATAACACAAAGCGCCAGAGCGGCTCGCGAAGGATTCCCGCGACCAGCGTCAGTGGATCGCCGATCACCGGCACCCAGCTCAGTAAAAGCGACCACTGTCCCCAGCGCTGGTAGTGGCATTGTGCGCGTTGCAACTGAGTGGCGCTGAACGGGAACCAGCGTCGATCACGCAGGCGTTCGATTGCCCGGCCCAGCAGCCAATTGACCACCGAGCCGAGCACATTGCCGAAGGTGGCCACCAACAGCAGGAGCAGCCAGGCGTCAGGATCGCGCAGCAGCAAGCCGACCAGTACGGCCTCGGACTGCAGCGGCAGCAGCGTGGCAGCACCGAAGGCGCTGAGAAACAGGGCCCCTAAACTGATCATCAGTACTCGGCGACCACGGTGTCCCGACCCTTGCGCGTGAGGCCGATCACCTGGTAAGCGTCTTTACGCGCCCCCATCTCCATCCCCGGGGAGCCGATCGGCATTCCCGGCACTGCCACACCCACCAGATCGTCTCGCTGAGCCAGCAGGCGGACCTGCTCGGCGGGCACATGGCCCTCGACGAATTTGCCGTCGATCACTGCGGTATGGCACGAGGCGAGTCTGGGTGCGACGCCCAGGCGCTGTTTCACCGCGCTCATGTTCGGCTCGACATGGTCATTGACCGTGAAACCGTTGTCGCGCAGGTGGGCGATCCACTGTTTGCAGCAACCGCAGTTCGGGTCGCGGTAGACATCGACGACCTCGCAGGCCTGGGCCAGGCCGCCGCAGGCCAGCAGTACGAACGCCAACAGGTGCTTGTTCAGCATGAAAACACTCCTCGATCAATGCGCCTGCATTGCGCGCGCTAGCATCACGTAACGGTCGAGCATGCAGCGCCTTGTCTGACCTTAGCCTGAAGCGCAGATGACAGTTTTGTCAGGCGTGTTCTTGTGCTTCGCCTAAGTCGCGCATCAGCAGTCCGAATTCCAGCGGCACCTGCTCGGGCACCGGCAGGTACACCACATGCCCGTCTCCTGGGGCGACATCGATGGCATTGCCCTGGCGATCGCTCAGACGATCGAGGTCGAAATGATAATTGCCGCGAGGGGTCATGAGCTCGAGCGTGTCGCCCACTGTGAAACGGTTCTTGACCTTGACCTCAGCCAGTCCGTCGACGCGCTGGCCAGTCAACTCACCGACAAACTGCTGGCGTTCTGAAACCGAATGGCCGCGTTGATAGTTCTGATACTCATCGTGCACGTGTCGGCGCAAGAACCCTTCGGTGTAGCCGCGCTGGGCAAGCGATTCGAGATCGTCCATCAAACCGCGGTCGAATGGCCGTCCGGCCGCCGCATCGTCGATGGCCTTTCGGTAAGCCTGAACGGCACGCGCGCAATAGAAATGCGATTTGGTGCGGCCCTCGATCTTCAGCGAGTGCACGCCCATCTGCGTCAGGCGTTCGACGTGCTGAACGGCGCGCAGGTCCTTGGCGTTCATGATGTAGGTACCGTGCTCGTCCTCGAATGCCGGCATCTGCTCATCTGGCCGGTTGTGTTCCTGGAGCAGGAAGACTTGATCGCTGGGCGCGCCAACGCCCAGCGTAGGCTCGACCGTACGCACGATCTCGCCGGTGACGTTTTCGCAGGCTTCGGTGGCCTGGTACTTCCAGCGGCACGCATTGGTGCACGTGCCTTGGTTAGCGTCGCGCTTGTTCAGATAGCCCGATAGCAGGCAGCGACCGGAGTAAGCCATGCACAGCGCACCATGTACGAAGACTTCCAGCTCCATGTCAGGCACCTGCCGCCGTATTTCCTCGATCTCCTCCAGCGACAGCTCGCGCGACAGAATCACCCGACTCAGCCCCATTTGCTGCCAGAACACGACACTGGCCCAGTTCACCGTATTGGCTTGCACCGAAAGGTGCACCGGCATCTGCGGGAAGTGTTCACGCACAAGCATGATCAGACCGGGATCGGACATGATCAGCGCGTCGGGTGCCATCTGGATCACCGGCTCGAGATCCTTGAGGAAGGTTTTGAGCTTGGCATTGTGCGGCGCGATGTTGACCACCACGTAGAACCGCTTGCCCAGGGCATGCGCTTCCTGGATGCCCACGGCCAGGTTGGCATGATCGAATTCGTTGTTGCGCACCCGCAGGCTGTAGCGCGGCTGGCCGGCATAGACCGCGTCTGCACCGTAGGCGAAGGCATAGCGCAACGTCTTGAGCGAGCCGGCAGGGGCGAGCAATTCAGGCTTGGCAAGAGAGTTCATGGACGCACCGGGGCAAAAGGCGCGAATGCTAGCGATAGGGCGCCCGTGGCGTGTTGATCTGAATCAAGCGGCTGATGGCACTTTTGCCTGCGCGCTGCGCACTAAGGTCCAGGACAACCGAGGAATCCCCATGAATCAAACCGCTCTACAAAATCGGGCACTGGCCGTCTTGCTGGCGCTGGTGACCATCGCCTTCGTGTGGATTCTGTTGCCTTACTATGGCGCCATTTTCTGGGGCGTGATCCTCGGCATTCTGTTTGCGCCCTTGCAGCGCAATCTGCTTATTCGCTTCAACCGTCGGCGTAATCTGGCCGCGTGCGCGACGCTTGCCATCTGTTTGCTGATCGCGGTTCTGCCCGTTATTGTCATCAGCGCCTTGTTGGTGCAGGAGGGCGCGACGCTGTACCAGCGCATTGAAAGTGGCCAGTTGGACATCGCCGGTTACGTCGAGCGCGGTCGCGACATGCTGCCGCACTTCGCGCAGAACGGGCTGGACCGCCTGGGTGTCGGCAACCTCGACGGTCTGCGCGAGAAGATCACCCAATGGGCGACCCAGGGCAGCCGGTTCCTCGCCAGCCAGGCCTTCAGCTTTGGCCAGGGCACCTTCGATTTCCTGGTCAGCTTCGGCATCATGCTCTACCTGCTGTTCTTCTTCCTGCGCGAGGGGCCGGAGTTGGCGCGCAAGGTGCGTCAGGCTGTACCTCTGCCCGAGCAGCAGAAGCGCCGCCTGCAGCTGAAGTTCAACCGTGTAGTGCGTGCGACCGTCAAAGGCAACCTGCTGGTGGCGATCACCCAGGGCGCCCTGGGTGGTTTCATCTTCTGGGCGCTGGACATTCCCAGTGCGCTGGTCTGGGCGGTGTTGATGGCATTCCTTTCGCTGCTGCCTGCGGTGGGGGCTGGCATTGTCTGGGGGCCGGTTGCGGTGTACTTCCTGCTCACGGGCGCCATCTGGCAAGGGGTCGTACTGGCCGCATTCGGCACGCTGGTCATTGGGCTGGTGGACAATGTGCTGCGGCCGATCCTGGTGGGCAAGGACACCCGTATGCCTGACTACCTGATCCTGGTATCGACCCTCGGTGGGCTGGCGGTATTCGGGCTCAATGGTTTCGTGATCGGGCCACTGATCGCTGCCCTGTTCATCGCCAGTTGGACCATCTTCACCGAGACCACGCCACAGGTACAGTTGCCGTCGTGAGCCGAATCAGGACCGTTCCAGCGTAAAGAGCTGGAACAGCGCCTGGGTATGGGGGCATCGGGCGAGGGCGCCTGTCATGTTCAGACCCAGGCGCCTGGCTTCGGCTTTCATGGGAATCAGCACGGGCGTATGTCCGAACACAATCAGCAGTCCGCCGTACCGAACCAGAGGAACCAGGCGTTCGAACAAGTGCACAGCTTCATGCTGGCGCATGACTTCGGCATTGAGAAAACGCAGGACCAGGACATCGCATTGCCCGGGTGCAATTGCCGGGGTGACTGCATCGGTCAGTGCGAAGCGCAGATTAGGATGCACGTGCTGGACGCGTGCATGGTCGATCATGGCAGCCGAGATATCGCTTCCCAGACACTGCACGTGCGGCAAGCCTGCCGCGAGACTGGCGATGAACGTGCCGGTCGAGCACGCCGGATCGTAGACCACTGCCCCCGGTGCAAGGCGCTTCGACAGTAACCTGAGGCAGTGCTGCCGGAAATGCGTCTCCTGGGGATCCAGGTGGCGAGCCAGCCGTGGCGTGTCATCCCAGAACGACAAGGGTGCCACCTGCTCATTGCCGTGTTCGTCGAGCACAGGGAAGGGGAAGTGGACCGTTGCGTCGGGACTGCATGAAGCCTGGACGAAGACACGGTGCTTTTCTTCCAGACTCAGGGCGGTGTAGTGCAGGCGTAGGCAATGGTGGGTGTGTCTGGCCTTGAGTAAGGGGCCTAACAGCATCCTTGGGCTGAGGAGGCTACCCAGCGCGCCTGTTTCGTCCAACAGCTTGCGACCGAGGTAGTTGACGCCCTTCAGCTCAAGCACGAACAGGTTATTCAGGCCGTGCCCCATAGGCTCTTCGAAGCATGCTACGGTGCCTGGCTCGTGAGTGAAGGCCGGTAGGTGACGAGCTATCCAGCATTCGCGTTCGGCGTAGTGCTTTTGCATGACGGGACTCACCGTGTTCGGTTTTGTAGGGAACGGCCTCTGGGGCCGGGACAGACCACATTTCCGCTGCACACGAGATGAAAACGCTCAAGGCCGGGAATGGCCACGTTGACCAGGCTTATGCCGTTCTGGCCTCGAAAGACCTCGCAAACCCCGGCGTGTTGGCCATGCCTTCGCAGGTCCGCCCACAGCTGTGCTACCTGCTCACGGACCGTCGTGAAGGGGGGCGCTGGAGGTAGCGGCACGACTTCGCCGGCTGCTTGATGCACTGTGCCGAGGTCGAGTTGCAAGCACGCGTGCAAGCGCGGGAACGGGCGTAGCTGTTGCTCAGCCAGCGTCAGCTCGGCTTTGGCCTCTGCAACCTGGCTGTTGAGCTGGACCTGAACCAGCTCTGTGACTGCTCGGCGCACTGCATGCCAGGGGTCGAGCGATGCACCGGCACCAAACAAGGCGCCATGCAACGTCGTCTCCGTTGTGATGCGAAGTGCGAGGTAGGTGCGGCTGGCAAATTCGCTGCTGATGTCCAGCACTCGAATCTGCGCGTCAAGGCACTGCTCGGCTTGCCGCCACAGGTGGCCAAGGGCGCAGCTGGGGTCTGGTTTGCTGACCCAGCGCAGCAGCGAGGGCTGCCGATAGAAATAGTGACGTAGAAAAAACAGTGACAGCGCGTCGCGCTCGATGCTTTGGTTCAGCGCGTGTAGCACCGCCTCCAGGTAGGTCGCGCCGATGGCTGCACCGTCGTTACTGCTGTAGCGCCGCAGGCCGCGGTAGTCGAAGGTCTCGCCGGGTAGAGGGTGGTCGGCATGATCAGGCAAGCTGAGGGCAAGTGGATAGTCGAACAGCCATTCCCCGTCCAGATCATGGTAGGCCTGGCAAGCCAGTGTTTTTTCCGGCTGCTCGGCCAGCCAGGGCTGGAGTATGTCCTGCTGCAGCGCTGGCATGCGCGCCAAACGGGCAGCCACGCTGAGGTGGGTCGCGCGTACGTGGTGCTGCTCGAGGAAGTGTTCCAGCGCTTCGAAGCGTGCGCCAACCCGCGCTTCTGCCTCAAGACCTTTGCCGCAACCCTGGCTACTGGCGCCGCAGTGACGACTTAGGGTGACGCGTGCCGAGCCCACGTTGGTGCCGCTCCATTGCTCATGGACGCTGAGCGACAACTGCCGCAGTTGCTCGTCTATGCGCTGGCTGGCCAAGGTGAGAGGCAACTCCCGCTCAGCGACTTGTGTGATATCCATGGCGACTCCTGGGGGCAAGGCGGCTGGAGGGCCGCCTTGCAGGCAAGGTTATTCGCCTTTGAGCTCAACCTGCTCATGCTCGGCCAGTTGCAGGGCTTCGCGCTGCTCTGTGGCCTGTTCGACAGGTTGCTCGACGCGCTCGGCGTCCTGCTCGTTCAGCTTGTTGCTCAGACCACGAAAGAGATATCCCATGATGAAACTCCTAGAACAGTGAGTGTCTTTGGCGGTGCCGGATGGCCCGCAGACACAGTGTTTCCCAGTCATGTGCTGTGCTCATAGACGGCAACGGGCGGGGCGGCTGCGTGATGACACCAGGGGTCACAATTGCACCGCTTGACGACGGTTTTTCAAGCGGACGCGTTTAGGTGGGCAGACGTCGGCCGTTTCAAAGGCCTGTGCCGGTCGTTAACGGACAATCAGCGGAAAGAGCTTTCATTCGATGTTCGTAGGGTTCTTCCGTATAAACCGTCGAAATTGGAAATTTTGCCGTTGTTCATACAGCCTTTGAGGCCTGTTCCCAGCAATCAACGGCTGCATGAAGTGTTGGCAAGTGTCCGCTTCTTATTTCAAGGTGTAAGAAACACCCACGTAAGCGGCCAGCCCCTCGCCTGGCGTCGAGCGCGCCATGTCGTTGCCGCGGTCATCGAAGCCAGGTGTCACGGTGGCGGCGTAGCGCTGTCCGGTGAGGTTGCGCAGGTCGAGCCAGGTCTGCCAATCGCGTTTGGGCGAGTCCCACCCCAGCCGCGCGCCGAGCAGCGCGTAGGCATCGGCGTGGTAGCTGTTGGCATAGTCCACCTGTGTTTTGGAGGCGATCTGCGTATTGACGCCGACATTGAAGCCGTTCGGCCAGTCGTAGCGCAGTTCGGCCTGGTAGGCGTGCATGGGGATCCCGGGCAGGCGGTTGTCGCCGAAGCGGTCGTCGTCGCGGTAGTGGAAATCGCTGAAGGTGTAGGCCTGACGCAGCGACAACTTACCGGCACCGGGCCGCTGCCAAAGCAGGCTGTCCAGCCCGGCCTCGATCCCCTGATGCACTGTGGCGCTGGCGTTGAACTCTTTGAACGGCTGACCCGGGACGATTTCCACCGCCAGCAGTTCATGGCGGACCTGCGAGTAGTACCAGGCCAGCTCCCAGTGCCCCAGTGCGGCATCGCCGCGCGCGCCGAGTTCGAGGGTGGTGGCGGTCTGGTTCTGCAGCTTGATTGGCTGAGTCGCTACCGTCGAACTCCAGATCAGCGACCAGGGGTGCGGTGGCTCTACCGAGCGGCTGAGGTTACCGTAGACCTGGGTCTGTGGATCGATGTCGTAGCGCAGGCCCACGCGTGGCGCGTAGTCCCAGTCGTGCTGGCTGACCTTGCCGCCATTGGCCGGGTAGCTGACCGCGCTCTCCCGGCGGGTGTAGATCATCGCCAGGCCGGTGGTCAGCCACAGGTCGGGCAGCAGTTCCAGGTCGTTGCCTGCATGCAGGACGGTATCCGAGCCTTGGTAGCTGAAATCGCGGCTGCGTGGGCCGAAGACATCGCCGTTACGCACGAACTGCGACGCGCCGCTGTTGGGCAGATGCTTGGTGGTGCGCCAGCCGACGGTGGTTTTGCTGTCGAGGCCGAACAGTGTGTCGCGGCGCATGTAGTTGAGCGTACCGCTGACGTCGGTGTAGGCCACCTTCAGGCGCATCGGGCCTTCGCGCAGGTCCATGGGATAGTCGTGGTAGACCAGTCCCGCTTCCAGGCGTGAGTCGTCGTCGAGGAAGAAGGTGGTTTTATTGCCGACCCAGGTGCTACCCGGCTGAGGTCGACTGTCGTCGCGTGCCAGATAGCCCGGATTGGCGGCGCGCGGGTCGTGCTTGATCTGCGCCTTGGTCAGGCGTCCGGCCAGCTGGTTTTCGGTCTCCCGGTAGCGCAGGTAGAAGCGGGTCTGCAGGTTCGGGTTGAAGCGGTAGCCGATATTGGCGGCGATGCCTTTGGCGCTGCCGCTGCTGTGGCGTTGATAGCCATCGTAGTCGGCGTCGGTCAGGGCTACGTAGTAGTCCAGATCGCCCAGCACCTGTCCGGAACTGATGTGCCGGCGCTGATAGCCCCGGCTGCCGACCTCGTAGCGGACCTGCAGAGGCGCGGCATCCTGCCCGGTGTGGGTGACGTAATCGATCGCTCCGCCCAAGGCCAGGGCGCCTCGATCGAAACCGTTGGCCCCGCGCAGGACTTCGGCACGGCTGAGCCACAGCGGCTCGAACAGCTCATAGGGCGTACCGCCTGGCCCTGTGAGCGGCAAGCCGTCGAACATCGTGTAGACCCCAGAGCCGTGGGCGCCCGGTGCGCGATTGATGCCGGAGCCGCGAATCGACAGCTTGATGCCATCGTTGCCGGCCGACTGGGCGAACACGCCCGGTTGATAGGCCAGCACATCCTGGTTGCTGGCCACGCGCCCCTGGTCGACCCTGTCCATGTCCACCAGGTTGCTGGCACCGGGGATCTCGTGCAGGCGTGCGGCGGCATCCTGCAGCTCGGCGTGCTCCTGGTCCTGGATCAGCACCTGGCCCAGCTCGATGGGCTCCGCGGCCTGGGCGGTGGCGCTGACCCACAGGGCCAGCAGGGAAAGGGGAAGAGTCTGACGCATGGGCAAGGGGTTTCCAGAACGAAGGCGGGGTTGTGACGCTGCAACTGGAGGACGAAGCACAGTCGGCGATCTGCAGGGCGCGCCACATGAACCTGCGTGGTAGCCTTGGCCGGTTAACGCCGTTTCGGACGCCCCATGGCCAACCACAAGATCGAGATCCGCCGTCGCAACATCGAGAAGATTCTCCAGGCCGCCGAGCAGGTATTCGCCGAGCAAGGCTACGGCGTCACGTCCATGGCCGATATCGCCGAGCGTGCGCAGTTGCCGCGCTCGAACCTGCACTACTACTTCAATACCAAGGACGAGCTGTACCGCGCGGTGCTGCAGGACTTGCTGGAGGTGTGGAAGCAGGATGCGCTGTGCTTCGAGCGTTTCGACGACCCGCGCGTTGTGCTGACCAGCTACATCCGCGCCAAGATGGGCCACTCGCGTTCGCGTCCGCTGGGTTCGAAAGTCTGGGCCGAGGAAATCCTGCATGGGGCGCCGCTGCTAGGTGACAGCCTGGGCGATTCGCTGGTGCCGTGGGCACAGCTCAAGCAAGCCAAGATTCGCCGATGGGTGGAGCAGGGGCTCATTCTGCCGGTGGAGCCGTCGGCGTTGCTCTACATGATCTGGGCCTCGACTCAGCATTACGCCGACTTCGGCTATCAGGTGGCGTTGCTCAACGACGGCGAGCCGCTCTCGGACATGGCCTTCGAGCGGTCCGTGCAAACGGTGACTGGCGTGATTCTGCGGGGGATCGGTCTGGAGCCCTAGCGGTGAAGGTCACTGAAGTCGCACCTGCACTGGGCGGCCCGCCCCTGTAACTTGACGGAGCGGGCTCATTTGCAGGGTGAGCGATGTCAGCTCGCTTCACGGTAGGGGTTGCGTGGATCCTGGGTCCAGTTCAAGTACGGTTTGCCGGTGTCCTGGGCGACCATCTCGATGCAGTCCTGCACCGGGCAGGTGATCTGGCACAGGTTGCAGCCGACGCATTCTTCCTCGATCACGCTGTAGGTGTGAGTACCGTCAGCCTGCAGGGTACTGGCGATGGCTTGGTGCGAAGTGTCTTCGCAGGCGATATGACAGCGTCCGCAGCCAATGCAGGCCGACTGATCGATGTGCGCCACCGACTTGTAGTTGATGTCCAGGTACTTCCAGTCGGTGGTGTGGGCCACCGCCTGACCCCGGAAGGCCTCCAAATTGCGGTGTCCCTGCTGGTCCATCCAGCGCGCCAGACCGTCCTGCAGGTCTTCGACGATACGAAAGCCATGCAGCATCGCGGCCGTGCACACCTGCACCGCGCCGCTGCCCAGGGCGATGAACTCGGCGGCGTCTCGCCAGGTGCCGATGCCACCGATACCACAGATGGGCAGGCCACGGGTTTCGGGGTCGCGGGCGATTTCGGCGACCATGTTCAGCGCGATCGGCTTGACCGCCGAACCACAGTAGCCGCCGTGAGTGCTCTGATCGCCGACGATGGGGTGAGCGACCATGCGTTCCAGGTCAACGCTGGTGATCGAATTGATGGTGTTGATCAGCGACACCGCATCCGCGCCCCCGCGATGGGCCGCCCGCGCCGACTGACGAATGTCGGTGATGTTGGGGGTGAGCTTGACGATCACCGGCAGTGAGCAATAGGTCTTGCACCAGCGTGTGACCATTTCCACATACTCAGGCACCTGGCCGACCGCCGCGCCCATGCCGCGCTCGGGCATGCCATGGGGGCAGCCGAAATTCAGCTCGATGCCGTCGGCGCCGGTCGCCTCCACCAGCGGCAGGATGAACTTCCAGCTCTCTTCCTCGCACGGCACCATCAGCGAGACGACCAGCGCACGGTCCGGCCAGTCCTTCTTCACCTGGGTGATCTCACGCAGGTTGACCTCCAGCGAACGGTCGGTGATCAGCTCGATGTTGTTGATGCCCTGCACCAGACGGTTGGCGCCGAAGTGCGCGGAGTAGCGCGACGACACGTTGACTGCAGCGGGGTCTTCGCCAAGCGTCTTCCACACTACGCCGCCCCAACCGGCCTCGAAGGCGCGGATCACGTTGTAGGCTTTGTCGGTGGGCGGCGCGGAGGCCAGCCAGAACGGGTTAGGCGCCTTGATGCCGGCGAATTCGATGGACAAGTCGGCCATTTACGCAGCCTCCACGTTGAGCATGAGTTGGGCATGGATGGCTTCGGCGGCCAGCTTGCCATGTTGCACGGCCTGGACGGTGAGGTCCTGGCCCAGCGCGGTGCAGTCGCCGCCGGCATAGACGCCAGGCAGGCTGGTGCACATCTGCGCGTCGACGCGAATGCGCTCGCCGTCGCGTGCCAGCTGCGCGGCAATCGGGTCGGCCAGGCCGGCGTGGTCGAACCCTTGGCCGATGGCCTTGAAGATCGCATCTGCGGCCAACTCGAAGGTCTCGTCGGTGTCGGTCAGACGGCCTTCGACCAACGCGGTGCGAACGAAACGCATGCCCCGGACCCGGCCCTGTTCGTCGAGCAGCACGGCCTCGGGACGCGCCCAGGTGTGCAGTCGTACTTGGTCGGCCTTGGCAATGGCCTGTTCGTGGTCGGTGGCCCCCATGTCGGCGACGCCGCGGCGGTATACCAGGTTGACGTCGCGCGCGCCCAGCCGGCTCATCTGTACGGCCATGTCGATGGCGGTGTTGCCGGCGCCGATCACCAGACAGCGCTCGGCCAGAGGCAGTTGGCTGAGATCGTCGGTCTGACGCAGTTCACGAATGTAGTCGGTGGCGGCGAGCATGCCCGGCGCATCTTCATCGGCCAGGCCAAGTTCGCGCACGGCGTTCAGGCCGAGGCCGAGGAATACCGCGTCGTATTGCTCGCGTAATTCGCCCAGGTTCAGGTTGTCCCCGAGACGCTGCCCGTGGCGGATTTCTATACCGCCTACGCCAAGCAGAAACTGCACTTCGCGCTGGGTGTAGTCATCGACCAGCTTGTAGCGGGCGATGCCGTACTCATTCAGCCCACCGGCTTTTTCGCGGGCCTCGAACACCACGACCTCATGCCCGTGCAGCGCCAGACGATGCGCGCAGGACAGTCCTGCAGGACCGGCGCCGACCACGGCGATGCGTTTGCCGGTGGCCGGCGAGCGCTGGAACGGATGGGCGGCGAAGTGGGCGTTGTCCAGCGCATAGCGTTGCAACTGGCCGATCAACACGGGCGCGCATTCCTGGGCGTTGTTGCGCACGCAAGCCTGCTGACACAGGATTTCCGTGGGGCAAACCCGCGCGCAACTGCCGCCGAGAATGTTGGCCGAGAGAATTCGCTCGGCGGCGCCCTGGAGGTTGTCGTCGCTGATGCGGTGGATGAACGACGGAATGTCGATCTCGCTCGGGCAAGCGTTGACGCACGGTGCGTCGTAGCAGTACAGGCAGCGCGCGCTTTCCACGGCGGCCTGGCGCGCAGTCAGGGGCGGGGCGAGGTCGCTGAAGGCGGTATCGAGCTGGTCGGCGCCGGCTCTGGGACGTGGTAGGTGGTTCAGGGTGTCGATCACGGTTGTAGCCTCTCTCTTTTCTTATGGGTACAGGCGGCGGTTACTCGCCCGTCCGTTCAGGGGATGGCAGTCAACAGGTGTTTCTGAGTCGTTATTGTCGGACGCTGCAGGTCAGCCCTGCGGCTTCAGCGCTGAACCGGCGTCGGCCGCCGTTGTTCGGCTCGCCGACCCAGTACCTCGTACACCGAGGGGTAGGCCGGTCGTTCCACGTAGCGGCCCGCACCTGGTTCGGCGCGCAGATCGCCGTCGGCCCAGAGCACCCGGCCCTGGCTGATGGTGTGGCTGGGGATGCCGCGCACGGTGCGGCCTTCGAAGATGTTGAAGTCGACCTTCTGGTGGTGGGTAGTGGCCGAAATGGTACGGGTGCCCTCAGGATCCCACAGCACCAGGTCGGCGTCGGCGCCAACGCGGATCGCGCCTTTGCGCGGGAACAGGTTGAAGATCTTCGCCGTATTGGTGGAGGTGAGGGCGACGAACTCGTGCATCGACAGACGACCGCTGTTGACCCCGGCATCCCACAACACCGCCATGCGGTCCTCGATACCCGCGGTACCGTTGGGGATGCGACTGAAGTCGTCGCGGCCCATGGCTTTCTGCTCGGCACAGAAGCAGCAGTGGTCGGTGGCGGTGGTATGCAGGTTGCCCGACTGCAAGCCGCGCCACAGTGCTTCCTGATGTTCGCGGGGGCGGAAGGGTGGGCTCATCACATAGCCGGCGGCTGTGTGCCAATCAGGGTCACGGTAGACGCTGTCGTCGATCAGCAAGTGGCCCGGCAGCACTTCGCCGTACACCGGCTGACCCTTGGCGCGGGCATAGGCGATTTCGTCCAGCGCCTCCTGGCTGGAGATGTGCACCAGGTACAGCGGCGTGCCCAAGGTCTCGGCGATGCGGATCGCGCGGCTGGCCGCTTCGCCCTCCACCTGCGCCGGACGTGACAGCGGGTGCGCCTCGGGGCCGGTGATGCCTTGGGCCAGCAGCTTGTTCTGCAGGTGGAACACCAGTTCACCGTTCTCTGCATGTACGGTCGGCACGGCGCCCAGTTGCAGACAGCGCTCGAAGCTGGCCACCAGGGTGTCATCGGCGGCCATGATGGCGTTCTTGTAGGCCATGAAGTGCTTGAAGCTGTTCACGCCATGCCGAGCGACCAGTTCACCCATTTCTTCGGCGACCTGCTCGCTCCACCAGGTGATCGCGACGTGGAAACCGTAGTCGCTGGCCGACTTTTGTGCCCAGCCGCGCCACGTGTGGAAGGCCTCGAGCAGCGATTGCTGCGGGTTGGGGATGACGAAGTCGATGATCGAGGTGGTGCCGCCAGCCAAGCCTGCGGCGGTGCCGCTGAAGAAATCTTCACTGGCCACGGTGCCCATGAACGGCAATTGCATGTGGGTGTGGGGGTCGATGCCGCCGGGCATCAGGTACTGGCCGCTGCCGTCGAGAATCTGGCAACCGCCGGGGGCTTCGAGGTCTTGGCCGACGGCGCGGATCAGACCATCAGCACACAGGACATCAGCGCGAAAGCTTTCTTCGTGGGTGACCACGGTGGCGCCACGGATCAACAGGGACATGCCGTCTTCCTCGCAGGCTGACCGGTCGTTTTGCCGGTTCTTGAAATTGTGAGTGCCAGCGTTTCGAGGGTGCAGAGCAATCCTGTCACGCATGACAAGATTGGAATCTAGATGCTGATCGTCGTTTGATCAAGAAAATAATTTATAAGCTTATTCGGTTGATAACTTATTGAAAAATAACAATAAAAAGCATAAATCCCCAATCTGGGGCACGTTCTCACCATTTTGACGCACTTGACAAGATCGAAATCTGGTCAAGATTTTCCATGCGAAATCAGCCGTTTGAAACCTGGCAGGTCGGTGCGAACCACACCGAAAAAAAACCAGGCTGCACCAGGGTGATACCGGTGTAGGGGCCAGGGCCGGCCCGAGACGAGCGTATCGACAGAACCCGGTAACCCCGGTGTCGTCGAGCGTCGTCGATCAATGCCTTGCAGATCAGTGAATTACCTCCAGTTGGCAGTGGCCGAGCGTGGTGCCCCCGCCTGTTCGGCACGCATCTTGACTGCGGCCCCACCGCCAGGCCGGACCGGAGGTGCAGTACTGGTGATGTGTTTACTCCGGCCATCGAATCAGCCGATGAGCGAATAACTAGAACAATTCTGGAGAAGGCCCCATGCAACAGAGCAGATCGCAGGTGATCGAACATCACGGGCTGTACGAACTGGCAGCCGGTAGCGATGTACTCGACAGCCCCCGTTATAACCACGACATCGCACCGACCCAGGTGCACCAGCGCACCTGGAACAAATGGCACATCACCGCCCTATGGGTCGGCATGTCCATCTGTGTCCCGACCTACACCCTGGGTGGGGTGCTGACGGCCTATTTCGGTCTGAGCGTTGGCGAGGCGTTGCTGGCAATCCTGCTGGCCAACCTCATCGTGCTGATTCCGCTCACACTCAATGCGTTTCCCGGAACCAAGTACGGCATTCCGTTTCCGGTGCTGTTGCGTTCTTCGTTCGGCATCCTCGGCTCCAACGTGCCGTGCCTGATTCGGGCGGTGGTGGCCTGCGGCTGGTTCGGCATCCAGACCTTGTTCGGTGGCCTGGCCATCCACCTGCTGCTTGGCTCGCTGTTCGAGGGCTGGAAGAGCCTGGGCGGCACGGGTGAGGTGATCGGGTTCATGCTGTTCTGGTCGCTGAACCTATGGGTGGTGCTGCGCGGTGCCGAGTCGATCAAGCTGCTCGAAACCCTGGCGGCACCGCTGTTGGTTGCCGTAGGGGTGGGGCTGCTGGTGTGGGCCTTGCCGCACATGTCCATGAGCGAACTGTTGGCCCAGCCGCCGAAGCGTCCGGAGGGCGCCAGCGTAGTGGGATACTTCTGCGCCGGACTCACCGCCATGGTCGGCTTCTGGGCCACCTTGTCACTGAACATCCCCGACTTCAGCCGCTACGCCCGCAGCCAGAAAGACCAAGTACTGGGGCAGATATTCGGCCTGCCGCTGACGATGTTCCTGTTCGCCTCGCTGGGGGTGATCATGACCGCCGCCTCCGCTTCCTTGGTGGGGGAGACGGTGTCCGACCCGGTGACCCTGATCGGCAAGATCCAGAGCCCTGGTTGGGTGGCGGTGGCCATGACCCTGATCGTGCTGGCGACCCTGGCCACCAACACCGCTGCCAACGTGGTGTCGCCCACCAACGACTTTCAGAACATTGCTCCGCGCCTGATCGGTCGCAGCCGCGCGGTCTGGCTCACCGGGTTGATCGGCCTGGCGCTGATGGCCCACGAACTGTTCAAGAAGCTGGGCTGGATCGTCTCCGATATCAGCTTGGAGACGGTCTATTCCAACTGGCTGCTGGGCTATTCGAGCCTGCTCGGGCCTATCGCCGGCATCATGGTGGTGGACTACTTCCTGGTGCGTCGGCAACGCCTGGACCTGGCCGGACTGTACCGCGATGACGTGTACCCCGCATGGAACCGTGCCGGCTTTCTGGCCTTCGCGGTGCCCGTGGCGCTGACCCTGATGTCGATCGGCAACAGCCGCTTCAGTTGGTTCTACGACTACGGCTGGTTCACCGGATCGCTGCTCGGTGCCGGCCTGTACTACGCCCTGGGCCGAGTCGCGGTGCGTGGGCCGGCGCCGCTGGTCAAGCCACTGCCTTGAACCCTGAGAACAAGAAAACGCCTGAGGAGACTTGCGATGAAACCGATCGAGCATGTGCTGAATTCCACCGACCGCCATGTCGACAGCGCCCGTTTGTGGCAGTCGCTGATGGACCTTGCACGCCTGGGCGCAACGCCCAAGGGCGGGGTCTGTCGGCTGGCGCTGACCGACCTCGACCGCCAGGCCCGTGACCTGTTCGTGCAGTGGTGCGAAGCCGCCGGCTGCAGCGTCAGCGTCGATGCGGTGGGCAACGTATTCGCCCGGCGTCCCGGGCGTAACCCAGACCTGCCGCCGGTGATGACCGGCAGTCACATCGATACCCAACCCACCGGCGGCAAGTTCGATGGCTGCTTCGGGGTGATGGCGGGCCTGGAGGTCATCCGTACCTTGAACGACTTGGGCGTGGAAACCGAGGCGCCTCTGGAGGTGGTGGTCTGGACCAACGAAGAGGGCTCGCGCTTCGCGCCCTGCATGATGGGTTCGGGGGTCTTCGCCGGCAAGTTCACCCTGCAGGAAACGCTGGCCAAACGCGATGTCGAGGGTGTCAGCGTCGGCGAGGCGTTGCAGGCGATCGGCTACGCCGGATCGCGTGCGGTGCTGGGGCATCCGGTGGGCGCCTACTTCGAGGCGCATATCGAGCAGGGCCCGATTCTGGAAGACGAGCACAAGACCCTCGGTGTGGTGCTCGGCGCCCTGGGGCAGAAGTGGTTCGACCTGAGCCTGCGCGGCGTCGAGGCGCATGCCGGGCCGACGCCGATGCACCTGCGCAAGGATGCATTGTTGGGGGCGGCGGCAGTGGTCGAGGCCGTCAACCGCGCCGCCCTGGGTCACCAGCCGCATGCCTGTGGCACGGTCGGCTGTCTGCAAGCCTACCCAGGCTCGCGCAACGTGATTCCGGGTGAAGTGCGCATGACCTTGGACTTCCGTCATCTGCAGGGCGAGCGGCTGGACGCGATGATCGCCGAGGTGCGCGAAGTCATCGAGCGCACGTGCGAGAAACACGGGCTGAGCTTCGAGCTGACGCCGACCGCCGACTTCCCGGCGCTGTATTTCGACAAGGGCTGTGTCGATGCGGTGCGTGAGTCGGCGAAAAGCCTGGGCCTGTCGCACATGGATATCGTCAGCGGGGCAGGGCACGACGCGATCTTCCTGGCCGAACTCGGCCCGGCGGGGATGATCTTCGTGCCGTGCGAGAACGGCATCAGCCACAACGAGATCGAGAACGCTGCGCCCGAAGATCTGGCAGCCGGTTGCGCCGTGCTGCTGCGGTCAATGCTGGCGGCGTCGCAGGCGATCGCCCTGGGGCGCAAGGCAGCCTGAGGCCTCCCGGAGGATGGGGTCGCCCAGCGGCCCCAGAATGACGGTGTGGGCGGCTGGATGAAGATCAGTACATGGTCACAAGATCGTCATATTGGCTTACCTATGATCGCGCCATCCTCCACCGCGCCAGGGCCTCACCTTGCCCACACATCATTCATCCTCATCCGACAAAACTCGCCCATTGGCAGGCGCCGCGCACGGTGCCCAGGAAACCGAGCTGCATGGCCTGCTTTGCGGTTTCGTGTTCCGTCCCGGCGAGCCAGGACGCGAGATCGACGCCAATCAGGCCATGCATCTGATGCAGGAGGACGACGACTCCGAGCATTTTCTCTGGCTGCACCTGAATCTTGCTCACGCTTCGTGCGAACGCTGGATGCGCAGCAACCTGGCGTTGCCGGAGACGTTTTTCGAGACCCTGCGCGAGGGCTCTCGCTCCACGCGCATCGAGCACACCGATGCGGCCTTGCTGGCCGTGGTCAATGACGTGGTGTTCAGCTTCGGACGGGTGTCCTCCGAGGTGTCGACATTGTGGGCCTGCGCGCGCCGTCGGCTGTTGGTCAGTGCGCGCCTGCATCCGCTGCAGTCGGTAGATACCTTGCGCTCGTCGGTCAAGCGCGGCGAGCGTTTCGACTCGACCGTCGAGTTGCTGATTCATTTGTTGGGCGATCAGGGCGACCTGCTCACCCAGGTGGTGCGTGAAACCACCTTGCATGTGGACCGTATCGAGGATCAGTTGCTGTCCCAGCGCCTGGGTGTCAACCGCGCCGAGCTCAGTACCCTGCGTCGGGCGCTGGTGCGGTTGCAGCGGCTGCTGGCGCTAGAACCTGGCTCATTGCTGCGGCTGCTCAACCGGCCGCCGGAGTGGTTGCGCGAGCAGGACATGCGGCAGTTGCGTGCGGCCACCGAGGAGTTTGCGGTGATCATCAACGACCTCACCGCGCTGGTGGAGCGCATCAAGCTGTTGCAGGAAGAAATCGCGGCCAAGCTGACCGAGGACAACAACCGCACGCTGTTCACTTTGACGGTGGTAACCGTGCTGGCGCTGCCGATCAACATCATCGCCGGCTTCTTCGGTATGAACGTCGGCGGCATTCCGCTGGCCGACGATCCCAATGGATTCTGGGTGCTGGTGGCGCTGGTGTTCACTTTCACGGTGCTGGCCGGGCGCTGGGCATTTCGCAAGCGTGGCGATTACTGACGCCCGGCCACGCGGGTTCAGATCACGCCGCAGGCCATGCGGTCGCCGCCACCGCCCAAGGGCATGGGCATGTCGGCATGGTTGTCGCCGCCAGCATGGACCATCAGGGCCTTGCCTTTGATCTCGGAAATTTTCTTGATGCGCGGTGCCAACACTGGATAGGTGGCGTTGCCATCGGTGGTCACATACAGCGCCGGCAAATCGCCGAGGTGGCCGTCGCCGTAGGGGCCCAGGTGCTTGCCGGTCTTGGCCGGATCGAAGTGCCCGCCAGCGGCCAGTGCGGCGACCTTCTTGCCATCCTTGACCCCAGCATCGCAACTGCCGTTCTCGTGCACGTGAAAGCCGTGGATGCCAGCGGGCAGCTTGCTCAGTTGAGGCGTGAAGATCAGGCCGTAGGCCGATTCGCTGATGGTCACCTGGCCGATCGGCTGTGGCGCACCGTCAGCGCTGACCAGGTTGATCGGCACCTCCACGGAGGCGGCATGGGCGCCGAGGGAGAGGCTGGCGAGTAGACCGAGGAGCAGCGTGCGTTTCATAGCGTTTTTCTCTTGTGGGTCGTTTGAATGAAGGCCATTGCAAGCTAGGACCGCCGTAACAGCCTAGTCGTTTCCGCGGCCCTGTCGCGTAGGACGAAGCCAACGTCGTTCAAACGAGAGAAAACCTGAGGAAGTGGGCTGACAGGCCCGGGACGGGCGGGCCTGTCAGCAAGTGTTTCAAAGCATGTCGTTCAATGGCTATCCGGCGTAACGGCGCTCTGCTTAGCGGCTGCTGCTCGCGACGCGGGTGTGACGCAAGGTTGGCAAGAGGAAGGCGATGGCCAGTACGCAAGCACCGATCAGCAGCACGAAGCCACCGTCCCAACCGAAGTGATCGACGGTGTAGCCCATCGCTGCGCTGGCGGCGACCGAGCCGCCCAGATAGCCGAACAGGCCGGTGAAGCCGGCGGCGGTGCCGGCGGCTTTCTTCGGCGCCAGTTCCAGCGCTTGCAGGCCGATGAGCATGACCGGGCCGTAGATCAGGAAACCGATGGATACCAGCGCGATCATGTCGACGGTAGGATTGCCCGGTGGATTGAGCCAGTACACCAGGGTGGCCATGGTCACCAGCGCCATGAACACGATACCGGTCAGGCCACGGTTGCCCCGGAAGATCTTGTCCGACATCCAGCCGCACAGGAGGGTGCCCGGAATGCCTGCCCATTCGTAGAAGAAGTAGGCCCAGGAGGTCTTGTCGACGGTGAAGTGCTTCGCTTCCTTGAGGTAGGTCGGCGCCCAGTCGAGCACACCGTAGCGCAGCAGGTAGACGAACACGTTGGCCAGGGCGATGTACCAGAGCATCTTGTTGCGCAGCACATACTTGACGAAGATCTGCTTGGCGCTGAATTCCTGCTCGTGGCTGGCATCGTAGCCTTCGGGGTAATCGTTCTTGTATTCCTCGATCGGCGGCAGGCCCACCGACTGCGGCGTGTCGCGCATGGTGGCAAAGGCGAACACGGCCACCAGCACGGCGACGGCCGCGGGTACGTAGAAGGCCGCATGCCAGTCGTTGGTCCAGCCCAGGCCCAGGATGAACAGTGGACCGATCAGGCCGCCGCCGACGTTGTGCGCCACGTTCCACACCGACACCACACCGCCACGTTCCTTTTGCGACCACCAGTGCACCATGGTGCGGCCACTGGGCGGCCAACCCATGCCTTGGGCCCAGCCGTTGATGAACAGCAGCACGAACATGATGGTCACGCTGGAGGTGGCCCAGTGTGCGAAACCGAACACGAACATCACCGCGGCCGACACCAGCAGGCCGAAGGGCAGGAAATAGCGGGGGTTGGAGCGGTCGGACACCAGCCCCATGAGGAATTTGGAAAGGCCATAGGCGATGGCGATGGCGGAGATCGCCACACCCAATTGACCACGGGTATAGCCCTGCTCTTCGATCAGGTAGGGCATGGCCAGGGAGAAGTTCTTGCGCAGCAGGTAGTAACCGGCGTAGCCGATGAAGATACCGGCGAAGATCTGCCAGCGCAGGCGGCGGTAAGTACTGTCGACTTGATCGGCGGGCAGTGGCGCCCGGTGTGCGGCAGGGCGGAAGAAGGCAAGCATGGGAAGCTCCAGCGTTGTTGTTTTATCTGCGAAAACGAATATTACATTTTCGTTACAGAAAACAGTACTGCGGCGCTGGCATAACCTGTGGTGCAGGGAGATTTCCTACTGAAGGAGCAGGAGCGGCATGCCGCCGCCCCCGCTGAGGTTCACGGGTTACGGCTGACTCGCCATACGGTGTTGGCCAGATCGTCGGCGATGATCAACGCACCTTTCGGATCGACGGTCACCCCGACTGGGCGTCCTCGGGTCTTGCCGTCTTCGCCACGAAAGCCGGTGGCGAAGTCGATCGGCTCGCCCGCCGGCTTGCCATCGCTGAACGGCACGAAGATCACCTTGTAGCCCACCGGGTTGGGCCGGTTCCAACTGCCGTGTTCGCCGACGAATACGCCATTGGCGAACTGCTCGCCCATGGCCGCCACCGAGAAGTCGACGCCCAGTGCCGCCACATGCGAGCCAAGGCTGTAGTCCGGTTTGATCGCGGCGGCGACTTTCGCTGGGTTCTGCGGCTGAGCGCGGGTGTCCACGTTCTGCCCCCAGTAGCTCCAGGGCCAGCCGTAGAAGGCGCCTTCACGGACCGAGGTGAGGTAGTCCGGCACCAGGTCCGGCCCCAGTTCGTCGCGCTCGTTGACCACTGCCCAGAGTTGACCGGAGTCGGGCTGGATGGTCAGCGCGGTCGGGTTGCGCAGGCCGGTGGCGTAGGGCTTGTGCGCGCCGGTCTGGGCGTCGATCTGCCAGACCATCGCCCGATCGACCTCGACCTCCATGCCACGCTCGGTGATGTTGCTGTTCGAGCCAATGCCCACGTAAAGGTAGCGGCCGTCGGGACTGATGGTCAGCGCCTTGGTCCAGTGGTGGTTGATCGCCGAGGGCAGTTCGGTGACCGTGGTGGGTGCGCCAGTGGCCTGAGTCTGGCCGTCCTGATAATCGAAACGCACCAGCGCATCCTGATTGGCCACGTACAGCTTGCCGTCGGCATAGGCCAGGCCATAGGGCGCGTTGAGGTTCTCGGCGAACACCGTCTGCACTTCGTAGCGGCCGTCACCGTCGGCGTCGCGCAGCAGCGTGAGGCGATTACCGCCCTTGACCTGGGTGTTGCCTTTGGCCTTGATCTGGCTGGCGATCACGTCCTTGGGCTTGAGCTTGGCCGCATTGCCGCCGCGACCCTCGGCAACCAGGATGTCACCGTTGGGCAGCACCAGCGTTTGGCGCGGAATCTTCAGGTCGCTGGCGATGGCGGTGATGCTGAAGCCCTGGGGTACGGTGGGCTTCTGCTCGCCCCACTGAGTGGGCTCGGCGATCTTCATGCTGGGCAGCAAGCCACGTTCCGGGGCAGGCAGCTTCGGATCGGGACCGCGTGCCTGGGTGGCATCGCCGTCGCCGCCACAGGCGGTCAGCAGCAGGCTCATGCTCAGAACGGACAACGTCAGTGGCGTTTTCATGCAGCACCTCCGGAACGCAGGTTGGTCAGGCCGACCCAAGTCGCGATGCACGCCAGCACGCTGACGATCACCGACAGCACCAACCCCGAAGGCATCACCGCCCAGGCGTCCTTGGCGTGTTCGAAGGCGTTGATCAGCCCCAGTACCCAGGTCACCAGCAACAGCAACACGTAGAGCACCGGCCGTCCGGCCTTGCGCTCGGCGCGCACCAGGTTGGCCAGCGCGAACAGGAACGCCAAGCCGCAGAACAGCAGACCGCCGGCGATCAGCCAGGCGGCGAAGTTGCTCCATTGAATCTGCATGCTCTGGTAGTAGGCGATATCGCTGATCAATGCCCCCAGGAACAACGGCACGGTGCCGGCCAGCAGTGTCGCGTGCAGCGGCCCGGGTCGGCAGCGGTAGGGGTCATGGACGGTCGTGGTCATGGCGGCTCCTTGTCGTTCGGCGGTACTGGCCAGCGCGTTTTGCGCTGGCTGCGCCTAGTCAAGGATCGTCGGGTAAAGGCGTTAGTTCAGCGTAATTTCGCGCTCAAACATTCGCCTCGGGCACCAGGCGCGCGCTGCGGTCGAGGTGATAACGGTGCAGATCCTGCGCCAGAATCAGGTGGCCGCCATAGTGCGCGCGGGCTTCATTGCGGATGTCATCGATGTTCGGGCTGCGCCGTGGATCGCCCTGATAGCGTGCGCTGAAGTGAGTCAAGACCAGGTTGCGCACGCCTGCGTCCTGGGCGAATTGCGCAATCGCGGCGGCGCTGCTGTGGCCGAAGCTGGCGCCGGTGCGCTCGATCAGCGCTTGGGTGAAGGTCGCCTCGTGCACCAGCACGTCCGCGTCTTTGGCCACTTCGGCGAGCAACTCGGGGCGGTCGTTGTCGCCGCAGACGATGATCTTGCGCGGGGCGCGGGAGGCACGCAGATAGTCTTGAGGGTCGAGGGTACGGCCTTGGTGCGCTACGGCGATGCCCTGCGCCAGTTGCCCCCACAGCGGGCCGCGCGGGATGTGCTCGGTCTCCAACCGTGCTGTATCCAGGCGCGGTTCCGGGTTGACCTCGGTGAACACATAGCCCCGACTGGGCACCCGGTGCGACAGTTGCACTGCGCTGACCTGCACGCTGGCCGAGCGCCAACCGACGAAATCTTCCACCGCGAGTAGACGCAGCTCGAAGGGCAGGTAGGTGTCGCTCGCTGCCAATCCCAGACGCACCCAATCGTGCAACGCGGTCGGCAGGATCACATCGAGCGGTTCGCGGCGCCCGGACATCCCCGCGCTGGCCAGCAGGCCGGGCAGGCCGAAGCAGTGATCGCCGTGCACATGGGTGATGAAGATCGCGCGCAGGTCGCGTACCGATAGCGGGGTGTGCAGCAGTTGGTGCTGAGTGGCTTCGCCGCAGTCGACCAGGTACCAGCCGCTGCCGGTCGCCTCGATGACAGCCGTGGCACTGACGTTGCGCGCCTTGGTGGGAATGCCGGCGCTGGTGCCGAGGAACAACAGGTCCATGCTGGATCTTTCCTTGAAGTGTGTGGCTATTCTAGGGGGCGATGGCAGAAGTGCACAGGCGGCGGGAGTCCGGCTTTTGGCACACGTCTCGCCGGGGCGCTACGCTATAGTCCGGCGCACCATCCTCACCTTCACAGGAGTGCTGTCCGTGACCGAGTACACCGCCTTCAAGGTCGAACTGACCGACCACATCGCCCATGTGCAGATCAACCGCCCGGACAAGGTCAATGCGATGAACGCGGCGTTCTGGGACGAGCTGGTGAGGATCTTCCAGTGGATCGACGACACCGAATCGGTACGGGCAGTGGTCATCAGCGGGGCGGGCAAGCATTTCTCCTCGGGTATCGACTTGATGATGCTGGCCTCGTTGGCCGGCGAGATGGGCCCGGATGTGGGCCGCAATGCGCGCCTGCTGCGTCGCACCATCTTGCGTCTGCAAGCCTCGTTCAATGCCGTCGACCGCTGCCGCAAGCCGGTACTGGCGGCGATCCAGGGGTATTGCATCGGCGGCGCCATCGATCTGGTGTCGGCTTGCGACATGCGCTATTGCAGCGCCGATGCGCAGTTCTCGATCAAGGAAGTGGACATGGGCATGGCGGCCGATGTCGGCACGCTGCAACGTTTGCCGCGTATCATCGGTGACGGCATGATGCGCGAGCTGGCCTACACCGGCCGCATGATCGATGCCCAGGAGGCACTGCGCATCGGCCTGGTGAATCGGGTGCACGAAGAGGCCTCGGCCCTGCTTGAAGCGGTATTCGACATTGCCCGGGACATAGCCGGAAAATCGCCGCTGGCGGTGGCAGGCACCAAGGAGATGATCAGCTACATGCGTGACCACAGCATCGACGATGGCCTGCAGTACATCGCCACCTGGAATGCTGCCATGCTGCAATCGCAGGACTTGCGGGTCGCGGTGGCGGCCCACATGAATAAACAGAAACCGACGTTCGCCGACTGAGCCGTTCGACGTACGTGCCTGAAGGACCATGACCATGTCAGCACGCTGGACTACCGCAGTACTCGACCCGCAGATCGCCGGTGGCTGGGCCGTCGCCCGCAGCCCGGCGGGGTTCCTGGTGGATGACAACGGTGCCTTGTTTCCACGCGACTGGCTCAAGCGCCAAGGGCTGGACGTGCTCTGCGAGCACGGCATCGGCCATTTCGACGGCGAGCCCGTCTTCCTCCTCGAACTGCGCAGCGCCACCGACGTGCCTGGCATGACCTGGCGCGGCCTGCGTCCATTCATGCTCGAAGGCGACTTCGAGACCTACAAGCTGCTTGGCTATGCCGCGCAGATCGGCACCTGGGCCCGCGAGCATCGCTTCTGTGGCAGCTGCGGCCAGCCGATGACGCAGATCCGCTGGGAACGGGCGATGCACTGCCTGGCCTGCGACCTGCGCAGTTATCCGCGCATCTCGCCGAGCATGATCGTGTTGGTGACACGGGGCGACGAGGTGCTGTTGGCGCGCTCGCCGCGTTTCGTCAGCGGGGTATACAGCACCTTGGCCGGATTTGCCGAGCCGGGCGAGTCGGCGGAAGATTGTCTGGTGCGCGAGGTCCGCGAGGAGGTCGCGGTGGAGGTCGGTAACATTCACTATGTGGGCAGCCAGTGCTGGCCGTTCCCGCATTCGATGATGCTGGGGTTCCACGCCGAGTATGCCGGCGGCGAGATCGTCATGCAGCCGGACGAAATCGAAGATGCGCGCTGGTTCAACGTGCATGACCTGCCGCCGCTGCCGGCCAATCGTTCCATCGCGCGCTACTTGATCGACCTGTATGTCGCGCGGCGTTTGGGCTTGCCCGAGCCGACGCTGCCCAACTGAGGCCGCGGCGGCTGTTGCCGTCGCCTCTGAGTCAGGCCTGGCCGAACCAGTGCTGCCAGGCCAGGCGCACGGTCAACGCCAGTACCACGGCGATGAAGACCGGACGGATGAACTTGCTGCCGCCGCTGATCGCAGTTCGAGCGCCGAAGAACGCGCCGACCATCACCGCCAGGCCCATGGCCAGGCCGACGATGTAATCCACCTGCCCGGAAACCATGAACACCGTCAGCGCTGCAATGTTGCTGACGAAGTTCATGCTGCGCGCCACACCGCTGGCGCGGACCAGGTCGATGGGGTAGAGCAGTAGCGTGCTCACGGTCCAGAACGCGCCGGTACCAGGGCCGGCGACACCGTCGTAGAACCCCAGGCCGAAGCCTTGTGGGAACTGCCAGGTCCGCTTGATCGGGGCTTCAGCGTCCAGGGGGGCCTTGGGCGTGCCGCCGAACAGCAAGTACAGGCCACAGGCGAAAACGATCACCGGCAGCATCTTGTTCAGCCACTCGGCAGGCATGTAGTGGGCAACCACCGCGCCGATCAATGCACCGACCAGTGTGCCGAGAATCGCCCGACGCCATTGGGCGGGATGGAACAGCTTACGGCGGTAGTAGGTGAAGCTTGCAGTGGCCGAGCCGAAAGTCGAGCTCAGCTTGTTGGTACCCAGCACCAGGTGCGGCGGCATGCCGGCGGTGAGTAGGGCGGGCGTGGTGAGCAGCCCGCCGCCGCCGGCGATGGCATCGATGAAACCGGCGACGAAGGCGACTGCAGTGAGGATCAGCAGGGTGAGCGGTTCTACGGTGAGTTCGAAGGGCATGGGACGGCTTTCAGGCAGCGGGCAAGAGCGCGGCAAAACGTCGCGCGCGAGCGGCCATGGTACTGGCCGAGACGCGCGGTTGCCAGTCAAGGGCGGCGATATCAGGGCTGGCCATTGCGGCCGAACAGTCGGTAGCCTTCCCGTTCACCCAAACGTGCCGCGTAATCCGCCACGGCCGGCAGCGCAGGATGCTCCAAAGGCGTTTCCAACCATCGGTTGACCGACAGGCCAATAGGAATGTCCGCCAGTGAGAAGGTCTGCCCGGCGACGTAGGCACCGGTGGCTGTCAGTTGCCGTTCCAGTATCTGCATGTAGCGCGACCACTCGCCGGTACTGGCTGCCAGCGCTTGGGGGTTCTGATGCGCTGGGGATTGCCTGACCAGCGCCATGAAGGCATAGCTCCAGGCGCGATTGAGGTCGCTCGCTTGCCAGTCGATCCACTGATCCACCCGCGCCCGCTCAATCGCGGTGTCGGGATAGAGCGTGGAGTGACCGTAGCGGTTGGCCAGGTAGCGAATGATGGTATTCGACTCCCACAGGGTCACGTCGCCGTCTTGAATGACGGGCACCATGGCATTGGGATTCAAAGCGAGGAATTCGGCTGTAGCAGTCGGCTGAAAGCCTGAGCCCCAGTCTTCGCGCTCGAAGGGCAGGCCTATCTCGGCGCAGGTCCACAGTACCTTGCGTACGTTGATCGAACTTGCCCTGCCCAGTATTCGCAGCATGTGATCGTCCTTGTTCGAGTTGGCGTGTTGCACAGGTAGCGCTGAGCTTACCCGATAACCGATTACTCGAAGCAAGAGCACAGCGTCAGCGCGCCAGCTCCTGCGCCACGGCGGAAAACACCGAGCCGGTCATTCGCTCGCTGAGCAGTTCCAGCACGCGCATACCGGCCAGTGAGTTGCCCGAGGCGTTGAGCGCAGGTGACCACACGCAGATGCTGTAGCGCCCTGGCACCACGGCGACGATACCGCCGCCTACGCCGCTCTTGCCTGGCAGGCCAACCCGGTAGGCGAAGTTGCCAGCCTCGTCGTACAAACCACTGGTGGCCATGATCGCGTTGACCTGCTGTGCCTGACGAGGGCTCAGTACCTGCTCGCCACTGTGTGGGCAGTAGCCGCTGTTGGCCAGGAAGGCGAAGCCTCGGGCCACGTCCACGCAGCTCATCGACAGCGCGCAATGGTGGAAGTAACTGCGCAGCACGGCATCGACATCGTTGTGGAAATTACCGAACGCCTGCATCAGGTAGGCCATGGCGGCGTTGCGGGCGCGGTGTTGATACTCGGATTCGGCGACCACTGCGTCGCTGACGATACGCGGATTGGCCGCCAGGCGCCGGACGAAGTCGCGCATCGACAGCGTCGGTGTGGCATAACGCGATTGATTGATATCGCAGATCACCAGCGCTCCAGCGTTGATGAACGGATTACGCGGGCGGCCTTTCTCCACCTCCAACTGGACCAGCGAGTTGAACGCCTGCCCGGAGGGCTCGTAGCCCAGTCGCGACCAGATGGCCTCGCCGCTGTGGTTGATCGCCTGTACCAGGCTGAACACCTTGGAGATGCTCTGGATCGAGAAGGGCGTTCGCGCATCGCCTGCACAGTGCAACTGGCCGTCCAGGCTCTGCACGGCGATGCCCAACTGGTTGGGGTCGACCTGAGCGAGGGCGGGGATGTATTGGGCGACCTGGCCCTGGCTGAGCAGTGGGCGGACTTGATCGAGGATCTCTTGCAGTAGTGCTTGCATGGGGGCCTGCGAAAGCGATTGGAAAGGAGCTGGGGAACTGGTCTACAAGACGCGCCGCGGCTTGCCGACGACACACCCGTGACTGGCGATTGTCGGCACGTGCCAGTGGCTCAGCGCGGCTTGAGGGTACGGCGTCCGGTGCTTTTGCTCTTGCCGGTATCGGCGGTGCCTGTCGTGGTCTTGCGTTTGCCTGAGCTGCGGCGTTTCTTCTTCCATGGCGCGCCCTTGCCGGCGGCGGGCGCGGGTGGCCCGTTTATGGTCAAGCGCATGCCCGCGTAGCGTTGCACCAACTTGCCCATCCAGGCCGACTGGCGCGTGACGAATTCGTCCAGGCTCATTTCACCGTTCTGCACCATGTCCAGCGCTTGCTCCCAGATGGCCGTCGTGCCAGGGTCGGCAATCGCCTTGGGCACCGCGTCGATCAGGCTGAACGCGGCGGGAGTGGCCGACAGGGCCTTGCCGTGCTTGATCAGGTAGCCACGATCGAGCAGGCCTTGAATGATGCTGGCGCGGGTGGCTTCGGTACCGATACCGGTGGTCTCCTTGAGCTTCTGCTTGAGCTTGGGGTCGTCCACCAGCTTGGCGACGTTTTTCATCGCCTTGATCAGGTCGCCTTCGGTGAAGGGCTTGGGCGGCTGGGTCCACAGGTCCTTGAGTTGCAGTTCCTGAAGTGGGCAGTCGTCACCTTGTTTCAGTGAGGGCAGCACCTGAACTGGCGGGGCTTCGCGACCCTTGGTGGCGGTGGCCGAGGAGGACTTGGTCGTCGAGCTCAGGGCCTCGGGCAAGGCGCGGCGCCATCCGGGCTCGACGATGTGCTTGCCGATTGCGCGCAACGCATGGCCAGCGCACTCGAGCTCGGCTTGAGTACGGTCGTATTCGTGGTGGGGCAGGAACTGCGCCAGGTAGCGTGCACGGATGAGCGTGTAGACCGACTTGTGCTTGGGCGGCAGGCGCGCCGGATCGCTGACTGCGACGGTCGGGATGATGCCGTGGTGGGCGCTGACCTTGGCGTCGTTCCAGGCGCGCGAGCGCCGCTCTGACTGCAGGTACGGCTGCAGGGGGGCCAGGCTTGAGTCGGCACGTTGCAGCGCTGTGAGAATGGCGGGCGCCTCCGCGTGCTGGCTGACAGGCAGGTAGCCGCAGTCGCTGCGCGGGTAGGTGATCAGCTTGTGGGTTTCATACAGCGCCTGGGCAATATCCAGGGTTTCCTGTGCACCCAGGCCGAACTTCTTCGAGCACAGCTCCTGCAGCGTGCCGAGGTCGAAGGGCAGCGGCGCCGCCTCGCGTACGCGCTCGGTCTGCACCTTGAGTACCCGGGCGCTGCCAGCGGCCTGCATCTGGCTCGCCGCGAGCTGGGCCAGCGCCTGATTCAGGCAGCGGCCCTGGTCGTCGCAAGCCTCTTGGGGCGCGCGCCAGTGCGCGCTGAACAGACTGTCGGCATGGGAAAGCTGCGCTTCGATGGCCCAATAGGCCACGGGTACGAAGTCGGCGATGCTGCGATCACGGTCCACGACCAAGCGCAGCGTCGGGGTCTGTACCCTGCCCACTGGCAGCACGCCTTGATAGCCCGACTGACGCCCGAGCAGCGTGAACAAGCGGCTCATGTTCATGCCGATCAGCCAGTCCGCCCGGGAGCGGCCCAACGCGCAATGGTAGAGGCTGAACGTGTCGCTGCCTGGGCGTAACTGGCCCAGGGCCTTGCGGATCGAGGCGTCGTCCAGTGCCGACAGCCAGAGGCGCTGGACCGGGCCGCGATAACGACAGTGCTCGACCAATTCACGGGCGATCATTTCCCCTTCACGGTCGGCGTCGGTGGCGATCACCAACTCGCGGGCTTCGCCCAGCAAGCGCTTGACCGCCTTGAACTGGCTGGCGGTCTTGGGCTTGACCAGCATCTTCCAGCGTTCGGGGATGATCGGCAGGTCGTCCAGCGTCCAGCGTTTATAGCGGGCGTCGTAGCTGTCTGGCGGTGCGGTTTCCAGCAGGTGGCCAATGCACCAGGTCACGCACACATCGGTGCCCTGCCAGCAGCCGTCGGCCTTGCGGTTGGCGCCCAGTACCTTGGCGATATCCTTGGCTTGGGAAGGCTTTTCACAGAGAAAAAGACGCATGGCGGTGAACGCTTGATCAGAGACGATGGACGCTAGGATGGGCAAGCCAACGCGCTCACGCAAGCTTTATCTGTATGTATGTACAGTTTTGCAGTCAGCGAATATGTCCTTGGATTTGGCATGAACGTCAGTGCCGCAGGGTTGGCTGACTCACCGGTCTCGTGCCAGCGTTACCAGATGACCCGGATGTGTCAGTGGACGATGTCACCGGGCCTTTCCTCTGTCTCATTACAAGGACGTCACCCATGCCACTGTTCGATTACCGTCAACTCGACTCCGCGACTTCATCTGCGCTGTTCAAAGACGCCTTGATGCTGGCCAGTTACGCGTATCACGCCATCGACGATGGCTTCATCGCCGGCTACCAGAAACACGGCTTCGGCCTGGGTTTGCCGGCGACGTTGGTCAAGGCGCTGATCGGTGGTACCGACAGCCAAGGCGTGATCCCTGGCATCCCCTGGAACCCCGATGCCGAAGCCCGCGCCCTGGCGCAGGTCAAAGCCGCCGGATGGACGCCGATCAGCGCCGCGCAACTGGGCTATCAGGGCAAGACCGATGCCCGTGGCACGTTCCATGGCGAGGCGGCGGGCTATACCAGCGCGCAGGTGGAGGTGCTGGGTCGCTACGGCGCCGAGGGTCAACTCAGTGCCATCGGTATCGCCTTTCGCGGCACCAGCGGCCCGCGGGAAAACCTCATCGGCGATACCCTCGGCGATGCCATCAACGACCTGCTGGCTGCCATTGGCCCGGCCGACTATGCGCGTAACTATGCTGGCAACGCCTTCGATCGCCTGCTCGGCGATGTCGCCACGTTGGCCCGTGCCCATGGCCTCACCGGCGCGGACATCACCGTCACCGGACACAGCCTGGGCGGGCTGGCGGTCAACAGTCTGGCCGACCTGAGCGCCAGCCGGTGGGACGGTTTCTATCAGCAGGCCCGCTATCTGGCCTTTGCCTCGCCGACCCAGGCTGCCGATGCCAGCCAAGTGCTCAACATCGGCTACGAGAACGATCCGGTGTTCCGCGTGCTCGACGGCACCTCGGTGACCTGGGCCACGCTGGGCGTGCACGATGCCGCCAAGCCCTCGACCACCGATAACCTCGTCAATTTCAACGATCACTACGCTTCCGACGCCTGGAATCTGCTGCCGTTCTCCATCGGTAACATCGCCACCTGGCTTTCGCACCTGCCGGGTGCCTACACCGACGGCCTGAGCAGGGTCGTCGATTCGCCGTTCTATCAATGGACCCGCCGCGACTCGACCGTTGTGGTCAGTAACTTGTCCGACGTCACCCGCGGCTCGACCTGGGTCCAGGATCTGAATCGCAATGCCGAGCCTCACACTGGCAGCACCTTCATCGTCGGCTCCAGCCAGGATGACCTGATCCAGGGCGGACGCGGCAACGATTACCTGGACGGCGGCGCGGGTAACGATACCTTCCGCGATGGCGGCGGCTTCAACATGATCGACGGTGGTTCGGGTCATGACACCTTGCAGCTCGACCATGCGCTGGCCAGCTTTGCAATTGCCCGCGATGGCCAGGGCACGCTCTACGTGCGCGATGCCGCCGGCGGTATCAGCCTGGTGCGCAACGTCGAGACGTTGGTCAGCAAAGAAGCCAGCCTGATGCTCCTGCGCAAGGAGGTGTCCCATGCGGTGACGGAGCAGGGGCTACTGAGCAGCGGCAAAGTCGAACCCTACGCGCTGTCGCTGCAAGGCAGCCAGGGCGCCGATCACCTGCAGGCCGGTTCGCAGGGCAGTTGGTTGTTCGGCTTGGCCGGGGATGACCGGCTGGCAGGAGGTGCCGGCGACGACGTACTGATCGGCGGCACCGGCAACGATATGCTCAGTGGCGGTGCTGGACGCGACACCTTCCTGTTCAGCGGGCATTTCGGCCAGGATCGTGTGCTGGACTTCAGCGCGCAGGATCGACTGGTGTTCATCGGTGTGGAGGGGGGGACTGCGCTGCCGGACTGGCGCGATCACCTGAGCCGGGCGGGCGATGATCTGCTGCTCAGTTTCGGGGCCGACAGCGTGACCTTGGTGGGCGTCGCCAGCCACGGGCTGGCCGACGGACAGGTCGTCATCGCCTGATCCAAAGGCCGCCAAGCGGCCCTCGAATCATCGCTCCCAGCGCTCAGCGGCAGTTGCCGGCCTTGCGATAACCCGCCGACTGGGCCTGGGACTCGGATTCGAATGTCACCAGGTTCTTCGCCGATACCTGGCCATAGCTCGGGCAGCCCGTGGGCAGGTGATAGACCCGGCTGTTCTGGTTGCCGACAATCATGCCAGCCGACCCCGTTCCCGCCTTGGGCTGCGGCGTCGGGGTCGAGGGTTTGGCCGGGGTGTCGGGCAGGCGGCTGACCACGCCATCGCCGACGGTCTTGTAGCCAGCGACCCAGCGTCGCTCGCCGCTGACGAACGGATTGCCATGGCCCATGACCGCAGCGATACGACCGTCGCGTTCACGCTCCCACGCTGAGACGGGGTACTGCTTGTCCCAGGCCATCAGCAGTTGCTGTTGTTGGCGCGACATGTTCAGGCCGTAGCGATCGAACATGTAGAAGGTGGTACGCGCCACCAAGCCCTTGACCTCGTCGCGCGGCTCGGCAGCCCGTTGGTTGAAGTCCACGCGGGTCTTGCACTGGCCGTACTGCGGCCCGACTCCAGAAGCCATGCCGTAGTTGAAATTGCTGCGATCGCCATTCACTTCGCCTACGGCCGGATACAGATTGAACAGGTCGGCCTCCATGGCGCGGAACACCGGATCGTCGTCCACGCAGTGCTCGCGGCCACCGTTCTTCCAACACTGGCGCTGATGGCCGAAGGTCCAGGCGGGCACGATGTGCTCCCACTCGGTGCGCTCGGCGCGGTTGGCTTGCTTGCGCGGCTGCAGGCCGCAGGAGGCGGGATCGATGCGCCCGCCGGATTTGCCCACCCAGGTCCATTGGCAGCCGCAGTACAGGTCACCCATGGCACTGCTGGCCTGGTCGAGGTAAATCTTTTGTTTGGCGACCACCTTGGCTTCAGCGAAGGTCGCTGGAGGGGCGGCGAGGGCGGGGGTGGTGACGAACAGGAGCAGGGCAACAACGGACAACAGTCTTTTCATGGGTCAACGCAACATCATCGTTCGGTAGTCGGGGGAGGTGGGGTAAGGCAGGCAGTATCAGTCGTCCTTGGGAACGGTCCAGAAGATCTGGATGCCACCATCGTCGCGGTGGGCAAGGGTGACGTTGTCGTTCTCGGCAATTTCTCCGAGCAGGGTTTCCCAATCGTCGGGCGACTCATGTTCCAGGCGGAAGATCAGCGCGGCGCGGCTGCGTTGGGCCATGGGGCTGTTGATGATCTTCTGGATACGGGTGCCCAATTGCGCGTAGCTGCTGAGCGCAGCGGCGGGACTGGCCATGGAGCTTTTCCTTGTTTTGCTGTATGTGCGTACAGTATTTCACCGTCAGTTTTTTCGCAACAGCGTGTCGGGTATAAGCTCAGGTTTTGTAGCTGCTGATGGTAGAGGGCAGGGTGAGCGCTGGCGTAGGTTCGCCCACTCGACAGGTCGATGAGGCGAAGGCCAGTGCCCGATGCACCAGCCTTGCGCCCATTGGCAATCAGTATTCCCAGAAGATTCGCTGCAACTCTTTGCTGTCCTGGGTCTTGGTCATTGCGACCATCGCCAGGATCCGCGCTTTTTGCGGATTCAGATCGTGGGCGACTACCCAGTCGTTCTTGTCATCGGGTTGTTCTGCGTTACGCAGCACGAAACCACCTTGGTTGACGTGGGACGAGCGGATGATCTGCACGCCATTCTTGCGCAGTTCCTGCAAGGCCGGCACGACCCGCGACGAGACCGAGCCGTTGCCCGTACCGGCATGGATCAGCGCCTTCGCGCCGTTCTGGGCCAGGGCTTTGTAGGCGGTGTCGGTCACGTTGCCGTAGCCATAGGCGATGTCCACTTGGGGCAGGCTGCTGATCTGCTTGATATCGAACTCGGAGTTGAGGGTGTGGCGCTTGGCCGGCAGACGGAACCAGTACGATTTACCCTCGACCACCATGCCCATCGGACCCCAGGCGCTCTTGAAGGCCTCGGTCTTGATGTTGACCGCTTTGCTCACGTCGCGACCGGACTGGATTTCGTCGTTCAGGGTCACCAGTACGCCTTTGCCGCGCGACTGCTTGTCGCCTGCCACAGCCACGGCGTTGTAGAGGTTGAGCATGCCATCGGCGGACATCGCGGTACCCGGGCGCATGGAGCCCACCACCACGATCGGCTTGTCGGTCTTTTCCACCAAGTTGAGGAAGTAGGCCGTTTCTTCCAGGGTGTCGGTGCCGTGGGTGATGACGATGCCATCGACGTCGCTGCTGTCGGCCAACTCGGCGACGCGCTTGGCCAGTTTGAGCAGGTCGTCGTTGCTGATGCTTTCCGAAGCGATCTGCATCACCTGCTCACCGCGCACGTTGGCGATGTCGGCCAGTTCCGGTACGCCGGCGATCAGCTTGTCGATGCCCATCTTGGCGGCTTGGTACGTGGCACTGTTGGCTGCGCTGGCGCCGGCACCGGCGATGGTACCGCCGGTGGCGAGAATGACCACGTTGGCGAGCTTCTGCTGCTGCTCGGCTTCTTTCGCGCTGACCGACAGCGGCAGGGCCAGGAGCAGGGCGAGGGCAGTGGGGGCGAGGGTCTTGAGTGCTGCGGTCTGCATTTTTCTTCTCTCTTCCAAATGAGATGGTTGTTTTATTCGCGCTGCAATGTAGGCATGTTCCGTACCAAAGCGGGAAGTGTGAGCCCAAATGCGACAGGGCAGTGATTACCCGTGAGACCCCGCTGCTGTTTATGTTCGAAGTCCCGAACGGTTCGATGAAAGTTATTCGGCATTCCGACTCTTCAGGCGGATAAACTCCGTGAATGCAGCGGCAAGCGTCTGGCGCGATGTCATTTGACAAAACAGACCACCGTTCTCATAGTGAGCGAACGCAAACGTTTGCGATCCGATAAAAAACACAAGATTCGGAGTTGATTCCATGAAATTGCCATTCCCCGGCCGTCTGCTGGCCATTGCCGTACTCTCCACACTCTCGCTTGCCGTCTCGCTGCCTGCGGCGCACGCCGAAGACAAACCGAAAGTGGCGCTGGTCATGAAGTCGCTGGCCAATGAGTTCTTCCGCACCATGGAAGACGGCGCCAAGGACTATCAGAAAAGCCATGCCGATGAATTCGAGCTGATCGCCAACGGTATCAAGAACGAAACCGACACCGGTGAGCAAATCCGCATCGTCGAACAGATGGTCAATGCGGGTGCCAAGGCGCTGGTCATCGCGCCGGCCGATTCAAAAGCGCTGGTATCGGCCGTGAAGAAAGCCATGGACCGCGGCGTCGTGGTCATCAATATCGACAACCGCCTCGATCCTGAGCTGCTCAAGAGCAAGGGTATCAGCGTGCCCTTCGTCGGCCCCGACAACCGCAAGGGTGCACGTATGGTCGGCGAGTACCTGGTCAAGGAAAAACTCAAGGCTGGCGATGAAGTCGGCATCATCGAAGGCGTATCGACCACCACCAATGCTCAGCAGCGCACCGCAGGCTTCAAGGATGCGATGGACGCTGCGCAGATGAAGATCGTCTCGGTGCAGTCCGGCAACTGGGAAATCGACAAGGGCAATGCGGTCGCCGCCTCGATGCTCAATGAATACCCCGACCTCAAAGCGCTGCTGGCCGGCAACGACAGCATGGCGCTGGGTGCGGTTTCGGCCGTGCGCGCGGCTGGCAAGGCCGGCAAAGTGCAGGTGGTCGGGTACGACAACATCAACGCGATCAAACCGATGCTCAAGGATGGCCGGGTACTCGCCACCCTCGATCAGGCCGCCAGCCAGCAAGCGGTGTTCGGTATTCAGGCGGCGCTGAAGATGGTCAAAGGCGAGAAGCCCGATGTCGATGCCGACAATGTGATCCAGACCCCGGTGAAGTTGATCACCGAGTGACCGTTGCGCGCCTCGCGGGGCGCGTAGAGTCAATTCAGGAGAGAAGTGGCCATGTCCGTATCGGCCAATGAAGTGGTGCTTGCCGTCAGCGGGCTGGGCAAGACTTACGCCCAGCCCGTGCTTGGCGATGTCACCTTGCAGTTGCATGCCGGCGAGGTGCTTGCCCTGACCGGCGAGAACGGTGCCGGCAAGAGTACCCTGTCCAAGCTCATCAGTGGCCTGGAAACCCCGACCACCGGGCACATGAGCTACCGCGGCCAGCCCTACAGCCCGGCTAGCCGCAGCGAGGCCGAGCGGCTCGGCGTGCGCATGGTGATGCAAGAGCTCAACCTGCTGCCGACCCTGACCGTCGCCGAGAACCTGTTCCTTGACAACTTGCCCAGTCGCGCCGGCTGGATCAGCCAGAAGCGCCTGCGCCAGTTGGCGACGGCGGCCATGGCGCAGGTGGGGCTGGAGGCCATCGATCCCGATACTCCGGTCGGCGAGCTGGGCATCGGCCATCAGCAAATGGTCGAAATTGCCCGCAACCTGATTGGCGATTGCCACGTACTGATCTTCGACGAGCCCACGGCCATGCTCACGGCTCGCGAAGTTGAGCTGCTGTTCACCCAGATCGAGCGTCTGCGTCAGCGCGGCGTGGCCATCGTCTACATTTCCCATCGATTGGAAGAGCTGCAGCGGGTTTCGCAACGCATCGCCGTGTTGCGCGATGGCAAGCTGGTGTGCGCCGAGCCGATCGCCCGTTACAGCAGCAACGAGCTGGTCAACCTGATGGTCGGCCGCGAAGTGGGCGAGCATATCGACCTGGGTCGCCGGGAGATCGGCGCGCCGCTGCTCAAGGTCGAACACATGAATCGTGCCGATAAAGTGCGCGATGTCTCGTTCGAGGTTCGCGCCGGGGAGATCTTCGGCATTTCCGGTCTGATCGGTGCCGGGCGCACCGAACTGCTGCGGCTGATCTATGGCGCTGATCGTGCCGACAGCGGCTGTATTCAGCTTGGCCAGCCCCTGCGCCCGGTGACCATCGATTCGCCGAAGGCCGCCGTGCGCGCGGGGATTGCCCTGATCACCGAGGACCGCAAGGGCGAAGGTTTGCTGCTGCCGCACTCGATCAGCGCCAACGTGGCCTTAGGCAACCTGGGGGCAGTGTCCCGGTGCGGGGTGCTCGACGCACAAGCCGAGCGCGGACTGGCTGAACGACAGATCGCCGCCATGCGTATCCGTAGCGCGAGCCCAGCCCAGGCGGTGGGTGAGCTGTCCGGGGGCAATCAGCAGAAGGTGGTGATTGGTCGCTGGCTGGAGCGCGACTGCCAGGTGCTGATGTTCGACGAGCCGACCCGCGGCATCGATGTGGGCGCCAAGTTCGACATTTATGGCCTGTTGGCCGAGCTGGCGCGTCAGGGCAAGGCGCTGGTGGTGGTGTCCAGCGACCTGCGCGAACTGATGCTGATTTGCGACCGAATCGCCGTGCTCTCGGCCGGTCGCCTGATCGAGACCTTCGACCGTGATGGCTGGAGCCAGGATCAGATCCTCGCCGCTGCCTTCGCCGGTTACCAGAAACGTGACGCACTGCTGCATCAGGCAGCTCCCAGGATGGACGCATGAAAACTCCCACCCTCGACTCCGCTGGCAGCAAGCCGGCTCGCCGCTCCGGCACCTACTTCGGCCTGGGCACTTACCTGGGGCTGGCGGGCGCCTTGCTGGCGATGATCGTGCTGTTCTCGTTCCTCAGCAGCCATTTCCTGTCCTACGCCACATTCAGCACCTTGGCCAATCAGATTCCCGACCTGATGGTGCTGGCGGTCGGCATGACCTTCGTGCTGATCATCGGAGGCATCGACCTGTCGGTCGGCTCGGTGCTGGCGTTGGCGGCGTCCACCGTCAGTGTCGCCATTCTTGGCTGGGGCTGGAGCGTGGTGCCCGCCGCGCTGCTGGGCATGGCCATCGCCGCCCTGGCCGGCAGCATCACCGGCGCGGTGACCGTGGCCTGGCGCATTCCCTCGTTCATCGTCTCGCTTGGCGTGCTGGAAATGGCGCGGGGCCTGGCCTATCAGTTCACCGACTCGCGCACTGCCTACATTGGCGATGCCTTCGCCTGGTTCTCCGACCCCATTGCGTTCGGCATCTCGCCGGCGTTCATCATTGCCTTGCTGGTGATCCTGCTGGCACAACTGGTGCTCACTCGCACCGTATTCGGCCGCTACCTGATCGGTATCGGCACCAACGAAGAAGCGGTGCGTTTGGCTGGTATCGATCCGCGCCCCTATAAAGTGCTGGTGTTCGCCTTGATGGGCCTGCTCGCCGGGCTCGCCGCGTTGTTCCAGATTTCCCGCCTGGAGGCGGCAGACCCCAATGCCGGCTCCGGTCTGGAGTTGCAGGTGATCGCCGCCGTGGTGATCGGTGGCACCAGCCTGATGGGCGGACGCGGCTCGATCATCAGCACCTTCTTCGGCGTGCTGATTATCTCCGTGCTGGCCGCAGGCCTGGCGCAGATCGGCGCCTCCGAGCCGACCAAGCGCATCATCACCGGTGCGGTGATCGTCATCGCCGTGGTCCTCGACACCTACCGCAGCCGGCGCGCGACTCGGCGGAACTGAACCATGGCTACCATCAAAGACGTGGCGGCACTGGCGGGGATTTCCTACACCACCGTGTCCCATGTGCTGAACAAGACCCGTCCGGTCAGCGAACCGGTACGGTTGAAGGTCGAGGCCGCCATTGCCGAGCTGGACTATGTGCCCAGCGCCGTGGCGCGTTCGCTCAAGGCGCGCAGCACGGCCACCATCGGCCTGTTGGTGCCCAGCAGCGTCAACCCCTATTTCGCCGAGCTGGCCCGTGGCATCGAGGACGGCTGCGAGCGCAACGGTTACTGCGTGATTCTGTGCAACTCCGACGACGACCCGAAGAAGCAGCGTAATTACCTGCGCGTACTGCTGGAAAAGCGCATCGACGGCTTGATCGTCGCCTCGGTGGGCGAGGATCTGGACCTGCTCCAGAGCCTGGCTGCCGTGCGTACGCCAATCGTCATGGTCGACCGGGCGCTGGAGGGCGTCGACACCGATGTGGTGCGTATCGATCACGAACTGGGCGCCTATCTGGCCACCCAGCACCTGCTCGAACTCGGACATGTCGACATTGCCTGCATCGGTGGTCCGGCCAATACCGGGGTTAGCCAATTGCGGGTCAACGGTTTTCGCCGGGCCATGGCTGAGGCAGGGCTACCGGTCGCCGAGCAGCAGGTGCTGCATTGCGACTTCACCAGCCCTGGTGGTCACGCAGCGGCCGCGCAGTTGCTCGATGGTGCGCGGCCCACGGCGATCTTCGCCGGCAACGACATGATCGGCTTCGGCGTGCTGAGGGCGGCGGCCGAGCGCAACATCGACGTGCCGGGTCAACTGTCGGTCATCGGCTTCGACGACATCGAGCTCAGCCGTTATGTGTATCCGCCGCTGACCACGGTCGGCCAGTCGATCCGTGAGCTGGGTGACAGTGCTGCGCAATTGCTGCTGTCGCGCATCGTCACCCTGCGCCGCGAGGCGGGTGAGCAACGTATCGTCGCGCCGCGCATCGTGCTGCGCGAATCCACCGGGCCGCGCCCGGATCTGTTCAATGATTACCGTTAAGGAACACCCATGCATGCCAAGGTCGTAGTGGTCGGCAGCCTCAACATGGACCTGGTGGCCCGTGCCGAGCGTTTGCCGCGAGGCGGTGAAACCCTCGCCGGCGACAGTTTCTTCACCGCTCCCGGTGGCAAGGGCGCCAATCAGGCCGTGGCCGCGGCGCGTCTGGGCGCCAGCGTAGCGATGATCGGTAATGTCGGAGACGATGCCTATGGCCAGCAACTGCGCCAAGCGTTGCAGGACGAAGGTGTCGATTGCCAGGCGGTGGCCATCTGCGAAGGCGTGTCCAGCGGTCTGGCGCTGATCGTGGTGGATGCTGCAAGTCAGAATGCGATTGTCATCATTGCCGGTGGCAACGGTCAGTTGACCGCCGAGTCGGTAGAGCGCTTTGACGCCCTGCTGCAGCAAGCCGAGGTGGTTGTCTGCCAGTTGGAGGTGCCGCCGGCCACGGTCGCCTGGACATTGGCCCGCGGCCGCGAACTGGGCAAGACGGTGATTCTCAATCCAGCACCGACCAGCGGCCAACTGCCGACAGATTGGTTCGCCCATATCGACTACCTGATTCCCAACGAGAGCGAGGCCGAGGCACTGACCGGCCTGCCAGTCACGGACCTGGACAGCGCCCGTCGTGCGGCCGAGCGCCTGCGTGAGTGGGGGGCGGGCAAGGTCATCGTGACGCTCGGCGCTCAGGGTGCGCTGTTTGTCAGCGCAGCAGGTGACCGGCACTTCCCGGCGAATCGGGTGAATGCTGTGGATACCACGGCGGCCGGCGACACCTTCGTCGGCGGATTCGCTGCCGGGTTGGCCTGCGGCCTGGAGGAGGGTGAAGCGATCGTGCGCGGCCAGCGCGCTGCGGCGTTGTCGGTCACTCGCGTGGGGGCGCAGCCTTCGATCCCGCATCTTGCGGAGCTGGCGCCATGAAGAAGACCGCGTTGCTCAATATCGCCTTGTCGCGCACCATCGCCGGACTGGGTCACGGCGATGTGCTGGTGATCGGCGATGCCGGTCTGCCCGTGCCGCCGGGAGTCGAGGTGATCGATCTGGCCTTGACGCCAGGCATTCCGGATTTTGCCAGCGTGCTGCGTGTGGTGCTCAGTGAGATGCAGGTAGAGCGGCATGTGCTGGCTGATGAGATGTTCCAGGCTTCGCCGCCGGGGTTGGTGGCGGTCGAGGAGCAGCATGCGCTGGGGCTGTTGGGCGCGCGCGAGCGTCTGTCGCACGAGGCATTCAAGGTGCTCAGCCGACGGGCGCGGGCGGTGATTCGCAGTGGTGAGTGCAAGCCCTACAGCAACATCGCGTTGATTGCCGGTGTGACTTTTTGAACCGTATTGTTCGTGCGGTCCGCTTGCCGGGTCGGAGTTGTTAACCAAGCTGAAGGAGACGAGCTGAATGTCGATCGAAAAAATCAGACGTTTGCTACAAGGAGCAGTGCTGATGTCCACGATAGCCGCCACCGGTGCCTTCGCCGCCCCGCGCGATTTGATCATCGATACCGACCCCGGTGCCGATGATGTGGTGGCGCTGTTCCTGGCGATGGCCTCGCCAGAGGAACTGAAGATCCGCGCTATCACCACCGTCGCTGGCAACGTGCGCCTGGACAAGACTTCGCGCAACGCCCGCCTGGCCCGCGAGTGGGCCGGGCGCGAAGACATTCCGGTGTATGCCGGGGCAGGGCGGCCACTGGTGCGCACGCCGATCTACGCGGCCAACGTCCACGGCGAAGAGGGCTTGACCGGTGTCGCCGTGCATGAGCCGCGTCAACCGCTGGCCAACGGCAATGCTGTGCAATACCTGATCGATACCCTCGATGCGGCTGAGCCCCACAGCATTACCCTGGCCATGCTCGGCCCGCAGACCAACCTGGCCCTGGCATTGATCCAGAAGCCGGAGATCGTCAAGGGCATCAAGGAAGTGGTGGTGATGGGCGGCGCCCATTTCAACGGCGGCAACATCACCCCAGTGGCAGAGTTCAATCTCTATGCTGACCCGCACGCGGCCGAGGTGGTGCTGGCCAGTGGCGTCAAGCTGACGTACCTGCCGCTGGATGTGACCCACAAGATCATCACCAGCGATGCACGGCTCAAGCAACTGGCCGCCGTTGGCAACGACGCCAGCCACAAGGTGGTCGACATTCTCAATGCCTACATTCAGTACGACATCGACAAATACGGCATGACCGGCGGCCCCGTGCACGATGCCACAGTCATTGCTTACCTGCTGGACCCGGGGCTGTTCAGTGGGCGGCAGGTCCACATGAGCGTCGACAGCCGTGAAGGGCCGACCTTCGGTCAGACGGTGGCCGACTGGTATGGCGTGCTGGAGCAGCCGGCTAATGTGAACTGGATCGAAGAGGGCAATGCGCAGGGCTTCTTCGACCTGCTCAGCGCGCGCCTGGCTCGTTTGAAATGATCGTTTGCGGCGCGTAGCGCTCGAACACCTGTTCGATGAAGCCGCGTGCCGCTTCCCCACCGCGTTCGCGTACCAGCAGGTCGACGGCGATCAACAGCAGCTCCTCCGGTGTACTTGGGCTGTAGGCACTTTGGCCCTCGGCCCATTTGACCTTGATGTCGGCGACGATACTGTGGCTGTTCATGGATGTACTCGCGAAGCTGCTGGAGCCTGGGTCGGAGGGAGGAGGCTGACGCACTCCACGGCGCGCCAGTAGACCATGCCTGTGCTGTCGGCGCGCTGCGACCTAAGCATAAGTCCCCAGCGTGCTGCCACCAAGGGTGCGATGCAAAATCCCGTCACGATTGCATTTCGCTTCGCTTGATGGGCTGAGGCAGACTTAGGCGGTTTTGCAACGAACTGTAAGCATCACGGTCGCATATGACAGTTCCCAAGATCGATTAGGAGGATTCATGTTCCGTACTCGCGTTTCCCTGGCAGCCCTGCTGGTTGCAGCGGCACTGGCCGGCTGCAGCACTGGTGGCTCGTCTGATGCTGCCGGTACTGCCCCTGTTGCCGCAGCAGGCGGCGATGGCCGTTGCAGCGCCAGCGGCGCCGACTTCACTGTTGGCAAGCCCGGCACGCCAGAGCTGCTCGAGCAGGCACGCAAAGCCAGTGGTGCGCAGATCGCGCGAATCCTCAAGCCGCAGGACGTGGTTACGCTTGAGTACCGTTCCGAGCGTCTGAACCTGAATGTCGATCAGCAGGGCAGAGTGGTACGCGCCAACTGTGGCTGAGTGACAGTCGCCCACAAAAAAACCCGCCGATGAAGGCGGGTTTTTTTCTGCAGCGACCGAATTACTCCGGACGAACCTGAGCAGCCTGCATGCCCTTCAGGCCTTTTTCGGCGACGAAGGAAACAGTTTGACCTTCTTTCAGGCTCTTGAAGCCGTCGGTTTCGATGGCCTTGAAGTGAACGAACAGGTCGTCGCCGCCGCCAGCTGGGGTGATGAAGCCGTAGCCTTTTTCATCATTGAACCATTTGACGGTGCCTTGTTGGCGGTTGGACATGAGGTGAATCTCCAGAACATTTAGTTTTTCAGTGGTGCAATGTGGCCGGGGCTACATGCGCACCGGCAACATCATAGTCTAATTCTGCTTATGTAGCGCCGTTTACCTTAGCTCGATACTGATCTACCGCAAAGAATGCGTGACCAGCGGCGTGTCAGGATTTATCTTCGCCCTTGCTGCAGGCCGCTTTCACAACATTCTCCGCCTCTTGCTTCAACGACACATCTACGCCGTTATTGCTGTCGAGATCCTGGATTTTTTTGTCGCTTAGCTTCGCTTTCAGGGCGGTCGCGCCGCATTCGCAGTGCTGCTTGGCTTCAGTCGCGCTCACCCCCCGGGCGGTGGCGGCCACTTGGCATTTAGCCATGAACTCCTGTTCCCCGCCTGGTGGGAAGTTACCTGCATGGGCAGCCAGCGGCAGCAGCAAGACGCTCGCAGCGCACGCGGCCAGAAGAGACTGAACTCGCATAACCAGACACTCCTTGGTTTAGGTCTCATCAAGAGTAGGATGCTTCAGTCCGTCTGATAGGGTTTTTTCCGCACAAGTTCACCCCTGCCGTGTAATTTCCAAATATTTCTGCGATATCCGCAACCTGCGTGCTAGCATGCCCGGCTTGCAGCTCAACCCTTGCAGCTCGCAACTTTTTTCCAGTCACTCTGGTTCGTCCCTGAAAGGCCGAAAGGCTTCTGCCACTGTGAGGCAGGCTCTCCCACGGGAAAGTCAGGTCGGATCTTGTACTGGCTCATCCCAACCCACGTGACCTTTGGTAGGGGTCACCACTAGGAGAGGAGGCGCCATGCCCACCATTACTCTTCCCGATGGCAGTCAACGTTCATTCGACAAGGCCGTAACCGTAGCCGAAGTCGCCGCCTCCATTGGCGCAGGCCTGGCCAAGGCCACCCTGGCCGGCAAGGTAGACGGCAAGCTGGTCGACGCGTGCGACCTGATCGAACGCGATGCCACCCTGCAGATCATCACCCCCAAAGACGAAGAGGGACTGGAGATCATCCGTCACTCGTGCGCCCACCTCATTGGCCACGCGGTGAAGCAGCTGTACCCCACCGCCAGGATGGTGATCGGCCCGGTGATCGACGAGGGCTTCTATTACGACATCGCCTACGAGCGTCCTTTCACGCCCGAGGACCTCGCCGCCATCGAGCAGCGCATGCATCAACTGATCGACAAAGACTACGACGTCGTCAAGAAGATGACTCCACGTGCCGATGTCATCGATGTGTTCACTGCCCGCGGCGAAGACTACAAGCTGCGTCTGGTCGAAGACATGCCGGACGAACAGGCCATGGGCCTGTACTACCACGAAGAATACGTCGACATGTGTCGTGGTCCGCACGTGCCGAACACGCGCTTCCTCAAAGCGTTCAAGCTGACCAAGTTGTCTGGCGCCTACTGGCGTGGCGATGCCAAGAATGAGCAGTTGCAGCGTGTGTACGGCACCGCCTGGGCTGACAAGAAGCAGTTGGCGGCCTATATCCAGCGTATCGAAGAAGCTGAAAAGCGCGATCACCGCAAGATCGGCAAGCAGCTCGACCTCTTCCACCTGCAGGAAGAGGCTCCAGGCATGGTGTTCTGGCACGCCAACGGCTGGACGGTGTACCAAGTACTCGAGCAGTACATGCGTCAGGTTCAGCGTGAGAACGGCTACCAGGAAATCAAGACCCCGCAAGTGGTCGACCGTATTCTTTGGGAGCGTTCCGGGCACTGGTCCAACTATGCCGAGAACATGTTCACCACGTCGTCGGAGAATCGTGACTACGCGGTGAAGCCGATGAACTGCCCTTGCCATGTGCAGGTGTTCAACCAGGGCCTGAAGTCCTACCGTGACCTGCCGCTGCGCTTGGCGGAATTCGGTGCGTGCCACCGCAATGAGCCCTCGGGTGCGCTGCACGGCATCATGCGTGTGCGTGGCTTCGTGCAGGACGATGCACATATCTTCTGCACCGAAGAGCAGGTGAAGAAGGAGGCGGCCGACTTCATCAAGCTGACCCTGGACGTGTACAAAGACTTTGGGTTCACCGATGTCGCCATGAAGCTGTCCACTCGTCCGGTCAAGCGCGTCGGTTCCGAAGAGTTGTGGGATCGCGCTGAAGGTGCGCTGGCAGACGCCTTGAATGAATCCGGTCTGGAGTGGGAGTACCAGCCAGGCGAGGGTGCCTTCTACGGTCCGAAGATCGAGTTCACCCTGCGCGACTGCCTGGGTCGTAACTGGCAGTGCGGTACGCTGCAGTACGACCCGAACCTGCCGGAGCGCCTGGACGCCAGCTACATCGCCGAAGACAATGCGCGCAAGCGTCCGGTGATGCTGCACCGCGCCATCCTCGGCTCGTTCGAGCGCTTCATCGGCATGCTCATCGAGCACTATGCTGGTGTGTTCCCGGCTTGGCTCGCGCCGACCCAGGCGGTGATCATGAACATCACCGACAAACAGGCTGATTTTGCCCTTGAAGTGGAAAAATCCCTGAACGGTAGCGGTTTCCGTGCCAAGTCCGACTTGAGAAATGAGAAGATCGGCTTTAAAATCCGCGAGCATACTTTGCTCAAGGTCCCGTACCTTTTGGTTATAGGGGATCGCGAAGTCGAAACGCAAACCGTCGCTGTGCGGACTCGCGAAGGCGCAGACCTGGGCTCCATGCCCGTCGCCCAGTTCGTTGAGCTCCTGTCGCATGCGGTTTCCCGGCGTGGTCGCCAAGAATCGGAGTAATGACTATTAAGCGTGAAATGAGAAACGATAAACGAACTGCACCGAAAGCCCCGATCAACGAGAATATCTCGGCACGCGAGGTTCGGTTAATTGGCGCTGACGGCGAGCAGATTGGCATCGTCTCGATTGATGAAGCGCTTCGAATCGCTGATGAAGCGAAGCTGGATCTGGTGGAGATTTCCGCCGACGCTGTCCCGCCTGTCTGCAAGGTGATGGACTACGGCAAGCACCTCTTCGAGAAGAAGAAGCAAGCCAACGAAGCGAAGAAAAACCAGAAACAGATCCAGATTAAAGAAATCAAGTTTCGTCCAGGGACGGAAGAAGGGGATTACCAGGTAAAACTACGCAACCTGGTACGTTTCCTTAGCGATGGGGACAAGGCCAAGATCTCTCTGAGATTCCGCGGCCGCGAGATGGCCCACCAGGAGCTGGGCATGGAGCTGTTGAAGCGGGTCGAAGCCGACCTTGCCGAATACGGTTCCGTTGAACAGCATCCTAAGATGGAAGGACGCCAGCTTATGATGGTCATCGCTCCCAAAAAGAAGAAGTAATCTCCCGGGCACGGCAGGCCTGATGATTATTGTGTAATTTTATCGAATGCGGAGTTCCAACATGCCAAAAATGAAAACCAAGAGCGGTGCTGCGAAGCGTTTCCTGAAAACAGCTTCCGGCTTCAAGCACAAGCACGCTTTCAAGAGCCACATCCTGACCAAAATGTCGACCAAGCGTAAGCGTCAACTGCGCGGTGCCAGCTTGCTGCACCCGTCTGACGTGGCAAAAGTCGAGCGCATGCTGCGCGTACGTTAATTTCGGTCAAAGATAGAGGAAGTTACTCATGGCTCGTGTAAAGCGTGGCGTCATCGCTCGTAAGCGTCACAAGAAAATTCTGAAACTGGCTAAAGGCTACTACGGTGCACGCTCGCGCGTATTCCGCGTTGCCAAGCAAGCGGTCATCAAGGCAGGCCAGTACGCCTACCGCGACCGTCGCCAGAAGAAGCGTCAGTTCCGCGCTCTGTGGATCGCTCGTATCAACGCCGGTGCCCGCACCAACGGTCTGTCTTACAGCCGTCTGATTGCTGGCCTGAAAAAGGCGTCGATCGAAATCGACCGCAAGGTTCTGGCCGACCTGGCAGTGAACGAAAAAGCGGCGTTTGCTGCGATTGTCGAGAAAGCTAAAGCCGTTCTGGCTTAAGTACCCGCGACAATCATCCACCGGCACACCGTGCCGGCGGGTGTAAAACGTCATCGATAGGGGAAGAGCCTTCAAAGCTCTTCCCCTATTTTCGTATCTGGAGTCTGTACATGGAAAACCTGGACGCGCTGGTCTCCCAGGCCCTTGAGGCCGTGGAGCGCGCTGAAGACATCAATGCCCTGGAACAGATCCGGGTCCAATTTCTCGGCAAGAAGGGCGAACTGACCCAGGTGATGAAGACCCTGGGCAACTTACCCGCCGAAGAGCGCCCCAAGGTCGGAGCGCTGATCAACGACGCCAAGGAACGCGTCACCGACGTGCTCAACGCCCGTAAGGCTGCCTTCGAAGAAGCTGAGCTGAACGCTCGCCTGGCCGCCGAATGCGTTGACGTCACGCTGCCAGGTCGTGGCCAGACCACCGGTGGCCTGCACCCGATCACCCGCACCCTTGAACGCATCGAGCAGTTCTTCACTCATATCGGCTACGGCATCGCCGAAGGTCCAGAGGTCGAAGACGACTACCATAACTTCGAAGCGCTCAACATCCCCGGCCACCATCCGGCCCGGGCGATGCACGACACGTTTTATTTCAATGCCAACATGTTGCTGCGTACCCACACCTCGCCGGTGCAGGTACGCACCATGGAAAGCAGCCAACCGCCGATCCGCATCGTCTGCCCAGGCCGGGTCTATCGCTGCGACTCGGATATCACCCATTCGCCGATGTTCCACCAGATCGAAGGCCTGCTGGTTGATCGCGACATCAACTTCGCCGACCTCAAGGGCACCATCGAGGAATTCCTGCGGGTGTTCTTCGAGAAAGAACTGGCGGTGCGTTTCCGTCCCTCGTTCTTCCCCTTCACCGAGCCGTCCGCCGAAGTCGACATGGAGTGCGTGATGTGCTCCGGCAAAGGCTGCCGTGTGTGCAAGCAGACCGGCTGGCTGGAAGTGATGGGCTGCGGCATGGTCCACCCGAACGTGCTGCGCATGTCCGGAATCGATCCCGAAGAATTCTCCGGCTTCGCCTTCGGCATGGGTGTCGAACGCCTCGCCATGCTGCGTTATGGCGTCAACGACTTGCGTCTGTTCTTCGACAACGACCTGCGGTTCCTGGCGCAATTCCGCTAGGCCACACCTCGACGCAATCTTCAGGAGAACAGCATGAAATTCAGTGAACAGTGGCTGCGCGGTTGGGTCAACCCGCATGTCTCCCGTGACGAACTGGTCGCCCGCCTGTCCATGGCCGGCCTGGAAGTCGACAGTGTTACGCCGGCGGCTGGCCAGTTCAGCGGTATCGTGGTGGGTGAGATTCTCGCCACCGAACAGCATCCGGACGCCGATAAGTTGCGTGTGTGCCAGGTCAGCAACGGCCAGGAGACTTTCCAGGTTGTCTGCGGCGCGCCCAACGCTCGCCCCGGCATCAAGATCCCCTTCGCCATGATTGGCGCCGAACTGCCGGGCGATTTCAAGATCAAGAAGGCCAAGCTGCGCGGCGTCGAGTCGTTCGGCATGCTCTGCTCGGCCGCTGAACTGCAGATCAGCGAAGAAAACGACGGTTTGCTGGAGCTGGCTGCCGATGCGCCTGTGGGCGAAGACATCCGCCAGTACCTCAGCCTGGATGACGCCAGTATCGAGATTGGCCTGACCCCCAACCGTGGCGATTGCCTGTCGGTGGCGGGGTTGGCGCGCGACGTCAGCGCCCTGTACGACGTCCCGGTCACCCGCCCAGTGGTGCCTGCCGTGGCGGCAGTCCATGACGAAGTACGCCCGGTCGAAGTCAGCGCCCCCACCGCGTGTCCGCGTTATCTGGGGCGCGTCATCCGTAACGTCGACCTGAGCAAACCCACACCCTTGTGGATGGTCGAGCGCCTGCGTCGCAGTGATGTGCGCAGCATCGACGCCGCTGTCGACATCACCAACTACGTCATGCTCGAGCTCGGCCAGCCCATGCACGCCTTCGATCTCGCCGAGATCAATGGTGGCATCCACGTGCGCATGGCCGAGGAGGGCGAGAAGCTGGTTCTGCTCGACGGTCAGGAGGTTGCACTGCGTAGCGACACGCTGGTCATCGCCGACCACTCGCGCGCCCTGGCCATCGCGGGTGTGATGGGCGGTGAGCACAGTGGCGTCAATACTGAGAAAACCCGCGATCTATTCCTGGAAAGCGCGTTCTTCGAGCCCGTGTCCGTCGCTGGCAAGGCGCGCTCCTACGGCTTGCACACCGATGCCTCGCACCGTTTCGAGCGTGGAGTCGATTCGCAACTGGCCCGCGAAGCCATGGAGCGTGCTACCGGCTTGGTGTTGGAGATCGTAGGCGGTGAGGCCGGCCCGATTGTCGAAGCCGTGAGCGAGCAACACCTGCCCAAGGTCGCGCCGGTCACCCTGCGCGCTGAGCGCCTCAGCCAGATGCTCGGCATGGACATGGATCCTGCCCAGGTCGAGCAGTTGCTCAATGCCCTGGAGCTGAAAACTCAGTCCAATGGGGAAGGGGTGTGGACTGTCCAGATCCCGAGTCATCGTTTCGACATTAGCCTTGAAGTCGATTTGATCGAAGAGCTGGCGCGTCTGTACGGTTACAACAACCTGCCCGTGCGCTATCCACAAGCGCGCCTGGCACCCAAGGCCCGTTCGGAAGCCCGCGGCGAGCTGCCGATTCTGCGTCGTCTGTTGGTGGCCCGCGGCTACCAAGAAGCGATCACCTACAGCTTCATCGATCCCAAGTTGTTCGAGCTGTTCACGCCAGGTGTCGAACCGCTGCTGTTGGCCAATCCGATTTCCAGCGACATGGCCGCCATGCGCGCGTCGCTGTGGCCGGGTCTGATCAAGGCGCTGCAGCATAACCTCAACCGCCAGCAAGATCGCGTGCGTCTGTTCGAAAGCGGCCTGCGCTTCGTTGGACAACTGGGCGACCTCAAACAGCAACCGATGATTGCCGGCGTGATGACTGGAAGTCGCCTGCCAGAAGGCTGGGCCAACGGCCGTGATAGCGTCGATTTCTTCGATGTCAAGGCCGACGTCGAGGCTCTGTTGGGCTACTCGGGTGCGCTGTCCGACTTCACCTTCAGCGCAGGCAACCACCCGGCCCTGCACCCTGGTCAGACCGCCCGTATCGAGCGTGACGGCAAGGAAGTGGGCTATGTGGGCGCCATCCATCCGGAACTGGCCAGGACGCTGGGTCTGGAGCGTCCGGTGTTCGTCTTCGAGTTGGTGCTGGGCGATGTGGTCGAAGGCCGCTTGCCGAAGTTCAGCGAGCTGTCCAAGTTCCCTGAAACCCGTCGCGACCTGGCATTGATTGCAGGCCGAGAGGTTGCTTCGAGCGCGGTGCTTGAATTGATTCGTGACAATGCAGGCGAATGGCTCACAGACCTCAGGCTGTTTGATGTCTACCAGGGTAAAGGCATTGATCCTGATAGAAAAAGCCTGGCGGTCGGCTTGACCTGGCAGCATCCATCGCGCACTCTTAACGACGATGAGGTGAACGCCAGCTTGCAGAATATCCTCACCTCGCTCGAACACAGGTTGAACACCACGTTAAGGAAATAACGGCATGGGTGCTCTGACGAAAGCTGAGATGGCCGAAAGGCTGTACGAGGAGCTGGGGCTGAACAAGCGCGAGGCCAAGGAGCTGGTCGAGCTGTTTTTCGAAGAAATTCGTCATGCGCTTGAAGAGAACGAGCAGGTCAAGTTGTCCGGTTTCGGTAACTTCGATCTTCGCGACAAACGCCAGCGGCCGGGCCGCAACCCCAAAACCGGGGAAGAGATCCCGATCACCGCTCGCCGTGTCGTCACCTTTCGTCCAGGGCAGAAACTGAAAGCCCGGGTTGAGGCCTATGCTGGAACCAAGTCATAACGACGAGCTGCCCCCCATTCCGGGGAAACGCTACTTCACCATTGGTGAGGTGAGCGAGCTCTGTGCGGTAAAGCCGCACGTGCTCCGTTATTGGGAACAAGAGTTCCCGCAGCTTAATCCGGTCAAGCGTCGCGGTAATAGGCGGTATTATCAGCGTCAGGACGTTTTGATGATTCGGCAAATCCGCGCCTTGCTGTATGACCAAGGCTTCACCATTGGCGGGGCGCGCTTGCGGCTCTCCAGTGATGAGGCCAAGGATGATACGACCCAGTACAAGCAGCTGATTCGGCAGATGATTGTCGAGTTGGAGGATGTGCTGGTGGTGCTGAAGAAGTGATCTGTCGACTGAGCGATGGAAAATTTTTGAAAAAAAGCTTCCATTATTCAAAAGGTTAGGTTAAATTCTTCACCGTTCTCAGCGGTATAGAGAATGATGTCGGGGCGTAGCGCAGCCCGGTAGCGCACTTGCATGGGGTGCAAGGGGTCGAGTGTTCGAATCACTCCGTCCCGACCAAAATACTCCAAGAAATCCAGTCACTTAGCGGTGGCTGGATTTTTTTATGGGCTTTTGTGCACAAAAGCCGCGCACAACCTGCGCAATCTTTTCAAGCATTGTCACCCATATCGAAGTTCGCTTCGACCCCAGACACGAGCACATCCTCGTGCCCCTTCTATTAGCTTTTGGTCATGTTCTCCGTGATGTACCCGGCTATTGTCTCGCCATCTTCCCGATCCTTTTTTGAGGTGGATCGATAGTGCTCGCACCCCGTGAGAGCGCGGCATCTGTACCTCAGTCGGGAGCGGATGCCTACTGTGGAGCAAATGGACCTATAGCAAACACGACAGCTCCCTTGACGCCCTCCGAATCTTGTCTACGGTCAGATGACATATCCCTATTTCTCAATACCTGTAAGGAGTAGTACCTATGTTCAAACGGACCTTGACCCTCACCGCTGTCGCTTTCAGCGCGCTCATGGCCACCTCGCTCGTTCATGCCGAAGGCGATGTTGCCAAAGATGTTCGAGACGGCGTCCGTGACGTTGACCGTGGTGTCGATCACGATGCCAAAGAAATCGACAAGGGCGTCAAGCACGACGACAAGGAGATCGACAAAGGTTTGAAGCACGACGACAAAGAGCGCCACAAAGAAGACAAGCACCTCGACAAAGAAGCCAAAAAGCATCTCTGATCTTACCGCTTAGTCGATCAAGGAAAACTGCCTTATGAAGAAGACCTTAGCACTGTTGTTCTGCGCAGTTCTGCTTCCTGGTATCGCAATGGCCAAAGAGGATCGCCACAAGTGCGAGTCTGCTTTGGACAAACTGAAAGATGCCACTGAAGCTACCTTCACAGGTAATGGCCATCATGAGCACCAGCAGGCAAAAGAGGCTCACAAGTCTGGTGATTACAAGAAATGTGCTGACCAGGCAGAGAAAGCCCTGTCTCATCAGAAGCCGGGCTGACCGTCAGATTTGATCATTGATCCCTATGTTGCAAGAGGGCTGCATTGCAGCCCTTTTCACTGGTTCGCGTTTTGATACCTACGGCTCGATCTGCATTTTTGAGCGCTGTGCGTGCCCTGCACGGATGAAGGTACGTTCATCTTATTCACGACTCCAAGCCCACAACGACTTCAGCCAGAGTCCCCATCCATCAGCCGCTCCAGCTCATCGTCGCTCGTCAATCATCTCCGTTTTCGATCCTGGCAAACTCACCCCAGATTAAACCCCGTTTACCTACCTTTTTTCGTGTCTGTCTTCGGCTACATTCAGCGTGCAAGACCCAAGAACATATACCCCTCGAAGGAAGTGCTGACATGATCAAGAAAACGGTTGCTGCGATTGCGATTGCCCTGACCACCCTCATGACGGTGTCCATGGCACAGGCGGAAGGCGAGGTGGCAAAGGGCGTCCGGCATGATGTCCGCGAAGTGGACAAGGGTGCGAAACATGATGGCAAGGAAATCGACAAGGGCGCTCATCACCTGAACAAAGAACGCCACAAAGAAGGCAAGCACATCGACAAGACGGTGAAGAAAGACCTGTGAGGCGTCGATAATCTTTAGCGAGTCAATGCCATAGAGGGCCGCGATGCGGCCCTCTTTCTTTTTCTGCGAAAGACGTTCTCCAAGAAACAGTCGTCAAGACGTCTACCGCTTCTCCAACTGCGCGAAGATCCACATCCCAAACAGCATCGCCGTCACGAACAGCAGCACCTGCCAACGTCCCGTTGCCAGTAGCACTACAGCCGGCCCAGGGCAGAGCCCGGCCAATCCCCAGCCCACGCCGAACAGCAGGCTGCCGCCCACCAGGCGGGCATCCAGCGCCCGTTTGCTGGGCAATTGGATGGGTGCGCCGAGCAGCGAGTGCGTGCGTTTACGCGCCCAGTTCAGAGGGATTGCAGCTACAACAATGGCACCGGCCATCACCAACGCCAGGGACGGGTCCCAGGTGCCGGTCACATCGAGAAACGCCAGTACCTTGGCAGGGTTGGCCATACCGGCGAGCAGCAGGCCGAAGCCGAAGATCAGCCCAGCGAGAAGCGCGGTTAATCTGCGCATCTTCAACCCCCCAGCACGTGGCGCATGAGGTAGACCGTGGCAAAGCCAGCAGCCATGAAGCACAGGGTGGCCAGCAGCGAGCGAGGCGAGAGGCGAGAAATACCGCACACACCATGGCCGCTGGTGCAGCCCGCGCCGTAGCGCGTGCCGATGCCGACCAGCAGGCCGGCGATGGCCAAGATCGGCCAATTGGCGTGGATGTCGATCTCAGGCAGCACGGTGAACAGTCCCCACAGCAGCGGTGCCAACAGCAGACCCAGCAGGAACAGGGCTTTTTCGCTCCAGCCCTCGCTCCCGCGCTGCAATACGCTGCCGAGCAGGCCGCTGATGCCAGCGATGCGGCCGTTGGCGACGATGAACAGGCTGGCGGACAGGCCGATCAGCGCGCCGCCGGCCAGTGACGCCCATGGCGTGAAATTGCTCCAGTCGATAGTCATGCGGCCTCTCCTGTGGAGACGGTTGTGTCGGAGTCTGGCGGGCGATGATAGCAAAATGGCTGTCTGGACAGCGTCGCCGCGGGCCTGGAAAATCTGACGTTTGAGCTGCGGACCAGGGCCGGTCATGAACTCTTCCTACAGCGTACTATTGCTCCCGCTGGTTCTCGTTGTTACCTCGCTCACTGCCTGCGTACCTTGGCAGCGCGAACGGCCAGCCTACGCGGACCTGTGCCAGTCCGCGTTCTAGTTCAAAGCAGTCGGCCCCAAAGACGAAACCACGCTTCACCTGGAAACCTACCTCTACGATCATGCTGCGCGCTGGAGCGACCAGCCGTTCCAGCAGGTGCTGCATGTGCAGTATCCCGGCGAGCAATACAAGCGAGCGGAGTTCTACGTGCAATTGATCGCCTACAACGAGGACCGGCGCCGGCCCACGTCTACCTCCAGTCGCGGTGAAGCACCGATTCCGATGCTGTACGACAGCCGACAGGCGTACATCACTTTCGAGGACGGCTCACAGCTCAAAGCGCGGCCTGAAGTGTACGTGGGGAGCAACGAGACCTACGACTATCCATGGAAAGACGAGCGCGACGCTCGGCCTTCGCCGTACGACATCAACAGTGATGAAGTGCACCGGCTGATTCCAAAGATCACCAACAACACACGTTATGGCTCGACGTACGTGATTTTTCCGACGGATAAGTTCGCACCGGACTCCAAATGGACTATTCATCTGGGTGAGCTGCAGGTTCAGGGGCGCAGGATCGAGATCCCGCCGCTGGAGCTTTGTCATCATCCGGTCAAGCGCTGGATCGGTATCGAGCCTTTGATGCGGCCCTGATCATAAGGGCCGGCGCTCTATTTGCTTGCGACCCGTGTCCTTGGCCAGTAGCCACGACGCTTCTTTGCATCTGCGTCGAGGATGCTGCGGCCAGCCGCGACGCTCGGTAACCAGGCGATGTTGATCGGATTGAACGTTTCAGCTCGCGATTGCGTCGGTACTTCCAAGTGTCTTTCAACGGAGGTACCCCATGAAGTATCGAGCACTCGGCAACACTGGCCTGTTGGTATCCGAGCTGGTGGTGGGCACGGTCCCATTCGGTGGGCGTGGCGCATTCGAGAAAACCGGCAGTGTGGACGTTGATCTGGCTCGACGTCAGTTCGACCTGGCGTTCGAGGCGGGGGTCAACCTGGTCGACACCGCTGACTTGTACTCTCACGGTTTGGCTGAGGAAATCGTCGGCAAAGCACTGGGTGCCAAACGTCAGTCGATCATTCTCGCCAGCAAGGCGCGCAGCCCGATGGGGGATAACCCCAACGACAGCGGTGCCTCGCGTTATCACCTGATCCGCGCCTGCGAGGCCAGCCTCAAGCGCCTGGGCACTGACCATATCGACCTGTACCAGATCCACAACTGGGACGGTATCACCCCGGTGGAGGAAACCCTGGCGGCGCTGGAACACTTGGTGCAGAGCGGCAAGGTCCGCTATTTCGGCACTTCCAACTACACCGCCTGGCAGATGATGAAGACCCTGGGCAGCGCGCGACTCAATGGCTGGCAACAGCCGGTGTCGCAGCAAATCTATTACACCCCCGAGGCACGCGAGGCGGAGTACGAACTGCTGCCGATGGCGCTGGACCAAGGCTTGGCGACCCTGGTGTGGGGGCCGCTGGGCGAGGGTCTGCTTACCGGCAAGGTGCGCCGTGGTCAGCAGACGCCGCCAGGCACACGCCAGGGTAATAACTGGCCAGAACCCTACGTGCATGACCGTGAGCGCGCCTACGACATCATCGAGACCTTGATCGAAGTTGGTCAGCGCCACGGCTGTTCGCCGGCGCGGGTGTGCCTGGCATGGCTCAAGGACCGCCCGGGCATCACCAGTGTGATCACTGCTGGCCGCTCGCTCGAGCAGTTGCAAGACAACCTGCAGGCGGTGGATCTGGTGCTGACGGCCGAGGATCTGGCACAGATCGAGCAAGCTACTCGCATTGCACCGCAGTATCCCTACTGGCATCGAATTGCAGCCGAGATGGATCGCATCGACCCGGCCGAGGCGCCGTTCATCGCACTGTATCGTGAAACCATGAAGCAGCGCGGCGAATGACAGGATGCGAGGCGGCAGTCTGTCTGCCGCTTTTCCACGACTCGGCGGCTGTCGGCCTTCCTACTGAAACAGTGATTTCAGAAACGAGCCAGGCCCTGGCAATGTTCCAATTTCGACCTCCGCTGCATCTGCCGCCTGAGACCTCACCCCGAACACCGTGCTGTGGTCGTCTTGACTGCGGACGAAAGCGATATAGCCATTCTCCAAGGGATGTACGTACTCGCCGGAGCGATAGCCGGGATAGTTCGGTGTTTGGTGGAAGTCGCTCTTGAACGCGACGACCGTTACCAGCGTCTTGAAGGTCGCGCTGAAATCTTCCGTGGCGTAGCTATAGCCCGTCGAAAGAAGAACGCCGGCATACAGGGCGCCCAGACCATGGAAGATCATCATCTGGCGGGGCGGCCCGGTCATAGGCTTGCTTCGCCACGGGTTGATCAAAAAGGCCAATTGTTGCCACACCGCCTCGAAGGGCAGGGTGGCGAAGGCGACGATCATGATCATTACCGCCGCCAGTCCGAGCAGGATCCCCACCACCGCCAACCAGGCCGGGAGATAGAACAGCGCAGCCAGGAAGCCGACCGTGAGATCGAAGCTTTGTGGCGGTAGGCCGAGGCTCTCGGCCACCGCAAATCGGGCGCAGGCAGTGGCGATCAGCAGCGCCAGCAAATGCAGCAAGATGATGGGCGTTTTTGCGACGGGCCTTTCCCAGGCGGCGTGCACCCAACGCGTCAAAGGCAGGCACCAAGCGATGAATCCGCACAGTACCAACGCACTGGTCAGGCCGGTGAGCGCAGTGAGCGAAGGAAGCCCAGTCTTCAGGTGACAGGCGAAGCCGAGCAGGTAGAGGACTATCGATGCGAGGTAGAAACGATGTGAGACGGGGGTTCGCCGGTAGGCGTCGAGCAGTTTGGTTTTTAGCGCGTTCATGGGCAGGTCAGATTCCATTCAGTCAGTTCAGCCACGACCGCACGCCTGGGGGGCGATGGATCGGTTGCGAATTTTCTGAGGAGGAAGCTGCTCCTGCAAGGTGAAGTAGGCGCGCCGCGCTGTAGGTCGGTTCGCAAAAGCTGCTTGTCGCCTAGGCGACAGGACGCTGGCAGCCGAAGTGCTGTCAGCGCCACGCCGCGGTTCAACAGACCGCGATATGCGAATCCGCTCGCGGCTCGGTGCCGCCGCACAGCACGCCCGTGACAGGGTCGCGCACGATGATCTGGCCGCGGCCGAAATCGGTCAGGTCATGGGCGATTTCCACTTGGTGTCCACGCCGGGCCAGGGCGAAGGCCAGATCTCGCGAGGCGCCTTGTTCGATGCCGACCTTCATCTCGCCCAGCCACTGCCAGCGCGGGGCATCCAGGGCGGCCTGGGGATTGAGGCCGAAGTCCACCAGGTTCATCACCATCTGCACATGGCCCTGGGGCTGCATGTAGCCGCCCATCACGCCGAATGGACCGACCGCCACGCCGTCCTTGCTGAGAAAGCCCGGGATGATGGTGTGGAAGGTCTGCTTGCCCGGCGCCAGCGCGTTGGAGTGCCCAGGGTCGAGACTGAACTCCGAGCCGCGGTTTTGCAGGCCGATGCCGCTGTCGGGCAGCACCACGCCGGAGCCGAACCCGTGGTAGGCGCTCTGGATGAACGAGACCATGTTGCCTTCGCCGTCGGCGGTGGCGATGTACACCGTGCCGCTGGCGTGCGGATCGCCGTGCAGCGGGGCCTGGGCGCGCTCGCCGATCTCGGCGCGGCGACGGGCGGCGTAGGCTTCGCCCAGCAACTGCTCGGTGGCCATGCGCATGTGTTCGGGGTCGGTGATGTAGTGCAGTCCGTCGGCGTAGGCCTTCTTCATGGCCTCGAGCTGGCGATGCCAGGTGAGCTGGCTGTCGCGCTGGTCGAAGGTGTAGCCCTGGAGAATGTTGAGGGTCATCAGCGCGATCAGACCCTGGCCGCTGGGCGGAATCTCCCAGACGTCATAGCCGCGGTAGTTGAGCTTGATCGGCTCGACCCATTTGGGCCGGTAGCCGGCCAGGTCGGCGGCGCTCAGGTGTCCACCGCTGGCCGCCGCATGGTCGGCCAGGCGTTGGGCCAGCGGGCCACGGTAAAAGCTTTCGCAGCGGGTTTCGGCCAGCTCGGCCAGGCTGCGGGCCTGGGCCGGATTGCGGAACAACTGGCCCGCCTGGGGCGCCTGGCCGTCGATCAGGAAGGTGTCGAACCAGGCTTGCAGGGCCGGTTCGCGTTCCAGGCTCGCCTGGTATTCGTCCTGGGCAATGCGCCACTGATGGGCGACCACCGGCGACACCGGGAAGCCGTCGCGGGCCAGGGCGATGGCCGGTTGCAGCAGGTCGGCGAAGGGCAACTTGCCGAAGCGCTCGGACAGCGCGGCCCAGGCCGAGGGGATGCCGGGCACGGTGACTGGCAGCCAGCCGTGCACGGGCATCTTGTCGTGACCGGCAGCCTTCACCGCCTCGATCGACAGCGACGCCGGGGCGCGGCCGCTGGCGTCCAGGCCGTGCAACTGGTCTTTGACCCAAACCAGCGCGAACGCGTCGCCGCCGATGGCGCAGCCGGTGGGCTCGACCACCGTGAGCGCGGCAGCGGTGGCGATGGCGGCGTCGATGGCGTTGCCGCCGGCGCGCAGCATGGCGATGCCGGCCTCGGCCGCCAGGGGCTGCGAGGTGGCGACCATGCCGTTGCGGGCGAAGACGCTCTGGCGCTGGGAGGCGTAGGGGTATTCGTGGGCGGAGAAATCAAGCATGTCGGGGGACTCTTAAAAAGGGCTCTGCAGCCGTCATTGGCCGGTCTTGATCCGGGTCCATTCGCGGGTCATCACGCGCTGGATCTTCGGCGGCAGGTCGGCGGAGACGAACAGTTTTTCGATCACCGCGTCGCTGGGGTAGATGCCGGGGTTGTCGCGCACCTTGGGGTCGAGCAGGGCGGTGGCGTCGCGGTTGGGGTTGGCATAACCGACGTAGTCGCTGACCTTGGCGATCACCTCGGGGCGCAGCAGGTAGTCGATCAGCGCCAAGGCGCCCTTGGGGTTCTGCGCGTCACGCGGGATGGCGAGCATGTCGAACCACAGGTTGGCGCCCTCCTTGGGGATCGAGTAGCGGATGTCGATGGCCTTGCCGGCTTCCTTGGCGTGGCTCTGCGCCTGCATGACATCGCCCGAGTAGCCGATCGCCACGCAGATGTCGCCATTGGCCAGGTCCGTGGTGTAGCGCGAGGAGTGGAAATAGGTCACCGACGGCGCCAGTTTCTGCAACAGGGCCGAGGCCTTGCGGTAATCGTCAGGATTCTGGCTGTTGGGGTCCAGGCCGAGGTAGTGCAGGGCCTGAGGAATGATCTTCACCGGCGCATCGAGGAAGGCCACACCGCACTGATGGAGCTTGGCCAGGTTTTCCGGTTTGAACACCAGGTCCCAGGAGTCCACCGGCGCGTTGTCGCCGAGTACGGCCTTGACCTTGGCGACGTTGTAGCCAATGCCCACGGTGCCCCACATGTAGGGTACCGCGAAGCGGTTGCCGGGGTCGGCGGCCTCAAGGCGTTGCATCAGTCGCGGGTCCAGGTGCTTCCAGTTGGGTAACTGGCTACGGTCCAGCGGCTGGTAGATACCGGCGTTGATCTGCTTGGTGAGGAACTGGCTGGACGGCACCACCAGGTCATAGCCGGAGTGGCCGGAGAGCAGCTTGGCTTCGAGCATCTCGTTGGTGTCGAAGACGTCGTACTGGACCTTGATGCCGCTGGCCTGATCGAACGCCTTGAGGGTGTCGGGGCCAATGTAGTCGGACCAGTTGTAGAAGCGTACCAGTGACTGGTCGGCCTGGGCGTTGACGCAGGCCAACAGGCCAAGTGCGGCGAGGGACGGCAGGGATGTGCGCATGGGTCGACCTCTACAGGACGCGGCTGAGAAATTCCCGCGTGCGCGGGTGGTGAGGGTTGCCGAACACTTGGGCCGGCGGGCCTTGCTCGATCAGCTCGCCCTGGTGCAGCACCACCACGCGGTCGGCCACTTCGCGGGCGAAGCCCATCTCGTGGGTCACGACCACCATGGTCATGCCGTCCTCGGCCAGCTCCTTCATGACCTGCAGCACTTCGCCAACGGTCTCCGGATCGAGGGCGCTGGTGGGTTCGTCGAACAGCATGGCCTGGGGCTTCATGGCCAGCGCGCGGGCGATGGCGACGCGCTGCTGCTGCCCGCCTGAAAGCTGCGCAGGGTAGTGCTCGGCCTTGTCGCTCAGGCGCACCCGGGCCAGCAGCGCTCGGGCCTGCTCCAGTGCCTCGGCGCGGGGCACGCCGAGCACGCCGGTTGGGGCCTCGATGATGTTCTCCAGCACCGTCATGTGCGGGAACAGGTTGAAGCGCTGGAACACCATGCCGATGTCGCGACGGCGGCGGGCGATGTTGCTTTCGGAGTCACGTACGCGCTTGCCGTCAGGGCGCTCGCGGTAGCCCATGAGCTCGCCGTTGACGCGGATGCTGCCGCCCTGGATGTCCTCGAGCAGGTTGATGCAGCGGATGAAGGTGGTCTTGCCGGAGCCGGAGGCGCCGATCAGCACCACCACCTCGCCTTTGTGCACCTCCAGGGACACGCCCTTGAGAATCTGCAGTTCGCCGAACGACTTGTGCACGTCGTTCGCCTGGATCACCACCGGGTGATGTGTGCCGGTCATCTCAGCGCCCCCTCAGCAGTTTCATGGCCTGCAGGCCGAACATTCGTCGTGGGGCCGACGCCACGTGGCCGTCGGCGCGCCCGAAACGTTTCTCCAGCCAGCGCTGGAACAGGCCCCAGAGCGTGGTCAGTGCCAGGAAGTAGATCGCGACCACCAGATACAGCTCAAACACCCGGAAAGTCGCGGAGGTGACCATCTGTGTGCTCAGCAGCAGTTCCTGAACGCCGATCACGCTGACCAGCGTGGTGTTCTTGAGCATCACGTTGAACTCGTTGCCCAGCGGCGGCACGATCACCCGCAACGCCTGGGGCAGCACGATGCGCCGCATCAGTCGAGCAAAGGTCATGCCCAGCGAGCGTCCGGCCTCGTACTGGCCCTTGTCTACCGCGCCGATGCCGGCGCGGATGATCTCGGCCATGTAGGCGCCTTCGTTCAGGCCCAGGGCGATGATCGCTGCCTGGATGTTGCCGGGCAGCACGAACAGCCCCAGGTCCAGGTCCTGGAAGCGGAAGATGCCGCCGGCGGCCAGTGCGGTGTAGAGAAACACGATCTGCACCAGCAGTGGCGTACCGCGCATCAGCCACACGTAGCAGCGCACCGGATATTGCAGCAGCGGGTTGGACGACAGCCGCATCAGGGCTGCCAACAGGCCCAGCAGACACCCCAGGAGCATGGCGCTGACCGCGATCACGCAGGTCAGCCACAGGCCGTACAGGTAGATGTCGCTGGGTCGCAGCAGGTATTGCCAAAACACGTCCCAATTGAAATTCATCGTGGTCGCCTCAGGTCAGTCCAGCTTGTCGCCTTCGATGTGCCACTTGGCGAGCAGCGCCTGGTAGCTGCCGTCGGCCTGCATGTCCTTGATGATCTGCGTCACCGCCGCGCTCAACTGCGGGTCGTCCTTGCGAAAGCCGAAACCGGTGAGGATGCGGGCGAAGGCCGGCACGCCGGTCTCGAACAGGTCGGGGGCCATGCCCTGGTAATAGCCTGCGGTTTCCAGGGTGGTGCCGTAGGCATCGGCCTGTTGGATACGTAGGGCTTGGAAGGCGTCGGTGTCGGAGTTGTACACCACCACCTGCATGGGCGCTTTGCCGGCCTGCTTGAGCTTTTCGTTGTGGGCTTCGAGCAGGGTGCGGATGGTGGAGCCGTTGAGCACCGCGACTTTCTTGCCGGAGAGGTCATCCAGGGTATGGATGCCTTTGGGGTTGCCCTTGCCGACCACCACGGCCTGGCTGGAATACATGTAGTTGACCATGTCGATCACTTCGCGCCGTTCGGGCTTGTCGAACAGCTGGTCGGCGAGCATGTCGCACTGCCCGGCCAGCAGCGCCGGAATCAGCCCGGAGAAGGGCGTCACCCGCCAGTCGATGGGCTTGTCGCCCAGGCGTTTGGCAATCGCCTGGCCCAGTTCCACGGTGACCCCGGCCGGTTTCTGCGCGGCGTCGAAGAAGCCCATCGGCGGCGAGTCCATGGCGCCGCAGAACACCAGTTTGTCGGCGTGCTGCAGACGGTCGGGAATCTTGACCGCGTCGGCATGCGCCAGGGGCGCGGCAAGGCAAAGGGCGATGAGGCACTGCGGGATCCTGCGTACGAACATGGTCAGCTCCAGAAGGTGAGGTTGCCGTGGCAGTTCAGTGGGACAGTCGAAGTGCGGGTCTCAGGTGCCCGTTGCTTCGAGGAATTCCAGCAGCGAGGGCACCGTGCCCTCGATGTGTTCGCAGAGCACGCGCTGGGCCTGGACGGCGTCGCCGCTGCGCAAGGCATCGAGGATGGCGGCGTGTTCTTCGCGGGCGCTCAAGGGTTTGTCGACATGCTGCAGCCACAGGCGCAGGTGCGGCTCGATCACCGAGTACAGCGCGCTGATCTGGCGCAGCAGGCGCGGGCGCTCGGCCAGGCTGCACAGGTAGTGATGAAAGGCGCGGTGACGGCCGATCCATTCGGCGCTGTCGTCGCGGCACTCGTCCATCTCGTCGAGCAACCGCTCCAGGCGACTGAGGTGGCGTTCGTTCAGGTGCGCGACGGCGAGGCGGATGGCCAGGCCTTCGAGCGCGCTGCGCATCTCGAACACTTCACGCATTTCTTCGATGTTCAGGCCGCTGACGATGGCGCCACGGTTCGGCCGCAGGTTCACCAGGCCTTCGGCGGCCAGGCGGCGGAACGCCTCGCGCACCGGCATGCGGCTCATGCCGATGTCATTGGCGATGTCTTCGGCGATCAGCCGGTCACCGGTGCGGTAGCGGCCCTTGCAGATGGCGTCGAGCAGAAAGGCGTAGGCCTCTTCTTCGGCGGTGGCGGGCTGACGGGGGTAGGGCGAGACCAGATGCATACCGAATTCCTTGTGGATTTTTGTATCCAATTATCCATGTAGGCAGTAATGCACCGCGCGTGCCAGTTTTTGTGTTCGAAGCAAGCTGTTGAATGGCAAAGGAATGTTGAAAAGACGCGGGTGCGATTGGTGCGCTGAGTCGGAGCAGGTGTCACTTTTGTGCCCCGTCGGCGGGCGTCTGGAAACGTTCGGTAACAAAGGGGGCTTATTGCTGGCTACGCCCGTATCAACCGCTTTTTGAGAGGCGGTTCACGTCTGGAGCGTGAACAAGTCGACCGCTGAGCAATCTGCGTTGCTCTCAAGGGAACGTATCCAAGTCGCTGATTTCATACGCTCAGAATCCGCTAACCGTGCCGTAAAAACCCTGATGGTCCGCCCAACATGAACTCAATCAAGGACAGCGATACATCCCGTACTCGCTCGCCTGAGCCCGGCTTTCTGCGCGATGGCGGAACGGTGGCTACGTTGCTGCTGCGGCGGGACTGGAGCGCGTCGCCCCTGGGCGATCCTCAGAGCTGGCCGCTGGGCCTGAAAACCTTGATGGGCACCATTCTTCCTGCCCAGGCGCAAATCGTACTGTTCTGGGGGCCGCAGTACTTGGCGCTGTACAACGATGCGTACGCCCCGACCATCGGCGCCAAGCATCCGCATGCCTTGGGCCGCCCGGCCATCGAGCACTGGCGCGAGCTGTGGGACGACCTTGAGCCGCTGTTGCGCAACGTGCGCGAGACCGGCGAGACGTTTTCGGCCAAGGACCGTGCCTTTTACCTGGAACGTCACGGCGTCGGTGAGACCGTGTATTTCGATGTGTCCTACTCGGCGGTGCGCGAGGCCGATGGCAGTGTCGGCGGCGTGCTGTGCATCGTCACCGAGACCACTGAGCGGGTGCAGTTCGAGCGGCGCCAAGCGTTTCTATTGGCGCTGGGCAAGGCCTTGCCGGAGATCGCCGAGGCCGAGGCCATCGAGGTTCACGTCACACGCAGACTCGGCGAAGAGTTGCGCGCGTCACGGGTGTGGTTGGCCGAGGACCTGGGCGATGGCGAGCGCTATCGTGTCACCCGCGACTGGGTCGACGGCGTACCGTCGCAGACCGGTGAAGGCGCCTGGAGCGAGCACGGCGCACAGGTGCACGCGTATTTGCAGACCGGCCATCCGCTGCTCGGGGATCGTCTGGCCAGCGCATCGGCTGAACCTTGCGCCAGCCTGAAGGTGCCGTTGTTACGTGCGGGTGTGTTGGAGGCGATGCTGTGCGTGGATTTCGACCGTCCCCAGGTGCTCGCCGTGGACCAGTGTCGCCTGGTGGAAGAAGCCGCCCAACTGGCCTGGTCGGCGATCCTCCATGCCCGCGCCCAACAGGCGTTGCACGCCAGTTCCGCGCACCTGGAAGCCACGCTGCTGGAACTGATGACGCTCAATGCCACGCTGGAGGAGCGCGTCGCCAGCATGCTGGCAGAGCGTGAGTCGGACCTCATGCAGTTGCACGAAGCGCGCAAGATGGAAACCGTCGGCCAGCTCACTGGCGGCATTGCCCATGACTTCAACAACATGCTCACGCCCATCATCGCTACGCTGGAGCTGATCGCCCGACGCCCCGACGACACCGCGCGCTCGGCGCGCCTGATCGAAGGTGCGCTGCAGGCGGCGGACCGCGCCCGCAGCCTGGTCGGCCGCCTGCTCAGCTTTGCCCGGCGCCAGACCCTCAAGCCGCAACCGGTGTCACTGGCGACGCTGGTCAGCGACATGCACGAACTGATCAGCCGTTCGCTGGGGCCGACCATCGCCATCCACATCGACATTGCCGCCGACCTGCCCGCCGCGGTGATCGATCCGCATCAATTGGAGGTGGCGCTGCTCAACCTGGTGGTCAACGCCCGTGACGCCATGGCTCAGGGTGGGCACCTGCGGATCAGCGCCGGCCTGGACAGCGCGCGCGAGGATCGTCCGGCAGGCTTGGAAGCAGGCCAGGTGATCTGGTTGGAGGTGGCCGACACCGGCTGCGGCATGAGTGAAGACGTGCTTGCCCACTGTTTCGAACCGTTCTATTCCACCAAGGGCGTCGGCAAGGGTACCGGGCTGGGACTGCCCATGGTGCAGGGGCTGTCGCTGCAGTCCGGCGGCGACTTCGCCATCCGCTCGCAACTGGGCAAGGGGACGGTAGCGACGCTGTGGTTACCAGTGAGTGCCGATTACCGGCCAAGCCGGGAAGACTACGCTCAGGAGGTGCCCAGCGCTCAAGGGCCGGTGCGGGTGCTGTTGGTGGACGACGAAGCTATCGTGCGTCAGGTGACGGCCATGCAGTTGCGCGATCTGGGCTACCAGGTCACCGAGGCCGCCAGTGCCGCCGAAGCACGGACGCTGCTGGAGCAGGGCTTGGCGCTGGAGGTGCTGGTCACCGATCAGGTGATGCCCGAGCAGACTGGCGCCGAGCTGGCCAAGCACTTACGCATGCATTTGCCCGAACTGCCTGTGCTGATCATCACCGGTTACGCCAACCTCACGCCCCGTGAACTGTGCGGGTTCGAGGTGCTGCGCAAACCCTTTCGGCGGAGCGAGCTGGCCCGTAGCCTGGCGCGGTTGGTGCCGTCGGTCTGACGCCGAGTCCGCGCGCCCTGGCGGTGCTAGCCGGCCAGGACGCTGTCGAGCATCTGACACACCTGTTCGGCCGAGTAAGGTTTGGCCAGGAAGGGGAAGCCTTGATGGCCGCCTTCAGCGATGGCATCGCTGTATCCGGAAGCCAGGATCACTGGCAGGTGCGGTTGGCTGCGACGCAGTTCACGGGCCAGGGCCAAGCCGCCCATGCCAGGCATCACCACATCTGAGAACACCACGTCGAAGGGGTCTTCGGTCATGTGCATCTGCGCCAGGGCATCTTCGGCCGAGGTGGCCCAACTGACTTGGTAGCCGTGGTCCTTGAGAATCTGCGCGGTGAAGCTGCCCAGGTCGCGGTTGTCTTCCACCACCAGTATTCGCCGTGGCCCGTGCTCCACGGTGACCGGCGAGCTGGGCTCGGGGGCGGCGTGGGCGTCGGTGGCGCGCTCCTGCGGCAGATAAAGGGTAAAGGTGGTGCCCTGGCCGGGCACGCTGGTGACCTGCACGTCGCCGCCGGATTGCTTGACGAAACCGAACACCTGCGACAGGCCCAGACCCGTGCCCTGGCCGGACGCCTTGGTGGTGAAGAACGGGTCGAAAATACGTTCGAGCAGGTCCTGGGCGATGCCCACGCCGTTGTCGATCACCGAGATCGCGGCGAAGGTTCCACTCAGGCCCGGTTGCCCATGCAGCGTCGGCACCACCTGATCCGGCTGCAGGCGCAGGCGCAGCACGCCTTCACCATTCATGGCATCGCGGCCGTTGATCATCAGGTTGATCACAGCCGTCTCCAGTTGGGCGAGGTCGGCACGGATATGGCACGGCGTGTCCGGCAATTCCAGGTTGACCTGGATGCGTGCGCCGGTCGCGGTATCGAGCATTTCGGCCATGGCCTCGAGCCGTGGCCCGGCTTCGAACACCTGCGGGCTGAGGGCTTGCCGGCGGGCGAAGGCCAGCAACTGGCCGGTGAGCTTGGCGCCGCGATCGACGGTGTCGGCCACGGTTTTGAGATAGCGCTGACGGCGGCTGTCGTCCAGGTCCGGACGCTGCAGGAAGTGCAGGGAAGAGCGGATGATGGTCAGCAGGTTGTTGAAGTCGTGGGCCACGCCGCCGGTGAGCTGGCCGATGGCTTCGAGTTTCTGGGTCTGGCGCAGCAGTGCTTCGGTGTGCAGCAACTGTTCGGTGCGTTCCTCCACCCGCTGTTCCAGCGTGGCGTTGAGCACCTCTAGCGCCTGTAGCGTCTCGCGCGCCTCGGTGCTGGCCTGCACGCGCTGGATGTGTGCCCAGGAGCGCTCGGTCACTTCGCTGATCAGCGCGTACTCGTAGCCGGTCCACAGCCGGGGCTGCTGGTCGTTGATGGCCATCAGGGCCGTCAGGCGCCCGTCCTTGACCAGCGGCCTGCAGATCGTCGCGCTGACGCCCATGCCGGCGAAAGCCACGGCCTCGGCGGGATCAAGTTCGGCGTCGCGGTCGTTGATCACCAGCGCATCACCGGCGCGCAGGCGCTGCTGGGCCAACTGCCCGAAGTCGGCCAGCCGGTACTGGCCAAGCAATTGCGGTAACCCAGGGGCGACCCAGTCGCCGCAGACGGTGAAGCCATCCTGGTCCGGGGCCATGAGCGCGTAGGCGCAACTGGACAGGTTCAGATGCTCGCCCAGTCGAGCCGTGGTGATGGCCAGAATGCACTCCGGCTCGGTGACGTTGGCCACGGCGCGGCCAAGGTCGTCGAGAAATTTCAGGCGCTGGTTGGCCACCACGTTGGCGGTGGTTTCGTTGACCGTATCGAGCATGCCGACCACGCGACCGTGCTGGTCACGGATCGGGCTGTAGCAGAAGGTGAAATAGGCCCGTTCGGGCCGATCATGGCGTTCGATGATCAACGGGAAGTCTTCGATGTACACGGCTTCACCCGCGAGGGCGCGCTGCGCCATACCTTCGATCTCGCTCCAGGCCTCCTGCCACACGTGGCTGAACGGACGGCCCAGGGCCAGGGGTTTGTCCCCGAGGATTTCGATGAAGGCGTCGTTATACAGGGTGATCAGCTCGTCGCCCCACAGCACCGCCTGGGCGAAGCGCGAGCCCAGGCACAGGGCCACGGTGGTCTTGAGGACATCCGGCCAGGTGTCCAGGGGGCCAAGCGGCGTTGCCGCCCAGTCGTGGGTGCGGATGCGCTCGGCCATATGTCCGCCGCCTTCCAGCCAATTCGCCATGAAAATTGCCGCTTCGCTTGTCAGGAGCGCATAGGGTGCACCGGGAATGGCTGGCTGGCGAGTGATTTGTGCCAATCGGGCGCGCAGCAGGCCTCAGCGCATGAAGTGCACTTTGCCGCTGTCGTCGTTGCCCATGTAGATGCCATACACACCTGCCTGGCGTTCGAGGATATAGCGCTCGAGTATCTGCCGGATCGCAGGGTAGTAGATCTCGTCCCAGGGAATGTCTTCGGGTGCGAAGAAACGGTAGTCGAGGGTTTCGGGGCCGAATTGGCCCGTTTCCTCGGTGGCGATGGCGCGGAAGACGATGTACACCTCGCTGATCTTCGGCACGCTGAAGATCGAGTAAGGCGAGATGATGTCGGCGCGCACGCCGGTCTCCTCCCACACCTCGCGCAGCGCCGCCTGCTCGGTGGTTTCCCCGGCCTCCATGAACCCGGCTGGCAGCGTCCAGGTACCAGGGCGCGGCGGGATGGCGCGCTGGCACAGCAGGTAGCGACCGTCGCGCTCGATGATGCAGCCGGCGATGATCTTCGGATTGATGTAGTGGATATAGCCGCAGGCCGGGCAGTGCTGGCGAGCATGGGTGTCGCCGGTGGGGACGCCCCGGTCCAGTGCCGTGGTGCAGTGCGGGCAGTAGCGCGGGGCGTTGGGCATATTAGCGGCCTATGCGAGGGTCCTTCAGGGCCAAGGGCGCGACGATGTCGCGCACCTGGGCGTTGTCGTCCTGCTTCTGGCGCAGGTACTCCAGGGCCACCTTGGCGGCGGCGCGCACGTGATCGACGGAGGCCTGGTGCGCTGCTTTCGGGTCGCCGCTCTTGATCGCCTCGACCATCTTCTCCATCTCCCGGTTGCTGGCCCCACGGCGGTTCTGCTGCGACACCGAGGTGGCGCGCAGGTAGCTAATGCGGGCCTGCAACTGGCGCAACTGGGTGGCGGCGACGTGGTTGCCCGAGCCTTCGAGCAGCACATCGTAGAAGCCTTGCACCGAATCGAGCACCTGCTGCAGCTCGCCTTCTTCCAGCGCTTCACGGTTCACTTCCAGGGCACGCTCGAGGGCGCGGATGTCCTTGGCCTTGGCGTTGAGGGTGAACAGTTGGACGATCAGCCCTTCGAGTACGCAGCGCAGCTCGTAGATGTCGCGCGCATCCTCCAAGGTGATGATTGCCACTCGCGGGCCCTTGGCGTCGGCGAACTCCACCAGGCCTTCGGACTCCAGGTGACGCAGCGCTTCACGCACCGAGGTGCGGCTGACGCCCAGGCGGTCACAGAGGTCGCGCTCGACCAGGCGGTCGCCGGGCAGCAGGTGGAAGTTCATGATCGCCGCGCGCAGCTTGTCGAGCACGATTTCGCGGAGCGTGACGGGGTTGCGGTTGACCTTGAAGCTGTCGTCGAGTGGCTGGCGTTTCATCAGGGGAGCTCTGTGTGTGGCTGTTGCGCCAGGCTCGAAGCGCCCCGAACCCAGACGCTCCTTGCAGTGGTTCGACAGCCCGCTGTTAACGGGTGGGCTCCGCGTCGGCTTCGGCGAACGCTTCGCGGGCCAGGCGGAAGCTGTCCACCGCCGCGGGTACGCCGCAATAGATGCCGACCTGGAGCAGGATTTCACGAATCTGTTCCCGGCTCAGACCATTACGCAAAGCGCCGCGGATGTGCAGCTTGAGCTCGTGGGGCCGGTTGAGGGCGGAAATCATCGCCAAGTTTATCATGCTGCGCTCTTTGAGCGACAAGCCGTCACGGCCCCAGACATGGCCCCAGCAGTATTCGGTGACCAGGTCCTGCAGCGGCTTGGTGAAATCGTCGGCGTTCTGCATCGAACGGTTGACGTACGCCTCGCCCAGCACCTGGGTGCGGATCTGCAGGCCTTTTTCGTACTTCTCGTTGCTCATCGGCGGGGCTCCTGGAGAAGGTCGATAAGATGAAATGAGCGCGAAGCCTGGGGTGAATCCATCGTCGGCTCACCGACGATGAATTCAACCCCGGTCCTCAGCCCAGCGGCGGCAGCGCGCCGAGCTTGCCCTTGTGATAGAGCATCGGCGTCACCGGTTCGGCCGGCAGCACCAGGTTCTTCACGGCGCCGACGATGATCGCATGATCACCGCCATCGTACTCGCGCCACAGCTCGCACTCGATGATCGCCGTGGCCTTGGCCAGCAGCGGGTTACCCAGCTCGCTCAGGTGCCAGTCGATGCCCTTGGCCTTGTCCTTGCCTTTGCCCGCGAAGGCATAGGCCTCGGCCGTCTGCTCGGCGGACAGCAGGTGGATGGCGAACTGCTTGCTGTCGCGCAGGATCGGGTAGGTGTCGGAGGCGTAGTTGGGGCAGAACAACACCAGCGCCGGCTCGATCGACAGCGCACTGAAGGCGCTGGCGGTGATGCCGACGATACCGCCCTGCGGATCGAGGGTGGTGACCACGGTGACGCCGGACGGGAAGGAGCCCATCACGTCTTTGTAGATGCCAGGTTCGATCATCTCGTGCTACCTCTTCAACGCATCACAAACGGATCGGGCATCGGCGCGGTGGACAAGTTGATCCACACGGTCTTCAGCTCGGTATAGGCGAGCACCGAATCGATGCCGCTCTCACGGCCGTAGCCGCTGTTCTTGAAACCGCCGATCGGCGCCATGGCCGAGACGGCGCGATAGGTGTTGACCCAGATGATGCCCGAGCGCACGTCGCGCGCCAGGCGATGGGCTCGGCCCAGGTCGCGGGTCCAGATGCCGGCGGCCAGGCCGAACTGCGAGTCGTTGGCCATGGCCAGGGCCTGTTCCTCGGTCTTGAAGCGGATCACTGCCGCGACCGGGCCAAACACTTCCTCTTGCATGATGGTCATCGAGTGGCTGTCGCATTCGAACAGGGTCGGTTCGTAGAACCAGCCGTCGCCCTCGACCTCGGCGCGCTTGCCGCCCAGGCGCAGCTTGGCGCCTTCGGCCTGGGCCGCAGCCACCAGGCCTTCCACCACCGCCAGTTGCTGGGCCGTGGCCATGGGGCCCATTTCGCTGGCCTCGTCCTGCGGGTTGCCGATACGAATACGCTTGGCGCGCTCGATCAGGCGTGCGACGAACTCATCGAAGATCTCGTCCTGCACCAGCAGGCGCGAACCGGCCACGCAGCTTTGCCCGGAGGCGGCGTAGATACCTGCGACCGCGCCATTGATGGCACTGTCCAGATCGGCGTCGGCGAAGATGATATTGGGCGACTTGCCGCCCAGTTCCAGCGACAGCTTGGCGAAGTTTTCGGCACTGCTGCGCACCACATGGCGGGCCGTGGCAGCGCCGCCGGTGAAGGCGATCTTGCGCACCAGCGGGTGACGGGTGAGGGCGGCACCGGTACTGGGGCCGTAGCCCGTCACCACGTTGACCACGCCCGCAGGGAAGCCTGCCTCGAGGGCCAGGCGGGCCAGTTCGAGAATGGTCGCCGAGGCGTGCTCGGACGGCTTGAGGACGATGGTGTTACCGGCGGCCAGTGCCGGGGCCAGCTTGATCGCGGTCAAGTACAACGGGCTGTTCCACGGGATGATGCCCGCTACCACGCCGATCGGCTCGTGCACGGTGTAGGCGAACAGGTCGGGCTTGTCCAGCGGCAGGGTGCCGCCTTCGAGCTTGTCGGCCAGACCGGCGGTGTAGTGGAAGAACTCCGGCAGGTAGCCGACCTGGCCGCGGGTCTCGCGGATCAGCTTGCCGTTGTCACGGCTTTCCAGTTGCGCCAGGTGTTCCTTGTTCTCGGCGATCAGGTCGCCGAGGCGGCGCAGCAACTTGCCGCGCGCAGTGGCGGTGAGGCCGCGCCAGGCTGGGTTGTCGAAGGCGCGTTGGGCGGCCTGCACGGCCAGTTCGACGTCCTGCGCGTCGGCATCGGGCAATTGCGCCCAAGCCTGGGCGGTGGACGGATCGAGGCTGTCGAAGGTCTTGCCGCTCTGGGCATCGCGCCACTGGCCGTCGATGCACATCTGGAAACGAACGAGGGTCATGCAACTATCCCCTTGGCGGATTCGGTGAGGGTGCGCGCTTCGCGCAGGAAGTCCAGCAGCATGCGGTTGACGTCACGTGGGGCTTCCACCGGCATCATATGCCGTTGCTCGGCCAGCACCACGCTGCGGGCGCCGGGAATGCGCGCGGCGAGCTGGCGGGTCATGGCCGGGGTGGAGCCGGTGTCGAGTTCGCCGGTGGCGATCAGCGTCGGCACCTGGATGCTGCCCAGGTCGGCTTCGCGGTACATGTCCTGGGTGGCGAACAGCGAATAGGTGGTGTGGTAGCCCTGCGGGTCGTTGCCGGCCAGCACCTGACGGATGGCCGCGACCTGGGCCGGATTGGCGGCCTTGTATTCACGGCTGAACCAGCGCTCCAGCGCCGCATCGACGTTGGCGTCCGGGCCCAGTTCGGCGGCCTGGGCGGCGCGGGCGATGACCCCGGCGCTTTGCTCGGGGCTGCGGTTGAACACGCTGTTGAGCACCACCAGCGCCGACAGCCGCTGCGGATAGTGCAGGGCGAAGGCGCGAGCGATCAGCCCGCCCATGGAGAAGCCGATCACGGTGGCCTGGGCGATCTGCAGATGATCGAGCAACTCGACCAGTTGCGCGGCGTAGCCTTGCAGGTCGGTATCGACAGCGGGGCGAGCGCTCTGGCCATGGCCGAGCATGTCGTAGGCGATGACCCGGTAATCGGCGGCCAGGCCGACGAATTGTCCGCCCCACATTTCCTTGTTCAGGCCCACGCCGTGGATCAGCACCACGGGTTGGCCCTGGCCGAGGCTCAGGTAGCTGGTCCCGGCCGGTGTACGTTCAGCGACAGGCTGAATCATGGGTGGTGCTCCTTGAAGGCCGCAGCGTCGACGCGTCGCTGCGGCCGGTGTGCATGTTGTTATTGGGCGCTGGCTTTCTCGGCCGCCAGTTCTTCCAGGTCGATGTAGCGGTTACCGATGCGCGGATGCAGGCGGCCGCCGTCGGCTGCGCCCAGGACCACGACGATCTCGTCGGCGCGCGGGGCGTCTTCGATCTGCATTTCCAGGGTGATGTAGTGCGAACGCAGGCCCTCGTCGTCCTTTTGCATCATCGGGATCTGGATCGAAGTGCCAGGGCCACCGCGCTTGTTTGTGAAGCTCAGGTAGCTCTTGGCCTGCACGGCCTCGCGGTAGTGATTGCCGAAACGCAGGGTGTGGATCACCGCCGAGGCGTGCTCGATCTCGCCGTCGGCACCCACTACCGCTGCCTTGCCGTAGGCTTCGATCTTGTCCGCGCCGCCGATGGCTGCCGTGAGGCGCTCGACCATGAGGGCGCCCAGCTCGGAGCAGTTGGCACGGATTTCTGGCTTGAGGTCTTCAACGAAACCGCGACCGGCCCATGGGTTCTTGATCACCACGGCCAGTCCGACCATGGTCACTGGCTTGTCGGTGGCCTTGCCGCCTTCGATGCGGGTTTCTTCGGAGTAGGTGACGATCTTGCGGATTTCGAAACTCATGGGGGGCTCCTGGTGAGGAAAGACAGTGATTAACCAGTTTTGTCTTATGGTATACCATAATACCAATTATGGAAGTGCCAAGTGGCGAGCTTCAAGCGGCAAGTCAACGCAGGCTGCGATCAACCTGCCGCTTGTGACGGCCTGTCTCAGGCAAAGGCCGGGACCACTTCCTTGATGAACAGCTCCAGCGACTTGCGCTTTTCTTCGTGCGGCAGGCTGTTGTCGCACCAGAAGCTGAACTCATCGACACCTAATTCCTGGTAGTAGCGGATGCGCGCGATGATTTCTTCGGGGGTGCCGATCATGGTGTTCTTGCGGATGTTGTCCAGCGCGAACGCCGGCACTTCGGCGAACTTGGACTCCGGGCTCGGCTCCAGGAAACCATCGACCGGCGTGGTCTTGTTGCCGAACCAGGCGTCGAAGGTGCGGTAGAAGCGCGAGATGGCCTGGGCGCCGACTTTCCAGCCGTCCGGGTCGGCCGGGCTGTGCACGTGGGTGTGGCGCAGCACCATCAGTTGCGGGCGTGGCACCTCGGGGTTGTTGTCCAGAGCGGCCTGGAACTTGTTTTTCAGGTCCAGCACTTCCTCGTCGCCCTTCATCAATGGGGTGACCATGACGTTGCAGCCATGCTTGACCGCGAAGTTGTGCGAGTCCGGGTCGCGCGCAGCGATCCACATCGGCGGCATGCCCGCCTGTACCGGCTTGGGCACGCTGGTCGAGGTGGGGAAGTTGTACACCTCGCCTTGGTGGGCGTAGTCGCCCTGCCACAGCGCGCTCACCGCCGGGACCATTTCGCGCAGGGCCTTGCCGCCGTCGGTGGCGGGCATACCGCCGGCCATGCGGTCGAACTCGAACTGGTAGGCGCCGCGGGCCAGGCCCACTTCCATGCGGCCGTTGCTGATGACATCGAGCAGGGCGCATTCGCCCGCCACGCGGATCGGGTTCCAGAACGGCGCGATGATGGTGCCGGCGCCTAGGCGAATGGTTTCGGTGCGGGCGGCCAGGTAGGCCAGCAGCGGCATTGGGCTTGGCGAGATGGTGTATTCCATGGCGTGGTGTTCGCCGATCCAGACCGTGCTGAATCCGCCGCGCTCGGCCATCAGGGTCAGTTCGGTCAGGTCCTCGAACAGCTGGCGGTGGCTGACCTGGTCATCCCAACGTTCCATGTGCACGAACAGCGAAAATTTCATGGGGTTTTCCTCGGAGCGAGTGGTGGTCGCCTGGCGGGGCAGGGGGCGGATGACAACGGCTCGGGCCGTGTACTCAGGTGAGACCCCTGTCGCTCGCTCAGGCAGGTGGTGTCAGGCGAGCGCGGGCAGGCTGGCCATCTTGCCGCGGCAATAGATCATCGGGCTGGGGGCCTCGTCGGGGACGATCAGGTTGTGCACCTTGCCCACCATGATGGCGTGATCGCCGCCTTCGTATTCGCGCCACAGCTCGCACTCGATGATCGCCGTGGCACCGGTCAGCAGGGGATTGCCCAAGGCGCTCAGGGTCCACTCGATGCCGTTGGCCTTGTCCTTGCCCTTTTTCGCGAACGCATAGGCTTCGGCCTGCTGATCGCCGGAGAGCAGATGAATGGCGAAGCGCTTCTGCTTGATCAGCACGGGGTAGGAGTCGGAGCTGTAGTTGGGGCAGAACAGCACCAGCGGCGGGTCCATCGACAGGGAGGAAAAAGCGCTGGCAGTGAGGCCGACGACCGAGCCGTCGTCGTCCAGGGTGGTGATGACGGTGACGCCGGAGGGGAAGGAGCCCAGGACGTGCTTATAGAGGGTTGCGTCGATCATGGCGTTACCTCGATGGGGCGTGCGGTGGTCCGCGTTTTTTATCGTTGATGTGTCTGATGGTATACCGTAATACCTATATTGCAAGCGAATTTTTCCGCGACCCACGGGCGGCGATGAACGGTGCAAAGCCCGTAATCACTGGTCTGCTGGGCTAGGCGACTGCCCTGGCGTGAGGCGCTAAACGGATCAGGTGCGCCGAAAAAGTGCGGAGCAGTGTTGTCAAAAGTTTGGAATACCATAATATGGTCTTCAGCTGAGAGGCCGCCCAGAGCGGTTTCCATACAACGATAAAAATGATCCTTTCGAGCTGAAATCCTATGTCCCAACCGTCGTCGCAACACCAGTTTGTCGAGAATCATACGGTCGATCATGTTCCCCCCTCCGAGCGCCACGGGAAGGCGCGCGACCTGTTCACCCTCTGGTTCAGCACCAACATCGCCCCCCTGCCGATCGTCACCGGCGCGATGGTGATCCAGGTGTTTCACCTGAACCTGATGTGGGGTCTGGTCGCCATCGTGATGGGGCATCTGCTGGGCGGTATCGTCATCGCCCTGGCCTCTGCGCAGGGACCGCAGCTGGGCATTCCGCAGATGGTGCAGAGCCGCGGTCAGTTCGGGCGCTACGGCGCGTTGCTGATCGTGTTCTTCACCGCGTTGATCTACGTCGGCTTCTTCATTTCCAATATCGTCCTGGCGGGCAAATCGATCCATGGCATCGCCCCGAGCGTGCCGATGCCGAGCGCGATCGTGATCGGCGCCCTGAGCGCTACGGCCATCGGGGTGATCGGCTATCGCTTCATCCATAGCCTGAACCGCATCGGCACCTGGGTGATGGGTTCGGCGCTGCTGGCCGGCTTCATCATGATGTTCGCCCAGGACCTGCCGGCCGACTTCTACAGCCGCGGCGCCTTCAACCTGTCGGGCTTCATCGCCACCGTGTCGCTGGGTACCATCTGGCAGATCAGCTTCTCGCCCTACACCTCGGACTACTCGCGCTATCTGCCCAAGGAAATCGGCATCGCCAAGCCATTCTGGGCGACCTACTTAGGCGCCACCCTGGGCACTATCCTGTGCTTCAGCTTTGGCGCGGTGGCGGTGTTGTGCGTGCCCGAAGGCACCGATGCCATGGAGGCGGTGAAGCAGGCCACCGGCTGGCTCGGACCGATTCTGATGGTGCTGTTCCTGCTCAACATCGTCAGTCACAACGCGCTGAATCTGTACGGGGCGGTGCTGTCGATCGTCACCGCGATCCAGACGTTCGCCGCTCGGTGGACGCCGAGCGTGCGCGTGCGGGTGGTGCTGGCTTCGCTGATTCTGCTGGGCTGTGCGCTGGTGGCACTCAACGCCTCGGCCGGCTTCATCGGTCAGTTCATCGGCCTGATCCTGGCACTGCTGCTGGTGCTGGTGCCCTGGGCGTCGATCAACCTGGTGGACTTCTACCTGATCAAGAAGGGCGTGTACGACATCGCCTCGTTCTTCCGCGCAGATGGCGGCATCTATGGACGCTTCAACCATCACGCCATCGTCGCCTACGTGTGCGGGATTCTGGTGCAGTTGCCGTTCGCCAATACCGCGCTGTATGTGGGGCCCTACTCGAATCTTGTCGAAGGTGCGGACTTGTCGTGGTTGTTTGGTCTGCTGGTGACCGTGCCGCTTTACTACTGCCTGGCCACGCGCGGGCAGCCGGTGAAGGCGGGGAGGGTGGTGCGGGTAAATGAATGAAGCGCTAGGGGCCGCAGGGCGGCCCCGGTCTCTCTGAATCAGACTTTGAACTGCGCCACCATCCCATTCAACTCCACCGCCAGGCGCGATAGGTCCTGCGCCGCCGCGCTGGTCTGGTTGGCTCCCGCCGAGGTCTGCATCGCCAGGTCACGGATGTTGACCAGATTACGGTCCACTTCGCGCGCCACCTGCGCTTGCTGTTCCGAGGCACTGGCGATCACCAGATTGCGCTGGTTGATCGCCGCGATGGCCTCGGCGATCAACTCCAGCGCTTGGCCAGCGGCCTGGGCCACTTCCAAGGTGCCGCTGGCACGCCCCTGACTGCTGTGCATCGAACCGACGGCGCGCTCGGTGCCGGTCTGGATACCGCCGATCATCTGTTCGATTTCCGCCGTGGACTGCTGCGTGCGGTGCGCCAGTGCCCGCACCTCGTCAGCCACCACGGCGAAGCCGCGTCCGGCTTCGCCCGCGCGCGCCGCTTCGATGGCCGCGTTGAGTGCCAGCAGGTTGGTCTGCCCGGCAATCGAGCCGATCACATCGAGCACGCGGCTGATCTCATTGGCGCTGGTGGCCAGCGCTTCGATCTCGGTGGAGGTGCCGGTAACGTCTTCGACCAGATGCTGGATCGAGCTCAAGGCCTGGTTGACCTGATCGCGGCCGTCGCGGGTGGTCTGGTCGGCGCCTTTGGACGCATCGGCCGTGCTGACCGCGTTGTTCGCCACTTCTTCTACCGCCGCCGTCATCTGGTTGACGGCAGTGGCTGCCTGATCGATCTCGGCACTCTGCTGATGCAGGCCGCGGCTGGTGTCTTCGGTGACCGTGTGCAGCTCTTCGGAAGCCGAGGCCAGTTGGTCGGAGGACGCTGCGATCTGCCGGATAGTGTCGCGCAGGTTCTGCTGCATGCGGCTCAGGGCGCGCAGCAGCAAGGCCGGCTCGTCACGGCCGACGATGTGAATCTCTTGGGTGAGGTCACCGGTGGCCACGCGTTCGGCTACCCGGACGGCCTCGCCCAAAGGCAGCACGATACTGCGGGTCAGCAACACGGCGATTGCGGCCAGGGCGATGAGAATGGTGACCAGCGCGGCGACGATCAGCAGGAAGGCTTCGTCGTAGGTGTCGCTGCTCAGTTGAGAGGCTTTGTCCGCGCCGTTGGTGTTGTACTGCATCAACTCGCCGAGGGCTTTCATCATGGTGTCGGCGTATTCGGCGAGCGGGCCATTGACCAGGCGCTGGGCCTGGGCGATATCGCCATTGGCGGCAGCCTCGCGGATGGACTTCTGCAGGCCGTGGTAGCGCTCGGACAAGCGGATGAAGGTGTTGAACAGGGCGCGGTCGTCCTGTTCCTCGATGGTGGCTTCGTAGGTCTTGATACCTTCGGCAAGCTCGTTGTTGATGTCGCCGATGTGGCTGAGCGTGGCTTGGCGTGCGGCGGGGTCTTCTTCGATCACGCTGCGCAAGGTGAGTGCACGGGCCCGGCCCAGGCTGGTGCCGACCTCATTGAGGGCGATGATCGCCGGCATCCAGGTCACGCGGATTTCGTCGGTGGCGCTGTCCATGCGCCGGGTCTCGTACAGGGCGACCAGGCCCATGATCAGCACCAGCACGCCCAGCAGTGCGAAGACACACGCCGCCCTGATTCCGATCTTCATATTCCTTAACTGCATCTCGCTACTCCTTGGGATGTGGCAGGCAGGCCCTCGGTGGCCGGCGTGTCGCGGCATCTAGGCAACACATCTGGCGCTGGGTGACCTGCGGCAAAGTATGCTTTCGTCACCATGTGTAAGATTTTTGACGTCAATGATGCCATGTCGCCACGATCTGTGACCACTTGTTCGATGTAACAACGTTTACAAACTGATACGTCATTTTTTGACGAATCTGTCAGTTTTTATCTTTAAATTGACTACTTTGCGGTGTTCTAAAGCCGGTTTTGCGTCTGTGGTCGGCCGCGACCTTGGGTCGCAGTCAGGCACTTCGTGCATCTCGCGTCCTCATGGTTTCCTCCGCGCTGCGTAGCCGCTAAGGTGCGCGGCATACTCCGCCCGGTATCAACCTGACCATGACAAGTCCCCGCACCTTGACTTCACCCGCCGCAGCGCCGATCAGCCGAGGTCTGGTGATACTGCTCGCGTTCTGCTGCGGCGCCATCGTCGCCAACCTGTACTACGCCCAGCCCATCGTCGGCCTGATCGCGCCGGACCTGGGGCTGTCCACCGAACGCGCCAGCCTGATCGTGTCGCTCACCCAGATCGGCTATGCCCTGGGCCTGCTGCTGCTGGTACCGCTGGCCGACCTGCTGGAGAACCGCCGGCTGATGATCGCCACGGCTGTTCTGGCGTGCGTCAGCCTGTTGCTGGCTGGAAGCAGTGGGCAGGGGCAGGGCCATCTGTTCCTGGCCTACGCCTTGCTGATCGGCTTCAGTTCGGTGTCGGTGCAGATGCTCATTCCGCTGGCGGCCCACCTGACACCGGAGCATCAACGCGGGCGTGTGGTGGGCAACATCATGGGCGGTCTGCTGCTGGGGATTCTGCTGGCGCGTCCGCTATCGAGCCTGATCGCCGACCATTTCGGCTGGCGTGCCGTATTCATCGCGGCCGCGGGGCTGATGGCGGCGATGGTGCTGTTGCTGGCACTGACCTTGCCGCGTCGGGTGCCTGAGCACAGGGCCAGTTATGCGGCCCTCATGGCCTCGTTGGTCGGGCTGTTGCGGCGCCACCGGGCGTTGCGACAGCGCGCGTTGTATCAGGCGCTGATGTTCGGTGGGTTCAGCCTGTACTGGACTGCCGTACCCCTGGCGCTGACGCAGGAGCACGGTTTGTCGCAGAGCCAGATCGCCGTATTCGCCCTGATCGGCGCGGTGGGCGCGATCGCCGCGCCGATTGCGGGGCGCATGGCCGACGCGGGCCATGCGCGTCTGGGCACTCTGTTGGCCCTGACGCTGGCACCGCTGTCGCTGCTGTTCGGGCTGACAGCGCCGGGGGCGGGTGTGGTGGGCCTGGCGCTGACCGGTGTGCTGCTGGATTTTGCCGTGCAGATGAACATGGTGATCGGTCAACGCGAGGTGTATGCACTGGATCCGGCCAGCCGTGGACGGCTCAATGCCCTGTACATGACCAGTATCTTCATTGGCGGCGCCCTCGGCTCGGCGGTGGCCAGCGCCGTTTATGCCGGGTACGGCTGGACGGGCGTGGTGCTGGTGGGCGCGGCGTTGCCGGCAATGGGGCTGTTGGTCTTCCTGATACAGGGGCGACGCGCTCGGGGTTGAGCGCTGCACCCTGGCATTGGTGCATCAGGCGTTGGCTTGCATGGACTCGATCAGTGTCCATAGGCGCGGGTCCTGGTAATCGTCGATCACCAGTCCTGCCCCCGCCTGAAGCAGGCGCTCGGCCGGCTGGGTGGTGGCCAGGGCCACGGTGAAGATGCCGGCATCGACCGCTGCTTTCACGCCTGGCAGCGAATCCTCGAAGGCCAGCGCCTGCTCGGCCTTGGCGTTCAGGCGTTGCAGGCCAGTGAGATAGGGCAAGGGATCGGGCTTGGGCCGCGCCAGCTCGTCAGCCACCAGCACATGCTCGAAGCGTTCGATCAGCCCCAGGGCCTGAAGCATGTGTTCGGCATTCAGGCGTGGCGCATTGGTGACCACGCACATGCCCAGGCCTTGCTGCTTGGCGTGCGCCAGCAGGGGCAGCAGACCGGGCAGCGGCTCGAGCCGGGGCGACAGCTCGCGGAACAGTGCCTCCTTGCGTTCGGCCAAGGCCTGGCATTGGGCGGCATCGGCCTGAGGGAACAGTTCCTTGAACAGCAGGCCGTTGGAGCGACCGCTGACCTGTTCGTTGAACTGTGCCTGGGTCAATTCGCGACCGTCGTGATCGTGCAGCAGCTTGCGAAAGGCCTGCAGGTGCAGGGTGTCGGTATCGGTAAGGGTCCCGTCGAGGTCGAACAGCAGGGCGGTCAGCATCGGGCTTCCTGTCAGGTGAAGAAACAATTCAGCGGCCACTATAACCAATGTGGCGACGAAGGGGGCTGTTCAGTGTTTTGCGAAAAGAGTACAAATGTGCTCCATGAATACGCTCACTCCCAAACGCCGCGCCATCCTCGACTTCATCCGTGAACGCATCGCCGAGCACGGTCAGCCACCGAGTCTGGCCGACATCGCCCAGCGCTTCGGCTTCGCTTCGCGCAGCGTGGCCCGCAAGCACATCAGCGCCTTGCATCAGGCGGGTTTCATCGAGGTCACGCCTAACCAGGCGCGAGGCATTCGCCTGGCCCAACCCGTGCGCCGTCCGCAGGTGCTGGAATTGCCGGTGCTCGGTCGGGTGGCCGCCGGTGCGCCGATCGGGCCGGACCTGGACATCCACGAGCAACTGCTGATCGACCCCAGCCTGTTTCGGCGCACACCGGACTACCTGTTGAAGGTGCGCGGCGACTCGATGATCGGCGACGGCATACTCGATGGCGATCTGGTGGGCATCCTGCAGCAGGCCGAGGCCCGCGACGGGCAGATCGTCGTCGCCCGGCTCGACGGCGAGGTCACCATCAAGCGGCTGGAGCGGGTCAGCGGTGGGTATCGGCTGCTGCCGCGCAACCCGGCCTATGCTGCTATCGAGGTTGGCCCCGAGCACGACTTCTGCATCGAAGGGGTGTTCTGTGGCCTGGTGAGGCGTGACTGATGGGCGCGGTGGTCGATCTCGACGGGCTGCTCGACCAGCGTCGTGTCTGGCGAGGGCGACAGGCTCAACCCCGTGCCCTGGGCCTGCAGCCCACTGGTCATGCCGACCTGGATGCACGCCTGCCCGAAGGCGGCTGGCCACCGGCGGCGCTCAGTGAACTGCTGCTGGCCAGCCCGGGCTGCGGCGAGCTGCACTTGCTGTGGCCCACACTGGCGCGCCTGAGCGGTGAGGGCGGGCGGGTGCTGCTGGTGGCGCCGCCGTTCATTCCCTATGCCCCGGCCTGGCAGGCCGCCGGGGTCGACCTGCGCTGGCTGGCGCAGGTCGAGGCCAAACCGGACGAAGCGCTCTGGGCTGCCGAGCAATGCCTGCGTTCGGGCAGTTGTGCGGCGGTGCTGTGCTGGCCGGAGCGGGTCGACGATCGCGCCTTGCGTCGCTTGCAGGTGGCTGCCGAAACCGGTGAGGCGCTGGCGTTCGCCTGTCGCCCGCAACAGGCGGCACACAACCCATCGCCTGCGGCCCTGCGCATCGCCATCGATACCCGCCCGGCGCAGTGGCGGGTGCTCAAGTGCCGCGGTGGCCTGGTGCCGGCGGCCCCCATCAGCACTGCCGGGCGAGGTTGATGCGCCATGCTCTGGGCTTGCATCCTGCTGCCGCAACTGGCGCTGGACACCGTCCTGCGCGGGCGCGACGACGCCGATGCGCCGCTGGTGCTGTTGGCCGGTCCCGCGCAGCGTCGGGTGTTGCAAGCGGTCAATGGCGCCGCCGCAGCGCTGGGGCTGCGTGCGGGCCAGACGCTGACCGCCGCCCGCGCCTTGGCCGAAGGATTCACCTGTGTCGAGGTGGAACCGGCGCGCATCGAGCAGGTGCAGCAACTGCTGGCAGCCTGGGCCTACCGCTTCAGCGCCCAGGTCAGCCTGCACTACCCACGCGCACTGCTGCTGGAAGTGGGCTCGAGCCTGCAATTGTTCGGCCCCTGGTCACGTTTCGAGGCGCGCCTGCGCGAAGAGCTGCAGGCGTTGGGCCTGCGCCATCGCATCGTGCTGGCGAGCAATCCAGTGGCCGCTCGCATGCTGGCAAACGGTCACGATGGCCTCGCGCTGACCTGCCCCGAGCAGACCCGCGCCGCGTTGGCGAACATGCCGCTGGACCGCGTCGGTTTGCCGGCCGAGGCTGCCCAGGCGTTGTCCCGTATGGGCCTGCATCGACTCGCGCAGGTGCAGGCTTTGCCTCGCGATGCCGTGGCCCGACGCTTCGCCGCCAGTGTGCAGTTACACCTGGATCACCTGTTCGGCCTGCGTGCCCTTGGCCTGGCTTTCTATCAGCCGCCTGATCGCTTCGAGTCACGGCTGGAATTGAATTTCGATGTCGAGTCGCATCAGGCGTTGCTGTTTCCGTTGCGCCGTCTGCTCAACGACCTGGCAGCCTTTCTTGCCGGACGTGACTGTGGCGTGCAGCGCTTCGAGCTGCACCTGGAGCATGTCGAAGGTCCGGACACCGTACTCAAGGTTGGCCTGCTGGCTGCCGAGCGGGAGCCTGCGATGTTGTTCGAGCTGGCGCGTGGTCGCCTCGAGCCCTTGCGTATTGCCGCCCCAGTGCGCACCTTGCGCTTGCTGGCCGAGGACCTGCCAGCGTTCGTGCCCCAGCACCGAGCGTTGTTCGACCCGCGTGCGCAGCAGGCCCAGCCCTGGGAGCAATTGCGCGAGCGTCTGCGCGCCCGCTTGGGCGACGAGGCGGTCAAGAGCCTGTGCGCCGCTGCCGATCATCGTCCGGAACACGCTTGGCAGACAGCGGAGCAGGGCGCGGCGAGCGGCCTTGTGGTCATCCCTGGCAGCCGTCCTGGCTGGCTGCTGAGCCAGGCTCAAGCCTTGCCCGAATCGGGTGTGCACTGGTTGGGCAAGGCCGAACGCATCGAGTCGGGCTGGTGGGACGGTGGCGACGTGCGCCGCGACTACTACCGCATCGAAACCCGCGACGGCTTGCGCGGCTGGGCCTATCGCGATCTCGCGCAGCCTGGACCCTTGTGGCTGCAGGGCTGGTTCGCATGACGCCGCCCGAATACGCCGAGCTGCACTGCCTGTCGAACTTCAGCTTCCAGCGCGGCGCCTCAAGTGCCGACGAGCTGTTTCGTCGGGCAGGTGAACAGGGTTACCAGGCCCTGGCCATAACCGACGAATGCACCTTGGCCGGTATCGTCAGGGCCTGGCAGGCGGCCCGCGAGCACGGCGTGCGGCTGATCGTCGGTAGCGAAGTGCGGATGCACGACGGGCCACGCCTGGTGCTGCTGGTCGAAAACCTCGAGGGCTACCAGAATCTCTGTGCGCTGATCACCCGTGCGCGGCGCCGGGCTGAAAAGGGCGAGTATCAATTGCTTGCCGAGGACTTGGAGCATCGCACCCAAGGTCTGCTGGCGCTGTGGGTTGCCGATTCACTCGCCGATCATGCCGATGCCGATTGGTTGCAGCGCCTGTTTCCCGAGCGCTTGTGGCTGGCGCTGCACCTGCACCGTGGCCCCGACGACGATCAGCGCCTGCGAGCAGTCCACCTTCTCGCGCAGCAATTGCAATTACCGCTCGTGGCTTGCGGCGATGTGCACATGCATGTGCGCGGTCGCCGGGCCTTGCAGGACTGCATGACCGCCATCCGCCAGCACTGCAAGGTGGCTGAGGCAGGCGGCTATCTGTACCCCAACGGCGAGCGACATTTGCGCAGCCGCGATCAACTCGCTCAGCTGTATCCCGCGCCACTGTTGGCCGAGACCCTGGTCATCGCCGAGCGTTGCCGGTTCGACCTGAGCGAGCTCAAGTATCAGTACCCGCGCGAGTTGGTGCCAGACACCCATACCCCCGCCACCTGGTTACGTCACCTGTGCCTGCAGGGCATACCGGAGCGCTGGCCACACGGCGCCGACGACGAGGTTCATCAGGCGTTGCAACGCGAATTGGCCTTGATCGAAGAACTGGGCTACGAAAGCTACTTCCTGACGGTGCACGACATCGTCGCCTTCGCTCGACGCCAAGGCATTCTCTGCCAGGGCCGGGGCTCTGCCGCCAACTCAGTGGTGTGCTTCGTGCTGGGCATCACCGAGCTGGATCCCACCCGCCATCACCTGCTGTTCGAGCGTTTTCTATCACGCGAACGCAATGAGCCGCCGGACATCGACGTGGACTTCGAGCACGACCGGCGTGAAGAGGTCATCCAGTACGTGTTTCGCCGGTATGGTCGTCATCGCGCAGCACTGACTGCGGTGGTCAGTACCTACCATGCTGCCGGTGCGGTACGCGATGTGGCCCGGGTGCTGGGCTTGCCGGCCGACCAGATCGATGCCCTGGCCCAGTGCTGCGGACGCTGGAGCGACCGCATACCCGACGCGCAACGCCTGAGCGAGGCCGGCTTCGAGGCGCAGAGCCCGTGGTTGCGGCGCATTCTGGTGTTGGCAGGCGAATTGATCGGCTTCCCCCGACACCTGTCGCAGCACCCCGGCGGCTTCGTCATCTCCGAGCAACCGCTGGATCGCCTGGTGCCGGTGGAGAACGCGGCGATGCCCGAACGCACGGTGATCCAGTGGGACAAGGACGACCTGGACATGGTCGGCTTGCTCAAGGTCGATGTGCTCGCCTTGGGCATGCTCAGCGCTTTGCGTCGCTGCTTCGACCTGCTCAGGCAGCACCGGGGTCGTGATCTGACCCTGGCCACCATCCCCCAGGAAGACCCGGCCACCTATGCGATGATCAGCCGCGCCGAGACCATGGGCGTGTTCCAGATCGAGTCGCGGGCGCAGATGGCCATGCTGCCACGCCTGCAGCCACGCACCTTCTATGACCTGGTGATCGAGGTGGCCATCGTGCGGCCTGGGCCGATCCAAGGCGACATGGTGCACCCGTACTTGCGTCGTCGCATGGGCGATGAGCCTGTCAGTTACCCGTCGCAGAAACTCGAAGCGGTGTTCGAACGCACCCTGGGTGTGCCTTTGTTCCAAGAGCAGGTGATGGAGCTGGCGATGGTCGCGGCCGACTACAGCCCAGGCGAGGCCGACCAATTGCGTCGCAGCATGGCGGCATGGAAGCGACACGGTGGGCTGGAGCCACATCGTGTGCGGCTGCTCGAGGGCATGCAGCGCAACGGATACGAAGCAGCCTTCGCCGAACGCATCTTCGAGCAGATCAAGGGCTTCGGCAGTTATGGGTTTCCCGAATCCCATGCGGCCAGCTTCGCCTTGTTGTGCTACGCCAGCAGTTGGCTGAAGTGCCATGAGCCGGCGATCTTCACCTGTGCGTTGGTCAATAGCTGGCCCATGGGTTTCTACAGTCCCGACCAGTTGTTGCAGAACGCGCGTCGGCAGGGCATTGAGGTGCGTGCGGTGGATGTGTTCCACAGTGCATGGGACTGTACGTTGGAATTGAGGGAAGACGGCGACTTGGCGATCCGTCTGGGGTTGCGGCAGATCCGCGGCTTCAGCGAGGAGGATGCGCGGCGTCTGGAGCAGGCGCGGGCGCAGCGTGCCTGGCGCGATGTCGAGGATTTGTGTGTGCGTGCCGCCCTGGACAGCCGCGCCCGCGCGCGTCTTGCCGATGCTGGAGCCCTGAGGGCGCTGGCTGCGGACCGGCACCAGGCGCGTTGGCAGGTGGCTGCGGTGCAGGCGCAGTTGCCCTTGTTCGCAGGGCTCGAACCTGTGGCGGAAGCGGCGGTGTCATTGCCGGTGCCGACGGTGGCTGAAGAGGTGTTTGCCGACTATGCCTCGTTGGGTACGACGCTTGGACCTCATCCGTTGGTTCTGTTACGGCGGCGTTTGCGGGGGTTGGGGTGCCGCAGTCTGGTGGAGCTCGAGGCGTTGGGGCATGGGGATGCGGTTGCCGTGGCTGGGATCGTGGTGGGGCGGCAGCGACCGCAAACTGCCAGTGGGGTGACCTTTGTGACGCTTGAGGATGAGCATGGGTTGCTGAATGTGGTGGTGTGGCGGGAGTTGGCGGAGCGGCAGCGGGGGGTATTGGTGGGGGCTCGGTTGTTGAAGGTCAGGGGGAGGTTGGAACGGGAGAAAGGGGTGCTGCATCTTGTTGCTCGGCGGCTTGAAGATGTCAGTGGGTTGTTGGAGGGGCTTGAGGTTAGGAGCCGGGATTTTCATTGATTCTTTTGGGGAGGGGACGGGTGGTTTGGGGGCTTATCCGGTGGCTGTGGTGAGGCTGAGTCACCGAGAGTGTCAGATTTTTTGTGTGCGGGCCGATAACGGCCTGCCCTCAGGCTGGCCATGCTTTTACCAGGTCGGCCTGATAAATCGATCTCCGTACAGAATCGCGAATTGATTCATCGCATTTTTCCAATCATGGGCCGCTGAGCCCCAGTTTGCCGTGATGTTCCGCAGCCCCAGCCAGATCAGCTTGGTGGCGGCCTCATCCGTTGGGAAGTGACCGCGCGTTTTGATGATCTTGCGTAGCCGGGCATTGATGCTTTCGATCGCGTTGGTCGTATAGATCACTTTTCGAATGCCTGACGGGAAGACAAAGAATGGAATCACTCGATCCCAGGCTCTTCTCCATGCCGCAACTACCGTTGGGTACTGTTTGCCCCAAGGGCCGTTTTCAAAGGCATCCAGTGCCTGCTCAGCCGCCTCGGCGTTGATGGCCTGATAGATCGGCTTGAGCGCTTTGGCCAGATCACGACGCTTATCCCACGCCGCATAATCGAGACTGTTGCGGATCAAGTGGACGATGCATGTTTGCAGCGTGGTGGCCGGAAACACGGCGCTTAGCGCCTCTGGCATCCCTTTGAGGCCGTCGGTGACGGCGATCAGCACATCCTCAACGCCGCGCGTCTTGAGGTCATTGAAGACCTTCATCCAGAACTTCGCACCTTCGGTATTTTCGATCCAGATCCCGAGAATATCGCGCGTTCCATCGGGTAGAACGCCCAGCGCCAAGTAAATCGCTTTGTTGCGCACAAGCCCTTCTTCGCGAATCTTGACTCGCAGTGCATCAAAGAAAATGACCGGGTACATCGGCTCCAGCGGCCGCTGTTGCCACGCGCCGATTTCCTCCATCACCTCGGCCGTGACCGAACTGATGAAGTCATGCGAAACATCCGTTCCGTATTGCTCGGAGAGGAATGCGCGAATTTCCCGAACGGTCATGCCTCGGGCATACATGGCGATGATCTTGTCATCGAAACCGGTGTAACGGCGCTCATGTTTGGGAATCAGAATGGGCGCAAAACTACCGTCTCGATCACGGGGGATATCCAGCCGCAGCGGCCCCTCTCCAGTCAGAACCGTCTTGCCAGTCCTGCCATTGCGCTGATTGGTTTCATCCTCTGGGCGCTGCGCGCCCGGCAGATACCCCAGATGGTGACTGAGCTCGGCGTTCAAGGCCCGTTCGATCAGCGCCTTCTTGAACGCCGCAGAGGCATCTTCGATAGCCTCCGCAGTCATCAGGCCCTCACCGAACTGCTCAAGCAGCTCCTTGGGGATTTTTGGTAGGTCACGCACGGGTTTTTTCTTGGTTGGCATACATGCACCTCTTGCTCATGTTATGCCCGAACACAAAATTTCTGACATACCCGAGTCACCTTTTCGCCTTTACGGCGACCCCCTTAATGAGATGGTCACCCCGGCACCCTACGAGGCGTACGCTTTCGTAGGGTGTTTTTACTTCGGAGACCGTCATCATGAGCAACGTGACCCTGATTGGCATCGACATCGGCAAACATACCTTCCACCTACACGCCCAGGAAAAGTCCGGCAAAGAAGTGTTGCGCAAGAAATGTTCAAGGCCGCAGATGATGCGGTTTCTGGCCAATCATCCCCCTTGCACGGTAGTGATGGAGGCCTGTGCCGGCTCACACTGCCTGGCGCGAGAAATCAAAGCGATAGGGCATGAAGCAAAGCTGATTTCACCTCAGTTCGTTAAGCCTTTCGTCAAGGGCAACAAGAATGACTTTGTCGATGCGCAAGCCATCTGTGAAGCCGCTTCCCGACCTTCCATGCGCTTTGTGACGCCAAAATCGCCTGAGCAGCAGACGCTCTCTGTTTCTCATCGGATGCGTGAATCACTGATTCGCGACCGGACCAAAACGGTGAACCAGATGCATGGTTTCCTGCTCGAGTTCGGCGTCAGCCTGCCGACGGGACTGGCGGTGATCAAACGCCTCGCTTCAGTGCTTGAAGAGCACGACCTGCCTGTACGCCTCGTCGCACTGCTGCAGCGCCTGCATGATCACTTTGTCTACCTGGCCGAGCAGATCAAGCTGCTGGATGAAGAGCTGGCAAGCCAGCTGGCTGACGATGATCTGGGTAGTCGCTTGCTGACTATTCCGTGTGTCGGGCCGATCACCGCCAGCCTGCTGGCCGTAGAAATGGGAGATGCTCGGCAGTACGGCAGCAGTCGTGATTTTGCAGCATCCGTAGGCTTGGTCCCCAGGCAATACAGCACCGGCGGCAAGCCGGCTTTGCTGGGAATCAGCAAACGTGGCGACAAGAACCTTCGGCATTTGCTGGTGCTCTGCGCCCGTGTCTACATGCTTCGTTTGAAGTACCAGAGTGGCCCATTGGCCGACTGGGTACGTACGCTATCAACACGACGCCACTCCAACGTGGTGGCCTGCGCGTTGGCCAACAAACTGGCACGCATCGCGTGGGCCATTGCCACTCGACACTCGCAATATGAAACGGAGCCAGGCGCGCTGAACGCCTGACCCCGTTGTGCTGCACCGAGTTTTACCATCAGGTTTTGCGATAGCTGAACAACGGATGAAATAAACGGCCGATCGGCCTGGCGATGATCCTGGAAGAAAAATTGGCTCTCAGAAGCCGCTTACTTTATTAGGATCGCCAGGTGCGAATACTCATCGTGGCGCGGGATACCAGCCCAATCGACGCCGGATAGATTTACGCAAGCCATCCATTTCACCCAATGATCAGTATTGCAAAAAAGGGGGTGACCATAGATTTTCTTGGAAAAAAGGGGGGCAAAAACCGCTTGCTCCCGCATCCGGCCCCTTCGCTGCGCTGCGGGGTTCCCTCGCGACGGTGGCATTCCGGGGGTACCGCGCTTAGGGGCCATCCATGGCCCCAAGCGCTTGACGGGCATCCATGCCCGTCAACCCCCTCCATGCCACCTCTGCTCGGCCTCCTGAGGTCGCGATGGGCGGCGTCTGAACTGGCGCGCGCTTAGAAGCAGGGCGGTGGGGCAGATGTTCTGGAGCGCTGCGCGATCAAACCGCCGTTGCCGTTGCCGTTGCCGTTGCCGTTGCCGTTATCTTGATCTTGATCTTGATCTTGGTACGCGGTAGCTCGAACACCGCCAAACGCGACCTCAGGAGGCCGAGCAGAGGCGTTGCGCAGGGAGGTGACGGGCATGGATGCCCGTCAAGCGCTTGGGACCACGATGGTCCCTAAGCGCGGTCCTCCCGGAGCAACGCCGGCGCGAGGGAACCCCTGCGCACAGCGCAGGGGCCGGATGCGGGAGCAAGCGGTTTTTGCCCCCTTTTTTCCAAGAAAAAAAGGGGGTCGCCGTAAAGGCGAAAAGGTGACTAAAACCCAATACAAATCAAAGAGATGCAACAAAAGTAGCAGGCACCACCAGCCCCCCTACAACCCCAACCGCCCCCGAACCAGCCGCTCCAAGACCCCCCACATCCCCTCATCCAAACTAAACGCCACATTGAACCTCATCCACCCCGTCACCCCCGCATCGACCATGAACAACTGCCCAGGCCCCAACATCACCCCCGCCTCGAGCGCCTCGTCCAACAACGCCGCGCTATCAGGAATCCCCGGATGCCGCGTCCAGATATACATCCCCTCATCCGACTCGGTGAACAGCTCGAACCCCATCCGCTGCAAGCGCCCCCCGACCACTTGGTGCGCTTGCGCCAGGCGCTGGCGCAGACGCTTGAGGTGTTTGCGCCAGCGCCCATCGATCACCGCCGCATACACCACCCGCTCCATCACTTGAGAGGTGGTCAGCCCCGAGCGCATCTTCAACTGCAACAACCTTTGCATCAGTTCCGACTCAGCCACCAGATAGCCGACCCGCACGTTCGGCGAGATGCTCTTGGAATAGCTGCCCACATACACCACCTGCTGCAAGTGGTCGAGGCTGGCCAGGCAAGGCTGCGGATTGGCGATCATGTCCGCATACAAGTTGTTCTCCACCAAGCGCACCCCATGCTGCGACGCCAGTTGCAGCAGACGGTGCAGTTGCGCCAGCGGCGTGCGCGAACAGGTTGGGCTGTGCAGGTGCGGCTGGGTGAAGAACACCGTCGGTCGATGTTCGGCCAGCAGCCGCTGCAGTTGGTCCAGGTCATAGCCGGCCGGCGTGCGCGGCACCCCCACCAGCGTGGCACCCTGAAAGCGCAGGATGCTCATCAGGTTGGGATAGCCCGGGTCGTCGACCAGCACCACGTCACCCGGGCGGACCAGCGTGCGTACCGCCAGGTCCAGTGCCTGACTGGCGCCGTGGGTGAGCATCAGCTGCGCCGGGTTGACCACGATCGACAGCTCCTGCTGCAGATTCTGCGCGGTGAGCGTGCGCAGCTCCGGCAGGCCCATCGGGTCGCCGTAGCCGGACAGCTCCAGCGGACTGCCGGCCACCTGGCGCATGCCCCGGCGCAGGCCGTCTTCATACATCCAGTCGTTGGGTAGCCAGCCGCAACCGGGCTTGAACGGCAACTGGCGGGTTTCGAAGATCTGCTGCAGGTACCATTCCGAGTTGAACGATGGTCGGGTTGCGTCTGCGGTCGGGGTCTGGGCGTCGAGCACCTCGCCGGCCGTGCGGCTGACGAAGAAGCCGGCGTTGCCGCGACTGACCAGCAGCCCTTGGGCCACCAAACGGTCGTAGGCTTCGACGACGGTGAAGGTGCTCACCGAGTAGGTCGAGGCGAACGCGCGGATCGACGGCACCTTGGCGCCGGGCTTGAGGGTCTGGTTGTCGATGAGTGCGCGCAGGCCGTCGATGATCTGGTTGACCAGCGGGGTAGGGGCGTCGGGGTGTAGTCGCAGCATGGGGGGCCTTCAGGGGTGCAGAGCGGCGGGCGCCTGCGCGGTGTCGCAGGTGTATTGCATGGGCGGCCTGTACAGTGCAGTGCGGATTTCATGCCACTGTGCATGGCTCTCTGTGTCGGACATTTTTACATTAGGTGTTAGATATCGCCAGATGTAGCACGTTCAGTACGTCCGAGCGGCCACGTTCGGACGCGTCAGCAGGCCGCCATGGAAGGTCTGCGTGTGTTTCTCACACCTCCTGCCCGCATTAGCGCTGATGTAAAGGTGAGGCCGATAACCATCGGGGTTTCACAGTTTTCCTTGGATAAAAAGAAACACGGGGTACACAACTGATGGACGCAACATCCACATCCTCCACCACCGCGAAAGGCGGGCACGAGAGCCAGCTCAGTGCCTCGCTCAAGTCGCGCCACCTGACGATGATGTCGATCGCCGGGGTGATCGGCGGCGCCTTGTTCGTCGGCTCCGGCAGCGTGATCCACAGCGCCGGTCCAGCGGCTGTCCTGGCGTATCTCGCCGGCGGCATCCTGGTGGTGCTGATCATGCGCATGCTCGGCGAGATGGCGACGTCTTCGCCGGACACCGGCTCGTTCTCCACCTACGCCGACCGCGCCATCGGGCGCTGGGCCGGTTTCACCATCGGATGGCTGTACTGGTGGTACTGGGTCATCCTCATGGCTTGGGAAGCCTACGTGGCGGGCAAGATCCTGCACGGTTTCTTCCCCGGCGTCAGCGTCAACGTGTTCGTGTTGGCGACCACTTTGCTGCTGATCACTGTGAACTTCTTCAACGTCAAGCACTACGGCGAGTTCGAATTCTGGTTCGCCTTGATCAAGGTGGTGGCGATTGTCTGCTTCCTGGTGGTGTGTACCGCGGCGGTGCTGAACATCTGGCAATTCGGTGAGGTGCGCGGGATTACCCACCTGACCGCCGAAGGCTTCATGCCCAACGGCATCACCACGGTGATCGGGGCCCTGCTCGGGGTGATGTTCGCCTTTCTCGGCGCCGAGATCGTCACCATTGCCGCGTCCGAAGCGAAGGACCCGGCCACCCAGATCGTCAAGGCCACCAACTCGGTGGTTTGGCGCGTGTGCCTGTTCTATGTCGGCTCGATCTTCCTGATCGTCTGCCTGGTGCCGTGGAACGACCCGCATTTGGGCGTTTCCGGCTACGGCGCCTACCGTCGCACCCTGGAACTGCTGGGCGTGCCCTATGCCGAACTGCTGATGAACTTCGTGGTGCTGACCTCGGTGAGCAGTTGCCTGATTTCCGGCCACTACACCGCCTCGCGCATGCTGTTCTCGCTGTCCCAGCGCGGCGACGCACCGTCGTTCTTCAAGATCACCCGCGCCGGTACTGGCGTGCCGGTGTACGCGATCATGGGGTCGTGCGTGGTGGCGATTTTCTGCGCACTGATCAACTTCAGCGACACCCTGCGTCCGAAGGATGTCCTGGACACGCTGATGAACACCACGGGCATGATCGCCTTGCTGGTGTACCTGGTGATCGCCTTCTCGCAGTTGCGCATGCGTCGCAAGCTGATTGCCGAAGGCCGCGAGGTACGCCTGAAGATGTGGCTGTTCCCTTGGCTGACCTACCTGGTGATCGCCTTCATCGTGGCCGCACTGGTGACCATGGCGTTCATGGCTGACTACCAGGAAATCGTGCTGTCCACCGGCATTGCCGCGGCCGTCGTGGTGGCCATGGGCGTCGTGCACCAGATCCGCAGCGCCAAGCGTCACTGACGTTTCGCGGCTCGCCACGCGCGGTCGACTCTCCCAGGGTCGGCCGCGTTTTTGTAGGTGGCCGCTAGCGGCGCCTGACCACGGTGATCCAGTCGGTGTAGTGGCTGACCGTGATGGGCAGCGCGGCTTCCAGCGACTGTAAGGCCTCGTCGCTGTCGTCCAGCGCCAGATCGTCGGCCACTCGCAGGTCGGCCAGCGAGGCGGCGCTGAATAGCAGCACGCCACGGTGATGTCGAGCCAGGCGTTCGAGCACTTCGTTCAACGCTTGGCCAGTGCCCGGCAGGCGTTCCAGATACCAGGCCGCTTGGGCATCGCCACCATCGGCCTTGATCGGTGTGCTGTGGCCTTGGGCATCGAAGCGCAGGTAATGACTGCGGTTCAGTGACAGGCGCCCATCATTGCCTTGGAATTCGACCCGACCGTCGAGCACGGTCACCTCGCTGCTGTCCTGCAGCCGTTCGACGATCAGCGTGGCGTCCAGTGGCCGTAGGGTGGCGTACGGGGTGACGATGTACAGCGGTCGGGTGTCGCCCCTGGCCGCTTCCAGCAGCAGTTGCCCCTTGAGTAGGTGGATGCGGCGTTGCGTCCTGTCGAACTCCAGATCCACGGCCGAGCCGTTATCCAGGGTCAGCAGGCTGCCGTCTTCCAGTTGCCGGGTCAGGCGGTTCTGGCTATCGGTGGACAGATCCGACACGTCGAAGCCTTGGCCCATCCAGGGCGAGGCGAGCAGCAGCGATGCGCCGACCAGAGCGAGGAGAGCGATGGGCAAGGCAAGGGGTGAGGAGCGCAAGGATTTCATGGTTGGCAGCATGTATGGACTAAGCGGATGACCTTCGCATTCGCCTGTCAGTTCCAGCCTTCGCAGGCATGATCTGTTTCTGACGAAACGAATCGGTGCGGCACTTACCCCAGACGAGCACCGAAAGGCATATGCTGATACTTCCCCCTGCCCAAGGAGCTGCCCATGGCCTGGTCTGCCACTCAGTATTCGTTGTTCGAAAACGAGCGCACCCGCGCCGTGCGCGACTTGCTTGCGGCGGTGCCGCCGCGCCCGGTTCGTCACGCTACCGACCTGGGCTGTGGCCCCGGCAACTCCACCGAAGTGCTGCTGCAACAGTACGGTGATGCGTTGGTGGTGGCGTTGGACAGTGATCAGGACATGATCGACAAGGCCCGTGAGCGTGCCCGTCTGAAGGTGCCCCGGGTACGCTGCGAGGTGGCGGACATCGCGCTTTGGAACGCCGCCGAACCTCAGGACCTGATTCTCGCCAACGCCTCCTTGCAGTGGCTGCCCGAGCATGGCGCGCTGTACCCACACCTGGTGCAACAGCTTTCCGAAGGTGGCAGCCTGGCGGTGCAGACCCCTGACAACCTGGACGAGCCTGCACATCGGCGCATGCGCGAGATTGCCGGCCAAGGACCGTGGAAAGAAAAATTCAGCGACTTCGCCCTGCCGCCACGGCACAGCGCCACGTTCTACTACGACCTGCTCAGCCCGCTGTGCGCACGGGTAGACGTCTGGCGCACCACCTATCACCACCCACTGAGCGGTGGCGCCGAAGCGGTGGTGGAGTGGTTCAAGGGCTCGGGTCTGCGGCCTTACCTGGCGCGCCTGGATGAGGACGAACGCGCGGCGTTCCTGCAGTTGTACCTGCAAGCGATGCAGCAGGATTACCCAGCCGCGACCGACGGCAAGGTGCTGCTACCCTTTCCACGATTGTTCGTGGTGGCCACGCGCTGAGTGCGGCGCCGGCGAGCCTCAATCCTCGGCATTTTCCTGGACCATCTGCAGGAACGTCGCCACCACCCGGCGCGAGCGCTGCTCATCCAGGCACACCAGGGTTTCGCTCAAGCGCCGATGGCAGTCCTCGATCGGCAGTGCGCACAAGCGGGCATCGGCGCCGAATTCGGCCGCCGACACCACGCCCACGCCAATTCCCGCCACGACCGCTTCGCGCGCGGCTTCGCGGCCTTGCACCTCGATGGCCGTGCGCACGCGCAGGCCGGCGCGCTGCATTTCCTCTTCCAGTACCTGCCGGGTCACCGAGCCGGGTTCGCGCAGCACCAGTGGCGTGTCGTCCAGGTCGGCAAGACGGAGGGCGCCGCGTGTCGCCCAGGGGTGCTGGGCGCAAACGAATGCCACCAGCGGGTCGCTGCGGATCGGCAGGCAGAACAGCCGTTCATCCGTCACCTCGCAGGCGAGCAGCGCCAAGTCGGCCTGGTAGCGAAAGAGCCGGGCCAGCGCCTGGTCGCTGTTGCCCGTTTCGACCTTGACCTGGATGCCCGGGTAACGCTGACAGAAGCGTGCGATCTGCGGCAGTACATGCACCGGCGCGTCTACCGCCAGCACCAGACTGCCGGTGTCCAACGCGTGGGAGGCCTGCAACAGCTCGACGGCCTCGGCTTCGCAGGCAAATAGCCGTCGAGTGATGCCGAACAGGCGCTCACCCAGGTCGGTCAGCCCCACGGTGCGCTTGTTGCGCTGGAACAGCAGGATGCCGAAGCGTTCTTCCAGCTTGCGTACTTGATCGGAGACGGCTGGCTGGGTCAGGCACAGATACTCGGCGGCACGGGTGAAGTTGTGATGCAGGGCGACGGCGTGGAAGGCTTTGAGCTGAGCATGCGAAACCGACATGGACGTCTCCAACGACAGTAGTGAAAGCTTGGCTTATGACTGAAATACGATAAATCGATTTTTCTTATCGTTCAGCGCTTGTTTTGATACCGCCCTGTCTTTTGCTTTCGTCTACAAGGAACTCGCGCAATGAGACCGTTCTGGCTGCAGCAGGCGCTGGCGTCACAGTCTGAGTCGCCCTGTCCCCCATTGCAGGGCGATGTGCGTTGCAATGTCTGCATCGTCGGCGGCGGCTACACCGGCCTGTGGACCGCGCTGATGCTCAAGCAGGCCCAGCCGACGCTGGATGTGCTGCTGATCGAGGCGGATATCTGCGGGGCCGGCGCGAGTGGTCGCAATGGCGGCTGTGCGCTGTCGTGGTCAGCCAAGTATTTCACCTTGGAACGGCTGTTCGGTGTGGCCGAGGCGGTGCGCCTGGTGAGCGAGTCCGAGCGCAGCATCGCCGCCATCGGCGCGTTCTGCCAGGCGCACGGCATCGAATGCGATTACCGCCGTGACGGCACGCTGTATACGGCCACTAATGCCGCACAGGTGGGCAGCACCGATGCGGTGATCGCGGCGCTCGAGCGCCAGGGCATCAGCAGCTTCCAGCGTCTGCCGTTGCCGCAGGTGCAGCGCCGCGCTGGCTCGCGCCGGCACCTGGAGGGCTGGTTCTCGCCAGCGGCGGCCACCGTGCAACCGGCGAAGCTGGTGCGCGGGCTGCGCCGGGTGGCGCTGCAGCACGGCGTGCGAATTCATGAAGGCACGGCGATGACGCAGTTGCAGCATGGCCCAGTGGTGGCGGTGCACACGCCTCACGGCACTGTCCGCGCCGATCGCGTGGTGCTGGGGCTTAATGCCGCGATGGCGCGCCAGTTCCGGGCGTTCGAGCGCAGCGTGGCGATCGTTTCCAGCGACATGGTCATCACCGAGCCATGCGCTGAGTTGCTGCACCAGACCGGACTGGACAGCGGCATCAGCGTGCTCGACTCACGGATTTTCGTACATTACTACCGCACTACCGTCGATGGTCGGCTGATGCTGGGCAAGGGCGGTAATACGTTCGCCTACGGTGGGCGGCTGTCCAAGGTGTTCGACCAGCCTTCGCCGTATCGTGCGCTGCTGCAACGCACCCTGGGCGAGTTCTTTCCGAGTCTTGCCGAGGTGCCGCTGGCGGCGAGCTGGAACGGCCCATCGGATCGATCGGTCAGCGGCCTGCCGTTCTTCGGTCAGTTAGACGGGCAAGCCAACGTGCTCTACGGCTTGGGTTACTCCGGCAGCGGTGTCGGACCCTGCCACATGGGCGGACAGATCCTCTCGTCGCTGGCCTTGGGCCTGGACAATGCCTGGACCCGCTCGCCGCTGGTGCGTGGGCCGCTGGGACTGTTTCCGCCAGAGCCCATCCGCTACCTCGGTTCGTTGCTGGTGCGCGAGGCCATCCGCCGCAAGGAGCGCGCCGAAGACCGAGGGCAACGGCCTCGGCGGCTCGATGTCCGCCTGGCCAAGTTCGCGGCCGCGGCGGGGAAGGCCGACAAGGGGTGAGGATTTCTTGTCGAACCGGTCGGCGAGGGCGTATAAACTCTCCCCACTTTTTGGCCGGTCGCTTCCTGAACCGGCCGCGCAGACAAGAGAGTCGAGATGGGCGCACAGTGGAAAGCCAAACATAGAGAAGCCGCCGCCAATGCCAAGGGCAAGATCATGGGCAAGCTGGCCAAGGAAATTCAGATCGCGGCCAAGTCTGGCGCCGACCCGGACATGAACCCGCGCCTGCGCCTGGCCGTGGAGCAGGCGAAGAAGGCGTCGATGACCCGCGAGACCCTGGAGCGCGCGATCCGCAAGGGCGCCGGCCTGGATGGCGATACGGTGCAGTACTCGGCCGTGAGCTACGAGGGCTTCGCACCGCATCAGGTGCCGCTGATCGTCGAGTGCCTGACTGACAACGTCAACCGAACTGTTGCGCAGGTCCGCGTGCTGTTCCGCAAGGGTCAATTGGGCGCCAGCGGCTCGGTGGCGTGGGACTTCAACCACGTCGGTCTGATCGAAGCCACCCCGGTGGGCGACGCCGACCCGGAAATGGCTGCCATCGAAGCCGGTGCCCAGGACTTCGAGGAAGGAGACGAACAAGGTTCGACCTTGTTCATCACCGACACCACCGACCTGGACGCGGTGCAGAAAGCCCTGCCTGATCACGGCTTCACCGTGACGTCGGCGAAGATCGGCTACACGCCCAAGAACCCGGTGAGCGCGGCCAGCCTGAGCGCCGAGGCCCTGGCCGAGGTCGAGGCGTTCCTGGAAGCGATCGACGAGAATGACGACGTTCAGAACGTGTATGTCGGCCTGACCGACTGATCAGCACCAAGCGCCGCTGCCGCCCCTTGGCCAATTCGCTCGCCACGGGGCGGCCAGCGTTTCAGGAAGGCCCGCCATGACCCCCACTTTCGCCTCCCTGAGTATTGCCCACCTGCGTACCCTCGACTGTCTGCTGCGGTTGAAGAATCTCAGCCATGCCGCCGAACGCCTGGGCTGCAGTCAGCCGGCACTGAGCCGTCAACTGGCCCATCTACGCGACGCCTTCGACGATCCGCTGCTGGTGCGTCAGGGCCGTGGCTACGTACTCAGTGAGCATGCCGAAACCTTGGTCGAGCCGCTGCGTCAGGTACTCGAAGAACTCAGTGCGCTGCGCCAGCCGCCGGTGTTCGATCCGGCCCGGTGCGAGCGTCGGTTCTGTCTGGCTGCATCCGACTACGTGGCCGAGTTCATGCTGCCCGTATTGGTGGAAGCGCTGGAGCGTGAAGCACCAGGCGTGTCGCTGGAGTACCGCACTTGGCAGGCCGGGGAATACGGGCTATTGGCCAGCGGTGAGGTTGACCTCGCCACTACCCTGTTCGACGAGTCTCCGGCGAACCTGCATGGCCGGCTGCTCGGCGAGGATCAGGCGGTGTGCCTGATGGCCGCCGATCACCCACTGACCGCAGGCGTCGCCGTCAGTCAAGCGGACTATCTGGCCTATCGGCATGTGCGGGTGTCTGGCGGCGGTGACAAGGACAGCTTCATTGATCGCCACTTGCGCACTCAAGGCCTGCAGCGACGCTTGCAATTGCAGGTGCCGTTCTTCGGCGCCATGGTCAAGGTGGTCGGCCAGGGCCAGGCGCTGGCTACCGTGCCGGAACACATCGCCCGACAACTGTGCCGTCTGCACGGCCTGGCCTGGCGACCGCTGGGTTTCGTCGCCCACAGCCAGCGCTACTGGGTGGTCTGGCACCAGCGCTTGCAGGCGTCTGCCGAGCACCGCTGGTTGCGCAATCGAGTGTTCGAGCTGTGGCGTCAGTCGTCCTTCGGAGTCGAGGGTGGGCATGCGCATGTGCCATAGCAGCTATGCGCGAAGCGGGGTTATTGCTGGGAGGCGGCTGGCCTAGACTGGACCGATTGCCGCGTGTCAGGGGCTGCCCCGACACTTCATCCGCCCAGGAGCCCTCTTGTGACCCCCGAACAATTCCGTCAGCACGGCCACCAGCTCATCGACCTGATCGCCGATTACCGCCAGCGCGTTGGCGAGCATCCGGTGATGGCTCAGGTCGAGCCGGGCTACTTGAAGGCGGCGCTGCCCGAGCAAGCGCCACAACAAGGCGAGCCTTTCGCCGCGATTCTCGACGATGTGCTCCAGCAGGTGATGCCTGGCCTCTCCCATTGGCAGCATCCGGATTTCTACGGCTACTTCCCGTCCAATGGCACGTTGTCGTCGGTACTCGGCGATTTTCTCAGCACCGGTCTAGGCGTCTTGGGCTTGTCCTGGCAATCCAGCCCGGCCTTGAGCGAGCTGGAGGAAGTCACGCTCGACTGGCTGCGCCAGTTGTTGGGCCTGTCGCCGCAGTGGAGTGGGGTGATCCAGGACACCGCCTCGACCAGCACCTTGGTCGCGCTGATCAGTGCCCGTGAACGCAGTAGCGGCTATGCCTTGGCCCGGGGCGGTCTGCAGCGCCAGGACAAACCGTTGATCGTGTACGTCAGCGCCCAGGCCCACAGCTCGGTGGACAAAGCGGCGCTGCTGGCCGGCTTCGGCCGCGACAACATCCGCCAGATCCCGACCGACGAGCACTTCGCGCTGCGTCCCGAGGCGCTGCAAGCGGCCATCGACCAGGACCTGGCTGACGGCAATCAGCCCTGCGCGGTGGTCGCGACTCTCGGCACTACCGCGACCACCGCACTGGACCCGCTGCGGGGCATCGGTGACATCGTTCAGGCGAGGGGCGTGTGGCTGCATGTCGATGCGGCGATGGCCGGCTCGGCGATGATCCTGCCGGAGTGCCGCTGGATGTGGGACGGCATCGAGCTGGCTGATTCGCTGGTGGTCAATGCGCACAAATGGCTGGGGGTGGCCTTCGACTGCTCGCTGTACTACGTGCGCGATCCACAGCACCTGATCCGGGTGATGAGCACCAACCCCAGCTACTTGCAGTCGTCGGTGGACGGTGAGGTGAAGAACCTGCGCGACTGGGGCATACCGCTGGGCCGGCGCTTCCGTGCCCTGAAGCTGTGGTTCATGTTGCGCAGCGAAGGGGTCGAGGCGTTGCAGCAGCGCTTGCGCCGAGACCTGGACAACGCCCGCTGGCTGGCCGAGCAGGTCGGCGCAGCGCCAGACTGGGAACTGCTGGCACCGGTGCGGTTGCAGACCCTGTGCCTGCGCCACCGTCCGGCAACGCTGGACGGCGACGCCCTGGACGCGCATACGCGCGGCTGGGCGGACCGGCTCAATGCTTCGGGCAAGGCCTATGTCACTCCCGCGACCCTGGACGGCCGCTGGATGGTACGGGTGTCGGTCGGCGCGTTGCCGACCGAACGGGCGGATGTCGAGCGTCTTTGGGCGAATCTGCAGGCGGTGGTGAAGGCCCCTGTCAGGGGCTGACCACCTCGAAGCTGCTCTTGCGACTGGCATCGTACGCGGCTTTCTCCAAGGGCTTGGCCTGCGGATTACCCAGGTCGTCCATGGCCAGGCGGTAGGTTTCCGGGGCCAAGTAAGCGGCCAGCGCACAGACGCAGGTGATGACGAACGCCAGCCCGCCGACCACTAGCCAGATGTGCGTCGAGCCCGGCGGTGCGACGGCTGCGAACAGCGCCGGGAGCATGGCGGTGAGCATGGTGCCGATGTTCTGCGCGATGGCCATGGCCGAAACCCGGTAGCGGGTTTGGAACAGCTCGGGGTAGAAGCTGGGGAACACCGCGTTGTAACCCTGGTAGACCAGGCCCCACATCAGGATCGAGCCGGCGATGGCCAACGGCACGTTCTGGATGCTGATGGCGTACAGGTAGACGAACGCCAGCAGCCCCGAGCCCAGACATCCGGCGATCATGGTCGGGCGGCGCCCGATACGGTCGGACAGGTTGCCGACGAAGGGAATCACCAGCACCGCGACGACATTGCCCACCACCGGAATCCACAGGTACACGCTCTTGTCGAAGCCGATGCCGTAGGCCGGTTGCACCGCATAGGCCGCGCCGAAGATGGTCGCCACCACCGGGATCACGTTCATCAGCGCCATGAACATCACCAGCACCATGTGCTTCCAGCTGTGGCGGAAGGCCTCGCCGATGGGCGACTTGGCCACCTTGTCCTGGCGTTCCTCCTGAACGAACGCCGGAGTTTCATGCACCTCTTTGCGAATGATGAAGCCGGCAATGAGCACCACGGCGCTCATCAGGAACGGGATGCGCCAGCCCCAATCGTTGAAGGCCTCGCTGGGCATGAAGTAGGCCAGCGGCAGGAACACGGCCGCCGCCATCACCTGGCCGGCCTGCACGCCTTGCAAGGTATAGCTGGCGTAGTAGCCACGGCGACCGAACGGCGCGTGCTCCATGATCATCGAGCTGGCGCCGGAAATTTCTCCGGCTACGGCGAAGCCTTGGATCAGGCGCAGCACCACCAGCAGCGCGGGGGCGAGCAGGCCGATGTCATGGTAGGTGGGCAGCAGGCCCACGGCCATGGTCGACAGCCCCATCAGGAACATGCACAGCAGCAGCACGTTCTTGCGCCCGCGGGTATCGCCCCAGTGCCCGAGCACGAAGGCGCCGACGGGGCGGGCCAGGTAGCCGACGCCATAGGTGGCCAGGGAGGCAATGATGGCCATTTTCGGGTCAGTGGATGGGAAGAAGATCTGCGGGAAGATCAGTGCTGCCGCCTGGGCATAGATGAAAAAGTCGTAGTACTCGAGGGCCGAGCCGATCCAGCCACTGGCGGTGGCTTTCTTGGCCTGGGAAGAATGGGCCATGGTGTCTCCGTTGTTCTTGTCTGTTGTCGGAAGGCAGTCGCCCTCGGGCAGGCATGGGCCCGGATGGCAGCGACGAACGCATGGTTGTCCAGAGATTCAGAGTGAATCAATTGGCGTTGATGGGTTCTGTTCGATTATCGAACGCAAACTAACCATTTCGTACAAAGAGCGTTGCCGATGCGACTTTACCTGCGAATAATCGATCCTGCCATCGTCGAGAACAAGCGGGCTCTTCGGTAGACGAACCGGTGCCTGCGCGAACAACAAGGGACTTACCATGCAGCGCTCCATTGCCACCGTATCCTTGAGCGGCACCCTGCCTGAGAAGCTCGAAGCCATTGCTGCCGCTGGCTTCGACGGCGTCGAGATCTTCGAGAACGACCTGCTGCACTACGCCGGCGCCCCACGGGAGATCCGCCAGTTGTGCGCGGACTTGGGCATTGCCATCACCTTGTTTCAGCCGTTCCGCGACTTCGAGGGATGCAAGCGCGAGCGCCTGCAGAAAAACCTCGACCGCGCCGAGCGCAAGTTCGACCTGATGCAGGAACTGGGCACCGATCTGGTGCTGGTGTGCAGCAATGTGCAGGCCGATGCCCTGGGCGAGGAACAGGTGCTGGTCGATGACCTGAGGCTACTGGCCGAGCACGCGGGTGCACGCGGCTTACGCATCGGCTACGAAGGTCTGGCCTGGGGCCGACACGTCAATACCTGGCAACAGGTGTGGAACCTGGTGCGCCAGGCCGATCACCCCGCGCTGGGCGTGATTCTCGACAGTTTCCATACCCTCTCGCTCAAGGGCGATCCGCGCGGCATCCGCGACCTGCCCGGCGACAAGATCTTCTTCGTGCAGATGGCCGATGCGCCGATCCTGGCCATGGATGTGCTGGAGTGGAGCCGACATTTCCGCTGCTTCCCCGGCCAGGGTGAACTGGACCTGGCGGGTTTTCTCGCGCCGATCATTGCCAGTGGCTATCGCGGCCCGCTGTCGCTGGAAATCTTCAACGATGGCTTCCGTGCGGCGCCGACTCGGCAGAATGCCGCTGACGGACTGCGTTCGCTGTTGTATCTGGAGGAAAAGGCACGTCTGCGCCTGGCTGAGCAAGCCCAGGCGGTGGAGCCCGGTATCTTGTTCGCGCCGCCCGCGGCCAGTCGCTACGACGGCGTCGAGTTTCTCGAATTCGCGGTGGACGAGGCGGTCGGTGCGCGTCTGGGCGGCTGGTTGAAACGGCTTGGCTTTGCCGAGGCGGGCCAGCACCGCAGCAAGGCGGTCAGGCTGCTGCGCCAGGGTGACATCAATCTCGTGCTCAACGCCGAACCCTATTCGTTCGGCCACAACTTTTTCGAGGCGCATGGCCCGTCGCTGTGCGCGGCGGCGCTGCGGGTGGACGATGCGCAGGCCGCGCTGCAGCGCGCGGTGGCCTACGGTGGTCAGCCGTTTCGCGGGCTGGTCGGGCCCAACGAGCGTGAGCTCGCTGCCGTGCGCGCGCCTGATGGCAGCCTGATCTACCTGGTCGAGTCTGCCACGGCCGGGCAGAGCATCTATGACAGCGACTTCCGTGTGGACCCACAGGCCAGCGCTACGGGTGGGCTGCAACGCATCGATCACATGGCCCTGGCGCTGCCGGCCGATGCCTTGGACAGCTGGGTGCTGTTCTACAAAAGCCTGTTCGATTTTACGGCCGATGACGAAGTGGTATTACCCGACCCCTATGGCCTGGTGAAGAGTCGGGCGCTGCGCAGTCCCTGCGGGACGTTGCGTCTGCCGCTGAACATCTCGGAGAACCGCAATACTGCCATCGCCCATGCGCTATCGAGCTATCGCGGCTCGGGCGTCCACCATATTGCCTTCGATTGTGCAGACATCTTCGCCGAGGTCACGCGTGCCAAGGACGCCGGGGTGCCGTTGCTGGAGATCCCCCTGAACTACTACGATGACTTGGCGGCGCGCTTCGACTTCGACGACGAATTTCTCAGTGAGCTGGCCTACTACAACGTGTTGTACGACCGCGATGCCCAAGGCGGTGAGTTGTTCCATGTGTACACCGAGCCGTTCGAGGGGCGTTTCTTCTTCGAGATCATCCAGCGCAAGGGCGGCTATGCAGGGTATGGCGCGGCGAACGTGGCGGTGCGTCTGGCGGCGCTGGCCAAGCTGCGCGGTAGTGCGACGAAATAGCCAGATGTGGGCTTCGCTGCGGCCTTCAGGCGTCGCGACGAAGCCCTTCGAGTGCCAGGTCAGAACCAGCGGTCGTTGCGTTTACGGCCGCGGGTCAGCGCCGGCAAGATCAGGCCCACCAACAGGCCGGCGCCGGCAATGCTGCCGCCGTACACCATGTAGCGCATCATCACCTGCTTGTTCTCGTCGCCCAGGCGCGCCTGGGTATCGCGCAGAGTCGACTGGGACTGCTCGAGCTGCTCATCCAAGGTTTTGTTGCGCGCTTGCAGCTCGTCGATCAACGCCTTGCGTGAGTCGAGGGTCTCCTGCATGCCTTGCACGCGGGTCTTCCAACTGTCGTCGATGGTCTTGAGCTGACCAGAGAGCTCCGCCACCTGAGCATCGAGCTGGGGTAGGCGCTCATTCTGGCCGGGCACCGCTTGCAGGTCGCTGGTGAGGATCCACACCAGGTCGCCGCTTTGGCCGCGCACCTGGCTGTAGTTGCCCTGGCTGCTGACCAACGTCACCTTCTGTCCGGATTTCAACGTGCCGACGATGCGGTGGCCGTCGGTCGGACCGCTGCGCACGTAGGTGCTGAGGCTGTCACTGACCCAGCGCGCATCGGTGCTGGCCTCTTCGGCATCGGCCAAGGGGGCCGCAACGAGCAGCGAGGCGAACAGCACGGGGAGGGCGAGGGTGGCGCGGCGGAATTCGGGCATGGTGGTCTTCGCAGAAGCAGTAACGGATGAAAAGCCCGGTGAATGGGCCGTGAGCCGATCGGTGGATTGACCGTCAGCCAAAGACCTTTTTTTTGTAGGCTGGTTCACTGCTCAGCGGAGGAAAAGTCTGCGAGGTGTTGCGAGAAATGTATTACCCACGACATCGTTCGGTGAAGGAAGCCGCAGCGACGAAGCGCCACTGCGGCAGAGGCAAAATGCCAGGAACTCAGGTCACGACCTGATAGCACGGCACATAGGCCGCACCGCCAGGAAGCTTCATCCGGTGCTGGTCGACGAACGCCTGCAGCAGCTTGCCGAGCGGGTCGAGAATCGCCTGGTCACCGCGGATCTGGTAAGGACCATGCTCCTCGATCAGGCGGATGCCCTTGTCCTTGACGTTGCCCGCGACGATGCCGGAGAACGCCCGACGCAGGTTGGCGGCCAGTTCGTGGGGCGGCAGGTCGCGGCGCAGGGCCAGGTCGGCCATGTTCTGGTGGGTGGGGTCGAACGGATGCTGGAAGCCGCCGTCGATCTTCAGCAGCCAGTTGAAGTGGAAGGCGTCGTTGCGCTCGCGGCGGAACTGCTTGACCGCCTTGAGGCCTTCAACCATGTGTCGAGCCACTTCGGCCGGGTCGTCGATGATGATCTGGTAATGACGCTGCGCGGCCTCGCCGAGGGTGGCGCCGACGAACGCATGCAGTTGCTGCAGGAATGGCTCGGCGCTGCGCGGTCCGGTAAGAATCACCGGGAAGGGCAGGTCGTGGTTGTCCGGGTGCATGAGAATGCCGAGCAGGTACAGGAACTCTTCGGCCGTGCCCGCGCCACCGGGGAAAATGATGATGCCGTGGCCGACACGTACGAACGCCTCCAGGCGTTTTTCAATGTCCGGCAGGATCACCAGTTCGTTGACGATGGGGTTGGGCGCCTCGGCGGCGATGATGCCCGGCTCGGTCAGACCCAGGTAGCGGCTGCCGGCCATGCGCTGCTTGGCATGGGCGATGGTGGCGCCCTTCATCGGACCTTTCATCACGCCGGGGCCGCAGCCGGTGCAGATGTCGAGCTTGCGCAGGCCCAGTTCGTGGCCGACCTTCTTGGTGTACTGGTATTCCTCGGTGCTGATCGAGTGACCGCCCCAGCACACCACCATCTTCGGCTCCACGCCCGGGCGCAAGGTGCGCGCGTTGCGCAGCAGGTGGAAGACATAGTCGGTGATGCCCTGGGAGCTCTCCAGGTCGATGCGCTGGCTGGCCAACTCACTTTCGGTGTAGACGATGTCGCGCAGCGCGCTGAACAGCATTTCGCGGGTGCTGGCGATCATTTCACCGTCGACGAACGCGTCGGCCGGTGCATTGAGCAGCTCCAGGCGCACGCCTCGGTCCTGCTGGTGAATGCGCACCTCGAAGTCCTTGTAGGCTTCAAGGATGGTCTTGGCGTTGTCGACATGCGCGCCGGTGTTGAGGATGGCCAGGGCGCATTGGCGGAAGAGGGTATAGAGGCTGCCGGTACCGGCCTGACTCAGTTGCTGGACTTCACGTTGCGACAGTGTCTCCAGGCTGCCCCTGGGGCTGACGGAGGCGTTGATGACATTGCGGTGGGGCATCAAAGTCTTTCCTGTGCGGGTAAAACATCCTTCTTTGACACCACCATACCGACAATTGCACCTGGCAACGAGAGGGCCGGCAAAGAATCTGCGGCTGCGCGCTCGGCGTGCGCGGGGCTGCTCAGGCCTCGATGGAGGAGTGATGGCCGGTGATCAGCCACTGCGCTTCGATGCGTTCGAAGGTGAACAGGAAACGCGCAGGCACCACCCGCTGTTCGCCGGCCTGGCGGTAGACGAAGGTGTACAGGCCGCCGACCACCACGGTGCCGAGCTTGCGGCTGACGCGCTTCTTGAACACCTGGATATCGCAGACCAGGCCGTCGTTGGCCAGGAAGTTCTCGAAGTAGTTGCGGCGACTGTCCTGGCAGTCGCGTACCTGATTGGACAAGGTCGGCACCAGGATCGCGTCTTCGGCGTAGAGGGCCAGCACCTGGTCGACATCGCGCGTGGCCACGGTCGCAGCCCAGCGATAGAGCGCGGCTTTGGCGCCGGCGAGGCAGGCCATCTCGGTGTCGGCGTAAAGGTCGGTTGGGTGGGAGGCGACTGCTGGGTTATGGGTCATGGTGGGCTCTGGAGTGACGGAAGGGGCGGGAGTTAGGACGGTTGGATTATGTTTCAAATGTTATAATATAACATTGAAATTCAGGTTGATTGGACTTCCCTAACGTGCTTCATCCGTTTTGCGCTCGATAAATCCTGGGCGTCATGCCCAAATGTCGTTGAAAAACCCTACGCATATGCTGCTCGGAGCCGAACCCACACTGCGCAGCGATGCGCTTGAGTGCCGCGTCGCCATCGACCAACAGGCGTCGGGCCTGTTCCAGGCGGGCCCGCTCGATGAAGTGCGCAGGCGAGCGGCCCGTGTGCCTGTGAAAGACCCGCCGCAGGTTGCGCGGACTCATGTTGGCGCGCGCTGCAAGACTGTCCAGGTCCAGCGTTTGATCCAGATGCCCGAGAATCCACTGCTGAAGTTCTCGAACGCCATCGTGCGGGGTCATTTGACTACCCAAGTGTTGACTGAACTGTGGTTCGCCGCCGGGGCGCTTGAGGTAGATCACTAGATCGCGGGCGACCGCCAGCGCGACATCTGCGCCCAGGTCCTGCTCGACCAGGGCGAGGCTCAGGTCGAGTACCGCGCAGACGCCCGCGCAGGTCCAGATTCGTCCGTTACGGATGAAAATCGCTTCGGCTTGCACCTTTACAGCGGGAAAATCGCTGCCCAGCCTGGCGGCCACGCTCCAGTGCGTAGTGGCCTGCAGACCGTCCAGCAAGCCGGCCTGAGCTAGGAAGAACGCCCCTGAACAGACCCCGACCAGTCGCTGCAAGGGCGCCGCTTCATGCCTACACCAGTCGACGATGCGGCGATGCTCACTCACCGCTGCCTCGATATCGCGGGCACCTACGACCATGGCGGTGTGCGCAGTTGGCACCTCGTCCAGGCCCTGCGCCTGCAATGCGATCAGGGTGTCGGAGTGGATCAGACCAGCCTTCGGTGCCACCAGGTGAATGTCGTAGGCGGGGGACTTGCCTACTGCGGCCAGGTGCGCATTGGCGTAGTCCAACACCGTGGCAGCCGCCACAGCCTCGAACGATTTGAAACCCGAGTAGATGACGATGTGCACGCGGTGGGGCGGGTCGCAAAAGGTGGTGGGTGACATCAGTAGCGCCTTTTTCTTCTTGATGCGTTGGCTGGCGGACAAATCGCTGTCAGATCTGGCCAAGGTGCAGACCAGACGCTTTCAGAACCCGCCCGCTAAGGTAAAGTCTCAAACGTAATAACATAACGGAGACGACCTGTGAAAACACGTGCAGCCATCGCGTGGGTGCCGAACCAGCCCCTTGAGTTCGAAGAAATCGATCTGGAAGGTCCGAAGGACGGCGAGGTATTGATTCGAATCGTGACCACCAGTCTGTGCCACACCGATGTCTTCACCCTCTCCGGGCGTGATCCGGAAGGCAAGTTTCCGTGCATTCTCGGCCATGAGGGGGTGGGGATTGTCGAGGACGTCGGACGTGGGGTGACCTCGGTCAAACCGGGTGACCATGTCATACCGCTGTACACGCCGGAGGATCCTAACTGTCCCTTTATCCAATCCGGCAAGACCAACCTGTGTCAGACCATTCGCAAGACTCAAGGCGAAGGGCTGATGCCGGACGGCACCAGCCGCTTTTCCTATAAAGGGCAGACGATTTTCCACTACATGGGCACATCAACCTTCAGCGAGTACACGGTGCTGCCGGAGATCGCCGTGGCCAAGATCGATCCCGCTGCGCCCTTGGCCAAAGCCTCGATCATGGGCTGCGCCATTCCTACAGGCATTGGCGCCGTTCGCAATACCGCAAAGGTACGTCCGGGCAACACGGTGGCGGTCTTTGGCCTGGGCGCTGTCGGGATGGCGGTGATCCAGGGCGCGGTGCTGCAGGGCGCCGGCCGCATCATAGGCATCGATGTGAACCCCAACAAGTTCGCCCTGGCCAAAACCCTCGGTGCGACCGAATGCGTCAACCCACGGGATTACCGGGAGCCGCTGCAGAATGTGATCATCGACATGACCAATGGTGGCGTCGATTTTTCCTTCGAGTGCGTGGGTAACGTTGAGCTCATGCGCGCGGCGCTGGAGTGCTGCCACAAAGGGTGGGGCGAGAGCATCATCATCGGCGTTGCCGGTGCCGGCGAAGAAATCGCCACGCGGCCGTTTCAACTGGTCACCGGAAGAACGTGGAAAGGGAGTGCGTTCGGTGGGGTGCTGGGGCGCTCCGAGCTACCGGGAATGGTCGACGAATGGCTGCGCGGCGAGATCGACGTCGATCCCTACATCACTCACAACATGGACCATGAGTCGCTGAACATCGCCTTCGACTTACTCAAACGCGGTGAGGCGATCCGCTCGGTCATCCATTTCCAGGAGCGCGAAACGCTTAGCCATGACTTGCCGGGCGTAATCCTGGACCGTAACGGTCGAGTCATCCCCAAGCCCGTCGAGCGGCTTGCCTGATTGAGGATCCGCTGTCGCCGCCCGGCCTTGCCGGTGCCGGCGACAGCAGTGGTCTGCATCAGACCACGTTGAACACATGACGCAGGTAGGCGACGAAGTTTTCGTCACGGCATTGAGTCTTGCCCGGACTGTCGGAAATTTTCGCCACCGGCGCGCCGTTGCAGGCGGTCATCTTGATCACGATGTTCATCGGTGTCACATCGGGAATGTCGCAGGTGAGGTGGGTGCCGATGCCGAAGCTGACGTTGATGCGCTCATGCAAGGCGCGGTAGAGCTGCAGCATCTTGGCGAAGTCCAGGCCGTCGGAGAAGATCAGGGTCTTGCTCAACGGATCGATGCCCAGGCGCTGATAGTGGGCGATGGCTTTTTCCGCCCAGGCCAGCGGATCGCCCGAGTCGTGACGCAGGCCATCGAAGAGCTTGCCGAAATACAGATCGAAGTCCCTGACGAACGCATCCATGCCGATACAGTCGGTCAGCGCGATGCCCAGCAAGCCGCGATATTCACGCACCCAGCATTCCAGTGCGGCCACTTGGCTGTCGACCAGGCGCGGACCGAGTTGCTGGTGGGCCATGAACCACTCGTGGGCCATGGTGCCAATCGGCCGAAGTTCATATTCACGGGCCAGGTGCACGTTGCTGGTGCCGACGAAACGGCCCGGAAAATCGTGCTTGAGGATGCGTACCACCTGCTCCTGGACCGGATAGGAGAATCGACGGCGGGTACCGAAGTCGGCCAGTTGCAAGCCCGCCAGTTCATCGGCGCTGGCTTCGCGCTTGAGCCAGTCGAGCTTTTGATACAGGCGTTCTCCGACCTGCTCCATGGTCACTTCGCGATAGCGGTAGCGGTTGCGCACCTCGGAGACGATCGCCAGCAGAGGGATTTCGTAAAGGATCACGTGCAACCAGGGCCCGCGCACGCGGATCGCCAGTTGCCCGGCATCGTCCAGGCCGACTTGGACATACCGCAGGTTGAAGCGGAACAGGCTGAGAAAGCGGATGAAGTCCGGCTTGATGAAAGGGATCTTTTCCAGATAAGCGAGCTGGTCGTGAGTGACCGAGACATCGGCCAACTGTTCGATCTGATAGCGGATCTCCGCAAGGTAGGGCGACAGGTCTTCGGCGTTGCGGCAGCGGAACTCCCACTCCACTTCGGCGTTAGGGTAGTTGTGCAAGACCGCTTGCATCATGGTGATCTTGTAGAAATCGGTGTCCAGCAAGTTCTGGATGATGCGTGGGGCGAATACGTCGTCGCTCATGGGCGGGTCTCCTTGAGCAGGGCCAGTTGGCGGTCGAGTGCGGCTTCGTCAGGGCATGTCAGCACGCCGGCGCGGGTCAATTCGGAGCAGGCGTCTTCGCCGCCCTGGGTGCTCAGGGCGCGGCAGGCTGGGAGGTACAGCAACACCTGGAAACTGGCGCGCCTGAGCTGCAAGGCGGTGGTTCGCACGCAGTAATCCAGCGCCAGGCCGCCGACGATCACCGTTTCCACGCCCTGCACCTTGAGAAATTCGATCGCCCCGGTGGAGCGACGCTCGGCCAGGTCGTGGTAGCAGGCGCCGTAAGGATGCAGATCGGGTTCCACGCCTTTCCAGACGAAGTAGTCGTAGTCGATCGGGGCCGGCAGGCCAGGCAGCAGTTCGAAGCCTGGCGTGCCCGGCACGCAGTGGCTGACCCAGGTCAGGTCGGCGTTGGCCAGCGGCAAGGGTTGCAGCATTTGACTGGCCTCATCGACTGTCCAGGCCGCCTTGGCCGGGTGAGCGTCCTTGCTGCCCAGACGCAGATCGGCGCGGCGGGCCATGGCATTGAGTGCCGGGACGATCAGATGGCCGCCAGGCACAGGCAGCTCGAGCGGGGCGTTGGCAGTGAAGCCGTTCTGGGCGTCTACGTCGAAACTGGCGATTTTCATCGGAAGGCTCCTCGGCTGGAATGGCTACATAATCCATCTGGTAGTTTAAGTGTGTCAAGCGCTTTTATTTATGGGATTTGGCTTGCATCATAAAAAATACCTGGTGGAATATAGGCTGAAAAAAGGAGTCGAGATGAGTTCGATAGCCGTCATGGCCAGCGTGGACATCGTTGCCTTGCGCCTGGATTTGCAGGCTCAGCGCCTTCAGGTTCTGTTGCATCGCCGCGAACGCGAACCGCATCTGGGCCAATGGGCGTTGCCGGGGGTGATCGTCAATGGCCGTACACCAGACAACAGCTTGGATGCCGCCGCCGCGCGAGCGTTGCAGGAAAAAGCTCAGGTGCTGCCACGGCACCTGGAGCAGGTCGGTACCGAGGGCAATGCGTTTCGCGATCCACGGGGTTGGTCGCTGAGCACCTACTATCTGGCCCTGCTCGATCCGGCACAGGTGCTCGACGGTGAACAGCAGGCGTTCTTCGACCTGGACGACTTGTCGGCGCGCAAAGTGGTGCTGCCATTCGACCACGCCCTGCTGATCCAGCGAGCCTGTGAGCGTCTGGCCGCCAAGAGCCTCTACAGCAGCTTGCCCCTGTACCTGTTGCCCGCACGTTTCACCGTGCTCGAGGCGCTGACTGCGACCCAGGCGTGTCTGGGGCGAACGGTCAACAACACCTCATTGCGCAAACGCCTGGAGCGCCTGAAGGACGCGGGCTGGGTGCGTGATACGGGCGAGCGCATTCAGCCACGGTTGGGTCGACCGCAGCAGGTCTACGAGCATCTGCCGCATGCCAACGGGCCGTTTCTGTTCGAGCGCAGCCTGTTGCCGGAGGGCTGAGGGCTCAAGATCGGCGGTTTGCGGTCGATAAACAGGCTTGATCAAACGCTTTGCGGAGACAGGAAATGGTCGGAATCACCGGCGTCAACTTCACGATTCAAGGGACGCAATCCTCTGCTCAGGCCAGTGGAGACAGTGAGCAGACGACTGCAAAGGCGAATACCGTCGAGGTGCAGATGCCCACGCAGGCGAGCAAGGCCGAACAGGCCAAGGCCAGCGAGCAGAGCGATGAGCCAGCACATATCAAGCAGATGCGTGACCTGATCAAAGAATTGCAGAAGCAGTTGGCCGAGGCACAGAAACGCTTGGCCGAGATTCAGGCGCAGCCGATGGAGGAAAAGGCCAAGATGGCTGCAGTTGCAGGCGCTCAGGGGCAGATCGCGGCTATCAATGGCCAGATTCTCAAGGCCACCGCTGAGTTGCTGAAGGCCCTGACCAAATCGGGTGGCAGCAGCTCGGGCGGTATGGTCAGCACCCAGGCCTGAAACGGGCGGCCCTGGGTGGCCGCCCGCGTGTGTCACTCCACCCGCGCTCGACCCTGGCGATCGGACTTGTACTGCATCGCTACCGCCGGTGCGGCCTTGGCCGACCCGGTTTCCAGCCACTGGCGCAGGCGTCCGGCATCGGCGAAGTGGGTAAATTTGCCGTAGGCGTCGAGGATCACCATCGCCACCGGACGGTTGTCCATGCGCGTCAGCAGCACCAGGCAATGCCCTGCTTCATTGGTGAAGCCGGTCTTGGTCAGCTTGATGTCCCAATTGCTCTTGTTGACCAGATGGTCGGTGTTGCGAAAGCCCAGGGTGTAGTTGGGCTTTCTGAACGCCACGGTCTTCTCGCGGGTGGTCGACAGTTCACTGAGCATGGGGTACTTGCGCGAGGCGATCAGCAGCTTGGCCAAGTCGTGGGCGGTGGAGACGTTCTGAGTCGACAGGCCCGTCGGCTCGACATAGCGCGTCTTGCTCATCCCCAGGCTGCGCGCCTTGGCGTTCATCGCTTTGATGAACGCCGGATAGCCGCCAGGATAGTGGTTGGCGAGGCTGTTGGCCGCGCGGTTTTCCGACGACATCAGGGTGATCAGCAAGGTCTCGCGGCGGTTCAGTTCGCTGCCGGGCCTGACCCTGGAAAACACGCCCTTGAGGTCTGGGTTGTTGGCGATGGTCATGGTGAGCATTTCGTCCATCGGCAGTTTGGCGTCGAGCACCACCATCGCGGTCATCAGCTTGGTGACCGAAGCGATAGGAACAACACGATCGGCGTGGCTAGCGTACAGCTCCTTGTTGGTGTTCAGGTCGATCAGCAGCGCGCTGCCGGACGCCAGGTGCAGCTTGGAAGGGTCGCGCTGCTCCTGAATCGAAGACTGCGCAGCCGCGGTCGTCGGGAATGTCATTGTTCCTGTGAGCGCCAGCAAGAGGCTGAAGATGGACAGGGAAGTTTTCACGTTGAGGCTCACTACTCTTGGGTATGTCGTTGCTGGGCAAGGGTTTCCCCTTGGCTGATCGGCGCATTCTGGAGTATGGCCCGATCCCTGTCGAATGCCTTATTCCGAATGGGCGCAAGGTGAAGGAAATTTAATTCTTGTTTCGATTTCGCGCCGGTGACCTGGACAGGTCTACGGGTGGATTCAGCGCTGAGGTGACACCACCTGCAGCGTCTCGCTGCGCTGGAGCGAAGGCAGGAAACGTTGCCGCGTTGTACCGCACAACTGGGGTGCGCAAGCTGCACGGCGGCCTCGGTCATCCCGCCATATGCGGCCAGATCGAGCCACGTTCATCATGCGTTTCTTGGCCGGAGACTACCCAATGCGGATTACCGAGCAGCAATTGCTGCACATACTTCCCCACTCGCGCCCCGTCGCCGAATCGTTCCTGCCCGCCCTCAATGGTGCTGTATCGCAGTGGGAAATCGACCGCCCTCTGCGACTCGCCGCCTTTATCGCCCAGGTGGGACACGAGTCGGCACATTTGTGCTGCCTTGTAGAAAACCTCAACTACAGCGCCGAAGCCTTGTTGCGGATCTGGCCCAAGCGGTTTGACGCGCAGACCGCTGAAGCCTGCGCGCGTCAGCCGGAGAAAATTGCCAATCATGTCTACAGCGCCCGTATGGGCAATGGTCCGGCAGACTCAGGCGATGGCTGGCGCTATCGCGGACGCGGTCTGATCCAATTGACCGGACGGGACAACTACCGTGCGGCCGCTCAGGCACTTGGGCTGCCCCTGGAAGAGCAACCGGAGCTGCTGGAGGGGGCCGAAGCCGCTGCGCAGTCCGCAGCGTGGTGGTGGGCCAGTCATGGTTTGAATGAACTGGCCGATGCGCAGGAAATCGCGGATATAGGTAGCATCATCAACACCGGCCAGCCCGGACGTGTTGCGCATGGTGCTGCGCAACGGATGGCGCTGTACCAGAGAGCGCTGGAGGTGCTCGGTAAACCGATCGGCTCAGCGTAGCGCAAAAAAAACCCGCCAGAAGGCGGGTCAAGAGAGCGTAAGGAGCAACGCAAGAACAGGTGTTTCAGGCGGTCAGCACGTCCGCTTCCAGTCGATCTGCCATGGCTTGCGCCATGTGCCGCGACGTCACCGGGCCGCCGACCGGTTCGCCATTGCGCACCAGATACCAGCAAGCCAGCAGTCCTTGCGCACGTAGCGTGGCCGGGACTGCACTGCCTACGACTGAGACGATTTGGATAGTGGGCATGATGAACCTCCTGCGGAACATGTTGCTAACTTACCCAGTCCCTGGTGTAGGTGAAAATCAACTTCATCGATAGTGGTCATTAGTTTTATCAACGGTCGCCGTGGCTCACCACCGCGGCGGGCCGTAATACACCGGCGGTGGTCCGTAGTAGCGGCGATACACCGGGGGTGGCGCCGGCACGTAACGTTCGACCACGTAGGGTTGGTAATACCCCGGAGGTGGCGGCGGGGGTGGCGGTGCCTGTACATACACCGGTGGAGGCGCATAGTAGGTCGGCGCGCGCTCGACATACACCGTGCGGTCATGCCCTCCGTAGACCGTAGCGCCAACGACTGCACCGACCACTGCGGCGCCAAGCACCGGACCTGGACCCCAGCCGTGACCATGGGCCGCCGCAGGGCCGCTGACGGCCAGGGCACCGACCAGCAGGGCGATTCCGGGGATGAGACGATTCATGAATGGATCCTCGCGATGACCCCACCTATGGGGCTTGCTCATAAGACCGGGAAAACCGTCAAGCCAGTGCGAAGACAAGGTAAAGGTTATGTAAGGACGACCGGCGGTCGTCTCTGCTACGCTGCGCGAATCGATTCAGCTCGCAAGGACTTCAGCTAAGATGACCATCGCACCCAGCAGGGACACCACACTGTGCATTTCATTGGCCGGTCGGCCGGGCACCTTTGGCGTGCGCTTTCACAATCATCTCTACCAGCAGTTAGGTCTGGACTATTACTACAAGGCCATGACCACCGAGGACCTGCCGGCCGCAGTGGCCGGCATCCGCGCCCTGGGCATTCGCGGCTGTGGCGTATCCATGCCCTACAAAGAGGCGTGCATGGCGCTGGTGGACGAAATCGATCCCTCCGCTGCGACGATCGAATCGGTCAATACGCTGGTCAACACGCAGGGCCGTCTGAAAGCCTACAACACTGACTACCTGGCGGTGCGCCAGTTGTTGGAGCAGCACGGGCTCGACCCGCAAACGGCCTTCGCTCTGCGCGGCAGCGGCGGCATGGCCAAGGCGGTAGCCAGTGCCTTGCGCGATGCCGGATTCAACCAGGGGCTGATCGTCGCCCGCAACGAGCAGGCAGGGCGCCAGTTGGCAGATGTCTGCGGTTACGCCTGGCAGCCCGAGCTGGGCGACCTATGCCCGCCGATGCTGATCAACGTCACGCCCATCGGGATGGCCGGTGGCGCGGACGCGCAGGCGCTTGCCTTCCCGCATGCGGCGGTCGCCGCTGCCGAGCGGGTATTCGATGTGGTGGCATTGCCGGTCCGTACGCCCTTGGTGCAACTGGCCGAGAAGCTGGGTAAACCTGTGATCACAGGGTTGGAGGTGATCGCGTTGCAGGCGCTCGAGCAGTTCGTGTTGTACACCGGGATCAGGCCGACGCCCGAGCAAGTCGAATCCGCCGTGGCCTACGCACGGGAAGGTTGAAGCGACCATCACGGATCAGCCCGTGATGGCCGCTACAGGTTCAGACAACCTGTTGTCCCCGGTCCAAGCGCTCATCCACGAGCGCCCGTCCGTGCGCCAGTGACACATGCTGGGCGTTCTCCAGATCCGAGAAGAACTTCATGGGTATCGAGAAACGTCGGCTGGTATGACCCTCTGGATCAGTGATCAGGCAGCCAGCGGCGTAGGGCAGGGGAGAGTCAGGGTGCGGCATCACGCTGGCGGTGATGGTGTGATCGCGGTACTCGCAATGAAGGGATTGCATCGTGATTACCTCGCTGTGGTGGTGTGCAAGGGCCTCTTGCTATGTACCACAACGAAGGGCCGGAAGTTCCCGGCCCCGACGAGCGTGTGGGCTGGAGTCAGCCTTTGAGCTCGGTAGGTTGGATCACCTCGACCCAGTAGCCGTCCGGATCCTTGATGAAAGCCAAGTGGTTCATCCGCCCGTCCTGCAGGCGTTTCTGGAAGGGCACGCCGAGCGCTTCAAAGCGCTCGCAGGCGATGCGTACATCGGGTACCGAGACACAGATGTGACCAAAGCCGCGTGGATCGGTATTGCCATCATGGTAGGCAAACTCGGGATCTTTCTCGGTGCCGTAGTTGTGGGTCAGTTCCAGAACACCGGGAATTGATTTCATCCACTGGTGACGTGCGGCGTCATCGACGGGAATCTGTGCCGGATCCACCAAGGCCAGGAAGTACAGGCTGAACTCGGCAGCGGGGAAGTCACGTTTGTCGACAACGCGAAAACCCAGAACGCGGGTGTAGAAGTCCAGCGACTTCTCGATGTCCTTGACCCGCAGCATGGTGTGGTTGAACACGAACTGGGCGGTTGCGCTGTCGGGCTGGGCAGTAACGCCAGGCAGTGTTTGCAGATCATTCAGGCTCATGGGAACTCCACAGACGGGGTCGACACCTGAGTGTCGACGGAAAAACAGAACGCCCATGATACGGCACTGAACCGATTGCGCAAACGAAAGCGCCCTGCATGAGCAGGGCGCTGGAATTAGAGGCCCGCATGTGCGGGCGCTTGATGGGGTCGCTAATCCTTTAGCTGCTTCAATATTCGCCCACGGCTTGTGAAAAAACTGTGAAGCGGGCGTTGACGTTTCATCAGCGAACCCAAGAATCCACGGTGGCTGCACCGTACTGTTCTTTCCAGGCCTTGAGGCCCCGATGGTTGCCCCCTTTAGTTTCGATCAGCTCGCCGGTATGCGGGTTTTCGTAGACCTTGACCACACGAGGCCTGCGATGCTGTTTCGGCGCACTCCCTGTAGTTTTTGCGGGCGCTTTGGAGGCCTTTGGATCAAGGATCGCGACGATTTCACGCAGGCCCTTGTCATAGGTCTTCATCAGCCCGAGAAGTTTCTGTTCGAATTCTATTTCACGTTTGAGACTGGAATCCTTTTTCATGGCTTCCAGTTGGGCGATTTGCTCCTGGAGTGCTTTTTCCGCTGCGCGAAACTCTGCAAGTCTGGACACTATGACTACTCCCGTCAGTGGGCGCGGCAAGCTTTAAAAAGCATGCTCGAACAATTAAGGCTGGCCGCTTGGATAGAGAAACTGCTTATGTGTTGGGAGTGTAGTCGGGTGCTGGAGTTCGGTAAACCTCAACTTTTATATCTGAATGTTTGAACTTTCCCGTTCGCCCGTGCTGCATCTTTGGGGTGTTTATCGCATTCATCCGTGGTCGGGATTCAGCCTTCGGAACGGGATGCAAACCGATGCATAACCTATTGCGCTAATCCGGCGCTCGATCCCGATTGCCGGTCTGGCACCGAAAACGCGCTCACGCCAGCCCTGAGATCGAGCACGCTGGCCCTGTGCGCCCCATGCCGGCGCGTACTCTTCATCATTGTTCATGCGCGCGGTTGGCCCGCAACCTGCAATATCTCGATGGCGATCTCGCACAGGCCACCCACACCCAGCCTTGCACTTAGGCGCGTCGGTGACTCGAAGGTGGCCCGAACCACGGATTTCAGGGGCGGCAGGATGGCGTTCGCGCTACAACTCGATAATTTGCACCATGACCAAGGCTGGAGCGCGTTCCTGCAGTTGCGCTTTGTTCAACGCGAAACTGTGACTCGTCTTGGTGCGCGCAAGCATTTTGGCCCTCTTCTGGTGCAGCGTCCGTTCTATCCGGAGGGCGCGCCCTGTCATGTCTATATTCTCCATCCACCCGGCGGCATCGTGGCCGGTGACCGTCTGGAGCTCGACATACAGTTGGAGTCGGGCAGTCATGCCTTGCTCACCATGCCCGGCGCGAGCAAGTTCTACCGCAGTATCGGGCCGACCGCCCAGGTCGCCCAACATTTCCATCTGCAGGCCGGCAGCACACTGGAGTGGCTGCCCCAGGACAGCATCCTGTTCGACGGGGCCCGAGTGCGCCTGGAGAGTCGTTTCACGCTTGAGCCTGGCGCTCGGTTACTGGCTTGGGAAACGCTGTGCCTGGGCCGACCAGCCATGAACGAACGTTTCGACCACGGCGTCCTGGACAGTTGCTTGCGCATCGACCTGCCGGACGATCCAGGCCTGCACGAGCGCTTGCGCATCGAAGGCGGGCGGCTGGAAAAGCTCGGCGGTCACCCCCTCGTGGCGACGTTCTGCGCCGCGCCGGCCGACACGCACCTGCTCGACCAGGTGCGTCAGTTGCTCGAGGAACTGAACATCCCGGCTGGCGCCACGCTGCTCGGGCCTTTACTGGTCATCCGCCTGCTCGACCACGACAACCAACATTTGCAACGTACCCTGCAGCGCCTCTGGCATGTGCTGCGCCCGGCCGTTCTCGGCCTGGCACCGTGCCCGCCGCGCATCTGGGCCACCTGAGAGAGCCCGCCATGGAGCTGACCCCCCGAGAGAAAGACAAACTGCTGCTGTTCACCGCCGCGCTGGTGGCCGAGCGTCGCCTGGCCCGTGGACTGCAGCTCAACTACCCAGAAGCGGTGGCGCTGATCAGTGCTGCGGTGATGGAAGGCGCCCGCGATGGCCGTACGGTCGCGGAACTGATGAGTCTGGGACGCGAGGTGTTGAGGCGCGATCAGGTCATGGACGGCGTGCCGGAGATGATCCATGACATCCAGGTCGAAGCGACCTTTCCTGACGGCACCAAGCTGGTGACCGTGCACGAGCCGATCGTCTGAACCTGCCCAGGAGGCAAGCATGATTCCCGGAGAAATCCAGGTCGCCGCGGGCGACATCGAACTCAACGTCGGCCGCGAGCGGGTCAGCGTCAGTGTGGCCAACCACGGCGACCGCCCTGTCCAGGTCGGCTCGCACTATCACTTCTTCGAGGTCAACCAGGCGCTGGTCTTCGAACGCGCACCGACGCGCGGGTTTCGCCTGGACATTCCCGCCGGCACAGCCGTGCGCTTCGAGCCTGGTCAATCGCGCACCGTGCAGCTGGTGAGCTACGCCGGCAAGCGCGAAGTCTATGGTTTCCAAGGCCAGGTGATGGGCACGCTGGAGGGCAGGGCATGAGCCGCATTTCTCGGCGGGCTTACGCCGACATGTTCGGCCCCACCGTGGGCGACCGCGTACGGCTGGCCGATACCGCGCTGTGGGTCGAGGTGGAAAAGGACTTCACGCTGTATGGCGAGGAGGTCAAGTTCGGCGGTGGCAAGGTGATTCGCGACGGCATGGGGCAAGGTCAGATGGTCGCCGCCGACGCGGTCGATCTGGTGCTGACCAACGCGCTGATCATCGACCACTGGGGGATCGTCAAAGCCGACATCGGCGTACGTGGCGGGCGCATCGTGGCCATCGGCAAGGCTGGCAACCCCGATGTGCAACCTGGGGTCACCATTCCGATCGGCGCCTGCACCGAGGTGATCGCCGCCGAAGGCAAGATCGTCACCGCCGGCGGCATCGACAGCCACATTCACTTCATCTGTCCGCAGCAGGTGGATGAAGCGCTGGCCAGCGGCGTCACCACCTTCATTGGCGGCGGAACCGGACCTGCTACCGGCACCAACGCCACCACCTGCACCCCGGGCCCCTGGTACTTGGCACGCATGCTCCAGGCCGCAGACTGTCTGCCGATCAACATCGGCTTGCTGGGCAAGGGCAATGTCTCCAGACCCGAGCCCCTGCGCGAGCAGGTTGCCGCCGGCGCCATGGGCATGAAGCTGCACGAGGACTGGGGTTCTACGCCGGCGGCCATCGATTGCTGCATGGGCGTGGCCGAAGAAATGGACATTCAGGTGGCCATTCACAGTGATACCCTCAACGAGTCCGGCTGCATCGAAGACACCCTGGCGGCCATCGGCGACCGCACCATCCACACCTTCCACACCGAGGGTGCTGGTGGCGGGCATGCACCGGACATCATCCGCGCAGCCGGCCAGGCCAACGTGCTGCCATCCTCGACCAATCCGACACTGCCCTACACCCGCAACACCGTCGATGAGCACCTGGACATGCTCATGGTCTGCCATCACCTGGACCCGAGCATCGCCGAAGACGTCGCCTTCGCCGAGTCGCGCATCCGCCGCGAAACCATTGCCGCCGAAGACATCCTTCACGACATGGGGGCGTTTTCCATGACCTCCTCCGACTCCCAGGCCATGGGCCGGGTGGGCGAGGTGGTGCTGCGTACCTGGCAGGTGGCGCACCAGATGAAGCTGCGTCGCGGCCCGCTGGCACCCGATGGCGACTACAGCGACAACTTCCGGGTCAAGCGCTACATCGCCAAGTACACCCTCAATCCGGCGCTCAGCCATGGCATCGCCCACGAAGTGGGCTCGGTGGAAGTGGGCAAGCTGGCCGACCTGGTGCTCTGGTCGCCCGCCTTCTTCGCCGTCAAGCCGGCGCTGGTGATCAAGGGTGGGATGATCGTCACCGCCCCCATGGGCGACGTCAACGGCTCGATCCCCACGCCGCAACCGGTGCATTACCGACCGATGTTCGGCAGTTTCGGCGATGCGCGCCACGCCACGCGCATGACCTTTCTGCCCCAGGCCGCCCTGGATCGCGGGCTGCCCGACGAGCTGGGGCTGCGCAGCCTCATCGGCGTGACCCGAGGCTGTCGTCGGGTGCGCAAGGCGGACATGGTGCATAACGGCCTGCAACCGGTGATCGAAGTCGATGCCCAGACCTACCAGGTGCGTGCCGATGGCGAACTGCTGGTCTGTGAGCCGGCCAGCGAACTGCCGCTGGCCCAGCGCTATTTTCTGTTTTGAAGGAGCAAGCATGATTGTCCTGACTCGCCGCATCGCCGAGGCCGCCTCGGTGACCGGCACCGTTACCTTGGACGTGGACAGCCGGATCAAGAGCCGCCTGCGCGTGACCCTCGATGATGGCCGTGAGGCCGGCCTGATGCTGGCGCGCGGGCATTTGCTGCGCGGCGGCGAACTGCTCGCCGATGCCGACGGCCTGCACGCAGTGCGCGTGCTGGCGGCGCCCGAGCAGGTGTCGACGGTGCGCTGCGCCGATCCGCTGCTGCTGGCCCGTGCCGCCTATCACCTGGGCAACCGTCACGTACCGCTGCAGATCGAGCCTGGCCTGCTGCGCTACCAGCACGACCATGTGCTGGACGAAATGGTCAGCGGCCTAGGCCTCGATGTGCTGCAGGAGCAGGCGCCGTTCGAGCCGGAGGCGGGCGCCTATCAGAGCGCTGCGCACGGACACCATCACAATCACCCCTTCGTCCGCCTGTAAATCTATTGAAGAACTGCCTTGGAGCACACCATGAAAAAAACCCTAGCCCTCGCGTTGCTGATGATTGCCCTGCCAGCCTTCGCTCACCCCGGTCACGACAGCAACCCCTTGCAGGATGGCCTGCTGCACCCATTGACCGGCCTGGACCATCTGCTGATGCTGCTGGGGACCGGCGTATTGGCCGCGCTGACGGGCCGTACCCTGTCGCTGCCTCTGGCCACGCTGTCGGCGATGTTCGGCGGCGCTGTGCTGGGTCATCTGGTCGGTGACCTGGTCGGTGTCGAAACCCTGATCACCCTGTCGCTGGTCGTGGCTGCCGGCGCACTGTTGCTGCCCAGCCGGCAGATGCTGCTGGCCTTGGTCATGCCGGTGTTCGCCCTGTTCCACGGCTGGGCCCACGGTGTCGAGGCCACCCCGAGCGCATTCTGGGTGTTCAGCGCAGGTTTCGTCAGCGTCAGCGCGTTGCTGTTGGTGGCCGGCTTCGGCGTCGGTTGCCTGCTGCGTCGCCAGAGCAAGTTGCAGCAGTTGTTCGGCGGCGGCCTGCTGGCGGGCGCTGCCTTCGTGCTGGTCGGCTGATGAGCGCCGACCTGGCGCTGCTGCGCCTGCTGCAACTGGCCAGCCCCGGCCTGCCAGTGGGTGGCTTCACCTATTCGCAGGGCCTCGAGTGGGCCGTGGAAGCAGGCTGGGTGCGTGATACCGCGGGCTTCTGCACCTGGCAGCGCGAGCAACTGCACGACACCCTCGGCGGGCTGGACTGGCCGCTGTTGGCGCGCTTGTATCAGGCCTGCCAAGACGGTGATGCCGACGCCTTCGGCCATTGGACGCGATTCCTCCTGGCCAACCGCGAGACGGCCGAGCTGCGCCTGGAGGAGCGCCAGCGCGGCAGCGCGTTTGCGCGTCTGCTCGACGGCTGGCAACTCGCTCAGGCCCCGGCCTGGCGCGACAGTCTCGAGCTGTCGCAGCTCGGCGGCATGGCCTGGCTGGGCGCGCACTGGGCCATTCCCTTGCGCGACTTGGCCCTGGGCCACGGCTTCGCCTGGCTGGAAGGTGCGGTGATGGCCGGTGTCAAGCTGGTGCCGTTCGGCCAGCAGGCGGCACAGACCCTGCTACGCGATCTGAGCGCCGAGTTGCCCACTGTGCTCGATCAGGCGCTGATGCGCGGAGACGACCAGCTCGGCGGCGGACTGCCATTGCTGGCCATTGCTTCTTCGCGTCACGAAACCCAATACACCCGATTGTTCCGTTCTTGAGGACTACCTGCATGCAAAGCTATCAGCAACCCCTGCGCGTCGGTGTCGGCGGCCCGGTCGGCTCAGGCAAGACCGCGCTGCTCGAAGCGCTGTGCAAAGCCATGCGCGATCACTACCACATCGCCGTGGTCACCAACGATATCTACACCAAGGAAGACCAGCGCATCCTGACCGAAGCCGGCGCGCTGGAGCCCGAGCGTATCGTCGGTGTGGAAACCGGCGGCTGCCCGCATACCGCAATCCGTGAGGACGCCTCGATGAACCTGGCGGCGGTAGAAGCGCTGGCGCGCAAGTTCGGCAACCTGGAGGTGATCTTCGTCGAGAGCGGTGGCGACAACCTCAGCGCCACCTTCAGCCCCGAGTTGGCCGACCTGACGATCTATGTGATCGATGTGGCCGAAGGCGAGAAGATTCCACGCAAGGGTGGACCGGGGATCACCAAGTCGGACTTCCTGGTCATCAACAAGACGGACTTGGCGCCTTACGTGGGTGCGTCGCTGGAGGTGATGGAGCGCGATACCAACCGCATGCGCCCAGCGCGGCCGTGGACGTTCAGCAACCTGAAGAAAGGCGAAGGCTTGCAGGCGATCATCGATTTCATCGTTGATCGCGGCATGCTCGGGGTCAGGGGATAGTGTGGGTCGTCTGGGCGTAGTCGGTGCGTGCAATCGCGGCGCCTGCATCGCGGCTGTGGCCGCAGGGCAGGCGCCGCACGGTGTCGCTCATCCCGCCGCGATCTTCGCCGGATCCGTCTGCAGCCACCACTGGCTGCGCTGGCCCTGCAACAGCCCTTCGAGCACCGAGTCGCCGCGGTCGCGCTGAGCGATGCGCTCTTGCTCGAACGCGTCCTTGAGCAGGCTTTGCAGGTTGCGCGACTGGGTCACGGCCTTGGGCGTGGTCACGTCGCTCTTCAGGTCGCCGTTGACGTAGGTGAGGATGCGCTCCTTCTGGCTCGCCTGCTGGGTAGCACTGGCTTCGACCAGCTTGCCCTTGTCGAAGCCCAGGCGCGTGGTGCTGCTGGCCTGGTCGTCGATCACATGGTAGCTGTAGTTCTGCGATTCGCGGTCGCTGCCCAGCGACAGCGCCATGAGCGGATTGGCACCCTGGTGGAACGAGGCATCGAGCTTGCTTTGCTGGCGCTGCTGCACCGAATAGTCCAGCAGGCCCTGGCGTTGAATATCGGTCTGCTGCGACGCACTGAAGGTGAAACTGTCCGTTTCGTCCTGGCGCATCGGGTTGCTACGTTGTGCAGTTTCGCTGATCGAGGCGCTGAAATCGGCCAGGCCACTGAGCAGGGCGCGGTCCTTGTCGGTCATGGAGAACGGTTTCTGCACAGCGGTCGGGCGGGTGTCGTCCAGGCTGTTGAGCTGGCTGAAGGCGTCCTTGAATAGGCCCATCAGATTCTCATCGGCGCGGCCGCGGCGTTGGGCGGCATCGAACTGGGTCAGGTAGTTGGCGATCGCGGCCTTGCGTTGATCTGCGCTGCCCAGCAGCTCGCCGTCATGGGTGTCGAGGCTCAGGCGAACGTCCCCCGTGGGGCCTTCCAGGCTGAGCTTGCGCGTGCGCTCGTTGAGGTCGAGGGTGAAACGCTGTTCGCCGGTGGGCGTCTGCAGTTTGGCGTTCATCTGCAGCGACGAGAACAGGGTGGTGTCGAGCTTGGCCAGTGCGCCCAATTTCAACTGCGGGGGCTGTGCGTTCAAGCCATCGATGGTCGATTGGAAGCTGTCGGCGAGTTTGCCCAAACCGCGCAGTTCGTCGTCGCTCAATTCGCCGCCATCCACCTCGGCGCTGACCGCCAGGCCTTTCTCGCCGCTGGCCAGCGACAGCCTGATGGTCGCGCCGGAGGCCGTGGTCAGGCTGAAGCTGACGCCATTGTCAGGGTTCTCGCGCAAGCGTGTCTGCTGCAGCTTCAGCACCGCAGGGTTGATGGGCGAGTCGTCGCTAACGGCGAAAACCGATTGCGAAATGCCGCTGCCGCCGTTGCGTACCAACTGCTCGATCAACGCCGCGCCGATGCCGTTGAAACGTCCGGCGGTACTGGACGTCTTGAACGCTGTGAGCAGCGAGGTAGCCAGCTTGTCCTGGCTGTCGTTCTCCCAGACATAGCGCGTCTGCCCGGGCAGCAGCCCTTGGCGAGTGTAGGTTTGCGGCTCGCTGGCGATGGTCGGCTGCCCCAGGGAGACGGTGCTGCTCGGCACATTGGCGGCGGCGGTCAGGGTATCTGCGGCGCTGGTCAGTGCTGTGGGCGGTTGCGCGAGGGCGACCCTCGGGGCGAGGGTTTGCACGGCGGTGATCGAAGTCATGAGCGTCCTGCCGATTCGAGTGGATATCGGGGTATCGGCCGGGCAATGAAATGCATGAGGAAAATGGCGGAGCGTTGGGGCGGTGAAAGCCGCTCCGAGAGGGAGCGGCTCTACCTTGGTGTAACGGATAAGCGGCGACGGTCAGCGGCGGCGGAACAGAGGCAGCGGCTCGTCGGTGGCGCCCTGGTAGGTCACCGAGAAGTCTTTCAGGCTTTGCAGTGCGTCCTGCGGATCCTTGTCGGCACGGATAGCGAAGGCATCGAAGCCGCAGCGCGCCATGTAGAACAACTGGTCGCGCAGTACATCGCCGATGGCACGCAATTCGCCCTTGTACTGATAGCGATCACGCAGCAGACGGGCGTTGGAATAGCTGCGTCCGTCGGTGAAGGCCGGGAAATTCAGCGCGATGACCTGGAAGTGCTGCACCTGCTCGGCGATTTCCTCGGCTTCCTCGTCGCTGTCCAGCCACACGCCCAGTCCGCCGTCACGCGCGAGCAGCGCGTGGCCATGATCGCGCCACATCTGCAGCGGTACGATGTAGTCGTCGCAGTTGCTCAGCTCATCGAAAGAGGCGTCCTTGGGCAGCAGGTGCCAGGTCTCGTCGACGATTTCGTTGTGCTTAATGATTCGCTGCATAGACGCGTTCCTTGAATGGGTCGATGCCGATACGCTGATAGGTGTCGATGAAGCGTTCGTCTTCGTTGCGTCGTTCGACGTAGACGTTGATCAGTTTCTCGATCACATCGGCCATGTCGTCCTGGGCGAAGGACGGGCCGAGGATCTTGCCCAGGCTCGCGTCGCGCGCAGCGTTGCCGCCGAGCGAGACCTGGTAGAACTCTTCGCCTTTCTTGTCCACGCCGAGGATGCCAATGTGGCCCACATGGTGGTGGCCGCAGGCGTTCATGCAGCCGGAAATGTTGAGGTCGAGCTCGCCGATGTCGAACAGATAGTCCAGGTCGTCGAAACGGCGCTGGATGGATTCGGCGATCGGGATCGACTTGGCGTTGGCCAGGGAGCAGAAGTCACCGCCCGGGCAGCAGATGATGTCGGTCAGCAGGCCGATGTTCGGCGTGGCGAAACCGCTTTCGCGCAGTTCCAGCCACAGCGCGTGCAACTGGCGCTGCTCGACGTCGGCAAGAATGATGTTCTGTTCGTGCGAGGTGCGCAGGTGGCCAAAGCTGTAGCGATCGGCCAAATCGGCGACGGCATCGAGCTGCTTGTCGGTCAGATCGCCCGGCGCCACGCCGGTGGGCTTGAGCGACAGGGTAACGGCGACATAGCCGGGCTTCTTGTGGGCACGGGTGTTGCGCGAGCGCCAGCGGGCGAAACCTGGGTTTTCCTGCTCCAGGGCAGTGAAGTCGACGTTGTCGAGCGCCAGATACTGCGGGTCGACGAAATGCTTGGCCACGCGCTGCAGCTCCGCCTCGGTCAGCGTGGTGCTGCCGCCGCGCAGGTGGGCCATCTCCGCCTCGACCTTCTCGGCGAAGACCTCAGGGGTGAGCGCCTTGACCAGGATCTTGATGCGCGCCTTGTACTTGTTGTCACGTCGGCCGTAACGGTTGTACACGCGCAGGATCGCATCGAGGTAGCTGAGCAGGTCCTGCCAGGGCAGAAACTCGTTGATGAACGCACCGATCACCGGGGTACGGCCCAGGCCACCGCCGACCAGAACTCGGAAGCCCAGCTCTCCGGCCGCGTTGTACACCGGCTCCAGGCCGATATCGTGCACTTCGATGGCGGCGCGGTCGTCCTTCGAGCCGTTGACGGCGATCTTGAACTTGCGCGGCAAGTAGGCGAATTCGGGGTGGAAGGTGGTCCACTGACGCACGATCTCGCACCATGGGCGCGGGTCGATCAATTCATCCGCAGCAACGCCGGCGAACTGGTCGGTGGTGACGTTGCGCAGGCAGTTGCCGCTGGTCTGGATCGCGTGCATCTGCACCGTGGCCAGCTCGGCCAGGATCTCGGGAACGTCTTCGAGCGCCGGCCAGTTGTACTGCACGTTCTGCCGGGTGCTGATGTGTGCGTAGCCCTTGTCGTAGTCGCGGGCGATCTTGGCCAGCATGCGGACCTGGCGCGCGTTCAACTGACCGTAGGGCACGGCGACGCGCAGCATCGGGGCGAAACGCTGGATGTAGAGGCCGTTCTGCAGGCGCAGAGGGCGGAATTCTTCTTCGCTCAGCTCACCGGCCAGGTAGCGGCGGGTCTGATCACGGAACTGCTTGACGCGGTCCTCGATGATCCGCTGATCGTACTCGTCGTATACGTACATAAAAGTCCTGTCTCAGGCTGCATGCAGCTAATCGCGCGCACGGCCGCGCACTCCGGATCGGAGCGGGGGAACGATAGCAGAGTGCATTTATGCGCAAAAGTGATGTTTTTGCATATAAAAAGAACCATTTGGACTAAGTGAGATTGTCTGCTATTTGCTCTAACCCTCTCGCTAGGCCCGTATACTGTTTCCCTTTGTGCTGTAGGGATTTTCCTAATGCTCTTCAGAGCACTGTGTCACGGCCTTTGTCTCGGGTTGGCGCTGATGGCCAACGCGCAGGCGGCCTCGGTAGTGTTTCTCAACCCGGGCCTTTCAGACGAAACATTCTGGGTCAGCTATACGCGGTTCATGCAGGCGGCTGCGGACAATCTGGGCATGCAGTTGCAGGTGCAATACGGTGAGCGCCAGGCCGAACGGCAACTGGCACAGGTCCGTGCGTTGCTGCGCAGCCCACACAAACCCGACTATCTGATGTTGGTCAACGAACAATATGCAGCGCCGGAGGTGATGCGCCTGGCCCGAGGTAGCGGGATCAAGCTGGTGCTGGTCAACAACGGCCTGACGCGCAGCCAGGCCGATTCGGTGAAGGCGCGGCCTGGTAGCTATGCACCGTTGCTGGGTGCACTGATCACCAACGACGAGCAGGCCGGTTACCAGATGCTGCGCGATCTGGTCGCCAGTCTTCCAGTGACGAGCGGCCCCATCGAGTTGTTGGCCTTCTCGGGCATCAGCACCACGCCCGCCTCGCAATTGCGTGAGCAGGGCATGCGCCGGGCGCTCGCTGATTTTCCCCAAGTCCGTTTGCGTCAGGTGGTTTCCGGTGGCTGGAGCCGCCAGCGGGCTTTCGAGCAGGCGCAGATTCTGGTGCAACGCTATCCGAAGGTGCGTCTGGTGTGGTCGGCAAACGACGAGATGGCCTTTGGGGCCATGCAGGCGTTCGAAGCGGCGGGCAGGGTGCCGGGGCGCGATGTGCTATTCAGCGCGATCAACAGTTCCCCCGAAGCGCTGCGGGCGCGAATCGATGGGCGACTAAGCGCACTGGTCGGAGGGCATTTCAGCTTGGGCGGCTGGGCGATGGTGATGCTGCACGATGATGCCTTGGGCCTGGCGCTTGATCGTGACGGTCACACGGTGCGCACCCTACCGGTATTGCAGCCGATCGACCCGGCGAAGGCGCGGCGCTGGTTGGCATTGCAAGAGCGGGCAGACTACGGCATCGATTTCCGTCGCTACAGCGCGCAGGGCAAGGCCAGTGATTACCGCTACCCATTTTTGACGTCACCCGTCGATTACTGAAAGACCTTGCTTGAGCAAAGGGCATTGCTGGGCTTTACTGCTGGGTGACGTGCATTCCGATAATCACTCCAAGAGGCAATGCAATGGCTAATCCTACCAAGCTGCGCAAACCCGCGGTCAGCGTCGACACCTGGGCGATCCTGTGTCTGATCGTGCTGGTGGTGGTGACCGCTGTCTATTGGCTCGGACATCCCTGACGCAAAGCTGCCGGTTCACGCCGGGCTTAGCGCCCCACCCGTTTACCCCGCTGCTGGCCAACTTCCAGTGCCTGCCCGTCGCGTTGTTTACCTTGGCGAGCGAGCCCTTCAAGTTGCGGAATGAGCATGCCCTCAGGCAAGTGCCGCCAGAACCTGCCAGGCATGTGCAAGCGTAGCGCGTCGGGATTGAGCCGAGCAGGATTGAATGTGGAGCGGTAGTAAGTGCGCCAGAGTTCCGCGCCGGGATCTTCGGCGTGCCTAGCCCACTCGATCCATTCGGGCGGACAGCGTCGGCGGTAGTCCAATTGCGCCCCATCGAAACGGATGCCATCTTCTGGCGTCGCAATCAGCCAGCGCTGGCGTCCGAGGCGGTCGGCGAAGTGACTGCTGGCGCTTTCGAGAATGTCGTGTGCGGGCTCGTGAAAGGCCACCAGATCCAATTGCAAATGGCTGGCAATCGGTTCTGGCAACGGGACGAAACGAAGAAACGCGTGCAGGTGGTGGGCTTCACGACTGACCTGTTTGATTCGCCTGTGCAACTCGCTGCCAAGCCGGTCGCCGGCCAGCATGGCCGTGCGGTCGCCATGGGCGACGCGCCACAGCACCTCGTACAGCATGTTCCAGCGTTGATCACCCCGGTAACGTGCGGCCTGTTCAAGCTGCTCGAGCAGCGTAGCCGGTATGCGCGCTCTGAACGGGCCTGGTCCTTCGGGTAGCGGAGTCGGCAGTGCGAGCAGATCGTCGATTGGGCCTTGGCCCCAGGTGACCTCGCTCGGGTCGATGCCGTGCCCCAGTAGCGTACGCGCCTGAGAGCGCCAGGTGCTGAACAGGTCGTCGCAGTCCAGCGCGATCATGCCCACAGGCTCATCTGCACGGGCGCTTGCGGTTCGCGCAAGCGCTCTCTCAGCAAACCGCTGCGCAATTCGCTTTGGGCAGGTCGGTAATCGGTGGTGACGATGAACGGGCGCGCCTTGTCCAGCACACAGCGCAATTGAATCAGGTCATCGTAGCGAATGCGCCGCTCGCGTCGCAGCGCCACCAAGCGCTGAACGCTACGCAGGCCAATGCCGGGAATGCGGGCAAGCAGGGCGGGTTCGGCGCGGTTCAGATCCAGCGGGAAGACGTCGCGATTGGCCAGGGCCCAGGCCAGCTTGGGGTCGACGTCCAGCGCCAGGTTGCCGGTCTGGCCGAGGAGTTCGCCGGCTTTGTAGCCATAGCCGCGCATGAGGAAATCGGCCTGGTACAAGCGGTGCTCACGCAGCAGCGGTGGGGCGGCCAATGGCACGCTGTTGGGGCTGTCAGGAATGGGGCTGAAGGCGGAATAGTAGACGCGCTTGAGGCCATAGCCCTGGTAGAGCGATTCGGCATTGCGCAGCAGCGTACTGTCGTCGGTGGCATCGGCACCCACGATCACCTGAGTACTTTGACCGGCCGGGGTGAACCGCGGTGCTCGCGGCTCGCCGGCCACCGCCTGCTGGCCCTGATGAATGATGCCCATGGCCTGGCGAATCGTGTGCGCCTGCTTCTCCGGCGCCAGGCGTTTGAGGCTGGCGTCGGTGGGCAATTCGACGTTCACGCTCAAGCGATCGGCCAGACGTCCGGCTTCCTCGATCAACATCGGATCGGCATCGGGAATGGTCTTGAGGTGGATGTAGCCGCGGAAACCATGTTCTTCGCGCAGCAGGCGTGCGACGCGGTTCAACTGCTCCATGGTGTAATCGGCCGAGCGGATGATGCCCGAGCTCAGGAACAGACCACTGATGCAATTGCGGCGGTAGAAATCCAGCGTTAGACGCACCACCTCCTCGGGGCTGAAACGCGCCCTGGGTACATTGCTGGAGCGGCGGTTCACGCAGTACTGGCAGTCGTACAAGCAAAAGTTGGTGAGCAGTATCTTGAGTAACGACACGCATCGACCGTCAGGCGTGTAGCTGTGGCAGATGCCCATGCCATTGGTTGCGCCCAGCCCCTCTTGCCCGCGAGAGCTGCGCTTGGGCGCGCCGCTGCTGGCGCAGGACGCATCATACTTGGCGGCGTCGGCAAGAATGCCGAGCTTGGCAATGAGTTGCATGAAGGCTTCTCGATATACTGGCTTTTCATACAGTATTAAGAGAATGGCTTGCTTGCAAGAGCCTTTCCGATCAGCGGGCGAATGGATGCCCTGTAGCAAGACGGCCCGCCCGAAGGCGAGGAGCAAAGTCCTCGTTCGGAGCGGGCCGTCTGCAGGCGTGGTGTCTGAGCGTCTATCGTTTAGACTTCAGCATCCCACGCGCGGTCGCCGTGTTCGTCCTTGACCCGGGTCGGCAGACCCATCACGTCCAACGCCTTGAGGAACGGCTCTGCCGGCAACTCTTCGACGTTGACCATGCGCTTGGCATCCCATTCGCCACGCGCCACCAACAATGCAGCGGCTACAGGCGGCACACCGGCGGTGTAGGAAATGCCTTGGCTGTCGGTCTCGGCATAGGCTTCTTCGTGGTCGGCGACGTTGTAGATGAACACTTCGCGTGGCTGGCCATCCTTGGTGCCCTTGACCAGGTCGCCAATGCAGGTCTTGCCGGTATAGCCCGGGGCAAGGGAGGCTGGATCGGGCAGAACCGCCTTGACCACTTTCAACGGCACTACTTCGAGGCCTTCAGCGGTCTTGACCGGCTGCTCGGAGAGCAGGCCGAGGTTCTTCAGTACGGTGAACACATTGATGTAGTGCTCGCCGAAGCTCATCCAGAAGCGCACGTTCGGCACGTCCAGGTTCTTCGAGATCGAATGCACTTCGTCGTGCCCGGTCAGGTACAGGTTCTGCGAACCAACCACTGGCAGATCGTCGGTGCGCTTGACCTCGAACATGGTATTGCGGGTCCACTGGCTGTTCTGCCAGCTCCACACCTGCCCGGTGAACTCGCGGAAGTTGATTTCCGGATCGAAGTTGGTGGCGAAGTACTTGCCGTGGGAGCCGGCATTGACGTCGAGGATGTCGATCGACTCGATGTGGTCGAAGTACTGCTGCTGGGCCAATTTGGCGTAGCTGTTCACCACACCCGGGTCGAAGCCGACGCCGAGAATGGCGGTAATGTTCTTCTGCTGGCATTCCTCGAGGTGCTTCCACTCGTAATTGCCATACCAGGGCGGGGTTTCGCAGATCTTGCCCGGTTCTTCGTGAATCGCGGTGTCCAGATAAGCGACACCCGTATCGATGCAGGCACGCAGCACCGACATGTTAAGGAAGGCGGAACCGACGTTGATCACGATCTGCGATTCGGTCTCGCGGATCAAAGCCTTGGTCGCCTCGACATCGAGGGCGTTGAGCGAGAAGGCCTGGATGTCGGCGGGTACCTTGAGGCTACCCTTGGCCTTGACGCTGTCGATGATGGCCTGGCATTTGGAGATGTTCCGTGACGCAATGGCAATACGACCGAGTTCGTCGTTATGCTGTGCGCACTTGTGGGCCACCACCTTGGCGACACCTCCTGCACCAATGATAAGAACGTTCTTCTTCAATTTACTCGATGCTCCTTGTTGAAAAGGCCTGTCGTCACGACAGGCTGGAAACGTAGTCGTGGAACCCGAACTCGCGTTTGACCTCGATGCTGCCGTCGAGCTGCTTGACGACGATCGCCGGCATCTTCAGGCCATTGAACCAATTCTTCTTGACCATGGTGTAACCCGCCGCATCGACGAAGGACAAACGGTCACCGATGGCCAGCGGCCGCTCGAACTGATATTCGCCGAAGATATCGCCGGCCAGGCACGATTTGCCACAGACCATATAGGTGTGCTCACCGTCATTGGGCGCCATCTTGGCATTGAGGCGGTAGATCAGCAGGTCGAGCATGTGTGCTTCGATCGAGCTGTCGACCACGGCCAAGTGCTTGCCGTTGTAGAGCGTGTCGAGCACGGTGACTTCCAGCGAAGCGCTGTTGGTGATGGCCGCTTCGCCTGGCTCCAGATACACCTGCACACCGTACTGTTCGGAGAAGCCTTTGAGGCGTGCGCAGAACGCTTCGAGCGCATAACCTTCGCCAGTGAAGTGGATGCCACCGCCGAGGCTCACCCACTGCACCTTGTGCAGCAGGTGACCGAAGCGCTCCTCGATGTGCGACAGCATCTTGTCGAACAGGGCGAAATCGCCGTTCTCGCAGTTGTTGTGGAACATGAAACCGGAAATCTGCCCGATCACCTTCTCGATCTTTTCCGGGTCCCATTCGCCGAGACGGCTGAAAGGACGCGCCGGGTCGGCCAGCAGATAGTCGGAACTGCTCACCTGCGGATTGACGCGCAGGCCGCGGGTCTTGCCTTCGGATTGCTCGGCGAATCGCTCGAGCTGGCCGATGGAGTTGAAGATGATCTTGTCGCAGTTTTCCAGCATCTCCGGCACTTCATCATCGGCCCAGGCCACGCTGTAGGCGTGGGTCTCGCCGGCGAACTTCTGACGGCCGAGCTTGAGCTCGTAGAGCGAAGACGAGGTGGTGCCGTCCATGTACTGTTCCATCAGGTCGAACACCGACCAGGTGGCGAAGCACTTGAGGGCGAGCAGGGCCTTGGCGCCGGAGTGCTCGCGCACATAGGCGATCTTCTCCAGGTTGCCCAGCAGCTTGGTTTTGTCGATGAGGTAGTACGGCGTCTTGATCATTTCAAAGGCCCCCGGCCAGGCCGGCCAAAAAAAGGACACGCATTGTGCCTGCCCTCGCCGTAGATCGAAAGGGCACGAGACGGATTTCGCGTGGTGTATGCCCTGTGCGGGTGCGCGTTCATCTGGATTGAATCTTTTCTGTCGACGTCCACTCAGTTGAACAGAGGATTGTGACCATCTGAATCAACCGAACAGGTTGGCGAAGGAGAAACCCATGAGTTCCAAATACAAGGCGGGCGACAAGGTGCATTGGAATTCCGAGGCCGGGATCATCCACGGCTCGGTGGTCAAGGTGCATACCCGCGATGTGGCGTTCATGGGGCGCCAGCGGCATTGTTCGAAAGAGGAGCCGCAGTACGAAGTCAAGAGCGACAAGACCGGGCATCTGGCGATGCACAAGGAGTCGGCCTTGCATAGGAACTGAAACGGGCCAAGCCGCACAGCGGCAAGATCACCGAGGACGAAATGGACCATTGTGACGGTCCCGCCTACCTTATCCCTCCCTTGAACCGCGCCTCGGCGCGGTTTTTTTTGCCTATCACGCACGCCTCGGTGAATGCCGCCGCGTTCAAGTTTCCGGGAGGCGGTGCTTGCTCAGTACGGTTGTTTGTTCAGCCAGTCCCGAATCTGCTCGAGCGTCGCGGTGGCCCCGCCGCAGACGATCATCAAGACACGCTCATAGCCTGCAAGTCGTCCAGGCTCGTAGGCCAGCGCCAATGCTGCACCGCAGGCTGGCTCGACCAGCAGTCGGTGATCGCGCAGGAAATCCTCGCAGGCTTGCAGCGCGGCACGGTCGGTGACCTGTTCACTGAACACGGGATGCTGCTGTGTACACGCGAACGCCTGATCGGCCACCCGTTTGGCCCCCAGAGAGGTCGCTACCGAACTGAGCGCTGTCAGCTCGACGGGGCCGCCGGCGACCATGGCCGCCTGCAGCGACGCGGCCCCCTCGGTTTCCACTGCCAGTACCGGCACATCGTGCCAACCGTTGCGCTGCAAGCCCTCGACCACGCCGCTGAGCAGCCCGCCACCGCCTACCGACAGCACCACCGCGTCGGGCTTCACGCCGCTCTGGGCGACTTCGTCGATCATGCTGGCATGACCCGTCCACAGCAGTGGGTCATCGAACGGGTGGATGAACGCATCGCTTGGCTGCAGCAAGCCTTGGGCATGCTGGTTGGCTTCCTGCCAGGAACTGCCGGTGATCACCACTTCGGCCTGTTCGAGCGTGAGCAGTTCGATGGCTCGGGCGCTGGTGGTTTCAGGCACCACCACCGTCACCGGCACACCGAGCGCGCGTCCGGCATAGGCCACGGCCAGGCCGGCATTGCCGCCCGACGACGAAATGAAATGACGGGCGCCTCGGGCATGATGCACCTCGCAGGCATGTCCCACGCCGCGCAACTTGAACGAGCCGGGCGGCTGCAGGGCTTCGAGCTTGAGCCACACGGCGCGTCCCGCTGCCAGTGACAGCGGACGGGATTCGATCAGGGGGGTAGCGATGTGCAAGGTCATGGGCGCTCCACGTTCAGCGTTGGCGGGCAGTGGGCGTGGCGTCGCCTCGCAACTGCTCAAGGTAGTTGTAGATGGTGTAGCGGGTCACGCCCAAGGCGTCGGCGGCTTTTTCCACGCCGCCTTTGACGATGAACAATCCACGTTCCTGCATCAGGCGCACTGCCTCGACCTTGGCCTGCTTGTTCAGACGACCTTGGCCACTACGCTGCAGGGCGTCTTCGATGATCTCGGCCATCAGTTGCGGCAGGTCGGCGGCATCCCCAGGCGTTTGCTCAACACCTCCAGCGCCTAATGACTGGAAGTGGCGAAGGAAAGTCATCGCCGCGTCGAGGCCGGTCAGGTCAGTGTTAACGCAGAGGCTTGCGAAAGGATGCCCGCCGCTGTCGCGAAAGATTGCGGTGGCGCTGCGCAGGCTGCGGCCTTTGAGTGAGGTGGGGTAATCGTTCAACACCACCGGGTCGCAACCCTGTTGATCGCGGCTGGCTTGCATCAGTGCCTTGAAGCCTTGGTCCTGTTCAGGAGCGGCCAGAATCGGACTGCCTACACGTCGGCCCGAGAGATGACCGTTGACGATGGCGATCACCGAGTGCTCCGGTCGATCAAGGTCGTGCAGGAGGATTTCCAGGTTGCCCGGCGCGACGCTGCCCAAGGCTTGTAGGGCAGCTTTGAGCACGGTGAGTGTGAGCTGGCGCTCTTGTTGGAGAGATAGGGGTGGCATGGGGGCTCGCCAAATTCACAATTATGTTGAATTTTACACAATTGGTTGAATTTGGCGAGTCGTGCGTGAGTTTCCAGGGTTAACGGTTCAGCGCGGGTGTGCGCGGTGGAATCATGCGCCGCGATCCAGTCGCCTCGAACCCCGCAGCGAAACGCAGCAGCGCATTGTCGTCATAGGCACGTCCGGCGAAGGTCAGGCCCACAGGCATGCCGATGTCGGCCATTACACCCATCGGCACGGTGACAGTGGGTACACCCAGGTGACGGATCGCCAGGTTGCCATTGGCGACCCAGACACCATTGCTCCAGGCGATGTCCGCCGATGCAGGGTTGACGTCGGCGTCGGCGGGGCCGACATCGGCGACGGTGGGAAAGATCACAGCGTCCACACCCTGCTGATCCATCCACGCTTCCAGATCCATCTTGCGGGTCTGTTCCAGGCCGCGCAGACCTTCCGGGACGCTGGCGATCTGGTCCCAGGCCTTGAGGCCACGTTTGGCCATGTTCACGTACTCGTCCATGCCGGCCGCGAGATCGTCTTCGCGGTTGGGCAGGGTGCCAGGGTCGTGGGGGAAGATTTGCGGTCCGTCGACGTCGGCCAGACGGTTGAGCTGAGGGTCGCCGTTAGCGCGCAGGAAATCGTCGAACGCCCAGCCTGAAAGCTCCCAGAGTTCGTCATGCAGGAATTCCCGTGTGACGATGCCGCGGTTGTACACGGTCGGGGCACCCGGGCGGTCGCCTTCGCAATTGGAAACCAGTGGAAAATCGGTTTCCACCACTTCGGCGCCTGCGGCTTCGAGGGCCTGCCGAGCCTGTTGCCACAGGTCGATCACGCTGGCGCGGGTATGGATGCGCTGGCCGGTCGGCCCGCCGATCCCGGGCTTCTCCGAAGTGCCAGCGTCGGCATCGGCATTGATGTACATGCGCGGCACTGCGAAGCGCTTGCCCTTGAGCGCGGCGCTGCCGGTGGCCAGTGCCAGATAGCTCTGCGGGCGAACGCTGGAGGCAGGGGGAATCGGCACCCAGGGCTGCATGCGCCACAGGTCGCCACGGGTATCGGCGTCGTCGGCCACCACCACATCGAGGATCTCCAGCAAGTCAGCCATGGTCCGTGCATATGGCACTACCACGTCCATGGTCGGTGTCAGTGGCCAGTTGCCGCGCACCGAGATCACCCCGCGCGAGGGGGTGTAGGCGCACAGCCCGTTGTTCGAGGCCGGGCCGCGTCCGCTCGACCAAGTCTCCTCGGCCAGGCCGAACGCGCTGTAGCTGGCCGCCGTGGCGGTGCCGGCGCCATTGGAGGAGCCAGAGGCGAACGGTGCGGTGAGGAAGGCCGCGTTGTACGGACTCTCGGCGCGGCCGTACACGCCTCGCTGCATGCCGCCGTTGGCCATGGGCGGCATGTTGGTCTTGCCCAGGCAAATGGCGCCGGCTGCGCGCAGGCGCTCGACGGTGAAGGCGTCGCGTTGGGCGACCAGGTGCTTGAATGCCGGACTGCCGGAGGCGGCGGTCAGGCCCTTGACCAGGTAGCTGTCCTTGGCGGTGTAGGGAATGCCGTCCAGCGGGCCGAGGGTTTTCCCCGCAGCGCGTCGTGCATCGGAGGCCGCCGCTTCCTCGAAGGCCTGGGGATTGCGCACCACCACGGCATTGAGCGCGGTCGGCGTATCGGCGCCGTCATAGGCATCGATCCGGGCCAGGTAGGCCTGGACCAGCTCGACCGCTGTGGTGCGACCTGATTCGAGCGCATCGCGCAGCTCGGCAATGGAAACCTCGGTTACCTCGATCATGCTGTCACCAAACTGTACAGGTGGATTTCATGCCGGCGAGTGTACAAGAAGCCCTGCGCAGACGCAGGTTTGCGCAGGGGAAAAACCCGTTTGCAGCGGGGCACGGCAGTGCAGCGAAGGCATGGCGATACCACCGAGCGCTGTAGGAAAAAGCCCTGGGTAAGAATAAAGAATGTCTGATATTTCTTGTCCGATAAAACCTTCAGCGTCTACCGTTTGTCGTAGGTAACCGTGCGCATGAAGCGCCAAGCTGGAGAGTAATCGTACATGGCAAGATCCCCCGAACCCCCGCGCAGTCCCACCATCAATCCACCGGTCTTCTGGATCTCTGCCGTCATATTGTTGCTGCTGGTGCTCTACGCCAGCGTATTCCGCGATCACGCCCAAGAATTGTTCGCCCACATTCAGGGCTGGATCATCGGTAATGTCAGCTGGTTCTACATTCTCGCGGTGGCGCTGATCCTGGGCACGGTGGTGTTCCTGGGGATTAGCCGCTACGGCGACATCAAGCTGGGGCCGGACCACAGCACCCCCGACTACAACAATGCCACCTGGTTCGCCATGCTGTTCTCCGCCGGGATGGGCATCGGCCTAATGTTCTTCGGCGTCGCCGAGCCGGTGATGCACTTCCTCAAGCCGCCGCTGGGTGAGGGTGGAACGGTGATGGCTGCGGGCGAAGCGATGCGCATCACCTTCTTCCACTGGGGCCTGCACGCCTGGGCCATCTACGCGGTGGTGGCGTTGATCCTGGCCTACTTCAGTTATCGCCACGGCTTGCCGTTGACCCTGCGATCTGCGCTGTATCCCTTGATCGGCGAGCGTATCCATGGCCCGCTGGGCCATGCGGTGGACATTTTCGCCATCATCGGCACGGTGTTCGGTGTGGCGACCTCGCTGGGCTTTGGCGTGTCGCAGATCAACACTGGGCTCAATGCGCTGTTCGGTGTGCCGGTATCGATACCGGTGCAGATCGCCTTGATCATCGGTACTACGTTCCTGGCCACGCTGTCGGTCATGTCGGGTCTGGACAAGGGCATCCGTCGTCTGTCGGAGCTCAACCTGGGCCTGGCCGTGTTGCTGCTGCTGGGCGTGATGCTGCTGGGGCCGACCGTGCTCATTCTGCAGACCTTCGTGCAGAACACCGGCGGTTACCTCAGTGAAATCGTCAGCCGTACCCTGAACCTGTACGCCTATCAACCGACCGACTGGATCGGTGGCTGGACGCTGTTCTACTGGGGTTGGTGGCTGGCCTGGTCGCCCTTCGTCGGGCTGTTCATCGCACGCATCTCGCGCGGTCGGACCATCCGCGAATTCGTCACCGGCGTGTTGCTGGTACCGACCGCGTTCACCCTGCTGTGGATGACGGTGTTCGGTAACACGGCCATCCACATGATCCTCGACCAAGGCCTCACCGATCTGGCGGCCGCCGTGGAGAAGGACACCTCGCTGGCGCTGTTCGCCTTCCTCGAGCACTTCCCGTTCGCCAGCGTGATCAGCACCTTGGCAGTGGTGATGGTGGTGGTGTTCTTCGTCACCTCGGCCGACACCGGCGCGATGGTGGTGGACATGCTGGCCTCCGGCGGCCAGGAAGGCACGCCGATGCGCCAGCGAATTTTCTGGGCCTCGACCATGGGCATCGTGGCCATTGCCCTGTTGCTTGCTGACGGTCTCAAGGCACTGCAGACCGCGACCATCGCCAGTGCGCTGCCGTTCACCGTGGCACTGCTCCTGAGCATGCGCGGGCTGCTCAAGGCGCTCAAGCTCGATGCCACCAAGCGCGACTTGCGCTACCAGGCGCTGGCGATTTCGCCGACGGCATCGCGCGCGGCTGGGAATTGGCAGCGGCGCCTGCGCACCTTGGCGATGTTCCCGCGCCGTTCGCACGTGCAGCGTTTCATCTCGGAAGTGGCGTTGCCGGCTTGCCAGTCGTTGGTCGAAGAATGGCGCCGACAGGGCTATGACTGCAGTGTCGAAGAGGGTGAAGGCGGGCGCGTAACGCTCAAGCTCGGCCCCAGCGACGACCTCTTCATCTACGAGATTCGTCCGCGCGCCTATGCCATGCCCAGCTTCGTGCTCAGCGACATGGCCGGGGAGGAGCGCAAGTATTTCCGCGCCGAAGTGCATTTGCGCGAGGGTGGGCAGGATCACGATGTGATGGGCTGGTCGAAAGACGAGGTGATCGGCGACATTCTCGATCACTACGAACGTCACCTGCATTACCTGCATTTGGTGGGGTGAGTCGCAAACGAAACGGGCCGCAGATGCGGCCCGTTTCAATTGGCAGGGCTGAAGTAGAACACGCCTCAGTGTTTGGCCGCCTGGATCGCCAGCACGACACCATTGGTGGTCTGCACCAGGACATAGTTGTTGGCCATCTTCACCCAGTGACTTTCTTTCTCCGGTGCTGGCAGGCCTTTGGCCTTCCAGTCGCGCACGGCTTCGTCGTCACGCTTGTACTGGTCGGGCGCCTTGTCGCCGACTTTGAGTTCACGGTTATGCGACTCGGGCGCCTTGACGCTCTCGACGTTGGACTCGGCCGCCTGCGCGCTCAGTGGCAGTTGGGTCAGGGGCAACGTGAAGAGCAGGGCGCACATCAGGGAACGGGTTTTCATGCAGGCTTTCCTCATGGACATTCTGTAAATACGACAGCGACCTGTGCGTGACAATTCACTCCATGCGAAGCGCAGTGCTACAGTCGCTTCTTTTTTCTACCGAGGATGCAACATGCGAGCACTATTGCCGCTGGCCGCGGCGCTGCTGATGATCGGTTGTGCGTCGTCGACCATGGAGGCTGCACGTACCGGTCAGCCCGGCGCGCGCCTGGATTCGCAGAAGGCGCCGGAGATAGTCGCCCAATGCATACAGTTCAGTTGGCAGGAGGAGGCGCACTTCGGCGTCGACGCCAGTGGCTATCTGGAGCCGCGCAAGGCCGGTGGCTTCACCGTCTACACGCGCGAGGCGGAATCGTTCGTCGACGTCTACCCGCAGGCCGGCGGGACGCGGGTCGACTACTACGCGCAAAAGAGCGACATGATCGCGCTGCAGCGCAAGGCTGCGGCTGCGACCTGCCTGTAAGTCATCGCGGCATGTAGCGCAGTTGCCAGCGCCGCGGAATTTTCCACGAGGCCAGCGCCAGCATCACGGCCACTAGCGCGCTGGCCAGCAGTGCGGCGCGTTCGAAGCGTTGCTCGAGCAGTACGCCGAGCACGGCACCGATGAACATGCCGCTCCAGGGCACCAGTTGCACACGCCAGCCCAGGCGCTGTTGACCCAGCAACGTACGACCCAGGCCTCGGCCAAAGCGCGAAAGAGCGCCCGTCACATAGGTGAGTCCGATCGGCAAGCCGTTCACTTCTTCGACCACGGCGTTGATCATGCCCATCGCTGTGACCGCCGCCAGCAGTGCGGCCAGTTGCAGCGCTTCGGGCAGCAGCCCGGCCAATGCAAGCAACAAGCCGATCAATCCCAGCAAGGGCCAGTGGCGCCGGCCACTGCGGGCCGCGACGATCACACCGAGCGCGTTGCCCAGGATGAAGGCGCCAATCACCAAGGCCAGGCGCACGATGGGCCCCCACTCGGCATTGCCTAGGGATACCGCTAGGCGCGTGGTATTGCCGCTCATGAACGAGACGAAGTCGCCGGTGGCCAAAAAGCCGATGGCGTCGGTCATGCCGGCCAGTACCGACAAGGCGGCGACGAAGTACAGCCCCACCGTGCCACGGCGCTGCAGATGACGTTGGCGGTGGCTGTTGGGTGACGGACTGCGGGGCAGCATCGCGGGGTTCCTCCAGTCTGGCCGGGCGTCAGTGGCCCGGCGGTTGCGGCTGGCGGAGTATATCCGAGGATGGCAGCGCGATACTGACCAACGGCAGCTTGCCGCTGCTGGTGTCGATCAGGACAGGAAACCGCCGTCGACGTTGAGGGCGGTGCCCGTGGTGTAGCTGGAGGCGTCGCTGGCCAGGTACAGCACTGCGCCGGCCATTTCGCTGGGGTCGGCAACACGCTTGAGTGGAATCTGCTGCAAGGCGGCCTTGAGGATGGCGTCGTTCTTCACCAGCGCCGAGGCGAACTTGGTGTCGGTCAGGCCCGGCAGCAGGGCATTGCAGCGGATGCCGAACTGCGCGCATTCCTTGGCGAACACCTTGGTCATGTTGATCACCGCCGCCTTGGTCACCGAATAGATGCCCTGGAACAGCCCGGGTGTGACGCCATTGATCGAAGCCACGTTGATGATGCTGCCGCCGCCGTGTTCGCGCATCAGCTTGCCCGCTTCCACCGACATGAAAAAGTAGCCGCGGATATTGACGTCCACGGTCTTCTGGAAGGCGCCGGCATCGGTGTCCAGCACATTGCAGAACTGCGGGTTGGTGGCGGCGTTGTTGACCAGGATGTCCAGGCGTCCGAACTGCTCGCGGATACCGGCAAAGACCTGCTGGATCTGCTCCAGCTCGCCGATATGGCAGGCCACGGGCGTGGCCTTGCCGCCGGCCGCGATAATCGCGTCGGCGACCTGTTGGCAGCCGTCCAGTTTGCGGCTGGAAACGATCACATGGGCGCCTTGCTGGGCCAGCAAGTGGGCGATGGCCTCGCCGATGCCGCGGCTGGCGCCGGACACGAAGGCGATCTTGCCATCGAGGTCGAACAGGGAGGTCTTGGACATGCCGGGGTTCCTTGTGGTGAAGTTCAGGGCCTGCGCAGTTCAGAGAGAAGACGCGTCGATCACCTGCAGCGCCATGTGCTCCAGCAGACGGTTCATGTGGATGAACTGGGCGAAGCGCTTGTCCTGGGTCTGGCCGTGGTGGAAACGGTAGTAGATCTGCTGGACGATGCCGGCGAGGCGGAACAGGCCATAGCAGTAGTAAAAGTCGAAATTGTCGATGCGAATGCCGGCGCGCTCGGCGTAGTAGTCGACGAATTGTCTGCGCGTGAGCATGCCGGGTGCATTGCTGGGCTGGCGGCGCATCAGTTGCACGGCGGCGGGATCGTCCGCTTCGATCCAGTAGGCCAGGCTGTTGCCCAGATCCATCAGCGGATCACCGAGGGTGGCCATCTCCCAGTCCAGTACGCCGATGATGTGCATGGGATTTTGTTCGTCGAGGATCACGTTGTCGAAGCGGTAGTCGTTGTGGATGATGCCTGGCCGTGGGTGGTCTTCAGGCATCTTCTCGCGTAGCCAGGCGACCACCGTTTCCCAGCGCGGGGCATCGGGGGTAAGGGCTTTTTCGTAGCGGCTCGCCCAGCCTTCGACCTGGCGTTGTGCATAGCCGTCGGGCTTGCCCAGGTCTGCCAGCCCGCAGTGGGTGTAGTCCACCTGGTGCAGTTCGACCAGGCGATCGATGAAACTCTTGCACAGGGCTTCGGTGCGACGGGCATCGAGGCCCAACTGGGGCGGCAGGTCCGAACGCAGGATGATGCCCTTGACCCGTTCCATCACATAGAACTCGCCGCCAATCAGCGATTCATCGGTGCAGTGCGCATAGGCTTTTGGGCAATAGGGGAAACCGGCGTGGAGCTGGTTGAGAATGCGGAACTCGCGGCCCATGTCATGCGCCGACTTGGCCTTTTGCCCGAACGGTGGCCGGCGCAGTACCAGCTCGCGCTGAGGATAGGCAATCAGGTAAGTCAGATTGGACGCGCCACCCGGAAACTGGCTGATGATCGGATGGCCGTCGAGGCCGGGCACATGCGCTTTGAGATACGGGTCGATGCGAGCGGCGTCGAGTTCTTCGCCGCGGCGTGCCTCGGTGGGCTGATCGGTGAGCGACATGCCTTTTCCTTATTCCGGTTGGCAAGGATGATTGGCTAATCTAATGGCCTGGCCGGTATGGGACAAGCGTGCCAGATGGCCTATCGACGCGGGTGTTGCCGGTCGATCACTGTCCCTGATAGACCCATGCGAAGGCGTGGGCGAAAAAAAACCGAAGCGGCTACAGCTTCGGTTCTTTTCGATCAGCGCGGCACGCCACTCAGGAGGGGAACAGCTCGCTCAACTTCATCGACAGCATCATGTCGCCTTCAACGCGCAGCTTGCCACCCATGAAAGCCTGCATGCCGTCGGTATCGCCGCTGACGATGCCTTTGAGTGTCTCGCTGTCCATTACCAAGGTGCAGTTGGCGTCCGGATTCTCACCTTCCTGCAGCGCGCAGGTGCCATCTTTGACGATCAGCGCGTAGTGCTTGTCTTCGTCGGTGATGTTGAAGCCGAACACCAGGTCCAGGCCGGCGGCCGCAGCTGGGTTGAACTTCTTTTGCATCGTCTTCACGGCATCGGCTACGGAGGTCATTGTGCATTCCTTATTGAGAGATAGTCAGGTCCGCATAGGGACGGGATGTACCGGGCTCTAACGGTAGGTGAGGAGCTCGGGTGTCTTCAGCAGCCGTACATGTGCCTGACTGTTGAAGGTGGCCAGGGTCACGTCGCTGCCACGGAACTTCAGGTGGCTCAGCGAGGTGTTGATGATCTGCCAGTTCAGCGCGAAGGCCTGGGCTGGCGGGATGCCGGTCAGCAGATGGAGCAGGGCGGCGATGGTGCCGCCAGAGGTGAAGATAGCGATGGAGTCGCCACTGCCGGCTGTGGCCAGTACGCGATCCAGAGCGCCTGCGACACGATCGAGGAAGTTGCCCCAGGTTTCCAGGCCGTCGTGCGCGTCGTGCTCGTCGTCGTGCCAGCGCTGGACCATCAGTGCGAACAGGCGCTGAAACTCGGATGGGTGCTGCGCAGCATTGCGCAGAACATGCAGCGCTTCAGGCTCGTTTGGCAGCAAGGCCGGGAGCAGGGCGCGGATCACACCCTCGGCATCGAATTCGTTGAATGCCGCGTCGTTCTCCAGAGCCGCGACCTGGCGTCCTGCGCCGGTCATTGCCTCCAGCGTCAGGCGTGCGGTGTCTTGCTGGCGGCGCAAGTTACCTGATAGGCAGCGGTCCAGATCCACACCGAGCAGGCCGAGGTGATCGCCCAGCGCCTGGCTCTGGCGGATGCCCACGGGCGAAAGGACGTCATAGTCGTCGGCACCGAAGGAGGCTTGGCCATGTCGGATCAGGTAGATGTCGCCCACTGCATTGTCCGGCTGGATGATGAAGTTGTTGCGAGGTTAGGGCGGCCTGTGGAGGCTGTCAATGGAAAAACATACAAGCGTTTGAAAAGGTTGTTTGAACTGTGTTGCCAGCATTTTCCCACGCTGGTAGCCGCCCAAGCGCACCGGTATGCTTGCAACAGTTTCGCGCCCTGGGGCGTAGGTTCATTAAGGAGTCACTGTGGAGTTTCTTGCCGAATACGCAAGCTTTCTCGCCAAAACGGCCACGCTGGTCATTGCCATCCTGGTCATTCTCTCGGGGATCGCCAATCTGCGCGGTAAAGGTCGGCGCAAACCGGGTGGGCAATTGCAGGTCACGCGCCTGAACACGTTCTACAAAGACTTGCGCGAGCGCTTGGAAGCGGGTCTGTTCGAAAAGGCTGAGCTCAAGGCGTTGCGCAAGCAGCAGGCCAAAGCTGAAAAACAGGTCAAGAAGGGCAAGGCCAAATCGCAGGAAAAAGGCCGTGTCTATGTGCTGGATTTCGATGGCGACATCAAGGCCTCGGCGACCGAGAGCCTGCGCAATGAAATTACTGCGTTACTCACCCTCGCCACGCCCCAGGACGAGGTCGTGTTGCGTCTTGAAAGCGGCGGTGGTCTGGTCCACAGCTACGGTCTCGCCGCTTCTCAATTGGCCCGCATCCGCCAGGCGGGCATCCCACTGACCGTCTGCATCGACAAGGTCGCTGCTAGCGGCGGTTACATGATGGCCTGTATCGGCGACAAGATCGTCAGCGCGCCCTTCGCTGTACTCGGCTCCATCGGCGTCGTCGCCCAACTCCCCAACGTCAACCGCTTGCTCAAGAAGCATGACATCGACTTCGAAGTCCTCACCGCCGGCGAGTACAAACGTACCCTGACGGTCTTCGGTGAAAACACCGAGAAGGGACGCGAAAAGTTTCAGGAGGACCTGGATGTCACCCATCAGTTGTTCAAGGACTTCGTCGCCCGTTACCGCCCCCAGTTGCACATCGATGAGGTGGCCACCGGCGAAGTGTGGCTGGGCGTTGCCGCACTGAATCGCAAGCTGGTGGATGAGTTGAGCACCAGCGATGAGTACCTGAGCACGCGCGCTCGGGAAGCCAATCTGTTCCACGTGCATTTTGCCGAGCGCAAGTCGCTGCAGGAGCGTATCGGTGTGGCGGCCAGCGGCGCTGTTGAGAAGGCGCTGATCGGTCTTTTGAGCAAGCTCGGCCGTCTGCGCTAACACCTTGAGCCCCTTGAAGATTTTTTTCATCCAAGGGGTTGCAAGGGGCAGGGAATGCCGACATAATGGCGTCCATCGAAACGCAGCTTGCTTGAAAAAGTTAAGCAGTTTCAAGGAGATAGCGAAAGCTGACTCCAGCTTTGAGGCCGAGTAGCAAAGTGGTTATGCTCCGGATTGCAAATCCGTCTACGCCGGTTCGATTCCGACCTCGGCCTCCACCATTCGAAAGCCCCGCACCCATTGAGGTTGCGGGGCTTTTTTAATGCCCACGGGTTGTGCATCCCCGTAGCATTTGGGACAAATTTGGGACAGCAAAGGAATTTGCGCGTCCCATCCGTCCCCGGCAAAATCCGGCTCATGGCTACTTATGAACAGCGCCCAGGCGGCGCATGGCGGGCGAAGATCCGCCGCAAAGGATTCCCTTCACTGTCTGCCACCTTCGACACCAAAGCCGAGGCCCAGCGCTGGGCAGCTGAGATCGAAGGCGATATGTCGCGGGCGCGCTTCGTCGATATGCGGGAAGCCGAGCGCACGACGTTGGCCGAGGCACTAGACCGCTACGCGCGGGAGATAACCTCATCGAAGAAGGGCGCGAAGCAGGAACTTACCCGCATCAACAAGTGGAAAAAGCACGCGCTGGCTGACAGGGTGCTTGCCGTGTTGAAGTCCAGTGACTTTGCGCTGTACAGGGATGGTGAGCTCAAGCAGGGGAAGTCTACGGCCACAGTTCGGCTTGACCTTGCGATCATTAGCCACCTGTTTACGGTGGCGATCAAGGACTGGGGCATTCAGGGGTTGAGCAACCCGGTGATGAAGCTGAGGATGCCCAAGGGGGCGAAAGAGAGAGATCGCAGGCCATCGAGTTTCGAGCTCGCTGCCGTGATAGAGAAGGCGGGAGAGATTCACGCCGAAATGCCCGCGATCATCCAGATTGCGGTAGAGACGGCTATGCGCCGCAGCGAACTGCTGGGCCTGCGCCGGGAAAATGTGAAGGGTAAGCACGCGCTGCTGGAAGACACCAAGAATGGCAGCCGTCGGCTGGTCCCGTTGTCATCCAAGGCGCGGGCGCTGCTCGACGGCCTGCCGGCGCGCATGGATGGCAAGGTGTTCTCCTTGGCGCCGCACTCGGTGAGTCAGTACTTCAACCGCGCCTGCAAGGCAGCCGCCGTGAAAGATCTGCACTTCCACGATCTTCGGCATGAGGGCACGTCGCGGCTGTTCGAGAAAGGCCTGTCGCTGATGGAGGTGGCGAGCATCACAGGGCACCGCACGCTGGCGATGCTCCGGCGATACACGCACCTATGCCCCGACTCACTGGCCGACAAGCTGGGCTAGCGAATCTTGGCGAGCGTCGGTGGGGCCTGGCGCTTCCGCCCTGGTCTGGCAGGCGCGTGCAGCCCCTGCTCAAACTCTTCTAAAAACTTGCGTACTGTCGCGACACGCCAACAGACGCGCTTACCTTGCTTGAAGAACGGCGGTAGCCAGTTGGCGCCGTCTTGGCGCGCGCTACGAATCGACGACTCCGTGCGCCCGAGCATCTTGGCAAGCTCGGGCACGTGGATTACTTCTTGTTCCATGTAACCCCCTCAAAAGATGAATCGGATGGCTGCGGTGGCGAGCGCTGTCAGTTTCAAAAAATCAACGCTCATGCCGTGGTCCCCTGCTTGATGATGAAGCCCGCCGCCTGGCGGATCTTGGAGCATTTATCGTGGCCACCTGGGCGAGTGCGAGACTTGCCGCACACGTCGCAGATGGCTGACATCGCAGGGCGAAGCAAGGGCTGCATGCCTTTGCTCGTCCTGACTTCGGGTTGGTAGGTGGCAGTGACGCTCATAGCGAGGCCCCCTCATCGGTACGGGAGACTGCGGACTTAGCCTTGCGTCGCTCATCGATCTGCATACAGACGAGTGCTCGCGCATAGGTGAACAATTGGTCTGCAGAAACAGGCTCGACGCGCTGCTCCCCGTTCTGCACAGCCTCCAGACGAGTGCGGTAGAGCCCGGCCGAGCCGAGCCAAGCGACGGCTTTGTGCTCGGCGTCTGACACGGGGCAGTCGTGGGCTTCAGGTCGCGGGCCTTGGTGGTCACGGCCGCACTTCCTGCAGTGATGCAGTCCACCGTCGTAGCCCTCGGATGTGTACCAGATGTGGCGATGGGTGCTCATGCTGCCTCCCTTTGCGCGACGCTGAGGCCGACGGCGATTGGCCTAACCCATATCGGCATACTGCTGAGGACGAAGGTTTCGCCCTGCGCGACCAGTAGCAACGTCGTCCCCATCACATCAGCCACCGCTTGGGCAGCAGCTGGTGGTACGGCATTGCCGATGCGCTCGCGCCACGCCTGATCGCTGAGACCGTCGAGTTCCAGTTGTTCCTCGGGGTCCACCAAGCTCTGCAGGGCGGCTAATTCGAGAGTGGTGAAAGGGCGGTGCCAGGTGCCGTCGAGTGATTCGATGACGCAGGCGAGTCGGACGTTAGGTTCCGGCATGCGCGGATCTGCAACGCTCCAGCGCCCATTGTCGTGCATGGCACTTGCGGAAACGGCTCCGGCCTGGCCATTCCAAGGCACCACGCCATAGTGGCCACCAGTGAGGTAGGCATCGCCCTTGCTGCGGCGCATGCCTGGGCGCGGATCTGCGATCGATAGTGCGCCGCTGGCCACCTGCTGTGATCCTGTGACGGTGCCGGCGGTTTGGGTCATTGCAACCACGTTGAGTTTTCGGCTCGATGCTCCTGGGTGCCAGTTGTGGTAGCGCGGATCCTGCACAGCAAAGGCGCCCTGGCCTGTAGTGCTGCCCGCGATGACAGTGCCCGCCGAGCTGGTGTAAGGGGTAACCTGGTACTTACCGAAACCGCTACCTGCGCGGCGTGGGTCTGCCACACTAAATGTGCCTTGGCCAGGGCTTTTAACGCCGATCACTGCCCCGCTTGTGTCCTGCCAGCGGCGCACGCCGTATTGCTGATACTGCAGGGCGCCGGCCTGTGCTCGAGGGTCTGCAACCGAGAATGCGCCATTCGTTGGATTGGACTTGCCTGCGACGGTGCCAACGGATCCTGACCAGTCATTGACGCCCAGGTACCCCGCATATGCTTGTGGGACGATCACGAAGTCGCGTAGGTATCCGTCCTTGATCGCGAGATCATTCAGGCTACGCCAGTCCTTGCCCGCCTCAACGAGTGCGAGTCGCACCCACGTCTTCCATTGAAGCGCCGGAACCCGGTGCATTGGGCCGGCAGCCTCAATGTCGCCGGCCAGTGGCATGCGCCCGAGGATGTCGCCAACTGCACGAAGCGATTTCTGCTCAGGCTCGTAAAGGAACGGTGGAACCTTCTCGACATGACGCCCGACCAGCAGGAAGCGTTTTCGGCTTTGCGCAAGGTTTCCGATGCGCCCGCAGTCGTGTGTGGTCTCGGCGACGGCGTAGCCAAAGCTTGAGAGAAGGCTGTTGATCTGGTCGAGCAGATGCCGGCCACGGCTGGCGAGGCGCGGAACGTTCTCGAACACCAGCAGCGGGACGGGATCGTCAGCCCATGCCTCGCAGAACAGCCAGATGCAGCGTAGGGTCAGCTCATTCAGGGCCTGGTACCGGGGCGTCTGGCTCATAGTCTCAGACAGCAAGCCACTTGCACCTTTGCAGGGTGAACTGATGAACACTGCGTCCGGCCGCTGTCCGCCAGCTGCTCGACGGATGTCTTCCGGGGTTGCCTCCCGCCAGTCCGGTGGCGGCTCTTTACCGTGGAAACGGATGTACTGTTCGCGCGTGAAGAGATCGATCAGCGTGCCTTTCACGCCGGAAAGTCGCTCGAAATCAGCCAGGCCGGCCGGATCCACGTCAACGCCGCCGAGGCACTGCCAATCAGCCTGCAGGTTGCCCACGATTGGCTTGGAGCGATTGAAGCCTTTAGCACCTCCGCCCAGGCCGCAGCACATATGGAAGTGTTTCAGGACATGCTTGCGCAGGGTCATGCTGCAGCTCCTGCGCTGGATGGAGTTTCGCGAAGATGTGCGTGCATGCGCTTGGCGAGGCGCGTCAGGTGTTCAATCTGGTTCCGAGCCTTCGATGCTTGCTGTCCTGCTTTCAGCGCGCTCAGGGTTCGTTCGGTGAGCCCCAGCGTTTCAGCCGTCGCTGTAAGCAAGTCGTAGTCGGCTTTGGTCACCGCGAGCCCGGTGTACGACATGATTCGTGCTTCAAGCTCGCTGATACTTGTCTTGAGCGCCGTGATGTTGGCTTGACGTGCGGCGAGCTGCTGCTCGCAGGCTTGCCGAGTCCGCTGCAGCTCGGTGCGCAGGTCATCACGGGCTTGTTTCGCTTCTTGCAGTTGAAGGGCCAGGGTCTGGTCGTGGAAGGCTTTGCCGGCTTCAAAGCCTCGGTTGTAGGCGAAGCGGCGTGTCTTGGCGATCAAGAAGGGGAGAATGATCAGTGTCACCATCCAGCCGATAGAGATGGCGAGTACATAATGATGTAGTTGCATGGAGTTCGCTCCAATTTGTCCGCCATCAGTGATGTGAGAGCTGATGGCGGGCGGATGCCCCCGGTGGCCGGGGCCGCCGAGTTATGCAGGTTGTATGTGCTGTTGATCGAGGTATTCAGCGAGGTCATGCAGGTAGATGACGTACTGCGCTCTCGTCGATCTGTGAAGCTTCTTGAGCTTCAGCTTGATCTCACCCTTGTGGATCAGCTCCCTGAATCTGCGATCTGTCTTGATGTGCGAGAAATACTGCTCGCGCACGGCTGTCAGCGTCGGACAGGGGGTTGTCCACTGGGCTCGCAATTGCTCCAGCGTGCTCGTCATGCCAGACCCTCTAGCCTCTCGTCGACGCGTCGGATCTGGCTACGCACTGTCTCGACCAACTCGTCCTGGCTGTACCCTTTGGTCAGGGCGCAGATGTCACCAAGCTGGTCCAGTACGATCACTCGGAACGGCCGCTCAGGATCGTTCGTTGGGCTGATGTAGGCCTCGCGGGTGTAGCCGATGACCGAGTTAACCGCCTCCAACGCTTCGCGCATTGCAATGGCTTCTGCTGACTGTCGGCCGGACTCGGTGCGGCCGTTGGCCAGATCCTGCAAGAAGTCTCTCAGCGCGTGATATTTCGAGGCGTCGCCCCTGAGCAGCGTGAGGGAGGCGGTGAGAGGGCCGAAGCTCGCTTTGATGTGATGGCTGCGCAGGTCGTTCTCGATTTCCAATTGGGCGTCGAAGATTCGCTCTGGTCGGAGCACCTGGCAAACGGCTTTACCACCAGCCTCAAGCGTGTGCTGGAGCAACATGACGCGGCGTAGCGGAACGGTGAACTCACTCATGCGACACCCCCTAATTGAGGGATCGCCTGAGCGTTTCCTTTCGGGGTTGCGATGATCTGAAGACCGGTGCGGAGTTGGAATGCTGCCAGCGACGAAGGGCGGCAGCAGGTCATGGGATGCAAGTAGATCTTGCAGGTCAGATTATCTTGTACGGATTTCACGTCTGAGCCTCATGTGAGAGAGAGGGTGCGGCTCAGACAATACTCAAGCGAATTGATATGGTCAATGCGTATTCGTATTGATTGTGTGGATTTTCAGAAGATTTCGACTTTGGACACGACGACGCCACAGATCATTGCATCATCTGGCAACTCAATAATAGGGTCTGGCCATGCCGGGTTTAGAGGCTTGAGAAACTGTCTCTGACCTTCGATGACTAGTTGCTTGAAAGTAGCTTCTTTGCTGCCTGGAAGCTTGGCGATGACTAGCGAGCCGTTCTCGTACTCTCTCGCGGGGTCCACGAAAATGATGTCCCCGTCCCTAAATGAGCGTCTCTCGTGGGGGTTGAACATTGATAGTCCACGCACTCTTAGCGCGAAGGTCGAGCTGCTATGAGAAACAGCGCAGGGCAGCCAGCCCTCAACGCTCGATAGCTCGATATCGTCCTGCATCTCGCACCAAGCGCCAGCTTGTACCCACGAAATCAGAGGTACAAAGCCCCTAACTCTCGGCCCAAGCTCGACGTTAGAGTTCGGCCCGGTTGGGACCGACGGTGTGTCACCGCCTTTCCAAAGCCATTCGGTCGTAACGCCCAATGCCTTGGCCAGCTTTTCAACGTTCGCTTGTCGCGGGCTTGCGGAAACTCCCGTCAGGATCCGGTGAATGGTTGGCTGAGGGACGCCAGACTTCCTACCTAATTCGCCTTCTGACCAGCTCAATTCCAGCATGCGTTGCGCAAGGCGTTTTCCTATCACGATCGGGACTCTGATTCGTTAACGTATTGGAATTGTATTGCGCCGGCCAATTCGATTGGGTATCCTCCGGCCAATTCGTTAACGCATTGGTGCGTGCAATGACTGTCCAAGAAATGCTTCGAGAACTGGTTGATTTGGGTTTTTCTCAGCGAGCAATAGCGGAACGCGTTGGAACGACGCAACCGACGATCTACAGGGCTACACAGGGGGCCTCGGTTCGCTATGAGCTAGGCAAAGCTATTGAGCTGTTCTGTAAGGAGCAGGTTTCAGATGGAGGTGAATTGGAAGAACGCTGAGCTAGGGCTCTCACCTCCCAGCTCAGCTATGACGGCTATCACCATCACTCTCGTCAACCGGTGCTCTCTCTCACAAGTTCAACCGGCTGACTGTTACCGCATGCAGTGGTCGCACAGCTCAGCGCGACGACTAACCCACAGCACGACGGTCGTGGTCCTAGGATAGGTCTTACCTTATCTCGTGGCTACACCGTTGAACGAGGATTAACGGTTATGAGCCGCATCGACAATTTGCCGGACACTGGTCCGGCTCTTTCATTACGCCACGCGCTTTGGCGCGCTGGCCGCGAGTACAAAGGTGGCATCACTTCCCTGGCATTCGACATGGGGATGGATCTGGATGCCCTGCAGAAGAAGCTCAAGCACGACGAAGAGAGGCGTTGGCTCAACCCCGACGAGCTTGAAGAGGTGTTGCAGTGGACCTGCGACAAGCGCGTGCTCGATGCGTTGGGTAGGGCAGCGGGAGTGGTCTGGTATCGCCCGGAACCGGTGCCTGCCACCAATCAGCAGCTCAAAGCGGTGGCCCACTTGCTGGAGGAATCTGCACAGTTCGTGCGCACCATGCACGAAGGGGCGGCGGATAACGTTTGGGAACCACATGAAGTCCTGACCTTGGAAGCGCGTGGTCTGGACGTCATTCGACAGGTGCTGGCCATTACGGCGGGAGCACGTCAGGCCATGGAGGATCAGTCCCATGGCTGACGCCGTCGACTTCGCCAATGACCACGTCGAGTACTTCTTACAGTTGTCGCTACAGCGCCTAGCCCGACTTCCCGTGCAACCCAGCGCCGAGCATTGCGAGGATTGCGGCGAGCCCATCCCCTCAGAGCGTCAGCAACTGGTGATTGGCTGCCAGACCTGCGTGAGTTGTCAGGAGCTGCGGGAGCGCCGCCGATGAGCGAGCGCCCAACTCCTACAACAGCTGATTGGGCGCGGCGTTACATCGATACTTTCGGTCTGGCCCTGGTCCCAATCGACCCAGGCGAAAAGGGGCCGAAGGGTAGCGGGTGGAATCAGCCAGGTGGCTACTTCACTGCATCGGATGACGCGGCAACCTTCTGGAGCACGCACCCGAGCCACAACCTGGGTGTTGTGCTCGGGCCTAGCCGTGTCTGCTCGTTGGACGTAGATGATGTGCAGTGCACGCGGCAGATCCTGCAGGAGCTGTTGGGCATGGACCTCGACTCGCTCGCCGACGCCTATCCGACGTCCGTGGGCAATCCTGCGCGCTTTCGCATCATGTTCAAGATGCCGGAAGGCGTCGATCTGTCCTGGCACCCGTTGACGTGGCCTAGCCAGGCGGACCCGGATGGCTCGATCCATAAAGCGCTGATGACCCAGGTCAAAGCGGCGCGGGACGCCAAGGACATCGACCGAGTAAATGCACTGAAGGTCGCCGCAGAGCCCTTCAAGAAAATCCCAGTGTTCGAGCTGCGCGCCGGCCTTGTGCAAGACGTGTTGCCGCCATCGATACATCCTGGCACCGGCCGCCCCTACACCTGGCGCACCCCGCCTGACCCGCAAGGCCTGCCCGAGCTACCTGCCAAACTGTTGGCGATCTGGCAGGACTGGGAGAACTTCAAACCCAAGGCCGAGAGCATCTGTCCATGGCAGCCAAAACCGAAGCTAGCGCCACGGCCTACTGCAGCCAAACCGCGACCTGCGCAGCCTCGCAGCGGACGTGATCTGCCAGACGTGATTCCACTGTTCAATCAGGCGCATGACATCGCCTCGCTGATTGAGGGCCATGGCTACGAGCGTCGTGGTGACAAGTGGCTGTGCCCGCAAAGCAGCAGCGGTATGGCGGGCGTGTCGATCAGTGAAGGCAAGCTCTATTCCCATCACAGTTCCGATCCCTTGGCCAATGGTCACAAGAACGACGCGTTCGACGTGTTCTGCATCCTTGTCCATGGTGGAGATCAGCGGGCCGCAATCAAAGCTGCTGCCGAGATCCTCGGCATCGATGCCAAGTCCCGCGCACCCGCGCCGCCTCCATTGGGCGAGCTTCCCCGCGCCCCATTGGTCAACGAGCAGGCCGATCAAGAACCGCCCCGAGCGGCGGACACAGAAGTTGCGCCTGACGCCGACCGTGAACCCGCCGAATCCAGCCCGGCCAGCTCCTCCGATGGCGAGGGGGGCGGGGGCGCGTTCAACTTGAAGGCGCTGCTACGTCGCTATGCGCTGATCGAAGGCACCACGCAGGTTTGGGACATTGACGCGGCAAAGAAGGTCAAGAAGGCCGGCTTCATTGCCCACATTGGTAAAGACGCGTTCAAAGAGTGGGAGGCGGTCACGGATCCATCTCGCAAGAAGCGCGTCAGCGAAGAGTGGGTGAAGGACAACGAACGCACTCAGGCGCTGGCCGGCAAGGCGTTGGGTGACTTCTCCATGCCGATGATGACGCGGTATGTCTACATCGATGGGACCAAGGACGTGTGGGACTACGCCAAGAAACGACGTGTTGCCGAGGGCGCGGTGAAGATGGCCTTGGGCGATGCCTACAGTCTGTGGTTGAACAACCCTGATCGGCGCGTCGTGGACATGAATCACATCGTCTTTGACCCCTGCATGAAGCACGACCCTCAGGTTTACATCAACACTTTTGAAGGGTTGCCGCTGGAGCCGGTTCGGAATGACGCCGCCTGCGAGAACCTGAGATGGCTGATTAATTTCTTGTGCAATGAAGATGAGGTATCAGCGCGCTGGCTGACGTGCTGGCTTGCGTACCCGCTCCAGCATTCCGGGGCCAAGATGGACACTGCGGTACTGATGCACTCGACGATGGAGGGCTCGGGTAAGAGCCTGCTGTTCTCGGTCGTGATGGGGCAGCTCTATGGCATCTATTCGGCGACAGTTGGCCAGACGCAGTTAGAGGGGAACTTCAACGCCTGGCAAAGTGGCAAGCTGTGGGCGGTGTTCGAGGAAGTTGTCAGCCGCGATCAGCGTTACAACCAAGTCGGCAAGATCAAGCAGTTGATCACAGGCCAGACGATTCGGATCGAAAGTAAGTTCGTCAACGGCTGGGAAGAGTCCAGCCATATGAACGCGGTGTTTTTGTCGAACGAGATCATGCCCTGGCCGATCGGAGAGGCTGACCGGCGATTCTTGGTGATGTGGCCCGAACACAAGCTGCCGCCTGAGAGGCAGTTGGCGATCAAACAGGAGCTGCTAAACGGCGGTGTCGAGGCGCTGTATGGTTGGTTGCTCGCCCAGGAACTGGGTGACTTCGACCCGCAGACCAAACCGCCCAGTACGCCCGCGCGCGAGCGCCTCGTTGCATTGAGCAGGGCTAGTTGGCAGACCTTCGTGCATCTGTGGCGCACCGCTCAGCTCGGCAATGGGCTGTGGGGTGCGTGCCTTTCGTCCGACCTGTATTCGTTGTTTCTGGAGTGGTGCCAACGGTTCAAGGAACACTCGATGAGCCAGACGAAATTCAGCTTGTTCATCGAGACGGTGGGTGTGGAGAAAACGCGGGCTATCCCCTGGACGGAGGGAAACACTAGGCGGTTCAGCGCCTGGTTCTTCCCAAAGGATGATCAAGCCTTCCTGCCACCATCCATGAAGAGTGCCGAGCTGGGTGCCCATGTCCTAGCCTGGCGAAGCAAGGCAAAACTTGCGGGTTGGAATGTTGACGGCTGGGACCACGTCAAGGGGGCTGCTGCATGACTACGCCAACAAGTGTGTCGGGTGTGTCGGGTGTGTTGGGTGTGTTGGGTGTGTGTCGGGTCGGCTGCTCAACCTTACACAGCGCTAAGCCGCGTATCTCAAGGGCTGCGGGACACCTGTGTAAGGTGTGTAAGGTTCGCGCGCACGCGCGTGCGCGTCAGAAAAACTTTCTCACCATTCGCATTGCTGCGGCTTCCTTTTTTCCTTACGCGAGGACGAAAAAACCTTACCAACCTTACACACCTTACACACATGCCTTTAAGGCATTGATTTTGTTCATATCCCGCTGTGTAGGGTCTGTGTTGGGTTGGTTGGAAATGTGTAGGGTTGCCATCGGAGGGCGCTGGCAATGATGAAGGACATTGACTCTCTGATGCGGCACTGGGCTGAGCAGCGGCGCCGGGGGCCATCCGGCTTGGGCAGCCAGATGGGTAGCATCATGGAATGGAAGGGACTTGCCCCTCGCACGGGCGCATCGGGCTCTCGGATCCTGATTGCAGGAGCAGGGATGGACCATGCGGCCGCTGAGATTGACGCGGCAGTGGCCGAGCTTGATCGGCGTGATGCTCGGGGTCGCGTGTTAGCCAGGCTTGCCCTGTTTCGCTACGTTCATGAGGCGACCATTCGCGAGCAAATGAGAGAGGTGGGACTGGAAGAACATGCTCAGCGAACCTACTGGAACTGGGTCACCGCCTTGCATCTGCAGGTGGCCAGAATCTTGGTGAACCGTGTGGGGCCTAATCGAGCTAATACCGTTCGTCGGGTTGGAATGCGCCGAGTGTGTTCCGAACCTGCGCCGAAGTAGCGCCGAGTTGGCTAACCGAAAATTGCCTCTTTTCGGTTTTGCAGTTGACCGGTAAAAAGTCCCCACGATATGACAGCTGCGCTCAGGCGCTTCCCAATTACCGAACTGCACCCCGAGAACCCTGCCAACTGGCGGGGTTTTCTATTTCCGGCGTCTGGAGGCGTGATGGATATTCTACTGAGGGTCAAGACAAGCGAACTGCTTTGGTCAAGGAGCCCCGAATGACAAACGAACAACAGGCGTTAGTCGAGATGCCGATCTGGATGGTGATCGTGCTGTCCCTGGTCGGTGGTGTGTCGGGCGAGATGTGGCGGGCAGACCGGGCGGGTGCACGCGGCTGGGGGTTGGTGCGGCGCATCGCGTTGCGCTCTGGCGCATGCGTTGTGTGCGGGATGGCGACCATCATGCTGTTGTACTCGATGGGCGTTTCGATTTGGGCGGCGGCGGCGTTTGGCTGCCTCACGGCAACGGCAGGGGCTGACGTCGCCATCGGCCTGTACGAGCGCTGGGCGGCGAAGCGGCTGGGCGTCGAGGCGGCGCCGCCCGGCAGCGGCGGGGCAGCCCAGTGACTTGGCCGGTGCCGGGGCCCCATTTTGGGTCCTCCCCCCGGCCCGCCCCCTACACGGGTGCGCAGACTCGCGATTTCTCTGCAGCTGTAATTTCCGCAGGGATGTCCGTCTTTTCAAGGACTTAGCGATGGGCAAGACAGTCAGCAAGCTTGAACTGAGCGAGATCGTCGGGCGAGACGAGCGCACTTTGAGCCGGTGGCAAAACGCAGGAATGCCAGTAATCGAGTTCGGTGTGGGTCGTGGCAACGAAAACCAATACGACACCCAGGCGGTGGTCGAGTGGCTCATGCAGCAGGCCGCGCTCAACGGTAAGAAAGAGTCTGCGCGAGACAAACTTGACAGGGTGCGTGGCTACCGCGAGGAACTGGCGTTAGCCAAGGACTTAGGCGAGGTTGTGATTGAGGCGGAAATGGTGCAGCGATTCGAGGGCGTCATCACAACCGCCAAGATCGAACTGCTGAATATCCTGCCCGATGAGTTGGCCGCCACCCTGTCCGCGCAGTACGGCATCGAAGTCGATGACCAACTGATCCGCGAGCCCATTGAAGCAATACTGAGGAGGTTGTCCGCGTATGGTGAGGACGACGATCCCGAGTGGGATCTTGACGAGCCGGACGATGAGGAGGGCTCTTAAGAAAACAGCGAGTAAAGGTGTTCGCCGGGCGTGTCGCAAATGGGCGCCGCCACCACGCATGACCATCATCGAGTGGGCCGACAAGTATCGCTACCTTTCGACAGAGGAGGCAGACCGGGCGGGCAAGTATCGATTCGATGTAACGCCTCACCTGGTGTGGCCAGGTGGCCCGCTGGAGGCTTTGGACGATCCGAATATCCATGAGATTGTTGGTCGGAAGTCGGCGCAGGTAGCATGGACGTCTGGGGTGCTGGGCAACGCCATCGGCAAGTGGATTGATCTAGACCCATCACCGATTCTGATCTTGTTTCCCAAGGCCGAGGCAGCCAAGCAGTACGTGGCTGAAAAGCTGGAGCCGATGATCGGGGCCACCAAGCGGCTGCGTAAGAAGGTTGATCTGCGAAGCCGCAAGCTACAGCAGCGCCAAGACTTCAAGCGCTTCCCTGGTGGGTTCTTGAAAATGGTCGGCTCCAACAGCCCGGCCAGTGTGAAGTCCACGCCCGTTCCTCGCGTGGCTATTGAAGAGCCTGACGACTGCAACCTCAACCTGCGGGGGCAGGGGGACAGTATCAAGCTGGCCAAGGAGCGATTGAAGACCTTCAGGCGCTCCAAGATCATCATCGGCGGCACGCCTACGATCAAAGGACTGTCGGCCATCGATGCAGAGCTTGAACTGTCCGATAAGCGAGTCGGCCTGGTTCCCTGCCACGGCTGCGGCCAGTCGCATGCGTTGAGCTTTGACCATCTTCACTGCGACGAGGATCAGCACTACTTCCACGAGGTGTATGGCAAGCGGCGTCCTGAAACGGCGCACTATGCCTGCCCACACTGCGGCGAGATTTGGGACGATCGACAAAAGAACGCCAACCTCGCCGACCCTCGCTGTCGCTGGGAGGCTACCGCCGAGTTCCGTGGGATCGCCGGGTACATCCTCAATGAGTTGTATGCCACGTTCCATGGCTCCCGTTTTGAAGTGTTGATGGAGAAAAAACTGCAGGCTGAACACGCTGCGCGCCAAGGCAACATCGGGCCGATGATTGCCTTTACCAACAGCTCCATGGGCGAAAGCTACGAGTACAAGAGCGATGCGCCCAAGACCGACGAACTCGAAAAGCGAGCCGAGCCATACGCTGAACTGACGGCGCCGAAAGGAGTGCTGCTGGTGACGGTCGGTGTTGACGTGCAGGGTGATCGACTTGCCGTGATTTTCATCGGCTGGGGGAGGGGCGAGGAATCGTGGCGTCTCTACTGGGGTGAGCTCCCCGGAAATCCGATCGATCCTCACGATCCGGTCTGGACCGAACTGGACAAGATGATCGCCACGGCCATTCCCACGGAGAGCGGCGCACAGATCGCGGTATCGGCGGTCAGCATTGACAGTTCGGACGGCAACACCAGCGATGCGGTGTACACCTATGTGCGAGATCGTCAGCGCTTCAACATCATGGCCATCAAAGGTGCGTCGATCGACAGCCGAGATCGGGAGATCTTCACCAAGCCGGCGCAGTCTGCCGATACCAGCCAAGACAACACCAAGGCCGCGAAGTATGGCCTTCGGGTTTTCATCGTCGGAACTCACAAGGCCAAGACCTTGATCGATGGCCGAATGAAGCTCAAAGGCGCCGGCCCTGGACGCATGCACTGGTACAGCGAGATTCGCGCTGACTACTACGAGCAGGTCACTAACGAAGTGCTGGCTCCACATCCACGCACCCCCAGCAAGATGGTCTGGCAGAAGAAGGCCGGACGCCGCAACGAAGCGCTGGACTGCGAGGTGTACGCCTTGCATGCCGCTCGCAGCCTCAAGACGCACCTGCTGCGGGACCATGAGTGGGATCAGCTGGAGCAGCAACTGCTGCAGCCCACCCTCTTCACTACTGAACAGGCGGTGGCGCCGGTTCCTCGCCGAGCTGTCACGCGCGGTCGGGGTACGCGGAGCCGCGTCCAATAACCGAGGTCATCATGACTGATGCACAACAACGCCTTGACGAGGTCCGGGCGGCGATCTCGCGCGTCCTCAAGAATGGCCAGCGCATGCGTCGGCAAGATCGTGAGGTCCAGCTGGCTGAGCTGAACAGCCTGCGTCTTCTGGAAAAGCAATACGCCCAGGAGGTCGCGCAAGAGAAGGCAGCACTGCAGGGCCGAAGCCGCAACCGCATTTCCTACGTGGGGCTGTAACCATGTGGCCCTTCAAGAAACGGGAGTCGGCTGCCGAGCAGTTGATGGCCGAGGCCATCCGGGTCGCCCGAGCGTCGGTTGACCATCAACCGATATCGGCTCAGGGAGGTGGTGGTGGCGTCGAAACCCGCTGGCGCGGCGCTTCGCGCGTATTGCGCAGCGTTGCCAGTTGGCTGCCTGGGCTTGGCAGCCCTCGCCGGGACTTCAATCAGGGTGAGCGGCGGATGCTGCTGGCGCGGTCGCGCGATGCAATGCGCAATCATCTGGTGGCCCGCGCAGCGATCACCCGACTGCGTACCAATGTGGTGGGCACCGGCCTGGTCTGTAGGGCTCAAGTGGATCATGAGGCGCTCAGCATCACTGAAGAGCAGGCCGAGCAGTTAAACAGCCAGCTCGACCGTCTCTGGTCGCTGTATGCCGATGATCCACGTGAGTGCGATGCGGAAGCGACGCTCAATCACTACCAACTCCAGGCGCTTGTCTTGGTGTCGTCGCTGGTGGCGGGCGATGTGTTCGTCGCCAGTCCTGACCAAGAGCGGCCCGGCTGCCTGTTCAGTACCCGGCTGCAACTGATCGAGTCGGACCGCGTTGGCAACCCCAACAACGGAATGGATCGGGTTGATCAAGTAGAGGGCGTCGAGTTCGATGGATTGGGTGCGCCCATCGCCTACCACGTGTGCACTGGATACCCCGGTGAGCACTTGATGGGCAAGACCTTGCAGTGGGAGCGCCTGCCGGTGTTTGGCGCTGAAACTGGCCGTCGCCGGGTGCTGCATGTGATGGCGGATAAAGAGCGGCCTGGGCAGAAGCGCGGTGCGCCCTACCTGTCGCCGGTGCTGGAGCCGCTGCAGAAGCTGGAGCGCTACAGCAGCGCAGAGCTGATGGCTGCGGTGATCTCAGCGATGTTCACCGTGTTCATCAAAAAGGGTGACAACTTCAACACCTCCAACCTACCCATGTCAGCGCTCTCCGAGGAGCAGCAAGGTGGAGACGACACTTCCGACGGTGCTATCGCGCTGGGGGAGGGGGCAATCGTTGACCTTGGGCCTGGCGAAGAACCCATGGTGGCCAATCCTGGCCGACCCAATGCCCAGTTCGATCCGTTCTTCACAGCGGTCGTGAAGGAGATCGGTGCTGCTCTTGAGCTACCGCTTGAAGAGCTGCTGTTGCACTACAGCAGCAGCTACAGCGCGGCCCGCGCTGCCATGCTTCAGGCCTGGCGCTTTTACAGCCTGCGGCGCTGGTGGCTGGCGTGTGATTTTTGCCAGCCGAGCCGCGAACTGATCATCGACGAAGCCGTTGCCAGGGGACTTATCGATCTCCCTGGATACGCCGATCCCGGCAGACGCAAAGCCTACTGCCAGGCACTTTGGATCGGCCCTGCGCGAGGGGCAATCGATGAGCTCAAGGAAGCCAATGCCGCTGGCAAGCGCATCGAGATCGGCGTGAGTAACGAAACGCTCGAGACGGCCGCCATGACCGGAGAGCCCTGGCAGCAGGTGATTCGTCAGCGCACACGCGAAGTCACGTATCGGCGGGAGCACAACATTCAGGCATTGCCCAAAGGTGGCCTGGAGAACCCGCCCGATCCCAAACCCGAAGAGGAATAGCAATGTCTCGAGCACTCGAGCTGGCTGCTTCGCAGCCCTGGCTGATGCTGCCTGACGCCTTGGATAACCTGCTGACGATCTCTGACCGCATGGGTGATCCGGCAGCGCTGGCAACCAAGCGTGGCGAGCGGCTGGAAGAAACGCGGCGAGTGACCATGCGCGGGAACGTCGCTGTGGTCCCTGTTATCGGGCCGATTTTCCGCTACGCCAACCTGTTTACCGAGATCAGCGGCGCTACCAGCACCCAAGTGTTGGCCACGGACCTGCAGCGCGCGCTGGACGACCCCAAGGTCAAGTCCATCGTGCTCAACATCGACAGCCCTGGTGGCGTGGCCTCCGGCATCAACGAACTGGCCGAGATGATCTATGCCGGCCGATCGCGTAAGCGAATAGTCGCCTACATCGGGGGCATCGGAGCCAGCGCCGCCTATTGGATCGCTTCGGCAGCGGGCGAGATCGTCATCGATGAGGCCAGTCTGGCCGGCAGCATCGGTGTAGTGGTCGAGGCCGTTGTCGAGGACGACAAGAAGGCAGGCCGAGCCCGTTACCAGATCGTGAGCCGCAACGCACCGAACAAGCGGCCCGACCTGGGCACCGAGGAAGGCCGCGCCAAGCTGGGCGAAACCATCGACGCCATGGCCGAGGTCTTCGTGAGCAAGGTTGCCCGCAACCTCGGGGTGGCTGCTGAGAAGGTGCCCGAGATGGGCGATCACGGCGGCATCCGCGTGGGTGCAGACGCCGTCAAGCACGGCCTGGCCCATCGCACGGGTTCGCTGGAAACCCTGATTACCGAACTGGCCAAACCGGCCATCAACTCCCCGAGGATACACAACATGACCACCGTCAAGACCACGGCTGAACTGCGTACCGCCATCGCGGCCGGTACCGATCCAAACACCATCGAGATCGCCCCGGCCGAGGCGGTCGACACTGCTGCGATCCGTACCGAGGGCGCCCTGGCCGAGCGTGACCGTATAAAGGGGATCAATGCCCTGTCGGTCAAGGGTTTCGAGAAGGAGATCGACGCCGCCATCGATGATGGCAGCTCGGTGGAGGCTACTGCCCTGACGTTGTTCAAAGCCTCGCAGGACCGTGGCATTTCGCTGGCCGGTATCAAGAGTGATGCCCAAGGCGTCACGGGTGCCGCTGCACCTGCAGGCGGCAAAGAAGGTGAGCGCAAAAGTGTTGTCAGCGCAATCGTGGCAGGCGCTTCGCGCCGTTAATTAGGAGGTTCCCGTGCCAAACCCTGTAACCAGTTCCTACCAGCCCATCGAGCTTTCGGCGGGTGACTTCCCCATCGTCATGGATACCGCAGTGATTGCTGCCGGCCAGAAGCTGGCCCGTGGCGCGGTGCTTGGCCAGATCAAGGCCAGCCATGAATGTCTGCTCAGCAAGGCAGTCGCTGAAGACGGCTCGCAAGTCCCGATGGCGATTCTGGATCAGGACGTCGACACCACCGACGGCCCCAAGAGCGTCCCTGTGCGCCTGACCGGCCAAGTGCTGGGCAAACACCTCATCCTCGGCGAAGGCTGGACCTTGGCTGCCGTGAAGGCGGCGCTGCGTCCTCTCTGCCTCTTCATTCGATAACGGAGCTCCAATGGATATCTTTGACACCCTGACCATGATGGAAGCCATCGAGCAGATGCCAACGCCGCGTCGCTTCCTGATGGACACCTTCTTCAACGGCGCCATGCCTGAGACCTTTGGCACCGAAACGGTGACCATCGACATCATCAAAGGGCAGCGCAAAATGGCGCCGTTCGTTCACCCTACCTTGCCTGGCAGCGTTTCGCAGCGCACCGGTATGGCGTCCTCTACCTACAAACCGCCATACATTCAGCCCAAGCGTGTCACGAGCGCGGGGCTGATCCTCAAGCGTGGTGCAGGGGAGAGCCCATTTTCGACTCGAACTCCGCTGGAGCGCGCCGCTGAGCGTCTCGGGCGGGATCTGGTCGACCTCGATAGCGAGATCACGCGGCGCGAGGAATGGATGTGCGCCCAGGCGCTGACTACTGGGCGCCTTCGCGTTATCGGCGAAGGGGTGGACGACACCATCGATTTCCGCATGGAGGACACCCACAAGGTCACGTTGGCAGCGGGTCGCTGGAATACCTCCGACTCCGATCCGATCGCCAACCTTCGCCAGTGGCGGCGCCTGGTCGCCAAGGATTCGGGGCGCTCTGCAAACATCGCGGTGCTGAGTGCGGAAGCGCAGGACGCCTTCCACAGCAACGAGTCGGTGCTCAAGCAACTGAACAATCGTCGCGTCGACCTGGGTCTGATCAAGCCGGAGTTGCTGCCGGATGGGGTCACTTACCTCGGTTACCTCAACGATCCCGGTATTGACCTGTACGCCTACGACGAGTGGTATCTGGACGACGAAGGCGGTGAGAAGCCCTTGGTGCCGTCAGGCGGCTTGATCCTCGGTTCTTCCGGGACTCGCAACGCGATGCTGTATGCGGCCATTCAGGACATGGAGGCCATTGAAAGCGGCTTGGTCGAAGCGGCGCGTTTCCCTAAAAGCTGGGTCACCCAAGAGCCGAGCCAGCGCTGGCTGAAGGTTCAGTCGGCGCCGCTGGCGGGGATGCTGGAGCCCAATGCTTTCCTGTTCGCCAAGGTGGTGTGATATGGCCAAGGTCGAATACGTAGTTGTCAGCGGTTGTATCCAAAACGGTAGCCAGGTGGTACGTGAGGGCGATGTATTCGTCCCCCCTTCAATCGCGCTGCGTGATGCGTTACTCGCAGAGGGGGTGATCGCGGCACGCGGCAAGTTGGAGCAGGGCGGACGCAGCCCCCGCCGGCAAAGTGGCGCTGGCGGGCCAGTGCCGAACCCTGAAGGCGGATCTGGAGAAGGGGACGGTGATGGCGACCCTGACGAGGATCCTGACGAGGGTGACTGACCATGACGTTTCGTGAGTCGGTTGCTGACATGGACGTCGCGCTGCTGGACGAATTGGGTGATGAAGTCGCCATCGAGGGTTTTGTCGACCTGGTCAAGGGCTTCCTGTCCGTGCCCTGGCAGCAGCCCAAAATCGGCACTTTGAATACTGGCCTACGGCAACCGACCTTCTCAGTCAGGGTCGCCGAAGCGAGCGGTATCAAGGAGGGGCTGCACCTGGTGTGCGACTTACCCCCTGCTGACGGCGGCGGTCGTTACATCATCGTCAAGCGAGAGCCGGACGGGACAGGCTGGATCAACTTTGCGTTACGGGAGGTGCGGTGATGGTCGATAGCTACCACAAGCTGTCGGCCAGCACCGGATTGATCACCCTGCAGATCGATCCCAGCCAGATCGAAGCCTTTAAGGACTTCGCCGCCCTGGTGCCGAAGGCCGCAGCGGCTGCCCAGCGCCGTGCGCTGAACAAGAGTCTGCGCTGGCTACAGACGCACATCGCTCGCGCGGTAGGTCGGGAACAGCGGATTGCTATCGCTGCAGTGCGGCAACGCTTGCGGGCCTACCCGATCAACAGCAACGGGCAGGGCAAGCTCTGGTTCGGCATCAACGCGATCGAGGCCAGCCGGGCAGGGAGAGCCCGGCAGACCCAGTCGGGCGTGTCAGTCGCTGGGCGCCGTTATGCGGGGGCCTTCTTCAAAAAGGTCTACGGCAACAAGCCCGACATCTGGATCCGCACAGCGAGTAAGCACTTCAAGGCCAGCGACTACCCCGATACCGAAGCCTCGGGCGGGGGTGGCGTGAGCTCCGGCTGGATCGCCGAGAACGATAGCCGCTTCCCGCTGGCCAAGGCCAAGATCTCGCTTGAAGGCGTGCGGCCGCACTTCGAGGCCTGGACCAGTCGGGCGCACGAGCGGCTGCTGGAAGTGCTGGAGCAGGAGCTGAACTTTGAACTGCAGAAATATCTGAGGAAATCAGGCAATGGATGATTCACCGATTCCCCTTGCCGAGCTGTACGCGGCGATGGAGGCTCAGATCAGCGCTGCGATCCCAGGGCTGGCACTGGTGTCGGCGATGCCCGATCCGATGCAGTCACTGGCTTTGCCTGCGGTTGTCATCGAGCTGGCCGGCTGGGAGCCAGGCCCGGATCCTGGCACTGGCGAAACCGGCATTGAGGCCCGCTTCGAGGCGCGTGTGATCGTCGGCAGTGAAGTCGAAGATGCGCTGAAGGTTGCCGCCTTTGCCGGCGCGCAGCTGACGGTGCTGCTGCGTATGCAGACGTGGGGCCTTGCCATCGAGAATGCTGTCTTCGTGAGGGCCGAGCAGGACTGGACTCGCCCGGAGCTCGACGGCTATGCCGTATGGGTCGTCGAGTGGACACAGGTGATTTACCTGGGCGTTGAAGAATGGCCCTGGCCGAATCAACCGGCCAGCACGCTGCTGTGGGGCTTTGCTCCGCAAGTCGGCCCTGGCCATGAAGGTGATTACACACCTGCAGGTGAGCTGACATGAGCTATGTGTCAGCGCAACACGACCGGATGCTGGCCGGCCTGCTGATCCCTTGCCGCGTTGTGGCGGTGGACCTGGCTGCAGCCATGGTGCGCGTTTCCGATGGCGATGACTGGACCAGTGCTTGGGTGCGCTGGCATGCCGTCGCGGCCGGCAAGGCCCGCCACTGGCGCGCGCCGAGCCTGGGCGAGCAGGGCGTGCTGGTGAGTCCTAGCGGCGAGCCGGCGCAGGGTACATTCGTGCCAGGCCTGTATGGCAATGCGGGCGGTCCCCCGGATAACCGCGATCACGTCGAGGTCTGGCGATTCGATGATGGGGGCTCGCTGGTATACGACTGGCAGGCGAAGTCCTACACCATCACGCTGCCCAGCGGCACCGCGACGGTGAAGGTCGGGGGTAGCGAGGTGGTGGTGACCGACGACGCGATCACGGCCACGGCCGGTGCCGTAACGATCACCGGGCCGGTGGTCATCAACGGCACACTGCAGGTCACTGGGGACATTCTTGGCGGCGCTCGAATCATCGACACAGCCGGGAACACACCGAATCACAAACACTGACAGCCCGCCTCGTGCGGGCCTTTTTTTGCCCGGAGATCCCATGGCGAACAAACAATCAGACGATCCACATCAGCCCGTGGCTGTGGCGGCGTTTCGTGATACCCGCTTCACCTCGCGGCAGATCTTCACGGCGGATCTGCGGCCGCTGCTGGTGGCGGTGGGACGCATAGAAGTGTCAACGAGCGATACCGACGCTGTCGCGTGCCTTGAGCGGCACCCCGATTTCGAGCGGCTGGAGTAGAGCCATGATCGGATTGGATCGCCGCACTGGGCTGCCGCTGTCGGGTGTGGCGCACCTGCGGCAGTCCATCGAAGACATCCTGACGACCCCCGTCGGCAGCCGTCGTATGCGGCCGGAGTATGGCAGCGACCTGCGTCGCTATGTCGACCTGCCGGTGAACGACGGCTGGAAGAGCGCCGTGCAGGCCGAGGTTGCGCGCTCGCTTGGGCGCTGGGAGCCACGCCTGCAGCTTGAACGGGTACGCGTCACGGCCGTTGTGGGCGGACAGATCACCTTGGAGCTCGCCGGGGTGTACCTGGGCGACAGCATGATTGTGGAGGTCAGCGCGTGAGCATGATCGATTTGACGGCGCTGCCCGCGCCGCAGGTGCTTGAGAGTCTGGATTTTGAAGAGCAGTACGAAGCTGACGTCAACGTGTTCCGCGCGCATATGGGCGAAGACTGGACGGCACAGCTTGAAAGCGATCCGGTGACCAAGCTGCTCGAAGTCGGCGCGTATCGCAAGCTGACGACACGAGCGCGGATCAACGATGCGGCCAAGTCCTTGTTGTTGGCTTACGCCCAGGGCAGCGATCTGGATCACCTCGCTGCCAACGTCAGCCTGCAGCGCCTGTTGGTTCAAGCCGAAGATCTGGTAGCGGTGCCCCCGGTGCCGGCGATTTTCGAGGATGACGAGGCGCTGCGCGAGCGCGTGCAACTGGTGTACGAGGGGCTCACCACAGCGGGTCCGCGAAACAGCTACATCCTGCATGCGCGCAACGCTTCGGGCCGGGTAGCAGATGCGACAGCCGAGAGCCCATCGCCAGCGGTAGTCGAAGTGACCGTACTGGCCCTGGAGAACGACGGCACTGCCCCGGCCGAGCTGCTGTCCACGGTGGAGTCTTATCTGAGTGCGGACGATGTCCGTCCCGTCGGTGATCGGTTGATTGTCCAGAGCGCTCAGATTCTGCCGTATCAGATCAACGCCAAGTTATTCATGTCGGGAACGGGACCGGAAAGCGAAGGGGTGCTTGCTCAGTGCCGTTCGCGCCTGGCGGCGTGGATCAACCCCAGGCGCCGCCTGGGTGTGGAGGTGGCCCGCTCGGCGATTGATGCGCAGTTGCACATTCCTGGGGTGAGCCGCGTAGAGCTGAAGGGCTGGACCGACATACGGCCGACCCGTTCGCAGGCGGCGTGGTGCACGACGTTTGTCGTGGAGCGGGGGTGACAGATGACGAGCCTGCTGCCACTCAACCGCACACGCCTCGAGCGCTCTGTAGAGGCTGCTGGGGCTGAAGAGCCGGCGATCATGCTGCGCCGTCTTTATGACCCGGACACCTGCCCGTCCGAGCTGCTGTACCTGCTGGCCTGGGCCTGGTCGGTGGACCGCTGGGACGATCGTTGGCCGGAACCGGTCAAGCGCTCGGTCATCCGCTCGTCGTTCTCCGTGCATGCCCATAAGGGCACGATCGGGGCGCTGCGGCGTGTCGTCGAGCCCTTTGGGTATTTGATCGAGGTGCTGGAATGGTGGCAGACGGTACCCCAAGGCGTGCCCGGCACGTTCGCGCTCAAGGTTGGCATAGCTGATGAGGGCATCAGCGAAGAAACCTATCTGGAGTTGACCGCGCTGATAGACGACGCGCGGCCAGTCAGTCGGCACATGACGGGGCTGGCAATCAGCCTTGAAGCCAGCGGCCGTTTTCATGTTGCGCTGTTGCTCGATCAGGGCGACGAGCTGGACGTTTACCCGCCCGCGCAGCGCGACATTCAGGTCACAGGCGCAGTGGGCCGTGGTGGCCGCGATCACACAATAGACACTCTGGAAATCTCACATGGCTGATCAAAACTCGCAGTTCTACGCCATTCTCACGAATGTGGGAGCGGCGAAGCAGGCAAACGCGGATGCGCTCGGTATCCCGTGGAAAATCACTCAGATGGGCGTTGGTGATGGCAATGGGGCTGAGCCTACGCCCAACGCAACACAGACGCGGCTGATCAACGAATGGCGCCGTGCGCCGCTCAATCAGTTGAAAGTCGACGACAAGAACCCGGCCATCATCGTTGCCGAGCAAGTCATCCCCGCCGAGGTAGGTGGGAAGTGGATCAGAGAGATCGCGCTGTATGACGCCGACGGCGACATGATCGCTATCGCGAACTGTCCGCCGACTTTCAAGCCGCTGCTCAATCAAGGTTCGGGCCGTACCCAGGTTGTGCGTATGAATCTGCTCGTTAGCAGCTCATCGAGCGTCGAACTGAAAATTGATCCATCAGTCGTGCTCGCCACACGCGAATACGTTGACAGGAGGATTCTGGAAGTCCTGCCGCAGGACAAGAAGCCAGGCACGTACACACAGGTCACAATCAACCAGCGCGGCATTGTTGTGGCTGGTGAGAACCCCACGACTCTGGCCGGCTATGGCATCACGGATGCGCTGTCGACTAAAGGAGGCACGCTGACCGGCAATGTGCAGATGACAGACACTTGCCGTCTTTACCTGTCCCCAGGTTCGGTGGGCTACTGGGCTTATGGCTTGTTCGCTGGCACCCCGAAGGATGTGAAGGCCGGCCTCGGTTTCTGGGGCGGTGAAGACGGCGTAGTCAGAACTGCGTTCCTCGGACTGGGAACTGACCCTTGGTATCTCGGGCCAGGTATCCGCGTGAAGCTCGACGGCACTGTCGAAGTAACCGGCACGCTAACCGGTAGTGGTGCCGGTCTGTCGGCAGTGCCGTTCGCTGCGCTGACCGGAGTGCCGAACACCTTGGCCGGGGACGGCATTGCCCCGGCCAGCCAGGTCGATGCTGAGACGGGGGCCGATACAAACAAGCCAATGACGGCGCTTCGCGTGTTTCAAGCCATTGCTGCCAAGGTTCTGCCTGCGACCGTCAGTCGTTCAGGCATCGCGGCGATCGCGTCTCAGAACGCTGTCGACAGTGGTGCAGATGACAGCTCTATCGTGACGCCGAAGACGCTCGCTGCACGCCTGCGCGCCTGGTGGCAAGGCGCGCAGGAAGGTGTGGCCGGGGTCATCCAACTGGCCACCCAGGCTGAGGTCAACGAGGGTTTCGATAACTCCAAAGCCGTGACGGCAAGGAAGCTGCGCGCCGGCGTGTCCTGGGCGTTTGGCAAGAACGGCTATGTCGCGCTTCCGACCTGGCTGGGCGGCTGGATCATGCAGTGGGGCATTGCCATGGGTGTGCCCCAGGCAACGAACTCGGCAAGCTCAATCGGCCCGACGCGTGACGTTCCGCTGTACGTCACGTTTCCGAATGAAGAGATGTGGGTTATCAGCAGCATGTTTTTCACCACGATGAACACGACGTCGGCATTTGCGCCGGGCGCCGGCTTCGTGTCGAGGTCGATGGTTCGCGTGCAAAACAACTATGTGTCGTCTGCGGGCGATATTGCTTGGATCGCGTTTGGTCGATGAGGGTAGGGCATGACCGCATTTTATAGTCCGTCTGAACAGGGTTTTTTCGATACACGGTTTCACAGCAAAGATCAGATACCCGCTGATGCGGTGGAGGTCGACGAAGACCGGCGCAGGGCCATCATCACCGGCATGTCGCAGGGGTTGTTGGTGCGGGTCAACAAGGCGGGTGCATGCGAACTGTTCGAGCCGCCCGCCGACCCGGCCGCGCTTGCGAATCTGGAGCGTGGTTGGCGTGATGGAGTGTTGGCTGTGTTGCTGAGCTTGCGGGACCGACACCGCGACCAGACCGAAATAGGCGCCGACACAACGTTGACGGGTGAGCAGTTCACCGAGCTACTGACATACATGCAGGCGCTGCGCGACTGGCCACAGTCGACTGACTTCCCCGACGCAACGCAACGGCCGAAGCCGCCGGCCTGGCTTGCTAAGCACACCTGAAACGCCCCGCACTGACGGGGCGTTTTCTTTTCTGCAGCACTTGGGCCTCGCAATTTCGCGGGGCCTTTTACTCTCTGGAGCAAACATGGCTGGATTCTTTCACGGTGTTACCGTCACTAACGTCGACACCGGAGCGCGCACCATTGCGCTGCCGTCGTCCTCGATCATCGGCTTGGTCGACACTTTCACACCCGGCGCTGATGCGTCGGCCAAGGCCAACGACCTGGTGCTGATCACCAGCGAGCGCGAAGCTGTCGCTGCGTTCGGACCGAATGCGCCGATCACCCAGGCGTGCCGGGCGGTGTTCACCCGCGCCAAGGCAGTGATCGTCGCGTGCGGTGTGGCCAAGGTCGACGCACCTGCCGAGCAGATCTCGGCGATCATCGGAGGCGTTCAAGCCGACGGCAAGCGGACCGGCCTGCAGGCGCTGCTCGACGGCAAAAGCCGGTTCAACGCCCAACCCCGGCTACTGGTCACCCCCAAGCACAGCGCAACCCAGGCAGTGGGTACCGCGCTGGTTGCGCTGGCCGACAAGTTACGCGGTGTCGCGATCATCGACGGGCCGAACACGACAGACGAAGCGGCGATAGCCTACGCGGGTGCCTTTGGCGCGAAGCGCGCCTATATGGTCGACCCCGGCGTCCAGCTGTGGGACACCGAGGCCAGCGCGACCGTCAACGCGCCCAGCTCGGCCTGGGTGGCCGGCCTGTTCGCCTGGACTGATCGTGAGTATGGCTTTTGGGCGTCGCCATCGAACAAGGAGTTCGTCGGCATCACCGGTACCGGTCGGCCTGTCGAGTTCCTTGATGGCGATGAAAGCTGCCGGGCGAACCTGCTGAACAACGCGAAGGTGACCACCATCATCCGCGATGACGGCTTCCGCCTGTGGGGCAACCGCACGCTGTCGAGCGATCCGAAGTGGGCCTTCGTCACCCGCGTGCGCACCATGGACATCGTGATGGACGCCATCCTCTACGGCCACAAGTGGGCGGTGGACCGCTCGATCACGGCCACCTACGTCAAGGACGTGACCGAGGGTCTGCAGGCGTTCATGCGCGACCTGAAGGCCCAGGGCGCAGTCATCAACTTCGAGGTGTACGCCGACGCCGAGCTGAACACGGCCAGCCAGCTGGAGCAGGGCAAGGTGTACTGGAACATCCGGTTCACTGACGTACCGCCTGCCGAAAACCCCAACTTCCGCGTCGAGGTCACCAACCAGTGGTTGACCGAAGTCCTCGACGGCCGCGCTTAAGGAGCAACTGAGATGGCAATGATTCCCGAAACCCTGGCCAACCTGAATCTGTTCGTCGACGGCGTCAGTTTCCAAGGCGATGTGCCGAGCCTGACTTTGCCCAAGCTGACGCTCAAGACCGAAGAGCATCACGCGGGCGGCATGGATATGCCGGTCGAGCTCGACCAAGGCATGGAGAAGCAAGAGGCGGCTTTCACCACCACCGGAGTCCGCCGAGAGTCGCTGAAGTTCTTCGGCCTGGCCGACGGTACCGCGTTCAACGGCACGTTCCGGGGCGCCTTCAAGGGGCTCAAGGGTGTGATCAAGCCCGTGGTGGTCACTTTGCGCGGCTCGCTCAAGGAAGTGGACCTGGGCGACTGGAAGCCGGGCGACAAGGCTGAGATCAAGCACTCGGTCGGTGTGACGTACTACAAGCTCGAAGTCGACGGCCGCGTGATCTACGAGATCGACGCGCTCGGCATGAAGCGCGTAATCGACGGCGTCGATCAGCTCGCTGCCCAGCGTCAGGCCCTCGGCCTCTAACCCAACCCATTACAAGGAACTGACACATGGCCAAGCCATTGCCCGCTTATCTCAATCTCGGCGCTGACAGCGTGATCGTGACGCTGAGCAAGCCAACCGAACTCAACGGCATTACCGCCGACAAGATCACACTGCGCGCCCCGACGGTGCGCGACATTCGCGCTGCACAGGCGACAGCCAGCGGCGACGAAGAGCAGACCGAGCTGAACCTGTTCGCCTCGCTGGCCCAGGTCGGCGTCAAGGATCTGGAAGGTTTGGCCCTGAAGGACTACACGCGCCTGCAGGCTGGCTACTTTCGCCTGGTGCAGGAAGACGAGCTTTAACGCTGCCCTGCAGAAGGGGCTGGCCAAGCGGCTGGCCCGTGAGTTCGGGTTTTCGCCTGCAGAAATACAGACCATGTCCTGGTCGGACATGGTCTGGTGGCTCACGGATTGAGCCGCACGGGAGGTAACAGATGACGAACAAGGTTTCGTTGTCGCTGGTGCTTGGCGGCGCCGTAGCGGCCTCTGTCGGTAATGCGTTCCGTACAGTGGAAGGCGGCATCGACAAGCTGGCGAAGAAAGGCGACAAGGCCAAGGTACTCAAGAGCACCATCGGCGAAACGATGAAGCTGCAGACGGAGTGGAAGCGGGCGCACGATACAGGTGCTGCCTCGGCTGACAAGCTGCTGCGCAAGTTGAACACCAACCTCGATGCGCTGCGCAAGCAAGGCGTAGAAGTTGGCCGGCTCGGGCATGAGTACCAGCGCCTGGGCCGTGAGGCGAAAGCTGCAGATCTGCAGGTGAAAGGTCATCAGCAGATCGCAGCGGGTCGGTCGTCGCTGAAAACCGCCGTGGGTGCGACGGCGGTCGGCGTTGGCCTGGCGGCGGTACCGACGAAGATCAGCGCGGACTATCAAGCGATCATCCGTGACATCGCGATCAAGTCTGACGCGGCGAACACGCCCAAAGAGGTGGAGCTCAGCCGTGCTGTGATCCAGACCTCGAGCGATACCGGCATGTCGCGCAACGATGTGGCGGATCTGATCAACCAATTGGTCGGTGCCGGCATGGAGCTGGATCAGGCCATGTCGTATGCCAAGGTCGCGTCCAAGTTCGCTGTGGGGCAGGGGGCCTCGGGCGTCGACACGGCGAGCATGATCATGGCGCTGCAGCAAAACGCCAAGATCACCGACCCCAAGATGATGCAGCAGGCGCTGGAGGCTATCGCGTTCCAGGGCCAGGCGGGGAGCTTTGAGGCCAACGACATGGCTAAGTGGTTCCCGCAGCTGCTGGCGGGTATGGAGAAGAACGGGATCACCGGCCTGGAGGCGGTCACCTCGCTCGGCTCGATGCTGCAGGTGCAGATGAAGACTGCCGGCAGTTCGGATGAGGCAGCGAACAACTTCAAGAACTGGATCGAGAAGATCGGCGCCGGTGACGTGGTTAAGGCGTACAAGGATGCCGGCATCGACTATCAAGCATCGCTCAACACCGGCCTGCAGAAGGGCATGAACGTCATCGAGGCGTCCATGGCTCTGGCCATGCAGTACGTCCAAGCAACCGATCCGGCCAAGGCGAAAAAGCTCAAGGACGCTCAAGCCAAGATCGACAAGGAGGTCGACCCGGAGAAAGCCAAGGCGGCGCTTGAGGCGCTGGAGAAGACCCTGCGCACGGGTGATCTGTTCGCGGACATGCAGGTCAAGGCGGCGCTCACCGCCTACGGTCAGAACCGTGGGTTGTACAACGAGCTCAAGGCTGACTCGCAGAAAGCCACGGGCATTCTGGACAAGAACCTGGCCGAGCGGCGCGAGACCTCCGCGCAGATCTGGTCCGAAACGCTGCAGGCGGTTGATGACGGCATGCGTAGCGTGGGGGATGCGATCCGGCCTGCGACTGATGCGTTTGCCAAGGGCGCCAAAGCTGTGGCTCAAGCCTTGACGTGGCTGAGCGACGGTTTCCCGATGGTTGTTCAGGGCATCGCGGCAGTGACAGCGAGTATCGCAGCTCTGGTCACGGCGCGCAGCGCGTTGAAGATCGGGCGTGGTGTATGGAACCTGGCTCGCGGCCGCGTGATGGAGCGCACAGCAGGTCGTGCCGGTGCCGGTGCGGATGCAATCCCCAGCACTGGAAACTCAGTGGTCGACGCCGGGCTCGGGGCGCTGGGCAAAGTGCTCGGCGCCCCGGCCAGCAACGATCCAGTCTCGCCATCGGGTGGCGAGCCCCTAAAGGTGTTCGTGGTTAATGCCGGCGCGCTGGGGGGAATAGGAGGCGGCCCAGGCGGTGATGGCCCAGGGCGGTCCCGGCGCAGTGGTCGTGCCGCGCGGCGGGGTCGTGATGGCCGGCTCGCCCGGTCGGGGCGGCGCGGGGCTGGGCGTGCAGTAGCGCGTTCGCCAATGCCAGCCGTTCCAGCAGTGACTACGGCTGCACCGCTTGCAGGGGCTGCACAGCTGGGCCGGTTCGGCAAAGTGCTGGGCATGGCTGGTAAGGCGTCGAAGCTGGTCCCAGGCGGCGCGGTGCTCGAATCGGGCATGAAAGTGCTCGACACAGCGCTGACGGCAGACACTCAGGACGAGAAGGCGGAGGGCTACGGCTCAGCCGCTGGTGGCTTGGCCGGTGCTTTGGCTGGTGGCGCTGCCGGTGCGGCCATTGGCTCGGTTGTACCGATCATCGGCACGGCCATCGGCGGGGCGATTGGTGCTGCCCTGGGCAGTATGGGCGGCGACTCGGTCGGTGGCTGGCTGGGTCTGAAGCTGTTCGGTGAAGACAAGCCGCAGGCGGTGGCCAAGGCGCCCGGCGAGGTTGCCCGCGACCTGGCAGCAGCAGCGCCGCCTGTGCCGAGTGCCGAGCAGTTGGCCAGCGTAGCGGCGCCGGCCAAGCCAGCTGCACCGCAGGTTGATCAAGCGTTCACCTTCTCGCCGTCCGTGACGCTGACGGTGCAAGGGGATGTCAAGGATCCCGCGGCAGTCGTGCGTTCGGCCGAGGCCACCCTGCGCAGCATGTGGGATGGCTGGCAGCGGGACGCAGGTGCGCGAATGGCCTCGGGCCGACTGTATGACTCACCTGATGTTGCATAGGAGGCGCAATGGCATATGAAGAACAACTGACGCGGGTGCTGTCCTCGATCGTCGCGGCCGGTGAGGCCGGTCGCAATGGGCCGGGCGGGATGCTCGACCCGCTGAACTTGGCCGTAATGGGCATGACGCTCGCTGCTGACGAGCTGGAGCGGCGTGCGTCACTGGATCCGCAGAGGGGGGCGAAGCTGCAGCGCGGCTTGCGGGCGATCCGCGCCGCGCAAGGAGTTGCGACTCAGGTGGCGAACAAGGGCGGGCCGTCTACCCCAGGCACGACGGCGGTGCAGGGAGTGCTCACGGTGCTGGGCTCGCAGACGGGACGAGCCAGCTCGGCCGCCAATCGCATCGCGGGGCAGTTGGGTAGGACGCCCGGTATCCTGCCGACGGGTGCGATCAAGCCGGCAGGCTCGTCTGCATCTGCAGCGGTGAAGCCGTTCGCTCACCTGCTGGTGATGCAGCCCATGAAGCCCGGTGGCCGCACGTTTTACTTCAACCTCGACACGGCGGCATTCGACGAGCTCAGTCGCAAAACTGCGTACCGTTGGCAGGGTCAGGAGCGGCTGTCGCGCGATATTGCGCAACAGGGAATCGGGCAGGGTGAGGATCGTCTGACGATCAAGGGGGCGATCTTCCCGACGTTCAAAGGCGGGATCGGCCAGCTCGATGCGTTGCGGGGTATCGCGCGCGAGCTCAAGCCGATGATGCTCACTACCGGCTACGGCTCGGTGCTGGGCAGTTGGTGCCTGATCAGCGTTGACGAAGAGCAGTCGTCGCTGCTGGCTGGCGGCATCCCGCGCAAACAAACCTTCTCGCTGGAGTTCGTGAAGTATGGCGTTGACATGCAGAACGTCTGACGGGGATCTGCTCGACAGCCTGTGCCAGGCGCACTACGGCCACTTGCGCGGCACCGTGGAAGCGGTGCTGCAGGCCAACCAAGGGCTGGGCGATGAGCCGCAGCCGTACCGCGCCGGGGTTTTGATCACCCTGCCTGACCTGGCAGAGCCCGATGCCGAAGAAATCACGCTGTGGGACTGACCCTGTACCCATTCACCGAGCCCCGCTGATGCGGGGCTTTTCGTTACTGGAGGGCCAATGAAACCGATGTTTCGCATCGTCGCGGATGGCCGGGACATTACGGCGCTGATCAACGACCGACTGCTGTTGCTGCGCACGAAAGACAAACCTGGCATGGAATCGGACGAGTTCGAGCTGCACATCGATGATCGCGAACAGGCGGTCACGCTGCCCCGGCGCGGCGCCAAGATCGAGATCTTCCTCGGCTACGAAGGTCGCACTCTGGCGCGCTTGGGCAGCTATGCCGTCGACGAGCTCGAGCTGACCGGCCCGCCCGACACCCTGACTCTGCGCGGCAAGGCGAGCGACATGCGCGGCAGCGGCAAGACTACGCGCAGCGGCAGCTGGGAGAACGTGCCGCTCTCGCAGATCGTCAGCGACGTGGCGGCACGCAACGGCTGGAAGCCTGGCTGCAACGTGCAGACGAAGGTGCCGCGCGTCGATCAGCGCAACGAGTCGGACTTCAATTTCCTGACCCGCTTGGCCAAGCAGTACGACTGCACGGCCAAGGTCGCCAACGGCCAGCTGCTGGTGATGCCCCGCCAAGGGGGCACAACCCCTGGAGGCAAGTCTTTCGGGGCGGTGGTGATCCGGCGTGAAGACGTGGCGCGCTACTCGTTCCACCTGGGTGACCGTAGCTCGCAGAAGGCGGTGAAGACCAAGCACCAGAACAAGAAGACCGGCGTGCTCAAGACGGTGGAACTGAACAACGACGACGCGCCTGCCGGCGTTCCAGCGGTGCACACCGACCGGCACGTCTATCCCGATCAGAAGGCTGCCGAGCAGGCCGCCCGGGCGCGGCTGGCTGCATTCAACCGCAGCACGGCCGGTGTGCGGCTGGAGATGATGGGGCGTACCGACCTGTTTGCCGAGCGCTCGATCAACGCCCAGGGCTTCAAGAATGGGCTGGATGGTGAGTACCTGGTCGACGGCGTCGAGCACACCTTCAACGGCTCCGGATGGACGACGGTCGTCGAGTGCAATGGCGGCAAGAAGGGCAAATCGAAGGCCAAGGGCAAGAAGAAAAAAGCGACCAAGCCCATGCGCACGGTGGACGTTAAACCCAACTGATTCATAAAGGAGATACACACGATGGCAGTCACAGAACAGCAACTGCAGCAGATCCTCCCGAACGCCGGCCGCCAAGCCGGCGTTTTTGTTCCTGGGCTCAATGCGACCATGGGCAAGTACGGCATCGTCAGCCGCCTGCGCATGGCCGCATTCCTCGCGCAGATCGGTCACGAGTCGGGCCAACTGCGGACCCTGAGTGAAAACCTCAACTACCGCGCCGACCGCATCCGCCAGATCGGGCAGAGCTCGCCTGCCGGCAGCCGGTGGCGATCCCTGGTACCACGCGCCGATGAACTGGCCGGCAACCCGGAGCGCTTGGCCAATGCGGTGTATAGCGGACGAATGGGCAACGGACCCGAAGTCACGGCTGATGGCTGGCGGTATCGCGGGCGGGGGCTGATTCAAGTCACCGGCCGTGACAACTATGCCGCCTGCAGCGAGGCGCTATTCGGTGACAGCCGCCTGCTGAGCACACCGGAACTGCTAGAGCATCCAGTGTATGCGGCGATGTCGGCGGGCTGGTTCTGGCAGAAAGCCGGCCTGAACACCCTGGCGGACCTAGGCGATCTGCTCACCATCACCAAACGCATCAACGGCGGTACCAGCGGCTTTGATGACCGCAAAGCGTTGTATGCGCGAGCGCTTGAGGTGCTGCAGTGATTTCGCCGGGTGTTCGCCTGGCAATCCTTGCGCTGCTGCTGGGCGCCTGCGTAGGTGCTTGGGCAGGCTGGACCTGGCAGGACTGGCGCTACGGCCAGCAACTGGCCGAGCAGGCCGGCAGCTATAAGGCTGAACGTGAAGCGGCAGCGGCGGCGGTGATCGCGCAGCTGCAGGTTCATCAGGACCAGCGTGAAGCATTGGAAGCGCGCCTGGCCACTTCGGCACAAACTCACTGGAAGGAGATGAATGATGCACAGAGCGCTCAGGCTCGTCTGCGTGACCGGCTCGCTACTGCTGATCAGCGGCTGTCAGTCTTACTCGACGCCACCTCAACCCCGGATCGTGGCTGTGGGCTGCCAGAAGCCCCCGCCACCGGAGGCGTGGTACATGGCCCCGTACGCGCCTACCTTGACCCAGCGCATGCTCAACGAATTGTCGCCATCACCGACGAAGGCGACCGAGCCATCATCGCCTTGAAGGCCTGTCAGGCCTACGTGCGGCAAGTGACACTGCAGTAACTAGCAAACAGGCGAGCCGGGTGGATGTCTCAACATCCACCCGAGCCCGCCCTCTTCCTCCCTCAACTTACTTTGAACCGCTCCACAAGCCTTTGCTGATGTTCAGCCAGACGCGCCAGTTCGCTGCTCGTAGATGCGGTCTGTTCGGCCCCTGCACTTACTTGGATCACCAGCATATTGATATCGGAGACGTTACGATGAATTTCTTCGGCCACTTGGCTCTGCTGTTCAGCAGCTGATGCTACTTGAATGTTGCTATCACTCATCTTTGCCATCCCTTCAGTGATTTCTTCAAGCAACTCACCTGCGCGTACAACATTTCTCGCGCCTTCCTGTGCCTTGCCCAGTGTTTCCTGCATTGAGGAGGCCGCTCGCTCGGAGCCTGATTGCAGGTTGGAAATCATGTTCTGAATACTGACTGTGGAATCCTGTGTCTTCTGCGCCAAATTCCGAACTTCATCCGCGACCACAGCAAAGCCACGGCCCTGCTCGCCAGCCCGAGCCGCTTCAATTGCGGCGTTCAATGCCAGCAAGTTTGTTTGCTCGGCGACTCCACGAATGACATCTAGCACTGACGAGATGGAGTCGCTTTCGCCCTTGAGCTCCTGAATGATTGTGGCCGTCTGTTCGGCCTGAAGCTCAAGTCCCTTGATCAGGTTAATGGTGTTCTCGATTTCCGTCTTGCCTTGGATTGTGCTGGTATTTACCTGATGTGACATCTCCGCCGCTTCGGTGGTGCTCCTCGCCACGTCCTTGACAGTGGAACTCATCTCACTGATGGCCGTGACCACTTGATCTGTGCCCTGGCGCTGTTGAGCGACGCTATTACTGGTTTGCAGCGCCACCGCCGAAGACTGCTCGGCCGCAGTAGCAACTTGTGCGGTGGCGCTGCCAATCTCGCTAATTACTTCACTAATCTGCAGAGCCATGTTATCCAAGTTACGGGCGATCTCGCCGAACTCGTCCTTGCCTAAATAGCTGGTGCGGGCCGTCATGTCCCGAGTGGCGAGCGAAACTAGGGTACGGTTGACATCCACCACGGCGACACGGATGTTGTGAATAATAATCCACGCGAGCCAGAGGACCGCCGCCAGCATCAGAACTACGGTCGCGCTGGCAACATAAAGACTGCTCTCTGCTTCATTGCGCTGGGCGTCGGTGAGGCCAACAACCGCTTGAGCAAGCTCGGTCTCAACTTTGGCCATCATATCAATACGGGTTGTCGACAAGTTGAACCAGTCTTCAGGTTTGAAGTTCAACGGCTCGCCCAGCGGGGTGTCGAAGCCAAGTTTTTGCAGGCGCGCTACCTCAAGTGAGGCTGGTTGTTGCAACACCCTATCTAACTTATCTTTATATTCCGTAGGCGCCCAGCGCTGGAAGGCTTCGAAATAGCCCGAAAACTCACCCATGTTGCGGCTGAAGCGTGAGAGCAGCGATGCATCGAAGCGGTTTTGGTTGAATGCCAGGCCGAGCAGCACACGTTCTCTACCAGCGCGTTCTTTCATGTCTGCGAACTGATTGAGTGAGCTCAGCGCTCTTAGGATTTCTGGGTCTTCGATACTAGTTTCTAGAGTATAGGAGAAGCTAACTAAATTCCTAATAAGGTCGGTGAATCTCGCACCGGACTCCACGTTGTTTATCGCCAGCCTGTCCACGCTGCTACGTAGTTCGGCTATATCATTCAAAGCTCGCAGCATTTTATCAGGGGAGGTTAGGTCTTCCAGCGATTGGTTTCGCATCGCACCAACCGCTGCGTCCGTCTCTAGACGCAGACTGTGAAGCTTGTCCTGCATTGTTTTGCCGCCACTCCCAAGAAACACGCCACTGGCGCCGCGCTCACGTTGGATGGCAGTGATCACATCGCTGAGCTTCCTAGCCGTAGTAGTGGCGGTGACTGCGCGATTCATCTCGCTCAGGGTTTCGCGTTTATCCGCTACGTAGATTCCGGCGAAGGCTAGGAATCCCAATAGTGGAAACATCAGAATCAGTATTAGCTTTGTACTCAAAGGGGCGTTCTTCAGCACGGCAGGCCTCGTCAATCTCTCACGGTGGGTACAGCTACCTCGGGCGCACGTATAAAATTGTACGTTTTTGGGCCAAGGATAATTTTTAGCAGCCTGCCATAGCCAGGAAACTCAATCCGTTGAGATGTTTTCGGCAGCGAGCGGCAAAGCTTTATTAGCGAATATAGATTTATTTTTCAAAGCCATAACTTTTGCATGGTTTTCCGTTCGGGAGATGATGGATTTGAGTGCGCGGAAGGACAATAAGCGGCGGGTAAGGTTCAAAATTTTCACATGTTATTTATCGAATCTCCATGCTGCTATTTTGACTCTGATGTATCAGGGCTTCGCTGAGTTGGTATTTTGGTTTGGGTGTGTTGATGTTGAAGTTGCTATTGTGGCTTCCGATCCTGCATTACAAACGTCAAGCTATAAGGCTGCGGTTGAAAGTTGCGTGGTGTGTGGTTAGTGGGTGTCGATTTATTTGATAATATTAAAGTGTAAAAGTTTTTGCGCTGAATTGCTTGTGCCTCATGAAGTTCTTGTAAGACATGCCGGTACAGAAAGATCTTATCAGTCGGCTGGCTTACTTACGCAACTCCGCTATACTGGTCCAGATCGCATCAGCATTCACGTCTAAAGCTCGTAGGGCGCCCATGACGTTATCGTGGGTTTGTACTGATCCCCTCTCGCTAATCCATAACGATAGCTCCTCAATTGCAGCCCTTATAGCGATCTGGTTCAGATGTAAAAGCTCAAGAGTGTCAGCGGTTAGGGCGGCCTTTTCTTCCATGGGCAAGATCCATTACTGAGATTTTTAGGTCGGGTTAGGGCATTATTTCAGCGCATTTAGTTCGCGTCAGCCCTATTGTTGACGAGGTCACAGTTGGTATCGCCGGAGTCTTTAGGTCTTGTGAGCAGGTCGGACTGGTCCAATCACTATCCCTTAGCACGGTGACTGTAGCAACAGCTCGGCGCACCAATTGCACTTCACTGCCTGGGGCAAAAATGGGGCAAGCCGATCGCCATTCCAAGCCCCTCGATGCCATTTGAGTTTGTCGCAATTAGGTGCAAACAAGCGCTCAAGACCTTTGCGTGTAGGGTTTGAGCGCTTTTTTTCTCGTCAGTACTCCAGCACAATCGGGGTGTGTAGTCGTACTTTGTGATCGCCTCAGCGCTGCTGATAGTCGAGTGGATCAACTAGTCGGCCGATACGTCCTCCGTTAATTCGCGGCTAAGGAAGTCAAAAGTTCCTGGCGGGTTGAATACTTTTTTAAGTTTGACATGGGAGTAATCTGGATGGTCAAGGATTTTTTTTATTGTTTTCTCATCGGCTGGAGAAGTTTTCGCCCCGAGGATTATCTCGGCTAGCGCCTTGGGGTGATACGGATGGTTTCCGGGTTCGGCAATAATCCTAAACTCTTCTTCATACTTCCATTTTTCAGATTTTGAGTAAAGTCCAGCTTGGAACATGGTGTCTAGTTGTTTGTTGTAAAACTCTTTTCCTCGTTCGTCTGAGTAGGTGGCTCCATCCCATGGGCGGCAGAAAGTTTCGAATTCGTCAACTAATTCAATAAATTTCTCTACATAAGGTGGGCTGGCATGGTATGTTACTTTGCCATGTCCAGTATGCTCAATGTCAAGAAGGGTGTCATTAAATCCTAAGGTGACGCCTTTGTGGCCGTCCGCATAATGCGCCCATAATAATGCGTCATGCGGATTCATTGATAGTGAGAGTACGCCCCTAGTCTGTATATATTCGTATATTGCTTGATTTAAGCTGACTTCGTTCCCTGTTTTTTTACTAATCCTTTTGTGGTCGTCGAGGAGCATCAGAAGAAAAGAACGTCTGCCATCTGGGTTTGGGTCGCTATCTCGAATTATAGCTTTGGTTCGCTCATACTCGGCGTTGAGGTCAATTGAGACGTCAAGGGGGTCATTAAGATTACATGGCAGGGAGAAATATAACTCTCTATTAATAAGTATTTCCCACGTTCGTTGGGCACAAGCTCTGTACTTGTAATACATGGATGTTGGCGTATATGAAGGGTTAGGGGTTTATGTATGCCAGCACGTTCGATACTGGCATGCAGCGTTCATCCGTGATAGCTAGCTGTAAGAATGCTAGTCATGGCAGGCACGATGATGGCACTAGGCGAGGCTCGCCGACAAGGTGCTGCGGTGGGAGGAAGCTAGGTAAAAATTGGTACGTAATCGGAGCTGATGCTGTGCAGACTTTGTAATTTATATGCTTGGAGGTATGGATGCCATCATCGGTGCTACCGTCATGCGAGCGGCAGGCTGGCCTTTTCTGAGCCAGACGCCGCTAATGGGGTTGGGCAAAAAAGCGAAAACCGTTTGCCAATCCATGTCATTCAATGCCTTCAGGTGTGAGCGACCTGTTGGTACAAAAATGGTACAGCCTGCAGAGCTGATCTCTGGAGAACGCATAGATAGAGGCTTTCAGGAGACGTAGCCCCAATCCATCATCGGCCTGATCCTCTCGGCCGGCTTACTCACGCGACTCTCTCCTCGCTACTCCACCACAATCTGGCGGCATCAGTTGCTCCGGCCCGAAGGCGGCTGGTGTCGTCAGAGGTCGGGCAGCCGCAGCACCGGCATGCTGCTATCTGACCTGCTCAGGCTGTCTGACGAATGAGCGGGAAAGCTAGCGAAGTATTAGGATTAGGCTCGAGGCGGGCATTACCTTTGAGGCGGCCTATAATGCCCCGATGAGGTAATTGGGGGCATCAGATGAGACGTACGCTCGAAGGAATGGCTGCTGCGGGCGAAGATCTGCTCCAGCGAGCCCTGGATGCGGACCGGCGCCTGCGCCATGCCGAGGAGGCAGGTGCCTCCATAGATGAGATTGAACAGCATCGCCTGCTAGCGGATCTGCTCTACAGGCAAGTGACCGAGCACCGGCTGATCGAAGCCGGTTTGCTCCCACACCTGATTCACTGAGGAGGTTGGCATGGACAAGACCGACGTACCCACACCTGATCACCCTGTGTACCAGGACGCAGCCGAGGCAATGAGTCAGTACTTGCAAGCCAAAGAGTCCGGCGCGGCGGCGCATGAGGTCGAGCGGCTTCGTCTGATCGCGGATGCGCAGATCAGAGCCGCTTCGGCCTATCAACTGAGCGCCTCGGGATATCAACCCATAGACTCACACTGATGACATATCAAGTTGAAGGGGGCGAACACAGGGACAATCCTGGAATACTGGTTGTCCCAAATAGGCATGAACTGCCAACATCAGGAATGAAGGGCTTTGCAAGCAAATCCGGGGCTTACGGCCCGGAGGCCAGACAAATCAAGGGACGCAAACCAGATTGAAAATCCGTCTAAGCCGGTTCGATTCCGACTTGGGCCTCCACCATTCGAAAGCCCCGCAGATTAGCGTCTGCGGGAGTTTTCTTTGTGCGCTGGAAACCCGTATCGTTTCGGCATAATTGTGTATCGCTGATGGAGGTGGCGAGCATCACCCGGCACCGCACGCAGTCGATGCTCCGACGGTACGCCTGGGCCTGCGTGCGAGGCAGTGATCGACGGCGCGCGCTCAGGGCATTACTGAGATATCATCGCCTGTATGTCAATCTGAGATCGTCGGGACACGGTACTGTATTTTGAATAAGTTTAAATTTGCCTGTCTGTTTGTAGTTAGCTTGGTCCTATCGTCTGTTGTGCATGCTGAGACAGATGAAAAATCGTCTGAGTACCAGATAAAAACTTGGCGACACTCACATTTTGCACTTGATCCGGCTGGGAACCTGATTCCAGAGCAGCGTAAAGGCGAGGCCTTCTTCAAAGTGAAAGAAGGTAAATATGTCTTCACCCGAACGCTGATGAAACATAAGACGGCTGTGGTGGTGATGGATCCCTGGGAGGACAGCGGTTCGCCCGTCATGAATCTACACTTCAAGAACGTGTATTCAAAAAGGTTGGTGCCTTTGGTAAAGCATGCTGTCACCTTAGGGCTGAAGGTAGTCATCGTGACAAACGATCCAGCCACGATCAACTTGGGATATGCCGCCAGGATAGATCCAGCATTACAGGCTGTTGTTGACTCAGGTAGTGCAGACATTGTCTATCATTCGAATATGGACGATAGAAAGTTTGAGGAATACTTAAAAAGCGCCGGTGTCGATACTTTGATTTATACGGGGTTTTCTTCGAATGTTTGTGTGATAGGCATGCCGACTGGAATGATTCCCATGTTCCACAGAGGGTTCAAGTTGTACTTCGTTCCAGAGGCATCGGCGGCAACAGAGTTTGGCAACACCTGGGGGAGTGGCGCTGCACACAAGGCAACCACTACCATGATTTCTAACTGGATAGGCGAGATCATCGCTTTCAAGGATTTCATGAGAATTAGACAGTCCTCTACGATAGGCCGATGATCCCGCAGCTGGCCAAGCGTTCACATCATGCGGAGCGAAGCCCTACATGATGGGCGGCCAAGCGCCGGCCAATCTTCATGAATGGCTTCTCGATAAACTGGAAGGCGGCAACGCCTACTGCAATGGCTGTAAGCCCAATCAGCCACCATGGCACACCGCAAATAACCAACACATAGACGACTGGCGCGTGGAAGGCATAGATGCTGTAGCCAGCAGATCCAACCACCCCAAGGGCAGTGCCCGAAGTGCTGCGAGCTTTGTCGATGAACGAGATCAGGCAGCCGAAGCATAGGGCGAACATGACCTGGCGAATGCCGGCGAACAACTGGGTGTAAGCCCCGAGATCTTTCTGAAAGACAGTGACAATCAGCCAGGCAGATGCCGGCAGAATCACGATGCGGCCCATGACACGGGCGAAATTAGGGTCGGTGAACTTAAGTCCTATCCACCAGAAAGGGACGAATGCGATCAAGCTGGCGTTGTAGGACCAGTAGCGCCATTCAGGTATAAACGTGTTGATGCCAACGCTTGCAATCCAGCAGGCGGCCACAACCGCCCACCAAGCCCGATCGGAAAGCCGACCGATAATCAGCAGTGCGAGAGGATAGACCGCGTAGAGCCACATCTCGACGGCCACGGTTTGCAGCGGCCCATTGCCTTGGATCGAGGGGAAGTAGTCGCCAGGGTTTACGGCCTCGGTGGTCAGCAGCTTCCTTAGCATGCTCTCAATGGTCAACTCATGCGTGCCCGAAACCATTGGTGCGGCTTCCGGGTTGATCCGAGAGGCGATATAGAACATCCCGAATCCGAATAAAGATGCCAGGAGGAAAACCGGGTAGATGCGGAAGAACCGGCGGATCGCATAGGCGGCGACACCGTCGCGGTGCGATCTCAAGCCGTTACGGTGTATGCAGTATCCACTCAGGACGATGAAGCCTAGAACCGCCGGATGCGTTTCGCCATTCCCCTGGAATACACCTTCCAGCCATTGGGTGAGCAAGAGAATGCTCTCGGGTATTGCGGACGGCCCCTGTACGGCAAAGGCCCACGGCGCCAAGTGCGTCACCACCACCAAGACGGCGAGCAGTAATCGAAGGGTATCAATATTCTGTGAACGGCTGCTGTTTGCAGAAATGCTCAGTACGGAGGTATCCATTTTGTTAGGGTCTTGTCTTGGGTCTGCAAAACTACCATAGATTCCCTCGTTTTATTGGCGAGGCTCCTGTGTTGGATTTCGATAGCCAGATGATGGAAGGAAAGGACAGTCAGTTGCGCTTGAGCGCAGCCGAATAGCTGGGCTGGCGTGCGAGTCGATCTACAATGGCCTCTCTGTAGAGGAGAGGGGTCCACTGAGTAATCGCTACGGCAACGCCCAGGCCGGTGAGTTCATGCCGGGCATCGTCATGTCGCAGGAGATCCACGGCCTGCCGCGCAAGCGTCTGACAGAGATCGACCTGTGCGACAGCGCGGTGAACTGCCTGGTCGCCCAAGCACGGGCCGGGGGCTTGATGGAGTCGATGGAAACCTTGAAGGCCATCCCGACCCAGGCAATCGAGCGGCTATACCTGATGATGAGGACGCAGCTCAGGCGCGTTTGGGCGAATTCGGAGGCTAGGCATATAAAGGGAGAAAAGCGGGGGACAATCCTGGGACACTGGATGTCCCAAATGGTCATGAATTACCAGCACCAGCAACTAAGGCAGAAGCCAGTGATTCCGTGGTCTGCAGGCTGAAAACCCCGAAAAACCTGAGCCTCCTACCGGATTGCAAATCCGTCTACGCCGGTTCGATTCCGACCTCGGCCTCCACCATTCGAAAGCCCCGCAGATTAGCGTCTGCGGGGTTTTTCTTTTGCCTTCAAAAAAGGGTGGAGTTCCGAAACTTTTGGGCAGGAGTTCCGAAACATCATCACTTTGTGGGACATGCGTATATCTTGTTCGAATGAATTCAAGTTCAAGGCCGCTGCCATGGTGCTGGACGAAGTTCTATCGGTTTCTGAGATTTGTGCCATCTTTGACATTGGTCCTCTGCTCCGCGTCGCTGGATAGACCAGTTGCGCCAGGAACGCCAAGGCGTAACTCCGGCGAGAGCCAAGGCCATCACGGCTTAGGAGCAGAAAATTCAGCAGCTCAGAGCCCTGTCCATGAGCTACCCCGCCAGCCTTGCCCGTTATCTTGGAACCCGAGCCGGTGGACCTGCTGTCTCAAGTTCAGGCTGAAAGCTTTCTGCGCCGTCGGGACGTTGATACGGCCATTGTTCCGCAACAGGATGCGGTTGATCTGGACGACGCAACCGACGCCGAGGGCGTGTTGCTAAAACAGTGGAAGCGGTATCGCGTTGCGCTCGACCGCCTGCCCAAACAGCCAGGCTACCCCGGCACGATCGACTGGCCAGCCGGACTTTTCGCATGTGGCTACTCAGCGGCTGTCCATGACGTCCTGATAGATCTGATCCAGACGCTTTTCGTTACGGTCGTAGCAGCCTGGCTGGTTAGGAGGGTCGCCGTCACACGCAATGCTGTGTGCCTGGTTTCGACCGCCATATGGGCTGTTGAAGTAATGCGAGCACCCTGATGCTAGACATGCCGCGATCACGATCAAGCAAATTCCTTTTCTCATCACACCCTTCCTCATTGGTTACCGGTTTGACGTCCAATCCGCCCGGAAGACACATCGGGTCTACTTGCGCCCCTTCATCTCGACATCTGGAGATGCATCCTATGCAGATCACCGACCAGTCGAACTTCCGTGGCGCTGATGAACGCTACTTCCACCTTGGCGGAATCCACCAGTACCTTTCCCACTTCTGCGATTGCTTTCGCTCTGTCAATGTCCATAGGATCATCTTTGTCTTGCAATGCCTCTAGGGTTGCGAACAGGTGATTACGTAGGTCAGTCATCTTTTTTTTCACCAGAGGCCTCGCTGATTGCACGCTTCAGCTTGCTCAACTGGCGGATAGTGGTTTTGAGTTCTAGTGGATATCTGTGGATGGTTTTGCGGCGCATGTTCTCCGCGCGGCTGACCAATTCAAGACTGCCGATCTCGATGTGCTGGGGATTACGATCCTCGAAAACCACTAGAGGGCCCAGCGGGATTTGGCCGTAGGCTTCTTCCCAAAGCAAAGCATGCACCGACTTCCAGGGCGATACGACCCCCGCGAAGCCGGGCATCACCGGAACATGCGATCAGCCATCCACTCAAACGCGGTGAATAAGCCGAAGTTCGCTGAATAAAGCCCTCAAAATACTGGTTGAATATACAGTATTGATGTGGCATGATTCCCTCCATCAGTGACAGGTCTGGGGTCGGTGAAACCTCGTCACCCCTGACCTTAGCGTGAAGACCTCGAGTCTCGAGCCATCGCCCATGAGCGCCATACGCCCAATACAGAGGCCTGAACTTAAATCAGCTCAGTAACGGAGTATAAAATGGAAAAGGCAAACTCGGCGTCTCAAACCATGCAAGATCTTTGGACTCAAGTAGAACCGGTGGCTAACACCGGCATGCTTAGGCGCGTGGTTTTTGCGGATGGCAAGTTTTATGCGGCGGGTGGCAACGGTCTTCCCACAACCACTCAGATTATCAGCGGAAACGCGACTGGTACGGTATGGACCAAGCTCAAGGGCGCCGTCACGTCCGATAGCGGGAAAGTTATCAACGAGCTGTACTGGAACGGTATTGGGACAACGCTTCAAGCCCTTTCTCAATCCGGCAATGTGAGCTGGGGCAGCACAGCGCGCCCTTTGAGGGATTGGACAGACCTTACGGCAACTGTACGCGCGTCCGGAGACTTGTATGGCATTGTGTATTATCAGCCAATTCACGGCAACAACACGACTTGGATACTGGTGGGGTCTAACGGTAAAGTCTTTTCCCGCTATGGCGATTGGTCAGGCCAGGTTGAGCGCACTACGACCTTCACTTCTAGCGAGACTGTGTACTGCGTCAACGTCATGGGCGTTTTTGTGTTGGTTGCGGGATCGAATGGCAAGCTGCTTAGCGCGGTGAAGATGGCGACGAATGATTCGCAGTCATTCGGCACCGTGAACAGCACCTTCGGCACTAGCACCATCCTTTCCATGAAGCTTTGCAACGGGAAAATGTTTATCGTTGGTGCTGATGGCAAGATGGCATATTCAGCCGATGGGCTTAACTGGACTGCTGTTGCAGATACCAGTTTCGGCGGAACCATCATCCGCGACATCGCTTACGGTAATGGCAAGTATGTAGCTGTCGGCGACGGCGGCAAGACAGCCGTTTCCGAGGATGGGATCGGCTGGGTTCAGCAAGCCAACACTTTCGCAGGAACCGATATCCGGAGCGTCGCCTACGGCAACGGTAATTTTGTAGCTGTTGGTGCAAGCGGCAAGATTGCTTACTGGACTCCGTGATCTTCAATCTCCTTGCGTAACAGAGCCCAGCCGTCGCGCTGGGCTTTTTCACTTCTGATTCAGGCTCGCCACAGTCAGGCTGGACCTTCGGGAGATGCGCTGGACGTGCGGCGAGACTGGTTCAGTGGGGTGCCAGCGCTGCAAGCCCATTGACGGACAGGCAGGGAGTTTCAGCATTTGCTGACACCACGCGGTCAGTCTCTATGACTTCAACTTGAACCTCCGAATGGTTAGCGTGCGTTTTCCATCGGCCCCTGAATATAAGATTATTTTTTCTCGTTATAATCGATAACGTCAGCATCTGTGATTATGTCGCGAGCATCTGTAAGCAACGTAATATTGCAAAAATAGTCGAGCACAGTTTTGTTTTCATAATATCCAGTGTCCCTATAAACTGGCTGACTATTGACAGGCATTATGCCTTTAACTCCTCCACTACCAACCCCTACCCACGTCTGTTGCTCGCCAACATACTCACTGCCTGTCTTGATGAAAACCTGCTCGGGCGTTGTATGGGTCTGAATTCGATTCCATGCATAGAAACCACCACTTCCATAGGAAGATGGACCTATTCAATGATCTGGCTGACCAAAAATTTCAAAAGCTTTACTGGCAGGTTGGCCAACCAATTTTTGTGCAGCGACCTGTACCTGATTCTCGCTCGCAGGTTGAGAACCAACACAGCCGTAAAGCGCAACACAACTGAATACGATATTGCTGATTTTAGATGGCGTCATAGGGCTGCTCCTAGTTTCTGATCCCGCCTGTGAATTGTGTCGAGGTGCTAAGCACATACTCTTGACGCAAGTTTTAGTCAAGCGTCCGTGTTGCTCTACTCAACGCTAATCCTATGATCGACCGGGAATTTGCAGAAAAACCCCAGAGCTCGAACTTTAGTGTATCGTGTGATTGGAGATCGAGTCGGTTCGACGGTGGACCCAGCGGGTGATCCATTCTCGCGAACAACTCAACAGCTGACGCGCCTGTGAGAGGGATAGCAGGCATTGATTAGGAATGGAGTTGCAGTGTTAAAAGCATGCGGTGTTTATGGACTTGGAATCTGCTTGGCAGGGATGGGTGCAATGGCCAAGGCCGAGGGGCGCCCACTGCATTGTGGCTCGGCAGCTACGATTACCAAGATTGATGGTGTCCTGGTAGTGCAGACATCAGACGGGCAGAAATTGACTTCAGTAGGCGAACATTTCCGCTACTTCCCCGAACGCGTGCTAAGGATCGAACGTCAATTCAACGACGGTTCAACCCTTTATATAAACGTCGCGCCGTCAGAATTAGCCTTCCAAAAGGCCGGCGGACCGATTGAGAAGTGTATAGGCTCTTGATGAGGCTTGTGTAAGGGTATGAAGGACTCCCCGTAACGCTGCCCTCTATCGCATTGCTTTTGCGCAATGGGGTGCTGTCTATCGAGGCTGGGCAGCATTGGCACCTTTCAAATCTTCTTGCGTGCAAGCCACTGATTGACCGGCTTGCAGTCGTATACCGAAGCCTCGAAGACGCCCCCATACCATTCCACCCTATCGTCATGGTCAGGATGAGCAGGATTGGCCATGGCGTCGAGGAAGTCCTGATAGCCAGGCGCTCCACCGACATCTTCCGGTGGGCAAGCATTCTCTCCCTCGATGCAATAATGCTCCTGAGGTGCCGAGATCATCGGCAAGCGCTTTTCAACCGTGATTCGGTGTTCCCAGCTATCACCGAAATCGTAAAGATACCCAAACCTCTTTTTGCCCTGTAGGGCATTGACCAGTGTCTTGCGCGTTTCTGAGTTCACCGGCGCCCCCCAATCATCGGAGCTGGGAGTGCCATATTTCTCACCGGCAATATCGAATTCGTGCAGATGGCTGTCAGTCCAGCCCATCACGGCTTGGATCACCCGGTGCAGTTTGCCCAACGTGATGGTTTCAGGAACTAGAAAGCGACGCCAGACCGTAGGCTCGATGTCGCTCAGTTCGATGTGCAGTAGCAGAAGTTCAGCCGGAGCTTTCGGTCGCCTTGCGGTGGCATCCATTGATCTAGCAGCCTTGTCATCATGAGTGTGGGTGAGAAGAGTCCGCTCCTGATCGCCATGATCAACCGTTGAGCTTCGCATCTCGCCGCTTATCTGGTGGTGCATGCCTATCCCTCCGGCAGCCCGACACCGCAAATGAACGTATCACTTCCAAGCCGATGCGAACCATATTCCACCACGTAGCCAGTGCCTCGCCGCTGCGCCTCTGCCTGGGCGGTTGACCGATCGGCGTACACGTCAACGAAATGCCAGGGATGTCGGTCCTTCAGCACCCCCCACCCCAGCACACATCCCTTTTTGGCAGGATCGGCAGGTAGGTTTCTTGCCAGGCTGCGAATACTCATGGTGCAGTCCTCTGAGTTCAATAGCATCAGTAAAAGTGGCTTTTGCCGATTGATCAAGCGCACGGGGCATACCAGGGGCTGCGACGAGCCAACACAGTTCTCAGCGGAAATCCCTCATTGCACGATTCATCGGCGTTGCGCATGCTCGGGCTCGTTGGTCAATCAATCGATGGAGGTGGAACATGTCCGATAACGCACACGTCAGTAAGGCCCCCAGACCTGATCCTGCGGAGAAAAACGCCTTTTTCCCGTCCGACTACTCCCTGCAGCAATTCACCTCGCCCACGTCGGACCTCAACGGCGCCAACTATCCAGCACCCTATACCGGGACAAAGAGAATTCTCATGATTGGCGCCGACGAGCGCTATTTGCTGACCGATAACGGTAGTTTTTTTTCCACGGGCAATCATCCGGTAGAAACCCTGTTACCGATGTATCACCTTGATGCCGCCGGTTTCGCGTTCGATATCGCGACCGTTTCCGGCAATCCGGTCAAGTTCGAGTTCTGGGCCATGCCAGGCGAAGATCAGGCCGTGGCAGGCTTTTTCGACAAGTACCACGGTCAATTCCAGCAACCCCAGCGTCTGGCTGACGTGCTGGCGGCGGGCCTGGACACGTATGCGGCCATCTTCATTCCTGGGGGGCACGGTGCGCTGATCGGCATTCCCGAAAGCGCCGAGGTGGGTGAGGTGCTGAAGTGGGCCGCCGCACATGAGCGCTTCGTCATCTCGCTGTGTCATGGGCCGGCAGGGTTCCTCGCCGTGGGTGAGAGCGACCTGTACCGCGGCTACAAGATCTGTGCGTTTCCCGATGCACTTGATGCGAAAACGCCGGAAATCGGCTATATGCCCGGCCATTTGACATGGAAGTTTGGCGAACGACTCAAGTCACTAGGCTTCGAGATCGTCAATGACGATATCAGCGGAGCCGTCCATCGCGACCGCACCCTGATTACCGGCGACAGTCCGCTCGCGGGAAACAATCTGGGCAAACTGGCGGCTGAAGTCCTGCTCAAGGAAGTGACGGCGTAGTGTCCGGCGCTAGCGCCCTGGAGGCGGTGTTACGCTGCGCGGCGACCGTCGAGGTAGCCGAGTCGCTCGATCAGGTCCGTGACGACGTTCGACGCTTCTGTGCGGGCCTGGGTTATGACCGCTTCATGCTGTTTTCGACGTCGGCTGCGCAGAGCGAGCCGGTGGAGCGTATCTATTGGCTGGAAGGGGACTGGTTCGGGACGGGTGAGGCGGTTGACGCCAAGACCTACATGCAGCGCTGCCCGGTCACGCGCCATGTTGTGACTGCACGCGAGCCATTTTTCTGGACCAAGACACGGCGCTCGGCCGACGGTGAACTGTATCGAATCGTGACCACGCCCCGCGGCCCCGGCATCCATGGGCTGCAAGTGCCATTGTTCGGGCCCTTGGGGTTGGAAGGCGCGATGAGCTTGGGGGGGCGCGAGCATCGACGCCAGCGTCCAAGCGCGCTGGGCCGTGAAGGTCGTGGCCGAGGCCGCGTTTCTGGCCGCGCGTCGATTGCTGGCACCACCCCCGGAGGTCGCGCCGGGTCAGTTATCCACGCGTGAGCGCGAGGTGTTGGCCTGGATTGCTGCAGGGCGGCGACAGGGCGATATCGCGGCGACTTTGGCGCTGTCTGAGCGCACGGTGGAAAACCACCTTAGGCGTATTCGCAAACGGCTCGAGGTCAAGACCACGGCCGAGGCGATACGCCTCGCCATACGTAATGGCGAAATCGGTGCCTGACACAGCGCGGTCTCAGTCGCAGCTACTGGAGCCAGAGTCACCGCCGCTATCACTGGAACTGCCGCCGTCGCCGGACGAATGCGTGCTGTGGTCCGACCCGTAGCAGTGGTTGTGGGAGCGATCGGATGTCGAACAGTCCGATGATTGCAGGCTGTGCAGCGTGCCGAGTGTACCCAGGGTGATCATCGGATCGACCCACTGGCCCTGTCGAACACCCTCCAGGCCTGCGTTGCGGGTTGGGCTGTTCCGTCTGCGTTTGAATAACCGAGTCAAGAAGTTGAACATGTCCATCCTTGTACGCCTGCCAAGGCGGCGTTGTTTGATTTGGCGGCAGCTGGCGTTGAGGCTTCACGTGCTTGCACTTCGATGCGATTTGCCCGCGCCAGCCGGAGGATACTATCGCCTAAAGTAAGCGAGTCGCATGAGTTGACGCGCAATCAGCGAAGTAGTTCTCGAATGACGGCCATTCACAGGGCCATGCGCGGTCCGATCCTGTTTGGGGTATGGCCGGGAGGCTGACTTCGAACTGCCGCCGCTGACGTTGAACACGCTCGAGTTGGACGCGCTGATACTGGGCGTGGAAATGCTCATGGCGGCTGCCGATGATGACCTCGGCAGTGCAGCGCGCACCGTGTTGAGCAAGATTTCAGTCGCTCTCAAGCAGCCGCCGAAAGAGGCGGGCGCGGCGACGCTCAGAGCCCTTGGCAACCTTCCGGACTCATCACGTCGCCATCTGGGCGTGCTGCGAAGGGCCATCGAACAGCGGGCGGCGCTGAAGATCAGCTATCGCCGTATGGACGGCGAGCTTTCCCAGCGCCTGATTCGCCCCCTTGGCCTGTTTTATTGGGGAGGAAAATGGACGGTCGGAAGTTGGTGCGAAGCGCGAGCGGCGTATCGCGATTTTCGTGTCGATCGCATTATCGCGGTCGCGGTGGCAACTCAAACGTTCCCTGATAATCCTGCTGTCGATCTTCGCCTGTACATGAATCATCAGGCGAGTCAGTGGCGTGCCATCACGGGCACTGACAATACGGTGTCAGTATGAGTCTCTGACAATGGGGCCTTCCCTACACACTGGAGGTCATCCCCTTGCAACACACCGCTCAGGTACTCGAGTTGGCTATTTTCAAAGTCAAGCAGGAATGCGTGGCGCAGATGCCGGCATTGCGCTCCGGACTTCGGGAAACCTTGAAGTGCTTTCCCGGCCTGATCGATTACCACGCCTATGCGCCGCTGGGCGATGACCGCGTGTTCGTGGATCTAGCGATGTGGGAAAGTCTTGAATATGCCCAAGACGTGGCGAAAGCGTTCCGTGAAGGTGATGCACGATTCGCTGAGTACGCGCACGCCATCGAAGGCCTGACATTCATGAGCCACTTCGCCGTGTCCTGACCACGTTTGCGCGGCCGGTGTCTGCGCTGTTGCCGGCCGCTCCCCGGTCGTTATCGAGAACGTGCGCTGGGTCTGGAAAAAATCCGAACGTAGCGGCTTCCCCGGTATCCAAGCCAACATGGCCAAGATTACCGATGGCGCTGAAGTTTCCTGCACAGTGATAGTGCGTGTGGGAAGTTGCCGAAGCCGCATTTAGTGTGAGGAAAGCGCAGTGCCCAACAGCGATCTCAGAGTTGACAATCGATTCACTGCCGAGGTCCTTGGTCATCCCAAGGATATCTTCTTCGCGGCGGTTGAAAGCACCCGCATGCCGATGATCGTCACCGATCCCAATCAACCCGATAACCCGATCATCTTTGCCAACCACGCCTTTCAGGAAATGACGGGTTATGGGCTGGAGGAACTGCTGGGCAGCAACTGCCGGTTTCTCCAAGGCAAGGACACCGATCCGGAGGTGGTTGCCGCCATTCGCCAGGCAGTCGAGCAGCGTTACGATTTTTCCACCGAAGTGCTCAACTACCGTAAGGATGGCAGTTCGTTCTGGAATGCACTGTTCATTTCTCCGATCTACAACGACGCCGGTAAACTGACCTACTTCTTCGCCTCACAACTGGATGTCAGCAGACGCCGGGATGTCGAGGAGGCGCTGCGGCAGTCGCAGAAGATGGAGGCGCTGGGGCAACTGACCGGTGGCATCGCCCACGACTTCAACAACTTGCTTCAAGTGATTGGCGGCTACGTTTCGCTGTCCAAGGCGGCGGCCGAGAAGGAACAACCCGATTTCGCCAAGATCGTGAGAAACCTCACTTATGCCAGCAACGCCGTGGACAAGGCCAATACCCTGACTCGGCAGTTGCTGGCGTTCTCTCGAAAGCAGTCGCTTCAGGGACGGGTGATCAATATCAATCAGATCGTCACCGACGCGAAGGTGCTGATCAACCAGACATTGGGGGACGGGGTCAACGTCACGTTGGACCTGGATCCGAATCTGCACAATTGCCGTATCGACCCCGCCCAGGCACAGATCGCCTTGCTCAATGTGGTCATCAATGCCAGGGATGCGATGGCGGGGGATGACGATCCCGCTTTGAACATCGAGACCCGCAATGTGATCGTCACCCCGGACGCGCGCGCCTCTTACGAGGGCTTGCTGGCGGGTAGTTATGTCTGCATGGCCGTGACCGACAACGGCGGTGGAATGTCGGAACTGGTACGCGATCGCGCCATGGACCCGTTCTTCACTACCAAGGATGAAGGCAAGGGCACCGGCCTCGGCCTGTCCATGGTCTACGGGTTCGCCAAGCAGTCGGGCGGGGCGGTGAAGATCTACTCCGAAGAACACGTGGGTACCACACTGCGTTTCTACTTCCCCGCCGACGCCAGCGAGCTCCAGCCCATCGAGCAGCGCTCGGCCAGCTACGCCAAAGCAGGGCACGAGCGCATCCTCATCGTCGAGGACCGTCTGGACGTCGCCGAGCTGGCCCAGGTGATCCTGCAGGAGCATGGCTACAAGACCCTGGTGGCCAAGGATGCCCAGCAAGCGCTGGAACTCTTCGAGGGCGATGACGCATTCGACCTGCTGTTTACCGACCTGATCATGCCAGGCGGCATCAATGGCGTGACCCTGGCGCGCAGGGTGCAGTCGCAGCGACCCGCCATCAAGGTGCTGTTGACCACCGGTTACGCCAAGAGCTCCATCGAGCGCACCGATATCGGAGGCGCGGAGTTCGAGGTCATTTCCAAGCCTTACCTGCCACAGGAACTGGCGCGCAAGGTGCGTCAGGTGCTGGATTCTCCAGGCGGGGTGTGAGGATGAGCTTGAACTGCATCTGCGCGAGGATGCCCAACCTTTGACAGCCACGGAGCACTGCACATGACCGATCAGCAGCAAGACCCCAAGCAGGACCAGGTACCCGCTCACTCCACTGAGGCGGAGAGGGCGCGACTGAAGGACAAGCATAAGGACGCCATCCCGCCAGGGGCGGAATGAAGCCGCGCAACTGAACGCGGCAAGCCTCAGGCTCGCCAGCGCCCACCCCTCGAATCGAGGCCCTGTTCAGGGCCTCAGTCAATTTCAGCGTCTGGATCACAGTGCCGTCGGCGTTCGATCCCTGGCCATCGATCAGTTACCATCACGTCGCAGGCACTCAAAAAGTGCTTTGATTTCAATTTGATGGCGCTGAGACCGCCGTCGCCGGCGACAGGATCCATGTTTTGACCCACCCCGTGCAAAATCCGGTGCTGCAGTACCTGGCGCGTCTGGCGCCGTCCAGCCAGATGACCCTGCGTTACATCCTTCAGGATGCCGCCGACCGCCTGGGCTTTGCCGATCACGATATCGCCACGGTGCCTTGGCACGGGCTCGAGGCGGGCCACATCATTGCGCTGGTGGCGGCGCTGCGTACCGATGGCTATGCCCCTAATACGTCATCGCTGTACGTCAACGCTGTGCGCGGGGTGATGAACGAGGCCTGGCGCCAGGGACTGATCGACCACGAACACCTGCTGCGCATTCGCGAGGTCAAGCCCGCCAGTGGCACGCGCCTGCCGCCAGGACGCAACCTGAAGCGCAGCTTGATTCGCGAACTGATGGACGTCTGTGCTGCCGACCCGCGACCGCAGGGCGTGCGCGATGCGGCCATCATCGCCTTGCTGTACGGCACCGGCATGCGCAAGTCCGAGTCGGTCGATATCGACCTGGCCGATGTCGACTTCCAGGAGCGCAGCCTGCGGGTCGTGGGCAAGGGCAATCGGCAGTTGATCAAATATGCCCCGCCGTGGGCGTTCGAGAAGCTTGGCGCCTGGCTGGCGTTGCGTCGTGAGCACCTGCCGACCGGCGTGACGGACGACAGCTTCCTGTTCAACCGCATCCGTCGTGGCAATCACATTACTCGGGCACGTATCACCAAGCATGCCATCTACTACATCGCTCGGCAGCGCGGCGCGCAGGTGGGCGTGAAGATCATGCCACACGATTTTCGGCGTGCATTCATCACGCGGGTGATCGAGGAGCATGACCTGTCCATTGCCCAGAAGCTGGCGCACCACGTCAACATTCAGACCACCGCAGGCTACGACCGCCGCGACGACAACGAGCGGCGGCGGGCGGTTGAGCGATTCGATTACTGAGTTCGCGGCAGAGAAGTGTCAGCGGGCAAGTGTGGAGGGCAGGAGGTTTTCTTCCAAGCTGAAGCGGTAGCTCACATCGATGTCGTCCGTGGGACGCTGGCAGTGCGTGCGCCTGAGCACGAACTCGAATGCTGGCTCATAGAAGTCCTCTCGCAACACTGCACCGGCCAGCACCTCCACGTGATACCAGCCGTTGTCCAGTTCGATGATCGGACGGCCAGGCACTTGATAGCGGGCCAATAGATCGCCCAGGGTCTTGTGGGTGAAATGCTGCAGGATGCGCCAGGTGAACAGCATCAAGGCGCGATGTTCAACCTGCAGTGCATAACCCGCGCGGCGGTGTGCGACGCGATTGCCGGGTTCCAGCAGGGCGGGGATGGGTTCGTCCAGGCTGAAGATGATGCGGTAGGGCAGGTTGTCGACCCCCGCCATGGGCACGACCACGCCTTCGAGCACCGCACGATCGCCACTGTCGCCGGAGGTGAACGCGTGCGCCAGATCGTCCGGCAGGTCGTTCTCCTCCTTGAAACGCGCCAGACGCTGAATGTCGGCGAGCAGGAAATAGTCGATCAGATCGTTGAGCACTTCGCTGAATTCGTGGCGCATCGGTTCGGCTCCTTGGGCGCGGCGTCAATGACGCTGGCTGAGCTGGATCAGGTTGCCGCAGGTGTCGTCGAACAGCGCCACGGTCGTTGACCCGGTCACAGTGGGCGGCTGGGCGAACTGCACGCCACTGGCGCACAAGCGCGTGTACTCGGCCTGGATATCCCGCACCGCGAAGGAGGTGGCGGGAATGCCCTCGGCCTTGAGCGCAGCCTTGTAAGCCTGGGCGGCGGGGTGGGTATCCGGCTCAAGCAGCAGTTCCACTCCGTTCGGATCGTTCGGCGACGTCAAGGTGAGCCGGCGGTGCCGGCCCATGGGGATGTCGTCCTTGGGCTGGAAACCCAGTATGTAGTGGTAGAAGGCCAGGGCCTTGGCCTGGTCGTCGACAAGGATGCGGGTGACCACGATCTTCATAGGCGGCTTCGCTGCTGAGGGGCATAGCCCTAAGTAAAGACGCTGCGCTGCATTTGACCAGCCTTCACTGCGGCGAGCCGAACACGCCGGTCCAGTAGATGCCGGCATCGCTCTTCGGATCCACCGCATAGGCCGCGCCCAAGTCACGGTAGTCGGGGTTCATCAGGGTAGCGCAGTGGCCAGGGCTGGCCAGCCAGCCATCGACCACCTTGCGCGGCGTGTCGCGCCCTGCGGCGATGTTCTCGCCAATCTGCTGGTACAGATAACCCGCAAGTTCTGCGCGATCGCCAGGGGTACGCCCGTCGTGGTCGATATGGTCGAAGAAGTTCTGGTTGGCCATGGCGCGGGTGTGATTGGCCGCGACATCGGCCAGGGTGGCATTCCAGTTCAAGGGCTGCGCTGCGGCGAAGGGCTGGCCGCCGCACTGGCGCGGCAGCTTGCGCGCGGCATTGACTTCCTGCAGCAATTTTTGACCCTCGGCCTGCCAGTCACCGAGGCGACCGCTGAGCAGCGGGCGCGCCAGCACGATGCGCCAGTCGCGGCCTTCCTGGCTGACGCCGATATCGACGAACTGCGGATCGAGCACCACCTGGCAGAAACTCTCCTCGATGGCGCCCATGGCCGCTTTTGCGTCCCGTGGGCCAGACAGGCTGATGGCCTGGACATTGACCATGGGGTAGGCGGCGCGCGTCATGGCCTGCTGCAGGTCGCGGGTGCCTTCCGGCGACAGGGCCAGGCGGGTGTCACTGTTGAGCGGCGGCAGCTCGAGCGACGCCTCGCCACCGCAACGTTGGGTCTGGCTGCGGTAGAGGTTGATCGCTTCGATCAGTTGCGCTTCATCGCCGCTCGACGCCTGGACGTTGATCGGGTTCAGCAAACCCAGCGACAGGGCGCCAAGGCAGGCGAGGGATGACAGGACGCGCATCAAGAATCTCCCTATGACTGGCAGTGGCCTGGTGGGGGCGCTGCCCATCCTACACAAGCCACCGGTTTTTGGCCTGGCTTGTGTGTTGCGGTGAGCCATCGGTAACCCGATGGCGGCAAAAGAGGCAGTAGACAGGCCGCGCGCGAAAAAGTGCGATTTATTGGAAATAATTCGCAACATCTATTATAAACGCGACTCACTTGCAATAATGCTGGCCAGGATGGCTCTCCAATCACCTATTCAGGAGCCTTTCATGGCCTACACCTGTCCGATGCGTCCGACCTTGATCGCGCTTTGCTGTTCCGTCGGTCTGAGCGCCCAAGCGGCGGACGGCCCCCTCGTACTTGACGCCACTGCCGTCAATGCCGACGCCTTCAAACCGGCCTCCAGCCCTTTGCCTGAAACGTTCGCCGGTGGGCAAGTGGCACGGGGCGGGCAGATGGGCGTGCTGGGTAATCAGGACATGATGGACGTGCCGTTCACCCTGACCAGCTATACCGCGCAACTGATCGAGGATCAGCAGGCCGAAGACATCGGCGATGTGCTGCTCAACGACCCCTCGGTGCGCCAGTCCTTTGGTTTCGGCAATCAGTCGCAGGTCTTCGTGATCCGCGGGCTGCCGCTCAGCGGCGACGATGTGGCCTTCAATGGCTTGTATGGCGTACTGCCCAGGCAAATGATTTCAACCGATGCGGTAGAGCGGGTGGAACTGTTCAAAGGGCCCAACGCTTTTCTCAACGGCGCCAGCCCCACCGGCACGGGGCTGGGTGGCAACGTCAACCTGCAGCCCAAGCGCGCTGACGACATCCCGACCCGCCGCTACACCCAGGACATCACCACTGACGGGCGTATTGGCGAGCATCTGGACATTGGCCAGCGCTTTGGCGAAGACAACCGTTTCGGTGCACGCTTGAACCTGTCCCAGCGCGAGGGCGACACGGCGGTCGACGATCAGAATCAGCGCAGCAAGCTGTTCGTTGCAGGCTTGGACTACCGCGGCAATCAACTGCGTGTCTCGAGCGACTTCGGCTACCAGAAGCAACGCGTCAACCACTTGCGTAACTCCGTGCGACTGGGCGCGGGTGTCACGGATATCCCGCATGCGCCCAGTGCTGACCACAACTATGGCCAGGACTGGTCCTGGACCGAGACCGAAGATACCTTCGGCATGCTGCGTGGCGACTACGACTTCAACGAGCATTGGAGCGGTTACCTGGCTGGCGGCATCAAGCACACCCGCGAAACCGGCTTCTACGGCACGCCCGTGCTGACCAACGCCGCCACCGGCGCTGCGACCATCGCCGGTTCGCAAATTCCGCACAATGAAGACAACGCGAGTTTCATGACCGGGCTCAACGGTCGCTTCCAGACCGGCCCGGTCAGCCACCAACTGAACCTGGGCGCGGCGAGCATCTGGACCGAACAGGAAAATGCCTACGTTTTCTATAAGTCTCAGCCGACCAATATCTACGACACCTTGCCGGTTCCGCGTCCTGCCAGCGTGAGCGCGAGCGCGGGCCTCCTGAGCGACCCGGGAGTCACGGGCAAGACGCGCAACCGCAGCGTGGCCCTGTCCGATACGCTCGGTCTGTTCGACGACACCTTGCTGCTCACCGCTGGCCTTCGTCGTCAGCAACTGCGGGTGGAGGGCTACGCCTATCGCGGCACGGGCGTCGACGGGGGGCGCACCGCGTTCTATGACGAGGCGGTCACCACGCCGGTGTATGGCATCGTCTACAAGCTCACGCCAGCACTGTCGTTGTACGCCAACAGCATCCAGGGCTTGGCCCAAGGCGCCACGGCCAGTGGCGAAGTGGTCAACGTCGGCCAGGTATTCCCGCCGGCCAAGACCAAGCAGGTCGAGGCCGGCATCAAACTCGACCAGCAGCGCTATGGCGCCAACCTGGCGGTCTATCGTATCGAGCGGCCCACTGACGGCTACCGCGAAGGCAACGTCTTCGTGCAGGACGGCCAGCAGATCAACAAAGGCGTCGAACTCAGCGTGTTCGGTGAGCCGCTTCAGGGGCTGCGTCTCATGGCGGGCGGCACACGCATGGACACCGAGCTCAAGAACACCCAGAACGGCAGCAACGATGGCAATCATGCCGTGGGTGTGCCGACGTTCCAGCTCAATGCCAGCGTCGATTGGGACGTTCCCGGTCTTCCCGGCGTAGCGCTCAATGCGCGCATGCTGCGCACGGGTGGGCAGTACGCCAACCCGGCCAATACCCTCAGCCTGCCGACCTGGAATCGCTTCGACCTAGGCGCACGCTACCGCTTCAAGGTTCAGGACAAAGACATCACCCTTCGCATGAACGTGGAGAACGTGGCCGACAAGTCATACTGGGCGTCGGCCAACGGCGGCTACCTGACCCAGGGCGATCCGCGCCTGGTCAAGCTCTCCGGCACGGTCGACTTCTGACGTTGACGTGTCAGCGAGCCGGGCTCAGCGTGCCAGCGCTGTGCTGGGGCGGTAAAAGAAGAAATGGCGGGTCTGGGCGGTGCGCCGATACGTCTTCGCCCAGCTCGGTCGCACGTGGCGGTCGTGGAAAAACAGCGCGCCGGCGGTGCTGTCCGGCAGTTGCTGGTTGAGCGCCTTGCGCGCGATTTCCTTGGCGATGTCATAGCGCAGCGGCTCCTCGACTTGATCCGGACGCCCGTCGCACCACCAGGAAAACTGGCAACTGCGGTTTTCCACACCCTGCTTGACGACGCCGCAGATGGAGTCGGGGAAGCCCGGTTTGCCCAGGCGATTGAGCACCACATTGGCGACGCCGCGCATGTCCTTTTCGTCGGCGCCCTTGGCTTCCCAGTAAAGGGTGCGTGCCAGACAGGTGATGCTGTCGTCCAGCGGCGCCTGGCCGGCGGGGTCGACGGCCTTGACCTCGGCAGCGGTGATCTTTTCCGGGGGCTTGGGCGGTGGCGCGTCGTCGATCACCTTCTGCTCGAGCGCCTGGGCCTTGTCTTCGGCGATGGCGGCTGTGTTGCTGTCGGCGGCGTGCACCTGTGTGAAGGGCAGGGCGATGAGCAGGCTGAACGCAATCCACCGGTGGCGCATGATCGGATGTCCGTGTGACTGGGATCCGAGCATTCTAACCACGCGGCTTCAACCCAGGGTAAGGCTCAGCATCAACGGCAACGTCACGGCCGCCGCCACGGTCTGCAAGGCGATGATGGTCGCCATCAGCGGCGCGTTGCCGCCCATCTGCCGGGCCATTACGTAGGAGGACGATGCCGTCGGCAGCGCCTGGAACAGCACCGCCACCACGGCCGCCTGACCGCCGAGCCCGAACAGGCGACACAGGCCGAAAGTGGTCAGCGGCATGACCAGGAACTTGAAGACCGAGGCGGCCGCCAGCGGCTTGACCTGCTGGCCCATGCGCGCGCCGCCCAATGCCGCGCCCACGCACAGTAGCCCAAGGGGCAGTGCCGCCTGGCCCAAGGCCTTGATCGTTGGTTCCAATCCGGCGGGCAAGCCGATGCCGGTGACGCGCAGCAACAGACCCCCGGCGCAGCCGATGATCAGCGGGTTGGCGAAGATTGCCTTGAACACCGTGAACGGCGAGCTGTGCCGGGCGCTGAAGCGGGCGAACACCAGCACGCAGAGCAAGTTGACCAGCGGCACGATCGAGGCATTGGCCACGGCCGCCAGGGCGATGCCGGCGCTGCCATAGATACCCGCCGCCAGCGTCGCGCCGATGTAATTGTTGAAGCGGACTCCGCCTTGGAATACCGAGGTGAAGTCGGCGCCATCGTGCTGCGCCAGTCCTTGGTAGAGCACCAGCAGCACGCCGCCGACGAGGGTCGAGAGCATCAGCACGGCGACCATGCCCAGCACGGGTACGCCATTCAGATTGGCGGTGGCCAGGCCATGCAGGAACAGCGAAGGCAGCAGCACGTAGTAGCTCAATCGCTCGGCGCCTGGCCAGAAGCTGTCGGCGAGAAAGCCGCGTACGCGCAGCACGGTGCCTAGGGCGATGAGCAGGATGATGGGCACGAGCGTGGTGAGTAGCAGGGGCAGCATGAGCACGGATCCGAGGTCGGGTACCGGCACAGAGTACCCAGCCGCGCGGGCGGAGGAAACGCGTGTTTGCGCTCAGTAGACCCACACCTCCACCCGGCGATTGCGCAGGCGTCCGTGTTCCTGCTCGTTTCCGGCCACGGGCAGCTCATCGCCCATGCCTAGCACATCCTTCACCTGCACCCCGTCGCGCGCCAGTTCGCGGCGCACCGCCATGGCCCGCAGGCGTGAGAGCAGGGCGGCGCGACCAGGGGTTTCCTTGGGGTCGCTGAAGCCGACCAGTACCGCCTGGTCCTGCAGCTTGCCGACTTGACGCAGGTAATCGCCCAGGCGTTGTACATCGCGCAGCGCTTTGTTATCCAGGCTGGCGCTGCCCTCCTGAAAGCGGAAATTGACACTCAGGCGCTGCGCTTCGTTCGCCAGGGCGCGATACGGCGCGGGCATCCGTGGCTGCGCGGCGATGGTCAGTGGCGTGATGCCTTGGGAGACGAAACCCTGGGCGGCGACGATCGCCTGACCGGTTGGGCTCTGGCTGAACTCGGCAAGGGCCTTGGCGGGTGCGCTGGGGTTTGTGGGCAAATAGAAGAACAGCCTTCGCGACAGTGGATAGTCTTCGCTGGCCACGTTGGCCGAGGTGGGCAGCAGGGCCGGCGCGTCGCCCTCGGCGATTGCCAGCGCTTTGCCTTCGTGCACGGTGGTCAGGCTGCTGAAGCCGATGGCCGCCGGATCGGCCTTCACCTGTGCCGCCAAGGTTTCGCCGGATTCGAAGCGGGCGGCCTGGGGTGACAGCTCCTGGCCCAGCGGGCGCAGTACCAGGGTGCGAAAGGTGTCGAAGGTGCCGGAGCGATCGTCGCGCGCGTACAGGTGGATTGGGCCAGCGTGCCCGCCCAATTGCTCCCAGCGCTGGATCTGCCCGGAGAAGACCTTGGCCAGTTCGGCGATGGTCAATGCCTGCAAAGGGTTATCGGGATGCACGACCACGGCCACGCCATCGAGGCCGATCACCTGCTCGCTGGAGGCGCTGCGCAGGTCGCCCAGGTGCGCGAGCTCGCGGGCCTCCTCGTCGCTGATCGGTCGCGAGGCGGCCGCTAGATCGGCCTCGCCCTGCGCCAGGGCGCTGAAACCGGTGCGGGTGCCGTGGGCAGCGATACTGATCCGCAGGTGCGCGCCGTGGGCATTAATGGCGCTGACCTCGACCTCGTTGGCCTGCCCGCCAGACTGGCTGCGGATAGCCTGTGCGCCTTGGCCTTGCAGGAATCCGCGCACCAGCGCCGGTGCCAGCGCTGCGCCAATGGTGTTCGAGCCTTGAATACTCAGCCAGGCCGGCTCTGCGCGGACCAGCAGGGGTAGCAGGCAGAGCAGCAGGGCGAGTGGGCGACGCATGCCGGAGTCCTTGGGCATAGGAGTGTCCGGCAGATTACGACAGGCGTGTGACTGAAAAGTGACGGCGCCCGTGCGCGCTAGTGCGCCGGCGGCTCGATCAGTTCGGCCGGTGCCTGCCTGACCTTGCCCCGTGCAATCCAGTAATACAGCAGACTCGGCACCACCAGGCCGATCAGCCAGGACACGTCGACCCCGCCCAGGTGCGCGACCATGGGACCTGTGTAGAGCTTGGTGTCGATGAAAGGCATCTGGATCAGCACGCCGAGGCTGTACACGCCGATGCCTGGCCAGTTCCAGCGGCCGTAGCGCCCGTTCGGATCGGCCAGCGCCGGGATGTCGTAGCGTTCGCGGGTGATGAAGTAGTAGTCCACCAGATTCACCGCGCTCCATGGCACGAAGAAGGTCAGCAGGAACAGGATGAACGACTTGAACGCGGTGAGAAACGCATGTTGGCCCAGCAACGCCACCAGCGTCGCCGCGCCGACGATGCCGAGCACGAACAGCAGGCGCTGGCCCCGGCTGATCTGCACGCTGCCGCGAAAGCCGCTGATGATGGTGGCGATACACATGAAGCTGCCATAGCTGTTGAGGGTGGAAATGGTCACTTTGCCGAAGGCGATGGCGAAATACAGCAACGCCGCTGCACCGCCGGCGCCGCCGAGGCCGACGATGTACGCCACCTCGTGCCCGGAGAACTGGCTGCCGGCGATGGCGGCGGCGAATACCCCCAGCACCATCGACGCCTGTGCGCCGATCACCGAGCCCAGGCCGGCGGCGAAGAAGGTCTTCAGCGCCGAGGAACTGCGTGGCAGGTAACGGGAGTAGTCGGCGACATACGGACCGAAGGCGATCTGCCAGGAGGCGGCCAGCGACACCGCCAGCAGAAACGAGGCCCACCTGAAGTGGCGGTTGTCCAGCAACTGGCCGATGTCGGCGAGCATCAGGATGCGACTGAACAGATAAACGAACGCGATGATGCCCAGCACGCTGGCCACGCGGCCGATCCAGTGAATCACTCGATAGCCGGCGAGGGTGGCCAGAACGATGACGCCGGCGAAGATCAGGATGCCGAGGCTGTCGCTGACGCCGAGCAACTGGCCGATGGCCTGGCCCGATAGCACGGTGCCCGTGGCGGTGAAACCCAGGTACATCAGGCACACCAGCAGCATGGGAATGGCCGCGCCATAGACCCCGAACTGCACGCGGCTGGAGATCATCTGCGGCAGTCCCAAGCGCGGGCCTTGGGCGGCGTGCAGGGCCATCACCGTGCCGCCGATGAGCTGGCCCAGCAGCAGGCCGATCAGCGACCAGAACACATCGCCACCCAGCACCACGGCCAGTGCGCCGGTGACGATGGCCGTGATCTGCAGGTTGGCGCCCAGCCACAGGGTGAACTGGCTGTAGACGCGTCCGTGGCGTTCGGCGGGAGGGATATAGTCGATCGAGCGGCGCTCGATTACAGGCGTGCTGGACATGCTGGACTCCGCGTGGTTGTTGTTATGGGCGGGTGAGGCAATGCATGTCATATGAGCATGTATATACAAGATGGTCAATCCGTTCGCGTGACCCAACTTTCGGCGTGCAGAGGAAGCGAGTCGGGATCGGTCAGGCCCGCGGCGCGTGTCGTCACAGCCTACTGTTGTGCAACCCTTGGCTTTAACTGTGCTGGTCGCTGCAACGGGAATAGCCTTATGCTGTAACGAAATATGTCTATAAAAGCCTGAACAAGGAACCGTGCAATGCCATTCAAGGACCTGCTGATCGCTCTGGTGGTCATCATCGCCTGGGGCGTCAACTTCGTGGTGATCAAGGTCGGACTCGACGGCTTGCCGCCCATGTTGCTGGGGGCCTTGCGCTTCCTGCTCGTGGCCTTTCCCGCCGTATTGTTCATCAAACGACCCAAGCTGCCGTGGCGCTGGCTGATCGCCTATGGCGCCACCATCTCCCTAGGGCAGTTCGCCTTCCTGTTCCAGGCCATGTACAGCGGCATGCCCCCAGGTCTGGCGTCACTGGTCCTGCAATCGCAGGCCTTCTTCACCTTGGGTTTCGCCGCGCTGTTTCTCGGTGAGCGGCTGCGACCTGCCAGCATGCTCGGGCTACTCGTCGCGGCGGGCGGGCTGGCGCTGATCGGCAGTGAGGACAGCGGCCATGTTCCGTTGGTGGCGCTGCTGCTGACCCTGTGCGCGGGCGCCATGTGGGGCATGGGCAACATCATCACGCGGCGATTCGGCTCGGTCGATCTGGTGGCGCTGGTGATCTGGGGCGGACTGATTCCGCCACTGCCGTTCCTGGCCCTGTCCTGGTGGCTTGAAGGTCCTGAGCGCATGGGGCATGCGCTGACCAATATCGGCATGAGTTCGGTGTTGGCGCTGCTGTACCTGGCGTTGGTGGCCACCATGCTCGGTTACAGCCTGTGGAGCACATTGCTGTCGCGTCATCCGGCAGGCAAGGTGGCACCGTTCTCGCTGCTGGTGCCGGTGATTGGCCTGAGTTCCTCGGCATGGCTGCTGGGCGAACGCTTGAGCAGCGTCCAAGGCTGGGGCGCGTTGTTGGTGATGGCGGGGCTGCTGATCAACGTGTTCGGACCGCGTGTGGTCCAGCGTCTACGGGCGGTGAATGCCCAGTAAACCTGTAGGCGTCATGGATGACGCGCTAAGTAGCGGCAATGTGCCACTTGTCGGGCAAATCCCATTTGTCCCGGCGGTTAGCGTTCCACCGGCTAGGCTCAACTCGCGCGCTGCGCTCTTTCAGGTTATTGAATGGCCGGCGTCGCTTAACTTTTAGCCGAACGGTGCGTGTATCTCCTGATGTCTTGATCCGGCGCAGTGGAACGGCGGCTAACGCTCGCCGTAGAGGCGTTACTGTGGTTTTCTGACGCGGCATTTGGGAAAAGGAGGATGGACTTCCATGAGAGTCAGGGATGAGACCTATTGGAAATGGGCGGATAGCCAACTGCACAGTCGCTGCCATGACGAAGAGTTGAGTGACGGCACCAGCATCGACGTGCAGGTTCGTCTGTCGCGCCTTGGCGCCACTCAGTTGTTCTTGGGCGTGTATGCCCAAGGCGGCAAGGCGCTGTGCGAGGAGTATCACCGCTCATTGCCCGGACAGACCATGACCCGCGCGCTGGTGTGGGGTGTGGACCGCGCCCGAGCCTTGGCCACCGGCGCTCTGGTGACACCACCCTTGGCGCGACGCCAGGCATGAAAAAGCCCGGCCTTGTGGGCCGGGCTCAAACAGTGGCAGCCACTCAGTCGAGTGGGTCGATCACCTTGACGGACTGCTGCTCACGGGCGGCAGGCCATTCCTGTTGCAGGGTCATCAGCACACGCTCGACAAAACCGGTATCGGCTGCCGCCTTCTTGCCGACGTAGCCTTGGCCGCGGCGGTAGACCTTGAAGCGGGCGCACATGCTTTCAGGCATGTGCCGGTCGGATTCGGCCTCGACAGTGTTGGCCGGCAGACGATCGAGGCGAACCTCGCCGGTCTGGCTGACCCACAGCAGGTGGTCGTCGTGGCTGTCCTTTCGCGCTGCGAACAGCCGGGCCAATTGGTCGATCGTCGGATTGTTGTTCAGGTTCATCATAAAGCCCCCATTTCCCATTCGTTGGTGATTTTCACAGTGGGCGCTACCACGATGTAGCGCACTACCTAGGCTGCTACAGCAGCATCGCAACAGGGGCTTTCTCACGCTGCCTTTTGGACAGATTCCCTCTCCACGAACGGCCTGCGTTACCGCGCAGGCCGTCTGGAACACCCTTGCCACCGCTCCCGATCAGGGAGACGGCCTCATCATGCCCAAGGCTGAAGAATGTCGTCAATGGTTTTGTAGTGAAAATTTTCAGGCACTACATATTGTCGGACAATCCTGATTAAAAAGGCGGCAGTGGCCTCAGTGCGAGACCAAGGCGAGGATCGCGTGGGCCGCGCGAACCCGGTCGTCGTTGGGGTAGTTACGGTTGGCGAGTAGGGCGATCGCCACGTTCTTCGACGGCACGAAAGCGACATAGGCACCGAAGCCGTTGGTGGCTCCGGTCTTGTTGTACCAGTAGGCTGCGCCGTCCGGTTGCGCAGGCTGCAGCCGTCGAGTGACTTGAGGCTCCCGGATCATTTGCGCGGCATTGCCCTGGATCAGCGTGTCGAGCTTGACCGGGTAGGGGTAGCGTTCCCAGCCCAGGCCCTGGGTCATCTCGCCCACCTGGTAGTAGCCGCCGTGGGTGATGCCGATCGCCTGGCTGAGCGCCGCGGGCAAGCCTTTTGGGTCCAGTTCGGCGCGCAGGTAGCGCAGCATGTCGCTGGCACTGGTCTTGATGCCGTAGGCCTGGTCGGCGAACGGACCGGGGCCGACGCGCACCGGCCGCATCTGCGCGTCGTAGCCTTGGGCGTACTGCTCGCGGGCGCTGGTCGGTACCTGCAGGTAGGTGTGCTTCAGGCCCAGGGCTGGCAGCAAGGTCTGGGTCATCAGGTCAGCGAAGGGCCGCTGCTGCGCGCGCGCCGCCAAGTCGCCGAACAGGCCCAGGCTCGGATTCGAATAGCAGCGCCGGGTTTCAGGCGTGGTTTTCTGTTGCCAGTGTTGCAGGAAGTTCAGGGCCTGCTCGTCAGTGGTGACCTCGTCGGGAAACTGCAGAGGCAGGCAGTCGGCGCTGTAGGCGCCCAGGGCTCGCACGCTGGCCTTGCCCAGAGCGGTCCCGGCCAGTGCGGGCTGATAGCGGCTGGCGGGCGCGTCCAGGTCGAGCCGGCCTTCGGCACTGGCCAGGGCAACCAAGGTGGCAGTGTACGTTTTGCTCACCGACCCGACCTCGAACAGGGTGTCTGGGGTGACCGCACGCTTGTGCGCCTGATCGGCCAGGCCATAACTGAAATACCGCTCCTGGCCGTTGGCGTAGACCGCTACCACCATGCCGGGTATGTGCTGCGCCTGCATCAGCGGCTGGATGACGGCGTCCACCTGGCGTTGCAGGTCGTCGGCCAGTACGGGCGCGCAGGCAGCGGTCATGGCCAGGGCCAGAACAGAGGGTCGCAAGCTTAGCATTGTCAAGATCCTTGCATCGAAGCAGGCCGATGTCCGTTCAGCGACACCGGCGGGAGTTCCGGCGTTAGCGCCGAGCGAGCGCAGACCTTATCGTCGAGCCTTGCACCATGACAAGACGGATGCCCCATGAAGTACCTGCGCATGCTTTTCGACAAATTCACCCTGACGTTGCTGACGGTGGTCCTGATCGCCACCTTCCTGCCGTGCTCGGGCCAAGGGGCGGTGATCTTCGGTTGGTTGACCAACCTGGCCATCGGCCTGCTGTTTTTCCTGCACGGCGCCAAGCTGTCGCGCGAAGCGATCGTCGCCGGGGCTGGCCACTGGCGCCTGCACTTGCTGGTGTTTTCTTGCACCTTCGTGATGTTTCCGCTGCTGGGCCTGGCGCTCAAGCCCCTGTTCGTGCCCTTGGTGGGCAATGAGTTGTACCTGGGCCTGTTGTACCTGTGCGCACTGCCGGCGACTGTGCAATCGGCCATTGCCTTCACCTCGCTGGCGCGCGGTAACGTGCCTGCGGCGATCTGCAGTGCGGCAGCGTCGAGCCTGCTGGGCATCTTCCTGACCCCGCTGCTGGTGATGCTGCTGCTCGGCGCCGATGGCGATACCGGCTCGGGCCTGGATGCCGTACTGAAGATCACCCTGCAATTGCTGGTGCCGTTCGTGGCCGGACAGATCGCCCGGCGCTGGATCGGTGCCTGGGTCAAGAAGAATGCACGCTGGCTGAAGCTGGTCGACCAGGGTTCGATCCTGCTGGTGGTCTACACCGCGTTCAGCGAGGCCGTGGTCACCGGGTTGTGGAACACCGTATCGCCGCAGCACCTGGCGGGCCTGTTCGCCGCCTGCGGTGTGCTGCTGGCCGTTGTGCTCATTGCCACGCGGCTGCTCGGGCGGATTCTTGGCTTCAGCCTCGAAGACCGTATCACGATCCTGTTTGCGGGTTCCAAGAAGAGCCTGGCCACTGGCGTACCCATGGCTCAGGTGCTGTTCGTCGGCAGTGGGATCGGCGCGATGATCCTGCCGCTGATGCTGTTCCACCAGATCCAACTGATGGTGTGTGCTGTGCTGGCCCAACGGTACGCCGCGCGAGAAGAGGTCGTGCAAGAGGCGCCGGCGGCCTCCTGAGCGACAGGATGGAGCACGCTTGCACGCGTTACACCAATGCGCGCTCCAAGGCGCCGGCCAGCAGCCGCTCGACCAGCACGACGCCCTGCGGCTCGGGCACGCCACGGTCCTGAAGGACGCCGGGCAACTGGTTCAGCAGGCTGCTGAGCACATGCCCGGCCACTGCTTGTATCTCGCTACGCTGGCGTGCGCCGGGTGCGACCAGTTGCACCAGGCCGCGCTCGTATTCCTGACGCAGTGCCTTCAGGTGCATCTGTTGCGCTGGGCTCAGGCAGCAGAAGTCGCGTTCGGCCAGGCGCAGTTGCAACGGCCGTTCGGCCTGCAATTGCCAGTGGGCGGCGATCAACTGGGGCAGCGCCGGCTTGCCGCCGGCCTGGGCACGACGACCCTGATCGAGTGTGGCCAATAGCTCCTCGTAAAGCTCTTCGATCAAGTCGTACAGCAGATCCTGCTTGCTCGGGAAATGGTGATACAGCGAGCCCGCCGTCAGACCTACATGGGCGGCCAGTTCGCGCATGCTGACCTGGCCGAAACCCTTTTCGGCGAACAGCGCCATGGCCCGCTCGCGGCGTTCCTCGAAGTGCACGCAACGCCCGTCGGCCTCTGCCGATGCAGCGACCCTCACAGGCAACTGCCCGGTGCACGAGCAGGGCGGCAGCCGCCTCTGCCGTAGGCGAGCAGGCATACCTGTGCAGGGTGTGACGGATGAATGGCGGCGAATGCTGTGCGGCTCATGACGGGCTCCGATTGCCAAGGCGTGTCGCCGCCCTGCTCGGTGAGCAGGGGCGACGCTGCCCAGGGGATCGAGTCTAGGCAAGGTTCGGCCCCGCGCCTATGTCGAAAGCGGCCAGTCCTTCTGGCCTTTTTGGCCACTGCACAGCGGGCACTTCGGGCGGGTCGATCCTGCTCAGGCCGGCACCATGGCGAACCCTACACCGAAGCGATTCCAGGCATTGATGCTGGCGATCGCCAAGGTCAGGTTGACCACTTCAGCGGGCGTGAAATGCGCCAACAACGCCGCGTACTCGGCCTGTGGCGCGCCACGTTCGGGCAGGTGGGTCAGGCTTTCCAGCCAGGCCAGCGCCGCCCGCTCACGGGGGGTGAAGAAGCGTGTGTCCTGCCACACGCTGAGGGTCTGCAAGCGCGCTTCGCTTTCGCCAGCCTTGCGCGCATCGTTGGCATGTACGTTCACGCAGTACGCACAGCCGTTGATCTGCGAGGCGCGCAGGCGTACCAGCTCCAGCAGCGAATGCTCCAGGCCGCAACTGGCCAGTACTTTTTCCAGTCCAGCCATGGCCTTGTAGGCCTCGGGCGCGTGCTTGGCCCATTCGATTCGGTCGTGCATGAGGATGCTCCGGTCAGTGCGATTCAGGGGTGAAGGTGGCCAGCGTACCCAGACACCTGAGGCTCACCGATAGCCAATGCGCACCTTTATCGGGAGGCCAATCTTGCGTGGCATTCGAGCGGCCACTGACCTGCATGCAATCTCTTCATTTCTGTTGCTGGCTGGCGGCTTGGATAATGGCCGGCCGTCGTCCCAGGAGCCCGGTATGTCCAACCCCATCAACCTGAGAGGTGCCGCGAACCTGCTGCTGGTGATCCTCCTGGCCCTCAATCTGCGACCGATCCTGACCAGTATCGGGCCTTTGCTCGAACCCATGCGCCACGGCACCGGGCTGGGCTACCAACAAGCGGCCCTGCTCACGGCGCTGCCGGTGTTGTGCATGGGCTTGGTCCCACTGCTGCAACCCTGGCTGCGGCGTTGGCTCAGTGAGCACGGTGCGATGTTGCTGGGGCTGCTGGCCATCGCTGCCGCATGCCTGTGGCGCCTGTACCTGGACAGCGCGTGGGCGCTGGTGGGCAGTGCGCTGATCGCGGGCCTGGGCGTGGCCTTGGTGCAGGGCATGATGCCTGGCCTGGTCAGCCGCTGGTTCGCCAGCCGACTGGCCGTCTGCATGGGCCTGTACTCGGCGGCGTTGATGAGCGGCGGCGGCTTGGCGGCGCTGCTGGGGTTGTATGTCAGCGCGTTGAGCGGACGTTGGCAAACCGGTTTGGGTATCTGGGCGCTGCCTGCACTGTTGGCAGTGCTCGCCTGGTGCTGCCTGCGCCCGCGCCAGGCGCCGCAGACGCTGAACGAAGTCGGCGCAGGGCACTGGTTCGGCAATCGTCGGGCGTGGTTGCTGGCGCTGTACTTCGGTCTGATCAATGGCGGCTATACCAGCATGGTGGCCTGGCTGCCAGCGTTCCATCTGGAACAGGGCGGCTCGGCCCAGGGCGGTGGCGAGCTGGTGGGGGTGATGACGGTATTCCAGGTGCTCGGCGCGTTAGGTCTGCCGCTGCTGCTGCGGCATCTGCCGGACAGAAGACCTGGCCTGTGGCTGGCGCTGATTATTCAACTGCTGGGCTTTGCCGGCCTGTTGCTGGCACCGGGTCAGGCCATGATGGCTTGGGTGGCGATGATCGGCCTGGGCTTGGGCGCGTGCTTCAGCCTGAGTCTGACGCTCACCCTCGAGCATCTGCGTGGCGCGCCCGAAGCGGGGAGTTTGGCGGCATTCGTGCAAGGTGTCGGGTTCATCGTCACGGGCACCGTGCCTTACCTGACCGGTTGGTTACGCGAGGCCACCGGTAGTTTCCAGGCGTCCTGGAGCCTGCTCGCGGTGACGGTGCTGGCGATGTTGCTGGTCACCGCACGCTTCGCACCTGCGGGCTACGCCAGCGCCATGCGGCGTAGCGTTTCAAGCGTGCAGACGGCCACGGTCAACTGAGTGAGTGCAACGCGTCGCGAACCCGGTCCAGCGCCGGGTCGATGTCCAGCCGTTCGATCGCGCCGAATCCCATCAGCAGGCCAGGGCGCACCGGCGTTTCGACGAAGAACGGGGCCAGCGAGTAAAGGCCCACTTCGACCTGACGCGCCAGGCGTACCAGCAGCTCGATGTCCACCCCCGGCGCGGCCAGCGCACTGAGGTGCAAGCCGGCGCTGGCCGGTACCGCACTCAGCCACGGCGCCAGGTCGCCCTCCAGCCGCGCCAGAAGGCGCTCGCGGCGCGCCGTGTACAACGCGTGGCAGCGGCGGATATGGCGGCTGAGGTGGCCTTCGTCGATGAAGCGTGCCAGTGCCCACTGCGTCAGGCTCGGGCTGTGCCAGTCGCTCAGGTGCTTGGCCACGCAGGCGGCGCGCAGCACCGCCGGTGGCAGCACCGCGTAGCCCAAGCGCAGTTCGGGGAGCAGGGTCTTGGAAAAAGTGCCGACGTACGCCACCAGTCCATGCCGATCCAGGCGCTGCAAGGCGTCGCTGTCCGGGCCTTGATAGCGAAACTCGCAATCGTAGTCATCTTCGATCACCAGGGCGCCGAGCTCGGCCGCGCGGGCGAGCAGGGCGTGCCGACGCGTCTGGCTCATCGGCATGCCGAGCGGAAACTGATGCGAGGGCGTGGCATAGATCAGCCGCGTGCCCTCGGCGATCTGTTCCACGCACAGCCCCTCGGCGTCCACCGCCACCGATTGCACCCGCGCGCCCAGGGCTTGGAACAGATGGCGGGCCGGTGGATAGCCGGGATCTTCCATGGCCACGCAGGTGCCGGGTTCGATCAGCACCCGGGCAATCAGGTCCAGCGCCTGCTGAGCACCGTTGCACACCAGGACGTCGGCGGCTGAGCACTGCACCCCGCGTGCGAAGGCAACGTGCTGGGCGATCGCTGCACGCGGCTCGCCCAGGCCCTGGGCCGGCACCTGCCGTTCGCTGTGGTGTTGGCTGCGGCGCAGGGCGTAATGCAGGCAGGCGCGCCACTGATCGAAGGGGAACTGCGCCTTGGCCGACAGGCCGCCGACGAAATCGTAGCGTGACGGCGCTTGCAGCGCCGAGCGCCCCAGCAGGGGGGCGCGTCGATACCAGCGCTCGAGGGTGTCGGCGGCGGCCAGGGTGACCGGTTGCAGTTCACGCTCACGCGACCGCTGGTGTGCGTGGACGAAGGTGCCGCGTCCGACCACGGCGCTGAGCAGGCCATCAGCGCTCAGGCGCGCGTAGGCCTCGGCGACGGTCTTGCGCGAGACCTGCAACTGCTCGGCCAGGAGGCGCGTGGGCGGCAACTGCGTGCCGACGGCCAGGTGTCCACGCTCAATGGCCTCGTGCAATTGCTGGTAGAGCTGATCGGCCAGGCCTTTGCCGCCGATCAGGTGAATGTGCAGTTCCATCTCGTGTTCCGCAATGACGTGACGTGCCCGGGTCGGTCGTTCAGCGCTGGGGGGTGCGAGCGCGAGCCATCGATGGCACGCTTCACCCCCTCAGTGCACCTGTTTGCGTAGGGCCGCGCAGGCCTGTGCTTGCAGTTCGAGCTCGTCCAGCCGCTCGTTACGGGCCCGTTCGGCCTCGATCATCGCGGCGTCACCGTGCTGCTTGAGCAGGTAGGCATGAATTTGCCGCACTTCAAGCGTCTGGTAGATCGTGGCGGTGTCCAGTCGGCCGATCAGCGCGTCGCTGGCTTTGCCGCTGCTGCTCATCAGCACGTGTGCGGCCTGGGCACCGACCACTTGCAAACCCATGGCTTCGAACCAGGGCACCGTATGGGGCAAGGCGCTCATTTCCACGCAGGCGTAGCGACTGCGCAGGTCCGCCAGCAAACCGCGGGCGATGCCCTCGCGGCGATGGCTGGGCACCACCGCCAGGAAGGCCAGGGCGCAGGTGTGTGGGTCATCCTGGGCGGGCAGGGCAAGGGCGAAACCGAGCAGGCGGTCGGGCGCCTCGGCGTCCAACGCCAGGATCAGCTCCACGGCCAGACCGCGCTGACCGTCCAGCGCTTGCAGGTACTGGTGGACCTCCAGGCCCACGCTGTATTGGTACAGCGGATACAGCGGGTTGTCGGCGGCGATGGCGACGCTGCTCAGCGCGCTGGCCTGCTCGATCACCAACTGGCGAATCTGGTTCTGGAAGGATTCGGGCGGCACGCCGTCGAGGCGGCTCAGGATGTACATCGGGGCAAGCTCCAGCGGTTGAAGGCATCCTGCGTCGAGCGACGCGGGATGCACAGTCTAACCGTTTTCGCCGGTAGGGCCTCAGCGCCGCAGGGCGCTGAGCAGCAAGTCCAGGTTCTGTACCGCGGCGCCAGCAGCGCCCTTGCCGAGGTTGTCGAACACGGCGCTGAGCAGGACCTGGCCGTGCTCGGGATTGGCGTACAAGGCCAGGCGCAGGTCGTCGCTGCCGTTGAGGGCCTCAGGGTCCAGTGCCGTGGCCGGTCCTTGCTGATGCAAGGGCATGAGCTGCACGTGACGGGCGCCATGATAGTGCTGGTGCAGGCAGGCTTGCAGGTGCTCTGCGGTGACGCCTGGGCGCAGCAGGCGCAGGTGCAAGGCCGTGGTCAGCACAATGCCCTGGCGGTAGTCGCCGTAGCCCGGCAGGAACAGTGGGCGAGCGCTCAGACCGGCATGGGCCTGGATCTCCGGCACATGCTTGTGGGCCAGTTCGAGGCCGTAGAGTTGCAGTGCCGGCAGGCGGTGCTCGCCGGCGTGTTCGTGGCGCTCGACCGCGCCGCGACCGCCGCCCGAGTAGCCGGAAATCGCGTGGATGGCGAGCGGATAGTCCGCCGGCAGCAGACCGGCTTCGACCAGCGGCCGCAGCAGGGCAATGGCGCCGGTCGGGTAGCAGCCGGGATTGCTGACCCGCATAGCGCAGGTGATGCGCTCGGGCTGCTGGGCGTCCAGCTCGGGCAGCCCGTACACCCACCCCGGCGCGGTACGGTGCGCGGAACTGGCATCGATGACCCGCACCTGCCGATTGCGTAGCGTCGCCACGGCATCGCGGGCCGCGTCGTCAGGCAGGCACAAAATGGCGATGTCGGCGCTGTTGAGGGCCTCGGCCCGGCGCCGAGGGTCTTTGCGCTCGGCGTCAGGCAGGGTCAGCAGGCGCAGGTCGGTGCGTCCCTTCAGCCGGGCATGGATCTGCAGGCCGGTAGTGCCTTGGTCGCCGTCGATGAAAATCAGGGGCTGGTGCATGGTGCAAGGTCCGTTCACGCAAGAGGTGGTGCTATCCTCGCGCCGGTTTGAATAAAAGAAAATTTGAATATCATGAGCATAAAATTCAGTTTTTCTGAATTGAGCTTGTGTGTAACCGGAGTTTTGTTGTGCGAGAAATCAGCCTCGATCGCCTGCGTACCCTGGTGGTGATCGCCGACCTCGGCTCTTTTGCCCAGGCTGCGCGTCAGCTCAACCTGGCGCCGCCGACCATCAGCCTGCATGTGGCCGAACTAGAGGCGCGGGTTGGTGCGCCCTTGTTGACTCGGACCCGCGGCCAGGTGCGCGCCACCGCCGTTGGGCAGACCCTGCTGGAGCGCGCCCGGCGTTTGCTGGCGGACGCCGAGCAGGCCTTGGAAGAGGTGCGTGGGCAGGTGGCCGGGCTGACCGGGCGTGTGCGCTTGGGCGCGTCCACCGGCGCCATCGCTCACCTGCTGCCCAGCGCGCTGGCAGCGCTGCAGCGCGACCACCCTGGCATCGACGTGCAGGTGCAGGTGCTGACCTCCCAGGCCTCGTTGGCCGCGTTGCGCGACGGTCGCCTGGATATCGGCCTGGTGGCCCTGCCGCAGACCGCCAGCAAAGGTGTGAAGTTGATGCCCTGGCGGCGCGACCCGATCCTGGCCTACGTGCCGGCCGACTGGCAGCCCCCGGCGCGGCTGACGCCCACGTGGCTGGCCGCGCGCGCGTTGATTCTCAACGACAGCGGCACCCAATTGTCGCGAGTTACCGCCGAGTGGTTCGCGGCGGCCGGACTCTATCCGCAGGCGCGCATCGAGCTGAACTACAACGATGCGATCAAGAGCCTGGTGGCGGCGGGCTATGGCGCGACCTTGCTGCCTCAGGAAGGCGAAGGCCCCGAGCTGGATCGGCGCATCGTGTGCCGCGCGTTACGGCCGGGCTTGTGGCGGTCGCTGGGCATCGCGTGTCGCGAGGGCGACGGCGATCGGGCTACCGGGCATGTGCTGGCGGCGCTCAAGCACCTGCGCCAGTGACCGGGCCCTGCGGGATGTCCATGCTTCCCAGTGCCGGTCAGGTCACGGATAATCCCCGCCCACTACAACCAGATAGCCTGTGAGTCGGTATGAGTGATCCGCAAGTCAGCCCCGACCAGCCAATGGTCCGGGTGCGCAAGGCGCGCAAGAACAACCCGGAAAAGACCCGCGAGGACATTCTCCAGGCGGCGATCCAAGAGTTCGTCGAGCAGGGCCTCGCCGGGGCGCGGGTCGATGCGATCGCCGATCGTACGGCCACCTCCAAGCGCATGATCTACTACTACTTCGGCAGCAAGGAGCAGTTGTACCTGGAGTGCTTGATCAAGCTTTACGGCGACATTCGCAAGACCGAACACAGCCTGGACCTTGAGTCGCTATCCGCGGAGCAGGCCATCCTCCGTCTGGTGGAGTTCACCTTCGATCACCACGACCTGAACGTGGACTTCGTGCGCATCGTCTGCACCGAAAACATCCACTACGGCGAGTTCGTCAAGCAGGCGCCGGTGATCGGCGAAATGAGCAGCCTGGTGCTCGAGGCGTTGGGGCGGGTGTTGCGCCGGGGCGTGGAGGAGGGCGTGTTTCGCCCCGGTATCGAGGTCATCGACCTGCACATGCTGATGAGTTCGTTCAGTTTCTACCGGGTATCGAACCGGCACACCTTCGGCGAAATCTTCCAGATCGACCTGAGCGATGAAGCCATCAAGGTGCGGCACAAGCAGATGCTCTGCGAGGCCGTACTCAATTACATCCGCGCATGACCGCCCGCTCCCCAGGGTGTCCAGAAAGCACAAGGGCCGCAGAAGCGGCCCCAGTACACCCACTGGCGATCAGCGTCGCAGCAGGCGGTTGACCACCAGCACGATCGCCGCGCCGACTGCCAGGGCGGTCAGCGGCTTTTCCTTGACGAAGTTCGACACGTTGTTCACCGCGTCGCCATAGCTTTTGGTTACTTGACCGACGGCCTGACGCGCATCGCCCTCGGCGGCCAGGTCCGGGTCTTCGAGAAACTCGCCAGCGGCGCTCTGCGCCTTGCCGATTACCTTGTCCGCGACGCCTTCGATCTGTTCACGCTTCATATGGATCAACCCTTCCTGTGAGTGGCCATGGATGTGTCAGAGGTTAGGGAGCCGCGCGCCTGGATTAGTTCAACACTGTTGTCGGCTCACTCGCCCAGGCGTTGCTCGCGCGACGGCGGGTAACCAAAGTAGGCGGCATAGCATTTGCTGAAGTGCGATACCGAGACGAAACCGCAAGCGACCGCCACCTCCATCACCGACAGGTCCGAATACTGCAGCAGGCGCCGGCTCTTGGTAATGCGCAACTCCATATAGTAGCGCCGTGGCGAGGTGCCGAGCTGGGCCTGGAACAGCCGGTCGATCTGGCGCCGCGAGCGACCGCTGTAGGCGGCCAGTTGGTCGAGGCTGAGGGTTTCTTCCAAGTTGTTTTCCATCAGCTCGACAATGGTGCGCAGTTGCAAGCTCATGGATTTCTTCGCGCCGGGCCCGACCTGACGATAGCGAGCGCCGGAGAAGGACAGGATTTCCTCGACGCCTTCGGCCAGCGCATCGCCGTACAAACGGCGTACCAGGCCAAGCATCAGCTCCATCGCGCCGTTGGGGCTGGCGGCGGTGAGGCGGTCGCGGTCGAGGGTAAAGCTGGCCGGGGTGATGCGCGTCTGCGGGCTGCGCTCGGCCAGGCTGGCGCGTTGCTCGGGATGGATGCTGCAGCCGTAATCGCCGAGCACCCCGGCCCGGCCGAGGAACCAGGCGCCATTCCACAAGCCGCCGAGGGCCATGCCGTGGGCGGCGCAATCGGCCAGCAGACGGTCCAGTTCAGGGTACTTGAGCAGGGTGCGCAGACCGCCGCAGATCACCAGCAGGTCGAGTGTCTTCAGGGCAGACGGATCGAGCTCGCTGGCGATCAATTCCAGGCCCAGGTCGCTGAGTACCCGGTCGCCGCTGGACGACAGCGCGGTGAAGGCGAAGCGCTCGGCGCGCAGCAAGTTGGCGGTGACCAGCACGTCCATCGCCACGGTGAAGCTGGCCATGGAGAAGTGCTCGAGCAGGACGAAACCCACGTGGTAGGGCTTCTGCTCGTCGCTGGCGCCGGATTTGAGCCGCAGCATGTTGCTGGTGCTGGTCTTCTTGCTGAACTGGCGGGGCGTTGGCACAGCGGACTCCATGGGCTTCTCTGGCGCAGCGAGTGTGCTACCCGTCGCGCGGAAAGACAATCGTTGAACAGGCCACGGTGCACGCGCAATCGCCTGCGTATCCGACTGAACCCTTGCCGCTTGGCGCGAACCAATACAGTACATGCACACGGGAGAACGCTCATGGAAATCGGAACGATCTGGATCGTCGTCGCGGTGGTGGTGATCCTCCTGCAAGTCTGGGCGATTTGGCACATCATCGGCAGCGACCGACGTGCCGAGCGCAAGATGCTCTGGGTCGTGTTCGTGGTGTGGGCGCCGTTCCCCGGCCTGTTGTTCTGGGCGTGGCGAGGCCCTCGGGCGGTCAAGGGCAAGGCGGTACTCGAAGAGAAGTGAGACGGTGAGAGCGCCTGTCGCACGGACACGCTTGAGCGGCCTGTCTGGCCGATAACCGCACGCTCGTTGCCATTGCCCGTCCCTTGGACGGGCATTGTCTTTCCCTCGGCTCGTGCAACTCTTCTAAACTGCCAGCGTTTGCCACGGCCCGAGATCCGCATGACCACCCGCACCCCGTTGTCTGGCGTCAATCACCCGCTGCATGGCATCGCCCTGGTGGTCGTGGCGACCTTCCTGTTTGCCAGTCACGACGGACTGTCCAAGTACCTGGGCGGTCTCTACCCGATCATCATGGTGGTGTGGGCGCGCTACGTGGTGCACACCTTGCTCATGGCAGGCATCTTCTTGCCTCAGGCGGGGCTGCGCGTGCTGCGCACTCGCCGCCCACTCCTGCAAACCCTGCGTGCCCTGAGCTTGCTCAGTACCAGTCTGCTGTTCACCGCCGGCTTGCAGTACCTGCCACTGGCCGAAGCGACCTCGGTCAACTTTCTGGCTCCGGTACTGGTCACTGCGCTGTCGGCGCCGCTGCTCAAGGAGCGGGTCACGCCTGGTCAATGGCTGGCCGTGGTGCTGGGCTTTATCGGGGTGCTCGTGGTGGTGCATCCGGGCGGCGCGATGTTCACACCGGCCATCCTGTTCCCGTTCGGCTCGGCGTTGGGCTTCTGCTTCTACCAGTTGCTCACCCGTATTCTGGCCGCACACGACAGCCCCACCACCAGCAACTTCTATGCGGGCCTGTGCAACACCCTGATCATGAGCGCACTGGTGCCGTTCTTCTGGCAAACCCCGCAAGCCTCCCATGTGTTGCTGATGCTGGCGCTCGGCGGCTGCGGCATGACCGCGCACCTGTTGCTGACCCAAGCCTTTCGCCACGCCGCCCCTGCGCTGCTGGCGCCGTTCAGCTATTGCCAGATCGTGTTCGCCGGGCTGCTCGGATTGCTGGTATTCGGCCAGGTGCCGGATACCCTCAGCGTGGTCGGTATCGCCATTATTTGCCTCAGCGGCCTGGGGGCGGCGTGGATGCAACGCCGTCGTTAGCGGGCTCAGGGTGCTGAAAGACCCTGGCTATCGCCCCTGAACAGCCACTCTATTAGACCTCTGCCGAAGCTCGGCTAATCTTTCCCCTGGCTTCGCCTCCTGCGTCTGACGCGCGGTGAGCCAGCGTCGGCTCCTGTCCGACCATCACTGATGAGCAGATGGGTCGAGTTCTTGGCTCGGCCCGCGGATCGCCCGGCACAGACCGGAAAAATCTGGATAACCGAACCTGCAAGGTAAGCGCACATGTCGAACGAATCGAAATGCCCCTTCCATCACACGGCCGGGGAGGGCACCAGCAACCGCGACTGGTGGCCCGATCAGTTGAACCTGAGGATCCTGCACCAGCACGGCGACCAGTCCGACCCGATGGACCCGGACTTCGATTACGCCAAGGCCTTCAAGCGCCTGGACTTTCAAGCCTTGAAGCAGGACATCGCGAACCTGATGACCGACTCCCAGGATTGGTGGCCTGCTGACTTCGGTCACTACGGTCCGCTGTTCGTGCGCATGGCCTGGCACAGCGCTGGCACCTACCGCATTGCCGACGGGCGCGGCGGCGCCGGCTCCGGCCAGCAACGTTTCGCCCCGCTCAACAGCTGGCCAGACAACGTCAGCCTGGACAAGGCCCGGCGCCTGCTCTGGCCGATCAAGCAGAAATACGGCAGCAACATCTCCTGGGCCGACCTGATCGTGCTCACTGGCAATGTGGCGCTGGAGTCCATGGGCTTCAAGACCTTCGGCTTCTCCGGTGGCCGCGCCGATGTCTGGGAGCCGGACGAAGACGTGTACTGGGGCTCGGAAAAGGTCTGGCTTGGTGGCGACACCCGTTATGGCAAGGCCCAGGCGCCGGGGCAGGGTGATCTGGTGGCCGAGCCTGCCAAGCACGGTGAGGAGCAGAGCCGCACCGAGCCGGGCGCACGCAATCTGGAGAACCCGCTGGCCGCCGTGCAGATGGGCCTGATCTACGTCAACCCTGAAGGCCCCGAAGGTCATCCCGACCCCGTCGCCTCGGGCAAGGACATCCGCGAAACCTTCGGCCGCATGGCCATGAACGATGAAGAGACGGTTGCCCTGATCGCCGGCGGCCACGCCTTCGGCAAAACCCACGGCGCAGGTCCGGCGGACCACGTAGGCGCTGAACCCGAAGCTGCCGGGCTGGAGCAGCAGGGCCTGGGCTGGGCCAGCACCTTCGGCAGCGGCAAGGGTGGCGACGCCATCACCAGCGGCCTGGAGGTGACCTGGACTTCGACCCCGACCCGCTGGAGCAACGAATACCTGAACAACCTGTTCGACTTCGAGTGGGAACTGACCAAGAGTCCGGCCGGCGCTCACCAATGGCGACCCAAGGACGGCAAAGGCGCCAACACCGTGCCTGATGCGCACGATCCGAGCAAGCGCCATGCGCCGATGATGCTTACTTCCGACCTGGCGCTGCGCTTCGACCCGATCTATGCCCCCATCGCCCGCCGTTTCAAGGATCACCCGGAGCAGTTGGCCGATGCCTTCGCCCGTGCCTGGTACAAGCTGATCCACCGTGACATGGGACCGCTGGCACGTTACCTGGGGCCGGAAAATCCGCAGGAGGAATTGATCTGGCAAGACCCGATCCCCGCAGTCGACCATCCGCTGGTGGGCGAGCAGGACATTGCCGACCTGAAGGCCAAGGTGCTGGCCTCAGGCTTGAGTGTGGGCGAACTGGTGGCCACCGCTTGGGCATCGGCTTCGACCTTCCGCGGTTCGGACAAGCGCGGCGGCGCCAACGGCGGCCGACTGCGTCTCGAGCCGCAACGCTCATGGGCCGCTAATCAGCCTGAGCAGTTGGATAAAGTGCTCAAGGCGCTTGAGAAGATCCAAGACGAGTTCAGCGCCACTGGCAAACGCGTCTCCCTGGCGGATCTGATCGTATTGGCCGGCTGCGCGGCGGTCGAGAAAGCCGCCAAGGACGGCGGCCATCCCATCCATGTACCGTTCCGTCCCGGTCGCACCGATGCCGCTCAGGCACAGACCGATGTCGAGTCCTTCGCCGTGCTCGAACCGCTCGCCGATGGCCTGCGCAACTTCAGCAAGGCCCGCTACAGCGTCAAGGCCGAGCGACTGTTGCTGGACAAGGCGCAACTGCTGACCCTCAGCGCCCCGGAACTGACTGTGTTGGTCGGCGGCCTGCGGGTGCTTGGCGCCAACCACGGCGGCAGTCAGCATGGCGTGTTCACTGACAAGCCGGGCACTCTCAGCAACGACTTCTTCCGCAACCTGCTGGACATGGGCACGCAGTGGAAGCCGACCTCAGGCGACAACGAGACCTTCGAGGGCCGTGATCGCAAGACCGGGCAGGTGAAATGGACCGGTACGCGGGTAGATCTGGTGTTCGGCTCCCACGCCCAGCTGCGGGCGCTGAGCGAGGTCTACGGCAGCGATGATGGCAGGGACAAGTTCGTCAAGGACTTCGTCGCGGCTTGGGTCAAGGTCATGGAACTGGACCGTTTCGACCTGAAATAGCGGTACTGTCCGGGGTCGCTGCAACGGCCCCGGCAATCCGATGAGATGGCACTCTGCAATCGCGGTGGAAGCGCTTACAATCGCCGCGTTTGCTCCCCATCACAGGCTCGCTGGTTCATGACGCTCGACCCTCCCACCCTCCTGGCGCTCAGTGTCGCCCTAGCGGCCGCGGCTGCGCTTTACCTGGCAATCGAATGGCGCAGCGTACGTGAGTCGTCGTTGCTGTACTGGAGTGCAGGTTTCGCCACCATCATGATCGGCTGCGTGCTGGCGCTGTTGCGCATGAACGGTTATTTGCTGGTCGGCATCTGGTTCGCCAACGGTCTGTTGATCTTCGCGCATTTCTGCTTTCTGCTGGGCGTCGCCCGTTTTACCGAGGTGCGACTGTCACGGGCCTGGTTGCTGATCGTCCCGCTGTGGGCCGGCATGCTGTTGCTGCCAGAAGGGCCGGCGTGGTCGAAGATCATGCTGGGTGTGCAATCGCTGCTGGTGGCCGGGGTTTCGCTGCGCGCCAGTTTCCTGCTGCGCCCCCATGGCGTGTCGCTGAGCGTGGGTGCCGTTCAACTGCGCTACATCCTGCTGGGTCATGGCCTGTTCTATGTGGCCAAGGCTGCGACTGCAGTGGTTCCCGGGACGCTGATCGATCTGGCCGCGTTTCGTGGCGAAATCATCCAGATCTCGCTGATCGAAGGGGCCATGGCGATCATGCTGATTGCGCTGTCGATGACCGGCACCGAGCGCTACCGTCGCGAGGAGCGCATTGCATTGCTGGCGGCGCGTGATCCGTTGACGGCACTGTTCAATCGCCGCGCCCTGGAAATGCGCGCACCGAGGCTGTTGCAGGCGACCAGTGGCGAGCGACCGAGTGCTGCGCTATTGATCGACATCGACCATTTCAAACTGGTCAACGACTTGTACGGACACACCGCCGGTGATCGCCTGCTGGTGGCCTTGAGCGAAACCATCCAGGGGCTGTTGCCGCCCCATGCGCTGGCCGCACGTCTGGGTGGTGACGAATTCATCATCCTGCTGGGCAACGCCAGGCGCGACGAAGTCCAGGTGTTGGGGGCGCTGCTGCGCGAGCGCTTCCAGCACATCACGGCACAGTCTTTCGCCACGCCGATGGCGGTCACCCTGAGCATTGGCGCTCACCTGTTCGATCAGCCGCCAGCGAGCCTGGCGGCGTTGATCGAACAGGGGGACGCGGTGCTCTACCAGTCCAAGCGCGGTGGGCGCGACTGTCTGCGCGTGGTGGATGCCACGGCCGCAGTCGGATAGGACCGTCGCTGCGTCACTCGTCCTGCTTGGGCTGCACCACGATGGCCAATGCGTCCGGTTCGGCGCGGGTTTTCCAGCGGGCTTTCTCGGTCCAGTTGGCGGTGTCGATCACCGCCACCTCGTCACCGCCGCTGATGGCCACGTACACCTGTTTGCCGTCAGGGGAGACCACCGCGCCGATGGGCAGCGCCTCTTCGCCCAGTAGCGTGCGTCGGTACTCAGCGCCTTCTCGCGCCAGACCGATGCGCTTGATCTCTTTCTTGGCGGCCACGTCGATGACCGCCAGTTCCGCCGACTTGGCGCAGGTCACCAGCGCGTACTTGCCGTCGGGCGTCATGGCCACGCGGATGGGGAACAGCCCGGTACGGATGCGATCGGTGACTTCCCGGCGCTGCGGATCGACGATGACCACCTCGTTGCCGCCGCGGTTGCTGACCCACACCTGCTTGCCATCCGGGGTCACCGCCACGCCTTCGCTGCCGTTGCCGGTGGGAATGTCATAGAGTTTTTTCTTGTGCAGCAGGTCCACCACCGACAACTGACCGCCGTCGACATGGGTGACGTAGGCGCGCTCGGCGCCGGGCGCCAGGGCGACCATGTGCGGTTTGCCGCCGCCGATGTCGATGCGGTCGGTGACCTGGCCCTGGACCAGGTCGACGACCAGCAGGCGGTCGCTGTCCTCGGTGGTCACCACCACCCGCTGGCTGTCGGGCAGGAAGCGAATGCCGTGCGGACGCGAATCCTGGCCCAGGTCGATGGTGCGCACCACGCTGCGGGTCGGCCAGTCGATCACGCTCAGGGTGTTGTTGGCGGTGCCTTGAACACCATAGTTGCCAGCAACGGCCAACAGGTTGTTGCCCGAGACCACGACTTCGTGCGGGCCGGTGCCGACTTTCAGCGTCACCAGCTCCTCGCCGGTGCGCGTGTCGAGCGCCGACACGCTGGCGTCGGCCTTGTTGCCGACCAGGAGCACGTCATCGGCGTGCACCAGTGCGCTGCCGGTCAGCAGGGCGCCGGCCAGCACGATGTGGCGCAGTGCGTTGGGCAGGGGAGCAAATGGGTAGGGCATGTCCGTCTCCTTCTGGGATGATTTCCATGTGCATGCCCAAGGTGTGACCGACGCGCCGCTCGCCGAGTTCGTTCGGATGCCGGGCGCTTGCGCTTCAGCGTTTGTGGGGGGAGGGCAGGATACGGTTGAGCACGGTACTGCCGTCGTTGCTGCGGGTGAGATAGATCGGCAGGACCTTGGGCAGGTTGTCGACCAACTGGCGAACATCGCGGGTGTCGTAGATGCCGCTGATACGAATGCTGCCGACGTTGTTGTCGGCCAGCATCAGCGGCTTGTCCAGGTAGCGGTTGATCACCGGCAGCGCCTGGGACAGGCTGAGGTTGTCCAGCACCATGCGCCCGCTGCGCCAGGCCAGGCTGTTGGCGTAGTCGTCGCTCTGAGCCAACTGCGGCTCGAAATCGCCGGTGCGGTAGCTGGCCTGCATGCCTGGGCCGAGGCGATAGCCGCCATCGCTGCCATCGCTGGAGACCAGCACCGAGCCTTCGACCAGTGTCACCTTGACCTGGTCCTGGTACTTCCACACGTTGAATTGCGTACCTGTCACGCGGATCTGGCCACGTCCGGCATGCACGATGAAGGGGTGCTGGCTGTCGTGGCTGACGTCGAAAAAGGCTTCGCCCTTGACCAGATCGACCCGACGCCGATCCTTGAAGTTGAGAAAGCGCATCTCGCTGTGCAGGTTGAGTTCGACGTTGCTGCCATCGGCCAGTTGCACGGCGCGCACCTGATCGCTGCTGTCGAAATGCTGATAGCGGTTGGGCAGCCAGCCTAGTTCCCAGCCGATCCAGGCCGCCAGGGGCAGCGCGAGCACGCTGATCATCGCTGCCGAAGCCGCAGGGCGCCATGCGCGGCGGCGCACACGGCCAGCGGGGGCTTGGCGGGTGGTAGCGGGTGGGCGGGGCAGCAAGTCAGCGGTTTGCCAGATTTCCAGCATCGCCTGGTATTCCTCGGCGTGCTGCGGATCGGCGGCCAACCACTGCGCGAAGGCCTCACGCTCGGCGTCCGAGCAATCCTCGGCGTGCAGGCGCATGCACCACTGCGCGGCGGCATCGGTGACGGCATCGGCGTCGGTTGATGTGAGGCGGTCCTGATTCATCGTGGCTCCCGGTTTTGCGCATTCTACCGTCAGCGCTGCATGGCGAGAACCGAGATAATGGCGAATACCTATCAGTTGCGCGTTTTTTGATGGGTTTTGCAGCGTTATCGTGTCGGCGGACACATGAATAAGATTTTAGGTAGGAAGCTAATAAAGTTTTTGACATTTACTGCCTAGGCAGTAATATTTTCTAACATTATTGCGATGTCGAGCGATTCCGATGGCCCATTTCACCCCGGAGAACTTCCAGACCTGCGCCATCGGCATGCTGCTGGGCCGCGCCGCGCTGTTGAAGGACCGTATTCTCGATTGGCACCTGGAAGGTGACGGCGTGACCGCGGCCCAGTTCAAAGTGCTGATCATCATCACCCAGTACCACGTGGATACGCCGGCCGACCTGTGCCGCTATCTGGGTCTGGACAGCGGCTCGATGACTCGCATGCTCGATCGTCTGGAGCACAAAGGCTTGCTGCTGCGTACGCGCTGCCCGCAAGACCGGCGCCAGGTGCGCCTGGCCTTGACGGCAGACGGTCAGCGTCTGGCCGATCGCTTGCCGGAGATCGGTGCCATGGCCATGAACGAGCTGGTCGGCGCGCTCGAACCTACCGAGCTGAAGTCGCTCGAGACCCTGCTGGCCAAGCTGCTTCTGGCTGCCGGCGACCCCCTGACGATCGCTCGCTTCGGCGATCGCACCCCTGATCCGACTTGATTCGAAGGTAACGTCATGGCCACTCCCTCCGATGCACCCGCCCCCGCACAAGAGCCGGGCGCCAATCGCAAGCGCAAGACCTGGCTACTGGCCCTGCTGCTGCTGGTGGTCCTCGCCGGTGCTGCCGCCTGGGCCTGGTACGCCCTGGTCGGGCGCTGGCACGAGAGCACCGACGATGCCTACGTCAACGGCAACGTGGTGGAGATCACGCCACTGATTACCGGCACCGTCATCAGCATCGGTGCCGATGATGGCGACCTGGTCCAGGCCGGGCAGGTGCTGCTGCGTTTCGATCCGAGCGATGGGGAGGTGGCATTGCAGGCCAGCGAGGCCAAGCTGGCGCACACCGTACGCCAGGTGCGCGGGCTGTACAGCAACGTCGATGCGCTCAAGGCGCAGATGCAGGCGCGCCAGGCCGAATTGAAGAAAGCGCGGGAGAATTACAACCGCCGCAAGGTGCTTGCCGACAGCGGGGCGATTTCCGCCGAAGAGCTGTCGCACTCGCGCGATGACCTGTCCAGTGCGCAAAGCGCCCTGGACAGCGCGCGCCAGCAACTCAACACCAGCACGGCGCTGGTCGATGACACCGTGGTCGCTTCGCACCCGGATGTGCTTGCTGCCGCTTCGGACTTGCGTCAGGCCTATCTGGACAATGCCCGTACCACGCTGGTGGCGCCGGTCACCGGCTACGTCGCCAAGCGTACCGTGCAGCTTGGCCAGCGCCTGCAGCCGGGCACCGCGACCATGGCGGTGATCCCGCTGAATCAGGTGTGGATCGACGCCAACTTCAAGGAAACCCAACTGCGGGATATGCGCATCGGTCAGCCGGTGGAAGTCACTGCCGACCTCTACGGCAGCGACGTCATCTACCGCGGCACCGTCGACAGCCTCGGCGCCGGTACCGGCAGCGCGTTCGCTTTGCTGCCTGCACAGAACGCCACCGGCAACTGGATCAAGATCGTCCAGCGGGTACCCGTGCGCGTGCACCTGGACCCAGAACAGCTCAAGACGCACCCGCTGCGTATCGGCTTGTCGACCGTGGTCGAGGTCGACCTGCACGACCAGAGCGGTCCGACCCTGGCCCAGCAACCGCCGCAGCAGGCCAGCTATGCCACCGAAGTGTACGACCGCCAACTGGCCGAGGCCGACCGCCTGATCGCCAAGCTGATTCATGACAACAGCGCCGCCAGCGGCAAGACGGCGTCGCAATGAGCAACGGCGCCCCCGCTCAGTTCACCCCGCCGAGTCTGCTGCTGACGACCATCGGGTTGTCGCTGGCGACGTTCATGCAGGTGCTGGATACCACCATCGCCAACGTGGCGCTGCCGACCATTTCCGGCAACCTGGGGGTGAGCTACGAGCAGGGCACCTGGGTCATCACTTCATTCGCGGTGAGCAATGCTATCGCCTTGCCGCTGACCGGCTGGCTGAGCCGACGCTTCGGTGAGGTCAAGCTGTTCATCTGGGCCACGCTGCTGTTCGTGCTGGCCTCGTTCCTGTGCGGTATCGCGCAATCCATGCCGGAACTGGTGGGCTTTCGCGTCCTGCAGGGGGTGGTCGCCGGGCCGCTGTACCCGATGACCCAGACGTTGCTGATCGCGGTCTACCCGCCTGCCAAGCGCGGCATGGCCTTGGCGCTGCTGGCGATGGTCACGGTGGTGGCGCCGATTGCCGGACCGATTCTCGGCGGATGGATCACCGACAGCTACAGTTGGCCCTGGATCTTCTTCATCAACGTGCCCATCGGCCTGTTCGCCGCTGCGGTGGTGCGCCAGCAGATGAGCGCGCGGCCGGTGACCACCAGTCGTCAGCCCATGGACTACGTCGGGCTGCTGACGCTGATCGTTGGCGTGGGTGCCTTGCAGGTGGTGCTCGACAAGGGCAATGACCTGGACTGGTTCGAGTCATCGTTCATCGTTGCCGGGAGCCTCATCTCGGCGGTGTTCCTGGCCGTGTTCGTGATCTGGGAACTGACCGATCGTCATCCGGTGGTCAATCTGCGCTTGTTCGTGCACCGCAATTTCCGCATCGGCACCTTGGTGCTCGTCGGTGGCTACTCGGGGTTCTTCGGCATCAACCTGATCCTGCCCCAGTGGCTGCAGACGCAGATGGGCTACACCGCGACCTGGGCCGGCCTGGCAGTCGCGCCCATCGGTCTGCTGCCGGTGATCATGTCGCCCTTCGTCGGCAAATACGCCCATCGCTTCGACCTGCGCCTACTGGCCGGTCTGGCGTTCCTGGCGATCGGCGCCAGTTGCTACATGCGCGCCGGTTTCACCAGCGAAGTGGATTTCCTGCACATCGCCCTGGTGCAGTTGTTCATGGGGATTGGCGTCGCACTGTTCTTCATGCCCACCTTGAGCATTCTGCTCTCGGACCTGCCTCCCCAGCAGATCGCCGACGGTTCTGGCCTGGCGACGTTCCTGCGCACCCTGGGCGGCAGCTTCGCCGCATCGCTGACCACCTGGATCTGGATTCGTCGGGCCGATCAGCACCATGCTTACCTGAGCGAGCACATCAGCCAATACGACCCGGCGACCCGGCACACGTTGGCTCAGCTGGGCGGGGCGAGCCCGCAGAGCTATGCGCAGCTCGAGCAGATCCTCAACAGTCAAGCCTACATGATGTCCACGGTGGACTATTTCACCTTGCTCACCTGGGTCTTCGGCGCCTTGATCCTGCTCGTGTGGCTGGCCAAGCCGCCGTTCACGGCCAAGGCGGGGCCAGCCTCGGCAGGTCATTGAAGCGAGATTTCAGCAGGCCGGGCGTTCACTGCCGACGCAGCGGCTTGTGCGTTTCAAGACACCTTCAGTGCTTCGAGCATTGACGTCGTCCGGCCTACCAACGCCTCGACATTGACCGGCCGGTTGAGCACCTCAACGTGCGTATCGCCGTGCAGGTCGACGGCTTCACCCGGCTCGGCCAGAACCAGCACCTTGAGTGCCGGATTCACCTGCCGCGCTGCCTGGAGCAAGCGCAAGCCGGTTTCATGGCGTAGCACGCGTGCGTCGCAAATCAGCAGGTTCGGTCGCAGCCCTTGCTGCACGGCGCACAACGCTTCGTTGCCCGAGAGGCTGGTGTGAACTCTGTGGCCCGCGTCCTCCAGGTACTCCTGCATCACCAGGCGCATTGCCGGTTGATCCTCGATCAGCAACACGGTGCGTTGAGGTGTCGAGTGGTGGCGTGGCAGATAGAGGTGCACGGTCGTGCCCTGTCCCGGCGTGCTTTGAATCTGCATCTGCCCGCCTGACTGGCGCACGAAGCCGTACACCATCGAAAGCCCCAGGCCCGTGCCCTGTCCCAGTGGCTTGGTGGTGAAGAACGGATCGATGGCTCGCTCGGCCACCTCCTGCGTCATGCCCTCGCCCTGGTCGGCCACGGCCAGGTGCAGGTACTCGCCCGGTGCAGCGTCCAGGCCTGCGGCGAGCTGCGGATCCATGTCGATGTTTTCGCACTGAATGGACACGGCGCCGCCCTCGGGCATGGCATCGCGGGCATTCAGGCACAGGTTGAGCAGGGCGCTTTCCAGTTGCGGGGGGTCGACGCAGGTCAGCCACAGGTCAGGCTGGGTGCGGTCGATCAGTTGCACGCGGCCGCCGACCGAGCTCTTGATCAGCGGCATCAACCCGCTGACCAGGTGTTGGATATGGATGGCTTGGGGTTGCAAGGTCTGCTGGCGTGAAAAGGCCAGCAAGCGCTGCACCAGCGAGGCCGCGCGGCCAGTGTCTTGTTGCACGCTGTCGAGCAACTGCGCGGCATCGTCCGCGCGCGATTCGCGCAGGCGTTGCCGGGCCAGCTCCAGTGCACCTTGTATGCTGCCCAACAGGTTGTTGAAGTCATGAGCGATACCGCCGGTGAGCTGACCGACCGCTTCCATCTTCTGCGACTGACGCAGGGCCTGCTCGGCCTCGCGCAGCCGCTCCTGTTCGTTGACCCGTTCGGTGATGTTATAGGCGAACAGATAAGCGCCGATGATCTGCTGCTCATCGTTGCGCAGGCAGCTCATGCGCAATTCATAGTGGCGCAGGAGGGGCCCATCACCAATGCTGATGACGTGAACCACGGATTCCCCGCTCAGGGCCCGGCGCCACAGCGGCAGCATCAGCTTGCTGGCCTCTGGCAGAGGGGCGAGGGCCTGTTCCAGCGTCTCGCCGATCTGCGGGACGTAGTGATGCTCGCGCTGGAACGTGGCCCGCGCGGTCCGGTTGATGGCGCGCAGAATCAGGTTGTTGTCCATCACCAGCACGTTGGCCAGGCTGCTGTCGAGCACATCGCCGAACAGTTTGCGCTCGGCCTGGGCCGCATCGATGCGTTGTTCGAGCAGCTCATAACGGCTGAGCAGCAAGTCGCTGGACGACTGATCGCGAAAGATCACGCCCAGGCGACGCTTGCTCGTCGGCTCCAATCGATAGACGGAAACGGCCAGCAGTCGACGGGCTTCCTTGAGTTCGTGAACGAAGGTACTGCTGACTCCAGTACGTTGTACCTCGGCGAAGCGTTCGATCCACACCTCGGCCTCATCGGGGATGAGCTCGCGAACGGTTACGCCCAGGTGGCGGTGATAACCCGCGTGGCGCACGCTGGCGGCATTCAGGTAGAGGTGCCGATAGTCGCTGAGTGGGCCGCGTGGGGTGTCGATCATTTCGACAATGCAGAACCCCTCGTTCATCTGCTGACAGAGCAGCTCGAAGCACTGCTCCTTCATGCCTTCCTCGAGCATGGCCGCGCGCGCCTGCTGGCGGTGCCACGCCAGCGTATAGGGATCAGGTGGATGTGCGGGCAGGGTGGACATGGCGTCAGTTCTCCAGGCGGCGAGTCCTCACTATAGACGCTGATCGCTGCCGCCCTGGTGCTGCACTCAGAACGAGCTGACGATGCGCCCCAGGGTCTGCATCGCCTGTTCGCAGGTGGTGTCCCAAGGCGAGCCGTAGTTCAGCCTTATGCAGTTGCCGAAGCGCCGCGTCGGCGAGAAGATCGGCCCTGGCGCGATGCTGATGCCTTGGGCCAGGGCCATGTGGAACAGCTTGAGCGCATCCATTCGCTCAGGCAGTTCGAGCCACAGGAAATAGCCGCCGGACGGTTGGCTGACGCGGGTCTGGGCCGGGAAATGTCGAGCGATAGCCGCCAGCATGCTGGACTGCTGGCCCTCCAGGGCGTAGCGCAACTTGCGCAGGTGACGGTCGTAGCCGCCATGCTGCAGGTAGTCGGCGATGGCGGCCTGTGCGGGCATCGAGGCGCACAGCGAGGTCATCAACTTGAGCCGTTCGATCTTCTGCGCGTAACGCCCGGCAGCGACCCAGCCAACCCGGTAGCCGGGCGCCAGGCTCTTGGAAAACGATCCGCAGTGCATTACCAGACCGTCGCGGTCAAAGGCCTTGGCGGGCTTGGGGGCCTGGCGTGCGTAATACAACTCGGCATAGACATCGTCTTCGATCAACGGCACCTGATGCCGGTGCAGCAGGTCCACCAGTGCCTGTTTCTTGGCCTCGGGCATGCTCGCGCCGACCGGGTTCTGGAAGGTGGTCATCGACCACACGGCCTTGATCGGGTGTTTCTCCAGGGTCTGCGCCAATACGTCCAGGTCCATACCTTCACGTGGGTGCACCGGGATTTCCACCGCCTTGAGCTTCAGACGTTCGAGCACCTGCAGGCAGACATAGAACGCGGGCGCCTCGATGGCGACCAGGTCGCCCGGCTCGGTGACCGCTTGCAGGCACAGATTGAGCGCTTCGAGCGCCCCGTTGGTGATCAGCAACTCCTCCATTGGCAGCATCAGCCCGGCGACCATGTAGCGCAGGGCGATCTGACGGCGCAGTTGCGGATTGCCCGGCGACAGGTCGGTGACCACGACGCGCGGATCCATGGCCCGACTGGCGCTGGCCAGCGAGCGCGACAGGCGTTGCAGTGGAAACAGCGTCGGGCTGGGGAAGGCCGAGCCGAAGGGCACGGTGTGCGGGTCCTTGATCGAGTCGAGGATCGAAAACACCAGGTCGCTGACGTCGACGTCGGTGGACTCGCTGACCGGCGCCTGCGCCTGCGGCTCGCTGAACTGACGGGGCGCATGGGCATTGACGAAATAGCCCGAACGCGGTCGGGCGCGTATCAGCCCGCGGCGTTCCAGCAGGTAGTAGGCCTGAAACACGGTGGATGGGCTGACCCCGTGGGTCTGGCTGGCATAGCGCACCGAAGGCACGCGCTGGCCAGGGCCAAGCACCCCGGAGCGGATCAATTCAGCGATGTCGTCGGCAAAGCGTTCGTAGCGTTTCATCGTTCTTGGACTTCTGGCTGGGCACGCAAGGTGGGCGGCAGTGTAAGGGATCAGCGGTTCAGGGGCGCGACGAATCGGCTGCGCGCGCGGCTGTACACCTGCGGCTGGTCGAGGTCCTGCACTTCGAAGGTGAGGTCCACCGAACTGCTGGCAGGTCGCTCGGCCAGCATCGCCACGGACACCGGCAATTCGCTCATCTCCCCGGCGGCAATGGACAGCTCGCGTTTGCCCTGCAGGACGAAACCGTCGGCATCGACCAGGCTCAGCGCGTAACGCTGCGGTTGCTGGGTTTTGTTGATGATCTTGAGCAGGTAGATGTTCTCGATCTGGCCTTGGGCGTTCTCGCGGAACAATCCGCGGTCCTTGATCACGTCCATGGACACCATCGGCCGCATCTGCAGCGCGATCACCAGTGCGCCGATCATCACCACCAGGGCCGTGGCGTAGCCTAGCAGGCGCGGACGCAGCCAGTGGGTGGTGCCACCCTGCAGGCTGTGCTCGGACTTGTAGCCGATCAGGCCGCGCCGGTAACCCATTTTGTCCATGACCGTGTCGCACGCGTCGATGCAGGCCGCGCAGCCGATGCAGGCCATCTGCAAACCGTCGCGGATGTCGATGCCGGTGGGGCAGACCTGCACGCACAAGGTGCAATCGATGCAGTCGCCCAATTGCTGCGCGCGCGGGTCGCTGCCTTTTCTGCGTGGGCCGCGCGATTCGCCGCGACGCGGGTCGTAGGCCACGGCCAGGGTATCCTTGTCGAGCATCACGCTCTGGAAACGCGCATACGGGCACATGTGCATACATACCGCTTCGCGCAGCCAACCGGCATTGAGGTAGGTGGCAGCGGTGAAGAACAGGATCCAGAACAGTGCGATACCCCCCAGCTCGAAGCTCAACAGCTCACTGGCCAGTGCCCGGATGGGTGTGAAGTAGCCAACGAAGGTCAGGCCGGTTATCACCCCGATCGCCAGCCACAGGCCGTGCTTGGAAGCACGGCGAGCCAGTTTGTTGAGGCTCCAGGGTGCGGCGGCCAGGCGGATGCGCTGGTTGCGGTCGCCTTCGGTAACTTTCTCGCACCACATGAACAGCCAGGTCCAGACGCTCTGCGGGCAGCTGTAACCGCACCAGACCCGTCCAGCGAATACGGTGATGGCGAACAGGCCGAAGGCGCAAATGATCAGCAGCGCAGAGAGCAGGATGAAGTCCTGCGGCCAGAACGTGGCGCCGAAGATGTGGAACTTGCTCTCGGCCAAGTCCCACAGCACGGCCTGGCGCCCGTTCCAGTTCAGCCAGGCGGTACCGAAGAACAGCGCGAACAGCAGGCCGGCGAAACCGATGCGCACGTTGCGGTATACGCCTTTGAAGCTGCGGGTCTGGATCTGCCCGTCAGCGTTCTGTCGTGCTGGCGTGGCGGCGGGTTCGATGTGGATGACTCGGAAGGGCACTCTCTCGCTCATGGTGGTTCGCTCATCAGGCCTCTATCAGGCCCGGGCACTATGGCCCCCGATCTGTTTTCAGCACAGGCTCAGGTCGGGTGATAAAAACCATATCAGAATGCGCTGTAACCCACTCGAACCCTTAGATTATCGAGCCTGGGCCACTGTTCTTCAGATGTCTGCGACTATCCACCGCACCCGCCACGGTGAGCGCATCGGCCTCGGCTTCGGTGATCGGGAAGCGTTCGCCGGCGAGAATGGCCACCGACATGCGCAGGTGCGCGTCGGTGACGATCTCGACCTCGTGGCCCAGGCCTTCGATGGTGACGGTGTCACCGGACAAGGTGCAGCGCTTGTGGTCGTCGATGTGTACGGGCATGGCCTTTCTCTCCTGTGGTTTGAGTCTTCGACCTTGTGGGTGGCGAGGTTTCTGCATCGCCGTCGCACTCCTGGCAGGGTGTGCGGTCCACCTTCCATGAAGCCTTCTGAGGACTGTGCGTGGAGCGGATCTGGGAAAACGTGTGGCAGGCCGTAGTGGCCGAATTCGCCGACATTACCGATGAAAGCGAGGTCACGCGGATCGTCGTGCGTCTGATGATGGCCGCAGTGCTTGGGGCCGTGTTGGGCTTCGAACGTGAGCATCGTGGGAAATCGGCGGGAGTGCGCACCCACATGCTGGTGTCCATGGGCGCGGCGTTGTTCGTATTGGCGCCGGGTATGGCCGGTGCCGACGATCAGGCGCTCAGTCGAGTGATCCAGGGCATCGTTGCAGGCATCGGTTTTCTCGGTGCAGGCACCATCCTCAAGGGCAATGGACGTGACACCAGTCATGTAAAGGGCCTGACCACTGCCGCGGGGCTGTGGATGACTGCCGCCATCGGCACGGCAGCGGGCATGGGGCGCGAAGCGACGGCCTTGGTGAGCACCGTGCTGGCATTGCTGGTACTGGCCAGCATGCCGCTGTTGGTGGGCAAGGTGGAAGACGAGAACGAGGAGAAGAAGGACGAGGAGGGTGGTCGGAAACACTGAGGGGAGCCGAAGCTCCCCTCTAGGTGTTGTTGCCTGCTCTTTTATTATTATTCAAAACCGGCCTGTTGTTGTTTTTGTCAGCCGGTTCCGGTGTAGCCGGGCCCCTATCTGGGGCCAAGAGCAAACGTATTTTTTTGAGCGCTGGCCTGCATTCGATCCTGACTGTCGCTACCTGAAGGTAGTTTTGTTGTTCTGTGTCGAACCGGGGGCGAACCCCACATTGCTGCCTACTCCAAAAAAATCTGCTTGCTGCGCCTCTGCCGTGTTGTTCTTGTTATGTCAGAGCCGGTGCATGTTGTTTTTATTGGGTGTGTCGCGATTTTTTATTTTTGTTGTGCCAGAGATATAGCAGGTGGCGTGCCAACTTTTTAATTTTCTTTAAAATCAGTAGCTTGCCGTTTTCAGGCAGTGCGGGAAGCGCGCACGAACCTCTCAAATTGTTTCCGTGTTACCCGCTTGTCGGCCGCCGACGCTGTGCGGGTAACACATTGCCCACTTGTCTGTTCCGCGCATCACCCTGCGGCGAAGTTAAGCAGACGTTCACCCTCTAGTCGGTAGCGAATCCATTCAGACTGGGCTTGTGCGTCCAGCGCCTCGTAGAAGCCGATGGCTGGCGTGTTCCAGTCCAGTACGCTCCACTCCAGGCGCGCACAGCCTTTGGCCAGCGCTTCGCGGGCGATGTGGCGCAGTAGTTGGCGACCGGCGCCGTCACCACGGTGCTCAGGGGTGATGTACAGGTCTTCGAGGTAGATACCGTTGCGGCCCAACCAGGTGGAGTAGCTATAGAAGAAGACGGCAAAGCCGATGGGCTGACCGTCACGTTCGCAGATCAGTCCGTGTACGGTGCTGCCGTCATCGAACAGGCTGCGTTCGATGTCGGTGACGCTGGCTACCACCTGGTCTCGGGCTCGCTCGTAGTCCGCAAGCTCAGTGATGAAATCGAGGATCTGTGCGGCGTCGCTGCGCTGGGCTGGACGAATGGTCAGGCTCATGGGGCATTCCTTGAAAGACAAGCGCCTAGCGTAGCGGGTAAGGCTGGCGTTGCCGAGTCGCTGAGATTGGTCGGGATTTGGGGGGGGCGGGGGGCATCAGTAGCGAATGAACAGTTATGTGTTATGGGCTAATTTTCAACAACTGTATGGGTTGGGGTCGATCAAGGATAGATAGTGTTGTGCGACTCGATAATCATCCTCTGACGGACTTGCACGCCATGCTTGGCTCCTACGAACTACTCAGCGCCTTCATTCTTTTCGCCTTCGTTTCATCCATCACCCCAGGGCCGAATAACACCTTGTTGCTTGCCTCGGGAGTGAACTTCGGTGTCCGTCGCTCGATTCCCCATGCCATGGGCATCAGCATTGGCTTCATGCTGATGGTGCTGGGTGTGGGTTTTGGCCTGGGTGAGCTCTTCAAAGCCTGGCCGCCGCTGTATAGCGTGCTGCGCTATGTCGGCGCGGCGTACCTGCTTTACCTTGCATGGAAAATCGCCACCTCCGGCCCGCTATCCGGCGAGGCTCAGAGCACGCGCAGCCCCATGAGTTTCTGGGGCGCGGCGGCGTTCCAGTGGGTCAATCCAAAAGCCTGGGTGATGGCTGTTGGGGCAATCACCACCTATACCCCGGCCCAAGGCTATGCCGTGAACGTTGTGGTGATTGCCGTGCTGTTCGCGTTGGTGAACCTGCCGAGCGTCGGCATCTGGGTCATGTTCGGCAGCGCGTTGCGCAACGTGCTGCGCAATCCTCGCTGGCTGGTGCTGTTCAATGTCCTGATGGCCGTGTTGCTGGTGATTTCGTTGTATCCGCTGCTGTTTGTAGAATCGTCGTTTTCGTAGTTCGACGAGTGCCGCCCCCGATGCAATTGATTCCTTGGTCCCACGACTGCTCCGACGGCTTCACCTTGCGAGGCTGGCACTCGGCGCCCAGCGGCAAGCCGCTGTTGCATTTTCTGCATGGCAACGGCTTCTGTTGCCTGGCTTACGAGCCGTTGCTGATGCGCCTCGGCGAGCACTTCGACCTGTGGCTGTGCGATGTCCAGGGGCATGGCGATAGCGATCATGGCGGGGCGTTTCGCGGTTGGAACCGCTCAGCGGAGTTGGTGGTAGAAGCCTTCGAGGCGGGGCGGTCGATGTTCGGCGAGGTACCGCGGTATGCCGCCGGGCACAGTTTCGGTGGCGTGCTGACCGCATTGATTCTGGCCCGGCAGCCACAGTTGTTCGCGCGTGCCGTGCTACTCGACCCGGTGTTGTTCAGCACACGCATGATCGCGGTCATGCGCATCCTGGCGCTGTTGGGCCTGAATCGCCGACATGGCCTGGCCCGCAAAGCCGCCACCCGGCGCAGTCACTGGCCGGACCGTGAGGCGGCGCTGGCGTCGCTGCACGGACGGGGCATCTTCAAAGGGTGGAGCGAAGCGTCGCTGCAGGCTTATGTGGGCCACGCGTTGGGCGATTGTTCCAATGCCGTGGTGCTCAAGTGTCGGCCCAGCCGCGAGGTGGAGGTATTCAGTTCCTGGCCGTCGCGCCTGTGGCCGAGCCTGGAGCAGATCGTCACGCCAACGCGGATCCTGCACGGCGAACAGAGCTATCCGTTCGTTGCCGAGTCGGCTCGACGCCTGGCGGCGCGCAATCGCCATGTGAGTGAGCAGTCGGTCGCGGGCGGGCACTGCTTCATGCAACAGGATCCGGTGAGCGCCGCGCAGCAGGTCGAGGCCTTTCTGCGCAGTTGACTCATCGATGCACGGCGGTCAAGCCAACTCCAGCCAAATCGGTGCATGGTCGGACGGTTTTTCCATGCCCCGCAGTTCGTAGTCCACGCCGGCGTCCTTGAGTCGCGGTAGCAACGCCTGCGAGGTCATGATCAGGTCGATGCGCAGGCCACGCTTGGGCTCGTCCTCGAAACCGCGGCTGCGGTAATCGAACCAACTGAAGCGGTCCGCCACCTCTGGGTGCAGGTGGCGGAAGCTGTCGACCAGACCCCAGCCCTTGAGGCGTTCCATCCATTCACGCTCTTCCGGCAGGAAGCTGCACTTGCCGGTCTTGAGCCAACGCTTGGCGTTGTCCGCGCCGATGCCGATGTCGCAGTCCTGGGGGGAGATGTTCACGTCGCCCATCACCACCAAGGGCTGGTCGTTGTGGAACTGACCCTCCAGCAAGGCTTGCAGATCGCTGTAGAAGCGTTGCTTGGCTGGGAACTTGGTGGGGTGGTCGCGGCTTTCCCCCTGAGGAAAGTAGCCGTTCATGATGGTGATGGCGGCGCCATTGTCATCGGCGAAGGTGCCCCAGATGAAACGACGCTGGGCATCGTCTTCATCGGTGCTGAAACCCTTGACCAACGACAGCGGTTCGCGCCGCGAGAGCAGGGCGACGCCATAGTGGCCTTTCTGCCCATGAAAGTGCACGTGATAGCCCAGGGCCTGGACCTCGGCCAGCGGGAACTGCTCGTCGCTGACCTTGGTTTCCTGCAGGCCGATGACATCCGGCTGATGCTTCTCGATCAGCGCGGCCAACTGGTGCGGGCGGGCGCGCAGGCCGTTGATGTTGAACGAGACGATCTTCATGGCTAAGGCGGTCCTGGTAAAAGCCAGGGATGCTAGCTGACATCCGCAGTCATCACCAGCCTGAGCTTCTGGGCGGCTCTCCAGTACCGCAACGACGGTGGAACGATGCGCCATGGCGTGCCTCAAAAGCTCTGACCCGCACCTTCCAGAAGGATCTTCGCCATGTCCGCCGCCCCAGCCCGCCTCTGCCTGCTCGACGATGGTTATCGCCGCGAAGTGCGCAGGCTGCTCTATGACGCTTATCCCTCGGAGCCGACCTTCGCCTGGCTGTTCGACGCCCAACGCGGCGGTTACCAGCGGCGATTGCGCGCAATGATACGCGCCTGGGTGCGCCAGCACTTCTATATGCAACTGCCGGCGCTGGGCTTGCTGGTCGACGACCGCTTGATCGCCGTGGCATTGATCGCGCCGCCCCAGCGCCGTCTGGGTGTGGCCGACAGTTGGATGTGGCGCCTGCGTATGTTGATCGGCGCAGGTCGGCGCAGCACCCGTCGCTACCTGGCGTATCAGGCAGCGCTGGCCGCCTGCCTGCCCACCCAGCAAGTGCATGTGCTGTCGTTGCTGGGCGTGCATCCACAGGTTCAGGGCCAGCACTACGCCGAACAACTCTTGCAGGCGGTGCATGACTGGTGCGCGAAGGACCTGGAGACGCAAGGCGTCGTGCTCAGCACCGGCAACCCGCATTACTACGGGTTCTGCGAGCGCATGGGGTATCAGGAGGTTGGAGAGCTTGCACTCGGCAGTGTCAACGAACGGGTGTTCTTCAATCCGAATCCGTCGTCAGTCAAAACGATAGCGTCTTGATCGCGACAGGCGCGGCTTACGCTGCCGCTTCGCTCTGGTAGCATGCCCGCCATGACGTATTCAGGACGATTTGGCTGGGGCGTGCTGTTGCTCGCCGCCAGCTGTACAGCATGGGGCCAGAGTGAATTGGTGGTGCGGGTGAAACCGGCCAACAAGGCGCTGCAGGCGAACATTGAAGGCTATATCGGCAGCCTCGGCGATCGTGACGAGGACGCCTTGCTGCGCTTCAGTCGCGGAGCCGAGGAACAGGCGCGCAAGGCGGCCCAGGCGCTGGGCTACTACCAGGCGCAGATCGACGCCCAGGTCCAGCCCCCGAGCAAGCCTGATCAGCCTTTGCAATTGATCATCCGGGTCGAGCCCGGCGAGCCGGTGCGCCTGCGCAACGTGCAAGTGCGTATCGAAGGTCCGGCCAGCGAGCTGAAGGCGTTCCGAGTCCCGGACAGCCGGGCCTTGCGTCAAGGCGAGCAACTGAATCACGGTGCCTACGAGGACGCCAAGCGCCTGATCCAGAACCAGGCCTCGCGCTATGGCTTCTTCGACGGTCGGTTTGCCCGCCAACGCCTGGCCGTGGATCCCCGCGCCGGCGTCGCCGATATTGAACTGGTGTATCAGAGCGGTCCGCGCTATCGCCTGGGCAAGGTCACATTCGGCGGCGACGCGCCACTGGACGACGATCTGCTACAGCGCATGGTGGGCTTCAAGCCCGGCACGCCCTATGACTCGGAGCTGGTCGCCGAGCTGAACAACGACCTGCAGTCCAGCGGCTACTTCGAGGGCGTGCGGGTGGATGCTGCGCCCACGGCAGCCGTTGACGACGTGGTGCCAGTGGCGGTGCAACTCGATACCCGCAAACCGCGCACCTTGGGTCTGGGACTGGGTTTTTCCACCGACGTCGGGCCGCGCGGCAAAGCCAACTGGACGCGGCACTGGGTCAACCCTCAGGGCCACAGCTATGGCTGGGAAACCGAGATTTCCGGCCCCCGACAGAACGTCGGCCTCTGGTATGACGTACCCCTGGACCCACCGTTGACCGACAAACTGCGCTTTGCCGGTGGCTACCAGAACGAAGAACTCTCTGGCACCGACACGTTGAGCAAGCTGTTGACGGTCGGCCCGGAGTGGCACAGCAAGCTGCCCAGCGGCTGGCAGCGGGTGATTTCACTCAAGTATCAGCGCGAGGAATACCGACTGGGTGACGACTCCGGCCTGAGCAACCTGCTGATGCCTGGCATTAGCTACTCGTACCTGCGCAGCGACAACCGCATCGACCCGCACAATGGTTACCGCCTGCAGTTCGACGTCCAGGTGGCCAAGGAAGGGCTGGTGTCCGACACCAACCTGGTGCATGGCAACGTCCTGCTCAAGGGCCTGACCACCTTGGGGCAAAACCATCGCGTGCTCGGGCGTGTGCAGTTCGGCGGCAGCGCCACCAACGGCTATGAGAAGAAAATGCCGCCGTCGCTGCGTTTCTTTGCCGGTGGTGACCAGAGCGTGCGCGGCTATGACTACCAGACACTGTCGCCGAAGAACAGCCAGGGCGACCGCATCGGTGGCCGTTACCTGGTTGCCGGCAGTGTCGAATACCAGTACTCGATCACGGAGAAATGGCGCGTGGCAACCTTCGTCGACCAAGGCAACGCCTTCAATTCGCTGGAGCTGCCCAGCCTCAAGACAGGGGTCGGCATCGGCGTGCGCTGGGTGTCGCCAGTCGGTCCGCTGCGCCTGGACCTGGCGCGTGCGCTCGATGATGACGGCGGTTTCCGTGTGCACTTTTCCATGGGGCCTGAACTGTGAGGCGGGTGATCACGCCGCTGCTGTTGGGACTGCTCGGCCTGCTGCTGTTGATGGTGCTCGCGCTGACCTTGGTGCTCGGCACCCAGGCGGGCAGTCGCTGGGTGCTAGGTTGGGTGCCGGGCCTGCAGGTCGACGACTTCCAAGGCACGCTGGGCGGGCAATGGCAGGCCAGTCGCCTGGTCTGGACACAGGACGCAAGCCGCGTCGAACTGCAGGCGCCGCAACTGCACTGGTCGCCTGCCTGTTTGTTGCGCGCCACCTTGTGTGTCCAGCGCCTGCAGGCCGAGCGTATCGACATGGCCTTTGCCCCCAGCGCCGAGCAGACCGACAGTGGCCCTCTGAAACTGCCTGACCTGCGCTTGCCGATCGCCATCGAGTTGGGTGAGGTAAAGGTGGGCCAACTGCGCCTCGATGGCGGCGACTTGCTCGGCGATCTGCAACTGGCGGCGCACTGGACCGGACAGGGCATGCGCATCGACCACTTGCAGTTGCAGCGCGACGATCTGCACCTGAGCCTGCAAGGTACCGTGTTGCCCGAGGGCGATTGGCCGCTCGATGCCGATGCCACGCTGCAACTGCCTGCGGTTGACGGTCAGGCGTGGCAGTTGATGCTCAACGCCAAAGGCGATCTGCTCAAGACGCTGGCGCTCGACGGCACCAGCAGCGGTTACCTGCAAGCCAAAATCGACGGTGAGCTGCAAGCGCTGGCCGAGCATGTGCCCGCAAGGCTGCGCATTCGTGCCGATGGGTTCCGGCCGTCTGCCGCGTTGCCCGCACCGCTGCAACTGAACCAACTTCAACTGTTGGCAACCGGGGATCTGCTCGAGGGTTATCGGCTCGAGGGCACGGCGAGCCTGCCGGCCGAGCAAGGGCCGATCGCGCTGGCGTTGAACGGCAAGGTCGATGCCAAAGGAGCGCGCCTTGATGCCCTGGACCTGACCGCCAGTGACACGCAGCGCCTCCGGCTTCAGGCCACGGCTGACTGGGAGCAGGGCGTGCAGGCCGATGCCACTGTCGACTGGCTCGATTTCCCCTGGTTGCGCCTGTACCCGCTGCCAGAGGCGCCTGAAGTGACGCTCAAGCGCTTCAAGGCGCAGGTGGCGTATCGCGACGGCCGCTACGAGGGCGAGTTCACCGGCAATCTGGAAGGCCCGGCGGGGGCGTTCAGTGTGGCCAGCCCGTTCGCGGGAGATCTGGGCCAGGTGCGTTTGCCCAAGCTCGAATTGGTGGCTGGTCAAGGGCGGGCGGCGGGCAGCGTCGGCATCCAGTTCGCCGATACCCTGGCGTGGGATGTCGATCTGAACGTATCGGCACTCGACCCGGCCTATTGGGTCGCTGAACTGCCAGGTACGCTGGCAGGGCCGCTGCGCAGCAAGGGTGAGTTGAAGAACGAGCGGTTGCAGCTCGATGCCGAGCTCGATCTGAAGGGGCGCCTGCGTGGTCAACCTGCGCAGCTCAAGGCAGACGCCAAGGGGGCAGGGGATGCCTGGACTCTGGGCACGCTGGCGATCCAGTTGGGCGACAACCGTATTACCGGCAGCGGCAGCCTGCAGCAGCGCCTGGCCGGGCGCATCGACCTCGACCTGCCCCGTTTGGGGCAGCTCTGGCCGCGCCTGCAAGGGCAGGCCAAAGGTCGCCTCGATCTGGCCGGAACCCTGGCTGCGCCGCAGGGCAGTTTGACGCTGCAGGGTCAGCAATTGGCCCAGGCCGACAATCGCATTCAACGGCTGGACCTGGACGCGCGCCTGGACAATGCCCAGCGAGGCGTGGTCACGCTCAAGGTCGGCGCTATCCGCCTGGGCGAGACCGCCTTGGGTAATCTGGACCTCAGCGGCAAGGGCGACATTCGTCAGCAGGCGCTGAGCCTTGCGCTCGACGGCCCGCAACTCAAGCTGAACCTTGCGCTCGACGGCACACTGGCCAAGGGCGACTGGCGCGGTAGGCTGGCCACCGGCCGGGTCCAGGCCGGTGGCCAGGACTGGCAACTACAGGCCCCGGCGCGCGTGCAGCGCCTGGCCAATGGTCAGATCGACTTCGCCAGCCATTGCTGGCGCTCCGGCCAGGCCAGCCTGTGCGGCGACGACCAGCGCCTGGCGCCGGAGCCGCGACTGCGTTATCACCTCAAACAGTTCCCCATCGACAGCCTGGCCCAGTGGTTACCCAAGGACTTCGCCTGGCAAGGCATGCTCAACGCCGACATCAACCTGGATATCCCGGCCAGCGGGCCGAAGGGTACGGTGCGCGTGGATGCCAGTGGCGGCACGCTGCGCGTGCGCGACAGTGGTCGCTGGGTCGATTTCCCTTATCAGACGCTGCGCTTGGACAGCACCCTGGCGCCGCGTCAGGTAGACACCACCTTGGTGTTTCGCGGCGAGCGGCTGGGTCAGTTGAACCTGTCCACGCGCATCGATCCGCTGGGGCGCGACAAACCGTTGTCTGGCGATTTCCGTCTCTCCGGCGTCGACCTGTCGATCGCCCGTCCGTTCCTGCCGATGGTCGAGCGCCTGGCTGGCCAGCTCAATGGCGAGGGTCGGCTGTCCGGCACGTTGCTGACGCCGCAGGTCAACGGCACTGTCCAGCTCAGCGGCGGACACGTCAGTGGCGCCGAATTGCCGGTCAGCCTGGAAGCCTTGTCGCTGCGGGCGCTGATCGCCGGTGAGCAGGTGCAGATCAACGGCGACTGGCGCAGCGGCGAGGCCGGTCGCGGGCAATTGACCGGCGACATGACCTGGGGTCAGGCTTTGGCCGTCGATCTGCGGCTCCAGGGCCAGCAACTGCCGGTCAGCGTCGAGCCATACGCGGCGCTCGAAGTCGCGCCCGACCTGCGTATTCGCCTGGCTGGCGAGAAGTTGGCGGTGACCGGCAAGGTGCAGGTGCCCAAAGGCAAGATCACCGTGCGCGAGCTGCCGCCTTCCACGGTCAAGGTGTCGGATGACACGGTGATCGTCGGTCAGCAGACCGAGCAGGGCGAGGCACCCATGGCGGTGGCCATGGATATCGACGTCGAGGTCGGTCGCGACAAGCTGTCGTTCAGCGGTTTCGGCCTGACCGCCAATCTGCTGGGCCATGTACACATCGGCGACAACCTCGACACCCGCGGCGAGCTGAGCCTGGCCGACGGTCGCTACCGTGCCTATGGCCAGCGCCTGACCATCCGCCGCGCCCGGCTGCTATTCGCCGGGCCCATCGACCAGCCCTACCTGGACATCGAAGCGATCCGTCAGGTGAACGAGGTCACTGCCGGTATCCGCCTCAGCGGCAGCGCCGAGCAACCCACCACCACGGTGTTCTCGGAACCGGCCATGAGCCAGGAGCAGGCGTTGTCCTACCTGGTACTCGGGCGTCCGTTGGGCAATTCCGGGCAAGACAACAACATGCTCGCGGAGGCGGCGTTGGGCCTGGGGCTCGCCGGCAGTGCCGGCCTCACCGGTGGCCTGGCCTCGCGGCTGGGCATCGATGACTTCCAGCTTGATACCCAAGGCTCGGGCAATAGCACCAGCGTAGTCGCCAGCGGCAACCTGACCGAGCGCCTGAGCCTGCGCTATGGGGTCGGCGTGTTCGAGCCGGCCAGCACCATCGCCCTGCGCTACAAGCTCAGCAAGAAAGTGTACGTGGAAGCCGCCAGTGGACTGGCCAGCTCGCTGGACATCTTCTACAAGCGAGATTTCTAAGATCGTGCGCCCCAGGCCGGGGCGCCGCGACGTCAGCCTTCAACGTACGGTGGCCGCCTCGATGAATTCGTTGCTGTCCGCCTCAGGGCTGGTCGGTGGACGCGGTTTACGCACCGGCTGAATGAGATTGGTGTATTCCTCGATCAGTCGATTGATCGCCTCGGGCGGCTCACAGGCGTGAAACTGCATGCGAATTTGCACTTCGTCGGGGTCGCGCCCTTCGCCGCGACGCGCCTGGGCGCCGACAGTGACCTTGAAGTGCGAGCAGGAGGTGGGGTCGTTGGCCTGACGCAGTGCCTCCTGACGGGCCTGGGCGTCCTTGACGTGCACCGAGAGATCAACCTGCATGCGCTCCAATGCCAGGCCTTTGGGTGACACCAGCGCGATCAGCGGAATGCGCAGCAGGTGGGCCTCGTCCATGGCCACTTCGACCATCTTGGCGCGCATCGGCAGGCCGGGTTGTTCCGGATCGAAATCGAAGAACTGATCGAACAGCCTCAGGTACTGCTGAGCGATCAGTGTGTTGGTTGCGGCGGCCGCTTCTTGAAGGCCGCGAGTGACATCGCGCAGATCGCTCGAGGTCATAGGTGATGGCTGGTGGCCGTCTGGACTGTCCACTCATCGGACTCCTGTCAAAGCGCCGCAGGTAAGCGTACCTGCGGCGGTCGTGATTACCCGCAGCGATCAAGGGGCATCGGTTTGCGGCGCGCCCTGGTCAGCCTGGGGTTTTTGCCCAGGCACTGGCGTGACAGGGGCATTGGGCAGTTGGTCCGGGTTATCCACTTTTGCGCCGGGCAACACTGAAGGCTTGGTCGCCGCATCGGTCAGGTAGTCGATCACGCGCATCATCGCCTCGGGTGGCGCCTGGCGGCGGACACTGGTGCTGAACGCGTAGCGGGCGCGCGTGTCGGTCTTGCGAGTCTGCTCCGACTTGTGGGTCACGCTGCCTTTGACATCAAGCTTGAACGGCCCCCAGCCCAGCGAGGCCTCCAGGCTGCCTTGAATATCCTTGCTGGAGCGGTCTTCGGCCATCTGGTTCACGGTCATCTCGAATTCGATGCGACCTTCTTCGATCGCAATGTTCGGATGGGTGATGGCCGCAAGCAACGGCACGCTCAAGCTCTTCTTGACGGTGCCTTGGTAGCCGCCATCCTGGCCGACCAAGGTTTCGTCGTAGTCGAACTGGATGGCCACGGCTTTGCCGTCCTTGATGCACACATTCAGCAGGAAGTCGGCGTATGACTTGCTTGCTGTGACCTGGGCTTGAATCATCGCCTGCAACGGGCCGGCGATCATGCGGTCCATCGGCAAGGCGTTGATGACCGAGCCTATCAGATTGCTATCGATTGACATGGGTGGGCGACCTCATGGGTTCAGGTGAAAACAGGGCTCAGTGGGCATGGTTGTCCTGGCGCCGGATATTGCCGATCTGACGCAGGCTCAGGCCGTACTTGTCCGCCAGCAGGCTGCGCGACAGGCCGTTGGCGCTCTCTTTCTGGATCTGCAGATTGCGCAGCTGACGCTGGAAGTGATCGGCTTTGGGGATCTCCAGCGCGATACCGGCATAGCGTTTGATCAGCGCGTCGAGCGCATCGGCCGGCAGCACGTCGGCCAGTCGTGTGCGATCCCGGTGTTTGGGAATGTACTTGGGGCGTCCGCCGTAGGCACAGGTCAACCGATAGGCGTTTTCAAGACCGATGCACTCGATCAGTGCTTGCAGCGAGTGGGGCAGTTGGGCGACGTCGACGGCGGTCAGGTCTGGCATTTCCATGTGCATTTTCCTTGGGTCCATTGGGCCCGAGCAGTGGTGTCGTGAGGATTTTCAGTCACCCTCGTCAACCATTCCTAGGCGCCAAGCGGCCGGCAGGTTGTAGTTTCAATTGATCGGTACTTGCAGGCATCCAGGTCCACATGTGTAGGACGTTGCGTGCCCTGGGCGCTACAGGGGCCGGTTTTGCTGGAGTGGGGCTCGGCAATAGGGTCGATAGGGCAGTGCACCCTGTTAGTCGCAGGGATAGGCCCTGCGAAGCGTGATCAGCTTGAGATAGGCATGCGGCAGGCTGGTACTGCTCAGCGGTAGGGCTCGCCAGTCGACGTCCACGCACAAGGCCTCCAGCGCCTGGTCGCCCCGCTGGCCGACCACTTGCGGTGCGAACCCGCGGCGGTAGCGCACGTGAGTGTCGGCGAACGGTTCGACCTGGTCTGCCCGCGCCAGCGTCAGGCGTGCCATGGCCGGCAACTGCGAAGGATTGACGGTGAAATGCAGTTGCCCGGGCTGGTTGAGGAAAAAACCGCTGCTGCGTACCCGTTGCCAGAGCATTTGCCATTGGCTTGAACCACTGTCGGCCTCCAGGAGCGCGCCCAGTTCGAGCAAGCGTTCGCGAGAAACCAGGGCAGTATCGATGGCATGAACGGGAGGGTGAACGATCAGCAGGGTGCTGAGGAGCAGGATGCGCGTCATGGGGGCTCCAAGGCGTGAAAGTAGCCGGGAGTCCATGGTTTCAGGCACGCTGCGCGCAGGTCAGCAGGAAATGTCTCGTCTGAAGGGGGGCAGATGTATCATAGGCGCGGCTCCCCAGGAGCCTCTTGTCCCAGATGTCCCAAGGAATTGCCGATGACACACATGCAGCGCTTCAAGTATTCGATTCTCACCATTGCGGTGATGATGGCGACGTTGTTCGGCCTGAGCCACTTGCAGAAGCAGGGTACGATCAGCGAGCAGACGTTCCAGTACCTGGCCATCGGCATCGCCGTGGTGGTGGTAGTGATCAACGGCATCATGCGGCGCAAGGTCAAGACCTGAGCCCGCTAGCCGGTCGCCTTCAGCGTCCGGCGCCTTGTTCGAGCACCGCGCGTGCCTCGGGCTGCAGGCTGTAGCACTTATCCGCGCCGAGGGTGATCACGCCCTCTCTGCACAGCCGCTTGAGCACTTCGCGCACGCTGAGAAACGACAGCGGAATATCCAACTGCTCCAGTTGCGCGTGCACGCCACGCACGCCGATGCTGCGCCCATGACGATCGGCCGCATGCAGGGCGTCGATGACCTTGAGGCGGATCAGGCTGGTGCGCAGGCCGTAGGCGCGCAACAGCTCGCGAATCTGCTCGTTGCTCACGCGCTCCGGTGTATCGGCGCTCGCCTCAGGTGTCGCGCGCTCCATCGGGCGATGTCGCTGCGGCTGTAGTGGCGGGTTGTACATGCGGATGCTCCTTTTCCTGATGGTCCTGAGATCTTGGGTGCCTGACTACTAAGACGAACCAGCAAAGCAGATCTGCAACGATCCAGATTAAAAAAGATGCCGCAGACCCCATGGCTTTCCGCCACCTTGCCTGTCTTACAAGACGCTTCGAACACCTGTACTGCGTAAAATTTTCATCCAGCGACTCGTCTGATCGGGATGATCCCCATTTTTCCTGGAGTGTCCGTGATCACACTATCGCGTCCCTTGTCGTGCCTGGCGGTGGCCTTGGCCCTGAGCAGTACGGCAGTCGTGGCCCTGGCGCGCGAAGGCGCAGGCGAGGCCTCGGCGCAGATCCGCCGTACCAACTTCGGCGTACCGCACATTCTGGCCAATGACGAACGCGGCCTGGGCTACGGTATCGGCTATGCCTACGCCCAGGACAACCTGTGCCTGCTGGCCAATGAAGTGCTCACCGTCAATGGTGAGCGCTCGAAGTTCTTCGGTGCCGAAGGCAAGACCGTCGAGCAGCGCGACAACCTCGACAGCGACCTGTTCTTCACCTGGCTCAATGACGGCGATACGGTGAAGGCTTTCCTTCAGGCGCAGTCCGGCGCCATCCGCGATCGTCTGCAAGGTTACGCGGCGGGTTACAACCGAGCGCTGGCCGAGCGCCGCCAACAGGGCTTGCCAGTGGAATGCGGGACGGGCGAGTGGCTCAGGCCGATCAGCGAGCTGGACCTGGTCAAGTTGACCCGCCGCCTGTTGGCCGAAGGGGGCATCGGTCAGTTCGCCGAAGCCCTGGTGGCAGCGACCCCGCCTTCTGTGTCGCACGTTTCGAGCACGCGCGACTTCGGCTGGGCATTGGCGCGCCAGCAGGCCTTCGCCAGCGAGCGGGGCAGCAACGCCATTGCCATCGGTGCCCAGCGCTCGGCCAACGGTCATGGCTTGCTGCTGGCCAACCCACATTTTCCTTGGATCGGCGGGCTGCGCTTCTACCAGATGCACCTGACCATTCCCGGCCAACTGGACGTCATGGGCGCCGCGCTGCCAGGCTTGCCGGTGATCAATATCGGCTTCAACCGGGACGTGGCGTGGACCCACACGGTGGACACCTCGAAGCATTTCACCCTCTACCGGCTGCAACTCGACCCCAAGGATGCCACCCGTTATCAGGTCGATGGCCAGTCGCTGCCCCTGCAGCAGCGCACGCTCAAGGTCGTGGTCAAGCGTGCGGATGGCACGCTCGAATCGGTGCAGCGCCAGATCCATGTGTCGCGCTTCGGTCCGGTGGTGCAGTGGCCCGGGCGCCTGGACTGGGATGGGCGCCACGCCTATGCCCTGCGCGATGCCAACCTCGACAACACGCGCGTGCTGGAGCAGTGGTACGGCATCAACAAGGCCAGTGGCATCGATGCCCTGAAGACCTCCGTGGCGTCTGTTCAGGGCATTCCCTGGGTCAATACGCTGGCGGTCGACGGCAGCGGCCGAGCGTTGTACTTGAATCAGTCGGTGGTGCCCTATGTCGATCAGGCGCTGCTGGCCCAGTGCAGCGATGCGGCGCAAGCCGGCCCGCTGGTCGTACTGGACGGTTCGCGTAGCGCGTGCGATTGGAAGATCGACCCGGCCGCTGCCCAGCCGGGCATTTTCCCCGCGCACCTGCAACCGAGTCTGGAGCGCGCTGATTTCGTGCAGAATTCCAACGACTCCGCCTGGCAGGTGAACCCGGCCCAGCCATTGACCGGGTTCTCGCCGCTGATCAGTCGTCAGGATCAGCCGCTGGGTCAGCGCAGCCGATTTGCCCTGGAACGCCTGCAGGGGCGTGGCAAGCTCGATGCGCAGGCGTTGCGTGGCCTGGTTTTCGACGATGAGGTGTACCTGGCCACTCAGGAATTGCCTGCGTTACTGCGCTGGTGCGAAGGCGCGCAAGCCGATGTGCAGGCCGTGTGCACGAGTCTTCGAGCGTGGGATGGCAAGGCGAGGGCCGACAGCGGCTTGGGGCTGGTGCATTTCGCCAATATCCTGCAAGCGCTGGCCGACCAGCCGCAGGTCTGGCGCGTGGCGTTCGATCCTGCCGATCCTCAGCACACGCCGCGTGGCCTGGCGGTCGAGCAACTGGCGGTACGCAGATTGCTGCATGACGCGGCGCTGGCATCGATGACGCAGGTGCACGAACAAGGGCTGGACAATACGCTGCGTTGGGGGCAAGTGCAGCAGGCGGCGGACGGTACACCGGTGCCGGGCGGGCCACAGGCACTGGGGGTGTACAACGCCATGGTCAGTGTGCCGATGGGCCCGGGCAAGCGTCTGGTGGTCAGCGGCACCAGTTACCTGCAGGTCGTCAGCTTCACCGATCAGGGGCCGCAGGCCGAGGGCTTGCTGGTGTTTTCGCAATCGAGCGAGTCGGCGTCAGCGCACGCATTCGATCAGACCCACGCCTTCGCTGCCGGGCAACTGGCACCGATACCGTTCACCGACGCGCAGATAAAGGCGGATCCGCACTACCGTGAATACCGAATAGGTGAGCGTGATGAGCCTGTGTCGGAGGCGACAACCCGCTAGACCCAGCCGATGACCCTGAGCAAGTACCTCAGGGTCTTCACGACTCAGGTGAACTCGAACGGGGCCAGTTGCATGCCCTGGTCATCGACCTGCAGCGCCCAGCCGCGGCGATCCCAGTCGCCGAGCACGATGCGCCGGGCAGGCTGCCCGTCGACCAGCAACTTGTGCAGGGCAGGGCGGTGGGTGTGGCCGTGAACCAGGGTGCGCACGCCATGCTCGGCCATCACGCGAGGGACTTCCTCCGGCGTGACGTCGACGATCTCGGTGTTCTTCATGCGCGTCTGCGTCTGGCTCTCGCTGCGAAGCTTGCGTGCCAGCTTCTGCCGCAGGGTCAGTGGCAGGTGCCGCAGCAGCCAGAGGCTCAGCGGATTGCGCAGATAGCGGCGCAACTTCATATAGCCCACGTCCCGCGTGCACAGCGTATCGCCATGCATCAGCAGCACCGGTTCGCCGTCAAGCTCGACCACGCTCGGGTCGGCCAGCAATGTGCAGCCGGCCGCGCGGCAGAAGGCTTGGCCGATGAGAAAGTCGCGGTTGCCGTGCATGAGGTAGATCGCCGTGCCGCTGTTGGCCAGCGTGCGCAGGGCCTGACAGATCGAAAGCTGGAAGGGCGTCATGGCGTCGTCGCCGATCCAGGCCTCGAAAAAGTCGCCCAGGATGTACAGCGCCTGGGCCTGCCGTGCGCGACCGTCGAGCAGATCGAGAAACGCCCGGGTAATGTCCGGGCGTTCTTCTTGCAGGTGCAGATCGGAGATCAGCAGGATCACTCAACGATCTCGGCTTTCTCGATGATCACGTCCTCGCTCGGGACGTCCTGGTGGCCGGCCTTGGAACCGGTTTTCACGCCTTTGATCGCGTCGACCACTTCGCGGCCCTCGATCACTTCACCGAACACCGCGTAACCCCACCCTTGCACGTTCTTGCCGCTGTGGTTGAGGAAATCGTTGTCGGACACGTTGATGAAGAACTGCGCGGAAGCCGAATGCGGCTCCATGGTGCGGGCCATGGCGATGCTGTACTTGGTGTTCTTCAGGCCGTTGTCGGCTTCGTTCTGGATCGAAGCACGGGTCGATTTCTGCTTCATGGTCGTGTCGAAACCGCCGCCCTGGATCATGAAGTTGTTGATCACGCGGTGGAAGACGGTGCCGTCGTAGTGACCGTCCTTGACGTACTGAACGAAGTTTTCCGTGGTCTTCGGTGCTTTTTCCGCGTTCAGTTGCAGGACGATGTCGCCGTGGTTGGTGGTCAGTTTGACTTGGGTCATGCTGAAACTCGCTCTTTCAAGGCATTGGGGAATAGGGGTATGCAGCGTGCTTGCACGAACTGACGCGGCACGAAGCTGTGACGGCACAAGGTGTGCAGGGTTCGATCTGGCCGGCGACGCGCGGGCATCACGATAAATCGCGCCAGTTTGTCCGTGCCCGGCTGTCAGCGGCTTGACTGCTTCGGCTATGATAGGCGTTTTGATTCAATCGGCCTACCCGGACCGGACATCTGCATTCAAGGATCCTATGAGCAAGCCCACCGACAACGCGACCAACGCCGCTGCCAAAGGCGCCCCCGCCGTCCCTGCGAACTTCCTGCGACCGATCGTCCAGGCCGATCTGGATTCGGGCAAGCACAGCAGCATCGTCACCCGCTTCCCGCCGGAGCCCAACGGTTACCTGCACATCGGCCACGCCAAGTCGATCTGCGTCAACTTTGGCCTGGCCCAGGAGTTCGGTGGCGCCTGCCACTTGCGTTTCGACGACACCAACCCGGCCAAGGAAGACCAGGAGTACATCGACGCGATTCAGCGGGACGTCAAGTGGCTGGGCTTCGAGTGGACCGGTCCGGTGCGCTTTGCCTCCGACTATTTCGAGCAGTTGCACGACTGGGCGGTCGAGCTGATCAAGCGCGGCAAGGCGTATGTCTGCGACCTCACGCCCGAGCAAGCCAAAGAGTATCGCGGTAACCTCACTGAACCGGGCAAGAACAGCCCGTTCCGCGAGCGCAGCGTGGAAGAGAACCTGGACCTGTTCGCACGCATGAAGGCGGGCGAGTTCAAGGATGGCGAGCGTGTGCTGCGCGCCAAGATCGACATGGCGTCGCCGAACATGAACCTGCGCGACCCGATCCTGTACCGCATCCGTCATGCCCACCACCACCAGACCGGCGACACCTGGTGCATCTACCCCAACTACGACTTCACCCACGGTCAGTCGGATGCCATCGAAGGCATTACTCACTCGATCTGCACCCTCGAATTCGAAGGCCATCGCCCGCTGTACGACTGGTTCCTGGACAACCTGCCGGTGCCGGCGCACCCGCGCCAGTACGAGTTCAGCCGCCTGAACCTGAACTACACCATCACCTCCAAGCGCAAGCTCAAGCAACTGGTGGACGAGCAGCACGTCGACGGCTGGGACGACCCGCGCATGTCCACGCTGTCCGGCTACCGCCGTCGTGGCTACACCCCCGCATCCATTCGCAACTTCTGCGAGATGGTCGGTACCAACCGCTCCGACGGCGTGGTCGACATGTCGATGCTCGAATTCAGCATCCGTGACGACCTTGACCGCGCCGCGCCGCGTGCCATGTGCGTGCTGCGTCCGCTCAAGGTGGTCATCACCAACTACCCCGAGGGCCAGGTCGAGCAACTCGAACTGCCGCGCCATCCCAAGGAAGACATGGGCGTGCGCGTGCTGCCGTTCGCCCGAGAGCTGTACATCGACCGCGACGACTTCATGGAAGCGCCGCCCAAAGGCTACAAGCGCCTGGAACCGGCCGGTGAGGTGCGTCTGCGCGGCAGCTACGTGATCCGCGCCGACGAAGCGATCAAGGACGCCGACGGCAACGTCGTCGAGCTGCGCTGCTCGTACGATCCGGACACCCTGGGCAAGAACCCCGAAGGTCGCAAGGTCAAGGGTGTGATCCACTGGGTGCCGGTCGAAGGCAGCGTGGAGTGCGACGTGCGCCTGTACGACCGCCTGTTCCGCTCGCCCAACCCGGAGAAGACCGAGGAGGGCGGCAGCTTCCTGGACAACATCAATCCGCAATCGCTGCAGGTGCTGACCGGTTGTCGTGCCGAGCCTTCGCTGGGCCACGCCCAGCCTGAAGACCGCTTCCAGTTCGAGCGCGAAGGCTACTTCTGCGCCGACCTGAAAGACAGCCAGCCAGGACGTCCGGTGTTCAACCGCACTGTGACCCTGCGCGATTCGTGGGGCAGCTGAGGAACCTTCGTGCTTACCATCTACAACACCCTGAGCAAGACCAAGGAAGCGTTCAAACCCCTGGACGGCAACAACGTGCGTATGTACGTCTGCGGCATGACCGTGTACGACTACTGCCACCTGGGTCACGGTCGCAGCATGGTGGCCTTCGACCTGATCACCCGCTGGCTGCGCAAGAGCGGGTACGCGCTCACGTACGTGCGCAACATCACCGACATCGACGACAAGATCATCAACCGCGCCAATGAAAACGGCGAGGCGTTCGAGGCACTGACCGCGCGCATGATCGATGCCATGCACGAAGACGAGCGTCGTCTGAACATCCTGCCGCCGGATCAGGAACCGCGCGCCACCGATCACATCGCTGGCATGCACGCGATGATCCAGACCCTGATCGACAAGGGCTATGCCTACGCACCGGGCAATGGCGACGTGTACTACCGGGTCGGCAAGTTCGTCGGCTACGGCAAGCTGTCGCGGCGCAAGATCGAAGACCTGCGTATCGGCGCCCGCATCGAAGTCGACGAGGCCAAGCAAGACCCGCTGGACTTCGTGCTGTGGAAGGGCGCCAAGCCCGGCGAGCCGAGTTGGGAGTCGCCGTGGGGGGCAGGTCGTCCGGGCTGGCACATCGAGTGCTCGGTGATGTCCACCTGCTGCCTGGGCGAAAGCTTCGACATCCACGGTGGCGGCAGCGACCTGGAGTTCCCGCACCACGAGAACGAGATCGCCCAGAGCGAGGCCGCGACCGGCAAGCCTTATGCGGCGGCGTGGATGCACTGCGGCATGATTCGCATCAATGGCGAGAAGATGTCCAAGTCGTTGAACAACTTCTTCACCATTCGCGACGTCTTGCACAAGTATCACCCGGAAGTGGTGCGCTACCTGCTGGTCGCCAGCCATTACCGCAGCGCCATCAACTACTCCGAAGACAGCCTGCGCGATGCCAAGGGTGCATTGGAGCGCTTCTACAACGCCTTGCGCGGCCTGCCACGGGTCGAGGCCAAGGGGGGCGAAGCCTTCGTCGAGCGTTTCGCCGTGGCGATGAACGACGACTTCGGTACCCCCGAAGCCTGCGCCGTGCTGTTCGACCTGGTGCGTGAAATCAACCGTCTGCGCGAAGCCGACCCTGCGGCCGCCGCTGGGCTGGCCGGTCGTCTGCGTGAGCTGGGCGACGTGCTGGGCGTGTTGCAGCTGGAGGCCGACGACTTCCTGCGCGCTGGTGCCGAAGGCAAGGTCGATGCTGCCGAGGTCGAAGCGTTGATCCAGGCGCGCCTGCAGGCGCGCACGGACAAGAACTGGGGCGAGTCGGACCGCATTCGCGACCAGCTCACCGCCATGGGCGTGGTTTTGGAAGACAGCAAGGGCACCACCACCTGGCGCCTGGCCGACTGAGTCGCGCTGCGGGCGTTTAGCCTGCGACCGATGTAAAAAAAACGGGGCGTCCCAGCCAATGGGACGCCCCGTTTTCATTGCGCCGCCGAGCGTCAGGCGACCTTGACGATCCAGCCTGCCGGCGCTTCCACGTCACCGCTCTGGATGCCGGTCAGCTCGTGGTACAGCTTCTGGGTGACCGGGCCGACCTTCTCCAGGTCGTGGAAGACGTGCAGCTTGCCGTTGTACTCGATACCGCCGATCGGCGTGATGACCGCCGCCGTGCCGCAGGCACCGGCTTCGATGAAGCGATCGAGCTTGGCGATTTCCACGTCGCCTTCGACGACAGTCAGGCCCAGGCGCGATTGCGCCAACTCCATCAAGGACAGGCGGGTGATGCCCGGCAGCACCGAGGCGGATTTGGGCGTGACGAATTCGTTGTTGGCGGTGATGCCGAAGAAGTTCGCCGAGCCGACCTCTTCGATCTTGCTGTGGGTCAACGGGTCCAGGTAGATGGCGTCGGCGAAGTTGGCCTTCTTGGCCTCGGCACCTGGCTGCAGGCTGGCCGCGTAGTTGCCGCCGACCTTGGCCGCACCGGTGCCTTGCGGGGCCGCGCGGTCGAAGCTGGAGATCTGGAAGTTGTGCGGCTTCATGCCACCTTTAAAGTAGGAGCCAACCGGGATGGCGAACACCGAGAAGATGAACTCCGGCGCGGTGCGCACGCCAATGTTGTCACCGGTGCCGATCACGAACGGGCGCAGGTACAGCGCACCTTTGCCGTGCGGCGGGATGAATTTCTCGTTGGCCTTGACCACCTGCTTGCAGGCTTCGATGAACATGTCGGTGGGCACGTGCGGCATCAGCAGACGCGCGCAGCTGCGCTGCATGCGAGCGGCGTTCTGGTCGGGACGGAACAGGTTGATCGAGCCGTCCTTGCAGCGGTAGGCTTTCAACCCCTCGAAGCACTGCTGGCCGTAGTGCAGGGCCGTCGAGCCTTCGCTGATGTGCAGCACGTTGTCTTCGGTCAGGGTGCCGTTGTCCCACTTGCCGTCGCGCCACACGGACAGGAAGCGCTTGTCGGTCTTGATGTAGTCGAAGCCCAGCTTGTCCCAGTTGATCTCGTTGCTCATGACACCCTCTATCGTCTTGCAATGGCCCGATCGGTCGGGCTGCTTCTGAATGCGCACCTCGCCACGATAATACATCCGCGAGGGATGGGAAACGTTCAGTCACCAATTGCGCTTTACGGCTGCTCGTCGATCTGCTCGCAGAACCGCAGGCGGTTGCCGAACGGGTCATGGATCTGCATCTGCAGGCCCCAGTCCACACGCTCGGCTTCACGTTAGATTGGCTCGCGACCAGCCATGCAGCCAGGCCGCGAGCTCGACATAAGTACCACCGGCTGCTGACCGGAGCTGGCTCCATGCACGTCTATCCCGCACTGGAGCTGCCCATGGCTTTCGATACCCTTTCCGACGACTCGGTCGACACGCTCATCGCCGAGCGTCTACCCACCTGGCTCAAGGGCGCGACCCCCGAGCAATTGCCGGCCGTGCATCAGGCGTTGGTTGCCCAACAGCGTGCCCAACACGCGGTACAGACATTACTCGCGCAGATCCAACCGCTGGATCAATTCGCCGCGCCTCTGCTCAGCGAAGCCCTGGAAACACTGCTGCAACAGCCGCTCGACGTACGAGGCAGCGTATTGCGTCGGCAGGTGTTGATCCGCAGTCCTTCCGGGGTCGGCTGGGTGCCGGACGGCATCGTGCCGCGCATTTTCACCCAAAGCCTGTTGGCCTGTGCGTTGCACAATTTCGAGCGTGAAGAAACCGCCAAGGCGGCGTGGCGGGACAGCTCGGTGCTGCTCGACGCCCAAGGCAACGCCATCGCCTTGCAGCCTCGCGCGTTCGCCGGCGTCTGTCGAACGCTGGATCTGGGTGGGCGCTACCAGCAACACCTGAAAACGGTGCTCATGGCAGACGACGCTCGGCGGCGAGCCAGCGAGGCCGTGCTGGAAACCGGATGGCGTACTGGCCTGGAGGCGGCACTGTGGGTGGCCCGGCTCAAGGGCGACATTGATGAATCGGTCCACACCGAGGTGCAGCAGGCGCTCGCCGACTCAACGCCGAGCCCGATCACGGCCATGGATATCCGTGTGCTGGGCCATCGGTTGCAGGGCGTCGTGGTGTTCCAGAGGTGCCGTGCTTCGGACACGACGGATCCTGGACTGGTCGTATGGATCCCCGACGATCCCCTGGCGCCACTGAGCACGCATGCCTCTTGGGATGCACTGTTCATGACCTTGGGCCAGCGTTTGCGCGAAGTCGGTTATCAGCGCTTCTTCCAACGTTTCGTCAGCGAACAGGACCGCGTGCCGTTCGCCCGGACCTTGGCCCGACTCATCGAAGGTGCCGCGGCACAGGACGCGTTGCCGCTCGACGGGCGAAGCGAACCGGTGACCGGCGCGTTGTGCGCACACCTGCGCCGGGTACAGGTCGACACGCTTTTGGCTGACGCACAGGTGCTGGCCGTGCCCACCAGTGTGGTCGATTGCGCCGAGCGCGACCGGCGTCTGCGCTGGCTCAAGGGGCTGGGCCTGGACCTGCTGGGATTGGCCAGCTTCTATGTGCCCCAACTGGGCTTGCCGCTGCTGGCCATCGCTGCCGCGCAAATGGTCGACGAGGTCTTCGAGGGCTATCGCGACTGGGAACTGGGCGACCGTGAGGCGGCCTTGGGGCATGTGCTGGGTGTTGCGCTGAACGTCACCGGGCTGGCGCTCGGCGCGGGTGTCGAGGCCGCCGTGGGCGGATTCGCCCGCAGCCGCCTGGTCGATGATCTGGCACCGACCCGGGCGTCCGACGGCCAGTGGCGATTGATCGATCCGCGTCTGCCGGGCTATGCCGTGTCCGAACACCCCCTCGCGCACGGTCAGCGCAGCCTGGTCGAGGGTGTCGGCCATGTGGGTATCGAAGGCCAGACCTTCAGGCTGCAAGGGGGTGTCGAAGCACGGGTGCTGGTCCACCCGCAGCGGCCTGAGGCTGCGCTGATCAGGCTGGAGGACAACGCCGATGGCGGATTGCGCCATGCGCTGGAGCCGGTGGCCCATTGGTCGGGATCCGGTCGACTGCTGCGTCGTCTGGGCGCCGGCTTCAGCCAGGTCAGTGACGAAACGGCCGACGCGCTGCTGCGCAGTCTTGGGATGAACGCAGCGCAGGTGCGGCGCTTGCACCTGGAAAACGCACCGGCCCCGGCGCGGCTCTACGATGCGGCCCAACGCTACCGCCTGCATCAGTGGTATCCGAAACTGCGCGACGAGGGTTTCGAGGCCCATGTCCGGCAGACCCAGGCCACCGCCCCCCGCGCTGCGCAGCCATTGCAGCGGGACTTTCCGACGCTGTCCAGTCGAGCGGCGAGCGCGATCCTGGCCGAGGCAACGGGCGAGCAGGTGGACATTCTGCTCGAACAGGGTCGGGTCCCGCTGGCGCTGGCCGAGAGGGCTCGCGGGAACCTGCGCGACAGTCGGCTGGACAGGGCGTGCGCGGGTTTCGAGCAAGCCGCTGCGGTAAATGCGGACACCGAGCGACTGGCGCTGGGCCTTATCGGCCAGTGGTCCAACTGGCCGAGTGGGGTACGGGTGGAGGTGCGCGACACTCACGCCGCAGGCCTACTGCGCGCGCAGACAAGCCAGGGTCCAACGGTCGAGACGCGACAGTTATGGCGAGGGCGACAAGGCTATCTGGCGGTAGGCCAGGGCGGGATCGCAGTGCCAGGTGCCCAGGCCAGCGACGATCTGTTTCAGGCGCTGTTGTGGTTGATGGATGCAGACCAGCGATCTTCCCTGGGTCTGGCGGGTGAGTCTGGCGCCGGACTGGCCAACGCGTTGGCCGATCGTGCCTGCGCCGACCGCGATCTGGCGGCCGCTCTGATCGGCCTGCAGCCTTCAGATCGTGGTATTCGTGCGCCCTGGCGGCTGGGTGATGGTCGCCTGGGCTACCCGTTGAGCGGGCGTGCGCCACATTCGCGTGGCGCGCTGATACGTGGCTACCAACAGATCTTTCCAACCCTGAGCGACATTCAGGTGGAGGCGTACCTGGACAGCGTACGTCGGCGTGGCGAGCGGCCTTGGCAGCACCTGAGAGGGTTGAGCGAGCAACTCGAGCAGCTCACCGAACACCTGGTCGCATGGCGCCGCGAGGCCGCTCAACCGGCACTGGTCGAGCGCCGGCGCCTGGCTGCACGGCGCATTCGCCATTGCTGGCGGCGCAAGCGTGCAGATGCTGACGGCGAATATCGTCTGGTCATCGATAGCGAGCGACTCGACAGCTTGCCGGTGCTTGCGGCAGGGATCAGCTTCGAGCATGTCAGCGCATTGACCTTGCGCCGTCTGCACCTGCGCAGCGTGCCCGCCGATTTCCTGCCGCGATTCGTCAATCTGCGCAGGTTGGACCTGGGTCACAACCTGCTGGAGTGCATTCCTGAGGGGATAGAGTCGCTGACCCAGCTCACCCGGTTGAACCTGGTGGGCAACCACATCGTGCTCGACGAACCTGGCATGGCTCGACTCAGTCGTTTGACTCGACTGCGTGAACTGGAGATGGCGCACAATCCCCTGACACGGGTGCCGCCGATCGCCTGCATGCCCGACCTGCGGCGCTTGTCGCTGCGCGACACCGGCCTTACCGAGTTGCCCGTCGAGGCCTACATGCATTGGTCGTTGGAAGACATCGACCTGCGTGACAATCGCCTCGACGAGCTGAGCCCGACGCTGATGCATTCCCGGCGGCGCCTGGCGCATCTGAGCCTGCATGACAATCCGCTGCCCGAAGCGACGCAAACGGCGGCGCGGGCTGTCTTGAGTCCTGAAGCGCATGGGGTGTTACCGACACGTCGTCACGGCGCCGGTGGGCAGGAATCGCTCGAGCGCTGGCTGGACGGCTCCACTGACGCCGAGCGGGAGGTGCGCACGGAACACTGGTCGGCACTGGCACAGGCGTCCGGCAGTGGCGATCTGATGCGCTTTCTAGAAGACCTGGGCCGCTCGCAAGACTACGATTTTCAAGGCATGGACCTGCGTCGGCGGGTGTGGCAGATGATTGCCGTCTGCGCAGAGGACGCTGAGGTGCGCGAGGCCGTGTTCCAGCAAGCCGCAGGGCCGCGCACATGCTCTGACCAGATGCTGCTGATCCTCAGCCTGCTCGAAGTGCGGGTGTTGGTCACGGTGCGCACTGCCGGCTTGGACACTGCCGGGCAGGCCGGCGCGCTGGTGCAGTTGGGCCGTGAATTGTATCGCCTGGATGAGGTGGACCGTCTGGCCAGCGAGCACATCGTTTCGGCGCGCGCGCGCGATCCCTACGGCGTTCACGACGAGGTCGAGACGTATCTGGCCTACCGCGCCGGGTTGGTCGGCCCGCTGGGCCTGCCAGCGCAGTCGCGCTACATGCACCACCGGCTGTTCTCCGACGTGAGCGAAACGCGCCTGCGACAGGCGGCGCAGACGATTCTGGCGGCCGAAAGCGATGCGCGGATCGCGGACTCGCTGGTGAACAGAGCGTTCTGGCAGGCCTTCTTGCACGACAGCGAACCGCAACTGTTCGAAGCGCTGAACGCGCCTTATCACGAGCGCCTGGAAATCCTGATGGAGCAGGCCGGTGAGTCACCGGAGCAGGCCACGCTCGCGGCCATCGATGCGCTGGCCGAAGCCCGCGCGCAGGGCGAGCGATCGATGATCCTGGCGCGAACCCAGCGCTTGCTGCAGCTGCATCCCTGGAGAGCGATGGCGCGTCCCACCGATGGCTGAAACCTTTCTGCTTCTGCTCATGGCGGGGACAAAAATTCATCAAGCGTGGAATTATTTAGTGTCCATTTGTATCTGACCCCATAGGGCCCGTTGCCACCATCTTCATGGGTAGCGGGCCGAATCACCGTTCGCCCGCCCGATCTGCCCCCTGGGACAGCGGATTGTCATGACAGGTCAGCTACAGAGTATTCGCTTATGAAATCACGCAAGAGAGTCAAGCCGATCGGCTTGAAGGACATCACCATCGTCGACGACGCCAAGATGCGCAAGGCCATCACCGCTGCGGCGCTGGGCAATGCCATGGAGTGGTTCGACTTCGGTGTCTACGGCTTCGTCGCCTATGCACTGGGTAAAGTGTTCTTCCCCAATGCCTCGCCGAGCGTGCAGATGATCGCTGCCCTGGCGACCTTCTCGGTACCGTTCCTGATCCGCCCGCTGGGCGGGTTGTTCTTCGGTGCGCTGGGTGACCGCTATGGCCGTCAGAAAGTCTTGGCGGCAACCATCGTCATCATGTCGTTGAGCACCTTCGCCATCGGCCTCATACCGTCCTATGCCTCCATTGGCATCTGGGCGCCGATACTCCTGTTGCTGGCGAAGATGGCCCAGGGTTTCTCCGTGGGGGGCGAGTATACCGGTGCCTCGATCTTCGTCGCCGAGTATGCGCCGGATCGCAAGCGCGGATTCCTCGGCAGTTGGCTGGACTTCGGCTCGATTGCCGGTTTCGTGCTCGGCGCCGGCATGGTGGTCATGATCTCGGCCATCGTCGGCGAGGAGAAATTCCTCGACTGGGGCTGGCGACTGCCGTTCCTGGTGGCCTTGCCGCTGGGCATCATCGGCCTCTACCTGCGCCATGCGCTGGAAGAAACGCCAGCGTTTCAGCAGCACGTCGACAAGCTCGAGCAGGGTGACCGCGAAGGCCTGGCCGGTGGTCCCAAGGTTTCGTTCAAGGAGGTGGCCACCAAGCACTGGCGCAGCCTGCTGACCTGCATCGGTGTGGTGATCGCGACCAACGTCACCTACTACATGCTGCTCACCTACATGCCCAGCTACCTGTCGCACAACCTGCACTACAGCGAAGACCACGGGGTGTTGATCATCATCGCGATCATGGTCGGCATGCTGTTCGTGCAGCCGGTGATCGGTTTCCTCAGCGACAAGGTCGGTCGTCGGCCCTTCATCCTGGTGGGCAGCATCGGCCTGTTCGTGCTGGCCATCCCGGCGTTCGCGCTGATCAACAGCGGCAGCCTCGGGGTAATCTTTGCCGGTCTGTTGATGTTGGCGATTCTGCTCAACTTCTTCATTGGCGTGATGGCATCGACGCTTCCAGCGATGTTCCCGACGCACATCCGCTACAGCGCCCTGGCCAGTGCCTTCAACATCTCGGTGCTGATCGCCGGCCTGACGCCGACCATCGCGGCTTGGTTGGTGGAGACCACCGACAATCTGTACATGCCGGCGTACTATCTGATGGTGATCGCCGTGATTGGCCTGATCACCGGCCTGACCATGAAGGAAACCGCCAACAAGCCGCTGCGCGGCGCTGCACCTGCCGCTTCGGATCTGGAAGAGGCCAAGGAGCTGTTGCAGGAGCACCACGACACCATCGAGCAGAAGATCGAGGACATCGACGAGCAGATCGCCGAACTCGAGAGCAAGCGCAAGCTACTGGTGCAGCAGCACCCGCGTATCGATTGAGTAACGTGTTCAAGGAGCAGGCAGTGCCTGCTCCCCAAGAAAATCCCGGTTTCCGAGGCGATCCTGCAAGGCGCTGAGGATCCGGGATTTTTTTCGCCTGTCACCTACGTGATCGATGAGCCTTGACGCTGTTCCAGCAGCGCCCGGGCCATGTTCAGCATATGCATCAGGGCGAACAACACCTCTCGGGTGGTGCCCTGCTGATGATTGCCGGTTTCCTGGGCGGTGGCGGCAGCGCAGCGCAACAGGGCCATGGCATGGGCACTGGCCTGCTCGGACGACACGTCTTCGCGCACGGTCCAGGGCAGCACGTCGATGCTGGCGTGGGGCGGGGTAGGGTTGAGGTAGTAGTCGAGAGCGCGGCGTGCCGCTTCGCCGTCCAAATCCTTTTCTGGATGTGTCATTGGTTTCATCCTGTTACCTATGAGGGCTGTAGGGAAATCAGTCACTCACGATATTAGTACGTAAAGTATTTTTTATCGATCAATTAATAATACAATATGTGTATTGAGCGCTGACGGGCAGTCCGTATCGTGCGGGCGATGGAAAAATGGATCGCGCTGGTCAAGCAAAGGATGCGGGAGCTTGGGCTTTCGCAGGAGCAACTCGCCGAACGCGTTGGGGTCACCCAAGGTGGCGTCGGTCATTGGCTGCGCGGCACGCGTCAGCCGAAAGTGGCCATGATGAATGATGTGCTGCAGGCATTGGGCCTGGCGCATCTTCACGTGTCGCTGCGCATGGAGCGCATCGATCAGTTGGCCGAGCGAAGCGGCCGTTATCCCGGCGACGCGCCGGACGACGAAGACCTTCTGCAGTACATCATGTGCTTCCGCTATCCAGTACTGGCCTGGGCCGAACTGGACGGACCTTTGCCGCAGGATTGCATCGTCCACGAGCAGACCGATTATTGCGCGCAGGGCAAGGCGTTCTGGCTTCCGGTGGAAAGCGATGCGATGAGCGCGCCCACCGGTCCCAGTGTGCCCGAGCGTATGCTGGTGCTGGTCGATCCCGGCGTGCAGGCCGCACCGGGCAAATTGGTGATCGCCCGACAGAACGGCACATCGGCGGTGTTCCGGCAGTTGCTCGAGGACGGTGGCCAGCGCTACCTCAGCCCACTGAATCCGACTTACCCCAAGCTGTTGTGCGGTGAAGACTTGCAGGTGTTGGGTGTGGTGGTGCGTTCGCACGGACGGCACTGAGGCCGCCCGTCAGTTGGGCCGTTGCCTACACGGTCATCAGGCGTCTCCTAACGAGACTGGCATCGTTACTACCCCTCGCTATTTCCCTTTTCTTACATAACGTCTCCGGTCGCGTCCGCGCGCCGGCGCGTGTGTTGTGCCTGAACGCCAGACGGCAGGGGGCGGCCGACTCGCCTCGGCGCAAACGGACACGCTATTTTCACCTTTACGTAAACGTCAATCTGCGCCAAAGTATCGCTCGCTTGCTTCAGTCATGCCCAGAACAATCACAAGAAGGGACAGCCATGAGTCAACCAAGCTATACCCAAGGTCGCCAGGATGCGCCGCTGCTGGACCAAACCCTCGGTCAGGCATTCGATGCCACGGTCGCCCGCTGGCCGGAGCGAGAGGCGCTGGTGGTGCGCCATCAGGGCCTGCGCTATCGCTGGCGCGACCTGGCCGAGCAGGTCGACTCGACTGCCCGCGGCCTGATGGCATTGGGTGTCGCTCCCGGCGAGCGGGTCGGTATCTGGGCGCCGAACTGCGCCCAGTGGTGCATCCTGCAAATCGCCACGGCCAAGGTCGGCGCGATCCTGGTGACCATTAACCCTGCATATCGCAGCGCAGAACTCGAGTATGTGCTGCGGCAGTCTGGCTGCAGTTGGCTGGTGTGCGCCGATGCCTTCAAGTCGTCCGACTACCACGCGATGCTGCAGACGCTGTTGCCCGAACTGGGTAGCCATCCCCTGGCCAGCGAACGCTTGCCTGACCTGCGTGGGGTAATCAGCCTGGCGACCAAACCGCCGGCAGGTTTCCTGCCCTGGACGGTGTTGGCCGAGCGCGCGGGGCAAATCGAGGCGGCCGCTTTGCGCGCGCGTGAGTGCGCACTGCACGATGACCAGGCGGTGAACATCCAGTACACCTCCGGCACTACTGGCGCGCCAAAAGGCGCCACCTTGAGCCATCGCAACATCCTCAACAACGGCTACATGGTCGGTCGCAGCCTCGGATTGAGCGAGCACGACCGCCTGGTGATCCCGGTGCCGCTTTATCACTGCTTCGGCATGGTCATGGGCAACCTGGGCTGTATCGTCCACGGCAGTACCATGATCTATCCCAACGACGCTTTCGATCCCGAGCACACGCTGCGCACGGTGGCCGAGGAGCGAGCGACCCTGCTTTACGGCGTGCCGACCATGTTCATCGCCATGCTCGACCATCCGCTGCGCGACCGCCTCGACCTGTCGAGCCTGCGCAGCGGCATCATGGCCGGTGCCACGTGCCCGATCGAGGTGATGCGTCAGGTGATCGAGCAGATGCACATGGCCCAGGTGCAGATCGCCTATGGCATGACCGAGACCAGCCCGGTGTCGTTGCAGACCGGGCCGAACGATGACTTGGAGTTACGCGTGACCACCGTCGGGCGGACCCAGCCACAGCTCGAAACCAAGCTGGTGGACGAGCAGGGCGAGATCGTTGCGCGCGGTGAGATCGGTGAGTTGTGTACGCGGGGTTACAGCGTGATGCTCGGCTATTGGAATGATCCAGAGGCGACCGACCGGGCGATCGATGCAGACGGTTGGATGCACACCGGCGATCTGGCTGTGATGGACGAGCAGGGCTATGTGCGCATCGTCGGACGCAACAAGGACATGATCATCCGCGGTGGCGAAAACATTTATCCGCGCGAATTGGAAGAGTTTCTCCACACCCATCCGGCGGTCGCCGAAGCGCAGGTGGTGGGCATACCCTGTGAGCGTTTCGGCGAACAGATCGTGGCCTGGATCAAGTTGCATCCCGGGCATAGCGTCACGGTCGAGGCGCTGTCGGACTGGTGCAAAGCGCGCATCGCACACTTCAAGGTGCCGCGGCATATCCGCTTCGTCGATGAGTTCCCCATGACGGTGACGGGCAAGGTTCAGAAGTTTCGCATGCGCGAGATGAGTATGGCGCAGCTAGTGCCCTGATCGGTCATCAACCGGTCAGGGCACTTCCGGCCAGCCGCACTAAAGGATTTTCACCAGATCGCTGACCAAGGGGGCGCCTTCCAAGTCGCTGGCGGCGTACTCTTTGCCAAACTTTTCCTTCAGATAGGCCGGGAGATTGGTGTCGTCTCCGACGATATCGCTGACTTGGGCATCGTCGTCGATATCGGCTTCGGTCTTACCATACTTAGCGGCGAGCAGTTTTTTGAGATCAGTCATTGTAGCCATGATGTGTGCCTCATTAGTCAATGGATGATGCGGGTTCTACCTGTGGTAATAACGTGATCGCGACTGGCTTCCTCCCTTCTGCTTTCTCCTATGGGGTTCAAGCCGCTTGACCGACTGCCGCCAGCCCGCGCGGGGTGGTGATCACCCGGCTTTCACCTCGACGATCTGCGAGTAATAGTGGGTCGACTCGGCGTTGTTACCCAGCTTCAACGTCAGGTTGTAATCGTTGGAGCTGATCACCACGCCGCGCTCTTGCCTACCATCCTTGCGCGTCACGATGACGGTTTTGTCCTTCAGTTTCCTGGCCGCAGCCGCCATTTGCTTGGGCGTCATCAGTTGTTCGGCAGTCGCGCGTTGCGCCGCGCTGGTTTTGGCCGCGGACACTGCAGCGGCCAGGGCTGCCTCGGCACGTTTCTGAGCCGCCAGCGCCGATTCCTTGGCCTGTTCGGCAGCATCCAGATCGTCGGATTTCAGCGAGTCCACCGTGGAACCTATGTTTTGAAGATCGGCAGGCACGGGCTCGGCGAGTTTGCGCGCGGCATCCACCGCCTCGGTAGCCTTTTTCAGAAGATCGGCCGCTTCGGGCTTTTTCAGCACAGAGGACTCGATATCGACTTGCGCTTGCTTGAGTGAACTGTTGGCTGAATCAAGCGCCTTCTGTGCCGCTGCAAGCGCGTCCCTAGCCGCCGTTCGCGCAGCGTTGAAATCTGCAGTCCTCACCGCTGCTTCGGCTTCCTGGCGCGCCATTGCAACGGTAGCCGCGGCGTTGCTGGCCTCTGTCGCGGCCTGCTTGGCCAGTTGCGCGTTGCTTCGCGCCGCGCTCAGCGTGCCTGCTGCAATTGCCGCTTGGGCCGCCTTGCGGGCCTGGGTCGCGACCTGGACCGCTTGCTCGGTGGCCGTCAATGCTGTCGAGGCCTTGAGCTTCTGGGACTGCGCATGGGGCGAACTCAACACCTCGGCTTCTGCATCGCTCTTGGCCTGCCTGAGCGCATTCCTGGCCTTTTCGACGGCCTGGTCGGCCTGCTGTTTGATGGCATTGGCATCGTCTTCAGTCATGGGCGGGGTCGGTTGGCCGGGGTCAATGGAATCCTCTCCCGCGTTTTCACCCCCTTTTTGCGAGGGCTTGGCCAGCAGCGACTTCACATGGTTGCCGAATGCCGGGCTACCCTCGACCGCGCTGTAGCTGACCTGCACATGGATGTCGTCGACCACCCATGCTCCATCTTTCTTGAGACCCTTGAGCGCCTCTTCGCCCGCAAAGACAATCTTCCAACTCGATAACAATCCCGTACCCTCGAACGGTTGGTAGCGGGTCTTGTCCGGCACCGAAGGTTGCAGTTGGAAGTTGCGGACCAATTCTCTGGCCGACCACAGGGCCACTCGCTGGCTCGGGCGCAAATCGCGCAGCACGTTTGCCGCGTTGCCCTGCTTGGCCGAGTACAGGTGTGTGGCGCCTTCGCTGTCATCGCTGAGCAAGACCCTGTTCGCGGTTTGGTAGAGCATCGCCGCAATAGATGTGGAGGCGGGGATCTGTTTACCGCGAAACTCCACCACGATGCGCTCCAGGCGGCGCAGGTAATGGCCTGGAAAGTCCACATCGAAGTGCGACGGCGCCAGTTCAAAGTGGATTTCATGGTTGGCCAAATGCGCGTGCAAATCTTCTTTCGTCCAGCCGTTGAGCTCGCACAGACTGAAGTCCTTGCGAATATCCAGTGGCCGATGATTGTCTCGAATCGCGGCCACGTCCATCTGGATCAGATCTCGCTCCAGCGCCTCGCCGGCAAGCATCCCGCGCCAGTTGTCCAGCCAGTTGTCAGTCCTGATCCAAGTGCTGTCGAAATCGCCCAGTTCGTACTGCAGGCAGCTTTCTGCCATCAGGCACAAGGACAAGGTGGCATCGTAAGCGCTGGTGTAAATGTCGGACATCCGTCCGATCAGCCAAAGGTAGGTTGGCTGGCTGGCGAACACCGAGGTCATGATCTCGTATTCGGCACGGTGGGAAGCCAGTTTGGCCCGAGCTTCCTCCAGGGCAATCGACGCTGCCCGCAGGTGCACATCTTGCTCAAGCAGCTGCTTGTCGATGATCGCCAATTCGAACGAGGCCTGCTCGGCTTCGAACCGCCATTGTTCGGAGCGCAGTTGGTAGTCTGCCCGAAGACGAAGTTCGTCCTTGGTCATGGTATGAATCTCGCTGAGCAACCTGAAGGAGAGTGCGCCTTGCTCAACGCCCTTGGAGGGTTTGTTGCCGCCAACGGCCGTGCCGTAGATCGTGGGAAGCGTGGACTCGACGGCACTGGCAGTGATTTCGAACGCTTCGGCAACGCCCAGTGCCGCTTGTGACATGTAGGCGAACGCGCGTGAGGCATGTTCCAGGTCGGTGATCCCCTCATCGTAGAGGCCTTGATAGTAGGCATGCTTGCCCTGAACCATTTGCCGGCTGGTCATCAAGGTGTCCCGCTCGCGTCTGGCCAGTTCGAGGGCTTGTTCCTGAAGCCTGCACGGAAACTCCAGTAACCGTATGACGTTCTGCTTACTCGCCACGGACAGCTTTACAGCGGCCTCACTTTCGTAGAAGCGCAACTGTGTTTGACCCAATTCGATCAATTGCAACACCGCTTCGCCGGCGCACTGGCGGACTTCGTCATAGCGACACGGTGGCACTGCACGTGCTACTCGCGAGGTGTCCGGCTGATCGCGACCAGGGCCGGTCTGCCCGAGGGCGAGTTGATCCAAGGTGTCTGGATCGAGCAGGATCGCAGCGGGCTTGCCATCGAGCGTCAGACCATGGCGCAAGTTGAACAGCCGGTTGCGCAGCAGATTGCGGACCTCGACGAGCCTGATGTTGAGCGGTGGTGTGAACGCGCCAGGGTCGGCCTCGGACAGCTTCAAGGCTTGCGCCGGTGCGCTGGACAGGTCTTCGGGCAGCGCGCCAATCAGGCGCAGCGCGCGGTCATAGCACAGCGCCGCTTCGACCAGCGAATCCAGGGTCAGCGCACGATAATGATCGTCACCCTGGCGCTGCCAGCATTCGATCACGAACAAATGCAGTGCCTTGCGATAGCGCTCCGGCTCGGCGTAGGCGAGCAGGTCCGGATCGTTGGTCTGGGCCGTGGCAATGTACGCCGCGCGGGCGAGCAAAGGGCGCGCCAGCCAGAACAACGGCGGATGATTGCCGGCAGGGGTCCAGACCCGGTAGGGGTCGAATAACTGGCGGGTACACCAGCGCCAGGCCTGACGGTATTCACGGTTCTGGCGTTGCAACCAAGTGACCAGGAACGGCACGTGGAAAAACAGTTCCCAGAAGTACAAACCATTCGCACTACGCAGATCGACCATGACAGTGCTGTCAGGGGTGTCCAGGCTTGGCTCATGCAAGGTCTGGGCTTTCCATGAAAGCGCTTGCTCGACCGACTGGGTTGCCAAGGCGACCAAGCGCTTGCCGAACAAAGTATTCAAACGTACCGCGTGGTAGGGCAACGCCAGCGACGGCTCGGCACCACTGGCGGCTTCCATGAAGTCCAGGTAAACCGCCTGTTCATCGTTACGTCTGATGTGGACACTGGGAACGGCGTCGTCGTCTTTTTCTTCGAGTGTGTAGATGTAGGTGGCCGAACCCATTACCCATCGTTGCGATGACTCCTCGGAATTTGGTAATACCTCCAATGTCGCGCTGTATTTGCGTACGTCCAGATTGACCGGGCAAATAAATCTCAGCGCTCCGTGGCCATCAGCGATCACGCTGTCTTCGAACGTCAACGTATGGGCAGGGTTGAGGTAAAGCACGATTCTGGAGAAGGCGTCGGGATGCAAATGACGAAGGCGCAACGCCGCTTTGAGCACTGCGTCCTGAGTTTTAACGCCTGCCTGTCGAACGGCTTGGAACTCGAGTTCGATCAACCGGTTAATGGCATCGGAGTCTCTATTCGCTACGGCGGATTGAATAGCGTTAGTCACGGAGATAGAGCTGGTCGATGCACCAGTGGTAGATCTTCCTACGATCGAGTTGTAGAAATTCGTCGGAAGGTAGCGGGTGGTCAATAGCTGATGCCTGAGCAGAATGGCTTCTGATGATTTTGAACTGACAACCTTCTCGAACTCGCTCAAGATTGGACCGTTCAGCAGGGTGCGATCTTGTGATGACAAAGTCCAGGTAGGGGAATCGTCGCCCACGGTGTTAACAGTCAGCCTCACGGCGAGTTTAGCGAAGGGCGGGAATAAGGTAATGACTGTTGAGAGCGCCGGTAGCGAAATGATCCATTGTTCAGCCGAATGCTTGAATTGCCAGCTTGAGGGGGTAAAGATATTTTGTACTACAATGGTTGGTGAGTAGTTCGAGTCATTCGAGTACTCAGCTACTGCTGTTTTTTTTGTAGGCGTCGTGAATGTGATCCTCAGAGTTGCAAAGCTGATGTCTTCTAATATTTCCTTGTCAGATAGGTCAAATTTCACGACGCGGTAGTGTTCCGTCAAGTGCCTGTCCAATGCGCTCTCAGCGGATTCTTTCTGCGACTTTAAGTTGTCTCGCTTATTTTCCGCGCGCGTCAGTCTTTCTTTGAAAAGCTTGGGGTCCTCCTTCTCTCTGAGATTGGTGTATATAACACCATCCTCGGCAGCTTTGTGTTGGGCCGTCAAAGAGACTAGGGTGTTGTTCAACGCAATTCTTTTTTTGTAGATTTCAGACGCTGTGTCTTCGATCACAGTGTCGGCGGAATCGATGTTTGACTTGCTGCAGGAGTTGCAATCGCTGCGTATGAAGAAAAGTTTCGGTGTGGATTCGGGGTCGACAGGCGTTACTTTCACGTCTGTATAAATTTTCCAACGACTGTCTGCCTTCAGGATCGCGTTCATATCCACATTGACGACGATGCTCTTGCCGTCATCTGCGAGTGTTGCCGACGCGTTGGCAGTGCCTTGGTCTGCGGGTAACGACCATTTGAACGGCGATGATCCTTCTTCCTCGTAGCGCAATGTGGAAACCGCGCCCATATAGGGGTGCTGCGCCACTCGCGGATCCCTGAAGAATTTCAGCCACTGTTTCACCAGCCGCGCTTCGATGGGCCGATCGGTCTTTTCATCGGTATCCAGCCGTTTGTCCTCGATCAACAACAAGTCTTTGGTGGCGATGAAGTAGTCCACATCCGGTTTGGGGGCCATGGGGGCATCAGCGGCGGCATCGAATAGCAGGACGGTCAGCCACGGGTCATCGAGCCGGTCGCCCTTGATGTTGACCATCACCATCAGTCCCGGCATGAACTCCCGGGTCTTGAGAAACTGATTACCCTTGGCGCCATGCTGGTAGACATTCGGTACGCTGGCATCGTCGAATTTGCCGGTTCGGTCATGCCCGTCCAGTGTCATGAAGGTGTTGGGTGGGCTCCAGATGCCGTCGGTCTGCTGGAACGAGAAGCACACCCGCAGTGCATGGAACACACTGGGTTTGTTGTCCCCGCCCATCGGGATGCCCGATATATCGCGCTCGACCCACACGACATACCGGCGCCCGGCGATGATCACCGGTCGAACCGTATCCACTGCGTGAAGGCTGTGGCCTGCCTGTGTGGCGGACGCTGCCGGCAGCGGGGTCTGAGTGATTTGGCCGCGTGCGGTCAAGGTAATCTTTTCCCACTCGCCCCACGCCAGCATGCTAGGGGCACCGTCCTGGTCCCGTTGCGCCATGTCCAAGGTGCGCCAGTAGTACTCAATGGGTTCTACATTGGTCTTGCCGATGAAGTGGTACATGTCAGTCAATGGCGATGTGCCGTCGGCGTAGACTGAAACCGGCTGAATATTGCTGACTTTTTCGAACGCACTCAGGTAGCCCAGCATGGCTGCCTGGATGTCCTCGGGCTGGCATTTGCCTTGTGCCAGTTGCATCTCCAAGTCCTTGAACGCAGTGGTCTTGCGCTGACGCCGCGTGGGGTCGATGTAATTCTGCGGCTCGTTCTGTGCATCACGGCGCAGTTTCCAGCGGTCGTAGCTGCTGCTGAACGCTTCCCACTCTTCACGCTCGACTTCGCTGATGGCGGCGTGGCGATAGCCATTCTCCACACGTGAATGAATCTGATGCAGGTAGCGTTGCAGGCTGGCAATGGCCGACAGTGTTCGCGTGATCATCGGTTCATGGGACACCTGCAAATCGATCAGCAGATAATCGGCCAGTGCCTGCGGGCTGGTGATCCAGCGCCCCGCGTCTTCCTGGGGAACCCAATGCACGAGCATCCAGTGCATCAGCGCGTCTCGCCAGGCCACGCCCATGTGCTCGGCCAGGGCTTTGCGTTGCTCACTGGAGCACCCTTTGCGCAGCGCCACTGCTGCCTGTTCGAAAACGTCGTAGTCGGCCTTAGGCGTCAACGGCACCAGTTGCAGCACGCTATCCAGTGACCAGTGATGCTTTTTGGCGATATCCAGCGTGCGCATCAGGTGATCGAGTTCACGCAGGGTGGTGGGCGGCGTCAGGCTGATAACGCACGACAGCGAGCCGGCCGGCCGATCAAGCAACTGCTCCAGTGCAGCCCAGGCCTGGTCGGTGGGCAGCGCTGGGTCGTCGTTGACGGCCGCCAGATACGCCAGTACATCACGCTCATAACGCTCCGGTGCCAGGCTGGCGATCAGAGCCTTGTAGAGGCTCAATTGATACATACAGGTCAGATCCAGACCACGGTGGCTCGCTGGCGCCTGACCTTGCAGGTCGAACCAGGCCGGATGCTGCACCAACTGCTCGAGCATCTGGGCACTGAATTTGAACAGCTTCACCGCGTCGCTGTAGCGCTGCAACGTAGAGAAATGCTTGCGGTCCTCGTCGGTGAACGTCATACCCTCCACAGAGTCTCCCTGCGCAGCGTCGCTGAGCGTACGCACCGCTTGGCCCAGTTGCTGGCGGTCCACACCGGCCCAGCGTAGAAGGGGATCGATCAGATCGGCACCCTCTAGCCCCAGCGCTTTGCTCAAGGTCAGGTCGAGCGCACTGTCGTCGTCTCCTTCGTGCACACTGACGGCGTTTTCCCATCGGCTTTGAGGCAACACGACCTGTGCGTTGAGTACGCTTGCTAATTGCATGGGCTCCAGGCCGACATGCTGCAGCCATCGTCCGGCTTGCAGTGCACCTGCGATGACGTCAACGATATCGGCTTGGTCATCCCCTGCCAGGCGTGGCACACCGGCCAGTTGCTGTCGATAGACAGGTTGGTCCTGCATGAGAAGATCGAGCAGCGTCAGCGCTTGTACGGTCGAGGGGTGCATCAGCCGCGCTAGCGCGACCACGCGGTAACAAGCCGAAACCACGGCCAATGAGCGTTTGGGTTTAGTCAGTTGTTGCGCAGCAGTGACCCAGCCCAGCACTACGCGCAGCACACTGTCATCCACCCTCAGCGCCAAGGCCAGCTGCTTTAGCGTCAGGGCGTCGACGCCATCGATCGCGCTGCTGTCGAATTCGCTGTCATCGAGCGTCAGAACAGGAAGTGCCTGGGCGTCCTGCTGCTTGACCTCCGGTACGAAGATCCTGTCGTAGAAGGGCCGGTGGCGTTCGGTTGCATAGGGTGAAATCTGATGCAGAAAAGCAGCGTATTGATCGGGCTCGACCTCATACTCGGCGTGCAGATGACGGAACATGCCCAGGGCGCGCAGGGTGTGTGCGGTCAGGTGATAATCGCTGCGCTGACCCTCGGCGTGCAGCGCGGCCATGACCAGACTGTCGGTCTGTGCCGCATCGAGCTCCAGCGCGCGCTGCAGTCTGACGCTGTGTTGCAGTCGGTCCAGGTGCGCTTGTGTAAAACCGGTGATGGTCACCTTCTTTTTCGGGCCTGGCGCCCGCGAGCGCTGTTCGGTCAGGTAGAGAGGGGTAGCGCCATCGTTGATGAACGCCGCGCCGTAGTGCTGACTCGAGGGCGCTGGAGCGCTGGGTACATGGGCGCTGCCGGTGACCGAGGAACCGTCTTCGCCTACGCTCGCCACCGCCAGCAGTCGGCGCAGCTCCCTACGGGTCAAGCCCAGCGCTTTGACCAGCTTGTGCGTGGTTCCGACAGCTGCCACCGACAACGACTGATCATCCGAGCCTGTGAGCAGCCTGTGTTGCAATTCGGGAGAAAAGCCGCTGGCCATCTGTGTTGCGCTTCGCATACCTGCGGCCGAGCGCTGATCGAACACGAAGGCCGGAGCGTCCAGGTGCGCTTGGCACAACACATCCCACAGGGGCGCCTGTTTGATCGCCAGGACGGCTTTGATCGACTCCCAGGCGTGGTTGAACGGTACATTGGCGTGATGGGTGCCTTGTGCGACGGCGACCTGTAGCGACTGATGCGCAGGTACCGCATCTCTGGCACGGCGCTCGAGCAGGTCCAGGACCATGCGCAGCTTGGGCAGCACGGTGCGCGTGGTGCGCTCGTCCAGCTTCAGGTCGAGCAGGTCCGCACGCCGCGTCTTGAGCGTCACCGGTGCGCTGACGTCGGCCCGGGTCTCGAATGCCAGGATCATTTCCTTGAGGTGGACCAAGTACGCCAGGCGACTGTTATTGGCCATCAAGGCGCCGGGTGCGCACCGCGCCTGGTCGTCGGGGAACAGCGACAAGTAGGAGGCAGCGTCAGGGTGAGTCGCCGGCAGGTTGCTGATGGGAATCAAATCGCTCATGGGAACTTCCTTTTGCTCGAGGGCGCAAAAAAGGGAGATGTCTGAGCGGATGACGCTACTCGGGATGGGCGAGTGGAGCACCTGATAGAAATATCAGGTGCGAGGGAGCAGGGAAGGGAAGACGGTTACGTTCGCACCGCCTTGATCGGCGGCTCATCACTGGGCGGATCACCCACCGTCGGTGGGACGGTCGGCTTTATCGGTAACGGATCCGGCTCCTTTTCCGGCACCGGCGGCGGCAGTGTCGGGTCGTCGATATTCGGATCGGGTGTTTCAGGATTGGTCGGAATGTTCATGGCCGGACCTCTTCGGTGTTCCAAGGGTGTACAGGTACGACATGATTTGGGCAGCAATCGCTCAATTTTTATGGAACCCCGCTCTAGCCCCAGGCTCTGAACCCTTACCGCCACCAGCCAGGGGAGCAAGGTCCGATGTCAGGTAACGAGCCCGTTGCAGCAGCGCCTTTCGAGCAAGTGCCCAAGGCCAACGATCATCCCGACCAGGCCATCAATCTGTCCCAGGCGCTGCTGGCGCCGCGTATCGTCATCGAGGACACCACGCCGGTGCTCGACGGTGGGGCGTTTGCCGTGAAAGCCATCCGCAATCAGCCGGTGGCGGTGACCAGCAAGGTCTACAGCGACGGCCATGACCGCCTGTCGGTGCTGCTGCACTGGCGCCAGGCGCACAGTCGCCAATGGCACGCAGTGCCTATGCTCGCTGAAGGCAACGACCTGTGGACTGCCGAATTCACACCCGCTGAGTTGGGACTTCACCTGTTCTGCATCGAAGCCTGGATCGACCCCTACGCCACGTATTGTCACGACCTGGAAAAGAAGTACCACGCCGGGGTCGAGGTGACGTTGGAGTTGGAAGAAGGTCGGCTGCTGCTGGGCAAGGGCGTGGACCGCAGTGAAGGCGCGTTGCGCGAGCAGTTGCAGACGTTGCAGCAGCGCCTGCCCAGCCTGTCGGCCGATGAGCAGGTGGCATTGCTGCTCGACCCGCACAGCGCCGAGCTGATGGGCAAGGCTGAGCACCGCAGCTACCTGACCTGCAGCCGCGAACTACCGCTGGATGTCGATCGAGAACAAGCGCTTTTCGCCAGTTGGTACGAGCTGTTCCCCCGTTCGATCACCGACGAGGCCGAACGTCACGGCACCTTCAATGATGTGCATCAGCGCCTGCCGATGATCCGCGACATGGGCTTCGACGTGCTGTATTTCCCGCCCATCCACCCCATCGGCAAGCAGCATCGCAAGGGGCGCAACAATTCCCTGCAGGCCGGTCCCGACGATCCGGGCAGTCCTTACGCTATTGGTAGCCCTGATGGCGGCCACGAGGCCATCCATCCGCAACTGGGTAGCCGTGAAGACTTCCGCCGCCTGGTGGCCGCCGCTGCCGAGCATGGCCTGGAAATCGCCCTGGATTTCGCCATCCAGTGTTCCCAGGATCACCCTTGGCTCACCGAGCACCCCGGCTGGTTCAGCTGGCGCCCGGACGGCACCATTCGCTATGCCGAAAACCCGCCGAAGAAGTATCAGGACATCGTCAACGTCGATTTCTACGCGCCCGACGCCGTGCCGTCGCTGTGGTTGGCGTTGCGTGACGTCATCATCGGTTGGGTGCAAGAGGGCGTTCGTACCTTCCGGGTCGACAACCCGCACACCAAGCCGCTGCCGTTCTGGCAATGGCTGATCGCCAATGTGCGTAGCCAGTACCCTGACGTGCTGTTCCTCGCCGAAGCCTTTACCCGTCCGGCGATGATGGCGCGGCTGGGCAAGGTGGGTTATGCGCAGAGCTACACCTACTTCACCTGGCGCAACACCAAGCCGGAGCTGCGCGAGTATTTCGAAGAGCTGAACCAGCCGCCCTGGAGCCTGTGCTACCGGCCCAATTTCTTCGTCAACACACCGGATATCAACCCGTTCTTCCTGCAGAGTAACGGCCGTGCGGGCTTTCTCATCCGCGCCGCGTTGGCGACCATGGGTTCGGGCTTGTGGGGCATGTATTCGGGCTTCGAGCTGTGCGAAGGCACGCCGCTGCCAGGCAAGGAGGAGTATCTCAATTCGGAGAAGTACGAGATCCGTCCGCGGGACTTCACCGCGCCTGGGAACATCATCGCCGAGATCGCCCAGCTCAACCGCATCCGCCGGCAAAACCCCGCCTTGCAGACGCATCTGGGGGTGACCTTCCTCAATTGCTGGAACGACCAGATCCTGTACTTCGCCAAGCGCACCGCCGAACGCGACAACTACATCCTGATCGCCATCAGCCTGGACCCGCACAACCCACAGGAGGCGCACTTCGAGCTGCCGCTGTGGGAGTTGGGGCTGGACGACCACGCCGATACCCACGGCGAGGATCTGATGACCGGGCACCGCTGGACCTGGCATGGCAAGACCCAATGGATGCGCATCGATCCTGGGTATCAGCCGTTCGGTATCTGGCGCATCAGCCGTCTGGATTGATCACGGTCGTCTTCCAAGGAGTCCCCCATGGCCAAGCGTTCCCGCCCGGCAGCCTTCATCGACGACCCGCTGTGGTACAAGGACGCGGTGATCTACCAGTTGCACATCAAGTCGTTCTTCGATGCCAACAATGACGGCATCGGTGATTTTGCCGGCCTGATCAGCAAGCTCGACTACATCGCCGCGCTGGGCGTCAACACCCTCTGGTTACTGCCGTTCTACCCCTCGCCACGGCGTGATGATGGCTATGACATCGCCGAATACAAGTCCGTGCATCCGGACTACGGCAGCCTCGCCGACGCCCGACGCTTCATTGCCGAGGCGCATCGGCGTGGGCTGCGGGTGATCACGGAGCTGGTCATCAATCACACCTCCGACCAGCATCCCTGGTTCCAGCGTGCACGGCGTGCCAAGCGCGGCAGCAAGGCCCGCGACTTCTATGTCTGGTCCGATGACGACCAGAAGTACGACGGCACGCGGATCATCTTCCTCGACACCGAGAAGTCCAACTGGACGTGGGACCCGGTCGCAGGCCAGTACTTCTGGCACCGTTTCTATTCCCATCAGCCCGATTTGAACTTCGACAACCCGCAGGTGATGAAGGCGGTCATCGGGGTGATGCGCTTCTGGCTCGACCTGGGCGTGGACGGTCTGCGGCTGGATGCGATCCCTTATCTCATCGAACGCGACGGCACTAACAACGAGAACCTGCCCGAGACCCATCGGGTGCTCAAGGCGATTCGCGCCGAGATCGACGCCAATTACCCCGACCGCATGCTGCTGGCCGAGGCCAACCAGTGGCCGGAAGACACGCGACCGTATTTCGGCGAAGGCGATGGCGATGAATGCCACATGGCGTTTCACTTCCCCTTGATGCCGCGCATGTACATGGCCCTGGCCATGGAAGACCGTTTCCCCATCACCGATATCCTGCGCCAGACCCCGGAGATTCCCGCCAACTGCCAGTGGGCGATCTTCCTGCGCAACCACGATGAGCTGACGCTGGAGATGGTCACCGATCGCGAGCGCGACTACCTCTGGAACTACTACGCCGAAGACCGTCGAGCGCGCATCAACCTCGGCATCCGCCGACGCTTGGCGCCGCTGCTGCAACGCGACCGTCGGCGCATCGAATTGCTCACCAGCCTGCTGCTGTCGATGCCCGGCACGCCGACGCTGTACTACGGCGATGAACTGGGCATGGGCGACAACATTTATCTGGGTGACCGCGATGGCGTGCGCACGCCGATGCAGTGGTCGCCTGACCGCAACGGCGGTTTTTCCAAAGCCGACCCGCAGCGCCTGGTGCTGCCGCCGGTGATGGACCCGCTGTACGGCTACCAGACCGTCAACGTCGAAGCGCAAAGTCATGATCCGCATTCGCTGCTCAACTGGAACCGCCGCCTGCTGGCGGTGCGTAATCAGCAGAAGGCTTTCGGTCGCGGCACCTTGAGGATGCTCAGCCCGAGTAACCGCCGCATCTTGGCGTACGTGCGCGAGTACACCGATGGCCAGGGCAGTACCGAAGTCATCCTCTGTGTCGCCAACGTGTCGCGCGCCGCCCAGGCCGCCGAGTTGGACCTGTCGGCCTATGTCGACAAGGTGCCGGTGGAAATGCTCGGCGGCAACGCGTTCCCGCCGATCGGACAACTGCCGTTTCTGCTGACCCTGTCGCCTTATGGTTTCTATTGGTTCCTGCTGGCCTCCCACGACAGCCTGCCCAGCTGGCACAACACACCCTCCGAAGGAATGCCCGAATTGACCACGCTCGTGCTGCGCCAGCGCCTGGAGGAACTGCTCGAAGCGCCCTCCGTCGACACCCTGCAGGACGCCATCCTGCCCCAGTACCTGCCCAAGCGCCGCTGGTTCGCCGGTAAGGAAGCGCCGATCGATGCGGTGCGCTTCCGTTATGGCGTGCGCTTCGGCACGCCGAGCAACCCGGTGCTGCTCAGCGAGTTGGAGGTGGTCAGCGACGGCCTGAGTACCCATTACCAACTGCCACTCGGTCTGCTGCCCGAAGAGCAGATCAACAGCGCCTTGCCCCAGCAACTGGCGCTGTCGCGGGTGCGTCGCGGGCGTCAGGTCGGCTTGATCACCGACGCCTTCGTCCAGGAACCTTTCATCCGCGCCGTGCTGCGGGCCTGCCAGGAGGGCAGCCAACTGCCGACCGAAGCGGGAGAGCTGCGCTTCGAGTGCACCGAGCAACTGGCTGCCCTGCAATTGGGCGAAGACAGCGCGGTGCGCTACCTCAGTGCCGAGCAGTCCAACAGTTCGGTGGTGATTGCAGAGCGTGTCGTGCTCAAGTTGATCCGCCGGGTCAATCCGGGCATTCACCCCGAGTTGGAAATGAGCGCCTACCTCACGGCAGCCGGGTTCGCCAATATCTCGCCGTTACTGGCCTGGGTCAGCCGCGTGGATGCGCAGGAGCAACCGCACCTGTTGATGATCGCCCAAGGGTACTTGAGCAATCAGGGTGATGCCTGGTCCTGGACCCAGAACACCCTGGAGCGGGCGATCCGCGATGAGATGGAGCCCAACCATGCCAGCGCCGAGGCGCATACCGATGCCCTGGCCGAGCTGGCCGGTTTTGCCACCTTGCTGGGCCAACGCCTGGGTGAGATGCACCTGCTGCTTGGCGCGCCGACCGATGATTCAGCCTTCGCACCGCGCCCCAGCGAGGCCACCGACAGTGCGCGCTGGGGCGCGCAGATCGCCGCCGAACTGAGCCACGCGCTGGACCTGCTGGGCCAGCACCGCGCGCAACTGGATGCCGACAGCCAGGCGTTGGTCGACGATCTGCAACAACAGCGCGAAGGCTTGGCCCAGCACATCGAACACCTGGCGCAGCAGGCCCAAGGGGGGCTGCTGATGCGCGTGCACGGCGACCTGCATCTGGGGCAGGTGCTGGTGGTGCAGGGCGATGCCTATCTGATCGATTTCGAAGGTGAGCCCTCGCGTCCGCTGGAGGAACGGCGTGCCATGCACAGCCCGTACAAAGACGTCAGCGGTGTGCTGCGCTCCTTCGACTATGCTGCTGCGATGATCCTGCGCAGTGCCTCGGCGGTGGACTCGTCCGAGGCTGCCGGTCAGGCCCGTCAACGCATCGCCCGGCAGTACCTGCACCAGTCACGTCATGCCTTCGTTCAAGCCTACGGCCTTGCCACCGCCGCCATGCCCCATGCCTGGCAGCAGGCCGACGGCGAGCGTGCGGCACTGGAGTTGTTCTGCCTGGAGAAAGCCGCGTACGAGATCACCTATGAAGCGGAGAATCGTCCGAGCTGGCTGGCCGTGCCTTTGCATGGCTTGCATGGACTGATCAGCACGTGGGGCGAGTCGTGAAGGACCTGTTGTCGGTGTCACCGTTTACGCTTGAGCCCACTACCGAAATCACCTGTTAAGGAAGAGTCAGATGAATCCAACCACGCGCAGCAATGGCGGACTTCGGCAGCGCGATCTCGACGCCCTGGCCAGCGCCGAGCATGCCGATCCTTTTGCAGTGCTGGGGCCGCACGATGACGGTGCAGGCGGTCAGGTCATTCGCACGTTCCTGCCGGGGGCGCTGAGTGCAAGGGTGCTGGCGCGCGACGATGATCGAGTGCTGGCGCAGATGGAGCAGGGCAGCCTGCCGGGCCTGTTCTTTGCACATGTGGATACGCGCGGCCCTTACCGCTTGCAGATCGGCTGGGCCGGGGGCGAGCAGACCACTGAAGACCCCTACAGCTTCGGCCCGCAACTGGGCGAAATGGACTTGTACCTGTTCGCCGAAGGCAACCACCGCGACCTCTCCGGGCGTTTCGGCGCCCAGCCGATGCAGGTTGAGGGTGTGGACGGGGTGTGCTTCTCGGTGTGGGCGCCCAACGCCCGGCGCGTCTCGGTGGTCGGGGCGTTCAACAACTGGGATGGCCGTCGCCACCTCATGCGCCTGCGCCACAATGCCGGTGTCTGGGAGTTGTTCATCCCGCGCTTGGCCATAGGCGAGACCTACAAATTCGAGGTGTTGGGCCGTGATGGCGTGCTGCCGCTCAAGGCCGACCCCTTGGCTCGGGCCACGGAACTGCCGCCCAGCACGGCCTCCAAGGTGGCCGGTGCGCTGGGCCATACGTGGCAGGACCAGCAGTGGATGGAGCAGCGCGCCCAACGCCATGCCTACAGCGCGCCGCTGTCGATCTACGAACTGCACGCCGGCTCCTGGCGCTGTGAGCTGAACGAGGCTGGCGAAGTCGCGCGTTTCTACAACTGGCGTGAGCTGGCGGAGCGCCTGGTGCCCTATGTGCAGGAACTGGGCTTCACCCACATCGAGCTGCTGCCGATCATGGAGCACCCGTTCGGCGGGTCCTGGGGCTATCAGCCGCTGTCGATGTTCGCGCCCACCTCGCGCTACGGCACGGCCGAAGATTTCGCCGCCTTCATCGACGCCTGTCACCAAGGCGGCATTGGCGTGATTCTGGACTGGGTGCCGGCGCACTTTCCCACCGATGAGCATGGCCTGGCGCGCTTCGACGGCACCGCACTGTACGAATACGACAACCCGCTCGAAGGCTTCCATCAGGACTGGAACACGCTGATCTATAACCTGGGCCGCAACGAAGTCCGTGGCTTCATGCTGGCCTCGGCACTGCATTGGCTCAAGCACTTCCACATCGACGGCCTGCGTGTCGATGCGGTGGCATCCATGCTGTATCGGGATTATTCGCGCAAAGCGGGGGAGTGGGTGCCCAACCGTCATGGTGGGCGCGAGAACCTAGAAGCCATCGAGTTCATTCGCCAGCTCAACGATGTGGCCCTGCACGAGGCCCCGGGCGCTTTGATCATTGCTGAGGAATCCACCGCCTGGCCCGGCGTGAGCCAGCCGACCCAGCAGGGCGGCCTGGGCTTCGCCTACAAGTGGAACATGGGCTGGATGCACGACACCTTGCACTACATCCAGAACGATCCGATCCACCGCGCGCATCACCACAACGAACTGAGCTTTGGCTTGGTCTACGCCTATTCCGAACGCTTCATCCTGCCGATTTCCCACGACGAGGTGGTGCACGGCAAGCATTCGCTGATCGACAAGATGCCGGGCGACCGCTGGCAGAAGTTCGCCAACCTGCGCGCCTATCTGGCGTTCATGTGGATGCACCCCGGCAAGAAGCTGCTGTTCATGGGCTGCGAGTTCGGCCAGTGGCGTGAATGGAACCATGACCAGCAGTTGGACTGGTACCTGCTGCAGTACTCCGAGCACCAGGGCGTGCAGAAGCTGGTGGGCGATCTCAATCGGTTGTATCGCCAGTACCCCGCCTTGCACGAGCAGGACTGCCAGCCCCAGGGCTTCCAATGGCTGATCGGCGACGACGCGGTGAACAGCGTCTACGCCTGGCTGCGCTGGAGCAGTGCGGGCGAGCCGTTGCTGGTGGTGGCCAACTTCACCCCGGTGCCGCGCCAGGATTACCGCGTCGGCGTGCCGTTCGATGGGCACTGGGTAGAGTTGCTCAACAGCGATGCCGAGCTTTACGCCGGCAGCAACATGGGCAATTTTGGCGGCGTCCAAGCCGAGCCGTTGCCCAGCCACGGCCAGGCGCTGTCGCTGGCGTTGATCCTGCCGCCACTGGGCGTGCTGGTGATGAAACCCGGCCGCTGAGCGCATGAAGCAGTCTGCGCCTTGGCAGCGACCCGTTCTGGCTGCGGCCAAGGCGTTTGTGTAGCGGCAGTGCGCCGCACCTGATGATTTTGTCAGTTTACCCAGTTTTCCGTCGCTCCTAAGATCCCTTGAACTTCACGCGCCGTGACTGCCCAGTCACTCGCGCAGGGGCATCTCGGACGGAGCTCGGGGAACAGCCATGCCAAAACGCAAAGCAAGTGATACGCAGGCTTTACTGAAGAAGATTCTTGCGAGCGAGTTGCCTGCTCACGCTTCGCTGGTCGATACGCTGCAGGTAACCTCCTCGGTGATGGCCTTACAGCGCAGCGGTGAGGCGGCCTTGATGGCACAGTTTCCCACCCTGCAAGCCAGCGAGGTCCATCGTCTGCAGGGGCGTCTGGACGTCGCCAGCGCGGCCATGATGCGCGCGTTCCGTGAACAGCGACTCATCGCCACTGCGCCACGGCCACTGGATGAACGCAAAGGGCCGCTCGCCCTGAGCACCGGTCCTACTTACGAAAACCAGTTCTCGCCCTCTTGGGCCAACAACGCCCGCCCCGAAGCCGTGGACGCCACCACCTCGCCTGCCGCGTATCTGATCGACATGCTCAGCTTCGTCAAGCAGTACATCGAAGGCGAAAATCTGCACCCCGACCTACGGCCACTGGCGGTGCGCCGTCCAGACCTGTTCGAACTGACCCTCGACCATCGCACCCTGAGTCGAGAGGTGCCGCAGGTGGAGGTGGTCAACCAGGTGCTCGAACGGGCAATCGTCGATGAGCAGCAGCGCAAGGGCGAATCGTCTGCCGTCGAGGACAGGCTGCTGCAGGTTCGTCATCCGCTGCGTTTGTTCCCCTATGAAACCTACTGGCAGCAGATTCTGACCGTGCTTGCACATAACGACCTGCACCTGGGCGATGTGGCGCGTCTTGGCGATCTCGACAACCCCTATTTCATCCGGCCAGGGGCCCATTCGCACTGGTCCGATTCGGCCCTCCAGCAGGAAAGCGAGCTGGGCCCGGCGCTGCGGTCCATCCTGGTCGAACGGCCTTATTTCGGTAACGGCAGTCAACTACGCGTCGACCCACAGAATCGCAAGCTGCTGGCACTGCGCGATCCGACCAGTGCCGCCCATGCCGACGAGGAGCGAGACGCCAGCGCGCAGTTCTTCCTGGAGAACTTTGGTGTTCAAGGGGAGACGACGCTGCGCCGAGTCGTATCGTTTTGCCAGGTCGTGCAGATCGACCAGACGCAGATGGAGTCGCTGTTCGCCTTGGCCGACCACGCGCCTCGGCGTTCGGACAATGTCCGCAGCGATGTGGCGGATTCGGGGGCCGCGGCGTTCGGTGCACGCTTCATCAACAGCGCAGTCGGTGAGCCTGTGGGGGTCGACAGCAGTGCCGCCGATCCGCAACTGCACTACTTCCTGAACCTGACCCCGGTGCGCCTGGATCGCATCAACCGCTTCATGCGCCTGGCCCATGCCCTGCAGTTGCCTTACGTGCAGGTCGATCAGGTGGTCTGCGCGATCATCGATGCCGAGCAGGTTGCAGCCTCCGAGCTCAAGCGCCCACTGCTCGAGGCTTCCCCGCTGTGGATGAGCACCAACACCTTGCGCGGTCTGGGGGTGTTCCAGTTCCTGCGCAAACGCCTGGGCTGCAGTGCCGAAGACTTCGCCACCTTATTGTCGAACATGGGTGTCCATGGCGTTGGCGATACCCCCAGTCACTTCGACCGGGTGTTCAACAGCGGCGCGGCTTTGCCGTTGGTGCTCGACGACGAGCTGTTCAGCCTCTCCGGGGACGATCCGCACAGCAAACGTACCATCGACCAACTGTGCCATGGCCTGGGGATCAACCTGGAAACCTTCCGCTACCTGTCCCGCACGGTCATGCAAGCGCAGGGCAGCGAGACGTTGCGCCGCTCGCTGCCGGTGATCTCGGCGTTCTACCGAGTGACCTTGCTGGCAAGGCTGCTGTCGATCAGCACCATCGAACTGCTGTCGTTGCTGGAAACGCTCAGCCCCGAAGGGCTCTACGCGTTGCAGGCTGCCGGGCGACCGACCAATGCCATGCACCGGAATTTTTCCCAGACCGATACCCTCAGCGTGGTCCACGCGATAGCCCACTGCGTGCTCTGGTGTCAGCAGCAGGACTTGCCGATCAGTTGGCTGGTGCAACAGTTGCTGCCGATCGAAACCGTCGATGTGGTGCCGCAGGCAACGCTGAGCTTGCTGGGCGACATCAAGCGCGAGCTCTTGCCATTCCAGGACCTCGACCAGCACCTGGCCGAAGCGGGCGTGATGGCCCTGCGCACCGCGAGCTGGCAGCAACAGCTCAAGCAGATCGTCGATGAACTGGGGCTGTTTCGCGAGGCGCGCACGCCGGAAGAGGATTTTGATCCGGCGCTTTACGAGCAGTTCCTGGAGCGCGAGATCCAGGTGGTGATCGATGCGCTGGTCGCTACGCCCGGGTCGCTGGATTCCCAATTGCCCGAGCTCGCCCCGGACGAGTTGCAGCGCCTCAAGAGTCTGATCCTGGGCACGCTGCTGCGCGTGCGTTCGCAGCAGTGGGGCGTGGTGCAGGAACGTCTGGCGCAAGCGTTGGCGCTTAGCGCTGACCGGGTGATCGCGGTCGTGTACTGGGCGGGGGGCAAGGTCCACGCCCTGCTCGAAAGCGCTGCCAGGTTCACTGCCCTGGACGATCGATCGCCCACGGCAAAGGCCATCATGCCGCTGCTTCAGCGCATGCAACGGCATGCCCGGGTGGCCGAGCGACTGAAGCTCTCACCGCTGCTACTGGCCACGCTGCTGTCGACGACGCAGCGTCCGCGCCTGAGCCTGAGCGACTTGGAGCTGACCTTGCCGACGTTGTATCGCCTGGAGCGTTACACCCATGCAGTGGAACGCGCCCGTCAGTCCGAGGAGCAGTTGCTGGGTTACTGGCAGGCGATCGCGGCCTTGGGCGAGATGAGCGAGAACGAGCGGCGCCTGATCAAGGACGCCGCAGCGGAAAAGATTGCCAACTGGATGGGCTGGGGCATTCGCGAGGTGCTCGATGTCGCCACCCATCTGACGTCCGACGGTATCGTCCGCAACCTGGACCATCTGATCGTACTGGCTCAGGTCAAGGCCATCAGTGACCGCACGGGCCTGAGCGCGATCTCGCTGATGAAGCTCAGCCGGCTCGACTCCCACGCTTCTACCCAGGACCACCGCGATGCAGCGCAACAGATGCTCAGCAGCCTCAACCGCCCCGGCGAGCCCCGTGGCGAAGACGCCGAACTACGTCAGAGCCTGGCCACGCGCTGCGTGGTCAGCCAGTCGCGCCTGATCGCCAACAAGCCGGACGAATCGACCCGAATCAGCCTGACCCTGCTGGACATGAGCAACCAGCCGGTGGCCGATATTCGCGTGAGCTGGACCACCGATCTGGGGACCTTGCTCAGCCGCTTCGGCTATACCGACCACAACGGCGTGGTGACGGTCGAGCTCGACGCCGGAGAACTGATGGGGGTGGCTCACGTCAAGGCCACCTATTTGCTCGACAGCGAGGCCTATGCGCCGCCCATCGTCATCGACTGCGACGAGGACTCGCTGACGCTCATTCGCCAGAGCCCGCTGCCTGCGGCGCCGTGGCAAGCAGCAGGCAACCTCGGCGAATACGTCATCGTCGCGGGCCTGTTCGACGACTACGACAATCCAGGTGTCGATCGTTTGATCAACTGGGCGAGCGATATCGGCCAGTTCGTCGATTCGGCAGGCGAAACGCTGACCAACGATGAAGGCCTGAGCCAGGCACGTCTGCGCAGCATGGATCCCGGCCAGGGCAGGGTCGCCATGTGGTACGCCGGCAGTACCGACGATCCCCAGATACTCGCGCTGGAATTCGAAGACCCGGCCGTCGATTCGTGCGCTGGCGCTGGACTCCTGGGCAGTGGTCGGCACACTCGTCGTCAAGGCCACCGTGCTCAGCGTCAACGGCGAGCCTGCCAGCGGCCAGAAACTGGTGTGGGCGTGCACCCGTGGCGATGGCGAAGATGGCCCCAGCTTCGAGGGCGAAGCCCAGACCGACGAGCACGGCGAGGCCCGGCTGCGCATCGATGCCACCGAGGCCGGGACGCTGCAGGTGCGTGTGGCCCTGCGCTCGAAGGACGATGATGAAACAGGCTTCCACCCTCGCGAGCTGACGCTGGAGGTCCTGCCGGACGCGTTGGAGGTGGTGACCGAGCAAGGGCTCGTTTGGCCGCTGGCCGATGGTATCGACGCCAGCGACTTCCTGATCCAGGTCCGCACCCGCGATGGCCGTGCGGTCGAGCGCTGTCCGGTGACTTGGACGGTGCAGGAAGGCGGCCACCCGGCGCAGCCTATGACCACGGACGCCCAAGGCAAGGCGCGGTTCATCCTCAGCTCGACCACTCCCGGACCGCGCACCGTGGTTGCCACCTGGGGCGAAGACCCGCAAGCAGTGAAATTCGACGAGGTGATCTTTCTGCCTGCGCTGGACATGCAGGTGTGCTTCGACGGCCAGCCGATCGGCGGGCCGGTCGTCATTCGCCAACCGGCGCCTGGCGCGGCGCAGGACACGTACACGCTCAGTTGCACCTTGCCCGCCGACCACCCCCTGCTCAGGGAAGGGCTGCAACTGCTGTATGACGGACGCGATTCCGCACCGGCGCTGGGGCTGAGTTTCGAGCCCGGCCTCGGTGAGGTCGCCTCCTTCGAGGAGCGCACGGTGAGCTGGACGCTGACCGCCGTTTCGACGGGGCTCTCGCACGAGTCCCGGCCGCAGTTGGGCATTACTTACCGTAAGGCAAGCCGCGTGGTCTGGCTCGATCTGATCGTTCAGCCGGCGCAGCCTTGACCCTGATGACGCAAATGACAGAGGTGAGTATGAACACCCAATTGGTAGCCCGCTTGATCGAGCAACGGCGTGATGCGCTCAGTGCCTATGTGATTCATCACGTCATGCCACAGCGCTTGGATGCCGGCCCGCTGAACATGATCAGCGCCGAGCATCTGGATCACTATTTCATGCTCGATACCCAGGTGTGCGCGGCGGTCAGCACCTCGTACCTGGCGGAGGCGATCGCCTGTACCCAGACCTACGTCAACGCGATCTTCAACAACCTCGAGCCTGGCTATCGCGCGACGTTCGACGAAAAGCTGGTCACCTTCTGGCGTCAGGGCATGTCCAACTACTCGGTGTGGGCGGCCTACCAGATGCTGGAGGACTATCCGGAGAACTACCTCCGCGCTGACCTGCGACAGGATAAGACCAAGCCCTTCCAGGCACTGGAAGATGCCCTGGGGCAGGCGCGCATCTCCGATGCCTCGGTCAGCAGTGCGGTGCTCGCCTTCCTCCGGCAGTACGAATTCCAGAACAGTATCCGCGTGGTCTCCGGCTACATCGATTACCGCGACGAACAACGCGATGGCGATCACTTCGAAGGCTACACCTACGCCAATTCCGACTATTACCTGCTGGGCAGGGATCCAGAGGGCCAGTATTACCATCGTCGCGTGAGCGTCCGGCTGGACCAGGAGTCCCAGCGCATCGCCCCTGATGCCTGGTCGGAATGGGAGCTGATCGGCATGCCCAGTGGGCACAACGTGATTCAGGCGCGACTTGTGCTGCTGTGCGGGCGACTGCACCTGACATGGCTGCACCACCAGCCGCCGCTCGAGGTGGAGCAGGATTCCGCCGCCCGGATCTACCCGCTGAGGCTGGAAATCATTTACCTGGGCCTGGACAACATCTGGTCGACTCCCGAACTGCTCTGGAGCGCGCAGGTCAGCAGCGAAGATGGCAATTTCGATCCAACGGCCTATGAATTGCTGGCACTGGCCATTGCCGGTGCAAGAGGCAGCGACGATCAACTGCTGGTGGCCTGCGCCAGCCCCAAGGCCGATGGCAGCTACACCCACCACTTCAGCGTATGGCGCGATGTGCTCAAACGCCCCAGTGGACAGTTCGACGAGCGCATGGCCGGCTCGTTGCTCGGCGATTTTCGCAGCGAGCCGGGCAAGCTCAGGTTGCAGCGACGCCTGAGTGCACGCGACAAGTGGGTGCGCAAGGTCACAGCCGCTGCGGACAACGACAAGTTCGTCGGGCTGGATGCGCAACTGAGCAGGCAGGACGACAAGTACCAACTCCATGTGCGGAGCTATTCGCTGGAGCGGCGCAACCAGGGGTGGCTGCATGCGCTGTACTGCTCACGGTTTGTCAATACATCGGATGCGCTGAGCGTCAAATGCCAGGTGTCGATGGAGAACGCGCTCGACGCTCATCTGCTCTGCAGCATGGTCATGCCACCGACCTTCGACGAACTGGTGTTCAGCCATCCGTCGTTGAGCGACCCCGCCACCTTCACCCGGGCTGACTTCAAACCGGAAATCGGTAGTCAGGGCGCAGGCTTTCTCATATGGGTGGCGCGTCGATCGGTGAAGCTCGACCAGGCCATGAGCCTGGACGATCTGGCACCGCAGGCGGTTCGTGACGGCGCAGGCTTCGAGGTGGCGATCGATGCAGCAACGCCTGTCCTGCTGAGCGACCCACAGAACCACGTGGCGATCGCGTTCGAGCCTGTCACCGTGAAGGCGGTCAAGGTGAAGGCCGCTGAGACCGAGCTATGGACAGGCGACTGGTCGCTCACAGGTGCAGCGACCAGCGGTTGGCTCGTCAGTGCTGTGGGTGACAGCGCAGACGAGGTCAAGATTACCGTCGATGCGGGCGGTAAAACGTCCACCTTCACGGTCACGCTGGCCGCTTCCCAAGTGCTTGCCCGGCCGCCGGCCCCGTTGATCCATCAGCAGTCCAGTGGCACCGATTTCCTGGTGTTTGCCGGTATCGGCGGCAAGGGCGCGCCATTGGCGGTACGTCTGAACTCCCAGCATGTGCCTGACCTGATCAATCGGGCCGAGGCGTCTACCGAGTCGGTATTCGCCTGGGATGCCCAGCACCAGCAGGAACCGGCCTTCGTGGCGAAAGCAAAGGCGCGTCAACTCCAGCGGTGGCGCCCAAGCGCTACGGACCCCGGCATGAGCATCGACGATGCCAACGGCATGTATCTGCGCGAACTGTTCTTCCACGTGCCGCACCTGATCGCTTCGCGGCTGCACGAGGAAGAGCGTTACGACGAAGCGCGCCGGTGGCTGGCCCTGATCTTCGACCCTTACCGCAAGCGCGAGGCCACCGAGCACCCCGGCCAGGATTACTGGAAATGTGCCTGGTTGATGCTCGAGGACACGGCAGCGCCGGGACTCGAGCATGAGCTGAGCGACCCGCATGTGATCGCGCTGCATGCGCCGTCGCATTATCGTAAGGCGATTTTCATCCAGTACGTCACGCTGCTCATCGACCAGGCAGACAGCTTCTATCGTCAGCAGACGCGCGATAGCCTGGCCCACGCCTGGCTGCTCTACCGGATGGCTATCAGCCTGATGGGCGAGGCGCCCCAGGCACGCTCGGTGAGTACCTGGCAATCTCCCAGCGTTTCGCAGTTACTCGACGCCAGCCCTGGCGATGAACGGCTGCTGACCTTGGCCTCGGTCGTCGAGCCCAGCGCGCTGCCCAAGTACCTGAACACGTTCTTCTGGGCCGGCGTGGCCGTGCACCCGGCCTTTCGCCTGCCGGTCAATCAGAAGCTGCTCGATACCTGGCAGTTGCTGGACGCGCGCCTGTACAACCTGAGGCATTTCCTGACGCTCGATGGACAGCCCATGGAACTGCCGCTCTATGCGCCGGCCGCCGATCCATTCGACCTGCTCGCTGCACGCATGAGCGGGGGCTCCGGGTTGTCTCGGCCCGTGGGTAACCGCACGGTGGTACCGCCTTATCGTTTCCGCACATTGGTACTCAAGGCCCACGAAGCGGTGTCGGCACTCATCCAGTTCGGCGAGCAACTGCGCAGTTACATGGAACTGGAGGAGCGCACCCAGCAGGAGGTGCTGCAGTTCCGGCACGCGGCGCAGATCGCCCAGTACGCCATCGCCATTCAGGAGCAACTGCACGAGCAGCAAAAGCACAACGCGCAGGTGTTGCAGATGCAGCGCACCGGTGCCGAGCAGCGGGTGGATCATTTCTCGGCGCTTTACGAAGAGAACGTCACGGTCGGCGAGGTGGCCTTGCAGTGGCTGCACACCGCAGGGCGGTCTACCAGCAATGTCGCCAGTGCCGCCATTGGTGCGTCCTACCTCACCGATCTGGTGCCGAAGATCTTCGGCCTGGCCAACGGTGGCATGGAGTACAAAGGCCCGCTGATGGCACTGGGCTACACCACCGAGGTCATCGCCAATATCGCGCTGACCGCCAGTGATAACCTGCGCGACACCGAAACCTGGCGTCGCCGTCGCCAGGAATGGGATCTGCAGCGCAAGATGGCGCAGCATGAACTGCGCGTCATCGACAAGCAGCTCGAGGCCCAGCAGCACGGCACGTTGGCCGCCGAGCGTGCGCTGGCCCACAGCCGCCAACTGCTGGCCCAGGCCGAGCAGATTCACACCTTCTACCAGAATCGTTCGAGTAACGAGGCGCTGTATCGCTGGCTGCGTTCGCAAGCCACCGCCTGGCACTCGACGCTGTTCGATGTGGCGGTGAGCCTGTGCAACAGTGCCGAAGCCTGCTGGCAGTACGAGACGGGCCAGTACCAGAAACGCGTGATCCGTCCGCCGGTGTGGCAGGCCGATCGCCATGGGCTCAACGCTGGCGGGGAGTTACGCCTGGACCTGATGCGACTGGAGTCGGAGATGCTGCTGCGCGGCGAGCGACATCTGGAGGTGCGCAAGACCGTATCCCTCCACGCCCTGCTCGAACTCGATCTGGTGATGGACAAGGCCGGTACCCCCCTGGACTCCTGGGCCGCGATTCGCAGCGCCCTGACTGACGACGGCGAAATCAGCTTGACCCTGTCGCAGCGCCTGTTCGACCTGGATTACCCGGGCCACTACCTGCGCCGTCTGCACAGCGTGGCGTTGTCGCTGCCTGCCTTGCTGGGGCCTTATCAGAACATCCGCGCCACCTTGGCGCAGAAGCGCAGCCGCTTGCTGATCCGGCCCGACATCGAGGGCGTGAAGTTCCTCCATGGCGATACAGACGTGGCGACGGCGCCGCAAAGCGTGATGATGAGCCTGCGCGCCCAGCAGCAGGTGTGCCTGTCCTCGGCGCAGCAGGACATGGGACTGGTCAGCGGCACGGATAGCGATGACCGCTACCTGCCGTTCGAGGGCACCGGAGCCGTTTCCGACTGGACGCTGCGCTTTCCGCGTCACGCGCAACAGAGCGAGATGATCGAGAGCTTGAGCGACGTTGTCCTGGAGGTCCGCTACTACGCCCTGCATGGCGGTGCTGCGTTCGAGGATCAGGTCGAACAATTGCTGTGCGCCGACGCCTCTGGCGCTGCCCCCGAGGCTGCTCAGCAGGGGAAAGGCCGTGACTGAACAAAGCCCCCAGGACCTGCAACCGGACGCGTCCGCCGAGCGCCCGGCGTTCTATACCCCGCCTGCGCTGCCTAAAGGTGGCGGCACGGTCTCGGTGGGCGGCGGCATGCTGTCCAGCGCCGGACCAGACGGTGCGGCCGGTTGGCACCTGCCGCTGCCTTCGCCCAGCGGCCGAGCCTTGTCGGCCAGCTTGGCGCTGAACTATTCCAGCGCCGGCGGCAACAGTGCTTTCGGCGCGGGGTGGGAGTACGCGCTGCCCGCGGTGGCGTGCACGACACGCTTCGGTTTTCCGCGCTATGACGGTCATGACCGCCTGGTCGGTCCGTCCGGGGGCGAACTGCTGAGGGCCGCTGAGCCCCGACGCGCCACCCGCCTGCCGTTCAGCGCGACCCCCGCAGCGTATACCGTCACCCCCTGGACCGAGCGTGTCGGTGGGCTCGACGCGCGCCTGGAGCATTGGCAGGCCGAAGAGGATCCGGATGGACCAGGTTTTTGGCTGCAGTACCTGGCCGACGGCAGTCTGTCGCTGTATGGCTGGTCGGATTCGGCACGCCTGTTCGCGCCTGGCGAGCCCGGGCATACCGCGTGCTGGTACCTCGAAGAGCAGGTGTCCGCACGTGGCGAGCATGTGGTGTATCGCTATCGCTCGGAGGACGAACAGGGCTGTTCGCAGCAGGAGCTCGAAGCCCATCCGCGGGTCGTCAACGTTTATCCGCAGGCGGTGTACGCCATGAATGCCACGCCCTGCGAGGGGCTGCTCATTCCGGCGCAGGCGTTCGACGAAGATGACTTCCTGACCTTCACCGTGTTCGATTATGGCGAGCGCGGCGCCGATCCTGAGCAGGTTCCGGTGTTCGAACCCGCGCAGTCCTGGCCGGTTCGCGACGACTGCCACTCGTTCTGGCGTTACGGCTTCAATGTGCGTCTTCGTCGTCTGTGCCGTGACGTGCTGTTGTGGCACCGTACCGCGCGGCTGGACGGGCAGGCAGACCCGACACCTGAACTGGTTGCACGCCTGCACCTGGAATACGACAGCAGCCCGGTGGCCAGCATTCTGGTGTCCGCTGCACAGCTCAGCGCCGATGTCGATCTGCGCTTGCCCCCACTGGAGTTCGAGCTGAGCCGTCCGGGCCGGGCAGTGCCACAGTGGGAGGCGCTGCCTGAGCTGGATGGTTTCTGGGCCGACGCCTGGCAACTGGCCGATCTTCACGGTGATGGCGTGCCGGGCTTGCTGTACCTGGACGACCACGCCTGGCACTATCGCGCGCCCCAACGCGGCGATGGCGAAGACCGCATCACCTGGGGCCCGCCCGAGCCGCTGCCGCAGGTGCCGGCCATTGGCCGCGCCGACTTGATGGACCTCGATGGCGATGGTCGCCCCGAATGGGTGGTTACCGCAGGTGGCTTGCAGGGCAGCTTCACGCTCGGTACGGACGGCGCCTGGAGCGGCCTGGTGCCGATCGCGGCGTTGCCCAGCGAATACGATCATCCACAGATGCGCTTGGCCGACCTGACCGGCGACGGCCAGTCTGACGTGGTGATGTTGCGCGCGCTGGGGCCGCGCAGCGTGCGTCTGTACCCCTCGGCGGGCAATCGCGGCTGGCTGGCGGCGCGGTCCGAGCAGTACCACGGCAGCGTACCGCTGCCCTCGTTGGACCAGTCATTGGTGGTCTTCGCCGATCCTGCCGGCAGCGGCCAGGCACACCTGGTGCGCATCACCGGCCAGGGTGTCACCCTGTGGCCCTCGCTGGGCTACGGCCAGTTCGATGATGCGCTGCAGATACCCGGATTCAAGGTGGCCGACTTCAATCCCTCGCGAGTGTTTTTGGCCGACACCGACGGCGCGGGCACCACCGATATCCTTTACCTGCAGCCCGATGGGATTCGCGTGTTCGTCAGCCAGTGCGGCAACCGCTTCGTGGAAGGCCCTTTCATCAAAGCGCCGGACGGCCTGGTCCTGGACGACACGTGCCAGGTGCAAGTCGCCGATGTGTGCGGGCAGGGCACGGCCGACCTGCTGCTGACCGTACCCCTCCACGGTGCGGACAATGCCCCGCGCAGTTGGCTGTATCGCTTCAACGAGCGGCGCCCCTGGTTGCTGCACACCATCGTCGACAATCTTGGCAGCCGCACCGAGCTGGATTACCGCAGCTCAGCCCAGGCCTGGCTCGACGAGAAGGCGGCAGTGACGCACCGCACGGGCACGGCGCCGGTCAGTCATCTGCCGTTTCCCGTGCACACCCTGAACCGGGTGACCACGGTGAATGAAATCACCGGTGTCACGCTGGGCAGCGAAATGCGCTACCTCGGCGGCGTCTGGGACTTCACCGAGCGCGAGTTCGCCGGTTTCAGGCGCCTGGTCCAGACCGATACCCACGCGCTGGTTGATGCATCGGCCACCCATCTGTCACCGCCGACGAGGGTCCTGAGCTGGTTTCACTGCGGGATCGAGACGCTCGATGGGTTGGCCGAAGAGGCTTTCACCGACATGGACGCTGTGTTCCCCCAGGGTCAGGTCCGCTTGACCCAGGGTGCCGGCGACGGTGAGCACCCCTTCAGTCCGGAGCCGGCGCTACGCACATGGCTGTACCGCGCGCTGCGGGGGCAGTTGCTGCGCCGGGAGGTGTACGGCCTGGATGGTCAGGCCCAGGCCGACAAACCCTACAGCGTCGAGCGCCCGCGTTGGCAGATTCGCGCCTGCGCCACGGCTGACGACCTGCATCCCTCCGCTCTGATCACCGCCGTGCAGCATCTGGGCTTGAACTGTGAGCGCTATCCGCAGGATCCCCAGGTGGATCAGGCCATCGTCTTGCGACAGGATCGGTATGGCAATGTGCTTGAGAGCGTCACCGTGAAGTATCCACGCCTGCTCGATCCGGCGGCGCTGGCTCAGGAGGAGGTCGAGCGCAAGATCTACCCGGCCAGCCTGCCGACCGGGCTGATCGAGGCCAGTTGCGACGAGCAGCAATATGACTGCTGGGTGAGCCTCAGCCGCGCCACGGTGCTCAACCGGGTCAAGGACGACGACTTCGTGATCGGGCTGCCAGGCGCCATGCGCCGGGATATGGTGCATTTCGCCCAGGCCCAAGTGCCCGAGGGGGGCTTCAGTGTCGAGTACCTGCTCGAACACGGACTGCCCCTGAGTGATCCGGCGCGCACCGTACTGGCCAGTTATGAAAAAACGGTGTGGCGCCAGGCCGATGGCAGCGGCGCCAGCAGCGAGCCTTCGCGCCAGGCACTGCGGGCCTACACCCGCACCGCGATGCTCGACAAGGCCTCGCTCGACGTGCTGCGTCCGGCGTTCGAGCTGACCCTGCTCGGCCTGTTGCAGGATGCGCTGGCCAATCCGTCCAGCGACCCGGCGGTGCTGGGGCGCCTGCGTAAACGCCTGCCGGTGGTCGACCACGCCGTGACCTACGGGTTGTTGCTGTCCTATCTGCAACAGGCGCCTGACGACCGCGCGGCGTCGCAGATGCTGCGCCAGGCGCTCAAGCACGTCATTTCAGTACAGGCCCTGCGTGATCGGCTGCTGGACGAAGCCGCCGAGGCGCTGCCTGAGGGCCTTCACAGCGCGTTGCGCAAGGAAAGTCGTGTACCTGACGGCGCGCTAGGGTCGGTGCTGGTCTGGTTCGATGCACAGCACGCGCAAGACGCCGCTGTCTTGGCCACACTGCACGGTGCGCTGGTCAGCGCGCTGTCGGCCAGCAGCGCCGACGCACTGTTTTGCCGAGCGCTGTTGGCCGCGTTGCAACGCCCACCGTCTTCGCCTGCGCGCACGGCAGCCGAGCAGGCCTGGTTACTGGCAGTGCGGCAAGAGCTGGATCGTCCGCTGCAGGAAGAGACGCTGCCTGAAGTGCTCAAACGCGGTGGCTATATCGCCATGGACCGGCCGCTGGATGCCGAGGAATTGGCCGACGCCGCCGATCCCGATGGGCTTGGCGTACCCTGCATTGCGGGGGAACCGCTGGTCGAGCAGGCCTATTGTGGTCATCACGGCATCAGTCATTACCAGGACGCCCTGCATTTCTGGCAGCCCCACCGTCTGCAGGACAGTACCGTCACAGGACCGAGCCAACTGAGCTACAGCGCGCACGATGTGGTCGTGATGAAGGTCTGCGATGCCGCCGGACTGACATCGACCATCGAGGCGCACGACTGGCGTTTTCTGCAACCGGTGCGCGTCCAGGATGCCAACGACAATCTCAGTGAGGTGGCCCTGGATGCCTTGGGCAGGGTCTTGCATACCCGCTTCTACGGCACGCAAACCGCAGCGGGCAGCGATGAGGCGGTGATGACCGGTTATTGCTCGGGCCGTCCGTTCACGCCGCCGCCGACCGTGGCGGACGCCTTGGCACTCAACGTCAGCAAAGGCGTACCGGTGCATACCGCCTTCACCGTGGTCGCCGACAGCTGGATGCCGCTGGCGCTCACCACCGACGGTAGCACCGACCCTGCGCGTCGGTGTGGTGCCTTGGCCTGGCGGCGAATGGCAGCCCGGCTAAGCGCCAACGGCCTGGGACCCTTTGCCATGGTTGGGCGCACGCCGCCGCATACCGTGCAAATCCTCAGCGACCGCTACGACGATGACCCCGAACAGCAGGTGCGCGTCACCGTGACCCTGACGGGGGGAGGGCAGTTGTTGCAGACGGCGGTGCTCAATCCTCCCGGTGAAGCGTTCGTGCGTACCGAACAGGGCGCGTTGCTCGCCAATGCGCAGGGGGGCGCGGTCAGTCGTGATGCGGCTGTGCGCTGGGCGGTCAGCGGCAAGACCGAGTATGACAACAAGGGCCAGGCCGTGCGTGTCTGGCTGCCGTTCTACTTGGATGACTGGCGCTGGGTCAGCGACGACAGCGCCCGAGAGGGCATCTATGCCGACACCCACTATTACGACGCGCTGGGTCGCGAGTACCGCGTGGTGCGGGCGGCAGGCGAAGAGGTCGAGGGGCAATGGGCGAACTACGAACGCCGTGTGCAGCAGTACCCCTGGTTCACCGTGTCCGAAGACGAGAACGACACCTGGCTGGAGGTGATCGAGCAGGCCCGACTCAGGGCCCGTAGCACAGAGCAGTGAGCCTGGTCGCTGGTGGCTGTCGTGCCCGGTCAGGCGCAATCCTCGATGAACTGACGACCCTCAGGGGCGATATCTATTTGGGAGAATGACATGAGCCCACGCACACAAGCTGGAGCTACCCCCGACGTCTCCGGCGATGCTGATCAGGACACCCAGGGCCATTCAGTGCTGAAGGCGCCGTTTCTGCAGCAGGCGGATTTCTCTGCCGATGGCCCCTGGCGCAGCTTGGGTCAGTTGATCGATTTCAGCGACGGTGGAGACGGCTCGACCTACCTGGGTATCCAGCGCAACGAGCGGGTCTGGCAGGACATCGATCTGCCCGTCGCGCCGCAGGCTGACGACGCGCGGCCGCAGTACTGGCTGGGTTGCGACTACGCCTTGAACAATTTCAAGGAGTGCCTGGTGACGGTTCATCTGCTCGAAGACGGCAAGGAAGGGGCGCAGGTGTTCATCGAGCGTTTGCAGGGCCAGGGGACGCTGGAGGATGAACCTCTGGCCCCTGGCGCTGCGCCGACCTGGCATCGCATGACGCCGCGGCTCGTCACCCTGCCGGTCGATGCGACGCGGTTGCGCGTCGCGTTCGACACCCGACTGGAGGGCAAGATCACTTCCAGGCTGTATCTGCGCCAAGTGATCTCGCAGCTACGCTTGCCTGAGCTGTCCTCGGCCAGCACGGTCAAGCTGGTCCTTGATCCAGGTGGGAAAAATCAGATCGAACAGACGCGCCAGCCGTTCCTGTTGTGCCATGGCGCTGAGCATGTATTGCAGATCAAGTCGGCGGCCGGAGACGCCTGGTCGGGTCAGCCTGTGAGTCTGATCTGGATGGACGACAATCAGCACCCGCCGAGTGCCTTCGGAATGAGCGCCAGGCCACCCTTGAACCAGAACGCGGGCGATCAGGACGATCGTTACCAACCGCTGGACGAGGGTGACGGTGCCCAATGGCAATTGCAGGCGGGCGCCACCGCTGCTCAAGCCGGTGAGATCGGCCTTGGCCTGGGCAGCTACTGGCAAGCGCCGCGATTCGAGTTGAAGGCGCAGCTCGGTGATTTCCGCCATGACCTTGGGGGTATCGAGTGGGATGGCGTTGTCCCGGTGGTCGAGTATGGCAATAGCACCCAAATGAGCGTGATCCTGCACAACGTGTTCGTCCCTGACCGCCCGGCGGTCGGCAGGCCGGTCAAGTGGCTGTTGAACGACACGCTGTTCGCCACCCAGCCCACTGATGCCAAGGGGCTATCGAGCATCGAGTATCTGCCCAAGCCCGGCGACGAAGGCGTTGACAATAACGCGGTGTTCAAAGCGGTCTACGAAGACGAACTGAAGCAGGTCAGTGAGCAAGTGCAGAAACTACCGGTGTTTGCCGTGTCGCCGTGGGGGGCCGAGCTGGAGGTGCTGGTCGAGGGCAAACCTGTTGCCGACTTCGAAAAAATCGCCCTGTTGTTGACACGCCAGACCGAGGTCAATTTGACCCTGAAACCGAAAAAAGCGGACAGCTTTTTCGTCGGCAAACCGATCCTCTTGCGCTGGCCCAACGGCAAGCCTGAGCGAGGGATCACGTTCACGCCTACTGCCGCGCAGACGATGACACCGGAGGGCATCAGTTGGACGCTCAAGGGGGGGACGGACTCCGGGACATTCGTGTTGGAAACCGCCACGGACGATTTGTCGGCACCGTTTTCTCTCAAGGGTGCGCAACTGTCTGCCGAACTCGGCGATGAAGTCGAGCTGTCGCTCGATGCCGATGCCGTGGGTTCCACTGCGCTGTTGCGGCGGGGGACTGCGTATACCTTGCGCCTGCAGATCAAGCCAGGCAGTCCGCTGCCGGCGCTTGGCCGAACGGGTCGTTTGAGCTTCACCGAGGGGACGCTGAAACCCGGGCATGTGCCTGCCCAACCCGACTATGAGGCCAAGCGCGAAGTGCCTGCCGCCGGCTTGAGCTGGACCTTGACCGCAGGCCAGAACAGTGGCGACTTCGCCTTGGCGGTTCATGTCGAGGGATTCGCCAAGCCCTTGAGCTTCGACAACGCCATGGTGCTGTCGAGCCAACTCAGCGATGAGGCTCAACTGCAGATCGACGGCGCGGCGGTGCCTGCCATCGCGCTGTTCCAGCGCGGGGCGCCGCGCACGCTTAGCCTGGTGCCCAGAGCAGGCAGTCCGCTGGGCCGCCTGCAGCCCGAGGCCTGGCTGGTGTTCGAGGCGGGTAGCTTGGTCGAGGCTAAGGTACCTTCCACACCGGCTTACTTCACTAAGCGCAACCTCGGAGCCGCTGGGCTGTCATGGTCGCTCAAAGGACAGCAGGTCAGTGGCGATTTCGCTCTGACGGTAGAGGTGGAGGGGTTCGAGCAACCCTTGAGCGTGTCGAAGGCGGTGCTGCTGTCGGCAGATTTGAGCGATGAAGCGGAGTTGAAACTACAAGGTGCGGCCGTACCGAATCCTGCGATCTTTCGTCGTGGACAGCCGACGATGTTGACGTTGCAACCCAAGGCGGGTAGTCCGTTAGGTGGACTCGGCCTTAGCGTCTACCTGGAATTCGTGGGCCGCAGTCTGGGCGCGCCCGATATGTCAGCGACTCCCTATTATGGCGTCGGACGTGCGCTCGGAACGTCTGGGTTGCAATGGGCGCTGGAAGGGGGCGAGGCCAGCGGTGACTTCGGGATCAGGGTGGTCGTCGCCGGTCGCGTGTTTTCCACGACCCTGGAAATTGACCAAGCTTTATTGCTGTCGACGCGCCTGGAAGATGAAGTAGAGGTGTCCGTAAACGGCAAACCCGTTTCAGCCGTGGTGTTCATGCCGTGGGACGACGGGATGGGGTCTGCCCCAACGCTTTTTGTCAGCGCCAAGCCCCAGAGCCCCTTACACGTGTTGTCGCCGCCCTGTCGATTGACGTTCCAGGCAGGTACCTTGGAGGCCAAGAATCTGCAAGCCAGTCCTGCCTTCGGTGCGACCCAGCCGCTTGCCAACGGCCAGAAACTTTGGACATTGAGTGGAGGTAACCAGGTCAGCGGTGGGTTCGGTATGCAGCTGCATGTCGAGGGTTTCGAAGAGCCTTTGTCCATGCCGCGATGCGTTCTACACTCCAACCACTTCCACGATGAGTTCTACGTGACAGCGCCTGAGTCCGAATTCGATTCGCGTCGCGACACCGTACTGGCTTTGACTGCGACGGTTTCGCATCCTGGCTTCTACGTGCACAGACGATTCGATTGGGGCTGGGGAATGGACAGGTTAGTTACCCTGAATTTCGTGCCTGGCACCGTGACCGAGAGTTCCTTCGTGATAGAGCCGGCGCCGGGTGAGCAGGTTGCGCTGGTATTCGATCGCCTGCTTTGGCAGACCCGCCACGTCAGCAAAAAAGGTGAGTGCGCGCTCAACTTCAGTTGCGACGTGATGCTTTATGCCCACACAGTAAAGTGTCGAATCAGCGGGATTTGACTGGAATACCTCGACGACGGCGCCAGAGAAAAAGCGTCGGCGGTCACTGGCCAGAGCCCCTCAGCGAGCCGCTCAAGGCCACCTGACCGCCGATAGGCCTACGGTGCAGACGAGGCCATCACTCCTGCTCTCGCTGCAACACCATCAACACCACCGAACGTCCGGTGACATCGAAGGTGCTGTCGAACGCCATCGGTTTGGCCTTGCGCTGCTCCGGCTGGTCAGTATCGATCAGACAGCTCCAATGCTCACCTTGCGGTACGCTAGGCAGTTTGAACGGCACTACGTCATGGTGGGCATTGACGATCAGCAGCACGGTGGCCTGGTCGCCAGGACGGGCGATACCGCTGACCTGCGCACGACCGTCGATCAGCATACCCAGGCATCGGCCATGGGGGTCCTCCCATTGCTCCACGCCCATCTCGTTGCCGTCGGGGGCTAGCCAAGTGACATCCTTTACGCCGATCGCTTCGTTGTAGTCGCCCACCAGGAAGTTGGAACGGCGCAGCACCGGATACTCTTGGCGCAACTTGGTCAGGCGCTTGACGAAGGCCAGCAGGGCCTGGCCTTCCTCGTCCAGGTCCCAGTTGATCCAGCCAATTTCGCTGTCTTGGCAGTAGGCGTTGTTGTTGCCGTGCTGAGTGCGGCTGAACTCATCGCCCGCCACGATCATCGGCGTCCCCTGGGACAGCAGCAAGGTGGCGAAGAAGTTACGCATCTGACGCATGCGCAACGCCTTGATCTCGGCATCCTCTGTCGGACCTTCGACGCCGCAGTTCCAGGAGATGTTGTTGCTGGTACCGTCCTGGTTGTTTTCCTCGTTGTCCTCATTGTGCTTGTCGTTGTACGACACCAGGTCGCGCAACGTGAAGCCGTCGTGGGCGGTGATGAAGTTGACCGACGCATAAGGGCGCCGACCCCGATTGTCGAACAGATCGCCCGAACCGGTCAGGCGCGCGGCGAAGTCGGCCAGTTGGCCTTCGTCGCCTTTCCAGAAGGCGCGGGCGGTGTCGCGGAAGCGGTCGTTCCATTCGGCCCAGCCGGGCGCGAAGTTGCCCACCTGGTAGCCGCCTGGGCCACAGTCCCAGGGTTCGGCGATCAGCTTGACGCTGCGCAACAACGGGTCCTGGCGGCAGGTGACGAGGAAGCTGTGACGCTCGCTGTAGCCGTCGTGGTAACGGCCCAGAATGGTCGCCAGATCGAAGCGGAAGCCGTCCACATGCATCTCGCCCGCCCAGTAGCGCAGCGAGTCGGTGACCAACTGCAGCACGCAGGGGTGGCTCAGGTCCAGGGTGTTGCCGGTGCCCGAATCGTTGATGTAGTAGCGCTTGTCGTCAGGCATCAGGCGGTAATACGAGGCGTTGTCGATGCCGCGCATGGACAGGGTCGGGCCACGTTCGTTGCCTTCGGCGGTGTGGTTGTAGACCACGTCGAGAATCACCTCCAGGCCCTTCTCGTGAATGTGCGCGACCATCTCCTTGAATTCGGCGATCTTGCCACTGGCCAGGTACTTGGGGTGCGGCGCGAAGAACGCCAGGCTGTTGTAACCCCAGTAATTGTTCAGGCCTTTGTCCAGCAGGTGCTGGTCGTTGACGAAGGCGTGGATCGGCAGCAACTCGATGCTCGAAACGCCCAGGTCCTTGATGTGCTTGAGCAGCTCGTCGTTGGCCAGGCCCGCGAAGGTGCCGCGCAGGTTTTCCGCAACCGCGGGGTGACGCATGCTGATACCGCGCGCGTGAGCCTCGTAGAACACAGTCTGTTCCCAAGGAATCTGCACGCGCTGGTCGCGGCCCCAGGTGAATGCTGGATCCACGACCTTGCACTTGGGCACGAAGGGCGCGCTGTCGCGCTCGTCGAACGAAAGATCGTCGTCGGGGTGGCCGAGGGTGTAGCCGAACAGTGCCTCGGACCATTTCAGATCGCCCACCAATTGCTTGGCGTAGGGGTCGATGAGCAGCTTGTTGTGGTTGAAGCGGTGGCCGTTCTGCGGCTCATAAGGGCCGTAAACGCGGTAGCCGTAGACCAGTCCTGGGTGAGCATCGGGCAGGTAGCCGTGGTAGATCTCGTCGGTGTATTCCGGCAGTTCGATGCGCTCGAGTTCGTTCTCGCCGCTGGCGTCGAAAATACACAGCTCGACCTTGGTGGCGTTGGCCGAGAACAGGGCGAAGTTGACGCCCAGTCCATCCCAGGTGGCACCCAGCGGGAAGGGCAGGCCTTCACGAATACGGGTTGGCGCGACGGAACGGGTTTTCTTTGGGGTGCGTGCGGTCATGGCAGCTCTCGTCTAGCCAAACGAATGGAATAGGGTTAGGCGTCGTTGCCGTAGGAAGGCCGGCAACGACGCGGTGTCGCGACTGCGTTACTGCGCTGCGGGTTTCTTCGGTGCGCGCGGCTTTTTCGGTGGGGCTGGCTTGGCGCCCGGCAGTGCCGCGGCCTTCGGCTCGGACGGAGCCTTGGGCTTGGCGGGTGCCTTCTTGGACTTGGGCGCCGGTGCTTTTGCTTCCGCCTCGGCCAACTTCACCGCCTTTTTCCAATGCTCTTCATCGCGACCGTGGGGTTTACCCTCCGATTCCCAGATCTGGTGGGCCAGTTCGCGAACACGCTTTTCATCGACACTCATTTAGACGCTCCTGATCTTCATGCTTGTTCAATCAACAGGTTGAGCGGACATTCCGACAGCACTTCGCTGAGCATCAGCTCCCTACTAGGGCTGACAACGGTGTTTGGGAAAAGTCCACTGCAAGTGACAGGCGAAACGGCAAACGGCAGAATTACGCGGGTGTCGTCCCAGTTCTGCGGCGGAATCAACGGAATACTGGCGGCACCGAGCAGATCGCTGGCCAGACGCGGCACGACGATAATTGCCCGTTCTCCTTCGCCGAGTCGGGCGAAGGCCAACACCTTGTCGGCGTGGCGACCTTGGGCATTGAGCGGCAGGTAGGCGCCCCGCTGGAACAGGGCGGGATGGGCGCGGCGCAGGTTCAGTACACGGGCGATCACCGATTGTTTCAGACGCCCGTCACGCCAGTGCGTCAGCAGATCGTGCAGCGGCGCTTCGTGCTCCAGGCTGGCGTGTCGGGCCGCGTAATCCACCGGCCGACGGTTGTCCGGATCGACCAGGCTCAGGTCCCAGTATTCATTGCCTTGGTAGAGATCGGGCACGCCCGGCGTGGTCATGCGCAACAGGCTCTGCACCAGGCCGTTGAGCGCGCCGGGGCAGGCGATACGCTCGGCGGCGTCGGCCAGCGAATGGCGAAGGTGTTGATGGTCCTCGCTGATCAGCAGGCCTTCGAGATAGCGCGAACAGGCCTGCTCATACGCCTCGTTCGGCGCGGCCCAACTGCTGCGCAGCTTGGCTTCGCGCAGCGCTTTCTGCTGCCACTGGCCGACCCGTTCGGCGAACGCCTGCAAGCCTGCACGGTCGTCGCGGTCCAGCGTCAGCGGCCAACTGGCCAGTAGCGTCTGGAACAGCAGCATTTCATCGGCAGGGCTCGGCGCCGGACCGTCGTCCTGCCCGTCCAGCAGCGAATGGGCCAGTTCGCGCCAATGTTCGACGCGGCTGGCCAACCATGGCCCGCGCTCGCTGAGCACGGCCAGGCGCGCGCGGCAGTCTTCGCCGCGTTTGTGATCGTGGGTCGCGGTGGCCAGCAGATTGTCGGGAAAGTCGCGCAGGCGGCGCTGCGCCTCGTTATGGAACTCGGCCGGCGAGGCGCTGAAGCGCTCGGCCTCGAAGCCTACATCGTTGCGCGAGAGCAGTCGTGCGCTGCGGTAGAACGCGGTGTCCTCCACGGCCTTGGCCGCGCTGGGGGCGGTGAGTTGCTGGAAGCGCACGCAGGCGTGACGCAGGCGCTTGCGCGCACGGCCAACGGGCAGTTCGCGCCAGGATTGGCCGCCGAGCCAGCGTTGCAACTGCTCCAGCAGCGGCCAATCGGCCTCGCTGAGCGATTGCCGGGCGCCTTCCATGGCCTGCTGGAAGAAGGGTTCGTCCTGCTCGGGACGGCCACACGCGCTGATGTAGGTACGATAGACCGGGTAATGCTCGACCAGCGCCTGCACGCCCCGGCGGATCGCGCCCAGGGTCAGGTCACGGGTCATCAGGTCGTCGCGCGCCACCTGCAACAAGGCCTGGGCCACCGACTCGCAGTCGCCGGCCAGGCTGGCGTTAAGTACCAGGCGCCGGGCAATGCGCACTTCTTCGTCGAACTCGGGGCGCTCGGCCACGCTGCGCCAGAGCTCGGTCAAGGGCGCTTCGCCCGCCGGATCGTGCTGTACCAGCGACACCTGGTTCATGAACTCATAGCCGGTGGTTCCGTCGGTGAGCCAATCCGGGTGCAGGTGTTCGCCCGTGCCGAGGATCTTCTCCACATAGATCGGGAAGTGCTGCAGCGTCGCTTCGGTAGGGCGCTTGGCCAGCAGGGTATCGACTCGACGGCGCAGGTTGCGGCAATAACGGCGCGGATCGGCCAGGCCGTCGATGTGGTCGATGCGCAAGCCGTCCACCAAGCCGCGTTCGATCAGCTCGAAGAGCTTGGCATGGGTGGCTTCGAACACCGCCGAGCGCTCCACGCGCAGGCCGCCCAGTTCATTAATGTCGAAGAAGCGCCGCCAGTTGATGTCATCGGCAGCGGTGCGCCAGCTAGCCAGGCGATAGCTCTGGCGTTCGAGCAGCAAGTGCAGGCGCTGGAAACCGTCTTCGGTGTGACTGTCGAAGGCTTTTAGCGCCCGGTCGAGACTGGCGCCTTGGTTGACGCACTGGGCCAGCTCGGCTTGCAAAGGCGCTGCCTCGGCCAGCGGTTGGGTGGAGTCGTTCAGGGCGTCGAAACGCTTGCCCAGCGCTTGCAGCGCTGCGTCGTCGCTGTGGCCGAGGACGCGTCCGTAATCCAGTGGGCAGATCGGGAAGCGGTGCTCGTGATGCTCGACTTCCAGCACGCCGCGTTCGGCGTCGAAGGTCAGAGGCAGCTCGCCGTTTTGCAGGGCGACGCCGTAGTCGCTGCCCAGGAATGGCAGCAGCAACTGGCCCGCTAGCAGCGGATCGCTTGAATGCCACTGGATATCGAAGAACTCGGCGTAGGGACTGCGCCGCCCCCAGGCCAGCAAGTCTTGCCACCAAGGATTGTCGGCGCCGCCGACCGCCATGTGGTTGGACACGGTGTCGAGGATCAGCCCCATGCCGTGCTCGCGCAGGGCAGCCACCAGGCGCAACAGTGCGGCCTCGCCGCCCAGTTCCGGATTGACCAGGGTCGGGTCGACCACATCGTAACCGTGCCGGGAACCGGCGCGGGCTTTGAGAATGGGCGAGGCGTACAGGTGGCTGATGCCCAATCGGGCGAAGTAGGGCACCAAGGGCACGGCATCGTCGAGGGTGAAGTCGCTGTGAAATTGCAGGCGTTGGGTCGCAGTCAAGGCGTTCATCGGTCGCGCTCCCCGGCCTGGACCCGCGCTTGGGCCAGCAATTCCAGGCGGCGGGCGGCGTGTTCGTCATCCAGCAATTCGGTTACCGGACGCTCGAAGCGCCGTCGCCAGTTAGGGTGCCCATCGGTGGTGCCGGGCAGGTTGGGCTGCTCTTCCAAGCCCAGCAGGTCTTCGAGCGGAACCAGCACCAGCGGGGCGCGGGTGTGGCCGACATAGCGGATGGCAGCGTCGATCAAGGCGTCGTTATCCTTCAAGTGACCGTAGTTGGATTCCAAGGTACGGCGCAGGCCATGAATTTCCTGTTCGCGATCCTGCCGCCAATGCGACTCGGTGGCGGCGTCGATCAGTTCCAGGCGATGATTCCAGTCGATGTCGCGGGCCTTGAGCCAGCCGGCCAGCGGTGACAGATCGTGGGTGCCGGTGGTGGCCAGGGCTGAATCGGGCCAGTCCAACAGCGGTTTGAAATGGCCCGTGGAACTCTGCTCGAAGGGCAGTACGCGCATGCCCAGCACGGCCTTGTCGGCCAGGCGCTCGCGCAGGCCTTCAGGCACGGTGCCCAGGTCTTCGCCGAGGATGATCGTCTGGTTGCGCACCGATTCGAGCGCCAGCAGCCGCAGCATGTCGTCGAACGGGTAGTCGACGTAGGCGCCTTGCTTGGGTGTGGCGCCTCTGGGGATCAGCCACAGCCTGCGCAAGCCCATGACATGATCGATGCGCAGGCCGCCGGCATGGGCCATGTTGGCCCGCAGCATTTCGATGAAGGCGCGAAAGCCGTTGCGCTTGAGGCCTTCGGGCGAGAAGCCGCTGATGCCCCAGTCCTGCCCGGAGCGATTGAGAATGTCCGGCGGTGCGCCGACCGTGAGCTCGGCGAGCAATTCGTCCTGACGGCTCCAGGCCTGGCTGCCCCCGCCGTCGGCACCGACCGCCAGATCGGCGATCAGGCCCACGCGCATGCCACCGCCGTTGGCCGCTTGTTGGGCGCGTTGCAGGCTGCGCTCGGTCAACCATTGGCAGAACGCTTGAAATTCCACTTGCGCAGGATACGCCGCGGCCATCGCCTCGACTTCGGCGGCGTCGGGCTGACTCCAGGCATCGGGCCACTCACGCCAATCGGCGCCCAGACCCTGCTCCACGGCTTCGGCCTGCAGCACTTCGAAACGGCAATGCTGCTCCAGGGCATCGCCTGCAGCCTCGCGGAAACTGTCGAAGTCCGAACGCAGGGGATGGTTACCCTTGCTGAACTCTTCGTAGAGCGTCCTGAGCAGCTTGTGCCGCACGTCGGCGGCACGCGGCCAATCGACCAGCGCTTGCTGTTCCAGGTCTTCCAGACTTTCGGTGAGCCCAGCCATCTCAGCGGCCATGCGCACCTCACGTTCGCCCAGCACCACCGAAGGGCTGGCGTAGAGATAGTTGAGCAGCAGGCGGCTGGAGGGGGAATAGGGGCTGAAATGTTGTTGGTCGAACAGCGACAGGGCGTGAATCGGGCTGATCGCCAAGGCATCGGCGCCGCGCTCGGCGGCACAGCGGGCAAATTGCTCCAGTGCCAGGCAGTCGCCGAAGCCGCCATCGCCCGGGCGACGCAAGCTGTAGAGTTGCGCCGACAATCCCCAGCAGCGGGGGGGCTGTTGCTCGACCACGTCCGTGAGGCTATAGCAGCGTGCAGGGGCGACGGCCACGGTCAAGGTGCGCCCGTCGATGTCGAGACGGTGATAGCCGATCGGCAGCTCGCCAGGCAACTGCGCCTGGGCGTCGAGCGTGAGCGTGCGCGAGGTGCCGTCTTCGAGCGAACAGCGCACCGCGCTGTCGGCCGTGAACCAGCGCTTGAGCGCCAAGGGCTTTTCCAGGTCCACCGTCAGCAGGGGCGGGAGATGGTCGCTGTCATGTGCTTCATCCAGCGCAGCCAGGCTGCGCTCGATGGCGGCGTCGTCTTCGGCAGGCAATCCCAGGCCCTGCAGAACACCGCGCAGGGCTTCATCGGTAACGCGTTGCGGGCGATCGTTGGCATCGGTCCAGTCACGGGCCAGGCCTGCGCGGGCGGCGAGGCGGTGCAGCGGCGTATCGCTCATGGCGTCTCCTGGCGAAGGGGAAGCAGACTGACCACACAGCTATAGGCGGCCAGGGTGGAATCCGGGTGGGCGTTGTCGCTGCTGTCGAACAGGCGCGAGTCGGCGCCCGGTAAGGTTATGGGCTGCGCCGCTGGCCCAAGGTTCAGATCGATTCGCAGCTCACTGCCATCGCCCAGGCGCCAGCGCGCTGTGAGGGCCTTTTCGCCGATGACCTCAGCGCCCAGGGCGCGACTGCCGACCAGGCGCGGCATCAGCGTGCGCTGGCGGATATGCAGCAGTTGGTGATACAGACCATGCCAGCCGGCGAGCACCTGCATGCCGGCGGGATGCGAGGCGGTGAAGGTGTCCAATGCATTGGGGTCGGGAATATGCTCGCGTTTTTCCGGGTCGGCGAACGCGGCGAAGTGTTCGAATTCGGCGCGACGGCCTTCGCGAACGGCATCGGCCAGTTCGTCGTGGAAGTCGGTGAAGAACAGGAAGGGTCGGCAACTGCCTTCCTCGTCGCCCATGAACAGCAGCGGGATCATCGGCGACAACAGCAACAGCCCTGTCGCGGCGCGCAGTGCCTGGGGCGGGCACAGCCGCGTCAAGCGCTCGCCCAGCGCCCGGTTGCCGATCTGGTCGTGGTTTTGCAGGAACAGCACGAAGGCGCTGGGTGGCAAATGGCCGCTGGGCTCGCCTCGCGGTTCGCCCTTGCGGTTGGGCTGGCCCTGGAACACGAAGCCTTCGCCCAGGCAGCGCGCGAGCTTGGCGATGGGCTGGTCCTTGTAGTCTTCGTAGTAGCCCTCGGTTTCATCGGTGAGCAGCACATGTAAGGCATTGTGGCCATCGTCGTTCCACTGGGCGTCGAAGCCCTTTTCCAGTAGCGCTGCCTGATTATGTTCGTTCTCCAGCACCAGCCAGACCTGTCGGCCTGGTTCGACCGCTTCGCGCACGCGCGCGGCCAGTTCGACGAGGAAGTCGGGTTGGTCGATCGCGTGTACGGCGTCAAGGCGTAGACCATCGATGCGGTAGTCGCATAGCCACATCAGCGCGTTCTGAATGAAGAATTCGCGCACTTCTGGGCGGCGGAAATCAATGGCCGCGCCCCAGGGGGTCTGACGATCCTCACGGAAGAAGGTGCTGGCGTACTGGGGCAGGAAATTGCCATCGGGGCCGAAGTGGTTGTAGACCACGTCGAGCATGACCATCAGGCCGTGGCCGTGGGCCTGGTCGACCAAGTGGCAGAGTTCGGCGGGCGAACCGTAGGTATGCTGCGCAGCGAAGGGCAGGGCGCCGTCGTAACCCCAGTTGCGCTCGCCGGGAAACTGGTTGACGGGCATTAACTCAATAGCGGTGATACCCAGTTCGGCCAGGCGCGGCAGTTGCTGGGCCACGCCTTTGTACCCACCCAGCACGCCCACGTGCAGTTCCTGAATCACTGCCTCGTGCCAAGGCCGGCCTTGCCAGGGGTGCTCCCAGGAGTAGTGAGACAATTCGACGATTTCACTGGGGCCGTGTACGCCTTCAGGCTGATAGCGAGAGGCCGGATCGGCCACTTTCAGCTCATCGTCGATCTTGAAGAAGTAACGGTCACCCGGTGTGCAAGGGGCGATGCCGGCGAACCAGCCATCGTGCTCGGGCAGCAGCGTGACCGCTGGCTGCCCTTGGATTTCCACGCTCACGTTGCGCGCGTCCGGCGCCCAGAGGGCGAAGCGCGCCGACGTGGCGTCCATTGAATGTGCGCCATGCCTGTGCATCTTCATACCTCGTTGTCAGTAGGCGCCGGCGTGTGCCTGGCAGACCAGTTCCTCGTACAGGCGGGCATAGGGTTCCACCGCCTGGCACCAATTGAAGGGTTGAGTCATGGACAGGCAGCGCATGGCGTTGAGCAGGTCTTTATGGGCATGCACGTAAAATGCCCGGCTCAGCGCTTCGCGGTAGCTGTCCACGGTCGACTCGTTGAACAGGAAGCCCGTGACGCCATCTTCGATGGTGTCAGCCAGGCCACCGGTGTTGCGCGCCACCGGCAGCGAGCCGAAGCGCTGGGCGTACATTTGGCTGAGTCCGCATGGCTCGTAGCGCGACGGCATGAGCAGGAAGTCGCTGCCGGCGAACATGCGACGGGCGTCGGTTTCGTTGAAGCCGATGCGCACGCCGATGCGGCCCGGGTGACGCAGAGCCAGCTCGCGCATGGCCTGCTCTTCCTCTGGCTCGCCGCGACCGATGATCGCGATCTGTCCGCCCTGACGGACGATGTCTTCGGCCACACCCAAGGTCAGGTCCAGACCTTTCTGGTAGACCAGGCGCGATACCACAGCGAACAGCGGACCTTCGGACGGTTCGAGGCCGAACAGTTCACGCACCTGATCGGCGTTGCGTGCCTTGCCTTCCCAGTCGTTGAGGCTGAAATTGTGCTCCAGGTGAGTATCGGTGGCCGAATCCCAGCTCTCGTCGATACCGTTGGGGATCCCACCGAGCAAGCCTTGCTGGGCCTTGCTGGCCAGGAAGCCGTCCAGGCCGCAGCCGAACTCGGGTGTGGTGATTTCCTGGGCGTAGGTGGCGCTCACGGTAGTGATGTGACTGGAGTAGGCCAGGCCCGCCTTGAGGAACGACAGCTTGCCGTAGAACTCCATGCCTTCCTGCTGCATGGCATGGTCGGGGATGGCCAGCTCGGGGCTGCAGGCGCGGCTGAACACCCCCTGGTAGGCCAGGTTATGAATGGTGAACAAGGTTGCGGTATTCAGGCCGCGCCAGTGCATGTACGCCGGCGCCAGGCCTGCTGGCCAGTCGTGGGCGTGCACCAGGTCCGGGCGCCAGTGCATCATGCCTTCGCCTGCGGCGATATCGGCGGCCGCCAGGCCCAGGCGGGCGAAGCGAATATGGTTGTCTGGCCAGTCGCGACCGTTGTTGGCGCCGTAGGGGGTGCCTTCACGCTCGTACAACTCGGGGCAGATCAGCACATAGATGACCAGGCCATCGGGCAGGTCCATGCGGCCGATCTTGCACGGTGGCAACGCGGCATGGCCAGCCAGTTCGCCAACGATATGGATGGGGTTGTCACTGTCGACCACTTGCGGATAGCCGGGAATCAGCACGCGGACGTCGTGCAGGTGGGCCATGGCGCGGGGCAGGGCAGCGGACACATCGCCCAGTCCGCCGGTCTTGACCAGGTCGGCGAATTCCGAGGTGACGAACAACACCTTGCGCTTGAGCGGGTTCTGACCGCGCTGGATACCGGGTGCCTTGCCTGTCGTGACGAACCCTGGTGGCAGGGGCCCGCTATTATCGGGGTTGAACAATTCTACATGAGGCTCGACAGCGGCACTGATCATTACTTCTCTCCATCCCTTTCGCTGGTGGGTGCGTCACCCATCGCGTTATCTCGTATTGGTTCTCGCCTTTTGTTACAGGTGTTCGTGATGCGATCCTTGCCCCTGAGTCGTGCACAGCAACGCCGCGCGCTCGAAAGTCCGGTCGAGCGGGCGTTTGGACTGATTGGGGTGGGCGGGCTGGCGCGTGAGGTGATCCTCTTGCGCGGCCTACTTAGTTGCTGACCTACCCATGTTTTGGAAAGTTCTACTTATTTTGGAGTAGCTGCCTTCACTGGTTGTCGAGGGAGGGCCGAGGGGTGGCACTCACCGTCTGACACAGCAAAACACGGGCCGAGCCTGAGTGTAGGTGACGAAAGGTAGCGGCGGTGACCCGCCGGTCACATTTTCCATGACCGTTGATCTGCGCAAACGTTGGCGGCAGAGCACGCGTCGTTGGCGGTGCCAGGAAAGGGAGCAGAACGAGGCGCGGGAGGAGGGCGTAAAGTCGAGCGATGGGGCCTGATCAGGCCCCGAAACAGTGCGTAAGGATCAGAACTGGGGCAGTTTGCCGTTCAGGCGAGCTTCTTCGAGCATCAGGTTGAGCTGGGCCACCTGCGCGCGCAATTGATCACGCTCGTCGCGAAGCTGACGCAGTTCGTCGCGGCGTACGGTGACGTAGAGGGTCTGGGTGGCGGTGGCAGGCATGACGGTACCCATGAGTACACCTCGCAGTTTGGCTGGTGACGGTAGTAAGCGTAGACGCTTCGTGCGGCGCGCATTTTGAATTCTTTGCCAAGCGATGGGAACTTTTTTGTTTATCGTGGTCATGCCGTTCGTCGGTGAACCCTCGGGCGGCGCGCTGGACTAACCTGAATCACCGAACCGCGTTGTCATTCATTCGCAAAGAGGGAGCATCGGCACATGCAACTGGGAATCGTCGGGCTGGGCCGCATGGGCGGCAACATTGCAAGGCGCCTGATGCGCGCCGGCCACCAGACGGTGGTGCACGATCGCAACCGCGACGCGGTCACGGCCTTGGCCGGCGACGGCGCGCAAGGCGTTGACGACCTCGCCGCCATGGTCCAGGCGCTGCAGGCGCCGCGTGCCGTCTGGGTGATGCTGCCGGCCGGCGAGCCGACCGAGCAGACCATCGCGCAGTTGGCCGACCTGCTCGAGCCGGGCGATGCGATCATCGACGGTGGCAATACGTTCTACAAAGATGACATGCGCCGCGCCGCCGAACTGGCCACGCGCGGCCTGCATTACCTGGACGTGGGCACCTCCGGCGGCGTCTGGGGCCTGGAGCGCGGCTACTGCATGATGATCGGCGGCGAGCGTGAGGTGTTCGAGCGTCTGGAGCCGCTGTTCGCTGCCTTGGCCCCAGGCGTCGGCGACATTCCCCGCACTCACGGGCGCAGCGGCGAGCCGGTGCGTGCCGAACATGGTTACATCCACGCCGGTCCACCTGGTGCCGGGCACTACGTGAAGATGGTGCACAACGGCATCGAGTACGGCTTGATGCAGGCCTACGCCGAAGGCTTCGACCTGCTGCGCAGCAAGGGTGGCAACGAGCTGCCGGAAGACCAGCGCTTCGACCTGAACGTGGCCGAGATCGCCGAGGTGTGGCGGCGCGGCAGCGTGGTCACCTCGTGGCTGCTGGACCTGACCGCCGACGCCTTGGTGGCCGACCCGCAATTGGCCCAGTTCAGCGGCTCGGTGTCCGACAGCGGCGAAGGTCGCTGGACGGTGGACGCCGCCGTGGAACAGGCGGTGCCGGTTCCGGTGCTGTCCAGCGCGCTGTTCGCGCGCTTCCGCTCACGCCAGCAGCAAGGCACCTTCGGTGACAAGGTGCTGTCTGCCATGCGCCTGGGCTTCGGTGGCCACGTCGAGAACAAACGCCCATGAGCAAACGAACCACGCCCGCTGCACCGCCCTGCACGCTGTTCCTCTTCGGCGCCAATGGCGACCTGGTCAAGCGCCTGTTGATGCCGGCGCTGTACAACCTCAGCCGCGACGGCCTGTTGGACCGCAACCTGCGCATCGTCGGCGTCGACCACAACGAAGCCAGCGCCGAACAATTCGCCGAACGCCTGCATGCCTTCATGGCTGGCCGCGACAAAGGCGGCGAGGGCGCACCGCCCAGCCTCGATCCCGACCTCTGGGCGCGCCTGGCCAAGCGCCTCGACTACCAGACCGGCGACTTCCTCGACCCGGCCACTTACCAGGCCCTGGGCAAGCGCATCGACAAGACCCGCCACGGCAATGCCATTTTCTACCTCGCCACCTCGCCGCGCTTCTTCCCGGAAGTGGCGCAGCGCCTGGGCGAAGCGGGGCTGCTCGACGAGTCCGGCGGTGGTTTCCGCCGGGTGGTGGTGGAAAAACCCTTCGGCACCGACCTGGCCAGCGCCGAGGCGCTCAACGCGTGCCTGCTGAAGGTGATGAGCGAGCGGCAGATCTACCGCATCGACCATTACCTGGGCAAGGAAACGGTGCAGAACATTCTGGTCAGCCGCTTCTCCAACGGGCTGTTCGAATCGTTCTGGAACAACCATTACATCGACCATGTGCAGATCACCGCCGCCGAAACCGTTGGCGTCGAGACGCGCGGGGCGTTCTATGACAGCACCGGCGCGTTGCGCGACATGGTGCCCAACCACCTGTTCCAGTTGCTGGCGATGGTGGCGATGGAGCCGCCCGCGGCGTTTGGCGCCGATGCGGTTCGCGGTGAAAAGGCCAAGGTGATTGGCGCGATCCGACCCTGGACGCCGAAGCTGGCCCTGAAGAACTCGGTGCGCGGGCAGTACGGCGCTGGCAAGCGCCTGGCCGGTTACCGCCAGGAAAGCAACGTCGACAAGGACAGCCGTACCGAGACCTACGTGGCGCTGAAGGTGATGATCGACAACTGGCGCTGGGCCGGCGTGCCGTTCTACCTGCGCACCGGCAAGCGCATGAGCGTGCGCGACACCGAGATCGCCATCTGCTTCAAGCCGGCCCCGTATGCGCAGTTCCGCGAGTCGGCGCTGGAGCGGCCCAAGCCCAACTACCTGAAGATCCAGATCCAGCCGAACGAGGGCATGTGGTTCGATCTGCAGGCCAAGCGCCCCGGCCCGGAGCTGGTGATGGAGAACGTCGAGCTGGGTTTCGCCTACAAGGATTTCTTCAAGATGACCCCGGCCACCGGCTACGAAACCCTGATCTACGACTGCCTGACCGGTGACCAGACGCTGTTCCAGCGCGCCGACAACATCGAGAACGGTTGGCGTGCGGTGCAGCCCTTCCTCGACGCCTGGGCCAAGGGCGGTGAGGTGCACGAATACGCGGCGGGCGAAGACGGCCCGGAGGCGGGTGACGAATTGCTCACCCGCGATAAGCGCGAATGGCACCGCCTGGGGTGAAGTGACACAACCAGGGCCGCCGGTGCGGCCCTGGCGGGTGACTCAGTCCAGGTCGGCCGCCGAATGGCGCTCCGGTACCTGGCTGTCTTGCTCGCCCCAGGTGCGATTGACCCGGGTGCCACGCTGCACTGCCGGGCGTGCGGCGATGCTGTCGGCCCAGCGCTGCACGTTGGGGTAGTCCTGCACCGAGAGGAATTCGGCCGCGCCATACAAGTTGCCACGCACCAATTGCCCGTACCACGGCCACACCGCGATGTCGGCGATGCTGTAGTGTTCCCCGCCCAGGAACGGGCTTTCGGCGAGGCGGCGTTCCAGGACGTCCAACTGACGCTTGGCTTCCATGCTGAAGCGGTTGATGGCGTATTCGATCTTCTCCGGTGCATACACGTAGAAATGCCCGAAACCGCCGCCCAGGTAAGGCGCCGAGCCCATCTGCCAGAACAGCCAGTTCAAGGTTTCGGTGCGCGCTGCCGGGTGGGCAGGCAGCAAGGCGCCGAATTTTTCCGCCAGGTGCAGCAGGATCGAGCCGGATTCGAACACCCGCACGGGCGGCTCGACGCTGCGGTCGAGCAGGGCGGGGATCTTCGAGTTCGGGTTGACCTGCACGAAGCCGCTGGAGAACTGATCGCCCTCGCCGATGCGGATCAGCCAGGCGTCGTACTCCGCGCCGGCATGCCCTAGAGCCAGCAGCTCTTCGAGCATGATGGTGACCTTCACGCCATTGGGCGTGGCCAACGAATACAGTTGCAGCGGCTGCTCGCCCACGGGCAACTCGCGTTCATGGGTGGGGCCGGCGATCGGGCGGTTGGTGCTGGCGAACTGGCCACCTGAGGCGGCATCGTTCTTCCACACCTTCGGGGGAACGTAGGGGCTTTTGCTCATCCGATCTCATCTCCTGAGTGTCTTCGATCCCTGTGCGATCGCCGGATGCGATCAGGGTTCGGTGCACAAGACTAGGGCAGGATGAGCGGTGCTGGGAAGTCTTGCCGTAGCAGTGCAGCGGTGATCTGAAAGACGGTGCTTACCCGCGCGCGCCGTCTTTCAGCTTCAGGCCTCGTGCGGATCAGTGTGCGCCGGCCGCTTTGCTCAGGTCGCTCTCGGCCCATTGGGTGTAGACGCACGCATCGGCCACCGCCCAGCGCACCTTCACCCGGTCACCGGGGCGCATCGGCATGCCGGCCGCCGACAGCGCCTTGACCGTCATCGCTGTACCACCGTCGGTGTGCACATGGCAGGTCTGGCTCTCGCCGAGGAACAGCAGTTCGCCGACCTTGGCCTCGACCTCGTTCCAGCCTGCTGGCAGTGGCTCGCGGCTCGCCTGCTCGCTGCTCAGTGCCAACGCCTTCTCCGGCCTCACCATCACCAGCGCCGGCTGACCGGCGGCGAGCCCGGCGGTCAGGCGGATCGCCAAGGGTTGGCCTTCGAAGGTCGCCGCACCATGACCGGTGGCGCTGACCCGCAGGAAGTTGGAGTTGCCCAGGAACGACGCAACGAACGCATTGGGCGGATTCTGGTAGAGGTCATAGCCGCTGCCCAGGCCGACGATCTTGCCGTGGCTGAAGATGGCGATGCGCTGGGACAGGCGCATGGCCTCCTCCTGGTCGTGGGTCACGTAGACGATGGTGATGCCCAGGCGCCGGTGCAACTGGCGCAACTCGTCCTGCAGGTCCTCGCGCAGTTTCTTGTCCAGCGCGCCGAGCGGTTCGTCCATCAGCAGGATGCGCGGCTCGTACACCAGCGCCCGAGCAATGGCCACGCGCTGTTGCTGGCCGCCGGACAGTTGCGCCGGGCGCCGATGGGCGAACGATTCCAATTGCACCAGCTTGAGCATGGCGTCCACGCGCTTGGCGATCTCGGTGCTGGCCAGCTTGCGGATGGTCAGCGGGAACGCGATGTTGTCGCGCACGCTCAGGTGCGGGAACAGCGAGTAGCGCTGGAACACCATGCCGATGTCGCGCTTGTGCGGCGGCACGTTGACCAGCGACTGGCCGTCGACCAGGATCTGCCCGCTGCTGGGCGTCTCGAAACCGGCCAGCATCGACAGCGTGGTGGACTTGCCCGAGCCGCTGGAGCCGAGGAAGGTGAGGAACTCGCCGTCCTGGATGTCCAGGCTGATGTCGTCGACCGCGGCGAAGTCGCCGTAGTGCTTGTTCAGGTTGCGCAGGCTGACCAGGGTCTTGCCCTGCGCGGTGTCTTGGATGACTGCACTCATGGTTGTTGTCTCCGGCACTCAGGCGTTGATTTCGTTGCGACGGCGCAGGGCGCTGGCGATGACCATGACCAGGATCGACAGGCCGATCAGCAGGGTCGAAGCCACGGCGATCACCGGGCTCAGGTCCTGGCGCAGGGTGGTCCACATCTTCACCGGCAGGGTCTGCAGGTCAGGGCTGGCCATCATCACGCTGAGCACCACTTCATCCCAGGACACCAGGAAGGCGAACAGTCCGCCGGCGATCATGCCGGGGCGAATCGCCGGGAAGGTCACCTTGAACACCGCCTGCAGTCGCGAGGCGCCACAGATCACCGCTGCATCCTCGATCGACTGATCGAACAGCTTCAGCGAGTTGATGATCGAGATGATGGTGAAGGGCAGGGCGACGATCACATGGCTGACCACGAAGGCGAACAGCGTGCCGGTGTAGCCGAGCTTGAGAAACAGCGCGTAGACCGCCACGGCGATGATCACCAAAGGCACGATCATGGGCAGGGTGAACAGACCGTAGAGCATTTCGCGCCCGGGGAAACGCCCACGCACCAAGGCGAAGGCGGTGGGCAGGCCCAGGGCCACGGCGGCGATGGTGGTGAGCACGGCGACCTTGAGGCTGGCCAGGGCGGCGTCCATCCACTCGGGGTTGGAGAAGAACTGGGTGTACCACTTGACGGTCCAGCCGGGCGGCGGGAACACCAGCCACTGCGAGGAACCGAACGACAGCAGCACGATGAACACCACCGGCAGCAGCAGGAAGGCGGCGATGATCCCGGTGGTCAGGTACAGGCCCGTGCGCAGCGGACGACCCATGGCGTTGGGGGACAGGAGCATGACGGATTACCTCGCATTGCCGACCGGGGATTCCGGCTGCAGCTTCAGGTACAGGTAGAAGAGCACCAGGGTGATGGCCACCAGCAGTGCCGCCGCGGCGCTGGCCAGGCCCCAGTTCAGGAACGACTGCACCTGCTGGATGATGAACTCAGGCAGCATCATGTTCTGCGCACCGCCCAGCAGGGCCGGGGTGACGTAGTAACCGAGCGACATCACGAACACCATCAGCGCACCGGAGAACAGCCCCGAGCGGCACAGCGGAATGAACACCCGCCAGAAGTTGGTCCAGGGGCTGGCGCCGCAGATCGAACCGGCCTGCAGCACCATCGGGTCCAAGGCCTGCATGGTCGCCTGCAAGGGCAGGACGATGAACGGGATCATGATGTAGCTCATGCCGATCACCACGCCGGTGAGGTTGTGCACCATCTCCAGCGGGGCGTCGATGATGCCCAGGGCCATCAGCAGCTTGTTGACCACCCCCGAGCCCTGCAGCAGCACCAGCCAGGAGTAGGTCCGCGCCAGCAGGCTGGTCCACATCGACAGCAGCACGATGTTCAGCAGCCAGCGACCCCAGCCACGCGGCACCAGGGTGATCGCCCAGGCCAGCGGAAAGCCCAGCAGCACGCTGATCAACGTCACCAGGCCGGCCACTGAGAAGGTGTTGAACAGCACCCGTGCGTAGGCGGAGTTGGCGAACAGTTGTTCGTAGTTGCCCAGCCCCGGCACCGGCTCCAGCACGCCGCGCAGCAGCAGGCCGATCAGCGGCACGAAGAAGAACAGGCCGAGGAACAGCAGCGCCGGCAGCAGGTTGCCGCTGCCCCGCCAGCGCTGGCTCAGGGGCACGCGGCGCAAGGCCGCCCGCGGGGTGCCGGGGTCGGCACCTTGGGCGTTATGCAGGGCATTGATGGCGACTTTCATTTGACCAGCCACTCGTTCCAGCGCGCGGCGATGGCCTGGCCGTTCTTGGCCCAGTAGGCGAAGTCGAGGGTCACCTGATCCTGGGCGTGGGCGGTCGGCAGGTTAGGTGCCAGTTGCGGGTCCAGGCGCTGGATGCTGTCGAGGTTGACCGGGGCGTAGGCGGTGGCGTTGGCGAAGTCGGCCTGGCCTTTGGCACTGCTGGCGTTGGCCAGGAACTTCATGGCCGCGTCCTTGTTCTTGGCGCCTTTGGGAATGACCAGGAAGTCGGCCATGACCAGGTTCTGTTTCCAGCTCACGCCCACCGGCGCGCCGTCTTGCTGCAGGGCATAGAGCCGGCCATTCCAGAACTGCCCCAGGGTCGCTTCGCCGGAGGCCAGCAGTTGCTGTGACTGGGCACCGCCGCCCCACCAGACGATGTCTTTCTTGATGGTGTCGAGCTTCTTGAAGGCGCGGTCCAGATCGAGCGGGTAGAGCTTGTCGGCCGGGACGCCATCGGCCAGCAGGGCCAGCTCCAGCACGCCGGGGCTTGGCCACTTGTACAGGGCGCGTTTGCCTGGATAGGTCTGGGTGTCGAACAGCGCGCTCCAGTCCACCGGCTTGTTGGCGCCGAGCTTGCCTTCGTTGTAGCCGAGCACGAAGGAGAAGAAGAACGAACCGACGCCGTGGTCGGAGACGAAGCGCGGGTCGATCTTGTCGCGCTGGAGGGTGTTGAAGTCCAGCGGTTCGAGCAGGCCTTCGCTGGCCGCGCGCAAGGCGAAATCCGCTTCCACATCGACCACGTCCCACTGCACGTTGCCGCTTTCGACCATGGCCTTGAGCTTGCCGTAGTCGGTGGGGCCGTCCTGCACGACCTTGATGTTGCTGCTCTTGCTGAAGGGGTCGGCCCATGCCTGTTTCTGGGCGTCCTGGGTGGTCCCGCCCCAACTGACGAAGTTCAGGCTGTCGGCGGCCTGGGTGGTCTGGCAGGCCAGGGACAGCAGGCTGGCGGACAGCACTGCGGTGACGCGTTTACTCAACAGCATGGTTACGCCCTCGTGACTTTTGTTATTCGAGGCGGGGCTGTGTCGCGCCCGCCCATTGTATTCGGGAGCCGCTATTTCGAGTGGAATCTGGCCGTGGTGTGAGTGTAGGCACGGCCGGTAGCATTAAGGTCTACGGGATATCATATTATGGTATTCCAAACTTTTCGCAAGAGGGAGTTGGCGACCGGCCATCACTGCGTCACCCCCTCACGCGAGCACAGTGGGCTCGAATGGCACGCTCTCCACGACTTCCAGTTCATACCCGGCCAGCCCGGCATATTTGAGCGGCGGCCCCAGATGGCGCAGCTTGCCCACGCCCAGGTCCTGCAGGATCTGCGCCCCGGTGCCGACCTCCGAGTACACCTTGGTTTGCCCACGCTGGTACGGCCGCGGCGCCTGGATGAGGTGCGGCACCCGTTCGAGCAGGGCCTGGGACGATTCGTGATTGGCCAGCACCACCACCACACCGCTGCCTTCGGCGGCCACCCGTTGCAACGCTGCCCACAAGGTCCAGTTGGCAGGGCCGGCATACTCGGCGCCGACCAGGTCGCGCAGGGGATCGATGACATGCACACGCACCAGGGTCGGTTGCTCGCGGTGAATCTGGCCCATGACCATGGCCATGTGCACGCCGCCTTCGATGCGGTCCTCGAAGGTGACCAGGCGGAAGGTGCCATGCACGGTCGGCAGTTCGCGTTCGCCGATGCGTTTGACGGTCTGCTCGGTGCTCAGGCGGTAGTGGATCAGGTCGGCGATGGTGCCGATCTTGATGCCGTGCTGGGCGGCGAAGCGCTCCAGGTCCGGGCGCCGCGCCATGCTGCCGTCGTCGTTGAGCACTTCGACGATTACCGAGGCTGGGGCGAAGCCGGCCAGGCGCGCCAGGTCGCAGCCGGCTTCGGTGTGGCCCGCGCGGGTCAGCACACCGCCCTCGCGGGCCCGCAGGGGAAAGATATGACCGGGCTGCACCAGGTCTTCAGGGCGGGCATCGGCGGCCATGGCGGCGGCCACGGTGCGCGCCCGGTCGGCGGCGGAGATGCCGGTGGTGACGCCGTTGGCCGCCTCGATCGACACCGTGAACGCCGTGCCAAAGGCGCTGGCGTTGCTGGGCACCATCTGCTCCAGGCCCAGGCGTTGGCAGTGCTCGTCGGTGAGGGTCAGGCAGATCAGCCCGCGTGCTTCGCGCGCCATGAAGTTGATGACCTGGGCGCTGCAGCATTCGGCGGCGATCAGCAGGTCGCCTTCGTTTTCCCGGTCTTCATCGTCCACCAGCAGGACCATCTTGCCCTGGCGGTAGTCTTCGAGAAGTTCTTCGATGCGGTTGAAGGCCATGTTGCACGCTCGCGATGATCGGTGGAGTATTGTGGTATACCATAATACATAAATCACCCTAAGAGGAGCGCGCTGGATGAAGGCCTATTGGATCGCCCACGTAGAGGTCACCGACCCGCAGCAGTATCAGCAGTACACCCAGCGCGCGCCTGCGGCGTTCGCGGCTTACGGCGGACGTTTTCTGGCCCGGGGGGGCCAGAGCGAGGCGTTGGAGGGAAGGACCACGCCGCAACGCAGCGTGGTGATCGAGTTCGATTCGTACGAGCAGGCGTTGGCCTGCTATCGGTCGGATCTCTATCAGGACGCCTGCCAGTATCGGCACGGCGCGGCCATGGCCGAGGTCATCATCGTGGAAGGGTTCGAGCCGTAGTCTTCGGTGGATGCGCCTGCCAAGCAGGCGCGATGGCTACGGGTCAGTCTCAGTGTCCTGTGGCCAGCTCGGTGCCACGTTGGCGGCGGCGGTAGGCACTGTCGCGGCTCGCCAGCCACGCGTACAGCGGTGTGGTCACCGCCAGCCCGACCAGCCAGGACAGGTCGGCGCCGTCGATGTGCGCCGAGACCGGGCCGACGTACAGCGGCGTGTTCATGAACGGGATCTGCACCAGGATGCCAATCGTGTAGGCAATCAGCGCCTGCGGGTTGTAGCGCCCATAGCGGCCGCCATCGACCTGGAAGATCGACTGGATGTCGTATTGGCCTTTGTGGATCGCGTAGAAGTCGATGAGGTTGATCGCCGTCCACGGCACCAGTACCACCAGCAGCACCAGGACCATGTCGACGAAGTGGCCGATGAAGTCCGAGGAGGCGAACACCGCCACCACGCTGCACGCCGCCAGCACCATCAGCGACAGCACGGCGCGCGCGCGGGCAGTGGGGATCCAGCGGTAGGCGAAGGTCTGCACCAGGGTGATGATCGACAGCACCGCACCATACAGGTTGAGGGCGTTGTGGCTGATTACGCTGAGCAGGAACAGCACCAGCATCAGTGGACCGAGGGTGCCGGTGGCCAGCTTGACCGCGTCCATGGTGTCCATGCCTGCGGGAATCGCCAGCACCGCCACGGCCCCAAAGATGAACGACAGGCTCGAGCCCAAGACCGAGCCCAGGTAGGTGGTCCAGAAGGTCGAGGACACTTTCACATCGGCCGGCAGGTAGCGCGAGTAGTCCGACACATAGGGCGCGAAGGCGATCTGCCATAGCGCTGCCAGCGACACGGTGGCCAGCCAGCCGGAGAGGTTGAAGCCGCCGCGGGTGAGGAAGTCGTCGCTCTGAACATGGGTGAAGATGTAGACGAAGCCGATCCCGATGCCCGCGCCCAACACCCAGGTGCCGATGCGATTGAGCACGTGGATGAAGCGGTAGCCGATGATGCCGATGATGCCCGAGCCCAGCGCGCCGATGACGATCCCCACCGGCACCGGCACACTGTCGACCACGCCGTGCAGCGACTTGCCCGCCAGCACGATGTTGGAAGCGAAGAAACCGATGTACATCACCCCGGCGATCACCACCACCAGCAATGCGCCAAGGCTGCCGAACTGGGCGCGGCTCTGGATCATCTGCGGAATCCCCATTTGCGGGCCTTGCGCCGAGTGCAGCGCCATCAGCACGCCGCCGAGCAGGTGACCGACCAGAATGGCGACGATGCCCCACACCAGGTTCAGGTGGAACAACTGCACGCCCAGGGCGCCGGTGACGATGGGCAGCGGCGCGATGTTGCCGCCGAACCACAGGGTGAACAGGTCCTTGACCTTTCCATGGCGGTCTTCGGGGGGCACGTATCCGATCGTGTGTTTTTCGATGAGGGGGGCCGCAGGCGCTGCGCTGGTCATGAGGAACTCCAAGGCAAGGATGGGCACTTCACGGGTGCCCGGATGCGCGCCGGCAGAAGGCGGCGCGTTCTTGTTGGAAGCGATCATGGAGCGCGGAGGGGGAAGGAGAAATTAGTAAATTTGTGCTTACGAACGTTAAAAAAGCTACGTTCGCGAATGGGGCAGGATTCGACGTGGCGAGCGTGCAGGAGAGGGCGCCGTGGCGGGGTTGGCTCCACGCTATGCACCGCGCGGGTGCCCAGGTGAGCGATTTCAGTGCCAGGCGATCAGGACCGCGAGTGGCCCTGATCGCTCGGCGTCAGGCGTGTGCCAGGGTGCGCTCAGGCCTCACCGGGCGTAGCCAGGTGCTCAGGACCAGCAGCAGCCCGGCAGCCATCGCCATCACTGCCCAGGCCCAATGCAAGGAGCTGAGTTGGTCGCGTACCACCCCGGCCACCACGGGCATGCTCGCGGCGATGAGGTAGCCGCCGCCTTGCACGAAGGCCAGCAGCGATCCGGCTTCGGCCGGCGAGCGGGCGCGGTCGAGGGTCACGATCAGCGACAGTGGGAACAGTGCGCCGATGCCCAGCCCCAGGCACAGCACGGCCAGCAGGTACAGCGTCAGCGGCGCGGTCATCAGGCACAGCAGGCCGCCGATCAGCAGCAGGATCACCAGTGCCAAAGGCCGGCGGCGATCCGGATAACGGTGAATCAGCGCCGACACCAACAGCCCGGCGATGACCTCGGTGATGGTCAGCGCGCCCAGCAGATAACCGGCGCTTCTCGCCGGCCAGCCCAGCTCGACGAAGAACGGTGGCAGCCAGGCCAGCACCAGCGTGTAGGCCCCGGTGCCGATCCCGAAGAACACCAACAGCAACCAGGCACGGCCGCTGCGCCAGGGCAGTGCAGCGGCCGACGCCTGGCCATGTACATGGCCGGCCGCCAGCAGCCAGGCGATCAAGGCGATCATCGCCGGCAACGCGGCATAGCCCAGGGTCAGGTTCCAGCCCAGCATGCCGGCGCTGGGGGCGGCCAGGGCTGCGGCCAGCGCCGCCCCGGCCATGATGCCCGTGGTGAACAGGCCCATGAGCATACCGGCGCTGTGCGGATGATTGCGCTTGATGTAGGCCGGCATCAGCGACTGGATCACGGCGATGCCAATCCCGCCCACAGCGGCGCTGGCGATCAGCGCGGCGGACGACTCGACATAGGTGCGCACCGCGCAGGCCGCCGCGATCAGGGTCATGCCCATGGCCACGCCCCTGACCTCGCCGACCCGGCGTTGCAGCCACGGACCGGCGAGGGCGAACAGGCCCATCATCATCACCGGCAGCGTGGTCAGCAGGCCGCCCTGCAGGTTGCTCAGGCCCAGGTCGGCCTGCAGCACATCGAGCAACGGTCCGATCGAGGCCATGATCGGCCGCAGGTTGATGCCCACCAGCAGCGCCAGGACCACCACGCAGGCTTTGGAAGGGGTATCGCCCATTTCAGTGCAACTCCTGCAGGAAACCAGAACGTGCCCGGTGGACTGCCGGGGCATGGGAAACGTTGAAGACATGAGGGTGACCTGCAAGGGTATTGAGGTGTACGTGGGCACTGTCCCGGGAGAGCGGTCGAGCGTACTTCGAGGCGATGGGCGCGCTGTCGACGCGCAGGTCGGGTACGATTGCGCGGCGCCCCAGGCTCAGCGGCACCGCCAGCGCATTGCGCCCAGGCCGGTCGGTAGTGCCCCGGCCGCGCGGCAATCGCGCAGTGACGCCGGACCCGGCGTGAATGTCGCGATCGCGATTTCGGTCGTGTTCGAAGAACGCCATGTCCTCTCCCGGTTCATAACTCGTGCATATCAAGATAACTTAACGTTAAGATACTTGGGAAGCGCCAGGTGATGGCAGGGATATGGCCCATACAGTTCAGGGTGAACGAACGGTGACGCAATGAAAGATCATGTCGATTTCGTCGTCGCGCAGTGGGCGCAGGCGATGCCCTCGGTGGACGCCTCGTCCATGGAGGTGTTCGGGCGCATGGCGCGCCTGCAGAAGCACCTGGAGCGCCGGCGCGGCGCGGTGCTGGAACAATACGGTTTCAAGGAGGGTGAGTTCGATGTAATGGCGACGCTGCGCCGTGCCGGTGCGCCCTATCAACTCACGCCGACCGAACTGTACAACTCACTGCTGATCACCTCTGGGGCGATGACCAACCGCCTCAACCGGCTCAAGGACGCCGGCATGATCGAACAACTCCATGACGCCGCCGACAAGCGCAGCTACAAGGTGGCGCTCACCGCCCAGGGCCTGCACAGCATCGAGCAGGCTGTCGGCAGCCATACCGCGCTGCAGAACCAGTTTCTCTCTTCCCTGGCGCCGGAGGAGCGCGAGGCGTTGGCACGCATGCTCAAGCGCATGCTGGCGGCGCTGCCCGAAGATGGCGAACCCATCCCATGAATCCCATTGGCGAGGAGACCTGTGCGTGCTGCACAGCAATTACCTGAAGCAGCTCGACCTGCAGGACATCGTGGTGTTTCTCAACCTGCTGGAACACCGCAGCGCCAAGCGCACGGCCGAACTGATGAATGTCAGCCAACCGACCGTGAGCTACTGCCTCAAGCGCCTGCGCGGATGCTTCGACGACACCCTGTTCGCCTCGTCGCAAGGCTTGCTGCAGCCCACGGCCAAGGCAGAAAAGATCGCCCCGTACCTGCGCGTGGTGATCGAATCGGTCAACCGCTGCGCCGAAGCCGATGCATCCGCCGATGGGGTGGCCATGCCACGGATCTGGCGTCTGTGCGCGCCGGAGTACTTCGAGTTGGCCTTTCTGCCACAGGCCTTGGCCAGCCTGTCGCGCAGCCACGCCAACACCTCGCTGCACCTGGAGCGGCTGAGTCGCGACCTGCCGGTGGATCGGCTGATCGCCGGTGATATCGACCTGGCCATCGGCTTTGGCCCCAGCTACCACCAGTTGCATCCGGAACTGCAATGGCAGCCGGTGCTCAGTGACGGATTCGTCTGCTTGACCAGCGAGCGGGGCCTGGCTCAGCCGGGGGTCATGAGCCTGGACGAATTCTGTCAATCGGCGCACGTTTTTCCCACGCCGTGGATCTCGGAAAAAAACATGGTCGATGGCTGGCTGGAGAAGATCGGTCGCACCCGCAACGTGCTGGTGCGCGCCAATGGCTACCAGGCCTGCGTCAACATACTCGCGGCGGTGCCCGCCACCGTGTCGCTGCCGGCGCGTCTGCTCGCGCACTTGCGTATCCCCGAGGGGGTGATGCAATGCCAGCCGCCGATGGGCTTTCCGGTGTTCACGGTGGACATGATCTGGTCGCGCGACCGCAGCCTCAGCGGCGACGTCGCCAGCCTGCGCACCCTGATCCAGGATGTGGCGAGCGAGTTGCTTCGGGCCAGTTGAGGCGCTGACGAACAAGGACTACAGGTGCTCAGGATGAGTGAACCGAAAATGAACAACTCCCCGTCGTGCGCCCCGACCACCGTCGGCGCAGGCACGTTCCCTGTTGCGCAGAGGGTTTTAATTTTTGATCAGGGCTTTCGGTTTCTTGAAACCAGCCCACCCGGCATTTCCCCTACCTTGGTCTGGTCAGGCGGCGGATTGCTCGCCTGTCTGTAATCCATTTCCCAAGGAAGATGTCAGATGCTGGCCTATACACAACCGAGAATCCTACCCTTCTACCGTCAGCCCACCCCGTGCTACGGCTTCGAGTGCATTCATGCCGTCGAACCGGGACTGCGCGTCTTCGACTCGATGAGCACGGCGGACCTCTATGAGGATCTGGCCCACAGCGGCGCGGTGATCTACCGCGATTTCGCCGATTCGCTCGAGCACTTCAACGACTTCGTCAGCGCCCATTCCTCGCGCGTGACCTTCGATCCAGCACGCCAGGCGGCCACGACCAATACCGCCGAAATCGACGCCGGCGTTCACGAAATGGGTCTGCACCGGGAGAACGGCAACCTGCCGTTCAACCCGGACCTGCAGTGGTTCTACTGCCTGGAGGCGGCCGCCGTCGGCTCCGAAACCACGCTGTGCGACGGCGAGCGGGTGCTGTTCGACCTGTCGCCGAGTACCCGCAAGCGCTTCCAGACCCAGCCCATCCGCTACGCCCGGCGCATTCCCTGGAACAACGTGCGACGGTTCCTGAGCATCGAATTGCAACTGCCGCTGGAGAGCATCACCGACGAGCACCTGGAGCAGGTCAACCAGCAGGTGGCCGGCCAGACCTATCGGCGCATCGACCAGAACCTGATCGCCTCGCAACTGATCATCAGCGCCGTGGAAACCAGCGCCTTCAGCGGCCGTCAGGCGTTCTGCAACTCCATGCTCGGCCCCAGCGTCAACTACGAGCCGCCACGCATCACCTGGGCTGACGGCGAGGCCATCGCATTGGAGATCTGGGACGAAATCAAGGAAGTGACTGCCCGCAACACCTACAGTCACTTCTGGAAAAAGGGCGACATCATGGTCGTCGACAACACCCGGGTCATGCATGGCCGTCGCCGTCTGGACGATCTTGCCCGGCGCATCTTCGGCGCCCAGAGCTACCGTCTGGCAGGAGCCGAGCAATGATCAGCCAGATGATGCAACGCTACCTGGCCAGCACCCCTGATCGCGTGGCGATCCGCGAAATGCACGGGCGCAGCTACACCCTGCACGGCCTGCGCGACGACGTGCAGCGCTTGGCCGATGCCCTGCAAGCGCGGGTCGGCGACTGCCAGCGCAAGGTCTTCGGCATCGCCATGCGCTCGAGCTATGAGTGGGTCTACACCCTGCTGGCGATTCAGAAAGTTGGTGGTGTGCTGTTGCCGGTGCCAATCGAGTTCTCCGACGACCAGATCGGCAGCTTGCTCGGCAAAGCAGCGGCGGTGTTCGTCAGCGACCAGGGCACTGCCGGGCGCCTGCAACGCATCCTGCCGGAAAAACCCAGCTTCATTCCCCGCCAGTTGATGGCACAGGGGCCTGGCGAGCCCTGGACGCAGGACGACGAGTTGCTGCCCGCCGGCATCGTCTCGGTGATTCATACCTCCGGCACCACCTCGCGGCCCAAGGGCGTGATGATCCGCGACGAAGCGGTCGGTCTGCTGGTGGACAACGTGTTCAAGCGCCTACCGCCGCAGCCGCTGCACTACTTTTCCATCGTGCCCATGAGCCTGTTGATCGAACAGGTATTGGGGGTGTTCATCCCACTGCTTTCCGGCGGCAGCCTGACCCTGATGCCCGAAGGGGTGGCCGAGTACGGTGCGGCCAGCGGCAATGCCCGTCACTATCTGGAGTTGATCGCACCGAACCGGCCCAACTTCCTGTACCTGCCGCCCAAGTTGCTGGAGGAGGCCAATCTGTTGCTGGAGCAGGGCGCCAGCGTCGAGCAACTGTTCGGTCCCGGCGCGCCACACATCATCACCGGCGGCGCGAAGATGCCTGCCAGTGTGTTGCACGCGCTGGACGCGCACGGGGTTCAGGTGTTCGAGGCCTACGGCCTGAGCGAAAACTCGTCGATCATCTCGCTCAACTCTCCCGCCCAACGCCGCATCGGCTCGGCCGGCACGCTGCTCGACGGCATCGAGCCGAAACTGGTCGATGGCGAGTTGCTGGTGAAGACCCCGACCCTGTGCGCCGGCTACTACAACGCCGACGACACCGCCTGCGACCTGTCCGACGGCTACTTGCACACCGGCGACATCGCCGAGTTGCGCGAGGGTTTCCTGTACATCACCGGGCGCAAGAAGCACGTGATCATCCTCTCGACGGCGCGCAACATTTCGCCGGAATGGGTGGAGAACGTCTACAAGGAGAGCCCGCTGATCGACGACATGATCGTCATGGGCGAGGGCCGTGACGAGCCGTGCGCGCTGGTGCTGAGCACTGCCGACGAGGCGGCCGTACGGAACGAGATGACCCGTCTGGAGCCACGCCTGGCTGATTTCGCGCGGGTCAGGCGGCTGCGTGTGATCGACGACATCGCCACGTTCCGTGAGCGCTTCTACACCGTGACCGGTCGCCCACGCCGGGCCGAGATCGAAGCGCACTTCATCGACCGTTTGTACACCTAAGACAGGACGTCAGCCATGTACATCGTGCGCAATTTCTACAAGGGACGTCCCGGCTACCGTTGCCTGCAGGAGGCGGTGCGCGCCCACTACCTCAAGCACTACGACGCCACGCCTGAGCCGCAGCCGGACCTGTTCGTCTGCCTGACCGGCTCCAGTGGCGGTGCGCCGGGCTATGCCTGCGCCGGCATCAGCTACGGCGATTCCGGCAAGCTGTTCAGCGAGTACTACCTGGATACGTCGCTGGATCAGCGCTACGCGCTGGACCGCGGGCGTATCGCTGAAATCGGCGCGTTCGCCTCGTTCCAGAGCGGCAGCGGTGCCGGCAAGTACTTGCTGGACAACGTCATCCGCACCCTGGCCTTGCGCAATTTCGGCCTGGTGGTGCTGACTGCCACGCCGCAGGTGCGCCAACTGCTGGCGCCCATCGTCGATAACCTCGACGACCTGGGCGCGGCCGATCCCCGGCGGGTCAAGGATCCCGCCGTCAACTGGGGCCGCTACTACCAGCAGGCACCGCGAGTATTGGCTTCGCGCCTGTCCTCGCCCAGTGCCTGGCTGAAGGCGCCGACCCTGCTTTCACCCTCACCGCAGCACGCCCCAACGGCGTCTGTCTGACCCATGAGCAGACCGGGCTGGAGTGCCCGGTCTGTCGGAGAGCTTATGCACGCCACCAAGCGTTACGAAAACTTCATCGTGTTCCTGGCCCCGCTGGTCAACAGCCTCGGCGGCATCGCCATCGACCTGTACGCGCCGAGCCTGCCATCCATCGGTCGCGAATTGGGTGCAGGCCCGGCGCTGATGCAAAACACCATCACCATCACCTTGCTGTTCTATGCGCTGGGGCAGTTGTTCTTCGGCATCATGGCCGACGCCCGGGGCCGGCGCCCGGCGGTGCTGCTCGGGCTTGGGGTGTTCCTGGTCGGCAGCCTGCTGGCGACCGCCGCCACCTCCATCGAGATGCTGCTGTTGGCCCGCGCCCTGCAAGGCTTCGCCATTGGCGCCTGCCAGGTGGTGGCGCGCGCGGTGCTGGTGGACGTGGTCAAGGGGCCGCGTTTCTACGTGGCGATCATCTACCTGAGCCTGGCCTTTGGCCTGGGCCCGGTGATCGCGCCCTATATCGGCGGCTTGATCGAAGTGCACTTCGGCTGGCGATACAACTTCGTGCTCTACGCCGCCTATGCGCTGCTGGTACTGACGTTCGTGGTCGCCGGGCTCAAGGAGTCGCTGCCCGTCGAGTCGCGACGCCGTCCGTTGCAGACGCTGGGCGGCTACCGGGTGATTCTGGCCGACCGAGGCTTTCGCGCCGCCGTCGTGGTGCTGGGCTCGAGCTTTTCCGCGTTCCTGCTGTGGAATGTGTTCGGCCCGCACATCGTGCAGGACGTGCTCGGCCACGATGCCCACTACTTCGGCAGTACGGCGCTGGGCGTGGGCTGCTGCTACCTGACCGGCACCTTGGTCAATCGCGCGCTGATTCGCAGGCTGTCGCCGGACACCCTGATGTGGAGCGGGCTGGCGCTGTTCCTCGGCGGCGTACTGTGCATCACCGCCGCGCCCCAGACCTTGAGCCTGACGCCGCTGCTCGGTGGCATCATGCTCATCGCCTTTGGCCAGGGCTTCATCTTCTCCAACGCCATGGCCCGCTCGATGGCGTTGTTTCCCGACCGCGCTGGAGTGGCGGCGAGCCTGCAGGGTTGTTTGATGCTGGTGTTCGGCTCGCTGGCCTCGGCCAGCGTCAGTGGCCTGGACGTGGAAAGCAACCTGGCGATCGCCGGGGTGTTCGGTGTGCTGCTGCTGGTGTCGCTGTCGGGGATGGTCGGCGCGCGGGTGGCCCGGCAGGCGTCGTTGGCGTGAGGCTGCGCGCCCTGCGCGTGCAGGGCGCGATCGACCGACTAGACCGGTTCCACTTCCTGCTTGTACAGGCGCATGCCGCGTGCCTGGTAGTTGGCCAGGGCGGCCGGGTGGTCGAGGCTGCAGGTGTGCAGCCAGACGCGTCGAGTGCCCGGCCAGCTCCAGGCGTCGCGCAGGGCCTGGCTCAACAGGGGGCCACCGAAGCCTCGGTCGAGGAACTGCGGCGCCAGGCCGAAATAGCGAATCTCGACGTTCTCGCCATCAGGCCGTTGCAGCTCGTAATACCCGGCGATGGCCCCGCGGTGGTAGGCCACCCAGGTGCGGTGGCACGCCTGACCGATCTCGGCCTGCCATTGTTCGTCTGTCCAGTGATCCAGGTCGGTCCACGACCAGTCGCTACCCACCAGTTGGTAGAGAAAGCGATTGAACGCCGGCTGTACGATTTCGCACTCGACCACGTTCAGATCGTCGCGTGCTGGCTTGGCGCGCAACTGGTCAGGGGAGGTCATCTCCAGGTAGTAGACGGTCTGGGTATCGGTCACCGGCGCAGCTCCAGGTTGTGGGCAAGGCCGCTAGCGTACCTGTGCGCGGGGGCGCCGCAAAGGGTGATGACAAGCCTTCAATGGCGCTGAAGGTCGCCTGGGGTATCGATGTCGTGCAGGATGCCGGGATCGTCGACCTCGATCACCTGGCAGGCGTGAGGATTGGCCTCGATGAGCGCGCGCCCACCGTGGTCGCCGTCCAGGCGCGCCAGTGCGGGCCAGAAGCGTCGGCCGAAGATCACCGGATGGCCGCGTCGGCCTTGATAACACGGCAGCACAATCGACTGCTGATCGGCCTGGCAGACCAGTGTCGTCAGCGTTGCCGTTGCAATCCATGGCATGTCGCCGAGCAACACGGCGACGGCGTGAGCATCGCTGGCCGCCATGGCGTCGATGCCGGCGGCAAGGCTGGCGCCCATGCCGTCGAGCGCGTGTTCGGCGTGCACGGTGCGTACCCGACTCCCGATGCCGAGCGTAGACGGGTCGTCACCGGGGCGCAGCACCACGTAGACCCTGTCGAAGCTTTCCAGCGCCCGCGCCAGCGTCGCCTGCAGGACGGTGTGCGTGTCATCGAGCTGCGCCTGGCGCTTGTCGCTGCCGAACCGCGACCCTTGTCCGGCCGCCAGTACCAGCGCGGCGCAGCGCGTACGGTGGTGAGTTCCAGTCATGCCGCCGGCTGCGCCAGTTCCTGGGCCTGCTTGGCCTTGGTCACGCTGACCGCCCCCGGCAGCTCCACACCATTCTTTGCCGCGAGGATTTCGGCCATCACGCTCACAGCGATTTCCGCAGGGGTCTTGCTGCCGATGTAGATTCCGATGGGCCCGCGCAGGCGGGCGAGGCTTGCCGAGGTCTGCTCGAAATGCTCGATCAGCCGTGCCCGACGCTGCTGGCTGTTGCGCCGCGAACCGATGGCGCCGATGTAGAATGCCGGGCCCTGCAGGGCTTCGAGCAGGGCCAGGTCATCGAGCTTGGGGTCGTGGCTGACGGCGACGATGCAGGTGCGCAGGTCGGCGGCGAAGTCGCGCACCACGTCGTCGGGCATGCCCACCCGGCAGTCCACCCCGGCCACGTTCCAGCCGGCGATGTACTCCGGCCGTGGGTCGCACACCGACACGCGAAAACCGTTGAACAGGGCCATGGTCGCCAGGTATTCGGCCAGCGCGCCGGCACCGATCAACAGCAGGCGATACCCGGGACCGAGGGTGTTGACCAGGTACTGGCCATCGCAGCTGAACTGCTCGGGCGTGGCGGTGACCAGCAACGTCGCTTCTCCGTCATGCAGGGCCACTTGGCGGCGCACTAGGTGACCGCTGTCGAGCTGCACGAGCAGGTGGGACAACGACTGCCAGCAGGGCGAGAATTCCAGGATCAGTTCCAGCGTGCCGCCACAGGGCAGGCCGAAGCGGTGCGCTTCATCGGCGCTGACGCCATAGCGCACCTGCTGCGGCGGGCTGTCGGGCAAGCCAGGGCCGCCGTAGGCGTCGGTGTATCGATGGATCAGGTCGTCCTCGATGCAGCCGCCGGAGACGCTGCCAACCACCCGGCCGTCGGCGCGCAGGGCCATCATCGAGCCCACCGGGCGCGGCGAGGAACCCCAGGTGTGGGCGACCGTGGCCAACAGCACGCGGTGGCCGGCCTGCAGCCAGTCCCGCGCCGTGCGCAGCACCAGCAGGTCGATACTTTCCATGGGCACTCCTTGAGCGATTCGAGACCCGCTGCGTCTAACGCAGCGGGTGAGTTTCAGCGCATGTGCAGCACGATCGGGCTGCTGCTGGCCGGGTCGGTGTGCTCACGCAGCTTGGCAACGTCTTTGGCATCGACGGCGCCGCCGTGGTTCCCCCAGGCGCTGCGCACGTAGCTCAGCACCTGGGCGATTTCCTCGTCGCTCATCTGCTGACGCAGCGCCGGCATGCGGTAGGCGTCCGGCACCCCGGCCGCGACGATGCGCTGCGAGCCGTTCAAGGTGATGTTGATCGCCGAAGCGTTCTCCTTGGCCAGCATCGAGCTGGCGCCGGCCAACGGCGGAATCCATTCGGCCTGGCCCTGGCCTTGAAGCCCGTGGCACGACGCACAGCGGGTGACATAGCTGTGCGCGCCGGGCTTGTCCAGCTCGCTGGCCGCCGATACCGCCTGGTACTGCCAGGGCGTGCCGTCGCGCGCAGGGTCGCCTGGCAGCGACTTGAGGTAGCGGGCGATGGCGCTCAGGTCGTCGTCGCTCATGAACTGCGTGGAGTTGTTGAAGGCCTCGGTCATCGAGCCGTAGACCACCGCGTGCTGGTTACGCCCGGTTTTGAGGAACTGCACCATGTCCGCCTCGCTCCAGCGGCCCAACCCGGTGTTGGGGTCTTGGCGCAGGCTCGGCGCATACCAGCCGTCGAGCAGGGCACCGGCGAGAAACGCCTGGCCAGACTCGTCGAGCGCCTTTTCGTTGAACGCCAGGCCCCGCGGCGTATGACAACTGCCGCAGTGCCCTGGACCCTGGACGATGTAGGCGCCCCGGTTCCACAGCGGGTCTTCGGTAGCCTGCTGCGCGTACGGCGTATCGGCCGCGAACAGCCCGTTCCACAGGGCGATCGGCCAGCGCATGTTCAATGGCCAGGGAATGTCGCTGGGGATATTGGCCTGCTGGACCGGCTGTACACCTTGCATGAAGAAGGCGTACAGCGCGCGCACGTCGTCATCGCTGAGCTTGGCGTAAGACGGGTAGGGCATGGCCGGGTACAGCCGCCGCCCACCGGGTGCGACGCCATGGCGGACGGCGCGGTCGAAGTCGGCCAGGCTATAGGCGCCGATACCGCTGTCACGGTCGGGGGTGATGTTGGTGGCATGGATCGCGCCCAGTGGGGTGGCCATTTCCAGCCCGCCGGCGAACGGCGCCTGGCCAGGCAGGCTATGGCAGGCCACGCAGTCGCTCAGGCGCGCGACGTACTCGCCGCGGCTGACCAAGGCGCGATCCTGCTCGGCCGCCTGCTGCTCGAACGGTGAGGCGATCTCGCGGTTGACGTACCAGGCGGTGAAACCGGCAGCGACCAGGCACGGCAGCGCCAACCAGCGGAGGGTGGTGGACAATCGATTGTTCATGGCGGCTTCCGTGTCAGGCGAAGGTATGGCGGCTCAGGGGCAGGCTGCGTACGCGCTGGCCGGTCAGCCGCGCGACGGCGTTGGCCACTGCAGGCGCCACGGCCGGCAACGGCGGCTCGCCGATGCCGCCCATCTTCGCGCCGCTCTCGACGATGCGCACATGCACCCGGGCCATGCGCGACGGCGGCAGGATCGGGTACAGATCGTAGTTGCGCGCGCGCGGCAGGCCATTGACGTACACCGCTTCCTCCACCAGCGTCTGCGAAAGGCCCAGGGCCACGGCGCCGTTGACCTGATGCTCGATGATCGACGGGTTGACGATGCTGCCTGGGTCGATCGCCTGCCAGATGTCATGCACTTTGACCTGGCCGTTCTCCAGCGACACCTCGGCGATCACCGCCGCCTCCGAGCCGAACGGCGAGGCCATGGCCACGCCACGGGCGCGTCGGGAGCCGTCCTCGGCGGTGAAGGGGCCCGGCTTCCAGCCACCGGACAGCTCGCCCACGGCCTTGAGCAGGGTGGTCAGGCGTGCATTGTCGCGCAGCAGGTGCAAACGCAACTCGAAGGGATCCTGGCCGCCTTTGTCGGCCAACTCGTCGAGGAACGACTCGTAGAAGAAGTCGTTCAGCGAGTTGCCCACCGAGCGCCAGTAGCCGAGCATGGCCGGGCCTTTGACGTAGATCTGCGCGATGCGTTTGTTGGCGATGGCGTAGGCTTTGCCCGACAGCCCTTCCAGCGCGGTCGGATCGATCTTTTCACCCTGTTTGCCGGCCAGGGCTTCGGTCGGGCCTTCAGTGGCACTGATCGCCTCGATGGCCACCGGCAGGCCTTTGTCGTCGAGTCCAGCGCGGAATTTAACCACTGCCACCGGGCGCAGCACGTCACGCAGGAATTCTTCCTCGCGAGTCCAGATCAGCTTCACCGGACGGCCGACCGCCTTGGCCAGGGCAATGGCTTGGGGATAAGGGTTGGCCGATTCGTAGAGGAAGTGGCGACCGAAGAACCCGCCCAACAGCGGCGAGTGCAGAATGATCTGCTCCTTGGTCAGGCCGGTGCGCTGGGCGATGTCGTCGCGGAACATGTCCGGCGCCTGGTTCGGCAGCCACACCTCCAGCGAGCCGTCGGCATTGAAGCGGGCCAGGGCTGACGGCGGCTCGAGCTGGGCGTGGTTGAGGTATTGATTGTGGTAGGTGGCTTCTACCTGGGTCTTGGCGCCCTTGAGCGCCTCGGCCACATCGCCTTCATGCTCGTCGTCGCGTGACGGGCCGGTCTGCGCGGCCAGGTGATCGCGCCAGGCGTCGCTGGAGAAGTCGGCCGGCATCGTACGCACCTTCACGTCGGCGCCAGGTTCTTGCCAGTCCACTTGCACGGCTTCGGCGCCCCGCTTGGCGTGCCACCAACGCTCGGCCACCACGGCCACGGCGCCGGGCAGTACATGCACCGAGTGCACGCCTTTCATGGCTTTGACCTGCGCCTCGTTGCGCAGGCTGGCGACACTCATGCCCAGGCGCGGGGCGTGTTGCACGGCAGCGTGGAGCATGTCGTCGACGGCGATGTCGATGCAGTACTGCGCCTTGCCGGTGGATTTGTCATAGGCATCCAGACGCCGCACGGGTTTGCCGATCCAGCGGAACTGGCTGGGGTCGCGCAGCTTGACGGTGCTCGGGTCCGGCACGGGCAGGTCCAGGGCACCGCTGGCCAGTTCGCCATAGTCCAGCGAGCGCCCCGAGGCGGCGTGCAGCACTTTGCCCGGCTCGGTGGTGAGCTCGCCGACCGGCACCGTCAGTTTCTCGGCCGCGGCCTGCAGCAGCATGGCGCGGGCCAGGGCACCGAGGCGGCGCATGGTCGGGTAGCTCATGCGCACCGACATGCTGCCGCCGGTGATGCGCATGCCGTTTTCCATGACCACGTAGGCTTCGCCGGGCGGCGCGCTCTGGACCACGAAGCGGGCAGGGTCCAGGTCGAGTTCTTCACCGACGATCTGCGCCATGGCGGTATGGGTGCCTTGGCCGCCCTCCATGAACGGGCACAGCAGGCGCACGCTGCCGTCGGGGCGCAGTTCCAGGAACGCCGGCACCTGGGTGCCGCGTTGATCGGCGGCGGCCGTTGCCGCTTGAACCCGCGCCGAGCCCAGCGGCAGGCCGAAGCCGAGCACCAAGGCGCCGATGGCGCTGCCGGCCAGGAAGCGTCGGCGCGACAGGTTCAGTGGACGATCCAGCGGCAGGTCCGGCAGGGCCAGGGGACGTTCGAACAGGGCATTCATCAGGCGCTCTCCTTCCCGGCGGGCTGGGTGGCAAGCGCGTGCACGGCGGCATGGATCGCATTGTAGGTGCCGCAGCGGCACAGGTTGACCATCGCCGCGCTGATCTGCTCATCGCTGGGCGCCGGCGTGTGCTTGAGCAGCGCCGTGGCGGCCATGACCTGGCCGGACTGGCAGTAGCCACACTGCGCCACCTGCTGGTCGACCCAAGTGGCGACCACGCGCTGGCCGACTGGGTCAGCTTCGATCGCTTCGATGGTGGTGACTTCACGGCCGACCACGCCGGCCACCGGGGTGACGCAGGCGCGCACCACATTGCCGTCCACCAGCACTGAGCAGGCGCCGCATTGCGCCAGGCCGCAGCCGTACTTGGTGCCGGTCAGGCCGAGGTCGTCGCGGATCACCCACAGCAGGGGCGTGTCGTCGTCGGCGTCGACCTGGTAGGTCTTCTGGTTGATGCGTAGTTCCATGGCGTTCACCCGCTGATCATCGGTTCTTGTGTCGTCGTTATAGGCAGCACGGCGCGGCGAGGCGCGGCACTGGCAGGATGACCTGTGCTGGGCAGCGAGGCGGATTCCTGACCTGAAAACTCTAGACCGTGGCAGGGATGTTTCCTATCCATCGGTCAGCAAGTTCAGAGGATCAGGCAAGGATTCAGGTGGATTGCGCTAGGCATGCGCCGGAGAGACGTTCAGAAGAAGCTGCGCTGGGCCTTGAGCGTGACCATGCCGTCGCAGAAGGTATTCATGCCCGAGTACGCCCCACAGCCGCCGCCACTGAGGTCGGAGTTGCTGTAGATCAGGTCGAGGTCCATGCCCAGCCAGGGCCGTGACAGTTGCAGCGACCAATCATTGAAGCTGTCGACCTGGCTGCCGTCGCCAATGGTGTATGGCGTGCCCAGGCGATGGTGGGCCACCTTGAGGGTGACGCTTGCCTGGATCAGCGGCACGTGGCCGAAATCGGCGAACAGGGTGCCGGTGCGATTGCTCGGGTTGTCGTTCAGCGCGCCGCCCAAGCGCGTGCCGAGCAGGGACAGGCCGCCGTACAGCGCGTGGCTGTCGGGGCGCGAGAGCGTGGGGTAGCTGTAGCGGATCAGGCCCGCTTCATAGCCGAGGCTGTCGGTGAAGCGCTGCTTGTAACCCAAGTAACTGTCGAGCTTGAAGGTCGAGGCCGCACTCAGGCCCATGCTGGGAGCGTACTGGCCGACGTACCAGCCGCTGCGGTGGGTGAGGTCCAGGCCGCCATGAAAGGCGCCGGACGCGCTGGGTGAGATCAGCCCCTGGGCCATGCTGCGCGAGGGCGTGGTGCCAAGCTTGAAGTCGAAATCGCCCAGTTGTCGTTGGATCTGCTGGGCCGCGAGAGGGGCGCTGAAAAGCAGCGTCGCGCTCAGCAACAGGAGGGGCCTGGTCATGCGCGCTGTCCTGGAAGTGCCGTGTCAGAGCCCCAGAGGATACAACCACAACGCTACTGAGAAAACCTCGCGTGTCGCTGAGCGCTGGTCGCTGGGCCGATAGCTCGCGTATCGGCCCTTGAGCGGCGCGACCTTAGCTGCCGCCGCCAGCACCACCACCGCCAGCGCCGCTACCACCGGAGCCTGTGCCGCCACCCATGCCGCCGCCATTGCCCGTGGAACCCGAGCCATTGCCCATGCTGCCGGAACCGTTGCCTGTGGTGCCGGAACCGTTACCCATGCTGCCCGAGCCATTGCCCGTGGTGCCTGAGCCGTTGCCCATGCTACCGGTTCCGGTGCCATCGCCACCGGTGCCATGGGTGCCGTTTTCGCGGGTGGTGCCGCTGCCCGAACCCATGCTGTCACCCGGCGTGCCCATGCCGCTGGCGCCCCCTTGCTGGGTGCCCATACCGGGGGTCTGTTGGCCCGGCGTGCGCTGGTCATTCATGTCCGTAGCGGCCATGGCGAAGGGTGTGCCTGCGGCCAGGCACAGGACGAAGAGACCTGCGTGAATGCGTTTGCCGATCATGATGGATCTCCTGTTGCTGAAGGGATGCCCTTGATCGGGCAGCGCTTCAGTCCAGGGGTGCTGCCGGATCGACCGAAGGTCGCCGTGTCTGGGGCGCCTGTATGTAGCGCTCGAAGAAGTCCTGGGTGGCAAGGTTCTTGTGCTTGGCTTCGAACATGATGTCGAATCGATCGATGAACTGCAGTGCATAGCGGTTGGTCCAGTCGTTCCACATGCATTCGCTGTGCTGGTACAGGTCACGCTTGGGCACGTGCTCCAGCAACGCCGGAATGGTCAGTTTCTCGGTGGCGCTGAAGCCCAGTGCTTGCAGACGCTCGGGCGGTTGCGAGTAGTGCATGGTCGGCCGCACGCCGCGCCAACTGTCGATGATCTGCGCGACCCTGGGCGCGTGCGGTTCGATGTAGTCGTTCTCGTGGATCCAGCAATGATGGATGTCGAGCACCACCGGCGCGAGGTCGGCCAGGCCCAGGCAATCGTCGACGCCGTAGGTCTTCTCATCGTTCTCGAAGGTGATGACGTTGCGCGCTTCGCTGGACAACCGTGGCCACACGGCGCGGATGCCGTCGGCGCCGAGGCGACCGGCGATGTGGAGGTTGCATTTGAAATCCTGGAAACGCTGGCCGTAGCCCATCCAGCGGATCATGTCGGCGTGGTACTCGAACTCCGCCAGGCTGTTCTCGACCACCTCGGGACGGTCCGAGCCGAGCACGCAGTACTGACCTGGGTGAAACGAAAGGCGGATGTCATGGGCACGGGCGAAGGCGCCGAGGGCAGCGAAGCGTTGCTGCAACAGCGTTTGCACGTCGGCGTCCTGATAGAACGCGGCGACGTCGGGATGGCTGTACAGCGGCAGCAGGTCGCTGGACAGGCGCAGCATGTGCAGCATCGGCGGCAACTCGGCGACATGGGCCAGCAGGCGCATTTGGGCGTCGAGGTTGTGCTCCACCAGTTCCAGCAATTTGGCCCGCGCCGCCTCCTGGCTGGCGCCTGACAGCCAGCGCAGGGTGGTGGTGCGCGGGTTGAAGGCGCGTTCGATGGCTTCCAGTACCTTGATTGACTGGTCGCGGTGGGGATGGCGGTACTGGCAGGCAAAACCGAGGCGCGGCATGAACTGTGTCCTGAGCGGGGCGAGGAGGTCTTTGTCTAGGACAGCGCAGCGGGGTCAGTCGATCCACTGAGATTGCGGGTCAACTCTCGCTGACCTGCACGCGATTGCGTCCGCTGTGCTTGGCCAGGTAGAGGGCTCGGTCGGCATGGCTCAGGGCTTGCGCGGGATCGTCGACGCCACCGCTCCAACGCGCCACCCCCAGAGAAATGGTCACCGCGCCGACAGGCTCGATGGGCGTGTCCTGCACCACCAGTCGCAGGCGCTCGGCCACCGCGGCTGCGACTTCCAGGCTGGCGCCTGGCAGCAGCATGAGAAATTCCTCGCCGCCGGTACGGCACAGCACGTCGCCTTCGCGGCAGCAGGTGCGCATGAGACCGGCCAGTGCGCGCAGCACCTGGTCGCCGACATCGTGGCCGTGCTGGTCGTTGACCCGCTTGAAATGGTCGATGTCGAGCACGATGGCGCAGAACGGGCGCTCGTCGGCCTGCAGCAGCGACAGGGTGAAGTCCAGTCGACGGCGGTTGCCCAGGCCCGTCAGCGGATCGGTCTGCACATCTTGATTGAGACGACCGATGCGCTCCTGCAGCAAGTTCAGGCTGAACAGCAGAGCGCGCTTGAGCTCGGCGGCCTCGAAGTACCAGGCGCGCACGCCATGGATACGTTCCAGGGTGTCAGGTCGGTCGAATGCGCGCGCGCCTGCGGCCAGCTCCCAGAGGGGCCGGGTGATGGTCAGCGCCAGCCACCACAGGGCGATACCGGCAAGCAGGGCCAGAGGCACGGAGATTTCCACTACATCGAGGATCAAGCGCTTGGTGGGCGCCAGGGTCTGCGTCAACGGCTGCTGTGCAACGATGCCCCAGCCGGTGCTGGGCACTGTGGCGAAGCCGGCGAGCATGTCCACGCCGAAACTGTTGGTCACCTGCTGCACGCCATTGCCGCGGCTGTGCAGTTCGTTGATCAGGCTGTTGGTCTTGATCAGCATGCCCACGCGGTTGGGGTCAGGGTGGTAGAGCATGCGGCGCTCGGCATCGACCACGTAGATGTACGAGCCGTCCTGGTAGAAATGCTCGCCCAGCAGTTTCTCGAGAATGTTGTGCTGGCGCAGGTACAGGCTGCCGCCGACGTAACCCAGGTAACGGCCGTCTTCACTGAAGATCGGCTGGGAGGCGACCACGATGAGGTTGTTGGCAGCGGAGACGAACGGCGACGACACCATCGGCCGTTTGACCCGCAACGCCTCGAGGGTGCCTGGGCTGTCGATGCGCTGGCCGACGATGCTGCGCAGGGGCGCGGGTGAGATTGCGCGCAGCACGCCCTGGTTGTCGACGACGAAGGTGGAGTTGAAGGCGCTGCTTTGGGCCAGCAGCCGTTCGGTTTCCGCTCGCACCGGGGTGTCGTCGTTCAGGGCCTGCGGTAGGTTGCGGGCACTGAAGGCCAATTGCTTGAGCGCGTTCTGCATGAACAGCTCGGTAATCGATGCCAACTTGGCCGCGTAGACCCGGTTGGACTCCAGCGCGTGATCGATGAGCAACTGGCGCTGCACTCGGTAGCTGGCGAAGTAGCTGCTCAGAAGCATCACAACGGCGGTGAGCGCCGACAGCAGGAGGATGAGCGTGCGCAGATCCATGCGCAGGCCTTTTTTAGCGTTTGGCAATCCTAGGCTCGCTGACTGGGTGGTCGGAATAACCTTACTCGGAATGTGCGGTGGCAGCTATGGGGCGTGGCGAATAGGCCGCGAAAATGCCTCGCCGACTTTCAGCGATCTTCAGTAGCGGGCGCTGCGAGGTTCGCCAGTTCATCCTGCACCTGTTGCATGCGCTGCGCGGCCAGGGCCTGGACCTGCTTGTCCTGGGCGGTGGCGCGCATCAACGCGGTGAGCTTTTCGCTCAGACGCTTGCCTTCTTCGCTTTCCCCCAGCGCCCGTGCCTTGGCCGGGTCCTGGGTGGCTGCGACGATGCTGTCGAATTCGGCGTCGGTGAAGTTCTTTTCGCTGTAGAGCTTGAACAGGTCGTTGCGCTGGTCTTCGACAGTCAGGTGCTTGCGCAGCACCTGCTTGATGGTGTCCTGCGGCACGGACGGGTGGGTCATCGCCAGCAATTGGGCCATGCGCTCGATGTTGTGGTCGTAGGCTTGCTGCAGCGGCAGGTTGGCCAGGATCCGCTCTTCGCGGGTGGGTTTCTGGTCGCAGGCGGTGAGGGCGGCGAGCAGCAGCAGGGGCAGCAGCAGTTTCGGCAGGCGGGGCATGGAAGAGGCTCGGCTAAGTTCTCGACAGTGTACTGCAAGGCAGTACGGACGACAGCGTGGGAAATGTCCTTGAGAATCGACTGGCAGCGCTGCCGTGCTGCTCGACACCGCGTTTTTGACGCACAGAGCGGTGCGCCGGATTAATGCAGCTCGACTTTCAAAAGGAGCGCTTCATGCACATCGACGAACTGATTGACGCCATTGCCCCGCATCTGCCTTTCCATTCGGTGGAGGCCGCGCAAGCCTTTCTCTCGACCCTGGCGCCTGACGATCAGATCGCACTGATCTCGGCCCTGTATTTCGGCCGCTCGCACTTGGGCAGCGACTGCGTCAACGAGGACTTCCTGCCGTACCTGCGCTCTGGGCAGATGAACCGGCTGTGGGAACAGGACTCCATTGTTCCGGCCGACTTCGCCACCATCCTGTACGAAAAAGGCAGCAATCTGGCCAGCTACTACGACGCGTTCCTGCGTGCCACCAACGGTTCAGGCTACGACCGCGCCGCGTACTGATGCCGCCGGGCGGCGCGTCTCATTCCTTCAGTGGATTGCGCAGGCGCACCCAGACGATGGCGGGCAAGGCCATCAGCAGCCACTTCAGGTACTGGTTCACGGCGAAGCGTTCGCACAGCACGCCGATGGCCGTACACAGCACGACGACCACCAGGAATTGAATCATTCTGCTCATCTGACCGGCCTCGGTTGTTTGCGGGAGGGCGATGGTAACCCCATCGCCCGTCTGCCGTCGCCCCGGCTCACAAGTACTTGAGCCAGCGAATGTCGCGGCGCCGCGCCTTGAACCGGGCGAAACGCTGCACCGGCGGATACAAGGCCACGGCCAGCAGCACCGTCATCACCCAGACGTCTGCGACGCTATCGAAGCCGAAGTAATCGCCGTGATTGCGCCCGAACATGCCGAGGGCGATCAGATACAGCACTTTCAGCACATAAAGGTGCAATAGATAGAAGAACATCGGCGCGCTGCCCAGCACCGTCAGCACAGTTATCCAGCGTGTATCACCCACGCGCTCGAACGCGCGCAGCAATAGCAGACCGATGCCGAGGGTGAGCAGCAGGAACAGCAGCGACGGTGGGTACTTGGTGATGTTGAGCAGGCTCATGACGGTGTGCGTGAGGTCATCATGCACTCGCCAGGCCGCTTCGCCGTAAGCGTTGATCGCGCGCAACACAACGAAGCCCAACAAAGCGCCGCAGCCGGCCATCAGCAATTTGCTGGCGCGCGATGCGGCATCGCTGCCGTGCGCGAACCAGGGGCCGAGGCCGTAGCCCAGGGCGATCACGCCGATCCAGGGCAGCAGCGGGTAGGTGACGCGCAGGCGCAGTTGTGGCGCCACCTCGAGCCAACTGCGCTCATGCAGCACCGCCCAGGGTGCATGCCACAGCGAGTCGGGGGCGACATGCAGGCCGTCGAGCAGGTTGTGTCCGGCCACGATGAGCACACCCAGTACCAGCAGCATCGGGCGTGGCAGCCAGATCAGCAGCGACAGGGCGATCATGCTCAGGCCGATGGCCCAGATCACCTGCAGGTAGATCACGCTGGGCGGCAGTTGCAGGCTCCAGGCGAGGTTCACCAAGGTCAGTTCGAGCACCACCAGAAACAGGCCGCGCTTGAACAGGAACGCCGAAACGTCGCCCCGGCCCTGATATTTTTCGCCATACAGCCAGGCGCTCAGACCGGTCAGCAGCACGAACACCGGCGCGCACAGGTGCGCCAGGGTGCGGCTGAAAAACAGCGCAGGCTCCGTGGTGTCGATGTCCATCGGGTCGCCGACCTGGCGGTGCAGCAGGAAAGTCTCGCGCACGTGGTCCAGCAGCATGAACAGCATGACCAGGCCACGCAGGGCGTCGATGCTGTGCAGGCGAGTAGAAGGGATGTGTGAAGTTGGCATGGGGGAAGTCTGAAAAAAGCGAGATGTTATCTTATTTCTTTTGGCGGTGTGGCGTTGTCTTGCCGCTTCGCAGACTTTTGCCAGCGAAGCGGCACGACCTCAGAAGCGGTAGTCCAGCGTCGCGAAATACGACCGCGGCGTGCCCAGCAGCCACTGCTCGCCACTGTGGGCCGCGACCACATACTGGCGGTCGAACAGGTTGTTCAGTTGCAGGCCAAGACGCACCTCGGGCAGCACCTGCCAGCCAAGGTTGGCGTCCACAACGGTATAGCCCGGTACGCTGGCCAGGTTGGCAGTGTCGGCGTAACGCTGATCGACATAGCGCAGGCCGACGCCGGCATCGACGCGCTCGCCGAAGCCTTTGCTCAGCCACAGATTGGCGGTGCGCCGAGGCACATTGGCCGGTCGATTGCCGGCACGATCCTGGAACACGCCATCGACGCTTTCATCGAAATCGTCGTACCGGGCGCGCACCACTGCGGCGTTAGCCGACAGTTGCCATTGCTGGCCCAGGTCCAGTTCCAGGCTGGCTTCCAGCCCGTCCGCGCGCTGCTGGCCGGCCTGCTGCTTGTCATGGGTCAGCGGATCGTCCACCAGCAGCTTCTTCTTGACGATGTGGTACGCCGCCAGGGTCCACTCGCCACGCCCCTCCCAGAAGCGCTGCTTGAGCCCTAGCTCGGTTTGCTTGGACTCGGTGAGGTCGTAGCCGATACGGCTGGCACTGAGGCTGATCAGGTCGCCCACGCCGTCCTTGCTGGTCGAAAACTGGCCGTACAGCGACAGGTCGTCGCTGACCGCGAACACCAGTCCTGCACGCCAGTTGCCGCCGTTCAGGCTGCGATCGACGCGGCTGTCGTCCACCAGGTTGTCGCGCTCGATATGGTTCTGGTCGCGGCGGATGCCGGTGACCAGCGACAAGCGCTCGCTGAGTTGGGTACGGTTTTCGGCGAACAGGGCGAAGGTGCGAGTCGTGGACAGGGTTTGCGGGCGGGTCGCGCTGGCGCTCTGGAAACGTCCCGGCGCTGGACTCCAGGGGTCGATGAAGTCGCCGGGTTGCAGGTCGTCGTAGGGCGAATTGCTGTCGACGTTGAAGCGGATCCGGTTGTACTCGGCGCCGACCACGGTCTTGCTGGTCAAACCGAACAGGCTGTGATCGAAACTCAAGCTCTGGCGGTCGCCTATCTGTTCCTGGTTGTGGCGGATTTCAAGGTAGCTCTGCCGGGCCAGCAGGTCACGATCCGGGTCCCAGCGGTAGTCCTCGGCATTGCGCCAGTGCCGACGACTCTTGACGTAGTACAGCTGGTTGCTGGCACTGACGCTGTCGTTGATGGTCCAGTCGGTGTTCAGTCGCGTCCACTCGTCGTGGTAGCGCTGCACGTCGTTGCGGATGTTGTAGTTCTTGTCGCGCAGGCTGCCGTGCAGGCGGCCGTCGATCAGCGGGGTGCCGAAATAGTTCGCCGGCTGGTCATCGCCACGGTCGTGGGCGAGGGTGAAGCTCAGGTCGTCGCTGGCGTCGAAGCGCAGCGCCGCGTTCACCGCGAGGCTGCGCGAATCGGTGCGATCAACCCAGCCATTGCCCTGCTGCTGATCGAGGATCAGGCGGTAGCTGAGCCGCTCGCTCAGGCTACCGCCGCTGTCCAGGCCCATCTGTTGGCGGTCCCAGGAACCGTAGCCCAGGCGCAGGTGGTTGCGAACTTCGCCTGCCAGGGGCTTTTTCGGGATTACATTGATGACCGCGCCGGTGGCACCTTCGCCGTACAACACCGAGGCCGGACCACGAATCACGTCGATGCGCTCGACCATCCACGGGTCGACCGGAAAACTCTGGGTGCCGGCACCGGTGTACAGGCGCGAGCCGTCGAACAGGGTCATCACCGAGCTGTGGCCGGTGAAGCCTCGGGCGGAGAGGGCGGTGTTACCGTTGCCGGGCGTGCCGATCGAGGTGATGCCCGGCGTGCGGGTCACGGCGTCCTGTACGGTACGGTTGGCGCGCTGCTGGATCTGCTCGGCGGTCAGGCTGCTGGTGCTGGCCGGGGTGTCCAAGGCGCTGAGGTTCAGGCGCGAGCCGGCCTGGGTCGGGGTGGCCAGGTCGATGCGCGGCTCTTCCAGCGTGTCAGTGACGGCCGTTGCCGGCAGTGCGAGCACGCCGCTGGTGGAGGTTTCGGCCAGGGACGGCAAGGAGACGGCCATGCAGGCGGCCAGGGTGTGAAGCGTGAAGTGTCGGGACATGTCGTTCCACTGTTGCAGGAATGAATGGATCCCGGTGGAAACAACGCAAAGACGCGCGGCCCCGCACGCAAGCGCGGGACACCGGCCTGCGCCCGCCCACCGCGGGTTTGCCAACTGAAGCTTCAGGCCGGTCTCCGGGCTTGCGAGGATCGTGAAGCCTTCACCTTCCCATGCCGATGCATTGCGGGTGCAATGCCGATGCACAGTGGTGTGTTGAAGGATTCGCTCGCTTACCGTTGCGGGGGCAGCGCCGGACTTGTCCGCATGGACGCACCGGCTTCCCGTTTCACCCTGCGCACGGCGGCGCAGGACACCTGAAACTGGCGCGCATATGACCACCTGCCTGTGGGCGAGTCAATCGTTTGAGGGGATGGCGATGTGACAGACCGCAAATTCACGCTTTTTTCTCATATTTTTTTCGAACTTTTCTGCTGCACGTTGTCTCGAAACGACCGTTCGCCCTATTTATTCAGTCATGGAGACTTCTGCGAATGTTTACTGCAAAACTGCTGCGTCACGCTTGCGCATTGGCCCTGGTCGGCACGCCTCTGGCAGCGATGGCTGCGCCTAGCACCGATCCTCTGTTCACCTTCGGTCTGCTGGGCTCGTACAACAAGTTCAAATTCGAAGGCGGCAGCGACTCCGACAAGGAGCATATGGGTCAAGGCGGCGTGTTCGCCAACTTTGGCAACAAGATGACCGCCGAATCCGGCTTCATCTACCAAGTGGGTGCCGAAGCCAAGTACGGTAAGAAAAACGACGACAAGCTCAAGGAAGCTCAGGCTGACCTGGACCTGGGCTGGCGCGCCGCGCTGGATGCGCGCAACTTCGTCGACGTGATCATCGGTGGCGGCTACAGCTGGACCCGCTTCGAACCCGAGATCAACGATCTGGACACCAAGCTGACCTACAAGTCGCCGTTCGCCAAAGCCGCGCTGGGTTACAACCACCAGTTCGACGCCTCCACCCTGCGTGTGGAAGTGGGCGCTCGTCGCAGCATCGACGGCCGCGCGCGTCTGAAGGTCGAGGACTTCGAGAGCGACAGCGTCGACATGAAGGACCGTACCAACCCGTACGCCGAAGTGTCGCTGTTGATGAACCAGCAAGGCGCCATGCCGATTCAGGCCGGCCTCTACTACACCCGCACCGAATACAAGATCGACGAAGATTCGCCGGCTGCCGACAACACCAAGCTCAAGCGTGACGAGTTTGGCGTGAAGGTCGGTCTGGCGTTCTGACCCCCGCGTGCCCCCGCCGTCCGGCAGGGGCGCAATGTGCGTGATCGGTAGGGGCTGTGCGACAGCCCTTACCGACCGCGTCGCCGCGACACTTTTGCCTCGATGTTCTTGCGTCCGATCAGCAGCGCAGGTTTTTCCGTGACCGGCTCATCGGCCAACCACTTGTACATCACCAGGCAGTCCACCAGTCCCAGGTGGGCATGGCGATAGGCCTTGGGCAGGCGCCCGACAATCTCGAAGCCCAGCTTTTGCCACAGCGCCACCGCCACCTCGTTGCTCGACACCACCGAATTGAACTGCAAGGCCAGAAATCCTTCCTGGCGCGCCAGCTTCTGCGAGTGCTCGCACATCGCCCGGGCCACGCCGCGCCTGCGCGCCTGCTCGGTGACCATGTAACCGCAGTTGCCCACATGGGCGCCGGGGCCTGCGGCATTGGCCTTGAGGTAGTAGGAACCGAGCAACTGACCGTCGGCCTCGGCCACGTAGGTGTGCAGCGGCAGGTCGAGCCAAAGCTGGCGAGCCTGCTGCTGGGTCAGTTGCGGGTCGTAGGCGTAGGTTTCGCGCGCGTGGACGACGTGCTGGAAGGTCGGCCAGAAGCGCTCGAAGTCCTCGGCGGTCATGGGGCGGAGCTGGATCATGGGGGTTCCTGCTAGGGCTGGGCAGGCAAGTCTGGCGGCGTGGCTGGCCCCTGGCAAGCCTGGATGAGGGGTCCAAGGCTTGCCAGAGGCCATCAGACCGACGCTGGGTCTAGGCGCGCGCGTCGGCGGGTAGGCAATGCAGCACCAGACGTGCGCCGCCCCATTCGCTGCCACCGACTTCGAGGGTGAAGCCATGCAGGTCGACGATCGCCGCCACGATCGACAGCCCGAGGCCGAAGCCTGGATGACGATGGCCTTCTTCGCTGCGGTAGAAGCGTTTGAGCACGGCGGTCCGTTCCTGTTCAGGGATGCCCGGACCGCTGTCCTCGATGGCCACATGCACGCCCGCGGCGTCCTGCACGGCCTGGATGCGCACCTGTCCGCCTTCGGGAGTGAACTTGATGGCATTGCCGACCAGATTGGCCAGGGCCTCGAACAGCAGTTCGCGGTCGCCGTGCAATGCGGGCAGGTGCGCGGGCTGTTGCAGTGTCAGGCGAATACCGCCGTCTTCGGCCAGGGGCAGGTAGAAGTCGTGCAGTTCGACCAGCAGGTTGTGCGGATCGAGCTCGACGAAGCCGGCGCGGCGTTGGCGGTCTTCCAGCTCACTGATGCGCAGCAGCCCGCGAAAGCGCGCCATGAGCGTGTCGGTCTCACCGATGGCCTGGTCGAGAGCCTCGGCCTGGGCGGAGTCGGCACCGCTTTGCTGGCGGATGCGGTAGAGCTGGGCGCGCAGGCGGGTCAGCGGGGTGCGCAGGTCGTGAGCGATGTTGTCGCACACGCCCTTGACCTCGTGCATCAGTCGTTCGATGCGGTCGAGCATGGCGTTGACGATGGCGGCCAGCATGTCCAGCTCGTCGCGTCGCGCCGACAGCGGCAAGCGGTGGGTGAGGTCGCCGGCGACGATCAGCTCAGCGCTGGCCTGCACCGCGCGAATGCGCTTGAGCGGCCGTCTGCGCAGCAGGTACCAGCCCGCGAAGCCTGGGATCAACGTCAGCGAGATACCCCACAGCAGCGCATGCAGGATGATCCGCGTGACCACGAACAGCGAGCCGTTATCGCGCACCAGGACCAACCAGCGGCCATCGGCCACCCGCAGGCCCACGGCATCGCAACTGTCGCGCGGCAGGTGCGGATCGTCGGCGTCCAGGCAGCGCTTGAGTTCGTGGACCTTGCCATCGAGGGCGAGCTCGGACGGGACCGAGCGTATGCGCCCGCCCAGCGGATTGAGTTGTGCATCGAACAGGCCATAGGCATCGAAGCTGCGCTCTTCGAAGGCCTGGCTGGCGATAAGGGCGTCATCGAGTTGCTTGCCGGACATGTGCACGAACAGGTGCTGACGTTGCAGCATCGAGTGGCGGGTCAGCTTGTTCAGGTAGCTGGTGACCTCGAAGTACAGCACGCCCATGAGGATGCTGCTCCAGGCCACGAACAGGAAGCTGTACAGCGCCAGCAGGCGGCTGGTGGAGGAACTCCAGCCTTTAGACGGGTTCGGCAATGGCATAGCCGGAGCCCCGTACGGTGCGGATCAGGGGCGTCTGGCCGGGGGGATCGATTTTCTTGCGCAGGCGGCCGATGTGCACGTCGATCAGGTTGGTGCCGGGGTCGAAGTGATAGCCCCAGACTTCTTCGAAGATCATCATCCGGGTGATCACCTGGCCGGAATGGCGCATGAGAAACTCGAGCAATTTGTATTCGGTGGGCAGCAGGTTGAGGCTGCTTTCGCCGCGGCGGGCTTCGTGGCTGATCAGGTCCAGCTCCAAGTCGGCGACCTGCAGGCGGGTCTGAGTCATGGGCACGCTGTTGCGACGCAACAGCACTTCGACGCGGGCGGCCATTTCATCGGAGGCGAAGGGTTTGGTCAGGTAGTCGTCACCGCCGGCACGCAGGCCGCGCACGCGTTCGTCGACATCCGAGAGGGCGCTGATCATGAGGATGGGGGTGGCGATCTTCAGGCTGCGCAGGGTGGTGACGATGGTCAGGCCATCGACCTCCGGGAGCATGCGGTCGACGGTGATCATGTCGTAGCCTCCGGCGATGGCTTTGGCCAGGCCTTCGCGGCCGTTGTCTGCCCAGTCGACTTCCAGGCCGTGGCTGGAGAGCTCGGCGACGATTTCCTGGGCGGTGACGGCGTCGTCTTCGATGGTCAGTACGCGGGGCATGCTAATAACCTGATCGGCGGGTGGATGGAGGGATTGTGCCAAAGAATAGAAAAGCAGGAATTTAAGAAAAATTCATCTTGGGTGGGGTTGGGTGTGCTAACTCGGCGCTTTGGCCTTTTTTGGAGGGCTGCTGCTGCTGGGTTTGGGTGAATATCCGGTGGCTGTGGTGAGGCTGATTCACCTTTTCGCCCTTACGGCGACCCCCTTTTTTCTTGGAAAAAAGGGGGCAAAAACCGCTTGCTCCCGCATCCGGCCCCTGCGCTGCGCTGCGGGGTTCCCTCGCGCCGGTGGCACTCCGGGGGTACCGCGCTTAGGGGCCATCCATGGCCCCAAGCGCTTGACGGGCATCCCTGCCCGTCAACCCCCTCCATGCCACCTCTGCTCGGCCTCCTGAGGTCGCGAGTGGCGGCGTCTGCACGATTGCGCGCTTAGAAGCGGGGCGGTGGGGCAGATGTTCTGGAGCGCTGCGCGATCAAATCGCCGTTGCCGTTGCCGTTGCCGTTGCCGTTGCCGTTGCCGTTGCTTTTGATCTTAGTGCGCGGTAGCTCAAACACCGCCAACCGCGACCTCAGGAGGCCGAGCAGAGGCGTTGCGCAGGGAGGTGACGGGCATGGATGCCCGTCAAGCGCTTGGGGCCAGGAAGGCCCCTAAGCGCGGTCCTCCCGGAGCGACGCCGGCGCGAGGGAACCCCTGCGCGCAGCGCAGGGGCCGTATGCGGGAGCAAGCGGTTTTTGCCCCTCTTTTTTCCTAGAAAAAAAGAGGGTCGCCGTAAGGGCGAAAAGGTGAATCAGCCTCACCACAGCCACCGGATAAGCCCACAAATCAAAACCACCCCTCAAAAAAAACCAGATCACCCCAAAACCCCACCCCCCCGAAAAACCCGAGCCTCCTCCACCAGCCAATCATGCACCGCCCGTGCCCCTGGCTGAGTCAACCCCCCAGGCGGATACAGCAGCACATACCGCTTGTGATTAGGAATGGCCACCCCAAACGGCACGATCAACGCCCCCCGCTCAAGCTCATCGTTGAGCAACGTGCGCCTGGCAATCGCCACCCCAATCCCGGCAATCGCCGCCTCGATGGTGAGATGGTTGCGATTGAAGGTATGCCCCCGCCGCACATCCAGCCCTCCGGCCCCAATCCCCTCGAGATAGAACTCCCACTCCGCGTATTCCGAACTCCCCCGCCAAGCCGTGATGTCATGCAGCAACGGATAGTGCACCAGGTCCGCCGGCCCGTGCAGCGGTGGGCGACCGCGCAGCAGGCTTGGCGAGCACACTGGAAAGATCTGCTCGTCCAGCAACGGCGTTGAGAGCATGCCTGGGTAGCTGCCGTCATTGAGGTCGATGGCCAGGTCGAAGTCACCTTCGTTCAGCGCCTGTTTACTGTCCTCGGCCACCAAGCGCAGTTCGATGTCCGGATAGCGCTGCTGGAAGCGCGGCAGGCGCGGCGTGAGCCATTTGGCCAAGAATGAGGGAATCGAGCGCAAGCGCAGGGTGCCACGGATCTCGCCTGCGTCCAGGCGCAACAGTTCGGCCTCGATGCTGCCATAGGCCTCGGCAACCGTCAGCGCCAGTCGCTGACCCTCGGCGGTCAGCTCCACCCCCCGGGCGCGCCGCAGGAACAGCGCAAACCCCAAGCGCTCCTCGAGCTGGCGCATCTGCTGGCTCACCGCGCCGGGCGTGATGTGCAGCTCTTCGGCGCATCGGGTGAACGACAGGTGCCGGGCTGCGCAGGCGAACACGTGGAGCCAGACGAACACCTGACCATTCAATTGGCCTTTCATCGTTTAGTCCTGCTAATGGCTTGTGTAGAAAGTTTCGTTGGTCATGCTGCGACCCGCGCGTCAGTATTGCTCATACAAGCAATTCTCACCAATTACCCGCGAGGACTGGACAGTGCCGACTATCCGCGCACTGGCCAGATATTAGTATGGCTATCAGCGTTTTCGACCTCTTCAAGATCGGCATCGGCCCGTCCAGCTCCCACACCGTGGGGCCAATGCGCGCTGCTGCGACCTTCGCCCAGCACCTGCGCGAAGCGGGTCTGCTGGCCCAGGTGACGCGGGTCGAGGTGCGCCTGTACGGCTCGTTGTCGGCCACCGGCGTGGGCCATGCCACCGACCGCGCCTGTTTGCTTGGGTTGATGGGCCAATGGCCGGACCGGATCGATCCGCACAGCATCGAGCCGCGTATCGAGCAATTGCTGCAGGAGCAGTGCTTGATCCTCGATGGCACGCATCCCATACCCTTCGACTATGCGCGCGACATGCGCCTGCTCGACGAGAACCTGGCCTACCACCCCAATGCCATGAGCCTGGAGGCCCAGGGCGAGGCGGGCAGTCTGTTGACCGAGACCTACTACTCCGTCGGTGGCGGATTCATCGTCGAGCAGCGCGAGATCGATGCACCGGCCCGCGCCGAGGGCGAGGTCACGCTGCCCTACGAGTTTTCCTCCGGCGCCGAACTGCTGGCGCTGTGCAAGACCCATGGCCTGAGCGTCAGCCAGCTGATGATGGCCAATGAGCGTGCCTGGCGCAGTGACGAAGACATTCGCGCAGGTCTGCTGGCCATCTGGGCGGCCATGCGTGAGTGCGTGGAAAACGGCCTGCGCAACGAAGGCATCCTGCCGGGCGGCCTGAAGGTCAAGCGCCGGGCTGCGCGCCTGCATCGAAGCTTGCAGGAACTGGGCAAGCCCAACGTGATCGGCTCAACGCTCAGTGCCATGGAGTGGGTGAACCTGTTCGCCCTGGCGGTCAACGAAGAGAACGCCGCGGGCGGGCGCATGGTCACTGCGCCCACCAATGGTGCTGCCGGAATCATCCCTGCGGTGCTGCACTACTACATGAAATTCAACCCCACCGTCTGCGATGACGACGTGGTGACTTTCCTGCTGGCCGCCGCTGCAGTCGGCATCCTGTGCAAGAAGAACGCATCGATTTCCGGGGCGGAAGTCGGCTGCCAGGGCGAGGTCGGCTCGGCCTGCTCGATGGCGGCCGCAGGCTTGGCCGAGGTGCTCGGCGCCACGCCACCGCAGCTGGAAAACGCTGCCGAGATCGCCCTGGAACACAACCTCGGCCTGACCTGCGACCCGGTCGGCGGCCTGGTCCAAGTGCCGTGCATCGAGCGCAATGCCATCGCCGCGGTGAAGGCCATCAACGCCGTGCAGATGGCGCTGCGTGGCGATGGCGAGCACTTCATCTCCCTCGACCGGGTCATCCGCACCATGCGCGACACCGGGGCTGATATGCACGCCAACTACAAGGAAACCTCGCGCGGTGGATTGGCGGTGGCGTTCGTCGAGTGTTGAGGGCACTCATGGCCAACGCCTGAGCAACCTCGTGTGAATCACCCCAATCGCTCCCGCATCCGATACCACAACATGCCCAACGCCAGCAGCGGCGAGCGCAGGGCCTTGCCGCCGGGGAAGGTCAGGTGCGGCACGGCGCTGAAGATGTCCAGGCCGGTGCTGTGACCGGTGGCGATGGCTTCGGCCAGCAGGCGCGCGGTCCAGTGGGTGACGTTCAGACCATGGCCTGAATAGCCCTGGGCGTAGTAGACGTTCGGCTGCTGTCGCAGCCTGCCGACTTGGGGAAAGCGGTTGGCGGTGATGCCGATCATGCCGCCCCATTGGAAGTCCAGGCGCACATCGGCCAACTGCGGGAACACCTTGAGCACCTTCGGACGCATGTAGGCGGCGATGTCCTGCGGATCGCGGCCTGAATAGTGACAGGCGCCGCCGAACAGCAGGCGCCGGTCCGCGGTGAGGCGGTAGTAGTCCAGGCCGACCTTCTGGTCGCACAGCGCCATATTCTGCGGGATCAGGCTGCGCGCCCGTGCCTCGGATAGCCGTTCGGTGGCCACCACGTAGCTGCCGGCTGGCAGCACCTTGCCGCTGAGCCGCGGTTCCAGCTCATCCAGATGCGCATTGCACCCCAGCACCAGACGCTCGGCCCGCACCGTCCCCCCGGAACAGTGCAGGGTGACGGTGTCGCCGTGCTCGATCCGCTGCACCGGACTCTGCTCGAACACCCTTACCCCCAGGGTGCTGGCCGCACGCGCCTCGCCTTGGACCAGGTCAAGCGGATGCAGATGGCCTGAGCCCATGTCCACCAGACCGCCCGCATACTGGTCGCTGGCGACGATCTCGTGGATATCCTGCGGGCCGATCAGGCGGGTTTCGTGGGCGTATTCCAAGTCGGTGAGGTCGCGCAGTTCGCCGTCGAACGCGGCGAACTGCGCCGGGGTATTGGCCAGCTCGCAGAAGCCCCAGCGCAGGTCGCACTCGATGCCATAGCGGGCGATGCGCTCGGCCACCAGCGTCACCGAGTCCAAGCCTGCCTGCTTGAGGTAGCGCACACCGTCCTGGCCGACATGCCGGGCGAAACCCGATACGTCGTGACCGATGCCACGGATCAATTGCCCGCCATTGCGTCCGCTGGCGCCCCAGCCGATGCGGCGGGCTTCGAGCAGGATCACCGAGAGACCGCGCTCGGCCAGCTCCAGTGCGGTGTTGACGCCGGTCAGACCGCCACCGACCACGCACACGTCCGCGTGCAGATCGCCCTGGAGCGTGGGGTAGTGGGTTTTGGCCCGGGCGGTGGCCGCGTAGTAGGAAGCAGTGTGTTCGGTTTGAGGGGGCATCGGCGACACTCGAAATCAGCGGTTGGACTTGATCTTGCTCCAGGAACGGGTCATGAGCCGCATGATCGGCGGACTCTGCATGCTGGACACGTACAAACGATCCAGCACTTCCTGGGGCGGGTAGATCTCGGGGTTGTCGACCAGCGACTTGTCCATGAACGCCTTGGCCTGCGGATTGGCGTTGGCATAGCCGACGGTGGTGCTGACCTTGGCGATCACCTGCGGGTCGAGCAGGTAGTTGATGATGGCCAGGGCCTGCTCCGGGTTGCTGGCGTCCTTGGGAATGGCCAGCAGGTCGAACCACAGGTTGCTGCCTTCCTTGGGAATGCTGTAGGCGATCTTCACCCCGTTATGGGCTTCCTCGGCACGGTGGGCAGCCTGGAACACGTCGCCGGAGTAGCCGAAGGCCACGCAGACGTCGCCATTGGCCAGGTCCGAAACGTACTTGGAGGAATGGAAGTAGGTGATGTAGGGCCGCAACTGCAGCAGGCGCGCTTCGGCCTTGGCGAAGTCCTTGGGGTTTTCGCTACGCGGGTTCATGCCCAGGTAGTTGAGGACCGCTGGGAAGAGTTCGTCGGGCGAGTCCATGAACGCCACGCCGCACTGCTTGAGCTTCTTCAGGTTCTCGGGCTCGAACAGCACCGCCCAGGAATCGATCTTGTCGATGCCCAGCACGGCCTTGACCTTGTCCACGTTGTAGCCGATGCCGTTGGTGCCCCACAGGTAAGGCACCGCATAGCGGTTGCCCGGATCGTTCTGCTCCAGTTGCTTGAGCAGCTTCGGGTCCAGGTGTTTCCAGTTCGGCAGCTTGCTGCGGTCCAGCGGGAGGAAGGCCCCGGCCTGGGCTTGGCGGGCGAGGAAGTGGTTCGAGGGCACCACCACGTCGTACCCGGTGCGTCCGGCCAGCAACTTGCCTTCGAGGGTCTCGTTGGAGTCGAACACGTCATAGACCACCTTGATGCCGGTGCTGGCTTGGAAGTCGGCCAGGGTGGTGTCACCGATATAGTCGGTCCAGTTGTAGACGCTGACCGTCGGCTCGGCCTGGGCCGCCGCACCGAACAGCAAGGCGAAGGCGGTAGGAATCAGGGTTTGCAGATGACGCATGTCGACACCTCTTGTTATTCGAATGGAGGAGAGCGCGGGATCTGCCGGCTCAAACGCTCAGCAGCAGGAACTCCCGCTCCCAGGAACTGATCACCCGCTTGAAGTTTTCGTGCTCGGCGCGCTTGACCGCCACGTAGCCCTGCACAAACTGGCGACCCAGGTACTGTTCCAGCACCTGGCAGTCCTCCATGTGCTGCAACGCATCCTCGATGGTGATCGGCAGGCGCAGGTTGCGCCGCTCGTAGGCGCGACCCTGCACCGGCGCGCTCGGTGCGATGCGCTCGACCATGCCCAGGTAGCCGCACAGCAAGCTGGCGGCGATGGCCAGGTAGGGGTTGGCGTCAGCGCCTGGCAGGCGGTTCTCCACCCGCATCGCCTCGGGACTGGAGGTGGGTACGCGCAGGCCGGCGGTGCGGTTTTCCTCGCCCCACTCGACGTTCACCGGGGCCGAGGTGTCCGGCAGAAAGCGGCGGAACGAATTGACGTTCGGCGCGAACATCGGCAACACCTGAGGGATGTACTTCTGCAGCCCGCCGATGTGGTGCAGGAACAGCTCGCTCATGCTGCCATCCTCGTTGGCGAACACCGGTTTGCCGGTGGCGATGTCGACCACGCTCTGGTGCAGGTGCATGGCACTGCCCGGCTCGTCGGTGATCGGCTTGGCCATGAAGGTGGCGGTGACGTTGTGCTTGAGGGCAGCCTCGCGCATGGTGCGTTTGAACACGGTGATCTGGTCGGCCAGGTCCAGCGCATCGCCGTGACGGAAGTTGATTTCCATCTGCGCCGGGCCGTCCTCGTGGATCAGCGTGTCCAGGTCCAGGCACTGGATTTCGCACCAGTCGTAGACATCCTCGAACAGCGGGTCGAATTCGTTGGCGGCATCGATGGAGAACGACTGCCGACCGCTCTCGGCGCGGCCTGAGCGTCCCACGGGCACCTGCAAGGGCAAGTCCGGGTCTTCGCAGCGCTGGGTCAGGTAGAACTCCATTTCCGGCGCCACGATCGGCTGCCAGCCCTTGTCGGCGTACAGTTTGAGCACCTTCTTCAAGACGTTGCGCGGCGACAGCTCGATGGGGTTGCCGTGTTTGTCGAAGGTGTCATGAATGACGATGGCGGTCGGCTCGATCGCCCAGGGAATCTGATACACCGCCGTAGGGTCCGGGCGACAGATCATGTCGATGTCGGCCGGGTCGAGCAGGGCGTAGTAGAGGTCGTCGTCGACGAAGTCGCCGGTGACCGTCTGCAACAGCACACTTTCAGGCAGGCGCATGCCGCGCTCGTTTAGGAACTTGTTGGTCGGCGCGATCTTGCCACGGGCGATGCCGGTCAGGTCGCTGACCACGCATTCCACTTCGGTGATGCGGTGTTCTTTCAGCCAGGCGGACAGCTGATCGAAAGGGGCGTTCATACAGACCTCTTGGTTGGGTTTTGGTGGTGGGTGCGGGCTTGCCTGTGCAGTGGAACGCCGAACGTCCATCGCCAAGCCCCTTCCCACGGGGCACGCTGGGGACTATCTTGGGCGCAGCCCGTCAGGGCGATCTATCCGTTTTGTTCGTCAGAAAATGCACCATAAGAGTGCAAGAAGGACGCCGCGTGAACAGGCAACCCGCCTTGCAGGTCCAGGCTTACAGCACCTCCGATGTCGGTGAGCAAGTGCGCGCCACTCCTGGATGGCAGCAGCACTATCGGCAGATGTCGCCCGGGCATTTCAGCGGCCAGTTGCGCTGCCTGGCGCTCGAGGGCGTGGAGGTCTACGAAGAATCGCTCAACACCCGCGTCGAGCAGTTCTTTCGCGCGCCGCCCGGCTCGCTGACCTTCTGTTTCGACCAGGTCGAGCACAGCCTCTACCTGCTCAACGAACACAGCCGCAACCTGTGGATCACGCCGGAGAACTACCGCGAGGTCGCCGTGGTGTTCGACCAGGCCTTCCTGCAACGGCATGGTCTGGACCTCGAGCATCTGCAGGGCTTGTTCATGGTGCCGCTGGGCAGTGGACAGAACGCCCTGTTCGGCCGCTGGCTCAGCACCACGCTGACCCGCCTCACCCAGGCCGACTGTCCCATGCAAGGGCAGGCGCTGGCCGAGCAACTGCTCGAAGACTGCCTGTTCATCCTCGACAGCGCCTGCCAACGGCTGCAGGGCCCGGCGCAGGATCAACGCGAGCAGGCGCGGGCGATCATGCAGCGGGTCGGCGACTGGGCGGCCGACTGCCCCGAAGAGACCCTCAATTTACTGGGGTTGGCGCAGGTGGCGGGGGTGTCGCTGCGCCAGTTGCAGCACGCCTTCAAAGCCTTCACGGGCATGCCGCCGGCGCAGTGGCTGCGCTTGCGCCGTCTCAACGGCGCGCGCCGAGACCTGCTGCGACCGGACGCGGGAGACGTGACGGTGGCAGAGGTGGCGATGCGCTGGTCCTTCTGGCACCTGGGGCGGTTTTCCGAAAGTTATCGCCAGTTGTTCAAGGAACTGCCGAGCCAGACGCTACGGCGGCGGCGCTGAGCCCGCCACAGCGTCCGGATCAACCGTCCGATTGCTCTTCAGGCGGCACTTGGCCGTCCGGCCATTCTGGCGCCTCCGGCTCAGGCTCCGGCACGGGTACTTCATCTCCGGGATTGTGCGGAATCGGATCGACGTAAGGGTCGAGCGGGTGCTCGGGGGTCGGTTGATGGAGCGTTGCCATGGTGCACCTCCTGGGTGGGTGTCATCGGTTAGGGTCATGCTCGCGGCGCGACGTTCATTCCAATTGACCCAGGTGCGCACGGAACGCCTCGCGCCGGTCCATACTCCAAGCTGCGTCCATCACCCACCCGGAGAGCCCGACGATGTTCACCAGCCTGCTGACCTTCCTGGTCACTCTGGCCGCCATGGAAGGCGTGGCGTACTTCGCGCACAAGCATGTGATGCATGGCTTCGGCTGGGGCTGGCACCGCTCGCACCACGAGCCGCGCACTGGCTGGTTCGAGAAGAACGACCTGTACGCGGTCGTGTTCGCCGTGCTGGCCATCGTGCTGATCGCCCTGGGCACAGGCGGGTGGTATCCGTTGCAGTGGATCGGCGCCGGCATGACCGCCTATGGCGTGCTGTACTTCGTCGCCCATGACGGCCTGGTGCACCACCGCTGGCCGCTGCGTATCGTCCCGCGGCGTGGCTACGCCAAGCGCCTGTATCAGGCTCACTTGATGCATCACGCCGTCAAAGGCCGCGAGGGCTGCGTGTCGTTCGGCTTTCTCTATGCCCCGCCTATCGCGCGGCTGCGCGAGCAACTGCGGACGCGTCAGGGCGGGCCGTTGAAGCGTCCCGCCGTGGACGCTGCCACAGCCCCGGATCGCGTGGTCGATCGCGCCGCCAGCGAGCGCTGAGCGCCAGCCACAGGCCTGAGGCCACCGCCAGCAGTTTTTCCGCCTTGCCGGTCGAGCAGCGCACGTCCCAGGCGTGGCGGCCACGGGCGCGTACCTTCAAGCCGATGCCGCGGTAGACTCGCGCCGCCGTGGCCACGGCCCAGGCCGAGCGCCAGGGCAGGGCGGCGAGCCCGGCTTCGGCGCTGGCGTAGTAAGGTTCGGCTGCCGCGATCAAGTCACCGGCGATACGCGCTAACGCCTCGCGCTGCTCGGGCGCGGCGATCTGACCTGGGGCGATGCCCCGGGCCTGCAACCAATCTTCGGGCAGGTAACAGCGCTGCACGCCGGCGTCCTCGACGATATCGCGGGCGATGTTGGTCAGTTGCATGGCCAGGCCCAGGTCGCAGGCGCGGTCGAGGACAGCAGCCTCGCGCACGCCCATCACCCGGGCCATCATCAGGCCCACCACCCCGGCCACGTGATAGCAGTAGCCGAGCAGGTCGTCGAGGCTGCGGTAGCGCTGGCCGCGCACGTCCTGATCGAAACCTTCGAGCAGGTCGAAGGGCTCGTGCGGGTCGAAGCCATGGCGCCGCGCCACGTCCCGCAAGGCGGCGAAGGCTGGGTCGTGCAATTCACCGGCCGACAAGGCGACATCGGTCTGGCGGCGCAGCTCGGCCAGGCGCCGCTGGGCTTCCTCGACCGCGATCACCACCGCGCCATGGCCGGCTTCCTGGCCGTCGATGACGTCGTCGCAATGCCGACACCAGGCATACAGCAGCACGGCACTGCGCCGGGTGTGCGGGTCGAACAGTCGCGAGGCCGTGGCGAAGCTCTTCGAGCCGACGGCGATGCTGCGCTCGGCGTGGCCCAGCAGCTCGTCATGACTCATCGCTGCAGGTCCTCGAGCATCAATTGCGCCGTCGCCTTGGCCGACGCCACCACACCGGGCACGCCCGCACCGGGGTGCGTGCCGGCGCCCACCAGGTACAGGTTGCTCAACTGCGCATCGCGGTTGTGCGGACGGAACCACGCGCTTTGTGTGAGCACCGGCTCCAGCGAGAAGGCCGAGCCCAGGTGAGCGCCCAAGGTGTCGCGGAAGTCTTCGGGGGTGAAGATGCGACAGGTCACCAAATCCTCGCGCAGGCCGGGGATGTAGTGACGTTCGAGATAGTCGAGGATGCGATCGCGGTAGCGCGGGCCTTGCACCTGCCAATCGATGTCGGCATTGCCCAGATGCGGCACCGGCGCCAGCACGTAGTGCGCCGAGCAGCCGGGCGGCGCCAGGCTCGGGTCGGTGGCGCAGGGCGCGTGCAGGTACAACGAGAAGTCGTCGGCCAAGGTGTCGCCGTTGAAGATTTCCTGGATCAGCTCGCGGTAGCGCGGACCGAAGCACACGGTGTGGTGACGCAACTGTGGTTGCGCGCGCTTGAGGCCGAAGTGGATGACGAACAGCGAATTGCTGAAGCGCTTGCCGGCCAATTGGCGGCCATGCTGTTGGCCACGTGGGTGACCGGCCAGCAGATCCTTGTAGGTGTGCACCACGTCGGCATTGGAGGCCACACAGTCGGCCTGGAACTGGCGGCCGTCACGGGTGGTGACGCCGGTGAGGCGGTCGCCCTGGGTCTGCAAGGTCGCGACCTCGGCATTGAGGGCCAAGGTGCCGCCCAGGTCCTCGAACAGGCGGGCCATGCCTTGCACCAGCGCGCCCGTGCCGCCGCGGGGAAACCACACGCCCCATTCACGTTCCAGGGCGTGGATCAGGCTGTAGATCGACGAGGTCGCGAACGGGTTTCCACCCACCAGCAGCGCGTGGAAGGAAAATGCCTGGCGCAGCTTGGGGTGGCGAATGTACTGCGCCACCTTGCTGTACACGCTGCGCCACGCCTGCAGGCGGGCCAACTGCGGACCGGCCTGGAGCATGTCGCGAAACGACAGGAACGGCACCGCGCCAAGCTTGATGTAGCCCGCGTCGAGCACCTGCCGGGAATAGGCGAGAAAGCGTCGATAGCCGTCCACGTCGGCCGGCTCCAGGGCATGGATACGCCGCTCCAGGTCGTCCTGGTCGTTGCCATAATCCAAAGAGGTGCCGTCTTCCCAGCACAATCGGTAGAACGGGCTGACCGGCAGCATTTCGACGTAGTCGGCCATCTGCCGTCCGGCGCCGGTGAACAGCGCTTCCAGGGCGCCCGGATCGGTGATCACGGTGGGCCCGGCGTCGAAGGTGAACCCTTGGTCGTGGTAGACGTAAGCCCGTCCACCTGGCTTGTCGCGTCGCTCCAGCAGCGTGGTGCGCACGCCGGCGCTTTGCAGGCGAATCGCCAGGGCCAGCCCGCCGATGCCTGCGCCAATTACCACTGCCGATTTGCCTGGGGTCATCGATTGTCCTTGAAATGCCTGGGTGAAGAGCGAAGCGCCGCCTTGATAGCCGCGGCGACGGGAACGGGTGGCTTGCCGGTGAGGATACGCAGTTGATCGCGCCAGGTGCTGTGACCGGCGTAGAAACGGGCGATCAACGGTGCCGGGAGGCGATGGAAACGCTGCAGCACGCCCCAGCGATCCTGCGGGCGGCCGGCGAGAAACAGCATACGGTTGAGCAGTCGGTAGAAGCCCTGGCGCTGGCCGTGACGGTGCACGTACTGACCCAGCGCCGTCGCCAGTTGGGCGCTGTCATCCAGCGGCTGGGTCGCCAGCCAGTCGGCCAGGCGCACGGCGTCCGGCAGCGAGTAGCCAGTGGTGCTGTGGAACAGTCCGGCGCGCAGGCCGGAGCAGGGCAGGCCGCCGGCCTCGCGCCAGGCGCCAGGCAGGTCCTCGGCGAGGGTGATCGGCAGCACGCCCTGTTCCTCGCGCAGGCAGGCCGCCACCGACCAGCCTTGCTGGTGCACGTACTCGGCGATGTGCTGGCGCAGGGTGTCGGCGGACGGCGCGGCGTCATCGACGTAGTGGGTGTCCTCCACCAGCACGGTGTCGTCGCTGAACGGCAGCAGGTAGACGAACCGGTAGCCCTGACCCTGGGTGACTCGTGCGTCCATCAACACGGGGATCTGCAGGCCGTGCGGGCGGTCCAGGCGCAGCAGTTGACCGACGAAAGCCTGATACCCGAGCGCCCGGTGCGCACTGGGTCGAGCGCCACGGCCATCGATCACCACGCGCGCTTGCAGTCGCCTGCCATCGTCCAGCAGCACGTGATCGGCGGCCACGCTGGCCACCGCACAACCGGTGCGCAGGCTCAGACCCAGCGCTGGGGTCAGCACCTCGGCGAAGCGCTCGCTGTCGAGGCTGGCGTAGCCACAGGGCAAGTTGCGCGAGAAGGCCGGGAAGTGCACCTGATAGGCCGGCCAGCGCTTGACCACCAGCGGCTCGATCCAGCGTTGCTGCGCGGCGCTGAGGTCGGCGTCATGGAATGACCAAGTGTGATTGCCGCCCAGGCGTTGGGCCTGTTCCAGACACAGGATGTTCAGTTCCGGGCGCAGCGTGCGCAGGCGCCAGGCGATCAAGCCGTTGGCCAGGCCGCCGCCGGCGAGAATCAGATCGAAGCGCACGTTGCCTCCTCGTTCAGGACCGCGCGGCCGCTGGCCAGCGCCTGTTCGATCAACTGTGCCCCGCGTTGTGCGCCGTCCAATGCTGCTGAGTCCTCGGCCAGCGACCTGAAGCGGCCCGCTGGCGCCTGGAGCAGTTCATTCAAGGCTTGGGCGATCCGCGCACGGCTGGCCCGGTGCGGCAGACGCAGGCCGAAACGATGATGCTCGACTCGTGCGGCCACGCCCGGTTGGTCGAAGGCGATCGGCAGCACCAGTTGCGGGGTGCCGGCCACGGCAGCGTCGAGCACAGTGTTCAGGCCGCCGTGGCTGATCACCACATCGGCGCGCCGCACCGCCCACTGCTGAGGGGCGAAATCGGTGACGAAGGTTGCGCCGCGGGCATGCAAACGAGCCTGCTGCTGGGCATCGAGTCCGCCGCAATGGGCGAGCAGCAGTTGGACCTCGAGGTGCTGACAGGCGCTGGCGATGCGCTCGAACAGGTCGAAGCGATGCCCTTGCAGGGTGCCGAGGCTGGCGAACACCAGCGGCCGTTCGGCGCTGATCGGCCAGGTGCCGGGTGCCTCGCGCGTGGTGCGGCGCAGCGGTCCGAGGGCATGTGCATGGGCGGGCCAGTGCTGGCGTGGGAAGTCCAAGCCAGCGGGCATTTGACTCAGTTGCAGCAATGGCGAGAGAAAGGCATGCAATTGGCCTCTGGGCGCCAGCCCATGGTGCCGGCAAGCGCGCATCAATACCTTCGACAGCGGTGTCATCAGCCCGTCATGCACGCGCTCGCTGCCGGCTTGCAGGCGCAGCGCGCGGGCATCCGTACCCGCTGCGAAGGGGACGACCGGCAAGGGTATTCCCGCTTCGCGATTCACCGGCAACGCGCAGGCCACCGACACGCTCGGCAGGTGCAGCGCCTCGGCGATCAGTGCACCCGCAGGGGCCATCTGGTCGCAGATCAACGCGTCGACCTGATGCTTGCGCAAGGCGTCCGGCAGGTGCTCGCACAGCAACGCGCTGTTGTCGGCCATCTGCCGAATCAGCCGGTACAGGTGCCAGGGATTGCCTGTGCGTCCGGCCAGGTGCAGAGCCTGGGCGACATCCGCCTCGCCACGCGCCTGCGGGCCTAAGCCGACGAAGCCGATGCGTGGGTCATCGAGCCAACCGGCGACGCCGTGCTGCTGCATGAAGGTGACCTGATGGCCGCGTTCGACCAACGCCAGACCCAGTGCCTGCAAGGCGCTGAAGTGGCTGGGGTAGGTCGGCGCAACGACGGCGAAGTGGCTCATATCGGCAGCGGCGCCTGAGTCAGCAGCCGTGCTCGGCGCAATTGCGCCAGGTCGGCCGAGCCGGTGCAGAAGCAGGCGATGCGCAACTGGCGGATCAGCACGTGGAAGTGCTCGACCACCGCTTCACTGGAGCGGGTGGCCGCCTCCAGCACCCCTGCGGCCTGGCCGACCAGGTCGGCGCCGAGACGAATGGCCTTGGCCGCATCGATGCCGTCGCGAACACCCCCGGAGGCGATCAGTCCCACGCCGGGCAACGCCCGACGCACGCTCAGCACCGCCTGGGCGGTGGGTATACCCCAGTCGGCGAAGGCCAGCGCGACGGCGCGGTCGGCCGGGCTGGCGGCACGCGCAGCCTCCACTGCGGCCCAACGGGTGCCGCCGACACCCGCCACGTCGATGGCACTGACGCCCGCTTCGACCAGTTGGCGCGCCACCGTCGGCGAGATGCCGCTGCCCACTTCCTTGGCGATCAGCGGCACCGGCAGCGCCTTGGCCAGCGCTTCGATGCGCCCCAGCACGCCACGCCAGTCGCGGTCGCCTTCGGCCTGCACCGCTTCCTGCAGGGGGTTCAGGTGCACGATCAGGGCGTCGGCCTGCACGCTATCCACCGCCCGCTGCGCCAGTTCCAGGCCATCGACTTCGCGCAATTGCGCCGCACCGAGGTTGGCCAGCAGCAGGATGTCCGGCGCCAGGCGCCGCAATTCAGCCGTCAGGCCCTGGTCATTGCCGCTGCGCAGGCCCACGCGCTGGGAGCCGACGCCCATGGCGATGCCCAGCGCCTGGGCGGCTTCTGCCAGGTGCCGGTTGATGGCCTCGGCGCGGTCGGCGCCGCCGGTCATGGAACTGATCAGCAGCGGTGCGCGCAACGCCTTGCCCAACAGGTGGGTACTCAGGTCGATGGCGTCCAGGTCCAGCTCCGGCAGGGCACAGTGTTCGAAGCGCAGCGCCGACCAACCGGCGCCATCATCGCCCGGGTTTCCGGCAGCAGAGGCCAGGACGATGTCCAAGTGATCGTTCTTGCGTTGACTGAGCATGTTTTCGTTCATGCCGGCTCCCTAGCATGGAATCATCTGCGCACAGGTGAGGTCTGTGCTGAAGCGAGCTATACAACATAGAGGGCTGTGTATAGCTAAGCTGAAAAAACTGCACAGCATCAGGCAACGGCACCTGCCAGTCGTTCCTTTTCACCGCGGCCTGCGTGCCGCCTGCATCCAGAGGCCGGAATGACGACCATCACCTGCGCGGCGGCGCTGACCGACACCGATTTTGCCGAGCACCTCGCCCACTTGCGTGGGGCCCTCGAAACGCGCCTTGAGCAACTGTTGCCTGCGGTCGGCCACGAGCGCGACCTGTTGGCCGAAGGCATGCGCCACTGCACGCTGGCGCCGGGCAAACGTCTGCGTCCGCTGCTGCTGGCGCTGCTGGTCGAAGACCTCGGCGCTTGTCCGCAGGCCGCCTTGCAGGCCGGGTGCGCCATTGAGATGGTGCATGCGGCCTCGTTGGTGCTGGACGACCTGCCGTGCATGGACGACGCCGCGTTGCGTCGCGGACGGCCGACCCTGCATCGGGCTTTTGGCGAAGACGTGGCGATCCTTGCGGCGATTGCCTTGCTGTCGCGCGCCTTCGGCCTGCTGTCGGCACTGGAAACCCTCAGTCCACGCGTGCGCAACGCCCTGGTGGCGACGCTCTCGGACACCATCGGCGTGCAGGGCCTGGTCAAAGGCCAGTTGCAGGACCTGCGCGATGGCGCGACGCCGCGCACCGCCGAGCAGATCGCCGAGACCAACCAGCTCAAGACCGGTGTGCTGTTCGGTGCCATCATCGAGATGGCCTGCCGCATGGCCAATGCCTCGCTAGACGTCAGCCGCGCGCTGCATGCCTTCGCCGAGGAACTCGGGCAGGCGTTCCAGTTGCTGGACGACCTGAAGGATGGCGACAGCGACACCGGCAAGGACTGCCTGAAGGATCAAGGCAAGTCGACGCTCTTTGCCCTGTGCGGCGAAAAGGGCACCCGCCAGCGCCTCGACGCGCACCTGGCTGCGGCCAACCAGTGCCTGGTCCAGGCCGGTCTGGGCGGCGGGCGTATCGCCTCGCTGTTGCAGGCGTCGTTCAGCGATACCCGATCGAACCTTCCAAGCGCAGCGGGTTCTGCTGAACATCAGTCAGTGAATCGCGGAGGTATGCAATGAAATCCCATGATCCCCAACAGTCGCAGGATAAAGTGCCCGATGCCGTGTCTTCGGATCGCCTGCAGAAGGGCGAGCGCAACGAGGGGCCTGCCTTGGAGCGTCCCAACCCTGCCACCGAAACCGTGGACAAGGTCATCACGCCGACTGAGGTCAAGGAACTGGAAAACGACACGCGCGAGATCAATGAACGTTTGCGCGACGTGGAGCCGAAGCTGCGTCCCTGAGCCCACCTTGCGGGCCTGATCGCCAGGCCCCAGCCTCTCTTTCTGGCGGTATCGACTCACGACCCCGCCAACTGCGCCAGATAATCCCCAAATCCCTCCCGTGCCCGGCTGTCCCGACGACTGCTGGTGGCCACGCTGTTGCGCGCAGTCCAGGCGATCTGCGCACCATTGGCTTCCAGCGCGCGCACCAACTGCACGTCCTCATGGGCCGACAACGGCTGGAAACCGCCCGCCCGCCGATAGGCCTGGGCACAGATGCCGAGATTGGCCCCATGAATGTGTCGGTGTCCTTCGCGAGCTTCGTAGCGGCTGCGGTACAGGCGGCGCAGCGCGGCGTCCTGCCAAGGCTCCCAGCGGTCCACGTGCACCGTGCCGCAGACGGCCTCGGCCTCGCATTGCAGTTGCCACATCAGCCAATGCGCGGGCACGCGGCTGTCGGCATCGGTGCAGGCCAGCCAGTGGGCGCCGCGCTCGAGCATGGCCTCGGCGCCGGCACGCCGGGCGCAGCCCACGTTGCCCGCGTCCAGGCTCAAGGTGTCGACGCCGAGGCGCTCGGCAATACGCCCACTGGTGTCGCTGCAGCGATCCAGCACCACCAGGATCTGCACCTCGTGACCCGCCGTCTGCGCCGCGAGTGCGGCGGCTTTCACCGCTTTCAGACAGCGGCCCAGGCGTCGGGCCTCGTTATGCGCGGGAATGATGACGGCGATCATAGGCAGGTCTCGTCCAGGTCGACCACGCTGGGTTGGCACGACCAGTACTCGAGCAGGAAGTCCGCTTCCTCGTGGCGGAACACGCGGTACAGTGGCAGATACTCGGCCAGCCGCGCGTGCACTTCGCGGCCATCCTGCGGGCAGCCGGCGATGGGATGAAGCCAGTGGCAGGCAAGCAGCCCGCCGTCATAGCTCAGGCTGGCCACCGACTGCTCGATGACCTGCCGCCAGGCGCGTGCATCGAGGTAGTAGCCCACTTCGCTGAGCACGATGAGGTCGAAGCTGCCGCCCGGCCAGTCTCCCGGCAGGCGCGCCTGTTCAGCGCTGGCATGGGGAGCATCGGCCAGGCGCGCGCGGGTCAGCTCGACCGCCGTTTGATCGAGGTCCTGGCACAGCAGCCCGGCGCAGCGCTCGGCCAGCAGCGCGCTGAGTTCACCGTTGGCGCAAGCCGGTTCGAAGATCCGTTCGTAGCACTGGCGCGGTAAGCTCGCCATCACCAGGTCGCGCTTGCGCTTCTCGTACCAGCGGGTGCGAAAGGCCCACGGGTCTTCGTTGCGGGCGTACAGGTCGGCGAAATACTCGGCATCGAGGCTCATGGCAGATCCTTCTTCAGAGAAACACCAGTTCAAAGGGTTGCAGCAGGCATTCCAGCAGCTTGGCGGACAGCACCGGCGGACGGTCGTCATCGGCCTGCAACTGGCTGACGTGGGCAGCGATGGCTTGACGCTTTCGCGCCAGGCTGGCGTCGCTCAACTGGATCCGCCGTGCGCGTTGCCATGGCAGGCGCGGGTCATCGGCCTGCGCCCAGTGCCAGGCCCAGACCGGCACCTCGGCCAGCTCCGCACCGCGCGCCTGGGCCGCCTGGGCGCAGGCGCGGCCCACGGCGTCATGGTCGCAGTGGCCGTCCAGGCGCCAAGGACACATCAACAGGTCGCCCGGCTGCAGCAGTTGGCTCAAGTGATTGACCAGGAACGGCTCGTCGCGGGGCAGGGCGCCGTCCTTGAGGTTCAGGCGCCGCCAGTCCAGCTCGCGCAACTGCAGATCGAGCTGCTGCAGGGCATGCTGACTTTCCAGCGGACGCTGGTGGCGCAAGCGTCGCTCGCTCCAGTGCTCGGAGCCAGGATGGCTACCTTCGCCGTCGGTGGCGGAGATCAGGATCAGGTCCTGCTCACGCCCCTGGAAATGGCTGAGCAGACCGCCCGCCATGAGGATCTCATCGTCTGGATGCGGCGCCACCAGGACCAGGCGACGCCCAGGCGGACACAGCTGTTCGGGGGTGATCCACGGGGCGCGGGCCAGGTGGGCGGACTTCTGCCATTCGCTCCAGGGCGTGCCAGCGCAGGCCTGGATAAGGTTCTCGCTCATAGCTGCCAGTCTCCTGCTGGGCGCTGCGCCCGCTGTTGTCCAAGGGCTGCCAGGTCGCGCTCGGCGTGGCTCTGGCGCAGGTAAACGGGTAGATCGACGTTGAGCCGGGCGAAATGACTGTCGCGGCAGAACGGCGTGGCGCCCAGTGCGCGCCCGACATGGTGCAGAACCTGCTCGGCCGCCTGCTCGACCTGGGCCCGCGTGCGACGCACTGGGTAGCTGGCATCGGCCACAGGGTGGGCATCGATCCACGCCGCGCACTCGCGCAGCGCGGCACGTGCCCCGAGCAAGGCGCTGTCCACCGCGCCCAGATGCGCGTGGGCATGGGCATCGGCCCGGGGCGTGCGGCAATGTTCGCGCAGGTAATCGGCGATCGCTGCGGCGGCCCCGTACCAGCAGGCGGCGATGCCCGCACCGCCTTGCCAGAAGCCGGGGCGCGACAGGTACTGTCCCGGCTCGCCGACGGCAATGCCAGGTGAGTCGTCGAAGTTGAGGGTCACGCTGGCGGTGGCTGCCATGCCTTGGGCCTGCCAAGGGTCGGTAATCACGCGCTGGCTGGGATGCGGCAGTTCGATGGCCACCAGTTGCGGCTTCTCGTCTGCAGTCCAGGCAGTGATCAGCCCCCGGTTCACCTGCAAGGCCCCGGAACACCAGGCCTTGGCGCCGTGCAGTCGGACCTGGTCGCCGTCCCGGGCGACGATTCGGGCCCGTGCGTCGGGCGGCTCCGCTGCCCACACGCCCCAGAGGCCATCGCCGGCCAAGTGGGCTGCACCGCACTCGGCCAGAATCGCCAGGGCATCGGTATGGCCCTCGTACAACTTGGCCAGCGCCAGGTCACAACCGCCGACGCGTGCCAGCACTTGCCAGCGTTGCAAGGTCTGGCCCTGACCGGGCAGGGGCAGCTCATCGAGTGCCTCGGCCTGCATTGCCTGCATCAGCGTGGCCAATTCAGAGTCCAGATGCAGGGCCTGGCTGCGCTCGCCGAAGGCGCGCAGCAGAGACGCCAAGCGTGTTGAGTCGATGGTTGGATCACTGTTCATGCGGTGGCGTCCATTCCCAGTTGCTTGCGCATGCGCGCGGTGATCGATTGGCGGGTCGTGCCCATCTGCGCCCAAGGGTCGTCGAGGTCGGCCAGGCGTTCGTGCAGGTTGATGAGGGTCCACTGGTCAGCGCCTTTGAGCTGCGTCAGTTCCTCGGGCCAGATCGGCACCGACACCGGCAGTCCATCGCGCGCGCGCACCGAATAGGCGCTGACGGTGGTCGCGCCCTGGGCATTGCGCAGGTAGTCGATGAAGATCCGGCCCACCCGATTCTTCGGGCCGGACACGGCCGAAAAGCGATCTGGGAACAGGTCCGCCATGTGTTGCACCAGGGCATGACTGAACCCCTTTACCTGCTCCCAGGAGGCGCGTCGGGTGAGCGGCACCACCAGGTGCATGCCTTTGCCACCGCTGGTCTTGAGGAACACCTTCAGGCCCAGTTCCTCGAGCAAGGTGAGGGTCAATTGGGTCGCTTCGACCATGGCTTTCCAGGGCAACGCCGGGTCCGGGTCCAGGTCGAGCACCAGGCGGTCGGGCTTGTCGAAGTCCCGGGTCGTGGCGTTCCAGGTATGAAATTCCAGGGTGTTCATCTGCACGGCGCCCAGCATGCTGTCGACCCGGTTCAGCACCATGGCAGCCTGACCAGCCTGGGCTTTGTCGAACGTGCGCACGTGAGGCAGGTGCAGTTGCCCGGCATGTTTCTGGAAAAACAGCTCCCCGCTCAGCCCTTCAGGTGCGCGCACCAAAGCCACGGGACGATCCTTGAGCTGTGGCAGCAACCACTCGGACACCTGGGCGTAGTACTCCACCACCTGGCGCTTGGTCGCACCGGTGGTGGCATCGATGACGCGGTCCGGGTGAGTCAGGTGCAGATCGCCGAGGGCTTCAGGCTCGGCCTTGCGGCGCTTTGCAGCGGGCTTGGGCATGGGTTGTTCCAGGTCGATGGCAGTGGCTGGCTTGTCGTCGCGCAGCCCGTGGAACACAGCGTGGCGCACGATACCGTCGCGGGTCATCTGGGCGTAGGCAACCTCAGCCAGCAACCGTGGTTTGAGCCAGTGCACGCCGTGGGCCTGGGCACCGCTGGGCGGCTTCGCCAGTGCAGGCTTGGCGCTGTGCAAGGGCTTGAGCTGGGCATAGAGGGTTTTCAGGGTGGCGGCGCTGAACCCGGTGCCCACTCGACCGGCGTAGCGCAATTCGCCGCTGTCGGCGTCGTGCAGGGCCAGCAGCAGGGCACCGAAGGCCGTGCGGCTGCCCTTGGGGTCGGTGTAGCCGACGATGACGAACTCCTGGCGCCGCGTGCATTTGAGCTTGATCCAGTCGCGGCTGCGCTTGCCGCTGTAGGGGCTGTCGGCACGTTTGCCGATCAGGCCTTCGAGCCCCAGACGACAGGCGCTGTCGAGCAGCGAGTCGAGCGGTTGATCGAAGTCGCCGGAGTAATGCAGCACATCGGATGCATCGTCCGCCAGGAGCTGTTGCAGCGCGTCTCGGCGCTGCGACAGCGGCACCGGGCGCAAGTCCTTGCCGCCCAGGAAGGGCAGGTCGAACAGGTAATAACGAATGGCGTGGTCGTCATCGCGGTCGAAGGCGTTTTGCAGCGCCTGGAAATCCGCGACGTCGCCATCGCCGTTGACCACCACCTCACCGTCGAGCCAGGCGCTGTCCACGGACAGCGCACGCAGGGCGTCCACCAGCCGCGGCATGCGCGCGCTCCAGTCATGGCCGTTGCGGGTGAACAGGCGCACATCCTGGCCGTCGATTCGCGCCAGAATGCGGTAGCCGTCGAATTTCACTTCATAGCGCCAGTCGCCCGCAGGCGGGGCGTCCACCAGCGTGGCCAGTTGTGGTTGCAGTGTCTGGGGCAGGCTGGCTTTCTTCGCCCGAGCGGGTGTGGACTTTGCGGTCTTGCGCGTGCGCGGCGTCAGGGTGCGATCGCTGACGACGCTGTCGGGTTGGTCCTCGACGATGCTGTAGTCGTCCTCGCTACGGGCGTGATCGTCCTTGGACTTGACCAGCATCCACTGTTCTTTCTTGCCTTCCAGGCGCGTGCGAAAAAGATTCCACGTTCCACCGAGCTTCTCCCCTTGCAGGCGAAAGCGCAGCTTGCCCTTGGCATAGGCCACCTGCGGATCACCTTCAGGCTGCCACACGCCCCGATCCCAGACGATCACATCGCCGGCGCCGTAATGCCCCTCGGGAATGTGCCCTTCGAAGTCGGCGTAATCCAGCGGATGATCTTCAACGTGTACGGCCAGGCGGCGCACGCTGGGGTCGAGTGACGGCCCTTTGGGCACCGCCCAGCTTTTGAGTGCACCGTCCAGCTCCAGGCGGAAGTCGTAATGCAGGTGGCTGGCGTCGTGCTTCTGGATGCAGAACTGCAGCGCGTGGTCTGCGGCTTGGCGACGGCCCTTGCCAGAGGGCTCGGGCGTGGCCTTGAAATCGCGTTTGCGCTGGTATTCCTGCAGCGGCTTGGCCATGACGAACTCCGGGACGTTCGCGGATCGGTCTCTGGTTGAGGCGATCGGAACAGGCAGAGTTCAAAAAAGACTGATCACCGTGATTCCGGCCAGCACGATCAGCCCGCCGAGGATGCGCCGTGCGAGGTGGCCTTCATGAAAAAACCACCACGCCAGGAATGAACCGATGACGATTGAAGACTCGCGCATCGGCGCGACCAGTGCCACCGGTGCGCGCTGCATGGCGGTCAGCACCAGCACATAGGCCAGCGGGGAGAGCAGGGCGACGGCCAGGATCGGCGCTGCGTTGGCACGCAGCGCGACCGCAATGCCATGCTGGCGTCTCAACGCGAAAGGGGTCAGGATCAGGCCCTGTAGTAGCAGCGTGCCGGCGTAGTAGCTGACCGGCGGTAAATGCCACCCGGTGACAGCGTGGCTGTCCCATAACGTATACCCGGCGATGCTGGTCCCGGTCGCCACACCCCAGAACACGCCTGGGGACAGCAGGCGGCCAGCGCCCCCGAAAACCTGTCCGACGACGACGAAGATCCCGATGACGATGAGCAACGCGCCGCACATCGCTGCCAAGCCTAGGCGCTCCCCGAGCAGGGTAACCGCGATCACCATGGTCAGCAGTGGACCCGAGCCACGGGCGACTGCATACACCACGCCAAGCTCTGCGCGGTCGTAGCCAGCTTGGAGGATGAGCGAGTAGACGATGTGCAGTAGCGCCGAGACGACGGAGGCGACCAGGAGCCGGCCATCGAGTGCTTGGTGCTGATCGGCCATCAGTACCAAGCCGATCGGCAGGCACACTAGCGCGCTGGCGCAGGTATAGGCCCAGACGAACAGCAAGGTGTCGCCACGCTTGTACTTCGCGGCGACGTTCCACAGCGCATGGGCGGTGGCTGCGATGAGCACGAGCGCTATTGTGTCGAGGCCCATCAGTCGATATCGGGCAGGTCGATACCGGCCCGCTCGGCTCGACGGTTGCGCTCAGGGTCGCGCATGGCGAGCGCCATGACCAGCGAGTCGACGACCACTAGCTGGGCCAGCCGACTGCCGGCGGCAGCCATTTGCGCCGGCAGCGGTGCGCCGCCGATCACCAGAGCGGTGTCCGCGAGATTGGCCAGTGGCGTGCCGTACTGATTGGTGATGGCGATCAGCGAAGCCCCGGCCGAAGACGCGGCGTCGGCAACGGCGAGTGTGGTGGCTGTGCGTCCGGTCGAGCTGACGGCGATTACGACATCGTTCTGTCCTAACAGGCGTGTAGCGATCATCGCTGACAGATGGTCCTGGATGCCGACCGTCGTTACGCCCACCGCACGCAGGCGGAAGACGGCGTCGGCGGCCACGATGGAGGACGGGCCGGCGCCGAAGGCGATCACTTGCCTGGCAGAGCGCAGCGCTTCAACCGCTCGGTCGAGCGCTGCGATGTCCAGCGCGCCCAGCAGCGCATCCAGGGCGTGAGTGCCGGCATGGATCGAAGACTGGATCACGTCAACCGACGTTGCATTGGCTCCGAGCGCCTGTGGAGGTGCGAAGAATTGGTTGGTACCCCGTGCCCGTGCGATCTCGATCTTCAGTTCGGCGAAGCCGCCGAAGCCCACCGCCCGTGCAGCGCGTACCACGCTTGGCGCAGAGACGCCCGCGCGGGCGGCGACCTGCGCAGCTGTGCTCGTACCGACGAACAAGGGATCGGTCATCAGCAGGGCAATGACCTTGCTTTCGCTGGCGGCCAGATCACCGCTGCGGGCCTGAACGCTGCTTAGCCACTGGGCGATACGTGTCGAGCTATTTGAAATTTTGTTACCAGTTCTTTCATCCATTTGTTATTTATTACATGGCGTGGCGAAAGGCACAACCCTGTTTCCAACCCTTTGAGGAGCATTCGTCCATGACTAACGATCATTGCCTGTCCGTGGCTGTCGTGGGGCCTGGTGCCATAGGCACCACCCTTGCCGCCATGCTGCACGAGTGCGCACGTACGCCGACGTTATGTGGCCGACGGGCGCGCGATGAACTCACGCTGCTGGATGGCGAGCGCAGCATCCGCGTTCCCGGACCCGTGCAGACGAGTCCCGATCAGATCGGACCAGGCTTTGATGTTGTCTTTCTTGCGGTCAAAGCGACCCAAACCGACGCAGCGGCCGCCTGGCTGTCGGCCCTGAGCGGTCCGCAGACCGTGGTGTGCGTCCTGCAAAATGGCGTCGAGCAGGTGCAGGCCGTGTCTGCCCACCTGGCCGATGCGCGTGTGGTGCCCGCAGTGGTCTGGTTTCCTGCCCAGGCACAGGCCGACGGCTCGGTTCGCCTGCGTGGGCAGGCACGTTTGAGCCTGCCGGACATTCCCGCTGCCGAGGTGGTCGTGCGAGCACTGCGTGGCACGCGATGCGGCGTCGAGTTGACCGCCGACTTCAAGACGGTGGCGTGGCGCAAGCTGCTCCAAAACGCCCTGGCCGGGCTGATGGCACTCACCCAACGTCGCGCGGGCATGTACGCCAGGAGCGATATCTCCAGGTTGTCACTGGCTTATCTGCAGGAGTGCCTGGCCGTCGCTCGCGCCGAAGGCGCTAACCTGCGCGACGACGTGCCCCAAGCGATTCTCGACCAGTTTCAGGCCTTCCCCCGAGACATGGGGACCTCCATCCTGACCGACCGTGAAGCCAACCGACCGTTGGAGTGGGACATCCGTAACGGCGTCGTGTCGCGTTACGGGCGAGCCCATGGTATCGCCACCCCTATCAGCGACATGCTGGTAGCACTTCTCGCCGCGGCGAGCGACGGACCGGGCTGATTGGCCGTTGGCGTTGTCGCCCGACGAGGGCCCGCGTGATGAAAATCTGAATTTTCCCGAGCAGCGCAGAGTCGATCGCTTGAACGCACTTGACCGGAGAGCCGTCATGGCCCAAGCAGACGACGAGAAATACCGCCCCCAGGAAATCGACGACACCGAAGACCGCATGGGCAGCATCCGTGAGCTGGACTTCAGCGAGCGCAAGGATGAACGCCGTGGGCGTGTGGGCGACGAGCGTCCCGACGCCGAAGCGGAGCAGGATTTCTCCCCAGAGCGGGTCGCCGAGAGCGGCATGAGCGGGGGCGAGGCGCTGACCGAGAGCTTGCACGAGGACAACGTGACCATGGACGACCTGAGCCTGGACACGCTGTACGGCGCGCCAGGTGCCCGTGACGCCCAGGACTCGGCCGAGGACGATGGGCCTGCCGACATGAACCTGCGCGAAGTGGATGCCGATGAAATTGCCGGTGGCAATGGCCTGGACGAAGCCGAACTGGCCCACGTCAAGCCCCTCGACGGCAAGCCGTGGACCGATGACGATTCGAACGCCGATGGAGAGCACCGCCATGAATGAGCAACGTTGCGCCTGTAACCACTGTTCCTGCACGGTTGACGCCAATGCCTTTTCCCACGACGGCAAGGCCTACTGCTGCGAGGCCTGCGCCAGTGGTCACCCGCACGGCGAGCACTGCCGCATGGGCGACTGCGGCTGCGGCGCAGCGACCCAGCCGGACGAAAAGAGCGTCGATAATGCGCTGGACGAAACTTATCCGGCGAGTGACCCGATCTCGCCGTGACGGCGTGGGCAATCGTTACGCTCAGCGTAATGAACTGCCGCCGTGCTTGATTGATGCCCCCCACGCCCAGGCCTAAGGTGACTCCACGACAGCGAATCCGTGGAGTCACCCATGACCACAACACAGCATCCACCGCCGCCGCACTGGTCGAGACGGCGCAGCGAAAAGCAGCGCCGCCTCGAACGGGTGCGTCACTTGGCCGAGGGCCGGGTACTGCCCAGCGAGCGGATCGTCGAGGCGTTGGAGTTGCTGATCGCCCCAGGCGATCGCGTGGTGCTCGAAGGCAACAACCAGAAGCAGGCCGATTTCCTCTCCCGCTCGCTGGCCAAGGTCGATCCCGAGCGCCTGCATGACCTGCACATGATCATGCCCAGCGTCAGCCGCGCCGAGCACCTGGATCTGTTCGAGCGGGGCATCGCACGCAAGCTCGATTTCTCCTTCGCCGGACCGCAAAGCCAGCGCATCGGTCAGTTGCTTGAAGACGGTCTGCTCGAAGTCGGCGCTATCCACACTTACATCGAGCTCTACTCGCGCCTGCTGGTGGACCTGATCCCCAACGTGACCTTGGTGGCAGCTTTCTGCGCCGACCGGGATGGCAATCTCTACACCGGCCCCAGCACCGAAGACACGCCGGCACTGGTCGAGCCCACCGCGTTCAGCGACGGCATCGTCATCGCCCAGGTCAACCAACTGGTCGACCGGGTGGACGACCTGCCGAGGGTGGACATTCCGGCCTCCTGGATCGATTTCGTGGTGGTCGCCGACCAGCCGTTCTACATCGAACCGCTGTTCACCCGTGACCCACGGCACATCAAGCCAGTGCACGTGCTGATGGCGATGATGGCGATTCGCGGGATCTATGAACGTCATCAGGTGCAGTCGCTGAACCATGGCATCGGCTTCAATACCGCCGCCATCGAGCTGATCCTGCCGACCTACGGCGAGTCGCTCGGCCTCAAAGGCAAGATCTGCCGCAACTGGACACTCAACCCACACCCCACCTTGATTCCCGCCATCGAGACCGGTTGGGTGCAGAGCGTGCACTGCTTCGGCACCGAACTGGGCATGGAGGACTACATCGCCCAGCGCCCGGACGTGTTCTTCACCGGCCGTGACGGCTCCATGCGCTCGAACCGCCTGATGTGCCAACTGGCCGGGCAGTACGCGGTGGACCTGTTCATCGGCGCCACCTTGCAAGTGGATGGCGACGGTCATTCCTCCACCGTCACCCGGGGCCGCCTTGCGGGCTTTGGCGGTGCGCCGAACATGGGCCACGACCCGCGCGGACGCCGCCATGCCACCCCCGCGTGGCTGGGCATGACCGTGCCGGACACCCTGCTCGAACGCGGGCGCAAGCTGGTGGTGCAGATGGTCGAGACCTACCAGGAAGGCGGCAAGCCGACCTTCGTCGAGACCCTCGATGCGGTGGCGGTGGCGAAAAAAGCCGGCATGCCGCTGGCGCCGGTGATGATCTATGGCGACGACGTCACCCACCTGCTCACCGAGGAAGGCATCGCTTACCTGTACAAGGCGCGCAGCCTCGAAGAACGCCAGCAGATGATCGCGGCGGTGGCCGGCGTCACGGCCATCGGCCTGCGTCACGACCCCAAGGACACCGAGCGCCTGCGCCGCGAAGGGTTGGTGGCCTTGCCCGAGGACCTGGGCATTCGCCGCACCGACGCCAGCCGCGAGCTGCTGGCCGCGCGCAGCATCGCCGACCTGGTGGACTGGTCTGGCGGCCTCTACAACCCACCCGCACGCTTCAGGAGCTGGTGATGAAAGCGAACATGCTTGCCCCTTTGAGTCTGTCGGAGCGCCTGGCGGACCTGGCGGTGGACGCGCTGATCGACGAGGCCGAGCTGTCGCCCAAGCCCGGCCTGGTGGACCGTCGCGGCAGCGGTGCGCATGGCGACATGAACCTGGCGCTGATGCAGGCCTCGGCGCTGTCGCTGTGGCCGTGCCTGCGGCAGATGGCCGAGGCCGCGCAACGGATTGGCCACATCGCCACGCCATTGCGCGCCGAACTGGGGCGTCTGGGGCGTGAAGGCGAAGCGGCGATGTTGGTCACCACTGCGGGGGTGAACACCCACCGTGGCGCGATCTGGGCGTTGGGGCTGCTGGTGGCGGCGTGGGCCTTGAACCCGGCCGACAGCGACCCGCTGAGTGTGACGGCGCGGGCAGGGCGCTTGGCGCTGATTGAGGATCCTGCCGCGCCGATCGCGGACAGCCATGGCCTGCACGTGCGCCGCCGCTACGGTGTCGGCGGTGCCCGCGAGCAGGCCCAGCAGGGCTTCCCGGCGATCATCGGACATGGCTTGCCGCAACTGCTGCGCAGCCGCGCCGCCGGCGTCGGCGAGACCCCTGCGCGGCTGGATGCTTTGCTGGCGATCATGGCCGCGCTCAGCGACACCTGCGTGTTGTGGCGTGCCGGCGAGCAAGGCCTGGCAGTCCTGCAGCAGGGCGCCCGGGCCGTGCTGGAGGCCGGTGGCAGTGCCAGCCTGGCCGGCCGTCGCCACCTGCGCGCGTTGGATGCGCGCCTGCTGCACCTCAATGCCTCTGCGGGCGGGGCCGCCGATTTGCTGGCCGCCTGCCTGTTCCTCGACAAAGCCGGGAGCCTGTGACATGCAAACCCTGACCTTCGAATTCCCCGCCGCGCAGCCGGGCCGGGGCCGCGCCCTGGTCGGCTGCGTCAGCTCGGGCGACCTGGAAGTACTGATCGAGCCGGGCCAGCCGGGCCGTCTGCAGATCCAGGTGCTGACCTCGGTCGATGGCAGCCAGGCGCGCTGGAGCCAGTTGTTCGACCGCCTGTTCCAGGGCCGCGCCTGGCCTGCGCTGAACATCGACATCCATGACTTCGGTGCCACCCCCGGCGTGGTGCGCCTGCGCCTGGAACAAGGCTTCGAGGAGATCGACCATGACTGACCGCGAACACCTGCTGCGCAGCCGCAGCTTCGTTGAGCTGGGCGCGCGCCAGCGCGCTGGCGCCGTGCTCGATCCGGGGAGCCTGCGCGAACTGCTCGGCCCGTTCGAGCGCCTGATGTCGCCCTGGCTGCCGTTGCAGGGCATCGTGCCGCAGGCCGATGACGGGGTGGTCATCGCCAAAGGCCTGCTCAATCAGCGCCCCGCCGTGGTGGCCGCCATCGAAGGCGGGTTCCAGGGCGGCAGCATGGGCGAGGTGGGCGGTGCGAAGATCGCCGCGGCGCTGGAGTTGGCCGTGGAAGACAATCGCCAGGGCATCCCGACCTGCGCTGTGCTGCTGCTGGAGACCGGTGGTGTGCGCTTGCAGGAGGCCAACCTGGGCCTGGCGGCGATCGCCGAGATCCAGGCCGCGATCGTCGCGCTGCGCGCGCATCAGCCGGTGATCGGCGTCATCGCCGGGTCCGTCGGCTGCTTTGGCGGCATGTCCATCGCCGCCGGACTGTGCAGCCATCTGCTGGTGACCCGCGAGGCGCGCCTGGGGCTCAACGGGCCGCAGGTGATCGAGCAGGAGGCCGGTATCGGCGAATACGATTCGCGCGACCGACCCTTCATCTGGAGCCTGACCGGGGGTGAGCAGCGCCATGCCAGCGGTCTGGCCGATGCCTATGTGGCCGATGACGTCGACCTTATCCGTGAGCAGGTACTGCGCCTGCTCGAACAACCCAGCGCCCGGCGTGCCAGCCGGCATGCCGAGTTCCTTGACCGTCTGGCCCGCTTGGGGAGCGATTGCCCGCAAATGGACGCCGCCGCCGTGCGTACCCTGTATCGAGGAGAAGCCTGATGAACCGTGCCCAGAAGTGGTTGCAGCACCTGGCTGAAGGTCAGCCGCTGGCGGGTTTGCCAGCATCGGTGCAGGTGATCGACGCCGAGCTGGACAATCGCCCGGCGCGATTCATCGCGGTGGTCCCCGATGCGCACAATCCCTTTCCCCGCGCCCGCAATGGCGAGGTGGGCCTGCTCGAAGGCTGGGGTCTGGCCAAGGCGGTAGATGACGCCGTGCAGGCCGACCGTGACGGCGACAAGCGCGTGCTGGTGGCACTGATCGACGTGCCGAGCCAGGCCTATGGTCGGCGGGAGGAAGCCTTGGGCATTCATCAGGCCTTGGCCGGCGCGGTCGAGGCCTATGCCCAGGCCCGCCTGGCCGGTCATCCGGTGATCGGGCTGCTGGTGGGCAAGGCCATGTCCGGTGCGTTTCTGGCCCATGGTTACCAGGCCCAGCGCCTGATCGCGCTGGACGACGAGGGGGTGATGGTGCACGCCATGGGCAAGGCCGCCGCCGCGCGGATCACCCTGCGCAGCGTCGAGGCGCTCGAGGCGCTGGCCGCCGAGGTGCCACCGATGGCCTATGACCTGGACAGCTATGCCTCGCTGGGCTTGCTGCATCAGCGGGTGAGCGTGACCAGCGCCGAGGCGCCGACAGCCCAGGACGTGGCGCGGGTGCGTGACGTGCTGATCGAGGCGGTACGCGACATTGGCACGTGCACCGACTTGAGCGTGCGTCTGCAGGGACAGCACCGCAGCGCCTCGCGCGCGGTGCGTCAGCGTCTACGGGCGCAGTGGCAGGAGGCCTGAGATGAATGCCGTGCGCCCCCACGACCTGCTCTGGGGCATGACCCCGGACCTGCTGCCCGCTGACGCGCCAGCGTGGGCGCGGCAGGCGCTGGCAGCCGGTGAGCCGGTGGTGGTGCGCCGCGCGCTGCAGGCGGCGGGCTGGGTGGCGGTCGGTCTGCGCGGGCGCTCACGGGCGCAGCGCTTTGCCGCACGCATGCCGCTGGGGCAGGTCGTGCGCCGGGTCGCCCCCGAGCGCCTGCGCTGGCAGGGCGACACCGATTTACCCGCATTGCAGGCGGTGGCGCAGGTCGCCGCTGTCCTCGACGCGCAGGGGTGGTGCTGGGGGCCAACCGGCAGTGTCGGCTTCCAGTTGGCCAGCGGTATCGAGGTGGTGCACGCCGACAGCGATCTGGATGTGCTGCTGCACGCACCGCAGCGGCTTTCGTGCGAACGGGCGCGTGACTTGCTGGGCGCGCTGCAGGCAGTGGCGTGCCGGATCGATGTGCAGCTCGAAACCCCGCACGGGGCTGTCGCGTTGCGCGAATGGGCCAGCGGTGCCCGCCAGGTGCTCTTGAAAGCGGCTTCGGCAGCGCGATTGGTGAGCGATCCCTGGTCGCTTGAGGAGGCGGCCGCATGAGCAGTCTGTTCGCCTTCCCCGGCCAAGGCGCCCAGCAGCCCGGCATGCTGCATCATTTACCCGAAGGCAGCCGCGACGTGCTGGAGGCGGCCAGCGAGGTGCTTGGCGAACAGGTACTGGCGCTCGACAGCGCCGAGGCCTTGCAGCACACCCGCGCGGTGCAGCTGTGTCTGCTGCTGACCGGGGTGGCCTGGGCGCGCTGGCTGTTGCGCCGCAGCCCAGCGCCGGCCTGCGTGGCCGGCTTGTCGATTGGCGCCTATGCAGCGGCAGTCACGGCCGAGGCGTTGAAGCTGGAGGACGCGGTGCGCCTGGTGTCGCTGCGCGGCGACCTGATGCAACGGGCATACCACAGCGGTTACGGTATGACCGCCCTCAGTGGTTTGGAGCAGGCCACGCTTGAGCGCGTGTTGGCCGAGGTTGGCGGTGAGGTCTACCTGGCCAACGTCAACAGCGACAACCAACTGGTGATAGCCGGCAGCGATGCCGCCATGGGCGCGGTGGTCGCCCGTGTGCGCTCGCTGGGGCAGGGCGTGGCCCGCCGTCTGGCGGTCAGCGTGCCGTCGCACTGTGCATTGCTGCAGGCCCCAGCTGCGACCCTGGCACAGGCCTTCGCCGAGGTCACACTGCAGCGCCCACGCCTCACCTACCTGAGCGGCAGCAGCGCGCGGGCGCTGTTCGACCCGCAACGCCTGCGCGAAGACCTGGCCTATAACATGGCGCGCCGCGTCGATTGGCGCGCCACCTTGCGCAGCGCCTGGGAGCGCGGCGTGCGGCTGCACCTGGAGCTGCCTCCGGGCAGCGTGCTCAGCGGCTTGGCGCGGCGGGTGTTCGACGCCGGCAAGGTGCTGAGCGTCGAATCGACCCGTGCGGATACGCTGGAGGCGCTGTTGCGCCAGGAGGTGGCTCACACCCGATGACTGCGCTGGCGCTCGAAGGACAACAACAAACAACTTCGATACAACCTGAGGACAACAATAATGATCATCTATGGTGTGGCTCTGCTGGCGGTCTGCACGCTGGCCGGCGTCATCGTCGGCGACTTCCTGGGCGTGCTGCTGGGCGTCAAATCCAATGTGGGCGGGGTCGGCATCGCCATGATCCTGCTGATCTGCGCGCGGCTGTACATGCACCGCAACGGGGGCATGAGCAAGGAGTGCGAGTTCGGCGTCGGTTTCTGGGGCGCGATGTACATCCCGGTGGTGGTGGCCATGGCGGCGCAGCAGAACGTGGTCACCGCACTGCATGGCGGGCCGGTGGCGCTGGTGGCGGCGGTGGGCGCGGTGCTGGTGTGCGGCGCGACCATCGCGCTGATCAGCCGCAGCCACCGCGGCGAGCCGTTGCCGGCGCTCGAAGCGCCAGTACCTGCGCAGGCAGCTGTGGCGGGAGGGCGCTGAGATGTGGTCGATCATTGGGAAAGCGTTGGCGCACAACGACCTGATCACAGCGTTTGCCGTGGTCGGAGCGGTGATGTGGGTGTCGGTCATGCTCTCCAAGTACCTGACGTTTGGCCGGGTGCACGGGTCGGCGATCGCCATCGTCATCGGCCTGGTCCTGGCCTGGGTGGGGGGCACCTTGACCGGCGGGCAGAAGGGCCTGGCCGATCTGACCTTGTTCTCGGGCATTGGCTTGATGGGTGGAGCGATGCTGCGCGATTTCGCCATCGTCGCGACGGCGTTCGAGGTCCAGGCGACCGAAGCGCGCAAGGCCGGGGTGATCGGCGCGGTGGCCTTGCTGCTGGGAACGGTGCTGCCGTTCATCGTCGGGGTGGTCGTGGCCTGGAGTTTTGGTTATCGGGACGCCGTGAGATTGACGACCATTGGCGCGGGAGCGGTGACCTATATCGTCGGGCCGGTGACGGGGGCAGCGTTGGGGGCCAGTTCCGAGGTGATGGCGTTGTCGATTGCCACAGGGTTGATCAAGGCGATTCTGGTCATGGTGTTCACGCCGGTTTCGGCGCGGGTGCTGGCCTTGGATAACCCGCGCTCGGCCATGGTGTTTGGGGGGCTGGCGGGGACGGTTTCGGGGGTGACGGCGGGGTTGGCGGCGACTGATCGGCGGTTGGTGCCCTATGGGGCTTTGACGGCGACCTTTCATACGGGGTTGGGGTGTTTGATGGGGCCTTCGGTTTTGTATTTTTGTGTGCGGGGACTTGTGGGGTGAGGGGTGGGTTTTGGGGTTTTTGGGGGGGATGTGATTATCCGGATTTTGGGGTGGGGCTGATGGGTATGTCAGAAATTTTGTGTTCGGGCATAACATGAGCAAGAGGTGCATGTATGCCAACCAAGAAAAAACCCGTGCGTGACCTACCAAAAATCCCCAAGGAGCTGCTTGAGCAGTTCGGTGAGGGCCTGATGACTGCGGAGGCTATCGAAGATGCCTCTGCGGCGTTCAAGAAGGCGCTGATCGAACGGGCCTTGAACGCCGAGCTCAGTCACCATCTGGGGTATCTGCCGGGCGCGCAGCGCCCAGAGGATGAAACCAATCAGCGCAATGGCAGGACTGGCAAGACGGTTCTGACTGGAGAGGGGCCGCTGCGGCTGGATATCCCCCGTGATCGAGACGGTAGTTTTGCGCCCATTCTGATTCCCAAACATGAGCGCCGTTACACCGGTTTCGATGACAAGATCATCGCCATGTATGCCCGAGGCATGACCGTTCGGGAAATTCGCGCATTCCTCTCCGAGCAATACGGAACGGATGTTTCGCATGACTTCATCAGTTCGGTCACGGCCGAGGTGATGGAGGAAATCGGCGCGTGGCAACAGCGGCCGCTGGAGCCGATGTACCCGGTTATTTTCTTTGATGCACTGCGAGTCAAGATTCGCGAAGAAGGCCTTGTGCGCAATAAAGCGATTTACTTGGCGCTGGGCGTTCTACCCGATGGAACGCGCGATATTCTCGGGATCTGGATCGAAAATACCGAAGGTGCGAAGTTCTGGATGAAGGTCTTCAATGACCTCAAGACGCGCGGCGTTGAGGATGTGCTGATCGCCGTCACCGACGGCCTCAAAGGGATGCCAGAGGCGCTAAGCGCCGTGTTTCCGGCCACCACGCTGCAAACATGCATCGTCCACTTGATCCGCAACAGTCTCGATTATGCGGCGTGGGATAAGCGTCGTGATCTGGCCAAAGCGCTCAAGCCGATCTATCAGGCCATCAACGCCGAGGCGGCTGAGCAGGCACTGGATGCCTTTGAAAACGGCCCTTGGGGCAAACAGTACCCAACGGTAGTTGCGGCATGGAGAAGAGCCTGGGATCGAGTAATTCCATTCTTTGTCTTCCCGTCAGGCATTCGAAAAGTGATCTATACGACCAACGCGATCGAAAGCATCAATGCCCGGCTACGCAAGATCATCAAAACGCGCGGTCACTTCCCAACGGATGAGGCCGCCACCAAGCTGATCTGGCTGGGGCTGCGGAACATCACGGCAAACTGGGGCTCAGCGGCCCATGATTGGAAAAATGCGATGAATCAATTCGCGATTCTGTACGGAGATCGATTTATCAGGCCGACCTGGTAAAAGCATGGCCAGCCTGAGGGCAGGCCGTTATCGGCCCGCACACAAAAAATCTGACACTCTCGGGCTGATTCACCTTTTCGCCTTTACGGCGACCCTCTTTTTTTTCTTGGAAAAAAGAGGGGCAAAAACCGCTTGCTCCCGCATCCGGCCCCTACGCTGCGCTTCGGGGTTCCCTCGCGTCGGTGGCATTCCGGGGGTACCGCGCTTAGGGGCCATCCATGGCCCCAAGCGCTTGACGGGCATCCATGCCCGTCAACCCCCTCCATGCCACCTCTGCTCGGCCTCCTGAGGTCGCGATGGGCGGCGTCTGCACGATGGCGCGCTTAGAAGCGGGGCGGTGGGGCAGATGTTCTGGAGCGCTGCGCGATCGAATCGCCGTTGCCGTTGCCGTTGCCGTTGCTTTTGATCTTAGTGCGCGGTAGTTCAAACACCGCCAAACGCGACCTCAGGAGGCCGAGCAGAGGCGTTGCGCAGGGAGGTGACGGGCATGGATGCCCGTCAAGCGCTTGGGGCCAGGACGGCCCCTAAGCGCGGTCCTCCCGGAGCGACGCCGGCGCGAGGGAACCCCTGCGCGTAGCGCAGGGGCCGTATGCGGGAGCAAGCGGTTTTTGCCCCCCTTTTTTCCAAGAAAAAATCTGTGGTCACCCCCTTTTTTGCAATACTGATCATTGGGTGAAATGGATGGCTTGCGTAAATCTATCCGGCGTCGATTGGGCTGGTATCCCGCGCCACGATGAGTATTCGCACCTGGCGATCCTAATAAAGTAAGCGGCTTCTGAGAGCCAATTTTTCTTCCAGGATCATCGCCAGGCCGATCGGCCGTTTATTTCATCCGTTGTTCAGCTATCGCAAAACCTGATGGTAAAACTCGGTGCAGCACAACGGGGTCAGGCGTTCAGCGCGCCTGGCTCCGTTTCATATTGCGAGTGTCGAGTGGCAATGGCCCACGCGATGCGTGCCAGTTTGTTGGCCAACGCGCAGGCCACCACGTTGGAGTGGCGTCGTATTGATAGCGTACGTACCCAGTCGGCCAATGGGCCACTCTGGTACTTCAAACGAAGCATGTAGACACGGGCGCAGAGCACCAGCAAATGCCGAAGGTTCTTGTCGCCACGTTTGCTGATTCCCAGCAAAGCCGGCTTGCCGCCGGTGCTGTATTGCCTGGGGACCAAGCCTACGGATGCTGCAAAATCACGACTGCTGCCGTACTGCCGAGCATCTCCCATTTCTACGGCCAGCAGGCTGGCGGTGATCGGCCCGACACACGGAATAGTCAGCAAGCGACTACCCAGATCATCGTCAGCCAGCTGGCTTGCCAGCTCTTCATCCAGCAGCTTGATCTGCTCGGCCAGGTAGACAAAGTGATCATGCAGGCGCTGCAGCAGTGCGACGAGGCGTACAGGCAGGTCGTGCTCTTCAAGCACTGAAGCGAGGCGTTTGATCACCGCCAGTCCCGTCGGCAGGCTGACGCCGAACTCGAGCAGGAAACCATGCATCTGGTTCACCGTTTTGGTCCGGTCGCGAATCAGTGATTCACGCATCCGATGAGAAACAGAGAGCGTCTGCTGCTCAGGCGATTTTGGCGTCACAAAGCGCATGGAAGGTCGGGAAGCGGCTTCACAGATGGCTTGCGCATCGACAAAGTCATTCTTGTTGCCCTTGACGAAAGGCTTAACGAACTGAGGTGAAATCAGCTTTGCTTCATGCCCTATCGCTTTGATTTCTCGCGCCAGGCAGTGTGAGCCGGCACAGGCCTCCATCACTACCGTGCAAGGGGGATGGTTGGCCAGAAACCGCATCATCTGCGGCCTTGAACATTTCTTGCGCAACACTTCTTTGCCGGACTTTTCCTGGGCGTGTAGGTGGAAGGTATGTTTGCCGATGTCGATGCCAATCAGGGTCACGTTGCTCATGATGACGGTCTCCGAAGTAAAAACACCCTACGAAAGCGTACGCCTCGTAGGGTGCCGGGGTGACCATCTCATTAAGGGGGTCGCCGTAAAGGCGAAAAGGTGATTCAGCCTCACCACAGCCACCGGATAATCCCCCCAAACCCAATCCCCCCCCAACCCCTCAAAAATACCCAAACTCCCCCGCCCAATTCCGCTTAAGATGGCCAATCGCGACCACCCCCACCTAAACGCATACAACTATTGAGCCCCAGGGTGGTCGGTATTCAGGGGCCCAGGTGCAAATCACAAGCCCCCCCTATCAGCCCTCAGGAGCCCACAATGGCAGCACTGCAAGACAGCACGTTGAATGCGATGGAAACCCACCAGCAGCAACTGCTCGAGGGTTGGCTCAAGGCCCTGCAAGCCACGGGCGCTACCCGCAATATCAAGGAACAGGAACTCACCCAGGAAGCCCAGGAGTTTCTCCAGATTCTGACCCTGACCACCCGTGCCAAGCATGGCGCCGATATCAACGCTGCCGGCTGGGAAGAGGTCCGCCGTTTCCTCGATCGCCTTTCGGCCAGCCGCGCCCGTCTCGGGCACGACTCGCACCAGACCACTTTCTTCATCTTCGCCCTCAAGTCGCCCTTGTTCGGCCTGCTGCAATCGGTCTATGCCAATCAGCCGCAACTGCTCGCCGAGCAGCTCTGGGAAATCTCCGGGCTGCTCGACACGCTCGGCATGTACACCATGCGCGTCTACCAGAAAACCCGCGAAGAAGTGATCAAGCGCCAGCAGGAAGAGCTGCTCGAGCTATCTACCCCGGTCGTCAAGCTGTGGGACGGTGTGCTGGCCTTGCCGCTGATCGGCACCCTGGATTCCCAGCGCAGCCAGACGGTCATGGAGTCGCTGCTGCAGCGTATCGTCGACACCGGCTCGGAGATCGCCATCATCGACATCACCGGCGTGCCGACCGTCGATACCCTGGTCGCCCAGCACCTGCTAAAGACCGTCACCGCCATCCGCCTCATGGGTGCGGACTGCATCATCAGCGGCGTGCGCCCGCAGATCGCGCAGACCATCGTGCACCTGGGCCTGGATCTGGGCACCTTGACCACCAAGGCCAACCTCGCCGATGCCCTGCAACTGGCCCTCTCGCGCCTGGGCGTGAGCCTGGTCGGGCGCGGCTGACACTATGGAGCGCATCCCGATTCTCCAGATGGGCGAGTTCCTGCTGGTGACCATCCAGGTCGACATGCATGACCAGCTCGCCCTGCGCCTGCAGGACGATCTCACCGACCGTATCAGCCGCACCTCCGCGCGCGGCGTGCTCATCGACATTTCCGCGCTGGACATGGTCGACTCCTTCATCGGCCGCATGATCGCGCAGATCGCCAGCCTGTCGCGCCTGATGGACGCGCAGACCATGGTGGTCGGCATGCAGCCGGCTGTGGCCATCACCCTGGTCGAGCTCGGCTTGAGTTTGCCGGGGGTCAGCACGGCGCTGAATGTCGAGCGCGGCATGCAGGTGCTGCGTCAGCGGACTCAGCGCTCATGAACGTACGCGACAGCGGCAGCCATCCGGTGCGTATCGAGCAAGACGTGGTGCTGGCCCGGCAACTGGTGCGCAAGCTGGCCAGCGAATGCGGCATGCGCCTGGTCGACTTGACCAAGCTGGTGACCGCCGTCAGCGAGCTGGCGCGCAACACCGTGGTTTACGGCGGTGGCGGCGACATGGACTGGCAGGTGCTGGACGACGGCGCCCGCGTGGGCGTGCGCGTGCTGTTTCGCGATGAAGGCCCGGGCATCGCCGACATCGGTCTGGCGCTCACCGACGGTTGGACCTCCGGCAACGGCCTGGGTCTGGGCCTGACCGGTGCGCGTCGGCTGGTCGACGAGTTCGAGCTGGATACGGCGGTGGGTGAGGGCACACGGGTGACGATCACGCGATGGACATGAACCTGCGCGGTAGTCTCACCCAGCTCATCGTCATCGATGACCCCAGCCACGTCGGCCACGCCCGGCGTCAGGTGCGCGAACTGGCCCAGCGCCATGCACTGGCCGAGGTTGATGGCGAGCGCGCGGCGCTGCTGGCCACCGAGCTGGCCAGCAACATCATCAAGCATGCCGAGCGCGGGGCCTTGCACCTGCGCGCCTGGCCGCACGCCGAAGGGGCGGTGCTGGAACTGCTGGCCATCGATCGCGCCCAGGGGTTCGATCGCGCCGCGTGCCTGACCGACGGATTCTCAACCAGCGGCACCCAGGGGATCGGTCTGGGCGCCATCGAGCGCCTGGCCGACACGTTCGACCTGTACAGCGATGCGCGTGGCACGGCGCTGCTGGCCCGTGTGCACGGCCCACGCCAGGACCGTCGCGATCTGCGTATCGGCGTGTGCCAGCACACCCTGCCAGGCGAGACGGTGTGCGGCGACGGCTGGTACGTGGCCAAGCAGGAGGGGCACTTGAGCGTGCTGATGATCGACGGCCTCGGCCATGGCGAGCACGCGCGTAAGGCAGCGGACGCGGGCGAGACGGCCTTTGCTCAGGCGCCCTATGACGCGCCGGCGCGGGTGGTCGAGCGTTTGCATGGCGCCATGGGGTCGACGCGCGGCGGGGCGGTGGCCGTGATCCAGCATGACGTCGCACTCGAGCGCCTGACGTTCGCCGGCATCGGCAATATCGGCGGCGTGCTGCTGGGGCGCGAGCGCGCCCGTGGACTGGCCTCGATGCCTGGCATCGTCGGCGGGCAATATCGCAAGGTGCAGGTGTTCGACTACCCTCAGGTGAACGACAACCTGTTGATTCTCTACAGCGATGGCCTGCAGTCCAGGTGGGACCTTAAGGACTATCCAGGCCTGGCCTACCGTCATCCCGCCCTGGTGGCGGCGGTGCTGCACCGTGATTTCTGCCGTGGCCGCGACGATGTAACGATCATGGTCATCGACCTGGAGGGCGTTCATGCCTGAACAGCTTCACCCCGACAGCCCCGAACAAGGCGCTGCCATCGCCCGATTGCAGGCGGAGAACCACGCCCTGCGTGCGGAACTGGAAGAGACCAACCAAGGCGTCTTGGCGCTCTACGCCGAATTGGACACCCAGGCCGAGCAACTGCGCGAGGCCTCGGACCTCAAGAGTCGCTTCCTGTCGTACATGAGCCATGAGTTTCGCACCCCGCTGGGGTCGATCCTGAGCATCACCAGCCTGCTCAGCGACGAACTCGACGGCCCACTGTCGCCCGAGCAGCACAAGCAGGTGGCGTTCATCAGCATGGCCTCGCGCGAGCTGTCGGACATGGTCGACGACCTGTTGGACCTGGCCAAGATCGAGGCTGGACGCATCACCATCTCGCCGGCCTGGTTCGACATGCTCGACCTGTTCTCGGCCTTGCGCGGCATGTTCCGGCCCATCGTCGAAGGCTCGGCGGTGGACCTGATCTTCGAAGAGCCGGCAGGGTTGCCACAGCTGTACACCGACGACAAGAAGCTGGCGCAGATTCTGCGTAACTTCATTTCCAACGCCCTGAAGTTCACCCCGCGTGGCGAAGTGCGCGTCTGCGCGCGCCTGGAGGGCAGTGACCGGGTGCGCTTTTCGGTCAGCGATACCGGCATCGGTATCGCCGCCGACCTGCACGACGTGCTGTTCGAAGATTTCAACCAGATCGACTCGCCGCTGCAGAAACGTCTGCGCGGCACCGGGCTGGGCCTGTCGCTGTGCAAGCGGTTCGCCGAACTGCTGGGCGGTGAGGTGGGCATGGAGAGTTCGCCGGGCGTCGGATCCTCGTTCTTCGTCACCATCCCACTGGCCCTGGCGCAGGGGGATGCCGATGCGTGCTGAGACCCGCTTGCTCATCGTCGATGACAACTATGCCACCCGCTATGCCTTGCGCCGCCGCTTGGCGTTGCACGGCTATCAGGTATTGGAGGCCGCCACCGGCGGCGAGGGCCTGGCGCTGATCGCCAGTGAGGCCATCGATGCGCTGATCCTGGACGTCAACCTGCCGGACATGAGCGGTTTCGACATCGTCCGGCTGCTGCGCAAGGATCCGGCCACGGTTTTGTTGCCGGTGATTCACGTGTCGGCGGCGTCGATCCACAGCGGCGACATCATCACCGGCCTGGACGCCGGTGCCGATGCGTATCTGGTGCATCCGGTGGATCCAGACGTGCTCCTGGCCACCCTGCGTACGCTGCTGCGTGTGCGCGATGCCGAGCAGGCCCTGCGGCACAGCGAAGCGCGCTTTCGCGAGATCTTCAACAACGTGTCGGCACCGATCGCGGTGCTTGACTGCCAGTTGGGCGTGGCCGAATGCAACGAGGCGTTCGTGCGCCTGACCCAGGACAACCAAGACCGGCGCCAGTTGCGCGAGTGCTTTGCGCCGGGCCAGGAGGCGGCCATCGCCAACCTCTGCCAGCACCTGGTCGAAGGCGAGCGTTGGCGTGGCACCTTGCTGATGAGCGTCGAGGGCCAGTTGCGCGAGACCGAGTGGCAGTTGTCGCCTTACCAGGCGCCTGGCCTGTGCCTGGTCTTCGTCGAGGACATCACCGAACACCGGCACCGCGAGCGTTCGCACCTGGAGCGCCTGGACGCCACCACTCTGCAACTGGCGGAGAAGGTCGCCGAACATGCGCGCACCGAAGCACAGTTGCTGCAACTGCAGAAGATGGATGCGCTGGGTAGTCTCACAGGCGGCATCGCCCATGACTTCAACAACCTGCTGACCGGCATCATCACCAGCCTGGAGCTGATCCGCAAACGGATCGCCGACGGTCGCCCGGAGCGGGTGCCGATCTATGCCGAAGCCGCGCTGAACTCGGCCATGAGCGGGGCAGCGCTGACCCATCGGCTGTTGGCGTTCGCCCGCCAGCAGCCGCTCGACACCCGGCCGGTGGATGTCAACGCCCACGTACGGTCGTTGGAGGAGTTGCTCAACCGCACCATCGGCGAGCGCGTGACGCTCAGGCTGCAGCTGTCGAACAAGCCGGCCACCGCGCTGGTCGACCCGGTGCAGTTGGAAAGCGCGGTGCTCAACCTGGTGATCAACGCCCGCGACGCCTTGCCGCGTGGCGGACAGATCTGGATCACCACCAGTTCGGTGTGGTCGCACGGCGACCCCAACCTGTTGGACGGTCCGTACCTGGCGATCAGCGTGCGCGATGACGGCCAGGGCATCGACCCCAGTGTGCTGGACAAGGTATTCGACCCGTTCTTCACCACCAAGCCACTGGGGCAGGGCACAGGGCTGGGCCTGTCGACCATTTATGGTTTCGCCCGTCAGTCCGGTGGTCACGTCCATCTCGACAGTGTGGTCGGTCATGGCACCGAAGTACGCCTGATGCTACCGGCCACGGACGACCTGGCCATCGACGTCGAGCCGCCGCAGCAGCCTGAGCTGCGCGGCAGCGGTGAGCACCTGCTGATCGTCGACGATGTCGCGGCGGTGCGCATGCCGCTGGCCGAGGCGCTGGCCGATGCCGGTTATCGCTGCACCACGGTGGCCGGGGTCGAGCAGGCACTGGAGCTGCTGCGTGGCCAGACCCCGTTCGACCTGCTGTTGACCGATGTTGGCCTGCCGGTGCTCAGCGGCCGCGAACTGGCCGACCTGGCCCGCGAGGTGCGGCCTGAACTGCCGGTGCTGTTCATGACCGGTTATGCCGAAACTGCCCAGGACCGCCAGTCGTTCCTGGCGCCGCGCATGGACTTGCTGATCAAACCGTTCAAGATCGGCGATCTGCTCGAGCGAGTGGGGCGCTTGTTGGTCGAGGAGGGCTAGACGCCACGCGGCGGGCTGGCGCGTCCGTGCGCCGAGGTGGGGTCAGAAGCTGTATTTGGCGGTGAGCATCAGGTTGCGTGGATCGCCGAAGTTGTCGCCGCCATAGTCCACTGACTCGGAGATCGACGAGTAGTAGCGGCGGTCGAAGACGTTGTTGGCGTTGAGCTGCAGGTCGAGGTGGCGATTGACCTGGTAGCCGGCCATCAGGTCGGTGACCGCGTAGCTGCCCTGCTGCAGGCGATAGGTGCTGCCGTTGACCGGGATGTCGTTGTACATCCGGCTTTGCCAGGTGACGCCGCCGCCCACGCGCAGCTTGTCCAGCGGACCTTGGAAGCGGTAGGTGGTGAACAGCTTGAACTGATGCTCGGGCGTGTCGGAGTTCAGCGGTTTGTTGACGGCGGCCGGGTTGTTGTCGTCCTTGATCGTGTGCACGCGGGCGTAGGTGTAGCCGGTGCCGACCTGCCACTGGTCGGTGAGGGCGCCCTGCAGCTCGAAGTCGATACCCTGGCTGCGCACTTCCCCGGAAGCCTGGTAGCAGGTCAGTTGTGGGCAGTTGGCCAGGCTCACTTCGACCTGGCGGTTTTCCTGGTCAATGCGGAACACGGCGAGGCTGGCATTGAGCGCACCGTCGAAGTATTCACCCTTGATGCCCACTTCGTAGTTCTTGCCGACGATGGGGATGATCGGCTTGCCGGAGGTGTCCTTGCCGTCCTGCGGGGTGAAGATGTCGGTGTAGCTGGCATACACCGAGTGGTGCTCGTCCAATTGGTAGATGAGCCCGCCGTAACGGGTGACGTTGCGGGTGACCTTATAGTCGCCGTCGTCGCTGCCGCGCTTGTCGTAGTCGTACCAGTCCAGACGTGCGCCGAGGATGAGCGTCAGTGGGTCGGCCAGGCTCAGGCGGGTGGTGGCGTAGACGCCTTCCTGATTGATCTGGTAGCGATTGTTGCTGGTATGGACGAAGTCCGGCTTGCCGCCGTTGAGCGGGTAGTTGGGGTCATACGGGCTGTAGTCGCGCTCATCCATGTCGTAGATGCGCTTGGCTGCGCCGAGCACCAGTTCGTGCTCGCGTCCCAGCAGCTCGAACGGACCACTGGCGAAGGCGTCCAGGCCTAGCTGGTTCTCGTCGTGGGCAGATTGGTAGACGGTACGCTGCAACGCCTTGTCCGCCCGCCAGCGTGACTGGTAGGAGCCTCGGAACAGCGCGTTCTGCTCGCTGTAGTTGGCGTTGACCTGCAGTTTCCAATCATTGGCCAGTTGATGGCGCACCTCGGCGAACAGCGTGTTGATTTCCTGGTCCTTGTCTTCCCAGTCGCTGCCTGGGTTGTATGAGCGCGACAGGCGTTGGTGATGACCATTGAGGTCGGTGGGGATTGAGCCCCAGAACACATTGGTCTTGTCCTTCTGGTGCGAGAAGCCCAGGGTCAGGGTGGTGTCATCGCTCAGGTCGGCTTCGCTGACGGCGTAGAACAGGCCATGGTTCTCCTGCTGGCCATCACGGAAGCCATTGCTGTCCTGCCAGGAGGTCACCACGCGCCCGCGCAGGGTGCCGCTGTCGTTGAGCGGGCTGGACGCGTCCAGCTCGCCACGGTAGTTGTCCCAGGTGCCGGCGGCACCGGTGAGGGTCACGGCCTGGCCAGGTAGCGGGCGCTTGCGCACCAGGTTGATGGCGGCCGAAGGTGTACCGGCGCCGGTGACCAGCCCGGTGGCGCCGCGCACCACCTCGACACGGTCGAACATGGCCAGGTTGGGCTGAGCGCCGACTACCCAGCCGCTGTAGGCGCTGGGGATTCCGTCGTACATCAGGTTGTCGACATCGAAGCCACGGGCGGTGTAGGTCTGCCGACCGGGGCCGCTGGACTGGTTGAGGAACAGGCCCGGCGTGTAGCGGGCCACGTCGTTGATGCTGGTCATGTTCTGGTCGTCCATGCGCTGGCGCGTGACCACGGTCACGGCCTGTGGCGTCTCGCGCAGGCTCAGGGGCAGCTTGGTAGCGGTTTCCATGGCACCGGTGGTGTACGACGTGGTGCCTTCGGTGGTGCTGCCCAGGCGGTTGTCGCTGATTTCGGTGGCGCCGAGTTCCAGAACACCGGCGGTCGGGGCGTCTTCGGCCATGGCATTGGCCAGCGGTGTGGTGCAGAGAGCGAGGGCCAGCAGGTTGGGCGCGAAGCGGCGGGGCGGGGCAGCGAGGATCATGCCGGAGTTGTCCTTATTGCGAGTACGTATGAGAACGATTAGCAATAAGTGTGTCAGGATTTGTCGTGGTGCGGAAGCGGTGTGGGTATCGATTTCGACGAATTTTTCACAACTGCCCAACGGTCCGGTCGGTGGGTATAAAGATCCCGGTAGTGGCGCAAAGCCGTTAGACTCGCCGACCTGATGACTATTTCGAGGTGGCTGTGACGCTGCAGCAGGGGTTCGTCCTGACCCGCCATTGGCACGACACGCCCGAGGGCACCTGCGTGGAGTTCTGGCTGGCCACCGACCAGGGGCCGCGCCGAGTGCGTCTGGCGCCGCAGACCTCGGTGGCCTTCGTGCCGGCCGAGCAGGCCGCCCATGCTCGCGCGCTGCTGGCCGACGAGCCGGGCGCGCAGTTGCGCCCGCTGCAGTTGCGCGACTTTCAGCAGCGTCCGGTCATGGGCCTGTATTGCCAACAGCACCGGCAGTTGATGGCGTTGGAGCGACGCCTGCGCGAGGCCGGCGTCGAGGTCTTCGAAGCCGATATCCGCCCACCGGAACGCTACCTGATGGAGCGCTTCATCACCGCGCCGGTGCTGTTCGGTGGCCACGACGACGGTCAAGGCACGCTGGAGCACGCCCAACTCAAACCGCACCCGCACTATCGGCCACGGCTGCGGCTGGTATCGCTGGACATCGAGACCACCGAGCGCGGCGAGCTCTACAGCATCGGCCTGCACGGTTGCGGGCAGCGCGTGGTGTACATGCTCGGCCCGCCCAATGGCGACGCACAGTCGGTGGACTTCGAGCTGCACTACTGCGACGACCGCGCCGCGTTGCTCGACTGCCTCAACCAGTGGTTGGCTCACCATGACCCGGACGCGATCATCGGCTGGAACGTCATCCAGTTCGACCTGCGCGTGCTCCACGAGCATGCCCAGCGTTTGAAGGTGCCGTTGTACCTGGGCCGTGACGGTGCGCCCATGACCTTGCGCGAGCATGGCAGCCGCACCCACTTCTTCGCCGACGCGCCCGGCCGCCTGCTGATCGATGGCGTCGAGGCGCTGCGCTCGGCGACTTGGAGTTTTCCGTCGTTCAGCCTGGAGAACGTCGCCCAGACCTTGCTCGGCGAGGGCAAGGCGATTTCCACGCCGTACCAGCGTATGGACGAAATCAACCGTATGTTCGCCGAGGACAAGCCGGCGCTGGCGCGCTACAACCTCAAGGACTGCGAGCTGGTCACGGCGATCTTCGAGCACACCCGGCTGCTGGACTTTCTGCTCGAGCGTGCTTCGGTCACAGGTCTGCCGGCCGACCGCAGCGGCGGCTCGGTGGCGGCGTTCGGTCATCTGTACATCCCGGCCATGCACCGCCAGGGTTTCGTCGCACCGAACTTGGGCGAGCGCGACGGCGAGGCGAGTCCGGGCGGATTCGTCATGGATTCGCGACCCGGGCTGTACGAGTCGGTGCTGGTGCTGGACTACAAGAGTCTCTATCCGTCGATCATCCGCACCTTTCTGATTGATCCGGTGGGCTTGATCGAGGGCCTGCGCGAGCCGGATGAGTTGCATTCGGTGGAGGGCTTTCGAGGGGCGCGGTTTTCCCGTACCCGGCACTGCCTGCCAGCCATCGTCGAGCGGGTCTGGCAGGGCCGCGAGGCGGCCAAGCAGGTGGGCAACGCGCCGCTGTCCCAGGCGCTGAAAATCATCATGAATGCGTTCTACGGGGTATTGGGCTCCAGCGGTTGCCGCTTTTTCGATCCGCGCCTGGCGTCGTCGATCACCTTGCGCGGGCACCAGATCATGCGCCAGACCCGTGCACTGATCGAGGCGCAAGGGTTGGAGGTGATCTATGGCGATACCGACTCGACGTTCGTCTGGCTCAAGGGTGCCCATGGCGAGGAGGCGGCGGCGCAGATCGGCCGGGCCCTGGTGGCGCAGGTCAACCAGTGGTGGCGCGAGCACTTGAGCACTGAGATGGGGCTAGACAGCGCGCTGGAGTTGCAGTTCGAGACGCATTACCGGCGGTTTCTGATGCCCACCATTCGCGGCACGGAGGAGGGTAGCAAGAAGCGCTATGCTGGTCTGGTGCAGCGTGGCGAGGGGCACGACGAGGTGGTGTACAAGGGGCTGGAGTCGGTGCGCACCGACTGGTCGCCATTGGCGCGGCTGTTTCAGCAGGAGCTGTATGGGCGGATCTTTCGCGATCAGCCGTATCGCGAGTATGTGCGCGAGTTCGTGGGGCGTACGTTGGCGGGCGAGTTGGATGAGTTGCTGGTGTATCGCAAGCGGTTGCGGCGGCCCTTGAGCGACTATCAGCACAACGTGCCGCCGCATGTGCGGGCGGCGCGGTTGGCTGATGAGTACAACCGGCGGGTTGGGCGGCCTTTGCAGTATCAGCGGGGGGGATGGATCAGTTACGTGATGACTGTGGCGGGGCCGGAGCCTTTGGAGGAGCGGCGCTCGCCTGTGGATCATGAGCATTATTTGAGTCGGCAGTTGCAGCCGGTGGCGGATGCCATCTTGCCGTTTGTGGGGGATGATTTTGCGGGGTTGACGGGGCGGCAGCTTTTGCTTTTCTGAGGGTGGTTTTTGTTGGGGGCCCGGGGGGAGGGGTGAATATCCGGATTTTTTGGTGATGCTTAGTCACCTTTTCGCCCTTACGGCGACCCTCATTTTTTCTTGGAAAAAAGAGGGGCAAAAACCGCTTGCTCCCGCATCCGGCCCCTTCGCTGCGCTGCGGGGTTCCCTCGCGCGGTGGCACTCCGGGGGTACCGCGCTTAGGGGCCATCCATGGCCCCAAGCGCTTGACGGCATCCATGCCCGTCAACCCCCTCCATGCCACCTCTGCTCGGCCTCCTGAGGTCGCGGTTGGCGGCGTCTGAACTGACGCGCGCTTAGAAGCAGGGCGGTGGGGCAGATTAATCGGAGCGCTGCGCGATCGAATCGTCGTTGCCGTTGCCGTTGATCATGATGCGCGGTAGTTCAAACACCGCCAACCGCGACCTCAGGAGGCCGAGCATAGGCGTTGCGCAGGGAGGTGACGGGCATGGATGCCCGTCAAGCGCTTGGGGCCAGGAAGGCCCCTAAGCGCGGTCCTCCCGGAGTGACGCCGGCGCGAGGGAACCCCTGCGCGTAGCGCAGGGGCCGTATGCGGGAGCAAGCGGTTTTTGCCCCCCTTTTTTCCAAGAAAAAAAGGGGGTCGCCGTAAAGGCGAAAAGGTGACTAAGCATCACCCCAAAATCCGGATAATCACCCAATCACCCAATCACCCAATCACCCAACAAGTCAAATATAAACAAACACCAAAACCAACCCAGCCACCACCGCCCACTTCTCCAGGTAATACCGCGTCCGATTCCGCTTCTTCAGCGCCTTCCCCCGCTCCCGAATCCTGTAAATCCGAGTAAAGAGCCGGTTGATCCCCCCCGTCTTGTCATTCGCATCGTTAGGCGCCGCCGCCGCCGCCATGACATTACGACTGAACCACCGATTGAACGCGCCGGCCCAACGATACTTCAGCGGCCGCTCCACATCACAGAACAGAATGATCCGGTTCTGTTCGGTAGTATTGGCCGCATAGTGGATATAGGTCTCGTCGAACACCACCGCTTCACCATCGCGCCAGGAATACTTCTCCCCGTCGACGTCGATGTAACAGCCATCGTCGTTAGGCGTTTGCAGCCCCAGGTGATAGCGGTACGACCCCGCGTAAGGATCGCGATGACGCACCAGCTTGGCCCCAGGGGGCAGGGTGGCGAACATCGCTGCCTTCACCGTGCCGATGCCTTGCAGCAACTCGGTAGTACGCGGGCACAGACTCATCGCCGACGGATGACTTTCGCCATACCACTTCAAGTAAAAGCGCTTCCAGCCCGTCTTGAAGAACGAATTGAAGCCAACATCGTCATAGTTATCGGACTTCTTGATCTCCCCCGCCTGCAGCAGTTGCACCGCCTCTTCGCGGATTTCCTGCCAGTGGTCCTTCAACGGTTGCAGTTCCGGGAACGACTCGACCGGCAAATAGGGCTTGGCCGGTAGCTTGGAGAACAGGTAGAGGAAGCTGTTCACCGGCGCCAGGAAGCTGGAGTGATCGCCCAACTGACGGGTCAGCTTGTGACGGACCCGGCCGCGCAAGTGAACATAGGCGATCGAGAGGACGAAGATCAGTACGAGAGCAATTTTCATGGACGGTTACTTGTCGAATAAAAATGGCCATGCGCCATGGCCGTAGCCTGCCAGCATAAACAATCGTGCAGACGGTTTGTACCTATTGTTGCTGCGTGGCGTGGCTGCCTGGCACGATCCGCCGCTGTCAGCGCAAACGATTCAACCTCGCGCGTTTCTCCCTGTTAGTCAGCCGAAGCGCTTCGAGCCAGGAGGCCATTTTCAATGATTCAGGATGTCCGGTCGGGGGGCGAGCCCTTCAAACGACTGTTTTTCGCATTCTCCTTGGCTGAGCCGCAACGCCGTGCCATAGCCCAATGGCGGCGTGCGCTCGGACTGCGGGCCGGTAAACCGGTGCCCGTTGAGAACTTCCATGTCACGCTGCTGTTTTTGGGCGATGTACCGGCCGCCCAGGTGCCGGCGCTGTGCGCGGTGGTCGACGGTCTGAAACGCCCGGCAGCGCCTGTGCGTCTACTGCTCGACCGCCTCCAGACCTGGCGACGCCCAGGCGTGCTGGTACTCGAGCCGAGTGACACGCCCGTTGCACTGCGCCAATGGGTCTACGCCCTGCACCAGGCACTGCTGCCGCTGGGCATCGCCGACCAGGCCCGCGATTACCGTGCACACCTGACCCTTTCCCGCGACTACCCAGGCGAGCCGCCCGAAGCAGGCGTCGCGCCCGACTTCCACCTCAATGTACGCCAGTTCGGCTTGTACGAGTCGCGCAAAGGGCGCTATCTGCCGCTGGCCGAATGGCCGCTGAGCGGCGCTTGAGCCCCGAGGTCGAACAGCGAGCGACCCAACTGATGGGCCTGCTGCTGATGCCGCGCGGCCTCGGAGCCTTCACTGTCATCGAGCAACAGCGAAGTCGAGACCTGCGCGCCGCACCAGTCGAAGATGCCGTGCTCGATTTGCGTGCGCATGGCGCGGTCATAGCCGTGCCGCGCGAACAGGCCCTGATCGGCGCCACCGAGGGCGAGCAGATGCACGTTGAGGTGCCCGAGTCGCTGGGTGGTTCTGCCCTCGGCATCGTAGTCGAAGGCCCAGCCGTTGCTGAACACACGGTCGATCCAGCCCTTGAGCAAGGCCGGAAACGACCACCAGTAGACCGGGTACACCAGCACCAGGGCGTCCGCGCCTTCGATGCGCCGTTGCTCGGCGACCACTGCAGCGCTGGGTGGGCCCAGGCGACGATGTACGGCCAGGTCGGCGGGGGTGAAACGAGGATCGAAGCGTTCGGCGGCGAGATCGGCGATCTCGCTGCTGTGACCTGCGTAGGTCAGGCCCTCGGCGACCTGTCGGGCGAGGGTGTGGGTCAGCGCGTCGGGTTCTGGATGAGCGACGACGATCAGAGCGTGCATGGCAGTATTCCTGAACGGATGAAGAACGAGGGCGAGTGCGGTACACTCGGTAAGTTACGATTGGTAAGTTACTTTTGGTAGGTAATCGATGTCAAGCGAAGAACAGGCTCGCCCGCGCAAGCGATTGAGCCGCTCCGAACGCCGACGCCAACTGATAGCCGTGGCGTGGCAGATGGTTCGAGAGGAAGGCACCGACGCCTTGAGTCTGGGGCGACTGGCTGAACTGGCGGGCGTTACGAAACCGGTGGTGTACGACCACTTTGATACCCGAAACGGCTTGCTGGTCGCGCTCTACGAGGAGTACGACACGCGTCAGAGTGCGCTGCTCGACAGGCTGCTGGCCGACTGTGAAGCGACGCTCCAAGCACGTGCGGCAGTGATTGCCGCCGCCTACGTCGATTGTGTGATGACCCAGGGCCAGGAGATGCCCGGGGTGGTGGCGGCACTCGCCGGCTCACCCGAGCTGGAGGCGCTCAAGCGCGGCTATGAAGATCCTTTTCTGGACAAGTGCCGCCAGGCGTTGGCGCCGTTCGCGCCGACTGGCGATATCGGCGTTGCGGGCCTGCGCCTGCTGGTCGGAGCCGGCGATGCCTTGGCTCAGGCAGCGGCCAGCGCAGAGGTCGAGCCGGGGCTGGCGAAGGAGGAACTGAGTGCGGCGATCAGCGCGATGGTGCTTCGCCAGAAATGACCAGGGTCGTTACACCGGCAGACTCTGATAAGGCAGTTCATCGCCCGGGCTGCGGGCGAACTGGCGCTTGTACTCGCGGCTGAACTGCGAGGTGCTCTGGTAGCCCACGCGATGCGCCACCTGGGCCACGCCCAGGCGCTCGCCGATCAGCATCTGCTGCGCCTTGAGCAGGCGCAGACGCTTGAGGTACTGCATCGGTGCAAGCTCCGTGCAGCGCTTGAAGTGGTCGTGGAAGGTCGACACGCTCATGTTGGCGCGGCTGGCCAGCGCCTCCACGCTCAAGGGCTCGGCATAATGTTCACGCAGGTAGGCCAGCGCCGAGCCGATGCGGGCGAAATGACCCTGCTGTTCCACCAGCGCCCTCAGCACGCCCGCCTGGGGACCGCGCAGGGCGGTATAGAGCACTTCGCGCACCCGGGTCGGGCCCAGCACCTTGGCATCCATCGGGTCTTGCAGGCATTCGAGCAGGCGCTCCACGCTGGCGCGCATGGCCGCGTCCAACGCCGCCGAGCTCATCGACTGTGGCGTCTGCACCTGCACCGCCGGATCCGGCGGCAGCGCCATGCTTTGCACCAGTTCGCCAAGCACCGCGCGGTCGATGTCCACCGCCACGCCGAGCATCGGCGCCTGCGCGGTGGCGAAGGTCTCGCACATGAACGGCACCGACAGCGCCTGGATCAGGTAATGCCCTGCGCCGTATTCCAGCGTGCGCGGGCCCAGGCGCGCCAGCTTGCTGCCCTGGGCGAGGATGATCAGGCTTGGCTCGTAGATCTGCGGGCTGCTGGCCACGTAATGGTCCCAGGACAGGACCTGCACCTGCGGCAAGTGGGTGGCAACGAAGCCGGGGCGCGAGGCGAGGGCGCGAATCAGTGCGCACAGGGGCGCATTGGCATCAACGTGGTGGGTCAGGTGCATGGCAAACCGCAGGCAGAGGATCAGACAGTTGGATGATCGCAGATTGACAGTCTAGCGCCAGATCGCGGTGAGCAGGTTCGGAGAATCAGGCACGAATCCCGGAGGATCGACCGTGGCCCGCGCGGTCTGAGGTGCGCAACATGGCACGCCTGAATCGTTTCAATCTGCGAGGTCCAGAGCATGTACACCGCCATCGGCTACGCCGCCCAATCCTCCACTGCGCCCTTGGCGCCCATGACCTTCCAACGCCGCGCCCTGCGCGCCGACGACGTCGCCATCGACATCCTTTACTGCGGCGTGTGTCACTCCGACCTGCACCAGGCCCGCAACGAGTGGGGTATCGCTGTCTATCCGCTGATGCCGGGTCATGAAATCGTCGGCCGCGTCACGGCGGTGGGCGACAAAGTGGGCAACTACCAAGTCGGCGATCTGGTCGGCGTCGGCTGCATGGTCGACTCTTGCCGTCAGTGCGAAGCGTGCCACAAGGATCTGGAGCAGTATTGCCTTGAAGGCCCGACCATGACCTACGCCACGCCCGACCGCGTGGACGGCAGCAACACCATGGGCGGCTACTCCAGCAGCATCGTGGTCAGCGAGCACTTCGTCCTGCGCATGCCGCAGGGCCTCGACCTGCCGAGCGCAGCACCGATCCTCTGCGCTGGCATCACCACCTATTCGCCGCTCAAGCACCACGGCGTCGGCCCTGGCCACAAAGTGGGCGTGCTGGGCATGGGCGGTCTGGGTCACATGGGCATCAAGTTCGCCAAGGCCCTGGGCGCTGAAGTCACCGTGTTCACCCGTTCCCAGGCCAAGGCCGAAGAAGCGCGTCGTCAGGGTGCCGACCAGGTGATCGTGTCCACCGACGAGGCGCAGATGCGCGCGGCAGCCGGGCGTTTCGACTTCCTGCTCGACACCATTCCGGTGCAGCATGACCTCAACCCCTACCTGGAAACCCTGAAGTTCGACGGCGTGCACATCCTGGTCGGGCTGATCGAGCCGATCGACCCGCCGGTGCACGCGGCCAACCTGGTGCTCAAGCGCCGCGTGGTCGCAGGTTCCTTGATCGGCGGCATCGCCGAAACCCAGGAAGTGCTGGATTTCTGCGCTGAGCACGGCATTACCTGCGACATCGAGATGCTCGACATCCGCAACATCAACGAAGCCTTCGAACGCATGCACAAGGGTGACGTGAAGTACCGCTTTGTGATCGATATGGCCACGTTGCACGCCTGATCCGGGCTGTCCGACCGGCCTTCGGCGCTAAGCCACTGCCCTGTGTGGCGCCACAGCAGACTCCCGCGGTTGTGGCGCCTGGCCACGCCGCGTACCATGGCCGTCATTCCCCCTAACAAGAAAAACCGTGCAGCCGCCGCCCTGAACCTCGGGCGGCGCTGTGCGTCCTATCGCTTTGCCTGCGGAGAATGCAGTGGCCTCCATGAATGCACCCCTACCCGAATCCCTGCCTGCTCCGGCAGGCGGCGGCAGCTGGCTGAGCGTGATCGCGCTGGCGCTGGCGGCCTTCATCTTCAACACCACCGAGTTCGTTCCGGTGGCACTGCTCAGTGACATCGGCCGTAGCTTCGACATGACCACCGCGCAGGTCGGCTTGATGTTGACCATCTATGCCTGGGTGGTGGCCCTGGCCTCGTTGCCGCTGATGCTGCTCACCCGCAACATCGAGCGGCGGCGCCTGCTGCTGCTGGTGTTCCTGGTGTTCATCGTCAGCCACTTGATGTCATGGCTGGCGCAGAGTTTTGCCATGCTGTTGCTGAGCCGCATCGGCATTGCCCTGTCGCATGCCGTGTTCTGGGCCATCACCGCCTCGCTGGCGGTGCGTGTGGCGCCGGCCGGCAAGCAGGCCAAGGCGCTCGGGCTGCTGGCGACCGGTACGACTCTGGCCATGGTGCTGGGCATTCCACTGGGGCGGGTGGTGGGCGAAGCGCTGGGTTGGCGCGTGACCTTCCTCAGTATCGCCGGGGTGGCCCTGGCCACCATGTTGTGCCTGATGAAGTCGCTGCCGCTGCTACCGAGCCAGAACTCCGGCTCGTTGCGCAGCTTACCTGTCCTGTTCCGGCGTCCGGCACTGGTCATCACCTACCTGCTGGTTACCTTGGTGATCACCGCGCAATTCACCGCCTACAGCTACATCGAGCCGTTCGCCTTACACGTGGCGCAGATCAGTGGCGACCACACCACGCTGATCCTGCTGCTGTTCGGCGGCGCCGGTGTGTTCGGGTCGGTGCTGTTCAGCCGCTACAGCGATCGCTTCCCCCAGGGCTTCCTGCTGGGGTCGATCGGCTGCCTGGCGTTGTGCTTGCTGTTGTTGCTGCCGCTGGCCGGCAGCTTCACGGCGTTCGCTGTGCTCAGCATGTTCTGGGGTGTGGCGATTCTCAGTTTCAGTCTGGCGCTGCAATCGAAGACGTTGAAACTGGCGTCCGATGCCACCGATGTGGCCATGGCGCTGTTCTCCGGGATCTACAACATCGGTATCGGCGGCGGCGCACTGCTGGGCAGCATCGTCAGCAGCCAAGTGGGCGTGGCCTATATCGGCCTGACCGGCGGCGCGGTGGCGCTGATCGGCCTGGTGATTGCGGTGACCAGCGCCCAGCGGTTTCGCCAGGCCTTGGCGGCGCCTGCGGCGGCGTCAGGCTCCGCTCAGTAGTGCCGACCACGCCGACACCAGCAGCACGAGCGCCAGCAGTTGGTTGAACCGCCGCCATTGCGGCGCTGCACCCAGCCAGCGGGCGCTGCCAACGCCGAGCAGCGCCCAGGCGCCCATGCAGGGCAGGGCGACCAGCAGAAACACCAGCGCCAATTGCCATACCGGCCACTGCGGTGCCGCGAACACCCCGATCACCGCCACCGCCATCAGCCAGACCTTGGGATTGACCAGTTGCAGCGATGCCGCGCTGCCCGCGCCGAAGCGCCGGGTAGGCGAAGCCCGAACCGGCTCGCCGGCAGCGCGAAACAACTGCCAGGCCAGCAGACTCAGCCACAGCGCACCGACCCAGCTCATCACGTGCTGCGCCAGTGGATGACGCAGCAGCACCTCACCCAAGCCCAGCCCGACCAGCCAGACGATACCGGCCGCCGCCGCACAGGCCGAGACGATCGGTGCCAGGCTGGCGCGCAGGCCATGTTGCGCGCCGTGGGCGAGGATCAGCAGGTTGGTCGGGCCAGGGCTGATGCTGGCGACCAGGGCGAAGAGCATGAAAGGCAGCAACGAGGGCGACATGAGCGAACTCCAGAAAGACCAGTCGCCAGGGTGCAGGGTGAGCGCGGTTCAGTCTGGAAGGTTTGAGCAGCGTCGGCGGTAGTCGGCGGGGGTCAGCCGGTAGGCGCGGCGGAACCAGCGCCCCAGGTGGCTCTGGTCGGCGAAGCCCAGTGCCATGGCCACGTCGCTGGGCGTGTCGCCTCGGGCCAGCAGGCGCCGGGCGCGGGTCAGGCGCAACTGGATCAGGTAGGCGTGCGGGGCCAGGCCGAACGCCGCCTTGAACGCGCGCGTCAGGCGGAAGCGGTCGACACCACAGGCCTGCGCCAGGTCGCTCAGGCCGACGTCGCTGCCCATATGAGCGTGCAGGTAGTCCCGCGCGCGCTGGGCGCTCAGCGGCAACCGTGGGTCGGGGTTGAGCCGCTTGCGCCAGTGCAGGTGGCGCGTCAGGCAGGCCAGTAGATCGTCCAGGGCAGTCTGGCGCACGATGCGCAGTTCCCCGCCGTGCAGCGCCTGAAAGGCGCGGCTGGTCGCCCCGGCCAGGCGCGGGTCGGTGCACAGGGTGTCGGCGAACGAGGGCAGGCACTGCGCCGGTGTGCTGTCGAACAGCGCATGCACCTGGTTTTCCAGCCAATGGCTGTCCAGGTACAAGGTGCAGTAGGTGAACCCCTCGTGAGTGGGCGCCTCGCCATCATGCAGATCGCCGGGTTCGAGCAGAAACACCTGTCCCGGTGTGCTGCAGTGGCGCACCCGGCGGCAGTTGAACTGTTGCACGCCCTGTTCGGTGACGCCCACCAGAAAACTGTCGTGCCAGTGCGGGTCGTAGGCGTGGCCGGTGAAATGCGCGCGGACCGACTCGATGCCCGTGTCGGCGTCCTGCTGGAGGTCGATCCAGTTGCTCATGGCTGCGGCTGTCCAGAGGAATGGAGGGTTAGCCTAGCGCAGATGCAGTGCTTGCGCTTAGAACGCCTGTGCAGCGTCTCGGCGCAGACTGCACATGCTGTTCGTCTAGTCGCTGGGCTGTTGCGCGTTGCAGGGTCGCATCTGCGCGAACCTGTCATGGAGCCACTGGTGCAGCCTCGTCACTGCCGCAGACAACTGCTTGCGGTGGGGGCAGACCAGCACCAGCGGCCGCAGATCCCCCGGAAAGTCCGGCATCAGCACGTCGAGTTCGCCAGCCGCCACATTGGCACTGACATCCAGCCAGGACTTGAAGGCGATGCCTTCGCCGGCCACCGCCCAGCGCCGGACCACGTCGGCATCGTCACAGAACAGCGGCCCACTGACCTGCACGGTCTGATCGCCCAACTGCCACCGATCGAACACCCGCGACTGCTGCAGGTACAGCAGGCAGTCGTGGTGCTTGAGGTCCTCCGGGGTGTGCGGGCGGCCGCGCCGCGCCAGATAGGCTGGCGAGGCCACCACCACCCGGCGATTCCAGGGCACCAGCGGCAGGGCGATGTAGTTGGCGTCTTCCTCGACGCCGTAGCGGATACCGACATCCACCGGGTCGCGGAAAAAGTCGGCCAGTTCATCGGAGAGGAAGAAGCGCAGGTTCAGGCTTGGGTGCTCGCGGCGGAAGGCGCTGAGCCAGGGCAGCAGCAGGTTGCGCCCGACGTCCGAGGGCGCCGACACCTGCAGCACCCCGCGCAGTTCGCTGTGGTCGCCATGCAGGCTTTCGCGGCCCTGGCGCAGGGTTTCCAGCACGCTGTGCGCGGTCGGCAGGTACAGCTCGCCCTCGGCAGTCAGGCGCAGGCTGCGGGTGGTGCGGGCGAACAGACGCACGTCCAGTTCGCGCTCCAGGCGCTTGATCGCCGCCGCCACCTGGCCGGGCAGCACACCCGTCTCCTGGGCGGCCGCGGTGAAACTGCCGAGCACGCTGGAGCGAATGAACAGATGGAGGTCGTCGAGGCGCAGCATTTTCACTCCAGTGATGAAAGTGTTGCTGCATTCTGCCGGTTTTTCTGGCTTACAGAAAAGATAAGATACACACCATCACTCTCCCAGACTGGAGCCGTACCGATGGATACCGTCACCCTGGCCAAGCGCCGCTACACCACCAAGGCCTATGACGCCAGCCGCATCATCCCCCAGGCCACCCTCGATGCCCTGCTCGAACAACTGCGCCATAGCCCGTCTTCGGTCAACTCACAACCCTGGCACTTCATCGTCGCCGGCAGCGCCGAAGGCAAAGCGCGCCTGGCCAAGGCCACCGAGGCGTTTGGCTACAACACCGGGAAGATTCTCAACGCCTCGCACGTGATCGTGTTCGCCACCCGCACCTCGATGAGCGAAGCGCATCTGAACGCCGTGCTGGACCAAGAGGCTGCCGATGGTCGTTTCCGCGATGACCAGGCGCGTGTCGGTCAGGACCAGACCCGCCGTGGCTACGTCAACCTGCACCGCTACGACCTCAAGGACGAGCAGCACTGGATGGAGAAGCAAACCTATCTGGCCCTGGGCACCGCCTTGCTCGGCGCTGCGGCCCATGGTCTGGATGCCACGCCGATCGAGGGCTTCGACAGCAAGGCGCTGGATGCCGAGCTGGGCCTGCGCGAACAAGGCTTCACCAGCGTGGTGCTGCTGGCGCTGGGTTATCACAGCGAAGACGACTTCAACGCCGGCCTGAGCAAGTCGCGCCTGCCGGCCGAGACCGTGTTCACGTACCTCTGATCGACCGCGCCGGGCCCTGTGTGCCAGGGCCCGGCGCCGCATCGATCAGAAGTTGGCCGGGGTATTGGCGCTGATGATTTCCGCCTCGTCCGGGCCGATGTTCTTGAAGCTGTGGGGCAGGGTGGTGGGAATGTAGTACCCATCGCCGGCGTTGAGCACACTGACCTGGCCATCGACCCACAGCTCGACCGTCCCGCGCGTCACCAACCCGCATTCCTCGCCTTCGGCGTGCACGATCGGTTCGCCCGAATCGGCGCCCGGTGCGTACAGCTCGCGCAACATGCGCATCTGCCGGCCTTCGACGCTGGCGCCCACCAACAGCATGCGCAGCCCATTGCGGCCCAGATCGGGCTGTTCACTGCCGCGAAATACATAGCGTTCTTCGCGCGCCGGCTCATCGAAGCTGAAAAACTCGGCGAGGCTCATGGGGATGCCTTCGAGGAGTTTTTTCAGGGAACTGACCGAAGGACTGACGCGGTTCTGTTCGATCTGCGAGATCGTCGAGTTGGTCAGGCCACTGCGGCGGGCCAGCTCGCGCTGGGAGAGGTTGTTGCGTTCACGCACCAGTTTGAGTCGTGTCCCCGTGTCCATAGCCGCCTTGTGAAGTGAGTGATCGGAGGTGTCAAAAATAATGGGCAGCGCATTAGAACACACTCTGATCCGCCGCGCGCTTGGCGCGTCAATCGCTGCGCGCAGCGGGTGCTGGCCAGAGCCCGACCAACAGCAACAACGCCGCCACGGCCAGGAACGGCAGGCGCGGATCGAGGGCGTAAACCAGCGTGCCGGCCAGCGGGCCGATCACCGCGCCCATGCCTTGCGCGGCGCTGATCGAGCCTGCCGTGGCACCTTGCTCGCTCGGCCCCATGGCGTTGGCCGCCAACGCTGAGAACGCCGGGAAGACGAAGCCCATGCCGCCTGCGGCGATGAAGAAGCAGGCCCACAAGGTCGGCGCGCTATTGGCCAAGGCGGCTGCCGCAAAGCCCAGGGCGCTGACGCTGGCGCCGACACGAATCATGCGCAGCGGCGGCCACTGCAAATGACGCAGCAGCAATTGCGCGCCGATCAGCGCCACGCCGACCATCGTCAGCGCGATACCGGCGGCCTGGGCGGCATCGGTGCTGTTCAGTTGCAAGCGGTCGAGGGCGAAGAACCCTACGGTGATCTGCGACACGGTCACGCTCAGCATCGCGCTGAAGGCCACCAACAAGGGGCGACGCAAGCGTGGATCGCCCAGGCGCACCGCACTGGACACGTGGTTGTGCGGTAGCGGCCGAGGCTTGAGCTTGAGCAGCAGGACTACGAAGGCGCAGGCTGGCAGCAGCGACAGGGCGAAGAACGGCAGGCTCAGACTGTAGCGGGCGAGCAGGGCGGCGAGCGCTGGGCCGAGCACCAGGCCGACTGCGTTGGCAGCGCCCAGCAGGGCCATGGCCCGAGCCCGCTGCTGCGGCTCGACATGGTCGGCGATCAAGGCATTGCCGCCCACCGGCAAGGCGGCGTAGAAGGCGCCGATCAAGCCCCGGGCGAGCATCAGCCCGATGAACGCCAGGGTCGCGCCGGGCAGCAGGCGCAGGGCGCTGTCGATGAATAGGCACAGCAACCAGTAGGCCACCGTGAAGCCGGCACTGCCCAGCAACAGGATGCGCCGTCGGCCCAGGCGGTCGGCTGCCCGGCCCCAGGGGCGGGCGAGCAGCACCCAGACCACGCCGGACACGGTGACCGCCGCGCCGGCCTGCCAGGTGGCCATGCCCAGCAGGCGGGCAATGGGGCCGATCAGCACGACGAAGGCCATCATCGCCATGGTGCAACCCATGTTCGCCAGCAGCAGCGGTCGAAGGTCGAGCGAGTCCCGTGCGCTGTGCGGTGAAGCGGAGGCGGTATCCTGTGCAGTTGTCATCGGTACAGTCCATTGGCAAGTGAAAAAGTCGGCAATGGGAGTAAGAACGAACTAGCCACGCCGACCGTCACATGCGTCAGTCGCCGCGACGCAAAGGCCCAGGCCACATGCTGCGCATCACCCCGTCGCGGCGCACCAGCGCGTGCATCAGCGCTGCAGCGATATGCACCAGGACGGTGGCGAACAGCAGATAACCGGCCCAGCCATGGGCCTGGCGCAATACGGCATACAGTTGCAGGTCATGCGGTGCGATGGCCGGCAGTTGCAGTGGCCGGGGATAGCCGCCCGCCGAGAGCATCGCCCAGCCCAGCAGCGGCATGGCCAGCATCAGGCCGTACAGCGCCAGGTGCGAGGCCGCCGCAGCGAAACGCTGAAGCGGCGGCAGATCCGCCGGTAAGGGTGGGTGCGGCAGGCTCAGGCGCAGGGCAATACGCAGCACCACCAGCACCAACAGCGCCAGACCGGTGGCCTTGTGCAGTTCGATCAGCAGCGGGTGGCGGGTGGACAGGTCGCCGACCATGTTCACACCGATGAACAGCATGGCCAGGATCAGCACGGCCATGAGCCAGTGCAACGTGCGCGCCAAGGGGTGAAAGGCAGCGGGTTTCATGGGCGGGCTCCTGCGCCGAGGGTTTCCCGGCTGCGACGGTTGAACGATTCCGAGTAGGCGGCCGAGCGTGCGGCCAGGATCGGGTCGGCGGAGGGCTGAATGCCGTCGGGCAGGATCAGCGGGTCGAAATTCAGGTCGCGGCAGGCACCCTGTTCGGGCGCATCGACCTGGTCGATCACCAAGGTGCCAGCGTCCACGCTGCGTCGTGTCTCCGGCCACTGACTGGCCGGGTCGTCCACCGCGTCGCCGGGCTCGGCAAGGGTCAGGCGCAAGGTCCAGCGCAGTGGTGCCTGGCTCAGACGGTGTTGCAGGTCGTGCTGCAGGTAGAGGTTGTCCTCGACCTTTGCCGGCAGTGGGCTGAAGGGCGTCTGCGCGACCATGCGCCAGCGTACGGCCTGGCGCTTGCCCTGGGCATCGACCAGGTAGAACGCGTTGAGGCTGTTGTAGTCGGTGTTGGCGAAGCTGTCGCTCGGTTTGACGCTGCCGGCCCATCGGCGGAATGCCGCGCTTTCCGGGTGGGCGGCAAAGAACGCCTGGAGCTTGGCTGGGTCCGGCTTGCCGGTGCCGGGTGCCGGACCGCTGGCCAGCACCAGGTCGTAGAACCCCTGTGGATCGCTGACCGCCAGCACTGGCGGGTTGTTCATGCCGGTTCGCCACACCTGGCCATCATCGCTGCTGAACTGCACCGCCAGGCTGCGCGTCGGCACGCCGGCGTCGGGGCTGTAGGGGTTGGCGCCGCCGATGGCGAAGCGCCCGATCACCGGCACCCGCGCCTGGCTGAACACCCGTGACGTGGACAGTGCCTGGGCCTGACCGCTGCTTTCGAACCAGCCGCTGACGCACAGGCCTTTGGCGTGGTTCTTGCGATAGCCGGGGTGATGACCGGCTTGGGCTTGAAAGGTGTCGATGATGCGCTGTGGCGTCAGGCCGGGGCGGCCGATCCAGCCGGCGGCATAGGCGAAACCTGCGCCCAGCGCGGCCACCGTGGCGGCGATGGCCGCCAGGCGCAGGGCCTTGGCCGAACCTTGCAGGGGAGTGTTCATGGTGACGTTCCGGGTCAGTGAATGAGCCGGTATGACGCAGGGCGCGAAAATTTATTCCCGCGACGGGAATAGATTCGTTCCAGCCCCGTCTGATCCTTACACTGACAGCCCACGGGCCCGGAATCCGATATGCACGACCTGGACGAACGACAATGGCGCGATCTGCTGCAGCGTTTGCGGCGCTTCGCCCTGTGGTTGACCCGCGACAGCGCGGCGGCCGACGATCTGGTCCAGGCCACCGTCGAGCGCGCCCTGGCCCGCAGCGGGCAGCGGCGCGCGGATGAAAACCGCCGGGCCTGGCTGTTCACCATCCTCTATCGGCTGTTTCTCGACGGCAAACGCCGCGAACGTCTGCACGCGCGCTGGCTGGGTTGGTTCGGCCGTGGCGCCCAGGCCGACGAGCCGCTGGGCTACGACACCGAAAGCATCGTGCTGGCCCAGGCCGACCTGCAGGCCTTCGCGCGGCTGCCCAGCGAGCAGCGCGCGCTATTGCTGCTGGTCAGCGTGGAGGGCCTGAGTTACAAGGAAGTCGCCCAGGCCCTGGCCATTCCCATCGGCACGGTGATGTCGCGCCTGTCGCGCGCCCGCGCCGCGTTGCGCGAACTGACCGAGGGCACGCCTGCATCCCCGGCCTTGCGGAGACTCAAATGACCGACCTGATTCCCACCGAGCACGAGTTGCACGCCTATGTCGATGATCGTCTGACACCTGCACGGCGGGTCGAGGTCGAGGCGTGGCTGACGGCCCACCCGGACCAGGCGGCACGCATCGAAGCCTGGCGCCAGGACGCCCGGCGCTTGCGTGCGGCCTTGGCAGGCTTCAGCGACCTGCCGCCTAACCCGCACCTGGAGCTGGCGCCCTTGCGCCAACGCCTGGCTCGGCGCCGCCGTCAGCGTCTGGCCTCGGCGGCGGTGCTGGTGCTGGCGTTGGGGCTGGGTGGGTTCGGCGGATGGCAAGCCCGAGAGTCGACCTTGTTCGCCGGCCTGCTGCCGATGGCTGATGCGGTCCAGGCGCACAAATTGTTCGCCCAGACCGCGCAGTTGGATATCGCCGCCAAGGACCCGGCGCAGTTGCAAGCCTGGCTGGGTCGCCATTTCGCCCGCGTCGGTCAACTGCCGGACCTGAGCAGCTACGGCTTGCAGCCAGTAGGGGCACGGCTGCTGGCCAATGAGGACGGTCCGGCGGCATTGCTGGTGTTCCAGGATGCCGGGGGGCAGCGCATCAGCCTGTTCCTGCGCTCGCCGGGCGCGCACTACGGGCAGATGCCCAGTGGGCAGCGCGTGGATGGCCAGCTCGAAGCGCGGTACTGGTCCCATGGCGCCTACAACTTCGCCTTGGTCAGCGCCGCCGACGACAGTCGCGGCGAGCCTGTGCGTCAGGCGCTCGGCGTGAGCCTTTGAATGCGCGTAGGGGTGGGTGACGCCAGCGCTGAAAGCGCTATGCTTGCCGGCATGTCCAGCACACCACCCCTGCGTCAGCCCTGTCCTCCCGGCGCCTGCGATTGCGGCCGCGAGCAACTGCACGGGCAATCGCCCAAGGCCCAGCGCATCCTCTTGCTGACGCGGCAGGAGGAAAAGCGCCTGCTCGAACGCCTGGAGAATCTCAAGAGTCTCGAAGACCTGCAGCACTTGCAGACCAAGCTGTACGAGCAGTTGGGCATTCGTGTGCAGGTGGCGCCAGGCTACAACGAAGTGCGCACCATGCGCGGCTTCGTCATCGAGCTGCAGGACCAGCCGGGCCTGTGTCGCAAGACCCGGCAGGCGATTCCCGCTGCTATTCGCCGGGGCCTGGAGCGCAACCCGCAGGTGGCTTACCGCCTGCTCGATGCCCATGACTTGCTCGGCGGTGGCGGGGACGGTCCGGTCTGAGCCTCAGAAGCTCGCTTTGACCTGCAAGCCCACGATCAGCGCGTTATCGATCGCTTTGCCGGAGAAGGCGCCCGGCTCGATGATGTATTGCACATCGGGGCGCAGGTTCAGCCAGGGCGTGGCCTGGTAGCCATAGCTCAACTCGATCAACTGCTCGGCGCTGTCCAAGTCCGGGAAGTCGCGACCGGCCTCGAACGCCGAGGTTTCCAGCACCTCACGGCTGCGCGGGTTGGGCACGGCGCGGCCGTAGCCCAGCGCCAAGGTGTCGCGTGGGCGACCCTCGAAGGGCTTGTACAGCACCACGCCCGCGCCGTACCAGCGGGTGAAGGGCGAGGCCGCCTTGCTCGACGCCGAATACTGCCCGAAGGCATGCAGGCTGCGCCCGGCCGAGGTCGGGTCGTTCCACAGGGCCTGGTCGATCAACAGGTAGTGCCCGCCGCGCCCGGCCACTTCGCGGTCGCTGCCGATGCGCCGCACATTCGAGCTGTCGTAGTAGTAGCCCAGTTTGTATTCGCCTGGCAGTTCGCCCTGGAGCTTGTACACCAGTTCCACCGGTAGCACGGTACCGGTGGTGTGCTTGGGCCCCAGGTGCCAGGCGCGGCTGGAATTGCCATTGCTCTGCGGGTCGACGTTGAACGCGGCCACGCGCAGTTGCCAGGACGGCGAGAAGTCGTACTTCAGGCGTGCCCCCAAGTGTGCGTTGGGGTAGTTGGTCCAGCCGCTGCCGCCGGACATGTTCAGCGGGTGACCGCAGAAACCGGCGTTCATGAAGTTGCACAGGATGCCGCTGTCCAGGCCGCCCAGGTCGTTGCCCATGGCCATGTAGCCGAGCTTCACGTTCAGTGCCGGGGTGAACAGGCTGCGTTCGTAGCTCAGTTCGGTCAGGCGGGTGTACAGGCCACCGTAGTTTTCCTGGATCGGCAGGCGGTTGCCCACCAGGTCCGCGGAGGCGCTGTTGCCGCGACGGTCATTGATCGTCAGTTGGACCTTGCCGCCATTGTCCAGGCCGTACAGCTTCGACAGGTCGAACTGCACGCCGAGCTTGACGTTTTGCGAGTAACGCGCCGAGCGGTGTTGGCCGCCATGGGCGTTGTAGGCGGTTTCGCCGCTGTAGTCGCCCGTGAAGCGGATGCCGTCGGCTTCGAGCTGGGAGCGCAGGCCGCCCCAGTCGCCGCTCAGGGTGGTGCGCTGCATCAGGTCGCCGTCGGCCAGGACGGCAGTGCTGGCCAGGGCCAGCAACAGAGTAGGGGTCATGCGGGTTGCGGATGGCATTGCGGGGTCTCGGGTAGTCTTTCAGGGCCTGTCTGCGGATAAACCCACACCTACAGCAGTTGCGCGACTGCAGGTGCGGGTTCACCCGCGAAACAGGCGACGCGGTCTCAAGGCAAGGCGTAGGAAATCACATAGTCGCCACGGTCAGTGGACTGCCGCGCCCCACCGGCGGTGATCACCACGTACTGCTTGCCGGTCTTGGGCGACACGTAGGTCATCGGCCCGCCCTGGCTGCCGACCGGCAGACGCGCCTTCCAGATTTCCGCGCCGTTGCTGCTGTCGTAGGCGCGCAGGTAGAAGTCCTGGGTGCCGGCGATGAACACCAGCCCGCCCTGGGTGGACAGGGTGCCGCCCAGGGTCGGCAGGCCGATCTTGATCGGCAGGTGCATGCGGATACCCAGGGGACCGGTGTCCTCGACGGTGCCCACCGGCACCTGCCAGGCGATCTTCTGCGTTTTCATGTCGATGGCGGTGAGGGTGCCGTAGGGCGGTGCTTGGCACGGAATGCCGGCCACCGACAGGAAGCGGTTCTTGTTCACCGCATACGGCGTGCCCTTGAGCGGCACCGCGCCCATGCCGGTGTTCAGTGCTTCGCCGCCGGAGGTGGCCTGGCCTTTGTTCTGCGACGGGATCATCTGGATCCACAGGCCCAGGCGCATGTCGTTGACGAAGATGAAACCGTGCACCGGGTCGGTGGACAGGCTGCCCCAGTTCATGCCGCCCAGCGAGCCGGGGAAGCTCAGCGACAGGTCGGTGCCTGGCGCGGTGTACAGGCCGTCGTAGCGCATCTTCTTGAAGTCGATGCGGCACAGCAGTTGGTCATACGGGGTGGCCCCCCACATGTCCGACTCGGTGAGGGTCTGCGCGCCGATCTGCGGCATGCCGACCGATTTAGGCTGGGTCGGCGAGTACGGCTCGTTGGGGATGTTGCTCGGCTTGACCGGTACTTCGTCGACCTGGGTCAGCGGTTTGCCGGTGGCGCGGTCGAGTACGTAGATCTGCCCGGCCTTGGTGCCGATCACCACGGCGGGTACGGTGCTGCCGTCGGGCTTGGTGAAGTCGATCAGGCTGGGCTGCATCGGCAGGTCGAAGTCCCAGAGGTCGTTGTGCACCGTCTGGTACACCCACTTCTCGTTGCCCGTGGTGGCGTCCAGGGCCAGCACCGAGGCGCCGTAGGTGTGGTCGAGCTTGCTGCGTTCTACGCCGTAGATGTCGGTGGACGAGGAACCCATCGGCAGGAACACGGTGTTCATCGCCGGGTCGTAGGACATCGGCGCCCAGCTGTTGGGTGTGCTGCGCACGTAGGTGCTGCCGTCGGCCGGGGCCTGGCGGTCTTGTGGGTTGCCCGGGTCGAAGGCCCAGCGCATCTGCCCGCTGATCACGTCGAAGCCACGGATCACGCCGCCGGGCATGTCGGTCTGGACGTTGTCGGCCACGCGGCCGCCGACCACCACGGTGGTGCCGGCCATCAGGGGGGCCGAAGACAGCTGATAGTAGGAGTCTGGCACGTCGCCCAGGCCGGCCTTGAGGTCCACTTGGCCGTTGTTGCCGAAGCCTTGGCAGAAGGCGCCGGTGTCGGCATCCACCGCGATCAGGCGGCCGTCGATGGTATTGGTCAGCAGGCGGCGCTGGCAGTTGGCGCCCGCCGGTACGCTGGCGACAGTGACCGGCGTGCTGTTGGGCTGGCTCGGCTGGGCGGTCGGCACGGTGGCGTCGAAGTAGGCCATGCCACGGCAACGCTGCCAGACTTTGGATTGGGCGTTGATTTCGTTCTTCCACAGCTGTTTGCCGGTGTCGGCATCCAGCGCGATCAGGTTGTTGTGCGGGGTGCAGATGAACACCTTGTCACCGACCTGCAGCGGGGTGAGCTGGTCTTCGGCGCCGTTGCCGTCGCTCACGGCCACGTCACCGGTGTGGTAGGTCCAGGCGACCTTGAGCTGGTCGACGTTGCTGCGGTTGATCTGGTCCAGCGCTGCGAAGCGGCTGCCGCCTTCGGTGTTGCCATAGTGCGCCCAGTCTTTCTGCTCGGTGCCTGGCTTGACGGCAGTCAGGCCCGGACCGTTACCGGTGGGGGCGACACTGGGGTGAGCGACGAACATGTTGCCGGCAGCGATGACCACCGCCACCGCCAGCACCGCCGCCACGCCGAACGCGCCACGGCCGGCGCGGGCGCCAGCGGCGCTCACCAGCAGCGGGTAGATCAGCGCCACCACGACGCCGATCACGGCGAACATGAACAGACGCGAGAACAGCGGCCAGAACACCAGGCCGACGTCAGCCAGCGCCCAGATCAGGGTGCCGATCAGGAACGCCGCGTACAGCCAAGCGCCCGCAGTCTTGCGGCGGGCGATCAGCAGCCCGGACAGGGTCATGGCCGCGCCGCCGATCAGGAAGTACCAGGAACCGCCCAGGCCGGCCAGCTTGATGCCGCCGGCGGCCAGCAACAGGCCGAGCAGGGCGATGATCACGCCCAGTCCTAGAAGGATGAAGGTTGAGGCGCCGGAGGCGCGGGGTGAGTTGTTCATGCCAGGGATCTCGCAGGTGGAATGTGCGAAGTCTAAGCCCTTAGCAAGCTAATTAACAAGTTGGTACATTTTGTTTTGTGACGGATTGTCGCAGGGCTGGCAGGCGTCACTTGATAGAGTGTGTCGACATCGAGTCGATAAAAGAGGCGAAATACGGGTAAACGCCTCAGCAGCAGGATTCGACCAAAGTCGAGGCGCAGATCCCTCTCTGCGGCTATTCAACCTTTGAGTTCATGCTGCTTTCGATAGGCACCCGGTTGCACCCCGACCGCCTTGGCGAAGGCTCGGGTAAAGGCCGCCACCGACTGATAGCCGGCCTGCGCGCCGACCTGTTCCACGGTATTGCCCGCGCGCAGCAACTGGCAGGCATGGCGCATGCGCAGCGCCAGCAGCACTTGGCCTGGCGACTGTCCGGCCAGTTCGTTGAAACGCTTGAAAAAGGCCGAGCGCGACAGACCGGCGCAGGCCGCCATGCTTTCCAGGGTCCAGGGCTGGCCCGGCGCATCGATCAGGCGTTCGAGCAGTCCGGCGAAGGCCGGCTGGCGGGCGAGGGCGATCAGGCCGCCCAGCGAGTCTGCACCTTGGCCATGCTGGCGCAGCACGTAGAGGAACAACAGGTGAGTGAGGCGTTCGAGCAAGGTCTGCGACGGCGCGGGTACCCGTCGGCACTCTTGCAGGATCAACTCGAACAGCGCCCGCGCAGCGCTTCCGGCAGGGTCTTCGGCGCGCAGCACGATCCAGTCGGCCAGCCCCTCGACGATCAGCGACGACAGCCCGGACTGGAACTGGAAGAAGCCGCACACCAGGCCCACACCGTCGCCGGCCTCCAGGTCCAGGGGCTGCATGCTGCGTCGCGGCTGAGCGCAGGCGTCGTGCGCATCGGCGTCGCTGGACAGCCGGTAGGGCAAGTCGCGCAGCAGGAACACCGCATCGCCGCTGTCCAGGCGCAGCGGCTCGGGCTGGCCGTCCAGGTGCAGCCAGCAATGCCCCTGGACCACCAGGTGGAAGCTGGCGCGGCCCATCCCCTGCGTGCTGGCGTGCCAGCCGCCGCAGTAACGGCCCACGTGGAACAGGCTGGCATCGAACTCCAGACCCTCTAATAACCAATCGACGAGATGGCAAGACGAAATCATCTAATGCAAAGACTCAGGAGCAAGGAAAGGCGACTGATGAATATGGATGCAGCTTCTTATAACCAACAGACTGTAGGGACACTGTCAAAGGAGACCCCTCCATGTCCTCGCGCATTACTCTACACACTCTGCAGAGCGCCCCGGAAGCGGCGCGCCCGTTCCTCGAGAGCGCGCAGAAGAATTCCGGCTTCATCCCCAACCTGCTGGGCATCCTGGCCAACGCCCCGGCGGCGCTGGAAACCTATGTGACCGTGTCGGCACTCAATGGCAAGTCCGAGCTGACCTTGGCCGAGCGTGAAGTGGTGCAGTTGATCGCCGCGACCAATCACGGCTGCGATTTCTGCGTGGCCGGCCATACTGCCGTGGCCCTGAACAAGGCCAAGCTGCCGCCCGCCGTGGTCGATGCCCTGCGCGCCCGTGGCGAGCTGCCCGATGCGCGCTACGAAACCCTGGCCGCATTCACCCGCGAAGTGATCGCCACCCGTGGCAACGTCAGCGACGCCACCTACCAGGCCCTGCGCGACGCCGGCTTCACCGAGGGCAACGCGCTGGAAGTCATTTTGGGCGTGAGCCTGGCGACGCTGTGCAACTTTGCTAATGTGTTCGCCCAAACGCCGCTCAACGACCAACTGAGCCAATACCGCTGGCAGCCCGAGGCGTAATCCGCGCCCGTTGCCGGCACCCGGCGTGATCAAAGGAGTAGGGACATGCTTGATACTGCATTTCGTCACTGGCTGGATGCCAATGCCGAGGCAATCGACCAGGGCCAGTGCGACCCGCACCGGGTCCTGGGGCACATCGCCGAATCGCAGGTGCTGCGCGTCGGCATCGCGCCGGCGCTGGGCGGCAGCGGTGGCGACGTCACTGATGCGGTGGAGGCCATCGCCGCCATCGCCAGCCGTTCGTTGGCCTCGGCGTTCGTCTGCTGGGGGCAACGCGCCTTCATCGAATACCTGTTGCACAGCCCCAACGAGGCGCTGCGCGAGCGTCTGCTGGCCGACCTGCTGAGCGGTGAATTGGCCGGTGCCACCGGCTTGTCCAACGCCATGAAGTTCCTCTCGGGCATCGAGGCCCTGCAGGTGCAGGCGCGTGCCCAGGCCGATGGCTGGATTCTCGAGGGCCGCCTGCACTGGGTCACCAACCTGCGCCAGAGCGGTTTCGTGGTGGCCGCCGCAATCGAGGCCGAACAGGGCCAGGCACCCTTCGTCATGGCTATTCCCTCCGCCAGCGTGGGCCTGGAGCGCTCCGACGACCTGCAACTGATGGGCCTGCAATCGAGCAGCACGGCTGCGCTGGCGTTCCATCAGGTGCAACTGGACCGCAGTTGGCTGCTGCACGACAACGCACGCGAGTTCCTGCCGCGCGTGCGCCCGGCGTTCCTGGCGCTGCAATGCGGCATGTCCATCGGCCTGGCGCGACGTGCCCTGGATGAGGTGCGCGAGCACTTGCAGGGGCGTGGCTCGTTCCTCGCTGAGGCCGAGCAGGTGCTGCGCGAGCGCCTGGAAAATACCGTCGGCGAGCTCAAGCAAGGCCTGCTCGATGGGCGTTTCCTGGCCCAGCCCGCGGCGCTGTTCAAACTGCGCATCACCTTGGCCGAAAGCGCCGCCGATGCTGTGCAGATGGAGCTGCAGGCCAGCGGCGGCAAGGCTTACCTGACCGCCTATGGCGAAGGCTTCGCCCGCCGCTGGCGCGAGTCGGCGTTCGTGCCGATCGTCACCCCGAGCCTGGTGCAACTGCGCGCCGAGCTGCAGCGCCAGGCGGCCAGTGTATGACCGACGTGCTGCTCGAAGCCCGCGCCATCAGCCTGGGCTACCCGCGCGGCGGCGGCTGGCAGGCGGTGCTGGAACATTTCGACCTGCGCCTGGCGCCTGGCGAGGTGGTGACCATCCTGGGGCCCAGCGGCGTTGGCAAGTCCAGTCTGCTGCGGGTGCTGGCGGGGCTGCAGCAGCCTGGCGGCGGCAGCGTGTCGCTGCATGGCCAGCCGCTGCAAGGACCGCACCCGCGTCTGGCCGTGGCCTTTCAGGACCCGAGCCTGCTGCCCTGGCTGAGCTTGGAGAAGAACGTCGCCTTTGGCCTGGATTTCGCCCGCCAACCGAAGCTGGCCGCTGATCAGCGCCGGGCGCGGATCGACCATGCCATCGAGGCGGTGGGCCTGAGCCATGCGCGCAACCAGTACCCGGCGCAACTCTCCGGCGGCATGGCCCAGCGCACCGCGTTGGCCCGCTGCCTGGCGCGTCAGCCCGAAGTGCTGCTGCTCGACGAACCCTTCGGGGCGCTCGACGAAGTCACCCGCGCCGACATGCAGCAACTGCTGCTGCAATTGATCGCCACGCACAATACCGCGGCGGTGCTGATCACCCACGACATCGACGAAGCGCTGCTGCTGTCGGACCGCGTGCTGCTACTGGGCAATCGCCCGGCGCGCACCTTGGGCCAATGGCACATCGACCTGCCGCAGCCGCGTGCACAGCGGGTCGAGGAACTGGGCGCGCTGCGCATCGACATACTGAAAACCCTACGGCAGGCGAGCCGCCCCACCTCACATCCTTCCTCACCCCTGTCGTCGGAGTCCGTTCATGTGCATGGATGATTGCTGCTCTTCCTCTTCGCGTCGCGATTTCATCAAGCTCAGCGCCATGCTCACTGCCGCCGGCGCCCTGCCGATGCTGGCGAGCCTGCAGGCGCGCGCCGCCGCCGAGCCCGATGCGCCGGTGCGCATCGGGTATTTGCCGATCACCGACGCCACGCCGCTGCTGGTGGCACACAACAATGGCCTGTTCGAGGCCGAGGGCATCAAGGCCGAGCGTCCGGTGTTGCTGCGCAGTTGGGCGCAGGTGATCGAGGCGTTCATCTCCGGGCAGGTCAACGTGATTCACCTGCTGTCGCCGATGACCGTGTGGGCGCGCTACGGCAGCAAGGTGCCGGCCAAGGTGGTGGCCTGGAACCATGTCGGCGGCTCGGGCCTGACCGTGGCACCGGACATCACCGACATGAAGCAACTGGGCGGCAAGACCGTGGCGATTCCGTTCTGGTACTCGATTCACAACGTGGTGCTGCAGCAGATGCTCGCCGACAGCGGCCTTACCGCGGTCTCCAAGCCGGCCACTGCGGCGTTGGCGGCCAACGAAGTGAACCTGCTGGTGCTGCCGCCGTCGGACATGCCACCGGCCCTGGCGAGCAAGCGCATCGCCGGCTACATCGTTGCCGAACCGTTCAACGCCCTGGCCGAGAACCTCAAGGTCGGGCGCGTGCAGCGCTTCACCGGCGATGTCTGGCGCAACCATGCCTGCTGCGTGGTGTTCATGCACGAGCACGACCTGAACAACCGTCCCGAGTGGTCGCAGAAAGTGGTCAACGCCATCGTCAAGGCCCAGCAGTGGACCCGCGAGCACCGCGCCGAGGCGGCTGCGCTGCTGTCCAAGGCCGGCCCGAACAAGTACACCCCGCACGAACCGGCCGTGCTGACCAAGGTCCTGGCGCCCTCGGCAGAGGACCGCGCCGCCTACCTGGCCAGCGGCGCCATTCGCCATGCGCAGTGGGATGAACGGCGCATCGACTTCCAGCCGTACCCGTTCCCCAGCTACACCGAGGAACTGGTCAAGCGCCTGAAAAACACCCTGATCGAGGGCCAGAGCGATTTCCTCGCAGCGCTCGATCCTGCGCAGACGGCCCGTGACCTGGTCGACGACCGCTTCGTGCGCAACGCCATCGCCGCAGTGGGCGGGCCCTCGGTGTTCGGCATCGCCGACAGCTTCGAGCGCAGCGAGGAGTTCGCGGACTGATGCGCAAGCCTGTGATCCATGCTGCCCTGGGCCTGGCCGGACTGGTGGCGTTGTTGCTGTTGTGGTGGGCCGGGGTGCGGGTGTTCGGCGAGGCCGATGGTTTGTCGGCGCGTTTCTCACCCCAGGCCACCTTGGCCAGCCTTGCCGAGTTGCTGGCGCACGGGGAGGTCTACGGGCACATCTGGGTGAGCCTCAAGCGCATCCTCATCGGCCTGCTGCTGGCGTTATTGATCGGCGTGCCGCTGGGGCTGCTGGTGGGCAGCTACCGGCACCTGGAGGCGGCGACCACGCCGGCCTTCCAGTTCCTGCGCATGATCTCGCCGCTGTCGTGGATGCCGGTGGTGGTGATGCTGATGGGCGTGGGCGATCAGCCAATCTACTTCCTGCTGGCCTTCGCCGCGCTATGGCCGATCCTGCTCAACACGGCGGCGGGGGTGCGTCAGCTCGACCCGCGTTGGCTGCAACTGTCGCGCAGCCTCAGCGCCACGCGCTGGGAAACCCTGTGCAAGGTGATCGTCCCCGGCGTGATCGGCCATGTGCTGACGGGCGTGCGCTTGGCCATCGGCATCCTGTGGATCGTGCTGGTGCCGTGCGAGATGCTTGGCGTCAGCGCCGGGCTGGGCTATTTCATCCTCGACACCCGCGACCGCCTGGCCTATTCGGAACTGATGGCGATGGTGCTGTTGATCGGTGCGCTGGGCTTTTTACTTGACGCCCTGGCACGTGGACTGCATCGGCGCTGGGTGCATGCCTGAGCGTCAGTTGCCCGCGCCATGGGCTGCCAGGCTGAAGGGCGCCAGGTCCACTGGCGGCTGCGTCTGGACGATCAGTCGAGCGAGGCCCTCGCCGCTGGCGCAGGCCAGGGTGAAACCCAGTGGGCCGTGACCGACATTGAGCCACAGGTTGTCCAGGCCCGGCGCCCGGTCGATGATCGGCTTGCCCAGCGCAGTGGCCGGGCGCAGGCCCGCCCAGGCTTGGATCTGGCGCAAGTCCAGGGCGGGAAACACTTCGCCGACCTGCCGCTTGAGCAGGGCGATGCGGCGCTCGGGGGCGTGCGCTGTGCGTGCGCCCAGATCCACCATCGCAGCGATGCGCAACGAATCCCCAAGCGGCGCGTAGAGGATCTTGCGGCTGGCATCGGTGATGCTGATTTTCGGCAGGCTGAGGTTCTCGTTCGGCTGCACGCTCAGGGTGTAACCGCGCAGGGGGTAGAGCGGCAGGTCGATGCCCAGCGGCTTGACCAACGGGACGCTGGCGATACCGCAGGCGATCACGAAACCATCGGCCGGCAGGCGATCCTCGCCCAACCTCAATGCGGCAAGCCGCGAACCGCGCCGCTCGAAGCCGCTGACCGCTTCACCCAAGTGCAAACGCACGTTGCGCATCCCCTGTAATTGCCGTTTCACACCCTCGCAGAACAGACGGCAGTTACCGACCGCATCCCCTGGCGTGAAGATCCCGCCCGCCAGACGTTCAGCCATCGCGGCCAATGCCGGCTCCAGTACGGTGCACTCACTCGCGCTGAGCACCTGGTGACGGGCGCCGGCTGCCTGCTGACGTTCGAGCAGTCTCGCGGCAGCGCTCAATGAGGCGGCGCTGCGATGGATGATCAGCTTGCCGCTGTGGCGCAGGTCGAAGTCGATGGGGATGTGCTGCAGCAGCTCGGTCATCAGCGTCTGGCTGCGCAACGACAGACTGAGCATTTCGCCGAAGGTCTGCTCGACCCGCGATGCCCGGCACGCTCGCAGGAACGCCAGGCACCAACGCCACTGCCGAGGGTCCAGGCGCGGTCGCAGGTGCAGGGGGGCTTCGCGCGACAACAGCCAGCGGGGCAGGTGGCCCAGCACCGACGGGTCGGCCAGGGGCGCGACGTTGTTGTAGCTCAACTGCCCGCCATTGGCAAAGCTGGTTTCCAGCGCCACGTCCTGGTTACGCTCGACCAGCGTGACCTCGAGCCCGGCCCGCGCCAGGTACAGCGCGCTCGACAGGCCAATGACGCCTGCGCCCACTACCACCACGTGCATGCCATGCCCCCTGATCCGTGATCCGCTCCCAAGTATGGCCGGGAATCTCAATGGGTGCGTGGTCGGCTTTGACTCAACGCGGTATACGCCGCCCTGACCTCATCGAACCCGTAGCGCGCCTCCAGTCGCTTGACGATGAAATGGCCGCGCGCCATGTCCTGGTAGAAACGGGTGAACAGGGTATTGATCGTTGCCCCGGTCACCGCGCCGATGACCGGCACGGCCTGGGCGGCGAACTTGCTGGAAATGGTCACCCCGAAGCGCGTGGCGACTTTCTCGATCAGCAGCGCCAGCCACTTGCCGGCCTGCGCCGGATTGAGGTTCTTGACCGCCGAGGCGCCCTGGCGGGCGGCGATTTCAGCCAACTCGCGGGACACATGCTGCAAGGTGCGGCTGGTGAAACTGCGGGTCAGGTAGTAGCCGGTTTCGGCGGCGTCGTCGCTGTCGCTGGGACCGCCCAAGGCGAACACTTCGATGCACGCCTGCTTGGTGCTCAGCTCGCTCAGGTCGAAGCCTTCGCTGCGCGCCACGTCCGCGACGGCGCGCATCATCAAGGTGGTGGACACCGGCAGTTCGACGAACAGCGCCGGGGCACCGAAAGCGCCGCCGAGCGCGCCGCAGGTGGCGGCGTAGAATTTATGCAGGCGCGTCGAGGCGGCCGTGTGCGGACGGTTGTCCAGGCTCCACAGCGCCGCCTCGGCCGACGTGTGCAACGCGGCCTTGACCGCGCCGTTGATGCGCTTGGCCACCGGGCCGGGCAGGGCCTTGACCGCGCCTTCGATGGGCGAGCCGATCAAGGCCGAGAGCTTGGCGGTGAGCGAAGGCGACTCGAGCAGGGCGACGGCGCGCTTGAGGTCGTTGTAGTCTTCGGGGTGGTCTTGGATAGGCACCAGAGTCTCCAGGGCGTGTCAGGCATTAGGTCGGCGGGATAGTCTTCAGACCTTCGCGTGGCGCTGATTTCACCCGCAGCGGACAGATGGATTATTTTTGCCGCAGACCGTGGCGGTCAACACGGCATAATTTTCTGCGCGCGGCTTTCGTTACCCTCAGAGCTGCCCTGGGTCCAGAAGGACCGGGCCACCATCATCCCAAGGAGATTGCCAATGACTTCCGTATTCGACCGCGACGACATCGTGTTCCAGGTTGTGATGAACCATGAGGAGCAGTACTCGATCTGGCCGGACTACAAGGCGATTCCCGCCGGCTGGCACGCTGTGGGCAAGAGCGGGCTGAAAAAAGAGTGCCTGGCCTACATCGACGAGGTATGGACCGACATGCGTCCGCTAAGCCTGCGCCAGAAGATGGCCGAAGCGGCGGCGCAGTAAGCGGTGAGCGCACTCAACCTGCTGTGCCTGCCGTACTCCGGTGCCAGCGCCATGGTCTACAGCCGCTGGCGGCGCAAGCTGCCGGCCTGGCTGCAGGTGCGTCCGGTCGAGCTGCCGGGGCGCGGTGCGCGACTGGCCGAGCCTTTGCACACCGACATGCAGGGCCTGGCCCGGCAACTGGCCAACGAGCAGCGCCTGGCCGCCAGCACGCCCTATGCGTTGCTCGGCCATAGCCTCGGTGCGCTGCTGGCCTTCGAGCTGGCCCATGAACTGCAAGCCCTGGGCTGTCCGCCACCGGTGGCGCTGTTCGCCTGCGGCACGGCCGCGCCCACGCGCCGCGAAGGCTATGACGGTGCCAACTGGCGCGAGCCCAGAAGCGACGCCGAGCTGATCGACGAACTGCGTGAGCTGCAAGGCACGCCCGAAGACGTGCTGGCCAACCAGGAGCTGATGAGCCTGACCTTGCCGGTGCTCAGGGCCGATTTTCTGCTGTGCGGGCGCTACGCCTACCGCCAGCGCGCGCCGCTGCGTTGCCCGCTGCACGTGCTCGGCGGCACGGACGACCGCGCCACCGAGGAGCAACTGCTGGCCTGGAGCCGGGAAAGCCTGGGCGAGTTCTCGCTGGAGCGATTCCCCGGTGGGCACTTCTTCATCCATGAGCATGAGGACCGCGTGCTGGCCACGCTGACCGCAGCCTTGGAGCCCCATCGCCTGACCGCGTGATTGACGCGGCCCTTGTCCTGCGGGAGGCTGGGCCCTTTCTTCAGGACAAGGGCCGTCCCCATGCTCATCGATCCCCGCCAGGCCACGCTGCTCGTGGTCGATATCCAGGAACGCCTGATCGGCGCCATGAGCGACCCGCAGGGCATGCGTGAGCGCGCCCGCTGGCTGCTGGCCGCCAGCGCCGAGCTCGATGTTCCGACGGTCATCTCCGAGCAGTACCCCAAAGGCCTAGGCCCGACCCTGAGTGAGCTCAAGGCCGCCACCCCCCAGGCCGAGGTGGTGCAGAAGCTGCATTTCTCGTGCGTGGCTGCCGACTGCCTGCCGCCCAGCCTGCTGGCGCGCGAGCAGGTGATCGTCTGTGGCATGGAAACCCACGTCTGCGTGCTGCAGACGGTATTGGGCCTGCTGGCGCTGGGCAAGCAGGTGTTCGTGGTCGAGGATGTCTGCGACAGCCGCACGCCGGCGAGCAAGGCGGCGGGTCTGGCGCGCATGCGCGATGCTGGGGCGCAGATCGTCACCGGCGAGATGGTGCTGTTCGAGCTGCTGGGCAGTGCCAGTCATCCGCTGTTCCGCCATATCAGCAAAACCTACCTGGTGGGAGAGCGCTCCTGAACCGCGTGTGGTTGGCCAGCGCGTTACTGCTGCTGGCCGTGCTCCAGGGCTGCGCCGGGCGTCGGGAGCAGGCGCCGAGCGCCGATCCTGCCCAGATGCGGGCCGAGCTTCTGCGTTTGTTGCCCACCACGCTCAAGGATCGCCAGGGCTGGGCCGAGGATATTCAGGTGGCTTTCGCCGCCCAGCGCCTGGAGCCCAGCCGCAGCAACCTGTGCGCGGTGCTGGCGGTGACCGAGCAGGAGTCGACGTTCAGCGCCGATCCGCAGGTGCCGAACCTGGGGCGCATTGCCCGTGAGGAAATCGACCGCCGCGCCGCACGCTTGCACATTCCCGGTCTGCTGGTCGACGGTGCGCTCAATACCCGTTCGGCCAATGGCCAGACGTACCAGCAACGCTTGCAGGCAGTGCGCAGCGAAGGGCAGCTCAGCGCCCTGTTCGACGACTTCCTCGCCGGCCTGCCGTTGGGCGAGTCGCTGCTCGGCGGTTTCAACCCGGTGCGCACCGGCGGGCCGATGCAGGTCAGCGTCGATTTCGCCCAACGTCATGCCCAGGACTACCCCTATGCGCACGAGGGCAGCCTGCGTCAGGAGGTGTTCACCCGCCGTGGCGGCCTGTACTTCGGCATCGCCCACCTGCTGGGCTACCCGGCCCACTACGAGCGGCCGCTGTATCGCTTCGCCGACTACAACGCCGGCTGGTACGCCAGCCGCAACGCGGCGTTTCAGGCGGCGCTGAGCCGGGTGACGGGCACTGCGCTGGCGCTGGATGGCGACTTGATCGCCCCGGGCGCGTTGCTGCCGGGCACCACGGAGCGCGCCGCACGCCGCCTCGGCACGAAGCTGGGGCTGCGCAACCCGCAGATCCGCAGCCAGTTGGCGCTGGAAAACAGCCTGGCGCTGGAAGACAGCGCGCTGTATCGCGGCGTGTTCGCCCTGGCCGATGCCCAGGCCGGTAAGCCGCTGCCGCGCGCGGTGTTGCCTGGGATCGTGCTGCAGAGCCCGAAGATCACCCGCACGCTGACCACCGCCTGGTTCGCCGAACGGGTGGATGGGCGCTACCAGCGCTGTTTGCAGCGCTGAGGGGCAGGGGCGGACTTGGCTTTGTACGCGTGTGATCCATGAGCGGGCTTGATGGGTACGAGCAACGCAGGGCGCTGAACGTTGAGCCCTGATCGCAACCTTTCAGGCGCTCCCAGCCCGTCTACCGCGCAGCAGCAGCGAAGCCAGCGCGCAGCCGGTGAGCGCCAGGCACGCCAGGAAGAACGCGTCGCTGTAGGCCATCAGATAGGCCTCGCGACGGGCCGTCGTCGCCAGCATTTCAAGCATCTGCTGCGGATGGGCCAGCCAGGTCTGCTGGCCGATCCGCTCTTGTACGCCTGCGGAAAACACCGTCACATGCTCATGAATACGCTCGCTGTGCACCCGCTCGCGGGTGGCCACGATCTGCGTCAGCACCGCCGTGCCAATGGCGCCGCCGAGGTTGCGCAGCATGGAGAACACCGCCGAAGCCGAGCCCGCCTCGCGTTTGTCCAGTCCGGCGACCGCCAGTACCGACAGCGCGACCATGATGAACGGCTGGCCAATGCCGCGCACCACAGTCGAGGGGATGATCACGTTGTCGGCGCTGTCGGCCGTGAGGCTCGCACCCAGCCAGCAGCCCAGCGCCATGATCAGAAACCCGCTGGCGACCATGAACTTGGCGCTGGTCCACTGCATCAGCCTGGGCATCAGCGGCGCCAGCAGCAGTTGCACCAGGCCATAGGCGATCAGCGCCACGCCCACGTCGCGGGCGCTGAAGCCCTGCAACTGCGACAGGTAGTTGGGCACCAGGAACACCAGCCCGAAGGTGGCCGCGCCGAAGATGAACATCGCCACGCTGGCCACGCCGAAGTTGTAATGCCCCAGCAGCCGCAGGTTGATGAAGGCACGCGTGCCCAATAGCTGGCTGAGCACGAACACCACCAGGGCGATACCCGCCATCAGGCTCATGCCGAGGATGTAGGAGGAACTGAACCAGTCCAGACGGCCACCTTCCTCCAGCACGATCTGCAGCCCGCCCAGGCCCAGCACCATCGCCGTGATGCCCAGCCAGTCGCCCTTGCGCAGCAGCTCCAGGCGCAGCGCACGGGCGTCGATGGACCAGGCGATGGCTGCCAGCAACGCCACCCCGGGAATCAGTTGCAGGTAGAAGATCCAGCGCCACGAATAGGCGTCCGTCAGCCAGCCGCCCAGCGACGGACCAGCGGCCTGGGCCACGCTGTTGGCCAGGCTGAACAGCGCCATGCCCATGGGCATGCGGCTGGGCGGCAGCTCGGTGATGATCAACTGGAACGACAGCGGGATCAGCACCGCCCCCGCGGCGCCCTGGATCACGCGCAGGAGGATCATCGCCTCCAGGTTCGGTGCCCAGGAGCAGGCCACCGAGGCCAGCAGGAAAATGAACGAGCCGGTCCACATCACCCGGCGCAGGGCGAACACCTCCACCAGCCAGGCCGTCAGCGGAATCATGACGATTTCCGCCACCAGGTAGGCCGTGGAGATCCACGAGCCTTCCTCGAAGCTGGCGCCCAGCGAGCCGCGGATTTCCGGCAGCGCCGCGCTGGTGACGTGCACGTTAATCCCAGCCATGAAGCAGCCCAGCAGCCCGCCCAGTACCGCCACCCAGGCGCGCAGCGAGACCGTGCGTTCAGTGCTCATCGCCAGGCTCCGCGCGGGTGTCGACGCTGGTCAGCACCGACATGCCGGGCAACAGGGTGATGCCCTCGGCGGGGTTGTCGAGCAGGATACGCACGGGAAAGCGCTGGACGATCTTGGTGAAGTTGCCGGTGGCGTTGTCCGACGGCAGCAGGGCGAAGACATTGCCCGAAGCCGGCGAGAAGCTGGCGACCCGGCCGTGCAGGCGCGCCTCGGAAAAGCTGTCGACGCGGATCTGCACCGGTTGTCCGGGGCGCATACGCGCCAATTGGGTTTCCTTGTAGTTGGCCACCACGTAGGCCTGCTGCACCGGCACCACTGCCAGCAGCGGTTGGCCCGGCACCACGTATTGACCGGCACGCACGCGGCGCTGGCCGACCACCCCGGCGATGGGCGCGCGGATCAGCGTGTCCTGCGCGTCCTGCTCGGCCAGCGTCTGCCGCGCCTGGGCCTGGACCAGCGCCGCCTGCTGCTGCTCGAGCACTGCGCCCGCCTCGGTGGCGCGCGCCTGGACCATGGCCAGGGTCGAGCGCGCCTCGCGCCACGCCGCCTGCGCGCCTTGCCAGTTGGCCTCGGCCTGGTCCGCACTGGCACGGGCGCTTTCCAGGCGCTGGGCGGTCGCGGCGTGGTCGCGCACCAAGCCACGATAGCGCGTGAGGTCCAACGCACTGCGGCGACGTTCGGCGGCGGCACTGCGTTGCGTGGCCTCGGCCTTGAGGATCGCCTCGCGCTGCTGATGGATGCCCTCGGCGGCGATCTGCTGTCTGGCCTTGGCGACGTTCAGCGCGGCCTGCGCTTGCGTCACCGCCGCCTGCGCCTGGTCGAGACGGGCGCGGTAATCGTCGCTGCGCAGCTTGACCAGCACGTCGCCGGCGTGCACCGGCTGGTCGTCTTCGACCATGACCTCGGCCACATAGCCGGCCACCCGTGGGCTCAGGGCCACCCAGTCGGCGCGCACGTAGGCATCGTCGGTGGTTTCCAGATAACGTCCGGTGCTCCACCAGTGGCCGCCGTAGGCCAGCACGGCGAGGCCCGCCAGGCCGGCCGCGCCGGCCCAGAACAGGCGGCGACGGGCGGCCTGACGCTTGGCATGGGCAGTGGCAAGCGCATCGTCAGGGGTTACGGCAGTGTTCATGGTCGCACGTCCATTTCGGTGGTTTGCCAGCGCCCGCCAAGGGCGCGGAACAGGTTGACCTGGGCCTGGGCCAGGCGACCGCGCGCCAGCACTTGCGTGGCGCGCAGGGTGATCAGCTCGCGTTCGCTGTCGAGCAGGGCGAGGCCGTCCAGGCTGCCGGCGCGGTAACCGGCGTCAGCCAGGGCGTAGCCGCGCTGGCTGTGCTGCAGCGCCGCATCCAGCCCCTGCACGTGGCGTCGGTCGCCGTCGTAGCGAGCCAGCGCCTCACGCACGTCCTTGAGGGCGGCCAACGCCACGCTGCGGTAGTGCGCCACTTGGCCGTCGGCCAGCGCCCGGGCCTTGTCGAGGCGGGCGCGGTTGGCCTTGAGGTTGGGAAACTGCCAACTGATCAGCGGGCCGATGGCGAAGGTCATGGCGCGGCTGCTGCCGAGCCGATGCGGGTGTGAGTCGGCGGCGGTGAATGCGGCGCCGAAGCTCACCTGCGGATACAGGTCGGCCTGGGCGATGTCGATCTGCAGCCTGGCAGCGCGCAGTTCGCGCTCGGCCTGACGCACGTCGGGGCGACGTTGCAGCAGGTGCCAGCCATCGCCCACGGGCAAGGGTGCGGACAGCGTGGGAATGACCGTGCAGCGATCGAGCGGGCGGGCATCGGCCTGGCCGCTGAGCAAGGCCAGCTCGAAGCGGGCGATCTGCTGCCGGGCTTCGAGCATCGGCATGTGCGCGCGCACCTGCTCGCGCAGGCCCAGCAGCCGCTCGCTGTCCAGTTGGGTGGTCACGCCGGCCTGCACTTGGCGCTCGCTCAGGCGCACGCTGCGTTCGAGCGAGTCCAGGGACTGCCGGGCCTGGACCAGGCTGGCGCTGGCCACGCAGTGGTCGAGGTAGGCGCGGGTCGTCTGGGTGGCCACTTGCAAGCGCACCTGTTCGAGGGCGGCGCGGCCGGCCTGGGCCTGGGCGCGTGCCCGTTGCAGGCTGGCCTGCACTTGGCCCCACAGGTCGAGCTGGTAAGCCAGTTCGATGCCGGGGCTGAACTGCCACTGGCTCGGCGCGTGGCGGTCGTTGACCTCGGCCAGGGTCTGCTCGTCGCTGCGCTTGCCGTAGGTGGCGCCCAGGGTCAGCTCGGTCGACGGCCAGCGTCTTGAGTCGATTTCGCCAATGCCTGCCAGCAGGGCCTGGACGTTGGCTTCGGCCTGGGCCAGGTCCTGGTTGTGCGCCAGGGCCTGCTCGACCCAGCGGTTGAGCTGCGCATCGTCGAACAGCGCCCACCAGCGTTCGGGCAACGGGCGTTGCTCAAGACCGGCTGGCAGATCACGCAATGGCCCGTCCGGTATCACGGCAGGCGGGTCTTGCGGCGCAGGTGGCCCGGCGCAGGCGGCGAGCAGGACGAGCGCGCCAAGGGTCAGCCCGCAGCGGGCAGGGTAGCGCAAGGGAAAAGGTGGAAACATCGCATCGGTCGCTTGAAAGGTCGTGCTGCAAGCTTAAGGAGCCCGACCCCCAGGGTGCTGTCGCCAACGGGACAAGTCCGCGCGTGCTAAGGACAACCTGGGGCTCAGCGATCCTGCGCCTGCGCACCGCCCAGCACACCAAGCTGCCAGTCGCTGGGTGCATGCCCGAGAATGCGTTTGAACATGGCGGCAAAGGCGCTGGCGCTCTGATAGCCATGCTCCAGCGCCACGGCCAGGATCGGCCTGCCAGCGGCCAGGTGCTGCTGACTGAGCATGACCCGCGCCCGCGCGCGCCATTCGCCGCAGGACATGCCCAACTCGCGCTGAAACAGCCGCGCCACGTTACGGGCGCTCATGTTCAACTGCGCACCACAAGCCTCGAGGCTCAGTTCTTGGGAAGGCTCTTCGAGGAAGCGCTCGCACCAGGCGCGCAGACGGGCATGCTCGGGCATCGCCACGAACCCTTCGACGCGCCGGGCATGGGCCAGTTCACGGCGGATCAGCGCCCGCACATGTTCGCCTTCCTGCGCGCCGAGCATGCGCGAAGCGGCGAGGATCAGCTCGCGCAGCAGCCCCGATACCACGATCAGTTGGCAGCGCTCGGCCTGGCCGTCGAGCAGCAAGGTCCGCAGGCACACCGCACCTTGCATGTGCAGGGCGTGGCTGACCCCGGCCGGCACCCACAAGGCGTGGCCGCCGGGAATCACCCAGTTGCCGCGTTCACTGCTCACGCGCATCACGCCGCAGGCGGCGTAGAGCAGTTGATCTTCGGCGTGACAGTGGCTGGCGATGTGTTCGCCAGATCGATAGTCCATCTCCAAGGCTTGCATGCACGAGGCTCCAATTTATTGGATCCAATCATACGTGGGCGCAGCGCGCATGGCTTGCTAAGAGTGGTGTGGATTTGAGATCCATCGCCTCTGTGTGCCGTCCCTAGCGCTCAGAAGAGTGAATTATTGCGTGATCCAGGCCGTTCAAGCAGGTTGCGTGGCAGCGCTGTTGCTCACGTGGCGCCCAAGCACCAGCACGGTGACGAAGCCGCAGCCGACCAGTGCCGTGGCCAGGCTCAGCAGCATCGGGCTGCCGAACTGATCGACGATGCGCCCACCGAAGAACGAACCCAGGGCGATGATGACCTGGAACATCGCCACGAACAGCGGCATGCCGCGCTCCACGTCCTTGGGCGCGACCACGAACATCCAGATGTTGGCGCAGGCTGGAAACGCGCCAAAGGCGAACCCCCACAGGGCAATCAGCATCAGCGCACCGGTCAGGCTGGTGGCAAAGGTGGGGAACAGCGCGGTACTGGTGCCGATCAGCAGGGCCACCAGCAGCAGGGTGTAGCGCACGCTGCGACTGGCAGCATAGCCGGCGAACAGGTTGCCGATCACTCCGGCCACACCGTAGAGCAGCAGCAGCGAGCCGATGGTCGGCCCGTCGAAGCCGGCGCGTTCCTTGAAGAACGGTGCGACGTAGGTGTAGGCGGCGAAATGCGCCAGGCCGATCAGCAGCACGGCGATCAGGCCCACCCGGGCCAAAGGATTGAGGAACAGGGCCGGCAGGTCGCTGACCCGAATGGCCTTTTCCGGGGTCAGCCGTGGCAGCAGGAACACCTGGGCCAGCAGCACCGGCACGCCCACCAGCGCTGTGACCAGGAAGGTCATGCGCCAGCCCATCAGGCCGCTGAGCCAGGTGCCCACCGGCACCCCCAGTACGGTGGCGAGGGTCACGCCGGCCATGATGATCGAGTTCGCCTGACCGACGCCGACGCCCCGTGGCGCCAGACGTCCGCTCAAGGCGATGGCGGTGGCCCAGAAGCCGCCGATGCTGATGCCCAGCAGCACGCGGCCGAGCAGCAGCAGATTGAAATCGCTGGCGTAGGCCACCACGGCGTTGGCCACGATCATGTTGAACGTCAGGCCTACCAGCAGGTAGCGGCGATCCAGCGCGCCGATGCTCACCGACAGCAACGGCGCAGCGAGGGCAGCCATGATGCCGGGCAGGGTGACCATCAGCCCGGCGTGACCGGCGCTGATACCCAGGTCGGCGGCGACATCGTTGAGGACACCGACCGGGAGGAATTCGCTGGTCACCAGGGCAAAGGCGCCGACGGCAACAGAGAGGATCGCCAGCCATTGCTGGAGCAGGCTTTGTTGCGCATGTTCGGGGCGGCCCTGATGGGCCGAGTTCGGGCTTGGCATGATGCAGATTCCAAGAAGAGGTCGCCTGGGGCAGGCGAGTGAGGCGGGGGAAAATGGAAGGCGATTATAGGAGGGCTTGCGGCCTGCTCCATAAGCAGGCCGTTCGATAGTGATCATCAGTCAGATCGATGGATCGTGCTGCGGTGCGGCGTCGACCGCGGGTCAGGCCACCGTTTCGCTCAGCTTGACCAGGTCGAGCAGCGTGCGCAACACCGGCGTCTGCACCCCCAGCGCTTCCGCGCGAGCGACCACGGCGCCGTTGATGAAGTCGATCTCGGTCCTGCGACCGGCTTCCAGGTCCTGAAGCATCGAGGGCTTGTGCGTGTGGTGATGGGCAAAGGCGTGTTCGAGTGCCCCGATCACCCGCCCTTCATCGACCTCGATGCCCGCTGCGCGGGCCACGGCCACGGTTTCGCCGACGATGCTGGCGCTCAGACGGCGACCCGAGTCGCAGGCGCCCACGGCACCCACGGTCTGACGCGTGACCGCGCACACCGCGTTGAGCACGGCGTTGAAGGCGACTTTTTCCCAGATGGCGACCTGCACCTGTGGGTCGGCGCGGCAGGGCAGGCCCGCGTTGTCCAGGGCGCTGGCGACCTCGTGCAGGGTTGGGCTGTCGGCACCGTCGTTCGACCAGAGCGTCACATGACCCTCGCCTTCGCTGTGCACCACGCCGGGCTCGATCACGTCGGCCGGCAGGTTGGTCATGCCGACGATCACCCGCTCGGCAGGCACCACCGAGGCGATGAGCTGCGCGTTGCCCAGCCCGTTCTGTACCGACAGCGCCCAGGTCGTTGGGCCGACCAAGTGGCGCACCGACGCGATGGCCGCCGCCGTATGAAAACCCTTGGTGAAGATCACCAGCAGGTCGAACGATCCGCTGATCGCGGCGGCCCGGCCGATGGGCAGTCGAACGCGCTGTTCGCCCGCCAGGGTCACCAGCCGCAGGCCGTGCTGCTGTACTGCCTCGATCAGCGCCTGCGACGCCTCGACCAGCGTGACATCGTGGCCGCCCAGGGCCAGGCGCGCGCCGAACAGTCCACCCATGGCGCCTGCGCCGACGATTGCAACCTTCATCTACAGTCTCCTCTGCACAACGAACAGCGCCGGACACCCTGGCCCGGCGCGTGGTGATCAGAACGGATAGGTGCGCGGTGTCGATTGCACGCTGATCCAGTGGTCGGTGGTGAATTCCTCGATGGCCCACTCGCCGTTGAAGCGCCCCAGCCCCGAGTTCTTTTCGCCGCCGAACGGCGCGTGGGCCTCGTCGTTGACCGGGATGTCGTTGACATGGGTCATGCCTGCCTTGATCCGCCGCGCAAATCGCGTGGCGCGCTCCAGATCGCCGCTGAACACCGCGCTGGACAGGCCGAACTCGCTGTCGTTGGCCAGCGTTAAAGCGTGCGCCTCGTCGCGTGCGCGCTGGATGCCCACCAGCGGCCCGAAGATTTCCTCACGGGCGATTTCCATGTCGGCGGTGACGTCGGCGAACACATGGGGCGGCAGTACCTGGCCCTGCACCTGGCCCTCGACCACCACCCGCGCACCTTCCTGGCGGGCCTTGGCGATCTTGTCGAGCAAGCCTTGCAACTGCTTCTGGTTGATCACCGGCCCCACCACGGTGGCTGGATCGCTCGGGTCGCCCACCTGCAGGGCCTTGACCCGCTCGGCATAGCGTTCGACGAAGGGTGCATAGAGCGCGTCTTCGACGATGATGCGGTTGATCGCCATGCAGATCTGCCCCTGGTGCAGGAACTTGCCCATTACGGCGGCTGCCACGGCCTGTTCCAGGTCGGCGTCGGCCAGCACCACGAACGGGCTGTTACCGCCCAACTCCAGCGCCACGTGCTTGAGGTGACGACCGCCGCTGGCCAGGCGGCCGATGTTGGCGCCCACCGGCGTGGAGCCGGTGAAGGAGATGAACTTGGGCACCGGGTGTTCGACGAAGGCATCGCCGATCTGCGCGCCGGGGCCGACCAATACACTGATCACCCCGGGCGGCACTCCGGCTTCCTCGAAGATGCGTGCCGCCAGCAGGCCGCCGGTTACCGGCGTGTCGCTGGCCGGCTTGATCACCACCGCATTGCCCAGCGCCAGCGCCGGGGCGACCGAGCGCTGGGTCAGGTGGAAGGGGAAGTTCCACGGGCTGATGACCCCGACCACCCCCAGCGGCTCGCGGTACACGCGGTTTTCCTTGCCCGGCACGTTGGACGGCAGGATGCGTCCATGCACTCGCGCCGGAAAGGACGCCGACTCCTGGGTGATGCCGCGCGCGGCACCCCATTCGATCTGCGCCTTGATCCGCGTGCTGCCCGACTCGCGGATGATCCAGTCGATGATTTCCTCACGGCGCGCGTCGAAGATCTGCACGGCGCGCTGCAGGATGGCGGCGCGCTGGGCCGGACCGGTGGCGGCCCATTCGACTTGCGCCCGCTCAGCGGCCCGGTAGGCCTCGTCCAGGTCCTGGCGGTCGGCCTGCTTGATCTGCAGCAGTGCTTGGCCGTTGTACGGGTCGCTCACCTGTAGCCACTGATCGGTGCGACCTTCGCGCCAAGTGCCGGCAATCGGCAGCAGGTTCAGGTCGGTGTAGGGCGATGGGGTGGATTGACTCACGGGTAGGCTCCTTTGCAGTCAGGAATGGGTGGACGCGGACCGCACGTGAGGTGCGGTGCGAACGTGATCAAGCGGGCGAATCATGGCAATGGCGACTATGGCAGCCAGGCCAGGCAGTGCGCAAAGCAGGAAGTTGAGCTGCAGCGGCAGGTTCAGGCTGAGCATCAGGCCGCCCAGGGCGGGGCCGGCCACCGCGCCGAAGCGGCCGATGGCCGAGCACCAGCTCACGCCGGTGGCGCGGATCTCGCTGGGGTATTGTTGCGCCGCCAGGACATGCATCACCGCGAGTGCACCGATGGTGGTGGCGCCGGCCACCAGCAGCATCAGGTTGAGCAGCAGCGGGCCGGGCTTGATGCCCAAGGTGCACAGCGACACCACCGCCATCAGGAAGAACAGCATCAAGGTCGCCCGGCAGCCCCAGCGATCGGCCAGCCAACCGCCGCCGAGAGCGCCGAGGGTGGCGCCGACGTTCAAGGTCACCAGGAACATCAGGCTCGAGCCCAGAGGGAAGCCGCCGGCCACCATGATCTTCGGCAGCCAGGTGTTGAGCCCGTAGACCATCAGCATGCACAGGCCGAAGCCCAGCCACAGGAACACCGTACTCACCGCGCGACCTTCGGCAAATAGCCGCGACAGAGGTGCGGCGCCCGACGTACGTGCTGGCGCCTCTAACAGCACCTCAGCGCTGCCCACAGTGGGGTCGAGCTGTTCGAGCAGACGGCGAGCCGCGTGCGTATCGTTCTCCAGCAGGAAATGCAGCGATTCGGGCAGTTGCCTGGCCATCCACGGCAGGCACAACAGCGGCAGGCCGCCGATCAGGAAGGTGGCCTGCCAGCCCCAGCGCGGAATGATCAGCATAGCCACCAAGGCAGAGGCCATGGCGCCGATGGAGTAGAAGCTGAGCATGATCGTCGTCATGCGGCTGCGCCGCGCCGTCGGCGCCAGGTCATTCATCAGTGCCACGATGTTGGGTATTGCGCCGCCCAGGCCAACACCGGTGAGAAAGCGCAGGGTGGCGAAGCTGAGCGCATCCCAGGCCAGTGCCGTGGCCAGGCTGAACAGGCTGGCAGCGCCGATGGCGCACAGCACCACCCGGCGCCGGCCCAGCCGGTCGGCCAGCGGACCGACCAGTACGGCGCCGACCATCATGCCGAACAGCGCGGCGCTGCCCATCCAGCCGGCGACCACCGGTTGCAATGACCAGGCCTGCATCAGTTGCGGCACCACCGAGCCATAGATGACCAGGTCGTAGCCATCGAACAGCATGATGAAGGCGCACCAGAACAGTAGGGTGTAATGCAGTTTTCCAAGCCGGGCGTTGCTGGCAACGTCCAGGGCAGTTCTCTGGGTCATGGCGTATGTCTCTTGTTTTTGTTTTCAGGCGGGCACGCAGGGCCGCCGCGACGTGGCAATGGATCAATGGGGCTCGATGGTGAGCGTCGGTACCTCGATGAGGGTGGGGCCGCTGGCGTCCAGTGCAGCGCGCAGGGCCGCTTCGAAGGACTTGCGGGTGTCGGCGTGCACAGCGTTCACCCCGTAGCCTTTGGCCAAGGCGCAGAAATCCAGCCCAGGCACGTCCAGGCCCGGCGAGTCCTCGGCGTCGAGCACGCCAGCGAACCAGCGCAGCGCACCGTAGGTGCCGTTCTTGAGGATCACGAACACGACCGGGATGCGGTACTGCGCGGCCGTCCACAGCGCCGTGATGCCGTAGTTCGCCGAACCGTCGCCGATCAGCGCGATCACCCGCCGCTGGGGCTGGGCCAGTTGCACGCCGACTGCCGCTGGCAGACCGAAACCCAGTCCGCCGGCTGCCGGGAAGTAGTAGCTGCCGGGATGGCGCAGGTTCATGCGTTGCCAGAAGGCGCTGGTGGTGGAGGTCGACTCCTTGACGTAGATGGCATCGTCCGGTGCCACGGCGTCGACCACCTCGAACAGGGTGTGCGGGTGCAGTTCGCGAGCACCGTCCTGCACGGGCTCGGGCGCCGGCAGGGGCGCGGGGTAGGGTCTGGATTGCTGCATTACCTGCTCGGCCGCGAGGGTCAGCACGGCCTTGATGTCGGCGACCAACGCATCGCCCATGGGCGCGCGCGCCGCTTCCTGAGGATCGCAGGTGATGTGCAGCAGGCGCGCACCGGCCGGCAAGTAGTCGCCCGGCGCGTACTGGTGGTAGCGAAACACCGGTGCGCCCACCACCAGGATCAGGTCGTGACCCGCCAGCACTCGGCTGATGCCGGCGATGGCGGCGGGCAGCACGCCCCGGAAACAGGCATGCCGGGTGGGGAAGGGGCAGCGCGACGCCGAGGGCGCGATCCACACTGGCGCGCGCAACTTGTCAGCCAGGGCCACGGCCGCGGCGTTGGACAGCGTGGCGTCGACCTCCGGCCCGAGCACCAGCACCGGGTTGCGGGCCTTCGCCAGTTGCTCGACCAGCGCTTTCAACTGCCCCGCATCGGGGGCACCGGCGCTTTGGACCTGGCGTTCGAGCAGATGCTCCACGCCGGCCGGTGCGGCCTGATCCCAGTCGTCATAGGGAATGGACAGGTACACCGGTGCCTTGGGCGCAGTGTTGGCGCAGTGGATCGCCTGGCTCAGCGCACGTGGTACGTCGTCGGCGCTGGCCGGCTCGTAGCTCCACTTGACCAGCGGCTTGGGCAACTGTGTGGCGTCGACATTGGCCAGCATCGCCTCCACGCCGATCATGGGCCGAACCTGCTGGCCGGCGGTGATCACCAGAGGGCTGTGCGAGTACCAGGCATTGGTCAGCGCGCCCATGCCATTGCCGGTCCCGGCGGCGGCGTGCAGATTGACGAAGGCTGGCATGCCGCTGGCCAAGGCGAAGCCATCGGCCATGCCGACCACGGCGCCTTCGTGCAGGCCCAGCACGTATTGGAAGTCATCAGGGAAATTTTTCAGGAAGGGCAGCTCGTTGGAGCCCGGATTGCCGAAGATCGTGGTCATGCCATGGCGGCGTAGCAGCGCGTAGGCGGCGCAGTGGATTGTTTTCATGACGTTTATATCCGCTTGGATCGGTGTGGTTGCACTGTAAAAATGCGGATAAGATCAATCAAATAGATAGTTCAAAATCGCTGCATAAGCGGCATCTATAACGATAGGATCACTGCGCATGGCCGGGTTCGACCTCAATCTCATCACCACCTTCGTCACGCTGTACGAAACCCGTAGCGTCACCCTCACCGCCGACCGGCTGTGCGTGACGCAGCCTTCGGTGAGTTATGGCCTGGCCAAGCTGCGGACCCAGTTCGATGACGTGCTGTTCGTACGGAGTCAGCAGGGCATGCAGCCGACCCGGCTGGCGATGCAACTCTATGAGGGCTTCAAAGAAGCGAGCCGCTGCATCGATGCCGCGGTGGCCGATGCCTGCCGGTTCAACCCGCAGACGTGCGCCCGGCACTTTCGCCTGGCCATGACCGACCTGGGAGAAATGGCCCTGCTGCCGCGCGTGCTGGAGCGCCTGAACCTGCAAGCGCCGGGTATCGAACTGGACATCGTGTCGCTGGAAATCGACCAGGTGGCCGCGTGGCTCAACGACGGCCACGTCGATGCCGCCATCTGTAGCCAGAGCCTGAGCGGCGCGGGCCTGCGCCATGCGCCGCTGGTCAGCGAGCGCTATTGCTGCCTGCTGGACCAGGCCCATCCACGCATCGGCGCGCAGATGGACATGGCGCAGTTCCTCGCCGAACCCCATGCCATCGTCACCCGCACCTCCGGCCATGGCATGGCCGAGGATGTACTACAGGCCATGGGCGTCGAACGCCGGGTGCGCTTGCGCATCCCGCACTTCTCGGTGCTGCCGCGCATCATTCCCGGGACCGAGATGATCACCATCCTGCCTTCGCGCATCGCCCGGATCTTCTGCGAACTGCCCCTGGACCGCCCGCTGAAGAGGGTCGGGCTACCGTTCGAGGTGCCCGACTTCGAGGTTGCCCTGTACTGGCACTCGCGCAGCGAACGCTCGACGGCGCTGAGCTGGTTCTTCGAGCAGATCGTCGCGGCGCTGGTGGAAGCCGATCAGAAGTAGTACGGGAATTTCAGGCTGAAGGTGAAGTCCGGCGCGTCCTCGGTGAGGCCGATCGACAGGTTGGGCACGATGGTCAGGTGATCGCTGGCCGCCAGGGTCATGCCGACGTTGAAGTAGGCCGCATTGGCGTCGCTGCTCTTGACGTCGGCCCAACTGTCGCCGGTTTCCGCGGATTTGATCCGCGAGCGCTTGGCGATCAGGTCCGAGACCGAGAACGACATCGACATCTTCTCGTTCAGCGCAAAGGCCACACCGGCCCCGACCTGGAAACTGTCGCCGATCTTCACCTTGCCCGGCACTTTCTGGTTGAGTGTGGAGCTGACGTCGCCGAACGATTCCTCGAAGGTATGGGTATACGACAGGCTGCCGAACAGCACCGCCGGGTCGAAGGTCTTGACCAGCGAAATGCCTGGGCTGATCGACCAAACGCCGTTGCCGGTGGGCAGGTCTTCGGGGTAGCTGAGGCTGTCGTTGGCGGTGTCGCGGCGCAGTTTGATGCCGAACGGGTCTTTGCCGGTCGGCGCCTTGACCCGCAGGCTGAAGACCGCATCCGGGGTGTTCTCGGACTCGTCGAGGAACTTGTAGGCGACCCCGAAGTTGACGTCGCCCAGGGTCGGGTCGCGGGTCACGCTGCGTTCGGAAATGCCTTGCGCGTTGTTGCCGACGCCGCCGGACTGGTAAGTCGATTCGCGGTAGATGATCGGGGCGTTGACGTCGAACTGCCAACGGTTGTCCAGGTTGTAGCGGGCGGTGAGGTCCAAGGTCCAGTTGTCGGCCTTGATCCGGTCCAGGTTGATGTTGCCCAGGAAGATCGAGTCCAGCGCCAGGAAGCCGTTGAGGATCAGTTGGCGGGTGTCGTAGCGGGCATAGCTGATGCCGGTCTCGACGCTGAAGCGGCCGCCGCCGAAGAATCCGCTGGCTTCGTCGTAGAGGTTGGAGACGCTTTGCGCCGGCGCCGAATCGTCCTTGAGCGACTCGCCATAGGACGCGCCACTGGCGCTGCCGGTGCTGCCTGCCGCGGCGATCGCCTGGTTGTTGCGCGGCGCTGAAGCCGGTGAGCGGGTCAGGCGCTTGGGAGGCGGCGCTGCCGGTTGCTCCTCGACCTGGCGCACGCGCTGCTCCAACACCATCAGCGCTTGTTGCTGCGCGTCGTAACGCTGCTTGAGCGCGGCCAGTTCAGCCTTGAGCGCTTCCACCTGGGGATCGTTCGCTGCATACAGCAGCGACACCGGCAGCAAGGTTCCCAGGCACACAACTGCCCCCAACGACAACGATCGATGCATATGTCAGCCGTCCCTTCCAACCCCGTTGATTGAAGCGAAGCGTAGATCAGTATCCGGTGACTCGAAGGCCTTTGAGTTGGTCGAGATTGCAGTTCAAAGCGCCCGAGGACGGCAGGTTGTCGCGCAGCACCACATTGAGCTGGGTCAGGTTGCTGACGGCGTTGTTGCCACCGAGCAAGGTGGTCGCCTGGAGCATGCCGCCGTTGGCCAGGCGTTGCAGGCTCTGGCCCTGATTGTCGTTGGCCTGGATAGCCATCTGGATGCCGTTGCCGCTGTTGGAGACGCTGAGCGTGCCGGCCGCATTGCTGTTGCTCAGTGTGGTGCCGGCAGGCAGCGGTTGGCCGTGGGGCAGGGCGACGTCGCCCACCTGGCTGGCCTCGCGGACAGTGATCGCCACGTCGTTGTAGGCACTGTTGTTGTCCCCGGCGGCGCGCACCGACTGGGTCACGCCCTGGGTAGCGTTGAGCAGCCCGGCGCCGCCTTCCACCAGACCGTTGCCGTGGGTGGGCAACTGCCCGTTGCCTTTCTCGCCGGTCATGGACACGTAGAACTGTGGCTTGATCACGTTTTGCTGCACCTGCAGGCGGGTGGTCGCGCCGATGCGGTCACCCGCAGCGTTCTGCCAGGTGCTGCTCATGACGATGCCGAAGCTGATGATGCGCCCCGGCATCACGTATTTGCCACGCAACTGCGCCAGCTCCTGGTCCTTGACCTCGACGGGCTTGAACACCTGTGCGTGGACGGGAAGGCTGGTCGCCAGGCAGGCGGCGACCAGCCAGTTGATCGTCTTCATCGCTGCTCCCGGGGACTTGGTGCCCCTTGTGTTGATGGTCAGAAGAAATCGCTCTGGATGAAACCGAACTCCATCAGTTGCGCGTCCTCGACCGGGTAGAAACCGTCGATGCGCCGCTTGGCGGTCAACGGCGCCGGAGGGTCGAGCAGGGCATTGGCCTTGTCGTAGCCGGGGCCGATCACGGCGAAGATGATGCCGTTCCAGCCTTTGCGGAAATCCTCGAGGGTGTAGCGCTTGTGGCCCAGCACCGGATCGCCGATGTAGACCCAGCCCCTGTCGATGCGCTGTAGCACCACGAAGTGCTTGTAGCCGCGAATGTCCATCAGCACGATCACCGGGATACTGAGTTTATCCAGGGTGTCGGCTTCGATCCGGTAGCCGCGGGCGCGCATGCCGATGCTTTCGACGTAGCGCTTCATGTCGAGCATGGAAAAGCCCTGGACCTTGACCGTGTCCTGGTCGGAGTGGGCAAGCATGCCCTCGATCACCTGGTGTTCATCGACATCGAGCCAGTAGGCCTGTTTGAGTACCGTGGCCAGGGCGGCGGCGCCGCAACTGAAGTCGGTCTTCTGCTGCACCAGGTCGGCGAAGCGGCGTTCGCGCAGGCTCTGCACCGGCTTGTAGACCAGCGTGCCGCCGGGCAGGGCGGCGATGGGCATCTGCGTCGCTTCGGCGTGGCCTGCAAGCAACAGCAGTGTGGCAATCAGCACAACGCGCATGACGTTCTCCACCGCATACACACACGCAAAGGGGCCCCGCAGGGCCCCGTACCACAGGCGTTACATGCAGGCTTTGCACCCTGCGGCGATGGACAGCGAGTTGGTCTGCTGGTTGCCGACACCCGCCGAGACGTTGGCGCCGACGTTGCCCGAGACGTTGTTCAGCGAGTTGCTCAGGTTGGCGTTGTTGGTGACCGGGTTGCGCCAGCCGGTGGGGGTCAGCACTTGATAGGACGCGACGCCGGCCAGGTCGAACGTGCCTTCTTCGTGGAGTTTGACCGGGCTCTTCTCGACGCGGGTATTGCCATACCAGTCGCGGCTGCTCTGCTCCACATAGCCGGAACCGGTGCCTTTGTAGGTGCCGCTGGACGAGTAGCTGGAGTTGAGGGTTTCGGTGCTGTAGGTGCGGTCGGCCTTGTTGTCGACGCTCAGGCCGCCGACGTTCTGGTTGGCCGCGCCAGTGGCGGCGGCGACCCGACCGCCGGACACGGCGATGGCCAGGTTGTTCTTCTGCTGGTTGAAGTCGCCGGCACTGACGTTGACGCCGATGTTGCCGGAGCTGCCGTTGGCCGAACCGTAGAGGTTGGCGTTGTTGGTCGCGGAAAGGTTCTTGACGGTATTGCCGGTGTTGCTCTGGGTGGCCTGGGACATGGCCACGGCGCTGCCGAAGATGAACTTCTCATCGGCGGTGGCGATGGCGGCGACGTTGTCCTGCTGGTTGCCGGTACCGGCCGCGACGTTGGCACCCAGGTTGCCTTGGGAGCCGTTGGCCGAGTTGTCCATGCGCGCGTCGTTGCGAGTGCCCTGATTGAGCGACCGGTTGCCGGCGTTGCTCTGGGTGTCGAGTACGGTGGCGGCAGAACCGGCATTGGTCAGCAGTGAGCGCAGGCTCTCCTGGCCGGCGTTGCCAGTCGCGCTTTCGTCCGCCTGCGCCGCCACTGCCATGACCGCAGCGAGGGCGAATACCAGAGGCTTGAGTGCCATTTTAGGTTTCATGGTGTTTCTCCGCTTGTCGTTTGGTTGTCGAGTGTTGGGCTGTATCGAGGGTCAATCCGCGACCCGGACGCTCAGGGTGTTGGCCATTCGGTTGCCCACCCCGGCGCTCTGATTCAACTGGACCACGCCACGGCTGCCGGTGAAGGCCTGATCACTGGTCGTGACCAGGCGACTGCCGGGTGTGCGATCCGTTGCCTCGGAGCTGTTGGCCAGCGCGACGTTCTGCTGGCTGAGAATGCTGTCGGCGATGCCTTGCGGTGCGGCGCTGATGCTGATGCGCACGGCGTTGGCCTGTTGCGTGGCGGCGCCGGCCGCCTGGTTGATGCCGAGCATGCCGTTGCCTTGGCTGAAGGCAGCGCCGTCGATCCGTACCTGGGCATCGTGGCCGACATCGGCGCGCGCATCGCTGCGCTGGTCGATCTGCGTGCGCGCCTGGCCTTGGGTGCCGATGGCGATGGCTTTCACCGTGGCCTGCTGCAGGGCATGGCCGGCGGCCTGGTTGATGTCGAGGTTGCCCTGGTAGGCGCGGCCGCTGCTGTCGAGGGTGGCGTTGTCGATCACCGGCGAGGCCGCCAGCGCAGCGCCGCTCACGGCCAGGCCGAGACACACAAGGCACAAGCTGATGCTGCCCATGTCATTGGCCTCGGGTCAGGATTTGCAGGGGCGCCAGGCCACGCTGGACGTTCTGGTTCACCGTGCCGGCCAGGCTGCCGGTCGCCGATGCGCCGGCACTGGAGCCGCCGGCCACGCCCGGCAAGGGCGATGAATGGCCACCCAGGCCGCGCAGGTTGTTGCCATTGTCGGGCAGCAGTTCGCGGCTGACGCGGGTGCCACTGGCCACCTGGGCGAAGTCGCCGTCGGACAGCTCGTTGGTCTGCGCTTGCACCCGCGCCGAGGCGTTGGTGTTGACGGTGGTCGGATAGGGGTCTGGGGTGCCGGTGCGGCGGTCCGCCTGGCGGGGCTGCACATCGCGGGTCAGCACCACCACGCCGTTGCCCGCCGCGAAGGCGGGGAGCGCACAGGGGATGGCCACGAGTCCGGCCAGCGCGAGCAGTGCAGGTATTGTTGTGTGCTTGATCCCCACGGCATCACTCCTTTGCTGTGCGCTGGCCTTTGGGCGTTGCGCGAACAGAGGGAGCGAAAGCCGTGCCGCTTTTGGCTTTTCCCGCGAAATCAGGTACTTGAGCGGTGCGTTCGATGACAGGGCGGTGACGCTGTCTCACGGTCGAGACAGCGAGGGCCGCAGCAGAGCTGAGAATGCGCTCAGCAGCGCCAGGTGGCCGGGTGCTGCGTGTGTATCACCACTGATACAACTGCCGTGGGCGCGTCGAAAGGCCTTGAACGGTGCGGATTTGCGAGGAGGGATATGTATCGCCGACTTAACAGTCCAGCAGTGCCGCAACCGCCGTGAAGGCTTCCTCGCGGCGGTGCGACCAGTCGCCGCCGATCACTTTGAAGGGCTGGTTGCGCGAGCGCAGCCACAGCAGGCTGTCGTCGAAGAACGCCTGGCGCTCTTCGAGCCGCGGTTGGCAGCGTTGACCGTCGGCGATCCACTCCACGCCTTCGGGGCTCAGCAACAGGTGCAGGTCGTAGTGGCGTTGCAGCAACGCCTGCTCCAGCCAAGTCGGGCAGTCACCGAACAGCGCGCGGCTCCAGAGCATGTTGCTCAGCAGATGGGTATCGAGGATCAACAACTGCGGGGCCTGGGCGCGCGCCTGATCTTCCCAGGTCAATTGCCCCTGGGCGATGGGCGCAATATCGGCGTAGCAGGTATCGCGCTGCTCGACATCGATGAAATGGCGCACGTACTCGCCCACCGTTAGGCCGCCGAAGCGTCGTTGGATCTCGCCGCTCAGCCAGCTCTTGCCGCTGGACTCCGGGCCGCACAACACCAGAACCTTCATGCGCTCGCCAGCGCCGGGTCGCGCCGCCACGCCACCCAGCCGCGCACGGCGATCACGGTGAACAGCGCATAGAGTGCCGCCGTCAGGTACAGGCCCTTGTACAGGAACAGGCCGACGAAGATCACATCGACCACGAACCACAGCGCCCAGCACTGCAAACGCTTCTGCGCCATCCACACTTGCGCCACCAGGCTGAAGCCGGTGAGCGCCGCATCCAGCCAGGGTTGCGCGGCATCGGTCCAGTGCGCCATGGCGGCGCCCAGGGCGATGCTGGCCAGCAGTCCCACGCCCAGGCCGCGCATGAGTGTCGGTGTATCCAGGCGCGAAACCTGACGGGCCTCTTCGACTCGGTCGGGACGTGTCCACTGCCACCAGCCGTACAGGTTGAGCACGGCGTAGACCAGTTGCAGGAGCATGTCCGAGTACAGCTTCACGTCGTAGAAGATCCAGCTATAGAGCACCACCATCACCAGGCCGATCGGCCAGCACCAGATGTTCTGCCGGACGGTGAGCCAGACAGCAATGACGCCGAGCACGGCGGCGAACAGTTCGAGGCCGGACATCGGCGCTCCTTGGGGAGGGGAAAGGGCGCGATTGTAACCTGCAAATGCGTAGCCGGTAACGGGCGCGTCGGGCCTGGCAAAACTGGTATTTCTGCCAGTACTGAGGCGTTCAGGTGGGCCATAGGATGACTTGACACCTGATCAACCGAGGGTTGTCACCCATGAAGCGATCACGATTCCCCTTCATCCTTGCCTGCGCAGTACCCATGTGCGTGTCTACCGGTGCGATATCGGCTGACCAATGCGAAGCCGTCGCCAGCGAGGTGACCCAGTGGTACAACAAGACGGTCGATGCCTGCGGGCGCAACCCGGCCGTCGATTGTTCCGGCGTGATGATCCGCGGCACCCAGCGCGCCGATGCGCACAAGGGCGAGCGCTACGACGTGTGGAATCCCAGTCCGGCCTCTGAAAAGTCTGGCGGCGTGTCAGTGTCCTGGATGCGTGCGGACAAGATCGGCTACGAGGACCCCGGCCTGGGTTATACCGATGGCATGATCTTTACCCCACGCGACTACGTCGGCAAAGGCCAGAAGAAACTCGATGTGTATTGCGCCTTTCCGGTCGATGCTTGGACTGCTGATCGTGACAGCCGAGGTTGCGGTGACAACCGCACCACTCGCCGCACCGAAGCCAGTTGCCAGTCGGCCAAGCTGACCAACGCACAGGATTGGCGAAAGTATTTCGACGCGCTGCACGAAAACAAAGGTGGTCGCCATCGTCGCGAGCGTCAATGCTCGTTCGATATGAACGGACGCCTCGATGCCAGCGCGCGCCGTGATGCATTCGCCTCCTTCATCAAGGCGCGCCAGTCGATCGCCGACACTCGGACCGGGCGTGAAGTGCAGACCGAATTGCGCCTGGTGAGCTGGAAGGCCGATGAACCCGTACCGATCGCCGCCTTCTTCTACAGCGAGTCGCGAGGATTGGGCGCAGCGCAGCGCAACCAGCAGGACTATTACGCGAAGACCGGCAACTGGGTGCCGGTGATGCGGATGGATTTTCCCAAGGACGCTTCAGCCAAGACGCGGTTCGCCTGTGAGTCCAATGCCCAGTTCCTCAAGGCCGACGGCAGCCGCGCTAACGCTACGTGCAGCCAGTACGTGGAAAGTGCCGAGTGGATCCGTCGCTACGATCCGGGTTTCCGCAAGAATGTCTGGACCTTGTCGGTCAAGCCGACCCGTTGCGGCCGCAACGTCGAACGCGCTGAAATCGATGCGATGTATGCAGAGCTCAAGAGCCGGTACGGAGCCGACCCACGCTGGAAAGACTACGACCGTGGTTCACGACGCAACTCCATGGCCACTCAATTGAGTTGCCATGTGTTCGGCAAGGACAAGGTCGGCAACCCGATCCGCTACAAATCCACCTATAACCTGGAGCCGGTAAGGCCTTTCGTGAATGAGGAGCAGGCCGAGAAAGTCGGTTGCAACCCCGTTCCAGCGTGAATGACTCGGCCCACCGTCCGCCGTTTGCGCGGGCCATGGGCCGATGCACGTTCACGGGTTGCACTTGGCCCGTTCGGTCTGCGCCGACGAGGTGGCCTTGCGGTAGGGTTCAAGGTTCCAGTCGGCCTTGCGGTTGTAGAGTTTGTGCAGGCAGGCCAGTTGCAAGTCCATGCTGCCAGCAACGCCTTCCTGCCAACGCGGATCGAGGCCCTCCTGGCGGAACAGTTCGGCGTACAAGTCCTGTGTACTCGCTTGCCGGCCCAAAGCGGTTGGCACCACCTGCAAACCGAACAGCGCCTCGCCGCTGTCTTCGGATTTGAGCGGGTGCCCCTTTTCAGTCAGCACCGTCCAACGGGTCGACTCGATCAGCCTGCGCACTGGGTTGCAGTTGGTCTTTTGCATGTCGGCGGGCGAGAGCACCGGGCGCCAGGGTTCGAGCTGCCATTGGGCATTGTCCGGGTGACGCACGGCCAGGCACTGCAGTTGCGCACGCATGCTGCCGGGATGGATTTCATCGTGCAACCATTGCGGACTGTCGCCGTAGCGAGCTTCCAGGTCCTCATAGATGGCCTCGACGTTGTCGGTGCTCAATTTCACCCCGGGCGCCAGCTTGAGGACCAAGGACTTCTCGGTACGGCCCATGCCCAGTTCGTCCGGCTTGCGCTCGACCCAATCGGCGGAGGCGATCAGCATGCCCGGCTGCGGCGCCGCAGGTGCAGGTGGAGTGGGCGTTGGCGCATCGCTCAGCGGTACTACCTGATCCTTGGGCTCGTAGCTGAAGCGCTGACTGGCGGGCTGGGTGAAGTCCAGGCGCAGGATCGGCACCGCGTAGCCTTGCGCGTACAGTTTGCGCTGGAACGCCTGGGCCGGCTTGAGACCGACCGTGGGCCGGGCCTTGCGCGTGTCGCCGCGGGTGCTGGCCACATAGGTGCTATTGACGTCCCAGACGAAGGCATCGATGTAGGGCAGGCGGGCGCTGCCGTCGTCGGGCGTCTTGCCGGACTGGTCATTGCGCAGCAGGAACTCGTTGAGCAGTTCCTTGCGTGCAAAGCCGTCCCGATGGCGGGTGCCGGGGGCTTGGTGGACGTCGATCATGGCGTTCCAGTCTGAGGCCTGTTCGGCGTTCCACGAGCACTGCTGGACTTGGATGCGGTTCAGGTTGTTGGGCGCCAGTGCAGGTGGCCTGAGGTGGCCGAATTGGCTGCGCCACTGCGCTGCGGTATCGATCTTGCGCAGGTCGCACGAGCCCCAGGCCAACGCAGCGTTGGCGTTGGGCGGAGTGGTTGCCGAGTGCAGTTGGTAGCCCTCGGGGCGGGTGTCGGACCAGCGCGTGCCTTTTACAGGCTGCTTGAGCGTGCCGCAGCCCCACGCTTGGCGATCCGGCCCGGTGAAGCCGTCGAAGGCGTAGATGCACATGAAGCCGGTTTCCATCACCGGTGTCTGCAACCGCCGGGCGTCCTCGGGCGTGCGCAGGATGAACCCGGCCGGGCGAATCAGGCGGCTGGTGCTCAGGTCCTTGCGGATCCAACTGAACGAGGTGGCGCCGGTACTGATGGCGTAGGGGCTGTAGTCCCAGGGATTGAACGGTCCGTCATCGACCATGCGCAGGGTGACACCGCTGCAGTAATAGTGGCCGCGCGGCGCGCCTCCGGGCTCCTTGCATGCGTTGTCGATGCGGTTGTAATTGTCGTTGATGCGCCGCAGCGTTTCCTGTGGTGTGCCCACTTCGATGGGCGCGGCGGCGAATGCGCTCGGCAACCCCAGGACCAGGGCTGCGGCCAGGCTATACCTGAACATGTCGATCTCCAGTGGTGGCATGGAGGCTCAACGGTCTGCCAGGTCCGGCTGGGCGGTCTACTGGCAGAGTTGTCAGGTGGGACAGGGCCGCTCAGACCCTGAACTGGCGCAGCAATTGTTCGAGCTCCTCACTCAGGCGGGCCAGTGCCGTACCGGCGTCGCTGGACTGGCGCGCGGCCTCGGCGGTCTGCTGGGACAGGCCGGCGGTGTCGAGCACGTTGCGGTTGATCTCCTCGACCACATGGGTCTGCTGCAAGGTGGCGCTGGCGATCGAGGTGTTGAGCGTGGCCAGGGTGTGCAGCGCCTGCTCGATGGCGGTCAGCCGGCTGCCGGCCTCGCGGGCCTGGGCGACGGTCTGGCGCGAGGCCTCGCTGCTGGTGTCGATGGCCTTGACCGCCGCGTCCGACTGACCTTGCAGGTGCTCGATCATGGTCTGGATCTCGGCCGTAGACTGGGCCGTGCGCTGGGCCAGCAGCCGCACTTCGTCGGCCACCACGGCAAAGCCGCGACCCTGTTCGCCCGCCCGTGCGGCTTCGATGGCGGCGTTCAAGGCGAGCAGGTTGGTCTGCTCGGCGATCGAGCGGATCACTTCCAGTACGCCCCCGATGCGCGTGCTGTGCCCGGCCAGGTCGCGAATCACGCCCTGCGCCTGGTCGATGGTCGCCGACAACCGGTCGATCTGCTGCAGGCTGCCTTGAATCGCCTGCTGGCCCTGGTCCACTTGTTCCTGGGCGGTGCGCATCTCGCTGGCGGCCTGTTCGGCATTCTTGGCCACGTCCTGCACCGCGTAGGTCACTTCATTGACCGCAGTGGCCACCTGGTCCATCTGCAGCGATTGGCTGGCGCTGTGCTGCTGGGCGCTGCCGGCGTTGTCGCCGACCTGCCCGGCAGTCTGGGCCAGGGCATGGGCGGTGCCTTGCAACTGTCCGATCACGCCCTGCAGCTTGCCGTTGAAGCGGTTGAAGTATTCGCCCAGGTGGGTGATCTCGTCGCGGCCGTGGGTGTCCAGGCGCCGGGTCAGGTCGCTTTCGCCGCTGGCGATGTTGCCCATGGCCTGCACCGCTTCCTGTAACGGACGGGCGATGCTGCGGGCGATCAGCCACACCAGCAGGCCCATCAGCGCGGCGATTGCCAGCCCCAGCAGCGAGGCGTCGCGCACCTGGCGGGCGAACTCGGACTGGACGTCATCGACGTAGACCCCCGAGCCGATGATCCAGCCCCAGGGTTTGAACAATTCGATGTACGAGGTCTTGGCCACCGGCTCACTGGCACCGGGCTTGGGCCAGTGGTAGTCGACCGGTCCCGCGCCCTTGGCTTTGGCCAGGCTGACCATTTCGTTGAACACGGCGAAGCCGTTCGGGTCGCGGATCGCCGAGAGGTCCTGGCCGTCGAGCTTGGCATTGACCGGGTGCATGATCATCGTTGGCTGCAGGTCGTTGATCCAGAAATAGTCGTCCTTGTCGTAGCGCAGCCCGCGCACCACTTGCAGCGCCTGCTGCTGGGCGCTTTGCCGATCGAGCGTGCCGGCGGCTTCCAGGCCTTGGTAATAGGCCAGCACGCCCACGGCGGTCTCCACGACGTGGCGGGTCTTTTCCGCCTTGGCCTGGTACAGGTCGCCGTGGATCTGGCGCAGCAACAGCAGCCCGAGCACCAGCAGCATGGCCAGGGACACCAGCAGGATCAGCCATAGACGGCGGCTGATCGACATCGATCTCAGTGTGTTCATCGAAAGCTCACTCCATTGCGTTGTTCTTTTTATACGAGCGACATCCAACCACGGTTGGCGTCCGGCAACCCAGTCGACCAACGTCGGGCGACCTTCCCTGTTGCATCCCGCACGCGCCTGCGCACGGGTCTCTGTTAGGATCTCGGCCGCGCAAGATGAAACCTTTAGTCTGCGCGAACTTTTTCGCTGGCGTCCGGACCAACAGACGCTGTAAAACAGCGACGCCGCGCGGGCGGTGCACATCTGTAATGGAAAAAAACTAGGATGCCGCCAACGAGCGGTATTCATTTGGGGGAGTTGATGGATTTTTGGAGTGCCTTTCAGGCAATCATTCTGGGTATCGTCGAGGGCCTGACGGAGTTTCTACCGATTTCCAGTACCGGTCACCAGATCATCGTGGCCGACCTGATCGATTTCGGCGGCGAGCGCGCAATGGCGTTCAACATCATCATTCAGCTCGGCGCCATTCTTGCCGTGGTGTGGGAGTTTCGCAGCAAGATCTTCCAGGTGGTGCAGGGCCTGCCGACGCAGCCCAAGGCCCGGCGTTTCACCGCCAACCTGCTGATCGCCTTCATGCCGGCGGTGGTGCTCGGCGTGCTGTTCGCCGATCTCATCCATGAATACCTGTTCAACCCCATCACCGTGGCCGTGGCGCTGGTCGTGGGCGGTGTGATCATGCTCTGGGCCGAGCAGCGCGATCACCGCATCGCGGTGGAGCATGTCGATGACATGCGCTGGAGCCACGCCCTGAAAGTCGGCCTGGTGCAGTGCCTGGCGATGATTCCGGGCACCTCGCGCTCGGGCTCGACCATCATCGGCGGCCTGCTGTTCGGCCTGTCGCGCCAGGCGGCCACCGAGTTCTCGTTCTTCCTGGCGATGCCGACCATGGTCGGGGCCGCGGTGTACTCGGGCTACAAGTACCGTGACCTGTTCCAGCCGGCCGATCTGCCAGTCTTCGCCATCGGCTTCGTGGTGTCGTTCATCTTCGCCATGATCGCGGTGCGCGCCCTGCTCAAGTTCATCGCGCATCACAGCTATGCGGTGTTCGCCTGGTACCGCATCGCCTTCGGCCTGCTGATCCTGGCGACCTGGCAGTTCGGCTGGGTCGACTGGGCGACGGCGCACGCCGGATGAAACGTGATCCAGCCGCCGCCCGGCCTGGCCCTGGTCGGGCTGGGGAGGGCGCTGTTCGCTACCTGCGCCTGAAATTGTTGGTGTTGCTCGGCCTGTGCCTGCTGCCAGGTGCAGGTATCGCACGCATGGCCTGGAGCGGGCAGTCCTGGTTGCCGTTGGCGCTGTACCCACTGGCCAGCCTGGTGTGCCTGGCGCTGTACTGGCAGGACAAACGCCAGGCCCGCCAGTTGGGTCGACGCATCCCGGAGAAGGTGCTGCACGCCAGCGAACTGCTGGGCGGCTGGCCGGGGGCACTGGTGGCCCAGCAACTGTTTCGCCACAAGACACGCAAGGTGTCTTACCAGGTGGTGTTCTGGGGCATCGTGGTGGTGCACCAGGCGGTGTGGGCGGATTATCTGTGGCTGGGTTGGCTGGGGCGTTGAGGGGGGCTGACCAACTGCTCTGTACTCACTCGATCACCAACCCCACCTGCAACCGCTTGGCCAAGCGCCGCACCACCAACTGGTGGGAGCGGCGCAACAACTCAGTGAGTTCTTCGCGGCCGAGGGCGTAGGGCGGCGCCACGCTGATCCAGTGCGCGCGCGCCAGGTAGGGCGCCGGCCGCACGCCGGGACGGTCGCAGTAGCCGAGAAAAAGTGTGTCGTCCACTTTGAACGACAGGCCGGCGCCCGCCAGGTCTTGCACGGCGAACATCTTGTTGCCTGCCACCGAGAACACCCGCACTCCGCCCCATTTGTAATCCTCCTGTGCTCCAGGCAGGCTCAGGCAAAAGGCCGCAGCCTGTTCGGTCGTCAAGTGTCGCTCAGACATAGCGCTCTCCACAGGCCTCGAACGAGGCCGCCAGATGATCGATCCAGACCCGCACCGCCGGCAGCACGCCGCGTCGATGGGGGTAGACCGCTTGCAGGAACCCGCCGGGCAGCGACCAGTCTGGCAGCAGGCGGACCAGCTCGCCACGCGCCAGCTCCTCTTCGCAGTACATGCTCGGCAGTGCGGTGAAACCAAGGCCCGCACAGGCCGAGGCCTTGCGCACGATGAAGTCGTCGATAGCCAGGCGCGGTTCCAAGGCGATGTCCTGCGCCTGGCCATGGGGCCCGATCAGGCGAAAGTGCACCAGCCGATCGGCTTCGGCGGCGCCCAGCACCGGCAGGCTCAGCAACTGCGAGGGGTGCTCCAGGCCGACGGCGAAACCCGGCGCGGCCACCAGGTGCATGCGCGCCTGGCGCAGGCGGCGGGTGGCCAGGGCCGGGTCTTCGTCGCCCACGTCACGCACGCGCAAGGCAACGTCGATGCCTTCGGCGATCAGGTCGACGCGGCGATTGAGCAGCACCATGTCCAGTTGCACCTGCGGATACTGCTGCAGAAAACGATTGATCACCGGTGGCAGGAACGCGTGCGCCAGCGCCACCGGCGAAGACACCCGCAGCCGCCCGCGCGGTTCGCTGGTCATGCTGGCCACCGCTTCGTCGGCCATCTCGGCCTCCAGCAGCATCGCCTGGCAATGGTGCAGGTAGCGCTCACCCACGGCGGTCAACTTCAATTGCCGCGTGGTGCGCTGCAACAGGCGCGTGCCCAGGCGCTCCTCGAGCTCGGCGATGCGCCGTGACAAGCGCGATTTGGGAATGCCCAATTGACGGCCGGCCGCAGCGAAGCCCCCGGCTTCGACCACGCGGGCGAAATAGAAAAGGTCATTGAGGTCTTGCATGTTCGGTCCCACCGTTCCACCAGTGGAACAAACTAATGCACTTTTGCTCACTATTCACCTATTCAACCCTTCTGTAGCATCCTGCCCATCCTGATCGCCTCACTGCGCGGTCGTCATTCACAGGAGATTCCCATGAAACTGTTGCACATCGACTCGAGCATCCTGGGCGACAATTCCGCCTCCCGTCAGTTGAGCCGCGAAGTGGTCGAAGCCTGGAAAGCGGCCGACCCGAGCGTGGAAGTCACCTACCGCGACCTGGCGAGCGATGCCATCAGCCACTTCTCCGCCGCGACCCTGCTGGCCGCCGGCACCGCCGAAGAAGCCCGTGACGCCGCTCAAGCCCATGAAGCACGCCTGAGCGCCGAGACGCTGGCCGAGTTCCTGGCGGCCGACGCCGTGGTCATCGGCGCGCCGATGTACAACTTCAGCGTGCCGACTCAGCTCAAGGCCTGGATCGACCGCGTGACCGTCGCCGGCCAGACCTTCCGCTACACCGAAGCCGGTCCCGAAGGCCTGTGCGGTGGCAAGAAGGTGATTCTGGTCTCCACCGCTGGCGGTCTGCACCAAGGCCAGCCGACCGGCGTCGGCCACGAAGAATTCCTCAAGGTGCTGTTCGGCTTCCTGGGCATCACCGATCTGCAGATCGTCCGCGCCGAAGGCCTGGCCTACGGTCCTGAGCAGCGCAGCTCGGCCATCGCGGCCGCACAGGCGCAGATCGCCGGCGAACTGTTCGCCGCCTGATTCAGCGCTGCTGAAAAAGCCGGTTGTCGTGGCGCACGACAGCCGGCTTTTTCATGGATCTTTCATCTGCACCCACGCGCTGCGCTTCTATGCTTGTGCTACTCGTCCACCTCCAGGGGAGAGCCGCTGCGATGAAGACCCGTGCCCTGTTGACCCTGATCCTGCTCGGTGGCCTGCTGGCCCGCGCCGACGCTGCGCCCTGGGTGGCCGGCCTGCATCGTCTGGCCCTGAGCGACCCGCTGGATGCCCAGCCCATGCAGGCACTGGTCTTCTACCCCAGTAGCGCCACGGCGCATCAGATGCGTATCGATGGCTATACGCTGCGCGTGGCCGAGGAAGCGCCGGTGGCTCTGGGGCAATTTCCGCTGTTGGTGATCTCCCACGGCAACACCGGTACGCCCGTGGCGTTGCATGATCTGGCCACGTCACTGGCGCGCCAGGGTTTCGTGGTGGTGGCGGTGACCCATCCCGGCGACAACCTGCACGATCATAGCCGTCTCGGCACCCTGAGCAACCTGTATGGACGCCCGCTGCAGGTGAGTGCCGCGATCAGCGCCGCACGTGCCGACACGCTGCTGGGGCCGTATCTGAACCCCGGCAAGGTCGGTGTGATCGGCTATTCGGCCGGCGGCGAGACCGCGCTGATCCTCTCCGGCGCCCGACCAGACTTGGAACGCTTGCGCAACTACTGCCTGGAGCGGCCGTTGGACGCCGATGCCTGCAAGACCCATGGTGTGCTGATCTCCGATCGCAGCGAGCTGGCGCCCCAGGCCGATCCGCGGGTCGGGGCGGTGGTGCTGATGGCCCCACTGGGGCTGATGTTCGGTCGCCATGCCCTGGCCAATGTGCAGGTGCCGGCGCTGATCTACAGCGGCGATCAGGATCAATTGCTGGCCGTGGAGCGCAATGCCAGCGCCCTGGCGCGCAAGCTGCCGGTCACCCCCGATTACCGCCTGCTCTCCGGTGCCGGCCATTTCGTGTTCATGGCGCCGTGCGACGACGAGCAACGCCAGCGCATGATCGTGCTGTGCAAAGACGCCGATGGCGTCGATCGGCGCCAAGTGCACCGCAGCCTGCAAAGCGAGACCGCCGCCTTCTTCAGCCAGGCACTGGGCGCCCCTGAGCCGGCCGAGCGCTCGGCGGCAGTGGGGGATGCGCCGTAGCGCATCGCTTGAACCGCACGCTGAACCGGGGTACCGTCGTCGTCCGTTTACGCGAAGGAACGCCCCATGCAAGGCAAGGCTCGCAAGGTCGTCCAGGCCATCCTCTATGAAATCATCGCCGTCGCCTGCGTGGCGCCCGCGCTGACGCTGATGTTCGAGACCAGCATGGCCCATTCCACGTTGCTGTCGGTGCTGATGTCTGGCATCGCCATGAGCTGGAACATGGGCTACAACTGGGCCTTCGAGCGCTGGGAAGCGCGCCAGGCACAGCGTCGCCGGACCTGGCTGCGGCGCCTGCTGCATGCGTTGGGCTTCGAAGGCGGGCTGGTGCTGATCCTGCTGCCGCTGGTGGCGTTCTGGTTGGACATCAGCCTGTGGAGCGCTTTGCTCACCAACCTGGCGCTGTTCGTGTTCTTCTTCGTCTATGCCTTCGTGTTCCAGTGGGGCTTCGACAAGGTCTTCGACGTGCCGCTGTCCGCCCAGCAGCGCACGGCGGAGTGTTGACTTCCTACGAGTTTGCGGGATAAGTTCCTACCCCATGAATACCTCCCTGCCAGCGCGCACCTTCGGCCTGATCATTATTACCGCCATCATCGGATTGGCGGGCTAGCGCGTACTGGCACCGAACCCGCCCTGGAGGCGGGTTTTTTCTTCTCGACTCCTGGGCACGTGAAACCACCCAGGAGTCATCGATGAGCAATCTCAGCGTCAGCCCCCGTACCGCCGTTACGCCCCGGCAACTGCTGTCGGAGCAGGTGCGGCGCATTCTTGCGGCGCCCGTGTACGACCTGGCCATCGAAACACCGCTGCAGCCCGCGCCGGCGCTCTCGACGCGTCTTGGCAATCAGGTGCTGCTCAAGCGCGAAGATCTGCAACCGACGTTCTCCTTCAAGATCCGCGGTGCCTACACGCGGTTGTCGCGCCTGTCCCAGGCCGAACGCGCGCGTGGCGTGATCACCGCCTCGGCCGGCAACCATGCCCAAGGCGTAGCCCTGGCGGCGGCGCATCTGGGCATGGTCGCGACCATCGTCATGCCCACCACCACGCCGGAGCTGAAAATCGCCGGTGTGCGCGCCCGGGGTGGTGACGTGGTGCTGCACGGCGACAGCTTCCCCCACGCCCTGGCTCACGCCTTGCGCCTGGCCGACGAGCAAGGCGCGACCTTCGTACCGCCGTTCGACGACCCGGATGTGATCGCCGGGCAGGGCACCGTGGCCATGGAAATCCTGCGCCAGCAGCCGGGTGCGCTGGACGCGATCTTCGTGCCGGTCGGCGGCGGTGGGCTGATCGCCGGCATCGCCGCCTACGTCAAGTACCTGCGCCCGCAGGTCAAGGTGATCGGGGTCGAACCGCATGACGCCAACTGCCTGCAAGCGGCGCTGGCCGCCGGGCAGCGTGTGGTCCTGCCCCAGGTCGGCAGCTTCGCCGACGGCGTGGCGGTGGCCCAGGTCGGTGCCCATTGCTTCGAGTTGTGTCGGCATTTCGTCGACGAGGTGATCAGCGTCAGCAGCGACGAGCTGTGCGCCGCGATCAAGGACATCTACGACGACACCCGCTCGATCACCGAGCCGTCCGGCGCTTTGGCCGTGGCCGGGATCAAGAAATACGTGGCGCGCGAGGGTGCGCGAGGGCAGACCCTGGTGGCCATCGACTCCGGCGCCAACGTCAATTTCGACCGCCTGCGCCATGTGGCCGAACGCGCCGAACTGGGCGAGCAGCGCGAGGCGGTGATCGCCGTCACCATCCCCGAGCGCCCCGGCAGTTTTCGGGCCTTCTGCCAGGCCCTGGGCCGGCGCCAGGTGACCGAATTCAACTACCGTTGCCAGCCCGGCAAGCCGGCCCGGCTGTTCGTCGGTGTGCAGACCCACCCACAGCGCGACCCGCGCACGGGGTTGCTCGACAGCCTGCGCGAGCAGGGCTACGAGGTGCTCGACCTCACCGACAACGAGTTGGCCAAGCTGCATGTGCGCCATACCGTCGGCGGGCATGCCGCGCCGGATACCCAGGAGCGGGTGCTGCGCTTCGAGTTCCCCGAGCGCCCTGGCGCACTGCGGGGCTTTCTCGAACGGTTGGGCCGGCGCTGGAACATCAGCCTGTTTCACTACCGCAACCACGGTGCAGCCCAGGCGCGGGTGCTGGCGGCGCTCCAGGTGCCGGACGATGAGCAGGCGACCCTGCCGCAGGCGCTGCAGGCCATGGGCTACGAATACTGGGATGAGACCGACAACCCGGCCTACCGCCTGTTCCTGGGCTGACGCCGGCCGCTCATCGACGCTTCCCGGCGTCGATGACTGGGCAGTCACGGACATTGTCCTGGATCAACATCCGGGCGCGAAAAGCGGAGGATGCTCGCCGCCAGAGAGACAACAACCAGAGAGAGGAACTCGGCCGTGAGCAGCACATTCTTCATTCCAGCGGTGAACATCATGGGACTCGACTGCCTGGGCGAGGCCATGACGGCCATCGCCGGCTACGGCCTGCGCAAGGCGCTGATCGTCACCGACGCCGGTCTGGCCAAGGCTGGGGTGGCCTCGCGCATCGCCAGCCTGCTGGCCGAGCGCGACATCGACTCGACGATTTTCGACGGCGCCAAGCCCAACCCGAGCATTGCCAACGTCGAAGCCGGCCTGGCGCTGCTGCAACGCGAGCGCTGCGACTGCGTGATCTCCCTGGGTGGCGGCTCGCCGCACGACTGCGCCAAGGGCATCGCCCTGTGCGCCACCAACGGCGGCCACATCCGCGACTACGAAGGCGTGGACCGTTCGGCCAAGCCGCAACTGCCGCTGATCGCCATCAACACCACCGCCGGCACCGCCAGCGAGATGACCCGCTTCTGCATCATCACCGACGAAGCACGCCACGTGAAAATGGCCATCGTCGACCGCAACGTCACGCCGATGCTGTCGGTCAACGACCCCGCGCTGATGGTCGGCATGCCCAAGGGCCTGACCGCCGCCACCGGCATGGATGCGCTGACCCACGCCGTCGAAGCCTATGTATCGACCGCTGCCACGCCGATCACCGACGCCTGCGCGCTGAAGGCCGTCACCCTGATCAGTGACAACCTGCGCCAGGCGGTGAACGACGGCCAGGACCTGCAGGCACGGGAAAACATGGCCTACGCCCAGTTCCTCGCCGGCATGGCGTTCAATAACGCCTCGCTGGGTTACGTGCACGCCATGGCCCACCAACTCGGTGGCTACTACGACCTGCCGCACGGGGTGTGCAACGCGGTGCTGCTGCCCCATGTGCAGCGCTTCAATGCCCAAGTCAGCGCAGCGCGTCTGCGTGACGTGGCCGTGGCGATGGGCGTGAAGGTGTGCGGCATGACCGAGGCGCAGGGCGCCGATGCCGCGATTTCAGCCATCGAGCAGTTGTCGGTGGCGGTGGGCATTCCGGCTGGTCTCCAGGAACTGGGCGCCAAGCGTGAAGACGTGCCGGTGCTGGCCAGCAACGCGCTCAAGGACGCCTGCGGCCTGACCAACCCGCGCAGCGCCAGCCAGGCGGAGATCGAGGCGATTTTCGCCGCAGCATTCTGAGACGCGGTTTTCACTGGGGCCGCGTTGCGGCCCCTTTCTCACGGGCTGCTGGATCACCGCTCGCGCATGAAGAATCCTGCCACGTACTTGCGAAATGTCTCCGCGCTCTTGAAGTCGGCGTAGCGCTTGAAATGCTCCATCTCAGGCTCAGGCCCCACTGGCTCTTGCAGCAACGACACCGACAGCACCCGGTCCTGGTCGGACGTGAGCACCAGCTCGTCCATCACCTCGCCGCCGATCACCGGACGGCGCATCAGCACCTTCACACCTTTGCCCGCCATCCAGTCGATCAGCGACACCAGCGCCTTCAACGGCTCGCGCTCTTCATCCCGGTACACCGGAAACAGCTGCCCACGCGACAGCACCGGCACACTGGCGACGTGGATCAGTTCATAGAACTGGCTGCCGGCGGTCGCCGGTGAGTAGAGCGTCAGGGCCAGCAGCGGGCCGCCGGTTTTACTGCCACCCCAGAGCAGATGATGGCCTTGGAAATCGAAACCGTCCTCGCTGGCGGCGGTGAACACCTTGCGTCCGGCGATGCGCTCCACGCAGTCGAGCAGCAAGCCATGGCGGCGATGCTCGCCGAACAGGCTGGAATCGCGCAGACGCGCCTTGAGCCGCATCATCGACTTCATGTCCAGCCGCGTTTCCAAGTAGTTGCTGGCTGGCACGCGCGCCAGCAGTGGATAGCGCGCAGCCACGCCGCGCAGTTCGGCGAACTGCGCGGTCAGGTCCTTTTTCAGGTGGGTGGCGTAGACATTCAGTCCGCTGGCTTCGATCCAGCTCAGCAGCAACGACAGCAGGCGCTGCTGTTCACGCCGAGGCGTGCCATCGCCCAGCGCTGCGCCACTGGCGACGCTGTCCTGACGAAAATCGCCCAGCAGTCGCAGCGGCGTATCCGGCGCCAGCCAGGCCGCCGGCGCTACCTGAGGCTCGGCGTGGCCGCCCGATTCACGGGCCTCCTTGCTGAACGGACAGCCTGGGGCATGCTCGGGCGTCTCGGGGTTGTTGCGCAGAAACAGCGTCCCGCTATTGCCATTGAGGCTGACATTGAGCACCGGCAGCGCGTCGCGCCGACAGTCGCACCCCAACCACTGGTTGGCGCTGCGCACCTTCATCAGCCACTGGTTGGCTTGCAGCAGCCGCGGCCCAACCAGGTTCCCCGTCACGAACCCCACCAGCAGTTCTTCTTCAGCCGCAGTGAGACTGCGCACCGACGCCCCGTTCTTCTCGATGATTCGCATGAAGCAGCTCCAAGCTGTAAGCGGCAAGCGCCGAGCCAAGCCGCGACTCTAGCAGCTTGCCGCTGACAGCTCACCGCTAAAAGATGTAGTCGGTGGTGAGGAAGCTGGACTGGCGGTTGCGGATGATCTCGCTGATCAAGGTCTTGTTGGCGTCCTGGAACTTGGTGGCGACCAAGGTGCGGATCGAGAACACCCGCAGCGCATCGTGCACCGACAGGGTGCCTTCGGCGCTGTTCTTGCGTCCGTTGAACGGGTAGGTGTCCGGGCCGCGTTGGCACTGGGCGTTGAGGTTGATGCGCCCGACCTGGTTGGCGAAGGTGTCGACCAGCTCGCCGATGGTCTGCGGGTCGTTGCCGAACAGGCTCAACTGCTGGCCATAGTCGGAATCCAGCACGTAGTCGATCACGGTGTGCAGGTCGCGGTACGGCACCACGGGCACGACCGGACCGAACTGTTCTTCATGGTAGACACGCATGGCGGCGGTCACGGGATAGAGCAGGGCGGGATAGAAGAACGAGCCACGGCTTTGGCCGCCGCCGGGGTTGATCACCTGCGCGCCGTGGGCCTTGGCATCGCTCACCAGGCCATTGAGGTAGTCGACCTTGCCAGGTTCAGGCAGCGGCGTCAGGGCCACGCCTGGCGCCCAGGGCATGCCGGGCTTGAGGGCGGCCAGCTTGTGCTGGAATTTTTCCAGGAAGGGCTCGACCACATCCTCGTGGACGAACAGGATCTTCAGCGCCGTGCAGCGCTGGCCGTTGAACGACAGCGCACCGGTCACGGCCTCGTCCACGGCGTTGTCCAGGTCCACCTGCGGCAGGACGATGCCGGGGTTCTTTGCATCAAGGCCCAAGGCCGCACGCAGGCGGTGTGGCCTTGGGTGCAGTTTCTTCAGGTCGCTGGCGGCCTTGTGGGTGCCGATGAAGGCGAAGACATCGACCTTGCCACTGGCCATCAGCGCGCTGACCGTCTCGCGGCCGCGACCGTAGATGACGTTGATCACCCCCGGCGGGAAGCTGTCGCGGAAGGCTTCGAGCAGGGGGCGGATCAGCAGCACGCCGAACTTGGCGGGCTTGAACACCACCGTGTTGCCCATGATCAGCGCCGGAATCAGGGTGGTGAAGGTTTCGTTCAGCGGGTAGTTGTAAGGCCCCATGCACAGCGCCACGCCCAGTGGCGCGCGGCGGATCTGGCCGAGCGTGCCCTGTTCGAGCTCGAAGCGGCTGGAGCGACGGTCCAGATCCTTCAAGGCGTTGATGGTGTCGACGATGTAGTCGCAGGTGCGGTCGAACTCTTTTTCCGAGTCCTTGAGGTTCTTGCCGATCTCCCACATCAGCAGCTTGACCACCGCGCCGCGCTGCTCGCGCATGCGCGCCAGGAAGCCCTCGACATGCTGGATGCGCTCGGCCACGCGCATGTTCGGCCAGGCGCCGCGGCCTTTGTCGTAGGCCTGAACGGCGGCATCGAGCGCGGTGAGCGCAGTGTCGGCGTCAAGCAAGGGGGCGCTGCCGAGCACCACCTGGCGTTCGCCGTCGCTGTGCTTGAGCCAGACTGGACTGCGGACGGTGGCCAGTGGCCCTTGCCACTGCCTGAGTTCGCCGCCTACGAGGTAGTCGCGTTGTTCCAGCGGCTCGCCCAGACGCCAGGTGTCGGGAATGTCTTCAGGGGCGGGGAAAAGTGCATCGAGCAGACGGTCCATGGTTACTGCGCCTCACGTAGCTGAGCGAATGAAACGTTTCAGCCGAGCATGCACCGGCTGCCACAAAGTTTCCAGTGTGGCCCAACATCGGTGAAGGCGCGCTGCTGGTGATCAAGCGCGGGTGTTCGCGGCGCCGACCTGCTGCCCAGCACGGCAGCAGGCCGGCGCCTGCGATCAGCTTTGCTCGATCGGGCGGTCCAGCAGATTGATCGCCGGTTGGGCCAGGACCCGCCGTCGGTAGTACCGGTCCTGGTCCTGCCGTTCCAGACGCCGCCAGGTCTCGGTGCGGGTGTGGGGCAGGCCGTCCAGGTAACGGTCGCTTTCGAGCAGTTCGCGCAGATCGCGGCGCCAGGCCAGTGGCAGCCGCGACCAAATGCCCAGCTGGGCGTCGTTCGCTTCGGCCAGCAATTCCTCGTAATCACTGTCCGGCACCAGCAGGTCGATGCCTGTGGCGCGGTAGAAGGCGTCGATCTGTTCGGCAGCGACCGCGCTGAGGGTTTCGCTTTCCAGGCGCAGGGTGCGCGCGATCCGGTCGGGCAGGGCGAAGGCCGGCGGTAGCGTTTGCAGCGGATTGCGGGAAAAGTCCAGCAGCAGCGGATCGAGCAGATGCTGCAAGCCCGTAGGCAGCGTCGACAGCAGGCAATTGTCCATGTACAGCGTGCGGATCTGTACGTGGCGGGACAGGTCGGGGGCGCGGGTCAGCGGGCAGTCGGAGAAGTCCACCACGCGCAGGTTGAGGTAGCGGTCGAAGTCTGCTTGCTGAGCGGGGTCCCAGGTGATCGGATTGCGGTCCATTTCCAGCCAGACCAGCGCCTCTGGCCGGGTCAGCCGTGGCACGCGGGAGAAGCCGCAACCCCGTAGCTTCAGGCGCTGCAGCGCCGGAAAGCGTTGCAGCCAGTGCTCGGGCAGGCGGCTGAGGGCGGCGCTGTGGGTCAGGTCCAGCTCGGTGATGTGGCGAAAATCGTCTGGCAGGACCAGGCTTTCCAGGCTCGCGTTGTCCAGGCCGATGCCGGAAAGGTCCAGCACGTGCTGGGCAGTACCGTCCATCAGCCTGACGATCGAGCTGCCGCGTTGGGCGTCGACGATGCGCTGCATGGCTCGCTGGCGCCGGGTCGAGGTGCCTGCCCAACTGCTCAGTTGCGCCTGCAGGTCGCGCAGGCGGGCCTCCAGGCGCGCCACTTCGATCTCAGGTACACGCAGCGCGGCCTGCCAGTCGCGCAGGGTCCGTTGGGCGTCTTCCAGGCTGGCCAACGGGTACAGCCGCCGCAAGCGTGAGGCCAGCGAGTGGTGGGAGAAATCGTCGGGTCGCTGCGGCGTCGGGTCCAGGCCGCCCAGCAGGCGTAGTCGACTGCGCCAACCTGGGTGCTCCGGGGCGAGCAGACGCTGCCTGAAGGTGCCTCGGGCAGCGCCGATCAGTGTGCGCAAGCGTACACGTAGCGCATCTGCACCGCCTTGGGCGAGCGTGGTGCCCAACTCCTGCGGCAGGGTCCACAGCAACGCTTCGAGCAGGTCGTGGCTGACCCTGCCCGGTGCTGGGCGTTCGCCCAGGTCGGCCTCGTAGCCCGTCGCCGACTTGATCAGGCGCAGCCGGCGCGGTGCCAAGGGCACGCCGCACTCGCGTAGCAGTGCACCGTGCGGGCTGGCAGCGCGCAACGCCAGGCGCAGGTCCTGCGGCCAGTCCGGCAGGCGGGTAAGGCTGGCGAACAGCAGGCGCTCGCTGGATTCCCCCGCCAGGATGGGCAGGTGTAAACCTTCGAGGCCACGCGCCAGCGGCAGCTCGCAGCGCAGCCGGTCGAGTGCCTGTCGTAGCGACGGGGGCAGCGTATCGGTGCTGCGCCACAGGGCACGTTCTTCGGCCGGTAGGGCGTTCACCAGCCGCCGCGCCAGGGGTGCAGGCACGTCGGGGTAGCGATCCAGCAGACGCGCGGAATCGGTATCGATGGTCACAGCGCCATAGCGCTCGGCGATGGCGTCTACCCAGGCCTGTGCCGTCTGGCCGGGCAGATCGGCTGCCACGTCTCGCGCGATCTTCAGGCGCTCCAGGGTGTCGGCCAGCAACGGCGGTGTTGGCAGGTTGTTGAGGTGGATCTCACGCAACGCAGCGCTGTTCAGCCCGGTAATGTCCAAGGCCATGAGCGCCTCGGCTTCGCTGATATCGGCCAAGGCTGGACCCAGCCGCTGTACCAGCTTGTGTACATCCCACGCCTGCGGCTGTTCATGCTCGACGCGCCAGGCGCCGTCGCCGTTGTGCTCCAACAAGGGGGCGTAGGCGTGCGCGTCGTCTGGGTGGACCAGGCGCCAACGTTGCAGGACCGGGTCCAGGCGCTGCTCGTACAACTGGCCATCGAGGCGGATGAAGTGGCGTCCCTGGTCGACGAACTGACCTCGGGCATTGGCGGTCAGCCCTTGCGGCAGTTCGACCTGACTGCGGTAGCCCGTCAGGTCGGGCAACCACAGGCGTTGCGTGCCATCGGCCAGATCGACGGGCATCAAGCGCTCCATCAGCGGTGTGCTGGCGAGCTTGCCGGCCACGGCACCTGCAGCGCCGAGTCCGGCGATCAGCGCCAGGTTCAGGCCAGTGGTTTCCAGGTGCTGCAAGGCTTCTCGGCGATCGCCCACGCTCCAGGCCTGGTAACCGGCGTACACCTCGTCGAGCAACTGATACGCGGTGACCAGCAGCATCAGGCCGCCTACTGCGGGGACGAAGAATCCAGCGGCCATCAGCGCGTTGAGGCCCAGGCTCTGCCACAGCGCCAGGCGATGTTTACGCGCCTGCTCGTCGGCTTCGGCGGTGGGCACGGCGAGCAGGCGCGCTTCGGCTTTGAGCCGCGCCACATGGTCGTCGAAGAGGAAGTCGAACAGCGATGTGTCGATGCCCAGCACACGCAGGTGCAGATCGGCGTCGGCGGCCAGGCTCCAGGCCTGGTCCATGCCACTGTGCCCACTGTCGAGGTTCTGCTGTGCGCGGTCGAGCAAAGCGCCCCATTGGTCTTTGTCGACGTAGGCGCTGAACGCCTGGCGTGAGGCCGGTGCCAGCAAGGCCTGTTGCAGGTGCGTGCGCACCGCCTCGAGGCCGTCGAACTGACGCAGCATCGTTTCGTGACCGGGCAGGGAGAGCAGCAGGCCGGCATCGCCCGCCTCGATCAGCAATGCCTCGTGCAGCCTCACACCGAACAGCTCCAGTTGCTGGCAGGTGATCCCGTGCTGTCCGTCGATCAGTCGCTGCACGGCGTCCAGTGCAGCGCCGCTGATCTGGTGCCGCACATGAGCCAGCTCGGCGCTGGCGCGCAGGCTGTGCTGGTACAGGGCAATGGCGGCGGGGCGAACCGCGGGTGCAGCGAAGTGGCTGTCCAAGTGCGCCTGATACTGCCCGCCCAGGTCGAGGCGTCGGCACGTGTCGGCGAAATCGGCGGGGGACAAGGGCAATGCCGTGATCTCGAACTGCTCGGAGTGCAACGGGATGTCCACCAGGGTTTCACTGTCGCCCAGGGTGGTTTTACCGATGACCGTGACGGCCCGCCGTGTGGCATGGCCTTCGAGCGCCAGGGCGCTGTCAGCGCTGAAGCTGACGTCGGCGGCGAAATTATGCAGCGCCGCTTCCAGCAGCGAACGGCGCTCATGGGTGGTGACGTAGACGTCGTGGGTGAACAGATGATGCAGCCAGATCAGTTCCGTACTGCGCAAAGGGGCCGCGAACTGGTGTTCCTCGCGCAGACGCTCGCCGAGTCGAGGTTCGGCGAAGGCGCTGATCTGCTCCAGGCCGGTCAACGCTTCGGCCAGTCGATGGCGCGCAGCGTCCAGGCGCGACTGGCTCGACAGCAGCGCTTCGCGCAAAGCAGGCGCTGCGTTGGCGAACCAGTCGGCCTCGGCACTAGGTTCGCCCTGGGGCGGTGTGAGGCATGCGCCCAGGGCCTGCCAGTGGGCCGCATGCAGCGTCGCGGCCCAGGCGGGCAGCCGGGCGGCAAGGAAGTGCTGGTGGGGATGGGTAGCGCTCGAAGGCATGGGCCGGTCTCCTGTTCGGGAAGGCCACAGGAGACGCCACGCCCAGCGACGCGCGGTGGTAGATAGAGGGCACCCGCCTCAGCGATCCCCCAGCCCGGCGTAGCCCACTCGCTCGACGCCTGACAGGTGCTGGTCCAGCAGTTGCACCAGCGATTCGCCCGGTGGCAGATAGGCGTCGCCGAAGTCATGCCTGTCCAGCGCACTGGGATGCGCCACCACCTCCAGCACGCCGTGGCTCGGCGCCAGACCGTGCTTGAGGTCCAGTGGCGTGCAGACATGGTCGGCGGTCACCGCGCACAGCTGTTTCAGGCGGCGGTTGAGCAGGGTCTTGAACACCCGCTTGAGCGGGCCGATGTTGGCGCCGATGTTGCGCGCCAGGCGCACTGGCACGCCCTGCTCGCGGGCGAAGCGCGCCACCACGTCGCCGACCGGCCAGATATTGTGCACGTGCTGGTGCGAATCCAGGTGACTGGGCCTGACGCCATGGGCCAGACAGCGTTGCCACTGGGCATCGAGCTCCTGGCGCACGGCCTCGCGCTCACCGGGTGACAGGCGCAGGGTGCGCTGGCGCAGTTGCAGGTCGAACCCGCCTTGGGCATCGCACAGCCGCCGTTCGGCGCGAATCGCCCGGCTCAACGGCGAGCCGTAGGTGAGGTTGACGTGCAGGCCGATGCGCCCGGCGAGCGTCGGTTGTTGCGCCAGTTCGCACGCCGCCTCGAAGGCCGGCATGTTGGCCATCAGCGTCGCCGAACTGATCAGCCCGGTCTGGAAGGCCCGGACGATGACGGCGTTGACTTCGTCGTCCAGGCCGAAATCGTCAGCGTTGACTATGACCCGCAATGGCATCGGCGCGCTCCTGTGCTGGGGGGGAAGGGGTGTCGGGTTTACGCCGGCGCTTGAGCCAGCGCCAGGCGCGCAGGGCCAGGCCCAGGGCGATGCCGTCGAGGCGCCAGCTGTAGCAGCTCAGGCGCCATTGCTCGAGTTGTCCGGTCTGGCGTTCGTGCAGTTGGTGGCTGGAGTTCTCCAGGCTCACCCGCGACGCGTCGACCCAGCTCCAGCCGTCGTCCAGGCCCCAGTGAATCCACTCTTCGAGCAGCACCCGGCCGCTGCCCAGGTCGCGCTGTTCGGGGACGAAGGCCAGGTTGTAGTCATACACCCGACCCCGTTCGAGCAGGCCCAGGCGATAGCTGATGCAGCGCCCGTCCAGTTCCAGCAGCACCAGACACACCAGGCCCTCGGCGGCCAGCGCCGTGAAGGCCTGGTACATCCATTGGCGGCGCAGGGGGCCACTGAAGATGCCCACCTCGTCATCGCCTTTCCAACTGGCCGCCTCGACGGCGCTCACCGCATCGAGCCAGTGCTCGATGTCAGCGCGCGTCGGCATGATCCGGCGTACCTGTGCGCCGCAGGCGGCGATGCGCTTGCGCGCACGGCGCAGCTTGTAACGCGGGTCGCCGCTGATCTCCTGGCGGTCGGCCTGGCTGATACGGTGCACCGGCACGCGGCAGGTCAGGCGGCGCTCGAAGGTCGAGCTGGCGGCGGCCCACTGTTGCAGCCAGTCGCTGTCGCCGTCTGGCACTTCGCTCAGTTGCAGCAGGGCGTGCGGCAGCCTGCCACGGATGGCCTTGAGTACCGCACCGGCGTGGCTGACCGGCAGGTCCAGCAGCAGGGCGATCCGGTCGCTCAGCGGATGGCCCAGGTGGCGCACCACCGGCACGTTCAACGGCCCCAGCGGCTGGCGTTCGCGTACCAGGGGCAGGCACAGGCACAGGCGTCCGTCGAGGTGGCCGAGCAACACCTGCAACTGCTGCCCCGGCTGCAACGCCGCTTCGGCGGCGCGCAGCCAGCCCAGGTGATTGAAGGGCGTGCTGGCGGCCACGCGCTGGCGCAGCGCTTCGTAGCCGGCCGCCGGAAAGCTCGGGGTGCACAGCGAGGCGCACCAACTCAATTGTAGGGCCACCGCTCAGGACGCCGTGGCCGTGGTGTGTTGCGCGGCGTGCTTGCGCAGCGGCGCCAGGCGCGAGTCGCGATAGCGGCTTTCGCGGAAGAACTTCCAGCGCCCGAACAGGCAGTAGACATGCATGATGCGACCTTGCTCCTGATAGCCCATGCGCAGGTGCAGCTTGAGCGCCGGGATGTTGTGTTGTTCGCAGACGTCCACCACGGTCGTGCAGCCCTGCGCGGCCATGGCTTGCCACAGCGCCACCTGCAGGTCCACCGACAGTCGCGTGCCCCAGTAACGACGGATCAGTTCGCCGCCGAACTCGAAGAACTCGCCCGGGCCTACCGGGAACCAGCAGCCGTAGTAATGGCGGTCGTGGTAATGCCGGGCGCTGCCCCAGATGAAGGCGACCGCATCGCCTTCGTCGTCGAGGAACATCAGCCCGGTATGGCCTTCGCCGGCAAGTTCGCGCATGGTCTCGACGCGGTCGCCGAAATACCGGGCGAAAGCCCTGACGTTGGTCACGCTGATGTTTTCCAGGCGCAGTGGCGGGTAGGGCTTGAGCCGGTGCGGCGGCACGGGAGCCTGCAGGTCGCGCTGCATCCACAACAGTTCCCAATGATAGAAAACGTAGCGCCGCCAGGCGCTGGCCAGGGTGTTGCGCAGGCCCTTGCGCTGGATGCGTTCGCGGATCTTGCTCAGTGCACGCATGCTTCCTCCGGTGGGTGACGGCTCGTCCAGCGTCTTACGACGCGTTCCAGGTCAGGGCGAACAGCGTCTGCCCTGGCAGTTGAAAACTCAGGCGCCCCTGGCGGCAGTCGAAACGGCCAACGCGCGGGCGGTTGTCGGGGCCGAACAGCTCCAACTGCCCGCTGGGGCAGCGCTCCAGGGACAGTTCGACCTGTTGCTGCCGGTCGGCCTTGTTCACCCCCAGCAGGCTGCGCTGGCGACCGTCGGCCATGGCCAGGGCGTCGACCTCGAAGGCGTCGTTGTCCAAGGCCAGCACCTGGGTCAGCCAATGGCGCTGGATGAACTGCTGGGCCAGGCCCACCGGCTTGAGCTCGAAGCGCGTTTCACCGAGCACACGGACCATGCCCTTGGGCCACTGCGGCTCGTCGGCGACGTGAAACCAGTTGAGCATGTCCAGCAGGCCGTCGGACGAGGCGTTGATCACCACCGAGGCCCACCACAGGCCGGCGTAGTGGGTGTTCTGCTCGTAGGGGCTGAGGGTCGAGCCGCTGGACAGGTTGGTCTGGTCGATCAGTAGCGCCTTGCGCGGTCGACCCTGGGCGTCGAGGCCGACCAGGTCGGCGGCCTGGCGCACACTGTCGCGGTAGCTGCGGGTGGCCAGCAGGTCGCGCACCATCCACTCATGCCAGGCCAGGGCGTCGATCTGCGCGCCCTGTTCCTCCAGCAGGCGGCGCGCCCAGTCCAGGCCGCGGCGCTGCTGACTGGCGCGGGTGAACGGCCCGCCGATCAGACGCGAGGAGGCGGGCATGGCGATGCGCACGCCCGCTTCGCGAGCGCCAGGCCAGGCGCGCACGCGTGCGGCCATGGCGCTGAAGAAATCGCGGTAGCTGGCGTAGTCGCGATAGTTGAGGTTGGGCTCGTCGGCGAAGGCCAGGTAGTGCAGGCCCTTGCCGCCCAGCCGCGCGGTGGCGGCCAGCCAGGCCTGCAAACCGTCGTGGCTGGTGCGGTCGGCCGCCAGGTCGGCGCGCCGGCCGGTACCGGCCAGCAGGGTGATGTCCTGGCCAATGGCGAAACGCTCTTGATACAGGCGCCGCCAGGCGTCCTCGTAATCAGGCTGACGCGCCAGTACGTCCATGAAACTGTAGTAGCCGGCCGCCTGCGGGCGCAGCGCATCGAGCACGGCGAAACTGGACGGCGGTGGCAAAACATAGGGCAGGTTCAGCCCCAGCAGCGGCGTGCGTCCGATCACCTTGGCCTGTAGGCGCAGGTGCACTTGACCGGGCAGGTCGGGCACGTCGCTCAGGTCCTCGGTGCGCTGGGCGAACAGGTTGGCGCTGCCGTCGAGCCAGAACGCCGCCTTACCGCGCCCTTGCAGGCGCAAGCGCCAGGTTTCGTCGCGGCGACTGCTCGGCAGCGCGTGCTGGTCGAACTGCCAGTAGGCCGGGTAAGGCTTGAGCGTCAGGTTCACCTGCTGGCCATCGCTCAGGCGCTGGGCCCAGAGGCCGCGCACGCCGCCGTGGTACTTGCCGGCCAGGGTGGCCTGTTCGCCCGCCTTGACCCGGAAGTACAGGGTCACGTCCGGCCCGACCTCGGCGCTGAAGTGCACCTTGGCCGGGGCGAACTGCGCGCCGGTGCTGTCCGCGTGCTCGGCCTGGTAATCGCGAAAACTGTAGCCTGGCACTTCCAGACGGTACGGTCCGGCGCCGGGCGTCAGCGGCCAGCGCTGCTCGCCACGCACCTCGGCGGCGGCGATGCGGCGCTCGCCGCGCAGTTGCCCGTGGCCGTCGAGCAGGTACAGGTGCTCGCTGTTGGCATCGGCCTGCCAGGCTGGGCGCCAGCGCACCAGCAGGGTGTCTTCGGCGCTCGGTTGCAGGTACAGGCTGCCGTCGCGGATGTCGCCCCATTGCAGCTCGGCGGCCTGGAGCCATGGCGCACCCAGGACCATCAGCAGCAGCCAGCGCTTCATGCCGGCCTCCGTTGCAGCAACTGGCGCAATGGGATGCAGTCGCTGGGCAGCATGATCAGCGTGTGCCACAGCGGCACGTCGCTGAGCCGGCAGTACAGCACCAGCATGGCCAGGGTCACCGCCAGGTAGGCGATGGAGGACGCCGCGGCCGCGCCGACGATGCCCCAGTGAGGAATCAGCAGCAGGTTGAGCAGCAGGTTGAGCGCAGCGCCGGCCGCCATCATCAGCGACACCGCGCCAGGACGGTTCTTGCCCAGCAGGTCCAGGCGCAGGATGCTCGCGTAGCACAGCCCCAGCAGGCCCGGCAGCAAGGCCAGCAGCGCGGGATAAGCCGGCTGGTAGGCGATGCCGAACAAGGTGACGATCAGCCAGTCGCCGATCAGCGCCATGCCCAGGCAGGCACCGAGCATCACCGTGGCGGTCAGGCGCAGGGCCAGCGGCGTCAGCTTTTCCATGCCGGCGTCCTGTTGCAGCAGGCGTTTCATCAGCGGCGTGGTGACCGCCTCGGGCACGATCAACAGCAGTTCGGCAGCGGCGCTGGCCATGGCGTAATGGCCCAGTGCGGTGCTGCCGAGCAGGGCGCCGATGAACAGGTAGTCGGCGCGCAGGATCAGTTGCTGACAGAGCAGGTCCGGGTGGCTCTTGGCGCTGTAGGCGAGCAGTTCGCGCTGGCCGCTGCGGTCCCAGCGCAGGCGCAAGGGGTGCTGGCGGCGCAGCCACCACAGGCCGAGCACCAGCACCAGCGCGATGCCGGCCAGCCAGCTGATCAGCGCCGCCTCGAGCGCCTGTTCGCGCCACATCCAGAACAGCCCGAGAAACAGCAGCAGCGGCGCCAGCGATTCGCTCAGGCGCAGCAGGTTGAAGGCGCCGACGTCGCCGCTGGCGTTGTGCAGGGTCAGCAGCCCGCTCTTGAGCACCGTCATCGGCACCGCCAGCAGCAACAGCCAGGCCAGCAGGCCCAGTTGCAGGGTGATGTCCAGTTCGCCGCCGAAGGTGCGCACCAGCGCCACGCAGGCCAAGGTCAGCAGGCCGGCCAGCAGGCAGCCGTAGATCAGCACCTGGGCCAGCAGCAGGCCCATGTCGCGCTGCTTGGCCGCCTGGTAACCCAGGGCACTGTTCAAGCCGCCGCTGGTGGCGGCGCTGATCAGCTCGGGCAGGGTGCTGAGCAGGGCGAACAGGCCGCGCTCGCTGGGGCCGAGGATCCGCGCCAGCAACACATTGCGCAGCAGGCGCAGGGCGATCATCGCCAGCTTGGTGCCCATGCTCAGCGCCAGGTGGCGCAGGTAGTGGTTGCGGCTCATGGGCGGCTGCCCCGGGCGATACGCCAGCCCAGCAGCGAAGGGTGGCTGGCGCTGCGCTGACTGACGCCGATGCGTGGCAGCGCCAGGGCATCGTCCCGTCCCTGGCAGATGCCGGGGCGGGTGCTCAGGGCAAAGGGGTAGTGGTGGGCGGCGATGCGCGCGCGTACGCGTGGGTCATGGTCGCCATTGGGGTAGCAGTACACCGGCAGCGGCTGGCGACAGCCTTGCTGCAAGGCGTGGTGGCTGCGCTGGATCTCCGCGTCCAGGCCGTTGTCGTCCAGGCCCGGCAGCAGCGCATGGCTGGCTCCGTGGGGGCCGAAGCGCACCAGGCCGGACGCTTCCAGTTGGCGTACTTGATGCCAGTCCATGGCCTGGGGCAGGGCGTCTGCGGGGCAGGCGTCGGTCAACTGCAGCAGGGTCGCTGAATCGAGGGTCTTGAGGCTTTGCAGGTAATGCGCCAGGGCCAGGCTGCGCGCGGGCGTCTGCTCGGCCAGCGCCGCAGCGGGCGGTAGCGGGCGGCCGAGGTCGTGCAAAGCGTCCATGAGGGCGCGTCGGGCGGGTTCGCCATGGCTGCCCCACAGGGTTTCGCCGACGCTCTCCCACCAGAAGCGCTGGCGGCTGCCGATGTAGTCGGTGGACAGGAAGATGCTCGCCGGGGTCTGGTACTGGTGCAGCAAGGCGAAGGCGTGGCTGGCGTTGTCGCGCCAGCCGTCATCGAAGGTCAGGGCGAGTTTCGGGCGCTGGTCGTCGCGTGGGCGGCCGTGAGGCTGCAGCAGGTCCATGAGCCCGACGCAGTCGAAGTGCCGTGGCAGCCAGCGCAGCAGGCGCTCGAAGGCGCGCGGACCGACGCACAGCTCGTTGCGATGAGGCAGCGCCGCACTGGCGTCATCGGCCAGTACCCGGTGCAGCATCAGGATCACCCCGGCGCCGCGCAATTCGGCGCGCCCTTGGGGCGATCTGAGGTAGAGCCAGCCACTGGCCTGTTTGATCCGGGTCTTGATCGGCATGTCCATCGCTCATCGATTCTGGTCGGGGTTCCACTGCTTGTAGCTGTGCCCGCGCAGGAATTGCCACAGGCCCACGCACATGCCGGCCAGGGTCACCAGCACGAACGCCGCCAGGCGCAGCACTTTGGGCGGGCGCGCCGCGGGGTACAGCAGGCCCGCCAGCGCCGCGCCGTAGCCCAGCACCTGCAGCGCGAGGGTCAGTTGGTAGAAGGGCGATTGGCCGATCAGGCACAGGTTGGCCAGCAGCAGCGGCAGCAGCAACACCGGGGCCAGGCGGCGGATCAGCTTGTGGCTGATCAGGGCGATGGCGTACAGGCCGTGGCGCAGGGGATTGAGCAGTTCGCGGCGCGCAGCCAGGCTCTGCAGACCGCCGACGGTGACCCGCTGGCGACGGCGGAACTGCTTGTCGGCCTCGTCGACGCCCTGGTCGAGGACGATCGCCTGCGCCACGTAGACGATGCGTTTGCCCGCCACCGGCGCACAGGTGCTGATGTGGAAGTCGTCGTTGACCTGCGGCGGGATCGGTTGGAACAGCGCGCGACGCAGGGCCAGCAGTGCGCCGTCGGCCGAAACCATGCAGCCGGTGCGGTTTTCCACCTTACGCACCCACGCCTCGTAGTGGCGGTACAGGCTGTCGCCCAGGCTCAGGCCTTTGCCGGGGTCGGGGATGATCATGTGCCCGGCGCTGGCACCTACGTCAGCATCGGCGAAGGGCGCCAGCAGCAGGCCCAGGGTGTTGCCGGCCCATTGATTGTCGGCATCGGTGAAGACCAGGATGTCGCCCCGACAGTGCGCCACCGCCGCGTTCAGCGCGCCGGGTTTGCCCAGGCGCGGCAGGTCGAGCACCTGCACCCGGGGGTCGTTCAAGGCCCGCGCCAGCGCCACGGTCTGGTCGCTGGACCCGTCGCTGGCCACCAGCACCTGCAACTCGGCGGCCTGGTAATCCTGGTTCAGCACGCTGTTGAGCTTGGCCTGGATATGGCGTTGCTCGTTGTGTGCGGCGATCACCACGCTGACCCGTTGGGCGGGCAGCGCTGCGCGCCTGCGCCTGGGGAACAACGGCGCGGCCAGCGACAGCAGCAGCGGATAGCCGACCCAGGCGTACAGGGGCAGCGACAGGCACAGCCAGAAGATGAACTCAGCCACGGGCGGGCCTCCTTGCGCTGCGGTTGAGCAGACTGAGCACGAAGGCCGCACCGGCGATGTGCAGGCGCAGCCAGTGCAGAATAAAGAGTTGCAGGGTGAACAGGGCATCGCGCTGGCGCAGGCTCTGGCGCACCGCCAGGGCCACGGCGGGTAGGGCGCCGCCAAGCAGCAACCCCAGGGCCAGGCCGGCGAACCCGCACAGCAGCGCCGAGAGCGCGAGCGCGTCGATCAACCACACGCCCAGCGACAGCAGCGGAAAGCGCAGCAACCGTAAGCTGGCGCCGTGGCTGCGCAACAGTTGCAGGTGACTGCCCTGGCGCCACAGCTCCTTGCCCAGCCATTCGCCCCAACTGCCCTCGAAGCCCCAATGCAGCACCGCCGGTTGGCACACCAGGCGCAGCCGCGCCCCAGCCTCGTGCAGACGCAGGGTGAAGTCCTTGTCCTCACCGGTGCGCAGGGCCTCGTCGAAGCCGCCCACCTGGACGAACCAAGTGCGGCGCATGAGCAGATTCGGCGTCGGCAGCCAGGTGCGCGACTGCACCGGCTGGCCGCTGCGCAGGGTACGGCGTTGCCAGGCGTGGGCGAACCACGGCGCCTGGCCTGGGGTGGCGCAGTCCAGGGCGAAGACGTCGCCGCGCTCCTGCTGTTGCAGGTCCATCAGCAAGGCCAGCCAGTTGGCGGGCACCTCGATGTCGGCGTCGACGAACGCCAGCCACTCGCCACGGCTGACGTCGGCGCCGCGGTTGCGCAGTGCGCCGATGGACACGCCCGGCAGGCTCAGCACCTGCGCGCCATGGCGGTGGGCGATCGCCGGTCCGTTGTCGCGCGAACCGTTGTCGACCACGATCAGCTCGCACTCCAGCCCCGCGAAACGCGCGGCCTGGCGCGCGGCATCCAAGGTCCGGCCAATGTGCCGGGCTTCGTCGAACATGGGGATGACGATGCTGACCACACTCATGCCTTGGCCTCCGCCAGCTGGGGTTCACGGGCCTGGCGCAGCAGCACGCTGGACAGCGCCAGCATCATCCACAGGTATTTGTGGCTGGGCGCGCTGAGGAACATCAGGAACAGCCCGATGGCCAGCATGCACATGGTCAGGTGAGTCATCAGGTCGGCGCGCGCCACATCGCCCGTCGCGCGCCAGGCCGCGCGGGCCTGCCAGAAATTGCGCAGGGCTAGGGCGATCATGCCGACGAAGGCCAGCCCGGCCGGTACGCCGGTTTCGCTGAACAGCTCCAGATAGGTGTTGTGGGCGCGGCGGTAGAGGTCGGTGGTCTTGCTGTTCTCCGGGGCGAAGGCCTTGGAGAAGCCGGTGTCGGCGTAGTGCAGCGGGAAGGTGCCGGGGCCGGTGCCGAGCAATGGGCTGTGGCTGATCATGCGCTGGCCGACCACCAGGTAAGAGGAACGCCGCCCCAGGGACTCGTCCTGGTGCGCGTTGACCCCGGACTTGAGCAGCATCAGCGACTCGATGCGCTCGGCGTAGCCCGCCGGCATCAGCGCTGCGCCCAGCGGCAGCACCACGGCGATGCCGAGCAGGGCGAAGCCCAGGTGTCGGGGGCGGATGCGGGTGAGCTGTTCGCGGTAGTTGTAGAGCACGATGCCCAGGCTGATCAGCAGTACCACCAGTCCCGAGCGCGACTCGGTCTTGGTCATGCCCACCAGCAGCAGCACGCAGCAGCCAGCCCAGAACAGCTTGAGCAGGATCTGCCGGGTCTTGATCGTCAGCCACAGCCCCAGCGGCATGGCGATGGTGATCAGCAGGGCGAAGGCGTTGGGATCGAGCATGGCCGAGGCGCGGCCTTGCTCCTGGTATTTGGTGGAGAAGATGGCGAACAGGCAGGTGACGCAGACGCTGACGGTGATCAGCCTGGCCAGCATCGGCAGGTTGAGGTCACGGCCCACCAGCAAGGTGATGACGAACACGATCAGCCCCACCAGTAGTTCGCGCAGGTGCACCAGCGACAGGGCCAGGCTGTCGCTGGTCCACAGGCTCAGCAGGTACAGGGCCATGAACGGCAGCAGCAGGCGCCATTGATTGCTGCGCAGGCGCTCGCCCGGCAGTTGGCGCACCGCCAGTTGCAGGGTGAGGATCAGCACCAGGCCCAGGCCGATCAGCTTGGCCCCGGAGACCAGGCTGTCCTTGAGCAAACCTTCGAGCGGTACTAGCGCCGCGATGGCCAGCAGACCCCAGGCGGGCTTGCGGTACAGCACCAGCGCACCGGCCAGGCCGACCACGGCGCCCGGAGCGAGGAAGGGGTAGGGGCTGGCGAGCAAACCGAGCGACAGCAGGGCCGCCAGGCCCACCAGCGACAGTGGCACGATCATGCGACGACCTCCTGGGTGGCACCTCGGTACACCAAGGCCCAGTGCTGGGCCAGGGTGGGCAGGTGATGGCGCTCGCGTTGGGTCTGGCGGGCGCGGGCGACCAGTTCCTCAGCCTGCTGCGGATCGTCCAGCAGGGCTTGCAGGTGAGCACCCAGTTCCTCGACCGCGAGCGGCGCGGCGAGCAGGCCGCTGCGCCCGTGCTCGATCACGTCTGGGATGCCGCCGACGCCGAACGCCACCACCGGTACCCCGTCCTGCATGGCTTCGAGCAGGATCATCGGCGTGCCTTCGGTGCGCGAGCTGATCACCAGGGCATCCAGGCGCTGCATCCAGGCCTGCATGTCGTGCTGGAAACCGGGCAGGGTGATGCGTTCGCTGAGCCCGGCTGCGTCGATGCGTGCCTGCAAAACAGTGCGTTCCGGGCCTTCGCCGAGCATCACAGCGTGCACGTGCGGCTGGCGTTGGCACAGCGGGATCAGCGCGTCGAGGAACAGGTCCGGGCCTTTCTCGCTGGACAGCCGGCCGACGTAGCCTGCCAGCCAGTGACCTGTGCGTGCGCTGTGTCCATGCGCTTGGACCCGCTCCTGGGGCGCGCCCAAGCCGACGGGCTCCGGCAGGCCATTGGGGATCACTTGGATCTTGCTGGCGGCCACCCCGGCCTGGCGGTGAATACGGGCGATGCTCTGGGCCACGCACACCACGGTGGTGACCGTCGGCGTGCGGCACAGTTGCAGACTCAGCCAAGTGTAGAAGCGCTGCTTGCGGCTGCGCGGGGTGAAGCCGTGCTGGGTGGTTACCAAGGGCAAGCGCCACACAGTGGCCGCCAGCCAGCCGAACAGCAGCCCCTTGAAGTTGTGGCTATTGAGCAACGGCCGGGCCCCGCGCTGCGCCGACACCACCCTGAGCACTTCGCCCAGGCCGTTGCACACCTGGCACTGGACACCGGCCTGGCGAAAGCGCGCCAGCAAGGCGTCCGGCGCGCCGAGGAACAGCACCTGGTGCCTACCAGGGGTCGCCAGGCAGTGGTCCAGGAGCATGCGCTCGGCGCCGTAGAACCCGCCGCTGCCGAGCAGGTGCAGGATCGGCCGGCCAGCGGCGGGCAGGGCGGCGTTCAATGCCGCACCCAATGCAGCAGGCGCGGCAACGACCAGCCTTTATGCGGATTGGGCTGCGCCGGGTTCTGGTCGTTGATCACCAGCAGCACCGGCAGGTTCAGCGCCTGGCCGATCTGCGCCGGGTGCTTGAAGCGGTGGTCGAAGAACTCTTTGACGTAGACCAGGGCAATGGCCAGCAACAGCCCGGTGACCAGACCGAACGGAATGATCAGGCCCGGTTTGGGGAACGAGGCATTGGCCGGCTCGTAGGGCGCGCTGAGAATCCGCGCATTGGACTGGCTGCCGTCGAGCAGGCCCTGGCCACGGCTTTCCTCGTAGCGCTGGGCATAGGTGGAGAAGGCCTTGTGCAGGGCGTCGATCTCGGTGTCGAGCTGGCGGGTCTTGCTCTGGGTTTCGCGCAGTTCGGTGATGCGCTGCTTGTAGTCGGCGATGCGCTGGGTCTTCTGGTCGATCACCTGCTGGGTCACGGCCAGGTCCTGCTGGCGTTCGCGGATGCGGTTCTCGACGATCTTCAGAAATTGCGCGCGCAGTTGGGCGATCTGCTGGCGGGCGATGACCATTTGCTCGGCGCCGGGCTGGAACACCGTGGCGTCGCCGTTGTAGCGGGCCAGTTGGGTGGTCAGTTGCTCGCCCAGTTGCTTGATCTCACGGTCTTCGAAGGCGATGTTGTCGACCGTGGTGGTGAAGGTGTAGGGGAAGGCGTAATCGGCCATCTTCGCCTTGCTCGCAGAGGCCAGCGCCGTTTGCAGGTAGTCCAGCCACTGCTGGTTTTCCAACTGGCGATCACGTTGCAGGTTGAGCGCCTGTTCCTCGGTGTTGATCGCGTTGAGGCGGAAGGTGATCTCCTCTTTGGGATCGGACGAGGCCACGGCCGTCAGCAGGCCCAGGCGCTGGCCTTCGAGGTCGTCCAGGCGCGCCTGGTAGTGCAGTTTCTTCTGCTCGTAGAAGGTCTCGGGCAGTTCGTTGGACTGCAGGTCCTGGCGGTTCTTCAGGAAGTTGTCCAGCAGACGTGCGACGAACAGGGTACCGACATGGGCGTCGTCGGCGCTGTAGGTGATGGAGATGACGTTGGAGCCGGGCAGGGTCTCCACCTTCAGGTCCTTGACCGCCTGGTCGGTGAGGTCGTCGAGCTGGGTGTCGCGCTCGTCGGCCACGTTCTTGCCCAGCGCCCGTTGCAACGGCTCGATCACAGCATGGCGCAGCGGGTCGATCAGGGTCCGGCGCAGCAGGCCCGGCTCTACCGGATACTGGCCTTCCTGGCGCAACTGGCCGATGGTCTGGCGGATCAGCGTGGGCGAGCGCAGGATGTTGCTTTCGGTCTCCATGTCGGCCAGCGACGGCGGGATGAACTGGTCCGCCTGCTGCGCCAGGGACGAGCTGGTGTCGCTCTGCGACAGTTTCTTGGACTGGACGATGACCTCGGCGGTGATGTCGAAGCTCTGCTTGAGCACCAGCGGCAGGATCAGCGCGATCACCGCAAAGATCAGGAACACCCGTTTCACCAACTGGCGGTTGGCGAAGAAGATGCGGAAGAACTCGTGCACGTAGTTCTCTTTCGGTTGCGTGGTCATGGTGGCTCCGTCCCCGGTCATTGGCCTGATGCCGCGCCATTGGCGGTTGAACTGCGGCGGTCGTTGTTGTCCTTGTTGTCCAGTCGGTAGCCGAAGCTCACGCCGATGCCCTGGAACAGGATCACGTCAGCCAGTTGGCGCGACAGCTCGCCGGCGCTGGCCAGGGCGGTCTTGGGCACGTAGAGCATGTCTTCGGGCTGCAGGTAGGCGATGCTCTGGCTCTTGCCCGACAGGGCCTGGTCGACGTCGTACTGGTAAGCCTGCACGGTGTTGCCGGTGCGACGCATGATCATCACCGAGCCGAGCTTGGCCTTGATCGTCGGGCCGCGGGCCAGGGTCAGCGCTTCGAGCACCGACACCGGACGGCGGATCTCGAACGCCCCAGGCTGGCCGACTTCGCCGAGCACGTAGATTTCGTTGGCGGCCGTGGACTTGAGCAGCACATCCACGCTCATGCGTCCCGGCAACTGCGCGTAGCGCTCGTTGAGGTAGTCGCGCAACTGATTGACGGTCATGCCTTGCAGCGGCACCGAGCCGATTTCCGGGAAGGTCGCGCGGCCGTCGTTGCCCACGGTGATGTCGCGGCTCATACCCGTGCCCGGATGGGTGAGGGCGTTCTTCAGGTTGATCTCGTCGGTCATGGGGCTGAGCACCCGTACCGTCACCTGGTCGCGGTTGGGCTTGAACACGCGCTTGTCGTTGTAGGCCTGGCGAATGGCGTTCTCGGCGTCGCTCGGGGTCAGGCCTTCGACGCGCACCGAGGCGTTGGTCGAGGGCAGGGTGATGCTGCCGTCGGGCTGCACCAGTTGCTGGCCGTTGAGGCTGCTGGCGGCCATGAAACTCAGGTCCAGGGTGTCACCGGACTGGATGCGGTAGACCCCGGCGGTGCGGTTGCTGACATGGAAGATCACTTCCAGCACGTCCTGCGGGCGCAGCACCTGTTCGCGCCGGGCCACCTCGGTGGCCTGGTTCTCGGTCGGCGGGGCGGTGAGGATCTGCACCGGCATCTGCCGGCCCTGCGGGCTGCTGCAACCGGCCAGGGCCAGTACGCACAGGGCAATCGTGGGGTATCTCAGGGCGATCATCGTGTGCGTCCTCTCAGAGGTGGTCGTACAGCCACTTGGGCATGTAGTACTTGCGTTGGTTGAACACGCTGCCGATCAGCCGCGCGCCGGCCTGGCCGAGGCGCTGGGCGGCGGCCTGGGCCACTTCGAAGCGGGTGTCCTCGGCGCGCACCACCAGGATCACGCCGTCCACCAGCGGACCGAGGGTCAGGCTGTCGGCGCTGGCGTAGATCGCCTCGCCGTCGATCACCACGAAGCGGTACTGGGCAGCGAACTGGCGCAGCAGCACGCGCACCCGCTCCGGGTCCAGGCGTTGGCGGCCGCGCTTGAAGGTGCCTGCCGGCAGCACGTCGAACGGCTGATCGGCCAGGTGCACCACGCAGTCCTGGGCCAGCGGCGGGGTGTCCAGGTCGAATTGCAGGTCGCTGTAGCCGCGCAGTTTGCCCAGCCCCAGTTGCTGGCTGAGGCTGGCGCTGCTGGCGCTGGCGTCGACCAGCAGCACGGCACCGGCGCTCATCTGCGCCAGTTGGCTGGCGAAGGCCAGGGCGCTGGTGCTGGTGCCGGTACCGGTGTTGGCGGCGGTCAGCAGCAGGGTGCGCTGGTCGAGGTCCAGGACGGTGGCGGTGAGGTTGGTCTCGCTCGGGTTGGCGATACGCAGGCTTCTAGAAGTGGAACCGTCCATCTCAACTTGCTCCATGGCCAGTGAATACCTTGAACGGGGTCTTGAGCAGGATCTTCAGGTCCAGCATCAGGCTCTGTTCGTTGATGTAGTTCAGGTCCAGCTCGACGCGCTGGTCGAAATCGATGTCGCTGCGCCCGGAGATCTGCCAGAGGCCGGTCATGCCGGGGTAGATCGCCAGCCGCGCCAGGTGGTTGTCCTTGTAGCGGTAGGTGTTGAATGAGGTGGGGCGCGGGCCGACCAGGCGCATGTCGCCGGTGACCACGTTGATCAGGTTGGGCAACTCGTCCAGGCTGCTGCGGCGCAGCCAACTGCCCACGGGGGTGATGCGCGGGTCTTTGTCGATCTTGAAGTCGATGGCGTCGGCGCCGTGCTTGTTCAGGTGGCGCACCGAGTCTTTCAAGGCCTCGGCGTTGGCGACCATGGTGCGGAACTTGAACATGCCGAACAGGCGACCGCGGTAGCCGGTGCGTTGCTGCACGAAGAACACCGGGCCTGGGCTGGAGCGCTTGACCAGCAGCGCCAGCGCCAGCAACAGGGGCGACAAGACCACCAGCAGCAGCAGCGCGGCCACGCACGACAACACGCGGTTGGTGCGCGACAAGGTCCACGGGCGCCCGCCGATGCGGCCGGTGATCCAGCCTCGACCTTGCATGTGGATGGCCGCATCGATGCGCTGGCGGTGCGCCGGATCCATGCGTTTGTCCTGGTACAGCGCCTGTAGCGGGGCGCTCTTCGGTTGTCCTGTCATATCACCCTCCGTTGTTGCGACAGCTCATCAGCAGGTTCGCCGTCTGCCGCGGCGTTCGAGTAGTAGGCCTGGAACCAGGCGACGAAGCGCCCCAGGCCTTCGTCGAGGCTGACCTGGGGGGTAAAACCGGTGACCCGGGCCAGGGCGCTGGCATCGGCGCAGGTGGCCAGGACATCGCCCGGTTGCAGCGGCAGCAGCTCGATCACCGCGCTGCGCTGCAGGTGCTGCTCCAGCAGGGCCAGGTAGTCGAGCAGTTCCACCGGGCGTTGGCCGCCGATGTTGAACAGCCGCCAAGGCGCCTGGCTGCTGGCCGCGTCCGGGGCGAAGGCGTCCCACTGCGGGTCGGCGTGGGGCGGATGGGGCATCAGCCGCACCAGGCTTTCGACGATGTCGTCGATGTAGGTGAAGTCGCGCTGATGGCGGCCGTGGTTGAACAACTGGATCGGTCGCCCTTCGCTGATCGCCCGGGCGAACTGCATCGGCGACATGTCCGGGCGGCCCCAGGGGCCGTACACGGTGAAGAAACGCAGGCCGCTGCTGGGAATGCCGAACAGGTGGCTGTAGCTGTGCGCCATGGCCTCGTTGGCCTTCTTGGTTGCGGCGTACAGCGACAGCGGGTGATCGACGCCGTCCTCGACCCGATACGGGGTGCGCTGGTTGGCGCCGTAGACCGAGCTGGACGAGGCGTACAGCAAGTGCTGCACCGGATTGCGCCGGCAGCCTTCGAGGATGTTGAGAAAGCCGGCCAGGTTGCTGTCCAGGTAGGCCTGGGGGTTTTTCAGCGAGTAGCGCACGCCGGCCTGGGCGGCCAGGTGGATCACCACGTCCGGGCGCTGCTCGGCGAATAGCCGCGCCACGGCATCGCGGTCGGCCAGGTCCAGGCGGTGCAGCGGGAAGTCGCCCGCCTTCTGCTGCACCCACTGCACGCGGGCCTGCTTGAGCGCCGGATCGTAGTAGTCGTTGAAGTTGTCCAGCCCCAGTACCAAGTGGCCGTCGCGCAGCAGGCGCAGGCAGGTGTGCGCACCGATGAAGCCGGCTGCGCCGGTGACCAACACTTTCATGGCGCGCCGACCTGCCAGTCGGCCTGCTCCGGCGCGACCTGGCGCAGGCCGATGCCGCTGTAATGCAGGCCGTGGGCGGCGACCTGGTCGGGGTTGTAGAGGTTGCGGCCGTCGATGATCACGCGGCTGCGCAGCTTGTTGGCCAGCAGCGCGAAGTCGACCACGCGAAAGTTCTTCCACTCGGTGCAGATCACCAAGGCATCGGCGTCCTGCAGGGTGTCGTCGCGGGTGGCGCACAGTTGCAGGTCGTCCCGGTAGCCGTACAGGCGCCGGCATTCGTCCATCGCTTCAGGGTCGTAGGCGCGCACCGTGGCGCCTTCGGCCCACAGCGCTTCCATCAGGTAGCGGCTGGGCGCTTCGCGCATGTCGTCGGTGTTGGGCTTGAAGGCCAGCCCCCACAGGGCGATGGACTTGCCGGCCAGGCCGCCCAGGCGCTGCTTGAGCTTGGCGAACAGGATGCGCCGCTGGTGATCGTTGATGTCGTTGACGCTTTGCAGCAGGCGTAGCGGCATGCCGCTGTGCTCGGCGGTGTGCAGCAGGGCCTTGATGTCCTTGGGGAAGCACGAGCCGCCGAAGCCGCAGCCGGGGTAGATGAAGTGGTAGCCGATGCGCGGGTCGGAACCGATGCCACGGCGCACCGCTTCGATGTCGGCGCCCAGGTGCTCGCTGAGGTTGGCCAGCTCGTTCATGAAACTGATACGGGTGGCGAGCATGGCGTTGGCGGCGTACTTGGTCAGCTCGGCGCTGCGGTTGTCCATGAACATCAGCTTTTCATGGTTGCGGCAGAACGGCGCATAGAGCTCGGCGAGCTGGGTGTGGGCCAGCGGATCGCGGGTGCCGACGATGATTCGGTCCGGGCGCATGCAGTCGGCCAGGGCGCTGCCTTCCTTGAGAAATTCCGGGTTGGAGACCACCCGCACGTGCAGGTGGTCCTTGCCCAGGCTGTGCAGGCGTTCGCGGGCCAAGTTCATGACCTGGTCGGCGGTGCCCACCGGCACCGTGGATTTGACGATCAGGGTGCGGTCGGCGTCCATCAGTTCGGCAATCTGCCGGGTGACGTCGAGCACATGGCTCAGATCGGCCGAGCCGTCCTCGTCGGGCGGGGTGCCGACGGCGATGAAGATCAGCTCGGCGTGGCTGACCGCGTCGCTGGCCTGGGTGCTGAACAGCAGGCGGCCTTCGCGGATGTTGTCTTCCAGCAGCGAGGACAGGCCCGGCTCGCTGATCGGCGGGACGCCTTGGCGTAGTTGGTTGATCTTGTGGGCATCGACGTCCACGCACAGGACCCGGTGACCCACGTCGGCCAGTGCCGCCGCTTGTACCAGACCTACGTAACCTGTGCCAAAAACGCTCACGTCCATGTCGGCTTCTCTCATGAGGATGAGTAAGGGGGGTGAAACACTGTGTTGTCGGTATAGCGCACCCTAACAGAAATGCGTCAAAGCAATGGCATGTTTCGTCAAACTTACAAGCGCTAACGATAAGGCCACTTGCCACTAACCCCTTGTATGACGCGGCTTTGGGCTGAAAAGCGAGAGAAAAGAGGTGAAACGTTTAGCCGATGAACGGTTGCAAGCCACGAATATCAAGGGTTGCGTTGATAGAAGGAACAATGTGAAAGATTTTTTTCAGGCCGGAATATGGCGTCAGGATATCGACGGAAAATTGACTTTTTCATGTTGAGATTTGTTTCAACAGTGCTACGGTTGGCAAAATCACCCCGTCACCGGAGCGTTGGGATCATGCGCGGATGGATCAAATGGGCCCTGCTGCTGGCCTATCTGGCGAGTTTTCATGGGTATTACGCCGAGCGCGTCGAAGCGCTGGGGCTGGGCGTACCGCTGGTGCTGTACTTGGGGCTGGCGGCGTTGTTGACGGCGGGTCTGTTGCTGTCGGCGTGGATCCGTCAGGCCTGGCTGCGTTGGCCATTGGCGCTGGCGTTCGCGGTCGGTGGGCTGTTCTTCGACGCCTACCTGCGGATCACCGATTCGTACCTGACCTACAGCGCGTTCGTCTCGATGGTGTATGCCGGCGGCTTCGTCCAGGAGGCACTGGAGCAGTACCACTATGCGATCACCCTGGCGGCCGCCAGCTCGGTGTTGGTGCTGCTGGGCGTCGGACTGCGGCCTGGGCCGGCGCCGCGCCTGCCCCAGTGGCTGCCGATCGGCGCGCCGCTGCTGGCGCTGGCGCTGCTGATCGGCATGCTGTTCGTGCGTGCCGGCGAGGGTGCCCGTGGGCTGCCGGTGATGTACACGCCGCTGGCGTACCTGAGCCTGTTCGGCTACGAAGCCTTGCACGACCGGGTGGGACCGCGCGAGCCGGTAACGCTGGCGCAGTCGAGCGCGCCGCTGGCGCGTGACATCGTGCTGGTGATCGACGAAAGCATTTCCGGCAACTACCTGGACCTGAACACACCGACGGGCGTACCCAGTCATCTGCTGCAGACATACCCCGGCGTGGACATCGTCAATTTCGGCTATGCCGCCTCGGCCGCCAATTGCAGCGCCGACACCAACGTCACCCTGCGCTATGGCGGCACCCGTGAGGACTACCTGCGCATCAACTCGACGGAGCCGTCGATCTGGCAGTACGCCAAGCGTGCGGGCATGGGTACGGTGTACATCGACGCGCAGCGCACCGGTGGCAATCTGCAGAACCTGATGACCGACACCGAGAAGCAGGACATCGACCGTTTCATCCAGTTCGACACCACGCCAGTGGTCGACCGCGACATGGCCGCGTTGCAGCAGTTGATCGGCCTGCTGGGCGACGGCAAGCCGCAGTTGATCGTGATCAACAAGCTCGGCGCGCACTTTCCGGTGCACGACAAATACCCCGACGCGTTCATGGCTTATCAGCCGGCGCTGCCACGCGGGCGCTTCCAGGACGTGGCCGATACCGGTTCGCGCGAAGGCTTCAGCGGCACCGCGCAGGACTGGGTGCTATACCGCAACGCCTATCGCAATACCCTGGGCTGGAACGTCGGCGAATTCTTCCGCCGCCTGTTCGCCCAGGCCGACCTGAGCCAGGCCGTGCTGATCTACACCTCCGATCATGGCCAAGACCTGCACGAGCGTGGCAATCCCGGGCTCAACACCCATTGCGACAGCGATCCGGTGATGGAGGAGGGCCTGGTGCCGTTGGTGGTCATCCAGGGGCAGGGGGTCAAGGCGCTGGACTGGCAGGCGTACCTGGCACAGAACCGCAATGCTTCAAGTCATTACAACCTGTTCCCGACCTTGCTCAAGCTGATGGGTTATGACGCCTCGGCGGTGGCGGGTGCGTATGGCCAGGCGCTGGATGTGCCGACCCACGACCCGTTCACCTTCAACGCCCGCTACAACGCACGCCTGGGCGGCAAGCCGGATTTCCGGCACATCGACCTGAGCCGGATCGTGGTGCCGCCGCCGCACGAAGCCGAGGAGGTGAATGTCGCGCGTTGAGTGAGTCAGTCCCCGCCGCCCAAAGGCGGGCGGGGATTCGGGGTCAGGACGCCTGGGCATTCCCTGCGCGCGACACGCGCAAGGCCACCACGCTGCCGACCACGATCAAGCCGGCCAGCGAGTACAGCGCGGCGTCGGTCGAGCCGGTCTGATCCTTGATGAAGCCGACCAGGTAGGGGCTGAGGAAGCCTGCCATCTGGCCGACCGAGTTGATGATCGCCAGGCCCGCCACGGCCGCGCTGGCGCTGAGCAGCGCCGTGGGCATCGGCCAGAACATCGGCAGGCCAGTGAGCGCGCCCATGGTGGCGATCGACAGACCGAGGATGGCAATCGCGGGGTTGCCCGCGAAATTCACCGCGATCAACAGGCCCAGGGCGCCCATCAGCATGGGCACCACCAAGTGCCAGCGGCGCTCGTTGCGCAGGTCGGCCGAGCGCCCCACCAGGATCATGAACACCCCGGCCAGCAGGTAGGGAATTGCACTCAGCCAGCCGATCAGCAGCGGGCTGTCGAAGCCCAGGGTCTTGATGATCGACGGCAGCCAGAAGTTGATCGCGTAGACGCCGCTCTGGATGCAGAAATAGACGAAACCGAAGGTCCAGATCAGTGGGTTGGTCAGCACCGCCAGCACGCTGTCGCCGGCCGTGGACGGTTTGCTGGCCGCATCACGGGCGAGGTCGCGGGCGATCAGTTGGCGCTGCGCTTCGCTGAGCCACGTGGCTTTCTGATAACCGTCGCTGAGCAGGAACACCGCGAGGATGCCCAGCGCCACGGTGGGCAGGCCCTGGATCAGGAACATCCATTGCCAACCGGCCAGGCCGTGTTGACCGGCGGCGAAATGATCGAGGATCCAGCCAGAGAAGGGTCCGCCGAGCAGTCCCGAGACTGGAATCGCCGACATGAACAGGGCCATGATGCGACCGCGACGGTCCGCCGGGAACCAGCGCGACAGGTACAGCACCACGCCGGGGAAGAAGCCGGCTTCGGCGGCGCCGGTGAACAGGCGCAGCACGTAGAACTCCATGGGCGTGGTGACGAACAGCAGGCAGGTCGACAGGCTGCCCCAGGCGATCATCATCACCGCGATCCAGCGCCGCGGGCCGAAGCGGTTGAGCGCCAGGTTGCTGGGCAAGCCGCAGAGCACGTAGCCGATGAAGAAGATGCCGGCGCCCAGGCCATAGATGGTCTCGCTGAATTTCAGCGCGTCGAGCATCTGCAGCTTGGCGAAACCGACGTTGACGCGGTCCAGGTAGTTGAACAGGTAGCAGATGAAAATGAACGGGATCAGTCGCAGGGTGATGCGCCGGTAGAGCGCATCGCGGCTGGCGTCGTGGCCTTGGTCAGGGGCTGGGCTGTGTGCCATGATGAAATTCTCTGTTGTTATGATTGTCACCGCGGCGCCTGTACCGACGCTCGCCCGAACGAGTTTCGGCGAGCCAGGCACTGCTGTCTTTGTGCGTCTGCACAGCGCCGGGCGCCGACGATTGTGCCGCGCAACGAAGTCTGCCACTGCAAGGAACCCACATGTTCGAACTTGACCACGAGCTGGCCCAGGACATCGTCGACCGGGCGATGGCGATCCTGCCCTGCAACGTCAACGTCATGGACAGCCAGGGCCTGATTCTCGGCAGTGGCGAGCCGGAGCGCATCAACACCCGCCACGAAGGGGCGCAACTGGTGCTGGCCAACGGACGCATCGTCGAACTCGACGGCGAGGCGGCCAAGTGCCTCAAAGGTGTGCAGCCGGGCGTGAACCTGCCGCTGATGCTCGATGAGCGGTTGATCGGCGTGCTGGGGCTGACCGGCGATCCGCAGCACCTGCGCACCTACGCCGAACTGGTGCGCATGACCGCCGAAATGCTGCTGGCGCAACGTAACCAGCAGGTCGAGCAACAGTGGCGACGTCAGCGCTGCGATGACCTGCTGGCCTTGCTGCTGGGCGGTAGCGGCGAATCGCCCCGACTGGTCGACGAAGCCCGGCAATTGGGGCTCAAGCCGCAGTTGCCGCGTATCCCGTGTCTGTTCGAGTTGGAAGCCGGGCCGCCGGCCGAGTTGTTGTCGGCCTGGCTGAGCAGTCGCTATCCCGACAGTTGGTGCGTCAGCCCGGCGCGCCAATCGCTGTTGTGGTGTCGGCCAGCCTCGGTGGCGCTGGATGAGGCGCGCCTGCTCGAACGCTTGCAGCGTCACGGTTGGCAGGTGCAGCGCCTGGCCTTGGGCGGCGCGGCGCAGAGTCTCGACCAACTGCGTCGGGGCTATCGCCGTGTGCGTGACCTGTTGGCCTATGGTCGCGAGGTGGTGCCTGGCGAGCGTTTGCTGAGCCTGTCGCGGTATCGCCTGCCGGCGCTGTTGTGGCGCCATCGCCATGACGATGCGCTGGACGAGTTGCTCGAGCCGCTGCGGCGCATTGCCGTCAAGGACGCCAGCGGGCAGTTGCTGGCCACCCTGCGCGCCTGGTGCGCCCATGATGGGCAGAGCCAGACCTGCGCCGATGCCCTGGGCATCCACCGCAACAGCCTGCGCTACCGGCTCGAACGCATCGCCGAGCTGAGTGAGGTCGACCCCCTGCGCCTGGACGGCATGTTGAGCCTGTACCTCGGCTTGCAGTTGCTGCCGGCCGAGTAGCGCCAACGGCCTGATACTCACGGGCATTTGCCCAAACCCGGCCAGGCGCTTTTGTGCAGCGGACAGAAGCCGCGCCGATCGGCAACTGTCAGCATGCCCTGCAACAGGACAGGAGAATCCCCATGAAAATCGTCATCGCCCCCGATTCGTTCAAGGACAGCCTCGATGCCGCCGGCGTCGCCCGGGCCATCAGCGCTGGGCTGGCCAAGGTGTGGCCTCAGGCCGAGCGCATCGAGTGCCCGATGGCCGACGGCGGCGAGGGTACCTTGGAGGCGATCGTCGCGGCCACCCAGGGCGAATTGCGCCGGCAAATGGTGCGCGGCCCCTTGGGGGCGCCGGTGGAGGCGAGCTGGGGCTGGCTGGCGCAGGAGCGCACGGCGGTCATCGAGATGGCCCAGGCCAGCGGGATACAGTGCATCCCCAGCGCCGAGCGCGACGCCTGTCGCAGCAGCACCTGGGGCACCGGCGAACTGGTGGCGGCGGCGCTCGCGGCAGGCGCCCGACGCATCGTCCTGGCGATCGGCGGCAGCGCCACCAACGATGCGGGCAGCGGCATGCTGCGCGCGCTCGGCCTGCGCCTGCTGGACGCCGACGGTCAGGCGCTGGCCGAGGGTGGGCTGGCATTGGCCGCTCTGGCGCGAATCGACGCCAGCGATCTCGACCCGCGCCTGGGCGAAGTGCAGTTCGAGGTGGCGGCCGATGTCGACAATCCGCTGTGCGGCGCCAATGGCGCGTCGGCGGTGTTCGGCCCGCAGAAGGGCGCCTCACCCGAGCAGGTGCAGGCACTGGATCAGGCGCTGGGGCACTTTGCCGACCATTGCGCGCAGTTGCTCGGTGAAGACCTGCGTGATTTCCCCGGCTGCGGCGCGGCCGGCGGCATGGGCTTTGCGGCCAAGGCGTTCATGGGCGCGCGGTTCCGTCCTGGGGTCGAGGTGGTGGCCGAGTTGGCGGGCCTGGAGGCCGTGGTGCAGGGCGCCGACCTGGTGATCACCGGCGAGGGGCGCTTCGACGCCCAGACCCTGCGCGGCAAGACCCCGTTGGGCGTGGCGCGAGTGGCCAAACGCCACGCCGTGCCGGTGGTGGTGATCGCCGGCACCCTGGGCGAAGGGTTCGAAGCGTTGTACGCCCACGGCATCGACGCGGCATTCGCCCTGGCCAGCGGCCCGACCAGCCTGGAGCGCGCCTGCAGCGAGGCGGGCGTGCTGCTCGAAGCGCGGGCCGAGGCCATCGCGCGCTTGTGGCAGGTGGCGCGCAGCCGCGGCTAACCCTTTCTGCACGTCGGCGCGCCCTGTTCAGGCGCGCCTTGGCACTCACACACGGAACTGATCCATCAACGCCTGCTGTTGATTGGCCAGGCTGTTCAGCGACTGGCTGACCCGTGCCGATTCGTTGGCCTGGCCCGACAGCGACTCGGTCACGTCACGGATGGTCGCCACGTTGCCGGTGATTTCCTCGGCCACCGCGCTTTGCTCCTCGGCGGCCGAGGCGATCTGCAGGTTCATGTCACTGATCACCGTGACCGCCTCGCCGATACGGCGCAGGGCGCTGACTGCATGGCCGACCTGTTCGACGCCGCCTTGGGCCTGGCGGTGGCTGCTGTCCATGGCACCGACCACCTCGCGGGTGCCCGCTTGCAGCGACTCGATCACCTGGCGGGTTTCCTCCACCGACTCCTGGGTCCGTCGGGCCAGGTTGCGCACCTCGTCAGCGACCACCGCGAAGCCGCGCCCGGCCTCGCCGGCGCGGGCGGCTTCGATGGCCGCGTTGAGTGCCAGCAGGTTGGTCTGCTCGGCGATCGAGCGGATCACCTCCAGCACCGAGCCGATCTTCTCGCTGTTCTGTGCCAGGCCCTCGACCTGAGACATGGCGTTGCTCATGTCGGTCGCCAGGGCACCGATGCTGTCGGTGGTGCGGTCGATCACTGCCAGACCTTCACGGGTGGCCTGATCGGCCTCGCGGGCCGCCTGCGCTGCCTGGGCCGCGCTGCGGGCGACGTCCTGGGCGGTGGCGCTCATCTCCTGGGAGGCGGTGGCCACCTGATCGACCTGGCGGTACTGCTGCTCCATGCCGGCGCTGGTCTGGCTGGCGATGGCCGCCGACTGATCGGCGGTGCCGCGTGCGTCCTGCACCGAGCGTTTGACCTCGGCAATGGTCGGTTGCAGCTTGTCGAGGAAGCGGTTGAACCAGCCGGCCAGTAGGCCCAGTTCGTCACGTTTGTCGTAGGTCAGGCGGCGGGTCAGGTCGCCTTCGCCGCTGGCGATGTCTTCGAGCATCGCGGCAACGCCGAGAATCGGTCGGGTCACGCCACGCGCCATCAACCACACCGCCAGCAGCCCGGCCAGGGCGGCGCCCACGCCCAGGGCCAGTTCGAGCAGGGTGCCGCTGGTGTTGAGGGTATCGAGCTCTTGCTTGAGGGCGTCGGCCGGGCCGGTGAGGGCACTTTGCGGCGCGTCGAGCAGCACGCCCCACGGCCTGCCGCCGGGAATCGGGGCGAAGGCCGCCAGCACTTTCAGGCGCTTCTCGCCCTGCAGCACCTGCAGTTTGCCTTCGGCCAGCTTGCTGACCAGCTCTGCGCCCTGGCGCGTGTCGACCTGGTCAAAGCGCTTGGCCAACTCGCTGGCGTCGGCGCTGTAGCCGGCCAGCAGCCCGGCGGGGCTGAGAATGCCGACCCGGGTGCGGCCCTCGTACAGCTCGCGGCTGGCGTTTTCGGTCAGCGCCTGCAGGCTGTTGAGGTTGGTGTCGATGGACAGGGTGGCGATCACTTTACCGTCGACCGACAGCGGGAAGACGATGCTGGTCATCAACACTTGCTGGCCGGCGATTTCGTAGAAATAGGGCTCGACGATGCAGACCTTGCCAGTGGTGCGCGGGCAGGTCCACCAGGTGTTGGCCGGCTCGCCGCTGGGGCCGGTGGTGGTGTCGGCCATGTCGTGTTCGGGCAGGGCCATGGAGGTCAGTTGGCCGGCCTTGGGCTGCGACCAGTACAGGGCGAAGCGGCCGGTCTCGTTGCTGCCCAGCTCGGCCTGGCCGCCGAACAGGCTGTCCTTGCCGTCGAGCGCGTTGGGCTCGAAGGTGAGCGACAGGCCGAGCAGGTCGGGGTTGGCCTGCAGCGCGGCACGCACCTGGGCGGTGAGATCCTGGCGCAGGTCATAGGCGTCGATGAAGCGCTTTTCCGCCTGCTCGCGCAGGAACAGCACCTGGCGGGCGAAGCCTGCGCCGTACTGGTAGGCGTCCATGAACTGACGGCGGATGCGTTGTGCCTGCACTTCGCCCTGAGCTTCGATACGGGCCTGGGCCGACTCGGTGAGCATCTGCGTACTGCTCGCCTTGACCAGCGCCGAGCTGTGCTGCATGCGGTACAGCGACAGGCCGACGAGCAGGGTGACGATGCTGGCCAGGCACAGCCCGGCGAGCAGGGTGATCTTCCATTGGATGGACAGTTGACGCAGCGGCATGGTGAATCATCCCTTATAGGAACAGAGCGGGGGTCGCCGGATATGTCGGCGTGGACGCTGGTTTCTTTACGTGAATATTCGATGACGTGGGCGTGCTTGGCGTAAATGCCCTGGGTCGGCAGTTTTGACATCCCTGGTCGAGTGCTTCAGAGTGTGCGCCCTCCAGAACCACACCCCCTGTTCCGGCCACTGCCTCGCGCAGTCTGTCGCCGGACGCTGGTTTTTCGTCTGTCGTCAACGAGGTATTGCACACCATGAATGCAGTGATTGCCGCGGTCGGGATCATGCTGATACTGAGCCTGTCCCGCGTGCATGTGGTCATCGCGCTGATCGTCGGCGCCCTGGCCGGTGGACTGGTCGGCGGCCTGGGCATCGAGGGCACGCTCGCCGCGTTCAATGGCGGCCTGGGCGGCGGCGCGCCGGTGGCGCTGTCGTATGCGCTGCTGGGCGCCTTCGCCGTGGCCATCGCCAAGTCGGGGCTGGCCCATGCCCTGGCCGACCGCGCCTTGGCGATGATCGACCGCCAGGGCCATGACCACAGCGGTCGGCTGAAGTGGCTGCTGATTGGCCTGATGTTGGTGGTGGCGGTGGCGTCGCAGAACGTGCTGCCGATCCACATCGCCTTCATCCCGCTGCTGGTGCCGCCGCTGCTGTACGTGCTGACGCGCCTGCGCATCGACCGTCGGCTGATCGCCTGTGTGATCACCTTCGGGCTGATTACGCCTTACATTTTTCTGCCGGTTGGGTTCGGCAACATCTTCCTCAATCAGATTCTGCTGGCCAACGTCAGCCGTGCGGGCGTGGATGTCAGCGGGATCAACGTCACCCATGCCATGGCACTGCCAGCGGCGGGCATGTTGGTCGGTTTGCTGCTGGCGGTGTTCGTCAGCTACCGGCGCAAGCGTGACTATGACCTGGCGCGGATCGAAGAGGTGGAGCAGGTCAGCGTGCGCTACAACCCGGTGACCTTGCTGGTGGCGGGGGTAGCCATCGCGGCGGCGTTCATCGTTCAGCTGTGGCTGGACTCGATGATCATTGGAGCGATGGTGGGGTTCCTGATCTTCTCGCTGTCGGGGATCGTGCGTTGGAAGGACACTGACGATCTATTCACCGAAGGCATGAAGATGATGGCGATGATCGGCTTCATCATGATCGCTGCTTCCGGGTTTGCCGAGGTGATGAAAGCGACGGGTGAGGTGAAGAGCCTGGTCGAGACGGCGGCGCAGTGGATCGATCATAGCAAGGGCATTGGCGCCTTGTTGATGCTGCTGGTGGGGTTGCTGGTGACCATGGGGATTGGGTCGTCGTTTTCCACGGTGCCGATTCTGGCGGCGATCTTCGTGCCGCTGTGTGTGCAACTGGGGTTCGATCCGTTGGCTACCGTGTGTATTGTCGGGACGGCGGGGGCCTTGGGCGATGCGGGGTCGCCGGCTTCCGATTCTACGTTGGGGCCGACTTCGGGGTTGAATGTGGACGGGCAGCATCATCATATCTGGGACACGGTGGTGCCTACGTTCATTCACTACAACTTGCCGTTGCTGGGCTTTGGGTGGGTGGCGGCGATGGTGCTCTAGGGGATAGCTTTTAGCTTTTAGCTTTTAGCTTTTAGCTTTTAGCTTTTAGCTTTTAGCTTTTAGCTTGTGGCTTGTGGCTTGTGGCTTGTGGCTTGTCCCTTGAACTGAAGCAGCAGGTCGCTATGGTGTTTCGATTGAGCGTTTATAGGCTTGTTGTGTGAATCAGGTAAAAGACAAGTGGCGCAATCGTGAGTACCTGGACAGTGTGGCTGGCTGTGTTGATTCGATTGTGGCGGGGCGGGCAGTTATTGAGCATGTTGATCTCTCGGGAATTGTTATTGGTCCGGGCGCTGTATTGAACGAGTTGAAGGCTGTCAATCTCTTTGAGTCAGAACTACGTGGGGTTGATCTGTCTGGCTCGAAAATATCGGGGAGTCTGAGTGACAGCGTGTTTGTGGGTGTCAACTTTGAGCGCGCATCCTTAGATAGGGCACTGATGTGTAATGTCGAAATGAAAGGTTGTGATTTCTCGAAGAGCAGGCTCGTGATCAACATGGATGATGCTGTCTGTGAGGACACCGCCTTTGTTCGCGCCAGATTCTTGGGGGGGGGATCTGGGGTGGAGTATGGCGGGCGTCGGGTGACATTTATTGGCTGTGATTTTACAGAAGCGGTTTTCGACAGGGTTGAGTTTAGGGCTTCTAAGTTTATTGATTGCACGTTTACTGGCGCGGTATTCAAGCGATGCGACTTTCGCGGGGTTAAGTTTCAAGGTGGGACTTTGCCGCTCGCTCACCAGTTTGAATCTATGGACGTACCTGACGTGGGTTTGCGCTGAATCAGTCGAGGGGAGGACAGATTTTTTTGGGCTTATCCGTTTTCGGTGGTGAGGCTTAGTCACCTTTTCGCCTTTACGGCGACCCCCTTTTTTTCTTGGAAAAAAGGGGGGCAAAAACCGCTTGCTCCCGCATCCGGCCCCTTCGCTGCGCTTCGGGGTTCCCTCGCGCCGGTGGCACTCCGGGGGTACCGCGCTTAGGGGCCATCCATGGCCCCAAGCGCTTGACGGGCATCCATGCCCGTCAACCCCCTCCATGCCACCTCTGCTCGGCCTCCTGAGGTCGCGATGGGCGGCGTCTGAACTGGCGCGCGCTTAGAAGCAGGGCGGTGGGGCAGATGTTCTGGAGCGCTGCGCGATCAAACCGCCGTTGCCGTTGCCGTTGCCGTTGCCGTTGCCGTTGATCTTGATCTTAGTGCGCGGTAGCCCAATCACCGCCAACCGCGACTTCAGGAGGCCGAGCAGAGGCGTTGCGCAGGGAGGTGACGGGCATGGATGCCCGTCAAGCGCTTGGGGCCAGGACGGCCCCTAAGCGCGGTCCTCCCGGAGCGACGCCGGCGCGAGGGAACCCCTGCGCGCAGCGCAGGGGCCGTATGCGGGAGCAAGCGGTTTTTGCCCCTCTTTTTTCCAAGAAAAAAAGAGGGTCGCCGTAAAGGCGAAAAGGTGACTAAAAATCAACAAAAAATTCAAAGACTTAACTGAATCCCCAAATCCCCAAATCCCCAAATCCCCAAATCCCAAATCATCAACCCTCCCGCCGATACATCCGACACTCCGCCAACAACGCCAGTAAATTCGGCTCCCGCTCACGCGCCTTCAAAAACACCACCCCAATATCCTGCTGCAACCGATACCGCTCGCGCAGCGCAATCAACCTCACCCGATTCTCATACACCGCCGCAATCCGCCCCGGCAACAACGCATACCCCACCCCCGAACTGACCATGCTCAGCAGCGTGAAGATATCGTTCACCTGCATCGCCACCTTCGGCTCGAACCCCGCCTGGCCGAACACCCGCGCCCCGTCCCGGTGAGTCGCAAACCCCTGCGTCAGGGTAATGAACGTCGAGTCAGCCAAGTCCGCCAGATCCACCTCGTCCTGCTCGGCGAACGGCGAATCGCTTGGCACGGCCAGGAAGATATCGTCGGAAAACAACGCCAGGTGCGCGCAGGCCGGGTCCTCGATGCTCTCGTCGAGCGCCACCAGAATCGCATCGAGTTCGTGATTTTTCAGGCGATGCAGTAAATCCACGTTCGAGCCCAAGGTGAGATCGATATTGAGCTCACTGCGGCGCAGCTTCAGCCCCATCACCAGCTTCGGTACGGTCTTGACCGTCAGCGAGTACAACGCACCGAGCCGAAAGCGCTCGGCATAGAAACCGGCTGCCTCGCGGGTCTGGCGCACCATCTGCTCGGCGTCCTGCAGCAACTGGCGGGCCTTTTTCTCCAGCACGTAAGCGCTTTCCAATGGGATCAACTGGCGACCCTCGTGCTTGAACAGTGGGCAGCGCAGCGCGTTTTCCAGCGAATGAATGGCGCGGTGCACGCTCACCGCGCTGGTCGACAGCTCACTCGCCGCACGGCCCAAGCTGCCGCTGCGCATGAAGGCCAGGAACGTCTCCAGCTTCTTGAGGGTCAGCTCTTCGTCGATCAACATGCACGGCGCTCGTTATCCGGGAGCGCCGATCATGCCACAGCCTGGGCCGACGATCAGCGCGCGTCCGCTTCCTGCGGCCGGTTCCGATCCTGTTGGCGCAACGCCTTGGCGCGTTTTTCCAGCACCACGTAAGCGATCAAGGCGAGCAACAGCGGAATCAGGTAGTACAGCGTGCGATAGCCCAGCAACGCGGCGACCAGCGTGCCCTGGCTCAATTGCCCGTGAAGCAGCGCCAGGAACACCGTCTCCAGCACCCCCAGGCCAGCAGGAATGTGCGCGACCACCCCAGCGATGCAACTGATCAGCAACACACCCAGGATCGACGGATAAAACAGCTCGTGCGGCAGCAACAGATAGATCAGCGCCGCCATCAACGCCCAGTTGCTCGCGCCCAGAGCCACTTGGCACAGCGCCAGGCGCCAGGATGGCAAGGTGATTTCGTGCCCACGAATATGCCAGGTGCGGCGCTTGGCGAACGCGCAGGCACACAGGTAGGCGAGGGCGACGGCCACCATGGCCACGCCGATCAGTTGCAGACCGCTGGCGCCGACCGCCCAGCCCTCCGGCAACTTCACCAGGCGCAGGGCGAACACGCTGCCGGCCAGCAGCAGGTAGCCCATCCAGTTGGTCAGCAAGCCCAGCGTGAGGATCCGGGTGATGGTGGCGGTGTCCAGGCCCAGCCGGCCGTACAGCCGATAACGCAAGGCAACACCCCCCACCCAGGTGGTGAAATTGAGGTTGAAGGCATAGCACACGAAGGCCACCGGCAGTACCTGGCGGGCAGGCAGGCGGTGTCCGGTGTAGGCGCGCCCGAGCAGGTCGTAGCTGGCGAACACCAGGTAGCTGGTGAGCGCCAGCAACAGGCCCAGCGCCAGGGTTGCCGGGCTGTAGGCCAACAGCGACTGGCGCACCTCGTCCCAGTCCAGATTGCGCGCCAGGGTATAGAGCAGGGTGGGTATGAGGATGATGAAGCACAGGGTCAGTACCCGCTTGCCCCAAACCTTCCATGACTTTTCGGCCATCAGACATTGCCCTCGTGCAGCTCACCCTGTTCCTGAACCGAAGGCAGGACCGACTTCAAGCGCTGTCGATGAGCCGGGAACAAGCCAGCGATGCGCGGAAAATAGCGAGTGAAGTGAAAGCCCAGGAAGATCAGCGGCGCTCGCCACCAGTAGCCACGAATCATGCGCTCCAGGGTGACTGGCTTGCACTGCTCGCCGGCCAGCTCGCTCAGGTGCTGGTACAACTGCTGGTTGAATGCGCGGTCGCGGATCATCAGGTTGGCTTCCAGGTTCAGCGACAGGCTCAGGGGGTCGAGGTTGCTGGAGCCGACGGTGGACCACTGCTCGTCCACCAGCGCGACCTTGCCGTGCAGCGGACGTCGACAGTATTCGTGAATGCGCACATCGTCGCGCAGCAGGTAGTTGTACAGCAGCCGCGAGATGGCTCGCACCCAGCGCATGTCCGGTTGGCCTTGCAGGATCAACGTCACCTCCACGCCGCGTCGGGCGGCATTGCGCAGCTCGCGCAGGAGTCGGTAGCCGGGGAAGAAGTAGGCGTTGGCCACCACGATGCGCCGCTCGGCCTGGCGGAACATCTGCAGGTACTGCTCCTCGATGTCGGTACGGTGACGGACATTGTCACGCTGCACCAGCGTGGCCTGCGCAGCGCCGGTGGGCGCGGTCACCGGCTCGACGGTGTCGGCGCGGTCCAGGACCGGGGCCATCAGGCGACGGCTGCTGGTATGAACCTGGGCCACCACCGGGCCGGTGACCTCCACGGCGTAGTCCTGCTTGGCCATGGGTCCGAAGTCGCCCAAGTGATCGGCGCTGTAGTTGATGCCGCCGACGAACGCCCGCTGGCCATCGATGACCACGATCTTGCGGTGCAGCCGCCTAAACAGATTGGTTCGCATACCCGCCAGCATCGGCTGCGGGTCGAAGGCATGGAAGTGCACGCCGGCTTCGACCATCGAGGTGACGAAGGCGTCGGGCAGCTCGCCAGCGCCATAGCCATCGGCGACCACCTCGACCCGCACCCCGCGCTGGGCGGCGTCGATCAACGTCTGGCGCAACTGCTGGCCGACCTTGTCGTCGTAGATGATGAAGGTCTCCAGAAGGATTTCCGTGCGCGCGGCCGCCATCGCCTCGAATACGCGCGGGTAGTACTGCTCGCCGTTGATCAGCAGCTCGACATGGTTGCCGTCGACCCAGGATGGTTGCTTCAAAGGTTCACCTCCGCTGCGAGCGGTGCGTGGTCGGAGAGGTGCGACCAGGGGTATTTGGAGAGGACCTGCGCCTGGCTGGGCATGGCATTGCGCAGGTAGATACGGTCCAGGCGCAGCGCTGGCCAGCGGGCCGGGAAGCTGCGCGCCGGAGTGCCGAAGCGTTCGCCGAAGGCTTCGACCAAGTGCTGGCTGAGCACGTCGTCGGCCTTCAGGCGCCAATCGTTGAAGTCGCCAGCGACGATTACAGGCGCGCTGGCCGGCAGGCTGTCGAGCAGTTCCAGCAGCAGTTCGACCTGACGCTGGCGATGCGCTTCGCGCAGGCCCAGGTGCACACAGATGGCATGTACCTGGTCGTGCCCAGGCACGTCGAGGCGGCAGTGCAGCAAACCGCGTTCCTCGTTGCCCTTGATCGACACATCGAGGTTGCGATGGTCGAGAATCGGGAATTTCGACAGCAGTGCGTTGCCGTGGTCGCCGTGCGGATAGACCGCATTGCGACCATAGGCGAACTGCGGCCACATGCTGTCGGCGAGGAATTCGTACTGCGGCGTCTGCGGCCAGCCCGGATGCCGCTGGGCATGCGCGTGATGGCTGCCATGCACCTCTTGCAGGAACACCAGGTCGGCTCCGGTAGCGCGCACCGCTTCACGCAGCTCTGGCAGGATGAAGCGGCGGTTGAACGGCGCGAAGCCCTTGTGCACGTTGAGCGTCAGCACGTTCAGGCGACGCACGGCGGCGCGGGTGTCGACGGCGGGGCTAGGCTGGGTCAGCGGCTCGATCACAGCGGCACCTCCGTTTCCACGCCGGGCTCGGTGACCAACTCGCCGTCCAGCCCCAGCTTGCTCAGCAGGCGTCGCGCATCGAAGGGGGCGTGCACTTTCTGATCATTGTCGAAATAGCAGTACACGTCGCGACTCATCCGCTTGCGCGGTGGTTTGCCCAGTACGCAGTGCGCATCGGCCGGCTGCTCGCCACGGCTCCAGGCCTGGATGCGCAGGCGCCAGTGGCGCAACGCCCGTGCGGTGTAGCCGCTGCTGTACAGCTCGACATCGCCATGCAGGCGCAGGTAGACGAAATCGGCGGTAATGTCTTCGACGCACGGCCACTTGCCTGCACTGTCGGCGACCACCAGGGCCACCTTGTGCTTGCGCAGCAGCGTGATGAACGCCTCGCACAGGAAGCTCTCATGGCGGATCTCGATGGCGTGACGCAGCGGTGCGTTGCCTTTGATGGCCAGGCCGCCGTTGTCTTCGAGGCGTTCGCTGCAGTGCCGTGCGCAGTCGCGCGCGGCTTTGCGGTCGCGCGGCAGCTGCTCGAGGAAGTGGCTGAAGCGCGCCTCGTCGAATTTCAGGTTCGGCGGGAACTGCCAGAGAATGGGGCCAAGCTTGTCGCCCAGCAGTAAAAGGCCGGAGGCGAAGAAGTTGGCCATGGCTTCGTCGATGTCCTTGAGCCGGCGCACGTGGGTGATGTAGCGCGGTGCCTTGACCGAGAACACGAAGTCTTCGGGCGTCTCGTCGCGCCATTGCCGGTAACGTTCCGGGGTTTGCAGCGCGTAGAACGAGCCGTTGATCTCGATGCTGTTCACTGCACGCGAGGCGAATGCCAGCTCGTCGTCCTGACGCAGGCCTGAGGGGTAGAAGTCCTTGCGCCACGGAGCATAGCGCCAGCCAGAAATGCCGATGCGAATGTCGCTCACGGGGTCTCCTTGGAATCGGTCGATACAGTGTGTGCGACTGAAACGAAGGGGCGGGGGTTCCGAATGGATGGTCAGCGCGCGCTGGACGGTGCAGCGCCGGTCAGCGACGGTCGCCGGGCGGTGGTTGCGGGGAACTTTGTCGCTGCGCACGATTCCACCGAGAGCCGGATGCCCGAGGCGCCCGGACCACTCTGGAGGTGCTCATGGCCCGACATATCATCCACTTCACCGGCCCGATCAATTCCTCGACCTGCGGCAACTTGATCAACACCTGCTCGCGCGCTGTCCAGCAAGGTGCCGAGGCGCTGCAGATCAACATCGCGACCATGGGCGGGGAGTGCAGCTACGGTTTTACTCTGTACAACTTCCTCCTGGCTCAACCGATACCGGTGCACACCCACAATCTCGGCACCGTCGAGTCGATGGGCAACATCCTGTTCCTGGCAGGCAGCCGGCGTACCGCCTGCCGCTACAGCAAGTTCCTGTTCCACCCGTTTCACTGGACGCTGCACGGCTCGGTGGACCATTCGCGCATGGCCGAATACGCCATGAGCCTGGACTACGACCTGAGGCTGTACGCCGAAATTGTCGCCGAACGCACGCAGGGATCGCGCGAAGACCTGGACGTCACCCGCTACCTGATGGCGTACCCGCGTATCCTTGGCCCCGCCGAGGCGCTGGCCAGCGGGATGATCCACGCCATCGACGAATTGCCGCTGGCCGGTGACGTGGTGCAGTGGAGCGTGCATGCCTGAGGCCAGGCCTCAGTAAGGCACCGACCCGCTCAACGACTCGATCACCTCGATCAGTTCGTCGTAGCCCACGGGCTTGTTCAGGTGGCGGTCGAAGCCCGACTGCCGCGACTTGTGCTGATCGGCACTGGCACCGTAGCCGGTCAAGGCAATGGCCGGTGTGCTGCGCAGGTGTTCCAGGCTGCGCAGGGCCTTGATCAAGGTATGGCCATCCATGCCCGGCATGCCGATGTCCGAGAGGATGATGTCGTAGCGGTCCTGCCCGGCCGCCTCCAGCGCCTTGCGCGGATCGCTGTAGGCGTGCACCACGGCGCTTTCCATCTCCAGCAATTGCTGCATCACGTCCAGCACCTCGATCGAGTCGTCCACCAACAGCACGCAGATGCCATGCAGACGGCCCTCGGTCTGTTGCGGCGGGGCATCGGCGGGCTCGTCCTGGCGTGCTGCGCTGAGCGGTAGACGTACGCTGAAGACGCAGCCCTGGCCCAAGCCCGGCGACTGCGCGCGCACCGTGCCGTCATGCGCTTCGACCAGTTGGCGGACCAACGACAAGCCGATGCCCAGTCCTTCGCGGTTGTGGCTGGTGGCGGCAGGGGCGGCCTGGCTGAACAGGTCGAAAATCTTTTCCAGGCTGTCCTCGCGCAGGCCTACTCCTTGGTCGATGACTTGCAGCAGGGCCTGGTCGTCTTCGCGGCTGAGCAGCAGATGAATCTCGCCGCCGTCGGGGCTGAATTTCAGGGCGTTGTTCAGCAGGTTCCAGATAATCTGCTCCAGCCGCGTACTGTCGCCTTCGATGTACAGCGGCTGACCATCGGTCGGCACGCTCAGGCGTACCGTGCAGTTGTGCTGTTCGCTCGACACCACCGCATGAATACCCAGCAGGATCGCGGTGAGATCGACCGATTCGGTCCGCAACTTGAGCTTGCCGGTACGGATACGTGCCACATCGAGCAGGTCGTCGATGATCCGGGCCTGGCTCGACACCGCTTCGCAGATGGTGCTGACCGCCTTGCTCGCGGTGCCTGCACCTTTGATCACGGGCAGGCGGCGGAGGATTTCGGCGTTGAGCTGGATGAGGTTCAGCGGATGCTTGAGCTCGTGGGACATCACCGCGAAGAACTCGTCCTTCAGGTGGCTGGAGGTTTGCGACTCGGCCAGTTGCTTGCTCTGCTCATCGTGCAGGCGCTTGTGGCCGGTGAGGTCGCGGGCGATCTTGACGTAGCCGCGCAGGCTGCTGCCCTTGAGCAGCGAGACCTCGCCGCTGCAATAGAAACGGCTGCCGTCCTTGCGCACGTGCCAGCGTTCGTCCTGGCCGCGCCCATTGACCCGGGCACTGTGCAGTTCGCGCTCGGGCACGCTGCCCTGGCGATCCTCCTCGGTGAAGATCAACTCGTAGTGCCGGCCCAGGACTTCTTCCTTGGTATAGCCGAAGATCAGGGTAGCGCCGGTGTTCCAGTCGCTGATCGAGCCCTGCTCGTCGAGCAGGATGATAGCGAAGTCATGGGTGCTTTCGGCCACCAGGCGCATGCGTTCCTCGCCCAGGCGCAGGCGTTCTTCGGTGGCGCGGCTCTTGCTGATGTCGATGAAGGTCAACACCGTGCCGTCGATTTTCTGCTCGCTGGAGCGGTAGGCCAGCAGCCGGGTGAAGTACCAGTGCTGGTCCTGGCCGCTGACCTCGCGCTCGATGCTGGTGCCGCCCTGGGCCACGGCGCGGGCGTCGTCGGCCAGCTCCGGGTAGTTCAGGCGGTGCGTGATGTCGAGCAGCGAGCGGCCGGTGTCGACCGGCAGCATGTTGAAGATGTCGGTGGCGCGCGGGGTGAACCAGCGGATGCACAGGTTGCGGTCGACGAACACCGTGGCGATGTCGGTGGAGGCGATCAGGTTGCTCAGGTAGTCGTTGACCTTGTCGGTTTCCTCGACTTTGTTCTTGAGTTCGTAGTTGACCGTCAGTAATTCCTCGTTGATCGATTGCAACTCTTCCTTGCTGGTTTCCAGTTCTTCGCTGGCCGAGCGTAGCTCCTCGTTGATGGCCTGCATCTCTTCATTGGAGGCGGTCAGTTCCTCGCTGGAAATCTCCGATTGCTCGATGGTTTCCTGCAACTGCAAGCGCGTGCGCTGCAGTTCACGCTCCAGGTTGGTCAGCACCATGCTGTCGGTCTGGCGGATGCCGCCGGCCAGGGCAATGGAAGGGTCCGGGGCGCGTTCCTCGAAAACCACCAGCAGGCACTCGCTGACGCTGGGGTCGTCCTTGTGCGGGTGGACGACGATTTCCACCTGGATTCGCTCGTCGCCTTCGCCCAGTTCGACCGGGCGCGAAGTGACTGCCTGGGAGCCCTGGCGGGCCTGGAACAGGGTGCTGCGCAAGGCCAGACGCAGGCTGGGCAGCACCAGATTGATCAGGTTGCGGCTCGGCTCGCCGCCGGTCAGTTGCAGAAAGCGACCGACGCCGTCGCTCATGTGCAGGATCATGCCTTCGCCATCGACGATCAGGCTTGGTGGGCTGCGCCGGGCCAGGGCGCGGTGATGGACTTCGGCGTAGGACGGCTTGCGCGCAGTGCGCGTCTTGACCGGGGTGCCCGGGGTGGCGGGCGGCAGGTCGGCGCCGGTCAGCCGGCGTCCGGAGTGGCGCAGGCCACTGGGCATTTCGCGGGCGCGGAAGATGCGGTTGCGCTTGTCCACCGGGGCGAACAACTCGCCGGCCAGGTCGGCCGATTCGGAGGATCCGAGGAACAGGTAACCGCCGGGGCGCAGGGCGAAGTGGAACATCTGCAGAATGTCGCGCTGCACCTCACGGTCGAGGTAGATCAGCAGATTGCGGCACACCACCAGGTCGATCTGCGAGAACGGCGGGTCGGACAACAGGTTGTGCCGAGCGAACAGCACCTGCTCGCGCACCTCCTTGCGCACCCGGTAGTGCTGGTCTTCCTTGCTGAAGAACTGGCGTAGCCGCCCGGGCGGCACATCGGTGACGATCGCTTCGGAATAGTTGCCGCTGCGCGCTTGCGTGATGGCGCGCCCGTCCAGGTCGGTGGCGAACACCTGGACCTTGGCCTCGCGCTTCTCCAGGGCTAGTTGCTCGCTGACCAGCATGGCCAGGCTGTAGGCTTCTTCGCCGGTGGAGCAGCCTGCGGACCAGACGCGAATGTCGGCGGGGCCTTCGCCGCTTTCGCCGTCGCTGACCAACTCGGGCAACACATGCCGCTCAAGGGCTTCGAAGGCTTCGCGGTCGCGGAAGAAGTTGGTCACGCCGATGAGCATGTCGGCTAGCAACTCATCGGACTCCTCCGGATGCTGCTCCAGGTAACGGTAGTAGCCGGGCAGGTCGGTCTGCGCGGTCACGTGCAGGCGCCGTTCGATGCGACGCAACACGGTGGCGCGCTTGTAGTGCTGGAAGTCATGGCCGGTGTTGGCGCGCAGCAGCAGGAGGATTTCCTCGAGCAGCGGTTCGGCCTGCTGCGGGTCGCCCTCGCGGATGCCCAGCGGCGGCGGCATGTTCTGCTCGTCCACTTCCGGCAGGCGCACTTGCTTGGCCTTGAGCCAGATTTCCATCAACTTCTGGGCCATGTCGGCTGCCGGCATGACGAAGTCCACCAGGCCGGTGGCGATAGCGGCGCGGGGCATGCTGTCGTGCAGGGCGTCGTCTGGTGTTTGCACCAGGGTCACGCCGCCCTGTTCCTTGATCCGCGACAGGCCCACTGCACCATCGGCGCCCGTGCCCGAAAGCACCACGCAGAAGGCATGGTCCTTGTGCACATCGGCCAGGTCGCGGAAGAACAGGTCAATGGCCACATGGTCGCCACGACGGCGATTGGCCGGGCTGACGCGCAGATAGCCGTCGTTGGTGGAAAGCCGGTTGGCCGGTGAGATCACGTAGACGTGGTTGCGCTCGATCGGCACTGGCGCTGTCACCTGGCGCACGGGCATTCGCGTTACGCCCTGAATGATATGGTCCGCCATGCTCTGATGGTCCGGGGACAGGTGCAGTACCACCACGAATGCCATGCCGCAGTCGGCAGGCATCTGTTCGAAGAAGGTACAGATGGCCTCGATGCCGCCGGCCGATGCGCCGATGCCCACCACCGGAAAGTCGAGGTGACTGGGCATCAGTTTGCGATTGATCGGTGAGGCGGTGGACTGGTTGGAAGACGACGTCATGGCACGGCCTTGTACAGGGCGAGGGGACCACCCAGAGAGGGGAATCGGACAGGGTGAGGGAGTATAGGCTTCGCAGCGTCGAGGGCGAAAGCGGTGGCTTAGGCTCGCTTCTCCGGGATTGGGACTTCGACTTGAGGCGCGCAGGAAAGTGCTGGTATAGCGGCAATATTCATCGTGGCATGCAGAACGGCCAATACTGGGGCGCTAAAGTCAGGCCCCGGCGCCTTTAGCGCCGCCGGTCAGAGATTCATCAAAATGATGGAGCGCAGTGTCAGGCGACTGTCGGAACCAGGGTAGGACCGGCTGGCCACAGAATCCTTACAGGAGACATGACATGGCACATGAACATGAGCAGGACCGCCCAAGCAAGCGCGGCGGCACCCGGCAGACCAATCCGGGCAATTTCGCCAACGATCCCGAGCGCGCATCGCGAGCTGGTCAAAAGGGCGGACAGAACTCTGGCGGCAACTTCGCCAACGACCGCGAGCGTGCCTCCGAGGCCGGGCGTCGGGGCGGGCAGAACAGCCGCGGCGGCGCACGCGATGCTTGATGGCTAGACTCTGAACAGGCCCGGCCATCTCTTGGCCGGGCCAGTGGCAATCCTCAGCCCTGGAGAGCGAATCATGCGTGCATTGACCTATCACGGCGCCGGTGATGTGCGGGTAGACACGGTGGCCGATCCCATTCTGCAAGACCCCGACGACCTGATTCTACGCGTGACCGCGACCGCGATCTGCGGCTCGGACCTGCACCTTTATCGCGGCAAGATTCCCATGGTCGAGCAAGGCGATATCCTCGGGCACGAGTTCATGGGCATCGTCGAGGAAGTCGGCAGCGGCGTGACGGCGGTGCAGCGCGGGGACCGGGTGGTGATTCCCTTCGTGATCGCCTGCGGTGGTTGTTTCTTCTGCCAGCACGAACTGTTCGCGGCGTGCGAGACCACCAACACGGGTCGCGGCGCCATCCTCAACAAGAAGGCCATCCCGCCGGGGGCGGCGTTGTTCGGCTACAGCCATTTGTATGGCGGCATCGCGGGTGGGCAGGCCGACTACGTGCGGGTGCCGAAGGCCAACGTCGGCCCGTTCAAGGTGCCGGGGCATCTGGCTGACGACAAGGTGCTGTTTCTCTCCGACATCCTCCCAACGGCCTGGCAGGCGGTGGTCAATGCCGACGTGGGCGAAGGCTCTTCATTGGCCATCTACGGGGCCGGCCCGGTCGGCCTACTGTCGGCGGCGTGCGCACGCATGCTGGGCGTGGAACGCATCTTCATGGTCGACAACTGCGGTTATCGGCTCGATTACGCCCGCCAGGCCTACGGTGTGATTCCCATCGATTTCTCCCACGATGACGATCCGGCCGACACCATCATCCGCCAGACCGCCGGCATGCGCGGGGTGGACGCGGTGATCGACGCAGTAGGCTTCGAGGCCAAGGGCAGCGCTACCGAGTCGGTACTCACCGCCTTGAAGATCGAAGGCAGCAGCGGCAAGGCGCTGCGCCAGAGTATTGCTGCCGTGCGGCGCGGCGGAGTGGTGAGCGTGCCGGGGGTGTATGCCGGTTTCGTCCATGGCTTCCTGTTCGGCGACGCCTTCGACAAGGGCCTGACCTTCAAGATGGGGCAGACCCATGTCCAGCGCTATCTGCCCGAGTTGCTGGAGCATATCGAGGCGGGGCGGTTGAATCCGGAGGCGATCGTCACCCATCGCCTGGCGCTGGAGGACGCTGCGCGTGGCTATGAGTTGTTCGACGAGATGCAGGAGCGCTGCCGCAAGGTAATCCTGCAGCCCGGTGCGGTGCCGGATCCCGAGATCGAGGCCGTGCGCCGAAGCTTGGCGGGGCAGGACTGAACGCACTGTTTATCCACTTGTTCGACAATTTTCTGAATCTTCGCGATGAAGCCCGATCAATCTAGGGTCATCCATGGAGAACAGGAGGCCCAGAAATGCCAGCTCCACAGTTGTACGTCATCGAATACAAGCAGCATGGGCAGCTGCGCAGCTTCATCATTCGATCGGAGCGCATGGACAATGCCGAGGCTTGGCATTGGGCCAGTTGCGATGCGGGGGTGGGCATCATTCCCAAGTTCGGGCGAGAGAAGATCAAGAAAGTCAGCCGGCCCATGGCTGAGCGCTACGGCATTACCGATGTGACCTGGCGGTTGTCCGGAAGCGGTGCCGGACGCAACGGCAGCGACAGCCCGCAACGCACCGAGCCGCTGTCTGGCGGCGAGATGCGTGTGCTGGTGTGATCACCGGGTTAAGTCAGCGCGGCAGCCGCCCGCTGACGAAATGCGCGACATCGTTGAATCCCGGGGTCGAAGCATGCCCTGGGGTGACCAGTGAATCGACGAAGGCTTCGTCTTCAGTGCTGATCTGGACCTCCAGCGCGCCGGCGTAGGTTTGCCACTGCGCCTCGGTGCGCGGGCCGACGATGGCCGAGCTGATCAATTGGTTGTTGAGTACCCAGGCAATGGCGAATTCGACCATGCCGACCCCTTTGGCCTGGGTGTAGGCGTGGATCTTCTGGGCAATGGCCAGCGATTCCTGCCGCCATTCCACCTCCATGATGCGTTTGTCCTGGCGCGCCGCACGGCTGCCTTGCTCAGGTGTGGCGCCCGGTGCGTACTTGCCACTGAGCACGCCGCGCGCCAGCGGGCTGAAGGGCACCACGCCCAAGCCATGGTAGGCGGCTGCCGTGAGCTGCTCGGGCTCGGCCTGGCGGTTGACGATGTTGTACAGCGGTTGGCTGACCACCGGTTTGGCCACACCCAGGCGCTCGGCCAGGTTGCAGATCTCGGCGATGCGCCAGCCGCGGAAGTTGGACACGCCCCAGTAGCGGATCTTGCCTTGCTGCAGCAGGTCCCCCATGGCGCGCACGGTTTCCTCCAGCGGCACCTGGTGGTCCTCGCGGTGCAGGTAGTAGATGTCCAGGTAATCGGTGTTCATGCGCGTGAGCGTGGCGTGCAGGGCATTGAACAGGTGCTTGCGCGACAGACCGCTACGGTTGGGCAGTCCGTCGATCGGACCATAGCCGCCTTTGGAGGCGACCACCCAGTCCTGACGATTATGCGCCACCGCCTGGCCGACGATTTCCTCGGAGCGTCCGGCGTTGTACACATCGGCGGTGTCGATGAAGTTGATGCCCTGGTCCCAGGCCTGGCCGATGATCTTCAGCGCAGTCGGGGTGTCGGTCTGTTCGCCGAACATCATGCTGCCCAGGGTCAGGGCGGAAACGTGCAGGCCGGAGCGGCCGAGGGGGCGGTAGCGCATGCTGAAGGTCCTTGCATCGGGGGAGGGGATCGGTCCGTTTTACACACAACGTCGTGGCTTTTAAAGGCTGGGCGCGCGTGCCTGGGTGTCGTCCTGGCCAATCAGAAGCGCTGTGCTACTACTTGATAGCGACGTAATGATGATGAGGAAGCGTGTGCATGTCGGATGTGACCCTTATTGAAACCGTGAGCGTAGAGTCGCTGACCGAGCTGCTGCAGGATGCCGGCTGTCGGGTCAACCGCAACGAGCAGAGCGCTGTGGTGCAGTTGCTCAGCGCCAGTCAGGGCGTGGGCTATGCGGTGCGCTTCGGCAACCGCGCGCCAGGCAAGGACGGCGAGTTTCTCGACTTTACCTTCAGCTGTGCGCTGCGCATCCAGGGTGACCTGCCGGACGGCTTGGCTGAACGCTGGAATGCGAGCCGGCGGTTCGCCCGGTTGTCGCTACAAGGTGAATTTCTGGTGATGGAAATGGATGTCGTGGTGGCCGATGGCGTCACCCCGAAGCATCTGCTCGGTAGCCTGCTGCTGTGGGATCGGGTGTTGCAGGAGTTCATCGTTTATCTGCGCGACTACGGGCGTAATAACCCGGTACAGGCCGCGCAGTCGGTCAGCGACGACACGGCTGCGGTCTGAAGGCTGTGCTTCAGCCGGCCCTGCGCAAGGTCAGGTTGATGCGTCGCTCGCCCATTCGTTCATGGCGTCCCGGCTTGATCGGCAACACGCCATGAAATCGCAGCCGGTCCTCGCCGCCCCAGACCAGGACATCGCCATGACTGAGCGGCACCTGTTGCGGGCGGTCGCTGCGCTGATGGCCGCCGAACAGGAACGTGGCTGGCAGGCCCAGTGAAATCGACACGATCGGCTGGGCGAAGTCGCGTTCGTCACGGTCCTGGTGCAGGGTCAGCCGGGTGCCGGGCAGGTAGTGGTTGATCAGGCAGGCGTCGGCGATAAAACCGTCGAAGCCGGCTGCGGCGGCTGCCTGGGTTGCCAGGGACGATAACGTCTCGGGTAGCCTCGGCCAGGGTCGATCAGTGCGCGGGTCGGTGCGGCTGTAGCGGTAGCCGCGCTCATCGCTGACCCAGCCGAACGTGCCGCAGTTGCTCAAGGCCACGGCCATGTGCAGCCCGCCGGGCGTGCGCATGTGCCTGAAGGGTGCCGCGCGCAATACCGGGCGCAGCGCGTCGAGCAACGCTTCGATCTGCGGCAGGGCGAAGCCGGGGAGCAATACGGTGTGGCTGGCCAAGCGCTGCGGCTGCTGGCCGAACAGGTCGAGGTCGGACTGGATCATGGCGCTCACGGGCGGGGACAGGCGCTCAGTGTAGCGTCATGGCCGGGCAGCGCCCATGTCCTCCGGTCGTCCGTAGGCCTTCGCCGCACTGATCTCTAGCAACAAAGTGTTACTCTTTCAAGCCCTGCGACAACAGGCCGCAGCCCGTAAATACGGGGCTGCGGGGCAATCGCCGTGTCGTCGTGTGGCCGCTGACGGGGTGTCATGCCAGAATGCCGCGGTTTTCGACCGGTCCTGCGCGAGGACCGGCGCCTCTCCTGTAAAGGATGGTTCCATGACTGATCTACTGACTCGGCGCGCGGTCGTCGCCGGGATGGGTGTACTGGGGCTCGGTCTGCTGGCCGGCTGCAGCCCGGCCCGTGGCCTGGACTTCAAGTACGGCAAGAACATGAGCAACGAGATTCTCGGGCGCAAGTTCAAGCTCAAGGACCCTCAGGGCAACGAGCGGACCTTGTCGAGCTTCTACGGCTCGATGCCGATGATCTTCTTCGGTTTCACCCAGTGCCCGGCTGTGTGTCCGACCGCGCTGGCACGCGCAGCGCAGATCCGCCAACAGCTCAAGGGCCGTGATCGCGATCTGTTCCGGGTGGTGTTCATCACCCTGGATCCGGAGCGCGACACCCCGGAGGTGCTCGACGCCTACGTCAAGGCGTTCGACCCTTCATTCGTCGCCCTGACCGGCACGCCGGAAGAGATCGATGCTGTTGCCCGGGAGTTCAAGGTGTTCTACGAGAAGATCCCGACCGGCGACACGTACACCATTTCCCACTCGTCCACCAGCTACGTCTACGATACCCGTGGCACCCTGCGCCTGAGTCTCGGCCATTCCCTGAACGCCAAGGAATGCGTCGAAGACCTGCGCACATTGATGGAGATCTGCTGAATGTCGATGCAACCGATCAAGCGCGGCCTAGCCGCATTCGCCCTGCTGGGCCTGACCCTGCCGGCGTTGGCCGACACCAGCGTCAAGGACGCCTGGGTACGTGCCAGCGTCCCCCACCAGCAATCCACCGGGGCGTTCATGACCCTTACGGCGACGACCGACAGCAAGCTGGTCGGGGTCGCGTCACCCGTGGCCAAGACCGTGCAAGTACACGAGATGACCATGCAAGGCGACGTGATGGGCATGCGTGAGGTGAAGGCCGTGGATCTGCCGGCCGGCAAACCGGTGACCCTGGACCCGAACGGTTACCACGTGATGCTGATGGGGCTCAAGGACCAGGTCAAGGAAGGGCAGCAGGTGCCGCTGACCCTGACCATCGAAGATGCGCAAGGCCAGAAGCAAATCCTGGACGTCCAAGCCCCGGTCAAGCCATTGACCGCCGACATGAGCGGCGGCCACGACCATATGCACATGAAGCACTGATCGCCTTGATACCCGTTGGCCGCCCATCCGCCAACGGGTTGGAGGAATCAACTGCGAAAGCGCGGCAGTGGTCGGTCGACGGTGAGCGAGGTCAGCGTGCGCCGCACCTGCGCTTCGTCGGCCTCAAGCGCCTTGAGGCTGGCGCGGATCTTACCCGCCGCCGGGACATCGCCCTGCCGGTCGATCCAGTCGGCGATCTGTTTGCAGGCGCTGCTCAGGCAGGCCTGGCGCTGGTTCATCAAGTTGATGAGGGTGGTGAGTTCGCGTTCAGACATGACTGCATCCTCCATTCAGCCCCAATCAGTGTAGCAGCGCCTGGCCATCTCGCCGGGTGCGCGCTCAGCGCTGCACACAGGCCAGACGGTAGGCCCCGGGCGTGACGCCATAGGCTTGCTTGAACTGACGGTTGAGGTGGCTCTGGTCGGCGAAGCCCAGGGTAAAGGCCACCTCCAGTGCCGGCAGGCCGCGACGCAGCAGTTCCCTGGCCCGCGCCAGGCGCCGTTGTTTGAGCCAAGCATGGGGCGGCAGTCCAGTGGCCTGGCGAAACACGCGGGCGAAATGGAAAGGCGAGAGGTTGACGGCCGCTGCCAGGCTCTCCAGGGAAGGAGGATTGGCCAATTGGCTTTCCAGCAGTTCCCGCGCCCGCGCCACGGCCAGCGGCTCGTGGCCCGGTGCAGCAGGTTCGGCGCCGTGGCCATGGCGCTGCACCAGTCCCAGCACGGCTTCGCGCCAGGCCGTTTGCTGCTGCAGTGCGCTGGCGCCCTGTTCACAAAGGCGATGCAGTTGGCTAAGGGCGGCTGCCAGCAGCGGATCCTGGACCACGCTCTGGCGAAAATGTGGCAGGCCACCGCGCCTGAGTTCGAGCTCGTCGAGCACCCCAGTGACCCGTTGGTGCTCGGGGTAGAACGCCCGGTAACGCCAACCGGCCTCGTGGGCCTTCGCGCCGGTGTGCAACTCGTCAGGATTGATCAGCACCACGCTGCCGACCGGCGCCAGATGGTCGCTGCCACGGTGCCAGAAGCACTGCGCGCCGGACTCGATCACCGTGAACACGTAGCCTTCGTGCACATGGGGCGCGAAGCGCTGCTGCACGTAGCGGGCGTGCAGCATCTCGACATCGCCGAGCGCAGGCGCCTGCCACAGGTGGATCTGTTCGCGCAGGGGCGTACTCATGCCAGCCAACTGCGCAGAAGGATGAAGAGCAACATGCTCGCCAGCATGCTCAGCAGTACGCTGCGGGTCAACAGAACGAGTGCGATGGCCACCAAGGCGCCCAGCAGGTACGGGTTCAGCGGGTCCAGGTCGAGCTGATGGCCGGGCAGGAAAATGATCGGCCCACAGATTGCGGTGAGCATGCCCGGTACGGCGAATCCGAGGAACTGCCGCACGTTGGAGCTCAACCGCAGCGGCAGTCGCGGTTCGAGGAACACGTAGCGGTTGAGAAACACCAGCAGCCCCATGGCGACGATCAGTAACCAGATCATGGGCGGCTCCTTGTCAACTTCTGGCACACGAAGCCCGCCGCCATGCCCAACAGGCCGGCCAGGACCAAGGCGGTTTCCCAGTGCCAGGTGCTGAACAGCACCGAGCAGAACAGCGACACCGCCACGCACACCAAGGTCGGCAGATTGTTCACGCGGGGTGCGATCAGCGCGACGAAGGTGGCGACGATGGAGAAGTCCAGGCCCAACCGATCCAGGTGCGGGATGCTCTGACCGAGCACGATGCCGGCCAGGGTGAACAGGTTCCAGGCCACATAGAAGGTGAGTCCTACACCCAAGGCGTACCAGCGGTCGAACTGTTGACGGTCGTGATGGCTGGTCAGGGCGAACAGTTCATCGGTGAGCAGAAAACCCAGGCCCAGCCGCCAGCGCGTCGGCAGGCCGCAGATCACCGGCCGCATGGACAGCCCGTAGAGCAGGTGCTGCGAGGTGAGCAGCAGGGTCGTCAACAGGATCGATAGCACGCCGGCGCCGCTCTTGAGCATGCCAATCGCGACCAGTTGTGCGGCGCCGGCAAAGACGATGGCTGAAAGACCCTGGCCTTGCCAGGCGCTGAGGTCGGCTTCGATGGCCATGGAGCCGGCCAGCAGGCCCCAAGGCGCCACGGCCAGGGACAGTGGGACGATGGCGAGGCTGCCTTGGACGAACGCCTGGCGGTGATGCAGTGCAGGGCTGGGCATGGTGACTTCGAACGTAGGGCAGGGGTAGCCAGCATGCCAGAGCCAAGGCGGCAAGGCTTGAACGATCTTGCTGCCTGGGCGCTGGCCCGGGCCGAGCTGATGACATTTTTTTCACATCCCCTTGTTAGGATCGCCGCGACCTCAAAGGAGCGATCGATGATTCAAGTGTTGCGCACGCGCGCGGTAAAACTGACCTTGGCGGCCACGGCAGGCGTTGTCGTCAGTGCTTTAGTTTTCTTCGCCTGGCAGAGCTTCTGTCCCGTCCAGGCCGCCGATGGTTGGCAGGTTCAGGTGCTGCACGACGACCTGGACAAGGCCGCGTCGCTGCTGCCGCTGGCCGATGGCAGTCTGCTGGTCAGCCGTGAGCTGGACGACGGCAAAGGCAGCATTCTCAAGATCACCCCTCAAGGCGAACGTCAGGTCCTGATTGATGGCCTGTCCAAGCCTGACGGCATGACAGCGGTGGAGGGCGGCTGGGTGTTCAGCCAGGAGGGTGGGCTGGCGCCGGTCAACCTGTCCCGTGACGGCCAGATCACGGCCCTTTTCGAAGGCGAGGGCGTGCAAGGGCTGTGGAACGAGGGCGAGCACCTTTATGCCATCGAGGACCGCAAAGGCGAAGGTCGCCTGATGCGCTACGACTGGAGCACTGGCCAGGTGCAGGTGCTGCGCGCGGCGCTCACCGAAGGCGAGGGCCTTACCCGCTGTGAAGGTGGTCGTCTGCTTTATACCGAAAAAGCGGCCGGGCGCATTCGCGCACTGGGTGACAAGGGCGAGGATCCGGTGGTGGCCGAGGGCCTGCGCCATCCAACCTTCCTGTTTTGCGACCAACGCGGGTTGTGGATCAGCGAAGACTCGACCCACCGCGCCCGATTGCTGCGCATCGATGCCGATGGTCAGCAGCACACCGTCCTGTCGTTCCTCAAGGCGCCACAGTCGATCGTGCCCGACGGCCAGGGCGGTTATCTGCTCGCCGAAGGTGGACGGGATCGTGTACTACGCTTGTCGCCATCTGCGCAGTAGCGCTCGGCGGCCTGTCCCGCCACACTGACCACCCCGATCAGGAGCAGGGCATGGCGCTTTCCTCGACCGATTTCACCACCCGGCTGCTGGTCGATGCCGGCATAGGCCCCGGCATGCGTGTACTGGATGTCGGCTGCGGCATGGGCGATGTCAGCTTCATGCTCGCCGAGCTGGTGTCGGCGGACGGGGCGGTGGTGGGCATCGACCCGTTTGCCGCCGCGCTGGCGCACGCGCGCCAGCGTCAGGTAGATGGGCATGCTGCCAACGTCGAATTCGTCGAGTGTGACCTGCATCGACTGCCGGCGTCTCTGGGGCTGTTCGACGCCATCGTCGGGCGTCGAGTGCTCATGTACCAGCCCGATGCCGTGATTGCCGTGCGCCACTTGGCCAGGCTGCTGCTGCCCGGTGGCGTGCTGGTGTTCCAGGAACATGACAGCACGCTGACGCCCGCCAGCCTCGACCCTTTCCCCTTGCATCGCCGTGCCCAGCGCTGGTTGCAGCGCATGATCGCGCATGAAGGCGCCGACTTGCACATCGGTTTCAATCTGCACCGGATCTTCAGCCAGGCCGGGTTGCGGGTCGGTCACCTGCGCGCCGAATGCCTGCTGCAGACGCCTGACAGCCCCTACGGGCTGGCGGCGATCATTCGCGCCTGCCTTCCCCGCATCATCGAGCACGGCATTGCCACCGCGCGACAGGTCAACATCGACACCCTGCAGGCGCGTCTGGACGCCGAGCGGACCGCCTCCACGGGCATCTACATTGGCGACATGGCCTTTGGGATTTGGGCACACAAGCCCTGAACAGGCCGGTGTCACGACTGCGTGACGGTACAGGCATCTCGCCAACGCCCGCATAGCGGTATACTCGCGGTCCGTTCGACTGTTATCCGAGTATTTCAATGGGTCTTTCCACTACCGCCACTTCCGAGCCGCGCCGTCTGGGCGCGCCGCTCATCGCCCTGGTCCTGTTGCTGACCGGCGCCTGGTTTCTCCAACTCAATGCCAGCTTCAAGCAGATGCTGTTGCTGCTGGTGGGCGCGGCCCTGGGGCTGACCCTCTATCACGCCGCCTTCGGCTTCACATCGGCCTGGCGCGTGTTCATCAACGAGCGGCGCGGCGCAGGGCTGCGTGCGCAGATGGTCATGCTGGCACTGGCGGTCGTGTTGTTCTTCCCGGCCTTGTCTGCCGGCAGCCTGTTCGGTAATCCAGTCAACGGACTGGTGGCGCCCGCCGGAGTGTCGGTGGTGTTCGGCGCCTTCATCTTCGGCATTGGCATGCAACTGGGCGGCGGCTGTGCATCCGGCACCTTGTTCACGGTGGGCGGCGGCAACGCGCGCATGCTGGTGACCTTGCTGTTCTTCATCATCGGCTCGGTCGCCGCGACTCACCACGCCGATTGGTGGTTCGCCTTGCCGTCGTTCCCGGCCACCTCGATCGTCAAGACCTGGGGTGTCGGACCGGCACTGGTCGCCAGCCTTGGGCTGTTCGCGCTGATCGCGTGCGTGACGGTGATCCTGGAGCGACGTCGCCATGGTGTGCTGGAGCGGCCTGTGGGCAGCGAGCACCACGGCGTGCGGCGTTTTCTGCGCGGGCCGTGGCCGCTGCTGTGGGGGGCCATCGCTTTGGCGCTGCTGAACTACGCCACCCTGGCATTGGCCGGCCGCCCGTGGGGCATCACCTCTGCCTTCGCCCTGTGGGGCGCCAAGACCTTGAGTGGGTTGGGCGTTGATGTCGGCAGTTGGGTCTTCTGGCAGGCACCGGCCAACGCCAAGGCCCTGGCATCGCCGCTGTGGCAGGACATCACTACGGTCATGGATGTGGGCATCGTGCTCGGCGCCTTGCTCGCCGCCGGACTGGCGGGTCGGTTTGCGCCTAGCCTGAGGATTCCCTTGCCTTCGCTCGTCGCTGCGGTGATCGGGGGGCTGTTGCTGGGGTATGGTTCGCGTTTGGCCTACGGCTGCAACATCGGCGCCTATTTCAGTGGCATCGCGTCCGGCAGCCTGCACGGCTGGCTATGGCTGGTGGCCGCCTATGTCGGCAACGTGATCGGTGTGCGACTGCGTCCGCTGTTCTTCGCCGGTGAGCGACGTGCTGACAAGCTGACCGGGTGTTGAGCATCGGATCGTCAATCGTGAAGCTAAGAAACTACCTGAGCTTTATCGATAAATAGCTTTAGGTTTTCATCTTAAACTATTGATTAAAAAAACATTCTTGGCTTGAGGCTCTGATCGGCAGAGCCTCTGCTGCGAATCATCGACGGGCTACGGCATGCTGAACGCACTGTTCGTAGTACGTCTGCTTGATCGCCTTGGGCGGCAGCCTTGAACGACTGTTGTAGGTCTGTTCAGTGATGCCCATGGCGGTCATGCGCATCCAGGGCTTGGCGAAGCGGCGTACCTGCAGTTTCTTGCGCGCTGCATACAGCGTGGCCCCCGACAGTTTGGACTGCTGCGCTTCAGCGGCGATCTGAGCGCCCCATCCACAGACGCTGCGATCGTTCTGGTTCAACGGCCTGGCCTGGGCGTCCCATGCCACGAAGGCCAGTGCACAGCTGGCCAGGGTTGCTAGAAATACGCGCATGTTGCTGTCCTAAGCATCTGAAGAAAAAGGGAGTTTGCCTTCGCTTCTACGGCATCGGGGCCAGCAAATTGCCGTCAGGCGACGGACTGTCATACCCCTTCCAGGGACCATGGCCGCGCGAGCATGGGCTGGTTCATGTGAGGCGAGGAATATCGGGTGTATCGATGTGATCGTACAACTGCATGCGTTATGATGGCCGCTGTCTTTTCACGATGAATCTGAACGGCATGACAGAGCAGCACGTACAGCCGCGGACACGACGCAAGCCGCGTAGTTTGGCTCAGGAATTGGTCACGGTGCTCACCGAGCGTATCCGCAACGGCCAGCTCAAGCGCGGCGACAAGTTGCCGACCGAGTCGCAGATCATGCTCGAGGAGGGGGTCAGTCGCACCGTGGTGCGGGAAGCCATCTCGCGCTTGCAGGCAGCCGGGCAAGTCGAAACCCGTCATGGCATCGGCACCTTCGTGCTCGACGCACCGAGCGCTACCGGCTTTCGGATCGATCCTGCGACCGTCGTCACCTTGCGCGAGGTGTTGGCGGTGCTGGAGTTGCGCATCGCTTTGGAGATCGAGGCGGCCGGACTGGCCGCCCAGCGGCGCAGCGACGCGCAGTTGCAGGGCATGCGCACGGCGCTGGACGAGCTCAATGAAGGCGCCGCACAGGCCTGCGATGCGGTCTCGGCGGACTTCCAGTTCCACCTACGCATCGCCCAGGCCAGCGGCAATCATTATTTCGCCGATATCCTCGCCCACCTGGGTACCAGCATCATCCCTCGCACCCGGCTCAATTCCGCGCGTCTGGCCCACGATGACCAGGCCCATTACCTCAGCCGCCTGAGTCATGAGCACGAGGCCATCTACGAAGCCATCGCTCGCAGTGACAGCGAGGGCGCGAAGTTGGCCATGCGCTTGCACTTGAGCAATAGCCGCGAGCGTCTGCGCCAGGCCCATGCCGCAGCCGAAGAGCAGCACGCGGGGTAGTGGGCAGGGGCCTCGAGGCCCCTGGCCGTCGCGTCAGAGCGGTGCGTCACTCCACTGGCCGTTCACCAGTCGCCGCAGCCGCAGTGGATTGGCGTCCTGCAAGGCCAGTGGCAACAGCGCCTGCGGGTAGTTCTGGTAGCACACCGGGCGCAGGAAGCGGTCGATGGCCAGTGTGCCGACCGACGTGCCGCGTGCGTCGGACGTGGCGGGATAGGGGCCGCCATGGACCATCGCATCGCACACCTCGACCCCCGTGGGATAGCCGTTGATCAAGATCCTGCCGACCTTTTCCTCCAGCAACGGCACCAGCCAGGCGTAGGCCTCGAGGTCTTCGGGTTCGCCAATCAGCGTGGCCGTCAGTTGTCCACGCAGGCCCAGCAGCGCGGCGCGTAGCTGAGCGTCGTCAGCGACTTCGACCGCGACCGTGGTCGGGCCGAACACTTCTTCCTGCAGCACCGGGTCGGACGCCACCAGCAAATGGGCGTCTGCCTTGAACAGTTGCGCATGCGCTTGGGTGCCGGTCTGGGCCTGACCGGCCAGGTGCTCGATGCCAGGATGCGCATGCAGGTGCGTCAGCCCCTCTTCGTAGCTGCGCAGGCCACCGGTATTGAGCAAGGTCTGTGCGGCTTGCTGTTGCAACTGCTGACCGACTTCGCTCAACAACTGACTGAACGCGGGGGATTTCAGGCCGATCACCAGCCCCGGATTGGTGCAGAACTGACCGGCGCCCAGGCATACCGACCCTGCAAGTTCTCGGGCAATGGCTTCCCCGCGCTGGGTCAGTGCCGCGGGCAGGACGATCACCGGATTGATGCTCGACATTTCAGCGAACACCGGAATGGGCTGGGGGCGTTCGGCGGCCATGCGGCACAGAGCATCGCCGCCCTTGAGCGAGCCGGTGAAGCCGACCGCCTGGATGGCGGGGTGCTTGACCAACCCTTCGCCCACGCCTGCACCGAAGACCATGTTGAACACGCCCTCAGGCATGCCGGTGCGCCTGGCGGCGCGAACAATGGCGCAGCCGACCAGATCAGCGGTAGCCATGTGCCCGCTGTGCGCCTTGAACACGACTGGGCAACCGGCCGCCAGCGCAGCGGCCGTGTCGCCACCTGCCGTGGAGAAGGCCAGCGGGAAGTTGCTGGCACCGAACACCGCTACCGGACCCACGCCGATACGCATCTGTCGAAGGTCGACGCGTGGCAGCGGCTGGCGCTGTGGCTGGGCCTGGTCGATGCGAGCGCCAAGGTAGTCGCCACGGCGCAATACCTGGGCGAACAGGCGCATCTGACCGCTGGTACGGGCGCGTTCGCCCTGGATGCGCGCGGCGGGCAGTGCGGTTTCCTGGCAGACAATGGCGACGAAGCGGTCGTCCAGTTCATCCAGCTCGTCGGCGATGGCGTCGAGAAATTCGGCACGCCGTGTCCCAGGCAACTGACGGAATTCGGCGAAGGCGGCCGCTGCCGCGCGAGCAGCTTGATCGACTTCGCTGTCGGTGGCCTGCGCGAAGCTGAAGGGCAGTGCCTGCCCCGTACTGGCGTCCAGGCTCTGCAGACGTTGCTGGCCGGCGGCGCTGCGCTGGCCGGCGATGAAATTGTGGCCGAGGATCTCAGGCATGGGGTGCTCCTGTGGTTGACGCTGGATGCCTGCTCACCGCCCCGTCAGGTGCGGAAGATGCAGGCCATTTTCAGGTGATGGGTGCTGGATTGAACAAGGTGATGTCGTTATGCAGCTTGTGGCGCTCGGCCCAGGTCTGTTTGCGGCCACTGGCCACGTCCAGGTAGAAGTGGAACAGCTCCCAGCCCAGCGCCTCGATGCTCGAGCGGCCGCTGGCGATGCGTCCGGCGTCGATGTCGATCAAGTCGGGCCAGCGTTGCGCCAGTTCGCTACGGGTACACACCTTGACCACCGGCGCCATGGCCAGGCCATACGGGGTGCCGCGGCCCGTGGTGAAGACATGCAGGTTCATGCCCGCCGCCAACTGCAGGGTGCCGCAGACGAAATCGCTGGCCGGTGTGGCGCAGAAGATCAAGCCCTTGCCGGTGACTCGCTCGCCTGGGCCGATGACGCCCTGGATGGCGCCACTTCCGGACTTGACGATCGACCCCAGGGATTTTTCGACGATGTTCGACAGGCCGCCTTTCTTGTTCCCGGGCGTAGTATTGGCGCTGCGGTCGGCTGCGCCCTGTTGCAGGTAGCGGTCGTACCAGTCCATCTCGCGCACCAGCGCGTCGGCCACCTCGGGGGTTTGTGCGCGCGAGGTGAGCATATAGATGGCGTCACGTACTTCGGTGACCTCCGAGAACAGCACCGTGGCCCCGGCGCGCACCAAGAGATCGGCGGCGAAGCCCAGCGCCGGGTTAGCGGTGATGCCGGAGAAGGCGTCGCTGCCCCCGCACTGCATGCCCAGGATCAGCTCACTGGCCGGGACCGTCTCGCGGCGGCGCTGATCGAGCTTCTTCAGCCTTGTTTCGGCCAGGTGCATGATCTGTTCGATCATCTCCACGAAGCCCAGCGAGGCATCCTGCAGGCGGTACAGCCAGGGCTCGGCGAGGTCCACGGAGGGGTCGCCCTCGTGCATGACCTGTCCTGCCTGCAATTTCTCGCAGCCCAGGCTGATCACCAGCGCTTCGCCGCCCAGATTGGGGTTGCGTGCCAGGTTGCGTACGGTGCGGATGGGGATATAGGCGTCGCGGGCATTGATTGCCACGCCACAGCCGTAGCTGTGGGTGAGGGCGACCACGTCGTCGACATTGGGATAGCGCGGCAGCAACTCGGCGCGAATGCGCTTGACGGCGTGGTCGAGCACACTCGTCACGCACTGCACGGTGGTGCTGATGCCGAGGATGTTGCGGGTGCCGACGGTGCCATCGGCGTTGCGATAGCCCTCGAAGGTGAAACCCTCCAGAGGTGGCAAGGCCGCTGGCACGGCATTGCACCGGGGCAGGCTGTCGAGCTCAGGCGCGGCAGGCATCGACAACTGGGTTTCCTGGACCCAACTGCCCTGGCGCAGGTCCTGCAGGGCGTAGCCGATGATTTGCCCATAACGCCGCACCGGCTCGCCTTGGCGGATGTCGACGGTGGCCACCTTGTGGCTTTGTGGCACGCCCTCGATCAGGGTCAGGCCATCGGCGAACCGCGCGCCTTCGCCCAGCCCGCCGTCGTTGACCACCACCACGACATTGTCATCGTCGTGCAGGCGGACGTAGCGGGGCGACTCGGAATGTTCGATCAACTGCATGCTCAGGCCCTTTTTGTCATTCATCTCAGGCGTTCATCCGGCGTTCTTGCTTCAGCTTATCGGCGCGCGGCCGCCAGCCCGCCAGTAGGCGCTGCGGCAGGCTTGGGCGGATCCTTGAGCTCGATACGCTTGATCGGCCCAACGATCACCAGGTAGCTGAACACCGCCACCAGCGCGTTGGCGCCGACATACACCAGTGCCCACTTGAACGAGCCGGTGGCGCTGATGATGTAGCCGATGACAATCGGTGTGGTGATCGAGGCGATGTTGCCGAAGGTGTTGAACAGACCGCCCGAGAGTCCGGCGATCTGCTTGGGCGAGGTATCGGCGACCACGGCCCAGCCCAGCGCGCCGATGCCTTTGCCGAAGAAGGCCAGGGTCATGAAGCCGACCACCATCCACTCGGCCTCGACATAGTTGCAGAACACCATGGTGGTGGAGAGCATGAGGCCGCAGACGATCGGCAGCTTGCGCGAGAAGGTCAGCGAGTTGCCGCGTCGCAGCAGCCAATCCGACAGTACGCCGCCCAACACACCACCGATGAAGCCGCAGATGGCCGGCAAGGAGGCGATGAAGCCCGCCTTGAGGATGGTCATGCCGCGCTCTTGCACCAGGTACACCGGAAACCAGGTCAGGAAGAAGTAGGTGATGGCATTGATGCAGTATTGGCCGAGGTAGACGCCCAGCAGCATGCGACTGGTGAGCAGTTGCTTGATGTAGCCCCATTTCGGTCCGTCGTTGCCGCGTTTCTGGTCCATGTCCACCAGGCCGCCGTTGCGTTCGATATGTTCGAGTTCGGCCGAACTGATACGTGGGTGCTGACGTGGGTTGTAAATGGTTTTCATCCACACCGCCGAGAACAAGATGCCCAGGCCACCCATGACCACGAACACATGTTCCCAGCCGAAACTGAACACGATCCAGCCCATGAGCGGGGCGAACAGGGCGGTGGCGAAATACTGCGCCGAGTTGAAGATCGCCGAGGCGGTGCCACGCTCGGCGGTGGGAAACCAGGCCGCGACGATGCGGGCGTTGCCCGGGAACGACGGGGCTTCGGCGAAGCCGACCAGAAAGCGCAGGGTGAACAGCGTGACCACCGCCCAGGCGACCGGCAGGCCGCCGACGAAGCCTTGCAGCAGGGTGAACAGCGACCAGGTGAAGATGCTGAAGGCGTAGACATTCTTCGAACCGAAGCGATCGAGCAGCCAGCCACCGGGAATCTGTCCGGCCACGTAGGCCCAGCCGAATGCCGAGAAGATGTAGCCCAGAGTGACTGCGTCGATGCCCAGGTCCTTCTGCAGGCTGGAGCCGGCGATCGCGATGGTGGCGCGGTCGGCATAGTTGATCGTGGTCACCAGGAACAGCATGAACAGGATCAAGTAGCGCACGTGCGTTGTTTTCGTCGCTTGCATGCGGTTGAACTCCCACTAGTTATTGTTGTGCGGGGCGGTCGAATTGTAGGCCGGAGCAGCTGTGCTCCGGCGGCGGCCTGTGCTGGCCGCAGGGCTGCGCCTATTGCGGGCCCATCTTGTCCATCAGTGCGGCGAGCATCTGGTATTCATCGTCGGTCAGGTCGGTCAGCGGTGTGCGCACGGGACCGGCGTCGTAGCCGGCGATACGGGCACCGGCCTTGACGATGCTCACGGCGTAGCCAGCCTTGCGGTTGCGGATGTCCAGATACGGCAGGAAGAAGTCATCGATCAGTTTGCCGACGGTCGCGTGGTCGTCGCGGGCGATGGCGTTGTAGAAATCCATGGCGGTCTTGGGCACGAAATTGAACACAGCCGAGGAATACACCGGCACGCCCAGTGCCTTGTAAGCCGCTGCATAGACTTCAGCGGTCGGCAAGCCGCCCAGATAGCTCAGGCGATCGCCCAAGCGACGGCGGATCGACACCATGCGCTCGATGTCGCCCAGGCCATCCTTATAGCCCACCAGGTTCGGGCAGCGCTCGGCAAGCTGTTCCAACTGGGTTGCGTTCAGCCGGCAGACGTTACGGTTGTACACCACGACGCCGATCTTGACCGACTTGCACACCGCCTCCACATGGGCGGCTACCCCGTCCTGGCTGGCTTCGGTGAGGTAGTGCGGCAGCAGCAGCAGCCCTTTGGCGCCCAGGCGCTCGGCTTGCTGTGCATATTCGATGGCCTGGCGAGTGGCGCCACCGACGCCGGCCAGGATCGGAACCGAGGTGGCGCAGGTGTCCACGGCAGTCTTGATCACTTGGCTGTATTCGCTGGCAGCGAGGGAGAAGAACTCGCCGGTACCGCCAGCGGCGAACAGCGCGCTGGCGCCGTAGGGGGCGAGCCATTCCAGGCGCTTGACGTAACCGGCGGGATTGAAGTCGCCGTGAGCGTCGAAGTCGGTGACCGGGAAGGACAGCAAGCCGTGGGAGAGGATGGATTTCAGTTCTTGTGGATTCATTGTTGGAAGCATCCTATGGCGCTAGAGGGTTCAAGGCTAGAGGTAAGTTATCGTACAACTGAAATTCTGCAAAGAGGTCTGTTGAAAAATTTCGATGCCAGGCGACGGAGATTGGAAGGATGACAAGCAGGCCCGCTGTTCGACGAGCACCGAGCATTTTCAGCTAAGTGCGCACGGTTGCATTTATTTGGGAAGGGCGGGTAGGCGTGTGTCCAGGTTTAGATCGACTACTTGAAGGTTCAAGCAAGACTAGGCCAGGTCATCGTATGTCTAAGTCGTAGGGCCGTGATGAGTGCTGACCAGGTCTGGTTCGCACGTTAAAGGCAGACAGTCCCACTGCGGAACGACATTGCGTCGTCCCGCGATCAGGGTGTCAAGCACGCGATCAGGCCGCCTGATGGCGTTTTCCGGCCTGAGCTTTACGTACCTGGGCGCGGCACGCCTCGCCAAAGGCCTGGAACAATTTGATCGAATCCGGGTTCTTCGCGGCCTGCCATTCCGGATGCCACTGCACCGCGAACAGGAAGGGCGAAAGGCTTGGTGCATGGATGGCCTCGACCAGACCGTCTTCGGCACGCGCAATGGGCTGCAAGCCTTCCCCGAGGTTGCGCAAGCCTTGACCGTGCAGCGAGTTCACCCGGATCTGATCGCTACCCAGGGTGTCGCGCAGCCAGGTGCCTGGTTCAATGGTGACGCTGTGGGAAGCGGCATACTGCACCTCGACCGGATCATCAGGATTTTCCCGATGGTCGTTGAAACCGGGCTCGGCGTAGACCTTCTGATAGATGTCGCCACCGAGGGCCACGTTGATTTCCTGCATGCCACGGCAGATGCCGAAGATGGGCAGGCCACGGGCGATGGCCAGTTGTACCAGGGGGATGTCGAACAGGTCGCGATCCTTGTCCTGCGCTTTGCCGGGCGTTTCGTTCTGCTGACCGTACAGGGTCGGATCGATGTTGCTGCCAGCGCCGGTCAGGTACACGCCATCTGCCATATCCAGGTAGGCTTCGAGCGCCTCGGTACCACAGCAAGTGGGGACCAGAACCGGGATGCAGTCGGCGAAGTCGACCAGGGGCGTGATGTACTTGTGGGTCATGACCTGGTAGTCGTGACCTTTGCGCTCTTGGGTGCCCATGGTCATCAGGACGACGGGTTTGCGCAGGGCGGGTTGCTTGTTGCCAATGTTGCTGTTGGACATATGTCACCTTGGGACAGGTACTACCTGTCGTTGTTATGCAGGCGCGCGGCCTGAAGCCTGAAGTGCGCGGCCTGAAGCCCCGAGCACTGCCGGCGCAGCGATTGGCTGCGAAACCGGTCGGGGCATGGGATCTAGCTTGCCAGAGCCGTTCGATATGTCAAACGACTGAGCGGGCGGTTTAACGCGGTTTTCCGGGGTGTGCAGGGCTGCATGCCCGAGGCTGTAGGGGTTTGCCAGGGGCGCGGGTCAATAATAATTAACGACGCAGTTGGATCATTGCAGCGTTGCAATGAAGCGCAATGACCGCATGTGGTGATCGTCAGATTTGACAATGTGGCGGTGCTGGCCGAAGAGTGTCTGCCATGCCACCGACCCGCTATCACTGCAAGGAGCCGTGTATGTCCGTGTCCATCGAACCCTTGATTCGTGTGCCTCTGGCCGAGTTGCAGGCGCTGTTGCAGCAGGTTTTCCAGCGTCACGGCTGCAGCGAAGCGGTGGCCGGTGTGCTCGCCGCTAATTGCGCGAGCGCCCAGCGTGACGGCGCGCACAGCCATGGCGTGTTCCGTATGCCGGGATACGTTTCGACCTTGGCCAGCGGTTGGGTCGACGGGCGTGCGGTGCCTGAGGTCAACGATGTCGCGGCGGCATTCGTGCAGGTCGATGCCAAGGGCGGTTTTGCCCAGCCGGCCCTGGCTGCGGCCCGGCAACTGCTGGTGCAGAAGGCGCGTAGTGCTGGCATTGCGGTGCTGGCGATACACAACTCCCATCATTTCGCGGCGCTGTGGCCGGACGTCGAACCGTTCGCCGAAGAGGGCCTGATCGCCCTGAGCGTGGTCAACAGCATGACCTGCGTGGTGCCCCATGGCGCGCGCAAACCCTTGTTCGGCACCAACCCGATTGCCTTCGCCGCGCCCTGCGCCGGGCATCCGCCGATCGTCTTCGACATGGCCACCAGCGCCATGGCCCATGGCGATGTGCAGATCGCTGCGCGTCAGGGTGAACAACTGCCGACCGGCGTGGGGGTTGATGCCGCCGGTGAGCCGACCACCGATCCCCAGGCGATGCTCGACGGCGGCGCCTTGCTGCCGTTCGGCGGACACAAGGGGTCGGCGCTGTCGATGATGGTCGAGCTCCTGGCCGCAGGGCTGACGGGCGGGCACTTTTCGTGGGAGTTCGACTGGTCTCAGCACCCCGGCGCGAAGACGCCCTGGACCGGCCAATTGATCATCGTCATCGACCTGGCCAAGAGCACAGCCACACCGTTTTCCTACCGCAGCGCAGCATTGGTGGAGCAGATGCACGCGGCCGGCTTGTCGCGTTTGCCGGGGCAGCGGCGGTTCATCGAGCGTGAGTTGTCGGCAGACCAAGGCGTAGCGGTCACCGAGGTACAGTGGCTGGAGCTGCAAGGGATGCTGGAGAGGCAAGTCGACGAGTGAATGGTTCGCTTGATTTTAGTGGCTCAAGACAGCATGACTTCAGCTCGGTCTCTTGGTCGATTCCAGCAAGGCGCAGGCCTTCGACTTTTCGTGCCAAAGTTCGCAAGGTATGTGCTGATGCGCACTGGGAATTTCAGTGGGAACTGGCACCTGAGCGATCAAAAAACTTGGCACGCTTAGACAATAGGAAACTGCCGAGGAGTATCAAAGCCCAGCCCCACCAAGCACCGTCCAAGTGAAGAAATCGTTTAACGCCCAGTGTTGACCAAAGGGCTATACCAACCATGATTAATGCGAGACCTAAATGCCTACGAATGCGAGGCGATTCGCACAGCCACTCCAGCAGGAAACCTATCAGTAGTAGTGCAAGTGCCAGGTAGATTTCAGTCATTTCAAATCTAGATAATGAGCATGGTGGTTGATACTTGAGGTCCGATACCACCTTTAACCTCAGCCTGGAGAACTACCATAACATCGCCGGCATGGTAGGGCGTCAACGCTTTCCGAGTCGCGAGTCCCGCGGCACTACCGGATACGCCACCTACCGCCCCCTTGGCCAATTTGCCAGATACCTTCGGCATTGCCCACCCGGCGCCCCGGGCAACGATCAAGCCGACCAGTTATGCAACGGTGATTTTGTTTTCGTTAAGTCTGTCGGCTTGCTGTCTGCTGAGAGGCCTGGAAACAGAGACTTGCAGGGTGCAAACACGTTCATCAGCAAGCATCCGCTCATAAAGCTCTCGCATGGCACTCACCACTTTATAGTGTGCTCCATGGACGGAGGGGAGATTGGTTTCGGGGAAGTCGCAGCATTCCCCAGGTCTTATGATAAATACACTTACATCAAACGCTATGGCGTAACGACCGATAGAGTGATGCGTCCTTTCAGGTTTCATGACCTCTCCTGGTGGGGCCTGTATAACGTCGATACTGCAACGACAACAAGATAAATCGTTGCGGAGGCACAGCAAGACGGCCCTTTCTGAAAGATCCGTGGTGCGTTTCCGCTCAATTTTCCATGCTGTCATAACCCTCGGCATTGCAACGCCGCACACCCACCTTGCACATCCAGTGATGTTCCTCGCTCGCTCCTGCAGGTATGCTCGGGCCTGTCCTTCCGACTGTCCTGATTCCAAGGAGCTGCGCGCTGTGTTCAAACATGTCGATGCCTATGCCGGCGACCCGATTCTCTCGTTGATGGAGGCCTTCAAGGTCGATTCGCGGACCGACAAGGTCAATCTGAGTATCGGCCTGTATTACGACGAAGCCGGCGTGGTGCCACAGTTGGCGTCGGTGGGCGAAGTCGAGAAGCGTCTGGCCGGCCAGCCGCACGAGGCGTCGCTGTACCTGCCGATGGAAGGCCTGGCCAGCTACCGCCAGGCGATCCAGGCGCTGCTGTTCGGTGCAGACCACCCCGCAATCATCGAGGGCCGAGTGGCCACGGTGCAGACGGTTGGCGGTTCGGGGGCGCTGAAAGTCGGCGCCGACTTCCTCAAGCGCTACTTCCCGCAGGCCGAGGTCTGGGTCAGCGATCCAACCTGGGACAACCACCGCGCCATCTTCGAAGGCGCCGGATTCAAGGTCCATACCTACCCGTATTTCGACCCAGCCACCCGTGGCCTCGACTTCGAGGGCATGTTGGCGAGCCTGCAGGCGCTGGCGCAACAGAGCATCGTGCTGCTGCACCCGTGCTGCCATAACCCGACGGGCGTCGATCTGAGCCAGGACCAATGGCAGCAGGTGGTCGAAGTGGTCAAGGCGCGCCAATTGATCCCGTTCCTCGACATCGCCTACCAAGGCTTCGGCGAGGGCTTGGTCGAGGACGCCTACGCCATCCGCGAAATGGCCCGTGCCGGCGTACCTTGCCTGGTCAGCAATTCCTTCTCGAAGATCTTCTCGCTGTACGGCGAGCGGGTAGGGGGGCTGTCGGTGGTCTGTGACGACATCGCCAGCGCGCACAGCGTGCTGGGTCAGCTCAAGGCGACCGTGCGCCGCAACTACTCCAGCCCGCCCAGCCATGGCGCGCTGCTGGTCGCCGGCGTGCTGGGCGACGCGCAGTTGAACGCGCAATGGCAAGTGGAAGTCGGCGCCATGCGCACGCGGATCCTGGCCATGCGTCAAGGCCTGGTCGAGGCATTGGCCCGACACCTGCCAGGCCAGGACGTCCAGTTCTTCCTGCGCCAACGCGGCATGTTCAGCTACACCGGCTTCAGCCCCGAGCAGGCGCGTCGTCTACGTGACGAGTTCGGTGTGTACATTCTCGACAGCGGTCGAGTGTGCATGGCCGGGCTGCGCGAGGATAACCTGCAGCGCGTCGCCGAGGCCTTCGCGGCGGTGCAGCAGGGCTGATCTGGGCGCCCTCTGGAAGCGGCTCCACGCCGTTCCAGAGGGCAGCGTTTCCCTGCAACACCCGTCCCTCATGCCAACAGGGCTTCGCATTCGCCCCCATTCAGTGCACAATCGCGCCCCTCTTTTTCGGTTGGGGGTGGCGTGAGTCTCGTGTCTCGCCATGCTCAGCCTGTTGCAGTCTTGCGAGTGGAGTTGCACCCGGATGAATGAGCAGGCCCAAAGCGTCGAGCAACGCTTCGAATCGACCCAACACGCCGCCCTCGGCAGCTGGTCACGTCAAGACACCACCTGGATGCTGGGCCTGTTCGGCACGGCCATTGGTGCCGGTACGCTGTTCCTGCCGATCAACGCCGGTCTTGGTGGCTTCTGGCCGCTGCTGGTCTTGGCTGTGCTGGCATTTCCCATGACCTACTATGCACACCGGGCCTTGACCCGCTTCGTGCTCTCCGGCAGCAAGGAAGGCGACATCACCCAAGTGGTCGAAGAGCATTTCGGCATCACTGCTGGCGCGCTGATCACCGTGCTGTACTTCTTCGCCATCTTCCCGATCCTGCTGATCTACAGCGTGGCGCTGACCAACACCGTGGCCAGCTTCATGGAGCACCAACTGCACATGACCCCACCACCGCGGGCGATCCTGTCGTTCGTGCTGATTCTCGGCCTGCTGGCCATCGTGCGCTGCGGCGAGCAGGCCACGGTCAAGGTCATGAGCCTGCTGGTGTATCCGTTCATCGTCGCCCTGGCGCTGTTGGCGCTGTACCTGGTGCCGCATTGGAATGGTGGCATCCTCGATACCGCGCACCAGGTGCCGTCCGGCTCGGCGCTGCTGCACACCCTGTGGCTGGCGATTCCGGTGATGGTGTTCTCGTTCAACCATTCGCCGATCATTTCGGCGTTCGCCGTGGACCAGAAACGCCGCTACGGTGCCCATGCCGATGAGCGCAGCGGGCAGATCCTGGCGCGGGCGCACCTGCTGATGGTGGCGATGGTGCTGTTCTTCGTGTTCAGTTGTGTTCTGACCTTGAGCAGTGCGCAACTGGCCGAAGCCAAAGCGCAGAACCTGTCGATCCTGTCGTACCTGGCCAACCATTTCAGCAATCCCGCCATCGCTTTCGCCGCGCCGCTGATCGCCTTCGTGGCCATCGCCAAGTCGTTCCTGGGCCACTACATCGGCGCCAGCGAAGGCCTCAAAGGCATCATCGCCAAGACCGGCGCTCGCCCGGGCGCCAAGACCCTGGATCGTGTCGTGGCGGCGCTGATGCTGGTGGTGTGCTGGATCGTCGCCACGCTCAACCCGAGCATCCTGGGCATGATCGAGTCGCTCGGTGGTCCGATCCTGGCGGTGCTGCTGTTCCTGATGCCGATGTATGCCATTCGCCGCGTGCCGTCGATGCGCAAATACAGCGGCGCGCTGTCGAACCTCTTCGTCGTGGCGATCGGCCTGGTAGCCCTGAGCTCGGTGGTCTACGGCCTGCTGGCCTGAGTGAGTCAAAGCCTGCGGGCTTGCCCGCTTGCAGCCTGGCGCTAAAAACGATTAACTCGGGATCCTTTTCAAACCCATAAGGATTCGCGCCATGGCTCAAGTGACTCTCAAAGGCAACCCGGTTCAGGTCAACGGCGAGCTGCCCAAGGTCGGTGCCCAGGCGCCGGCCTTCTCCCTGGTTGGCGAAGGTCTGGCCGACAAGTCGCTCCAGGACTATGCCGGCAAGCGTAAAGTGCTGAACATCTTCCCCAGTGTCGACACCCCCACGTGCGCCACCTCAGTGCGTAAATTCAACGCCCAGGCCAACGACCTGCCCAACACAGTGGTGCTGTGCATCTCGGCCGACCTGCCGTTCGCCCAGGCCCGTTTCTGTGGCGCCGAGGGCCTGACCAATGTGCACAACCTGTCCACGCTGCGCGGACGTGAGTTCATCGAGCAGTACGGCGTAGCCATTGCCGACGGTCCGCTGGCGGGCCTGACCGCCCGTGCCGTGGTAGTGCTGGACGAACAGGACAAGGTCCTGCACGCCGAACTGGTCAAGGAAATCGCCGACGAGCCGAACTACGACGCGGCGCTGGCTGTCCTCAAGTAAGCCTGGGTCAACGCCGCTGCGCGCTGTGCACGCGGCAGCCTCGCTGAAAATACGCGGCAATACGGCCCGGACGCCTTTCCGGGCCGTTTTCATTTAAAGTTCATTGTTTTAGCAACGTCAGCCAATGGTAAATCCCTGGTAAAGCTCCTTTGCTAAACCGATGCCAGTGCTTATCGTTCAGCCTCTCCGGCCGCCACTCTCTGAACAAGGTTCGTTCAATCCATGCAAGCTTCCGTTTCCCGCTCCCCCCGTCGCTGGCTGATCGGCCTGCTGATCCTGCTGCTGGTGGCCCTGCTGGCCTGGTGGCTGTGGCCTGCGGCTGCGCCCAAGCACACGGACCCGGCGGTACGCATGGGCAAGGGCGGGCGACCGGGTTTCGGCGCGTCCAGCGATCCAGTGCCCGTGCGCGTGGAGCCGGTCCGCGTCGGTGATTTCCCGCTGTATTACAAGGCCTTGGGCACGGTGACGGCGACCAGCACGGTCAACGTACGCAGCCGCGTCGCTGGCGAGCTGGTGAAGATTCACTTCACGGAGGGCCAGCAGGTGAAGGCCGGTGACCTGCTCGCCGAGATCGACCCGCGGCCTTATCGCATCGCCCTGCAACAGGCCGAAGGCACCCTGGCGCAGAACCAGGCGCAGCTCAAGAATGCCCAGGTCGATGTGGCCCGCTACAAAGGCCTCTACGCCGAAGACAGCATCGCCAAGCAGACCCTGGACACCGCCGAGGCTCAGGTCGGTCAGTTCCAGGGGCTGGTCAAGACCAACCAGGCGGCGGTCAACGATGCGCGGCTGAACCTGGAGTTCAGCCAGATCCGTGCCCCAATCAGCGGGCGTCTGGGCCTGCGTCAACTGGACCTGGGCAACCTGGTGGCGGCCAACGACACCACGGCGCTGGTGGTGATTACCCAGACCGAGCCGATCAACGTCGTCTTCACCCTCCCGGAAACCGAACTGGGCACCGTGCTGGAGCGCTATCGCAGCGGCGCACGGTTGACCGTCGAAGCCTGGGACCGGGGCGACAGCAAGCTGCAGGCCACCGGCGTGCTCGGCAGCCTCGACAACCAGATCGACACCAGTACCGGCACCCTCAAGTTCAAGGGTCTGTTCGAGAACAAGGACCGGGCCCTGTTCCCCAACCAGTTCGTCAACGTGCGCCTGCTGGCCGACACCCTCAAGCAGGTGGTGCTGGCCCCGGCAGCGGCGATCCAGTTCGGCAACGACGGCACCTTCGCCTATGTGGTCGGCGCCGACGACAAGGTCAATGTGCGCAAGCTCAAGGTCGGTGCCAGCGATGGCATCAACAGCGTGATTCTCGATGGCCTCAAGGATGGCGAGCGCCTGGTCCTGGAAGGCACCGACCGCCTGCGCGAAGGCACTCAGGTCGAGATCGTCGACGACAGTTCACAGGTGCCCGCCACTCCGGGTCAGCACCTGCAAGGCCAGGAAACCAAGGACGCCACCCAGGCCGGTGAGTCGAGCAAGGCGGGCGCATGAACATCTCGCGGCTGTTCATCCTGCGCCCGGTCGCCACCACGCTGACCATGCTGGCCATCGTGCTGGCTGGCCTGATCGCCTACACCCTGCTGCCGGTGGCGGCCTTGCCGCAGGTGGACTATCCCACCATCCGGGTCATGACCCTGTACCCCGGCGCCAGCCCGCAAGTGATGACCAGCGCGGTCACCGCACCGTTGGAACGTCAGTTCGGTCAGATGCCGGGGCTGAGCCAGATGGCCTCGACCAGCTCCGGCGGCGCCTCGGTCCTGACCCTGCGCTTCAACCTGGACATGAACATGGATGTCGCCGAGCAGCAGGTGCAGGCGGCGATCAATGCCGCCAGCAACCTGCTGCCCAGCGACTTGCCGGCGCCGCCGGTGTACAACAAGGTCAACCCGGCCGACACGCCGGTGCTGACCCTGGCCATCAGTTCGCGCACGCTGCCCTTGCCCAAACTCAACGATTTGGTCGATACCCGGGTGGCGCAGAAGATCGCGCAAATCAGCGGCGTCGGCATGGTCAGCATCGCCGGTGGCCAGCGCCAGGCGGTGCGCATCAAGGTCAATGTCGATGCCTTGGCGGCCAACGGCCTGAGCCTGGACGACGTGCGTACGCTGGTCGGCGCCTCCAACGTCAATCAGCCCAAGGGCAACTTCGACGGACCGACGCGGGTGTCGATGCTCGACGCCAACGACCAACTGCGCTCCCCTGAGGAATACGCCAACCTCATTCTCAAGTACAGCAACGGCGCGCCGCTGCGTTTGAAGGACGTCGCCGAGATCGTCGATGGCGCGGAAAACGAACGCCTGGCCGCCTGGGCCAATGAAAACCACGCCGTGCTGCTGAACATCCAGCGTCAGCCTGGGGCCAACGTCATCGATGTGGTCGACCGCATCAAGACGATGTTGCCGTCGATCACCGACAACCTCCCGGCGGGCCTGGACGTCAGCGTGCTCACCGATCGCACCCAGACCATCCGCGCCGCCGTACGCGACGTCCAGCATGAACTGCTGTTCGCCATTGCCCTGGTGGTGATGGTCACCTTCCTGTTCCTGCGCCGCTTCAGCGCCACGATCATTCCTTCCATCGCCGTGCCGCTGTCGCTGGTCGGCACCTTCGGTGTGATGTACCTGGCCGGCTTCTCCATCAACAACCTCACGCTGATGGCCCTGACCATCGCCACAGGATTCGTGGTGGACGATGCCATCGTCATGCTGGAGAACATCTCGCGCCATATCGAGGAAGGCGAAACGCCGCTGCAGGCCGCGCTCAAGGGCGCGCGGCAGATCGGTTTCACCTTGATTTCGCTGACGTTCTCGTTGATCGCGGTGCTGATCCCCTTGCTGTTCATGGCCGATGTGGTCGGCCGGCTGTTCCGTGAGTTCGCCATTACCCTGGCGGTGGCGATCCTGATCTCGCTGGTGGTGTCGCTCACCCTGACACCGATGATGTGCGCACGGCTGCTCAAGCGCGAGCCCCGGGAAGAGGAACAGGGCCGTTTCTACCGCGCCAGCGGTGCCTGGATCGACTGGTTGATCGAGCGCTACAGCCATGGCCTGCGCTGGGTACTGCGGCATCAACCGCTGACGCTGCTGGTCGCGCTGGCCTCGTTGGCGCTCACCGTCGTGCTCTACGTCATCGTGCCCAAGGGCTTTTTCCCGGTGCAGGACACCGGCGTCATCCAGGGCATCTCCGAGGCGCCGCAGTCGATCTCGTTCGCCGCCATGAGCGAGCGTCAGCAGGCGCTGAGCCAGGTGATTCTGCAGGATCCGGCGGTGCAGAGCTTGTCGTCCTATATCGGTGTGGACGGCGACAACGCCACCCTCAACAGCGGTCGCCTGCTGATCAACCTCAAGCCCCATGCCGAGCGCGACGTCACCGCCAGCCAGGTGATCGCCCGATTGCAGCCGCAACTCGAGCGCCTGGTCGGCATCCGCCTGTTCATGCAGCCGGTGCAGGACCTGAGCATCGAGGACCGCGTCAGCCGCACCCAGTACCAGTTCAGCCTGTCGTCGCCCGATCCGGACATGCTCGCCGAATGGAGCGGCAAGTTGGTGCACGCGCTGCAGCAGCGCTCCGAGCTGACCGACGTGGCCAGCGACCTGCAGGACAAGGGGCTGCAGGTGTACCTGGCGATCGACCGCGACATGGCCAGCCGCCTGGGCATCAGCGTGGCGCAGATCACCAACGCGTTGTACGACGCCTTCGGTCAGCGGCAGATTTCCACCATCTACACCCAGGCCAGCCAGTACCGCGTGGTGCTGCAGGCCCAGGCGGCCGCCAACATCGGTCCGCAGATGCTCGAATCGATCCACGTCAAGGCCGCCGATGGCGGACAGGTACGCCTGTCGGCGCTGGCCCGGATCGAGCAGCGCCAAGCGCAGTTGGCAATTTCCCACATCGGCCAATTCCCGGCGGTGATGATGTCCTTCAACCTCGGCCAGGGTGTCTCGCTGGGCGAAGCGGTGCAGGTGATCGAACAGGTGCAGCACGACATCGGCGTGCCGCTGGGGGTGCAGACGCGCTTCCAGGGCGCCGCCGAGGCCTTCCAGGCCTCGCTGTCGAGCACCTTGCTGCTGATTCTCGCCGCCGTGGTGACCATGTACATCGTGCTCGGCGTGCTCTATGAGAGCTACGTTCATCCCGTGACCATTCTGTCGACGCTGCCTTCGGCGGCGGTCGGGGCGTTGCTGGCGTTGCTCATCAGCGGCAATGACCTGGGCATGATCGCGATCATCGGCATCATCCTGTTGATCGGCATCGTCAAGAAGAACGCGATCATGATGATCGACTTCGCCCTGGAGGCCGAACGTCACCAAGGCATGAGCCCGCAGGAGGCGATCTACCAGGCCGCGTTGCTGCGCTTCCGGCCGATCCTGATGACCACCTTGGCCGCGCTGTTCGGTGCCTTGCCGCTGATGCTGGCCACGGGCTCCGGCGCCGAGCTGCGCCAGCCCCTGGGCTTGGTGATGGTCGGTGGATTGCTGGTGAGCCAAGTGCTGACCCTGTTCACCACCCCGGTCATCTACTTGTACTTCGACCGCCTCTCGCGCCGCTGGCGGCGCAGCCCCGCGCTGGAGACTCAGGCATGAGCGGCAAGTGCGAAGCGGCGAGCGGCGAGCTGATTGCGAAGTGCTCGGGCCCGACACGCGCAGACGCCGCGGCTTGCCGCTTGCCACTTGAGGCTTCCAGCACGCCGCGACCGGCAGGGAGCGCTCGATGAACCTGTCCGGCCCGTTCATTCGTCGGCCCGTGGCGACCATGCTGCTGAGCCTGGCGATCATGCTGCTTGGCGGCGTGAGTTTCGGTCTGCTGCCGGTTTCGCCGCTGCCGCAGATGGACTTCCCGGTCATCGTGGTGCAGGCCAGCCTGCCGGGGGCCAGCCCGGAGGTCATGGCCTCGACCGTGGCCACGCCGCTGGAACGCAAGCTGGGCAGCATTGCCGGGGTCAACGTGCTGACCAGCAATTCCAGCCAAGGCTCCACGCGAGTGATCATCGGCTTCGAGCTGGGCCGCGACATCGACGGTGCCGCGCGCGAGGTCCAGGCTGCGATCAACGCCACGCGCAACCTGTTGCCCAGCGGCATGCGCAGCATGCCGACCTACAAGAAGGTCAATCCGTCGCAGGCGCCGATCATGGTGCTGTCGCTGACCTCCGACGTCCTGTCCAAAGGCCAGCTGTACGACCTGGCGGACACCATCCTGTCCCAGAGCCTGTCACAGGTCACCGGGGTGGGCGAGGTGCAAATCGGTGGCAGCTCGTTGCCAGCGGTGCGCATCGAGTTGGAACCGCAACTGCTCAACCAGTACGGGCTGTCCCTGGACGAAGTACGCACCGCGGTGGCCAATGCCAACCAGCGCCGCCCCATGGGTTTCGTCGAGGATGACCAGCGCAACTGGCAGGTGCGTGCCAACGACCAACTGGAAAAGGCCGATGACTACAAACCCCTGGTGATCCGCCAGCAGAACGGCGCGATCCTGCGCCTGGGGGATGTGGCCAAGGTCCGCGATGGTGTCGAGAACCGCTACAACAGTGGTTTCTTCAACAACGATGCGGCGGTGCTGCTGGTCATCAACCGCCAGGCCAACGCCAACATCATCGAGACCGTGCAGCAGATCAAGGACCAGCTCCCGGCTTTGCAGTCGCTGCTGCCGGCCAGCGTCAAGCTCAACGTGGCCATGGACCGCTCGCCGGTGATCAAGGCGACGCTCAAGGAAGCCGAACACACCCTGCTGATCGCCGTGGTGTTGGTGATCCTGGTGGTCTACCTGTTCCTGGGCAACCTGCGCGCCTCGTTGATTCCCAGCCTTGCGGTGCCGGTGTCGTTGGTGGGTACGTTCGCGGTCATGTACCTGTGTGGCTTCTCGCTCAACAACCTGTCGCTGATGGCGCTGATCCTCGCCACCGGACTGGTGGTGGACGACGCCATCGTGGTGCTGGAGAACATCTCACGGCATATCGAGAACGGCGAGAAACCCATGCGTGCGGCATTTCTCGGCGCCAAGGAGGTCGGTTTCACGCTGCTGTCGATGAACGTCTCGCTGGTGGCGGTGTTCGTTTCCATCCTGTTCATGGGTGGCATCGTGCGCGGGTTGTTCCAGGAGTTCTCGATCACCTTGGCGGCCGCGATCCTCGTTTCGCTGCTGGTGTCGCTGACCCTCACGCCCATGCTGTGCTCGCGCTGGCTCAAGCCCCACACCGCGCGCCAGCAGACACGCCTGCAGCGCTGGAGCGACCGTCAGCACCAGCGCATGGTCGCTGGCTATGACCGCAGCCTGGGCTGGGCCTTGCGCCATCGGCGCCTCACGTTGCTCAGCCTGCTGGCGACCATCGTGCTCAACGTTGCCCTCTACGTGATCGTGCCCAAGACCCTGATGCCGCAGCAGGACACCGGTCAGTTGCAGGGCTTCGTGCGCGGCGACGATGGCCTGTCGTTCAGCGTCATGCAGCCGAAAATGGAAACCTATCGACGCGCGCTGCTGGCCGACCCGGCCGTGCAGAGCGTGGCCGGCTTCATCGGCGGCAATAGCGGCACCAACAACGCCTTCGTGCTGGTGCGCCTCAAGCCCATCGGCGAGCGCAAGGAAAACGCCCAGAAAGTCATCGACCGGCTGCGCAAGGAGCTGCCGAAAGTGCCGGGCGGGCGGCTGTACCTGATGGCCGACCAAGACCTGCAACTGGGCGGCGGCGGGCGTGACCAGAGCTCCTCGCAGTACCTCTACACCCTGCAGAGTGGCGATCTGGCAGCCCTGCGTGAGTGGTTCCCGAAAGTAGCGGCGGCGTTTCGCAAGCTGCCGCAGCTCACCGCCATCGATGCGCGTGACGGTGCCGGCACCCAGCAGGTGACGCTGGTGGTCGACCGCGACCAGGCCAAGCGCTTGGGCATCGACATGGACATGATCACCGCGGTGCTGAACAACGCTTACAGCCAGCGGCAGATCTCGACCATCTACGACAGCCTCAACCAGTACCAGGTGGTGATGGAGATCAACCCGCGCTATGCCTGGGACCCGAGCACACTGGAACAGGTGCAGGTGATCACCGCCGATGGCGCGCGGGTGCCGCTATCGACCATCGCCCACTACGAAAACAGCCTGGCCAACGATCGGGTCAGCCATGAAGACCAGTTCGCCTCAGAGGACATCTCCTTCGATGTCGCCGAAGGCTATAGCGTGGATCAGGCGCTGGCGGCGGTGGAGCGTGAGGTGGCCAAGCTGGGGCTGCCCGAATCGGTGATCGCCAAGCTCGGCGGCGACGCCGATGCTTTCGCCAAGACCGCCCAGGGCCAGCCATTCATGATCCTCGGCGCCTTGGTGCTGGTGTATCTGGTGCTGGGCATTCTTTACGAGAGCTACATCCATCCGCTGACCATTCTCTCGACCCTGCCTTCGGCTGGGGTGGGCGCCTTGCTCACGTTGTACCTCACCGGCGGGGAGTTCAGCCTGATTTCGTTGCTCGGCTTGTTCCTGCTGATCGGCGTGGTGAAGAAGAACGCCATTCTGATGATCGACCTGGCGCTGCAACTGGAGCGCCACGAAGGCCTGACGCCTGAAGAATCCATCCGCCGCGCCTGCCTGCTACGGCTGCGACCGATTCTGATGACCACGCTCGCCGCGATGCTGGGCGCGTTGCCGCTGCTGCTCAGCCAGGCCGAAGGCGCGGAGATGCGCCAGCCGCTGGGCCTGACCATCATCGGCGGCCTGGTGTTCAGCCAGGTGCTCACTCTCTACACCACTCCTGTCGTCTACCTGTACCTGGACCGCGCGCGCCATCGTTTCAACCGCTGGCGCGGCGTGCGTACCGACGCCGCCCTGGATACTCCGCTATGAATTTTGCCCAGACCCCGCTGCACCGTGCCCTGCAACTGCTGACTCGTGGCCGCGGCTCACGCCTGCTAGGTGCCGGGCTGTGCGTGGCGCTGCTCAGTGCCTGCACGCTCAGCCCCGACTATCACCGTCCCGAGGTCAGCACGCCGGTGCAGTTCAAGCAGGCCGAGGGCTGGACCCAGGCCAAGCCCTCGGATGCCATTGCCCGTGGCGCCTGGTGGGAAATCTACGGCGACCGCCAGCTCGATACCTTGGTCGAGACCCTCAACAGCAGCAATCAGACCGTGGCCCAGTACGAAGCGCAGTACCGTCAGGCCCAGGCCCTGGTACGTAGCAGCCGTGCGTCGCTGTTTCCATCGCTGAACCTCACCACCAGCAAGAACCGTTCGGCCCAAGGGGCGGGGAGTTCGAGTTCGAGTCTGTCGAACAACAGCAGTGGCATTCGCAACACCTACAACGCGCAATTGGGGGTGAGCTGGGAGATCGACCTGTGGGGCAAGCTGCGCGAAACCCTCAATGCCAATGCGTCCAGCGCCCAGGCCAGTCTGGCCGACATGGCGGCAATTCGGCTGAGCCAGCAGTCCGAGCTGGTGCAGAACTATTTGCAGTTGCGTGTGATCGATGAGCAGAAGCGGCTGCTTCAGGCCACGGTGGCCGCGTACGAACGCTCGCTGCGGATGAACCAGAACCAGTACCGCGCCGGCGTCGCCGGGCCCGATGCCGTGGCCCAGGCGCGCACCCAGCTCAAGAGCACCCAAGCCGACCTGATCGACCTGGCCTGGCAACGTGCCCAGTACGAAAACGCCATCGCCGTGCTCATAGGCAAGGCGCCGGCCGAATTTTCCTTGGCCGAAACCCGCGACATCCCTGCATTGCCGCAGATTCCGTTGAGCCTGCCGTCGCAGTTGCTCGAGCGTCGTCCGGATATCGCGTCTGCCGAGCGCAAGGTCATGGCCGCCAACTCGAACATCGGCGTGTCGCGCGCCGCCTATTTCCCCGATCTATCGCTGAGCATGAATGGCGGCTATTCCAGCAGTAGCTTCAGCAACTGGATCGAATTGCCCAATCGCTACTGGTCGGTCGGCCCGCAACTCGCGCTGACTCTGTTCGATGCCGGTAAACGCAGCGCCGAGGTCGATCGCACCGTAGCGGTGTATGACCAGACCGTCGCGCAGTATCGCCAGACGGTACTCGATGGCTTCAAAGAGGTGGAAAACTACCTGGTGCAGTTGAAGGTCTATGCCGATGAGGCTGTGGTACGTCAGGAAGCCCTGGATTCGGCGCGCGAGTCGTTGCGTTTGACCGAGAACCAGTATCGCGCTGGGTTAATCGGCTATCTGGACGTGGTCAACGTGCAGACTACCGCCCTGAGCAATGAGCGCAGCGCCTTGAACCTGCTGCAAGGGAGGCTGGTGGCCAGTGTGCAGTTGATCGCAGCACTGGGCGGTGGCTGGGACGCCGAGCAGGCCTTATCGCCAGTCGAGGACTGAGCGAGTCGACGCATTCTACGTGGCAACTATCTAGCGCCTGAGCGCACCGCCTGCTCCTTAGCCTCAGGGCTTTTCCCAGGAGCATGCCATCGTGACTCACGCTATTCCTCCCTCGGCAGCGCATCAGGACTGGATCATCGGTCGGCGCTTGCCCAATTGGCTGGCGACCGCCAGCCTTGAACAGGTTCAGGCACTTCAGGATGCGTTGAGCTTGAGCCTGTATTTTCATGAGCGCGCCAGAGCGCTGTTGGCTGGACTTCAGTCCCCGGATGCTTACGCCGCGCCCTTGCTGAGCGCAGCGCTCGAACAGCAGATGGGCAGGGCTGTCGATCTGGATGCCTTGCGGTTCAGAGTCGGCACCCGCGAACCTGTACTGACCTCGCAACCCATCGGTTACCCAGTGACCAAAGCGGTGTATCGCGAGATATCACTCTTGGAGGCAGCTCTGCGCAACTTCAGCGCCGAGCAGGCTGAGGAGGGAGGACAGCTGGAAGGCAATCGGCTGCTCCGGCCCGATGACGAACAGGCTGTACTGCCCACTGCCGCGCAGTTCGCCCAACTGTGCCGCGAGGTGGATGTGGGTGGGCAGTATCAGGCGCATGTGGACCAGGTGCTGCAACCTGACGACCACGCCGACGAGCCGGCCGGCGCAGCGCAGCGCCGGACCTTGTCCCTTCTGGCCCGCGCACACCGCTATGGGATGCTCGCCGATGCTCATGTGGCGCGCCTGAAAGGCCACCTGAGCGAGCAGGAGTTACAACTGGTGGTGCAGGTGTGCAGCTTGACCGCCAAGCCAACCTTCCAAGGTTGCCCGGTTCAGACCAAGCGCCTGCAGTTGTTCGGCACTGCGTTGGAGCGCATCGTGGTATTGGATGTGCGCGACGAAAGCCTCAGCCCTCTCTATACCTCCAGTCAACGTGTGCTGGTGCATATTCCAGGCGATCCGCACACCCCTTGGAGTGCATCTCCCAACTTGCGCTACTTTGCCAACGACTTGGGCAAGCGCTTGCGTACGGCCGACTATCAAGCATTTTTCAGTCGCTTGGTTCGCAGGCGGCAGGCCAATGCCTTCTTCAATCAACTGGTCAGTGGCTATGCGGGCGTATCAGATCTGGCCAATATCGCGCTGCAAGAGCACATGCTGCCGTTGCCTGAGCCGTTGTTCGACCAGTTGGCGCAGGCACGCATCGCACAGATCAAGGACGATGCTGCGATGATCGCGGTACCGGTCAGTGCAGTCGATGAGCAAGTGCAGCGCGAGCACGATCAACGCTTGGCCAGCGAAGGCTGGGCATTGCTGAATTTGGCGGGATTCTTCGTGCCGGTGATCGGCCTGGGGTTGCTGGCGGTGACCGCCTGGGAGCTGCTGGGCGAGGTCTACCACGGCGTCGAGGCCTGGCGAGAAGGCGATACCAGTGAGGCGTTGGACCACCTGCTCAATGTGGCGGGCGATGTCGCTGCATTCGCGGTCACGGCCGCCGGCGTGGGTGTGGTGCGCGGTGCCTGGAGTCGATCACGCTGGGTCGACGAGCTGCTGCCGGCCACCCTGGAGGATGGCAGTACACGCCTGTGGCACGAAGACCTTTCGCCCTGGCGCGACGCACCGCCGGCCGAAGCGCGCTGCGACGAGCAGGGCCTCTGGCGCCACGGCGACCGTACCTGGGTCCAGATCGATGAACATCACTATCCGGTGCGACAGCGCGCCGATCTGCGCTGGCAGCTTTTGCCGCACAACGGTCACGGCCCGCTGCTCGAACACAACGGTGCCTGGCGTTTGTGGTGGGAGCAGCCGCTGGCCTGGGACGACCCGTATCGGCTGTGTCGCCGCCTGGGCGGGGCCTGGGCGCGGCTGGATGACCAGCAGTTGGACGAAATCATGCAGATTCACGGCCTGGATGCCGCGCAATTGCGCGCGCTGCATGCCGATGGACGCAAGCCTCCTGCAGTCTGGCACGACAGCGTCGAGCGCTATGATCTGGACCGCCGCATTCGGGGCACCGTCAGCCAGTTGCGCAGCGGCCAGCCGGCGAGCGACGGTCTGGTGCTCGCCCATGCACGGCGCTTGCCGGGTGCCGCCGACGTCAGCGATCAAGCCCTGGCCGAGCGGATCTGGGCACAGCGTCGAGAACTGTTCGAGCAGTTGTATGAGGCCACGCAGCCCAGTGATGCGCCCGCGGCGCAGATCGTGCGACGGCAGTTCACCTCGCTGCATTCACGGGGCGCAGCCCAGGTGCTGAACGATGCCCGTGCTGCGGATCGCGAACGCTTGTTGCAAGGCGCACGCGTGCCGCTGGCCCTGGCGGAGGCGGCGCGTGAAATGGTGCGGCAGATACGTGTCGCCCGGGTGCTGGAGGCGTTGTACCTGGATGCCAGCCAGGACGCGGATCTGGCGCGGGTGGTGTTGCACCTCTTGGGCCGATCGTCTGGGCCGGCCGCCGCTAGCGGATGGCGTCTGTACGAGCATTCATTGTCGGGGCCCACGCTGCTGTCGATCGAAGCCGGGGAGGGCGCGGCCAGCTTCGACCTGGTTCATCTCAATGGCAGGTTTCAGTTGGCGCAGGGGGGGCATGCACTCGGCGAGCGGGGCGAGTTGTTCGAAGTCATCGCGCACACGTTGGATGACTCGCGCTGTACGGCGATGGGACTGAGCGACCCACTGCCGCACAACCTGCGCGTGCGCATGGCCCGACTGGCTGCCCGTCAGCCTGGCGAAATCCAGCAGGCCCTGGGGCTGCGCTCGCCGGTTAGCGTGTTCCGATCGCCCCAGCGCCTGGCTGACGGACGCCTGGGCTATCCACTCAGTGGGCGCGGCGTGCGACACCAGGCCCGCGCCTTGTATGCACGGGTTCGGGCGCTGTACCCCAATTTCAGCGACAGCGAAGTGGAGAACTGGCTGATTTCCGTACGCGCACAAGGTCTCGACCATAACCTCGAGCTGCAGCGCCTGGGGGCAGAGCTCGACACGCTGCGCGAACACCTCGCTGCCTGGACCCAGCAAGCGCCGGGGCTGATGGCCCGTGCCGAGCGCTCTGCCATGAGGGATGCGCTGATGGCTGCCTGGCGCCGCCAGTCTCAGCGCGTGGCCAATCAGGTCGGCGAGCCGATCGGCTATCGCCTGGCCCTCTGGGGACTGCCCATGCGTCGGCTACCAGACATCCCGGCGCAGGTGCGCTTCAGTCATGTGGTGTCGCTGAACATGACCAGCATGAGCCTGGAAGAGATCCCTGATTCGTTCATGAACGCCTTCACCGGCTTGCAGTCCCTGGCGCTGAACAACAACGCGTTGAGCCGATTACCGGCCAACATCGAGCACTTGCCTGAGTTGCGCGAGCTGGACCTGTACGGTAACCAGATTGTGCTCGATCCTGAACAGGCCGAGCGTCTGGGTCGTTGTACCCGTTTGCAGCGGCTGAACCTGTCGTTCAATCCGCTGGGGCGGGTGTTCTCGGTGGCTGCCATGCCGCGCCTGATCTCGCTGCAGGTGCGTGCGACGAGCATCAGCGAACTGCCGAGCGGTCTGTTCGACCACCACCTGCTGGAAGAAGTGGACCTGCGCAACAATCTCATTACACGGGTGCCGGACGACTATTACCGAGTCCCGCTGTGGGTTTCGGGTGCCATCCTGCTAGCCGAGAACCCGCTGGAGTCCGGCTCGGCCAACCGGCTGCGCAGTTTCATGAGGGTGAACGGCTGGCTGGAGGAAACCGACCCTGCCTCAGGGGTCGAGGAACCCGAGTCGCTCGATCTTGCTCAGGCTTTGGACTATGCGCGCGAGGGGTGGATGCGCAGCATCGCGCCGCGTGAGGCCAGAGGTTTCGGCGAAGCCTGGGACGCCTTGCAGGCCGAGCCGGGCAGTCAGGACTACTTGGCCTTGCTGGCTCGTCTGCGCGAGACCCGCGATTACCGGACCGACCCTACCGGCCTGGGCAGCCGAGTCGCGGCCACCCTGCAGGCTGCCCAGGACCATGCCGAACTGCGTCAGGAGCTGTTCGACCTGTCCAGGGGGCTGGAGGGGTGTGACGACGCGGTGATTGGCCGCTTCAGCGATCTGGAAGTCCATCTGCTGGTGTGGCGAGCACGGTGTGAGGCCGAGCGCGGTGCCGAAGAGTCCGCTCTGCTGTACCTGGGTCGACAGTTGTGGCGGCTGGACGAACTCGATCGCATCATCGCCGAAGACCTGCAGGGTCGGCGCCAGGACGGTGGGCATCCGGATGAAGTCGAGGTAGGACTGGCCTACCGGCTAGGCCTGCGTGACGAGTTCGACCTGCCGGGGCAACCGGCGACCATGAGTTACCGCGAGGTGGCTGGTGTGGGTGCGGATCAGTTGGACGACGCGCGGGCGCGGCTGCATGAGAGCGAGACCGACGAGGCGGTGGCGCAGTCGATGGTCTGGAAGTCCTTCTGGCGCACCCATCTGCTGCGCAGCGATCCAGAAGGCTTCGAGCGGTTGGACCAACGTTTCCACAGCCGCCTGCAGGTGATCGAGGACATGGCCGAGGGCAAAAGCTATGACCAGGTGCTGCTCGATCGCGCCGCACAGATCGATGCCTTGCAGCAACGGGCGCGGGTGTTGGGCGATGAAGCCCAGGCGCTGGGCGAGGGTTCTGAGGCGCGGGTGCGCAATGCAGCGGCTTTGGCCGAAAACGCCCGCCAGTTGCAAGAGAGCCAGAGTGAATTGGCAGCAATACAGGACGATTCGGCGTTTGCCGAACAGGTCAGGGCACTGACGGTGTCCGCCGATGACTATGAAAACTGGCTGCGCAGCATTGGTCGGGACCGAGAGGCGGCGTGGGATGCACGCATATTGGCATACACCCGTGCAGCACTCGCCCAGGCCAGGCCCGAACCGCAACCGGGGCCCAGCCACAGGCGTCCCTGATGCCTTGATCGACTATGCTTGCAGATGTGTAGGAAGCTTCTGAGACGTTCGGGGCCGTTTCCGAAATCCCACGTTACCTTTAGTCTAAGCCGGTGCCTGATCCCTTGGTTTAGGCTCTGGCTCGGATCTTTCTCCCTGATCTGTAGTCCCTGGTTAATCGAGAAAACAAGGAGATGCTCATGCTCGTCCGGTCACTGACCCTCGCCACCCTGTTCGCCGTCAGCGGCCCGCTGTTCGCCGCCGACAGCGACGCTCCACTGGCCAAGGAACTGGGCAAGGCACGGCCATTGGTCGTCATCGCGCCCAGCAGCGCCGACCCGACGCTGCGCGGCCTGGAGCAGGCCATCAAGGATCCTGCCACCGAAGCCGGGTTCAAGGAGCGCAATCTGGTGCTGTTCAGCGTGGCCAGCATGATGGGCAAACGCGAAGACAAGAACCTCGAGCAGCAGACCACCATGGCCTTGATCCGCGAGCTCAAGCTCGGGGCGAGCAAAGGCACCCGGGTGATCCTGATCGGCAAGGATGGCGAGCGTCATGTACTCAAGGACGACGACACCCCGGAGAAGCTCGACCCGCAAGCGGTGTTCAAGGCAGTCGACGAACTGCCGGCCAGCGAAAAGGCCGTAACTGCGCCTGAACCGGTGGCTGTGGCGCCAGCCGGCAAGCCGGAGAAGCCGAACAAGGGGACCAAACCTGTCAAGCCCGCTGCGGCGCCCAAACCACTGGACGACTGATTGCGCTCGGCGATGCGCAGGTCTGGGCGATGGTGCTCATCCGGCCTTTGCCTTCGATCTGCCTTTGATCCTCAGCCCAGCCGCGCAAAATGCGCCTGCATGCGCGCGGCATCGGCCGCCCGGCCGCTGAATAGCTCAAACGCCTTCACCGCTTGGAATACCGCCATGGTGCCGCCGTCCAAGGTACGGCAGCCCAACGCTCGGGCATGGCGCAGCAATTCGGTTTCCAGCGGGAAGTAGATGATTTCCGCTACCCACAACCGTTCATGCAGCAAATGCACCGGCAGCGGAGTGCCGGGCAGTTTGCTCATGCCCACCGGCGTGGTGTTGACCAGGCCGTCAGCTGCGGCAAGCGCAGCCGCCAGATCATTGCCGAGCAGCGCCCGGCCAGCACCGAAACGCTGTGCAAGGTTTTCTACCAGGGCTTGCCCGCGAGCGGCGTCGACCTCGAACAGGGTCAGTTGCTCCACGCCGTCGGCCAGCAGTGCATGCGCCACCGCCGAACCTGCACCACCGGCGCCCAGTTGCACCACCTGGCGGCGCGCCACATCGGGCAAACCACGGCGCAGACCTTCGGCAAAGCCCAGACAATCGGTGTTGTGGCCAATGCGCTTGCCATCTTTGAATACCACAGTGTTCACGGCGCCGATGCCACGCGCTTCTTCTGACAGTTCGTCGAGCAACGGCACGATGGCTTGCTTGAACGGGAAGGTGATGTTCAGGCCGGTAAAGCCGCTGCGCTGCGCACCTTCCACCAGCGCAGGCAGAGCGCTATCGTCCAGGCCGAGCTGATCGGCATCGATCAGACGATACAGATAACGCAGGGATTGGGCATCGCCTTCGCCTTGGTGCAAGGCTGGCGTGAGGGAGGCTTGGATACCACGACCGACAAGGCCGGCGAGAATGCCGTGGGCGGCAAGGGGGGAGGTCATGACAGTGCATCGCTTTTGTTATTGGATGCGATTATTTTTGTACCATCTGGTTAGTTTTGTAAACGCAGACCTGCTTCGCCTTGGGGATTTGGGGCGGTAATCGCCCGCAGCTTTAGGCGTCGTTACCCAAACAGGGGGCGTAGCCAACGCCCCCTGTCGTCGGTTACAACGCGTTGGCTCGCCCACGGGCCGTCGATGGGCCGCCGAGTGTTTCGTCATCCAGTGCAACGCGTGAGGTTTCCGGCAGCGCCAATCCGCCGACTAGCGCAACCAAAGCAATCACCACCAGATAGAAAGCCGGCGCCAAGCTGCTGCCAGTCTGGGTGATGAGCCAGGTCGCCACCAGCGGTGCGGTGCCGCCGAACAGGGTATAGGCCACGTTGTAGGTAATCGCCGACGCAGTGTAGCGGGTGCGGGTCGGGAAGCTCTCCGACAGCAAGGCAGCGGTCACTACACCACTGGACAAGGCGCCGACTGCCAGCAGGATCACCCCTAACAGGGCGCCGGACATTGAGCCGGAACTTGCCAGCCAGTAGGCGGGGAATACGCAGACCATTACCCACAGGCAGGTGAAACCGATGGTCCGACGCCGGCCGATGCGGTCCGACAACGCGCCGGCCAGCGGGCATCCGGCGGCAGCGAACAGCAGTGCCACCGTGGTCACCAGCAGCGACTGGGCACGGCTGAGATGACCGACCATCTGCAGGTACGTGGCGAAGTAGGTGGTGAACATGTAGAACGACAACGCCGTCAGCGAGATGAAGGCCCCCAGGTTGCGAATAGCTCGGCCATGGTGGCGCAGGGTGTCCTTCAGCGGCGAGTGCTCGTGCTGGCGACCCTCGGCCAGCGCCTCGCGGAAGGCCGGCGTTTCCTCCATGCGCCAACGCAGGTACAGGCCCACCAGACCCAGGGGCGCGGCGATCAGGAACGGTACGCGCCAGCCCCAGGCGTTCATGGCATCGCTGCTCAGGCTGGCTTCCAGGCCGTAGGCGATCACGGCTGCACACGCGAACGCGGAAAAAGTCGAGACCGGCACGAAGCTGCCATAGAACGCCCGGCGCTCGCGTGGGGCGTGCTCCATCAGGTAAGCGCAAGCGCCGGCATACTCGCCTCCGGCAGAAAAACCTTGCAGGCAGCGCGCCAGCGTCAGCAATACCGGGGCGGCGATGCCGATGCTGGCGTAGGTCGGCAACAGGCCGATCAGTGTGGTGGAGCCGGCCATCAACAGGATGGTCAGCGAGAGGATACGCTTGCGTCCCAGACGGTCGCCCAATGCGCCGAAGACGATGCCACCCAGCGGGCGCAGGGCGAAGGCGACGGCGAATACGGCGAAGGTCTTGAGCAAGGCGACGCTGGCGTCCTCGCTGGCGAAGAACTGGCTGGCGATCAGTGTGGCGAGAAAGCCGTATACGGCGAAATCGAACCACTCGACGAAGTTGCCGATGGCCGAGGCGGCAATCACGCGGCGCAGGGTGGCGGGGGATACCTCATGGGATGCGGACATGGGCACGTGCTCCGGTTGGCGTAGGCAGCCTGGTGGGGGCGGACAGGATCATGCCCTGTCGTCTGGTTATCAGGTGCAGTACACCTCAGCGCAACGACCGCCGCATCCTTGAGCACGACACCCAGATATCCGTTTGGACCGATCCGGGCGCCAACGCTATTCAAACCGTGAACACTACCCCGGTGCGCGAGGCGGCGTTGCGGATATGCGCTTGCATGGCCCGCTGGGCGGCGGCCTGGGCGCGGCGCTCGAGGGCCTTGAGGATGGTGCGGTGTTCCTGCCAGGTTTCCATGGCCCGTTCGGGACGAATGAACGGCAGCTTCTGGCTTTCCAGGAAGATCTCCCGGCTGCTGGTGATCACCTGCAGCATCGCCTGATTGCCGCAGGCCTGCAGCAGCGCCTGGTGGAACTCGAAATCCAGTCGCGCCGCCGCCTCGAAGCGGCCCGCGCGCAGTTCCAGGCGCATGGCCTCGACGTTGGCCCGTAGCCGGTCCAGCGGATCGGCGGTCAGGGCCAGCGCGGCTTGGCCGGCCGCAAATCCCTCCAGGGCATAGCGCATCTGGAAGGTATCGGCCGCCGACACTTGCTCGGCATAGGGCCAGGCGAATCCACCCGGTGCCGGGCTCTGCACGAAGACACCTTTGCCGGCCTGCACGCTGATCAGCCCCATGGCGCTCAACGAGGACAGCGCTTCGCGCAGGGAGGCCCGGCTGACGCCGAGGCGATCGGCCAGGTCGCGTTGCGAGGGCAGGGCGTCGCCGGGTTGATAGCCGCCTTCGTCGATGAGCTTGCGGATGGCCTGCAGGGCCAGTTCCGGTACGGCGCGGGGGAGGGTGTCGAGCATGCTGTTCAGACCGGTAGGAGGGCGATGACGCTGACGTTGTACGGCGATCTGCCGGTGCTGGCAAGCCTTGCGCCAAGCTGGCGCAGCGCGGATTACAGCGCACGAAAGCAGGGCGCACGAGGTCGACCGAGTGAGATCTAGAGTTCAACTGTTCAGACCAGTAAGACCTTGTAGAACCCGCGCCCCGCGCACTCGCGGTGGATTTCAGGACGAGCTGGCATGCTGCCTGCAATGGCCTGCAGCGCACACCCATTCGACTTTCCGCGAGGCCTTCCATGACGACGTTCCGCTCCCTGCTCCTGGCCACCCTGTTCTGCAGTGCGGGCCTTACGCTCACACCCGCCCAGGCCGATGCCCTGAGCGACATCGCTGCCCGTGGCGTGCTCAAGGTCGCCGTGCCCCAGGATTTCCCGCCCTTCGGCTCGGTTGGCCCCGACATGAAGCCACGCGGGCTGGATATCGACACCGCGCAGTTGCTGGCCGACAAACTGGGCGTCAAGCTGGCGCTGACGCCGGTCAACAGCACCAACCGCATTCCCTTTCTCACCACCGGTAAAGTCGACCTGGTGATTTCCAGCCTGGGCAAGAATGCCGAACGTGAAGCGGTGATCGATTTCTCCCAGCCCTACGCGCCGTTCTACCTGGCGGTATTCGGTCCGGCCGACGCGGCGATCGACGACATCGGCGCAGTGGCCGGCAAGACCATCAGCGTCACCCGCGGCTCGATCGAGGACATGGCGCTGAGCGCCGTCGCACCCAAAGACGCGGTGATCAAACGCTTCGAGGACAACAACTCGACCATCGCCGCCTACTTGTCCGGCCAAGTACAGTTGATCGCCAGTGGCAGCGTGGTGATGGCGGCCATCGCCGAGAAGAACCCGGCCAAGGTGCCGGTGGTCAAGGTCAAGCTCAAGGACTCGCCGGTCTACGTCGGCGTCGCCAAGCACGAGCCGGCATTGCTGGACAAGGTCAACAGCACACTGGCTGCCGCCAAGGCCGACGGCAGCCTGAACCGCAACGCCGAGAAGTGGCTCAAGCAACCGCTGCCAGCCGACCTTTAAGCACTAGGCGGACTCTCGGACCATGGCCTATCAATTCGACTTCGCGCCCGTGCTCGCCCAGAGCGACCTGCTGCTCAAGGGCGCACTGTTCACTTTGGAGCTGACCGCCATCGGCACGGTGCTTGGCCTTGCCATCGGTGTGGTCGGTGCAGGCGTGCGGGCCTGGCGCCTGCGCCCGTTCGACCTGCTGTTCGGTGTGTACGTGGAACTGATCCGCAACACGCCGTTCATCGTTCAGCTGTTCTTCATCTTCTTCGGTCTGCCGGCACTGGGTGTTCGCCTGAACGAGTGGGAAGCCGCGGTGCTGGCCATGGTGGTCAATCTCGGCGCCTACAGCACCGAGATCATTCGCGCCGGTATCCAGGCGATCCCCAAGGGGCAGTTGGAGGCCGCGGCAGCGCTGGCCATGAGTCGCTTCGAGGCGTTCCGGCACGTGGTGCTGCGCCCGGCCCTGGCCAAGGTCTGGCCGGCGCTCACCAGTCAGATCGTGATCGTCATGCTCGGATCGGCGGTCTGTTCGCAGATTGCTACCGAGGAGCTGTCGTTCGCCGCCAACTTCATCCAGTCGCGCAACTTCCGCGCCTTTGAAACTTACCTGCTGACCACCGCCTTGTATTTGCTGATGGCCATCGTCGTGCGCCAACTGCTCAACTGGCTCGGCCAGCGTCTGCTGATGGGGAAACGCTGAATGGATTTCACCTTCTGGGACATCGTGCGCAACTTGCTGGTGGGGTTGCAGTGGACCCTGGCGTTATCGCTGGTGGCCTTCGTCTGCGGCGGGCTGGCCGGACTGTTGGTGCTGATCGGACGGATCTCCGAGCGCGCCCTGCCACGGCGGCTGGCGCGTGCCTACATCGAACTGTTTCAGGGCACGCCTTTGTTGATGCAGCTGTTCATGGTGTTCTTCGGCATTGCGTTGTTCGGTGTCGATGTGTCGGCCTGGGCGGCGGCGGCTATCGCCCTGACCCTGTTCACCAGTGCATTTCTCGCCGAGATCTGGCGCGGCTGCGTGGAATCGATCCCGCAAGGGCAGTGGGAAGCCAGCGAAAGCCTGGCGCTGAGCCGTCTGGAGCAACTACGCCACGTGATCCTGCCGCAGGCCCTGCGTATCGCCGTTGCGCCGACCGTGGGCTTCTCGGTGCAGGTGGTTAAAGGCACCGCCGTAACCTCGATCATCGGCTTCACCGAGCTGACTAAGACCGGCGGCATGATCGCCAACGCTACCTTCGAGCCGTTCATGGTCTACGGCCTGGTCGCGCTCGGCTATTTCATCCTCTGTTATCCGCTCTCGCTGAGCGCCCGTTACCTGGAAAGGAGGCTGCATGCCGCTGCTTAGAGTGTCCGCGCTGCACAAGTATTACGGTGACAATCATGTGCTCAAGGGCGTCGACTTGAGCATCGATGAAGGTGAAGTGGTGGCCATCATCGGCCGCAGCGGCTCGGGCAAGAGCACCTTCCTGCGCACCCTCAACGGTCTGGAATCGATCAGTGACGGGGTGATCGAAGTGGATGGCGAATATCTCGATGCCAGCCGCGCCGATTTGCGCGCACTGCGCCAGAAGGTTGGCATGGTGTTCCAGCAGTTCAACCTGTTCCCGCACCTGACGGTCGGTGAAAACGTGATGCTGGCACCGCAAGTGGTGAAGAAGGCCGGCAACGCCGAGGCGCAGGCGTTGGCCCGGCAGATGCTGGCTCGGGTCGGCCTGGCCGAGAAGTTCGACGCCTATCCGGACCGTCTTTCCGGCGGGCAGCAGCAGCGGGTGGCCATCGCCCGGGCCCTGGCGATGTCGCCCAAGGTGCTGCTGTGCGACGAGATCACCTCGGCGCTGGATCCGGAGTTGGTGAACGAGGTGCTGGGTGTGGTGCGCCAGTTGGCCCGCGAGGGGATGACGCTGATCATGGTCACCCATGAGATGCGCTTCGCCCGGGAAGTTGGTGACAAACTGGTGTTCATGCATCAGGGCAAGGTGCACGAGGTGGGCGATCCCGAAGCGCTGTTTGTCGCGCCAAGAACGCCAGAGCTGGCTCAGTTCATTGGAAGCACCCTGATGGCATGATCCAGCACTGCGGCAGACTTGCTTGTCAGCTTTGATCCTCTGGCCAATAGGTGAAGACCTGCTCTGGCCCCGCTTGAAGATCAACGCGAATGACCGGCTTCCAAAGGCCTGCGGCACTGTCGCTCAAATCCTGCTGCATCGCTTTGGCCTGCGTGATCGCATCGAGATGCCCGCTCTGGTAGAAGAAAGCCTCCAGTGGCAGCAATTGTGGGATGTTCTGGGGCCAAGTTTCGATCAGCAATTCGTTGTGGTGTAGATACTGCTCGGGATTGAGCATCGCCTCGCGCGATTTCAGCGAAATATCGAAAGCGACAGCGTCTACAGCCAGGCTGCACTGATGTTGATTGCGATCGTTGAAGTGCTTGTCGTTGCCCGCAATGGATTGGAAGTGGGCCTTGAGTGTGGCGAGATCGAAAATACCTTGAGCGGCGCAGCGCACGCTGGCTTGGCTGTAGTTACGGTGGGCGCCGCATCCGCTTTCTTGGCGATCCCAACTCGCTGCGTCCGTGGCATACATGCACAGAGGCTTGAGCGGGTAGAGGTCTGGCGCGGCCCCAGCATCGAGCTCGCGAACGATTAGACCCTGATAGAGCGTACTCCATGCCAGCACCTTGATCCCGAGGTCTGCACGCAGGTATGAAAACGATACGCTACCGGAGTTTACTGAGCGCTGGCTGGGATTCCATACCTTGAATTGCGGGGAAAAGGTTGTCGTTCGCAGGATCACCCCATTGCAGAACAGGGAGGTTCTGCCATCGCACCGGCTGGCTGTACTGGTGTAGCGCAGGGTCAGCGCCTGTGCTGTGGCTCGCCCTTGTTGATCATGGGTCGGCGCCTTGAAAATCTGGTTATCGGTTGCGCCTGGATCCAGCGCAACGATTGGTACATCCCTGGAAGTTTCCTGGAGGAAAGCATTGCGTAATTCCAGTGCTGTTTCGAAAGCGCCACTTCTGTTGGCGTTGAAGAAAAACGCCTCGATCGGCAGTTGCTTGGGCTGCGTATCGTCCCATGTGGGTATCAGCAACTCATTGCCGGCGGTCTTGGCGATATCGGCGTGAGCCACTCGCGCCTGAAGGCTGGTGATCAGTTGCTCGGGCACTTGGGTGCTCAGCGAACACTGATCACCGCGCGCAAACTCCTTCGCCTTGAAGTGTGCGCTCCAACTGGTGACAGTGATGGCGGGGGGAATTTGCGTCGCGCACACACTTTCATCCTTGCGCGGCGGTTCGGCGACGTCTCGCATTCCGCAGCCGTGCAGACTTCGCCCATTGTTTTGGGTGCCAGCCAGAAATGGGTAGATACAGCGTGGCGACTGCAGCGTATAGCCAGCACTCATCGCTGTCGTGTTGTCCATGAAAATGAAACCGCTGGTCAGATCATTACTGTTGCTTGCCCCGTCTACTCGCAGCCAGGAGAAAGTGACCGAACCCAGCGCTTGGCTCGCTGGGCTATGGGTCCAGAAGGCATACCCGGGATTGTGCGTGGCGCGACGCAACAGGATGCCGCTACAGTGCAGCGCCGGGGCACCATGTTCACATTCCGCCACCGCACTGTTGTAGCGCGCGTTAAGTCGGTCGATAAGCGAGGGTTGATCGTTCAGCGCCAGTAATGACTGATCCATGATGGTCGCTGGAGCCGCTTGGCTGGGGCCTGGCTCGCCCTGTTGCTGAGGAATTGCCTGGACGCCGAAAGCGAACAGTGGATGACATGCAAGGGTGACAATCAGAACCACCAGCTGGAGTAAGGCGGTCTTGCGATACATGGCGCTGCCCTCATCGGTGAGTCTTTGTGCTAACGCTAGGCGGGGCGGCGCGCACTGCCAACTGGTAAATGTATCAGTTGAGGCAGACCGTTTACTCCTGAAGAAAAACCTCGGCAAACAGGTTGGGGCCTTATGAAATCATTTAATCTCGGCTCTTCGTGCGTTGAGTGGGAAAAGCGCTGACAGCGCCGAACAGGAGAGAAGAGTAATGAACGAAGCATCACGATTCTGGCGAAACCCAGAACTGCCCTTTGTCGAGGCACGGTGGGTCATCGATGGGCGCAGGGTCTGCTATGAGCCTCATTCTCACGAAAGCTTTTCCATAGGCGTGGTCACAGGTGGACGTAGCACCTACCTCAACGGCAACACATTGCGCGAGCTGACCGCAGGTGCCACCGTTCTGATGAACCCAGGCGTGGTGCATGCCTGCAATCCTCTCCAGGGGGAGCCGTGGTCTTACCTGATGCTGTACGTCGACTTGCCCTGGCTGCAGGCTCAGGGGTTCGTTCTGCCGCAGGCGACCTACAGCGACTGCACTGCGCTGTACGCGCATCTGTTGCAGGTCTTCACAAACGTGTTCGAGCAGCAGGTCTCTGGGGCGGACGTCTTTCTGAAAGCGTTCTTCAAAATGTTGCCAAGCTATCTGCAGATGCCTGGCGAGGTGGTTCGATCAGATCATCCGCGTTTGGATACCGCTGCGGCCTTCATCCGCGCCCACCGTCTCGATCCTTTGAGCCTGGACGATATCTGTCTTGTTGCTGGACTCTCCCGCAGCTACCTGATTCGCGCCTTCCGCCATCGCTTCGGCCTTACACCCCATGGTTACCTTATCGATCAACGCGTGCAGCACGCACGCGCCGAGTTGCGTCGGGGGCGGGGCATTGCAGAAGTGGCGCTGGAGGCCGGATTCGCCGATCAGGCGCATTTACAGCGCGCTTTCAAGCAACATTTGGCGGCAACGCCCGGGCACTACCGCAGCGGTTGCTGATCTAGACTTTCAGGCCAACATCAGATATGCCGCACTGATCACCAGCAAGGCCGCCAGTACCCGATTGAACAACCGCATGTTCCGGGCATTGCCCAAGTAGTGGCTGATCATGCTGCCCGCCCAAGCCCAACTGGCGACCGACACGAAGCAGATGGGCGCGTACAGCCAAGTGAACAGCCACAGCAACTGGTGATCGCCGCCTGTATAGGCGCCGATACCGGCTACCGAGGCCAGCCATGCCTTGGGGTTGAGCCACTGCATCACCGCGCCGTGCCAAGCCGACGGCGCCTGACTCTGATGTCCGGTGTGCAACTCGCCGCTGTCGCTGGCCAGCTTCCAGGCCATGTACAGCAAGAACAGCACGCCGCCCCAGTGCAGCAGACGATTGAGCAGTGGCCAACGCAGCAGCAGTTCGTGCAGGCCCAGGCCGATCAGCACAAGCAATAGGCAAAAGCCCAGGCTGGCACCGGCGGCGTGCCCCAGGCTGGCGCGCAGACCGTGTCGCGCGCCGCTGCCCAGCGCGACGATGTTGACAGGACCTGGAGAAATCGAAGCGGCCAAGGCGAAAGCGGCCATGGACAGTGACAGGCTCATGGAGGGCGTCCTCGTTGTTCTATGAAGCGGCCATGCTCTTGCAGGGGGCACTGCGGCGTATTGAACGAAAGTGCTCAGCGACCGGTTACAGTTTTTGTAATAGTTTCCCGCTGTCAGAAAAACCTGCTTCGATTGTAGGATCGACATCCCAAATTACACTTAAGGCCCTTATGAGCACCTTCGCGGAGCCCCCCAGTCCCTGGCCGTCCCGGCCGCCCTTCATGCGTCGTTCTGACGCGTTCCCCGAGAGTACCTGCTGATGGAATGGCTAGCTGACCCCACGGCCTGGCTGGGCCTGCTGACACTCATCGTGCTGGAACTGGTGCTGGGTATCGATAACCTGGTGTTCATTGCCATCTTGGCCGACAAACTGCCCCCGCATCAGCGTGACCGCGCCCGGGTGATTGGTTTGACGCTGGCATTGGTGATGCGCCTTGGCCTGCTGGCCTCGATCTCGTGGATGGTGACGCTCACTGCGCCGCTGTTCGAGGTGTGGGGTAAGAGCTTCTCAGGTCGAGATCTGATCATGCTGTTTGGCGGCGTATTCCTGCTGTTCAAAGCCACCATGGAGCTGCACGAGCGCCTTGAAGGGCATGTCGCCCAAAGCAGTGCTGGCGCTCGTCACGCGGCCTTCTGGCCGATCGTCGCGCAGATCGTGGTGCTGGACGCGGTGTTCTCGCTGGATGCGGTGATCACCGCCGTGGGCATGGTCGAGCATCTGTCGGTGATGATGATCGCGGTGATCTTCTCCATTGGCATCATGATCGTGGCCAGCAAGCCGCTGACCCGCTTCGTCAACGCCCACCCGACAGTCATCATGCTGTGCCTGGGCTTCTTGATGATGATCGGCTTCAGCCTGACCGCCGAAGGCCTGGGGTTCCACATTCCCAAGGGCTATCTGTATGCGGCGATCGGTTTCTCGATCCTGATCGAGGCGTTCAACCAACTGGCCCGGGCTCGTCGCAAGCGCAGCCTGCAACAGCACCGCCCGCTGCGCGAGCGCACCGCCCATGCGGTGCTGCGCCTGCTGGGCGGGCGTCGGGTCGAGGCTGACGAACTGGGCGAGGAGATCGCCGATCTGGTCGAAGGCGGTGAAGAACAGGTGCTGTTCGACCGCCGCGAGCGCGTGATGATCAGCGGTGTGCTGAACCTCGCCGAGCGGCCGATCCGGACCGTGATGACCGTGCGCACCGAAGTCGATGCGCTGGACCTGGCGCAGTCGGCCGAGATGATCACGCAGACGCTGATCAACTCGCCTTACTCACGGCTGCCGCTGATTCGTGACGGTCGCATCGACGAGCCTCTGGGCTTCATTCACAAGAAGGAGTTGCTCAAGGAATTGCTGACCGGTAGCACCCCGGACCTTGAGCGTATGGTGCGCCAGCCGCTGAACCTGCTGGAGAGCTTCAGCATTCTCAATGCGCTGGAGCAGATGCGAGGACAGTCGACGCACATTGCGTTCGTGATCAACGAATTCGGTGATTTCACCGGCGTGCTGACCATGACCGACATTCTTGAGTCGATCGCCGGTGAGCTTCCCGATGCCAGTGAGGTGGCCGGGCCGGAGATCGTCCAGGAGGTCGATGGGTTCGTCGTCAACGGGGCGCTGAACCTGACCCAGGTGCAGGCGCGAACCGGCTTCGCCGCCCGCGCCACCGAGGATTACCAGACCCTCGCCGGACTGGTGATGAGCCTGCTCGACCGCCTGCCGATGGTCGGCGATCAGCTCGACTGCAATGGCTGGCGCATGACGGTGATGGCGGTGCAGGAGCGCCGGGTGCGCCAGGTGCGCCTTACACCGCCCGCCGACGCTGACGCAGGTGCTTGATGCCCTCCAGCACCAGGACCAGTACGGCAGCCCAGATCGGCAGATAGGTCAGCCACTGGTCCGAGGTGATGGTTTCGCCCAGCAGCAGTGCCACGCCAACTAGCAGCACCGGTTCGACGTAGCTGAGCAAACCGAACAGGCCAAAGGGCAGTAAGCGGCTGGCCAGCACGTAGACGATCAGCGCCGAGGCGCTGATCGCACCGAGCAGGGGAATCAGCCCATACAGTCCAGGATGGGCGGCCAGGTCGGCCGTTGTCAGCGGTCCCTCGATCACGAAGTACAGGGCCCAGGGCAGCAGCAGGCACATGTCGCACCACAAACCGCCCAGGTGGTCAGTGCGGCAGCGTCGGCGCAGGACGAAGTAAATCGGGTAGCCCACCACCACCACCAAGGTTTCCCAGGCGAAGCTGCCATGCTGGTACAACTCGTGGCCAACGCCTAGGGCCGCGCAGCCCACGGCCAGTTTTTGCAGGCGTGAGAGACGTTCGCCATAGACCACTCTGCCCGTGAGCACCATTGCCAGGGGCAGCAGGAAATAGCCCATCGATACCTCCAGACTGCGCCCATGCAGCGGTGCCCACAGGAACAGCCACAACTGGATGCCCAGCAGCGATGAAGTGCCGATCATGCCGAGCAGCAGGACGGGTGTCTGGCGAATCCGTGTCAACAGTTCGCCGACATGGCGCCAGTCCTTGCTCAGTAGCATGAACAGGGTCAGGCACGGCAGGGTCAGCAACGTTCGCCAGCCAAAAATTTCCTCGCCGTCGAGCGGAGCAAGCAGGGAGGTGTAGAAATACATCACGGCGAACAGACAGGACGCCATGACGGACGAGATGATGCCTTTTGACACGAAAGCCTCGATAGCTGGAGAGTGAACGGACCGATCAACCGGGCATGATGGCAGCGGGGGTGTCCGGGGGCAACCGGCCGCTTGAGGAACGTGCGGCGAGTGCCTGGATGAAGGCCTCCAGTGGCATGGGCCTGGCATGCAGGTAGCCTTGCTGGAAGTCCACCTGATGCCGTGCAAGGTAGTCGCGCTGCACCTCGGTTTCCACCCCTTCGGCGACCATCGCCAGATCCAGCTTGCGCGATAGCTCGATGATGGTGTCGAGGATGTGCTGCGAGAGCGCGTCGCCGCCGATCATGGCGACGAAGCTCTGATCAATTTTCAGATAATCGATGTTGAACTGACGCAGGTAGCTCAGGCTGGATTGCCCGGTACCGAAGTCGTCCAAGGCGATCTTTACGCCCATCTGGTGGAGTTTCTCGAACAGTTCGAGGGTCATCGGCGTGACTTCGAGCAGCTTGCGTTCGGTCAGTTCCAGCGTTAGCAGCACCCGTCCGGGGGGGAAGAAGCCGAGGAAGGCGCGACACTCGTCGAGCAGGGTGAAGTCCTGGCAATGATCGGCGGTGATGTTGATGCCGATGTGAAAGCCTTCATCCATGAAGGCGGCATAGGGGGCCAGACCTTGGGCGGTGCGCAGCATCAACGCGCGAGTCATGGGTACGATCTGCCCGCTGTGCTCGGCATAAGGGATGAACAGGTCAGGGGAGACCAGCCCCTCGCGCGGGTGCTGCCAGCGCATCAGCACTTCAGCCCCGGCCCAGCGATAGTCGCTTGTGCGCACCACGGGCTGGAAATACGGGATGAACTCGTCGGCCTGCAGCGCCCTGTCCAATTCACTGCGTGACGAGGACGCCCGGCGCAGTTGCCAATGGCAGGTCATGCCGATAAATGCGCCGATGACACACAGCAGGGCGAGCAGCGCTGGATAGTGGCTGTAGAGCGTGCGCAGCGATTGATGTGCGCGATAGCCGCCATGTACACCGAACGGATAGCGGGAGGAATACAGCGATATTGGCGTGCTGCCTGTCAAAGGCGGCTTTGAGATGTGCACCCGACCGTCGGCACCCATCCAGTGCGTGCCGACCTGAATCTGCAGGGCTTCGTCATTGGCAATCAACTGCAAGGCGGTAACGAGGTGATCCCCATCCACCGTGAGCAGAACGCCACGCCCAGCCTGGTGGGTTCGATAGACCAGCAGCGCGTGGTCGGGCGTGACCGTGTTTCCATCCATCAACCACAGTTGACCTTCAGTGTAGCGCTGGGCTTCGACCGGCTCATGAATAGCGCCAAACAGGGACGAGCAATAAAGTATGTCGTTGGCGAACAGGTTGGTCGAGCGGATGAACGCGTTGCGCGTCACCTGCTCGCGCAGTGCGAGCGTCACCTCTGCGCAAGGGCGGCCTGCCAGCGGCGCCAGGATCTTCGCTGCCGCCGACACGCTGTCGAGAATGCGTTCGACGTGATTGACCACTTGTCGTGCCGTGGCCACGCTGCGCTCGTGCAGGTTACGCTCGACTTGCCACTCTAGCAGGACTAATCCGCACAGCAGCGGCAGCGCGCCAACCGTCCAAGGTAGTAGAGCCCGCCAGGTTCGATGACGTTGACGTTCAAGCGTGAGAGGCATGTGAGTCTTGAGGTGAGTGGCTGCCGACAGCACAAGAATAGTCGGTGATGCGCCCGCACACTGAACGAGTGCGCGACAAAGGAAATTACGCCCTGTAGAATCAAGTTACGAATACAAGAATAAGGTTTCCCGTTTTGGGGAACCGACCCAGCCGAGAACATTGCTATGGCGTATCACGGGTTCAAGCTTCTCATCGGTGATTTTCTCGCCCGCAGCGTCAGGGGAATTCCCTGCTCGCCGCCTGTCCTGTCTGACATCTCACGCATTCGAGCATATTCATTCTGTTGCAGCTGAGGATAACGACATGGCAGATCTTTTCGAAAACCCGATGGGCCTGATGGGCTTCGAGTTCATCGAGTTCGCTTCCCCCACCCCAGGCGTTCTTGAGCCCGTGTTCCAAGCATTGGGTTTCACCAAGGTGGCTACTCACCGTTCCAAAGAGGTGCACCTGTACCGCCAGGGCGGCATTAATCTGATTCTCAATAATGAGCCTAAGAGTATCGCTTCGTATTTCGCGGCCGAGCATGGCCCGTCGGTATGCGGCATGGCGTTTCGTGTGCGCAACGCGCACGACGCTTACGCTAGAGCGCTGGAGCTCGGCGCGCAGCCGGTTGAGATCGAAACCGGCCCCATGGAGTTGCGCCTTCCGGCGATCAAGGGAATCGGTGGTGCACCGCTGTACCTGATCGACCGCTTCGAAGAGGGCAGCTCGATCTACGATATCGACTTCAACTTCATCGAGGGTGTCGATCGTAATCCGGTTGGGGCGGGACTGCAGGTGATCGATCACTTGACTCACAATGTCTATCGCGGGCGCATGGCCTATTGGGCCGGTTTTTACGAAAAGCTGTTCAATTTCCGGGAAATTCGCTACTTCGACATCAAGGGCGAGTACACCGGCCTCACTTCCAAGGCCATGACCGCACCTGATGGCATGATTCGCATTCCGCTCAACGAGGAGTCCTCCAAGGGCTCCGGACAGATCGAGGAGTTCCTTATGCAGTTCAACGGAGAGGGCATTCAGCATGTTGCCTTCCTCACCGACGATCTGCTCCAAACATGGGATGCCCTGAAAGGTATTGGCATGCGCTTCATGACGCCGCCTCCCCAGACTTACTACGAAATGCTCGAGGAGCGTCTTCCAGGGCATGGCGAACCGGTCGATCAACTCAAAGCTCGAGGTATTCTCCTCGACGGCGCATCGGTGTCGGGGGATAAGCGCCTGTTGCTCCAGATTTTCTCCGAAACCCTGATGGGGCCCGTGTTCTTCGAGTTCATCCAGCGCAAGGGAGATGATGGTTTCGGAGAAGGAAACTTCAAAGCGCTCTTTGAATCCATCGAGCGTGATCAGGTTCGTCGAGGCGTGCTGAGCGCCGAGTGATCACACGTGTCGGGTCAAGCCGCCGGTCGCCGACTGGCGGTTTTACCGTCGGTGTTGACCCTTCGATTACGCAGGCTCCAGATCACGACGGCAGAAGTGAGTGCACTGATCAGCACCAGTGAGGGGAGCACGCTGTTTCTTGCCTGGCGTGCTTCCGCGGCAGTGAAGCCTTGCGGATAGCCGACTTTTATTCGGTATCCGTACTTCTTGGAAACTCCGCCTTCCAAGAACTCCGACATTGAGGGGCGTATTTGCTCACGGCTGTCGCCCTCTGTCCAAATGTACTGATCGCCGACTTCAACGATCAGACGCAGGCCATTTTTGAAGGCGCGTAGTTCGTTGCGTATTTCCAGTCAATAGGTTGTGGCGACGACTGAGCGGTCGCCGTTGACCAAGCGATAGGCCACCAGTGCGCCATCGGGTATCGCGGTCGAATCGAAGATCAACCGGAGGGTCTGGTCCGGGGCAAAGTCGGGAAGTTCCATGGTCTCCATGCTGCGGCATATTCGCCCCGCGCCCTGATTGACGATCAGCGATTGCAGTCTAGGGTTGCCTGCGACCTGGGCGGCGAGTCTGTTCTGAATGTCCTGGCAGGGTCTTGTCCCTGACGGCAGGGCGAGTACTGCTGCGGCGCGCAGACCATCGAACAGACGGTCGAACGTGAACAATGCTTCGTCTACGGCGATCTTCGCGCTTTGCTCCAAGCGTTTATTCAATTGATAGTCCATGACGAGCAGCCCAGAGATCAGTGGCGCAGCACCGATCAGCAGTGCGATCGCCAGAGTGACCATGCGACGGCTTTGATGCTTTGGATGCCTTGATATGCTCATTGATTTCCTAATCCGATAGTGGAGGACTCCAAGAGCCTAAGGCTGTGTCTGGGGCCACGCTGTAGGTCATATCTGTAGCGTATGAAGCAAGGCATGCTCAATGCGTGGGATTGATTACGCCTACCCCCCCGAGCCAACGGTGGACGCGCGCCTGCCAGACGGCGCTGGCGATCCATGTGCTAGGCTCAAAACCACCTCAATACTGCCCAGGAGTTGCCATGGACCCGGAAACTCTGCTCCGCTACCCCATCTTCGTCGTCATGCTAGAACGGGAGTCTGTTCCGTGAACGCTGGCAAAGCGGCTCGTATGGGTGCTACACAGGTGATTCACCTAGCGGCAGCTTCCTGTTCTGCACAAATGGCGGGCGAACACATCACGCGTTTCGACTGGGGGCCGACACCGCTCGGTGCCTTGACGCAATGGCCGCCGTCACTGCGAGTGGCGGTGGATATCATGCTTTTGTCGCCATTTCCGTGTGCATTGGTATGGGGTCGAGCGCTCACCCTGATACCTAACCGCAGCTACATGGCGCTTCTGCCCGGTGTCAAGCAATCACTCGGCATGCGCTTTGATCTCTTGTGGCACGAGGAGTGGCCGCGTATCGGCCCCTGGGTCTTCCAGGCACTGGAGGGGCGTGCGAATTTCATTGATGCACCCATTCAGTTGAACAGCCATGAACATGATGGGCCTGCCTGGTTCGCCTTTGGCTACGCTCCACTGCGTGACGAGCAAGGTGCAGTGGCCGGGCTCCTGCACACGGCGATCGACAACACCGCCAGCATGGAGCAGGTCAGGCAGTGGCGCGAGCAGGCGCAGGGTTTCGAGCATCAAGTGGGGCAATATCTGCCCAGCAGCGATCATCTTTGGCGAATGGCGCGCGATGCGATGGTCGTCGTCAGCCGTGAGCTTACGCTTCTGGCTGCAAATGAAGCCTGGCAACGGGTACTGGGATGGGACGTGCAGGGCATGGATACCGTTGCCCTGGTGGACCTGGTTCATCCCGGTGATCGCGCGGAAGTCAGGTTGGCCATCACCGACTTGCTACAGGGAAAGGCGGTCCATGAAGTCGAGTCCCGACTCAGGCACAGAGATGGGCATTATTGCTGGATGTGCTGGAGCGCCCGCTCACAAGGCGACGTTTTGGTGGCAGTTGGACGTGATATCACCCAGGAGCGCTCCAGTATCGTACGCGAGGCCGAAGGCCTGCTCCGTGACAATCAGCGCATGGAAATCGTGGGCCAACTGGCAGGTGGAATGGCCCACGAAATGAACAATCTGCTGGCCGGCGTCGGAGGGAGCTTGGAGTTGCTCCAGCGACGGATGGGCCAAGGTCGAATGGAGCGCATCGACGAGTACGTCCACGTCGCGCGCGACTCGGTGCAGCGTGCCATGGCCCTTACGCACCGGCTGCTGGCCTTTGCCCGAAGCCAGCCGTTGCAGCCGCGCCCGGTGAACGTCAATACCCTGCTGCTGGAATTGAAACCGCTCGTGCATCAGGCGCTAGGCCCGGATTTCGAAGTTCACTGGCAACTGGATGTCGCGCCCTGGCCAATACGGGTGGACTGTGCCCAGTTGGAGATCGCCATGCTGCATTTGTGCAGCAACGCGCGGGATGCGGCGGCTGAGCAGGGCGTGCTGACCGTTCGCACGTCGAACGAGCGCTTGCCGGCTCGGACGCTGCATGGAGAAAGCATACCGGCCGGAGACTATGTCGCCATTCTTGTCAAAGACGGGGGTACCGGCATGCCGGCAGAGATCCTCAGCCGCGCGTTCGAGCCGTTTTTCACCACCAAACCGAAAGGTCGGGGCTCTGGGCTGGGGCTTGCGATGGTTTACGGGTTCGTCCACCAGTCAGGCGGTCATGTGTGGATCGAGTCCAGTCCCAGTGACGGTACCGTAGTGACTTTGCTATTTGCCCGGTATCCGGGTGATTTGCCGGCCAGCGACTCCGATATACGCGCTTGTGAACGCAAGCTTGGGAACGGGGAACGGATACTGTTGGTCGACGATCAGCTCAATCTCAGGGCATTGATGCGAGAGGTGCTGGTAGATAACGGTTTCGAGGTGCGCGAGGCGGGTGACGCGGCGCAGGCATTGGCGTGCTATGAACAGGACGGCCCCTACGACTTGGTCATTACCGATATAGGTCTGCCGGGAGGCATGAGTGGGCGGCAGGTTGGCAAGGCGATCCGCCAGACCAGGGCAACGCAAAAAATGCTGTTCATTACCGGCTACACCGAGCAACCGCTGGAGTCCAGTTTGCTTGGAAAACCGGGTACTGCATTGATGCTCAAGCCGTTTTCGCTGGAAAACCTGGTCGGCAAGGTCTACCAGATGCTGGATGAATAGCCTGTATCAGTGGTCAGCGAGCATTTTGAGGATCTGATCACGAAGATGCTGCAGTTCGAATGGTTTGCACATCAGATGCATTCCCGGATCGAGAAAATCATCTCGAGAAACGGCGGTCTCTGCATAGCCGGTGATCAGCAAGATCGGCAGGCCTGGGCGTAGCGTCCGCGCGATTTCTGCCAATTGGCGGCCGCTCATCCCCGGCAGCCCAACATCGCTGAGCAGCAGGGACACCTGCGTGCCGGAGCCAAGCATCTGCAGCGCTTGTGTGGCGTCCTGGGCAGTCAGGCAAGAAAGCCCGTCTTCGGTCAAGGACTGATAGAGCAATGCGCGGACATCGCGGTCATCTTCGACGATCAGTATGGGTCCCTCGGTGCTGCCAGGGCGACGGAGCAATGGGGCGGGAGCGGGGGCTGCCAGGCTCCGAGGCAGGTACAGATCGATTTGAGCGCCATGGCCTACTCGGCTGCGCAGGGTGACATATCCATGGGATTGCCGGCTGAACCCATACACCATCGACAAGCCCAGACCTATTCCTTGGCCAACAGGTTTAGTACTGAAAAACGGTTCGAACGCATGATCGAGGGTGGTCTGTGACATGCCTTGGCCAGTGTCGATGACGCTCAAACGGACGTAATCGCCGGTGCTCAGACCGCTTTGCGGAAAACACAGCGCATCGATGTGCTCGTTGCACGCCTGGACAGTAAGCTTGCCACCATTGGGCATGGCCTCACAGGCGTTGCATAACAGGCTGTCCAACGATTCCCGCAACTGTTGAGCGTCTGCTTGCAGGGCCCATAAATCCTCCGGCACGTTCAGCATAAGCTGAACGCACTCGGGCACGATTGCACGCAGTCGCTGAGGATCAAGCAGCGTCTTAAGCTCGAGTGTTTGCTTCTGCAACGATTGGCGAGAGGAAAATGCCAACAACTTGTGTGTCAGCTTGGCGCCGCGCGCCACTGAGTCACGACCCATACGCACAACCTTGTCCAGGTCTTCGAGGCGGCCCTTTTGTAATCGTCGCTCGATGAGTTCGAAACTCCCCCCGATGCTGGTCAGCAAGTTATTGAAATCATGGGCGAAACCACCAGCGAGCTGACCAATGGCATCCATTTTGCGCCTATGCTGGAGAGTGTTGTCGTCACGCGCCGCATAGGTTTCAAGCCGATCGGTGAGTTCGCGCAATGCCTCACGGGCAAGATATTGACGCTTTCGGGTGCGCATTGCCTGTTCAGCCAAGCTCAGTAACTGTGCCTCATCGAAGGGATGGTACAAGCAAGACAGATTGCCAAGGCTCTGTGCTAGCGCCGAGCCGCTGCCTGTCTTCATCATCATCAAGATTGGCAAGTCAGACCAATTTGGCTGGGCGTCGACAAACTGCTGCAGTGGGGATTTCTGATCAGTGGACAGCACCTGCTCATCGACCAAGACCAGCGCTGCGCCCTCACTGAGCCATACCCCAAGACGTTGGTTGTCAGTGGTGCACAAGCACGTGATGCCCCCGCCCGAAAGCATCTTCGAGGCCTTAGCGGCAACGTGCTGTGGCGCCAGAATGAGCGCCCTTTCGTCGTAGGGCAGTGAACCTGACAAGACCAATCTCCCGAGCGTGGGGCGGCCTGAAGCGATGGGGCATTCAGCGAGCCGATACTCACTGGACCGCCTATTTTCCGCCAGGGTTCAAAGTGCTTGTAAGAAAGGGCTACAAGCCCTGTTGCAGGTAAGGATCGTCGGGATTTTGCCGCTCAAGTTCGGCGAGCAATACCTGAACGTTCTGCAATTGCCCAGTCTCTTTCCAGTAGTGGATCAGTTGCACCCGCGCACGGCGATTGGCGGGTTGGCGATCCAGCAGGTTTTCCAGCTGCTTTTGCGCGGCCTCTACCTGTTCAAGGTCATGCAGGGTAATGGCCAAGGTGTAGCGGTAGTCGGCGTTGTCAGGTTCGAGTTCGACTGCTCGCGATAGTGCAAGCAGGGCATACTCGCGTTGTCCGTGGCGTAACAGCCAGAGACCGAGCTCATACTGCAGAAATGCGGAGTCTGGACGCAGTGCCAACGCCTGTGCGAGTACTTCGCGGGAGGCATCGTGCCGGTCCATGGCCTCTAGCAGTCGCACCTGGGTTGCCAATGCGTCCGGATCTTGCGGCGCCAATCTCAGGCTGCGGGCGAGGGCGGCTTCGGCACTTGGGAAGTCTCGCTCGTGCAAGTACAGCCGCGCCAGATGGACCTGGGCCTGGGCATCGTCTGGCTGTTGCTCGAGGGCTTGCTGGTACTGCTCGAGCGCTGATTGCAAAGGGCGGAAATACAGGCCGATGGCGTCCGGATCCAGGCCCATCAACGCGTCTACGGCGGCGAAGCGCACGCTTTGCTCTTCATCCTCGAGCAACGGCCCCAGCACCAGGCTGCGCTGGGCTGGTGGCAACAGGCGTCGAATGCTGGCAATGGCTGCGCGCCGAACCAAAGGATCACCGTGCTCGAGGTCTTGCTTGGCCAGCTTGAGCGCTTGGGGGGAAGGGTAATTGGGTAACTCGTTGTACAGCGCAGCCCGACGGATCGGGGTGAGATCGTCCCGCTGGAGTTGCTGATAGAGCACCCGAGCGGCGCCTGGCAGTCCGGCATGGGCCTGCCGTAACGCTTTGGCGTAGCGTTCGGCAGGTGGGCCGGGAGGCGAGGATGCGGGAGTTCGCCACACGACAAGGATGGCCGCGGCCAGAACCGCCAGCGCGAGCGGCAGCGCGATCAGGTAACGGTGACGGATGGACATCAGCTGTTCCGTGAACTCGGGAGTGCAGAGCTTGGGACAGGTGGAGGTCAATTGCAACGGTGTCGCGGCTCGAGCTCGCGATCGATATGGGAAACACTTTCACGCCCATTGTCCTGCTGATAGGACTAATAAAGCTGCTTTGAGCGGCTAATTACCCATTGCCCGGGTTGGTAGACTGATCCGCAGCCAAATGAGGAGTTTTCCCATGAAACAGGTTCTGAGTGTGCAACGAAGCCCACAGCCGCACTGGGTAGGCAATGGCTTTCCCGTGCGCAGCCTTTTTACCTATGATCGGCAGGCAGCGCATGTCAGCCCCTTTCTCCTGCTCGATTACGCCGGTCCCCACGTATTTGCCCCACTGAGGCGCGTCGCGGTGTCGGGCAGCACCCGCACCGCGGCTTTGAGACCGTCACCATCGTCTATCAGGGCGAGGTCGAGCACCGCGACTCCACGGGCGCTGGCGGACTGATCGGCCCGGGCGACGTGCAGTGGATGACCGCGGCTGATGGGATCATTCATGAAGAGTTTCATTCACCGGCGTTCGCTCGGCAGGGCGGCACACTGGAAATGGTTCAGTTGTGGGTCAATCTGCCCGCCCGCGACAAGCAGGCAGCGCCGGGCTATCAGACATTGCTCGACCGAGACATCCCCCGCGTGTCATTGGCGCACGGCGCCGGCAGCCTACGCGTGATTGCCGGCGAGTATGAAGGGTACAGCGGCCCGGCGCGGACATTCACCGCCATGGATGTATGGGACATCCGTCTTGATGCAGGCGCTTCCCTGCAGTTGCCGATCAGCACCGGGCGCAACGCTGCACTGGTCGTGTTACACGGTGCGCTAACCGTCAACGATTCACAGCGAGCCGCCGACGGCGAGCTTGTGCTGCTCACGCGTGAGGGCGAAAACGTTCGTGTGGCGGCGCAGCAGGATGTTTCGCTATTGCTGCTCAGTGGTGAACCCATTGACGAACCCATCGTTGGCTATGGGCCGTTCGTGATGAATACGCAAGCGCAGATCGCCGAAGCATTCGACGATTTTCACGCTGGGCGCTTCGGCAAGATACCCGCGTCGACATCGACGCCGGAGCGGTGAACTGAGTCCTGTACGGCCGTCCGTCACCTGGCCGGGAAGAATGCTCGAACTAACAGGATCGCGTGATGCTCATCAGTTAAGGCGTAGCGTGTGATCGCGCGGCTCAATTAGCCGCCCTGATAATCACGTGTTAGCTCACAGGCAATATCCATTGGCGAAGGACAGGTGAATGGCGTAATCCCTCATCTGGCTATCCACCGTTTTGAGGGTCTGACAATGTCTCTGAGTGGCGTTTCGATGCTGGAAATGCGTCAACTGATCGAGCAAGCCTGCCTGCCAGATCGTTGCGAGGTCAGTAGTCGCGATGGGGTGAGCTTGACCATCCGGCTTGGCACGGGCTCAAGCCTTGTCGACTGCGTGACACTGACCGACGTGCGACTGGACAGCCTGAACAGTTCTCGCGATCTGATTGGCCTGCTTGGAAAACTCAAGGAAGGGCAGCGTCTGGGCCACCTAGCGCCGCAAAAGGCGTCGCCTCGTTTACGGGCCTGACTTTGGGCGGATGCGGGTGGGGTTGGTGCACACCCAACCCCACTCAAGGTGATCGGCCGCAAATGGGATCAGTGCGTCAACGCTGCGGGTTCAGCGTCAGGTGCACATGACGGTTCACGTCCTTGTACAACAGGTAGCTGAACGGACCTGGACCGCCGGAGTAGCAGGCCTGTGGGCAGAAAGCGCGTAGCCACATGAAGTCGCCGGCTTCGACCTCTACCCAGTCTTGGTTCAGGCGATACACCGCTTTACCTTCCAGCACATACAATCCGTGCTCCATCACGTGGGTTTCGGCGAACGGAATCACGCCGCCGGGTTGGAACGTGACGATGTTGACGTGCATGTCATGACGCATGTCAGCCATGTCGACGAAGCGCGTAGTCACCCAGCGGCCCTCGGTTCCTGGCATTTCGATGACGGTCGCGTTGTCACGGTGGGTGACGAAGGATTCAGGCGCGGCTAGGCCCTCTACCTTTTGATAGTGCTTGCGCAGCCAATGGAAGGTGACGTTGGCCTTGCTGTTGTTACGTAGGCTCCATTCGGCCCCGGGGGCGAGAAACGCGTAGCCACCGGGCACCAAGGTATGACGTTTGCCTTCGACGGTGATGTCGATTTCGCCTTCAACGACAAACACCACCGCTTCGGCATTGGGGTCCAGCTCGGGCCGCTCGCTGCCGCCTTCAGGGGCGACTTCGACAATGTACTGGGAGAAGGTTTCGGCAAAGCCGGTCAGCGGTCGGGCAATGACCCACATGCGCATCTTGTCCCAAAACGGCAGATGGCTGGTGACGATGTCACGCATCACACCCTTTGGGATGACGGCATAGGCTTCGGTGAACATGGCACGGTCAGTCAGCAACTCGGTCTGAGCCGGGTGCCCTCCGTGAGGGGCGAAGTAGGAGTGATTCGACATGGACGGTCTCGATTTGTTGTTCTGCCCCGTGCCGTAAGCCGCACCGTCCGGTGCGCCGCAGGGGATGCGAGGCCAGCATAGGGCGCGTCCGAGGCTATCCACAAATTAAATGTTGGAATAATCGGCATTCATCTTTCAAATGCAATTTCCGCTTCTCAGCGATTGCTGGTCAGACGCTGTTGAGCGGCCACGCATCCGTTGATCTCCACGGCTTTCTGCAGCATGGCCTGACTGCGTTGTGGGTCGAGCTCGCCAAGCAACCGGTAGACTTCTGCCTGGTAGTCACGTTGACGTCCCCACTGCAGCTCCAGTCCCTGCGGGCGGTTGCGGTTGCATGCCAGGCGCGGGGCGGGTTGAGGATAGTAGGGGGCATAAAGGGTGGCCATACCTGCAATGGCCTCCAGAGCGTCTTGGTAGGCAGGGCTGGTACTGAACGCAGGGCACCAGTTGGCGATGGCCGTGGCCGGTGGAGCGAAGCCCTGCCGAAGGCTGGATTCGAGCAAAGGGCAAGCCGCCTCGGCGATTTTTCCGGCTGGCAGGTAGGTCATGTAATACAACGCCAAGCGGTACTGGGCAACCGGATGACCCAGTTCGACTGACTTCTCCAGTAGTGCGACCGCGCTCGGCAGCGTGCGCGCCATGGCCTGGCCCTGCCGGCTAAGCTCTGGGTCGCGCAGGTCGGCAGTGCGCAGCGGACTGGCGCTGTCATTTTCTGCGTCGGCCTGCTCCAGCAATGGCAAGGCCTGGCGGTAGAGAAGATCGGCGTGAGGGTCGATGCGCACTTCAAGCGCCAAGGCCGCAACCGGCATCAGCGTTGCGAGCAGTCCCGAGAAAAAGACAGCTCGACTCACAAATACGCCTCGCGGGTAAGCGCGGGGCACTGGAGCAGGACCAGCGCGGAATTCAGTGCTTGGGAGTTCATGGCGAGTACGCGTTTGCCTCGAGCGACCGGGAGCGGTGACGGGCTATTCTAGCCATCACCGGGTGCTTGTCGAAAGGGCCGCGAACAGCAATCAGACGAGCTTGAAGGGCGAAGCCTTGCGGCTGGCGTATTTTTCCTGCGCCAAGCCGAGCTTGGCGGTGATGACTTTGGCGAGTGCATTGTTGCCGAGGTCGTTGAGATGCAGACGGTCGATGAACAGATCCTGGCCGAATACGGGTGAGCTGCTGAGCATGCCATTCATGTCATAGCAAGGCACTGGCTCCGCCTGGCTTTTTATCCGCCGGAAAAAGATCGAATGCAGATGATCGTCGTACACGCCGTCCAGCAACCGATCGTAATGGTCCGACCGTTGGAGCAGCAGCTTCAGCATTGCCTGTTCTCCAGGCGGTAGTTTTTCTCTGCACCATGGAAGTAGCGGCTGCAGGATGAAGGTCAGCGAGGTATGGCTGTCAGCGAGCAAGCGATCCCATTGCAGCAACGTGCGGCCAATGCGATCGGCGGCGCGGATCAAGCGCTTTTCAGGTGACGATAATACCGGTGGCGGTAGGGGCTGCTGACGGCGCCGGAAAAGGCGCTGCAGCCAATGCGGCCACGGCGGGCGGTGTGTCGTCGCCTGCTGTGGCTGCGCATCTGAGGTTCGGTGTTCGGGCGCATCGACACGCATATTCGCTTGCTGATCGTCAGCAAGCATTTCGCACATGCCCTCGTGTGCCAGCGTATTGAGTCCGCTCAGGATCACCACATGACCGATCCGCCCCAGTCGAGGTTGGTGGCTCAGGAACAGCAGTAACTCCTGGGTGGCGTCGAGCCCGCAACCTGCCAGACTCAGCCACACCTCGCCAGTCAGCAGGGCCAGGCAGGAGGCCACCGTCTGCTGGTCGGAGCTCGCGCCGATTCCCAATGCGGTCGAGCCGCCCACCAGCAGGTTGACGCGTGCCGAGCCGCCACGCTCGGCCAGGGAATAGCGCTTGCCGCCGAGGTGACTGTAGCGCAGGCCCAGCGCATCGGTATTGATGATGTCTGAGCGATAGCCTCGCTCATGAACGTAGAGCGTGAGGGGGGCACGGCGTCCGCCCAGCAGCAGGAAGCGCTGATAGTCTTCGCGCAGCGCCTGGCCGCAGTTCATCTCCAGCGTGTGGTCGATCGGTGCCATAGGCGCTCCTGTGGGCCGGGCCTGTTCAGCCGGCCAGCTCCCTGAGGTTGTACAGCAGGCCGCCTGCAGCAATCAGCAGCAGCGCGATGCCTGAGGCCAGGCTGATCATCCGGCTGCTGCGCTGCGAGGCGATCTTGCCGATCGCGAAGATGTACAGGCTCAGCACGGCAAAATCGATGGCAATCCACAGCAGCGACAGCACCACCATGCTTTTTCCGAACGACTCGGTGATCTGGATGAACTGCGGAAAGAAGGCAATGAAGAAGATGATGTCCTTCGGGTTGGAGATGCCGACCATGAAACCCTGCAATAACCCGCCGCGGCCTCCACTCGTCGCCATCGCGCTCTGTTCGGCAGCAGCAGCGGAGCTCGCTGGGGGCTTGAGGGCCTCGCGCAAGGTGCCCGAGGCGATGTAGCCGATGAACAGGCAGCCCAGCAGGCTCATGCCGCTGAGCCAGGCCTTGTCGATGGCCGCGCTGGTCATGATGATCCAGGCGGCGGCGCCAATCAGTACCAGCGATGCCCAATTGGTGCCTACTGCCGTGAACAGTGCCTTGCGTGCGCCTGCCGCGGCAGCGGTGTTGACGACCAACGCCACTACTGGGCCAGGGGTGGCGATCAGCAGCAAGACGGTCAAGGCATAGGTGGCGGTCAGTGCGGTATTCACGTTCAGTTCTCGATCTTATGTTCGATAGGGGGGCCAGGATTGAAAGGGCAGCGCGCGGGGTTGAGTGAGCCGGTTTCCTGGAGTTGGTACTGCGTCCATTCGTAGTTGTCGGGCTCGCCGAAGAACCCCAGGCTCTGGGGCACTCGCCCATCGTTGTAGCGCGCGACCCGTTCGCGGATTCGAGCGCGAATCCGTTGCCCGCTCTGGGTCGTGGCGCTGGCCACCTCGTCGAAACTCTCACGCGGATTGATCACGAAAACGATGCTATGGCCCAAATTGCGGCTTTTCATCTGCCGGTGAGCCGGAAAACTCATGTTGATGAACAGCGGCATGCTGGCGAAGCAGAACGACCATTGCGTGTCGTGAGGATCACGTGGCACGTCTTGGGGCCAGGGGTGAGGGTCGCGAGCGTGTACTTGCTGCAGAATCTTCCACGCAAGCGCCTGCTGTTCTGCCAGCGTGCCGTGTTCGCGGGTTTCGAGAAACACCAGCAGTGGACAGCCGATCCGCTGCTTGAGCGGGATCGGCGCAATGGTCTGTACGTAGTCGGCCAGCCCGCGAGCGATATCGTTGGCCGGATCCTCGGCGCGGGCAAACAGGATATGGCAGGTGCCGGCGGCCACCGCCTTGCGCCCGAACAGGCAGGGAAAGCCAGGATTGGCAAGAATGGCTTTGAAGTGTTGCAACGTGGTGTACGTCCAATGCTGTTTGCTCTGGACATGTTCGTCGGCCAGCTCTAGCGCATCCAGGCGATAGCAGTTTCCATAACCCGTAAACATGTTTTCCCCAGAAGAATGCTATGAAGTGGTTTTTCTGCCTTATCGCGGCGTATTGGCTGAATGTAATTGTTATTTACCTGCATTTTCTGGAAGCAGGACTCGGTTGTAAAACGCCTGGAACTATGAGTAACTATTAGTTTCACTCATGGTTTGGCGGCGAAGATGTCAGAACGGATTCAGGCTTTGCACGCCTTGCGTGCCTTCGAGGTGGCCTCGCGCTACGGATCCTTCACCCGTGCAGCGCAAGAGCTGGCATTGACTCAGGGTGCCGTCAGCCACCACATCAAGACCTTGGAAGCCTTGTTCGGCTGCGACCTGTTCGAGCGCCGAGGCCCCAAGCTGCGCCTCACCGAGCACGGCCGTCTGCTGGCCCAAGAGCTCAAGGTCGGGTTCAAAATCATCGAGAACGCCTGTGCGCTGTTGCGTCAGGACCGCTACGGCCTGCGCTTGAAGGCCGCATCGACCCTCACCGTACGCTGGTTGCTCAGGGCGGTGGACAGCTTCAAGAGGGCCGACGACAGTTGCAGCGTGCAACTCTCCAGCGTGTGGATGGATATCGACACGGTGGATTTCTATTCCGAGCCCTATGACTGCGCCATCCTGCTGGGCAATGGCCGCTTTGCAGCCGACGTCGAAAGCGTGAAGCTGTTCGACGAATGGCTGATCCCCGTGTGTCATCCGGACTATCTGAGCGACCCGGCACCGCCCTTGTCGGTGCTGCGCGAATGTGAGTTTCTGCACCCGTCATCCGACCGCCGCGATTGGCGCCGCTGGCTGGCGCGGGTGGATGCCCCGGACATCAGCATCGACCAAGGCCAGGTGTTCGATACCTTGGACCAGGGCATCTCCGCTGCCCAGCAAGGGTTGGGGATTTCGGTGGTCGATCTGGTACTGGCCAGCGCCGACCTTGATGCCGGGCGCCTGATCACCCCGTTCAGGCAGGCGGTGTCGACGGGTGACGGCTATTACATGACTTGGCTCAAGGCCAGCCCCAAGGCCAAGCAGATGGCCAAGTTGCGCGATTATCTCATCGGTCAGGTGCCGCCTCTGGCATTGAAGGACATCACCTACCTGTATGGCTGATCCGTCCCTGGATCGTGGCACTGACCTCAGAAGCCGAAATGGCTCAGGCCTGGGTGATCGTCCGGTCGGCGCCCCAGTGACCAGCGGAATTGGCGGTCTTCTTCGTTGATCGGCATCTCATTGATGCTGGCGTGGCGATGCTGCATCAGGCCGTCGGATGCGAACTCCCAATTTTCATTCCCGTAGGCGCGATACCACTGACCGCTGTCGTCGCGGTACTCATAGGCATAGCGCACCGCGATGCGGTTGTCGGTGAAGGCCCAGAGCTCTTTGATCAGCCGGTAGTCATGCTCGCGGTTCCACTTGCGGGTGAGAAAAGCCTGAGCCTCGTCGCGATTGCTGACGAAATCGACTCGATTGCGCCAGCGGGTGTCGAGCGTGTAGGCCAGGGCGACTTTTGCCGGATCGCGGCTGTTCCAGCCGTCTTCGGCCAGGCGGACTTTCTCGATGGCGGTTTCACGGCTGAACGGTGGCAGGGGTGGACGGGACATGGCGAAACTCCTCTGAGTGCAGATCGAGTAGGCGACCTGATGGAGTGAAGCCTAAGCTTTCACGGCTAGCACGAGAATCCGCCCGCGTGTCAGTTCATCATTTCGCCGGGCGGAACAATCGCCGATTGTTACCTGTGGTGCGTCAGAGCGCTTCGCCCATTCCCCGTCGCGCTACGTGAGTGCGTCCACCCAGCCACACCAGCAGGAGCGCGCTGGCGGCGAGCAATCCACCGGCCATCGGCACGGCTGCGTAGCCAAGGTCCAGACTGATCACCGCGCCGCCCAAGGCCGCGCCGAGTGCGTTACCCAGATTGAACGCGCCGACGTTGATCGACGACGCCAGCCCAGGCGCCTCGGCGGCGGCGGTCATGACCCGCATCTGCAGCGGCGGGACGACGGCGAAGGTGAAGACGCCCCACACCAGCAGCGCCAGCGCCGCACCGACGTGAGTGCCGAGCACCAACGGCATCGACAGCATGATCACCGCCAGAATGGCCAGCACGATGCGCGCGGCACCGTCCAGCGACCAGTCGGCCAGGCGCCCGCCAAGGCTGTTGCCCAGGGTGAAGCCCACGCCGATCAGCACCAGCCCGAGGGTCACGAACGCCGCCGAGGCGCCGGTGAGCGCCGTGAGCACTGGCGCGACATAGGTGTACAGCGTGAACATCGCGCCGGCGCCGAGTACGGTGGTGGCCATGGCCAGCAGCACATTTGCACGGCCGATCACCGCCAGCTCCTTGCGCACAGGCGGCACACTGCCGCGTTCACCTTTGGGCAGGGCATACCACAAGGCAGCGATGGCGATGAGGCCCAGCACGGCGGTGCCGGCGAAAGCCATGCGCCAGCCAATCTGCTGGCCGATCCAGGTGGCAGCAGGCACCCCACCAATGTTGGCGATGGTCAGGCCCATGAACATGCTGGCGATGGCGCTCGCCTGCCGTTCCTTGGGCACTACGCTGGCGGCGACCACCGCGCCGAGGCCGAAAAATGCCCCGTGGTTGAGGCTGGTGATCAGGCGGGAGATCAGCAGGGTGTAGTAATCCGGCGACAATGCCGACAGCAGGTTGCCTACTGTGAAGATGCTCATCAGCAGCATCAGCGCCGCGCGCTTGCCGAAGCGGCTGAACAGCAGGGTCATGATCGGCGCGCCGACCATCACACCGATCGCATAGGCGGTGACCAGCATGCCGGCGCTGGGAATGCTGGCGTTGACGCCTTCGGCGATGACCGGCAGCAGGCCCATTGGGGCGAATTCGGTGGTGCCGATGCCGAAGGCGCCGATAGCCAAGGCAAACAAGACACGTTTGGGATGCAGGACGCTCATCGAGAACTCCAGGTGATGGCGGTGGAACGACAAAGGAGGAGGGCGCCGGTCACGCCGGCGCCGGGTGGTACAGGATCAATCCCAGGCAGGCGCCAGCCCCGCCGGGCTGACCTCACGGCCGTTGCGCTCCAGTCCGGCGATGCGCGCCATGTCCTGTTCGTCCAGGCGCAGGTCGCGGGCGAGCAGGTTGCTGGCCAGGTTCTCACGTTTGGTGGAGGAGGGAATGACCGCATAGCCTAGCTGCAAGGCCCAGGCTAGAGCAACTTGAGCGACGCTGGCCTGGTGCTTGCTGGCGATCTCGGCCAGCACCGGATCCTTGAGCACCTTGCCATAGGCCAGGGTCATGTACGAGGTCACGGCGATGCCTTGCTCACCGAGGAAATCGGCCAATCGACGGTTTTGCAGATAGGGACTCAGTTCGATTTGGTTAGTGGCGATTTCGCCCTTGCCGACCACCTCGATGGCCTGACGCGTCAGTTCGATGTTGAAATTGGAAATACCAATCTGTCGGGTCAATCCTGCCCGTTTGGCCTCGGCCAGTGCGGTCATGAATTCACGCAGTTCCACACCGTTGCCCGGTGCCGGCCAATGGATCAGGGTCAGGTCGACCTGGTCGGTGCGCAGTTTGCTCAAGCTTTCGCGCAGGCTGGGGATCAGCTTGTCGGCAGCGTAATTGTGGGTCCAGATCTTGGTGGTCAGGAACAACTGGTCGCGAGACACGCCACTCTCGGCGAGAGCCTGGCCGACATCGGCTTCGTTCTTGTAGATCTGCGCGGTATCGATGGCGCGATAGCCCAGTTGCAGGGCCGTCTTGACCGAGTCGATGACGGTTTGACCGGTCAGGCGATAGGTGCCGAGGCCGAAGGCAGGGATAGTCATGCAAGGTGCTCCACGCAAAGGATGATCGAATTCATTCGAGCCGGGAGCAGTGTGAAGGTTGCAGCGCAAATGATTAAGCACGCTGCCAGGCAAGCACTTTTGCGTTCAAATCATCAATCCGACCGTCTGGCCTGCCGGGCGCGAAATACACGCCCGGCACGGTGAATGCGATCAGGGCTGCGCCTCCGCCAGCGGGCGTGCGTCGCTCTGCACCTGCTCCCAGACCCGCAGGAAGTTGCCGGCCCAGAGCTTGGCGATATCGGTCTCGCTGTAGCCGCGGCTGAGCAGTTCGGCCGTGACGTTGCGGATCTCGCTGACGTCTTTCCAGCCTTCCAGGCCGCCGCCATCGTTGAAGTCCGAACTCAGGCCCACATGGTCGATACCGACCTTCTTGACCGTGTAGTCGATGGCGTCGGCGTACTGCTTGAGCGTCGCCTTGGGCTCTTCTTCGAGAATCGCGTAGAGGCTGCTGGCGTATTCGCCGAAGCGTGATTCGGGCCAGATGGCGATCACTGCATCGCCCGGCATCAACGCGTTGGCCAAGCCTTGCAACGGCTGCAGGTCGAAGCGCGCGCGCAGGGCTTCGAGCTTCTCCAATACCGGCTTGCTCAGCGGTTTGAGGTACTGCCCAAAGCCGACTACCTGGATCACGCCGCCGCTGTCCTTGATCAGCTGCATTTCCTTGTCGGACAGGTTGCGCGGAATGTCCACCAGGGCCCGGGGCGCAGAGTGCGAGGCAACGATGGGCGCACGGCTCAGGCGCGCGACCTGCTCCAAAGCCAGGGTGGACATCTGCGACACGTCGATGATCACGCCCAGGTCATTCAGTCGTTTCACCGCCGCTTGGCCCAGCGGCGACAGACCGCCCAGCGCGTCGGCGGTGTCGTTGAGAAACGGCAGCGGGCGCGAGGAGTCTGCCCAATCGTTGTTGCCGGTGTAGCTGAAACCGAACATGCGCATGCCACGGGCCGTCCACAGGTCCAGTTGCGACAGGTCGTGGCCCAGCGGATAGGCGTTCAGCATGCTGATGAAGATCGCGAACTTGCCCTCGCCATTCAAGCGGCGGAAGTCCTCTGGGGTGTAGGCAATGCCGACCTGGTTGGGGAAATCGCGAACCATGCCACTGATGATCTTCCAGCGCACCTCTTGCTGCTGCCTGGCCTCGTCGACGAAGCCAGGCGTCGGGCGGTGCGGTGCATTGGGGCCGTTCCAGATCTCGGGCCAGCCAAAGAGGGTCAGGGCCGCGCCGGAGAGCCGACCGCGGTTGGCTTTGACCAGGTCGAACTGACCAGGGCCGTCCTTGTCGACTTCCTCGCCCGTGCTGCCCAGGCTCAGAGGAACCGTGATGTGACTGTCGAACGAGAGCATGTGCTCGTGCAGCGCCTCGGCCTGCTCGACGATCTTTTGCGGGTAACCGGCAGTGCGGTGTTGCCAGTAGAAATAGCCGGCAGCGCTGCCCAGGGCGACTATCAGGGCCAAGGGCAGGCCGATGTACAAGGCTTTGCGGGAACGGGTCTTGGTCATTGCCATCTCGGTGCAGGGCTGATCGCAACCGCCCGGCAGGTGCACGACGTGCCGGGACAGGGTTCGGGTATCAGGTGGACGAATGGCGTCGACGCAGATTTACGTGGCAGGCGGTTGTCGGTGCCGGCCTCAGCCGTGCGGGGTTGCGCGCTTGTCGGGGGTGCCGGCGTACTGCGCCTTGAGATGACCCTGATCGTCCAGCAACCAAGCGTCCATGATCTCGCGCACCACGGGGCCGGCAACTCGGCCGCCCGCTTCGCCGTTCTCGATCATCACCGCCACCACGATCGACGGGTGATCGGCCGGGGCAAAGCCGACGAACAGGGCGTTGTCACGGTGCCGCTCCAAGGTCTTGTCGCGGTTGTAGCGCTCGCCCTGGCGGATCGCGACCACCTGCGCCGTGCCGCTCTTGCCGGCGATCCGATACTGCGCGCCTGCTGCGGCGGCGCGGGCGATGCCGCGCGGATCGTGCATGACCATCTGCATGCCCTGACTGACCTGGTCCCAGGCGCGCTTGTCGTGCAGCACGATATCGGGCATCGGGTTGGGGTCTACCGGCTTCTCGCCGCCCACCGTCATGGCCAAGTGCGGGCGATGCCACACGCCCTTGCTGGCCAGCAGGCTGGTGGCCTGGGCCAGCTGCAGCGGGGTGACCTGCATGTAGCCCTGGCCGATACCCAGAATCAGCGTCTCGCCCGGGAACCAGGCCTGGCGGCGGGTGGCGCGCTTCCACTGCGCCGACGGCATCAGGCCCGGCGCTTCTTCGAACATGTCCAGCGAGACTTTCTGCCCCAGGCCGAACTCGGCCATATAGTCGTGCAGGCGATCAATGCCCAGCTTGTGCGCCAGGTCATAGAAGTAGGTGTCGTTGGAGCGCATGATGGCGGCGTAGAGGTCCACCCAGCCATCGCCACTGCGGTTCCAGTTGCGGTACTTGTGGTCGTAGTTGGGCAGTTCGTAGTAGCCCGGGTCGAATACCCGGCTGCCGGGGGTGATGACGCCGCTGTCCAGTCCGGCGATGGCCACCTCCGGCTTGACAGTCGAGCCGGGCGCATACAGACCACGCAGCACGCGGTTGAACAGCGGCCGGTCGATGGAGTCGCGCAGGGCCGCATACTGCTTGAAACTGATGCCCTTGACGAAGAGGTTGGGGTCGAAGCTGGGGTTGCTGACCATGGCCAGCACATCGCCTGTAGCCGGGTCCAGCGCGACCACCGCGCCACGCCGCTCGCCCAGGGCTTTCTCGGCGGCCTGCTGCAGGTGGGCATCGAGGCTGAGCACGATGTCCTTGCCCGGTATCGGGTCATGATGGCGCAACACACGCATCACCCGGCCCTGGGCATTGGTCTCGACTTCTTCGTAGCCCACATGGCCGTGCAGCTCGTTCTCGTAGAAGCGCTCTACGCCAGTCTTGCCGATCGACTGGGTACCGCGGTACTCGGTGTTATCGAGGCTCTTGGCTTCTTTTTCGTTGATCCGCCCCACGTAGCCCACCGAATGGGCGAAGTGCTCGGCCAACGGGTATTCGCGGATGAACTGTGGCTCGACTTCCAGCCCTGGCAGGCGGAACTGATTGACCGCGATCTGGGCGATTTGCTCCTCGCTCAGACCGACCATCAGGGTCACCGGCTCGAAGGGCTTGCGCCCCCGCCGCAGGTCCTTGTCGAACTGGGCGCGGTCGTCCTCGGACAGGTTCAGCACCTGGGCCAGGGCATCGAGCACGGCCGGGGTCTGGCCGTTGGTGCGCTCACGGGTCAAGGTCAGGTTGAAGCTGGGTTTGTTGTCGGCCAGCACCACACCGTTGCGGTCGTAGATCAGGCCACGTTCCGGGGGAATCGGCAGCACGTGCACCCGGTTGTTCTCCGAAACGGCCGACTGCTGGTCATGCTGCAGCACCTGCAACACGTACAGTCGACCCACCAGGACCGCGACCAGGCTCAGGGTCAGCGCGGCGCACACCAACAGGCGGCGGTTGACCAGGCCTTTTTCGGTTTCGTGGTCCTTGAGGGGGATCGGTTGTGGCATGGGGTCTCGGGTGACGTATCGGTGAGGGCAACGGCGCGGGGTTCGCGATGCTACGCAAGGCCGCGGCGCGTCTCAACCCAGGCTTGCCCTGCGATCACCGTGTCGCAGGGCTGTCGAGCCGCTGTGGAAGGGGTTGTCGAGAACATGAAGATTTATTCATTCGGCCAGATGGAGCGTGGGTTGCGCCCTGCCTCGACGTTGAGAGAAGCAGGGCGCAACCCGCCGCGGTCTACAGCACTTTGTCGAGGGTGATCGGGAACTCGCGCACCCGCTTGCCCGTGGCGTGATAGATGGCGTTGGCAATGGCAGCGGCGACGCCGACCACGCCGATTTCCCCGACGCCCTTGGAGCCGAGCTCATTGACGATGTCGTCTTGCTCCTCGACGAAAATCACCTCGATGTCGCCGATATCGGCGTGCACGGGAATGTGATACTCGGCCAGGTTGTGGTTGAGGACGCGACCCAGCCCATGGTCGGTTTGGCCTTCCTCGTGCAGCGCCATGCCCAAACCCCACACCACGCCGCCGAGGATCTGGCTACGGGCGGTCTTGGGGTTGACCACGCGACCTGCCGCCACGGCGCTGACCACGCGGGTCACCTTGATCGAGCCCAGATCCTCATCGACAGCGACTTCGACGAACACGGCCGAGTGGGTCGCGGTGGAAAAGGCCTGGCGTCGACTCCCAGGCTCGGCGTCGATCTGCACCTGCAATACGCCATGCTCGGCGCGTGCAACGATGTCTGCCAGGGCGATGCGCTGGCCGGCGGCGTGCAGATGGCCGTCGGCGAAGCGAATGTCTTCGACCGCCACTGCCGACAGCGCCGGGTACGCCTGACGTGCGCATTCCAGCACCTTGGCGCGCAACACCAGGCAGGCCTGGCGCACCGCCGAGCCGACCGAGGACACGGTGAACGAGCCGCCTTGCAGGGGCGCGGTGGGCAACGAGGAGTCGCCAAGCTCGAAGGTCACCTCAGCCGTGTCCAGGCCCATGGCATCGGCCGCGATCTGGGTCATGACGGTGTAGGTGCCGGTGCCAATATCAGTGGTAGCGCTGCTGACCGTCAGGTGTCCGGAGGCATCCATCCGGGCTTTGGCGCTGGCTTTCATCTGCATGGCTTCCCACACGCCGGTGGCCATGCCCCAGCCCAGCAATTGCTTGCCGCTGCGCATGCTGCGCGGCTGCGGGTTGCGCTTGGCCCAGCCGAAGCGCTCGGCGCCTTGGTCGTAGCAGGCCAGCAGTTCTTTGCTGGAGTAGGGCTTGCCTTCATTGCCGTTGTGCGAGGCAAAGTTGAGCCGTCGCAGTTCCACCGGGTCCAGGTCCGCTGCGCAGGCCAGTTCGTCCATCGCGCATTCCAGCGCGATCATCCCTGATCCGGCCCCAGGGGCACGCATGTCCAGCGGGGTGTAAACATCCAGGTCCACCAGGCGATAGCCCAGTGCCACGTTGTCGCACTGGTAGAGCATGCCGCTCCATTCCACCAAGTGCTCGGTGAAGTCTTCGAAGCGCGAGGTCTGGCCAATTGCGTCGTGGCCGACTGCCAGTAACTTGCCCCTGCCATCCACACCCAGCCGTACACGCTGCTGAGTCCTTGGGCGATAGCCGAAGGTGAACATCTGCTGGCGGGTAAGGGTGAGTCGCACCGATCGCTTGAGGTGCAGCGCCGCCATCACCGCCAGAGGCAGTTGATACTGAGGTCTCAGACCCGAGCCGAATGCCCCGCCGACGAACGCGGCCAGCACGCGGATACGGTCCTTGGGCAGGCCGAAAACGTTGTGCAAGTAGTCTTGGCAGTTCTGCGTGCCCTGGGTCTTGTCGTGGATTTCCAGGGCATCGCCGGCTCTGTAGAACACCGTGGAGGCGTGTGGCTCCATCGGGTTGTGGTATTCGTTGGCAGTGACATAAGTAGCGTCCAGCGTGGTGCTCGCAGTGGCATAGGCACCGGCGAAATCACCACGCGGCTCGGGGAGCTCGGCCGGCGCTTCGTGGCTGGCTGCAAGCGCACCGAGCAGATCGGTGCGATGGTCATCCTGATCGTACTCCACGGTCACCAACGCCCCGGCATGTCGGGCGAGCTCCAGCGTGTCGGCCACCACCAGCGCGATCGGCTGGCCGCTGTACAGGACCTTGTCGTTGTACAGCGGACGGAAAGGGGACCCGTCAGCCGAGTCGTCATCGCTGTAATCATCGTCGTAACTGGAGACATGGGGTCTGTTCAGGTGGTGCAGCACAGCAATCACGCCAGGCACCTGCAGGGCGGCGGCGATGTCGATTGCGCGGATACGGCCGCTGGCGATGGTGCTCGACACCACACTGGCATGCAGCAGGCCGTCTTCGTGGTACTCGCCGGCATAGCGCGCCTGGCCGGTGACCTTGGCCACGCCATCGACGCGGTCCAGGGGCTTGCCCATGGCGGAGGTAAAACTGTTCATGGGGTGTTTCCTCTGTGCGGGGTACCAAGCGCTGCTTCGGTCAAGGTGCGAATGATCGCGCGCTCGGCCAGTTCGACTTTGAAGCCGTTGTGATCGAGCGGAACGGCGTCTTCGAGGACCAACTTGGCCACCCGGGCGAAGAGTGCTGGCGAGACGGTCTGTCCCTGCATCAGCGCCTCAGCCGCCTCGTTGCGCCAGGGCTTGTGCGCCACGCCACCGAGTGCCAGGCGCGCTTGCTGGATGACGTCGCCGCGCAAATCCAGGGCTGCTGCGACCGATACCAAGGCAAAGGCATAGGACGCCCGGTCACGAATCTTCAGGTATCGAGCGTGTTCGGCGAACCGCGCCGGGGGCAGCTCGATGGCGGTGATCAGTTCATCGTTGTCGAGTTGATTGTCACGCTCAGGTGCATCGCCGGGCAGGCGGTGGAAATCCTTGAAGGCGACGCAGCGCGTGCCGCGAAGACTCTGCACGTGCACCACGGCCTCCAGCGCCGCCAGGGCCACGCACATGTCCGAAGGGTGAGTCGCAACGCACGCTTCGCTGGCACCGAGGATGGCGTGAATGCGGTTCAGGCCTGTGCGCGCCGGGCAGCCGCTGCCGGGTTCGCGTTTGTTGCAGGGCGTGCCAGTGTCATAGAAGTAGTAGCACCGGGTGCGTTGCAACAGGTTGCCGCCGGTGCTGGCCATGTTGCGCAACTGCGGCGAAGCGCCGGCCAGGATGGCTTCGGATAGCAACGGATAGTGCTGTTCTATCAGCGGATGCCAGGCCAGGTCGGCGTTGCTCACCAGAGCGCCGATCAGCACGCCACCGTCGGCGGTGGACTGGATGCTGTCCAGGCCCAGGCCGGAAAGGTCGATCAGGCGTTCGGGACGCTCGATGTTTTCCTTCATCAGGTCGACCAGGTTGGTGCCGCCAGCGATGAAGCGTGCGCCCGGCCCGACACTGTTCAGGGCCTCGGCGATGGAGGTGGGGTGCTGATAGCTGAAGGGCGTCATTCGCTCACCTCGCGCATCTGCGGCAGGGCTTCTTCGACCGCCGCGATGATGTTGCTGTAAGCCCCGCAGCGACACAGGTTGCCGCTCATGTGCTCGCGGATGGCCTCCCGGGTATGGGCACGGCCTTCGCGGGCCAGTCCGACCGCCGAGCAGATCTGCCCAGGCGTGCAGTAGCCGCACTGGAACGCGTCCTGCTTGATGAAGGCGCGTTGCAGGGGATGCAATGTATCGCCGTCAGCCAATCCTTCGATGGTGACCAAATCGGCCCCTTCGCAGCGGATCGCCAAGGTCAGACAGGCGTTGACTCGCTTGCCGTCGCGCAACACGGTACACGCGCCGCACTGACCGTGGTCACAGCCCTTCTTCGATCCCGTCAGGTCGAGTTGTTCGCGCAGCAGGTCCAGCAGCGTAGTCCAGGGATGCACCTGTACGGTACGGGCCTGACCGTTGACGGTCAGGGAAACGGGGTGCGCCGTAGCGCCCTCGACAGAGGTGGCATTCATGGAAATTCCTCACGGTTACGGTCGTGCACAGTGGACTGTGTCTCTAAACAGCGACTGACGTGATCCGATGAAGGTTCAGCCTGTTTGCCGGAACGCTGATTGAAGGTGCTGGCGTTGAACGGGCTTGGCTAAGCCGCAGAAGCGGCTGGAGGGGGCTCCGGCAGCCTGTGCGAGGTCTGCCGGAAAGGTCTCGATACTCAGGGTTTGAGGTCTGGATTGGTGTCTTTGGTGTTTTTCTGACCGATGGGATCGATGTCGCCCGGGTTACGCGGGTCCTGGCGCGTGTCGATGTTCGGTGCCGGAGACAGTTGCAGCACCTCGTTGGTGTAGTCCCACTCCTGCTGGACCTTGTCCGGGTGATCGTTCAAGTGCAGGCCGTAGGACGGGATGATCTGCTTGATTTTCTGTTGCCATTCAGGTGTTGCGAGCTTGTCCTTGAACACTCGGTTGAGCAGGTCGAGCATGATCGGTGGCGCGGTCGAGGCGCCCGGCGAGGCGCCCAGCAGGCCGGCGATGCTGCCGTCCTTGGAGGCGACCACTTCGGTACCGAGCTTGAGTACACCGCCCTGGTCCGGGTCTTTCTTGATGATCTGCACGCGCTGGCCGGCCTGCCACAGTCGCCAATCTTCCTTCTTGGCATGGGGGAAGTAAGTCTGCAGCGCTTCGAAACGATCGTCGTCGGACTGCATGACTTGGCCGACCAAGTACTTGACCAGGTCGAACTCACGGACCCCGACGCGAACCATGGGCCAGGTGTTGTGCACGCTCATGCTGGCGAACAGGTCGAGCAGCGAGCCTTCCTTGAGGAATTTGGTGGAAAAGGTCGCGAACGGCCCGAACAGGATCATGCGCTTGCCGTCCAGTACCCGCGTGTCCAGGTGCGGCACCGACATCGGCGGCGCGCCGGTGGCGGCGATGCCGTAGGCTTTTGCCATGTGCCGCAGGGCGATGGCCGGGTTCTCGGTGACCAGGAACGAGCCGCCCACCGGGAAGCCGGCATAGTCCTTGGCCTCGTCGATGCCTGACTTCTGCAGCAGCGGCAGCGCGGCACCGCCCGCGCCGATGAACAGGAACTTGGCATCGGTCGACTGGCGGCTGCCGTCCTTGAGATTCTTGTACGTCACATGCCACGAGCCGTCGTCGTTGCGGGTAATGTCCTGGACCTCGCTGGACAGCTTGAGGTCGAAGTTCGGCCGGCTTTGCAGGTAGGCCACGTACTGGCGGGTGATTTCGCCAAAATTGACGTCGGTGCCGATGGGTGTCCAGGTCGCCGCCAGTTTTTGATCGGGGTCGCGCCCCTCCATCATCAAAGGCACCCACTTGCGGATCTGCTCGGGGTCCTCGGAGTACTGCATCGGCCGGAACAGCGGGCTGGCCTGCAGCGCTTCGTAACGCTTGCGCAGGAAGCGGATATTGTCGTCGCCCCAGACGAAGCTCATGTGCGGCGTGGAGTTGATGAACGAACGCGGGTTCCTCAGTACGCCCTGCTTGACCTGCCAGGCGAGGAACTGGCGGGTGATCTGGAACGACTCGTTGATTTCCACGGCCTTGGTGATATCGATCTTGCCGTCTTTCTCCGGTGTGTAGTTCAGCTCGGCCAAAGCCGAATGGCCGGTGCCGGCGTTGTTCCAGCCGTTGGAGCTTTCCTCGGCGACCTTGTCCAGCCGCTCGATCATCTGCATCGACCAACTCGGCTCCAGTTCGTTGAGCCAGATGGCCAGGGTGGAGCTCATGATGCCACCGCCGACGACCAGCACATCGACCTTGGGTGGATCGGCGGCATTGGCGGTGGACAGGGCGCAGCCCAGGCTGAGCAGGGCGCAGTTGAGGCGGTTGTTGATCTTCATGTCGGCTCCAGAGAGGCACGCACGCCTCCGATGACGGTGGAACAGTCTTCGAGAAGCCTGACCGGACGTCGGTTCAAAACGTCCGGCCAGGGCCTGCATTGGAGTAGCAGGCGCGTCGCCTTGAGGTTGAGAATAGAAGATCGTCGCAGCGCCACGGGATGCACGGGATGCTGTTGGTCCGCACAGATCGCCAGCACTCGTCTGGAAGGCTATCCTTCGAGCAGATCACCTGGTGCTTGAGGGGGCCACCCCACATCGGCATGACCTACCATCGAATACACATCAGGGAGGACGCGACATGCTCAAGCGAGGCGATGACTACAAGCGCTGGTGCGACCCAGGCCTCAACCATCAGGTTCACCAGCAAACCCTCGATGACGGCACGTTGCTCGAGGTACAGACGCGCTTGTCGCGAACCGGCGCTACGCAGTTGTTCATTGGGATCTACGAAGCTGACGGTGCGTGCATCCATGAGCGTGTCTATGACCAAAGGCCTGGCGAAACCACCACGCGTGCCTTGCTCTGGGGGCTGGGTCGCGCCCGGCGTCTGGCGCAAGAAGCGCGCAAACATGGGACTTGGATCATCAATCAGTGAGTCTGCAGGCCTGAGGTTCACGTGGGCCACCCGGTAGATTTTTGGAACTCAGGCCCTGCGCCACTTGCCCACTTCCTTGACAGTCACAGACCACCAGGAGGGGCAAGATGCCCAAGGCAACAGGCAAAGTCCGTTATGGCGTGGTAGCCGGCGGCTCGATTTCCCAGGGTGCGTTCATGCCAGGTATCGGTCAGACCGATAACTCGGTGATCACTGCATTGGTGACGGGCGACCCACAGAAGGCCAGGCTTCTGGCCGAGCGCTACGCGCTCAAGGCTTATGCCTATGAAGAGTACGCCGCGCTCTTGAGCAGCGGTGAAGTGGATGCGGTGTACGTTGCCACGCCAAACTTTCGCCACCGCGAATTCGTGGTTCCAGCGCTCGAAGCGGGCATTCACGTGCTGCTGGAAAAACCCATGGGGGTCAGTGAGGCCGATTGCCAGGCCATGATCGACGCGGCGCAGCGCTCCGGCGCCAAACTGATGATCGCCTACCGCCTGCACTGCGAGCCCGGCACCCTGGACATGGTCGAGCGCGTGCATGCTGGTAACTTCGGTGACCCACGGTTGTTCACGTCGATCTTCACCCAACGGGTCAAACCCAGCAATCATCGCGCGCAAAGCGGTTTCGAGGCCGGTCCTGTGCCTGACATGGGGCCGTACCCGCTGAACATGGTGCGTCAGCTGTTCAATGCCGAACCCATCGAGGTGTCGGCGATCGGCGTGCATTCACCGGGGTCATCGATCAATACCTGGGACACCGTGACGGTGAGCCTGCGCTTCCCCGACGAGCGCCTGGCACAATTCACCGTGAGCTACACCTTGCCCGACAGCGAGCGTTTCCAACTGCTGGGCACCAAGGGCGAGATCGAGGCGTCGCCGTGTTTCGGCTATGGCGAAGGCGTCGCCATCAGCTATCGAGCCACCATCGACGGCGAAACGCGGGTCCACGTCAATCCGGTTGTGGATCAATTCGCTGGTGAAACCGCTTACTTCTCCGATTGCATCCTCAACAACGAGAATCCGGAGCCCGATGGAGAGGAGGGGCGGCGCGATGTGAGAGTGGTCGCCGCAATCCAGCGAGCCCTGGAGACTGGCCAGGCTCAGCGCCTCGAGCCCCTCGATCCACGGCCAGTCGCGCGGCGTGCAACGCAACGTCGGGCGTTTCCGTTAGCCAAGGTGCCGCCGATGATCGACACCGAATCGCCCACCGAATGACTGTGCCGTCCGAGCGCGCTGCCTGGCGCGCCCGGACCTGCGCGCCTCAGCGCTGGGGGGCGTAGCCACCAATGGCCAACGCCGCACGCAACGCGGCCAGGTGAGTCAGTCCCTGGGGCAGGTTGCCCAGATAATGCCCCGTACTTGGGTCGACCATTTCCGAATAGATACCCACGCCATGGGCCAGCCCGGATAGCGCCTGGTCGTAAGCCTGCTCGGCACGGCCACGCTGATCGAGTATGGCCCAGGCCTCGATCAGCCAGAACGTGCAAGCGAGAAAACACCCTTCCTCTTGCTCGGCTCCACTGTAGCGATAATGGTAGGCGCCGCTACCCAGTGCCTGCTGCACCGCCTCCAACGTACTGTTCAAACGTGCTCTGGATGGGTAGCCGAAGCGCACTGCCAGGGCGATGGAGGCATCCAGCCGATCGCTGCCGGGGTAGAACAGGTAGGCCTGGTGCTTCTCGCTCCAGCCGTGGGTTTCTATCCATACGTGAATACGCTCCCGCTCGCGCACCCAGCGCTCGCGGCAGGTGGTGGGCAGATGACCGCCATCGGCCAGTTCGATGGCACGGGTCAGGGCTTGCCAACTGCTGACCTTGGACATAGTGTAATGCTGCGGCTCGGGCAGTTCCCAGATACCGGAGTCGGGTAGGCGCCAGCAGTCGGCACATTGGTCGGCCAAGTGGGCCAACGTCGCGGCGCTCACGGCATCAAGGATATTGCCGCTGTCGATGAAACAGCGCGCGGTCTCGAAGATGTCGCCGAACACGCCGTGCTGCAGTTGATCCCGGGCATCGTTGCCGACCACCGGCGGGGAATGCTTGTAGCCGGGCAGGTCGAGGGGGCGGGTGCAATCGCCCAGCGCACCGTCGAGCGTGTAGAACACCTGCGCCCCATGTTCTTTCACCCGCCGCAACAGCCAGGTGAAGGCGGCCTTGGCTTCGGGCTGGGCACCGATACCGAGGAAGGCTTCGATGGTGTAGCCGGCATCACGGATCCAGGCGAAGCGGTAGTCGTAGTTCTTCGCACCGCCGATGCGCTCGGGCAACGAGGTGGTGGCCGCAGCCATGATCGAACCGCTGGGCGAGGACAGCAGCAGCTTGAGCGCCAGGGCATTGCGCACCACCAGGCCCTTGAAAGGGCCATCGTAAACCAGGCTTTGTGACCACTGGCGCCATTCCCGGTCGGAGCCGTCGATGCGCGCATCGATCAGGCTCAGCGGGGGCACCACCAGCGGCTCATCGTGCCCGGCGATCAACGCCACGATGCTGCGCTGGCCTGGGCCGACCGACACGCGGGCGCGCACGCCCATGTCATCCTTGCGCTCGATTTCCGTGCGCGCGTCATGCAGGAACAGACCAAGGATATGACCGGCGTGGAACACGCAGCCGTTGTCGTTGGGCGTCAGGTAGGGGCTGATGGTGTCGGCCTGGGTGCCGAAGTCGATGGCGATGTCGAACTCGACTTCGCCTTCGACGCCTTCGATACGGCGGGCCAGCTCAGCCCAGGGCAGGCGACCGGCCGGGCCGCTGTTCAGCGATTCGGTGAGTCTGGCGCGACCATTGGCGGTGATGTACAGGGTTTCCAGCACATTGCTGTCAGGTAGATACCGGCGCTGGACGTGGAACGGTTCGCGTGGCGTGACGGCGAAGAAGCCTCCGGTGGAGGGGGCCAGCAGCCGGTCGAACAGGGGGGGAGAGTCCATGTGCGGGACGCACCACCAATCGATCGAACCATCCAGGCCGATCAGCGCCACTGATCGGCCATCGCCCAGGGCAGCGTAGTGCTCGAGCAGCAGCCAGCCACCGCTGTCGCGTTGCGGTTCGCCCTGTTGGCAGGAGTGAGAGTCGATATCGTGCACGCTGTGTCTCCGCTGTAGGTCGTAATGGTGGGACCAAAGGTGCGGGTGGGGAGTTCTGAACGACGCGTTGGATCTGTTGAGTGACCAATCAGTCAAAAAAACGGAATTTTTTGATTCAGTGCCCGCTCCATTAGCCTGAACTGATGAGGAGAGTCCAATGGCAGGACAGCAGTTGTACGTGATCGAGTACGCGCTTCATGGGGAATACCGGACTTTTATCATTCGGCTGGAACGTATGGATAATGCCGCAGCTTGGCACTGGGCAAGCTGCGACGCGGGTGTGGGCATCATTCCCCGGTTTGGCCAGCATTCCATCAAGAAGGTCAGCCGGCCAATGGCTGAGCGCTATGGGCTGTCCGATGTGCGCTGGCGGCCTTCGGGGCAGGGCCCCGAATTCGTTGCGCCACTCGTGGATGTGCAGAAGTTTTCCAGCGCTGGCGTCAAGCCCGTTCACCGCGCAACCAACGCTGATGATAGTGAGCCACCCGAGACAGCCCATAGATCGCACCTTCATGCATGACCGCTGCGCGTTCGCCGAAAAAACGCTGGCTGCGGGTAAACACTGCAACGGGGTGACCGGCGAACGCCCACGCGAAGCACATCGTACCCGGTGAAACGCCAGGCTGCGGAGCCGGCCCGGCTACCCCAGTGGTGGCTATGGCCACGCTGGCGTCACTGTCCTTCAACGCACCGAGCGCCATCTCCCATGCCACGGCCTCGCTGGTCAGACCATAACGCTCGATCGTCTCGGGGCTGACGCCCAACAGGCGGCGCTTGGCGCTGGGCGAATACACCACGTAGCCGCTTTCCAGCACCTCACCAGCCCCAGGTAATGCGGCCAGCAGCGTGACCATGGCTCCGGCGGTGCAGGACTCAGCGGTTGTGAGCATCAAGCGATGGTCCTTGAAGTATTGCAAGGCAGTAGCGACGGGGTCGTGGATCATGATCTTGGCTCGCAGGTGATTTGGCGGTGGACGTCTGCCGATCGCTATTGGTTCAGCATGACGCCCTTTGCCTCCACTGATCATGTGAAGGTGAGTTGCGTTGAACTCTGCCGCGCTCCTCGGCTTCCTCTAGTGGGCGCTGTATCACCGCCTGCACTGTAGCGGCACGCGTATGCTAGAGGTCCAGCAGCGCCGGATTGTTGAAATTGCTTAACCTGCGGTCGTCGGCAGCACATTCCAGTGCGCTCAGGTGTTGCTGCGATAGCGCTTTCTGCAAGCTGCGTTCGCCATTCTGCCAGGCTTGTTGAAGCACTGGCTTGAGCCGCCGAGGTAGAACGCTGAACATCGGCTGCCAATACCCGCTCTGACTCACCATCGCGGTGGCCTCTTCGGCCGCCGCGAGCTGGCGCAGGGCGTCGATCAATTCACGGTCGATCAGCGGCGAATCACACGCCAGTACCACCACCCATTCATGACGCACCACCTGCAAGCCGGCGATCACGCCTGCGAGCGGTCCTGGATAATCCCTGTCTTCATCGCCCACGCAGCAGTCGGCGAATCCGGCATAGACCTGCTGGTTGCGGTTGCACGAGATCACCAGGTCATCGGTGAGCGGCCGGACCACACGCTGTATGTGCGCCACCAGCGGTTCGCCACGCCAAGGCAGCAAGCCCTTGTCACGCCCGCCCATGCGCTGGCCACGGCCTCCGGCGAGGATCAGAACGGAACAGGGGGGCAGGGCAGCAGGCATTGAAAAGGGCTCCGGACAGTGACTGCCCGGAACCCTCTCATTCAACGCCTGGCTTGTCCAGTCAGGCGTCCGGCTTGGCGCTGCGGTGACCGGCAATACGCATGACCACCACGAAGAACACCGGCACGAACACCACGGCCAGGGTCGCACTGAGCATGCCGCCGATCACGCCGGTGCCAATGGCTTGCTGGCTGGCCGAGCTGGCACCGCTGGCAATGGCCAGCGGCACCACGCCGAGGATGAACGCCAGCGAGGTCATGACGATGGGGCGCAATCGCAGTTTGGCGGCCTGCATGGCCGCATCGGCGGCGTCCACGCCTTGATCGACCAGGCTCTTGGCGAACTCGATGATCAGGATCGCATTCTTCGCCGACAGACCGATCAGGGTGATCAGGCCGACTTTGAAGAATACGTCGTTGGGCATGCCGCGCAGGGTCACCGCCAGCACCGCACCCAATACGCCCAGCGGCACCACCAGCAGCACCGCCGTAGGGATCGACCAGCTCTCGTAGAGCGCTGCCAGGCACAGGAACACCACCAGCAGCGACAGGGCCAACAGCACAGGTGCCTGGCTACCGGACAAGCGCTCCTGCAAGGACAGACCAGTCCATTCCAGCGCACTGCCGGCGGGCAGCGCATCGACCAGGCGCTGGATTTCCGCCATTGCCTCGCCCGAGCTGTGGCCTGCTGCTGGCTCACCGGAAATCGACACCGCCGGGTAACCGTTGTAGCGCGTCAGTTGCACCGGGCCGCTGAGCCAGCGTGCCTGCACGAAAGCGCCGAGCGGCACCATCTTGCCGCTGGCGTTGCGCACGTGGATCTTCAGCAGATCCTCGACCTGGCTGCGTTGATCGCCCTCGGCTTGAACCACCACGCGTTGCATGCGGCCCTGGTTGGGGAAGTCGTTGACGTAGTTAGAGCCCACCGAGGTATCGAGCACCGCGCCGATGTCGGCGAAGGACACACCCAGCGCATTGGCCTGACGGCGGTCCACTTCCAGTTGCACCTGCGGGCTCTCGGCCAACGATGCCTCCCGTACGTTGGTCAGCACCTTGCTCTTGCGTGCCTGGGCCAGCAGCTCGTCGCGGGCCGCCATGAGACCGGCATGGCCCATGCCGCCGCGGTCCTGCAGGCGGAACTCGAAGCCGGTCGACTCGCCCAGTCCGTCCACCGGCGGCGGCAGCACCGAGTAGGCCACGGCATCCTTGAGCGCCGAGAACGCGATGGTCGCGCGATCGGCGATCGACTGCGCGCTGTCGTCGGCGCCACGCTCGGACCAGTCCTTGAGCGTGGTGAAGGCCAGCGCCGCGTTCTGGCCAGTGCCCGAGAAGCTGAAGCCGAGGATCATCGTGGTGTTGCCCACGCCCGGCTCTTGGGCGTTGTGGGCTTCGATCTGCGCGGCGACCTGTTCGGTACGCATGCGGCTTGCCCCTGGGGGCAACTGGATGTCGGTGATGGTGTAACCCTGGTCCTCGGTGGGCAGGAAGGCGCTGGGCAACTGGCTGAAGCCATAGCCCAGCACCGCCACCAGCAAACCGTACAGCAGCAGGTAGCGGCCACTGCGGGCCAGGGCATGGGCGACCCAGCGCTGGTATCCCTGGCTCATGCCCTCGAAACGGCGATTGAACCAGCCGAAAAAGCCTTTACGCTCATGATGCTCGCCTTTGGCGATGGGCTTGAGCAGGGTCGCGCACAGGGCGGGCGTAAGGCTCAGCGCCAGGAAAGCGGAGAACAGGATCGACACCGCCATCGACAGCGAAAATTGCTGGTAGATCACGCCCACCGAGCCTTTCATGAAGGCCATGGGCAGGAATACGGCCACCAGCACCAGGGTGATGCCGATGATCGCGCCGCTGATCTGCCCCATCGCCTTGCGCGTCGCCTCCTTGGGACCTAGACCTTCCTCGGCCATGATCCGCTCGACGTTTTCCACCACCACGATGGCATCATCGACCAGGATGCCGATGGCCAGCACCATGCCGAACAGGGTCAGCACATTGACCGAGAAACCCAGCGCGAGCATCACGGCGAAGGTGCCCATGAGTGCGACTGGCACGACAAGGGTGGGGATCAGGGTGTAACGGATGTTCTGCAGGAACAGGAACATCACCGCGAACACCAGCAGCATCGCTTCGAATAGAGTGCTGATCACCTGCTTGATCGAGACCTTGACGAACGGCGAGGTGTCGTAAGGGATGTCGTATTTGACCCCGGCAGGGAAGTAGCGCGACAGCTCGTCCATCTTCTGCCGCACCAGCGTGGCCGTTTCCATGGCGTTGGCACCCGGGGACAGCTTGACGCTGAACGCGCTGGTCGCCTTGCCGTTCAGGCGCGTGCCGTATTGGTACTCCTGGGCGCCGATCTCGACGCGAGCGACATCGCCAACGGTGACCACCGAGCCATCGGGATTAGCCCGCAGCACGATGGCGGCAAACTCTTCTGGCGTGCTGAGCTGACCTTTGACCACCACGTTGGCGGTGATTTCCTGGGTCGGCCGGGTGGGCAGATCGCCGATGCTGCCAGGCGCCACCTGCGCGTTCTGCGCCGTAATGGCGCTGGCCACGTCCTGAGGCGTGAGGGCGAAGCCGACCAGCTTGGCCGGATCGATCCAGATCCGCATGGCCCGTTCCGAGCCATAGAGCTGGGCCTTGCCGACACCCTTTATGCGGCGGATCTCGTTCATGACGTTGCGCGCCAGCAGATCGCTCAGGGCGATTTCGTCGTAGCTGCCGTCTTCGGAGGTGAGGGTGCCGAGCAACAGAAAGCCAGTGGAGACCTTCTCCACTTGCAGGCCTTGCTGAGTGACCGGTCGCGGCAGACGCGACTCGACCACTTTCACACGGTTCTGCACATCGACCTGAGCCAGGTCGGGCACCGTGCCGGGCTCGAAGGTGGCGGTGATGGTGGCGCTGCCCAGGCTGCTCTGGGATTCGAAATACAGCAGATTGTCGGCGCCATTGAGCTCCTGCTCGATAACGCTGACCACGCTCTCATCCATGGTCTGCGCCGAGGCGCCTGGGTACACGGCGTAGATTTCCACCTGCGGCGGCGCGACGTCGGGGTACTGGGCGACCGGCAACTGCGGAATGGCCAGCGCGCCGGCGAGCAGGATGAACAAGGCGACCACCCAAGCGAAAATCGGGCGGTCGATGAAGAACTGCGGCATGGGTCAGGCCCTCACTGGCCGGTGTGCTTGACGAGGGGTTGAGCGGACTTGTCGGCGTCGACTTGCACTTGATCTCCGACCTTGACGTGCTGCAGGCCCTCGACCACCACGCGTTCGCCAGGCGTCAGCCCTTCGCTGACGATCCAGCGGTCACCCTGGGCACTGCCCAGGACCACCTGGCGCTCGTCGATACGCTGCTGGTCATCGACCACCAGCACCTTGGGTACGCCAGCGCTGTCGCGCAGAATCGCCCGCTGCGGCACGCTCAGGCCCTTGGGCTGTACCGCCTGCTCCAGTCGCACGCGCACATAGCTGCCGGGCAGCAGGTCCAGGTCTGGATTGGGGAACTCGCTGCGCAAGGTAATCTGGTTGGTGCTCGGGTCGACGCTGATGTCGGAGAACAACAGCTTGCCCGGCAGCGGGTAGGCACTGCCGTCGTCCTGAATCAGCGTGGCGCGGGCCTGGTCGGGGCCGACCTGCTGCAATTCGCCGGCGCGCAGGGCGCGGCGCAAGGCATTGAGGTCGCGGGTCGACTGGGTGACGTCGGCATGGATCGGGTCGAGTTGCTGGATGACGGCCATCTCGGTGGCCTCGCTCTGTCCGACCAAAGCGCCCTCGGTGACCAGCGCGCGGCCGATACGGCCTGAAATCGGTGCGGTGACCGTGGCGTAGCCCAAGTTCAGTCGCGCACGCTCCAGTGCTGCCTTGGCCTCGGCCACCTGGGCACCGCCCTGCAGGAACGCGGCACGGGCGTTGTCGTATTCCTGACGGCTCACGGCATTTTCTTCGACCAACTGCCGGTAGCGCTGCTCCTGAAGCCGTGCCTGGTACAAGGTAGCCTCGGCGCGGGCGAGGGCAGCGCGAGCGCTGTCGTGATCGGCCTTGAACGGTGCCGGGTCGATCAGGAACAGCACATCGCCTTGCTTGACGTCGCTGCCTTCGCGGTACACCCGCTTGAGCACCACGCCGGCGATGCGGGCGCGTACCTCGGCCGTCCTGGGCGCCAGAATACGCCCGCTCAGTTCGGTGCTGATGGCCAGAGCCTGCGGCTGCACGGTCTCGACCCGCACCTGCGGGGCCGGCGCGTCGGTTTCCTGATCGTTGGCATCGTCGCAACCGGCCAGGACCAAGCCCAGCACGGTCAAAAGCGCCAGACGGCGCTTGAAGAAGGGAATAGACATACGGATCTTCCAGATAGGATCGTGCCTATGCTACGGCAGCCGTTCGCGTGCGGGCTGTTAAGCTATGTAGGTCGTGTGTGAAAAAGTGTAAGGAGCGTGCTGTGCGCTGCGTAGGATTCTATATCCTGCGGGCAACGGGCCGTGTCGGCCTTTTCCCTCTGATGACCCTCAAGCGCCCATGCCCAACATACTCTTGGTCGAAGACGACAGCGCGCTGTCGGAGCTGATCGCCAGCTACCTGCAACGCAACGATTTCCATGTCCGGGTAATCGCCCGTGGCGACCACGTGCTCGAGGAGTTCCGCCGCCAGCGTCCGGACCTGGTGGTGCTCGACCTGATGCTGCCCGGAATGGATGGATTGCAGGTCTGTCGCCTGCTGCGCCAGGAGTCGCAGAGCCTGCCCATCCTCATGCTCACCGCTCGCGATGACAGCCATGATCAGGTATTGGGCCTGGAGATGGGGGCCGATGACTACGTTAACAAGCCGTGCGAGCCACGAGTGTTGCTGGCCCGTGTACGCACTTTGCTGCGCCGTAGCAGCGTGGGCGAGCCGCGCCTGGACCACGAGCTGATCGAAATCGGTGGGCTGAGCATCGATCTGGCCGAGCGAACAGTCAGTTGGCGCGGCGCCGAGGTCGAGTTGTCCAGTGGTGAGTACAACCTGCTGGTGGTGCTGGCGCGCAATGCCGGCGAGGTGCTCAGTCGCGACCGTATCCTGCAGCAGCTGCGTGGTATCGAGTTCAACGGCACCGACCGCTCCGTGGACGTGGCGATCTCCAAGCTGCGGCGCAAGTTCGACGATCACGCCGGCGAAGCACGCAAGATCAAGACTGTGTGGGGCAAGGGTTACTTGTTCAGCCGGGTCGAGTGGGAGTACTGAGCCGCCATGCTCAAGTTCCTGGTACGACTCTACCTGCTGATCATCGTCGCCTACGCCGGCGCGCTGCTGCTGATTCCCGATGCCATCGTCGGTGCGTTCCACGATCGTTTCATGGCCTACAACCTGGATCAGACCCGTGGTGTGCAATCGCTGATCGTCCGTCAGTTCCAGCAGGCGCCTCAGTCACGCTGGCCGCAGGTGGAGCAGGAACTGGCTGCCGCGTTCGCACCCTTGCAGGTGCAACTGCTGCGCATGGACGACCCGGATCTCAAGCCAGCCGAGCGCGCACGCCTGGAACGCGGGCAGCACGCCCTGCGCCTGGCGGACTGGGGTTATTACCAGACCATCATGGCGCCGCTGGATCGCAATTGGTTCGTGCGTCTGAACTCGCCACCGGACCCGCTGGACATCAACGTGTTGTCGTGGGGCGTGACGGTACTGATCGGCGCGGCCATGCTCGGCTGCCTGCTGCTGTGGGTCTGGCCGCACTGGCGTGACCTGGAGCGGCTCAAGGACACCGCCCGACGCCTGGGGCGCGGCGAGATGTCCGAGCGCACGCAGATTTCCCCGCGCTCCAACATCGGCGAGCTGGCTGGGGTGTTCGACACCATGGCTGGCGACCTGGAGCGTCAGGTCAGGCAGCAGCGCGAGCTGCTCGATGCCGTCTCCCACGAGCTACGTACGCCTTTGACCCGGCTGGACTTCGGCTTGGTACTGCTGTTCGACGAGGTGCCCGCCGCCAGTCGCAAGCGTCTGCTGGAACTGGTCGGGCATGTGCGCGAGCTGGACGAACTGGTGCTGGAGCTTTTGTCCTACAGCCGGCTGGACAACGCCGAGCAGGTGCGCGAGCGGGTGGAGGTGTCGCTGGTCGAACTGGTCGACAGCGTGATCGGGGGTTTCGCCGAAGAGCTCGACGGGCGCGGCGTCCAATGGGAGGTGCACGCCGATGAGGGGCTGCCGCGCTTCGTGCTCGATCCGCGGCTGACAGCGCGGGCGGTACAGAATCTGGTGCGCAACGCCATGCGCTACTGCGACCGACGCCTGCTGCTGCGCCTGACCCAGGAAGCCGACCGGGCTTGTCTGCTGACGGTCGAGGATGATGGCATCGGCATTCCGCCCGAAGAACGCGAGCGAATTTTCCAGCCGTTCTATCGTCTGGACCGCAGCCGAGACCGCAGTACCGGTGGCTTCGGCCTGGGCTTGGCGATCAGCCGTCGAGCCATCGAGGGGCAGGGCGGAACCCTGACGGCGGCGCAGTCCGCCTTGGGCGGGGCGCAATTCAGGATTCGCCTTCCGGCAGGTGCCCTGCAACCCAGCTGAACAGCGCTCGCAAAAAAGGGCTGCCGAGCAGCCCTTTGTGCATCGTCCGTGAGGACTTAGAACACCACACCCTGACTACGCAGGTAGTCATCGTAAGTGCCGCTGAAGTCGATCACGCCATCAGCTGACAGCTCGATGATGCGCGTAGCCAGCGAGGATACGAACTCGCGGTCATGGCTGACGAACAGCAGGGTGCCCGGATAGTTCTCCAGCGCCAGGTTCAGCGCCTCGATGGATTCCATGTCCAAGTGGTTGGTCGGCTCGTCCATCACCAGCACGTTGGGCTTCTGCAGGGTCAGCTTGCCGAACAGCATACGGCCTTGCTCACCACCGGAAATCACTTTGACCGACTTGAGAATCTCGTCGTTGGAGAACAGCATGCGGCCGAGCGTGCCACGGATGACCTGCTCGCCACTGGTCCACTGACCCATCCAGTCGAACAGGGTCACGTCGTCTTCGAAGTCGTGGGCATGATCCTGCGCGTAGTAACCCACCTCGGCGCTGTCGGTCCACTTGACCGAACCGGCGTCGGGCTGCAGTTCACCGACCAGGGTGCGCAGCAGCGTGGTCTTGCCGATGCCGTTGGGGCCGATGATCGCCACGCGCTCGCCGGCTTCGACGGTGATGTCGAAGTTCTTGAACAGCACCTTGTCGTCGAAGGCCTTGGCCATTTTTTCCACGACCACAGCCTGACGGTGCAGTTTCTTGGTCTGTTCGAAGCGGATGAACGGACTGACCCGGCTGGAGGGCTTGACCTCGGCCAGTTGGATCTTGTCGATCTGCTTGGCCCGGGAAGTGGCCTGCTTGGCCTTGGAGGCGTTGGCCGAGAAGCGGCTGACGAAGGTCTGCAGCTCGGCGATCTGTGCTTTCTTCTTGGCGTTGTCCGAGAGCAACTGCTCGCGGGCCTGGGTGGCTGCGGTCATGTACTCGTCGTAGTTGCCTGGGAACAGACGCAGTTCACCGTAGTCCAGGTCGGCCATGTGGGTGCAGACACTGTTGAGGAAGTGACGGTCGTGGGAAATGATCACCATGGTACTGTTGCGCGCCGTGAGCACGTTTTCCAGCCAGCGGATGGTGTTGATGTCCAGGTGGTTGGTCGGCTCGTCGAGCAGCAGCACGTCCGGATCGGAGAACAGCGCCTGGGCCAGCAGCACGCGCAGTTTCCAGCCCGGCGCCACTTCGCTCATCGGACCGAAATGCTGCTCCAGCGGAATACCCAGGCCCAGCAGCAGTTCGCCAGCACGCGATTCGGCGGTGTAGCCGTCCATTTCAGCGAACTCGGTTTCCAGCTCGGCGACGGCCATGCCGTCTTCCTCGGTCATTTCCGGCAGCGAGTAGATGCGGTCGCGTTCTGCCTTGACCTTCCACAGTTGGCTGTGACCCATGATCACTGTGTCGATGACACTGAACTGTTCATAGGCGAACTGATCCTGACGCAGCTTGCCCAGGCGCGTATTGGGCTCGAGCATCACCTGGCCGGCGCTGGGCTCCAGATCGCCGCCCAGGATTTTCATGAAGGTCGACTTGCCGCAACCGTTGGCGCCGATCAGGCCGTAGCGGTTGCCGTTGTTGAATTTGACGGAGACGTTCTCGAACAGGGGCTTGGAGCCGAACTGCATGGTGATGTTGGCTGTGGAGATCAAGTGCTTGTCCTGCGGGGGTTCCAGAGGTGTATTTAGGCTATCCCGGCGCTGTCGGGCCATTTTTCGGCCCGTTCGACTCGGGGCGGCAGCTTCTCCAGCTCCCTCCAGTCCGAGGAGGAGCTGATCCATTTCGCGTAGGTAGAGAGCAACAGCTCTACGCTATGGCCGAGCTGATTGGCGATGAACGCGGGGTTCATCCCAGGCATCAGGCACAGAGTTGCGTAGGCGTGGCGGGTGTCGTACTGACTGCGTTCACGGATGTTCAGCGCCTTGAGCGCTGATTTGAAGTGGCGGATTGTAACACTTGGCTCGTCGATCCACAGCCCACCTTTGCCCGGCTGGAGCAGAAAGGGCTTTGCGGGTATGCCGGTTTGAATACCAAACGTCAACATTTCGCCAGCCGCCAAGCCTGATGTACGGCGTTATTCTCCCTCCCTCGCCGCCGCCATCTGATCGTTGAACCGCCTGAAGAATTCCGTGTAATCCTCGCCGCGCTCGGCGAAGCGCAATGGCTTCACCCGTTCCACCAGAATTTCGTCCGCATCCGGTGAGTGCTCGAAGATTGCCATCACCTCGTCGATGAACTCACGCAACGGCATGGCATGGGGATCGTTCGCCTGACGTTGGCCCATCAACTCGGTTTGTACGTAGGGCGGAGCGATTTCATGCACGCGCACACAGGTGTCTTTCAATTGATAGCGCAGTGACTGCGTGTAGGAATGAATCGCCGCTTTGCTGGCGCTGTAGCTGGGCGTGAGGGCTAATGGCAGAAACGCCAGCCCTGAAGACACGGTAATGATCGTCGCGTGAGGTTGTTGCAAAAAGTGCGGCAGTAGCCAGCCGTCCAGACGCATGGGGCCTAGTAGGTTGGTGGTGATGGTGGCATCCAGTTCGGTGGGGCCTGCTCTGAGTGATTCGCCGCGCATGATGCCCGCGGCATGCAGCACGCCGTTCAAAGTCGGGTAGTCGCGGATCAACGCCTGTGCCACGCGCTGCAGATCTTCGGCATCGCTGACGTCCAGCACTTTGTACTGCAGGCCGGGGTTATCCGCCACCTGCTGACGCAACACCGACTCGCGCCGCCCGGCGATGATCACCTCGTTGCCCAGGGCTGAAAACGCCTTGGCCAATTCCAGGCCGATACCGCTGCCGCCGCCGGTGACCAGAAGAGTATTACCTGTCGTTTGCATGATCGTTCCTTTCTACGGATGTAGTGTGAGGTGAACACGGGGTGGGCATTGCTGGTTATCAGCGATGGGTGAGCGAAAGCGTGGAGATGATGCAAATCGAACCATCGTCAGCCGGCGTCGTTTCAGTTTGATCGACCTGATTGTAGACGCCGCCATGGAATTCGAAGCGCTGTGAACTCCACGTCTTATCGAATTGAAGAGGACCGCAGGATCCGGAAGCGCCGTTGCATTTCGCAGTCACTGTTATCTGGCCCTGGGCGGTGGCCTGTAGGGTCACGGTGAACTCGGCACCCAGCGGCACATTTTCCAGCACCGCCATGTTAGTTGGCGTTGCTTGGTTATAGGTCCGGCGAAAACCCAGGGTGAGGCTGCCCTTGTTCCAGAACACCTTGACGGGCGGTCCGTCATCACCTCTCACATGCATCTGCGAAACCACCACCTTTTGTGCAGAGTTGACTTTGGTAAGTCGCATCGTTTGCCGGTTCAGGTGTTCAGTTGCACTCGCCAGCGTCCAATTTGTGGATTCAGACCACTCGCAACGGGTTCGCCGTGTACTTTTGCTCGACGCGCCTTTTGTGGGTGCCGAGAGCTGGACAGACCCGTCGTCCAGCACCTTGATGATGCTGGGGTATTTCGCGATCGCCTCCGAGCCTTTCATCTCAAGCGCGACCGGGTTCTTCGCCGATGTCGGTAGGGGTGTAGTGATGGTGAGGTTATTGATGTTTACAGTCATGTCGCCTTCCTTGTGCGGCCGGGGTCGTAGGTGACGATTGCACGCCATGTTGAATCAACCGTCTCAACCATTCATCTTCGCCGCCAATAGCGCACGTTCCTTGCTCAATGACTTGAGTACGCCGGGCTGTCCTCCGACTTTCATGAACAGGAAGTAGCGTTCGTGTTCATCGTGGAGGAGGCGATAGACATTGGCTGACCTTTCAGCATTAGGCGGCGTGAGTTTGTCCACGATCAATGTGTAGGCGTCCACTCCGAGGTCGCTCAAGGCGCTCTGCAGCTCAGCATCAACTTTCAAGCGCCATCTTTTCGAGTTGTATCGATACGCCCAAATCGCAAACGCGATAGCCAGTATTGGCATTACCCCGCAGGCGAAGATCGTCAGAACGTTATCCATGAAGCCTCTTCATGACCTGGAAAACCCGTTATCAATACCGGCGGGCGCCCAGAACTGCAAAAGAGGTCTACAGGCACTGCCCGCTGCCTGTCCATCCAGCCTGGATGCAAAGCCAGTAGCACCGTCAGGCGCGCCATAGTAGGTTGCGCCTTCAACACAACCTGTCCGGTTCGTTGCCTGTAGGCCCATGGACCGGGCACTCACCATTGGGGAGGTCAGATGGACACTGTTCAATCAATCAGTCAGCGAGAAATGGATGCCGCCCTCGTGGCGTTTGCCCGCTTCAAGATCGGCGAGATCAAGCTCTTCGATCTGGAGCAGGCCATGAGCTTCGATGCAGGGGACGCGCTGTCCAGAAGCGGGCTGGTGAGGTTCTCGATCAGCAAAATGGCGTCGGGCCGTTATCGCATCAGCGATGAAGGCGAGAATGCGATCACCCAGGCAGGGCGGGAACGTCTGGAGGCGCTTCGCGGATAAGCGCCGGGCTACGGTAGCTGTTCAGGCGAGGCCCCGGCAAAGCCCAGCCTCGTCGTGAACGGCGCACTGATACTGCAACTGAAACCCTGTGGATCGTAAGTCAGGTTCGCACTGCCATCGAACGCATTGCGCAGGCTGCCATTGATCATCAACGTGCCGTAGCCCTTGTGGGTGGGCGCTGTTACCGGTGGGCCGTTTCCTTCCTGCCAGGTCAGGTCGAAATAGGGGTCGCTCTCTTCGCCGGTGCGCAGCGACCAAGCGACACTGAGTCTCCCGCCAGGTTCGGAGAATGCGCCGTACTTGGCAGCATTGGTCGACAGCTCATGCAGTACCAGGGCGATGGAGGACGCAGCCTCCGGTGCCAGGGTGATCGCAGGACCGTTGAAAAGCGTCTGGTGCGTGCAACTGTAGGGCGCCAAGGTGCCCTGCAGCAGTTCGAGCAAGCCGGTTTGCTGGTGAGTGACGGCCAGCGCGTGGGCTTTTTGCATCATCACCAGGCGTCCCTCGAACGCCTTGCGAAAGTTCGCGGGGTCGGGGTAGTTGCGTGAGGTGAAGACGGCCATGGCGCCGATGGTGGTAAACAGGTTGCGCATGCGGTGGTCGAGCTCCTCGACCAGAATCTTCGCCGCCTCTTGCGTTCTGCTATAGGCGAACAGGTGCGCGCACAGCTCGGTGGCATGGCCAAGCAGCTCACGCTGGTCCCCGCTCAAAGGCACGTCGAGTGGATGGATGACGGCGATGCTGCCTTGCACCACGCCTTCGTTGCTCAGTGCGGGGAACGACACCAGCGATTGCAGACCATGGGCGTGGAACAGCGCTTTCCATTCGGCAGAAAATCGCGAGTCGCAGGCGACGTTCGGTACTTCGACCGGACGTCCTGTCATCACCGCCATGCCGCATGAGCCACGTTTGCCCGTGATCAGATTGCCTACCAGCTGGGCGCCGAACTGTTCCGGCAACGCTGGAAAAATGGCGTGGCGAAAGGTTTTCCCGGGTTTGTCCAGGACGGTGACACCTACCGTAGTGCCAGGCATTTCAGCCTGCAGGGCGTTCACGAAGGCTTCCAGCAATGGAAGCACTGGTCCACCAACGGCCATGACGCCAAGCGCTTTTTGGCGAAATGCATCAATCAGCTGGAGCATGGTCAGGTCACTCGAAACGATAAGCTGAACGGCAGCGTCTAGGGTGGGGGCTGGCGGATGCTCGGCGCCCAGGGCAGCGCTGCGCGAGGCACATGATGCGTCAAAAGGCTGCACTCGCCAAGCAAACAAACTCTTGGGAAAGGGCGCAGGTGTCGCGATCGGGTAACCATCGTTAAATGGCGGGCAAAGAAAAGCCCGCTGGGGAGGGCGGGCGAAGTATTTCACGGATGTGGCTTAACCTTGCCACCCGCCAGGTGAAAATGTCGTGAAGATAGTGTCGCAAAGATCTGTAGTTGGAAAAAACTGGATCCTCCCGATGACCCCGATTAGTGTGCCGGGTGTCTCATCCCTTCCAGGAGCCATCCGTGTCCAACGCTTATACCTTGATGCCATCACCCGTAGGCACTTTGACACTGGTCGCGCGTGGCGAGTGTCTGGCTGCCGTACTTTGGGAAGAAGAGCGTGAGAACCGGGTGCGGCTCGGTGAGCTACACCGCGAGGACCGCTTGCCGGTGTTGCGTGAAACCGCTCGCCAACTGGGTGAATACTTCGCGGGGCAGCGTGAGCGCTTCGAACTTCCATTGGATTTTGCCGGCACCGACTTCCAGCGCCAAGTCTGGGCGGCGTTGCTGACCATCCCCTTCGGGCAGACCCGCAGCTACAGCGATATCGCCCGTCAGATCGGCAATCCCTCGGCGGTGCGGGCGGTCGGGGCGGCCAATGGTCGCAATCCCATCTCGATCATCGCGCCATGTCACCGGGTGATCGGCGCGTCGGGCAGCCTGACGGGCTTTGCCGGTGGGCTGGCGGCCAAGCACTTCCTGCTGGCGCTCGAGGGACGCCAGAGCTTATCTCTGTTCTGAGTGCTCAGCGGCTGAACGCCCATGCCAAGACACAGGCCACGAGGCTGACCAACGTTCCCGCAAGCATTGTGTAGTGGCGGTGAGACTGGCGAGCATGCGCCTCGACGTTGCGCAGGTATTCGCCCGGGGTCGGAGGGTCAGGCCGATGACGCAGACCTTCGGCGATGTCGGCCAGCCTGCCGTGAATCAGCAAACCGACCAGGTAATAGCAAATGGCATAGCTGGCGATGATCAGCAGCAGGTATTTCACGCGGATCCGTCCTTGGTCGAGACAAGTGTCAAAGATAACCGCGTGCGCAGACTTTTACCCAGTGAAACTGAGATTTCCACGTTCATCGCGTGACCCAACCTTATGCCATGCTATCCGCCACAGCCTAAGCAGTACCCTACGAATGCGGGCGGTCTGTCGAGAGGTTATAGAGAATGCTGCGCTTTCAGAGCATGACGGCCAACACCGCAGGCCGCGACATGGCGGTAGGTGATATTCATGGTCATTTCCAGCGCCTGCAGGCGGCGCTGGAGCTCATCGCCTTCGATCCCTCGGTGGACCGACTCTTCAGCGTCGGCGATCTGGTGGATCGCGGTCCTGCCAGCGCGGATGTTCTGCATTGGCTGGCGCAGCCCTGGTTTCATGCAGTGCAAGGCAATCACGAAGCGTTGGCAATCACGCACGTGCGCGGTGGTCAACTCGATCTGGACATGTACCGTGCGGCGGGTGGCAGCTGGTTTCTGGACTTGGCGCCGAGCGAGCAGTTGCATTTGGTCGAACATTTCGAAGCGCTGCCCATCGCTATGCAAATACCCACGCCGCTGGGCCTGATTGGGTTGTTGCACGCGGACAGCCCGTTTCCGGACTGGCAGCAACTGCGCGCCGGCCTGGAGGTTGGCGATCAGAATGTGCAGGAGGTCTGCCAATGGTCCCGGCGGCGACTGAAAACGCACGATGCCAGACCGATGGAAGGCCTGCGCGCGCTGCTGGTCGGTCACACCCCGGTGCCCGAGCACAGGGTCCTGGGTAATGTCTGGCACTTGGATACGGGAGGGTGGAGCAATGGTTTCTTCAGCCTTCTGGACATCACGACCCTGAAGATCGCCACGCCCACATTCCGCTGATTCCCCTGCGCTGACGCACTCTGCACCCTCGACCCATCTCCCGTTAATCCGTACGCCTGCCGCGCCTAGCAGAGCGTCCGCATACCCTCACATTCGATAACCCGTGATTATTGAATGTATTCGTATCAGGAATTGAGGTGGAATAATTTTGATTCCTGGTATGTAATTACATGGTACGTAATACATTACGAAATCGTAGGAGTCATCATGGCCCGTGGAGGCATCAATAAGGCGGTGGTGCAGCAGGCGCGTCAGGCTCTCATCGCCAGGGGCGAGCATCCCAGTATTGATGCCGTCCGTATCGAGCTCGGCAATACCGGGTCGAAGACCACCATTCATCGTTATTTGAAAGAACTGGATGCGCAGTTGCCCGCGCAAAGTGCCCCGGCGCTGGGTGAGACGTTGGGCCGCTATGTGCAGCAGCTTGCAGACCAACTCAATGAGGAGGCCGAGGCCCGCGTTGCCCTGGCTCAAGCTGCGTTCAATGCCCAGATCGAACAGATGCGGACACAACTGAGTTTGGCCGAGCAAGCGCTTGTAGCCGCCGATCAGCAACACCAGATCCAGGCCAGCGCGTTGCAGAGTCAATCCGAGCAGCTCGAGACAACCCTGGCCAGCCTTCAGAGCGAGCAACTGCGCTGCGCCAGCCTCAACCAGTCTTTGGGCGAGCTCAAAGAGCGCCTGGACGATAAGGCTGAACAGATTCGGTCACTCGAAGACAAGCACCGCAATGCCCGCGATGCCTTGGAGCATTACCGCAGCGCCAGCCGTGAGCAGCGCGAGCAGGATCAACGTCGCCATGAGGCGCAGGTGCAACAATTGCAGGTGGAATTGCGCCAGATGCAGCAGGGGATGGTGGTACGCCAGGAAGAACTGACCCGGCTGCACCGCGACAATGAGCGGTTGTCAGTCGAGAATCGACAGCAACAGGCGCAGCGCAAGCAACTCGATGAACAACTGGAGCAGCGCGACGCCCAAGTCCAGGGACTGCGCTCGATCCTGGCTCAGGCCCAGGGCGCCAGCGAAGAGTTGCGCCGCCAGTGGGAGAATGATCGTCAGGCCTTGGAAAGTCAGCGTGAGCTGACTCTTGAGCAGGCACGCCTGGTCGAACGGCTACAAGATCGGCTGACGCTCAGCGAAGCTCGATCCGCGCAACTCGCCCAGGCCGCCGAGGCGCGTGAGAAGCAGATAAATCAAACTTCCCCGCCGTGACAGGCTCTTTCATAGACACATTCGAGGAGAGTAGAAGATGAGTACACACAAAATTCCTTCACATCACAGGGAAGGGCCGCATTCTTCGGAAGAGAGTTCTGGGGAAAAAGATCTTGGATTCGATCCGGATTCGCCGGATCTGGAAGATCCTCAGGTAGACCCGCAAGGTCCGGCCATTGCGCCCAAGGATCACGAAAAGAAAGACCACCACTGACGCGACGAGCCTCGGCGCTGCGCAGGCAGCCACCGAGGCTCTAGGCCTTCAGCCTTCCAGTTTCTTCGCCGCCTCTACGCCGGCACTGGATAACTTGATCGGGTAGCTGACGTCGAGTTGCTGATCAGCATCGACGCTGACGCAGCCGTCATGGATCAACCCCTCTTCTTGCAACGACTTGAGCATCCCGGCGACAGCCATCTCGCCGCGGTAGTTGTCCAGGATCTCCTTACCCAAGCCGTGAGGGTGGGCGTGTCGCAACCGGGTCAGCACCTCGGCGCGCAGGTCATCGTCACTCATATCAAACCTCTTTGATTACCGGTGAATCACTTGCCGTGCTTGGTTTGCAGTTGCTTGGCTTCCTGCAGGTGCTTTTCCAGCGCAGGCAAGGTCTGAACGGCAAAGGCCTTCAGCTCGGCCTTGTCGGAGGACTGAGCCTCCTTCTTGTACAACTCCACGGCTTTTTCGTGTGCAGCGACCTGATTGTTGACGTAGGACTTGTCAAACGACTCATCACGCCATTCCAGGATCACTTTCTTGATCTTGTCGGTCAGCGCAGCGTCATCCGGCACCTTGATGTCCAGCTTGCCCGCCAACTCGGTCAACTGCTGATTCACTTTGGTGTGATCGGTGACCATCTGCTGAGCGAAGGTCTTGATTTCGGCGTCCTTGCTCTTTTCCAGCGCCAGGTTGCCGGTGACCACTTCCGCGATACCTGCCTCTACAGCAGCATCGACGAAATCGTCCGAGGTGGCGGCCATCGCTTGTACCGAGGCCAGTCCCATGGCCATGCACAGTCCGGCTCGCTTGAGGAAGAGATTGCTCATGTGTCACTCCTTATCCGTGGGCGCGACGTCAGTGTCGCGTTCGGTTGAGCCACGGCCGGTGGAGAAAGTTTGATTTATCTCGCTTTTTTTCAGGCGCCATTGGGGCGGGGAGGGGCGGGCTGCTTTCGGTGCCGTCAAGGCGGACACCGAGAATGCAGTTGCAATTTAATTGTTATAACGTAACATTTTATCCCGATTTTTCTTTCAGGATTTCCGCGTGTGCTCTCTGCCTTTCATTCCTGCCTCACCTAATTCCTGCACCTGCCATCCAGGCGCAGCATTTGTCCTGATCGGGTGCTGACATGGTCGATCTATTGATACGCAACGCTCGCTTGATCAACGAGGGCCGCGTCTTCGAAGCCGACGTGCAGGTGAACCATGGACGCATCGAAAAGATCGCCACGAGCATCGACGGCGCTTGTGCCAACCAGGAAATCGACGCCCAGGGTCAGTGGTTAATGCCTGGGATGATCGACGACCAAGTCCATTTTCGCGAGCCCGGAGCCGCGCACAAAGGCACGATGGCCAGCGAATCGCGGGCGGCAGTGGCTGGCGGCATCACCAGCTTCATGGACATGCCCAACACCCTTCCGGCCACGTTGAGCCTTGCGGCGTTGGCCGATAAGAAGCATCGCGCCGCCGCCACTGCCCAGGCCAACTATGGATTTCATTTCGGTGTCAGCTGCGACAATTTGGACACCGTTGCTAGGCTCGACCCCCGAGAAGTCGCCGGGGTCAAGGTGTTCATGGGCGCCTCCACCGGCAACATGCTGGTCGACGACCCGCAGGTGCTCGAGCGCTTGTTCCGCGACTGTCCGACCATCCTGTTGGCGCACTGCGAGCACACGCCCAGCATCCTCGCCAATGAAGCGCGCTGGCGTGCCAGCCATGGTGAGGCTATCCCTGCGGCGGCGCATCCATTGATCCGCGACGCCGAGGCATGCTACCGCTCATCTTCTCTGGCCGTGGCGATGGCGCGCAGACTGGGGACACGCCTGCATGTACTCCACCTGACCAGCGCGCGCGAGTTGGCGCTGTTCAGCACAGGCGCGCTGAGCGACAAACGCATCACTGCTGAGGTCTGCCTGCATCATCTACTGTTCGATGACCGCGACTATGACCAACTGGGCCATCTGATCAAATGCAACCCCTCGATCAAGACCCGGGCAGACCGCGATGCGCTGCGCCAGGCACTGGCCAGCGATGTCATCGACGTAATCGGTACCGATCATGCGCCCCATACCCTGGAGGACAAACAGCGCCCTTACAGCCAGGCGCCTTCAGGACTGCCGCTGGTGCAGCACGCATTGCCGGCAGCGCTGGAGGTGGTGGCCGATGGCGTGTTGAGCTTGCCAAAGCTGGTGGAGAAGACCAGTCACGCGGTGGCCAGGCTATTCGGTATTCGTGACCGCGGTTTCCTGCGCGAGGGGTATTGGGCGGATCTGGTATTGGTCGAGAAGCTGGCTACGCCGCGTCCGGCCACTGATGACCCGGTGCTGGCCCACTGCGGCTGGACGCCGTTCCAGCACCACGCCTTCCGCCATGTGGTGCGCAGCACGGTGGTGTCGGGGCAACTCGCCTGGCACCAGGGTCAGGTGCAGCCGGGCTGCCAAGGGCTGCCATTGATGTTCGATCGATGATTCATTTCTTCCACGAGCGTGTCCCATGACTGAAGAAGAGTTGCTTGCACAGGCACCAGAAGCCTACATGAATGAACCCCAGCGTCAGTTCTTCCGCAACCTGCTGCTGGCGCAGCGTACCGATCTGCAGACGCGCATCGATCAGGAGTTTCGTGCGTTGCGCGAGCAGGAGGTGCACAGCGATCCAGCTGATCTGGGCAGCGCCGAAGAGGAAAGGCAGTGGCAACTGCGCTCTCTGGAACGGGAAAAACGCCTGCTGGACAAGATCGACCAGGCGCTTGAGCGCCTGGCGCGCGGCGACTATGGCTGGTGCGATGAAACCGGCGAGCCGATCGGGTTGCGCCGCCTGCTGCTGCGTCCCACGGCCACCTTGTGCATCGAGGCCAAGGAGCGCCAGGAACTGCGTGAGCGGCACCTGCGCGACGACACCTGATACGTTCTAGTCGGTCAACACCGGCTGGACGTGACGCTGCCACCGCACCGCGCTGACGCCTTTCTCCAGACTCACCCGGCTGACCAGGCGTTCCAGTTGGGCGGGCGCCTGGGGCGTGCCGAGCCACTCGGCGCGGACCTCAAGACGTTGTGCGTCGGGCAAATCTTCGCTGTGCAGCGACTGCAGACGCAGCCCAGGGTCGTTTAGGCTGTGCAGCATCAGGCTGCGCACTTGAATCTCGTCTTCGGTGCGGCAGACGATGCGCACTTCGAAGTGTTGCTCGACTTCGCTGGCCGGGACCATATCCTGGCGGTCGAGGCGTTGGGCGATCTCACGCAGCAGGATGTTAGCGCACAGTACCGTCAAGCTGCCCAAGGTGGCTTCCAGCAGCAGACCAAGGCTGCACAGCACACCGATGGCGGCGGTGCACCAGAGCGTGGCAGCGGTGTTCAAGCCGCGCACGTTGAAGCCGTCGCGCATGATCACGCCGCCGCCCAGAAAGCCGATGCCCGACACCACGTAGGCGGCGATGCGCGACGCGTCGCTGGGCGTCATACCTGGCACCGCCTGGGTCATCAGCACGAACAGGCAGGCGCCGGTGCTGACCAGCGCATTGGTGCGCAGGCCGGTCAGACGCTGGCGCAGTTGACGTTCGGCGCCGATCAGGGCGCCCAGAGCGAGCGCCACGCCGACGCGCAGCAGAAATACTTTCCAATCCATAGCAAACCTCTTTCCACGGGACAATGCCCGCACGCGCGTCACTGGCTTCAGTGACGCCGATGAAGTGAATGAGTGCGCAGGACCACAGTGCTCGCCAGCAGCAGCCGGCTGAGTGGAAGGAGAAGGGGATGAGCCTGTACAGGCATCAGGGGCCGCTATCTACCGTATTCGGCAAGACAGCGGCAGGAATACTGCCGGACTAGCTTGCCGTGTGGACCTGTCGCAATCGACTGGGGCTACTGTCCAATGCAGGACTCCTGTTGGGGATGCGAAATTGCGCGGCGGACATTACCCCGCGCCAAGCGATCGATCAAGGGCAGATCGATGACAATTGCTTCATCGCTGAACGCTCCTACCGATTTCGAAGGCCTGTCCGGCGGTGGTAATCTTGCGCCATTCGTTTTTCACGCCGGACCGTCACATGCTGTTCAACATCGCCGTGCTGCTCGCCACCCTCGTGGCCATGGAGGGTGTCGGTACCTTGGCCCACAAATACATCATGCACGGCTGGGGCTGGTGGTTGCATCGATCGCATCATCGACCGCACCTGGGGATGCTCGAGACCAACGACTTCTACCTGCTTGCCCTAGCGTTGGTTGCGACCGCCCTGGTGGCTTTAGGCAAGGCCGGCTACCCACCGTTGCAATGGGTGGGTGGCGGTGTCGCAGGCTACGGCCTGCTCTACGTGGTGGCTCACGATGGCCTGTTCCATCGACATTGGCCGCGCCATCCCCGGCTCCTGCAGCCCTATCTGAAGCGGCTGTACCGCGCCCATCGCCTGCACCATGCGATCAAGGAGCGCACAGGCAGCGTATCGTTCGGCTTCTTTTATGCACCGCCCTTCGAGGCGCTAAAGCGCCAGTTGCGCGAGCGTCGGCGTGACTGAACGGCGCACCTGTGTCCGAGCGGCGACACGTCGCGTTGCGGGCGCCCGCCAGGCGCAGTAGGATTCGCGCTTTTGCCGAAGGATTAGCTCGTCATGCCGTTCCAGCAAGGTCTGCTCGCCACCCCGGTACCGGTCCACGCCCGTCACTTGTTCTTCGCCCTGCAACAGATCGATGCCGCTGCGGCGGCACTGGAAGCGCTGCTGGGTGAGGTCGATGGGCGCAGCCTGATCCTCGGCATTGGCCTGCCGTTGAGCAAAGCCCTGGGCCGCGACATACCGGGCCTGCGCAGCTTCCCGCAATTGGACGCGGTGGTGGAAAACCCCTCCACTCAGCATGCCCTGTGGTTGTGGTTGCGCAGCGACGAGCGGGGCGACCTATTCCTGCGCGCTCAAGCACTGGAACAGGCCCTGGCGCCGGCTTTCACCTTGGTGGACAGCGTCGACGGCTTCCTGCATCGCGGCGGACGCGATCTGACCGGTTACGAAGATGGCACCGAGAACCCGCGTGACGAAGAAGCCGTGGAAGCGGCAATCGTGGCATCGGAGGCCGGCGATATGGCCGGGTCCAGTTTCGCGGCGTTCCAGTTGTGGAAGCATGACCTGACCTACTTCAAATCGCTGCCGCAGCCCGAGCAGGACGACATCATTGGTCGACGCCTGAGCGATAACGAGGAACTGGACGAGGCGCCGGAATCGGCCCACGTCAAGCGCACGGCGCAGGAAAGCTATGCGCCGCAAGCGTTCATGGTGCGTCGCTCGGTGTCCTGGGCCGACACCCGTGGCGCAGGGCTGGCCTTCGTTGCCCTGGGGCGTTCCTTCGAGGCGTTCGAGGCTCAGCTGCGGCGTATGAGTGGCCTGGAAGATGGCGTCGTCGATGCCTTGTACCGCTTCAGTCGACCGCTGACGGGTGGCTATTACTGGTGCCCACCCATGGGCCGTGCCGGACTGGACCTGCATCGGCTGATCGGCTGAGCGCCCCCCACACAAGGCGCCGCACTCAAGCGGTGCCTTCTACACGACGTCATCTCCAAGCACAAAGCTGCCGCACCAAATACCCCGCCTTGCACCTTTAGCGCCGCCGGTCCGCTGGCCTGTCAATAAAACGAATCGCCCGTTTTCGGCGCACTCCGAACCTATGTACGGCGCACGACCGTGCACATCCCACAGCCCAAGAGGTGCAAGACCATGGCCAATAACCAGAGCAAGACTGGCAGTCAGGGTGGTACCAAGAATCCTGGCAACTTCGCCAATGACCGGGAGAAAGCGTCTGAGGCCGGACGCAAGGGTGGACAGCACTCCGGTGGCAGTTCCGGTGGCAAGAAAGACGACATGAGCCACAAGGGCGGTCGTTCCTGAGGTGCTGGGCAGTGCCGGTGCCTCCGGCACTGCCGCAGTTCATCGTCGTGTGTTTGGCTCACTGGCAGGTGCGACTGCCGGTTTGGCAACAGGAGCCATAGATGGCCCGTGCAATCTGGAAAGGCGCGATCAGTTTTGGCTTGGTGCATATCCCTGTGTCTCTGAAAACCGCCGTACACAGCGAGCGCATCGACTTCGACTGGCTCGACAAGCGCAGCATGGAGCGGGTCGGCTATAAGCGGATCAACAAAGTTACCGGCAAGGACATCGACAAGGCAGAGGTGGTCAAGGGCGTCGAGTACGAGAAAGGTCGCTACGTAGTGATCAGCGAAGAAGAAATTCGCAAGGCGCGGCCAGAGGCGACCCAGACCATCGATATTTTTTCGTTCGTCGAAGCGAGCGAGATTCCTCTACAGCATCTCGATACCCCGTATTACCTGAGCCCCGATAAACGCGGCGGTAAGGTTTACGCGCTGCTGCGCGAGACGCTGGCCAGCACCGCTAAGGTTGCGCTAGCGACCGTGGTGCTGCACACCCGCCAGCATCTGGCCTTGATTCGACCGCTGGACGGGGCGCTGGTGTTGATGACCTTGCGCTGGCCAGACGAGGTTCGTGGCGTCGATAGCTTGGAGCTCGGTACCGAGGTCAAGGACGTCAAGCTGGACAAGAAAGAACGAGACATGGCCAAACGTCTAGTGGAAGACATGAGCGGCCCTTGGTCTCCCGATCAGTATCACGATGCGTTTCGCGACACGATCATGGAATTGGTGGCAGAGAAGGCCAAGAGAGGCAAGATTGCCAAGGTCCGCAAGGGCGGCGGCGACAAAGGCGATCAGGGTGCCGACATTCTTGATCTCACCGAACTGCTCAAGCGCAGCCTTGCCGGCAAGGGTAAAGGCGCTCAGCCTTCCAAGAAACCGGCGGCGAAGAAAACCCGCAAGGCATCCTAGGTCGCCTTCAGGCGCAGATGTGCTCCGCGCCTGAGGTCTTACGGGTCAGTGGGGCGCGCGGACGATGGTCTTGAGCAGATCCTCAGGACTGATGTGCCCGACTACGGCACCTACGGCACTGCCGGGTGAGGGCAGATCGATGATATGGCCCTTCATGCGCCCGACGACATGCATTTCGCAGGGCTTGCAGTCGAACTTCAAAGTCAGCACTTCGTCGCCGTGCACCAGTTGCATCGGCGCCACCTTGGTGCGCACCCCGGTCACGCCTTTGGCCTGCTTGGGGCACAAGTTGAACGAAAAACGCAGGCAGTGCTTGGTGATCATTACCGGCACGTCACCATGCTCCTCGTGCGCCTCGAACGCCGCATCGATCAGTTTCACCCCGTGGCGATGGTAGAAGTCGCGCGCCTTCTGGTTATAAACGTTCGCCAGGAACGACAGGTGCGCCTCGGGATAGACCGGCGGCGGGGTGGTTTCGGCCTTGCGATAGCCGCGCGGATGCGCTTTGACGCGTGCGTCGGTCAGCGCTTCGATGGCCTCGCGGCGCAGGGCCTTGAGTTGCGAATTTGGAATGAAATAGGCCTGCGGCGCATCCAGTTCGACGGCCTCGGCGTGGTACTGGGTGGTGCCCAGCTGGCCCAGCAGATCATGCAACTGATCCAGTGCCTGTTGAGACTTGTTGGCCGTGCCGAAGGGGCCGTCCAGGGCTACTTGCGCGGTGATGCCTTCTTCGCTGGTGACACTCAGTGCCAGGCGCTGCTCAGTGAGTACGGCCTGCCAGCGCACCGCGACTCGCCGTTCGGAGGACGTGCGCTGCAAGGCCTGCTGCCAGTTATGGTCCAGGTTGCGCGACAACGGATGGTTGGGCCGCAGCTTGTGCAGGCCTTCAGGCATTTCGTTGGGCTCGACACGATAGCGGTAGCGGGCCTGGCCGTCCTCTTCGAACACGCCACGGGGTTCGGCGATATTGGCGCGGAATCCCACCACCTCGCGCTTGACCAGCACGTTCAGGCCATCGCCATTGGTCAGCGGCACCTCAGTCACGACCATCAGGTCGCGCTTGCCGACTTTCTCCACCACCCCCACCGGCAGGCCGGTAAAGGTCGGCGAGTCGAAGGCGCCGATGTCGATCTTGCGGTCGCTGACGAAATAGTCGGTGCTGCCGCGGTGGAAGGTCTTGTCCGGGTCGGGCACGAAGAAGTGCTGGGTCCGACCGCTGGACGCGCGGGCCAGGTCGGTGCGGTCTTCGAGGATCGCGTCCAGTTCGCGGCGGTAGTGGGCCGTGATGTTCTTCACGTAACCCATGTCCTTGTAGCGCCCCTCGATCTTGAACGAGCGCACGCCGGCGTCCACCAGGTCGCGCAGGTTGGCGGTCTGGTTGTTGTCCTTCATCGACAGCAGGTGTTTTTCGAAGGCGACCACCCGGCCTTGGTCGTCCTTGAGCGTATACGGCAGGCGGCAGGCCTGGGAGCAGTCGCCACGGTTGGCGCTGCGCCCGGTCTGGGCGTGGGAGATGTTGCACTGTCCCGAGAACGCCACGCACAGCGCGCCATGGATGAAGAACTCGATCGCCGCGTCGGTTTCGGCAGCAATGGCGCGGATCTGTTGCAGGTTCAGCTCACGGGCCAGGACCAGTTGCGAGAAGCCGGCCTGGTCGAGGAACTTGGCCCGCTCCAGGGTGCGGATGTCGGTCTGGGTGCTGGCATGCAGCTCGATCGGCGGAATGTCCAGTTCCATGACGCCCAGGTCCTGTACGATCAGTGCATCGACGCCGGCGTCGTACAACTGGTGGATCAGCGCACGGGCCGGCTCCAGTTCGTTGTCGTGAAGAATGGTGTTGATCGTGGTGAACACCCTTGCATGGTAGCGCCGGGCGAACTCGACCAATTCGGCGATATCGGCGACCTCGTTGCACGCATTGTGCCGCGCACCGAAGCTAGGGCCGCCGATATAGATGGCATCGGCGCCATGCAGGATCGCCTCGCGGGCAATGGCCACGTCGCGGGCAGGGCTGAGCAGTTCCAGGTGGTTCTTTGGAAGGGACATATCGTTATGAATTCGGGCTGGCACGGTTTGGCCGGCATTGTAGCGGCGAAACGGGCCGCTGGCACCCTTGGCTGCCGGAAGGCAGGCGCCTGGGGCGTGGCACCTGCGCGGCTGGAGTGCGGTGTCAGCCCTTGGCCGCCATCGCAGTGACTTCCACCTTCATCCCTTCGAACGCCAGCGCCGCCACGCCGACAGCGGCGCGCACGGGCCAGGGCTTGGCGAAGAAACGCTGGTAGACCTGGTTGAAGACCGCGCGATCGGCCATGTCGGTCAGGTAAATGGTCAGGTGCAGCACGCGGTCCATCGAGCTGCCGGCGCCTTCGAGCGCATCCTTGAGTGCCTGCAGGGTGCACTCGCATTGGGTGACGATGTCGCCCAGCTCCAACTCGCCGTCGGCGCGCACGGGAATTTGCGTGGTGACCAGCACGCCGTTGAACTCGGCGACGTCGGAGGAAATGGACTCGGCGTCCGCATCGGGGGTGAAGGTGATACCTGTCTGAGCCATGGATGAATCTACCTTGCGCTGGACTGAAACGGGCAAGCCTACGCGAGCGTCACGAAAGGGTCGAGTCGGCTGCGTGCTGCGAATGGCATTGAAATGACGGGGCTGGCACCGCAGAATCGCCGCGGATTTCAGGCAAGGGGTTGGCATTGAACGAACTGTCACTGTCGCAGCGGCTGGAACGCGTGGCGGCTTACATTGCACCGGGTGCGCGCCTGGCCGATATCGGCTCAGATCACGGGTATCTGCCGGTGGCCTTGGCGCTGCGCGGCGTACTCGAAGCGGCGGTAGCCGGCGAGGCTGCGGTCACGCCGTTCGAGTCGGCGCAGCGCAACGTCAAACGCAACGGCCTTGAGCACCGCGTCACGGTACGTCTGGCCGATGGCCTGGAGGCCATCGACGTTCATGACCGTATCGACACCGTCAGCTTGTGTGGCATGGGCGGCGAGACCATGGTCGAGATCCTGCAACGGGGCCAGGCGCGACTGCACCGGCGCGAGCGCCTGGTGCTGCAGCCCAACGGTGGCGAGCAACCGTTGCGGCAATGGCTGATGGACAACCGCTACCGCATCGTGGCTGAAGAGGTGCTGCGGGAAAACCGCTTCGACTACGAGATCATCGTCGCCGAACCGGCCGAACCGGTGAGCTACAGCGCCCAGGAGTTGCTGTTCGGGCCACTGCTGATGCGTGAGAAGAGCGCAGCGTTCGTCGACAAGTGGCAGCGCCTGCGCCGCCAGCGGCAGATGGCCCTGGCCAATTTTGCCCGAGCCCGGGATGTGCCGCAGGACAAGGCGCGTCTGTTCGCCTTGCACATCGAGTGGATCGAGCAACTGCTTGGCTGAATACCCTGGCCTGCGGCATCTCATGATAGATTCTCGCCCCCTGGGTAACGTTCGACCTCAAAGGATTGCCGACCATGGATATGCTGCATGCGATGCGCACCTTCGCCCGCGTGGTGGAGTGCGGCAGCTTCGCCGGTGCCGCCAATGCGCTGGACATCTCGGCGGCGCAAGTGTCGCGGATCGTCGCAGAATTGGAGAAGCAGTTGCAGACCCGCTTGCTGCACCGCACCACCCGGCGCCTGCGCATGAGTGAGGCTGGGGAGCGCTTCCTCGAGCGTTGCCGGCAAATCATGTTGCTGACCGAAGAGGCCGTCGACGAAGCCCGTGGCGCCCACCTCACGCCGCGCGGACGGCTGCGGGTGCATTGCAGCCATGGTCTGGGCCTGCTGATGATGCCGCTGGTGGCGCGCTACAACGCCAGTTGCGCAGAAGTGGTGATGGAGCTGACGCTGTCCCAGCGCAACCCCGACCTGCTCGCCGAGGGGCACGATGTGGTGATCGCCATCGGCCAGGGCCTGCCGGATTCGCAACTGATCGCCATCCCGTTGGGCAGCATTTACAGCGTGCTCTGCGCCTCGCCCGACTATCTGGCTCGCCAAGGGATACCCAAGCAGCCCGAAGACCTGCACCAGCACATCTGCCTGCGCACGGTGGATCCGTTGTTCGAAGAAGACTGGCCGTTCGGTGAAGGGCCGGACGCGTGCGTGATCCATCCGCAGGACACCTTTCTGACCAACGTTGCAGACGCCATGGTCAAGGCCACTGAGCTGGGAATGGGGATTGGCTTGCTGCCTTATTACTCGGCCAGTCAGGCGCTGCAAGATGGCAGGTTGTTGCGACTGTTAGCGCCACATCGTCTGCGCCAGCGGGAGATCTACGCGATCTACCCTTCGCGGCACTATCTGGATGCCAAGGTACGAACCTGGCTGGACTTTCTCAAGGAACAACTGCCGCTGTTGTTCCAGGCCCATGAACAGCGGGTGGACGATCGCACCTGCTGGCGTTGATCGTCCACCGCCAGGTCGCTTATTTGCTGTCCTGGTCCTCGGCGGCGCCACCGGTCACACCGGCGCCACTGCCGGTGGCTTCACCGGTGCTGCTGGAGCCCCCGGTGCTACCGTCAGCTGCACCCGCGCTGCTGGTGTCGCTGCTGTCGTTATCGCGCGTGCCACCTGGATTGTTGACGCTGGTGCCGTTGCCAGGGGTCTTGCTTTTCTGGATTTCGGCGTTGGAGGCTGGGGCCTTGTGATCGGTGCTGTTCATCTCGCCGGCGGCGAAGGCAGCACTGGAGGTCAGGCCGATGGCCAGGGCGAGTAGAAGCGGACGCGTGCGAACCATGGTGAATCTCCTGTGGGTGAACGTCTTTCGTTCGGCTACCGAGCCGGGGCAGGGTGCCCGGTAGCCGACGAACGGTCGTGGTACGGGTCCACGACCTGACGCCCTCACGCCGTTTCGGTACGCGTGGGTGTAGCGCTCTCGCCGGTTACCGCGTCGACGATCGGCGGGTGGTCCTGGGCGGCGTGGATCAGCTCTTCGGTCATGCGCAGTTCTGCACCCGTCGGCGAGAATGTGGCCGTTGGTGCGAAAGGCGCCGGATGCTCCGGCGCCGGCCGCTTGCCACGACGCCACATGAAGAAGCTGACCATGGCCAGGTTGATCACGGCGAAGGCCCAGAACAGACCATCCGCACCGTAGGAGGTCATCACTGGCGAGATGGCCAGCGGACTCATCGCCGAGCCCAACGAGTTGATCAGCAGCAGCCCCTGGATCATCGGCACCAGCGCGTCCATCGGCGCGCGGTCGGCGGCGTGACTGACCGCCACCGGATACACCGCGAACACGCCGCCGCCAAACAGGAACAACACCGCCGGTAACCAGGGCGAGGACGAGGGCAGCAGCAGGATCACCACCGAGAGCACCACGCACAGCGCGCCCAGGGCGATCAGCACGTCCTGGCGGTCCTTGCGGTCCGACCAGCGTCCGACCGGATATTGCAGCAACATGGCGCCGAGGATCACCCAGGCCATCATGTGGCCGACTTCCCCCACATCCATGCCAATGCGTTGCAGGTACAGCGGCAGCAGGGCATACACCGCCGCGATGGCCACACCCGAGCCGAAGCAGCCGACCAGCCCGCTGGGCGTCACGCCCAGCAGTTGCCGTGGCTTGAGCGGCTCGACCTGCTCGAGCAGCGGCGAGACCCGTGGCAGGATCACGATCGGCAGCACCGACAGCGCCGCGAGCATCCCGGCCACGGTGAAGGGTGCGCTGTCGCCAAGACTGACCAGGTCGCCGAGCAAGGCCTGGCCCAGCACGCCGGCGCCATACAGGGCGATCATGTACAAGGCCAGCAGGCGGCCACGGATCTTCGCATCGCCGGCCAGCAGCAGCCAGCTTTCGATCACCAGGAACACCCCGACCGTGGCCCAGCCGTTGAGCAGGCGCAGGGCGAACCAGCCCCAGGTGTCGACGAACAGACCTTGCAGCAGGATGGTGGCAGCGATCAGCGAGGCGAAGCTGCTGTAGGCGCGGATATGGCCGATGCGCAGGATCAGCCGGTCGTTGAAGACGGCGCCGAGGGTCAGGCCGATGAAGAAGCCGGAGGAGACGATACCGATCATCGTCGCCGATTCGCCGGCCTCGCCCAGGCGCAGGGTGGTCAGGGAGTAGAGCAGGCCATTGCCCAAGGCAATGATGAACAGTCCAAGCAGGGGTGCCAGCGCCATGGCCAGCAAACGCGGTGACATACGTACCTCAAGTGATCGATCAGCGGATGAGCCTTTTCGATCACACAGGCCAGGCCGGCCGCTGGAGGGTCGGGGCTGTGCGACGGTGCCAGGGTGGGGTGCGACCAGGGCAAGACTCAACCGCAGACTCGCGCAGGCGAGGTCGGGCGGGGTCGGTTGAGCCTGTGGCACATGGGCGATGTGGGTTAGGCGCAGACGTGGTCATTGCTGCCGGTGGCCACCGTACGAGGCGACTGGGCGAAAAGGGCGCGGCATTCTACGTCCTGGGCCGCGCGCTTGCCAAAGGCCGGCAGGTGCGACAGGACGCCGCACCTTGTCCCGACTCAGGATGAGGGTTTGGCGGCCTTTTCTGGATGTTCGGCGCTGGGGGAGGATTCACGGGTGGCCAGAGCCTGGGTGGATTCTTGGGTTTGTTGCTGTTGCTGCTGGGCCCAGCGGGCATGGTGTTCCTGCAGGCGTTCGGCGCCGCCTTCGGCCAGGGCGGTGGTCATGGTGGTGGCGGTCAGTAGGGCCAGGAGGTAGGGCAGGGCTTTCATTTGGGTGGATCTCCGTCATCGATTTGGGTTTTAGGCCGGGTTTGGGGCCGATGGAGGGGATGATGGAGGGGTTGGATTTTCTCAGGATTAACAGGGGGTGGGATTTTGTGGCTGGTTTGGTTTTGGGTGATTATCTGGTGGCTTTGGTGGGGCTTAGTCACCTTTTCGCGGTATGACTCACCCACATAGGTTACAAATCAGTTCACGCACATAGGTAACAGTTGTTAACTGGCAGGGTCGGTTTTCGAGGATCTGACCATGCCCTGGCGAGCGCTGAAACCTATGGACCTGAGATTGCTTTTCATTGCGTATTACCTGCAGGGGGCGCCCAGCTAGATAGCAGTGACATCATCAACCGCCGAGGCTCGAAGATCTACGTAGGTTATGTGCTGAAGCACCAGACCATCGGCCTGGAGCAAGTGGGGGACGGTGTCTGGGATGTCATTTTCGGTCCCATCATCCTAGGCAGGGTCGATGTGCGAGATGCCGCAGATGGTTATGTAACACTCAAGGTGATGTCACCTATGTGAGTGAACTTTTGTGTAACCCATGTGGGTGACCCGTACACCTGCTACCGCATCCGGCCCCTGAGGTCGCGATGGGCGGCGTCTGAACTGGCGCACGCTTAGTGGGGCAGATGCTCTAAAGCGCTGCCCGATCAAACCGCCGTTGCCGTTGCTTTTGATCTTAGTGCGCGGTAGCTCAAACACCGCCAACCGCGACCTCAGGAGGCCGAGCATAGGCGTTGCGCAGGGAGGTGACGGGCATGGATGCCCGTCAAGCGCTTGGGGCCATGGATGGCCCCTAAGCGCGGTCCTCCCGGAGCGACGCCGGCGCGAGGGAACCCCTGCGCGCAGCGCAGGGGCCGTATGCGCGAGCAAGCGGTTTTTGCCCCTCTTTTTTCCAAGAAAAAGAGGGACGCCGTAAGGGCGAAAAGGTGAATCAGCCTCACCAAAGCCAATGGATAATCACCCAGAACCCAAAACCCAAAACGCAGCCCCCCTCAATCCCGAGTCCGCAACCGCTCAGGCAAAGCCACCATCAACAACACCGCCGTCACCAAACAAGCCCCCGCAATCAAATACAGCGCAGGCGTGGTACTCCCTGTCAAATCCCGAATCCGCCCCACCAACACCGGACTGACAATCCCCCCCAACTGCCCCAAGGTATTGATCAAGGCAATCCCCCCAGCCGCCCCAGCCCCCGCGCCCGCGAGCAACTTCGGCGGCAGCGCCCAAAAGCTCGGTATCGCCGCCACCACTCCAGCCCCCAGCAACCCCAACGACACGATCAGCAACGGCGTGTGATCGTCGAAGACCCCCGCACACAAGAAGCCCAGCGCCCCCAGCCCGATCAACCCCGCCGTGAACCGGCGCCGCTCACCAGTGGCATCGGACCAGCGTCCACAGACCACCATGGTGATCGCCCCGCACACATAGGGCACCGCCGTGAGCAGCCCGATCATCGACGGATTTTCCGTCCCCGCACTGCGAATCAACTGCGGCGCCCAGAAATTCAGCCCATACGAAGCGACCTGGATCAGGAAGTAGATCAGCCCGAGCATCAGGAACCCAGGTATGCGGATGGCCTGCAGCAATGATCCTTGGCCGTGCGTCGCCTGAGCCGGCGCAACACGTGAGCGCAACAATTGCTTCTCAGCCTCGCTCAGCCAGCCCGCGTCCTCGATCCGGTCCTTGAGCAAAGTCAACACCATCAGCCCCAAGGCCACACAGGGCAAGCCGCCCAGCAGGAACAACCAGTGCCAACCGCGCATCGCCATCACGCCGTCCAGGTGGCCGAGAACCAGGCCCGAGAACGGCGCGCCGAACAATCCGGCGAAGGCCGAGGCGAGAAACAGCAGCGAGGTGATACGGCCGCGGAAATGTTGCGAGAACCACAGCGTCAGGTAGTACAACACTCCAGGCGCAAACCCCGCCTCCATGGCGCCGATCACGAAGCGCAGCGCATAGAACTGCCATTCGCTGGTGACGAAGACCATCGCCGCCGTCGCCAGCCCCCAGGAAATCATGATCCGGGCGATCCAGCGGCGCGCGCCGACCTTGTACAGCATCAGGTTGCTCGGCACCTCGAACAACACGTAGCCGACCACGAACAAGCTCGCACCCAGGCCATAGGCCGTGTCGCTGAAGCCGAGGTCGGCTTGCAACTGGAACTTGGCGAAGCTGATGTTGATCCTGTCGAAGAAAGCGAACAGGTAGCACACCATGATCAGCGGCATCAGGCGCCAGGCGACTTTGCGGACCAGGGCTTTTTCGCTGTCGGCACCCTCGAGGGCGCCCAGCGGCAGGGCGGAAAGCGTCATGTGAATTCTCCAGTCGGGCCGCACTGTGGGCGGCCTTGTTGTTCTTGTTGTCTGGTGGGGTCATGGCCCCGGGTACTGCGGTCTCTCAGCCGGACAGGCCGGCAGGCAGGGGATGCAGGTCGGTGATGCGGCCGGCCTTGACCAATTGCCCCGGCACGTCATGGCCCAGCAGGGCCGGCAGGGTGCGTGACAGCCTCAGCAGGCCCTCGAGGTCGATCGTGGTGGGAATGCCGGTCTGCTCGCAAAGGTTGACCAAGTCCTCGCTGCAGATGTTGCCCGAAGCACCGGGGGCGAAGGGGCATCCGCCCAACCCACCCAGAGCCGCGTCGAAGCGCCGAGCCCCGGCCTCGTAGGCCGCCAGTACGTTGCACAGGCCCAGGCCGCGGGTGTTATGGAAGTGCAGGGTGAGCATCGATGCGGGCAGCCGCTCCAGGCTGCGCCGCACCAGGCGCGCGACCTGACGCGGGTTGGCCATGCCGGTGGTGTCGGCCAGGGTCACGCCCTGCATGCCGAGGTCCAGGTATTCGTCCAACAGCCGCAGTACCTGGTCTTCGTCCACCGCGCCCTCAAACGGGCAGCCGAAGGCTGTCGCGATGCTGGCGTTCAGACTCACGCCCTGGCCCTGCACGAAGCCTGCGATGTCGGCGAACCCGGCCAGCGACTGCTCGCGGGACATGCGCATGTTGGCCAGGTTGTGCGACTGGCTGGCCGACAGCACCAGGTTCAGCTCGTCGGTGCCCGCAGCCAACGCGCGCTCTGCGCCTTTGAGGTTCGGGATCAACGCGACGTAGATCACGCCTGACTGGCGCTGGATGCCGCGAAACACCGCTTCGCCATCGCGCAGCGCCGGAATCGCCTTGGGCGACACGAACGAGCCGGCCTCGATACGGCTGAATCCCAATGACGACAAGCCATCGATCAGACGGATCTTGTCCTCGGTGGCGACAAAGGTCGGCTCGATCTGCAGGCCGTCACGAGGGCACACTTCCTGCACCACCAGCAGATCGCTATTGGCGCCGATCATTGCACCACCCCCTTGGCGCGTAGTTGGGCGATCGCCTCTTCATCCAGACCCAGGCGGGCGAGTAACGAATCGGTGTGTTCACCCAACCACGGACCTTGCCAGTCCACCCGCCCGGGTGTGGCGGACAGCTTGGGCACGATGCCAGGCATGCGGACGGCCGTCCCATCGGGCAGGCGGCTGTCCAGCAACATGTCGCGAGCTTGGTAGTGCGGGTCGTTGACGATGTCGGCGACCGAATAGATACGGCCGGCCGGCACGTGGGCCGCTTCCAGCGTTGCCAGTACCTGGTCGATCGTGTGGCGACGGGTCCAGTGCTCGATCGCATCGTCGAGCAGACCGGCCTGGGCGGCACGTCCGTCGTTGTGGGCGAACTCGGCGGCTTCACCCAAATCGGGCCGGTCGATGGCCTGCATCAGGCGGCGGAAGATCGGGTCGCTGTTGCCGGCGATGACCACGAAAGCGCCCTCGGCAGTGCGGTAGGTGTTGGAGGGCGCAATACCGGGCAGCGCACCGCCGCTGCGTTCGCGCACATGGCCTTGCAGGTCGTATTCCGGCACCAGGCTTTCCATCAGGTTGAACACGCTTTCGGCCAGCGACACATCCACCACCTGGCCCACACCGCCATTGGCGCGCACGTTGAACAGCGATAACAGCGCGCCCATCACTGCGTGCAGCGAAGCCACCGAGTCGCCGAGGCTGACACCAGCGCGTGCCGGTGCCGATCCTGGCTCACCGGTGGTGTAGCGAATACCGCCCATGGCCTCGCCGATCGCGCCGAAGCCTGGGCGGTCGCGGTACGGACCGCTCTGGCCGTAGCCGGAGATGCGTACCAGGGTCAGGCGTGGGTTGAGCGCGTGCAGTTCGTCCCAGCCCAGGCCAAGCTTTTCCAGGGCGCCGGGGCGCAGGTTTTCGATGAGCACATCAGCGTCGGCGAGGAGCTGCTTGACGATGGCCAGCCCCTCGGGGGCCTTCAGGTCCAACGCCAGGGACTTCTTGTTGCGCGATTGCAGATACCACCACAGCGAGGTGCCCTCGTGCAGCTTTCGCCATTTGCGCAGGGGATCGCCCTGGCCCAGGGCTTCGATCTTGATCACTTCGGCGCCGAACTCACCGAGCAGGCGAGCGGCGAAGGGGGCGGCGATCAGCGTGCCTATTTCCAGGACCCTGATGCCTTCAAGCGGGGCGGGCATGATGCATGACCTCTTTGTTATTCGACTTTGCGACAGAGGCTACGGCCAGCAGCCCAATCGCACCACTTCCGTGTCGGCAAGCACCGTTCGCGAAATGCGAAGGCTCAAGGCGTCATGTGCTGGCTTCATCGTCGCGCAGATGGTCGAACAACAGCCGGCTCACCGGCGACAGCGACTCCCGTTCGCGCGCCACCAGCAGCAATTCGCGCTCGGCCCACGGGTCGCTGAGCGCCACCGCCCGCAAGCCCAGGGCGCCGCCGAACAGCTCGAAGGCCTTGCGCGGCAGGATGCCCACGCCCATATCGGCCTGAACCATGCGGCACACGGCGTCGAAGCTCGGTACGTGGATACGCAGGCGCAGCACTCGGCCTGCCCGACGCGCAGCATCATGGGTACGCATGTTGATGGAGCTAGCGGCATGCAGCCCGACGAAGTCGTTGTCCAAGGTGTCGGCGAAGGCGACCTGGGTCTGGTTGGCCAGGGGATGCTCAGCGCGCAGCACCAGCACCAATTGATCGCGCTTGTAGCGCACGGCCAGCAGATCGCGGGTGTCGCTGTCGCTGGCGCAGATGCCCAGGTCCGCTACGCCGTCGAGCAGACCCTGGATCACGCCGTTGCTGGGGCGCTCTTCCAAGTCCACCTTGATCCGTTCATGGCGGGCGGCGAAGCCTGCCAGGTCTTCGGGCAGGAACTGGATGATCGCCGACAGGTTGGCGAGCATGCGCACGTAACCGCGTACGCCCTGCAGGTGCTCGCCCAGTTCCAGGCCGATCTTCTCCAGATTGAACAGCATGCGCCGGGCATGGTGCAGCAGGGTTTCGCCTGCTGCGGTCAGGCGCATGCCACGCGCTTGGCGGGCGAACAGAGGTGAGCCCAGCGCCGCCTCAAGTTCGTTCAGGCGCTTGCTGGCAGCCGACAGCGCGATGGCCTCGCGCGCGGCGGCGCGGGTCAGGCTGCCTTCCTCGTGGATGGCGACGAACAGTTGCAGGGTGACCAGGTCCAGGCGGCGGATCAGGTTGTTCAACTGCATGTCTGCTCCTCAGCCGCGCCGGGGCGCTGCGCCGCCACGCAGCACGGCTGCCAGCCCCAGGGTCAGCAGCACTGCCAAGCCGATGGCCAGCAGAAAGGTGAGGGCGATACCCACGTGTGCCAGCAGCGCGCCGAGGCTGAGGTAAAAGGCGATCACGCCGACACCGCCGATGGCATTACCGCGGATCATGCCGGCCATGGTGAAGCGTCCGCCTTGAACATGCGAGAACACCACCAGCGGCCAGGCGATCACCGGAATCGGCGCGAGCATGCCGCTGACCGCAGGGCCCAGCCAGTGGGCCGCGCCCGTGGTGAGCATCAGCAGCGCTGTCGCGGCGACCATGCGCAAGGGAATCTCCCACCAGCGATGCCGAATCTGCGCCAACTCCGCCGGTCGCGGCTCCCGGGCCGTGGCCCAGACCAACAGCGTGATCAGTCCCAGCGCCAGGCCGATGGACAGCGGCAAGCCACCCCAGTGGGTGAGCACATAGGACGCCACCGCATACAAGGCCAATGCCAGCAGCGCCGAATGCGCGATTGCGAAACGGCGGCTGGCGAACAGGTAGCAGGCGTAGCTGCCTTGCACCGCCGCCAACCCGCCCAAGGCGCCGGGTACTGCATTCAGGGAAAAGGCCGTGCCCTGTTCCAGGCACAGGAACAGCATGACCAGCGCCGAGGTGATCGGCATGCCGGACAGCAAACCACCGAGCAGGCCGCCCCAACGCCGTGAGGCGAGGGAGACGGCCCACATCAGCAGCGGGGTGACGATGAGTTTGAGGTAGAAGAGGGTCATGGCGCGCGGCGATCCGGTTGTTCTCGTTCGACCGCAGGTCAGCGCCTGCGGCCGCGCCATTGTCGGTCATCCGTTGCGCCAGGGACACCGCTTTCACGCCGCGCGCGTCATTCCCACTCCGCTTTGCCGATGGCCAGACCATGCAGCCCGTTGTAGCTGGCGCGCTTGGGCGACTCCCAGCCTTCGAGCAGGCTGTCGTCGAGGCTGTAGATTTCCACCCCCAGCGGCCGGCAGACCGACAGCGGATCCTGGGCTTCGGGTCCCCACATCGGCAGCGACAGGTCGCCGCCCGGGCAGGTCGACAACGCGCACAGCACATCGATTTCGGCGAAGAACTCCAGATAGTCGCCTTGCTTGGCCGGGCAGGCTTTCATGAAGTACATATCGTCATGGTTCAGACCCGTGCACTGGAAGATGTTCAGTACATCGTGCACGTCGAACTCGGTCAGGCCATGGGGCAGCACGGCGCGGGTCAGGTTGGAATGGCAGTGATGGTGGAAATCCTCGCCGGTGAGCATCTTGTTCACGTAAGGGTCGCAGCGGGTGCCGAGCAGGTCGTGGACGCGCCCGCCGTGTTCGTCGATGCCGTAGTCGGCCAGGCTGTCGTCGGTGATGGTCACCAGCGGACGCAGGAACGGCAGGTTCGACCACAGGCGGTCGTAGGTGGTGACGTGGGCGCCTTGCAACTGGCGGGTGCGCGCTGCCCACAGGCGCTCGCGCGGATCGTGGGCGTTCCAGATGTTGAAGTCGCCGACCTGCGGGCCGACGGGGGTGGTGACGCGGAACACGTGACCGGCTGGCACTTTCCAGGACCGGCCGGTGCGGATCGGCACATCGAACTGTTCGATCAAGGTGCGTGCATCCTGACGCTCGCGCACGCGGTCATAGAAGGCCTTGTCCACTTGCAGGGCGGCGCCTTTGCTGACTTGGTAGGCTGCGGGGTAATCCTTGTACATGGGTAAGTCTCCGGTTTCAGGAACGGGGTGGGTGACTGAACAGGTCGAGCAGGGCGTGCTCGGAGTCGTCCAGGTAGCGGGTCATGGCTTCGGCAGCGTCCAGGCGCAGGCCGTCGGCGAGCAGGTCGTGGATCTGCCGGTCACGCTCTAGCCAAGGGCTCTGGAAGTTCTTTTCATCCGGGGCCACGGCGAACACCAGGCGCATCTGCGCCGCGATGTTGGTGAAGAAGGCGTCGAGCAGCGGGCTGCGCAGCAGGCCGACGATGTGCTGGTGAAAGCGCAGGCTGTGGGTGCCGAAGGCCTGCCAGTCTTCGCGCTCGCGGGCCAGCTCCGCGGCCTCGATGGCATCGAGCATGCGGTCGGACTGGTACTCGCGCAGCGGCTTGCTGCCGTGGATCGCCTGCACCTCCAAGGTGCGCCGCACCAGGAAGATGTCGCGCACTTCGGCCACCCCCAGGCGCCGGACCATCACGCCTTTGTTGCGCACGTAGGTGGTCAGGCCCTCGTGGCCCAACTGGTGCAGGGCTTCGCGCACGGTATTGCGCGAGGCGTTGTAGCGACCGGTGAGGTCCGCCTCGACCAGCGCCATGCCCGACACAAGGCGTCCACCGATGATGTCCTCACGGATTTCGCAGGCCACCTGATCGGCCAGGGACAGGCGCTCGTCGGTCTTTTCCGAGGTTCGATTGCTCATGCCAGTTGCACGTCCTTGAGGAAGCGGCCCATGCGCTCGCTGCGGTTGTCGAGCAATTCGCGCGGCGCGCCGGCCTGGATGATTTCACCGCGCTCCATGAACACCACGCGGTCGGACACCTGGAAGGCGAACTTCATTTCGTGGGTGACGATGACCATGGTCATGCCTTCGCGGGCCAGGTCTTCGATGACCTTGAGCACATCGCCTACCAGTTCCGGGTCCAGCGCCGACGTCGGCTCGTCGAACAGCATCACTTGCGGGCGCATGGCCAGAGCGCGGGCGATCGCCACCCGTTGCTGCTGACCGCCGGAAAGCTGGTGTGGGTATTTGCCAGCGTGTTCGCGCAGCCCCACCTTGCTCAGCAGTGACAAGCCGAAGGCGCGCAGCTCGGCGGCACTGGCGTGGCCGTGATGCTGCGGGGCGAGCATCACGTTCTCCAGCACGGTCTTGTGCGGGAACAGGTTGAAGCCTTGGAACACCATGCCGACCTGGACGATGCCTTCCATGTGCAGGCGACTGCCGAGGCTGCCACCTTCCTCATCATGGCCGCGCAGAAACGGTGCGCCGCACAGTTCGACCTGGCCGCGATCCAGGCCTTCGAGCCCGTTGAGGGTGCGGATGAGCGTCGTCTTGCCCGACCCCGACGGCCCGATGATCGATACCACTTCGCCAAAGCGGATATCCAGGTCGATGCCCTTGAGCACCTCCAGTGGCCCGTAGTGTTTGCGCGCACCGAGCACACGCATGGCGAACTCGCCGCGCCGCGCGGGGCTGGCACGGGGCGCCGGTGCGGCCTGGGCCGTGTCGTCGGCGACGACCTTGGGCAAGCGCTGGGTAACGTCCAGATAGCGCTCCAGGCGGCGCAACAGGTAGCTGAACACCGTCACAATCAGCACGTAGTAGAAGGCCACCGCGAGCATGGTTTCCATGACCAGGAAGTTCTGCGTGTACAACTGCTGGCCGACCAGCAGGATCTCCGATAGAGAAATCACCGACACCAGCGAGGTCAGCTTGACGATAGTGATGTACTCGTTGGCCAAGGTCGGCAGCGCCACGCGCAAGGCCTGAGGAATCACGATCAGCCGTTGCACGCCGGTATAGCGGATGCCCAGCGCCTTGCCCGCTTCCAGTTGACCCTTGGCCACCGCCAGCAGCCCGCCGCGATGGATCTCGGCGATGTACGCGGCTTCGCTCAGTACCAGGGCGATCAGGCCGGCGGCATAGGGGTTGGACAGCAGTACGCTGGTGCTGGGAAATACCTGGGGCAGGTTATAGACGAAGATCAGCAGCACCAGCAGCGGCAGGCTGCGGAAGAACCAGATGTACAGCGCCGCACCACGGTTCAGCGCGCGGTGGCGAGATTGCCGTGCCAGGGCCAGGACGAAACCGAACACGATGCCCAGCAACCAGGTCTCGACGCTCAACTCCACCACGGTGCCGACCGCTTTCCAGAAGTCGCCGTTGACCAGCAGGCCTGCGGCGTAATCCCAATCGAATTGCATGCTTGACGCTCCCGCTTACTGGGCTGCCGCTTGAGGGTTCTGGCCCAGGGCCTGGGCCACTTCGGCCGCGCTCGGTTCAGCGAGGTTGTAGCGGCTGAGCAAGGTCTGGTATTCGCCGCTGGCCTTCATGTCGGCGAAGCCTTGGCGCAGGTCGCTGAGCAGCGCCTCGTTGCCCTTGCGCACGGCCAGGCCGATGACCACGGGGTAGATGAGTTCGCTGGAGCTGATCAGCACGCGGCCCTTGAGCTTGTCGGCGGTAATGGCGGCCACGGCGGCGTCTTCGAACTGCACGTCCACCGCCTTGGCCAGCAGCGCCTGCGCCGCTTCCGGCGAGGTGGGGAATTCACGCGAATCAATGGCCGGCTGACCATTGGCTTCGCAGTGGCTCTTGGAAAGTGCCATCAGCTTGGGAATCCACGAGCCGCCCTTGATCGAGCCGATGCGCTTGCCGCACAGGTCTTCTGGCCGCTGGGGGCGGAAGCTGTCGCTGGCACGCACCATCAGCGAGGCGCCGCTCTTGAGGTACGGCAGGAAATCGACCTGAGCCGCGCGCTCGGGGGTGACGTACAGCGCCGACGCCACCACATCGAAACGCCGCGCGTTGACCCCCATCACCAGGTTGGCGAAGCGGGTGTCCTGGAACTGGGTGGTCAGCTTGAGGTGCGCGCCGAGCAGGTTCATGAACTGCGGGTCGAAGCCAGCAGGTTTGCCTTGATCGAGGTAGGTATAGGGTGGGTAGGTGAGGTCCGAACCCACGGACAGGCGATCGGGCTGCAGGGTGCCGTCGGCGGCCTGGGCGGCAGCGCTGAGGGTCAGGGCGAGGGTGAGGACGGTAGCTCGGGACATGAGGGCTGCTCCACGTGTGATTGTTCAACAATCGTTGCGGAGTAGCTAATCAATAGCCGTGCCAACTATTAAGTTGCGCGCGTTGACAAGGATGATTTCGGCAGTGTGGTTGGAAGATCGCGGGCGGACGTGCACGCTTTTCGCGCATCCGTGTCACCTCGTGACACACCTGAGTGCCGGGGCCGAAGGTTGGCCCCGGTCTAATCAAGGCTTACTTGAAGTCCCACTGCATCTGCGTGGCGATACTGACGCCGCTGGAGGAGCGCACGCACACGTCCAGGTAGTCGGTGAAGCGCGGCGGAACGGCGATGCCCTCGTCGAGCAGGCGCTGATTGTCGAACAGGTAGTTCAGGTCAGCGAATCCGCTGTACAGGCGCAAGGCGCGCAGTACCAGCCGTGGGTTGGCCGGGCCGATGCGCGACTCGAAGCTCACCGCCAGCTCCTTGAGGTTGTCGACGTCGATCTTGCGGTAGCGCTCGCCCACCGGGTCCGCACCATTGGCCAGGGCGAAGGCACGGTCGATCTCGGCGAAGGTACAGGCCGAGTCATGGCCGGCCGAGATGTGGTACAGGTCGTGATTAAGGCGCGGCTTGAGGGTCAGGCCGATCAGTGCTTCGGCGCAGTAGTCCACCGGGATCACGTCGATCTGTTCGTCCAGCCCGCAAGTGAAGCTCTCCAGGGCGAAGCCCATGCGGAACACCCAGAAGATACTGCCAGAGGCCTGGCAGCCCAGGCTGCGGTGGCCGACCACGATCGAAGGGCGCGCCACCACCAGGGGCAGGCTGGGCAGGTCTTCGCGCATGCGTCGCTCGATCTCGGCCTTGGAGGCGGTGTAGTCCACCAATTGCTGCTCGGCCTCGGGGAATTCCCACGACTCGCTGATCGGCGACTCGCGCTCTGGCCCGCAACACATGGCGGTACCGACATGCAGGAAGCGTTTGAGGCGCCGCGAGCGGCTCATGACCTCGGCGAAGGCGAAGGTGCCTTCGACGTTGACCGGCCAGATGGTCGGGTTTTTCGAGAAGGAAGCGACGGCGGCGCAGTTGATCACGCGGTCCACCGTCATCAGACGCGGCGTTTCGCGCGCCAGCCAGGTGGTGTCGAGGAAGTCCCCGCAGATGATCTGCTCGGCGCCCAGCGCCATGCGCTCGGCCAGGCCGACGCCGTGCTGTTGCAGGTTGGCGCGCAGACGCTCCAGACCCTGTTCGGCCTCATCGGCACGCACCAGGAACATGAGCTGCGCAGCTTGGCCGCTGGCGATCAGTTGAGCGACGACCGACCCGCCCAGAAAACCGGTGGCGCCGGTGATCAGGATGCATTCGGGCAGCGTGGTAAAGGTGATGGGTTCACCGGTGGCGAGCATGTTCATAATTATCCTCAAGGGCGAGTAGGCCGCCGTTGAATGATAAGTGTGCCGTTCGAAACACGTAATGAACTAAAAGTCATCCGTATGTTCGGTAAAAGGTTACGCCCCAAGTGGAGGACAGCGTAACTGCGGCCTTCAATCCGCACTGAATACACCGCGCCGATTAACTTCAGATGAAAGAAAGTTTACAACCCACCGCCCACGCTCTCGCCTGCAAGCACAGTCGTGCAGACGCCGCCCATCGCGACCTCAGGAGGCCGAGCAGAGGTGGCATGGAGGGGGTTGACGGGCATGGATGCCCGTCAAGCGCTTGGGGCCAGGACGGCCCCTAAGCGCGGTACCCCCGGAGTGCCACCGGCGCGAGGGAACCCCGCAGCGCAGCGAAGGGGCCGGATGCGGGAGCAAGCGGTTTTTGCCCCCCTTTTTTCCAAGAAAAAAAGGGGGTCGCCGTAAAGGCGAAAAGGTGACCCAGCCTCACCAAAGCCAATGGATAATCACGCCACCCAAGCCAACCTAAACCACCAAGCTCAATTCAACCCCAACTTCCCACGCAACGTCGAAAGATCCTCAGCCAAGGTATTGACCGGCCCAATCATGGCCTTGCGATCCCGCTCAGCAACTTTGTCATAAGCCTGGAACCCACCGTCAGCCGTCTTGTACTTGGCCAGCAACCCATTGACCGTCGCAAAGTTCTTGTCAACTTTGGCGACAAACCCCTGATCCTGCGCCGCCAAATGCGTCCGGAACAGCTCGAAAATCTTCTGCGCGCCGTCGATATTGCCCTGGAAGTCGTAAAGGTCGGTATGGCTGTAGCGATCTTCCTCTCCCGAAACCTTGGTCGCCGCCACTTCCTCGAGCAGCGCCGCCGCCCCACCCACCACTTTCTCCGGCGGGAAGGTCAAGGTGGCGATGCGGTTCTGCAGGTCTTTGACATCGGCGATGAGTTTATCGGCAATTGGCCCCTGGCCCTGGGTCGTATGCTGGTCGAACAGCGCATATTCCAGGCGATGAAACCCGGTGAAATCCTCGGCAGCCACGCCTTTTTCGTGATCATCCACCCGTGAGTCGATGGCCGCGTCGAGGTCGCTGAACAACTCGGCGATCGGTTCGATCGTCTCGTAGTTGACGCGGGTGGTGGCATACAACGCCTGGGCCTTGGCCAGATCTCCCCGCTTCACCGCCTGGGTGAACAACTGGGTGTCGCTGACCAGTTGATCGACTTTCTCGGTGACATAGATCTTGTAGTCCGACACCGGCTGGACCAGGGTCAGCGGATCCACCGTGGCGGCATTGGCCAGCAGCGGGGCAACAGCAAGCAGCAGGGCGAGACGGGTGTTGTTCATGGTGTGCGTCCTGGTCCAGGTCATACGGGTTTGGAAGAGGCGGCCGCGCCGAGCAGCGAACGGCCGATGAAGTCCTGCGCGTGCGTCACGCCCGGCAGGACGAAGAAATAGCCACCGCCCACCGGCTTGATGTACTCCTCCAGCGGTTCGCCGTTGAGGCGGTTCTGCACTGTGATGAAGCCTTTTTCCAGGTCGGCCTGGTAGCAGATGAACAGCAAGCCCATGTCCAACTGACCGTTCTTGCCGACGCCTGAGGAATAGTTGAACGGGCGGCGCAGGATCAGGTTGGCCTGGCTGCCGGCATCGCGTGGGTTGGCCAAGCGAATGTGGGAGTCGAGTCGCGTCAGCTTGCCGTGCGGATCTTTCGGGTAGTTCGGTACGTCGGTTTCGCGCTGACCGTCCATGGGCGCACCGCTGGTCTTCTTGCGGCCGAAGATCGATTCCTGCTCTTGCAGCGGCGTACGGTCCCAGCGCTCGACCAGGTTGCGGATGATGCGCACCACTTGATAGCTGCCATGCGCAGCCCAAGCCGGCTCCTGACCCGCACCGACCCAGACCACACGATCCATCAGGCCCGCGTCGCTGGAGTCCGGGTTGGCCGAGCCGTCACGAAAGCCCAGGAAGTTGCGTGCACTCTGTTCGGGGTCGCCGGCCTTGTGCGGTGCCTGGGGCGGCACCGAGCCTTCCTGCTTCCAGCGCACGTAGAGCAGGTCCGGCAAGGTCTTGATGATGTCGCGCAAGGCGTGGATGTTGGTGTCCGGCGAGTTGGAGCAGAACTGCAGGCCCAGGTCGCCGTGGCAGCGCTCGGCCTCCAGGGCGTCGTTGGGAAAGCCGGTCATACGGCTCAAACGCACCGGTTTGGCAGCGGCCAGGCCATAGCGGTCGTCGAACAGCGATTCGCCGACCGACACGGTGATGGTCAAGTTGTCGGGCGTGACCACTGGACCCAGGATGCCGGAGTCGACCGGTGGCAGCTTGGGGTCCACCTGCGGCACCGGGCCTCCGGCCATCAGGAAACGGATGCGCTGCTCCAGCGTACGGAACAGCCGTTCGAGGTCCTCGACGTTCTGCGCCAGCACATCGAAGGCAACGAACATGCCCGCCGTCGGGCGCGGCGTGACGATGCCCGGCTGGTGGGCACCGAGCCAGGTATTGCGCTCCTGAGTGCGGTCGCTGTGCGGGGCCTCGGTGACCTTGGCCGGGGAGGGCGCGGCCAGGGCAGTGCCGCTCAGCCCGGCGCCGGCGATGGCCACCCCGGCGGCACCCAGGCCTGCCAGGAGGCGTCGACGTTCAGGGCAGAGCGGGGCGTTGGCGGTGTCGCGGTCGGTCATTGGGGGCTCGCTTGTGTCGGCAAATCGTCCAGTCCCAGTGCGGGATTCAGGGCCGTGATGGCATTGGCCAGGTGCTGCGCGTCTTCGGCAATCTGCTGCCTTTGCGCGGGCGTTACCTGGTCGTAAGGCAAGAACTGGTCGTCGCTGCGCAGCGCCTTCAGTTGCTGGTCGAACTGGGCCATGGCGGCGTCGACGACTGCCAGGGGGGCGGAGGCATTTCGGGCCAGCAACGGACGCAGCAGGTCGATCACCTTGCGCGCGCCTTCGAGGTTGGCCGCGAAGCCGGGCAGATCGAGGTGGCTGTAGCGTTCTTCTTCACCGCTGCTGCGGCTCTGCGCCAGGCTCTGCAGGTTGCGCACCACCGCGCCGGTGAATTGCGCTGGCGCGATGGACTGGGCCAGCAGTTGCGTCTTGAGTTCGCTCAGGTCGTGGGTCAGGGCTTGTGCGACCGGCTCCAGGCCGGCGCTGCTGCGCTGCTGGAACAGGCCGTATTCGAGGCGGTGAAAGCCGCCGAACGCCGGGTCCTGCTCGCGCTGCTCGAAGTAGTCGGCGCGCGCGTTGATACGGTTGTCCAGCTCGCCCAGGCGCTGGCTGGCCCCTGCGATGCGCTGATAGATCAGTCGCGCCTGCGCATAGGCGGTCTGCGCCTGTTGCAGGTCGCCCGCTTCGATCGCCTGCTGCAGCGCCGCCCCCGCGCGCACCAGCGCCGAGCCCTGGCTGCTCAGGTAGACGCGGTATTCCGACAGCGGCCCGATGAAGGCGGTCAGGGGCGGGCGCGCCTGGGCAGCGGCCTCGGACGCGGCGGTCGGGGTGACGGTCAAGCTGCCGCGCGGGTTGCTCAGCAGGCCGCAGGTGATCGTGTAGCGGCCCGGCTGCAGGTTGGCGGTGATCACTTGCGACAAGCCCGGCGCGATGTTCTCGCGCTCCTCGATCACCAGCACGCCGTCGAGGATCTCCCACTCCACGGCACGCTGGGACTGGTTGACGATGCGAAAACGGTTGACTCCGGCTGCAACGCTCAGGTCGTTCGGCTCGCAGGCGTGGTCACGCAGCGTGACCAGGGTTTCCTGCCCGGCGCCAGTCGAACGCTTGGCTTGGGCTTGCTGGGCGGCGTAGTAGAACACCACGCCAGCGCCGGCCATCAGCAGCACGCTGCCGACCAGGGCCAGGCGCAGCAGGCGCGGGGAGGGGGGCGTGGCGGGCGTGCCGCCTTGATCACGGCTCATGCGGGGCCTTGTACGTTCGAGGAGGAGGACGGCGCGGCCTTGACCGGCCAGAAGAACAGCAGCAGCGCACCGATCAGGTAGAGCAGATAGGCGCCCAGCGTGCTGATGGTCGGGGTGTCCTGGTAGCCAAACATGCCGGCCAGCACCGAGCCGGTCGGCCCGTCCTGCGGCAGCACAGCGCTGCTGTCGAAGACCACCGCTTGCAGCCCGTTCCACACACCGGCCTCGTGCAGCGCTTGCACGGCATTGGCCAGGATGCCGGCGGCGACCACCAGGATGAACAGGCCGGTCCAGCGGAAGAACTGCGACAGGTTCAGGCGCAGGCTGCCCGAATACAGCGCCACGCCTATCAGAACCGCAACCAACAGACCCAGCAAGGCGCCCAGGGGCGCCGCAGGGCCGCTGCTCTGCTGGAACACGGCCAGCAGGAAGAACACCGTTTCCAGGCCTTCGCGGGCCACGGCGAAGAAGACCATGCCGATCAGCGCCCAGGCCTGGTGCCGGGAGCCGGCCAGCGCGGCGTCGAGCGAGACGTGCAGGGCCTGCTTGATCGACCGCGCCACCTTACGCATCCACAGCACCATGGCACTGAGCATCACCACCGCCGCCAACCCGACCACGGCCTCGAACAGCTCCTGCTGCTTCTGCGGAAATTCGCTGCTCATCAGCTCCAGGCCGGCACCGACCAGCAGCGAAAGCGCGATGGCCAGGAATACGCCGATCCACACAGCGGGCATCCACTGGCCGCGACCTGTCTGGCGCAAGTAGCTGGCGATGATGCCGACGATCAACGCCGCTTCGATGCCCTCGCGGAGCATGATGAGGAAAGGAACGAGCATGATTCTCCCGGGATGACCGCTGGCGCGAATGAATAGGTCGCCGGCGAATCTACCTCAATGAGAATCATTAGCGCATGTGAAGAATATTTAACTTAGTAGGCGAAGCGAGTGGAGTACGGATGTACTCCTCGCCGGTCGATCTTACTGCAGCCATTGCCACAACAGCAGCGTGCCGACCAGCCCCACCACCGAAACGATGGTCTGCAACACCGACCACACCCACAGCGTCTGCTTGAGCTGCAAGCCGAAGTACTCGCGCACCATCCAGAACCCGGCGTCATTGACGTGGCAGAAGAACACCGAGCCTGCGCCGATGGCCAACGCCACCAGCGAACTCTGGGTGCTCGCTAGCCCCGTCATCAGCGGCGCCAGAATACCCGCCGTGGTGGTCGTGGCGACGGTGGCCGAGCCCGTGGCCTGACGCAGAGCCACAGCGATCAGCCAGGCCAACAGCACGTACGACAGGTGGGCGCCACTGGCGACCTTGCTGATGGTGTCGCTCACGCCCGCTTCGAGCAGCGTCTGTTTGAGTCCACCACCGGCCCCGATGGTCAGCAGCAACACGGCGATCGGTGCCAGGCTCTTGCGCAGCACGCCACCGACCTGATCGCGCGCCATGCCGATCGACCAGCCCAGGCAGATCACCGCCGCGATCACCGCCAACCCTAGTGCGATCAGCGGCTCGCCGAGGAACTTCAAGGTCAGCGCCAGGCTGCTCTCGGGCGCCATGGCGACTTTGGCCAAGGTGCTGCCCAGCATCAGCAGCACCGGTAGCAGAATGATCAGCAGCGACATGGCAAAGCTTGGCTTGCGCCGAGTCTGCACCTTGGCGGTGAACAACTCGCCCAGTTCCGCAGGCTCCTCGACCTGCATACGCCGTGACAGCCAGATGCCGTACAGGGGACCGGCGAGGATCACCGCCGGTACCGCGATGCACAGGCCCAGCAGCATGGTCGTGCCCAGGTCGGCGTGCAGCGCGCTGACCGCGATCAGCGGGCCGGGGTGAGGCGGCATGAGGGCGTGCAACGTGGTCATGCCGGCCAATGCCGGGATCGCCACCTTCAGCAGCGGTTGCCCGGACTGCCGGGCGATGACGAAGATCACGGGCACCATCAGCACCAGGCCCACTTCGAAGAACAGCGGCAGGCCGATCACCATGGCCACCACGGCCATGACCCAGGGCAGCGCTTTACCACGGGCATGGCGCAACAGCGTCGAGGCGATGCGGTCGGCGGCACCGGACTCGGCCATCAGCGCGCCGAGCATGGCGCCCAGGGCGATGATCATGCCGGCCTCGCCCAGCAGGCTGCCTGCACCCTTGGCGAACGCCTTGGCCACGGCTTCCGGCGGCAGGGCAGCGCCCAGGCCGGCGACGAAGGTGCCGATGAGGATGGAGAGAAACGGCGGCAGCTTGGTGAGACTGATCAGCAACACGATGCAGGCGATGGCAGCCCCGCAGCAGATCAGCAGGCGGGTGTCGTGGGCGAGCCACGCGGCGTGTGAAAGATCCAAGGCAAACCTCTTCTTGTAATGTCTTGTTACGAGCTCCGAAAACTATAACGCAGACATTCATATAGATGACTAGCGCGGTGGGCTATTTGCCGGTTAGGTGCATGAAAGATTTTTTACAAAGCCCAACTGCGCTAAACCTGATACAAACGCACCTGCCTCAATTCTTTTCCCAGGAATCTCAGCGATGATCGAACGTGGCGCCATGCTCCCTGATGTTACCCTTTATCAATACAGCGAAGGCGAGGGCGGCTGTTCCATCGGCCCGAACGCCTTTTCGCTGCGCGAGCGCTGCGACCAGCGCAAATTGCTGATCTTCGCGCTGCCGGGCGCGTTCACCCCGACCTGTTCGGAGCGTCATGTGCCGGGGTATGTCGCGGCCGCGCCGGAACTGTTCGCCGCCGGTATCGACGAGATCCTTTGCGTCTCGGTCAACGATGCCTTCGTCATGCAGGCCTGGGGTAAGAGCCTGCAGGTGGGCACTGCCGTGCACATGATCGCCGACGGCAATGGCCAGTTCACCGAGGCCCTGGGCCTCGGCCAGGACCTGTCCGCACGGGGCATGGGCTATCGCTCGCAACGCTACGCGCTGCTGGTGGACAACGGTGTGGTCCGGCACTTGGCGGTCGAGGCGCCGGGCAAGTTCGAGGTCAGCGACGCGCAGACGCTGCTCGCCGTGGTGCGCGCCCGCGACTGAACGACGGGCCCGGCCGCGACTCCAAGCTCGCAGCAACGGAGGAATCACCATGCAGCCAGAAACCGAAGGTCTCGAAGAACAAGGCCCGAGCCGTGTGCCTTTCATCAACGACCCACGCAAGCCAGCCTCGCCGGCATTGAATGACGCTGACGAGGCCGACGACGCGGACCTTGTCGAAGACGACAGCGAAGACGATCAGTATCGGTGAAGTATCCCACCACGCCGGATGGCCGCTATTTCGTGGTCAAGGAGCGTCTATGGCGCTGCAGCGACCCGGCGTTGCCCGAACCACGCCGTGCGGCCTTGGTCAGCCAGTTGATGGCGGCGCGGCGTGCGGTCAGGCAAGCCCGCCTGGCCGATGACCCTGCTGCGCTGCGCAGCGCCCGCGCCGAGGTCGACGCCGCCAAGGTGGCGCTGGGCGAGCGAGGGCCGGTGTGGTGGGCCGATGGCAGTCCGGACTACAACCGCCGCAAGGTCGGCAACACCCCGTATGCCGCCTGGTACGACGGGCAAGCACCGGAATGAAGGGCTCAATGCTTAAGCGGCTACTTGAGCTGAGCCAGATTGAATAGCAGCGCCGCCAATAACCAATAAGCCAGCAACCCATAGTCTCGCCTCTGAATGACGGCTTCGATCAACTGATTCACAGGTGACAGGAACGCGGTCAGCACGGCGCGCGGGTCATGCCACAACGCGTACAGCCCGATCCATACGTGCTGACCCACTGCCGGGCGGCTGGAAGACGTCATCAGGCCGTAGAAGGCTGTCAGCAGCGCCGTGAGGGCCACGGCGAAGCGCAGCACCGCACTCCAGCGAAATCATCGGCAGTCAATGCGGGGTTTCCTGACATTTCCAATCCTTGGCGGGTATCCATGTAAGACAGCACGAGCGGGCGCCATGATGCCACTTGCCCATGGCTTGTAAAGTCAGCCGGCACTTCAGACTCCTTTCAGATTCGCTGCCGATACTTCCCCCACACGCCGATCCTAGGGGGAGTCGCATGTCACATCTGCCATGGAGCACCTTGCTCCCGTTGTCTGTAGGCGGCCCCGCCGCCGCCTCTGCTCAGCTGACCCTGCACCTGGCCGCCGACGCCGGGCGCAGTGAGCTGGAACAGTTCATCCATCAGTGCTTCGCCGACCGTCATCAGGCCGATGTGCAGCACTACCTGCCCGAGTTGCTGGCCCTGCGCGATGCGTCCGGGCGCCTGGTCGCCGCTGCCGGGGTGCGTCCAGCAAGCAGCGGTGCACTGTTTGTCGAGCGCTACCTGGACCTGCCTGTCCACCTGGCACTGGCGGATGTGCAGGGCGCTGTGGTGGAGCGCGGGCAATGGGTCGAGGTGGGCAACCTGGCCTCAGTCGACGCCGGCAGCGCCCGGCTGATGATCATCCTCATCACCTGGCTGCTGGCCGTGCGCGGGCTGCAGTGGGTGACGTTCACCGGGGCGGCGTCACTGGTCAACAGCTTCCGCCGCCTGGGGCTGCAACCCAGCGTGCTCGGCGTGGCCGATCCGCGACGCCTGGGTGAGGAACACGTCCAGTGGGGCCGCTACTACAACCAGCGGCCCCAGGTGATGGTGGGCAACATTGGCCAAGGTTTCGCCGCGCTGGCGCGCAGCGGGCTGTTCCAACGCCTGGGACTGCCGCAGGTGGTCGAGGAGTCCGGGCATGCCGCATGAACGCGAGCGTTTCTGGCACAGGTTGAGCGTGCAAGCCCGTGACCGCCCGCACGAGGTGGCTGTGCAGGGGGCCGACGAGCGGGTCACCTGGGCGCAATTGCGCGATGAGGTGGAGCGCCGTGCAGGCGAGCTGGAGCGTCAGGCGCCAGCCGCACTGATCCTGGCCTTGGACAACGGCCCGCAGGCGTTGCTCTGGGACTTGGCAGCGCTGTTCGCCGGCTGCCCGTGCGTTGTCATTCCAACGTTCTTCAGCCCCCAGCAGTTCGCGCATTGCGTGCAGCAGAGCGGTGCGACATTGGCGTTGGTCGATGAGGTGTGGACCGCTCAGCTACTCAGCGCCGGTTTCAGCCGTACCGCTGCGTTCTGGCATCGCTCAGCACCCAGGCCGGTGACCTTGCCCCAAGGCACCGCGAAGATTACCTACACCTCCGGCAGCACCGGCCAACCCAAGGGCGTGTGCTTGAGTGCCGAGGCGATGCTGTGCGTCGCCCGGACCCTGGAAGAGGCCAGCCGCAGCGCCTCGGCCCAGCGTTACCTGGCGGTGCTGCCGCTGGGGGTGTTACTGGAGAATTTGGGCGTGTATGCCGCGCTCATGGCCGGTGCGTGTGTGCAGTTGTACCCGCTGGCGCAATTGGGCATCAGCGGCGCCACCCAGGTCGACTTCAAACGACTGCTCGGCGCGATAGCCCTGAGCGGTGCACACAGCCTGATCCTGGTGCCGCAGTTGTTGTTGGGCCTGGTCACCGCCATCGAGCGCGGGTTGATGCCAGTGGGCGCGCTGCGGTTCGTGGCGGTGGGCGGCGCGCGGGTGTCCCAGGCGTTACTGGAGCGCGCCGAGGCGATTGGCCTGCCGGTGTATGAAGGCTATGGCCTTTCTGAGTGCGCGTCGGTGGTGGCTCTGAACAGGCCCGGCGCGTACCGCTTGGGCAGCGTCGGCAAGCCCTTGCCGCACGTGCAGGTGCGCATCGCCGAGGACGGCGAAGTGTTGGTCGCAGGTTCCACGCTGCTGGGTTATTTGGGCGAGCCACCGCTGCACGCGTCATGGTGGGCCACCGGCGACCTCGGTTACCTGGACGCGCAGGGCTACCTGTACTTGAACGGGCGCAAGAAGCACCAGTTCATCACCAGCTTCGGACGCAACGTCAGCCCCGAGTGGGTCGAGGCCGAACTGACCCAGTGCGGCGCCCTTGCCCAAGTGTTCGTGCACGGCGAGGGTTTGCCGCGCAACGTCGCCTTGCTCTGGCCGCGAGACCCTGCCAGCAGCGATGCCGATATCGAGCAGGCCGTGCGGCAGGGCAATGCGCGCCTGCCGGACTATGCCCGTGTTCATCACTGGCGCCGCCTGCCCGAGCCGCTCGACAGCCACCAGCACACCCTGACCGCCAACGGTCGCCCGCGTCGCGAGGCGATTCTGGCGCGCTACCACCGCTTGCTATCCGACATTGCGTCGTGAGGTTCGCCATGGCTTTTTTCGACACCCTGCAGTTACAGACCGCCACGCAACGCGAGGCGCTGTTCGCCGTTCCGGTCATCCGCCAGGCACTGGCTGGGCAGGCCAGCCGCCACAGCTACATCGCCTTCCTGACCCAGGCGTACTACCACGTGCGCCATACCGTACCGCTGATGATGGCGTGCGGTGCCCGGCTGCCACGGCGCCTTGAATGGTTGCGCGGCGCGGTGTGCGAGTACATCGAGGAAGAATACGGCCACGAACAGTGGATTCTCGATGACATCAAGGCCTGTGGCGGCGACTGGGAGGCTGTGCGAGATGGCCGACCGGCATTGCCCATCGAGCTGATGGTCGCCTATCTCTACGACCTCATCGCACGCGGCAATCCGGTGGGGTTGTTCGGCATGGTCAACGTGCTCGAGGGCACCAGCATCGCCTTGGCGACCCAGGCGGCCGGTACCTTGCAGCGCAGCCTGGAACTGCCCGACAGGGCATTCAGCTACCTGAGCTCGCACGGTGCCCTGGATCAGGAGCACATGGTCACCTACCGCACGCTGATGAACCGTCTGGAGCAGCCCGAGGACCAGCAGGCCGTGCTCGATGCGGCCAAGGTCGTGTATCACCTCTACACCGAAATGTTCCGCGGCCTGCCACTCAGCGAATCGCAGGGCGTACAGCATGCGCCTGCCTGACTGTGTGGTGATCCTGACCGGTGCCAGTGGCGGGATCGGCCTGGCCCTGGCCGAGCAGTTGTGCGCGGCGGGGGCTCGGGTCCTGGCGGTCAGTCGACAGATGGGCGATTTGGCCGTGGTGCTCAAGCGCTACCCGCAGCACCTCACCTGGCACAGCGCCGACCTGCGCAACCCCAGCGGTCGCGACCAGGTGGTGCAACAGGCGCGAGCACTGGGCGGTGTCAACGTGCTGATCAATGCCGCCGGGGTCAATCGCTTCGCCTTGCTCGACCAACTCGACGAACAAGCCCTGGACGAGTTGCTGGACATCAACCTCAAGGCGCCGCTGCACCTGACCCGTGCCTGCCTGCCGCTGTTGCGCGCCCAGTCCAGGGCGCTGGTGGTGAATGTCGGCTCGACCTACGGCTCGATCGGCTATCCGGGCTATGCCACCTACTGTGCCAGCAAGTTCGCCCTGCGCGGCTTCTCCGAGGCGCTGCGCCGGGAACTGGCCGACACCTCGGTGAACGTGCTGTACGCCGCGCCAAGGGCCACCCGTACACCGATGAACAGCAGCGCCGCCATGGCGCTCAATCATGCGCTCAAGGTCGGCATGGACGACCCCGTCGATGTCGCACGGGCCGTGCTCGACGCCGTGCAGAGCGAACGCAGCGAGCTGTACCTGGGCTGGCCGGAGAAGCTGTTCGTGCGCCTCAACAGCCTGCTGCCAGGGGTGGTCGACCGTGCGCTGCGCAAGCAATTACCCATGATCCGTCGCCACGTCGACGGACACGCGAAGGAGTCGTTGAAATGAAGCGTCTGTTGCTCGCCACGCTGCTGGCGTTCTCATCCTCTACCTGGGCGCTGGACCCAGGCGGCGCGCAGCGGCTGGCCGACTTGCAGCAGCGCTGGGCGCAGATCCAGTACCAGACCCCCAAGGAGCAGCGCAGCGAGGCCTTCGAGAAGCTGGCCGGCGACGCCGCAACCTTCGTCCGGCAGTATCCGGGCGCGGCCGAACCGCTGATCTGGAACGGCATCGTCAACAGCAGTTGGGCCGGCGCGACCGGCGGGCTGGGCGCGCTGAGCAAAGTGAAGGCGGCGCGGGCCAGCCTGGAGCAGGCCATCGCCCTGGACGCCGGGGCCTTGCAGGGCTCGGCCTATACCAGCCTGGGCACGCTCTACGACCAGGTGCCGGGCTGGCCGATCGGCTTTGGCGACAGCGACAAGGCCGAAACCTTGTTGCGCCAGGCACTGCAAATCAACCCCAACGGTATCGACAGCAACTACTTCTGGGCCGATCATCTGGTTCGGCGCAAACGCTACGACGAGGCCCGCGCGGCGCTGAACAAGGCGCTGCAGGCACCGCCACGTCCGGGGCGCGAGCTGGCCGATCAGGGCCGGCGCAGCGATATCGCCGCGTTACTCAAGACCCTCAAGGACAAACAGGACTGATCTATGCGGCTGCTGCTGGTGGAGGACGATACGGCGCTGGGGGAAGGCATCTGCGATGGCTTGCGCCAGGAAGGCTATACCCTCGACTGGCTGCGCGATGGCGCCAGCGGCCTGCACGCCCTGCAGCACGAGACCTTCGACCTGGCCATTCTCGACCTGGGGCTGCCGCGCCTGGATGGCATCGAGGTGCTGCGGCGGGTGAGGGCGGGCGGTGCCAACCTGCCGGTGCTGGTGCTCACCGCCCGTGACGCCACCGACGACCGTATCACTGGGCTGGATGCCGGTGCCGACGACTATCTGGTCAAACCCTTCGACCTCAACGAGCTCAAGGCCCGCCTGCGCGCGTTGCTGCGCCGCAGTGCCGGGCGAGCACGGGTGCTGATCGAACACGCAGGAGTGAGCCTCGACCCGGCCACCCAGCAGGTGCACTACGAGGGCCGGCCGGTGGTGCTGACGCCCAAGGAGTACCGCCTGCTGCACGAGTTGCTGGCGCAGCCGGGCAAGGTCTTCACCCGCGAGCGGCTCACCCAGTTGCTCTACGGCTGGGACGAGGAACCGGAGAGCAACACCCTGGAAGTCAACGTCTACCAGCTACGCAAGAAGCTGTTCAACGGTTTGATCCGCACCGTGCGCGGCATCGGCTACCTGGTCGAGGGCAAGGCATGAGTTCGCTGCGCCAGCGCACGCTGTGGCGGGTGATGCTGCTGCTGGTGGTCGGTACCAGCCTGTTGGCGTTGTACAACTACCATGACAGCCGCCATGAGATCACCGAAATCTACGACGCCCACCTGGCGCAGAACGCGCGGCTTCTGCAGGGCGTGATGAGCCTGCCGGTGGAGGAGGGCAGCCGGGCCTCGCTGTACCAGGCCTTCAACGACGCCCTGAGCCAGGCCGGCCGGCACCGGGTGGGCCATCCCTATGAAAGCAAGCTGGCGTTCCAGGTCTGGGATGACGCCGGCACACGCCTGGTCAACACCCCGAGTGCACCGGTGCTGACACCGCTGCCGGTGACCCCAGGCTTCTCCGAGATCGTGGTCGATGGCCAGTGCTGGCGCGGCTTTGTGCTACCGGTGCCGGAGCGTCACTGGGTGATCTGGGTCGGCGAGCGCGAGGATGTGCGCTTCGACCTGATCGACCGCATCGTGCGCCATACCTTGTTCCCGTTCCTGATCGGCAGCCTGGCCCTGGCGCTGTTGGTCTGGGCCGCCATCGGCTGGGGTCTGCAACCGCTGCAGAACATGGCCAATGTGATTCGCGCACGGCATGCGCAATCGCTGGAGCCGCTGCAACTGGTGCCGCTGCCCTCGGAGCTGGAGCCGATGCAGGCGGCGATCAACCGCTTGCTGGCGCAGATCGACGATTTGCTGCGCCGCGAACACCGCTTCATCGCCGATGCGGCCCATGAAATGCGTACGCCGCTGGCCATTCTGCGTCTTCACGCGCAGAACGCCGAAGCCGCCACCAGCGAGGCCGAACGGCAAAAAGCCCTGGGCTTCCTGATCGGTGCCGTGGATCGCCTCACGCGGGTGGTCAACCAACTGTTGACCCTGGCGCGCCTGGAACCGCGCCTGGGCCAGCGCGTGGACATGCCGATCGACCTGGGCGAGGTGGTCACCGAGACCTTGGCCGAATTGACGCCCTGGATTCTGGAGCGTGGCCAGGAACCGTCGTTGCAACTCGATGAGGGCGATCACCTGGCCACGGTCGATGCCGGCGTGCTGGGCATCGCCTTGCAGAATCTGGTGGCCAATGCCGTGGAGCACTCGCCACCGGGTGGCCGTATCTGCGTCTCGCTGCAGCAACGCGGTGGGCAGCTCGAACTCAGTGTGGAAGATGAAGGCCCCGGTATCGAAGAGGCCAGCCTGACGCGCGTGTTCGAACGTTTCTACAGCCGCAACAGCCCGAACGGGGCAGGGCTGGGACTGTCCATCGTCGCGGCCATCGTCGAGCGCCTGGGCGGTCAGGTACGCCTGGAAAATCGAGCCGAGGGCGGGCTGGCCGCCATCCTGTCGATTCCGCTGGCGAGCGCAGGGGGAGCCTCATGAGCACCGTTGACGCGGATCGACTGCGGGTGTGGCAAGCGTTGTCGGAGTTCTTTCTGGACACCGATGTCGACCTCAGTTTCGACGGGGTCGCGCAGCGTCTGGCTCAGACTGGCTACACGCCTGACCAGGTGCAGAGCATCTTGTGGAACGAGGTTTATCCGGTCCTGCACAGCAATCTGCAGTCCATGGCGGGCGAGTGGGCCGGATGGACGGACGCGTTTCTCCAAGCCCACCTGGTGGTGCGCCCTTATTCGCCGGGTATGCCAGCCAGAGGACGGATCGGCGCCGAAATCTCGCGATGCTGGGACGAAGTGCTGACGCGATGGGCACGCCTGAAGACCTCTTGAAACATTTCGGAACAACTGTGTCAGATTGAAGTCAATTTGATATCGCCTGATCCGAGATGTCCATGAAACTACCGCGCCCTTCAGACCGTATCGACACCCTCACGCAATTGCGCAACCTCAAGATGGCCCGGTCGGCGCATGCCTATGTGCGTGGCAGCACCGTGCAGTTCTACGACTGGCTGCACAGTCAATCCGGGCGCCGCCTGCCCAGCGGGCCGGCGGTGTGGATCTGCGGTGACTGTCACGCCGGTAACCTGGGTCCGACCGGGGATCTGAAGGGCCGTATCGACATCCACATCCGCGATCTCGACCAGACCGTGATCGGCAATCCAGCCCATGACTTGGTGCGACTGGGCCTGTCGCTGGCCACTGCCGCCCGCAGCTCGGACCTGCCGGGCGTGGTCACTGCGCGCATGCTCGAGGAAATGATGCAGGGCTACGCCCAGGCCTTCGAACAGAACGACGACGAGGAGCCCGAGCGGCCGGCGCAGGTCAAGGCTGGCATGCGCACCGCCGTGCGCCGCACCTGGAAACATCTGGCCCGCGAGCGCATCGAGCGGGTGCGTCCGAGCATTCCGCTGGGCAAGCATTTCTGGCCGCTGTCGCGCGAGGAAAAGACGGCGGTGCGCAAGCTCTGCGCCTCGGACGACATCCACACCCTGGTGACCTCGCTCAAGGGCCGTAGCCCGGAGGACCGCGTGGAACTGCTGGACTCGGCCTACTGGGTCAAGGGCTGCAGCTCACTAGGCCTGCTGCGCTACGCCGTGCTGATGGCGGTTGGGGAGGGCGACGACCAGGAGTTCTGCCTGTTGGACGTCAAGGAAGCCATCGCCGCCGCCGCCCCCCGTACCGCCCGCGCCTCGATGCCGCGCGACAATGCCCGGCGCGTGGTCGAAGGTGCTCGGCATCTTTCGCCGGGCCTGGGCAACCGTATGGTGGCGGTGCGCATGCTCGATCACGGCTTCTTCGTCCGTGAGTTGCTGCCCCAGGACATGAAACTGGAACTCGATGAGCTCAGCGAGCAGGAAGCACGCCGGGCCGCAGGGTATCTGGCCCGTGTGGTAGGTCATGCCCATGCCCGGCAAATGGACCTGAGCACGCGCGCCGCCTGGATCGAGGAGTTGCAACTGCACCGTTCCGAAACGCTGGATGCGCCGTCGTGGTTGTGGAGCAACGTGATTCAGTTGGTGGGCAGTCACGAGCAAGGGTATCTGGCGCATTGCAGGCGGTACGCGTTGGAGCATTGATGGGTAGCTACTCTCGCCCCTTGATTACCCATTGAGGGGGCTTGCTCAGAGCACCTTGAAATGATGGGTGGCGTCGCGTTCGAGTTGGGCGATCAAGCCGAATTCCCAGTCCAGATAGCCCTGCATGGCTGCACGTGGATTGTCCGTCCCTTCATAGGGCCGCTGGTAACGGTCGCTGCGCGCTACCGCCAAGTGTGTTTCGCCGCTCTGCAGCGGTTGTCCAACTGCGATCCACTGTGCGGTGCCGCCTTCGAGCACATGCACCGGGATGCGGGTCAGGGCTTGCAGGTCGGCTGCGGCAAAACGGGCCAGCAGGCTGCTGCCGCACGTCAGTACATAGCGGCGCGCCTGTGGCAGCCTTTCCAGGGCTTCGACCAATTGAGCGCGGATCACCCAGTGTGCGCCGGGTATGTGGCGGTTGACGTAGTTGGCGCTGGTGGTGAAGTCCAGGACGACGGTGCCATCCTCCTGCAGCCAGTCGGCCAGTTGCTCGACGTCGATCGAATGGACGGCAGGCCGCTGGGGCAGCGGTGGCTGCCAGGGACCGGTGGCGCTGAAGTCTGCGCGGGTCAAGCCGTCGAGCACTGCGACCTGCCAGCCCATCTGTGCTAGCCATGAAGCGCTCATGTTCGCGCGCACACCGTCGTCATCCACCAGTACGACCCTCGCGCCACGGACGCTGGCGACATGGTCGGTTTCCTGCACCAGTTGCCCGCCGGGCACCGAGCGGCTGCCGGGGAAGTGACCGGACTCGTACTCTTCGGGCGTGCGCACATCGAACAGGTAGGTAGTGCGCGTTTCGTCGCTCTGCCATCGCGCCAGCAGGCTGCGATTGAGTCGCTGCACGCCTGCACGCTCGGCCAGGGCACGTGCCCGTCGGGCGGCGTCGAGGCGCGTATCGTCACCGACTTCGGCGAAGCGACGTGCCTGACCATGGGCCAGTGCCTGTCCCGCCAACGTCCAGCCGATGGTTCCGTTGCGCAGGGCTGCGACCGGATTGGCAATGCCGGCGTTGATCAGTGACTGGGTACCAATGATGCTGCGCGTGCGTCCGGCGCAGTTGACGATCACCTGGGTGGACGGATCGGGTGCCAGTTCCGCCACGCGCAATACCAGTTCGGCGCCGGGTACGCTGATGCCGCCGGGGATGCTCATGGTCTGGTACTCGTCGAACCGCCGCGCATCGAGCACCACCACATCGGCTCGTGCCTCAAGCAACGCCTGGACGTGCTCGGCCGCCAGCGATGGGGTATGGCGCACCTGCTCGACCAGTTCGCCGAAAGCCTTGCTCGGCACGTTGACGTCACGGAACAGCTCGCCTGCGGCGGCGCGCCAGCCCTCAAGGCCACCGTCGAGCAGCGCGACATCGCGGTAGCCAAGGGCCAACAGCCGCTGCGCAGCGACGCCAGCCAGTCCTTCACCGTTGTCGTAGACCGTGATGGGTGTGTCCAGACGCGGCACGCGAGCGAACACCTCAATCTCCAGTTTCGACAGGGGGATGTTGGCGGCGAACAGCGGGTGGCTCTGCGCGAACGGGTCTTCCTCGCGGACGTCGAGCAGCGCCAGTTCTTCGCGAGCCAGCAGCGCGCGGCGAATGTCATGGGGGTGGCGGGTGGCGAGGGTGCTCATGGGGCAGGGTTCTCTTTGGACAGGTCCCAGAGGTTGGGAAGGTGAGTGTTGGAGTAGCCGGAAATGAAGGTTTTTTCGCTGCCATCGTCGCTGTATACCGCGCGCTTGACGGCGCCAATGTTGCCGCCATAGACATGGATGCTGATCGAGACCCGGTCGTCGTAAGCGTTGCTGACCCGATGGATGTCACCAATTCGCGGCGAGACGGCTTCCACTTGGCCCGGCAGCAGACGCACTGCGGCGCCATGGGGCTGTAGCGCGCCCTGGGCATCTCGCACGAAGCCCTGCGCCCATTCCGCGCCGCGCAACATGCCGATCAGCCCCCACACGCGGTGGTCGTGGATCGGTGTGCGCTGCCCAGGCCCCCAGACGAAGCTCACCACGCAGAAGCGCTGGCGCGAATCGCAGTGCAACAGGTACTGCCGATAGCGCTCGGGATCGGGCTGGGCGAGTTCGTCAGGCAGCCAGTCGTCATGGGCGACCAAGTCGGCCAGCAGGCGTTGGCCACGGTCGAGCAAATCCGCCTCATCAGGCCGTCGATCGATCAACTCGGCCAGGTTCTCAATGAAGTGGCGCAAGCGCTCCGTACGCACAGGCTGGGTCATGGTTGAGATTCGACTTCAAATGAGGGATGAGCACGACCCTAGCAAAATGCCCAGCTATTCTCAAAATGCAGAATAATCATAAGCTAATATGAAAATAATGCATTTACAGATACCTCTGTCCTGTTTTGAAATGGCTTAAACACAAGGGTATGAGCTTATGCCAAGCGTGCATTTCACAGCCCGCAAATGCTGATTTAACTTATAAGAAACACCAAGCCTATACCCTAACGCTATAAAACCTGGCGTAGACCGCACGCGCGGATCGCCTCACTGCCTTCACTGGTATTCGGAGACGACCGTGCGCTATATCAAACACTTGGCTGCAACGCTGCTGGCCACCACCTTCAGTCTGGCCGCCAGCGCCCAAACGCTGGTGGTCGGCGATCAGAGCTATAACGCCCGCGCGGTAATGGAAGCGGCTGGCGTTCTGGAAAACCTCCCTTATAGCCTGGAATGGAAGCAGTTCACCGCAGGTTCGCCAGTGGCTGAGGCGCTCAATGTCGGCAGCCTCGACATCGGCCTGCTGGGTGACGCCCCGCCGTTGTTCCTTGGCGCACTGGGCGCGCCGATCAAGGTCATTGCGGTCAGTCGGCAGAACCTCGAAGGCGTGGCCATCCTGGCGCGCAAGGATTCGCCGATTCACAGCCTGCAAGACCTGCGCGGCAAGCGTGCAGCGATCTGGAAGGGCTCGTGGAGCCAGCAACTGCTGTTCAGTGCCCTGGACAAGGCGGGCGTCCCGCGCGATGCCGTGGAATTGCGCTACCTCAGCGCCCTGGACGCCTCCCATGCCCTGGACGGCGGCTCGGTGGACGTGATTGCCACCTGGGAGCCCTATGTCACCCAGCAGGAGCGCCAAGGGGCTCGCGTGTTGGCCACGGCCGAAGGCGTGATCCCTGCGCAGAGCTTCGTCGTGGCCAACAGCAAGGCCGTGGACCACAAGCGCGCACAGATTGCCGACTTCCTGCAGCGCCTGAGGAAGGCCCGTGACTGGGCCCTGAGCGAGCCGGCCCACACCGAGGCCTATGCCGATGCCTGGGCCCAGCGCACTCGCGCCGATCGCGATATCGCCCGGACCTGGTTTGCCCGCGCACGCACCGACCTGGCACCGCTGAACCCGCAGGTCATTGCCGATGCGCAGAAGACCGTGGATTTCTTCGCCGGCCTCGGCCTGATCAAGGCCTATCCAGCAGCGAGCCTGTTCGACACCTCCTTTGCAGCCGCCTTGCAGGCGCCCGCTGCGAAGGGCCAGTGAAAGGACGTCCCATGAGCACACGACAGATCAAACTCGGCGCCCTGACCATGGGCTGCGGCGGCCCAGGTCGACACAACTTGTGGCTCGACCCGGAGCTGCCCGCCGACGCCAGCGTCAACATCGACTGGTACATCGACATCGCCCGGCAGGCAGAAGCTGCGCTGTTCGACCTGATCTTCATCGTCGACAGCCAGTTCATCACCCCCGGCTCACCGTCGCATTACCTCAATCGCCTGGAGCCGTTGACCTTGCTCTCTGCCCTGGCGGTCAGTACCCGCCGCCTGGGGTTGGTCGGCACGCTCACCACCTCCTACAACGCACCGTTCAACGTTGCTCGCCGGCTCGCCTCGCTGGACCTGATCAGCAAAGGCCGTGCCGGCTGGAACGTCGTCACCAGCGGCGACGCCGGCACGGCCGGCAATTATGGGTTGGACGAGCACTACGACTATGACACTCGGTATGCGCGTGCCCAGGAGCATGTGCAGGTGGTGCAGGGGCTGTGGCATTCGTATGAGGAGGATGCGTTTCCTCGGGACCGCAGCCAGGGTCGGTTCCTCGACCCGGCGAAGCTGCACGCCTTGAATCACCAGGGTGCTCACTTCTCGGTGGTCGGTCCGCTGAACATCCAGCGCTCGCCCCAGGGGCAGCCGGTGATCTTCCAGGCGGGCGACTCCGAGCAGGGGCGCGAACTGGGTGCCGCCAGGGCCGATGTGGTGTTCACCCACGCCGCCACTCTCGAGCAGGGTCAGGCGTTCTATCGCGATATCAAGGCGCGCGCGGCACGCCTGGGACGCGACCCAGAGCACCTGTTGGTGCTGCCCGGCGCAGAGATCTACGTGGGCGATACGGACGAGCAGGCCCGTGAGATCGAGCGTCACTATCATCAGGCCGATCACAGCTTCGAACTGGCGCTCAAAGAATTCGGGCGTAACTTCGGCTGGCATGACTTCAGTCAGTACGACCTGGACGCCCCGTTTCCCCAGCAAAGCCTGGAGGCTGCGCGCAGCAGTTTCTTCACCAATGCCAAGCGCATTGCCGATCAGGCCCGTGAACGGGGGTTCAGCCTGCGCCAGGCGGTGGAGTTCGGCCGTCAGTTGCGCCCGGGTGCCTTCGTCGGCTCGGCCCAGACCGTGGCGGCGAAGATGGCCGACTGGTTCGAAGCGCGGGCAGTGGACGGATTCAATATCTACATCGGTCATCCCGGGCAGTTCCGCCGATTCACCGAGCAGGTAGTGCCCTTGCTGCAGGAGCGAGGTGTCTATCGCACGGCCTATGAAGGGACGACCTTGCGCGAAAGCCTGGGCCTGCCGATACCGCGCTTCAGCCGATAGAAGCCGGGCCGCCAAGCGACCCTGTGCCCATGAGCCCGCTGGGAAGTCCCGGCGGGCTCATGGGCACATCCTTCAGGCGCTGCGAGCGCTGCGGCCCTTCTCGTACTGCGCAACCTTGTCACGGATCCGCGGGATCAAGTCCTGGCCGTATTCCACGGCATCGCGCAGTTGCTCGAAACCCCGGAACAGGAACGTGCTCACACCCAGTTCGTAGTACGCCAGCGCCGCCTCGGCGACCTGCTCGGGCGTACCCACCAGCGAGGTGGAGTTACCGGCGCCACCGCCCAGGGCGGCGATCTCGGTCCACAAACGGGTGTCGTGCACTGTGCGTTGGCCGGCAAGTTGCACCAGGCGCTCGGAGCCCACGTTGCTCTTGCCGAAGTTCTTTTCGCGGCGGTTGCCCTGGCGGATGCCGATGCGCTGCCTGGCGTCGGCCAGAATGCGCTCGGCGCGGGCCCAGGCTTCGTCTTCGGTGGCGCCGAGGATCGGTCGCAAAGAAAGGCTGAAGCGGATGTGCTGCTCGCGGCCATAGCGGGCTGCGGCCTGGCGGACCTGGGCGATGCGTTCGCGGACCTGTGCCAGTGGCTCGCCCCACATCATGTACACGTCGGCGTGCTTGGCCGCGACGTCCACTGCAGCGTCCGAGGCGCCGGAGAAGTACACCGGCAGCCTGGCCACCGGCTTGACCAAGGTGAGGTTGTCCTGCACGCGGTAGTGCGGGCCGTGGTGATCGAACGGCGCGGTCTGGGTCCAGGTGTTGCGCAGAACCTCCAGATACTCGTCGGTACGGGCATAGCGAGCATCCTTGTCGAGGAAGTCGCCGTCGCGTTGCAGGTCGCCGCTGTCGCCCCCGGTGATCACGTTGATCGAAGCGCGGCCACGGCTGAGCTGGTCAAGGGTGGCGAACTGGCGCGCGGCGAAAGTCGGCGCCTGGAAGCCGGGGCGGTGCGCGACCAACAGGCCGATGCGTTCGGTCAATGCCGCCACGTAGGTGGCGAGGATCATCGAGTCTGGCGCGCTGGTGTTGACTGCCAGCAACGCCTTGTCGAAACCGGCGTATTCCTGGGCCTGGGCGAACGCCTTGATGAACTCGAGGTCGACTAGCGGGCCGCGTGGGGCCTGCGATTCGCTGCTTTCCTGGGGGCCGATGAGGCCGATGAATTCGAGGCTCATACCGTAGTGCTCCTGTTGTCGAAAAGGGTCTTGGGTCAAGGGCGCGCGCTATCGCTTGCCCGCAGTACTCGGCGTAGCGGTCAGACCGCTATAGGCAATACGCTGCGCGAGTGTCCTGGTATCGCCTCGATCAATGCCCGTGTGTAGTCGCTGGAGGGGCGGCTGAACACCTGCGCCGCCGGCCCTTGCTCGACCACGTGCCCGCGCTGCAGCACCAGGACCTGGTCGGCCACGCTCGCCACCACCGACAGGTCGTGGGACACCAGCACATAGGCCATGCCCAGATCGCGCTGCAGTTCATCGAGCAGGGCGAGAATCTGCGCCTGTACCGAAACGTCCAGCGCGCTGACCGGCTCGTCGAGCAGCAGCACCTCAGGCTCCAGCGCCAAGGCGCGAGCGATGGCGACCCGTTGGCGTTGCCCGCCTGACAATTCCCGGGGCAGGCGATCGAGAAACGCCACGGGCAGGTGCACGCGCGCGATGAGTTCGCGGGCCTTGAGTTCCAGGGCCTGGCCCCTGAGCAGCCCGAACGACACCAGCGGCTCGACGAGGCTGTCGAACACGGTGAAGCGTGGATCGAGCGCGGCGAAGGGATTCTGCTGTACCAGTTGAATGCGTCGACGCAGCGGGCGGAGCTGGCGCCAGCTGTAGTCGCTGACATCCTGGCCAAACCACTCGACGCGTCCCTGATCAGGCCTTTCCAGACCCAGCGCAATGCGCAGCGCAGTGCTCTTGCCTGAACCCGATTCGCCGACGATGGCCAGCGTCTGCCCGGCGTGGACCTCCAGGCTCAGCCCATGCAAGGCGGTGAAGGGCGTATCCTGCCCTGGCAACGCGAAGCGTTTGCCCACCGCGTCCAGACGCAGCATTGGGCGCTGTGAGGTGACCTGTTGTGGCCTGTGACGCGGCACGAAAGCAGGCGCTGCGTCGAGCAGACTGCGGGTGTAGGGCTGCTGTGCACCCCACAATATCTGTTGGGGCGTACCCTGCTCGACACATTGGCCTTGGCGCATCACCAACAGCCGGTCGGCGCGATCACAGGCCATCCCCAGGTCATGGGTGATGATCAGCAGCGAGATGCCGCGCTCGGCGACCAGTTGTTGCAGGTGGTCCAGAATGCGGCGCTGCACCGTCACGTCCAGTGCGCTGGTGGGCTCGTCGGCGATGATCAGCCGCGGCTCGCCGGCCAGGGCGATGGCGATCAACACCCGTTGACGCATCCCGCCAGACAGTTCGTGGGGGTACTGGCGAGCGCGCACTGAGGGCTCGTCGAGGCCGACCTGGGTCAGCAGCGCGAGCACGTCGGCCTCCAGACCCGGGTAGCGCCGGCCACGGGCCAGGAGCAGGGCTTCGGCGATCTGCCGACCCACGCGTAGCGTGGGATTGAGGCTCACCATCGGGTCCTGCGGCACCAGGCCGATGGCGCGTCCGCGTAACTGCTGCCAGGTACGCTCGCGGGCCTGGGCCCTGTCGATGCCGTCGATCCGCAGTTGTCCGTGGTCGATGCTGGCAGTGCCCGGCAGCAGTCCGAGCAAGGCGTTGGCCAGGGTCGACTTACCGCAGCCGGACTCCCCGACGATGGCCAGCGTTTCGCCCTGGTCAAGGCTGAACGACAGCCGGCGTACGGCGTGCGTGCGCTGCCCGGCGACGGTGTAGCTGATATCCAGTTCGTGTACGTCGATCAAGGCTTGCGTACTCATCGGGCATGCTCCTCGGCGCTACGCGCCAAGTGATTGAGGCTGAACACCACGACCACCACGAACAGGCCCGGCAACAGCGACACCCAGGGCGCGGTGATCAGGAAATGACGGCCATTGGCAATGAGCGTGCCCCATTCCGCTGCGGGCGGTGCGGCGCCAAAGCCAAGGAAACTCAGTCCGGCGGTGGCCAGGATCGCGGCACCGAAATCCAGTGTCGCAAGCACTGCCACTGGGCCCCAGGCATTGGGTAGCACATGGCGCAGCAACGTGCGCAGCCAACTGGCGCCACCCAGCCGGGCGGCCTCCACATAGGGCAGGGTTTTGATGCGCAGTACTTCGGCCCGCGTGGTACGCGCAAAACCCGGAACGATGCCGATGCCCACGGCGATTGCCACGGGCACCGTACCGAAACCGATGGCGGTGACGATCGCCAGCGCCAGCAGCAGGCCAGGCAACGCCAGCAACACATCGATCACGCGCATCAGCGCGGCATCGAGGCGTGCGCCGGCAAAGCCTGCCAGCGCGCCCAGGCCCAAGCCGCCGACCAACGCAATCGTCACCGCCAACAGTGCCGCCAGCACCGACAGGCGCGAACCGTAGATCACTCGCGCATACAGGTCACGGCCCAACTCGTCGGTCCCGAACCAGTGAACCATGCTGGGCGCGCTGAGCTTGTCGGCTGGCGAGGTGGCGTAGGGGTCGAAGCTGCTCAGCCATTGCGGGACCAGTGCCGCGAGCAAGGCAAACAGCACGATCAGCAGCGCCAGGCTGACACTGGGCCTGCGCAGCAGCGCGATCATGGCCTGTCGTGTCCGCTGCAGGCGCGTGCGGCGCTTCCAGAGGTGGCAAGCGCGATCGGAATCAACGGCATGCCTGGCGTCGAGCCGAGGATGCGATAGGTCAATGGTCATTTCAGCTCACCTTGGCCGTAGGGCTGATGCGTGGGTCGAGCCAGGGGTAGAGCAGGTCGACGATCAGATTCACCGCCACGAAGGCAGCGGCCGCTACCGCGACGATAGCCAGCACCACGGGAATGTCCTGGCGCAGCACCGCCTCCTGGGCCAGGCGCCCGACGCCGTTACGCGAATAGATGGTCTCCACCAGCACTGCACCGGACACCGTGTTACCGACCTGAAGGCCTACCAGCGTCAGCAGCGGCAAGGCTGCGTTGCGCAGGCCATGGCGAGCCTGTACCTGAGCACGGCTCAGCCCTTTGGCGAACGCGGTGACGATGTAGGGTTCCTGCCATACACCTTGAAAACCTCGCTGCAGCACTTGGGCATACAGGGCCGCGCTGGGGATCGCCAAGGTAATCGCAGGCAGCACCAGGCTGGCAAACCCCTGGCTGCCGGTGGCCGGAAACCAGTCCAGGGCGAAGGCGAACACCTGGATCAGCAGCAACCCCATCCAGAACACCGGGATCGAGAAACCCAGCGACGGCAGGCGCGCCAGTGCGGTTTTCAGCGGCCGGTACTGCACGTAGGCGGTCAGATAGGCCAGCCCGATGCCGGCTACCAGCGACAGGACGATGGCGCTACCGGCCAGGGCCAGGGTCTGAGGCAGCCGCTCGGCCAGCAGCCCGCTGACAGGACGGCCCAGCGACAACGACTGCCCCAGGTCGCCGTGCACGGCGCGCCAGAGCAGATCGGCATATTGCGCGAACAACCCCTTATCCAGCCCGTAATAAGCCCGAGCCTTGGCCAGGTCTTGCGGCGACAAACCATCGGCTTCCATGCCTGATGCGCTGAGCATGATCGCCAAGGTATCGCCCGGCAGCAGGTAGAGAATGAAGTAGGTGGCGGTGTAGGCGCCCCAGAGCACCAGCAGGGCCTGGCCGATACGGCCGATGAGGTAGCGTGTCATGGCTGCCCCACCTGGATGTCGCCCAACAGCGCGAAGCCTTCTGCCGTCCAGCGAAAATCCTTGATCCGGGGGGCGGTCGCAGCCTGCCACACGCGTTCGTACAGTGGAAACGCCGAGGCCTGGTCGATCAGCAGGTCCTGCAACTGGCCGTAGGCGTGGGCGCGTTGCGCGTCCTGGGTCGCGGTCATGCCGTTGTCGAACAGGGTCTGGGCCTGGGTCAAAACGGTGGGTTCGTAGAGGTTGGTGGCCAATGTGGCGCTGTTGGCCGCACGTGGATCGAGAATGGTCTGCAGGATGATCGGGTCGGCGCGGGTCATGTAGGTCGACGTCAAGTCGTAGTTGCCGGACGCGTTGCCCGCGACCCACTCGGCACGCGTGAGCACGTTGAGCTTGAGGTCGATGCCGACCTTGCGCAGTTGGTCCTGTACCAGCACGTCACCCGCGCTTTCGGCCGGCGTCAGGTTGTAGCGCAGGGTCAGGCGTTGGCCGTTCTTGTAACGGTAACCATCGGGCCCCGTGTGCCAGCCAGCAGACTCGAGCAGTTGCTCAGCGCCTCGGGGGTCATGGGCAAGCTTGTCGCTTTGCGGTTTGAAGTAGGGCGTGGTGACGTCGTACACCCCGCTCACCACTGGGAAGCGGGCGTTGAACACGGTGTGGGCGTAGCCGGTGCGGTCGATGGCTTTCTGCACGGCCAGGCGTAGTTGGCGGTCACCCAGCAGACGACCGTTGCGCGTATTGGGATAAAGATTCAGCGCAGGGCCCGGCAGTGATCGGCTTTGAATGGTGGCGCCCTTGGACTGAAGCAAGGTCAGGTCGACTTCCGAAAACGGATTGCGCGGCCACAGGATGTCGACCTTGCCCTGTAGGAACAGGCCGTTGCGTACGCTTTCCTCGGGGATGTAGCTGATTTGCACCGCCTCCATATACGCAGGCCCCGGATTGCGCGCGTTGGCCGATGGCCAGGCATAGTCGGCACGTCTGACCAGGCGCGCGCCGACCTCCGGGGTGTACTGCTCAAGGATGAAAGGGCCGGTGCCGATGATCTTGCCTGAGGAGCGCTGCTGGGCACTCAACCGGTAGCTGGCCGGCGCGAGAATCGAGAGGTTGGTGGTGGAGGTGGCTTGCAGGAAACCGGCATTGGGCCTTGCCAGGGTCAGGCGAACGGTGAAGTCGTCGATCACTTCGGCATGGTCGTAGCCAGCCAGATACGTCGCGCCGAAAGTAGCGGGCAACTGCGCGGCAAAGGCCTTGTTGCTGTCGAAGGCGGTTTTCACCGCCTGGGCGTCGAAACGCTCACCGTTGCTGAAGCTGACGTCCTGACGCAGATGGAAGGTGTACTTCAAGGCGTCGCTGCTGATCTCCCAGCGTTTGGCCAGCCAGGGAATGATGCGACCTGTCTGCGGATCCTGGTCGGTCAGCGACTCGACGACGTTGCGCAGCAGCACCCGGTGCTCCAGCCAGTAGACCTGGAAAGGATCGAGGCTGACCAATGTGGTGTTGTCGCCCCAGAAGGCGATGCTCAACGTCTTGCTGGCCGCGCTGTCGTCGGTCGGTGAGCAGGCGGCAAGCGTCATGGCCAGGGCGCTGCTGGCCAGCAGGCGAAGGAATGAAGGCATGGAGCGGTCCTTGATAGAGAGTCGGGGCGGCAGAAGGCGGTTGCGATCGATCAGTCCTGGTAATCGAGGCCTTCGCGGTCCAACTGGCGAATGAGCGCTTCCCAATGCCGCTGGATGCTTTCGCCCTTGCCATCGGAAAAGCGCTTGGATTGCTCGTGCACCTTGGCGATGGCCGCAGGCGAGGCATGCAGGAGCTGATCGTTGCCGCCGGCCTGGGCCGCGATCTGGATAGCGCAGGCCCGCTCCAGGCCATGCAGTTCACGAAACGCGTGCTCGACGCTGATGCCGCCGGTGAGCAGACCATGGTTGCGCAGGATAAGGATGTTGCTGTGGCCCAGATTGGCGACCAGCCGCTGTTGCTCGTCCAGATCCAGGGCCACGCCTTCGTAGTCGTGGTAGGCCACGCGGCTGTAGTAGGCCAGGGCGTGCTGGGAGATCGGCAAAAGACCGTCACGCTGGGCCGAAACCGCGGCTCCATCGCGGGTATGGGTGTGCAGCACGGCGGCGAGGTCTGGGCGGGCGCGGTGGATGGCGCTGTGGATCACATAGCCTGCCTGGTTGATGCCCAGGCCCGATGGGTCGTCGATGAGCGTACCGTCCACATCGACCTTGACCAGGTTCGAGGCGGTGATCTCGTCGAACAGCAGTCCGAAAGGATTGATCAGGAAATGCTCGTGCGGCCCGGGCACCCGGGCGGAGAAATGCGTGTAGATGTGATCGGTCCAGCGAAACAGGGCGGCCAGGCGGTAGGCAGCAGCCAGCTTGACCCGCACCTCCCACTCCTGGGCGCTGACTCGATCTCGTACAGGTTCCAGGCGGGCGGAAACGGCAGACAATGAGCTCATGAAGGTTCTCCGGTAATCAGGCGTATTGAGTGGTGGGGCGCAATGCGTTCGAACGGCTCAGGGTGGCTCGGGTATGAGCGCCGCGCGACCGACCTGGCCGAACACCGTGTCGTCCTGGGGGGTGTGGATCCGGCTGCAGAGCACATCACGGTAGTGCCGCTCCAGGGCATTGCGCCGTGACAAGCCAGGATTGCCCGCGGCCTCGATGGCCAGCTCGACCGCGTTGATGGCGTTGCTGCTGACCAGGTGCTTGAGCTGCCCGGCGTGGGCCTGATCGACCTGTCCAGCGGCGGCCGATTCGAGCAGGGTGTGGCTGGCGAACAACAGCGTGTCGATACGACCGAGCACGTCCTGAAAGCGCGGCAGGCTGGCCAGCGGCGCACCCAAATGGGAAGGGATGCGTTGCTTGAAAAAGTTCGCCAGCCAGTCACGCGCAGCGCGGGCAACGCCGTCGTAGACCGTCGGTAGCAACACGGCCATCCACAACAGGCCCTGTCCATCGAGTTCGGTTTTCGGCGCACTGGCCGGGCTGACGCTGACGGCGTGGTCCAGGGGAATCAACACCTCGTCGAACCGCACCTGATGGCTGCAGGTGGCGCGCATGCCCAGGTGATCCCAGTCGTCGAGGATGGTGATGCCGGGCGAGTCGCGATGGACCAGGAAGCCACCGACCAGTGGATCGGCGTCGTCGCTGCGGGCCCACACCAGCAGCCAGCTGAGGCCGTGACTACCGGTGGAATAGATTTTGCCTCCATTCAGGCGCCAACCTTCGGCGGTGCGCCGTGCGACGGTGGCCGGAAGACCGCCTCTGGCCGGCGTTCCCAGCTCAGGCTCGACGCGCAGGGCGTTGATCAGCGCACCCTGTTGCACGGCCTCACGGGCCACGCGCTCACGCAGATGGCGTGGCCAGCGCATGTCGTCCTGCAGCCGGGCGTGTTGCAGGTACTGCATGACCAGGATCAGCGCGGTCGCCGGGTCGCCCTGGGCGACGGCTGAAATCACACGGCGTGCGCACGCCAGGTCTGCGCCTGCGCCGCCGAGGGTGCGGGGTACGGTGAGGGCGAGCAGGCCGTGGCGCTGCAACAGAGCGATGTTGTCTTCAGGGAAAAGGGCGCTTCGGTCATAGCGCTCAGCGTTCGCAGCCAGCGCCGGGGTCAGCTCGGCCAGGACGCTGTCGGAGGGGTGACTCATGGGCTCTCATCCCTGAAATACGGTGGCGATGCTAAGACCGTATTCGTATGAATGATCGCTGTAAAAGTCTTTTTAGTTCTATGCTAATTATTTAAATAAAGAATTTATTCGATATCACATTATGTCCTAAACGCATTTATTGATCGGCTAGCCGACGCCCCGCGATCTCACCGAACAGTTCCACCGGCTCTTGAAAGTTCCCGAGGTAGCGAGGGTGGAACAGCCAGAGATCCACGTGCGGCTTGAAGTCGGTGATGTTCAGCACATCGAGCGCGTCACGGTGGCTGCTCATGCGCAACAGCGGCTCAGGCACGAGCCCCAGGCCCTGGCCGCTGGCAACCAGCCCCAACTGCAGCTCGGTGCCGAAGGTTTCCAGATTAATCTTCAGGTTCAACCCCAACTCGCTCAATGCCCGCTGCAAACCGGCCCGGAAGCCGCAGCCATCGGGGTTGAGGACCCAGCCAGGGGCGTAGCAGTCCCTGAGCTTGCAGTTGCGCTTAGCGGCATTGCTCTTGGCTACCACCACTTTCAGCGGCATGCGCGCGATCGATCGACTGGCGATACCTTCCGGGAAAATCTTGCCTGGCGGAAACAGTGCGGCTGCGGCATCCAGTTCGCCGTTTTCCATGCGCGCAATCAGGCTGCTACCCCAGCCACTGGTGACTTGGGTCCGCAACTGCGGATAGGCCTCTCTGATCCGACCCAGGGCATCGAGCAACACGACATCGCCCAGCGTCTGCGGTATGCCCAGGCGCAACGTGCCTGATGGCGCACCGTCGCTGGCCACCAGCTCGCGCAGCGAGTCGATCTCGCGCAGGATCGCTTTGCACTGCGCATAGACGCGCAAGCCCATGGGGGTCGGCTTGAGCGGCTTGGTCGTCCGGTCGAGCAGGCTGGCGCCGAGGTCTTGCTCGAAGTTCTGCACGCGGCGAGTGATCGCCGGTTGGGTGATCTGCAGGGCCTCGGCGGCGAGGTTGGTGGACTGGCACCGGATGACCGCGACGAACGCGTCCATGTCATCGATTTTCATGATCGCGCTCACATGATCGAGTGGAGAAATAACGCATCAGCATAATCATTGGGTTGAACAATGCCATCCCTCACGGCAAGTTAAAGCAAATAATGCATATTAGGTTATTCCTAAAATCAATTTAGTTTATTTAACGTACTTCGTTAGAGTCGCTTGGCCTGGACGGCATGATGCCGTCCACCCAGCCCCCGAGGAAGTCCATGTCCATTCGATCCACGCTGCTGGCCCTCGCCGTAGCCACCTTGCTGGCCAGCCAGGCAGGAGCCGCCGAGCGACTGACCCTGCGCATTGGCGATCAAAAGGGCAATATGCGCGCCCAATTGGAAGCGGCTGACGCCCTGCGTGACCTGCCCTACGACATTCACTGGGCAGAATTCCCCGCCGCCGCGCCGCTGGCCGAGGCGCTCAATGCCGGTGCCATCGACGCCGGCATCATCGGCGACGCACCGCTGCTGTTCGTGCTGGCTTCGGGGGCACCGGTCAAGGCGATCGCGGTGGACAAATCCGATCCCTACGGTACGGCCTTGCTGGTACTTCCCGAGGCGCCGCTGCACAGCGTTACCGACCTCAAAGGCAAGCGCATTGCCACAGGGCGCGGGTCGATTGGTCATCATCTGGCCCTCAAGGCGCTGGATCACGCCGGACTGAGCGAAAAAGACGTGGCGTTCAGGTTCCTGGGACCTGTCGATGCCAAGATCGCGCTGGCCAATGGTTCGGTGGACGCCTGGTCCACATGGGAGCCCTATACCGCCCTGGCCGAGGTCAGCGGGCAGGGCAGGGTGCTGGTCAATGGTCGCGGCCTGTCCAGTGGCAACAGTTTTCTTGCGGCGACCGACCACGCCTTGGGCGAGGCGTCGAAGCGTGCGGCGCTGCAGGACTACCTCACCCGTCTGGCCGATGCGCAGGTCTGGGCCAATCAGCACTTGGACAGCTACTCGAAAACCTTGGCCGCAATCATCGGTTTCCCCGAGCAGGCCGCGCGCCTGCAATTCGAGCGCCGGAAATTGCGCTGGCAGGTGATCGATGCACAGACCGTGGCCGAGCAGCAGGACACCGCCGACTTCTACCACGCCCATGGCCTGATGAACCAGCGCCTGGACGTGACCCCGACCTTCGCCACCGGCTTCACGCTTGCCGAGCGCGCCACGTCCACCGCACAGCCTTGATTGGGGAGACCTCGAAATGCCCATCCGCTATCTACGCCAGCTTGGCCTGGCAGTGCTGGCCAGCGTATTGCTCCCTGGCATTGCCAGCGCCGAGCAGATCCTGCGTATCGGTTACCAGAAGTCCTCGACCCTGTTGACGCTGCTCAAGGCCCGAGGCGGCCTCGAGGACCGATTGCGCGCCCAAGGCATCCGCATTACATGGCATGAATTTCCCAGTGGGCTGCCCCTGTTGGAAGCCCTGAACCTGGGCAATGTCGATGTGTCTGCCGATGTCGCCGACACCGTACCGGTATTCACCCAGGCCGCAGGCGCCAGGCTGACCTACTTCGCCCGCGAGACGCCGTCGCCGAAGGCACAGGCGATACTGGTGCCAGCGGATTCGCCGCTTCGAACCCTGGCCGATCTGAAGGGCAAGCGCGTGGCGGTGACCAAGGCTGCCGGCAGTCATTACCTGCTGATCCAGGCGCTGGCCAAGGCCGGCCTGACGTTCAAGGACATCACCCCGGCCTACCTGATCCCCGCCGACGGCCGCGCCGCTTTCGAGAACCACAAGGTCGACGCCTGGGTAACCTGGGATCCCTTCGTGGCCAGCGCCCAGCGGCAGCAGAACGCGCGCATCCTGGCCGATGGTGAAGGGCTTGCCAGCTACCAGCGTTACTACCTGGCGAGCAGCGACTATGCCCAAGCTCACCCTGAGGTCCTGCAACAGGTGTACCTCGCCTTACGCGAAACCGGCGAGTGGACCCAGGCCAATCCGGCAGCGGCGGCGCGCATCCTGGGGCCATTGTGGGGCAACCTGGATAGCACCACCGTGCTACAGGCCAATGCCCGGCGCAGCTACGACGTACAGCCGGTGAAACCGGAAAACCTGGAGGAGCAACAGCGCATCGCCGACGCGTTCCTGCATGAGGGGTTGTTGCCCAAGGCTGTCGATGCGCGGGACGTCAGCGTGTTCGTGCCGAGCACGCCTTGAACGTCGTTCAGTCGACAGCCCAATCACCCTGGCCTTGCCACTCACTTATGCACGATCGCCTGATGAATGTCGCCCAGCGCCATGATGCGTTGGGCGGCGTTGAGCTTGATGGCTTCCTTGGGCATGCCGAATACCACGCAGCTGGCTTCGTCCTGAGCGACGGTGGCGGCACCGGCGTCGAGCATCTCTTTCAGGCCGCGTGCACCGTCGTCGCCCATGCCGGTCATGATGATGCCGGTCGCGTTCTTGCCGGCGAAGCGGGCCACGGAGCGAAACAATACGTCGACCGACGGCCGATGGCGGTTCACCAGTGGGCCTTCGACCACCTGGGCGTGATAGTAGGCGCCGCTGCGGGTCACCATCAGGTGCTTGCCCCCCGGCGCGATCAGCGCCAGGCCAGGCAACACCCGGTCATTGTTGCGCGCCTCACGCACTTCGATCTGGCAGAGGCTGTTGAGCCTTTCGGCAAAGGACGCAGTGAACTTCTCCGGCATGTGCTGCACGATCACCAAGCCCGGGCACACCCTCGGTAGCGCGGTGAGCACCGTTTCCAGTGCCTGGGTGCCGCCGGTGGACGTGCCGATGGCGACGATGCGTTCGGTGGTCTGGGCCATGGCCTGGCCGCCCGCGGCGGGCAGGATAGCGTCCGCGCTGAGCTTGCTCGCGGGCGCAGCCATCGGCGCAGGGCGCACCACGCGCTTGCCCAGGTTCTTGACATTGGAGTTCGCCGCTGCACGTATCGCCCCAACCAACTCAGCGGCGGACTCCATCAGAAAGCTCTTCAGCCCCGTGGTGGGTTTGGTGATGATCTCCACCGCGCCGGCCGAGAGCGCCTGCAAGGAGGTTTCCGCGCCTTTTTGCGTCAGCGACGAGCAGATCACCACCGGCGTGGGCCGCTCGCTCATGATTTTCCTGAGAAAGGTGATGCCGTCCATGCGCGGCATTTCCACATCCAGCACGATCACGTCCGGCCACTCGCGCGCCAGTTTGTCCATGGCGAAGATCGGATCGGAAGCGGCGCCCATCACGCGGATGTCCGGCGTTTCGTTGAGAATCGCCAGCAACACCTGGCGCACTACGGCCGAATCATCGACCAGCAGTACGCTGATTTTTTTGGTAGGCATCTTTACGCAGGGTTCCCATTGGTTGGTGCCGGACCCAGACATTGCCGGTCCACAGGTCGAAGAGGATGGTGCGGTAGCCGGTGCTGCCCATGTCCTGGGCGGCCAGGTGCAGGTGATGACGTTCGGCCAAGGCCAAGGCTGCACGGATGTTCAGGCTGGCCACGTCCTGATCGGGCAGGTGGCGATGCTGCTCAGGGAACATCTCGCCACCGCCGAACACTTTCACCTGATAGTCACGCGCCCGCGTGCCGTGGGCCCTGGCGTGGCGCAGCAGCAGCTCGAGGGCCTCGTCGGCGTACTTGCCGTCCAGCGGCTGGTCGCGGCGGGTACGGGCCGGCAGCATGAAATGGCACATCCCGCCGATCAGGCGTTGCGGGTGCCACAGGGTGAACGCCACGCAGGAGCCGAGCAGGGTCCGCAGCCGCAGGGGGCGCGTGGCGAAGCTGACTTGACCGGGCGCCAGGATCAGTTCGGTGGTTTTCGTGGCTGTTTTCATGGTTTGCGATAGATCGACGGCGCCACCAGCTTCAACGTGTCGTTCACGCCGTGCAGGCTTTCCGAGTGGCTGATGATGAAGTAGCCGCCGGGCTTGAGCTGGGGCAGCAAACGCGCGACCACCTGGCGCTTGGTGGGTTGATCGAAGTAGATCATCACGTTGCGCAGGAAGATCACGTCGAACTCGCCCAGCCCAGGCAGCGGCTCGTTGAGGTTGACCTGGATGAAATTGACCCGGTTGCGCAGCGACTTGTCGATCAGGAATGTACCTTCCTGGCGGCCAATGCCTTTCAGGCAGTACTTGCTCAGCAGCGGCTGGGGCAGGGTACTGGCACGCTCCATGGCGTAATGCCCGCTGCGCGCCTTGGCCAGCACCTGGGTGCTGATGTCCGAACCGATCACCTCCCAAGGCGTGGTGTTCAAGCCTTCGGCCAGGGTCATCGCCAGGCTGTAGGGCTCTTCGCCGGAGGAGCTCGCCGCGCTCCACACCCGAAACACCTTGCCTGGCGCTGCCTTGGGCAGCACCTGCTGGCGCAGGAAGTCGAAGTGCTTGGGCTCACGGAAAAAATAGGTTTCGTTGGTGGTCAGCAAATCCAGGGCCACCTGCAGCTCGCCCTTGCGCTGATCGCCCATGATCAGCTTGAAGTAGTCCCCATAGCTGTCCAGCTCATAGTGCTTGAGGCGCTTGAACAGGCGCCCGGCCACCAGTGCCTTTTTTGCCGGCGACAGGTTGATGCCGGCTGCGCGGTGTAGCCAAGCCTGGAATTGACCGAACTCCCGGTCGTCGAGTGATGAAGTGTCGGTCATGGTCGCGCCTCACCGGCCCTCGGCTTCAAGCGCCGGCAACTGGCCGGCCTCGGCCAGGCTGGACATCTCATCGATGGACAGCACCTTGTCCACGGCCAGGACGATGACGAACTTGCCATCGACCTTGGCCATGCCGCTGATGAAGTCGGCGCGAATCCGCGCGCCGAAGCTGGGTGGCGGTTCGATCTGCGCAGCCGGTACTTCCTGCACGGCCGAGACGGTATCGACCAGCAGCCCGAGGTCCTGGGGCTGCCCCTCCTGGGTGCTGGCCTCGATGATGATCACGCAGGAGCGCCGGGTGATGGTGGAGTTGGGCCGGCCAAAACGCGCCGACAGGTCCACCACCGGCACCACCGCGCCGCGCAGGTTGATCACGCCGCGCACGAAGGCGGGCATCATCGGCACTACGGTCAGGCTGCCGTATTCGATGATCTCCTTGATGCCCAGAATGCCGATGGCGAACATCTCGCCCCCGAGCATAAAGGTCAGGTACTGCCCATCCTCGTCCGCCGCACTGGGGGGCTGACGGGTGGCGATGACTGCGCCCATATGATTCTCCTGGTTGGCCCGTGCCAATTCCCTGATCAGAAACGGGTGAACTCCGACTCGTCCGGCGCACCGGCCATGCTGTAGGCGAAGGCCTTGCGCGGTGCCTGCTGGACCGGGCGTGGCGTGGGGCGGGTGAGCTTGCCGCTGCTGTCGGCATTGTTGCCCTGCGCCACGGCCTTGGTGGTCGAATCCAGCACGAAGAAACTCATGGCCTGTTGCAACTGCTCGGCCTGGCTGCTCATTTCCTCGGCGGTGGCGGCCAGCTCTTCGCTGCTCGACGCGTTCTGCTGGGTGACTTGGTTGAGCTGGGTCATCGCGGTGTTGATCTGCGCGACCCCTGCGGCCTGCTCCTCGGACGCCGCGCTGATTTCCTGCACCAAGTCGGAGGTCTTGTTGATCGACGGCACCATCTCGTCCAGCAGCTTGCCGGCTTTCTCGGCCATCTCGACGCTGCTCGAAGACAGCTCGCCGATTTCCTGGGCGGCCACTTGGCTGCGCTCGGCGAGCTTACGCACCTCGGCGGCCACCACCGCGAAGCCCTTGCCGTGCTCGCCGGCCCGCGCGGCCTCGATCGCGGCGTTGAGGGCAAGCAGGTTGGTCTGGTAAGCGATGTCGTCGATGATGCTGATGCGCTGGGCGATCTTCTTCATCGCCACTACCGTCTGCTGTACCGAGTCGCCGCCGTCGGTGGCTTCCTTGGCCGCCTTGCTGGCCATGCCATCGGTGACCTTGGCGTTCTCGGTGTTCTGGTTGATGCTGGCGCTCATCTGCTCCACCGATGCACTGGTTTCCTCGACGCTGGCCGCCTGTTCGCTGGTGGCCTGGCTCATCGACTGCGCAGTGGCGCTGACCTGCTCCGAGGCGCTGGCCAGGTTGTCGGCGGCATTGCGCACTTCGCCGATGATATGCGCCAGCTTGCCGACCATATTGCGCATGGCATTGAGCACCATGCCGGTTTCGTCCTTCGCGCCGGGCTCGATATGGGCACTGAGGTTGCCTTCGGCCAGTTGCTCGGCTGCCGTGGCAGCCTGGCGCAACGGGCGGGCGATGATCCGGGCGATGAACAAGGCCAGGCCCAGGCCGATCAGCAGCGCCGCGATCAAGACGGCGATGATCGACCAGCGCGAGCTTTCATACAGGGCGGTGCCCTTGTCACCGGCGGCGGTGGCACCGGCGTCGTTGAGTTCGACCATCTTCTGCAAGTGGCCGGTGACCTCGTCGAAATGGGTCTTGGACTCGCCCCTGATCAGGCTGCGGGCCTCGGCTTCCTGGTTCTGGCGGGACAGCTCGAACAGTCGCGCACTGGCCTTGAGGTACTCGGCCCATGCGCTTTTCACGTTCGACAGCAGTTGCCGATCCTCATCGTTGACGATCAGGCCTTCGTAGGTTTCCAGCCGAGTCTCGAATTCCTTGCGTGCATCGGCCGCTTCCAGCTCGGCCTGGGCTTTCTGTTCGGCGATGTCAGTGCCGAGACTGCGGTTTTCCTTCAGGCGATAGTTGGCGGCAAAAAAGCGCATGCCTGCCGCCGCACGCATCGACGGCATCCAGTTGCTCTTGATGTCCTGCGCCGCCTGGTTGACGGCACCCAACTGGACGATGGCGAAGCCCCCCATCACCGCGGTGAGCGCCAAGACCAGCAGGAACGCGCTGATCAACTTGGTGGATATTTTCAGGTCATAGAACCATTTCATCGGGGAAACCTCCATGGAAGTGCAATAACGTCAACGCGTGGTGCCCGACAGGGCCTGGGACGCCGGAGCCGGGCGGGCTTCCAGTTGTACGATTTGATTGAGCAGGGCAGGGACGTCCAGGATCAGCGCGACCGCGCCGCTGCCCAGGATGGTCGAGCCACTGATGCCGCGCAGTGCCCCGAACAGCTTGCCCAGGGGTTTGATGACGGTCTGGAACTCACCGAGCAGCTCGTCCACCACCAGTCCGGCCTTGTGCTCGGCATAGCGCACCACCACGACGTTCTGGCGCCGCGCAGGCGCACCCTCGTGGTTGAAGTGCTCGCGTAGGTCCACCAGCGGCAGTACCTCGCCACGCAAATCCAGGTAGCCCTGGTCGCGCGTCGACACCGGCTGGTGTTCGTCGAGCTCGATGCATTCCTGGACCATGTCCAGCGGGATCACATAGGTGGACTGATCGATCCCGACCAGGAAGCCATTGATGATGGCCAAGGTCAGCGGCAGGCGAATGCGCACCAGCGTGCCCTGGCCGTGACGGCTGTCCAGATCGACGGTGCCGCGCAACAGGGTGATATTGCGCTTGACCACATCCATGCCCACGCCGCGTCCGGAGAGGTCGGTCACCGCTTCGGCAGTGGAGAAGCCCGGCTCGAAGATCAGGTTGTAGATCTCCTGGTCGGTCAGTGTCGCGCCGCTGGCGACCAGGCCGCGCTCCTGCGCCTTGTGCAGAATGCGCTCACGGTTGAGGCCAGCGCCGTCGTCGGCGATTTCGATGACGATGCTGCCGGAGTCGTGATAGGCATTGAGCCTCAGGTGGCCCTTGCTCGGTTTGCCCGCCGCCTGCCGCGCCTGGGCATTCTCGATGCCATGGTCCATGGCGTTGCGCAGCAGATGCATCAACGGATCGCCGATCTTTTCGACCACCGTTTTGTCCAGCTCGGTTTCAGCACCGCTGATGATCAACTCGATGTCCTTGCCCAGTTCCTGACTGACATCGCGCACCACCCGACGGAAGCGATTGAAGGTGTCGCCGATGGGGATCATGCGCAGGTGCAGGGCGCTGTCGAGGATTTCCTCGACCAGGCCCGACACGCTGGAGGTGGCTTCCTGCAACGGGTCGTTGTCGCACGAACGGGCCAGCAGGCTCGCGCCGGCGCTGGCGATGACCAACTCGCCCACTAGGTTGATCAGTTCGTCGAGCTTGTCGGCGTTGACCCGCACATAGTTACCGTCGCGGGGTTTGCCTTCGGCAGGCGCCGTCACGCGCTGGGGCGTGCCCGCCAGAGGCGCGACCTCGGCCTGGACGACCAGCTCGGTGCCGGAGACTGGAGCGCTTTCGCTCGCCTCATCGATGCGGCTGATGTGTACGTCACAGTCTTCACGCACGAAGTCGAAGACTTCGTTGAGGCTGGCGTAGCCGGCGGTGGAATTCAGATCGAGCTCGAAGCCCAGGTAGCAGCTTTCAGGATCCCAACGGCTCAGGTCTGGAACGCATTCGGTGAGGGTGCGCAACTGCACGATCTGCCCCAGGGTTTCGAGATAGCGCAGGAAGGACAGCGGATCCATGCCGTTGCGAAACACGTCCTCGCCGAAACGCAGCGAGATATGCCAGAGCACCTGGCCTTCTTCACTTGCAGCGGGGGGCTCGGTTTCGAGTCCAGTCACCGGGGCATCCACGTGCCGATAGGCATTCAACGCTTGGCGTAACGCGTCTTCGCGCTCAACGGCGGCGGGCGAGAGCGCTTCGCCCCGGCTGGCAACCACCTCGATCAGCTCCAGCATGTGGTCGCCGGATTTGAGCAGTACGGCGATCAGCGCGGCATCGACCGCTATCAGTCCGTCACGCAGGCGGTCGAGTACATCTTCGACGATGTGCGTGAACGTGACGATCGGCGTCAGCCCGAACAGCCCGGCAGAGCCCTTGATGGTGTGGGCGGCACGAAACACCGCGCCGATCGCATCCTCGTCGCCCGGCTCGCTTTCCAGTTGCAGCAAGGATTGCTCCATGGCCTGCAACAGTTCGCGCGCCTCGACGATGAAGGTTTGCAGTGCCTGATCGAGATTGATGCTCACCTGAACGGTCCTTGTCGATGATTGAACAGCGTGTGGCGAGGGCTAGACGAGGCAACGACACAGTTGCAACGCCTGTTTGACCGCCTGGCTCTGGTCGGTCAGCGTCAAGACCGTACCGGCAGCGCTGGCTTCGCGCTGGACGACCGCCAGCAGTTGCACGCCGGCGCCGTCCATTTCCGTGACCTGGGACAGATCGAGCTGCACACGCGCTGTTGCGCCCATCTCGTGCAGCAGCGCAGCGGCCAGCTCGGCCACGGTGTAGATCGTCAGCTCACCGTCGATGACCAGGTGGACGGTGCCGTCGAGCGTTTCGCGAGTGATAGGCATGCAGAACTCCTGGTCCACGACGCTCAGGGCAGGATCAGCTTGGACACCGCCGCCAGCATCTGCGCCGGCTGGAACGGCTTGACCACCCAGGCCTTGGCCCCGGCGGCCTGGCCCTCGGCCTTTTTCGATTCCTGGGACTCGGTGGTCAGCATGATGATGGGCGTGAACTTGTAGCTGGCCAGCTTCTTCACCTCCTTGACGAAGGTGATGCCATCCATGTTCGGCATGTTCACGTCGCTGATGATCAAGTGCACTTTCTGTCCGGTGAGCTTGCTCAAGGCGTCCTGGCCATCGCGGGCTTCGATTACCTCGTAACCGGCGCTCTTCAGGGCAATGCCCACCACCTGCCGTACGCTGCTGGAGTCGTCGACCACTAATACGTTCTTCGCCATGGTGTACTTCCTAAAAGAAGGTGATGTCTTGGGAATGCTGCTGTTCGGCCGCGCTGCCATGGTGGTTGCGGCGTTGCTCGTCGGTGGCGTAGGTCGCCTCCATGCGCGCCAACCACTGGCGGGCATCGACCGCCACGGCCTGGTCCGGCGCCTGGCTGGCTTGCTGCAGGTGTTCGTGCAAATCGTGCATGTTGTCGCGCACATGACTGAGGATCTGGCTGACACGGTCCTGGAACTGCAGGTTGACCAGCACCTCGGTCATCTCGTCGCGGATGCCGTAGCTTTCCTGCTTGAGCAGGTCGGCCGAGTCGGCCAGGCGCCCGGTGATGCTCTGAAAGCGTTCGAGCACTTGCTGGATACTGTGCTCGGATTCGCTCACCGAGAGACCGTCCTGCTCGGCGCTGTTGGACGCGGCCTGAACGAGCTGGGTGATAGCGTTGTTGATGATGTCGACCTTGGCCGACATCTGCTGACCGGTTTCGCTGGACTTGCTCGACAGGCTGCGCACGGCATCGGCCACCACCGCGAAGCCGCGCCCGGCCTCGCCGGCACGCGCGGCTTCGATGGCTGCATTAAGGGCTAGCAGGTTGGTTTGCGCCGCGATCGCGGCCACATCGGCGGCCATGGTGCGCAGTTCACCGGTGTAGGCGGTAAGGCTGCGGACCTGGGACAGGGTCTGGTCGCGGCTGGTCTGCGTGGCCTTGAGCGAGTCGATGACCTGGCTCAGTTCGCTGTCGCTGCGCGCCAGCACCTTGAGCGCGCCTTCGGCGCTTTGCCCATCCAGTTCGCCGGCGGCGTGCTGCGAGGCCTGCACGGTGTCTTGCAGGCGCTGGGCGATGCCGGTAAAGCGGTTGGCCAGGGAGACGATCGCTTCTTCGGTCTGCTGACGCGAGCTTTCCACCTGCTTGGCCCAGATCGGCATCGCGCCGAGCAGCACCTCGTCGAGCTGGGCACGCGAAGCCGTGTTGGCCTGCGTTGCCTGCGCCGTGACGTGATCCAGCGCGAATGCCTGTGCACGGCGAATCGCTTCGGCCTGGGATTTCGCGCTCAAGACGCCGACGCCCAGGCCGATCAGCACGAGCACCGTACAGGCCAGCAGGTTGGCCGTGGAGATGGATTGCGTGAGCAGCCACACCACTGCGGGCAGCACAGGGATCAGGGCGAACCAGAGAAAACGCGGCTGGGCGGGAGCGGGGAGGAGGGTGGAGTGACGCTGGGTCATGGTTCCGTCCTTGGAAGATGTTTCGGATTTAACGATAGAGGGGTTATCTGCCCTGTGCCCCTGGACTTGAGGTTTTGGAGGTGCCTTCCGTCGGGTTCTTGACAGAGGTATTTCTGACGCACGCACTGAATGGGAAAGGCGAACAGCCGTTGCCTCATGAGCTTCAGCGCAGGATTTGCGCTTCGCAATCTGCGCTGAAGCTCATGAGGCGGTGAGGCCGAGTGACGGGGGAGGTGCGTGGGTGCCTCATTTGCGGCGGCGGCAGGTAGGCCAGCGGCGGCAGGCGTGTGCTGTGTCAGGGGAGCGCTTGCAGTGAGACCTTACGCAACCGGCCATCCAGGGCGACCACGCCACCCGCTGGCGGAGGCAGCGGCCGGCCGGACAGGCCCATGCCCTCGCTGACCAGCACTGCACCTTGCACCAGGCACAGATTCGACGGGGTATCCAGTTCGCGGGCCAGCACGCTCACCGCGCCGCTGTGCAGGTCGCACTGCAGCAGGCGTCCGCTGAAACGGGTGAAGCCGCCATGCACGGCTTCGCCGCTCCAGTCGGCAGCCAACGGTTGCTGCAAGCTGGCGCAGAGCTCCAGGACCAGCACGTTGCCCTGCGCATCGACGGCCAGGCCGGTGGGCAATCGCAGACCATCGATCAACACCTCGATGTGCCCGCTGTCGGGCCAGACCCGGATCACCTGGCCGGCTTTGTCGGCGAAGTCCACGCCCTTGCGCGCCGGGTCGCTGTGCAATTCGCCGGAGAACAGACTGATCAGCACTGCAGTCGTTGCCGGTTCGTATACCAGGGTGACTGGCACGGCCTCCTGGCCCCGGTCCAGGTCCGGCAGATTCACCAGTACCCGCTCCTGCTCGCCGGGACGCAGCGCGACCAGCTCGTTGGTATCGGGCTTGACCGCCAGCCAGCGATGCAGGCCGGGGTGATAGCACAATGCATTGAGGTTGCCCTGGCTGTGACATACCGGCTCGGGCGGGCTGAAGCGGAGATCGAGGAGTTTCGAGCCGGCAACGTAGTCGGTCTGACTGACCAGGCAGCGGCCCTCGCCACAGGCGAGATCCGACAAACCCATGATCTCGTCGCAGCATGCGCGCCTGCATGTTCATGGCCCGGAAGCCTTCGGCCAGGATTTCACGCGGCAAATAGCCGCCGGGGTCATGCGGGTCGACAGCCAGGCGGCTGATGCGACCGGTGAACGGATCACCGGGCAGGCCAGTGCCGGCTTCGACCAGCAACAGGCTGCCGTCGGCCTCGGCAAGAACCCCGCGAGGGTTGCGCAGGCCTTCGGCGATGATCGAAGTGGGGCGTAGGGTTTGATCAGGGTGCTGCGGGATATGGATCGTCATTGGCCTGTATCCCCTTGAGGCAGGGCTGCTTGAAGTCTGTTCGTTGACCCGGCAAAGCGCAGGGGACATCACTGTCCCCTGCGCCCCGAGGTCAGTTGACCTTCAGATGGTTGTAGTCATCCATGCTCAACGGCTGCGGCGGATACTTCTGCTGCACCAGCTTCTGCGCCCACAGCTCCAGCACCGAGCGACGACTTTGCGGCATGTCCCGAGTGATTGGCATCGCCACGGTGCTTTCTTCCTGGTACGGCTTGCTGATCAGGCGGATCAACTGGTCCACAGCGCCCTCGATACGCGACAGATCGTTGAGCGGCATGTACTTGCCCATGATCGGATAGAGATAGTAGTAGGGCTCGAAAATCCTCGGGTAGATGAAGCTGTCCCAGATGAGCTGTCCCGCATCGCTCTTCTGGTACACCTGGTTCCATTGGTCGACGAACGCCTGCTGCAGCTCCGGCTCCAGCGGCAGCACCCGCAGGGGGGCGAGGAAGTCCACATAGGCGTTGAGATAGTCGAAGCTGAAGACGATGTCGGCCTGGCCGTCCTCGTTGGGGTAGAAACGCAAGGTCGGGAAGCCTGGGCGCTGGCCGGTGACGGTCACGCTGGCGATGCCGTTGCCGTCGGTGGTGATCTGCACGTAGTTGTAGTTCACCTGTTCGTTGGCCGGGTCCTGCAGCGAGCGGGTGGCCGTCTTGGCGTTCTGCAAGGACAAGCACGCGTTGAGCGAGATGCCGGCCGGGGTCTTGCTGTAATCCTGGTACATGACGTCCGTACCGCCAGTGGCCGAGGCGTCGGTGCACAAGCCCACCAGATTGCGACCCGCGCCGATCGTCACCAAGGCCTCGACCTCGGCGGTCCCGACGAACTGCGGCAAGACTTCGATGTTCTGCCCGCGGTTGGCCGGGAAGTCCTGGAACAGGGTGAAGTTCGGCGTGTTACTGAAGCCCAGGTAATAGCTGGAGGTACCCAGCAGATAAGGGTTGTTGTATTCCGCCACCAGCAGGTGGGTGTTTTTCGCCGCAACGCCGTTTTTCTGCACCATGATCTGCAGGGTTCTGGTCTCGCCCACGTCGATGAAGCTGCCGCTCTGGATCACCTCGGCGGTCCAGGCCACCTGTTTCGATGCATGGACTCCAGTAGTCTGCTGTTGCAGCGCCAGCGGCGCGCCGCTGGTCAATTGCGTCTGCTGGGCCGGGGTGAGGGGCAGATCGATAATGCCAGCGCGCTGCTCGAACTGGTCCTGCTGGTATTCGGCGTAACTGAAATGCGTGACCGGCACGAAGGTGCCGTTCTGATCGATGCCCACGTCGAACGCACCCACATCCAGTTTCTGCGCAATTGGAACAGCGGGATCCTGACCTGCTGGCGGTGTCGCGGGCATGAACGGAAGGGTATTCATCAGGTCCAGTGACAGGGTGTTGTCGTGAACCTGCGCCGAGGCGACGCCCAACTGTATCGTCGGGGGCCGCAGCTTGTACTACGCAGGCACGGCAATCGCGACGTCGGGCACCAAACGTACTCCGGCCGGAGCGGTCGGGTACTCGCCGTCGAGCCACAGGCCGAGAACGCCGGAGGTGCAGCTGTAGGCCGGGTTGAAGAAGATGTCCGCAGGGTTGCTCAGGCCTTTCTGGTACAGCTCATGAACCCTGTCCATGTCCACCTTGTTCTGGGACTTGGCATCGATCGGCGGCTGGTCATTGAATACGCCGTTCATGTCGTAGAAGGTCAGGTAGGTGCAGAAACGGAACATCAGGCCCTGGACACCCGGCTGGTCCAACTGCGCCTTGAGGGTCTGGAGCAGCGCCGAGTTGCCCACCACCCAGCTCAGGTTGTCTTTCGGGAAGCAGGTCTGCCACGTGGTGGTGACGTAGTTCAGTCCGCCGAGAGCGCCCCAGTTGAAGTTGAGGAAGCGATCGAGCATGCGGAATTGGCGCTTGGCCGTCAGGCCGCAGGTGTCGTTGCCCAGCACCAGCCTGTCGAAGTACAGCGCCGTGAAGGTGTTCTGCCAGGGGCTGACGTCGACGAAGCGCGCCGGGCTCGGGTTGGTGCTGCCGAACGGGTTGCCATACAGGTTGTAGGGCAGGGTGATCAACGGGTCATTGTCGACGTAGCCGCCAGTGGGCAGTTCGCCGCCGATGACGGTGGACGTGGTGTCCTTGTAAGTCACCGTACCGCAACCGTTGTCGCCGAACAGATCCCGCTCGGCGGGCATCATGATCGGGTGGGGGTTTTGCGGCGAGGGCGCATTGGGCGGCGCTTGGCGGACATGGTCCGGTGCGTCGTCCAGTGCCTGAGGGGTGATCATCCAATTGGCCAACAGATCGCCGGCATTGGCTGGGTTGATGTTGTAGTGCTGGAGGAACGGCCAGTTCATCTGCATGTTCACCGCGTCGTAGAGCGGGAACATGTCGTTGTTGTTCCCGGTTGGCGGGTTCCAGAACATGTGGCCTTTCAGATAGATACGAGGGAAATTCAATACGCTCATGTCATCTTCCTCACGGACGCTGCCACTGGGCGCGCTTGAGCGACCAGACGAAGTCGAGTTTGTGGTAGCCCTTGAAATCGGACGCCGGCACTGGGTCGGTCGGATAGACGATGCCCCCCTGGCCCGCATCGCCACCGAGGGCGAAATTGAAGTAGCCGTCATCCTTCGAATAGGCCGCCGTACCGTGGCAGGCAAAGCACGACGACTGGCTCTGGAAGGCCGACTCCAGTTGCGAGTTGGCCAGCAGCTTGGGGCTGGTCTGCAATTGGGTGCCGATCAGCTCGTAGCGCGACAGGTCCTTGTAAGCGGCCTGGAATGCAGTGTTGACCAGTGCCGCCGGGGTCAGTCCGGTGCTGTTGGTCATCGGCTTGGGCGGGATGTCGTTGGTCACGATCACTCGGCTAATGCGGTTTCGGTACAAGCGCGCATGTCCATAAGCTCGGTGGCCAGCCAGATCGCATCAATGCGGGTCATTGAGCGACAGCCCGGATAAAGTGCGCGCAGCCCTCAGGATCTGAGGTTGGCCATTTCATCGTGATCACTTGCCCGTCCATGGGCAATTCGATGATCACTGACGCTTCGACTGGCCATTTAGGCGCGGCTTTTAACGGGACGAATGGCGGTAGTGGAGCCGCTGCGGGCTGATTTCGATAGAGCGGCAGCCATTTGCGGATGACGTTGGCATTGATGCCGTGGCTGATGGCGACATTGAACACCGTTGAGCCAGGTTGCAGGCATTCCCGACCGACTTGAACTTTGAATAGTTTCGGATGAGAGCTTCGTTGGCGCATGGAAATCCTGGCAATAAGGGCGATCGCGTCCGCTTAATAATACGCGGACACCATCGCCCTTAAAGCTGGAGTTCGGAAGGTGAGTTCGCCGGTCGCTTACCATTCGCGTTGAGGTGCCTGGAGTTCCTAGTGAGGCATTAACTACGCACAGTGGCTCCCTGGAATTGAGCACCTGGAGCGTGCAGCCATGACTATGAGTATTTTATTTACAAGGACATCGGCCCCAGGACAATGTGACCTGCGGATTGAAGTGAAGATCAGGGATGCTGGCGAACCAACACTAACGTGGATTGACTACCGTACTTGGTGTGCGCAGCACCAGAAGTGCGCCCAACGTGATCATCAAGGACAGTAGATAAAGGGCAAGGCTTGCGCTGTTGGTATTATCACGCATCCAGCCGATCAGGTAGGGTGCGACGAAAGCGGCAACGCTGCCCAAGGAACTGATCAAGGCAATACCCGGAGCGAGGATAGCGCTGTTGAGGTATGCCGGCGGTAGCTGCCAAAACATCGGCAACGCAGTGCTGGCGCCCATCCCGGCAATCACCAGCCCAACCATCACCAGCAATGGCGATTGCGGCTGCAAGCCCGTCAGGGTCAAGCCCAGCGCACACATCAGAATCGGAACACACAAGTGCCAGCGGCGCTCCTTAAGGTGATCGGAAGAGCGGCCCACGGCGATCATGAAGAAGCACCCTGCCAGGTAAGGTATGGCCGTAAGCAGCCCAACCTGGCTGTCGCGGGCAATCCCAGAGCTATGGATTAGCGCAGGCATCCAAAATGCCAGGGTATTGACCGCCAGCATGACCGCGAAGTACACCGCCACCAGCAGCCACACTTGTCCATTGCTAAAGATGCCACGCCACGAACTAATCTGCTTTCGCGCTTCTTCACCCGCCAACGCCTGCGTTATCGCCTGTTTCTGTGCGTCACTGAGCCAGCGGGCATCCTCGATCCTGTCATCCAAGCGTGCCATTATCACCAACCCCAACGCCACTACCGGCAAGCCTTCGAGGAGGAACATCCACTGCCAGCCTTTTAGCCCTGCGGTACCTTGCATGTGTTCGAGAATCCAACCCGACACCGGTCCACCGATCACGCCAGCCATAGGCACTGCGATGGTAAACAGCGCGGTGATCGACGCCCTGCGACCTGCTGGAAACCAGCGGAAGAGATAGACCAGGATGCCTGGGAAAAATCCTGCTTCGGCAACGCCCAGGCCGAAGCGCAGGGCGTAGAAGCCATTGGCGCTGTCGATAAGCAGCATACCGGTGGACAGTAACCCCCAAGTCACCATCATCAACGAGATCCAGCGACGTGGACCGAGCTTGTCGAGGATGAGATTGGCCGGTACGCCGAACATCGCGTAGGCAATGAAGAACAGGCCGGCGCCAAGGCCATAGACGGTGTCGGAGAATTGCAGATCGGTGCTCATCTGCAATTTGGCGAAGCCAATGTTGATGCGGTCCAGGTGGGCGAAAATGTAGCTGATCAACAACAGTGGCATCAGCCGCCACGTGATGTGGCGATAGGTATTGTCATCGGTCTGCGCGAACTGTGCAGACGCTTGGATCTGGCTCATGGGTATACCTCAGGGCATATGAAAGGCGCAGGAGTGAAGTGTCACCAGAGTTTCAGGGTGTAACTGAGGATCAGGCGGTTTTCGTCCATGTCGCTGGAATGGCTCGAACGGTAGGCAGCGTTACGCCAGCGCAAGGCCATGCCTTGGAAGTAGCCACTCTGGATGACATAAGCGAGGTCGGTATCACGCTCCCATTCATGGCCGCTGCCGGAGCTGATGCGAATGTCATCGCCGCGCAAGTAGCGTGTCATGAAGGTCAAGCCCGGCAGGCCGAGGGCCGCAAAGTTGTAGTCGTATCGGGCCTGCCAAGAAACTTCCTCAGTGCTTGTGAAGGTGCCGATGGTGACCAGGTTGACGGTGTACGGCGGGGTATAGCCGTTCAGGGTAGGGAAGGCATCGTTGCCGTACATGCGCTGGTAACCAATGCCAAACTTGTGCGCGCCGACGTTCAGGGTGCTCATCATGTTGAAGTTGCGGTTGTCGACGCTGCCAGCCTTCGCGGTGCCAGCGCTGCTGCTGTCGAAGTAGCGCACGTCGGTGAGCAGCGACATTCCCGTAGCCAATGGCAAGGTGTGCACCAGGCCGTAGTAGTTCTGCCGATAGACATCATGCAGCTCGCCACGAAACACGCTAGCGACCAAACCATGGCCGATCTCATAGCTGGCGCCGAGCACATCGAAGGCGCCACTGTCGAAGTCGGCGCTACGCCCGGCCAGGTACATACGGTCGCTGCCTGCGGACTCACGGGTTCGCGAGCGCCAAAGCTGGCCGGCAGTCAGGGTCAGCCGGTCGATCTCGCGCGACTCGACCAGTGCCCCGTCGAATGTCTGTGGCATCAGGCGCATGTCATCGCGAAATACCACAGGCAGGGTCGGGGTCAGGATGCCGACATCCAGGCGAGTCTTCGAAATCCGCACCTTGCCGGTGACGCCCATGTGGCTGAAGTCATCCACTGGCCGGCCCGATTGGGTGCCGAAGGGCAGGGTGCCGTCGCCGCTGCGACCGCGACCAGAATCGAGTTTGACGCCAAGCAGGCCCAGGTAGTCGAGACCGAAACCGACTGGCCCGTCGGTGAAGCCCGACTGCATACGCAGCATGAAGGATTGCGACCAATTGCCGACCCGGGATTTGGCGGCGCCGCTCTGGCGAAAATCCCGGTTTTGGTAGAAGTTGCGTAGTTCAAGACTGCCCTGGCTGTCGTCCAAGAAGTCGGCGCGTGCCAGCAGGGGCATGGTCAGGCCTGCTGCCAGCGCAAGGCGCAGGCAAGTGATAGCCGGATTAGGCATGATCAGGTGATGTCCTTTTTTGTTGTTATGGACGGTGGCCGCAGCTGCTGTCAGCCGACCTTACGGGCGTGTTGCTGGCGTTCGGCGTCGGCACGCTTCTTCAGGTAAATGCGTGTTGCGACCGCCGGAGCGTCACTGGCCACGGATATCTCGTAGTGATGCTCGTCGCGATCGTCAAGCGCGTGCTCTAGTGCTCCGAGCCCCTCTACATCTTCGTTGAACGCGGCGAACAACTGCTCGTGCATGAAATCGCCGAGAGCCTCATCCTGTTGTGCGAAGTCGCGACCGTGGACAATGAAATAATGCAGGCTGTTGGCGGTTTCTGGCGTGAGAATGTGCGCTGTGCGGATGTGGAACTGCTTGCGCTGCTCGACCGGTTGCGCGCTGTCGTAGAACGTCACGCTGACCCGGTGTAGCCCTGGTGAAAGAAATTCCGAAGTCGCTATTCGCGCCGCGCTAGGGCATCCGTCCAGACCCGTGGTCTTGCCCCAGACCGGCGCCAGGGTGGTGGGCACCACTTCGCGGGTCAAGGTGTAGTGGCCCTCTTTCAGGTCGAGCTTGTACGGCGCACTGGCGTAATCCGGGGTGCCGATGGTGTTCGCATGGAGGAAACTCAGGTGCGTGAGATCCATGAGGTTTTCGTGCAGGCTGACGTAGTTGCCAGGGTGATGGAAATATCCAGAGGTGCAGGCCCAGGCAGGGTCCTCGATCCATGATTGATGAGGAATGCGCGTCTTATCTGCGAGGGTTTCTTCACCCAGCCAGATCCATAGCAACGGTCCTTGACGAACCAGCGGATAACGGCGAACGCCGATGCCGCGGGGGCAGCTTTTCTGGGAAGGTACTTGAGTCAGGTCGCCGGACGAGTCGTAGCGGAAACCATGGTAGCCACAAACGATGGTGTCGCCGTCCAAATGGCTTCGTGAGAGCGGAAAGGACCGATGTGCACAACGGTCCTCAAGGGCTATTGGCTCGCCAGCTTCGGTGCGGTACATGACCACCCTGCGATCCAGCAGGCGGCGGGCCAGCAGGTGGCGCCCTACCTCGTCGTCGAAGGCGGCGACGTACCACTCGTTGTAGATGAATGGGGTCTCGCGGTTGGCCATGGGCTCACTGGCCTTGCGCGCATGGGCGATGAGGTTGCTGTTTGGCAGTGACATCTAAAGGTTCCTTCAGGGGGAAATCGGGGCGAATCAGAGATCAAGCACCAAGCTGTCGCTCAAGGCACGCGATACGCAGATCATCAGGCTACGGCCTTCGGCCCTGTCGGCGTCCGAGAGGATGAGGTCGCGGTGGTCTGCAACCCCGTCGCAGAGGGTGGTTTCACAACTGCCGCAGATGCCTGCGCGGCACGAAAAGGGCAGTTGGACGTCGTGGGCCTCAAGGGCTTCGAGGATGCTTTGCTCGGCACCCACCCAGAGGCTGCGGTTACTGCGTTGCAGATGCACGGTGAAGCCGGTGTCACTGGTGTTGCCGGCCGGAGCGGCGTTGAAGCGCTCGACGTGCAGGCGTTCGGCACGTGGCCCGGCTGCCGCTTGCAAGGCATCCAGCATTGGAGCTGGCCCGCAGGCGTACACATGTTCGCCGTCACGCAGCGAGCCGAGCAGGCCAGCGCTATCGAGATGGCCGCCGGCCTCGTCGTCGAAATGCATCAGCACCCGCTTCGTGTCCAGTGCGCTGAGGGTTTCGTAGAACGCGGCGCGCTGGCGGTTGCGGGCGCTGTAAACCAGACGCCAGTCCTTGTCGTTGGCTTGGCACCAGCGCAGCATCGCCAGGATCGGGGTGATCCCGATACCGCCGGCCACCAGGCAGTAACGCGACAGGCTCTCGTCCAGCGGGAAATGATTACGCGGCAGGCTGCACGTCAAAGTATCGCCCACACGCAATTGCTGATGCAGGTAGCTCGATCCACCGCGACTCTCGGGCGCGAGACCCACCGCGATCAGGTAGCGGTCTTGGTCACCGGGCGCGTTGAGCAGTGAATAGTGGCGGGGCATGTCGCCAGGTACCACGACCTCAAGATGCGCACCGGCGGTGAACGGTGGCAAAGTTCGATTGTCGAGGGCTCGCAGTTCGATCAGCACGATGTCCTTGGCTTCGGCGGCGAGGCAGGTCACACGCAGGTTCAAGGGATGAAGATCCATGGGCAGTTCCAGTTTTTATCGTTGTTGGTCGGAGCTTAAGACGGCTGGCAACCCGACGCTGTCCACCCAGAGGTGGACAAAACCTGGATTCAGGTACAAACTGATGATTAACAAGTTAACTATATGGCCGTGCAGCGTGTGCAGGGTCAGAAAACAACAATAAATAACCCATTCTTATCTATGATTAGCTTGAGCACACCGCAGCCTTCGGTCTTGCCGCCTGATATGCGTCACTTCAGCGATCTGGCTTGTTTGTTAGGTACCAGCGCTTTTCCCGGGGCATTGCTCGATTGCCTAGGCCAATGGGCGGCTTGTCAGCACTTCTCCGTATTACGCATGGACGGTGTGCGGCCGCAGTTGTTAGCAGCGGGTACGCGCCATGCTGATAAGAACCTGGTGTTGCGGTGTGGTCAGGCCTATATCGATCATTACTATCAACATGACCCGCTGTATGAGCCATTGCGCGCGGCGCCGGGCAAGATCGGGCACTTGTTGGCGCAAGACATTCGTTTCGTTCCGTATCGTGAAGCGATCTATAGAACCAACAACATGATCGAGCGAGTCTCTACCCTGTATCTCGACGAACTGCAGCGTCCTGTGCTTTTTAATCTCTATCGTCACCATGACCAAGGTTTTTTCAGCGATCGTGAACTGCAGCTTTGCGAAGCGCTCAGCCCTGCGTTGCTACAACTGCTGCGCGGGCATCTGGCGCTGGGCAGCTTGCACCGCAGCGATACGCATGAGCAGCAATTGCTGGAGCGTTTTCCAGATTTGACTGCCCAGGAATTGAATATCTGCAGTCGGTTGCTCCGAGGGATGACACATGCTGGAATCGCTGCCGATCTAAACATCAAGGAAAGCACGGTCAAGACGTATCGTAATCGTGCGTTCGAGCGCCTTGGAATTCACTTTCGCAGCCAGTTGTTTGCGATGTTCTCCCGCAGTGGATAGGCGGATCGTCGCTTATAGTTTCAGGTTCTTGCCGGGCCCTGCAAGTCGGTGACCGTTTACCGGCTCGCAGGGCCAGGATGAAACCTCAGGCGAGGCCGAACCGCTTGAGTGCATGTTCACGCAGACGGTTCTTTTGTACCTTGTTGGAGCCAGTCATGCCAATGCTTTCGAAGTCCTCCACGATTGCCAGGAAGCGCGGTACCTTGAAGTTGGCACAGCGTTCCTTGCAGAAGCCGATCAGCTCATCGACGCCAGCCTGTTCACCTTGACGAAGCGTGACGTATGCCGCAGGAACCTCACCGAGCCGAGCGTCTGGTACACCGATGACCTGTGCCAACTCCACCGCCGGGTGCTTGAGCAAAACTTGCTCTACTTCCAGTGGTGAGACGTTTTCGCCGCCTACGCGGAACATGTCTTTTACACGACCGACGAAGCGCAGACGTCCATCTTCCGAGAGTACGCCGATGTCGCCGGTGTGCAGCCAGCCTTTACGCAGGGCGGACGCCGTCTGCTCTGGCAGCTTGTAGTAGCCCTTCATCAGGCTCCAACCGCTGGCGCAGATTTCTCCCGGCTGGCCAGCCGGCAGCGCTTGCCCGGTGGCAGGGTCGCGGATTTCTACACGTAGGCCGGCATGTGGTTTCATCGAGCCGTCTAGGCGGTACTCCAAAGGCTCGCGGTAATCGGAAATAACGATGTTGGGTGATGCTTCCGAGAGGCCGTAGGCATTGCAGATCTGCGCCGCGCCCATTTTCTCCACCACATCCGCGAGAATTTGCGGGCTCGCAGCGGCCCAGCCACCACGCAGGTAAAGTGTGGTGCTGGCGAAGGTTGGGTCAGCGAGCATCATCAGGAACATGGTGTCGTTGCCGGAGGTGAGAGTGCAGCGCTCACGGCTAATGATTGCCAGGGCCTGAGCCGGGTCGAAGGTGGCGGCGGTGACCAAGGTCGCGCCATTCACCAGCGCTACCAGCAGCGACATGGTGCTGCCGGCGACATGGTAGAACGGACGCGGGCTGAAGTAGCGGTCGTCGGCCTGCACACCCATGCGTTCGGCCACCGATTTAGCGACGCCCAGCATCGAGGCGTGGCTAAGCATCACGCCTTTGGGGAAAGCAGTCGTACCGGAGGTGAATTGAATAAGCAGAGTATCGTCGGCTGCGACCTCCGCGCGGGCGACGTCCAGCTCGGCCATGGCAATTCTGTTGCCCTGATCGAAGAAGCCTTCTGCGGCGAGTGCCCCAGCAGGCACCTGTTCGCCGAACACCACGACGTGACGCAACATAGGCAGGGCGCTGCCAGGTAGCGCCTGGTCGAGGGCAGGCTCCAGCTCGCGGAGCATGGCCATGAAGTCGATTTTGCCGAGGAAGCGATCAACGCAGAACATCGCGCGCACGTCCTCATGGTTCAGGCCGTAAGCCAGCTCTTCGGTCCGAAAGCGCGTGTTGAAGGGTACGCACACCAAGCCGATGGACGCTGCCGCGTACCAGATCACCGCCCACTGGACGGAGTTACCCATCAGTACGCCGATGTGATCACCGCGTTGCAGGCCGAGTGCGAGCATGGATCGGGCGGTGACTTCCACCTGCGACTGCAGCTCTCGATAGCTGATGCGACCATCGTCGGCCACCAGTGCATCGTGTTCCGGATAGCGGCTGGCGATGTCGCTGAGGACGGACCAAAGTGGACCGGGGAGCGGGGAAACGTATGCAGTCATTTGATCTGTCCTCAGGAAAACGAGCTCATGCCGGCACGCCAGGTACCTTGGGCAAGGTTTTCTTCGATCGCCAGGATTTCGTGAGCCAAGGCGCCAAAGCGGCTGTCATCCACGCCACGATCGATGGTTCGCTTGGCACTGCGCATGGCTGCGGCTGGGGCTTCGGCAATGCTGGCGGCCAACTCCTGCACGAACGCCTCGAACGCTTCCACCGGCCTGACTTGGTTGACCAGGCCGATGGCCAGCGCTTCATGAGCAGGGACTTCACGCCCGGTGAACATCAGCTCTTTGGCAATGCGACGACCGACGATGCGTGGCAGGCGCTGTGTGGCACCCACGGTGCCCCACCGTGCTTCCGGGTAGCGGAAGCTTGCAGACTCGCTGGCCACGATGAAGTCGCACGCGCTGGCGATTTCGCAGCCTGAGCCCACCGCAGGGCCTTCGACGACGGCCACTACCGGCATCGGTAGTTCCTCGATGGCGGCATACACCGCGAAAGCCTTGATGCGCCGAGCGCGGATCTGGTCTTCATTCATTTCCTTGCGTTCTTTCAGATCGGCACCGGCGCAGAACACTGGACCGTTGGCGCGGATGAGCAGCACGTGGACATCGTCGCGGGCGCGGACTTCTCGGATCGCAGTGTGCAGGTCCTGGCACAACTGTGTATTCAAGGCATTGCGCGCCTGGGGGCGGTTCAGGGTGAGGGTTGCAACATGGTTTTCGAGAGACAGCGTCACGCTGTCCAGCTGCAGGGCGTGCATCGTCAAATCGCTCCTTCTGTACGCAGGGCCTGAATACGCTGGCTGTCATAGCCCAGCTCAGATAGGACCTCATCGGTGTGTTCGCCCAGGAGAGGCGGGCGGCCAGGTGCAGGGCTATCAAGCCCGTCGAATTGGAACGGCAGGCGGATCGCCGGGAAGCGACCTCCCTCTGGGTGGTCGAATGCACCAAACACGCCGCGGGCATTCAAGTGTGGGTCGTCTACCACCTCGTCCAGGTGCTTGAGCGGCCCAGCGGGCACGCCAGCGGCGTCGCAGGCAGCACAGAGCTCGTCGCGAGTCAGGCGTTGAGTGGCATCACTGAGCGCAGCCATGACTTCGTCGCGGTGCATCACCCGGCCACTGTTGGCCTGTAGGCGCGGGTCATGTGCCATCGCGTCGAGGCCAAGCAACTGACATAGCGGTTTCCAATGCTGGTCGGCGCCGGTGATATGCACGTAGCCGCCATCTGCGCAACGGAAACTCGCAGAAGGCACCCGCCCTGGATGCTCGGTGCCGAGGCGCTCCGGAACTTCATCGAGAGCGAAATAGCGTGCTGCGGCGAGGGCCAACAGGCTGATTTGTCCATCGAGCATGGAGAAGTCGAGGTATGAACCTTCACCCTCGCGCGATCGGCCTTGCAGCATCGAAACGACGCCCAAGGCAATCCACAAACCAGAACTCATGTCCGAGACCGGGATGCCGGGCTTGACTGGGCCACCGTCTTTTTCGCCGGTCAGGCTCATGATGCCGCTCATCGCTTGGAAAACCGTGTCATAGCCTTTTTTCTTCGCGTACGGGCCGGTCTGGCCGAAGCCTGTACAGGACACATAGATCAGCCGCGAGTTGATGGCCTTCAGGCTCGGCCAATCGAGGCCGTAGCGCTTGAGCGTACCGACTGGGAAATTCTCCAGCACTACATCTGCGTTGCTGACCAGTTCGCGTACCACTTGTTGGCCTTCAGCGCTGCGAAGGTTGACCGTGATCGACTCTTTGCTGCGGTTGAAGGCGTAAAAGTAGGCGCTACGCTCATGACCGAGGGCCGCTGCCAGGTCATCTTCGTCCATGTGGTCGCGGGCCAGCTGGTCCTGGCCGACGAAGGGCTCATAGCCGCGGGTTTCGTCGCCACTGTTAGGCTGCTCCACCTTGATGACGCGGGCCCCCAGTTCGGCCAGGATCATCCCGGCGAACGGGCAGGCCAGAACCCGGGCCAGCTCAATCACGGTAATGCCGGCGAGCGGTTTCATACGGGCTGCTCCTGGCGGAAGGCACGCATGCGCGCGTTCAGTTGACGGCCCAATTGCAGGCCCTCGCTGAAGGGCAGCTCTGCCACCTGGTGGAAGATACGCTTGGTCGCACTCATGGCGACCACTGGATGGGCTGCCAAGGCCGCTGCCAATGCGCGCGCTTCGTCGAGCAGCGCGTCATCGGCGACCACACGGTTTGCCAGACCAAGTTGCACGGCTTCGGCCGCTGCTACGGTGCGCCCGGTTGCTACCAGTTCGAAAGCCGCTTTGCGTCCGACATGCTCCACCAGTCCGGCCATGACGATGGCTGCGACGATACCGTGCTTGACTTCTGGGTAGCCGAAACGGGCCGACTCACCCGCCAGGGTCAGGTCACAGGAAATCGCCAGGCCACTGCCACCGCCCATGGCATAGCCATTGACGGCCGCGATGACTGGCTTGCCCATCTGCTTGACCAGACCCTGCAGTTCAGTAGTCAACGCGGCACGACGGTCTACCAGCGCCTGATTGTCGGGTGTAAGGACGGCGAATTCGCGTGTGTCGGCGCCGGCACAAAAGCCGCGGCCGGCTCCGGTGACGATGACCGCACGCACGCTGTCATCGGCATCGGCGGCTTTCAGTGCTGCTACCAGGCCTTCAGTGAGGGCGAAGTTCAGGGCATTGAGTTTGTCGGGACGGTTCAGGGTGATGGTCTGGACGCCGTCAGCGGTGTGGGTCAGTACGACGGAAGCTTCGGTCATGGTGCGGGTCCCCTCAGGATTGCATGGCGCGCAGGCGGCTCAGCGCGTGTTCAAGTTCTTCTATCAGCGACTGCATGATGGCGCTGGCCGGTAGCAGCTCGTGGATCAGGCCTGCGCACTGCCCGGCCTCCACCTTGCCGTTCCCTACATCGCCGTCGAATGACGCCTGCTTGAGGCTGGCCGAGGCCAGCAGTGCTTCGTATGCGGCTGGATCGCGTTCGTGCAGGTGTTCGCGTTCGGCTGCGGCGACCCGTTCGGTGAAGGCATTGCGCAGGCTGCGCACAGGCAGCTTTCCGCGTCCCACCAGCACGGTGTCGTCGATGCGCGCTTCCAGCACTTTCTGTTTGTAGGCCGGGTGCAGGTTGGCCTCTTCGCTGAGCATGAAGCGTGTCCCCAGTTGCACCGCATCGGCGCCGAGGGCCAGCAGTGCGGCGATGCCATGACCATCGGCGACCCCACCACCCGCTACCACTGGGATGGAAACTTCCTGAAGTACCCGGCGCACATTGACCAGCGTGCTGACCTCGTTCGCCGGCGGATGGCCGCCAGCCTCGGTGCCGACGACCACCAGGCCATCCACGCCGCAGGCGCTGGCCTTGATTGCGTGTTCGACGAAGGCGACCACATGCAACCAGGTGGCGCCATAGTCCTTGAAGCGTGCCAGGTGTTGCTTGGGCGATCCCTGGCTGGCGATGATCACGGGAACGCGCTCGGCCACCAGCAAGTCGAGAATTTCATCGGCGCCCTTGCGGTACAGGGGCATGTTCACTGCAAATGGCTTGTCGGTGAGTTCCCTGATTTCGTGGAGGGTCTGGCGCAAGTCAGCCAGGCGCATTGGGCCGGCGGCGATCACGCCCAGCCCTCCGGCATTGGAAACTGCAGCGGGCAATGCTGCACAACTCGATGCCCAGCTCATGCCGGCCTGGACAATTGGATAAGAGATACCCAGCAAACGGGTCAGACGGGTATCGATTGGCATTGGTCAATCCTCAATGTCTTCATCTTCAAGCTGGTCGTATGGGATGTGCTTCTTCAGCTCGCTGAAGTAGCTCAGGCTGTTGGCGTAAACCCGCTTCATCAGTGCCTTGAGTTGCTCGCGCTCCTGGTCCGACAGGCCGTCGAGCATGGCTTCGTTACGGGCTTGCGAGTCTTCGAGGATGCGTCGCACAAGTTCCTTGCCGGAGGGGCTCAGGCACAGCAATGCGCTGCGCCCGTCTTCCGGATTGGGCTGGCGTTCGATCAGCTCGCGTTTGCTCAGGTTGGTCACCAGCCGGCTCATCTGGCTCTTGAGTACCCCGGCGTGTTTGGCTACCCGGACAAGAGGGGCCTCACCGAGGTAATCGAGAATCGCCAGAGTCCGCCATTCGAGCACGGTGATCGAAAAGTGCTGGGGGATCACCAGCGCTGCGATGCGGCTGGAAAGCCCCGCCAGGCGTTGCAGTTGCACGGAAAACAGATCGCGCATGTCGGTGGACTGGTCGAGATCGGTTTTCGCAGCAGTAACGTGTTTTTTCATGGGGTCACCTATGAAGGAAAGCTGTCATCAGTGCCTCATTGTTCTGGAGGGGCCGGCCAGGCTCAACGATTGAATCGCGATTGCGCGACCAATTTGTCCAAAGTGGCGTCCAGGCCCTTGCTGAAAGCTTCCAGCACCAGATCAACTTCGGCCTCGGTAATGATCAATGGCGGCGCGAATACTACAGAGTCGTTCAGCGAACGTGCGGTGACTCCGTTGGCTTCGGTCTGCTGCGATACCGCCAGGCCAACCTTCCATTCACGTGGAAACGCGGTCTTGTTGGCCTTGTCGGCTACCAACTCCACACCCCACATCAGGCCCTCGCCACGTACTTCACCTACCAGCGGGTGATCAGCCAGCTTGCGCAGACCGGCGCCCAGGCGTGCGCCAACGTGTTGCGCATGTTCAGGCAGCCTGCGCTCCAGGTAGATGTTCAGGCATTCGAGCGCCACCGCTGCCGGTACCGGGTGCCCGCCATAGGTGTAGCCGTGGCCGAATACGCCAATTTTCTCGCTTTGGCTGCGCATGGCCTGGTAGATGCTCTCGGAAATCATCAGCGCCGAGATTGGCAGGTACGAAGCCGACAATGCCTTGGCGCAGGTGAGCATGTCCGGTTTCAGGCCGTAGGTTTGCGAGCCCCACCAGTTCCCCGTGCGGCCGAAACCACAGATCACTTCGTCGGCAACCAGCAGAATGCTGTGGCGCTTGAGCACCTTTTGAATCTTCTCGAAGTAGCCCGCGGGTGGCGTGATAACCCCACCGGTGCCCATCAGAGGCTCGGCAAAGAAGGCCGCGATGGTTTCTGCGCCTTCGCGCAGGATCATGGCTTCCAGTTCATCTGCCAGTCGGGTGGAAAACGCTTCTTCGCTCTCGCCCGGCAAGCCTTCGCGGTAGTAGTGCGGGCAGGTCACGTGGAGGAAACCTGGCAGCGGCAAGCCGAAGTCCTGATGCAGGTGCGGCAAGCCGGTGAGGCTGGCGCTGGCCACGGTGGTGCCATGGTAAGCGCGGTTACGGCTGATGATCTTGCGTCTTTGCGGTTGGCCAACTGCACTCCAGTAGTACCAGGCCAGTTTGATCGCCGTGTCGTTGGCTTCGGACCCGGAGCAGGCGAACAGGACCTTGGACATCGGTACCGGGGCCAGCTGGATCAGACGTTCGGCCAACTGGATCGCAGGCTCGGTGGAGCGATGTGCAAAGTTCTGGTGGTAAGGCAGCTCTTGCATCTGGCGCAGGGCGGCCTGGGTCAAGCGCTCTTCACTGTAGCCCAGCGCTGCGCTCCACATGCCGGACATGGCATCGAGGTAGCGCTTGCCCTTGTCGTCCCAGGTGTAGATGCCTTCACCGCGCACCATCACGGTTGGCCCAACCTGTTCGTGCACGGAGAGGTTGGTCTGGCTATGGATATGGAAAGCGATATCAGCTGCGTGTAACGAATTTGACATGACACTGGCTCCAGTTCGGACCTGCTTTCGGGTTGATTTCAGGGAGACCCTGGTTATCCAACATGGTTGACAATGTGAATCATGTGGTTCATTTTGTCAACCATCTCGATGGCCATTGGCATCTCGGGATGGCAGGTGAAAGCGGGCATCCAAGACCCACACGCTGTCTGGTCAGGTTGTAGCTTTGAGATTTACCGCTGCCTAAGAACAAAGCCCGCGCCGCTAACGGCGTTAAAAATAGGAGCCGGAAAATGATCGATAACTTCCCCTCAACCAAGGCGCTGCGGCTGCTCCTGAGCTTGGCGATCGCCGGCTTGGCTGCGCCGGGGATGGCCGCAGACACCCCGACCGTGACCGTCACAGGTTATGGCGGCAACCTTCAGGACGCCCTGATCCAGACGCTCTGGAAACCCGCCGCCGAGCAGGCGGGGGTAACCCTGCGTACCGAGTCCCACGATGGCCAACCCTCGGTCCGGCTGCAGGTGCAGTCGGGTAAACCCGCCTGGGATGCGATCCACATAGGCGCTAACGACTGCGCAGCGCTCTCCGAACAGGGGTTGTTCGAGCCGTTGGATTATTCGGTGATCAACGCCGATGGCATTCCCAGCGTGGCGCGCGGCAAGGACTGGGTAGCTACCAACAGCTATTCGGTGGTGATGGGCTGGCGCACCGACAAGTTCAAGGAAGTCCCGAAGAACTGGCAGGAGTTCTGGGACACCAAAAAATTCCCGGGCCGTCGGGCGCTGTCGGTAGCGCCGGATGAAATGCTCGAAGTGGCGCTGCTCGCCGATGGTGTGCCTCGCGACAAGCTCTACCCGCTGGACATCGAGCGCGGCTTGGCGTCGCTTGAGAAGATCAAGCCCAGTGTCGCCGTCTGGTGGACCTCCGGTGCGCAGTCTTCGCAATTGATCAAGGACGGTGAAGTGGACCTGATCGCCATCTGGAGCAGCCGTGTCGATTCGGTGGTGAAAGACAAGGCGCCGGTCGCCTATACCTATGAAGACGGCCTTTTGGGCTACGGCTGCATGGCCATCCTCAAGGGCGCGAAAAACGTGGCGGCGGCGCAGAAGCTCATCGCCAGCACCGTTTCCGCCGATATCCAGGCGCGTATTCCGACCATGATGGGTTATTACGGCCCGACCAATGACCAGGCCTTCACGAAGGGCAATTTCCCGGCGCAGGTGCTCGAACAGTCGAACATGTCACCGGATAACCGGGCCAAGCAAACGATGATGGACCCGAGCTGGTGGGGCAAGCATCTTCCTGAGGTTCAGGAAGATTACAAAGAGCTGATCGCTAAATAGTACTGGATTGTCGGAGGTCTGAATCATGCAAGGCAATATCGCGATTCGTGATGTCTACAAAGGCTACGGGTCATTCACCGCTATCGATCATGTGTCCCTGGATGTAAAGGCGGGCGAGTTTCTCACCCTGCTAGGGCCTTCGGGTTCCGGGAAGACTACGCTGCTGAACGTGCTTGCCGGGTTCATCCGGCCTGACTCGGGCAGTATCAAGGTCGATGGCGTGGAGTTCCTCACCCGGCCACCGCACAAGCGTGACGTAGGCATGGTGTTCCAGAACTATGCCCTGTTCCCGCACATGAGCGTGGCCGACAATGTCGCCTACCCGTTGCGCTTGCGCAAAGTGACCGGTGCCGAATGTGCCCGGCGGGTGAAGGCTGCGCTTGAGATGGTGCAGATGGACCATCTTGGCGAGCGCGGGATCCATCAGTTGTCCGGTGGGCAACGCCAGCGCGTGGCGCTGGCACGGGCCATGGTCTTCGAACCGAAGATCCTGCTGATGGACGAACCGCTTTCGGCGTTGGACAAGAACCTGCGCGAGCACATGCAACTGGAGCTCAAGCGCCTGCACGCGCGCCTGGGCATGACCACAATCTATGTCACCCACGATCAGAAAGAAGCCCTGACCCTGTCGCACCGCATTGCGGTCTTGAACAAGGGGCGGTTGGCCCAACTCGATACGCCCGACGCTCTCTATGAGCGACCCAGCGATCGCTTCGTCGCCGGATTCATCGGCGAAAGCTGTTTCCTCGAAGTGGAAGAGGGCGACGGTGCAGTGCTGCTGCAAGGCCGTGGGTTGAAATTGCCCAAGGATACGGCGGTGCGCCATCCGCGCAAACGCTGGCTGATGGTTCGCCCGGAGCGTCTGCAATGGCAGGCTGGTATCGATGGCACCGCCATGAACCGTATCCAGGGCACCGCGCGGGATGTGGTCTATCAGGGTGACAGCTACCACGTCGGCCTTGTGCTTCCAGACGGCACGGAGCTCGTTGCCCGTCACCAGAAAGGCTTCCGCGACGTGCCAGTACCCGTACCAGGCACAACGGTAGATCTGTGGCTGCATGCCGAAGACACGTTGTTGGTGGCGGAGTCGGCATGACTTCGAAAGACGACCTCCCTCATGCGCTTCAACGAGGTTCGAACATGAAAATGACAAGTACCGTGCGTATGCCCATGGGCACCGACGGGGCTTCTGGTCCGGCCATGGAAACGATCCTGGCCAGAGCTGAGTGCAAGGAGCGCTGGAGCTTGCTCTCGCTGACGCTACCGGGTTTCCTGCTGGTCTTCGCGGTGCTAGCGGTTCCGCTGGCGTGGTTGTTCTGGATGTCGGCGTTCGATAACTCCGGCGCCCTGACGTTAGCCAACTACGAGCGGCTGCTGCGGCCGGTTTACATGAGCAGCTTCAGCATTACCTTTCAGGTAGCGTTCTGCGTCACGGCAGTTTGCGTGCTGCTGGGGTACCCCTTGGCGTACCTGCTTTCGCAACTGCCGGAGCGGGCCAGCCAGATCTGCATGGCCTTCGTGTTGCTGCCGTTCTGGACCTCTATCCTCGTACGTACCTATGCCTGGTTGGTGCTGCTGCAGCGTCAAGGCATCATCAATACATGGCTATTGGACATCGGTTTGATTCACGAGCCGTTGGCGCTCGTGCACAACTTCTTCGGGACGGTGGTGGGCATGGTCCACGTGATGCTGCCGTTCCTCGTCCTGCCGCTCTACGACAAGATGAAGAACATCGATCCGCTGTTGCTATCGGCCGCTGCAAACTGCGGCGCAACACCGTCCCAGGCTTGGCGGCAAGTGTTCTTGCCACTGTCACTGCAAGGGTTGGCCTCGGGCATCACCCTGGTATTCGTACTCTGCCTTGGCTTCTATCTGACCCCAGCCTTGCTCGGCGGTGGTCGGGTGGCGATGTGGTCGATGAAGATCAGCGACACCATCGCCCTGTACGGTAACTGGGGGGCGGCCAGTGCGCTGGGTGTTGCCTTGCTGGTGGTGACGGTACTGATCCTGTTGACGTTGAGACGGCTCTTCGGCCTCAACGACCCGCGGAGGAACGGCTGATGCTTAAGCTCAACCAGGCGGTGACGCCGACCCAGATCACGCACCTGCATCGCCTCTGGCTGTATGGCCTGGCTGCATGGATCCTGTTGTTCCTGATCGTGCCGTGCCTGATCGTGATTCCCATGTCGTTTTCGGCCTCGCAGTACCTTGAGTTCCCGCCTCGGGAATGGAGCTTGCGCTGGTACGAAGCCTACCTCACCTCGCCTGAATGGATGCTGGCGACCTGGGTGTCGTTCAAGGTTGCGATCATCTCCACGTTGGTCGCCACGGTACTGGGCACCATGGCGGCCTACGGTCTGTCGCAGGCGCGCGGCGGGATGGCGAAGTTAGCCAACGGCTTGATGATGCTGCCGATGCTGGTGCCGATCATTCTGGTCGCCGTTGGCGTGTTCTTCGTCTACTCCCGAACCGGCCTTAACAACACGGTGATCGGGTTGGTGCTGGCTCACAGTGTGCTCGCCATTCCATTCGTGCTGATCGCCGTGGGCAATGGATTGCAGGGCTTCGACATGAACCAGGAAATGGCTGCCCGCAGCCTTGGAGCCTCGCGAGCGTGGGCGTTCCTTACGGTGACATTGCCGCAGATTCGGCTGTCGATCATCTCGGGGGCGTTGTTCGCCTTCATCGCATCCTTCGATGAGGTGGTCATCGCGCTGTTCATCGTCGGCGGCGACAGCTCGACTTTGACTCGCCGGATGTTCGCCAACATTCGCGACCAGATCGACCCGACGGTGGCTGCGGTCTCGACGCTGATGATACTCCTGTCAATTGTGCTGCTGGTGTTGATGCAGTACATCAAAGGTATGGAGAAGCGCCGCCAGCGAGTATCGTCAGAAGGCTAAGCAACGTCGCGAGAGCAAACCCCGGAAAGCAATTTCCGGGGGTTTTTTATGTGTCGCAAAGAAGCGGAATAAGAAAACCCGCCACACCGCGGTCGTGGCACGGCATGGCGGGGCACTACTCGGGTGAGTGGATTACTCGAAATAGACGGTCCTGGCAGGGTCGTAGGCGGGGGCGTCGAAGCTGATGAACAAGGCAGGCAGATTGCCTTCGACATAGTACTTGTGGGCGACGTTGCGCGGGATGGATACATAGTCGCCCGGGTTCAGCACGCGATCCTCGCTGGGCGTGACCACGCGAGCGCTACCTTTTAGCAGGATCAATGAGTGGTCTGCGTCAGGGTGGCTATGGTTCTTGAGCGCCGAGCGCATTTCGACCAGGTTGACGCGCTTGTCTGCGGTCTTCGCCAACGTCCAGCCCCGATCGCTGGGATCATCCCAGCTTGTCGCGCTGGCCATCACGGTTTGCTGCAACTTGATCACCGGTACTGTTGCCTGTGCAGGGCCCTTCAGGTCGGCCTGCTGGCTGGCAGCCATGTTGATCAGTGGCACGTCGAAGCCCAGCAGCAACGCTTGTCCGCCACTGGCGGGCGTCATCTGATAACCCAAGCCTGCCGGAATGGCGACATAGTCACCGGCCCCCAGAGTTTTCTGCTGGCCAGCGAAGCTGAAGGTCACATTCCCTTCCAGGACGATCAAAGTGCGTTCGCCATCGGCGTGGGACAGTGCTTGGGAGGCCCCGTCAAGCCGCACGAGGCTTGTACGCGACAGTGCGGTCAGGTGCATGTCGTGGATCTGCTGGCCCGTAAGTGCCTGCGTGGGCGCGCTGCCCAACAGTTCGCTGCGATGGACCAGCAACAGGCGTTCATCGGCTTGTGCCTGGTTTACGCCTGCGAGTAATCCGAACATGAGTGCTAGCGGTGTGGCTTTTGCGAAGTTACCGATCATGCTGCTTCCTCTGTTGTGGTTGTTGTGAGGCGATCAGCTCAGCAGCGGATTGAGCCCACTGCGTAGCACACGGCTGTGCAGTTCGCGGCCCAGTGCTGCTTCGCATTCGGCGGCGACGGCGAGCAGGCCTTCGAGGTCAATGCCAGTGCGCACGCCCATGGACTCCAGCAGGTTGACCCAGTCCTCGGTGCTGACGTTACCGGTGTGACCACCGCCGTACTTGACCTTGGCCGGGTGCCCGCCGACGCCACCGAAGGCGCAGTCGTAGTAGCGCACGCCGGCATCAAGCGCGGCCACGTAGTTCACCAGGCCGGTAGCGCGGGTGTCGTGGAAGTGCGCGATGGGGGTGATTTCGGGGAACTCGGCGATCACTTTGCCGAACAGGCTGCGTACGCTCTGCGGCGTGGCAACACCGGTGGTGTCGCCCAAGGTGACGAAACTCACACCACGCTCCACGAATGCAGCCACATCACGCAGCACGCTGGCTTCGTCCACTCGCCCTTCGAAGGGGCAGCCGAAAGCCACGGAGATGGTGCCGATCAAACGGAAGCGCCCCTGCGCAGCGCGGGCCATCTGCTCGATGTTGCTCCACTGCTCCTCGCGGCTGCGCTTGAGGTTGCGCTGAGAGTGGGAGTCCGAAGCCGAAACCAGCAGGCTGATCTCGTTGGCGCCACGTCCGGCATCGAGGTCGGCGAGTGCACGTTCCACCGCGCGAACGTTGGCGCAGGTGGCTTTGTAAAACACGTCGTCCTCACGTTGCAGCTCCGCCAGCAGCTCACTGGCATCGGCGAACTGCGGAACCACCGCCGGGTTGGAGTAGGACGTGGCTTCGACCCGGCTAAAACCAATTCGAGCGAACTGCTCGATCAGCCTGCGCTTGGTCGCCGTAGGCAGGAAGTCGGGTTCGTGTTGCAGCCCGTCACGGGCAAAGCACTCGCACAGAATCACGTCTTTCATCGAAGGCATTCCAGGTTGCGGGAGAAAAATGGTTGACAGAGTGAACAAAAACTACTGATATATGGTTCACTTTGTCAACCTTGTTCGCCACTAACCTAAGGCTGCTGGGCTAACCTTGCGGCGCCACCGATTTCACAGCAGGAGAAAAGAGCGATGTATACCGAGCTGAAGTTCTACATAGACGGCGAGTGGACACTGGGTGAGACCGAGCGCACGGGTGCCGTGGTGAACCCTGCAACCGGCGAGGAAATCGGGCGCCTGCCACTGGCCTCTCGCGCTGATCTGGACGCCGCACTGGCCGCCGCAGCCCGGGGTTTCGAGTCCTGGTCGGTGACCTCGGCCTACGACCGTTCGGCGATTCTGCGCCGTGCCGCTGCGCTGGTGCGCGAGCGCCACGAACACATGGCGCGCTGCATGACCCTCGACCAGGGCAAGCCGCTCAGCGAATCCACCCTCGAATCCAAGAGCGCTGCGGACCATATCGAGTGGTATGCCGAAGAAGGGCGCCGCGCCTACGGCCGAATCGTGCCATCGCGTAACCCGGCGGTGCGTCAGTTGGTGGTGCGTGAGCCGGTCGGCCCTGTCGCAGCATTCACACCGTGGAACTTCCCGATCAACCAGGCCGTGCGCAAGATCGCCGGTGCATTGGCAGCCGGTTGCAGCATCATCATCAAGGCGCCGGAAGAAGCACCGGGCTCGGTGATCGAGCTGGTGCGCTGCTTCCATGATGCGGGCGTGCCCAAGGGCGTGCTCAACCTGGTGTTCGGTGTTCCGGCAGAAGTGTCCGATTACCTCATCCGCTCGCCAATCATCCGCAAGGTGTCGTTCACCGGTTCCACTGCCGTGGGCCGTCAACTGGGCGCGCTGGCTGCCGAGCACCTGAAGCTGACTACCATGGAGCTCGGCGGGCATGCGCCATTCATCGTCTGTGCCGACGCCGATCTGGATGCCGCGGCAGCCCTGGCATGTGGTTTGAAGTTCAGGAACGCGGGCCAGGTGTGCGCATCACCATCACGCTTCTACGTGCACGACGCCGTGTTCGATGCGTTTTCCAAGCGCTTCGCAGACCTGGCCAGTCAACTCAAGGTTGGCGACGGCTTCGACCCGTCGAGCCAGATGGGCCCGCTGGCCAACGCCCGACGCGTCGCTGCTGTCGAGGAGTTGGTTGCCGATGCTGCCGGCCAGGGTGCGACCTTGCTGACCGGCGGGAAGCGAATTGGCGAGAAGGGCAATTTCTTCGCGCCAACCGTGCTGGCGAACACGCCGGCCAAGGCCCGTTTGCTCAGTGAGGAGCCATTCGGTCCGGTCGCGCCATTGATGCGCTTCGATGACCTAGACACGGTGATCCGTCAGGCCAACAGCCTTGAATATGGTCTGGCCGCCTTCGCGTTCACCGCGTCGCTGAAAACCGCCACCGAACTGGGCAATCGCCTGCAAAGCGGCATGGTATCGATCAACCACTTCGGTTTAGCGCTTCCAGAAACTCCGTTTGGCGGGATCAAGGCCAGTGGCCATGGTAGCGAAGGTGGGAGCGAAGGCCTGGAGGCTTATCTGACCACCAAGTTCATTAGCCAAATCGGCTGCTGAAAGCTACCCACTCATTCTCCGACCCGCGTGGTGCAGGTGATCCCACATCCATGGTCTTCAGTGAGCGTGTTTATCAAGCTGGTGGATATTACCGCTCATGGTGTAGTACTTCAGACCCGGTGCCGTGTAATTGGAGTGGGAGATGCCGTTCTCAAAGTCGTCGACATGTGTCACGGTACCGCCGTCTTTTTCCTGCCAGTAGATCATGTAGACACCAGGCCTTATCTTTCGATACTGATAAGTCACCTCGCCATTGGCGCCCTTGAGTGGACCCTCTGTTACCAAAAAACGAATCGTGTCAGCCGAGATAAACGTATCCCGTGCGGTGAAGCCGTTGTACTGGAATTCATAAGTGTTACCCACGAACGGTGGCGTATCAGCTGCCCCACTCATGCTGGTGGCCAGCAGTGCTGCGAGGGCGGTTAACCTCTTAATCTTGATCATGAAATTCGTCTTTTAAGTGATTTGATGGGTGGCTTGTCGTAGACGCCCCGCAGTCCAAATGCGCGACCGGCTGTCTGAATGTGGTCTGATCATTCATTAGGGTCGGGGGGATGCCCGCGAGTAGCTGGTAGCTGAGCAGTCGGTCTTCGAAGCGGTGGGGTACCGTGACGATGCCTATTTCACCATATTTAAATCCCCGCGACAGCTCTGCAATCCTGCGCCGACATGTCTGCGCCGATCCGACCACCCATGCAGTTGCACAGTAGGCGGAGCATCTTCGCCGCCTTGTTCGCTTTCGCTGCCGTGTGCCTGCTCGCCAGCCTTCGTCATATGCCGCACACCCATCCTGTGGAACGGCGTGTTGGTTCGCTCGGCTTGGCGTTAGTTGGTTACCGGCAGATGGCGCGCAATGCCCAGGCACTGGCTCACATTCTGTGCATGGGGTTATCGTTCGGCGGCATGTTCGTCTTTATTACCGCCTCGCCCTACGTGTACATCGACTACTTCGTTTGGTTGGGGTCGTGTTACGGGTGATGCTCAGTTTGAGTTGGGCGCAGCGTTTAGCGCATGGGTCGGGAACTGGGCTGATGGATCGCCCCCGCCCAATAGGTGTAGTGATTGCAGCGGCAGGAGCGGGCACGGCGCTCTGCTATCTTTGGATCAGAATGCGCTCAATGACCGGCGAACACAGGTGAATGACTGACTGCCAACTTCATACCTTGAACCGACCGAGCAGGGCGAAGGGTGCGCGCACAGGGTTTGTTTGACAGGGGGGCGACTGTCAGACCCCTACGCAATGGTTATATCGGCGTGTCGTTATTTCATTGGTTCGGCGTACAGCGTCTGTCCATACTGCACACACCCGGGACGCTCCTGTGAGAGACGGTCCGTACTATAAGCCAAATAATGACGTGATAGTTCAGGAGCATCCCGGTATGGGACAAGCTGATAATTCCAATGGTCGGCCATGTGAAAAACCACTGGCTGCGCTCGATCCAGAAGTTTATGACGCCTTGCAACAGAGCAGTACGGCGACGCTAGCGAACATTCTGTTGGCTCATGGACTGAGTAATACGTTCCTCTTGGGCTTGTCGCCCTTGTCAAGAACGCAAGAGAAAGTGATCGGCCCGGCCTATACCCTGCGTTTCATACCCGCGCGGGAAGATATCGATAGCATGGCCAACTACGGCAGCGCCGACAATCTCCACCGTCGTGCCATCGAGGAATGCCCTCCCGGGGCAGTGCTGATCATTGACAGTGGGCGATGCCTGCGTGCCGCCTCGGCTGGCGATGTCATGGCTGCCCGCCTGCAGAAACGCGGTGTCAAAGGCATGATTACCGACGGCGGTTTCCGCGATGCCAAAGCCATCCGGGAAGTAGGGTTGCCTGCGTTTCAGCAGCAGTCGGCGCCGCCGGCCACGCCGATAGCGCTACATCCAGCAGAGCTCAATGGCCCGGTCGGTTGTGCGGGCGTTCCTATTTACCCGGGCGATATCATCGTGGGTGATGAGGATGGTGTGGTAGCTATCCCGGCACACCTGGTTGCGCAAGTGGCGAGAGAGTCGTTGAGGGTGTCGCGTTATGAAGAGTTCGTCGACATGAATATCAAGCGTGGCCGGTCGATTTTTGGACTGTTCCCGTCCAGTACCGAAAGCCTTCTCGAATATGAACGTTGGGTGTCATCCGGCAAGCCGGGTGCGCACGAGCAATAACAAAAACAAGGTGAGACAAATGAGTGGTGTTCCTCTGCGCCCTTGGTTTGGTGGCCTCGCACTGGATGGAAGAGATGACCAACAGCCCGGTATAGACGGCTTTCGACTGGCGATGCGTCAACTCGCAGGCGCGGTAACCCTGGTTACCAGTCAGGACGACAGCGGCCCGTGCGGCCTGACCGCGACCGCAGTCTGTTCGTTGTCAGCAGATCCGCCGCGAGTCCTGTGCTGTATCAACCTGGCGGGACGTACCTACCAGGCCATCTGCAAGAGCAGGTCTCTGGCAATCAACGTTCTACACGCAGAGCAATTGACGTTGGCTAACGCGTTTGCCGGACGGGTCGAGAAAACGTTCGATGCCGAGCACTGGACCCATGCGGCAACCGGAGCGCCGGTGCTGCGCGCCGCCTTGGTATCATTCGATTGTGCGGTAGCCGAGATGTTTGTCATGCCAACCCACGCGTTAATTGTGGGAGAGATACGTCATATCGCTTACCAAGAGCGTCCAACTACCCCGCTGATCTATCAAAACGGCGAATTTTTGACATTCTCAGCGGCGCGCTAACGACTGGACAGCGCCGGCACTGCGCCTCGACCAAAGGGGTGGCGCGCGCTAAACATGACGCGCATCGGCCGCAGGGAGAAACACCCTGCGGCCTTTTTGCGCCCCTCTCTGAAGTGCGCAAGGGAGGACGAGCAACCCTCAGGGCATAGGGGGTGCTGAACCCTGGGTGAAAGTAACTAATCGCGCCGGGTGGCGTAGTACACCCTGCTCTCTCACAGGGCGCGTATCGGCGTTGTGCTTGAGCGGCGCCGGGCGGGTAGAGATCGAGACAACCCGTCAAGTGACTGCTGCAGTTGAGTGGCCCAAGATATAAACATTGGGTTATATCTCAAGAGAAAGTTTTCATTTTTAATTTCTGTGACGGTCACCAATACTCGACTTCAAGAAGCGCTTGCCACGATCTGCCCAACGCAGCGGGTAAAAGCATAAGAATAAATACAACTTTCAGTAGGTTAAAACGATGTTGAACGACGCGTTCGCAGCCACTCGTATCGCCACGGCGTCTGCCCTGAGTTATGTGGTTTATCAAGTAACCGACTTGCACACGGCGCAACGTTTTCTTGAAGATTTCGGCCTGACGCTGGTCTCGATGAACGATGAGCGCTTATTCATGCGGGGGACCGGCAGCGACGCGTATCTCTATGAAGCGCGACTGGGCAATTCATGCCGGTTCGTGGGTGCCGGTTTCCGCATGGACCGCCTGGAAGATCTGCAGGCTTTGGCGGGGCTCCCAGACTCAGGGCCGGTCGAGGTCAGCGATGCCCCTGGTGGGGGCGTGCAGGTCCGGATGGCAGCCCCCGAAGGTTTCGAGATCACCGCATTCCATGGCCAGCAGGCCAGCCCTGTGACTCCGATCTCTACGCAACACCGTCAGCTCAACATGGCCGGCAGCAAACCTCGTATCAATGCCAGTGTGCGTATCAAGCGCGAGCCTGGAAGTGTTTTGCGACTTGGGCATTTTGTATTGCGCGTCAAGGATCATGACCAAATGGTTGCTTGGCTCGATCGTCGACTGGGCATGATTCCCTCCGACTATCTGGTCAAGGAAAAAGGTTCGACGCACTCCCTTGCCACCTTTTTGCGCTGCGATCGCGGCGATGAGCTGGTGGATCACCACTGCCTGTTCGTAATCGGCGCAGGCGAGACCGGTGTCCACCACTGTTCCTTCGAGGTCGAGGACTTCGATGCGCTGGCCAGTGCGCACGATTACTTGGAAGCACGCGGCGCCCGCCTGGTCTGTGGCATAGGCCGTCATCTGCTGGGTAGCCAGATCTACGACTATTGGCTCGATCCATTCGGTTTTCGTGTCGAGCACTACACCGACGGGGATGTCGTCGATGGCAGCCACCGCCCTGGTTATCACGCCGTGACCGCAGAGGAAACCACCCAGTGGGGCATGCCGCCCCCAGCCGACTTCTTCACCTGATATCGGCTGCTCCCCTCAGTCTCTTCCTGGAAGTACAAGCATGAAAAAGATCGCTATCACCACTCCGCTCGTTGCAGAGCCCGCTCCTGGCATGTGGAGCAACTGTATCAAGGTCGGTGAAACCCTCTACGTCTCGGGCCTGACCTCTCGCGCCAAAGATGGCAAGACCATCGAAGGTTCCGATGAAAGCGAGCAGGCCACCATCGTTTTCGAAAAGATGAAAGCGCTTCTCGACGCGGCCGGCGCCCAGATGAACGACGTTGTGAAGATGACCATTTTCGTCACCGACATCACTCGCAACACACTCATCTGGGACATTCGCAAGCGCTACTTCAGCGGTGACTTCCCAGCCTGCAGCCTGGTTGAGGTCAGCGCGCTGGCCACTCCTGCGATCAAACTCGAGATCGAAGCGGTGGCAGTGATCGGGAGCGGACAGTGACATGAAGCTGATCGCCTTCGAATACCAGCAGAGGCGCCGCTTGGGCTTGGTCGAAAATGACCGCATCCGGCCGCTGCTTGGCGTGAGCGAGCTGCAGGAGCTGATTGCGCTGCCAGAGCGCGCGATACCAGACCCCCAAGCGTCGTTGCTGAGCCTTGAGCAGGTACGTGTTCTGCCGGTCATCAACCCGCGGCGCAACGTGATGTGCGTGGGTTGGAACTACCGCAAGCACTTCGACGAAAGCATCGGCAAGCGCGAGGGCCAAGGTCCTGAAACCTTGCCTGAGATACCAACCTTCTTCAGCAAGGCCACCGGTACGGTCGCGGCTGCCAGCGATGACCTGCCTCTGCACGCAGGCTTGACCAGCAAGCTGGACTGGGAGGTCGAACTGGCGGTGGTCATCGGCCGGGGAGGGCGCGACATCGATGAGGCTGATGCCCTGTCCCATGTTTATGGCTACACCGTCGCCAACGACATCAGCGCTCGCGACCTGCAACGTGCCCACGGTGCGCAGTGGTTCAAGGGCAAGAGCCTGGATGGCACCTGCCCGCTGGGCCCGGTACTGGTCACCGTTGACCAGTTGCACGACCCACAGGCGCTGACCATCGAATGCCGTGTCAACGGCCAGGTCATGCAGCGTGACACGACCGCCAATCAGATCTTCAGCGTCGCGCGATTGATCGCTGAGCTGTCCCGGGGCATGACCCTGGAGCCCGGCGACGTGATCCTCACCGGCACGCCCGACGGTATTGGTGCCGCCCGCGAGCCTGCGTTGTTCCTCGCCGATGGCGATCTTATCGAAAGTCGTATCCAGGGCATCGGCAGCCTGAGCAATCTTGTGCTGGCCAGCTTGAGCGCTGCGACCCCTTCCAACCGCCTTGTTTCGTTGAGCTGTGAGTGAATCATGACTATCAATCAAAACAGTGTCTTCACCGAGTTGTCTCTGCAGTCGATCAATCCGGGTGCGCATGACAGTGAAAACGGCTGGTCATCCTCAGCTGGGCAGTCCTTCGATGTGACCAACCCCGCAACGGAAGAACGCATTGCTCAGGTCATCGCGGCCACTGCCGAAGACCTGGAGCGGGTGACCGCCACGGCCCATGCCGCTCAGCGCCGCTGGCGCATGGTCCCGGCACCGCGTCGTGGAGAACTGGTATCGCGTATCGGCGAGCTGTGCAAGCAGCACCATGGCGCACTGGCTGCGGTGGTGGCCCTGGAAACGGGCAAGTCGCTGGCCGAAGCGATGGGCGAAGTCCGTGAGGTCATCGACATGGCGACACTGGCCGCTGGCCAGTCACGCATGCTCTATGGCTTTACCCAACAGTCGCAGCGGACAAACCACCGCATGTACGACCAATGGTTGCCCCTGGGAGTGGTAGGGATTATCTCTGCCTATAACTTCCCGGCTGCGGTGTGGGCGCAGAACGGTTTCCTCTCGGTGATCGGTGGCAACACAGTGATCTGGAAGCCGAGCCCGAAGGTGCCGCTGACGGCGCTGGCCTTGCAGCATCTGTGCGACATCGCGATGAAAGAGCTCGATCAACCAGGCGTGTTCTCACTGGTCATTCCGCAGGACAACGACATTGCCGAGCGCCTGGTGCGGGACACTCGCGTGGCGCTGATCTCCTTCACCGGCTCCAGCACGGTGGGTCGCAAAGTCGCGCAGATCGTCGGCTCGACGCTGGGACGCCGCAGCTTGCTGGAGTGCTCGGGCAACAACGGCTGCATCGTCGATGAGACGGCTGACCTCAAGCTAGCCGCAGCCGCGATCGCGTTCGGCGCCGTCGGAACCTCGGGGCAGCGCTGCACCAGCACTCGGCGTGTCATCGCACACAGCAGCATTCGCGCCGAACTGGTGGAACTGCTCAAGAAGGCTTATGGCCGCATCAAGGTCGGTGACCCGGCGGTGGCCGGCAATCTGGTAGGGCCGCTGGTCGATCGCGCTGCGGCAGAGCATTTCGAGCGCTCGGTCGCCGAAGCCGTGTCCCAGGGCGGGCAGATCGCCTTTGGTGGAAAGCGCATGGACTGCCCCGGCTATTTCGTCGAGCCGACCATCATCACCCACGCACGCAACGAGTGGCATTGCGTGCAGGAAGAGACCTTCGCCCCGCTAATCTACGTGATCGACTACGACGATCTCGAGCAGGCGATCGAGTTGCACAACGGCGTGGTGCAGGGCTTGGCCTCGGGCATCCACAGCAGCAATCTGGGCAATATCGAACGCTTCCTTTCTGCGGCCGGCAGCGACTGCGGTATCGCCAAAGTCAACATGGGCACCACCGGGGCGGATGTCGGCGCGGCGTTTGGCGGTGAGAAAGAAACCGGCGGCGGTCGCACTGCAGGCTCCGACGCCTGGAAGGGTTACATGCGTCGACAAAGCGTTTGCATCAACTGGGGCAGCGATACCCCATGGAAGCATCTGCTCAACGACTAAGTCCGGCCCAGGAGCCCTATAGATCATGACCGCATACTTTGTAGCGTTTGGCACCGTCAAGAATCGGGACAAGCTCACCGAGTACATCGAGCGCTCGACCCCGTCGGTAGTGCAGCACGGTGGCAAGTACATCGGGGTTGGTGAACAGACCGTGGTGTTGCTCGGGTATCACCCGCATCCTCGAACAGCACTGTTCACCTTCCCGGATTCGGCCGCGTGTCGGGCTTGGTTCGATTCGGCGCAGTACCAGACGCTTGAAGGGCTGCGGGAGGAAGCGGGCGATTTTGTATTCATCGTGCTCGATGTCTGAGCGCTTGCGCGCATAAGCAGGGATGCCACTGCCAGTAGTACCCAAACCAATCAAAACAACAGGGGAACAGCATGCATAACAAGATCAAGGTCAGTCTCTGCGTTGGCGCTTTATTCAGCGTCTTGAGCAGTACCGCGCTGCACGCCGCAGACGTCAGCAGCATCTCGGTGCTGGCCATGGACCCTCCCAGGGAACGAGCGTCCGAGCCCTTCAAAGGCACTCCTGCTAGCTACGAACTGCTCAAGCCATCCGACGTTTCGCGCAAGTGGAATCTGTGCGCACTGTTCCCGCATACCACCAACGACATCCTGCGTGCCTACATCTATGGCACCGTTGACCAGGCCAAGAAACTCGGTGCCCAGCTCACCATCTACGATGCTGGCGGCTACGCCAACATCGACAAGCAGCAGGCGCAGTTCGACAACTGCGTGACGCTCGGCGCCCAGGCCATTCTGATGTTCTCGGTGTCGCCCAGCGGCATGAACCAGAAGATCGAACAGGCCCGCGCCAAGGGCATCAAGGTGGTCGACCTCAACACCGGCGTCGATACCCCTACCGATGCACGGGTGGTGGTCACCTACAAGGAGGTTGGCCAACTGGTCGGCAAAGCGCTGGCTGCCAAGCATCCTGCCGGCTCAGGCGCCACCCCGGTGGTGCTCATGCCCGGGCCGGCAGGGGTGTCGTGGTCCGAGGACACCGTGATCGGCTTCAAGGACGCCATTGCAGGTTCCGATGTGCGTCTGGAAAAGGTCATCTACGGCCAGAGCAGCCGACTCGACCAACAGCCGCTGGTCGAGAACGTTTTGGTTACCTACCCGAACATCAAATACATCGTCGGCATGGGAACCACGGTCGAGGCGGCGCTCAATGCGCTGCGCGAGCGCGGGAAGGTCGGTCAGATCGGCCTGTATGCCACCTTCATCACCGCGGATTTGCTGCGTCCTATCCGCAACGGTGACGTGCAAGGCGTGGTGGTAGAGAACTCGGTCTCGATCAACCGAATTGCCGTGGACATGGCGGTACGCAGCCTGGAGAACAAGCTGCAGATCCGTGATGCCATCCCGGCCGTACAGATGATGGACAAGAGCAACGTCGATCAGCTCAGCGAGGCAGCTTTCGCTCCACGTGGCTGGAAGCCGCAACTGAAGGTCGACTGAGCGCTCGCCCGACACATCCACCTAGAGCAAGAGGACTCACGCCATGCCACCTCGTATTCTGCCGCTTGAACGTAAAGATCTGCCGGAATTCGAAAGTGCCTTCCAAGGCATGATCGATTCGATCGGCTATGTACCGAACAGTTTCTTCACCATGGGCCGTGCGCCACTGCTGCTCAAGGCTGTCGATGCCATGAGCGAAGCGGCCTGGTATCCGACCACCGTCGAAGATGCCGTACGTCGTCTGGTCACCTTCGCGTTCAGTCAGTTTTCCCAGTCGCACTACAGCGCGGCGCACTGCGCGTGCGGTGCGCCAGAGCTGGGTCTGCCCCTCGAGAAGATTCTGGCGATCCACGCCTACGAGACTTCGCCGCTTTACGACGAGCGCGAGCGTGCGTTGTTGCGCCTGTGTCGTCATGCCGCACGAATCCCGGGCGAGGTCACTGACCAGGATGTCAACGACTTGAAGCGCTTCTTCAGCGATGAGCAGGTGATCTTCATCACCACGCTGATCTGCTACATGGCGTTTCTCAACAAGTGGAACGAGATCATCGGCACCCGTCTGGAAGACATCCCCCACGAATGGGCCAAGGCAAACATTCAGCCGGTCGGCTGGAAGCCAGGTCACTGACTAGCTGACAACAACAATAATCCACCGCCCGGCCAGCGCCGGGCGCGTGAGAGCTGGGAGACAATCTGTGATCCATGCCCTTGTCAATGACGGTCGCTATGCACAGTCCGACGCTGCGTCGTTGGCGACCGAATCCGCCACGCTCTTTCGTGTGGAAGGGCTGAGTAAACGCTTTGGTGCGGTTCAGGCCCTGAACAATATGTCGTTTTCCCTGCGACGTGGGGAAGTGCATGTGCTGTTCGGCGAGAACGGCGCAGGCAAATCGACACTGATCAACATGATCGCCGGAGCGTTACAGCCTGATCGTGGAGAGATGTGGCTCGATGCACAGCCGCTGACACTTCGTGACGTTCAGGACGCTCGCCGACATGGCATCGCCGCGATGTTCCAGGAGTTCAGCCTGGCGCCGACGTTGAGCGTCGAAGAGAACATCCTGCTCGGTGCTGAACCGAGGTGGGGCATCTTCATCGATCTGGCAGAGCGCCGCCAGCGCGTACGTGCTGCCTTGAGTCGTTTCGGTTTCGACCTGGACCTCGACATTGCGGTGAGCCGCCTTTCCCGGGCGCAGCAGCAGATGGTCGAAATGGCCAAGGCGCTGCTGACCGAGCCTAAACTGTTGATTCTTGACGAGCCGACTGCATCGCTCTCGGAGAAAGAAACAGAAGCGTTGTTCGAACTGGTCGATAACCTGCGCCAACAAGGCGTCAGCATCATCTACATCACCCACCGCATCAAAGAGATCTATCGAATTTCCGACCGCATCACCGTCATGCGCGACGGCCAGTTCATCGAGACCGTCGAAACGGCGGCGGTGAACGAAGAGCAACTGGTGCAGTTGATGACCGGGCGCAAGTTCGAGGCGTTTTACCCGGAAATCGCCAACAAGCCTGGCGCCCGACTGCTTTCGCTCGAGGGCATCAGCAGCAGCGACGGCAGCATCCATGACATCGATCTACAAGTGCATGCGGGCGAAGTGGTCGGCCTGGCCGGGCTGGTGGGCTGCGGCAAGTCCGAAATCGGTCGCGCGGTCTTCGGCCTGTTGCCCATCGGCGCCGGACAGGTGCAGGTCGGCGGCAAGCCGAGTATGCGTCCGTGTCCTCGCAGCATGCTCGATCGGGGTCTGGTGTACATCACCTCGGACCGACGCAACGAAGGGCTGATGCTCCTGCGTCCGACCCGGGAAAACATCACCCTGCCGGCGCTTCATCTGGGCGGGTTGTCGCGGGCCGGCCACTGGCTGCGGATGGGCAGCGAGCGGCGCACGGCCAAGGAACTTGGCGAGCGCATGCGTGTGCGCCCTCTGGCGCTTGACGGGCATGTCGGTCGTTATTCGGGCGGCAACCAACAGAAGGTACTGATCGCCAAAGCGTTGTCGCGTGATACCCGCGTCATCATCTTCGACGAGCCCACCGTCGGCATCGACGTCTCGGCACGCGTCGAGGTGTATGCCTGCATCAAAGCACTGGCCGAGGCCGGCAACGCGATCGTGGTGATCAGTTCAGACCTGCCTGAAGTCCTCAACCTGAGCCACCGCCTGTATGTCGTCAGGGATGGCCGCATCGTCGATCACATGGAAAAAGCCGAGATCAACGAGTCGCGTGCCTTGCACGGCTTCTTCGGCACCCAACGTCCTGCGCACCTGGAGTCGAGTCATGATTAACGTTACCCAGCACACCCCGACCCCGGCGCGCGCCGTCAGCATCGGCAACGCGGCCAAGCGTCTGTTCGTCAACCTCGGCATCCTGCCGCTGCTGCTGTGCATCACCTTGGTCTATTTTGCCGTCAACGAACCGCGGTTCCTGTCGCTGGACAACCTGTCCAACGTCATGCGCGTGTCCACCTTCCTGATCATCGTCGCCATGGGGCAGATGCTGGTGATCCTGACTGCTGGGCTCGACCTTTCGGTCGGTTCCATCATCGGCTTCGTCGGGGTCGTGAGTGCCTCGCTGATGCTTTACCTGCTTGAGCAGTACCCCGATTCGATTGGCTGGGTCATCACGCTTTCGGTCGTCGGTGGCCTGCTGGCCGGCATGCTGGTGGGCGCCATCAATGGCATTGGCGTCTCGGTGCTGAAGGTGTCGCCCTTCATGATGACCCTGGGCACCATGACCAGCCTGGTCGGGGTGTCGCTGAGTCTGACCAGTGGCCTGCCGGTCACCGGCATTCCCGATGAATTCATGCAGGCCCTGGGTTACGGGCGGATTCTGGGCATGACTCCACCGGTGCTGATCACCCTGGTACTGTTCGTCGCCATCTGGGTACTGCTCAACCGCACCACCACCGGGCGGTATTTCTATGCCGTAGGCGCCAACCTGAGGGCCGCGCAACTGTCGGGTATCGCCACCAAGCGTCAACTGTTCCTCGCCTATGTGCTGGCTGGGCTGCTGGCGTCGGTGGTTGGCGTGCTGTTCCTCGCCCGGACCGGCTCGGCCGAAGCCCTCAACGGCTCGACCTTCGGCCTTCAAGCCATCGCTGCCTGCGTCATCGGCGGGGTGTCGCTGTTCGGAGGCATCGGCAAGGTGCGCGACGTGCTGCTGGGCGCTCTGTTCATCACCATCCTCACCAATGGCATGGATCTGATCAGGGTCGAGTCCTATGTCCAGCAGATCGTACTCGGCATCGTGCTGATTCTTTCCCTGGTGGCCGACCAATTGCGTCTGCGCTGGACATGCTGAGGAGAGCGGCAATGTCAGTGGTTCTTCAGCGCAACAAACAGGTCGTGCGAGCGTTTCTTGAGCAGGTCTTCAATGAGCATGACGTGGACGGAGCGATCGCGCGTTACGTCGGGACGCACTACCGCCAGCACAATCCCCAGGTTGGTGACGGCGTGCACGGGTTCGCCACGTTCTTCCATGGGTTTTTCAAGCAGTACCCGCACTCTTCTTTGCATATAAAAAGAATGATTGCCGAAGAGGATCAGGTGGCGGTGCACTTGCACTGGAAATCCGACAAGGACGTTGCCGGTGATGCGGTGATGGACTTCTTCCGCCTGGAGAACGGACGCATCGTCGAGCACTGGGATGTGATCCAGGCGGTGCCTGCAGTATCAGCCAATAACAATTCCATGTTCTGAAATCTGCCAACCCTCAGGAGTTTTCCATGATGCACCTAGCCGAGATCATTGACTGGATCAGCCGTCTGGCGATCGCTGCCTACTTTCTCTGGGCCACTGTCTTCAATGCGCAGAGTTGGAACTTCCAACTTTCAGAATTCAAACGGGTTGGCATCGAGCGAGGCGCTTCGCTGCTGATTGCGCTGGGCCTGGCCATGCTGGCGGGCGGAAGCGTGCTGTTGCTGATTCCATCGACCGCTTTAATCGGTGCCTGGGTATTGATCGTGTTCGTGCTCAGCGCCGACGCCATCTTCCATCGCTATTGGACTTACAGCGATCCCCAGGAGCAGGTGATCCATAAGATCTTCCTCTTCGAACACGTTGCGCTGGTCGGTGGCCTGCTGGCGATCATCAGCGCCCGGCTGTAATGCCTCCACGTCCAAGGAGTATTGAACAATGAGCAATTATCAAGTCGATGTCGTCGTGGTGGGGTCCGGGGCAGGCGGTTCCACGGTGGCGGGCCGCCTGGGCCAGGCAGGCAAACAGGTAATGGTGGTTGAGGCCGGGCCGGTACGTTTCGGTACGCCGGGTTTGCATGCGCGTAACCTCGATGTCAGCGAGGCTGGCATGCTCGACTACGCCAAGGCCGTGATGAGCGAGTGGGTCTTCCCGTGCTCGTCCGCCACACCTGTCGAGGGTCTTCCAGGGTTTCTGGTCAGTCATGGGGTGGGGGGATCGTTCTCGCTGTGGTGCTCGAACGCACCGTCGCCTGATGTATCTGAGCTGCCAGCCTGGATGGACCACGCAGAGTGGATGGATTACTTCACCGAGGCGGGCAGGGTGATGCACGTCGATCCCGACATCGCCAAGGGCGGGGTGCGCGCCGAGCGCATCCTGGCGGCGACGCGGGCGGCCGTCAGCGGATTGCCCGCAGGCCGTGAAGTGCAGCCGATGCCGATCGCCGCGCGGCCTGTAGACGGCAAACTCAAGTACACCTCCAGCGACGATCTGCTGGCCCAGGCCGCAGACGGTGTGTTGCCACAGGTGCTGGCTGACCATGTAGTGCGTCAGGTGCTGCACGTCAACGGCCGTGCGTCGGGGGTGGTGGCGTTTCCGCGCCAGGGCGGCGAGCCTGTGGTGATTCATGCCGACACCGTGGTGATCGCAAGCGGCACCCTCGCTTCAGCGCAACTCATCCATGCCTCAGGTATCGATGCCGGGCCTGCTCTGGGCTGCAATTTGCTCGACCATCCGATTCTGTCTACGCGGGTGGTGCTGCGGCCAGAGATCTTCCAGGGCGCGCCAGCGGGCGACCCGATTTTCTCGGTGTGGGTGCCGCATTCCGCAGAGCATCCCTGGCAGACCGAAGTGTTCCGTTTCCCGCAAACCCCCGCACCTGGGACGCGAGACGAAGAGGGGGCAGACGTCACGACGTTCGTGGCGATGGACGAGAACCCTGACAACCGCCTATGGTTCGATCCCCAGGCCAAGGATGCATTTGGCCTCCCACAGATCCGCGTGGACTTGCGCCACTCGGCGGCCGACACTCTGCGAATCAGCCAGGCACTGGCCGAGAACTATCGGGTGTCGGCTGCGGTAGGTGATGTCTTGCGCGGTGTCAGCTTCGTGCTTTACGGCAGTGGCGGGTCGGCACACTTGATGGGCTCTTGCCGCATGGGGCCGGAAAATGACGGCACCAGTGTGGTCGACCGCTACGGAAAGCTGTGGAACATGGACAACGTGTTCGTGGCCGGTAACGCCGTGTTGGGTTCATCGAACAGTTCCAACCCTACCTTCACCTTGGTGGCTGCGGCCTTGCGCACAGCCGATCGGATACTGAACTTGACGCAGCGCTGACACTGCTGCCTGACAGGTAGAGAATCGCGTATGGCAAAACTGGACTGGTACATCCGTGCGGGCCTCAAGCCGCGGCATCTGCAACTGCTTGTGGCGATCGACGATCTCGGCCAACTGACCAAGGTCGCCGAACTGCTCAACGTTACTCAACCCGCTGTATCGAAGGCCCTCAACGAGCTGCAGAACGGCCTTGACCTCAAGCTGTTCGAACGGACCGGCCGGGGCTTGAGCCCAACCCCTTACGGGGAATGCCTGATTCGCCATGCGCGCTCGATCCTCGCCGACCTCAGCACCACCGGTGAAGAGTTGCAGGCGCTGGTCTCGGGGCGCACCAGCAAGGTCAACCTCGGTGCACTGCCGGCCGCCGCCGGCTCGATCGTCCCCAGAGCGCTGGCAATCCTGCAGCGAGAGTCGCCAACGACTTCAGTGTTCATCCGCGAAGGTTCGCTGGATGTCTTGCTTCAGGAATTGCGCGCGGGTGACATCGATCTGATCTGCGGCACTTTGCCCGCCAAGCGACTGGGCGCGGATGTGGAAGAAAAAGTGCTGACCGAGGACAACACCGTGGCCGTGGTCGGGCCGCAACACCCGTTCGCTGGCGCCAGCCAGGTGACCTGGCAGGATCTGGCTGAGTTTCCTTGGGTATTACCGCCTTCGGGCTCGTTGCTGCACGTACCGCTGTTGGCGATGTTCCGGCGGCACGGTGTGCCCTTGCCAACGACCTATATCGAGACATTGTCTGCCAACGTCATCCAGAGCTTCATCCACGAAACCGATTCGATTGCATTTCTTTCCGGCTCCATCGCTTCCGATTACGAGCAGCGAGGGCTACTGGCCACCTTGAGCCTGTCGCTGCCTCGACTGGTACGTCCCGTCGGCGTGCTCTGGCTGGCGCATCGTCCCCCCAATGAGGCGTGCAGGCAACTGATCACGGGTCTGGAAGCGGCGGCGTCGCACATGAGCCCGCACGTGCCGTGTTATGACGAGCCTGAAGATGAGTTCGAGGACAGCCACGTGCTATAGCGAAGGGGCTCGAGATGAGCGGACGGTTATATCAGCGTCTGGTTTATTCAGTGGTTATTTAGTTCCATGACTTCGATACTCGAAAACATGAACGCGGGCCTAGGCGTTCGTTGATTATCCTGGAGCCAAGCATGACACTCGAACTACTGATACACACCGCCCACCTGGATCCTGAAGGTTGGATCGAGTTTCCCGAATACGGTTTTCGCCAGTACTTTCTTTGGAAACATCCTTCGACCGGCGCCAGCATCGCAATCCTTGAATATGAGAAGGGCGGGCGTATTCCGGTAAAGCATTCCCATGCGTCCAACCAGTTCATGTACTGCCTGGAGGGGGATTACGAATACACCGACTCCAAACTCCGCCTGCAGCCTGGGCACTTCTACATGAACCCGAAAGATCACCCTCATGGTCCGACGGTGGCGCATGAGCGTTCAGTGCTGATCGAAATCTATGACGGTCCGCATTATTACGAGAAACCGGTATTCCATACCGATGAAACCATTGGTGAATTCTTGTCGAACGAAGATTCACCCCAATAACGAGTCATTGATTGTCAGCAGGGATCAGGTATGTCCAAAGCAATCGTTCAACGTTTTTATGAGTATGCCGGCGGTGGCCAGTTCGCTCAGGCCGGTGCGTTGTTTGCCGATGACGTGCATATCAGCTTCTACGGGCCTAGTACGGTCCCGCACTCTGGCGAGTACCGCGGCGCTGAGGGCGTGGGAGCGTTCTTCGAGATCGTGGGCAGTTCGCTCGATGTCGAGGCATTCGAACCCCTCGAGTTCATCGCGGAGGGTGACAGCGTCGTGGTGATTGGTCAGGAGCGCTCCCGCGTCAAACACAACGGTGCGCAGTTCACTGTGCAGTGGGTGCAGGTCTGGACCGTCAAGGACGGCAAGATCGTCCGTCTGCGCGACTATTTCGATACGGGCACCATGGCCGAAGCATTTGCCAGCAAGGCTTGAGCGGCTGTCCGACACCACCAACAACAACAATGATTCAGGAGTGCGATCATGTCCCGTACGGGTTCCGACTATCTAGCCAGTCTTCGCGACGGCCGCGCCGTTTATATCAACGGCGAGCGCATCGATAACCATGTCGATCATCCAGCGTTCCATAACGCTGTCCGCACGGTTGCCGGCATGTATGACTACCAGGCGCAAAACCAGGAAACCATGACCTTCCGCTCGCCGGGCAACGGCAAGCAGGTCAACCTCGCCTGGCAGTTGCCTCGCAGCCCCGAAGATCTGCTGCGTCGTGGCGAGGCTCACCAGGCCTGGGCCCGGCTCACGGGCGGTTGGGTCGGGCGTTCACCCGACCATGTGCCTGCCGCACTGGTGGGCATGATGATTGGCATCGAGCTGCTGGAGAACTACGATCCGGCCCGTGCCAAGGCGCTGCGAGATTATTACGCCTATGCCAGGGACAACGATCTCGCACTGACTTACACCATCGTCAACCCGCAGGGCGACCGCTCGCGAAATGTCGGCGATCAAGGCAACAAGTACCATTCTCTGGGCGTGGTGGACGAGGACGCCGAAGGCATCACTGTCCGCGGTGCCAAGATGCTGGGTACCTCCGCCGTACTGGCCCAGGAGTGCCTGGTGGGTGTGCAAAACCCATTGCGCCCGGAAGACGACATGTACGCACTGTCGTTCGCCGTACCGCTCGCTCAGAAAGGCGTGAAGATTCTGTCGCGTCGTTCCTATGAACAATCGGCCAGTTCCGCGTTCGATTATCCGCTGGCAACGCGCTTCGACGAAAACGACGCACTGATCTATTTCGAAGACGTGAAGATTCCGTGGGATCGGGTATTCATTTACCGCCGTCCCGAACTGTGCGGCGCGCTGTTCCACCAGACTGCGGCCGAGCAGATGATGAACCTGCAAAGCCAGGCCCGTTTCAGCGTCAAGCTGCAGTTCCTGTTGGGTGTAGCGCGACGCTTGACCGAGACCACCGGCACCGTGAACTTCCCGGCTGTTCAGGACACCTTGGGGCGTCTGGCGGGTCAGGCAATGGCAGTGGAGGGTAACTTCCGTTCGATGATGCTTGACCCAATCCAGCGTGGTGAGTTCTACGTACCTAAAGCCTCCCGGGTGTACTCGGCCACTTCGGCCGGTCAGGCGCTGTACCCGCAATTCATCAACGACATCCGCGGCCTGGCCGGCGGTGGCGTGATCATGTTGCCCTCATCGGTCGAAGACTTTGGTAACCCCGAAATCGTTGAAATGATCGAAGCTACCCAGCGTTCGGCTGCGACCGACCCATTGGGCCGGGTCAAACTGATGAAACTGGCCTGGGATGCGCTGGGCTCGGAGTTCGGGTCGCGTCACACGCAATACGAGATGTTCTACTCCGGTCCACCCTTCGTTCAGCACATGCGTTGCTTTGGCAACTATGACTGGAATGCGAGCACCGCGATGGTTGACGGTATCCTGTCGGACATCTCGCTCGAAGCATCGCTCGGAGCTGGCAAGTGAGTATCCTGGGCAGCACATCGTGGGTGGCGCGTCCAGAAATGGCCGCACATCACGGGCCGAGCGATTATTTGAGCGCCGAGTTCGCGCGTGATCACTTCCGCCAGGCCATGCGTGGCCTGGTTGGGGCGGTGAATGTAGTCACCACCATGCACCAGGGCGAGCGCTTCGGGTTGACGGCAACGGCAGTATGCTCGGTGTCAGCCGATCCGCCGCGTATTCTGGCGTGCGTCAACGTGACAGGCCGTACCTTCCGCGCGCTGCTTGATAGCCGGCGTATGGCAATCAACGTTCTGGCGCGGGACCAGCAGGAGATCGCCCAGGCTTTTGCCAAATTCTCCGGTGAACAGGACGACCCTTTCGCTGCAGGCACCTGGCGGGCAGGACATACTGGCGCGCCGTTGCTGGAAAACGCACTGGTCTCATTCGACTGCGTGGTCGCCGAGTTCTTCGTGACGCCGTCCCACGCCATTCTGATCGGTGAAATTCGCGAGATACATGTTGCCGATCAGCGTGCGCCGTTGATGTATTTCGATGGTGTCTTTGGTACGGTGGATCAACTTTCAGGTTGACCATCTTTCAGTGGTGACATTTCATAGAATCCCGTGCCTGTTTCATCAGGCGCGGGATTGTGCGTGAGCGGTAATTACACAATACTCATTAAGTTATTGGTTCCAGCGATTAATTCATTATTTATTGATTCTACTTGTTTGCATACTCGCTCTAGGGTTGTGTTAGCCCTGAGTACACCCTGGTCTTTGACTGTTTTGTGACGCTGTCATGAGATGAGAGCGACACAGGGTATCGCGTTCCAATAATTAATTACCTGCCATTCACGGTAGGGGAGATAACAATGAGCGTGCGAGTCTGTCCAACAAGAATAATTCGGATCTCTTTCGCGGGTGGCGTCGCCATGATGGCAGCCTTGTCCATCGATTCTGCACACGCCTATCAGTTGTATGCACAAGGCGATGACGTGCTCAATGCTGAAATCACCACATACCTGGGAGCATTCACCAGTAAAAAAAGTTATAACCCGTTGGGCAATCGCACAGCAGGTCGCGTGAGTTGGCAGGAGGCTGCGACCAAGTACGGTTTCAAAGGCAGCTATGGGCTTGGCGACTCGGGTCTGCTCTATGGCAGCCTGAAAGGCATCACCACGGGTACCTGGGGCGACGGTGATCCGGCAGGCTGGAGTATCGGAGGTGAACGTCGTACCAACTGGGAGGAGGCCTACGTCGGCTGGAAATCTGCCGATCTTTTCCCCGCGCTGGGCAAAGATGGTATCGACCTTTCAGTCGGCCGCCAGGGGCTGGTCATCGGTGATGGATTCATCATCAAGAATGACGGTTTCAACATGGGCGCGGGCGCAGGAGAGCGTCTGAATCGTGGGGGCGGCTACTACGTCGGGTTGCGCCAGTCCTACGGTGAGACGGCGATTCTGCGACTGGGTGGTGCGCAGGGCTGGCGGTCCGACCTGGCCTGGCTCAAGTCCGCGAACCCAATCCAGGCTGAAACATCCCTTGGGCTGCTCAATGTCGAGCATGTTTCCGAGCAAAGTACCCTCGGTTTGCTGTACGTGCATGGCCTGGACGTGAACGATCAGATTGCTTCACCCGGCCAGATGCAGCGCGAGGGCCTGAATCAGTACAGCGTTCGCTACAAGACCAACGCGGGAAACCCCAATGTCTTCCTGTCCACAGAGCTGACCTACCAGGACAAACGTGATTCTGGCACGGCGGGCTACACGGAAGGCGGTTATACGTTCTCCGATCTGCCACTGTCGCCGACGATCAGTTACCGCTATGCGCGGTATTCGCGCACGTACGATCCCTTGTTCAGTGGCTTCTACCGCGGCTATGGCACCTGGGTTCAGGGTGAAGTGGCGGGCAACTACGCCGGTGCATTCAATTCCAATGCCGCGATTCAAAACGTCGGTCTCAAACTCAAGGCCTCTGAGACCGTGAAGTTGGGCGCGCAGGTGTTCGACCTGAAGACGTTGGACACATCCAACTATGATTTCAGTGGGCGGGAGCTTGATCTGTATGCAGAGTGGACGCCATCGGCACACTACTACATCGCGCCAATGGTGGGCTTCTATAAACCGAAGAAGGATGCCGGGGAGGGTGGGTCACAGCTGGGCGGCGATGGTTTGAACACCTACTTGCAGTTGATGGTCGGCCTCTACTTCTGATCAGGACTACAGGCTTGCTGCCTGCGGCAAGCCTGTTCAAGGAAAAGGAACACCATGAGCATCAAGCTGAAGCTGACGCTGGCCTTCGCCCTGATCGCCTGCCTTCCAGTGCTGTTCTTCTCAGGCTGGGTCATAACAGGCTTGCGCGAGGCGGCCGAACAAGACTTCGTCGAGAACAGTTCACGAGAGATCCGCCAGATCGATAACACGCTGCAGGTATTCTTCAGTGGTTTCGAAGATAACATTCGGTACCTCTCCGGCCATCCATTATTGAAACGGGTCGACCACAACCTCATCAGCTATTCCGGCACGACGCCCCCTTCGACGGCGCCGTCAACTGTCGAACAGGACATTCAGGCGCTTTTCGACGATTTCCGCCGTTCTCATCCAGCGTACGCCTACATCTATCTAGGCTCGCGCCACGGCGGCGCAGTGTTTTCTCCCGCCGATCCCAAGTTAGCTGACTACGATCCGCGATCGCGCCCGTGGTATAGCAAGGCAATGGCTTTGCCGGGACAGGTCATTCGTACGGGTACCTACTACTGGCAGCGCGATGAGGTGTCATTGCTTGGCACGGGCAGTACATTTGCTGATGCCAAAGGTGAGCCGACTGGCGTGGTGAATGTCGATGTTTCTCTTGCCGGCATGACCGAGACGGTGAAGAAGATCAAGTTGGGTGAGAACGGCTACCTGATCATGGTCAATAACGATGGACAGGTGCTGACTGATCCACGCCATCCCGAGCACACGCTCAAACCATTGACCGACCTTGGCGCAGGGTACGCCCAACTGTTCTCTGCAGGCAAGGGACTTGCTAACGTAGAATTGGATGGCACGCACTTCATGGCCAATGTCTGGCCGTCGGAGCAACTCGGCTGGCGCTTCATCGGGTTGATTCCATACGATGAAGTGATGGCCGACGCCAACCGCATCACGTGGGCTGTGCTGTTGGGTGCTTTGTTACTGGCCGGGCTGTTCGCAGTGCTCGGTCAATGGTTTGCCAGAGTCATCGTATCGCCGATAGAACAGGTCGCTGCGGGACTGACGTTGATAGCAGAGGGCGAAGGACGTCTGAGCCAGCAGCTGCAGGTCAGTGGACAGAGTGAAGTGGCCATACTCGCACGAGGGTTCAATCGTTTCACGGGCGCGATACGTGATCTCATCCAGACGATTGCAGGCACCGCTTCACAGGTTCTTACCACAGCTAGCGTCTCAAGCCAGGGTGCGAGGGAAATGGCAGGCATAGCCCTGAGGCAACGAGAGAATGTCGATATGGTCTCCACGGCGTTCAATAAGATGGTCGCTACCGCTCACGAGGTGGCCAGTTCGTGCAGTCAGGCAGCAGTGTCGGCCGACCGCGGTCAGAACCAGGCACAAAGCGGGCAGCGTCATATCGAAGATGCAGTGCTTGAGGTCGATCATTTGAGCGAAGAGATTGAGCGAGCTACGCATTCCATGCGCGAGCTTGAGGTAGAAAGCAGTAATATTCAATCAATTCTCAGCACGATCCGCGCCATTGCCGAACAAACTAATCTCTTGGCGCTGAACGCGGCAATCGAAGCCGCGCGCGCCGGTGAACAGGGGCGTGGGTTTGCCGTGGTTGCCGACGAAGTTCGCGCCCTGGCTAGACGCAGCGCAGACTCAACCGAAGAGATCAATGCTATGCTCGGTGGCCTTGCCAGTCGCACTATGCGGATGTCAGAGCAGATGCTGGCCAGCCTTCAGGTATCACGTCAGTCCGTGGTCAAGATAAATGCGGTGCGTGAACACTTTAGTGCCATCCGCGAGTCGGTAGACAGTATCCGAGACATGACCATGCAGATCGCAGCTGCGGCCGAGGTACAGTATTCGTCCGTCGAGTCGATCAATCAGAGCATTGTTCAGATCCAGAATGATGGGATCCGGCTGGCGAGCCTCACCGATGTCGCCCAAGTCCAATCTTCTGAGATGGAGCGTTTCTCCAGCGATCTGAATGGCCTTGTGCGTCGATTCGATCTAGATTCAGTTTGAACCGCTCTTGGCGGGGTGAGCAGCAAAACGAAGCCAATCCGTGTCCTTATACAGGGAGTACATTTTGATGATGAAACTGAAACCATTGCTGCAGGCGGGCAGTCTCGCCTTGCTGGCTGCGATCAGCGGGCTATGCGTTGCGCAATCGGCGACTGTGGAGGAGTCGCGCTCCCTGGACGCTATTTACAAGGCTGCTCTGCACGAGGGCGGACGTTTGATCGTGTATGCCGGCGGCGATACAGCGGGGCAACAGGATGGCATAAAATCTGCGTTCGAGGCGCGCTTCCCCGGCGTGACGCTTGACGTGGTAGTGGATTACTCCAAGTACCACGAGGCCAGAATCGACAATCAGCTAGCAACGCAATCCTTGGTACCGGACGTGGTGCAAATCCAAACGCTACAAAACTTCCCGCGCTGGAAGAGTGAAGGGCGCTTGCTTCCTTATAAACCTTTGGGATGGAGCCACGTGTATGAGCCCTTCAAGGACAACGAAGGCGCCTATACGGGGGTCTTCGTTGACGCTTTTTCAAATGTGGTCAACAGCAAGCTTATGCCCGACTCAAAAAAATGGCCGCGTGAGGCACAGGACTACTTGCGCCCAGAGTTCAAAGGCAAGATCGTATTGACCTATCCGACCGACGATGACGCTGTACTGTTCTGGATGAAACAGGCTGTTGATAAATACGGTTGGGACTATGTTGCAGCGCTGGCCAAGCAAGACCCTATTTATGTCCGGGGCACGCAGGCACCTGCAGACATGGTGGAAAGTGGTGAAGCATGGGTGACCTTCTCTACTGACGGGGCGCTGGTGCCTTCAAAATTGAGCGTTTCACGCTTTGTCCTGCCAGACCACGACCCCTTCGTTGCCTGGCCTCAACAGGCTGCCATACTGAAAGGCTCCAAACATCCAGAAGCGGCCAAGCTGTATTTGAGCTGGCTGCTCGATCGCGATACGCAGAAGAACATCTGGTACATGTGGTCTGTGCGCACGGATGTCGCCCCGCCGAAAGGGTATAGGCCTATCTGGGAATACAGCAACGGGAATCCGCTGGCTTTCGGGCGATTTCTGGCTAACCGGGCTGAAGTGGAACGCTTCCGTGCACAGGTGGGCTTGTACCTGCCGGAGGTCAAGGGTGACCCGTCTCCGGGCTTCCCAGGCTTGCACCCGGAAAGGGCCTTGCCACATTAACGTTGACTCACGTGTTTAGATACCGACGAGCCCTGACACAAGTCTTGGGCTCGCCGGTAGTGCCGGTGGAAATGGCCACCGGTGATGAATCAGCTCAATTGAAAAACGTGATGTTAAGCATCGGATTCTGGGGTTGAACACCACGTAAAGATGAGTTTCGTGTCACGTGGCGCGAATCGCTGCAAATGTTCTGCAATCACGGCCTGTAACTCGTCAACCGAACCCTCTGGCGTCTTGAGAATCACTCGCAGTGAGCCATCTTCGGCTACTAACTCGCATATCGAATCATCCAAATCGATTCGGCTACGCTGACTGTCGAACGTGACCGGAAACTTGTGGGCCCAATGCTTGCTAAGACGGAGTATGTAGCGCTCTGGCTGATCGGTCTGTACGGTAGCACTTAGAGTCGGCATGTCGAGTTCCTCACGAATAGAATACTGTCGTTGAAATCATGGTACCCCCTGCGGTAGATGCGGGTTGGGCAATGCCCGCTGTTCGTACCGGGCCTTAGCAATCGGCCGGCGCGCGAAGCACCGGCCAAATAGTTAAAACATGCCGTTGTCATTGGCCGACTTTTCAGGCACCTCCTGAATGACGTCCCAGTGCTCAACAATCCTGCCATCCCTCACCCGAAAAATATCAAGCACAGCCTGACCACGATCTTGAGGGCCACTGGTGGAGTGCACATGCAAGTAGACCAGGTCTCCCTCTGTGGCACTTCGAACCACGCGGGCCCGCGACTGAGGATTTTTTTTGAAATAGTCATCGAAGTAATTGACGAAGGGGGTCTTACCGTCAGGGACATCCGGATTGTGCTGCTTATAATTATCAACCACCACCTTGGCCGCTCGCTCGACCTGGTGCTGATTGAAGAATTGTTCGTAAAAGCCGACAACCAGCGTACGGTTGGCTTCTTCCACTGTCAGGTCGCGGTGTTCAGGACCGGCATGGGCTTGGGTAAAACTGAACAAAAGGGCGGTCGACAGCAGCGTTTTTTGAATTTGGCGAACCATGGTTCGTACCCTCAATAACCAACCGTAAAGCGCTGGCGAGCGTGAGCGGGGTGCTCTATTTCATCTACCAAGGCGACTGCGAAGTCCTCGAAGGAGATGCGACTACCCTCTGCATTGCTCAGCAGGCTGTCTTTCCCTATACGAAACACGCCAGTGCGTTCCCCAGGTACAAATTCCGCCGACGGGCAAAGGAAGGTCCAGTTCAATTGTCCCTCTTGCTTGAGCAAGTCCAGGAAGGCAGCGCCGCGTGAAGCCTCGGGACGGTATGCTTCGGGAAAACCGGGCTGGTCAATCAAGCGTTGACCTGGAGCGATTTCCAGGCTACCTGCACCGCCTACGACTATGTATCGACTGACGCCAGAACGGCGTACTGCCTCGATGAGTGTTGCAGGTTCGGTAGACACAAACTTTGCAGCACTTACGACGACATCATGACCGCTGATGGCACGTGCCAGCGAATCTTCATCCCGTGCATCTGCACTCGCAGTGGTGACTCCAGGCAGGTTCGGGATCCGTTCCGGATTGCGAGCGATTGCCGTAATGCTATGACCGCGATTAGAAAGCTCTTTGAGAATGCGCGATCCGGCTGCGCCGGAGGCTCCGATCAATGCAATATGTGACATGGCAACTCCACAGACAGGTGGTATGGTTTATAGACTAATGCGCCACGATGCTACGTTCATCATGGTAGGGATACAAGAAGTCAGGCACGTGTGACCAGGTCATACGGCATTGACCAAGCCAATCTGGAACTGAGAAAGAGCATGCTTAATACCAACGAATACCTTCTCGATCATCCTTGTCCCATTCGCGATGTGCTCGATCGTATCGGCGATCAATGGAGCCTGCTGGTACTGGAGGCTCTGGAAGGGCGTACGCTGCGTTTCAACGAGCTAGGTCGGACAATCGAGGACATTTCCAAACAAATGCTATACCGGACCCTCAAACGCTTGGAAATGGATGGTTTTGTGATGCGTTGTGTGTTTGCTGAGGTCCCACCGCGTGTCGAATACCAACTGACTGAGCTTGGGAATTCCTTTCTCCAGCCATTGCATGCCCTGGTGCGCTGGGCTGATGTCAACCACGCCCAGATTCGCCGTGCGCGCAAGTCCTACCGCCCTGCTTAGCCCAGTTTTTTGAATGCAGGGCTGAATGCAAAGAGAAACAATGGATTCATGCGAGTGATCAGAACGTCAATCAGTACTTCCGGCGGGTACTGCCACTCTTGGAAAACCGGCGGGCAGTGTTACAGGCCTCGACGCGACTAGCGACGAGGCCCGGTCTCATTCAACGTGAGCTGCTGGCAAGTTCCTGCCAATAAATCAAGTAAACGCTAGGCCTGATTGCCCGGTATTGATATTTGACCCTCCTTCTAACCCTTGAGTTGGCCTTCGGTCATCAGGAAGTGCAGGGTGTCGGCAGAGACGAAACTAGCCTGCGCAGCAAAGCCGTCGTACCGGAATCGATAAGTGTTGCCAACGAAGGGCGGAGGCGGCCGCCCGACTGTTGCTGGCGGCCAGCAGCGGATTATAGCGATAAAAGGTTTGATCCTACGCATAAAAATCAGTCTTTCGTGTTGAATGCACTGCTGTGTGGGACGGCAATGGGGCGAACTAACGTTGACTCACCTTCGATTTTGCTGGTGTATCCTTGATAGTGTTCATACCGTGCGAGTCATGCTTTTCAGCGGTCGGCTGTCGGTCTTTGCCAGTAGCCAATTGCATTGTTTGTTCCTGCCGCTGCTGGGCCAGCGCCTCGCTGCGCTGTATCAGCCTGTCAGAGCCACCTTCAGCAAGCACAGAGGTTGACGAAAGCAGGATCAAGGACATTAATGCGATCTTCAGGGCGGGCATGAAAGTCTCCAAGAGATTAAAATGAGGCGGCTGGCAGGGCGTTATCCAGCCGAGAGCAATCTTCAGTCGCCAAGATTTTCTGAACATTAAGAGTCACAAAATCCTGATAGAAAAATGCCATTGCCTCGATAGGCGTGCGCGCACCCTTAGTCTTGCTCACGGGGGCGGTCCGTCAGCTGCACGCGACTCACCGCCATTCAGTGCACGCATGGGTTAAACACAAAACGGTCAGTTAAAACGTTCGAAACGATAGGGGCTAGGGTCGATCAATGGCGTATGTTGCCCCACCAAGTCTGCTGCTAGCTGCCCCGCCGCAGGCGAGGTGCCGAAGCCATGACCGGAAAAGCCCGTTGCAAGGGTCAGCCCAGGGAGGCTCGGCACGGCACCGATCACCGGGTTGGAGTCTGGCGTGACGTCTATCGTGCCTGCCCATGCGGAAGCGATACGCGCCTGCTCAAACACTGGCCAGGCTGCTTTCAGATTGCGCAGTGCCTCGTCATTCAGGCTGGTGTTGGCTTGAGGGTCCTGGACGCGGATGCGTTCAAAAGGGGTGACGTCCGACGCCTTCCAACGCCTGGCCAAGGCGAGGTCGTTGAAAAAATATTTGCCAAAGCTGATCTTGAGGAATTCGCGTTGTGCCCGCAGTTGTGGCAGATAACGCGACCCCAAGAGCACGTGGTCCCAGGTGAGAAACGCATCCAGCTTGCCGCGCTGGGTAATGATGAATCCACCGTCTTTGTGCTTGCGGAACGAGAAGTCCGGCGCGCCCACGGCGATATCGGTAGGACCGTTCATGGGCTCGGTGCGCAGCACCGAGCAGGTTAAAGGCAGCGTCGGCAGGTCAATCTTGAGGTTTCCGAGGAATTTGCGCGACCACAGGCCACCTGCGAGCAGCACTTGGTCACAGCGAATCTCGCCTTGCTCGGTGACCACGCCGCTGACGCGACCGGCGCTGGTTTGCAAGGTGCGCACTGCGCAACGCTCGATGATGATCGCGCCCTTGGCCATCGCCGCACGAGCGATGGCGCTGGCGGCCAGGGTCGGTTCTGCACGGGCATCGGAAGCGGTGTAGATGCCACCGGCCCAGTCGCCGCGCCCGCCAGGAACCATTCGGGCGATTTCGTCGCTGCTCAGCAGGCGGGAGTCCAGGCCCAGGTGTTCGACACTCTTGAGCCAGCCCTCATGCATACCCATCTGTGCATCATTGCGGCCGATGAACATGATCCCTGCCTGGCGATAACCCACGTCGCCACCCACCCGTTGGGGCATCTCGGCCCACAGCCGGTCGGCCGCCAGGGCCAGCGGTATGTCATGGGCGTGGCGGTTGGTCTTGCGCACCCAGCCGAGGTTGCGCGAAGACTGCTCGCCAGCGATACGGCCCTTTTCCAGCACAACCACTGGGATGTTGCGCTCGGCAAGGGTCAGCGCGGCGGTCAGGCCGATGATGCCGCCACCGATGATCACGACGGTGGTCGCGGCCGGCTGGCGGTGGCTAGTGATGACAGGCTCGATGGCAGGGGACATGGCGTTACTCGGCGGCGATGGGGACAGGGGGCTCAGCGGCGGAGGCAGCCGTTATTGGCCGAGGCGAATCAGCTTGACCTCGGCACGCGAGGCGCCGCGATAGGCTGTCACTTCCAGTTCGACCTTGTACACGGTCGAACCCAGCGGCGGGCAGGTCACCGTGGTGGCTGGGTCGATGCCGCGGAACTTCTGGCCGATCACCTCCATGACAGCTGAAACGTCTTCCGGTTGCTGGATGAACACCCGCGAGCAGATGACGTCTGCCAGGCTGGCGTCTACGGCTGCCAATGCTGTTTCGATGTTGGCGAAAACCTGGTGAGTCTGCTCGATGACGTCTTCGGCGATCAGTTGGGTCTGAGGGTTGCGCCCTGCGGTATTGGAGACGTGGATCCAGTTGTCGACTGCAACCAACCGGGAGTAGCTGGCCATGTCTTCGAATTTGGAGCCGGTTTTCAATTTGGTGATCTGGGTCATGTGAATAGCCTTGGCGGTAAGTAAGGGGGAATCAGCTGAGAACAGGTTGTTCCCACAGGTTGAGCTTGACGCCGATACCTTTTTCGATCGCGTTGCGGTACACCACGGTGCCCCAGGCGACGTCTTCTACCGGCATGCCGCCTACGGACATGAGAATGATCTCCTCGTCGTTCTGGCGCCCTAGAGCTTCACCGGCGATGATCTTGCCAATGTCCTCGACTTGGTCGGCCTTCAGCGTGCCTTCGGCGATCATGTCCATGAAGCGCACTCCCACCAGCGGCACATGGTTGTGCGCAGGCTTGGGCAACTCCTCGAACCAGGCCTCGTACAGGCCGGTGTTGTCCACCACCTTGCGCACGTCGGCCTGTTCCATGCCAGCATCGATGCTGCAAGGCGCGGGCATGGCGAGGAAAGCGCCGGGCTTGACCCACTCGCGCTTCACCAGTGGGTAAAGGGAAGGGTCGCCCACTTCACCGGAGCTGCAGTAGCTGACCAGGTCGGAGCCGCGCACTACCTCTTCGAGGGTCTGTACTACCTGCACGTTCGTGACCTGCGGGAAGGTGCTGTTCAGCCAGCTGACAAAGACGTCGAGGTTTTTCTGGCCCCGGCCCTTGATCTTGATGGTGTCGACCTGTGGGCAAACAGCCATGAATGCTGCCACGGTGGTCTTGCCCATCACGCCGGGGCCGGCCAGGCCGATGACTTTCGAGTCCTTGCGCGCCAGGTGACGGGCGCCGACACCAGGAATCGCGCCGGTGCGGTAGGCCGACAGCAGGTTGGCCGACATGTGTGCCAGTGGCGCGCCGGTATCGGCATCGTTGAGCGTGAGCATCAGGATCGAACGCGGTAGACCCTTTTCCCGGTTCGCGATGTTCGAGCCGTACCACTTGGCGCCAGCAGTCTGGAAATTGCCGCCCAGGTAAGCCGGCATTGCCATCATGCGGCGGTCTGCTGTGGGCTTGGGCATGCCAGGGAAGGGCGAGTGCTCAGGGAAAGTAATCATCGCCCCATGGGAGTCACTGTTCGGCCCGGCCATGCGGTAGTCGCCATGGTAGAGCAGGCCGAACATCTCCTCCATGGTATCGACGCAGGCAGGCATGTCGGTCACGCCGGCGCGGATCATGTCTTGTTCGGACAGGTAGATGAAATCAATGCGGGTGTCGAAGGTCATAGCGGGTCTCACTGCGCGAGCGGTGCCTAGGCACCGCTGCATTCGGGTTTTATTCTTGTGATTCGCCCTGAGTCGGGGGCGATCGAGTAGTCGCAAAGCAGGTGCGCAGTTTCGCTAACGACTGGTAGGTCGTCTTGTGCGAGCCTGCCAGTCCGGTTGACCCTCCATGCCAGAGCCCTGGCAGTTCCTATTCGGATCTTCAGACGGGCGCCTGTAGAACCTGGCTCGTATCCATTGGCTCCCGTTGTACACCACGCCGAACGCGATGATGGCGGTGCAGATCAGGATACCCAGCAAGTGGTTGCTCAATGCCTCCCCTCAGTGCCCCGCCAGTGAATAGTTCGCTGGCACATCGCGCAGGCTCAGGGCGGTCAGCAGGCAGACCAGCAGTGCGCTCGCGGCCAGCAGTGCGGTCCACGCCACCGGGCCGTATTGCAGTGCCAGGGCTGCCACGGGTGAGGCGCTCGAGGACACCGACAGCTGGATGGCGCCAAGTAGCGCAGCGGTCGAGCCCAGGGACGTCCCCTGCGACGACATCACCAGCGACATCAGTGTCGACTCGGCGATTCCCAGCCCGAACAGCGCGAGCGCCATGCCCGTAGCCATACCGTACAGGCCTACGCCGACGAGGGCGCTGGCCAGGGTCAATAAGGCGCCGGCGGCCATGCAACGCACACCCAGAGTGCTGAGCCTGCTCAAGCCGAGGCGGCTGACCATTCGGCTGGCAAGCAAGGCTCCAAGCATGACCGACACGCCGGTGGCGCCGAACAGCAGGCCGAAGTTTTGCGCACTCATGCCAAAGTGCTGCTGATACACCAGCGTTGCGCCGCCTATGTAGGCGAACAGGAAAAAAAACACCGCCGCCACCGCCAGGGCCGGGCGCAGAAAGCGCCGGTCGGCCAGAATGACCATGTACGTACGCCACACACTGCCCAGGCGCAGGGCCTCGCGGCGATGCGTCGGGAGCGTTTCAGGCAGGTTCAGCAGGCTGTTGAGCAACACCAGCAGGCCCATGCCGGTCAGCGCAAGCATCACCGCACGCCAGCCAAAATGCGCATCGATCATGCCTCCCAGCACTGGCGCGAGAATCGGCGCGACGCCTTCGACGGTCATCAGCAGGGCAAACAGCCGGGTGGCGGCCACGCCCTGGCTGACATCACGCACCATGCTCATGATCACCACCAAGGTGAGGGCGCTGCCCAACCCCTGGAAGAACCGCAGAGCGATCAAAGTGTCGAGGCTCGGCGCCAGTGCCGCGCCAAGCGAGCACAAGATGAACAGCAGCAAGCCGGCCATCAGCGGCCTGCGCCGGCCATAGGCATCGACGATGGGGCCGAAGATCAGCTGGCCCGCGCCCATGGCCAGAAGGAAGAACGTCAGGGTCAGCTGCACGCGGGTGAAGCTGGCTTGGTAGTAATTGGCGATCTCCGGCAGGCTCGATAGGTACATGTCGACGGCCGAAGGCCCCAAGGCGCCGATCAGGCCAAGGCTCAGCGCCAGCCTGAACGGTACAGAGGAAGGTTGAACAGCTTGCATGATGATCTCTAACTGGTTACTACCTACCGGACGGTAGGTTTCGGCATCCTATGCGCGTTGGTCAGCAAGGTCAAACGCTGAAATGCTTCGGGCGGGGGCGTCACGCTGGGACAAGAACGGTGGCAGGCTCAGGCAAGCGGGGCCTGAGCGGAAGGAGGATAGTGGCGCCGCCTCACCAGGGGCAGTCTTCATACTTCATAGACGCAGCATTTGACCGCCGGCCAGTGGCCGGCGGTTTTTTCAGAATGGCATGGCTACGGTCAACTGGCTGTAAACGTTGGTGCCATTGCCGCCGACCTGATTGCCGCCATTGCTCTCGTCCTTGCGCGGCTGGTACAGCCCCACTAGTGGGCTGATGATCAAATGCTCGTTGACTGCCCATTCCACGTACAGGTCCAGTTCCCGGGCGTCGAGATTGAGACGTTGGCGAGTGCTGACAGTGTTGAAGTCGAAGTAGAGCGCACCGACCGTGAGGTTCTCCAGTGGCGTTGCCTTCACTCCAACATGGTGGATCCCCGTGTTGCCGTTGAACGGGCCGGCGTAGTTGGCGGCCACTTCACCCTGGAACCAGGTGCCGTATCCGCTGGACAGGCCGCTGAACAGCGAGTCCCAGCCTGCCGAATAACGGGTGTAGCGATAGGTGACCTGCGGCGCCCAAGGTAGGTCGGCGAAGGTGTAACCGGCTTGCAGGTACCAGGCTTGCTCGGGGCCGTTGGTCTTGTCCTGCCAGGCGTACTCGAAGGCGAAACTGGCATTTTCGATGCCGGCGCTGCCTTCGCCGCGCACGCTGTATACGTTCATGCCTTCGCGAGCCTTCTGGAACTCGCTGGCCCACTGATCGGCGACATCGATACCGTGGATCCAGGTCAGGCCCAAGGTGCCTAAGGCCTGGGTATAGTCAAGGGTGCCTGCGGCCAGCTCCGTCTCGGCCTGGGCGCGGTTATCGGACTTGAGCCACAGCAGGCTGCCGTGCAGGCCGTCCTTGCCGCCCAGGCGCAGCACCGCCGTACGGTCGAAGGCATGGCGAGCGGCCAGGTAGTAGGCACCGCCGCGGTTCAGTGTGCCATCGGCGACTCCCTTGCCCAGGTTCGGCCCGTCGTCGTTGATCAGGAAACCGCTGCCCAGGCGCACCACCTGGCGGCCGGCGGAAATATCCACGCCATCCTTGCCCAGGACCGGGAACAGGTCCGCCGAGCGCCAGCCCAGGTAGGCATCTTCGATCTTGGTGGTGCGTTCAGAACCATCCGTATTGCCTGCGGCATCGCCGTCGCCCCACGTCGCCGAGCTTACCCAGTTCAGGCTGCCATACAGGGCACCGTTGCCGGCCAGACCCTGGTCACCGCTAAGACCGTATTTTATGAAGCCTTCACGCCAGGTCGAGCCACCCGCAGTGCCGTCGTAATTCTTGCGGCTATTGAACATACCCCATACTGCCAGCATATCGGCGTTCAAGTGGCTGTCATCGTCGGCGTACAGCTCGTAGGCCGTTGCGGCCTGGCTGGCTAGCAAGGTGGCCAGGGCCAGGCTGGACAGCGTTTGCGGTTTGACCATTTCACATCCCTCGATTGTTCTCGGCTGCCTTCACAGGGGCCTTCTTTGTTCGGGGGCACCCTCGCTCTGGCGAGGGGCCATCGCAGTTGGCGGCGATGGCCTATTAGGGGATGGGCGATAGTCCGGGGTCTTGTTCGAGGCTGCCAAGGCGCTTGCACGCCTTGGCCAGGCTCCGTTTACAGCGTGTTGCCAGCTTGCAGGAGGGCCGTGATGTGTGCGGCGGCGGCTTTGGCGCAAAGGGTGTCTATGGCCTCGCTGGCACCGGACACGCCAATGGCGCCGACCACCTGTCCAGCATGGCGCAAAGGTTCGCCCCCGCCGAACAAGGCCATCTCCGGTTGCAATGGCAAACCGCGGCGCACCGCCTCGGAACATTGTTCCAGGCGTTGACTCCAATCTGCCGTTGGCAGGCCGAAGCCGACAGCAGTCAGCGCCTTGCGTAAGGCTATAGCGTGCGCTGGGCGTGGCGCACCCTCCATATGCGCGGTATGGATCGGGAGGCCGCTGCTATCAACGATCACCATGCTTACGCTGACTCGTTGCTGCGTCGCAGCGTCCAGCGCGGCCTGAAGCGCGCGCATTGCCAAGGGTAGGGTCAGGGTGAGCTGTTCACGCAGCCAGTGTGAAATCTGTTCCATGCTCAGTAGCGCATCATGACGGACTTGAGCTCGGTGAAGTCGTCAATGAAAGCCGAGCCGAATTCGCGCCCGATGCCAGAGGCCTTGACGCCGCCGAAAGGTACAGCCGGGTCTAGCAGGGTGTGCATGTTGATCCACAGCGTGCCAGCCTGGACTTCCGGGATAAGGCGCATGGCCTTGCCCAGGTCGTTGGTCCAGAGGCTGGCGCTCAGCCCATAGGGCGATGCGTTCATCAAATGCAACAGTTCTTCTTCGTTGTCGTATGGAAGGAAGGTGGCTACGGGGCCGAAGGTTTCCTGATTGAGCAGAGTATCGTTGGCAGACCTGGCGAGAATCACAGTAGGCTCGACGAAGCAACCTGGGCCATCACCGATACGCCCGCCATGGATGATCTGGCTGCCCTCGGCGCGAGCAGTGGCGAACAATTCGGCCAGCTTCTGCTGGTGCGGTTTGTTGGCAACAGGGCCGAATTGGGTGGTCTCGTCCAGCGGTGAGCCGATCTTCAATTGGCCAAGGCGTTGGGACAGGGCTTCGAGCAGTGGGTCGATACGCGAGCGGTGCACATAGAAACGCTCGCCAGCGGCGCAGATTTGCCCCGAGTGAAGGAAGCCAGCCTCGATGATGCCGTCGACCGATTTCTCGATACCTACATCGGGCAGGAACGCCACGGCATTCTTGCCCCCCAGTTCGAGTGTCGCACGGGTCAACTTGGCCCCCATGGCCGCTTGGCCGACAGCGATGCCAGTGGGTACAGAGCCGGTGAACGATACCTTGTCCGTGCCAGGGTGTTCGATCAGCGCCTTGCCTACCTGGCCTGCGCCGGTCAGCACGTTCAGCGCACCTGCTGGCAAACCTGCTTCAGTGGCCAGCTCGGCAATACGTAGCACGGTCAGTGGCGTGAACTCGCTAGGCTTGATGATGATGCTGCACCCGGTCGTCAAAGCAGAGGCCAGCTTCCAGATGGCGATCATGGTGGCGAAGTTCCATGGCACGATGCCAACCACCACACCGATGGGTTCGCGCAGGGTGAATGCGCTGTAACGTTCACCGGCAAACGATGGCAACGAGGGGGTGATCGTCTGGCCGGTGATCTTGGTTGCCCAGCCTGCGTAGTAACGCAAAAAGTGGGCGGCTTGCTCCACCTCGAACGCACGGGAAATGCCGATCAGCTTGCCCGATTGCAAGGTCTCCAGTTGTGCCAGCTCTTCGCGGTGGGCTTCAAGCAGGTCAGCGAGTTTGAACAGTACGCCAGCTCGGGCAGCCGGGCTCGTGCGCGACCAGCTGGCAAAACCTTGGCGCGCAGAATCCACGGCGTGGTCGATATCGGCCTGATTGGCGTTGCTGATCTGGGCGATTATCTGGCCGTCGGCCGGGTTGGTTACGGAGAGCTTGGCGCGGCCCTGGCTCGCCACGACCTGGCCATGGATGAACAGGCCATGGTCACGGGCCAGGAAGGCGCTGACGGAAGGAAGAAGGGCGATATCGCTCATGGAAACTCCGAGGCATGTGAGGGTCGGCCCGCAGACCGCCAAAGCCTTGGAGGATAGTGCGATGAGGTACTGTGATCTTGTGTCCCCGTGACAGCAGCATGACTCTCCCTGCCAAAGGGGCTCGGAAGCTGTGGCAGGCAGCAACAAGGGGGGCGGCAGCCATGGGCAAGACGTCATGGCTTGCTCGGCGCAGAGTAGGCGAGCAAAGAGGCAAGCTGTAGCCGTGCGTGCAGGGTTACTTGCCGCGTTCCACGCCATAACAACAAGCCGGGGCATAACGATGTCACTTCATAACAAGCTCACCGAGCACCTCAATCAAGGCACTGTCGGTTTCCCCACCGCACTGGCCAGTACCGTCGGGCTGATCATGGCCAGTCCTGTCATCCTCACCGCGACCATGGGCTTTGGCATCGGCGGTAGTGCCTTCGCCATGGCCATGGTCATCGCAGCGCTGATGATGCTGGCCCAGTCCACCACGTTCGCCGAGGCGGCTTCGATCCTGCCGACCACCGGCTCGGTCTACGACTACATCAATTGCGGTTTAGGCCGCTTCTTTGCCATTACCGGCACACTTTCGGCTTACCTGATCGTCCATGTGTTCGCCGGTACCGCCGAGACCATTCTTTCCGGGGTCATGGCGCTGGTGAACTTCGAGCACCTCAACACGCTGGCCGAGTCTGCAGGTGGCTCCTGGCTGCTCGGTGTCTGTTTCGTACTGTCGTTCGCCGTACTCAACGCTTTTGGAATCAGTGCCTTCAGCCGCGCTGAAGTAATCCTCACCTTCGGCATGTGGAGCACGTTGATGGTGTTCGGCGTGCTGGGCCTGATCGCTGCACCGGCGGTGCAGTTGGAAGGACCGTTCGGTGTTTCAATGGTCGGGTCCGACCTGATGACCATTCTCTCGTTGATCGGCATGGCGATGTTCATGTTCGTCGGTTGCGAATTCGTCACGCCGCTGGCCCCGGAACTGCGTCGTTCGGCCTGGGTGATGCCAAGGGCGATGGCGCTGGGCCTGTTCGGTGTAGCCAGCTGTATGTTCATCTACGGTGCAGCGATGAAGCGCCAGGTCGAAAACGTGGTGCTTGATGCTGCCAGCGGCCTGCACCTGCTGGATACCCCGATGGCCATCCCACGCTTCGCCGAACAGGTGATGGGCGATATGGGCCCGCTCTGGCTGGGTATCGGCTTCCTGTTTGCTGGCGCTGCGACCATCAACACCCTGATGGCGGGTGTACCGCGCATTCTTTACGGCATGGCGGTAGATGGCGCATTGCCGAAAGTCTTCACCTACCTGCATCCACGTTTCAAAACCCCGCTGGTTTGCATTCTGGTGGTCGCATTGATCCCATGCCTGCATGCCTGGTACCTGGGCGGCGATCCAAGCAACATCCTGCACCTGGTGCTGGCTGCGGTGTGTGCCTGGAGCACCGCGTACCTGCTGGTAACCCTGTCGGTGGTGATTCTGCGCATCCGTCGCCCGGACTTGCCGCGTGCCTACCGTTCGCCGCTGTTCCCGCTGCCTCAAATCGTTTCCAGTACGGGTATTGTCATCGGCATGTCGTTCATCACGCCACCGGGGATGAACCCGGCTGATATCTACGTGCCCTTCGCCATCATGCTCGGTGGTACCGCTGCCTATGCACTGTTCTGGACGCTGTGCGTGCAGAAGGTCAACCCGCTCAAGCCTGCGCGGGTCGAGGACGTGTTGCGGAAAGAGTTCGCCGCCGAGCCAGGTCATGCTTTGGAGCGTACGCAACATGATCAGACGTTTGCGTGATTTCCTGTTGGCCCGGCGCTTGCCGGCGGGGTACCGGCCCGGGCTGACCCTTGGACATTTGCTGCGTAACCTGGGGCCTGTGCAGGTGCAGTGGCTGGAGCCGAGCGTTACTGTGATTGGCAGTGCCGACCTGGCCTGGCGAGCCGAGCTGAGAGAGTGCGTGCAAGCGCATTTGCTGATGCACATCGTGACTTGCGAGTTCAGATTGAACGTGCCCGCCCCCAAAGAGGGCGAAGTGCGGTTGGAGCTGCGCCATACCGGTACGCTGCGTCGCACCGGTATCGCTTGCGTTTATCGCGGCGGAGATGAGTCCGCCTTCGCCCGTGTGCGCGACCTGGTGGCCAGCGATGCGGCCCTGTTGGCAGACCTGATGCCATTGGATTTCAAGCGTTTGAGCCTGCAGCGTCGCAGCGGCCAATGGCAGGTTACGATGGAGCACATGGGTGGAAGCGAAGTGGTCAACCGCATGCCGGCATTTCGTCGCTACATCCAGCTCAGCCCTGGCCAGCGTTCGCATGTACTGGGTTGTCTTACCCGCTTGAGTGAGGTGCTGCAAGGCATCTGATCAGCCATGGCATAATCCCTGCTACAGCATTCGACCCACTGTGACAGTTGTGCGCATATCATTAACATGTTATCAATATGCGCATAACAACAATTCGTGTCGAGGCCCATATGCAGACTCAACAACCCGACCGTCAGGGGCTGGATCGCTGGACCACCGCCATGCAGGCGATCTGCGGCCGGTTCGAAACGGAATTGGCTTGTAACCATTCGCTGTTCATTGGGGACGTCTCCTCCCATACACGTGCTGGCTTGCCAGTGGCTTGCTTGCGCACAAATGCCGGGATCATCCGGCGATTGGGTGATAACCCTACCCTGGATGATGATCAGCACTGTTTTCTGGTACTTCAGCGCTCGGGCCACTCGACTGTGGAGCAGGGCGGGCAGACCATTCATTTGTCACCCGGCGAGATCATGCTGATGGATTCAGTGGGGCGTTGCGAGATCAGGCCTGCGGGCCTGATCGAGCATGTTTCACTGGCCCTGTCACGCGACCAGGTGCGTAAGCAGGTGGTGGGTAGAGGCAGTCTGGTTGGCAAGATTTCATCCACCAATGCCTGTGGGCGCATGCTGCATGTGCTGATGGATCAGATGTGCAAGGATATCGATGCCACCGACGACAGTGTTCAAGGCGCCGCATTGCAGGCGGCTTTTTCCGCGTTGCTGGAGCCTGGTTTCGAGTTTGGAGAGGGCAACCTTTGCAGTGCAGAGGCGCTGAATGGCAGCCATATGCGCAGCTATGTGCAGAAGGTGATCGAAAAGTCCCTGTCTCAACCGAGCTTGACGCCTGCGGCTTTGGCCAGTGGGCTCAACATATCTGTGCGTCATCTCTACCGTCTGTTCGAAGAGGAAGGTGACAGCGTGTGTCGATACATCCAGCGAGCTCGGCTCAAGCGCAGCGCAGACGATCTTGCCAATCCTTTCTTCAAGACTGAGTCGATTACCTCGATCGCCTACAAATGGGGTTTTACCGACTCCGCGCATTTCAGTCGGTCGTTCAAGAAACAGTACGATCAGTCGCCCAAGGATTACCGGGCTTCGGCCATGGCGTCATCTGTGCGTTAGGTCACCCATCAAACAAATGCCGCCAGGGCTCATGGCACTGGCGGCACACTGTTCGCAGCTGAGGTCACGCCACGGCGAAGTAGTGCTTGACGAATGACTCGCTCAGCACCTCCCACAATACTGGCGTGCCCTTGGTCACGAACCACGCATCACCGGCCTTGTAGCGGGTTACCTGGCCGGTGGACTCATCGGTCAACTGGATTTCGCCAGTCACGATTACAGCCTGCTCGTCGAACGGATAGACCATGCGGAATTTTCCGCGGGTGGTGCCGAAATAGGCGCTGCTGACCGGGTCGGTCGGTGCGCCATGGGTCATCTTGCCAAAGCAGTTGACTTCACCTTCGAGGATTTCCGAGCCGAGGTCGGCAACGGTCCCCCAGGCATCGAGTTCGGACAGTTGGATGCCTTGCTTGGCGGCGGTAAGGGTCATGGGCAGTTCTCCAGTGTATGAAAGACAGGGTCAGCGGCGACCGTTGAAATAGCCCGACAGCTGGTGCACGGTCTTGCCGGCGGTGAGCAGCAGCGGGCGGAAGTGGTCCTTGCCGAGGATCCTTGCGTGCTTGACCGAGCTGAGCAGGTCGTAGCGCGGGGAGCCTTCGTGCATGCCTTCGGCGAGGATTTTGCAAATGATGTGGCTGGGCGTGACGCCGAAACCGGAGTAACCCTGCACATAAAAAGCATTTGGTCGGTTGCTCAAGGTACCGATCTGCGGGAACAGGTTGGCGCTGGTGGCCATTGGGCCACCCCAGGCAAGGTCGATGCGCACGTCCTTGAGGTAGGGGAAAATCTTCAGCATCAACGCACGGTTCCAGACCTTGAGGTCCAGCGGGATATGCTCGATGAATGGGGTGGCGGCGCCGAATAGCAAGCGATTTTCGCGGGTCACGCGGTAGTAATCGATCACCGGACGGATATCGCTGTAGGCTCCGCGGATTGGGCTGATGCGCTGAATCAGTTCGTCTGACAGTGGCTCGGTCATCATCTGGAAGGCATAGGTGTTGATGGTGCGCGTATGCAGTTCCGGTTCAAGCTTGTTGAGAAAGCTGTCGCAAGCCCACAGCAGTTTGCTGGCGCGCACCGAGCCGCGGCCGGTGCGAACCCTGATACGCTCACCATAGGTCACTTCCAGCGCCGGGCTGTTCTCGAAGATCCGTGCGCCGTGGCCTGCCAGGGCTTGAGCCTCGCCCAGCAGCAAGTTGAGCGAATGCACATGGCCGCCCCCCATGTGCAGCAACGCGCTGCTGTAGGCATCGCTGCCGATGATCTGTTTGACGTCCGAGCCGCCCAGGAATCGGATCTCGTCGCGGGTGTTGATTGCCTTGAAGTCCTTCTCCCATCGCCGCAAGGTTTTTTCCTGGCGCTGGTTGAATCCCATGTAGCCATAACCATGGGTGAAATCGGCATCGATGTTGTAGCGGGCGATGCGCGCTTTGATGATGCCGGCACCCAGTTCGCTGATCTCGAAAATCTCTTTCAAACCTTGGTCACCGACACTGCTGCGGATCTTTTCCAGGTCATGACCGATGCCGGCCATGATCTGTCCGCCGTTGCGGCCGGTGCCGCCGAAACCCAAGTAGCGCGCTTCGAGCACAACCACGTTGGTGATCCCATTTTCCGCGAGCTCCAGTGCGGTGTTGATCCCCGAGAACCCACCGCCGATGACCACGACATCGGCCTCGATGTCGCTTTCCAGGGTTGGGAAGCTCAAGTTGTATTTGCGTGTCGCGGTGTAGTAGGTCGGGGTCTCGCTGTTGATCATGACGCAACCTGCTGAATTGGAGTTGTGATAGGGCCATTGACTATGGCGCTGCACATGAAGCCATTAACGCCTAACGATCGTTAGGTGTCTTGTCCCGGCTTGCCAGGGTGTTTCACCAGCCTGCCAAAGCCTTGTCCCTCAGGCACACCTGGCGTCTTCAACTGACCCACTGATCATGCATGTCGTGAATATGTTAATCAACACATCGACCAGCAACAAAGCCGTCTGAGCCTGGGCAGGAAGTGCCGTTACCCGTTGGTCCGGGCGCAATTGGTTAATGTATTAATGAGCGCGTGCTGGCATACTCGCCGACATGTTTGTCAAATGAATACGCCGCAGGTACGCATGTCCACACCACGACCCTCCTTGACGCTCACACTGCTCCAAGCACGTGAGGCAACCATGGCGTTCTTTCGCCCGGCATTGAATGCCCACGATCTGACCGAACAGCAATGGCGAGTCATTCGTATCCTGCGCCAGCAAGGTGAGTTGGAAAGCCATCAGCTGGCGGAGCTTGCCTGTATTCTGAAGCCGAGCATGAGCGGGGTGCTCAAGCGCCTTGAGCGCGATGGCGTGGTCGCGCGGCGCAAGTCGTCCGAAGACCAGCGGCGGGTGTTGATCAACCTGACCGTCAAGGGGCAACAGGCATTTCTGGCGATGAGCGAAGAGATGGGCCGCAACTACGACAAGATTCTGAGTCAGTTCGGCGAAGCGAAGCTGCAGCAGCTGACTCAGTTGCTTGAAGAAATGAAGAAGATCAAGCCGTGATACTCGTCATCTTCTCAGCGATTTAGCGAAAGCGAGTCGTCGAGGATCTTCAGCAGCGAGGCCGCGCGTCGTGCATATACGGCCGGGTCTGCGTACATCAACTCCACATGCAGGCTGTCGATGATACCCAGGTAAGCATCGGCGTAGATCTCCAGGCGTGTGCTCTCGCGCTGCGCCCAGCTGTAACGTGCACACAATGCCTGACAAAAACCTTCGCGTACTTTGTCCAGATAGCGCTCGAACCCAGAGGTGACGACTGCCTTGATATCGGTTGGGGGCAGAAACGCCGTGCGCAATATGAAGCGAAGGTTTTCCGAGCTTTCGTAGCGCTGCGCAAGGTGCAGCACCAGCCAGTGCCCAGGCGCCACGTCGCCCTCGGCTTCCTGTCGGAAAGCGCTGGCGACGAACGTGGCTTCGGCTTGTAGTGCACGCTGGAAAGCTTCCACGAACAAGGCATCTTTGTTGGCGAAATGCGCATAGAGCGAGGCTTTGCGCATGCCAGCCAGCTGAGCGATCTCGTTCAGCGAGGAGCCGTCGTAGCCATAGATCGCAAAGTGGCCAACGGCGGCGTCACATACCCGTGCCGCAGAGGGGGAAAGCGCTTTCAACAAATTCACTCCGTCAATGGCGCTGGCAGGCCGCGCGCGGTTTGATGGGGATTGTGGTGGCGACTGGGGCGAGGGTCAATCGCTTATGTCAAACCGAAATGGCAACACCATGGAAAGTACAATTTTCCCCGCGTAACGTGCATTTCTCGGCTTTGGCCAGCATCACATACTGGACGCGTCCTCAAGACTATTGAGCTGCCCATTGCTGCACCTGGGCTGCCAGCTGGTTATCCAATAATAAAGAGACCGTTCATGAAAAAGCCAAATCCACTGCTGGAAGACCTCAAGGCTGTGTTGCCTGCCATCGCTGCCAATGCGTTCAAGGCAGAGCAAGATCGAAGTGTTCCTGCGGAAAACATTGCGCTGCTGAAGAGCATCGGCATGCACCGGGCGTTTCTGCCAAAGCATTACGGTGGCCTGGAAATTTCGCTGCCACAATTCGCTCAGTGCATCGCCTTGCTGGCCGGTGCGTGCGCCAGCACCGCCTGGGCCATGAGCCTGTTGTGTACCCACAGCCACCAGATGGCAATGTTCCCGACTCAGTTGCAACAGGATGTGTGGGGCCATGATCCGGATGCCACTGCCAGCAGCAGCATCGCGCCGTTTGGACGTACCGCAGAGGTCGAGGGGGGGGTGACATTCAGCGGCGAAATGGGCTGGAGCTCCGGGTGCGACCACGCCGAGTGGGCGATCCTGGGCTTCCGACGCCCCAATGCCGAAGGCACTCAGGATTATTGCTTTGCCGTACTGCCCCGCAGTGATTATGAAATTCGTGACGACTGGTACGCGGTCGGCATGCGTGGCAGTGGCAGCAAGACGCTCATCGTGCGTGAAGCGTTCGTGCCCGAGCACCGCATCCAGAAAGCCAAGGACATGATGGAAGGCAAGTCCGCCGGCTTCGGTCTGTACCCGGACAGCAAGATCTTCTTCGCCCCGTACCGCCCGTATTTTGCCAGCGGCTTCTCGACGGTCAGCCTCGGTGTTGCAGAGCGCATGCTGGAAGTGTTCAAAGAAAAGACACGTAACCGTGTACGTGCCTACACCGGTGCCGCAGTCGGCGCCGCCACGCCTGCGCTGATGCGCCTGGCCGAGTCCACCCACCAGGTCGCCGCCGCACGGGCGCTGCTGGAAAAGAGCTGGGACGAGATCGCCGAGTACAGCGAGCGCCACGAATACCCGTCGCGAGCTACCCTGGCATTCTGGCGCACCAACCAGGGCTATGCGGTGAAAATGTGCATTCAGGCAGTCGACCGCCTGATGGAGGCGGCCGGCGGCGGTGCCTGGTTCGAGACCAACGAGCTGCAGCGGCTGTTCCGTGATTCGCACATGACCGGCGCCCACGCCTACACCGACTACGACGTCTGTGCACAGATCCTTGGCCGTGAACTGATGGGCCTGGAACCTGACCCTGCGATGGTTTGAGCGCCCTCGGCGGATCCCTTGCATCAATCACAAAAACAACAGCGGCAGGCCAGTACGGCCTGCCCGGGAGTCTTGCATGCCCAATCCAACCCCTGTGACCGATTTCGATACCCGTGCCTTCCGTCGTGCCCTGGGCAATTTCGCCACCGGCGTGACCGTGGTCACCGCTGCCGGGCCTGGCGGGCGCATGGTCGGCGTCACTGCCAACAGTTTCAACTCGGTGTCGCTCGACCCTGCACTGATCCTCTGGAGCATCGACAAACGTTCCACCAGCCATGAGGTGTTCGAGCAGGCGTCGCACTTTGCGGTGAACATACTCGCCGCTGATCAGATTGACCTGTCCAACAACTTTGCACGGCCTAAAGAAAACCGTTTTGCCGGTATCGAGTACGAGCAGGGCGCCGGTGGTGCGCCGCTATTCCCCGACTGCTCAGCGCGCTTCCAGTGCGAAAAGTTCCAACAGTTGGATGGGGGTGACCACTGGATTCTGGTTGGCAAAGTGGTGGCCTTCGATGATTTCGGTCGCTCGCCGCTTTTGTACCACCAGGGTGCCTACTCAATGGTACTGCCGCACACCCGCATGACCCAACGGGCTGAAGGCCAGGCACCGAGCAGTCACTTCCAGGGCCGCCTGCAGCACAACCTGTACTACTTGATGACCCAGGCCCTGCGTGCGTACCAGGCCGACTACCAGCCGCGACAGCTGTGCACAGGCCTGCGTACCAGCGAAGCGCGCATGCTGATGGTATTGGAGAATGATGCGGGATTGAGCCTGAACGACCTGCAGCGCGAGGTGGCGATGCCGGCGCGGGAAATCGAGGAGGCGGTGGCTAACCTCAAGCGCAAAGAATTGATCGCCGATGAAGAGGGGCGTGTGCGGCTTTCGGTCAAAGGTGTGGATCAAACCGAAGCCCTGTGGAGTATTGCCCAGGAGCAGCAGGACAAGGTGTTCGGGCAATTCAGCGCCGAGCAGATCGAGACCTTTAAGTCGGTGCTCAAGGCCATCATCCAGATGTGATGTGTGCCCTCGAACGAAAACGGCGCCCATCGGGCGCCGTCTTCGTTTCAAGCCTGTGCAAAGGTCAGTAGACACCGCCTGCAGCACTGCTGAACACCGACGTGTCCTTGAACTTGCCAGCCAGATCCCGCAGCCCGCGCATCAGCACTGTGGTATCGACGCCCACCGCCACAAACGCGGCACCGAGCGCGATGTAGCGGCGCGCCAGCTTCTCGTCGGCGCTCAGGATCCCCGCAGCCTTGCCAGCCTTGCCGATACGTACGATGGCGTCTTCAATCGCCGCTTGCACCTCGGGGTGGCCGGGGTTGCCACGGTGGCCCATGGCCGCGCTGAGGTCGGCAGGGCCGATGAACACGCCATCGACACCTTCCACCGCGAGGATTTCGTCCAGATTGGCCAAGCCTTCCTTGTTCTCGATCTGTACCAGCAGGCACATGTGTTCGTCGGCGTGGTCGAGGTAACCGGCAATACTGTTCCAGCGAGAAGCCCGCGCCAGTGCACTACCCACACCACGCACACCCTTGGGTGGGTAGTGCACAGCGCGAACCAGGTGGCGGGCCTGCTCGGCGCTTTCCACCATCGGTACCAGCAAGGTTTGCGCTCCGATGTCCAACACCTGCTTGATCAGCGCAGTGTCGCCGATCACGGGGCGGATCACTGCTTGGCTAGGGTAGGGGGCTACCGCCTGCAACTGTGCGAGCATGCCGCGCAAATCGTTAGGGGCGTGCTCGCCGTCGATCAGCAGCCAGTCGAAGCCGGCATTGGCTGCCAGCTCCGCGCAGTAGGCGTCGGCCAAGCCAAGCCACAGGCCGATCTGCGGCTCGCCGCTTTTCAGGCGTTGTTTGAAGCTGTTGATGGGCATGTCCATGGGCTGCTCCTCAGACGAAACGGCAGGCAATCGAGCCGAGCAAGTCGTAGTCGACGTGGAAAGTATCGCCGGGGCGCGCGGCCACCGGGCGGGTGAACGAACCACCGAGGATGATCTGCCCTGGCTGCAGAGTGACATCGTACGGCGCCAGTTTGTTGGCCAGCCAGGCAACACCCTTGGCAGGGTGGTTGAGTACCGCAGCACTGACGCCGGACTCCTCGATCACGCCGTTGCGATAGAGCACTGCCGGCACTTTACGCAGGTCGATCTCGGTGGGGCGCACAGCGCGGCCGCCCATCACCACACCGGCGTTGGCTGCGTTGTCGGAAATGGTGTCGAAGACCTTGCGGGTAGCCTGGGTCTGCGGATCGACCTGCTGGATACGGGCGTCGATGATTTCCAGTGCCGGGATCACCCACTCGGTGGCTTCCAGTACATCGAACACAGTGACGTTGGGCCCCTTGAGCGGCTTGCCGAGAATGAACGCCAACTCCACCTCGACCCGCGGCACGATGAAGCGCTCGAACGGGATGTCGCTGCCTTCGTCGAACAGCATGTCATCGAGCAGCGCGCCGTAGTCGGGCTCGGTGATGTTCGACGAGACCTGCATGGCGCGTGAGGTCAGGCCGATCTTGTGGCCGACCAGCTTGCGCCCGGCGGCGATCTTCTTCGCCACCCAGGTGCGCTGGATGGCGTAGGCGTCTTCGATGGTGATGGCCGGCTGGTCCAGGGAGAACTGGCGGACCTGTTCGCGGCTGCGTTCGGCCTGGTCGAGGCGGTCTGCGGCCTGCTGGATAAATGCGTTGTCGAGCATGGTGAGGATCTCTGGATTCAAGGGTTGACGATGGCGGCCCGGGTGCGCAGCACCAGCAGACCGCCGAGGGTGATGAACATGGCGAGTGCGTACAGCGCCAGGCTGGCGCTCTGGGTGGTGTCACGGACCCAGCCGATGAAGTAAGGCGCGGCGAAGGAGGCGACGCTGCCCAGGGAGCTGATCAGGGCAATGCCGGCAGCCTGGGTGCGGGCATTGAGAAACGCCGGCGGCAGCTGCCAGAACATCGGTAGCGCTGCGCTGGCGCCCATGCCGGCCAGCACCAGGCCGACCAGCACTGGCCAGGGTTGTTGCGGCGCCACGGCTGCGAGGGCGATGCCGGCAGCGGACATCAGCAGCGGTACGCACAAGTGCCAGCGGCGCTCGCGCTGACGGTCGCTGGAGCGCCCGCAGGCCAGCATGAACGCACAACCCGCGAGATACGGCAGGGCGCTGAGCAGGCCGACGCTGGCGTCACTGCCGATGCCGGCGCCATGAATGAGGCTGGGCATCCAGAATGCCAGGGTGTTGACCGCCAGCATCACCGCGCAGTAGACCGCCACCAGCAGCCAGATGGCCGGGCTTGCGAGGATTCCGCCCAGTGAGGTCACCTGCTTGCGTTGCTCTTCGCCGGCGAAGCGGGCGCGCAACGCGGCCTTCTGCTGTTCGTCGAGCCAGTGCACCTGCTCGAAGTGTTCCGGCAGCGCGGCCAGCACCACCAGGCCGAGCAAGATCACCGGCGCGCCTTCGAGCAGGAACATCCACTGCCAGCCGCGCAGCCCGGCGGTGTCGTGCATGAACGCCAGGATCGCTCCGGACAGCGGCCCGCCGATCACCCCGGCCAATGGCACGGCGATGGCGAACAGGGCGGTGACTTGCGCCCGGCGCCCGGCGGGGTACCAGCGGTTGAGGTAGACCAGGATGCCCGGAAAGAAACCAGCCTCGGCCGCACCGAGCGCGAAGCGCAGCAGGTAGAAGGCGCTGCTGTTCTCGATCAGCAGCATGCTGGCGGACAGTGTGCCCCATACCACCATCAGGCAGGCGATCCAGCGGCGCGCGCCGACGCGCTCGAGCATCAGGTTGCTGGGCACGCCGAACAGCGCGTAGGCAATGAAGAACAGGCCGGCGCCTAGGCCGTAGACCGTGTCGGACAGGTGCAGATCGTGGCTCATCTGCATCTTGGCGAAGCCGATGTTGATGCGATCGAGGTGGGCAAACAGGTAGCAGACCAGCAGCAGCGGCATCAGCCGCCAGGTGACGGTGCGATGGGTGCTGTCGGCGAGGTCCGCCTCGGCGTGCGAGGCGTGGTCGAGTGTGCTCATTGTTGTTGTACTTTTTGTGATGAGGCGTTGGTCGGGGCGGATGCAAGGGGCGCATGGCGCCCCCTGGTGTTCAGACCGGGCGGTTGAACAACGGGTGCAAGGTGCTGTGTTTGGCGTCGAAGACCTGCTGGGCGCTCTCGTCGATTTGCAGGGTGATGCCGATCGGGCGTTGTTGCAGCAGCCCGTCCAGTCGTCCCGTGAGCACCTGCAGCAGGTTGTCACCAACAGCTTTGTGCACGGCTGCGCTGCGGCCGCTACCCATGCGCAGGTTGGCATACAGGAATCCATAATCACCCTTGCCGTCTGCTATGGCGCAATGCGCGGCAGGGTAGGCCAGAACACGGGTGCCACCGGTGGGGAACACGGCCTTGCCGGTTTCGTCACGCTGTTCGAGCATGCTGTCGGCCAAGGCGCGGCACAGCCCGGGGATATCGGCATCGGCTTCCAGGTCGGGGGTGTAGAGCAGAACCAGGTGTGGCATGAAAGGCCTCGTCGTGGCAGAAGCGTCAGGCCGCCTGTGGCAGCCTGGCGGATGAATCACAAGCGGCTGGTAGAAGCGACGGCGGCCGGGTTGGCGGCCTGTGCCGGCGGTACTGCTGAACCATCCTGGGGGGTGACAGGGAAGATCGCGTTGATCTGGCCGGTGCCGGAAGACCCGAAGTAGGGGGTCACCACCTCTGCCTTGCCGTCGTACTTGGACCAGCCCAGTACGCCCAGCAACATCGCGGTATCGTGCATGAAGCCTTCACCGTGGCCCTTGGCGGCGTACTCTGGGAGCATCCCGCAGAAGGCCTCCCACTCGGCGTTTTCCCACATGCTCACGACACGGTGATCGAGGGTCTCCAGGAACGGGCTCCACACCTTGGTGGCAAAGTCCGGCGCCTGGCCATTCTGGGCAAAACGGTGCGACAGCGAGCCGCTGGCGAGGAACGCGACGGTACCGTCATAGTGGTCTTCCACTGCCTTGCGCATCGCCCAGCCGAGGCGGGCGCTGTCGGCCAGATAGTGCGAGGTGCACAGCGCCGAGACCGAGATCACCTTGAAGTGCTGGTCCTGGTTCATGTAGCGCATCGGCACCAAGGTACCGTACTCCGGACCCAGGGTGGTGGCGTGGTGGGCCATGGTTTCGACATTGAACTGGTTGCAGGTTTCCGCCAGCAGCAGGCCGAGTTCGGTGTTGCCAGGGAACTCGTAGGCCATGTTGCTGATGAAGTGCGGCAGCTCGTTGCTGGTGTACACGCCCTGGAAGTGCGGCCCACACAGTACATGGTAGTTGGCGTTTACCAGCCAGTGGGTGTCGAACACGACGATGGTGTCGACCCCCAGTTCACGGCAGCGGCGGCTGATCTCGTGATGCCCGTCGATGGCGGCCTGGCGAAAGCCCTGGCGGGGGCCTGGCAGCTCGGAAAGGTACATGCTGGGCACGTGAGTGATTTTAGCGGCGAGGGCCACTTTACCCATGATCAGACTCCTTATTCTTGTAGACCCCGGGGCTGCAGGCAGCCCCGGAGAGACGGTCACATACCCCAGCGCGGGATGTGGTGGCTGCCCATCGAGATACACACGTTCTTGATCTCGGCGAACACTTCGAAGCTGTATTGTCCGCCTTCACGGCCGGTGCCGGAACCTTTCACGCCGCCGAACGGCTGACGCAGGTCGCGTACGTTCTGGCTGTTGATGAACACCATGCCGGCTTCAATGCCGCGGGCCAGGCGGTGGGCCTTGCCGATGTCCTGGGTCCAGATGTACGAGGCCAGGCCATACTCGGTGTCGTTGGCCAGTTGCAGTGCTTCGGCTTCGTCCTTGAACGGGATCAGGCAGACCACCGGGCCGAAGATTTCTTCCTGGGCAATGCGCATCTTGTTGTTCACGTCGGCGAACACGGTGGGCTGGATGAACTGCCCCTTGGCTAGGTGCGCCGGCAGGTTGGCCGGGCGCTCCAGGCCACCGGCAACCAGCCGTGCGCCTTCTTCGAGACCGATGCGGATGTAGCCGGTGACCTTGTCGTAGTGCTGCTGGGTGATCATCGAGCCGACCTGGGTCTTCGGGTCGGTCGGGTCACCGACGATCAGGCGCTTGGCGCGGGCGGCGAACTCGGCGACGAACTGCGGGTAGACGCTTTCCTGGATGAAGATCCGGCTGCCGGCCGTGCAGCGTTCGCCATTGAGCGAGAAGATGGTGAACAGTGCGGCGTCCAGGGCGCGCTCAAGGTCGGCGTCCTCGAAGATCAGCACCGGCGACTTGCCACCCAGCTCCATCGAATACTTTTTCAGCCCCGCGGTCTGCATGATCTTTTTGCCGGTGGCAGTACCACCGGTAAAGGAAATAGCCCGTACATCGGGATGGCGCACCAAGGCGTCGCCTGCCGTGGCGCCATAGCCCTGGATCACGTTCAGCACGCCGTTGGGGATGCCGGCTTCAACAGCCAGGCGGCCCAATTCGTTGGCCGTCAGCGGCGACAACTCGCTCATCTTCAATACGGCGGTGTTGCCCAGTGCGAGGCACGGCGCAGTCTTCCAGGTAGCCGTCATGAACGGCACGTTCCACGGGCTCACCAGACCGCACACACCCACAGGTTGGTACAGGGTGTAGTTGAGCATCTGGTCGTCGACTGGGTAGGTGTGGCCATCCATGCGTGTGCACACTTCGGCGAAGAAGTCGAAGTTGTGCGAGGCACGTGGGATCAGCACGTTCTTGGTCTGGTGGATCGGCAGGCCGGTGTCGAGGGTTTCCAGCTCGGCCAGTTTCGGCACGTTCTGGTCGATCAGTTCACCGAGCTTGCGCATGAGCCGGGCACGCTCCTTCGCCGGGGTGTTGGCCCATTTGGGGAAGGCTTCCTTGGCCGCGGCTACGGCCTGGGCCACCTCTTCGGCGCCGCCGCTGGCGACTTCGCAAATGGCATCGCCAGTGGCCGGGTTGTAGTTGACGAACGTGTCTTTGCTTTCGACCTCACGGCCGTTGATCCAGTGCTTGATCATGTTGCTCATGCCTTGTTGTTCTTGAAGAAGTCAGCTTCGCTGACGATACGGTTGACCAGGCGACCGACGCCTTCTACCTCCACCACCACTTCATCGCCTGGCACCACATCGGCCAGGCCTTCCGGCGTGCCGGTAGCGATCATGTCGCCCGGCTGCAGGGTCATGAAGCTCGAGAAATATTCGATGAGATGCGGGATGTCGAAGATCATGTCCGCGGTGGTGCCTTCCTGCTTCAGCTCCCCGTTGATCCAGGTGCGCAGCTTCAGGTTGCTGACATCGGGCACATCGGCCGCATCGACGATCCAGGGGCCGACCGGGGTGGTGGCGTCACGGTTTTTCACCCGCAGGTTGGGGCGGTAGTAGTTTTCCAGATAGTCGCGGATGGCGTAGTCGTTGCACACGGTGTAGCCGGCAACGTAGTCCAGGGCGTCCTCGCGCTTGACGTTTTTCGCCGCTTTGCCGATCACCGCCACCAGCTCGCACTCGTAGTGCATGTACTCGACGTTGTCCGGGCGCCAGGTAACCTGGTTATGGCCGGTGTAGGTACCCGGCGATTTGATGAAGGCCAGCGGTTCGGTGGGCGGCGCGAAGGCCAGCTCACGGGCGTGGTCGGCATAGTTCAGGCCCAGGGCGAACATGCTGCCGTTGGCCGGTGGCAGCCACTCCACCTGGTCGGCGCTGAGCAGTCGGCCATCGGCCAGGCGTACCGCGTCGCCAGCTTCGACGGTGACGGCGTGAATGCTGCCTTCATGGCGGATGCGTGCGTGTTTCATGCCTGTTCCTCCGCGTCGGCAACGATGGTGTTGGCCAGACGGCCAAGGCCAGTGATCTCGACTTCAACGTGGTCACCCGGTTTGACGTCGACACGGCCTTCGGGTGTGCCGGTGATCAATACGTCGCCAGCGTGCAGGGTCATGAACTCGCTCAATTCGGCGATCAGCTGGGGGATGCTGCGTACCAGGTTGGCGGTGGTGTTTTCCTGCATCACCACGCCATTGACGTAGAGCTTGAGGGTCAGCTGGTGCGGGTCGGCGATGGCCGATACTGGCACCAGTTCCGGGCCGATGGCGCAGAAGCCGTCACGGCATTTGGCCTTGACCGCTGGGCGGTAGTAGCTGTCTTCCGGCAGGCTGTATTCGTTGACGATGGTGTAGCCGGCAACGTACTCGAGGGCCTCGGCGGCGCTCACCCGGCTGGCATCTTTGCCGATCACCACGCCCAGTGCAGGACCAGGTTGCAGGCGTTCACCGGCAGGCTGGATCACGTCGGCGCCGTGGGCGTTGCGCGTGTTCGGGGTCTTGATGAACAGCACCGGCTTGACCGGGGCCTGCTTGTAGGGCGGTTGTTCGAACTCGGCCAGACGCTGCTGCAGCAAACCGTTGTAGTTCAGCGCTACTCCGAACACGGTGCCGTTCGCAATGTCATGCAAGGCATGGCTCATGCTTTTCTCCTGGCAGTGGTGGAGCAGCGAACCGCTCCGTAAATTTGTTAACGTGTTAATGTTATAGTTAATATGTTAACGATGGTCAAGGCTTCCCTTGTTGCTCGCGCATGGCGAGTGCAACATGAGTCTCGGCAATCTGCGGATAACCACTGGTGGACAAGCAGTAATGAGCAATCGGCGCCCCATCCCGAACATCAATATCGGCCAGGTGTATGACCAGCGCTACAGCGACAGCGAGGTGCACTACGATCGCCTTGGCAACCTGGCCGGCTTCTTTGGGCGCAACATGCCGGTGCACCGCCATGATCGTTTTTTTCAGATGCACTACGTGAAATCCGGTACCGTGAGGGTGTATCTCGACGACCAACAATTCATCGAGTCGGGGCCGATGTTCTTCCTCACGCCGCCGACGGTGGCCCATTCCTTTGTGACCGACCCGGACAGCGACGGGCACGTGCTGACGGTGCGTCAACAATTGGTCTGGCAATTGATCGAGGCAGACGCGAGTCTGTTGCCTGCAGGCATGCAGGTGCGCCCGGCATGCGTCGCGCTGGCCAAGGTGCCAGCGAGCGACCAGGCCGAAGCGTTGCGTCTGGGGCAGTGGCTGGAAGCGCTCAGCAATGAGTTTGCCAACGCGTCTGCTGGGCGAGATGCGGCGTTGCAGTCGCTCACGCGCCTGATCATGATCAGCCTGCTGCGCCTGTGCCCCAACTCGCGCGAGGCGACACCCGCCCGGCACGAAGATCTGAAAGTCTTCCATCGGTTCAATGCGCTGATCGAGGTGCACTACCTCGAACATTGGCCACTGGTGCGCTATGCAGCGCAGATCGGGGTCACGGAAGCCCGGCTCAATGATGTTTGCCGGCGCATCGCCGACCTGCCCTCCAAGCGCCTGGTGCTGGAGCGGCTGATGCAGGAGGCAAGACGACTGCTGCTGTTTTCCGGAAGCTCGGTCAACGAAATCTGCTATCAGCTTGGGTTTAAAGACCCGGCGTATTTCAGCCGTTTCTTCAACCGTTACGCTGGGCTGACGCCGGGCGAGTATCGGCAGCGGCAGGCGGGTCTGCTGTGATGGGACCACGAAACGATACCTGCAGAGCGCCATTGGTGTGTGCCAGTGATGCTCGCAGCTTGCCGCGGGGTCTTGAATGGTTTTTCCGTGGAACGGCTGGTACTTTTCATGGAGGCGATGGTTGTCGCAGCCTTTGGATATCCCTACTCTGCCTTCTCGAACTAGGGCTATAGGTTCCAACTATGACCAAAACGCAACCGTCGTTGACGCTGAGCTTGCTCCAGGCCCGCGAGGCGGCAATGGCATTTTTCAGGCCGCTGCTCAATGAGCATGAGCTGACCGAGCAGCAGTGGCGTGTCATTCGCATCCTGCATCAGCAAGGAGAGTTGGAAAGCCATCAGCTCGCGCACCTGGCTTGTATCCTCAAACCGAGCATGACTGGGGTGCTCAGCCGCCTGGAGCGCGACGGTCTGGTCTGTCGGCGCAAGGGCGTCGAAGACCAGCGCCGCGTATTCGTGACGCTCACCGATACAGGCCAGACTTGCTTCGAATCCATGCGCGCCGGTATGGAAGCCAATTACCGCAAGATCCAAATGCAATTTGGTGAGGACAAGCTCGATCAACTGATGAGCTTGCTGAACGAACTGAAGCGCATCGAGCCTTGATTCACCGCGCTACCTTGCGTTACACGCAGGTGCCGGCGAGCAATTGGTAACTGCGCAAACGGTCTTCAAAGCGGTGAGTTACAGTGACGATTCCAATTTCTTCGCTTCCGAATTCGCGTCCCAACTGCGCAATTCTCCGCCGACAGGTCTGTGCCGAGCCGACCACCATGCCAGCCATGGTCGCGTCATATTCGGCACGTTCCGCCGAGCCCATCTGGTGGTAACGCTGCTGCACCTGGGACGGGCTGAGAAGGGCCTCACGCGGGCGTTTGCCAGCGCTGAGCTTGCGGTATACGGCGGTACCGGCAATGAAACTGGCCTCTTCATCCGACTCGGCACAGACTGCCGCCACGGCGAGCAGCCGGGGAGGGGCACTGGCCCGTCCAGCCTTGCGCCAAGCGTATTGATGATCCTTGAAAATGGATGGTGAGCAGGCGCGAGGCGTGATGAACTGCGCCAGTGCTAGGCCCATGCCCAATTGACCGGCCAGATGCGAACTGGCCCCGCCTGAGCCCAGCATCCACAATGAAGGCATCGTATCGGCGGACAGTGCCAGGGCAAGCGAACTGTAAGCGTGTCCGTCAGGGAAGTCTGCGCGCAGAAACGCACAGAGCGCGGCAGCCTGGGCAGGAAACTCGTCTGATTCCGGCAACTCGCCAGGGGCAGCCAGCGCATGACTGCTCAAGGCATTTCCACCGGGCGCTCGGCCAATTCCCAAGTCTATCCGCCCAGGGAACAGGCCGCCGAGCAGTGCGAATGTTTCGGCAACCTTGTAGGGGCTGTAATGGCTGAGCATCACGCCGCCAGCGCCCACACGCATGCGCTGGGTAGCGGACGCGATGCGGGTCAAGAGAATTTCCGGAGCGTTGCCCGCGAACTGAATGCTGTTGTGATGTTCCGCTACCCAATAACGGTGATAGCCAGCCCGTTCGCATTCGATGGCCAGGTCCAACGATAGTGCTGGAGCAGTGGTTAGGCTCTGGTGTTGATGTACAGGTGTTTGATCGATCACGTTCAGGCGCAAGGTCACAAGAATTCCCGCCAGGCATTTAATTAATTTGTTAACTATTTTGCCCCGTTCAAGGCAGAATGTTAAGAAGTTATCGAATCGCTTCTCGTTGCCCGGAGCCCACATGTTGACCAATCCAAACCGCCTGATCGTATTGCTCGCCGCCCTGGTAGCGTTTGCTCCTCTTTCAATCGACACCTACCTGCCAAGCCTGCCGAGCATTGCCAGCGAGCTGCATGCAGGGAATAGCGGTGTGCAAATGACCATCGGCGCGTTTCTCGCCGGCTTGTGCATCGGCATGCTCATGCATGGGCCGTGTTCCGACCGCTTTGGTCGACGGCCAGTATTGATGTGGGGGATCGTGCTGTATTTGGGCGCGACGGTCGGTTGTTTGCTGGCTAGCAAGATCGAAACGCTGATCGCCTGGCGTTTCTTGCAGGCGCTGGGCGGCGCTGCCGCTGCAGTGCTTGCCAGAGCAATTGTGCGTGACATTTTCTCCCTCACCCAGGCCGCCCGGATCCTCTCTCTGATGCATTTGGTGACCATGCTGGCGACATTGGTCGCGCCACTGGCCGGCAGCCTCCTGATGCAACTCCACAGTTGGCGGAGCATCTTTGCCGGATTGTTTGTGTTCGCCACTGTCTGCCTGCTCGCCAGCGCTCGCTACATTCCTGAAACCCACCCTGTCGAGCGTCGGGCTGGCTCACTAGGGATGGCGCTTGCTGGGTACTGGCACATTGCGCGCAATGCCCAGGCACTGGCATACATCTTGTGCATGGCGCTGTCGTTCGGCGGGATGTTTGCCTTCATCACTGCTTCGCCCTCTGTATACATCGAGTACTTCGGGGTATCGCCTCAGGGTTACGGATGGCTGTTCGCCCTGAACATTGCAGGTGTGATCCTCGTGACGCTGCTCAATGCGCGGTTGGTGAGCCGAATCGGTCCCTTGGCGATGCTGGGAGTAGGCGCCGCCATGGTCAGTGCGGCGGCACTAGGCCTTGGTGTACTGGGAAGTGTTGAGACGCCCGGCCTGGTCGCTATCGTGCTGTTTGTGGTGGTGTATGTCAGTGTCACAGGCTTGGTGGGGGCCAACTGTGTGGCCAGTCTGCTAAAGCTGTTTCCGGCCAACGCAGGTGCCGCCGCGGGGCTGGCAGTGTCCAGCCAGTTCGCGATTGGCGCGATGTTCAGTGCTGCGGTGGGGAGTTTCGCCGACGGGTCGCCCCGCACGATGTGCCTGGCAATCGCAGTGGCCGGGGCGGGATCGGTTTCCTGCTATCTCTGGCTCAGAATGCGTTGCGCGGCAGACGAACCTGCAGGCAGCGCCGATATTGCCTCACAACAGAATTAGCAAGCACCTGAGAGCCTCGAAAAGGCAAAAGGGGCTGACGTCGGCATTCGCCATATACCTTCTGCATTCAGGCGTTCAAGCAGGTCTTGGGCAGGCTTGTAGCCGCGGTGGTTCATTAATAGTTGCCTTGCGCCTGCTGCGTCGTTTCGTTCGATTTTCGCCACCGCCAGGGTAAAAGCATAACGTGCATCGAGCGGTGCACACTTTACGGCAGCCTGCAAGGCAACGTATGCCTTTGTTGGCATGCCGAGCCTTACCCGCAACAGCCCCGACGCATAGTGCAGCTGTGCTTCATCGGGATGCGCTGCAATCGCGTCATCCAGGGTCTTCATGGCCTCTGTATTATCGCCACGACCCTGAAGCCAATCAGCTAGCATTATCGGCGCGGGAAGAAAAAAAAGCAGTGCTCACAGAGGTGCACCTCAAATCGCTGACCGTCGTGCTCACTGCCATACCCCCAGTGGGCCTGTAGAGTTCCATACTGGTAACCACCCGCGGCCCTGAGCGTAGAACAACTGCATACGTCGCAGGTCACGTCAGTGACGGCCTCCCAATTTCCGCCAATTCACATAGGCGGAAATTTGGTGAGAGGAGGGCATGCACACGTTTTTTATGGGTGTCATACCCAGGCGTATGCGTACCGCTAGAACCTTCAAGCGTCATCAAAATAATCTCTGTCCTGGCTGAGTGATTCTGCCAGCGCGAATGAACGTTGCATAACGGATGTTATTTGTTCATTGCCTAGCCTGCGCTGCGTCTCAAAGATCCCATGTTCGACTAAGCACAATCTTATACTTGCATCCCTTAGCGCATCTAGAGTTGCAGCCTCAATTGGACTATACGATTGAGGCGAACAGCCCGAGTCACGCATCATGCTCGCGGCCTTAAGGGTAACCTCTCTAACAACATTCCTAATCTGACGCTGGGAAAGCCCTGGGCGCCCATACTGCGTAAGGAAAAGAGGCAGTCCTTCAAAGTCCCCAGGTTTCATGCGCAAGCCTCGACTTACTAGATAGCGCTCGAGAAAAGGCAAAAAGTCTCGTGGTATCTTTGATCGAAAGATTACGCCCCTGTAATTCGGCTCGTAAAACCAAGACTTTTTCTCGACAAAAAAGCTCAACGACGGCACCCATCCTTTAGAGTTTGCCAGGAAACGGATAGGTGTTAGCAGGTACTTAGTCATCGCCAGGATGAAAAGGGCTCTTTCGTAATTGCCATTTCGCTTGCATAGCTCAGACGCAGCTAAAATCAGATGATTCAAGTGAAGCGTTCGGACGCCCCGGTCAACTGTGACGCTTTCGTTTGATATTCCAGCCAAAAACAGCGGCTCCACATGCCTAGCGGGGTTGTGGGAGAGAACCTGTTTAGAGATCAAAAAATCAAAAAACCTTGAACATGCCGAGCATACTACAATCAACATATTCTTCTTTAACATTTCGGACTCACCTTGCTTTCGGCAAAATGGTCGCCAACCAGGGTTTACAATGTATTCACCATTATGATGCCGGATGAATCGGCGGTGCGGAAAAGAACTTATCCATTCTGTCGGAGGAGAAGACGTGAACTCTAGAAATGATCTAAACCCTAAGGCATCGATCAGGTTCAGTGGCGAATTCTTCACTTCCCAGCTCCATAGCAGCAGGCGTTCCACAATTGATCTAACCGACCCAAAACCAGCGAGCACTTCATTGGTAATATCAGCAGTTACGTAGCTAGCAACAAATTCTCGCGCCAATTCAGCGAAGCGCGAAGCGAGCAAGCGTACCTCGAAACTTTCTAGGTAGGTTTTAACGTCTGGATGACGATAAAAATATGTATGAGCATCCAAGGCGATTTCGCTTGCGCTCGCAAAAATAGGTATAGGTCGCATCGGCTACGTCTCGACTCGATCGCACTAATCGGAAATTTAACCTGCGATCAGAAAAATTATCAAGTCACGAGTTAAGCGCCTTGGTCCGAATCTCATCAACTATGCCATCGAGATTTATCATTTTATTTGTCTATAAAAACCTATCATTTACTTTGTCAGGGCAGGCTTGTAATGCCTTGGTACTCAACGAATTTTATTGAGCACTTAAAACTGTTATTTATTATTGTGTCAGGGCTGTGGTGCGTGTATGGGTGCAAAATCTCACTAATCGGTTACGCACGGTCCCGGCGAATTTCGAGGGAAACGCCTACGTGCTTGATAACTCAGTATCTTTTTTTGCGTCGACGCTTCTCATTTTCTTAGATCAGTCACGCCCATCAGAAAAGTCGTGTTTACTAGGTGCTCGATTATGTGATTTAACAAGTGGGCGATGTCAGATGTTCATAAGCAGCTCACGGACCTGAGATTTACTGACTCAAGCTCTCGAACTGAATGCGACTGTTCATCGTTTGATGTTCATAGACCTAGTTCTCCCTACCCGTCTTAGCCTCGCCGCCCCGACCACTGACGGTCGCAGTCCAAAGGGTGATGGATGCTGGTTTTCAAAAAACATGTTTTGGGATCTGGTTGGAAATCGGGTAGTCCCTGGCAAGCTCAGAATTGAGCGGTGTGATTTGTCCCGGATCTGATTGCTCATGGCACCTCCTAAGAGCCTCAATTGTGAGGCTCGGAGGTCTCTATGGAAGCGGGGCCTGTTCACCTGGACGCTTACAGATATTTTAGCGATTTGGCGAATCTCTGAATTGTGCGGACCTCCTAAAAAATTCTTCGGATCAACCTTGCGGAACAAACCCCTGTTTACTAGCCTGGAATTCGCACATGGCATGTTGCCACTAAACAACCCAATGGAAGGCCAAGGATGAGCACATTCGTACGTTCCCTTACCATCGAAATCTTCAATGCAAGCGGCGCTGACATCACCGTCAACTACGGCCTCCTGACTGGCGGAGAGTGGGCGTCGGCGCCGGTTCCCGGCACGGTGATTGAAGCAACTACCCAGCAATCCTACGTCAACGGTGTACCCAACACCCTGACGGCTCTCGGAGGCCAGCTCTTACTGACTCCAGCCGCTGGGGGCACCATCAATCCAACCTGGAACTGGCCGTCGGGCTCCCCAGTCTCCGGTAGCGTGAGCAACACGGCAACTGATCTGGCTGTCAGTAATCAGATCATCAACGCCCAGACCAATAATCCCACTCTGCAAGTGATCATTTCCAATGCAAGTACGACCGCCAGGATCGTAGCAGCAGTCAAGAGCGGCGATTTCTGATCGTCTCTGAAAGGGAGGGCCGGCACTGAAGTGTCGGCCCTCTCTTGCGCTGTGGGAGGATCAGGATCATGCCGATTGAGCAAGCGGACGGCGTTTATGTCGTTCAAGTTGCGATACAAAATTCAAGTGACACCGCTTTAACGCTGACCGTTGGAGTTCTGACGTATGGAAGCTGGGTTCCTCAGGAGGGGAATGGCATACCTCTACCGGACACGATTCTCGCGCCAGCAGGCGCGCTTACTTACTTCAATGCGGCAGTAAATGCCTTCTCCTCCGTTGGTGGAAGTATTTCCTTCTTGCCCGCCAATGGTGGATCGCTGGTTGTTTCTTGGGAGCGAGATCAGGGGGCTGCCTTGACCGTAAACGTATCGATCACCAGCGATACCCTCACGGCGCAATGTAGCAGCATCAATGTCGGGACACTGAGCCCAACCGCTCAATACCTCGTCACTAATATCAGTAGTTGAGCAGGGAAAGGTACGCGAATGGCTACCAGCTCTTACAGTTTTTCGAACGCGCTGCCCCCCACTACATCCACTGGGACCGAGGGGCCGTTCCTGATTCCACCTATAACCGTGGGGACGCCGGATTATACCAAGCCGCTATTGATCTACGTCATCACGGTGTGTGCACCGAACACAACGACGGCAACACCGGGTATCACCAGTTCACAGAACTCGGTGTTCACGCTCTCGTTTGTGCAAACGAGTTACTCGAGTACGACGTTTCTTGCCTTGGTCAGCGTGACCGCTGCGTCGGTATATAGCCAGGATCCAACCACCAGGACCCAGATGCTGGCGGCCTTCAAACAGTTTCGCCAGCAAGTTGAAGCGCTTGAAGTTTCTGCTGCATCGGCAACTGGCGGACTTCTGCCGGGCGCAGCTGTGACGCTACTCAATCGTGTGGCATTGTCCATGCCTCTAAGGATCGATGAGGTGCTCCCATACCTCTACAGTTTCGATCCGGTCAATCAGCTTGTCGACCTCGCCCCAGGAATGAACTTGCGAGTTGAATGGGCAGGGTATCAATACTGCGATCCACCTGGCGGACCTGGCTATGGATACAACGCCTTCGCCAACACCGGTATGAGCCGGCTTCGTGTGGTCCAGAGACCCGATCTTTCTCTCTCGCTGGATGCGTTTGCTGGCGCCTTCGCCCCGGGATACGGGACTAATCCTGCGGCGACCTGCCCGATATTGGCGGCCGGTCCGCTCGATCTGTGCCTGGGTGGCAATACCCGCCGCCATCTGAGAGTGATCCTCCCGACGATAATCACCGGTTCGGCCTCACTGGATAATAGCGGCTCGCAGCAGCAGCTCAGTTCATGGTTGATCGGAGCCGACACATTTGCCGATCTCGAAGCCGCCACGACCGACATTATGAAGGGGGGGACCGGCTGCGGCAGGCAAGCGAGCGGAAACCCGATTGTAAGCATCAGCTTCACCAGCAGAGTGATGCTGGTCCCCGAGATTACCGTGCTGCTGAACGGCAATCCGATGTCCGTACCATTGGGGACCACGATAAAAAACCTGGTTGCAGAATATGCAGACCCGACATCGGCCCAGTACCGGAACAGCAACAACATCAATTCCGACTTGAATCTTGGAATGAACCGGCGACTGCAGAATACCGGGGCGCCGAGCGCGGCGGCGACCACCAAGTATTATCAAGCCAACTTTATCTTTCTTCCGTCTAATTCGGCACAGCCTCCGGTCTACTTGGGCAAAGCCGGGGATCAGTATGACTCGCCACTTCTCAAGGGCGACTCTATAAATATCACCTGAAGGGGTGGAATTATGCTTCGGCAGTTGAGCGTTTCCCTCTCGGCCTGGGTTGTTGCGCTGTTTCTGATCGCCAACGCACATGCAGCTGATCTGACGGTAGGCTCTTTGAATGCGCTGCATCTTGGATGGGGAACGACGGCAACCACAAAGAGCAAATGCGATCAAATAAAAGTGCTAATGGCTACAGTGGATATATTGTTTTTACAAGAGACAATGCAGACATCCGTACCCTGTACTGGGCTGGGTACCGGAATTCAGAAAGATTGCTCTGGGATGAAGGGGGCCAGCTCTTATAAGGAGGCTTATTGCTACGTTTACAAATCCAACAAAATAACAGTAGTAGCCTATATCAACGCGCCAAGCGCTTCGTTCAGTCGCCCTCCCTACGCGATACTCACAAAAATAAAGGTAACGGGTAAGGCAGATAAATATGCATGGTTTGCCAATATCCATTCTGTTTTCGGTAAAACGGTGAAACCACGTCAGGACGAAGCCACGGCAGCGGGTGCGTTTTTCAAGAGCCTCACCACGACGACCTACGGAACAATAAAGGTTCCGCCCAAAGGCTTTCCAGTGATCATCGGCGGCGACTGGAACCTCGCGGTGACCAATAAGAAAAACGTCTTTCAGACAGGCTTTAAATGGGTTGACCCAGTCGCGAATCCAACAACCGCTCCGCAGGCTTGCCCGGATAATGATCCGACCAGCCTGACCACCAAGGGGGCTCCGTCCAGTCCTTATGATCACCTCATAATCACCGGCGTCTCCCTGACGGGTGATCCCTCTTGCTACTTCACCACCAATAGCCTGTCCGGGCTCGGTTGGCGGCAAAATGTATCCGATCATATGGCGATATATTGGGGAGTGACATTCAAATGAACCGCTGCCTTGCATTATTAACCATTTTTTTTATATTTATGTCACCTCGACTGTACGCGGACACAGACTTCATTATTCCGGAACAATGTATTCAGGGCGCAACTGGAGCAGCTTCCAACGATTTGGCAACAGGAGGGGACCAGCCGATCGTGGAAGTTTACAGGTTGTTCACGACAACTCCAGACAAATACGCGACGATAACCAATGTATACGCAGACGGCAGTAAGAACTGGTACGTTGAATTCAACGCCCCGCAATATGACGCTTATGCCATCAAAACATCATACACCCCGTTCTTAACCACTTATCAGTCGGCTTCTTATTATCAGGGGGCGTCTGGCAAGGTCGCCCTTGCTCTGCCTGTAGGCAATGCGCTGAGTCGTATCTGGGAGTATTACAATATAAAACTCGGAAGCACTTTGGGCAGCGCTTTTATCGAATTTGCACCAGACGTTGTCGCGGATGATCCATTTACCATGCAGGTAGACGCTGACGGCGACATCACGGTGTATTGCTATCAAGAAGTTTTCGGCGGTCAGGCCGTAACGGTTTACGACAAAGATCACGAGTTTTATGGCACTGGAATTATACAAAGCGACGGCTCTATCCGTTGGGAGCAGTCACAGCAATAGTCCTATTACGAGGCAAGAAAATGTCAGCCCTTTGTCAATATCCGTCGCAGACCAGCTTATATGTGCCAGACACCTTATCGCCAGGTGATAGCGTGTGGATGGCGTACCTGCTGCCGGCGGGTTTGACGGGGCCGCAAACGTTGAGCTTGTCCGATGCCATCTCCTCAGGGGGCTGGTTCATCGTTGTCCCTGGACTGGTACCGGCTCAAATAGACAGTTTTGTTGCAGCCGCTCAAGTCTATTTTGCCAACAGCGCCAGAGCGGGTGCGTTTGCCGCGTGGTTTCAAAACATTGAAAATCCTGCGGTCGGGCTAAGTGGAATGGTGGTCTATGCGACCCGCTCCAGCGCGCAGGCTGTCGTAATCCGGTCGGCGCAGATCCAGGGTGCGAATTTATCCATCAATATCGACAGTGGTTCCATTTTTGCCGTTTCCGAAGATGGATTGAGCTTGTCCATCTCTGGAAACGGCAATAGCTGGTCGGTAACGCCATTCGGCTCTCGCCAGCCTTATCAATTGCCTTGGCTGAGCGGCGGCGCTATCAATGTGCTTGGTCCAAGTTCCACCTCGGGTTGCTTTCGGTTCTCGGTGTCCGTCACAGAGGCCGCAGCCGAACAGTTGGATATCGGTCTGCGTTCCTACACCGCGCCGGTTGGCGGCGGTTACGCTCAAAGCGCGAGCCACAGGTTTCTGGTTTTCGGCACCTCTGGCCTCTCACTGGACATGACGCTCGATCCATTGGCACCGCTCGACCATCTGCGCAGTTTCGCAGGGTTTACCGCCAATCAGTCGCCACTGGCCTCAACCTACCGCACAGCCGTTGGCGAAACGGTCAACCTTGCACCCGCAGCCAATGCCTCGTTGGTATTCACAGATCGCCTCCTTGCGGTTGATGCCAGCGGCAACCCTGTCGTTCTGGCAGGCAAAAAGACCGTCGCCATGACGCCCTGCGGGGATTTCACGGTATCGCTGTCTGCGACCGGGAAGGCGTCGCTGCCCGGTTCCGCACCCGATCTCAGCGCAACACTGATGTGTGGCTTATCGGCGGTGGAGTACTTGGGTGTCAACGCGTCAGCGACGCTGAATTTCGTTCCGAATCAACCGGCGTTCGCAGCGACGCTCAGAGCCGCCACCGGCACCGGAGCCAGTTACACGAGGCGCGTCTTTGGGCCACTCACTGGAGCAGGCCGGACTTCATGGGCCTACCTGTCCGTAGACGATGGCTCGACCTACTTCGCGCAACCCGACAGCTCGGTGTTGCACAATGGACCGGGGGACGCGTCCTCTCCGTTCTTGAACTATCTGCCAGTGGAACTCGGGGCCCTTGCACCTTCAGCGCTCCGCGCCAACGCGCTTGAAGATGAGCAGGGTAGTTATCCGCTATTGCCTTACGCCGGTGTGACGGTCGGTGTCGGCTTGACCACCGAAGACCTCTCACAGTTCGAAATGCAAGCCTGGGCGCCCAAGCGCAAGGCGCTGATCCAGCAGATGATCAATCTCAGCACGAGCGGCTTCACCGCATCCACGGCAACGCTGCCCTCACCCCCGTTCGGTACGCCCCCCCAAGGTCTGCTGCTCGAGTTCAACCAGGCCGGGAGCGAATTGGGTTGGGCGCACCTGACGCTCGGTAACTCTCCTTCAGTCGTGCCGATGTATCGCAGTAACACCGTCGTGCTCAGTTCCGTCGATGGACCGTTGAAGGACGCGCTGCAAACAAACCAGTTGGCGCTCATCATGTCCGCGGGTGATCGCTTCGCGGCCTGTGGCAGCTTCCCCTATGTCCTGACGCAGGAACGCTATCTGACCCTGACAAATGTCATCACGGATTCGGCAGTGACGACGGCGATCGCCCCTTTGGTGGTGGGCGTCAGCCCCGGTTCTGGCATGTGGCCGGATGAAGCCGCGCTGAACATTTCGCTGCAAGGTGTCCTGACGGCCGCTCAGTACGACACCTGGGCCCAGACAATCCGTTCCTATGCCGGCGATTTAAGCCTCTTCGTCGCGGATTGGGAGTTTGACTTGTCCCCATGGCGCTGGGCGGATCACAACTCCATCGTCATTTTTAAGTTCTGCGATAAGCAGTTGGTACAAATCGTTGCAGATACCGCCCAATGGACTGAGGGCGACGCCTTCAATACGTCGACGGCGGCGACCCAAAAGATCATCTCAGACATTTTCGATGAGGCGATAACCCGGCTGGAAGCAGGTGATACCGACCTCAGCTACTTCGTCAATACGGTGATGCTGAGCGCCAACTGGAACGGCATACTTGTGTTGAACGGAGAGGTTCCTCTTTCCGGACTGCCGCCGCAGTTGGAAGGACTTGCCGCAGGCATCGACGCGTCAAAGTTCCAGGCCCACCATTTAGGCATCACCGTCACTCCGGTCGTCACCGGTGCCGCGGAGTACGTGACGACAGCGAGCTCAGCGTTCGGCCTTATCGACTATAACTCGCTTGAGCCTTTGACCAGCACCCAGGCCTATGACTACAAGGTGCTGTCACTGACGGTCGGGATCGCCAATTCAGAAATCATTTCGTTTTCCAGTTCGATCGAGCTGATGATCAATGAACTCTTCGGCGAACAATCGACCCAGGAAAACGCGTCCGATAACAATCTGGTCTTGTACGGTACTTACCAGAAGAGCGGTGGGGTAGGGACCTACTCCTTCACCAGCAATGGTCCCACGTCCTACAGCATGTCGAGCAGCACGCTCTACATGGTCAACATTCAGACCGCGTCCTTCATCACCGTTACCAGTGATGACGATGATCCAGGCGACACCACGGTCAACTCTCTTTTCCAGCTAAGCGGGTCGGTTTCGTTCCTGCCGCAGACCGGGTTCGATCTTTTTTCCTATGGTCCAGAGCAGGCTGTCATCGATCTCGGCGGAGTAGGGGGCGGCCTGGTCTATTCGGCGTTGTCGATAGACATGACCTTCGATCAAGCGTCGCCGACTTATCGAACGTTTGTGTTCGATGCGACAAAAATCTTGCTCGACCAGGGCGCCAGCGAAGTTCGAGTGCTCAGTTTGGCCGCCCATTTTCCGATGAGACTCACTGGGTTGGTACAGGGGACAGAGCAGGCGACGCCGGACTCGATGGGCTTCATGCCTGTTGACTCTCCGATTCAGGGAAGCGTGCTCACGGCTCCATGGTTCGGTCTGGAGTTCGAGCTGGATCTCGGTTCTCTAGGCGCTCTCGCTGCGCAGGCGGGCTTTACCGCATCGCTGATGCTGGGATGGGCGCCCAATGTGAACGGCGTTAGCAACTATGTAGGCCTCAGCATGCCTGGCGTCAGCGGCGGTGATCGGGCTATCTCGCTGCAAGGTGTGCTCAAGTTGGCGTTCGGTGATGTTTCGTTCCTGGTCCAGCCACCGACCTACATTCTTCAGCTCAAAGACATCGCGTTGAAGTTCTTGAGTCTCAGTTTCCCGCCGAACGGGCAGATCAACATGCTGATGTTCGGCAATCCGGACGCCCCGACCAGCGGCGCCCTGGGCTGGTACGCCGCGTACCTGAAAAACAGCGCGGGTGGTAACGCTGGCACAGGCAACAATGCTGCCAGCCGTCTCAAGGCCACCAGGCACGGAAATGCGGTGCTGATCGCGCCGCAACACGAGATCAAAAGGCAGGGAGCCAAGCAATGAACATCCAGGATCTTTGGACCAGCCTCCACACCAATGACTACCTGAACGCTTCAAATACGAGACTGGCACTTCCGGCCAACAATGAGCTGGGATCGGCACCGGTCACAGCGCTGCTCAGTGATACCACGCTGTTTCCAGGCGCCAGTCTCGAGATGGCGCTCTCAAGTGCAGCGCCGCCGGGCGAGGTCATCACACTGGCTGGCACGCTGGCCGGAACCTTCATGGGATTCGCGATGCCGGCTGCCACCGCAGTGTTCAGTGTCGACAGCAATGGCGTGGCGCAGCTATCCCTTGCGGTCACGTTGGGTGACGGGCAGGTGCTGGGTATCACATTCCCCAAGATCGCCAATGATGTTCCGGGCCAATATGATTTCACTGGGGCCGGCCTGACTGCGGCGTCAGCCGCATCGGGCAGCACGCTGACTTTTTCAGGCGTGCCGGTTCCTCCAAAGACCTATGCCAAACTCTGGAGCGGTGCCATTTCCCCGGTGACCGGCTCCATCACAAGCTGGGCGGACCCCAGCACGGCATGTCCCGTTTTCTCGCTCTCAAACAAGCTGGCCACCACCTCCGCGCAGGCCGGGCTGCTCACTTTCAAGGCGCAAATCTCGTTGACGAGTTCGTCTTCCGGTGGCGCGGGCCAATTGGTGGGTGAGATCCCTGCCGGGCAATTGGCAGTGAGTGCCGTACCGATGTCGAGCGTCTTGCCTGTCAACGATGGGACCGGTCCGGTTTTCGGCACCTCGGATGGCTGGAAACTCAGTATTCCGGATCTTTCGAGCCTTGCGGCGCTGTTCGTCGGTACACAGCTCGCCGCTTATGTCCCGCCACGTTTTCCCCTCGGAAGCGCACTCAACGTTACCCGCATTTCGTTGTCGCTGACCTATGGCGGAGCCACATCGTCGGTCATGACGACGAAAGTGGTCGAGGACACGTCTGTCTCGCTATTGCCCCTCAACGCGGCGAACCTCGATAGCATCGAGTTCTCGTTCTCCATGGTGCTCTCCAATGTATTGAGCTTGAGCATTGGCGTCGGAGGCAATTTCCATTTCTTCGGTAACGAGGCCCTTAGCTTCTACGCAGGTGTATCCGTCCCCTCATTGATCGGCCGGTTCTACAACAACAACGTTATTGACGTTTCCGACCTGCTTTCGGTTGTCGGTATAACGGGCATCCCGCAAAGCGGCTGTGTGTTCGAGACGCTCAGCGCTGCGGTGGATGTCAACAACGGCTACTACGCGTTCAATGGTCAAGCGCTCTTTACCGGGGCTGATTGGTCAATCAATCTGGGTAGCGGGCTGACACTGATCGAGATTGACAGTCTTGGCCTGGCGATCGACAAGTCGGCGGCGAAAACAACCGCTCAGCTCTCGACTTCATTTGTGTTCCTGGGCTCTGAGTTTTACGCAACGGCCTATAACAGCTCCGGTTCGGCAGGGTGGGTGCTAACCGGTACGATGTCGCCAGACACACCGATGAAGATCGCCGATGTCGCTCGTCAGCTCCTGCCCTGGATCGCCGACGCCGTACCGGACATCGCCATCAATTACCTGCAATGCCAGTTCGACACCAGCAACAACACCTACACGGTCAACGTCCAGGTGATGTGGAAACTGGACATTTTGCCAGTGTCCATCACGGCTGAATTCATGCTGCGATCCAGCCGCGTGACCTCCACTGATCCGGCACAGTATTCCGGTTATGTGCGGGGCATCGTCGATATCAATGGCATGCTCCTGGGCGTGGCATACGTCTTCGATCCCACCACCACTGACATCATCTTCAGCTACAAGAGCCTGTCGGTCACTTATCACAAAGACAACAACGTCGCCGCCAACACCTACGTTGCAGTCAGTTTGAATAACAGCACTGTCGGCGACCTGTTCAGCTTCCTGTTGGAGTTCGCCGACCCCGGTCGGAACATCTCACTCTCTTCGCCTTGGAACGTGCTGGAAAAGATCGGCTTGCCGAACCTGACGGTCAAGGTCTATCTCCAGACCAAGAACATTGAAGTCGACATGGATCTCAGCGTTGATCTGGGCTTCATGAAACTCACTAAATTTGTCCTGAAGTACACCAAGCAGTATGGCAAGTCGAAGTTCGACCTCCAGCTCAGCGGAAACTTCCTGGGGCAGGATTACGGCCAGAACGGTGCCGCACCACTCAGTTGGGACCCCCTGAACCAGGCACCGCCGGTTGTGCCCGGCACCGGCACCCAAAGCTTCGATCTGGAATACCTTGGCCTTGGTCAGCGCATGGCGCTGCGCGGGACACCACCGGCAACCATGGATGGCGTCATCAAGGCCCTTGAGAAAGCGTTGGTTCCCACGGGCAACCCACAGCAAAATCCGGCCACACAGTTACCGGGGCTGTCGTATGACGCGGGCTCCAACTGGCTGATCGGAACCCGCTTTACCGCGATGTCGACGGTACAACTCAGCGTCGTCTTCAACGACCCCAATCTCTACGGCCTGCTGATCCAACTTTCCGGAAGCCGGGCGGGTTCATTGGCTGGCCTTCGCTTCGAAATCCTGTACCGCAAGATCAGCGACACCATTGGTGTTTACCACATCGAACTGACGCTGCCCGATGCCATGCGACACATCGAGATGGGCGAAGTCTCGATTACATTGCCCATCGTCACCCTGGATATCTATACCAACGGAAATTTCCGTGTCGACGTTGGTTTTCCGCCAAGCCTCACTGATTTTTCCAGATCCGGCTCGGTCCAGGTTTTCCCGTTCATCGGCTACGGCGGCTTTTACTTTGCCGTGCTCAACGGGACGACCTCGACCAATGTGCCGGTTATCTCGAACGGCAATTTCTCGCCGGTGCTCGAATTCGGCCTGGCACTCCAGATCGGTGTCGGAAAAACCATCTCACTGGGCATTCTGTCAGGTGGCATCAGCATTACCGTCGGTGGTCAGCTGCAGGGGGTACTTGCCTGGTTCAATCCCACCTCGCCCAGTCTGTCGCCGGAGCGTTACCTCCATCTGCGCGGAACAGTGGCGGTGGTCGGTATTGTCTATGCGACCGTCGACTTCGGAATCATCCAGGCCAGTGTCAACCTGACCGTCTATGCCTCTGTTTCTCTGAACATGGAAAGCTACAAGGCCATCCTGCTTGAGATCAGTGCGGGTGTACGCGTCAGTGTCTCGATCAAGATCGTCTTTATCCGCATTCGTTTTTCCTTCTCGGCGACAATCACCGAGAGCTTCACCCTAGGCTCAGACTCCAGCACTCCCTGGCTTATCGCCTCGAACTCAAATCCTCAGAACGTCCTGCGTGGTTCCTACCGGCCCCAGGCGCTTGTGCCGCGCCTGCGGCCCTACGCGAAGCTTCGCAGCCGACCCGCACGCAGGCTCCAAAAGCGCGGGATGTTGCTGCGCCGCTCCGCACTCAACCTGATGGCGACAACGACAGTCAACGTGACGGCGATCCCGTTGATTTCCCAGGCGTTGCCCAGCGACTTCAGTTTCCCGGGCGCGCCGACCTTTCCTGGCACCAGCATGAACCCGGTCCTAGCCCTGTTGCTGGGCATGGAGACGTCGACGGATCCCCGTTCGGGTACCAACCAGTTCCTGACATTCGTCACCGAATGGATCACTGATTCGATCGGTCACACTCATGAGACCCTTTCGGCTGCGCTGATCGATGAAATTCTGGATGCTCTGTCCCTGAACGATGTGGCGTCCACGATCTTTACCTACAGCGCATTGGAGACGTTGTTCACCAGCAACAACATCCAGTTTTTGATCGCGGCCCGGCCGACCACGGACCCCGGCACAGAGATCCCCATGGCCTTGATGGCCATGATTCCCGAACTGACGATGTCGACCCCTGATTTCTCCATCAACTTCTTGTCTGACCGAGTGCCGGAAGGCGACTACGAACAGACGATCCAACAGTATTTTGCCGACCTGGCCGCTCAGTTCGCGGCCCGTGATACAGGCTCAACCCTGCGAGCCGCGGAGTTGATGGAAACGCCGGACTCCATGGCGACCATCATATTCCGCTACTACTTCCAGATGCTGACCAAGGGCCTGATGCAGCAGGCCAAGAGTCTGCTGGCCGATTTTGACCTGAAACTCGACGAGTCCCAGACTGCAGCCGCCTCGCTGACATCGATCGCCAACCGCTTTACCAACAACTACACGGTACGTCCCGGCGATACGCTGGCCTCGATAGGCAACCTGTTTGGCGTGAGCGGAGCGGATCTCAGGGCGGCCAACCCGGACTACCAGAACGCTGAGCCGACTGTCGGCCAGACCGTGTTCATCCCGACGACTACGGTCACGTACACCAGTCAGACCGGCGATACGCTGGCCGGGCTCGCGGCATGCTTTGGCGTCTCCGAGGCCGATCTTCAGGCCGCCAATCCTGGTGTGGATTTCAATAATCTACAGGCCGGAACCGCACTCACGATTCCGGCGATGCGCATCCTGCACACGGTCATTGCCGACGAAAGCGGGGCATCGGTCGCCGCGGATTTCGGCATCGACCTCGGCACGCTGAAGGCTGCCAACCCAGGCGTCAATTTCAATCCACTGGCCGCCGGGACAGAGTTGTTGATACCCCTTCAGGTGACTCCTTACATGGTCGCGACCAGTAATCAGTCCGCACAGAACGTCCTCAACACCACGGTGACGCTGGCCCTCGGTGACATCACCTTCACGGCCAAATCCACGGACAGCATCACCTCGCTGGCGGCGCAATTCGGCGTCACCGCCGAGCAATTGGTGACAACAAACGCCGAGAGCCTGACCGTGATAAACCCGGGCCAGTCAATTTCGCTCGGCGATCTGACCACAGTTACCCGAGCAGGGGAGAGCTACAACTCAATCATTGGCTACTGGTACGACCGTATCGTTGATTTCGATCCAACGACGCTGACCACGGCCAACCCGGCCCTGACTTTAACAGCCGGTCAGAAGCTCTCGATCCCACAGACCACCACTCACGACACGATCTACACGGTCCAGAGTGGAGACACCTTTGCCAAAGTGGCGGCGGCCTACCCAGGCCTCACGCTCTCCCAACTGCTTGGCAACAACGCCGCAATCGGCCTTGATATCGGCCAAACCGTTAGCCTGCCGGCCGTCGCTGTCCCGACCAGCAGCAGTTTCATACTGCCCTATGCAGCCACGACGGGCGACACACTGGTCTCCATTGCCGAAGCGTTCTTCGCGGCCGACGAGCGAACCCAGGCGGCGGCGATCCAGAGCCTGCAGCAGTGGAATGGCACCCAGGTCACAACGGCCCCGTTGGCTGTCGGTCAGATCATCAACATCCCGTATGCCAGCAGCTTCGGGAACATCCAGCGCCAGTATAAAGTCTCCGCGAAGCGGATCGCCGATAGCACGGCCTCAGGAATGGCATCGCTCCTGGCCGCCCGGGCATCGCTGACAGCGCCAAATGTGAGCCATTCGATAGCGGCCACTGACACGCTGAGTAGCATCTCTGCAGCCTATGATCTGTCCCTCGAACAACTGACAGATTGCATTGCCTTGGTCTCCGGCCTCTTTCAGGTCGATGCCACGTCGAAGATATTGACCTTGTCTGTCGTTGCGATCCCCGGCATGCGCCTGTCGGTACTTACCGATACCCTGGCGTCCATGGGGATGTTCACCGATGCGCTGAACATGACCAGCCGTTTCATGATGAGCGGCCTGAGAGCCCCGGCGCCGAAGTTCCCTGGGCAGCCAGCCCCCTCGGCAACATTGGCGTATCCGCTCTATGCCCTGGTTGGTCAGGAATACCCGCTGGGCGCGGTTGCCACTGGCTACGACATCGACATCGGCAGCTCAGGTGCGTCGTGGGTGTCCGTCGACGCCAGCGCCGCGGTCATGCCGCTGGTCCAGCCAGAAATCGACCAGATCAACAGCTTCAGGACGCTGACGCTCCAACCCAGCGTCTCCCAGACCATTGCGTTGCCGCAGTTTACCTACGCGGCCGATTGCCAGTCCGTGGGGACGATCAACCTCTGGGTGACCCCGCAAGTGCCGGCGCAGATCATCCCCAGTGGTCAGAAAGTGGTGCAGCCGTCAATGTGGACGCTGCCCGATGCCATGATATCGGCGCTTGCCGCCAGCCCCACGGGTACGCTGCTGTACCAGCCAAAATCCGGCACCACGACGTCCGATGGCAGCATCCAGAGCGTTGTCCTCGAAAACACCTGCTACGCGACCTCGATCAGCATCGATATCCAGACGATCCCCAACGCGCCCGACGGTATCTATATGGTCGTCGGCGCCGATCAGGCGGGGATGCAACGGCTGTTGGCGCTGTGGGAATTCCTGACCAGCAACGGCGAGACCGCAACCCTCTATATCGCCTATCCGGATCAGAGCTCGTCCAGCACGAGCGGTGTTCTGGTCTCTGACGCGCTGAGCAGGATCGACAGCTTCATGCTGAAAACGAACCTCAGTACAGAAAGCCATGGCGCACCGCAACTCACGCTGCGCAAAACGCCGATCCGCATACTCAATACCGGTCTGCTGGAAACGCCGCTGGCCGATCTCGAACCCGATAATTCGCTCAATTTCCTGCAGATGCTGTGGGAATGCAGTGTGGTCAAATCCGGTGGCTACTATTTGCGCTATGTCACGACGGATGGAACGGTGGGGCTGCCTCCAACCCTCTTTACCGGCGGAACCCAGGCGACCATTCAGATCGTTGTAGTCGCCGACAATCAAGCAGCGGGCAGCCCGGTGGCGTACTCCTTTAACAACGTGGCGCTGATCGGTGACAACGTCGATACCGGCACGCATAACATCTTCTTCGAGGCGCTGACCCATGAGGTCACGAGCTCAGACACCCTTGCCAGCGTGGCGCAACTCTATGCCTCTTATGTCAGCCTCGATGCCGTCTCGTTGGCTGAACTGAACCAGACCATTGTCGGAACCATGGTGCCGGGTACCACCGTTACGGGGGCGTTGGGACAAGTCACCGTGCTGGCGACCGATAGTTTCCTCAGTCTGGCGCAGCGTGCTGGCGTGACGGTTGCCGCGATTGCCACGCAGAAAGCTCAGGTGACTGGCTGGCTTCAGCCCGGCAGTGAGCTTCAGTTCTCCGGTAACCCGGTCCAGCTCGTCGCGCCCGGCGAGACACTGGCATCCATCTCGCAGGAATATGACTTCCTTGATCCGGAGGCGCTGGCCGCGCTCAATCTCAACACGCTTGACCTGCTCTTGGTCGGGGCGACACTCACGATCCCGGCGAAGGCGGACTACGTCATTCAGGCCGGTGACACGTTTGGCAGCATCGCGTCTGCCCAGGCCACCGATCTGTCCCTGATTGCCGATGCGAACCAAGATGGGCAGATCCTGACGGCCGGCCAACCCATCATTGTCGGGGGCGGTACGCTTAACCTCACCGCCACCTTGCCGCAAGGGCATATCGGTTTAGACGTTACCCGGGCGAACCCACAGCCCGTCGATCCTGCGGATGAAACCGATCAACAGGCGCTGAACACGCTTTTCAACCTGCTCGGTTTCCAGATCACGGAAACGGCGGCCCTCAAAGCCAGCAACGAGGGGCTGCCGGCCGGTCCCACGACGCAAAATGATGATGATCCGTGGGACTACCAGCAGGTCATGTCGGTACTGGCTTTTGCGAAGGTCAACCATGCCATCGATAGCGCTCCATTGCCGCCACCGGCGTTGAACCCCTATGCCGGTATCAGCGCTAATGCGATGTCCGAGGTCGCTCTTGCGTTCCAGGACGTACTCGGCAACCGCACCAACGGCTCGGTGATGAGCCCCATCGATCAGCCACTGGGCTACACCGACCAGATGATTCCGGTCGGGGCATGGCCCTCGGCGACGGCGGCTTATCGCTTTTCTTCCCCGGCATCGGGGGACAACAATCTGGCGGTCACCGTTTCGATTTCGCCAACGCAGTTCCTGCCGGACAACGCTCCGCTGCAGATGGTGGGGGGCGCGCCAAGTGCCGCGCTATCAACAGCACCGGCTGTTCGCGCCAGCGGTGCCTTGGCCACCTATCAAACCGTTTCGTACCAATTGCAGCAGCCCGATGTGACCGGTTGGCTGAGCACGACGCTTGGCACGCTCGACGATCCGCAAAACGTTGGCGAAACGGCGCGCATTCGTCTCCTTGGCCTGGCGAACTCCGCCTATGTCTTCTTGACCGGTGCACAGGACCTGGTCGTCGATCCGGTTACGCTGGGACCCAATGGCTACAAGGACATTGGCGCGTTGTTGAACTTCGCACTGTCGCAGAGCTCCACCGGCTACGCGGTGTCAGCCACCAATCTGGGACAATACAACGCGGTTGCCCGGGCCGATCTGCTGTGGGGGCAGGGGACCCAACTCGCGGTTCCGGACAATTATCTGGTGCTGTCCGGTGATACGCCTCAAGCCATCGTCACCCGCCTGGACGGCGCCATCGACCTGGCTACGCTGGCGAACAACAACGCTGCAGTAAAAGTGGCCCAGGATGCAATGGTTCACACGGCCGTACGGTCTGCCACGGTCGGTTCGGCCGGGTTGTCTCTCAGTGCGATCGGGCTTCAGGTCGGAACGCTGGTGGTCGATGGCCCGGGTAACGTCCCAGGGGTGGTGACGCCAAACGCGGCGGTACCACTTAACGCAAACCTTACGCTGATCTATTCCGACACAACGGGTCAGTACAGCTACCAGACAACGGCCAGCGTGACGCTGGAGGATGCCGCGGCCAGTTTCACCAAGCAGGTCCGCGAGAACAGCGGTGATCAGGAGGCCGTCGTCACCGTGCTTGAAGTCGCCGGGGCCAATGAGTTTCTGGATGACATCTGGCCGATCGGCACGGTGCTCACGATCTCTAGCGTGCTTGCCAACTCAAACGATACCTTGACCTCGTTGGTCACCGACTTCGGCGCGCCAAGCGGCGCAACGGGCACACCTGAAGCCCAGTTTCTTGCGGGCAACGCTGAGGTACCCGGCATTTGGGCGGTTAACACCGCCCTGTTCATCGAGACGGTGCCGGTCTCCATTGCCGAGGGCGAGACGCTGGCGGATATCGCCGGCATGTACGCCAGCGATGTGGGTTCCATACTTGATCAGAACCGCACGGTGCCATTCCTGGACTCGGCCCTGCTTGCCATCCCATACCTGGCGAACAACACCGGCATCCGCGCCAGCGTCTACGGCGCAACGGGCGCCGAGACGTTTTCCGGGATTGTCGCCAAGTACCCGGGCTGGAGCCTGAACGGGGTCGCTCAATACAACGGTGACGTGCCCGGTCTGTTCGCCGCGGTGGCGATTAACCTCAATGGTCGAACGATCACGCCGACCGTGACATCGACGATCAACGAGCTTGCAACGGCATTCGGTCTCAGCGTCAACGACTTCATGGCCCAAGTCAGCGCACTCGCCGGTATCATCGCGGCTGGGGCCGCCATTGTCGCTCCGGCCATGACTTCGCTCAGCGGCGACACCCTCCATGACGTGGCGTCGCGCTACAACCTCGATGAGGGCAGCCTTGCTTCGGCGTGTGCTTCGTTGCCAGGTTTGCTGCCCGCCAACCAGACGATTGTCATTGAAGGCACTCGCTTCCAGACGTATGCCAATGACACCTTTGGCCTGCTGACGGCACGTGTCAACGCCGATCGAGTGGCCCAGAACTTGACACAGCTCAGTGTGGCCGATGTCGCCGCTGCGGCTTCCGGTGTTTCGGTCAGTGCCCGTACACTGTTGGCGCCGCCGCTGACCGGTTCGGTATTGGCGGCGGTTACCCCGGCCAAAACCAAGGCGATCCTTAGTCTCGGCGTGACCCTGACGATGAGCCGCGATCCGGCCCTGCTGGCGCCGGCCTTCGCCGGGGCGCCCCATGTCGTTTCAGCCCGGACCGATATACCGGCCCAGCCGTTTGCCGGCTTGACGGCGGCGGACCAGGGCTCGCTCCAGCAGTTCGCGATTGATTTCGAGACCGCGTTCCCAGGGCTGAAGATTGCAACCGGCCCTGCATCGACCCAGACCCAGGGCATCACACAGATCAAGAAACCTTCGTTGAAGCTGGCAGCCAGTGCAAACCCCGCGTCATCGACAGGTGGAAAGACGCTGTGGGTGGTCAACTTCTCGGACTCCGGCGTAGGCATCACCTACGAGGTCAACCCATCCGGGGTTCGCTATTTTGGCGTGACGCCGCTCTCGACCGTCGCCTGGAACAACACCGTCGAAGTACCGACCTATTCCGCCGATAAGGGGTTGCTCTGGACCGGTAAACAGCAGGCTTTCCGTGCGGCGGATCCGGATCAATGGAACCAGCAGTTCCTGGCCGCCATCGATCTGCTTCTATCGCCGTCATATGCCGTACCGGGATCCTCGGACAGTAAGGTTGCCGCCGACATTGCCAGCGTGATTGCCGCTAAAGGTGGTATCGCCAGCGGTATGTCCAGGATCGTCGCGCCCATTATCGGGACCGACAGCACGGGGCTCGATGAAGCGCAGACCACGCTGAAGCAACAGTTGCTGACAACCTTGAGCTCTGCGTACTCGGTACAGACGCTGGTCCAGATCGATCTCGATGTCCAAGGCGCAGGGGCGGGCAATGATCCAACCACGGCGCCACAGCTCTCCGGCAATCTGGTGGCCGGGGTCATCCGGACGCCGGATGACACGGTCGCGGTCACCGATCCGAACCAACCGTTCGCACCGCTGGCCGCCCAGACACAGGTTTCCCAGAGTTTCCTCGCGGAGACCATTTTTTATGTCCCGAACATTATTCGTTCGGGGTTGACGGTGAGCTATGCCGGCGTCCCTGATACCTACACGACCACGGGCTCCGATTCGCTCAGTACGATTGCCGCGTTCTTCAACGTCGAATTGCCCGGGAATCTACCTTCCGGGATGACGCTGGCCGCCACCGATGAACCGCTGTTCCTGGGCTCCACGGCGATCAACGTGACGTCCTATGTGGTGCCTGCCTCGCTTGCCACGATCACGGACGTGGCCGCATGGATGAGCGTCGAGATTTCGGATGTGGTCAACGCCAATTCCGAGCGCACGGGGTTCTTCGCCGTGGGCAGTACGGTGACCATCGACGGCACCGCGTATACGCCGAGCACGACAGATACGCTGGAAATGATCGCCGTCCATTTCGGTGGCCAAGATCAGTTCTCGGACAAACTGGCCGATATTGATGCCGGGACATTGCCTGGCAGCTACACGCTGAACAGTCTGGCACCTGCGCGTGGCATTCAGAACGTACCGCAAATGAGCATCGCCACGGCAAAGGGTGCGCTTGCCACCAGCGGATCGCGAATTACCACGCTATTCGGGGTCAAGGACCCGGCCATCCAGAAGTCGGTCGTACTCAATCTCGACTATCAGGTCAGCCAGATGGAGTTCGATCTTCATTCGGTGGACGGTATCCAGGGATACAAGAGCTCGTCCTGGCTCAACTTCATCATTCCCATCGTCAACGGTGTGGACACCGATGGGCATGTCGGCCAGATTCAGGTACCGGTACCGCTACGGGGTTACCCGGGGCCGGCGATCATCTCGGATCAGTCTGCGAGCAACGCGACGCCGACCCCGGAGCCGGCCAAAGTGCTGGCCCAGTGGGACTACGGCTTCACTACGAAGCGGCAGTATGCGGCTCAGGACCAAATGACGCTGGAAGTCCGCTTCAACCAGACCAGTGACGACAGTGCGGACGCCCTGAGCTACGCGAATGCGCCAAAATACGAGAGTGTCATTGAGGTGTTGGCCGCTTTCTCGGCGGTCTGGCCCGCTATATCGGCTAACCTGGCGCAACTGCCGGATACGGTGGCAGATACCGTCAGCCCGGCCGCAGCCAACGCGGTAGCGGCGCTCGCCGACTTGGCGGACAGGCTCCAGAATGCGTGGAGCGGCGTGCAGGCCATGAGGCTGTTCGCAGGCCTGCCTGAAAAGACGTTCAATTACTTGATGTCGACGTTGATCCGCGGGATACCCGCCCAGATCAGCGGCGTCACGCTGGATCGCATCGGTCAGATGACGGATTTTTCGGTAGACCCTGACGATTTCCTGTTTGTGACCAATGCAGGCTATCAGACCGATCTAAACAACGGGGTCGTTCCGGCTGCGCTAGCGGTCGAGTTCGATGGATATGGCTTCAAGCTGAGCGGCCAGCAGACGATCAAGCCTGCGGTTGCCGGGGGCGGTAATACAGACTGGCTGGTCGTCGATCCGGCGGGCACGCAAACAGTGGTCGACGGGCAACACAATTCCCAGGTATTTACTGCACCGCAGACCTATAGGTTGACGTTGTCGGGTACGGGGACATCAGCGGTGATCAAGGTATACCGCCAGATACTGTGGCCGGGCCTGAAGTACGTACCTCCCGGCAATGGGGCTGATGGACAGGGGACTTGGCTGAATGCCTCTCAGGCAGGGACCCGTTTGGCCTTTGCGCTGGAGGAACAGCAAGCGCTGATCTCAGACCAGTTGGAACTCGATTACGACTTCTACCGGCTCAATCTACTGTTGCTGCAGAACGCCAGCGGCGGAACGTCGATATCGCGCAACGCCAACTTGATTGCCGGTGCCCAGATAAATCCGCTGTTCATCTACAAGACACCGGTGGTGAAATTTCCGACACGGATCACGCCGCTGCTCAGTCATGTCGAAACAGTGTCTATGACGGGGCCAGACTTGACCTCGGCACTCAGCAACTTTTTCGAGACGCTCGTCGCCTCGCAAACCCAGGCCTTGCCGGGAACGATACGCCAGATGCGCATCGGCGCCGCCTATTGGCAGTCGGTGGATGGCAAGACCGATCCGACAACGCCGGGCAGTCTTTCTATCCGTAATCCTTTGGTATTGGCACCGACCGTCCAGTTCAACGTCGACACTGACTGGAAAGCCTCGGGTCTTGTGGGAACACTGGCTTCGGCCATGACAAACAGCGCGGAGCAAATGGGCATTACGGCCGCAGCGCCGGGGCAGTGGGTACTCGATGTGCTGGTCTACAGCTACGTTGAGGGTGCCGATAAACTCACCGGGATTCTGGATATTCAAAATCAGATCTACCCTGCCTGAGTGGAGTGGCGTTCAGAACAGAGCAATGGCTTGCAAGTTCACGGACCGATGTCCTGGAGGAGTGTTTCCCTCGCAGGCATCTCACCTGAAAGGAAGGATAGAAAATGGCGACTTCGGACACCGTATTTGGAATGGTATACAGCCCGACATGGACGACATGGTCTCCGCCGTATTCCAACTCCGGGCCACAAGCCCAGTTCTCTGATTCCGACTTCTTTAACGACAGTTTCGAGGCGCTTTGGAACACCGGGCAGGACACAAGCAGCAACGCCTACCGGAACGATATCGGCGTGATCGGCAGCTTCGGTTTCAACTTGGTTCGCCTCTATGATTGGGGCGCAACACGTGGCTGGAACGGGACGTATGGAGCTGCGCACATCGGCTTCCTGGTAGCACGCGTATATAGGGTTGTAGGGACAGTGGGTATGAACGGGCAGGGCGCATGCACCCATATCGCCTATGTATTGCGTATCAATGACGCCGCGGACTGCTGCTTCAGGAGCTGTATCGCGGCGTTGGACTATTTTCCCAGTTAATAAGCTACGCATAATGCGTTGATAAGCCGGGCTCTTACCCAATGCTTTCTCTTTGATCCGGGCAATGTTAGGGGTGGCCGTTACGTAAGCACGCGCTGCAACCGTGCTGTTGTGACCGAGCAGTTCAGCAATCATGTCTGCTGGAGTACCCTGATCCGCCAAGCCTTGCCCGAGGTGATGACGCAACAACATGGATACCTGATTCGGCCTATCTATCCCAGCTTCACGCAACTCATATTTGAGGCTTGTACCGATTTCAATCGAGGTGCGAGTTCGAAACCCAAGTGAAGCACTATATTAAGCTGAACATCCCCCCAAGAGTCAGATTTAGGTTCTCGTTCAATGCGTTTGAGCAGTCGAACTTCCTCGTCAAGTTCTAACCCAGACTGCGAGAGAAAAATTCGAGCATAGGGGTCAGCCCGATCTGATTTTACCTCCTTGATTTTTAAATATGTGATCGGATCGAATCCATTAATTCCTCTATCCATTGCCCAGCGATAAAATCTGCGAAGCCCAATTAGGTTGGGCCTAATTTGTTTGAAGTCTTCTAATTTGGCAATAAAGTTTTGCTGACCCCAAGGAAAGATTTGGGCGAGGTTGGTGCTTGATAAGTAGACAAGAAACCTAGCAAACATAAATGCTGTTTGGGGAGCATACTTCTCTAACGAATAAGCCATAAAGCCTTTGGCTATTTCAGTAAGCTCTGCAGCTAGGCTTTGTCTGAAAAGCCTTGATACTCGGTGATGCTGCGTTGAAAACCGCCTCGGAATGCTCATTTACAACCTGTAAACTCCGCTTCCTCGGCGGTTTTCGCCTTGCCTGACCTTCGTCTCAAGACTTTTCAAACAAAGCCTAAGGCTAGCTCGACCCAATCAATTTTCAGCGCGACTCCACCGTCGTACCATGTCCACACCTTTAGCCGGGTATCGACGTAGCGTGGTTGGTCATTAGTGCGAGTTCGAATCGCAACGTGAGCGGGCCCCCTGAACACGTAAGCTGGCAAAGAGGAGGGCGGTGACGCGTGTTCTTGATCGGCTGATTTGGTCACGGCGAACCTCCTTAACTGTCGAGTCGGCCCCAAGCTGCTGAGGCACGCTGCGCGTTATGGCGGTTGGCCGACTCGGCTAGATAACGACTTGCATAACGACGTGGCATCGCCGAAGTCTCAGCCCAACCGCAGACTCGCCGAAGCTCGTCCGTGGCGCGCTCCAGGTCGTGCCCACGCTGCTCGACCAGGTAAGCCAAGAAACGGTCGGCGAAGGTGTGGCGAAAGTCATGCGCAGAAAGAGTAGGCAACAACCCCGGATGTGCCAGTTCAATGGTCAGAAACAGCCGATCGAGGACGTTAGACAATGCGCGAATCGACAGCGGGCGGCCTCTGTCAGAGATGAACAGATAGCGGTGCAGCAATTTCATCGGTTTGCCGTCACGTAGAGGGCGCCGTTCGCTCTGGATGTAGTGCTCGTAGACCTCATACAACTGTGCAGAAATACCTACGGTTCGTCCGTGGGTTTTCAGCGCAGGCTCTTCAGCACGTGGGTCGGCGGGGTCATGTTCGCGGTCATTGATGGTGACATAGGCGTGCTGAGAACCCTTTGCAATCGCTTGGGAAACGGATTTCCCACAGCACCCGGACGAATCAGTGTGCGAACGATCTGGAGTTGGGGATCGGTCAGGCTGCGATAACGGGCATGGTCGGGACGCACATTGGTGATATGGCTGTCAAAGCGCCGCTCAATGACGTCGGCAACGGCGCCGCTGATGTGACGGGCACCGCTTTATCGGAATGGCGTAGGTCGTTGATTGTATTGACCAAAATGGACACCGCTAACACTAGATTGGAAAACAGATTTCTGTTTTCCGATAAAAAGCTGCATTTCCAGCCATTTTCCACGCAACGACTCCACTGAACAGGTGCTAAGACGAGCAGTTGTACGACAACTTCTAGCCTCATCCTGTACTCAGCCACAGACCAAGCGCGAATGTATATAAGGGGCTTTGTCGCGGCCTCGCTGCGAACTCCGCTGTCAACGGCGGTTAGTCATCGCTGGGAAACAGACTGGCAGTGCGCAATAGGTTGAATTCAGCGCGTTCGCTCCTCTAGGCGCCTACATGGCTCGATTAGATCCTACCCAACGAGCCTAGGTAGCCTAGGGAGCCACTGGTTGCATGCCAAGAATGCGTCCAGGCGGAAGTGCATTCAGTTCTGGAACAAGCTTCAGGCCATACCGCCAGGGATTCAGTTGGTATAAAAGTCACGATTTAATAGACAAAAAAATTCTTGTTCTCCCCGGTGTTATAACCAGATTCGGGGGTAATCGGATCATCGCCTTATTTATGTATTGCAATTTTCAATTTATAGTTAATTAAATTGCTCGCTCGCAACTTATTGTGCAGACACGAAAAATAAATCGACAAAATTTGCTGAATAAATCCCTGTGATCAAGTTTCAATTTAAGCATTATTTGAACTGCCAGTTTGTTGACGGGGCTGCGTTAATAAAAGTTGTTGTGGTCATCGGCGTTACAAGCTAGCGTCTGTCGTTAGCAGCTGACATCTAGTCTTCTGCGGTAGTGATTGTCTCGACCAAAATCATTCTGACGGTGGCGCAGAGTCATGGTTACTCGAGGTCGCTTCACCATTCTAGTGAAGTAAAGTGAGGGTGTTAATCACCAGCATGTAAGAGATCAATGGATCTCGGAGGGTTGATTGCTCCTACTATCAGTTCGACTTGACAGGTGATAACAAAGGTGAGTAAGGAAATTCGCACGGCCATAACTATTCATGCTTCCAAACCGGTTCGAGTTAAGGTTCCACCCCTGAAAATTCCACGGCCTTGGAAGCCAGCTAACGCTACAGTCACTCAATCCGCTGTGCCTTATGAAGCTCTCGATGTGAGCGATACAGAGTTACGGCTTGCGCGGAAGCGCGATGCGATATTCAAGCAACTGAGATTAGGGTTGATAGGTCAAGCCAAAGCGATGGAGCTTTTGGAGGTCAAAAAAAGCCAGTTCTACAATCTCTATAGGGCATTTTTACAGTCAACTAGCTATCTTGAGCTAACTAGAAAAAAGCGCGGAACCAAGCCCGGAAACCATAAGTTAACGCCGGGCCAGCTCAGCGCCCTCGAACTTTCATATCAAGAGAATTACAAGGGGCCAAAAGCATCATCGGCGAAAGTTTGGAAGGGAGCACAAGGACTGGTGCCTGAAGATGAGTTGCCGCCCAGCAGGGATCAATGTAGGAGATTTGTGGCTGCAAAGCCGGAAAAAGAAAAGTATTACAGGAAGTATGGTAAGGAAGCGGGCGACAACAAATACAAGCCGAAGCCCAAGAAAAAAATCATGGAGCGTGTGCTTCAGCAAGTGCAGATGGATCACACTATGGTTGACATGCTTTTAGTCGACGAGTTTGATCGCAAGGTTTTGGTAGGGCGCCCTTGGTTGACAATGATCATGTGTGCCCTCACAAGGGTGATACTTGGGATGTATCTGAGCTTCCGCCCCCCGAACTTAATATCTGTAGCAAGCGCTCTAGCTTTTGCAGTCCAGGACAAGTCTAGGTTTTTAGAACTCTACGGGATCGATCCCAGGGAATATCCGTTTTACGGCATCCCCTTTTTGATATACACGGACAATGCTGCTGAGTTCACAAGTCCTCGATTCATGGCAACCTGTAGGAGATGGGGGATGGATTGGGATCATCGTCCAGTCGATAAAAAGTGGTACGGCGGGTTGATCGAGCGCGTAATAGGAACTTTCATGGGGGAAGTTCACTTCCTTCCCGGAACCACAGGTAGTAATGTGATTCAACGAGCAGGCTTAAATCCAGAACGAGACGCTAGATATAACATAGTGGAATGTGGTAAATGGCTGCTTGAACAAGCGATTATTTACCATGGTACGGTGCATGAGGGCTTACAAAGCACTCCGCGTCAGGCCTGGTTTTATTACGACTCCCAAGGGCTGTTAGATCATGACAGGGTGATTAGTCCGGATCGAAAGGAACGCTTTGAGATTGATTTTCTGGCGCCGTCTTACAATCACACGATTCAACCCTATGGAATAAATTTCTCGGGCAGGAGGTATTATAGTCCCGAGATAGATCCGTATATTGGAGCGAAAAATGTTGAGGTAAGGTTTCAGCCTTATGACTTAGATTCGATCTGGGTTATGGTTCCCGGGAGATTCATAAATGTTCCGTGCACGTATACCAAGGATCGTCTATCCAGAAACTGGGAGTCTTATAGCAGCCATAAAGCCTTGTCTAGCGCTAGGCACGTCGGTCATAGCGCGCCTGCCGGGCTTATTGATGATGAGTATGCATTTGCAGCCCAGCAACGGCAGCGCGAACAAGCAATTGCGGTTGAGACACAGTCAAAAAAAACGCCAAGGCTACCCAGAGATATTACAGCGCAGTCAGAGCGGCTACCCGCTCATCCAGCAGTCCAGGCCGTAATTGGCGCGCCACGTATTATCGACAGTAGCCGGGGTTCGCCCGAAATTTTGCAGCCCACAATAATAGTTGATAGGTTCAAAAAATGACTATGGACGCTTCCTTCTCGTACAACCACGTCTTACCAGAACTTCGCCTGAATCTTGAGCTCTCTGCCGCTGAGCGTATTGAAATCTGCAGGCATGATTTTTGGATCGATACCCCAAAATTCGCTTTGATGTTTGAATGCATTAGCCACATGCTGTACACCCACAACCAGATTCAATCGTCTTGCATTTTTATCCACGGAGCAGGCGGTGATGGAAAATCAGCTGCGTGGCATCGGCTGAAATTTCTCAGCGCAAACTCTGACAGGAAAATGGTTTTTATCGAACTAACCGAAAATACTAATCGCTTCAAGCTACATGATCGTCTCTTGGAAGCATTTGGCATTGAGGTCGGTCGCCGTAGCACTGCTGACAAAGAAGATCTAATCTTAAAATACATCAGAGCAAACAATATTTGTGCCATAGTCATAGATGAGTTAAATGATGCACTTCTACAGCCGTACGCACAGAAACGTACACTGCTTTCACTGCTTCGTAATCTCTCGGGCACTCTGAAATTATGCGTAATCGCGTTTGGAAATACAGAGGCGTGTAGCATCCTCATGCTGGATCGTATCATTGATCGGCGCTTTGTGCAGTTTGCAATCAAGGATTGGGAGCTGGGGCAAGATTTCGTTGATTTCCTTGCGACGTATGAGGCCCACCTGCCACTTAAGCTCAAATCCGACCTCGCATGTCCTGAGATTAGAACGCTAATCCATGCTGAGTCATATAAGATCATGGATAACGTTGTAAAGATCATGAAGTGCCTCGCCATGGATGCTATTGACTCGGGAGTCGAGCGCATTACGCTTGAGCAGTTCCCTCGGTTGCGTGACATCGCGATGCGATTCGGATTTAACTTGCATATTCCTAAGGTCGACCGTAATGCTGACATCTCGAAGCAGGAGCAGCCATGGCTCCCTGCATGACTCCATGTCAGCAAGAAATTTATAACTTGGTATCGGATCAGTTGAAGTTGCCTGAGCCAACTATAATAATGCTAAATGCTGAGCCAGGTTCAGGTCTTTCGACATTGATGGAAAAGATCACGAACACTATAGGGGCAGCATGTATTCCTCTAGCATCGAGGCCGGCCATAAGTGGACGCAATCTGCTTGAAGCATTTTATTATCATTTGGGGCTAGGGGGTGAGGGTATCTCGCACCGGGCACCTATTCCGGCTTTTATTTCACCTCTCATAGAGCTGCAGCCGATCACCGGAGTGCTTATTGAAGATATCGATGACTTCGCTATAACTATCCCGATGAGAAAGATGACTATAGGGCATTTGAGCAAAATTGCCTCAGCATTGCCGGGTATGAGTCTAATCATTTCTCAGACATTGTCGAGGTGGGATCGCGATCGTAGTATCCGTCACCATGATATTGAGGGGCCTCAGACGCGTCTTGAGTGTTATTTGCGCAGCTTTTCAGGTCTGGCGCAGTACATTGATCACTTTCAAGGCGTCGCCGCATCGCTTGGATTGCATGATGTATCGAACCTGGCACTAACGCGGCTATATGAAATTACTGACGGAAATCTCGCCTCAACCATGCAGCATCTTTGTCACCCCTTTTTGAAATGCAAGTGGAATTAAGGAATGGGCATATCAAATGAATGGAGCCATCCTCTCAGTCTCAAACGAACTTTTTACATCCTGGTTGTACCGCCAAGGAGCCATCCCAACTGATGCGGGTCGACCTATTGATGATCTGTTGGAGATCTATCAAGCTTCAATGCAGCATGCGGACTTCGATCCTGATTTTTGTTTGCCGAGCAAGTTTAGCTGCGTCGCGCTTGAACGGCTTGGAAAGACAGGCTCTGATCTTTCTATGTTTGCACCAAAGAGTGCGTGGCTAATACCCCGCTATTATCGAGGGGCGTTCTGCTACGAATGCTTCTGTGATCACATTCGAGCATTCAGGCTTCCCACAATGCTTACTGAGTGGTGTTCAGTTATTCAAACTGTGTGCCCTGTGCACGCAGTTCCGCTACTCGATACGCCCGGAAAGCAAAGCTACAAACTTAATATGGCGGTGAAGATTTTTTCCTACTACCATACCCAGTCAAGTCCGGTGGAATTTCACCGTCGTTCTCTGACTCCAAAAGTGGTAGGCGCGTTGCTGTCAGTACAGGCATTTATGTCCAGTGTTGAGATTAGTGCCTCGAGTGGCGGGAATGATTCTGAGTGGCGCCTGATTCAGACTATAGTTCGTATACTTCTTTATCCCCGCTACGGAATTATTCATTCTTTGTTCCCTAGGCAATCGATTGGCACAGATGCTCGGCTTTTTCGATATAACCTAAATTTAGGGCCATTAGTGAGCTCGGTAGTGCGTAGGCAGCTGGCAATACTTCTGGCTGGCTTGATGTTGGATGTTTTGGGAGAGGATGAGCGTCTAGAGGTGGAGGAGTATCTTCAATCATTTGACCGACGTCATTACTTTTTCGACAGCGCCGCCGGGCTAGGTCGATCGTCCAATGTATTTACTCCAGAGCATGGGAGCCAGCTCCTCGCCCAATTGACTCAGCTCTCAACCAAAATTGTCAGCCCTTACCTGACAGAGTTTATTGCAGGGTTTGGTGGCAGGGGGCGATAGTTATCATCTGGAGGAAATATGCTGCTGCAGTTCGTTACGCAGATTCGGTTCTGCATCCCAATTGCCGTCACCGAGGATGGCGCAGCTTTCGGGCCGCAAGCGGATGTTGGGATGTTCGTTTCATTCCCGTCGAGAAAAATACTGGCCTGGTTTCATGCGTCAGACCGGCTTAGGAGCAAGGTAGGCACTGTTAGGCTCATGCTGCCTGGGCCGTTACCTTCATGCTTGACCAATCTTCGGTGGATCAATGCTCATGGTCTGACCGAAACGCAGCGTACCGCTGATGTGGTCGACGCTTTGATGGAGTTTTTCTACGACTATCCCGTTTCAGTGTATGGAACCCAGGCAGTAGTGCGGTACATCGCCAGGCCTGTCTTTGACTCCCTCTTTAACAATGCAGTGGCTCGTTACAATCGATATCTCATGTAGAGCCTACCTCAAACTTCGGCTTATCAGGGCACGTGAGCTAACTCTCCATGTGCCGATTCAAGCGCAGCTGACATTGGCGTTTGATGGCCCATTGCCTGTATAACTGCATCCCATCAGAAAATTGCAGGCGAGGGAAAGCGCAGTGTTTTTGAACGACCAGGAAACCGCAACGGACTTGCTGTACTACAGCGCGATCTCCAAAACGGTTGTGAAACTCATCAAGGATACGCCTGACACCCCCATCACCATTGGTGTGCACGGGGACTGGGGTGCCGGTAAGTCCAGCGTCCTGCGCATGACGCAGGAAGAGCTCAAAGCCAACGATCGTGTCTGCTGCATCTGGTTTAACGGCTGGACGTTCGAAGGGTTTGAAGACGCCAAAACGGTAGTCATCGAGACGATCGTCGATGAGCTGAAGCGAGCCAGGCCAAACTCGGTAAAAGTGAAAGCCGCTGCTGCCAAGGTGCTCAAGCGTGTCGATTGGCTGAAGGTCGCGCGCAAAGCCGGTGGCTTCGCGTTCACTGCCATGACCGGCATCCCCACCATGGATCAGTTGAAGGGGGTGTATGACCTGGTCACCTCCGTGGTCACCAACCCAGCCGATCATGTCAGCAAGGATGATCTGAAGGGCGCGGCCGAAAAGATTGGTGACTTCCTCAAGGAGGGCGGTGACGACTCCGAAAAGCTCCCTGAACACATCCATAAATTCCGAGAAGAATTTAAAGAGCTGCTGGACGCCGCCGACATCGACCAGCTCGTTGTTATCGTGGACGACCTCGACAGGTGCTTGCCGAAAACGGCAATCGAAACGTTGGAAGCGATCCGGTTGTTCTTGTTCGTTGAGCGCACCGCCTTCGTCATCGGTGCAGACGAAGCCATGATCGAATATGCAGTGCGTGAGCATTTCCCTGACCTCCCGCAAAGCTCAGGCCCGTCGAACTACGCACGCAATTACCTCGAAAAGCTGATCCAGGTACCGTTCCGCATCCCGGCGCTTGGATTGGCCGAGACGCGTGTCTACATCACCTTGCTGCAGCTTGAGAATGCCCTGGGTGCTGATAACTCCAAGTTTCAAGCGTTGCTGGACATCGCCCGAGAGGACATGAAGCGGCCGTGGAAGAGCAAGGGGCTCGAGCGCAGTGTCGTGCAGACGGCCATGGGTGGAACGCTGACCGAGGAGGTTAGCCAAGCGATCACCATCAGCGCCCATGTCACCAAGATCCTGAGTGAAGGCACACGGGGTAACCCACGCCAGATCAAGCGATTCCTGAACTCTATGATGCTCCGCCAGGCGATTGCTGAAGCGCGTGGGTTTGGCAATGAGATCAGTCGGCCAATCCTGGCGAAGATCATGTTGGCAGAGCGCTTCTACAGCGATTTCTACGAGCAGATCGCAAGGCTCGCATCCTTGGCGCAGGACGGCGCACCAGAAGCTCTCGCCGGGCTTGAGAAGCGGGCGAGGGCCGCGCCTCAGGAAGTCGAGGATGACCAGCAGGATACGGGTGAGCGAAAGGCTAAACCCAAGGTGGCCGTGGCCATCGGTGCTGAGCTTCAGCAATGGCTTAAAAGTGACTGGGCGCTCAACTGGGCACGGATCGACCCGACACTCGTCGGTGTTGATCTGAGGCCTTACGTCTTTGTTACCAGGGACAAGCGGAGTTCCCTCGCAGGCTTCGTAGCTACTAGTCAGCTTGAAACATTGGTAGAGACCCTGATGGGCCCACGTATGAAGTTGAAAAGCGCGCCTGTGCTCAACAGCATGCGAGAGCTGTCCGCTCCTGATTCTGAAGAGGTCTTCGATGCGATCCGGGATCGTATCCTCCAGGGAGACATCTTCGATAAGCGCCCTCAGGGCATCGACGGTCTGGTTGGCCTGGTCAAAGAACAGCCACGGCTTCAAAACCGACTGCTCGAATTCATACGGGGACTACCTGTCGAGCGATTGGGTGGCTGGGCGGCGTCCTCTTTCAGCGAGTGCTTGGTTGAGCCAGCCGCAAAATCAGCGCTCCAGGTCGTTCAAGAACAGTGGGCCGCACAGGTCGAGAACAAAAAACTCAAAGTAGCCGCTGAGCAATTGTTGGATCTCGGCCCGAAACGCTAAGGAATGCAGCATGGGAACATCAAAAGGTTACGGGGGATCTGTTTCTGGACTGGTTCCGTCTTGGGTGGATGATGTGGCGCCTGCAACTACACAGGGTCAATCCGGTGAAGCAGGGCAGCCCTCAAATCCTTCCAGCGATCCAAACAGTCCGAACAATCCTAATCAGCCAGGGCAGGGAGGTCAGTCAGGGCAGCGTCCTGTAGACAACCATGGCACGGCCAAGCTGCAGCCAGCTCGAACACAGTTCACACGTTTTGCCAGAACAGGAAGCCGCAGCGCGCTGGGTAGAGCTCTCTCCGGCTACGTGCGAAGCGGGACAGGCGGGGCTGGGCGTGCTGCTCGGCGCATGGGGGCGTCCCGTGCAGCAGCGGGGCGCCTGCTTGGCGTCATCAGGGATGTGCAGCGCTTCGGTGCGGCCGAGGTATTGCGTCGGCTGAATCTGAATGGCCTGGCAGGCCGCCCATCTTCTGAAGTATTCATGGCCCTCGTTGAGTTTGTATGTCCCGCCGGCGGAGCGATCGACGAGGCGGTGGCACGTCAGGCCATGCTCGAGAATGTCATCGCGCTCGCCGAGTCCGGCGAAACCACGTTCGATGAAATGACGCCCGAGCAGATGAACGAATTCTTCCTGGATTTCGTGTCGCAGTCGATCGAGGGAATGGTGATGGCCGACCTTGGTCAGCGAGGTGTGACCATTCCCGATGACGTTGACGCGGTCGAGCGTATGCAGACGGAGCTTCACGACTTCATTACCGGCGCCACGCGCGGACGGCTATCCGATAGACTGGAGGGATTGCCAGGGCTGACTGACCAGGACATCCAGGGTGTGATCAGCCGAATTTACGAGTCGGCCTTTGAGATCATTGCCGTCGCAGGGGAGGCAGCACAATGAGACACCACAGCATCATCTGCAGGCTCGGCGCCAGTGATATTGACCCGATCGAGATTAAGCACCCTGGGAGCCGTGAAACCGCAATATCATTCCTGGATGGTTACCAGCGTCTGAGCTTTGGTATTGGGCAAGCGATCGATCAGCTTGCGAATAAGGGCATGCGCCCCAGCGAGACCTCAATCGACCTGGCCCTCGTAGCCGGAGCGCTCACGGCGGCTGATACCCGGATATCCCGGAAGACCGAATCCCAGAATGCCTGGACGCGTGAGATCGACATTTACGTGCCTGTGGCAGATCCTGCGTTGTGGACTTCGATGTCAGCGCTGCTTGACTCGACCTTGCATTTCTTAACCGGCGATCGATGGAGGGTCATCTTCCGCGCCAGGCCTGAAGGCTTGGAGGAGCTGGCTCCCATCGTGGAGCTCTTTCGGAGCGCTACTCCCACAAGCGTGTGTCTTTTCTCGGGAGGTATGGACAGCTTCATTGGTGCGATCGACCTACTGGCCCAAGGGGAGTCTCCGCTGCTGGTGAGCCACTACTGGGACTCCAATAGCACCAGCAAATATCAGGATCAATGCTTTGAGGCTCTCCAGGAGCGATACCCTGATACTCCGATCCACCAGGTACAGGCCAGGGTGGGCTTCCCGCAAGGGCTGGTGGCCAATACAAAGGGTGAACATACGCTGCGGGGGCGCTCATTCTTGTTCTTCGCGTTGGCGGCGTTGGCGGCCGATGCCACGGGCGAGGAGATGGTGATCCATGTTCCTGAGAACGGCCTGATCTCCCTGAATGTCCCTCTGGATCCGCTGCGGTTGGGCGCTCTGAGCACACGGACAACACACCCCTACTACATGGCTCGTGTGAATGAGCTCTTTGCTGGCCTTGGGCTTCGGATGCGGTTGCACAACATGTATGGACATCGCACTAAAGGGCAGATGGCCAAGCAGTGCGCTGATGGTGAGTTTCTCCGTGCGAACGTCCACAAAACCATGTCGTGCTCCTCACCGGGCAAGGCACGATACCAAAAGGATCCGACCAACCGGCAACCCAAGCACTGCGGCTTCTGCGTTCCTTGTATTATCCGGCGAGCCTCCATTGCTCATGGATGCGGCGATGATATAACCCCGTATGTGATTCCCGATTTGCACGCGAATGTCTTGAACACGAACAAGGCTGACGGGGCACATGTGCGATCATTCCAGATGGCCATCCGCCGACTGCAGCGGGCGCCGAACAGTCCGAGGTTCGACATCCACATCCCTGGCCCCTTGATCGACCATCCGGACGACCATCAGGCGTACGAGCAGGTGTATGTGGACGGCCTCAATGAAGTCCATCGATATTTGAGTGGAGTCAGGGCGCAGCCCCTATGAACCAAACAGTGCGCGAGCGTCCGAAATGGGTGGATTTTCACTGCCACCTGGATCTCTATCCCAACCACGAAGCCTTGATTCGTGAGTGCGATAGGGAAGGGGTAGCCACGCTCGCTGTTACCACCACGCCAAAGGCCTGGGCTCGAAATCAGGAGCTGGCTAGTACTTCTAAGCACGTGCGGGTCGCCTTGGGTTTGCACCCGCAGCTCGTGGCGGAGCGTGAAGGGGAGCTCGCGCTGTTCGAGCGCTTGCTGGACGGGACGCGATACGTCGGAGAGATTGGTCTCGATGCTGGCCCTCGGTTCTACTCCAGCTTCGAGGCGCAAGAGCGGATCTTTTCCCGGATCCTGTCAGCTTGTTCTGAGCAGGGTGGCAAGATCCTCACGGTGCACAGCGTCCGCACTGCTGCAAAGGTACTGGGACATATCGAGCGCATCCTTCCACCTGATCGCGGTAGGGTCGTGCTGCACTGGTTCACTGGCAGTGCGGCAGAGGCTAGGCGGGCTTTGGATCTCGGATGCTACTTCTCGATCAACATCGAGATGTTGAAGTCCACGAAGCACCGGGCGCTTGTAGCATCGCTGCCACTTGATCGTATGCTCACCGAAACCGATGGGCCATTCGTGCTGGCGGGTGGAAGGCCATTAGCGCCTCGAGATGTGAGCGATGTGATTCAGGCGATCGCTTCGCTCAAGGAGCTCGATCAGGAAATGGTCGCGAATCAGATTGTCAGCAACCTGGGTAGCCTCCTGCGTGGTTGCTAGTGCTGCCCAGATGATCACGCGTACCTATTCCAAGCGTGTACCGACGTTTAATGGTCGTCTTTCCAAAGCCTGCTAACCCTAGACTTGTCGAGCCCCAACAGTTCCGCCGTCTCTTTCTGGCTTTTTCCTTCAGCCTTGCACTTGAGCACTGCCTGCCGATTGGCCTCTCCAGATCTGATACGGGGATGGACTGAGTGAAGCTTGCCGTCCTCGAATTCATGATGGAGCTTGTCGAGCACACCCAGCTTTTCGAGCTTCGCGATCTCAGCAGCCACGCCTTTCAAGAACTCCTTGGGTGTTTGGTGACGCGTATAGGACGAAGCCACCGCCAGTAGGGCGACAAGATCAATATCGAGTACTGAGGAAAATTCCTCCATCGTTGACAGGGTGGGATTGCTCTTGGCGTGCTCAATGTTACTCATTTGCCGAGCCTCGACTCGACCATGGAAATCTTCTTGGGACAGGTTCCGAGCTGCGCGTGACAGCCTCAATACTGCGGCCAACGGTTCTCTCAGCGACATTTGGAGCACCCAAAGCCGAGGATAAAGCCATATTGCGCAGTTGTTCTCCATGCAATATAGTGCGTGAAAAGCAACTGATGGTGCCTCACTATTTCTTGCTGGGCTCGCTCCATCACGCTGGAGCGCGCTAGCGCTTGCCGCGCTTATAGATCCGGCCTCCGTCAATTTACCGCTAAATCCTCAAGGCCAGCGTTTGCGAATCAGAATTTACTCAGACCTCCATGCCGAGTTCCGCCGTTTCGACCCGCCGCCCCTCGACCCTGGGGTTGACTTGGTAATCCTCGCCGGCGACATCAACAAAAAGGCGAGGGGCGTCCAATGGGCCAATGAGACGTTCGCCAGCCAGGTCGTGTACGTCACAGGAAACCACGAATATTACGACGGGCACCTCGATCGTACCTTGCAGAAGATGAAGGACGCTGCGGCCGGCCACGTGCATGTGCTGGAAAACGAATCGCTGATTCTGGGGAATGTCAGAATCCTCGGCAGCACAGCGTGGACTGACTTCACGTCAACAGGGAATTGGGTCGCGGCTAGCAGTGCCGCTAGGCAGTGCATGAACGACTTTAAGTACATTCGGTGTGATTCCAACTACAGACGACTTCGAACGGACGACCTGATTAACCGGAACCGCATCGCCAAGGACTGGCTCACCCAAGAGCTTGCTCAACCGTTTGACGGCAAAACGGTAGTGGTAACCCATCACTCACCATCTCCCATGGTGATTGGTGAGCAGCATGATGGGCATCTTACGGCAGCGTACACCAACGACTGGCCGCATTTGCTCGAGAAGGCCCATGTGTGGGTGTTTGGTCACACGCATGAAGCTACAGATGTTGAGCTTGACGGCTGCAGAGTGGTCTCAAACCCTGGTGGCTACCCGGGAGAGAGCACTGGTTTTGACCCTTATTTTGAGATCCAAATCTAATGGCCACTTCGGCGATGAAGCACCTTTTTGATCACGCCGTCGAGCCGATAGAGCTCGAGCGGGATCTCCCCTCAGAAGTCATTCAGGCACAGGGTATTTCCTGGGGTGTGAGGGTCGATGCTTACCTTGTCAACGCAGCGAGGGCAGGGCAGAGCTATGCGGCGCTCGTTTACAACGATCAGTCAAACGTGAGCTCGAATGGGATGACGGTTGCTACACCTCCACTTCAGCTGGTTGAGACAAGGGCGGGGTTCAAGCTAATGCGCAGCCTAAGCGGCAAAGACCACTACGTTATCGCTAGCGAGCTCAGCGAACCGCGGTGAGCACCCACTTGGGGTGGCTGACCCAGCCTGACGGCCGCTTTCAAGCTGCAGTACCTGGCAAGGCGGCGAGCGTCTTGAATTTAAAGCTTTACGTATCCCGCTGGACGGCTTCGTGTGCGCTCGTATTCACGTGGCCTTTAAGTGCACTAAGGAAAATGCATGTCTGATCTGAAAAGAATTGAGCTTACCGTCAAGAACTACAATGTTAAAAACTCTGCTGACATTGATACGCTCTACAGCCAAGTTCGGTGTGAAGACGGTGAAGGGAAAACCTTCTATTTCAAAGAAGTTTGCATGCTCGACTACTTGAAAAGGCACGGGGCGATTCTTACTGACAAGCCACGTACGTGGTACTACAAGCATTTGAACAAAAAAACCATCGTTCTAGTGGCGTTCCAAAAAGCAGATGGAAAGATTGAATATGACCTTGATCACCTGCGGCAGGTTGCTAAATCCAGCATTCTCAAAGGGATCGTTTTCGCTGTGGCGGCAATTCCTGCGGGCTTGATCATCGCAACAGCGACGTTTGGTATCGGGCTACTGTTTACGCCTGTGTGCCTCTTCTATGCATACAGAAGTCTCTTTAAAATCCCCCGGATGCTGCGTCGCGACACGTTGGTAAACGATCTCGCAGCGCATGGAGTGGTTGTGCGGTAGCGAGCAGCTGCGAGGCTGCGTACCGATGAGGAGCAACGAATGACAGTAGCGGTAATTTTTGATCTCTTCGGTACGCTCTTGGAAATTCGGAACCGGCAGAATCCCTATCGACGGCTTCTCCACCTGGGCTCACAGCAGGGGCGTGCCGCGTCAACAGATGACATTCGCTGGATCATGACTCATGACCACGGGATCGAGGGCGCCGCGGCTGAATTTGGAATCAAACTCTCACCACCTCAGCTCGCGGAGCTTCAGAGCTGCCTAGAGCTCGAGCTTGAATCGATCACACTCTTTGAGGATGCGCTGCCGGCGCTCGCTCTGCTGCGACACCACCCAATAAGAATTGGCGTGTGCTCGAACTTGGGTGGCCCGTACTGTTCGGTAGCCCGGAATTTGCTGCCGGGGCTCGATGGCTATGCGCTCAGTGCCGAGGTTGGGCTGATGAAGCCTGATGTCGCCATTTACCAACACATCTGCACCCAGCTCGAGGTAGCACCCAGCAAACTCCCAGGATCGAACGCGCCTCACGTTTTGATGATCGGAGACTCCCGGCGATGTGATGCTGATGGCCCCCGAGTAGTCGGCATCGAAGGTTACCATTTGGATCGTAGTGGGGCGGGTCGCTTTTGTGACCTGCTTGAGTTTGTCACAGGCATCAACACCAGCAGAGGCTGATGCCCACAGCCAGCCTTTCGCGTTCGGCCTTTGAAGAGTATTGACACTCTCTAGGGTGCGTCAATTCAGGCGCCCGACCCTCACAGCGGTACTTAGGGGGTTGCTGGTATTCAGCAACGTGGCTATGTTGGTTGGGTGGCAAATACGAGAATCCATATGGACGATCAATCTTCAACGAAGCACACAAACCTGACGATCAGGATGAAGGTGTAGATTGCTGAAAGCCTGCTCAGCTTGTTCACGGCTGAGCTGCAGAGCATCGTGCGGGACTCTGACTTCAGAGACGATGCTGAGCATGGCATCGCAAATAGCCTGCCCGTAGATAGCGGAACCCCAATCTATGTTGGCTGTGGGTCGGGGAAAACGATTTTGGGCTCTGTCTGGATGAATGCTTTATCCAAAGCATTGGATGAGGCTGAGCAAGCGCGCAAGGCATTGGATTTCATTGCCTCGTACTGTCGATTTATCGAACTCACACCCTCTCTTGAACGGGAGGTCAAGTACTGGCTCGAAGTCTTGGCGTTCGCCCGGGCCACTGTGGCGAAGCTCCTTATCCTTTTTGCGTATTCTCGGTGCTCCTTCCTGAAGCTTCCGCTGTTCGCTGACGGCCCTGAGCTCAACGGCTACAAGCACCGCCTTCGCTAACTCTTCCTTCGAATTGTTCATTTTCCTTGTTCGATTGGGAGATTTGCTTGTGCCTGAAAAAAAACGCTATGCCTGCTCCGAATGCCCGCACACGGGCAAACAGGGGCGTCCGGTACCCGTGTCGCCTTCGAATCCCGCTCCTGAGAAGCCTCAGGAGCCCCAGACGCCCCAGACGCCTGAGCGGAAGTGGGTCACCCGATTGCTGGACATCCTGAAAATCGTGATTGGCCTGGCCAACTTGATCCTCGGACTGTTCAAGCACTGATAGCGTGCCCCCACTGACTTGGTGGGGGCGCTCTACTCTGCAGCAGAGGGCTCCACCTGGCTCGCTGACCTGCGACCTTGGAGTATTCCATCAAGGAGTTCGGTGTTTCGCCCCTCGGGCGGATTCGCTGCCTTGACCTCCAAAGGGTTAGAAGGCTGAAGTGGCGCGTGGTTTGTTCCTAGGTGCTCGGCCAGTGACTGCGCTACCGCGCTCGTAGAGTTATTCTTCACCCTTGTGTTCAGGCCGTTCGAGAGGGTGCTATGCGTAAAGGTGAGATACCGACCGAGCTCTCATTGCTCGCGTTTGACTTCTTCTACTGGTTTTCACGATTTGAGTTCTGTCTCAAAGAGAACGGTTACCTAAAATCCGAAACCCCTGGGCAGAAAGCTGAACCAGGTTGGTACAAATTTGTAGAGCGCCATGCCGAAACCTATGTGCTGACAGCTGAAGCGGCAGAGCTGCTTGCTGCTCCACCTGATCGGCAAGTGGTCGGGGTCGGATTGGTTTTGGAGTGGGCACCAGTTGAATTTCAAAACTGTAGATCTGACCTAGCAAAGGTTGTCCGAACGGTGAAAACAGTTCGCAACAATCTATTCCATGGTGGCAAGCATGGCGCCGCGGGCTGGGATAGCCCTCAGCGTACGCAGTCTCTCCTCACATTGAGTGCAGCTGTGCTGGAGGATTTGGTGGTGCTCGGTGATTTCCGAGGCGACTACGAAAGGTTTTATTGACTTGTGATCATCAACAGTAGCGAGTGAGCCAGCTCGCCCCTTAGCGTAGTAGGCGAAATGTGGTTAAGCTCGAGCATGATGGATCAACCCTCGCGTGAATGGAGTCGCCATGCCCTTAACCGTTTTTTCCGCATCCCGCCGGATGGAATTGGACGTTCAGCAGCTATTAACACAGCTAGGGGCTGAGACTGGTTATGTCATGCCGTCGAAGAGTACGCCCATTCCGGAAAGCTGGAAGGTGCATTGTTCGACGGATCTCGAGTGCCCCTCGTGCTTCTGCACAGGTGCGGAGGTGGTAAGGGCGAGCAAGTCCAAGGTCGATGGTCACGATGTGCGGCAGGCCTACTTCCGGTTCCCTCAAAGCGATAGCTCAGCAGGACACCATCCATTCTGTGACTTTTCGGGCAATGTCTCAGCTGCGTTCATCCCGGAAAACCTTGTCCAGTTTTCGTCCGCGAAGGATGGCGTCTCCAGGGTTGTGCGGGAGCTCGTATGCAAAGGCATTCAGCTAGAGGTATTCACGCAGTGGGATATTCGGCGGATGCGCGAGTGGTTCTTCCAGACCAAGCTACAGTCGCAGTTCACCATTACGCTGGATCCCAAACTGCCTGGATGGCTGGATGGACTGCATCGTAGTGCCTCATGGCCACAAGATTTGGATGCTGTGCCTATTGAGCTGACGACAGAGGTGCTGGGCATTCCCGGTTTTAATTTCGAGGCAGCAGCAACGCGAGAGGTTTCTCAGCGCCATCGCGCCACGCTAGACATCATCCGAGAGAAACGCCTGTACCCAGGTGCAATGGTTGAGCGCCTCGAAAAGCTGGCCACTGACTATCATGGAAAATCGGTCTATGACCCTACCGTTCTGCAAAACCACTTCCAGCTTACTAACCGGCTTGCAGCATTCATGTGCTCAAACCATAGCCCGTTGAGACGATTGTCGAAAGCTCACTACCCCTTGAATGGGCTGAAAAATGTCAAACCGCTGTTGGCGTTTTCGGCGTTGCTATTGTTCATTTCCGACTGGCACCTGGACGCTGCGGTCAGCCGCTTTGCGCAAATTGTCTCCAGTAAGCTGCAGCCGGATGAAACGTTAGGCAATGTGATGGGGCTTAACCCTTTCCATGACTTCGCGGCATGGGCCATGCTCAAAAGCTTCCAAGAGCTGCCTGCAATACAGATCCCTTTAATGGGCGTCAAAGAGGAAATCGCATTTGAGGTTGCCGAAATGAAGAGGCGTGCAGGGTTGCCCAGCTGAACCTCGGCTGGCCGTCCAAACGGGGGCTGTATTACAACGAAATGACGACACGGCTTCTGTCTCGGAATACTGCGGGATGGCGCTATGATATCATCCGTATTCATTACATAACCATGTACAGACGACTGGAGATGGCCCAATGTGGTTCCACGGAATCAAGGATATTCCACGTTACGAACTTCATAGATTGAAAAAAGTTCGAAAGAAAGCTTCATGGGATAAGCCAGTTGTTCCTCCTGGGCCACCATTAGCCGTTGATCCTCTGCGTTTTATTTATGCGTCCACCCGATCTTCAATTCTCGGGCAAAAAATTGGGCTAAGAGGGCAGTTAGCAGGGCAAGGGTTGGGCGCAGCTGCTCTATGCTACCTTACACCGAGCTTTCACAGTGCGAGTGTGAAGCCCATTAATAATATTTTCCTTCATCATAACTTTGCTCATGCGAAAGACTTCATTGGTTCAAGCATCAAAGGAACAATCGGTGCATCTTTAGCTTACTTGGAAATGCAAGATCTTGGCTATGCGTGGTGCGGTCATTGGGAAGACTGCACGTCTCCCGGAGTTTCGACCACAAGCACTTCAGCGTCGATGCCTAAAGCTTCTGGCTCAGCCCCAGCTAAAGCCCCTGCACCTGACTTTGTGTTTGCTTCTTCGAGCAACGTATGTTTAGTCGATGCTAAGGGGTCTGCTCGAACGATGAAGGAAGTCCGGCTCATCGCCAAGAATGAGTGGAAGCGCCAAATCTACTCAAACAGACTGGTCAAGCTAGCTGGCGGGGGCATGGCTACCGAGGGGCGTATTATCGCGGCCTCGCTGGCAAATCCGAATGGTGTCGGCCTAGTAACCGCCCACGGACGATTTCCAGGCTCCACACTTCCGTCCAGTACTGGGGGTTCGACCCGAGTGAGCACCACCAGCAAAGCGATAAAGGCTGTTCAGAAAATCAATTTCACCAATGCTTTCTACCTCTTAGGGTTGAACTCAATGGCAAGCCACTTCATTGGCGGGCCTCCGGGGCTGGCGAGAGCCGAGATGGATGATGCTCGTCTAAGTGCAGTAAACATCGATGATTTTGGCGCCGTGTACGCGGGCGGACGCCGAATTGTAGATTTGGGCGGTCAAGGTGCGTGGACAATGCAGCCGTTCTGTAGGCTCGACATACTGGAGGACGCCTTTGAAAACCTCCTCACAGATAATGCCCCGGCAGTTGCTGAAACTCCGCCGATACTGAACCAATCGCCTGACAATGCGACGAGCTCCGGAGACGGAAAAATGACATCCAGTGACCAGGTGATACTCCAAAGCCGTGATGGGGTTGGAGCGATATTCAAGCGAGTGGCGTATACGTGACCCGGGACAGGGACGCTCGTCACCTCAGTCATGCTCCCAGACCGATCACGGGGGGCTGGGCCGACAAAGCCGGCAAATAGCGCGACTTAGGTCGCACATCCCCGTAATGGGTAGCGCGATCGCTGTTGAATCGGAGCTGTCATGCCTTTCGGGCCAGGCGGTTTTTAGTAAGGCAAGCTGGTTGACCTGGCGCTCGAAGTGGCGTCCAGGCTGCCCTATCAAGAGCTCCCCAGCGTAGCATCCTTCGTACTGCATTTGCCCCTAATCGATTCTGATTCTTGAAAGCTTGCTGTGGCTGTATTCCCAGGGAACATAGATGAACCCGCCAGCTTCGTTGCTGCGATTGCCTTTTTTCTTGTTGCAAGGCTCGCAGAGGTACTGGAGGTTGGTCGGGTCAGTAGTGCCTCCATTGCTGATGGGCACAATGTGGTCAACCTGTGGCTTCAGCGTTGAGTCAAACACCCCTGTCAAGCTCGATGAGCACTTGGCGCAGCGACCATTCTCTCTGTAGAAAAGCGCCTCTCTAAGCCACGTTGGCCAGAAGCTGGCGCGCTTCATTATTCCGGTGGCCTCCAGGTAATCTGGGTATTCTGATGGACAGGCGTCAGCGATGGCCTCAGACACCTTGATCGAAAAAGCGCGCATCAGTTCTTTGTCGCTGAAGAGTATGCAGAAGACCTCGTGAGCAATCTGCTTCATGGGCTGCAGGAGCTGCTCGAAGAGGTAATCCTTGTGAGCCGACAGGTCAGGATGAGCCCGAATGCTAACTGGAGTTCTGTAGTGAAATATCAGTCGGTAGGCGTCCTTGATAAATTCCTCATCCGACTTCTTCCGATAGTAGTTCCACTGCTCCCACAGATGACTCAAGGTGAACCGATGAAGCAGCGTCCACTTTCCTGGCTTGTAAGCAATTTCGAAGAGGTCTCTGTCTACGCCTAGCAGGTCTTCAAAATAGTAGCCATCAGGGCCATATTTCTCGTCGTAGGCTCCAGTTATGCGGCAGCGTATTGCGTCAGCGGTGCTTAGCGCTTCGTTGGAGTGGGGTTGGGTGAATGCCAATTTCAGAACCTCTTTGCAGATCGTTAATGCGCTGGCCTCGGCGGGACATGCGAGCTAAGACTGCAATTATAGGCTTGAGGAATGGCATGGCGAAGCGCGCTATGTAATCACTGAGTTTGTTTTGGAAAGCCCGCGATTATCTCAAATCCTGGCACATCAAATTTCATCCTTGTAGTGGTCTGCTAACCCCGGACACTTTTTTAGGCGAGAATGATCGCCATACAGAGGTGTTCGATGAGTAGCAACGACGTACCTTCACCACCACCTTCAAGCGTGAGGCTGCCAGCTTGGTGCTCGATCAAGGCGACAGTTGCCCCGAGGCCGCCAGATCCCTCGACGTGGGTGAGAGTTTATTGCGCCACTGGGTCGCCCAGCGCGGAGGCGTTACGCCGACTGCCAAGGCGCTCACGCCGGAGCAGCAGAATATCCAGGAGCTTCAGGCCCGCATCAACCGGCTGGAGCTTTAGAAGAAAATCTTAGAGGAGGCCACTGCACTCTTGATGGCCGAGGAACTCCCAATGTCCTTGATCGGCAGTTCAACGCAGCAGCGCTGAACACGGTCTGGTGCGGTGACATCACATATATGTGGGCACAGGGTCGATGGAGTTACCTGGCTGTCGTCCTGGACTTGTACAGCCGCAGAGTGGTGGGCTGGGCGATGTCCACCAAGCCTGATGCCGAGCTGGTTATCAAAGCACTCGATAGGGCTTACGAGATGCGTGGCAGGCCACGGGGCGTCCTGTTTCATATCGACCAAGGTAGTCAATATGGCAGCCGCAGTTTCCGCCAGCGGCTCTGGCGCTATCGGATGACCCAAAGCATGACCCGACGAGGAAATTGTTACGACAACGCCTCCATGGAGCGGCTGTTTCATAGCTTGGAAACGGAGTGGGTGCCGGCGGCGGGTTACAGACGACAGCGTTGGCCGAGCAGGACATCGGCCGCTACCTCATGCAGCGGTACAACTGGACTAGGCCGCATCAGCACAACGGTTTCGTACCGCCGGCGGTTGCGGAAGACAAACTCAATTCTGTGTCCGGGAATTGTTAACCACTACAAGGTAATCCCCAGGGGTAAGCTTTCCGGCCATATCATTTCTCTCCACGTGATGATTCTAAGGGTTTATCGTCACGGGGGTTGAATTCTTTAAGTCTTTGATAAAAAGGTTTTTTCAGGCTATAACCGTGAGATTCGAGATTCGGCGTTAGGCAATCTGAATGCGTCGACGAAATACCCCCTCCCTTGAGAGATCAATCCGCGCAGGCTTAAGGTTTTGCCTGACCGAGTTGCAATAGCTCTTTCGCTGATCCTGAAAAGGCAGACGTTTCGCGGGTTAAGCCACAAGCGACGGGTACGGTTTGTTCATCGCTGGCCATTTCGCATGCCAGCATACGAACACTTGCTCATGCATCTGGATGGATGTATTGGATGGTGATTCGCACATTTGCCCAATCCTTCCTCATCTCACTCAACACTCCGTGGCGCGCGTTGTTGAGATGCCACCGGACATTATCCCGAGGTTGGTGGGCGATTATCTTTTTGAGATTCAACTCGCCCATCGCTATTGCTTTCCCAAAGACTGGGATTTCTAGATCGTTGGCTAATATCTGAGCCTGAAGCTCTCTCAGTGCTTTGGCTCCAAGCTGCCGAATGCTTTCATTGGTAGTCGCGTACTATGGATCATATTTCAGTAGTTCGGACTCTCGAGCATACGAAACTAGAAACCACATCCGTTGATCGTAAGTTTTCAGAAACTCACGAAGCATTTTACGCTTTTCAGGCGCGAGCTTTACCATGCAACCTCCTAAGGCGAGCATTAGATCGATATGGAGCTGCGCAATGGCATGAGGGGGATTGCGTGGCCTCTCTCTATCGGCCTTCAAGCTTCCTAATTAGCCCGCCAAATTGCTGTGCAGGCTCAACATAGCGTAGTGCGGACTTCATATCGCTCCAGCCGACGTACTCCATTAGTGTCTTGATGTCCCAGCCTGAGCTTGCTGCCCATGTGGCAAATCCCCGCCGGATCGAGTGGGCGCTGTAGATCTCGGACGGCAAGCCACACCGATTCAGGGTATCGCGAAGCAGGGGAATCAGACTGTGGGCCGCAAGCGGGCGATCGCTGATGTTGCCCCAGCGATCAATCCCCCTGAATACCCCGCCACGAGTGAGGCCAGCAGCTTCGATCCAGTTCAGGTACGCCTCGACCGGGCACAGCTTGCTGAGTGATGGTGTCTTGTACTCACGGCCAGTGTTGTGCCTGTCTCCCTTGGAAGACCCCAGATAGAACCTGATCCCGACGTATCGCTCCGCGTGCGTGTTCTCGATCGTAAGCCTAGCCAGTTCGTCCCCGCGGAATCCCCTCCAAAAGCCGATTGTGAGCAAAGCAATGTCGCGGGTCGCCCTGAGAAGAGCGATCATGTTGCCGGCGGCTCTTGCCTGAGCAACCTCATCCTCCAGGTGCGCCACTGCTTTTTCGAGGTGCAGTAACGCTAGAGGAGCTGCTTGCTTCTGCTGCGCGGGATGTACTGCCCGGATGCCTTTCAACAACTGCCTGACCTTGGGGGCTTTGGTGGGGTCGGGGAAGCCGTTGCTTTGGTGCCAATTCGCAAGGGCAGCCAGGCGTTGCTTCAGCGTGCTCAGCGCCAGCTGGTCAGCGTATTCCGCGATATAGCGCACAACAGATTCAGTGGTGGTGGGCAGGAAGCCGCCCCAGGCTACTTCAAAATGGGAGAGGGCGGCAGCATAGCTCTTCGACGTGTTCTGACGAACACTCGCCTCCAAATACCTGTCTGCCTTGCTGACCCCATCAACCACGTCATTTCCCCGATATCAGCCTTCGGTGGCTAGCCTTGGCCATTTGTACCGCCTTACAGCCCATTTTACCCCCCTTCGAGTACCTGGCAAGCCATAACTCTTGATTATGTCTTTCCATAATTCTGGGTAGAAAATTATTTTCTACGTGCTAAAGTGGCACGTTATTACATGAAACGTAAAACAGTACGAAATCGTAGGAGAGATCATGGCTAGAGGCGGTATTAACCTGGCGCTTGTGCGCAAAGCTCGTGAAGCGCTGGTTGCCCGAGGCCTAAATCCAAGCATTGACGCGATTCGGATAGAGCTTGGAAATACCGGCTCAAAGACGACAATTCAGCGCTATTTGAAGGAAATAGATGCTCACGACCCTCGCCCATCAGCTTCCCCTGCGAGACTAAGCGATGAGCTGACTGAGCTGGTGGGCAAAATGTTGGAGCGTTTGCTGGAGGAGGGGAACGAGGCCCTGGCACATGAACGCGCAGCTTTTGACCTAGAGCGCAGGGCGATGAACCAGGAGGTCAGTACACTTCAAAGTCAGCTAGACCAAGCGAAAGAAGAGACTGCAAAACTGCAATCAGCCCTGCAAACCCAGGATGAAGAGCTCAAAACTACTCATTCCACGCTGCAGACCGAGATCACGAGGAATGCCAGGCTCAGCCAGAGCTGCACTGATCTTGAGGTTCGGGTGCAAGAGAAGGATGGGCAGATTCAGTCGCTGGAGCAAAAGCATACGCACGCCCGGGAGGCCCTCGAACACTATCGTGCCTCTGTCAAGGAACAGCGAGACCAAGATCTGAGCCGCCATGAATCCCAGGTCTACCAGATGCAGCAAGAGGTGACCGTCCTGCAGCAGACATTGATGGTCAAGCAGGAAGAGATCTCCCGTCTGATCAGGGATAACGAGCGCTTCATTGCCGAGAATCGCCAGCATGCCAGGGAAGCCTCGCAACGTCGTGAGGACTTAGAGGCCATGCGTGGCGAGCTCGGGATTGCCAATGCTGCGGCTGCTCGAGCAGAAGGAGCTAAGGAACTACTTTCTCAGCAATTGGAAGCAAAGGCTAAAGAGGCTAGTGAAGCCCTGTCCGAGGCCGCCGCAGGGAAGTTGAGAGAAGCTGCATTGATCCAAAAGCTTGCCAATTTAGAAGCCGACCTCGAAAAAATGAGCGACGGATCGTAGAAGAGTCGTGCTATGGGCATTCCTCTCTCTACGATTCCAGAGCAAGAAGTCGAGCGGTGGCGACCGCGGCTTTGAGATCAAGATGGCTTGAGGCAAACGACTTCATTAGCAGTGAGCGGGGAAGGGCCCAATCCCATTTTTCTCGGATCATGTTTTCAACGTTTTCCAGGATGGGCTCCACATCCGAAACGTCCATTTGACCGACCACGCGCAACGCTCGCAACGTGTCTTCCTCACCGAAAGCAACCTCCAGGAAGAGCCCGTTGTTTTCGCACTGAATGCCCACATGCCTAAGCAGCAATGCTAGCGCATCGTTGGTGTAGTCCCCCCGCCAAGTCGCCACGTGACTTACGCTGGCAGAGCCAACAATCGCCGTGCCACTTAAGCCGAGGGCACGGAAGTTACTCCGAGCCTCTTCCAGTAGAGCTTGAGCGTGTTTGTCCAGGAACGGACAGGGGGTGGTTTCGCTCAGCACATTCCGCATTTCAAGCCTGACGCGATCATCCACCTGCGCGCCTAACCCATCAAACTGAGGGGGTTCACCGCCCAGCGCCGGCGTGACCACGATTACCTTCGCTTCAAGGTCGACATCCTGAACCTGCCAGCGTCTGCCGCCGAAAATGATGCGCTGCCCCTTGGTTAGGGGTTTGCTGATGGGTAGCGAGCCAAGTGGTTTGCCATCCCGGAGCAAACGAAACTCTTCATCGCTCGTGAATGCGGAGTAGAACTCATAGTGGTTGATCAAGCGCTCCCCGAGCTCGCCTGGCAGCAGTAGCCCTGAACTGTCCTGGACGATCAACTCCTTCTCACCCATACCTTTGAGCAAAGACAGAAAATCAGGCTTGGTGACGCTCGCAAAACTGCCGCTTGCTATGAGATTTCCCCATAATTGCGCCGCCGAGGCACCGCCGAGCTGTGCAATCGAGGACAAGCACTGCTGCACCAGTGTAGAGGCGTGCAGGCCTCCCGACCGAGGCGGTTCAAACCAGCCACTGATCAGCAAGCGGATCATGGCGACGGTTTGAACAAGTCCCTCACGTAATTGATCGGAGAGATCAGACTGATCCGTTAGGGGGCGCTCTCGGCAGTACGCTCGGAGCATGGCGGGCTCACCGGAGCGACGACCTGAGCGGCCCAGCCGTTGCCTCAGACTTGCTACGGAGGGCGGACAGCCGATCTGAGCGACTGTCCTGATGTTCCCGATGTCGATACCCAGCTCCAGGGTGGTAGTGCATACGGCAGACGCTGGAGGATCACCCGCTTTCAACGCCCGCTCGGCATCCTGGCGCAATTCCTTGGACAAGCTCCCGTGGTGTGGCCAGAACTCGTTTGGCACTCCATCGTTCTCGCACAGGGAACGCAGCCGGTCTGCAAACCATTCAACGTCTTGGCGCCTATTGGGGAAGATCAGGTTGTTATGCCCCCTTAGTACCTTATACAGATGACCTGCGATTGCCACCTTGGTACCTGAGGTGTCTTCCTCCTCGGCGCCTTCATCTGTTGAAGCACTCCCGGGGTGTTGAGCCACCAGCTGCTGCATCGGCTGTTCAATGTAGCCGCGTACCTGCACCTGGAGCTCCTGGCCAGAGGATTTCGACTCGATGACGGTGATGTCATCGGGGCGAGCGGGCCTCAGGAATTTTCGGGCCAGTGACATCTCACCAAGCGTTGCAGATAGCCCTACACGAGGCAGGTCTCTGCCTACAACAATCTCAACCCGCTGCATGAGCGATTGCAGTTGCTTGCCGCGCTCACTGCCAATGAAGGCATGAAGCTCATCGACGACGATGTAGCGCAGGTTCTGAAAAGCCCCAGGTAAACCCGATCCTCTGTTTACGAAGAGAGCCTCAAGGGACTCCGGTGTGATCAGCAAGATGCCCTCAGGCGATTTCAGAAACCGTTGTTTCTTGCTTGCAGCCACATCACCATGCCACGCAACCACGGGCAGCTCGAGCCTCTCACATAGCCGGCTAAGCCTATCCCATTGATCGTTGATCAGTGCCTTGAGCGGGCTGATATACAGCACTGCGCCGGCGGGCTCACTGTTATTGAGCAGGTTGGTCAGGATAGGTAGGAATGCGGCCTCTGTTTTACCGGCGGCGGTGGACGCTGCAATGATCACATCGCGATCAGAGGCCACCAATGCTGGTACCGCCCACTCCTGAGCATCACGTAACGACGTCCACCCCTGTGACCAGACCCATTGCTGAACCTCGGGGTGTAGACGTTCAAACGAAGAAGAGTCAGAGCTTGAAGCTGGCGAGCTCATCGTCGGCCTCAACTTCAAGATCCTGTTGCCCAGCCTCATCCTTGGCCAGCTCCACGGCGCCGAGCAAAGTGCGCCAGTCCGCTGTAGGGTTCTGCTCGATTACCGCGAGCAGGTTGATGAAAGCCGTAATGGTCGTGCGCGGCGTCCGGAAATAGGCCTCGCCCAAGCGCTGGTTGCAGTGCGCCATAAACGCTGGGATGGCTTCGTCCGGCAGCAAGAACTTCTCAGGTTCGCCGAAGGCATAGACATTGCGCAGCTTCTGCAGCAGCACGTAGAAGTCTTCAGGGGTCAGGCTGCTGAGCCGAATGACAGGCCCAGAAAGGTCAACCAGGCCAGACTTCGCAAAGCTGTTTTCCGCGAGACGCGATTGCAGGGCAGGGTAGCTGTAGAGTCCCCTACGCGTGTCCATCAGAAACTCTGGTGTGCCGCCCAGGACAAAGCCCAGGCCTTCAGCCGAACCCTGCAGCGAATCATTGAGTATCCGCAGAATCTGTTCGTAGTTGGCGTTGCGGGCTTGCGTGTTTGCCAGTTTGTACAGGTTGACCAATTCATCCAGGCAGACCATCAAGCCGCCGAAGCCGGCCAGGCGCACAAACCGTGACAGCAATTTCAACTGGTCGTAGACGGATGCATCTTCGACGATCGTACGCACGCCCAGCGCAGCCCGGGCATCGGTCTTGGTGGAAAATTCGCCGCGCAGCCAGCGGATGGCATCAGCCTTGAGCTGCTCATTGCCTTCCTCAAAACCGCGACAATAGGCAGCAATGACGTCGGCAAAGTCATAGCCGCTGACCATCTCGGTGAGCTCCGCCAGGTACTCACGAATGACCACCTCGCTTTCGACACCTTTACTCTTGGCTTCTGTTTTAGCCTGTGAGATGAATTTCTCAACGATACCCTGGAGCGCGCCGCCATCGGATTTGGTGCGCGTGGCCATGTTCTTGGCCAGTTCGGAGTAAAGTGAGCGCGCCTGACCGCCCGAAGCATGAAGACGACGATCAGGATTCAAATCGGCGTGCATGGTGACGAGCTTGCGCTCCATTGCGATGCCGCGAACCAGGTTGAGGAAGAAGGTTTTACCCGCGCCATACTCGCCAACGACGACGCGGAATGCGGAGCCGCCATCCGCGAGACGATCCACATCCTTGAGCAGCGAGTCGAGTTCACCCGCCCGACCTACCTGGATCAGATGCTGCCCTACACGGGGCACAACACCCGCACGCAGCGATTGAATGACCGCGTCGCGATCCTTTGCTCGTATTTTGCTCATAGGGCTAATTCATCCAGAATTTCGGGGTTGATTTCGATGGGATCATCACCTTCAGTCACAGGCATGTCGAACAGCTCAAACGCTGTGTCGTTGATCCGTTCCAGAGCGCCATCCAGCATCAGTTCCATATCGCTGGCTGCGTCTTCCAGCTCAGCGCGGCTCCATTCAGTCCGAGAAACCAACAGGCGGAGGAGCGCAGAATGCTCGACGTCCAAACCATGAACGGTAGCAAGCTGTTCGGCGCTGCTGCCTTCCTGTTCTTGGGGCGCTTCTGGTTCCAAGGCGCCAGATGTTTCGGTGGGAGACTCTTCATTGAAGACGCTGGCCAGAAGCGCCGACACCTCTGCCGTTTCTTGTTGCAAACGAGCGACCTTGCCCATGTCCAGTGCGAAGCCTGAACCCATGCCTTCTGAAGCTTCGGCCGCAGTCGCCGACGTGGCGGTCGAAGTCATTGCCTCCACAACCTGGGAAGGGCGAACGGCTGCACTATGGAGATCCCTGTAGACGCACTGCGGATCGAGGGCGAGCGTTTTGTAAACGCGCTCAAGCAGCTTCACTTCCTGCGGCGTCACCTCGCCATCCGCATGTGCCAAATGGGCCAGGAAGCTGGCAATTTTTCGTTTGGCCTCGAGGGTCAAGGGTTCAAGCTTCTTCTTGAGGCTGGCCAGCGTGGGCGGTTGCTTCAGCTGAATTTGGAGGTGCGCTTTCAGGCGTTTGCGATGCGCGACGCAAAGGTGATCCCACGAGTCAATGTGCCCAGATAGTAGGCTGATTTCCTCAAGCGAGGTGTCACCGTCTGCAGCTGCGACTGCACTGGCCAGGTCTAACGTCACTGCTGCGGCGCTGTAGGCATCCGTAGCGCGAAGCGTGCCTTCGTCAGAGTCCGAGGCGAACAGCGCGATGGTGTCTTCTGCCTTGGGCGTACGGCTGCCGGAAAGGACATCGGGCTCCAGTCCAATTCGCTTGCTTTCCAGAGCGCGGGCTAGTGCTACGACTTTGTCGCGAGAGAGGGCGCCGGCGGATTTGAATCGGCCTGCCAGCTCACCGAAACTCATGCAGAGGGTTTCGCCCCCGACGCGTTGCTCCAACTGTTCGAGTTCCGATTTCGCATCAGCAGGCCAGAGTTCGGTTGGCAACTGGAGGATGGCTTCCAGGCTATCCCCGGCGTCTGGATTGCGCCCCAGATACCGACTGTAAGCATCGAGTACGGTGGTGCAGTCCTCTACAATGACCTGCAGCTTGTTACGCGTTCCTGAGGTTGCCGCGACATCAGGAAGGTCACCTACGGCCACTGCCGGAATGTTCAATCCGGCAGAGGCGGGGCGATAGGCAATCTTGAGCTTGGTCTTGTTCTGGGGGAGCGCAATGCCGTTGGGATAGCGTTTCGCGAATTCGTTTTTGAAGAGCGCTGCGAATTGTTCCGGGCACCTGGTCACGGGTGTACGCCTGGAAATGTTGGGTTCTGCAAGCGCCCAGGCCAATGCCCAGCCCGGGTTGAGCGGATGTTTGTCCACTGCCATCTGGCCCAGCGCAACGCGTAGGGACATGGGCAGCTCATACCCATCTGTGGCGCTGGCGGTGGGTTCACTCATGTAGCTCTGAGGTTGAACAGAACCCGCGTCGACATGAGCGAGGAAGCGAGTGGCGTATCCGCGGAAGGAATTGTTGTCGCCGTAAAGGCCAAGTAAACGCTCGACTTCGGCCTTGATGGCCGGGATTTCAGCCTTGGCCTGAGGGTCGCTTGGTGCATCGATCAGCGTGCGGCGTTCAAGCCCATAGAAAAACAGGAATACGTAACCCGCATCAGCAGGCTGGCAACGACCTCCTGCCAACCATTGCAGGTACGCTCGCCGCGCCTCGGGCGTGATGCTCCGGTAGCTTGGCCAGTAGGGCATCTGTCGCTCGGTGAGGTTCATCGGTGAGCGCGCGACACGAAGCGTGGCATCAATCAGGGACGGTTCAGATTGGCCGAATTGTGTCGCTCGCTCGGTGATGTAGAGCAGTCCGCCGGGGATGGCCAAGCCAGCCACGTTGATGGAATCATTTTCTGCCAGCCAACGGACTCCCATGGGCTTCGCGCTTGGCTGTGGGATGGCGTAGGTCTGACTATCTCTGGTCGAGCCAACCTGAACGGTATGGAAGTCTCGCTCGTGAGTGCTGGCGCTGAACTGGGCGGTTACAGCGGGTGTTTGTGGAGAGGATGCAACAGTCTGAGCAGGAATATCATATTCACGAACGTCAGCCTTTGCTTGGGTAGCGCGTCTGAGTGCCCATACCAGTACGCCTATTCCCAGGATCACCCCGAGGGCAATCCACACCTGTTTGGGAACTTGGGCCAAGAGGGCAACGACGAATAACAAGGCATACAGAGCGATCGGCCCGCCGCCGCTCCCTTTTCGCTTCCGTGGCATATGAGTGTTCCGTACTGTTGGTAATGGCCAAATGACATTCTTACGGATTTTTCAGGGCCGGCCAAGCGGAACAGACGAAGGGAGCTTACTGACAAAATCCCTGAACTGGATCGCGTGGAGAACCGCTTGCCTAAGAGCCTACGGACGGTTGTGCAATGACGGCATAAGAGATCTCGGTGCTGGTCTTCGTAGGCCATAATCCGGAGCGTTATCACCCAGGAGTACAAATGTACTCCTGGGGATTTCAAGCGAACGAGCTCCTCTGTGATTCAACATAGGGATGGTCGGCAGCGATCTTCTTCCCAAGGTGCATGGGGCCCGGCAACCGGATGTACCAGTCCCAGAGCGGAGCATGACGGCACAGAAGACCGATGCCTTCCGCCACAACGGCTTCACTCTGGAAAGCGCCAGGATGGAGGACAACCAGTTCAGTCACACCGAGTTGATGCCACGGCTTATCCAGCCCTTCATCTGCACTGTATCGATTGGCATTGCGATGAGAGGATTCTTTGTTGTAGTGCCTGGATGGCGAAACAAAGTAATGAACGCGGTGGTCGTCCTCTGCGCTGTAGAGCCCGATGCGATTGCCGATATGCGCCGGAGTAGCTGGCGATTTCGAATGGTTGCCAGTCACCAGCGCGCTGTTCTCATCGCAACGTACCCTGACGACGGCCGCATCAGCTGGTATAGGAGGAAGATCCCCGGCAGGAGCGTCCTGCAGCGCTTTGTAGATTCGAGCCAGCCCCTTGTCGAGGCATACAATCAACGGTTGCTCCGGAGCACGTCTTGGCGCAAGGAAAGCTTGATTGACCAGGCGCATGACCTCCTGCTCGCTGAGAAGCGTCCTGGTGCTATGGATGAGGGCAGCGGCATCGCCATACGGATACCAACGGCCAACCGAGCCATCCCCATTGCTTCCCCAGAAAACCTCCGCTCTCTGACTGCCGGTTTCAATGCGTGTGATGACCGGCAGGTGAACATACCCGCCTTCCTCTGAAATGCGCTCCAGATACACGGACAGGATCATGGTATTCGGGGCCAACCGCGGTGCTTCCGGAAGAGGCATTGGAATCAGCCCATGCAGGCGAATGCACTCGATCAATGCGTTCAGCGCCGGATGATCTGCATCGAGCTTCCCCCGGCGCACTCGCCTGGATTTGATGGGAGGATGGAAGATGAACTGGGTACGCACGCCGTGGCGAGCGAACAGATCACGCAATTTGTGCTTGGGATCGCTCAGTTTTTTCCTCGCCAGTTCTGGTGTGGTTTCGATGATGACCACTTGCGCCGAAGTACGCTGAATTTCAGGAAGCGCCTCCGATTTGAACCAGGCCTCCATATTGGCATCGCTCTCACAAGGCTGGAGTACGTGCGTTGCCATCTCCGGCACCGAGAGGCGTTTGAGCTCAAACGCTGGGGTCTCAAGCCGCTTGAACAGCTTGGCCTGAGTCGCGAGATCTTGAGTGGCCTCATGAAGCCGCATGACAAGGTCAGCAGAAGAGGCAAGCACCATGACCGGTAGGGCTGGCAAAGTTGATTCACCGACTGGTCGTTTTTGCCGGAAACCGGAAATCACTCGTTGCGCCAGCATTGGCTCAGTACCAGGTACGCATTCGGTAAGATGAAAACTGGCTTCATCAAAGAACAGTGGGCCGGCGCCCGCCCCAATCGCAGCGTTTGAGGGGGTTGTCGCAAAAATGGGACGGATGCTGCTATCTGGGGGAATGTCACCCTCAACGATGGCGGGCAGGGGATCAAACCCAAGGTAGCCCAAGATGCGACTGGTGGGATGCACGTAATGGGTCACCCATTTTCCATCAACAGCTGGGGGCGTTTTGACTCTACAGCAGACGATCCCGTTATTCGAGCTCACCCAGGCATGTAGCTTTTTCCCAACCCAGTTAGGCATCACTCGGTTGATATGCACCCTCAGGTCGAGGTAGGGCTTTTGATGCCCGGGGAGCATGGACAGCTTCAGGTCGAGCGCATGGTGGGCAATCTCTCCCTGCTCGGCAGCCAATATGGGGGTATCCCATGTCAGAAGCGTCATCCCGTCTCTGTTGTGCCGATAGTCCGCAGTCTCAAACAGTTTCACCGGTGCGCCTGGCTGGGTCTTCATGGGCTTGGCGGCCATGCGCTGCCCTACGAGCCATGGTATGACAGCGTAGGCACCGCCCTTGGTAGCACTTGGCGTGAATAGCGTCTCGGCCTCCAGCGGAATCAGCTCTTTGACCACTAGGCGCTTGGCGATACCAGGAAGGCTATGGCGGTAGGACTTCAACACTTCCTCCCCCCAGATCTCCAATGCTTCGTTGAGTATGGAGAGGGGGATCTCATTGAGCATGAGCAACGCCGCAGCATCAGCCCGGGGCGACGGCCTGGGGTTGGCCTTCACCGGCCCCTTGGAAATCACGGCAAGCAGTTCTTGCAAGCCTCGAGTCGGGAGGTTTCTCTCCTTGAACGGAACAACCGCTTCGATCGCTCGCCAGGCCCCATAGAACTCCGGATCAACCACGGACTGGTAGACATGCCCCAACTGAGCAGGGTCGAACCGAAACAGATTAGTGCGAAGGTGCTTTGTGCTCATTGACGCATGCTCCCCTTATAGAATGTATTGCTCCATTGCACCCGCCATGCCTGCGTGCTCCCGGCAGAAGTCATCCCATTCCCCATCTTTCTTCATATGCTGGATGCTAGCCCTCAGCAAATCAGCCCAGGATGTTTTGCCATCGACAAACGCCGCATCACCAAAATAGCAAGTGATTGGCGTTTCACCACGGCGCCCCCTACCTGCCAGCTGCGCTAGGTCGACCAAAATGTTCATGATCGTGAAATGGCGGATGTTCTCCGGCTGGCTGGAAAAATTGGGCAAGGCGTACCGAATCGCATTGAGGTTACGGTAAGCCAATGATCTGGACGCGACCATGGCCTCTCCGGGCGTTCTGTAGACGCCGAGGCTTTTACTGTTGTCGTATGCCACATGTCCCAGGGTGTCAGTAGGATTGTCAGAGGGTGGAAGCGGGCGAACGCACACAATGATGGCGCCGATGGCAGAACGACCATTGGGGTGAACAATGTTGTGGCCACGTGCAATCGGTGACAGCGAACTCACCAGAAAGCGCTTGGCCTGATGCTCCCCGGTCAGCAAAGTAGGCAAGTCATGATGCAACATGGCGCAATCTGCCGGCATTTCCGTTGGCCGGGCCGCTGCACTCTTACCCCGAACCCATAGAACCTGCTCACCCAGACGCCCCAAATCCTCTGATGGCTCTAGTTTGCTAAATGCATGACGCAGCGCTATCGCGAGCACCTCAGCATCTGAATCGCTGTTGGTTATCAGGACAAATCGCCCCCGGGTGGCATCTTCCTTCAATTGGGCCAGCAGCATTGGCGGCAAACACAAGGCAAGCTCTTCGGCCAGTTCTCTCACCTTGCGCTTTCGTACCCTGGGTCGGCTTCCGGAAATTTGAGCTGTCGTTGACAGGTTGCAGAAAGAAATCTGTCCTGCGGCATCAGGAACATCGATGAGGTCGGTCGCAGGTAGGTCATAACGGCTCGCACCTGGAAAGTGCGCGGTGGCCGAAAGCCCAATGAAAACGCGCTGTGCGTTTGAAAAGGCCAGGGAGGTGAGGTTGGGCAGAAACTGCAAAGTAGCGTGCGGGTCGCCCTTCAGCGTTTCCACATGCAGCGTCGCAGGGCCATGATCCCCAACCTGGTATTTGAATCCGCAGATGGGGTGCTGGAGCGGCCCGTTACGAACAAGTGTTAACGAGGGAGTTCCCTCCAAAGCATTCTCCACCTCGCGGGCGTTAGGGATGTCAGCCCAGAGCAAATCACGCATGTGGCGGTGGAGTATGGCTATTTGCTCCTGGATAAGGCCCAGAGACCCGCGCAGGATCAGCGCCGCCTTCATGTCTCCTGCTTTGGTACCAGCTTTGTGAATGTGTCCTGAATCAGAAAGCCGTTTGAGGATATTGGTGAGTTGGCGAATTACATCTGCCGGAGCTCGGGCTTCCTTGATCGCCCAGTAGGTCAGATTGTCATGCAAGTCATGCAGCTCCATCGGCACTGATCGATCATTCAGGCGGTAAAGGGCTTCAAGCATGTCGGCGTCGACCTGGAGCGTATGCTGCAACATCCTGTCCTCGGACTGAGGCCATCGCATACCATGGCTGGGCCACCGAAAATGCTTTTCATCGCACAAGTCCAGGATTTCATCCGGGGTTTGAGCCATGAAGGTCAGCGCCCACTTCAAGACGTTGAATTTGCTCTGCTTCATCCCTTGAATGCCGGGGAGGTTATCGACCTCCGCCCGCAGGCGAGCAAGCGCCGTGTCGTGGCGTTTACCTCCTAGCTCCAAGGTCGTGGTGCAGTTCTTGATCGTGCGGCTTAGCAACCCATCGATCTCATCCACCAGGAAAATTGATTTAGTCCGAAGCAAAAGCTCTAGATAGCTGCGCCTTGTGCCAAGACGGTCGCTGTCCTCTAGCGGGATGCTGGTCGAGGCCGCAAGCAGTGCATCGTGATTCACCACCACGATGTCTGCTTTTAGTGCGCCGGCCAGCATCGATGTCTTCCCGCATTTGAAGAGGAATGGGCAGTGCGCAATTTTTGAGATTCGCTCATTGCCCTGGCCTGTCGATTCCACTAATCGAAGTCCAAAACAAGGCTCCCTGGAAGAGGGGATCGGTACGCCATCACTGGCATGCGCCTGAAGCAGGCAAATGTGTTCGTACGGTGGAGATTGGCCACCTATATCGAATTGCCGCGCGGCAATCTCAGCTAGGCGACGTTCGCCGTGCAGAGGAGCCGCTGTCAGGTGTGGGGCGACGATACTGAGCGAGTTTCTCAACTCGGCCGTCAATCCTTCGACCTCTAGCAGCCCTGGCACCACGAGCACGACGGACTCACCCCGGCGGGCAGCATCGATGGCCATCATGACCACCAGCACTGTTTTGCCTGAGCCGGTGGGTGCATTAACCCGATAAAAAACTCCCGCGGCTGCCTCCATGCTGCGCTCGCGCCGCAAGATGTTCTGCAAGCTCTTCAGATGGCTGCCATGTAAGCGAGGCGCATCATCCAGTTGCTCAGCGATGGCCTTGAGCGCCGAGTAGCTCCAGCGAGCCTCGTGAGCTTCCGGCCGGACGGGAATCGGCAGTGTTTGATCCGGTGGGGGTAATGCTGAGAGATCACTTTCATCAAACGAATAGTATTGGTAGCGCTCACCAAACTTAGCTCGCAGGTCAAACCCCCTGTCGACAGGAATCTTCTTGCGAGTTGGGGGGTGGTGCCGACAGACAATTTGCAGGTAATCCTGAATCAGATCCCTAGCGTCTAAGACCTGAGTCAGCTGGTAGCGATGGCCAAATGTGAGTCTGACGAAGTCTGGCTCGTCGACAAGCATGAAGTAGCTGTGAGGCAGCAGCATCACGCTCTGGGCGGTGTACAGAAACACCCGAGGCTCCGTAATTTCTGGATGTACGAAGCGCAGCGCAATGCCGAGGGACGCCAGCTCCTCCCTCGTCAGACCATGAAGTCCCCCCCAGTGAGCCAATTGGCCAGAAGCCAGCGCCGCCGCATCCCCAATGGTCGGTGTATTGCCCGCATCACGGCATGCGATGGCCAAAAAGAGGATGCAGCCGGCCTCGACACGATCACGCTCGGCGCTTGAGTTCATTGAGACAGCTACTGTAGGTGTGGATGTATGGCCCCAAACGTTCTCTCAGGTTAGGCAGGGATCGAGCCTGGTAGTCGGGAATGACAATCCAACGATTTGGCCCACGGCTGGCGGGCTGAAGGTGTGCCTCAAGGGCTTCAGGGTAGCGCCACACTTTGGCGTCCAGATCGAGGGGCATGCCAGCGACGTCGATGCGCACGTCCGCCTCATCGACATCCGGCCACAGCGTTGGAAGAAAGCCCATCACGCGTAGGCCTCTAGCAAGCTGGATCTCCAGCAATCCGGGCAGCAAGGTGAACTTCCAGTAGGCGTCTTGCAGCACCAAGGTCTCATCGTCGACCACTTGGCCCTTCAGGCTATTGCCATCCAGCCGGTTGATGACCTGGCGACGATGAAGGTCGAAAATGCTCCCGGCGTGCTCGCACCACTGGGAGGGGCACGCTATGTGGGACTGAGTGATCGTCATTGGCCAGCGGCACGAAGGGCACAGGTACATCTTGCCAGCGAGAATCTCATGGCGTTCCGGCTGCCTGTAGAGGTCTTCCACGGAAAGGTCGAGAGGTTGAAACAACACACGAAGTGGGTGGCGGGTTGTCTTGCCATTCAGTACCAGGAACTCCCGGAAGCTTCGGTACAGCTCATCGCCCTCAGGGATTGCCTTACAAATGTCCCTCACGCGACGAATCAGCTGCTGGGTCTGCTCGTACTGCTCCCGGGCGTTGAACTCCAACAACAGCTCTGTGCACGTGCGGGTAGGGGCATTGGAGGGGGCGAGGAGCACACCGGTGAGTTCCCCGCGAATCTCATCTGGCAGCCAGGTCTCCAGTGGACGACGAAAATTGGCTTCCAACTCTTGTGCCGTCATCACTACATGGTCAGGGTGCAGTCGGTGTAAGTGGGCGCTGGCCTGCCTGAGCAGCTCGAATCCCTCAACACGATTGCGCGCACACTTGGACGCTGCGTCGGCAAGCCGCCACAGGAGATTTCTCCGGTATGCTTCTTTATCCAAGTGGTGATGCTCCTGTAATCCCAGGAGTCGCTAGCGCCCCGCTAATCGCTGCCTTTTTACACGCGACGATTGGAGCCCGTCGTTCAATACTGGCTCATTCATTCGTTTTTGCCAGATATTGACTGACCGTGGAGCGTGATGAGCCCACGCCAGTAGCCCGTCAGATTGAGCCTCCTGATTCAGTGCTTCAGGATTTCACTCATCCTTCATGAGCAGGGCTTCTTCCAGCGCAACGGCTAGCGCTTCCAAGGCATCGGCCAGCCGGGCATCCTCGCGGGCGTCCCCGCTCGCAGGAACAAACTCCTGGCAGTGGTGCAGCAACGCGTCGCGATCGTTGTGGTTCAGATCCAGTTGAATGTGCATGTTCGAGGGTTCCGGGATGGTTGAGGTGCAACTGGCATGCTGGCGCTCAAGCACGCTTTAGCAGAATATTGCGCGCCGAATGAAAGCCATGAGAGCAGGGCATTGAAGGTTGAACAGGAAGCGCAGGTGTGGACTTGCGCCGCGGCGTATTACCACGATTCTCTCACGTCGATAGTGACTGATGCAGTGATCAGCTACCGCAGAAGCCCTGGCCTGGACAGCTTGACTCGCATCTACAAGCAAGACGTTGGCGCCATAGCCTTCGCAGTGCTAGAGCGCGTGCTCCCTAGCGCGAATGTGCCGTGCACGGATACCAGTTACATCCCTGTCCGGCAGCGATTACGGTCTCATGTGAGCTATCACGTACTCAAACGCCTTGTACGTGACCAAGCCGTGCCCACTGAGCTCAGGGACACCCTGTTCTCGATTGATCTTGGGATTTAACCTTCGAAGCGACGGTTGGTTCCTTCCGCTACTCAGCGAAACACAGTTCAGCCTGAGTGGAGCAGCTGGCAACTTTGCGCCGGCGGGATGAAGCAGGCCATATCGGGCGTTCATGTGGAAGCGATGAAACGCCCAGGCTTTTGAGCGCATCGTTGGTTTCGAGGTCTGCAATGTCAGCTTTGAGTCGCTGCACGAGGGCATCAATGGGCTGACCGCTATCGACGCTCAACGTCAATGTGAACAGTGTCAGAGGACTCACCCCCATCGCATCACTGATGGCTATCAGCTTGTCGACAGTTGGGCTTGAACGCCCATGCTCGAGCTTCAGCATGTAGCCACGGCTGCTAGCACCCGACATGTTCTTATGGGTAAGCCCGCGGCTAGTCCGGATGGCTTTCAGTACAGTGGCGAATCCTGTTTTAAGCGACATTGATGCTCCTGGCCAAGGAGAGTTGGAGGGGCCCACGCACATCTGTTGCAGCGGAAAGACCCGACCTAGAGCGCCAGAGAGTACCACAGGCACTCAGCTCGCCTACTAACCTGAGGGGATCATTCTGGGTACAGCAGATGCTTGTCCCTGACATCCTGCCCCCCCTTTTGCAGGCAATGCGCCCATGTCCAGCGACTCACAAATGCAGTGCTTTTCACTGATTAGGCTAATTGTTATGGTGTTTTTCACTGTATTCTAATTATTTTCCTGCATGCACCCTTGGAATTTTTTTCGCGAGACGGAGTTCTATATTTGAGGACAAGAAAAAAGCGAGTGATGTTCAGGCGCCGGTGATCTGCAAGGATCACACACGGTTTTGCCGGTTCGTTTTTCGCTCTTGATGGTTTCTAGATTTGTCCTTTGTTGTCTGGCTTGCACCTGCATAGCCCCGCAGGGGCTGAGGGGGATTCGCCTTCTTCGCAGCCGAAGGCTGCGCTTATGCTTTGAATACAAACAACCAAGCCAATTTTTGAGAAAATTGGTTTTCCGCTAGGGCTCGCCGTTCTCGGAAACACATAGCCGCGGGTTCTCTTGGCTGTTGCTGGTTGCCTTAAGTACAGACGAAAAAGCCACTCGCCCCGATCGCTGGCGCGGGAAATTCATGAACCTGATCACTCGTAGTACCCAAGGTGGCGCCATCCACAAGCCGCTGTACACTCCTCACAACCACCCGGCCACTTGAGCGGGATTCCTCTAGCAAGGAAAGACAATGATCACGAAGATCAAGGTGAAAGGGTACAGAATCCATCGGGACTTCGAGCTTGAGCCCAACCCAAGGATCAATCTGCTTGTTGGTGGAAACGACGCAGGTAAATCTTCCTTGATGGAGGCTATCGCTCTGGCGATGACGGGACGCATCGGGGGAAGACCTGCAGCGGAAGAGCTCAATCCCTACTGGTTCAACACCGCGGTAGTCTCGGAATTTTTGGACAGTCTCCTGATTGGAGAGGCGGTTTGGCCCACAATCGAAATCGAGCTGTTCCTGCAAAACCGACCTGACCTGCAAGCTTTGTGCGGCGTGCATAACAGCGCGATTCCTGCACATGCTTGCCCTGGCGTGGTGTTCCGCGTCATACCCAATCCTGAGTACGATGCAGAGCTTCAAGCGTGGACTGAAAACCCGTCGATGCTGCTCCCTGTGGAGTATTACAAGATCGAGTGGCGCCATTTCGGCGATTCAGAGCTCACCCGCCGTCCGCGGGATCTCTCCATTGCAATCATCGACTCGCGCACGATCAGGACGTTTGGTGGTGTCGATTACCACCTTAGACAGATATTGAATGACCACTTGGAGCCTTCCGAGAAGGCCTTGATCTCCTTGGAGTACAGGCAGGCAAAATCATCTATGTCAGATGGAGCATTGGCCGCGCTCAACCAGCGACTGGGGCAGGTGGAAGCATCGCTCGACCAACAACCCCTTAAAGTGGCCATGGATCAGACGTCCAGGACATCTTGGGACTCGGCCGTCGCACCGCACATAGACAATGTGCCGTTCTCTATGGCCGGGCAAGGCCAGCAGGCCACCATCAAAATCTCCCTGGCAATGGGCCGGCATGCCGATCGCACTAGTGTGGTTATGATTGAGGAACCGGAGAACCACCTTTCCCACACCAGTATGGTCATACTTCTAAACCGCATTGAGCGGCTGGCCGGCGAAGAACAACAGTTGTTCATCAGCACTCACAGTACTTACGTGCTCAATAGGCTGGGGCTGGATTCGCTGATGCTGATCAATCGTGATGCAGTCACAACGATCACTGGGCTAACTCCGGAAACTGTAGGGTATTACAAGAAGCTTCCGGGCTACGATACGCTTCGAATGGCGCTCGCGGACAGGCTGGTTCTCGTCGAGGGGCCGTCCGACGAAATCATTTTTGAGCGGATCTTCCATGATCGCTATCAGATGACACCGATGGCTTGTGGCATTGATGTCCTCAGCATGCGCAGCCTCTCCCTGGCCCGATGCCTGGAGCTTTGTGCCCGGCTTGGCAAGAGGGTTGCAGTTTTGAGGGACAATGACGGTCAGGATCCCGCATCTCTTCGAGAATCACTTGAGGATTGGCTAGATGGAGAGCACAGAGAACTCTTCATCGGCGATGTGGATCATGGGCACACATTGGAGCCTCAACTGATCCATCACAATGGCGAGGCCGCACTGCGGGACATTCTGGGCATTCGTGCTGATGCTCGTGTCGATGTATGGATGACCAGAGAGAAAACTGAAGCCGCCATTCGAATCGCTGAGAGTAGGCAACGCATCGTCGCGCCGGCGTACATGGCAGCCGCGGCAGCCTTTATCCATGGCTAACCATCTGACCCTCGCTGTCGCGGGATCTCGCAAAACTCAAGGCTTGGTCGAGCATTGCGCCGCATTGGCGCCTACTCATCGGGTATTGGTTGTGACGTTCACTCAGCGGAATCAACACGAGCTTTCAGAGCGCCTGGCGAAAGCAATTGGCCTGCAGACCAATGTGGAGGTCATGGGGTGGTACACGCTACTCATCCGGCATTTTGCCCGGCCTTTCCTGCCCTTTGTCTTCCCTGGGCGGCGCGTCCAGGGCTTCGACTATGACGGGCTCCCCAACCGCTTTGCAACGAACGAAGAACGTTTTTTCAACCCTGCTGGTGCGTTGTATGCAGCTGAGCTCGGCAAACTAGCCAACCTTCTGGTGGAGCAAAGCCAAGGAGCGCTGCTCTACAGACTGGAGAGTCTGTATGACGAAATCCTGGTGGATGAGGCTCAGGATCTCAGTGGCTGGGACTGGGAGCTGTTGGAGAAGCTGTTTGCGTCCCGTATCGACATCAGGATGGTTGGTGACATTCGGCAATCAGTGCTTTCGACAAGCCCGCGAAGCAGGAAGAACAAGCAATATGCCTACGCAAAGGCCCTGGCGTGGTTCCAAACCAAGCAGAGGCGAGGCGAACTCGAGATTGAATACAGAAACACGACCTGGCGCTGCTCCCCAGGTATTGCGAGATTCTCTGACACCATCTTCAACCCAGCATGGGGTTTCCCTGAAACGGAGTCGCTCAACGAGGTTACGACTGATCACGACGGTGTATTCCTGCTCGCCAACCGTAATGTTCTTGCATATGTGGAGAGATTTCGACCCCAGTGCCTGCGCGTGAACGTAAGGTCAGGCACCGCATTCGACCTGAATTACATCAACTTCAAGGTCGCCAAAGGTGCAACGTACGAGCGCGTCCTGATCATCGCAACTGGCCCAATCTCAACCTTTCTGCAGCGAGGCAAGTCGCTTGATCCTGGCCCCGCAGCGAGTTTCTACGTAGCCGTTACCCGGGCGCAGCAAAGCGTAGCTATTGTGCTGGATCGTCCAGGGCAATCCCTCATTCCATACTGGGAACAGTGAGGCAATAGAGGCAGCCAAGGGGAGAGAGTGGTGGTCGCGTGGAATGCCTATGAATCCATACCTCAACCTTGTCGACCACCTGTCCGTTTGCGTGCCACCTGGTAGCCAGAGCGTTGAAGGGTAAGCGGATGGCGAACACACCTACCGAACTCCAGTATTTAGGGCGATGGTGTCCGCGTATTTTAAGCGGACGCGATCACCCTTATCGCCAGGATTTCCATGCGCCAACGCAGCTCTTACCCCAAACCATTTAAAGCCCAGGTCGTCCAGGAATGCTTGCAACCTGGAGCGACGATTTCCAGCGTAGCCATCCATCACGGCATCAACGCCAACGTGATCCGCAAGTGGCTACCGATTTACCGGGATCAATCACCCGCAACTCTGCCGGCCTTCATCCCCGTACAAGCTGCACCCAAGCGCGCAACAGAAGAGACGGTGATCATCTCACTGGTTCTGGGCGATAAATCCGTCACCGTAAAATGGCCAGCCTCAGATCCGGACGGCTGCGCGTGTTTTATCCGTGGCCTGGCCCAATGATTCGTATCGACTCCATCTGGCTCGCCACCCAGCCCATGGACATGCGGGCCGGCACTGACACTGCACTGGCCCGGGTGGTTGCCGTGTTCGGTGCGGCGAAGCCGCACTGCGCCTACCTCTTTGCCAACCGCCGGGCCAACCGCATAAAGGTGCTGGTGCATGACGGCGTTGGTATTTGGCTAGCGGCGCGACGCTTGAATCAGGGCAAGTTTCATTGGCCGGGCATCCATCTTGGCGCGGAGGTCGAACTCGACCCCGAACAACTCCAGGCGCTGGTACTTGGATTGCCTTGGCAGCGAGTAGGTGCAGGCGGCGCAATTACATTGCTCTAATACCTGGCTTATAGCTGTGACCGGAGGACTGCTTTGGTAAAATCCACGGCATGACTTCTTTGCCCGATCTCGATCAAATGCCCCCTGAACAACTGCGCGCGCTGGCTGCGCAGCTGATGTCCAAGGTCGACACCATGGGCAGAAAGATCCATCGTGATGAGACGATCATCGAGCAGCTCACCCACGAAATCGCCATTCTCAAGCGACACAAGTTTGCTAAGCGCAGCGAGCAGATCAGCCCGGCGTAAGGCAGCTTGCTCGATGACCTGCTTAATACCGACCTCGAAGCCATCGAGGCCGACTTAAAAGCACTTCATCCCGCACCCGCGCAGATAGAACCACGCCAGCAACCCAAGCGTGCGCCGTTGCCGCCGCAGTTCCCGCGCACTGTGATCCATCACGAGCCGGACAACACTCAGTGCGCTTGCGGCTGTCAGCTTCAGCGCATCGGTGAAGACGTCAGCGAGAAGCTGGACTACACGCCGGGCGTGTTCACCGTCGAACAGCACGTTCGTGGGAAATGGGCCTGCCGGCAGTGCGAAACACTGACCCAGGCCCCGGTGCCGCCGCAGGTGATCGACAAGGGCATCCCCACTGCCGGCCTGCTGGCGCAAGTGATGGTGGCCAAATTCGCCGACCACCTGCCGCTCTATCGACAGGAAAAGATCTTCGGCCGTGCCGGCCTTGCCATCCCGCGCTCGACACTAGCGCAGTGGATGGGTCAAACCGGCGTGCAGCTTCAGCCGCTGGTCGATGCGCTGCGCGAAGCAGTGCTGGCCCAGCGCGTAGTCCACGCCGATGAAACACCGGTACAAATGCTGGCTCCAGGAGAGAAGAAAACCCACCGCGCTTACGTCTGGGCCTACTCGGTACCTAGGCCCCTATCGATACACGGGTACAGGTAAAGCTTTGCTGGTTTCAGCCGAAACATTCCGAACGGAGAAAAAACTGGCTACGGCAGGCTACTACTGAACCATCCTGGGCTCTATCAGACGTCGACTTCATAGAACGTTCGCCTTGGATAGCTTTAAACAACATCTTCAAGCCCTGAGGCCTGCCATGCTTAGAAATGCTCCTTTGAGTACAAAGCTACTGCTTATTTTGATGTTTCCCCTGTTGGGCTTTCTGGTCTTCGCCGGGATTTTTGTAGCTGACAAACGAGAGACACTGAGCGAGATGAACCGAGCGGTCACCGCTACCGGCACCGCGCAGAAACTCAGTGACGTAGTAACCACTATCCAGCGTGAGCGCGGCGCAAGCGGCGTGTTTCTGGGCAGCGGTGGTAAGACGATGCAGGACAAGTTGAAAGTCTTACGCCAAGAAACCGACCGTGCGGTGAGCGCGATGCATGCGCAATCGACCGAGGGTCTTATCGCGCCTGACAAGATGCTGCGCGCAATTGATGGTTTGGCCGGACTGCGTCAGCAGGTGGACACGCTCGCAATCAATAACGGCGAGTCCGGCACCCGATTCACCGATCTTATCAAAAATTTGATCGGCTTCTCTTACTCACTGGAAACCAGCATTGAGGATCCGGAAATCCTGCGTGGGCTGAGTTCACTCAATCAGTTCGTAGACATGAAAGAGCGCTCTGGTCGAGAGCGTGTACTGCTTGGCCTGGCATTCAACCAAAACCGTTTTGATGCGCCGCTGTTGTCACGTTTCAGCCGCAACATGGGCGAGTTCTCCGGCTATTTCGAGGCCTTTCAACGCTGGGCTCCTGCCGTGTTCAAAAATAAGCTGGATGCGGTTCTACAACAGCCCGCATCCGTCGATGTAGCTCGCCTGCAAAAACTCGGATTTGATACGCCTCTAGGCGATCCGCTTAATATCAAACCCGAAGACTGGTTCAACCTTTCCACCAGCCGTATCGACATGATGGCTCAGGTCGAGGCTGAACTGGGCCAGACGGTCGTGAGCCTAGCCAATGTCGCGCGTACCGATGCCCAGCGCAGTCTGTATGTCGCAATAGCCACCGTCATTCTGATGTTGATTGCGGTGCTGTGGCTCGCTTCGGTGATTATTCGCAATATCAAAATCGCTGTGGTCGACGTGAACCGCACCCTTATTTCGCTATCCACGCGTGACCTAACTGCCAGAACCCGTTACACCGGCAGAGACGAGTTTGGCGAGATCTCGCGTAACCTGGATAACATGGCCATACAGATCGGTGAAGTGATCCGTGAGATCGGGAGTGCCACGGCGCAGGTCGCGACCGCCGCCGAGCAGTCTTCGGCTGTGGCCCTGCAAACTAGCAATAACGTCGTCCAGCAGCGTCAAGGCACCGATCAGGTGGTCACTGCCATCAGCGAGATGAGCGCCACGGTCAAAGACGTGGCGCGCAGCACTACCGACGCCGCAGAGATGTCGCAGCGCGTTAATGCCAGCACTATGCAGGGCAAGGCTGAAATCGAGAACACCATCAGCTTGATCAAAGGGCTTGAGGTTCAGGCCGAACAAACATCCCGAATCATTGAGGAGCTCAAGGGTGAAAGCTATTCCATCTCCTCGGTTTTGGATGTGATTCGTGGTGTAGCAGAGCAAACCAATCTGCTAGCTTTGAACGCTGCCATTGAGGCTGCCCGTGCCGGTGAGCAGGGTCGTGGATTTGCCGTGGTCGCCGATGAGGTGCGGAATCTGGCCAAAAAGACTCAGGATTCCACCGTCAGTATCCAGAAGATGATCGCCAATCTGCAATCCGGCTCCGACCGTGCCGCCACTTCCATGCAGGAAACTCTAGGGAAGGCTCAAGAAGGCGCGAGCAACGTAGTGCGCGCAGGGGAGTTGCTAGAAGAAATAGCCGAGGGCATCGCGACCATCAGCGACAGCAACATACAGGTCGCCTCGGCGGCAGAACAACAGAGTCAGGTTGCCGAGGAGATCCACCGCAACGTAAACGACATCAACACTCTGGTTATCCAGGTCAGCGCCGGTGCTGAACAAACCGCCGTCACCAGCCGCGAGTTAGCCCGCTTGGCCGAGCAACAGCAGGGGCTGGTGGGACGGTTCAAGGTGAACTGAGTTACAAGTTTTTTTACCGGATGCTCAAATGCCCGAGAGAACGACTTTCGGGTATTTGAGGATTGGTAGGTGAGAGGGTGACGCGCCTATAAGGGCTACTTTGCTCAACGCGATAAACGAGGCTTTTCATGACGCCGGATGAGGTCAGGCCATGGATTATCAGCCGTCCTACGGCTTTCTGAAGGACTGCTTATACCGATTTCTGTCCTTCGTGAACGGCAGCTTCGGGTTGATTTACACCGGTCAGGCTCGGCCATTACCGAAATTGGCTGCATGGCCCATGCCCGCCGAAAGTTTTTTGATCTACACGTCGCGAATAAAAGTCAGTTGGCCGAACCAGTCCTACACTCGGTTGGAGGCCTGCAGGAAGTTGCCGGTTCAGCGGGCGTGTGAAATCGACCAGTTGCTGCCGCATAAGTGGCAACCGGCTCAATCACCTAAGGCGTGATGGCCGGACGCTTACGTTGAAGGTCGAAGCAGGCGGAGTAGAGTAAACGGCATTCCCATCTGTGATGACAGAGGAGGGCCTGCAATGACACACAACCTTGATCTTCACTTTTTCACCAGCGAGCAGCTCAAGGCTCACGACCTTGATATCGCAACCAAGGTGCACCAAGCCACGGTTGCAAGCGTCATGCGCCGGGTAAAGCACATGAACTCTGGGCAGATACTCAACGCTTCAAGAGAAAATGGCAGGGTGATGCTCTGGGCGCAGGAAAAAATCGAGATAGTGCTTCAACATATTGGTGAGTAGCTCAATCCCGACCTGAGGCCTGCTAAAGGTGCACAGGCCTCATCCTATGGAACTCACCGAGCTACGAGCTCAGGCCAATGCGCTTGCTGAGCAACTCACCGTAGCGGCTACTGCGCTTGAGTCTAACAGTGGCCCTCAGGCAGACACGCCTGAGTCGCGGTACCACCGACGCATCGCGAACCTTGATCACCTTCAGGGCACTTCAGGCTCGCTCGGCGATGCTTTTTCTTCAGCTCGCTGACGCTTCAAGCGCTCAACGACTGAGAACACCCTATCTGCGGGATCAGCGCGCTCACTCCTATAGCCATTGCGTGCTAGAGAATTGAATGCCTCCTCCACAGCTTTTTCCTTCGGGTTTCTATCGATGAAAGACTTCATTGCTCTTAGACTCCATGAAGCATGGAGAGATAGCTGAGTAGACTCCGACCCTCTACCTCAGGCGCGAAGGCTTCACGCAGCCCAGATCAACTAAAAGCTGCAGCAATCAGCTCGTCCATCACTTGAGTGGCTGGCCCTTGCAGAAAATGTTCATCCTCGCTGACCTCAAACGGTACTGGATTGATGTGCACTACCGTCGAACCCCTACCCAAGGCGCGCAACGGCAGTTCCGCGGCGGGGTAGACTATGCCAGATGTCCCTATTGATAAGAACACGTCGCAGTTTTCCGCTGCTGCAAGCCCAGCGCTCCAGGCGATCTCTGGAAGCATCTCGCCGAACCACACTACGCCAGGCCGAATAAGGCCGTTGCACGCACCGCAATGCGGCGGCTCGATTCGCTGACCACCTTGAGGCAGATCGAGGATCGCCAGTGGTGATTGATATGCAACACCACAGTCGATACATCGCGGTGAGTGCAGGCTACCATGCAAATGAATCACACCCTTACTGCCAGCGCGCTCATGTAAGTCGTCGACATTCTGCGTTACGACCGTCAGCTTCGGGACGAGACTCGCAAGCTGAACGATTGCCTGGTGCGCCGCATTCGGTGCGGCCTGAAGCACCTTCGACCTGCGCCATTCATACCAGCCCCCAGCATAGGCCTGGATCCGCTCGGAAGGCATCCGCTGTCGCCAACTGGGCAGGATTAAATCGCTCCCATAACCCAGTCAGTGCATCACGGAATGTAGGGATGCCACTCTCCGCTGATACGCCGGCGCCGGTGAAAACAGTCACATGGTTTGACTGGCGCAGCCTATCCACTATGGAGCTAATGGGCATTGGTGTGGCCTCCTTGAAGTCGTATACCTAGAGGCTAAATGAGCGAGGCGATGTCTCCGCCCGTGACTGCATATGGCGATCACTGTCTAGCCTGCGTTTGTTAGCCACAGCATCCAAGAATAGCGACTATGATGACGTCCGAGCGCGTGAGCCGCTCTAAGTCGCCGCCTCATGAGGATTCGCTGTGTCAAAAGAGTTCTACCGTTACCCTGAAACTACGCCACTGACTCTAGATGCACTAAACGCCATTGATCTAGCCACTGCGCTCAACGGTGTGTCAGCTAGCTACGAGGACATTTGGCGCGCTCTGGCTGACGCAGCGCGAGCAAAGCTAGCCATCGAAGAATTCGCCCAAGCCCGGGTACTTTGGCTCCTGTCCGACCTTTGCTCCATGATGCTTAACCCCTCTGATCCGAACGAGCTCTTCAGGCCCTTCGCCATCCTGGAAGACAAGCGGTCACTGGCCATCACCGATGTAACGGAAGACGAGTTCGATTTCCTCGAATCCGCAATGGATGAGCTCAGTACTGGTCTCGTGAATGCCCGCGTTGCAGAAGTCCTATGGATCACCCAAGGACGACGTCATATCAAGCAGGCCCAGGCGGCTTTGGCAGGGTATCAGACAGTCCCCTTGAATGAAGACACCTGGTGGCGAGGTGGGGAAGATTGCTGGGGCCGTGCACTAATGCTGGCGCCAAGGCTAGGGAAGGCCGGCAAGGACATCGCCGATCAACTATCGAATCGTTTGTTCGAGGCACTCGACAAAGAATTTGAAGCTCCGTCCCCCATGCTGGCGCCAATAGCGGCCTTGGTACTCGAGAATCGCGTGGTGCACAGCCAAGCAGCTGATCTGCCGTCCAGGTTGGAGGAGGCCGGCCGGAACTCAGAGCGCACCGGTAATATTTTACGGGCTCGACGTTGCTATGAGTTGAGCATGGACGCGTATCGTGCGGCTAAAGACCTTGTTTCATCGGCTCGCATGACAGCAGCCCTCGCTAATACGTGGGTGGCAGAAGCGGAGGTGCTTGGTGATGGAGAAGGGGCGCAGCCGCTGATCGCCTTGAACAACCTCGAGAAGGCGTTGCAGATCTACAGAAAGGTACCGCAGAGACTGAGGGATCAGCTTGGCGTGACCGAGCTACTGATTCGCTTGCCTCAACGCATCGCAGATGCGGGCAATCGTTCGGTGGGGATGATGCGCATGCTCTCATCGCCGCCTACGGATATATCAGACCTGGTCAATGATGCCTTGGAAAAGGTTTCGGGCAAGTCCCCGGTTGAAGCACTCCATGCGTTAGCCACGCTGTATCCATTTGCCAAGAAAGAGGGCGCTCGGCAGGCAGCTTTGAACACGCTGCGTGTAGGCTTGATCGGGGCGCTTAGTGGCGCGACGTACCTCGACAAGGGTGGGCGTGTGATCGCCAAGACCAAACCTATGTCATTAGGCGCTGAGCCCTCGCAAGATAACGAGGAGCGCATTTGGGCAGAGATGGTCAAAAACCACGCCTTTACACGCAATCTCACCGTGCAAGGCGGAGTGATTCCAGCATTGGGCGTTATGCAGAGGGAACACTGCTACAAAGAGCAGGATCTGGTTGAACTTGCCAAGGCGTCGGCTCTGGTTCCGCCCGAGCGGGCGCTCATGGTCGGCAAAGGTCTGTATTGGGGGATGGTGGGTGATTTTGGCATGGCAGTGCATTTCCTCATCCCACAGCTGGAGAACATCGTTCGGTTCCACATGAAAGGCGCGGAACTGAAAACCTCCAACACTGATCCAGAGGGTATCGAGAATGAGAATGGCCTGAGCACGCTTCTGGACGTCGAGGGGGTCGATGCTGTCTTCGGCGCCGACATCGTGTTCGAGATGAAAGCCCTGTTCTGCAGCGCATTCGGGCCGAACCTGCGCAACGCGTTTGCTCATGGCCTGATGGACGACGATGATTTCTACTCGGCGGATGCGGTTTACGCCTGGTGGTTCATGTTGAAATGGGTGGCTTTGGTGTACTGGGCCCAGTCAGCCTCAAACCGTCAAGCCGTTGCCGAGGATCTAGTCTCTACGGTAAAAGGCGCGCCGGCAGTGACAGGCGAACCTGAAACAGACGCTTCTTAATCTGCGAACCCTAGGCGAGGGTTTGGTCAGCAAACAGACCAAACCCTCGACCAACGCCACCTTTTCGATGACACCGTCTTCGACCAAGGTATTAGCTGACAGCTCTAGCTCGGGCCTTGGCGCTCTAACCCGAGCGAGTTAGTCTCGAGCTTTTGCGTTGAGGCTGGAGATGCGAACGAAGCGAAGGATTACCCGGGCGTACTGTGTGGAGTTGGGCCAGGAGTTAACCATAGGCGGTGCACATCAGGCCTATTTCAACCAAAACCAGCCACGTAGCCGTTTTCTGTTCCAGTGCTCATCGCCGGAATGCAGGGCGCTCAAGGTGGTGCCAAAAATCACAGCCGTCAATTACTACATCCACCCGACCGAAAAAGCGCGCGTCAAATCTCCGCATTACAAAGACAACGAGCACTATGACCATCATGTGGACTGCGAGTGGATGCTGCCCGATGAGGACGAAGGTAGCGATGCGCCGTTGCCCGGAGAGACGGAAGTACAGACGCGCACACGCTTGGCAAAACGCCAACTCACTTCGGTAATCGATATCTTTGTTCCCCCGACACAGCCAGAGCAACCCGTGTTACGTCCACCTCGAGCAGCACCAGGCGACGAGGACGAGGTGGGAGCTATTCGTCGACGGGGCGGTGGCGGCGCAGAAGGCACCCGATCCGATCGGAAGCATCGAAGCGGTGACCTGCGTGAACTAGTGGATTACTACCACGACACACGCGAAGCCTTGAAAGACCTCTTTCCCGAGGTAACGATCAACGTGACAGGGCGTGGTGAGATACCGTTGCGTTCGTACTTCAAGAAGGTGGCTTGGGCCAGGCCTGACACTGCAGGATACGTCTACAACGGCGGTGGGCGGATTGAGCCGCGGGTAGGGGCCGGCTTCGTATTCAACTTCTATGACAAGGTTTCGGACAAAGATGCCTCTCTCCAGGTCTCTGATGAGGTCATGACTCAGCACCGATCAAGGCGCTATGTGAATGAACTTCTCGATCAGGCACGACTGGTAAGGTACTTCACGCTCTATTTCCTGGGCACCTTCACCTATGACGAGGCCAGCGACACCATGGTTGCACAGGTTACTGACCTTCGCTGCCTGGCGATTGACTTGGGCCCGTTGAGGAGCTGAGCTTCAGTAGAGATGGCAGCTCCTAACCATTGGCAAGGGCGGCACCTGGTGGGTAAATGCTTAAATCAGCGAGAGGCCTTCGCCTAGACGTAGATAGGTGCCAGGTAATGCAGCCAAGGAGCAAGTGATGCGTCAAGTAGTGTGTACCGATTGCCTTACCGAAACCTTCCTGCAGGATCATGCTTCGGAGAACGATATCAGCGAGTGTGACTACTGCGACCGAGAGCTCCCTGTCATGGACATGGAAGAGCTGGTAGAACTCTGCGAAACAGCAATCCATGCCTCGTTCCGGGCTATCCAACAACCCGGTTCAGTGATACATCACGGCTATCCTCCAGTCGGTGTCAGTTTGTATGACATTCTGGAGCTCATGCTAGGTGCCGATCAGGCCCTAATTTCTGATATCCATGAACGCCTGCTCGACTCCTGGAGCTACACGGGGGGCGATGACGACCCCTATTTTGTCGAAGAGACGGAGGCATCGTCGAAGCTGACGGTAGGCTGGCGAAAAATGGAGCACAGCCTGCAGTTTGAATCCCGCCTAGCAAATCCCTTAGTGGGGTCAATTCTGACTATGGTCTTCGACGGCATAGAAGATTTGCGCTCGAAGGATGACAGGTCAGCCATTGTGATCGCAGGCCAAGGGCATCAAATATCATCATTCCAACGGGGTAGGGTGTTCCAGGATGAGCAAAGCATGGAGGAAGCGCTGAGTCACCCTGAAAAGCATCTCGGCCCGGTACCAGGAGGCAAGGGATCTCCTGGCCGAATGAACGCCAAGGGAATTTCGGTTTTTTACGGCGCAACAGATGACCACACGGCAATTGCGGAGGTGCGCCCACCCGTTGGCAGCACGGTGGTTACTGCGCGGTTCGACGTAATCCGGCCTCTGAGGCTTCTCAACCTGAACGACCTGGCTTCAATGCGTCCGCACCGGGGGTTGAGCTATTTCAATCCGATTCGCAGGAGCCTTACCGAACGCTGCGCGTTTCTGAAAGACTTACAGCGCCAGCTGACAATGCCAGTCATGCCGGACTCGGCGGAAAGCGGGTATCTGATCACGCAAGCCATTGCCGATTTCCTAGCAACCCATGAAAAGCTGAATCTTGACGGTATCTTATTCCCCTCTGCGCAGGTGCAACAGGATACGTCACCAGGGCAGAACGTCATTCTTTTCCACAAGGCCAGCGGGGTAGAAAGGCTCGAGGACACACAAAAGGCTGAGTATGTGAGTCTCTGGGAGCCGGATGAGGATAGGTGGGTGTATTACCCAGAGTTCTGGGAAGCGGAACCTAAAGACTCAGATCAGTCCTCCCAGTACGTCCCTCTGGTACCGCCGCCGGAGCCAAGCCTGCGTCTAGCTCGAGACGGCATCGTGATCCACAAAATCCAGGGAGTTCGGTTCAGCACCGAGATCGACCCAGTCCGCTACGTTCCTTGGTCGAAGGATAGGAAATACCATGGGTTTCGATAGCCTGGCTGCTTTCTAACGAAAGCTCGGATCTTGTAAGAGATCTCTAAACCCATCGGAGTTTGGCGGGCTATTACCAGCCGTACCGTTCATCGGCAAAACCTATATATTGGGTTAGGCACATATTGAAAGCACTACATATTGGGCTAGATTGTGCTTGAGAGCCTACATCTGGTGTTTTGCCATGAACGAAGCCCATATCGAGAAAGCAGCGACCGATCTGCTCATGCAGATTTACCGTGATCGCCGTTACCTGTGGCCAGATCAAGATATTCCGCCGATGATGATGCGCAGCCCCCGGATCGCTGCCATGGTCTGCGGCTACGACTACCATGAGCATCCCACCCTGGGAGACACCCAGTTCAATCGGCACAACACCGGTACTCGTATCGCGGGCCTGATTGACCGTCAATCGAACAAGATCGCCGTCGCGACTGAATTTGGTGACAAAGTCCAGCTCTTCACCGGCGCGCATGAGATAGGCCATCTTGTGCTCCACGAAGACACTGTCATGCACCGCGACCGCGCTTTTGACGGCAGTCCTCTGCAAGCACCACGTGCACCTGCAGAGCGACAAGCCGATCGCTTCGCCGCCTGCTTCCTCATGCCTCAAAAACTGGTGAGGGAACGGTTCGAGTTCATGTTCTGCTGCAAGGGCCAATTGCGCTTCAGCGACGTGATTGCCTATCACCTCGACCCCAACAATCCGGATCGGCTTCTCTACTCCCCGAAAGAGTCGGGAGAGCGCGAGCTGGCACTGGCGCGATGCACCCGATTTAACAACCAGCACCTAGTATCACTGGCCCAGCAATTCGGGGTCTCGGACTCGGCGATGGCCATCCGGCTCAAGGAGCTGGAGTTGGTGCGGTGGCCTTAGAGCGGGCAGGGCGTTCTGACTATACCTGGAGCGCGCAGTCGGCGGGAGTTGTTGGATCGCCCAGAGAGGCACACTGTTCTGGGGAAATAAAAAGGGGCCTTCACGAGGCCCCTAATCTATGCTTCTGAAGGGTTACTTAGCTAACCAGCTCTCGACTTCGTCGGCACCATGCTGGCTTTTCCACTCTTTCAAGGTCTTGTGGTTACCACCCTTGGTCTCGACGCGCTCGCCTGTATGTGGGTTCTTGTAGACCTTAAGCTGACGGGGCTTGCGGGTGGACTTTTCAGCCACAGCGGCTGGTGCACGTCGACTGACAGATTGTGGGTCAAGAATGGCTATGATATCCCGCAGGCTGTAGCCGTACTCCGAGAGCAGGCTACGGAGCTTTTGTTCAAATTCGATTTCGCGCTTCAGGCCATCATCGTTTTTGAGGGTCTCAAGTTCGGCAAGCTGAGCAGCCAGTTGTTGCTCCAACTTACGGAATTCGGCGAGTCTGGACATTTGATGCTCCTCTATATGGTGCGTCGAGTATAGGGGTGGGGCTACAGGCCATCAATGCGTAGGTTCACGCCGGCGTTTTAGACCGATAGAGCAACGACACCAAGCATAAGCTCCGAAAACGGTCTAATACCGGCGATAGGGTGCAATAGCCGCCCACTCGCCGGTGACCGGCGTGGGGGCGACAATATCTTTGCTTCGATTAGCTGAGCAGTTGGCATTACCAGCGATAAACGCAATCCAGTGACGCTCTCATTGTCAGTCCGTTCCTAGGCCGAACTTCTTAACCTGGTTTTGACCAGCTAGCGCAAGCTAACCCGCCGTAGGCGGAGCTACGCCCACCGACTGCCTGCGCTGTCCCTCCTCAGCAATCACGCCGCTGTCCGTAGGCACAAGCGACCAGATCTTTGCTTCGATTCCGTCGTTCTGGAGCTTGCGCAGGAAGTAGCGAGCTTGCAAAGCGTCGTGGGTCGCAATGACGACTTGGAAACCGTGGTCAACAATATAATCACGCAATAGGTCGAAGACTGCGGATGCATGCACCAAGTCGTGGTGCTGTGTTGGGTCATCGAGCAATAGTGCTTTCCATGGCGACCACTGATGACTCATGGCCATCGAAAGGAGGAACGTCAGCTGGAGATCCGTAAGCTGAGCTTCGCTTGCAATGTTGGGCACTGGCGCCGACATCCTACCCAATGGCACCGATACGCCAGCTCGATCTCGGTTATAGGTGTTTACGAATTTTAGGCTCGCGTCATGGAATCTGGACTCACGGACGACACGCTTTAGCAGGGCCCGCCATCTTGGTTCGACTTTCCTGACATGTTTTTGCACATTGGCGATCTCTTTTTTCAGAGAACCATCAAGGGTGTCCATGGCATCTGCGAGCTTGGACAACCGGTTGAAGGCTCCCTGAGCGTTTTCGATAGCCCCTTTGAGATAGGCCTCGTATGCCTCTTCCGTGCGATCCAGACGTAGGCCATCGATAAAACGCTGCGCCATCTGCGAGTCATTTAATTTGGCCCATGATGCTATTTCAACGCCGACGATTTCCAGCTCGGCGACGTGACCGTGAAGCTCACTGATCGCGGATCGCAATCTGTCCTCCCTGGCTTGAGCGGCCTCAACCAGAGGATCGCCTACAAGTGCCAGTGCGTTCCAGCTGGCGCGCACCGACGTGATCTGACTCTGGACTTGCCGTATGGCTTCCTCATTCAGTCGAACCACGCTACTTAATTCAAGCAACTGGCTTTGCTGGGTGTCGAGTATTGATTGAAGTGTGCCCACTTTGCCGTTGAGATCGCTAATACGGAGATCTAGCTGGTTCTTTTCAATGGTGAGCTCCTCTAGCGTACGAGCGAGAGGGGCACCTGCTGTCAGATTAGAAAGCGTGGCGACTGCCTGGTCGCGTCGGGTCAAGGCGTCGCTGTACTGGATGCGTGCCTCATCAAGCGCAAGGACTGAACCTTCGAATTCGGCGCGGGCCTGGTCAAACTCTTCTTGCGGGATCAAAAGCGCAAGGTCGGCGCGGCGCTCCACGAGGCTACGTCGACTCGCAGAGACACCTTCCAACTGCACCCTCAGAGACTCTTTGGCCAAGGGAATCGAATCGCTGGCCAGAATCGGATCAATACGGAACGCTTGAATTTCCTTCTCAAACTCTTGGCGGCTTTCTTCCACGTGGGCAAGTGCAGTTTGGCAGGCCTGAAATGCCTCAAGCGCAGTTGTTACCACGGATTCGTTGGAATTTACATCCTGCGCGGCGGCCCGTAACTTCTGTTCGGCGACCTTCAGACTAGGATCGATAGCCTTCAACGCTTTGGCAACCTGATCTTGCAGCTTCGCGGCCCCATGATGCTCCAAGCAAAGCGGACAATCTTGTAGGTCGGGCGGCAGATGCTGGGCAATCGAGGCCACTGCCTGACGAATCGTGTCGGCAGAAGAACTCAAGGCTTGATACTCCGCCCTGGCGGTCACCTCGATTACCTTGAACCTTTCCAGCGCAGCACGTTGCTCAGCCAGCTCCGCGCTCAAACGCTCCAAGTCTTCTTCCAGTTGGTCTGCCTCGTTGCGATTTGCCCTCAAACGCTGTTCCGACAGCTCCCACTCGACAACCAGTCGTTCACCGTCACGGAGGCGTCGCTCTGCCTGATCAAGCGATACAAGCTGGTTATCGAATTGGCTATGTTGGTTGCGAACCAATTGGTTGCTTTCGTGGCGCTCACGCAATGTCCGACATTGCTGTTCCGCCGCAGTTACGGCAATACCGGCCTGGGTCAACGCTCCATTGCGATGCTCTATCTGTTGGCGTGCGCTTGCTTCATTGACCAGGCGCTCCAGAGCTTGCTCAACTCTGATTCGCTCCTGTTGTGCAACCAGCATTCCAGCCTGATGTTCGTGGAGAAGGGTGGCATTATCAGAGCGGAGTTTAGAGTGTGCCTCCAAGGTCAGATCGGAAGATTTGAGCTCTTCATTTAGTGCTGCCAAGCGGGCCTGCAGCAAGCCAAAGCTTTCGACTAGATTACCCGTCTCTGCTAAGCCGGCGATCTGTTCTTGCGTACGCTCTACCTTTTGACGCAGAACCTCGATGAGCGCGGAGTGAGCGACTGCCAGATTGTCCTGATTCGCCGGCAGGACTAGTAAACCTGAAGGGAGCTGATCATGACTCTCAGTTTTTACCGCGACTTGAGAAATGGCTTTTGCCAGATCATCGCGAGGTCGTAAGGCGCCCACTGCGCCAACTGTGGCGACATTACGCTCCTGGATAACGGCATTCCATTCGATTTGCTTTTGTTCAAAGACACGCAGATTTTCCTCTTCACGGTTTTTCTGCTCTGTTAGTGACCGTCGTACCGCCGGAAGGGAGGAACGAGCTAACGCGCCGTCCCGGCCAAGTGGCAGACGAGCCAGCTGCGAGCCTGCTTCCTTTTCTTCTGCCTGTACAATCCAACCGTTTTCTCGCTGGTCTAGCAGGTGAGTTAGCCGTAGGAGAAAAGGTATATCAGTAGGCGGAATGTTAGGAAATAGGGCGCTGAGGTCACCATCCTGGCTGACCTCACCCGACTCACTGATGCTAGAACTCACCGTCAGCCCAGCGAAATTCAAACTAACGTCGGCACACGACGCGCTATCACGCACGGCATGGAGAATATTGTCTCCCAGTCGAGAGATGTTGCCAGTGAGCCCCAATTCTATAGCTTCGAAAACGGTAGTTTTCCCGGTGCCGTTGGGGGCGAGCAGAATGGTTGCTCCAGGACTCAATTCGATGGTGACGTTGGGGCCAAATTTGCGCAGGTTCGTTAGGGTAATGGATTCAAGTTTGCTCATTGCGGATTCTCGCTGCTGACCACTGAATCGCTCATGATTTGCACCACATCAACTCCGTTGGCTGTAGACAGTAGCTCTGCCTTCCAAGCAACCATGTGGCGACCTGTCCAAGGGTGGGATTTGACCATTGCCTTAAATGCTGAAATCAGAGGATCACTCAAGGTTTCCACATTGCCAGGCGGATCTAGCGCGGCCAAGAAGGTTCGATCAAGGAAATCCGGAGCGCCCTCTGACTGGCGCGGCACTACTTTGCGACAGAAACGATCATCGGTTTCAATACGAGCCGCTTCGTTGTCAGAGATGTCGCCGATCAACATGAACATATAAAGATCGGATGTCTCAGGTTCTGGTAAAACATCCCGGACATCAGCAGACCATTGATAGGCCGCTTGAAGCGAGCTTGAAGGTACCTCAATCAACAAAACGGTACGCCAGCCGGCGGTCGTACTTCGTTGGCGCCTAAGCCGTAAAATTGTTGAAGGATAGTCGACCTCCGGCAGTTCAAATGCCTCAGCAACCTGCACCTGATATCTGTTTTCAGCGCGCTGGCTTATCGCCGCCGTCAAATCTTCAAGCGTCATCATAATCACTGCCCCTTCCCACAAGCGTTAATTGCCGCATCGCGCTCAATACGCCATTCATTCCATTGTTTTTTGAAATAGTCCTGCAACGACGCCAGCGTGCCTCTTTGTAGTTGGTTATAGACCTGGAAACGCGTAATCAGCAGGCGGGGCTGACGCTCCGCTGCCATACTACTTTCTGCTGCTCTATCGTCAGCCATTCCTGAATCGCGTAAACAGGTTGCAGAAGCCTCCACTCCAGACAGAATGACCACGGGAGCGGGAGACTGACCTAGCACCACTCGCAAGCTGTCCTCACTTAATAGTCGCGGGGCGCCACGGTCTGTAGCGCCGCCAGACCAATGGCGCAAAGCGATGCTAAGAATTTCTCCTATCGGTGGGATTGCGCGCCAGTGCGCATCAGCGCCACCAAGCCCGACGCATGTCAGCAACAGCATCAGGATGGCTACTTCAATGAGTTCCAGCGTACGAGGGCCGATGCGCAATGCATGTTTTGCGTCCAACCCCTCTGTTTGTGGATACATCAGTTGCTCGAAAAGCGATTGCCGGGCCGTTTGGTCTGCCGATAGCTCGACCTTCCATTCCCGCCACATAGCTTCCATGGCAGCGAGTAAATCCAGGTCACTGATCTTGGCCATTTTTTTATCGACACGGTTCTGCAACTGCTGCCATACCATATCGTTCATCGCGTCGTGGAGTGCCGCTGATTCTCGGCGATTGTCTAATTGCGATGTAATGGAACGACCGAGCCCGCAGGAGAGTGATTCAGTATTCTGGAGCCACGGCAGGTCATCGAGGTCGGTCTCCCCGATTCCGAGTGTACTGCCTAGCTCTTGGCCTACGCCGTGACGCCATACAGGCTCACCGAGCAGCAGGCCGTGGCTGCCGGCTTTTAGGTGCAGAGCCAACCGGAGGATGGCAGAGGGTAGGGCGTTGACCCCGGGGGAGGGAGAGCTGTAGCCGGCATGCAACCGAAACTGCCTGTTGGATGTACCCTCCTTCCAATGATGACCCACGACCTGGCTTGCAGGATTTACAGAACCTTCTGTATCTGGGCCGTTGAGGTCGTGCGTGCCCATCACTGTCCAATCTTGACCGTCGGGATTCAGTAGGTATTGAGTCCAGGTTTGAAAGCTGGGACGAAGCATTTTCTGTAGCTGCTTCGCAGCTGAGTAGCAGCTAATTACGTTGGTGTCAGTGGTGTTATCAGAGATGTAGTCGATAAGAAGGCTTAGGGTCGTGCGCGAATCTAGAAAATGCCTGTCAAGAGAAGCAAGTGCAGCCCTTTCCAGCTCGGTCTCATCCCCGAGAGATTCGATGCTGAGTATCTGCATTTTTTCTACGACGTGCGACCAGTCCCTGAATCCGCACCAAGTAGTAAGCCATGTGTAGACCCTCTGGGTTGGGTTGTCATCACGCTGGGATAAATCACCGACGCTAAGCCCGTCTTTGTTGCATGAGTCCCAAAACTCACGCAAATGGTTAATGGTTGTGACATGTGCCTTGCTATGCCCTTTGATCGCTACGTCAAGGCCGGGGAGGTGCAGGGTGAAGGTACGTTTCGAAGGTTTTGCGCCACTCGCTGGTGCCTGCCAGGACGCTAAGCTCTTCATTACCTTTTCGAGCTCCGAATCGAAGTCGTCGTCAGCAGGATCCTTGGCTGCGTCAGTATCGCCAGCCTTCTCGGCTTCAACGACTGGATCAGACGCCTGTGAGCCCTTTCCAGCTTTATCGCCCTTTGCGCTTTTCTCGCGGGATTTCAGGAAGGCTTCTTTGTCGACGTGCTTGTCGCTGAAGCAAGTCGTCTGCCGCTTGATTTGTAGGTGTTCCCAATGTTCCTCCGTGTGCTGAACAACTACGTCGTCCCACTGAGGGATCCCACCCTGTTCGGCACCTATGAACATGGGGGCAGGACGTCCGTCCAGGTACTTGTCCAGCATATCGGATAGACGCCGGGCAATTACCAGCTTTTCGTAGCGGCCCTTTTGCTCAAGCCGGAACCTTTTTATCATAGAGAATCCCTTCAAGCGGTAGGTGCATGGGGCACCACTGGCAGTAGGCCATATAGTAGCGAGACGGCTTCGCTCAAGGAACTGTGGGTTTTTCTATAAATTGATACCTTACGTGCTTGATTTCACCGGGATACTTGGCACACCTGGACGTTAAGGTATGAAGACGAGGTCGCAGCAGTAGCTTGATCGGCGGGGCCCGCCGCGGGCTAGTAAATGCTAACCTGTCGTTTAACCACAGTAGCCGCAGGAAAAAACCTACACATGAGCACTTTGCCTCCTGATCGACACGCCCGCTATTCGGAGGTGCTCAAGGCAGCTATGAGCTTATTCGGCGGCGATCTTGATGCGACCTTGCAATGGATGTCACGCCCAGTCGCAGCATTTGGGCGCAAAGCTCCTGCAGCCATGGTCACAACTAGGCAGGAAACGGACACCGTGATCGATTTTATCAGGCGCTTGGAGCATGGGTTTGTTGCGTGAGTTGCCTAGACGATGGTCTTTAGGTGGAAGTTTGGACATTGAGCCGGGGCGGCGCCAGAAAGGGCTCGCTTCGAACCCCAAACGTAAGCCGACCGTCTACCAAACCAAACCCCTGCCGCTCCCCGGTGGCCGGCTACGCGATACCCAACAGCTTTTCCAGCTGCGCATGCTCCCAAGTGCTCAGCAGCTCTACGGGGTCAGTACTGTACGACTGCAGCGAGTCGAAAATGTAGGCACGTCCCTCCGGGCTGTAGCAGCTGTCGCAATAGTCGAGCGTGTCACAGTCGTTGTAGAACGTGAGCACCCAGCCATCGGCCTCCACCGTCATCAAACCGCAGTAGATCTCAGCCCAAGACTGCTCACCTAGACGGCGCATGCTACGAACCCCGAGAGCGATGTCCCGCAGGATCTGATAAGCCTCGCGGGCCGTGAGCGGTTTTGCTTCCAAAAGAAGTACCTATATCTGGATGTTGTCGAACTGTCCGTGTCCGAGCTCGGCTGACCGCATGGTAAATGAAACTTGGCATGGCGGGCGTGTTACGCGGGCATCAATTTGGTAGCCTTCGGCCCTTTTGGAGCACATCGATGACAGCCAACGCACAGTCCAAGCTCAGTGCCCGCTACGGCGCGACCAACATCTCATCGCCCACGCAATGGAATGAGGTCATCGAGCAACTCCTTGATCATCGGAGTGTCCGGGCGTTCACTGATCAACCCTTGCCTGACGGCACGATCGAGACCCTGGTCGCAGCTGCCCAGTCCGCATCGACATCTTCCAATCTCCAGGTCTGGAGTGTCGTCGCAGTTCAAGATGTCGATCGCAAGAAGCGCCTGTCCGGCCTGGCCGGTAATCAGGCCTATATCCATCAAGCCCCACTGTTCCTGGTCTGGCTCGCAGACCTGTCCCGGATTTCGCGCATAGCGGAGCAGGCGGGGGTAGAGCTGGAAGCACTACCGTACCTGGAAAGCTTGCTGCTAGGCACGATCGATGCAGCGTTGGCCGCTCAGAACGCTGTTGTCGCTCTGGAGTCGTTGGGGCTTGGCAGCGTATACATCGGTGGCATCCGTAACGATATCGAAGGGGTTGCAAATGAGCTGGGTCTGCCTCCCGAGGTCTATCCCGTCTTCGGCCTATGCGTCGGTTATCCATCACCTGACCGACCTGCAAAGGTAAAACCGCGGCTACCGCAGCAAGCCGTACTGCATCACGAAACCTATACGATCGCTGGCGAGGAGGGCGTCCTCTCGGAATACGATGCGCGCCTGAGTGCGTTCTATCAGCGCGAAGGAATGAATGCTTCCGGCTGGTCGGAGCAAGTGATCAGCAGACTCCGGAATGTGTCGAGTCTGCATGGGCGTGAGGAGCTTCTGGGTGAGCTGGCGCGAATGGGCTTTGGGCTTCGCTGATGCGCGAGTCTGAGGGAGGAGGGTATGGCACACAAGCTCGTCAGCGCAGAAGCAGAACTCATACCGTTGCGTGCATCGAGCGAGGTGGATGCCTCAGAGGCGTAGCGCTGAGAACCTTCAACCAGTAGTGCAGCATTGAATACTTTTGTACTCCTCCGAGGATTCGTAGCTCGCGATCCGAGCCTGGCGGCATCCGCAAGCGAGGGTAGGTGGGTAATGTGTTGAAGGACTCCCCACCACGGAGCAAATGTTGAGTTCTGGGAGAGCCTCGCACGCAGCCGGCTGGGCAACCCACTGCCTAAGATCGGGATCTAAAAACTAAGGTTTACCTTAGTTTTTGCGGTTTTTGTGACGGTTGGCTAGAGAATATAAGCTATGGCTTAGTTTTTCCCCGGCTGCACCAAGGCGATCTCCCGCAGCATTTGATAGGCCTTGCGGGCTGTTAGTGGTTTTGCTGCCAAACGAAAGGTACCTCTGTGTGCTGAGATGATGTCGGGTAGTCATTTCCCAGGCTTGGTAGACCGCATGGTCAATGAAAGATGCCGCCCTTGTCGTATTGCCCTCGCATCTTGACATTCACGCGAAAGCCGGAGCGTGTTCAGAAGGAGACTGTCGCGTTAATTGATCCGCCCCGTAATCAAGGTCGACACTGATTTGAACCAGGGGTTGACTTTACAGAGGTTAAGAGGTTGCACCGTGCCGCTTCAAGATACGGCTGGCAGTGCGTGGTTGACTAGGCAAGACTGAGCTTTGCAGGAATGGGGGCCTTTCATCAACGCGGACTTGGTATCCCTACTTACTCACACTTGCGGGCCCCCAAAGTAACAAGAAGGCATGATGCCCAAGATCTACCCCTGGGCATAGCCATTTGATATCGTTATGGAAAAGCGCACCGCATCAGGCACGCAACGCTGGCGATACGATGACTCTTGAAAACAAGGAAAGGAACGGATCGATGGTCAGTCATGAATACGTGCGCGAGGCGATCATCAATAAGATGCAAATTCATGGATAACCTAGCTATAAAAGCTCGACATTCCTTCACATCAGCAAATAGAGACCAAGGCACGTGAAAGTAAGACTTCCAGCCCCGGACAACTGGCAAGACTTTGAGCAGATATGCCAAAGACTTTGGAAAGAAATTTGGTGCGATGCTAATACTCAGCTGAACGGCCGAGCTGGGCAGCCTCAAAGCGGCGTTGATGTTTATGGCAAGCCGATATACACAGAGATCTGGGCGGGGGTTCAGTGTAAGGATAAGGACGCTAATCTAGGAAGCAAATTAAAACCATCGGAGCTCAGCATCGAGTGCAATAAGGCCGCATCATTTGAGCCCAAACTTAAAAGTTTTTCTGTAGCGACGACTGCCGCCAGAGACAAATCAATACAAGAGCACGCTAGGGTGTTGAATGCGAACAACACCTATCCATTTGATGTTCATGTTTGGTCTTGGGATGATATTGCGGCAGAAATTTTAGCTCGCCCAAGCCTCCTCAAGAGCTTTTACAGTGGACTACCAAATTACCATGAGCTAGACGGGCACCAAAGTACCACCATTGCTATAAGCTCTCCGAAAGATCAATTCAGGGCTTTTTTCTCCCGCCCTGCATTTCATGATTTTCTTGGAGAGAGAATTAAAGATTCTATTTCGCAGGTGTCGTACGAGCTGAGTGACAATGCGTTCACTCACGGAAGGGCAAGGCACGTAAATCTCACTCTATCCGGAAACGTTTTTACAATTGAGGATGATGGGGTAGAGTTCAATCCTCTTACACAACTGGATCCAGATAAGGCTTCCGCACGAAGCCATCTCGGCTCTCTTATATTCTCGGCCTTTCAAACTGATTACCAGGGGGAGATTAGCATAACCTATGAAAGGATAAAAAAAGACGGCATATGGAAAAATAAAGTTTCCATGTCATTAAGCAGTGAAGTGCACCTGCTGCCGCCATCCGAAATAATTGATATCCAAGTGGAGCTGCATGAGATTTTCAGTAGGCGGGCATCTGAGCAATACGCACACTCATTGGTGATTCCTGCCGGGGTGAAAGAAGTAGTTCTCACGGTGGGGAAAAGTCCAAACGGAAGCGGATGCTTCGGTTTTTTCCTCAGTATGCGCGAGCGGTTGCCTGCGCATGTGAAAATGACTGTATCTCATCCAAGAGGTGATATTATTGAACGGTTCGGGTATGTACTTGCGGATCATGACATAACGTTTCAAGCAAGATAGCAGCCTACTCCCAGGACTCACATTTTCCGTAAGTCCTGGGTTGCTGTATGCGGACAGTAAAGCCCATCCTTCGCAAGCGAGGGTAGGCGGGGAATGCGTCGAATTGGGCCCTGGACTACAACTGCGGTCTTCAAGGACTCCCCACCACGGAGCAAATGTTGAGTTCTTGGAGAGCATCGTACGCAATCGGCAGGGCAACCCACTGCCTAAGATCGGGATCTAAAAACTAAGGTTTACCTTAGTTTTTGCGGTTTTTGTGACGGTTGGCTAGAGAATCTAAGCTATGGCTTAGTTTTTTCCCAGCTGCACCAAGGCGATCTTCCGCAGGATCTGATAGGCCTCGCAGGCTGTTAGTGGTTTTGCTGCCAAAAGAAAGGTACCTGTGTGTGTCGGGATGCTGTTGGCTTGTCATTCCTCCGACCTGGTCGACCGCATGGTGAAATATGCCACGCGCTGCGTTCGCATCATGACGTTCATGCGAGAGCCGGCGCGGTAGGTAAATGCCACGTTCATGGAGCCGACTCGTGACTAGGGTCGAAGATGACTGGTATCGGGGGTTGACTTCCATGCTGTATTTATATACAGTAATCACATCTGGGCAGTGCTCTCATCAATAGGTGTGGTACTAACTCTCACGATGCGCCTTCTCAGACTCGTGCATTAATACGGATGATTTTTTGCACGTACACAAAAGCCCCTCTCGGGGCTTTTGTCGTTTTAGGGAATCCCAACGGCTGGTTTTCCCCAGCAGATCGAGTTGTACGAATGATTGATGAACAACTTGAGTTGAGCTGGGTAGGCAGCAGCTGTGGTGAAGTGGCTAGGACAGGGAATTGCTCTGTGCGCGACCAGCTACGTTAGCTTAACGACGCCAGGGAGGGCAGTCAGAACGGCTGCCCATTATCAAGAGGGGCGACATGCCAGCAAGATCACTGGCATTACTTGCTACTGCGCAAAATCGAGGCGGTCACGGGCAGGCTGACCAACAAAACTGACGATATCAAACTGAGAGGGCTTCGTCTCGCCTGCGTTGATGGCTACGATCCTCGCTTGAACATACTCGTCCCAACCAGGACTACAGAATTGCCTGTCAGGCCAAAAATTGTGTGCATCGTCGTTCACAAACTGCTTGGCAATCGCTCGTTGTTCCGTACCAACCAAACCAGGGGGCAGGGTAGTCTGATATCAAACTAGGCTTGGTTCACGACAGCCGCACAACATTCCATACCCATTGGCTTTTTAGTTAATATATTTGTTTAATCGCTGAAATGGGTTTGAGCGCAAAATACCAGCCTGCACCAGCTGGATGTAGCAAGCATTGCACCATCTCACGATCATGCCGGCGCGGGGCACGTTGTTAGCTTTGCCCGGCCGAAGCTTAAGAAACGGCCGCCACAATATGCTTGATCGGGAATATATCCTCGTGCTGACCCACTGCACTGGAGGATTCAAGCAGAATAGATAGAACGATTTAGCATCTGACACATCTAGATCTGCCGGGCTCTTACCAGCTACTAGGATCGACCAGAGAGTAAGCTTTTCAAACGCGCGAAGATTCAGATAGTTCGGCTCCATTTGAACAAATAAACAAAACAGTGACGCTCCAGCCGAGTAAGCCTCCTTACTACCTGATGGATTAAATGAGGTCAAAAAGTAAGTTATTACTTTTTCAGGCAATTGCGCCGTGACTCCTTCTTTTATGAGATACAAAGGGACTGCCGTAGCAGAGATATCATGATTGACGTTATTAGACTCTTGGTAGAGCCGTTCGATAGTAGAAAAAGCCTCTTGCTTATTAATGACTTTATTTCTGTATTTTCTGCTTCTATCAAAACTGCTCAGGAGTTGACCTTCCAACTTACGACACCGTGCACAACCCTCATTAAAAGCTCTTAAAATTTTCGTGGGAAGCACACAGTTTACATCAAGTTTTGGAAGATAAGCTGTCGGGTAATTTTTTGCTCGCCGGTGAAACAATAGTTGCATTTCATCAGGCGTAGGGTAGGGTAATAGTTGAGAAATCTGCCTCCATCGAAAAAAATACTCCATATAATGTTCAGGAACTCTACCGGAAATCGATCCCGTGCCTGTGTTGACTTTGAATCTTCCATTGGTTTCGTCCGAAAAATCAAAGCAATCGAAAGAGAGATAGTTAAGGCAATCTCTCAATGGTATTTTGAGATAGAACGAGGTGGCGAACATAAACAAGCCGAGCTCTAGCCCCTTCTTTCCTTTCGTGATTTCTTTTAGCGCACCCAGGTATTCGCAGCACAACGACTCTGCATCAGTGCAACTGCATGTATTCACATGAGGAGTTCCGGGTCGACTAGGAGGGCATAGGACAAGACCGATGGTTTCAGAGTTAAAACCAAAAAATCGATTAATAACGCGCCTGACCCCATGCGAGCGTAAGGGGGAGTGAAATGGACGCCATTCTGGGTTCGCTTTTAGAAGCCCAAATTCTTTTACAAATCTGTGGTTGCTCTTCGATATCCATGACTCAGGAGGTGTATTGCAGAAACTCAAAAAATCCTGCACATCGCTATTGTTTAGTTCCGCCAGGGGCCTAGTTTTAACAATGAAGCTCCAAAGCAAAAACTTTTCTAAAACTGATTGATCCCAGCGCGCCTGAGCGGGCGTAGCCCTGGTAGCCAGCGCATAATCAGTCATCAACGCATAGCTTTCCTGAGCACGCAAAGCCGACGAAAGACTTTGGAGATAATCACGTACCAGCTCTTTTTCTGCACAAGACCGTTCGCTGGCGCCCTCGGCAGGCGAGTCAGGCTGCGTCAGCAGTCCATGAAACCTCAGAACCATAATATGCATCCCAAATGCAGGCCGGCAATTGCGAAGGCTAACAGCCTTGAGCCTTAAAGATCTCAGCATCTGAATCTATACAGCAGGTGCTATGAAAGCAAACATCTGGCCGGCACCAGCCGTGCAGGCGAATTTTTGTCCGATTAACTTTCGTCAATCGCCCAGAGTACAGGAGCAGCTTGGGCATTTTCACGAAAATAAGTTTATTGAGAACAAGGATTTGCGCTGGGGCCGGTATGGCTGAGTTCCATTTTCCAATTTACTTTCGCCACGCGGCACGCCAGGGAGAGATTTGGTCGCAGACGGCGGGCACCAAAAATCAGGGGCTACAGAGCGGTTTTTTCCAATTTAGTACTGACAGAAAAGGCGTAACCGGGTTGAGATAATACGTCAGTTGTGCAACCTAACTGGTTGGCGTGGAATGTTTTCCGATTAAGTCGTCCACGTTTCCGATTAACCAGTGGGGGTCACAATTCAGGCAAAGTCTGATTTTCGGGGGCCGGTGACAATCGGGCGTTCAGAAAATACTAATCTAATTTAACATAATATACATTATGCGTATCTTCATATGGAGCTGCCGGGGCGTGGGTTGGCCAAATTGGGCGTCAGGCTCATGACGGATCGGCCTGCTTGGCCGCCTCAGGCTGGAATTCAGCCGGCGTCATTCCGTAGTAAACAATGAACGGGTCACGGCACCCTTGCTCGCGGTACCACTTCACGACTTTCTCGATCATCTGACCAAGCACGTAAACCAGCGTGTCGCTGTAGCCTTTCGGCGAGTTGGCCTCATATGGATAGCGAGCGTTTGTGAAAACATTGCGATAACGCTCAATCCATTCTTCCTCCTGGTCGAATCGAAGTCGCGACCGGATATCAGCAGGCACTGCATGGAAAAGCGTGAGCAAATCGTGCTTGTCGACGCGCTTGTCAGCCGCAATCTTGCCTGCGTACTGCAACTCGCGATGCGCGTTCTTAATCAAATCGGCGTCAAGGTCGTAGGTTTCATCGACCTGGCCGTGGTTGCCATTGGGCACGGCAACGAAGCTTTTCAGCAAAATCTCCATGCCGATCGCAGCATTTACCTGCGCAACAGCCATCATATCGTGCCCAGTAAGCAGGTGTTTGGCGGCTTCGCAATAGCGGTAAGCGCTTTCGATCATCCAAGGCGTAAGGTGCTGCTGTATAAAAATTCTCCGTCATTTGAGCTACCCCTAGCTCATTCTTGAACGCTAGCGTGCATGCATGAACGTTAGCGATCATGGATGAGCTACGCCTAGCTCACCAGATGAGCTACCCTACCCTCGCAATATGACTGAAAGGAATAACTAAACTAAATGAATATTTAGAATAGTTATATATCGGCATCGACCAGCCGCGGCGTCAGGAACAAAACCAGCTCGGTCTGCGTCTTCACCGTCGACGTGCTGTTGAACAACCACTTCAAACCCGGGATCTGTCCAAAGAACGGCACGCTGCGCACAACGATGCTGTCAGCGTCCGAATAGACACCTCCCAACGCAACCGTCTTCCCAAAACCCGAGAACACACGCGACGTCAGCGACGGCGAGACCACGATGCTGTCTATCGCTGAAGGAAGCTCCATGCGCAAGTTGACGGCCTGCTCACGACCGGTGTCCGTCAATCCAGGGTCCAGAGCCCCCAGATAGCGATGTTCGAGATTGGCTTGGGTCTGGCCATGGCGCACGACATACAGTTGCATTCCTGTTCTCCTTTTCAGGTCATTGCGGCAGACAACGGTACGGTTGCCTGCCTTTGGCGCGGGCAACCGTCGGGCTTAAAAGCGAAACGCAACACCCGTGGTGACGTTGATCGGATCGCCCGGATAGAAGTTGGCCGAGTCCTGGCCATTCGCGTCGTAGGCGGTATTGGTGGCGGTGGCATAACGTTCGTTGGTCAGGTTGCGTGCGTCGACGAACACTTCCCACTTCTTGCTTGGCGCTTCGTAGCCAAACTTGGCGCCCCAGAGGGTGTAAGAAGGCGCACTCCAACTGTTCGCAAAATCGACGTAGTAACTGGAAGCTGCCCGAGCGTTGAGCTGGGCATAGAAGCCTCCTGTCTGACGGTACTCAAGTTCTGCTTGGTAGACCTGTCGCGGCAGCCCCGGCAGTTCGTTGTCACCAAAGGTCGCGTCATGACGGTAATGGAAGTCGTTGAGGGTGTAGGCCTGACGCAAGGTCACCGTATCGCCCGACGCACCTTCCCACAGCAAGGCATTCAGGCCCGCCTCGACGCCCTGGTGGATGGTTGGACTGCCATTGGACGTCGCCACCAACTGATCCTGTGTGGCCGTGGCCTGACGCACCACCACCGACAACAGCTCTTTCTGCACCCACGAACGGTACAGTGTCAGGCTGCCGTCGAAGATGCCGTGCCCACCGCGAATGCCGAACTCGACCGTATTGGCTTTTTGCGGACGCACATCGCGAATGTAGGGTGTGCCCGTGCTGCCCAACTGCCAGGTGACCGGCGGGTCGATGGAGCGGCTGACGTTGCCGAACACTTCGAATTCCGGGGTCAGTTTGTAGCGCAGTCCTATGCGCGGCGCGATGTCGTGTTCTTCATATTCCACACCGTTGGGAAACGCTGTGGTGTTGGTGCCACTGGTGTATTCGATTTCTGCTTTGCGCTTGACGTCAATGAACGACAGGCCGCTGGACAGCCATACGTTGTCGCTCAGTTGCAGTTCGTTGCCCAACGAGAACACGGTGTCCCGCGAGCCGGTGTAGTTAGTTTCCTGCTGTTTGAGTCGCGTGGCCCTGAAGTGGGACTTCACGTCAGCCAGGTCTGCGCGGGTGTTGCTGAACGTCACTGTGCTGTCGCTGTTCAGGCCCAGGAATGTGTCGCCGGTGCGCAGGTAGCGCAGGGTCAGGTTGAGGTCCTTGGAACGCCAGTCCTGAGGTGTTGCCGAGTATCGCCAGCCGTTCAACAACGGGTAGTCGTTGTAGCCCAGCCCGACTTCCAGCTTGGCGTTGTCATCGAAGGTGTACGTGGTTTTGCTGCCCACCAATGTCGAGCCATCTTTCTTGCGGCCGAACGGCACGTTGTTGCTACGCGGGTCGTGTTTGAGCTGGTACTTGGTCAGGGTGTTGCCTTGGGTCAGGGTTTCTTCGCGATAACGCAGGAAGAACCGGGTTTCCAGTTTCGGGTTAAACACGTAGCCGAAATTGGCCACGATCCCCTGCCCTTCGTTGGAAGTGTCGTGCTGATAACCGTCACGTTCGTTGTGCTGAACGCTCACGTAGTAATCGGCATTGTCGACCACCCCACCGGTACTCAGCACCTGCTTGCGGTAACCGTAGCTACCGGCCTCGAAGCGAGCGTAGTTGCCCGGATCGGTGCGGCCTGTCTTGCTGACGAAGTTGATCGCACCGCCTAGCGACAATGCCGAATAGTTAAAGGCATTGGCGCCGTACAAGACTTCAGTGTGATCCACGCCAGCCATGTCGAGCATATCTTCCTGCGTACCGCCAGGTCCTGTCAGCGGCAAACCGTCGAACAGGAATTTGATACCCAATACATACCCTTGATAGAAGGTATTCAAACCGGAACCACGAATCGAAATCTTGTTCGCCGCCGAGCCGCTGGTGGCTTGAGCAAATACGCCCGGTTGCAGCGCCAGCACGTCCTCGGCGTTGGAAGCGCGACCTTTTTCAATTTCCCGGTTGTCGATCACGGCGGTCTTGCCAGGCACCTTGGCCAATTGTTTTTCAGCCTTCTGAGCCTCGGTCGCCTGAGCACCGGTGACCGTGACGGTGGCCAGACGAGGATCTTGCGCGGTGTCCGGTTCCGCAGCCAAAGACGCGCCATGTACCGCCATCAATAACAGGCCCAGGCTTGAAGCGGTGGCCAACGGGTCCAGACGACGTGTGTTTTTATTAAAGCGTTGCAACCTAAACATCCCTACTCCCCGATCAAATAATAAGTGTGAGCGTGACTTATTGTTTTTCTGGCTCTCGGGCAACTTTGCAGGGTTCATGCCACGTGTTTTATAACGATATTGCTGGGGGCATGCAGCCATAGACACCCGTCGGTTCGACACTTTGTTTGCGCAGTGTTCGATTGCCAACAGTCAGCGCGGTGCTTTTAATGTTGTTATCTGCTCATCATCAGTCTCGACCGTAATCGGAACGAAACAATCGGGAATATACTTATTAGACAATGGCATAGCGATGCAGCGCAGCTACTGCGCTAGACGCCATGCCGCCTTATTCCAGAAAAGCATTCATTCATAACGCACACTGTATCCAGCACAACAGTTATTCGACAAAAAGTGGCACTGACACAACAGTCCGGCTGCGTGGACTACTGAAACATCCACTTTTTACGGGTATGTTGATTGTGGTACGGCTCTTGCTCTCACACTCACGTACACCGTTGCAGTGTGAATTGCGTTTATGTCACTGCATGAACATGAATGACGGAAAGCGCCGCTTTTTCGTTTCTTTAAACAGCCAGGAGTTAATCAATGGCCAATGCCCAAACAGCGAGCGCACTGGATGTGCTCTGGCGCCAGGCGCCGGGCGGCGAGTTGCTCGACCTGGGCCGGGTCTATCGAGGCCCTTTGGCGCTGTCGAAGTTGCACACCTCACCGGGGCGGGTCCTTAGTCGTCGTGAAGCGACATTGCTGGGGATTTTCGCGCTGGTATTGCACGGCGCAGTGATCTATTGGATCAACAGTTCGCACACGCCTGTTTTGCCGGTCGTACCGCCGGAAATCCCACCGATGACGATCGAGTTTTCCCAGCCTGCGCCGCCCGTGGTGGAACCACCCCCTCCTCCGCCAGAACCCGTGGTGCAACCGGAGGAGCCACCACCTCCCGTGGAGGACGAACTGGCCACCAAGCCGCCGCCGCCCAAGCCGATTCCCAAGCCCAAACCGGTGATCAAACCGCCACCTAAACCCGTGGCCAAGCCTGTGCCGCAGCCCCCGGCCCCACCGCCGCCACAACCTGTCGCCGCACCGGCACCGGCACCGGCCGCACCGCCCGCGCCTGCTCCGGTGACGCCCGCTTCGGCCAACGCCGGTTACCTGCACAACCCGGCACCGGAATACCCGGCCCTGGCCATGCGCCGCAACTGGGAAGGCAGCGTGTTACTGCGGGTTCACGTGCTGGCCACCGGTAAGCCGGGTGAAATCCAGATCCAGAAAAGCAGCGGCCGCGATCAGCTCGACGACGCCGCGCTGGCAGCGGTCAAGCGCTGGAGCTTCGTCCCGGCCAAACAGGGCAATGACCCGATTGATGGCTGGGTCAGCGTACCCATCGATTTCAAACTGAACTAAACGCTTTACCCGATTCGCTACACCGCGGGCTACCTGACAAAAGGCGCATCGCTACACCGATTTTCATGCCTTGTTGGAGTGCCTCACATGAACCTTATCGCTTCGCCTTTCGAATCCATTGAACACGCGGTCATTTGGTTGCTGATCGTATTTTCCGTCGCCACCTGGGGCCTGGCCCTGCTCAAAGGCGTACAGTTCGCCCGCCTCAAAGGGCAGGATAAAAAGTTTCACAAGCAATTCTGGGCGGCTTCAAGCCTTGATTCCGCCGCTGAACTGGCACAGACCCGGCCCGGCGCCGCAGCGCGGGTAGCGCTGGCAGGCTATGCCGCCATTCAGGTGCCGGAAGGTGCTCAAGCCACCGACCTGGCGCATTCGATCAACCATCAGGACCGTCTGGAGCGCGCGCTGCGCCAGCAGATCGTGCGCGAACGTCGATCGCTAGAAGCCGGTCTCGCGATCCTCGCCAGTATCGGCAGCACTTCCCCTTTCATCGGCCTGTTCGGTACGGTCTGGGGCATCATGTCGGCGCTCAAGGGCATCAGCGCGGCGGGCTCGGCGAGCCTGGAAACCGTGGCCGGTCCCATTGGTGCAGCGCTAGTGGCAACGGGCGTCGGGATCGCCGTCGCGGTGCCTGCGGTGCTGGTTTACAACTACTTTCTGCGTCGCCTGAAACTGACCGCTGCCGACCTCGACGACTTCGCCCATGACTTCTACAGCCTGGCGCAGAAAAACGCCTTCCGCGTGCTGCTGCATCCGGTGCTCAAATCCGGCGCCACCGCAGCCGGTCAGAAAGTGAAGGAGGCGTCCTGATATGGCCTTCTCGACCCAAGACAGCGATGAGGTGCTCAGCGAAATCAACGTCACGCCGCTGGTGGACGTGATGCTCGTGCTGCTGGTGGTGTTCATCGTCACCGCGCCGCTGCTGACCAACTCGATCCCGATCAACCTGCCCAAGACAGAATCCGTCGCCCCGGTCGAGCAGAAAGACCCGCTGGTGGTGAGCATCGACGACAAGGGCAAGCTGTTCATCAACAAGGACGAGGTCCAGCCGGACCTGCTGGAAACCAACCTCAAGGCCGCTAAGGACAAAAACGCTGACGTGCGCGTGCAGTTGCAGGCGGACAACGGCGTGAATTACGGCGAGGTGGCGCGGGCCATGGCTTCGATTGAAAAGGCCGGGATTACCAAGCTGTCGGTGATTACGGCGAAGTAGCGCGCCACTGGGTATTCCCATTGTAGGAGCGCGCTTGCCCGCGATTGCGTTCAATCAGACGCTGCTGCGGCGCCTGACACCGGCAAGCGCGCTTCTACAGGGATGCGCTTGATCAAGCATCTGCATTAGCCTCCAAGGAAGAGGTATCCCCTGTGACTGTCACTTATTTAAACGCTCGCAAAGCGCCATTGGACATTGCTCGGGAACTGGCGAGTGAATTTGCCCGCACCGCGGTCGACCGCGATGCCCAAGGGGGGACGCCCAAGGCCGAACGCGACCGGCTGCGCCAAAGTGGCCTTCTGGCCTTGAGCATTCCCGCTGCGCTGGGTGGGCTGGGCGCGTCATGGTCGGAGACGTTCGAAGTTGTGCGGGAATTTGCCAGGGTCGACAGCTCCATCGGTCACGTGTTCGGTTTCCATCACTTGATGCTGGCCACGGTGCGTCTGTTCGCGCGGCCAGAACAATGGCAGACGTGGTTCAAGCTCACCGCCAGTCACAACTGGTTCTGGGGCAACACCCTGAACCCGCTGGACACCCGGACCGTCTCAAAAGGACGCAACGGCTGGCGCGAGTTTTCCGGGCAGAAAAGCTTCTGCTCCGGTGCCAATGATTCTGAAATGCTGATCGCTTCGGCAGTCGATGAAGCGGCAGATGGCAAGCTGCTGATCGCGGCCATTCCCAGCGGCCGCACGGGCATCACCCTGCACAACGACTGGCATAACATGGGCCAGCGCCAGACCGACAGCGGCAGCGTGACCTTCAAGCGAGTGCGCGTTGAAGAGTCCGATCTGTTGCTCGATCCCGGCCCGCTGAGCACGCCCTTCGCCTGTTTGCGTCCATTGATCGCTCAACTGCACTTCGCCAACATTTTCCTCGGCATCGCCGAAGGCGCTTTTGAAGAAGCTCGCCAGTACACGCTCAAGGAAACCCGGCCCTGGTTTCGCTCTGGCGTGGAGAACAACACGCAGGACCCTTACGTGCTCAGCCATTACGGTGACTTCTGGGTCGGGCTGGAAAGCACTCGCATGCTCGTCGAACGTGCCGGTCAGGTGCTGGACGATGCCTGGGCCAAAGGTCCGGCGCTGACCAGCGAAGAACGTGGCGCCGTGGCCATCGCCATTGCCACGGCCAAGGTCGCCGCCAGCCGCAATGGCCTGGAACTCTGTAGCAAGGTTTTCGAGGTTACCGGCGCCCGGGCCACCCACGCCTCAGTGGCGCTGGACAGGCACTGGCGCAACCTGCGCACCCAGAGCCTGCACGACCCGCTGGATTACAAACTCCATGAGCTGGGTGACTGGGCACTGAACGGCACCCCACCCATCCCGACCTTTTATTCATAGGGATCATCATGCATCTTCTGACACTCCCCCCCTCCCCCGCGCTGGCGACGTCGATCCGCGCCACCGCGCAAGTCTTTGAAGACCCCAAGTCCAAAGCGCTGCTCAAGCACCTGCAGCAGGTTGCGCCCAGCGAAGCCAGGGTGTTGATCATTGGCGAAACCGGTACCGGCAAGGAATTGGTCGCCCGCCATATCCATAACCTCAGCGCCCGCAAAAGCCAGCCGTTCGTGGCGGTGAACTGCGGCGCCTTTTCCGAATCGCTGGTCGAGGCCGAACTGTTTGGCCATGAAAAAGGCGCCTTTACCGGCGCACTGAGTGCCAAGGCCGGCTGGTTCGAAGAGGCGAACGGCGGCACCCTGTTTCTCGATGAAATCGGTGACCTCCCGATGCAAATCCAGGTCAAGCTGCTGCGCGTGCTGCAGGAGCGAGAGGTGGTCAGGCTCGGCTCGCGCAAGAGCATCCCGATCAACGTCAGGGTGCTGGCGGCCACCAACGTGCAGCTGGAAAAGGCCATCAATGCCGGGCATTTTCGTGAAGACCTGTTCTATCGCTTGAACGTGGTCAATCTCGACCTCAGCCCACTGCGGGAACGGCCCGGCGACATCATCCCGCTGGTGCGTCACTTCATCGATAGCTACAGCCGGCGCCTGAACTACGGCGAAATCGTGCTGAGCCCCGATGCCGAGCGCAAACTGGTCGGCTACAGCTGGCCCGGCAACATTCGCGAGCTGGAAAACGTGATCCATCACACCCTGCTGATCTGCAAGGATGGAGTGATTCGCAGCGACGATCTACGCATGTCCAACCTGCGCATCGAACGGCAAGACGATCCGACCAGTCAGGACCTGTCGGCACTGGATCTGCTGGAGCAGGCCATGCAACGGCTGTTCGAAGAGCAAGTGGACAATTTGCATGAGCAGGTCGAACGCACTCTGCTCGGCGCGGCCTACCGTTTATGCCACCACAATCAGGTGCACACCGCCGAACTGCTGGGCCTGAGCCGCAATGTGACCCGCACTTTGCTGATCAACCTGGGCGAGCTGAAGGTCAACAAACGCCGTCCGTCCAAGGCCCTGCTCGACGAGCGCCCTTTGCACCTGTCGATCTGAACGCCTCATCGCGTGGCCTTGAGTCTCGACATCGACTCAAGGCCACGCTTTCTTCACACCGCTTCGCCCAACTCGTCACTGAACTGCTGATTCCACAACCGTGCGTAGTGCCCGCCCTGTCGTAACAGCTGCGCGTGGCTGCCGTCCTCCACCACACGCCCCTTGTCGAAGACCAGAATCCGATCCAGGTGCGCGACCGTCGACAGCCGATGGGCCACCACCAGCACGGTTTTGTCCTCCATGATTTCGTCCAGCTTGTCTTGAATGAAGCGCTCAGTGATCGAGTCGAGGCTCGACGTGGCCTCGTCCATCACCAGAATTGGCGCGTTCTTCAGCAGCACGCGAGCAATGGCGATCCGCTGCCGCTGGCCGCCCGAGAGCTTGACGCCTCGCTCGCCCACCAGCGACTCATAGCCCTGTTCCATGCCCTCGATGAACTCGCTGGCACCGGCGCGGTGGATCGCTTCGGCGACTTCATCCATGCTCGCGTCCAGACGGCCGTAATGAATGTTCTCGCGGATGCTGCGGTGAAACAGCCCCGGTTCTTGTGGAATGAGGCCAATCTGTTGATGCAGCGAATGCTGAGTGACGCTGCGCACGTCCACGCCGTCGATCAGCACTTCACCTTTCTGCACGTCGTACAAACGCAGTAACAGGCTGAGCAGCGTCGATTTGCCTGAGCCGGATGAGCCGACCAGACCGACTTTTTGCCCCACCGGGATGACGATGTTCAAGTGCTCGAAAATTGCCTGGTCCCCGCCGTAGCTGAAGCCCACATCACGAAACTCAATGGCGCCGTGCTTGACCTGCAGCAGCTTGGCACCGGGGCGGTCGATCACTTCATGAGGCCGGATCAGCGTACGCACCCCGTTGGAGATGTTGCCGGTGGCCTCGAAAAACTCCAGAAAACGCCGCGACAGGTTGCCGACGTCGCTGATGATCAGCAGCGACAGGGTGGTGGACATCACAAACGCGGCGATATCGATGCGCTGGGTGCGCCACAGGTACAGGGCCAGCAACAGCAGGCCCAACTTGAGCAGTACGCCGCAGCCGGTCTGGAACCAGCGGATCTTTTCCATGTAGCCCAGCGATCGATAGGCCGCAGCGACCTCCTTGTCGAGAAAGCTGCCCAGATAACTGTGTTCGAACGCATGACGGGCGAAGAGACGGATGTTGGCCAGGTTCGATACCGCGTCCACCACCTTGCCCGAGCTGGTGCTGCGCGCCGCCGAATACTGCTGCGCCAACGGATGGCTGCGTCGGGCCAGCAGGTAGCACACGATGATGAACAGCGCTGACCAGCCCGCCATGAACGCCGCCATCAAAGGCGACGCGGTCCACAGCAACACGGTGGCCAGGCTCAACGTCACCAACAACGGAATCAGGTCGAACAGCAAGATGCTCAGGGTCTGGTTCACCCCTAGCGCGACTTCGGAGACCCGATGGGCCAACGCACCGGCGAATTCGTTGCTGATGAAGCGGTGGGAATGTTGCTGCAGGTAGGCGTACACCACATGGGTCACGGTGCGCCGCTGCAACGGCAGCACGTGAATATGACAGCCTGCCGCCGCCCGGGTGAACAGCACTTCGCACACCAGCAAGGCGCCGAACAGGGTCAGGGGCCATTGCAGGACCGCGAATGCCTGCTCGGCATCCAGGCCGTTGCTGACGGTGCGAGTGATTTGTCCCAAGCCGTAGGGGATGAGAATCGCGCAGACCACCGCCGCGGTCTGGAACACCAGAATCGCCAAATACCAGGCTTTGAAGTTGTTGATAAAAAAGCGCACGAACGCGCCGGGGGTTGCCGGCAACTGTCGGACGTTCCAGTTGCGCAGCCGAACGTCTCGAGGCGCGAAGGAAGAAAAGGACGAACTCATGACGGTAAACGTTCCTGAATGACGCCTGTGGCCGCGCAGCTTTCAGGCAGGAATGGACAGGCTTGCCCGGTGGTAAAGCGGTCTCAGAGCGGCGTGTGGTAGCGCACTTCCTCCAGTGTGCGGCCGCCTCGGCTCAGCTTGCGTGCCGATTCAGGCTCCGCAGTCAGGCCGACCTTGCGATAGAACGTGATGGCGCGCGTGTTGGCTGCGAGCACCCAGAGGGTCAGCGTGGAAAATTCCCGGGCAATCAATGCGGCCCGAGCGTCGATCCATAGCGCGCGACCCACTCCCGTGCCCCAATGTTCGGCCAGCAGGTACACGGCGGTGATTTCGCCGGTGTGGCCTGGTATCGCATCCTCATCTCGACTCGCGCCGTAAGCGATCCAGCCCACCACTTGTCCCTCGACGATGGCGACCAGCACTTGCTCGCGACCCTCGTCGAGGGTGCTGCGCCAGTAGCCGGTACGCCGTACCAGCGTGTCGTCCAGCGATCGCAGGTAATCCTCGGGCATGAGGGCGTGGTAAGCCTGCTGCCAGCTGCGGATGTGCACACGGGCAATCGCCGCAGCGTCCTCCGGAACGGCGGGACGGATCATCGGACAAGCTCCTGAACGGGATAGAGACTGTCAGTTATCAGGAATCGTGCCAGCCTGAGAAGGCCGTATTCCGGGGTTTTCCCACCAATACGGCGCGGAAAAGCTGGAATCTGGACAGTGGCTGTGCAACCACTGTCGTCACGCCGACAGTTCAGCGCGGGCGTCGGGCGACCACAGCACTGCCCGCACTGGTCGACAAGCGCTGATAGACCAAGGCTGACGCGACGCACAACGCGCCTGCCAGCGCCATGACCCAGGCCACATCGCTTTGCACGACAGTGGCATGTCCACGCAGCGCCATGATCAGGCTGAGCAAGGCGGCTGCCAGCCCCACTGAAACGCTCATGGTCAGCTGAATGCTCATGGCCGACAGGCTGCTGGCGCCGCTGGACTGTTCGGGTGGAACGTCAGCGTAGGTCAGCGCGCCGAGGGTGCTGAACTGCAACGAGCGAATGACCCCGCTGACGAACAGCACCAGTACGATGACCCAATACGGCGTCGAGACGTCGAACTGGCCCGTGGCGGCGAGGGTCAGCCCCGTCAGCAAGGCATTGCCGATCAAGGTGCGCTTGAAGCCGAACCGGCTGACGATGCGCACCGCCAGCAGTTTCATCACGAACGCCCCGGCGCCGCCGACGAAGCTCAACAGCCCCGCTTGCAGCGGGTTGAGCCCGAAACACAGTTGAAACAGCAGCACCAGCAAGAAGGGTTGCGCCGCACTGCCGATGCGCATCAGATTGCCGCCCCAGAAGGTGATGCCGAATGTGGGAATGCGTAGCAGTGAAAGATCGATCAACGGGTGCGCGCTGCGCCGGGCATGCAGAACATAGCCGACCGCACTTATACCGCCCAGTGCAACCAAGCACAGTGCCCAAGGACGCGGCATCAGGCCGTGGCCAAAGGCTTCACAGCCGAATACCAGTCCTGCCAGTCCCAGACCGCTGAGCAACAGGCCCGGAGCGTCCAGCGGCTGACCACGCACCCCGGGGTAATCCGGGATGTGACGCCGCACCAGCCAGACACCCAGCACGCCAATCGGCACATTGATCAGGAAGATCCATTGCCATGACAGCAGCGTCACCAGTAACCCGCCCAGCGGCGGGCCGAGCACCGGGCCGATCAGGGCCGGAATCGTCAGGTAAGACATCGCCCGCAACAGGTTGTCCCGCGATGACCAGCGCAACAAAATCACCTGCCCCACCGGCACCATCATCGCGCCCGCCGCGCCTTGAACCAGCCGTGCCAGTGACAACTGCAACAGCGACCCGGCACACGCACAGGCCACCGACGCCGCGGTGAACAACGCAATCGCGCTGACGAAGACCCGGCGCGGGCCGAAGCGGTCTGCCGCCCAACCGCTGACCGGCACGAACAACGCTGCCGCCAGCAGGTACAGCGACACCACCAGGTTCATGCGCACGCTAGGTTCGCCAAACTCATGGGCCATCTGTGGCAGTGCTGTGAGCACCGCTGTCGCGTCGATCAGCTCCATGAACAGCGCACACCCGATGATCATCGGAATCCGCCGCAGGTGGGCGCCGTTCTGAGTCCGATCGTGCAGCGCTTCGGCACTGTTGGCACTGTTATTGTCGGCCCGTGTGTCGAGCCTTTGATTGATGCCCATGCCGCCTCTCTCGTCAGAACAATCCGGAGGTCGGCGGTGGCGTGCCTTTCAACTGCCAGGCGCCTACCGCAGCGGCCTTCCATTGACGCGGGTTGTGGTTGGCCACGGTGCGGGCATTGCGCCAGTGGCGATCCAGGTTATGGCTGCGACCGGTCGTGGATGCACCGCCCACGTCAAACACCAGCTCGGCCGCTTTCAACGCCGACTCGGCCGCGATGTACTGGGCTTGCGCCACATCAACGGCGGCTTGATCCACCGCCTGTGCATCCAGATCCGCCGCCCAGGCGCGGTCAATGGATTCCGCAGCCCGCAGCACCACGGCTTCGGCGGTGAATGCACGGGCCGAGACATCGCCCACGCTCAGCTCCACATAGGGATCATCCACCGAACGGCTGGCCGTGCTGTGTTTGATCGGTCGCGCATGGTGGTTGGCAAAGTCCACGGCGTCGTTCAACGCATTGCGGGCAATCCCGGCCTCGACGGCCGCCAGGAACACCTGCAGAAACGGCGTAACGATGGTGCGCTTGCCTTCCTCCACGGTGCGGGTGCGGATTTCCTCGGGTTTGACCAGCACATCGCGCAGGTGCGTGGTGCCACTGGCGGTCAAGCGCTGTCCCATGGCATCGAAATCGTCCAGCAACTCCAGCCCTTGACGGTCGCGGGGCAGAATGAACGATACCGGTTGCTCATTTTCGTCCAGCGCCACCGCGCTGACCCAGTCGGCGTACAGCGAGCCGGTGCTGTAATACTTGCTGCCTGTGGCCCGATAGTTTTCGCCGTCGCGTACGATGCGCGCACTGACCGAACCGTTGGCACCCCCAATCTCCCAACCGGCATTGCCCACCACCGCACCTTGCAGATAACGGGCAAACCAGCGCTCGCGCTCGGCCTCGGCGCCTTCGGCACGAGAGGCCAGCAGTCCTTCGACAAAACCAAACCCGGGACGCAGCGCCTGCGCGACGTTGGAGTCCGCTGAGGCGATGCGAATCAGCAGCCCGATCACGTCCTTGACCGCACCACCCGCTCCGCCGTAACGGGTGGGTATGCGCGTGGTGAATATCCCGGCCTTGGCCAGTTGCGCCACGGCTTCGTAGGGCAATTGGCGCTCGCGCTCACGTTGCGCAGCGCCTGCCGCGATCTGCGGCAACAGGCGATCGAGCCGTGCGTTGAGTTCTTCCACCGAGATCACGGCGGGTTTGGCGACAGCAGACAGCGTAGTCATGAGAAGTCCTTCATCAGCATTCAGCGCTAGATAGCGATTTTCCAGAGACGGGATTCGTCGAACAGCCAGGCCGGGTTTTCCGGTTCCAGCGGCGGCACCACCAGTGCGTTGCCCGCGCCCGGCAGCCGTGGCACCGCACCAAGCAGGCGACGGGTGTATTCGTGTTGTGGGTGATCGAACAGCGTGTCGACCGGAGCGCTCTCCACCACCTGACCGTGGCGCATCACCAGCACGTCATCGCTGACGTGACGAATCACCCCCAGATCGTGGGAGATGAACAGATAGGCCAGGCCCAGTGAGGCTTGCAGGTCTGCCAGCAGGTCCAGCACTTGCGCCTGAACCGACACGTCCAAAGCCGACACCGGCTCGTCGCAGATGATCACTTTCGGGTTACTGGCGATGGCGCGGGCAATGGCCACGCGCTGCCGCTGACCGCCGGACAATTGCAACGGGCGACGTGTCGACACCTCTACCGGCAAGCGCACCTGGTGCAGCAGTTGCGCGATACGGGGCCGCTGCTGATCGAACGGCACGCCCGCGACATCCAGTGCATCCGCCAGAATCTGTCCCACGCTCCAGCGCGGATCGAATGAACTGAGCGGGTCCTGATAAATCACGCTGATGTCCCGACGATGCAGACGGCGGGTTCGCTCCTCGATGCGCCCTTTGCCCGCCACTGACCACGGGATGTCGAGAAACTGCACGGCACCGGCATCCGGCTCCAACAGGCCCAAGGCAATGCGTGCCACAGTGGTTTTCCCGGAGCCAGACTCGCCGACAATGCCCAGCGTGCGTCCGGCGCGCAGTTCGAAGCTGACGCCATTGACCACTTGGCGAACCTGCTGATCCGGACCGATATAACGTTTGCCCAGCCCGGACGCCTTCAGCAGTACGGGCGCATCGGGATGTGACAGCCGCGTCAGTGGCTCACTCCCGCTGTCCGGCGAAAGCCGCGTGCCCCTCGCGTGTTCGGCGGGCACGGCGTCCAGCAGGGACCGGGTGTAGGCATGACGAGGATGGCGCAGGACCTGATCTGTCGGCCCTTGTTCGACCACATCGCCGTGGCGCAGCACCAGCACTTCATCGGCCAGTTGCGCGACCACTGCCAGGTCATGGCTGATGATCAGCAGCGAATCGCCACGCGCCTTGATCTGTTGCAGCACCTCCAGAATCTGTGCCTGCACAGTGGCATCCAGCGCAGTGGTGGGCTCGTCGGCGATCACCAGCCCCGGGTTCAGCGCCAGCGCGCTGGCGATCAGGGCACGCTGACGTAAACCACCCGACAACTGGTCCGGGCGTTGCCGGGCACGCAGTTGTGGTTCGGGGACGCCCACGGTTTCCAGCAGCTCGATCACGCGTTCGGCGCAGCTGACGCGATCCCCCCCAGCGGTGGGTTTCCAGCACCTCCAGAATTTCTTTGCCCACCGGACGCAACGGATCCAGCGACACCAGCGCATCCTGCAACACAAAACCGATGTCCTTGCCGCGCAGGTCGCGCCAGCCACGTTCGGACAAACTCAGCAAGTCCTGCCCCGCGTAACTCAAGCGGCGCGCCGTGACGCGGGCGCCCTCCCCAGCCAGCCCGATCAGACTGCGGGCGGTCACACTTTTGCCCGAACCGGACTCGCCGACCAACGCCAGCGTCTTGCCCGGTTCCAGGGTGAACGACAGGTTGCGCACCACTGACTGCCCGGCGAATTCGATGGACAAGCCTTCAACGATCAATTGCTTCGCCGCACTCATGACAGGCGACCCTCCAGGCGTTGTTGCAGGTAACGGCCGACGACGGTGGTCGACAGCGTGGTCAGCACGATGAACAGGCCGGGGAAGAACGTCAGCCACCAGGCGTTGGCGATGAAGTCACGCCCCATGGACAACATGGTTCCCCACTCCGGCGCCGGTGGCCGCGCACCCAACCCCAGAAAGCTCAACGCCGAAGCCCAGACGATCGCCTGGCCGACGCCCATGGTCAGGGTCACGATCAGCGGACGCATGGCGTTGGGCAGCAGTTGCCGGGCAATGATGCGCAGCGGCGGATGGCCCAGCGCCCGCGCCGACTCGATGTAACCGGCGTTGCGCACGGCCAGCACCTGGCCACGCACCATGCGTGCATAACCGGGGGCGCCACCCAGCCCGGTCGCAACGATCAACGGGCCGATGCCGCTGCCGAACACCGCCACGAACAGCAGCGCCAGAATCAGGCTGGGAAAGGCGAACAGCACTTCCAGCAGCCAGCCCACGGCGCGGTCAATCCGGGCTCCGCCCAGGCCACTGAGCAGGCCGAGCACGATGGCGATGCTCATCGCGATGGCCGTGGCCGCCAGACCGATGAACAGCGACTGTCGCGTGCCGTAAATCACCCTCGAAAAGATGTCACGCCCCGACTGGTCGGTGCCGAACCAATGCGCCCAACCCGGCGGGTGGAAGGCATCGCGGGGGACGATCGCCAGCGGGTCGCTGTGGGCGAACCACTGCGGCGCAATGGCGGCCACGATCACCAGCAACAATAAGATCACCGCCAGCAACGGCCCCACACGCAGGCGACGCGATGTCCGTTGCACGCGCAGCGCGGGCAACGGGGTGTTCAAGGTCAAATCACTCATGCCGCATTCCCCTGTTGGCGAGGGTCGACCCAGTGGTACAGCAGGTCGACGACGATGTTGGCCAGCACATACCCGGCGGCGACCACCAGACTGATGCCGATGGTCAGTGGCAGATCCTGAGCCTGCACGGCCTGGAACAACTGACGGCCCAACCCTTTGCGGGAAAAGATCACTTCGATGACCACCGCGCCGCTGATCAGCGCGCCAATGGCCCAGCCCGACAACGAAATGCCGGGGAGCACGGCGTGGCGCAACGCGTGCTTGAAACGCACGGCGACGTCAGACAGTCCCCGTGTCCGCGCGGTCAGCACAAACGGTTGCTCCAGGGTGAGGTCCAGCGATTCACGGGTGACCTGCGCGATGAATCCCGCCAGCGGGATCGCCAAGGCAAACGATGGCAGCACCAGCGTGCGCCAGCCATCGCTGCCCGCGGGCGGGAACCAGCGCAGGCCAAACGCAAACACCGCCAGAAGCAGAATGCCCAGCCAGAAATGCGGCAACGCAGCGGACACCGTCTCGGCCAGCGACGCCAGGCTGCTCAAGCGCCGACGACGGCCAGCCGTGAGCACGGTCAACGCCAGCACCAACAGCCACGACAGCGCCAGCGCCGAGAACGTCAATTCCAGCGTCGGCCATGACTGCTCGGCCAGCACGCGGGTGACCGGCAGGTGTTGGGAATAGGACACCCCCAAATCTCCCTGCAACAAGCGCCCCAGATACAGCGCGTATTGCACCGCCAGCTGTTTGTCCAGACCGTATTCACGGGTTGCCTCGGCGATGGTTTCTGGCGTCGGGTTCCCGCTGGGGCCGCCGAGAATGGCCTGCACCGGATCGCCCGGCATCAGGCGCAAGGCAAAGAAGGTCAGTGTTGCCACTGCCCACAGCACCAGGATGCCGCCCCCCAGGCGCCACAGGGCGCGGCGTCCCAATTGCTGTAAACGCTCGCGGCGCGGATTGGCCGCCGTATCGATCAACGCAGCACTGCTCATTTGTTCACCCATGCGTCATAGAGGTAAGTCACCGCCAGCGACGGTTCAAGGCGCACCCCCTGAGTGGTCTTGTAGATGCCCAATCGGGTGCTTTGCGGGTACGTCGTCAACTGCAGGTACTGGCTCGAGGCGATCTGCTGCACCTTGTAGTACAAGGCCTTGCGCTGCTCGGGATCTTGAGTGACCAGCGCCTGCTGCACGGCCGCCTCGAATACCGGGTCGGTGTAACCTGCGGTGTTCTGGTGATAGCCACCGACGCCTGCGGGCTGGATGAAGTCGGCGCCGAAGATGATGCGCAGCACGTCGGCGGTGTTGGTGTTCCAGTAACCCAAGCGAATGTCGTAATCCCAGTCCGCCTGACGCTTGGTGGCCAACACGTCGCTCATCTGATCGATGATCAACTCGAACCCCGCCTGCCGCGTGGTGGCCTGCACTTGCTCCCACAGCGTGTATTCCGAAGGCGGTGTGCGGTTGCCCATGACCACGTAGACACGCAGGCGTTTGCCATCCTTGGTCCGATAGCCCTCGCTGTCGCGCTGGGTCCAGCCGGCTTCGTCGAGCAGCTGTGCAGCCTTGGCAGGGTCGTAATCTTGCGCATGCTGGAAGTCCGGGCTGTAAAAGCGCGTCGCCGGGCTGAGCGGACCGCCAGCACGGGGGAACTCGTTGAAATAGACACTCTTCAGCGCGCCCTCGATATCGGCGCTGCGCACGAACGCTTCGCGGACCTTGATATCGTTGAATGGCGCACGGGTGATGTTCAGCGTGCCATTGGTGGGGTTGCCGGGGCGCTGCGCAATAAGCAATTGCAGGTCAGGGTTGCGCCGGGCCGCTTCGTGGGACTCGGGCGGCAAGGCTTCGATCACGTCCACCTCACCGGCTTGCAGTGACGCGAAACGCACCGACGGCTCTTGAATGAATTTCCAGATCACCCGGTCCAGCCAGGCCGGGCCCTGATGTTTAGCGGTCGGTGGAGCCCAGTGGTAATCGGGATTGCGCACCAGCTCGACCTGGCTCTGCCGGTCCCAGCGCACCACCTTGAACGGGCCGCTGCCCACCGGGCTTTCGCAGTTGACATCCCGTGGTCGCTGCAACGCGGTGGGCGATTCGATCCCCAAAAACCCTTGGGCCAACACTTCGAGAAACGCCGCGTAAGGCGTGGCCAGATGGACCACGGCGGTGTCGTTGTCGATCACCTCGGTGCTGCGGTACTGACGAATGTAACCACCAGCGGTGCTGGACTGGGTTTTCGGGTTGGCCATGTGGTCGAGGTTGGCCTTGACCGCCGCCGCGTTGAACGGCGTGCCATCGGTGAAGTGGACGTCATTGCGCAAGTGGAAGGTGTAGGACAAACCATCCGCCGAGACCTCCCAGCTTTTTGCCAGCCATGGGCCAATGCGTCCATCGGCATCCATCGAGACCAGCGAGTCCAGATACTGCTGGCCGATGAACACTTGGGGCATGTCCCCAGCTACGTGGGGGTCAAGGCAAGTCGGTTCGCGGTCAGTGGCGTATACCAGGGTGCCGCCTTTGACCGGTTGATCGCTGCGGGTGACCGAGGCGGTGTTTTGTCCGCAGCCCAGCAACAGGCTGCACACCGCAACGACGCTCGCCAGGTATGAAGGTTTGAACAACGACCTCGTGCTACTGGTCGTAAAAACAGAGCGGGTTCTCGCATGGGTCCTGATGCCTCTCGTCCTGGGACAAGGACCATTGCACAGGCCATGCCGGTTTTTTCAGCCCGTAGATACGGGGTTTTAGGGGGATAAGTGCGGCGCGCAAGCGACAAACTGTGAGGCTGCTGTTGGGTGGCCAACAGTGTCGTGATCAACACGAAACACCGAGGCGACTGGCTTTGCTGCGCAATTCGCTTCTGCCGAAGGCGTAGGAGCGTGGCTTGTCCCGCGATCTGGCGCGTAGCGGCAGTAAACCCTGACGACTGTGCTGACCTGACACACCACATGTTCTGGTTTCGCTGCCGCTGCGCGGCAGATCGCGGGACAAGCCACGCTCCCACAGCGTCCTGCTCAGATTGGAAAGCGGAAAACCGTCGGGCGGCGGTTACAACGCGATCCGATAACGAACCAACGGCAAAGGCTCTCCCCGGTCAATCACTGTGGTGGCCGTGTCAGGCTCTTCGACAAACCCGACCGCCTCATAAAAACCGACCGCCCGGGCGTTACCGGGAATCACCCACACGGTGACTGTATTGAACCCGGCGGCCTGCAACTGATCGCGCACGGTTTCCCACAGACGACGGCCCAGCCCTTGCGCCCAGACCTCCGGCAACAGGTTGATCGCACGCAATTCCCCGCTATCGGCTGCCGTTCCTTTATCGCGACTGAGACCAAAAGACGCCCACGCCACCACTCGGCCGCCCTGCTCCACCACCCACACCGAATACGCGTGGCGTGCGATGGCGTCACGCAGTACTTCGGCGCGCTCTGCCACTTGCGCGGTCAACGCATCGAGATAGCCATCCGACAGCAGGTTGCGGTACGTCGCCTGCCAGGTATGAAGGTTAACCTGTGCCAGGGCCGGCGCATCGTCCGGTGTCGCCGGACGTATACGCGCAGCGTCAAATAAACGTTGATCCGTCATACCGGTTCGATGAGCCTCCTTTCATGCTGAACACCGTCCCTTACACGGACGGAAAGCGCAACGGCTTCGCCGGTAGATGCAACGCAGCCGGGTCGCGGTAACGGGCACCGTAGTGGTCGTTTGGCAAGCGCGCCTGACCGGCGCCGAACAGGCGCTCGCGCAGGGTTTCGCCGTCGCGATACCCCTCCCGGAAACGCCCGCGACGGCGCAGCTCAGGAATCACCAGTTCGATGAAGTCACGGGCTGTTTCGAAGCTCAGGTATTGGCGCAGGTTGATGCCATCAATGCCATCGACATCCAGCCATTTCTCGATTTCGTCGGCCACCACGGTCGGCGTGCCCGCCACGAAAAAACGTTCACGGTTAAAGCCTTCCAGCTGCGCGAGCACCGTGCCCACCGTCCATTCAGGCTTGTAGCGTGACAGGCTTTCCCATCCTGCGACCCGACGCTCGATCAGCTCGCGGATCAACGTATCCCGTGGCCAGGCGGTGAGATCGATTTTCGCCTGAGCGTGGGCCAGCGAGGCTTCGACACTCATCAGCTTGCGGTAGCTGTCCAGCTTGCGACTGACTTCCTCATCGGTACGTCCGACGATCACCCCCGCCATGACGATGAATTTAAGCCCCGCAGGATCGCGCTCATGGGCGATGGCCTTGTTGCGCATCGCCTGAATATTGGTCCTGACCGCAGCGGTATCGATGCCACCCGTAAACACCACCTCAGCGTGACGCCCGGCGAACTCGATACCCGCCGGTGAGCCGGTGGCCTGGAACAACACCGGCGTGCGCTGCCGCGAAGGCTGGCACAGGTGTGGACCGGCCACTTTGAAATGCTCGCCGATGTGATCGATGTAACGCACTTTTGCCGGGTCGGTGTACACCCGTTTTTCGCGGTCCTGAATCACCGCATCGTCGTCCCACGAGCCTTCCCACAGCTTGTACAGCACGTCCAGATACTCGTCGGCGATTTCGTAGCGGTGGTCATGCACCACCTCCGTGTCATGGCCGAAGTTGCGCGCCGCGTTGGGCAGGTACGAGGTGACGATGTTCCAGCCCACTCGGCCCTTGGTCAGGTGATCCAGCGTGCTCATGCGCCGGGCAAAGGCGAACGGCGGCTCGTACGTGGTGGAAAAAGTGGCGCCGAAGCCCAGGTTCCTGGTCACTGCGGCCATCGCCGGAATCACCAGAAGCGGGTCGTTGCTGGGGATCTGCATGCCTTCGCGCAGCGAGGTTTCCGGACTGCCGCGAAAGGCGTCATAGGTGCCGATGACGTCGGCGAGGAATACGCCGTCGAACGTGCCGTACTCCAGCAGTTGCGCCAGCTCGGTCCAGTAATCCAGGTCGTTGAAGCGGTGCCGGTTATTCTCGGGGTGCACCCACAGGCCATGCACGATGTGGCTGACGCAGTTCATCTCGAACAGATTGACGTGCAGTTGCTTGGGCACTCCGGCCTCTGCTTTTACGCTCATGGCCGCTCCTTAAATGGCGATCTGCAGGTAGAACTCGCTCGGCGGGTATTCCGCGTCGAGGGTCGGGATGGCGGCAATCAACGACCGGGTGTACGCGTGGACCGGTCGGTCAAATACCGCGCGCACCGGGCCGGACTCCACCACCTCGCCGTCCTTCATCACCAGCACCCGCTCGCTGACATGGTTGATGACACCCAGGTCGTGGGAGATGAACAGACAGGCCAATCCCAGACGCCGCTTGAGGTCGTCCAGCAGTTCGAGAATCTGCGCCTGCACGGACACGTCCAGTGCGGAGACCGGTTCGTCGCAAATCAGGATCTGCGGTTCGGACGCCAGCGCCCGGGCGATGGCGATGCGTTGGCGCTGACCGCCCGACAACTCGATGGGCCGACGGGACAACACCGATGGCGTCAGCCGGACCAGCTCCAGCAGTTGCAGCGCCCGGTCTCGCCAGGCCTGACGCGGCAAGCCTGCCACGGACAGTGCTTCGAACAGCACCCGCTGCACGGTATAACGCGGATCGAAGGAATTCTGCGGGTCTTGAAACACCACCTGTACGGCACGCCGGGCCTGACGTTTCTGTGCGGCGTCCAGCGCGGACCATTGTTGTCCGGCAATCCACACCTCGCCGCTGTCGGCGGTTTCCAGGCCCAGGATCAGACGCGTCAAGGTGGTCTTGCCTGAACCTGATTCACCCACGACGCCCAGTGTTTCGCCACGGCGCAGGTGCAGTGACGCCTGTTTGAGCACCGTGCGACGATGGCCGTCCGGGCCGATGAAAGATTTAGTCAGATCGCGGGCTTCCAGCAGCACGTCGCCCTCCGGCGGCACGGCTGTCGGTGTTTCGACCAGCGTCAATGGGCTGTGCGTCGGCTGAAAGTGCACGGCACGGGCTGCCCGGAGCAGCGATTGGGTATAGGCATGGCGCGGGTCGTGGAGGATTTGCTCGGTGCTGCCTTGCTCGACGATCACCCCGTGACGCATCACCGCCACCCGGTCAGCGAGCCGCGACACCACTGACAGGTCATGGCTGACCATCAACAGCGCATTGTTTTCTCCGCGCAGGCTTTCCAGCAGCGCGATCACTTGCGCCTGCACGGTGGCGTCGAGGGCGGTGGTCGGTTCGTCCGCGATGATCAATTGCGGGTTGCAAGCAATCGCCGAGGCAATCAGCGCCCGCTGACGCAGCCCCCCGGACAATTGCCACGGATACTGGCTGGCACGCAGTTCAGGCTCGGGAATGCCGACTGCACGCAGCAGCTCCAGCACCCGTAAGCGGCGGGCTTCTGCGCCGAGCCGAGTATGCAGATGCAGCGGCTCTTCGACTTCCGAGCCGACCCGACGCAAGGGGTCCAACGCGCCCAAGGCGTCCTGCATGACAAAACCGATGCTGGCCCCGCGCAGACGCTGCCACGAGCGCTCGTTCAATGAGCGCAGATCGATGCCCTGAAACGCCAGTTTCGCGGCGTCGATCTGCGCACCTTTGCCCGCCAGACCGGCCAGGGTGCGTGCGGTAACGCTCTTGCCTGAACCGGACTCGCCGACGATCGCCAGGCATTCGCCGTGTTCGATGCGCAGGCTCACGCCATGCAGCACCGGTTGGGCATGGCCGAAGCGTACGCTCAAGTCACGGATATCGACCAAAGGCCCAAGGGCATGAACATTCGTATTCATAGCGGTTTTCCTTCGCTGCGACGCAGCAATTCACGGCCAATGGCACTGATGGAAACGACAGTCAGGGTGATGATCAGCGCAGGCCAGGCCACCAGCCAGGGCGCGTTGGCCAGAAAACTGCGACCGATGGCCATCATCCCGCCCCACTCTGGCGCCGGTGGTGGCGCGCCAAAGCCAAGAAAGCTCAACGCGGCGCCTGCGGTGATGGTGCCGCCGATACCGATGGTGGCGAGGATCAGCACCGGTTTGATGGCATTGGGCAAGATGTGTCGCAGCACCACGCCCCATTGCGGCTGACCGAGGGTCACGGCGGCTTCGACGTAACCGGCCTGGCGCACGTTGAGGGTCTGGGCACGCACCAGCCGGGCGTAGCGTGGAACCCCAGCGATGCCCACTGCGAGAATCAGGTTGGCGGTGCCCTGGCCGAAGAAGGTGATGATCACCAGCGCCAGCAACAGGTCCGGGAACGCCAGCAGCACATCGATTCCGCGCATCAGGGAGGCGTCCAGCCAGCGCGGGCCTAGCCCGGACAGCAGCCCCACCAGCGTGCCCCAGGCCAGGCCCAGCGCCATTGCGGCCAGGCCCATGAACAACGAAGAGCGCACGCCGAAGATCAAGCGGCTCAGCACGTCCCGCCCGTTCTCGTCGGTGCCCAGCCAATGCAGCGTGTTCGGCGGTTGAAACGCCTGTCGCGCCGTGGCGTCCAGCGGGTCGAATGGCGCCAGCCAATGCGGCACGGCGGCAGCCAGCAGCAGCATCAGCACGAACAACCCTGCGAGCCACAAGCCGGGTCGCACGTGCGCCCAATTGCCGAGCCTCAGCGGACGGGTGCCACCGGTGCCGATGGCCGGACCGGTGATCACGGTTTCAACGGTTTGAGACATTTGTGTCGTCCTCTCCATACACCTCTGTAGCAGCACGGCTTGCCGGCGGAGGCGGTCTTGAGGGCGCCAACGCCTGTAGCAGTCCGGCTTGCCGACGGTAGCCATTTCACAACCGCCACCGCCGGCAAGCCGTGCTGCTACAGGGGGTGTGTCGGTCATGAATCCATGGCGCCCACCGGATGGGTGTCTAAGGCGCCGGGTTGGGAACACGCTGATGAACAGCCTGAACCTGCGCCTTGATGTCTTCGCTAAGTTCGACGTTCAGCGCGCTGAGGTTGTCCCGCAGTTGCGCCAGCGTGGTTTGCCCGGTCAGAGCGCTGGTGACGAAGGGTTTGTCGATGAGGTACGCCAACGCCAACTGCGCCGGGGTCAGACCGTGCTGGCGTGCGATTTCGACGTAACCGGCAATGGCCTCCTGAGCCGAGGGGCTATCGTAGCGATTGAAGGTGCGATACACCGCCGACAGCCGCGACCCTTCCGGGCGGGCGCCATTGAGGTATTTGCCGGTCAGCGCGCCGAACGCCAGTGGCGAATAGGCCAGCAGGCCCACGCCTTCGCGGTGGCTGAATTCCGACAGCCCGCCCTCGTACAGCCGGTTGAGCAGGCTGTACGGATTCTGAATGCTGACAATGCGCGGCAACCCCAGGCGTTCGCTCTGCTTGAGAAATTCCGCGACACCCCACGGCGTTTCATTGGACACGCCAATGTGGCGAACCTTGCCTGCCTTGACCTGATCGGCCAGCACCGACAGGGTCTCCTCGATGGCTACGCTGCCGGTGTCGTCCTGATACGGGTACTCGCGCTGGCCAAAAATATTGGTGGTGCGGTCTGGCCAGTGCAGTTGGTAAAGGTCCAGATAATCCGTTTGCAGGCGCTTGAGGCTGCCGTCCAGTGCTTCGACGATGTTGCGCCGGTCGTGGCGGCTCAACCCGTCGCGGATGTGCCGCTGGCTGTTGGCATCCCGCGCTGGCCCCACGACTTTGCTTGCCAGCACCACGTCGGCGCGGCGTCCGCTGGCGGCCAGCCAGGTGCCGATGTAGCGCTCAGTGGTGCGCCATGTCTCGGCCTTGGTGGGTGTGGGGTACATCTCGGCGGTGTCGATCAGGTTGACGCCTTCGGCCAGCGCCAGGTCAATTTGCTGATGAGCATCGCTTTCGCTGTTCTGGTGGCCCCAGGTCATGGTGCCCAGACCCAGCACGCTGACCTTGATGTCGGTGTTGCCCAATTGGCGATAACGCATGGTGATTCCTTGCAGTGGCAAAAATGAACGCCGTGGCTCAAGCCCGCAGCGCGTATTGATTGGTCGGGAATGGCAGCCCCAGGTGTTCGCGCAGCGTGCTGCCGGTGTACTCATGGCGGAACAGGCCGCGCCGCTGCAGCAACGGCACCACCTCGTCAACGAAGATCTCGACGCCGGACGGGAACATGTCCGGCATGATGTTGAAGCCGTCGGCGGCATGAGCCAGGTACCAGTGGCTCAAGGTGTCGGCCACTTGCTCGGGCGTGCCGACCAGCAGACGGTGGCCAACCAGAATGCGCCGCGACAACTGACGAATGCTCAGGTTTTCCCGGCGAGCGAGGTTCAGCTGGGCTTCGAGAAAACCCTGCGAACCGCGCTCAAACTCCGCCACTGCGCCGATGCGTTCCCATGGCAGCGGCGCATCCGAGTCTAGCTCTTTCGCTGGAATGCCAATGCGCCCTGCCACTTGTTCCAGCAGGCCATGTTCACCGTGCCAGGCATTGAGCGCGTCGAAGCGGGCATGGGCTTCGGCTTCGGTGCTGCCGATCACGGTGGATAGCCCCGGCATGATCTTCAGGTACTCGGGGTTGCGCCCCCATCCCGCTGCACGCGCCTTCATTTCGCGATAGAACTGCTGCCCGTCCTCAAGCGTGGTCTGGGTGGTGAAGATCGCATCGGCGTAGCGTGAACCCAGTGCCTTGCCGCCTTCCGAAGAGCCCGCCTGAACCAGCACCGGTCGCCCTTGGGGCGAGCGCGGCACGTTCAGCGGACCCTTGACCGAAAAGTGCTGACCGACGAAATCGATGCTGTGCACCTTGCGCGGGTCGGCGAAATGGCCACTGCGGGCATCGCCGATGATGGCGTCGTCTTCCCAGCTGTCCCACAGCTTGAGGGCCACGTCGAGAAATTCGTCGGCGCGGGCATAGCGGTCAACATGCAGCGGTGCTCCGGCCAGACCGAAGTTCTGCGCGGCGGCGTCACCGGCGTTGGTCACCACGTTCCACGCAGCCCGTCCACCGCTGATGTGATCCAACGAGGCGAACCGGCGGGCGATGTTGAAGGGGTCGTTGTAGGTGCTGGATGCCGTGGCAATCACCCCGATGCGCTGCGTCGCCAGCGCAACAGCGGTGAGCAGCACGGTGGGTTCCAGCCGGCCACCTGGGTGTTTCGATACATCCCCTGCCAGCGCCGGGCCGTCGGCGAGGAAAATCGCGTCCAGACAGCCCCGCTCGGAAATGCGCGCGATGTTGCGGTAATAGTCCACATCCAGATAGGCGTTGGCGTGGACTTCAGCCTGCCGCCAGGCCCCGGAATGCGCGCCAAAACCGAGGATGTTCATGCCCAGGCTCATCTGCCCGTCACGCAGGTTGCTGTGTTGGCTCGTGCTCATGCTGCGCTCGCTTCGTCACGGGCGCCTGCGGCCTGCTTCTCGGCATCGGCTGCCTGCAGACTGCGCCACGCCGCGTTGGGGGTGATGTCGTTGAGGTAGTAGTTACCCAGCGCCCGCTCGCGGTAGATCGCCGGGTTGTGCGAGGCCAGGGTCCGGGCATTGCGCCAGTGGCGGTCGAAGCGCCGGGTGACGCTGGTGGCGGATGCCCCGCCCACTTCGAACAGCAGCGTGGTGGCTTCCAGCACCTGTTCCAGCACAATCTGCTGGGCCTGGTAGGCGCGGATTTCCGCCTCGGTGTAATGCGACTCCTGGGCATACCCGCCCTGCTCCGCCTCATGCACCTCCTGCAGCACCTGCGCCACCGCCAGCACTTGCGTGCGGGCGGCATAGGCCAGACTCGACAGTCGCCCGATGACGCGCTGCACCAGCGGATCATCTTTAGGGCTGGACTGCCCCGGAATGCCGAACCCCCGCGTACGGGCTTTGACGAAGGTGGTTGCATCGCGCAACACGGCGTTGGCGATGCCCGCCAAAGTCGCCAGATGGAACAGTTGGTAGAACGCACTCAGGTAGGATTCAGCGCGCAGTTCGTCCTTCTTGAAACGCCGCACGATGTGTTCCTGGGGCACCTTCACCGCTGAAAAACGCGTGGTGCCGCTGCCGGTCAGGCGCTGGCCGAAACCGTCCCAGTCATCCTCCACCGACACCCCGTCGGCATCGGTGGGCACCGCCAGGCTGACGAAATCCTCACCGTCCAGTGCCACGGCGGCGATCCAGTCGGCGTACAGGGTGCCGGTGCAGTAATACTTTTCGCCATTGAGCGTCCAGCCGGCATCGGCGTTGCCCGGTTCCAGCGGGTCTAGGGTCACGGAGTTACGGGTGGTGTCCGTGCGCTCGGCCATGGCCGCTCCCCACAACTGGCCCGCCACCACCTTGGGCAGCCAGTAGTCCTGCGACGCCTCATCGCGGCTGGACAGTCGCCCTTCCACGAAACCGAAATGCGCACGCACGATCTGCGGCAAATTCGAATCGGCTTCACCCAGATCGATCAGCAGACGGAACAGTTGCGGCAGGCTGGCGCCCAGCCCGCCAAGGGCCTGGGGGACGCGCAACGCGCCAAACCCCGCATCGCGCAGCCATTGCACGGCCTCAAAGGCCAGCTCGCGCTCTTGCTCGCGGGCCACGGCGGTGTCGGTGATTCGCGCGAACACCTCGGCGAAACGCCGGTGCAGGTCTTCGTAGGTCACTTCGGGGACAGTCGGAGCACTCATGATTTTTCCTTGTTCAGGGACATTGCGCCCGCCCGGCGACTCATTCGTGAGCGCCTCGCGGGTCGATCCAGCGGTTGATCAGGTCGACGGCCAGGTTCACCACCACGTACACCGCAGCGGCCAGCAGGGTCACCCCCAGCACCATGGGCACGTCCTTGTTGCTGGTGGCGTCGAGCATCAGGCGGCCCAGGCCCTGGCGGGCGAACAGCAGCTCGATGACCACCGCGCCGCCCAGCAGACTGGCGAAAATGAACCCGGCCAGGGTCACCAGCGGCACCAGCGCATGGCGCAAGGCATGGCGCAGACGCACGGCGGTCTCGGACAGCCCGCGTGCACGGGCCATGGCGATGAAGGAGTGTTCGAGGGTGTCTTCCAGCGACTGGCGCAACAGTTGGGTCAAGACCGCTGCCAGGGGCAGTGCCAACGCGACGGTCGGCAGAATCAGCGAGCGCCAGCCCACCGAACCCGAAGGCGGCAGCCAGTGCCAGTGAAAGGAGAACACCAGCAACAGCACGATGCCGATCACGAACGAAGGCGACGACGAAATCACCAGTTCGCTGCCTGAGGCCAGTGAACGGACCCACGACGCACGATTGGCGGTGAGAATCGCGCAGGTCAGCGCCAGAACGATCGCCACGATCGCGGCACTGATCGACAGCTGCACGGTGGCGCCAATCTGCTCGCCGATGGCCTGAGCCACCGGGATTCGCAAACGATAGGACTCGCCCAGATCCCCTTGCAACAAGCGGCCGAGATAATGCCCGTACTGGACAATCAGCGGCTGATCCAGACCGTATTCAGCGCGCACCCGTGCCAGCAATTCCGGCGTTGGCAGCGCTTCCGGGCCGCCGAGAATCGCCAGCGCGGTGTCGCCACCACTGAGGCTGACTGCCAGGAACGTCAGCGTGGCCGCGCCCCACAACACTCCAAGCCCCGCCAGCAGGCGCTGGCCAATTTGTTTGAACAGGCTCATGGTTGTCCCCGGTCTAGCCAGACGCTGGTGAAGTACGGCACGTTATGCGAGGTGTCGAAGATCACGCCTTTGACATCGCGTCGGTAAGCGGCGAGTACCTGGCTTTCCACCGACGGCACCGCCGGTACGGTCTCAGTCAGGCGTTGCTGGGCGATGCTGTACAGGTGCTGCAGCTCAACGGGATCTCGGGACTGGCGTGCGGCACTGAGCACGCGGTCCAGCTCGGCATCGCGGAATTTGCCCGCGTTCTGCCCGATCAGTTTGGCCGTGCTGATGGACTGACTGTGGTAAAGCACGAAGAGCCCGTCTGGCGTATTGGTGTGCCAGTAACCCGCCGCCAGCGCCTGAAACTTGCCTGCATAGCGCCGCTCGGTGACGCGGGTCAGCGGCAGCATTTCGATGGGCATGTCGAAGCCGACCTTTTTCAGGTCCGCTTGAATGGCCACCGACACGCTGGCCGGGAAGGCCGGGTTGTCGTAGGTCAGCAAAGTGGCTTTCAAGCGCTGGCCGTTTTTGGTCCGGTAGCCCTGGGCATCGCGCCCGGTCCAGCCTGCCTGATCGAGCAAGGCGTTGGCCGCGTTGACGTCGTATGCCAGGGCATCGTTGTTGGGCTGATAAAAACGGGTGTTGGCGGCCAGAAAATCCGCCTTGGCGATGAATTCGCCGAAGCCGGAAATCCACGCCAGCCCTTCACGGTCAATGGCCTTGGCCACTGCGCGTCGAATCAGCACATCGTCAAACGGCGGCTGCTCGACGTTGAAGGTCATGCTGCGGCTGGGGTTGCCCTTGCGGATACGACTGCGCAACACCAGATCCGGGTTGGCCCGAATCGCGGCGGCGTTCTGCGGCGGTGCGTCCAGTGCGAAGTCCGATTGACCGGACTCCAGCGACGTGAAGCGAATCATGGCCTCGGGCACGTAGCTCAACTCGATCCGGTCCAGATAGGCCTCGCCCTGATGACGAGTCACCGGCGGTGCCCAGTGGTAGCCCTTGCGCTTGACGAACACCGCACCCTGATCGCGGGTGTAGCTCAAGAGTGTGAACGGGCCGCTGCCGACAGGGTGCTCGGCAATGCTTTTCGGTGCCTCGCGAATCTGCTTCGGCGAAATCATGCCCAACCAGGACTGTGCCAGCACGTCCAGAAACGGCGTGTATGGTTCACGCAAATGTGCTTCGAAGGTGTACTCGTCAATGATCCGACCTCCGGTGTACGGCGCGATATAGGCGGCTGCCAGCGGCGATTTGGTGGCTGGATCGCGCATATGGTCAAGATTGACCTGCAACGCGGCGGCGTTGAATTTTTCGCCGTCGCTGAAGGTCACGTCGTCGCGCAGGTGAAAGGTGTAGGTCTTGCCGTCGTCGGAAATGTCCCACGACTTTGCCAGCCAGGGTGAAATGTTGCCCTGCTCGTCCTGCGCCACCAGGCAGTCGAACAGAATGCGCCCCATCCACTGCATGTTGCCGTTGGACAACGCGTGAATGTCGAAACTGCCCGCGTCCGACGCCGCTGACACACGAAGGGTGCCGCCGCTACGCCCCGGTGATTGCTCATGAAAGTCCGATGCCGGGTAAGTGACCACACCATTAGTCAGTGTGCCATCCGCATGGACAGCCCCCGATACCGGGGGGGTTGCTGGCGAGCACGCACTGATGGCCAGCGATAACGACATCACAGCGGTCAGTTTATAGAGAGCAGACAAAGTGCATTCCTTAAATAAACAAGCTCATCGACATCCAGCATCGATAAGTTCACTTGCTATGCAGGGAACATGCCATGCCACGGGCAACTTGTTAGAAGGAGATTATTGCCAACTGCCCACACCCGCTTGTTAGCCCGCACAACAAATGGCGCCAGGCTTGTTCGCGTCGATTGGCAAAGCGATTAAAAAGTCGGTCGCACCAAGCCCCTTTTACTAAAGGGCCTGCAGACTGATTCTATGCATAGAAGCAAATCGATTAACGCCCTGCTGCGCAACTTACAGAGTGTTTATCTTCTGTTGCTTTTTCGACACTTCATTAAAAACACCTGAACTGTTGAGTTTTAAACACCCCTTCAAAACAAAGCGCGGCACTCAGCAGGTCTTACAGCCGAACAGGTACTTCAAACACACGAAATCTCACGGCACAAACCTTGGCATAGAAACTGCTGAACCCCTCACAGGCATGACTATACGAATAGAAAGCTGAAACTCTTTTATCTATTCATAAGGAACACCTTAGATGCATTCAGCTTTCCGGAGAGAGTTACAGACATTATCACTGGCCATTCGCAGGGCCAGTTGGCTGACACTGGGATCGGCGTTGCTGCTATCACCCGGTGTGTACGCCGACGACACTGCGCAGCCTGCCAGTGATGCCCAGCAGACCACCACGCCCAGGCTCAACACCGTGACCGTGCAGGCGCAGAAGATCACCGAGGTGGAAGCGGCGAAAAGCCAACTCGCCGAAGTGCCCGGCGGCACCAGCGTGGTGGACAGCGAACAGGTCGCCAAGGGGCGAACCGCTACCCTGCAAGACACTCTGGCCTACCAGCCGGGGGTGTTCGTGCAGTCCACCGGCGGCAACGACGCGGCGAAGATTTCCATTCGCGGCTCGGGAGCCAACACCTCGCCAGGGTATTTCCGCGAGGGGATCAAATTCCTCTTCGACGGCTTGCCGATCACCGGGCCGGGGGGCACCCCCTACGAGTTTCTCAACGCCTCCGGGGTCAATTACACCGAAATCCTGCGCGGCGCCAACGCGTTTCAGTACGGCGCCCTGACCTTGGGCGGTGCGATCAACTTCGTCAACCAGACCGGTTACACCGCCCCCGGCCTGCGCCTGCGTGCCGAAGCGGGCAGCTACGGCTACCAGAAACAAAGCGTGAGCATTGGTGGGGTCGAAGGCAATTTCGACTACTACCTCAACGCCGACAACTACCGCAACGACGGTTACCGGGACTACAGCCTGTCGAAGAGCCAGGGCATCGTGGCCAACTTCGGCTACAAGTTCAGCCCCAAACTGGAAACCCAGTTGCTGCTGCGCTACCGCGACGAGTACCACAACGACCCGAGCGCTACGACGCTGGACGCAGTCAAACACCACACCCGGGATGCCAGCGCCACGGCGGCCACCAGCGGCGCGGGCAGCCGTCGTCCCGGCAGCGTGTGGGTGGGCAGCAAGACCACCTACACCTTCGACGACGACTCGAAGCTGACCTTCGGCGCCTCCTACTACGAGTACGCCCACAACAACAGCCCGAACAGCCCGGCCAACCCCAGCTACTGGGACTGGCATGACCTGTCGTTCGTTCTGGGTTACGACCGCACCGACAAGCTGTTTGGCCATGAAAGCCGGACCAACCTGGCATTCACCTCCACCGAACACCTCAAGGGTGAAGTCAACTCCACGTTCGCCAACAAGCAGACGCGCAAGTTCGTCGATTACGGCTCATCGTTCGACCACGTGTTTTCCTTTGGAAACGACCTGGAACTGGTCGACAACCTGTGGCTGACCAGCGGCCTGTCAGCGATCAACGTGCGCCGTCACGCCGACGTCAAACAAGCGCTGCAAGCCAACACCACCACCTACCCGACCGACGTGACTTACGACAATTGGAGCCTGGCGCCGCGAATCGGTGTGCGCTACGAGTTCACCCCGCAGTTGCAGGTCTTTGCCAACATCAGCCGCTCCATCGACCCGCCAGCGTCGTGGGAATACTCAGGCTCGGGCCCGACCACGCCGTATGTGCGTCCGTTGGTGGAACAAAAAGCCAACACCGTCGAGATCGGCGTGAAAGGCGCTTCAGGCATTTTCGATGGCAGCCTGGCGCTGTATCGCTCTTGGGTGCGTGATGAACTGCTCAACGTGCAGATCGTTGCCCCGACCGCGACCACCGCCGCAGTGACGGGTGCATTCAACGCGACCCCGACCATCCACCAGGGCATCGAAGCCGGATTGAACACTCGCTTGTGGGAGAACGCGTCCGGCGAGCAGATCAACTGGCGTCAGGTTTACACCTACAACGACTTCTACTACCGGCATGACCCGACTTTCGGTGACAACCAGTTGCCGGGCATTCCCAAACACATCTATCAGGGCGAGCTGCAGTATCAGCACCCGGCGGGCTTTTACACCGGCGTGAACGTACAATCGGCCTCACGCACGGCCGTTGACTACGCCAACACCTTCTACGCCCCGTCCTACACCATATTCGGTGCAAACGTGGGCTACGAAACGCCGAATAAAAACTGGAAAGTCTCGCTGGACTTGAAAAACCTGGCGAACAAGAAGTACGTGACCGCTGTGCAACCGATCTACAACGCCAACGGTCAGGACACCGCGTCGTTGTATCCGGGTGACGGCATCGGCGCTTACGTGGCGGTGGAAATGCGCTACTGAGGATCTGCACGTTTGACGACAGGGCCTCTGCTTTCGGCAGTTGGCCCTGTTTGTCGTTCAGGCCCTGGCCTTACAAGGAATTCACCATGACCCAGAACATTTACGACACCCAGGCTTTCTTCGACGGCTACAGCCAGTTACCCCGCTCCCGCGAAGGCCTGGCGGGTGCGCCGGAGTGGCCAAGCGTGCGTGCGCTGCTGCCCGACTTCTCAGGGCAAACGGTGCTGGACCTGGGCTGTGGCTACGGCTGGTTCAGCCGCTGAGCCATCGAGCAAGGCGCCGATAGCGTACTGGCGCTGGACGTCTCGGAAAAGATGCTTGCCCGCGCGGCCTCGATCAATGCCGACGCGCGCATCGACTATCGACGTGGCGACCTGGAGAACGTGGCATTGCCCACGGCAGCGTTCACGCTTGCCTACAGCTCGTTAGCGCTGCATTACGTGAGCGACCTCAGCGGTTTGTTGCAGCGCATTCACGACGCGCTGCGACCGGGCGGCAAACTGGTGTTCACCCTCGAGCACCCGATCTACATGGCGTCGCTGCACCCGGACTGGATCGTCGACGGCGAAGGCCGTAGGCACTGGCCGGTGGATCACTATCAGGTGGAAGGTCCACGCGAGACGAACTGGCTCGCCGATGGCGTGATCAAACAGCACCGCACCCTTGGAACACTGGTCAACCTGCTGATCGCCAGCGGCTTTCGTCTTGACCACCTCAACGAGTGGGGCCCCTCACCACAAGACCTGACCGCGCATCCGGCCCTGGTCGATGAAGTCCACCGACCGATGATGCTGATCGTCGCCGCCGGCCGCGGCTGACGCTCTTTTACTGACCTCACTGAACAGACACACCATGAATCCTTCTTTGCATCAACACTCGCGCATCCTCGTCGTGGGCACCAGCGCGGCAGGCAAAAGCACCTTGGGCGAACAGTTGGCCAACGCACTGGATGCGTTTGAAAACGGCCCTTGGGGCAAACAGTACCCAACGGTAGTTGCGGCATGGAGAAGAGCCTGGGATCGAGTGATTCCATTCTTTGTCTTCCCGTCAGGCATTCGAAAAGTGATCTATACGACCAATGCGATCGAAAGCATCAACGCCCAGCTACGCAAGATCATCAAAACGCGTGGTCACTTCCCAACGGATGAGGCCGCCACCAAGCTGATCTGGCTGGGGCTGCGGAACATCACGGCAAACTGGGGCTCAGCGGCCCATGACTGGAAAAATGCGATGAATCAATTCGCGATGCTGTACGGAGATCGATTTATCAGGCCGACCTGGTAAAAGCATGGCCAGCCTGACGGCAGGCCGTTATCGGCCCGCACACAAAAAATCTGACACTCTCCAATTGCGGCATTTTCCTAGGCGACAGCCCTCATGTCGTGCCTGGTTAGTAAATATTTGGCGGCCTCCCAATAAATAGCAGTAAGTGCTTTCGATCATCAAAGGCGTAAGGGGCTGCTGCATCAAAACTCTCCATAAGTCCTGAGCTACCCTACCCCTATAAAATGAGAAAAATTGAATAACTACACTAAATATTCATTTAGTTTAGTTATCTACCAGCGTCAACCAAGCGCGGCGGCACGAAGTAAACAAGTTTCCGCTCAACTGTGCCTAGAACCAGATCTTTCCCGTCCCCACGGAACCATCACCGCCCAAATCTCTCCAACCCCGCATCCGGTATTCCAGTCACTGGCAGGATGCCGGTCCACCCCAACTGACAAGGACGCTCCGCAATGCGCACCATGCTACTCCCTTTAGCCATCCTCACCACCGCACTCGTCGGCTGCTCGGACCCCAAGAAAGCCTCCGAAGAAAACTTCGAAAAAGCCGCGCAGGCCTGGCTCGACAAGGCCTATCCAGAGTGCCTGGTCACATCGACGTTCCCGATGAACACCCAGGAGTTCGACGTCTACGGCACTAACAAGACCTTGAATGCCTTGGCCGAGGTCGGCGTGCTGACAGCCGTGGAGACGTCTCGCAAAGACTATCCCGAAAACATCTTTCAGAAAGCCCGTACCGAAATCAAATATCGGTACGAACTCACTGACGAAGGCCGCAAGTACCTCAAAGATGACGCGCGTACGAAGCCTGATGGCACCGTCATCCCAGGCCTGTGCATCGGCCGCGCAAAGGTCGACAAGATTGAGCAGTTCAGCGAGCCTGGGGACATGATGGGCCACCGGATTTCTGAGGTGACCTACACCTACAAGGTCGACGATCTGCCCAAGTGGGCCTCCACCCCGGCGTTGATGGACGTCAATAGCGACGTCAAACGCATGGTTGCCAGCCAGGAAAAACCCATCCGCGAAAAGCGCGCCTTCGTATTGACGAACAATGGCTGGATTCACGAGCGGCTGTTCCGCGAGTAACGGGCGTCAGTGCAGGCTGCGACGCCCCCCTATAGGGGGCGTCGCCCTTCCCCACTTCCTGCAACATCACTACGCCCACACGACCTAACGCGTCCCCGGCACCAAATCAAGAATCTCGTCGATCCCCAGGCACCGCGGTTCCACTTCCAGCGTCCGCCCATGTTCGAGAATCCCTGCCGCCACATCACGCATGGCCATGTAGGCACTGCGCAGCATGTGGTTGGCGTAGATCACCGCGTTGAAGCCAGCCTCCTCCAGTTGGTCGAAGCTCAAGTGCGCGTAGCTGGTGGGCACACAAATCAGCGGTACTCGTGGGCACTGGCGGCGGAACAGTCGGGCGAACTCGAGGACCTCCAGGCCGTCCTGCTTGCGGCTGTGAATCATGATGCCGTCGGCGCCGGCCGCGACATAGGCGAGGCTGCGCTCGATGGCGTCGTCCATGCCCTTGTCGAGGATCAGACTTTCACAACGGGCGATGATCAGTAGATCCTCGTGGCTGCGATTGGCGCAGCCTACGCGGATCTTTTCGCAGAACTCGTCGATGGAGTCCTGCGACTGGCTCACCGCGTTGCCGAACAGCGAGTTCTTCTTCAATCCGCACTTGTCCTCGATCACCACCGCCGATACCCCGGCCCGATCCAGCATCTTCACGTGGATGGCGAAATGCTCGGCCTTGCCCCCGGTATCGCCGTCGAAAATCATCGGCAGCGAGCACACATCGAAAATTTCGCGGATGCCGTGCAAGCGGTTGCTCGGCGAGAGGATCTCGATGTCCGGCAGGCCTTTGTGGGTCGAGTCGGTGAGGGAACTCGACCAGATGGCGTCGTAGACCAGACTCGGTCCGCTGCCCTGCTCCAGCCTGGATTGTTCTGCCAGCAAGGCGGAAATGGGGCTGTGGGCCTCGAGCACACGAAGGCAGCGCTTGCGGCGCAGCAGCTGGCTCAGGAGGGTTCGGCGATTATCAGCTTCCTGCATGGGATTCACACGCCTCTTGTGGTTGGGGAACACCGGCTTCGCTCAGGGGTGGGTCATGTCCAGGGCCACCACGTAGCGGTCGAAATCCGCCGCACAGACATAGCCCAACTGCTGGGCCACTTCCCGCAGCGACTTGCCCTCGTGATGAGCGGTCTTGGCGATGATCGCGGCCTTGTCATAGCCGATGTGATGATCAGTAGATCCTCGTGGCTGCGATTGGCGCAGCCTACGCGGATCTTTTCGCAGAACTCGTCGATGGAGTCCTGCGACTGGCTCACCGCGTTGCCGAACAGCGAGTTCTTCTTCAATCCGCACTTGTCCTCGATCACCACCGCCGATACCCCGGCCCGATCCAGCATCTTCACGTGGATGGCGAAATGCTCGGCCTTGCCCCCGGTATCGCCGTCGAAAATCATCGGCAGCGAGCACACATCGAAAATTTCGCGGATGCCGTGCAAGCGGTTGCTCGGCGAGAGGATCTCGATGTCCGGCAGGCCTTTGTGGGTCGAGTCGGTGAGGGAACTCGACCAGATGGCGTCGTAGACCAGACTCGGTCCGCTGCCCTGCTCCAGCCTGGATTGTTCTGCCAGCAAGGCGGAAATGGGGCTGTGGGCCTCGAGCACACGAAGGCAGCGCTTGCGGCGCAGCAGCTGGCTCAGGAGGGTTCGGCGATTATCAGCTTCCTGCATGGGATTCACACGCCTCTTGTGGTTGGGGAACACCGGCTTCGCTCAGGGGTGGGTCATGTCCAGGGCCACCACGTAGCGGTCGAAATCCGCCGCACAGACATAGCCCAACTGCTGGGCCACTTCCCGCAGCGACTTGCCCTCGTGATGAGCGGTCTTGGCGATGATCGCGGCCTTGTCATAGCCGATGTGCCGGTTGAGGGCTGTCACCAGCATCAGGTTCTTCTCGATGTTGGCCTCGATGCGCGCGCGGTTCGGCTCGATGCCTACTGCGCAGTGGTCGTTGAAAGCCCGGCATGACTCGGCCAGCAAGGTGATGCTTTCCAACACGTTGTGCACCATCACCGGCTTGTAGACGTTGAGCTGGAAATTGCCCTGGCTGCCGGCGAAGGCCACGGTGGCATCGTTGCCGAACACTTGCGTGCAGACCATGGTCAACGCCTCGCACTGGGTCGGATTGACCTTGCCCGGCATGATCGAGGAGCCCGGCTCGTTCTCCGGAATGTCGATTTCGCCGATGCCGCAGCGCGGCCCACTGGCCAGCCAGCGCACATCGTTGGCGATCTTCATCAGGGCCATGGACAAGGTGCGGATCGCCGCCGAGGTGTTGACGAGGGCATCGTGTGCCGACAAAGCGAAAAACTTGTTGGCACAGGACCTGAAGGGGTAGCCGGTGAGCTCGGCGATGGCCTGGGCGCATTCCTCGCCGAACTGCGGATGAGCGTTGAGCCCGGTCCCCACTGCCGTGCCGCCGATGGCCAGATCGTAGAGTCCGGTGAGGTTGCGCTCGATGGCCGCCAGGGCATAGTCGATCTGCTCGACCCAACCACCGATCTCCTGGCCTAGGGTGATGGGGGTGGCATCCTGCAGGTGAGTGCGCCCGACCTTGACCACATCGCGATACTGCTCGGCCTTCTCGGACAGCGTGTCGCGCAGCACCGACACACCTGGCAGCAGGGTTTCGAAGACCTCCGTCACCACCACCATGTACATCGCCGTGGGGAAGGTGTCGTTGGACGACTGGCCACGGTTGACGTGGTCGTTGGGGTGGATCGGCTGCTTGCTGCCCAGCTCGCCGCCGAGCAGCTCGATGGCCCGGTTGGCGATCACTTCGTTGGCGTTCATGTTGGACTGGGTGCCGGAGCCGGTCTGGAACACTACCAGTGGGAAATGCGCGTCCAATCGCCCGCTGATGACTTCATCGGCCGCCTGGACGATGGGCAGCGCAATGGCCTGCGGCAACTCGCCGAGCTTGAGATTGGCCAGGGCTGCGGCCTTCTTCAGGATGCCCAGGCTGCGGATCATCGGTGCGCTCCATTGGAAGCGTGCACGGCCAATGGGGAAGTTGTGGATGGAGCGCTCGGTCTGGGCTCCCCAGTACCTGTTGGACGGTACCGAAATGGAACCCATGGAATCGGATTCAACGCGCATGTGGGTGGTACTCCAATAGATGATTGAAGATCAGGCGCCCTGCTCGGCCGGCGCTTGTTCCCTGAGTACGCTGGCCATCTTCTCCAGGTGCTGACAAGCACGCAGCACGTACTCATCGGACAGGGCTGCGATACGCCGGTAGTCGATCTGCTGGCCGATGGCCTGGGTGTACAGCTTCAGGGCCTCGGTGGCGTGGCGGAAATGCCGGGCTTCGACGGGGCCGCAGTGAACGCTGAGGAAACTGGCGATGCGGTTGGCCTCCCCGGCAGGGTAACCGCGGCACTCGCGCAGCCAGTTCTTCCACAGCGGCGTCATCAGGTTGTATTCGCCGGTGTTGAAGAGCTCGGTCAGGGCCATCATCTCCAGGGCCTCCACCAGGTTGGGAGCCAGCGGGCGCTTTTCGCCAACCCAAGTGGAGAACTCCTTGGTGATGGGGTTCAGGTACTTGTCCTGCAAGCGCCAGTTGTCCGAGCCGCAGATCGCCGAGGCCATGCGGTGGTAGAGCTTGGAATGATGGGGATGGCCATGCATCTCACCCAGTCCCACGTCTTCGACGATGATCTCGCCGCAGTGGCGGGCCGCCTCCAGCAGCTTGAGTTTGTTGTCCTCCCCAGACAGCTCCTCGCCCGCCTGCAGTAGCCGCACGATGATGCTGGACACCGCGTGGGCTGCGCCATCCGGGCTGCGCCAGCCACAGAAGAAGGTGCATAGCGAGTCCTCGGACCACGTGCGCGAGGTCATGTGCTGGTAGGTCAAGCAGTAGCCGTCCAGCTCGTCGGGATGGTTTTCAAAGCCCGTCAGCAGGGCCTCCACCAAGTTGCGGTCCTCGACATCCACCAGAGCCTGGTGCACATAGCCGATGAACGCTTTGCGGGAACTCTCCATGTTGTTCTCTCCTGTCATTGTTTTCACTTCACGGACAACAAGATGCACGACACCAGCCCGGGTCTTGGTGGCTCGGGAGCGGGTTCGGTCCCACTGGGAACGGGTTGGCGCCAATCGCTTCAGTCGATGACGATCATCGAAATAAACTGGGCGAAACGGCCCAGGCCTTCGATCAATTCCTCATAGTCCACGGCGTAGGAAATACGGATGCAGTGGGGGTCACCACAACCGGAGCCGGGTACCACGGCGATATGCGCCTCAGTCAGCAACAGATCCGCCAGGTGATCCACATCGCGCACCGGTTCGCCGTGGTAGTAACCGCCGAGCTTGGAGGAGACATCGATGTACAGGTAGAACGCGCCCTCCGGCGGCACATAGCTCACCCCTTCCAGGCGGTCCAGAAAGGTACGTGCGGCTTGCAGTTGGCGCTGCAGGAAAGGGTTGACCAGGTCGGCGAAGTGCGACGAATCGGCATTCAGGGTATTGAGCGCTGCGTATTGCGACAGGCTGCTCGGGTTGGAGGTGGTGTGCCCCTGCAGGTTGTGCATGGCCGCGATCACTGGCGCCGGGGCGCAGGCATAGCCGACGCGCCAGCCGGTCACCGCCTGGCTCTTGGAGAAGGAATCGACCAGCACCGTCTGCCCTTTCAAGGCCGGACACAGCGCCAGGATGTTGGAGTGCTCATGGCCTTCGCGTACCAGGCCGCGATAGCACTCATCGAACATCACCCACAGTTGTCGCTCCCGAGCCAACTGGGCGATGGCCAGTAGTTGCTCGCGTTCATAGACGGTGCCGGTGGGGTTGTTGGGGGTGTTGATGACGATCATCCGGGTGCGCTCGGTGAGCGCGCCACGCACCGCGTCCAGCGTCAGTCGGTAGTGGTCGGCGCGGGTCTGTACGCACACCGGGGTGGCGCCGGCCAGACGGATCTGCGTGGGAAAGGTTTCCCAGTATGGCGTCGGCACTATGACTTCGTCGCCGGGGTTGAGCAGCACCATGCAGGCGTTATAGAGCGCCTGCTTGGCTCCAGCCGTGACCGCCACTTCATGAGCCGTGAACGTCACGCCTGTGCGCTGGCTGACCCGTTGTGCGAGCTTCTCGCGCAGGGCCGGCAGACCGATGGGCGGGGTGTAGCGGTTGCGCGCATTGGCGATGGCTTCGGTGGCCCCGGCGCGCATGTCTTCGCAGGCATCGAAGGACAATTCGCCGGCGGCGAAATTGATCACCTTGATGCCACTCTCCTTCAAGGCGTTGGCTTTGCTGCGCATGCTCGAGGTGCCTGGAGCACTGAGGCCCAGCGCACGCTGGGACAAGGAAAAACGGCTGACCGTGGCTTCGCTGCTTGTCATTTTTGTACCTGCGAAATCAATCGGAAGACAGAGTGACCCAAGCCTGTACCCCTGCGACCCCGGCAACCTGAAAAGCGGGTCCAGGCTGGTCGTCTTACAGTCTGATGACAGCCGCAAAAAGCGCCAATACCGTTTGTGTCGTGATTGATACTGGAAAAACACACCCTGCAGCAGGCCCGACCACGCCAGTGCCGAGCCTGCACGTCGGTCCATTGGCCGAACCTCAGCCTAAGACCGCGCGTCGGCGTCCAGGCCCCGCTGCACGTACCAGGACAGCGGTAAAGTCAGCAGCAGGGTCGCGGCCAGGGCCATCACTGCCAAAGGAATTCCGGTGACGTCGCCAAGGCTGCCGAACAGCATAGGGGCCAGTGCACCGCCGCCGATTGTGCCGGTGTAGAACAACGAGAATGCCTGCTCGCGCTTGCCCGCCCCCGCCAGGTCCGGCACCGCGCCATAGAGCACCGACGAGGTACCGTTCAGCGCCAATCCCAGCAGCGGCAGCATCACCATCAACCCCACGTAGGGCAGGAATACCGCCAGCACGATCAGGCTGGCGGTGGTGAATTCGGTGATCCATACGGTTTTCATCATGCCGATGCGCGCCCCGAGGTAACCGCACAGCAGCTTGCCGAAAGCGCCACCGACGAACAGCAGGGTCAGTGCCAGGCCGATACCGGCGGTGCCAGCACCCTTGGTCTTGAGCAGGAACGGCAGGAACGTCAGGAAACCCATGCGTACCGCACTGTCGAGGGTGCCGGTGAGGATCAGTGCGCGCAGGCCGCCGACCGAGCCCTGGCCCTTGACCGTCTTGGGCGCCTTTTGCTGCATGGCCAGGGTCACCGCGCGCGATGGAATCAGCCACCACAGCGCCAGCGCAGCGGCCAGCCCCAGAAGGCCGATCAGCGTCACGCTGGTACGCCAGCTGATCACGGTCAGCAGCAGACCCACCAACCCAGGAATCAGGGTTTTGCCGATGTCTCCGGCGAAGTTGTACTGGGACAGCGCTTGCTTGACACCGCCGCCAGCCTCGTGGGTGTCGGTGATGATCGAGGACGCCAGCGGGTGCTGGGTGCTGGCCCCCAGGCCACCCAGCAGCAGCGCCAAGAGCAGCACGCCTAGCCCCCCGGCCTGTCCCGCCAGCACGTACGCCAGCCCGGCCAGGGCAGTGCCGCCCACCAGCAGGCGCTCGCGCCCCCAACGCTTGGCGCCGCGGCTGGCCAGCAACTGGAAGCCGGCCATCATCCCGGAATAGGCACCGCGCAGCAGGCCGATCTGGGCGTAGCTCAAAGCGAACTGCGACTGCCAGATCGGCAGCAGCACATAGATCACGTCAGTCAGGCCGTCATGCACAGCGTGGGCACCGCACCCTGCCACCAGGGAACGGCGGCGCACCGACACATCGGCCGCAGGCAATGCCTCGGGGGAGGCAATAGATTTCAGCTCATTCATGGTCAAGACAGACTGCAAAAGGAAAAGGAAGAACCAATCACCGACAGGATAGGCGAGCCGGGCTCTGCCAGAAGCCCCGTTGCCAGGGCCCGGCCGTAGCCATCAATGCAACAGCTGGGCACAGTCGCGCATGACTTGAGCCTTGTGCTGCAGGTATTCGGCGAATATGTGCCGCGCGGCCTGCGGATCGACCTGCACCTGCATGGCCTCGACGAACTCGTTGACTGCCGCCACCGCATGGGCGAAGTGATTGCTCTCCGTGCCGCCGGTATGCACCGTGACCCAGGCCACGGTGGCGCGCGCTTTCTCAGCTGGCACTCCCATGTCGCGGACGAACCACTGTTTGTACAGTGGGTGGATGAACTCCACTTCGCCGTGGGTATAGACCTCGTGGATCAGTGTCGTCAGCAAGCCCTGCAGGAGGTCGCGATCACGTAGGCGGCGAAAATCCGTCCAGTCCTTGAAGTGCTGGGCCGAGGGCAGGCAGTTTTCCTTGAGCAGCCACTGGTCATCCCCGCAGATCGGCGTGGCCATGTTGTAGAACAGGTCAGAATGCAGGGTATTGCCCAGAGCGCCCAGGTCTTCATCGGTGATGCGCTGAAGGCTGCCGCAGGCCCGGTACAGGCCGTCGGCGGCTTGCGAGCCCTGATCGGAGCGGGCCAGCAAGGTGATGCGGTTGGCCAGCCCTGACACGCTGGTGGCGGAGTTGTTGGTCTTCGACCAACTGGCGAAGAACATGCGCAGCACCGCCGGCGGGTGGCGACGCGAGGTGAGCGCCTCGAAGGCCTGCTCGATGTCCACCAGGGCGCCCTCTTCGCTCCAAAACGCTTCGAACAGCGCATGCTTCAAGACACCGGCCGGCATGTCGTTCAAAACGGGTTCGACGATCTTCAGCAACTGGCTCTGCCGGGTCAGTACGTTATTCATGGTCACCTCGCGCATTTATTGTTGGATGATGAATCTAGGGGGTCGACGGTTCGGGGGGCGGGGTTTGCGGCACCAGCGGCTTCCAGCCGGTCCAGGCGATCAGCAGCGACAGCAGTTGGAACACCACGATCAGCACGACACAGCCCTGCCAGCCCCAACGGCTCCAGAGCAACGCCGGAACCACGGCACCGAAGCTGCCGCCCAGGTAGTAGCAGGTCAGGTACAGGCCCACGGCGCCGGCCTTGTTGTGGCGGGCCGTGGCGGTGGTGAACGCGTTGGCGGCGGCCTGGGCCAGGAACACCCCAGTGGAACTCAAGGCCAGGCCCAGCACGATCAGCCATAACGACGGCAGCAGGGTCAGGGCTGAACCGCAGACCCCGAGCAGCGCAGCAACCACCAGCAACTCGGCCTGTGGCCGCGACTTGCTCAGGCGTCCGGCGATCGGTGTCACCACCAAGGCCACCAGGAACACGCTGTAGATCGCACCCAGCGCCGCGGCGCCCAGTTCGAACGGCGGCTGGCTCAGGTACAGACCGGCATAGGTAAACGTCGCCACTTGCGAGAACAGCACACAGAAACCCACACCATAAGCCGCCAGCAAAGGGCGCCGGCACAGCTCGCGCAAGGCGCTGAGGCCTGCGGTGGCGCGGGGGGCTGCGAGGGGCGGATTGGCCGGCAGCAGCAGATGAATGGCCACCCCGATCAGCAGACTCAGGCCCGCGAGCAAGGCAAAGGCTTCGCGCCAGCCTACGTATTCGGTCATAAGTCCGGTGATGAAGCGTCCGGCGAAGCCGCCCAGCACGGTGCCGGCCACATACAGGCTGGTCACTTCGGTCACGCTGCCACCTCGCCAACGGTCGCCGATGTAGGCCACGCTGGTGGCGAACACCACTGGAATCAGCACGCCCTCCAGCAGTCGCCAGACCAGCAGTTGGGAAAAGCTGCCGGCGTAGGCCGCCATGCCAGCCGGCAACGCCAGCGCCAGCGCGGCCAGCGCAATCACCTGGCGCTGATCGAAACGCTTGGTAAAACGGCTGACAAAGGGCGCGGTGACCGCCACCGCCAGGGTGGTGACGGTGATGCTCCAGCCGGCGTGCCGGACGCTCACGTGAAAACTCTGGGCCAATTCATGGAGAATGCCCTGGGTTGCATACAGGTTGAGAAATGCCGCACAGCCACACAGAAACAAGGCGAGGCGCGCACACTGTTGACGCGAATTCATGCAACATCTCGTTCATGGCCAGCGGGCTTTATAAGATATGTCGACAGACCAGGACCAATACCGAATTCGGACCGATCAATACCTAGGGAACAGGATGCTCGATCTACGCAAGTTGCGTTATTTTCTGACGGTCGCCGAAGAGTTGCATTTCGGTCGTGCCGCACTGCGCCTGCACCTGGCGCAACCGCCGCTGACCCGGCAGATTTCGGCCATGGAGGCCGAACTGGGGTTCCGCTTGTTCGACCGCACCAGCCGCACCGTGACCCTCACCCCTCAGGGCCGGTCTTTCCTGCCGTATGCCCGGGCCGTGCTGGAGCAGGTGGAGCTGGCCCAGGTCATGGCCGACAAGCTGGCGGCAGGGCGTGCCGGGCAACTGGCCTTGGGCTACGCCAGTTCCATTGCACTCTCGGACCTGTTCAGCCAGGCACTTCAGGCCTTTGCCCAGCGCTTTGCGGACGTGCAATTGACCTTGGTGGAAGGTGCTTCGGTCAGCCAGTGGTCGCAGATCGCCGACGGACGCATCGACATCGGCATGAGCCGCATGCAGCCGCCGTGCGAGCAGAGCGATATCCAGTCCCTTTCGTTGGGGGACGAACCGCTGGTGGCGGCGATCTCCAGCGACAGCCCGCTGGCCGCGCAGGCACAGGTGACGTTGGCCGAGCTCAGTGAGCATCCGCTGATTCTGTTTCCCGCCGACTACGGCTCAGGGCTCAACGAAGCCATCGAGCAACTCTACCGACGCGACCGCCTACCCGTGCGCCCGGGGCCCAGCGGCCGGCAAATCACCTCGATCATCGCCTTGGTCGCCGCCGGCCAGGGCGTTGCCCTGGTGCCACGCTGTGCCCAGGCCTTGGCGAAACAAGGCGTCACTTATCGCCCGCTCGCCGACCCCTCCGCCACCGCGCCGTTGCTGGTACTGACGCGCAAGCAGGGCCGCAGCCAGCTCGTGGACGCCTTCATGGGCGTGCTCGACGAACTGCTGAAGGCTAGAGCCCCAGCAGTCGGGTTATAGGCTGAGCAGTGGGGCGCTAAACAAGCTGATGCCTGCTCAAAGCTGCAACGCTCGAATCGACGTGGTGATCGCGCGCGCGCACTCCAGCACGGCCGGTGCCAGGCGCCGCTCGGCGTCCTCCACCGTCCAGCGGCTGGTGGGCGCTACCACGTGCACGGCTGCCACCGGAATACCGTCGCTGTTGCGCACTGGCGCCGCCAGCGCCATGTCCCCGAGGAACAGCTCCTCACAGTTGGTGGCGAAACCATTTCTGCGGGCTTGCTCGATCCGCTCGAAGATCTGCTCAAGGGTGGTCAAGGTCTGGTGGGTGTGCTGGACAAGCTCGCAGCCCTCGAGGCGCTCGAGCATCTGCGCCTGGTCGAGCGCGCTCAGGTAAGCCCTGCCCGAGGCCGTGCAGTACATCGGGATGCGGCTGCCCAGCGGCAGATGGATAGGAATGAACTTCGGGCCCACGAAGCGCGCCACGTAGATCATGTCCTGCCCGACCGGCTCCGTGAGGTTGGTGGTTTCACCGGTGACCTGGGCCAACTCTGCGAGGAAGGGATTGGCGACATCCACCAGGGTGTTGGAGGCGAGGTAGTTGTAACCGATCTCCATGATCTCGGCAGTGAGCTGGAATCGCTTGGTGACGGCGTTCTTTCTCACGTAACCGAGCGCTTCGAGGGTGTGGATCATGCGCTGGGCCGAACTCTTGTTGATACCGGCCGCCTGGGCAACCTCACTCAGATTCATCGTCCGGCGCCGGGCGTTGAACGCCTTCAGCACAGCGAGCCCTTTTCCAAGCGAGTGATTGAAAAGAATATTTTCGTCTTCACTCATTATTTTTCACCCTTTGCATATCGATATTCGATACTTATAAATCTCTTTACGATTTTTGTAAATCGCTTATAGTGCGACCAAGGCCCCTGCCCTGATCCCGAGGCCCCTTTCCACCAATAACGATAAAAATCATTCAGTCAGGAGTGCAGTCCATGCGTTCATCCCTTCGTGCTTTCAGTTGCGCCATGGCCGTCGCGGCCACTGTTCTTGCAAGCAATGCCCACAGCGCCGACGCGTATAAAGTGGGTGCAACAGCAACAGGCGTCCCGTTCACGTTCCTCGATGTGAAGACCAACACGATCCAAGGCATGATGATCGACTCGGCACAGGCCGTCGCCAAGGCGGGTGGTTTCGACGTCAGTGTCTTGCAAACCAACTTCTCGGCACTGATCCCCTCCCTGACAGCCAAGAAGATCGACATCATTTCCGCGGCGATGCTCAAGACCCCAGAACGGGAAAAGGTCGTCCAGTACTCCAAGCCCGTCTATGAATACGGTGAAGCATTGGTCGTACGCGCTGATGACACGACGCGCTACACCAGCATGGATGATTTCAAGGACGAAGTCGTTGGGGCGCAGGTCGGCACGGTGTTCATCGACGAACTCAAGCGTCGCGGCCTCTACAAGGAAGTCCGGGGTTACGACTCGATTTCCGACCTGTTGCGTGACCTGGCACTCGGACGCATCAAGGCGGCCTTCGCCGACAAACCCATTCTCACGTATCAGGCCTCCCAAGGCGTGCTGAAGAACGTTCGCCTGGTCGACAGTTATCAGCCGAGCCTCAAAGGCGAGGTGTGCTTGATCGTGCGCAAAGGCGATGAGCAACTGCTGGAGCAGGTCAACCGCGGTATCGATGCCATCAAGGCTGATGGCACGCTGGATTCGATCATCGCCAAATGGCACATCAACTGACGCGATGACCCTCCCCAGGCGCCTCTAGAAACGGCAGGTATTCCCATGCTTCTGCAGAACGTTCTGGACTTCCTCCCCATTCTCCTGGAAGGGGCGGTCGTCACGCTCAAGGTCACGGTGCTTTCCTTCGTGCTCAGTTCGGTGATCGGGCTTGTCTTCGCCTTGATGATGGTGTCTCAAAGCAAGGCGATCTCTCGGACGGGCTACACAGTCGTCAATATCATCCGCGGGCTGCCCATCATCGTGCAGCTGTTCTACATCTACTTCGTACTGCCCGATTTTGGCGTGCAACTCAGCGCCTTCCAGGCCGGTGTCCTGGGCCTCGGTATCGCCTACTCGGCCTACCAGGCTGAAAACTTCAGGGCGGGCATCCAGGCCGTTCAGCAAGGACAGATCGAAGCAGCCGAATCGATCGGCATGCGCGGCGCGATGATCATGCGCCGAGTGGTGCTCCCGCAGGCGTTCAGGATCGCCCTGCCCCCCTACGGCAATACGCTGGTGATGATGCTCAAGGACTCCTCGCTGGTGTCAACCATCACGGTCGCGGAAATGACCCGTGCGGGTCAGCTGATCGCCTCCTCGACCTTCGAAAACATGACGGTTTATACCCTGGTGGCCGTGCTCTACCTGGCCTTCAGCTTGCCGCTGTCTTACGGACTGCGCCGCCTGGAAGCCCGCTTGGGAACGAGGAAGAACGCATGATCAGCATCAAGTCGCTGCACAAGAGCTACGGCTCGACTCGGGTGCTGGAAGGCATCGATCTGGAGGTCGACAACGGCGAAGTCGTCTGCCTGATCGGGCCTTCGGGCTCCGGGAAGTCAACGTTGCTGCGCTGCATCAACGGCCTGGAAACCTATGAAGGTGGCGATATCTTCGTTTCCGGAGCGCGCGTGGACAGGCACGGCAAGGCCATCCACACCATCCGCACCGAAGTGGGCATGGTGTTCCAGCGCTTCAACCTGTTCCCGCACCGCACGGCGCTGGAAAATGTCATGGAAGGCCCGGTGTACGTGAAGAAGGAAAGCGTCAGTGCAGCGCGCGAGCATGCCTTGGCGCTCCTTGAGAAAGTGGGCCTGTCACACCGTGTCGATGCGTATCCGGATCAGCTTTCGGGGGGCCAGCAACAGCGCGTGGCGATCGCACGAGCACTGGCCATGCGACCCCAAGCCATTTTGTTCGATGAACCGACCTCCGCCCTCGATCCGGAACTGGTGGGTGAAGTGTTGAGCGTCATGCGGGCACTGGCCAAGGAGGGTATGACCATGGTGGTCGTAACCCATGAGATGGCGTTCGCCAAAGAGGTGTCCGACAAAGTGTGCTTCCTGTACGGCGGCAACATCGTGGAATCCGGTGCGCCGCAGGACGTGTTCGGCAGGCCCTCTCACCCGCGCACCCAGGAGTTCCTGCGCCGGATTCTGAACACCGGGGAGTCGACGGGATGAGTGCGAACACTCTTGCAATGCCGAAGTCCCTGTGGGCCGCCACAGGCGCGCCTGCACCGGCCACTCCTGCGCTCGCCAGCGACACCCGCGTGGATGTCGCGATCGTGGGTGCCGGCTATACCGGTATCACCACCGCGCTGCACCTGGCTGCGGCGGGCACGACGGTGTGCGTGCTCGATGCGGGGGAGCCTGGATGGGGGGCGTCCGGACGTAACGGTGGCCAAGTGATTCCCGGCCTCAAATACGATCCCGACGACCTGGCCAAAATGTTCGGTGCGCGTGCCGAAGCCATCATCGAGGTGGCCGGGCATGCGGCAGATGAGGTGTTTCGCTTGATCGATCACTACGGTATCGAGTGCGATGCCGTGCGCAACGGCTGGATACAACCCGCGTTCACCCCCACGGCCATGCGTGCGATCGAAAACCGCGCGCGACAGTGGCAGCGACGCGGTGTGCCGGTGGAGATCCTCGATGCACCGGCCACTGCGAAGAGGATTGGTAGCCAAGCCTACCTGGGCGCGTGGGTCGATCCTCGGGCTGGCAGCGTTCATCCGTTGAATTTCATCAGAGGCCTGACCCGCGCCGCCCTCCAGCACGGTGCGCAGATCCATGGCCAGACCCGCGTGGTCGGGCTCAAGCGCGAAGGCGAGCGCTGGACGCTGACCACGGCTCGGGGCAATCGCGTCACTGCGCAGCGCGTCGTGCTTGCGACGGATGGCTACTCCGACGATCTATGGCCGGGTCTCAAGCAAACCGTGATCGCGGCCAACAGCTTCATCGTGTCTACCCCGCCGCTGCCCGAGGACATCGCCCAGCAGATTCTGCCGCAAGGCGAGGTCTGCTCGGATTCACGCAGGCTCCTGCTGTACTACAAGAAGGATGCGGCAGGACGTTTCCTGCTTGGCGGGCGCGGGCCTTTCTCAGAACCGAAATCCCCCAACGATTTCAACCCGCTCAAGCGTGCGGTGACCTCGATATTCCCTCAGCTCCAGGGTGTTGGGTTCGAGCATCACTGGAGTGGAAGGGTGGGCCTGACCCGGGACTTCCTCCCGCACGTGCATGAACCCGAGCCGGGTTTGAGCATTCTGCTGGGTTACAACGGCCGGGGGATCGCCATGTCCACCACGCTGGCCAAGCACCTGTCGCAACGCATTCTCGGCACGACCCAAGCTTTACCGTTTCCCATTACCCATGTGGATCCGATCCCCTTCCACAACCTCCAGCGTTTGTACCTGGGCGCGGGGATAGCCTGGTATCGGATGCTGGATGCCATCGCTTGATGAGGCGGGCATCCGTGTGGCGGTGAAAAGCAGGGCTTGCGCGGGCGTTGCCTGTATCGCGTGCCGGGCGATCCCGAGCGCGCACTGAAACCCGATCTGCCGTGCGCAGGGTTAGAAATCCACTTTGCCCCGACCCGCCTTGACCGTACTGCGTCTGGCCTTGCCATCCAGGCGACGGGTCTTGGAACCCAGCGTCGGCTTGGTGGGACGGCGTTTCTTCTCGGTCTTGCCCGCAGACACGATCAGCTCGGCAAGACGCGTCAATGCATCCGCACGGTTCTGCTCTTGGGTTCGGTACTGCTGGGCCTTGATGATCAACACGCCCTCGCCGGTGATGCGACTGTCACGCAGTGCCAGCAGGCGCTCCTTGTAGAATTCGGGCAAGGACGAGGCGCGGATGTCGAAACGCAGGTGTACGGCACTGGACACCTTGTTGACGTTCTGCCCACCGGCGCCTTGTGCACGAATATAAGTGAGTTCGATGTCGGCATCGGGCAGATGCACGGTATTCGAAATGGTCAGCATCGCAGAGTCCTCGTGATTGCCACCATTATCACAGCCTCCGGGGCTAGCCCATAGCCTGGAGAGCCGAGGGCGTGAAAACACCGAGACCCATCCGGTCGACGGGCTGCGACTATTTTGACTGTGACCCCTCCCCTCATTCTTGTGCCAATCGCTCACCCAGGCTGCTTGCCACACCGGTTCATGCGTTAATCCCTGCTCCCCACTCCATTCGCACGCCCCGACCATGCGCCGTCTTCTCGCCCTGCTGACCTGCCTGATCGCCTCTACCGGCCATGCTGCCGACTCGCCGCCGCTGTCTCGAGACATCAAGGACTGGAACGTCACCTGCGACAACGTGCGCACCTGCACCGCCGTCTCCACCCGGCCTGCCAGCGCCGAGCTCGGTGAGTTGTATTTTCCACTGCGCATCGTGCGCAAGGCCGGGCCTGATGACGCGTTGCACATCAGCGTCTTCAGCTACAACGACCTGCATGGCGATCCGCTGATCGACTACGAATCGCTGCGCATGCCGCTGGTCGAGCGCAAGCGCGCAGACTTCGACGTGACCGAGGTACCTGAACTGCGCAGTGCGAGCGGTGCGGAAGCCCTGACCTTCATCCACGCACTGCGCAACGCCAAGCAGTTGGCCTTCAGCACCTCGGATGGCCCCTCGAGCGCCTCACTGATCGGCATGACCGCTGCGCTGTTGTTGATGGATGAGGTGCAGGGCCGGATCGGTACGGTCACCGCGCTCGCGCGGCCGGGAGACGCGCCGGCCAGCGACGTGCCGCCGGCCCCGCCCACGCCCACGTTGCCGGCCTGGACCGCTCCGTCCTCCCTGAGTGCCACGCAGACGCAGCAGCTACTGGACACTGCCATGGCTGCGAGCCGCGCCGACTGGCAGCAAGATGTCATCGAAGGCGACGAGCCCACCGGGAAGGTTTATGCGCTGACGGACGAACAAGCGCTATTGATCGTGCAGACCGGCTGCAGCGCCTACAACTGCGATTATCGGCTGTACCTGATGCCCCTGGCGCACCCGGAACAGGTTCGTCCAGCCCCCTTCCAGACGATCGCCCAGTTGCCTGACCTGGCTCCCGACGGCAGCGTCCAATTCGATAGGGCAACGGGCGAGTTGACCAGTCTGCAGTTGGCCAACGGCATGGGTGGCTGCGGCGTAACGACACGCTGGCGCTATGACGGTGAACGTTTCGTGCTCAGTCATGCCGCGCAGATGAGTGCCTGCATGGGCCTGAACGATGCCGATTGGCCGGTGCTGTGGGAGACCGCCGTACAGCCGTGATCGCGACCGGCCTCGTTGGCATCACAAAAAAGGCCGCGAGGCCAACTCCAGACCCAGCACTGCCAGAAAAAGCAAAAAGCACTGCTTGAAACGCTTCGGACTGATCCGCGTTCTAATGGAGTGCCCAACGAACATGCCCACCATCGCAGGAATGACAGCCAGCGTCGAAAGCCCCACCTGTTCGAATTTCAGACCGCCATGCAGCAGCAACCCTGCAGCCAATGCCACCGTCGAGGTTGTAAAGGACAACCCCAGCGCCTGCACCAACTCGTCCCTTTCCAACCGCAACGACTGCAAATACGGAACCGCCGGCATTACGAACACACCAGTAGCGCCGGTGATGGCGCCCGTTACCAGTCCTATGACCGGCGAGAGATAGCGTTCGGCAGGCTGGGAAACAACGAAGGGTGTGGCGAACAGGGCATAAAGCGCGTAGACGAGCAGCGCAATACCCAAGGCAAACCCAGACCATGCCGGATTGACGGAGACAAGCAATGCCGCTGCCGGCAGCGTTGCCACGGCAATGGCAGCCTGCATGGGCCATAAGCGACGTATCAAGTGGTAGGTGCCTGGCCCGGATACGCACTGCCAGACATTGGTCACCAATGACGGAATGATCAACAGTGCGGCAGCGGCGGACGGTGGCATCGCGGTGCCGAGCAATGCCATCGCGACAGTGGGCAACCCCATACCTGTGACGCCTTTCACTGCCCCTGCGGCGATGAACGTCAACGTCAGCATCACCACTAAAAAATAGGTCTCGTTCATCCCTCGATTGAAGGCCATCGCACCCGGTGCGCACAATCAGGACTTTTTCCGCTACCCTTCGGGCAGTCCGAAGGGTTGAGGAGACGTTGATGCGATTCGATCTAGCCGACCTACGTCTTTTTCTCTGTGTGCTCGACGCCGGCAGCATCACGCAAGGCGCGCTGTCGGCCAACCTGGCCTTGGCATCGGCCAGTGAGCGACTGCGTAGCATGGAGGCCGATGCAGGGGTTGCTCTCCTAGAGCGGCATTCACGCGGCGTCACCGCAACCCAGGCGGGCGAAGCGGTTGCCCACCATGCTCGGCTCATACTGCAACAACAAGCCGTTCTGAAAGGTGAACTCAGGGGGTTTGCATCGGGTGCTCACGGCACACTGGCCTTGTACGCGAACACGGCAGCACTGACCCATTTCCTTCCCTCGAGACTTGCCGATTGGCTGGCTGCCCGGCCACACCTGCATATGGACTTGCGCGAGCGAACCAGCGCAGAGATCGTGCAAGGGGTCGCCGCTGGGTTGATCGAAGCGGGCATCGTGTCTGATTCATCCAACGCTGCGGACCTGTGTGTTCGCCCAATTGCACGGGACCACCTCGTGCTCATCGTGCCCGCCACTCACCCGCTCGCCACGCGCAAAGCAGTGCATTTTTTTGAAGTGGTCAATGAGATATTTGTCGGCTTGGCTTCGGGTAATGCCCTGCAGGATCACCTTGAGGATCAAGCCAAGGCCCTTGGCCGTCGATTGACGCTGCGCATCCAGATGAAGACCTTCGATGGACTGTGCACGATGGTCAACCGGGGGATCGGAGTGGCAATCTTGCCTCAGTGCATCGCTGCCCGACATCGACGACGCCACTCATACTCGACCTTGGCTATCGAGGATGAGTGGGCACGCCGCCAATTGTGTGTGGTCTATCGAGAGTGGATGACATTGTCGCCAGCCATGCAAAGCTTGCTGGAGCACTTGGGTGCCTGTGCCGATTGACCCCATCGTTTCAGCATGAAGAACAGCCCATCCCCAATAAAACTTTCAGCCTCCCGCACCACTCAACCAGGCACTGCGCCAATCTCTGTACAGGGCGCGCCATTCTTCAACTGCGTAGGAAAAAACGATGATCGCTCGATGGCGCTGGGCCTTGGGTCAAATGACCAAGCGACTGTGGTTCCGTGCCACGTTGTTCTCGTTGACCGGCGTGATCACCGCGCTGCTCGCCATCACCTTGCGCGATTTCGTACCCCCCACGCTACCGGCGAAAATCGGCGCCGATTCGGTCGACAAGATCCTGGGCATCATCGCTTCGAGCATGCTGGCGGTCACCACCTTTTCACTGAGCACCGTGGTCTCCGCCTACGGCGCCGCCAGCAACGGCGTCACACCCCGGGCGACCACCCTGGTGATGGAGGACTCCACCACCCAGAACGCCCTTGCGACGTTCATTGGATCGTTCCTGTTCAGTCTGGTCGGCATCATCGCGCTGAGTACCGGTGCTTACGGCGCGCAAGGCCGGGTCGTGTTGTTCGCCGTGACCCTGGTCATGATCGTGTTGATCATCTACACCCTGCTGCGCTGGATCGACCACTTGTCCACGCTCGGCAGAGTCGGTGAAACCATCGACCGGGTCGAGAGCGCGACCCTCGCAGCCCTTGAGCAGCGTGCCCGCTGGCCGTTCATGGGGGCCGCCCCTTACCCCGTCGACGTCGCCCTCCCCGCGCAGGCAATGACGATCGTCAGCGTGGACACCGGCTATGTCCAGCACATCGATGTGAGCGCGCTCGCGGTGGTTGCCAAGCGGCATGACGTCGAGATCTACCTTGAGGTACTGCCTGGCAGCTTTGTCCACCTGGGTGCGCCCCTGGCACGCCTGCTCAACACGTCCTCAGCCAGCAGCGACCTGGAAACTGAACTGCGCCACGCGATCACCGTGGGGCTGCGCCGCACCTTCGATCAAGACCCGCGTTTCGGCCTGTCGGTGCTGGCAGAGATCGCCTCGCGCGCCCTGTCCCCGGCCACCAATGACTCCGGTACGGTCATCGATGTGATGGGGCGCGGGGTGCGCTGTTTCTCTAAATGGGCACGTCAGCCCGCCGACACCGATGATATCGACGAACACTGCCGGCGCGTGCATGTACGCTGCGTTGAGGTACACGACCTGTTCGACGACTTCTTCACCTTGATCGCTCGTGACGGCGCGGGCCTGCTGGAAATCGACATCCGCATGGTCAAGGCCTTGATCAGCTTGACCGAAATCGACTCCGCCCGGTTTGGCACGCAGTGCCGGTTGCACGCGGCACTGCTGGTCAAACGCGCCGAGACAGCGCTGGTCTTGGAGGAGGAGAAGACACGGCTCAGGGCCGTGGCCGCCCCCTTGCTGACTGAGTGACCGGCTCAGCCAGCATCGGCACTTACGGCGCGGCGACCCGGCCGCGCACCGCCATCTTGCGGTACAGCACCAGCGTTGCGCTCAACGCGCACAGCGCGGCGAAGGTCACCCAGTACGCGGGCGCGGCCTTGTCGCCGGTCTCATGAATCAGCCAGGTTGACATCACCGGAGTGAAGCCGCCGAACAATGCCGTCGCCAGGCTGTAGGCTAGCGAGAACCCCGCGACCTTGACATCTGCCGGCATGAGCTCGGTCAGCGCGGGGATCATCGCGCCGTTGTACATCGCGTACAGGAACGAGAACCACAGCAGCACTTCCAGCATGTGCGCGAAGCTCGCCGCTTGCGCCAGGTAGGAAAGCGCCGGATAAGCCGTGAACACGGTCAGTACGGTCATGGCGATGAGCATCGGCTTGCGTCCGAAGCGGTCGCTGAGCGTGCCGCCGATCGGCAGCCAGAAGAAGTTCGACACCCCGACCAGCAGCGTCACCAACAAGGCATCGGTGGTGCTCAGGTTGAGGACGGTCTTGCCGAAGGTCGGCGCATACACCGTGATGAGGTAGAACGCGCTGGTGGTCATCGCCACCATCAGCATGCCGCCCACCACCACGCCCCAGTTCTGGCCGAGTGTAGCGATCACCTGCTTCATGGTCGGGCGATGGCTGCGGTTTTCGAAGGCTTGCGTTTCTTGCAGGTTGCGGCGCAGGAAAAAGATGAACGGAATGATCAGGCACGCCACGGCGAACGGTATGCGCCAGCCCCACTCGCTGATCTGCAAGGGCTGCAGCGACTGGTTCAAGGCATAACCCAAGGCGGCGGCAACGATGATTGCCACCTGCTGACTGCCAGACTGCCAGCTGGTGTAGAAGCCCTTTTTGCCAGGTGTGGCCATTTCGGCGAGATAAACCGAGACACCGCCCAGCTCAGCCCCGGCGGAGAAGCCTTGCAGCAACCGCCCGATCAGCACCAGCAGCGGCGCCCAGTAGCCAATGGTGGCAAAGCCGGGCACCAGCACGATCAGCAGCGTGCCACTGGCCATGATCGACAGCGTCACGATCAGGCCTTTGCGCCGACCGACGTCGTCGATGTAGGCCCCCAGGACGATGGCGCCCAGCGGGCGCATGAGAAAGCCTGCACCGAAGACGGCGAAGGTCATCATCAAGGACGCAAACTCACTGGAGGCCGGGAAGAAGGCCCCCGCGATCTGGGTGGCATAGAAGCCGAACAGGAAAAAGTCGAATTGTTCGAGGAAGTTACCCGAGGTGACGCGAAACACCGCAGCGGCTTTGGACCGAGCGGCGTGAGGTGACGCAGGCATAGACGGTTCTCCAGCGTAAATCTTCTTGGTGTTGTGCACTTCACCGTCTGGAGTATGCCGGACACATCCTGAAACGATTAATGAAATCTGTTCATGCCACCCCTGGCGCTGTTCAGGGGTTCTCGGTCCAGTCGAACGCCATCTGCCGGGCCGTGCGCTCGGCCAAGGCTCGGCTGTGAAGACGCTCGACCAAGTGCAGGCTCATGTCGATACCGGCGCTGATGCCGGCCGAGGTGACCAAGGCGCCTTGGTCGACCCAGCGCACGCCCTCGAGCACGTCCAATGCCGGGAACATGGCCTTCAGATCAGCGATGTCTTCCCAGTGAGTGGTCGCCTGCAGGCCATCGAGCTTGCCGGTGCGGGCCAGCAGGAACGCGCCGGTGCACACCGACGCCACCGTGCGATCAGGTCGGCACTGTTCACGGATCCAGTCGATCACCTCGGCTTTGGCCAGCTCAGCAGTGACCACACCGCCCGGCACGATCAGGCAATCCAGCGCCGGGTGGTCGTTGATGCTGTAGTCGGGATCGATCTTCAAACCTGCCCGGGCATGAACGGCCGTCCGCGTGCGGCCGAGGGTGAAGACGCAGAACAGCGGCTGCTCGCAGGCAGCGCTGCGTTCGTGCATGCGTGTAGCCGTGGTGAAGACTTCGTACGGTCCTGCAAAGTCCAGCACTTCGACGTCATCGAAGACGTAGATACCGATATTCAGCGACATTCAAGATCACTCCACTACACGGCGGACAAAGGCTCAGGCGAACAGTTGCAAGGCGTCGTCCGTCCACTCATGCCCTTGCTCGGACCAACCTTTGCCGACGGCAGGCGGGAAGCCGGTGCGGCAGTAACCCCGTTTGGCCTGGAAGTCGAAAATGGCGTGGGGGAAGTCGTTGATCAGCAGCACGGCTTTGAGGTGATCCTCGGACCAGCCGATCTTGACCTGCGAGGCTTTGTCGCGGTCGGAAATCTGCTCGACGTTATAGATGTGCAGCGCGTCCTGAATCGGGTTTTCAGCGCACGACGTGTCCAGGGCGTAGAAATAACCCGTCTCGCCATCATCTTCAAAGACCACGACATAGGCGCCCTGCTGCGCGGGGGCTTCAGCGACCAACTCGGTGCCGGGAAACAATTCGCTGTCTGCTGCTAGATAGATTGGCATCAGTCCCATCCTTGCTGTCGATAAAGACCTCGATCATGGTTCAGGTTCGCCAATCACTGCAAGCGGCCAGGCGCGCCGGATCGGTTGACGCATGGCCGACATAAATGCTCAGATGCGCCCCTTGTTTCAGGTGTCCCCGGCCGCCGCGTCGGGGATTAAACGGGAAGCCGGTGCCTCGCCCTTGGCGAGCAGTCCGGCGCTGCCCCCGCAACGGTAGGCGAGCGAGACATTCGATACACCACTGTGCCCAGGGCATGGGAAGGTGAATGTCTCAGGTTCCTCGCAAGCCCGGAGACCGGCCTGCTGCAGCTATTGGCAACTCCCGCGGCGGGCGGGCACTGGCCGGTTTTCGCGAGCATCTGCGCGCGTCACCCGCGTGCATCTGCGCCGTAGGGGAATCTTCAATTCCGCGATGGTCGGCTCGTGCATGTCCTGCCCTACCCTGCATCTCCACGCGCTGCACTGGTCGCCTCACGGCGCGCCACGGCCATTGCTGGACAACATCGATCTGCACGTTGGTCCTGGCGAGTTCGTCGGCCTGATCGGCCCCAACGGCAGCGGTAAGACCAGCCTGCTGCGGTGTGCCTACCGCTTCAGCCGACCCGATGCCGGCCAGGTACGACTCGAAGGTGAAGACATCTGGCAGCGCACGCCGCGCTGGGCTGCCCAGCGCATCGCCGTGATGCTGCAGGAATTTCCCGAAGACTTTGGGCTTAGCGTGCGCGACGTGGTGGCCATGGGCCGAACACCGCACCAGGGCTGGTTCGATGGCGACGCCGATACCGCGCTGATCGACACCACGCTGGAGCGCCTGGGCCTGCTGCCCCGCGCATTGGACGCCTTCACGTGCCTGTCCGGTGGTGAAAAACAACGGGTATTGCTGGCCCGCGCACTGGTGCAGCAGCCGAGGCTGCTGATCCTCGACGAGCCCACCAATCACCTGGATCCCCGCTTCCAACTGGCCCTGCTGCAACAACTGCGCGGCACCGGCCTGAGCCTGCTGGCCAGTTTCCACGACCTGAATCTGGCTGCCGCCTTCTGCGATCGGTTGTACGTGCTCGACGCCGGTCGCGTAGTGGCCCACGGCACGCCGCAGCAGGTGCTCACCGAGCAGTGCCTGGCCGAGGTCTTCGGTGTGCGCGCGCTGGTCGACTGCCACCCCTTGGCGCCCCATCCACGCATCACTTGGATCAGTCCCGCATGAAAGCGTTGTTCGCCTGCCTGGCCCTGCTGGCCGCCCTGCCCCTCGCCGCTCAGGCGGCGCCTTACCCGGTGACCGTTCGCAGTTGCGACCGCGACGTGACCTTCGATCACGCACCGCAACGCGCGGTCAGCCATGACATCAACCTCACCGGCATGCTGCTGGCACTGGGACTGCGCGACCACATGGCCGGCTACAGCGGCATCAGCGGCTGGAAGACGCTGGATCCGAGCCTGCGCCAGGCGCTCGACGGCCTGCCGGAACTTGCCCCGCGCTATGTCTCGGTCGAAAACCTGCTCGATGCCGATACCGACTTCTTCTTCGCCGGCTGGGCCTACGGCATGCGCATCGGCGGTCCGGTCACGCCACAGACCCTGGCGCCTTTCGATATACCGGTGTACGAGCTGAGCGAGTCCTGCTCCTGGATCATGCCTCAGCGTCACGCCAGTCTCGATGACCTTTACCGTGACCTGGACAACCTGGGACGGATTTTCGATGTCCGCGAGCGCGCCGCTGCCCTGGTGCAGCACATGCGCCAGCGCATTGAGCAGGTGGCGCAACGTACCGCCCACGCACCTCAGCGTGCGCGGGTGTTCCTCTATGACAGCGGCGAGGACCGGCCGATGACGTCCGGTCGCCTGGGAATGCCGCAGGCGCTGATCGATGCCGCGGGAGGGGACAACGTCATGGACGATCTGGCCGCCAGTTGGACCCATGTGAATTGGGAGAGTGTGGTAGAGCGCGACCCTCAGGTGATCGTCATCGTCGACTATGGCCCGACGACCTGGCAGCAGAAACGCGACTTCCTGCTCGCCCAGCCAGCGCTGGCCAGCGTCGAGGCGATCCGCAAACAGCGCTTCGTCGTGCTCTCCTACCTGCAGGTCACGCCGTCGGTTCAAAACGCCGAGGCGATCGAGATCTTGGCCAAGGCCCTGCATCCTGAGTTGTTCGCCGAGGCCCAGCGGTGATGCCGATTCGCAACAGCGCACGCTATCGCCTGCTGATGCTGGCGCTGCTGGCCATGCTGCTGCTGTCGTGTCTGCTGTCGCTGGGCTTTGGCTCGGCCCAGGTGGCACTGGGCAAGGTGCTGGGTATCGTCCTGCACCACGTCGGCTTGGCCGAGTCGGGAGACTGGAGCCGTGGCCAGGCGCAGATCGTCTGGCAGATTCGCGCGCCACGCGTGCTGTTGGGCGCGTTGGTCGGCGCAGGCCTGGCGCTGGTGGGCGGCGCACTGCAGGCGGTGACCCGCAATCCGCTGGCCGACCCGCACCTGCTGGGCGTGAGTGCCGGCGCGGTGTTCGGCGCGGTCCTGGTGGTGCTGTTTCTCGGCCCTTTTGCCGGGGTCTTCAGCTTGCCGCTGGCAGCGTTCATTGGCGCACTGGGCAGCATGCTGCTGGTGCTCGGGGTAGCCAGCCGGGGCGGCCGACTGGAAAGTGATCGCCTACTGTTGGCGGGGGTCGCGGTGTCGTTCGTCGTGATGGCCACGGCCAACTTGCTGCTGTACACCGGTGATCCGCATGCCGCAGCGTCGGTGATGTTCTGGATGCTCGGCGGGCTGGGCTTGGCGCAGTGGTCGTTGCTGTGGCTGCCGGCGCTCTGCGTGCTGGCCGGGTTCGCGCTGCTGATGAGCCAGGCGCGGGCGCTCAATGCGCTGATGAGCGGCGAGCAAACCGCCGTGAGCCTGGGTTTCGATACCCGCGCGGTGCGTGCTCGGGTGTTCGTCGGCACGGCGCTGCTGACCGGAGTACTAGTGTCGCTGTCCGGCGCCATTGGCTTCGTCGGCCTGATGCTGCCGCACATGGCGCGGCGTCTGGTAGGGGCAGAACATCGGCGGCTACTGCCCGCCTGCGCCCTGCTCGGCGCGCTGTTCATGATCTGGGTGGATGTGGGCGCGCGGACGCTGATCGCCCCGCAGGACTTGCCGATCGGCATCGCCACAGCGGCCATCGGTGGCGTGTTCTTCATCCTGCTGTTGCGGCGCAAGCACTGAGCCTGCGTGAGGAAGAAACAGGCCGCGTGCCCGAACTGCACCGCCAACTTGACGCCGGCGGTGCAGCGCTCAGCGCTTAGAACGCGGCGCTGTAGAACAGCGCATACGACTCGATACCGTCGTTAGGCTGCTTGATACCGGCGTTGGAGTAGTGCGTAGCACGGATGCCAACCTTCTGCTGACCCGGCAGCTTCACGCCGAAGCCGATACGGTCTTCGAAGTTGAACGCTGAACCCAGCTTCTGATCGCCCACATCGGTTTTGGAGAACACGGCGACACCGACACCGGCTTCGATGAACGGCACGTAGCCCGAGTCGCCGAATTCATAGGTGAACACCGGGCTGAACGACAGCGAGTGCGCGCCGCTGTAGTCACCGCCTTCCCAGTAGGTGTAGCCGGCGTCCCAGTAACCGCTGACGTGGCCGACGCTGCTTTGCAGCCATTTCTTGTCCCAATCGAAGGACATGCCCAGGCGATAGGTCATGTCGCCCTGACTGGTGACGCCCACGGCGCCCGACACTTGGGCGGCCTGTGCCAATTGCGTACCGGCCAGCGCCAGCACTGCCACGGCCAACGAGGTGGCGAGACGGTTCTTCATCAATGACTACTCCAGGTGGACTTCACGGGCAGGCAGTCGATGGTGGGCGGCCTGCAACAATTGGGGTTGTGCCCCTCTATTTCGCGCCTGTGCCCACAACATCCCATCTGGGACACAAGAAGTAATACATCGGCGATTATTAGCACGCCGACGCCAAGATGAAAGTCATTTGCCAGTATTTTGTGAAAAAAATGTTAGCAAGACATCGATTTTGGCCAATTTCACCTGTTCGTCTGCTCTTCCAACAGCCGGATGAACATGCTCAAGCTTCGCGATACGGTACCGCGACGCCACACCAGCCAGGTCTTGAGGTAGCGAAAATCCTCGCACAACGGCCAGGCGCTGACGGTGCTCGCCCCTGGCATGCTGTCGAGCATGCTGCGCGGCATCAACGCCAGACCGGCCCCGGCACTGACGCAGGCGAGCATGCCGTGGTAGGACTCCATCTCATGGATCTTGCCTGGCACCGCGTGGTCTTTGACGAACCAGCTTTCGAAGTGATGGCGATAGGAGCAGTTGGCACGAAAGGCATAGATGTTCTGGCCGTTGACATCCTGAGCACGACCGATCGGCGCGTGGTTCAACGGCGCGATGACCATCATTTCCTCTTCGAAGACCGCAATGCCTTCCAACGTCGGGTGCAATACCGGGCCATCGACGAAGGCCGCCACCAGGCGTCCGGACAATACCCCTTCGAGCATGGTCCCCGACGGCCCGGTGGACAGGTCCAGGTCGACCTTCGGATAGCGCTGGTTGTAGGCCGCCAGCAGTGCCGGAATCCGCACCGCCGCCGTGCTTTCCAGAGAACCGAGGGCGAAGGTGCCCTGCGGATCCTCCCCGGCGACCGTGGCGCGGGCCTCCTGTACCAAATCCAGGATACGCCGGGTGTAGTCGAGAAAATTCCAGCCCGCCGGTGACAGCCGCAATCGGCTTTTCTCGCGGATGAACAACGCCACGCCCAAGTCTTCTTCCAATTGCTTGATGCGGGTGGTCAGGTTCGACGGTACTCGATGAATCTGTTGAGCCGCGGCGCTGATGCTGCCGTGCTCGGCGACTGCCTTGAACATTTCCAGTTGCACCAGGTCCACGGGCTTTCTCCATTCGTGAATGATTCGCTCAGTATTATTCAGTTTTCATCAAATCGATACGCTTTTAGTCTGGCCTCAATCGAAACGACACCGTCCAGGACAACAAGAGGAACAGCCATGAGTGCCATTAGTAGCCTGACCCATGCCATTTCCGTCGATCCCTTCACCGGTGAGCAGATCGGCGTCTACCCGTACGACAACGAGGCCGCACTGGACGCGGCCTTGCAGCGGGCCAGGCACGGATACACTCACTGGCGCCAAGTATCGCTGGCGCAACGCAGCGCTTACCTGCGTGCTCTGGCTGAGGCCTTGCAGAGCCGTCACGAAGCCTTCGCCCAGATGATTGCCCGCGAAATCGGCAAGCCGATCGTCCAGGCGCGGGGTGAAGTGAGCAAGTGCGTCGGACTGTGCCTGTGGTATGCCGAGCACGGTCCGGCCATGCTCGCCCCTGAGGCCACGCAAGTGGAGAAGGCGCGCATCGAGTACCGTCCGTTGGGCCCGATTCTGGCGGTGATGCCCTGGAACTTCCCGATCTGGCAGGTCTTGCGCGGCGCCGTGCCGGCCTTGCTGGCGGGCAACACCTATGTGCTCAAGCATGCACCGAACGTCATGGGCAGCGCCTATCTGCTGGCTGAACTGTTCAATCTGGCGGGTCTGCCGCAGGGCGTGTTCGAGGTGATCAACGTCACCCCCGACGGCGTGACCCGTGCGATCAACGACCCCCGTATCGCCGCCGTGACCCTCACCGGCAGCGTGCGCGCCGGCATGGCCATCGGCGCCCAGGCCGGCGCCGCGTTGAAGAAGTGCGTGCTGGAACTCGGTGGGTCGGACCCCTTCATCGTGCTGGCCGATGCCGACCTGGACGAAGCGGTCAAAGCCGCAGTGATCGGTCGCTACCAGAACACCGGGCAAGTCTGCGCGGCGGCCAAGCGCTTCATCATCGAAGACAGCATCGTCGAGGCGTTCAGCGAGAAGTTCGTCGCCGCCACCCGCGCGCTGCAGCTCGGCAATCCGCTGGACGACGACACCTACATCGGCCCGATGGCGCGCTTCGACCTGCGCGACGAACTCGACGGGCAAGTCCAGGCCACCTTGGCCGAAGGCGCTACACTGCTGCTCGGCGGCCACAAGCTCGACGGTGCGGCAAACTTCTACGCCCCCACGGTGCTCGGCGACGTCACCCCGGACATGACGGCCTTCAGGCAGGAATTGTTCGGCCCGGTGGCCGCGATCATCCGTGCTCGCGATGCGCAGCATGCGGTAGAACTGGCCAACGACAGCGATTTCGGTCTGGCTTCGACGATCTACACCGCTGATCTGGCCCTGGCCGAGCGCATGATTCCTGCGCTGGACACCGGCGCGGTGTTCATCAACGGCTATTGCGCCTCCGACCCCCGCGTGGCGTTCGGCGGTGTCAAGAAAAGCGGGTTCGGCCGTGAACTGTCGCACTTCGGCGTGCGTGAGTTCTGCAACGTACAAACCGTGTGGCTGGACCGTAACTAATTCCTGTTCGAGCGAGCGACGTCGCACCGGTGCAATGCCGCTGCGACGTCACATCATCTTCACTAGCGCGTACCTTTCAAGCAAACCATTGCCCTGCCCTTGCGGTCCTATCCAGAACCCGCCCCTGACGCAAAAATGCACCCGACTGCTGCACATTTGTCGATTGTGCCGGGTAAATATGCATGGCAGGATCCCTCGATCCTCCAGCGTATTTCCAGACTTCACATGGAAAATCAATAACAAAGCAGGGAGAACGCGATGACCGTCCACGCTCCACTTCCGTCCACCGATCATGTGCTGGCCGATGTCCGCAACCATATCGGCCACCTCACCCTCAACCGTCCCAGCGGCCTCAACGCCCTGACCTTGGAGATGGTGCGCAGCCTCCACCAGCAACTCCAGACCTGGGCGCAAGACCCACAGATCAAGGCGGTGGTGCTACGCGGCGAAGGCCCGAAAGGCTTCTGTGCCGGCGGCGACATCCGCTCGCTGCATGACAGCTACAAGGCCGGCAGCGACCTGCACGAGCGCTTCTTCGTCGAGGAATACGCACTCGACCTGTGCATTCACCACTACCGCAAGCCGGTCCTGGTGATCATGGACGGTTTCACCCTCGGTGGTGGCATGGGCCTGGCCCAAGGCGCCGACCTGCGCATCGTCACCGAGCGCAGCCGGCTGGGCATGCCAGAAGTCGGTATCGGTTACTTCCCGGATGTCGGCGGCAGCTACTTCCTGTCGCGCATTCCGGGTGAGCTGGGTACCTACCTGGGGGTCAGCGGCACGCAGGTTCAGGCCGCTGATGCCCTGTATTGCGGGTTGGCGGACTGGTATCTGGCCAGCGACCGGCTCAGCACCCTGGACCAGGGCCTGGACGCGTTGAATTTCGGCAGTCATCCGCTCAAGGACCTGCAAGGTCTGCTGGCCAAACTGGGCACCCAAACCCTTGAGGATGCGCCACTGGCACGCCTGCGCCCGGTGATCGATCACTACTTCGGCCAGCCCGACCTGCCCAGCATCCTGGAACAACTGCGCAGCGTGCGCATCGGTGATAGCCAGCAGTGGGCGCACGCCACCGCCGACCTGCTGGAAACTCGCTCGCCACTGGCCATGGCGGTGACGCTGGAGATGCTGCGTCGTGGTCGCCACCGCAGCCTGGAAGACTGCTTCGCCATGGAGCTGCACCTGGACCGCCAGTGGTTCGCCCACGGCGACATCGTTGAAGGGGTGCGCGCCTTGATCGTCGACAAGGACAAGCAGCCGCGCTGGAACCCACCGACCCTCGCCGCGCTGTCCAGCCAGCGGGTCGATCAATTCTTCGAAGGCCTGTGAGCCGGGAGTCGTAGCATGCAAGACCTGGAACTGAGCGAAGAGCAGATCATGATCCGCGACATGGCCCGCGACTTCGCGCGCGGCGAGATCGCACCCCATGCACAGGCCTGGGAGAAGGCCGGCTGGATCGATGACGCCGTGGTACGCGCCATGGGCGAGCTGGGCCTGCTGGGCATGGTGGTGCCCGACACCTTCGGCGGCAGCTACACCGACTACGTGGCCTACGCCCTGGCTGTCGAGGAAATCTCTGCCGGCGACGGCGCCATCGGCGCGCTGATGAGCATCCACAACTCGGTGGGCTGCGGTCCGCTGCTGGCCTACGGCACGCCCGAACAACAGCAGCAGTGGCTGCCACGCCTGGCCAGCGGCGAAGTGATCGGCTGCTTCTGCCTGACCGAGCCCCAGGCCGGCTCCGAAGCCCATAACCTGCGTACCCGCGCCGAGTTGGTCGACGGCCACTGGGTCATCGACGGGGCCAAGCAGTTCGTCAGCAACGCCAAGCGCGCCGGACTGGCCATCGTGTTCGCCGTCACCGACCCGCAGTTGGGCAAGAAGGGCCTGTCGGCCTTCCTGGTGGAGACCGACAACCCCGGCTTCAAGGTCGACCGCAGCGAACACAAGATGGGCATCCGCGCCTCCGACACCTGCGCCGTGACCCTCGACGCCTGCCGTATCCCCGAGGCCAACCTGCTGGGCGAGCGCGGCAAGGGCCTGGCCATCGCCTTGTCCAACCTCGAAGGCGGACGCATCGGCATCGCCGCCCAGGCCCTGGGCATCGCCCGCGCGGCCTTCGAAGCCGCGCTCACCTATTCGCGCGAGCGTATCCAGTTCGGCAAGCCGATCAACGAGCACCAGAGCATCGCCAACCTGTTGGCCGACATGCAGGTGCAGCTCAACGCCGCGCGGCTGCTGATCCTGCATGCAGCGCGCCTGCGCAGTGCGGGCAAACCCTGCCTGTCGGAGGCTTCGCAAGCCAAGCTGTTCGCCTCGGAAATGGCCGAACGGGTGTGCTCAATGGCGATTCAGGTGCATGGCGGGTACGGGTATCTGGAGGACTATCCGGTCGAGAAGTACTACCGGGATGCGCGAATCACCCAGATCTACGAAGGATCGAGCGAGATCCAGCGCATGCTGATCGCGCGGGAACTCAAGCACTATGCGGTCTGACAGCCCTTCATCTCCGGCACCCGTTGCACACGCGGGTGCCTGAACGCCACGTGCAATCACCCCGATAGCATTTACCGATTGAACACCGCGCGACGCTGCAGTAAGCTCGGTTTCATTCATTGGAGAGCAACATGTCGAAACACACCTGCAATCACGCCATCACCGCCGGACGCCTCGTGCGCCCTGTGCTGGCCGTTGCCGGTCGTGACGTCGCAGCCTGCTCCTACTTTGGGTATTGGTTTAGCCACTAGGCGCCGATACCCACCCGGCGCCCACCTTCGAGGGGCCGCCGAACATGAGACTACTCAAACCCCCGGTCGGCCTCCCGACCGGGGGTTTTGCGTTTAACGGCTTCTACATTCGTTCAGCACTTCTGAGGACAACACCATGAACTACGTCAGCTATCCCTACGCCTTTCCCCACGCCTGGCGATTTAGCCATTCCCGTTCGGGCCAGCCTGCCGCCTCCGTACGGACCCTGACCGGTGGCAATGCTGCACGCAACGCTCATCCGACAACCTGTCGAACACCTCGATAGGGCCGACGGCGCGGGCCCACACCCGCCGTCCGCCCAAGGAAAACCTCGCCATGCATTCTTCGAACCTCGCCCTGCCCCTGACCCAACCCGTTGCGGCCAACGCCGCCGTCAGCCAACGCTTACCCAGCCCGCACCTGCTCAAGCAGCAGATGCCGCTCTCCAGCGAACTCGCGCAACAGGTCCATGACCATCGCCAGGCCGTGCGCGCCATTCTCGACGGCCGCGACTCACGTCTGCTGGTGGTAGTCGGCCCCTGCTCGATCCACGACCCGCGCTCAGCCCTTGAGTACGCCGACCGCCTAGCCGCCCTGAGCCGTGAAGTGAGCGACCAGTTGCTGCTGGTGATGCGCGCCTACGTCGAGAAACCACGGACCACCGTCGGCTGGAAAGGCCTGGCCTACGATCCGCACCTGGACGGCAGCGACGACATGCACGCCGGCATCGCCCTGTCGCGGGGCTTGATGCTGGGCATGCTCGAACGCGGTCTGCCGATTGCCACTGAACTGTTGCAGCCCATGGCTGCCGGCTACTTCGACGATCTGCTGAGCTGGGCGGCCATCGGCGCGCGCACCACTGAGTCGCAGATTCACCGGGAGATGGTCAGTGGCCTGGAACTGCCAGTCGGTTTCAAGAACGGCACCGATGGCGGCATAGCCGTCGCCACCGACGCCATGCGCAGTGCCGTCGCGGGTCATCGTCATTTCGGCATGGACGCGCAGGGTCATCCCGCGATCATCGAGACCTTCGGCAATCCGGATACGCACCTGGTACTGCGTGGTGGGCACCAAGGCCCGAACTACGACGCCGACAGCCTTGCACTGGCCCGACAAGGCCTGGCCAAAGCCGGTGTGCAGGCTCGGATCATGGTCGATTGCAGCCACGCCAACAGCGGCAAGGACCCTGCGCGGCAGCCGGCGGTGTTCGAGGACGTGCTGGATCAACGCCTGGCCGGCGACACCTCGATCATCGGCGTGATGATCGAGGGGCATCTGTTCGAGGGTTGCCAGGCATTGGGCAAGGGCGCTTTGAAGTATGGGGTGTCGATCACCGATGGCTGCCTGGGCTGGGACAGCACCGCCGAACTACTGCGCGACGCTGCCCGGCGACTGGCTTGAGATAGCCTAACGCACGCACGCCGGAGCAGTTATCGCTAGACTCGGCGGGCGCAGACACATGCCCAAGCTTTGCTGTAGGCTTGCATCTTCATTCATCCAAGGAATCCCTGTCATGGCACGTGCCACCGCCCGTCACATCCTCGTCAGCACCGAAGACAAGTGCAACGAACTCAAAGCCCAGATCGAAGCCGGTGCCGACTTCGGCGAAATTGCCAAGGCCAACTCCAGCTGCCCCTCCAGCCGCCAGGGCGGCGACCTGGGCTCGTTCGGCCCAGGCCAGATGGTCAAGGAATTCGATACCGTGGTGTTCAGCGCGCCGGTCAACACCGTGCAAGGTCCGGTGAAAACCCAGTTCGGCTATCACCTGCTGGAAGTGACCAGCCGCCAGGACTGACCCGCTCTTGTTCGCCCGCCCCTGCAGTGCCCTTGTGGGAGCGGGCACCGCCTGCCCCCGTCTGGCCGTGTTGCTGGTCGGGGCGTGGCTGAGCACCGCCAGCCTCGCCGCACCCTCGCACGCGTTGACCGTCTACGGCGAACCGCCTCGCTACCGCGCCGACTTCCCACACTTCGATTACGTTGACCCGGACGCGCCCAAGGGCGGCAGTCTGCGCCGCTCGGCGCTCGAAATCGGCCAGTACGACCATGTCTTGCCCTTCATCGATGAAGGAACCGGGGTCAGTCAAGTCGATGGCTGGCTCTATGCGCCCTTGGCCGTGCGCTCGCTGGATGAGCCGTACACCGTCTATGGACTGATCGCCCGACGCCTGGAGCGCGGCCCTGACGATGCCTGGCTACGGGTGGAGATCGATCCCCGCGCGACTTTTGCCGACGGTAAGCCGGTACGCGCCGAAGACGTGCGCTTCACCTTCGAGCTGCTGATGAGCAAAGGCAGCCTCAAGTACCGCACCCAGTTCGCCGACGTGGCCGCCGTCAGCGTCGAAGGTCCGCGCAGCGTGCGTTTCGATTTTCGCCAACCTCACGGTCGAACCCTGGCACTGGACCTGGCCAGCCTGCCGGTGCTGCCTGAACATGACTGGAAGGCCCGCGACTTCGCCCACGGTGGCGGTTTCGATACACCGCTGGGCAGCGGCCCCTACCGCATCGCGCGCCTGGACAATGGCCGCAGCATCACCTTCGAGCGCGATCCCAACTGGTGGGCCCGCGATCTGCCCGTCAACCGCGGACACTACAACTTCCAGCGCATTCGCGTGGAGTACTTCGGCGACACCGAGGTGGCCCGCCAAGTGCTCAAAGGCGGCGGTTACGACTACAACCGCGAGTTTTCCGCCACCGGGTATACCCAAGGCTACAACGGTGCCCCGCTGGCCGACGGTCGCCTGCAGCGCGCGCAATTAGGGCCGGACAAACCGCAAAGCGCCCAAGGCTTCGTGTTCAACCTGTCCAGGCCGATGTTCGCCGACCGCCGTGTGCGCCAGGCCCTGGCCCTGCTCTGGGATTTCGAGTGGAGCAACCGGCAGATGATGCGCAACCTCTACATCCGCCAGCAGAGCCTGTTCTCCAATACGCCCTTGGCCGCCCGCGAACTGCCCGATGTCGAAGAACTGAAGATCCTCGAACCCTTGCGCGGGCAGATCCCCGACCACGTGTTCACCCAGGTGTTCAAGGCACCGGTGACCGATGGCTCGGGCATCATCCGCCCGCAACAGTTGCACGCGCTGCAACTGCTGCAAGCCGCTGGCTGGCGCCCCGAGGGTGATCGCCTGGTCGATGCCGAGGGCACGCCGTTGAGTTTCACCTTCCTCAACGGCCAGGCCGGCCTGGAGCGCCTGCTGCTGCCCTGGAAGCGCAACCTGGCGCAGATCGGCATCGAGCTGAACATCCGCAACGTGGACTCGGCCCAGTACATCAACCGGCTCATGGCGCGCGACTACGACATGGTCATCACCGGCTATCCCGTCACCCTGTCGCCTGGGGCCGAGCAGTACAACTACTTCGGCTCCGCCGCCGCCCACGACCCCGGCTCGAACAACCTCATGGTGCTCCAGGATCCTGCCGTGGACCGGCTACTCGACGGCCTGGTCCACGCCTCGACCCAGGCCGACATGCAGCGCTACGCCCATGCGCTGGATCGGGTGCTGCAATGGAATTATTACTGGATCCCCAACTACTACCCGCCGGGAAGCTCCACCGTCTGGTGGAATCGCTTCGGGCTGCCCAAGGTGCAGGCCAGGTATGACGAGGGGCTGGACACCTGGTGGGAGGTCAGCCCGACTGCGCTGACCGAAGCGCAGATGGCCGAGCGCTTGAAGGCGGCACCATGACCGGCTATCTGCTGCGGCGTCTGCTGCTGATCGTGCCCACGCTGCTGGCGATACTGCTGGTGAATTTCGCCATCGTCCAGGCCGCCCCCGGCGGGCCTGTGGAACAGGCCGTGGCCCGCCTGCAGGGCATCGGTGGCGGCGCGCCGGGGGCACGGGTCGAAGCGCTTCAAGGCCAGTCTCGCGCCAGCCGGGGCCTGGACCCGAAGATGATCGAGCAGATCAAACACCAGTACGGCTTCGACAAGAGTGCCCCCGAGCGGCTCTGGCTGATGCTCGGCCAGTACGCCAGGCTCGACTTCGGCCACAGCTTCTTTCGCGGCGCCAAGGTCACCGACCTGATCCTCGACAAGCTGCCAGTCACCCTGTCGCTGGGCCTGTGGGCCACGCTCATTACCTACCTGGTGTCGATCCCACTGGGCATTGCCAAGGCCGTGCGCCATGGCAGCCGCTTCGACGCCTGGAGCAGTGTGCTGATCGTGGTCGGCTACGCCCTGCCCTCGTTTCTGTTCGCCCTGCTGCTGATCGTCCTGTTCGCCGGCGGCACCTCGCTGAACTGGTTTCCCGTGCGCGGGCTGGTCTCCGAAGATTTCGAGCAACTGAGCCTGCTGGGCAAAGTCGCCGATTATTTCTGGCATCTGGTACTGCCGGTCGGCGCCCTGGTGATCGGCGGTTTCGCCACCCTGACGCTGCTGACCAAGAATGCGTTTCTCGAGGAAATTTCCCGGCACTACGTGGTCACTGCCAGGGCCAAGGGCGTGAGCGAGCGCCGGGTGCTGTACGGCCATGTGCTGCGCAACGCCCTGCTGCTGGTGGTGGCCGGCGTGCCGCAGGCCTTGATCAGCGTGTTCTTCGCCGGCTCCCTGCTGATCGAAGTGATCTTCTCCCTCGACGGCCTCGGGCGCCTGAGTTACGACGCGGCAGTGTCCCGGGATTATCCGGTGGTGTTCGGCACTTTGTTCATCTTCACCTTGGGTGGCCTGCTGATTCGCCTGATCGGCGACCTCTGCTACACGCTGCTCGACCCGCGGATTGACTTCGACGCGAGGGCGCACTGATGCTGTCGCCTATCGCCCGACGTCGCCTGCAACGTTTTCGCCGTAACCGCCTGGGCTGGGCGTCGCTGTGGCTGTTCGGCGCGATCCTGCTGCTGAGCCTGGGCGCCGAACTGGTCGCCAACGACAAACCACTGCTGCTCAGCTACCAGGGCGAGCTCTACAGTCCGGCACTCAAACGCTACACCGAGCAGCAGTTCGGCGGTGAACTGCCCTTCCAGCCCGATTACCGCAGCACCTACGTGCGCCGGCTGATCGAAGCCCAAGGCGGATGGATGCTGTTCGCCCCCATCCCCTTCAGCGCCGATACGCCCAACTACGACCTGCAGGTGCCCACGCCCAGTGCACCGAGCACGGTGAACTGGCTGGGGACCGACGACCAGGGCCGCGACGTGCTCGCCCGGGTACTGTACGGCACCCGGGTGTCGCTGCTGTTTGCCTTCGCGCTGACGCTGCTCAGCGTGCTGATCGGCGTCAGCGCCGGGGCCTTGCAGGGCTACCACGGGGGTTGGGTCGACCTGCTCGGCCAGCGACTGCTGGAGGTCTGGTCGGGGATGCCCGTGCTGTACCTGCTGATCATCCTTTCCGGGTTCGTCGAACCGGACTTCTGGTGGCTGCTGGGCATCCTGGCGCTGTTTTCCTGGCTCACGCTGGTGGATGTGGTGCGCGCCGAATTTCTCCGCGGCCGCAGCCTGGAATACGTCAAGGCCGCCCGCGCCCTGGGCCTGAGCGACACCCAGGTGATGCTCCGGCACATCCTGCCCAATGCCCTGAACGCGACGCTGACCTATATTCCCTTCATGCTCACCGGCGCCATCACCACCCTCACCGCCCTGGACTTCCTCGGCTTCGGCATGCCCGCCGGCAGCGCCTCCTTGGGCGAGCTGGTCACCCAGGGCAAGCAGCACCTGGAGGCACCATGGCTGGGCTTCACGGCATTCTTCGCACTGGCGACGATCCTTTCGCTGCTGGTGTTCATCGGCGATGCACTGCGCGAGGCATTCGACCCGCGACGCTGACCCGGTCCCTGTTCATCCGTTCGCTACCAGGAGTTGCACATGACGCTCGCAGGCAAGACAGCATTGATCACCGGTTCCACCAGCGGTATCGGCCTGGGCATCGCCCAAGTGCTGGCGCGGGCGGGCGCGAACATTGTGCTCAACGGCTTCGGCGATCCACAGCCGGCCCTCGACGCGATCCGCGGCCATGGCGTGAAGGTCGGCCATCACGCAGCGGACCTTGCCGACGTGGCGCAGATCGAAGCGCTGTTCGCTTTCGCCGAGCATGAGTTCGGCGGCATCGACATTCTCGTCAACAACGCCGGAATCCAGCACGTCGCACCGGTTGAGGCGTTCCCGGTACAGCGCTGGGACCAGATCATCGCGCTCAATCTGTCGGCCGTGTTCCATGGCATTCGCCTGGCCCTACCGGGCATGCGCGCGCGTGGCTGGGGGCGCATCATCAACATCGCCTCGGTGCACGGGCTGGTCGGCTCCACGGGCAAAAGCGCCTACGTCGCCGCCAAGCACGGCGTGGTCGGGCTGACCAAGGTAGTGGCGCTGGAGACGGCGACCACCTCGATCACCTGCAATGCCCTGTGCCCAGGCTTCGTGCTGACCCCGCTGGTGCAGCAACAGATCGACGCGCGTGCTGGGGATGGCGATCCACAGCAGGCCGAGCATGAACTGCTGGCCGAGAAGCAGCCTTCACTGGCCTTCGTGACCCCGCAGCAGTTGGGCGAATTGGCCCTGTTCCTGTGCAGCGAGGCTGGCAGCCAGGTGCGTGGCGCGGCCTGGAACGTCGATGGTGGGTGGTTGGCGCAGTGACAGGGAGCGCTGCGTATTGGGCAGATCCGAAGCGACGTCATCAGGCATAATGCCCCCCTTTTTTCGCCGCAGTTACAGGTACGCCATGAAAGCACAAGCCCGCCACATCCTGGTCAAGACCGCCGAAGAAGCCGAGCAACTCAAGCAGCGCCTGGCCAAGGGCGAGGCGTTCGACGTGCTGGCCAAGAAGTTCTCCACCTGCCCTTCCGGCAAGCGCGGCGGCGACCTGGGCGAAGTGCGCCCAGGGCAGATGGTGGGCGCCATCGACCAGGTGATTTTCAAGAAACCGCTGCGGGTGGTGCACGGCCCGATCAAGAGCAAGTTCGGCTATCACCTGGTGCAGGTGTTCTACCGCGATTGAGGGGCTTCACCGACGCGCGGTTCAGCGCGGCCGCGCGACCAGCAAGCCGATCCCGGCACACCCCAATAGCGAAGCACTGACCCGGTTGAACAGTCGCCGCGCGCGTGGATGGTTGAACCAACGCTGCAGGAACACGCCCAGTCCGGCGTAGACGGCAATAGCGATCCACTCCAGCAGCAGGAACCACAACCCCAGCCAAAGGAACTGCTCAGCGAACGGCGTGCGGCTGTCCACCGTCACGAACTGCGGCAGAAACGCAGTGAACAACAGGATCGCCTTGGGATTGCCCGCCGCCACCCAGAACTCTTGCCGTGCCAGGCGCCAGAGCCCCCTGCGCGGGCTATCGTCGACCGGCCCGGTTGCGACCGGGGCGCGCCACAGCTGCCAGGCGATGTAGAACAGATACGCCGCCCCCGCCAGCTTGATGCCCAGGAACAGGTACTCGCTGGTGTGCAACACCACGGTCAGCCCCATCGCCGCCAGGGCGATCATTGCGGCGAAGGCCAGCAGCCGCCCGCCTCCGGCCAGGCAGGCGGTGCGCAGGCCATAACGGCTGGCATTGTGCAGCGACAGCAGGTTGTTCGGGCCCGGCGCCATGTTCAGGGCAAAACAGGCGGGGACGAATAGCAGCAGGTTCGACGCGTCCATTGTTGTTCTCCGTAGCGGACGGCCGCAGCGTCGCGCCGCAGCCCCCGCACGGTCAAGCACAGTGGCGCGTCATTTGGCCGGCACAGTAGCGCTAACCTGGGGCGATCAGAGCCTGCGCCTGGCCTTGAGGCCGGGGATCGTGGTGGCGGCGATCTGCACCTCGGCACGCGGCTGGCCGGCACTGGCCGCCAGTGCGGCCAAGGTCGGCTGACGGAACAACAGGCGGGCATCGGCCTGCAGCCCGGCTTGACGCATCCGCGCCACCACATTCACCGCCAACAGGGAATGACCGCCCAGCTCGAAGAAATTGTCGTCGCGGCCCACCTGTTCGACCTTGAGTACCTCGCTCCAGATGTGCGCCAGGGTGCACTCCAACTCCCCGCGTGGTGCCTCGAAAGCACGCGTGATCAGGGCTTGCGGGCCGGGTTCGGGCAGCGCCTTGCGGTCGATCTTGCCGTTGGGGCTCAACGGCATTTCGTCTAGCGCGACGAAAGCCGCAGGCACCATGTACGCCGGCAGCCGTGCCAGCAAATGATTGCGCAGCACTTCGAGCGACGGCGCACACTGCCCTTCGCGGCAGGTAAAGTAGGCCACCAGGCGCTCATCGCGCACCCGTACCGCACTTTGACCCAGCGCCGGATGCGCCGCCAGCAGGGCCTCGATTTCGCCCAATTCCACACGCAATCCGCGCAGCTTGACCTGAAAATCGTTGCGACCGATGAACTCCAGCTCGCCGTCTTCACGCCAGCGCGCCAGGTCGCCCGTGCGGTACAGGCGGTCGCCTTGGACAAAAGGACTGGCGATGAAGCGGTCGGCTTCCAGCGTTGGCAGCCCAAGGTAGCCGCGGGCCACCCCAATACCCCCGATCAACAGCTCTCCCACAACACCCTTGGGCACCGGCCGGCCATGGGTATCGACCACGTAGAGGCGGATATTGGCGATCGCACGGCCAATGGGCGGTGCCACCGACGGCAAGGGTTGATCAGGTTCCAAGGTCCAGGCGGTGCTGTCCACCGTGGCCTCGGTAGGGCCATAGACGTTGTGCAGGCGCACCTGGGGCAGGCGCTCGCGCAGCAGCGTGGCCAAGGCCAGGGTCAGCTCGCCGCCGCCGCAGAAGATGTCCCTCAGGCTGGTGCATCGCTCCACGCCCGCTTGTTCGAGGAAGACATGCAGCAGCGCCGGTACGAACTTGACCGTGGTTACCTGGCGGTCCTGGATCAATTGCATCAGGTAGTGCGGGTCGCGGTGCCCGTCCGGGCGCGGCAGCACCAGGCGCAGCCCGGCGCACAGCGGCCAGAACAGCTCCCAGACCGAGCCGTCGAAGCTGAACGGCGCCCGCTGCAGCAGCGCGTCGCCTGGCCGTGGCGGACACAGCGTGGAGCTCCAGTGCATCAGGTTGCCCAGGCCGCGGTGCTCGACCATCACCCCCTTTGGCGTTCCGGTGGAGCCTGAGGTGTACATCACATAGGCCAGATTCGACGCGCTCAAGGCCACCTCAGGCGCCTGCTTCGACTGCGCCTGCCAGGCCGGCAGGTCGAGATCGACCAGCGCCACCGCCTGCGCCTCGAACAAGCCACGGGTCGCGGCCTGGACCAGGACGGCCACAGGCGAACTGTCCTGCACCAGATAGCGCAGGCGCTCGTCCGGGTATTCAGGATCGAGCGGCACGTAGGCCGCCCCAGCCTTGAGCACGCCCAGCAGCCCTACCAGCAACGGCAGGCCGCGCTCCAGGCATACACCGACACGGCTGTCGGGCTTCACCCCGAGGCCAATCAGATGATGGGCCAACTGGTTGGCCTGCTCGTCGAGCGCGCGGTAAGTCAGCGTGGCCTCGTCGGTCTGCAAGGCGATTGCCTCAGGCGTACGCTGCACTTGCGCCTCGAACAGCGACGGCAAGGTTCGACCCCGCAGTGCGTGGGCTTGCGCAGTATCGTTGAAGCCCTCCAGCAGCTCCCGCCGTTCGCCCGGCGGTACGCAGCACAGCCGCTCCAGGGGTTGCGAACTGTCCTGGTCGAGCGCCTCGCACAGCACCTCCAAGGCATGCTGCACATACGTCAGCACCCGGCTGGCGCCCAGCGCCTGGGGCGCACGCACGCCCAGACGCAGGCTGTCGCCCTGATCGTCCACCGACAGCGCCAGGGCGTGACTGTGCACCTCGCTGGCCTCCAGGAGTTGCGCACCGGGCAGCGTCGACTGTCCGCGGGTCAGTCCATGGCGGAAATTGATCAGGCTGTTGAACAGCGGCACACCCGCAGGCAGACCACTGCACTGCTGGGCCAGCGAAAGCGGTGCGTCCTCGTGCTCCAACAAGGCAGCCAATGCACCTTGAGTGTCACCCAGCGCCTGGGCCACGCTGCGTCCGGCCAGGTGCAGGCGCAGCGGCAAGCTGTTGACGAACATACCCAGCGCGCGATCGGCGCCCTCGCCGGCCATCATCCGGCCCAGCAGCACCGTGCCGGTCACCACCTCGTCACGCCCGGCCAGCGCACCGAGGACCTGGGCCCAGGCCAGGTGCAACAGGCTGGGCAACCCGACGTCGTGCTGCCTGGCCAAGCGTCGCAGGCTCTCGTTCAGCCTGCCGGACAGCGGCTGTTCGAGGCTTTCCAACGTTTGCGGCGACACATCGTGCGTCGGCATGCCTGGCAAGGATGGCGGCGCCTCGACCCCTGCCAGCAGCGCGCGCAGAAACACCTCGTGCTGCGCCTGGCGCGCCTCGGCGCCGCTGAGCGCGACGTAGTTGCGGTAGGGTACGGGCGTTGCCAAAGCCTGTTGTGTGCCGCTCAGCACGGCGCGCAACTCGCCCAGCAGCACCTGTACCGAGACGGCGTCGTTGACCAGATGGTGGAAGCGCAGCAAGCCCAGCCAGCGGCCGTGCTCGACGTCCTCGGTGCCGGCCAGCGCCATCATCGGGGCGTGGCGCAGGTCCAGGGAACGTTGCGCGGTGGCGAAATGCGCGCGCAACTGCCCAGCCGCGTCGTGGGAGGCGATCTGCAGGACTTCCACGGGCAGGCGAGCCTCACGCCACACCACCTGCTGCGGCTGCTCCAACCCGTCCCAGTACAGGCTGGTACGCAGAATGTCGTGGCGGTCGACCACATGCTGCAACGCCTGGGCGAACGCGTCGAAGCCGGCGCGGTCGGCGAAGGTGAACAAGGCCTGCTGCTGGTAGGGATCGTCGCCGCCACGCAGGTGGTGATAGAGCAAGCCTTGTTGCAGCGGTGCCAGCGGGTAGATCTCCTGAACGTTGGCGGCGCCTCCCGGTACGGTGGCGACGATCAGGTCGATCTGGGCCTGATCCAGGCGGGCAAGGCTCAACAACTGCGGGGTTATGCGGGTGCAGCCGCGGGGTACGCGGTTCCCGGCCACCTCGATCACACCTGCCTGACTGGCGGCTGCAAGGCTCGCCAAGGTCGGCTGCCCGAACAGCACCTGGACATCGGCGCGCAGGCCCTGCTGACGCATGCGCTCGACCAGTTGCACCGCCAGCAGCGAGTGGCCGCCAAGCTCGAAGAAGTGATCGTGTCGGCCGATAGCGGGTACGCCAAGCAGTTCGCTCCACAGCGCCGCCAGACGCTCCTCCACATCGCCGCGCGGCGCTTCGTGGACGCGGCGCACCCAAGCGTCCTGGCCCAACGCCGGCAGCGCGCGACGGTCGAGCTTGCCATTGGCGGTCAGTGGCCACTGCTCCACACGCTGATAACCCGCGGGTAGCAAGGCCGGTGGCAGCATGGCGCGCAGGTGCTCGTGCAAGTCGCCCGGGGTTGGCGCATCGCCGATGAACCAGGCCTGCAACTGCTCGTCGCGCAGCAGCACCACCGCTTCGTGCACCTGCTCATGGCTGGCCAGCGCGGCCTCGATCTCGCCAAGCTCCACGCGCACTCCACGGATCTTCACCTGATCGTCGTTGCGTCCCAGGTATTCCAGGGCGCCGTCGTCACGCCAGCGCACCAGGTCCCCCGTGCGGTACATTCGCGCTCCGGCTCGAGAGCTGAACGGATCGACCAGGAAACGCTCGGCGCTCATCTGCTCGCGTCCCAGATAGCCGCGAGCAACACCCAGTCCGCCGACGTACAGCTCTCCGGGTACGCCAATCGGCAGCAACCGTCGCTGAGCATCCAGGACGTACAACTGGGTATTGGCGATCGGGCCGCCGATGTGCAGCGCCGCCCCCGCGGTGACTCGCCCGGAACTGGCGACCACCGTTGCTTCGGTGGGTCCGTAGTTGTTGATCACTGCATAAGTTCGCTCACACGACAGCGTGCGCAGGCGGTCGCCGCCGATCAGCAGGGTGCGCAGGGTCGGATGATCTGGCTGCGTGAAGGCGTATTCGGCCACGGGGGTCGGCAGGAAGCTCACCTGCAGCGGCTGGGCACGCCACCAGCGCAGCAGCGCGTCGAGATCCTCGCCTGCTTCACCGACCGGTGCCAAGTGCAGGGTGGCGCCCGCGCACAGGGCGGGCCAGACTTCCCAGGCCATCGCATCGAAGCCGAAGCCTGCCAAGCTCGAGGTGTGCGTATCGACCGTCACATCGAAGGCGCCGCAATGCCAATCGACCAGATTGGCAAGCATCTGGTGTTCGACCATCACCCCCTTGGGCTGCCCGGTCGAGCCGGAGGTGTAGATCACATAGACCAAGCTGTGGGGATCAAGGCCGGCGACGCTAGGGTTATCCAGTACGCCCTCAGGCGGCGGGCAGTCGTCCAGCTCGATCACCGGTACGTCGTGGCGTGGCAGATGGTCGAGCAGTCGGCGTTGGGTCAGCAGCGCCACCGGCGCGCTGTCTTCGAGCAGATAAGCCAGGCGCTCGCGAGGATGCGCCGGATCGATCGGCACGTAGGCTGCTCCGGCCTTGAGCACGGCCAACAGCCCCACCAGCGTGTCGAGTCCGCGCCGCGCCAGCACGGCCACCCGCTGCTCGGGCTGCACGCCTTGGGCGATCAAGCGCCAGGCCAGGGCGTTGGCCCGCTGGTTCAGTTCGCCGTAGCTCAGCGATTGCCCCTGATGTACCGCAGCCAACGCGTGCGGCCGCTGTGCGGCCTGGACTTCGATCCGTCGATGGACACAGGGTTCGCCTATCGGCTGCTGCGTCGCGTTCCAGTGACGTAGCCGATCATGTTCATGGGCGGTGAGCAGGTCGAAATCGGCAACCGTCAGCGTGGGCGTTCGCAGGCCTTGATCGAGCACATGCATCAAGCGCTCGCCCAAGGCGTGGGCCTCATCGGCCGAAAGCCAGGCACGGTGATGCACCAGGTGCAACCAGGCTTTGTCGGTGTGCCGATTGCTGCGCAGATGGATGGCCAGCGGCGTGGATTCGTGGTTATTGGACACCTTGACCGTGTGGCCGCTGGCGGCGCCAAAGCGGTAATCATGGTCGTCCTGTTCGTAGGACACCGACACTTCGAACAACTGGCGGCGCTCTTCGCCCAGCAGACCCAGCGCCCGATTCAGTTCGCTGACCGGCAGACGCTGATGGCGGAAATCCTGGCGCAGGGTATCGCGGATGGCCGCGATCAGCTCGGCGAAGGACAGGCTCGCGGAAAAGGCCATCGGCACCGCGCTGACCTGAACGAAGGTGCCCAGAGTGGTCTTGAACCGCGCCCCACCCCGATTGAGTATCGGCAGCCCCACCACCCAGTCCTCGCGCTGGGCGCTGCGCGTGAACAGCACATGCAGCGCCGCCAGCAACACATGAAACGCCGAGGCCTTGTGGGTCTGCGCCAGTTGTTGCATGCGTGCGTGCAGGCTCGCGGGAAACGCCTGCACGCAGGTGCGTGCCGGGGCCTGGTCGGTGGCGCGGCGGTGATGATGACGCGCGGCCAGCAAGGGTTCGGGCACCTGTGCGAAGCGGGCCAGCCAATAGTCGCGGTCGCGTGCCAGGCGGGGCGAATGGCAATAGTGGTGATCCTCGTCGATGAACGCCGAGTAACAGGTGTGCGCGACCGGCGGAGAGGTGCCTTCGACCAGCGCTGTGTAATGTTCGCCCAGCGTCTTGATCAACTGCGCGAAGCCCCATCCATCGACGAGCAAATGGTGTGCATGGCAGGCCAGCCAGTGGCGGTTGGGCGCCAGACGCAACAGGGTGAACGTCAACAGCGGGCTGCCATCGAAGCGATAAGTGTGCTGCATGTGCGCCTGTACCCACGTGGCCGCAGCAGCGTCGGGATCGGTTTCTGCGGACAGATCCAGCATTGGCAACTCGATGGCTTGAGCTTCATCGGCGGGCGCGAAGCGCTGTAGCGGCAAACCCTCGGCACCGGCGTCGAGCAGCAACTCGGTACGCAGTACCGGATGGGCTGCCAATAATGCCCGCAAGGCCTGGTGCAGCTGGTGCGGTTGCAAGCCACCGCGCAGGTCGATGTACCCACCGATGGTGTAGAGCGGCGAGTCACCTCGACTCAACTGGTCGAGCCAGATGTCGCGTTGAGCACTGGTCAGAGGGTAAGTATCGGCGGCAGGCATGGGCTGGGAGGTCCTTCTCCGTTGTTCATCGGTCGATTCAAGCACCCTGCCCCGGCGACGTATGGCCCATTAAACCCGGACACCAGCGGGATAAGCGCAGTTTGCGGATTCTTCTGTAGGACATTGGCTATTTGTTCGCCGCCGAGATCACTTACCCGTCAACGCTTAGCCTGGAAACGTGTTGCGATCATCGGCATTTTGACGCCAATTTGCTGACCATTACCGCGCAAACGTTTTACTCCACCTGAAACCGCTCGCCAATTCGCCGCTTATCGGTGCCATTTTCTGTCCCCGTTTTCCACTACAGACGCGACCTGCACCGGCGGTCTTGAATAGCGCCGCCTTCGCTCGGGCAGCTTCTGCGCCGGTCGCTGCCCTCTCGGTGTGGTACACGAATCAAGGATGAACAGACATGAAGCTCGACCCCCGCCGCCTGAGGCCGCACGATGCGCGCCTCTATCTGCAACTGGGTGAACTGATCGCCAGTGCCAGCGAGCCTGACTTCGCCGGCCACATGCTGCGATTCGTCGACGGGCTGGTGCCGGTGCACCGGCTCGACCTGAGTGAGTGGACGATCGACAGCCGCCAGGGCTGCGTCGAGCGGACCAGGATGCTGGGCAGTGCCGGGGCGAGCGACGCGCTCTCCTCGACACCCCCCACCGGCCTTGCCTTGCTGCAGGACATCGTGCAGATGAAGGACCCGCTGCTGATCCAGCACAAGCGTTCACAGCGCAAGGGCAGCGCACACCAGCACCTGCATCAGTGCAAGCTGGTGTCGCGCAGCGGTGACCGGCGCTGGGTGATCGGCTTTCATCGATCGCCCAGCCAACGCGCCTTTTCGCTCACTGAGCTGTCGCTGCTCAAGCGTCTGGCCGACACACTGCTGCCCTTGCTGGAGTATCACGCGCAGCGCCTGACACCCGGCGCCGACGAGGACTCGGACAGTGCCGACCTATTGCGCCAGGGCTTCGACGAGCGTTTGGCGCAGGAAGCGGTGCAGCTCTCCAGCCGCGAACAGCAGGTGTGCCTGGGCGTGCTGACCGGAGGCACCGTGCCGGAAATGGCGCAGCGGCTGAACGTGAAGAACAGTTCGGTGGAAACCTACCTCAAGCGCGCCACCGCCAAGCTCGGCGTCAGTGGACGCCACGGCCTGGCCCGATGGATGGCCGGCGCTTGAGCCAGACAGAGAACACCATGCTTAGATACCCTGCCGCCCTGCTCGTGTTGCTGCTCAGCGGCTGTACCCTCACGCCCGATTACCAGCGGCCACCCTCGCCCGTGCCAGCGCGCTTCGCCCAGACCGAGGCGGCCCCGGTCGAGCCTGGCGTTTCTGATGACCGCCTGCGCGGCCAGACGATCTTTCGCGACCCGCTGCTGCGCGAACTGATCGAACGCGCCCTGCGCGACAACCGCGACCTGCGCGTGGCGGCGCTCAACGTCCAGGCCTACCGCGCGCAATTTCGCCTCCAGCGCGCCGAGCAGTTGCCGCACCTCTCCGCCGATGCCCAAGGCCAGCGCCAGTACCTGCCACGGCGGATGACCGGCAGCGATGACGGCGCCATCAGCCAGACCTACTCCGCCACGTTGGGCCTGAGTGCATTCGAGCTCGACCTGTTCGGCCGCCTGCGCAGCCTTAGCGACAAGGCCCTGCTGACCTATTTGGCCAGCGAACAGGCCCGCCGCAGCGTGCAACTCACCCTGGTGGCCAGCGTCGCCAGCAGCTACCTGACCTGGCGCGCCGACCTGGAATTGCTGGCGCTGTCACACCAGACCCTGGAGGCCGATCAACAGCGTCTGCACCTGACCCAAGGTCAGCGTCGTGCCGGCAGCGTGTCGGCCTTGCAGGTGCTGCAAGCCAAGACCCGCGTCGAGACGGGCCGTACGGCGGTTGCTCGCTACCAGCGCCAGGTCGCCCAGGACGTCAATCAGTTGTCCCTGCTGGTGGGTTCAACGCTCGACGAGCGCCTGCCGGGCTTGCCGCTGGCGGCCGAACAGGTGGTCGAGCTACCCGCCGGGCTGCCCGACGACCTGCTGCAACGGCGGCCCGATATTCTCGAGGCCGAGTACCGTCTGCGCGCGGCCAACGCGGATATCGGAGCAGCGCGCGCGGCCTTCTTCCCTGGCATTCGCCTGACTGCCAGCGCCGGCAGTGCCAGCCGCGAACTCTCCGGGCTGTTCGACGGCGGCAGCGGCACGTGGCTGTTCCAGCCGCAAATCAGCCTGCCACTGTTCACCGCCGGCAGCCTGCGCGCGAGTCTTGATTATGCGCAACTGCAGAAAACACTCGAGGTGGCGCGCTACGAAAAATCCATCCAGACCGCGTTCCAGGAGGTGTCCGATGGTTTGGCTGCGCGTTCGACCTATCGTCGGCAACTGCTGGCGCAGCGTGACCTGGTGAACGCCACTCAGCGCTACTACGACTTGGCGAGCAACCGCTATCGGGCGGGAGTGGACAGCAGCCTGACCTTCCTCGATGCGCAGCGGTCGTTGTTCAGCGCGCGCCAAGGGCTGATCGATGACCGACTGGCGCAACTGCTCGCCGAGGTGAACCTGTATGTGGCCTTGGGCGGGGGGTGGGCAGTGGATGAACAGCACCGTCGGTCGGCCCCTTGAGCGTTCGCATGGACACTGCGGGTGTTGGCTGACTCACAGCCTATGAGGGCGGCCAATGGGCTGCCCCTCACTCCTGTGTTGGCCTGCCTGCGGGCAGGCCTTTTTTCCAGCCTGCGGTACAGCGAGAGTCTCGAGGTGAATACCATGAACGACAAACACCGGATGGGTGGCGGCGATGCGCAGACCGAATGGCCTGACCTGGATCCTGAACAGCGCAACGACCGCGTCGAAGACCCCGACGCGGCACCTAACCTCACCGACGATGACCAGGAAAAGCATCCCACCGTGCCACGTGTCGACCCTGACTCGGGCGCCTGAGCCCAACGCCTGCCGTCACCCGGTGCCGGACACACGCATGATCAGCACCGCCTTGATCACCAGCAGATGCAACGGATAGAACCCGTAGGCCCAACGTCCTACAGGGCTGATGCGCCAGCGGTTGCACGCGAGCATTCGCCACCCAAGGGGAATCGCCAAGGCAGCGCTGGCCATTACCATCCATGTGAAGGGCTGTGCCAGATGCGAGGCCAGCCAACTGTTGGTCATGTTGCCGGCGATGGCCAACACCATCGGCAACACGAATCCCACCCGCAGTCCGTTCCACAGCAAAAGGCAGCCGGCGGGCAGTAACACGCCCGGCAGCCCGTACATCAACCGATCACGGATTAGCCATGCCACTAGCACCGCCGAGACTGCTGCCAGCCGCGCCAGCCGTTGTGGATGATGCACGCCCCATGCGCAGAGCAGGCCCAAGGTCAGCGTCGGCATCACGCTGAAGGTCGCTGTTCCCGTGTCCAGCCAGCGATAAGCCGGCTCCGAGAGCACGCAGAACGCCAGCATCCAAACCAGGTAGCGCGCACTGGTCGAGCGGTACAACTGCCCCGATGGCACGCGCATCACATGGCAGGCGATCACCAGACAGAACAACGGGAACGCCAGCCGACCGATGACGAACAGATCGACGGCCTCGGGCCACAGATAACGCAGGTGATCGGCGACCATGCTGAGGATGGCCACCCACTTGACCAGGTCGAGCCCGGCCGAGCGACCGTTCAGCGAGACACCCCGGACGCTGCCGCAGGCGTCATCGCCCGTGCCGTCCACGCCTGCAACGGCAGCGGCGGGTGCTGGTCGAGGATGCGCCGCCCGATCAGCGCCAGATCACCGCCGTTGAACATCGAAGTGCCATTGTCGCGCCAGCGCGACGGCGTTTCGACCTGCCACTGACCTTGTTCGTCGCGACGGGCCATGGCGAAGCGGAAATTGTAATTACCGGGAATCCCCATGCGCAGGTCAGTGACTACCAGCGTACTGCCGACCACGTCGTAGCGCAGCCAGTCATCGGTAAACCAGCGCAGACGCGTGTACAACGGGTCGTCCTGCAACACCTTGGCCAGTGGCGCATTCCGCGACAGGTATTGCATCTCCGGCGGCTCGCGGTCGAACAGACTGCTCACCCCTTCGTAATAGCCGCCGTCCTCAGTCTTGGCCAGGACTCGCCAGAGCAGGTTGTTGAAGGCCATCGGCATGGCGCGAACTTCGCGCGGCGCCACGCCTTGCGCCTGCAAGGCCTGCTCGAAGCGCTGCTCGACGGTCATGCGCCCGGCCAGTCCAAAACCCAGGTACGCCGTGCTGAAGATCAACGCCGCCGTCATCAAGCCCCGGGCTCTGCGCCCCGGCCCGCGCCAGAAGGCGTAAGCCACGGCCATCAGCAAGGGCAAGGTGTAGACCGGGTCGATGATGAACACGGCGGCCCAGCTCAGCGGCGTCAGTGTCAGCGGCCAGAACAACTGGGTGCCGTAGACCGTGAAGGCGTCCAGCAGCGGATGAGTGACCAGCACCAGCCAGAACGCCACGAACAGTCGCGGCCAGCGGTAGCCTGCGTCGGGGCTGCGGCGCTGACCGATCCAGGCCACCAGCCAGGCGAGCAGCAAGGCCACCCCGGTGAGGACGAAGATCGAGTGGGAAAAACCGCGGTGATAGGTCATCTGCGACACCGGATCGGCGTAGTGGATCACCACATCCAGGTCCGGCACAGTGGCCAATGCCGCGCCATAGACCAGCGCACGGCGTCCCTGCAGACGGCCGAGCAAAGTGCCCTGCAGCGCCGCGCCCAGTACAGCTTGGGTAATCGAGTCCAAGATCAGCGTTCCATTGACAGTATCGGAGAAAGCTAACCCTCCTACGCCACTGCGAGCAAGGACCGGCCTGGCTGTTGTGCCGTGAGCGACACAGCTTGTAACCCTGTCGCCGAACCGCTCGGGGAAAATTTCCTACAGCCAGCAGCGAGGTTCTGCTAAAACGCTTCGGTGCCTTGTCCTGCGACCTTATTCATGACCGCCACCCTGTTCTCTCATCTCAAACGCCGCTGGTTCACTTGGCTGGCCGTGGCCCTGCTGGTGATCGGCCTGCCAGCGGGCTGCGCCGTGCTGCAACATAAAGAGCGTGAGCTGGTGTTTCGTATCGAACCCGGTCAAGCCAGCTGGTTCCATGGCCTGCCGGCTGGCGTACAGGAGCTGGACTTGCGTGCGCGCAGCTTCACCCAGGGGCAGAGCCTGCATGCCTGGTGGTGGCCTGCCAAACGCGCGGATGCACCGGCGATCCTTTATCTGCATGGCGTACGCTGGAACCTGACCGGCCAGTTGTTCCGCATCCAGCAACTGCATGCCATGGGTTACTCGGTACTGGCGGTGGACTACCGCGGCTTCGGCCAGAGCCGGGGCGGCCTGCCGTCGGAAACCACGGTCTACGAAGACGCGCGCATCGCCTGGGACCGCTTTGCCCAACTGCAGCCGGTGCCGGGCAAGCGCTTGATCTTCGGCCACTCGCTCGGTGGCGCCGTGGCGGTTGAGCTGGCCTCCGAACTTTCCCGGCAGGCCCGCAGCGACGGCACGCCAGTGCCCGCACGCGGCCTCATTCTGGAATCGACCTTTACGACACTTGGCGACGTCGCCGCTGCCGTGGCCAATACCAGCCTGCCGGTGCGCTGGTTGCTGTCGCAGAAGTTCGACTCGCTGGGCAAAATCGGCGAGGTCGGCCTGCCCGTGCTGCTGGTGCATGGCCTGGACGATCGCTACGTGCCGCCGCGCTTCAGCCAGGCCCTGTTCGACGCCGCCCAGGAGCCCAAGGCACTGCTGCTGGTGCCCGGCGCGACCCACAACAACAGCATGAGCCTGGCGGGCCAGCGCTATCGGCGCGCAATCGAAGCCTTGCTGTAGGGGCGCCTGCGGCTCATTGCACGGGCAGGAAATTCATCAGCAACAGGCTTTGGGCGTAGTTCAGGCCAATGCGCCGATAGCGCTCGTCGAGCATCTGCGCCAGCAGGTCCAGGCGCGCGACGATCTTGCCGAACTCCACGGCGAAACTCAGGTTGCTACCCTCCTCGGAAATCTCATTGGAGAACAACAGCAGCACGCCGTTGGCGTCCTGGCGTTGGCTGAGCATCCAGGTAGCCTTCTCGATGTTGCGCGCGGCGTTGTTGACGAACAATGGATCGATGGCGTCGGTCATGTAGAACTCGGTGCGCCCGCCATGGGCGGTCACCAGCATGCTGCCGATGGCATAGATGAAGGCGCCCACCCGGTCACCGCGAAACTCGGGGCTCAAGGCATAGCTCAGGGCAGCCAGGTCACGGCGTTGGCCCAGTTGCGCCAGCGGCTGGCGCTGCTCGATGGCTTGGCGGATCTGCCGCTCGGCGGTGGCAGCGTCCAGGTAGCCGGACTGACGCCACTGGTTGGGGTTGCGCAGGTACAGCTTGTTCATCAGCAGATAGAGGCTCTGCAGGTTGTCACGCATCGACAGGGTCGCCATGCGGTCGACGCTGGTCTGGAACAGTTCGCTGGGATGGCCATTGCCCAACTGGGTGAAGACATCCTGACCCTGCTGGCGAGTACACGCGCACAGGGTGATCAACGTGCCCACCAGCAACAGGCGAGCGCCATGACGAAGAGCAGGAACAGGCATCGGCACCGTGGTCCGGGTCAGCGGCCAAGCCGGGAATCGGCGCAGCCAGGCCCTGCATAGAGCCTGCAAATGTAAAAAAGTGCGACGCCTGTGCACAAAGCCCGTCCATGGCGAGGGTATTTGGTAACAAGAATTGACGGCGCGCGCATGACCGTGATCTGCTTACGCCCTTACGTTGGGTGCCCCTTGCAGGGGTGAAACGGGAAACCGGTGCGTCGAGGCCCATTCCAGGGTTCGATCAGTCCGGTGCTGCCCCCGCAACGGTAAGCGAGCGAGCGTCTGATCCACTGTGTCCAAGGCATGGGAAGGTGACGCTGCTGTTGGAGGCCTTGCTTCTGCTCGCCAGCCCGGAGACCGGCCCGACGTTCAGTCATCACACCCCGCGGTGGGCGGGCGCTGTTGCCGATTCCTGGACGTTGTCGCTCCGGGCTCGCCGCGCTTGCTGTCGCCATGAAAAAAGCAGAGGAATGCGTCATGTCCGTCACCAGCGCCAAACACAGCATTGCCACGCCCGTCAGTCTCAGCCAACGCCTGGTGGTCGCCATCGGTGCCAGTCTGCTGGGCCTGTGCCTGGTCTATTTCGCCGGGTTCTCGCACCTGGAGGCCGTGCATAACGCGGCCCACGACACCCGCCACAGCGCCGCCTTCCCTTGCCATTGAGGGCCCAGCGATGATTACGCGTATTGCCCGCACCGCAGGCTTCAGTGGCCTGCTCGCTGCCCTGCTGCTGACCCTGCTGCAGAGCTTCTGGGTGGCCCCGTTGATTCTTCAGGCCGAAACCTACGAAAGCGCAGCCCCGGCCGAACAGCATGAGCACGCTGCAGGCCAAGCCGTGGCTGCCCATGAGCACGACAGCGAAGCCTGGTCTCCGGAAGATGGCTGGCAGCGTGTGTTATCGACCACCGGCGGCAACCTGGTGGTGGCGGTCGGGTTCGCCTTGATCCTCGCCGCCTTGTACAGCCTGCGCGAGCCGGGGCGCGTCAGCACGGGTGCCCTGTGGGGCCTGGGCGGCTTCGCAGTGTTCTGCCTGGCACCGACGCTGGGCCTGCCGCCGGAGCTGCCGGGCACGGCCGCTGCCGACCTGGGCCAGCGCCAGACCTGGTGGATCGGCACCGCAGCGGCCACAGCCGTGGGCCTGGCCCTGTTGGTGTTTGCCCGGCATTGGTTGGTCAAGGTACTGGGCGCCGCGCTGCTGGTCGTTCCCCACCTGATCGGTGCCCCTCAGCCCGAGATACACGAGAGCCTGGCGCCCGAAGCACTCGAAGCGCAATTCAAAGTGGCCTCCTGGTTGACCAACGCGGCGTTCTGGATTGCGTTGGGCCTGCTCAGCGCCTGGCTCTACCGTCGTTCCGCTCAGGCCTGATGAGCGCGCTGTACGCAGGCTTCGGTTGCCGCCGAGGCTGCTCTGTCGAGGTGCTGGAGCACCTGCTACGGCGCAGCCTCGCGGCCCACGGCCTGGCCATCACGGCCGTGCGCGGAATTGCCAGTATTGCGTTGAAGGCCGATGAGCCGGGTCTCAGTGCGCTGTCACGGCGCCTGGCCCTGCCTCTGGTGTGCTACGACGCGCAACAACTGCGGCCCTTCCTGAACCAGCTCAGCCACCGCTCAGAAATATCCCACAAAACCACGGGCTGCTGGGGCGTCGCCGAAAGCGCGGCACTGGCACTGGCCGGCGGTCAGGGGGATCAGCCGCGCCTGCGCATTTCCCGCCAAGTGTTCGCTAGCGCTACCCTGGCAATTGCCTGCAACGGCTAGCACTGCTTCTCCTACCCAAGGAAGTCTCATGACGGTCTACTTCATCGGGGCCGGCCCCGGCGATCCCGAGCTGATAACGGTCAAGGGCCAGCGCCTGATCCGCCAATGTCCGGTGATCATCTACGCGGGATCCCTGGTACCGGCAGCGGTGCTCGAGGGCCATAGCGCTCGCACCGTACTCAATAGCGCCGAACTGCATCTGCAGCAGATCGTCGACGCCATGCACGATGCCCACCAGCAAGGCCTGGACGTGGCTCGCGTGCACAGTGGCGACCCGAGCCTGTATGGGGCGATCGGTGAGCAGATACGCCATCTGCGCGAACTGGGGATCGACTACCAGATCATCCCGGGCGTCACCGCCACGGCCGCCAGCGCCGCCTTGCTCGGCTGCGAGCTGACGCTGCCCGATGTGGCGCAGACGGTGATCCTCACGCGTTACGCCGATGCCTCGCCCATGCCCGCTGGCGAGCAGTTGGCTGACCTGGCACGCCATCGCAGCACGCTGGCGATCCACCTGGGTGTGCGTCACCTACCGAAGATCGTCGCCGAACTGCTGCCGTATTACGGCGCCGATTGCCCGGTTGCCGTGGTCCACCGGGCCACTTGGCCGGATCAGGACTGGGTGCGCGGCACACTCGCCGATATTGTCGAGGGTGTGGCAGCGAAGGGTTTTCGGCGTACCGCGCTGATTCTGGTCGGCCATGTCCTGGGCGATGCACCGTTCTCTGAATCGGCGCTCTACCGGGCAGGCCACGCCCACCTCTACCGGCCGCTCAGCTGACCGGGCGCCTTCCCTGCCTAGGCCGCGCCCTACACGCTCGCGATAGCGCTCGCCGCGAGCGTCATCTCAATCCCACATCCTCAGCCGCTTTTGTAGGGAATATCTACATCCTGTGGCGGCTTTTTCCACACGCCTATACTCGCCATTATCAAAGCGTTCTGATGGACGTATCGTGCGCGCAGCCAGATTGGCCCTACAGACGCATTCCTGGGTAATGCCAGGAACGAACATAAATTCTTACAGGAGCTTGCCCATGACCACCGTACTGATGGTCGATGATCACCCAACCGTCCGCCTGGCCGTGCGCATTCTGCTCGAGCGCGAACGCTTCGAGGTGGTCGGCGAATCCGGAAACGGGATCGAGGCCGTGCAAATGGCGCGTCAGCTCTCACCCAAGGTGGTGATCCTCGATATCGGTCTGCCGGGGCTGGACGGCATGGAGGTGATCAAGCGCCTGCAGATGCTGGAGCCGGCGCCGAAGATCATGGTCCTGACCGGGCAATCTTCCGAGCTGTACGTACGCCGCTGCCTGGATGCCGGCATCGCGGCCTTCGTCAACAAAGACGAAGATCTCGACGCCCTGCTGTTCGCGCTCAAGGCCTTGGTCAAGGGGTATTCGACGTTTCCGCAGATGTCGGTCAACAGCAACACGCTGGAGTCGGAGACGGTGCGCCTGAACAGTCTGTCGAACCGCGAGATGGAAGTGCTGCGCCGGCTTTCACGCGGGGAAAACAACAAGTACATCGGCACCGCCATGAACCTCAGTGCCAAGACCATCAGCACCTACCGTGGCCGGATCGGCGACAAGCTCAAGACCGAGTCGCTGGTGGAAATGGTCGATCTGGCCAAACGCAACAACATCACCTGAGCCCGCGCCCATGACGCCCTGGCTGCGCAGACTGTTGCTGATACTGACGCTCACAGTGTCGGCAGCCGCCCTGGCGGACAGCCAGCCGCGTCAACTGCTGGCCCGCTCGCTCAGTGCCAGTCCTGCGCTGGTGTTGAGTCAGGACGATCGGCAATGGCTCGATGAGCGCAAGGTGCTGGTGCTGGGTAGCTCCCAGCCCGACTATCCACCGTTTGAAATCAACGTCAGCCCGCAGGACTACGAAGGCCTGAGCGCCGACTATGCCGGCCTGATCGGCGAGCAGTTGGGCATTCCGATCACGGTGCGGCGCTTCGCTAGCCGTACAGAGGCCATCGATGCACTACGGCGCGGCCAGATCGATCTGCTCGGCAGTTCCAACGGCTTCGAGGCGGAAGATGGCGGCCTTGCACTGAGCCACCCCTACGCCGACGATCTGCCGGTGATCGTGACCCGCCAGGACCGCCCTCAACTCGACGATCAAAGCCTGGCCGGAATGACCTTGGCCATGGTCGATCACTATGTGCCTGCCAGCACGGTGCGTGCGCTTTACCCCCAGGCTCGACTACAGCTCTACCGCTCGACCCAGGCCGGCCTGAGCGCCGTGGCGCTGGGCAGTGCCGACGCCTATATCGGCGATGCGATCAGCTCGGACTATGCCATCGGCCGCGCCTACCAAGGTCTGGTGCGCATCGATCACTTCGTGCCGACGCCCGCCGGCAGCTTCGCCTTCGCGTTGGACCAGCACAACGTCAGGCTGCTGAAGCTGGTCGATCAGGCACTGGAGCGCATCACCGACAGCGAACGCCTGAACATCCTGCGCCGCTGGTCCAGCGGCAACACCAGCCTGCTGCTGCAACGTCGTCTGGCCACGCTCACTGCCGAGGAGCAACAGTGGCTGGTCACGGCGCCGACGCTGCAGGTGCTGGTCAATCCCAGCCTGGCGCCCCTGACCTTCAATGACAGCCAACAGCAACCAACCGGCATCACCCTGGAAGTGCTCAAGCAGATCAGCCTGCGCACCGGGCTGCGCTTCGAAATCGTCGAGCGCGATTCAGTGGCGGCCATGGTCGACGAGGTGGCAAGGGGGGCCGCACACATGGCCGGTGCGCTCGACTACAGTCGCGAACGTGCCTCGCGGGTGCGCTTCACTCGCCCTTATCTGATCAGCCCGACCGTGCGTGTTGTCCGCCGCAACGCACCGCTGACACAGCGCTTGGACGATCAGCGCATCGCCCTGGTGCGCGGCGCCTCCCCGCATGTGGCGCTGCTGCAACGCTACCCTGCGGCCAGTGTCATCGAGAGCGACAACGCGCTGACCATGATGGAGTCGGTGGCCAAGGGCGAAGCCGATGTCGCGCTCATCAGCCAGATCGCCGCGGCCTATTACCTCACCCACGTGTTCAAGGACAAGCTGCGCATCGCTGGCTTGCAAGACGACGAACAGTCCGTCGCTGCGTTTGCCGTGTCACCGGATCTGCCCGTGCTGCAATCGATCCTGGACAAGGCGCTGCTGAGCATTCCACCGGACGAACTCGACCAGTTGATCAACCGCTGGCGCACCAGCACCATCGCCAGCGATAGCCTGTGGGGCAACTACCGTTCACTGGCCCTGCAAGTGCTGGTGCTGTCGGCGGTTCTATTGGCCGGCGTGGTGTTCTGGAATGGCTACCTGCGCAAGCTCATCCACCAGCGCAGCGAGGCGCAACAGGCATTGCAGACCCAGTTGACGCTCAGTCGCAGCTTGCTCGAGCAATTACGTCTGGCCAAGGAGGAGGCAGAGCGCGCAAGCCAGGCCAAGAGCAGTTTTCTGGCGATCATGAGTCACGAAATTCGCACGCCGATGAACGCCATCATGGGTTTGCTGGAGCTGGCGCTGAACGATCACCGCGAAAGCCGCAGCGATCCGCAGGGCCTGCAAACCGCGCATGATGCAGCGCGTGGCCTGCTCGAGCTGATTGGCGACATTCTCGATATTTCACGGATCGAATCCGGCCATATGACCTTGCAACCCGTTCCCGCCGACCTGGTCGAGCTGGTCAGGTCCGTGCTGCGTGCATTCGAGGCCAATGCACGCCTGAAGGGTCTGGCGCTGCAGGCCAGCCTGCCAGACGCGCCGACCTGGGTCAGCGTCGATGCGGTGCGCTTGCGCCAGATCATCGCCAACCTCATCAGCAATGCCATCAAGTTCACCGACCAGGGTCAGGTCGATGTCCGGCTCTGGACCGAACCCGACGCCGAGGGCTGGCTGCGCGTCGAACTGCAGGTGCAGGACAGTGGCATCGGCATCAGCCAGCCGGACCAGGCGCGGCTGTTCAAAGCCTTCGGCCAGCTCGACAGCCAGCGCGTACGTCACGGTGCAGGACTGGGCCTGATCATCAGCCGAACCCTGTGCCAGCTCATGGCAGGCGAACTGCATTTGCACAGCCTGGAAGGCGTCGGCACGCGGGTCGAGGTCAGACTCAGGCTACAGAGCGCCCCCCCCGTGCCCAGCAGCGGCTCAGCCTTGCCCATCGAAGTCGTCGGTGGCAACCCCTTGCGCATCCTGGTGGCTGACGACTACCCCGCCAATCTCATGCTCCTGGAAAAGCAACTGCATAGCCTCGGTCACCACGTCAGCCTCGCGGAAAACGGTGAGGCGGCGTGGGTCCTGTGGCAAGCGGAGGATTTCGACGTGGTGCTCACCGATTGCAGCATGCCGGTGATGGACGGCCATGAATTGACGCGTCGCATCCGCGCCTTGGAGCGCGAACGCGGCCTATCGCCTTGCACCATTCTGGGGATCACGGCCAATGCCCAGGCCGAAGCGCGAGCGCAATGCCTGGCCGACGGCATGAACGACTGCCTGTTCAAACCCATCGGCCTGCAGCTGCTCAAGGCCCATCTGCCACAGGCGCCCGCGCGTACGCCTGATCGCCCGGAAAGCGGTTTCGACCTTGCTCAACTGCGTCACCTGACCCAGGACGACGCCAGTCTCACCCGGCGCCTGCTCGAACAACTTGCACGCAGCACCGCCGAAGATCTCCAAGCCCTGCGCGCGCTCACACCCGACAGCGCTCCTGCCGAGCTGAAAGCGCTGGTCCATCGGATCAAGGGCGGCGCGCGCATGCTCAAGGTGCGTGGCGTGGTCCGCGACTGCGAGGCCTTGGAACAGGCCCTCGCCGATGACAGCCCCAGCGCCGAGCACCTACGGCGCCTGGAGACGAATCTGCAGGGGCTGGCGCTGGAACTGCGCCAAGGGCTCAATGCAATTGCAGGGTCGAACTGATCTGGCTGATGGCATCGACCACATGCCGCGAGCCCTGCTGGATCTCCATGATCACCGTGCCGGCTTCATTGGCCAACTCAACGCCCATGCCTGTGCGTGACAGGCTCGACTGCATGCTGGCAACTGCAGTCAACGACAGATCCTGGTTCTGGCGCACCACCTCGACGATCTCCAGCGTCGCCTTGCTGGTGCGTGCCGCCAGGCTGCGCACTTCATCGGCGACCACCGCAAACCCTCGACCATGCTCCCCGGCCCGCGCCGCCTCGATGGCTGCATTGAGCGCAAGCAAGTTGGTCTGGTCGGCGATCCCGCGAATGGTCAACACGATCTGCCCGATCACCTCTGACTGCCGACTCACGGCGTCGATGCTGCGCGCGGCGTCGTTGAGCTCGACGGAGATCTGCTCGATCACCTGCACGGCCTGTTGCACCACCTCGGTGCCCTTGCGCGCGCAAGCGTCGGTCTGCACCGAACTGGCATGGGCGGCCTCGGCTGCGCTCTGCTGGGTGCTGATCTGGTCGGTGATATCGCTGGCGAACTTGACCACCTTGTACAGGCGGCCCTTGCTGTCGAACATCGGGTTATAGGAAGCCTCCAGATACACTGTCCGGCCTTGTCTATCGATGCGCTCGAAGCGGTGGGAATGGTACTCGCCGCGGTTCAGCGATGCCCAGAACTGTCGGTACTGCTCCGATTCACGCTCATGGGGGTGGCAGAACAGACCATGGTGGCGTCCGACCACCTCATCGAGCTGATAGCCCATGGTGTCGAGGAAGTTCTGGTTGGCGGCGATCACCCGCCCTTCGGGGGTGAATTCGATGACCGCCATCGAGCGCCCGATGGCCTGGAGCAGGCTCTCGCGCTCATGGGATTCACGGGAGCGCTGGGTGACATCGGCCGCCACTTTGATCACGCTGGTCACCTGCTGCTGCTCGTCGAGCACCGGCATGTAACTTGCCTCCAGCCACACCTCGCGGCCCGCCTTGTCGAGGCGCTCGAAGGTGCCGCTGATGGCCTTGCCCTGACTCAGTTCGTGCCACAGTTGCTGATACTCGGCACTCTTGGCGTACTCGGGCTCGCAGAACAGGCGATGATGCTGGCCGAGGATCTCATCGACCGTGTAGCCCATTGCAGCACAGAACTTGGCATTGGCTTGGAGGATGACGCCGTCAACGGAGAACTCGATCATGGCCATCGACCGGCTGATCGCGGCCAGCTTGGCTTGCACCGCAGCCAACGCCTCCCGGCAGCGCTCGTTGTGCATCGAATCGGACTTGCGCTGAAAACCGAACATGCGCCGAACCTCCTTGTATGGGCGGGAATGTGCAGAGCATATAACGGAATTGGCACCATGCAAGCGATGCGGCATCGCCGTTTGTCCAGTGTCCCGATGACTGCAGTGGGGGTTCAGGAACTCTCCCGCACGACCAGTTCGAAGCCCATGTCCTGGCGCTCATCGACCACACGCTTTCCGTCGAGCAGGTTCAGCAGCGCCTGGGCAGCATGGCGCCCCACGGCGGCGCGCGGGGTTCGGATGGACGTCAGTCGCGGCACCATGTGCGCCGAGGCCGGCAGGTCATTGAAGCCGACCATGGCCACCTGCTGAGGCACCTCGATACCCTGGCGAAGGGCTTGCAACACAGCGCCTTGAGCCAGGTCGTCATTGCAGAAGAAAATCCCGTCCACATCCGGCGCCTGTTCCAGCAGACGACTGAACAATTCGCCGCCCAGGCCAATGGACGACGGCTGCGGATCGAGCACCTCCAGCGTCGGTGCGGCCAGCCCGGCTTCGCGCAGGGCCTGCCGGAAACCCTCGGCGCGCTGCATCACCCTCGGGTCCAACTGCGCCGCGATGAAGGCCAGACGCCGCCGACCACGGGCGATCAAATGCTCGGCGGCGGCGCGACCGGCGCACTGCTGGGAGAAACCCACCGACAAATCGCCCGGCTCACCGCCCAGTTCCATCATGTGCACGCAAGGCACGCCGCTGGCCGCGAGCATCTGCCGCGAGGCCTCACTGCGCTCGAAGCCGGTCAGCAGGATGCCGCAGGGCTGGTAGGCCAGATAATTGCGGATGAGGTTCTCTTCTTCGCCGACATCGTAGTGGTAATTGCCGATCAGCACTTCCAGGCCACGCGGACGCATCACCTCATGGATCGCTTCGAGGGTGTCGATGAACAACTGGTTGGACAACGACGGAATCAGCACCACCACCGAGTGGCTGCGCGCCGAAGCCAGGGCGCGTGCGGCGGGATTGGCCACGTAGCCCAGGCTCGCGGCCGCTGCCACGACTTTTTCCACCAACGCCGGGGCAACGGTGCTGACGCCGCGCAACGCGCGCGAAGCGGTGATCGGGGAAACCCCGGACAATCTGGCGACTTCGGCCAGGGTGGGACGACCGGTGGTGCGGGAGCCGATGCGGGTCATGGATGTTGTAATTTTACTACTTGCAGAAAGGGGGAACGGTCTCTAAGGTAGCGCTGTCTCAGGATGCAGGCAACGCCTCAATCGTTGCAGCAGTCCGAACTGCGTATCACAAAATCAATAACACCCGGGAGGGTGGCGCCTGCACCACGGCTCGTCGAGCGTGAGACAGCGCTGTCTTACCCCGCAGGAGGTACCGATGAACCCTTCCCTTTGCGCCATCGTGGTCATGGGCGTGGCAGGCTGCGGCAAAAGCTGCGTCGGCTCGGCCATCGCGGCCCGAAGCGGCGGTCGCCTGATCGAAGGCGATGCTTTCCACCCTGCCGAAAACATCCGCAAGATGAGCGCCGGTATTCCCCTGGACGACAACGACCGCGCCGGTTGGCTGACGCGCCTGGGCGAAGAACTGCAGGCCATCGTCAAGGCCGGCGAGCGCCCCATCCTCACCTGCTCCGCGCTCAAGCGCCGCTATCGTGAAACGTTGCGCCAGGCCATGCCGGGCCTTGGCTTCGTATTTCTCGAGCTGAGCCCCGAGGAAGCCGAGCGCCGCGTGCTGGCCCGCCCCGGCCACTTCATGCCCGCCAGCCTGATCGACAGCCAGTTCGCGGCCCTCGAGCCGCCTCACGGCGAACCCCTCACGCTTGCGCTGGATGCCACACGTCCGATCGCCGCGCTGGCCGAGCGTGTGAACGACTGGCTAAAGCCCTGCGGTGAGCGGAGCCTGGCGCGAACCGCCTGAGTGCGGTTTTCCGGCTCACCAAAGATAGCGCTGTCTTGATGCCTTGCACTCAAGACCTACCCTGCTCCGCCACTACAACAACGACAAGACCGAGGCATAGACTCCCATGTTCGGACTGGCTACTGATACCTACCTGCTGCTCGACGCGCTGGTCACCATCGTCGGACTGATCCTGCTGATCACCCATTTCAAGGTCCACCCCTTCGTCGCCCTGACCCTGGCTGCCGGTTTTCTCGGCCTGACCTCGGGCATGCCGGTGGCCAAGGTCATGAAATCGTTCCAGGACGGCTTCGGCGGCGTGCTCGGCTTCGTCGGCATCGTCCTCGCGCTGGGCACCATGCTCGGCAAGCTGATGGCCGACTCCGGCGGCGCCGACCAGATCGCGCAGACGCTGATCCGCGCCTTCGGCAAGCAAAAGGTGCACTGGGCGATGATGTTCGCCGCCTTCCTCGTCGGCATCCCGCTGTTCTTCGAGATCGGCTTCGTGCTGCTGATCCCGCTGGTATTCATCGTCGCGCGCCGCTCGGGCGTATCGCTGGTGAAGATCGGCATCCCGTTGCTGGCGGGTTTGTCAGTGGTGCACGGCCTGGTGCCGCCGCATCCGGGACCGCTGCTGGCGATCGGCATCTTCCACGCCGATATCGGCAAGACAATCTTCTATGGCCTGCTGGTAGCACTGCCCACTGCCGTGATCGCCGGCCCGTTGTTCGGCAACTTCATTTCGCGCTACATCCCCGGCAACCCCTCCCAGGAACTGATGGACCAGATCGCCCGCGAATCGGACCAGAAGAACCTGCCCAGCTTCACCATCACATTGGTCACCGTGCTGTTGCCGGTCGCGCTGATGCTGCTCAAGACCTTCGCCGACGTGGTGCTGCCGACCGACCATATCGTGCGCCAATGGATGGACCTGATCGGGCACCCGATCACCGCCCTGCTCGCTGCCCTGCTGCTGGCCTTCTATACCTTCGGTTCGGCGCGCGGCTTCAGCCGTCAGCAGATCATGGAGATGCTCGACCACAGCCTGGCGCCCACCGCAGCCATCGTGCTGATCGTCGGCGCCGGGGGCGGCTTCAAACAGATGCTGGTCGATACCGGCGTCGGCAACGTGATCGGGCAGATGGCGGTCCAAGCCGAAATCTCACCGATCCTGCTGGCCTGGCTGGTGGCCGCAGTGATTCGTATCGCCACCGGTTCGGCGACGGTAGCCACCATCACCGGCGCCGGCATCGTCGCGCCGGTGATCGAGCTGGTGCCTGGGGTCAACCGTGAGCTGTTGGTATTGGCCACCGGTGCCGGCTCGCTGATCCTCTCCCACGTCAATGACGCCGGCTTCTGGTTGGTCAAGCAGTACTTCAACATGACCGTCGCTGAAACCTTCAAGACCTGGAGCATGATGGAAACCCTCCTCTCGGTGGTCGGCATCATCTTCATCATGTTGCTGTCGACGGTTGTCTGACCGTCGGTCGGGATAATGGCACCTTGCCGCGCATGACAGGGCCCAAGGGAAACACGCCCTGTTCTGCGCAAAGGAGTTTGCCCCATGAAGCGATCCCTGACCCGTTCCTGCCTGCTGGCTGCCCTGTTGTGCTCACCGCTGGCGATGGCCGTCGGCACTGGCACCACCTACCCGGACGACCCGCACAACCCAGGCCCTGCGCCTGGGGTGGACAGCACCCTCAATCCCATCCAGCAGCCCATGCCTCGGGACACCGACCCACGTGTGCCCAACGCCGAGAGCGAAAGCCCGTCGATCAAGCAAAAGGATGATGCTGACCTGCCAGGTATGGATCAAACCGGGTCAGAAGGCGCGGGCGCGCAGGGCGATGGCGGCGCCAATCGCTGAGTGGCATTGACGCGGTGCAACCCGCTACACCGCTGCCTGCCTAGCAATACTCACTCGTTGACGCGACGCAGTACTGGCGCGCCTTCATGGCGCGCCAGAATCCGCCCTATCTGCTCGGCCAAGGCTCGCTCAGGTTCATCGAGGTGAAAATGGTGCCCACCCGGGTACCACGACACCTGCGCATGAGCGGGCAAGGCGGATTTACGGCGGTTGAACACGGGGCCTGCACACATGCCCTGGCGGGCCAGAATCAGGTACAACGGGCAGTGAATCTGCTGGAGCAGCTTGCACGCCTCTTTCTCGGTCAAGGGCATGCTTTCCGGGAGCGCCAGCCGTTCATCATGGCGCCAGCGATAGCCATCGCCCGTCTGCAGCAGGTCTCGCTGAGCCAGTACCCTGATTGCCTCCTCGGATACCTCAGCGCCCAATCGGTCGCGACGCTGTCCCATGGCTTGCTCGAGGTTCTCGAATCTACTGCCCGACAACGGCTCGGTGCTGCCCGCTTGGCTGCGCTGCACCATGCGCTTGAGCCGATAGGCGCGGGCCAGATGCGGCAGCCGCTCGCCCTCATCGACGGTGAAGGGAACTCCCATGCCGTCGAGAAAGGTCATGCTGACGACAGTGCTGGTGAGCAGGGCGAGTATCGAGGCGATGCCACTGCCCATGCCGTGCGCCACAACATGGAAAGGCCCAAGCCCCAGGCGATCGACCAATGCCAGAACATCTTCGGCATGCTCCCAGAGGTAGTACCCGCTGTCTTCGCGTCGATGATCGGAGCGACCGTGCCCAATCAGGTCGGGGGCCACGATGAAACAGTCCTCCATGAGCGGCGCCAGGCGCTCGAACGAGGCCGCGTTATCCAGCCAGCCGTGCAGCGCGAGCACCGGAATGGCTCCCTGCTCTCCCCACGTGCGGACTGCCATCTCGATACCGTTGAGGTCCAGCAGGTAATCCTTGGGCATGGACTGCGTAGGCATGGCGCGCTCCCTGGCATGGCCCGACGTCCGAAACAACGCGGGCGAGTGAACCACCTTGGACCATCAGGGCACTGGCCAAAGGCCCGAGCGCGACCGTCACTTAGGCAGACGCGACGCCGCCAATCAGTTCACGCAACAGCGCCTGGCCTCGACCGGCTCATCCGCGCAGATCGTCGAAACACGGCAGCCGGGCATCGACCCTGCGCGCAGCGCTAGGCAGCGCCCTGGCCTCGCCATCCGGTTGCTCCACGTACCAATAACAGTGCCTGATCGCCCTGGTGACGCCGACGTAGGCCAGGCGCTGCACTTCGTCTTTCTGCGCATTGTCGTAGCCTTGCGCATCGCCATCGCGAGCCAAACCTGCCAAACGGTAGAGCTGGTTCTTGTGGGGTGAGCGAGTGAGGTACTGGCAATCGCCAAGCATGAAGACGGTATCGGCTTGCAGCCCCTTGGCACTGTGATAGGTCAGCAGGCGGATTCGCCGGCGGTCAGCCGGCAGTTCAGACTCCACCTTAAGTAATTGATCAATACTTTTTAAAATCAGTGTCTTATCTGACGATTTTCGAAACAGGATTAGGATACTTTCCCCTTGTTCGTAGTGCTCGGCCACGGTGCGGGCCATGGCCTCGTCGTCGCGCTCGAATACCTTCACGGCCGACAGCGGCAGCTCGGCGGCGGCGCCGCTGGCCCTGGCTTTCTTGCCTCCGATCGCCGGCGCGCCACGCACCAAGTGCTCGGCGGCGTCGATGATGTGCTGCTGGCTGCGGTAATTCTCGACCATCAACACACGGGTGTTGGCAGGTGATGGAAAGGTCTGGGTGAAGCCGATGAAGTAATCGGGCGAGCTGCCGCGCCAGCCATAGATCGACTGCCAGTCGTCGCCCACGCACAGCAAGGAAGAATGCGCCGCGGTACGCCCCGTAGTCAGACTCGGACCGCGCCGGCGGATTTCAGCCAGTGTGGCGCGCAGCCAACTGACGATCTGTGGCGAGACGTCCTGGAACTCGTCGAGCATCAGGTGAGCCATCGGACGCAGCAGCGTATCAGGCAGCAGTCGCAGATTCTGCGGGTTGAGCTCGCCGAACAGCGCGAACATGCGGTTATAGGTCATGACCGGCGGCGACATCCCCAGCAGATGGTTTTCGAACGCCTTCCAATACAGCGCCAACGCTTCGAAAAATGACGCATCGGCATCGCCTGACGGGAAGCTCAGGTCCGCTACCGCACGCCCGACATCGAGGCCCAGGTTTTCGATGAAACCGGCAGCGGAGACGAACGCGTCGAGCAAAGGGGCCGCTGCCAGTTCACCCTTGACCTTGAACTCGAACCCCGGCCCGGCGACGGCATCCCCGGCGAGGGTGCCGGCCAGCCGTTTGGCGCTGTCGTAGTTATCCAGCCAAATCAGGGGCTTGTCGCAAAAAGCTTGAAGCAATGTGCGCTTGACCGACCATTCTGCGCGCACCGAAAGTTTGGCGCCGGGTCGCTGATACTGAGCACTCTCGCCGGGGTCGAAGCCTAACACGACCCAGGTGTCCTGCCCTGCGAGGCGCCCATGCACGTGAAAGCGTTGCCCACGTATCTGCACGGTCTCACGGCACGGCTCGATGCCCTTGATGGGCCAGGCGCCGGCCGCGAACCACAGGTCTTCGATCACATCGCACAACTCTTCGTCCCGCTGCGCAGCCAATTGGGTGACCTGCACGCGCTTCTGCACATCCGGATGGTCCGGATCCAACGGTTTGAGCAGCAGCGCCTCGCGACGCAAGGAGGCCACCAGTTCAGCGAAGCGTGGGCTTTCAGCGAGCAGATCGCGGTAGCACAGGTTCATGGCCTGGCGCTGGGCGTCATTCAGGCGCAGGTCGAACGCGATACTTTCTGCCAACGCCTCGCTGCCTGCCGGCAGGTCATTGCCCAGCGTCTCGAACGCCCGCAGTTGGGAAAAGCCCGGCAGGCTGCGCACCAGCTGCAGGATGCGTGAGTGGAAGGTGCGCACCAACTCGCGGGCAGTGGCCGGTGACATCTCGACGTGCCACAGCCCGAACACCTGCACCAGGCGCTTGATAAAGTCCCTGCGCGACTCCCGGGTGAAGGTCACCACGGTCATGGCATCGAGTTCGAAGCCCAGGTAATGACGCAGCAGCAGGATGCGCAGCACCAGGGATGTGGACTTGCCCGCCCCCGCACCGGCCACCACGCAGGTGCTGGGCGTGTCGCTGAAGATCAGCTTCCACTGCGCCGCACTGGGCTGGGCGGTGGCCGGCAGGCGCTGGGCGACATCGGCCTTGAAGCGCTTTTTCAGGTCGGCGGTGAGCGACAGACGCCAATCGTCGAACAGGTTGTTGTCCTGCCCTGGCACAGCAGGCGTGTCATCGCGACAGTCACGAATCACCAGCACCTGACGCCCGGCTTCATAGCCTTCGGCGCGCCCACGCTCGTAGCCATCGCGCACACCGTCGGTGTGTCCGCTGCGCTGGCCAATGGCGTGACCCAGGAACCAGGAATCGCGATGCTGCGCCTGTAATCGGCTCAGTCCGCGACCCAACAGGCGCGCAGCCAGGCGGCGTAGCCACGGCAACTGCGCGGGCGGGGTCAGGTCGGGCGGCGACGATGGCGGCTGCTCGTGGGACACGGTCTCTCCAGGGCTAAACGAATCAGGCGAGCATGTTCCAACGATCCGCCGAAAAGTACCAGCTTCGGCTTGCAGATCAGGCAATTAGGCGATGAAACGTAGAAAGCACAGCATATTTATTAATCAACCCAGCCGATCAATCTGAGTCGATATTTACGCTTAATTTCGATATTCAATCGGCGCATCATGGCTCCATCACGAATTAACGAGGACTCCACCATGCTGCAACTGCGCCCCTTCGAGAGCCTGGGCCACGCCAATCATGGCTGGCTCGATGCCCACCATCACTTTTCCTTCGCCGAGTACTACGACCCGCAGCGTATGAACTGGGGCAACCTGCGGGTGTGGAACGACGACCTGATCGCGGCCGGCAGCGGATTCCCACCCCATCCTCATCGGGACATGGAAATAATCACTTACGTGCGTGAGGGGGCAATCAGTCACCAGGACAACCTGGGCAACAAGGGCCGTACCGAAGCCGGGGACGTTCAGGTGATGAGTGCCGGGACCGGCATCGTTCACGGCGAATACAACCTTGAGCCGGTCGACACGCGTATTTTCCAGATCTGGATCGTGCCGGAGAACGTCGGTGGAGCGCCGTCCTGGGGCACTCGTCCGTTTCCCAAAGGCGAGCGTGGCGAAGGCTTCGTCACCTTGGCCAGCGGCCGTGAGGAACCCGGCGATACCCTGCGCATCCGCGCCGATGCACGCTTGGTGGCGGCCACCCTGCACGCTGGCGAAAGTGCCGAGTACCGATTCGATGAGGGGCGCCGTGGTTACCTGGTGCCAGCCAAGGGTGTGATCGAAGTCAATGGCGTGCGCGCCCATGCACGAGATGGCGTCGCCGTCGAAGATGAACGGGTCGTGCGGGTCACGGCGATCGAAGACAGCGAGATCGTGCTGGTGGATGTTGCCTGAGGTTCAATCCTCCTGAATGCATGAATCCGAGGGCTGCCAGGCAGTCCTCGGATTCTTGTTGACGCTCATGCATCAGCGGCTTCAGCGGATCGCGGCATCCACCAAGACCTGCGCTTCCTGTACCAGTCGCTGCAGGTGCGCTTCGTCGATGAAGCTTTCGGCGTAGATCTTGTAGATGTCCTCGGTGCCCGATGGACGTGCGGCGAACCAGCCATTGGCGGTCATCACCTTCAGACCACCGATGGCCTGACCGTTGCCAGGCGCGTGGCTGAGAATCTGCTCGATGGCTTCGCCTGCCAGCTCGGTGGACGTGACCTGCTCGGGCGCCAGCTTGCTCAGCAGCGCTTTTTGCCGGGCATCGGCCTTGGCCTCTACACGGGTGGCGTAGGGTTTGCCCAGGGTGGCGGTGAGGTCAGCGTAGGCCTGGCTCGGGTTGCGTCCGGTGCGGGCGGTCATCTCGGCCGCCAGCAGTGCTGGAATCAGGCCGTCCTTGTCGGTGGCCCAGACGCTGCCGTCCAGGCGCAGGAACGAGGCGCCGGCACTTTCCTCGCCGCCAAAGCCGAGCGTGCCTTCGAACAGGCCTTGGGCGAAGTACTTGAAGCCCACTGGCACTTCGTAGAGCTCACGGCCCAGTTGAGCGGTGACCCGGTCGATCATCCCACTGCTCACCACGGTCTTGCCGACGGCTGCGTCGTGACGCCAGTGCGGGCGATGACGGAACAGATAGTCGATGGCCACGGCCAGGTAGTTGTTCGGCTGCAGCAGCCCGTCAGCAGTGACGATGCCATGGCGGTCGTGGTCCGGGTCGCAGGCGAACGCCACGTCGAAGCGCTCGCGCAAGCCGATCAGGCCTTGCATGGCGTGGGGCGAGGATGGGTCCATGCGGATCTGCCCGTCCCAGTCGACGCTCATGAAGCGGAAGGTTGGATCGACCTCGGTGTTGACCACTTCCAGATCCAGGCCATAGAGCTCGGCGATGGCCGACCAGTAGCGCACGCCAGCGCCACCCAATGGGTCGACGCCCAGGCGCAGCTTGGCGTTGCGAATGACCTCGAAGTCGATGACGTTTTCCAGGTCGGCGACGTAGTTGCCAAGGTAGTCATGGCGCTCGGTGGTCGCGGCCTGCAACGCCTGGGCGTAGGGGATGCGTTTGACGCCGGCCAGCTCGGCCGCCAGCAGTTCATTGGCCTTGGCTTCGATCCACTTAGTCACATCGCTGTCGGCCGGTCCGCCGTTGGGCGGGTTGTACTTGAAGCCGCCGCTCTGGGGCGGATTGTGCGACGGGGTGATGACGATACCGTCGGCCAGTCCCTGCTGGCGCCCGCGGTTGTAGCAGAGAATGGCGTGGGACACCGCCGGTGTCGGGGTGTATTCGTCATCTTTGGACAGCCGCACCTGCACGCCATTGGCCGCCAAGACTTCCAGCGCGCTGGCGGCAGCCGGGGCTGACAAGGCGTGGGTGTCGGCGCCGATGAACAGCGGGCCATCAATGCCTTTTTCCTGGCGATACAGACAGATCGCCTGGGTGATGGCCAACACATGGTGCTCGTTGAAGCTCAGCTCGAACGAAGTGCCACGGTGTCCCGAGGTGCCGAAGGCCACGCGCTGGGCGGCGATGGAGGCGTCCGGGCGACCGGTGTAGTAGGCCGTCAACAGGCGGGGAATATCGACCAGCACGCTGGCGGGAGCCGGCTTGCCTGCCAAAGGACTGAGCGTCATGCAAAACCTCGAGTTCTACGGATGTAGGTGTTGGAACGCGCAGTGTACTGGGAGTTGCACGGCGGCGCGATGGCCACACGCCGCTCACTCGGCGATCTGCCACCAGGCGGGAAACATCTGCTGCACGCGCGGTTCGCTGAAGCGCTCGTCGATCAGAAACAACACGCCGCGATCCTGTTCCCCCCGAATCACCCGACCGGCCGCCTGGATCACCTTGCGTACGCCCGGATACAGGTAGGTGTAATCGAAGCCGGCACCGAACTGACGTCCAAGGCGCGCCTTGAACTGTTCGTTGACCGGATTGACCTGCGGTAAGCCCAAGGTGGCGACGAAGGCGCCGATCAGACGCGTACCGGGCAGGTCCACACCTTCACCGAACGCACCGCCGAGCACCGCGAAGCCGACACCCTGCCCCTGCTCGACGAAGCGCGCCAGGAAAGCTTCCCGCGCGGCCTCGTCCATACCCGGGGCCTGACACCATTGCGTCACCTCGGGGTGCCGCTCGGCGAACAGCGAAGCGACCTGCTGCAGATACTCGAAACTGCTGAAGAACGCTAGATAGTTGCCGGGTTGACGATGATATTGCCCGGCGATCAGCTCGACGATGGGGGCCAGGGAGCGCTGCCGTTGCTGGTAGCGGGTCGACACTTGGCTGACGATGTGCACCTGTAGCTGCTCGGCACGAAATGGCGCGGCGACCTCCAGCCAGCCGGTGTCGGCGGGCATGCCCAGTAGATCGGCATAGAACCGTCGCGGGCCGAGGGTCGCCGAGAACAGCGTGACGCTGCGCGCGGCGGCCATGCGCGGTGCGAGCAAGCGCGCAGGCACCACATTGCGCAGCGTCAGCGTCGCCAGCCGCCGGCGCCGGGGGCCGTTGCGCAGTTGAATGTCGAACAGGAAGTGTTCATCGAACAGCTCCGCCACTCGGGTGAACTGCAGGAGCTGGAAATAGAACTGCAACACCTGCGGATCGACTTGGGCAGGCATCTGTTCCAGGTGCTCCTGGATCACCCCGGTACACTGCTGCAATGCCCTGATGAAGGCGTCGGGGACCGGCTCGCTGGCGTGATACGGGGCCTGTTGCTCTTTGTACAGGGCGTTCCATTGACGATTGAGGCGCTCCAGCACAGTGGTCAATCCGGCCGGTTTGCGCTGACGCAGCGCCATCAACTGACCCTGATCGAGACTGGCGCTGTACATGGCCCTACCGCGCTCGACCAGGTTGTGCGCTTCGTCCACCAGCACTGCCACGCGCCACTGGTTGAGCTGGGTCAGGCCGAACAGCAGCGCGTGGGCATCGAAGTAGTAGTTGTAGTCGGCAACCACCACGTCAACCCAACGCGCCATCTCCTGCCCCAGGTAGTAAGGACAGACCTCATGGGCCAGGGCCACCTCGCGCAGCGCGGCGCGATCGAGCAGCGGCACGTGCGACGCCGCCTCGCGCGCCGCCGGCAGACGATCGTAAAAGCCCTTGGCCAGTGGGCAGGACTCGCCGTGGCAAGCGCGGTCGGGATACTCGCAAGCTTTGTCCCGGGCAATCAGCTCCAGCGCTCGCAGCCCAGGTTGCGCGGTAGCGGCGCTGATCTGGCGCAGTGCATCGAGCGCTAGAGCCCGACCCGGAGTCTTGGCCGTGAGGAAGAACAGTTTGTCCAGTTGCTGCGGAACCATGGCCTTGAGCAGCGGGAACAGCGTACCGAGCGTCTTGCCGATGCCGGTGCTGGCCTGGGCCATCAGACAGCGCCCGGTGGCGACCGCCTTGTACAGGGTTTCGGCCAACTGGCGCTGGCCCTGGCGAAACTGCGGGTAAGGAAACGCCAGACGTTGCAAGTCGCGGTTGCGTTCGGCCTGGCGCAGGCGCTGGGCCTGGGCCCAGCCAATGTAGCGCTGGCACAGCGTCTCGAAGAAACGCTGCAGATCGTCGGCCTGCAGCTGCTCGCTGAAAAGCGTCTGGCGGTCGCTGTCGATGTCCAGGTAGACCAGGGTGACTTCCATCTGCGCCAGCCCTCGCGACTGACACAACAGCCAGGCATAAACCCTGGCCTGGGCCCAGTGCAGTTGGCGGTGGTTGTCCGGCTGGCGGGTCAAGTCGCCACGGTGGGTCTTGATCTCTTCCACGCGATTGCGCACCGGATCGTAGCCGTCGGCGCGGCCACGCACACGCAAACCTTGGTACTCGCTTTCGAGCGACACCTCCGACTGATAGCCGGGGTCGCGGCGTGCAACCACCTGTCGATGGCCTTCCATGCCTTGCTGGGCGGTGGGCGAAGGGGTGAAACGCAGGTCCAGATCGCCCACCTTGGCGGCGAACTCGCACAGTGCGCGGACGGCCACGCTCAGGCTCACGCCACCGCCTCGCACCAACGCACATGACACACCGCCACCGGCATGGCGTGCTCCCGACAGAACTCCAGCCAGCGCAACTGGTTGTCCTGCAGACGATCGCCCGGCCCCTTGACCTCGATCATCTGGTAGCGCGCCTGTTCGGGCCAGAACTGGATCAGATCGGGCATGCCGGTGCGATTGTTGCGAATGTCCTGCAACAGCCGCACGAAGCAGTGCTTCAGATGCTGCGCCGGCACACAGGCCAGCGCTTGCTCGATCAGGTTTTCATTCAGCGCGGCCCAGAACACGAAGGGCGACTGCAAGCCGTATTTGGCGGCGAAGCGGTCGCGGATGGTCTGGCGATAGCGACCGTCGTCGAGCTGAGCGAAGCAGGCCTCGAACAACGCGGCGCGGCGGGTCTGGAAGTCGTCGTCGTGAAGGTCCTGCGGCGCGGCTTGGTAAGGGTGGAAGAAGGCGCCGGGCAGCGGCGCGAAAACTGCCTCCCAGCACAGCAGGCCGAACAGGCTGTTGAACAGGGTGTTTTCCACATAGTGCACCTCGCCCCCGGACTGCTGCAGATGCGCACGCACGGCACGCTCGACGCCTTGCCCGGCACTGTCCAGAGGCAATTGCAGCTCGATCAGTTCCTGCACCGCCGAAGCCCTGCGCCGATGCGGTGGCCCGCCGAGCTTGCGGCTCAGGCGCGGCAGCATGCGCGCCAGTGCCTGCACCTCCAGCGGGTTAGCCGGCGCCTGGGCCATGTGCAGAGCGAGCGCATGCGCCCTCTCCCACTGCTCGCTGCGCTCGAACACCCGCACCCGACGAATCCGCGCCTGCGGGTGGGCGAGCCCTTCATACACCGCAGCCGCCTGCGCCCAGTCACCCAGGCGCTCACAGCGCTGGCCGATGGCATACAGCAACCGGGTGCGGCGCCGCGCCAGCCAAGGGTTGTCACTGACCAGACGACCCAACAGCAGCACCAGCCCCTCCGGCGCCTCGCCCTGCTCCAGTCGCTCGGCGCAGGCGTGCAGCGCCATGGCCAGATCGACATCGGCGCGCTGGCGCAGGGCGCGCGAGTCGCGGCTGAAGCTGACCTGCTCGTAGCGCAGCAGCCCCAGATCGGCCAGCACGAATTCGGACCAGTCCTGATACAGGTTGCCGAAGAACAACAAGCGCAAACGGTCGCACAACGGTTGCCGGCGCCAGTGCAGGATGCGCAGCGGCGCCTCGGCGTACCAGGCGTGCAACGGGCGCTCGACCAACTCCAGCGCTTGCAGCTCAGCCAATAGTCGCGCTTTGGTGGCCTTGGGCTGGCTGAGGTCATTGGCGAAGCAGCACGCGAGTTCGTCCTTGCGCAGCAGCGCGAACAACTGCTCCAACGTCAGTACCGGCTCTGCACAGACCCAGCCGAGGCTCAGCAACGGCGCCAGGGCCTGGGCGGTGTCGCCGATCTCGGCATAGTGCAGGCGGTCATCGCGAAACAGTTCGCCCTTGCGCATCACCATGCGCACTAACAGGGCTTGGGCAGGCTGGGGCAGGCCTGCAAACTGTACGAGAAACGCCTGATCTTCGGCGTCGAGCAGGTCGGCATAGCGTTGCTCGACCCAACGCAGCACTTGCCGGAAGTTGTGCAGGTAATAGAACGGGTCGTCGACGGAGTGGGCAATCACGGCGAAGGATCGGAAGCTGAACGGAGAAGCACTGGTTATACATACAGATCACGGATTCTGGCAAGCGCGCCGGATCGGCGGTCATCCCGCAACCGGCTGGTCGGCACCGTGGAGGTCTGACAAGGCTCGGGCCAGGTCCGCGAGCGCCTGACCCAGTGCCGCTGCATCGTCGCCCTCCCAGCTCAGCGCCAGGCACTGTTCAAACAGCCCCTGCACACTGAACCGAGTACCGGCAACCACCCGCAGCGCAGGACTGTGCAGGCGAGCGCACAGGCTATCGATGTCGATGGATCGATGCAAACGGCACCACAGCGTGTATCCGCCCTGCGGCGCAGCGTAGGCCAGCCAGTCACCGAGGTGGTGCTGATCCATCAACTGGCAGAGTGTCGCCATGCGCCCTCGCAGCGTCGATCGTGCCTGCTCAAGCTGGCTGTCCAGATCCGATCGGCTCAGTACACGCGCCACAGCCAACACACGTCGGGGTGGAAGCCGGAAGTTGCGCCGCGCTACGGCTTCGCGCACCTCAGCATGCGGGCTGAGCAGATAGGCAATGGGGGCTTCTGCGCCGACAATCGCCTCCAATGTGCCGTGCACCAACAGCCGGCGCGGGTCCACCCAATCGCGAAGGTGCGATGCCGGCGATCCTGCGAAACACTGTTCGCTGTCCTGATCGTTCTCCAGCAGCCAAACCCCATGAAGGCCGAGCAAGCGTGCCAACTCGCGTTGTTCGTCAGGCGAAAGCCAGCGCCCGGGCGGGCTGGCAAGGCAGGCGGGCATCACTGCCAGGTGCACCTGTTCCGCCTCCAGCAGCCGCGCCAGTGCGTCGAAGTCCGGCACCTCAAGGGGCCACTCCACAATCCGCATGTCCAATTGCTCAAGCACCTGAACGTCTCGTGCGCAACAGGGCGTGGCCACCAGGATCGTGCTGCCCTGCAGATTCAAGGCGTGCAACGAGGTAGAGAGCAATGCCGGTAAGTCGGGCGACAGACAGACGTCTTCGGCCCGCCAGTAAAGGCTTGATGAATGCGTCAGCCGCGCGGCAATCGCGCGGCACAGCACCGCCTGAGCGACCCGCTCCTCCTGCGCCTGACCACCCAGCCGCCGCTCGTGGGCCAACAGCAACGGTTCGAGCGTCGCACAGGGTGGCGGGGAACCGCTCAAAGGCAATGCCTGGTGCACTGTCTCGTTGGGCCCCAGGTGCGCTGGTCGAGCGTAGTAGCCCGACTTGGGCACTGTATGTACGCGACCCTCGGCCTCCAGCAGGCTGTAGGCGCACTGCACGGTAGCCAGCGAGACGCGCAGCCGTCGTGCCAGATCGCGCAACGAAGGCAGACGCTCATCCTCAGTCCCCCGCACTTGCGTGATCTGCGTGAGCAGATAGCGATAGACCGCCTGATAGGCAAACTCCCCACGTACCGAACGTCCCATCAGCAGGCAATCGGCGCGGTGACGCCTAGGCGCAGCATCGGTGGTAGCACCAGGCGCAGACGCGCATCGCGGCGAGCCAGTCGGTGCATCAGCCGCGCGGCCGTCGGCTCGATACGTCCGTTATAGATACCGCGCAGTTGAGCCAGGCTCAGCCCGCTGGTGTCGAGCAGCCACTGCACCACCGCGTCCGGACATGGCTCGCCCTGAAGCGCCCGGTGCAGATACGGCAGCGCCACACGCATGGCCGGATGACAGCGCTGGACGAAGGCCGCCAATCCTTCGCCTCGCTCGGCGAAGGGGGCGAACAGCAGACAGGTGGACTGCACGTCGTCGATGCCGAAGGCGCGCTGGAGCATGGCGTGCCCTGGCTCGCTTGCCAACCACGCGGTATCGTTGGCGCTTCCCAGCCAGTGGGTGCGCAGGCGCTGCAAGTGCGCCAGATAGGCAGGATCGGAGAACGCCGCCAGAGGTGTCGGGCTGGCAGATGACGCCGCGCCGAGGCCCAGCGCCTCGACCAGATGATCATCGTCGCGCCGCTCGTTAAGCAGGTCATCGACGGCGATGATGCGCAGCGCCAATTTACCGTTACGTCCGTAAGGCACAGGATCCGGCCGCTGCAGCGGGGACGCTAGCGTGCAGTGCATGCGCCCGAGCAACTCGCACAAGGCGCCTGCACAGCGGTGCAAGGCCGCGTCGCCCCGCTCACCGCTGACACGCATCGCGGCGCGGCTCCAGGCCACAAAGCGCTGACGCTGGCGCAAGGGCACGGCAGTGATCACGGCGCTGGGTTGCGCCACGCGCTGCAATAGCGTGCGCACGGTATCGCCCAACTCCAGGTGCAAGCGACTACCCAGCACCGCCTCAGGCTGGCCTGCACACAAATGGCCGAACACCAGCAAGGCGTCGCGGTCGGCTTGCTGCGACTCGGCTGTACACGAAGGGTCGCGACTGAACGGCTGAACGTAGCCAGCACCTGCCAGCAGCAACTCGACCCTCGGATCGTCATGCAGAAACAGTGCGCCGAAGGTTCGTTCCAGGTGGTCGAGCAGCGTGTCGGTCAATGCCGGTCTGGCATTGACGACCACTTGCAGGCGAAAGGTCTCGGGGCCGCGCAAGGCAATACTCAGTTGCGCCGCCCGTAGAAACGCCAACAGACTGACATTGCTGCGGTCGTATCCCAGCAACACCAACAGCCGGAAATCGCGCAGATACTCGACGCCGCCAGCCGACACCAGCAGCCGCTGAACCAACAACTGAACCGAGGCACGCTGGGCTTGGGTCATATGGTCGAGCAACCGCTCCAGCACTTGCTGATAGATGTAGTGCATTGCTTGATCATGGATACTGCTCATGTGTTCCACTCCATTCCTTGAGCGCAATAAAGCCTCGGGTCGTCGAACTGCTGAATATGTTTGATTCAGCATTCCGGAGATTTCCTACAACTAACTAGGAAAACTTGAAGCAGCTTCTCGCAACTATTTTGGGTTATTGACGCGCCACAGCTTCAATCCCCGCGCTCGCTAGCCAAAGACTGAAGCAACCGGCCCCGCCGCAGGCGTTCAGCCTGGGTGTCACAGGGCCATTATCGGGGGTTATGCGTTGAATAACAGATACAGATGAACGTAAAAAAACCATTCAGTTAATCGTTATTCAAAGGTGACTATAAGGATTACGCCGCTTGTTTTAAGGATATGAGCCGCCGCATGAGATGCCGATGACATTGCATACATTTTAGATATCAGATACGCACTAAATGTTTGTAGGAAGTTTCAGCGCCTGACCAACAAACGATCAGTCTATGCGCATCAATGCAAAAAGCCGCCCCTGTAATCCCGCACCCGACAGGGCGCATGGTGGGAGTACAGGGGCGGCTGTCGGGGACACCCAATCAGCGCATCGCTTCGATCAGGGAGCGGCCCCCAAGTCCAGCACGATCCGTCCGCCGCACGGGCAATCATCCATCAGGCGGTGCGCCTGCACGACCTCCTCGAAGGGGTAGACCCTGATGATCTGTGGTGTCAGCAGCTTATCGGCAGTGAACTGATTGATATCGCGCAGCGCACGTTGCATCGCCACCTGATCCTGAGCAATGCCCAGCTCAGGCTTGCCGGTGAAGTTGCCGATGCAGTGCACATGGAATTGAATGTTCTTCTGAAACGCCGCACACGCCGGGAAAGGCGTCTGGTTGCCGCCTTGCAGGCCATAAAGCACCAGGCTGCCACGCGGCGCAAGGACATCGCCGAGCAGTGACATCTGCGGACCGCCCATGCCGTCGAGCACCATATCCACGCCGCGGCCATCGGTGTACTTGCCGATCTGCATCAGCAAGTCCTGCTCTTCGGTGACGATCACCTTGTCAGCGCCCAGGCCCAGCAGATAGTCGCGCTGCTCGGGCTCCTTGGTGGCCGCGATCACCTTCAGGCCCAGGGCCTTGCCCAACTGCACGAAAGCCGGGCCTGCGCAGTGGCTGGCATCGGTCACCAGCGCCGACTGTCCGGCCTTGGCCCGTGCCAGGTCGACATAGGCGAAATAGGCGATCAGCAGCGGCGTGTAGTGCACGCTCGCTTCGATGGGCGTCAAGTGTTCGGGGTAGCGGGTAATGGCCGTGCGCGGCAAAACGATGACATCGCCGTACACCGGATGCTCGTTCGGGCTGGTGGCCGGGAAGCTGGCGACGCGGTCGCCTACCGCGATGTCATCGACACCCTCGCCGACCTGGGTCACCACCCCGGCCATTTCATGACCGATACCGGCCGGCAGTCGCGCGTGGGACGGCGCCAGGTTCTGCCGCCAGAGCACGTCGTACCAACTCAGGCCAATGGCCTGGACGCGCACCTGGACTTCGCCGGCCGCCGGCGACGGCTCGGGCTGCTCTTCGCAGCGCAGCACATCGGCCGGGCCGAACTTGTGGAACCGGATCATGCGGGACATCGCATACCTCGCCTGTGTGAATCTCGTATTACCACGAACTTTATCGGGGCTTTGCCGGTTAGACCATCAGTGGCCATTAATAGTCGACATGCCTGCGATTGATCCGAGGCCGGTAAATCCGTGCAGGTTAACAGCCTTTGGCCGTACTATTCATCCCGACCCACCAGAGCAAGGCGACACGCACCGATGAATCGCAACGACCTGCGCCGAGTAGACCTCAACCTGCTGATCGTGTTCGAAACGCTGATGCACGAGCGCAGCGTGACCCGCGCCGCCGAGAAATTGTTTCTCGGCCAGCCGGCGATCAGTGCGGCGCTGTCACGCCTGCGCAACCTGTTCGATGACCCGCTGTTCGTGCGTACCGGCCGCAGCATGGAGCCCTCGGCCCGGGCCCAGGAGATTTTCGCCCTGCTCTCCCCCGCGCTGGACTCGATCTCCACCGCCGTCAGCCGCGCCGCCGAGTTCGACCCCGCCACCAGCACCTCGGTGTTTCGCATCGGCCTGTCCGACGACGCCGAATTCGCCCTGCTGCCGCAGTTGCTCAAGCGGATCCGCGCCGAAGCACCGGGCATCGTCCTGGTGGTGCGCCGGGTCAACTACCTGCTGATGCCCACCCTGCTGGCCTCCGGCGAAATCTCGGTGGGCGTCAGCTACACCGCCGACCTGCCCGCCAACGCCAAGCGCAAGGTCCTGCGCCGCAGCAAGCCCAAGCTGCTGCGCGCCGACAGCGTACCCGGCGCCCTGACCCTGGACGACTTCTGCGCCCGCCCGCACGCGCTGGTGTCGTTCGCCGGCGACCTGTCCGGCTTCATCGACGAAACCCTGGAAACTCTCGGTCGTAAGCGCCACGTGGTACTGGCCGTGCCCCAGTTCAATGGCCTGGGCACCCTGCTCGCGGGCACCGACATCATCGCCACCGTGCCTGACTACGCGGCAGAGACGCTCACCGCGGCGGGCGGACTGCGAGCCGAGGACATGCCGCTGGACGTACAGACGTTCGAGTTGCACATGGCCTGGCGTGGCGCGCAGGACAACGATCCGGCGGAGCGGTGGTTGCGGTCGCGGATACAGATGTTTTTTGGGGATCCGGAGAGTTTGTAGGTTTCGCCCTCAAAGTTACTCCGTCAAACGAGGAGGCTTAGGAAAACTATCTCTCGCGCCCTTGATACGAACTCGGTGTACGCCGCAGCCTGCTAACGGATTTTGCTCTAAGCGGAAATGATCGACCGACACCAATCTTGCCTTGGGATGAAGTACCAATAACGGGAGTCATTTCTACGTCGCAAACTCATGAGTACGCACCCCAACCTCAGCAGTACGGGTGAAGTACTTAAATCGATCCCAGCCCGTACATTGATCCTCGCTCTTTTTTAATCTAACCCATTTGTTCCAGAGTCTGAGGGACTTCGACTGGAGCAGCCTTCAGACCAGGCTGATTTGTAATACCAAAGGGGATGTGCACGGATGGTACTACCGCGCTGGCTGATTTTAGATGACCAGATTGGTCATCGAAGAAAATATGGGGTTTCAGCACGGCCAGCACTTTACCTTTATCAATACCACCCAAGAAAAATGCGTCGTTTGCCATCACACCCCAGCTTTTTAGCGTATTCAATGCGCGCTCATGGGATGGCGCATTGCGGGCAGTGACAATGGAAACACGAATACGGTTTTTATAGCTGGGATTGAGTTTTTTATGCGCCTCCTCAGCAGACTGGATTTTCGCCAGACGTACCATGAACTCTTTCAAAGGCCCTGGATTGTGAGGCTGCATGACGTTTTTTACTTCGTGTTCATGGAACTCGGTGAGCCCACCTGCTTGCATCACTGCTTCAGACTCATCGCCAGCAAGCACGCCATCGAAGTCGAAAGCGATGCGTAAAGTCTGATCGCTTTCGTCGTCATCGAATTGGGATTCAAGCATCCGACCCGCAGGATGTTCCGCTTTGATAGCTGCCTCGACGTCCTCTTTATCTCCAGAAAGGAACAGAGCAATATTCAATGCAGGAATGTATTGGTACGGAGATTGGCCCTGCATGAAAATAGCTCGCGTCATAGGAAGGCCATAGTGTTCGATCGTTTTCATCACACGCATGCCGGTATCGGGGTCGTTCTTTGAAAGCAGGACCACCTCCACCAGAGGATCCGATGGGTCAGGCGAGAGGTCGTTCACTGACAAAAGCCGTTTAATGAAAGGATAAGCGATGCCCTTGGGCAGAGGCGTCGTCAGATTTGACTCTTGGAACTTCCGATATTTCTCTTCTCCTTCGCTCTTGAACACGGCATCCGATTCGCTCAGATCAAATACAGCGCTGGAGGCTACGCCAATGACCAAGCGACCTTCTAACTCGTAGGGCACACATCTCTCCACAGACAGTAAAATACTTGCACTTTAGCATCACGGCCATATTTATAGTCTTGCGACCTGGTAGGGGCATATCCATGAGAGGGGGTTTGGGTAGAACGCACTAGTCATTCAACGTCCACGCCACGGCACCGCCCCCAACACCGCCATTGCCACATGAATCCCCTTCCCCACCACAAACACCCGATACCGAAGATCCCGCTCGCCCCCATAGGGAATCGTATCGATCCAGCTCTGCACCCCCAATTCACCCAGCTCGCGCCGCAACGCCACAGCCTCGTCTTCGCGGTCGAAAAAACCCACGCAGTGGTCATGCCGCATCGCCATGACGTGCTCAAAAAAGAATTGGCAAGCCTCTGACTCACTCGCCGATACATAGATCGGCTCAGCATCCCGCCCGCGCTCCGTATAGCAAACCTGCCAACGCCCACCCGCTTGGCTCAGATAAAAAACATCGGACGCCGCGCCCCGCGAACCGATGGCGTAAAGCGACGGGTTGCAGCCTTGCGCCAACAGCTGCGCGGCGAGTTCATCGACAGTCATGGCATCCAAGATGGCGTCCTCCAGAACGTACCTGTGTCGATCTTAAATCACAGGCCCTTACACTCAATATTCCCCAGAGGAATACAAATAGGATTTTTTATTATTTTTTAAAAGCACCCGACCCCTTTATAACCCTCTGGCTACCAAATCGTTTATCCACGCCAAGCCGCGTGCGCAACTGATAAGGATCGCCATGCAACTGCTGACCCTCCCTCCCTCGCCGACTCTGGCTACCTCGATCCGAGCGACCGCGCAGGTCTTCGAAGACCCTCGTTCGCAAGCGTTGCTCGCCCATTTGCAACAAGTCGCGCCGAGCGAGGCCAGCGTGCTGGTGATCGGCGAAACCGGCACCGGCAAAGAGCTGGTCGCCCGTCACATCCACCATTTGAGCCGCCGACGCGAAGGCCCGTTCGTGGCGGTGAACTGCGGGGCTTTCTCTGAATCACTGGTCGAGGCCGAGCTGTTCGGTCATGAGAAAGGGGCGTTCACCGGCGCCCTGACCGCCAAGGCTGGCTGGTTCGAGGAAGCCAATGGCGGCACCTTGTTCCTCGACGAGATCGGCGACCTGCCCATGGCGATCCAGGTCAAGCTGCTGCGCGTGTTGCAAGAGCGCGAAGTGGTGAGGCTGGGGTCGCGCAAGAGCCTGCCAATCGACGTGCGCGTGGTCGCCGCCACCAACGTGCAGTTGGACAAGGCCATCGGCGCAGGTCACTTCCGCGAGGACCTGTACTACCGGCTCAATGTGGTCAGCCTGCAGTTGTATCCACTGCGCGAGCGTCCGGGCGACATCCTGCCGCTGACCCGGCACTTCCTCGACACCTACTGCAACCGGCTCGGCTACAGCCAGGTGCGCCTGACGCCCGAGGCCGAGCGCAAGCTGTTGAGCTATGACTGGCCGGGCAATATTCGTGAACTGGAAAACGTCATCCACCACACCCTTCTGGTGTGCCGCAACGGTCTGGTGCGTGATGACGACCTGCGCTTGTCGCACCTGCGCATCGAGCGCCAGAGCTCGGTCCAGACCGCTGCGCCGCAAAGCGCCGAGGATCAGTTGCTGCAGGCGTTCCATCGGTTGTTCGAGGAACAGGCGGGCGATCTGCATGAAAAGGTCGAAGACAGCCTGTTGCGCACCGCCTACCGCTTCTGCCACTGCAACCAGGTGCACACGGCCAGTTTGCTGGGCTTGAGCCGCAACATCACCCGCGCGCGGCTGATCGCCATTGGCGAGTTGGTGGTCAATCGGCGCGGCGCGCCTTCCCTGGCGCGTCCGGAGCGGACCCTGCAATTCTCGATCTGAGCGCGTGCTCGGGATCGAACGCCCTAGGCCACCGCCCGGGGCGCCACCACCTCCTGCTCAAGCTCGCGCACCAGCGGCAGGACCCGCCGACCGAAATACTCCACCTCCTCCTGGAAGTGCAGGAAGCCTGAAAGGATCAGATCGACCCCCACGGCCTTGAGCGCGACGATGCGCTCGGCGATCTGCCGGGGCGTGCCGATCAGGTTGGTCTTGAAACCATCGTTGTACTGCACCAGGTCCTCGAAGCTGGACTGCGCCCAGTTGCCCTCGCCTTCGGGACTGGCCGCCCCGGCGTTCTTCGCTTCGCTGGCAAAGCCTCGCACCGCCTCGGGGTCGGCCTTGGCGATGATTTCAGCCAGCACCGCCTGGGCCTCCTCCTCGCTGTCGCGGGCGATGATGAAGGCGTTGACGCCGACCTTCACCGAATGACCGTTGGCTGCCGCCTTGGCCCGCAGGTCATCAATCTGGGCTTTTATACCGGCCACGCTGTTGCCGTTGGTGAAGTACCAGTCCGACACCCGCGAGGCCATGTCGCGTGCGGCCCGCGAACTTCCGCCCTGGAAGATTTCCGGGTGCGGTCGCTGCAGTGGCTTGGGTCTGAGGCTGTAGTCGTTGAAGCGGTAGAAGTCGCCGTGGAAGCTGAAGTTGTCCTGGGTCCAGATGCCCTTCAGGGCCCGAATGAATTCTTCGGAGCGTCGGTAGCGCTCGTCGTGGTCCAGCCAAGGCTCGCCGATGGCGCGAAACTCGCCCTTGAACCAGCCGGACACCACGTTCACCGCGATGCGCCCGCCGGTGAACTGGTCGATGCTTGCCAGTTGCTTGGCGGCCAAGGCCGGCGTCCAGGGGCCGGGCAGGATCGCGGCAATCACCTTGAGTTTCTCGGTGGCCGCCAGCAGCGCGTGGCTGATGGTCACCGACTCATGCTGATTGTCGGCCCCATAGCCTGCGGTGAAGCGAATCTGCGACAGCGCGTAATCGAATCCGGCACGTTCGGCGATCTGCGCCAGCGTGCGGTTGTAGTCGATGTCCCAATGGGTGCGCTGCTCGATCTTGCTGACGACAAGACCGCCGCTGACGTTGGGCACCCAGTAGGCAAATTTGATCGCTTGGCTCATGACGAAGTCTCCTGTGGCTCGAAAGTCAGGCCGCACTGGCGACCGCACAAGGGCTGGAGCAGCAACCGTGCCAATAGCAGAAATTATTTCAAATCAAGGACTTGTTAAAACCCGAGGCGATCCGTACTGCCCTGAAGCACGCACTCTGCTGAACCCCTGACCACCCGGCAACAGCCGCATCGACAAGCACTGCTGCCTCGCTGCCAACAGTGATTCAGCAAGCTGTTGCGCGCGCCACAGCTCAATCGCCCGTCTGAATCACCAAGTTCCTGATTTACGGGGGTTTTCGCAGAGGGCACGGAGTTTGCGAGGCCTCTGCCGACTGCATTCGCATCCTCAGGAGAATTGCCATGACCGCTCACGCCCACGTTCCCACGCTGTCCACCGGCACCGACTACGACACCCTCGCCGCACGCTTTCGCCCCCTGTTCGCCCGCATTGCCGAAGGCAGCGTCGAGCGCGAGCGTGAGCGCCGTTTGCCGTTCGAGCCGATCCGCTGGCTCAAGGAAGCGGGCTTCGGCGCCGTGCGCGTGCCGATCGAGCATGGCGGTGCGGGCGCGTCGCTGACGCAACTGGTGCAACTGCTGATCGAGCTGGCCGAAGCCGACTCGAATCTGCCCCAGGCGCTGCGCGGGCACTTCGCCTTCGTCGAAGATCGCCTCAACGCGCATGCCAGCGCCGCCCAGGACCGCTGGTTCAAACGCTTCGTGGACGGTGACCTGGTGGGCTGCGCCTGGACCGAAATAGGCGCGGTCAAGATCGGCGACGTCCTCACCCGGGTGTCGCGCCAAGGCGACCAGTGGGTGGTCAACGGCACCAAGTACTACAGCACCGGTAGCATTTTCGCGGACTGGATCGACCTGTTCGCCCGCCGCGACGACACCAGCGCCGACGTGATCGCGGCGGTGCGGACGCGGCAACCGGGCGTCACCTTGAGCGACGACTGGGACGGTTTCGGCCAGCGCACCACCGGCAGCGGCACCTCGGTGTTCGACAACGCCGTGGTAGAGCCAGAGGACATCATCGATTTCGCCACCCGTTTCAAGTACCAGACGGCGTTCTATCAACTGGTGCTGCTGGCCGTCATCGTCGGCTCCGGACGCGCTGCGGTGCGTGACTTCAGCAGCGAAACCCGTACCCGCACGCGGGTGTTCAGCCATGGCAATACTCAGGCCGTAAGCCAGGATGCCCAGGTGTTGCAAGTGATCGGCAAGGCCAGCGGCCTGGTCTACGCCGCCGAGGCCGCGACCCTGCGCGCAGCCGAAGCGGCGCACCAGGCCTACCTGGCCCATTGGGCGGATGCACCCGCAGCCGAACGAGACGCCAACGTGGTGGCCGAACTGACCTCGGCGCAGGCCCAGGTCGCCGCCGTGGACCTGGTGCTGCGGGCCACCAGCGATCTGTTCAACGCCCTGGGCGCGTCCAGCACCCGCATCACCCGGCAGCTCGATCGCCACTGGCGCAATGCCCGCACGGCCGCCTCGCATAACCCGGTGATCTACAAGGAGCGCATCGTTGGCGACTGGGAAGTCAATGGCAGCGAACCGCCGTATGTCTGGCAGATCGGCGGCGGCGCCCAGGCGTCCTGAACACCGACCTGCGGCCAGCGTCCGGACGCCCCCCAGGAAACGGGCTCAGCCGGCCGCAGGTGCAGCACCGTTGAGATAGTGATCGCCGAGCAGGCGCCGCTGGGTCGGCAGCGCCGGCTCGCCCTCGGAGGGTGCGGGCGCCGGCAGGCCGTGCCCGACCAACTCCAGGTGCGTCTGCCCGGCCAGGCGCACAGCCTCCGCCGCCGCCAACCGAAAAGCGATGGCTGCCGCAGGCGAGTCGTCGGCGCGGGCGCGCAAGGCGTCGGCTGCGTCGATACGAATACGCAGGTCACCGACAGCCGCAATCACCAGCGCTTCATGGCGGGCGCTCTGCCCGCGCAGGTAGTCCAGCAGCGAGGCTTCGACATGGCGGGCATGGGCCAGGTCACCACGGCCTTGAGCATGTGAAATAGACATGGAAAGGTCCTCAGTTCCAGGCGTGACGGGGTGGCGCGATGCCATTGAGCAGTCGGTTGCCGACCAGGTGATACTTCCAGCGCACCGGATCATGCAAGGTGTGGGTCCGGGCATTGCGCCAGAACCGGTCAAGCCCCTGGCTGGCCGAGACGCTGCGCGTGCCCCCAAGCTCCAGCAAACGACTGGACGCTTGCAGGGCAATTTCGGTGGACAGCACTTTGGCCTGGCCGACGATCACCGACGCCTGCGCCACCCGCGCCTCGCTGGGCTCGGCGACGGCGTCATCCACCGCCTCGCCGGCACGTTGCAAGACCGCCTCGGCGGCGTGCAGGCGCCAGGCCAATTCGCCGATCAGCGCCTGGGCCAGCGGGTCCTGCCAGGCGTGCTCCAGGCCGCTGTCGACCCAGGGGCGGGCCAAGCGCGCCACGCGCAGGGTTTCGGCAAAGGCGCCACGGGCGATGCCAGTGTCCACGGCAGCCTGGATGATCTGCGAGATCGGTCCATCGGCGGTGGGCTGCTCGTAGGCCTTCCAGGCCGGTATCACGGCGCTTGTCGGCACGCGCACGCCCTCGATGCGCACCTGGCCGCTGGCGGTGATGCGCTGGCCGAAGCCGTCCCAGCTGTCGATCACGCTCAGGCCGGAGGCATCGCGGGGGACGAAGGCGATGTGCGGGCGGTCGTGTTCATCGACGCCCGCCACCGGCACGATATGGGCGAACAGCGCGCCGGTGCAGTAAGCCTTCTCACCGTTCAACACGGCGGTGTCGCCCTCGAAGCGAATCTGCGTCTGGAAGGTGGTCACGTACTGGCTGCGCGCTTCAGAGAAGGCGTTGCCGAAGCGATAGCCCTGCAGCACCTTGGCGTAATAGGCGCGCTTCTGCGCCTCGCTGCCGGTCAGGGCAAGGTTGCTCAGCACCCCGAAGTGGTTCTGCGGCAGTTGCCCGAGTGAAGAGTCGGCGGCGGACACCGTGGCGATCACTTCACTGAGGGTGCGGTAGGACACGCCAGCACCGCCGTAGGCCTTGGGTACGGTGATCGCCCACAGGCCGCTGTCGGAGAAGCGCGCCAGTTCTGCCCAGGGCAAGCGCCGCTCACGGTCGCGTGCGGCGGCCTCGCGGGCGAAATCCGCAGCCAGGCGCTGTGCCACTTCGATGGCTTCGCTGCCGCTACCAATGACCTGCGCCGCACGCAGCGGCGCCGCGCGCGTCTGCGCATGGAGATCGGGTGAGAGTGCAGTGCTCATGTCTACTCCTGTCGAGTCGAAGGTTCTTGAATCGATTGCCCCTGGCCACCCGCCTTGCCGCCCAGGTAGAAGTGGCGGATGTCCTCGCGCGCAGCCAGCGCTGCGGCCGTGCCTTGCCCCACCACACGACCGTTTTCGAGGATGTAGGCATAGCTGGCGTGGCGCAGGGCGACGTTGATGTTCTGTTCGGCCAACAAAAAGCTCATCCCTTCCTGGGCGTTGAGTTGAGCGACGATGGCGAAGATTTCCTCGACGATCAGCGGTGCCAGTCCCATGGACGGCTCGTCGAGCAGTACCAGGCGTGGCTGGGTCATCAGCGCCCTGCCGAGAGCGAGCATCTGCTGCTCGCCGCCGGAGGTCAGCCCGGCCTGGGTTTTGCGCTTGGTCTTCAAGCGGGGAAACCAGGCGTAGATCCGCTCCAGGTCCTGCTCCAGTTGCCGTCGCGAGGGCTTGCGCAGGAAGCCGCCGCTGCGCAGGTTTTCCTCGATGGTCAAGTGCGCAAAAACGTGACGGCCCTCCAGCACATGCACGATGCCCTGGCGCGCCAGCCGATTGGCCGCCACGCCAGCGGTATCCTGCCCCTGAAAACGGACAGTCCCTCGGCTGACCCGCGCCCGATCGGCCTGGAGCAACCCGGAAATCGCCTTGAGCGTGGTGCTCTTGCCTGCACCGTTAGCCCCAAGCAAGGCGACGATATCGCCCTGCCCCACCTGCAACGAAACCCCACCCACGGCAAGAATGGCCCCGTCATAGATCACCTCGATGTCGTCCACACTCAACAGCGCCGCCCGCTCAGCGCTGACATTCCGTGCCTCGATCATGTCCCGCTCCTTTTTTGCAGCACTGCAAGCCATACGCAGCAAGCTCACGTGTGGCTTGCCGCTTACAGCTTGCGGCTTATGTGGCTGACGATTCAGGCACCGGTGCAATCGCGTGGCGTGATGCCCTTTTGCTTGGCGTAGTCGGCGGCCTTGTCGTCGATCAGTTCGCGCAGGGTGGCGCGGTCGGCGCGTACCCAGTCGGTGATCAGGTTCCAGCGCTGGCCATCCCACTGCTGGACCTTCGCCGCGCCGCCACCCTCATGGTCGCTGCACGACAACTTCAGCGGCTGCATCAAGCCCAGGAAACCGATCGCTTTCAGGCGCGCATCGTCCAGGTCCAGGTGCTCCAGCCCCCAGCGACCTTCCTCGCCGTTGAGTGGCCGATTGCCGAAGCGCTTCTGCCCGGCGCGGATCGCCTCCACGGCGATGGCGGCATTCACCAGGCCCGAGTTGTAGTACACGCTGCCGAAGCTGTGCGGGTCTTTCAGGTCGCTCTTGCCCGCGTCGAGGATGTGGTGCTTGAGGCGCTGGTGGATGTCGAACCCGGTGCCACCGGGGTACGGCGTCAACGCCAGGTAGCCCTTGCCCGCGGTGCCGGTGGGCAGCACGTCCTCGTCGGAGCTGGCCCAGATATCGCCGACGATGCGCTCGACCGGGAAGCCGAAGCGCGCAGCCGTCTTGATCGCCACCGGGGTCGACACGCCCCAGGTGCGCAGGAACACCCAGTCCGGCTTGAGCTGGCGCACCTGACGCCACTGCGCGGCCTGCTCGTTGCCGGGATCGGCGACGGGAATCTGGATGTTCTCGAAGCCGTATTTCGCCGCCAGCAACTGCAAAGGCCCCTGGGTTTCCCGGCCATAGGCCGAGTCGTGATAGACGGTGGCGATCTTCTTGCCCTTGAGCTTGTCCAGCCCGCCTTCGCGCTCGGCCACGTAATTGATGAAGGCCGACGCCTCGCTGTAGAAGGTCAGCATCACCGGGAAGTTGTACGGAAACACACGGCCATCGGTGGCCTCGGTGCGGCCGTAGCCCAGGGTGATCAGCGGGATCTTGTCGGCCTCGGCCTTGTCGCTCAGGGCATAGGCGGCCGGCGCACCGTTGGGTTGATAGACGGCCACTGGGGCGCCGTCCAGGCCGTTCTTGAAACGCTCGTAGCACTCGATGCCCTTCTCCGCAGTCCACTCGGTCTCACACTCCTGCCAGACCAGCTTGACGCCATTGATCCCGCCCTCCACTTCGTTGATGTAGCGCAGGTAGTCGATCATCCCGGCCCATACCGGAATGCCGCTGGAGGCGTAGGCGCCGACCCGGTAGGTGGCCAGGGGAATGAACTGTTGATCGGCGCCCGCCTCGGCGCTGGCCGGCAGAAGAGCCTGACCACCGAGCGCGAGCAGGCTGGCGAACAAGTAGCGATGCAAGGTTTTGCCCATGATGTGTACGTCTTCTTGAAGGAGTGAAAAACTCCTTTCCCGGGGCCGGGTCAAGGCATGTGAGTGAAACAGGTGAGTTCAGAACCGCAGCGGCCAGACCCGTATGCGTTGCCGCGCGGTGGTCAACAAGCGCGCCAGTCCTTCTGGTTCCTTGATCAGCAGCACGATGATCAGGGCGCCGAAAAGGATCTTCTGCAGGTTCTGCAACTGCCCGGCGTCGACGTGACCGTCGAACAGCCATTGCCCCAGGTGGCTCAGCAGGACCGGTACCAGGCTGATGAACGCGGCTCCGATGAAGTTGCCGACAATGCTGCCCATGCCGCCGATGATGATGATGAACAAGATCTGGAACGAGCGGTTGATGTCGAAGCTGCCGGCGCTGGCAGTACCCAGGTAGGCGAACGCCCACAGCGCCCCGGCGATCCCCAGGTAGAACGAACTGACAGCGAAGGCCAGGCGCTTGTAGCGCTCCACCGGGATGCCGATGACCGCCGCGGCGGTGTCCATGTCGCGAATCGCCATCCAGTTGCGCCCGACCTGGCTGCGCACCAGGTTGACCGCGACCCAGGTCAGCAACGCCACGCAGCCGAGCGTCAGCAGGTAACGCCCCGCCGGCGTGGCCAGGCTGTAGCCGAACAGTTCCAGGCGTGGGGCGCTGATGGTGCCGGAGGACGCGTAGTTGTAGAACCAGGGAAACTTGGCGAACACCCATTCCAGAAAGAACTGCGCCGCCAGGGTGGTCACCATCAGGTAGAAGCCCTTGATCCGCGCACTGGGAATGCCGAACAGCAGCCCCACCGCGCCCGCGATCAGCCCGCCGCCCAGCAGGGCCAGCGGTAACGGCAAGCCCGGCACCCGCAGCAACAGCCCATAGGTGGCGAACGCACCCACCGCCATGAAGCCAGCGGCGCCGACCGAGGTCTGGCCGGTGTAGCCGGTGAGCAGGTTCAGGCCCAGGCCGGCCAGCGACAACACGAGGAAGGGGATGAGGATCGCATTGAGCCAGTAGTCACTGCCCAGCCAGGCCAGCCCGATGAGGACGGCCAGCGACAACAGCGGTAAAGCTCGCGAGCGGCGGCGTCGGATGAGGATCACCGGCGCTTCGCCAGCGCCTGAAACAAGCGGTGAAACGGTGGCGGTCATGGCGTCATACCCGTTCGATGACCCGGTCGCCGAACAGGCCGGCCGGGCGGATGTAGAGGAAGATCAGGGCGAGGAAATAGGCGAACCAAGGCGTGATGCCACCGCCGATCAGCGGGCCGATGTAGGCCTCGGCCAGGTTCTCCGCCGCGCCGACGATCAAGCCGCCGACGATGGCCCCGCCAATCGACGTGAAGCCTCCGATGATCAGCACCGGCAGCGCCTTGAGCACCACCAGCGAGAGCGAGAACTGCACGCCCTGGCGCGCGCCCCAGAGCAGCCCGGCCACCAGCCCGACCACCCCGGCCACGGCCCAGACGATCTGCCAGATACGGTTCAGGTCGATGCCCAGCGACAACGCCGCGCGGGTGTCGTCGGCCACCGCGCGCAGGGACACGCCGATGCGGGTCTTGTTGAACAGCAGCGCCAGCACCGCCACCAGCACCGCGGACACCCCGGCGGCGATCAGGTCGAACTGGCTGACCATGATCTCGCCCAGGAACAGCGGAACATCCTCAATCCCCAAGTCCAACGCGCGCACCTGGGCCCCCATCAGTCCCTGGGCCAGGCCCTCGATCACGAACGACAAGCCCAAGGTGGCCATGAACAGGGTGATCTGCGAGCGATTGACCAGCGGCCGCAGCACCAGGCGCTCGATCAACCAGGCGCCGAGGACCATCACCCCCACCGTGATCGCCAGGGCCAGGGCGAACGGCAGCCCTTGCCCCAGCAGGCTGACGAAGGTCAGCGCAGCGAACAGCAGCATGGCGCCCTGGGCGAAGTTGAACACGCCGCTGGCCTTGTAGATCAGCACGAAGCCGATGGCTACCAACGAGTACATCGAACCGGCGAGCACGCCACCGATCAGGGTTTCGAGAAAGAAATTCATCCGTGCGGCGCTCCCAGGTACGCAGCGATCACCTCAGGATTGGCCTGGACCTCGGCCGGCGTGCCGTCACCCACCTTGCGTCCGTAATCGAGCACCACCACATGGCTGGACAGGCCCATGACCACCTGGATGTCGTGTTCGATGAGAATCACCGTGGTGCCCAGATCGCGGTTGATATCGGCGATGAAGCGACTCATGTCGCGTTTTTCCTGGGCGTTCATGCCGGCCATGGGTTCATCGAGCAGCAGCAACCTGGGCTGGGCGATCAGTGCGCGCCCCAGTTCCACGCGCTTTTGCAGACCGTAGGCGAGACTGCCCACCGCCACCTCGCGCCAAGGCTGAAGGTCGAGAAACTCCAGCACCGCCTCGGCCCGTTCGCTGAAGGCGCGCGCCTCGCGCCGCGCACGGGGCAAGCCCAGCGCCTGTTCGAGAAACAGGCTGCGCTGGAAGCGCGACAGCCCGGTGAGCAGGTTGTCCAGCACGCTCAGCGGCTTGAACAGCGCATTGTTCTGGAAGGTCCGGCCGATACCGAGCCGCGCCGCGTGCAAGGGGTGCGCGCGGCGCAGGGGCTTGGCGTCGAACAGCAACTCGCCTGCATCGGCCCGGTAGACGCCGTTGAGGATGTTCAGCAGTGAACTCTTGCCGGCGCCGTTCGGCCCGATCAGGGCACAGACCTCGCCGCGCCGGACGCTGAACGACAGGTCCGAGATCGCCTTCACGCCCTGGAATGCCAGCGACACATTGCGCACCTCCAGCAAGGCAGTCATGCCGCGCGCTCCAGATACTGCGCCAGCCACGCGCCGGAGACAGGCTGTGGCTGCGCCGTGCCCAAGGCAGCGCTCGGCACCTCGATGCGGCGCAAGCGCTGAAAGCCGAGCAAGCGCCGCACGCGCGCCTTCACCGCGCGGGCGAACAGCCGCTGAGGATGGGCCAAGGTCCAGTCGCACCAACGTCGCCGCCAACTGCCCGCCGGCGCCAGGCTGGCCTCGATCTCTTCGGCCAACGTCTCGACCCTGGCCGACGACAGCAGCAGCCCGGTCGGGGCTATTTCGCGACGGTCACGGCTGGACGACTCGCGGTTTTCAGGAAACGCGACGCTGATTCCCTGCTCCAGCCAGTGCTGCAACAGGTGCCCCAGACCGTCCTGCCACTCGGTGCCCTCGTCTACCCATAACACCTCATCACCGGCCACCTGCGTCCAGCCTTGCCGCTGGGCAGGCGCCGCCTCGGCGACCAGCAACGCCGACAGCGGCTGCACCTGCCACAGCGCCTTGCCCAGAGTCGTGGCCTGGGCGCAGAACAACTGCAGCGGCCACTGATCGGCCAAGCCACTGTGCAGCCAGTGCGCGAGGCTCTCGCGGCGCTGGACGAACGCGAAGCTCGGGCGCGCCTGACGCAATTGCCGTTGCAACGCTTGGCCACGACTGTGCGGGCTGATCACCCGGCTGTGGCCACCCAGTTGCCGCGCGGCCAGTGCCAGCAGCAGCAGGCTCGGCTCCAGCGCACCACTCAAGGCCAGCCGCGCACCTGCGCTAAAACCCTGCTGGCGCAGGCCATCGGCCAGGCGCTCGACGTCGCGCTGCACATCGATCCAGCGCCAGGCGTGCCACGCCCCGCGACGGCGATGGCGCAGCGCGATCTGCGTCGGCCGCTCCCGGGCCCAGCGTTGCAACGCCACCAGCGCGCGGTCACTGACGGCCTCGGCGGGCGATGGGTGAAGTTCATGAAGAGTCATGGGCAAGGTCTCCTCAGGCTCATGCCAGCTCGACGCTGTCGGCGCGGGCCGGTTGCAGGTGCGCACGCAGATCGCGGTAACCGGCCGCCGGATGGTTGGACGGCAAGCGTGGGCCGTCGCCGAAGAGCTTCTCGCGCAGGGTTCCGGCGCGGTACTCGGTCTTGTATACCCCGCGCCTCTGCAACTCAGGCACCAGCAGCTCGACCACATCGCGGAAGGTTTCGTGGGCCAACGCATAGGCAAAGTTGAAGCCGTCCACATCGGTGTCCTCGACCCAGGCCTGCAGTTCGTCGGCCACGGTCTGCGGGCTGCCGACGATCAGCGGGCCGAAGCCACCGATGCCGACCCAGTCGGCCAGCTCCTGTACCGTCCACTGTTTGTCAGGATCCGCCGTGGAGAAGGTTTCCACCGCCGACTGAATGGCGTTGGTATGAATGTGCTTGAGCACCTGGTCGGGTCGGTACTGGTTGAAGTCGATGCCGGTCCAGCCGGAGATCAGCGCCAGCGCGCCTTCGTAGCTGGCGTATCCCTTCAGTTCACGCCACTTGGCCTGGGCCTTGGCGTCGGTCTCGTCGACGATGACCGTGAGCAGGTTGAAAATCAGCACCTTGCGCGGATCGCGCCCGGCCTCGGCGGCGCGACGGCGGATGTCGGCCACGGTCTTCTTCAGGGTGACTTTCGAAGGCGCAGCCACGAATACGCATTCGGCATGGCCCGCAGCGAATGCCTTGCCGCGACTGGACGCCCCCGCCTGGTAGAGCACCGGGGTGCGCTGCGGCGACGGCTCGCAGAGGTGAATGCCGGGCACCTGGAAGTGTCTACCCTGATGGCGGATTTCGTGGATCTTGCTGGGGTCGCTGAAAATGCCGCGTTCGCGGTCACGCAGCACCGCGCCGTCCTCCCAACTGCCCTCGAACAGTTTGTAGAGCACTTGCAGGTACTCATCGGCGTAGTCGTAGCGCGCATCGTGGTCACTGAGCGCCTTCTGCCCCAGGTTGCGCGCGCCGCTGTCGAGGTAGGAGGTGACGATGTTCCAGCCAATGCGGCCCTGGGTCAGGTGGTCCAGGGTCGACAGACGGCGGGCGAAGGGATAGGGATGCTCGAAGGTGAGCGACGCGGTCAGGCCGAAGCCCAGGTGTTCGGTGACCAACGCCATGGGAGTGATCAACGCCAGCGGGTCATTGACCGGCACCTGGGTGGCCTGGCGCAGCGCCGCATCGGCGTTGCCGCCCAATACGTCGTAAAGGCCGATGACATCGGCGATGAACAGTCCGTCGAACTTGCCGCGTTCCAGTAGCTTGGCCAAGTCGGTCCAGTAAGACAGGTCCTTGTACTGCCAGGCGCGATCGCGCGGATGGCGCCACAGCCCTGGCGACTGATGGCCCACGCAATTCATCTCGAAGGCGTTCAAACGGATTTCACGTGGCATGGGGACTCCTGAGCGATAAGCCGCGCACGCTGGGACGTGCAGTTCAAAGGCTTACCAACAGGAATCGTGCCAAGTGAAAATAGCGTTCTAGAACAGTGACTTAAAAATTAAATCGACAGTGTTGGTGTGGCCCTCAGCGCAACGCTGTTGATCGGCTGCACGCCGATCAACAGCGTCCGATTCACGCGTGGGCCATACGCTCCGGCGCGCGCAGGCCCGCCACGGCGGCCTGCACCGCCTTGCGCAACCGCTGCGCCAATTCATCGACCTCTTGCTCGGTAATGATCAGTGGCGGCAACAGCCGCACCACCGCGCCGTGGCGACCGCCCAACTCGACGATCACCCCCAGACGCAGGCACTGTTGCTGAATCGCCTGGGCCAGCGCCGTATCGGCCGGCGGGCGCCGCTGTCCCTGCTCCAGCGCCGCCACCACCTCGATGCCGAGCATCAGGCCACGACCTCGTACATCGCCCAAGCAGGGAGAGTCGGCCTGCAGTTGGCGCAAGTGATTCATCAGGCGCGCCCCCAGTACCTCGGCACGCTTCGCCAGCCCTTCGTCGATGATATGGCGCAAGGTCGCGCTGCCGGCCGCCATGGCCAGTTGGTTGCCGCGGAAAGTGCCGGCGTGCGCGCCGGGCTTCCAGGTGTCCAGCTCGTGGCGATACACCACCACGGCCAACGGCAGGCCGCCGCCGACGGCCTTGGACAGCACCAGCACATCAGGCTCGATCCCGGCATGTTCGAAGGCGAACAGCGTGCCGGTGCGGCCCAGCCCGGTCTGCACCTCGTCGATCACCAGCGCGACACCGTGTTTGCGGGTCAGGGCGCGCAGCCCCTGGAGCCAGCGCACCGGCGCGGGGATCACCCCGCCCTCGCCCTGCACCACCTCCACCACCACGGCGGCCGGGGGCAACACCCCGGATTCCGGGTCGTCGAGCATCTGCTCCAGGTAATGCAGCCCAGCGTCCACCCCGGCTTCGCCACCGAGGCCAAACGGGCATCGGTAGTCGTAGGGATACGGCATGAACTGCACGTCGTTGTTGACCGCCCCAGGCCCTTGCTTGGGCGCCAGATTGCCCATCAGGCTCAGGGCGCCCTGAGTCATGCCGTGATAACCACCGCTGAACGACAGCACCGTCCTGCGTCCAGTGGCCGTGCGTACCAGTTTCAGCGCGGCCTCGATGGCATCCGAGCCGCTGGGGCCGCAGAACTGAATGCGCGCGTCCCTAGCCAGGCCCTCGGGCAAGGCCGCAAATAGCGTTTCGACGAAGTGATCCTTGACTGGCGTGGTGAGGTCCAGCGTGTGCAGCGGCAGGCCGCTGTCGAGGGTCTGGCGCATGGCCTGCAGGGTGACTGGGTGGTTGTGCCCCAGCGCCAGGGTGCCGGCACCCGCCAGGCAATCCATGAACAATTGGCCTGAGGTGTCCTGCACGTAGATGCCATGGGCCTGTTGCAGCGCCAGCGGGATGCGCCGCGGATAAGTCCGCGCATTGGATTCCCGAGCAGCCTGGCGCTGCAGCAAGGCATTGCTCTCCAGCACGCGGGGGGCCTGCAGCCGGAAGGCTTCCAGGCTGAAGCCGTGGGTGGACACTGATGACATGACGAAACTCCCTGGGCAGTGTGAAGCACAGCGAACTAGTGGTTCTGCGGGTTTTCCTGCATCGCCTTGCGCAGGCTCAGCGGGCGCATGTCGGTCCACACCGCTTCGATGTGGGCCAGGCAGGCTTCACGGCTGTCGGCCTCGCCGACGCCCCGCCAGCCCTGGGGAATGTCTTTGTAGGCAGGCCAGAGGGAATACTGCTCTTCGTCATTGACGACGACCCGGTACAGCACCTGCGGATTTTCTGAACTCATCGTGTGACTCCTTGACTGACTGAGTGAGTGTTTCGACTGCTGGTACGACCAACGTGATCAATTCTCATTAAGGCTCGACGGTTTCACCTGTTATCCTTCACCTCGCCGATATCGCCAGCGCCGTGCCGCTCAGCACACCGCCTGGCCTTGATGAACAGGGATGGAGCACCGCCCACCATGGTTTCCCGGACAACCCGATGATTCCCAGCCTCGCACCGCTCTACGTCGGGCCGCTGGCGGATTTCGCCGAAAAACTGCAATGGCGCCAGACGCCGCGTGTCGATCAGGCGGGCGACGCCTTCTTCGCGGCCAAGCCGTTCGCGCGTTTTCTCGATGGCCTGCAGGTGCGCCACCGCACCGATGAGCGCATCGCCCTGGCCTCGCTGTGGTCGAAGTGGTACTTCAGCACCTTCCTCGGCCCGTACATGGGCGCCAATCTGCTGCTGCAGCGGCAGTTGCCGATCGCCCTGGAACAGACGGGCCTGGTGCTCGGCGACGACGACCGTCCGCAGGCGTTGCACCTGGCCAGCGACGGCCAGCTCATCGAGCACCGCGAAGGCTTCGCGCGCTTCCACGACCTGATCGAGCATCACCTCACCCCTGTGATCCAGAGCCTGGCCTCGGCCACCGGCGCCTCCCCCAGGCTGTTCTGGAGCAATGCGGGCAACACCTTCGAGTTCGTCACCACGCGCCTGGAATTGCATCCGCTGGCGGTGAGCGGCTGCACCGCCGCCGCCCATGAGGTGCTCAACGCCCGCCTGCTGCCCGATGGGCGACGCAATCCGCTGTTCGCCCCGGTCCGCTACCTGCCCGCCGCGCCCGGTGACGAAGAGCCGCCACGCCTGCGGCGCATCTGCTGCATCCGCTACCGGCTGGCCGGGGTTGGCTACTGCAGCAGTTGCCCGCTGGAGTGCCGACACGCCGCCCGCACGCGCTGAAGCATTCATCCCTTGGCCAACTGGAAGGGGCTTTCGGCGCTGCGGTCGTAGTCCACCAACTGACCGTAATCGAGCCGGTAGATACGATCGGCCACATCGAAGTAGCGGTCATCGTGGGTGATGGCGATCACCGTCTTGCCCGCGGCCTTGAGCTCGGGCAACAGCTCCTTGTAGAACACGTGGCGGAACACCGGGTCCTGGTCGGCGGCCCATTCGTCGAGCAGGAACACCTCGCGCCCCTCCATCATCAGCAGCAGTAGTGCCAGGCGCTTGCGCTGCCCTTGCGAGAGCGAAGTGGTAGACAGTCGACCCTCAACGAAGCGCACCTTATGGGTCAGGCCCAGGCGCTCCAGGTAATGCTCGACCCGCGCCTGCAACCCCTCGCTTTCCCCCAGCTTGCCCAGCACATCGGCGAACAGGTAGAAATCGGCGAAGATCGCTGCGAAATGCTCGCGATGCGCGTCACTCTGCTCAGCGGACATCGACACTCCGTTGAGCAACACCTGCCCCGCACTGGGGCTGTAGAGGCCGGTGAGCAGCTTGGCCAGGGTCGACTTGCCGCTGCCATTGCCGCCGACGATGAAGATCAGTTCACCGCGACGGATCGTCAGGTCGATCGGGCCCAGCTCGAAGCCGAAGTCATCGCGCTGACCGGGATAGCGATAACGCACCCCGGACAGTTGCAGCTTCTGGAACGGCTCGACCGCCTGGGCTGCCGTGCCCTGGCCGAAGCCCTCGCCCAGGTCCAGGGCATCGATGGCCTGCAACGCCACATGGCCGCGAATCACGGCCGGAATGGCATCGAGGATCATCGCGATCGGCGTGCGCAGAAACATGATCGCCAGCACGTAGCCCACCACCACCTCCTGGCTGAGCAGCGCCAGGCCCTGGCCGAGGAAGAACAACGTACCGATCAGCAAGAACACCAGCAGCGTGGTCCAGTTCAGGTTGATCGCCCACAGTGTGTCGGCCCGCACCGAGGCGTCCAGCGAGGCGCGGGCGATCGGTTCGAGCTTGCCGTCGTACAGGAAGTAGCGACGGCGCCGGCTCAGGCCCAGCTCGCAGCGGCCCTCGATGGCGGCCTCGTACTGCTCGGCCAACTCGTCGTCCTGCCGACGCACCGCCTGCATCAGCGCCTTGACCCGGCGTCCCAGGAGGATGTCCAGGCCCACACCCGCGGCGATCACCGCCAGCGTCAAGGCGAAGAACGACAGGCTCAGCCACGCCATGTAGCCCAGACCGGCCAGCAGCAACAGGCCGTTGTACAGCGAGATGGGCAACTGCTTGAACGCCGTGGCCACGGTGTTCACGTCCTTGGTCAGGGCGTTGTAGATGCGCGGCGTGCCCAGGCGCTCGATCCGCTCCAGCGCCGTGACCAGCACCTTGCCGACCAGGCGCATGCGCAACTGATACACCAGACGATGGCCGATCTGCACCAGCAGCCACTGCGAGCACACGCCGCTGACGAACAACAGCACCAGCAAGCCCCCGAACAGCAGCAGCGCCGCGCCGAAGTCCACCACGCCCTGGTCCAGGCTGCGGTTGATGTAGCCGATCAGCCCGATGCTGGTGGCGGCGCTGACCGCGCTGGCGAGCACCGCCAGCAGGATGCGCCAGCGGGCCAGGCGCAACAGCTCTTTCATCAGGTTCATGGCATCGACTCCATCCTGGCCGCGAACGGCGCCAGCAGCGCCACCAACCGTTCGGCCAGGCGTGCTTCATCCAGCAGTGCTCGGTGACCGACGTCCAGGGTCCATTGCTGGACCTGAGCGCTGGTGTGCGCCTGCCACTGGGCAGACAGATCGCCATGGGCATTGCCGCGCCACAGCCACACCGGCACATCGACCTGCGGCAAGCGCTGCTGGTAGAGCTGCGTCTTGATCGCCCGCTGCGCCGTCAACACAGCGTGCAGGTGATGTTCGTCAGCCAGCGCGCCCAGGTGCTCACGCGCCTGAGGGTCTTGCAGCAGGCGCGCCACGGCATCCGGATAACTCAGCCCGGCCAGCGTGCGGTCGAGGTGCTCATGCAGCGCCTCGCCCATGGGATGACCCTGCTGACGGCAGTACCAGGCCACATCGGCGGTCAATTGACCCACCTCGTCGTCCTCGCCCGCCAGGCTGCGTTGCGGGTCGTGGTCGATCACCGCCAGCGCCGCCACCTCGAAGCCCTGGGCCTGCAGCACCGGCACCAGCAACAGCGCCAGGCGCGAGGCCAAGCTCCAGCCCAGCAACACCAAAGGCCGCGACTTCAGGTGCGCGGGCAAACTGAGCACGTACTGATCGAGCAGCGCCGTCATATCGCGGCCATCCCAGCCCTGCTCCGGAGCACTGAGCCCATACAGCGATACCCGGCCACCGAGCCGTTCGACCAGCGGCTGATAGGTGTGCACGTGGCCTTGGACGCCGTGCACCAGCAACACGCAGGGCGCGTGCTCACCCGCGTCGTGCAGTACCTGGAACGGCGTGTCGCCGCCGTCCTGTAACCCTTCGACCAACGCCCGCACCGTGTGCCGTTCGAACAGCAGCTTGGTCGGCAGGTCCAGCCCCAGCCGCTCGCGCAGCAGCGAGACCACCTTGATCGCCGCCAGTGAGTGGCCGCCGACCGTGAAGAAGTTGTCAGTGACGCCCAGCTCGGTGTTGTCGAGTACCTCGCTCCAGATCTGCAGCACCGCTGCCTCCTGGGCATCGCGCGGGGGTACGCGGGTGTGTTGCAGTCGCTGCCGGGCCAGGGCCAGCAGCCCCTGGCGGTCGAGCTTGCCGTTGTTGGTGAGCGGCAACGTGCGCAGTGCGAACACGGCGCTGGGCAGCATGTAGTCCGGCAGGCGCAGCGCCAGGCTGTCACGCAGCGACTCGACCTGGCCTGCATCGTCGGCCGTCACGACGAATGCCAGCAACCGCGCGTGGTCGCCCTCGCCGTCCAACAGAACCGCCGCCTGCTCGACGCCTGGCTCGCTGCGCAGCGCCTGCTCCACTTCTCCCAGTTCCAGGCGCAGGCCACGGATCTTCACCTGCTGGTCATTGCGCCCGAGCAGGCGCAGCGCACCATCGGCCTGGCGCAGGGCCAGATCGCCGCTGCGGTAGCGGCGCCGGCCGTCCTGCGGATCGACGCCAAACGTGCTGCCTTCCACAGCGCCCAGGTAGCCACGCCCGACGCTCGCGCCGGTGATGCACAACTCACCCGCCTGACCACTGGGCACCGCGCGTCCCTGCTCGTCCAGCAAGGCGATGCGGTTATCGCCCAGCACCTGGCTCAATGCGCTGTCGGTGCGCTGGCCGTTGAGGTCCAGCGCGCGCCAGAGCACGCCGACCGTGGTTTCCGTAGGTCCGTAATGGTTGTACACGCGGCAGCCCGAACGCGCCTGTTGCAGGCGCTCCAGCAGCGTATCGCTGACCGGCTCGCCACCCAGCACCAGGACCTGACGCGGCAGCGACTGGGCCTCGGTGTGCCCGCCCAGCAGCGCCAGCAGATGCGACGGGACGATTTTCAAGACATCCAGCGGGTGCTCACGCATGGCCTCGGCGAAGGCCTGGGCGTCGGTGACCACCGATTGTTCCAGCAGGTGCACACAGCCGCCTTGCAGCCAGGCGGGGAACAGCACGGTATTGCCCAGGTCGGCGAGCAACGAGGACACCAGCCCGTAGTGCCCGCCCTCGGGCAGTTGCAAGGCGTGGGTCACCTGCGTCGTGTAATGGCGCAGTTGGCCCTGCTCGATCTGCACGCCCTTGGGCCGACCGCTGGTGCCGGAGGTGTAGAGCACATAGGCCAGGTCATTGGCGGCGGCGGCTTCGACGCCTTCGATGGGCGGAGCCTGCACCGCAGTCGCCCAATCCAGGCATGGCACCTCGCTGTCCGGCGCGGCACCTGGCGCGTGCAGCAACACGCACGGCTGCGCATCCTTGAGTATGCTCGCCAGGCGCATCGGCGGCTGTTGCGGATCCAGCGGCAGGTAGGCGGCTCCGGCCTTGAAGCAGGCGAGCATGGCCACCAGCATCTCGGCGCCCCTGGGCAGGTACAGACCGACCCGCTGATCGCGCCCGGCCCCGTGCTGGCGCAGGCTGGCGGCCACCTGATCGCTCAAGGCATCGAGCTGGGCATAGGTGAACGACTGGCGAGCGAAGCGCAGGGCCGCACGCTCGGGGTGTTCGCGGGCGTGGCGGCGCACGGCGGCGACGATGTCCAGGTCCGCCGGCAGCGTTGGTGTCTCTGGCGCGACGCGCTCGTCATCGAGCAAGGCGTCGACGGCATCCAGCACCTGCTGCGGCGCCAGCAGCAGCCGTTCGAGCCACTGGGCGAAGCGAGACAGCAGGCGCTGCACCTGCGCTTGGCGGTACAGCCCCGCGTCGTAGACCAGCGCCAACTGCCCCCGCCCGGCCGAGTCGAGGCTCAGGTGCAGCAGCAGCTCGACCGGGGTTTCGCAGGACACCCACTGCACCGCCTCCAGGCCCTCGACACGGCTGACCTGCACCGCCGCCTGCAAGCTGGCGCGGCAGTCCGGCAGCAACTGCGCCTGCCCCACGTATTCCTGCCACGCCACGGCCTGTTCGAGTTGACGCGAGAGCTGGCGCGACAGGCTCCCCAAGGTGCTGTGCTCAGACAATTGCACCACCATCGGCAGTACCTGCTCGAACACCCCGCAGGCGCCTTGCAGTTCTTCATAGTCGTCGCGCGGATCATGGACGATGCCGACCTGCGCCTGGCGCTGGCCGTTGAGCCGCGCCAGCAAGGCCGCCCAGGCGGCCAACAGCGTGGTCTGTGGATCGCCCTCAGCGGCCAGCAATGCCGATATCACTGCCTCAGGCAGCACCTGTCGCTGCTCGCCGCGCTCGCCGCTGGCCACGCCGTAACGCTCCACCAGGCGCAGGCCCGGCAAGGCGTGCAGCCCCAGGTTGCGCCAGAACTGCGTGCCCTGTTCGGCATCCTCGTCCTGTTGCAGGCCGTTGATCCACAGCACGTAGTCCTCGTACTGCATCGGTTCCTCGACGCCGCTGGGCACGCCGAGCAGCGCGTCGCGCAACTGCGCCACACTGCGCAGGTCGGCCGAGTAGGCTGGCAGGGCCAATAGCAGACGCTCGCCGAGCAGCCAGGCCAGCAGGTCCGGCTGTTCGGCCGCGCAATGGGCGCGGGCGTCGGCCAGCCATTGATCGGTACTGGTCAGGCGCTCATCCGCCACGCGGCGCCAGCTCAAGGTCAAGGCGCCTGCCGCCGCACGGCGCTGGCGCAGGCCGGTGGCCCCTTGTGGGCGCTCGTAGCGCATGTGCAGGGCCTGGTGCGCGTGCAGGTAGTCCTGCAGCCGCGTCCAGGTGTGCTCGCCCGCGCCGCCCAATTGCAACCACGCCCAGCGGTACGGCTGTGGGTTGGCCTGGGCCAGTTGTTTCTGTTGCGGTGACAGATTCAGTCCAAGATCCATCATGGGTTCGACTCTTCCAATTGCTGTACGGCAGGCGCCGGGGCCGCCGTGACCTGATCACGGCCATAGATCTCGCCCATGGCCACCACGATCTTGCGTTCGCCCTCGAAGGGGTCGCGGGCATGGGCGGCGAGCATGTTGTCGAGCATCACCACATCGCCCTGCTGCCAGTCGAAACGCACGGCGCAACGCGCGTAGGCGGCGTTGATGGCGTCGATGGCGGCTGTCTCCAGTTCACTGCCGTCGCCGTAGAACACCTGGCGTGGCAGGGCCGCTTCGCCGTCGCGCAGGAACTGCTGGCGAATGTCGTCGTCGAGGAAAGCCGGGTGATACAGCTGGATCTGGTTGAAGAAGCTCTCTTCACCGGTCAGCGGGTGCAGGATCACCGCCGGGCATACCTGACGGGTATGCAGGTCGTCGGCGCCCTGCCAGTGGAACTGGATGCCGGTGTCCAGACACAGCCGCTCCACCTCGCTGCGCGACTCGGTCTGGAAGAAATGCTGCCAACTCACATCCAGGCTACGGCTGAAATTGCGCACGTACATCAGCTGCTTGCGGCGCAGGTTGTCCTGCAGCCACGCGGGCAGTTCGCGGAACACCTCGCGGCTGTCGACGATCGGCGTGGCGCCGCCCACGCGGGCCGGCACCTCGCAGTAGAACCATTGCCGACGCGGCCAGCGGTGCTGGTGCGCGCTTTCGTTGTGGAACAGGATCATGCGGTCCTTCGGATAGGGCGTGGACTTGTAGATGTTCTTGCCACCCTCCTTCTTCGGCAGGTCGCCGTACTGGCCGTACAACTGCGGGCACAGGGCCTGGCAGAACGCCTCGAAAGCCGCCGGATCGGGCAGGTCGAAGCCGCGGAACAGCAGGCCGCCATGCTCGCGCAGCCACTGTTCCACCTGCTCTCGGTTGCGCTCGGCCCACACCGCCGGGGCCAGTTCGCCGTCGCGCAACTGCACCAGCAGCGGGAAACGCGAGCCCTCGCGCAGCGGCCGCGTGTCGATCGGGGCGCGCGGCGCGGCGCCTGCGCCCTGGCGCATCCGCCCCAGCTTGCTCATCTTGCGTTGCAGAGGGTTGTCGGTGGACATGGTGACAGCTCCGGTAGACGTCGGAATCAGTGCCTCCAGGCTGCTGTCCGGCGCGTGCAGCGCCTGCTCCAGCAGCGTGAGGAAGGTGTCGCGCAGGCGCTCGACGGTGGCTGCGCGGAACAAGCTCGGGCGATAGACCCAGCGCAGCGCCAGGGCATCGCCCTCGGCACGGGCGAACAGCGCCATGTCGAACTTGGAGTGACGCTGCTCGTGCAGCAGCGGCTCGACCTCCAGCTCGCCCAGGCGACGGGTCTGGCGTGGCGTGTTGTCGAGTACGAACAGGGTCTGCAGCAGCGGATGCTGGTTGGCGATGCGCGGCAGTTGCAGGCACTCCACCACCTGGTCGAAGGGCGTGTCCTGCCAAGCGAAGGCCTCCAGGCAGGTTTCACGCACCTGCAGCAGATGCTCGCGGAAACTGCGCTCCGGTTGCAGCGCCAGGCGCAGCGCCAGCAGGTTGACGAAGAAGCCGATCAGCGATTCGGTATCCGGATGTTCGCGGTTGGCCAGGTCGGTGCCGATCACCAGGTCGCGTCCGTGGCTTTCGTGGTGCAGCACGGCCCCGTAGCAGGTCAGCAGCACCATGAACAACGACGTACCGGTGGCCTGGGCCAAGGCGTTCAGACGCGCCACGGTGGCCGCCGGAAGTTGGAAGTCCACCGCCGCGCCGCGGCTGTCGCTGTGCTCGGCGCGCGGGAAATCGAACGGCAGCGGCACCTGCGCGGGCATGCCGGACAAACGCCTGCGCCAGAATGCCAGGCCTTCGCGGTGTCGCGCCCGGGTCGCGCTGGAGCGCTCCCAGACGGCGTAGTCCACGTACTGGATCGGCAGTTCGGTCAATGCCGGCACGCGCCCCGCGCACGCCTGCTCGTAGCCTTCGACGATCTCGCCGATCAGCACCGAGCCAGACCAGCCATCGGAAGCGATGTGGTGCAGCACCAGTTGCAGGACGTGCTCATGCTCAGCCAGGCGGTACAGCACGGCGCGCAGCGAGGGTTCCTGGCTCAGGTCGAACGGGCGTGTCGCCAGCTCCAGCGCGGCCTGCTCCCAGCGCTGGCCATCGCTGTCGATGCACTGCAGCACGCCCGCCTGGGGCGCGGCGATACGCTGGCGCGGCTCGCCGTCGCGGCCATGGTAGGTCGTGCGCAGAATGGCATGACGTTCGACCACGCGCTGGATCGCGCCGCGCAGCGCCTCGACGTCGAGCGCACCGCGCAGGCGGATCTGGCTGTTCATGTTGAAGCTGCTGTCAGCCGGTTCGAGCTGCTGCATCAGCCACACCCGCTGCTGCGCCGAGGACAACACCTGCTCCTGCGCCAGGTCGACGCGGGTCATCGGCGCCGATGCCCCGCTCTGCCCGGCCTGCAACGTATCGAGGCGGGACGCCAGCGCCGCCAGTTGCGGGGTTTCGAACAGCCAGCGCAGGGGCATGTCGAGCCCTTGCTCGCGCAGCCGCGCCCGCACTTGGGCGGCGTTCAGCGAGTGGCCGCCAAGCCTGAAGAAGTCGGCCTCGGCGGCCAGCACTGGCACGCCCAGCACCTGCTGCCAGACCTCGGCCAGACCGGCTTCGCGGGGTGTCAGCGCCCGCCCCGAAGCCTCTGCTGACGGCATCGACACCTGGGCCAACGGCAACTGCTTGCGATCGACCTTGCCATTGCTGTTGAGCGGCAAGTGCGCCAGGCGCTGCAGATGGGTCGGCACCATGTATGCCGGCAAGCGCGCCAGCAGGTGCTCGCGCAGTTGACCTTCCTGTTCGAGCGCACCGACCCAGAAACCGGCCAGGTGCTCGCCCTGCACCGCCACCACGGCCTGGCTGACCTGGGCATGGGCCAGCAGCGCCGCTTCGATTTCACCCAGCTCGATGCGGAAACCACGCAGCTTGATCTGGTCATCGTTGCGGCCGAGGAAATACAACTGACCATCCGCCTGCCGACGCGCCAGGTCGCCGGTACGGTACAGGCGCCCGCCATCGGCGGCGAAGGGATCGGCGATGAAACGCTCGGCGGTCAGCCCCGGTTGCCCGGCATAGCCCCTGGCGAGTCCTGCCCCGGCGATGTACAGCTCGCCCACGGCGCCCAGCGGCACTTCGCGCAGGTGCTCGTCGAGCACATGGCAGCGCGTATTGAGCAACGCGTGGCCGATGGGGGCGCTGGCTTGATCCAGCGTCTCCAGCAGGGTCTGGGTCGACCAGACGGTGGTCTCGGTCGGTCCATAGACGTTGTGCAGGCGTGCGACCCGCGCCGTCAGCGCCTGGGCGAGCTCGGCCGACACCGCCTCGCCACCGGCCAGGGCAATGCGCCCGTCGAGCACCTGCGGGGCGCTTTCCAGCAGCAGGCGCCAGGTGGCCGGGGTGGCCTGGATCAACTGCACCTGGTGGTGATCGATCACGTGCGCCAGCAGCAACGGGTCCTGGCGCTGGGCGTCATCGGCCAGCACCACGGCCGCGCCACGCACCAGCGGCAGGCACAGCTCCAGGCCGGAAATGTCGAAACTCACCGTGGTCAGTGCCAGGTAGCGCTGAACACCGTCCAGGGCCAGCGCCTGCTCCATGGCCAGCAGGAAGTTGGCGAAGTTGCCGCGACTGACCTGCACACCCTTGGGTTGCCCGGTGGAGCCGGAGGTGTACAGCGTGTACGCCAGTTGCGCCAATGCGCGCGGGACGTCAGGCGCCAGGGCCGCGAAGTGCTGCACATCCAACGCGCTCCAGCGCCACCAGCGCTCAGGTCGCGTCAGCGCAGTCAAGGGTTCATCGCAGAGCACCAGCAGCGGCTGCGCACGTTCGAGGATCTGCGTCAGGCGTGCGGGGGGATGGGTGGGGTCCAGCGGCAGGTAACAGGCCCCGGCTTTCTGGATGGCCAGCAGGCAGATCAGCAGGCGTTCGTCGCGGGGCAGGCAGAACGCGACGGTGCTCTCCGGCCTCACGCCCTGTTCGAGCAGCCAATGGGCCAGGCGGTTGGCCTGGGCATCGAGCTCGCCGTAGCGCATTTGTCGGTCGGCGCAGTAGACCGCCACCGCGTGCGGCTGCTGCTTGGCCATGGCCTCGAAGCGGCTGACGAAGTCGTCACAGGCCAGCAGCGGGCGTTGCGGCCCTGGTTCGGGTGATGGCGCGAGGCTGCGCAACGGCAGTTCCAGCAGCGGCGCGTGCAGCTCGCCATGGGCCAGCACCTCGAGCATCCCCAAGTAGTCGTCGACCAGGCGCTGCACGGTCGGCGCGTCGAGCAAGGCACAGGCTCGCTCGACGATCAGTTGGGTGCGGGCCTGCTCGCCGCGCCCTTGGCTGAACAGGTTGAAGGTGAGGTCGAACTTGGCGCTGACCACCCCTTCAGGCAGCGGCAACGCCTGCACCTGCACATCCGCCAGTTCCAGGCGCCGCGCCTGATCGTGGTCGACCTGGAAGTTGAACAGGGTCTGGAACACCGGCGTGCGGTCCAGGCTGCGCTGCACGCCAAGCACGTCGAGCAGGTGCTCGAACGGCAGCGACTGGTGCTCCAGGTCGTCTGCCAAGCGATCGCCCAACTGGCGCAGGAAGTCCTGCACGGCCTGCTGGACGTCGATCCGCACTCGGCAGACCAGGGTGTTGACGAACAACCCGACCCAGTGCTGGCCTTCCACCGACTCGCGTCCGGCCACCGGCAGACCGATCGCGAAGTCCTGGCTGCCGGTGTGACGCGACAGCAGCAGTTGGTAGGCCGCGAAATACAGCACGAAGGGCGTGACGCCCAAGGTGGCGGCGCGGCTGGCCAGGGCCGCGTCCAGTGCCTGCGGCACCACGAAGCTGTCGCGCGCGCCGCGGTAGTCCTGCACCGTGGGACGTTGCGGTTGCTGCGGCCATTGCAGCGGCGCATCGGGCAGGCCCTGCAAACGCGTCTGCCAGTAGCCCAGCAGCGCGTCGCCCTGCTCACCCTGCAGGTGCGCGCGCTGCTGGGCGATCCATGGCAGAAGACCGTGCGGCGCGGGCGTGGCTTGGCCCTGATAAAGCTGCGCGAGATCCTTCACCAGCAAGCCCATGGACCAGCCATCGACGGCAATGTGGTGGACGTTGAACAACAGGCGGTAGTCCTGCGGCCCCAGGCACAGCAGATCCACCGCCAGCAGCGGGCCTTCGCCCAGATCGAAGGCGCGCCCCGCACAGCGGGCGATCAATGCCTGTTGCTCGGCCGCGTCGAGATCGTGCAGCGCATGCCGTTCGAAGTGCAGCCCGGCGCTCTGATCCAGGCGCTGCCAGACCTCGCCGTCGGCCTCGAAGAAGCGGCAGCGCAGCGCCTCGTGACGCGTCACCAGCGCCTCGCAGGCACGTTGCAGGCGCGCCACATCCAACGGGCCTTGCAGCGACAGCAATTGGGTGACGTTGTAGGCGGTCTGCTGCGGGTCCAGTTGCTGCATGAACCACACCCGCTGCTGGGCGTGGGACAGCGGATAACGGCCACTGGTGGGCGTCGGCGTGTCAGCGACCGGCACGGCCTCGGCGACCGGCGCTGACGGCGCCAGCACCCCGGCCAGGGCGCGCGGCGTGGGATGGGCGTGCAACTGACGCGGCGTGAGGCGCATCTCGGCGCGCCGTAGCCGGGCGATCAGTTGCAGGGCCAGGATCGAATCGCCGCCGGCGCCATGAAAATCGTCGTCGGCCCCCAGCGCAGGCTGTGCCAGCACCTCGCGGAAGGCTTCCAGCACGGCCCTCAGCGCCGGCTGCGACTGGCAATCCAGATGCAGCGCCAGATCCGCCAGCACCGGGTGCTGCTGGACATCGCGGGGCTTGAGGCGCAGCCCTTCGCGGCGAGCCTGGGCGATCAGTTGCAGGCTGAGAATGGAGTCGCCACCCAGGGCGAAGAAGTCGTCGCCGCGTCCGACAGCCTCGACGCCCAGCAACGCTTGCCACAACCGCGCCAAGGTCGCTTCGGTCCCACCCTGCGGCGCCTGGGCCGCGCTGCGCTCGGCCTCGGCAGGCACAGGCAGCGCGCGGCGGTCGAGCTTGCCGTTGGCCGTCAGCGGCAAGGCGTCGAGCAGCACCCAGTGCGCCGGGATCATCGCCTCGGGCAGCGCAGCACGGGCGCTGGCTTGCAGCTCGGCAAGGTCGTGCGCCGCCAACGCCGGGCTCAGGTAAGCGAGCAATTGTGCGCGGCCCTGATCTTCGCTCGGCACCACCGCCGCTTCGCGTACCTGGGGCTGAGCGTTGAGCCACGCCGTGACCTCGCCCGGCTCCACGCGAAAGCCCCGGATCTTGACCTGTTCGTCGCGCCGACCGAGAAAGGTCAGCAGGCCCGCGCGGTCCAGACGCACGCGGTCGCCGGTGCGGTAGTGGCGCTCGCCATCGGCGTCCACGCCAAACACCTGGGCACTGGCCTCGGGCTGATTGAGGTAACCCAGCGCCACCTGCGGGCCGGCGATGATCAGCTCGCCTGCCACGCCACGCGGGACCCGGTTGCCCTGCGCATCGACCACCCGCAGGCGGCAACCGGCCAGGGGCTGGCCCAGGGGCAAGTACTGGCTGCTGGCGCAGTGGAGGGATTCGTCGACTTCACCGCAGACCACACCGACCGTGGTTTCCGAGGGGCCGTAGTGATTGAACACGCGCAGCCCCGGCGCTAATCGACGCACCTGCGCCAGCAGCGCCGGATCGAAGCCTTCGCCGCCCACGATCAAGCGCTCGCGGGGCAACACCCGCTCGGCATCGGCCAGTGCCAACAGGCCGCGTAGGTGCGAGGGGGCGATCTTCAGGCAATCGACTGGAGACTGGTCGAGGAAGTCGGCCCAGGCCGGTGGATCGAAGGCCAAGGCTGGCGGTGGCAGCACCAACGTCTGCCCGGCCTGCAAGGCGGCGAACACCGAGGTCAGGCCCAGGTCCGCCGCGACCGTGGCCAGGCTTGCCCAGCGGCTATCCGCCGGGGCCTGCAGGCGTTCGACCACGGCCGCGGCGTAGTGCGCCAGGTTGCCGTGGCTGACCCGCACGCCTTTGGGCTGACCGCTGGAACCCGAGGTGTAGATCAGGTACGCCGCCAGCGCCGGGTCGCTGAGGCTGGCGACAGCGGTGGGCGCAGCGGCGCTGTACAGGTCGGCGCGGGTCAGCGTCAGGCTGGCCAGGTCGCTGCCCGGGGGCGGCGCTTCACCCAGGCTCAGCCACAGGCAGGCACCGCTGTCGTGCACCAGTTGCTGATGACGCTGAGCGGGCTGCGCGGGATCGAGGAACAGGCAGACTGCGCCGCGATGCCAGCAGGCCAGGGTCGCCACCACCTGCTCAGGGCAGCGGCTCATGCACAAGGCCACTACCGCGCCGGGTGCGACGCCACTGTCAGCCAAGCGCTGCGCCAACGCCTGGCTGGCGCCGCCCAAGGTGGCGTAGTCGAGGGTGACGTGCGGCCCGTGCAGCGCCACGGCCTCAGGCGTGCGCCGGGCATGTTCGAGGACCTGGCGGTCGAGCGGCTGCGTGGGCGCCTGCAAGGCGGGCGCGCACAGTTCACTGCCCGGCGAGGCCAGGCGCAGGTCGCCCAGCGCCACGGCAGGATCCTCGCAGACCTGACCGAGGAGCGCCGTCAGATCGTCCAGCATCTGCTCAACGGTCGCGGCGTCGAACAGCTCCTCGCTGTATTCCAGTTCGCAGCGCACGGCGCCCTCGGCGCTGCGTACCAGACGCAGGGTGAGGTCGAAGCGGGCATGCCGCTGGGGCGGGTCCAGCACCTCCACGCCCACGCCCGGCAGCGCCAGCGTACGACTGGCCGGCAGATCGACCTGTACGAACATCACCTGGAACAAGGCGCTGCTGCGCGGCGGTTGCAGGCTCTGCAGCATGTTCTCGAACGGCAGGCGCTGATGATCGTAGGCCCCCGCCACCCGGTCGCGAGTGCTGCGCAGGGCGCTGGCGAAGTCGGCGTCTTGCTGCAGCGTCTGACGGATCACCAGGGTGTTGAGCAGCGGCCCGATCAGCGGCATCAATTCGGGCCGGTCGCGCAGCGCCACCGAGGTGCCCAGGCAGAAATCGCGCTCGCCGCTGTAGCGCGCCAGCAGCCAACTGAAGGCGGTGAGGCCATACAGGTACAGGGTCACGCCCTGGCGGCGGATGGCCGCGTCGAGCGTCTTGGTCAGGCTGTCCGGCAGCACCCGGGTGATTACGGCGCCAGCATGGCTACGCTGGCTGGGCGCAGGACGCGGGCGGTCCAGTGGCAAGCTCAGCGGCGCCGGGGCATCGTCGAGCTGCGCACGCCAGTAATCGACCTGGCGCTGGCATTCGTCGCTGTCCAGCCATTCCTGCTCCCAGGCCGCGTAGTCGGCGTACTGGATGCTCAGCTCAGGTTGTTGTGCCGTGTCACCGGCCTGCAAGGCCCTGTAGGCCTCGGCCAGTTCCTGGGTCAGTTGCTGCGCCGACCAGGCGTCGTAGGCCACGTGATGCAGGGTCAGGAACAGCCAGGTGGTGCCGGCCTCGGCGTCGCTGAAGGCCTGCCAGCGCCAGGGCACCTGCTGCGCCAGATCGAAGGGCTCGGCCAATTGCCGGGCGTATTCGTCGGCGCACCAGGCGTCGGTGTCCTGCGCCGTGATTGGTGACATCGGCGGCAGCGCCACCGCCACCGGCGTGCACAGCGCCTGCCACTGACCTTGGGCATCGGCGACGTAGCGCGTGCGCAGGATCTGGTGACGGTCGCTGAGCTGTTGCATGGCCTGGCGCAGCCGCTCCAGGTCCAGGCGGCCGTCGAAACGCAGCACCGAGGCGAGGTTGTACAGAGCGCGATTGCTCAGCGCCTCGGCAGCGAGGAAACGCCGCTGGGCCTGGGACAGGCAGGGGCCAACCCCCTCGCCCGCGGGCTGCGCGACGATGGGCAGGCGCCAACTGTCGATGCCCTTTTCGGCCAAGCGCTGGCGGAACAGCCGCTTCTTGTCCGCTGGCAACGAGGCCAGGCGCTGGGCGATCTCAAGGAAGCCGTTTTGCGTCATGCCACTCATCCTTAGTCTTCCATCTCTGATAACAGGCGTTGCATCTCGTCCAGCGCCTGGTCACCGAGCAGGCCCTGGGGCTGCTCGATCTGTGCGGCCAGCCCGGCGATGGTCGGGTCCTGGAACAGGCTGCGCAGCTCGATGCGCACGCCAAAGCGTGTCTCGATCTGGGTCATCAGGCGCATCGCCAACAACGAGTGCCCGCCCAGTTCGAAGAAACTGCTGGTCACCCCCACCTGCGGCACCTGCAACAGGTCCTGCCAGAGCTCGGCCAACTGCGTCTCCAGCGGCGTACGCGGCGCCACGCCGATCGCGCGGTCGAGCATCGGCAACGGCAGGGCCTTGCGGTCGATCTTGCCGTTGCTGTTGAGGGCGAAGCGGGGTTGCTCGACGAAGGCGGTCGGGATCATGTAGGCCGGCAGCCGCGCTTCCAGCGCGCGGCGCAAGGCCTGTTGATCGAGCGCCGAGGGCGTCTGCAGCCAGGCGAACAGCCCCTGGCCGTCGGGCGCGGGCATGACGACCGCCTCCTCCACGCCCGGATAACCGCGCAGCAGTGTCTCCACCTCACCCGGTTCGATGCGGAACCCACGCACCTTGATCTGGAAGTCGCTGCGCCCGACATAGGCCAGGCGACCATCGCCCCGGCGGCGCACCAGATCGCCGGTGCGGTACATCCGCGCGCCCGGCTCGGGCGCGTACGGGTCGGGCAGGAAGCTGGCGGCGGTCAGTTGCGGCGCATGCTGATAGCCGCGCGCAACGCCGCTGCCGGCGATGTACAGCTCGCCGGTAGTGCCCAGCGGCACCGGACGCAGGTGCTCGTCGAGCACGTAGCAGCGGGTGTTGAGCAACGGCGTGCCGATGTCGGCGATGCCCTGGGGCGCTGTTTCCAGCGGTTGCAGCGTGGACCAGACCGTGGTCTCGGTCGGCCCGTAGGCATTGATCAGGCGCACCCCCAGTGCCGACAGGCTGCGCACCAGCTCGCCCGGCACCGCTTCGCCGCCGATCAGGCCGCGCACGGCTGGCCAGTGACGCTGTCCGGTTTCCAGCAGCAGTTGCCAGCCGGCCGGCGTGGCCTGGAACACGCTGGCGCGGCGCAGCAGCTCGAACAGCCGATGACCATCGACCACTTGTTCACGCCGCGCCAGCAGTAGCGAGGCACCGTTGACCAATGGCAGGAAGAGCTCGGGCTTGCACATGTCGAAGGCGTAGGTGGTGCTGGCCAGCCAGACATCTTCGGCGCTCAGTGGCAGGTGCCGGTCGAGACCGGCGAGCAGATTGCCCAAGCTCTGCCGGGTGATCTGCACGCCTTTGGGCAGCCCGGTGGAGCCGGAGGTGTAGATCACGTAGGCGCGCTGCAGCGGGTGTACGCCAAGCTCAAGGTTGTTTGCCGGCTGCGAGGTCAGCGCCAGCCCATCGACCTCGTGCACGGCAGCCTCGCCCAGCACCTCGGCACTGCCCTGCTCGCCCAGTGTCAGCACTGGGCGCGCGTGGGCGAGGATACTGCGCAGGCGTTCACCGGGCTGCTGCGGGTCCAGCGGTAAATACGCGGCGCCTGCCTTGAGGATGCCCAGCAGGGTCGGCAACAGCCAGGGGCCACGGCTCAAGCAGACTGCGACCAGGTCGTCGCGACCGACGCCCTGCGCGCGCAGCCAGTGAGCCAGGCGATTGGCCCGCGCGTTGAGCGCAGCGTAGCTCATCTGTTCATCCTGGCAGTCCACCGCCAGGGCCTCGGGGGTGAGCGCCGCATGCCGTTCGAAGCGCTGGATGAGATCGTCGGTGGCCTGCTGCGTGCGACCGGGCAGGTTCCAGGGGCGCTCGGCCAGTGCGTGGTCGGTGTTGGCCAGGTCGATGTCCCACAGCGCAGCCTGCGGACGCTCGAGCATGCCGTGCAGCAGGTGCAGGTATTCATCGACGTAACGCTGGGCCGTGCTCGGCAGGAACAACTCGGTGTTGTACTCCAGCACGCAGGGCCAGCTTGCGCCCTGTTGCTCGACGTGCAGCCCCAGGTCGACCAGCGCGCTGTCGCTCTCCACCGCCAGACGCTGCGCCGACAGGCCAGCGAACTGCTGCGAACCTTGGGTCAGATCGCTCTGGATCAGGTTGAACAGCGCCTGGAACAGCGGCGTGTGGCTCAGGTCGCGACGCACCTGGAGGGCGTCGACCAGGCGCTCGAAGGGGACGTCGGCGTATTGCTGGGCCTGGAGATGGTCAGCCTGCAGTTGCTGCCAGAACGCCTCGACCGTCTGCGTCGGCTCGATGACGCTGCGCACCACCTGGGTGGTGGCGAAGTAGCCGATGAGGTGGTCGGTGTGCGCCTGGTGACGGTGCGCCACCGGTAGACCCACCCACAACTCGCGCTGCCCACTGTGGCGCGCCAGCAGCACTTTCCAGGCAGCCAGCAACGGCGCGAAGGCGGTCAGGCCTTGCTGCCGGGCGCTGTCACGCAGGCGCTGCACCAACGCCTGCGGCAGCGTGAAGCGCAGGCGCCGGCCCTTGAAGCCCTGCACTGCCGGACGCGGCAGGTCGGTCGGCACATCCAGCACGGGCGGCTCACCCGCCAGCTTGTCGCGCCAGTACTGCAACTGCTGTTCGATCTGTGCTTGCCCGGCAGGGCCTTGCCAACTGTCGGCGATGTCGGCGAACTGCAACACCAGCGCGGGCAAATCGGCGCTGCGCCCTTCCAGCAGCGCCTGGTAGAGGGCTTGCAGTTCGTGGCAGAAGACCTCCAACGAACGCGCGTCGGCGATGATGTGGTGCAACGTCACCTGCAACACGCTGTGCGTCTGGCCCTGATACAGGCGCACGCGCCACAGCGGCGCAGTGCCCAGGTCGAAGGCGCGCTTGGCCTCGTCGCTGAGGTACTGGGCGAACGCGGGCGAATGGGGATCGAGCGACAGCGTCTGCACGTCCAGGCGCCCCGTCGAGGTGTCCTCGACCCGCTGCACAGGCCCCGTCTCGTCGTCAACGAACAGGGTGCGCAGGCTGTGTTGACGCTGGGCGAGCTGCTCCAGGGCCTGTTCGAGCAGTTCCGGGCGCAACACGCCGTCCAAATGCAGGGCCACCGACAGGTGATACGCCTGGGTGTCGCCTTGCAGGCGGTCGAGGAACCACAGGCGCTGCTGGGTGAAATGCAGCGGCGCGCTGGACGTCTGCCGCGGGCGTAACAGGCTGTCGCCCTCAGTTTCGGTCTGTTCCAGGCACTTGGCCAGATCGACCAGTCGAGGGTGCTCGAACACCGCCCGCAACGGCAGGCGTCGACCCTGCTGCTCGGCAAGGCGCGCCACCAGTCGGGCCGCCAGCAGCGAGTGGCCGCCCAGCTCGAAGAAGTGATCGAACGCACCGACTTCGTGGCAGCCCAGCAGCTCCCGCCAGAGACGGGCCAGCACCTGCTGCCAATGGCCTTCGAGCGCGCTGGCCTGCCCTTGCTGCACGCTCGGCGCCGGCAGCGCCTTGCGCTCGACCTTGCCGCTGGGGCTCAGCGGCAGGCGCTGCAGCCAGACGAACTGGCTGGGCAGCATGTAGTCCGGCAACTGCGTGGCGAGCGCTTCGCGCAGCACGCTCGCCGAGCGCTCGTCGCCGCTGTGGTAGGCCACCAGACGCTGCTGTTCGCCCTGCCCCAGCAAAGCCACGGCCGCTTCCTCGACACCGGCGATGGCGGCCATGGCCGCTTCGATCTCGCCCAGCTCGATACGCAGCCCGCGCAGCTTGACCTGGAAATCCACGCGCCCCAGGTAGTCCAGGCTGCCGGCGGCGTTGCGCCGGACCCGGTCGCCGCTGCGGTACATGCGGGCGCCGGGGACGAACGGGTCGGGCAGGAAAGCGCTGGCGGTCAGCGTGGGGGCGGCGAAGTAGCCACGCCCGAGATGCTCACCGGCCAGGTACAGCTCGCCGATCACGCCCTCGGGCACCGGTTGCAGGTCGGCATCGAGCACATAGGCGCGGGTGTTGGCCACAGGCATACCGATCGGCACCTCAGTGCCCCGCAGCGCCGCACTGCACACCTCGAAGGTGCTGTAGACCGTGGCTTCGGTGGGACCGTAGCCGTTGATGACCGACGCCCCTCGCGCCTGCATCGCTTCGGCCAAGGCCGCCGGCAGCGCCTCGCCACCGGAAATCGCCCGCACGCCCTGCCAGGTGCTGTGGGTGTGCGCGACCAGCATCCGCCAGGTCGCGGGCGTGGCCTGCATGACGCTGGGACGCAGGTGCTGCAACAGCGCATCGATGGCCTGCGGATCGCGGGCCTGCTCGCGGTCGGCCAGCAGCACGCTGGCGCCACGCGCCAACGGCAGCAGCAGCTCTACGATGGCGATGTCGAAGGTCGCGGTGGTCAGGGCCAGCACGCGATCGCCGGTGGTCAGCGGCAGCACCTGGTCCACCGCCTGCATCAGGTTGTCGAGGTTGCCACGGCTGATGGCCACGCCCTTGGGTTTGCCGGTGGAGCCGGAGGTGTACAGCACATAGGCCAGTTGCGCCGGATGCGGCGGGTTCGGGCATAGCGGCGTGTCGCAGCGCAAGGTATCGAGGTCCAGCAGCGGTGCCTCGGTGGCTGCCCGCAGCGCCGGCAAGGTGTCGGCGGTGCCCAGGCACAGGGCCGGGGCGCAAGAGGCGAGGATGTGCCGGGCGCGCTCGCTGGGCGTGTCTTCGGCAAGCGGTACGTAGGCGGCGCCGCTCTTGAGCACGGCCAGCATCGCCAGCGGCAGGCGATGGTCGCGCGGCAAGCACAGCACGACGCGCTGCTCAGGCCCGGCGCCATGGGCTTGCAGGGCGGCGGCCAAGTGGCTGGAGGCCTGGTCCAGTTCGGCGTAGTTCAACTGCCGCCCGGCGTCCTGCACGGCCAGCGCCTCGGGGTGGCGGGCCGCGTGGGTGGCGAACGCCTGCAACAGGCTTTGCCCAGGCGGCACCGCCACGCCAGGCAGACGCGCAGCGTCGCGCCCTGCCCCGGCCTGGTTCAACTCGCCCAGCGCGCGCTCGGGGTGGGTCAACAGGGCCTCGAGCAGCGACAGGTAGTCCTCGGCCATGGCCTGCACGGTCGATTCGCGGAACAAGTCGGTGCTGTATTGCAGGCTCAGGGCGATGCCATGCTCGCTGTCGCGCACGTCCAGGTTCAGGTCGCACAAGGCGCTGTCGGGCCGATTGTCGATCGGCTCGGCGATCAGCTCCGTCAACTCGAAACGCTCCAGGGCATTGCCGGGGAAGTAGTTGAACATCACTTGGAACAGCGGGTTGTAGCTGACCTGACGCACCACACCCAGTTGCTCGATCAGGTAGTCGAATGGCAGGTCCTGATGCGACTGCACCGCCACCGACAAGGCCTGCAAATCGCCCATCAGTTGCAGCAGGCTGCGCTCGCCCGGCAGGTGCTGGCGGTAGACCAGGGTGTTGACGAAGCAGCCCACCAGCGGCTGCAGCACGGCATGGTGACGGTTGGCCGCCGGCACGCCGATCAGCACGTCCTGTTCGCCGCTGCGGCTGCGCACCAGAAGCTGGAATGCGCTCAGCAACGGGATGAAGTTGCTCCAGCCGTGGCGCGCACTGAAGGCGCGCAGGCGTGCGGCCAAGGCTTCTGGCAGCCGGACCTCGACACGCGCACCGGCCTGGCTGGCCTGGGTTGGACGCGGGAAGTCCGGCGACAGGTCGAGCACCGGCAGCTCACCGGCTAGTTGCTCGCGCCAGAAGGCCAGTTCCTGGCTACAGTCCTGGCCCTGCATCCACTGGTGCTGCCAGACCGCATAGTCGGCGTACTGCAATTGCAGCGGCGTCTGCTCAAGGGCCTGGCCACTGCGCAAGGCGCGGTAGTGCTGGCACATGCCGTCGATCAGCAGGTGCAGCGACCAGCCGTCGGCCACGATGTGGTGGCAGTTCAGCGACAGCACATGCAGGTCCGTTTGCAGCCGGTACAGACGCACCCGCAGCAACGGCTCGCAGTCGAGCCGGAACGCTGTCATCGCGTCTTGGCGCAGCTTATGGTGCAGCGCCGCTTCGTCATCGACCTCGATCACCGGCAGCGCCAGGTGCAGGTGCGCCAGCACGTGCTGGACGGGACCATCGGTGCCGTCATGGAAGCGAGTGCGCAACACCTCGTGCTGGTCCACCAGGCATTGCAGCGCCTGCTGCAGGTCATCTACCGCCAGCGCGCCGCTCAGGCGCACCGCGCCGCTGAGGTTGTACGCCGGGCTCTGGGGGTCGAGCTGCTGGAGGAACCACAGGCGTTGCTGGGCGAAGGACAGCGGCACCGGCGTCGGCCGTGACAAACGGCTCGGCCCCTGCTTGGCCGGCTGCTCGCGCGTGTCGAGCCATTCGGCCATCGCGGTGATGGTGGGATGCTCGAACACCACCCGCAGTGGCAGGTCCTTGCCGGTCAGCTTGCCGACCAGGCCGATCAGTTGCGTGGCCAGCAGCGAATGGCCGCCCAGCTCGAAGAAGTTGTCCTGCACGCCCACCTGCGCCAGCCCCAGCACCTGCTGCCAGGCGTCGACCATCTGCTGTTGCAGTGCACTGCTCGGCGCCACGTAGCGGGCCAGGCTCTGCGCTGCGAAGTCCGGCGCCGGCAGCGCCTTGCGGTCGACCTTGCCATTGCCGTTCAGCGGCAAGCGCTCGAGCAACATGAAGGCGCTCGGCACCATGTATGGCGGCAGGTGCGCCAGCACATGCTCGCGCAGCGCCTCGACGCTCGGCTCGCCGTCAGCGGTGACGTACGCCACCAGCACCTTGGCGCGCTGGGCATCGTCGCGCGCGACCACCACCACCTCGCGCACGCCCGGATGACGAGCCAGGCAGGCTTCGATTTCATCCAGCTCGATGCGGTGCCCGCGAATCTTCACCTGATGGTCGGTACGCCCGACGTATTCCAGATCGCCTTCAGGCAGCCAGCGCGCCAGATCGCCGGTGCGGTACAGGCGACTGCCGTCGTTGGCCAGCGGATCGGGCAGGAACACCGCGGCCGTGCGCGCCGGATCGGCCATGTAGCCACGCCCGACGCCGACCCCGGCAACGAAGATCTCGCCCACCGCACCCAGAGGCACCGGCTGCAGGTCGGCATCGAGCAGGTACAGCCGGTTGTTCAGGGTCGCCTTGCCGATCGGCACGTTGCTGCGCGTCTGCGGCAGGCGCTCGAACAAGGGGTGGAAGGCGACGTCGTCCGAACATTCGGCCGGGCCATAGGCGTTCATCAGCACGATCTGAGGGTGCTGGTCGAACCAGCGCCGCGCCAGGGCGGCGGGCAAGGCCTCGCCGGTGGCCAGCAGCCAGCGCAGGCGCGTGTGCTGCAGGTCGATGTCGAGCAGACTCTGCATCAACGAAGGCACGGCTTCGAGCACCGTGATCCCTTGCGTGACCAGGGTGTCGGCCAGTCGCTGCGGATGCTGCATCACGCAGTCGGCCAGGATCACGGTGCGCGCGCCGAAGATCATCCCGGCCAAGGTCTGCCACACGGAAATGTCGAAGCACTGCGGCGCGCTCTGGGCGATGACATCGTCGGCATCGAGCGCCAGACCTGGCAGCTTGCCGAGCATGTTGTTGAGCATCCCGGCCTGGGCGACCATGGCGCCCTTCGGCGTGCCGGTGGAGCCGGAGGTGAAGATGCAGTAGGCCAGCGACGCGGGATGGACCGGCAGGTCGAGGTCGGTGTCGCTGTAGTGCACCAGCTCGGCAGCGTCGTAGCGCAAGTGCCGTGGCGGCGCGTCGAGCAGCGCCAGCGCTTCGGCGGACAGCTCGGCCATCTCGGCGCTGTGCAGCAGCAGTGGCGTGCGGCTCTGGCGCAGCACCTGGGCCAGACGCTGCGCCGGGTTGCGCGGATCCAGCGGCAGCCAGCCGGCGCCGGCCTTGAGGATGGCCACGATCATGACCACCAGGTCCAGCCCGCGCTCGTCGAACACGGCAATCAACTGGTCGGGCTGCACGCCCTGCTCGCGCAAGTGGCGCGCCAGGCGGTTGGCGGCGCGGTTGAGCTGGTCGAAGGTCAGTTGCTGCTGATCGTGGATCAGGGCCGCGTGGTGCGGGGTGGCGCGCACTTGTCGCTGCAAGCGCTCGATGTACAGCGGTTGCAGTGCCTCGGGTTGCGCGGCCAGTTCGCCGCCGGCCCAGGCGTGCTGGGTGGCGATTTCGCTGTCGTCGAGCATGCTCAGGCGGTGCAGCGGCGTGTCCGGGTCACGCCCCAGGGCTTGAGCCATCTCCAGCAGCAACCGGCGAAGGTGACCGAGCATGCGCTCCACTTCCGGGCGCAGGAACCAGTCGGTGAGGTAGGTCAACTGCAGGTGCAGGCACTCGCCGGGGATGATCACCACGGTGATCGGGTAGTTGGTGTGGGTTCGGTTGTGCATGTCGCTGATCAGGTAATCCAACTGCCCCTGCCGGACATCGTCGGTGATCGGCGCATTTTCGAAGACGAACAGGCTGTGGAACAGGTCCTGGCGCTGCACGTCGCTCCAGCCCTGAATCTCGGCCAGTGACACGCTCTCGTGCTCGCGCAGGCTCAGGCTTTCGTCCTGCAGCCCGCGCAGCCAGGCGCCGAGGCGATCCTGAGGATTGCACTGCCAACGCAGCGGCAGGCTGTTGATGAACAAACCGACGATGCTGTCCATGCCCGCCAGGTGCACCGGGCGCCCGGCCACGGTGATGCCGACCACCAGGTCGCGATCGCCGCTGTAGCGGCTCATGAGCAAGGTCCAGGCGCCCTGCACCAGGGTGTTCAGCGTGATGCCATGCTGCGCGGCGACCTGTTGCAGGCTGCGGGTCTGTTCGGCGCTGAGCCGCTGCACGCAGTCCTCGACCGGCTCGGCGGCCTCGGTGACGCGCCCGGCGTAGCCGAAGCCGAATTCGTTGGGCGTGTCGAAACCGGCCAGGCGCTGTTGCCAGAACTGCCGGTGGTCCTCGCTGTTCTGGCTTTCCAGCCAGCGCACGAAGTCGCGGTAGGGTCGCGGCTTGGGCTGCTCCAGGCGCTGGCCTTGCGAAGCGGCGCGGTAGTTCTTGAAGAAGTCGACCATGATGATCGAAAAGCACCAGGCATCCATGAGGATGTGGTGATAGCTGCGCACGAACTGATAGGTGTCCGGCGCCAGCTTGTACAGGCGGATGCGCATGAGCGGCGCTTTGGTGAAGTCCAGGCCTTCGGCGCGTTCTTCGGCCAGCAGGCGGTCGAGGCGCTGCTGCTGGGTGGCGCCGTCCAGGTGCGACCAGTCCTCGAAGGTCAGCGGCAGCTCGACCTGTTTGTGTACCACCTGCATCGGCCGCTTCTGCTGCTTCCAGACGAACGAGGTGCGCAACAGTTCGTGGCGCTCGATCACCTGGGCCCAGGCCTGGCGAAAGGCTTCCAGGTTCAGGTCCGGGAGCACCATGACATGCCGGTACTGCAGCAGGTACATGCCTTTGCCGGGATTGAGCAGGCTGTGGAACAGCAGTCCCTGCTGCATCGGCGCCAAGGGATAGATCGCTTCGATGTTGCGCGAAAGTGCTTTGACCTTGTCGTTCATGCTGTCGGTATCCGAACCTTTGAAAGAAACACCGCAGGGGTGGTCACTGCTCCAACTGCTCGAGCAGGGCGAGGAATTCGTCGTCGGACAGGCCTGAGTCGGCGAAGTCCGAGGCGGTCGCGCGGCCTGCCGAGGGGCCTTGGCAGTGTTCCAGCAGCGCCTCCAGCGTCTGCACCATCTGCCTGGCCAGCTCGCTGACCTGCGCCGTGCTGTGGCGCTGGGGGGCGTAACGCCACTCCAGGTGCAACTGGCCCTGCTCCACCAGCGCGGTGACATCCAGCCAGTGGGTACGGGCGGTGCTGGCGGCGCGCATCCCCGGACACAGCGGACGCGCCAGCTGCCAGAGCTGCGACTGGGCGAACCACTGATCGGCGCGGCCCAGGTAGTTGAAGGTCAGCAGGTCGGCAGCGCCCAGGCCATGGGCCGGGTCGGCGCGCAGCAGGCCATAGCCGATGCCTTGTTCGGGCACCTCGCGCAGCGCTTCCTTGGCCTGGACGATGGCGCTCGCCGGATCGTCGCTGGCCTTGATCGCCAGCGGATAGCGGCTGGTGTGCCAGCCCACCGAGCGCGACAGTTCGGGGCTGTCGTCCCAGGCGCTGCGGCCATGGCTCTCCAGCTCCAGGGTGACCTGCTCGCGACCCAGCCAGCGGGCGATCACCCTGCCCAGTGCCGCGACCAGCAGGTCCTGGGTCTGGGTGGCATAGGCGCTGTTGGCTTCGCCCAGCAGGCGGTCGGTGTGCTCGGCCGACAGGCGCACCTCAAGCGTGCGGCTGTCGCCGTAGTGATTGTCACCTGCGGCATTGACCACACTGTCGGTGAGCTGGCGGCGCCAGTACTCGGCCTGGGCCTGCACGCGGGGTTCGGCGGCATGCTGAGCCAAAGCTTCGCTCCAGCGGTGGAAACCCGCCGAGACCGGCGGCAACGCTTGCTCGGGACGCAGATAGAGCTGTTCGAGCTCCTCCATCAGCACTTGCCAGGACACCGAATCGATCAGCAGGTGATGGGCATTGCACAGCAGTTGCTGGTCGTGGGTGAAGTACACCCAGCGGATCATCGGTGCCTGGTCCAGCGACCAGCCGCCTTGCCAGTGAGCGAGCAAGTCGTCATCCAGCGGGCGCGTTTCGAGGTGCAGCACCTGCAAGTCAGGCGTGGCGGGCTGGTAGCGCTGGGCCCAGCCCGTCGCATCGCGTTCGAAGACCAGTCGCAGGCTGGCGTGACGCTCCACCAGACGCGCCAGTGCAGCGGCCAGGCGCTCGGTGTCCAGGGGCTGCTGCACGGCCAGCAGGATCGACTGATCCCAGTGCCCCGGCGTCTGCTGCTCCTGCTCGAAGAACCAGCGCTGGATCGGCGTGAGGGCGAACGTCGTCTTGGGTTCGACGGCATCGGCAGCGCTCGCGGCGGGCGTATCCTTGCGCACGGCGACCTCGGCCCAGCCGCGCACGCTGGGGTACTCGAAAATCTGCTTGGGCTTGAGCGTCAGCCCGGCCTGTTTGGCCTTGGCGATGATCTGCAGGCTGAGGATCGAATCGCCGCCGACGGCGAAGAAGTTGTCGTCCAGTTGCAGCGCCGGCTTGCCGAGAATCTCCTGGGCAATGGCCAGCAGACACTGTTCGGTCTCGCTGCGCGGGGTGCGGGCGACCCGCGCCAGTTGTCGCACGGTGGGCTCGGCGAACAGTTGCTTGGGCGTCAACGTGATCTGCTGCTGGCGCGCCAGGGCGATGATCTGCAAGCCCAGGATGGAGTCGCCGCCGTGCTGGAAGAAGTTGTCGTCCACGCCCAGCGTCGGCTTGCCCAGCAGCGTGCGCCAGATCTCCAGCAACTGGGCTTCCAGCGCGTTGGACGGCGCTGCATCGGCCTGCGGCTGGGCCTCTGCGAGCGGCACCTGATCGACCCGGCGCAGCAGCGCCTGACGGTCCACCTTGCCGTTGGCCAGGCGCTCGAAGCGCTCGACGCGATGCCACTGGGCCGGCTGCATGTAATCCGGCAACAGCGCTTGCAAGCGCGCCTGGATCGGCTGAAGGTCGTCGCTGTCGCTGATGAGGAAGGCCACCAGGCGGTTGCCGGTCAGGGCAACGGGCGCGTTCAACACCTGGGCATCGTGCACACCGGGCAGTGCACGCAGTTGCTCGGCCACCTCGCCGGGCTCGACGCGATAGCCGCGAATCTTCACCTGTTCGTCCAGGCGGCCGAAGAATTCCACCCGCCCGGCAGTGTTGATCTTCACGCGGTCGCCGGTGCGATAACCGTGGGCGGTGAACCGGGCTCGGTCGGCCTCGCTGGCATGGACATAGCCCAGCGCAACGGTCGGCCCCTGGATGCACAGTTCGCCTGCGACACCAATCGGCAGCAACCGCCCGGCGGGGTCGCGCACGCTGACCTGCACATTGGCCAGCGGTCGTCCCAGCGCAGCCGTGCCCGCGCTGTCCACCTCGTGGGTGAGCACGCCAATAGTGGTTTCACTGGGGCCGTAGTGGTTGACGATGCGCAGCGCGGGACGCAACTCACGCACCCGAGCGATCAGCTCGGCGCCGAGCGCATCGCCCCCGCACATCAGGCACAGGCGCGGCAACACGCGCTGCGGCTGGGACGCCACCAGCAAGGCATTGAGGTGTGACGGCACGATCTTCAGCAGGTCCACGGGCTGGTCTTGCAGGGTATCGGCCAGGCCCTCGGCATCGAACGCAAGTGATTCGTCCAGCAAGCGCAGGCGTCGGCCGCTGAGCAGCGCACCGAACAACGCAGTGTGCCCCAGGTCGGTGGCGCAACTGGCCAGGCTGGCCAAGCTGGCATCGACGGGCAGGTCCAGTCGGGCCAGGCAGGCGCTGACGTAGTGGATGAGGTTGCCGTGGCTGACGATCACGCCCTTGGGACGGCCACTGGAACCGGAGGTGTAGACCACGTAGGCCGGCGTCTCGGGCGCCAACTGTGGGCGCAGGCCGATGGTTGGAGCGTCTTTCAAGGAGGTGGGCTCCAGCCAGGCGATGGCGGCCGGCAGCCACTCAGGCCGCGCCGCTTGGCCAATCCACAGACACGGCTGCGCGTCTTCGCAGATGGCCTGCTGGCGGGAGGCGGGCCATGCCGGGTCGACCACCACGAAGGTCGCGCCGCTCTGCCACGCGGCCAGCATGTGCAGCACCAGCGCGCGGCTGCGGGGCAGGCACAAGGCGATGCGCTGGCCTGGCAGAGGCGCGCCCTGCCCTTGCAGGTGGGCGGCGAGCACGGCGACCTGGCGGCCCAGGGTGGCATAGTCCAGGCAGCCGTGCAGGTCTTCGAGGGCCACGGCCGCAGGGCGCTGCACGGTCTGCTCGACGAAGGCCTGCCAGGCATTGTCGAACACCGGCGCGCAGGTCTCGCCCTGCAATTGCGCCTGCTCGTGGGGCGCCAGCCAGTCCAGGTCGGCGAACGGCACATCCGGGCGCTCCAGCACTGCCTGCACCAAGCCGATGAACTGGTCACGCAAGCGGTCGACAGTGTCCTGCCGGTACAGCGCCTTGCTGAAACGCCAGCGGCAATGGAAATGCCGGTCTTCGTCGTTGATCACCAGGTTCAGCGCATGGGCAGCGCCGCGCTGCTCGGCGAACAGGCGCTCGACATGCACCTCGTAGGGCATGGAGCGGTCCTTGTTCAGCGTGAACATGTGCTGGAACAGGGCGCGGCCGTGCTCGCGCGGCAGCGCCAATTGCTGCCTCAGGCGGGCGAACGGGTAATGCCGGTGCTGCAAGGTCTCTTTTACCTCGCGCTCCACGCAGCGCGCCCAGTCGATGCTCGATAGCGTCGGTTGCAGGGTGCAGCGCAAAGCCAGCGGATTGACCAGGTAGCCCGGCATGCGCAGGTGCTCGCGACGCAGTCGCCATCCGGCAGGCGTGCCCAGCACGAAATCGGTCTGCCCCGATAGCACGCCGAGGTATTGCTGGAATAGCGAAAGCAACAGCACGTAGGGCGTCACGCCAATGGAACGGGCCAGGGCGCGAATGCGTGCAGTATCGGTCTCGTCGAACCTGGCCGAGGTATCGCCGCCTACGTGGGCGGGTGTGTCGCTGGTAACGAAGTCGGTCGGCAGCACCAGCGCCGGGGCGTCCTGCAAGCGCGCCTGCCACCAGGCCAGCTCGCTCGCCTGCTCGGCCTCGCTGCGCCGATACAGGGCGCTGCCGAAGTCGCGGTAGGCCTGCGCATCGACCGGCGCCAGAGGCTGGCTGGCCAGGTGCGAGATCAACTCGTCGACGATGATCTGATAGATGGTCGCACCATCGGCGGCGATGTGGTGGATGCCCAACAGCAGGATGTAGTCGCAGCCTTCGGCGTGCCGGTTACAGACCAGCGTCAGGCGGCTGACGTCGCCACTGGCTAGATCGAACGGTTCGTCGGCCAAGTCCGTGAGACGTTGGTGCAGGGCCTTCGGGTCGGCCGCCTGCAACTCGACCTGGCGCAACCCAAGCCACTGGGTCGGCGCGCCGCGCTGCACAGGTACGCCGTCGCGCTCGGCGAACGGGCTGCACAGCAGCGGATGGCGCTGCTGGACGTCATGCCAGGCGCGTTGCAGACGCGGCACCAAATCTTCATCGAGCAGCGACGGCTTGAGCCGTGCGGCATAGGCGATGTTGTAGGCGCAGCTTTGCGGCTCCAGGCGGTGCAGAAACCACAGCGCCTGTTCGTTATCGGTCAGCGCACGGTCGCGGAAATACGCCGGGTGGGCGTCGAGCCAGCGCACCACGTCGGCGCCGTGGCTGCGTAGCGCCTGGGCGGTCGACTCGTCCAGCGCGCCAGGTGGCGCATGGTCGACAACCACTTCACCTGCGCGGGCGGACAGACGAATGCCGCGCAGCCAGCAACCCTGCATCAGACGATCGAGCATTGGAGATCCTTCATGTATGAATGCGGTCAGGGCCGATCGCTCGGCCCGGCGAATGGATCACTGGCCGGCGAACGGCTCTGCCATGGCGACCACGACCTTGCGTGGACCCTGGAAGGTCGAACGGCCATGGGCCACGAGCATGTTGTCGAGCATCAGCACGTCGCCGGCCTGCCACGCGAAGGTGACCTGGCACTGCTCGAGAACCTCGCGGATGTGCGCCAGCGCCTGCTCTTCGATGGGCGAGCCGTCGCCGTAGAAGACATTGCGTGGCACCCCCTGCTCGCCGACGATCGACACCAGGGTTTCGCGTACCGCAGGCGCCAGGTTGGAGAGATGGAACAGGTGGGCCTGGTTGAACCAGACCCACTCGCCACTGACCGGGTGTTGAGCGACCGCCTGGCACACCTGGCGGGTGGACAGTTCGCCCTCCTCGTCCCACTGGAAATCGATCTGGCTGGCGCGGCAGTAACGTTCCACCTGATCACGGTCGTCGGTGCTGAAGGCCTGTTGCCAGGTCAGGTCCAGGCCGTTGCCGTAGTTGCGCACGTACATCAGGCGCTTGTCGGCGAAACGCTGGCGAATGGCGGGGTCGAGTCGCTGGAACACCTCGCGGCTGTCGGCAATCGGTGTTTCGCCGCCGACCGGCGAGGCGGTGATGCAGTGGAACCAGATCTTCATCGGCCAGCCCAGCGAGTAGGACTGTTCGTTGTGCAGGGGAATGACTTGGTGCGCGGGGTATTCGGTGGAGGTGTAGACGCGGGTGTTGAGACGGGTGCGGGGCGTGGATGCGTAGTCGTAGGTCAGCAGTTCGTGGCCGAAGCTGCGGGCGAAGGCTTCGAAATCCGTCTCGTCGGAAAAGTCGAAGCCCCTGAGCAGCACACCACCGACCTGTGGCAACTGTTGCTCGATGCGGTGTACGAGCTCCGGCAGTTCACTGCGCCAACCGGCGCCGGGCTGTCGGGGCGTGATCACCAGCGGGAGGGCCCTCTGGCCCTCGAGATCGACTGCCCGCTCCTGCACCCGTACCAACATGCTCTCCATGGACCAGTCCTCGCCTGAGATTACTATGCGATTTTTTACCTGGCCGACAACCTAATACAAAGATGTTACGAATTCAATTCCGAATCATTTGCATTGGCGATAGCAAAATGAAGGCATTACGGCGCATCTTGCAGCAAATAATCACGTTCGGCGATGTGTGACATCAGCAGATACGCCGAGCCGATCAGACCTTGCATCGTGTCTGGGAAACGGCTGCGGTTGAAGTAAAGAAACTGTCGATTCTTCACCGCGAACAGGTTCTGCCATTGCGCCGAGCGGCGGAACGCAGCCGTACTGGCCTCGGATCCGAGCATCTCTTCGTAGGTGTCGATGATGAAGTCGCTGTTGAAGTCGCCGATGCGCTCAAGGCTGTAGGGCACATTGCGACGCGCCTCGCGGTAGGCCGCCACGCGGCCCAGGCCGAAATCGGCGATCACATCGTCCATGCCGCCACGACCGATCAATTGAAAGCCGTCCGGGTATACCTCCAGGGTGGTCACGGTAATGCGTTCCGGCTGCTTGACGCGCTTTTTGAACTCACTCACCACCCATTGGTATTCCTTGAGCAATTCCTGATAGCGCGACTGCTTGCCGACCAGGTCGGCGAGCTGACTGGCGTAGGTCTTGATATCGCCCTCGCGTACCGGCAGCAGCACCACGGGCGCAATGCCCGCCAGCTTTTCCTTGAGGTCGGCCTGGTAGGACAGCCCGACGATCAGGTCTGGCTTGAGCGCGGCGATGGCTTCGATATCCGGTGCCTGATGCGAGCCGACATAGCGGATGGCACTGACATCGAAACGCTCCTGCACGCCACGCAGGGTGACATCGGAGAACAGCTTCTTGCGCCCCGTGGAGCCGCAGGGCGTGATACCCAGTTCGAGCAACTGCGCTGTCAGGCTGAAATCATGCAGCGACACCACGCAGCGCGGCGCCACGGGCACTTGCACGCGGCCGAACTGATTCTCGAAGGTGCGGGTCTCGGCTGCCGTGGCGGGCGGTATGAGGCAGGTCAGCAGCAGGCACAGCAGACCGGTCAATTGGCGCAACATCATCGGTTCTCGGCTCTCTCTTGAATGAATATTCAGGGCATCAACGACTGCGTTGGCGCGCCAGCAGCAACATCAGGTACGGCGCACCGAGCAAGGCCACCACCAGCCCCGCCGGGATCTGCAATGGCGGTAACAGGCCTCGCCCGAGGGTATCGCCTGCCAGCACCAGCAACGCACCGAACAGGGCCGACAGCGGCAGCAACGCGCCGTGTCGATCGCCGGCGAGCTGGCGGGCCAGATGCGGCGCCACCAGGCCGACGAAGGTCATGGTGCCGACGTTGGCCACCGCTGCCGCGGTCAGCATCACACTGCTCAACAGCAGCAAGCCCATGGTGCGGGTCACGTTCAGGCCGCGACTCAAGGCCACGCTCTCGCCCAGTTGCAGCAGGTTCAGCAGCCGATGGCACAGCAGCAGCGGCAGGCCCGCCAGCAGCAGCCAGAGGCCGAGGCTGTACACCTGCGGCCAACCGCTGCGGTGCAGGCTGCCACCCAGCCACATCAAGGCCGACTCGACATGATCGATATCGCCGTAGGTGATGATCAGGTCGGCGACGGCGCTGAGGATGGCGGTGAGCCCTACCCCGATCAGGATCAGGCGCAATGGCGAGATGCCCTGGCGCCAGGACAGCACCGCGACCAGCGCCGCCACTGCCAGGCCGCCGCCCAGCGCGGCCAGCGGATAGAGCGCAGGGGGCAGCCACTGCGGCCAGAGCACCATGATCAGCAACATGGTGACGCTGGCACCCGACTCCACCCCCACCAGACCAGGCGCGGCCAGCGGATTGCGCGTCAGTGACTGCATCAACAGGCCGGCCAGGGCCATGGCGGCGCCGGCCAGGACCGCCAGCAGCACGCGCGGCAGGCGCAACTCCCTGACCAGGTTGAGCACCGTCGGGTCAGCCCGCTCAGGCTGGGTCAACGCCTGCCAGACCGTGCTCAGCCCCATGGGGTAGCTGCCCACGGTGAGCGCGTAGAGTCCAAGCGCCACCGTGGCCAGTATCAATAGCAGCGTCCAGATCAGATCGATGGGGCGACCGAACACCGGCAGCGGATGCCAGCGTCGAGGCAACAGCAGAACGCTTTTCATCAACGTACCTTTCTCAAGACCAGTACGACGAAGATCGGCCCGCCGATCAGCGCGGTGACGATGCCGGTGTTCAGCTCGAACGGCCGCACCAGGGTGCGAGCGGCGAGGTCGGCCAGCATGACCAGTTGCGCGCCCAGCAATGGCGCTGCCAGCAGCAGCCGCCGGTAGTCGTTGCCGAACAGCAAGCGCGCCGCATGCGGCACCACCAGCCCGACGAAACCGATGGGCCCGGCCAGGACGACGGCGCAGCCGGAAAGTAGCACCACCGCCAGCAGACCCAGCAGACGCATCTTCAACAGATTCACGCCCATGCCGGCCGCCGCCTGGGCACCCAGCCGGTGGATGTTCAAGGCGCGCAGGTTGATCAGGCACAGCAGCAGGCCCAGGGCCATCCACGGCCAGACCCAGCGCTGCACCGAGCTGTCGGTCAGGCCGATGGAGCCGGTGAGCCAGCGTCGCAGGCTGTCCATGCCTTGCTGATCGAGCAGCAACAGGATTGCGGTAATGGCACTGAACAGCGCCGCGATCATCGCCCCGGACAAGGTCAGGCGCACCGGGTTATGCCCTCGGCCAGCCAGCGCCAGGACGCCGACCGCCGCGACCAGGGCGCCGGCGAAGGCGAACAGCGGGATCATCGACAGGTCGTTGCCGGGCAGCACCAACAGGCCGAACACCACGAACAGCGCCGCACCACTGTTGATGCCGAGGATGCCGGGGTCGGCCAGTGGGTTGTCGCCGATCGCCTGCATCAGGGTACCGGCCAAGCCGAGGCTGGCGCCGACCATGATCGCCACCAGCAAGCGCGGCAAGCGCGAGCCGCGCACGATGCTTTGGTCCGGGTCCGAGGGCACATAGGCCACCAGCGCCTGCCAGGCCTCGCTCCAGGGAATCGACTTGGCGCCGAAGGCCAGGTGCGCCAGCGCCGTAACCAGCAATACCGCCAGCACGGCGAACCACAGCGGCAGGCGCAGTGAAGTGGACGGCTTCACTGCGCCACCCGCAGCGCACTGGCACGCAGCGCGGACTTGGCGGCTGGCACGCACAGCGGCACGCCCGTGTGGGGGTCGGTGATGATGTGGGCGTCGAGGTCGAACACCGCTTTGAGATTGGCGGCGGTGAAGACCTCGCGCGGCGGGCCTTCGGCTTGCAACTGACCGTCACGCAGCATGACCAGATGGTCGGCGTAGCGCGCGGCCTGGTTGAGGTCATGCAGCACAGCGACGATGGTCTTGCCCTGCTCGCGCAGGCTGACCAGCAGTTCGAGCAGGGTCACTTGGTGGGCGATGTCGAGGAAGGTGGTGGGTTCGTCCAGCAGGATCACCGGCGTGTCCTGCGCCAGCGTCATGGCGATCCAGCAGCGCTGCAACTGCCCGCCCGAGAGCGTGGCCAGGGAGCGGTCGAGCAAGGGTTCGATGCCGGCCAGGGCGATGGCCTGATCGCAGGCCTGCTGGTCGGCGGGCGACCACTGTTGCCACCAGCTCTGCCAGGGAAAACGCCCCTGCATCACCAGTTCGCGCACGCTCATGCCTGCCGGCGAGGTGGTGCGCTGGGGCAGCAGTGCCAGGCGCTGGGCCAGGTCGCGACGGGAAAAGTGCGTCACCGGTTGGCCGGCCAACCGCACCTCGCCGGCCTCGGGGCGCAACATCCGCGCCAGCACGTTCAACAAAGTGGTCTTGCCGCAGCCGTTGGCGCCGATCAACGCGGTGAAGGCCCCTTGCGGAACCTCAAGCGTCACGCCCTTCAACACCTGTTGCTCACCGTAGCTCAGCTTGACTCCGCTGGCCTCGAGCATCTGTTTCTCCTAGCCCTGCGGCGCGCGCGGCGCCTGTTTTGCGTGCGAAACCCGAAGCGCATTGTGCCGTGTCCGGGCGGATAAAAGGCCACAGGATAAGACGAAAAGCGACGCAGCCGCCACACGGCAACAGAATAGTAATGTGAACATTTATCATTTGGCGTTAAAGTATCGGCCGTCGTTCCGGCCCGGGTTCGGCCAGAGTCGTCGTGGATCAAGGGCACATTGGCATTCAACTGCGTCAATTCAAGGACATTTAGATGCTGCGCATAACAACAGCCCGCACTCGCAAGAACCTTCCCGCCTTCAAGTTGACGACGATCGCCCTGGCCCTGGGAGGGATGCTCTCGGCGCAGGCTCACGGGGCCGAACAGAGCGCCGCGCCCGGCGCCGCCGTCATCGAGCTGGGCGACACCACCGTCAGCGCCCAGGCCCTGGAAAACCCCACCGGCACGCTGCCCGGCAAAGTCGCCCTGCGCAACGCCAGTGCCACCAAATCCAATGCAGCCATTACCGAAACGCCGCAGTCGGTGTCGGTGGTGACCGCCGATGACATGAATGAGCGCAAGGCCGACACCTTGGCAGACGCACTGAGCTACACGCCAGGGTTCACCAGCCAGCCGAGCAGCTTCAACCGCACCGCCGACCGCTTCCGCATGCGCGGCTTCGATGTGGAGTCCGCGACCGGCGGTTCGATGCGCGACGGCATGCGCCTGCAGAACAACTCCTACGAGGGCGTGCAGGAGCCGTTCGGCCTGGAGCGTGTCGAAGTGGTGCGCGGCGCGGCCTCGGTGCTGTACGGCCAGTTGTCGCCCGGCGGCTTCGTCAACGGCATCAGCAAGCGCCCGACCGAGACGCCGTTGCACGAACTGGGCCTGCAATATGGCAACCACGACCGCAAGCAGTTGACCGGCGACTTCAGCGGCCCGCTGGGTGACAGCGACACCCTGAGCTATCGCCTGACCCTGTTGCAGCGCGACAGCAACACCTCCCAGGACCATATCAATGACGACAAGCTCTACATCGCCCCGGCGCTGACCTGGCGCCCCAATGAAGACACCTCGCTGACCCTGCTGTCGTTCTACCAGAAGAGCGACACGCGCTTCTCCGCGCCCCTGCCCTACCAGATGGTCAAGCATGTGGGTAACGGCCCGTTCACCATCGGCCGTCACGACTTCATCGGTGAGCCGTCCTACGACGACATGAATGGCGAGATGTCCGCCATTGGTTACGAATTCGAGCATCGGTTCGATGAGCACACGCGCATCAGCAACAAGCTGCGGTACTACGAATCGGATGTGAAGTGGAAGTACCTGCAGGCCACCCCCGCCTCGGTGGCTGCCTCGGCCAGCACCGGGGTGTTGCGTCGCCAGTACAGTGATCGTCGTGAGCGTTCACGCGCACTGGCCAGCGACACCAACGTGGAAAGCCGCTGGAACATCGCCGGTATGGAGCACACCTTCCTGGTGGGCCTGGATACCTACGATGCGTCTTATGACTCGCACAACTTCCGCGGCAATGCGCCCAGCCTCGACCTGAGCCGTTATAACTATGGCCAGCCAGTCGTAGTCAACAAGAGCCAGAACCTTGACCGCGGCTCGCAACTCGACACCCTGCAAACCGGCCTCTATTTCCAGGACCAGATCCGTTTCGACGAGCGCTGGTTGCTGTTGCTCGGCGGTCGTCGCGACTGGGCCGACCAGGATCAACGCGCCTTCCGCAACGGTCAGAAGCTCAAGCAAGACGACCAGGCCACCACCTGGCGCGCAGGGCTTGTGTACCAGGCCGACAACGGTCTTGCGCCGTACGTCAGCTACAGCGAGTCGTTCTTCCCGGTGGGCGTGGCCGAATTCACCGGGCAGACCTTCGACCCGACCAAAGGCAAGCAGTATGAAATGGGCATTCGCTACCAGCCTCACGACAGCAACATACTGCTCAGCGCGGCGGTGTACGACTTGACCCAGGAAAACGTGGTGAAGACCGATTTCAACGGCAATGCGCAGCAGATCGGCGAGCAGCGCTCGCGTGGCCTGGAACTGGAAGCCAAGGCGGACGTCACACCCCAGCTGACCCTGCTGGCGTCGTACGCCTACACCGATGCGCGCATCACCAAGAGCGCCAACCCCAGCGAGAAAGGCCAGCGCAGCGAAGACACGCCCTACCACCAGGCGGCCCTGTGGGTCGACTACAACTTCGGCCTGTTCGGCGTGCCGCAACTGAAAGTCGGCGCCGGTGCCCGTTATAAAGGCACCACCCAGGCCTCGGGCATCGACTCGCAGATGCCCGCCTACACCTTGTTCGACCTGCGCGCCAGCTACCAGTTGAACAAGAACTGGGACGTGGCCATCAACGCCAACAACGTCACCAACAAAGCCTATACGTATTGCGAGTTCGCCATCTGCCGCTACGGTGACGAACGCGAAGTGGTCACTTCGGTGAATTTCCGCTGGTAAGCGCCTGAGCAGCGCAGCACGCCGCCTACGGCGGCTGCGCTTTAAATGCCAGGGGCCTGCGGTTTGTACCCCAGACTGCGCATCAAATCCCGCGCCGTCTCGAAGAACATCTGCTTGAGGCTTTCAGCACACTCCTCGGTCAGCCGACTGGCAGGCCCCGAGATGACCAACGCCCCCATCGACTCCCCCTGCGCCCCATAGATGGGCAAGGCCATTGAAGCCGCGTGCGGATCGGTGGCGCCCCGGGAAAAGAACGGCTTCTGCAGAGCGATACCGATGTCATACGGTGCCCGCAACGCCTGCGCACCGGCCGCCTCGTCCATGGGACGCATGTCGCCGGGCTGTAGGTTCAGGCGCAGCCGGTGCGACGAGTTCACCCGGTACTGGCACATCCGGTAGGCGCCGTGCCTGACGTAGAACGACGCCGTCTCGCCGGACTGCTCGGCCAAGTGATGCAGACGCGGCATGACATGCCGCTCCAGATCCAGTGCCTCTTGATACACCGCATTCAGGCGCATCACCTCGCTGGCCAGTTGGTAACGGCCATCGGCCATGCGCGTGATGAAGCCGTGGGTTTCCAACGAGACCATCAAACGCATGATGGTGCTCTTGATCAACCCGGTGCGCTCCACCAACTGCACCAAGCTCAGGGCTGTATCGCCGATCTGGAACGCCGTGAGCACGGTCAGCACACGGTCGGCCGATGCCACACCATTGACTGCGGGACGTGGCCGCGCTTTTACCATTTGAACAACCTCGTCTGATCGGTAGTCTGGCCCCTCGTGGGCCAAGCGCGCATTATCCGCCAATGCCCTGCTCGACGCCACGGTCAGCCTGGCAGCGCGGCCCTATAGCGGGCTACGTAGGCAGTGCCGAGCGCCAGCAGCAACAGCACCCCGGCCACGCCCAGCGTCGCCGGGGCACCGAATTGAGCGCCCAACACCCCGGCGATCATGCCGCCCAGCGCCTCGAAGCCAAAGCGCAAAGCGATGTAGAACGCCACCACGCGGCCGCGCAAAGGCCCTGGCGCCTCGCTCTGCAACTGCATATTGGTACTGACATTGCTCAGGGTGATGCCGAAACCGAGTATCGCCAAGGCGACCAACGCCAGCGGTAGCACGTTGGCTAGGCACAGGCAGACCAGCGACACCGCGCACAGCAACGCGCCTGCGACCGTGAACCGACCCAGCCGATGCAGCGCGCCGCCTACCGCCAACACCACGGTGGCGACGAATGCACCTGCCCCTGCAGCGCCCCACAGCCAGCCCAGGATGCGGGCATCGCCGGCGAACACCGCCTTGGCCAGAATGGGCAACAGTGCTGCGTAGCAAGATGCCAGCAGGTTGACCAGCACCACATTGATCAGCAACTGGCGAACGCTGGCGGTGTGCCAGAGATAAGCCAGGCCTTCACGAAACACCTGCGCGGTCGAACCGCTGGCGCGCGGGCTATCACCGCCGCGCACCTTGAGCAGCCCTGCGAGCAAGGCGGTGAAACCGATCGCCGTCAGGGCGAAACAGGCCGCCTCGCCTGCCAGCGCGATCAAGCCACCGGCCAACGGCGGGCCGATGAAACGCGCGGCATTGATCAGCATGGCATTGAGCACCAGCGCATTAGGCAAGTCCGCAGGCTCATCGACGAAGCTGCCGATCAACGCTTGGCGCAGCGGGGTTTCCAGCGCGTTGAGCAGCCCAAGCAGCAGTGCCATGCCGGCTATGAAGGGGCCATCGACCCATTCACACCACGTGGCCAGGGCCAGCACGGCAGACTGCCCCACCAGGATCGACTGAACGATGATCAGCAGTCGCCGTTTGTCGTGACGATCGATCCAGGCACCGGCCAGTGGGCCGATGAGCAGTTGCGGTATGAGCGACAGAAAGGTGATCAGACCGAGCAGCACCGCAGAACCGGTCAGGTGATAGGCCAGCCACGCCAGCGCCACCTGCTGCACCCACTTGCCTAACGTGGAGATGCCCTGGCCAGCGAAATAGATCTGGAAGTTGCGATGAGCGAGCGCCCGAATGGCCGAAGGCCAGCGGGCGCGAGGGGATGACGACAGGTGGGGCAACGATGCGAATCCTCAGTGACGGACCCACCGCCAGCATCGCCCGTCGCCTGCGACACGCCCTGGACAAGGCGCGCCGTGGATAGGGTTCAGCCTGGCAGCAGGCAACCTTTCTTCTTCAAGGACTCCAGGACCCAGGAGCGGTCGTTGGTGCCTTGGGCAATGTGTTCCATTTGAGCCGTTTCCGCCTTGTGCTTGGCGGTAGCACGCGCGTAGACCTCAGCGACCTCATCATAAGGCACGCACAGCAGACCATCGTCATCGCCGATCATCAGATCGCCGGGGTGGATCACCATACCGTCGATGGCGATCGGCACGTTGATCTCGCCGGGGCCGTCCTTATAGGGACCTCGGTGCGAAACGCCAGCCGCAAACAGCGGGAATTGGCCCGCGCCAATGTTGGCCGCATCGCGAATGGCGCCGTTGATGACGATACCGGCGACGCCGCGCTTGACCGCATAGGCCACCATCATTTCGCCGATCAGGGCATTGGTCAGGTCGCCGCCGGCATCGACCACGATCACATCGCCCGGCTCGGCGATATCGATCGCGTAGTGCAGCATGAGGTTGTCACCTGGGCGGGCCTTGACGGTCAGCGCCGCGCCGCACAGCACGCCTTCGCGGTGCATGGGCCGCAGACGTGCGCCGCCGGCTGTCATGCGATTCATCGAGTCGCTGACGTTCGCAACCGGTACCTCGCGATAGCGAGCAACCCATTCGTCGCCCACTTTACGAGCGCGCTCAAGCACTTGGAAGCCAATGCTCATGTGACCTACCTCTATTGGAGTTATTCGATTTCATCGGCTAGGCCGACTAGGTTTTTAGAATGTCATTTCGTTAGTGGATTATCAATTGATTTTTGGTGCCGATTAAAAGCCTTATTGCCAGTTAGCGCGTGCATGGTTGCAACGCCATTTCATTATGGTAGTGTTCACCCATGCCGCACCTGCACGGCCATACCGTCCCCTACAAGAACAAGGTATCGATGATGTCCCGCACCATTCTGCTCACCGGCCCAGCGTTGGCCGAAGAGGCCATGCGCCTGGCCGCCGCCCAAGGCGTCCGAATCATCCCGACCACGCCCTATTTGCCGGCCGAGGAGCTGGAGGCGATCATTCGCGCCGAACAGCCCGACGCCATCGTCGTGCGCCAGGGCAGCCTGACCCGCGCCATGATCGATGCGTCAGCCAACCTCAAAGTGATCGCCAAGCATGGGGTGGGCTACAACACCATCGACATCCAGGCTGCTGCCGACCGCCGCATCCCGGTCTCCATCGCGGTGGGTGCCAATGCCCAATCGGTCGCCGAACACGCCTTTGCCCTGATGTTCAGCGTGGCCCGGCAGACCGCCCTGCTCGATGCGCGACTGCGCGACGGACACTGGGACAAAGCCTCGGCCAATGGCATCGAGCTCAGCGGCAAGACGCTCGGCCTGATAGGCCTGGGTTCGATCGGCGGCATCCTCATGGACCTGGTGGCGCCGCTGCGCATGAAGGTCAAGGTCTACGACCCCTACCTCAAGCAGTTGCCGGCACGCGAGCATGTCGAGCGCGAAGAGGATTTCGATCGCCTGCTGGCCGACAGCGACGTGATCAGCCTGCATTGCCCGCTGACCGAGACCAACCACAACCTCATCGGCGCCGCGCAAATCGCGCGCATGCGTCCCGGCGCCATCCTGATCAACACGGCACGCGGTGAACTGGTCGACACGCCAGCGCTGGTCAGTGCCTTGAGCGAGCGACGCCTCGGCGGCGCAGGCCTGGATACCTTCAACCCTGAACCACCACCGGCCGACAGCCCGCTGTGGGGGCTGCCGACGTTGGTCGCCACGCCGCACGTGGGCGCCAACACCACCGAGGCCCGCGACCGCGTCGGCCTGGTGGCGCTCCAGCAGATCCTCGACGTCTGGGAAGGCAAGGCCCTGGAGCCACGTTGCGTCGTCAACCGGCACCTGTTCGACAGCTGATCATCCATCCCTGGCGCGTCACCGCCCGTGCGGCAGGCGCCAGGGCCAAGTCTCACTCCAGAAAAACAACAATTGGAGAGCACCATGATTTCAGTGACTTCACAGCCCAGTGAGCTCGAACGCGCGACCATGCGCCGCGTCGCCTGGCGCCTGCTGCCGTTTCTCATCGTCTGCTACCTGATCGCGATCATCGACCGCGGCAACATCGGCATGGCTTCGCTGCAGATGAACCAGGACCTGGAACTGTCCGCCAAGGTCTTCGGTTTCGCCAGCAGCCTGTTCTTCTTCGCCTATTTCCTGGTCGAAGTGCCCAGCAACCTGGCCATGCAGCGCTACGGCGCGCGGATCTGGATCGCCCGCATCATGATCACCTGGGGCCTGATCTCCGCCGGCACCGCCTTCGTCCAGGGCGCCAACTCGCTGTACGTGATGCGTTTCCTGCTCGGCGCCGCTGAAGCTGGCTTCTTCCCCGGCGTCCTGCTCTACCTCACCTACTGGTTGCCCTCGGCCTACCGTGCGCGAATGGTGGCGTTGTTCATGGTGGCCATTCCGGCCGCCAACTTCATCGGCTCGCCGCTCTCCGGCCTGCTGTTGAGCCTGGACGGCTGGATGGGCATGCGCGGCTGGCACTGGCTGTTCATTCTCGAAGGCATTCCCGCCGTGCTGCTGGGCATCGCTTGTCTGCTCGTGCTGACCGACCGCCCCGAGCAGGCCAAGTGGCTGAGCGACGAACAACGCGCCTGGCTGACCACACGCCTGACCGAGGAAGCGGCGAAGAAAACCACCATTGGCCATATTTCGTTGTGGAAGCTGTTGCGCCACAAGGACATCTGGGTGCTGGCGCTGATCTACTCGGGCGCCTCTGCTGCGGGCAGCACCATGAGCGTCTGGGCCCCGCAACTGCTCAAGACCTTTGGTCTGACATCGATGGAAATCGGCCTGGTCAACGCCATTCCCTACGGCATCGCCTCAGTCCTGATGATCGTCTGGGGTCGCAGCTCCGACCGCACGGGCGAACGTCGCTGGCACACGGCAATGACCATGTTGCTGATCGCGGCCGGCCTGCTGATGACCCTGTTCACCTCGTCGTTGCCGGCCACCGTGGTGATGCTGACCATGGTGCTGGTAGGCGCCTACTCGATGAAAGGTCCGTTCTGGGCGCTGGTGTCAGGCTGGCTGTCCTCCTCCACCGCTGCCGCCGGCCTGGCGGCCGTGGGCGCGATGGCCAACCTCATCGGCGGTGGCCTGATGGTGAACGTCTATGGCGCCATCCACGACGCCACCAACAGCTACGCGCTGGCGCTGATGCCACTGGCGGCGCTGTGCACCCTGGCCGGCGTCATGGTGTTGGTGATCGGTCGCAAACGTCAGCTTGAGCAGGCCGAAGCGGCGGCGGCGCTCGGGGCCAAGTAATTCTGCACCGTACGCATCGACGCCCACCTTCCGTCGAGGAACCTGGGCGTCGTCTTGTCATTACAACAATAAAACGAGGTTTGCGATGTCTCTTACTCGTCGCCACTTTCTGCAGGTGGCCGGCGCCCTTGGCGCTGCCGCTTCCACCGGGGTGTTGGCCAAGGTGCCGTTCAGCCAAGGCGAGGCGCCAGCTCGCCTGGTGCCACCTCAAGGCAGCATCGACTGCCATATGCACTTGTACGACAGCCGTATTCCCGCCGCCGCTGGCGCCACGTTGTTGCCGCCGGATGCTTCGCTGGATGACTATCGCCAGCTTCAGCAGCGTCTCGGGCTACGTCGCATGGTGATCGTCACCCCTTCGACCTACGGCACGGACAACCGCGTCATGCTCGACGGACTGCTGCGCAGTCGCGGCGATGCGCGAGGGGTCGCGGTGGTGGCCAGCAGCATCACCGATGCCGAGCTGGAGCACCTCCATAAGGCCGGCGTTCGCGGTATCCGCTTCAACCTCAGCGTCGGCACCCAGGCCCTGGATGGCATCGAAGCGCTGGCCGCCCGTGTGAACGAACTGGGCTGGAACGTCCAGGTCGCTACCGGGCCGCTGCTGCCGGAGGTGGCACCGCGCCTGGCCAAGCTACCGAGCAAGCTGGTGATCGATCACCTGGGCCACGTACCGCAGCCAGAGGGCCTGAAATCCACGGCCTTCGCCGCGCTCACAGGACTGCTCGACGCCGGACGCACCTGGGTCAAGCTGTCGGCGCCCTACCTGCGCTCAGCAGTCGGTGCGCCGGGTTACCAGGATGTGGGCGTGGTCGTCAGCACGCTAATCGCGCGTTATCCCCAACACCTGGTGTGGGGCAGCGACTGGCCGCATCCGACGTTGGCGCCAGAGCAAAAACCGGACGATGCAGCACTGCTGGACCTGTTACTGCAATGGGCACCGGATGACCGCGTGCGCACGATGATACTGCGCGATACGCCCGTGAAGCTGTACGACTTCTAAGCAAGCGTGCCGGCCAAGGAGGGCGGCCTGTCAGGGGCCTCTGTTCTTCGGCTCGACCTTGCACCTCACACACCGCCCCTCTGCTAACCCCCTCAACTTCCGCTCGTTCAGCCTTCGTTCAGACTGCTTGAAGAAAACCTTGATGCGACCTCGCTAGGATCCCGGCGCTTCGAGGAACCAATGGGTTCCTTGCCTTCAAGTCGGCTACCGAGGTCTGCATGACCGAGCATTTTCTACCCTTTTCTCGTCCGAGCATTGGCGAGCAAGAGATTACCGCCGTTGCACAGGTGCTGCGATCAGGCTGGATCACCAGCGGGTCGAAAAATCTGGAGCTCGAACAGCGCTTCGCCGAGTACCTGGGCGGCAAACATGCAGTTGCACTGTCCAGTGCTACCGGCGCATTGCACGTCACGCTGCTGGCGTTGGGGATCGGTCCAGGGGATGAAGTCATCACGCCTTCGCTGACCTGGGTTTCGACGGCCAACATCATTTCACTGATCGGCGCCACGCCGGTGTTCGTGGATGTCGATCGGCACACCCTGATGTGCGATGCACAGCATGTACAGGCCGCCATTACCCCGCGAACGCGGGCAATCATACCCGTTCATTTCGCCGGAGCCGCACTGGACCTGCGACCTCTGCGAGCCCTCGCAGAACAGCACGCCATTGCGCTGATCGAAGACGCTGCCCATGCGGTGGGAACCGAGTATTGCGGTGCTCGGATCGGCGCCAGCGGCACCGCCATCTTTTCATTCCACGCCATTAAAAACCTGACCTGCGCCGAAGGCGCCATGCTGGTCACCGACGACCACGCGTTGGCCGATCGCGTGCGGCGCCTGAAATTCCATGGACTGGAAGTCGATGCGTTCGATCGCTCGAGCCAAGGCCGGCGCCCCCAGGCGCAGGTCATCGAGCCAGGCTTCAAGTACAACCTGGCGGACATCAATGCGGCCATGGCGCTGGTTCAGTTGCAGCGGTTGGGAGCACTCAATGCCAGGCGCCACGCGCTGGCCGAACAGTACACCGCTCGCCTGGCCGATCTGCCCGTCACGCCACTGACTGTTCCGACCTACCCGATCCGCCACGTCTGGCACCTGTTCATCCTGCGCATCGATGAGCAGGCCTGTGGCCTGACTCGCGACGCGTTCATGGAGGCCATGAAGCACCAGGGTATTGGCTGCGGCATCCACTTCATTCCTGCACACCTGCACCCCTACTACCGCCAGGCCTACCCGGATGTTCGACTGCCGGAGAGTGAGTGGAATGCTTCGCGACTGTGCACGATCCCCCTGTTTCCCGACATGCAGGACAGTGATGTGGAACGCGTGGTTTCAGCCATCGAATACAGTCTGGAGGCAAGAACATGAAGCCGGCTGCATTCGAACTCATCTCGATCGTGATTCCGGTGTTCAACGAAGAAGCGAGCCTGCCCCAACTGTTGAGCCGAACGTTGGCTGCCTGCAGTCAGCTATCGCAACCGTTCGAACTCATCCTGGTGGATGACGGCAGTCGCGATCAGTCTTCGACGATCATGCAAGAAGCAGCCTCGGCCAATGGCAGCCCGGTGGTGGCCGTACTGCTGAACCGAAACTATGGCCAGCATGCGGCGATTTTCGCAGGCTTCGAGCAGTCTGCCGGGGACCTGATCATCACCCTGGATGCCGACCTGCAGAATCCACCTGAGGAAATTCCACGGCTGGTCGAACAAGCCGCCTGTGGCTATGACGTGGTGGGCTCGGTCCGCGAGCGCCGCCAGGACTCAGCATGGCGACGCTGGCCCTCGCGGCTTGTCAATCGAGCGGTCAAGAGCGCCACCGGGGTGGCCATGCACGACTATGGCTGCATGCTGCGCGCCTACCGTCGGCCAATTGTCGACGCCATGCTCAAGTGCCAGGAACGCAGCACCTTCATTCCCGTGCTGGCCAACAGCTTCGCCCGCCACACCTGCGAAATACGCGTCGCCCATGCCGAGCGTGAGCATGGCGAGTCCAAGTACAGCCCGATGGGCCTGCTCAACCTCATGTTCGATCTGCTCACCTGCATGACCAACATGCCGCTGCGCCTGTTGAGTCTGTGCGGTGCAGTCATGGCCAGTGCTGGCTTCGTGCTGGCCTGCGCCCTGGTGCTGTTGCGCCTGACGTTTGGCGCGGCCTGGGCCGGTAACGGTCTGTTCGTGTTGTTCGCCGTGTTGTTCATGTTCAGCGGCGTCCAGTTGCTGGGCATGGGACTGCTGGGCGAATACCTGGGCCGCTTGTACAGCGACATCAGGGCGCGCCCACGGTTTCTGATCGAACAGGTCGTCAGAGCCAGTCCTGCCTCGCCCCCGGCGCCGACGCCGTCTGCCAATCCGCTTACTTCTGCCAGAGAATCCTGACGACATGAACGTCAAAGTCGTTGTCTTTGCCTATCACGATATCGGTTGCACCGGTATCGAATCCCTTCTCGAAGCCGGTTACGACATTACGGCGGTCTTCACCCACCATGACCAGCCGCAGGAGCGGATATTCTTCGGCTCAGTGGCGCGTCTGTGTGCTGAGCGTGGCATCCCGGTTTACGCCCCCGAAGACGTCAATCACCCCCTGTGGGTGCAACGCATCCGCGAACTTGAGCCGGACTTCCTGTTTTCCTTCTATTACCGGCAGCTGTTGGGCGAGTGTATCCTCGCCTGCGCCAAGCGCGGCGCATTCAACCTGCACGGGTCCCTGCTGCCACGCTACCGAGGCAGAGCACCGGCAAACTGGGCCATTATCAACGGCGAGACGCAGACCGGCGTCACCCTGCACCGAATGGTCGGACGCGCCGATGCAGGGCCGATCCTTGCTCAAGTTCCGGTAGCCATCGCCGAAACCGATACTGGTCTGAGGCTTCAACAGAAACTGCGCGCGGCAACCATCGGCTTGCTGCGCGAAAAGCTGCCACTACTGGCGGCTGGTGGCCTTGCCGAGGTGCTGCAGGATGAAGCCCAGGCCAGCTACTACGGCCGCCGTACAGCCGCCGATGGCCTGATCGACTGGCAGTGCCCGGCCAAAAGGCTCTACGACCTGATCCGCGCGGTCACCCATCCTTACCCTGGAGCCCATTGCAAGAGCGGTGAGCACAAATTGCTGATCTGGGACGCCGACGTCATCCCGGGCAACCTCAGTCAGCCGCCAGGCACGGTGCTGTGCGCCGATCCGTTGCGCATCGCCTGCGGGGAAGATTCGCTGGTGGTGCGCCATGCCCAGCGCGGCGACCATGGTCTGTACCTCTGCGGTGCGGGCTTGGCCCGTGAGCTGGGCCTTGTGGAGGGAGCGTCGCTGAATGCGGCGCACCCGCCGGCAAAACGCCCGACGCGGGTGCTGATCCTCGGCGTCAATGGCTTCATCGGCAATCACCTGTCCGAGCGACTGTTGAGTGACGGCAACTACGAAATCCATGGCATGGACATTGGCTCGGATGCCATCGAACGGTTGAAGGACAATCCACAGTTCCACTTCGTCGAGGGCGACATCAGCATCCACAGCGAATGGATCGAATACCACGTCAAGAAATGCGACGTCGTACTGCCGCTGGTCGCCATCGCCACGCCCATTGAGTACACCCGCAATCCGTTGCGCGTCTTCGAACTGGACTTCGAAGAAAACCTCAAGATCATCCGCTACTGCGTGAAGTATGGAAAACGCGTGATATTCCCTTCCACTTCGGAAGTCTATGGCATGTGCCAGGATCCGGAGTTCGACGAGGACAGGTCGAATCTGGTCGTAGGCCCCATCAACAAACAGCGCTGGATCTACTCGGTTTCCAAGCAACTGCTGGACCGGGTCATCTGGGCCTACGGCAAACAAGGCCTGCGTTTTACTTTGTTCCGTCCGTTCAACTGGGTAGGACCGCGCCTGGATCGCCTGGACTCGGCGCGCATCGGCAGCTCGCGGGCGATCACCCAACTGATTCTGCACTTGGTGGAAGGCACGCCCATACGCCTGGTCGACGGTGGTGAGCAAAAGCGCTGCTTCACCGATGTCGCCGACGGCATCGAAGCACTGGCGCGCATCATCGACAACGCAGACGGTTGCTGCGACGGGCAGATCATCAATATCGGCAATCCTGACAACGAGGCGAGCATTCGCGAGTTGGGCGAAGCCTTGCTGCGCCAGTTCGATGCGCACCCGCTACGCGCCGAGTTCCCGCCCTTTGCCGGGTTTCAGTGGGTGGAGAACCGCACGTTCTACGGCGACGGCTACCAGGACGTCAGCCACCGCAAACCGCGCATCGCCAATGCACGCCGTTTGCTGCGCTGGCAGCCGACCGTCGATCTGGAGCAGACGATCGCCAAGACCCTGGACTTCTTCCTCAACGAAGCGCTCCTCGAACGCGGGAGAAGCCGATGAGTCCGGTGGGATTGCGAGTCGATGTGGATACCTTCACCGGCACGCGCGAAGGCGTGCCCGCGCTGCTCGATCTGTTAGAGGCCGCTGCGGTCAAGGCCACCTTCTTTTTCAGCGTGGGCCCCGACAACATGGGGCGCCACCTCTGGCGACTTGCTCGCCCGGCGTTCCTGCGCAAAATGCTGCGCTCGAAGGCCGCCAGCCTGTATGGATGGGACGTGCTCCTGGCCGGCACGGCATGGCCTGGAAAGTCGATAGGCCGCGAACTCGCGCCGATCATGCGACGCGCCCAGGAGGCTGGCCATGAGATCGGCCTGCACGCCTGGGATCACTATGCCTGGCAGGCCCACGCCGGCCGTTGGTCGGATCGGGCTCTGATCGATCAGGTGCGTCAGGGCAAGGAATGCCTGGAAGACATTATTGGCCAATCGGTCACCTGCTCGGCAGCGCCCGGCTGGCGGGCCGACACGTCAATCCTTTCAGCCAAGCAGGCGCTTGGCTTTCGTTATAACAGCGACTGCCGCGGCGGCGGAATTTTCCTCCCGCTGCTGTCCGACGAGTGCCCAGGCACCCCGCAGATTCCCGTGAACGTACCGACCTTCGATGAAATGGCCAGGCCTGGATTATCCATGAACAGCTTCAACGAGCTCATCCTTGAGCGTCTCACTGCCAGCCACTATGGCGTCTACACCGTACATGCCGAAGTGGAAGGCCGGAGCATGGCCGGTGGATTCGAACAGTTGCTCAAACGCGCGGCCTGGCGCGACATCGATTTCAAGCCCCTGGGGGCGTTGCTGCCAGAGGATGTCCATCGCCTACCGACCGCCCATGTCATACGCGGGGCAGTGGCGGGCCGCGAAGGTTGGGTGGGGGTTCGTCACACATGAGTCGCGTTCAACAGTGGTCACTGATCGCCCTGATCTTCGTCCTGTTCTATGCCCTGCCACTAAGCAACCACGGTCTATGGATCCCGGACGAAACGCGCTACGCGCAAATCGGCCAGGAAATACTGCTCAGCGGTGATTGGGTTTCCCCGCATTTCATGGGCCTGCGCTATTTCGAAAAGCCCATAGCGGGTTACTGGATGATCGCCGCAGGACAAGCGGTCTTCGGCGAGAACCTTGTCGGAGTACGCATCGCATCGCTACTCGCCACAGCCCTGAGCACCCTGCTGATTTTCCAACTGGCCCAGCACATCTGGCACAACCGCCGTACCAGCTGGCTGGCGGCGGCGTTCTATGCGAGCTTCGGGCTGATTGCCGGACAGGCCGGTTACAGCAACCTGGATCCTCAGTTCACCTGGTGGGTCAATTTCAGCCTCGCTGCACTGTGGGGCGCGTTGAACGCCTCAACGACCCGACGGCGACTCGGGCTGTGGGCCGTGCTTGGACTGGCCTGCGGCATGGGGTTCCTGACCAAGGGGTTCCTCGCTTTGCTGTTGCCGGTGCTGATCGCCGTGCCCTACGCCGTGTGTCGCAAGTGCTTCAAGCTACTGCTGAAGTTTGGACCGCTCGCAGTGCTGGTGGCGCTGTTGGTGTGCGCACCCTGGGCGTTGAGCGTGCATGCCAGGGAGGCGGATTACTGGAGTTTCTTCTTCTGGCATGAGCACATTCGACGCTTCGCTGCCGAAGACGCCCAGCACCTGCGGCCTTGGTGGTTCTATCTGCCCCTCATGCTCGCGGCCACCCTGCCCTGGGCCGGCCTGCTCCCGATCAGCCTCAAACAAGCGTGGCGCGAGCGCTCATCCGCCGACATGGTCTTCCTGGCGCTCTGGCTGGTGTTACCGTTCCTGTTCTTCAGCCTGAGCCGTGGCAAGCTGCCGACCTACATCATGCCGTGCCTGATGCCCCTGGCGCTGATGATGGCCCGTGCCATCGACCGGCGCCTGAGCGAGTACGAAGGTGCAGCGCTTCGCTTCAACGGCTGGATCAATCTCGGCATCGCCGTGATTGCCAGCGGCGGCCTGGCAGTTGTGCAGTGGAAACAGCCGGTCTATGTTGATGAACCTCTGGTGTTGTGGCTGGCAGTCATCGTCATCGTCGTGTGGGGGCTGTGTGGTCTGGCCCAGGCGATCAAGCCCATCCGCTTGTGGTACACCCCGCTGCTGGGCCTCTGGACGCTGATCGCGATCCTGCCAGCGGCGATGCCCGCACGTGTGGTGAACAACAAGACGCCTGATACGTTCATTGCCGCGTATCTGCCAGAACTGGCAAATGTAACGCATCTAGTCAGCAATGACTTGGGCGCCGCCTCGGCGTTGGCGTGGCGTACGAAAAGGCCCGAGGTCACCCTCTACGACACCAAAGGCGAACTGAAATACGGTTTGTCATACCCAGAACACCGTCATCGCAGCGTCGCGCCTGACGCCTTCCAGGCGTGGTTGCAGGAAGCGCGAAAAACCGGATCGGTGGCCATCGTGTTGAGAAGCAAGGACGGGTCTGGTCGCCATCTGCCCCAGCTTCCTGGCGGCGAGCGGTACGCATCGGGGCACCTCTCCCTCATCATTCTCGAGCAGAGCCAATGATCACCCTGCTGCTACTCGCTACCTCGTTGCTGATCTGCTGCGGGCAGATCGCGCAGAAGTTCACGGCCCAGCGCTGGGCGGCGTTGGCCGGCGGCAATTCGGGGTGGGCCATTCTGGGTTGTCCCTGGCCGTGGTTGGCATCGATCAGTCTTGTCCTGGGCCTGGGCTGCTGGTTGGGGGTGCTTCGGCACATGGATGTCGGCGTCGCCTATCCCATGCTGAGCCTGAACTTCGTACTGGTGGCGCTTGCTGGACGCTACCTGTTCGGCGAAATCCTGCAAGGCCGAAGTCTGGCAGGCATAGCCCTGATCGCAACTGGCGTACTGATGCTGGGGGGGCTGTCATGAGCTGCCGCAGAGGTCTGGCCGCTGCCTGGACCAGCGTCCTGTTGGTCAGTGCTGCGCAGTTGGCCATGCACTGGGGCATGACCCGTCTGCCAGCGTTCTCTGACTGGGCCTGGGGCACGTGGCCCATGGGTGCACTGGCCTGTGTGGCAGGCGGTGTGATGGCCTACGTGATTTCACTCGGCTTCTGGTTACTGGCCCTAAGCCACCTGCCTCTGGGCAGGGCCTACGGCCTGCTTGGCCTTAGCTACGCGCTGGTCTACATCCTGGCGGCGAGCCTGCCCTTTTTCGACACCCATTTCTCGGCCATCAAGACAGTGGGCGTGAGCCTGGTCGTGGCCGGCGTATGGCTAATGAATACCTGCGGTGGGAGCCGCGACTGCCCTGTCCAGTGTTCCAAGGAGAGTCAATGAAAATCACGGTCTATGGAAGCGGCTACGTCGGTTTGGTGCAGTCCAGTGTGCTGGCGGAAGTCGGTCATGATGTCGTGTGCATGGACATCGATCAGATCAAGGTGGACGCACTGTCGCGGGGCGTGGCGACGATCTTCGAGCCGGGGCTCGAGGCACTGCTGCGCGAAGGTCTGGACAGCGGCCGATTGCAGTTCACCAGCGACTCATGTCTGGCTGCGGAGCATGGGCATGTGCAATTCATCGCGGTCGGCACGCCCCCGGGGGCAGACGGTGCGGCAGATCTGGGGGCAGTCTTCGCGGTGGCGGATCAGATCAGCCTTCACCGCTCAGCACCGGTCATCATCGTGGAAAAATCCACGGTGCCGGTGGGTACCGGTGATCGCCTGCGCCAGCACATTCGCCGGCGACTCGACGATGCGGGGCGCTCACTGGAGTTCGAAATTGCCTCGAACCCGGAGTTTCTCAAGGAGGGTGCGGCACTGGCTGATTGTCGCCGCCCCGACCGGATCGTCATCGGGACCGAGAGCGAAGCGGTGCGTCAGGTGATGCGCGAACTCTACGAGCCATTCAATCGCAACCATGACCGCATACTGTTCATGGCGCTGCGCAGCGCCGAACTCACCAAATACGCAGCCAATGGCATGCTGGCCACCAAGATCAGCTTCATCAACCAGCTCGCCGAACTTGCCGAACACGTGGGCGCCGACATTGAGTCGGTGCGTTTGGGCATGGGGGCAGATCCCCGAATTGGCTACCACTTCATCTACCCAGGCTGCGGCTACGGCGGCTCATGCTTTCCCAAGGACATGCGCGCGCTCATCAACAGCGCGCAGCAGGTGCAATGCCCGAGCGACCTGCTGGAGGCTGTGGAAGCGATCAATGGACGGCAAAAAAGCAAGTTGTTCGAACGCATCAAGAGCTACTTCGGCGGCGACCTCACCGGCAAGGTCTTCGCGCTCTGGGGGCTGGCGTTCAAGCCCAACACCGATGACATTCGTGATGCGCCCAGCCGAGTACTCATGGAATCGCTGTGGGCCCACGGGGCGCGGGTCAATGCCTACGATCCAGAGGCGATGCTGGAAACCCAACGCGCCTACGGCCACGATGCGCGCCTGTCGTTGATGGGCACGCCCGAGGCGGCGCTGACGGGGGCGGACGCCTTGGTTATCTGCACGGAGTGGCAACAGTTCAAGGCCCCGGATTTCGAGGCGATCAAAGACCGCTTGAACGCACCGGTCATCATCGACGGCAGAAATCTCTTCGATCCCGAGCGGATGCACAGGCACGGTATCACCTACTTCCCCATTGGCCGTGGACGCTCGTGTGCAACCTCAGATGACTGCGATACGTCCGACGAGGTGTCGGACTCGTCGATTTCGGCTTAGTGATCTTGGGAAAAGTCCAAGGGTGGTAATCGGGCGTTTTGAGTACAACGCCTAATTCGATGCAGTGCTCGCCTTGTTGGTCATGGAGGCTGCACGCGGTTTGTGACCCGAGGTGCTTTTGAATCATCGACGAATTCTCATCATTGAAGACCCCTGCGACGGAGCAGGCCGGTTGGCGAGCCATCTAAAAAGGGAGGGTTTCGAAACTACGGTCGTACACGACGGCATTCAAGGCCAAGCCCTATTCCACCAGCTCGATCCAGCGCTGGTCCTGCTAGATATCACCTTGCCAGGAAGGGATCTACACCGATTGCTCTTCAACCTGCGTCAACCCCGCATGACGCCCGTCATCGTCCTCACCGCGGCGGCCGACGTCACGGAAAAAATCGGCGTACTGCGCCAAGGGGCGGACGATTACATTCTCAAACCCTATAACCCAAGAGAGGTCACGGCGCGTATTCAGGCTGTACTGCGCCGTGCTTGGCCAGCGCAGGCGTCGCGAAGCGTCCTCGAATGCGACGGCGTCTGGGTGGACCTCGACGCCCTGGTCGGTGGCGTGCGCACTGCCGACGGAGACTCGATCCTGCTGAGTCTGACTCGGACCGAACTGGGCGTGCTGACTGCACTGCTGAAAACCCCCTACAAAGCTTTCACCCGCGAAGAGCTGCTGGCGTCTAGCATGCCCGACAGCGATGCCCAGAGCCGCGTGATCGACACGCATGTCCATAATTTGCGGCGCAAGCTCGAAGCCGCAGGGGTCATGCAAGTGCCGAGCACGGTCAGGGCCGTGGGCTACCGATTCAGGTCGGTGGCCAAACTGCGGCAAATGGGCGCGCCCTAAAGCTTTTACAGACTCACCCAGCTGCGGCTTAATAGCGCCGTCCCGCTCAAGGATGGCCAATGCCCACCACGCGTCACACGCCCCTGCTGCTGCTTGCCTGCCTCGTCGTGCTGTTCAACCTGCTGGCGATGCCGCTCGACCGCGCGCTACGTCCTCCTGCAGTCGACTCATCATTGCTGCTGGGCAGTTTCTGCAGCCTGCATGGTGTGCAGAACCTGCCCAAGTCGGTGCTGGCGCAACTCAAGCTCGACCAGGCCGAGTTGTCCGATCAGCTCGACAGCCCACCTGCGCCCGGCGATTGCTGCTGCGGCCACGCGGGTCAGGCCGCCTTGGCCTCGACCTATTTCAGACATCTGATTCCGCGCTTCTGGCCCGACGTCCTGCTCCTCAGCCCGGCGCCTGACCGGCCAGTCCCGCGCGAGCAACGACCCGCCCTCACACCGCGCGCCTCTCCCCTGGCTTGAAGACTCGTCCCTAGAGCACCGCGCTGCGCACTGCTGCGCGCACGCACACGACTGTCCTGCCAGGAACCGCTTTCCATGACTGCGTCACGCCATGCCGCACGCGCCGCCCTGCCCGCGCTTGCCCTCACCTGCACCCTCGCTCCGGCCGCCCAGGCCGAAGCCGAGACGATCCCTCCCGCGACTCCCCCCCTGACCTTGAGCGCTGTCAGCGTCTCAGGCCGCGAAACCGGCCCACTGTCCAGCGCCGCGCTGATCGGTTCGGTCGATGTGCTGCGCGCCGACACGCTCGACACCCTGCCCGTCGCCTACGCCTGGGAATTGTTCAGGCGCGCGCCGGGCGTGCTGCTGACCGAATTCAACCAGGGCACCACCTCGGGGAAGCTGTCGATGCGCGGCTTCAATGGCGAGGGCGAAGTCAACGCCGTGAAGTTGCTGATCGATGGCATCCCCAGCAACACCAACGACGGCAACATGCCCTTCATCGATGCGGTGTTCCCGCTCGACATCGACAACATCCAGGTGGTGCGCGGCACCCAGGACCCGCGTTATGGACTGAACAACATCGCCGGCAACGTTTCGATCAACACCCGCACCGGGGGTGAATACAGCCAGGCGCGGCTGCGCTATGGCAGTTTCGACACCCGTGAAGTGCAACTGGCCAAAGGCATCGAAGGCACGAACTGGACTCAGAACTACTTCTTCGCCCGCCAACAGGTCGGCGGATACCGGGACCACGCCGACACCGAGCGCTATACGTTTTCCGGCAAATGGTTCTACACCCCGGATGACGGCCGCTACCGCGCAGGATTGATCGCACGCCACTACCAGAGCACCGCCCAGGAGGCCGGTTACCTCAGCGCAGACGACGCCCGCCACGATCCACGCCACAGCAATGCCTTCAATGCGACCGACCAAGGCACCCGGCGCATCAACCAACTGAGCCTGCATCTGGACACCGACCTGACCGACGTCCTCGCCTGGTCCACCAAGGTATACCTCAACACCTTCGACGACCGGCGCTGGACGCAGTACTGGCGCACCAGCGCACAACAGGAGCGCTACGCGAACGAAACCCAGTATGGTGCCCTCACCTCGCTCACCTGGCGACCCGAGGTTCAGGGCCTGCACGGCTTTGCCCTGGAAGGCGGCAGCGACGTAAACCGCCAGGACAATCGCAGCCAGCGCTATCGCACCCTCGACCGAACCCGCCAGGCCCGTACCCGCGACCAGCAGTTCGATTTCGACACGCTCGGCGCTTATGTGCAGGCCGAGATCGAGCCAGTCGCCTCGCTGAAAATCGTCCCGGCCTATCGCGTCGACACGCTCAGTGGCCACTTCGACAACCGCGCCAATGGACAGCAGGCGCCGATCAACGACTACGGCCTGATCCGCCAGCCGAAACTCAGCATCGCCTGGACGCCATGGGACGTGGCAGGCCTGTACGCGAACTGGGGTCGTACCTTCCAGGTCGGCACTGGCGCGGCGGCGTACAAGATCCCGCCAAGCCACCAGGACCTAGCGCCCTCGATCAACGAGGGCTGGGAGACGGGCATCACCTTCAACCCCACGCGCTGGCTGGACGGTCGCCTGGCTTACTGGCGCCAGGAGGCCAGTGGCGAAGTCAGCCGGCGCCTGAACGATCCCAGTGGCGAGTCCGACAATGTCGGCGAAACTCGGCGCTGGGGCTATGACCTGCAGATGAACCTGCACCCGGACGAGCGCACCGAGTGGTGGCTGGCCTATACCTGGCAGTACTCGCGCATCCTGGAGCCCAGCGCCGCCTTGCCGGCAAGCCGAGGACAGGAGATCGATCATGTCCCCCATCACGTGTGGAATGCCGGAGTCCGCTACCAGGCCTCGCCAGCATTGCAACTGGGCGCGTGGATGAACGGCCAGTCGCGCTATTACCTGGAACGCGAAAACATCCAGGGCCGCTACGGCAGCTTCGTGCTGATGAACCTGAGTGCAAGCTACCGACTGAGCGAGTCGGTCAGCGTCGACCTGCAGTTGAAGAACCTCGCCAACCGCTACTACGCATACGTCTGGTACGACCCCGATGGCGCGCAGGCTTCGCTGCATTCGCCAGGCGACGGGCGCGCGCTGTACGCCGGGGTCACCTTCGACTTCTAAGTCCGCCAGCCGGTCCGGTCAACGCAGGTGCTGGGCGAGCTCGGCGATGTGTTGCGGACCGATGCCGCAGCAGCCGCCGATCATGCTCGCCCCGCGCTCACGCCAGTCCTGGGCCCACTTCAGGTAACCCGGCGGGTCCAGGTCGTCGCGCAACTCATCCAGTCCGTCGTTGGCGGTGGCCTCTTTCGGCTGGGGCGGGAAGGCATTGGCATAGGCGCCGATGGCGATGTCGGCCTGGCGCGCGTCGATCACCGCACGCGCGGCGTCGATCGCGGCACCGATGACCTCAGGCTGGCTGCAGTTGAACAGCACGGCCGCCACGCCGAGTTCGGCTGCCGCCGCCACCGCCTCGCTCACCGGCTCGCCGGAGCGCAGGCGAGGGATCGGGTCGACCTCTTCGTCCTGGAGGGTGAACGACACCCAGAACGGCTTGCCGTCCTTGGGCAGATGGGCATGGATGGCGCGCACTTCGGCAATGGCGCTCTGCGTCTCGGCCAGCCAGACGTCTACATGTGTAGCCAAGCCCAGAACCAGTGGGGTGAGGACCTCGGCGACGCGCTCAGGCTGGAACAGGTCCGGCCGGTACGAACCGAACAGCGGCGGCAACGACCCGGCCACCTGTACAGGATGCGCACTGGCCCTGGCGGCCTGGCGCGCCAGTTGCCCGGCGATGTCGGCTAGGTGCTGGCCTTCTTCGGCAAACCGCGCCTCACCGATGTGGAACGGCACCACCGCATAGCTGTTGCTCGTGATCACCCGCGCCCCGGCTTCGATAAACGCGGCATGCACGCCGACTACCGCCTCGGGGGCCTCGCTGAGGGCGAGCGCCGACCACTCGGGCTGGCGGAACGGTGCGCCGCTGCGTTGCAACTCCCGTCCCATGCCCCCGTCAAGAATCACCATGTCACGCTGTTTCATATAACGCCTCTGCAAGTTCTTATGAAGAAAATTCATTATGAACGTCGGATTTATACCTATTAAATATCCGAATTCACTTTCCGCCAACCTTTCAGGTACTTACATGCGTTTTCCTGCCTTGCTCGGCGCGGGCCTCGTGCTGCTCGCCACCGCCACTCACGCGCTTGCCGGCGCCACGCTGGAGCGGGTCGAATCTCGCAAGGAACTGGTCAACGTGCTGATGGAGAGCTACCCGCCGTTTTCTTTCCTGAACGAGCAGAACCAGCTGGATGGTTTCGACGTCGACGTGGCCAAGGCCGTCGCTGAGCGGCTGGGCGTCAAGCTGCGCCTGGAAACGCCGTCGTGGGACGTGATTGCCGCCGGTCGCTGGAGCGGGCGCTACGACATCTGCATCTGCTCCATGACCCCCAGCAAGGCGCGCGCCGAAGTCTTCGACTTCCCCGTGGAGTATTACGCCTCCCCTGCGGTGATCGTGGTCAATGCCCAGGACGACCGTATCCACGGCGCCAAGGACCTGGACGGCCGCAAGGTCGGCCTGACCAGCGCGTCGAGCTATGAAAGCTACCTGAACAAGAACCTGGTGATCGAAGGCGACGAAGGCCGCAAGATCGACTATCCGTTCGACTTCGTCCAGATCGCCCCCTACGACACCGACAACGTCGCCTTCCAGGACCTGGGCCTGGGTGCCGGCGTGCGCCTGGATGCCATTCTCACCAATCTGGTGACTGCTCAGCCGCGATTGAACCAGGACAAGCGCTTCAAACTGGCCGGTGCGCCGCTGTATGAAGAACCGAACTCCGTGGCTATCGAAAAAGGCGATCCCGAATGGGATGCCAAGGTGCGTCAGGTGTTCGCCGAGCTCAAAGCCGACGGCACGCTGACCAAGCTGTCGCAGAAGTGGATCGGTGCCGATATCAGCAAATGAACGCCGAACGTTTTGCTTCAAGATCCCTGCTGGGCTTTCGCGCTCGCCTGTACCTGACATGGCTGGCGCTGTTCGTCCTGTTCATCGGCTTTTTCCTGAGCTTCGACCTGAAGTTCTCGATCATTCTGGAGAAGTTTCCCAACCTCGCCGGTTTCAAGCTCGGACCCAATGGCTTCCTGCAAGGCGCTGCCCTGACGCTGTTCCTGTGCCTGTGCTCGATACTGGCCTCGGTGCTGCTGGGCTTCGCCGCCGCACTGGCCCGGCTGTCGGGCAGTGCCGTGCTGGTGGGCATCGCCAGTTTCTACACGTCGTTCTTCCGCGGCACGCCGCTGTTGATCCAGATCCTGCTGATCTATCTGGGCTTGCCGCAACTGGGGCTGGTGCCCGGCGCCATCAGTGCCGGCATCATCGCCCTGTCGCTGAACTACGGCGCTTATCTGAGCGAAATTTTCCGGGCCGGTATCCTGGGTGTCGCCCGTGGCCAGCGCGAGGCGGCCCTGGCGCTGGGCATGCGCAGCCGGCAGATCTTCAGCCATATCGTCCTGCCCCAGGCCATGCGAGTCATCATTCCGCCGACCGCGAACCAGTTCATTTCCATGCTCAAGGACTCGTCGTTGATCTCGGTGATGGGCATCTGGGAGGTGATGTTCCTGGCCCAATCCTATGGCCGCTCGAGTTATCGCTACCTGGAGATGCTCACCACCGCCGCCGTGATCTACTGGGTGCTGTCGATCCTGCTGGAGTTGATCCAGGCGCGACTCGAACGGCATTTCGCCAAGGCGTACCTGCGCTGATCCCTCAGCGCACCTGATCCCGCGCCGGCACCGCCCGAGCCAGCTGCGCCGCTGAAGGCTGCGCCCGGTGCAACGTGACCGGCACCGACTTGGCCGCCGGCACCTTGCTACGCTCGGCATGATGCCAGAGCGGCACCAACGGGTTGCATTCGGGGTAGTAAGCGGCCGCGCAGCCTTCGGGAATGTCGTAGCCGATGATCTGCAGGGGCCCCGCCTCGCGCACCACCTCGGGTTCCACGGCGGTGCGCAGCGTGACCCAATCCCCTGCCGCAAACCCCAGGCGAACCAGATCGCTGCGATTGAGGAACACCACGCTGCGGGTGCCATGCACACCGCGAAAACGGTCGTCGTAGCCGTAGACGGTGGTGTTGAATTGATCGTTGCTGCGCAGCGTCATCAATTGCAGCACATCACGCGGCATCGGCTCATGGAGCACGTCGTCGTCAGGATTGAGCCGACCCGGCGCGACGAATTGTGCCTTGCCCGACTCAGTGGGCCATTGTCGCTGGTTGACCGCAACGGGACGGTGGAAGCCACCGGTCTGCCACATTCGCGACTCCATGTCGTGGAAGATCTCCGGGTACACCTGGCCGATCGCGCTGCGAATCAGCGCATAGTCCTGTCGCCAGGCAGACCAGGAAACACGGGAGTTATCGCCCAGCGTACCGCTGGCCAGGCCGGCGATGATCGCCACTTCCGAGCGCAACTGCTCGCCGGCCGGCTCGTGGGTGCCCAACCAGCCACGCACGCAGCCGGTGCTGTCCTCGGTGCTATAGGCCTGCACCACGCCGTCCTGGCGATCGATCTCGATGTGCCCCAGGCACGGCAGCAACCAGGTGCTGGCGCCGGGTACCAGATGGGTTCGGTTGAGTTTGGTCGCCACCTGGACATCGAGTGCTAGGTCGGACCAGGCCCGCTCCAGACGCGGGGAGTCGGGGATCGCTCTGAGGAAGTTGCCGCCCAGCCCGATGAACCCCTTGACCCTCCCGTCGAGAATGGCCTCGCAGGTGTCCACCGTCGCCAGGCCTTTGTTCGGCGGCACCTCGATGCCGAATAACGCGCGCAATGTGTCGGCCGGCACTTTGGCCGGGTCTTCGGTGATGCCCACTGTGCGCTGACCTTGCACATTGGAGTGCCCGCGGACCGGGCAGATTCCAGCACCGGGTTTGCCGAAGTTGCCGCGCAGTAGCAGGAGGTTGACCAGCATCTGCACGTTTTCCACACCATGCCGGTGCTGGGTCATGCCCATGCCATAGACCACCATCACCTTTTCGCTGCGGGCATACACCGTGGCAGCTGCCTCCAATGCAGCGCGTCCCAGACCTGAACGGCGCTCGAGGGTTTCCCAGCTATAGCCATCCACTGCCTGGCAGAGGCTATCGAAGCCCTGGGTATGTTCGCGAATGAAGGCATGGTCGAGTACCGACACGCGACCACTGGCCAGGGCTTCGCGCTCCATGGCCAGCAGCGCCTTGATGATGCCGGTCACGGCCGCCAGGTCGCCGCCGATCTTCACCTGGTGATACTGCGTGCTGATCACCGTGGACTCGGGACCGATCATCTCGCGTGGCGACTGCGGATTGACGAAACGTTCCAGGCCGCGCTCGCGCAGCGGGTTGAAGGTAATGATCGGGATCTGTCGCTTGCGCGCCGCCTGCAGTGGATGGAGCATGCGCGGCGCGTTGCTGCCCACGTTCTGGCCGAAGAAGAAGATGCAGTCGGTGTGCTCGAAGTCGGCCAGGGTCACGGTGCCAACAGGCACGCCGATGCTCTCCTGCAAGCCGACCGAGGTGCTCTCGTGGCACATGTTCGAGCTGTCCGGCAAGTTGTTGGTGCCATAGGCGCGGGCGAACAGTTGATACATGAACGAGGCTTCCAGGGACGCCCGTCCCGAGGCGTAGAAGACCACCTGCTGCGGATCGAGCAGACGCAACTGCGCGCCGATCTCGCGGTAGGCGTGCTCCCAGGTGGTGACCTGATAGCGGTCGCTGGCGGCATCGTAGCGCAGCGGGTGGGTCAAGCGGCCGTGCTGTTCGAGCGCGTGGTCAGTCCAGGTGCGCAGTTCCGTCAGCGTATGGGCCTCGAAGAACGCCGGGCCGGTGCGATGGCGAGTCAGTTCCCAGGCAGTGGCCTTGACGCCGTTCTCGCAGATTTCAAGGCCATGGGGATCGCCCGGCTTGGCCCACGCACAGCTCACACAAGCGAAGCCCTTGGGCTTGTTCTGCTTGAGCAGCGCGCGGGGCGCGGTGGCCAGGGCCTGCTCGCGCCAGAGGATGGCCATGACCGACCTGGCCGAGCCCCAGCCGCCAGCGGCCGAGCGATAAGGTGTGTAGTGCGCCTGGGGATGAATGAGCGACATGGGCCGCCTCGCTGGTCAGAGTTCAGAGGGTCTGAACGTTCGAGGAAGCCCTGCAAATTAAAGTTCAAGCGCCGTGGAGCGGCATAATCACGGCGTGCGGGTGTCTGCCTGCAACGCGGCATGGGTGTCCAGCTCTTCATTGATGAAGGCCGCGATCATGGCGCGATAAACCTGTTCGACCACCACCGGCGAAGCGCCGGTCTGCTCGGCCAATCCCCTCACTTTGCTGATCACCTGCTCCACCCGCGCCGGTGCGCGCACGTCATCGGTGGTCTTCTTGAAACGGGCGGCCTGGGTAACCAGGCCACCCCGTTTGGCGAGCAACGTCACCAGTTCGCGGTCGATCTGGTCGATACGTTGGCGAACCTGATCGAGTGAGGTGCAGGGTGCGTCCATCGGGGCGATTTCCTTTTCCTGAAGTCGAGACAAGCGCCCATTATTGCCTGACGTCAGTCTCCGCGGCCATATGCGTGGCGAAGCGCCCGACTGCCGTGACCACCTCCTGCGCACCGTCCTGGATCTCGGAAATCACCTTGCCCGCCTGGCTGGCCAAGGACAAGCCGATCTCGGCCTGCTTCCTGCTCTCGCCCATGCTCAACACCGCTTCTTCCACCAAGGCATTGTTCTTCTGCACCACCTCGACGATTTCCTCGGTGGCGACACTGGTGCGTCCTGCCAGCTTTCTCACCTCATCGGCCACCACGGCGAAGCCGCGCCCCTGATCGCCAGCCCGCGCAGCCTCGATGGCCGCATTGAGCGCCAGCAAGTTGGTCTGTTGGGCGATTCCACCGATGGTCGAGACGATGGAGGTGATCAACTGCGACTGATGGCCCAGGGCTTCGACACCGGCCGAAGCGCTGCTGACCTGGGTAACGATCCGGTTCATGGTCTGCACCGTGTCGGTCACCGCCTCGGCGCCGCGCCGCGCCGATTCATCCGTTTTGCGGGACACTTCGTAAGCCACTCCGGCCGCCGAACTGACCTCCGTTTCGCGATGAACCTGCTCGGTGATATCGGTGGCAAACTTGACGATCTTGTACAACTGGCCACGCGTGTCGCGAACAGGATTGTAGGAGGCTTCCAGCCACAGCTCGCGACCGGACTTGTCCAGACGCCTGAAGCGGTCCGCGACGAAGTGGCCTTCGTTAAGCTGGCGCCACAGCTGCTGGTACTCCTGCGAGTTGGCATAGGCTGCGTCGCAGAAGATGCGATGGTGCTTGCCGACGATTTCGGCCAACGGGTATCTGACGGTGTCGAGAAAATTCTGGTTAGCGTTGAGGATGGTGCCATCCAGATCGAACTCGATCACCGCAGTAGAGCGCGACAGCGCGCTGATGAACTCATTGTCCTCGCGTGCTTTGTTGATCGCCGAGGTGACATCGATACCGTAGGCCGACATGTGGGTCACGGTGCCATCTGCCGCTTTGGTCGGACACCAGGCCGCGCGCATCCACACCATCTTGCCGTCAGCCGCGATGTAGCGGTAATCATCGCTGACCCCACGACCGTTGCGCACCGCCAACATAAAGTTCTTGTAGCACTGCAGCTCTTTCACATAGCTGGGTGCAAGGGTGCCGAGGGACTTGCCGACCAGCCGCGACGTCTCCACCCCAACCAACCGCGCGAAATTGTCATTGACCGCCGTGATCTGCATGTCGCGATCCACGGTGATTTCCAGCATCTGATCGCTTCGGCTGCGTTCAGCGCTGCGCAGTTGCTCCACTTCCCGTTGGAGTCGGTCGATCTCTTTCTTGAGGTTGGCGTTGAACATGTCACTTCCCTTGAGTTGGCAGGGGTCTGTGTAGGGCCAAGGATCGTCAACCCTCAGCGCTGGAAGTCATGGGGTGTACACAACACGCTAGTTCAAGGTGGCCGGAAACACGCCGCCTTTTTGCAGCCAACCTGCAAGGTCCGCCGGCGACATCGGTTTGGCGTAGTAATAGCCCTGCCCCTGATCGCAACCCCATCCGCGCAGCAGATGGTGATGCAGATCGGTTTCGATGCCTTCGGCCACCACCGTCAGGCGCAAGTCGCGCAGCAGGCTGACGAGGTTGCGGATGATGTGCCATTCGTTACTGCCCGGCTGCAGGTTGGCCAGCAGCGAACGGTCGAGCTTGACGCTGGTGGCCGGAATCTTCCGCAGGTACACCCAGTTGCTGTAGCCACTGCCGAAGTCGTCGATGCCGATGGCCACGCCCAGCGTGCGGAAACGCTGCAATTGTTCCTGGACCATGTCGAAGTCGGTGACCAGCGCACTCTCGGTGAATTCCAGCTCCAGGTGCCGAGGGTCGACGTCATACTCGCGCAGGGCTCGGGTGAGGTCGTCGAACAGGTGGCCGTCGGCCAGATCGAGCGCGGAAATGTTCAGCGAGACCACCATGTCCAGACCGTCGGCGCGCCAAGCAGCGAGCTGTTCGCACGCATGGCGAACCACCCAGCGGGTGATTCCGCGGATCGACGCGGTGGTTTCCGCCAGGGGGATGAACTCCGCAGGGCTGATCGAGCCGAGCGCCGGATGGGTCCAGCGCAGCAGGGCTTCGACAGCCACGCAGCGATTGACCGACAGGTCGATGCGCGGTTGATAGACCAAGTGCAGTTGATCCGGTGCGATCAGCGCACCCTCCAAGGCATTGAGCAACACCGTGCTGCGGCGCAAGCTGGCATCGATCAGTGGGTCGTAGCCTAGCCAGCGTCGCTCACTGCGGCGCGCCGTGTCGGTCATGCTGGCCAGCAGCCGAAGGTTGTCGATGGAGGCGTCGGTTTCGATGCCCAACTGCAGGAAACTGATCCCGACGTCGGCGAAGACCGGCACCCTGCCACAATGCAGTGGGCGGGCCAGCGCGGCGACGATGCTGTCGAGCTGCCCTTGCAGGCTCGCGGGATCGGAGCGTTCCAATACGGTGAGAAAACTCAAGGTGCCGGTCCGATACAGGCGCGCGCCGCTCGGCAGCGCTTCGAACAGGGCCTCTTTGACCGCCAGCATGAACTGCACGAAGAATTCCACGCCCAGCGCCTTGACCAAGCCGTCCATCGCCGAGGCGGAAATCGGCTCGATGAACACGGCCGTCTGGCTCTTGAAGGCGTGCACCTCGTTCAAGTCGGCTTCGAAACGCTTGCGGTTGGGCAAGCCGGTCATCGGATCGAAGAAATGCTGTTTGTGGATGGACTTCAGGCGAGCGACCACGATGTCAGCGGCATTGACCAGCAATGCGCGATCACGCGCACTCAACGTCGGTCGCGCCTGCTGGTCGATGATGCACAGGCGGCCAAGGCTGAGCCCTGGGCTCACCACCAGGGACGCGCCAGCGTAGTAACGGATGTGAGGATCGCCGGTCACCAGCGCGTTATCGGCGAAGCGATCGTCCTGAGTGGTGTCGCAGACCTCCAGCACCGCGTCGAGCAGCAGCCCATGGGCGCAGAACGACAACTCCCGTGGTGTACGCTCGGCATCCATGCCCATGCGGGCTTTGAACACCTGGTAGTCGCGGTCGATGATGCTGACCAGTGCGGTGGGCACACCAAAGTAGCTGCAGAGCATGGACACCACGCTATTGAGCACAGGGTCCGAGCCGTTTGGAATGGATGACGTCAGGCGGTCCACTTCGACCAACCGCAGGCGTTCATCCTGTGCAATTGCCGAAATTCCCATGGGACCTCCAGATATCAGGGTAAACAAGAAACGGTGTTGCATAGCGGCATATAGCCAGCTTAGACAAACAACAGCGGTGCAACATAACGGAGTTCATACGCAGTCACAGTGAAAAAAACTATTGGACGAAGGGCCACGAATAGCCTATTTGTCCGCCGGGCCAAGCTATTTTCGCCCTATACCGAGGTTGTCGGCCGCCGGGCCGATTGATTGAACATCTGTAAGCCGGAGTGTTATTTGACCCGATTCATCGGATGGACCGCCCGTGTCATTAAGCGCTGGAACGGCGCACAGCTCAGTGTTCTGATGCGTTATCTGGGCGCACTGGCCGTCGTGGCCCTGTGCAGCTTCGCGCGCTCGCAGATGCCGGCGACGGCGCTGCCCTACCTGTTCTTCATCCCTGGCCTGATGCTGATCGGCTTCTGGCTCGGCATCGGGCCATCGGCGCTCGGCTGCACACTGGCGGTGTTGGCGGCGCAATACTTCTTCATCGGCCCGATCGGCTTCGAGGCAGACTGGGGCTCGTGGGCCAACAGCGCCAGTTTCGGCCTGGTCACCTTCGCCATGGCGGTGGTGTGTGCGCTGTTTCGTCGCAACCTGAGGGCACTGGGTCAGGCCAACCACCGGCTGGCGGCCGAAGCTCAGCGACGCAAGGACGAGCGCGATGGTGTCTGGAATGTGTCGCCCGACCTGATCTGCACCTTGTCCGAGAACGGCGCGGTGCTGGCGATGAATCCTGCCTGGGAGGTCCACACCGGCTGGTCCGACCAGCAACTGCGCGACGGCGCGTTCTACAGCCTGATCGCGCCCTCGCAGATCGCCGATGCCCTGCGCAGCTTGAGCGAACGCAGCATCGTCGAACTGGACACCCAGAGCGTGCGCAGCGATGGCCAGCCGCTGCTGCTGAACTGGCGTATTACCGGACGCGCTGGCCGCTACTTCGCCATTGCCCGAGACGTCACCCAATACCGTGAGCGTCAGCAGGCGTTCGAGCAGGTCAGCTCGCAGTTGCAGCAGAGCCAGAAGATGCAGGCGCTGGGCCAGCTCACCGGCGGCCTGGCCCACGATTTCAACAACTTGCTCACGGTCATCACCAGCACCCAGGACATGATCGAAAAGCGTCTGGCCCAGGGTCGCCACGCTGAGCTGCCGCGTTACGTCACCCTGTCCAGGACCGCCACACGGCGCGCCAGCTCGCTCACCCAGCGCCTGCTGGCGTATGCCAGACGCCAGCCGCCAGCCAGCGAAGCGGTCGATCCAGCGCTGCTGATCGACGACATGAAAGACCTGATCAGCAGAACCCTGACGCCACAGATCGACTTCCAAGTGCTGGCCGCCTGCGCGACCGTCCTTTGCTATTGCGATGTCCATCAGTTGGAAAGCGCGGTCATGAACCTGTGCCTGAACGCACGCGACGCCATGCCCCAGGGCGGCCGCCTGCAGGTCGAGGTGGGCGTGAGCACAGTGAACAGCGAACAGGCCGATGCCGAGTTGCGCGCCGGTGAGTACGTGCTCATCCGCGTCAGCGACAGCGGCAGCGGCATGCCCCCCAGCGTGGCCGAACGGGCGTTCGAACCGTTCTTCACCACCAAGCCCCTGGGTTCGGGCACCGGCCTGGGCTTGTCGCTGGTCAGGGATTTCGTGCGCCAGGCCGGCGGTGCTGCGAGGATCGAATCGGCGCTGGGCCAAGGTACGGTGGTCAGCCTGTTCCTGCCGGTGTACCAAGGCGCAACGGCCACGGACATTGCTGAGGACTCACCTCAAGTGATACACCCGGAACATCGGTCACGGGGCATGGCCTTGGTCCTGGACGATGAAGCCGCGATTCGCGAACTGGTCGGCGAAGTGCTGCGGGACATGGGCTTGCAGGTCACCGAGGCGGCCACAGCCGAGCAGGCGCTGGCCTGCATCGACGAACTGACGGCGCTGGAACTGATCGTCACCGACCTGATCTTGCCCGGTGGTATCAAGGGCGATGCAGTGGCCGACCGTGCCCAGGCCATACACCCGCAGGCCCGAGTGCTGTTCATTTCCGGCTTCATCGACGCCACCACAGAGATCGAATACCGCCAAGGCCAGGTGCTGCGTCTGGCCAAGCCCTTCACCGTCCATCAGTTGCAGGCAAGCGTCGGGAGACTGTTGGATCAGCCAAACGGCACGCCTCAAAAGGACGACTCATGCTCTATGTCGTGATGCTCGGTGGGCGTCATCCCCGTGCCCGTATCGAAGTCCACGATGTGGTCTTCGCCCATGCGCCGTCCCTCACCGACGCCTACCCGCAGCTACGCGAGGCCTGGTTTGGGAGTGCCAAGGGCCTGCATATCGACTCTTGGCTGGAAGTTGACGGTGTCGATGACTATCGCATCGAGCTGAGTCATGCCGCGCCCGCTGCCGACGCCATGCGGCTGTTCTTCATCAACCTGGGCGGCTACGAACGGGGGGTATTCGGCGAAGCCCACCGGTATCTACTGGTGGCGGCCCCGGACAAGGCTCAAGCCAAGGCCATCGGCAAGCAGCGCATGGACAGCGGCTGGGCAAAGCCGCACACGGATGCGGTGTTGGAAGTGGATGACTGCCTGCCGATCGACCAAGTTGGCGGCCGCTATCTTCACTTGGTCGAGGGCCTGCACCGGGGTGTCGTGCAACGCAGCGATTACATCGTCATCTGAGTAACGCGGTGTCGTTGCGCAGGTGATGACGTTATTCTGCTGGTCTTCTCCCTGTCACGAGCCTGTCATGTCCGCCGCCGCCCCGCCGTCCACCCTGCGCGCCGACCGGGATTCGCGCAACGCTGCCCAGGTGCTGGGGCTGTGCCTGCCCAGTGACGTACTGCTGTACCTGCTGTTGCCGATGTACGCCGAGGATTTCGGCGTCACCCTGGCCCAGGCCGGTGTGCTGCTGGCCGCCAATCGCCTGGTGCGTATCGTCGGCTACGGCTGGGTAGTGCGCTTCTATGCCCGCCACGGGGATCGCGCGGCGTGCAGCCTGGCCGCAGGGGCCGCAGCCGCTTGCGCGCTGGGCAACGCCACGCTGTCGGGGTTCGCCGCACTGTTGGTACTGCGGTTGGTTTGGGGCTTGTGCTTCGCCACCTTCAACCTCAGCACCCAGACCTTGGCCACTGCCCAGGCGCAGGGTGCAGCCCGCCGCGCCGGGCGCTCCAGGGCCACGCTGTCCATCGGGCCGATGCTGGCCCTGCCCCTGGGCGCGGTCATGGCCCAGGCCTGGGGGCCGCGCAGCGTGTTCTTCGTGCTCTGCATCAGCGCCCTCCTCGGCCTGTGGCGCGCGCGGGCACTGCCTGGCGAAGGGCACTCGATTCCAGCGCGCAGCGGTCGACGGCTGCGCCTGCCGGACAGCATCGCGACCTGGTCATTCATCGAGGGGGTGGCGCTGGACGGCCTATTCATCTTCGGCCTGTCGCTCTATGCGCAGGTGCACGTCGGCGAGTCCGGCGTGCTGGTGGCTGGCGTGCTGATGGCGGTGCGGTATCTGAGCGAGATGCTGTTCAGCCCGCTGGGCGGGCGCCTGGCCGATCGATTCGGGCCGCTGCGCATGCTGGTGCTGCTGTCACTGGCCACGGCGCTGGCGCTGCTGGTGTTCGCCAGCCAATGGCTGTTCATCGGTGCGTTTTTCGTACTGCTGCTGCGCGCCCTGCAGCTACCGCTGGTGATGACCTTGGTAGCCTTGCGCAACCCCCATGAGCGCATCCAGGCCCTGGCGGGCAATGCGGTGTGGCGCGATATCGGTGCTGGCCTGGGGCCGATGCTTGCCGGTCTGCTGCTTCCGCAGGTGCCTGCGATCTGGGCGTATGGGGCTGCGGCGCTGGCGATCGCCTTGGCCGCGCTCAACTGCGCCCGATCAGCCAGAGGCTGACCGCGCGGCAGCGATCAATGATGGGTCAGGACAGCAGCGCCTGCGCGGGCACGCGGTGCCTGAGCGGCTGCTGCCAGGCCAACTGGGCCTGAACGGCAGCTGCAGCCGCCATGACCTTGTGGGTCCAGTCGCCGTCCTTGGGACAGACCACCACGACGCGGAAGCCATGGTCGTCGCCTTCGATGCCAACGCCTTCGGAATCATCCACATGCAGGTCGATGTCGAACGCCGAGGGCAGCTTCGAGGGGCCTTTTTCCACGCCCTTGGCAGCCAACACCTGCTGGTGCCGGTCACTGTTGACCACGCCATCGACACGGATGCCGTACAGCAGCAGCCAGCGGCGGATATAGGCCGGGCTGCGCCCGGACGAGGTGTAGATCCAGATGCTGTAGCCCTGGCGGCGCAGATCGCGCATCAGCTCACGGGTGCCGCGTCGCAACGGCTCGCCGAGCCAGCGGTGCACGCAGTCGGGCAGCTTGCTGTGTTCGGTCGGGCTGTGCTCGGGCAGGCAGGCGAGCGTGTCGTCGATATCGAACGAGATGCGCACGCGCGGGCGTCTGAATAGCCGGGCCACGCCCTGGCACGCCTTGCGGCTGCCGCTGCGCCATTGATCGAACCTGCAATGACGGGCCATCAGCGCCCCTCCCCGGACAGTCGCGACGAGGCGCCGTGCACGAAGAAGACATCGGCGTCGGGGGCCTGCGCCTCGAGGAAGGCCGCGTACTTCTTCTTGATCTTGGGCAATTCGTACAAGGCTTTCACACCATGCTTGGCAGAGTTGCGGATGACCGAGGACGGGTTGAAATAGCCCTCGGCGTTGTCCAGCGTGAGCACGAACGGCGGCAACCCGGCCCGCATCAACAGGTAGCTGACGATCAGCGACCCGGTGCGGTTGTTGCCTTCGATGAACAATTGCGGCTTGCTCAGGATACGCACGTAGACACCTGCTGCCCGCTTCCACACCGAGTCGCTGCGGTAGGAGCAATACCAGTTGTACAAGTCCTTGATGCCACCTTCGACATTGTTGAAGAAATGCGCTTCGGTGGCGGCCAGATGCTGGGCGAACTCGCGGCGATCGGCCGGATCGGTGCCACAGAGCACGGTAGCGTTGATCTCCAGCATCAGGTTCACCTGCTGCAAATCGAACAGGTCGACGCCCCGGGCGACATAATCGTCAATCAGCGCGTAGCCTTCAAGCACATTGTTCAGCACCTCATCGGTGAACGGATCACGCGGCTCGGTGAAGTGGCGGCTCAGCTCGGCAAAACGGCCCTGCACCTCCCGCAGGGCGCGTTCCACGGCTGACAGGTCTAGACGACGTGTCGCAGGCATATTCAATCTCTGGTTACACAAAATGGAAATGCGGTCGAGGGACGCAGAGGCCATCCCTGGCCTGCGCCCCTCGACCGCCTCGGGCCAGTGACCGTCAGCTGAACTTGCCGCTGATGTAGTCACTGGTCAGTTGCTCGCGCGGGTTCTGGAAGATCTCGGTGGTCGGTCCCATCTCCACCAGATAGCCGGTGCGCGTGCCCTGGGAAATATCCACCGAGAAGAAGGCCGTGGTGTCAGCGACACGGATGGCCTGCTGCATGTTGTGGGTGACCAGGGCGATGGTGTAGTCCTTCTTCAGCTCGACCATCAGTTCCTCGACCCGCCGGGTGGCGATCGGGTCCAGTGCCGAGCACGGCTCGTCGAGCAGCAGCACTTCCGGCTCGGTGGCAATGGCGCGGGCGATGCACAGACGCTGCTGCTGGCCACCGGACAACGACAGGCCACTGACCTTGAGCTTGTCCTTGACCTCGTCCCACAGCGCGGCGCCCTGCAGGGCGTGCTTGACGCGGTCGCCGATATCGCCCTTGTAGCGGTTCAGGCGCAGGCCGAAAGCGACGTTGTCGAAGATGCTCATCGAAAACGGGTTCGGCTGCTGGAACACCATGCCGATGTAGCGACGCACCACCACCGGATCGACACCCTTGCCGTAGACATCCTGACCGAGAAAGTGCACATGGCCTTCGAAGCGAAACCCCTTCACCAGGTCGTTCATGCGGTTCAGGCTTCGCAGCACGGTGCTCTTGCCGCAGCCGGAGGGACCGATGAAGCCGGTGATCTTGTTCTTCTCGATCGGCACATGGCTGTCACGCACGGCCATGAAGTTGCCGTAGAAGATCTTGTCCAGCTTGCAGTCCATCACCACTGGTGCCTGGTCGACCAACGGTGCGGCACGTTGCGCAGTCGATACGTTCAAGTTATAGGCTCCCGTACTCAATACTTAGGCTTGCCGAAAATACGGCTGAGAATATTCACGACCAGCACGATCATCACCAGCACCAGCGAGGCCGCCCAAGCGAGCTCCAGTTGGTTGTCGAAGGGCATGCCGGAGAAGTTGTAGATCAGTACCGCCAGCGACGCGGTGGGGTTCATCACCGCCAGGCTGCCGTCGTGGTAGATCCAGTAGTTGCTGAACAAGGCGGTGAACAGCAGCGGCGCGGTTTCACCGGCGGCGCGTGCCACAGCCAGCATGACCCCGGTCAAGATCGCCGGCATACCGGTGGGCAGGACGATCTTCCAGATCACCTGGGCGCGGGTACAGCCCATGCCGTAGGCGGCGTCTTTCATGATCTTGGGCACCATTTTCATGGCTTCCTCGGCGGTCAGCACCACGATTGGCAGCATCAGCACGGCCAGGGCGATGCCGCCTGCCGGGGCCGAGTAGGTGCCAGTGGTCATCACCACCAAGGCGTAGGCGAACACGCCGGCGAGGATCGACGGCAGGCCGGTGAGCATCTTCGCGGCGAAGCGCGACGCGTTGGCCAGCTTGCTGTCCGGGCCAAGCTCGGCAAGGAAGATCGCCGCCAGGATACCCACCGGCACGGCGATGGCCGCGGCGATACCGACCATGACGAAAGTACCGGCCATGGCGTTACCGAAGCCGCCGCCCATCTCGAAGCCGGTCGGCGGCAGCTCGGTGAACACCTCCAGGCTCAGCCGCGCACCGCCACGGGTGATCAGCATGTACAGCACGGAAATCAGCGGCACGCTGGCCAGCAAAGCCACGCACCACACCAGGGTGGTCAGGCTCAGGCTGCGCAGGGCGCGGCCTTCGAAACGGCGCTGCAGGCTCGGCATTGCGGCCACGGGGGTGGTGAGGTTGGTCATGATTTATGTCCCCGTTGGGCGTAGAGCATGATCAGCGATCCGACGACGTTCACCAGCAAGGTGATGAACATCAGGACCAGGGCGGCGTACATCAACACCTCCACCTCGTTCGGGCCGGCCTCCGGGAAGTTCAGCGCCAGCAGCGCCGCCAGGGTGTTGGCCGGGGCGAACAGCGACAGGGTGATGGTGTTGGCGTTGCCCACCAGCATGGCCAGCGCCATGGTCTCGCCCAGGGCACGGCCCAGGCCTAGCACCAGCGAGCCGAAGATACCGGTGGCAGCCGAAGGCACCATGACCTTGAGAATGGCTTCCCAGTGCGTGGTGCCCATGCCGTAAGCGGCCTGTTTGGTCTTCATCGGCACGCTGGTCAGGGCATCCTGGGACACTGCGGCCACGGTGGGCAGAATCATGATCGCCAGCACCAGCGCCGCTGGCAGCAGGCCGGGACCACTGAGCGACGAGCCGAAGAATGGAATCCAGCCCAGTTCGCTGTTCAGCCAGGCGGTCAGCGGCCGGATGGCCGGAATCACCACGTAGATGCCCCACAGCCCATAGACCACGCTGGGGATGGCCGCGAGCAGCTCGACGATGGTGCGAAACACCGCCGCCAGCCGCGGGGGAAGAAAGTCCTGGGTCAGGAAGATTGCCATGCTGACGCCGAAGAAGCCGGCGATCAACAACGCGATCAAGGCGCTGTACAGCGTGCCCCAGATCGCTGGCAGAATGCCGTATTTGCCTTGGTTAACATCCCAGACGCTGCCGAAGATAACGTCGAAGCCATGCTTCTCCATACCTGGCAGGGCCTTGCGCCCGACCTCGTAGATCAGCGCGAAGACCAGCGCCAGCACCAGCACCACGCCGATGCGGGCCAGGGCACGGAAGGTGCGGTCGACCAGGAAATCCTTCGCTGAAGGCGGCTGGCAAGCGGAATCGGGGTTATCCGGAATGGCAAAGGGTGTGTTCATGAATGGTTTCCGGGACAGGGGGAAGGCGCGCGACGAGCGCCTCACGCTACGCCGCGCGCAACCTGACGAGTCTTACTTGATGTTCTCGGCGGCCTTGCGAACCTTCTCGACCACCGACGCTGGCAGCGGGATGTAACCCATCGAGTCGGCGATCTTCTGGCCTTCGGTCAAGCTGTACTCGACCATTTCACGCATGGCCTTGGCCTTGGCCGGGTTGCCGTTGTCCTTGCGGAAGATCATCCAGGTGTAGGACGTGATCGGATAGGACTTGGCGCCATCCGGATCCGGCAGCCAGGCCACCAGGTTCTCCGGCATGTTCACCGCCGCCAGCGCCTCGGCACCGCTTTCGGCGTTCGGCACTACGTACTGGCCAGCCTTGTTCTGCAGGGCAGCGAAGTCGACCTTGGCCAGCTTGGCGAAGCCGTATTCGATGTAGCCGATGGCACCTGGTGTCTGGCGTACGGTGGCGGTCACGCCATCGTTCTTCGGCGACTTGATGAACTTGTCGGTCGCCGGCCAGTTGACGGTGTTGCCCTCACCCAGGGTCTGCTTGAAGTCTGGATTGATGGCCGACAGGTGCTTGGTGAACACCGCGGTGGTACCGCTGGAGTCAGCGCGCACGACGACGGTGATCGGCGTGGCCGGCAGTTTCAGCTCAGGGTTGGCGGCAGCGATCTTCGGATCGTTCCACTGGGTGATCTTGCCCAGGAAGATGTCCGAGTAGACCTCGCGCGGCAGCTTCAAGCCCTTGGGGTTGCCCGGCAGGTTGTAGGCCAGGACGATCTCACCCGCGGTCATCGGCAGCAACTGCACGCCTTCTGCCACCTTGGCAATTTCTTCGTCTTTCATGGCCGAGTCGCTGGCGGCGAAATCGACGGTCTTGTTCAGGAAGTCCTGGACACCGGCACCGCTACCTTTTGACTGGTAGTCGACGGTGACGCCGTCGGTCTTCTTGCTGAAATCCTTGAACCAGGTCAGGTAGATCGGGGCCGGGAAGCTGGCGCCGGAACCTGTCAGGCGGACGTTCTCTGCAGCGAAGGTCGAAGTGGCGCTGAGCGAGACCGCAACGGCGAGTGCAGCAGATTTCATCAGGCGTATCATGGAAAAGCGCTCCGTGTGATGGCCGGGACACTGTGCAGCAGCTGTGTGACAACTTTGTGACTATTGAATGGCAGAGTTGCTGGTCATCGCCGTTGGTCGTGGCGAAATGCCTGCAATGCGAACCTGTGCAACCCCGTCGCAGTCCCCTCTTCAGGCACCGAAAAAGAGCGCCAAGGGCCCGTGATGCCCTCTGTCCTGACCTGGAGAATCTCGATGACCAACCAAGCCCCCGCCTCCTCTACACCGCTGCGCTTCGAGCCCGGCTTCGAGCAGATCCCCGACGACGAGGCACAGACCAGCCAGGAACTGGCCGACACCCTGAGGTCGATCATGCAGAAGACCTTCGAGGACCGCGGCCACGCCGACCGCAGCGTCCACGCCAAGGGCCACGGCCTGCTGCAAGGCACCCTGACCGTGCTCGACAACCTGCCGCCGCACCTGGCCCAGGGCGCCTTCGCCAAGCCCGGCACGCTGCCGGTGTACCTGCGCCTGTCCACCAATCCGGGCGACATTCTCGACGACAAGGTCTCTACCCCACGCGGCTTGGCGATCAAGCTGGTCGGCGTGGAGGGCCCGCGCCTGCCGGGCAGCGAAGGCGACAGCACGCAGGACTTCGTCATGCAGAACGCCAAGGCCTTCACCGCCGCCACGCCCAAGCAGTTCCTCAAGACCTTGAAACTGCTGGCCAAGACCACCGACAAGATGCCGCGCACCAAAGAAGTGATGTCGGCCGTGCTGCGCGGCACCGAGGCGGTGATCGAGGCGCTGGGCGGCGAGAGCGGCACGCTCAAGAGCCTGGGTGGCCATCCGCAGACCCATATCCTTGGCGAAACCTTCACCACCGTGGCGCCGCTGCTGTATGGCGACCACTACGCCAAGCTGGCACTGGTGCCGGTTTCCCCGGCGCTTACGGCACTGACCGACCAACACCTGGACTTCGACGGTGATCCCAACGGTCTGCGCTCGGCGGTGACCCGCTACTTCGAGCAACAAGGCGGGGAGTGGGAGCTGCGGGTGCAATTGGCCACCGACCTGGAAAAGATGCCGATCGAAGACGCCTCGGTAGAGTGGCCGGAAGACCTCAGCCCCTACGTGACGGTCGCGCGCGTCGAGGTGAAACCGCAGTTCACCTGGTCCGACGACAAGGTCAGGATGATCGACGACGGGATGGCGTTCAGCCCCTGGCACGGCTTGGCCGCGCACCGCCCACTGGGCGGCGTGATGCGCGTGCGCAAGCCCTCTTATGAAATGTCGTCGGCGTTCCGCGCTCGTCACAACGGTTGCCCGATCCACGAGCCCAAAGGCTAGCGTCCGACTGGATCGGCACACGCGGTCGAAACGAACGATTGGTGTCCTGGGCCGTCATAAAAACTGCCCATGGACGCTGCCGAGGAACCTTGCATGACCCGACCCGATGATGCCTACATCCAGTGGCTGGAAGAGCGCTCGATGCTGCAAGCCTCCCAGCAGCGCGCCCGCCTCTATGCCGGCCAGTCGCGGCTGTGGCAGAACCCCTACGCCGAAGCCCAGCCGCGCCGCGCCAGCGAAATCGCTTCGGTGTGGCTAACGGTCTACCCCGACGCCATCATTGCCCCGGAGGGCAGCAGCGTGCTGTCCGCCCTGGGCCACGAAGCCCTGTGGAAGCGCCTGTCCGAAATCGGCATCCAAGGCATTCATACCGGCCCGATCAAGCAGTCAGGCGGCATCAGCGGTCGGCAGACCACCCCCAGCATCGACGGCAACTTCGACCGCATAAGCTTCGATATCGACCCGTTGTACGGCACTGAGCAGGAACTGGTGCAGATGAGCCGACTGGCCGCCGCGCACAATGCGGTGACCATCGACGACCTGATTCCCTCGCACACCGGCAAAGGCGCGGACTTCCGCCTGGCCGAGCTGGGGCATGGCAGCTATCCCGGTCTCTACCACATGGTCGAGATTCGCGAAGAAGACTGGCCGCTACTGCCCGACGTGCCGCCGGGCCGTGACGCGGTCAACCTACTGCCGGCCGTTTGCGATGAACTCAAGCAGCGCCATTACATCGTCGGTCAGTTGCAGCGGGTGATCTTCTTCGAGCCCGGTGTCAAGGAGACCGACTGGAGCGCCACCCCGCCGATCGTCGGGGTGGATGGCAAGACCCGACGCTGGGTTTATCTGCACTACTTCAAGGAAGGCCAGCCGTCGTTGAACTGGCTGGATCCCACCTTCGCGGCCCAGCAGATGATCATCGGTGACGCCCTGCACGCGCTTGATTGCCTCGGCGCACGCGGCCTGCGCCTGGATGCCAATGGCTTCCTCGGCGTGGAGATTCGCGCTGAAGGCACTGCCTGGTCCGAAAGCCATCCGCTGTCGCTGACCGGCAACCAGTTGATCGGCGGCATGATCCGCAAGGCCGGCGGCTTCAGCTTCCAGGAGCTGAACCTGACCCTGGACGACATCGCGCAGATGTCCAAGGGCGGCGCCGACTTGTCTTATGACTTCGTCACTCGCCCGGCCTACCAGCACGCGCTGCTCACCGGCGACACCGAATTCCTGCGCCTGATGCTCAAGGAGATGCACGCGTTCGGCATCGACCCGGCCTCCTTGATCCACGCCTTGCAGAACCACGACGAACTGACCGCCGAACTGGTGCATTTCTGGACCCTGCACGCCCATGACATGTACCTGTACAAGGGCCAGACTCTGCCTGGCAGCGTGTTGCGCGAGCACATTCGCGAAGAGATCTACGAACGCGCCTCCGGCGAGCATGCGCCCTACAACCTGCGCTTCGTCACCAACGGCATTTCCTGCACCACCGTCAGCCTGATTACCGCAGCACTGGGGATTCGCGACCTGGAGCAGATCGGCGCGGCCGATATCGAACGGATCCAGCGGGTGCACCTGTTGCTGGTGATGTACAACGCCATGCAGCCGGGGGTGGTGGCAGTGTCCGGCTGGGACATGGTCGGCGCCCTGCCCTTGCCCGCCGAAGCGGTGGCCGAACGCATGGGCGATGGCGACACGCGCTGGATTCACCGGGGCGGCTACGACCTGGCGGGGCTGAATCCAGACGCACAGGCCTCAGTGCGCGGCATGCCACGCGCCCGCAGCCTGTATGGCAGCCTGGATGAGCAGTTGCAGCGCCCGGATTCGTTCGCCAGTCAGGTCAAGAAGCTGTTGGCCGTGCGTCAGGCCTACGGCATCGCGGCCAGCCGCCAGGTGTTGGTGCCCGAGGTCAGCAGCCCCGGCTTGCTGGTGATGGTCCATGAGTTGCCGGCGGGCCGTGGCACTCAGATCAGCGCGTTGAACTTCGGCGCCGAGCCCATCAGCGAAACCTTGCAACTGACCGGTTTCCAACCCGGCCCGGTAGTGGACATGATCAACGAAACCGTCGAAGGCGACCTGGATGAGGACGGCAAGCTGCTGATCAACCTCGATCCGTTCGAAGCCTTGTGCCTGCGTATCGTCAACAGCAGCGGCCACCACGCCTGAAGTCGCGCTGGCAGCCCCGCAGGCAACGATCGCCGGGGCTGCCCATCCCTACTGCATCATGGCTTCGCGCTGATGGCCTGGCGGATTTCACGCACCTCATCAGCGCTGACCGCCGCCGCTTGGTTGGACCAGCCCTGACGCAGGAACGACGCCAACTCCGCCACCTCCTGGTCGTCGAGTCGCTCGGCGAAGCCTGGCATCGGCAGCACCGAAGGCGCTCGGGCGGTCGAAGGGGTGCTGGCGCCTTGAAGAATGACCTGGATCAGCGCCTGCGGGCTTTGGGCATTCACCACGGTGGCGCCGTCCAGACGCGGGAACACCTGCTCGGCACCTCGGCCGGAGACGAAGTGGCAGGCGTTGCAGTTGTCCAGGTAAAGGCGCTCGCCCAGGGTCAGATCCTTGGCCGCCGTGAGCCTGGCCGCCGTCTGTGCACTGCGCGCCTCATTGTCCTGCCCAGATGCGGTGTCAGTCGGCGCCAGCGACTTGAGGTACGCCGCCATGGCCTGCAGGTCGGTGTCGCTCATGTGCGAGGTGCTGTGCAGGATGACGTCGGTCATTTCGCCGGCCACCGCGGCCTTGGCATTGCGCCCGGTGCCCAGGTAGTCGACCAGTTCCTGCGTGCTCCAGTGCGGCAGGCCGCGCAACGCTGGCACATTCCAGCCGTTGAGCTGGGTGCCGGAGAGGTACACAGGTGAGCGTTCGTCCAAGGCCTTTTCCTGAAGGGTCAGCGCACGCGGCGTGTGGCAGGAACCACAGTGGCCCAGTCCCTGCACCAGGTAAGCACCGCGGGCGATGTCGCGCGGTTCGCTAGCGGGCGTTTCAGGCGTCGGCGCGGGTGCGAACAGTGCACGCCAATAGGCCAGAGGCCAACGGATCGACAGCGGCCAGGGCACAGCGTTGGCCTTGTTGGCCTGCTCGACCGCTGGCACGCCTTGCATGAAGTAGGCATAGAGCGCCTGGGTGTCGGCATCGGTGATCCTGGCGTAAGACGGATACGGCATGGCCGGGTACAACGCACTGCCGTCGTGACCGACACCGCGACGCAACGCGCGCTCGAACTCACCGTAGGTCCAGTCACCAATCCCGGTACGCTTGTCTGGCGTGATGTTGGTCGAGTACAGCGTACCGATCGGCGACGCGATACCCAGCCCTCCAGCGAAGGCTTTGCCGCCCTCGCGGGCCGTGTGGCAGGCCACGCAGTCGCCGACCCTGGCCAGGTAGGCGCCCTGCTCGATCAGCTCAGGCGTGACGGCCACGTTCATCTGCGCCTGGGCATCGCCCACACGGTTCAGCCAGACGGCCAGCAGCCAGGCCAGGCATGCCGCCACCAGGACCAGCACCAGCAACTTGAGCAGCCACGAGCGCTTGCGGTGTTTCATCGCTGCCCTCCTCATGCCTGTACCAACGGGCCGGGGTTCTTCAAGTACTGATCCTTGATGGCCTGAGCCGAAAACAGCGTCAACGCCCCGATCAGCGCCGTCGGATTGGCCTGGAAGTTCTGCGGGAAGGCATTGCCGCCAGGCACGAACACGTTGTGCACGTCCCAACTCTGCAGATAGCGGTTCAGCGCGCTGGTGCGTGGCGAGTCGCCCATCACCGCACCGCCGACGTTGTGGGTGGAGACGTACTTGGTGATGTCCCAGTGGTCATCCATGCCGAGGAAGTTCTCGCTGTAGCTGTCCGGTCCCAATTCGCGGGTGATGTCGCGCACGATGCCGCGCAGGTACTGCTGCAACTTCAGCTCGTTGGGCTTCCAGTCGAAGGTGATACGCAGCAGCGGCTGACCCCAAGGGTCTTTGTAGGTCGGGTCGAGGTCGACGTAGTGGCCTCGGTAGGACATGCAGCCGGTGGAAATGCTGACCTTCATCGAGTGCCCGTACCAGTCCTGCATGCCTTCCTTCCAGGCCTGCCCCCACTGCGGCGTGCCGGCCGGCAGCGCGGTGCCGATCGGCGCACCGGTGGCTTGGGAACTGTGGATCTTGGCGCCGCCGATGATGCCCAGGCCCGGCCCGTCGAAGTTGCCCGGAGAGATGTCGTTGAACATCTGCCCGGTGGCCCCGGCGGTGGCGAAGGGGTTGAAGCGCCGGCCTTTGAAGAACAAGGTGGTGTCGCCGACGCTGAGGTACGCGTAGTTACGACCTATCACGCCTTCGCCGCTGATCGGATCATAGGGCTTGCCGATACCCGACAGCAGCATCAGCCGCACATTGACAAACTGGAACGCGGCCAACACCACGATCCGCGCAGGCTGGAATACTTCATTGCCTTGGCCGTCGATGTAAGTGATGCCACGGGCCGTCTTGCCATCAGGGTGCAGTTCGACCCGCAGCACATTGGCGTTGACCCGGTAATCGAAATTGTCCATGCGCTTGAGTGCATCGAGCACGGCGGTCTGCGGCGAGGCCTTGGAGTAGTTCAGGCACGGGTACTTGCTGCAGAACCCGCAGTAATTGCATGGCGCGATCTGATTGCCGTAGGGGTTCTTCCAGGCCCGCGAGACATTGGCCGACGGGTTGGGAAATGGGTGGTAACCCAACGTGCGCGCCGCTTGGGCGAACATCGTGTTGTTCAGCGTGTCCTCGAGCGCCGGCAGTGGAAAAGGACTGGAGCGCGGTCCCTCGAACGGGTCGCCGCCGACCATGATCTGCCCGCCGAGGTTGCCGGTGTTGCCCGACAGGCCACAGATCTTGTCGAAACGGTCGAGGAACGGCTCGATCTCTTCCCAGGTGAAGGGGTAATCCTGGATCTGCATGTCGGCGGGCAGCACACCTGGAGCGTAGGCTTGATCGGCGTAGGTCTTGAGCTTGAGGTCGGTCGGCGTGGGTCGGATCAGCACGCCAGTCCAGTGCAGACCAGAGCCGCCGACCCCGGTACCCGGCACGAAAGCGCCCCACTGGCGGGTGGGCAACGCGGTGCCTTGCAGGTTGTGGCGCACCGTCAGCGCGCCATCCTTGGGTGCGAGCATGATCTTGTTGCGTACCCCATAGGCATACTGATCGGCCGGCTTGGGATAGCTGAAATCGGCATTGCGGCGGTCCTCGCCACGCTCGAAGGCGCGTACCTTGAGGCCGGCCTGGGCCAGTTCGATGCTCATCAGCGAGCCGGTCCAGCCCAGGCCGACCACAGCCACGTCGACTTCGTCATTGGTTAGCGTTGCCATGCACACCCCTTGCTTGCGAAAACGTCGGAAACCCGGCTCATGCCCGCTCTCCCGTCAGGCTCACCGGCCCGAGCGGGTAGACCACTTCGTGCTGCGCCACCCACTCCAGATAGCTGGCCCGCGCGCCTGGGAAACCGATGGTGACCCAAGCCTTCATGCCCTTGTTGCCGCCATAGATCGGGTCGGCCAGCCAGCCCTGGCGGGTCAGGTTGAGCAGCTCGTTGAAGAACAACGTGCTGCTCATCAACGGCTCGCCGTGCTCGGCGAAGTCGATCTCGCCCGCCTGCAGGCGATGCAACGTCTGCTCCTGCGCGCCCAGCGACAACAGCGCAAAGGGATGGCCATAGTTCATCAGCGAAGCGTGCTCCACGGCAGAAATGCCTTTGTGGAAAATCTCCTGCAGGGTGTAGGGCAACTGATAGCCCAACGTCGCCGGCGCCTGGGGCTCGAAGGGGCCTTGCAGGTAGACCTCGCTGCCCAGGCCCGCTGCCAGTTGCTGGTCTATGAAGATCGGTACATTGGTTTCCAATGCACCGGGACCACGGCCGTCGGCGGGGATCAGGCGGTCGCAGGCGGCCAGCAGAAAGGTCCACTCACTGCGGCTGAAAAAGGTCGGAGAATAACGCTCAAGGCTCGGCGCGATCATCTCGGCGGCCAGCGCCGCGCTCAGACCCTTGACGGTGACGCCTAGCGCCGGCAAGGCGATCAAGGACGACAGCAGGAACTTGCGGCGTGAAGATTGTTTGGCTGACAACATCGGTTTCCACCTGTGACCAAGCACTCAGCATCGCCGTGCCGGCCTGCTCCAAGCAGGGGCACGAAAACGAATTGCAGCGTGCAGGCGTTGGATAACGCGCGGCAGGGATACAGGCCCTGGCGCGTCGAGTTACAAAATGTTACCCAAAGTGGACCCGCTTACGTGCGACATCGTTCCGCCAAGCTGTCAGCCATTTGCCATCACCACGGACGATCCATCGACAGCGGCACCCGCAGCGGCGCCAGCGGGCCGTCGCGCAAGCCGCACATTTCGTCGTGAACCACGTGTTGCACCAGCCAGCACGGCAGCGTCGGGGTATCGGCCAGCACCTGGCGTACTTCGGTGGTAGAGCGCAGGCGCATCACCTCGCCGTGTTCGTCGTGCAGCGACAGCGGGCCGTCGCCGGTGAACGCACGCAGCACGTAGAAGCCGCCTTCCAGGGACAGCACTTCCAGTTCGTTGATGCGGCCGGCCGCGGCCATCTCGTTCAGTTGCTGAATGTTCATGGGACCTCGCACGCCTATCGGTTTAGGATGATCAGCGTGCAAACTTGTACACGCTTGATTATTTGTACAAGCTCAGCCCGATTAATTCCCAAAATCTCATGAGATCGACAGGAGTCGAAGATGGCATTGATTGCAGAGCTGCCAAGTCCAGGTCAGGTGCTGGTCTGCGGCGCCAGTCGCGGCATCGGTCTCGCGCTGTGCCAACGCCTGCTGGCACGCAGCGATGTCGAACGGGTATTCGCGGTGTCGCGTCGAGCCACCGCCAGCCAGGCGCTTCAGACGCTGGCGCAACAACACCCTGGACACCTGGTGCTGCTGGACTGCGATGCCCGTGACGAGTCGGCACTGGCCGACCTGGCCAGCGCCCTGCGCCAGCAGTGCAGCCATCTGCACCTGGTGCTGTGCACCCTGGGCGTCCTGCATGAGGCGCCGGCCCGGCCCGAAAAGTCACTGGCGCAGTTGGACCTGGCCAGCCTGCAGGCGGCGTTTCTCAGCAACAGCTTCGCGCCGATCCTGTTGCTCAAGCACCTCGCGCCACTACTGCGCCAGCATCCGGCCACCTTTGCCGCACTCTCGGCGCGGGTCGGCTCCATCGGCGACAATCACCTCGGCGGTTGGTACAGCTACCGGGCCAGCAAGGCGGCGCTGAATCAACTGCTGCGCACCGCAAGCATCGAGTTGCGGCGACTGAATCCGCTGTCGACGGTGCTGATGCTGCACCCCGGCACCACCGACACCGACCTGTCCCAGCCCTTCCAAGCCAATGTGCCGGCAGAGCGACTGTTCGAACCGGCCTTCACGGCCGAGCGCCTGCTGGACCTGGTCGCCCGTCACGGCCCTGCGCACAACGGTGCGTTCCTGGCCTGGGACGGGCAGCCGATCGAGTGGTGAGCGGGCCTGGAACCTATCTCCTGACGCCACAGTCATTGTGCTCAGAGACTGCCTGATCAGGAGCCGACGGCCACCCTAATCATCGACCACCTGGGTTCACTTCGTTTGCACCGACTCACGGCGCCGCCGCTCGCGCGACCCGTGTCCTGCTCTTGGGCCTCATTGAGATGCCATCTTGGACAACCACACCCCTCTCGCTTCGCACCAACGCGGCCTGGACTGGCTGAACTTCTTCCTCGCCGATGTCCGTGACGGCCTGGGCCCCTACCTGGCGATTTACCTGCTGGCCGTGCACCAATGGCAGCCGGCGAGCATCGGCCTGGTGATGAGCCTGGCCGGGATCGCCGCGCTGGTGGCGCAGACCCCAGCCGGAGCGCTGATCGACCGCACCCCGGCCAAACGGGCGGTGGTGGTGATCGCGGCCCTGCTGGTGACCGGCAGTTGCCTGCTGCTGCCGCTGATGGCCTCGTTCAGCCTGGTGGCCCTGACCCAGACCATCAGCGCCCTGGCCGGCTCGGTGTTCGCACCGGCCATCGCCGCCATTTCTCTGGGCATCACCGGGCCCAAGGCATTCACCCGGCGCATGGGGCGCAACGAATCGTTCAACCATGCCGGCAACGCCTTCTCGGCGCTGCTGGCGGGGGGGCTGGCCTATCTGTACGGGCCGGTGGTGGTGTTCTACCTGATGGCAGTGATGACGGTGGCCAGTATCATCGCCGTGAGCCGCATTCCGGCAGCGGCGATCGATCACCAGGTGGCGCGGGGGCTGGGTCACGGGCCAGCCGGGGACGCTGCGCCCGCCGGCTTCAAGCTGCTCTTGCACAACCGTACCCTGCTGCTGTTCGCCGTGTGCTGCGCGTTGTTCCACCTGGCCAACGCAGCCATGCTGCCGCTGGTGAGCCAGAAGCTGTCGCAGGTGGACCTGCGCCTGGCCACGCCCTTGACCTCGGCCTGCATCGTCGCCGCACAACTGGTGATGGTGCCGATGGCGCTGCTGGTGGGCGCCAAGGCCGAGCACTGGGGACGCAAGCCGTTTCTGCTAGTGGGCTTCCTGATTCTGCCGCTGCGCGGTGCGCTGTACGTGGTCTCGGACAATCCGTTCTGGCTGGTTGGGGTGCAACTGCTCGACGGCATTGGCGCCGGGATTTTCGGCGCGCTGTTCCCGATCATCGTCAAGGACCTGACCGAGGGCACCGGCCGCTTCAACGTCAGCCTCGGCGCCTTGACCGCGATCTTTGGCCTGGGCGCAGCGTTGAGCCCCGGCATCGCTGGCCTGGTGGTGCAGTCCTCAGGCTATGATGCGGCCTTTCTGACCCTGGCCGGAATCGCCGCCGTGGCCTTCGTGCTGGTGCTGGTGGCCCTGCCGGAAACCCACCCCCGTTCGAGCGATACGCCGACGGTCATGCCGACCCCCGCTGGAAACTGAACCACCCATGAGTTTTTCTACGAGCACCTTGATCATCTGGACGGTGGCCGCGTTGGCCACCGTCGGCGTCATCCTGCGCCCATGGCGCATCCCCGAATACGTCTGGGCACTGGGCGGTGCGCTGCTGCTGACCGTGCTGGGGCTGATTCCGCTACCTGCCGCGCTGCACGCCGTAGCCGAAGGTGGCGACGTCTATCTGTTCCTCATCGGCATGATGGTGTTGGCCGAACTGGCGCGCCAGGAAGGGCTGTTCGACTGGTTGGCGCGCTATGCCGTGGTGCACGCGCGCGGCTCGGGCCAGCGCCTGTTCGACCTGGTGTTCCTGGTCGGCACCCTGGTCACCGTGTTCCTGTCCAACGACGCCACCGCCGTGGTGCTCACCCCTGCCGTGTATGCAGCGTGCAAGGCAGCGAAAGCCAATCCCCTGCCCTACCTGTTCATCTGCGCGTTCATCGCCAACGCCGCCAGTTTCGTACTGCCGATCTCCAATCCGGCCAACCTGGTGGTGTTCGGCAGCCAGATGCCGCCGCTGCTGGACTGGTTGCGTCAGTTCAGCCTGCCGTCATTGGCGGCCATCGTGCTGACCTACCTGGCCCTGCGCCTGACCCAGCGCCAGCAGATCAGCCAGCCACTGGCGCTGAGCATCGACCCGCAACCGCTGTCGCGGGGCGCGCGCCTGTGCGCGCTCGGCATCGTGCTGACGGGCGCGCTGCTGTTGTTGGCGTCTGCTCTGGATACACCGCTGGGCCTGCCGACGTTCTGCGCCGGGGTGGCGACCACCGCGCTGATCCACCTGAGCCAGCGGCGCAGCCCGATGCCAGTGCTGCGGCAGGTGGCCTGGGGCGTCCTGCCTCTAGTGGCGGGCTTGTTCGTGCTGGTCGAAGCCGTGGCCCAGACCGGCGTGATCCGTCAGTTGGCCCAGTCCTTGGCGGCGCTGGCCCACGACGCACCGACCCAGGCAAGCTGGGCCGCCGGCATTGGCGTGGCAATCGCCAGCAACCTGATGAACAACCTGCCCACCGGGCTGATCGCCGGCTCCATGGGGCACCTGGCCGAATTGCCGGTGCAGACCACTGCTGCACTGCTGATTGGCGTGGACCTGGGGCCGAACCTGTCGATCACCGGCTCGCTGGCCACCCTGCTGTGGCTGGTCGCCATTCGCCGTGAAGGCGAACAGGTCGGCGCCTGGCAGTTCCTGCGCCTGGGCATGGTAGTCATGCCGCCCGCACTGCTGGCGGCACTGCTGGCACTGACGCTGTAACGAGGACGAATTACTGAATTCAGTTCATTAGTTTCGGGAATTAATGCCAGAAAAGGGAAATGGATTAACGAATAGACTGATCGGCCTTTACATCGAGCCCGATCATGTCCGTCTACCAAACGCCCCCTCTGGCAGCACCTTCCACGCAGAAGACCGGGATCAGCATCGCGATCCTGGCCTTCTCGGCTTTTCTGATTGTCACCACTGAATTCCTCATCGTTGGCTTGCTGCCGCAGATCGCGCGCGATCTGGATCTGTCGGTTTCAGCCGCCGGGCAACTGGTCACCCTGTTCGCCTTCACCGTCATGCTGCTCGGTCCGCCCCTGACCGCCGCGCTCTCCCACCTCGACCGCAAGCGCCTGTTCATCGCGATCCTGTGCCTGTTCGCGGCGACCAACGCCTTGGCCGCCGTGGCGCAGAACTTCACCGTGCTGGCCATCGCCCGCATCGTACCGGCCATGGCGCTGCCGGTGTTCTGGGGCACGGCGAGCGAAACCGCCGGGCATCTGGCCGGAAAACAGCACGCCGGGCGCGCGGTTGCCAGGGTCTACCTGGGCATCTCGGCGGCCATGCTGCTGGGCATTCCGCTGGGCACGGTCGCATCGACGCTGATCGGCTGGCGCGGGGCGTTCTGGGTGCTGTCCGGGTTGTCGTTGCTGATGGCCGTGGCCCTGTGGTGGCTGATGCCCCAGGTCGCCCGCACGGCGAAACTGGACCTGCGCCAGCAGGCGACGATCTTCAAGGACGCCTATTTCGTGGGCAATGTGCTGCTGTCGGTAGTGGTCTTCACGGCGATGTTCATCGGCTACACCTACCTGGCCGACCTACTGGAGCGCGTGGCTGGCGTGCCGCCCGCGCAGGTCGGCTGGTGGTTGATGGGCTTCGGTGCGGTCGGCCTGATCGGCAACTGGATCGGCGGCAAGCTCGTCGATCGCTCGCCGCTCAATGCCACACGGCTGTTCCTGATCCTGCTGGCGCTGGGCATGGCAGCGTTGGTTCCCGTCGCCCACTCCACCGTGCTGCTGTGCGCCGTGCTGGGGCTGTGGGGCATCGCCAACACCGCGCTGTACCCCATCTGTCAGGTGCGGGTGATGGCCTGCGTGTCGCAGGCCAAGGCCCTGGCGGGCACCAGCAACGTGTCGGCGGCCAATGCCGGCATCGGCCTGGGCGCAATCATCGGCGGGCTGACCCTGACGCACCTGGGCACCGACTACCTGGGCTACGTGGCCGCCTGCGTCGCGCTGCTGGCCTTGGTGCTGTTGGCGGTGGTTCGGCGGCTCGCGCCCTGACCGGCAGCGCTCACTGTGCCGTGTCAGGCGGCGCAGGCCGTCTGCCGTGGGCGCACAGGCGCGGCGCCAGGTAGTCGAGCAGGGCGCGGACCTTGGGCAGGTTTTCCCGGCTTTTCAACCAGACCAGGTTGATCGGCAAGCCATCGGTGGACAGTTCAGGCAACACCTCCACCACGCTGCCTTGCTCCATGTGCCGTTGGGTCAGCCAGGTGGGCAACTGGGCGATGCCGAGCCCCGCCAGCACGGCCGCCACCTCGCCTTCGCCATCGCCGACGGCGATGCGCGAAGGCATGCTGCGTCGTTCTATGTCCCCGGCCTCGCGGCCCTTGAGGTACCAGGGCCCGACACCGCCATCACGCTGGCCATAGACCACGCAGGCATGGCCGTGCAATTGGGCCTGGTCGCGGGGCTCGCCATGGCGTTGCAGATACCGGGGTGCGGCGCAGAACACCAGGCGCTGCGCACCGAGGAACTGGTGCCCGAGGCTGGCTGGCCAGGCATCGGGACCACCGATACGCACCACGATGTCGATGCCTTCGGCCACCGGATCGACGAAACGGTCGGTGAAGGACACATGCGGATCGACCTTGGGAAACAGGTGCAGAAAATCCAGGATCAGCGGCAGCACATGCAGGCGTCCGAAAGACGCCGGCAAGTCGATGCGTACCCGGCCCTGCGGCGTTTCGCTGTCGTTGAGCAACGCCGACTCCACGTCCTCCAGCTCGGCCAATACGCGGGTGCAGGTGCGCTGGAAGGTCACCCCGGCCTCAGTCAGTGCCAGGGTGCGGGTGGTCCGCTCGAACAACCGCACGCCCAACCGTGCCTCCAAGCGCGCCACGCTCTTGCTGACCGCCGAGGCGGTGAGATTCAGGCGCTCTGCCGCCGCAGTGAAGCTGGCGCACTCGGCCACCGCGACGAACACGTCGAGGCCTTTGAGCCGCTCAGAGGTGTGCATGGGCAGGTCCTTGCGTAGAGGGGCGGCTGCGGCTCATTCGGTGGCCTCCAGCACACCCTGGTCTTCGCCGAGGAAGCCTCCGCTCTGGTGCTGCCAAAGCCGGGCGTAGATGCCGTTGCGCGCCAGCAGTTCGGCATGGGTGCCCTGCTCGATGATGCGCCCCTCGTCCATCACGATCAGCCGGTCCATCGCGGCGATGGTCGACAAGCGGTGGGCGATGGCGATCACCGTCTTGCCCTGCATCATCTCGTCGAGGCTTTCCTGGATGGCCACTTCCACCTCCGAGTCCAGCGCGCTGGTGGCTTCGTCGAGCAGCAGGATCGGCGCGTTCTTGAGCATGACCCGCGCGATCGCCACGCGCTGGCGCTGGCCGCCGGAGAGCTTGATGCCACGCTCGCCGACCAGGGTGTCGTAGCCGGTATGGCCCTGGCGGTCGCTGAGCTGGCGGATGAAGTCATCGGCCTGGGCGTCGACGGCGGCCTGGCGGATCTGCGCTTCGGTGGCGTCAGGCCGGCCGTAGGCGATGTTGTCGCGAATCGAGCGGTGCAACAGCGAGGTGTCCTGGGTGACCATGCCGATGGCACTGCGCAAGCTGTCCTGGGTGACCTGGGCGATATCCTGGCCGTCGATGCGGATCTGTCCTTGGTCGACGTCGTGGAACCGCAGCAGCAGGTTGATCAAGGTCGACTTGCCGGCCCCGGAGCGGCCCACCAGGCCGATCTTCTCGCCGGCCTGGATCTCCAGGCTCAGGCCATCGAGCACCTGACGTTCGCCGTTGTAGTTGAAGTGCACGTTGTCGAAGCTCACGGCCCCGCCCTGGGTCTGCAGCACACCGGCACCGGGCGCGTCTTGCACCTTGGGACCGGTGGCCAGGGTGGCCATGCCGTCCTGCACGGTGCCGATGCTCTCGAACAGCGAGGTCATCTGCCACATGATCCAGTGCGACATGCCATTGATGCGCAGCGCCATGGCGGTGATCGCCGCCACCGCACCGGCGCCAACCTGGCCCTGGTGCCAGAGCCACAGGGCATAGCCGCCGGCACTCATGATCAAACCGACCACCAGCGCCTGATTGGCGATCTCGAACTGGCTGACCAGGCGCATCTGTCGGAAACCGGTGTGCTTGAAGTCTTCCATCGCCGCCCGGGCGAAATGCGCCTCGCGCTTGGAATGGGAGAACAGCTTGACCGTGGTGATGTTGGTGTAGGCGTCCGACACCCGCCCGGTCATGGACGAGCGGGCGTTGGCCTGCTCCTGCCCCACTTTGCCCAGGCGCGGCACGAAGTACAGCATGGTCAGTCCGAACAGCAGCAACCAGGCCACGAACGGCAGCATCAGCTTGGGCGCGAAGCCGCCCGCCAAGGCGATGATCGCCACGAAGTACACCCCGATACCCGGCAGGATCTCGATCAAGGTGAACAGCACCTCGCGCACCGCCAGGGCGGTCTGCATCACCTTGGTGGTGACCCGCCCGGAGAATTCATCGGAAAAGAACGACAGACTCTGGCGAAGCATTAGACGGTGGAAATCCCACCGCAGGCGCAGAGGCAAATTGATCGCCAGAACCTGGTGCTGGACCATGGTGCGTGCGGCCACCAGCGCGATGCTGATCACCAATACGGCGCCGACGCCCCACAGCACGCGAGTCTCCTCGGCGGTTACGGCTTCGCCGACCTGCCATTTGGCCAGCAGGTCCACCACTTGTCCGAGAAAGGCGAACAGCCAGGCTTCATACACCGACACCGCGGCGCTCAGCAGTGCCAGGGCGACGATGTAGCCGCGCGCGCCGCGGGTGCAGGCCCACATGAAGCGCGCCAGCCCCATGGGCGGTGGCGGGGCCTCGTCGGGCGGGAAAGGGTCAAGCCAGCGTTCGAGTACACGCAGCATGAAGGTCTCCAGACACAGGAAAAGGAAGGGATTCTGCCAGATGGGCGGCCGTGCTGACTGTAAGTGAAATGTGAAGGCGGTCCGTCAACCGAGCTGAATGAACAGCGCGTAACCGCCCAAAATCACCCAGAACGCCAGGAAGATCCACGGCGTGCGCAGGGAAAACAGCAGCGACTTGCGATGCGACGCCCGTGAGGTCTCGGCCTCGGCGAACAGCGGCGACTCGTCGTAGGCCAGGCCCATCAGCGGTTCGCTGCGCAGTAGATTGCTCTGCTTGAGCTGCCAGTGGTCGATGATCTTGTAGGCGGCATGGATCCCCGGCCAGGCGTTGAGCGAACTGAGCACGCCCAGCAGCGCCAGGAAGGGCGGCACCAGCAACGTGAACATCTGCCCCCAGCTCTCGTTGAGGTTGCTCATGGCGGAGACGAAGGCGATGACCAGGAAGGATTGCGCAGTGAGGTAGGCGTCGGTGCGGTTGGCCAGGATGGTGGTCTCGTACTGGATTTCCCGGCGATAGAAATCCAGGCGCTCTTTCGGCGAGCCGAACATCCGTGCTTCGCGCTCGCTGGAGATTTCATGCTCGGGAGTAGCGGGGGTGATGATGCGTGGCACGCGATCGCTCCTGATCGTTGTGTGACTCGATAGGGGATAGAGACAGGCGCGCGAGAAAGATTCAGATCAATCGCCCGCCGACCGTCTGTCGTGGCAGGCGTAGATCCGTTCCAACCCTGAGCACTGGCTCGCTTCATAGGCAAAGAGACCTTTTCCTTCAGCAGGAGTGATCGCCATGCGCAACTACCCCACCCCACCGTTCGCCTCGCAGCCGCAGACCGTGCCCGGCAGCCAGAAGATCATGGACCCGGTACCCGATTGCGGCGAACAGTCGTACACCGGCAGCGGTCGGCTGACGGGCAAGAAGGCGCTGATAACCGGGGGTGACAGCGGCATCGGCCGCGCGGTGGCCATCGCCTATGCCCGCGAGGGCGCCGATGTGGCCATTGCCTACCTCGACGAGCACGAAGACGCCAAGGACACCGCCAAATGGGTGGAGGCCGAAGGTCGTCAGTGCCTGTTGCTGCCGGGCGATCTGGCGCAGAAACAGCACTGCCACGACATCGTCAGCAAAACCGTCGGACAGTTCGGGCGCATCGACATTCTGGTCAACAACGCGGCGTTCCAGATGTCGCATGAAACCCTCGACGAAATCGACGACGAGGAATGGGTGAAGACGTTCGACATCAACATCACCGCGATCTTCCGCATCTGCAAGGCGGCGCTGCCGTCCATGCCGCGCGGCAGTTCGATCATCAACACCAGTTCGGTGAACTCCGACGACCCGTCGCCAAGCCTGCTGGCCTATGCCACCACCAAAGGCGCCATCGCCAATTTCAGCGCGGGGCTGGCACAGATGCTCGGCCCGCAGGGCATCCGGGTCAACAGCGTGGCGCCAGGCCCGATCTGGACACCCTTGATCCCCGCGACCATGCCGGATGAGGCGGTGCGCAACTTCGGTTCGAAAACGCCGCTGGGACGGCCAGGACAGCCGGTAGAGGTGGCGCCGATCTATGTGCTGCTGGGCTCGGACGAGAGCAGCTACATTTCCGGGTCGCGCTATGCGGTGACCGGCGGCAAGCCGATCCTGTGAGGGCTTTGCACTGAATGCGATTGGGGCCGCACAATGCGGCCCCAATGCGTCACGCCTTCCACTGGACTCAGTAGTAAGCGTTCTCTTTCTGACTGTGGTCAGTCACATCCCGCACGCCTTTCAGCTCCGGCACCCGCTCGAGCAGCGTGCGCTCGATACCGTCCTTGAGCGTCACGTCGGCTTGGCCGCAGCCCTGGCAACCGCCGCCGAATTGCAACACGGCGATACCGTCCTCGACCACGTCGATCAGGCTCACCTGCCCACCGTGGCTGGCCAGACCCGGATTGATCTCGGTCTGCAGGTAGTAGTTGATGCGCTCGTTGAGCGGGCTGTCTTCGTTGACCATCGGCACCTTGGCGTTTGGCGCCTTGATGGTCAGTTGCCCGCCCATGCGATCGGTGGCGTAGTCCACCAGCGCGTCTTCGAGAAACGGCTCGCTGACGGCATCGATGTATGCGGTGAAGCTCTTCAGACCCACGGCGGTGTCGTCAGGCTTCTCTTCGCCCGGCTTGCAATACGCGATGCAGGTCTCGGCGTACTGGGTGCCCGGCTGGGTGATGAAGACGCGGATGCCGATCCCGGGCGTGTTCTGCTTGGAAAGCAGATCGGCCAGATAATCATGGGCGGCGTCGGTAATGGTTATAGCGCTCATGGAAGTTCCTCACAGACTTGCCGTGCAGTGTACGCCAAAGCCCGGCATCGGACAAAGTCCTAGTATTTGACTCGGGATAGCGCCGGTGCAGCCTGGTTCGTGGCGAACTGCGCCTTCAATCGCCGGTACAGGCCGCACTCCAGCCACTGGTAACTGAACCACGACAGCAAGCCGATGGCCGGCACGCAGACGGCGAACACCAGGTACGGGTTCAGCGCCAGGCGCTGGCTGACGAACCAGCCGGCCCAGAGCACCAGCACGTGGATCAGGTACACCGAGTAGGAACAATCGCCCAGCGCCTTGAGCACCCGGTTGCCACGAAAGTATGGCTCCAGGGCGATGAACGCCAGCACCACCATGGCACTGGGCAAGCCCCAGTGCAGCAGGCGTTGCGAGGCGTCGAGCCGATACAACGCGAAGCCGGCCGCCACCAGCACCGCCAAAGGTAGCCAGAGTCCCTCGCGGATCAAACCACGGCGGTACAGCACGCCCAGCCCGATCCCCAGCACGAACTCGTAGATGATGTCGTTGTTGTAGAAGCGGCTGAGCACACCAAGACGGCCGAGCACTTCACTGACCAGCAGCAACGCAGCGGTGACCAGAATCAGGTGATGGCGCTGGCGCACCAGAAAGGCCAGGCCGAACAGCAGGTAGAAGAACATCTCGAAGTTCAGCGTCCAGCCGACGTTGAGCGTTGGATAGAGGCCATAGCCACCGGGGTTTTCGGACGGTACGAACAACAGCGACAGCAGCAGATGCTGCCAGTCGAACACCTGATGCGGCATCCAGCGGCTGGCCGCCAGCAGCATCACGGCCATGAGCAAGGTGTAGAACCAGTAGGCCGGGACGATGCGCAGCACGCGGTTGAGGAGGAATTCGCGGGGCGCGATGTCTTTGTCGCGGGTCGAGAGGTAGATCACCAGACCACTGATGACGAAGAAGATGTCCACGCCCACCGCACCGCGCTCGGCGAGCAGGCGGCCCACGGGGCCGTCGGCATGGAAGTCGAAGAAGATCTGCATGAAGTGGTGGCAGACCACCACCCAGGCGGCGAACGCGCGGAGCGCCTGAAGCGAATACAGCATGGGTTGTCCTGCGATTGTCGGTGCATTCAGGCCCAGCCGTGGCAGCGCGCTGAGCGCTGCCACGGCTGGGCCACCCACCTGTCCGACCACAGTCAACCCGGAAAGGTCCGATCAGAGGTTCTCGTAGCGGTTCATGTCCAGTACCCCGGCTTCGACCGGATCGGTTTCCTCGATGAAGGTGCTCAGGTCATGAAAGTACTGCCAGAACTGCGGATGGCTGCGGCGAATGCCCCAGCGCTCGACGATGCGCTCGAACTTGCCGGTGTCGTCGCGCGCCGCTTCCATGGCATCGACGAATGCCGCCACCTCACTGGCCGGAATGTTGAACATGAAGTTGGGGTAACTGCTCAGCACGCCCGGGTACAGGGTCAAGGTATCCAGACCCGGCTGGTAGCGGTAGGCCTCGCCGAGCAGGAACGCGACATTGCTGTGGGCGCGGTTGCGCAGCAGGCTGTAGACCTGGCGCTGACCGCCCTGCCCTTCGATGCGCAGCAGGGTCGCCTCGGGCAGTTGGCCGATCACCTTGAGCCCGGCGGCCGGACGCGACACCAGGCGGCTGAGCGACTGCTCGACGTCACGGAACTGCGCGTTCATCTGCGGCCGCGAGCAATAGGCCCCGGTGCAGCGGTTGATCGGGTCGGGGGCCGCGTTGAGGCTGGCGGTGCGTTGCAGCAGCTTGAGGCCGAAATCGCGTTCGGCGTGGTGCTTGTCCAGTTGCAGCCCGCTGGGCGTGTCGGTGTCGATGTCGGTGTAGTCCAGCCACATCTTCACCTTGCCGCTGTTCTGGTACCAATCGTCGAGGATCGCCCCGCGCTTCTCGGCGGGCATCAGGCGCAGGAAATTGACCTCGGCGCCATTGCGGATCAGGTCGAAGTACAGGCGCGTCTGCAACTGGTGCGAGACGTTGCCGAACACGTCGAAGTTGACCGCCAACTGGTAATAGGTGCGCTCGAGCAGCGGGTAGTCGAACAGCCACATGGTGGTCGGCACATCGCCGATCAGGCCCTTGCTCACCGAGGCGCTGTCGAAGTGGCGGAAGATGCTCAGCAAGGCGTTGTCATTGCCGGCCCACAGCGTCGACCAACTCGGTGGCGGCATTTCGGCATAGGCCTCGCGGCGCAGGGTTTCGTAGTCGTTGCGCTTGTTGCGGTAAGCGCGCCACAGGCTCAACACGCTGCCGACGTCGTCGATCTGTCCAGGCATGGCCAGCAGCGGCGTCGCCTGGCCACGGTACACCGCGTCGGTGACATAGCGGTCGTGGGCCGGCTCCTGGAACAGCGCCCAGAAGTTGTCGCGGATCACGTCGGTGGCGATCTGCCCACGGCAGACCGGGCCGCGGATGAAGGTGCGCACGAAGTATTCGGCGTTGTCGAGCATGAATTGGTAGCGCGCCACCGCCGGGATCGCTTCGAAGGTCTCGAACGGATTGGCGCGGCGCTGCGGGCCATAGCCTGGCAGCGAAGTGGTCTGCCAATCGCCGCTGTAGAACAGCTGCTTGACGCGCTTGAGCTTCTGCGGACCCATCGGGTAAGTGATGTGGGTCTTGTGCACGATCACGCCCTGCACCGGCATCAATCGGTAGTAGAAATCGCTACCCGGCGGATCGTTGGGCCGCCGCGTGGCGATCAGGTCCACCGGCTGGCCACTGGGCGTGCGCGAACGCACCCACTGGAAGAAGTGACCCGGCTCACCGCCGGTGAAATAGATGTGCGCCAGGAACAGGTGCTCGTACAGCCAGCGACCGACCAGCGCTTCGCTGGCGCCTGGGCGGTTGAGCAGTGCCTCCCACTCGGCGATCTGGCTGGCCTCGCTGGCGCTTGGCTGGATCGGCTGGTACTCCACCGGCGCGCCGGCGGCGAGCCAGCGCTGCAAGGTCTGGTGTTCCTGGTCGGTGAGCCCGGTGACCGCCAACGGCATGCCCTCCTTGGGATGGGCGCCAGCGTAGGCGTCGAACTCGTGGGGCAGCGGGCACATGTTGTTGCGCTCCAGGCCCAGGACGATCTCGTCCGGCAACTTGGCATTGGGCGTGAGTGGGGTCTTGTGGCCCAGCTCGAGCATCCGCGCCATCAGCGCCGCCTGACTGCCCTGGGCGTCGAGCACCGAGTAGAAACCCTTCTTGCGCCAGGCCTCTTCACCCTGGGCATCGTAGAACAGCCGCGTGGTCGGCACCGCCTCGCTGCGCTCGCCCTGGTACACCGGCACCTTCGAGGCGCCGCGCTGCACGCCCTCGGCGCTGCCCAGATTGAGCTGGCAGGCGGCATCGTTGCAGGCGTGGCAAGCCACGCACTTCTGGGTAAAGATCGGCTGGATGTCCCGGGTGTAGGAAATGCTCGGGCTCGATTGAGGGGCTTGGGCCCATGCGGCGCCACCGAGCAGCAAGGCAAAGGAGGCGGCGATAAAACGTTGCACCATGTGCGCAGTGTCCTGGTTCTTGAGAGCTGTCACGATTGTCTGTGTTTCCAACGGGTCTGCGCCTGGCATCGCCAACATGAATCAAATTCATGCAATTGGCCGATGCACCTAAAATCCGTGCAGCTTTGTTATTATCCCGCACTTCCGATCTTCGTCCGACCAGGTTAGTTCTCATGCCCGACCGCAGCGCTCGTCTCCAAGCACTTCAGCACGCACTGAAGGAGCGTATCCTGATTCTGGACGGCGGTATGGGTACCATGATCCAGAGCTATCGTCTGGAGGAAAAGGACTATCGTGGCACGCGCTTCGCCGATTGGCCAAGCGATGTTAAGGGCAACAACGACCTGCTGCTGCTGACCCAGCCCCAGGTGATCGCCGCCATCGAGAAGGCGTACCTGGACGCCGGCGCCGATATTCTCGAGACCAACACCTTCAACGCCACCCAGGTGTCCCAGGCCGACTACGGCATGGAAGCGCTGGTCTACGAGCTCAACGTCGAAGGCGCGCGCATCGCCCGCCAGGTGGCGGACGCCAAGACCCTGGAAACCCCGGACCGCCCACGTTTCGTCGCTGGCGTGCTCGGCCCCACCAGCCGCACCTGCTCGATTTCCCCGGACGTCAACGACCCAGGCTATCGCAACGTCACCTTCGACGAACTGGTGCTGAACTACACCGAGGCCACCCGCGGTCTGATCGAAGGCGGCGCGGACCTGATCCTGATCGAAACCATCTTCGACACGCTCAACGCCAAGGCCGCGATCTTCGCCGTGCAGCAGGTGTTCGAGGAAGATCGGGTCGAATTGCCGATCATGATCTCCGGCACCATCACCGACGCCTCCGGCCGCACCCTGTCCGGGCAGACCACCGAAGCCTTCTGGAACTCGGTACGCCATGCCAAGCCTATTTCGGTAGGTCTGAACTGCGCACTCGGCGCCAAGGACCTGCGCCCCTATCTGGAAGAGCTCTCGGCCAAGGCCGACACCCAGGTGTCCGCCCACCCCAACGCCGGCCTGCCCAACGCCTTCGGCGAGTACGACGAAACCCCGGCGGAAATGGCGGCGGTGGTCGAGGAGTTCGCCGCCAGTGGCTTCCTCAATATCATCGGCGGCTGCTGCGGCACCACCCCAGGCCATATCCAGGCCATCGCCGAGGCCGTGGCCAAGTACCCGCCACGGGCCATCCCGGACATTCCCAAGGCCTGCCGGCTGTCGGGCCTGGAACCGTTCACCATTGATCGCCAGTCGCTGTTCGTCAACGTCGGCGAGCGCACGAACATCACCGGTTCCGCCAAGTTCGCCCGGCTGATCCGCGAAGAGAACTACACCGAAGCCCTGGAAGTGGCGCTGCAGCAGGTCGAGGCCGGCGCCCAGGTGATCGACATCAACATGGACGAAGGGATGCTCGACTCCCAGGCGGCCATGGTGCGCTTCCTCAACCTGATCGCCGGCGAGCCGGACATCTCCCGCGTGCCGATCATGATCGACTCCTCGAAGTGGGAGGTGATCGAAGCGGGCCTGAAGTGCATCCAGGGCAAGGGTATCGTCAACTCGATCTCGATGAAGGAAGGCGTCGAGCAATTCAAGCACCACGCCAACTTGTGCAAACGCTACGGCGCCGCCGTGGTGGTGATGGCCTTCGACGAGGTCGGCCAGGCCGACACCGCCGCGCGCAAGCGGGAAATCTGCCAGCGCAGCTACGACATCCTGGTCAACGAGGTGGGCTTCCCGCCCGAAGACATCATCTTCGACCCGAACATCTTCGCCGTCGCCACCGGCATCGAGGAACACAACAACTACGCCGTGGACTTCATCGAAGCCTGCGCCTACATCCGCGACCACCTGCCCCACGCGCTGAGTTCGGGCGGCGTGTCCAACGTGTCGTTCTCCTTCCGTGGCAACAACCCGGTACGCGAAGCGATCCACTCGGTGTTCCTCTACCACGCCATTCAGAATGGTCTGACCATGGGCATCGTCAACGCCGGCCAACTGGAGATCTACGACGAGATCCCCGCCGCGCTGCGCGAGAAGGTCGAGGACGTGGTGCTCAACCGCACCCCCGAGGGCACCGACGCCCTGCTGGCCATCGCCGACGACTACAAAGGCGGCGGCGCCACCAAGGAAGTGGAAAACGAAGAGTGGCGCTCGATGCCGGTGGACAAGCGCCTGGAACACGCGCTGGTCAAGGGCATCACCGCCTACATCGTCGAAGACACCGAGGAATGCCGGCAGTTGGCCACGCGACCGATCGAGGTCATCGAAGGACCGCTGATGAGCGGCATGAACGTGGTCGGCGACCTGTTCGGCGCCGGCAAGATGTTCCTGCCGCAAGTGGTCAAGTCGGCGCGGGTGATGAAGCAGGCGGTAGCGCACCTGATTCCGTTCATCGAGGCCGAAAAAGGCGACAAGCCCGAGGCCAAGGGCAAGATCCTCATGGCCACGGTCAAGGGTGACGTGCACGACATCGGCAAGAACATCGTCGGTGTGGTGCTCGGCTGCAACGGCTATGACATCGTCGACCTCGGCGTGATGGTGCCGGCCGAGAAGATCCTGCAGACCGCCCGCGAGCAGAAGTGCGACATCATCGGTTTGTCCGGCCTGATCACCCCGTCGCTGGACGAAATGGTCCACGTAGCCCGCGAAATGCAGCGCCAGGACTTCCACCTGCCGCTGATGATCGGCGGCGCCACCACCTCCAAAGCCCACACGGCGGTGAAGATCGAGCCCAAGTACGCCAACGACGCGGTGATCTACGTCACCGACGCCTCGCGCGCCGTGGGCGTGGCCACCCAGTTGCTGTCCAAGGAGCTCAAGGGCGCCTTCGTCGACAAGACCCGCCAGGAATACGTGGAAGTGCGCGAGCGCACCGCCAACCGCAGCGCCCGCACCGAACGCCTGAGCTACGACCAGGCCATCGCCGCCAAGCCCCACTACGACTGGGCCGCCTACCAGCCGGCAGTCCCCTCCTTCACCGGTGTCAAGGTGCTGGAAGACATCGACCTGCGCGAACTGGCCGAGTACATCGACTGGACGCCGTTCTTCATTTCCTGGGACCTGGCCGGCAAGTTCCCGCGCATCCTCACCGACGAGGTGGTCGGCGAAGCCGCCACGGCGCTGTACCAGGACGCCCGCGACATGCTCGAGAAGCTGATCAGCGAGCAACTGATCAGCGCCCGTGCGGTGTTCGGCTTCTGGCCGGCCAACCAGGTCGAGCACGACGACATCGAAGTCTATGGCGACCAAGGCCAGACCCTGGCCACCCTGCACCACCTGCGCCAACAGACCATCAAGCCCGACGGCAAGCCGAACTGGTCGCTGGCCGACTTCGTCGCGCCGAAGGACAGCGGCGTCACCGACTATGTCGGTGGCTTCATCACCACCGCCGGCATCGGCGCCGAGGAAGTGGCCAAGGCCTATCAAGACAAGGGCGACGACTACAGCTCGATCATGGTCAAGGCCCTGGCCGACCGTCTGGCCGAGGCCTGCGCCGAATGGCTGCACGCCCGGGTGCGCAAGCAGTACTGGGGCTACGCCCAGGACGAGCAACTGGACAACGAGGCGCTGATCAAGGAGCAGTACAGCGGTATCCGCCCGGCCCCGGGCTACCCCGCCTGCCCGGACCACACCGAGAAGGCCACGCTGTTCCGCCTGCTCGACGGCACCGCCATCGGCGAAACCGGCCCCAGCGGCGTGTTCCTCACCGAGCACTTCGCCATGTTCCCAGCGGCCGCCGTCAGCGGCTGGTATTTCGCCCACCCGCAGGCGCAGTACTTCGCGGTCGGCAAGGTGGAAAAGGACCAGATCGAGCGCTACAGCGCTCGCAAAGGCCAGGACATCAGCGTCAGCGAACGCTGGCTGGCACCGAACCTGGGCTACGAGGCCTGATCCTGTAAGCGCAGCGGCTCGCGGTTCGCCACTTGCCGCTTGCCGCTTGCCGCTACCACCCTCCTAAATTCCTTCCGCGCAGGCTCGTCCATCCCTCACAACAGGTACCTCACCTGCCCTGACGATGGCGAGCCGCGAGAAGGCCATGACACGACCCCTTTGCATTCCCCACCCGCGCACGGCGCCTTCGGGCCACGCCCTGCCATGAACGACCGCCGAACCTTTCTCAAGCAAGCCGGCCTGTTGGCCGCAGCCCTACCCCTCGGCAGCGCCCTGCAGCACAGCGCCCAGGCCGCCACCGCGCCGCCGCACATCCAACCCCAGACCCAGGACAAGTGGCAGCGCCTGCGCCAGTTGTTCGACCAGGACCCCGACTACCTGCACTTCTCCAACTTCCTGATCACCTCCCACCCGCGTCCGGTGACCGAGGCCATCGCCCGCTACCGCGCCCACCTGGACCGCAATCCAGGGCTGGCCATGGACTGGGATCGCGAAGAGGTGTGGCAGCACGAAGCGCGGGTACGCCAAGCCGCCGGTCGCTACCTCAATGCCCGTCCCGGCCAGATCGCCCTGACCGGCAGCACCACCGAAGGCCTGACCCTGATCTTCGGCGGCCTGCAGGTGCGCCCGGACCAGGAAATCCTCATCACCCCGCATGAGCACTACGCCACCAAGCATGTGCTGGCCTACCGCAGCCAGCGCGAAGGCACCCAGGTGCGGCGTATTCCGCTGTTCGACCAGCCCGCCAACGTGTCCGCCGATGAAATCCTCGGCAACATCGCTGCCGGCATTCGCGACAACACCCGCGTGCTGGGCATGACCTGGGTGCAGTCCGGCAGTGGCGTCAAGCTCCCGATCGGCGAGATCGGCCAACTGGTCGCCGAGCGCAACCGCAATCGCGACGACAAGGACCGCATCCTCTACGTGGTCGACGGTGTGCATGGCTTCGGCGTGGAAGACCTCGACTTTCCCTCCATGCATTGCGACTACTTCATCGCCGGCACCCACAAATGGCTGTTCGGCCCACGCGGCACCGGCATCATCTGCGCCGCCTCGGAAACGCTCGACCACCTGACGCCGATCATCCCCACCTTCTCCCAGGACAGCGACTTCGCCACCAGCATGACCCCGGGTGGCTACCACGCCTTCGAGCATCGCTGGGCCGTGGACGAAGCGTTCAACCTGCACCTGCAACTGGGCAAGGCGGACGTGCAAACGCGCATTCACCAGCTCAACAGCGACCTCAAGCAGCGCCTGCTGGCCTTGCCCGGCATCGAACTGGTCACGCCGCAGCGCCCGGCCCTGTCGTCGGGTTTCAGCTTCTTCCGGGTCAAGGGCCAGGACAGCGACCAGGTGGCGGCCTACCTGATGGCCAACCGGGTGGTCGCCGATGCCGTGGACCGTGACGTCGGCCCGGTGGTACGGACTGCGCCGGGACTGCTCAACGACGAGCGCGAACTGGACCGCTTCATGGCCATCCTCGAAAAACGCCTGTAGGCCCGCCTGTGGCGTGCCCCGTTTCCCCCTTCAGACAGCGAGACCCGCGATGACTCCACAGCCTCCCCGCCCCCTGTCCGCCCTGCCATTGGCCCTGGGCCTGGTACTGATGACCGGCCTGTCCGCCAGCGCCCTGGCCGCCAGCCCCACTCAGCCAGGCAAGGTGTTCAAGGACTGCAAGGATTGCCCGGAAATGGTGGTGTTGCCGGCAGGCACCTTCACCATGGGCACCCCCGATGACGAACTCGGGCGCCAGCCCGACGAAGGCCCGCTGCACGAGGTGACGTTCAAGAAAGCCTTCGCCGTCAGCCGCTTCCAGGTCCAGAACGGCGAATGGAAAGCCTACCTGCGCAGCAGCGGTTACCAGGTGCCCAACGGCGACACCCGCCCCGGTCGCGAATGCATTGCCGGCAAGCCGCGCTACCCCCAGGGCGACAAGCAGCCAGCGGTGTGCCTGAACTTCCACGAGGCCGAAGCCTACGCCGCGTGGTTGTCGAAGAAGACCGGCCACGTCTACAAGGTGCAGAGCGAAGCCCAGCGCGAGTATGCCGTTCGCGGCGGCAGCAGCGGCCCGTTCCCCTTCCCCTTCGATGAAGGCGAGGAGTACAGCATCGCCAAGCACGCCAACACCTACGGTCCCAAGGACGGTTTCTCCTACACATCGCCCGCCGGTAGCTACCCACCCAATCCCTACGGCGTGTACGACGGTCACGGCAACGTCTACGAGTGGACCCGCGACTGCTACGTCGACAGCTACGCCACGGCGCCCACCGACGGCAGCCCGCAGACCCAAAGCAGCGAATGCGCCGACCGTCGGGTGATTCGCGGCAACGACTACACCGAGGCGCCGATCTTCTCGCGCTCCGGCAACCGCAACGAACGCAGTTCGACCCTGCGCGGCGATTGGCTTGGTTTCCGTGTGGTGCGCGAGCGCTGAGCTCACCTGCAAAAAAATCGAACTGTGCCGGCAACGCGCCGCTCATACGTGCATGCAGTACATCCCGTGAAGCTTCTGGAGGATTGATCATGCGTTACGCGCTGCTTGTCCCGGCACTGGTGCTGTGCATTCCCGCAGGTTCGGCGCTGGCCCGCGTCGATGGTCGCGACGTCGCGACCTCGGCGGGTGTCTCGGCGTCGCTGTATTCCACCTTCAAGGACGACAAACGGATCATCCCTGCCCGCGACGAACTGTCATCGTTCGTGGCCAGCGGTGGTGCGATCCGTGGGGTCTATGTCGACGCCGCGCTGCAGCGGGCGCGGCAAAGTCATCCCGGCCTGCAGGTCAGCGACGAAGAGCTGGCCCAGGCGCTGCTGTCGCAGGATGACCTGCTGGCAGAACAGTAACCCGCCTGTCCAGGAGCGGGCTTACCCGCTCCTGCACGGCAGCGTCAGACCGCAGATGCACTCGACCTGCCGCCCCATTCGCCACTCTGCTATCGATCCATTCAGCCAATCTATCAATCAGCTTGATAGTGACCTTCGAGTCATTCGATTCGTTACCGCCGCCTGACGCTCGCAGAATCCGCCCACTATTCCTACATTGGCGGAGTTCTCCATGGAACCTTCATTCAAGGCCCTGCGCCTTCCCCTCGCTGCCCTGGCAGTGGCGGTGATCAGCGCCTGCGGCAAGACCCCTGACGCCACGCAAGCACCCGCCGCGCCCACCGTCAGCGTGGCCAAGGTGATCGAGCAGCCGATCAACGAATGGGACGAATTCACCGGCCGCCTGGAAGCGCCGGAAACCGTCGAGGTGCGCCCGCGCGTTTCCGGACAGATCGACCGCGTAGCCTTCACCGAAGGCGCCCAGGTCAACAAGGGCGACCTGCTGTTCCAGATCGACCCGCGCCCCTTCCAGGCCGAAGTCCGCCGCCTCGAAGCACAACTGCAACAAGCCAAGGCCAGTGCCACCCGCAGCGCCAACGAAGCCCGTCGCGGCGAGCGCCTGCGCGACAGCAACGCCATCTCCGCCGAACTGGCCGAGTCGCGCAGCAGCGCCGCCGCCGAAGCGCGTGCCGGGGTCGAAGCCATTCAGGCGCAGTTGGACCTGGCCCGCCTGAACCTGAGTTTCACCCGCGTCACCTCGCCGATCAGTGGCCGCGTCAGCCGCGCCGAGTTCACCGCCGGCAACATCGTCACCGCTGACGTCACGCCGCTGACCAGCGTGGTCTCCACCGACAAGGTCTACGCCTATTTCGACGCCGACGAACGCGTCTACCTCAAGTACACCCAGCTCGCACGCCAGGGCCAGCGCGGCCAGAGCACCCCGGTGTACCTGGGCCTGACCAACGAAGCCGGCAACCCGCACCTGGGCCAGATGAACTTCGTCGACAACCAGGTCAACCCACGCACCGGCACCATCCGTGGCCGCGCCGTGTTCGACAACCGCGACGGCCAGTTCACCCCCGGCCTGTACGCCCGCTTGAAGCTGGTCGGCAGCGCCCAGTACGACGCCATGCTGATCAACGACGAAGCCGTCGGCACCGACCTGGGCAAGAAATTCGTGCTGGTCATGGACCAAGACAACAAGGCCACCTACCGCGCCGTGGAACTGGGGCCCAAGCTCGAAGGCCTGCGCATCGTGCGCAGCGGCCTGAACAAGGACGAGCGCATCGTCGTCAAGGGCCTGCAGCGCGTGCGTCCCGGCTCGCCGGTCACGCCCCAGGAAACGCCGATGGCCAGTGACGACACCCTGGCCACCCTCGCCCGTCAGCGTGAGGCGCTGCAAGCCAGTAACCCCGCACCGGCCGTGGCCGGCTCGACCGTGAAAGTCGCCAGTGCCCCAGCACCGCGCGGTTAAGGGACGACACCCATGAACTTCTCGAAATTCTTCATCACCCGGCCGATCTTCGCCGCCGTGCTGTCGCTGGTCCTGCTGATCGCCGGTGCGATCTCGCTGTTCCAACTGCCGATCAGCGAATACCCCGAAGTGGTGCCACCCACGGTGGTGGTGCGCGCCAACTTCCCCGGCGCCAACCCCAAGGTCATCGGCGAAACCGTCGCCGCGCCGCTTGAACAGGCGATCACCGGGGTCGAGAACATGCTGTACATGTCCTCGCAATCCACCGCCGACGGCAAGCTCACGCTGACCATCACCTTCGCCCTGGGCACCGACCTGGACAACGCCCAGGTGCAGGTACAGAACCGCGTGACCCGCACCCAGCCCAAGCTGCCGGAGGAAGTCACACGCATCGGCATCACCGTCGACAAGGCCTCGCCCGACCTGACCATGGTCGTGCACCTGACCTCGCCGGACCAGCGCTACGACATGCTCTACCTGTCCAACTACGCCATCCTCAACATCAAGGACGAGTTGGCGCGCCTGGGCGGCGTGGGCGACGTGCAACTGTTCGGCATGGGCGATTACTCGCTGCGCGTGTGGCTCGACCCGAACAAGACCGCCTCGCGCAACCTCACCGCCAGCGACGTGGTCGCGGCGATCCGCGAGCAGAACCGCCAGGTCGCCGCCGGCCAGCTCGGCGCGCCGCCCGCGCCCGGCTCCACCAGCTTCCAACTGTCGATCAACACCCAGGGCCGCCTGGTCAGCGAGGAGGAGTTCGAGAACATCATCATCCGCGCCGGTGCCGACGGCGAGATCACCCGCCTGAAAGACATCGCTCGGGTCGAGCTGGGCTCCAGCCAATACGCCCTGCGCTCGCTGCTGAACAACCAGCCGGCGGTGGCCATCCCGATCTTCCAACGCCCTGGCTCCAATGCCATCGAGATCTCCGACGAAGTGCGGGCCAAGATGGCCGAGCTGAAGAAGGACTTCCCCGAGGGCATGGACTACAGCATCGTCTACGACCCCACCGTGTTCGTCCGGGGCTCCATCGAAGCGGTGGTGCACACCCTGTTCGAAGCCCTGGTGCTGGTGGTGCTGGTGGTGATCCTGTTCCTGCAGACCTGGCGCGCCTCGATCATCCCGCTGATGGCGGTGCCGGTATCGCTGATCGGCACCTTTGCAGTGATGCACCTGTTCGGCTTTTCGCTCAACGCCCTGTCGCTGTTCGGCCTGGTGCTGGCCATCGGCATCGTGGTGGACGACGCCATCGTCGTGGTGGAAAACGTCGAGCGCAACATCGCCCTGGGCCTCAAGCCCCTGGAGGCCACGCAGAAAGCCATGAGCGAGGTCACCGGGCCGATCATCGCCACCGCCTTGGTGCTGTGCGCGGTATTCGTACCGGCCGCGTTCATCTCCGGCCTCACCGGTCAGTTCTACAAGCAGTTCGCCCTGACCATTGCTATCTCCACGGTGATCTCGGCGTTCAACTCGCTGACCCTGTCGCCGGCCCTGGCGGCCGTGCTGCTCAAAGAGCACCACGCACCGAAGGAGCGTTTCTCGCGGGTGCTCGACCGGCTGCTGGGCAGTTGGCTGTTCGCCCCCTTCAACCGGTTCTTCGACCGCGCCAGCCATCGCTACGTGGGCGGCGTGCGCCGGGTCATCCGCTCCAGCGGCATTGCCCTGTTCGTCTACGCCGGCCTGATCGGCCTGACCTACCTGGGCTTCTCCTCGACGCCGACCGGCTTCGTCCCGGCGCAGGACAAGCAGTACCTGGTGGCCTTCGCGCAACTGCCCGACGCCGCCAGCCTCGACCGCACCGAGGCGGTGATCAAGCGCATGAGCGAGATCGCCCTCAAGCAACCCGGCGTGGCCGACTCGGTGGCCTTCCCGGGCCTGTCGATCAACGGTTTCACCAACAGCCCCAACAGCGGCATCGTGTTCACCCCGCTCAAGCCGTTCGACGAGCGTCGCGACCCCAGCCAATCGGCCGGCGCCATCGCTGCGGCGCTGAACGCGCAGTTCGCCGACATCCAGGACGCCTACATCGCAATCTTCCCACCGCCGCCGGTTCAGGGCCTGGGCACCATCGGCGGCTTCCGCCTGCAGATCGAGGACCGCGGCAACCTGGGCTATGAGGCGCTGTACAAGGAAACCCAGAACATCATCGCCAAAAGCCGCGAGGTGCCTGAACTGGCCGGGCTGTTCACCAGCTACCAGGTCAACGTGCCGCAGGTCGATGCCGCCATCGACCGGGAAAAGGCCAAGACCCACGGGGTGGCGATCAACGACATCTTCGACACCCTGCAGGTCTACCTGGGCTCGTTGTACACCAACGACTTCAACCGCTTCGGTCGCACCTATCAGGTCAACGTCCAGGCCGAACAGCAGTTCCGCCTCGACGCCGAGCAGATCGGCCAGTTGAAAGTACGCAACAACCTGGGCGAGATGATTCCGCTGGCCACCTTCCTCAAGGTCAGCGACACCTCCGGGCCTGATCGGGTCATGCACTACAACGGCTTCATCACCGCCGAGATCAACGGCGCGGCAGCCCCCGGCTACAGCTCGGGTCAGGCCGAAGCGGCGATCGAGACGCTGCTCAAGCAGGAATTGCCCAATGGCATGACCTACGAATGGACTGACCTGACCTACCAGCAGATCCTGGCCGGCAACACCGCGTTGTTCGTCTTCCCACTGTGCGTGCTGCTGGCGTTCCTGGTACTGGCGGCGCAGTACGAAAGCTGGAGCCTGCCGCTGGCGGTGATCCTGATCGTGCCGATGACCCTGCTGTCGGCCATCACCGGGGTGATCATCTCCGGCGGTGACAACAACATCTTCACCCAGATCGGCTTGATCGTGCTGGTGGGCCTGGCGTGCAAGAACGCCATCCTCATCGTCGAGTTCGCCAAGGACAAACAGGCCGAGGGCCTCGACCCACTGGCCGCGGTCCTGGAAGCCTGCCGCCTGCGTCTGCGGCCGATCCTGATGACCTCCATCGCCTTCATCATGGGCGTGGTGCCGCTGGTGTTCTCCTCCGGTGCCGGCGCCGAGATGCGCCATGCCATGGGCGTGGCAGTGTTCTCGGGAATGATCGGGGTGACCGTGTTCGGCCTGTTCCTGACGCCGGTGTTCTTCAACCTGATCCGCCGCCGGGTCGCCCGCCGTCAGGCTGGCACCGCCGAGCCTGCGCACACCCTGGAGAATCCTGCATGAGCCTGCTCAAACCCCTGACCCCGAGCCTGCTGGCGCTGGCCCTGGCGGCCTGTGCGGTGGGCCCGGACTACCACGCGCCGGACACCGCCCCGGCGCGGCTGGACAGCGCCGCAGCGGCGCAGACCCTGGACCGCAGCCGCTTCGAAAGCCGTTGGTGGAAACAGTTCGACGACCCGACCCTGGACCAGTTGGTGCAGGCGTCGCTGCAGGGCAACCGCGACCTGCGCGTGGCCTTCGCCCGACTCAAAGCCGCGCGGGCGATCCGCGAGGACGCCGACAACGACGACCTGCCGGTGGTCACCAGCCGCGCCAGCAGCGAGATCGGCAAGGGCCAGGTGCCGGGTCAGACCGATCGCCGGGTCAACCAAGAGCGCTACGACCTGGGCCTGGACATGGCCTGGGAGGTCGACCTGTTCGGCCGCATCCAGCGGCGCATCGAGGCCAGCGCCGCCCGCGAAGACGCAGCCCTTGCCGATCTGCAGCAGTTGCAGGTCAGCCTGATCGCCGAGCTGGTCGACGCCTATGGTCAACTGCGTGGCGCCCAGTTGCGCGAAACCATCGCCCTGGCCAACCTGCAGACCCAGCAGGATTCGCGGCGCATCACCGTGACCCTGCGCGACACCGGCGTGGGCAACGAGCTGGACGTGGTCCGCGCCGACGCGCGGCTGGCGGCGGTGGAGGCCAGCGTGCCGCAACTGCAAGCCGAACAGGTGCGCGCCCGCAACCGCATCGCCACCCTGCTGGGTCAGCGCCCGGACGCCCTGAGCGTGGACCTCTCGCCCAAGCAACTGCCAGCCATCGCCAAGGCCCTGCCGGTGGGTGATCCGGGCGAGCTGCTGCGCCGCCGTCCGGACATTCGCCGCGCCGAGCGCCAGCTCGCCGCCGCCACGGCCGATGTGGGCGTTGCCACCGCCGACCTGTTCCCCCGGGTCAGCCTCAGCGGCTTCCTGGGGTTCACCGCCGGACGCGGTTCGCAGATCGGCGCTTCGGCAGCCAACGCCTGGGCACTGGGTCCGAGCATCAGTTGGGCGGCCTTCGACCTGGGCAGCGTGCGTGCGCGACTGCGCGGCGCCAAGGCCGATGCCGAGGGTGCCCTGGCCAGCTATGAGCAGCAGGTGCTGCTGGCCCTGGAAGAATCGTCGAACGCCTTCAGCGACTACGGCAAGCGCCAGCAGCGCCTGCTGTCGCTGATGCGCCAGAGCGAGGCCAGCGGCAAGGCGGCGGAGCTGGCCTCGATCCGCTACCGCGAAGGCACCGCCGATTACCTGGTGCTGCTCGATGCCGAACGGGAAAAACTGGCGGCCGAAGACGCCCAGGCCCAGGGCGAAGTGGAGCTGTACCGCGGCATCGTCTCGATTTACAAGGCCCTGGGGGGCGGCTGGCAGCCGGAGGCCGTCGCCAGCGTGAAGTAACGACCCCGGCAGCCCCTGCAACGACTCCTTTGGTGGATCTCCACCAGCCCTTAGCCCCGCTGGCCTCGGTCAGCGGGGCTCTTTTTATCCAGCCACTCCAGCACGGCCATTTGTTAAGGCACCCACTGAATCGTTGTACTAGGATAGCGACCAAAGCCAATCGGAATGATAGCTATGTGCTATTATCCGGCAGCAACACCAGGACGATTCACCCACCCATGGATGCCACGATGAATTCGCACCTGTTCTTCCCGCAAGTCGGCAAAGTCATTGCCAGCACCGGCAGCCGCCAGTTTCCGCGCCTGCTGCATGACCTGATCCAAACCCACCTGAGCGTCGACGCCACGCACATCCGCCAGGTACGCCCGGCCTCCAGCGCCAACGGCCACAGCACCACATTGCTCAGCGAAACCGTGTTCAGCGGCGCCGAACAGGGCGGGCTGGAACTGGTCGCTCCCGCGCGTCTGCACCTGGTGCGGCGTACCCCCGACTACCACTACGAACTGCACGTGCTGCGCGCCGACGACGCGGCGTTCTCGGCCTGCGAGCGCGACCGGCTGCTGGACATCTCGCCGTTGCTGCTGCCCATGCTGCACAAGCACCTGGAGGCCTTGCAGCCCAGCCTGGCCGAGCGCAGCAGTGCCGACACCCTTCAACGCCGTTTCCAGGAGCGCCTCGACCAGGCGGACCTGACCTTGTCCAACCGCGAGCTGCAGGTATGCCTGGGCCTGCTGACCGGACGCACCGCGCCGCAGCAGGCTGAGCACCTGCAACTCAAGGTCAATACCGTGGAGAGCTACCTGCGCCGCGCGGCGATCAAGTTGGGTATCAGTGGGCGACATGCACTGCTGCGCTGGCTGTACGGGGATACCTGACAACATTGTCAGTATCGGCTCGACCTCCTCTGCTCTTAGGCTGAAAGCCGAACCCGCACAGGAGCACGTTCATGAACGACAAACCCGGCACGCTCGACCCTGCTTATGGTCAAAACGGTATCGCCACGCCACCGGCCGATCCACCCACGCCTGATGTTCGCTCTCTGCAAGTGACTGCGCTATGCGCTGATGCCGACGGATCGCTGGTCTACTACGGGCTCAATCCCGGCGAGGACCTACCTTATCGATTCGCTCGTCTGGATCCCGATGGTCACTACCCCAGCGACGGTGGGCATGTGATCGTCCAACCTGATGAGCACTATCCTGACGGCAGCCAACACTGCCCCGCCTTGTTCAGAACGACGCTCGCAGAACGGACCGTCTATTTGGCTGCAGGCCAACCCGCCTACTTCGAAGAATCCACCGACCGGGTACTCAACTACATCAGCGTCGCGCGCTTTGATGAGCAGTTCCAGTTGGTGCCGTCCTTCGGCGAGCACGGCATGGCGTTGCCCGATCCAGGCGAGCCGTGGATACCGATACCCAGCGGTGAACAATCCAAGCGACGGTCTGCACATCCGGGAATCACCCGCTCACCCCGCCCGATCCAGAGTCATGTTATCGGTGTGTCCGACGGCGTGATCCGGGTGATCTTCCCACAAATGACGGAAGATGCTTTCGGCGACCCTGTCATTACTGCGCGCATTCTGCTGCTGGACGCTGACAGTGGAGAACAGGTTGCCGGGCTCGGTGAACATGGCGAGCAAAGCGCTCTAGATCTCACCGACGAAGACGGCAATCCTCTAAATGTTTATTTAGCCCACTTTCTTCCTGGGGGCGGGTTCATCGTCCTGGCCGAGCGAGTCGATGGCCGAATGGTACTCAAGCGGTATGAGGTCAATGGCTTGGTCCGACGTTCGTTTGCGGGCGGTGCGGTCGAGCTCGATCTGTTCTCTTACACCGATGGACTGCGTCCGGGGCTGGCAGTGGATGACAGCCGCATCGTCATCACTCGAGCGATCAGTTCCAAAGCACTGGAGCCGACCACCGTGTTCTGCTTCGACCTCGAAGGCGAGCGCGACAGCGAGTTCAATGATGGGCAACCGCTTACGCTCAAGCCGGCAGACGGTGGCCTGGTGCTGAACAGGGTCGGGATTGACACACATGCCAGGATCGTCCTGGCGGGCGATCATCTCACCCGACAGCAGGGCATGTTGTGCGTCGCACGCCTCGAGCGCTCTGGCGCCTTGGACAAGGGCTTCGCGGACGGCGGTTACTTCGAGATGGGCCGTGACCTGATCTCGGCCGGTGGTCTGTTCCTCGATCCAGATGCCATCCGTGTTGCATCGCAGTTCCCCACCTTCCAAGGCGCGTTCCTTGACCGCGCGATCAAACTACTGGCATGAGCCACCACTCGCTGGCGCGGCCTTCAATCGCGCGCCAGCGCCTCTATCGGATCCAGGCGCGCCGCGTTGCGTGCCGGCACGAAGCCGAACAGCACGCCGATCAAGGTGGAGCAGGCGAACGCCATGGCGATCGATGCCGGTGAGAAGACCATCTGCCACTGCTGGACGAACAGCGTGAACAGGTAGCCGATCCCATACGACAGGCCGATGCCCACCAGCCCGCCAAAAAGACACACCATCACCGCCTCCACCAAAAATTGCTGGCGGATATCCGACTGCCGCGCCCCCACCGCCATGCGGATGCCGATCTCACGGGTGCGCTCGGTGACGGACACCAGCATGATGTTCATCACCCCGATGCCACCGACCACCAGCGAAATCACCGCGATCAGCGACAGCAGCAAGGTCAGCGAGCGGCTGGTCTTCTGCACCGTTTGCATGATGCTGTCCAGGTTGTTGGTGAAGAAATCCTTGCTGCCATGGCGCTGCAGCATCAGCGCGTTGACCTCCTGATCCACCCGCTGGCTGGGAATGCCGTCTTTGATCCGCACGCTGATGCTGTCCAGGTGACGCTGGCCGAGCACCCGCCCGGCGGCGGTCTCGTAGGGCACCCAGACGTTCAGCGCATTACCGGCGGCGAACAGGTTCTTGGTGTCCTTGGTCACCCCGATCACCGTGCACGGCAGGTTGCCGATCAGAATCACCTGACCGAGCGGATCGACGCCTGCGCCGAACAGCCGCTGGCGCGTGTTGTGGTCGATCACCACGACCTGGGCCTGGCGCCGGGCATCGCTCTCGCTGAAGGCGATGCCGGCAGCCAGCTCGATGTTGCGCACCTGGAAATAGCGCTCGCTGACGCCGTTGAGCTGCACGTCCAGGTCGATGTTGCGGTAGCGCACCAGCAGGCTGCGGCCGATCACCGGGGTGGCGCTGTCGACGTAGTACAGCTGGTTCAGCGCCTGCACGTCGCCGAGCACCAAGGTCTCGATGCTCTTGGCTCGACTGTCTCCGAAGTTGCTCCCCGAATAGATGTCGATGGTGTTGCTGCCGATCGCCTGGATGTCCTTGAGCACGTAACCCTTGGCGCCTTCGCCGATCGCCGAGATCGATACCACCGACGTGATGCCGATGACGATGCCAAGCATGGTCAGCAAGGTGCGCATGCGGTGCGAGACCAAGGCGATCCAGGCCATGTTGAAGGCCTCGCGGAACAGCCCCAGGTTGGCCACCAGACGCCGCGTCGGACGAGGCTGGCGCTGGGGCTCGGCCGCCACCGCAGCGGGCGCCGCCTGCGCCGGGTTGCGCCGGTCGCTGACGATCTGCCCATCGCTCACTTCGATGATCCGCTGGGCGTGGGCCGCGACCTTCGGATCATGGGTCACCAGGATCACCGTGTGCCCGGCACCGTGCAGTTCCAGCAGGATCGCCATCACTTCCTTGCCGCTGGCGGTGTCTAGCGCCCCGGTCGGCTCGTCGGCGAGGATCACCTCGCCACCGTTCATCAAGGCACGACAGATGCTCACCCGCTGCTGCTGGCCGCCCGACAGTTGGCTGGGGCGATGACTCAAGTGCCCGCCCAGGCCCAAGCGCCGCAGCAGCGCTTCGGCGCGCTGGTGACGCTGCGCCGAAGGCGTGCCGGCGTATACCGCGGGAATCTCGACGTTGCGCAGCGCGTCCAGGTGCGGCAGCAGGTGGTAACGCTGGAAAATGAAGCCGAAATGGTCCCGGCGCAACGCGGCCAGGGCCTCGTCATCCATGTCACGGGTTTCCTGACCATCGACCTGGTAGGAACCGGCGCTGGCGTGGTCGAGGCACCCCAGGATGTTCATCAGCGTCGACTTGCCCGAACCGGAGGCGCCGATGATCGCCACCAGCTCGCCGGCGTGAATGTCCAGGTCGATGTGGCGCAGGGCGAGAAACTCGCGGTCTCCCGCCATGAAACGGCGGCTCACGCCCTCCAGGCGCAGCAACGGCTGCGCGGCGATCTGCACGGGTGTGCGCTGCGCACCGGGCGCGACGTTCATGTTCATGCTCACGCCCCCGCCGCATCGCCGATGGGCTCGCCGATCACCACCCGGTCGCCTTCGGCCAGGCCTTGCTTGATCTCGACCCTGACGTTGTTGTTGATCCCGGCCTGGACCTGGCGCACCTGGGCGAAACCTTTGTCATCGAGCACGCGCACGGCGAAGCGACCCTCACCCTCGCCCGACCCGAGCGCCGCCACCGGCACGGTGAGCACCGCTTCGGCGGTGGCCAGCACGATGCGCACCTGGGCGGTCATGGCAATGCGCAACCGATGGTCGGGGTTGGGCACCTCGAACAGCGCGTTGTAGAACACCGCGGTGTTCTGCTTGGGCGCGGCGCCGCCGCTGCGGTCGCTGCTTTCCAGGTAGTTCTGCGGCGCCGGTTCCGTGCCGCGCAAGGTGGCGTAGTAGCGGCGGTCCTCGCCGAGGATGGTGAAGTACACCGGCTGCCCCGGCGTGATGTGGATCACGTCGGCTTCCGAGACCTGCGCCTTGACCGTCATGGTGTCCAGGTCGGCGAGCTTGAGGATCACCGGCGCCAGTTGCTGGGCGATCACGGTCTGGCCTTGCTGGGTGACGATGCCCACCACATCGCCGTCGATCGGCGCGCTGATGCGGGTGTAGTCCAGGTTGACCTTGGCCGTGTCGATCTGCACCTGGGCGCTCTTGATCTGCGCGTCCAGCGAGTTGAGGGTGGCCTGCTGCACCTGATACTCGGACTCGGCGTTCTCGAAGTCCTGACGCGAGATCGACTCGTCGTCCTGCAGCGCCTGATAGCGCTCGTACACCCGCCGCGTCTGGTTGACCCGGGCCAGAGTCGAGCGTCGCTCGGCCTGCAGCTTTTCCTCGTCGACTTGAGCCTGGCGCAGGGTGTTGCGCAGCACCAGCGGGTCGATCTCGGCCAGCCACTGGCCCTTGCTCACCTTGTCGCCCAGCTTGACCTTCAGCGAGCGCAACTGCCCGGATACCTGGGCGCCGACATCCACCTGGCGGATGCCTTCGAGCACCCCCGTGGCCAATACCGCATTCTCGATGTCGCCGCGTTCGACCGTGGCGGTGATGTAGCGCGGCGCCTTGGCCGGCGCCTGCACCGCGTACAGGGCGATGCCGGCCACCAGGGCCAGAGCGCAGGCCAGGCCGACCTTGCGAAATCCATTCTTGTCCATAAGCACTCGTTTTCCATTGCCAATGCAGGCGTGGGACTGGGCAGCGTGGGTGCTGCCCAGCCCCTACGCGATCAAGGAGTCACCCGTACCAGGCGCTGACCGTCATGCCACCAGGCCGCCAGGCTGAATACCTCGGGCGTCTTGAGGATGCTGTAGTGGTTGCCCGGGCCGTGCCATAGTGTCAATTGCGGCAGTACACGCTGCCAGCCGGCCTGCATGGCGGCCTGCTCGCGCTGGTTGCCGGCGGCATCCAGGGTCGCGTCGGCCACCAGCACCAGGCTCACCGGGCCGCTGTAGACACCCGGCGCCAGGTACGGGGTGCGCAGCGCGCTGGCGAACGTGCGGGCGATGCCCTGCAGAGCCTGCAGCGAAGACCGCGCGGGCATCAGGCCGACCCGCACCATGGCCTGGTGCAAGGTCGACAGTTGCTGCGCGTCGTCCAGTGCGGCGAAGGCATCGCGGTCGAGCTGCAAGTCGCGCCCGCTGGACAGTTGCAGCGACTCGATCAGCCGTTGCAGCGCCGCCGTGGCGGTGTAAGGCCGACCACAGACGCTGTCGCTGCCAGGCGCTTCGCTGTCGATCAGGGTCAGCGAGCGCACCTCGCGCCCCTGTGCCTGCAAACGCACCGCCACGGCATGCGCCACCCAGCCGCCGAACGAATGCCCGACCAGGTTCAGCGGCCCATGCGGATGCAGCGCCTCGATGGCCCGCACATGACAGGCTGCCGCCGCCTCGATGCTGCTGTGCGGCGGGGCGGCAGCGTCCAGCCCGCGCGATTGCAGACCGTACACCGGCCACTCGCTGCCCAGCGCTTCGGCCAGGCCGATGAAGCGGGTGACGCTGTCGCCCGCACCCGGCAGGCAGAACACCGGGGCGTATCCACCCTGCCCGCTCTGGATCGCTACCAGCGGCTGGAAATCGGCCCATGGCGCACCCTCGCCGCCACGGGCGGCCTGCAAGGCTTCGCCCAGCGCGCAGCCGAGCGCCTGCACGTGCGGCGCCTGCATCATGCTCAGGTGATCGCCCGGCACTTCGATACAGCGCAACTGGCCCGCCGGCACCGTACGGTCCCAGCCCAGGTGCGCCACGTCGCCGTGGTGGTGGCGGCTGTCGCAGGCCTGGAACAGATGGATGGCGATCCCCAAGGCTTCGGGACGGTAATGCGCCATAGCGTGGGCGTGGGCCAGTTCGCGTTCGAAGAACCACTGCAATTGCTCATCGTCGGCCGTGGCCAGCTCGGGATAGAGCAAGCCTTGCTCGCGGCAGGCCGTCAGCAACACGGCGAACGACGCCTGCCCGTCATCCAGCGCCTGTACCTGGGCCAACTGCGCGGCGCCCTCGGCGCCCTGCCCCTGCCAGTAGCCGGCGCAATGCAGCAGCAACTGCCGTTGCAGCACCCGTGCCCCCTGCCAGCGCGCCTTGCCCTGGTCCACCCAGCGCGGCTGCCAGGTGTCAATCAGGCCCAGAAACTCGACGGGCTGGTCGGCCCCGAGCAGTTGCGCGGCGATCTCATAGGCCAGCAGGCCGCCGAAGGACCAGCCAGCCAGGCGGTACGGCCCCTGCGGCTGCACCTGGCGGATGCGCTCGACCTGCGCGCGGGCCAAGGCTTCCAGCGTGTCGGGCTGGGCCTGGCCCAAGGCCAGGCCCGGCACGCCGTAGATCGGGAAGTCGCCGTCCAGGGCGCGGCCCAGCACCGGGAAGTAGAAGTCCATGCCGCTGAATTCGTGAATCAGGAACAGCGCAGGCTCGCGGCCCTCGGCACGCACGCAGACCAAGGCCTCGACGTTTGCGCCTTCGCCGCTGTCCAGGTGCTGCGCCAGGGCGGCCACGCTGGGGTGCTGGAACAGCTCGGCCAGCGACACCGTCAGCCCCTGCTCGCGCAGCAGGCCGATCAGGCGGATCGCCAACAGCGAGTGGCCGCCCAGGTCGAAGAAACTGTCATGCCGCCCCACCCGCTCGACCTCCAGCACCGGCGCCCACAGCGCGGCCAACTGCCGCTCCAGCGCCGTGGCCGGTGCCTGGTACAGGCTCTCCAGCAGGTCCTGGGGCGAAGGCTGCGGCAACGCCTTGCGGTCGATCTTGCCGTTGTTGGTGAGAGGCAGCGCATCGAGCCGCAGCCAGGCCGAGGGCAGCATGTAGGCGGGCAAACGCGCCTGCAGCCAACTGCGCGCAGTGCCGACCTCCAGGCTCGGGTCCTGGACCGTAAACCAGGCGACCAGACGCGCCGATTGGCCCGGGGCAAGCCCCTGCGCCATGACCACCACCTCGTTGATGCCGGGGCACTGGGCCAGGTGGTGTTCGATCTCGCCCAGTTCGATGCGCAAGCCACGGATCTTCACCTGATCGTCGTTGCGCCCCAGGCATTCGAGTTGGCCGTCGTCGCGCCAACGGCCCAGATCGCCGGTGCGGTACAGCCGCGCGCCAGGCCGCGCGCTGAAGGGATCGTCGAGGAAGCGTTCGGCGGTGAGCTCGGGGCGGTTCAGGTAGCCCAGCGCCACGCCGTCGCCGCCGATGTACAACTCGCCCACCGCGCCCAGTGGTACGGGGCGCAGATAGGCATCCAGCACGTACACCTGGGTGCCGCCGATGGGCGTGCCGATGGGCACCTGCTCGGCCTCTGCCGGCAGCTCGCGGATCTGTCCGGCGGTGGCGTAGGTGGTGGTCTCGGTGGGGCCGTAGCAGTGCACCAGGCGCAACGCCGGGGCCTGGGCCAAGAGGCTGCGGAAGGCCTCGGGGTCGGCGCGCTCGCCACCACACATCAGCACCCGCAGCCCAGCCAGCACCTGCGGGATCATCTGCACGTACTGGTTGAACAGCGCGGTGGTGACGAACATCACCGTCGCTCCACCCTCGTCCAGCGCACGCCCCAGGCGCACGGGGTCGAGCAGCGTGTCCGGGTCGATCACCAGCACCTGGCCGCCGTTGAGCAAGGCGCCCCAGACCTCCACGGTGCTGGCATCGAAGGCCGGGTTGGCGGCGAAGGCCATACGGTCCTGGGCGCTGAAATCGGCGTAGCCGTCGTCGAGCACCAGGCGGGCGATGCCGCGATTGGCCACGCGCACGCCCTTCGGCGCCCCGGTGGAACCGGAGGTGTACATCACATAGGCCACGCTGTCGCCGCCCTGGGCCAGACCGGGGTTGTGCTCCGGCTGGCCGGAAAGGTCCAGCCGGTCGAGGTCGATGCGCCGGGCCCGGTAGCCCAGGCGCGCGTCGCTGGCACAGATCAGCGCCACGGCCTGGCAGTCCTGCACCATGTAGCCCTGGCGCTCGGCGGGCGCCTGGATGTCCAGCGGCACATAGGCGGCGCCGCATTTGGCCACGGCCAACTGCGCTTGCAGCAGTTCCAGCGAACGCGGCAACAGCAGCGCGACGTGGTCACCCGGCGCCACGCCCTGTTCGATCAGGTAATGGGCCAGGCGATTGGCCTGGGCGTTGAGTTCGGCATAGGTCAGGCTGCGGTCCTGCTCGCGCGCCGCCACGGCCAGCGGATGGCGCGCCACCTGCTGCTCGAACAGGCGGTGCACTGCCAGGTCACGGGGGTAGCGGCGTTCGCTGGCATTGAAGCGTTCGCGCAGGCGTTGCGCTTCGTCGGCAGGCACCACCGAAAGCTGTTCCAGCCCCGCCTGGCGCTCGCCTTCCAGCGCCTGCAATAGCGCCTCGAGCCCCTGCTGCAGATAGCCGCAGAGGCGCCGCGCATCGATACCGGGCTCGGTCTGCGCCGTCAGGCTGAAGCCTTCGCCAAGGTCGTCGATGCTCAGCGCCAGCGGATAGTTGCTGCGCTCCTGCGCCTGCACCACCTCGATGCCGTCCCAGGCCGCGCGTTCGTCATCGTGTGCGCCGGCCGGGTTGCCATGCCGGTAATTGAGCAACGCACTGAACAGCGGCGCGCCGTTGGGCAGCGCACTGCAGCGCTGGGCCAGGGCCAGCGGCGCCTGCTCGTGGGCGAGCAGCCCGGTCAAACGGGCATGGGCCTGCTGCAACGCGGCCTGGGCCGATTGCCCGGCCAAGTCCAGGCGCAGCGGCAAAGTGTTGATGTACACGCCCAAGCCGCGCTCGGCCCCTTCGCCACCGCGCAGCCGTCCCAGCAGCACGGTGCCGAACACCACGCTGTCGCGCCCGCTCAATTGCCCGAGCACCTGGGCCCAGGCCAGGTGCATCAGGCTGGCGGCGCTGACGCCCTGCTGGCGCGCCAGCTCACGGACCCGGCGACTCAACGCAGCGTCCAGTCGCTGATGGTGCTCGGTCACGGCGTCCAAGTGCGGGCGGGCGTGGCCGCCATAGGCCAGGGTCGGTTCGTCGATGTCTGCCAGTTGCTCACGGAAGAACGCCTCGGCGCGTGCCGGATCGTGGCTGTGCTGCAACTGGGCGATGTAGTTGCGATAGGGCACAGCCGCCGGCAGTTGCTGAGCCTGGTCGAGCAGACAGGCTTGCAGCTCGCTGCGCAGCAGTGCCAGGGCCACATGGTCCATGACCAGGTGATGGAACAGCAGGCTCGCTTCGATCCGCCCGCTGTCCGGGTCGGTGCGGTGCAGCAGGCGCAGCAGTGGCGCCCGGCCCAGGTCGAATTGGCGGACATCGGCGATATCCCCCGCCTGCACCACCTGCAGCGGCGCGTGGCGCCAGACCACCTGCACCGGCTCGGCCAGGCCCTGCCAGTGGAATGCACTGCGCAGGCTGTCGTGCCGCGCGATCACGTGATCCAGGGCCTGGTGCAGACGTTGCAGACGACTGCGGTCGGCCAGGCGGAAGTCGGCCTGCAACACATAGGCCGCTTCTCCCTCGTGGGCCAAGTGATGGAAGAGCATGCCGGTCTGCAGCGGTCCCAGTGGGTAGATGTCCTGGACATTGGCGCAGCCACCCTCGACCTGGGCGACGATCCGCTCGATCGCCTCCTGCTCCAGGGTGACCAAAGGCAGCAGTTCCGGGGTGATACGGGTGCAGTCGGCGGCGATGCGGTTGGCCGGTACCTGCACCTGCTCCAGCGGCTGCAGCGTGGCGGCCAGCGCCGCCAGGTCCGGCGCGCTGAACAGGGCCTGGATATCCAGCGCCAGGCCGCGCGCGCGCAAGCGGGCGACCAGCGTTACCGCCAGCAGCGAATGGCCCCCCAGCGTAAAGAAATTGTCGTGCCGCCCCACACGTTCCAGCCCCAGCAACTGACCGCACAGCTCAGCGACCAGGGTTTCTTCAGCCCCTTGCGGGGCGTGATAGGCCTGTTGCTGCAAGGCTTCGACCTTGGGCTGCGGCAGCGCCTTGCGGTCGAGCTTGCCGTTGGGGCTCAACGGCAGGCGCGTCAGGTGCAGGAACTGCGCCGGCACCATGAACTCCGGGAGTTGCCCCAACAGCGCGGAGCGCAGCGCCTGGGTGTCCTGCTCGACGCCGGTGTAGTAGGCCACCAGACGCTTGCCCGAAGGCGGCACGTCCAGCGCCAGCACGGCCGCCTCCTGGACGCCCTCGACACGGGTCAGACACGCCTGGATCTCGCCCAGTTCGATGCGCAACCCACGGATCTTCACCTGGTCGTCATTGCGGCCCAGGTACTCCAGGGTGCCGTCGGCCAGATGCCGGGCCAGGTCACCGGTGCGGTACAGGCGCGCGCCGGGTCGAGTGCCGAACGGGTCATCGATGAAGCGTTCAGCGCTCAGGTCGTCGCGATTCAGGTAGCCACGGGCGACCTGCACGCCACCGATGTACAGCTCGCCGGCCACGCCTTGCGGTACCGGCTGGCCTTGCGCATCGAGCACGTACAGCGTGGTGTTGGCGATGGGCTTGCCAATGGGCGTGTTGTCCGGCGTCTGCGCCAGCGGCTCGGCGCAGTGCCAGGCGCTGACATCCACCGCCGCCTCGGTCGGGCCGTACAGGTTGTGCAGCTCGACACTCGGCAGTTGCGCCTTGAAGCGCCGCACCAGGCTGCCCGGCAGCGCCTCGCCACTGCACAGCACGCGCTTGAGCTGAGCGGGTTCGGCGTCGCCGAAGGCCAGGAACACGTCGAGCATGGAGGGCACGAAGTGCAGCGTGGTCACGCTGCGCTCGGCGATCACCTGACGCAAGTACTGCGGATCACGGTGGCCGCCAAATCGCGCCATGACCAGTTGCGCACCGGTCTGCAACGGCCAGAAGAACTCCCACACCGACACATCGAAGCTGAACGGGGTTTTCTGTAACACCACGTCTTCGGCGCCCAGGCCGTAGGCGTCCTGGGTCCACAGCAGACGGTTGACCACGCCGCGGTGTTCGTTCATCACGCCTTTGGGCAGGCCCGTGGAGCCCGAGGTGTAGATCACGTAGGCCAGGTGTTCCGGCGTCAGCCCTGCTACCTCGGGATTGTCGCAGGGCAACTCGCGCCAAATAGGCAGATCGAGGTCGAGCAGCGGCACATCGAATTCAGCCAACAGCGCGCGGGTGGCAGCATGGCCCAGCACTGCCGTGGGCGCGCTGTCGGTGAGCATGTGGCGGATGCGCTCGACCGGGTAGTCCGGATCGACCGGCACGTAGGCGCCGCCGGCTTTGAGAATCGCCAGCAAGCCGACCACCATCGACAACCCCCGCTCCACGCAGATCGCCACGCGGTCGTCCGGTCTGACGCCCAGGGCCATCAGGTGATGCGCCAATCGGTTGGCCTCGGCGTTGAGTTCGTCATAGCTCAGTGCAGCCTGTTCGGCGCGCACGGCAATGCGCGCCGGCGTGCGCACCACTTGCGCCTCGAACAGGCCATGGACCGTCTGCGCTAGGTCGTAGTCCACCGCCGTGTCGTTGAACTCGACCAGCAAGCGCCGACGCTCCACCGCATCCGGCAACACCACCTGAGACAACACCGCCCCGTCGCTAGCGGCCATGGCCCACAGCAGTTGTTGCAGATAGCCGCTGTAGCGCTCGATGGTCTGCCGGTCGAACAGCGCCGTCGCATAGCTCAGCGCACCGCTGAAACCGTGCGCCGTTTCGCCCAGGCTCAGGCTCAGGTCGAACTTGGCGAAATCGGTGCCCTGCCCCAGGTTGCGCAGGCTCAAGCCCTCCAGCCCGGTGGCGTAGTCATGCCCGCCCTGCCATTCCAGCGACACCTGGTACAGCGGGGTATGGGCCAGGCTGCGCGGCGGCTTGAGCAGGTCCACCACCTGCTCGAACGGCAGGTCCTGATGGGCCTGGGCCGCCAGCACCTGCGCCTTGACCCGCGCCAGCAAAGTGGCCACGTCCGGGGCGTCTTCCAGGTCCAGGCGGATGGCCAGGGAGTTGACGAACAGGCCGATCAGGCCTTCCACCTCGGCCTGGCGACGGCCGGCCACCGGGGTGCCGATCACCACGTCGGTCTGCCCTGACAGGCGCCCCAGCAGCACCGCCCAGGCGCCCATGAACAGCATGAACGGCGTGACCTGCTGGCGCTGACACAGCGCCTTGAGGTCCTGCGCCAGGCGTGGGTCCAGCTGGATCTCCAGGCTGGCGCCGGCGTAGTCCTGACGCGCCGGGCGCGGTCGGTCGGTGGGCAGGCTCAGCAGCGCCGGGGCACCGGACAGCGTTTCCTGCCAGAACGCCCCCTGGCACTGCAACGCCTCGCCCTGCAACCAACGGCGCTGCCACACGGCGTAATCGCCGTACTGGATCGACAGGGGTTCGAGCAGCGCCGGCCGACCCTCGCGCAGGGCCGAATACAGCGCGCTCAGCTCACGGGTGAGCACGCCCATCGACCAGCCATCGGCGACGATATGGTGCACGGTCAACAAGAGCACATGCCGGGTCGGTTCGATCTGCAACACGCGGGCGCGCAGCGGCAGATCCTGAGCCAGGTCGAACGGCTGCGCCGCTTCGTCGCGGATCCGTTGCCGCACGAACTGCTCGTCGGCGTCGGCCGCCAGGGTTTCGCGCTGCACCACCAGGCGCTGTTCGGTGACCCGCACCCACGGCTCGCCTTCGACGGCGAAGAACTGGCTGCGCAACGTCTCATGTCGCTGGACGATCAGGGCCAACGCCTGCGCCAGCGCGGCGCTGTCCAAGTCGCCACGCAACTCCAGCGCCAGGGCGATGTTGTAGGCCTGGCTGGCACCGTTCATCTGCGCCAGGAACCACAGCCGCTGCTGGGCGAACGACAACGGCAGCGGCTGCTCGCGGGACACCGCCAGCACCGCCGGCAACTCACTGCGCGCCGCCGTGGCCACCACCTCGGCCATCGCCGACAGCTCGGCCTGGGCGAACAGGCTGCCCAGCGCCAGCTCCACGCCCAGGCGTTGGCGCACCTGCGCCACCAAGCGCATGGCAAGCAGCGAGTGCCCGCCCAACTCGAAGAAGTGATCGTGCCGTCCCACCCGTTCCACCTGCAGCAAGCCTTGCCAGAGCTGGGCCAGGGTCTGTTCCAGCTCGCCCTGGGGCGCCTCGTAGCGGCGCTCGAACAGGTCGGCGCGGCTGGGTGCCGGCAGCGCACGACGGTCGAGCTTGCCATTGGCCGTCAGCGGCAGCGCCGCCAGCCGCACGAAGGCCACCGGTACCATGGCGTCGGGCAGATGGGCCTGCAACTGGGCGCGCAACTGCGCGGGGCTGGCCACTTCGACGGCGTCCTGGCCAGTGAAATACGCCACCAGGCGCGGCTGCCCCGGACGGTCTTCGCGGGCCAGCACCACGGCCTCGTTGATCCCTGGCAGCAGCGCCAGACGACCCTCGATCTCGCCCAGCTCGATGCGCACGCCACGGATCTTCACCTGATCGTCGTTGCGCCCGAGGTACTCCAGCGTGCCGTCGTCCAGCCAGCGCACCAGATCGCCGCTGCGGTACAGGCGCGCGCCCGGCTGCGGGCTGAAAGGGTCGTCCAGAAAGCGCTCGGCGGTCATCTGTGGGCGGCCCAGGTAGCCGCGGGCCACGCCGGCGCCGCCGATATAAAGCTCCCCCGCCACGCCCAGCGGCGTCGGCTGGCCGTGGGCGTCGAGCACGTAGAGCCGGGCATTGTCAACCGGCGCGCCGATGTGCAGCACGCCGCCAGGGGTCACCGCGCCGGAGCTGGCGACCACGGTGGTTTCGGTCGGGCCATAGTTGTTGACCACCGTGAAGCCGGGGTGGCGATTGAACTGACGCAGGCGATCGCCACCGATCAGCAGGGTGCGCAAGGTCGGATGGTCGAGCTGATGGGTGAAGGCATATTCGGCCACCGGAGTGGGCAGGAAGCTGACATCCAGCGGGCAGCCGCGCCACCAGGCGAGCAAGGCGTCGAGGTCTTCGCCCTGCTCGCTGGACGGCGCGATGTGCAGGGTCGCGCCGGCACACAGCGCCGGCCACACTTCCCAGGCCATGGCGTCGAAGCCGAAGCCGGCCAAACTCGAGGTGTGCCGACCGTGGCACAGGTCGAAGGCGCGGCAGTGCCAGTCGATCAGGTTGTTCAGCGTGCGGTGCTCGACCATCACGCCCTTGGGCAGGCCGGTGGAGCCGGAGGTGTAGATCACATAGGCCAGGTGAGCGACGCTCAACGTCTCGACCACCGGCGCCTGCTCGCTCGACGGCCAGTTGCCGCGATCCAGTTCGATCACCGGCAGGCTGCACGCGCCCAAGCGCGGGCGCAGCTCGCCCAAGGTCAGCACGGCGGTCGGGGCGCTGTCCTGGAGCAGATAGGCGATGCGCTCATCGGGGTGCGCCGGGTCGATCGGCACGTAGCCCGCACCGGCCTTGAACGTGGCCAGCAGCCCGATCAGGGCATCGAGGCCGCGTCGGGCGAGGATGGCGACGCGGTCCTCCGGCTGCACGCCAAGGGCCACCAGGCAACGCGCCAGACCATTGGCGCGTTGCTCCAGTTCGGCGTAGCTCAGGGTGGCGTCGCCGCAGGTGGCGGCCACGGCCTCAGGGTGCTCCTGCGCCTGCCGCTCGATGCGCTGGTGCACGGTGAGCGACGCTTGCTCAGCGCCAGGGTGCGCATTGAAATGCTCCAGCAGGTGCTCGCGCTCGGCGTCGGGCAGCATGTCCAGTTGCCCGACCGCCCGCTCTGGGGTGTGCTGCAAGGCGTGCACCAGGCTGGCCAGGGTCTTTTGCAGATAGGCGCAGACACGCTCGCCCGGCACCTGGGCGCTGTACAGCAAGGTCAGGCGCAGGTCCTGGCCCAGGTCATCGACGCTCAACGTCAGCGGGTAGTTGGTGCGTTCTTCGCTGGCCAGCACCTCGATACCGTCCCAGGCCGAACGCGCCTGCCCCTCGGCGACCGGGGCGCTGTGACGGTAGTTGAGCAAAGCGTTGAACAACGGCGTCGGCGCATCCACGCCACTGCAGCGCTGGGCCAGGGCCAGCGGCGCATGCTCGTGGCGCATCAGGGTGGTCAGGCGTTTGTGGGTGGCCTTGATGGCCGGGATCAGCTCGTCATCGCCCAGGTCCACCCGCAGCGGCAAGGTATTGATGAAGATGCCCAAGGCGCGGTCGTTGGCCTCGGCGCCCATCAGACGCCCCATCAGCACCGTGCCGAACACCACCGCCTCGCGCCCGGTCAACCCGCCCAGCACCCGCGCCCAGGCCAGGTGGAACAGGCTGGCCAGGCTCACCCCAAGGCTGCGCGCCTGACTGCGCAGGCCCGCAGACAACGCCACAGGCAGCGTCAGGCTGGCCTCCAGCGGCGCACGGCCATCGCCTTGCACGTCCTGCAACCCATAGGCCAGGGTCGGCTCGGCGATGTCGCCCAGTTGCTCGCGGAAAAACGCCTCGTGCTGCGCCTGGCTCACGCCCAGCAGGGCCTGGCCCACGTAGTTGCGAAACGGCACCGGCGCGCCCAGCGACTGACCCTGTCCGCGCAGCACCGCCTGCATCTCATGGCGCACCACCTCCAACGCGCTGTGGTCCAGGGCGATGTGATGGAACTGCAGCGTGGCGTACAGCCGGCCATCGCCGGCCAGCGGTTCACAGAGCAGGCGCACCAGCGGCGCCTGGGTCAGGTCGATGCGCTCATCGACCGACGCCACCTCGCACACCGCCAGGCGCGCCTGGCGCCACACCACCTGCAGCGGCGCCTCCAGGCCCTGCCAGTGCACCGAAGTGCGCAGGATATCGTGACGGTCGATCACCGCCTGCAAGGCCTCGACGAACGCCAGCAGGTGCCCCCGGCTGGCGAAGGCGAAGCGTGACTGCATGATGTACGGATCGCTACCTTCGGCGCTGGCGTGGTGATAGAGGATGCCCTGCTGCAACGGCGCCAACGGGTAGATATCCTGCACGTTGGCGTGGCCACCGGGAATCGATTCCACCAGGCTGTCGATGCAGGCCTGGTCAAGTTCGACCAGGTTGAGCAGCGCCGGCGTGATCCGCGTGCAGTGCGCCGGGATAGCATTGGCCGGGATCGGCGCGGCGCCACTGCGGGCGACATACTCGCCGCGCTCGATCAGTGCGACCAGTGCCGGCTTGTGTTCGCGCAGGCTCGCCACCAGCGCGGGATCGCTCAGCGCCTGGCGGTTGCCCTGCACGGCCAGTTGCCCGTCCTTGAGGGCCAGCTGGATATCCTTGGCCGACAGGGTGGCCAACAGTTCGTTGATGCTCACAGGACGATCTCCATTCTGTCTGTGATGGCGGCATAGCCCGCCAGTGTCGGTTGCTCGAACAGCGCTCGCACATCGGCCTCCAGGCCTTCCTGGCGCAGGCGCGCGGTGAGGGTCACCGCCAGCAGCGAGTGGCCGCCGAGTTCGAAGAAGTTGTCGTGCCGGCCCACCTGCTGCACGCCCAGCAACTCGGCCCAGAGCGCCGCCAGCAACTGCTCGGTGTCGCCCTCGGGCGCTTCGTAGGGGCGCTCGTCCGGCACGCTGGCCGCCGGCAGCGCCTTGCGGTCGAGCTTGCCGTTGGGGCTCAGCGGCAAGGCTGCCAGGTGCACGAACAGCGCTGGCACCATGAACGCCGGCAGTTGCCTGGCGAGGGTCTGGCGCAGGGTGTCCAGCGCCTGCACGGTACCGGTGTAATAGGCGACCAAACGCTGATCCACCGCCAGTACCACGGCTTCCTGAATGCCGGGCACACGGGTCAGACAGGCCTGAATTTCACCCAGCTCGATGCGCAGGCCACGGATCTTCACCTGATCGTCATTGCGGCCCAGGTACTCCAAGGTACCGTCGGCCAGATGCCGGGCCAGGTCACCGGTGCGGTACAGGCGCGCGCCGGGTCGAGTGCCGAACGGGTCATCGATGAAGCGCTCGGCGCTCAGGTCGTCGCGATTCAGGTAGCCACGGGCGACCTGCACGCCACCGATGTACAGCTCGCCGGCCACGCCTTGCGGTACCGGCTGGCCTTGCGCATCGAGCACGTACAGCGTGGTGTTGGCGATGGGCTTGCCAATGGGCGTGTTGTCCGGCGTCTGCGCCAGCGGCTCGGCGCAGTGCCAGGCGCTGACATCCACCGCCGCCTCGGTCGGGCCGTACAGGTTGTGCAGCTCGACACTCGGCAGTTGCGCCTTGAAGCGCCGCACCAGGCTGCCCGGCAGCGCCTCGCCACTGCACAGCACGCGCTTGAGCTGAGCGGGTTCGGCGTCGCCGAAGGCCAGGAACACGTCGAGCATGGAGGGCACGAAGTGCAGCGTGGTCACGCTGCGCTCGGCGATCACCTGACGCAAGTACTGCGGATCACGGTGGCCGCCAAATCGCGCCATGACCAGTTGCGCACCGGTCTGCAACGGCCAGAAGAACTCCCACACCGACACATCGAAGCTGAACGGGGTTTTCTGCAACACCACGTCTTCGGCGCCCAGGCCGTAGGCGTCCTGGGTCCACAGCAGGCGGTTGACCACGCCGCGGTGTTCGTTCATCACGCCTTTGGGCAGGCCCGTGGAGCCCGAGGTGTAGATCACGTAGGCCAGGTGTTCCGGCGTCAGCCCTGCTACCTCGGGATTGTCGCAGGGCAATTCGCGCCAAATAGGCAGATCGAGGTCGAGCAGCGGCACGTCGAACTCAGCCAACAGCGCGCGGGTGGCGGCATGGCCCAGCACTGCCGTGGGCGCGCTGTCGGTGAGCATGTGGCGGATGCGCTCGACCGGGTAGTCCGGATCGACCGGCACGTAGGCGCCGCCGGCTTTGAGAATCGCCAGCAAGCCGACCACCATCGACAGCCCCCGCTCGACGCAGATCGCCACGCGGTCGTCTGGCCTGACGCCCAGGGCCATCAGGTGATGCGCCAATCGGTTGGCCTCGGCGTTGAGTTCGTCATAGCTCAGTGCCGCCTGTTCGGCGCGCACGGCGATGCGCGCCGGCGTACGCACCACTTGCGCCTCGAACAGGCCATGGACCGTCTGCGTCAGGTCGTAGTCCGCCGCCGTGTCGTTGAACTCGACCAGCAAGCGCCGACGCTCGTGCGGCTCCAGCACCTGAAGCTGCGCCAGTGGCGATTCCGGTCGTTGCTCCAAGGCATCGGCCAGCTCACCCAGCACCTGCTGCAATTGCCCGCACACCCGCGCAGCACCCACCACCGGCAACACCTGCACGGTCAGGCGCAGATCGTCGCCCAGGTCGTCGACATTGAGGCTCAGCGGGTAGTTGGTACGCTCTTCGCTGGCCAAGGTCTCGATACCCTGCCACGCCGCACGCTGGCGCTCGCTTTCGGCAGCGCTGGCGCTGTGGCGGTAGTTGAGCATGGCGCTGAACAGCGGCAAGGGTGCCTGCACACCGCTGCAACGCTGGGCCAGGGCCAGCGAGGCATGCTCATGGGTCATCAGCGCACTCAACTGCGCATGGGTCGCCCGCACGCCGTCACGCACATTCAACCCGGCCAGGTCCAGGCGCAGCGGCAAGGTGTTGATGAACATGCCCAGGCCGTGGCCGCTACCAGCGCCGCCCTGCATGCGCCCCAGCAGCACGGTGCCGAACACCACGCGCTCGCGGCCAGTGGCGCACCCCAACACACGCGCCCAGGCCAGGTGCAACAGGCTGGCGGTGCTCACGCCCAACTGGCGCGCCTGGCTGCGCAAGCGCAGGCTCAAGCTCGGCTCCAGCAGCACCTGAGCCTGCTCGATCTGCCCGGCATCGGCCTGGATGTCACGCAGACCGAACGGCAAGGTGGGCTCGTCGATATCGCCCAGTTGCCCGCGGAAGAAGGCTTCGTGCTCGGCCTCACTGACGCCCAGGCGCGCCTGGGCCACGTAGTTGCGGTAGGGCACCGCCGGCTCGGTTGGCTCAGGCAGGCCCTGTAGGTAGCCGAGCAATTCGGCGCGTACCACGTCCAGCGCGGTGTGGTCGAGGATCAGGTGGTGGAACTGCAGGCGCGCCTGCACCGCGTCGGGCGTGCGGCGGTACAACAGGCGCAGCAGCGGCGGTCGATCCAGGGCCAAGGTGTCGAAGCGCGCGTCTGGCGTGGCGTCGAGGTCGATCAGCGGCAGTTCGGCATGGCGCCAGACCACCTGCAACGGCTGTGGCAATCCGTCCCAGAGCACGGCAGTGCGCAGGATGTCGTGGCGGGCGATGACCTGCGCCAAGGCACCGGCGAACGCCTGCAAGCGCGCCAGGCTGTCGAACCTCAGCTGCGAGTGCAGCAGGTAGGGATCGGCGCCCTTGGCACTCAGATGGTGGTAGAGAATGCCTTCCTGCAACGGCGCCAGGGGGTAGATGTCCTGCACATTGGCCGCCCCGCCCGGCACGTTGGCCAGCACGCGGTCGAGGGTGGCCTGGTCCAGTTCGACCAGGCTGAGCAGGTCCGGCGTGATCCGCGTGCACTCGTTGCCAATCCGATTGGCCGGCACCTGCACTTCGCGGCTCTGGCCCAGCGCTGCGCTCAGCGCCGCCACGCTCGGTTGGCTGAATAGCAGCCGGACATCGGCCTCCAGCCCCTGCTGGCGCAGGCGCTCAATCAAACTGACGGCCAGCAGCGAATGGCCGCCCAGCTCGAAGAAGTTGGCGTGCCGCCCTACCCGCTCCAGGCCCAGCAGCTCGGCCCACACCGCGGCCATGCGCTGTTCGATCTCACCCTGCGGCGCCTCGTAGGCCGCCACCGGCAGGTCGGCCGGGTCCGGTGCAGGCAACGCTTTGCGGTCGAGCTTGCCGTGTGCGGTCAACGGCAATGCCTCCAGGCGCATGAAGGCCAGCGGTAGCAGGTGCGCGGGCAAGCTGACACGCAGCGCCTGACGCAGGGCATCGGCCGAAGCATCGCCGGTGTACCACGCCAGCAACTGCTCGCCACGCACCAGCACCACGGCATCGGCCACGCCCGGCTGGGCGGCCAGCGCCGCTTCGATCTCGCCCAGCTCGACGCGCACGCCGCGAATCTTCACCTGGTCATCGTTGCGTCCGAGGTAGTCGAGGGTGCCATCGGCGTTCCAGCGCACCAGGTCACCACTGCGGTACATGCGCGCACCGACCTCGTTGCTGAACGGATCGGCGAGGAAGCGCTCGTCAGTCATCTGCGCACGGTTCAGGTAGCCCCGCGCGACGCCGGCCCCGGCAATGTACAGCTCGCCCGTGGCGCCCACGGGGACCAGTTGCCGCCGCCCATCGAGCACGTAGACGCGGGTGTTGGCGATGGCCGCGCCGATGTGCAGCGGCGCGCCGACCTGCACCTGGCCGGAGGTGGCGACCACCGTCGTTTCGGTGGGGCCGTAGTTGTTGACCACGGCAAAGCCCGGATCGCGCTCGAACTGACGCAGGCGGTCGCCGCCGATCAGCAGCGTGCGCAGACTCACCGGGTGTCGCTGACGGCGCAGCGCCTGTTCGGCCACCGGCGTGGGCAGGAAGCTGACCTGCAGCGGCTGCGCGGCCCACCAGTCGAGCAAGGCATCCACCTGTTCGTTGGCCACCTCAGCCGGCGGCAGGTGCAGCACCGCCCCGGCGCACAGCGCCGGCCAGACTTCCCAGGCCAGCGCGTCGAAGCCGAAACCGGCGACGCTCGAGGTGTGGGTGCCGGTTTCTACGGCGAAGGCCTCGCAATGCCAGTGCACCAGGTTGGCCAGGGTGCGGTGCTCGACCATCACGCCCTTGGGCTGGCCGGTGGAACCTGAGGTGTACACCACATAGGCTAGCGCCGAGGCGTCTAGACCGGCCACCTTCGGGTCGTGCTCGGCGACCCCGGAAAAGTCCTCACGGTCCAGATCCAGGCGCGCGACGGCCTGCGGCAGGTCCGAATGACTCGACTCGGCTAGCACCAGGGCCGGGGCGCTGTCTTCGAGCAGGTAGGCGATGCGTTCGGCCGGGTACTGCGGGTCCACCGGCACATAGGCGGCGCCGGCCTTGAGCACCGCCAGCAGCGCCACCAGACGCTGCGGCGTACGCGGCAGGCACAAGGCGACCCGGTCGCCGGGGACTACGCCGCGTCCGATCAGGTGATGGGCCAGGCGGTTGGCCGCGCGGTTGAGTGCCTCAACGCTCAGCGTCGTGCTGCCCTGCACCACGGCCAGGGCCTGTGGGCTCTGCGCCGCGCGGGCTTCGACCAGCGCGTGGACGGTTGCGTCCTGCGGATAGGCGCGTGGCGTCGGGTTGAAATCCACCAGCAGGTGGCGGCGTTCCTCACTGTCGAGCAGCGACAGTTCGTCCACGCGCACGTCCGGTGCCCGTTCCAGGGCTTGCAGCAGTTGCGCCACGGTGTTGGCCATCCACTGTGCGACCCGCTCGGCACCGATCTCGGCCAGGGTCAGCACGCTGAAGGTGAAGCCCTCGCCGCGATCGTCGACGCTCAGGGTCAACGGATAGTTGCTGCGCTCCTCACCGCCGAGCAGGCGCACGCCCTGCCAGATGCCCTGGCCGTCACGCGGAGTGTCGGCGGCGCTGTGGCGGTAGTTGAGCAAGGCGCTGAACAGCGGCTGCCCGGCCGGCACGCCGCTGCAGCGCTGGCCCTGGGCCAATGAGGCCTGCTCGTGGCCGAGCAGCGCCGAGAGCCGCGCATGGGTGGCGCGCACCGCCTCGGCCACGCCGAGCTGGGTGTCGATGCGCAGCGGCAAGGTGTTGATGAACACCCCCAGCGCCCGGTCGGCGCCTTCACCGCCCTGCAGGCGGCCCATGAGCACGGTGCCGAACACCACCTCGCTGCGGTTGGCCAGCACGCCGATCAGACGCGCCCAGGCCAGGTGCATCAGGCTCGCGGCACTCACGCCGAGCGACCGCGCCTGTTCACGCAGGCGCAGCGCATGGTCGGCATCCAGGGTCAGGTGAGCCTCTTCGATGCCGTGGCCTTCGCCCTGCACGTCGTGCTGGCCGAACGGCAGGGTCGGCTCGTCGATATCGCCGAGCATGTCGCGGAAGAACGCCTCGGCGGCGGCCGTGTCATTGCCCAGGCGCGCTTGCGCCACGTAGTTGCGGTACGGCACCGGCGTACTCAGGCGGCTCGCATCGCCGCACAGCAGCGCGTGCATTTCCGCGCCGACCACGTCCATGGCGGTGTGATCCAGCGCCAGGTGATGGAACAGCAGGATCGCCACCACTTCGCCGTGGACCGGGTCGTGGCTGTAGACCAGGCGCATCAGCGGCGCACGGGCCAGGTCCAGGCGCTGCTGACGGGCATCGAAGCGCGCCTGCAACTGATCGATCACCGCACCCTTGCCCTCGCACGCCACTTCGCTGACCTGCAGCGACGCCTGGCGCCAGACCACCTGCACAGGCTGGTCCAGGCCCTCCCATGCCAACGAGGTGCGCAGAATGTCATGGCGGTCGATCACCTGCTGCAAGGCCGCCGCCCAGGTCTGCAAGCGTTCGAGGCTGTCGAAGGCCAGGCGTGATTGCAGCAGGTAGGGGTCGCCCTGGGTGGCGCTCAGGTGGTGATAGAGAATGCCTTCCTGCAACGGCGCCAGCGGGTAGATCTCCTGCACGTTGGCCGCCCCCCCAGGCACGGTCGCGACGATGGCGTCGATGGCTGCCTGGTCCAGTTGCATCAGGCTGAGCATCGCCGGGGTGATCTGCTGGGCGTTGGCGGGCACGCGGTTGTCCGGCACCTGCACCTCGCGCCCACTGCCAACCGCTGCGGCCAGCGCCGCCAGGGTCGGCTGGGCGAACAGCACGCGCACGTCGGCGGCAAGGCCCGCCACGCGCATGCGCTCGATCAGGTTCACCGCCAGTAGCGAGTGTCCGCCGAGCTCGAAGAAATGATCGAAGCGACCGACCTGTTCCACCTTCAGCACCTCGGCCCAGATCGCCGCCAGTTGCCGCTCCACCTCGCCCTGGGGCGCGACGAACTGGCGGCTGACCACAGCGCTGTGGTCCGGTGCCGGCAGGGCCTGGCGGTCGAGCTTGCCATTGGCGGTCAGCGGCCACTGCGCGACCTGCACATAGGCCGAGGGCAGCATGTAGTCGGGCAGTTGCCCCTGCAGTTGCGCGTGCAGCTCGGCCAAGGCGGGTGCCTGGCCGGCCGCGCTGAACCAGGCCACCAGGCGTTTGTCGCCTGGGGTGTCCTCGCGCACCCGCACCACCGCGTCCTGCACCCCGGCGCAGGCCGCCAGGCGCGCTTCGATCTCACCCAGCTCGATGCGGAAACCGCGCAGCTTGACCTGCTGGTCGTTGCGCCCCAGGTAGCGCAAGGTGCCGTCGGCCTGCCAACTGACCAGGTCGCCGCTGCGGTACATGCGTGCCTGCGGCGCGTGGCTGAACGGGTCGTCGAAGAAGCGTTCGGCGGTCAGGGCCGGCTGGTTCAGATAGCCCAGGGCGACCCCGTCGCCGCCGATGTACAGCTCGCCGACCGCGCCCACCGGCAGCGGCTGGTGCCGGGCATCGAGCACGTAGCAGCGGGTGTTGCCGATCGGGCGACCAATCGGGATCGCGCCCTCGCCCGCGCTGCGTATCTCGTGGGTGGTGGTGAAGGTGGTGGCCTCGGTTGGGCCGTAGCCGTTGAGCAGGTGTGCCGGGGCGCCGTCACGCAGCACCTGGGCGATCACCTGGGGATCGAGCACATCGCCGCCGACCATCAGGTAGCGCAGCCCGACGAAGGCCGGCAACAACTGGGCGGCGTATTGATGGAACAGTCCGGCGGTCAGCCAGAGTACGGTGACGCCCTGGTCGCGCAGCGCTTGGCCCAAGGCCTGGTGCGACAGCACCTGATGCTGATCGATGACCACCACGCAGCCGCCGTTGAGCAGCGGTGCCCACACCTCCAGGGTGCTGGCGTCGAAAGCCGGGTTGGACGCGAAGGCCACCCGGTCGCTGGCCTGGAAGTCGGCAAAGCCGTTGTCGATCACCAAGCGCACCACGGCCCGATGGGGCACCAGCACGCCTTTGGGCAGGCCGGTGGAGCCGGAGGTGTACATGACGTAGGCCGGCGCGCCAGCGTCCACCGCGAGGTCCAGGGCATGCGCCGGGTAGGCGTCCAGCGCCAGGGCGTCGAGCTCGACTCGGGTGGCGTGGCCCAGCGCGGGCTGGTCGGCATGGGTCAACAGCACTTGGGCACGGCTGTCCTGGACCATGAAGGTCTGGCGCTCGACCGGGGCATTGGCGTCCAGCGGGACGTAGACCGCACCGCAACTGCTCACCGCCAGTTGACTGGCCAGCAGGTCGACGCTACGTGGCAGCAGCAAGGCCACCCGGTGCCCGGGGCGCACGCCCAGTTCCAGCAGGTGGCGAGCCAGGCGATTGGCGTGCTCGGCCAGCTCGGCATAGGTCCACCGGCGCTGGCCATGGATCACCGCCACGGCCTCGGGGGTCTGCGCAGCGCGGGCCTGGAACAGGGCATGCAGCGGCTGATCGCGTGGGTAGTCGCGGGCGGTGGCGTTGAAGCCTTGCAACACCTGCTCACGGGCTTGATCAGACAGGCACGAGAGGTCGTGCAGCGGGCGTTGCGGCGATTGTTCCAAGGCCTCGACCAACTGGCTCAAGGCACTGTCCAGCAGCGCACAGACCTGCCCGCCATCGACCTGCGGCACCGCCTGCACGGTGAAGGCCAGGCCCTGGCCGAGGTCATCGACGTTGACCACCAGCGGGTAGTTGCTGCGCTCACGCGAGGCCAGCAGCTCGATGCCTGACCAGCCCAGGCCATCGCCAGCGACCTTGGCGGTGCTATGACGGAAATTCAGCAGGCTGGTGAACAGCGCCTGGGTGGCCGGTACACCGCTGCAACGCTGGGCCAGCGCCAGCGAAGCCTGCTCGCGCCCCAGCAATCGAGCCAGGCGTTGGTGAGTGCGGCGCACGCCTTCGGCAGCGCCCACGGCATCGACGCTGACGCGCAACGGCAAGGTGTTGATGAACATGCCCAGCGCGCGGTCGGCGCCGGCACCGCCTTGCAGGCGACCGAGCAGCACAGTGCCGAACACCACCTCGGACTGACCGCTGAGCTGCGCCAGCACCTGCCCCCAGGCCTGATGCACCAAGCTGGCGATGCTCACCCCCAGGCTGCGCGCCTGGACGCGCAGGCGCCCGGCCACGGTCGGGTCGAGGCTGTGCTGGCTGTCGATCACCTCGACGCCGTTGCCCTGCACATCGCGCAGGCCGAACACCTCGGTGGGTTCGTCGATATCGCCGAGCAGCTCGCGGAACAGCGCTTCATCGGCGCCAGGATCGGCATCCAGACGGGCACGCGCCACGTAATTGCGGTACGGCACGCTGTCCAGCCGCAGCGGCTGGCCTTGCAAGGCAGCACTGACTTCGGCCACCAGCAGCTCGACGGCGGTATGGTCGAGCAGGATATGGTGCAGCAGCAGGGTCACTTGCAGACGCTCGCCTTCGCGGTGCGGCAGCAGGTGCATCAGCGGCGCGCGGGTCAGGTCCAGGCGGTGCAGGTCGGCCGTCTCGCTCAGGACCAGAGGCGCCTCGCGGTGCACCACCTGAACCGGCTCGGGCAGGCCTTCCCAGTGCAGGCTGGTGCGCAGGATGTCATGGCGAGCGATGACCCGGTTCAAGGCCTCGAGGAAGTCGTGCAGGTGCGCCGGTTCGTCGAAGGCGAAGCGTGCCCGCAGGACGTAGGGGTCGGCCCCGGTGCTGGCCAGATGGTGATAGAGGATGCCCTGTTGCAGCGGCGCCAGGCCGTAGATGTCCTGGACGTTGGCGGCGCCACCGGGCAGCCGGGCGATCAGTGCATCCAGCGCCGGCTGGTCGAGGTCGGCCAGGCTGAGCATGTCCGCTTCGACATGCGTGCAGCCGGCCGGAATGCGATTGACCGGGACCGCCGTCGGCCGCTCGGTACTCACCGCCGCTGCCAGTGCGGCCAACGTCGGCTGGCCGAACAGGACGCGCACGTCGGCGGCCAGTTCCTGTTGGCGCATGCGCTCGACCAGCTTGACCGCCAGCAGCGAATGTCCACCCAGTTCGAAGAAGTTGTCGTGCCGGCCGATGCGCTCGACGCCCAGCAGATCCTGCCACAGCGCGGCGATGCGCTGCTCCACCTCGCCGTGCGGCGCCTCGAAGGCACGCCGGGCGAAGGCGTCGCCGTCGGGCTCGGGCAAGGCCTTGCGGTCGAGCTTGCCGTTGGCGGTGAGGGGAAACGCCTCCAGTTGCACGAAGGCCGCCGGCACCATGTAGTCGGCCAGGTGCTGGAGCAGACCATCACGCAGGTCGGCGGCCTCGGGCGCGGCGCCCTCGGCGGCCAGCCAGTAGGCGATCAGCCGCGGCTCACCGGCGCTGTCTGGACGAGCGATCACCACCGCCTCGCGCACGCCGGGGCACGCCGCCAGGCGCGCTTCGATCTCGCCCAGCTCGATGCGGAAACCGCGAATCTTCACTTGGTCGTCGTTGCGTCCGAGGTAGTCCAGGCTGCCATCGTCGACCCAACGTGCCAGGTCACCAGTGCGGTACAAACGTCCGCCCGGGTTGAACGGATCGGCGATGAAACGCTCGGCATTCAGCGCCTCGCGGTTCAAATAGCCGCGCGCCACACCGGCGCCGCCCACGTACAGCTCGCCGACCACCCCGACCGGCACGGGTTGGCGCTGGGCGTCCAGCACATACACCTGCAGGTCGGGGATGCGCTCGCCGATCGGGCTGACGCCCACCCGTTGCGCATCGGCGGCCTGCAAAGGACGGTAGGTGACGTGCACCGTGGTTTCGGTGATGCCGTACATGTTCACCAGGCGTGTGCCGGCGTTGCCGATGCGCGCGTACCACGGCTTGAGCAGCCCAGGCTCGAGCGCTTCGCCGCCGAAGATCACCTGGCGCAGGGAATGCTGCAGCGCGCTGCGGCCCTGGGCGGCGATCAATTGACGGAAGGCACTGGGGGTCTGGTTGAGTACGCTCACGCCGCTGCGGCAGAGCAAGGCGTAACACTCGTCCGGCGAACGGCTGACACGCTGCGGCACGATCAGCAGACGCCCGCCGTAGGCCAGCGCGCCCCAGATTTCCCAGACCGAGAAGTCGAAGGCGAACGAGTGGAACAGCGCCCAGGTATCCAGACGGTTGAAGTCGAACCAGGACTCGGTGGCGCTGAACAGCCGGGCCATGTTGCCATGCTCGACCATCACCCCTTTGGGCAGGCCGGTGGAGCCGGAGGTGTAGATGACGTAGGCCAGGTGCGAGGGCAGCAGACCGGCGCGTGCCGGGTTGTGGGTGGGTTGTTGCGACAGTTGCGGGTCATTCAGGTCGATCAGCGGGGCGTCGAGGCTGCCCAGCAGCGCCAGGCAGTCGCGCTCGCCGAGCACCGCGCGCGGGGCGCTGTCCTTCAGGGTGAACGCGATGCGCTCGGCAGGATAGGCCGGGTCGATGGGCACGTAGCCAGCGCCGGCCTTGAGCACGCCCAGCAGGCCGACCAGCATGCCCAGGCCACGCTCGACGCAGATCGCCACGCGGTCGTCCAGACCGATGCCGAGTGCGATCAGGCGATGGGCGAGCTGGTTGGCGCGCTCGTTGAGCTCGGCGTAACTCAGGCTCTGCTGCTCGAAGATCAAGGCGGTGTCTTGCGGGCGCGAACGGGCATGGGCCTCGAAGCGCTGATGCAGCAGCGGCGTCTGGGCGAACGCGGGCACTGGCGGGTTGAGGCCGTGCAGCAAGTGCTCGCGCTCGTACGGCGGCAGGATGTCGAGGCTGTCGAGCCGTGCCTGCGGTGCGTGTTCCAGGGCCTGCACCACCTGCTCCAGCGCACGCCCCAGGTAGCCGGCCACACGCGCAGCACCCAGGCCGCAGCCGACCAGCGCGGTGATGCGCAGGTCTTCGCCGAGATCATCGAGGTTGAGCGTCAGCGGATAGTTGGTGCGCTCTTCGGCGCCCAGCACCTGGATGCCAGGCGCGATGTCGATGACATCGGCCGCGTCGCCCGCCTCGCTGTGCCGGTAGTTGAACACCGTGTTGAACAGCGGCGCAGGTGCCGCCACGCCGCTGCACCGCTGGGCCAGGGCCAGGGGCGCCTGTTCGTGGCCGAGTACACCGGTCAGGGCTCTGTGGGTGGCCTGCAGGGCGTCACGCACGCTGACCGCGCCCACGTCGATGCGCAGCGGCAAGGTGTTGATGAACATGCCGAGCGCCTGCTCGCCGCCCTCGCCGGCTTCCATTCGCCCGAGCAACACAGTGCCGAACACCACCGAGTCATTGCCCGACAGTGCGCCGAGCACACGACCCAGGCCCAGGTGAGCGATGGCCGCCGGGCTCACGCCCAATTGCCGGGCCTGGGTACGCAGGCGCGCGCTCAGGTCACGGTCCAGGGTCAAGCGGGCGTCCTGCACTGGGCTGTCGTCGAGTTCGGCCGCACCAAAGGCCAGGGTCGGCGTATCGATATCGGCCAGCATGGCCTTGAAGAAGGCTTCGTGGGCGGGCACGTCCAAGGCCTGGCGCGCCTGCGCCAGCAGGTTGCGAAACGGCACTGGCGGCCCTAGGCGCTCGGCCTCGCCGGCCAGGCAGGCGGCGATCTCGCGACGGACGATGTCCAGCCCAGTGTGATCCATCACCGTGTGGTGGAACAGCAGCAGCGCGACCACTTCGGCGCCCGCGCCCTGGGCGTGGACCAGGCGCAGCAAGGGCGCCTGGCGCAGGTCGAAACGGTAGTGATGGCTGTCGTGCAGCGCGCGCAGTTGCGCCAGCGGCTCGCCCTGACCGGCCAGTTGCAGCGCTTCACGGTGCAGCGGCGCACGCCGCCAGACCACCTGCAGCGGCTCGTCCAGGCGCTCCCAGAACAGTGAGGTACGCAAGATGTCGTGACGCTCGATCACCCAGTCCAGGGCCTGGGCGAAGGCCTCCAGGTGTGCCGGGTCGGCAAAGCGCAGTTGGGCCTGCAACAGGTAGGGATCGCCGGCTTCGGCGCGCAGGTGATGGTAAAGCATGCCCTCCTGCAGCGGCGCCAGAGGATAGATGTCCTGCACGTTGGCAGCACCACCCGGGATGCTGGCGACGATGCGGTCGATGGAAGGCTGGTCCAACGCCACCAACGGCAGCATGGCCGGGGTGATCTTGAACGCCGGGCTCAACCAGTCGTCGTCATGGGTGGAGAGCATCTCCAGCAGCGCCGGCTTATGCGCGGCCAGTGCATCCCACAGGGAATCGTCGAGGCTGTCGTCGTCACCGTCGACGATGAGGTCCTGATCATCGCGCTGAAGTCGGATCGCACGGGTAGAGAGCACTGCCATCAGTTCGCTGAAGCGCATGGTTAAGCATCCTGCCTTTGCCAGTCGGAAATCGGCAAAGCTAGAGGATCGGGTGCGCCAGCGGTGACAGGGGAAGCGGGGACAAAGGCGGACAAGCCAACGCGTGCTGCCGTTGCAAGACCTTGCAAAGGGGGTGAGAACGACCGCCTGGGCACAGCCCGGCGGCGATCGTGTGTGGCTACGTCAGTGCAGCGGGACGAGCCGCTCGCGTTGCGCGGGGGTGAGGTCTTCGATCGAGGCAACACGCAGGTCGGCAGACGAGGCCGCCGAAGCCTGTGCGGCGCGCGGCGCGTCCAGCTTTACCTTCACGTCATCAGGAAGCTTGTACATCGCGCCAGTAAGTGGATCGACGACCAACATGCCGATGACGCCGCCCAGCAGAATGTTGCCCCAATACCAACCGCTGATCTTCGAATCGAGCTCGACCGTATGGTCGGTGAACCCTTCGCGGCGGAACGTGAGGGTGTAGGTCTGGCCTTTGAAGTAGCCGTCCGAAGAGGGTAGAACCACCACCGCTGGCGTCTGACCCTGGTGGACGACCTTGCCCCGTTTGTCGGCCACTTCGAAGGTGGCGCCCGGCGGCGTAGTCGAGACGGCGACGGGGTAGCTCGAATCGCCGGCGATGCTGGCGCAACCCTGCAACGTCGCCAGGGTCAGCAGGATCAATGGCATAACCTGCCGGGCTTTGTTTGTAAACATTGAGGAGCTCCTGAGTCATTAGAAACCTAAGGCCGCTATGGCCGGGGATGATTCTGTTCAGTCCCCTGGACAGTCGGAGCCAAGCATTTCCTAACGGGGCCATACTTCCTTCCTGCCACGAGGTAGGCCGTTTCCTCAGAGCGAGCGACTGTAAAACAGGCAAGGCACTTTGCCATCAGTCATTCTCCTGTCATCTGCCTGACTTATTTTCGAGCCTCCCAGCCCCTTGGAACTCGGATGAAGTGAAGCGCCCTTACCTCTCGCCTGCTGGGCTGCTGCCCCTGCTGCTGCTGATTTTGTGCGGTGTCATCCTGGCGTTTGTGTGGGGGCTGCACGTGGCTCAAAAGGCCGCCGCCCGGCACGACGCCTTGGCCGCCAAGGCGGCCGAGCACCTGAACCTGGCCAACATCGTCGGCGAGAGTCTGCGCCAACTGGTCGACCGTGCCCAAGCGGTGAGTCGGGTCAGCCGCAACGACCTGCTCGGCGCGCGCCAAGGCAGCCTGAGCCTGGCGCGGCTGTTGGCCGAAGATCCGGTGTTCAAGCGCATGAGCCTGTACGACCGCCAGGGCCGTCTGGTCGCCGCCAGTCACAGCGACGAAGCGCCACGGCTGTCGGACGACTGGCTCGACCAACTTCGCCAGCACGTGTCGCGCCATGGCTTCAAGCCGTTCATGCCGAGCACGCCAGCACACGCGACGACACCCACCCTGCCCAACTGGCGACTGCCTTTTCTGCTGCCGCTGACCGACCTGCGTGGCCGAGAGGTCGACAGCGTCCTGGTGGTGCAATTGGACGTCGGCTACCTGGCGATGCTTTTCCAACATATCGACCTGGGCCGCAGCGGCATGCTGCGCCTGCTCCAGGCCGATGGCCGCGAGCGGGTGCGCATCGACGGCAGCGGCGTGGTGGTAGCCGGCGAAACCCTGGCGCCGGAGGTGCCCGACAGCGAAGGCGAATCCGGACAGTTCACCCAGTACAGCTACGAGGGCAGCTTCCAGAGCCTGTACCGGCGCGTGGCCGAGCGCGGCTTCAGCGTCGTGGTGAGCCAGCGCCAGGACGAGATCCTCGCCCCGACCACCCTCGCCTACCAACGCCAGTTCTGGCTGAACCTGTGCATGACCGTGCTGATCCTCGGCGGCCTGGCCTGGGGGCTGCGCCTGCTGCGCAAGCGCCAGGACGCCTTTACCGAACTGGAACAGGCGCAGCAGGTGAACCAGGAATTGATCGGCCGCCTGGAAGAGGCCCACCGGCGCAGCAGCCACGCCGCCGCCACCGACCACCTCAGCGGTCTGCACAACCGTCGCCAGTTCGTCGAAGTGGCGGCCCAGGCACTGGCCCGACAGCGCGGGCGCAGGCGCCTGACTGCGGTGCTGTTCATCGACATGGACCGCTTCAAGTCGATCAACGATTCACTGGGCCACAAGATCGGCGACCTGCTGCTGCAGGCGGTGGCCGGGCGTATCCAGCGCCTGCTCGAGCCAGAAGACGAAGCGTCGCGCTTTGGCGGCGACGAGTTCGTGGTGCTGCTGGCCGGCAACCGCAGCGAAGAACAAATCGATGCCTGGGTGCGTGCACTGGTGGCCAAGCTCTCGGCCACTTATGCCCTGGATGGCAAGGAGGTCAATACCAGCCCGAGCATCGGCGTCAGCATCGCCCCGCGTGACAGCCAGGAGGTCGACAGCCTGATCCGCTGCGCGGACGCGGCGATGTATTCGGCCAAGCAGGCCGGCCGCGCCCAGTACCGCTTCTTCGACCCGTCGCTGAACCTGCCCGACATCCAGGCCTTCACCCTCGAACAAGCCCTGGGCAGTGCCCTGGCCGAACGCCAGTTCGTGCTCCACTACCAACCGCAGGTGCGCCTGGACACCTTGCAGGTGCAGGGTTACGAGGCGCTGGTGCGCTGGGACCATCCGGAATTCGGGCTGCTCTACCCGGACCGCTTCATCGGCATGGCCGAGCGCAGCGGTTTCATCGTCGAACTCGGCTGGGAGGTACTGCGCCTGGCCTGCGAAGAACTGGCTCGCTGGCACGCCGAGGGCCGCGAGACGCCCTTGGCGGTGAACGTCTCGGCACTGCAACTGCGCCAGGCCGATTTCAGCGAGCGCCTGCTGGCGCTATTGACTGCGTACGGCATCGACAATCGCCATCTGGAACTGGAGATCACCGAGACCACCATCCTCGACCCCGAAGGCACGGCCCTGGAACACCTGCACCGCCTGCGCACGGCAGGCATCGGCATCAGCCTCGACGATTTCGGTCGCGGCTACGCCGGTTTCGCCCACCTGCAGGCGTTGCCGCTGTCGAAGCTGAAAATCGACCGCTCGCTGATCGCCCCGTTGTGCAACAGCCATGACGACAGCCCCATCGTCTCCTCGACGATCATCCTGGCCAAGCGCCTGGGGCTGGAGGTGGTGGCCGAAGGCGTGGAAACCCGCGAGCAGGTGCTGTACCTGAAACTGGCCGGCTGCGACATCGCCCAGGGCTATCACTTCAGCCGTCCGCTGTCGGCCGCGCAACTGCGCGACTACCCCCCTTTCAGCACGGTGCAGGTGGCCTGATGCGTATCCTCAAAGCATTCACCCTGCTGGCACTGCTGTTGCTGCCGGTCACGCTGCTGGCCGACTGCGCGGAGCGGACACTGCGCCTGGCAGTGATTCCGATGTACAGCGCCGATCTCATGCTCGAACAGCACCAGCCGTTGCTGCAGCATTTGAGCGAGGTCACCGGGCTGCCGGTGGAGTTGGTGGTGGCGTCGTCCTATGAGGCGGTGGTCGATGCCATCGTCTCCGGCGGCGCCGACCTCGCCCGGCTCGGACCCGCCGCCTACGTGCTGGCGCACAGACGCGATCCGCGCGTTGAGGCCTTCGCCACCTTCGCCCTCAATGCCGGGGCGTACACAGCGGCCGGCAGCCAGTATCAGTCGCTGCTGTTGACCCGTGCGGATGGGCCTGCGCAGTTCGCGCAGTTGCGCGGCAAACGGGTGGCCTTGAGCGATCCGGCCAGCACCTCCGGCAGCCTGGTGCCCAGCGTCGAGTTCGCCGGTCGCGTGAATACCCCGTTGCGCGACTACTTCGGGGCCTTGGTCTACGCCGGCACCCACGACAAGGCATTGGACGCCCTGCTCGAGGGACGCGTGGACGCGGCGTTCGTGGCCAGTGAACGCGCCGATGCCTACCTGGCGCGCCATGCACTCGAGCCGGAAGCCTTCCAGGTGTTATGGCGCTCGGCGCCGATTCCCTACGATCCCTATGTGCTCAGCGCCCACCTGTGTCCGGCACTCAAAGCGCGGATCCGCCAGGCCATGCTTGCCGACCCGCAGGCGCTGGCCGCCTTCGTTCGTTCGCAGGATGCCAGTGCGCTGGTGGTCATCGGCCCGGGGGCCTACACCGGTCTCGAACAGGTGATGGAGCAAGCGCTGAAGGCCCGCTGACCGATTCAACTTTCCCGGCTCGGCGGCGTCGAAACAGCGACATCATGAATTTCCTGGAGGTTGCTCATGGCGATTCGCGCCACTTTGCTGGTTTCCTGCCTGACCCTGGCCTTGGCCGGCTGCGTGGGTTCACCGGACGACAAGCCGCCGCCGCAGACCATGGCCGTCGATCTGCAGCAGTACCAGGGCAAATGGTACGAGCTGGCGCGCCTGCCGATGTTCTTCCAGCGCAAGTGCGTGCAGTCGGAGGCCAACTATCGCCTGCGCAGCGACGGCCAGGTCGATGTGACCAACCGCTGCCGCGAAAAAGATGGCCAGTGGCAGGAGGCCACCGGCATCGCCCAGCTTCAACAGCCCGGGCAGACTGACAAGCTGTGGGTGCGCTTCGACAACTGGTTCAGCAAGCTGGCGCCCAATACTGCCAAGGGCCAGTACTGGGTGCTGTACCACGATCCCGAGTACCGCGTGGCACTGGTCGGCCACCCCAACCGCGAGTACCTGTGGCTGCTGTCGCGCACGCCGACGGTCAGCGAGAACACCCGCAACCAATTGCTGGAGGTGGCCCGCCAACGCGGCTACGACACCGACGAATTGATCTGGCGCGCGCCCGACTGAGGACTGCGCCTTACAGCAGGTCGTGGGTCACCTGGCCCACCGCCTGCACCACCCGCCGCGCGCCATCCTGAATCCCGCTGATGGCAGTGCCGGCCTGACCGGCCAAGGCCAGGCCGGCACTGGCCTGCTCGCGACTGCTTTCGATCTCGATCACGGCCTGATCGGCCAATTGCTGGTTACGCGCCACCACCGTGACGATCTCCTCGGTGGCGCTGCTGGTCCGCGCGGCCAACTGGCGTACTTCATCGGCCACCACGGCGAAGCCCCGTCCCTGCTCGCCAGCACGAGCGGCCTCGATGGCGGCGTTGAGCGCCAGCAAGTTGGTCTGCGAGGCGATGCTGCCGATGGTCTGCACGATCGAACTGATCACCACCGACTGCTTGCCCAGTGCCTCGATGGTGGTGGACGCCGACTGCATTTGCCCCGCCACGGCCTGCATCGTGTTCACCGCCTCTTGAACCACTGCCGCGCCTTCGCGGGCACTGACGTCGGTGGTGCGCGACACATCCAGGGCCATTTCCGCGGCGCGGCGGATTTCCTGCTCCTTGCGCACTTGGTCGGTGACCACCGAGGCGTACTTGATCACCCGGATGATGTGACCCTCGGCGTTGTAGACCGGGTTGTAGCTTGCTTCGAGCCACACTTCCTGGCCATGACTGTCCAGTCGCCGGAAGCGTCCGGCGACGTAGCGCCCGCTGTTGAGGGTCTTCCAGAACTCGGCGTAGGCCGGCGAAGCGACTTCCTCGGCGCTGCAGAAGATCCGATGATGCTGGCCGACCAATTGACCGAGCGAATAGCCCATGGCGCTGAGGAACTGCTCGTTGGCGGTGAGGATGTTGCCGGCCAGGTCGAACTGGATGACCGCCGTGGAGCGGAACAACGCATCGACGAACGCGCCGTTCTCGCGGTTCTTCTCGATCTGCACCGTGGTGTCGCTGCCAAAGCCCTGGATGTGGTCCAGTTGCCCGTCTGCATCGCGGACCGGCAACCAGGTCAGGCGCAGCCAGATGAGACCGCCTTGCGGGTTATGGAAGCGGTAGTCATCGGTCACCGGCTGAAAACGCGAGACCGACTCGTTGAAACGGCGATAGCACGGCAGCGTCGTGACGTAGCTGGGCACCAGGTCGATCAGGGGGCGTCCGATCAGCTTTTCCTTGGGCTGGCCAAGCGCAGCAGCGCACGCATCGTTGCAGGCGACGATGCGGCGCTCGGCATCCAGGCGCAAGGCCAGGGTGCCCTGTTCCAGTTGGTCCAGTACTTGGCGCAGACGCCTGACCTCGGCTTCACTGGCCGCCAGCTGAGCTTTGACTTTGCGATCGAACATGAGGATACCTTGCGAACAGTGAGGGGGATGGGCACGCACGCATCCTGCAAGCCAGTCGGCTGGCGGCCCCAGGCCCCGGATGACGGGGGCTGGAGCTTCTTATTGGAGATGGGGTGCAGCATGCCATTAAAGACACAGCACCGCTATCAAAGTGCTATCGGCGCTGGAGAATATTTTAGTCGTCAATGGCCAGGCTGCGAGGCGGCCAATGGCGCCGTCTGCCGGGCTGGTTTATGGTGGCGCGATCACTGCGCCACAGCCTGCCCCGCCATGACCGACATCGAGCGCTACGTCCGCGCTGCCACCCGTGACAATACCCGCCGCAGCTATCAAGCCGCCGTCGAGCATTTCGAGGTGCACTGGGGCGGTTTCTTGCCCGCCACCGCCGACAGCATTGCCCGCTATTTGGCCGATCACGCCGGCCAGCATGCCGTCAGCACCTTGCGCCAGCGCCTCGCTGCGCTGAGCCAATGGCACCAGGCGCAAGGCTTTCCCGATCCGACCAAGGCGCCTTTGGTGCGACAGGTGCTGCGGGGCATCCGCACCCTGCACCCCACACTGCCACGCCAAGCCGCGCCCTTGCTGCTGCAGCACCTGCAGACGGCGGTGGATGGCTTCGAGGACGAGGCCCGCCAGGCCCAGGCACGGCACGATCTGCCTACGCTGCTGCGGGCCCGACGCGACGCCGCCTTGCTGTTGCTCGGTTTCTGGCGCGGTTTTCGCGGCGACGAACTGGCGCGTCTGCGGGTCGAGCATATCCAGGCCGAGCCTGGGGTTGGCATCACGCTGTTCCTGCCCCGCAGCAAGGGCGATCGCGAAGCCCTCGGGGTGCACTACCGCACCCCGGCACTCAAAGCGCTGTGCCCGGTGGCGGCCTACCTGCAGTGGATCGAGGTGGCCGGTATTGCCCGAGGCCCGGTGTTTCGCAAGCTCGACCGCTGGGGTCACTTGGGCGAAACAGCGCTGCACAGCAACAGCCTGATCGGCCTGCTGCGGCGCATGCTCGAACGCGCTGGAGTGCCTGCGACGCTGTACACCGGGCACTCGTTGCGCCGCGGCTTCGCCACATGGGCGACGAGCAACGGCTGGGAGCTCAAGGCGTTGATGAGCTACGTGGGCTGGAAAGATGCCAAGTCGGCGCTGCGTTACATCGAAGCCGGTCAGGCGTTCGGCGAGTTGGCGCTGCCGACGGCCAAGTACACGCCCCACGCGCTGCCTGACGCGGCGAAGTGAACGCCTGGCATCGCGCATCGTCTCAGCTCGAGCTAGCCTTCAAGCACCCCTTCTGCCCATCGAGCGTCCATGGCCTTTCATCGTCTGACCCGTTCCCATCCTCGCCTGACCCTCGGCACCCTGGCCGGCCTGCTCGGCGCCTGGCTGATCCCCGCCGACGACTGGACCCAACGCTTCCTGGCCGGCTGGAACGTCGGGGTCTGGCTGTACCTGATCCTGGTGCTCTGGCTGACCTGGCGGGCGACGCCGGACACGGTACAGCGGGTGGCCAACGTCGAAGACGAGAACGCGGGCCTGGTGCTGTTCACCGTCTCCATCGCCGCCATCGCCAGCCTGGCTGCGGTGACCTTGGAACTGGCGGCCAGCCGCGACCTGCATGGCAGTGCGCAGATGATGCATTACCTGTACACCGGCTTCACCGTGGCTGGCTCGTGGTTGCTGATCGGCTGCATCTTCAGCCTGCACTACGCGCGGCTGTTCTACCTCGACAGCGGCGATCAACCGCTGCTGCGCTTTGCCGACGGCGAGCGGCGACCGGACTACTGGGACTTCCACTATTTCGCATTCACCATCAGCGTGGCGGTGCAGACCTCCGATGTGGGCGTCGGCGGCCGGGCCATGCGGCGGGTGGTACTGGGGCACTCGTTGGTGGGGTTCGTCTTCAACACGGCGATTCTGGGGTTCACCATCAACATCGCGGCCGGATTGCTGAGTTGACCGTCGGTCTGAAAGTGGCCTGAAGCTTGGCGGTGGGCGGGGGGCGCCCCGGTCGCGAACACCTGTGCTGGCGTGCTGTTGTGGCGTGCTGCTTGTCGGGCTGTTGGTGATGTCGATCACACAGGCTTCGAATTGTCATCAGGGCGGGAGGACACTGGTGTGGCAGCTGCTATGTTTAGTGTCTGCCGACTGCCTGGGTGGATGGATGAAGCGCTCCTGGGCAGGGGCTTTCGGGCTTCCGGTCGTGGAGGTTGGCATGAACAAGATGACGTTTCCCAATGCCTGCCAAGTGATGCGCTGGCATTTTCATCCTTTGGGTTTCGAGGCGAGCATGGATGCACCGCGGAGCATGGTCGCGCGGGTGTTCGATCGGGCTACCGGGGAGACGGTGCTGGCCATTGCCGGGATTCCTTGTACGGCGGTCATGGCGGCGGCGGATGTTGAGCGGATCATTGAGGCTGTCGAGGTGGAGTTGGAGGCTTTTAGTGTGGGGCGGGGGGTTGTTGGGTGGGTTTGAGCTAACAGCCTGCCGTCGGGCATATCCGGATTTTGGGGTGATGCTTAGTCACCTTTTCGCCCTTACGGCGACCCCCTTAATGAGATGGTCACCCCCGGCACCCTACGAGGCGTACGCTTTCGTAGGGTGTTTTTACTTCGGAGACCGTCATCATGAGCAACGTGACCCTGATCGGCATCGACATCGGCAAACATACCTTCCACCTACACGCCCAGGAAAAGTCCGGCAAAGAAGTGTTGCGCAAGAAATGTTCAAGGCCTCAGATGATGCGGTTTCTGGCCAATCATCCCCCTTGCACGGTAGTGATGGAGGCCTGTGCCGGCTCACACTGCCTGGCGCGAGAAATCAAAGCGATAGGGCATGAAGCAAAGCTGATTTCACCTCAGTTCGTTAAGCCTTTCGTCCAGGGCAACAAGAATGACTTTGTCGATGCGCAAGCCATCTGTGAAGCCGCTTCCCGACCTTCCATGCGCTTTGTGACGCCAAAATCGCCTGAGCAGCAGACGCTCTCTGTTTCTCATCGGATGCGTGAATCACTGATTCGCGACCGGACCAAAACGGTGAACCAGATGCATGGTTTCCTGCTCGAGTTCGGCGTCAGCCTGCCAACGGGACTGGCGGTGATCAAACGCCTCGCTTCAGTGCTTGAAGAGCACGACCTGCCTGTACGCCTCGTCGCACTGCTGCAGCGCCTGCATGATCACTTCGTCTACCTGACCGAGCAGATCAAGCTGCTGGATGAAGAGCTGGCAAGCCAGCTGGCTGACGATGATCTGGGTAGTCGCTTGCTGACTATTCCGTGTGTCGGGCCGATCACCGCCAGCCTGCTGGCCGTAGAAATGGGAGATGCTCGGCAGTACGGCAGCAGTCGTGATTTTGCAGCATCCGTAGGCTTGGTCCCCAGGCAATACAGCACCGGCGGCAAGCCGGCTTTGCTGGGAATCAGCAAACGTGGCGACAAGAACCTTCGGCATTTGCTGGTGCTCTGCGCCCGTGTCTACATGCTTCGTTTGAAGTACCAGAGTGGCCCATTGGCCGACTGGGTACGTACGCTATCAACACGACGCCACTCCAACGTGGTGGCCTGCGCGTTGGCCAACAAACTGGCACGCATCGCGTGGGCCATTGCCACTCGACACTCGCAATATGAAACGGAGCCAGGCGCGCTGAACGCCTGACCCCGTTGTGCTGCACCGAGTTTTACCATCAGGTTTTGCGATAGCTGAACAACGGATGAAATAAACGGCCGATCGGCCTGGCGATGATCCTGGAAGAAAAATTGGCTCTCAGAAGCCGCTTACTTTATTAGGATCGCCAGGTGCGAATACTCATCGTGGCGCGGGATACCAGCCCAATCGACGCCGGATAGATTTACGCAAGCCATCCATTTCACCCAATGATCAGTATTGCAAAAAAGGGGGTGACCATAGATTTTTCTTGGAAAAAAGGGGGGCAAAAACCGCTTGCTCCCGCATACGGCCCCTGCGCTGCGCGCAGGGGTTCCCTCGCGCCGGCGTCGCTCCGGGAGGACCGCGCTTAGGGGCCGTCCTGGCCCCAAGCGCTTGACGGGCATCCATGCCCGTCACCTCCCTGCGCAACGCCTATGCTCGGCCTCCTGAGGTCGCGGTTGGCGGTGTTTGAGCTACCGCGCACTAAGATCAACGGCAACGGCAACGGCAACGGCGATTTGATCGCGCAGCGCTCCAGAACATCTGCCCCACCGCCCTGCTTCTAAGCGCGCGCCAGTTCAGACGCCGCCCATCGCGACCTCAGGAGGCCGAGCAGAGGTGGCATGGAGGGGGTTGACGGGCATGGATGCCCGTCAAGCGCTTGGGGCCATGGATGGCCCCTAAGCGCGGCACCCCCGGAGTGCCACCGGCGCGAGGGAACCCCGCAGCGCAGCGAAGGGGCCGGATGCGGGAGCAAGCGGTTTTTGCCCCTCTTTTTTCCAAGAAAAAAAAGAGGGTCGCCGTAAAGGCGAAAAGGTGACTAAGCCTCACCAAAGCCACCGGATAAGCCCCCAAACCACCAGTCCCCCACCCCACCCCCCCCAAAAATCCCCAAGCCAACTAAATCCCCCCCCAAAAAAGTCGTCTAAGGAGAACGCAGCAGCCCCCAGCACGAACGCTCACCCAAGAGACCCCCAATGACCCCCAAGCCCCCCAGCCTAGCCCAGGAAACCCTGCGCCTTCTCAAGCCGTTCTGGTCACTGGTAGCCCTGTCAGCCGCCCTAGGCGTGATAAGCGGCCTCAGCGTCACGGCCCTGCTGGCGACCATCAACCGCGCCATGAATTCCGCAACCGGCCCCGGCACCGACATCGCCGTGCTGTTCGCCGGCCTGTGCCTGCTCACCCTGGCCTGCTCGACCGCCTCCAACCTGCTGACCAACTACGTCGGCCAAAACGTGGTAGCCAGGCTGCGCCGCGAGCTCTCGGCCAAGGTGTTGGTCGCTCCCATCGCCCAGCTCGAGCGCTACCGCGCACACCGGCTGATCCCGGTGCTGCTCAACGACGTCAGTACCCTCAGCACCTTCGCCCTCTCCGTGGCGCCGATGGTCATCGCCTTCACCGTCACCCTCGGCTGCCTGGCCTACCTCGCCCTGCTGTCCTGGCAGATCCTGCTGATCACCCTGCTCACCGTCGTGGTCGGCACCGGCGCGCAATTCCTCGCTCACCGCTATGGCATGCACAACATCCTCAAGGCCCGCAACGCCGAAGACGACCTGCAGAAGCATTACCAGGCGCTGTCCGGCGGCGCCAAGGAACTGCGTATCCAGCGCCGTCGCCGCCAGCACATGCACGACCAGGCGATCCATGGCGCCACCGAACGCATCTGCCAGGCCAACATCCGCGCCGCCAACATCTTCGTCAGCGCCGAAACCTTCGGCTCCATGCTGTTCTTCGCCGTGATCGGCGTGGCCATCGCCTTCCAGGCGTTCTGGCCCAGCACCGAGCGCAGCGTGCTCGGCGGTTTCGTGCTGGTCATGCTTTACATGAAGGGCCCGCTGGAGCAATTGATCACCAATCTGCCCGCCATCAGCCGGGCGCAGATCGCCCTGCGCCGCATCGCCGAGCTCTCCCACCGCTTCTCCTCGCCCGAGCCGCACCTGCTGGTCAGCGACCGCACCCCGAACGTGACCCAGGTGCGCTCCATCGAACTGCACCAACTGCGCTACGACTACCCACCGGTAGAGGGCAGCCAGCCGTTCCACCTGGGCCCGGTGGACCTGACCATCAAACAGGGCGACATCGTCTTCATCGTCGGCGAGAACGGTTGCGGCAAGACCACCCTGATCAAGCTGCTGCTAGGTCTCTATACCCCGCAACAGGGCGAAGTGCGGCTCAATGGCGAGCCCGTCACAGCCCAAAGCCTGGATGACTATCGCCAACTGTTCACCACCATCTTCGCCGACTACTACCTGTTCGACGAACCGCTGCCCGGCCAGGCCGAACTGCCGCCAGAGGCCAGCAAGTACCTGGAACGCCTGGACATCGCGCACAAGGTCAGCATCCGCGACGGCAGCTTCACCACCACCGACCTGTCCACCGGCCAGCGCAAGCGCCTGGCGCTGATCAACGCCTGGCTCGATCAACGCCCGGTGCTGGTGTTCGACGAGTGGGCCGCCGACCAGGATCCAGCGTTCCGCCGCGTGTTCTACACCGAGCTGCTGCCCGAGCTCAAACAGCAGGGCAAGACCCTCATCGTCATCTCCCACGACGACCGCTACTTCCCCATCGCCGACCAACTGGTCCGCCTGCACGCCGGCCAGATCATGGTCGAGCACAATCCCCGCTCCGCCCTGCCCGCGTGACCGACCTCGGGGCGGGGCCAGCGCCGCCCCACCTGGGTTAAATTCCCCCGCGCTCGACTCGTTCTCCCAGTGCCGCACGCAGAATCCGCACCTGCTCGAAAGCAGTCGCAGAAAAAAATCGCGACCGGAAGGCTTTTTGTTTCCGGTTTCGGCCTGCGCACGCGTCTCACTCGCAACGGAATAATTTTCATTTACTTGCGTACCTTGGATCGAGCCGACAAAAAATGCCAACACCACACTCCACACTGAGCCCCCTGAGCAAAGCCCTGATGCTGCGCAAGCTGTTGCGTGGCACCCCGGCGATGACCGCCCTGGGCCTGGCCCTGTCGATGCCACTGGCCGCCCAGGTGCAGGCCCAGGAACAGGACTTCGACATCCCTGCCCAATCGCTCTCCAGCGCCCTGCAGGCCCTGGGCCGCCAGGGCAACCTGCAGGTGCTGTTCAGCCCGGAAAGCGTGCAGGGCCTGCGCAGCAGCGCAGTCAAAGGCCGTTTCACGCCCACCCAGGCAGCTGGGGAGCTGCTCAGGAACAGCGGAATTCGCTTCAGCGTGCAGGGCAATACCCTGATCATCAGTGGCGCGGCCGAATCCGGCGCGGCCATGACCCTGGATGCCACCACCATTTCCGGGCAGACCCTGGGCACCACCACCGAGGGCAGCAATTCCTATACGACGGGCGCGGTGACCATCGGCAAGACCGCGCAAACCCTGCGCGAAACGCCGCAGTCGGTGACCGTGGTCACCCGCAAGTTGATGGATGACAAGAACCTGGTCTCGCTCGACCAGGTCATGGCCCAGACCACCGGCATCACCCGCGCCAACCGCGGCTATGGCAACCACCACTTCAGCTCCCGCGGCTTCGACCTCGAAGACGAAAGCTACATGGTCGACGGTGTGCCTGGTCAGGCTTACGCCTATACCGGCTGGATGTCCCCGGACATGGCCATGTTCGACCGCGTCGAAGTGCTGCGCGGCGCCTCCGGCCTGCTGGTCGGCGCCGGCAACCCCGGTGGCGCGGTCAACCTGGTACGCAAGCGCCCCACTGCCGATCCACGCTTCACCGTCATCACTCGCGCCGGCTCCTGGGACAACTACCGCCTGGACCTGGACGCCAGCGGCCGCCTCAACCCTGAAGGTACCCTGCGTGGCCGCATGGTCGCCTCCTACGAGGACCGCGGATATTTCACCGATGTCACCAAGTCCAAACGGCCCCTGCTGTACGGCATTCTCGAAGGCGATCTGAGCGACGCCACCACCGTGGCCGTCGGTCTGCGCCGGCAGACCTCGCGTACCAACGGTTACAGCGTGCTTGGCATTCCCAACAACCCGGATGGCAGCAATCCGCACCTCAAGCGCTCGACCTACCTGGGCCAGGACTGGACCACGCTGCAGACCAACATCGACGAAGTGTTCGCCGACCTCACCCATCACTTCAACGACAACTGGAGCGCCAAGCTGGCGATGTCCCATTCCGAAGGCGGCTACAACCGTAGCGCCATCGAATGGGATGCGGGCGACACGCTGGAGTACGGTGCGCCCGGCGGGCCGGTGGTCAATGACGTCAGCTACCACAAGTTCGACGTCACCTCCGACGCCGTCGATGGCCATCTGGACGGCACCTTCGAGGCCTTCGGCCTGTCCCATCAAGTGACCCTGGGCGCCAACTGGTCCAAGCGCAAGATGAACGACAAGGACCGCAGGGAAGAACTGCCCGACCCCATCCCGCTGAACGTCTACAACCCCAGCCACAACAACATCCCCGAGCTGGCACGCCAGGGCTGGGACTATGCCGACGACACCATCGATACCCGCTATGGCGTTTACCTGAGCACGCGCCTGCACGCCACCGAAGCCCTCAGCTTCGTGCTCGGCGGACGCCTGAGCTGGTACAAGAACGAAGCCTGGGACGGCCCTAAGGTCACCACCAGCCGCCAGGACAAGGAATTCACCCCCTTCGTCGGTGCGATCTACGACCTCAACGATCAGTGGTCCTGGTACGCCAGCTATGCCGATATTTTCCTGCCACAGTCGCAGTACCGCACGGTCTCCGGCAGCGTGTTGGATCCATCGATCGGGTCGAACTACGAAACCGGCATCAAGGGTGAGCTGTTCGACAAGCGCCTGAATGTGTCCTTCGCCGTGTTCTACATCGAGCAGGAAGACAAGGCCGTTCAAGATTTCGAAAACCGCGGCAATTGCCCGACCGACCCCGCGGGACGCTGCTGGCTCAACGGTGACGGCATCAGCCGCAGCAAGGGCTTCGAAGCCGAAGCCACCGGTGAAGTATTGCCCGGCCTGCAAGTGGCGGCCGGCTATACCTACAACACAACCAGTTCCCCCGGTGGCGGCCCGATCTCGGCGCAGACCCCCAAGCACATGGTGCGCTTGAACACCAACTACACCCTGCCTGGCGAATGGAACCGTTGGAGCGTCGGCGGCGGCATGTCGGCGCAGAACGCCTACGACGACGCGGCAAACGAAACCCGCAACAGCGGCCGAGCGATCTTCGATGCGCGTGCCGCCTACAAGATCGACCAGCACTGGACCGTGGGCGTGGACGTCGAGAACCTGTTCGACAAGAAGTACTTCGACTCGCTGGGCTACTGGACCCGTGGCACCACCTACGGCACCCCACGCAGCTACATGCTCAGTCTGCGAGGCGACTTCTGATCGGCTGAATGACGCAAACGCAACGCCCCCTCTTGAGGGGGCGTTTTTGTTTGCCTGTGAACCTGCAGGGTCCAAGCCCGCTTCACCGCTTGGGCAAGGTATGCGACACCGGATGATCATGCGTTTGTTGTTCGTCTGCAGCGCATGATGTCCAGAAGCCAGCGCGGCTTCTGTTGGAGCGGCCTCGCGTCGCGATTGGACCGCAAAGCGGTCCCGACAATGTCAGCAGCGAAGCTGAAACCCGAGACCGCCAAACGCCAGCCCGTCAGCGCTGCCGCGCCAGCCGGGCCACGAGCCCATCCATGAACTCGGCCGCGTTGACGATACCCTCATGCCCATCGGCAACCACCGTCGAACTGGCCAGTCCATTGATCGACGCCTGTGTCACCAATCCAGCCTCGCCTTTGGCCACACGCTCGGCACTGCGGCTCTGGCTCGCCCACCAGCAGTCCACCTGAACCTGCAATGGCCGCAGTCGGAACGCTTCGCTGAGCGCCGAGTTGTGCTCGAGCAACGCGAAACCGTCGACAATGTCGCGTTGCAGGTTCACGTTCCGATGGACCTCGCGCAATTGCTCGGCGCTGACCTCGCCCAGCGCCGCAACGCGCTCGATCACCCACTCGGCGCGGTCGACGTTGTCCGGCAACGCGTGCGCCTGGGCGATCAACGCCAGGATGCGCGCTTCACCAACACCTGGAGCGAAGGCCAGCAAGGCGCGCAGCAGGCTTTCGTCCGCCGCTTGCACGACAGGCTCGGCCACGTCGGTCTCGCTGTCCTGCAGTCCGCTGACGTCCGCTGGCAGCAAGCTGTCGACCAAGCCGACGAAACCCACCTGCTGTCCCATCTGCTCCAGACGATGCGCCACTTCCAACGCCAGCGCACCGCCCAGCGACCATCCCAGCACATGATAGGGCCCCTGCGCCTGGGTGGCGCGAATCTGCTCGACGTAGTAGCCCACCATGTCCTCCCACGAGCGGTCGACCCAGCCCGGCACGGCGTAGCTTTTATTGACCACGCCGTACACCGGACGCTGCGCGGCCAGGCGCCTGGCCAGCGGGTAGTAGGCATAGGCGGCCCCGCCGCCGGGTGGCAGGCAGAACAACGCCGAGCGGTCCAGCGTGCAGGCGTTGAGGGCGACCACAGGCGAGGACAACCGATCGTTGCCACCGCCAATGAAGCTCGCCAGCGCTTCGAAGTCTGGCATCAGCATGAACTCATGCAGGCTGATCTGGGCAGAGAAGGTTGCCCTGAGCTTATTGACCAGCGTGATGACTAGCAGCGAATGGCCGCCCAGCTCGAAGAAGTTGTCGTGCAGACCCACCTGCTCGACGTTGAGCACTTCACTCCAGATCGCAGCCAGTTGCTGTTCCAGTGCCGTGCGCGGGGCGACGTAGCCTTTTTGCAATTGGCTGGCGTCCGGCTTGGGCAGGGCCTTGCGGTCCAGTTTGCCGTTGGCGGTGAGCGGCCAGGCGTTCAGCACCTGGAAATGGGTCGGGACCATGTAATCCGGCAGTTGAGCTTTCAGGTGCTGCTTGAGCGCTTCGCGCAGTTCGCTGTGATTGAACTGCGCCTCCTGCGGGATCAGATAGGCCGCGAGTTGCTTGCCCCCGGCCCCGTCGATATCCAGCACCAGCACTTCGCGTACGGCCTCGTGAGCGTGCAGGCGGGCTTCGATTTCACCCAGCTCGATGCGGAAACCGCGAATCTTCACCTGGTGGTCGATGCGGCCGACGTATTCGATCACTGCCTGGCTGCGGTAACGGGCCAGATCGCCGGTGCGGTACAGACGACCACCTTCGTTTGAGAATGGGTCCGGTACGAAGCGCTCGGCGGTGAGCGAAGGACGGTTGTGGTAACCGCGTGCCAAGCCCGCGTGACCAACATGCAACTCGCCGCTGCAACCTGGGGCTACCGGGTTGAAATCGGCGTCCAATACGTACATCGACAAGTCAGGAATCGCAGCGCCGATGGGGCTGCTGCTCTGATGCGTGTCTTCGAAACGAATCGGGCGATAAGTCACGTGCACCGTGGTTTCAGTGATGCCGTACATGTTGACCAGGTTGTCGCAGTCTTCGCCGAAACGCTCGAACCAAGGTTGCAAAGCAGGCACGTCCAAAGCTTCGCCACCGAAGATGACGGAGCGCAGGGCCAGGTCGGAAGCGCTTTCACACGCGACGCGCATCAGCGGTTTGAACGCCGACGGCGTCTGGTTCAGCACCGTGACGCCCTGCTCTACCAGTAACTGGTGGAAGTCTTCAGGAGAACGCGTCACATCACGCGGCACGATCACCAAGCGCCCGCCGTGCAGCAGCGCACCGAAGATTTCCCAGACCGAGAAGTCGAAGGCGTACGAGTGGAACAGGGTCCAGACATCATCAGCACCGAAACCGAACCACTCATCCGTCGCCTTGAACAAGCGCAATACGTTGTGATGCGGGAGCAAGGTGCCCTTTGGTTTGCCAGTCGAACCGGAGGTATAGATCACATACGCCAGGTTATCCGGCTGAGTCAGGTGCTCAGGATTTTCATCGCTGTAGCCATCAAGATCGGCTTCAAGCACAAGGCTGCGCACCGAAGCCGGCGCGGGCAGATCGGCCAGCAGGTGCTGTTGAGTCACCAGTAGCGCAATACCGCTGTCTTCAATCATGTAGCTCAAGCGATCCTGCGGGTAGTCCGGGTCCAACGGCACATACGCCCCGCCCGCCTTGAGGATCGCCAGCAACCCGACGATCATCTCGATCCCGCGCTCCACCGCCAGGCCCACCAGCACATCCGGTCCAACACCCTGCTCGCGCAGCTTGTGCGCCAAGCGGTTCGCACGGCGGTTCAAGCCGTCGTAGCTCAGCGACTGCTCGGCAAAGGTCAGCGCAATGGCCTGCGGTGCCCGCGCCACCTGGGCTTCGATCAGCCCCTGAATAGACTCAGTGCTCGCAAATCGCGCAACCTCCCGCGCCACCACGCCGCCAAACGCCAACTCACCCAAGGCCCGCTGCGGCCCCTGCGCCATCCCCTCCAGCAGTTCGAGGAAATGCCCCGCCACCTGCTCGACAGTCGACTCATCGAAGCACGCCCGGTCGAACTTGAAGCTGGCCAGCAGCTTGTCGCCCACTTGAGCGACCAGGGTCAGCGGATAGTTGGTCTGCTCCTGGGTCTGCACCTCACCGAACAGCAGCCCTTGCGGCGCGTCTTCCTGCAACGCCTCGGACACCGGATAGTTCTCGAACACCAGAATGTTGTCGAACAACGCCTCGCCGCTGCGACCGGCCCAGCGCTGAATGTCGTACAGCGGCGTGTACTCGTGCTCGCGCAAGGCCAGGTTCAACGCCTGCACCTGCTGCACCCAGTCCGTCATGCTCAGCTCAGGACGTGGACGGGCGACCACAGGCAAGGTGTTGATGAACAGCCCGAGCTGTTCTTCGATACCTGGGAGGTCCGCCGGACGTCCCGCCACCGTGGCACCAAAGGCCACGCTCGACTGCCCGGTGTAGCGCTGCAACAGCATCAGCCACGCCGCCTGCACCAGGGTATTGAGGGTCACCCGCTGCTCGCGGGCGAATTCGGCCAGACGCTGCGTACGCGGCGCATCGAGCACCGCGTTGCACTCACCCTGCCCCTCTGCGGGCCGCGCGCATTTGAGGACCTGCGCCAAGCGGGTCGGCTCGTCCAGCCCGGCGACGCGTTCGCGCCAGAACTGCTCGCTGAGCGTGGCGTCCTGCGCTTGAAGCCACTGGATGTAGTCGCGATAGCGCCGTGACGAGGTGGCCGGGGCGTGTCCGGCATAGCGCTGCAGCACTTCCCCGAACAACCGTGAACTGCTCCAGCCATCGAGCAGGATATGGTGATTGGTGAACACCAACTGGTGCTGCTGTTCGCCGGTGCGGATCAGCGCCAGGCGCAGCAGCGGCGCGCGGGCCAGGTCGAAGCCCGCAGCCAGGTCCGCCTCGGCCCACTCGCGCAGACGCCGCGCCTGATCCGCCTCGTCACGCCAATCCAGCTGGATCACCGGCAGCGCCAGGTCACGTTGCACCACTTGCACGGCGCGGTCGAACTGGCTGATGAAGCTGCTGCGCAGGATCGGATGCTGGTCGATCGTCGCTTGCCAGGCGCCGATGAAGTGCGGCACGTCCAGCCCCTGCACGCTCAGGCGCAATTGGTTGACGTACTGACTCGCCGCCTCGCCGGCTAGGCTATGGAACAGCATGCCCTGCTGCATGGGCGACAGCGGGTAGATGTCCTCGATCGACTGTGCCGGCATCGGCAAGGCCGTCAGTTGCGGCTGAGTCAGGTGTGCCAGGGGGAAGTCCGAAGGCGTCACGCCCGCTACCTCGGGACGCAGGCAATGGGCGATCAGCTCGCGCAGCACCTGGCCGAATTCGTCGGCCAGCGCCTGCATGCGCGCCGGCTCGAAGCGCTGGCGGCTGAAACTCCAGTCCAAGGTCAGGCGCCCGGCATACACCTGGCCGTCGATACTGATGGCGCTGCCCAGCGGCGCCTCGTCGCTCTGCCCTTGCCCGGCGCCCTCGGCGGCGAGTGCGAACAGGCTGGTCTGGCTGTCGAAACTGCCGTCGAACTGGCCCAGGTAGTTGAACACGATATTGCCCTGGGGCAAGGCGCTCAGGCGCTCGCGCGCAGGCGCCTCGCCCAGGTAGCGCAGCAGGCCGTAGCCGATGCCTTTGTTCGGCACTGCCCGCAGTTGCTCCTTGACCGTCATGATCGCCGCGCCCACGTCCTCGACCGGGGTCAGTTTCAGCGGGTACAGGCTGCTGAACCAGCCGACCGTGCGGGTGATGTCCAGGTCGTCGAACAGGTCTTCACGGCCATGCCCTTCCAAGCGGATCAGCGCATGGTCTTCGCCCGTCCAGCGGCAGATGACCCGCGCCAGGGCGGTCAGCAACAGGTCGTTGACCTGCGTGCGGTAGGCCGCCGGTGCGTCCTGCAGCAATTGCCGGGTCAGCTCGGCGCTCAGCTCGGTGCGCACCGACACCTCATGACGGCGCTGCTGACCCCCTTGGGCATCATCCCAGGGCAAATCGTCGGACAGACCACCCAACTGCGCCTGCCAATACGCCAGCTCCGCCTGCAACGCCGGGCTCTGGGCATGGATCTGCAGGTGCTCGGACCAGGCCTTGAGCGAACTGCCGCTGGCCGGTAGCGATAGCGTCTGCCCCGCTGCTGCAGCCAGACACGCCGTTTGCAGGTCTTCGAGCAATACCCGCCAGGACACCCCGTCCACCACCAGGTGATGGATCACCAGCAGCAGACGCTGCTGCCCATGCGGCAGATCGATCAGCACCGCCCGCAGCAGCGGGCCGTGCTTGAGGTCCAGGCTGCGCTGGGCCTCGTCGGCCAGTTCGGCGATGCGCGCCGGATCGTCCAGGCGGTGGTGCCACAGCACCTGCGACAGGTCGAGGCTGGCGTACTCGCCGTGCCAACGCCCTTGGTCCTGCACAAAGCGCAGGCGCAAAGCCGCATGCTGCTCGACCACGGCAGCCAGCGCCGTGTGCACCTGCGCCACGCTCAGCGGCTGACGCGGGGTCAACAGCACCGCCTGGTTCCAGTGCTGGCGCTGGGGAATCTCGGTGTCGAAGAAACGCGCTTGAATGGGCAGCAACGGCACCCGACCGTCCAGCGCCTCACGCGCCACCGGCGCCGGCTTGGCCTCGATGCGCTTGGCCACGGCCGCCAGTTGACCGATGGTCTGCTGCTCGAACAGTTGCTTGGGACTGAGCTTGAGACCCTGGCGCTTGGCCCGGGCGATGATCTGCAAGCTGAGGATCGAGTCGCCGCCCAGCTCGAAGAAGTTGTCGGTGCTGCCGATCGGCTCGCGCTTGAGCACCTCGCTCCAGATCGCCGCCAGGGTCTGTTCGATGTCGCCCACCGGCGCTGTGTAGCGCTGCTGAACCGCATCGGGCCTGGGCAGCGCACGCTTGTCCAGCTTGCCGTTGGCGGTCAGCGGCAAGCGCTCGAGCAGCAGGATCTGCGCCGGCACCATGTAATCCGGCAAGCGCGCCTGCAAGGCCCCGCGCAGCGCCTCGGCCTGCAGTTCGACGCCGGATGCCGGTACTGCCCAGGCCAGCAGTTGCAGGCGCTCGGCATCGCTTTCCAAGGGCACGGCCAGCACCACGGCGTCCTGCACCCCTGGTTGAGTGCGCAACAGTTGGCCGATCTCGCCTGGCTCGACCCGGTAACCGCGGATCTTCACTTGGTCGTCACCGCGCCCCAGGTACTCCAGCACACCCGCCTGCACCCGGGCGCGGTCACCGGCACGGTACAGACGCTCACCGTGGCGCGCCTGCGGATCAGGCACGAAGCGTTCGGCGGTCAGCCCTGGCTGGCCGATATAGCCCTGGGCCAAGCCCTCGCCGCCCAGGTACAACTCGCCAGCCACTCGCTCGGGCAAGGGGTTCAGGTACGCGTCCAGCACCCGCGCCTGACCGTTGTCCAGGGCGTGCCCCACGGGCACGCTGCGCCAAGCGCCGGCCGTCTCGCCCACTTCGTGAGTGAGGATACCGACGGTGGTTTCGGTCGGCCCGTAGTGGTTGACGATGCGACAGCCCGGCTGCAGCCGGCGCACCTGCTCGACCAGCGCCCAACTGCTGGCCTCGCCGCCCAGGATCAGCACCTGACGCGGCAGCACCCGCGCCGGGTCGGTGGCCTGCAGCAGGCCTTGCAGGTGGCTCGGCACGATCTTCAGGACATCGACCTGATGCTGGTCCATGTAGCGCGCGAAGGCGTCCGGATCGAAGCCTTGGTCGTGATCCATGAGGTGCAGCAAACGGCCGCTCGCCAGCGCCCCGAACAGCACCGTGTGCCCCAGGTCGGCGGCCACGGTGGAGACCATCGCCAGGCTGGCGTCGGTCGGCAGGTCCAGGCGTTGCAGCACGCCTTGCAGGTAGTTGGCCAGGGCACCGTGGCTGACCACCACGCCCTTGGGCTGCCCGGTGGAACCGGAGGTGTAGATGATGTAGGCGGCCTGGCCGGGCAGAATCGACACGGCGGGCGGCCGCTCGCTGCCGCCTTCATGGCGCGCCGCGTCGAACGCCAGCGCCGGACACACGCCCAAGGCGGCTGCCTGGGCATCGCCCGGTGCATGAACCAGCAGACGCGCCGCACTGGTGCGCAGCAGGTGCTGCAAGCGCTCGGGCGGCTGGCGGCCGTCCAGCGGCAGGTAGGCGGCGCCCAGCTTGAGCACGGCCAGCAGGCTGGTCACCCAATCGATCGTCCGTTCCTGGCACAGCGCCACGGTCATGCCGGCGGCGATGCCCTGCTCGCTCAGGTGATGGGCGAAACGGTTAGCCCTTCGCTCCAGCTCGCCATAGCTGATCTGAACCTCGCCTTCGCGCAGCGCCGGACGCTCGTCACCGGCCGCCAGGGCCTGGCGCCACAGGGCCAGGAAGTCGGCGCAGGGCCAGTTTCGAGGCGTGGCGGGGAGCTGTACCGCCTGGTGATCGGGATGCGCGAGCAACGCGTCGTGGGGGTGATCGGCCAGGGTTTGCAGCACGCGCTGCAGCGAGGCGGCCAGGCGTTCGATGGTCGCGACCTCGAACAGATCGGTGCTGTAGTTGAAATAGCCGAGCAGCCCGTCAGGCGTCTCGCTGAAGTCGTAGGCCAGGTCGAAGCGGGCATCGCGGCCCTCCAGCGGATAACCGCTGACGGTCAACTCGCCGAGGGTCTGACGCGATTGCGCGGCGTCCTCGCCGTCGCTCAGGTTCTGATTGAGCTTGACCTGGAACAACGGGTTGTGGCCCAGGTTGCGCTCCGGCGCCAGGGCATCGACCAGATGCTCGAACGGCAGTTCCTGGTGCGACTGCGCACCACTGACCACCTGGCGCACCTGCTCCAGCAAGGCCGCACCGCTCTGGCGCTCATCCACTTGTATGCGCAGCACCTGGGTATTGATGAAGAAGCCGATCAGGCCCTCGACTTCCTTACGGTTGCGCCCGGCATTGGGCGCCCCGATGCGGATATCGGCCTGACCGCTGTAGCGCGACAGCACCACCGCCAGCGCCGCCAGGGTCAGCATGAACAGGGTGTGGCCGTTGCCGCGCGCCTGGGCCTTGAGCCGCTCGGTCAACTCGGCGGGCACGTCGCAGCGCAGCGTCGCGCCCCGGTAGCTGGGCTGCGCCGGACGCTCGTGGTCCAGCGGCAGCTCCAGCAACGGGTGCTCATCGCCCAGTTGCTCGCGCCAGTACTGCAACTGCCGCTCGCCCTCCCCGGCCTCCAGCCAGGCGCGCTGCCAGATCGCGTAGTCGGCGTATTGCACCGTCAGCGCCGGCAGTTGCGGGTCACGTCCTTCGGACAAGGCTTCGTAGAGCTGCACGAACTCCTGCACCATCAGCTCGCCGGACCAGCCGTCGGAGACAATGTGGTGCAGGCACACGGCCAGCACGTGCTGGTCAGCGGCCACGCGCAGCAGGCGCACCCGCAGCAGCGGCCCTTCGAGCAGATCGAACGGTGCCTCCAGCGCCTGACGCACATGCTGGGCCAGGCACTGCTCGGGCTCCTCACCCGCCACCGGCTGCAGTTCGATCACCTGCAGGTCCAGCGGTGCGTCATCCAGCACCTGCTGGTGGTACTCGCCGTCCTCGCTGACGAAGCGCGTGCGCAGGCTTTCATGGCGCTGCACCAGCGCCTCCAGGGCGCGGGTCAACGCCGCCAGGTTCAGCGGCCCGTCCAGGCGTACGGCCGTGGGCACGTTGTAGAAACTGCTGTGCGGCTCCAACTGCCAGAGGAACAGCATGCGCTGCTGGGCGTACGACAGTGGGATGCGCGGGCTGTCGTGACGGGTCACGGCGATGGGCAGCAGGCGGAAGCTCTGCCCAGTCTCGTGCATCTTGTCGAGGATCTGCCGGCGCTGCTCCAACGCCAGGCCGACGAAGCGTTTGGCGATACGTTCTGCTGTGCTCTTGTCCATCTCAGACACCCGCCATTTCGTTCATCATGCGTTCGATATCGGACAGACCATCCTCGCTCAGCGACAGGCCAGTGGCGGCGCAGGCCGCAGCAAACTCGTTCAATTGCGGTTTCTCGAAAAGCAGGCGCAGGGCAACGTCGATGCCCAGGCCCGTGTTGATCTTGGAAATCAGCTGTGCCGCCAGCAACGAGTGCCCGCCCAGCTCGAAGAAGTCGTGATTCAGGCCCACCCGCTCGACCTTCAGCACCTCGGCCCACAACGCCGCCAATTGCTGCTCCAGCTCGCTGACCGGGGCCACGTAGGCCGTCTGCGCCTGCTCGGTGTCCGGGAGCGGCAAGGCCGAGCGGTCCAGCTTGCCGTTGGGCAGTTGCGGCATGCGCTCGAGCACCAGCAGGTGCTGCGGCACCATGTAGTCCGGCAGGCTGGCGGCCAGATGCGTGCGCAACTCGCTGCGCAGTGCCTCGTCGCCGTTTTGCCAGGCCTCGGCGACCAGGTAGGCGGCGAGCTGCCGGCCGGTCGCTGCGGGAATGTCCAGCACCAGCACGTCACGTACTGCCGGGTGTTCGCGCAGCCGCGCTTCGATTTCGCCGAGCTCGATGCGGAAGCCGCGGATCTTCACCTGATGGTCGATGCGCCCGGCGTACTCCAGTACACCCTGCTCGCCGCGATAGCGGGCCAGATCGCCGGTGCGGTACAGCCGTGCGCCTGGGGTGGTCGAGAACGGGTCGGGAATGAAGCGCTCGGCGGTCTGGCCCGGGCGGCCATGGTAGCCACGGGCGAGCAGTTTGCCGCCCACCAGCAGTTCGCCCAAGGCGTCGGGCAAGGCCAGGTCCAGCCCGCCATCCACCAGATGAATGGCGCGCCCGGCCAGCGGTGTGCCGATCGGGATCTGCCCCGGCAGCGATTGCTGGCCGCTGACGTAGGCGCTGCAATCGTGGCTCGTGACGCTGACCGTGGCCTCGGTCGGACCATAGGTGTTGACCAGGCGCACGTGCGCGAGCCCGGCCTGCTGCCAGGCCAGCACACCCTCGGCGGGCATCGCTTCGCCGCCCATGTGGATCCGCCGCAGTGCGCCGTAGTCACGCGGACCGCGCGCGGCGAAGTCCTTGGCCAGCAGGTACCAGTAGGCCGTCGGCAGGTCGGCGAAGGTCACGCCCTCGGCCAGCACCTGGCGATAGAAGGTCTCGCTGTCCCAGAGCTCCGGGCCACGCAGCAGCACGCGGGCGCCACGGATCAGCGCGGGGTACAGCTGCTCGACGAAGGCATCGAAGTTGAAGGTGGAGAACTGCAGCACGCAGTCGCTCGCTTGCAGCTCGCAGAAGTCGCGGGCCACCTGGGCATGCAGGCTCAAGGCCGAGGCGCTGATGGCCACCCCCTTGGGGCGGCCAGTGGAGCCGGAGGTGTACATGATGTAGGCCAGGTTGTCCGGGCCACCGAGCGGCGTCGGCGCGTGCTCGGGCAGCGGCTGCAACGGCTCGCGGTCCAGGCACAGGCTCTGCACCTGGGCCGGCAACTGCTGCAGTTGCAACGCGTCGGCGTGGCACAGCAGCAGAACGATGCCGCTGTCTTCGATCATGTGCGCCAGCCGCGCCTGCGGGTAGTCCGGGTCCAACGGCACGTAGGCGCCGCCTGCCTTCAACACCGCCAACAGGCCGACCACCATGTCCAGGCTGCGGGGCAAGGCGATGCCCACCCGCACTTCGGGACCAACGCCCAGCGCGCGCAGGCGATGGGCCAGTTGGTTGGCTCGCACGTCCAGGGCTCGATAGCTCAAATGCGCACCTTCGCAGCTCAGCGCGATGGCCTCGGGGGTGCGTCGGGCCTGGTCCTCGATCAGGTACTGCACCGGGCGTGGGTCGGCGCCCTGCAGTGCGTGCTGACTCCACTGTTCGAGGATCTGCCGACGCTGCGGCGTCTCCAGCAGCGGCAGCTCGAGAATGCGCTGGGACGGTTGTATGCATACCGCATTCAGCAGGCTCAGCCAGTGGCCCGCCAGACGCTCGACCGTCGCGGTCTCGAACAGGTCACTGGCATAGGTCAGGGTGGCACCGAGACCGTCCTCGCTGTCGAAGGTGTCCAGCGACAGATCGACATGGGCGGTGACCTCGTCCCAGGCCAGGCCTTCGATCGCCAGGCCCGGCACCTGACGCACCGGCGCTGCCGCGTGGGTCTGATGGTTGAACATCACCTGGAACAGCGGGTTGTGGCTCAGGCTGCGCTCAGGCTGCAAGGCTTCGACCAGGTGCTCGAACGGCAAGTCCTGATGCGCCTGGGCCTGTACGGCGGTTTCGCGCACCTGCTGCAGCAGCGCGCTGAAGGTGGTGTGCGGGGTGAACTGCGCCTTGAGCACCTGGGTGTTGACGAAGAAGCCGATCAGGCCTTCGGTTTCGGCGCGGGTGCGGTTGGCCACCGGCACGCCGACCCGGATGTCGTCCTGACCGGAGACGCGGTGCAGCAGGCTCTGGAACGAGGCCAGCAGCAGCATGAACAGGGTCACGCCCTGTTCGCGGGCCTGGGCCTTGAGGGCACTGGCCAGGGCAGGCGGCACGCTGACCGACAGGCTGCGCCCGGCATGGCTTTGAACGCTGGGCCGCGAGCGGTCGGTGGGCAGGTGCAGCACGTAGTGTTCCTGGCCCAGGTGCGCCAGCCAGTACTGCAACTGACGCGCCTGTTCGCCAGCCTGCATCCATTGGCGCTGCCAAGCGGCGTAGTCGGCGTACTGCACAGGCAAGGGCGGCAACTCGGTCGGTTGACCTTGGCCGAGCGCCAGGTAGCGGCCGACCACTTCGTCCACCAGGATCGGCATCGACCAGCCGTCGGCGACGATATGGTGCAGGGTGAGCACCAGCACGTGCTCGTCCTCGGCCAGACGCAGCAGGCGCACGCGCAGCAGCGGACCGCGCGCCAGGTCGAATGGCCGGCGCACCTCACGGGCTACCTGCTCGCGCACGGCGTGCAGCGAGGTGTCTTCCAGGGTTTCCATGACCAGCGTGAAGGTCGCAGGGCAATGGATGCGCTGCAGCGTCTGCTCGCCTTCGGCATGGAACGTGGTGCGCAGGGTCTCATGCCGGGCGATGAGCGCCTCGAAGGCCTGGCGCAACCATTCGGCGTTCAGCCGACCGCGCAGGTGCAGCGCAGCCGGGATGTGATAGGCCGCGCTGTCGGGCTCCAGTTGCCAGAGGAACCACTGACGTTGCTGTGCGTAGGACAGCGCCAGGGGCTGACTGCGATCTACCGGGATCAGTGCTGGTGCCTGACTGGCGCTGCCCTCGGCGGCGGCCTGGGCGAAGGTCGCCAGATCCGCAGATTCGAACAAGGTCCGCAGCGGTACTTCCAGGTTCAGGCGCTGGCGGATGCGTGAGGTCACTTGCGTGGCCAACAGCGAATGGCCGCCCAGCTCGAAGAAGTTGTCGTGCAGACCCACCTGCTCAACGTTGAGCACTTCGCTCCAGATCGCGGCCAGTTGCTGTTCCAGAGCCGTGCGCGGCGCCACGTAGCCCTTTTGCAATTGGCTGGCGTCTGGTTTGGGCAGGGCCTTGCGGTCCAGTTTGCCGTTGGCGGTGAGCGGCCAGGCGTTCAGCACCAGGAAATGGGTCGGCACCATGTAGTCTGGCAGTTGCGATTTGAGGTGTTGCTTGAGCACTTCGCGCAGTTCGCTGTGATCGACTTGCGCATCCTGCGCGATCAGATAAGCCGCAAGCTGCTTGCCCCCGGCCCCGTCGATGTCCAGCACCAGCACTTCGCGCACGGCCTCGTGAGCGTGCAGGCGGGCTTCGATTTCACCCAGCTCGATGCGGAAACCGCGAATCTTCACTTGGTGGTCGATGCGGCCGACGTATTCGATCACTGCCTGGCTGCGGTAACGGGCCAGATCACCGGTGCGGTACAGACGACCACCTTCGTTTGAGAATGGGTCCGGTACGAAGCGCTCGGCGGTGAGCGAAGGACGGTTGTGGTAACCGCGTGCCAAGCCCGCGTGACCAACATGCAACTCGCCGCTGCAACCTGGGGCTACCGGGTTGAAATCGGCATCCAGCACGTACATCGACAGATCAGGAATTGCAGCGCCGATGGGGCTGCTGGTCTGTTGCGTGTCCTCGAAACGAATCGGGCGATAAGTCACGTGCACCGTGGTTTCGGTGATGCCGTACATGTTGACCAGGTTGTCGCAGCCTTTGCCGAAACGCTCGAACCAGGGCTGCAAGGCAGGTACATCCAGGGCTTCGCCGCCGAAGATGACGGAGCGTAACGCCAAGTCAGCCTGACTGTCGCAGGCTATACGCATCAACGGCTTGAACGCCGAGGGCGTCTGGTTCAGCACCGTGACGCCCTGCTCGACCAGCAACTGATGGAAGTCTTCAGGAGAGCGCGTCACCTCACGCGGCACGATCACCAAACGCCCGCCGTGCAGCAGCGCACCGAAGATTTCCCAGACCGAGAAATCGAAGGCGTAAGAGTGGAACAGGGTCCAGACATCATCAGCGCCGAAACCAAACCACCCATCCGTCGCCTTGAACAAGCGCAACACGTTGTGATGCGGAAGCAAGGTGCCCTTTGGCTTCCCGGTCGAACCGGAGGTATAGATCACATACGCCAGGTTATCCGGCTGAGTCAGGTGCTCAGGATTTTCATCGCTGTAGCCTTCGAGACCGGCTTCAAGCACAAGACTACGCACCGAAGCCGGCACCGGCAGATGGGACAGCAGGTGCTGTTGAGTCACCAGCAGCGCAATACCACTGTCTTCGATCATGTAGCTCAGACGGTCCTGCGGGTATTCCGGGTCCAACGGCACATACGCCCCGCCCGCCTTGAGGATCGCCAGCAACCCGACGATCATCTCGAACCCGCGTTCCACCGCCAGGCCCACCAGCACATCCGGCCCCACGCCCTGCTCGCGCAGCTTGTGCGCCAAGCGGTTCGCACGGCGGTTCAAGCTGTCATAGCTCAGCGACTGCCCGGCAAAGGTCAGGGCAATGGCCTCGGGCACGCGCGCAACCTGGGCTTCGATCAGCGCTGGCAGGCACGACTCACGCGGATACTGCGCGCTAGCGCCACACTCAGCGAGCAGCTGTACGCGCTCGGCGTCGTCAAGCAGCGGCAACTGCGCCACGCGCTGCGCTGCATCGTCGCAGAGGGCCTGCAGTAGGGTGCGCCACTGCCGGGCCAGGCGCTCGACGCTGCCACGGTCGAACAGCGCCGTGGCATACGTCAGCGTAGCGTCGAGGCCTTGGGCGTGCTCGGCGGTATCCAGCGTCAAGTCGAACTGGCTGGTCTGGCTGCCCCACTCCAGCGCTTCGACACTCAGGCCCGCCACCTCGCGAATCAGGTCGTCGCCGTAGCTCTGGTGGTTGAACAGCACCTGGAACAGCGGGTTATGGCTCAGGCTGCGCTCCGGCTGCAACGCCTCGACCAACTGCTCGAACGGCAGGTCCTGATGGGCCTGGGCCTGCAAGGCCGTGTGCCGGACCTGCTGCAGCAGATCGGCGACGGTCAGCTGGGGCGAGAATTCGGCCTTGAGCACCTGGGTGTTGACGAAGAAGCCGATCAGGCCCTCGGTTTCGGCACGCGTACGGTTGGCGATCGGCACCCCGACACGAATATCGCGCTGCCCGGACACCCGGTGCAACAGGGTCTGGAACGAGGCCAACAACACCATGAACAGGGTCACGCCATGCTGGCGCGCCGTGGCTTTCAAGGCCTGCGCCAACGCCGGCGGGAGGTTGACGTTCAGGCGCGCGCCGGCCGGATCCTGCACCTGGCCGCGCGGGCGGTCCAGCGGCAGCTCCAGCAGCGGTTGCTCCTCGCCCAGTTGCTGGCGCCAGTAGGCCAACTGCCGGACCTGCTCGCCGCCTTCCATCCAGTTGCGCTGCCACGCCGCGTAGTCGGCGTACTGAAACGCCAAGGGTGGCAATACGCACGCCTGCCCCTGGCAGAAGCAGGCGTACAGGCGCACCAACTCATCGACCATGATCGGCATCGACCAACCGTCGGCCACGCTGTGGTGCAGGGTCAGCACCAACACATGCGCGTCTTCGTCCAGGCGCAGCAGACGCGCCCGCAGCAGCGGCCCCTGCTCCAGGTCGAACGGCTGTGCGACCTCCTCCGCCACCCGTGCCAGCACGGCAGCTTCGGTGACGGTCTCGACCGGCAGGTCGAATTCACTCGGCGCATGAATACGCTGCCAGGTTTGATCGCCGTGCTCGTGGAAAGTGGTGCGCAGGGTCTCGTGGCGGGCGACCAGCGCGCTGAAGCTGCGGCGCAGCGCCTGCATGTCCAGCGCGCCATTGAGCCGCAAGGCCGATGGGATGTTGTAGGCTGCGCTGTCCGGCTGCAATTGCCAGAGGAACCACTGGCGCTGCTGGGCATAGGACAGCGCCAGCGGCTGGCTGCGGTCGACGTGAGTGAATGCCGGCGCCTGCAGGCCCGTGCCCTGCTCGGCGCGCTCGGCGAAGGCTTGCAGGTCGGCAGCCTCGAACAGGCTGCGCAGCGACACTTCCAGGTTCAGGCGCTGACGGATACGCGCAGTGACTTGCGTGGCCAGCAGCGAATGCCCACCCAGCTCGAAGAAGTTATCGCCCAGGCCCACGCGCTCGACCTTCAGCACCTCGGCCCAGATCTCGGCCAGACGCTGTTCCAGCACACTGCGCGGGGCTTGGTAGTCAGCCTGCACCTGGCTGCTGTCGGGCTTGGGCAGGGCCTTGCGGTCGAGCTTGCCGTTGGGCGTCTGCGGCAAGGCGTCGAGGAAGATCAGGTGCGCAGGCACCATGTAGTCCGGCAGGCTGGCCTTCAGATGGCGCAGCAGGTCGCCGCGCAGCTCCGGCTGCAGCGGCGCGCTCGGCACCAGGTAGGCCGCCAGCTGTTTACCGGCCGGACCGTCGATGTCCACCACCAGCACTTCGCGAATGCCCGGGTGTTCGCGCAGCTTGGCGTCGATCTCACCCAGTTCGATACGGAAACCGCGGATCTTGACCTGATGATCGACCCGGCCGGCGAATTCGATGACGCCGTCGGCGTTGTAGCGCGCCAGATCGCCGGTACGGTACAGGCGCCCGCCTGCCTGGTCGCCGAACGGGTCGGGAATGAAGCGTTCGGCACTGAGCCCAGGACGCTGGTGATACCCGCGCGCCAGCAGCTCGCCGCCGACCAGCAGTTCGCCGATGGCGCCCGGCAGGGCCAGGTTGCCCGCAGCATCGACCAGGTAGATGCTGCGCCCGGCCAGGGCCTTGCCGATCGGAATCTGGCTAGGCAGCGGCACCTGTTCAGTGACATAGGCGGTGCAGTCCTGGCTGGTGATGGTCACCGTCGCCTCGGTCGGGCCGTAGGTGTTGATCAGCTCGACATGAGCCAGGCCCGCCGCGCGCCACGCCGGCACCCCGTCGGCGGCCATCGCCTCGCCCCCCATGTGCACGCGACGCAGCGCGCCGTAGGAACGCGGGCCCTTGGCGGCGAAATCCTTGGCCAGCATGTACCAGTAGGCCGTCGGCAGGTCGCTGAAGGTGATGCCGTGCTCCAGCACCTGGCGATACCAGGTCTCGCTGTCCCACAGCGTCGGGCCGCGCAGCAGGAGGCGCGCGCCGACGATCAGCGAGGGGTACAACTGCTCGACGAAGGCATCGAAGTTGAACGTGGAGAACTGCAGCACGCGGTCTGCATCGCTCAGTTGGCAGAACGCGGCGAAGCCCAGGGCATGCTCGGTCAGGGCCGCGGCGCTGATACCGACACCCTTGGGACGACCGGTGGAGCCGGAGGTGTACATGATGTAGGCCAGGTTCGCCGGCTCGGTCAGGTTCTGCGGATCGTCCTCGCTGCAGCCTTGCAGCCAGTCGTCGCCCTGGTCCAGGCACAGGCTGCGCACCTGCTCGGGCACGCTCAGCCGGGCCAGCACCGGGGCCTGGGTCAGCAGCAGGTGCAGGCCACTGTCTTGCATCATGTAGCTCAAGCGCTCGGCGGGATATTCCGGGTCCAGCGGCACGTAGGTGCCCCCGGCCTTGAGCACCGCCAGCACGCCCACCACCATGTCCAGGCTGCGCTCGATGGCGATGCCGACCGCCACGTCCGGGCCAACGCCCAGTGCGCGCAGGCGATGGGCGATACGGTTGGCGCGACGGTTGAGGACCTGGTAGGTCAGCGACTTACCCTCACAGTCCAGCGCAACAGCGTGCGGCGTCTGGGCCGCACGCGCCGCGATCAGTTCGTGCACGCAGCGCTGGTCGCTGAAGTCGACACGATGGGCACCCTGGTCCTTGAGCTGCTGCACCTGTGCGGCATTCATCAGGGCCAACTCGCCGATCAGTTGTCTCGGTTGACGGACGATCTCGCGCAGCAGGGCCTGCCAGTGACCCGCCAGGCGCTCGATGCTGCTGCGCTCGAACAGGTCGCAGGCGTAGGTCATGGCCGCCGTGAGGCCGTCGTCGCTTTCGTAGGTGTCCAGGCTCAGGTCGAGTTGCGCGGTGTAGCTGTCCCACTCCAGCCCTTGCACGCTCAAGCCCGGCAATTGCCGGGCGGCGCCGCGCTGGGCGGCCTGGTGGTTGAACATCACCTGGAACAGCGGGTTGTGGCTCAGGCTGCGCTCCGGCTGCAAGGCTTCGACCAGTTGCTCGAACGGCAGATCCTGGTGCGCCTGGGCCTGCAAGGCGGTCTGGCGCACCTGTTGCAGCAGGTCGTTGAAGGTCAGGGTCGGCGTGAAGCGGGCATCGAGCACCTGGGTGTTGACGAAGAAGCCGATCAGGCCCTGGGTCTCGGCGCGGCTGCGGTTGGCCACCGGCACCCCGACGCGGATCTCGCCCTGACCGCTGTAGCGGTGCAGCACGGTCTGGAACGAGGCCAGAAGCAACATGAACAGGGTCACGCCCTGCTGTCGGGCCAGGTCCTTGAGCGCCTGGGCCAGCGACGCCTCGAAGGCGATGGGCAGGCGTGCACCGCGCAAACTCTGCACCAGCGGGCGCGGATGATCGGTGGGCAATTCCAGCACCGGCTGCTCACCCGCCAGACGCTCGCGCCAGTAACCCAACTGACGTTCCTGCTCGCCAGCCTGCATCCAGTCGCGTTGCCACAGGGCGTAGTCGGCGTACTGGATCGGCAACGCCGCCAGCGCCGCCGGCACACCCTGGCACTCGGCCTGGTACAGACGAATGAGCTCGTCGATCAGGATTGGCATCGACCAACCATCGGAGATGATGTGGTGCACACACAGCATCAATACATGCTCATCGGCGCCCAGTGCCAGCAGACGCACCCGCAGCAGCGGCCCGCGCTTCAGGTCGAACGGCTGCTGCATGTGCGCCTCGACCCGCGCCTTGATGGCCGCCTCACGCTCGCCAGGGTCGCGCAGCGACAACGACTCGACCGCCACCTCCATGGGCAGGCTCGCATGGACGATCTGCACCGCCTCGTCACCGTCCTGGGCGAAGGTGGTGCGCAGGGTCTCATGGCGTGCCAGCAACTGGTCGAAACTGCGCTGCAACGCCGCGCTGTCCAACTGGCCGTTCAAACGCAGCGCCGCCGGGATGTTGTAGGCGGCGCTGTGCGGGTCGAGCTGCCAGAGGAACCATTGGCGCTGCTGGGCGTAGGAGAGTGCTGTCCCGTCTGCAGGTTCCCTCCTGAAGATCGGGGTGACCCCGTAGAGATTGACACCCTGTCGCTTGAGCAAGGCAGCCAACGCCTTGCGCTCCTTGGTGGACAGCGACTTCACGGAGTCGAGCAGCTCTTGCACTTTGAAGGTCTCCCGCTAAGCGATCAGATTATCTATTTCCTGTGCTGTAAGACGTTTCAGTGCCTCCAGGGATTTAGTCAGTTCGTCATGGGCGCTGGCACGCTGCCCACGCAGGCTGTCGACCAGTCGAGCGAAGTCGGCCAAGGTGGCCTGTTCGAACAACTGGTTCAGACTCAGCTCGACACCCAACTGCTCGCGCACCTGGGCGATCACCTGCACGATCAGCAACGAATGGCCGCCCAGCTCGAAGAAGTTGTCCTGCAGCCCCACCTGCTCCACGTGCAGCACCTGCGCCCAGATCGCCGCCAGGGTTCGCTCCAGTTCGCTGACCGGCGCCACGTGGCCAGGCTGCAACGCGCGCGGGTCAGGCATGGGCAGGGCCTTGCGGTCGAGCTTGCCGTTGGGCGTCAACGGCATGGCCGGTACGTCCACCCAGTGGCTGGGCACCATGTAGTCCGGCAGGCCCGCCTTGAGGTGACTGCGCAGCGCCGCACGCAGGCTGTCCGCGCTGTCCTCGGCGTGGTGCAGCACCAGGTAGGCGACCAACTGCTTGCCGGTGGCAGCGTCGATATCGATCACCGACGCCTGGCGCACGGCCGGGTCCGCCAGCAAACGCTCTTCGATTTCGCCCAGTTCGATGCGGAAACCGCGGATCTTCACCTGGTGGTCCAGACGGCCGACGTACTCGATCACTCCACCCTCGCGGTAGCGCACCAGGTCACCGGTGCGGTACAGCCGCGCCCCCGGCTCGCGGGCGTAAGGATCGGGCACGAAGCGCTCGGCGGTGAGGCCGGGGCGCTGGTGGTAACCACGGGCCAGGCCGTCGCCGCCGATCAGTAGCTCGCCACGTGCGCCCTGTGGCAGCACCTGCAACGTGTCACCCAGCACATGCAGGCGGGTGTTGGCCAACGGCCGACCCAACCAGACATCGTCGCTGTGGGTCAGGTAGTGGCAGGCCGACCAGATGGTGGTCTCGGTCGGCCCGTAGACATTCCACACATGACCGCTGTGGTCGATAAGCCGCTGGGCCAGTTCGGCGCTGAGCGCTTCGCCGCCGCACAGCACGGTCTTGCCGGCGAAGGCCCGGGGCGCGGCAGCATCCAGCAGCATGCGCCAGGTCGATGGCGTGGCCTGGATGACGCTCACACCCTGCCGCGCGATCACTGCCAGCAGGGCCTGCGGGTCTTTGTTGACCTGCTCGTCCAGCAGCACCACACAGGCGCCGCTCAGCAGTGGCAGGTACAGCTCCAATGCCGCGATGTCGAACGACAGCGAGGTCAGCGCCAGTACCTTGTCATGGGCCGCCAGCCCTGGTTCGCGGCCCATGCTGCAAAGGAAGTTGACCAACGCGTCGTGACGAATGGTCACGCCCTTGGGCTTACCGGTCGAGCCAGAGGTGTAGATCACGTAGGCCAGATTCTGCGCCTGGGTGAGGCGCGGTGGATTGTCCTCGCGCAGGCTGCGTGGCAGCGCCTGGTCCAGGCACAGGCACTGCACCTGCTGCGGGATCGGCAATTGTTGCAGCAGCGCGCTCTGGGTCAGCAGCAGCTCGACGCCGCTGTCTTCGAGCATGTAGGCCAAGCGGTCGCGAGGGAACTGCGGGTCCAGCGGCACATAGGCACCGCCGGCCTTGAGCACCGCCAGCAGACCGACCAGCAAATCGAAGCTGCGCGGCACAGCGATGCCCACCAGCACTTCGGGGCCGACACCGCATGAGCTCAGGTGATGAGCTAGCGCGTTGGCCCGTCGATTGAGTGCTTCGTAGCTCAGGGACTGCTCGCCAAGTACCGCAGCCGTGGCCTGCGGCGTGCGAGCCACCTGGGCTTCGAACAACTGCACCACGCTCTGTTCGCGTGGATAGACCGTGGCACTGTCATTGAACTGGTACAGCGTGCGCTCGCGCTCGGCGACCGCGAGCAGCGGCAGCGCCTCGACCGGTTGCGTGGCGTCGTCGCAGATGCCCTGCAGCAGGTTGCGCCAGTGCTCGGCCAGTCGGGCGACGCTGACGGCATCGAACAAGCTGGTGGCGTAGGTGAAGGTCGCGCTCAGCCCGCCCTGGTGCTCGACAGTGTCCAGGGTCAGGTCGAACGGCGCGCTGTGCTTGTCGGCGGTGATGGCCTGCAGGTGCAGTCCGGCGATCTGACGCGCCTCGCCCGAGACCTGGGCCTGATGGTTGAACATCACCTGGAACAGCGGACTGTGGCTCAGGCTGCGCTCCGGCTGCAAGGCCTCGACCAACTGTTCGAACGGCAACTCCTGATGGGCCTGCGCGCCGAGGGCGGTGCGCTTGACCTGCTGCAGCAGCGCGTCGAAGCCCAGTGGCGAACTGAAATGGGCATCGAGCACCTGAGTGTTGACGAAGAATCCGATCAAGCCCTCGGTCTCGGCACGGGTGCGGTTGGCCACCGGCACGCCGACACGAATGGCCGCCTGCCCGGAGTGACGGTGCAGCAGGGTCTGGAACGAGGCCAGCAGCAGCATGAACAAGGTGACGTCCTGACGTGCCGCCAGTTGCCGCAGTTGCGCCACCAGCGCCGGTGGCAAGTCGATCGGCAAGCGTGCGCCGTCGTACTGCTGCACGGCCGGGCGCGGTCGGTCGGTGGGCAGCTCCAGCACCGGCTGCTCGCCGCCCAGTTGCTGCTGCCAGTAGTCCAACTGACGCTGCTGCTCGCCGGCGTCCATCCACTGGCGTTGCCAGGCCGCGTAGTCGGCGTACTGGAAAGCCAGGGTCGGGCGCACGGGTTCACGGCCTTGAAGGTGGCTCTGGTAACCGTCGACCAACTCCTCGATGAGGATCGGCATCGACCAGCCATCGGCGACGATATGGTGCAGCACCAGTACCAGCACATGTTCGTCGGCAGCCAGGCGCAGCAGGCGTGCACGCAGCAGCGGGCCTTGCTCCAGGTCGAACGGTTGGCGCACCTGCTGCTCGATCCAGCGCGGCAGATCGGCGCTGACCGCAGAGGCCTCGACGATGTCCAGCGCGACCGGCAACGCTGCATGGACGATCTGTTCGGCGGTGACGCCCTGCTGGCGGAAGGTGGTGCGCAAGGTTTCGTGACGGGCCGTCAGCGAGGCGAAGCTGTAGCGCAAGGCCTCCACGTCCAGCTCGCCGGTCAAGCGCAGGGCCGAGGGAATGTTGTAGGCCGCGCTGTCGGGCTCCAGTTGCCAGAGGAACCACTGGCGTTGCTGTGCGTAGGACAGCGCCAGGGGCTGACTGCGGTCGGCGTGGGTGAAGGCGGGTGCCTGACTGGCGCTGGCCTCAGCGGCGGCCTGGGCGAAGGTCGCCAGATCCGCAGATTCGAACAAGGCCCGCAGCGGTACTTCCAGGTTCAGGCGCTGGCGGATGCGTGAGGTCACTTGCGTGGCCAACAGCGAATGGCCGCCCAATTCGAAGAAGTTGTCGTGCAGACCCACCTGCTCGACGTTGAGTACTTCGCTCCACATCGCGGCCAGTTGCTGTTCCAGTGCCGTGCGCGGCGCCACGTAGCCCTTTTGCAATTGGCTGGCGTCTGGTTTGGGCAGGGCCTTGCGGTCCAGTTTGCCGTTGGCGGTGAGCGGCCAGGCGTTCAGCACCAGGAAATGGGTCGGCACCATGTAGTCAGGCAGTTGCGATTTGAGGTGTTGCTTGAGCACTTCGCGCAGTTCGCTGTGATCGACTTGCGCATCCTGCGCGATCAGATAAGCCGCAAGCTGCTTGCCCCCGGCCCCGTCGATGTCCAGCACCAGCACTTCGCGCACGGCCTCGTGAGCGTGCAGGCGGGCTTCGATTTCACCCAGCTCGATGCGGAAACCGCGAATCTTCACTTGGTGGTCGATGCGGCCGACGTATTCGATCACTGCCTGGCTGCGGTAACGGGCCAGATCACCGGTGCGGTACAGACGACCACCTTCGTTTGAGAATGGGTCCGGTACGAAGCGCTCGGCGGTGAGCGAAGGACGGTTGTGGTAACCGCGTGCCAAGCCCGCGTGACCAACATGCAACTCGCCGCTGCAACCTGGGGCTACCGGGTTGAAATCGGCATCCAGCACGTACATCGACAGATCAGGAATTGCAGCGCCGATGGGGCTGCTGGTCTGTTGCGTGTCCTCGAAACGAATCGGGCGATAAGTCACGTGCACCGTGGTTTCGGTGATGCCGTACATGTTGACCAGGTTGTCGCAGCCTTTGCCGAAACGCTCGAACCAGGGCTGCAAGGCAGGTACATCCAGGGCTTCGCCGCCGAAGATGACGGAGCGTAACGCCAAGTCAGCCTGACTGTCGCAGGCTATACGCATCAACGGCTTGAACGCCGAGGGCGTCTGGTTCAGCACCGTGACGCCCTGCTCGACCAGTAACTGGTGGAAGTCTTCAGGAGAGCGCGTCACCTCACGCGGCACGATCACCAAACGCCCGCCGTGCAGCAGCGCACCGAAGATTTCCCAGACCGAGAAATCGAAGGCGTAAGAGTGGAACAGGGTCCAGACATCATTCTGGTCAAAAGAGAGCCAGTTCTCGGTCGCCTTGAACAAGCGCAACACGTTGTGATGCGGGAGCAAGGTGCCCTTTGGTTTGCCAGTCGAACCGGAGGTATAGATCACATACGCCAGGTTGTCCGGCTGAGTCAGGTGCTCAGGATTGTCATCGCTGTAGCCATCAAGATCGGCTTCAAGCACAAGGCTACGCACCGAAGCCGGCACGGGCAGAGCGGCCAGCAGGTGCTGTTGAGTCACCAACAACGCAATACCACTGTCTTCGATCATGTAGCTCAGGCGGTCCTGCGGGTATTCCGGGTCCAATGGCACATACGCCCCGCCCGCCTTGAGGATCGCCAGCAACCCGACGATCATCTCGAACCCGCGTTCCACCGCCAGGCCCACCAGCACATCCGGTCCAACACCCTGCTCGCGCAACTTGTGCGCCAAGCGGTTCGCACGGCGGTTCAAGCTGTCATAGCTCAGCGACTGCCCGGCAAAGGTCAGGGCAATGGCCTCGGGCACGCGCGCCGCCTGGGCTTCGATCAACGCGTGAATCGACTCCGTACTCGGATAGTCAGCAATGGCCTGCAACGGCAACGGCGGCAATGCCACCTCGCCCAACGGACGCTGGGCGTCATCGGGCAACTGCAGCAGCAGGTGCTGGAAGTGCTCGGCCACCTGGGCAATGGCCGATGAATCGAAGCAGACAAGATCGAAGCCCAGGCTCGCCTGCAAGCGCTCGCCCACCTGCACCACCACGGTCAGTGGGTAGTTGGTGCGCTCTTGCGTGCGCACCTCGCCAAAGCGCAGTCCAGCCGGTGCAGCCTGCTGAAGGGCTTCGGCTACCGGGTAGTTCTCGAACACCAGAATGTTGTCGAACAGCGCCTCGCCGCCGCGACCGGCCCAGCGCTGAATGTCGTACAGCGGCGTGTGCTCGTGCTCGCGCAAGGCCAGGTTCAACGCCTGCACCTGCTGCACCCAGTCCGCCACGCTCAGCTCAGGACGTGGACGGGCGACCACTGGCAGCGTGTTGATGAACAGCCCGAGCTGTTCTTCGATACCTGGGAGGTCCGCCGGACGCCCCGCCACCGTGGCACCAAAGGCCACGCTCGACTGCCCGGTGTAGCGCTGCAACAGCATCAGCCAAGCCGCCTGCACCAGGGTATTGAGGGTCACCCGCTGCTCGCGGGCAAACTCGGCCAAGCGCTGGGTCTGCGCCCCGTCGAGTTCCAGCGCGTGGAGGCCCTGCCCTTCGCCCGACGCCCCGCCTTTGAGCGCCTGCGCCAGGCGAGTCGGCTCGTCCAGCGCCGCCAGGCGCTCGTGCCAGAAGCCTTCGCTGACCTGCACATCCTGGACCTGCAACCACTGGATGTAGTCACGGTAGCGGCCCTCGCCCAGCGCCGGCGTGACACCGGCATAGCGCTGCAGCACCTCGCCGAGCAGACGTGAACTGCTCCAGCCGTCCATGAGGATATGGTGGCTGGTGTAGATCAGGTGATGACGGCCATCGCCCGTGCGCACCAGGCTCAGGCGCAGCAGCGGACTTGTCGCCAGGTCGAAGCCTGCCTGGCGCTCGGCCAGGGCCAGCGCGTCGAGGTCCTCGACCAGGGTCGCCGACGCGCTGCGGTCATGCTCGCTGAACGGCACGCACACGTGGCGGCGCACCACTTGCAGCGCCACCGGCAGGTCCTGCGGGAAGCTGCTGCGCAGCACCGCGTGGGCGTTCACCGCATCCTGCCAAGCCTGGCGGAAGCGGGCCACGTCCAACCCCTGCACATCGACCCGCAACTGGTTGATGTAGTTGCCGGACGCCTGGGCATAGAGGCTGTGGAACAGCATGCCCTGCTGCATGGGCGACAGCGGGTAGAGGTCTTCGATGTCGCTGGCGGGCAGCGCCAGGCTGTCGAGCTGGGCCTGGGTCACGCTCGCCAGCGGGAAGTCCGAGGGGGTCACGCCCTGGTGCGGTGCCCGAGCGCAGTGCTCGACCAGTTCGCCCAGCACCTGCTCGTAACGCCGGGCCAGGGCCTGGACGGTCGCCGGACGCAGTACCGCCTGACTGAAACTCCAGTCCAGTTCCAACTCGCCCTGGTAGACCTGACCGTTGATGCTCAGCCAGTTCCCCAGGGGGCTGTCCTCGGCCTGTGTGGCGCCGCTCGACTCCCGGGCAGGCCTGAACAGCGCGCCCTCGGCCTCGGCGAAGCTGCCGTCGAACTGGCCCAGGTAGTTGAAGGTGACCTGGGGCTGTGGCGCCGCTTGCAGACGTGCGCGCAGTGCCGGCTCACCCAGGTAGCGCAGGATGCCGTAGCCGATGCCCTTGTTCGGCACGCCACGCAATTGCTCCTTGATGGCGCACAGGCCGGCGCCGAGCGCGCCGCTGCCGGGCGTCAGGCGCACCGGGAACAGGCTGCTGAACCAGCCAACGGTTCGGCTCAGGTCGAGTTCGTCGAACAGGTCTTCGCGACCATGCCCTTCGAGCTGGATCAGCACCGACGGGCTGTCGGTCCACTCGCACAGTACCTGCGCCAGGGCGGTCAGCAGCAGGTCGTTGACCTGGGTGTGGTAGGCCGCCGGCGCCACTTGCAGCAAGGCGCGGGTCTGCTGGGCGTCCAGGCGTGACGTGGCGTGGGCCACCTCGCGCTGGGTGCGGGCAGCGTTGGCATCGTCCAGCGGCAAGGGGCTGACAGGCGCTTGCAGGCAGGCCAGCCAGTACTCGGCCTCGGCCTGCAGCGCCGGAGACTGGGCATACAGGCCCAGGCGCTCGGCCCAGGCCTTGAGCGAACTGGTCTTGGCCGGCAGGCTCACGGCCTGCCCGCTGGCGACGGCGCCGTAGGCCTGCTGCAAATCTTCGAGCAGCACCCGCCAGGACACGCCGTCGACCACCAGGTGATGAATCACCAGCAACACGCGCTGGGTAGCGTCGGGCAACGTCACCAGCACGGCGCGCAGCAGCGGCCCGTGGCTCAGGTCGAGACTGCGCTGGGCGCTGTCGGCCAGCGCGGTCAAGGTGTCAGGGTCGTCCAGTTGGCGGGTCCACAGCAGGTCGGCGTCCACGGCACTGTGGAATTCGGCCTGCCAGGTCTCGCCCTGGACAAAGCGCAGACGCAAAGCGTCATGCTGCATGACCAGCGCATGCAAGGCCGTGCGCAGGCACTCGGCGCGCAGCGGCTGCACCGGTTGGAGCATCAACGCCTGGTTCCAGTGCCCACGCTGGACGATGTCGGTGTCGAAGAAGCGCGCCTGGATCGGCAACAACGGCAGGTGGCCAGTGACCTGCTCCACGACCGGCTGCGCGGTCTTTTTCTCGATGATCTTGGCCACCGCTGCCAACTGGCCGATGGTCTGCTTCTCGAACAGTTGCTTGGGGCTGAGCTTGAGGCCCTGGCGTTTGGCGCGAGCGATGATCTGCAGGCTGAGGATCGAGTCGCCGCCCAGCTCGAAGAAGTTGTCGGTGCTGCCCACTTGCTCCAGCTTGAGCACCTCGCACCAGATCGCAGCCAGGGTCTGCTCGACGATGCCCTGCGGCGCCACGAACTGCTGCCGTGGCGCACCGGGGGCTGGCAACGCGCGCTTGTCGAGCTTGCCGTTGGCGGTCAGGGGCAGGCGTTCGAGCAGCACGAGCTGGGTCGGCACCATATAGTCGGGCAACAGGGCCTGCAGTTGCTGACGCAGCACCTCGGCCTCCAGCGCATGGCCAGCACGCGGTACGCACCAGGCCACCAGATGCAGGCGCTCTGCATCGCCGTCCATCGGCACGGCCAGCACCACCGCCTCGCCGACACCCTCCAGGCCCAGCAGCACCCGGCTGACTTCGGCCGGCTCGATGCGGTAGCCGCGCACCTTGACCTGGTCGTCGGCGCGGCCGATGAATTCCAATTGGCCCAGGCGATTGCGCCGCAGGCGATCGCCACTGCGGTACAACCGCGCCCCCGGCTGCGCCGGGTCCGGCACGAAGCGCTCGGCGGTCAGTCCCGGTTGGCCCAGATAACCCTGGGCGACGCTGGCGCCGCCGATGTACAGCTCGCCGGCGACCTGATCGGCCACCGGATTGAGCACGTCGTCGAGCAGCAGCGCATGGGCAGCGGGCAACGCTTGGCCGACCGGCACGCTGCGCGCATCGGCGGCCAGCTCGGCGATCTCGTGGGTGAGCACGCCGACCGTGGTTTCGCTCGGGCCGTAGTGGTTGATCAGCCGGCAACCCGGCTTGAGCCGACGCACCTGCTCCAGCAACGCCGGCGGGCAGGCTTCGCCGCCGAGGATCAAGGCATGCTCGGGCAGCGCGGCGGCTGGCTCACCCGCCTGCAGCAAGGCCGCCAAGTGGCCGGGCACGATCTTCAACACCCCCACGCGCTGCTCGGCCATGTAGCGGGCGAAGGCGTCCGGGTCGAAGCCCAGCGCCTCGGGCAGCACGTGCAGCGTGCGGCCCGAGCACAACGCGCCGAACAGCACGGTATGACCCAGGTCGGCGGCGATGGTCGAGACCAGCGCCATGCTCGCCTGCGGCGCCAGCGCCAAGCGCTCGAGCAGGCCGGCGACGTAGCTGGCCAGGGCGCCATGGCTGACCAGCACGCCCTTGGGCTGCCCGGTGGAACCGGAGGTATGGATGATGTAGGCCGGCGATTCCGCCCACAGGCTCAGGGTCGGCGCGCAGTCGGGCTGCGCCTGCCATTGCCCGGGCGAGAACACCAGGCCCTGGCAACCGGCCACCTCAAGGCGCTGCACGCGCGGGTCATCGGCGGCGACCAGCAGCGCCTTGGCCTGGGCGGCCGCGAGCATCTGTTGCAGGCGCGCATCCGGCGCCTTGGTGTCGAGCGGCATATACACCGCCCCGGCCTTGAGGATGCCCAGCAAGGCGGTCAGCCAGTCCAGCGACCGCTCCATCAGCACCGCCACCGGCTGGCCTGGGGCAATGCCCTGGGCGCGCAGGTGGTGAGCCAGGCGATTGGCCGCCTGGTCGAGGGCGGCGAAGCTCAGGCGCTGTTCGGGGCTGCGCGCCGCGAGGGCGTCAGGCTGCGCCTGCACCTGCCGTTGCCACTGCTCCAGCACCAAGGGCACCGCGGCGAACGCAGCGACCGGCGCGACGCTCGGCGCCAGGCGGTGCAGCGGCAGGTGCGGCGCGTCGAGCAGTTGCCCGAGCAAGTGCAGGAAAGCCGGAATGAACGCCTGCACCGTGTCATCGCGGTACAGGTCGCTGGCGTAGGTGATCTGGCCATGGATCAGTTGCCCGTCGTCGGTGATGTCCAGCGCCAGGTCGAAGTGGGTACCGGCTTTGTCCAGCGGGTACTCGGCCACGCTCAGCCCAGGCAGCGCCAGGGTGCGCTGGCGCTGCATGCCGACGTTCTGGTTGAACTTGACCTGGAACAGCGGGTTGTGGCCCAGGTTGCGCTCAGGCACCAGGGCATCCACCAGTTGCTCGAACGGCAGTTCCTGATGCGCCTGGGCGCCGAGCACTGCCTCACGCACCTGGCCCAGCAGGGCGTCGAAGCTCAGGCGTTCGTCCACCTGGCAACGCAACACCTGGGTGTTGACGAAGAAGCCGATCAGGCCTTCGACCTCGGCGCGTCCGCGATTGGCGTTGGGTACACCGATGCGGATATCGCGCTGGCCCGACAGGCGCGAGACGAACAGCGAGAAACCGCTGAGCACCAGCATGAACAACGTCATGCCCTGGGCCCGAGCGCTGGCACTCAGGCGCCGCGACAGCTCGGCGCCGAAATCGAAGCTCAAGGTCTGGCCTTCGAAGCTCTGGGTCAGCGGACGCGCAAAGTCGCTGGCCACGTCCAGCAAGGGTTGCTCCTCGCCCAGTTGTCCACGCCAGTAGTCGAGCTGACGCTCGCCCTCCCCGGCTTCCAGCCAACGCCGCTGCCAGATCGCGTAGTCGGCGTACTGCACCGGCAAGTCCGGCAATTGCGGCATCTGGCCCTGGCTGAAGGCCTGATAGCCGTGCACGAACTCACGGACCATCACGTCCATTGACCAGCCGTCGGAAACGATGTGGTGCATGCTCACCAGCAGCACCTGCTCCTCGTCCGCCAGCCGGTACAGGCTGGCGCGCAGCAGCGGCCCGCTGAGCAGGTCGAAAGGCTGCTCGCTGGCCTGCTCGACCTGCGCCGCCAAGGCGGCTTCGCGCTGCTCGCCGGGTACGGTACTCAGGTCGATGCGCTGCAGCGGCAGTGACGATGGCGGCAGGACCACTTGACGCGGTTGCTCGCCCTCGGTGACGAATACGGTGCGCAGCACTTCGTGACGCGCCAGCAGGTGGTCGAAGGCGCGTTGCAGCGCCTGTTCGTCGAGTCGCCCGCGCAGCCGCAGGGCGGCCGCCATGTTGTACGCCGCGCTGTGCGGCTCCAACTGCCAGAGGAACAGCAGGCGCTGCTGGGCGAACGACAGCGGCAGGCTGTCGACTCCATGGCGCGACTCCACCACCGGCAACAGGCTGAAGTCCTTGCCCTGCTCGCGCAGCTTGGCCAGGAATTGCCGGCGTTGCTCCAGGGGCAAGCCGACGAACCGTTGTGCAATACGTACCGCCGTGCTGCCACTCATGCTTCAACCCCTTCCAAGGAACCCAGAAACGCGTCCATTTCCGACCAATCGTCGGCGCCGACGCCGCCTGCCGCCTGTTGCGTCAGCTCAGCAGCCAGCTCGCCCAGCGTCGGCCGTTCGAACAGGCTGCGCAGCGCCACCACCTGGCCCAGGCGATCCTTGATCCGGGCCAATACCTGGGCGGCCAGCAACGAGTGCCCGCCCAACTCGAAGAAGTGATCGTCCAGCCCGACCCGCTCGACCTGCAGCACCTCGCACCAGATCTGCGCCAATTGCTGCTCCAGGTCGCTCTGCGGCGCCCGGTACTGGGCCTGCAACTGACCAGGGTCCGGGATCGGCAGTGCCTTGCGGTCGAGCTTGCCGCTGGCGGTCAGCGGCAGGCGCGGCAGCAGCAGCAGATGGCCCGGCACCATGTACTCGGGCAATTGCGCCTTCAGCAGGCTGCGCACCTGCTGGCGCACGCGCGCCTGCTCGGCCGCCTCCTCCAGCACCGCGCCCTCGGGCACCACGTAGGCCACCAGTTGCAGGCCGCCGTGCAGTGGCAACGCCAGCACCACGGCCTCGCGCACGCCCGGGCAGTGCTGCAGGCGCGCCTCGATCTCGCCCAACTCGATGCGGAAACCGCGCACCTTGACCTGATGATCGACCCGGCCGACGTACTCGATCGCGCCCTCGGCATCCAGCCGGGCGCGGTCGCCCGTGCGGTAGAGCCGCTCGCCGCTGGCGAACGGATCGGCGACGAAGCGCTGCGCGGTCAGTGCGCTCTGGCGGTGGTAGCCGCGCGCCAGGCCCGGACCGCCGATGTACAGCTCCCCCACCGCGCCTGGCGGCAGCAGGTTGAGATCGTCGTCCAGGAGGTACAGGCGACGGGCCGCCAGGCCACGGCCGATGGGGATGCCACGCCAGGACACCGCGTCGTGGCGCAGCTCGCTGCAGTCGTGCACGGTGCTGACCACCGTGGCTTCGGTGGGGCCGTAGGTGTTGAGCAGGCGCACGTGACCCAGCCCGGCCAGGTGCCACAGGCGCAGACCGTCCACCGCCATGGCCTCCCCGCCGACGTGGACCTGGCGCAGCGCGCCGTAGCTGGCCGGCGGCTGTGCGGCGAAGTCCTGCACCAGCCAGTGCCAATAGGCCGCAGGCAGGTCGGCGAGGGTCACGCCGTGTTCGATCAGCACCTGGTGCAGCGCCGCACTGTCCCACAGCCGGGTATCGCGCATGACCACGCAGGCGCCGTGACACAGCGGTGGGAAGAACTGCTCGATGAAGCCGTCGAAGCTGCTGGTGGCGAATTGCAATACGCGGTCGCCTTCACGCAGGTCGCTGTAGTCGATGGCGCGGGCGATGAATTCGCTCAGGGCGCCATGGCTCACCGCTACGCCCTTGGGGCGTCCGGTGGAGCCGGAGGTGTAGATGACGTAGGCCAGGTGCTGTGGCTCGACGCTGCACGGCAGTGGCTCGGCGGGCAGCGCGTCCAGGGCCAGGCGATCCAGGCACAGGCAGGTCAGGCCCTCCTGGGTCGGCAGCGCAGGCAACACGGTGCTGTCGCTGAGCAGCCACTGCAAGCCGCTGTCCTCGCAGACCTGAGCCAGGCGCTCGGCCGGGGCTTGCACGTCCAGCGGCACGTAGGCGCCGCCGGCCTTGAGCACGGCCAGCAAGGCCACGGCCAGTTCCAGCGAGCGCTCCAGCGCGACCCCGACCAGTCGGTCAGGACCGACACCGCACTGACGCAGGTGATGGGCCAGGCGGTTGCTGCGGGCGTCGAGCTCGGCGTAGCTCATCGACGGCGCCTGGTCGACGCCGGCCAGCACCAGCGCCTGAGCCTGGGGCGTGCGCGCGGCCTGGGCCTGGAACAAGCGGTGGGCCGGCAGCAGTGCCTCGCTCGGCGCGACCGGGTACAGCAGCGCCTGGCGCTGGGCGTCGCTCATCAGCGCCAGTTCGCCCAGGCGCTGGCCGGCATCGCGGCACACCGCCTGGAGCACCTGCTGCCAGTGATCAGCCAGCGCCGCGATGGTGGCGTGGTCGAAAATGTCGGTGGCGTAGGTGAAGGCGGCGAACACCTGCTCGCCTTCCTCGCGGGTATCGAGCATCAGGTCGCTGGTGGCGGCATGACGACGACCGCTGCCGGCCAGCTGCTGCTCGCTCAGGTAACCGACCCGCAAACCTGACTGCAACTGCACGCTGTGCAGGTCGGTGACCAGCGGCTGATGGTTGAACATCACCTGGAACAGCGGTGTGTGGCTCTGGCTGCGGTTGGGTTGCAGGGCTTCGATCAGCGCATCGAACGGCAGGTCCTGATGGGCCTGGGCACCGACCACGGCCTGATGCAGCCGCGCCAGCAGCGCATCGAACGGCAGTTGCGCGTCGAGCTGGCTGCGCAGCACCTGGGTGTTGACGAAGAAGCCGACCAGCCCCTCGGTTTCGCTGCGGGTGCGGTTGGCGATCAGGCCGCCGACGCGAATGTCGGTCTGGCCGCTGTAGCGCAAAAGCAGGGTCTTGAAGGCCGCCAGCAGGACCGTGGACAGGGTCACGCCGTGGGCCTGCGCCAGTTGCCTGAGCTGTTGGCGCAGCGTGCTGTCGAGCACGCGCTCAAGGCGCTCGCCCTGATGACTGGGTTGCGCCGGGTACGGGCGGTCGGTGGGCAGTTCCAGCAGTGGGTGCTCATCGCCCAATTGCTCGCGCCAGTAGTCAAGCTGGCGCTCGCGCTCGCCGGCCTGCAGCCAACTGCGCTGCCACAGGGCGTAGTCGCGGTAGTGCACCTTGAGCGCCGGCAACGACGGCGACTGGCCGGCCACCAGGGCGTCGTAGCTGCGCATGAATTCATCGATCAGGATATTCATCGACCAGCCGTCGGCGATGATGTGATGCAGGGTCAGCAGCAGCACGTGCTCCTGCGCGCCCAGGCGCAGCAGCACGATGCTCAGCAGCGGCCCGCGCTCCAGGTCGAAGGACTGGTTGGCCTGGGCCGCCATCTGCTGCTGCGCCTGCGCCCAGCGCGAGGCTTCGGGCCAGTCGCTGAGGTCGATCAGTTGCAGACGCAGCGGCGCGGCAGGCGCCACCCGCTGCACCGCGCGCTCGCCGTCCTGGGCGAAGGTGGTACGCAGGCACTCGTGACGCTCGACCAACACGCTGAAGGCCTGCTCCAGCGCCGCCACCTGCAGCTCGCCGTCCAGGCGTACCGCCATCGGCAGGTTGTAGGCGGCACTGTGCGGTTCCAGTTGCCAGAGGAACCACATGCGCTGCTGGGCATAGGACAGGCCATCACGCTCGGCCAGCCCCTCGCAGGACGGCATGGGCAGTTGCGCGAAGTCGATGCCCTCGCGCCGCATCCCGTCGAGAAACAGGCGGCGCTTGTCCTCGGGCAGCTCGATGAAACGACGGGAGAGGGTCTGGGCGTCTGCGGCATTCATGTCTTCGGTCCTTGCTGGTCGGCGGCGCGAGCGGAAGGCCCGCTCGCATCAACAAGAACGAATGGCCCTGGGCCTGATTTAGCGAGCAATGACCCGTGTTTGCGAGGCTGCGCGACACCGGCGCAGACACGACTTCGCCCGAGACGCAGTGCTCGGGCGAAGGGACATTGCGGGCTTCAGGCCAGGTCGGCCGAATGGCCTTCGGCCATGGCCACGATCACTTTGCGGCTGCCTTCGAACGGCGAACGAGCGTGGGCAGCGAGCATGTTGTCGAGCATCATCACGTCGCCTTCCTGCCAGGGGAAACTGACCATGCAGTCGTCCAGCACGGCGCGAATCTGCTCGAGCACCTCGTCTTCGATGGGCGTGCCGTCACCGTAATAGACGTTACGCGGCAGGTCCTCTTCATCGACGATGTCCAGCAGGCTTTCGCGCACCTCTGGCGGCAAGTTGGAGATGTGGAACAGGTGCGCCTGGTTGAACCAGACCATGTCGCCGGTGGTGGGGTGGCGCGCCACCGCCTGGCACACCTGGCGGGTGCGCAGTTCACCGTCGTCTTTCCATTCGCAGGTGATGCCGTGGGCGCGGCAGTAGGCCTCGACCTCGTCCTGGTCCTCGGTGTTGAACACCTGCTCCCAGGACACGTCCAGGCCGTTGCCGAAGTTGCGCACGTACATCAGCCCCTTGCTGACGAAGCGCTCGCGAATGTGCGCCGGCACGCGGCGGTAGACTTCACGGCTGTCGGCGATCGGCGTTTCGCCGCCGGAGCGTGCGGCGATCATGCTGTAGAACCAGATCTTCATCGGCCAATCGCGCGAGTAGGCTTGCTCGTTGTGCAGCGGGATGCTCTGGTGCGCCGGGTACTCGGTGGAGGTGTACACGCCCTGGGTCACGTTGGTGCGCGGCGTGGAGCCGAACTCGTAGTTGAGCAGCGGATGGCCGAAGCGCGCGGCGAACTGGCGGAACGCTTCGGCGCCGTCGAGCTGGAAACCGCGGAACAGCACGCCGCCATCGCGCAGCAGGTGCTCGTCTACCAGCACCTTGAGTTCATCGAACACCTCCAGCAGCCCGACGCCCTCCTCGGTCGCTTCGACCAGCAGCGGCAAACGCCCCTGCGCCGGCAGCAACGGACGCACGTTGAATCCCACGGCAACACCCATGACGGGCCTCCTTGTACACACTTTCATGGCAGGTTCGCGCAGGTCGCCAGGGCCCGCGGATCGGTATTGCTGTAGGAGACGGATCGCACCCGGAGCAAATTAGTCGTGCTCCCGGCCTTGGCTGTCCTGGGGCGACTGACTGGGGAGCGTGTAAGATGCGCATTCCCTCCGTTGCTGAGCCGTGACCATGAAAATCGCTGCCGCACAAATGGCCTGCGCCTGCGGCCTGATCGATCACAACATCACCCGGCAGGTCGCGGCGATCCGCCAGGCGGCCGACGCGCAGGTGCAGGCGCTGTTCTTCCCGGAACTGTCACTGACCGGCTACCCGCATATCGTGGGATTGCGTGCATGAGTGATCGGCGCCCCCAGCCTCCCGTCGCCGACTGGGTGATTCGCACGGCTCAACCCGGCAGCGTCGAGCGAATCGAGGCGTGGTTCGGCAGTCATGGCTACGACCCGCACCGCCACGACACCTATTCCATCGGCCGCACCCTGGCCGGTGTGCAGAGCTTCCACTACAAGGGTTCGCTGCGCCACGGCCTGCCTGGCAACACCTTGGTGCTGCACCCGGACGAGGTGCATGACGGCATGGCCGGCACCGAGGCCGGTTTTCGCTATCGCATGGCCTACATCGATCCGGCGCTGATCCAGAACGTGCTCGGTGGCGAGCCGTTGCCTTTCATTGGCGCCGGGCTGTCGGAGGATCCGCGTCTCTACCGGGCCAGCGAAGCCTTCGTGCAGGCACTGGACCATCCGCTCGACACGCTGGAGGAACAGGATGCGCTGTACGACCTGGCCATGGCCATGCGCGCCGTGGCCGGCAAACCGCGCGGTCGCAAGCGCCTGGACTTTGTGTCGGCCGAGCGCGCCCGGGCGTTCATCCTCGAACACCTGCACCAGGGCATCACCTTGGACATGCTCGAGCAGGCCAGCGGGCGCGAGCGCTGGAGCCTGTCGCGGGACTTTCGCACGCTCTACGGCACCAGTCCCTACCGCTTCGTCACCCTGCGCCGACTGGACAACGTCCGGCGCCTGATCCTCGATGGGTTCAGCTTGGTCGATGCCGCACTGGCCACCGGCTTCCATGACCAGAGCCACATGACCCGGCATTTCACCCGGTGTTATGGGGTGCCGCCGATGCGCTGGCTGGAGCGGCTGCATGCGAGCCACCACGTTGCAGGATCGTACAAGAAACGACCGATCTCCCCACTCTAGGCTGAGCGCTCCATTCAATGAGGAACGCTCATGTCCCCTTCGCAGAATCCATACGCCACGCATCCGGTGAACCTGTTGCAGAAAATCGACCTGATCGACCAGCAGTGGAGTCCCAGGGTCGTGGCACAGATGAACGATTACCAATTCAAGGTCGTGCGCATCGAAGGCGAATTCATCTGGCATTCGCACCCCGAAACCGACGAAGCCTTCATCGTGCTCGAAGGCATCCTGCGCATCGACCTGCCGGAGCGGTCAGTGCACGTCGCCGCCGGTGAGCTTTATGTGGTGCCCAAAGGCGTGAAGCACCGAACGGCGGCCGAAGGCGAGGCCAAGCTGATGATGATCGAGCCGCAGGGCGTGTTGAACACCGGACAGGAGGGCGGTGAGCGCACGGCGTTGAATGACGTGTGGATCTGAGGGGATGTTTCGCAACTGTGGCGGTGAGCGGTAGCACCGTTACGGTTGCCAATCGCGATGCCGGGCGAGCGCGGAGGCGAGTTCACGCGGGAAGTGCACTTACCCTTGCTTGGCGAACCTGCGCCGCTTCGCCATCAGTGCGCCCCCTATTCCTACCGCCATGGCGGATAACAGACCCAAGTTCAAACCTAGCCAGTGGGTCTGGCCTGCAAGAACAGCTCCCAGTCCGCCGACACCTATCAGCGCCGCCGCCAAATATGTTCGCAAAGCACCAGAACGCAGCAGTCTGTCCAACAGAAGGCCCAGGGCCAAGGCCAGGATCAGGTGAGTAAGGTCAGACATGCAGGCTCCGTCATACGCGGGTGGATAGCAATCGCACCACGCACCCTACCGATCCACTCCGTCCTCAATCGGCAAGCAACTTCGGCCTTTCACGTCAGCCGTTTCAGCAAGCCACATTTAGCCCAGCCCTACGACAACGACTTGACCATAGGCTGATAGACCAACCCCAGATGCTCACCGATCTCCCCGGCCTGCACGAAGCCGACACGTCGATAAGCCGGCACCGAGGGCAGTGAGGCATTCACCGTGACGGTCTCAACGCGCGCGTGAGCCAGCGCCGCGCTCATCAAACGCTGGCCAATGCCTTGACGCTGGCAGCCTGGCTCGACGAACAGCAGTGCCACATGGCGGCCTTCCTTGAGCTCCACCACGCCATTGATGGTCGCGTCCGAGAGGCACACCAGCAGCAGGTTGTCGCCGTGCATGCGTTCGGCCAGCGCCTGCTCGGTGACCCGTTTGGCGAAGGTGTCCACGCCTTGCGCCGACAGCGAAGGGGCGACGGCCTGGGTGAATGCAGCCAGGCACACGGCACTGGCGTCGGGCAGGTCGGAGGGAAGAAGCGCGCGAATGTGCAGGGTCGTCGTCCGTGGCAGCGATGGATCGCCATTGATAGCAGAACGCGTCTTGAAAGCCGAGCCGGTGTGCTGTGCAAGATCACCGTGGGCCTGTGGCGCAATGGTAACCATCCTTGTCACTGCCGGCTTCGAGCCCGACGCGCTGGTATGATGCAGCACATTTTTGTGACGTCTTCATGGCAAGGAACCCCGCTTCGTGAACAAGATTCTCGGCCACCCCCACGCACGCCTTGCCGCCCTGGCATTGCTGGTGGTGGGTCTACCTCTGGCCATCCGCGCCTGCCTGGGCTGGTCCGCCCCGCAGGGCTACCTTTCCGATCTGGCGCTCGGCAGCCTGTTGCTGCTGCTCCTGCAACGCAGCCCCTGGTGGCTGGCGCTGCCGCTGCTGCTGGCCTGGGCTGGATTGCTGGTGGCCTCGGCAGAACTGGTCAGCGCCGTTGGCCGCCTGCCCGACAGCGGCGACCTGACCTACCTGTTCGACCCGCAGTTCATGGAGAACTCCACCTCGGGCGCCCTCGCCCACCCCTGGCTACCCTGGACCTTGGGCGCCGGCATCCTCGGCTGGCTGCTGGTGCACTGGCGGCTGCGACGCCAGCCCCGTCCGGCGCTGCCCTGCGCCTCCTGGGTGGCGCCAATGGTGCTGTTCGCCGCCCACTGGGGCAGCGAGCACCTGCTGCCCTCGGACGCCGACCCTTGGCGTCAATACAGCCTCTCCCACCAGTTGCTCAGCACCGCTGGCGCCGACCTGCAGCTCAAGGCCCAAGGCTGGCTGGGCCACGACCTCAGCGTGACGCCACTGCCCAGCGCCGGCCTGACCCAGAGCGACCTGAACGGGCACAAGCTGCTGGACGCCCCCGGTCGAGCGCGCAATCTGTTGCTGATCACCCTCGAAGGCATCCCCGGCGCCTACCTGCGTGCCAATCGGCAGGCCCTGCACAGCGGTTACGACGACGAACTGATGCCCAATCTCAGCCGCTGGGCCGAACGCGGGATGAACACGCCAGACTATGTCCTGCACACCCATCAAACCATTCGCGGCCTGTACGCCATGCTCTGCGGCGACTACGACAAGCTCGCCAATGGCACGCCCAAGGGCGTCGAACTGCTTACTCAAGACGTGCGCAATCAGGCCTGCCTGCCGGCGCAATTGCGCCAGGCCGGCTTCACCACTCATTACCTGCAAGGCGCCGGACTGCGCTTCATGGCCAAGGACCGGATCATGCCGCACGTGGGCTTCGAGGCGGTGCACGGTGTCGAGTGGTTCACCAATGCCAACTACCTGGAGTTCCCTTGGGGCAAGGATGACCGCGCCTTCTTCGACGGTGCGCTGAGCTACGTCGGTGAACTGCGCAAACAGCGCCAGCCCTGGATGCTCACCTTGTTGACGGTCGGTACTCATCAGCCCTATTCCGCACCGCAGGACTACCTGGAGCGCTACGACACACCGAAACAGGCGGCTGTGGCCTATCTGGACGATGCGCTCGGGCAGTTCCTCGACAACCTCGAACGCCAAGGCGTGCTCGAAGATACCCTGGTGGTCGTCACTTCAGACGAATCGCACGGCATCGATGGCGTGCGCCTGGCCTCGGCCTGGGGCTTCAATCTGACCCTGGCGCCCGAGCACAAAGCCCTGCCTCGCCTCAAGCAAGGCACCTACGGTCATGTCGACCTGGCCACTTCGCTGCTCGATTACTTCGCCCTGCCCATCCCCGCCGCGCTGGCCGGGCGCTCTCTGCTGCGTGACTATGACAGCGGCCGGGAAATGATCTCCTTCACCAACGGCCTGTTGCGCTACCACGATGGCCAGGGCACCTTCAGCGAGTGCGATTTCCAGCAACGCTGCCGACGCTACGCCAGCGACGGTTTCATCGCCGACCAGGCGCGCCCGCTCGGGCGTGGCGAAAGCGCGCTGGGCCGACAGATCGGCGCGCTGGCCGGGGTGCTCGATCAATCGCTGCTGCACACGCCACTGAACCTGCGTTATCAGTTCGGCGGGCCGGCAGCGATCGCACTGAATCAGGACATTCGTGACGACTGGGCCGACAACCTGATCGGCGCGCAATACCTGGAGATGCCCGAAGGCACCCACACGCGGGTGCGGGTCAAGGTGCGCTCGCTCGACCCCGCCCACCGCGCGCACATCCAGCTCAAGGCCAAACAGCAGGAACAGGACGTACCGCTGGGCCTGCCCGAGGAAATCCTGGTGACTGCCGATCAGCCCATGGAGCTGGAGTTCGGTTTCGACAATCCGATCGAGCGCAAGGCGTTTTCCTTCCATCTGCTGGGCTATGGTGGCGGCGAAGTCGAGGTCAGCGATTTCAGCGTGATCACCGCCGTGCCCGGCGAAGATGAAGTGATCGAAGAGCTGCAGGACGATGGGCACATCGCCCAGTCGAGCTGATCGACCGAGCGGCGCGCGATTGACGGCTAACGGATCTGGTGCTTGTGCAACAACCGATAGAACGTGGGCCGCGAAACCCCTAATACCTTCGCGGCGATGCTCATGTTGTCGCTGTGCCGGTTGAGCACATCGCACAGCGCCTGGCGCTCGGCCCGGTGCTTGTAGTCCTCCAACGTGCCCAGCGGCGCCTGCGCATCGTCGAGGTCTTGCAGGCCCAGGTCGTGGGCTTCGATCTGCCGGCCCTCGGCCAGCACCAACCCGCGCCTGACTCGGTTGGCCAGCTCACGCACATTACCCGGCCACTCATGCCGGCCCATGGCCGCCAGCGCGTTGTCGCTGAACGAACGCGGCCGTCGTCCGGTTTCCAGGCTGTAGAAATGCGAGAAATGATGAGCCAGCATCGACAGGTCACCATGCCGCTCGCGCAGCGGGGCGGTCACCACTTGGAGGACGTTGAGTCGGTAGTACAGGTCTTCACGAAAGCGCCCGCGCTCGATCGCCTGCTCCAGGTCCACGTGGGTGGCTGCCAGCACCCGCGCATCGACCGCAATGGGCTGGCTGCCGCCGACCCGTTCGATGTGCTTTTCCTGCAGAAAGCGCAGCAGATTGGCTTGCAGCTCCAGAGGCAGGTCGCCAATTTCGTCGAGAAACAGGGTGCCGCCGTTGGCCGCTTCGATCCGCCCGACCTTGCGCTGATGGGCACCGGTAAAGGCACCCTTTTCGTGTCCGAACAGCTCGGACTGGATCAGGTGTTCAGGGATCGCGCCGCAGTTGATGGCAATGAACGGTTTGTTGTGTCGCTGCGACTGACGGTGCAGCGTGCGCGCCACCAGTTCCTTGCCGGTGCCACTTTCGCCACGGATCAGCACCGGTGACTCGGTCGGCGCCAGCTTGCCGAGCAGCTTGCGCAGTTCGCGCACCGGACGGCTCTCGCCCAGCAGTTCATGCTCGGGCTGCTCCAGCGGCAGTGTCTGTTTGCCGCGCAGGCGCGCCATCCCGAACGCGCGCCCCAAGGTCACCTGCACGCGCGACACGTCGAAGGGCAAGGTGTGGAAGTCGAAAAACCACTCACAGACGAAATCGCCGACATTCTGCAGACGCAATTCTTCGGCGCTGAGCACCGCGATCCATTCGGTATTGCTGCGCTTGATCAAGTCTTTGACGGCATCGGGGTGACGCAGGTGAGAGGCCTGCAGACGCAACAGGCCGATGTCGCAGGGATGCTCCAGCGCAGCGCCCAGGGTAGAACTGCGCACCGCCCAACCGGCGCTCTTGAGGCCAGGAAGCAGGCGATGACACTCATCACACGGATCGACGATCAGCAAACGGCGTTGCGTGGCGGGTTCGGGCATGACCTATCCTTGGCGCCAATTATCCGTTTTCCGACTAGAAACAGTGACTTGCGGCGCCCGGATTAACAGTAGCAATGAACTTGACGCTGCCCACTACCGTTGGTCTGCCAATGGCCGCCAAAAAAGAGCGCTGGGGAATTTATTTGAACAACTGTCGTCACACGCGGCGTACGGCATGGATGCAGACATGGCGCTGTTTAAAATTTTTCCATTGTCATGTGACTTCACCTGCAACCTGGAGCATCAGTACCCATAACCCCGCGCTGCACGCACTCATACATTCACGCACCGCGGACTTACACTTCGCTGTTTGGGACCAAAGAGAGACCGAACCATGAATGCCCCGCTCCGTGTCAACGAAGCACTGCTGATCGCCGACCACGCCTTCGAACCTTTCCAGTGCGTTGCCTGGGATGCACCCAACGGTACTGGTGAGTTGAGCCTGGCAGTGATCGACCGGACCAGCACCCGCATCGGCAGCAAACAAGTGTCCTCGCGCATCTATTCCGACCGCCGGCAATGGGTGAACCTGATCGAGGAAGTGCGTGCCGAATTGTTCCACAAAGGCTATGACCTGCAACCCTGGTCGATGCCCAAGTAACCCGTGTTACCCGCCCGCCTGACATCGACCTGTGTCAGGCGGGCAACTTTCAATGGCCTGGCTGGCAACTTTCAAACGGTGCGGTTTATTGTCGCGCCGGTCAATTGTTCAACACAGCTTGAACTGCTCGATATGCTGATAGTTCGCTTTTAGTTGCGCGGCGAGTTGCCGTGCGCGACCCAGACGCACCGGCGTCATTTCGATATCCACCAACTCGCACGGGCATGGCCAGGGCGCGAGGGCTTGCCAGCGCTGCAGACGGCCATCGGTGAGCACCAGGCAACGCTGCACCTCGTGCGGATAGGCTTTAGCGCGGCGCTGCAACCATTGTCGTGCCTGCTCCAGCGCCGCCAGCAGCGGCGTGCCGCCACCGGCGCCCAGCTCACGCAGCCACGGCTGCAACGCGGCGGACGCTTTCAGGCCATGGCGTTGCCAGCGCGGCGCGTTGCCACTGGCGGTCAGCAGCGTCAGACGCGCACGCTGGCGGTAGGCCTGGTCGAAGAAACTCTCCAGCAAACCTTTAGCCTGGGCCAACGCGCGATGACGGCGCGTCGAGGCCGAGGCGTCGACGATCACCAGCCACAACTGCGGCGCCTGCCCAAGGCGCTGCTGCCAACACAGTTGGTCGAGCCGCTGCGGCTTGCCTTTGAGCAAGGTCGGCACCCACGCCACACGGCCGCGCGCAGCCGCCTGGGCGCGCCCACGGTTGGCACCGACGCGCTTGTCGCTGCGCGGGCTGGCATCCGCGACCGCAGCGGCGCGGGCGCGGATGCTCAGGGCTTTTTTGCCCAGTTCGGCACCTCACGCCGCGCCTCGGCCGCCACCGGTTGCGCCGCCAACGCTCCCCAATCGCCCTGACCGCCCTGCCCCGGCGCTGCCGAACTGCCTGTCGAAGGCGGTGTTTCGGTCTCTGGCGACTGGGTCTGACGACGGCGATGGCGCAGGGCAAATTCGGCCACCGCCTCCACGTCCTCCTCGGCGATGGCCTCGGCGCCGCGCCAGACGGCATGGGCACGCGCGGCACGCAGCCAGACCAGGTCGGCACGCAGACCATCGACGCCCGCCGCGAAGCAACGCTCGGTGATCCAGGCCAGCGTCTGGTCGTCCAGGGCAATGTCGGACAGACGCTCGCGCGCCGCGCGGCAGCGATCGCGCAACTGCGCCTGAGCCTGGGCCCACTGCGCACAGAACGCCTGCGGGTCGCTGTCGAAGGCCAGGCGGCGGCGGATGATCTGCTGCCGCTCAGCCGGCGCCGGCACCCCTTCCAGGGCAATGTTCAGGCCGAAACGGTCGAGCAACTGCGGACGCAGCTCGCCTTCTTCAGGATTCATGGTGCCGATCAACACGAAGCGCGCCGCATGGCGGTGGGAAATGCCGTCGCGTTCGATGCGGTTGGTGCCGCTGGCGGCCACATCGAGCAACAGGTCCACCAGCGGGTCAGGCAACAGGTTGACCTCGTCCACATAGAGCACGCCGCCGTCGGCGTGGGCCAGCACCCCCGGCGAGAAGCGCGCCTGGCCCTGGCCCAGCGCGGCTTCCAGATCGAGGGTGCCGACCAGGCGCTCCTCGGTGGCGCCCAGCGGCAGGGTCACGAAAGGGCCGTCACCCAGCAGGTCGGCCAGCCCTCGGGCCAAGGTGCTCTTGGCCATGCCACGTGGGCCTTCGATCAGCACACCGCCGATCTTCGGATCGATGGCCGTCAGGCACAGGGCCAACTTGAGGTCGTCGGCGCCGACCACGGCGGCCAGCGGAAACTGCATAGGTTCGCTCATCTCAGGCGTGTTCCTCACCGTCGAGCAAGTGCTGCTCGAGGGCTTCGCGGTAGTCGCCCGGCGCCTGCCACAAACCGCGCTGCTGGGCTTCGAGCAGGCGTTCGGTCAGGTCATGCAGGGCATGCGGGTTGTGTTGGCGCATGAAATCGCGGGTACCAGGATCGAGCACATAGGCATCGGCCAGCGCCTGGTAATGGTAATCGTCGATCAGATGCGTGGTGGCGTCGAAGGCGAACAGGTTGTCCACGGTCGCGGCCAACTCGAAGGCGCCCTTGTAGCCATGACGCTTGACCCCGTCGATCCACTTGGGGTTCAGCGCTCGGGCGCGGATCACCCGGTTCAGCTCTTCTTTCAGGGTGCGGATGCGCGGTCGATCGACCTGGCTGTGATCGCCGTGGTAACTGGCCACGGTCTCCTGCGCCAGGGTTTCGGCTGCCGCCAGCATGCCGCCCTGGAACTGGTAGTAGTCGTTGGAGTCGAGCAGGTCATGCTCATGGTTGTCCTGGTTCTGCAACACCGCCTGGACCTGGCCCAGGCGCTGGGCGAACTGGGCGCGTGCCGGAGTACCCTCGTCGGCGCCGCCATAGGCATAGCCGCCATGGTTGAGGTAGACCTCGGCGAGGTCCGCGCGGGCCTGCCACAGGCGCCCATCGATGGCGTTCTGCACCCCAGCACCATAGGCGCCCGGTTTGGCACCGAACACCCGCCAGCCGGCCTGGCGCTGCGCCTGTTCGGCGGCCATGCCCTGCGCCAGCAGGGTTTCACGCTCGGCACGGACCCGGGCAGCCAGCGGGTTGAGGTCGTCCGGCTCGTCCAGTGCCGCCACCGCTTGCACCGCCGCGTCGAAGAGGCGGATGAGATTGCCGAAGGCATCGCGGAAAAAGCCGGAGACGCGCAAGGTCACATCAACCCGTGGCCGGTCGAGCACACTCAGCGGCAGGATCTCGAAGTCATCGACCCGCTGGCTGCCCGTGGCCCACACCGGCCGCACGCCCATCAGGGCCATGGCCTGGGCGATATCGTCGCCGCCGGTACGCATGGTCGCCGTCCCCCACACCGACAAGCCCAACTGGCGCAGGTGATCGCCATGCTCTTGCAGGTGACGCTCCAGAATCAGGTTGGCCGAGGCGAAGCCCAGCCTCCAGGCCGTGGTGGTGGGCAGGTTGCGCACATCCACGGTATAGAAGTTGCGCCCAGTGGGCAGCACGTCCAGACGCCCGCGACTTGGCGCACCACTCGGCCCGGCAGGCACGAAGCGCCCGGCCAGGGCCGCCAGCAGGCCGTCGATTTCGGCATCGCCACAGGCATCCAGGCTCGGTGCGACCTGCTCGTGCAGCGTATGCAGCACCGCCTGCACACCCTGCCAGCTCGGGGTATCGGGCGCGCGCTGGCGCGCTTCGATCAACGCCAAGGCAAGCAGCTCCAGACGCTCGCGGGTGTCGCCCTGGGTGCGCCAGGCACTCGTCACCACGTCCTGCAGCAGCGCCGGACGTGGTCCGTCCCAGGCCTGACCCAGGTCGCAATCCAACGGATCGAAGTCCAGTTGCAGCGCCCGCGCCAACGCCCGTAACAGGCTGGCATTGCCGTCGCGACCGTCGCCACGGTCGACCCGCAGCAACGCCAGCAGCGTGTCGCTGCGCAGGCGACCCTGGGGCGACTGGCCGAACACGTGCAGGCCGTCGCGAATCTGCGATTCCTTGAGGTCGCACAGGTAGGTGTCCAGGCGCGGCAGCCACACCGCAGCATCGTCCAGTTGACCTTCGAGCTGCAGGTCGCGGTCAATGTGGTTGGCCTTCACCAACTCGACGATGTCGCGCTGAAGCTCGCGGGCTCGCCGTGGGTCGAGCAATTGCGCTTCATAGTATTCGTCGGCCAGTTGCTCCAAATGGCGCAAAGGCCCGTAGGTTTCGGCGCGGGTCAACGGTGGCATCAAGTGATCGATGATCACCGCCTGGGTCCGGCGCTTGGCCTGAGCGCCCTCGCCTGGGTCGTTGACGATGAATGGATAGATGTTCGGCAACGGGCCGAGCAGTGCATCCGGCCAGCACTCGGCGGACAGGCCGACGCCCTTGCCGGGCAGCCATTCCAGGTTGCCATGCTTGCCGACATGGATCAGCGCATCGGCAGCGTAGACTGTGCGCAACCAGAAATAGAACGCCAGGTAGCCATGTGGGGGCACCAGGTCCGGATCGTGGTAGACCGCGCTGGGGTCCACCTGGTAGCCGCGCGCCGGCTGGATTCCAACGAAGGTCAGGCCCAGGCGCAGTCCTGCCACCATCATCCGCCCGCTGCGGAACATGGGGTCTTGCTCGGGTGCCCCCCAGCGCTCGCGCACTGCCCGCTGGTTGGCTTCGGGCAGTCGGGAGAAAGCCGCCAGATAGTCGTCCAGGGCCAGGCTCTGAGCACACGGGCGCTGGTCGAGGTGGTCCAGGTCGTTGGTCACGCCGCCGAGCAGGCGGTGAATCAGTGCGGTGCCGGTCGACGGCAGGTCGGCCACTGGATAGCCCTGGGCTTGCAGGGCCTTGAGGATGTTCAGGGCCGCACCCGGCGTGTCCAGACCGACGCCGTTGCCGATCCGGCCGTCACGGGTGGGGTAATTGGCCAGCACCAGCGCCACGCGCTTTTGCGCATTGGGCCGACGCGCCAGCTCGACCCACCGCCGCGCCAGTTCAGCGACGAAATCCATGCGCTCGGGATGGGCCTTGTAGCACACCACATCGGACTGGCTGCGTTCGCTGCGCCAGGCCAGGTCCTTGAAGCTCACGGGGCGCGTGATGATGCGCCCATCGAGCTCCGGCAGCACGATATGCATCGCCAGGTCGCGCGCCCCCAAGCCCTGCTCACTGGCTTCCCAGCCGGGCTGATTGTCCTGGGCGCAGATAGCCTGCAACACCGGCACGTCGCGGCGCAGCGGTCGCAGATTGGGGCGCTCGGGACTGGACAGGGCAAAACCGGTGGTGTTGATCACCACCTCGGCGCCGGCCTCATCGAGCCAGACTTGGACCTGCTCCAGGCACGCCATTTCCTTGAGGCTGGCAACCGCGATCGGCAACGGATTCAATCCGGCGGCTTGCAAGCGCTGGCAGAACACGTCGATGAAACCGGTATTGGCCGCCTGCAGGTGCGAGCGGTAGAACAGGATCGGGGCGGCCGGCTGTTCGGGCTGCCAGTGGCCATACCAGTCCTGCAACTGCGCGGCGGGTTTGTCGGGATGGTAGACGCTGGTACGCGGCAGCGGCTGCGGCGCGTCCCAGGTGTAGTCGCGGCCCAACCATTGGTTGGCCAGGCACTTGAACAGGTTCAGGGCATTGACCCGACCGCCCTGGCGCAGAAAGTGCCAGAGCCGCTCGGCCTGAGCGTCGGGCACCGTGCCCAGGCGGGTCAGCTCGGGGTCGGGTCGGTCGTCGCCCGGCACGAGAATCAGTTGCACGCCGCTGGCGGCCAGTTCGACCAGTTGCTCCACGCCATAGCGCCAGTAGCCGACGCCGCCGTGCAGCGACAGCAGGATCACCTTGGCGTGGCGCAGCACCTGATCGAAGTAGAGGTCCACCGAAGCATGGTTCTGCACCTGCATGGGATTGGCCAGGCGCAGGCTGGGAAAGTCGTCCGGCAACTGCTCGGCGGTGTCGGCGAGCAGCGCCAGGTGCGAATCACCGCTGCAGAGAATCACCAGGTCGGCGGGGGTCTGGCCGAGGTCGGCAATGCTGTCGTCCGGCACGAAGCCGCCGGGCTGGGTCCGCAGCAGGTGCATGGATCAGGCGCCCAGGGCCTGGCGCAGGCGCGCTTCGAGCTGGGCGGCATCGAGGTCCTGACCGATCAGCACCAGCCGGGTGATGCGCGGCTCGTCGGCGCGCCAGGCACGGTCGAAGTGCTTGTCGAAGCGCGTGCCGACGCCTTGGATCAGCAGGCGCATCGGTTTGCCGGGAATCGCGGCGAAGCCCTTGGCACGCAAGATGCCGAACTCGCCCACCAACTGCGCCAGCGCGTCGAGCAGCAGGCGCTCGTCGGCTTCGGGCAGGTCGATGGAGATGGAGTCGAAGGCGTCGTGATCGTGGTCGTCCTCTTCGCCGTCATGGTGCGAATCGTGATGGGTGCGGCGCGCATCGATGTGCGCTTCAGCCTGCGCGTCCAGGCCCAGCAGCACGTCCAGCGGCAGACGACCGCTGCTGGCCTCGATCACCTTGACCGCCGGTGGCAGTTCTTCGGCCACCTCGGCACGGACCTTGGCCAGGCCCTCGGCGTCGATCAGGTCAGCTTTGTTCAGCACCACCAGGTCGGCGCTGGCCAACTGGTCGGCGAACAGTTCGTGCAGGGGCGACTCGTGATCCAGGTTAGGGTCGAGTTTGCGCTGGGCATCGACCTGCTCGGGATAGGCGGCGAAGGTGCCGGCAGCCACGGCCGGGCTGTCGACCACGGTAATCACTGCATCGACGGTGCAGGCGTTGCGGATTTCCGGCCACTGGAAGGCTTGCACCAAGGGTTTGGGCAGCGCCAGGCCGCTGGTCTCGATGAGGATGTGGTCCAGGTCGCCACGGCGCGCCACCAACTCGCGCATCACCGGGAAGAACTCTTCCTGCACCGTGCAGCACAGGCAGCCGTTGGCCAGCTCGTAGACGCGGCCGTTGGCTTCTTCCTCGCTACAGCCGATGCTGCACTGCTTGAGGATCTCGCCGTCGATGCCCAGCTCGCCGAATTCGTTGACGATGACCGCGATGCGCCGGCCTTGGGCGTTGTCGAGCATGTGCCGGAGCAAGGTGGTCTTGCCCGAGCCGAGGAAGCCGGTGACGATGGTGACCGGAAGTTTGGCCAGTGTTTTCATGTGGCAATGCCCTTGGCAGCAATGGTGCGGGCATGCGGGACGAGCGCCTCGGCCGAGCGGCCGGGCACGTTCGCCACCGGATCACCCCGCCCGGTTGAAGGTCGAAAACGTCACGAGGCAGGTCTCCTGGCTTGCACTGCACGGCCTCGGGCCGTTAGTTCGACGCCTTCCCGCACGTGCAGTGGCTGTGTCGAACCTGTTCAGTGCTTACAGTTGCGGGGGCAGCCGCGGCTTGGACCGCGTTCCCGTCTTAGGCTCTGCCTGAAATGTGTCTGCACTCGCCCATACGGCGTTGAAACGGGGCTCGAAATGCTCATGTACTCCAGTACACTGCGCTTTCTCACCCCGTTTCGCCTTGTCTGGCCTTCGCGCAGACACATTTCAGACAGACCCAAGCTCCGGTCGGGCCGGAGAACCTCGAACCGGCAAGGCTACGCAGTGGGGCGCAGGTGGTCAACCGTCTCGCGCCGACAGGCGGCCACTACCATCCTTCGCCGGCCAGAAGCTGCTTGAGCGTATCGGCCAGGGCCTTGACCATACCGTCGGCGCTGGGCCGATGGACGATGACGATCTCGTAGCTGTCCACCTCCGGCAGCCCCTGCGCTGTCCCCAGTACGCGGTGCTCGTCGGTGGCTGCACGCGGTGGCAGGAGGCTCACGCCCATGCCGTTGGCGACTGCCGCCTGGATGCCGGACAGGCTGGAGCTGGTGAAGCTGATGCGCCAGCGGCGGCCCATGCCCTCGATGGCCTGGATCATGTCTTCGCGGTACAGGCCGCGCGGCGGGAACGTCACCAGTGGCACCGGGTCCAGCTCGAAGGTGGGCAGTTGCAGGCTGTCGATCCATTGCAGCGGCTCCGGCCAGCAAGCCAGGCCCTCGCGGCTGTTGCGCCTTTGTTTGAGCAGCACCAGGTCCAGCTCGCCGTTGTCGTAGGCCTGGCTCAGGTCGCGGCACAGGCCACTGGTGACCTCCAGCTTGACTTGCGGATACTGGCGGCTGAAGGCTGACAGTGCATGGGTGGTACGGCCGCCGACGAAGTCTTCGGGTACACCCAGGCGCACGGTCACGCCGACCGAGGCCCCGGCCAGGGCCTCGAGCATCTGGTCATTGAGCGCAAGCATGTGCCGGGCGTAGCCGAGCAGGGTCTGGCCGGCGTCGGTGGGCAGCACGTCGCGGTGACCGCGCACCAGCAGGCGATGGCCGACCATCTCTTCCAGGCGGCGGACCTTCTGGCTGATGGTCGACTGGGTCGAGTGCAGGCGAGCAGCGGCGGTGGTGAAACTGCCGCAATCGGCCACCACGACGATGGCGCGGAGCAAGTCGAGGTCGAACAGCGCTCTATTCGGTTTGACGCTGGTGTGCATCGCAGTATTCGATTCGCGAATGGAAGAACGGCGTTCTAACACAGCCCCGCCGCCCCGGCAATCGCGCAGGTATTCGCAAAGCCACTGCGCGTCATCCAGATAATTCGTTTCAGTCCGCTGCGTCTGATCTCCTAGGATGAACCTTCGTACCCAGGAGACCGCCTCATGCGCATGCCCCTCATCGCCTGCCTGCTGGCTGCGCTCACCTGCCCTATGGCCCACGCCGAGACCTCGCCCATGGACACCCGCCTGCTGTACGCCGCCCAGCGCGGCGATGCCCCCGCCATCGGCCGCCTGCTCAGAGAGTCGGTGGATCTTGAGCGTCGCGATGCGCAAGGTCGCACATCGTTGATGCTGGCAACCCATGGCAACCATGTCGAGGCGGCCCGGGTATTGATCGAGGCCGGAGCGGACGTCAACGCCAAGGACGCCATCCACGACAGCCCCTACCTGTATGCCGGCGCGCGGGGCCTGAATCAGATCCTGCGCCTGACCCTGGACCACGGCGCTGACCTGGCCAGCACCAACCGCTATGGCGGCACGGCGCTGATCCCGGCTGCCGAGCGCGGCCATGTGGACACGGTGCAGATGCTGATCGACGCCGGGGTCGAGGTGAACCACCTCAACCGCCTGCATTGGACCGCCCTGCTGGAGGCGGTGATTCTCGGCGATGGCGGCCCTCGGCACGTCGAGATCGTGAAACGGCTGCTGGCCGCCGGCGCCGACCCGACGATCGCCGACAAGGACGGCGTGACCGCACTGGCCCATGCCAAGGCGCGCGGCTATGCGCAGATGGTGGCGCTGCTCGAACCCTGACGCCGCCCCCTACACGGCCTCGTACGGCAGGCCCACGTAGTTCTCGGCGATGTTCACCAGGCCGGCTGGCGAGTTCAGGAAGTACTCGCGGTCGGCCTCCTGCATCTTTTGGTCCCAGGCATCTTTGTGCTCACCGAAATCGTGCAGCAACTGCGTCATGAACCAGCTGAAGCGCTCGCCTTTCCACACTCGCCGCAACGCCAGCTCGGAGTAGCGCTGCAACAGCTCGGTGCGGCCTTCGCGGTAGACCTTGAGCAGGATGCGGTACAGGTAATTGACGTCGGAGGCGGCCAAGTTGAGCCCCTTGGCCCCGGTAGGCGGGACGATGTGCGCCGCATCGCCGACCAGGAACAGGTGGCCGTACTGCATCGGCTCCACCACCAGGCTGCGCAGCGGGGCGATGCTCTTCTCCAGCGCAGGTCCGGTGACCAGGCGCTCGGCGACCTCTTCGGGCAGCCGCGCCTTGAGTTCGTCCCAGAAGCGATCGTCCGACCAGTCCTCGACCCGCTCCTGCAGCGGTACCTGCAAGTAGTAGCGGCTGCGGGTGGCAGAACGTTGACTGCACAGCACGAAGCCACGGTCGTGGTGGGCGTAGATCAGCTCATGGTTGACCGGCGGAGTATCGGACAGCAGCCCCAGCCAGCCGAATGGATAGACCCGCTCGTACTGCTTGAGCACGCCCTCGGGAATGCTCTGGCGCGAAACGCCATGGAAGCCGTCGCAGCCGGCGATATAGTCGCAGTCCACACGTTGCACCTGGCCTTCGTGCTCGAACGTGACGTAGGGCTGCTCATCCTTCAGGCCATGGGGCTGGACGTTACTGACGCCGTAGAAGATCGGCGCCCCGCTCTGCTCGCGGGCCTGCATGAGGTCGCGGGTCACTTCGGTCTGGCCGTAGACCATCACGGTCTTGCCGCCGGTCAGGGCCTTGAGGTCCAGTCGCTGGCGACGACCACCGAACAGCAGTTCAACGCCTTCGTGCACCAGTCCTTCGCGGTCCATGCGCGCCGAGACGCCCGCCTCGCGCAGCAGATCGACCGTGCCTTGTTCAAGCACGCCGGCACGGATGCGCCCGAGCACGTAGTCCGGCGTCTGCCGTTCGAGGATCAGCGTGTCGATACCGGCCTGGTGCAGCAGTTGGCCGAGCAGCAGGCCAGAAGGACCGGCACCAATGATTGCAACCTGAGTTTTCATTGTTGTTGTCTCGCCTTGTCGGTGCCGGACTGGCAATAGCCGGCACGGATGATTAGGGTATGCCCCTGTATTTTTACTGGCGAAATCTGCTGAAAAGCTGTGTTATCCAATAGAAAAACTGCACTTTCGAAAATCTTGTGCGATCAGCGAACAGGTTCCCACGATGAAATCCTCGCTTCCCGGCGTGCCGCTGTTCCAGCTCTACGGCGAAAACCACACCTGGCCTGGCACCGACCTGCTGCACTGCGAATCGATTCCGGCCCGTAGCCGCCTGCACCACTGGGAAATCAAGCCGCACCGACATGCCGAGCTGTTCCAGTTGCTCTACGTACAACGTGGCCGGGCGGTGGTGGAAATCGAGGGACGCCGCCGCGAAATCGAAGAGGCGGCGATTCAGGTGGTACCGCCACTGACCGTGCATGGCTTTCACTTCAGCGCCGATATCCAGGGGCATGTACTGACCTTCGGCCCCGCGCTGGTGGCCGAACTCGAGCAGCGCCTGGACGCGCCGCTGGCAGTGCTGACCTCGCCCGGATGCTACGCCTTGGGCCGCGACCGGGCGCGTCTGCGTGGCCTGATCGAGACGCTGCAACAGGAATACGACGGCAGCGCCCCAGGGCGTGCGGCCATGCTCGACGCACTGGTGAGCGCCTTGATGGTGTGGATCAGCCGACGCCAGCAACTGGGCCTGGCCCCGCGCAATCGCGATGAACGCGACCGCCATCTGCTCGGGCAGTACCTGCGTTTGGTCGAGGCGCACTATCGCGAGCACCTGCCGATCGAGACCTACGCCGCCCGCCTGGGCATTACCAGCCTGCAACTGAACCAGCTGTGCCGCGCCCTCAGCGCCCAGAGCGCGTTGCAGGTGATCCATCAGCGGCTGTTGCTCGAAGCCCGGCGCAGCCTGGTGTACACGCGCATGAGCATTGGCCAGTTGTCCGACCGCCTGGGCTTCAGCGATCCCACCTACTTCGCGCGCTTCTTCAAGCGCCTGAGCGGGCAGACGCCCAATGCCTATCGACGGACCGCCAGCGAGGATGTGCCTTGACGTAAACGTCAAGCTGCCAGTAGTTTAGCCGCACCGTGCACGCCCGGAGTCGCCACCGCTGCACCGCCATAGGAGCATCACCATGTCATTACCCGCACAGGTCCGCCTGGTCGAAGTCGGCCCGCGCGACGGCCTGCAGAACGAATCCCGCCCGATCAGCGTCGCCGACAAGGTGCGCCTGGTGGACGATCTCAGCGATGCCGGGCTGCGCTACATCGAAGTGGGCAGTTTCGTCTCGCCCAAGTGGGTGCCGCAGATGGCCGGCTCGGCCGAGGTGTTCGCCGGCATCCGCCAGCAGCCTGGCGTCACCTATGCTGCCCTGGCGCCGAACCTGCGCGGCTTCGAGGACGCCGTGGCGGCGGGTGTGCGCGAGGTGGCCGTGTTCGCCGCTGCCTCCGAAGCCTTTTCCCAACGCAACATCAATTGCTCGATCAGCCAGAGCCTGCAGCGCTTCGAGCCAATCATGGACGCCGCGCGCCAGCAGCAGGTGCGGGTACGCGGCTATGTCTCCTGCGTGCTGGGCTGCCCGTACGAGGGCCGGGTGGACCCTGCGCAAGTGGCAGCAGTGGCGCGAGCGCTGCACGACATGGGCTGCTACGAAGTGTCGCTGGGCGACACCCTCGGCACCGGCACTGCGGGCGACACTCGGCGCCTGTTCGAGGTGGTGTCGGCGCAGGTGCCGCGCGAGCAGTTGGCCGGTCACTTCCACGACACCTACGGACAGGCACTGGCCAATGTCTATGCCAGCCTGCTCGAAGGCATCAGCGTGTTCGACAGTTCGGTAGCGGGGCTGGGAGGCTGTCCATACGCCAAGGGCGCCACCGGCAATATCGCCACCGAAGACGTGCTGTATCTGCTGCAAGGGCTGGGTATCGAGACCGGCGTCGATCTGGACACGCTGATCATGGCCGGTCAGCGGATCAGTCAGGTGCTGGGCCGTGACAACGGCTCACGGGTGGCGCGGGCGCGACTGGCCAAGTAAGGCTGCTTGGCAAACTAACCCACGCAACTATTCAGGCCGCCCAGGGCGACAGCGCCGGAATGCCGCTGGCCAGCAGCGCCTGGGCGGTGGGGTTGAGCGATGCCCGTTGCAAGGCCTTGCGCGCCACCCAGGTGCAGGCCGCGATCTCGCTGCGCGCGGCGGGCTTGTCGCCGGGATACAAGTGGGTGATGAACAGGTAATGGCACACCCCGGCAATTTCCAGGCTGCACAGCTGCAGCAGTTCCTTGCCGCTCAAGCCGGTTTCCTCGTAAAGCTCCCGAGCTGCCGCCACGCGCGGCGACTCGCCGCGCTCGACGGTGCCCCCGGGGAAATTCCAGCGTCCGCCTTTCTTGCGCACGAGCAACACCTGCCCCTCGTGGAAACAAATGACGGTAGCTCTGTATTTTTCAGGAAGATTGGCGTGGGGCATCGGACCTGCTCATGACCGGAAATCACTGTGTGACAGTTTTGTTACATAGTTTGACCGGCAAGTCTGACGCCAAGTTCACCACTGAAGACACACAGCGCCGATGATCGGCGCGCCAGCACCGGGGAGAACGCTGTGCCGCCCTCCCCGTATGCGCCTCAGTTCGCCGCCCGCGCCCGCGCCGCGTGCAATTTGCGATAGCTGTCGATCAGGCGCTGGTGACGCTCAAGGCCCTCGAGTTTGAGGCTGGTCGGGGTCAGGCCGTGGAAGCGCACGCTGCCGTCCACCGAGCCGAGCGCGGCATCCATGCGCGCGTCGCCGAACATGCGGCGGAAATTGGCCTCGTAGTCGGCCATCTCCAAGTCCTCGTCCAGCACCACTTCCAGCACCACGTTCAGCGCCTGGTAGAACAGGCCGCGTTCGACAGTGTTGTCGTTGAACTGCAGGAACATCTCCACCAGTTCCTTGGCCTCCTCGAAGCGCTCCAAGGCCAGTTGGATCAGCAGCTTGAGTTCGAGGAGGGTCAATTGGCCCCACACCGTGTTGTCGTCGAACTCGACGCCGATCAGCGTGGTGATGGTGGTGTACTCATCCACCTCCAACTGGTCCAGACGCTTGAACAACAGTTTCAAGGCGCGGTTGTCGAGGCTGTGCAGGTTGAGGATGTCCGCACGCACGCCCAGGGCACGGTTGGTGTTGTCCCAGATGAGGTCTTCCACCGGATAGATTTCCGAGTAACCCGGCACCAGGATGCGGCAGGCGGTGGCACCGAGGTCGTCGTACACCGCCATGTAGACCTCTTTGCCCATGCCTTGGAGCAACGAGAACAGGGTGCGCGCCTGCACCTCGGTGCTGTCGTCGCCGGCCCACTCCCACTCGACGAACTCGAAGTCGGCCTTGGCGCTGAAGAAGCGCCAGGACACCACACCGCTGGAGTCGATGAAGTGTTCGACGAAGTTGTTCGGCTCCATCAGCGCGTGGCTCTCGAAGGTGGGCTGCGGCAGGTCGTTCAAGCCCTCGAAGCTGCGCCCCTGGAGCAACTCGGTGAGGCTGCGCTCCAGTGCCACTTCGAAGCTCGGATGGGCACCGAAGGACGCGAACACCCCACCGGTACGCGGGTTCATCAAGGTCACGCACATGACCGGGAATTCGCCGCCCAGCGACGCGTCCTTGACCAGCACCGGGAAGCCCTGGTCCTCCAGGGCCTGGATACCGGCCAGGATACTCGGGTACTTGGCCAGCACCTGCGCCGGCACGTCCGGCAGGCACAACTCGCCTTCGAGGATCTCGCGCTTGACCGCCCGCTCGAAGATCTCCGACAAGCACTGCACCTGCGCTTCGGCCAGGGTGTTACCCGCGCTCATGCCGTTGCTCAGGTACAGGTTCTCGATGAGGTTGGAGGGGAAGTACACCGTCTGCCCATCGGACTGGCGCACGAACGGCAGCGAGCAGATACCACGCGCCTTGTTGCCCGAGTTGGTGTCGTACAGATGTGAGCCGCGCAGTTCGCCGTCCGGGTTGTAGATCTCCAGGCAGTGCGCGTCGAGAATTTCCGCCGGCAGCGCATCCTTCGGTCCAGGCTTGAACCACTGCTCGTTGGGGTAATGCACGAACGCTGCGTTGGCGATCTCCTCGCCCCAGAACTGATCGTTGTAGAAGAAGTTGCAGTTCAGTCGCTCGATGAACTCACCCAAGGCCGAGGCCAGCGCGGCTTCCTTGGTGGCGCCCTTGCCGTTGGTGAAGCACATCGGCGACTGGGCGTCGCGCAGGTGCAGCGACCAGACGTTGGGCACGATGTTGCGCCACGAAGCGATTTCGATCTTCATGCCCAGGTCGGCCAGCAACCCGGACAAGTTCTCGATGGTGCGCTCCAGCGGCAAATCCTTGCCCGCGATGGTGGTGCTGGAATCGGCCACCGGCATCAGCAGGCCCTGGGCGTCGGCATCGAGGTTGTCGACCTGCTCGATGATGAACTCGGGACCGGTCTGCACCACCTTCTTCACCGTGCAGCGGTCGATCGAGCGCAGGATGCCCTGGCGGTCCTTCTCGGAAATGTCTTCGGGCAGCTCGACCTGGATCTTGAAGATCTGGTTGTAGCGATTCTCCGGGTCGACGATGTTGTTCTGCGACAGGCGAATGTTTTCCGTCGGGATGTCGCGGGTCTGGCAGTACAGCTTGACGAAGTACGCCGCGCACAGCGCCGAGGAGGCCAGGAAATAGTCGAACGGCCCAGGCGCCGAGCCGTCGCCTTTGTAGCGGATCGGCTGATCGGCGATCACCGTGAAGTCGTCGAACTTGGCTTCGAGTCGGAGGTTGTCGAGAAAATTGACCTTGATTTCCATGCGGGGGCACCAGCGCGTAAAACGAAATGGGCGCCATTATCCGGGTTTTCCGGGGTGAAGTCTTGCCGAGGCGACCGAGCCGCGCAGCCGCTGCCTCAGGGCGATTTCGCGGCGTCTTGCTGGGCCTTCCAACGCGCCAGGTTCTCCGTGACCAGGCGCTCTGGCAGGTCGCTGGCGACGATGTCCTTCATCTTCGCCTCCAGCTTTGCGCGCAGTGCCGGCAGGTTGCAGGGCGAGTCGCGGGACATCGCCAGGTACAGCCCTTCGCTGGAGATCGGCGGTTCCAGACCCTGCACCTTTGCCTCGATGTCCATCACACGGGTCAGGGCCATGCCAGGAAAGCGCTCGAAGATCACGTAGTCGCTGCGTTTGTGCAGCAACTTGTCGAACGCCTGGCGGGCGCCCGGCACGGCTTCGAGGTTGAGGTTGGTGCGCGCGTACTCGTCGAAACGCTCGCCATGGCTGTTGTTGACCAGCACGCCACCCTTGAGGCCGCGCAAGTCGTCCCAGCCTTGGTAGGTCATCGCCTGCTCGCTGCGCACCCAGACCACGCTCGGGGTGTGCAGGAACGGCGGCTGGATGAAGTCCACCTCGTTCTCCCGCGCCCGGGTGAGAAAATAGCCGGCCAGCAGATCGACCCGCCCCAGGCGCACTTCCTCCTGGGCGCGGCCCCAAGGCCCGGCGTAGGTGATCTGCACCTCAAGGCCCAGCTCGCTGGCCAGATGCTGGAGCAGGTCGGCATTGGCGCCGATCAGCCGCTGAGGGTCTTGCGGGTCGCGCCACAGATACGGCGGATATTCCGGGTTGCCGGTGGCGGTCAAGCGTGAGCAGTCGTCGGCAGCGCACGACAGGCCCGGCAGCGCGAACGTGAAAAACAGCAGCAACGCCCTGCGTAAATGGCACTCGATCATGGGAAGTCCCTCTTCTGGGCTGAACAGCGACGCAACAGTGATCGTTAAGGTGTAGGTGCTGCCAGAAGGCACTTGGTTCAGCAAATTCCAACGAGGACGCGACACCCGCGCCAGGACGGCGAATTCTGCCCTGTGGCGCGCGGGCGATGATGCCAGGCGCGGCGTGGAGAAAGTGTGATCGTGGTCACGGCCAGGCGCGTTGAGGCGGTGGTGACCGCGATCAATTACGCGAGTGTCGCAATCACCTGCGCCGCGGTGGTCACCTGACGGAAATGGTGGGTCCACAGCGCAATGCCCAATTTGCCCGAGCGGTCCAGCGAAGACCCTATCGTCAGGTCGGTGAGCAAGGTCGGCGCGAGCCCGGCATCGAACAGCGCGAAACCGGCGGCGAGCACGCAGGTCTCGGTTTGCAGCCCGCACACCAGTACCCGCTCGACCTGCAGACGCTTGAGGTAGTCGATGGCCTCTGCACTCTGCCCGTAGCCATGCTTGATGAACACCTCGTCGGCCTCGACCAGACTTTCGTCCTCGGCCGCCGGGTGCCAACCGAGCTGGCGGTCGAACGGGGTGACCTGCTCGTCGTGCAGCTCGACCGAAGCGATGGCCGGCAACCGTGCAGCCAGTGCACGGATGCCGTCGACCAGCCACTCCGGTGGACTGAAGGTGGACTGCACATCGACGATCAGCAAGGCCTGCCGCATATAGGGGTCTGCGCGAGTAGACAAAGGGCGCGCAGTATACCGTCTGCGTTTCAGCCGTGCTCGGGCAGCGCGTGCATGTGCGTGGTGCGCCATAGCGGATCGTGCTCGACATCGACGATCACGAAACCCTGGCGCTGCCAGAACTCGATGGCGCCGGGCAGGAATGGATGGGTATGCAGATAGAGGCACTGCACGTGTGCCTGCCTGGCCTGGTCGCGCAATGCCTGGTACAGCGCTCGGGCCATGCCCTGCTGGCGATACTCGGGGAGCACGAACAAGCGCACCACTTCCACGGTGCGCAGGTGCCGGTAGTCGAGCTGCGCGAAGCGGTGGTCGTAGGGCAAATAACCGATCGCGCCGATCAGCCGGCCCTGGTCACGCGCGACCAGGAAGCGACCGGCACCGTTTAGGTACGTCTCGGTGAAGCGCGCCAAATCGTCCGGCAACGGCGCCTGGGCGAGCATGGGAAACAGCTCGCGGCGTGCCCGGTCGACGAAGGCGACCACTTCGTCGACGGTATCGGCAGTGACACGATGAATGGACCAATCGGACATGGGCACCTGCGCAGGGTGGTATCGACATCCCGTACTGTAGCTGCCGCGAGCGCGCCGCGCTTGATACAGGGCAACTGCATGGACCTGCCACGGCTCGCGCTTGTCCTAGGCTTTGTCTGGACCCAGATAATGAGCTGAAATAGCCTCCGCACGTCGACAAGGAACGCCCATGCCCAAGACTTCACCGCCCGCCGCACAGGGCTTCGTCCGCGTCCGTGGCGCGCGCGAACACAACCTCAAGAACATCGACGTCGATGTGCCCCGCGATGCCCTGGTGGTGTTCAGCGGCGTGTCCGGCTCGGGCAAGTCGTCGCTGGCATTCTCGACCCTGTATGCCGAGGCGCAGCGCCGCTATTTCGAGTCGGTGGCGCCCTATGCGAGGCGCCTGATCGACCAGGTCGGCGTGCCCGACGTCGATTCGATCGAAGGCCTGCCCCCGGCGGTCGCCTTGCAGCAGCAGCGCGGCACGCCGAGCGCACGGTCGTCGGTGGGCAGTGTCACCACCCTGTCGAGTTCGATCCGCATGCTCTACTCGCGCGCCGGCAGTTACCCACCAGGGCAGCCGATGCTGTACGCCGAGGATTTTTCGCCCAACACGCCGCAAGGCGCCTGCCCGCAATGCCATGGCATCGGCCGAGTGTTCGAAGTGACCGAGGCCACCTTGGTGCCCGATCCGTCGCTGACCATCCGCGAACGCGCCGTGGCCGCCTGGCCCATGGCTTGGCAGGGCCAGAACCTGCGCGACATTCTCGTCACCCTGGGCTATGACGTCGATGTGCCCTGGCGCGACCTGCCCCAGGAACAGCGCGACTGGATCCTGTTCACCGATGAAACGCCCACCGTGCCGGTCTACGCGGGCCTCACCCCGGCACAGACCCGCGCAGCGCTAAAGAAGCAGCTCGAGCCGAGCTACCAAGGCACCTTCAGCGGTGCCCGCCGCTACGTACTGCACACCTTCATGCACTCGCAGAGCGCACAGATGCGCAAGCGCGTGGCCCAGTACATGCGCCCCAGCCCGTGCCCAGCGTGCGCCGGCAGGCGCCTCAAGCACGAAGCCTTGAGCGTGACCTTCGCCGGGCTGGACATCGCCGAGCTGTCGCGCCTGCCCCTGCAGGACTTGGCCCAGGTGTTGCGCGACGTCGCCGCGCCCAGCTACCTGCAACGCCGCGACGAGGGGGGCGAGACGCTCAGTCACGCGCAGACCCGCAGTGCCCGCGAGCAGCGTGCCGCACGCGGCGAGCCCCCGCATGCCGGCGGCCAGGACGTGCGCCACACGCCCAATCTCTCTCTGGAAAAGCGCCTGGCCGCGCAACGCATCGCCAGTGAACTGCTGGCGCGCATCGACACCCTGCTCGACCTCGGCCTGGGCTACCTGGCGCTGGAGCGCAGCACCCCGACGCTGTCCTCGGGCGAGTTGCAGCGCCTGCGCCTGGCCACCCAGCTCAACTCGCAGCTGTTCGGCGTGATCTACGTGCTCGACGAACCCTCCGCCGGCCTGCACCCCGCCGACAGCGAGGCGCTGTTCGATGCGTTGCAACGCTTGAAACAGGCGGGCAACTCGGTGTTCGTGGTCGAACACGACCTGGACACCCTGCGCCGCGCCGACTGGCTGGTGGACGTCGGCCCGGCCGCGGGCGAGCACGGTGGACGCATCCTCTACAGCGGCCCGCCGGCGGGGTTGGCCGAGGTGGCCGACTCGCGCACCGGCGTCTACCTGTTCGCCGACCCGACGCCCAGCCAGCGCGCGCCTCGGCCTGCACGGCAATGGCTGTGCCTGGAAGGCATTAGCCGCAACAACCTCGACCAGCTCGACGCGCGCTTCCCGCTCGGCTGTTTCAGCGCCGTCACCGGCATCTCCGGTTCCGGCAAGTCGAGCCTGGTCAGCCAAGCCCTGCTGGAGCTGGTAGGCGCCCATCTGGGTCAGCAGGCGGGGGCCGATGAACCCCAGGAGCAGAGCCTTGAAGACGAACCCGAACAGCCCAGCAGCGGGCACATCAGCGCCGGTCTCGAGCAGCTCAAGCGCCTGGTGCGGGTGGACCAGAAACCTATCGGCCGCACCCCGCGCTCGAACCTGGCCACCTACACCGGCCTGTTCGATCACGTGCGCAAGCTGTTCGCCGCCACCGAGCAGGCTCGGGCCGCCGGTTTCGATGCCGGACGTTTCTCCTTCAACGTCGCCAAGGGCCGCTGCGAGACCTGCGAGGGCGAAGGTTTCGTCAGCGTCGAGCTGCTGTTCATGCCCAGCGTCTACGCGCCCTGCCCCACGTGCCATGGCGCGCGCTACAACCCGCCCACCCTGGCCGTCACCTGGCAAGGCCTGAACATCGCCCAGGTGCTGCAGCTCACCGTCGATCAGGCGCTGGACGTGTTCGCCGAACACCCCGCGCCACGCCGCAGCCTTCAAGTGCTGGCCGACATCGGCCTGGGCTACCTGCGTCTGGGCCAGCCGGCCACCGAGCTCTCCGGCGGCGAGGCGCAGCGCATAAAGCTGGCCACCGAACTGCAGCGCAGTGCCCGTGGGGCGACGCTGTACGTGCTGGACGAGCCCACCAACGGCCTGCACCCGCAGGATGTCGACCGGCTGCTGGTGCAGTTGAACCGCCTGGTCGATCAGGGCCATACCGTCGTGGTGGTGGAGCATGACATGCGCGTGGTGGCGCAAAGCGACTGGGTGATCGACATCGGCCCGGGCGCCGGCACGGCAGGCGGGCAGATCGTGGCCTGCGGCACCCCTCGCGAGGTGGCGTCCTGCGCCGACAGCCGCACCGCGCCCTTCCTGGCGCGAGTACTGGTCGATGGGGAGGCGCGGCGATGAGCAGCCCGCTGCCGCCGCTCAACGCCCTGCGCGTCTTCGAAGTGGTCGCCCGCCACCTCAACTTCCGCCTGGCGGCCGACGAACTGGAGGTCACCCAAGCGGCCGTCGCCCAGCAGATTCGTGGGCTGGAAGCGCATCTCGGAGCGCGTCTGTTCGAGCGCCTGCCACGCGGGCTGCGCCTCACCGAGGGCGGGCTGGTCTACAGCCACAGCATCCGCAGCGCCCTGGCGTTGATCGGTGAGGCGACCGCCGCGCTGCGCCCGGACGACCGTCACCTGACCGTCAGCGTCACGCCCACCTTCGCCTCGCGCTGGCTCATCCCGCGCCTGGGTTCGTTCACCCAGGCCCACCTCGACATCGACCTGCGCGTATTGGCCAGCGAACGTCTGTCGCGTTTCCAGGCCGATGGCGTGGACCTGGCGGTGCGCTACGGTCGACCGCCCTTCGGCCCCGGGCTGAGCGCCGAGCTGCTGACCGAGCAGCGGATGGTGGCCGTGGCCAGCCCCGCCCTCCTCGCCCAGCAGGGTACGCCGCGCAGTGCCGAACAGTTGCAGCCGTTTGTGCTGCTGCACGATGCGCATAACCTGTGGCCGACCTACATCGCGCAGTTGTTCGGCCAGCCGACGCAGCCCATGCCGCGCAACCTGCGCTTCAACCAGACCGCTTTGGCCATCGAAGCCGCCCTGGCCGGACAAGGCCTGGCACTGTCCAGCGAACTGTTCGTCAAGGACGAACTGCACGCCGGGCGGCTGGTGCAGGTATTCGAGCAGGCGCTACCCATGGACAAGCATTTGTATCTGGTCTGGCCGCGCAAGGACGGCGCGCCGACAGCGCTGGGTGCCGTGCGCCACTGGTTGCAGCACCAGATCGGGGACACCTGAGAGAATAGTTTTTCTACTGACTCAGCCGCTGATCGCTGCCTGTCTGGCGACAGACAGGCCTTGCTAACCTGGCGTTCGTCGATTCGATCAACGCACCCACGGAGGCTGCATGTCAGTAGAAAAAGTAGCGATCATCACCGCAGGCGGCAGTGGCATGGGCGCTGCAGCGGCACGTCGTCTGGCCAGCGACGGCTTCAAGGTGGCGATCCTGTCGTCCTCGGGCAAAGGCGAGGCCCTGGCTCACGCGCTCGGCGGTATCGGAATCACCGGCAGCAACCAGAGCAACGACGACCTGCAACGCCTGGTCGATGCCGTATTGCAGCGCTGGGGGCGCATCGATGTGCTGGTCAACAGCGCCGGCCACGGCCCGCGCGCGCCGATCCTGGCGATCAGTGACGACGACTGGCACCAGGGGCTGGACACCTACCTGCTCAACGTCATCCGCCCTACCCGCCTGGTGACGCCGACCCTGCAGGCGCAAGGCGGCGGCGTAATCATCAACATCTCCAGCGCCTGGGCCTTCGAGCCCAGCGACCTGTTCCCCACCTCGGCGGTGTTCCGCGCAGGGCTGGCGGCCTTCACCAAGGTCTTCGCCGACACCTACGCTGCGCACAACCTGCGCATGAACAACGTGCTGCCAGGCTGGATCGACAGCCTGCCCGGCACCGACCAGCGCCGCGACAGCGTGCCGCTCAAGCGCTACGGCACAGCCGAGGAAATCGCCGCCACCATCGCCTTCCTGGCCAGCGACGGCGCCGCCTACATCACCGGGCAGAACCTGCGCGTCGATGGCGGGCTGACCCGCAGCGTGTGAAGCCGCCAGGGCAATCGATGGCAAATCCAGTTAAACCCTCGAGGCAAGCACCCTTCTAAACAGACTGTGCCTTCACGGCATGGTCTGTTTTTTCTTTACCTCGGAGGGAGACCCGATGGACGAACGATTGCTGCAGTTGCTGACCACCACCACGGTATTCGGCATCTCCATCCTCAACCTGCTGCTGGCGCTGGCCGTCACGGTGGCCACCTTCCTGTTCACCCGCTGGGCGCTGAGTTTCCTCAAGCGCCGCGCCCATCAATGGTCCAGCCACGAAAGCCAGTTCGCGCGGCTGGTCACCGAAGTGCTCGAAGGCACCAGCAACGCACTGCTGATGCTCGCTTCGCTGCTGGTCGGCCTGGGCGTACTGGACTTGCCCGAACGTTGGCTGGACCGGGTCGGCAGCCTGTGGTTCGTGGTCGCGGCGCTGCAGATCGGCCTGTGGGCGAACCGCGCCATCGCCATCGGCCTGGGCCGCTATTTCGCCCGCCACGACACCACTGGCGCCTACCGTGGCAGCGCCCTGGCCACTCTGTCGGGCTGGGGCGCGCGGGTGTTGTTGTGGTCGGTGGTGCTGTTGGCGATGCTGTCGAACCTGGGCGTGAACATCACCGCCTTCGTCGCCAGCCTCGGCGTGGGCGGTATCGCCGTGGCCTTGGCGGTGCAGAACGTGCTGGGCGACCTGTTCGCCTCGCTGTCGATCGCCGTGGACAAACCCTTCGAAGTCGGCGACTTCATCGTCATCGGCTCGCTAGCCGGCACGGTGGAAAACATCGGCCTGAAGACCACGCGCATTCGCAGCCTGGGCGGCGAGCAGATCGTCATGGCCAACGCCGGCATGATCAGCAGCACCATTCAGAACTACAAGCGCTTGCAGGAGCGGCGCATCGTCTTCGAGTTCGGGCTGTCCTACGACACGCCCACCGAAGCGGTGAAGAAGGCCCCGGCCATCGTCGAGGAGTCGATCAAGGCGCAGAGCCAGGTGCGCTTCGACCGCGCCCACCTGCGCGGCTTCGGCAAGGAAGCGCTGGAGTTCGAAGCGGTCTACATCGTGCTGGACCCTGGCTACAACCTGTACATGGACATCCAGCAGGCGATCAACTTCCAGTTGCTCGAGCGCTTCTCCAAGGTGGGCGCCAAGTTCGCCGTAGGGGCGCGCTCGATCAAGGTCACCGGATTGCCGGAGGCGTCCAACCAGCTGACGGCGGTCAGGGGGCGAGACTCACAAGGTCACTGATCCGGGGAAGTCACCTGCGCCGACTGCTGCGCAGGCATGCAAGATCGAGCGGTGGCGCGCTCGATGGCCAGCGCCAGCGTTCGCTGCATGTCCAGCCGCAGCCGCGTGCGGGGTGCCTGCCCAGCGCTGGCATCCGCCGCGTGCGCGAGGGGTAGCGCGCCCTCGCGCAGCAGCGCCTTGATGTGCAGCGGGGTCAGACCAGGGTCGATCGACAGCAGTGCGGCGACGGTCCCAGTGACCAAGGCCGCCGCATAAGAGGTGCCACAGCCACCGCCACGTCCGGAGCGCGCTGAAGTGGCCAGCGAAGCCCCAGGACAGGCCGCGGCGGCGATGTCCACGCGAGGCCCCCGGTTGGAGCTTTCACGCCACTGCACCGCGCGAACGTCCGTCAGCGAACCTGACCAGGCGCTGCGTTGGTGCGCGCCGACCACCAGCAACTGCGGTGAGCGCAGGCCCGCCGGCAGATGATCGGCAATATCCCCGGCACTGTTGCCAGCCGAGTTGACGACGACGACACCAGGATGCTCGCGCTCGAGCCAAACGAAAAAGCGCTCCAGGACCCGACGATAGCCTGCGAATGCCTGGTCGGACCGAACGTTTACGGTCACCGGCTCGCCCTCGCGGTCCAGCGTCCCCAGGCGATGGATACCCCAGCTCCAGTTCAGCACCTGCGCGCCGTCCTGCACCATGTTCACCGAGGCCGCTATGCGCGCGATCACGCCTGAGGGGGAGCCCCTGTCGATGATCAGATCGAAGCGGCCGCCGGCCCGGCTCAGGCGACTGAGAAAGGCGCGGTTGCCGCCCGGATAGAGGCTTGAGGCCAGGATGCCGGTGACCACGGAGCCATGCCGACTCGACGCAGGACTCTGGTAGGCATAGACACACAGGTTGGCACCAGCACAGGGCTTGGCATAGGGCCTGAAGTCGAGCGAGTCGAAGTCCACGCCGCGCTCGACGATGCCCACACGTACACGCTCCCGGTCTGCAGCGGCACGCGTGGCCAGCGTGCGTTGGTACAGGTCGACGGCGGCGCTGAAATGGTTGGCTTCCCAACCGGCCTGGTCCGCAGGCTCGACCCCATCGTCGGGGTCTTCGGGCAGCGCCCGGTTGTCATCCTCGATCACGATGGCGGCGACCTGTGGATCGGCCTGTAACCGCTCGACCCAAGCCTGACGCGCGAAAATCCCGTCAGCGGGCAGGCGCACCTGGTACACGCCAAGCGCGGTGATGGCCCCGACGATCTGCAGACCGTGACGGCTGGCGATCCGTAAAGCCGCTTCAGGCGTACTGGCTTCGTCTTCCAGAACCAGACTCAGCAGATCGACAGCGGTCACCACCCCAGGGGCAACGTCTTCCAACCTGTCCTGACTCAACGGCAGTACGCGTGCGCCCTCAGGGTTCCAGCGCACCATGTTGCTCACTCGATCGCCATCGCTCAACCAGACGGGGACGCCCGCCTGCACCTGCTGCGGCAGGCTCACATGCAGCAGCGTAGGCTGCATGACCACGGCTGCGTCGGCCAGTGGCGCACCGTCGAGCACTACCGAGGGCTTGGCGCTGGACAAGCCCTGCACGCCCATGCACCAGCGCTGCACCGGCTCGGTGTGCCAGCTCGTGCAGGGCATCAGGCTGGTGATACGCAGCGTCTCTGCCGCCAATACGGGGATGGATGCGGTCCACAGCAGCCCAGTGAACAGCAGCGCTGAGCCTACCTTCATGTTCAGGACGTCCGAGTCGTTGAAAGGCACCGGCCTGGCGTGAAGGCCAGGCCTTGGTGCTCGACACTAATCGGATCGTCGGTTAACGCCTACTGACAGAATTGTCAGGTCGCTGGCGGCTTGTGCTCGAATACCCGCCGGTGCGTCAGGGCATGACCGGTGGCGTATAGGCCAGGGTCGTACCCAGCGCCCAGAGCAGGAACAGCACCAGCGGCACGTGCACCAGCAGTTGCACGAAGGAAAAGCCGATCAGGTCACGCGCCTTGAGCCCCAGCACGCCCAACAGCGGCAGCATGTAGAACGGGTTGATCAGGTTCGGCAGCGCCTCGGCGGCGTTGTAGATCTGCACCGCCCAACCCAGGTGGTACTGCAGGTCGTTGGCTACCAGCATCACGTAGGGTGCTTCGATGATCCACTTGCCGCCCCCGGAGGGGATGAAGAAGCCCAGCACCGCCGAGTACACACCCATCAGCAAGGCATAGGTGTCGTGGGTGGCGATCTGGGTGAAGAACACCGAGATGTGATGCGCCAGGGTCTGGGCGTCGGCGCCCTGGACCTGGGTGAGGATGGCGGCGATCGAACCGTAGAGCGGGAACTGGATCAGCACCCCGGTGGTGGTCGGCACCGCGCGGGCCACGGCATCGAGGAAACTGCGCGGACGCCAGTGCAGCAGGGCCCCGAGCATGATGAACAGCAGGTTGTAGGTGTTGAGCCCGGAAATGGCGGTGATCGCAGGCTTGGTGGCGAACTCCTGGTACAGCCAGCCGGCCGCCAGGGCCACCAGCAGCAGGATCAGGATCGGGCTGTGCTCCAGCCACTCGCCCGGACGCGTGCGCTGGGCCGGCGGCGGCGCGGTGAAGCTGGGATCGACGCCACAGTCCTGGGCGCTGCGGGCGCTGCTGGGGCCCGGTGCGGTCGCGTAGGCAATCACCAGTGAGACGATCACCAGCGCCGCCAGCATGACGCCGGACTGCCAGAGGAAAATGGTCTCGGTGAACGGAATCACCCCGGTGATGGACAGGATCGACGGTGGCAGGCTGGCCGGGTTGGCCTGCAACTGCGCCGCCGACGACGACAGACCCAGCGCCCACACCGCGCCCAAGCCCAGGTACGCGGCAGCGCCTGCAGCGCGATAATCCATCTTCAAGTCTTGGCGACGTGCCAGGGCGCGCACCAGCAGACCGCCGAACACCAGCGACAGGCCCCAGTTGAGCAAGGAAGCGAGCATCGAAATCAAGGCCACCCAGCACACCGCCGACCGGCCGTTCTTCGGCAGTCGGGCCAAGCGGTCGATGAGCCGCGCGGCCGGTGGAGAACTGGCGACCACGTAGCCGCCGATCACCACGAAGGCCATCTGCATGGTGAAGGGAATCAGGCTCCAGAAGCCGTCGCCGAAGGCCTTGGCCGTGGCCGTGGGTTTGGCCCCCATGGCCAGTGCGCCCAGGCAGACGAGCATCACCGCCAGGGCAGCGAACACCCAGGAGTCGGGGAACCAGCGTTCGGCCCAGTTGGAGCAACGCAGGGCGAATCGAGCAGAGCGGCTGTCTTGAATTTCAGCGGCCACGGGGTGTTTTCCTTTTTTGGTTTTATTGGTGGAGGTCGTTCTGAAAACGACACAGCCCCCTGCGGCCACGAATCACGCTGCGGCCGCAGGGGGCGAAGCACAGTTTTAGAAGGTCATTTCTTTCACATCGTCCGGCACGATCAGTTTTCCAGCGGTCTTGTCGACGATCTCCTGGACACTCACCCCCGGCGCGGTTTCGCGCAGGATGAAGGCGCCGTTGTCGATCTCCAGATAAGCCAGGTCGGTGAGTACCTTGCGGATACAGCCGGCGCCGGTCAGCGGCAGGCTGCAGCGTGGCAGCAACTTGGATTCGCCGTCCTTGGACGCGTGGGTCATGGTGACGATGATGTTCTCGGCCCCGGCCACCAGGTCCATGGCACCGCCCATGCCCTTGACCAACTTGCCGGGAATCATCCAGGAGGCGATGTTGCCCTCCACGTCCACCTCGAAGGCACCCAGCACCGTGAGGTCGACATGGCCGCCCCGGATCATGGCGAAGGACTGCGCCGAGTCGAAGATCGAGGCGCCGACGCGGGCGGTGACGGTCTGCTTGCCAGCGTTGATCATGTCGGCGTCGACCGTGCTCTCGCTGGGAAACTCGCCCATGCCCAGCAGGCCATTCTCCGATTGCAGCATCACGTCCATGTCGGCCGGTACGTAGTTGGCCACCAAAGTCGGGATGCCGATGCCCAGGTTGACGTAGTAGCCATCCTTCAGTTCACGGGCGACACGTTGCGCCATCTGTTCGCGGGTCAATGCCATGGTCTGGATCTCTTTGTTGTTCTGTGGGCGGCGCTCAGGCCTTGACGGTGCGCTTTTCGATGCGTTTTTCGAAGGTGCCGACGATGACCCGGTCGACGAAGATGCCCGGGGTGTGGATTTCGCTGGGCAGCAGCACGCCGGGCTCGACGATCTCCTCGACCTCGACCACGGTGATGCGCCCGGCCGTGGCGGCCAGCGGGTTGAAGTTCTGTGCGGTGTGGCGGTACACCACGTTGCCGTAGTGGTCGGCCTTCCAGCCCTTGACGATGGCGAAGTCGCCGGTGATGGCGCGCTCCAGGATGTAGTGGCGGCCCTCGAACTCGCGCACCTCCTTGCCTTCGGCCACCGGCGTGCCGTAGCCCGTGGCGGTGAAGAACGCCGGAATGCCTGCGCCGCCGGCGCGCATCTTCTCGGCCAGGGTGCCCTGGGGCGTCAGTTCCACCTCCAGTTCGCCGCTGAGCAATTGACGCTCGAACTCGGCGTTTTCGCCCACGTAGGAGGCGATCATCTTGCGGATCTGTCGGTCTTCGAGCAGCACGCCCAGACCGAAGCCATCGACGCCGCAGTTATTGGAGACCACGGTCAGGCCCTTGACCCCACGCCGCTTGATCTCGGCGATCAGGTTCTCGGGAATGCCGCACAGGCCGAAGCCCCCGGCCAGCACCGTCATGTCGTCGGTGAGGCCCTCGAGGGCTTGTTCATAAGTTGCTACGCGCTTGTCCAGTCCGGCCATGCTGATCCGCCTTTATCGTTATTGGAGCGAGTGCAGCCATCTTCACCGCTGGCGACTGATTTGTTAATTTTGTTTTCGTCATCGATTGATAAATTTTGCAAAACAACAGGCGATTGCCATGAATGTCAAACAACTGCGCGCTTTCGTCACCGTGGCCAAGTACCAGAGCTTCGCCCAGGCCGGCGAGCACCTGCACATCTCCCAGCCGGCCCTGAGCCTGACCATCAAGGCGCTGGAGGACAACCTCGGCGGTGCCCTGCTCACCCGCACCACGCGCAGCGTCAGCCTGACCGCCGAGGGCGAGGTGCTGCTGCCGCTGGCGCGGCGCCTGCTCGGCGACTGGGACGACACCGAAGAGTTGTTGCGCCAGCGCTTCACCTTGCAACTGGGGCGGGTGTCGGTGGCGGCGATGCCGGCCTTTGCCGGCAACCTGCTGCCGCAGTCGCTGAAGGTGTTTCGCCAGCGCTACCCGAAGGTGAATGTCACGGTGCATGACGTGATCAACGAACAGGTACTTGAACTGGTGCGCCACCGCCGCGTCGAACTGGGCATTGGCTTCGAGCCGGAGCGCAGCGAGGCGTTGCAGTTCCATGCCCTGTACCTGGACCGTTTCGTCGCGGTGGTGCCCGCCGACTCAGCGCTGGCCGAGCAGAGCGAAGTGAGCTGGGAGGCGCTGTTGGCCGAGGACTTCATCGCCCTGCAGCGCCCCTCGGCGGTGCGTCTGCTGCTCGAACAGCACCTGGCGGCCGAGCATGGACGACTGACCGTGGCCTTCGAGAGTCATCAACTGTCGACGGTCGGGCGCATGGTTGCCGCAGGCCTGGGCGTGAGCGCGGTCCCGGCGCTGTGCATCACCCAGATGCAGGAGCTGGGTGCACGCTGCGTGGCCCTGGTGGAACCGACCGTGGAGCGGCGCATCGGCGTCATCGCCTTGAGCGACCACAAGCTGTCTACCGCAGCACAGGCCCTGCTCGATGTGCTGCTCAGCCATACCCACCCCCCGGAGGTGACATGCGTAACGTGAAATTGGCAGGACACGACGTGCCGGCCATTGGCCAAGGCACCTGGTACATGGGCGAGTCCGCCGCGTCGCGGGCCGCTGAAGTGGCGGCCCTGCAACAGGGCATCGACCTGGGCATGACACTGATCGACACCGCCGAAATGTACGCCGAGGGCGGTGCCGAACAGGTGGTCGGCGCCGCCATCGCCGGGCGCCGCGACCAGGTGTTCCTGGTCAGTAAGGTGTATCCGCACAATGCCAGCCGTCGTGGTATTCCCCAGGCCTGCGAACGCAGCCTGCGCCGACTGGGCACCGACTGCATCGACCTGTACCTGCTGCACTGGCGCGGCCAGTATCCCCTTGCGGAAACCGTCGAGGCCTTCGAGCGTCTGATCGACGAAGGCAAGATCCGCCGCTGGGGCGTCTCCAACTTCGATGTCGACGACCTTCAGGCACTGGACGACGAGCGCTGCGCGGTGAACCAGGTGCTGTACAACCCGGCCGAGCGCGGCATCGAGTTCGACCTGTTGCCCTGGAGCCAAGCGCGGCATCTACCGACCATGGCCTACTGCCCGCTGGCCCAGGGTGGGCGCTTGCTGCGTCATCCGCTGCTGCAGACGATCGCCGAGCGCCACGGCGCCACCCCGGCCCAGGTCAGCCTGGCTTGGGTGATCCGCCAGGACGGTGTGATCGCCATTCCCAAGGCGGTGAGCCCCGAGCATGTGCGGCTCAATGCCGAGGCCGGGCAGTTGCAGCTGAGCGATGCCGACCTGCGCGAGATCGACCAGGCCTTCGCCCCGCCAACGCACAAGCAGCGTCTGGCTATGCAGTGAGACCACGGACCAGGTGATCGCGCAGGCGCAGCAACATCGCGTCACAGCCACGTAGTTGCTCGACGCTGACGAACTCGTCGGGCTTGTGGCCCTGCTCCATGCTGCCCGGCCCGCACACCACTGTAGGAATACCGGCCTGATCGAACAGCCCGCCCTCGGTGCCGAACGCCACGGTGCCGAACGCCTCGCAGCCGCTAATCGACGCCAGCAGCCGCGCCGCTTCGCTGTCGGCGGGCGTGGCCAGGCCTGGGTAGGCGCTCAACGGCTGCCAGTCGATGCGACTGGCAGGGCTGACCACGCGCATGCGTGGCAACAATTCGCCCTCGGCATAGGCCTGCACGCGCTCGGCCACGCTGCACGCGTCGAAACCGGGCAAGGCACGCACCTCGAAATCGAACTGGCAGTGCTCGGGGACAATGTTCAGCGCCTGACCGCCTGTTATGACGCCAGTCTGCACGGTCGAAAACGGCGGGTCGAAGCGTGGGTCATGCGCCTGCGGGTGTGCCAGTGTTTCGCCGATTTCCCCGAGCTTGCCGATCAGCCGCGCCGCGTACTCGATGGCATTGACACCCTGCGGCGCATAGGCCGAATGGCAGGCGGCGCCGTGCACCTGGCAGCGCATCGCCAGCTTGCCCTTGTGCCCCAGCACCGGCTTGAGCTCGGTGGGTTCGCCAATCAGGCACAGGCGTGGCGGGTGCGGGCGCTGAGCCAGCGCGTCGAGCAGGCTGCGAACACCCAGGCAGCCGACCTCTTCGTCATAGGAAAAGGCCAGGTGCACCGGCACGACCAGCGGCTGGGCGAGAAAGGCGGGCACGGCCGCCAGAACCGAGGCGATGAAGCCCTTCATGTCGGCCGTGCCTCGGCCGTAGAGCCGACCGTGGCGTTCGCTCAGCCTGAACGGTTCGACCGTCCAGGCCTGGCCGTCCACTGGCACCACGTCGGTGTGGCCCGACAACATCACGCCCCCGCGATCACGCGGGCCCAGCGTGGCGAACAGGTTGGCCTTGGTGCCCTCCTCGTTGAAAAACAGCTCGCACTCAACGCCGTATCCGGCCAGATAGTCGCGAATGAAATCGATCAGCGCCAGGTTGGAGTCGCGGCTCACGGTGGCGAAGCCGATCAATTGGCGCAGCAGGTCGCGGCTGGCGAACTCACTCATCGCCCGGCACTCCGTAGCGTGGGGCGGTGGTCGGGTCGAGGGCACGCGTGACGTAGTCCTGCATCTGTGGGCGGTAGGCCTGCCAGAGGCGCTCGAGCGCGCCGATGGGGTCGTGCTCGGCCCAGTCCACGCGCAGGTCCACCAGCGGCCAGGTCAGCTCGCCGGCGATTTTCAGCGCTGCCGAATGCACCGGGCCCGCCTCGCCGCCGGCCGCCATGGCCGCCTGCATGGCGGCCAGCAACCGGTCGGCCAGGTGGCCGTCGCGGTGCTCGAAGGCCTGCACCATGGCCGCGATCACCGACGGCGCAGACAGCAGATTACCGGCCGCCGCGCACTGTCTACCGGCCACGGCGTGGTGCACGCCCAGCGCTTGGCTGCCGGTAAACAGCGCCACCTGGCCCTGACTGTCGATCACGCTGACCTGGCGATACTCGCTCCAGCCGTTGGCGCTGAGCACCTGGTCCAGCGCGGCGGCTGGTGGTAGTTGGCCTTGCTCCAGCGCGTCGAGAATCTGCGGGCCGAGCGCCGGCAAGGTGATGTTCTGCGTCGCCACCGCGCCGACGCCAGCCCGTACCCACGGGCAACGGGCGCCTACGGCGATGCTGGACGAACTGATGGCGATGCCGAGCTGGCCGGTTTCCTGACAGCGGCCAATGATGGAAAAGGTCATGGTGCAGCTCCTAGCAGGATTTAGCGGCATTCTCGGCAAGCACCGGCGGCGGCGAAACGAGCATTTTCCTGGGTACTGACCAGTAAAAAACTGGGCCCATTGCGCGGTCCTGTAGCCGCGTCCGCGTGCTGCGCAGGGAGCGCGCAGCGCCCCTGCCCGCCCCCTCGGCGTTTTATCGCCAAGCCCTAGCTAAATACTATTTTCGCCCTGCCGTGCCCGTCCCTAGTCTGGCCCCAGACCACGGCGGTCCTGTGACCGGCCGTATAACAACCGCCTGAACAAGGGCTCGGACATGACAGTGAACAACCTCGACATCGACACTTTGGTGGTCGGCGGCGGCCAGGCCGGCGTGGCCATCAGCGAACACCTGAGCAAACTCGGCGTGCCGCACCTGGTCCTGGAGCGCCGGCGCATCGCCGAAGCCTGGCGCAGCGGGCGCTGGGACTCGCTGGTGGCCAACGGCCCGGTATGGCACGACCGCTTCCCCGGACTGGAATTCGACCTGGACGCCGACGCCTTCGCCGGCAAGGACCAGGTCGCCGACTATTTCGAGCGCTACGTGCGCACCTACAACCTGCCGGTGCGCACCGGCGTCGAAGTCAAACGCGTAGTGCGCAACCAGGACCGCCCAGGCTTCACCGTGCACACCAGTGACGGGGTGATCCGCGCCAACCGCGTGGTGGCCGCCACGGGGCCATTCCAGCGCCCGGTGATCCCGGCCATCGCGCCACAAGACCCACGCCTGCATCAGCTCCACTCGGCGGCCTACCACAACCCGCAACAACTGCCAGACGGCGCGGTACTGGTGGTCGGCGCGGGCTCATCCGGAGTACAGATCGCCGAGGAACTGATGCGCGCCGGACGCCAGGTGTACCTGTCGGTCGGCGCCCATGACCGCCCGCCGAGGACCTACCGCAATCGCGACTTCTGCTGGTGGCTCGGCGTGCTGGGTGAATGGGACGCGGAAATCGCCAAGCCTGGCCGCGAGCACGTGACCATTGCCGTGAGCGGTGCCCGTGGCGGACACACCGTGGATTTCCGCGCCCTGGCCCACCAGGGCATGACCCTGGTCGGCCTGACCCAGTCGTTCGAGCACGGCGTGGTGACGTTTCAGGACAACCTGGCCGAGAACATCCGCCGTGGCGACGACAGCTACCTGGCCCTGCTCGACGCTGCCGATGCCTATGTCGAGCGCAATGGCCTGGACCTGCCGCTCGAGCCCGAGGCACGCCAGCGCCTGGCCGACCCGCAGTGCCTGACGCAGCCGTTGTTGCAACTGGACCTGGCCGAAGCCGGCGTCACCAGCATCATCTGGGCCACCGGCTACGGGGTGGACTTCAGTTGGCTGCAGGTGGACACCTTCGACGCCAATGGCAAGCCCCAGCACCAGCGCGGCGTGGCCCGCGAACCGGGGGTCTATTTCCTCGGCCTGCCCTGGCTGTCGCGCCGAGGCTCCTCGTTCATCTGGGGCGTGTGGCACGACGCCAAGCACGTCGCTGGACACATCGCCACACAGCGCACTTACCTGGCCTACCAGGACCGTGAACAGCGTCAGGCCGAATCGCACCCCGCCCCATCGATCAGCAATGTCGCTACCTCAGGAGCCCACTGATGCCCACTCATACCCGCATCCGCATGTTCAACACCAAAGTCACCTACCCCAACCAGACCCTGGACAACGACCTCTGCCAGGCGGTACGTGCCGGTAACACCATCTACGTGCGCGGTCAGGTCGGCACCGATTTCGAGGGTCGTCTGGTCGGCCTGGGTGATCCGCAGGCCCAGGCCGAGCAGGCGATGAAGAACGTCAAGCAATTGCTCGAGGAAGCCGGCTCGCATCTGTCGCACATCGTCAAGACCACCACTTACATCACCGACCCGCGCTTTCGCGAACCGGTGTACCGGGAAGTGGGCAAATGGCTCAAGGGTGTATTCCCGATTTCCACGGGGCTGGTGGTCGCGGGCCTGGCCCAGCCGGAGTGGCTGATGGAAATCGATGTGATCGCCGTGGTGCCGGAGCCACTGTAATCGGCGAAATCAACCAGGGCCGCTGTGCGGCCCGTCGTCAAATGGCCGGGTTGAACAGCGCCTGGTCCTGCCCGCTGCGTAAAACGTCCCCGTCGCCTGACAACTTTGTCAGTTGTGGCCTGTCTCTGTGCGCCGTTCAATGGCCCTCATCTCTCGAGCGCTCAGCGCACCCGATCACCTGGGCTACATCCCTTCACGGAGGCGCGTGACATGACCCAGACTTCGAAGACCGAAACGCGGCATGACCCTTACCTGATCTCCACCCAGCCCGACGGCTTGCTCCCCGACATGACCGATTTTTCGCTCGAGCGGGTCGGCAGTGTCGACGGCGGCTGGTGTACCAGCAGCACCCTCAAGGCAGGCCGCGCACTGGCCGAGGGCGAAGTCTTGAGTGCGTTTCTCATCGACCGACTCGACGGCGATATCCGTCGAGTCGATTACTCCGCACCCAAGGCCCAGCGCGCTGCCAAGCAGTGGCCCAAGGCATTCGCCGATCATCTGGCCGCCGCGGGTGAGCCGATGACCGCCGGGGGCTGGAGCGCGGACAACGTCTTTTCGACGGCCACCGAGCCCCTCAGGTTGTGGAGCCCGGCGCGCTATCGGGCGTTCAGCAACGCACCGTTCGCCGCTAACCTGGTGCAGGCATTGGCCTGCGACGATACCTTCAGCCTTTCGGCGGGTGCAACACTGTGCCTGCAAGTGCGCGATCTGACCTCTCAGGCCCTGTACGAGCAGCACTTTTTCACCGCGACGGCCGAGCAAGCCGGGGCGAACTGGTCCAAGGCGTTGTGCGAGCAGGTCAACCGTGACAGCCGGGTGCTGCGGGCGGGTGTCCTCGACACGTGCACCGTGACCCCCGCCGAAAACGGCAATGCCTTTTGGGTGCCGCAGTGCGCCGAACTGTGTGTGACCCTCACCGAGGCGCACTGGTGGCAAAGCCAGACAATCGAAGGCGGGCAAGCCCTCGATGACGCTCAGCCAATCCAGGCATGGGTCTACGATGGTTTTTCCCATCGCCTGCTGGCTCACCATCAGTGGACACCCAGCAAGGCCCAGCGCGCCTCAGGCAAGTGGCTCGGCGCCTGGGCGACTGCGCTCAATGGCTCACCGGTATCCGCCTTCCTGCACGCCTCGACGCATAACCCTCAGGCCGGCCAGGCCGATGAGGCCGACAACCTGTTCCTGTGGCAACGCGGCGATGCGCTGCGCATTTTCACGACCCTGCCCGACGCCGTCGGGCGCCAGGCAGGCCCTCGTCTGTCCTCGGCCTGGAAGGCTGATGCCGGGCACGCGGTGCTGATCACGATTCGCCATCCGTTCAGCCACAAGTTGCTGCACCGTGCCCTGTTCAAACCCCAGGATGCCGACAAGGTCAGTGACCGGGCCAGCTGGTTGCAGGCCTTGGCCGATTTCCTCAAAACGCAGGCCTGGCCGGAACTGCAGCTCGACGCCGGCGACCAACCCCTGACCGTACCCCGTTTCAGCGAGCTGCAGGTGCTGCTGGAGAACGTCGGCGATGGCAACAACTGGAGCGACGGCGACTACGTCAAGTACCTGCTCGAGAACGACGACTGGCCGGGTCGCCAGAGCGCCGAACAGGCTCGGTTCACGCTGGCGGCCGGCGATGGCACCGTGCAGATCGACGTTCAGGCGCTCAATGGGGAGCTGGAATTTCGCCTCGACAAGGCTGCGTACGACAAAGGCTATCGGGTCGCCGCCTGCGTGCCTCGCGCGGGTGAGCAACGGCTGTGGCCGGTGGAGGTGACCGACACCAAGGTCACTTGGGCGGGGCCGATCGACAAGACGGTCTATGACCTGCACCTGACCTATCCGGAAAGCGCGCGCGACAAGACCACGCTGACCGTGGGCCATATTGGCGCCTTGCACCCCAGCCACTTCTGGCACGGCGTGCAGGCCGTGGTGTTCACACCGCCGCCGGCCATGGACGGGTATGAAGCCATCAGCTTCCTGTGCGAAGACTACGGCAACACCAACCACTCCGAAGTCTTCGACACCAGCCATCACGACCGCACCGGTGTGGACGAACGCAGCGGCCTGTTCCACGCCCATTATCCAATCGCTACCCTGCAGGGCTTGCGCGGACTGGGTCCAGTGTGCGACCTGACCTTGCACTACTCGGCGCTGCGCGGTAACGAAGCCGGCCTGGGCGATGGATGGGCATGGCGCTTCTCCAGCATCATCACCAGCTCCGTGCAGGAGATCGATCACCGTGTGCTCACCCTCGCCGAGGGCAGCCCAGTGGTGTTCAACGCCGAGCAGTGGGCTCAACTGGGGGCAGGCAAAGCCGTCAAGACCCCGGCCTGCCGGGTGACCAGCGACAAGGACTACAGCACCTTCACCGTGGAGTACCCCAGCGGTCGTCAGGAGATCCTCAGTAAACCTTCGGCGCCTGGCAGCGACGAAGTCGAACCCAACGACGCTTTTCGCCAAAAAGTGCTCGAGGCCCTCAAAGCCATCAAGCAGAAAAGCAAGCCTGACTTCCCGAAATTCCCCAGCCACTGGACACAGTGGGTCCTGATGGCGCTGAGTCCCGACGCCTACAGAGTGGCAACGCTCGGCGATTACAGCGAAGCCCTGAGCGCATGGTCCGAGCACGCCAACACCCAGGAGCTGGACAGGCGTATCGCCCTGTACGAACGGCCGTTCGTGCAGCTATTGCCTTCACGCATCGTCTCGCAATATGGCGAAGCGCTGGATCTACAGTGGAAACGCCAAAACGGCCAGTTCCTGCTGATGAGCATCAAGAGCGGCGAGTCCGCGCTGTTCAGCGCGCAGTACCTCAATCCTGAGGCCAAGGCGGGCAGCCAGGTGAAGATGAAGCTGTGGTCCGGCAGCCCGGAAGCGTTCGAGATCGAGCTCAGGCTCGAACACTACCTGCTGCGCACGCTCAAGCGCGTGCAAAAGGGAGCCGTGTTACAGCAGGTGGAATGCGGCTACGACGACGACCCGACCTTGGACCGGGTGCTGTGCCGCCTGCAGGAACAGGACGGTTCGGTGGAGTGCGTGCAGTACGTCAAGCAGGATGCCCACTTGAAAAGCTCGCCTGCCTTGCCGCGCGTGGCCCTGCATGCGCTGCTGCCGGGCGCGGGTCAGCAAAACCATATCGGTCGCTACACCTATACCGGTAGCTACCAGCATCCGGATGACCAGATGTTCATTGCCGCCGTGCAGAGCGGTCCCCACGCCGCCGTGACCCACGAGTTGCATGCCTATGGCCTGGATGAGGAAGGAAACCGCACGCCGCTATTGCAGGGCGCGGGCTCTGCGCAGTCCCATTGGCTGGAGTTTTCACTGGGTGACGCGCGCACCAAGACCACCTTTCGCTATACCGGGTGGGGGGATGAGTTGGTTGAGATCATCGAGCATATCGTCATCAAGCTGACGTGGGATCGGATCGAAATTTCCGCCAACGCCTCGCCGATCGAGCGCAAGACAGCGGTATTGCACTTACTGTGGCGGTATTCGACCCGGAATCGCAAAAAGCTGGCTAGGGAAATCAAGCACCTGCTGAGCCTGTCGCCAAAAATCCAGCGCGCACGTGTGGGCAAAACCGTAGACGCCACCACAATCGTGACCAACGCTCAAGGCGCGCCCCTGTCGCTTCTAAGCAAGGGTTCCCACACTATTCACTACTGCTATTACGGGGACGAGACGCAAAATCAAATCGCGCTGAACGGCGTGAAAGGCCTGGGCGGGATACCGAAGCTGGCATGTCCGTTCGTACCGGAATACGCCAGTGCGCCATTGATGGCCGAGTATCAATGTGACGGTTATGGGAATCCTCAGGGACTGAAGCTCTATGGCTATCGGAAAGTCAACCGCGCTGACCGCGATTACCTGGAGTTGGCCGAGGTGGTGTTAGTGGAAGGGGTGCGTGGCACGCTGAGCAACGATACGCTCGACAAGAGCACTCAGTGGAAGCTAATTGGAAAACACGCCCTATGGCATCAGATCAGCACATTGACCTCGGCGCCGGTCAGCAAGAAAACGCCCAGCGAACAAAGTAGGGTGTGGGAGTGGTCGATCACTAACAAGCAGACCACACACGCTCACGATCAGCGTATCGAGTTGTCCAACGTTCAGACCTTCATCGATAACCCCACATTGCCCGGTATTCAGGTGTTCGTCAGCGCGACCACTGCAGCAGGCACGGCCCGAGTGAGTAAGGAAGTTCGCTCACGCTACAGCCGGCGCGCGCTGGAAAAAATCGAGAACGGCGTGGAAACGCATTGGGAGCGCGATGCCTCAGGTAGAGTAACGAAGGAAACGCGCTATCAGCTTCCATCCGCTATTGACGTCAAGACAGCGAAGCAGGTAATGGACGAGCAAACCACTTCGCTGTACTCCCCCGACGGAAGACAGGTAGAACGCACGCACAAGGATGGGAGTCAGACTTACTCTCACCTCGATGGCTTGCAGCGATCTTGGCGCACGGAATGGCGCAGAGCCACGGCTGATGTTTATGTCCCTTTGGAAGAATTCTGTTTCTCGAGGCTGGATGTCTCTTTCCCCTTAGGAAGCTGGGCATGGGATTATCTGCCGGGCGGGCAGGCAGTGCGCAAGTGCAAGCACATGCCGGTATCGACGGGTCAGCAACCTTGGCTTGAACAGAACTCGAGTAGCTTAATCCGTCACACAGTTCCTTCTGAATTGGACACTCTGACCGCCTTGAGATATCCCGAAGATTATGTAGAACCCGCCCCTTCGGAAGAAGATTTACCTGAAGACTTCATAAGCCAAGTGCTTGACCTGCTTGCAGAAGCAAATGTCGAGTTTCCACTCAATGAGGTGGAATCAGGTTGGGGCGATGTAATTGGTTATGTCAATGCCGTGGGCTCGGTGTATTTGAATATCTGTAGTATTTTGCCTAAGAATGGCGTGGCAGTATCTGACTACCCCCAGTTAATGAAACAGATCCAGAGCATCATCGGGCTGAAAGGGAATGAGGGGATTAAAGATGCTATTACTCAGTTCAAAAGACCAATGGGAGATATGTACGTAGACCCATTCAGCTACCCATTGAAATTCCCTACTGTAAATGATCTTTCCAACCTCGAAGGGACCTCTGATCCGCTCGATATATTTGAGCTATTCACGACATCTGACGGTCAATTCAATAGACGACAATTAGAAAATCGATTCGAGTTAACGCCTGAGCCCCCCGTCAGCCCGTCGGCCACCAATGAGCCGCCCGTCCTGCTCATTGAACAACACGGTCTCGGCGCGCAGCCTCTGTCGCAACGCACAACCACCGACACCGCCAATACCGACGGCACCTTCCAACACGCCGTGCAATGGGCGGACAACGCAGGCCAGCAGCACCTGCAAGTCGATGAGCACTACGACACCGACGGCCGCGTCATCCGCCATACCCGTACCCTGGACACCCAAACCCAGGCCTACACGCTCGAACGCGACATCCTCGGCCGAGTCACCAAAATCGTTCGGCCGGATGACACGACCCTCGAGCGCGCCTATGAGGGGTTCAGCAACCGCGTTCATACCCTGACCGTCGACGGCAAGGTGATCGCGACGCAAACGCTCAGCCCTGTGGGCACGCTCACCACACGCCAGATTGGCAGCCGAAACTATGGGTTCGACGAACAGGCCATCACGCTCCCCGACAAGACCAAACTGCAGCGCGTGAGCGATGCCAAGGGCTCCCGCCTGGAGGTCGACGGCAAGGCGCTGTACAGCCAGACCCAGGCTGACGGATCGACGGTACTCACTGCTGCACCCGACTCACCCACCCATGCCGCCTGGCTACACACCCTCGCCGCCGCCCAGGTACCCGGGCGGCGGCAAATCACTGAAAAAACTCCACGCGGTACCGTCAAGACCGCCGAGTGGCAGAGTCTGCGCGGGCAGCCAGTGGCTGCGCTGCGCGCCGACGGCTGCCTGCGACGCACGTTCCTCGACAGCCAAGAACGACTACTGCGCAGTTGCCAGGCGCATGAGGACGTGCTCTACCGCTATGACGCGCTTGGCCGCCTGCAATCACGGCAGGCGCATGCCCTGACCGGTGCCGGTCAATGGCAGGTCTACAGTGAACACGATGGTTTCGACCGGGAGGTCGTGCGCACCTTCCTGCGCAATGGCGCGCCTTGCTTCAGCCAGCACATGACCTGGCGCGGCGATGGCCGCCTGACCAGCAAAGCCAGCTACCAGGGCAGCAAGCTGCTGCGCACCGAACGCTTCACCTATGACCTGCTCGACCGCCTCGACAGTTACACGTGCGACGCCGCAACTGCGGCGCTTTGCCCGCAGGATGGCAATGGCACCCCGATCAAGGCGCAGACGTTCAGTTGGGACAGCCTGGACAACCTGACCCGCTGCATCAGCACGCCGTTCCAGGGCGATGCGGTCACACAGACCTTCAACTACGAGAAGGCCTCGGATCCCACGCGCCTGACCTCGGTAAGCAGCGGTACGCAAAAGACCTCGCTGACCTGGAACAGCAACGGCCAGTTGCAGGTGGACGGCCAGAAGCGGGTACTGACCTACACCGGCGCCGGTCAGCTCGGCAGCATCAAGAACGACCAAGGCACCCTGCTCGCACGCTATGAATACGACGGCCTGCAACGCCTCGCGGCGCAATACGATGGGCAGCAACAGACCACCCAGGAGCTGCGCTATGACGGCGACGAGCTGATCGGCCAGGTGTGCTTCGACAAGGCGGGCAACGCCACGGGCAGCCTGCACATTTCTCCGGGTCTGGCGCAATACGACGGCGACCAGGTGCGCTGGCTGATCGACGACCCCCAATCGGGCATCGTCGGCCAGGTCTGCGATACCGACCTGCAACTGGCGCCCCTGCTGCCCTTCGGCGAAGGGGCGGCGCTCAAGGGGCTGGTCAGTGGCTACAACGGCATGCGCCGCGACCCGGTAACCGGTCACTATCACGCAGGCAACGGCTACCGCTGCTACGACCCCAGCCTGCGCCGTCATGCCCAGCCTGACTGGTTGAGCCCCTTCGGTGAAGGCGGCCTCAACGACTACGCCCACTGCCCGGATCCGGTCAACCTGCACGACCCCAGTGGCGCGATCATGCTCAGCCGCTGGGGGCAGGATCAGGAATTGGCCAACTATGCGCAGGTGCTGCGCGAGACCAAACCCATGCCGGTCGGTGGACGCTGGCGAGGCCTGGCGCTGTCGGCGGTGCTGACGGTCGTCGGTATCGCCGCCTCGGTGATGACCGGCGGGGCCGCATCGGTATTTTTCGTCGCGATGACGAGCTGTGCGGTGCTCTCGTTCGGCTTCGAGGTCGCCTCGGTGCTGACCGAAGATATCAACCCCGAGCTTTCCCGAAAGCTGGGCTATGCGTCGCTGGCCTTCGGGGTGCTGTCGCTGTACGAAAGTGCACTGGGTTTGATCAAGAAGGTGCCGAGCCAGGTCAAAGGGGCGATGCGTTCTACCCGCCAACTGGGCAAGACGCTTTCACGTCTCAAACCCGGTACGAGGCTGTCGCGCAGCGCGGTGAGGCCTATGGAGTACGCCAGGCAGCAACTGGGTAATCTGCCGCCCGCGAACAGTGCTCGTTCGGGCGCGATGACCACGCTCAAGGCCGCCGGCCAGCAGTTGATCGATTACCTGGGCGAGGCGCCACACCTGAGCCTGAACAACCCACGCTATGCGCGCATGGGCGTCTATGGCACGGCGCTGCGCCAGGCCCATCGGCTCAACAACTTCGCGACGGGCTCACGCACCCTGAGCGCAGGGGCCTGGGTGACGGGTAAAGCGATCGAGGTGTACATCACACGCGGGTCGATCGACGCCTTCATCGCCATGGCCAGCGATGAAGCTGCTGGTCCCATTACGCCGTGGGGACGCTACTCCGTACCGCTCAAAGACCAGTACCGCTGGAATCACGGGGGGGGCGGGCACTTGCTGACATGATGCTGTACGAGGAGCCGGTTGTTGCACTGCCTGCGGCAATCGACACCTGATAAATATGCCAGTGTTCGCACCCAAAGGAACGGGCTAGGGTGGTATTGCCACCCTGGCATGCTTTCAATCAGGAGATGAATCATGAGCGACGTTAAAGTTGCAAAGGTGAAATGGTATAGCGACAAGTTGAAATCAGGCTATCTCGACCTCGAGATCGATGAGGAGGATGTTGTGCTGCCCACCGAGGCACTGGGAACGTTGAACTTGGCAACTGGCGACGAAGTGTCGTTCGAAGTGACCGAAAAGGATGGTAGGCACTACGCCAAAAATGTAAATCTGGTAAAAAAAGCGAAGTGACCAGGTTAACAATCAGATAGGGTCGCGCAGCCTGCATCCAGGCTATGAAGGACAAAAAGTCTGGTCAACGTGCGCGGCTTGCATGGGCGCGACCGATATTGCTGTTGTGGTAAGCCTATGCAAGCCGTGCACTGCCGTTTCTTCTTTCCGTTCTCTATGACATCTTCAGAGCTTCGCCAACTCTTCCCGACAGAACTCCACGAACAACTGCGCCGGCTTGGTCAACTGCACGCGTTTGAGGTGCGCCGCCGCCAGGCCCGACAGCGCCACCGGCTCGGCGATGTCGAGCATCACCAGGCGCTGGCCATCGTAGGTGAACGGTGAATGCGGTCGTGTCACCAACAGTGAGAAGCCGAACCCCTGCCCCACCATGCCCCGCACCATCTCGATCGACGGCGAGCTGAAAACGATGTTCGGGGTCAGTCCCAGTTCGTTGAACAGGCTGACGAAGTAAGTACGACTTGGCGCTACGTCCAGCAGGATCATCGGTTCCGGGCAGAGGTCGCGCAGCGACACCTGGGCCTGTCCGGCGAAGCGGTGCTTCTCCGGCAGCAGCACATAGGGCTTTTGCGGCGCCATCAACGGTTCGGCCTCGATGGTGCCGTCCAGATCGTGGTCGAACAGGAACGCCAGGTCGAAACTGCCGGCAGTCAGCCCTTGGATCAGCTCCTGCTGGTCACCGTCGCGTAGACGGATATCCACACCGGGATAGCGCTGGCGAAACCCGGCGATCAGTCGCGGCAGGTACAGCGGCGCCACCGTTTCGAAACAGCCGATGTCGATCTGCCCGGCGACCGTATCGTTGTCGGCCAGGGCGTTCTGCTCGAATTCGTGGGTCATCTGCAGCAGTGTCTTGGTCTTGGCGTAGAAGCGCTTGCCGCTCGGAGTCAGCGAGACGCCCTGTGCATGGTGGCGGATGAACAACTGCACGCCGAAGCTTTCCTCCAGGCTCTTGATCGCCGTGGAGATCGACGGCTGAGCGATGTATAACTGCCGTGAAGCCTCGGCCACGCTGCCGGCCTCCACGGTGGTGACGAAATACTTGAGTTGACGCAGGGTGTAGGACGCCATGGAGCACCTCCTGGGCGCCGGGGCGGCGCGTGGCTCGTTGCCTGCACCTTACCTCAGCGCCCGCGCGGCCGCAGGCGGCGCTACCCCAGCATTTGCCTAAGGCCTGACGATGTTTTGTCTACCCCAGGCGCGATTGACTCATGGCTGCTGCCAGACGATGGCTGCCGGATCGGCATGATCATGGGTGGCGCGCACGAAAGTGCCGCGCTGAGGCGGGATACTCTGGTCCTCGTGGCTGAGCGCCTGCTGCTCGAATACCTGGCGCTGGCTGTCGAACTTCAGGTCATGCCGAGCGACGTTGCCGCCCCAATCGTCCGAGGGCAGGGATAAGTAGCTTATGGCGTAGGATGGATCGGTCATCTTGCCCATCACCAGGTACACCCCGTAATGGTTCTCACCAGGCGAGACGATCTTGTAGAGGCCATTGTCGTAGTAGTAGATGGTCGCCAGCTCGAAGGGCTTTTCGCTGTACATCACTTCGTACCTGAGTTGGTGAACGAAGGTAGGTTTGCCGACCGTGACGCTGATGTGCGGTCCAGGGTCTTCCTGAGCATGCGCCAGCGAACTGAGCCCCAAGGCAATTCCCATCAGCATGTTGCGTGCGTCCATTTCATGTCTCCTCTCAGTGCACAGGGAAGGCCCAAGAATAGGCGCCGAGCGCCGCACGTTGCGGTACTCGGCGCTACAGAGACAGGTCTGACACGCTTGCGCGAGATGGCCTACCGAGCTTAGAAGCCCATCGTCGCCGACAGCAGCCAGGTACGCGGCGCCGACAGCGTCAGGCCGGTAGCGGTGCCATCGGGCACGTTGGCCGAGGCCCAGTAGGTCTTGTCCAGCACGTTCTCGACGCTGGCGCGCAAGGTCAGGTCCTTGTCGCCCAGCTTGAGGGCATAGCGCGCGCCCAGGTCGTAGCGCTGCCAGGCATCGATCTTCTGCCGGTTGGCGGCATCCAGGTACTGATTTCCGGTATGGATCACCCGGGCACTGAGGGTCAGACCATCGACAGCGGGCAGGTCCCATTCCACACCCAGGTTGGCGTTGACCACTGGCGCGCCGATGGCCCGGTTGCCATCGTTGCGGCCGTTGGCGGTGCGGGTCTGCTCGGCGTCCAGGAACATCGCGCCACCCAGCACACGCACACGCTCCAACGGCTCGCCGAACAGGCTGATCTCCAGGCCCTGGTTGCGCTGCTCGCCGTCGGCGCTGAGGTTGTTCTGCGCATCGGTGTAGTACGACGGCTTGTCGATTCGGAACAGGCTGACGGTGGTACTGAAACGCCCCATGTCGTACTTGGCACCCACCTCCAATTGCTTGCTGCGATAGGGTGCGAACACTTTGCCCGCGTTGTTCGCCGTCTCCGGGGCCGTCTGGCCCTGGGTCAAGCCTTCCATGTAGTTGAAGTACAGCGATAGCTGATCCGTGCTGCGCCATACCAGGCCTACCGCCGGCGAAGTCGCGTGCTCGTCGTAGCGCTGGTCGGGCTCGCCGGGTTCGGAACTGTCCACCTCCACACGCTGCAAGCGTGCGCCCAAGGTCAGCAATACGGTGTCGTCGACAAAACTGAGGGTGTCGGCCAGGGCCAGGCTCGACAGCACGGTGTGGGTGTGCACCGGACTGTCCAGCGCCAGCGGCGCGCCAGGCTCGGGCAAGGCGACCGGCTGGTACAGATTGCTGATGCCGCTGGCGTAGCGCGCGCCGTTGTTGTCGAAGGTCAGGTCGAAACGGTTGAGGCTGACATTCAGCGTGTGGCCGACCGGCCCAGTGTCGAACCAGCCGCGTACACCGACAGTGCCGGTGACCACGTCCTCATCGCGTTGGAAGGCGCGCGGACTGACGGTGAAACGCCCGGCCGAATTGACCACCTGCACGGCATGGCGCATGAAATCGTAGTCGCCTTTGCGGGCGCCGAGGGCGCCATGCAACATCCAGTTGTCGCTCAGGTCATATTCGCCGCGCACCGCGCCGAAGGTGTCCTTGGCCCGCGAATAGCTCCATGGCTGGGCGAAGTTGTGGTGCACGTCCTTGGCATCCGGCACCTTGAGCCCGGCGGCCAAGCCTACGCGCTCCATCGGTGCGTCCACGTCGCGCTGCTGATGGCCGAGGTCCAGGGACAGCCGCGTGCGATCGCCCTGCATGTCCAGGCCCAGCACCGTGGCCTCACGCTCGATGCGCTGATGGTCCCATTCGGTGTCGCCGGCCTGGCGCAGCGCGTTCAGGCGCACGCCGAAGCGCTGTCCTTCGCCGAAACGACGCCCGATGTCCAGGTGCCCGCCGCCCTGCCCTGGGCTTGCGTACAACGCGGTGAACTCGGTCAGCGGGGTGTCGCCCGCGCGCTTGGGCTCGATGTTGACCCCGCCGCCGATGCTGCCGTTGGGCGCCAGACCGCCGAGCAGCGCGCCAGGGCCTTTGAGGATATCGACCCGCTCGATCATTTCCATGTCGATCGAATAGGTCGGCAGCACGCCATACAAACCGCCGTAAGCGACATCGCTGTTGTAGAGGCTGAAGCCGCGCACGGAGAATTGCTCGAAACGCCCGCCGGCCGGGTTGGTGCTGCGCACCGAAGGGTCGTTGGCCACGGCGTCGGCCAGGGTGCGGGCCTGTTGGTTCTGCAGCAGTTCGCTGGTGTAGGAGGTGACGCTCAGCGGCGTCTCCATGTAGTCGCGCTCGCCCAGCATGCCCAAGGTGCTGCGCCGCGACACCTGGCCGCCGGCGTAGCTGTCGTCGGCCACGCCCAGTCCCTGGCCGTGCACGGTGGTCTCGGGCAGTACCTGCACACCCTCGACCGGCTCGACCTGATGCACCAGGGTATAGCTGCCTGGACCGGCCGGCACCAGCGTCAGCCCGGAGCCGCGCAACAAGGCGGCAAAGCCCTCTTCCACAGCGTACTCGCCCTGCAGGCCCAGGCTGCTGCGTCCGGCTACCAGTGCAGGGTCGACCGACAGGCTGACGCCGGCTTGACCGGCAAAACGGGTCAGCACTGCGCCGAGACTGCCGCCGCCGACCTGAAAGCTGCGCCGTGGCGATTCCTCCGCCCAGGCACTGACAGGCAGCCCCAGCGCAAGCAGCAGACCGGCACGCAGCAACTGCGTGGACAAAGGGCGTAATGAGGGGGAACGGGACATCCGAAAGATTCTCTGCTCAGGGGTGGATACCCGTGATGACAAGCGAGTGAGTAAAAGGGGACAGCGCTCAGGCGATTTTCTTGCCTGGCGTCAGCGAGACCCAGTAGCGGGTACGGTAATGCACCTGAACAGGCAGGCTCGCGGCCAACAGTGCGAGGATGCGGTCGGTGTCGTCGAGCTGGAAGGTGCCGGTCACAGGCAGGCGTTCCACGGCCGGGTCCCAACGCAACACCCCTGGGCGATAGCGGTCCAGTTCACGCAGCAGTTCCCCCAGCGGCCGGTCGTCGATGATCAGCAGGCCCTGTTGCCAGCCGGGCAGTTGCGCATCGAATGCTTGCACGCCGGTCACGGCGGCAGGCGCAAGGGTCGCCCGTTGCCCGGCCTGCAGCTGCAGCATCGGTCCGGCCAGCGGTTGCAGGCTCACCCGCCCCCGGCTGACCGACACCAGGCAGCCTTGATGCTGCTCGCGCACGCAGAGGCTGGCGGCCTCGGCCTGCAATACACCGTCGCGCGTCTGCACCCAGAGCTGCCCAGGCGAGTCCAGGCTGATTTCACCCTGCACCAGTTGCAGTCGATGGTGCCCCTCGGCGAAGTCCAGGTTCACCGCACTGGCGGTGTTCAACTGCAGGCGGGTGCCATCGGCCAACGCCACTGCCCGCCGCTCGCCGGTGGCCGTGCGCAGGTCGGCACGCCAGCTCGACAGCGGCAACTGGCGGTAGCCGGCCCAGGTGATCGGCGCCAGCACGGCGACGCCCAGCATCTGCCGCATCACCCGCCGACGCTCAGGATCGGGTCGGTCCAGACAGGCTACCGCCAGAGGCGCCGGTACCTGAGCGAAACGTTGCCTGAGGGTTTGCGCCTTCTGCCATAGGGCCTCATGGGCGTCACTGCGCGCGCGCCACTGCTGGAGCCCACGCGCTTGATCGCCATCCAACGGGCCGGCGTCCTGCAACGCCAACCATCGCGCCGCCTCGCGGGCCAACTGGCGGGCATCGCCGCGGCCAGGGCTGGTCACAGGTCCGCCAGCAGGCAGTGTTCATAAGCCTTGGCCATGTAGCGCTTGACCGTGCGCTCGGACACCGCCAGGCGCTGAGCGATGCCAGCGTAATCCAGCCCTTCCAATTGCGACCAGAGAAAGGCGCGGCGTACGGCACTGGGCAGGCCGTCGAGCAACTCATCCAGCGCCTGCAAGGTTTCGAGCAGCAGCCAGCGCTGCTCAGGCGACGGCGCCAGGGCCTGCGGGAGGTTGGCCAAGGCCTGCAGGTACGCCTGCTCCAGGCTGCGCCGCTTGTAATGATTGACCAGCAGGCGACGCCCCACCGTCAGTAGATAGGCGCGCGGCTCCCTCAAGCCCGACAAGGCGCTGGTCTGCTGCGCCGCCAGCACGCGCAGAAAGGTGTCGTGGGTCAGATCCGCTGCGGCCCAGGTATCGCCCAGCCGCCGTTGCAGCCAGCCTTGCAGCCAACTGCGATGGTCACGGTAAAGGGTGTCGAAGCTGGAATCGGGCGCCGCGGCAGGCTCGGACATTCGAAGACACACTGAAGAGAACGGGGTACGAATGCGAGTGATTCTAATTAGTTCTCATGGGCGCGCCAAGCGCACCGCTGCAATGGGCGACTTGATAACCGTGTTTGGAGGGGATTGGTCGTGCATGGCGCGCTGCGGTGCACCGGGCATGCACAAAAGGCAGCGCTGAAACAGAATTATTTTCTGATGAGCCGAAATATCACTTGACCTGCAAATGATAACCATTATTATTGCACTCAGCCGGTCGAGAGACTGGCTGGATAACCTGGAGTCCTCAGGTCGGACGCTCAGATTATCTCCTCATCAGGCTAATCACGGTTTTTGACCCGGCTTTTTGCCGGGTCTTTTTTTTGGCTCTTCAGGCTAATGAAGAAGGGTTACCGCTTTGAATGGCCGCGATGATATCAAAGGCATAGCAATCGGTGAATGCGTGGCGCAGCAATTTGCGCAAACAGCACTTGAGAATCAATCTCGTTAAGATTAAGCTGAGCCGCGCATCAGGGAAGATGCCCCCCTTCGTTCCCTCCCCGCGCAAGGAGCCGTCCATGAGCCGCCTGTTGTTGCCCTTCGAGCACGATCCGCATGTACCCCGGTGCGCGACCGAAAATGCGCTGCTACAGCACCTCGCACGCTTGCCACGCCGAGTGCAGCAGATTTTCCTGCTCAGCCGACTCGATCAGCTCGGTATCGCCGACATCGCCCAGCGCCTGGACCTACCCCTGGCGGCGGTCGAACGTCACCTGCTCCAGGCCCTGGACAGCGCTCGCCCGCGAGGCGATCAACTGGCGGGTGTCGCCGGACGCTGGTATGTGCGCTTGCAGAGTCCACAGGCCACGACGTGCGAGCGCATCGACTTCCGCCGCTGGTTGGACGCCTCGCCACAGCACCTGCACGCGTTCCGTCAGACCGAACTGCGCTGGCGTGCACTGTTGGCCCCGGCCAGACACCTAGGCGCAGACGGCTGGTACCGTCACGGACGTGCCGCGTTCTCCCTGGGCGGCTGCTCTGTTGCGCTGGTACTGGGCGTTGCTGCCGCACTGGCGCTCGGACTCTTGGCCTGAGATCGAACCTGCCTCGCGCCTGCCCCGAACCGCTAGTGGGTGTACAGTAGCGTCACAACAACGCCATAGGAGCCTGGCAATGACCGTGACGCTGTCCCCCCTGCAGATCGACTGCGACTTCGATTCCGGCAATATCCAAGTCCTGAATGCCAACGACCCGCATCAGGTGCACCTGGCCATTCGCCCCGACACCCACAGCAGCCATTATCAATGGTTCCACTTCAGGGCCGGCGGCCTGACGCCGGGGCAGCGCCACAGTTTCAGCCTCGACAATGCCCATGGCTCGTCCTACCCCAATGCCTGGGAGGGCTATCACGCGGTGGGCTCCTACGACCAGCAGCACTGGTTTCGCATCCCCAGCACCTTCGACGGCACAGCCCTGACCTTCAGCTTGGACGCCGAACAGCCCATCGCCTGGTTCGCCTACTTCGAGCCCTACCCTCGCGCTCGCCACAACCAGTTGATCGAACGCGCCCTCAAGATCGACGGCGTCGAGTTGCTGGCCAGCGGGCGCAGCGTGCAAGGTCGCGATATTCCCTTGCTGCGCGCCAGCTCGGGGACGGGTACCCGGCGCAAGCTGTGGCTGATCGCCCAGCAGCATCCGGGCGAGCATATGGCCGAATGGTTCATGGAAGGCGTGATCGAACGCCTGGAATCCAAGGATCCCAGCCTTCAGCGCCTGCTCGCTGCCGCCGACCTGTACCTGATCCCCAACATGAACCCGGATGGCGCGTTCCACGGCCATCTGCGCACCAACTTCAAAGGCAAGGACCTCAACCGTGCGTGGCAGGACGCCAGCGTCGAACTCAGCCCGGAAGTGTTCTTCGCCCAGAGCCAGATGAAACTGCACGGCGTCGACGCCTTCATCGACGTGCACGGCGACGAGGAGATCCCTCACGTGTTCACCGCCGCTTGCGAAGGCAACCCCGGTTATACGCCGCGCATCGCCGCACTCGAGGATCAGTTCCGCACCACGCTGTGCCGCCTGACGCCCGACTTCCAGACCACTCACGGCTACACCCGCGACCAACCTGGCCAGGCCAATATGACCCTGGCCTGCAATGCGGTGGGCCAGGCCCACGATTGCCTGGCGCTGACGCTGGAGATGCCGTTCAAGGATCACGATGACAACCCTGACCCACGCACCGGCTGGTCGGGCGCCCGCTCGGCGGCCCTGGCCAGTGCCGTGTTGCAAACGCTGGAGCAGATGATCGCGGTTCTGCGTTGAGCCAGCCTCTTCGCTGGACATCAAGAATGGAGCTTTCCCGGTAGAACGTAGTGGGCGGAGTCGGCAAGAGGCGCTGTGATCGAACAACGGGCTGGCCATCTTCACGCCCACCTCATTATTTGTACGCACATCGCGACAGACGCGAGGCGATCTCGACACAGCGTCACGGGAAAGCTATACAAATTTCGCCGTGAAGCAGAACCTACCCTAATTCTTACTCTCAAATGGCCATGTTCCCGGCGAAAACCGTCACTTTCTGATACCTTGCATAGCACACACCTTGTTGCGCAGACGCCTATGGCCGCCCTGTGTGGCCATGACGGGAGAGTTTCCTTGACCACCGCTGAAAATGCCTTCGATCAAGCCGTTGAACGTTGCGCCCAGGAACCCATCCAGATCCCTGGCAGCATCCGTTCCCACGGCTTCATGCTGGTGCTCGACGAGCAGGATTTGCGCATTCTCCAGATCAGCGAAAATGCCTGCCAGTGGCTCGGCAGTACCGCCACCGACCTGATTGGCAAGACCCTGCCTACGCTGATGGAGGCCGGTTTCGATGCCCGTCGCCAACTCGAACGCTTGCCCGTCGACGAGATCTTTCCCTTCCACATCGGCGACGTGAAACTGCATGATGGCGCCCCCTGGACCGATTGTCTGCGCCTGTTGGTGCATCGCCATGATCAGGTGCTGATCGCTGAATTCGAGCCCTGCATGCCGTCCGCCGGTCAGGGCGATCAAGACGACTACTACCCCTTGGTGCGCGCGTTCGTCAGCAGTCTTCAGCAGGCCAGCAGTATCGAGGAACTGCTGCAGCAGTCGGTGCAGCAGGTCAAGCGCATCACCGGCTTCGGACGGGTCAAAGCCTACCGATTCGATGCCGAGGGCAATGGCCAGGTGCTCGCCGAAGTGGCAGACGCTGGCTACCCGCGCTATCAAGGCCTGTGTTTCCCAGCCTCGGACATTCCACGCCAGGCTCGCGAGCTGTACCGCATCAACCGCATTCGCCTGATCGAAGATGCCAACTACACGCCCTCGCCCCTGCTGCCGACGCTCAACCCGCGCACAGGCAAACCCCTGGACATGAGTTTCGCCGCGCTGCGCAGCGTCTCCCCCGTTCATCTTCAATACATGCGAAACATGGGCACGCTGGCCTCGATGTCGCTGTCGATCGTGGTAGAAGGTCAGCTCTGGGGCCTGATCTCCTGCCATCATGAGCAGCCGCGCGCGGTGGACTTCCGCACCCGCGCGGCCTGCGAGTTGCTGAGCAGCGTGCTCTCGCTGCAACTCGAAGCGCACGAGGCGCACAGCGCCACGCGTACCCTGCTCGACCTGCGCCAGCGTATCGTCCACATGCTCTCGGCCATGGCCGACTACGACAGCGTCAGCGACGGCCTGCTGAGCCTGCCCGAGGTATTCCTGGACTTCGCCGACGCCACGGGCGCGGCCATCATCAGTGCCGAACGGTGCGAGCTGATCGGCAGCACGCCCAGCGAGGCGGTGATCAACGAGCTGGTGCAATGGTTGTCGCGCCGTGGCGACGATGCCGTGTTCAGTAGCGACAACCTGGGTCGCGATATCGCCGAGGTGCCAGAACTGACGAAGTACGCCGGCGGCCTGCTCGCCGTCGCGATTTCGCAGATTCACTCGCATTACCTGCTGTGGTTCCGTCCAGAGCAGGTGCGCACCGTCGATTGGGCCGGCCGACCACTCAAGGAAATCAGCGTTCAAGGTAGTCTCAGCCCGCGCCACAGCTTCGACGCCTGGCATGAAGTGGTACGCGGCTTCAGCGCCCCATGGGATCCTTTGGTGATCGACGGCGCGGGCGAACTGCGCACTGCGGTGCTGGGCATCGTGCTGCGCAAGGCCGAGGAAATGGCGCAACTGAGCGGTGAGCTGCAGCGCTCGAACAAGGAGCTCGAAGCCTTCTCCTACAGTGTCTCGCATGACCTACGTGCACCGCTGCGGCACATCGCCGGCTACTCCGAGCTGCTCGGCGAAGTCGAGGGCCAAGGCCTGTCCGAACGCGGCCAGCGCTTCCTCAAGCACATTGGCGAGGCCGCGCACTTCGCCGGCTCGCTGGTGGACAACCTGCTCAATTTCTCGCAAATGGGGCGCTCGGCATTGCGCTTGTCGGATGTCGATCTCAATGCCCTGGTGGAGAACATTCTCCAGGAGTCGGCCCCGGACTACGCCGACCGCGAGATCGAATGGCACGTCGAGCGCTTGCCCAAAGTGATCGCCGACCCGGCGTTCATCAATCTGGTCCTGCAGAACCTGATCGGTAACGCAATCAAATACACACGCGGACGGCAGCCGGCGCGGATCGAGATCGGCGCGCTCCAGCACCCCGAAACGGTCGAGGTGTTCGTACGCGACAACGGCGTGGGTTTCGACATGACCTACGCCAGCAAACTGTTCGGAGTGTTCCAGCGCCTGCACCGCATGGAGGACTTCGAAGGGACCGGCATCGGGCTGGCCAGCGTGCGCCGCATCATCGAGCGGCACGACGGTCGAGTCTGGGCCGAGGGGGAAGTCGACAAGGGCGCCACCTTCCATTTCGCCCTGCCCGTCATCCGTTAACACCTGAGGTAACCTGACACATCATGCTCAAACCGATCTTGCTGGTCGAAGACAACCCCCGTGACCTGGAGCTGACCCTCCTGGCCCTGGAACGCAGCCAGTTGGCCAACGAAGTCATCGTGCTGCGCGATGGCGCAGACGCCCTCGATTATCTGCTACGCCGCAACGCCTATGCCGACCGCGACGACGGCAACCCTGCCGTCATGCTCTTGGACCTGAAATTGCCGAAGGTCGACGGACTTGAAGTGCTCAAGGAAGTGCGCGATACGCCAGAACTGCGCAGCATCCCCACGGTGATGCTGACCTCCTCGCGCGAGGAGCCCGATCTGCTGCGTGCTTATGAACTAGGCGTCAACGCCTATGTGGTCAAGCCGGTGGAATTCAAGGAGTTCGTTGCCGCCATCTCCGACCTGGGGATTTTCTGGGCCGTACTCAACGAACCTCCACCCGGCTCGCTGCGTCTGAATCGCCGCAGCAGCAACTGAAGGCGTCCTTGATGCAGCCCACCGCATTGAACCTGCTGATGGTCGAAGACAGCTCCATGGATGCCGAGCTGAGCTTGATGCGCTTGGAGCGCAGCGGTTTTCATGTCAAGGCGCAGGTGGTCTTCGATCACGCTGGGGTCGAAAAAGCCCTGCGCGAGGGCAACTTTGACCTGATCCTCTGCGATTGCGTGTTGCCCGGGTCTTCCGGCACCGACGTACTGGCCATCGCCCAGCACCTCGCGCCGGACGTGCCTTTCATCTTCCTGTCCGGCATCTATGGCGAAGAACACGCGGTGGAGATGATCCGCCTGGGCGCCACCGACTACGTGCTCAAGAAGAACCTGCCGTTGCTGCCCAAGGCTGTGCGAAGGGCGCTGGCCGAGGTCCAGGAGCGTCAGCGCAGACGCCGTGCCGAGGAAGCGCTGGCCGATGTCGAGGCCCGCGCGCGCATCGCCATCGACGCTGCCGGCATGGGCACCTGGGACTACCGCCCCGCTGACGACCTGCTGCTGTGGGACGACCGCTGCAAGGCTTTGTTCGGCTTGCCCATCGACACCGAGATGAGCCTGGAGACCTTCTACGCCGGCATCCATCCAGAGGACGTGGCCTTCGTGCAGCAGGCCGTCATGCAATCGATGCAAACTGACAGCGATGGTCACTACCGCGCCGAGTTTCGCAGCATTGCCCCCGGCAGGCCCGAGCCTCATTGGCTGCTGTCCACCGGGCAGACGCAATTCGTCGACGGTCGCTGCGTGCGCTTCTCCGGCGTGCTACAGGACATCCACACACAGCGCCAGGCCACCCAAGCGCTCAAGCAACTCAACGAGATGCTCGGCGAGCGCGTGGAGCGACGCACCCGCGAACGCGACCGCGCCTGGGAACTGTCGCAGGACTTGCTCGCGGTACTCAATAAAGACCTCACACCGGTGGCGCTGAACCCGGCCTGGGAGGCCGTGCTGGGCATCAGCCGCGAACGCCTGAGTCAGACCTCGCTGCTGCACCTGCTGCCCGAGCACGAACAAGAGGCTTTCCTGGAAGAACTCGCCGCCCTCGCCCACGGCCGCACCAGCGCCCGTTTCGTCGGCCGGATCCAGCACGCGGGCGGCCAGCAACGCTGGCTGTCCTGGGTCGTGGTACCCGAAGATACCCTGCTCTATGTGGTGGCCCGCGATATCACCAGCGAGCGCGAGTCTGCCCTCGGCCTGGCCGAAGCCAACAGTCGCCTGCGCGACCAGATTCTCGAACGCGAGCGTATCGAGGCGGCGCTGCAGCAGATGCAACGCCTGGAGGCCGTCGGCCAACTGACCGCTGGCGTGGCGCACGACTTCAACAACCTGCTGACGGTGATCCTCACCGGCGCCAGTTTCGTCGAGCGCGACCTGAACAAAGGCGATCTGGAGAAGGCGCGCAGCCGCCTGAAACACGTGCGCGAAGCCGGTGAACGGGGTGCCAAGCTCACCTCGCAGTTGCTGTCCTTCTCCCGCCGCCAACGTCTCGAGCCCGTGCCGCTGAACATGAACCGCACGCTGGGCGGCCTCGAGGAATTGCTGCGCCGTACCTTGGGCGGCAACATCTCGGTGCGGCTGGACCTGGACGACAGCCTGTGGCAGGCGATGACCGACCCGACCCAGACCGAGATGATCATCCTGAACTTGGCAATCAACGCCCGCGATGCCATGCCGGCAGGTGGTCAGCTCACCCTGACGACGCGCAACACCCGGGTCGAGAGCCGCCCGCAGCGTCCCGAAGATCCCGAGCCGGGCGACTACGTGATGCTGTCGATCCGCGACACGGGTTGCGGCATGAGCGAGGACGTGGTGGCACGGGTATTCGAACCCTTCTTCACCACCAAGGACATCGGCAAGGGCTCCGGACTGGGCCTGGCCCAGGTATTCGGCTTCGCCAAGCAGTCCGGGGGTGGCGTGCGCATCGAGACCACGCCCGAGGTCGGCACACGGGTCAGTGTGTATCTGCCAGCGGTCAAGCAGATCGAGACGAGCGAGCCGCAAACCACTGGTACACCCCAGACCAGCTCGTTCAACGGTCATGACCGCGTGGTCCTGCTGGTGGACGACGATCATCTAGTGCGCGACATGCTCGGCGATGTGCTGCGCCTGTACGGCTACCAAGTGCGTCAGGCGCACAGTGGCGAGCAGGCCCTGGCGCTGCTCGATGAACAGATCGACCTGCTGCTGACCGACTTTGCCATGCCCGAATTCAATGGCGCGCAGTTGGCCGCGGCCGCGCGTGAGCGCTACCCACAGTTACCCGTGGTTTTTCTCACTGGCTACGCTGAACTGGAGGGTCTCGAACTGCCCGGCAGCCTGGTGATGCAAAAGCCTGTGCAAGCCGAGGAACTGACACGCGCCTTGAACGAATTGCTGGCAAGCGGCTGAAGCATGAAACGGCGCGCTTCGGCGCGCCAGACTTTTCGAGCGGAAACGAAAAATCCCCAGACCGAAGCTTCGGCTGGAGAACTTTAAATCTGGAAGGAAATGGCAGGGGCGGCTGGATTCGAACCAACGCATGGCAGGATCAAAACCTGCTGCCTTACCGCTTGGCGACGCCCCTGTAGAGAATTCACTGACAGCTGCGAGTGCTGCTGTGCTGGAATGGGCCGAACTTTACCAACAAAATTTGTCTCTGGGAAGCCCCAGCGTAAAAAAAATTGTCGGAAAACAGCAAGTTACTGGTCAGACAAGCGCACGACGTGCATTTTGTCGACCCTCCCAGCGTCTGCGCCTGACTCAGCCAATCGTTTACACAACCATCCGTCGCTTTTTTACCGCTTCGCTTCAACACAATGGTCGCCGCTGATTCCAAGCAATTAACCCCACTTGTGCATCACAAGGACAGCGCCATGCCAGTCTCACACGATCTGTATCAGGACCTGCACTACCCACGCGAAATCGTTCAGCAACGCCGCCAGCATGATAAAGATCTCGACCGTCTGCTTGACGACTACACGGACATCGACAACCAGGTGCTGGCCGCCGAAGCCATTTCGGCCGGCAACTTCGAGGACGACGATCTGCGCCGTCTCAAGGAGCGCCGCCTGAGCATCAAGTTCATGATCGAGCGTCAGTTGGAACGTAAAGCCTGAACGAAGCGTGTCATCCCGTCATGCGATAGGTCCCACGCCCATTTGCGACTGGTCAAACGACGCAGGCTCGCGCATGCTGCGTCTGCACCCGCCTCTTGGAGCCGTCACATTGCCTGCCTGGATGCCCACTGCGCTGCGTCAACTGGCTCAGCGCCCGCAAACATCCGATACCGATCGGACCCTGATCTCGCACTTCACGTCTTTGGCCCAGGCTCGCGGTTATCGTCTAAGCGATAGCCAACGTCAGGTCATCGACTGCATGGCCACTGAGCTTGCCGCACTGGCCCACGGCAAGGCTCGCAGCCTCTACCTGCATGGTTCGGTAGGCCGCGGCAAGAGCTGGCTGCTCGATGGGTTCTATCAGACGGCGCCTGTCGCGGCCAAGAAGCGCCTGCATTTCCACGACTTCTTCGCTCGGCTGCACCAAGGCATGCATGAGCACCGCAGCCAGCCCGATGCCCTCGCAGCCACACTCGACGCGCTGCTGGGCGATTGCCAGGTGCTGTGCTTCGATGAGTTCCATGTCCACGATATCGGCGACGCAATGCTGCTTACCCGACTATTCGGCGCTCTGTTCGAGCGCGGCGTGTTCCTGCTGCTCACCTCCAATTACGCACCAGAAGGCTTGCTGCCCAACCCGCTGTACCACCAGCGTTTCGAGCCGGTGATTCGCGTGATCAACGCGCGCATGCAGGTGCTGGAAGTGGGCGGCGACACCGACTTTCGCACATTGCCAGCCAACCGCCAGCAGCAGCGCTTCACCCAGGGACGATTCGTCTGGCCTGCTGACGCTGCGCAGCGCCAGGCCCTGGCGCTGCCCGAGGTGCAGCCGCAGGTGCTGGAGGTCAACCGGCGTCCGCTGCGCGCCCTGCATAGCCGAGACCGACAGGTGATGTTCGCCTTCGATGATTTGTGCGAGCAGCCTACGGCGGTGATCGACTACCTGGCCCTGGCTGAGCGTTTCGATGACTGGATCATCGACGGACTGGACGATCTGTCGAACTGTTCGCTCGCCGCACAGCAGCGTTTCATCAACTTGATCGATGTCTTGTACGACCAGGACAAGCGCCTGCAGGTGCTGGCCAAGCACAGCCTCGACCAAAGCCTGGGCGGCGCGATCGCCGACCTGATGCGCACCCGCAGCCGCCTGGGTCAATTGCAGCAGACCGGCCCACTCACCTAGGCTCTGTCTGAAAAGCCTTGATACTCGTTCATGCTGCGTTGAAAACAGCCTGGAGCGCCAGCCCGGTCGGAATGCTCATGTACTCCAGTACACTCCGCTTCCTCGGCTGTTTTCGCCTTGCCTGACCTTCGTCTCAAGACTTTTCAAACAGAGCCTAGACTCATCCCGCCCGCGGCAAACCCGCCAGCACCTGTTCGATTTCACCCAGCACCGCCACATCGTCCAGCGTCGATGGTGGCACGTAGTCCTGGCCATCGGCGATCTTGCGCAACACAGCCCGCAGGATCTTGCCCGAGCGGGTCTTGGGCAGGCGCTTGACCACACGCACGCGCTGGAAGCACGCCAACGCTCCGATCTGCTCGCGTACGCTGGCCACCAGTTCGGCCTGGACCTGCTGCTCACCGATGCCCTGCCCGTCCTTGAGCACCACCAGTGCCAGCGGCACCTGCCCTTTGATCTCGTCGTGCACGCCAATCACGGCACACTCGGCGACGGCTGGATGCTGCGCCACCAGATCCTCCATCTCACCGGTGGACAAGCGATGGCCGGAGACGTTGATCACGTCATCGGTGCGACCCATGATGTAGACGAAACCCTCGTCGTCCAGATAACCGCCATCACCGGTGTGGTAATAGCCGGGGTAGCGCTGCAGGTACGCCTGCACGTAGCGCGAATGGTCGCCCCATAACGTCTGACTGCAGCCTGGCGGCAACGGCAGGGCGATGACGATGGCGCCTTGCTGGTTCGCCGCCACGGGGCGTCCTTCGTCGTCCAGCACCTGCACGTGGTAGCCCGGCACCGCGCGATTGCTTGATCCCGGGCGCGCTGCGCTGCCTTCCAGGCCCACGCAGGGCGCAGTCACCGGCCAGCCCGTCTCGGTCTGCCACCAGTGGTCGTGCACCGGTTTGCCTGTGACACGCTCGAGCCACTCATGCGTAGCCGAGTCGAGTTTCTCCCCAGCCAGGAACAGCTGGCGCAGCGAACTCAGGTCGTGACTGCGGACCCCCTCGCCGTGCGGGTCTTCCTTGCGGATCGCGCGCATAGCCGTGGGCGCGCAGAACAGCCCATTGACCCGGTACTGTTCGACAATCCGCCAATAGGCCGCCGCGTCCGGCGTGCGGATCGGCTTTCCTTCGTACAGCACCGTGGTGCACCCGCACATCAGCGGGCCATAGACGATCAGTGAATGCCCGACCACCCAGCCGACATCGGAGATGCCCCACCACACATCGCCCGCCTGCATGCCGTAGACATGGCGCATGGCGTAGCACAGCGCAACCGCGTTGCCGCCATTCTCGCGCACGATGCCTTTGGGTTTTCCGGTGGTGCCGGAGGTGTACATGATGTACAGCGGATCGCCCGCGTCCAGCACCACCGGCGCCACCGATTGCGCGCCAGCGACGGCTGCCTCCCAGTCAAGGTCGCGACCAGGCTCAAGCGCGGCCGTGGCCTGAGATCGCTGCAACACCACCACGTGCCGAGGCTGATGCCGGGCCAGCAGCAAGGCCCGATCGACCAGCGGCTTATATTCGATCACCCGATCGAACTCCAGGCCGCAGGAGGCGGTGAGCACCAGCGTTGGACGTGCATCATCGATGCGCAGGGCCAGTTCATTGGCGGCGAATCCGCCGAACACTACTGAATGCACCGCACCGATCCGCGCGCAGGCCAGCATGGCCATGGCCGCCTGCGGCACCATGGGCATGTAGATGATCAAGCCATCGCCCTTGCCCACCCCCAGCTCACACAGCAGCCCCGCCAGACGCGACACCTCATCGCGCAACTGGGAGTAAGTGAAGCGCTGGGCGACACCCGTCACGGGCGAGTCGTAGATCAACGCCACCTGCTCGCCGCGCCCCAGCTCGATCTGTCGATCCAGCGCCAAGTAGCTGCTGTTCAAGCGGCCGTCGGCGAACCAGCGCTGAGTGCCGTCAGCATTGGTTTGCAAGGTGACGCTGGGCGTGCGGTACCAGGCGAGCGAATCGGCCTGGGCCTGCCAGAAGCGGGCGGGGTCGGCAATGGACTGGGCATAGCTGTGCTGATAGGTCATTGGTTCGCAACCCGTTACTTGTTGTTATCGAAGGGCCAGCCTTGAGTATGGCCCGCCGCGGCCGAGGCGCAATCGGACTTGGCTCGCAACCCTTGTGCAGATTTGCAATGCCCCGGTCGGGCACTAGAATGGCCGTCCAACGCCTCATAGACGCCCCGCATGCACAGCCTCGAAGACCTCAAAGCCGGCCGCCTTCACGGCCTACCCGCCTGGACCTGTGCCAGGGCCTGAGCGAATTCCCCCGGGAAATCTTCGCACTGGCCGACACCCTCGAAGTCCTCAACCTCACCGGCAACGCCCTGCACGACCTGCCCGAGGACTTGCACCGGCTGACTCGGCTGAAGGTACTGTTCTGCTCGGAAAACCGTTTCGAGCACGTGCCGCGCGCTGTCGGTCGCTGCGAGCGCCTGGAGACGGTGGGCTTCAAGAGCAACCGTATCCACCAGCTCGACGCACACGCCTTGCCCGCCAGCCTGCGCGCGCTGGTGCTGACTGATAATCGGCTGGAACGCCTTCCCGAGGCATTGGGCGACTGCTCGCAGTTGCAGAAACTCATGCTGGCCGGCAACCGCCTGACCGCCCTGCCCGATAGCCTGGCGCGCTGCGAACGACTGGAGCTGCTGCGCATCGCCAGCAACCGCCTCACCGCCCTGCCCGACTGGCTGCTGCGCATGCCTCGTCTGGCTTGGCTGGCCTACGCCGACAACCCGCTGCCTCAAGCACTGCGCGCACCGGCGGTGCAGGCGAGCTGCCCGCGCATCCACTGGGCACACATCGCATTGGGCAAGGAGCTCGGACGCGGCGCCTCAGGCCTGATCCATCTGGCCCATTGGCATGCGCATCCAGACCCGGTCGCGGTGAAGCTCTACAAAGGCGAAATCACCAGCGATGGCTCGCCACTGGCCGAAATGATCGCCTGCCTGGCCGCAGGCGATCATCGTCAGTTGGTGCGAGTGATCGGGCGCATCGACGATCATCCACTGCAACGCCCAGCGCTGGTGATGCAGTTGATCGACCCCAACTGGTTCAATCTCGCAGGCCCTCCGAGCCTGGGCAGTTGCACCCGCGACAGCTATCCCGACGCGCGGCGACTGGCGCTACCCGCCGCGCGCCGTCTGCTTGCCGGCATCGCCTCGGTATCGGCGCACCTGCACGCCCGCGGGATCAACCACGGCGACCTGTACGCCCACAACATCCTCTGCGACACCGAAGGTGATTGCCTGCTCGGGGACTTCGGCGCCGCCTCGTTCCATCCGCCCAGCACGGATACCGAGACGGCAGCCGTCGAACGGCTCGAAGTACGGGCCTTCGGTATTCTGATCGAAGAATTGCTCGACGGCTGCGACCAGGACGACACATCGCTGCGCAGCCTGGCGCAGCGCTGCCAACAGCCCGATGTCAGCGCTCGGCCAGGCTTTGCTCAGCTCGTGCAGTGGCTGAGCAGATGACGCCTGAGTCCGGCGATCAAGTCGGTCTGGGTGATGACCCCGGCTAGCCTGTGCTCATCGAGCACCAGCAGACAGTGAACGCCGTGCTCGCTGAGCAGGGGCAGCAAGCCTTCCAGCGGATGGTCGCTGCCGACGCTGACAAGCCGCTGGCTCATCACTTGAGCCACGCGTAGCGGCCGGCGACCGAACATCCCGCGCCAACCCAAGCGTCCACGCGCCATAACTGCTGACAGCAGATCGCCCAGCTCGACCACGCCTACCACCTGATCGCCTTCGCGCACAGGCAGCGTCTTCAAATGATGCTGAGCCATCAATGCGCATGCCTGCTCCAGCGTGGTCTCGGGCGCTGCGACCTGCACGTCCCGCGACATGACCGAGGCAGCGGTGAGGCCGCCGACCGTACGCCGCAACGCGCGCTGTTCGGTGGCCCGGATGATGCGTTCGAGCTCGTCGGGGGTGACGTCGACGAACTCGCCGAGGTCTTCCAGGGCCTGATCAAGATCGGCCCGGCTGATACCGACGCGCTCGGCAGGCGCCGGATCATGGGTGTGATGCAGGTCTTTGAGCGGCGCCGCAGCTTTGGGATAGCGCACGCTGGTCAGACGGTTGTAAAGCACGGCCACGATCACCAGGATCACGGCGTTGAGCATCACCGGCTCGAGCAGATGATCGCCCAGTGACACCAACCCCGGATCGGCCAGCACCGCACTGACGGCCACCCCGCCGCCCGGCGGATGCAGACAGCGCAGCGGGCACATCAATAGCAGCGACACGCCCAGCGCCAGTGCGGCAACCCACAATTGCCCGCCCAGGGCCTCGCGCAGCAGCAGCCCTAGCAGCGCAGCCACGGCATAACTGCCCAACACTGGCCATGGCTGGGCCAAGGGGCCGGAGTGCACAGCGAACACCAGCACTGCCGAAGCCGCCAGTGGCCCCAGCAGGTGCAGGGCGATAGAGGGGCCGTATGCCAGGCTGCACAGCCAGCCGGCCAGGAACAGCGCCACCAGTGCGCCGACGCCAGCGCGCAGCCACTGAGCGGGCGGAATGTTCAAGGGCGCTGGCAACAGGTGACGCAGACGACGTTCAGCAGGCGGGACAGACATGGGCGCGAACAGGTTCCTGAGGGTTAAGCAAAGGAGCGCGCCCAGCCAACGGGCATAGGCCGGCCGCAGATTCGAAGGTGGACCATTCTGCCGCTTGGCATGCAGCACGACCACCGCAAAAACGTGAGCCTGGGCCGCAGTTTTTTTGATCTGTGAACGCTCGGAGCGCCCTATCGCCGAGCAAAGGCTGAATCGATCGACCCAGCACGCCCGAGTTTTCCCTTTCACGACAATGAGTTGTAATCCTTGACCGACGTCAGTATTACTTTAGTGACGCCCGCCGACAAATGCAGTTTTCGACGCACTTCATTCCACCTCGGAATGAACTTCACCTCACCCCACTGGAAATGCCCGTCATGTCCAAACGCCTGATGCCCTCCACCACCGCCCTGCAGTGCTTCGAAGCGGCAGCCCGCCACCTGAGTTTCACCCGCGCGGCACAGGAGCTTCACCTCACCCAGAGCGCGGTGAGCAAGCAGGTGGCGCAGCTCGAGGACATGCTCTGTCACCCGCTGTTCCAGCGTATCCGGCGGCGCCTGCACCTGACGCCCGCCGGGGCGCTGTACCTCACCGAAGTGAACAAGATCCTCACCCAGATCGACATGTCCAGCCGCTACATCCTCAGCTACGGCGACGAGACCGAGGTGCTACGCATCGCCACCCAACCCACCTTTGGCGCGCGCTGGCTGGTACCGCACCTCAAAGGCTTCGGCGAACGCTACCCACGCATTCACCTGGACGTGCGCAACGAGCTGGAGCCGTTCGATCTGGTGCAGGCCAAGGCCGACATCGCGTTTTTCTTCGGCCAGGGCACCTGGCCGGGCGCGACCTGTCTGGAGCTATTCAGCGAGGAAGTGGTGCCGGTATGCGCCCCAACGCTGCTGCACAGTCACCGCTTCGACAGCGCCCAGTCACTGACCGAGCATCGCCTGCTGCAATGCGCCTCACGCCCGGAGGCCTGGCACGAATGGTTCCTGGGTCTGGGCCTGGAGAGTCAGAACAGCTATCACGGCCCGCGCTTCGACACCTTCTACCTGTGCATCCGCGCCGCCATCGCCGGCTGCGGCATCGCGCTGATTCCGCGCTACCTGGTGGCCGAAGAACTGCAAGAAGGCAAGCTGGTGGTGCCTTGGGATCATCCGCTGCCCAGCAACGGCCGACACTTCATGGCCCATGCCGAACACGCTGCCGAAGTGCCCAAGGTCAGGGCCTTCGTGGCGTGGATTCAGGAGCGCGTGGCAGCAGAGGCTTGACCGCCGCGAACCACACATCATCGGGGTCAGGAATTGAGGGAATGACCCCAATCGAATAATTCGTTTGCCCGGCGTGGCCCGTCACGCTTGGATAACGCGACATTCGAACAAGGTTACGCGTGCCCATGAATCAGGACAGTATCAGCCAGTCCATCGCCATCGTTCACCCCATCACCCTCTCTCACGGCCGCAACGCCGAAGTGTGGGATACCGACGGCAAGCGCTACATCGATTTCGTCGGCGGAATCGGCGTGCTCAACCTGGGCCACTGCAATCCAGCGGTGGTCGAAGCAATCCAGGCCCAGGCGGCCCGCCTGACCCATTACGCGTTCAACGCCGCGCCCCATGCCCCGTACCTGGCATTGATGGAACGCTTGAGTGCGTTCGTTCCACTCAGCTATCCGCTGGCCGGCATGCTCACCAACAGCGGTGCCGAGGCGGCCGAGAACGCCTTGAAGGTCGCCCGCGGCGCCACCGGCAAACGCGCGGTGATTGCCTTCGACGGCGGCTTCCATGGTCGCACCCTGGCCACCCTGAACCTGAACGGCAAAGTGGCGCCCTACAAGCAGCGGGTCGGCGAGCTGCCCGGCCCCGTCTACCACCTGCCTTATCCCAGCGCCGATACCGGCGTCACCTGTGACCAGGCGCTCGCTGCGCTGGAGCGCCTGTTCAGCGTGGAAATTGCCGTCGAAGAAGTGGCGGCATTCATCTTCGAACCCGTTCAGGGCGAAGGCGGCTTTCTCGCCCTCGACCCAGCGTTCGCCCAGGCCCTGCGCCGGCTGTGCGACAGCCATGGCATCCTGCTGATCGCCGACGAGATCCAGTCGGGATTCGGTCGCACCGGACAGCGCTTCGACTTCCCTCGCCTAGGCATCGAGCCGGATCTGCTGTTGCTAGCCAAGAGCATCGCCGGCGGCATGCCCCTGGGCGCCGTGATGGGTCGCCGCGAACTGCTCGGCGCCTTGCCCAAGGGCGGGCTGGGCGGCACCTACTCAGGCAATCCAATCGCCTGCGCGGCGGCACTGGCCAGCTTGGAGCAGATGAGCGACACGAACCTGGCCACGTGGGGTGAACGACAGGCCCAGGCCATCGCGCAGCGCTACCAACGCTGGCAGCAGGTCGGGCTGTGTCGGTATCTGGGACGACTGACTGGCGTCGGTGCCATGCGCGGCGTCGAACTGGTCAACCAGGACGGCAGTCCGGCGCCCGCGCAATTGGCCCAGGTGCTGGAACGCGCAAGGGCGCGCGGCTTGCTATTGATGCCCAGCGGCAAGGCTCGCCACATCATTCGCCTGCTGGCCCCGCTGACCATCGAGCCACACGTGCTCGAACAGGGCCTGACGATTCTCGAACAGTGCCTGGCGGAACTGGACTGAGGCTTAAAGACCCAGTTCCTGCGGCGTGAGCATGTCCGATTCGAACGCGATCCAGCCGCCTTCGAGTTCGGCATGGCCGTTGACGATGGGGCCGTAGTACACCAGGCCGTTTTCCAGCGTGACGCAGATGTGCGTGGCGGACTTCTCGGGTGCGGCCAGGGTGCCGACGAAATGCACTTTCTTGAGGGTTTCGGTCACTGCTTCCAGGCCGACACGCATGCCGGGATGCTCCGAAGCCTCGGCGTCTCCACCTCGATCTTCAGCGCTGATGGTCACGGTGGCGATGTACGGATACTGGGTGCTCAAGCGCGAGTCCTCGGGGTGCGAGTGAAGGGGCGCGTAGAGTACGGCAGGCGCTCGCCCTTGTCTCTAGCCAACCGACGGGCCAAGCGGGAGATGATCTGCAGTGCCCGATCTGTTAGGGTGCCCGGCGATGTACGCCCCACCAGACGAGGACACTCCGTGAGCGCCGAACAACCCCTGATCGCCGACCTGTTCGAGGTCGACAAACGCTTGACCCTCAAACCTGTCGTGGACTTCAACGCCTACCTGCGCAACGTCTTCGCTGACGGCCCTTGCCGCTGCCATCGCTGCCTGGAACTGAACGGCGACGAAAGCGGCTTCAGCCACCGCCACACCTTCACCTTCGACGATCGCACGGTGCACCGCCGCTTCGCCAACAGCGCGGGCAGCGACGTACTGCAGATGCTGAAGAAGGCCTGGCTGTCGTATACCAAGAATGAGCTGCCACTGGCCGGTCAGCTCGACCTGGACACCGTACGCACCTTTACCGACGCCGCCCTGCATGCGCGCCTGCTGGCCCTGCTGCCGGCCAGCGGTCTGGCCCGCGAGGTCGAAGGTGCCTGGATGCTGCAGGCCCAGGTCGACTGAAGCGCCTGCAGCCTATCCCGCTCAGTGCTGCTCGCCCGCCCGCTTGAGCAGCTTCTTGCAGCGATCGGACAAGTGCACCACCCGCAGGTGCTTGCCCGCCTTGGCGTAACGCTCGCGCAGGGTCTGCAAGGCGGCGATCGCCGAATAGTCGACGAAGCTCAGGTGCTTGCAGTCCAGCGTGACGTTGACCGGATCCTGGGCGGGGTCGAACTGATTGAGAAACGGCGTGGTCGAGGCGAAGAACAGCGTGCCGTGCACCTGGTAGCGCTTGCCGCCGTCCCCATCCTCATGGCTGTCGGCATACAGTTCGCGGGCATGCTGCCAAGCGAAGTTGATCGCCGCGATGACGATACCGAACATCACGGCCATGGCCAGGTCGGTAAACACCGTCACCACCGTCACCGCGACGATCGCCAGCACGTCGCTCAGCGGCACCTTGTGCAGCACCCGCAGGGAGGCCCAGGCGAAGGTCTGCTGGGCGACCACGAACATCACGCCCACCAGCGCGGCCAGCGGGATGCGCTCGATCAGCGGCGACAGGAACAGCACGAACAACAGGATCATCACCCCCGCCACCACGCCAGAGAGCCGTCCGCGCCCGCTGGAACTGAGGTTGATCACCGTCTGACCGATCATCGCGCAGCCGCCCATGCCGCCGCACAGCCCCGAGACCATGTTCGCCGCGCCCAACGCCACGCATTCTCGGTCGGGAAAGCCACGACTCTCGGTGATTTCGTCGGTAAGGTTGAGGGTCAGCAGGGTTTCCAGCAGGCCGACCATGGCCATGAGCACGGCATAGGGCGCGATGATCTTCAGCGTCTCCAGGCTCCAGGGCACATCCGGCCAGGCCAGTTGCGGCAGACCACCGGCGATGTGCGCCATGTCGCCGAGGGTGCGGGTCGGCAGTTCGAACAGGTAGACCAGCAGGCCCACGCCCAGGATCGCCACCAGTGCTGGCGGCACCGCGCGAGTGAGTTTCGGCAGCAGGTAGACCACCAGCATGGTCAAGGCCACCAGTCCGACCATCAGGTACAGCGACAGGCCGTTGAGCCACTGCTCGCCGTTCTTGAAGTGCTCGAGCTGGGCCATGGCGATGACGATCGCCAGACCGTTGACGAAACCGAGCATGACCGGATACGGCACCAGGCGCACCAGCTTGCCCAGGCGCAACACGCCAAACAGGATCATCACCACCCCGCCCAGCAGTACGGTCGCCAACAGGTACTGGGCACCGTGCTGCACCACCAGGGCGACGATCACCACCGCCATCGACCCGGCAGCGCCTGAGATCATGCCTGGACGCCCGCCGAACAACGCGGTCAGCGTACAGATGATGAACGCGCCATACAGGCCCATGAGCGGGTTCAGGTGTGCCACAAGGGCGAAGGCAATGCACTCCGGCACCAGGGCGAATGAGGTGGTCAGGCCGGCGAGCACGTCGGCGCGAAGTCGAGCAGGTTTCATGAAAATCCTGTGAGAGGTCTGCTCAGAGCCAAGCCACAAGGCCTCGCTGGAGCAGGAACGAAAGGAAGGGGCGCGATGTTACGGAATTTGTCAGGCAGCGGCCACCGTGGTTCCCGTTCAGGTGACCTTGCTTTCATATCGCTGTGATCCAGACCCGGCACGATCCAGGCAAATTTGCCATCATGTGTGTTCCATCTGTGGAGACCACCCCCATGCCGCTACGCCCCCTCGTCGCCGCCCTGCTGCTGGCGGCCAGCCTCAGCGCCAGCGCCGCCACCGAAGTGCTGCCCCTGCAGCACCGCAGCAGCGCCGAACTGCTGCCCACCGCCCAGTCGTTTTTGGGCAAGGACGGCACGGTGAGCGCCTTCGAAGACAAGCTGATCGTCAACGCCAGCCCCGAGCGCATCGATGATCTGCGCAGCCTGCTGCAACAACTCGACACCGCCCCCAGGCGCCTGCTGATCAGCGTCGACAATGACGACAGCAACTACCAGGACACCCGCGGCAACGCGCGGATCATCCAGTACGGCACCCGCAACCGCGAAGGCGGACTGCAGCAGATCCAGGCCAGCGAAGGCCAGCCTGCCTTGATCCAGACGGGCAAGAGCATCCCCGTCACCAGCACCTCCAGCGACGGCTATGGACGGGTGCAGAGCGATACCCGCTACCGCAATGTGACCCAGGGCTTCTATGTCACGCCGAGCGTGACGGGTGAAACGGTTCGTCTGCAAATCAGCACCAATAACGACCGAATGAGCCACGAACGTCCGGATGTAGTGAATGTGCAGAGCACCGACACAACGGTCACCGGCAAGCTGGGCCAATGGATCGATCTGGCGGGATACAACCAGCAGAGTGACGCCAACACCGCGCCTTCCACCCTCACCTACAGCACCCAACGCGGCGAAAACATGACCCTTCGGGTAAAAGTCGATCTTGTGGACTGATCCCACGCCGTTCGAGGCCTCGACCAAAGGCCTGAAAAGTGACTATGGAGTCGTATTAGACCAAAGATGTAGTGCCATAAGAAAACCACTACAAAACGTTTGACAGGGTAATTTCGCCAGGGGCATGATGGCCCCGCTCCCGCTGATCAGGGGCCCTGAGAAGGGCCTTGCCGCGCGCTTTCGCTGCCTTCATCGAAAGGACATCCGCCCCCTGACTGCGCGCCCGGAGCATCAGCACACTTACCTTCAAGATCGATGCGACGAGGTTTATTTCCATGGCACTGACACGCGAACAGCAAATTGCAGCCCTCGAGAAAGACTGGGCCGAGAACCCGCGCTGGAAAGGCGTGACCCGTACCTATACCGCCGCCGATGTCGTTCGCCTGCGCGGCTCCCTGCAGCCGGAGCACACCCTGGCGCGCCAGGGTGCCGAAAAACTGTGGAAGCTGGTCACCCAAGGGGCCCACCCGTCCTTCCGCCCAGAAAAAGACTTCGTCAACTGCATGGGCGCCCTCACCGGCGGCCAGGCCGTGCAGCAGGTGAAAGCCGGCATCCAGGCCATCTACCTGTCGGGCTGGCAGGTTGCCGCCGACAACAACTCGGCCGAGTCGATGTACCCCGACCAGTCGCTGTACCCGGTTGACTCGGTGCCCACCGTGGTCAAGCGCATCAACAACTCGTTCCGCCGCGCCGACCAGATCCAGTGGAAAGCCGGCAAGAATCCAGGCGACGAAGGCTACATCGATTACTTCGCGCCGATCGTGGCTGATGCCGAAGCCGGTTTCGGCGGCGTGCTGAACGCCTACGAGCTGATGAAGAACATGATCGAGGCAGGCGCCGCCGGCGTTCACTTCGAAGACCAACTGGCCTCGGTGAAAAAATGCGGCCACATGGGTGGCAAGGTACTGGTACCTACCCAGGAAGCTGTTCAAAAGCTGGTGGCTGCGCGCCTGGCCGCGGACGTGTCGGGTGTGCCCACCATCATCCTGGCCCGCACAGACGCCAACGCCGCCGACCTGCTGACCAGCGACTGCGACCCGTACGACCAGCCTTTCGTCATTGGCGAACGTACCCGCGAAGGCTTCTACAAGGTGCGCGCCGGCCTCGACCAGGCCATCGCCCGCGGCCTGGCCTACGCGCCGTACGCCGACCTGATCTGGTGTGAAACCGCCAAGCCAGACCTGGACGAAGCACGCCGCTTCGCCGAAGCGATCAAGAAGGAATACCCGGACCAGATCCTGTCGTACAACTGCTCGCCTTCCTTCAACTGGAAGAAGAATCTGGACGACGCCACCATCGCCAAATTCCAGCGCGAGCTGTCGGCCATGGGCTACAAGCACCAGTTCATCACCCTGGCGGGTATTCACAACATGTGGCACGGCATGTTCAATCTGGCGCACGACTACGCCCGCAACGACATGACCGCCTATGTGAAGCTGCAAGAGCAGGAATTCGCCGACGCCAGCAAGGGCTACACCTTTGTGGCGCACCAGCAGGAAGTGGGCACCGGTTACTTCGATGACATGACTACTGTGATTCAGGGTGGCGCGTCGTCGGTGACTGCACTGACCGGCTCTACCGAGGAAGAGCAGTTCCACTGACTGTCAATGGCTCGATAGAAGCCCGGCGCTCGCAAAAGCGCCGGGCTTCGTCGTTTTTTCTGCCCGCGTCCTCTACAGCAGTCATCGGCAACACTGACAACTTTTCTCCTGGCACCAACTTTACCAAGCGAGCCCGCGCCTCTAGCCGGATGCCGAGGCAGAACTCAGAATCAGGTCTATGCTTGGGGCAGCACAGCCAGCAAGGACCGTCTTATGCCTCGTCCAAGCCAACGCGTTGATGCCCGCGCGACCGCCTGCTACCGCCTCTTCAACGAGGCTCTCCGAGCTCATCGCTCCCACGCATCACTCTCCTTTGCCGAAACATTGATCCAGGGCGGTACGCGCGCGGTCAGAAACTGCTAGAACGAGAGTTTTTCTCATTTGCAAGTGACATATTTGCGAAGGAGGTCAGTTGCACACCAGAACTGCGAATAAACAGCACCTCAGGCAAATGCTATTAATTATCATTATTGATATCGGGATTCATTACAGTGTCAGGGAAACATAATTAACGAAACGGGTCAGAATCCCCTAAAATCAAGGCCTTCAGCGATTTACGAAAGATTTTTGTTCTTAATCCTACGAATAATTTTGCGCTGGAAATTTTACTTGCTGTGGGTTTACCCATAAAATCAGCGCGATTGATTCAGCTGCGACATTTGGTCACTGCGTCCGCGACACCGCGTCGCCGCTCTACTTATTTCAGACTGCAGAGCTGGGTCTCTGTATAAGGATTTCAAGCATGTCCGATTCGGCAGGACTCATCGCCCACAACTGGGGCTTTGCCATCTTCCTTCTGGGTGTCGTCGGCCTGTGTGCCTTCATGCTCGGCCTGTCCAGCTTGCTTGGAAGCAAGGCTTGGGGCCGCGCCAAGAACGAACCCTTCGAATCCGGCATGCTGCCCGTCGGCAGCGCCCGCCTGCGCCTTTCCGCCAAATTCTATCTGGTCGCGATGCTGTTCGTGATCTTCGATATCGAAGCCCTCTTTCTCTTTGCATGGTCTGTGTCCGTCCGCGAAAGCGGCTGGACCGGATTCGTCGAAGCACTCGTTTTCATAGCAATTCTGTTGGCAGGTCTTGTCTACCTATGGCGCGTCGGAGCTCTTGACTGGGCACCCGAAAGTCGCCGCAAGCGGCAAGCGAAGCTGAAACAATGAGGCTTTGGCAATGCAATACAATCTCACCAGAATCGATCCGGATGCCCCCAACGAGCAATACCCGGTAGGCGATCGGGAAACCGTCACCGACCAACTGCTCGAAGACCAAGTCCACAAGAACATCTACATGGGGAAACTCGAAGATGTGCTGCGTGGCGCGGTCAACTGGGGTCGCAAGAATTCCCTGTGGCCGTACAACTTCGGCCTGTCCTGCTGCTACGTGGAAATGACCACGGCCTTCACGGCGCCCCACGACATCGCCCGCTTCGGCGCCGAAGTCATCCGGGCCTCGCCGCGTCAGGCCGACTTCATGGTCATCGCCGGTACCTGCTTCGTGAAGATGGCGCCGATCATCCAGCGCTTGTACGAGCAGATGCTCGAACCCAAGTGGGTCATCTCCATGGGCTCGTGCGCCAACTCCGGCGGCATGTATGACATCTACTCGGTCGTTCAGGGGGTCGACAAGTTCCTCCCCGTGGACGTCTACGTGCCTGGTTGCCCGCCACGCCCTGAGGCGTTCCTGCAGGGCTTGATGCTGCTGCAGGAGTCGATCGGCCAGGAACGACGCCCGCTTTCCTGGGTAGTGGGTGATCAAGGCATCTACCGTGCCGAGATGCCCGCCCAGAAAGACCTGCGTCGTGAGCAGCGCATTGCCGTCACCAACCTGCGCAGCCCCGACGAAGTCTGATCCAGCGACCTGCCGCCCGTTCCTCAAGGAGCCGGCGGCCTGGCTTCATTCTTAACGCTGACCCAAAGCGACCGAGACCATGACAGCGGACAACGCTATTTTCATTCCGCCCTACAAGGCAGACGACCAGGATGTGGTCGTCGAATTGCACAACCGTTTTGGCGCCGAAGCATTCGTCGCCCAGGAGACCCGCACCGGCATGCCCGTGCTGTGGGTCAAGCGCGCCCAGCTCAAAGAGGTGCTCAGCTTCCTGCGCGGTGTCGCCAAACCGTACAGCATGCTCTACGACCTGCACGGCGTCGACGAACGCCTGCGTACCCAGCGCCGCGGCTTGCCGGCGGCCGATTTCAGCGTGTTCTACCACCTGTTGTCGGTCGAGCGTAACAGCGACGTGATGATCAAAGTGTCGCTGAGCGAAGGTGACCTGAACCTGCCTTCGGTCACCAGCATCTGGCCCAACGCCAATTGGTACGAGCGCGAAGTGTGGGACATGTTCGGCATCGATTTCGCCGGCCACCCGCACCTGAGCCGCATCATGATGCCTCCCACCTGGGAAGGTCACCCGCTGCGCAAGGACTACCCTGCCCGCGCCACCGAATTCGACCCCTACAGCCTGACCCTGGCCAAGCAGCAGCTCGAAGAAGAGTCGGCACGCTTCAATCCAGAGGCCTGGGGCATGAAACGCCAGGGCGCCAACGAGGACTACATGTTCCTCAACCTCGGCCCCAACCACCCTTCGGCCCACGGTGCCTTCCGTATCGTCCTTCAATTGGACGGCGAAGAGATCGTCGACTGTGTGCCGGACATCGGTTACCACCACCGTGGTGCCGAGAAAATGGCCGAGCGCCAGTCCTGGCACAGCTTCATCCCCTATACCGACCGCATCGACTACCTCGGCGGGGTGATGAACAACCTGCCGTACGTGCTCGCGGTGGAGAAGCTGGCCGGCATCCAGGTGCCGCAGAAGGTCGACGTGATCCGCATCATGCTCGCCGAGTTCTTCCGCATCACCAGCCACCTGCTGTTCCTGGGTACCTACATCCAGGACGTCGGCGCCATGACTCCGGTGTTCTTCACCTTCACCGACCGCCAGCGCGCCTACACCGTGATCGAAGCGATCACCGGTTTCCGCCTGCACCCGGCCTGGTACCGCATCGGTGGCGTCGCCCACGACCTGCCGCGCGGCTGGGACAAGCTGGTGAAGGACTTCGTCGAATGGCTGCCCAAGCGCCTGGACGAGTACACCAAGGCGGCCCTGCAGAACAGCATCCTCAAAGGCCGTACCATCGGCGTCGCCGCCTACAACACCAAAGAGGCCCTGGAATGGGGCACCACCGGTGCCGGCCTGCGTGCCACCGGTTGCGACTTCGACCTGCGCAAAGCCCGCCCCTACTCCGGCTACGAGAACTTCGAGTTCGAAGTGCCGCTGGCCCACAATGGCGATGCCTACGATCGCTGCATGGTCCGTGTCGAGGAAATGCGCCAGAGCATCCGCATCATCGACCAGTGCCTGCGCAACATGCCGGAAGGCCCGTACAAGGCGGACCACCCGCTGACCACGCCGCCGCCCAAAGAGCGCACCCTGCAGCACATCGAAACCCTGATCACCCACTTCCTGCAAGTCTCGTGGGGCCCGGTGATGCCGGCCAACGAGTCGTTCCAGATGATCGAGGCGACCAAGGGCATCAACAGTTACTACCTGACGAGCGATGGCGGCACCATGAGCTACCGCACCCGCATCCGTACGCCGAGCTACCCGCACCTGCAGCAGATCCCTTCGGTAATCAAGGGCAGCATGGTCGCCGACCTCATTGCGTACCTGGGCAGTATCGACTTCGTTATGGCTGACGTGGACCGCTAAGCATGAACAGCACGCTGATCCAAACCGACCGTTTCGCCCTGAGCGAAACCGAGCGCTCGGCCATCGAGCACGAGATGCACCACTACGAAGACCCGCGCGCGGCGTCCATCGAAGCCCTGAAGATCGTGCAGAAGGCACGCGGCTGGGTGCCGGACGGCGCCATCTACGCCATCGGCGAGGTGCTGGGCATCCCGGCCAGCGATGTCGAAGGCGTCGCCACCTTCTATAGCCAGATCTTCCGTCAACCGGTCGGTCGCCACATCATCCGCGTCTGCGACAGCATGGTCTGCTACATCGGCGGCCATGAATCGGTGGTCAGCCAGATCCAGAGCGAGCTGGGCATCGGCCTCGGCCAAACCACTGCCGACGGACGTTTCACCCTGCTGCCAGTGTGCTGCCTGGGCAACTGCGACAAGGCCCCGGCGCTGATGATCGACGACGACACCTTCGGCGATGTGCAGCCGGCTGGCGTTTCCAAACTGCTGGAGGGCTACGCATGACCATCACTTCCTTCGGCCCGGCCAACCGCATCGCGCGTGCGGCCGAAACCCATCCGCTGACCTGGCGCCTGCGTGAAGACGGCGAGCCGATCTGGCTCGACGAGTACCAGGCCAAGAACGGCTATGCCGCCGCCCGCAAGGCACTGGCCGAGATGTCCGCCGACGACATCGTACAGAGCGTCAAGGACTCCGGCCTCAAGGGCCGCGGCGGCGCCGGCTTCCCTACCGGGGTGAAGTGGGGCCTGATGCCCAAAGACGAATCCATGAACATCCGCTACCTGCTGTGCAACGCGGACGAAATGGAGCCCAACACTTGGAAGGACCGCATGCTGATGGAGCAACAGCCCCATCTGCTGGTCGAGGGCATGCTGATCAGCGCCCGCGCCCTGAAGGCTTATCGCGGCTACATCTTCCTGCGTGGCGAATACACCACCGCCGCCAACAACCTCAACCGCGCCATTGCCGAAGCCAAGGCCGCCGGCCTGCTGGGCAAGAACATCCTGGGCAGCGGCTTCGACTTCGAGCTGTTCGTGCACACCGGTGCCGGTCGCTACATCTGCGGTGAAGAAACCGCGCTGATCAACTCGCTCGAAGGCCGCCGCGCCAACCCGCGCTCCAAGCCGCCCTTCCCCGCCGCCGTCGGCGTGTGGGGCAAGCCGACCTGCGTGAACAACGTCGAGACCCTGTGCAACGTGCCCGCCATCGTTGCCAACGGCAACGACTGGTACAAGTCGCTGGCCCGCGAAGGCAGCGAGGATCACGGCACCAAGCTGATGGGCTTCTCCGGCAAAGTGAAGAACCCGGGCCTGTGGGAGCTGCCGTTCGGCGTCACCGCTCGCGAGCTGTTCGAGGACTACGCCGGTGGCATGCGCGACGGCTTCAAGCTCAAGTGCTGGCAGCCTGGTGGCGCCGGTACTGGCTTCCTGCTCCCTGAGCACCTCGATGCGCAGATGTACGCAGGCGGCATCGCCAAGGTCGGCACCCGCATGGGTACGGGCCTGGCCATGGCCGTGGACGACAGCGTCAACATGGTCTCGCTGCTGCGCAACATGGAAGAGTTCTTCGCCCGCGAGTCGTGCGGCTGGTGCACCCCATGCCGTGATGGCCTGCCATGGAGCGTGAAGATGCTGCGCGCCCTGGAAAAAGGCCAGGGCCGCGCCGAAGACATCGAGACCCTGCTGGGTCTGGTCAACTTCCTCGGCCCTGGCCGCACCTTCTGTGCTCACGCACCGGGTGCCGTCGAGCCCTTGGGCAGTGCCATCAAATACTTCCGGTCCGAGTTCGAGGCCGGTGTCGCGCCAGCAAGCGCTGCCGACACCCTGCGCCCGAACCTGGCCCAGCCGATTACGGTTGGCGCATAACGAGATGAAACGCGGGTGGTCCGTGCCACCCGCCGGCCTTGCAGGCGCGCGCAGGTATGACGCGAGCCGCAGGCGCACAGATTTCCATTAGCCACGCCCGCTCACGCGGGCCAACGAAGAACTTTGAACAATGGCCACTATCCACGTAGACGGCAAAGCGCTCGAAGTCAACGGTGCAGACAACCTGTTACAGGCCTGTCTGTCGCTCGGCCTCGACATCCCTTATTTCTGCTGGCACCCAGCACTCGGTAGCGTTGGTGCTTGCCGGCAATGCGCGGTCAAGCAGTACACCGACGAGAACGACACCCGTGGTCGTATCGTCATGTCCTGCATGACCCCCGCCTCCGACGGCACCTGGATCTCTATCGAGGATGAAGAATCCAAGGCGTTTCGCGCCAGCGTCGTCGAATGGCTGATGACCAACCACCCGCACGACTGCCCGGTGTGCGAGGAAGGCGGTCACTGCCACCTGCAGGACATGACGGTCATGACCGGCCACAACGAGCGCCGCTACCGCTTCACCAAGCGCACTCACCAAAACCAGGACCTCGGCCCGTTCATTGCCCATGAGATGAACCGCTGCATCGCCTGTTATCGCTGCGTGCGCTACTACAAGGACTATGCCGGTGGTACCGACCTGGGCGTGTACGGCGCTCACGACAACGTGTACTTCGGCCGCGTCGAAGACGGCGTGCTGGAAAGCGAGTTCTCCGGCAACCTGACCGAGGTCTGCCCGACTGGCGTATTCACCGACAAGACCCACTCCGAGCGTTACAACCGCAAGTGGGACATGCAATTCGCCCCGAGCATCTGCCACGGCTGCTCCAGCGGCTGCAACATCAGCCCCGGCGAGCGCTACGGCGAACTGCGTCGGATCGAGAACCGCTTCAACGGCTCGGTCAACCAGTACTTCCTGTGCGACCGCGGCCGCTTCGGCTACGGCTACGTCAACCGCAGCGACCGCCCGCGCCAGCCGCTGCTGGCCGATGGCACCAAGCTTTCGCTGGACGCTGCCTTGGACAAGGCCGCCGACCTGCTGCGCGGTCGTACCATCGTCGGCATCGGCTCGCCTCGCGCCAGCCTGGAGAGCAACTACGGCCTGCGTGAACTGGTCGGTGCCGAGTACTTCTATTCGGGTATGGAAGCCGGCGAGTTGGCCCGCGTGCGCCTGGTGCTCGACGTGCTGAACAACAGCCCGTTGCCGGTGCCGACCCTGCGCGAGATCGAAGACCACGACGCCGTGTTCGTACTCGGCGAAGACCTGACCCAGACCGCCGCCCGCGTCGCCCTGGCCGTGCGCCAGGCCACCAAGGGCAAGGCCGAGGCCATGGCCGAGGGTATGAAAGTGCAACCCTGGCTCGACGCCGCCGTGAAGAACATCGGTCAGCACGCGCTGTATCCGCTGTTCATCGCCTCGCTGGCCGAGACCAAGCTTGATGACGTCGCCGAGGAATGCGTTCACGCTGCGCCCGCCGACCTCGCCCGCCTGGGCTTTGCCGTGGCCCACGCCATCGACCCGAGCGCCCCGGCCGTCGCGGGTCTGGACGCCGACGCGCAAGCCCTCGCTCAACGCATCGCCGACGCCCTGATCGCCGCCCAGCGCCCGCTGGTCATTGCCGGTACTTCACTGGCCGACCCAGCGCTGGTCGAAGCGGCCGCCAACATCGCCAAGGCCCTGAAGCTGCGCGAGAAGGACGGTTCGCTGAGCCTGGTCGTGCCTGAAGCCAACAGCCTCGGCATGGCGATGATGGGTGGCGACGCCGTCGACGCCGCGCTGGACGCCGTGATCAGCGGCAAGGCCGACGCCATCGTGGTCCTGGAAAACGACCTGTACGCCCGGGTTCCGGCCGCCAAGGTCGACGCAGCCCTGGCTGCCGCCAAAGTGGTGATCGTCGCCGATCACTCCAAGACGCCCACCACCGACCGTGCTCACCTGGTACTGCCAGCCGCGTCCTTCGCCGAGGGCGACGGCACCCTGGTGAGTCAGGAAGGCCGTGCACAGCGCTTCTTCCAGGTGTTCGATCCGCAATACCTGGACAGCAGCATCCTGGTGCATGAAGGCTGGCGCTGGATGCACGCCCTGCGTGCCACCCTGCTCGACACGCCGGTGGACTGGACTCAACTGGACCATGTCACCAGCGCTTGCGCCGCCGCCGCGCCGCAGTTGGCTGGCATCGTCGATGCCGCACCGAGCGCTGCTTTCCGCATCAAGGGCATGAAGCTGGCCCGCGAACCGCTGCGCTACTCCGGTCGCACGGCCATGCGCGCCAACATCAGCGTGCACGAGCCACGTACCCCGCAAGACAAGGACACCGCCTTCGCCTTCTCCATGGAAGGCTACTCGGGCTCGGCCGAACCGCGTCAGCAAGTGCCGTTCGCCTGGTCGCCAGGCTGGAACTCGCCACAGGCGTGGAACAAGTTCCAGGACGAAGTCGGCGGTCACCTGCGTGCCGGTGATCCGGGCGTGCGCCTGATCGAGTCGCAAGGCGATCGTCTGAGCTGGTTCGAGGCCATCCCAGGCGCGTTCAATCCCGCTCGCGGCACTTGGACGGCGGTACCGTTCTTCCACCTGTTCGGCAGCGAGGAGAACTCTTCGCGCGCCACACCTGTACAGGAGCGCATTCCTGCGGCCTACGTCGCGCTGGCCAAGTCCGAAGCCGACCGCCTGGGCGTCAATGAAGGCGCATTGCTGAGCCTGGACGTGGCCGGCGTCTCACTGCGCCTGCCACTGCGCATCAATGAAGCACTGGGCGCAGGCCTGGTGGCGCTGCCGAAAGGCCTGGCCGGCATTCCCCCGGCCATCTTCGGTGCACCCGTCGAAGGTCTGCAGGAGGCAGCACAATGAGCTGGTTCACCCCCGAAGTGATCGATGCGATCCTCGCCGTCCTGCGCGCCATCGTGGTGCTGCTGGCGGTGGTGGTCTGCGGTGCACTGCTCAGCTTCGTCGAGCGTCGCCTGCTGGGCTGGTGGCAGGACCGCTACGGTCCGAACCGTGTCGGCCCGTTCGGCATGTTCCAGATTGCCGCCGACATGCTGAAGATGTTCTTCAAGGAAGACTGGAACCCACCCTTCGTCGACCGCGTGATCTTCACCCTGGCCCCGGTGGTGGCGATGAGCGCCCTGCTGATCGCCTTCGTGGTGATCCCGATCACCCCGACCTGGGGCGTGGCGGACCTGAACATCGGCCTGCTGTTCTTCTTCGCCATGGCCGGTTTGTCGGTGTATGCCGTGCTGTTCGCCGGCTGGTCGTCGAACAACAAGTATGCCCTGCTGGGTAGCTTGCGCGCCTCGGCACAAACCGTGTCGTACGAGGTGTTCCTGGGCCTGGCGCTGATGGGCGTGGTGGTGCAGGTGGGCTCGTTCAACATGCGCGATATCGTCGAGTACCAGGCACAGAACCTGTGGTTCATCATTCCGCAGTTCTTCGGCTTCTGCACCTTCTTCATCGCTGGCGTCGCCGTGACTCACCGTCACCCATTCGACCAGCCCGAAGCGGAACAGGAACTGGCCGACGGCTACCACATCGAGTATGCCGGCATGAAGTGGGGCATGTTCTTCGTCGGTGAGTACATCGGCATCATCCTCATCTCGGCGCTGCTGGTGACCTTGTTCTTCGGCGGCTGGCACGGTCCGTTCGGCATCCTGCCGCAACTGTCGTTCCTGTGGTTCGCCCTGAAGACCGGCTTCTTCATCATGCTGTTCATCCTGCTGCGCGCCTCGATCCCGCGCCCACGCTATGACCAGGTGATGGACTTCAGCTGGAAGTTCTGCCTGCCGCTGACCCTGATCAATTTGCTGGTGACCGCTGCGATCGTGCTCTACAACACGCCAGCCGTCGCGGCCCAGTGAGGATTTGACCCATGTTCAAGTATATCGGCGACATCGTTAAGGGCACCGGCACTCAGCTGCGCAGCCTGGCCATGGTGTTCTCCCACGGGTTCCGCAAGCGCGACACCCTGCAGTACCCCGAAGAACCTGTGTACCTGCCGCCGCGTTACCGCGGCCGCATCGTCCTGACCCGCGACCCCGATGGCGAGGAACGCTGCGTGGCGTGCAACCTGTGCGCCGTGGCTTGCCCAGTCGGTTGCATTTCGCTGCAGAAGGCCGAGACCGAGGACGGACGCTGGTACCCGGAGTTCTTCCGCATCAACTTCTCGCGCTGCATCTTCTGCGGCTTGTGTGAAGAAGCGTGCCCGACCACCGCGATCCAGCTCACTCCGGATTTCGAAATGGCCGAGTTCAAGCGTCAGGACCTGGTGTACGAGAAAGAAGATCTGCTGATCTCCGGCCCCGGCAAGAACCCTGACTACAACTTCTACCGTGTTGCGGGCATGGCGATCGCCGGCAAGCCGAAAGGCGCCGCGCAGAACGAAGCCGAGCCGATCAACGTGAAGAGCTTGCTCCCATAAGGACAGAAAGATGGAATTCGCTTTCTACTTCGCATCCGGGATCGCCGTGGTTTCCACCCTTCGGGTGGTGACTGGGACCAACCCCGTGCACGCCTTGCTGTACCTGATCATTTCGCTGATCTCTGTAGCCATGATCTTCTTCGCCCTCGGCGCGCCATTCGCCGGCGCCTTGGAAGTGATCGCCTACGCCGGCGCCATCATGGTGCTGTTCGTCTTCGTGGTGATGATGCTCAATCTGGGACCGGCCTCGGTCGCCCAGGAACGCGGCTGGCTCAAGCCCGGCATCTGGGCGGGGCCGGTGATTCTCGCCGCACTGCTGTTGCTGGAACTGCTCTACGTGCTGTTCGTGGCACCTAGCGGCGCCGCCATCAGCGGCACCACCATCACCCCGAAAGAGGTCGGCATCAGCCTGTTCGGCCCCTACCTGCTGGTGGTCGAACTGGCCTCGATGCTGCTGCTGGCTGCGGCCGTCACCGCCTTCCACCTGGGCCGCAACGAGGCGAAGGAGTAAATCATGGGTGCTATCCCTCTCGAACACGGTCTGGCGGTTGCCGGCATCCTGTTCTGCTTAGGTCTGGTCGGGCTGATGGTCCGGCGCAACATCCTCTTCGTGCTCATGAGTCTGGAAGTCATGATGAACGCCTCTGCCCTGGCGTTCATCGTCGCCGGTGCCCGCTGGGTCCAACCCGACGGTCAGGTGATGTTCATTCTGGTGATCAGCCTGGCAGCCGCCGAGGCCAGCATTGGCCTGGCGATCCTGCTGCAACTGTATCGCCGCTTCCACACTCTCGACATCGATGCTGCCAGTGAGATGCGCGGATGAATCTTCTCTTCCTGACTTTCGTCTTCCCCTTGATCGGCTTCCTGCTGCTGTCGTTCTCGCGCGGGCGGTTCTCGGAGAACCTGTCGGCCCTGATCGGTGTCGGCTCGGTTGGCCTCTCGGCCGCCACCGCCGCCTACGTGATCTGGCAGTTCAACGTCGCCCCGCCCGCCGGTGGCGCGTACAGCCAGTTGCTCTGGCAGTGGATGTCGGTGGACGGCTTCGCGCCGAACTTCACCCTGTACCTGGATGGCCTGTCGGTCACCATGCTGGGCGTGGTCACCGGCGTGGGCTTCCTGATCCACCTGTTCGCCTCCTGGTACATGCGCGGCGAAGCCGGTTACTCGCGCTTCTTCTCGTATACCAACCTGTTCATCGCCAGCATGCTGTTCCTGATCCTGGGCGATAACCTGCTGTTCATCTACTTCGGCTGGGAAGGCGTGGGCCTGTGCTCGTACCTGTTGATCGGCTTCTACTACAGCAACCGCAACAACGGCAACGCTGCTCTCAAGGCCTTCATCGTCACCCGTATCGGCGACGTGTTCATGGCCATCGGCCTGTTCATCCTGTTCGCCCAACTGGGCACGCTGAACGTTCAGGAACTGCTGGTACTGGCGCCGCAGAAATTCCAGGCTGGCGACACCTGGATGGTCCTGGCCACCCTGATGCTGCTCGGGGGTGCGGTCGGTAAGTCGGCGCAGTTGCCGCTGCAGACCTGGCTGGCCGACGCCATGGCCGGTCCCACCCCTGTATCGGCACTGATCCACGCGGCGACCATGGTCACCGCAGGCGTCTACCTGATCGCCCGTACCCACGGTCTGTTCACCCTGGCCCCGGACGTGCTGCACCTGGTCGGCGTGGTGGGGGGTGTCACCTTGGTGCTGGCCGGCTTCGCGGCACTGGTGCAGACCGACATCAAGCGTATCCTCGCCTACTCCACCATGAGCCAGATTGGCTACATGTTCCTCGCACTGGGCGTAGGAGCCTGGGATGCGGCCATCTTCCACCTGATGACCCACGCCTTCTTCAAGGCCCTGCTGTTCCTCGCTTCCGGCGCGGTGATCGTGGCCTGCCACCATGAGCAGAACATCTTCAAGATGGGTGGGCTGTGGAAGAAACTGCCGCTGGCCTACGCCAGCTTCGTGGTCGGGGGCGCGGCACTGTCGGCCCTGCCGATCCTGACCGTGGGCTTCTACTCCAAGGACGAGATCCTCTGGGAAGCGTTCGCCAGTGGCAACACCAACCTGCTCTACGCAGGCCTGGTGGGCGCCTTCATGACCTCGCTGTACACCTTCCGCCTGATCTTCATCGCCTTCCACGGCGAGGCCAAGACCGAAGCCCACGCCGGCCACGGCATCAGCCACTGGCTGCCACTGGGCGTGCTGATCGTGCTGTCGACCTTCGTCGGTGCCTGGATCCATCCGCCGCTGGCCGGCGTGCTGCCGGAAAGCGCCGGTCACGCCGGTGGCGCAGCCAAGCACTCGTTGGAAATCGCCTCGGGCGCCATCGCCTTGGCGGGCATCCTGCTGGCCGCCGTGCTGTTCCTGGGCAAGCGTCGTCTGGTCACCGCCATCGCCCACAGCAGCATCGGTCGCGTACTGTCGGCCTGGTGGTTCGCGGCCTGGGGCTTCGACTGGATCTACGACAAGCTGTTCGTCAAACCTTACCTGCTGATCAGCCACCTTCTGCGCAAGGATCCGGTTGACCGTGGTATTGGCCTGATTCCTCGCATGGCTCGCGGTGGCCACGTCGCCATGAGCAAGACCGAGACCGGTCAGCTGCGCTGGTACACCGCCTCCATCGCCGTAGGTGCCGTCTTGGTACTCGGCGCCGTGATTGTGGCTGCGGTATGACCGTGAATATTGCGAACCTCGCGAACCTTGCGACTCTGCGAAAGGAAACGAACCCGTCATGATTCTGCCTTGGCTGATCCTGATCCCCTTCATCGGCGGCTTCCTGTGCTGGCTGGGTGAGCGCTTCGGCGCCACCCTGCCGCGCTGGATCGCGCTGCTGACCATGTCCCTGCTGCTCGGCATCGGCCTATGGCTGTGGGGCACCGGCAACTACACCCTGGCCCCCGCTCCGGGCGCCGAGCCCGCCTGGGCGCTGGAATACAAGGTCCAGTGGATCCAGCGCTTCGGCATCAGCATCCACCTGGCCCTGGATGGCCTGTCGCTGCTGATGATCCTGCTCACCGGCCTGCTCGGCGTGCTGTCGGTGCTGTGTTCCTGGAAAGAGATCCAGCGCCACGTCGGCTTCTTCCACCTCAACCTGATGTGGATCCTCGGTGGCGTGGTCGGTGTATTCCTGGCCCTGGACCTGTTCCTGTTCTTCTTCTTCTGGGAAATGATGCTGGTGCCGATGTACTTCCTCATCGCGCTCTGGGGTCACAGCTCGGCCGATGGCAAGAAGACCCGGATCTACGCCGCCACCAAGTTCTTCATCTTCACCCAGGCCAGTGGCCTGATCATGCTGGTGGCGATTCTTGGCCTGGTGCTGGTCAACTACAACACCACCGGCGTGATCACCTTCAACTACAGCGACCTGCTCAAGGCGCAGTTGCCGCCGGGTGTCGAGTACCTGCTGATGCTCGGCTTCTTCATCGCCTTCGCGGTCAAACTGCCGGTGGTGCCGTTCCACTCCTGGCTGCCTGACGCTCACGCCCAGGCGCCGACCGCCGGCTCCGTGGACCTGGCCGGTATCCTGTTGAAGACTGCCGCCTACGGCCTGCTGCGTTTCGCCCTGCCGTTGTTCCCCAATGCTTCGGCCGAGTTCGCGCCCATCGCCATGACCCTGGGTCTGATCGGCATCTTCTACGGCGCCTTCCTGGCCTTCGCGCAGACCGACATCAAGCGCCTGATCGCCTTCTCCAGCGTCTCGCACATGGGCTTCGTGCTGATCGGCATCTACTCCGGCAGCCAGCAGGCCCTGCAAGGCGCGGTGATCCAGATGCTCGCCCACGGTTTGTCGGCCGCCGCGCTGTTCATCCTGTCCGGTCAGTTGTACGAGCGCCTGCATACCCGTGACATGCGCCAGATGGGTGGCCTGTGGCACCGCATCGCCTACCTGCCGGCCATCAGCCTGTTCTTCGCCGCCGCGTCGCTGGGCTTGCCAGGCACCGGTAACTTCGTCGGCGAGTTCCTGATCCTGATCGGCAGCTTCGCCCACGTGCCATGGATCACCGTGATCGCCACCACTGGCCTGGTGTTTGGTTCGGTCTACTCGCTGATCATGATCCACCGCGCCTATTTCGGTCCGAGCAAGGCTGACACCGTCTTGGCCGGCATGGACACTCGCGAGCTGATCATGGTGCTGGGTCTGGCGGCACTGCTGGTCCTGCTGGGCGTGTATCCGCAGCCGTTCCTCGACACCTCTGCCGCCACCATGAGCGGTGTGCAGCAGTGGCTCGGTTCCGCTTTCACTCAACTCGCTTCGGCCCGGTAAGAGCGCTATGGAATTCACCACTCAACACTTCATCGCATTGGCGCCGATGCTGATCACCACCCTCACCACGGTGGTGGTGATGCTGGCGATCGCCTTCAAGCGCAATCACTCGCAGACCTTCCTGCTGTCGACGGTGGGCCTGAACCTGGCCCTGCTGTCGATCCTGCCCGCCTTGAAAGTGGCACCACTGGCGGTCACCTCCCTGGTGACCATCGACAAGTTCGCCTGCCTGTACATGGCGATCGTCCTGGTGGCGACCCTGGCCTGCGTGACGCTGGCCCACGCCTACCTGGGCGAAGGCGCCAAAGGTTTCCCAGGCAACCGTGAAGAGCTGTACCTGCTGCTGCTGATGTCGGCCCTGGGCGGTCTGGTGCTGGTCAGCGCCAACCACCTCGCCGGCTTGTTCATCGGTCTGGAACTGCTGTCGGTTCCGGTCTATGGCCTGGTGGCGTATGCCTTCTTCAACAAGCGCTCACTGGAAGCCGGCATCAAGTACATGGTGCTGTCGGCTGCGGGCTCGGCCTTCCTGCTGTTCGGCATGGCGCTGCTGTACGCCGATGCCGGCAGCCTGACCTTCGACCAGTTGGGCAAGGCTTTGGCCGCGACCAGCATGCCGAGCCTGCTGGCCCAGCTGGGCCTGGGCATGATGCTGGTTGGCCTGGCCTTCAAGCTGTCGCTGGTGCCCTTCCACCTGTGGACCCCGGACGTCTACGAAGGCGCTCCGGCGCCAGTGGCCGCGTTCCTGGCCACCGCCAGCAAGGTCGCGGTATTTGCCGTGGTGGTACGTCTGTTCATGCTCTCCCCTGCTGCCAGCAGCGGCGTGCTGAGCACCGTACTGGCGGTGATCGCAGTAGCCTCGATTTTGGTCGGCAACTTGCTGGCACTGACCCAGAGCAACCTCAAGCGGCTGCTTGGTTACTCATCCATCGCCCACTTCGGCTACCTGCTCATCGCCTTGGTGGCGAGCAAAGGCCTGGCCATGGAAGCCATGGGCGTGTACCTGGTCACCTACGTGATCACCAGCCTCGGCGCCTTCGGCGTGATCACCCTGATGTCCTCGCCCTACGCCGGCCGTGACGCCGACGCGCTGTACGAGTACCGCGGCCTGTTTTGGCGTCGTCCGTACCTGACGGCGGTGTTGACCGTGATGATGCTGTCACTGGCGGGTATTCCGCTCACGGCAGGCTTCATCGGCAAGTTCTACATCATCGCCACCGGTGTGCAATCGCAACTGTGGTGGCTGGTCGGGGCCCTGGTGATCGGCAGCGCCATCGGCGTCTACTACTACCTACGGGTCATGGTCACCTTGTACCTGGCCGAGCCGAACCTGCGCAGCCACGATGCACCGCTGCGTTGGGAACAACGTGCCGGTGGCGTGATGCTGCTGGCCGTGGCGATCCTCGCCTTCGTGCTGGGCGTGTACCCGCAGCCGCTGCTGGACCTGGTCCAGCAGGCTGGACTGCACCTGGTCGGTTGATACACTGACCGCAAGACAAGACACCCCGCTTCGGCGGGGTGTCTTGTTTCAGGAGCAGGCACTGCGCCAGGCATCGTCCAGCCGAGGTCAACCGCTGCTCGCGCGATCCCTTGCCGGACACTGCGCCCTGTGCAGATTGAGCGCGGTGTTGATGATACCGATGTGACTGAAGGCCTGGGGGAAGTTACCCAGCATGCGCTGCCCGATCGGATCGTATTGCTCGGCCAACAGACCGACGTCGTTGCACAGTCCGGTCAAATGGTCATACAACGCCTGGGCCTGCTCCTGGCGCCCCAGCAACACATAAACGTCCGCCAGCCAGAACGAACAGACCAGGAAGGTACCTTCCCCAGGTGTCAGGCCATCGCCGCCACTGTCGGTGTCGTAGCGCAGCAACAGGCCGTTGTTCATCAGCCGCTGCTCGATCTGCTCGAGCGTGCGCAAAAAGCGCGGATCCTCGGCAGGCAAAAAACCGGTGAGCGCAATCTGCAACAGGCTGGCATCCAGATCCTTGGAGCCGTAGGCCTGGACGAAATGCTGACCACTGGCATCGAGTCCCTGTTCACAGACCTCGCGATGAATCTGCTCGGCCACCCGCCGGTAATGCTGTCCCTGCTCGCGGCCCTCTTCGGTGGTTTCAGCCAGACTCGCCGCGCGGTCGAAGGCGACCCAGGCCATGACCTTCGAATGCACGAAGTGCTGGCGCCCGCCGCGCACCTCCCAGATGCCCTCGTCCGGTTCACGCCAGATGCTCTCGACATAGGGCATGATCAACCGCGCGATGGCGGCGCTGCGCGGGTGTCGTGGTAGACCCCCTTTGAGCGCCTGACTCATGGCATCGGCCACTTCGCCATAAATGTCCAGTTGCCGCTGCCCGGAGGCGGCATTGCCGACCCGCACGGGACTGGAATGCTCATACCCGGCCAGCCAGGGCAAGGTGAACTCGGCCAGGTCACGCTCGCCCGCCAGGCCATACATGATCTGCATCTGTTCCGGATTGCCGGCCACCGAGCGCAGCAGCCATTCGCGCCACGCCTGGGCTTCGTCGAAGTAACCGAGGTTCATGAACGCCAGCAGGGTCATGGTCGCATCTCGCAGCCAGCAGAACCGGTAGTCCCAATTGCGTTCGCCGCCGATACGCTCGGGTAACGAGGTGGTGGCCGCAGCGACGATCCCACCGGTCGGGGCGTAGGTGAGCGCCTTGAGGATCAACAGCGAACGACGCACCAGCGCGCTGTTCGGGCCGATGTCGGGGCAGCGTGCAGCGAATGACTGCCAATGACTGATGGTGTGGGCCAGCGCCTCGTCGGCGTCGAAGTCCGCCTCGTCCGGCAGGTGCGAAGGCTGATGACGCAAGGCGAACACCTGGCGTTCGCCCGCGCCGACCCGGAATCGGCAGACGCTGTGGTGGTCCATGGCATGCAAACCCACCGTGCTGCGCAGGATCAGCCGGTCGGGCCCGGCGACCGCGCTGAGACTCAGCGGATCGAGCCGCTCCACCCACGGCACGCTGCGGCCATAATCGAAGCGCATCACCAGATCGAGTTCGAAGTGGGTCTGCCCGGAAATGCCCTCGACGATACGCACTACGGCGTTCTGTTCGCCCATGGGCATGCAATCCAGCACCCGCGCCTGACCCGCGGCGGTGGTCCATACGGTTTCCAGCACCAGCGTGTCATCCAGATAGCGCCGCGTGCACTGCTGCACAGGATCGCTGGGCGCCAGGCGCCAGCGTCCGTTCTCCTCATTACCCAACAGCGCAGCAAATACCGCAGGTGCGTCGAAACGCGGCAGACACAACCAGTCGATCGAGCCATCGCGGCTGACCAGAGCGGCGCTGCGGCAATTGCCGAGCAAAGCATAGTCTTCGATGTGCGCGGGCATTGGGGCTCCTTGGGAAAGCGCTTCGGTTCGTTCTGCGTGTGACCACGGCAATGGCCGCTTTGCGCCATCGGTCGAGGCGCGGGCTGCCCAGCCGGACAAATCCTGCAACACGTCAACGACGCCTAGCGGTGCACATGGCACACTGTGGCGCTTCATTCCCTGTCCAACCGTGAAGGATCACCCTGCCCCATGTCCTCTGACCTGCTACTGGTCCTCGGCCTGCTCGCTGTCGTCGTCACCCTGTTCATCGTCAACCGTCCGCGCATGGACGTGGTGGCGCTGCTGGTGATTCTGTTCCTGCCACTCTCCGGCATTCTCACCGTCGAACAGGCCCTGGCAGGCTTCAGCGATCCGAACGTGGTGCTGATCGCGGCCTTGTTCGTGATCGGCGAAGGTCTGGTGCGTACCGGCATCGCCTACCGTATCGGCGAGTGGATGAGCGAACGCGCCGGCCGCAGCGAGGCGCGCTTACTGGTGCTGCTGATGGTGGCGGTGGCCGGGCTTGGTGCAGTGATGAGTTCCACCGGCGTGGTGGCGATCTTCATCCCAGTGGTGCTGAGCATTGCCGCGCGCCTGAAGCTGTCGCCCAGCCGGCTGATGATGCCGTTGAGCTTCGCCGGTCTGATCAGCGGCATGCTCAGCCTGGTGGCGACGCCGCCCAACGTGGTGGTGCACAGCGAACTGGTGCGCCATGGCCTGGCCGGTTTCAGCTTTTTCAGTTTCACCCCGTTCGGGCTGGTGGTGCTGGTGCTCGGCATTGGCTACATGCTGCTGACTCGCCATTGGCTCAACGGTGAGGTACGCAAGGATGGACGCAGCGAGACTCGCCGGACCCTGCTCGACTTGGTGCTGGACTATAAACTCAGTGGTCGCGAGCGCCGCCTGCGCATTCGCCCGCACTCGCCCCTGATCGGGCATACCCTCGGCGAACTCGAACTGCGGACTCGACACGGCGCCAATGTGGTCGGTATAGAACGCCAGCACAAGTTCACCACCCGGGTGATCGCTGCTGATTCCGGCACTGTGCTGCACCAAGGCGATGTGCTGCTGCTCGATCTGTTCGCCAATCACGACAACCTGCGCAGCCTGTGCCAGGCCATGCAACTCGAACCCCTGCATTTCAAGGCCGCCTACTTCATCGATCAATCGCAGGAAGTGGGCATGGCTGAGGTATCGCTGCCGCCGGGTTCGCAACTGATCGGCAAAAACCTCCTCGAACTGAGCTTCCGTAGCCGCTACGGCCTCAACGTCGTCGGCCTGCGCCGCGAGCAGAACGCAGTGCAGACGCCCCTGGTAGAAGAGAAGCTGCGCCTGGGCGATACCCTGCTGGTCATCGGCCCGTGGAAATCGGTACGCCAGTTGCAAGCCGAGCCTCGGGACTTCATCGTCCTGAGCCTGCCCGCGGAAATCGACCAGGTGGCGCCAGCTCGCGCCAGGGCGCCGCAGGCGCTGGCCAGCCTGGCGGTGATGATCGCCTTGATGGTGAGTGGCCTGGTGCCCAATGTCATCGCGGCACTGATCGGCTGTCTGCTGATGGGCGCCGGGCGCTGTATCGACATGAACAGCGCCTATCGTGCCATCCACTGGCAAAGCCTGGTGCTGATCGTCGGCATGCTGCCGTTCGCCCTGGCCCTGCAGAAGACCGGCGGTATCGACCTGGCGGTGACGGCGCTGGTGAGTCTGCTCGGTGGCGCCGGGCCGCAGGCCATACTCGCCTGCCTGTTCGCCCTTACGGCGCTGATCGGCTTGTTCATCTCCAATACCGCCACCGCAGTGTTGATGGCCCCGGTGGCAGTCAGCACGGCGCAACAACTGGGGCTGTCGCCCTATCCCTTCGCCATGATCGTGGCGTTGGCTGCCTCGGCAGCCTTCATGACGCCCGTCTCCTCACCGGTCAACACCTTGGTGCTGGGCCCCGGGCAATACCGCTTCGCCGATTTCGTCAAAGTGGGCGTGCCGTTCACACTGCTGGTCATGGTCGTCAGCGTGGTCATGGTGCCCTGGTTTTATGGTCTGTAGCGCACAACGCTCAAACTCGAGCTGCGATGAACGGATATCACCGAGGATAGGTGCCAAATAATATCCAATTGACATCAATTCATCGCTTGAACCACACTTCACGCCGTGCCCCAGGTGTTGCCGCAGTCGTCCTGGTCTACCTTTTCGCTTGTGGTCGAGCTCATGGTTTTTCCAGCCCATTCGCGCCTGTTGCCTGCGTTGCTGCTGTTCGGTCTGACCTTCGCCTTGACCCTCGGGGGTATCCTGGCCCGGCCGATCGAATCGCTGTCGCTATTCTGGCCTGTGAACGCGGTGCTGGCCGGAGTGCTGCTCCGCCATCCTCGCCACGGCAGTTTCGTCGGCATTGCGCTGATGTACCTGGCGATGGTGGGTGCCGATCTGTTGTGCGGCAGTCAATGGTATCCGGCACTGTGGTTCAATCTGTGCAATGTTGGCGCAGTCATCACCTTCTGGCGTCTGTTGGTCAACTTGCCGCGCCAGCATCGGCGTCTACGCACCCCTCATGGCGTACTGCGCACGTTCGCCGCCTGTGCGGCCGGCGCGATGGTCGCCGCCACGCTCGCCTGCCTTATGGCAACACCCTGGTTCGACCAATCGCTGCGCTCGACCTGGATGGCCTGGTTCAGCGAGCAGTTCTCCACCAGCGTGCTGGTCTTGCCGATCATGCTCACCGCGCCTTCCCTGCCTGCCCTGCTGCGCAGCAGTGGCCAGCGGATCAGCCTGTCTCCCCTGCTCATGCTGCTGGCCTCGTTGGCCCTGAGCATCGGCTTCGGCGGTCCGGGTGCGATCGCCTTCCCGATCTCGGCCTTGCTGTGGTGCGCCCTGAGCTATTCACCGTTCCTGCTTTCGCTGTTGACCCTGACCGCAGGAAGCACGCTGATCGTGGCGGTTGCGCAGAACCTCATGCACTTCAGCATGCCGCAGAGCCAGGCCGGAGTGACCGCCTTGATGTCCGCACGGTTGGGCATCGCCATGTTGGTGCTCGGCCCGTTGATCGTGGCGTGTATCAGCCACGCCAACCGCGCGCTGCTGGCGCGCCTGGCTCACCAGGCGAACGTCGATCACCTCACCGGTGCCCTCACCCGCAGTGCTTTCACCCGACAAGCGAACGCCTTGCTGGAAGGCCGTCGACAGCACAGTCAGAGGCTGCCTTTGACCCTGATGATGCTCGACATCGACCATTTCAAGGCGATCAACGACCGGCATGGCCATGCGGTTGGAGATCAGGTTCTGCGTGAATGCGCCCAGGTACTGCAGGCGCAGTTGCATGACGGCGAACTGCTTGCCCGCCTGGGCGGCGAGGAGTTCGCAATCGTCGTGCCGGGGCTGCTCCCGGAACAGGCCAGCTTCACCGCCGAACGCTTGCGCCGCGCCGTTCAGGAGTTGCAGGTGCGTGAGGGCGAAGAGCAACTGCGCGTCACCGTGAGCATCGGCATCAGCGGTTGCAGCGATCAGCGCCCGGCCTCCAGCCTGGACAACCTGCTGGCCGACGCCGACCAAGCGCTGTATCGGGCCAAGGCGCAAGGTCGCAACCGGGTGGAGCAGGCCCAGCGCCAGGTGATTTGAATCGCCGGCCGCCTGAGCCGTATCAGGAGCCGTCACGCCGCTGAGCTAGCCCTCACACGCTGTACAAATTCTGCTCAATCTAACGAAGCCCGCTCCCCCTCTGGTCTCCAGCGCTTTATCCACAGACCTGCCCACGTTTTCTGTGGACAGAATTCCCAGGCAGGAGAACGACTTATCGCACAGCGTCCGTCGCTGATGCTTTTCCAGTGAGACAGCTTCACGCACAAACGCCGCGAGCCCGTCTCAACCAGAGACAGGCTCGAAAGGCTGTAGTAATGGGAGTTTCAACTCGGAGGAATGGTGCCCAGCAGGCCAATCGCAATTGTCAGCAGCAGGAAACCACCCAGGAAAAACGCAAGCTTGCCCATTGGAACCTCGAGACAGTAGGGACTGATTGGCGGAGCTGCCCACTACGGTTGCAGTGCAGCCCCGCTTGCCCTGCGCATGATGCTTGGCACTACAGGGCTTGGGGGCTATTGTCAGGCCTGCACTGATACGGTTACAGATTCAGCTTTGCGGAAAAAAAGCATATCAGATGCCGTGCGGCACACGCCTTTCAGTCCAGTCGACGCAACTTGTGCATCGGCAGCCAGCCCAGCTCGCCATTGCGCTGCCTGCGGCACCACAACCAGCCATTGAGCGGCCGCAACCCGACCATGACCTGACCGGGATCGACGTCCAACTCATGCGCCGAATACGGCTCCAACGCCCTGCCCTCGCCGACTCCCAGGCGCTCTATCACCTGCGCTGGTACCCATCCCGCCTCCTGACCTGCACAGTGGCACAGGTACCAATCCTCCCAGCCTTTGTCTCCCTCATAGCGCTGACCGATCTGCAAGCGCACGCCCTGTGCGAAGCTGATGGGTTTCGGATACTCGCTGCGATGCCTTTCGATGACCACGTAGTTCACACGCCACTCCTTGGCTGAATGAGAAGATGCCCAACGTCGGTTTACAGTGCCATGACCATTTCGTGCCAGGCCATCCCGCCATGCTCGGAGCTGGACGGCTGCACATAGCGATAGCCCATCTTTTCGTAAAGACCAACATGTCGATCCTTACACATCAGATGAATGGTCGACTTGCCGCGCTCGCGCATCTGCTCGACGAAGCGCGCCATCAACTGCGCGGCCAGTCCACGCCCCTGGAACGCCGGATCGACCACCACCGACATGATCACCACATTGGCAGCCTGCGCATCATGCCCGATCAGCTCTTTGAACGCCTCGTCGGACATCACGACTTCATGGGCGCAACCACTGTTGATGAAGCCGGCGATCTGGCCGTCCAACTCCAACAGCAAAAACCCTTCAGGGTACTGGGCGATACGGGTGGCGATCTTTTCACGGGTGGCGGCTTCATCGCCTTCGTATGCGCTGGTTTCTATCTGGTAGCAGCGATCCGTGTCGGCAGGCGTGGCGCAACGCAAACGAATGGCGGTCATGACGTTTTCCCTGGTGCGAATTTCGGAGGTCGACATCCTAACCGCAGCGGCGCCGTCACGCATCGTCATATACCGCGAAGGCCTGCTTATAGTGGTTGATAGCTCAGTGCTATGTATCGATAATCTCGCGCCTTAACCTGCTAGGGACTCTCCGATCAAGTCAGCACCATCTGACCTGTGCTGAAATAGCCCTCCGTCCAACTGCCCTCTACAAGCCCGCCGTTCCATGAGTCAGATGAGCTTTTCCGATTTCGAGTACGCCGGTAAGCGCAAGCAAACCCGTCGCGAGCGTTTCCTGGTCGAGATGGAACAGGTAGTTCCGTGGAGTGAGTTGGTGGCGTTGATCGAGCCTCACTACCCAAAGGCTGGCGGCGGCCGCAAGCCGTATCCACTGGAAACCATGCTGCGTGTTCACCTGCTGCAGAACTGGTTCTCGCTGAGCGACCCAGCCATGGAAGAGGCGCTGTACGAGATCACTTCAATGCGCCAGTTTGCGCGACTGACGCTCAGCGCTCCGATCCCCGAAGACACCACCATCATGAATTTCCGGCACCTGCTGGAGAAGCATCAGGTGGCGGCAGGCATTCTGGAAACCATCAACAATTACCTGCGAGACAAGGGCCTACCGTTGCGCCAGGGCACCATCGTCGACGCGACCATCATCCACGCGTCCAGTTCGACCAAGAACAAGGAATGCAAACGCGATCCTGAAATGCATCAGACGAAGAAGGGGAATCAGTATTTCTTTGGCATGAAGGCGCATATCGGTGCCGATGCTGCGTCGGGCCTGGTGCATCACGTCCATGGCACAGCGGCGAATGTGGCTGATGTCACAGAGGTCGCTCACCTGTTGCATGGCGACGAAAATGTCATCTGTGCCGACGCGGGTTATACCGGGGTGGAGAAGCGGCCAGAGCATGAAGGAAGGCCGGTGATCTGGCAGATTGCGGCTCGTCGTAGCACCTACAAGCACTTGAGCAAACGCAGCGTGCTCTACAAAGCCAGACGCAGGATCGAGAAGGTCAAAGCGCAGGCGCGAGCGAAGGTCGAACATCCATTCCGAGTGATCAAACGTCAATTCGGGTATGTGAAAACCCGCTTCCGTGGCTTGGCCAAGAACACGGCGCAACTGACCACGCTGTTTGCCCTGCCGAATCTGTGGATGGTGCGCCGGCAATTATTGCCGGCCGCGGGAGAGGTGCGCCCGTGAGGGCAGATAACCAAGGCATTGCCTTGGTTATCCAATAATCAGCGGCTGAAAATCGGGCTTTTCGGCATCCCTGAGTCGCCCATTTCCGTCTGATGGGCAACTTGTTCGGAGTTTCCCTGAGTGAGCTATCGCTGTAGTCGGTGGTCCCTGAGGGGGAAGGCTTGAGTCGATCCATCGGATGGATAAAAACGCAAAAGCCCTGACTAGTCAGGGCTTTTGGCAAAAAATATGGCGGAAGCGTAGAGATTCGAACTCTAGGATAGTTGCCCATCGACGGTTTTCAAGACCGTTGCCTTAAACCACTCGGCCACGCTTCCAGCGCGTTCAGCGGCGGCAATCATACCGTAATGAAACAAGCTGTCAAACTCTCTATGTCGCCGGTTGCGAAGGCTCTGTTATGATCTTTGCATCTGAACGTTTCAAACCCACAGGATCCACAGGAGTATCGCCATGCGCGAGCAGGATTACGCCGTACATCACGGCCAGCAGGTCGAGCAGCAGGAGGTCAGCAAGGTCCTGCGCAACACGTACAGTCTGCTGGCTCTCACGCTTGCATTCAGCGGTGTCATGGCCTTCGTCGCCCAGCAGATGCGCGTCGGCTACCCGAACGTGTTCGTGGTGCTGATCGGCTTCTACGGTTTGTTCTTCCTGACCGCCAAGCTGCGCGATTCGGTCTGGGGCCTGGTCTCCACCTTCGCCCTCACCGGCTTCATGGGCTTCATTCTCGGGCCGATCCTCAACCGCTATCTCGGCATGGCCGGCGGCGCCGAAGTCGTCAGCTCGGCGTTTGCCATGACCGCGCTGGTGTTCGGTGGTCTTTCCGCCTACGTACTGATCACGCGTCGCGACATGAGCTTCCTCAGTGGCTTCATCACTGCGGGGTTCTTCGTACTGCTGGGCGCAGTTGTGGCGAGCTTCTTCTTCCAGATCAGCGGTCTGCAACTGGCGATCAGCGCGGGCTTCGTGCTGTTCTCCTCGGTCTGCATTCTGTTCCAGACCAGCGCTATCATCCATGGCGGTGAGCGTAACTACATCATGGCGACCATTAGCCTGTATGTTTCGATCTATAACTTGTTCATCAGCCTGCTGCAGCTGTTTGGCATCATGGGTCGTGACGACTGATCGACATTAGCTCATCGCCAGGAAAGCCCGCTTCGGCGGGCTTTTTCATACCCACTCTCCTCTATCCCTTCTTCTCCCTGCCCCGTAGAATGCGTTCCTTTTTTGCTTCCGGGCGTTTCCCATGAGCTCAAACGAACACGAGCCAGGTGCAGCAGCGCCTGCCAACGAACTGGTTCTCGGCCTCGAAGACAAGCCGAAACTGATGATAGGCCTACTGGCTGCGTTGCAGCATCTGCTGGCGATCATCGTGCCGATCGTGACCCCAGGTCTGCTGATTTGCCAAGCACTGGGCGTGTCGGCGCGAGACACCAACCTCATCGTATCCATGTCCCTGGTCATCTCCGGAATCGCCACCTTCGTTCAGTGCAAACGCTTCGGCCCTTTCGGTGCCGGACTGCTGATCGTGCAGGGCACCAGCTTCAACTTCGTCGGACCACTGATCGCCGGTGGCGCGCTGATGGTCAAGCAGGGCACCCCCGTCGAGGGCGTAATGGCAGCGATCTTTGGCGTAGTGATCGCCGGCTCGTTCGTAGAGATGGGCGTGTCGCGCATCCTGCCGTTCATCAAGCGTCTTATCACGCCGCTGGTGACGGGTATCGTGGTGCTGATGATCGGCCTGACCCTGATCAAGGTCGGTCTGATCAGCATGGGTGGCGGCTTTGCAGCGATGGGTAATGGCACCTTCGCCAATGGCGAGAACCTGCTGCTGTCAGGCGTAGTGCTGGCAATCATCGTGGTGCTCAACCGTGTGCCAATGGTGTGGATGCGCAGCTGCGCCATCGTCATTGCCTTGGCGGTTGGCTATGCCCTGGCGGGCTATCTGGGCCGTCTGGACTTCACCGGCATGCATCAGGCCGCGGTGTTCCAGGTTCCAGTACCTCTGCACTTCGGCCTGGGGTTCTCCTGGGCGCTGTTCATTCCGATGCTGGTCATCTACCTGGTGACCTCGCTTGAAGCTATCGGCGATGTGACGGCCACCAGCAAGGTTTCACGCCAGCCGGTCCAGGGACCGCTCTGGATGCAGCGGATCAAGGGCGGGGTACTGGTCAACGGCGCTAACTCTCTGCTGGCCGGGCTGTTCAACACCTTCCCCAGTTCGATCTTTGCGCAAAACAACGGGGTGATTCAGCTCACCGGCATTGCCAGCCGCCACATTGGCGTCTGGATCGCGTTTATGCTGGTGCTGCTGGGACTGTTCCCAGCCGTGGCGGGAATCATTCAGGCGGTGCCTGAACCGGTGCTGGGCGGGGCGGCAATGGTAATGTTCGGTGCGGTCGCAGCCTCCGGTATCAATATCCTGGCCAGTACACATCTGGACCGTCGGGCGCTGTTGATCATCGCCGTGTCACTGGCGCTCGGGTTGGGCGTTGCGCAAGTGCCGGAATTCCTGGCCCATATGCCCGCGGCGCTGCGTAACGTACTGGAATCGGGCGTGGCCACCGGCGGTATTTGTGCCCTGGTGTTGAACTGGTTCCTGCCGGACACCCACGCACGCACTTGATCTATGCGTGCTCCAGACAAGGCCCGCGCCCACAGGTGCGGGCTTTTTGCTTTATCATGAGCGCATTTACTTGCCCGAGCTTTCCATGAAATTCGCCATCGCGGTGTTTTCTCCAGCCCATGCGCCCTCCTCGCGCCGTGCGCTACGCTTCGCTGAGGCGGTGCTGGACGGCGGGCACCAGATTGCCCGGCTGTTCTTCTATCAAGACGGCGTCCACAGCACTTCGAATACCATCGTTTTTCCTCAGGATGAGCGGGATGTGGCCGCACAGTGGCGCGCGTTCGTCAGTGATAACCAGCTCGACGCTGTGGTCTGCATCGCGGCTGCGCTGCGCCGGGGTGTGCTCGACGAAGCAGAGGCCAACCGCTACCAACGCCCTGCCGTGAACCTGTCTGAGCCTTGGGAGCTGTCCGGTCTTGGGCAGTTGCATGAAGCTGCGCAAGTGGCGGACCGCCTGGTCTGTTTCGGAGGCGATTGAAATGGCCAAGTCCCTATTGATCATCACCCGCCAGGCTCCTTGGGCAGGTATGACCGCGCGCGAAGCACTGGACATCGCCCTAGCCGGGGGCGCCTTCGATTTGCCAATCGGCATGCTGTTTCTCGATGATGGCGTGTTCCAGCTCGCCAGCGGCCAGCAACCAGCAGCGCTGCAGCAGAAAAATCTCGCGGCCAACCTGCAAGCGCTGCCGATGTTTGGCGTCGACGAGTTGTTCGCCTGCGCGCGTAGCCTGCAAGCGCGCGGATTGGATACCCACTCGTTGGAATTGCCAGTGCAGGCACTCGACGATGCAGCCCTTTCAGCCCTCATCGCCCGATTCGATCAAGTGATAACGCTCTGATGAAAACATTACACGTCATTAGCCATTCCCCCTTCGGTGATAGCCGCCTGCCCAGTTGCCTGCGACTACTGGGCACCCAGGACGCATTGCTGCTGTGCGGTGATGCAACTTACGCTCTCAAGGCCGATAGCGAACCCTTCCGCGCGCTGCGGTCCGCAGATCTGGAGGGCCGCCTGTTCGCGCTTGATGAAGACCTGCAAGCCCGTGCCATTTGTGGCGAGCCCGCACAGGCTGTGGACTACCCAGCCTTCGTCGAACTCTCGCTGCACTACGATAAGGTCAACACCTGGTTATGAGCATTCTGACTGCTGGCGATCGCACCATTGGGTTGGACAAGGATGGGTTCCTGCTCGATCTGCAAGCGTGGTCCGCCGACGTCGCCGAAGTGCTGGCCGCACGAGAAGGTATCGTCCTCAGTGCGGAACACTGGGAAGTCCTCGAACTGCTGCGTCAGTTCTACGAGGAGTACCAACTCTCTCCCGCTACCCGTCCGTTGATCAAGTACGCAGCGCTGAAACTCGGCCCGGACAAGGGCAATAGCCCCCACCTGAACCGTCTGTTCAAGGGCACCCCTGCGAAATTGGCCGCCAAGCTAGCCGGCCTGCCCAAGCCGACCAACTGCATATGAGCGAGCCGATGAACCCGACCCCGCTTAACGTGCACACGCCGGCCGAACACCCCTTCGCCGAGTTCGTGCGCATTCTTGGCAAGGGCAAGCGCGGCGCGCGCGGCCTGACCCGCGAAGAAGCCCGCGCGGCGATGACGATGCTGCTCGAAGGCAAGGTCGAGGACACCCAGCTCGGCGCGTTCCTCATGCTGCTGCGACATAAGGAAGAAAGTCCGGAGGAGCTGGCAGGCTTCACACAAGCGCTGCGCAGCCAGGTGCAAGCACCACCCCTGGCAGTCGACCTGGACTGGCCAAGCTACGCCGGCAAGAAGCGTCACCTGCCGTGGTATCTGCTCGCGGCCAAGTGCCTGGCCAACACCGGCGTGCGCATCTTCATGCACGGCGGCGGCGCTCATACCGCCGGGCGCTTGTATACCGAGCAGTTGCTCGGGCTGCTCGATATCCCTCTGTGCCGCGACTGGCAAGCGGTGGCCAACAGCCTTGACCAGCGCGGCCTGGCATTCGCCCCCTTGCAAGACTGGGCACCGCAATTGCAGCGCATGATCGACCTGCGCAATACCTTGGGCCTGCGTTCACCCATCCACTCGCTGGCCCGTGTACTCAATCCGCTCGGCGCTCGCCGCAGCCTACAGAGTATTTTCCATCCGGGTTACCAGGCCGTTCACCGCGAAGCCAGTCGACTGCTCGGTGACTCCGCGCTGGTGATCAAGGGCGATGGCGGTGAGATCGAGGTCAATCCAGACGTTGTCAGCCATCTCTATGGCACCGATGACAGCCTGGCCTGGGACGACGAATGGCCAGCGTTGAGCGCCCAGCGTCACGTCAAACCGGCAAGTCTGGACCCACACCACTTGCTGGCGGTGTGGCGCGCAGAGGCGCATGACAGCTACGGCGAGTTGGCAGTCATAGCGACCATCGCCCTCGCGCTACGTGGGCTCGGACAAGACCGTGAGCAGGCCTTCAGTAACGCTCGAGAGGCTTGGCAGGCGCGCAATACATCTGGTTAATCGATCAAAAGCAGGCGATCTTTGCACTGGTCGCTCGAACGATATTCCATAGACTGGTCTCCAATCACCAAATGACCTGGCTATTGGAGCGCTCACATGGGCCTTTTGATCGATGGCCGCTGGCATGACCAGTGGTACGAAAACAGCAAGGACGGCGCTTTTCGTCGCGAAGACTCGCAACGCCGCGGCGCGTTGCCAGTTGCCGAAGCGGGACGCTATCACCTGTACGTTTCGCTGGCGTGCCCCTGGGCCCATCGCACCCTGATAATGCGCACCCTCAAAGGCTTGCAACCCTTGATCGACGTCTCAGTGGTCAGTTGGTTGATGGGCGAGCATGGCTGGACCTTTGACACCGCGCAGGGCTCGACCGGCGATGCGCTCGATGGACTGCAGTACCTCTACCAGCGCTACACATCGGACGATCCGCACTACAGCGGCCGCGTTACGGTGCCGGTACTGTGGGACAAGCAAGAGCAGCGTATCGTCAACAACGAGTCGGCGGAAATCATCCGCCTCTTCAACACCGCCTTCGACGCACTGACCGGCAACCGACTGGATCTCTATCCGGAGATGCTGCGCAGCACCATCGACGCGCTGAACGAACGCATTTACCCGGCCGTGAACAACGGCGTTTACCGGGCAGGCTTTGCCACTACCCAGCACGCCTACGAGGAAGCGTTCGACGAGGTGTTCGACGAGCTGGATCGCCTGGAAACATTGCTGGACACACGCCGGTACCTGGCCGGTGAATACCTGACCGAAGCCGATGTACGATTGTTCACTACGCTGGTGCGTTTCGACGCCGTGTACCACGGCCACTTCAAATGCAACCTGCGTCGCGTAGCCGATTACCACAACCTCTCGAACTGGCTACGGGAGCTGTATCAGTGGCCAGGAATCGCAGATACCGTGGATATGCAGCATATCCAGAATCACTATTACCTCAGCCACAAGACCATCAATCCGAACGGCATCGTACCCAAGGGACCGCAGCAAGACTTCGGCTTGCCACATGACCGGACGCGCTTGCCGGGTAACGGCATTTTTGAAGCGTAGAACCTAACGGGGCCGCTCAGCGGCCCCGCTAGAGTTCAGCTGTTTTGTGCGCCTTCGAACCATGCCAGTTTTTCGCGCAGTTGCACCACTTCGCCCACAATCACCAGCGTTGGAGCGTGAACGTCGTGACGGGCCACCAACTCAGGCAGGTCGGCCAAGGTACCGGTGAATACCCGCTGGTTGCGCGTCGTGCCTTGCTGTACCAGCGCCGCTGGTGTGCTGGGCGCTCGCCCATGGCGGATCAGTTCGGCGCAGATAGCCGGTAACCCGACCAGTCCCATATAGAACACTACCGTCTGTGCAGGCGCGACCAAGTCAGTCCACGGCAGGTTGCTGGTGCCATCTTTGAGATGGCCAGTGACGAAACGCACCGATTGGGCGTGATCGCGATGGGTCAGCGGAATGCCGGCATACGCCGAACAGCCGCTGGCTGCGGTAATCCCAGGCACAACCTGAAACGGAATACCCTCTGCTGCGAGCTCTTCGATTTCCTCGCCACCGCGCCCGAAAATGAATGGGTCGCCGCCTTTCAGGCGTAACACACGCTTGCCTTGACGAGCCAGATCGACCAGCAGGCGATTGATCTGCTCCTGGGGCACCGCGTGGTCTGCCCGGCGCTTGCCAACATAGATACGTTCTGCGTCGCGCCTGCACATGTCGATGATGGCCGGAGCCACCAGGCGGTCATACAGCACGACATCAGCCTGCTGCATCAGCCGCAAGGCACGGAAGGTCAACAGATCGGGGTCGCCAGGACCGGCGCCGACCAAGTATACCTCACCCCCTTGCTGAACAGGCGCACCGTCGACCATCGCCTGCAACAGACGCTCAGCCTCCGCCCCCTGCCCAGCCAATTGACGTTCGGCGATCGGACCTTGGAACACGGTTTCCCAGAAGCCCCGCCGCTGGTTGACGTCCGGATAGAGACCTTTGACCTTGTCACGAAAACGCGCGGCCAAACCCGCCAGCTCACCGTAAGCCGATGGAATCCAGGCCTCGAATTTGGCGCGAATCAGACGTGCCAGTACAGGTGCGTCGCCGCCACTGGACACCGCGATCACCAGCGGCGAACGATCGACGATTGCCGGGAAGATCACAGTGCACAGCGCCGGAGCATCCACCACATTGACCGGCAGGTTCACGGCCTGCGCATCGGCCGACACCTGAGCGTTAAGAGCCGCATCGTCGGTGGCCGCGATCACCAGCCGACAACCTTCCAGGTCGCCAACCTGGTAGCCGCGCACCCGCACCTCTCCGCCGCCTTCCCTGGCCAGCGTAGCGAGCTGACCATCGACCTCAGGCGCCACTACGCGTAGCAGGCCGCCGGCCTCTGCCAACAGACGCGCCTTGCGCAAGGCGATCTCGCCGCCGCCGACAACCAGCACCCACCCGCCCTGCAACCGGTGGAACAGTGGCAGGTATTTCATTTAGCAAATGACCTCGACGCCGCCCATGTAGGGCTTGAGTACCTCTGGCACGCGAATCGACCCGTCAGCCTGCTGGTAATTTTCCAGCACCGCAACCAGCGTACGGCCCACGGCCAGGCCCGAGCCATTGAGGGTGTGCACGAGCTCCGGCTTGCCAGTCTCCGGGTTGCGCCAGCGTGCTTGCATGCGTCGAGCCTGGAAATCGCCGCAGTTGGAGCAGGAGCTGATCTCGCGATACTTGCCCTGGCTAGGCACCCAGACTTCGAGGTCATAGGTTTTCACTGCACTGAAGCCCATGTCCCCGGTGCACAGCGCCAATACTCGGTAAGGCAGTTCGAGTAATTGCAGGACGCGTTCGGCGTTGGCGGTCAGGCCTTCCAGCGCCTCCATGGACTTACCCGGTTCGACGATCTGTACCATCTCGACCTTGTCGAACTGATGCTGACGAATCATGCCGCGCGTATCACGACCCGACGCACCCGCCTCGCTGCGGAAACAGGGAGTGTGCGCAACGAACTTGATCGGCAGTTGCTTGGCGTCGAGGATTTCGCCGGAAACGATGTTGGTCAGCGACACTTCGGCGGTAGGGATCAGGTAGAAGTCAGCTTCACCTTCGCGGCTGATCTTGAACAGGTCTTCCTCGAACTTCGGCAACTGACCGGTACCTTGCAATGCCGGAGCCTGAACCAGGTACGGGGTATAGGCCTCTTCGTAGCCATGCTCGCTGGTGTGCAGATTGATCATGAACTGCGCCAGGGCTCGATGCAGGCGAGCGATCGGACCGCGCAGCAAGGCGAAACGAGCGCCGGACAGCTTGGCGGCGGTTTCGAAGTCCAGGCCGCCACTGATCTCGCCAAGGGCGACGTGATCCTTGATATCGAAATCGAATTCAGGCGCTGTACCCCAGCGACGCACCTCGACGTTGGCCTCTTCGTCCGGGCCGACGGGTACGCTGGCATCAGGCAAATTGGGGATGGTCAGCACGATGCCGTCCAGCTCGGCCTGGATCTCGTCCAGTTCGGTCTTGCCGGTGGCCAGCTCGTTGGCCATGCGCTCGACATCCGCCATCAGCGGCGCAATGTCTTCGCCCTTGGCCTTGGCCTGGCCGATGGACTTGGAGCGGGCATTACGCTCGGCCTGCAGCTGCTCGGTGCGGGTCTGCACCGATTTGCGACGCTCTTCCAGTGATTCGATGCGCGCGACATCCAGGCTGAAGCCACGGGAGGCCAGGCGATCCGCCACTTCCTGAAGTTGGCCGCGTAACAGTTTGGCATCGAGCATATCGTTCTCTCGTTATATGAAGGTGTTGGTTCAGATTCGGGTCAGAGCGAGGCCAGCCCAGGTCGCGAGCAGGCCGCCCAGTACACTGGCGGCGGCGTAGCCGAATGCCAGCGGCGCCTGTCCGCTTTCGAGCAGGCGCACGGTGTCCAGTGAAAAGGACGAAAAGGTGGTCAGGCCACCGACGAAGCCGACGATCAGTCCGGCCCGTACCTCGATAGGCACGCCCGGCTTGTTGAGGAACATGCCGTAGAGCACGCCGATGATCAGGCAGCCCACCAGATTGACCGCAAGCGTAGCGAGATAGAAGTGCCGTGGCCAGTGGGCATTGACCCAGTTACCTGCAGCGAAGCGCAACAAAGTGCCGACAATGCCCGCAGCGCTGACCGATGCGACGAGTGCAATCACGTTTTTCTCCGTTGCCGTGGACTGTTGCGATCCAGTTCGGCCAAGTGGCGCAGCTTTTCGCCGATCTTCAGTTCCAGGCCGCGCGGCACCGGTTGGTAATAGGGCCGCGGCGCCAAGGCATCGGGGAAGTAGTCCTCACCTGCCGCATAAGCATCCGGCTCATCGTGGGCATAGCGGTATTCATCGCCATAGCCCAACTGCTTCATCAGCTTGGTCGGTGCGTTACGCAAATGTAACGGAACCTCCAGCGAACCGTGCTCGGAAGCCTCCCGCAGCGCCGTCTTGAAACCCATGTACACGGCATTGCTCTTGGGCGCACACGCCAGGTAGGTAATGGCCTGGGCCACCGCCAACTCACCCTCGGGGCTGCCTAGCCGCTCCTGTACGTCCCAGGCCGCCAGACACAGGCTCAGTGCACGCGGATCGGCATTACCGATGTCCTCGCTGGCCATGCGCACCACCCGACGGGCGATGTACAGCGGATCGCAACCGCCATCGAGCATCCGCGCGAACCAATACAGCGCGCCGTCAGGATTGGAACCGCGAACCGACTTGTGCAGTGCCGATATCTGGTCATAGAACGCCTCGCCACCCTTGTCGAAGCGCCGTCGACTATCACCGAGCAGACTCTGCAGCATCTGCACATCGATCTCGCTGCCGTCTTCGGCAAGGTCCGAGGCATTTTCCAGGAAGTTGAGCATGCGCCGACCGTCACCGTCGGCAGCGGCCATGAGCATGGCGAAGGCTTCATCTCCGACTCGTAGATTGCGCTGGCCCAATCCACGCTCTTCACTCAGGGCGCGATCGACCAGTTTGCGCAGAGCGGCTTCGTCCAGACTCTTGAGTACATAGACACGCGCCCGCGACAGCAAGGCGTTGTTCAGCTCGAAGGAGGGGTTCTCGGTGGTGGCGCCGATGAACAGCAGGGTGCCGTCTTCCACATAGGGCAAGAAAGCGTCCTGCTGGGACTTGTTGAAGCGGTGCACTTCATCGACGAATAGAATCGTGCGTCGACCGTACTGACCGGCTTGCTGCTTGGCCACTTCCACGGCCTGACGAATCTCCTTGACCCCGGCCAGCACAGCCGACACGGTTTCGAAATGCGCGTCGCAAAACTGCGCCAGCAGCCGCGCCAAGGTGGTCTTGCCGACACCGGGCGGTCCCCAGAAGATCATCGAGTGCAGAGCACCCTGCTCCAGTGCCTCGCGCAGCGGCTTGCCGCGCGCCAGCAGGTGCTCCTGGCCCACGTACTCGTCCAGGTTGGACGGACGCAATCGGGCTGCCAGCGGCTGGGCGACAGGCTCGCTTCGAAACAGGTCCATGGTGCCTCGCGTTACTCCTGGATGACGTCAGCGCCGTCCGGGATCTTGAACTGGAACGTGCTCGCCGGGATCGCCTGGTTGGCCCTGACCCCATTGAACAGAATATTGGTGCGCTGGCCGACGCTGTCGATCAGTTGCATGTCATTGATCAGTCCCTTGCGGAAAGAGATACGCAAGGAGTCGAACAACGTGTCCTTGGTCTTGGGCTTGAGGGTGAAATCCATGACCTCGCCCTGTTCCTTGGAAACGATATCGAAACTCTGGCTGATCTTGGACACATCACCGGACAGCAGTAACGCCGGCGTCTGGCTCAGGCGCACATCAAGCTTCTTCACCGTGGCCTGCTCCAGATCCGGGTCCCACAGGGTAACTTTCTGGCCATCGGAAACCACGACTTGCTCTTGTGGAGCATCCGTATGCCAGTAGAACAGGCCAGGACGTTTGACCGTCATCTTCCCTTTAGTCTCCTGCAGACTCGTGCCGCTGGCATCCAGGGTCAGTTGGGAAAAATTGGCCTCGATGGTCTGGGATTTTTCCAGCAACTGGGTCAGGCGCTGTACGTCTTGCTCACCGGCGTACGCGGTGAGCGGGCCCAGGGTCAGGGCAGAAACCAACAGCATGCGAATTGCGCGCATGGGAGTCCTCATTGAGCAGTGGATAGGCCGGACACGATGCTTCGCACCCGGCAAGACAATCATCAATCGCGCGGGCCGCCCGGAGCTATCACTTCCCGCGAGCCGTTGCTGTTCATTGGAGTGACCACGCCGGCCATCTCCATCGCCTCGATCATCCGCGCGGCACGGTTGTAGCCGATCTTGAGCTTGCGCTGTACTGCCGAAATGGACGCCCGGCGACTTTCCAGCACGAACTGCACAGCTTCGTCATAGAGCGCGTCGGTTTCCGAGTCGTCGCCATCGCCACCTCCACCGCCGCCCTCGAAACCGCTACCGGCTTCCTCGACGCCGTTGAGGATATCGTCGTTGTAATCAGGGGCACCGCGCAACTTCCAGGCCTCTACAACGCGGTGAACCTCGTCGTCGGAAACGAATGCACCGTGAACGCGGATGGGCAGACTGGTACCCGGCGGCATGTAGAGCATGTCGCCATGGCCGAGCAGTTGTTCGGCGCCGCCCTGGTCGATGATAGTTCGCGAGTCGATCTTGCTCGACACCTGGAACGCCATACGCGTAGGAATGTTGGCCTTGATCAGACCAGTGATCACATCGACCGACGGACGCTGTGTAGCGAGAATCAAATGAATGCCGGCTGCACGCGCCTTCTGGGCGATACGGGCAATCAGCTCTTCGACCTTTTTGCCGACGATCATCATCATGTCGGCAAATTCGTCGACCACCACCACGATAGTCGGCAGGGTTTTCAGCGCCGGAGGTTCGTCCTCCATGCTTTCACGGCGGTACAGCGGATCGTGGATGACCTCACCGGCATCCTGGGCGTCTTTGACCTTGCGGTTGAAGCCGGCCAGGTTACGTACGCCCATCGCAGCCATCAGCTTGTAGCGGCGCTCCATCTCGGCGACGCTCCAACGCAGAGCGTTGGCGGCGTCCTTCATGTCGGTGACGACCGGGCACAACAAGTGCGGAATGCCTTCGTAAATCGACAGCTCGAGCATTTTCGGGTCGATCATGATCAGCCGCGCATCTTCCGGGCTGGACTTGAACAGGATCGACAGGATCATCGCGTTGACACCCACCGACTTACCCGAACCGGTGGTACCCGCCACCAGCAAATGCGGCATCTTGGCCAAGTCCGTGATGACCGGCTTGCCGCCGATGTCATGGCCCAGCGCCAGCGTGACGGGCGACTTCTGCTCGTCATACTGAGGCGTGGACAACACCTCGGAGAAACGCACCATCTGACGATTTTCGTTGGGAATTTCGATACCGACGGTAGTCTTTCCGGGAATGACCTCCACCACCCGCACGCTGGTCACTGCCAGCGAGCGCGCGAGGTCCTTCGCAAGGTTGGCGATGCGGCTGACCTTGACCCCGGCAGCTGGCTGGATTTCGTAGCGAGTGATCACCGGCCCCGGGTGGATCGAGTCTACGGAAACGTCGACCCCGAACTCCTTGAGCTTGATCTCCAGCAGATGCCCCACTCCAGCCAGGGACTCGGGCGAATACTCGATCTTTTTCTGTTCGGCAGGATCGAGAATCGAGATCGATGGGAGCGTTCCTTCCACGGCGCTATCGACGAACAGCGGCGCCTGTTTTTCTTTCATGACCCGCTTGCTGGGCTCGGGTGCCTTGACCGGTGCCGGCAGGTTGATCACCGGTGCGGGCTGCTGCTCGCGCTGTGCCACATGCTTGCTCAAGGATTCGTCACGTTCGATGATGCGTTCGCGCGCCTTGATCTGCTCGCGCTTGTCGACAACCACGGGCGCGACAACGTCCTCGACCTGCTCATCGACCTCGCGCAACTGCGCCACCAGCCGCTTGCGTTCGTTGCGCGCGGCCCACCAGCGCGACGCGGCGCCTTGGACCAGCTCGAACAGGTCAAGGGTGATCTTGCCGGTCAGGTCCATGACCTTGAACCAGGACAAGTCGGTGAACACCGTCAGGCCGAACAGGAACAACGCGATGAACATCAAGGTGCTGCCCTGCACGTTCAGCAGGTTGCGCGCCAGTTCCCCAAGGCTCTCGCCCAGCGCACCGCCCGCCGAAAATGGAATACTGGCGGGCGGATGGAAATGAATGTGCGCCAGCGCTGCGCCCGACAGCACAAGAAATACCAAGCCGATCAGGCGCCAGGAGAACAGCCACCCACTCCATTGCCAGGGCTGGTGACGTTCACGGAAGATCTGCCAGGTCTTGATCGCCAGCAGCAAAGGAAAGATATAGGCAAAGTAGCCAAGCACCATGAACAGGATGTCGGCGAAGAACGCGCCGGCGCGGCCAGCAGCGTTCTGAACCTGATCGACATTGCTGGTGTGGGTAAAGCTTGGGTCGGATGTGTCGTAGGTCAGCAGTGCCATCCACAGGTACAGGCACAGCGCACCGACGGCAATCAGCGCGCCTTCCTTGAGGCGATAATGCAACTGCTGGCGCCATAGCGGCACTGGCAACGGAGTCGGGGATGCAGTGGATTTCTTCAAAACGCGTCTATTCCTGCGCTTGATGCGCGTTAAATAGTGATCGGGCCGGTGAATGGCCGACGAACCACTACTTTTAACATTACTGCCCGCCTGCCGCCATGGCGGCACGCCGCGTGGCGCATGGACGGGGGGCCGATTTCCATGGGTGCAATTTGAGCATGCATTTTGTTCTGTGACAAAGGCTTATGCTGTATTTTTGCACAGGTATGACAGCAAATGTCGGCGATGGTGCCAGATGCCCATCGGCTAGCGGTGAAACAGCTCGACGAGCCGCGCCACTCCTGCAGCCCAGCATGCTGCAACAGCCCAGACATTGACCTCGACGACGCCTGCCGCCATGCTCGTCACTCCCCTCCCCTACCGCCGAATCACCATGCTCACCTGGCTGACCCGCGACTCGCTGAACTTCCCCCCCCTCAATAAAGCCCTCAACGAGCCCAACGGCTTACTCGCCGCGGGAGGCGATCTCACACCCGAACGCCTGATTCAGGCCTACCGCCACGGCTGCTTCCCTTGGTATCAGGACGGACAGCCGATTCTTTGGTGGTCGCCCGATCCTCGCACCGTGCTGTTACCGGACGAACTTCACGTATCCCGGTCGCTGGCCAAGCTGATGCGTCAGGGCCGCTACCAAGTCAGCTTCGACACCGATTTCGCCAGTGTAATCGCCGCCTGCGCCGCACCCCGCGATTACGCCGACGGCACCTGGATCACCGACAGCATGCAGGCGGCATACCGCGAGTTGCACCACCGCGGTATCGCTCATTCGGTCGAGGTACGCCAGGCCGGCGAACTGGTTGGCGGCCTATACGGCCTGGCCATGGGCCGTCTATTCTTCGGCGAATCCATGTTCAGCCGCGCCGACAATGCCTCCAAGGTCGGTTTCGTGACGCTGGTTGAACGTCTGCGCGAAGCTGGCTTTGTGTTGATCGACTGCCAGATGCCCACCGATCACCTGCATAGCCTCGGCGCGCGCGCTATCAGCCGGAGGGCGTTCGCCGACTATCTGTCATGCCATCTCGACCACGCCTGCGACGCAGCCTGGACGCGCTAGGCGACCGCCCAGAGCTGGCATACACTTAGAGCAACGTCTTGCCCAGGGGGCGATCATGACAGAGCTGGCGCGGTTGAAGTTCTATGCCACTCAACCCCACTCCTGCAGCTACCTGCCCGATGAGCAGGCGACGACCCTGTTCCTGGACCCCAGCCAGCCGATGGACGTACATGTGTATGCCGACCTGTCGGAAATGGGCTTTCGCCGCAGCGGCGATCACCTCTACCGACCTCACTGCCAGAGCTGCTCTGCCTGCGTACCGGCACGCATCCCCGCAGCACGCTTCGTGCCCAACCGTCAGCAGCGACGCATTCTCAAGCGCAATGAGGACCTTGTGGTCAGCCCCGCGCGACCGGCTTTCAAAGAAGAATATTTCGATCTGTATCGCCGCTACATAGAAACGCGTCACGCTGACGGCGACATGTACCCGCCCAGTCGCGACCAGTTCTCCACGTTTCTGGTACGCGACCTGCCCTTCAGTTGGTTCTACGAATTTCGCCTGCATGGTCGTCTGCTTGCAGTGGCGGTATGTGACCTGCTGCCCAATGGCCTATCGGCGGTGTATACCTTCTACGATCCAGATGAAGAGCGCCGTAGCTTGGGCCGCTTTGCCATCCTCTGGCAGATCGCTGAGACGCTACGCCAGGATCTGGAGGCGGTCTATCTTGGCTACTGGATCAAGAATTGTCAGAAGATGAACTACAAGACCCAATACCGCCCCATCGAGCTGCTGATCAACCAGCGCTGGGTCAGTCTGAACTGAAAGCATTGGCTTGAAATACATTTTTCAGGCATAATCCACGCCACTTTTTTTGCCCGGTGCAGTTGCGCGTCGGGCCATCTCTGGACACCGAGGGTTTTACTGCATGTCGAAAGAAGACAGCTTCGAAATGGAAGGCAGTGTCGTCGACACCCTTCCAAACACCATGTTTCGCGTGGAGCTGGAAAACGGCCACGTTGTCACTGCGCACATTTCCGGAAAAATGCGCAAGAACTACATCCGCATCCTCACTGGCGACAAGGTCCGCGTCGAACTGACGCCTTATGACCTGAGCAAGGGCCGCATCACCTACCGCGCGCGCTAAGCTTCAGCCACAAAAAAAGCCCGGCCAATGCGCCGGGCTTTTTTTGTGCAGCCTACCAAAGCGCCAGGGCCGCACAGCGGCCCCGTTGCTCAAGCCACTTCGGCCGCGGTCTCGAAGTCGAACACCAGCTCGCCATCGCGCAGTTCCACATGCACCACGCCGCCATGCTCGGACAACTCACCGAACAGGATCTCTTCAGCCAGAGGCCGCTTGATCTTGTCCTGAATGAGCCGCGCCATAGGTCGAGCCCCCATCTGCACGTCATACCCCTTGCTTGCCAGCCAACCACGCGCCTCGTCACTGACCTCGAGCAGCACGCGCTTGTCTTCCAGTTGAGCTTGAAGCTCGATAAGGAACTTGTCGACGATGCTCTTGATCGTTTCGTGGCTCAAGCGACCGAACTGAATGATGGTATCCAGACGGTTGCGGAACTCCGGCGTGAAGCTCTTGCGAATGACCTCCATCGCGTCCGACGCGTGATCTTGATGAGTGAAGCCAATCGAAGCCCGCGACGCAGTTTCCGCCCCGGCATTTGTCGTCATGATCAGAATGACGTTACGGAAGTCCGCCTTGCGCCCATTGTTGTCGGTCAGGGTGCCATGGTCCATGACCTGCAGCAGCAGGTTGAAGACCTCCGGATGAGCTTTCTCGATTTCATCGAGCAGCAACACGCAGTGTGGCTGTTTGGTGATGGCTTCGGTCAGCAGCCCACCCTGGTCGAATCCAACGTAACCAGGAGGCGCGCCGATCAAGCGCGATACGGTGTGCCGCTCCATGTACTCCGACATGTCGAAGCGCACCAACTCGACACCCAGTGCCTTGGCCAACTGCCGAGCAGCTTCGGTCTTGCCGACCCCCGTAGGGCCTGCGAACAGGAAGGAGCCTACGGGCTTGTCGGGTGCCTTCAGGCCTGCTCGCGACAGCTTGATCGCAGTCGACAGTGAATCGATTGCCGCATCCTGACCGAACACGGTGAGTTTCAGATCACGCTCAAGATTGCGCAGCAGTTCCTTGTCGGAGCTGGTGACATGCTTTGGCGGGATACGCGCGATCTTGGCCACGATGTCCTCCACCTGCGGCACGTCGATACGCTTGACCCGATTGGCCTCCGGCTGCAGGCGCTGGTAGGCGCCGGCTTCGTCGATCACATCAATAGCCTTGTCCGGCATGTGCCGGTCATTGATGTAGCGCGCAGCCAACTCGGCAGCCGCGCGAAGCGCTTCATCGCTGTATTCGATGTGATGATGACTCTCGAAGCGCCCTTTCAACCCACGCAGAATGCCAACGGTGTCCTCCACGGAGGGCTCGCTGACGTCGACTTTCTGGAAGCGCCGCGCCAGCGCTCGATCTTTCTCGAAAATGCCACGGAACTCTTGGAAAGTCGTGGAGCCAATGCAGCGGATATCACCCGAAGACAGCAGCGGCTTGAGCAGGTTGGAGGCATCCATCACCCCACCGGATGCCGCACCAGCACCGATGATGGTATGGATTTCATCAATGAACAGGATGGCTTGAGGGCGCTTGCGCAGCTCACCGAGCAATGCCTTGAAACGCTTCTCGAAGTCGCCCCGGTACTTGGTGCCAGCCAACAGCGCGCCGAGATCCAGCGAATACACTACGCTTTGCGCCAGCAGGTCAGGCACCTGGCCATCGACGATACGCTTGGCCAACCCTTCTGCGATGGCCGTCTTGCCGACACCGGCTTCACCCACCAGCAGCGGATTGTTCTTGCGCCGACGCGCGAGGATCTGCGCAACCCGCTCGACTTCCTGCTCGCGCCCGACCAGGGGGTCGATGCGACCGGCGCGGGCCAGCTCGTTGAGATTGCTGGCATAGGCATCCAGCGGATTGCTCGACGAGGACGCTTCTGCGCCATCCTCGTCCTGCATGTCCTGATCGCCTTCAGTATTCGGACCATGGCCCGGCACCTTGGAGATGCCGTGCGCGATGTAGTTGACCACATCGATCCGGGCCACGCTCTGCTGCTTGAGCAGGAACACCGCCTGGCTCTCCTGCTCACTGAAGATCGCGACCAACACGTTGGCGCCGGTCACTTCACGCTTGCCGGAGCTTTGCACATGGAAAACAGCGCGCTGCAGCACGCGTTGGAAACCCAACGTTGGCTGTGTCTCGCGGTCTTCGTCATGCACCGGGATCAGAGGGGTAGTGGAATCGATGAACTCCTGCAGATCATGCTTGAGCTTGTCGAGATTGGCGCCACAGGCGCGCAGAACGGTCGCAGCCGCCTCGTTGTCAAGGAGCGCCAACAGCAGGTGTTCGACGGTCATGAATTCATGACGCTTCGAACGTGCCTCCTTGAAGGCAAGATTGAGGGTGACTTCGAGCTCGCGGTTTAACATAGCTTCACCTCATACCCAAGTGGTCGGCGATTAACCGTCCTTCTCGATTTCACAGAGTAGCGGATGCTGGCTTTCTCTTGCGTATTGATTGACCTGCATGGCCTTGGTTTCGGCAATGTCGCGGGTAAACAATCCGCACACTGCACGCCCCTCGGTGTGGACAGTCAGCATGATCTTCGTCGCCAGCTCGCGGTTCAGACTGAAGAACGTTTCGAGCACTTCGACGACGAAATCCATCGGTGTGTAGTCATCGTTGAACAAAACCACCTTGTACATCGGTGGAGCCTGAAGGATTGGCTTGGCTTCTTGGACCGCCAGACCTGCCCCATCGTCCTCATCGGACTTCGGGCGATCCTGATTGAATGTTAGTCGAATCTGCCTGAGTGCATGCATGGAAAGAATTTCATCATATCGACAGGTTAGGGTTGTGGGTCGACCGCACAGTCACCGCCGGCGCGGCTGCCGCATGACCTTGACTATCGGCAAAACGGTGTTACAACCAATAAGAGCCCACCGTGGTGTATAAAGATCCGCGCAGTCAACCAGATTTTTTCGCATGGTTCGTATGCGGATGACGTGGATGATACTCCAGTGATGGAGTCCTTTGCAGAGGGACATAGGGATGGCAAGCGGTAAAGTCAAGTGGTTCAACAATGCCAAGGGCTATGGATTCATCAATGAAGACGGCAAGACGGACGACCTGTTCGCCCACTACTCCGCGATTCAGATGGATGGCTACCGGACATTGAAGGCTGGCCAGGCAGTGACATTCGACGTCGTGCAAGGCCCCAAAGGCCTCCATGCTGTCAACATCGCTGGCGCCAAAGCCGATACCACCGTCACCGATGCCAACCGGCAGAGCGAGACTGCCAGGGCCTGACCGCGTTCACCGCACCTCGAAGAAGGCCGGCTGCCTGCGCTAAAAAAGAGGCATGACCGGCTTTTTTTGTTACACAAAATAACCTTGTGTATCACGACGATGAATCGCCACCTGCGGCATCTCGTCACATTGCCCGTACATCTTTGGTCTTATAAAGGCGTCGATAGCGCTTCGCCTTGCTGAATCGACCGAAGGGTTTGATATACTCCGTCCCTGACCACAGGGTCATCGGGGCGAACCCCTGGAATAGGCGGCTCGCCCTCGGCCAGGTAAGGCCAGTAAGCCTGGGCTGTTACCGCACCCAGCACTTGACGCTCGACTGATGCATCCACCATCACCGCTCGCAGCCTCTCGACCATCCGCTCAAGGCACCGCCAGGGCGAAGCGCCTACCCTGCGCACCTCGAGACTCGAGTACGCTCAGCACACAGAGAGTTAACCCGCATGCCCACCCGTTCCAAGATCATCTATACCTTCACCGACGAAGCCCCCGCCCTCGCCACCTACTCGCTGCTGCCGATCATCGAAGCCTTCACCGCTTCGGCTGACATCGCCGTCGAAACCCGCGATATTTCCCTGGCTGGCCGTATCCTCGCGTCGTTCCCCGAGCAACTGGGCGCAGAGAAGCAGGTAGGCGATCATCTGGCGGAACTGGGTCAGCTGGCCACCACCCCTGAAGCCAACATCATCAAGCTGCCGAACATCTCCGCATCGGTTCCGCAGCTCAAGGCGGCGATCAAAGAGCTCCAGGCCAAAGGCTTCAACATTCCTGACTACGCCGATGAGCCGACCACTGCCGAAGAGAAAGAGTCGCGCGCGCGCTACGACCGCATCAAGGGCAGCGCTGTGAATCCGGTGCTGCGTGAAGGCAACTCCGACCGCCGCGCCCCGCTGTCGGTGAAGAACTATGCGCGCAAGCATCCGCACAAGATGGGCGCCTGGGCGGCCGACTCCAAGTCGCACGTCGCTCACATGAGCCAGGGCGACTTTTATGGCAGCGAGAAAGCGGCGCAGATCGAAGCCGATGACAACGTGCGCATCGAACTGGTCGGCAAGGACGGCAAGATCACCGTCCTCAAGGAAAAAACCGCTGTCAAAGCCGCCGAAGTCATCGACTGCGCTACCCTGAGCCGCAAGGCGCTCAAGACCTTCATCGCCGAGCAGATCGCCGACGCCAAGGCCTCTGGCGTGCTGTTGTCGGTTCACCTCAAGGCCACCATGATGAAGGTCTCCGACCCGATCATGTTTGGCGTGATCGTCGAAGAGTTCTATAACGATGTGCTGAGCAAGCATGCCGACGCCCTGGCCCAAGTAGGCTTCAACGCCAATAACGGCATCGGCGACCTGTATGCCCGCATCAAAGACCTGCCTGCCGAGAAGCAAGCCGAGATCGAGGCCGACATCCAGGCCCTGTATGCCGTTCGCCCGGCCCTGGCCATGGTCAACTCCGACAAGGGCATCACCAACCTGCACGTACCGAGCGACGTCATCGTCGACGCTTCGATGCCCGCGATGATTCGTGACTCGGGCAAGATGTGGAATACCGCCGGCGAGTTGCAGGATGCCAAAGCTGTCATTCCTGACCGCTGCTACGCTGGCATCTATCAGGCCACCATCGAGGATTGCAAGCAGCACGGCGCCTTCGATCCGACCACCATGGGCAGCGTGCCAAACGTCGGCCTGATGGCGCAGAAGGCCGAAGAGTACGGCTCCCACGACAAGACCTTCCAAGCCCAAGCCGACGGCGTCGTGCGTGTGGTTGACGGAAAAGGCAAAGTTCTGCTGGAGCAGAACGTCGAGGCCGGCGACATCTTCCGCATGTGCCAGACCAAAGACGCTCCGATCCAGGACTGGGTCAAGCTGGCCGTCAACCGCGCCCGCCTGAGCAACACCCCGGCCGTGTTCTGGCTGGACCCGGCACGCGCTCACGATGGCGTGATGATCGAGAAGGTGCAGAAGTACCTGAAGGATCACGACACCAGCGGCCTGGATATCCGTATCCTGGCACCGGTCGACGCCATCAAGTTCTCCCTCGCACGCATTCGCGAAGGCAAGGACACCATTTCGGTCACCGGTAACGTGCTGCGCGACTACCTGACCGACCTGTTCCCGATCATGGAACTGGGCACCAGCGCCAAGATGCTGTCGATCGTCCCGCTGATGAGCGGCGGCGGCCTGTTCGAGACCGGCGCCGGCGGCTCGGCACCCAAGCACGTACAGCAATTGGTCGAAGAGAACTTCCTGCGCTGGGACTCGCTGGGTGAATTCCTTGCCTTGGCAGCCTCACTCGAGCACCTGGGCAACGCCTACGACAATCCGCGCGCCAAGGTTCTGGCCAACACCCTTGACCAGGCCACCGGCAAGTTCCTGGACACCAACAAGTCCCCTTCGCGCAAGGTGGGCGGCATCGATAACCGTGGCAGCCACTTCTACCTGACCCTTTACTGGGCCGAGGCGCTGGCAGCTCAAACCGACGACGCCGCACTGCAAGCGCGCTTCGCACCGCTGGCCAAGACACTGGCAGAGAACGAGGCGACCATCGTCGCTGAGCTCAACGCCGTCCAGGGCAAGCCAGTCGACATCGGCGGCTACTATGCGCCGGATGCCGAACTGACCGCCAAGGTCATGCGCCCAAGCCAAACCTTGAACAACGCCATCGCTGCGCTGTAATAAACGGCTGAGGCAACACCACAAACCCCGGGCTTAAAACCGGGGTTTGTGCTTTCTGGACAAATGATTTCAAGCCCCCAACAGGAGCCCGGAACATGGCCTGGCAACCTCATATCACCGTCGCCACCATCGTCGAACAGGAAGGCACATTCCTCTTCGTCGAAGAGCTCAAGGCTGGCAAGCATGTGCTCAACCAGCCCGCCGGCCATCTCGAAGCCAATGAGACGCTCGCCCAAGCCGCGTTGCGCGAAACCCTCGAAGAAACGGCCTGGGAAGTCGAGCTGACTGGCGTCGTCGGCATTTATCTGTATACCGCCCCCAGCAACGGTGTGACCTATCAACGCATCTGCTTCGCGGCCCGCCCCGTGCATCATCACCGCGAACGCCCATTGGACAGCGATATCACGCGCGCCCTGTGGCTGACCCGCGCCCAGTTGCTAGCCGATTCCGAGCGCTGGCGCAGCGAGCTGGTGCCACGCTGCCTGGACGACTACCTGGCAGGCCCGCTGCACAGCCTCGCACTGCTGCGCGACTGACGCGCAGGCCCTGGCCTGATAGAATCGGCGTTTTTCCCCTTGATACACATCGGTAGCCATGACCAGTCCAGCACCCAAAGACCCCTCCAGGACCCGCGTCATCGTCGGCATGTCCGGCGGCGTCGACTCATCCGTCTCCGCCCTCCTGCTCATGGAGCAGGGCTATCAGGTGGAAGGTCTGTTCATGAAGAACTGGGAAGAGGACGACGGCACCGAATATTGCACTGCACGCGAGGACCTGGCAGACGCCCAGGCGGTCTGTGACCGCATCGGCATTACGCTGCACACGGCCAATTTCGCCGCCGAGTACTGGGATAACGTGTTCGAGCACTTCCTGGAAGAATACAAGGCCGGTCGCACACCCAATCCTGACATCCTGTGCAACCGCGAAATCAAGTTCAAGGCGTTCCTCGACTATGCACTGTCCCTGGGCGCTGACTTGATTGCTACGGGGCATTACGTGCGTCGGCGTGACACCGGCGCCCTCACCGAACTGCTCAAGGGACTGGATCCGAACAAGGACCAGAGCTATTTCCTGCACGCCGTCGGCGGCAAGGAGATTGCCCGCACGCTGTTTCCCGTCGGCGAACTGGAGAAGCCCGAGGTACGTGCCATTGCCGAGAAACACGGCCTGGCCACCGCGAAGAAGAAGGACTCTACGGGCATCTGCTTCATCGGCGAGCGCCGCTTCAGTGACTTCCTCAAGCAGTACTTGCCGGCACAGCCTGGTGAGATTCAAACCACCGACGGTGAAGTCATCGGCCAGCACCACGGCTTGATGTACCACACCATCGGTCAGCGTCAGGGGCTGGGTATCGGTGGCCTGAAAGACGCAGGCGACGAGCCGTGGTATGTGCTCGACAAAGACCTCTCGCGCAACGTACTGACGGTTGGCCAGGGCAACGAGCACCCCTGGCTGTTCTCCCGAGCCCTGCTGGCTTCGGAAATCTACTGGGTCAACCCGGTGGATTTGACCCGCCCGCGGCGCCTCAGCGCCAAGGTCCGTTATCGCCAAGGCGACCAGGCCTGCACCCTGGAGCGCACCGCCGAGGGCTACCGCGCCGTATTCGATGAGCCGCAACGCGCTGTGACGCCTGGACAGTCGGTGGTGTTCTACGACGGCGAGATCTGCCTGGGCGGCGGCGTGATCGAAACTGCCGAGCCTTGGAGCCCGCGCGAATGAGCAACCTGCAGGAGCAGTTGATCGCCCTTGGTGGCGTGTTCCAGGCAGCCGTCATGGTCGACCGAATCGCCCGAACCGGGCAGTCCAGTGAAGCGGATATCGGCTGTCTGCTGGGCAGCCTGCTGGTGCGCGACCCCAAAAACACCCTGGAAGTGTTCGGCGGCGACGACCTCAACTTACGTGAGGGCTATCGTGCTCTGGTCGGCGCCCTTGAACGCGACCCCAGCAGCCTGCAACGCGAACCACTGCGCTATGCGCTATCGATGCTGGGCCTGGAGCGTCAGCTGGGCAAGCGTGATGACTTGCTGGAGACCATCGGCAATCGACTACCGCAGATCCAGGCGCAAGCAGACCACTTCGGACTCGTCCACGAGAACGTCATCGCCTCCAGCGGCGCGCTGTACCAAGACACGCTGAGTACCCTGCGTCAGCGCATCCAAGTGCACGGCGACATGCGTTTCCTGCAACAGGCCAGCAACGCCTCGAAAATTCGTGCGTTGCTGTTGGCCGGCATCCGCGCCGCACGCCTATGGCGGCAGCTGGGTGGACACCGATGGCAACTGGTCTTTAGCCGCCGCAAGCTACTCAACGAGCTGTACGACATGATGCGGTCGCCTTCTTGAGGCTTACACCCGCTGTGCACACAGGTCTGGCCTCGTAGGCAACGCAGCATCTGCCGCTGCATCTTCGACTAGAGCTGTCTGCGTTGGACCGAGACACGCTTTTCATGACCACACCTTTGGTCAGCCACCCGACCCCGGCGCGATTTTCATGTATGATATGCGCCCTCCAAAAGCCCGACTGTCCGAGAGCACCCCATGCAGCTTTCTTCGCTCACTGCGGTTTCCCCTGTAGACGGCCGTTATGCCGGCAAAACCCAGGCCCTGCGCCCTATCTTCAGCGAATTCGGCCTGATCCGTTTCCGCGCCCTGGTCGAAGTGCGCTGGCTGCAGCGTCTGGCCGCCCACCCGCAAATTGGCGAAGTGCCAGCGTTTTCTGCTGAAGCCAACGCCGTGCTGGACAGCCTGGCCAGCGATTTCAAGCTCGAGCATGCCGAGCGCGTCAAGGAAATCGAGCGCACCACCAATCACGACGTCAAGGCCATCGAGTACTTGCTCAAGGAGCAGGCAGCCCAATTGCCGGAACTGGCAAAGGTCAGCGAGTTCATCCACTTCGCCTGCACCAGTGAAGACATCAACAACCTGTCTCACGCGCTGATGCTGCGTGCCGGTCGCGACGACGTGCTGCTGCCGCTGATGCGCCAGATCGCTGAGGCCATCCGCGCCCTCGCCCATCAGCATGCCGACGTGCCCATGCTCTCGCGCACCCACGGCCAACCCGCCTCGCCAACCACGCTGGGCAAGGAACTGGCCAACGTGGTCTATCGCCTGGAGCGCCAGATTGCCCAGGTAGCCGCCGTTCCGCTGCTGGGCAAGATCAACGGCGCTGTGGGCAACTATAACGCTCACCTGTCGGCCTACTCTCAGATCGACTGGGAGCAGAACGCTCGCGCCTTCATCGAAGACGAATTGGGCCTGCAGTTCAATCCCTACACGACGCAGATCGAACCGCACGACTACATTGCCGAACTGTTCGACGCGATCGCCCGCTTCAACACCATCCTCATCGACTTCGACCGCGACGTCTGGGGTTACATCTCGCTGGGCTACTTCAAGCAGAAGACCGTCGCCGGCGAGATCGGCTCCTCGACCATGCCGCACAAGGTCAACCCGATCGACTTCGAAAACTCCGAAGGCAACCTGGGCATCGCCAACGCGCTGTTCCAGCACCTGGCCAGCAAGCTGCCAATCTCCCGCTGGCAGCGTGACCTGACCGACTCCACCGTGCTGCGCAATCTGGGCGTCGGCTTCGCCCACAGCGTCATCGCCTATGAAGCCAGCCTCAAGGGCATCGGCAAGCTGGAAATCAACACCGCCCGCATCGCCGCAGACCTCGACGCCTGCTGGGAAGTGCTGGCCGAGCCGATCCAGACCGTGATGCGCCGCTTCAATATCGAAAACCCGTACGAGAAGCTCAAGGAACTGACCCGCGGCAAAGGCATCACGCCAGAAGCGCTGCAGACTTTCATCGAAGGTCTGGATATGCCTGCCGAGGCCAAGGCCGAGCTCAAACTGCTGACGCCAGCCAGCTACATCGGCAACGCAGCTGCGCAGGCCAAACGCATCTGAACGGCGCCCTGCGGACCACGCCCGGCCTAGCCGGGCGTTTTTATTCCCGGATTAAAATTTCTTATTTTCAATAGGTTGAGCATGAATCCTGATACTCCACTGCAGCTGCTTGGCGGCCTCACAGCCCGTGAATTCCTGCGCGACTACTGGCAGAAAAAGCCCCTGCTGGTACGCCAGGCATTCACCGACTTCGAAAGCCCTATCGATCCCGACGAATTGGCCGGCCTGGCACTGGAAGAGGAAGTGGAATCGCGCCTGGTGCTGGAGCACGGCGAGCGCCCCTGGGAAATGCGTCGCGGGCCGTTCGAGGAAGATACCTTCGCTACCCTGCCCGAGCGTGACTGGACGCTGCTGGTCCAGGCAGTGGACCAGTTCGTCCCAGAAGTCGCCGAGCTGCTGGAGCATTTCCGCTTCCTGCCAAGCTGGCGCATCGACGACGTGATGATCAGCTTTGCCGCTCCCGGCGGCAGCGTCGGCCCACACTTTGACAATTACGACGTGTTCCTGCTGCAAGGTCACGGCAAACGCAACTGGAAGATCGGCCAGATGTGCGACAGCGACAGCGCACTGATCGAACACGCCGACCTGCGCATCCTGGCGGACTTCGAGCAGAGCGACGAGTGGACGCTGGCGCCGGGCGACATGCTCTATCTGCCGCCACGCCTGGCCCACTACGGTGTAGCTGTCGACGACTGCCTGACCTACTCGGTCGGCTTCCGTGCGCCCAGTGCCGCCGAGGTGCTCACCCATTTCACCGACTTCCTCAGCCAGTTCCTGCCTGACGAGGAACGCTACAGCGACGCCGACGCTCAGCCTGTCAGCGATCCCCATCAGATTCAGCACGACGCGCTGGATCGCCTGAAAGCCCTGCTGGCCGAGCACATGGGCGACGAGCGCCTGCTGCTGACGTGGTTCGGCCAGTTCATGACTGAACCCCGCTATCCCGAGCAAGTCGCAGGCGAAACGCTCACCGAACAGGATCTGCTCGACAGTCTTGAACGTGGCGCCATACTGATTCGCAACCCTAGCGCTCGCCTGGCGTGGTCGGAAGTCGATGACAATCTGCTGCTGTTTGCCAGCGGCCAGAGCCGCCTGCTCTCAGGCCACCTGCGCGCACTCTTGCAACTGATTTGTTCCGCCGATGCCCTGCACAGTGAAAACCTTGCAGAGTGGCTGGAAGAGGAAGAAGGCATCACGCTGGTATGCCAGCTGATTCAACAAGGAAGCTTGGGATTTGCCGATGAATAAAATCCGCGTTCGTCTCGCCGACTGGCATAAGGACAATGCCGACATCCAACGCATCCGCAACGCGGTGTTCGTGGCCGAACAACACGTGCCGCCTGAGTTGGAGTTTGACGCCGAAGACCCAGGTGCCGTGCATTTTCTGGCCATGGAGGGCGACTACTCGATAGGCACTGCGCGCCTGCTGCCAGACGGCACCATCGGCAGGGTATCGGTACTCAAGGATTGGCGAGGACTGAAGGTCGGCGACGCCCTCATGAAGGCGGTGATCAATGAAGCGCAAAAACGCAACCTGAAGCAACAGATGCTCAGTGCGCAAGTCCATGCGACCGCGTTCTATGAGCGCCTGGGCTTCAAAGTGGTCAGCGAGGAGTTTCTAGAGGCGGGCATTCCGCATGTGGATATGGTGCGCGACTCAAGCGAAATCGCTTGAGCGCCAGCCTGGCCGATACTGGCCAGGCTGGCGCTCAATCAGGCCAGCGCCTGCAAATAGGCACTGGCCTCGCGGTAGCGACTAAGACGCGCCATATCGACCGGCCCCGGACAAACCAGGCGAGAAAGGTCACTGTTGTCTGCAAGGTCTGCCAGCTTGACCTCACGGGCCAATGGGTCGCTTCCCAGCCGCACCACGAAGTCCTCATAGCGCTCATTCTCGCGCCGGCTCAGCGCGAGAAGCGCGGCAAGTATCTTGAGAGGAAAGCCTTCACGTGCCAAATCGGACAAAGTCACCGAGGTATCTTCGAGCACATCGTGAAGCACGGCGACAATTCGCTGCTCAGGGGTCGACACCCGCGCCATGACCCTGAGCGGATGCAGGATATAGTCCGCACCACCCTTGTCCAACTGCCCAGCATGAGCTCGGGTCGCCAGTAAAATTGCTCGCTCCAGGCTAGACATGCCCCCTCCTTCAACGCTCACATAGCCGAACCGCATGACGCCAACGCGCTTAGCCTGGCGCCGTGCCTGCTCAGCATAGCCGGCAAATGTCCTTGGACATCAATACCCTGGCCGCGCCAGCGCTGCGGTGCCGGTTCATTGTCACGTTGGACCGGCAACGGGCGCGTTTAGTTTTGCACAAAGGAAAGATTGCCCAACCCAGATTACCCGCCAGCCAGCAACCACAGGCCGGCGGACGAATCAGCGCTGAGCACCATGCTGAATTACGATCGAGTCCGTACCAAGCCGAGCCATGACATCGGCCTTGCGCGCATCGGCCTCATCCCTGGAGGGGAACGGCCCCATCAGCACCACCGGCTTGCCCTCTCGATAGTCGACGCGCGAGGGAATACCCTTTTCCAAAAGTCGTGCGGTCATGTCGGTGAGCGCTCCCATGTTAGGTCCTTGCACAACCTCAACGTCCCAGCCTTCCGGCGCTGGCTCGCCCGCTAATGCATCCGCGCGGCGCTGCAAGTCGGCACCGCCGCAGACCTCGCGAATGCGCAGATTGTTGCCGCTATTATCCACCAGTATCTCGTATTGACCGTCATGCTTGATCGCGACGTAACTGCGATAGGGCTCATACTGACCCGCGTCGTCCTTGCCGCGCACCTGACCACAGATCGAGCCTTGAGTGTCGATCCGCACGTTGGCGAACTTGGCGCTCTTGGGGTTGTGCAGATGCTCTGCGACCTGCTTGTGCACACCCTCGACTTCGTTCTCGCAGCCCGCCAGGGCTATTATCGCCATCACCACCGTCAGCTTGCGCACGCATCTATCTCCTGAGTCGAAGGGGCAGGATTCTATCATGCTGGCAGTGAGAGACCGACGCTCGCGCTGTCGCACCCCACAACCTTGATCCTGGGAGGAAGACGCGGGAAAACACGTAAAACGAAAAGGGCGATCCTTTCGGATCGCCCTTTTCGTCGATTTGGTAGGCACAATTGGACTCGAACCAACGACCCCCACCATGTCAAGGTGGTGCTCTAACCAACTGAGCTATGTGCCTGTCGTGTGGTGCGCATATTAGAGCTCGCCTACGCACCTGTAAAGCGTTTTCTTCAAAAAAATCAAAAACTTTGCGACTTCGAAAATCAGCAACATGCAAAAGGGGCGACCCTTGCGGATCGCCCCTTTCGTCGATTTGGTAGGCACAATTGGACTCGAACCAACGACCCCCACCATGTCAAGGTGGTGCTCTAACCAACTGAGCTATGTGCCTGTCGATGAGGGCGCATTCTACGCATCATAAAATTGCTGTCAACTGTTTTTTTCGCGCTAACCTACTGATTATTAAAATATTTGCCCCGCGCAGATGGCATTCCAGGGTGTGAAGGATTTTCAACAGGTGACTAGCGGGTGTTTATTATTATTGATAGCATCGCTCCATGCGTTAAAAATATAAAACACGAGGTTTCCATCATGGCTCACACCCCCTACCCACAGTCTTACTACGCCGCCTCGGCCAACCCGGTGCCGCCACGTCCGGCGCTGCAGGGTGAGGTGGAAACCGATGTGTGCATCATCGGCGCCGGCTACACCGGTCTCTCCAGCGCCCTGTTCCTACTGGAAAGCGGCTTCAAGGTCACGGTGCTCGAAGCCGCTAAAGTCGGTTTCGGCGCGTCGGGTCGCAACGGTGGCCAGATCGTCAACAGCTACAGCCGCGACATCGATGTCATTGAGCGCACCGTTGGCCCACAGCAGGCGCAGTTGCTTGGCCAGATGGCTTTCGAGGGGGGTCGCATCATCCGTGAGCGAGTCGCCAAGTACAACATCCAGTGCGACCTGAAAGATGGCGGTGTATTTGCCGCGCTGACCAGCAAACAGATGGGCCATCTCGAATCGCAGAAACGCTTGTGGGAGCGCTTCGGTCACAATCAACTGGAGTTGATGGATCAACGACGCATCCGCGAAGTGGTAGCCTGCGACAACTATGTCGGCGGCATGCTGGACATGAGCGGCGGCCACATCCATCCGCTGAACTTGGCCTTGGGCGAGGCGGCTGCAGTCGAATCACTGGGCGGCGTCATCTATGAACAGAGCCCGGCAGTACGCATCGAGCGCGGCAGCAATCCCCAGGTACACACGCCACAAGGCAAGGTACGCGCCAAGTTCATTATCGTCGCAGGCAATGCGTACCTGGGTAATTTGGTACCGGAGCTGGCAGCCAAGTCCATGCCCTGCGGCACCCAGGTAATCACCACCGAGCCCTTGAGCGAAGAACTGGCCCGCACCTTGCTGCCGCAGGATTACTGCGTCGAAGACTGCAACTACCTGCTCGACTACTACCGCCTGACCGGCGACAAGCGGCTGATCTTCGGCGGTGGCGTGGTGTATGGCGCGCGGGATCCTGCAAACATCGAAGCGATTATCCGTCCAAAAATGCTCAAGGCGTTCCCACAGCTCAAGGACGTAAAGATCGATTACGCCTGGACCGGCAACTTCCTGCTGACGCTGTCGCGCCTGCCGCAGGTGGGCCGTATTGGCGACAACATCTACTACTCCCAAGGTTGTTCAGGTCACGGCGTAACCTACACCCATCTGGCCGGCAAGGTGCTGGCCGAGGCGCTTCGCGGCCAGGCAGAACGCTTCGACGCCTTTGCCGATCTGCCGCACTATCCGTTCCCTGGCGGCCAACTACTGCGCGTCCCATTCAGTGCCCTGGGTGCCTGGTATTACAGCCTGCGCGACCGCCTGGGGTTCTGAGCGGCGCGATTCTAGAAAGTAAGGGCCGGAGCTCGGCCCTTCCTCCAGGCATGAACATCACCCAGCGCTACTGTCCCAGACTACGCAGCGCCTGTTTAGCGGCAATCTCCTGGCCTTCTCGGGCCAGCTCATCGGCAGCCTTCACCCAACGCTGGCGGTCAACTCCAGCAGGCAACCGGCTGGGCGATTGAACCAACACGGCCCAAGCGCCCTCCTTGACCCAGGCACCCTCGAAAGTATCGAAATCCAGCAGATGGCGCCGGCTCATGCCTGAACGCAACAGCACACGTTGCTTGTAACGGTCGTAACCGATCAGCACGGCATAGCGCGGCTCCCCAAACAGCGCGGATCCATCGTGGTAGCGCAGCAGCACGGGATTGCCCGCAGCCACCTGAGTCAACAAGGCATCCAGACGCTTGTCCAGCGGATACACCACCCTTCCATATTCGCGCGCTACTCGCGCAATCGCGGCTTCCAATGACGCCGCACGCTCTGGCATGCCCAGCGCATTGTCCAGCAGACCCGGGGTGATGGGCGCGCCTTGTTGTGACAGCAAGGCGGCCAAGGCCATGGCGCTGCTGTAATTGGCGTTACCGCGATAGAACGGCACGCTGCTGATCTCTACGCGCTGGGGCAGTCGGTCGAGCGCGGCCGGCGCAGTCGAAGCACAACCGGTGAGATTCGCGGTCAACAGCAAGGCCACCAGCCACCTATACCGACCACCGCTCAAGGACTTGAGAAAATCGTGCGACATGAACACTCGCTTGTATCGACGCCTGGCTGACAGTGCCAGGCACTGGGGGCTGATCATAGGCGCCTGGGGGGTTCGGGTACAGCCCGCGGCGGGCGTGAAGCCTAATCCCCCTGACGGCTAGACCTAAGGTCAATGGAACGTCATGGGCGCAGCGCTACACTAAAGAAGTGTCTGGAGGGTCGAGCCGAAAGCTCGCCCGAGAGAAGGAGGCACGTCCATGAGCCTGACAATGGCAATTATCACGTTGATCGCAATGTGGCTAAGCGTGGCAGCGGCCATGCTTTGGGGGGTACTGCGCATCGCACGTCGCCATGCCCGTCCATACCACAACCCAACCACCGATTCGCCCAAGCCACAATCGCCTGGCCGCGCACGGCGGCATGCGGGGGCACATTGACCTGACAGGAAAAGGGGCTGTCGCCAGCCCCCTGTTTCCTACTCAGGCGTCCATCTGCTCACGCCGAATGCGCGCGCGTCTCACCATGATATTAAGCACCTCGATGGCGGTCGAGAACGCCATCGCCGCGTACACGTAGCCCTTGGGTACGTGGGCACCGAAACCTTCGGCAATCAGGGTCATACCGATCATGATCAGGAAACCCAGGGCCAGCATCACGACCGTGGGGTTGTCGTTGATGAACTTGGCCAGAGGATCAGCAGCGACCAACATCACGATCACCGCGCTGATTACGGCGATGATCATAATCGGCAGGTGCTCGGTCATGCCCACGGCTGTAATGATGCTATCGACCGAAAAGACGATGTCGAGCAACAGGATCTGACCGATTGCGGCAGCGAAGCCGAGTGTCACGGTATTGCCACCCTTCGAGGTTTCTTTCGCACCGCGTGGGTCTACGCTTTCATGAATCTCTTTAGTCGCCTTCCATAGCAGGAACAAGCCACCTGCGATCAGGATCATGTCTTTCCAGGAGAATGCGTGACCCAACACTTCGATAACCGGCTCGGTAAGCTGGACGATCCAAGCCACCGTCGACAACAGCGCCAAGCGCATGATCAACGCCATGCTGATACCGATGCGCCGCGCTTTTGAGCGATAGGCCTCAGGCAGCTTATTGGTGAGGATGGAAATGAAAATCAGGTTATCGATGCCGAGCACGATTTCCATTGCCACCAGCGTAGCCAAGGCCACCCAAGCCGTCGGGCTCGCGGCAAGTTCCAACAAGTATTCCATTTAGTGCCTCTTCGCTCAGATGTCTTGGGTATCGTGCTTGTCTTGATGGTTTTCCGGCTTGGGCGGTTTTCCACCCAAGGTGTCGTTCAGCGCTTGCTGAGCCGTTTCGTGCGTTTTGTCGATCGCCTGTCTGGCCGACTCCGCGGCCTGATCGAGCACGCGTTGCGCAGACTGTTCGGCCTGATCGCAGCCTGCCGTAGTCAGCAGCACCAAGGCCAGTACCAAAGGCGTACCAATGGATTTCAGTTGTAGCATGGTGTCCTCACTTGTCGATGTCCCGCGACGCAGCCGCGCCTATAGGCAGGCATTCTATGCAGGGCAACACTTCAGGAAAATTCGTATTTTTACCGGGTATACTTCGGTTTTTACGAAAGCTCAGACATCCCATGCTTAATTATCGACAGCTCCACTACTTCTGGGTCGTGGCCAGGACTGGCAGCATTACCCGTGCCAGCGAGCAATTGAATCTGACCCCGCAAACCATCAGCGGTCAGATCAGTCTGTTTGAGCAAACCTATGATCTGCAGTTGTTCCAGCGTGTCGGTCGTCAATTGGAACTGACTGAAACCGGCCGCCAGACGCTGGCCTACGCCGAGCAGATGTTCCAGATTGGCAGCGAACTGGAAACCTTACTGCGCGCCGGCCCCGAGGAGCAGATCCTGTTTCGTGTCGGCGTGGCGGACGTGGTACCCAAGTCGATCGTCTATCGGCTCTTGGCACCGACCATGGCAGCAGATGAAACACTGCGCATCAATTGCCGCGAAGACAAACTCGAGCGGCTGCTGGCCGACCTTGCCATCCAGCGCTTGGACCTGGTGATCTCTGACAGCCCCATGCCAAGTCATCTGGATATCAAGGGCTACAGCCAGAAACTCGGAGAGTGCGGCCTGAGCTTCTTTGCCACGCACGCGCTCGCCGCACGCCTGACACAATCGTTTCCAGACTGCCTTCACGATTCGCCGTTGCTCATTCCGGGCCAGGAGACGGTCGTGCGCAGCCGCTTGTTGCGCTGGCTCGCCGAACAGCAAGTACAACCGCGTATCGTCGGAGAGTTCGACGACAGCGCCTTGATGCAAGCCTTCGGCCAGTCTGGCAGCGGCATCTTCGTCGCGCCCAGCGTGATTGCCGACGAGGTCTGTCGTCAGTACGCCGTGCAACTGATCGGCCAGACTGACGCCGTGCAGGAATCGTTCTACGCGATCTCGGTAGAGCGCAAGGTCAAGCATCCAGGCATCGTCGCCATTACCGAGGGCGCGCGGCGGGACCTGTTCAACGGCTGAGCGGATCAAGCAACGCGTTCCGTCAGTCTCGCCCTACTGCGGCTGTGCTACAGTCCACGGTTTGTCCGAATCTGGAACCGCGCGGCACATGATCCCCATTTTTCGTCTTCTGAACCGCACCAGCCTGGTGATGCAGATTCTTGTCGGCTTGGTAGCCGGTATCGCCCTGGCCTTGATAGCACCCAGTCTGGCTCGTGATCTGGCGTTCCTGGGCAAGGTGTTCGTGACGGCGCTCAAGGCGGTTGCGCCGATTCTCGTGTTTGTCCTGGTCATTGCCTCCATCGCCAATCATCAGCAAGGACAACAGACCCATATCCGACCCATCCTGTGGCTGTACCTGCTGAGCACTTTCGGGGCTGCAGTCGTTGCCGTGGTGGCGAGCATGGCGTTTCCCTCGTCGTTACTGCTGAGCACCCACGAGGCCACACTGGCGGCACCCGGGGGCATAACAGAAGTGCTGCAAGGTCTGCTGTTGAGCGCTGTCGACAATCCGGTGAGCGCCTTGGTGAATGCCAACTTCATCGGCATCCTGACCTGGGCCATCGGCTTGGGCGTGGTGTTGCGCAAAGCGGGCAAGGCCACACGGGGCGTGATCGACGATGTGTCCAACGGCGTTACCGAGTTGGTGCGTCTGGTGATCCGCTTCGCGCCGCTGGGTATTTTCGGTTTGGTCACCGCGACCTTGGCCGAGGCTGGGCTGGGTGCGCTGCTCGGTTACCTGCACCTGCTGGGCGTGCTCATCGGTTGCATGCTGTTCGTGGCGCTGGTGATGAACCCGTTGATCGTCTGGTGGCAGATCCGCCGCAACCCTTACCCACTGACCCTGCTGTGCCTGCGCGAAAGCGGTATCACGGCGTTCTTCACCCGCAGTTCGGCGGCGAACATTCCGGTCAACCTGGCATTGTCGCAGCGCCTGGGCCTGCATGAAGACACCTACTCCGTGTCGATTCCCCTGGGCGCAACCATCAACATGGCGGGCGCAGCCATCACTATCACCGTATTGACGCTCGCGGCAGTCCATACGCTTGGTATTGGCGTGGATCTGCCTACCGCTGTACTACTCAGCGTAGTGGCCGCCATCTGCGCTTGTGGGGCATCGGGCGTGGCTGGCGGTTCGCTGCTATTGATTCCGCTGGCCTGCAGCTTGTTCGGCATCCCCAGCGAAATTGCCATGCAGGTTGTAGCCGTCGGTTTCATCATTGGCGTCCTGCAAGACTCGGCGGAGACCGCGCTCAACTCGTCCACTGACGTACTCTTCACCGCCGCCGCCTGCGAAGCCATGGAGCGACGGGCAGCCTGAGCGTATCCAGCAATTGCCTGCGTGAGGGACAGGCCCTAGGCTAATGGCCTTTCCTAGCGACAAGGCAGGACCATGTCAGAATATGAAAGCACAGGCGAAGGCCGCTTCAACGGCATCGAGATCCGTATCCTCGGCTCGCTGATCGAAAAGCAGGCCACCAGCCCTGAGAGCTACCCGCTGACGCTTAACGCGTTGGTCCTGGCCTGCAACCAGAAGACCAGTCGCGAGCCGGTGATGAATCTGTCTTCTGGCCAAGTGGGCCAGGCCCTGCGAGCACTCGAAGGGCAAGGCATGACTCGCCTGCAGATGGGCAGCCGGGCAGACCGCTGGGAGCACCGGGTGGACAAGGCACTGGAACTGGTTCCGGCCCAGCAAGTATTGATGGGGCTGATGTTTCTGCGCGGACCGCAAACCGTCAACGAGCTGCTGACCCGCAGCAGTCGACTTCATGACTTCGAAGAGCTTGAGCAGGTCCAGCATCAACTGGAGCGCTTGGTGTCACGCGGTCTGGCATTGCATCTACCACGCCAGGCAGGACAACGCGAGGACCGTTACACCCATGCCTTGGGCGACCCTGCGCAGGTGGACGCGATTCTCGCAGCACGCCAGCAGGACAGTGGAATGCGCGGCACTTCTGCGGCCGCAACCGAAGAACGTATAGACGCACTGGAAGCCCGAATCGCCGAACTGGAAGCGCGCCTGGCGCTGCTTGAGGGCTGAAACGACTGACCCGCCCTTAGCAGTCGCGAGGGCGGGTCGGTCCGGCAGGAGGATGCGGCAGCCTTACGCCGGTGCGGACGTGCGAATCAGGTGATCGAAAGCGGCCAGCGAAGCCTTGGCGCCCTCGCCTACGGCAATGACGATCTGCTTGTACGGCACGGTGGTCACATCACCGGCTGCAAATACGCCAGGGATGCTGGTCTGCCCTTTCGCATCGACAATGATCTCGCCACGCGGCGACAGCTCGACAGTCCCTTTGAGCCAATCGGTGTTCGGCAGCAGACCGATCTGTACAAAGATGCCTTCCAGCGCCAGCTCGTGGACCAGCTCGGTGGTGCGGTCCTTGTAGCGTAACCCCGTGACTTTCTCACCGTTGCCCAGCACCTCGGTGGTCAGCGCGCTGGTGATGACCTTGACGTTTGGCAGACTGTGCAACTTGCGCTGCAACACAGCGTCGGCGCGCAATTGGCTGTCGAATTCGATCAGCGTCACCTGGGCGACGATACCGGCCAGGTCGATGGCCGCCTCCACACCCGAGTTGCCACCACCAATGACCGCCACGCGCTTGCCCTTGAACAACGGGCCGTCGCAGTGCGGGCAGTAAGCCACACCACGGGCTCGGTACTCCTGCTCGCCCGGCACATTCATCTCACGCCAGCGCGCGCCAGTGGCCAGAATCACCGTCTTGGCCTTGAGCGAGGCACCGCTGGCCAGACGCACCTCGTGCAGACCACCCTCACTGGCAGGAATCAGTGCGTCGCCACGCTGCAGGTTCATGATGTCGACGTCGTATTGCTTGACGTGTTCTTCCAGTGCAGTGGCCAGTTTTGGTCCTTCGGTTTCCTGAACGGAAATGAAGTTCTCGATCGCCAAGGTGTCGAGGACCTGACCGCCGAAGCGCTCTGCAGCTACGCCGGTGCGAATACCTTTACGCGCGGCGTAGATGGCTGCGCTCGCGCCGGCAGGTCCACCACCGACCACCAATACATCGAAAGCATCTTTGGCGTTGATTTTCTCGGCCTGACGACTCCCGGCATTGGTGTCGATCTTGCCAAGGATTTCCTCCAGGCCCATACGACCCTGGCCGAACACCTCACCGTTGAGGTAGACGCTGGGCACTGCCATGATCTTGCGCGACTCGACTTCGCCCTGGAACAGCGCACCGTCGATGGCGACGTGGCGGATGTTGGGATTGAGCACCGCCATCAAGTTCAGCGCCTGGACCACATCCGGGCAGTTCTGGCACGACAACGAGAAGTAGGTTTCAAAGGTGAAATCGCCCTCCAGCGCCTTGATCTGTTCGATGACTTCGGCACTGGCCTTGGAGGGGTGGCCGCCAACTTGCAGCAGCGCCAGCACCAGGGAGGTGAATTCGTGACCCATCGGGATGCCGGCGAAGCGCAGGCTGATATCGCCCCCTGGGCGGTTGAGCGAGAACGAAGGGCGACGAGCATCGCTGCCGTCCTCGCGCAGAGTGATGAGGTTCGACAGGCTGGCGATTTCAACCAGCAGGTCGTGCATTTCTCGGGATTTCGCCCCGTCGTCGAGGGAGGCAACGATCTCGATCGGCTGGGTGACCCGCTCCAGGTAGGTTTTCAGTTGCGATTTAAGCGTGGCGTCCAACATACGGGCGATTCCTTTTTTCAAAACTCGGATACAAAAACGCCCAGGCGAACTCGCCCGGGCGTTTGACGGGGCAGTGAAGCGTTCAGCGTTGGCGGCTGCTCACCGCCCGCAGTCGGCGCATGACCTTAGATCTTGCCGACCAGGTCCAGCGAAGGTGCCAGGGTGGCCTCGCCTTCTTTCCACTTGGCCGGGCAGACTTCGCCTGGGTGAGCGGCTACGTACTGGGCAGCCTTGACCTTGCGCAGCAGCTCGGTCGCATCGCGGCCAACACCGCCATCGTTCAGCTCGACGATTTTGATCTGGCCTTCCGGGTTGATGACGAAAGTACCGCGATCGGCCAGACCGGCTTCTTCGATCAGCACATCGAAGTTGCGCGAGATAAGGTGGGTCGGGTCACCGATCAGCGGATACTGGATCTTGCCGATGGTGTCCGAAGTGTCGTGCCAGGCCTTGTGGGTGAAGTGGGTGTCGGTGGACACGCCGTAGATTTCCACGCCCAGCTTCTGGAACTCGGCGTAGTTGTCGGCAAGGTCGCCCAGTTCGGTTGGGCAGACAAAGGTGAAGTCGGCTGGGTAGAAGAATACGACGGACCATTTGCCCTTGAGGTCGGCTTCGCTGACCTGCACGAACTCGCCCTTGTGGTAGGCAGTGGCGTTGAACGGCTTGACCTGGCTGTTGATGATTGGCATGGAAACGCTCCTTCGAGGGTTGATTAACTGGGGTGTGTAACGTTCGATGGGGTTAATCCTATCCAATGGTCTGAGCGATAGCTCATTGGCAAAGCTCATATTGATGATTGGTTTTGGCTATAAGCTGTCGATTCGATAGCGTGATCCTGACTATGAATCGGCCTGAGCGGCGAGACAGCGGGCATCACTCCCATCGCTCACTTCCAGCCAGCAAGAGGCTTCGGCGCCAGCGCCCCAAGAAACCCGGACCCGCCCCTGCTCGTCCGGCAAGCGAATATGCAGTCGGCTGCCCTGCCCAACCAGGCCCACTTCCACACCCTCTGCATCGAATACCTGAGCCCCGAATGGCAACACGTTGCCATGCCCGTCGCGAGCCTCCAGCACACGCAAACGGCCACTGCGCGTCGGGTAGCTCAGCAAGGTCGCGGCGCCCGAGCGGGGAATGACCGACTGGCCGCTGACCTGCAACTCGACGTCCCGAGACATGCCTTGGGGGTCGAGCTCGACGGTGTTGACGCTATAGGGACTCAATGACGGCACCACCGCAAAGCCTCGGGCGTCGAGCCGTACACTGGGATGCTGCTGAATAGCCGCAGCATGGGCATGGGGGGCATGAACGATCGCGAAGCTTTCACCCAACGACTGCGACAGCATCACACCACCCGCATGGCCCACCACGGCGCCACGCGCACCCAGCGCTAGCTGCCGCGACCCCGAGTGTTGCGCCAATGCCGCCGTCCACTCTCCAGCCGAACTGCGGTGCAGCAGGTTGGCATCCAGGCCCGCCCCACCTCCAGCACCTGCCTGTTGCGTAGCGGACAGTCCATACCCCCACTGCCCCGCCTCCCCGGCAGTGGCACTCCAGCGCAGGTTGCTGGCTCCTCCACCCTCGGAGTCCCGATTCAAGCTGCTGCTCAGCGAGCCTCGCCGCTGCTCGCCAAGCGGCAGGCTCATCGTCAGCCTCAGCGCATTCGATTGGCCGCCGATACCCCGGTACTCGCGCGCGAGCGTCAGACCGTAGGAGAGCGATCCCAGATGATGGTGATAACCCACGCTGTACTCGCTGTTGCTCGCAGTATCCGCCCAGCGCTCACCGCCGCTGGCGCTCAGGCTCAGGCGCCCCCCACCGGGCAGGCGCTGATGAATGCCCAGCGCTGCACGCCATCGCTGACTCATGCCTGGACGGCCGGAGCCAGCAGCCCGCGCGAATTCGTTGAAAGTGGAGTAATGCGCGTTATGGCGCTGGGTAAGGCTGGCACTCAGGTCCGTGGCAATCGGCGCGATGCGCTGGCGCCAGTTCAGGCGTAGCGCTTGCCCCTGGACTGGGCGGCGACGCGCTGCAGCACTGCGCGCATGATAGCCGGTCAAACCAAAGGCACCGACAGGGCTGTTGATCGCGGCGCCCAACGCGCCGGCCTGATAGCCTTCAGCTATCCAGGCACCGCCATGCACGCTGAAAACGTTGTTCAGGCCCTGCTGCCAACTGCCTTGAACATGACCCGGGCCAGTACGCCCCACATCGTCGCGCCATACACCTGCACTGAAATCCAGACGGCTGGCGCCTTCACGCAACGCCAGTGGCGCGGCTTGATAGGGCACGGTGAATCGTCGCACGCTGCCGTCAGATTCGCGCAGGGCTACCTCGAGGTCGTCGTTGAGGCCACTGGCAGGTAGGTCGTCCACCTCGAACGGCCCTGGGGGGACCGTCGTTTCGTGCAGCAGTGCGCCCCGCTGACGGATGCTCAGCAGCGCCGTACTGTTGGCCGCTCCTCGCACCACCGGAGCGAAGCCGCGCTGCGACCTGGGCAGCATACGCTCATCGCTGGAAAGACTCACGCCACGCAGGGGGCTACTGTCGAAGACCTCCCCTGCCGCGTAACTGTCGCCCAGCGTAACCTGAGCCCGCCACGTCGGTATGTCGTGCCGCACCGACGTCGCCCCCGCGCGGTAGTGCGCCGCGCCACCCGCGCTCGCACGGGCACTGCCCTCGTGACGCCAGTACCAGGATCCCGTATTCAAACCGAGGTGCAGGCCAAGGTAGCCTTGTCGGCTGCGCTGGCCATGGCGAAGGTCGTGCTGTTCGTGGACATTGAATCGATAGTCGACAAAGCCCGCGGTCACACCCGGGTCCCAGGTTTCCACCGGCAGGTGATCCTGGGGCTGGCGTCGCAAAGCCGACTGAGCGATATCCAGGCTCAACCGCAGGGCGCCAAAATCCAGGTCTTCACTGGCGAGCAGCATGAGAGAAGACAGCGCCACGCAACTGCCCGCCTGCGCCAACGCCTTGAGCGGGCGAGGCGCCAACTGGGTCATGTCCAGCCCCAGGCTGTCGAGTAGCGCCTGGTCGTAACATGGCACGGCCTGGCCTGACGGATCGAAGACCCTCAGGGAAATCGCGCGACGCCCGATCCATTGTTGATTGAGCAAGACGTCCAGGGTGTAGTCGCCTTCGGGCACCCCAGCGCTGATCTGATAGCGGCTCACATCCAGGGTGCTGCCACCGCGCAGAAGCCCCGCGTCGAATTCCACCGCAGCACCGAGTTCGGCCACCATGCCTGTGACACTCAGAAACCAGCGCCATCTGCCTGCTGTCCAGGCGCGTCTAACCTTCATGGCCGCGCTGCAGCGCTGCAGAGGCAGGTCGCGCAGCACCGAAGTCGTCCAGGTATTCGTAGCGGACCTCAGTGATCGAGGCCGGACGCTGCGGTTGTTGAGACAGAACGAAGCGCGCCTTGCCATAGGGCGGGACGTGCCCTGCCAGAGCCGCCTGAACAGCGTTCGCGTCGGCAGCTTCCAGTTTGCCGAGATTGACATGGTAGGGCGTAGGATTGTTCGCCTGCAGCGCCCAACCCTCTGTGCTGCGGACCACGTTCCAGGTCACCTGTTCATGGGCCTCTGCAGGCTTGCCAGACAAGCCCTGCGGGCGATAAAACAACTTGATACGGCTGCGCAGGGAGATCTGCAGGCTATTGGTGCCGCCGCCTTTGGGCGGGACGTCGAGCACATTGAGCCAGTACAGGCTCTCGCGGTCGTGCGGCATCTCTCGGCCATCGTGGAAAATCCTGAGACTCTGCTGCTTGGCCGGATCCAGACGAAACAGCGCCGGCGCCAGGCTGAACGGGCCCTGCAACTCACCCTGCGCATCGTCCGCCCCACCTTCGTCGACCCACGCTTGTACCAGTGACGGCTGGCGCCCTTCATTACTCACCCTGACGGTGACCTCAGGCGCCCCGGCCGTAAAGATGACGCGGGTGGTAGCGATCACTACGCTGGCGCTAGCCTGCACACTGGCGAGACACGCAACCAGAAGCGCCACCCGCACGAGAACGCTGCGTGAAAACGTCATGACTTAAAACTCGATGTCGGAAAACGGGACGCCCCACAAGTGGACGGTCCCGCAGGAGGGTCCTAGAGGTAGTCCAGCGAGTAGCGAACGCGGGAGCTGACAGCCCCGGGCGTCGTATTGCCAGTCGAGTAATACTGGACGAAGTAGCTCAAGGTCGCGTTTCCGTCCACGATGTCGACGACCTGGGAATTCTGATTGCCCTTGACCGCCGCCAAGTCCATCACACCCTTGCTGCTGTTGAGCAACTGCAGTTCGACGTTGCTGCTACCGCCAGCATCGACGATCAACCGCCCCTGATCACTGATGCCCGGACCCGGCTCGAAATAGGTCGACACCCTGCCCAGATGGCTGCAGCCGCTCAGTTGCAGTGCGAATGCCGTCTGCCCCTCGACATCCCCTGGGCGGACCAGCTTGGCAGCGTTGACGTCTGGCAGGGTGACCGGCAGGTTGCCATTGCCGCCGTTGACGGTACAGGTTGGCGCCAACACCCGTCCCTGAAAGCTGATTTCGCCATGGTCGGCGTGGGCGCTCCCCATTACCAGCAGCGAACCGCAGAGCCCCATCACACTTTGAGTCAACCTATTCATGTGTTCTTCCTGAAAAGAACGGCGAGGCTTATGCCGAGCCGGCGCCTGATGCGACGCCGCCACAGTATCGGCAAGAACAGGTAGAGGCTCTGTCAGTGATAGGAAGGAAATCCTCTGGAGACCACCATGCCAGCCGTAGGATTCAATGCCCCCGGTTGACAGATGTGCTTACCGTATTGCAGTGCGCATGGTCACGAACTCTTCGGCGGCCGTGGGGTGCACACCAATGGTTTCGTCGAACTGTTGCTTGGTGGCCCCTGCCTTGAGCGCGACACCCAGCCCCTGGATGATCTCGCCCGCATCAGGACCGACCATGTGGCAACCCAGGACCTTGTCGGTATCGGCATCCACCACCAACTTCATCAGGGTCTTTTCCTGCACATCGGTGAGCGTCAGCTTCATGGCGCGGAAGCGGCTTTCGAATATCTGCACCTTGTGCCCCGCTTGCAGCGCTTGTTCTTCGGTCAGCCCCACGGTACCGATCGGTGGTTGGCTGAACACGGCCGTTGGAATGTTCTGGTAATCCACCGCACGGTATTGCTCAGGCTTGAACAGATGACGCGCCACGGCCATGCCTTCTGCCAGGGCGACCGGCGTGAGCTGCACGCGACCGATGACATCGCCCAGCGCGAAAATCGAAGCCTCGGTGGTACGGTAGTGATCGTCGACGCGTATGTAACCGCGCTCGTCCAGCTCCACGCCGGTCGTTTCCAGTCCGAGGTCATCGAGCATCGGACGCCTCCCGGTGGCGTAGAAGATGCAGTCGGCGATCCGTTCACTGCCATCCTTGAGCGTCGCCTTGAGGCTGCCGTCGGCCTGCTGGTCGATGCGTTGGATGTCCGTATTGAATTGCAGGTCCATGCCGCGCTTCTCCAGTTCCTCCTTCAGATGGGTGCGAACCGACCCATCGAAGCCGCGCAGGAATAGGTCGCCCCGATACAACAAGGAAGTGTCGGCGCCCAGACCCTGGAAGATGCCGGCGAACTCCACCGCGATATAGCCCCCACCGACCACCAGCACCCGACGCGGCAGCTCCTTGAGGTAAAACGCCTCGTTGGAGGTAATCGCCAGTTCCTTGCCAGGAATATCCGGCACGTGCGGCCAACCACCGGTGGCGATGAGGATGTTCGCGGCACTGTAGCGTTGGCCATCGACCTCCACCTCATGGGCACCGGTAATGCGCGCATGCCCCTGCAGCAACGTGACGCCGCTATTGACCAGCAGATTGCGGTAGATGCCGTTGAGCCGCTCGATTTCACGGTTCTTGTTGGCGATCAACGTGCCCCAGTCGAAATGCCCTTCTTCGAGGGTCCAGCCATAGCCGGACGCCTGTTCCATTTCATCGGCGACATGGGCGCCGTACACCAGCAATTTCTTCGGCACACAACCGACATTGACGCAGGTGCCGCCCAGGTATCGGCTCTCGGCCACCGCCACCTTGGCGCCGAAGCCTGCGGCGAAACGCGCAGCGCGCACGCCACCGGAACCGGCACCAATCACGAACAGATCAAAATCGTAGGCCACTTTCCGTACTCCATGAAAAAAGCTGCAAGTTTCAAGCGGCAAGCTGCAAGAAAAGGCAGCTCGGCTTGCAACTTGCAGCTCGTGACTTACAGCTTATAGCTTATTGCTCAGTAAGCCTTGCCGGTCTTGTAGTAGTGCTCGAAGCAGTAGTTGGTGGCGTCGATGTAGCCTTCGGCGCCGCCGCAGTCGAAGCGCTGACCCTTGAACTTGTAGGCGATGACGCAACCGGAGCGTGCCTGCTCCATCAGCGCGTCGGTGATCTGGATCTCACCGCCTTTGCCAGGCTCAGTGTTGGCGATGATGTCGAAGATGTCCGGCGTGAGAATGTAGCGACCGATGATCGCCAGGTTGGATGGCGCGTCTTCGGGCTTGGGCTTCTCGACCATGTTGGTCACGCGGAAGATGTCGTCGCGGATCATGTCACCCGCGATCACGCCATACTTGTTGGTTTCCTGCGGATCGACTTCCTGGATGGCCACGATCGAGCAGCGGAACTGGTTGTACAACTTGACCATCTGGGTCAGCACGCCATCGCCTGTGGGGTTGACGCACAGGTCATCGGCCAGCACAACGGCGAAAGGTTCGTCGCCGATCAGCGGGCGACCGGTGAGAATGGCATGGCCCAGGCCTTTCATTTCGGTCTGGCGGGTGTAGGAGAACGAGCACTCGTCCAGCAGACGACGGATGCCGACCAGGTACTTCTCCTTGTCGGTACCCTTGATCTGGTTTTCCAGCTCATAGCTGATGTCGAAGTGGTCTTCCAAGGCACGCTTGCCGCGGCCGGTGACGATCGAAATCTCGTTCAGGCCGGCGTCCAGCGCCTCCTCCACGCCGTACTGGATCAGTGGCTTGTTGACCACCGGCAGCATTTCCTTGGGCATGGCTTTGGTAGCAGGCAGGAAGCGAGTGCCGTAACCGGCTGCCGGGAACAAGCATTTTTTGATCATAAACATCCTTAGATGAAGGCTAGGCCTGTGGTATTCGGCGCAGTCTAATCAGGCGGCAGTCACCTTACAATGCCCGACCACTGGCCGACCGATGCCATGATAGAGATAACCCAGGGAGGATAGTTCCGACGGATCATAAATATTGCGCCCATCGAACAGCACCGGCATGCGCATCAGACCACGGATACGGCGAAAGTCCGGCTGGCGGAACTGCTTCCACTCGGTGACCAAGACCAAAGCGTCGGCCCCCTCGGCGCACGTATAAGGGTCTTCGACCAGCGTCAGCTGTCCGCTGGAAACAGCCTGCGCGTAGAGCGCCGCCACACTGGCCAACGCCGCAGGATCGCATGCCTGGACCCGCACACCGGCGTCCAGCAAAGCCTCCAGCAGCACAAGACTCGGTGCCTCGCGCACATCATCTGTTCCCGGCTTGAAGGCCAACCCCCAGACAGCGACACGGCGCCCGCGTAAAAAGCCGCCGAAGTGCTGTTCCAGCGCCTTGAACAACAAGGTCTTCTGCTGGGCGTTGCGCGCCTGCACGGCACGCAGGATGGTCGGCTGATAACCATACTGCTCGGCTGTGTGAATCAGCGCGCGCACATCCTTGGGAAAGCACGAGCCGCCATAACCGCAGCCGGCATAAATGAAATCGCTGCCGATGCGCGGATCACTGCCTATACCGCGACGCACCTGCTCGATATCCACCTCCAACTGCGCGCACAACCCAGCCAATTCGTTGATGAAGGAAATCTTGCTGGCGAGAAAAGCATTGGCCGCGTATTTGCTGAACTCTGCCGCACGCGGGCTCATGCACAGCACGCGCTCGCGGTTGCGCACAAAAGGCGCGTAGAGACGTTGCAGCCGTTCGCGGGCCACCGGGCTGTCGCTGCCCAGGATGATCCGATCAGGACGCATGAAATCCTCGACGGCGCTGCCCTCCTTGAGAAATTCAGGATTGCTGGCCACCTCCACTGCAAACGCCACTCCTCGCTCGCGCAAACCGCTGCCGATCTGCGCGGCGATGCGCTCTACCGTACCCACTGGCGATGTCGATTTGTTCACCACCAGACACGGGCGCGGCAATTGCCGACCCAGGCTTTCAGCCACGGCCAGCACATGCTGCAGATCGGCCGAGCCGTCCTCCTGACTCGGCGTACCGACGGCGATGAACACCACCTCGGCGCGCGCCAGCGCCTGCTTCCAATCTTCAGTGAAACTCAGCAGCCCACTGCGTCGGCCCTCCTGCAGCAGCGCGGCCAAGCCTGGCTCGTAGATTGGGCACTGACCCTGGCGCAGCCGCGCCAGGCGTGCATGGTCGCGCTCCAGGCAAACCACGCGATTGCCCATCTGGGCAAAACACGCAGCGGTGACCAATCCGACATATCCCGCCCCGATTACACACAGTTCCATGGCCGCGCCCCTTCATAGCAGAGGCGGTCATTGCAACCTGTGAACCGTTGCAGGGCGGTGACACCAGCGCGACAGACCAGTGACAGCGCTCAAACGACAACGCTCAGCGCCCGGTTCCCTGCCCGAGCACGACACCCTCCACCTTTTGGCCATAGAGGTTGACGCCGTCGTTGGCGTGAAACTTCAGACGCGTCTTTTCAATGGAGCCTTCCACCAGACGCGGATCCTGCGGACGCTCATGACGGTTGATCCACGCAGCCACGTCCCAGGCCTGCTGATCGCTGAGGCTACCGGGCTTACCCAACGGCATGTTGTACTTGATGAACGAGGCGGCGGTGTTGATCCGGTGCATGCCCGCGCCCCAGTTGTATGAGTCGGCTCCCCACAACGGCGGCATCACATAATCGTCGGCCACCTTCTGCCCTTCGCCCTGGTCGCCGTGGCAGATCGCACATTGCTCGCGGTAGACCTGCTGGCCACGAGCGAAGTCATAGCCGCCGGCCGGTTGCGGCACCTCGGGGTAGCCGCGCCCTGGGGTTTCGATGGCGGTGCGGGTGCCGGTCGCCAACCAATAGGAGTACACGCTGAGGGCGGTCATCTGCGGGCTGTCCGCCGCTGGCGGGCGACCATTCATGCTGAACTGGAAGCATCCCTGGATGCGCTCGGCATACGTATTGACCTTGTCATTTTTCTTGCGATAGGCCGGATACATCGGGTACGCCCCCCACAGCGGCGCAGAGTGAGCCATGCGCCCCTGATCGAGGTGACAGCTACTGCAGTTCATGCCATTACCGACCGCCTCGGGCATCAGCCGACGGGTATCGACGAACAAGGCATGACCCTGCCGAACCATTTCCCCGAAAGCGTTATCCGGGAGGTCGCTTTCTGCAGGTGGCGCAAAGTGCGCAGCGGCCTGGCCGTCGGGCACCATGAGCTGGCTTTGATCTTCCATGGCAATGGGCGCGGCCTGAAGGCTGCCAGCACTGAGCAGCAAGGCGGTCATCAGCGCTCTCATGGCGTGACCTCCTGGCGTGGCGCCTGGGCGAAGTAATCGGCCACTACCGTGACCTCGGCGTCGGTCATAGCCTTCGCGACACCGACCATCAATTCATTGGGATCATTGCGGCGCGCGCCGTCACGCCAAGCGTTGAGCTGGGCAATCAAGTAAGTCGCCGGCTGACCTGCCAGCGGCGGAAAATGCTCGCCCACCCCCACACCACCGGGGCCGTGGCATTGCACGCAGCCAGGGATCTGGCGACTCCAGTCGCCGTACAGCGCCAGACGTTCGGTGGCATCGGCCGCGATCTGCTGACGGCGTTTGCCAGGCGCGACGTCATCGGGCTGTGCGGCCAACCACGTGCTGACTGCCGTGCGCTCTTCAGCGCTCAATGCGCTGGCCAGCGGCGTCATCACAGGCTGCTGGCGGCTGCCGCTTGCGAAGTCGTCAAGCTGCTTGCGCAGATAGGCGGCTGGCAATCCTGCCAGGCGCGGAAAACCGGCGGCAGCGATGCCCTTGGCATCGGCACCATGGCAACCGAGACAGGCCATGGCGGCGGGGTTCTGCCCGCCTTGGGAGAAGATTTTCTGGCCATCGGCGGCGTAAGCCGCGGGCCAGGTCAAGACCAGCACACTGCCGATCATGAGACGACTCATCGGGTTCATCAGGGACACTCCATTTCCTTGTTATAAGCTTAGTCTTAAAAGACATAAGGAAATGGATAGTAGTCAGCTCCCGCCAAACCGAACAATGTCCTTACTCAACCTGCGGCTTTTTGCTGCAGGTTATGCGCGAAATTGTTGAGCTGGATCAAGAACCCGAGATGCAAGCCGTCGCCGCAGTGCGCACATCGCCCAGGCGCAGTGGGAAGTTGTTCAACCGTTCATGCACTTTGATCGAGCTGCCACTGCCTCGCTTGTCGATATCGAACAGTGCCGCCGGACCGGCACCGGCCGTGAGTTTCTGCGGCACGATCAGACGCAAGCCATCGCCGCGCACTTCCTCGACCAGTGGATCACGTGTCTCGCTCAACTTGTCCTTGATGCAGTCAGCGTACTCGCGCGGTGTCTTCCCAGAGATCACGTCCATCGTCTCGCGCGACTCCTCCAGTTCCGACACGCTCACGCAACCGCCCAGCACCAGTGCCGCAGCCAGCATCGTCCACTTCATCGACCACCTCTGTGCCATTCAAAGAACAGCTTCGACCGTATTGCGGCGGTTTTGCTCCCCGACCTGTCACTTTTATCCTGCAGGCGCATGTCGAGCCCGGCAGCCGGGTGGGACATCGTGGTATCTTGGCGGTTTTGCAGAAACGACCTTGCGGGGCCCTTCATGAAATTCATACACCAGCGCGAGCACCTGAATGAAGACGATATCGTCGTCATCGAATGCTCCCAGCGTTGCAACATTCGCCTGATGAACGACGCCAACTTCCGCAGCTTCAAGAACGGCGGTCGTCACACCTATCATGGCGGGCTGTTCGATCGTTTCCCGGCGAAGATCTCGGTGCCCAGCACCGGATTCTGGAACATCACGCTCGATGCGGTGACCACCCGGCCGATCTCGGTGACGCGCAAGCCGGCCTTTACCCACAAGATCAAGATCATCCGTCGTTCCTCGTCGAAACTTGGATAAGTCCCCATGACCCAGAACATCAAGTACGTCATCAAATACAAGCTCGACGGTGAGCGGCGCTGGGACTTCGCGGTGATGCCCGATGCCTCCGAAGAACAGGCATTGCAAGCGCTGCGCAAGATTCACGGCGACGATACGCAGAAAATCAGCGATATCCAGGTCAGCAAAGCCCTGTAGAACCCTCGCAAGGAGCGCCGCCGCATGAGCACTTGGTCAGACCGCCGCATCCTCGACCTGCTGAACATCGAGCAGCCCATCCTTCAGGCACCCATGGCGGGGGCAGGCGGATCGGCGCTGGCCATTGCAGTGGGGAATGCCGGCGGCCTGGGCGCCCTGCCCTGCGCCATGCTCGGCGTCGAACAGATCCGTGACGAGGTGGCGGCTTTTCGAGCGTCCTGCCATGGACCGCTGAACCTCAACTTCTTCTGCCATCGGCCGCCTGAGCCGGATGCCGCTCGCCAAGCGCGCTGGAAGCAAGCCCTCAGGCCCTACTACGATGAAGTCGGCGCCGACTTCGAGGCACCCACGCCGGTGTCCAGCCGCGCGCCCTTCGACGAGCAGGGATGCCAACTCATCGAGCAATTGCGTCCGCAGGTGGTGAGCTTTCATTTCGGTCTGCCTGAGCCTGCCTTGCTGCAGCGGATAAAGGCCAGCGGCGCGCGCGTGCTGTCCAGCGCGACCACGGTCGAGGAAGCGATCTGGCTAGAGCAGCGCGGCTGCGATGCGATCATTGCAATGGGCTATGAAGCCGGCGGTCATCGCGCGATGTTCCTGAGCGAGGACATCAGCAGTCAGATTGGCACACTCGCCCTGGTACCGCAGGTGGCCGACGCGGTGCAGGTGCCGGTGATCGCAGCCGGCGGCATCGCCGATGCGCGGGGTCTGGTCGCCGCACTGGCCTTGGGGGCTTCGGCCGTGCAGATCGGCACGGCCTATCTCTTCACGCCACAAGCCAAGGTCTCGCCCGCCCACCGCCAGGCGTTGAGCAGTGCCCAGGCCAGTGAAACCGCGCTGACCAACCTGTTCACCGGACGCCCAGCCCGTGGTATCGGCACGCGCCTGATGCGCGAACTGGGGCCGATGAGCGATCTGGCGCCGCGCTTCCCCCTTGCCGGCGGTGCCTTGATGCCGCTGCGCGCCATCACCGAGGCCCAAGGCCGCAGCGACTTCAGCAACTTGTGGGCTGGCCAGGCGTTGCGTCTGGGTAACCCCATGGATGCAGGCGACCTCACCCGTACGATTGCCCAAGGCGCACTCGCTCGCTTGCGCTGAGCGCATCGCCGCTTCCCCGCTTCCCCGCTTCCCATCGACACTGCGTAAAGGGCCCAACAGGGCCCTCTATCCGCTCGAGGCCAATTCGCTATATATTCCGCTATATAACGATAACCCAAGGAGCTTCACCCATGCGTAGACCTTTTTTCCCTCTGGCTGCCAGCGCACTGGCCAGCCTGTTGTGCGTCAACAGTGCCTGGGCCGACGAGGTCCAGGTCGCGGTGGCCGCCAACTTCACCGCGCCGATCCAGGCGATCGCCAAGGACTTCGAGAAGGATACCGGGCACACGCTCGTTGCAGCCTTTGGCGCCACCGGACAGTTCTACGCGCAGATCAAGAACGGCGCACCGTTCGAGGTGTTCCTGGCCGCCGATGACAGCACTCCAGCCAAGCTCGAGCAGGAAAAAGCGATCGTCGAAGGCTCGCGCTTCACCTATGCCATCGGCACACTGGCGCTGTGGTCTGCCAAGCCCGGCTATGTGGACGGCAAGGGCGAAGTGCTGAAGCAGAATGCGTTCAAGCATCTGTCCATCGCCAACCCGAAAACCGCTCCCTACGGTCTGGCGGCGACCCAGGTGCTGGATAAGCTCGGTCTCACCGCGGCCACCAAAGACAAGCTGGTCGAGGGGCAGAACATCACCCAGGCCTTCCAGTTCGTCTCCACCGGCAACGCCGAACTGGGCTTCGTCGCGTTGTCGCAGATCTACAAGGATGGCAAGGTCGACAGCGGCTCGGCCTGGATCGTGCCGGCCACTCTGCACGACCCGATTCGCCAGGACGCCGTCATTCTGGAAAAAGGCAAAGACAATCCGGCAGCCAAAGCGCTGGTCGAGTACCTGAAAGGACCTAAGGCCGCTGCGGTGATCAAGTCTTACGGTTACGAAATCTGATGCCACTGGACGCCAGCGACCTCGGCGCGATCTGGTTGACGCTCAAGCTGGCCAGCCTCACCACGCTGATCCTGCTGCTGCTGGGTACGCCCATCGCTTGGTGGCTGGCGCGGACTCGATCTTGGTTACGCGGGCCGATTGGCGCGGTGGTGGCTCTGCCACTGGTGCTGCCGCCGACGGTGATCGGCTTCTACCTGCTGATCGCCCTCGGCCCACATGGCTGGCTGGGCCAGGCTACCCAAGCGCTGGGGCTGGGCACCGTGGTGTTCAGCTTCACCGGGCTGGTGATCGGCTCGGTGGTGTACTCCATGCCCTTCGTCGTGCAGCCCTTGCAGAACGCGTTCAGCGCCATCGGCCAGCGCCCACTGGAAGCGGCGGCAACCCTGCGCGCTGGCCCCTGGGACAGCTTCGTGCATGTGGTGCTGCCGCTGGCGAGACCAGGGTTCGTGACCGCCAGCATCCTGGGCTTTGCCCACACCGTGGGCGAGTTCGGCGTAGTGCTGATGATTGGCGGAAACATTCCCGAGAAAACCCGCGTGGTCTCGGTGCAGATCTTCGACCACGTCGAGGCCATGGCTTATTCGCAAGCTCACTGGCTGGCCGGCGCCATGCTGGTGTTTTCCTTCCTGGTGTTGCTGATGCTCTACGCCGGCCGCCGTGGCAAAGCGACTTGGAGTTGAGATGAGTTCACGCTTGAAGGCGCGCCTGAAGCTCGCGCGCGACACGTTCACGCTGGACGTCGACCTCGATCTGCCCAGCCGCGGCATCAGCGCCTTGTTCGGCCACTCCGGATCCGGGAAAACGTCTTGCCTTCGCTGCCTGGCCGGTCTGGAGCAAGCCGATGAGGCTTTCATCCAAATCAATGGCGAGGTCTGGCACGACACCGAGCGTAACCTGTTCGTCCCACCCCACCGCCGCCCGCTGGGCTATGTGTTCCAGGAGCCCAGCCTGTTCCCGCACCTGTCGGTGCGCGGCAACCTGGCCTTCGGCTGGCGCCGAGTGGCGGCGAGTGAACGCAAGGTGGAGTTGGACCAGGCCTGCCAATTACTGGGTATCGGTCACCTGCTGGAGCGAAAACCGAGCACGCTGTCAGGCGGCGAGGCGCAGCGAGTCGGTATCGCCCGCGCACTGCTCAGCAGCCCACGCCTGCTATTGATGGATGAACCACTGGCCGCACTCGACGGGCCCCGCAAGCGGGAAATTCTGCCCTATCTGGAGCGCCTGCACGACGAGCTGGACATCCCTGTGGTGTATGTCAGCCATGCCCAGGACGAAGTGGCGCGCCTGGCCGACCATTTGGTGTTACTGGAGCAGGGCAAGGTCATGGCCAGCGGCCCGATTGGGCCGACGCTGGCGCGCCTGGATCTGTCGCTGGCTCAGAGTGAAGACGCCGGCGTCGTGCTCGAGGGGGTCGTGGTCGGACATCAACCGGATTACGGCCTGTTCGACCTGCGCTTGCCCGGCGCGGAGGGCCCTACCTTGCGCATCGCCCATCAGCACCTGCAAGTCGGCAGCACGCTGCGTCTGAAAGTCCAGGCGCGCGATGTGAGCCTAACCCTTGCCCAGGACACGACCTCTAGCATTCTCAATCGCTTGTCGGTGACCGTGAGTGAGTGCCGCGCCGCTGACAACCCTGCGCATGTCCTGGTCAGCCTCGATGCCGCTGGTAATCCGCTGCTGGCACGCATCACCCGGTACTCCGCCGACCAACTTCACGTGCAGCCCGGACAGAGGCTGTGGGCGCAGATCAAGTCGGTGGCGCTATTGACCTGAGCAACTAGGTCACGCCCGTTGTCCACCGATCAGACGATTGGTCGATGGACGACGCCATGCCCGAGATCACCCTGCCCCGCACCCTGCACTATGTCGACGACACCCAGCCCGGCTTGAGCCGCAAGCGTTGGCGCGATCGCTTCATCTACCTGGACCCGGACGGTAACCGAGTCCGCGACAAGGAGGTGCTGGCGCGCATCGCAGCCCTGGTGATTCCCCCGGCTTACACCGATGTGTGGATCTGCCTGGACCCACAGGGCCACCTACAGGCCACCGGCCGCGATGCCCGTGGACGCAAGCAGTACCGCTACCACGTGCAATGGCGAACCTTGCGCGACGAACACAAGTACTCACGCATGCTGGCTTTCGCCCATGCCTTGCCGAAACTGCGCAGGCAACTGGACGTGCATCTGTCACGCCCTGGCATGGATCGGGAAAAAGTCATGGCGCTGGTGGTCAGTCTGCTCGACAACACACTGATCCGTATCGGCAATCGCCAGTATCTGCGTGACAACAAATCCTACGGACTGACTACCCTGCGCAACCGCCATGTCGAGGTCAAGGGCAGCACCATTCGCTTCCAGTTCCGCGGCAAACGCGGGGTCGAGCACAGCATCACGTTGCGCGACCGTCGCTTGGCACAACTGGTCAAGCGCTGCATGGAGCTGCCGGGCCAGGAACTGTTCCAGTACGTGGACGACAGCGGCGAACGCCACCGCATCGGCTCAGCCGATATCAACCTGTTCCTCCAGCAACTGACCGGCGCCGACTTCACGGCCAAGGACTATCGCACCTGGGGCGGCAGCACCCTGGCGCTGAATTTGTTGCAGCCCCTGGCGTGGCAGCCGGAGACCGAGGCCAAGCGCCAGGTCACGACGATCGTGCGGGAAGTCGCCAGCCGATTGGGCAATACGCCAGCGGTCTGCCGCCGCTGCTATATCCATCCTGCGGTGCTGGAGCATTTTCACTTGGGTCGCCTGGCCGACCTGCCGCGCGTGCGAGCACGCAAGGACATGGAGCGCGAGGAGGTCGCCTTGCTCGGTTTTCTTCGGGCACTGGAGGCGCTATGAAGTGCCATTGATTGCGACTATATCCAACATAAATCAGAGAAATTTCCCATAGACGCGCTGGCACCCTATTCTTGCCATCGAGCACCTTCGCCGGACTGATCCCATTAGGTCAAAACGGCACCTGCACCGAAGAACGCCTGGAGATTTCGCCTGAGCAGGAATTTATAGCGTACCAAAGCGTCTTTACTGAGAAGGAAGAGGGACTCGCTCCCACCGCCCTGGCAAATGCCTGGCGGATTTCTACATCACCAAGGAGAAGTACATGCTGATACTCACCCGCAAGGTTGGCGAGAGCATCGTCATCAACGATGACATCAAGGTCACGATTTTGGGCGTCAAGGGCATGCAAGTGAGAATCGGCATCGATGCACCGAAAGATGTCCAGGTGCACCGTGAAGAGATCTTCAAACGCATTCAAGCCGGCAGCCCTGCGCCAGAAAAAAACGACGACTCACACTGATCGCTCACCCAAGTCGCACGGACGCGCTTGCCGCTGCCCATGACCGCAGGACTCGACCTGCGGCTCAGGCAGAGGGATCAAGCCTGCAACAGCGCGCGAACCTTGGCGATCATCTTGTCCATGTCGAAGGGTTTGTCGAACACAGCCTCGAACAGCTCTGGCCGTACGCGTCCCTGGCTGGCCTGAGCCCCACTCATCAGAATCACCGGTAGCCCGGTGAGGTGCAGCTCGTCGCGAATCGCTTGGGCCAGCTCCTCGCCATTGAGTACCGGCATCATGTAGTCGGTAATCACCAAGTCCACTGGACAGGCTCTCAGCGCATCGAGTGCCTTGCGTCCGTTGCTGGCCTTTTCCACCACGAACCCTTCCTCCTCCAGGGCAAAGCCCAGGATTTCAGCGATCAGGTATTCGTCATCGACGATCAGAATGGTGTTCATCGCCCGCCTCAGCGGTCCCCCGAAGCTGTTGCGGTACCCGACAGCACGCCCTGAGTGCCAACGAAGGCATTGCGCAAGGTTATACCTGTGGGCCCGATGGTCAGCTCGTGCAGTGACGGGTCATAGTGACTGTCACGCACCTTGAGAATCGAAAGCACGCGGCGCAGTTGCGAATCCAGTTCGACGAAGCGCATGAGCAGCAAGTTGTCGACGATACTCGACAGATCCGGTGCCGGCGCGGTGATTTCCGAACCGAACAGGTCGCGCATTTCCCAGGTCAGCAGCACACTGACGCCCTGCGCACGCAGCTCTGCCGTCAATGCGCGGAAAAAACCATTGAGACGATTAGGGTCCGAGGCCAAACGACCGAAGGCGCCCAGGCTGTCGATCACCACGCGCCGGGCGCCGGATGCGCGTACTTGAGTCAGCAGGCGTGCGCCGACCTCGTCCAGCAAGCCTTCGGTAGTCGGCTGCCAGCTCAATAGCAGGGCCCCACGACGCTCCATCTCGACGAAGTCGTAGCCCAGCGAGCCCGCTTTCAAGCGCAAGCGGGCAGGCGTTTCGTAGAAGCCAAAGTGCAGCGCAGGCGCCTCTGGCGTGGCGGCGGCGAGAAACGCCAGCCCCAAGGACGACTTGCCCACCCCGGACGGACCCATGACCAGGCTCACTGACCCTTCTGCCAAGCCGCCGCCGAGCATCTCGTCCAGCGTGTTCACGCCCGTGGTCACGAGCTTGAGCGTGGCCGAGCCGAGGTCGCTCGGATGGCTGTACAGCGCCTCCAGTCGCGGATAGACCTGTAGCCCGGCCTGGCTGATGCGGCATTCATGGCGGCCGGACAATGCGCCACTGCCGCGGGTCTTGCGCAGTTGCACATGGCGCACCGCACGGCTGCCGTCGAGTTGTTCGCCCAGTTCGATGACGCCATCGACCATGGTGTGTTCTGGGCTGCCTTCCTCCAGTCGAGCACTGGTCAGCAACAGCACTGTGCAGCCGGCGAACGCTGCATGCCCCTGCAACTGCGCGACGAATTTCTTGGTATCCAGGCTGGTCTCGGCGCGCGAGCGCGCATTGAGCAGGCCGTCGACGATCAGCAGGCTGGCACGTTGGCGTACGATCTCCTGGCGCAGCAGTCGCACCACGGCCTCCAGCCCCTCTTCCTGCAGCGTGTCGAAAGCGCTGAGGAACAGGATCTGATCGCCCACCAGCGACGCGTCGAAGAACTCCAGCGTCGACAGGTACTGGAACAGGCGCTCGTGGGATTCGCTCAGCAACGTTGCCACCAGGACGCGGCCGCCCTGCGCCACATGACCGGTGGCGACCTGGTTGGCGAGGATGGTCTTGCCCGCGCCCGGCGGGCCCTGAACGATGTAGGAGGCACCGGCTACCAGGCCGCCCATGAGCAAGGCATCCAACCCGTCGATACCTGTGGCCAGCCGTTTGAGTGTTTCTACCATGACTCGCTAGCACCTCTGCTCTGAGGAGGGGATCGGGCTCGATGAAATCGGCAGGTACAGACTCATGCACGTACCCTGACCGACCGTGCTGGTCACGCTCACTGCACCACCGCTCTGCTTGGCGAAGCCATAGACCTGACTCAAGCCAAGTCCGGTGCCCTTGCCGAAGGCCTTGGTGGTGAAAAAAGGTTCGAAGATTCGCGGCAACACCTCAGGATCGATGCCCTGCCCGTCGTCTTCTACGTCGAAGCGCAGAAACGTGCCATGCAGACCTTCCACCTCCCCGCCCAGCACGACCTGCGACACGCCGAGCCGGACGCACCCCCGCTCGGCAATCGCATCGCGGGCGTTGAACACCAGATTGAGCAATACCATTTGCAACTGCCCAACATCCACGTCCATCTGCGGCAGGGCCTCGGCCACGCACGCACGCAGCGCGATGCTCTCGGGCAACGCGTGCTCGATCAGGTTGCAGGTGGAGGCGATCAGCTCGGCAGGTGCGATCAAGGTAGTGTTCAACTGGCGATGGCGGGCGAAACCAAGCAGCACCTGAGTCAACTGCGCGCCGCGCTGGCCTGCCTCGACGATATGCCCCAGCAAGCTGTCCACGCGCGCGGGATCCGCGCTGGCGCGTGCCAACCGGGCCGAACCCAGGATGATGGTCAGCAGGTTATTGAAGTCGTGGGCCAGGCCTCCAGTAAGCTGGCCCAGCGCTTCGAGTTTCTGCGCATGGAACAGCTGGGCGCGCATGGCGTCGAGTTGCAGTGAGGATTCGCGCCGGTCGGAAATGTCACGCGTGACCTTTGCCAGGCCGATGACCTGACCCTGATCGTCGCGCATAACGTCCAGCGCCGTCAGCGCCCAGAACGGCGTGCCGTCCTTGCGCAGCCGCCAGCCCTCGTCTTGGGCCACCCCATGCTCAAGAGCCTGGTTCAGCAGCATGGCCGGCCGACCTTCGGCGCAGTCCTGGGCTGTGAAGAACAGCGAGAAATGCTGCCCAATCACCTCATCGGCGCGGTAGCCCTTTATGCGCTGCGCCCCCGGATTCCAGGACACCACGTAGCCTTCGGGATCGAGCATGTAGATGGCGTAATCGACCACTGCATGAACCAGACGCTCGTAGTGCTCGGCGGGCATGGTTGGCGAAGTGGGACGATTATTCGAAACCCTGTCATTGAAAACCATGCGAGCTCCATGAGCACGACCAGCAGCAGTGGAATTGAGCCTGGTTGATTGATCCAGTGTCCAATACATACAGCAATGACAGCAAGTCGGGATTTACCCTATAGTGCCCATGCCCTCATGCGCTTGTGGAGCCTGAATGACAACCAATTATCGGCAACTGAGTCTTCAGCGCGATCTGATGAGTACCGCACAGCAGATCGACCAGCTGTGTCGAGGCTTGGAAGGCCATGCGCGCTTTCTGCGTCACTCGGTGCATCCCGAAGACGCCAACACCATGGGTGAACAGGCTCAGGAGCTGCGTGACAGCGCGCAAGACATGCGCGGGATCGCTCACACTATCCATCCGTGAAACGGCCTGCGGTTGACTGACCTATAACGATGGGTTATAAAGCGCCACTGATTGGATGGCCCTTCAGCATTGAAGCGTGCCGGTCGAATGACCTGATCACCTGTGCGAGTGTGGTGGAATTGGTATACACAGCAGACTTAAAATCTGTCGGCGCAAGCCTTGTGGGTTCGAGTCCCACCACTCGCACCATCTCCCTCGTCCAAGGCGCCTGATCAGGCGCCTTTTTCGTATCAGCGCTTGCGCTCAGTCATTCGGGTCATCGTGCCAGGCAGGATGGTCCTCTTCGTAGTCCAGGTCGTCGTCCGAGTAGTCGTCGTCCTCAATATCGTCTTCCATCCCTTGGGCGTCGGCCTCCAATGGCTGAGCCTCGTAGAGGAATTCGTGATCGAGCAAGTGATCGTGCTCGGGCTCGGGGAGATCGTCTTCGTCGTGCATCGCTGGCTCCAGGTTCGAGGACGCTTGTATAGGCGTGTTGACCCCGCAGGTCAACCGTAGCCAGGGTTAACGTTGCCTTAACCGCCACGGGCTTATGTTGGTGCGGCTCCCTTCAGAACGTCTTGCCCGCCGCCACGGCGGGCTTTTTTGCTGTCTGCATCCGTTGATTCAAACACGTGCTGAAACAGTCTGTGGACGCGGCTTTCACAAAATGCCGACATTCCCAGAGGCATAGTCACCTGGCTTCGATACGTTCTTCTGACCCGCCCACATGGCGGGTTTTCTTTTGGGCTCGACAGCCCTCACGCCCCGCCTACATTAATAGCCCTCAGCCATCAGTTCCGGTGCATTTACTCAGCACGTTCGCTACGATCGGCCCTCGCCCGCCCATGATACTGAGTCGATGACCATGAAACTGCTTGCCGTGCTGATCCAGGTGCTACTCGTGCAGACGGATTGGCCGACACTGGAACGTCCCCGCCGCGTCTTCACCCGCGGATTCGTCGCCACCTGCCTGATGGTCGCTGTTATCGAATGGATGGTCTTGAGCGCACTGTTCAAGGGTTGAGCCCTACCTGCCATCGCTGAGCAAGCGCGCGTCGCCGGGCTGCCCGGAGGCTCGTCTACACTGAGCCCTGTCATCCACCGCAACCCAAGAGACGCTCATGAAACGACTCCACGCCCTGCTCACCGGGCTGCTGCTCGCGTTGGGCCTGGTCAGCACCGATGCCGTGGCCGCTGGCGAGCCAAACGCACCCATCCAGTTTGGCGCCATTGGCTGGGAAAGTGGCGCATTGACTACCGAGATCCTGCGCCTGATCGTCGAGAAGGGCTACGGCTACCCAACCGACACGCTGCCCGGCAGCACCGTGAGCATGGAAGTGGCGCTGGCGCGCAACGACCTTCAGGTGATTGCCGAAGAGTGGGCTGGGCGCAGTCCGGCCTGGGTCGAGGCCGAGAAAAAAGGCGAAGTGTTCGCGCTGGGTGATACGGTCAAGAATGCCGTCGAAGGCTGGTATGTCCCGGCTTACGTGATCAAGGGCGATCCGGCCCGCTCCATCGAAGCGGCGGCGCCGGATTTGAAAACCGTAGCCGACCTGCAGCGCTACGCACAGGTGTTCAAGGACCCGGAAGCGCCCAAGCAAGGACGTTTTCTCAACAGCCCCAGTGGCTGGACTTCGGAAATCGTCAACAGTCAAAAACTCAAGGCGTACAAGCTCGACGACCTCTACGTCAACTTCCGCACAGGCTCGGGCGCGGCGCTGGACGCAGAAATCAACTCGGCCATTCGTCGCGGGCGCCCCGTGCTGTTCTACTACTGGAGCCCCACCCCGCTGATGGGCCGCTACGATCTGGTGCGCCTCGAAGAGCCTCCCTTTGATCCCAAGGCGTGGGCCACATTGACCGATCCGAGCAACCCACATCCTCAAGGCAGTGCTTCGCTCCCCACCAAACTGTCGATCGGCGTATCGAAAGCCTTCAAGAACCAGTACCCGGATTTGGTCGCACTGTTCGAGCAGGTGGACTTGCCCATCGACACCCTCAACCAGACGTTGGCCAAAATGAGCGAGAAGCGCCAGGACCCGCGCAAGGCGGCTGAAGCGTTTTTGAGCCAGCACCCCGAAATATGGCGCGCCTGGATGCCATCGCCAGTCGCGGACAAGGTCGCAGCAGCCCTGTAGCGGCGTGTAGGCAGGCAAAGAAATGTAACACCCTCCTCCTTGGAGCCGGCAGCGCCTGGACTACGCTTGAGCCCATGTGATGCCGGGCCCCTCTGACGGTGCAAACCGCCATGTCGGAATCACTGTTGCCATGCAACGTCGACAATCAAGGAGGGGCTCATGACAGCTCTGCAGACATTCCTCACTTCTCCCCTGCTCGGCACCAGCACGTGGTTGTGGCTGGTGTTCATCACCATCGTCATTGCCTTGCTGGTGCTGGACCTGGGCGTACTGCATCGGCAGGAACGTGAAATCGAGATGCGCGAAAGCCTGCTGCTGTACTCAGGCTACTTCAGCGTGGGCGTGCTGTTCGGTGCGTGGGTGTGGTTCGAGCTGGGCGCACAGTCGGCGCTGGAGTTCTATACCGGCTTTCTCGTCGAGCAATCGCTGTCGATGGACAATGTGTTCGTCATGGCGATGATCTTCAGCTTTTTCGCCATTCCCCGGCGCTACCAGCACCGAGTGCTGTTCTGGGGCATCATCGGCGTGGTCGTGCTCAGGGCGATCATGATCGGGGTGGGCGCAGCGCTGGTCCAGAACTTTGCCTGGGTGCTCTATCTGTTCGGCGCATTTCTGCTGTTCACAGGGATCAAGATGGCCTTGTCCAAGGAAGACAGCGAGCCTGACCTGGCCAACAATCCCATCCTGCGCTTCGTACGCAAGCATTTGCGGGTGACCGACCAGTTACACGGCAAGCGTTTCTTCGTCCGCCTGACGCCCCCGGGCCAGAGCAAAGCGCTGCGCTATGCGACACCGCTGTTCATGGCCTTGGTCCTGATCGAACTGGCCGACCTGGTGTTCGCGGTAGACAGCGTACCGGCGATTTTCGCCATCACCCAGGACCCATTCATCGTCTATACCTCGAACATCTTCGCCATCCTCGGCCTGCGCTCGTTGTATTTCGCCCTGTCAGCGCTGATGCACCGCTTCATCTACCTCAAATATGCCTTGGCATTGGTGCTGATCTTCATCGGCTGCAAGATTTTCTACCATGGCCTGATCGGTGAAGTGCCCGCGCTGCTCTCGCTGGGGGTCACGCTCGGGCTGCTGCTGGGCGGGGTACTCCTGTCACTGTTCAAGACCCGGCATGATCGAGGCGACGGAGCTGCCGACAATGGCAAGCCCTCGTGAATCCGGACGGGCCTCAATGCGCACTGGAGACCTGTTCACTGGCTGCTGCGCAGCATCTCTCTGGGCACGTATTTGCCAACCTCGTACTTGCCGATGGCAGCCCGATGCACTTCATCCGGCCCATCGGCCAGGCGCAGAGTACGCTGCATGGCGTACATGTAGGCCAGCGGGAAGTCACCACTGACCCCCGCGCCGCCATGGATCTGTATGGCGCGATCGATCACGCGCAACGCCACGTTCGGCGCCACCACCTTGATCTGGGCGATCTCGCTGCGCGCGACCTTGTTACCCACTGTATCCATCATGTAGGCGGCCTTGAGGGTCAGCAGCCGCGCCATGTCGATCTCCATGCGTGAATCGGCGATCTTGTCGATATTGCCGCCCAGGCGTGCCAGCGGCTTACCGAACGCCGTACGCGCCACCGCACGTTTGCACATCAGCTCCAACGCTCGCTCGGCCATGCCCAGCGAGCGCATGCAGTGGTGTATGCGCCCCGGCCCCAGACGCCCCTGAGCAATCTCGAAGCCTCGGCCCTCACCGAGGATGACGTTTTCATAAGGCACGCGCACGTTGTCGAACAACACCTCGGCGTGGCCGTGCGGTGCATCGTCATAGCCGAACACCGGCAGCGGCCTGACGATCTTCACGCCTGGCGCATCGGTAGGCACCAGAACCATCGAGTGTTGCTGATGCCGCAGGCCGTCCGGGTTGGACAGCCCCATGAAGATCAACACCTTGCAGCGCGGATCACACGCGCCGGACGTCCACCACTTACGCCCGTTGATCAACCACTGATCACCCTCGCGCACAGCGGTGGCCGCCATGTTGGTGGCGTCCGAGGAGGCCACGTCAGGCTCGGTCATGGCGAAAGCCGAACGGATCTCGCCACGCAGCAACGGCTCCAGCCAGCGCTGCTGCTGGGCCGCAGTGCCATAGCGCACCAGGACTTCCATGTTGCCGGTATCGGGCGCCGAACAGTTGAACGGCTCCGGCCCCAACAGCGAGCGCCCCATGATCTCGGCCAGGGGGGCGTATTCCAGATTGGTCAGGCCTGCGCCGTAATGCGATTCCGGCAGGAACAGGTTCCACAACCCTTGCGCTTTGGCCTCGGCCTTCAGCGTTTCCATGATCGCAGTGGGTTGCCAGCGGTCGCCCTCGGCCACCTGACGCTCAAACTCCGCCTCAGCGGGGTAGACATGGGTGTCCATGAACGCGATAACGCGCTCGCGCAGAGCCTGGACCTTGGGCGTGTAGGCGAAATCCATAAAGAGGTTCCTGTGCGCAATGGAGTGACTGGATTGCAGACTAGAGCAGCAGACATCAATCCATCCAGTCTATTTTCACTGTGTATTAACATTCATAACCGATATATGATCCCGCCATAACATCAATCAAGAGCGGCGCACCATGAACCTCAGCAAGGTCGATCTCAACCTGTTCATCGTCTTCGACGCCATCTACACCGAGGCCAACCTGACGCGCGCCGGGCAGATCGTCGGCATTACCCAGCCAGCCGTGTCCAACGCCCTGTCACGCTTGCGTGAAACCTTCAACGATCCACTGTTCGTGCGCACCGCCCAAGGCATGGTGCCCACCCCCATGGCGCAGAACATCATCGGCCCGGTGCGCAATGCCCTGGCGCTGCTGCGCACGTCGGTGCAGGAGAGCCGTATCTTCAACCCGCAGCAAGCGAACAAGACCTTTCGCATCAGCATGACCGACCTGACCGAGGCCGTGATCCTGCCTCTGCTCTTTCAGCGCTTGCGCCGCCTGGCCCCCGCCGTGGTGATCGAAAGCTTCCTGGGTAAACGCCGGGAAACCACCAAGGAACTGGCAGCAGGACGTCTGGATTTCGCCGTGGATGCACCGCTGAACACCGACCCACAAGTGCGTCACGTCAAGTTGATGGAGGACCGCTACGTCTGCGCCATGCGCCAGGGCCATCCCCAGTCGGGTAGCACATTGACCCTTGAGCACTATCTAGGCATGACCCACATCCACATTTCCAGCCGCCGCAATGGCTTGGGTTACGTCGACCTGGCATTGGGCAAGATGGGGGTGCAACGCAGGGTGGCCCTGCGCTCGCAGCACTACCTGATGGCGTCCCAAGTACTGCAGCAAACCGATATGGTCATGACCGTACCGGAACGTTTCGCCCGACGGCACCAATTACGCTACCTGTCTTTGCCCGTCGAGATTCCGCCGCTGGAAACGCACCTGTACTGGCACGAGAGCACAGATCAGGATCCCGCCAACCGCTGGATGCGCGAACAAATCATCGAGTTGTGTCAGCACGTGGTGGCGCAGGATGAACGAGCGCTTTCAGCAGGCCAGCCCGGAGATAACGATTAAATTTATTTCTATGTAAATCCATATATTTAGGAAATATTTCTATTTTAAAACGGAAAACATAGAAAATATGAAAGATCGTTTTTAGGTCAGGGCCTAATATGACGGGTATCCCAGTAACCGCGTCGGATTCACTATGCCTGTCAGCCCACTCTATTTCGACTATGCCGCCACTACCCCGATCGATGATCAGGTCCTGGAAAGTATGCTGGCCTGCATGAGCCGCCATACGCACTTCGGCAACCCTGCTTCACGCGGCCACGCCTACGGACAAGCCGCCCGCGAACTGGTCGAGCAGGCGCGAGGACAAGTCGCCGGGCAACTCGGCGCGGTGCCCGACTCGATCGTATGGACCTCCGGGGCAACCGAGTCCAACAACCTTGCACTCAAGGGCATCTGTCATGGTATGGATAAGCCAGGACACCTCGTCACCAGTCAGTTGGAGCACAAGGCGGTACTCGACACGGCCGCCTACCTTGAGCGCCAAGGTTGGACCGTCACACGCCTGGCACCGGATGACCGTGGGCTGATTCAACCTGAGGCCGTACGCGCGGCGCTGCACCCCGACACCCGGCTCGTGTCACTGATGGCGGTGAACAACGAACTGGGCACTGTCACCGACTTCGCCCGCATCGGCCACTACGTAAGAGCGCACGGGGCGCTGCTGCATGTCGACGCCGCGCAGGCGGTGGGCAAGGTCGTGCTCGACGTCGAGCGCCAGGCCGTTGATCTGATGTCGGTGTCTGCGCACAAGGTCTACGGCCCCAAAGGCATTGGCGCCCTCTACGTCGGCGAGCGTGCGCGCCCGCTGCTGCACGCGCAGATGCACGGCGGCGGTCACGAAGGTGGAATGCGCTCTGGCACCTTGGCCACCCACCAGATCGTTGGCATGGGCAGCGCATTCGCCCTGGCGGGGCTGCTGGCCGAGGACGAACAACGTCGCATCCAGGCATTGTCACAGCGCTTGCGCAATGGGCTGCTGGGCCTGCCGGGCGTGGGTCTCAACGGCTGCGCCGAGCAGCGCATTGCACACACGCTGAACCTGTGTATTCAGGCCAAGGGTTTCAACGTCGAGGCACTGGCCTCGGAACTGGCGATCTCATCGACTTCGGCCTGCAACTCGGCCAGCAATGCAGCTTCGCATGTGCTGCTGGCGCTGGGCATGGGCGAGCAGCAGGCGCGCAGCAGCGTACGCATCAGCCTCGGGCGTTACAGCAGCGAGACGGACGTGGACAAAGCGATCGAGGTGTTCCGCCGCGTCATCATGGCTGGAGCGAGCGCACTGTGGTAACCGTCTGATCGTGTGCAGACTGGACCAGACGCTGCAACTCACGCCGAACCATGGCCACGAAAGGCGGCGAGTCCATCTGATAGAGCTGAGCCGCCACCCAGTCGAACCACGCACCCTGCATCGCCGAACGACAGTCCAGTAGCCGCTGCGCCTGTCGCACGGCTTCGGCCTGATGCCGCTGATGAAACGCAGCACGATCCAAGGGCCGGGATCGCGCTTCGCTCATTCGCTGGCCTTGAACGTGGTCAGCTCACCCTTGCGCCACTTGGCGACCTTGCCGGTCACGGCCTTGAGCAACTTGCCCAGGCCCTCGGTGATTGGCTGATGCGCGGCGAACACCAGCATCACGCTGTGGCCGTCGCGAAAGACGATCCCTTCGCCTTCGGCAACCGAGACGAAGGCATAGTCGCCTACGCCATAGACGTTGAACTTGATTTCGCGAAAGCGCAGTTCGAGCTTACCGCCTTCGCGACTGGGCAATACCGCAGCCCTGAAGTGGTCGCCCACCTTGAGTTCCAAGTGCTGCTTGTCGTCCACCACCAACGCGCTGTCGGTGTCGATCTCAGCCATGTACAGGCCGTCAGGATTCTGCTCGGTGACATAGACGAAACGGTTCTGAAAGAGTTTGACCAGCTTGCCGCGCAAGTCGCCCAAGGCGAACAGGGCGTGGGTATCCAGTGTACTGACTGCCAATGAAGTGATCCTCGAACCTAATGTTACCCGCCGTCATGCACGGCCGTGCAGGCATGACGCGGCGGCCATTTCAACGTGAAGTCTGAAAGGTTAGTGACATGATGTGCCCGACGTCTGTGAAGCTAGGCGATACGAAGAGCAGGATTCTTTACCCTGAATCGCCAGCAGACTCCCCAGAAAACGCTTCATGCCGGTCCCACAGGGGAACCAGCACCGTCTGACAACAACGCCGCTGGAAAAGATGCAATAGATAGCGTCAGGCCCTCGGCAGATCGGGCCCTGCAACGTATCCGCGCATTTACAGGGGAAGGAATATGCACGAAAACACCGAAATCCGTCGAGAGGTCTCGAGTATTTCTTACATGCAGCAACTGACGAATACCCTGCGGTTCGTCGTTGTCCCGGCCGGAATACAGTTCTTTCACGTCACAGACCGCACCACCGGCAGGGTCAAAGGTTTCCGCCGCAGCCACCTGGAAGCCTGTGCATTGGCACGTCTGTTGGACGACTGTGCAGCGTGAAGCCTGCACCGCGCGCGACGGCAAACGGCTGAAAATGCAAAAGGCCCTGCGCGTAAGCTGCAGGGCCTTGTTGCTGAACGCCTCGATCAGATCTGCCGCTGGTGGCGATCCAACTGCTCGTGGCGTTCCTGGGCTTCGATGCAGTACTTGGTGGTTGGACTGATCAACAGGCGCTGCAGACCAATCGGCTCGCCACTGTCATCGCACCAACCGAAGCTTTCGTCGGCGATGCGACCCAGGGCCATCTCCAACTGCGGCAGCAGGCGCTGATCGCGCTCGATGGCATTGACCAACCAGTGACGCTCTTCCTCGACCGAGGCGACGTCGGCGGGATCGGATGGCGTATCCAGGCTTTCGATGGTCGCGCGGCTCAGCTCGATACGCTCGTGGGTCTCGACTTTCATCGCTTGCAACATCGCGGTGAAGTACGCGAGCTGATCGGCATTCATGTAGTCATCGGCCGACATGGCCAGCAACTGTTCCTTGGTCATCGAATTCTCTATGAAAAAATGTGCATTTGGGCGATTCGGGTACCACCGGCGATGGCACGCCGATGACGGAATTCTTCAAGCGCCAACCGGCACTCTTTTGCAGGGGGCGGCAGTCTAAGGTGCCAAGCCCCGGGGGGCAACAGCCAGCGTGGGGAATTTGCCTGAAACGGCAAGGATTCCGCCGGCCGGGCTGTCGATCGGCCACTGCCGGACAGGGCAAGGCGCGCTGGCCACGGGCGTACTATGCAGCAACTCGACAGCCCCGACCAGTCGGCGATGCGACGCGGGCGGGCGCACCGCCGTCGCCCGCCACGCGCCCAATGTGTTCAGCGGTCCTTGAACTGCGCCTCGCGCTTGGCGATGAACGCGGCCATGCCCTCCTTCTGGTCTTCGGTGGCAAAGGCCGCGTGGAACACCCGACGCTCGAAGCGCACGCCCTCGCTCAAGGTGACCTCGAAGGCGCGGTTGACGCTTTCCTTGACCATCATGCTCATCGGGACCGACTTGCTGGCGATGCTTGCGGCGACCTTGAGCGCTTCTTCCAATAGCTCGGCCTGGGGCACCACGCGTGCCACCAGCCCTGCCCGTTCGGCCTCCTCGGCGCCCATCAGGCGACCGGTCAGGCACAGCTCCATGGCCTTGGCCTTGCCCACCGCGCGGGTCAGACGCTGGGTACCGCCCATGCCGGGCAGCACACCCAGATTGACTTCCGGCTGACCGAACTTGGCATTGTCCGCTGCCAGGATGAAGTCGCACATCATGGCCAACTCGCAACCGCCGCCCAGGGCGAAGCCAGAGACTGCTGCGATGATCGGCTTGCGTCGGTTGGCAATGCGGTCGGCATCGCTGAACAGGTCGTCGACGTAGATCTGCGGGTAGCTCAGCTCGGCCATCTCCTTGATGTCGGCGCCGGCAGCGAACGCCTTGGCCGAGCCGGTGATCACCACACAGCCGATGTTCGGATCGTGCTCGAGCTGGTCCAGGGCCTGGTTGACCTCGGCGACGATCTGCGCGTTCAGGGCATTGAGCGCCTGGGGACGATTGAGCGTGATCAGCCCGACTTTGCCGTGGATGTCCAGCAGGATTGTTTCGAATGCCATGCAAGCTGCTCCTTCAAAGGTTGCGCGCAATGACCATGCGCTGAATGTCACTGGTGCCTTCGTAGATCTGGCACACCCGCACGTCGCGGTAGATACGCTCCAGCGGGAAGTCTTTCAGATAGCCATATCCACCGAGCGTCTGCAAGGCGTCGGAGCAGACCTTCTCAGCCATTTCCGAAGCGAACAGCTTGGCCATCGACGCCTCGACCAATGCGGGGCGCCCGGCATCGCGCATGGCGGCGGCATGCAGCACCATCTGCCGGGCCACAGCGATGCGCGTGGCCATGTCGGCCAGGCGGAAAGCCACGGCCTGGTGTTCGAGCAACGGCTTACCGAAACTGTGCCGTTCGCGTGCATAGTCACGAGCCACCTCGAACGCGGCGCGGGCCATGCCTACGGCCTGTGCGGCGATGCCGATGCGTCCGCCCTCCAGGTTGGCCAACGCGATGCGATAGCCCTCTCCCTCCTCGCCCAGGCGATTGGCCACTGGCACCTTCACATTATCGAAAACGATCTGACAGGTGTCCGAGGCATGCTGGCCGAGCTTGTTCTCGACCCGCGCCACCTGATAACCCGGCGCGTCAGTGGGCACGATGAAGGCGCTGATACCGCGCTTGCCGGCCTCGGGGTCGGTGACGGCGAATACGATCACCACCCCGGCGTTCTGGCCTGAGGTGATGAACTGCTTGCTGCCGCTCAATACATAATGATCGCCGTCGCGGCGGGCACGGGTTTTCAGGCTGCTGGCGTCGGAGCCCGCCTGCGGCTCGGTCAGGGCGAAAGCCCCAAGCATGCTGCCGCGGGCCAGCGGGACAAGGAATTGCGCCTTCTGTTCTTCGGTGCCGAAGCGCAGGATTGGTACGCATCCCACCGAGTTGTGCACGCTCATGATGGTCGAACAGGCGCCGTCGCCGGCGGCGATCTCCTCCAGCGCCAGGGCGTAGGCGACATAACCGGTGTCGCTTCCCCCCCACTGCTCCGGCACCAGCATGCCGAACAGGCCCAGCCCGGCCATTTCCTCGATGGCCTCGCGCGGGAAGCGATGCGCCTTGTCCCATTGTTCAGCGAACGGCTTGAGCCGCTCCTGAGCGAAGTCCTTCACCGCGTCGGCGATCTGTTGTTGCTCGTCAGTTACCAGCATGGTTCACCTCAGTACAGGCATTCGACCGCCATCGCCGTGGCTTCGCCGCCGCCGATGCAGATGGCCGCGATGCCGCGGCGCAGGTTGTTCTGGCGCAACGCCCAGAGCAGGGTCACCAGAATGCGCGCGCCCGACGCGCCGATGGGGTGACCCAGGGCACAGGCGCCGCCATGGATATTGACCTTGTCGCGGGGCAGGTCCAGATGCTTCATGGCCGCGAGCGTCACCACGGCAAAGGCTTCGTTGATCTCGAACAGGTCCACCTCGGCCAGACGCCAGCCGGTGCGTTCGACCAGCCGCTCGATGGCCCCGATCGGCGCGGTGGGAAACAGCGCCGGACTGTCGGCAAACGCCGCATGCCCGTGGATCACTGCCAGCGGTTGCAGGCCCCGTTTCTCGGCCTCGCTGCGACGCATCATCACCAGCGCCGCTGCGCCGTCGGAAATGGAACTGGAGTTCGCCGCCGTGACCGTACCGCCGTCGCGAAAGGCTGGCTTGAGCTGAGCGATCTTGTCCAGACGCGCCTTGGGCGGCTGCTCGTCGTGCTCCACCAGACGTTTCTGTTTGCCGTCGGTCACCTCCACCGCAACGATCTCATCAGCGAAACGGCCGTGGTCGATCGCCGCTTGTGCACGGGTCAGCGAGTCGATGGCGAAGGCATCCTGCGCCTGGCGATCGAAGCCGTTGGCCTGGGCGCAGTCCTCGGCGAAGGTGCCCATCAAACGGCCCTTGTCGTAGGCGTCCTCCAGACCATCGAGGAACATGTGGTCGAGGATCCGGCCATGCCCCATGCGGTAACCGGCCCGCGCCTTGTCCAGCAGATACGGCGCATTGCTCATGCTTTCCATGCCACCGGCCACCACCACCTCGGCACTGCCGGCCGACAACAGGTCATGGGCCAAAATGGCCGCCTGCATGCCAGAGCCACACATCTTGTTCAAGGTGGTGCAGGTGGTGTGCTTGTCTAGACCGGCGCCCAGGGCAGCCTGTCGCGCCGGTGCCTGACCGAGCCCGGCGGGCAGCACGCAGCCGAACAGCACCTGCTCGACACTGTCGGGTTGCAGGCCGGCGCGCTCCACGGCGGCGCGGATCGCGGCACTGCCCAATTGCGGCGCCGTGAGGCTCTTCAGATCGCCCTGCAGCCCGCCCATGGGCGTACGCACGGCACTGACGATGACGATGGGATCGTTGGCGAGGGCCATGTAGCGTTCTCCTTATCTGGCAGCCATGCGCAGCGCGCCGTCGAGGCGAATCACCTCGCCGTTGAGCATGCTGTTCTCAATGATGTGTCGGACCAGCGCAGCGTACTCATCTGGCCGCCCCAGGCGTGGCGGGAATGGCACGCCAGCGGCCAGCGAGTCGCGGACCGGCTGGGTCATGCCGGCCATCATCGGTGTTTCGAAGATGCCCGGGGCAATGGTCATCACGCGGATGCCGAAGCGCGCCAGCTCGCGCGCTGCGGGCAAGGTCAGGCTGGCCACCGCCCCCTTCGAGGCGGCATAGGCTGCCTGGCCGATCTGGCCATCATAGGCGGCCACGGACGCCGTGTTGATGATGACGCCACGCTCGCCGCCGTCATCGGCAGGGCTTTCACTGATGGCCGCAGCGGCCAGGCGCAGCATGTTGAAGCTGCCGATGAGGTTGACGCTGACCACCTTGGCGAAGCTGGCCAGGGCATGCGGCCCCTCCTTGCCCAGGACTTTCTCGGCGCCGACGATACCGGCGCAGTTGACCAGCCCTTGCAGGCTGCCGAACGCGTTCACTGCTGCCGCTACGGCGGCCTGCGCCGCCTGCTCGTCGCTGATGTCGGCCACCGCGAAACGGGCATTGTCACCCAGTTCGCGCGCCTTGGCCTCGACCGCCTGGGCATTGAGATCGACCAGCATCACGCGGGCGCCCGCCTCCACCAGCAATTGCGCGGTGGCCGCACCCAGGCCCGAAGCGGCGCCGGTGACGATGAAATGGGAGTTCTTTAGGTTCATGGATAGCTTCCTTCAGGCGCTGGCAGCGGGGGTCTGCGCAGCCTGTTGCTTGGCGATTTCCTGGTTGCGCAGGATGAAGCGTTGCAGCTTGCCGCTGGGGGTCTTGGGCAGCTCTGCGACGAATTCGATTTCGCGTGGGTAGGCGTGGGCGTAAAGCCGCTGACGCACATGCTGACGCAGGGTTTCCTCAAGTTCCGGGCTCGGGCCATGGCCCGCGCTCAACACCACGAATGCCTTGATCAGCTCGGTGCGCTCAGGATCGGGCTTACCGATCACGGCGGCCTCGACCACCGCCGGGTGCTCGATCAGCGCGCTTTCCACATCGAACGGCCCGACGCGATAGCCGGAGGTGGTGATCACATCGTCGTTGCGCCCGACGAAGCTGATGCTGCCGTCGGGGTTGAGCTCGACGGTGTCGCCGGACAAGTAGTACTTGCCGACGAAGGCTTTGGTCGGCACCCCGTGATAGCCGTCGAACCAGCACAGCGGCGATTGCTCGCGGTCCACCGCCAGCACGCCGGGTTGGCCCGCCGCCAACTCGTTGCAGGCCTCGTCCAGCACCACGATGCGATGCCCCGGCACGGCGTAGCCGGCCGAACCCATGTGGACCGGGTGGGCCAGACCGTGGTGGTTGCACAACACCATGCCCAGCTCGGTCTGCCCGTAGTGGTCATGGATGGTCACGCCCAGTTCGTCGGCGAACCAGCGGATCACCTCGGGATTGAGTGGCTCGCCAGCACTGCTGACCACGCGCAAACGCCCTTTGATCGGCGCCGAAAAGGCGCTGCCAGCGGCGATCAGCAGGCGATAAGCCGTGGGCGACCCGGCCAGGTTGCTGATGCCCAGCTTGTCGATCACCCGCGCGCAGCTCTCGACGCTGAATGGACCATCGTAGAACGTGGTGGCATGCCCCAGGGCCAGCGGGCCGGTGACCGCGTAGTAGAGTCCATAGGCCCAGCCAGGATCGGCCAGGTTCCAGAAGTTGTCCTCCGGGCGCAGGTCGATGGCCTCGCGCATGTAGCCCTGAAACGCCACGATGGCGCGCAGCGGCACTTCCAGCGGCTTGGCAGGGCCGGTAGTACCGGAGGTGAACATCAGCAGGAAGGGGTCATCGCCGCTGCGCATCACCGCCTCGCGCAGGGGCTCGGCGGCGTCGCGCAATTGGGCGAAGTCGGGCTCGCCCGCCGCAGCGCCGACGGTGATGATTGCCGGCTCGCACGACAGTCCTTCGAGCTTGGGGCGGTTGTGCCGATCGGTCACCACCACACGGGCATGAGACTGCTCCAGGCGGTGCTCGATGGCCTTGGGCCCGAAGGCCGTGAACAGCGGTTGATAGACCGCCCCCAGGCGCCAGGTGGCCAGGATGGTCACCAGCAACTCGACCGTGCGCGGCATCAGCCCGGCGACACGGTCGCCGGCGCCGACCCCGCGGTCCTTGAGCACCGTGGCAAAACGCTGCGACTGCGCCTGCAACTGTTCGAAACTGTAGCGACGGGTAGTGCCGTCGCGGTCCTCGCAAATCAGCGCGATCCGGTCGGCACCGACGTGTCGATCACAGCATTCGAGACAGGCATTGAGACGCTGGAGGGTGCCGTGCAAGGCCTCCTCGGCCGTTCGGGCATAGTCGAAGGCGCGCACGGCTTCGGCATGGTCACGCATCGTCGGACTCCTGTTGTTGTTATGGGAGCAAGAGACATGGGGTCCGACGATGTTGGCGCTGCCAGCCAGGGCCGACAATGGCCAAAGCTGTCAATGTGGTTGAGCGTTATGGCCGTGCTCGCGTTCAGCTCACGCTGTGCCTGGGCGCAACACCGACCAGTGCTTCAAGGGTCAACTCCATGACCAGCGCATCGAGGGTGGCCTCCCGCTCGCTCTTCAGCGCATCCCAACGCGCGGTGTATTCCTGGCTGGACAACTGCTCGCTCGCTTCATCGATGGCCTCGCCCCGGGCAGCGAAGTCCTGGGTGACCGAAGCGAATACCCGGTCATGTCGCTCCTGCAGGTACGTTCGCCAGAATTCCTGCTGCACCAGATACTCGACGAGCGCTTGCTCAGTCTCGGCAGCGAGCACGGTCTTCAACGCCTCATCCAGTTGCGACGGGCTGACGTCAGCCACGCTCTCGTAACGCATCGAACGCGGCTGCAATGGCAAATCCAGGGACTCGGCAAGCTGTATCCGATAGAACAGGATCACTTCGAGGTCATCGACATCGCGGCCGGTCTGGCGCCGGCCGGCGATCACCTGGCGGGCGATACGGTCCACTTGCCCCAAGCGGTACAACTGCCGCCCCAGGTGGATCAGCCGAGCACCTCGTTCCTGCGCCGCACCGTAGCGATTAGCCCTGGCCACTTCCACCTGTAGCATCAGCTCGCTGAACCGTTCGGCCAGACCATCTGCGCAGGTCGGGCTGTCCGAGACTCGCTCGAAGACCGTCTCACGTAACGGCGCATCCTCCGCCAGCACGCCGACCATCCACGTCACTCTGCCGGCGAGGTAGGTGTGATGCGCGACGAAATCGGCCGTGGAGTGCAACTCGTCCAGCAGCGCGAAGAAACTGTCACTGCCCGGCAGCGCTCGCAGCGTATCCCATTGCGCCTGCAGCGTGAGGCGCTGCTCGGGCTCAAGAGGCGTCAGCCAGTGACCTGCACCCTCCTGGGGTTCAGGTACTGAATCACCCTCACCGATGTCGTGCAGGCGGTCGTAGTCCTGCACACTGTATAGCCTGACGAGCTCGCGGCTAGGCATGGGGTTACGCTCGAGCAGAAACGCTCTGCGATAGGACAACGGCATCATCATGATGTCGTCGGGCAGCGACATCAGTTGGTTGTCGCGTAGATCGACCCGCTGCAGCGCCCCACACAACTGCAAGCCGAAAGGCCAAGTGGTCATATTGCAATGGCGCAGGAAAAGCTCGCGCAGGTGGGAAAGCTGATTGAAGCGCAACTGGACGAATCCCACGGGATTGTCACTCAAGTCCAGCACCTCAAGGTTCGGCAGACCGCTGAGCACCGCCAGACCCTGGGCATTCATGCGCACCTGGTTGTGCGCCAGGCGCAATGTCTGCAACTCCACGAGATAGCCAACCCCAGGGGGTATCGCCAGCAGCTGGTTGCGATTGAGGGTCAGGCGTCGCAGGCGCGGGAAGGCTTGCAGGAACTGGGGCGCAACAGCGTTGATCTGCACGTCCGTCAAGACCAGTTCGGTCACCGGCTCGAACGACACGGTACTGGGAAACGCGGGCAGGGTTCGCAGCGCCAGGCCACTGAAATCCAGACGCACGCTGGCCGGCATCTCGGAGGTCAGGGAGATGGCATTATCCTCCATGCGCCAGACCCGGCGCAGCCGATCGGCCAACCTGCCCCGCAGCACGCTTCTCGATTCGTTGAGCTCAGCGCCCTGCCAGCGATTGAGGGCCGTATCGAGATCCTGATAGGCCTCCTGCGCCTGCAGCAACGCGCTCATCGGCGAGGACGACGATAACAGCAGGCGGCGCAAGTGGCGGGCCACCTGGGCGTCATCGAAACTCGGATAGAGCGCGCGGATCGAGTTGCTGAGCGCCGGTGCAGCGCCGCGCGAACCGCCCGGATGGCGGCCGCTGAGCAGGTAGCCCACTCGACCGTCGGGTAACCGCTGTCCTGGATTGACCCAACGCGCCTGGGTCGGCCAGCCCAACAGGCGGATCAGTTGCGTATCGGAAGCCGGCAGTTGACCGATCAACACCTGACGCAAGCGTTCGGTGGCTGTGCCAGGGGCAGCCAGCAGCGATTGCAGTTGCGCAGGCGACAACAGCGCGCTGATCGCCTCGCAGAAGCCAGCGGGCTCCTCCACCTCGACCTCGAGCGCACGTCCCTGGGAGTCGTACAGCGATACGCGCCCCTCTCGTACCCTGAGCTCCGTGCACGCCTGGGCACTGCCCGCCGGATTCATAATCGCCAACTGCCGACCATTGCCATCGCGCAGCAGCAGATTGATCGAGGAAGGCCAATTAGGCACGCGGCGCAACAGCGCCAGGACCAACTCGCCCGTCTCGGCGCACGTGGCATTGGCCAGGAATAAACCTTGTACAGCACGACTAAGCCTGGCCAGACGCAACAGGGATCGGGCGCCCTGGGCAATAGCCAACGGCACCCGTTGCTCGCCGCTCGCCAGCAGCCGTTGGGTGGCGCTGGCCTGCGCCACTGCCTGCGCAGCATAGGCTGGAGGCAAGCCCGGAAAATCACGGCGCACCTGTCCCAGCAGCGCGTCGTCGGCGGGCAGCCCAACCTCACTGAGGTGATCGAACAACGCCTTGCGCAGCGCAGCCTGCTGTTGCACAAGCGCCTGGCGCAATCCGTCGGCGTCCAGACCTGCCAGTGTCGGCTGGGCCATACACCAGCGCTGAATCACCTCATCGCCTTGCACGGCGTGACGGCCTTCCTGCAGGCTGGCGAAAAATCGCTGGGTACGCGCATCGGCGTCGAAGCGACGTAGCGCATCGCGCAGATTGACCGGCAGCCTGCGATTGCCGACCAACAGGCCACGCAGTTCGTCGGCATCAACCCTGGCGGCCTGGATGATCGCTCTGGCGTCCTCGGCACTGCGGGCCGTGGCCGATGGCCACAGCGTCGCAAGCATGCGCGCTTCGTCGCCCCACTCCAACGGGCGTGCTCGACGCAGTCGCCAGCAGCGCTCGCCATTGAAATCGACCACCGGCCCGAACGCGTCAGGCCGCTGCGGATGACGCAGACGCCACGGCCCCTGCGGATCGGGACGGTGGATCTCGAAGCAGTCGGCGGCGTCATAGATCCAGCGCCGCCCCTCTCGTCCATAGGAACCGTCAGCGAGCAATTCGGCGCCATCAGCGCGGGATCGGTAAGGTGACAGGTCGTTACACCATAGACGGTGACGGCCGCTGCCCAGGCTCGCCGGCTCCAGGCTGTCGACGAAGGCGCTGCGTTGAAAGCCGCGTGCGACCAGGGTCGCCCCGGTGGTAACCACGGCCGCGACCGCCAGTGTTTCGGCAACACCCAGCATATGCTCCAGCGCTTCATGCTGGTGATCCTGCAGCCAATCCCGGGCACCCTCGTAAACCTGCGACAGGGTCTGCGCCGCAAGCAGTCCCAGCAGCAACTCGCCGACACCGGGAATGAACAGACCGGCCAGATTGACCAATCCCAGCCCGGCCGACGTCCAGGCTTGCAAGCGCTGGACTCGGCCAGTGCGGTCGGCATCGGCGGTCGGCACCAGCAGCAGCCGTGCATCGTCGTGAATGCACTGCACCTGTCGATGCACCCACTGCACGAACACATCCCCCTCAGGGGTTACGCCCTCCAGCGCCAGGTCCGGACGCGGGTCACTCAGGCGAGTCGCCAACAACTGAAGAAACGCCGGCCGTTCGCGCAGGGCGATCAGGCGGCTGAAACGTTCGCGGTAGACAGGTTCGCGCAGGCGCTGCACCAAGGTTACGGCCAGTGTGTGCCAATCGGCGAAGCGCTCGATGGCCCGCTCCGGATCACTGGGCAGATACAGCACCAGCCCTTGCGCTTGACCTTCGCTGTCGCGCAGCAGAATGACCATGGCGCCGTTGGTGGTGCAGCCAAGGAGGCTCAACAATCCGGGATAGCCCCGCAGCCCCTGCTCGTTGGCGTCGCGGTGTCCACGCGCGACCTCGTCCAGCGCGATCTGCTCGTAAGCGCTCAATTGACCTTTGAGTGCTGCGATCTCTGCCGCCAAGCTCAACCCGGCACGCTTGTCGTCAGCCAGGCTGGCACAGGTAGCAGCATCGAAAACCTGCTGCAATTGACGCTGATACTGTGAACCGACGTCCAGCGCTCGACAAGCATTGGCCAGCGCACTGGGTGTATCGGACAACAGCGTGTCGCTGCCGGCCGCCACCAATCCGCTACCGGCCAACAGCTCATCGCCCTCACTGAAATTCTGCATCAGGCGCAGCAACCCCGGCTCTCGAACAGTCACAGGCCGGTAGAACGGCCAGTGCACGCCGGGCAGTCGACCAAACTCGCGACGGACCTCCAGCCATTGCAGGTCTTCGAGCTTCACCTGCGACGACGCGCCATCGCGCAACAGCGTAATCAGCCGCTGCTGCGCGAAGGCTTGCAGGGGGATCAGGTCTAGCGTGGCGGCGCGCACGCGCCGTTGGCTGGCCTGATGCTGCGCGAAACGGTCCCGCAGCCGGTTGATCTGGGCCGCAGACGCCCGGCGCAACCAAGCAGGCAGGGCGTCACCGATGAACGCATCGGTGGCCGCCTGCAGGCGGGCAGCGTCGTCTGGATTTGCAGCGTGTGATTGTGACATGGCACGTTCCTCGAGCAGTAAACACTCAGAGTGCCGGGAGGCGAGTGTCATCCGCAGTGGGAAAACCTGTCACACATCGGTGCTCGATGAGGCTTGCCCTCCTCCTGCATCTACCTCGCCCAACGCTTCGCGGGTCAGACGCAAGCGCAACGCGGCGATCGCTTCGCGTTGCTCGTGCGCCACGGTCTCGACTTGACTCAGATAGACCGCATCACGCGTCGAATGCGTGACGTGCAGCTTCTCCAAACGCTCCCAGAATGGCGCCCGCACCGCATTGAACGCAGCGGCATGCTCGGATTCCAGATTATCGATCCAGAAGTCCTGCTTACTGATGGACTGAGCCAGTTCCTCGCCAGCTTCGGCCGCGCGCACTGCGGCGGCCACTTGACGCAACTGGTCTGCGCTGACTTCGGCCAAAGCCGAGAACTGCATGGTGCGCGGTTGTCCCGGCAACTCGAGTTGCGCCGCGAGCCCCACGCGATACGCCAGCATCACCTCCACCTCGTCCACCGTCTGGCCACGTGTCCGGCGTTGGGTGATATCGGCCAGCGCTGCTTTCTGTACCTGCTCCAGACGAAACAACCGACGCGCCAGACGCAGCAACGCCGCGCGCGCCATGACCGGGTCACGTACGCTGCCCACCTCCTGAGCGATGAACAAGCGCACTTCCAGAGCACTGAAACAGGACGCGATGCTGTCCACGCACGTGCGCTCATCGGCCACCAGGGAAAACAGTTCGTTGCGCAAGGTGGTGTTCTCGCTCGCCGCTTCGACCAGCGTCCAGACCCGTTGCCTCAGGTCCGCTGGGGTCCTGCGAAAATCACTGGTCACGGTCATTTCGGCAAGCAGCCTGAAGAACTCTTCGCTCTGCGGCTCTTGCCGCAGGGCTTGCCACTGCTCCCAGCGGACGGTGCGTTGCGGCTCCTCGAGCGACTCCAGCCACAGGTCGCGGGCACCTTCCACCAGCAGCGCTTGCTCCCCAGCCTGCGCGGGTAGCGGTTCTACGATACCGACACGGCGCCTGATCGCAGCAGGCAGGGGGTTGCCCTCCAGACGCAAAGCCTGGATGAAGGATTGGGAGGACTCGAGAATTGACTGGGGCAACGAATGAATGTGGTTATCGCGCAGGTCGGCATTTTCCAACAGCCCGCACCAGTCCAGATCGACCGGCACGGCGGGTAGATTGGCACTGCGCAGGTTCAGTTGACGCAAACGCACCAGCGGTCGCAACTGCAGGCTTACAGCACCCAAGGGATTGAAACTCAGATCCAGCGTGCGCAGGTTGGTCAGCGTACGCAGGGTGCTCACACCGGCATTGTTGAGGATGATCTGATTAGCCTCCATACGCAGATTTCGCAGTTTGCGCAGGCGCGCCAAGGCTTCGGGAATCTGGCGCAGGGCATTGTTGCTGACATTCAACCAACGCAATTGGGAGAAGCAGTTCAAGAAATCGGGCGGTAGGTTCTCCAGCCCCAGGTCCGTCAGGACCAACTCCCCCACGTGGCTGAAATCGATGTCTGCCCCCAGGTCCGGCAGGCTGCGCAGCGGCAGACCACTCAGGTTCAAGCGCACGCCATAGGACCTGCCGTTCACATCGAGAATCACATCACCGTTCAGTCGCCAGGCCCTGCGCAACTGGCTGGCGACCTGTCGGCGCGCCTGGGCGTTGAGTAAGGTTCTGGCACGGTCCACCCACAGCGACAGTCGCTGTTTGAGCTGGCTGTACTGCTCTTCCTGGGCCAGCATGGCGCCGTAGGCCGTTTCCGGATGCGCCATCATCGCATTCAGATGCGACTCGACCTGACGCTCGTCGAATTCGCTGTACAAAGCGCCGATACGCCGGCGCAGGAGATCGCGAGAAACCCCGGTGCCGGCTTGGCGACCGCTGAGCAGATACCCCACGCGGCCATCGGGCAGGCGCCGCAAGGAGCTGACTGGCTCACCGGCATCACGCATGTTCATCAGCGCCAGTAGCGCTGAGCGCGAGGTGGGCAGCCAACTGCGCAGCCGCTGGCGCAGCGCTTGAGCACCCGCCGTCACAGGCAGCGCCAGGCGCGTGCGATCCGCCTGCGGCAGGCAGGCATACAGTGCTTCGAACAGTCCAAACGGCTGTTCAACCACCAGGCTCGATACGCCCCCCTGACTGTCGTACAGGCGCATCCGTCCCTGATCGGCGACCATTACCCGTGTCGTGGCACTCGATTCGAAGGCCGCCAGACGTCCGAGCAAGCGCCCTGCGAAGGTGCCCTGACGCAGCTCCAAGGTGACCGAAGCGGGCCAGTCCGCATACCGGTTCAACAACGCGAACACCACATCCACCGCACCCTGGCCATGACTGTCGCGCAGGTACAAACCTTCGCGCATGCGCGTCAGCCTGGCCAGTTGGAGCATCTCGCGAGCGTGCTGTGCCACGCTCAGGGGAAGACGTTGCTTGCTGCGTAGGGTGACGCGGTCTTTCATCGTCACGCGATCGAGTACCGCCAAGGCATACGCATCCGGCAGACCTGGAAAATCACGCTGCAGGAGTTGCATAGCGGAATCGGTGCGCAGGTAGCGCCGCGAGAAATGCTCCAGCAGGCCAGGACGCAGGCTGTACGCCGACTCGGCCAAGCTTGCGGCCTGCGCCTTCTGGGATAAATCCTGAATGCCCAACTGTTCTACACAGAATTGCCACAGCGCAGGATCGGCATCTCCTTGGCCCAACTGCGCAAAAAAGGCATCGATTCGGTTCTGCACAGCGAACCGCTCAAGGGTGTCTCGCAGTTGCACTGGCATAGGCCGCGCTTCGACCATCAAGCCGCGCAGGTGCACTTCGTCGATCCCTGCCACGCCTAGCACCTGGTGCTGTTGCTCGTCGCTCAAGCCCTCGGCCGCCGGCCACAGGCGTTCCAGCAAGGTCGCCTGGGGCCATTGCTGCGCACGCTCGAACTGCAACCGCCAGGCACGCTCGCCGTTATGCTCCAGCGCCGGGCCGAAGCCCTGTGCATCGGAGCCATCGAGCAAGCGCCAAGGCCCATCGTTGCCCGCAGCCCAGACCCTGTAGCTCACATCCCGTGTGCGCCACCACAGGCGTGTGCCGTCCCCGTGCAAACCGTTTTCCAGTTCGATCGATACCGCCGGCGCGGGCGGCGCCTGATAGGGCGTCAAGTCGTTGCGCCAGAGGCGACGCTCACCGCTCGAGTTGGTGACAGGCTCCAACCTGTCGACAAAGTCGCTGCGCACGAACTTCCGTGCTATCAGCGTCGCGCCTGCCGCCAGCGCCGCGTTGACCGCCACGGTCTCGGCCACGCCCAATACGTGCTCCACCGCTTCATAGCGATGACCGAGGGTCCAGTGCACGACGCCCTCGCACAACTGGCTCAAGGTCTGGCGAAGCAGATCGGCCAACAGCAAGGTGCCTAGGGCCGGCACGAACAGTCCGGCCAGCCCCGCCACACTCCAGCCTGCCGAAATCAGGGCCTGCTGCAGCCGAGCGCGGTGAGCGCTGTCCGCCTGAGCAGTAGGGACGGCCAGCGCTCGCGCATCATCGCGGATGCGCGACACTCGCACCCGCGCCAAGGCGTCGAACAAGGCCCCTTGGCGAGCAGCCACGGTCGGTTCCAGGTCGGGCTCCGGATCGAGCAGGCGCTTTTCCAGCCTGGCCAGCCAGTCGACCCGTGCCGATACCGAAACACGCGTGCACAGCCCCTGCAAGGTCTCAGGCTGCCTGGCCAGGCTGAGCAGAAAGTCGTTGACTGCACGCCAGCCGATGAACTGCCGCACCGGTTGCAAGGCATCGTCGGGCATCAGCAGCAGAACGCCGATGATCGGGGGCAGCATGGGCGGGGCATACAGCCCGCCCATGAACCCGCGCATCTCCACCGCCAGCACACCCGTCAGCGAGGCGCCGAGCACTTGCAACTCGGCGCATTGAACGAACCTGACATTGCGATGCCGAGTACGCCTGCCCGCCGCGAGGTCGAGCAAGAGTTGCTTCTCATCCGGCGGCAATTGCCGGCGAGCATCGGCAATCCGTGTGGCCAACACGAAAGAAGCGCGCAGGTCGTTCGCCAGGTCTTGCATGAACTGCGCATTGAAGACCGTCGACAGATGATCCTGGTAAGCGGCCCCCACATCGGTCTCGCGGCACACACTCACCACGCCAGCGCTGTCCTGGGTCAGCACGACTTCGGCCAATGCGGCCTGCGCGCTGGCCGGGTAGATCAGCGCCGTTCCCTCATAGAAAGACTCGCCACTGGAAAAATTCTGCATGAGCCTGGGCAAGGCCGGCTCAGAGACACAATAGGGCTCATCCGACGGAAGCTGGTCCGGCTTGACGGTGAATCGGCGGAGTTGTTCGCGCCACCACACCTTGTCCAGGTCGACGGTCAACTGCAATCGATAGTGCAGCGCATCCGTCAATCGCTGCCTGGCGAAGCGATCCAGCGGTTCGAGTGCGCAGAGCTGATGGGTCACTGCACGCCGATGCTTGCCATGCTCGGCGAAGGCATCGCGCAGATCCATCAGTTGCTGCGCGCTGGCCTTGGCCAGCCACTCAGGCAAGATCTGCTGGATGAATGGGTCAGTGGCGTGGGAAATGTTGTCGTGGACCGAATCGTGCTGCATGGCGGGCAATCCAGGTGTGGGAATCTCGCCACCTTCGCCCCCGTCTCTCGCGCAAATCAGTCGGAATCGCTTGCCTGGCGGGTCTGCACCAGCGTGCGGTAGTGCCCGGGGTTGCAACCGAACCATTTGCGAAAGGCTTTGTAAAAAGAACTGGCATCGGCAAACCCGAGACGCTCGGCGATCTCGGCCATCGCCACCTGCGACTCGCTCAGCCAGGCAATCGCCAACTCTCGTCGTGCGCTGTCCTTGAGCCCCTGGTACGTCTGCCCCTCCTCGGCGAGACGGCGGCGTAACGTCGATACCGACAGGCACAGTTGGGACGCCAGACCGTCGGCGTCTGGCCAGGCGTCGGGGGGCAGGCGCAGCAGATCGCTGCGTATACGCCGCGCCAGGCTGTCGGGATCGCGGTACTTGACCAAGATGTTGGCCGGCGCCTGGGCCAGGAAACGCTGCAACTCCTGGGGAGTGCGGCGGATCGGCAGGGCCAGACAGTCCGCGGCGATGATCATGCGCGTACAGGGCCGGTCGAACTGCAGGTTCTCCGAGAACATCACGCGATAGTCGTCGCAGAAAGGCGGTTCAGCGCAGCGTAACTCAATGGCCAGAATAGGGATGCGTCGACCGGCCAGCCAGCACGCCACCCCGTGAACGATCATCCAGAAGGTGAAATAGGTGAACGCCCGGCGCGGCTCGTCGAGTGGCTCACCCAAGACAATTTCAGCCAGACTGTGCTGGCGCACCAGGGTGGGCTGCAGGTCGTCGAGCATCAACGTCAGAAATTCGAGCAATGTCTCCAGCCCTTCACCGACACTCGGCTGCACCCTGCTCGCCCGACACATGAAGGCCAGACTGCCGCTGCGTAGACCCCTTCGGTCCATGGCGAAGAACTCGTCATTGCAGCGGCGCGCCAGCAGACGCCAGAGCCGCGCATAGGCCCGGGCAGGTACCCGCGCGCTGGCCACTTGCAGCAGTTGCGGATCGATTCCGGCCCGGGTCAGCAACGCGGCCACGGGAGCGTCCTGTGGGCAGGACTGGACCAGCGCCTCGCGCACCAGTTGCATGGAAATGCTGTCTTTCTCGCTCATCGCCTGCCCAGATCGCCCTGTGCGAGCCATCTTAGAGGCAACGAAGAAAAACACCAGCCTCCCTGCGCTCAATCGACCCGCTCGCCCGCCTCCTTGGCCAGTGCCTGCTGCGTCAAGGCCAAGGCCTTGGCCTGGACCGCGCTGTCACAGGCCTTGGCAATGGCTTTGGCCTGGGCATCGTACTGCGCGTCGGTCATGCTCTGGCGATCAGCGTAGAGCGCCTCCATCTGCTCGGCGAAAGGTTCGCGGATCAGGTCGAATGCACGCCTGTGGCGCCGTTGCAGATGATCGAACCAGAAGCTCCGTTGGCTGATGTCCAGCGCCAGGCGGTCGCTGGCTTCGGCCTCACGGACTGCGGCTTGGGCAGCGCTCAGGTCCTGCTGGCTGACATCGGCGATGGTCTCGAACTGCAACGTACGCGCCTGGCCAGGCAGGTCCAGTTCGCGCGCCAGCCCCACGCGGTAGGCCAGGCTGACCTCGACCTGATCGACATCGGTCCCTCGGGCCTCGCGTTGGCGCATGTCCTGCAGCGCATAGGCTTCCACTTGATCCAGGCGGAAGAACCGACGCGCCAGGCTCAACAACTGCGCTTCGGTATCGGCGCCTGCGGCATCCTCCACCGAGGCACTGAGCATATTCACCTCGAGCAAACCGAAATTGGAGATGACGCTGTCGACACAGGTGCGCGGCTCACTGGCCAAGGCGAAGGTGCGCTCGCGCAAGGTGGTATTTTGCTCGAGCCTGTCGAACATCGACCACAACCGCGCCTCCAGATCAGCTCGAGCCAGGCTGAAGTCGCTGGTTTCGGTCAGCTCCGAGACGAGCGTGAAGAAATCGCCACTGCCCGCCTCGGCCAGCAGGCGATTCCATTGCGCGGTGCGCAGGGCGCGCTGGGTCGTATCCAGACGGTCCATCCAGCGGCTGATCTGGAAGGCATCGCCTTCGCTGCTCAGCTCGCTGTCGGAGGTTCTGCTGGGCTCGAACCACAACTCCCGGTAGACCTCCGGCAGCGGATTGCCCGCCAGGAACAGCCTGCGCCGCCAATCCAGACGCTGGGTTCGCAGAGCCTGCGGTAAGTCACTGATCTGGTTGTCGCGTAAATCCACGGACTCCAGAGACACGGCATGCTCCAGCGAACGTGGCACCTCGGTCAGACCGACGTCGCGCAAGCCCAATTGGCGCAGGCGCGGCAAACGGTCGAGCGCAAGGGTGAAGTTGCCAAAGTGGTTATCGCTCATGTCCAGCACTTGCAGTCGCGGCAGACCGGTCAGCAGTGCAAAGCTGGCATCGTTCATCTGCAACTCATTGTGTGACAAGGTCAGTTCCCGCAAATGCCGGGTGTAGCTGAGCGCTTGCGGGAGCGCAGTGAGCGAGTTGTTGTCCAGATTAAGCGTCAACAGGCTGCGAAACGCTTGCAGGAAGCTGCTGGGAATATCATGCAGCTGCATGTTCGCCAAACTGACTTCGCTGACATGACTGAAACCGTCCTGCCCGCTCAAGTCTGGCAGGGCACCCGCAGCGATACCGGAGAGGTCCATGAACATGCCCGGATCGCCATTGGCCTGCGGCCGACCCGCCTGCCCCTGAAAGCGCCAGCAGCGCTTGAGCTCGTCTGCCACCCTGCGCCGCTGCGGGCGGCGGGCCACGCTTTCGGTGCGTTCTACCCAGCGTTCCAAGGTCTGCTCCAAGCGGGAGAACTCCCGCTCCAGATCCAGCAAAATCGTGAACGGCGAGCCAGGCTGTTCGTCCAGCACTCGCAGGAACAGCTCCAATTGTCGCTCGCTGAAACCTGGATACAGGCTGCGTACGCGATCCTGCAACGTGCGCTCGGCCAAGTGGTTGCCGGCTCCCCGCCCGCTTAGCAAGTAGCCGAAGCGCCGATCCGGCAACCGTTTCGGTGCACGGAAGGTGGGCTTTGAAGCGGTGATGCCCATCAGTTCGCGGAGCTTGGCGCGGTCGCTGGGTAGACGCTGCTGCAGGCTCGCGCGAAGGGCTGCGACCCCCTGCTCGCCGGAGCATTCCAGGCGCGTGCGCTCGCCCTCCGGCAGGAAATGCCACAGCGTTTCGACGAGGCCCCTGGGCCGAAGGGGCATGGGGTACACCGGTACGCCGTTTTCATGAACCCACATCTGCCCGTCACGCCAGACCAGCACCTTGGGCATGACGCCCCCCTGTTGAGGGTAAAGCTCGGCGACGAGCCTGCCTTGTGCCGAACCCTCGCGCACCTGGAAGTTGATCTCCGGCGGCCAGGCAGGCGCTTGGCGCAACAGCGCGAACACCAACCCTGGCAGGTCCGGATGATAGGCATTGTTGAGGTAGAGCCCCTGCAAGGTGCGGCATACCCTTGCCTGCTGCAAGGCCAGCCTGGCCCGTTCGGCCAGGGCCAGGTCCAGGCTACCCTTGACCCTCAGCCGCTGCTGCTGCTGGGTGCTGGCCTGCTCGAGCAGGGCCGCGGCATAGGCATCGGGCAATCCGGGGAAGTCCCGTTGGATGATCGCCACCGCGCCGTCTTTCGAGGCGCTTTCGCTCAAGTGCGCCATGAGTTTCTGTCGAAGCGCAGGCGCCTGGTCCAGAATGGCTTGCGTGCACAGTGGTGCAGCGCGCTGCTCGGCGGGCAATTGCGCCAGGCAATACTCGAACAACTGACTGTCATGCAGTTGCGGCTTTTGCCCAGTGGCCAGGAAGAATTTGTCGATGCGTGTATCGGCCGCAAAACGCTGTAGCGTATCGCGCAACGGTACCGGCAACGCCCGCTGCTCGCTCACCAACCGACGCAGCTCGGCATGCTCGATATCGGCGACCTTCAAGATCAAGTCGATGCGCGTGGCGTCCAGCTCCGAGGACACTGGCCACAGGCGCTCCAACAGGCCAAAGCCGCCGTGCCACTCCTGCGGGCGCTGCCAGGCCAGACGCCAACCGTACTCACCATTCCATTGCAGCGCCGGCGCGAACCCTGGCTGGCCATCCGTGCGCTCGAGGCGCCATTGACGGGTCAGCGGATCACGACGCACGGGATGAAAATGCCCCTCGTACAGCCACCAGCGCTGGTCGCCGTGATGATACAAACCGTCTGCACCACGTGATGCGTGCGGCGGCTTGCGTGCCACGCGAAACGGTGCAAGATCCTGCGACCACAAGCTGGCGGTATCCGAGGCCGGCTCCACCGGAACCAATTCGTCGACGAACGCGCTGCGCTTGAAGCCACGCGCCACCGCCACACCACCCGCGGCCCCCAGGGCGTTCACGGCGACCACCTCGGCCACCCCGAGCATATGCTCGAGGGCTTCATGCTGATGCCCCCGCGACCAGTCGTGCACGGACTCGTAGAGTTCCTCCAACACCTGAACCACGGTCGCAGCCAGCATGAGCTGTCCCAACTGGGGCACGAACACCGCAGCCAGTTGCAGCAGGTTCAACCCGACCTCTTGCAAGGTCTGCAGACGGTGCAATCTGACCTGGCTGTCGACGTCAGCCACCGGCACCAGCAAATAGCGAGCGTCCTCCTTGATCCGCGTCACCTGCAGCCTGGCGAGTTCATCGAACAGCTCAGCACCGGCCGCCTGCCCGGTCACCTCCAAGTCTGGGACCGGATCGCTCAGGCGTTTGCGCAGGAGCAGTTGCCACTGGCTTTTCGCCTCAAGCGCAATCAAGGCAAACAGAGCCTGAGCCTGCCGAGGATCCCTCAACAGGGTCACCAGATGGGCGTTGAGGTCCTCCAGATTGGCGAAGCGCTGCAGGGGATGGTGGGGCAGGTAGAGCAGCAGGCCGGCGCTGGGGCGGGCCATGTGCTGCGATCCGGCATCGGACAGTTCGAGGATCAGCGCGCCCAAGAGCGCGTGCCCTAGCACGGACAAGTGCTTGATGGCCACCGCCGGCTGCCTGGGGTTCGGCGCTGCCTGCTCGCCCAAGGTGTGCTCGAGGTTGACGACATCGGCTTCGGTGATGCCCTGCTGCAGGCCTGCGAGCTCGACCGCCAGGGCCAGACGCTTGCGCTGATCCTGCGCCAGCAACTGGCTAACCGATGCATTGAAAAAGGTCTGCAGGTACGTTTGGTACTGCGCGCCGACATCGGCGGTACGGCACGCCTGCGCCAGTTGAGCACTGTCCACCACCACGGCCGCGGCGGCGGCCGAAGCGCCGCGGCGCAGTTCAATCAGCCCGCTCTTGGCATCGAAGCTCGACCCTGAAGGGAAGTTCTGCATCAGGTGGCTCATGGCCGTGTCGTAGGTGTAGTGGTCGCGTAGCGCTTCAGCGCCCATCATGCTGTAGCTGTCCCAGCGCTCCCGCCAGATCGCATGACGCAGGTCGACCTTTACCTTGAACGTGTGCTCCAGAACCGCGCTCAGCCGTTCTCGCGCGAAGGGTTCGGGGGCTGCCAGACTCTTGAACAGGGCCTGCAATCGATGCTCGATCACACGGTGGTCGTCGAAGCGGGTGCGCAACGCGGCAATCTGCTCGACAGACGCGGCATGCAGCCAGTCGGGCATGTGTTCGGAAATGAAGCGGTCGATGTGATCGGGTGAGGCGACGGCGCTAGCCATGTGAGGCTCCTGGTGAGGGATCGCTCACCACCTTGTCCGATCTCGGCCAGGGCGCTCAGCAGGAACTCTGCCCCGCCACCGCCTTCACGTACCGGCCAATGCCATGAACGCCTGGATCAGGCGCAGCTCGCGTCGGCGCTCCAGGCAGCCCACCCAGTGCTGATTGACCAGCCCCTCGCCCGTCAGACACAACGCTACCAACCTAGGGTCATGGGACAACTCGGTGGACGACACCACGCCGATCCCCAATTCAGCGGCCACGGCTTCGTTGACCGCCTCGCGACTGCCCAGCTCCAGCAACACCTGGGGTTGGATTCCGGCCACGGCGCAGGCCTTGTCGAAGGTGCGGCGAGTGACCGCACTCGGCTCGCGCAGCACCATGACCTGTTGCTCCAACGCGGACAGCGGCAGCGCCTGCTGCGAAACAGCCCAGCGGTGGCCGACCGGCAGCAGCACGCAGAGTCGCGACTGACACAGCGGCTGCAGGTACAGCCCCTTGCGCGGCTCGGTTTCAGTCAGTACAGCGACATCGACATGCTCGCCCAGTAGCGCCGCGAGGGTGTCCTGGGCATTGCCCAGGCGCAGGTTGACGCTGATACCCGGATAGCGCTCACGCAATTTAGCCAATATGGGCATCACCCGATGCGGTCCATCGGCGGCCACCTCCAGGCGCCCACTCAACAATTGACGATTGGCCTCGAGCATGACCTGGGCTTCCTCGGCCAAACCGAACATCGCTCGCGTGATAGCTGCCAGCCGCGTGCCCTCCTCGGTCAGTTCCACGCGCCGGGCAGTGCGTCGTAACAGTGTGATCTGGTAATGCTCTTCGAGCGCCTTGACGTGTCCGGTCACCGCTGGCTGGCTGATGAACAGACGCTCTGCTGCGCGAGTGAAGCTGCCCTCACGCGCGACGGCGTCGAACGCACGAAGCTGAAACAGATTCATATCTATCGGCCTTACTTATGACTGGAATACCTACAAACAATTTGATTGATGAACTCGACCATTGCAACCTGACCAAGTCGATTTCTGGCCCCTGCCACGCGAGGATGCACAATGCGCGATGCCCCGATTCTTCTCACCCCAGGCCCGCTGACCACCACTGCGCGCACGCGCCAGGCCATGCTGCTGGACTGGGGCTCCTGGGACGCGGATTTCAACACCATGACGGCCAGCGTGTGCGAACAGTTGCTGGGCATTGTTCAAGCTAGCGCCAGTCACTGCTGCGTTCCCCTGCAAGGCAGCGGCACCTTCGCCGTCGAAGCGGCCATCGCCACCTTGGTGCCCCGCGAGGGCAAGGTGCTGGTACTGATCAACGGGGCCTATGGTGAGCGCTTGGCGAAGATCTGCCAGGTGCTGGGTCGTCGTTTCACGCCAGTGCGCAGCGACGAGGCTCGACCGACCTGCGCTGCCGAGGTAGATCGTCTACTGGCCGACGATCCCACGCTGACCCATGTGGCGCTGATTCACTGTGAAACCAGCACCGGCATCCTCAACCCGCTGGTCGACATCGCCGAGGTGGTCGCCGCACAGGGCAGAGGCCTGATCATCGACGCCATGAGCTCGTTCGGCGCCCTACCCATCGACGCCCGTCAGGTCCGCTTCGAGGCGCTGATCGCCGCCTCGGGGAAATGCCTGGAGGGGGTGCCGGGAATGGGCTTCGTCCTCGCCGAGAAACACGCACTGAATGCTGCGGCGGGCAACGCCCAATCCCTGGTTCTGGACCTGCACGACCAGTATCAGTACCTCGCGCGCACCGGCCAATGGCGCTTCACACCACCGACTCACGTGGTGGCCGCCTTGCAGGCGGCACTCGAGCAGTACCAACAAGAAGGGGGATTGGCTGCGCGCCATGCTCGCTATCAGGAGAACTGCAGGATCCTGCTCGAGGGCATGGCCACGCTGGGCCTGCGCAGCTTCCTCCCAAGCGCCTGCCAGGCGCCGATCATCGTCACCTTCCACGCTCCCCGAGATGCCCGCTTTCAGTTCAAGGATTTCTACGAGCGGGTCAAGGCCAAAGGTTTCATCCTCTACCCCGGCAAGCTGACCGAGGTCGAGACGTTCCGCGTTGGCTGCATCGGCGCAGTCGGCCCCACCCAGATGCACGCCGCGGTCGATGCTGTCGCCCAGGCGTTGCGCGACATGCATGTCGTAGATCTGTGAACCCTGCCCCCGAACTTCAGGACACGCCCTCAATGAACTACCGCAACCCGACACACCTGCAAGCGGCGATCCTCGACTGGGCCGGCACCGTCGTCGACTTCGGCTCATTCGCCCCCACCCAGATCTTCGTGGAGGCGTTCGCCGAATTCGGTGTTCACCTGTCCCTCGAAGAGGCCCGCGGCCCCATGGGCATGGGCAAATGGGACCATATCCGCGCCCTGTGCGATCTTCCACAGATCGCCGAGCGCTACCGCCGAGCCTTCGGCCGCACGCCGACGGACGATGACGTCACAGCCCTCTACGAGCGCTTCATGCCTTTGCAGATCGAGAAGATCGCCGAGCATTCGGCGTTGATACCGGGTGCACTGGATACCATTGGCGAACTGCGGCACGCCGGGCTGAAGATCGGCTCCTGCTCCGGTTACCCGAAGGTGGTGATGGACAAAGTGGTCGAGCTGGCGGCGCGCAACGGCTACATCGCCGACCACGTCGTGGCCACCGACGAAACGCCCCAGGGTCGCCCGTGGCCAGCCCAAGCCCTGGCCAATGTGATCGCCTTGGGTATCGAGGATGTGGCGGCCTGTGTGAAAGTCGATGACACGCTGCCGGGCATTCTCGAGGGACGTCGCGCCGGTATGTGGACCGTGGCGCTGGTCTGCTCCGGCAACGCGCTGGGGCTGACCTGGGAGCAGTACCAGGCCCTTGAGCCGCAACAACTGGATGAGGCGCGACAGCGCATTCACGCCCAATTCGAAAGCGCACGCCCGCACTATTTGATCGATACCCTCAACCAACTGCCAGAGGTGGTGGCCGATATCAACCGGCGCCTGGCCGAAGGGGAGATGCCACAGGCGTGTTGAGGGCGTCTGGAGGTAGAGCGGCAGGCGGATCGAACCGCTGCCGCTTCACCTACCGCAACCCGAACCCTCAGACCGCGCGGTTGAGCTTCACCCACGAGGCGAATTTGTCGATGAAGCCCTGCAGGAACGGCCGGGTCTTGTCATTGAGCTTGCCGGCCTCGTCGAACAGGGTCGCCGCCCCACCAATGTAGGCCTCGGGCATCTGCATGCAAGGCATGTCGAGGAACACCAACGCCTGACGCACAGCGTGGTTGGCGCCAAAGCCACCGATCGCACCCGGAGACACACTCACCACCGCCGCAGGCTTGCCACTCCAGGCGCTCTGACCATAGGGCCGTGAGCCCACGTCGATGGCATTCTTAAGCGCACCCGGCACAGAGCGGTTGTATTCCGGGGTTACGAACAAGACCGCATCACAGCGGCGGATCTCATCGCGAAAGCGCTGCCAGGGCTGTGGCGCGCCCGCTGCCTCGACGTCCTCGTTGTACAGCGCCAGATCGCCGATTTCGACGATTCTCAAGGAAAGGCTGGACGGTGCCAGCTCAGATAGAGCACGTGCAACCTTGCGGTTGTAGGAGTCCTTGCGCAGGCTGCCGACAACGACCGCGACCGAATAGACCTGACTCATGGCAATGCATCCTCTGCGGGGTAAGGGGGACTGTGTAGTTATAGATGACAGTGTTTCCCGGCCAAGGTTTTTTTCCGCCGCAGGAAAACTTCCCACCCTCCTCGTTTGTCTATGGCTACAGATATTTCTCCATATTTCAGAGGTTTCAATCCACATGGCAGCAGTAATGGTCGGCCAATTCCATGCCCGCGACGCCGAAGGCCGCATCTACCCGGTGCACGAGTTCCAGGAATCGACCTTGCAGCCGGACGGCAGCACGTTGGGCTCGCCGATCACCACCTACCGCCTGGCCATCGGCGATCGCGTCAACTACTTGGGCGAGGATCGCTTCGAGCTCGCTCAGAGCGGCGTGGAGATCGTGCGCATTCCGTGAACAGAGGTGCTCAAGCCTGGCCAGAATGAGGCTCAGGCTTCGCTCAGTGTTTCCCACAGGGCCGGCCCACCGGCCGACTTGGCAATGGCCGCCAAGCGCTCGGCATGGGCCTGTAACTCCCCATCGCTGGCCATGACCACCCTACCCGGCTGGCGCCCGACGATGCGTCGGATCTCGCTCCCCGAACGACCTTGACCATCGTCCTCCTCACCGCCCTGCCCAGCCAGCGACAGACTGGTCTGGCCACCGGTCATCGCCAGATAGACGTCCGCCAGCAATTCCGAGTCGAGCAGCGCGCCGTGCAGGTCGCGGCCGGAGTTGTCGATGCCATAGCGCTTGCATAGGGCATCGAGGCTGTTGCGCTGACCCGGATGACGGGCCCGCGCCATCATCAGGGTGTCGAGAATGGAGCAGTGCTGAGCGATGTCGGCACGGTCGTCCTGGCCCAGCAGGGCGAATTCGTTGTTGATGAAACCAACGTCGAACGCTGCGTTATGGATGACCAACTGCGCGCCCTTGATGTAGTCGAAGAATTCTTCGGCCACATCGGCAAAACGCGGTTTGTCGAGCAGGAAGGTATCGGTGATGCCGTGCACGCCAATGGCGCCCTCGTCGCTTTCGCGGTCAGGCTGCAGGTAGACGTGGAAGTTGCGGCCGGTCAAGCGCCGGCCGATGACCTCGACGCAACCGATCTCGATGATCCGATGGCCTTCGCTGACCGGCATACCGGTGGTTTCGGTATCGAGGACTACGAACCTTTGGGGAGATTTAATGTCAACCATGGTACCTGCTTCTCCTCTTTTTAACCTTTAAACACATGATAACATGGAGAAATACCTCGGCCAAGCGTAAACAGAAAATGTAAACGGTGATTGCTCTACCACAGCACACCGGATAAAATGTCAACATGACTTTCACAATCCGATCCTACATTGCCCAAGATGGCGAGCGCTTCTCCTTACTGTTCAGCCCAGGAGACCTCGGTGCGCCCATGGTCTACCCGACGGCCTTCATTTCTCACAAGCTGAGAATCCATAAAACCCATGAAACGCAAAAAGCTGCGCTTGATGCGATCCGTCGACTCAGTCAGTGGGAGCTGGATCGTGGAATCAGTGTGGTAGACAGGCTGATGGCGGGCACTCTCCTAACTGTCACCGATGTAGACAGCCTTGCCCAGCATGTGAGAAGCAGTCGCCATGGCAAGAAAGGGACTGTAATTTCATCAGACAAATTCAATTCCCACTGGACTTTCATTCAGCAGTACATAGCGTGGTTGACTGACATATTACTCCCTAACGCCGATGACGCTAACGTCCGAGCACTAGTGGGGGATCAGGCTGAACGGCTAAAGAAAAAAGCTCTTCATCGCTCAGGCTCCGATGCTCGCCGTCGCCAACAAATCTTGAATGAAAAACTTCCTGAGTCAGTCAGAGTGGAGCTGCTATCAATCTTTAATGACCCGTTCCAAGGTCTTATTGGTTCGACGCACTATGGCACTCGGTTACGCAACGTGGCCATGATCCGAATCCTCTATGAAACGGGCATGAGGCGCGGCGAGCTTTTGTCTCTAAAGCTAAAACACTTCATTGAGGCCAGTGGTGGCCAGAGTGCTTACTTAGTCATAGAACGCAACCACAACGACGAACTTGATCGAAGGGCCAATCAGCCAGTGGCGAAAACGCTAGGCCGCGCTGTACCTATAACTGAAGGATTGGAGAGTCAACTTCTGCAGTACAAGGCTTATCATCGTGCAGAACTCGCCAATGTGAGTTTCAGCGATGAGGGCTTCCTCTTCTGTGTTCACACGGGACGCACTGAGGGGCAGCCATTAACCATGGGGGGCTTCAGTACGGCATTTGAAAACTTCCTCAAGCACTTTCCAATCCTGAGCAAAGCTTTGCATCCTCATGCATTGCGCCACGACTGGAACTATAGGTTCTCGCAGCACGCCGACAAATTAGGCATGTCCGAAGAAGAAGAAATAGAAGCCCGCGAAGAGTCTATGGGCTGGGTTCCCGATTCGAGCATGGCGAAAGTATATAACTTGAGACACCGCAGAGAAAAAGCCATGGCTATCGGCAGAGTGGTGGCACGCGACACCGAGAGGCCCACAGAATGAGCCAGGCAAATAAAAATAATCCTGCACTTCAGGAGCATGCGCATGAACGCCCCCAAGATGTACACTCTCTTAGTGCAAAGGACGTTGCCCTAGACCTGAATGCGACTGCGCGAACAGCAGCAGGTGGAAGAGTGCTCTGGGAAGATGACACTCTAATTCACCTTGGCCACCGAAGAATTGATTGCCAGAAATTACTAAGCCACTTCTCAGAAGAAAAGAAAGCATCCTTCAAGCAACACGTCCTGACCTTTGTTGACAGTCAGCGCTTTGCCACAAGTGTGGTAATGTACCTTGTTTCATCATTTTGCGTTGCATCCAAAGACAATCCATTTGATGCAATCGATACCAAATGGGTCAGCACCGCCATTGAGAACTACTCATTTCGCAAAAGAACCTTTCCAGCTCGAATTTTTCTGGATTACTGGAAAGACCGCTACCCTAGCGCTGCAACCGATGCAGCCTTAAATTTACTTACACAAATCGCACCTCCACCTATCACATCCAGCGACGTAAACTCTGACGACCCAGATAAGAGCTGGCTTACCCAGGAAGAGTATGATGATGTCGTCCACAGCACTTGGCAAAACTACGATCAGACTGGGCTGACTCAGCCCGCACTAATGCGCCTCCTTGCATTACAGTACGCCCGCCGCCCAAGCCAGATGGCAGCCCTAAAATTTGAGGACTTAAAGACTGGCGAAGCCAAGATCATGAAAGGCGTTAGCGAAAACGAAATACACTTTCCCTCAGCTAAAGAACAGGGAGTGGAAATCGAGTTTCGCGGCGGAAAGTTCGAGCCGCACCCTATCGCCGATCACCTATGGAATATGCTCGAAATTCAGAGAGCAGAGGTTAAAGCTGCGTTCGAAAAAGAACTGGGCATAAACCTGACCAATGAAATGACTAGACAGCTTCCCATTTTCACTTCCTTAACAAGAATCAGAAAGTCATCTGAGATAATCAGATCCACTCTTAACTCGAATCCTGTAGAAATGCTGCGCGATGAGCTATTCCATCTTAATGCTCATCGTATCGGCAGGGTAATCGCCTTCACGCATAACACTGGCCTCGTCAAATTGTCACATTGGCATTCAAACCTACCAGATATGCCGGTAAGCCAGCGTACAGGTCGACCGCTAAATTTGAATGCCATCCGACTTAGGCACACCCGGGCGCGCCAGCTTGCTCGTATGGGCATGCCTAAAACCGTACTGTCGTATTGGCTAGGTCACAACCATGATGGTGCGATTGACTCCTATTACAACGACCCTGCCGAAGAAGCGCGAAAGCTCGATGAAAAGATGGGAACGGGGCTTGCCCCTATAGCTCAGGCGTTCCATGGTCGCATTATCGCTACGGATGCTGACGCCACATATCCAGATGACCCTTCAAAACATCTTGAGTTTGCAAACGCAGGCAAACTCAAAGACGTCGGGAAGTGCGGCTTCTACACTTTTTGCGGCACTTCTTCGATTCCACTCCCCTGCTACAGGTGCAGGAGTTTTGAGCCGCTGATGGACGCCCCTCATGAAGAGGTTCTGGAAGTACTGCTATTCCGCCAGGCCCAAGAGAACGAGATCGTAAAACTTGGATCTCAGCGTAACGCCCTCATTCCGATCGATCTTTCAGCGGACATCCGCGCAGTGGAACGCTGCATTCAACTGTGCAAAGCGAAACGTGAGCAGAAGTAATGGCGCCCCATCTTAAGCTTGTCAGCTTCAATCCTAATCCGAAGCTCAGCCCGACTAGTAATCTCAAAGCGCTGATCAAGTACTGTCGAAATGAGCTTGCCTTATTTTCAGACGACCCAAATTTTGACTGGACAGCATCTTCCTGGCCAAGCCCATCTCGCGATTCACGAGTCCGGTTTACAAACTACGAGAACTCGGGACTTCACCATTCACGTGAGGCGACAGATGATCAGCTGATGCATCCAGCCTTTGCGGACATTGCCAAGTCGTACCTGCGCTACTGGCACACTATAGCGCCTCATAGAAATGCAGGCCGAGAGATGCAGGCGCTGAGATGTCTAGAGAAAGCGCTTGTGGACGACATGTGCGTCCCAGACATAACCAAAATCAAAATTAAACATTTCAATACAATCTGCTCCCTTGCCAAAAAATTTGCTGCCCCTGAGTATGTCGTTACCACCGCCGTAAATATCTTAACCTGGCTATCAGAGAAACTTGTCGTTCCCGCAGAGGTCATCCGATGGGAACATGGGTACATCAAGGAAAATTCCTACCACAATCGCCAAGGGGCCAATGCCCCCGATGAAGTAAAGGTTAAGAAGTCTGCGCATCAAGACGCATTCTTGAGCATTGCCGACGTGTTCAGTAAGCCTCTGAGCCAACTGGATGACAGCGACATCATGGTGACGTCGATCACAGCGCTATTGCTATCGGCGCCAATGCGTATCGGGGAAACGCTCCACTGGCGCAAGGACTGCTTGAGAACCGACAACGACAAGGATGGAATTTCGCAGCGCTACCTCGCCTACTACGTCCCGAAGACACGTAGCTTTACCCGCAAAGCCGTCCCCAAAACGATGGGTGAGGTTGCACAGGAAGCAGTTGACCGCCTGATCACCATCACCGATGAGGGGCGTAAACTCGCGCTGTACATGGAAGGTAATCCTACTAAGTTTTATAGGCATGCCGATTGCCCAGACGTACCTGATGATCAAGAACTGACGAGAGACCAAATCGTTCAAGCACTGGGGTTCGCTAACTCCAGCGCTTGTGAACGCTTTATCAAAAGTCACACTGGTAACTACTCGCTAAAGGGCTTTACTCTGGATTCGCTATGGCAAATCGTCTTGGCGGAGCATCAAGCCCAAAATCCGCACTTCCCCTACCAAGAACGCCCTCAGAAGGAACTTAAACCGCTCAAAATGAGCGAATCCCTAATGTGTTTCCGGCGCTTACAGTTCGGCGCACGTTCAGGAACCAGTCCGGTGCTACTGGCCCCCTTCAACCCCGACTATTACCGGAAGCGATTGGACAGTAACGTCAAGCCTGACCGAAAAAATCAGCGCCCACTGTGTTTCTTCACAAAGCATGGCCTAGACCCCCATAAGCTTAATTCTCACAGCCTGCGCACCTTCCTGAACCGGCTTGCGAAGCAGCTCGGGGTCACTGTCGAAGAGATCACCGAATGGAGTAGCCGCGCCTCCAAACGCCAGTCCTATACCTATCTTCATGAAACGGCAGAGCAAAAGCTCGAAAGGGCATCATCGATCATGGAGACAAAGCAGGAGCATGAAACCCTGCAGCCCGTGAGCGAGGATGAGGCTGCCATTTACGGCCAAGGCCCCTATCATCGGAGTAGGTATGGGATCTGTCGACGAAGCTGGCGTGCTGGCCCTTGTATCAAATTTGCTGACTGCATCAATTGCTCTGAGCTGCTGGCATGCAAAGGCGACAGGGTTGCCCTGGAGACCATCAAGAGCGACCTCACCAACATTTCCCGCACCAGGACGGCTGCGTTGAAGGCAATCGAGGCTGGTGAGCGCTCAGCTTCGCTGTGGCTGGAGAAATCCCAGCATCAAGAACAGAGGCTAATCGCCTTGGTTGATGTGATGGAGAACCCCGAGATCCCGGATGGCTCACCCATCCAAATGACTGGTACTGATTTCAGCCACGAAGCAAGGCTGGTAGGAACCAAAGCCAAGGAAGCTGGGGTTGAACTGCTGCAGAAAGAGCAAGTCGTGCGCGACCACGGCAAGAATCTGCTCGAATGCCTAGAAATGCTTCTTCACTGATCTCGCGGAAAATTTTTATGCCAAAAGTAATCACAGACCAACAGACCCGTGACATCTGCCGAATGATCCAGAATTGGGAAAAAGGGCATAAGCTTGATTGGAAGGCCATCTGCATAGGCGCCAATGAAATTTTGGGATGGCCGACACCACCGACGCGACAAGCCCTAGATAAAAAGCACACGATCAAGATGGCGTATCAAGCCAAAAAAGACTTGCTACGGAAGGAATTAGAGCGAGTCAGCAACTTACCCAGGCCGAAAACCATTAAAGATGGCGCAGAGCGCATTGCCCGACTTGAGGAGAAAATTCAAGAACTCAAGCTCAAGAACGCTATGTATGCCGATATTTTCCGAACGATGGTTCACAATGCAGGTTTGGAGGAGATAACGTACGCACAGCTAATGAAGCCCTTGCCCTCCGTCAAAGAGCCAGTCAAAAAGAAAAAATGACAAACCGAGCCTTATCGGATGATTGATGGCAGTCCACCGGCTATCTTTCCAGTCGAGCCAAAGTATGGGAACGGCTGGGGATCCTAACCTGTATAACTGGAGAGGTATTCAATATGACTAGTGACTCCAACCCGCCAGCATACGCGGGAAAGACGACCGTATACATCGATCAAAATGTCCTATCCATGGCTGTTAAAGAAAAAGACCCTGCCTTTTTCACATCTATATCTGAACGCTTGCAGATCATTTATTCGGATGACACTCTGCGCGAAATCAAACGCAGTGGAAATCCTGAAAAGTTCCTGACTGCTCTAGAAGCCTTGAACGCTATGCACTTCAGATATCGATTCAATGAGCGCTTTGAGCCTACCGGCGAAATGATCCTCCACGAGACTTCACCGGCTCATGCCTACGATAATTATCTTCAGATCGAACCGGTCTACGACATCATGCTGGCGGCAACCCATCAGACTACGCTCAAGCTATACGGAGGACGCAGCGACTCGTCGTTCGCTGACATAGCCGCTGAGCAAATCATCGCCTTTGGGGGCCTCATCGAGAGCCTCAAAGCTCACCTGGCCGAGATCGATCTTACCCTACCTCACCTGCGCGCCCCGATAGAGCAGTACATAGGCAACCTGGAGACTCAGTACGCCCAGGTGTCCGCGATGGCTGCCGGCGAGATGCATAAACACTTGAGCGGTGGGCCAACTCAGTCGGGAGTGAACAATTATCGGACTTCTGTTGGAATCGGGCCTAAGGAGCTCAACAACATAAAGCCGCCCCGTGTCATCGAGAAAATATGGCAGGCCTACCAGCAACTCGAAGGCTACCGCGACATGGGCTACTCGATCGAAAACTTCCTCGGCATCGCGGCTAACTCGCTGTACGGACGGGAGATGCATGTTCATGAAAAGGTCACAGCCATATACAACCTGCTGAACCTTATCGGATACATGAGCGACAGCAAACTGAACCGTGAGAATCGGCATGTCGCCGCCATAAGCGATGCTGCCCATGCGGCAATTGCTTCCCATGCCCACATCCTACTCAGCGCAGACGAAGCTTTTGTGAGCAAGGTGCGAGCGATCTATGAGTACCTTGGCGTGCCAACCGAGGTGGGGCTGGTGGCCCTGGATGAGGGCGGGATCCGAGTGCACACCGAGTAGCAGGCCTCCCTACTGGCTGCTCAATCGTAGGTGGGCGCTCACCAAAGTTGAATGACGGTGATGCCCCAAACTCCGAGCCAAGAGTACAGATGTACTCCTTCCATGTTTGAGGTCATCTAGGGTTTCTCAGGCTGATCCAATTTCAGCACCATCCTGCTGGTTTGTACCGATAACGTCGTCTTCCAGGGCCGCCTGAAACGCCAACTTGTTGCGGTCTAATCGGGCGATCATGCGACTAAACGCCGGCTTGCCCAGTGGCCCGCAACCCAGCCCTCAGCGCTATTTGTTCGCTTTAGAGAAGCATTGAATTATCGAAAATCCTATGCCCGTTCAGTAAGCTACCTGCTCAGGCGTCGACGCAGTGAGCGACCACCAAGGATTTCGGAAGAACATGAGTTCGTATGAGCTGATCAAGGATCTGGAGAGAAAGCTGGGGCTCTACAACGACACGCACCCTTGGCGCGTTGCCAGTCCAAACCCCCTTCACGAGCGGATCGCTCAGTACGTTCTCTCTGCGCAAATTTACCCAAGACCCCTGAATCGAGAAAACGTAACAGCTCTGCTGGAGGGACGAGATTCTTGGCCAACGGTGGAAGGTGCAGAGTTCTGTCTGGCCTACCCAGTGGACGTCTCCGAGCTTGAGCAGGCCCGTGTTATTGCATTCCCGGATGACTACCTGACAGTGCAAGCGAAGGTGCCCTCAACTCCCGGCATGCCGACCAAGCTCCGACATCAGCTGGATGCACATTCCCTCCTGTACGCTCTGAGGCACCTAAAGGATGACTGGGAACCGCCTCAGCTAAGACTTGGGCAAGAAGACATTGTCCCGATCGACCTAGCCTTCCTGTCCGATACTTTTGACCCTCGCGTCGGAGGCTATCGGATGAAGGTTAAGCGTGAGGACGTAAAAGGCGTAGGCACCTATCTCTGGAAACGACTGATAGACGACTCAAATGATCCAGACGCTGCTTTTGCCGAGTACATCACCAGGATGTGATTGGCCACTGGCACAATTGCTATATTCCAAATCGATTTCGATATGGGCATCGACGTCAAACAATTCCTTGAATGCGCCTTAAACTATATCGCTGCAGATAGGAATATTTTTGATAGCTGGGAAGACTGCGCTGCCAATGTCGCTATCAGCCATAGCCGTGTTAGAGCCATCACCAGGAAACCATCTCCTCTAGTGGTGCGGAAGAGACCGGGACAACCTGATGAGGTGAGCCAAGAACCTGAATCCTATTGTGAAGCGCTTGATTTGTCTCAGCTTCACAGCATGATTTACAATTTGTCGAGTGCTCCTCCCACCACGCTCATGGAAGGCGCGAGATGGTGGCGTGATGTAACGCATTATCGATTCCAAGACACTGGAAGCATTAGTGAGCACTTAGTTCACCTAATAATCCAGCGCGAGCAAAATGTCTACTCCCCTAGAGACAGTTTCCCACTCACTCGAAAGCTAATCGAACTAGCCCACCGCTCTCCTAAGTTGACTGGAGCCCTATTTAGCGACGTATATCACCCTCCATATCTTTGCTTCTTGCTCTCCAACCCGGAGACAAATCAATTTGGTTTGATTAGCGCATACAAAAATATCTCTCGAAGCAAACGCCCCATATCAGATCATGCTTCATATGAGAAGGTCTGGGGCGACCTGGTATGGGCACAAGCTCTTGAAGTATTTTACAACAGCTACGAGCAATATTTTCGTACGTCCGACCTACCTGAGGTCGTAGATCGACTTTGCGAAATGATCGCCTGGTTTGCCACCCACGAGATCGACTACAACTCTCGTGACAAGCTAATTGCAGATACCCGACTGCCTAGCCTCCAAAATGCCATAAACACAGTCAGGTATCTGAATGAGTCAGGCCAAGTTAGATACCTTGTAGAAGACCATTCCCAAATACTCATAAATCGGACGGAAGAACACCTCAAGAAAGCTCGTGTTGGCGACCGATATATGCCTCTCGGCGGGTGGCTGATTTTATTCTGGCATCTTGACTGGATTTTATCTTCAGCGAAGTTAAGCCCTACTCCAAGCAGCCATGCCCCAAGTGCATGCAGAGTCTTGATCGAAAGCTATTTGGGGCTCCTGCATGACCGTCTGAATGGCGACACGAACGCGGTTGATGATCCACTCGCCTTTGATGAACTCGAATGGTTGAAGGTCTATACAAACGCACTACCCGAGCAGCGCGAAATCTGGATCAGTGCCCTCGATGATCAACCCGTGATGGTGCCATCAGAAACCATCAAAGAAAAACGAGACACTGTATTCGCCGCTCGCATGCACACCCGCTTGCTACTGAAACTTTTCACGCAAAGTGATGACGCCGTAGAGTACGCAACTGAAAAGCGCATTTTTGCACGCAAAATCATGGGTATTATCGAACGCTTTGGCTTCCTCTCAGAACACCATTCTGGAATTTTTGACTATTTGCATGATAACTCAGACTACAGCCCCGTCAGATTATGGCCAGCGGTCTGTAACGCAGCTAACGAGTTCACTCCGAAAGAATTTCAAGAACTGATTGACATTCTGCAGCGGAGAGAGGCGCCTTTAAGAGCACTATTTATCATGCTCGAACGTACCGTTGCCTATGAAAAAAAGAAACTCGTGCTGGGCCTGGTAGCCGAGCGCAATCTAGAGGAAGCAGCAACAAACTGGACTCCCGAAGCCTTCGATATCATTTTGAAAGCCGCCAACAATGGTCAGATGAAGATCGCCAGAGAATACCTAGACTATGTTAGGAAATACTCTCACAAAACCTTCAAAAACAAAACTATTGAAATATCGTCAAAACTTGACTTGAAAGAGATTTTTGACAACAGAAAAACTACTGATGAAGAAAAAATAAATAAACTCAGGCTCTACGAACCACAATCAGACGAGCAGCAAGTAATCAATGAAGTCCAAAGCTTCAAACGATACCTCATCGCGTCCCTTACTATATTTGTGGATCACGCCAAAGCACTTGATCTGTTCAGCAGTGTACTTGACGTTGAACCAACGCTGCAAAATGCGACAGGCCTAATCAAAGCTGCGCTATCCTGGCCCACCGACACCGCTAGACCCAAACCGCTAGAGTTCTACTTAGATCGCTGGCTGGACACCTACGACGAAACGTTCAAGACGGATCTCCAAGCCAAGCTCAGTGAAGTTGATCTAAATTATATTCTGCAGCTCTGCCTGGCCACAGAGCGTCCTGACGACTTCAAGCGTTTCTGGGGAATAGCATCAAGTCAACAGCAGAAAGCCTATGAGCTGGCCCCGCTGAGAGCAGAGTTCCTCAAGCGCACGGTAGGCCCCACGGAGGCACTGTCTTACCTCCATCAAGTACGAATTACTCATCGATCATTACCAAAGGACGCGGAAGACACAATCGCCGACCTTGAGAAGAGCCTGAGAAGCACTGGCACCATTGAGCTCCCTAGGCCGCTGCCAGCTTTGGGCATTGAGATCGACTCCTCAATTGACAAGCTCCGCCTTGCATGGCTCACCATTAAAAACATGAGTGCGCACGATCAAAGTCAAATTTTCATGAATGCCAAGACCGGCATTGATGAATACCTATTCGAGATCATGGAGCATATTGGCCTGGAGTTACTTAAACGAAACGGAAATCTCCAGCGCAAAAAATCAGCACCCGCATCTACGAGCACGATCATGCTGGATGAGGAAGACATGATTAATGACTGGCTTGTATCGCTCGTATGCCAACGAATGAGCTTCCTGAACTGGACGATGCTTGATCAGTCTCGCACTGGGCGCTCAGGTAGCGGTAAGGGTGTTGGCGAGATTGACGGCTGGGTACGGGATAGCAGGAGCAAGCCGGTTTTCCTACTTGAAAGTTTTAGACTTGGAAGTTCCATTGACACTACAAAAGTCGATGAACACTTGAACAAGATCGGCAGATACAACTCGATGGGTATGAGCCCAATATTCGTAGTAGTATATGCTGCCACACACGCTTTCCCACACCTATGCGAATCCTACGTCAAACACATCGAGAAAAGTGACTATGACGACTTTGACGACGACTACAAAAGCGGCCTAGAGCCTATAATCACTCAAGGAAATAGCTTTAACGCCAGATATTATAAAGAAACACGTAGAATCAATGGATCCGACGTAACTATTTATCACCACTTATTAAATCTCAAACCTCCTACTGACAGTACCGAAGGGTGAGTTGAGGGGCTCAGGAGCCGAGCCACATCACAAGCGATTTTTGCGAGAAATTTAGCTCAGCGACCATGTCACGGTGCAGTACTCGGAGAACGAGCTTACCAAACTGGACGCCAAATCACGGAGCGACGCCTGTTACTTTTCGCTCGCGTCCAGTGTCGCCATGGCAGTAGCCAGCGCAGCAACTGCTAGACTTTGGCCCGGCCACAACTGGATAATGGTTCAACACCCAATTAGGAGCGAAAAAATGTCCCGTCTCGCAGAATTCCGTGCTTTGGAGCAGCAATTGGCTGCCCAGTTGGCCGAGCTTGAATCTCTCAAAAATGATGATGGCCTTAAACGCGAGATCGAATTCGAAAAGAAGCTTCGTGACCTACTGAATGAGTACGGCTACAGCCTGCGCAATATCATCGCGATCCTCGACCCGCATTCTGCAACTCGCCGTAGTACCCCAGGTGCCGTTGCCGAGAAAGGCATTCGCAAACCTCGTCAGCTAAAGGTCTACAAAAACCCGCATTCCGGTGAAGTCGTTGAGACCAAGGGCGGCAACCACAAAACACTAAAAGACTGGAAAGCCCAGTACGGCGCACAGGAAGTCGAGAGCTGGCTGGCCCAGTAAGACCTTGGAGTGGGAACGAAGGGCTCCACGCGGGGCCCTTTTTCATGCAACGTTGACAGCAGGAAGCTGGAAGTCGAAATGACACATAAAGTTTTGGATTGGCGCAACCGACGTGCCTGGTTACAACACGTCCGGTCATACGCAAAGCCTTTGCTGACGCCGAGCCTGGTAGAACTATTGGAACAGCGCAGGCCTCAATGCTGGTCGGACGTCCTGGACTGGCTGCCGAATCACGATGACCTAGTACCAGAGTTCTGCGATCGGATGTCCTCGTTCTATACCCACTTCAAAGCCTTTCACGGGTGCCGCCCTGAGTCGCTTTCGAGCTACTACGAGCATGGGCTTAGGGGGCAAAACGCCGACTCGATCATCAAGAAATTTCGACAGCTTTTTGCGGATCTACCACCGACCAGTCTCGACCAGGCCATCGAGAAGATGAAGCACCGTGAGTCAAGTGAACGGGGCAAGATTTGGCTGTCCGTGGATGACAACAAGATGGTTAGGGAATTCGGTCACTACATAATCAACGGCAGCGAGTACCTCCTGGCACTCGCTGCGAAGCTGGGCGGGGGACGTTACGACGAGGATTACAGGCTCCGGCTGCGGACAATTGGCATTCCGACAGTACTGGAAGTGGACATCCCGATCGAGCTCATTCCACCTGCACAGAAGCTGGATGTAGCGAAAATTATCTTATCGGAATGGGGGCAGCTTCGGACAAAACGCCCCTTGGGTATATCGTCGTCACCGAGCTACGTTGTGCGATCAGACATTCCTGCAGAGTGCATCAAAGCGCACTACCATCCGGCAAAAATTCGGGACTTCCATCACGACATCCCTACCTACATCAACCAGTCTGTGCGATGTGATCACTGCCCACCAGCCCCCGAGCCTGCCTAGACCGGATCCGGAACCCAAGCCGATAATTACGATGGAAGCGCCAGGTTCGAAGTCCTCTGAATAACCTGGGCCTTAAAAGACTTGCTGTAGGTGCGGCGCTCAGCGTGCATTAGAAATCTGATGGGCCAGAAATGGTGTCCACTTAAACTAGGTGGACACCATGGCCTTCAGCAGCACGGTGAGGAAGATGTGTTAACCGGGCAGTTACGCGCCTGGCCCTTGAGGAGATCCCCTAAGCATTCGGCGAGATCAGGCAGCTGCAGTCAGTCCGGCGATAAGCTCCTCTGGGGTAACGATCTTTACGTTGTATTTTTGGGCATAAAGCGTTCGATTCGAGGGGTGCAAGATCGAGCTAGTACCCGCCCCTACACCCGCGTCGTTTGTGCAGAAGTACTCGAAACCGTAACCGTAAGTAGCAGCCAGTGCATCACCATCCATCCATTCGGCAACTCCTTTTGCGAGTTTCTTTTCAGCAATCGGATCGTCTTGGAGCGCGGGTACTAATCCGTTCTGTTGATCATCAAGCATCGCCATCAGTGCCTCCTTCCCGCAACCGAGGGATTCGATGTACCTCACGCACTCGAAGCTCCTGTCAAGACGGTCTTGAAGCTCCAGGGTCTCTGATGCCTTGTGTTGGTTTGCCAATGGATGCCTTGGGGCTCCAATGCGAGGGAGGTGAACGAAGCGAAAGCCGAGCGCTGCTGCCTTCTCAACAGTTGCTTCAAGATACTCCGGGATATCTGAAGGAAGAGTACCCCGAGATTGGCTTTCTACCTCATCGTCGACAGACATCGTAAAAGAAGGCCGGTAGCCCTGAAGGTAGGCTTTCCGCGCCTTTCTTGGAATAGCCTCCAAGTTCACGATCCCCTCGAAGAAAAAAGGCGTGATCGCTTGGGTGGTGATCTGGGTGTAGAGGGCCTGGACAGCCGGGGATGCGACTGCTCGCTTGGCTTCGTCCGCGATCTGTTCCCAGACGTTGGAGTCAAAAACAACGGGGTTGCTCATGATGCTTCATTCCTTGGGGCGGGAGGGCGAGAGCTTTCTATGGGGGCATCACGTCAACTATCAAGCTTGCGTCAACTGTGTTTTTTAAGCAGCAGGCAAATGCATCGCCGTTTCCGCATCGCCTTCCTGGGCACAGATCCGCGAATACGGCGCACCCTCAGCGCTCGCCGCCCATACAGGCAATCTGACCAAGGTTGTCTTCAACAACTCGGATAGCGAAGCGGTGCTCTTGGCATGCCGCATTGCCCGCACCTAGACCGGCAAAGGCAAGAGCGCCAAGGTGGCGGCTAGCATCGATGGCTGGCTCGACGGCGTCGCGTTCGGCAACGTGTCGGCGCACGAAGCAGCCTTGAAAGACGGTGAGCGTCCAACCACCCCACGTAGACCATTGCGAAGAGCTTTAAATGGCCCGGCGCATCTTATCGCAAGATTAAAACCCGCTTTAGAAATGCCCCTAGGGGCCGACAAATCGCTATCTACTGTGACTCCGTACAATCAGGGGCCAGGGAGATGACATTGAACCGGAGAGAAAACATGGACTTTTTTGAAAACCCAGACCACTACACAAAGGATTTTATAGCTCACCAACGGCACCTTCGAGAGCTTGAGGAGCTCCAAAGAAAAATCTCCGAGACACTTTATGAAGTCAATCTCGACGATAAAGGCGATTTCAAGCTAAGCACGAAAGTCTGCTGCTATAAGGTGGCAAACGTGATAACAGATTTAAACAACGGCATCCTACAAAGCTTGAAAATCAAAAGCCATAGCGCTGCCGAAGCTTTATCAAGGACATCCTTAGAAAACTCAATCAACTTAATGCTATTTAGTGATGACAAAACATCCGCGCGACCTAAGAGCTTTTTGCTGGGATACCTCAACAAGACATTAAAAAACGCACGAAAATGGCATGAATACGGAGTGAACAACGACCACCTAGAATCAGCTGAACGAGGGTTAGAACTGGAACAATCATATTTAGTAATAAAATCCATGTTCGGCGACCTAGAACAGGGCACCAAGGGCTGGCCCGACGCTTACAGCCGTTTTGAACAAACCGGCCACGCCCTTTTTTATCACGTACTATTCTCAAGTGCCTCCGACTCTACGCACGGCTTTGGAAGCGACGTATTCAATCAACTTCTAGGCGAACTCATACATTGCCAAGATGACGAAAAACTAGCTTACTTTAAAAGATTAAAAGCTGAAAAAATCTCTTTCGCTTATTACTTGGCCACTAACGCAGTACTTTTTTATTGCGCAGCCGCATCGCGTATAGCTGCACGCGCAGAGGATCTCGCAGCCTTTGATAAACTTGTGATTATCGCAAGTGCGTTGGAAAGTATGCTTTCGGAGCACGAGCATCTTGCCATCACTTGCTTAGACAGCCTTGCACGAGCTAGGAGGCGGCTAGAAGAGATCAAGAACAGCGAGGGCGCATAAGCCATGTTGGGCTAGCCCGCTGTCAGCACGAAGGAAAGGCACCTAACTGTACGGTGCAAGTGGTCTGCAGGCTGCGAATCACATCAACAAGGCTGTGCGATGTGATCATTGTCCGCCAGCCCCCCGACCCAGCTTAGACCGGGGCCCCAATCCGCCTACAGATCATGGCCCCCGTACCCTGGCAGGACATTCAGGGCCTACTTGCCTCAGTAGGCCTGATCGTGAAGGAGCACAATACGCCATCGACTGAACTCCCCTCCATCTGGCACCTATCACGGCACTCACTTCACGACAAGCGTCTCTTTCCCTGTCTCAGGATCACGTGACCACTTAATGTCACAAGGGTCATCATTCCCGACCTGTCGAAATAACGAAATCACCTCATCGATACTGATGAAGTAAAGGAATTTATCCTTGTCGAAATCTGAACTGAAGAATGCACCGTCCAGTCCGCCACCCTCCGACATGCAGGGCGCGAAGACGAAGCTATGAATGATCTGTCCGCACAAAAACTTCACGTCTCGCCCCTCCTGGCCGGCCTTGGAGAGGTCGTAGAGCTCGTCTAGGCGGTAGTTGTTACCCCATGTCACGCGCTTCAGGTTTGAGTGCTTTCGAAGGGGAATAGAAAGGTGGCGGGTCTTGTCGGTGATCTTCGCAGGAGCCTCTAGGAGCTTCCTGACCGAGTAGAATCCGATGAAGATGTCTCGCTCAACCTGAGCAAGTTCTTCATCAGACAGGGCACAGGGCGTTTTGAGGTGCTCAAGACGATCGGCCATCTCTAGCAGCGGATGTTTCCAATACCAGCTCTCCCAGATCATCTTGTGAGCCCTCTTAAGTCACTTCGATTTTTTGATCAAATAGCTGCTGACCGAGGCGCACAGGCCAACTACGAGCTCTGCGTCTTCGAAAGAAGGCTCACGCCCTTCCTGGATGTGCCGCCCGAACTCCGAGGCATACGCTCAGGTTTTGATGACAGCCTGATCCAATGGCGCTGGAATCAGTACTCGGGAATCATTCATGATTTTCCCCAAGGTCGCTTGTTGGTCGCCAGTGACCTGCCGAGCAACGCACTCCAGCGAAGCCATGGCATGCTGTATCGCCCCCGTAGGGTCTGGAGACGGTCGACGTGAGAGATCAGCTATCGCCTGGTGCAATTCCTTGCTGGCCGTGACGTGACCATATTGATGCTCGGTATCTTTCGCCGAGGTCAGAACCTGCTCAAAGGATTCAGAACCACGCATTTCAATGCGGCCACCCAGCAGCTTCCAGCCTATGCCGTGCTCGATGAAGAACTCGTTCAGCTCAGTCGTAAAGTGCTCGTACACGTCGCCGTCGTAGTTGCGGTTGCCTAAGTAGTCATCGAGCCGTTCAATGACGTCATACACCTTGAACCACTTGCACTGCTCAAGCCGCTGGACGTTTTCCTCGTGGATATTGGGCCTCTCACTCCAGTTCTGTTTATCGGGCAACACCTTCAAGGTTTGGCAGATGATTTGGCGCAGGTCTGAGGGCTTGAGACCACAGTCGTAGCTCAATTGAATCAAGTATTCCTGCAGCGCTTGCGGTGCATCTTCTCGTACGGTGATTTCGGCCTCATCGACCTGCGAGAAACCGTGACGTCTTGAAAACGAATCCTTCATCCTGACTCTCCGCCTGACCTAGTCCACCGGCACATTGCCACAACAAGCCAGTCCGATGATGCCTGACATTCAGGGCCTGGGATAGCACAGCGGTATCGGAGCCCGGCCTCGGCAGAAGCCAGCGCGTTCAACTCGCAGCGATCGACTCAAGTCACAAGGGAATGAATGGACTCATGTCATATCCCTCGCGCTATTGAGGGCCCGTTCAGCTGGGGAGTGGATGTCCGAACAGCTGCAAAAGAGATCAGGCCAAAAGGCCGGCACAAGCGATGCCCATCAGGATCGTCTCGACCGAATTGACGACTGACTACTTCACCGCAGAGGGTCAAAGCCCAAGGTCTCCTGCTAAACGCTGGTCGCGCATTGACTCAGGGGCGTGTCCATCGTTGATCAGCTTATGTTGCAGGTGACGTACCAGATGCCACCCCAAAGGCTCGCGAATCTCCAGGCAACCTTGATGCTGGTGAAAGCCATTTGGGTAGTGCTTCGTCAGAGCCTCCTGAAGCGCCGTGAAGCCACCTACACCGATAGCCGACCGGTGAACACGGACTAGACTTTCAAATCCTGGGCGACGCTGGTAGGCGCTGACAAACGATCCAAGGATCAACGGCATATCGCGCCCATACGCCCTGCATGCAAGAAACCAAAGCTGGCCATCAGACAATGCGGTCATAAGATTCGGTGTTGGGCTCGCATTATCAATAAATTGGCAACATAGCCCCTAGCGCGTCCCGAAGCCATACGCTTGTTGTACGAGACGGGTGTAATTTCAGGCGAACTGATCCCAGCAAAAAAGCCCTATTGATTTGACGTCAAAGCGTAAGCAGCAGCCTGCGGCTGCAAAGTAAAGCGATTTCTCCTCCGCCCCCAGCCCCACCATTCCAACCTCAAATTCACCTTCAGTCCTCAAAACCGTGTGATCTAGAAGCCGTAAAAATCAGATGTAAAAGCCGGCGAAATTCTGTGGGAAATGCGGCGCCTGGGCCAATGCAGCTTTTCTCTTGTCTTCAAATATAGAACTCCGTCTCGCTTTAAAATTTTCAAGAGGGGGGGGTGAACAAGTTGTCGCAAATTTGACCGTTTTGTCGCTTGAGCAACATTTTGTCCGACACTGTCCGATGATACTCACTGCGGATAGAGCAACGCTCCCCATACAGGAAGCGAAGCGGGTCTAGCAGGCAAAACCGTGTTCGATCCGGCTCAGCTCTTCTTTCACCTTCTGAAACCCGACTTCATCGCCCGAAAGCTGCAAAGCAGAGCGTCCACCGAAAACCGGGCGTGGCTGCGACACCCACGCTGCGGCCTTCCCCTTATCTCCGAAGACGCGCTCAGCCTCCGCGAGTGCCTGCTTCACATGATCCATGAGCCCTCCTGCCCATCTCTGGCTGCGTGTTCGGATATCGCCAGGTAGGGTCTACGTCGGGACGCTGTCGCTGGCTCGCGCCCCCCGCTCAACCTCCGCTCGTACCTGCCCCTCAACATACTGAAAGTCCCCTTGCAGCGATTCCGGCTGCCATTTTCGGAAACCCAAGACGCCTCATCCTGACGTAATCAGGCCGATCCGCTCTCCGACGCTATCAACTGATCCGTCGCACGCTGAATTACCCTCTGAATATACGTCGAATCACCATGAATCCGAGTCAGTAAAATAGCGCCTTCAATATCCGCCACGAGCTGCTGCCCTTGAACCAGGGCCCATTGCTCGCTACGCAGCCCAGCGAACAGGTGAGCAAATGCCTTGGCCCATTCATCGAAGAATGAGCGTATAGGCTCAAGCAGTTCTGGTTTCCCATAGCTGGCGTCCACAGCAACCACGGCCATCAGGCAGCCCACGGTGTCGTCCTGGAATAGCCTAGTTGCCCTACGGCCCATTTTCTCAAGGCGCTCAACTGGAGCGAGATCGTCCTCATAGGCAATGGCGAAAAGCCCCGATGCCATGCCTTCGTGCGTCCATTTCAAAACGTCACGGAGCAAACCGTCCTTACTCGGGTAGTGGTGATAGAACGAGGCCTTGGTCAGCCCGGTGCGCGGAGGCTCGATACTAGGTCGATGAACGATCTACCCACCAGTCTTTGCCTCGCCAGGAGCCACTTTCACTAGCGCTCCAACACAGCCTGCGCGAATTCGAGGAGATTCGAAAAATCCCCCTTTCCCCCTCGGTGTAGAAGGAACCCGCAGCCCCCTAACTGGCGAGGGCCATCACGGTCACAGCGGGCTGAGTCGCCGACAATAAAGACGCGTCCCTCCGCCTCGTCGCAACCCAGATTGACTCCAAGCTGCTCACAGGTGGCGCGGTAAATAGCCGGCTCGGGCTTCATTGCGCCCACTTCGTAGCTGAACCCATAGCCATGCAGGTACGGAAAAATCTGGCGGATAACAGGGCCGTACGCCGACGCAAGATTGGAACAAACGCCAACGCGCACACCAGCTGCCTGCAGCATCCCCACTGCATGCAAAGCATCCGGGAATGGCCTGATGCTTGCGAGTTCGTCTTCGAGGGACTGCTCAAGTCGCCCGAGACTGTCAGCGGTGACGCTGATACCAAAAGCTGAAGCGGCCTCTGCCAGTGATAATTGGTGAGTCATGATGACCCTAAGATCATCCGGTTGAGGCTTACGGCCTTGGCGCCGTCCTTCCTGGATCAGCTTTCGAAAAGGGTGAGTTGGTCGCTGAATCTCGACAAGCGTTCCGAAGGCATCAAAGACTGCAGCAGCGATCGTCATCTGAGCATCCTATGTTGCCTTCAAAAATGAGCAGAAGCGTCGCAGCATAACCTCAAATAGGTAGACCTGTGACATAGTCCTTAGGCCCTGATAGTCCCCGACCGCAAAAGAAATCGCTCGCAAAGTCTAGTCGTGCAGTACTTGCCCCAAAGGACTTTACCGAACCACAACACCAGCTTTCGCAAAGTCACTCAACAACGTCTTACGCCCGAGCATTTTGGGGAGTTTAAAAACATTTTTGTATCCGTACCACAACCCCATCGGTATCAGCACAAGCCCAATACCGAAGGTTGCAGTAGCAGCAATCACCCCCATAGGCACGGCAGCCAACGTCATAAGAATCCCTCTTAACATCGCCGTTCTCGTGATTACGCGCAGGTCATCCAAATCATACTCAACTTGGCCACCATTCTTTTCAAACGCCAGCACCACGATTGATTTCTTAGATAAGTGCTTGAAATACCACACACGCGGAACATCGGTAGCCATGGCACCGTGACGCTGAAGATATTTAAGCATTACAACTTTTTCAAAATAGAACGTATTACCATGCTCATCCTCAAGCCTAACGCGACCATACAGTGCATCGAGATCACCAAGCCCCTGTGTTTCGTAGTTTTTGATAACAACCTTAATTTTTTTCAAGTCAGACATGCTTATTCCTTACTTGCACTTTAACTTTCCGTTACCCATAAACTATCCGCCATGTGGGCCCACGAAGCATGGCTCCCCCCACTTGCACGCAAAGCCCTCAGGCAACCTCTAGCCGGCTAACCAGCACGTAGTTATCGTTGCCCGACATCGTGCGCAACAGCACCATTCCTTCGAACTGGGCAATCATTTCGACAGCGGGTGTCACAACCGTCATTCCGTTTTCCAACTGACCGGAGCGATCGTGATAGACATACGCGGCAAAGCGATCCCCCACTGCTGCACCATCAATTAGATACGCGTCTATGAACGCACCCCAATCGTGCGTTTGCGCCATCGCCAGTCTGACTAGCATTGAATCAGGCAGCCGCCCGTAGCCTTCACCAACTCGCGCCTGGGAACTCATCACACTCATGAACTTTCCAATCACACTTCTACTGGAGATTTAATACTGTACGGAGGGAACCAAAACCAATAACTCCATCAAGCAACTATATACTGACTACAAGATCGGGGCGAAAACCAGTCTCTTCAGATGGATAACCACGCGGATTACTCACGAAACGCACGCCATCAACATACTCATCGACCGCGCAGTGGGTATGCCCAAAAATCCAGAGATCAATATCAAAGGACAGCAGGCTATCCCAGGCGTTGCCATAGGCTGCCCGCATATGTGGATTAACATCTTGTTCCGTTACAAACTGCATAAGCGGAGAGTGATGAGTAACAACTACCCGTTTACCATTGAATGGCTGTGATAGCTGAGCGGCGAGCCAGTCCCTGGTCTGTCGATTTCTTGCGACCAAATCATCTGGACGCAGGCGCCGAAACTGGTCACCAACCCGAATCGCTCTAAAGTCATTCATTCTGTCACGAGCACACCAACTCGCGGCCACTGCGTCACCCGTCGTGTCAAAGCTCGTCCAGCCTGTCGCACACAAAAACTGCACCCCAGCGTGCTCCCAGACCTCGTTCTCAAGCACGTGCACGTGCTTATCAGCGGAGGCAACCAGCTTGTTGTAGGTTCGGTCAAGATTACCGCTGTAGTGTTCGTGATTGCCCAGTACGTACAGAACAGGCCTGCTGAACGACTCGCTCGCCCACTTCGCGCCCTTCGACTTTACGTGAATGTCCCCAGCTAGCACGACAACGTCACACGCCAGCTCTGGAGGGACGAAATCCGAAAATTCGCAGTGTAGATCCGAGAGTATGTGAAGCTTCATGTTCAGCTCGCTGACATCGACTTTCTAATAAATTGATCATCACCTGACCCAGCTCCCATGCAGACAGGCGCAGCGAGACTGTCGTCAGTGCGGTCACCATAAACGATTACCGCCACTATTGCCAGATTTCGATATTTATTGGCGGTAACGAGCTGTGGCCCTATCCTCTGTTTTGGGCGTTGTCAGCATGCAGAACGAGATAGCAGCAGTCGTCAGAGCCCTGCGCGACTTGCGAGGGTCTGCGCAGGAAGAGCTCGCCGAGATCAGCTCCCAGGCCAATTTTTCGCGACTGGAACAAGGTAAAACGCAGGCCTCTTTGGCCAAGCTGAGCAAAATCGCAGCCACTCTGGATTTCGACCTAGTCGCACTTGTCGCTCTATGCCAAGCCCTTCAGGATGGGACATCACCTGGCGAGGTAATGGCGAAGGCCTCAGAGGATTTGGAGCGTTTCGTTGCTCAAGGGGGCTTAGAGGGCTTGGAGCGACATTGGGAAGCCGGTGAAGGGCTGATCAAGCGTAACCGTGGCAAGCCCACCGACCCCGATAAAATCCGAGCTGTGCTGGAGTTGAAGGCCAGTGGCATGACCAAAGCTCAGGTTGGTCGGGAGCTGAATTTGCCAGAGGCGACGGTGCGGAGGTACTGGATCAAGGATCTGCCTGGATAGCCTTCTTCTAGAGAGAACAAATGCGGAGGGCAGGAGTTCAACTTTGGAGCAGAGGCGGCAATCCTAACAGGGTTGAGGTTTGTATTATCACTGACTGGATGACGACTACCTCACGCCCAAGAATTTCCTGCCTCTGATCAAGACATACGCAAGTTAAAAATACGGAGCCAATGCTTTAAGGCTCTAATTCTTCGCTGTCATTTTGCAGGTTTTTATTCGGCGTGGGCGTATCTCCAGCACCAGTCGATTCGTTGGGCGAAGCTTTCTGAACACCATCACCGCCTAGAGATTTTTCTGAAGTAGCCTGACTCAAAATCGCTTCGCGGGCTTTGCTTACGAGTCTGCCAACCGCACTCCCAAATCGAATAGATCCGAACAGTTCGAAAATCCCTTCGGAAAGGTGCTGCGAGCTGCCACAACTCAGCTCCTGCCCATCAAACTTTAGGATACAGGGGAACCCAGCTGCTCGTTGCTTCCACCCGGCGACTTCCTCGGTGAAGGTTCCAGCTTGAGTTTTTAGCTTCAGCACAAGTTTATCGTGCTCAAGATCTTCCGACTCGACACCAGTGATTACCCCATGAAGCGAGGCGGCTCGTGCAATGAACGAAACTGCCCTTTCTAACAGCAACTCACCCTCTGAAAATCCCTTCAGATCACAGTTGACCTGGTTGAACACCTCGTCGACCTGTCTACGTGCTTCTAAGGATTTCTTAGACTTTTCAAGCCCTACGTTAACTGCCTGAAGAAAATTCATCAGAGCGTCCTCTGCAAATTGCATGTAATTGGATAATGATCAGAGAGATCAGCCCACGTCAAGCTATCGCCGGCAAGGTCAAAGCGACTTAAAACCTCAACACCGCTATCGACAAAGCGCCAACCATTTTTTAGGAAACCGGAAGAAAGGATAATCTGATCAAACGTCCTCCAATTGGTCATGTGTTGTGCATCTTTATTCTGACAAGTCCCAGCAGGAAGATGGCTTCCCGCAACCAAGTCAGTGATGCCAATCAACCGCCAGAAGGGATTGAATAACGCCTTGCTACGCGACATAACGTAGCTGATATCCCTACTTGCCTTAAGCCCCATCTGAACTGACCGACTGAAAGGCTCATCATTGAAGTCGCCACAGATGGCAATGAGAGCATCTGGATCGCCATCAAAAATGTCCCCCACATACCCTCGCAACGTCTGGCCAACCTCTGTTCTCGCGTGCGAATCCTCCGGATAAACGGCCAGGCTCTGCCAATGGCAGAGGATCAACCATATGTCAGTACCATCATTAAGCTTGAAACCAATTTTTCGGCCAACCTTAAGATATTTTTCAGTCACATCCGCCTTGGCATTAAGTTCCACCACACTCGTCGACGGATGCAGCTTATCGCTGCGGTAAATGACGGCGTAGTCGTCTATTTTATTGCCACTTTTGGAGTACAGGGGGAGGACGTTGAAAGAGGCGTATCTTTCATGAATCACAGCGGCTGCGAGGAGCTTCTGCTGGAGCTCAGAGATATTTTCGTCGTTCACCTCACAAAGACAGAGGAGATCAACACCCGAATCGAGCATGCTCAAAATGACTGAGAGTAAACCGGCGCTCACTTCGTGGGGCTGGGCCTGGGTTGAAGGAGCCGAGAGACGGCAGTTCCACCACGCAATCTTTAAATCCATGTGTATCCGAAGCTCCAACCCAAGGCAGTATCCGGTGGCTACGAGACGGTTTATGGCAATCGCCACGCCGAGGGAGACGGGAACGGCGAGCACATCGCCCCTTTGCCTGACATCAACCCCAGCACCATAACCTAACCAAACAGTACAGTGTCGCCATCTTGCCTGCTCGCTCGCACAAACCCAAGGACAAAGCCCTGGTCGGAGTCGGCGTGCAAGTGGCCGAACGCTGGATCCCGGCGCTGCTACGCAATTGCCAGTCGATATCACTAGGCGAGGTCAACATGGCCATCGCGCTTTCGCTGGATCGCCTCCACCACACGCCATTGAAGAAGCAGCCCAGCTCACTCCGACCGCAGTTGACCAGCGCAACCCATTGATTCCAGTGCCCAACCCGACTCTAATGTCGTGTCGCCATCTATCATCTACAGGAAGTAATTGAGCCTATGAAGCGGGTCGCCTTAGTCATTGGAAACGCTGCCTACCCTGGAAATCCTCTGGCCAACCCCCGCCATGATGCAGACGACATCGCGACCGTCCTGCGGCAGTTCGAATTCGATGTACATGAGGTCACGGACGTCAGCAATAAAGGCATGCAACTGGCTTTAACTGAATTCCGCTCTCAGCTCTACCTCGCTGACGTAGGGTTGTTTTTCTTCGCCGGCCATGGTCTGCAGATCGAAGGAAAAAACTACCTTCTGGCGACAGATACCTCCATGGAAGACCCAGTCGACGCCAGATTTTCGTCTATGGAACTTGACCAAGTGATCGCAACGATGGAGCGAGCGGAAACCACCACCAATGTGATCATTTTGGACGCCTGCCGTAACAACCCATGGGAGCGACGCTGGCATCGATCAGCAGCCACCCAAGGCCTGGCCCCCGTATATGTCCCACGCGGTACGCTTATCGCATTCGCTACGTCACCCGGTCAGACGGCAGCTGATGGTATAGGTCAGCGGAACGGCAAATACACAAGCGCTCTCTTGAAACACATTGGCACCCCGGACTGTACGATAGAGGCAATGTTTAAACGGGTTCGCAACACCCTAAATATAGCCACCAACGGAAAGCAAATTTCCTGGGAGCATACGTCACTGGCCTCCGAATTTTTCTTCAATCGAAGTGTCGGGGCACGTATAGACCAATACAGTGAAAAAGCGCTGAAAGATGGTTTGCTGGAACTGGACGACTCAACGCCTTCTCACCAGATCATTCGCAGCCTTAAGGTGCTCACATGGCATGTGCAAAATGGCGCAGTGATGAAGCTTGTTCCGGAAACAATGCGGAAATTCACCAAAAACAATCTTTTCATTATCGGGCGAAATGTATACCAGGCAGCGTGCGGCAATGCCTGGACAGCCACGCAGTTCATCGAAGACTTCCCCGCGAAAACCAGGGGTCTATTGGACGCAAAACGCAGGGCGTTGCTGGACGGAATGCTTTTCGAGGCTTTTTTCGACAGTGATGGCAGGCTGCGGGAAGAAGTCAAGGATCGCCGCTTCGGGCAGTTGTTCGATCTGCAGAGGTACGAATCGACCGCCCCAAGCTTTGATTTTATTGCGGAGTGTCTCCTGCCTTACGCCAATAAGTTCCATGCTCTACCAGGCAAGGCCGACGAAGTAGCGGTAGACGTTGTTCTTGAGGCTCGCGAGCACCCAGAATGCCCGTACGTTGCTCGCGTCTGTATTGCGTCGGGCAACCTGCTCCGCCCTGAAGATGATGATACCGAGTTCGAAGAGCCTCAGCGCTATCGCGCCTATTCGATCGAGACATTCGAGCAGGATATCTCGACTCAATTGCTGATTCCTCAGCACCTACTGTCTTTCACTTATACAGGGGTGACCAAGAAGCCCAGCCACGTCAATGCCCCCAAAGATTGGACGGTGCGAAAACACGTTGATTGACGATACCAACTATCCACCTTATCGAGGTGTCGGACGGCTTGCGCAATTCAGCACGCCGAGCCATATGCAAAACCACTTGAAACCAATAAACCAGCACAACAAGAGAAATTAGAAACCTATGAACATATATATAGATGAGTCGGGCTTGTTCCGCGAAAACACTGACCCTGAAAAAATTGAAAAAGCATGGTGTACAGTAGGAGCTGTAACCGTGCCGCACAATGCCGAAAACAAAATTAAAAACGCCCTCCTAGAGCTAAAAAAACACTTAGGCGTGAAGCCTGAAGAAGAAATCGAGAAAATACCAAACATCGAATCACCATACTTCATAGAGTTCATTAACAAACTTAAACGTGCTAACTGCACAGCGCACGCGATGACCACGAACGGCTCGTTACTTAACGAGCAAGAAACAAACTCACATAAAGCAGCACAGATAAGAGCAAGAGAAAACTACATAGCACTCGTAAGAGACAACCTCAGCAATGAGGACATCTCACTCATAGAAGAAGAACTGAAAGAAATATCAAGCCTCATCAAGAACTCAAGCACCCAAGAATATAATCAAATAGTCCTGCAGTCAGCACTCATCTCATTCATGCTTGACAAAATTTTAGTTCACTATGCGAGCACCAACCCTCGTGAGCTATCTAGGATCACCTGGGTATACGATAGAAAAACTGATAAAAAGAAAAAAGGCACGCATATATTTGAGAAACTATTTTTTAAAATGATGCCACCCTCAGTCGAAGTCAGCTTTATAAAAGAGCCCAGAGGGATACCCTACATGGAAACCGGCTACAACTACCTCTTCAAAAACTACGGAGGCGGCTTTTGCTTCTCCGGCATACCTAACGACGAAATAGAGAAGCGAAAAAAACTTTACGCCGCGGACTACTCTCAAGCGCCAAACGCCGCAATTAGCCTCGACTTCGCAAAACTATTAAACAAAGACTCTAGATTTCACGACTCAGAAAAAAGCTCAGGAATACAGGTTGCTGACCTAGTAATTTCTAGCATTAATCGCCTTCTACGAGGAAACGTCGACAGCAATACAAAAACCGCAAAAATCCTAGGCGGACTCCTATTAAGCTCACCAAGACTAGATTTCCCCTCAGTCCCACAACTAAACTTCTACGACTCAACAGCCACAAAACCAGAGCTAGATTACGAAAACCTGCAATTGCTTAACGACGAAGCCAAACAAATTTATAGCCAGCAATACAGGGAGACTTTCACAAAAAGCATAAACGAATTCATCAAGAACAACATTAAGTCTTAAATTTTCGGATTTCGGGAGAGGGGAAAACTATAAATCGAACGCCCAGTAGCTGTAGACGCTACGAACATCATACATAACCACGCTCGTGCACATCAAAGTAGCCTGTGGACTGGAAGCCTCAGTGCAAACAACGCGCCGAGGCTATTCAGGCATTAAAATGGTATTTCCTGATCGAACCCAAGCTGGTCGCTCTCAGATTTGGGAGCAGTAGGTGCCATCATGGCCGTGCTGGCTGGTAGTGGGGCGGGCCCAGGAACGACTATGGGCAGATCAGCAGCTTGTGCATCACCAGCGACAACGACATCATTTCCTCCAGCCTCGGTCTCAGCCAGTTCCTCTTCAAGCTCTTCTGGATCCAGATCGATATAAGCATCGCCCATCATCATCTTGTAGTGTGCGTCATGCTTAGCAGCCTTGAATATTTTGAAGAAAATCTTCAGGTAACTTTCTGCCATAGCGTCGCTGATAGCCACATACAGCTCATCCGGAGCGTAATGCGACCCGTCATTCACCCAGCTCATTAGAGACTGGCACTGCGTTTTTTCGATACCTTCAAACTCGTCAACCAAATGGTACGTATCGACACCACCCAAGATTTTGAAGTAATTCTCCAAAATCCGGCGCATGGTGTTCTGCAGCGTAAGCACCGGCAAAGGCGTTCTCTTCAGCTCCGCCCAGAGCAACTGGTAAGAGGTTCTGATGGGATTACTCGGGTGAAATTCAATCACTGAGTGCTCGTTGGGCTTGCGCACGATCCAGAACGTCTCGTCAGCGAGGGACTGATCGGGCTTACGACGCTGATCGTAAGTAACCTCTTTATGGAAATGTATATTATGGGTAAGTACCAACACCTGCTTAATATGACTACCACGCTTTCTGACTTCAACGAATAGCTCTTTTATCAGGCTACTCACGATAAACAGTACATCACTATCAAGGCTAGAAACAGGGTCATCAATGACCACGATTCGATCACTGGTGATACCCGAGGTCGTAACGCTCCCTCTCAGCAGGTGGTAGAAGTAGAGGAATGTCACGAAGGTCTTCTCACCCTCGCTCAGAGTTTGCTTTGCATCTTTCCCATCTGCTCGAATCAGCCTATACGAATTACCTACACAGGCAGGGTCGAGTGAAAAGCCTCGAAAACCAAAATTCCTAAGAATCTTGTTGATGGCAGTCACTGTCGGCTTCACGCTTGTGAGATCGGTCTCAATCTTATCGATTTCGACATCTACAGCATCAATGCTAGCCGAAGCCCTATCCCGACTCGATGCAATCCCGGCGATGGCCTTCTGCAATGTGTCTTTCCCAGAAAAATAATCAGACAAAGTATTCTTCAGCTCAACGTCTAAAATATATTTCCATACTTCGTCAGTGAGTTTGCTCTGTTCAGCAGTGAAGCTAGCAACGAGGCGATTGTGCTCAGCGATCTTCGCATTCGCAGCGCTAATAAGCCCGGTTATACCAGTTTGAATATTCACTACATCCTCAAGAACAACCTCAGTGCTTGGACTGGCCAGCTTACTGTCCATTCGCCCTTTATTAACGAGAACGACAGCTTCCAGCGCCTGAATCTCAGGGCCGAGTTTGTCCTTATCTAATTCATCGCAATCCAAAGCCAGCAGAGCACGCGCTTGGATTAATAGATCCTCTGAAACTTGGTAATAATTTTCGCGCATAGTAGACACTGCCTTTGAATCCGCCTCAAAGGTTTCATCAAAGTATTCGGCAAGTTCCTTCTCGAAGTCATGAGGCAGATCCTGCTGACAGAACGGACACTGTTCGTCCATGTGCTCCAGAAATTTCACACCCTGCCTGACCCAGTCGCTATTACCCAACCGCTGAATGATGCCTGATATGCTTACGTCATCTTTACCAATCACTTTCTTAGAGAGAACTGGGCTTGTCTCGAATGCGGTCAGTCGCGATAAGTCCAAAATGGGAACAGGCGCTATTCTCGAAGGCTCATCACCGTATAGAACTGCCGCTCTAGCCTGGAGATCCGCCAAGTCCACCAAGGCGGATTTGTTACTTGTATGCTCCTGCAGAACCCTCGCCTTGAACGCTTCCTTGTTATTCCTCAGGCCAGTGAATGCCCCTTTAAAATGCTCATCATGCTTCACCTTCTGCTCCCAGCATCGGCCTAGCAGCTTTGTTTCCAAAGAGGCCAGTTCAGCATTTTTTCCGGGCTTTCCGTTTTCACCATCAAGAGAAATGATTGACTTGGCCTTCAGCTGCTCGTGACGCTTTCTTTCATCCTTAAGGTCTTTGAGTCGATCAAGCTGATCCTTCTGGGCTTTGCCTAGTGTAAATACTCCCTGAAATTCTTTGGAATCAGTGAAGTTGGCGGCAATGAAGTCGTTGTTGTAGATCATTGCTGGCACTGGTGTATTTCTGAGCCATGTGATGCTGGAATCTGCTGAGATGCCAGGCTTATCAATGAGCCGACTGATTGTGGTCTTGCCAGCCCCATTCGCCCCATAAATGAAGTTGACCGGCTTGAGGCTGATTACTTCGGGCTTCACGGCGCTATAGGTGGCGATGTTGGACAGGCTAATCGACTCGATCATGACGGGGCATCCCAGCACGCAGGGGCGCTGAGGGGCCCCCTGCTCAGTGAAAATCTAGAGGGTATAGGCGGTGCAATACCTGCCTAACCGTTGGCTGATCGCGTAATGGCGATTGGCCGCATAAGCGTAGACGGCATGCCAATTTATGCAAAAGCAGGCATCCCAAGACGTCGCTTGAGGGATGGAGGGGCATTGGGCGGGGGCAGGGAAGAATGTAAACCATGGACTCTGAATTCAGGCCACGGTTTACAAAATTTCTTGACGTGCGGTTTCGTAGCGAATGGAGCGGCTCTGCAGCTCAGTAAGTCCGGGGCAGAAGGGCATTGAGGGTTACGTTTACACACCTCCACCAAAAGTGGAGGTAGCAGATCAGGCGGGTGTTCTGCTGATCCACGCGGGGCTCCAAGCGACATCTGGGAAAGCCGGCGAGTATACAACAAAGCGACCACGGGCTCGGCACCCGTGGTCGCCTGTTCCAACCACCCTGGCGTCAGTTCTGCACGCTCTGCACGGACCCGCCATCGACGCGCAGGTTGCTGCCGTTGATGAACGATGCGCGATCGGACACCAGCAAGGCGATGGCCGCTGCCACCTCTTCGGGTTTGCCACGGCGCTTCTGAACGATGCCGGGGCGCTCTTCGTCGAGGAAGCTCTTGATCGCCTCCTCGAAGCTTTCGCCGCGCTCCTGCGCACGCTGCTCCATCATGCCATCGGTCATGCCAGTTTCGATGAACGCCGGTGAGACCGTATTGCACAGCACCCCGTGGGCCGCTTCCTTGTAAGAAAGGTTCTTGATGAACGCGGCCAGGGCCGCTTTGGCGACGTTGTACACCGCCTCTTCCCAGTAAGGCTGCACCGCGTTTTCCGACGTGATGCACACCAGACGTCCCCAGCCGCGCTGACGCATCGGTGGGATGGCGGCACGGGCGATGCGCACGGCGCTGAAGAAATCAGTGGACCAGGCCTCTTCGTAGTCCTCGTCGGACAACGCCAGCGGATCGCCCTTGGCACCGGTGACACCGGCGGTGTGCACCACGATGTCCACCTGCCCAAAGTGCGCTTCGGCCTGACGAATCAGGCCGTCGACCTCGGCTTGGTCGGTCATGTCCGCAGCAATGAGCAGCGGCTCACCACCGATGCCTGCGGTTTCTTTTTCCAGGTGATCCTGGTCCTTGTCCGTCAACACCAATCGCACACCCTCTTCGGCTAGCAGGCGCGCGGTCGCTAGACCAATGCCTCCTGCCGCGCCGCTGATCAGGGCTACACGCTTAGTCAAACCTAGATCCATCACATCTCTCCTCGGGCACTGTCAACAGCGATACGGCGAACGAATTCAAGCATGCGTTCGGCCAATTCACGGGGTGTCTGCAGCGGCATCAGATGACCTGCGCCAGGCAAGGTCAGCAGCGTGCTGTCTGGGAAATGGGCCAGCGTGGTGCGCTGTTGCGCTGAGGCATCCGGCACCTGCGCATCGTCGGCGCCGCAGACCAGCAACGTCGGATACGGCAGTTCGCCGATCCGATCGCTCCAGTCCTCGCGACTGCCGTGGTCGACCCAGGCACGCCAGGCGTCGAGGTTCACCGATTGGGCGTCGGCGATGGCTACCTCACGCAGGGCATCGGGCAAGCGGTGAAAGCTGGACTCATCGACGAACTGTTCGGCTTCGACCCGCGAGGCTTGATAGCGTCGCTGTCGATCGCGATCGCCCTCGCTCATCGGCTGCGGGCCAGGCGGCGACGGCGCCACCAGCACCAAGCCTTGCAGATAGTCGGGACGCCGGGAGGCCAGGGCCACCGCGACCTTGCCGGTCATCGAATGACCGACCAGGACGCAGCGCTCGATGCCCAGCGCACGCACACTGGCATCGACCTGATCAGCCATCTCGGCCACCGAATAGCCGCTGACTCCATGAGCATCGCCAAAGCCTGGCGAGTTGAGAGCCACACAGGCGTGCTCACGGTCGAGGAACGGCAGCGTGGGACCCCAGGTGCGATGGGAGCCGCCCAGAAAATGCATCAACACCAAAGTGATCGGGCCTGAGCCCTGTTGGCTGTAGGGGAGCATCGAACGCCGCCTCATGGGATTTCTCAGTGGAGAGCGAGGCGGCTAGGAGAGTTCATTTCTTTGACAGGCAAGGGCGGGCACGCCCGCCCGTGGGGTGGTTCAGCGCTGTGCACGTACCTCATCGACGCCACGGTTGGCCAACTGGTCGGCGCGTTCGTTGCCCGGATGGCCGATATGGCCGCGGACCCATTTCCAGGTCACCTTATGCCGATTGACCTGTTCGTCGAGCAACTTCCACAGGTCGGCATTCTTCACCGGTTCCTTGGTGGCGGTCTTCCAGCCGCGCTTCTTCCAATTGGGCATCCACTCTGTGATGCCCTTCATCACGTATTGCGAATCGGTGGTCAGGACCACCTCGCACTCGCGTTTGAGCGCCATCAGCGCGCAGATCGCGGCCATCAGTTCCATGCGGTTGTTGGTGGTGTCGCGCTCGCCGCCCCACAGCTCCTTCTCGACACCCTTGTAGACGATCAGGGCGCCCCAGCCGCCCAGGCCGGGATTGCCCTTGCAGGCACCATCGGTGTAGATCTCGACGCTATCGCTCATGTACCGCCTTCGTTCGCTTGCAGGTTAAATAGCGCGGACAATCCGCTCAGGGCTCGCTGTGACGGCGATTGACCTTGGCCAGCGGCAGCGGCAACAGCTTGCCCATCGGTTCGCGACGCTCCAGCGGCAAGGGTCGCAACCCCACCACCACCTTGCGCGCCACCAGCAGATAAACGCCGCCGCCGGCCACCTGCCAGCGCCCGGCCGTCCGCTCCCAACCCGCCAGGCGCTGCTGCCAGGCCGGTGAGGAAAGCGGCGGACGATAACACCCAAAGCGGCGTTTCTCCAGCGCGAAGCCCAGCAGGTTCAGCCAGTCCCCCAGGCGCGAAGGCGAGATGCAGCGCGCCTTGCGCAGTACCCCGCGACCGAGCAGATGTCGGGCGCCCCAGGCACTCCAGGGATTGATGCCGACGATCAGCAGATGTCCGCCCGGACGCACCGCGCTGGCGGCCTGGCGCAGCAGACCGTGGGGCGAGAGGCTGAAATCCAGACCATGCTGCAGCACCACCACGTCGGCGGCATGCTCGGACAGCGGCCAGGCCTGCTCCTCGCAAACGATCTCGACACCGGGCAGTGGCGCGCCCAAGCGAACATTGCGCTGCACTTTCAACGCCTGGGGGGGCGCATCGGCACAGGGGCCGTAGTGCACCAGAAAGCCGCCGAAGAAGCGCTCCAATTCGTCCTCGAGCAGTTTCTCCTCCTCCTTGAGCATCAGCTGACCCAATGGCCCGGCGAACCAGTCGCGGGCCTGGCTGATCAGTTCGACCCACTCGGGGTCGGCCTGGGCAAAGGCTTGATCGGTCATCGCATTCTCCCTCGAAGGTTTCGTCGGCCGCGCCATCGCGGCTAAGATGCCCTCATCTCCCACGCCAGATGATTCGGAACCGCACAATGATACAGATCGAAGCCCTTCGCGCTTTCTCCGACAACTACATCTGGTTGTTACAGGATACTGCCAAACGCCACTGCGCGGTGGTCGATCCCGGCGACGCCGCACCGGTGTTGGCGTGGCTGCAGGCGCATGGCGACTGGACGCTCACCGACATCCTCATTACCCACCACCACAACGACCACGTCGGTGGCGTGCAACAACTCAAGCAGGTCACCGGCGCCAGCGTCCATGGCCCGGCCCACGAAACCATTCCCGGGCGCGATGTGGCGCTGGACGACGGCGACACGGCGACGGTGCTCGGCATCACGTTCGAGGTGCTCGCCGTGCCGGGGCATACCCTCGGCCATATCGCCTTCTACAGTGACCGCACGCCAACGCCGTTGCTGTTCAGCGGCGACACGCTGTTTGCCGCCGGCTGCGGACGGATGTTCGAGGGCACGCCCGAGCAGATGCAGCCCGCCTTGCAACGCCTGGCCAGCCTGCCGGAGAGCACCGAGGTGTACTGCGCCCACGAATACACCTTGAGCAACCTGCGTTTCGCCAGGGCCGTGGAGCCGAGCAACGCCGATATCCAACGGCGCTTCGAAGAGGTCACGCAGTTGCGTGCGCAGCAGCGCATCACCCTGCCCTCGTCCATTGCACTGGAGCGCCTGACCAATCCTTTTCTTCGCACCGCTGTAACATCCGTTAAACAAAAAGCGGACGAATGGAAAGGCAGCCCCAACAATAGCCAGATAGCGGTCTTCGCTGCGCTCAGGGCCTGGAAAGACAGCTTCTGATCGCCCGCCCTAAGGTCGCAGAAAGACATCCAAGGTTGACCCATCCGGGTGCGGTTTCTAGAATCGCCGAAATTTTTTGCCCGGAAAAATGTGTACGCCGATGTCTTCACGTAGCCGCCGCACCGCTCATTCCGCCGCCCTGACGCGTCTGGCACAAGTCAGCGCCCTGGCCCTGGCCGCCACCCTGGTGGGCTGTCAGAGCACCCGTCAGGTGGAGGAAACCGACAGCGTTCGCGCGCACAACTACCAGGCGCGGATCAAGCACAGGCCAGCCCCGCTGGTGATCAAACCGGTCCAGCAGAAGGCCCCCGACGATGTCTGGGAGCGTATGCGTCAGGGCTTCGTGCTGCAGGACAGCATCGACGTCAACCCTCGTATCGAACAGCAGCGGTTGTGGTTCGCCAGCAACCCGAGCTTCCTGGAAACGGCCGGCGAACGCGGCAGCCTGTACCTGCATTACATCGTCGAGCGTCTGGAAGAGCGTGGCATGCCGCTGGAGCTGGCACTGCTGCCGGCCATCGAGAGCGCCTACAACCCGATGGCCTACTCGCGCGCCCATGCCGTGGGCCTGTGGCAGTTCATCCCCTCCACCGGCCGTCACTTCAACCTGCGCCAGACCAACTTCTACGATGGCCGTCGCGACATCACCGCCTCGACCAACGCGGCGCTGGATTACCTGACGCGCCTGCACGACATGTTCAACGGCGACTGGCTGCTCGCCCTGGCCGCCTACAATGCCGGCGAAGGCACGGTCAGCCGGGCGATCGAACGCAACGAACGGCTCGGTCTGCCCACCGATTACTGGAACCTGCCGCTGCCCCAGGAAACCCGTGACTACGTGCCCAAGCTGCTGGCACTGTCGCAGGTGGTGCTGACCCCGCAGGCCTATGGCGTGAACCTCAGCCCCATCGCCAACGAGCCCTATTTCGAAGCAGTGGTCATCAACGACCGCCTCGACCTGACCCGCGTCGCCGCCTTTGCCAACATCGACGAAGACGAGTTGATCCAGCTCAACCCCGCCTTCAAGAAACGCATGACCGTCGATGGTCCGCAGCAATTGCTGGTACCCACCGCCAAGGCTCGGTTGCTGACCAGCAGCCTGTCCAACCTCAAGCCTGAACAGCTCCTGAGCCTGCAACCGAACAAGGCGGTGTTCCAGGCCGCTCTGGCCGAGGCCAAGGCCCCCGCCGCCACCAGCAGCTACCGGGTCAAGCGGGGCGACAACCTGGGCGCCATCGCCAAGGCCAACCGCGTGTCGGTCAAGGACATCCAGCGCTGGAACCGCCTGTCCGGCACCCGCCTCAAGGCTGGGCAGGTGCTCGCCCTGCGTGGCGCCAGCGCCCCCAGCGCTGCCGCCAGCCGCGTAGCCGCAGCTCAGCAGCGCTCGACCCAGTACAAGGTGCGCAAGGGCGACTCCTACTACCTTGTAGCCAAGCGTTTCAACGTCGAGATGAAGCACCTCAAGCGCTGGAATCCGCGTACCGGCCAGGCGCTCAAGCCCGGCCAGACCCTCACCGTCTACCTCGGACGCTGAACCGCGCCAGTCCAGGGCGAGTGCGCGGCGATGAGCCGCCGCAGCCGCCCCGGGCCCTACCCTTTTTCCATTGCAGACAAGCTGTTACTGTACGCCGGACCAAGCCCAACGCCGCCTCGACCGGATCCCAGACTTGATAAGAACTTTCCTCCTGTCATTGAGCCTGGCCTTGAGCTTTCCCGCAGTCGCGACAGTGAGCGAAAGCCACGGTTATGCGCAGTTCGGCACGCTCAAGTATCCGGCCAGCTTCGCCCATTTCGACTGGGTCAACCCGCAGGCGCCCAAGGGCGGCACCTTGCGAGCCATGGCATTCGGCACCTTCGATACCCTCAACCCCTACACGTTCAAGGGCACCAGCCCGGTCTCGACGCCCAATTTCCAGCAGTACGGAGTCAGCGAGCTCAACGAGACGCTGATGATCGGCACTGGCCAGTACGACCCTTCCGGCGACGAGCCCACCTCCAGCTACGGACTGATCGCCCGCTCGGTCGAATACAGCGAGGATCGCAGCTGGGTGGTGTTCAACCTGCGACCTGAAGCACGCTTCCACGACGGCCACCCGATCACTTCGGCCGACGTCGCCTTCTCGTACCGCACCTTGCTCAAGCAGGGCCATCCGCTGTACCGCACCAATCTGCAGGAGGTGCAGCGCGTCGATATCCTCGGCCCGCTGCGGATCCGCTTCGTCTTCAAGCGTGCCGGCAATCCGTTGCTGATCCTGCGCCTGGGTGAAATGCCGGTGCTGCCCAAGCACTACTGGCAAGGCCGCGACTTCGAGGCCACCACCTTCGAGCCGCCGCTGGGCAGCGGGCCGTATCGGATCAGCGAAGTGCAGCCCGGCAGGCGCCTGGTGTTCACTCGGGTCAAGGACTACTGGGGCAAGGACTTGGCGGTCAACCGTGGCAAGTACAATTTCGACCGCGTCGAATTCGAGTTCTACCGCGACGCCACCGTCGCCTTCGAGGCATTCAAGGCCGGCGAATTCGACATCTACATCGAACACCAGGCCAAGAATTGGGCCAACGGCTACAACTTCCCGGCCATCCGTCGCGGCGAAGTGATCCAGGCGCAAATTCCACACCGGATCCCGACCCAGACCCAAGGCCTGTTCATGAACACCCGCCGCGAAGCCTTCGCCGAGCCCAAGGTGCGCCAGGCCCTGGGGCTGATGCTCGATTTCGAATGGACCAACCGTGCCCTGTTCAGCAGTGCCTACCGACGTGCCACCAGCTACTACCCCAACAGCGAATTCGCGGCCACAGGCCTGCCCACCGGCAAAGAGTGGCTGCTGCTTTCGCCCCTGCGCGATCAGCTACCGGCCAAGCTGTTCACCGAGCCCTACCAGGTCAGCCAGACCGACGGCCGCGGTATCGACCGCCAGACCTTGCGCAAGGCGCTAAGCCTGCTCGCTGAGGCGGGCTGGAAGCTCGACGGCCAGCGCCTGGTGGATGCCAAGGGCCGTCAGATGCGCCTGGAGCTGCTGCTGGTGAATCCCAACCTGGAACGCATCCTGCAGCCCTATGTCGAAAACCTCTCGAGCATCGGCATCGATGCGCGCCTGCGCACCGTGGACCGTGCCCAGTACAAACAACGGCTGGACCAGTTCGACTTCGACATGATTCTGATGACCTTGAACCAGACGCTCAGTCCAGGCCTGGAACAGTGGCAGTACTTCCATTCCAGCCAGGCCTCGGTCAAGGGCAGCAAGAACTACGCCGGCATCGACGATCCCGTGGTCGACCTGCTGCTCGATACGCTGATGGCCGCGCGCACCCGCGACGACCAGGTCGCCGCTGCCCGCGCTCTGGACCGGGTGCTGTCCTGGCACTACTACATGATCCCGAACTGGTACCTGGACAACCATCGCCTGGCCTACCGCAACCGGTTCGCCTTCGTCACCACGCCGCCCTACACCCTCGGGCTGAACAGCTGGTGGCTCAAGACTTCGGAGAAAGCCAAATGATGCCAATGCCTCGCCTGCGCCTGGCCAGCGGCTTGCTGCTCGCCTGCCTGAGCCTCGCGGCAGCCGCCGCACCGCAGCATGCCCTCACCCTGTACGACGAACCGCCCAAGTATCCCGCCGACTTCAAGCACTTCGACTACGTCAATCCCGATGCGCCCAAGGGCGGTACCTTCCGCCAGTCCAGCTTCGGCAGCTTCGACAGCCTCAACCCCTTCATCAACAAAGGCGTGGCGGCAGACAACATCAGCAGCATCTACGACACCCTGATGCGCGCCAGCCTCGATGAGCCCTTCACCGAGTATGGCCTGGTCGCCGAACGCATCGAGAAAGCGCCGGACAACAGTTGGGTGCGTTTCTATCTGCGGCCCCAGGCGCGCTTCCACGACGGCCACCCCATGCGCGCCGACGACGTGGTGTTCAGCTTCGAGGCGCTGACCAAGCAAGGCGCGCCACTGTACCGCCAGTACTACAGCGACGTGGCCGAGGTGATCGCCGAAGACCCGCTGCGCGTGCTGTTCAGGTTCAAGCACACCAACAACCGCGAGTTGCCGCTGATCCTCGGGCAATTGCCGGTGCTGCCCAAGCACTGGTACGCCGAGCGCGACTTCACCCGCGGCAACCTGGAAATTCCACTGGGCAGCGGGCCGTACAAGGTGGCCGAGGTCAAGGCCGGACGCTCGATCCGTTACGAGCGGGTCAAGGACTACTGGGCCAAGGACCTGCCGATCAACCGCGGTCAGTTCAACTTCGACGCCATGACCTTCGATGCCTATCGCGACACCGCCGTGGCCCTGCAAGCGCTCAAGGCTGGCCAGTTCGACTACGGCCTGGAAGTCAGCGCCAAGAACTGGGCCACCGCCTACAACGTCCCAGCCGTGCGCGACGGTCGACTGATCAAGGAAGAGCTGCCCAACGGCAACCCCGTGGGCATGCAGGGCTTCATCTTCAACCTGCGCAAGCCGGTGTTCCAGGACATCCGCGTACGCCAGGCACTGAGCCTGCTGCTGGACTTCGAATGGACCAACAAACAGTTGTTCAATGGTGCCTACACCCGCACCGGCAGCTATTTCGAGAACTCGGAAATGGCCGCCAAAGGCCTTCCTTCGGCCGATGAGTTGAAGGTTCTCGAACCGCTGCGCGGCAGGGTGCCCGAGCAGGTCTTCGATCAGGCTTTCCACAACCCGGTCAGCGACGCCAGCGGCATGATTCGCGAACAACAGCGCAAGGCGTACCAACTGCTGACTGAAGCCGGCTGGAAGATCGAGAACGACAAGATGGTCGATGCCCAGGGCAAGCCGGTGTCCATCGAGTTTCTCCTGGCTCAGACCGAATTCGAGCGTGTTCTACTGCCATTCAAACGCAACCTGGCAGACCTGGGCATCGACCTGAGCATCCGCCGTGTAGACGTCTCGCAATACGTCACCCGCCTGCGCTCGCGGGACTTCGACATGATTGTCGGCGGCTTCCCCCAGTCCAACTCGCCGGGCAATGAGCAGCGCGAATTCTGGACCAGCGCCGCCGCCGACAACCCGGGCAGCCGCAACTTCATCGGCCTGCGCGATCCGGCCATCGACCAACTGGTCGAGGAACTGATCAACGCCGAATCGCGCCAGAGCCTGATCGCCCACACCCGGGCGCTGGACCGCGTGCTGCTGTGGGGCTACTACGTGATCCCTAACTGGCACATCAAGACCTGGCGCGTGGCGTACTGGAACCACCTCGGCCATCCGAAGGTGTCGCCCAAGTACGACATCGGCCTGGACACCTGGTGGATCAAGCCCGACGTCACGCCAGCGGTGAGCGAAGCACCCGCCACCCCTGCCGCAGAGGCGAACTGACATGCTCGCCTACATCCTGCGGCGCCTGCTGCTGATCGTCCCGACGCTGTTCGGCATCCTCATCATCAACTTCATCATCGTCCAGGCGGCCCCCGGCGGTCCGGTCGAACAAATGATCGCCAAGCTCGAAGGCTTCGACGGCGCCACCAGCCGCATCGCTGGTGGCGGCGCCGAAGTGTCGGTGGCCGGTTCCAACTACCGCGGCGCGCAAGGCCTGGACCCGGCGCTGGTCGCCGAGATCGAGCGCATGTACGGCTTCGACAAGTCCGCGCCCGAACGGCTGTGGATCATGGTCAAGAACTACGCCCAACTCGACTTCGGCGACAGCTTCTTTCGCGATGCCCGGGTCATCGATCTGATCGCCGAGAAGATGCCGGTGTCGATTTCGCTGGGGCTGTGGAGCACGCTGATCATGTACCTGGTGTCGATCCCGCTGGGCATCGCCAAGGCGGTGCGCCACGGCAGCCACTTCGACGTCTGGACCAGCTCGGCGATCATCGTCGGCTATGCCATCCCCGCGTTCCTGTTCGCTATCCTGCTGATCGTACTGTTCGCCGGCGGCAGCTACTTCGACTGGTTCCCGCTCAGGGGCCTGACCTCGAACAACTTCGAGCAGTTGTCTACCACCGGCAAGGTGCTGGACTACTTCTGGCACCTGGTGCTGCCGATCACCGCGCTGGTGATCGGCAACTTCGCCACCATGACCCTGCTGACCAAGAACAGCTTCCTCGACGAGATCAACAAGCAGTATGTGGTCACCGCCAAGGCCAAGGGCCTGAGCCGTACCCGCGTGCTCTACGGTCACGTGTTCCGCAATGCCATGTTGCTGGTGATCGCCGGTTTCCCCTCGGCGTTCATCGGCATCTTCTTCACAGGTTCCCTGCTGATCGAGGTGATCTTCTCCCTCGACGGTCTGGGCCTGATGAGCTTCGAGGCCGCGATCAATCGCGACTACCCGGTGGTGTTCGGCACCCTGTTCATCTTCACCCTGCTGGGGCTGGTGGTGAAACTGATCGGCGACCTCACCTACACCTTGGTCGATCCGCGCATCGACTTCGCCAGCCGGGAGCACTGACATGGCCCTCTCTCCCCTCAATCGCCGGCGCTTCGAGCGCTTCAAGGCCAACCGTCGCGGCTGGTGGTCGCTGTGGCTGTTCCTGATCCTGTTCGGCCTGAGCCTGGGTGCCGAGCTGATCGCCAACGACAAACCGATCGCCGTGCACTACGACGGCCAGTGGTACTTCCCGGCCTTCAAGCGCTACCCGGAAACCACCTTCGGCGGCGAGTTCCCGCTCGAAGCCAACTACAAGAGCCCGTACGTGCGCGAACTGCTGAGCAAGAAGGACAGCTTCGTGCTCTGGGCACCCATCCCGTTCAGCTACCAGAGCATCAACTACGACCTGAAAGTGCCGGCACCGGCGCCACCGTCGGCCGATAACCTGCTGGGTACCGACGACCAGGGTCGCGACGTGCTGGCACGGGTCATCTACGGCTTCCGCGTGTCGGTGCTGTTCGCCCTGACCCTGACCCTGGCCAGTTCCATCGTCGGCGTGATCGCCGGCGCCCTGCAAGGCTTCTACGGCGGCTGGGTGGACCTGGCGGGCCAACGCTTTCTGGAAATCTGGTCGGGCCTGCCGGTGCTGTACCTGCTGATCATCCTCGCCAGCTTCGTGCAACCGAACTTCTGGTGGCTGCTAGGCATCATGCTGCTGTTTTCCTGGATGAGCCTGGTGGACGTGGTGCGCGCCGAGTTCCTGCGCGGCCGCAACCTGGAGTACGTGCGCGCCGCCCGAGCCTTGGGGATGCGCAATGGCCCGATCATGTTCCGCCACATCCTGCCCAACGCCATGATCTCGACCATGACCTTCATGCCGTTCATCCTCACCGGCGCCATCGGCACGCTCACTGCGCTGGACTTCCTCGGCTTCGGCCTGCCCGCCGGCTCGCCATCGCTGGGCGAACTGGTGGCTCAGGGCAAGTCCAACCTGCAGGCGCCCTGGCTGGGCATCAGCGCCTTCGCCGTGCTGGCCGTGATGTTGAGCCTGCTGGTGTTCATCGGCGAATCCGCCCGCGACGCCTTCGACCCGAGGAAATGACATGAGCCAAGACACCCTGATCGAAGTCCGCGACCTGGCGGTGGAGTTCGTCAACGGCGAACAGGTCAACCGTGTGGTCGATGGCATCAGCTTCGACATCCGCAAAGGCGAAACCCTGGCCCTGGTCGGCGAGAGCGGCTCGGGCAAGTCGGTCACCGCCCACTCGATCCTGCGCCTGCTGCCCTACCCACTGGCGCGCCATCCCAGCGGCACCATTCAGTACGCTGGCAAAGACCTGCTGCACCTGGGCGAAAAGCCCATGCAGCGCATTCGCGGCAATCGCATCGCGATGATCTTCCAAGAGCCGATGACCTCGCTGAACCCGCTGCACTGCATCGAAAAGCAGATCAACGAGATCCTCCTGCTGCACAAGGGCCTGACCGGCAAGCAGGCCACCGCTCGCACGCTCGAGCTGCTGGAACTGGTCGGCATTCCCGAGCCACGCAAGCGCCTGAAAGCCCTGCCCCACGAGCTCTCCGGCGGCCAGCGCCAGCGGGTGATGATCGCCATGGCCCTGGCCAACGAACCGGAACTGCTGATCGCCGACGAGCCGACCACGGCGCTCGACGTGACCGTGCAGTTGAAGATCCTCGACCTGCTCAAGGAACTGCAGGCACGCCTGGGCATGGCGTTGCTGCTGATCAGTCACGACCTCAACCTGGTGCGCCGCATCGCCCATCGCGTGTGCGTGATGCAAAGCGGCAAGATCGTCGAACAGACCGACTGCGCCACGTTGTTCGAGCAGCCCCAGCACCCCTACACGCAGATGCTGATCAATGCCGAACCCAGCGGCGCTCCGGCCATCACGCCGGTGGGCACGCCGCTGCTGCAGGTGGATGATCTGAAGGTCTGGTTCCCGATCAAGAAGGGGCTGTTGCGCCGCACCGTCGACCATGTGAAGGCCGTCAACGGCGTGAACTTCAGCCTGCCGCAGGGGCAGACGCTGGGCATCGTCGGCGAGAGCGGCTCGGGCAAGTCCACCCTGGGCCTGGCGATTCTGCGCCTGATCGCCAGCCAGGGCGGTATCCGCTTTCACGGTCAGTCGCTGGACAGCATGAACCAGCAGCAGGTACGACCGCTGCGCCGGGAAATGCAGGTGGTGTTCCAGGACCCCTTCGGCAGCCTCAGCCCGCGGATGTGCGTGGCCGACATCGTCGGCGAAGGCCTGCGCATCCACAAGATCGGCACGCCGGCCGAGCAGGAGGCGGCGATCATCGCCGCCTTGCAGGAGGTGGGCCTGGACCCGCAGACCCGGCATCGCTACCCCCATGAGTTCTCCGGCGGCCAGCGCCAACGCATCGCCATCGCCCGGGCGCTGGTGCTCAAGCCGGCGCTGATCCTGCTGGACGAACCCACCTCGGCGCTGGACCGCACCGTGCAGCGTCAGGTCGTGGAGCTGCTGCGCACCCTCCAGGTGAAGTACAACCTCACCTACCTGTTCATCAGCCATGACTTGGCGGTGGTCAAGGCGCTGAGCCACCAGTTGATGGTGATCAAGCAAGGGCAGGTGGTGGAACAGGGCGATGCGCAAGGGATATTCAACGCACCGCAGCATCCGTATACCCGACAACTGCTGGAGGCCGCGTTTTTGCAGGCGCCCGTGCGATGAGGACAGTGATCGAGGAAGGTGAATGGCGAGTGCAGGGGGCCGCATGACCTATCGGATACGTGACGCCACCCAGGATGATGCGCAGGCCATCAGCAGCGTCGTAGTTGCAGCACTGCGTATCAGCAATTCGCAGGACTATCCACCTGAGGTCATCGCCAACGTAGAGCAGCATTTTTCCGCGTCGGCGATCAAGAAGCTGATCGTCGCGCGCAGGGTCTTCGTGGCGCAAGATGATGGGCAACTCGTGGGTACGGCCAGCCTTGATGGATCGGTAGTCAGGACGGTGTTCGTAGCGCCGCACGTACAAGGGTGTGGCGTCGGCCATCGGCTGATGACGCATGTTCATAACACCGCAGTGCAAAACGGGATCAGTCGCCTACAGGTTCCATCGTCCATCACCGCAGAGGGTTTCTACGCTCGGTTGGGCTACCAGAAGCTTCGTGAAGTCATGCACGGCGCAGAACGAACCATCGTTATGGAAATCCGGTTGGATGACACCTTGCCTGATCAACCGTGATGCGCCGCCTGCACACTGCCGTACCAGAAAGATCCTCCACGACCCTGCCGAAAAAGATGGCTTAAAGCCACACCCCCACGGATCGAATACGCCCCGCTGCGGTCTGTGTCTGTATCCGTAGTGCCCACGGCACCACCGTCCCACCCGCAGCACTCTCGAGGCTCCACATGGATTCCAACGTCCCTCCGTCGCCCAGTACCGGCGACGAACCTGCCAGCGTGCTCGAACGCCTGCAATTGGCCTTGGATTCCGGTGCGATCTCAGGAACCTGGGTCTGGGACATTCCCAACAACAGCATCACTGCCGACCTGGAGTTCTCCCGCTCCTTCGGCCTGCCCGCCGAGCGCTGCAAGGCTGGGATTCCCATCGAAGAGGCCGTTGGCTCCATCCACCCCGACGACCTCGACCAGGTGGCCGAGGAGATCCAGCGCACCTTGCAGCGTGGCGGCGCCTTTCGCAGCGAGTACCGTGCCCGCCGCGACGACGGCCAGTACCGCTGGATCGAAGCCAGCGGCCATGTCGAACTGGACGCCGACGGCGCGCCGATACGCTTTCCCGGCGTACTGATCGACATTGAGAGCCGCCGCGCCGCCGAGGCCGAGCGCGACCGCATGTCCGCGCTGCTGCGCACCTTCGCCGCTGCCGTGCCTGGTGTGGTGTACGCCAAGGACCTGCAAGGTCGCATGCTGGTGGCCAACCAAGGCACCACCGACCTGATTGGCAAGCCGCCGGAGTTCTACCTGGGCAAGACCGACCTGGAGTTCCTCGAAGACAAAGAGCAGGCACGCCAAGTGATGGCCACCGACCAGCGCATCATGCGCGAAGGCAAGGCGCAGCAAGTGGAAGAACGGGTCGACCTGGCAGACGGCACTGCGACCATCTGGCTGTCGCACAAGGCGCCGCTGTTCGACGACCACGGCAAGGTGATCGGGCTGATCGGCTCGTCCATCGACGTCACCGCCAAACAGGCCGCCGAGCAGGCGCTACGTGAGCTCAACCGCACCCTCGAGGCACGTATCAGCGAAGCGGTGGCGCAGAGCGAAGCGGTTCAAGCGGCGCTGAGTCAGGCGCAGAAAATGGAGGCCGTCGGCCAACTCACCGTGGGCATCGCCCACGACTTCAACAACCTGCTGGCCGGCATCACCGGCAGTCTCGACCTGATCCGCCTGCGCCTGAACCAGGGCCGTACCGCAGACTTGGAGCGCTACGTATCGGTGGCCCACACCGCTGCCCAGCGCGCGGCGGCCCTCACCCACCGCTTGCTGGCGTTTTCCCGCAAACAGACGCTGCTGCCGGTGCCCACCGACATGAACGCGCTGATCGGCGGTATCGAAGAACTGATCCAGCGTACCGTCGGCCCCACGGTCAACGTCACCGTCGACCTCAGCCCCACCCTGAAGACCTGCCTGGTCGACCCGGTGCAGTTCGAAAACGCCCTGCTCAACCTGTGCATCAACGCCCGCGACGCCCTGCCGGGCAGCGGCAACCTCAGCATCCGCACCGCCGCACGCACTCTGCTCGGCGCGCAGGACGGCGGCGACAGTCTGCCTGCCGGCAATTATCTGTCCATCGTGGTGGAAGACGACGGCATCGGCATGGACGCTGCGACCCTGGCCAAAGCCTTCGACCCCTTCTTCACCACCAAGCCGGTCGGCCAGGGTTCGGGGTTGGGATTGTCGATGATCTATGGCTTCGCCAAGCAGTCCGGCGGACAGATCAGCCTGGAATCCGAACCCGGCCAGGGCACCCGCGCCTGCCTGCTGCTGCCGGTACACGACACCCAGCCGCTGGCCGCAGGCGAACCCTTGCCGTCGCTGGCGCTGCCCGACGGTGAAGCCAGCAAGAACATCCTGGTGGTCGACGACGAGGCCTCGGTGCGTGCCTTCGTGACCGAAACCTTATCGGCCCTGGGCCACGTGGTCATCGAAGCGGCCGACAGCAAGGCGGGTCTGCAGTTGCTGCAATCGAACATCCCCATCGACCTGCTGGTAACCGACATCGGTCTGCCCGGCGGCATGGACGGTCATTGCATGGCACTGGAAAGCCGCAAGTACCGGCCGGGATTGCCGATCCTGTTCATGACCGGCTATGCCCACCCCGAGTTGCTGGAGAGTTCCCCGCTACGCAGCCAGTGTCCGGTACTGAGCAAACCGTTTTCCCTGGAAGCCCTGGTGCAGCAGGTGCACGCCTTGAGCTACACGGCCTCGTCCTGAGCCCGCACGCGTCAATCACGCTTGAGCAGCGTGCAGGGTGCGACACCGAAGGCTTTGCGAAACGCATGGCTGTAATGTGAGAAATCGCTGAAGCCATAGTCCAGCGCCGCTTGCGAGATGCTCTTGGCCTCACCCCGCTCGAGCGCTCGACGACTGCCTTCCAGGCGCTCCTTCCAGATGGCCGCGGCTGGGGTCTTCTGGTGGCGGGCAAAGGCGCGGGTCACCGTGCGTGTGGAGACGTGGTGCGCCTGGGCGATGCGCTCCAGGCTCAGTTCGGGGTCGGCCAGGTGTTGACGGATGTAGTGCATTACCCGCCCGTGCAGATCCAGCTCGGCATGGGTGATGGTCAGGTCCTGCCATTCCAGGCTCAGCACCAGCAGGTCCAGCAGCGTTTCAGCATAGCGCGCGCTCAGCGCGCCCTCGCCCAAGGTGCCGTGGCTGGCGGCTTGCTGAAGCATGGCGCGCAACGGCAACACGCCCGGCCGGTGCGCGTCCAGCACCGTGGCGGTGCGTTGCTCGATGCCGGGCACCCGCGACGCCAGCCAGTGCCGGGGAATGCGCAGCAGGTGATTTTCGGTACCACCCAGACTGAAACGGAAACGCTGGTCTGCGTCGTAAAGAAACAAATCGTCCGCCGCCAGCCGAGCCTGACGCCCGCCTTGCTCGAACTGTCCATAACCTTGGCGGGTGAACCCCAGCCATAGATCGTCGTTTGGATCGCTGCGGACGTGGTCCTGCTCGCGGGCCCAATGATGCAGCGGCGCCGACAAGGTATACAGCTCCAGCGGACCGATGCCCTTGACCCCCAGCGTGCCCTGGAAATCGCTCTGCGACGCCGGTTCGCTGTCCGCCTTCAGGCAGTGCTGGCAGACCACGTCGCGCCAGTAGTCGAAACGGCGCGGCGCCTCCACGGCAAGGGTCGAGTAGCGATTCGAATCAGGCATGGCTTGGACCTCGAACGGCGCGGTGCAGCGTGTGGAGTGGAGTGACGCGAGTACAGGGGCAGCAAGTTTCACGCCAGCGCCGCAAGGCCGCACAGTCCATCGCCCAACGTTGAAAGCCGCACCCTTCTGGTGCTTGCCGCCAGTTCCAGCCCCATGCCGGTACAGCGCCCGGACGCTGTCCTTCCCAACCAACAGGTTGTCCCGACCGACCAAGCGGCGCGCCCAGACGCTGCCTAGGCTTTGTTTGAAAAGTCTTGAGACGAAGGTCAGGCAAGGCGAAAACCGCCGAGGAAGCGGAGTTTACGGGTTGTAAATGAGCATTCCGAGGCGGTTTTCAACGCAGCATCACCGAGTATCAAGGCTTTTCAGACAAAGCCTAACGTTTAGCCGACGCCGGGCGCATCCCGGCGCCGCCAAGGCTGCGTGCACAGCGCCTGATGACGACCAAGAAGAATAAGGAGCCGCCCCATGGAATCCGCAATCGACAAGCATCTGAAATGTCCCAGGACGCTTTCGCGTCGGGTCCCCGACCACTACCAGCCGCCCTTCCCGATGTGGGTGGCGCGCGCCGGCGAAGAGCTGCGCCAGGTGGTGATGGCTTACCTGGGTGTGCAGTACCAGGGCGAAGCACAAAAAGCCGCGGCGCTGGCTGCCCTGCAGCACATCGTCGCCAGCTTCGCCCTGACCGATGGCCCGCTCAACCACGACCTGACCCACCACACCGACAACAGCGGCTACGACAATCTGATCGTGGTCGGCTACTGGAAGGACCCCGCCGCGTACTGCCGCTGGCTGCGCAGCAGCGAGGTGGATGGCTGGTGGTCGGCCGAGGCACGCCTGCACGAGGGCCTGGGCTACTTCCGCGAGGTGGTGGCGCCGCGCGCCGAGCAGTTCGAAACCCTGTACGCCTTCCGCGAAGACCTGCCCGGTGTCGGCGCGGTGATGGACAGCACCAGCGGCGAGATCGAGGAGCATGGCTACTGGGGCTCGATGCGCGACCGCTTCCCGGCCTCGCAGACCGACTGGATGGAGCCCGATGACGAGCTGCGCATCCTCAGCGGCGACCCGGCCAAGGGCGGTCGGGTGATCGTCGGCGGCCACGACAACATCGCGCTGATCCGCTCCGGGCAAGACTGGGCCGAGGCCGGCCCCGAGGAGCGCTCGCTGTACCTGGACGAAATCCTCCCCACCCTGGAAGCCGGCATGGACTTCCTGCGCGACAACGGCGCGCCGCTGGGCTGCTACAGCAACCGCTTCGTGCGCAACATCGACCTGCAGGGCAACCTGCTCGACACCAGCTACAACATCGGCCACTGGCGCTCGGTGGAAAAGCTCGAACGCTGGGCCGAATCGCACCCCACCCACCTGCGCATCTTCGTCACCTTCTTCCGCGTGGCCGCCGGCCTGCAGAAGCTGCGCCTGTACCACGAAGTGTCGGTCAGCGATGGTCGTCAGCAACTGTTCGAGTACATCAACTGCCATGCCCAGACCGGCATGCTGCGCGATGCCAAGCCCGCGCCCCAGGCGTGCCCGGCACAGGCGAACGCCTCATGAACGCGGCTAACTCCACCCTGCGCCTGCTCGGCCTGGGCCTGCTGCTGCCAGGGGTTGCAGCGAATGCCGTGGAAGTGGCGCCCGGCGACTATGAACAGTACCCGGTCGGCGCCACCATCGGCGCGATCTACTACCAGCATTCGAGCACCAACGCGCTATATGCCCAGGACCACAAGGTCAGTTCCGATTTCAAGCTGCGCTCGGACATCGGCATCCTGCGTCTGCTGCACGTGATCGCCCTGAGCGACACGGTGACCCTCGACCCGCAGTTCCTGCTGCCCTTCGGTCACGTTTCCGGGCATGACGACGCCTCCCCCCTGGGCAGCGCCGACGGCATCGGCGACCTGATCCTGGCGGCACCGGTCAAGCTGCGCCTGAACGACGCCCGCGACACCTTGAGCCTGACCCCCTACCTGTTCGTGCCGACGGGCAATTACGACCGCGACGATCCGCTGAACATCGGCGAGAACCGCTGGAAGTTCGAACTGCAAGGCGCCTACGTCAAGCATTTCGACGAGCACTGGGCCTTGGACCTGGTCGGTGGCGCCACCTGGTACGGCGACAACGACGACTACGGCCCAGCCAGCCAGCGTCTGGAGCAGGACGTTTCCTACGCAGCGCAGATCATGGCCCGCTACATGCCGGATACCGCCACCACCTTCGCCATCGGCGTGGGCCACACCTGGGGCGGCGAGACCGAAATCGAGCAGTTGAACCAGGACAACCGGCTCGGCACTACCAACCTGCGCCTGACCGCCACCCGTTTCGTCACCCCCAAGGACCAGGTACAGGTGCAACTGGGTCGCGACCTGGCGGTGGAAAACGGACCCAAGGAAGACCTGCGCGTGAATCTGCGCTATGCGCATATTTTCTGATCGGCGGCCGCCACGCCCGCCCTCATCGACCTGACCCCAAGGACCGCACCATGGCCATCGACCGCCCCACCGCCGAACAATTGCAGGCGCTCGCCCAGCGCCTGCACATGCACTTGACACCCGAACAGGCCAGCGAATACCTGGCCTTGATGCAGGGCAGTTTCGAGGCCTACGACCTGATCGACGAACTGCCCGACTACACCCCGGTAGCACCCGCCTCACCGCGCCCCAGCCATCGCCCAGCCTCGAGCGACAACCCGCTCAACGCTTGGTACTACCGCTGCGAAGTGAGCGGCGCGGTGGACGGCAAGCTGGCCGGGCGCAGCGTCGCCCTCAAAGACAACATCGCCCTGGCCGGCGTGCCGATGATGAATGGCGCCACGCCCTTGGAAGGCTTCGTGCCCGGCTTCGACGCCACGGTGGTGACGCGCCTGCTGGAGGCCGGCGCGACCGTACTGGGCAAGGCCACCTGCGAGCACTACTGCCTCTCCGGCGGCAGCCATACCTCCGACCCGGCACCGGTGCACAACCCGCACCGCCACGGCTATGCCGCCGGCGGCTCGTCGTCGGGCAGCGCCGCGCTGGTCGCCGCCGGCCAGGTGGACATGGCCGTGGGCGGCGACCAAGGTGGCTCGATCCGTATTCCCTCGGCCTTCTGTGGCACCTACGGCATGAAGCCGACCCATGGTTTGGTGCCCTACACCGGGATCATGGCCATCGAAGCGACCCTCGATCACGCCGGCCCCATCACCGCCAACGTACGCGACAACGCGCTGATGCTCGAAGTGCTGGCCGGGGCCGACGGCCTCGACCCGCGCCAGGCCGCGCCGCAGGTCGATCACTACACCCAGTACCTGGACCGCGGCGCCAAGGGTCTGCGCATCGGTGTGCTGCGCGAGGGCTTCGAGTTGGCCAACCTCGATCCACGCGTGGCCGACAAGGTCAACGCGGCCATCGAACGCCTCGCCTCACTGGGGGCTCAGGTAGCGCCGGTGTCGGTGGCCGAACATCGGCTGGCCGGTGCCTTGTGGCATCCCATCGGCTGCGAAGGCCTGACCAGCCAACTGATGCACGGCAACGGCGCCGGCTTCAACTGGAAAGGCCTGTACGACGTGGCCCTGCTGGACAAGCAGGCCGGCTGGCGCACCCAGGCCGACCGGCTGTCGCCTTCGCTGAAGCTGTGCATGTTCGTCGGCCAGTATGGTCTGGAGCGCTACCACGGGCGCTACTACGCCAAGGCGCAGAACATCGCGCGCCTGGCCCGCGCCGCCTACGACCAGGCGCTGCAGCACTGCGACCTGCTGGTGATGCCGACCGTACCGATCCTGGCCCAGCCACACCCGCCCAAAGACTGCTCGATCAGCGAGTACGTGGCCCGCGCCCTGGAGATGATCGGCAACACCAGCGCCCAGGACATCACCGGCCACCCGGCGATGTCGATCCCCTGCGGTCTGGTCGATGGCCTGCCGGTGGGCTTGATGCTGGTCGCCCGCCACCATGCCGAGGGGCTGCTGTACCAGGCCGCCGCCGCCTTCGAAGCCAGCGCCGACTGGCGCACCTTGTAACCGACCGTGCCCGCCCCTGAGGAGATCACCATGAGCACATCAGTGCCGACACCCGAAACCACCACCCCCGGCCAGCGCGCGCGCGCCCTGCTCAAGGTCATGCGCGACCAGGACATGATTCCCGACGGCTACATCGAGCACCTCACCGACCTGATGGAGAACCAGTGGGATCCGGCCAACGGCGCACGCGTGGTGGCGCGCGCCTGGGTCGACGAGGACTTCCGCCGCCTGCTGCTCGAAGATGGCACTGCGGCCTGTGCCCAGTTCGGCTACACCGGGCCACAGGGCGAATACATCGTGGCATTGGAAGACACCCCACAATTGAAGAATGTCATCGTCTGCAGCCTGTGTTCGTGCACCGCCTGGCCGGTGCTGGGGCTGCCGCCGGAGTGGTACAAGGGCTTCGAATTCCGTGCCCGGCTGGTGCGCGAAGGCCGCACGGTGCTCAAGGAGCTGGGCACCGAACTGCCGGCCCAGACCCAGGTACGCGTCTGGGACACCACGGCCGAAACCCGCTACCTGGTGCTACCGCTACGCCCGGCTGGCAGCGAACACCTGGACGAACAGGCCCTGCGCAGCCTGGTCACCAAGGACGTGCTGATCGGCGTCGCCCTGCCCGTGGTGCGCTGAGCCCAGCGCTTTCTCCCTCTTCCAGACAGGTACATCTGCATGAACGGATTTCACGACCTCGGCGGCTTCCAGGGCTTCGGCCAGGTGCCCCACCGCATCGACAGCCTCAGCTACAAACCGGTGTTCAAGGACGACTGGGAGCACCTGGCCTACAGCCTGATGTTCGTCGCCTGCGACCACCTGGGGCTGTTCAGCATCGACGAAGTACGCCACGCCGTCGAACGCCTGGACGTGCGCCAACACGTCGGCACCACTTACTACGAGCGTTATGTCATCGCCACCGCCTCGCTGCTGGTGGAAGCCGGCGCGATCAGCCGCGAGGCGCTGGACCAAGCGCTCGGGGCGCCATTCAAGCTGGCCAACCCGCCGCACAGCAAAGGCCGTGCAGCCATTGCCGACCGTGTGCCGTTCGAGGTCGGCGAGCGGGTGCGGGTGCGCGACGAGCACGTCGCCGGTCACGTGCGCTTCCCCGGCTACGTGCGCGGCAAGGAAGGCGTGGTGCTGCACCGGACCCGCGAGCGCTGGCCGTTCCCGGACAGCATCGGCCATGGCGACCGTTCGGCGCTGCTGCAGCCGACCTACCATGTGCAGTTCGAGGTGCGCGACCTGTGGGGCGACGCCGCCGACGACGGGCAGGTGGTGGTCGACCTGTTCGAGAGCTACCTGGACCGGGTGCCGCAGTCGTGAACGCGGCGGCGAACCTGCCCACGCGTCTGCCGGTGACGGTGCTGTCGGGGTTTCTCGGCGCCGGCAAGACCACCGTGCTCAACCACATCCTGCGCAACCGCGCCGGCCTGCGCGTGGCGGTGATCGTCAACGACATGAGCGAGGTGAACATCGACGCCGAGGACGTCGAACGCCAGGTCAGCCTCAACCGCGGCAGCGACCAATTGGTGGAGATGAGTAACGGCTGCATTTGCTGCACATTGCGCGCTGACCTGCTGGAGCAGGTCAGCCATCTGGCGCGGGCCGGACGCTTCGATTACCTGCTGATCGAATCCACCGGCATCTCCGAACCGATGCCGGTGGCCGAGACCTTCGCTTTTCTCGACCGCGATGGCTTTAGCCTGAGCGAGCTGGCGCGCCTGGACACGCTGGTGACGGTGGTCGATGCCAGCAGCTTCGAACAGTTGCTCGGCTCATCGATGCCAGCCGGCGGCGAGCCAGGGCAACGGCCACTGGGCGAGTTGCTGATCGAGCAGGTGGAATACGCCAACGTGATCCTGGTGAACAAGCTCGACCTACTGCCGGAGGCGGCTTATCCAGCGTTGGAGGCGATGCTGCAGCAGCTCAACCCGCAGGCGCGGATCGTGCCCATGGTGCGCGGGGAGATTGCCTTGGACCGCGTGCTGGGCACGCGCTTGTTCGACCTGCCGAGCCTGGCGCGCTCGCCGGGCTGGATGCAGCAGATGGACACGCTGGGCACGCCTGAGCCGGAATCGGCCACCTATGGCATCGTCTCGTGGGTGTACCGCGAGCGTGCGCCGTTTCATCCGCAGCGTCTGCAGGCACTGTTGCAGCGGCCCTGGCGCAATGGTCGACTGCTGCGCTGCAAAGGCTATTTCTGGGTGGCCAGCCGCTTCTTTGAAATCGGTCTGCTGGCGCAGACCGCCGGGCACTTCCAGTGGCAGCACGACGGGCGCTGGTGGCGGTTCATCGACCAGACACAATGGCCGGTCGATGCTTATCGTCGCCAAGCCATTCTCGACAAGTGGGACGAACAGGTGGGCGACTGCCGACAGGAGATCGTGTTCATCGGCCAGGGGCTGGACTGGCAGCTCCTGCGCGAGGAACTGGACGCGTGCCTGCTCAGCGAGCAGGAAATCCTCGAGGGCCCACAGCACTGGCGGAGGCTGCCGGGAGCCGAGGCCTTCGCCTGAGGGTGCCGCCCTAGGCCAATTGTGGCCTTTCTTCAACCACGGCTGGCCGCTCGATGGCCCTGATCGGCAGCAATTGCGCGCCGGCCCACAGCAACTCCAGCGCCAGGATGGCCCCGATCAGCGCAGTGGCGCCGTGCAGCAGTGCATAGACTTGCCAGGAGGCGAACAGCAGCCGGCCTACCGCGTCATAGCGGCCCAGGCGCCGCTCGGGATGACGAATGCGCAGCCAGGCCCAGACACACACGATCGAGCCCATCAAGTTGGCCATCATCATCTGCACCGGTTCGAATGCCGGCAGGTTGCCGCTCAGGCCCAATGTCGCGTGGAGTGCCGTCAGCCAGCCGTGCAGCAGCACGAAGGTCCAGGGCGTGGCGAACGCGACGGTGATGGCGAAGTCATACACGCCACTGGCGCGCACCAGACGACGGTATTGCGAAGGGGTCCACATGCGGGCTGCTCCTGAGCATCAATGAAGGCGCCAGGCTAAACCCTGGAGTATGCTCCAAGGTCAAGTGCCCCTATAGGAAAATCCCATGCGCATCGGTGAACTCGCCCAGGTCTGCGCTGTGAGCCGCGACACGCTGCGGTTCTACGAAGCACGCGGGCTGATCCAATCCCAGCGCCGCGCCAATGGCTACCGCGACTACCCGCAGGACACGGTCGAACTGGTGCTGTTCATCCGTACCGCCCAGCGCCTGGGCTTCAGCCTTGGCGAGATTGGCAGCAACGTCGCGCAGCTATGGGGCGCCGCCGATCCCGACCAGGCGGTGCGCAGCCTGCTGCACGACAAACTGCTGTTGGTCGAGCAGCGTATCGTCGAACTCGATCAACTGCGCGGTGCCCTGCGCCAGCGCCTGACACTCGCCTGCCCGTTGCGTCCAGACCTGGATACGACCGCACCGGCATCGACTCATGAGGCATTTGAATTGGTTGAAACGTCTGCGTGAGCCTGACTGTCGAACGCTCATCGCTGGCAGGCTGAACCCTACGCACAGCCCTGCTAGAATGATGGCCTTTTCACATGCAGTCGGCGTGCCCTTGCCTGTCTGCTCACCTCCCCATCGACAGGCAGGGCCGATGACGCTCGATTCCCGTGTGAACCTCAGCAATTGCGACCGTGAGCCGATCCAGATCCCCGGCAGCATCCAGCCCCACGGCTGTCTGATCGCCTGCGACGCCTCGGCCAACCTTGTCCTGCGCCACTCGGTCAACACGCCGCAATTGCTCGGCTGTGCGGAGCCGATCAATGGCCAGACGCTGCACGCCCTGCTCGGCCAGGACGTGGCCCATGACATCCGCAATGCCCTGGCCCGCACCCGCGATGCCTCGCGCCCTGCCCTGTTGTTCGCCGTGCGCCTGCCGGCAGGTGGAACCTTCGACATCACCGCCCACCTGTTCAAAGGCACCGCGATCATCGAGTTCGAACCGGCCAGCACGGGCGCGGCAGAGCCTATCGATCTGGCGCGCAGCCTGATCGCCCAACTGCGCGAGATCGACCATTCGCCCAAGCTGCTCAGCGACGCAGCGCGCTATGTGCGGGCCATGCTCGGCTACGACCGGGTGATGATCTACAAGCTGGGTGCCGACGGCGCCGGTCAGGTGGTGGCCGAGGCCAAGCGCGGCGATCTGGAAAGCTCATGGGTCAGTACTTCCCAGGTTCGGACATCCCGCAGCAGGCCCGCGCCCTGTATTTGCGCAACCCCATCCGGCTGATCGGCGACGTGCGGTTTCAGGCCGTGCCCCTCGAACCGGTGCTCGATCCCTCTGGCGAGCCACTGGACCTGTCCCATGCACACTTGCGCAGCGTCTCGCCGATCCACTGCGAGTACCTGAGCAACATGGGGGTGGGCGCCTCGATGTCGATCTCGGTGATCGTCGACGGCGCGCTCTGGGGGCTGATCGCCTGCCATCACTATGCTCCGCGCACGCTCACCTTGGGCCAGCGCGCGGCGGCGGAAATGTTCGGCGAATTCTTCTCCCTGCACATCGAACGCCTGCGCACTCGCCAGCAGCTCGAAGCCGCCGAACAAGTGCACAGCTCGCTGGACGCACTGCTGCGCGACGCCAACCAGAGCCCGGACCTGGCCAGTTTCTTCCAGGCCCGGCTGGGCGAATTCAAGTCGCTGATCGCCTGCGACGGCATCGGCATGGCCGTGCAAGGCCGCTGGTCGGCACTGGGCCAGACGCCGCCGCCTGCCGCCATCGCCGAACTGCTGCCCCTGGTGCAAAGTCTGGCCGAAGGGCGGACCTGGGCCAGCCATCAACTGTCTTTGGTTCATCCGGCCGCCCAGGACTACGCGGCGCAGGTCTCGGGCGTACTGGCCATCCCGATGTCCCAGCATCCGCGAGACTACCTGTTGCTGTTCCGTCAGGAAGTGCTGGCGACCCTGGACTGGGCGGGCGATCCGCACAAGACCTACCTCACCGGTGCCTACGGCGAGCGCCTGACACCGCGCAAGAGCTTCGCCCTGTGGAAGGAAACCGTGCACCAGCAGTCCATGCCCTGGACCGAGCAGGATCGCCAGTTCGGCGAAGCGATTCGTGCTGCCATCGTCGAGGTGGCACTGCACAACAGTGAACTGCTGGCCAACGAGCGCTCCAAAGCCGAAGTGCGTCAGCGCATGCTCAACGAAGAGCTCAATCATCGGGTGAAGAACATTCTCTCGCTGATCGGCGCACTGGTGGCGCACCCCACCTCGGAAAGCCAGACGCTGCGCGACTACGTTGGCAAGCTCAAAGGGCGCATCCAGGCACTGTCGCTGGCCCACGACCAGGTGGTGCGCGGCGACGGCGGCGGACGGCTGTCCACGCTGCTGGAGGCTGAGCTGTCGCCGTACTGTTCCGGCGCCGAGGCCATCGTCTTGAGCGGGCCTTCCGTGGTACTCGACGCGCGGGCCTATTCGGTCATGGCGCTGGTGTTGCACGAGCTGGCGACCAATGCCGCGAAGTACGGTGCGCTGTCACGGTCCGGCGGCAGGCTGCACGTGGAGTGGACGATCGATGCCGGTAACGCCTGCGAGATCGTCTGGCGCGAGAGCGATGGCCCGACCGTGCGTGCGCCCACCCGTGGCGGCTTTGGCTCGGTACTGATCGACCGCAGCATTCCGTTCGATCTGGGCGGGACCAGTCAGGTCGAGTATCTGCCCGAGGGGCTGCGTGGCGTGTTTCGCATCCCGGCCCGTCACATCAACGTCGTCGATGCGACTGACAGCGCCCCCGCGCAGACCGAGGGCCTGCTGCCGGAAACCGGCCTGGAGCACCTGGGGCCGCTGAGCGTGCTGATCGTCGAGGACCAACTGGTGATCGCCGTCGGCCTGGAGCAGATCTTTGCCGATGCGCAGCTCGACGACGTGCGCACCGCCGGCTCTGAACAGGAGGCGTTGCGCCTGATCGAGGCGCGCGCGCCCGACATCGCGGTGCTGGACGTGAACCTGGGCAGCGGCAACTCCATGGCCATCGCCGATGAGCTGACCCGGCGCGCCATTCCGTTCCTGTTCGCCACCGGCTATGGCGATACGCTGAGCATCCCGGCGCATCTGCGTGAGGTGACCGTCGTGCGCAAGCCCTACGACCCCGCGTCGATCCTGTCCAACCTCAGGCGCCTGCTGGAGCCTTCCTGACCCCAGGCTCAGGCCGCCGACGACTCACCCAGTAATACACCGGTAGCGATTCAAACATTCCGTCAGCTTTTTATTCTCTACAGCCCCTCCGGGGCCACCAGCCGATAGCCGACGCCGGCCTCGGTGATCAGGAAGCGGGGGGCGGTGGGGTCGTCGCCGAGCTTCTGGCGCAGATGACCGACCACGATGCGCAAATAATGGGTGTGCTGCACATGGGTCGGGCCCCAGATGTCCTTGAGCAGTTGCTGCTGGGTGATGACCCGCCCCGGGTGCGCCGCCAACTGGGCCAGCAGCGCGTACTCCTTGCGCGTCAGCGCGACCTCGACGCCGTCCAGGCTGACCTTGCGGTAGGCGAAATCGACCAGCAGCGCACCGAACTGCGCGCTGCTGCTTTGCGCCACCTCAGCCTGGGGGCTGTGCCGCAGCAGTGCCCGCACGCGAGCAAGAAACTCCTGGATGCCGAACGGCTTGGTCACGTAGTCGTTGGCGCCGCCATCGAGGGCATCGACCTTCTGTACCTCGCTGGCGCGCACCGACAGCACCATTACCGGCACCGTGCTCCATTCGCGCAGTTCGCGCAGCACCTGTTGGCCGTCCATGTCCGGCAGGCCGAGGTCGAGCACCACCAGGTCAGGCTTGTTCAGTGCCGCCTGGGCCAACCCCTCGCTGCCGCTGGCCGCTTCCAGCACTGTGTAGCCCTGGGAGGCCAGGCTGATGCGCAGGAACTTGCGGATCTGCGGCTCGTCGTCGATGACCAGAAGGGTGGCGGGCTGGCTCATGGGGCGTCACTGTCGCTGTCGGGTTGAGGGGGCAGCGGCAAGCATAGTGTGATGCAGGTGCCCTGGCCATCGATGCCCTCGCCCACCCGGATGCTGCCGCCATGGGCGCCGATCATGCCCTGGCAGATGGCAAGCCCCAGCCCCGTGCCCTGCCCGCCCCGGTCGCCGCGCGCGGCGGTGTAGAACATGTCGAAGACCTTGCTGCGTTCGGCTGGCGGGATGCCCGGCCCCTGGTCGGCGACAGCCAGGCACAACTGCGCGTCCTCGACCCTGAGTCGCAGTTCCAGGCGCCCGCCGACCGGCGAGAAGCGCGCGGCATTCTCCAGCACGTTGACCAACGCCTGCTCGATCAGCGCGGCATGCACGAACAGCAGCGGCAGTTCGGCGGGCACGTCGGTGTGCACCTGCAAAGGCGCCAGCACCGCGTGCAGGCGTGCCAGCGCGCTGCCGACGATATCGCCGGGCGCCACCCAATCGCGGGCGAGCTTGAGGCTGCCGTGGCCCAGGCGGGTCATGTCGAGCAGGTTCTGAATATAGCGGTCCAGGCGTTCAGCCTCGTTACGCGTCCCTTCGAGCAGCTCGCGGCGGTCGTCGAGCGGGATCGCCTCGCCCAGCGCCAGCAGGCTGTCGATACTGCCGCGCATGGCGGTCAGCGGGGTGCGCAAATCGTGGGACACCGAGGCGAGCAAGGCGCTGCGCAATTGCTCGGTCTCGCCTTGCAGACGCGCCGCCTCCAGTTGCTCGCCCAGCCGTGCACGGGCCAAGGCCTGGGCCAGGGGCTCGGCAAGGGCCGTGAGTACACGCCGGCGCTGGGCACTCAGGGTCTCGCCGCCGCTGGCGCGCACCCCGAGCAAGGCCAGCGGCGCCTCGTCCACCGCCAGTGGCCACCACCACCAGCGGCCATTGGGCAGGGTATCGCTGCCCTGCCCGGCTGCCTGGCCGTGTTGCCAGGCCCAGTCGGCGGCCGCGCGCTCGTTGTCGCTGAAGGTCTGGGGAGCGCCGCTGGCCACCTGCAGGAGGCCGTCAGCATCGCGCTCGAGCACACACACGTCGATTCCCTGGGAGCCACCCAGGTGCTGGCCCGCCGCGTTGAACACTGCCTGGCGATCGGTGGCCACGGTCAGCCGGCGCGACAGGTCGAGCAGTTGCCGGGTCTCGGCTTGAGTATCGCGCAGCGCTTGCAACTGACGGCGCTGGCGGGCCGCCAGGTTGCCGGTCAGGGCGGCCATGAGCAGGAAGAACACCAAGGTCAGCACGTCTTCTTCGCGCTGGATGCTCAGGGAAAAGCTCGGCGGGATGAACAGGAAGTCATAGCTCAGGAACGACAGCGCCGCGCACGCCAGCGCCGGGCCCAGGCTGCTGCGCACCGCCACCAGCAGCACGGCGGCGAGAAACACCAGCGAGATGTTCGGCAGCGCCAGCACGCTCGACACCCCCCAGGCCAGCGCCGACGCCAGTCCGGTGGCCAGCAGCGCCAGCACGTAATGCCGCCAGTGCCAGATCCGTTTGACCGCGGCGCGCGTCGGCGGCGGCAGATCGTCGCGGTCAAGCACGTTGATCTCCAAGCCCCGGCTGTCACGCAGCAGCCGCGCCGCCACGCCGGCACCGAACACACGGCGGCGCAAGCGATCCTGGGACTGGCCGACCAGCACCAGGCTGGCCCGGCGCTCCAGCGCATGCTGGACCAAAGTGCGCGCCACCTCGCCAGCACGCAGCACCACCACTTCGCCGCCCAGGCGTTCGGCCAGTTGCTGCGCCGCTTGCAGGCGCTGGCGCGCGCCCTCGTCCGGCAGCCGGCCATTGTCCACATGCACCGCGCTCCACGGCAGGTGACGCCGCTGCGCCACGCGGCTGGCGTGACGCACCAGGCGTTCGGCCTGGGCGTCGCCATCGATCCCCACCAGCAGGCGCCCGCGCAACGCCGGCGCCTGCTCGCCCCGTTGCCGGTAGCCGTGGGCGAGGTCGGCATCGACCTGGGCGGCAGCGGTCTGCATGGCCAACTCGCGCAAGGCGGTGAGGTTGGTCTGGGAAAAGAAGGCATCGATGGCGGCGCGCGCCTGCTCGGGCACATAGACCTTGCCCTCGCGCAGACGCTCGAGCAGTTCCCGCGGCGGCAGGTCGATGAGCACCAGTTCGAAGGCTTCCTGCAGCACCCAGTCCGGCACGGTTTCACGCACCTGCACGCCGGTGATGTCGCGCAACTTGTCGTTGAGACTTTCCAGATGCTGGACATTGACCGTGGTGTAGACGTCGATGCCGGTGGCGAGCAGTTCCTGCACGTCCTGCCAGCGCTTGGCGTGCCGGCTGCCGGGGGCATTGCTGTGCGCCAGTTCGTCGACCAGCGCCAAGGGCGGTGCAGCCTGCAACAGGGCGTCGAGGTCCATTTCTTCGAGGGTGACGCCACGGTACTCGCTGCGCAGCAAGGGCTGCTGAGGCAGGCCACCGAGCAGCGCCTCGGTCTCGCTGCGGCCATGGGTTTCGACCACCGCCGCCAATACCCTGACGCCCTGGCGCTGCTGGGCGTGAGCGGCCTGGAGCATGGCGTAGGTCTTGCCGACACCGGGCGCTGCGCCGAGGAACACCTTGAGGCGGCCGCGACCTGCCCGGGGCAGGCCTGCCAGCAGGGCATCGGCGCGGGTGGAATTGCTCATCAGGGATCCTTATACGAAGCGGTCGATTCGAACGGGCCTGCTACGCAGGTCATCGCGGTCTTTACTTGGCGGGCACCGAGCCTTCCAGCGCCTGGTTCAAGGCCAGCACATTGACCACGGGTGGACCGACCAATGGCCGCAGAGTGGCCTCATCCACCAAGGCTTGCAAGCGCTCGACGGGCATGTTGCGCGCCGCCGCCACCCGCGGCACTTGATACGCGATCGCCTCGGGCGGCAGTTGCGGATCCAGGCCGCTGCCAGAGGTGGTCAGCAAGGCCTGGGGCACCGGTCCCAGTGCCGGTTGGTACAGGGCATCGGCCTCGGTTGTGACCCGCTCGGCCAACGCCGGGTTGCTCGGCGCTAGGTTGCTGGCGCTGCTCGACACGGTGGCGAAGGCGCCCGCCGAGGGCCGCGAATGGAACCAGCCATCGCCCTCGAAGGCCTGGGCGATCAGCGCCGAGCCCCGGACCTGGCCGTGGGCGTCGCGCACCAAGCTACCGTTGGCCTGTTCGGGGAAGGCCACCTGGGCGATGCCGGTCACCGCCAGCGGATACAGCACGCCGGTGACCAGGGTCATCAGCAGGACCAGGCTCAGGGCTGGACGCAGATAGGTATTCATGGGGGTTCTCCTTCAAACCAGATGCAGGGCAGTCAGCAGCATGTCGATGAGCTTGATCCCGGCGAACGGCACCAGGATGCCGCCCACGCCGTAGATCAGCAGGTTGCGCCTCAGCAGTTGCGCCGCACTGGCGGCCTGGACACGCACCCCGCGCAGGGCCAGGGGGATGAGCACGACGATGATCAGCGCGTTGAACACGATGGCCGAAAGGATCGCGCTCTGCGGGCTGGTCAGGCCCATGAGGTTGAGCGCCCCGAGCTGCGGGTAGATCGAGGCAAACAGTGCCGGCAGGATGGCGAAATACTTGGCCACGTCGTTGGCGATTGAGAACGTGGTCAAGGCGCCACGGGTGACCAGCAGTTCCTTGCCGACCTGGACCACATCCAGCAGCTTGGTCGGGTCGCTGTCCAGGTCGACCATGTTGGCCGCTTCGCGCGCCGCCTGGGTGCCGTCGTTCATGGCCATGCCGACGTCTGCCTGGGCCAGGGCGGGGGCATCGTTGGCGCCGTCACCGCACATGGCCACCAGACGACCGTCATGCTGCTCCTGGCGAATACGCGCCAGTTTCTTTTCCGGGGTGGCTTCGGCGAGCACGTCGTCGACGCCGGCCTCGGCAGCGATGGCCGCCGCAGTGAGTGGGTTGTCGCCGGTCACCATGACGGTGCGGATACCCAGCTTGCGCAGCTCGGCGAAACGCTCGCGGATACCGGGCTTGACCACGTCCTTGAGGTGGATCACGCCGAGCAGGCGTTTGTCCAGGCACACCAGCAGCGGCGTGCCTCCGCTCTGGGCGATGCGCTCCACCTCGCGGGCCAGCGGTGCCGGCATTTCCAGGCGCTGCAAGCCGACGAAAGCCAGCACTGCATCCACCGCACCCTTGCGGTAATGGCGCTGCTCGAAATCGATGCCTGACAGCCGCGTTTCGGCGCTGAAGGCAATGGCGTCGTACTGCGCTGCTGGCGGCTCGACGAAGTCGTGCAACTGGCGCAGGTACTCGACGATCGATTTGCCCTCGGCCGTGTCGTCGGCCAGCGACGCCAGCAAGGCGCCCTGCCCCAGCTCCTTCGCGGTAACGCCCGGCGCGGCGTGCAGGGCGCTGCAGCGACGGTTGCCGAAGGTGATGGTGCCGGTCTTGTCGAGCATCAGCGTGTGGACGTCGCCGGCGGCCTCCACCGCGCGGCCGGAGCGGGCGATGACGTTCAGGCGTACCAGACGGTCCATACCGGCGATGCCGATGGCCGACAACAAACCGCCGATAGTGGTGGGAATCAGGGTGACCAGCAAGGCCGCGAGGAAGATCAACGGCAGGCTGCCACCGCTGAAGCGGGCGAACGGCTGCAGGGTGACCACCACGATCAGGAAGATCAGGGTAAGGCCAATCAGCAGGATGTCCAGGGCGATCTCGTTGGGCGTCTTCTGCCGCTTGGCGCCTTCGACCAGCGCAATCATCCGATCCAGGGTGGATTCTCCGGGGTTGCTGCTGATGCGGATCAGCAGCCAGTCGGAGACCACACGGGTGTTGCCGGTCACCGCCGAGCGGTCGCCGCCCGACTCACGGATCACGGGCGCCGATTCGCCAGTGATGGCCGCCTCGTTCACCGCTGCAATGCCTTCGAGCACCTCGCCGTCGCCGGGAATCAGCTCGCCGGCGACCACGCGCACCACATCGTCCTTGCGCAGATCGCCAGCCGCGACGGTTTCGAAGCGGCCATCGGCCAGCCGGCGCTGGGCGGACAAGCCCTGACTGCCCGCCTTGAGGCTGTCGGCACGCGCCTTGCCACGGCCTTCGGCGAGGGCCTCGGCGAAATTGGCGAACAGCACGGTGAACCACAGCCAGACGGTGATCTGCACTGCAACGCCGGTGCTCACGCCATTGTTCGGCAACAGGCACAGCACGGTGGTGAGCAGCGCGGTCAGGGCCACCACCAGCATGACCGGCGAGCGCCGCAGTTGGCGTGGGTCGAGCTTGACGAACGCCTGTACCAGGGCCGGTCGCCAGAGCGCGGCGAAACGGGTCTGGTCGGCAGCGCGGGCAGCGTTCATTTCAGGTAACGGCATATTCATGTGTGGGTCCTCAGAAGCCCAGGCTCAACTGTTCGGCGATCGGCCCCAGGGCCAGGGTCGGCAGGAAGGTCAGGCCACCGACCAGGACGATGGTCATCAGCAGCAGGCCGGCGAACAGCGGTCCGTGGGTGGGGAAGCTGTTCTGGCCCTGCGGTGCGGGCGTCTTGGCCGCCAGGCTGCCGGCCAGGGCCAGGATCGGCAGGATGTAGCCGAAGCGGCCGATGAGCATGGCCAGGCCGATCATCAGGTTGTGGAACACGGTGTTGGCGCCGAAGCCGCCAAAGGCCGAGCCATTGTTGGCAGTGGCCGAGGTGTAGGCGTACAGCAGTTGGCTGAAGCCGTGCGGCCCCGGGTTACTGACCGCCGCGGCAGGCCCCGGCAGGCTGGCGGCGATGGCGCCGAGCACCAATACCCCGAGCGGCATCACCAGCAGGGTCGCCACCAGCAGTTGCACTTCGCGGGCCTGTAGCTTCTTGCCCAGGTACTCAGGGGTGCGGCCAATCATCAGGCCGGCCAGGAACACGGCGATCAGTACGAACAGCAGCATGCCGTAGAGACCCGCGCCGACGCCGCCGAAGATCACCTCGCCGACCATCATGTTAACCATCGCGACCATGCCGGTCAGCGGATTGAGGCTGTCGTGCATGGCGTTGACCGAGCCGTTGGAGGCGGCGGTGGTGGTCACCGTCCACAGCACCGTGCCAGTGGTGCCGAAGCGGCTTTCCTTGCCTTCCAGCGGCGCACTCTGTTGCACTTGCGCGCTGTCCAGGGTCGGGTTGGGCTGATGCTCGGCCCATAGCCCCACGGCGCCACCGACGAGGAACAGGGTGAGCATGCACGCCAGGATCGCCCGGCTCTGGCGCAGATCCTTCACGTAATGGCCAAAGGTGAACACCAGCGCCACCGGGATCAGGATGATCGCCGCCACCTCGAACAGGTTGCTCCAGGCCGTGGGGTTCTCGAACGGGTGCGCGGAGTTGACGCCGAAGAAGCCACCGCCGTTGGTGCCCAGTTGCTTGATCGCGATCTGGCTGGCCGCCGGGCCCAACGGGATCGTCTGGTCGGCACCTTGCAGAGTCACGGCGTGGGCATAGTCGGCAAAGGTCTGCGGCACGCCCTGCCACACCAGCAGCAGCGCCAGAAGCACGCACAGCGGCAGCAGGCCGTAGAGGGTAGCGCGGGTCATGTCGACCCAGAAGTTGCCCAGTTGGTGAGTGCTACGGCGCGCGATGCCACGGCACAGGGCGACCAACACTGCCAGCCCCGTGGCAGCGCTGACGAAGTTCTGCACGGTCAGGCCGATCATCTGGCTCAGGTAGCTGACCGAGGCCTCGCCGCTGTAGGCCTGCCAATTGGTGTTGGTCATGAAGCTGACGGCGGTATTGAACGCCAGCGACCATTCTTGGCCAGGCAAGTGCTGCGGGTTGAGCGGCAGCGAACCCTGCAGCAGCAGGACGGCGAACAACAACAGGAAACCGATCAGGTTGAACGTCAACAAGGCCAGGCTGTAATGCTTCCAGTTGTGCTCCTGGTCGGCGCGTACGCCGGCAAGCCGGTAGCCGCCGCGCTCCAGTGGCCCGAGCACCGGCGACAACCAGGTGCGCTGTCCCTCCATCACCTTGTAGTAGAAGCGCCCGAGCCAGGGTGCTGGCAACAGCACCAGGGCGAAAAACGCCAGCAGCAATACGAAGTCGTAACTGTGCATGGCCGCTCCTCAACTGCGATCGGCGCGCAACAGCGCAACCAGCAGGTACACGGATAACGCCATTGCCAGCAGCAGTGACAGGCCGTCGAGCATGTTCATCGATGAATCTCCCCATGATGCGGCGTTGACCGCTATGGGGAAATTGTCGAAGGCATCGGCGTAAAGGGACGAGATCGAGCCTTGGCTCAGGGCATAAAGAATGCGTAAAGATCAGGCCCTGCATGGGCAGGGCCTGTGTGGCCGGTTACGGCTGCGGGGTGGGCGGCACAGCGTTGCGGCTCCAGTCCAGCAACAGGCTGTAGCCCACCGCCAGCAACGTGGGGCCGATGAACAAGCCGATGAAGCCGAAGGCGATCAGCCCGCCGAACACGCCGAGCAGCACGATCACCAGCGGCAAGTCGCCGCCACGGCTGATGAGGTAGGGCTTGAGCACGTTGTCCACGCCACTGATGACGAAGGTGCCCCAGATACCAAGGAACACCGCCATCCCGTACTCGCCCTTCCACACCAGCCAGGCGGTGGCGGGAATCCAGGCCAGCGGCGGCCCCATGGGGATCAGGCTGAGCATGAACGTCACCAGGCCCAGCACGATCGCCCCGGGTATTCCGGCAATGAGGAAGCCGATGAGCGCCAGCAGCGCCTGCGCGGCCGCGGTGCCGATCACGCCGTTGACCACCCGCTGCACGGTGCCGGCCACCAGCAGGATGTAGTAGTCGGCGCGTTCGCCCACCAACCGCTGCAGCAGACGCAACACGAACGCCGACAGGCGCGGGCCGTCGCGGTAGAAGAAGAACACGAACACCAGGCTCAGGGTGAGCTCCAGCACGCCGCCGCCGATCTGCGCACTGCGCGCCAGCAACCAGTTGCCGACCTGACCGAAGTACGGCTTGGCCGACGCCAGCAACGCCGCGCCCTGCTGGTCCAGGGACTGCCACCAGGCGACCAGGCGCTCACCGACGAAGGGAATGCCAGCCACCCAGTCGGGCGCATCCGGCAGGCCGTCGACCTGGATGTCACGGACGAACAAGGTGGCATCGCGCACATGGTCGGCCAGGTTGAAACCCAGCCACACCAGCGGTAAGGCCACCAGCAGAATCCATATGCTCGTAAGGATGCTCGCCGCCAGGGTTTCACGCCCACCCAGCCAGCGGGTGAGCAGGCGCATCAGCGGCCAACTGGCGAAGGCCAGGATCGCGCCCCACAGCAGCGCCGAGATGAACGGCGCCATTACCCACAATGCGGCGCCCAGGAGCGCCAGCAGGAGGATCTGTACCAACAGACGGTCAGTGTTGGCCATGGGGGTTCTCGTTCAACGAATCAGTTCCAGATGCACACCCTCGGTGGGGGCGCTGCCCACCTCCAGACGCGCGTTGCGCACGCCGGCCTTGACCAGTTGCTCGCGCCAGGCCTCGGCCTGTTCGCCGCTGAGGCTGGCGCGCAGGGTACTGTCCAGATTCAGGCTTCGAGCCAGCAATGACACCCAGGCCGGGCGCGGCGCGGCCAGATCGGGGTAGTCGAGCTTGCCGGTGTCGCGCATTTCGCGCAGTACGGTGGCCGGGGTCGGCAGCACCTCGCCCAACGGGCTGTCGGCGACGAATTCCTCGACATGCAGATAGGCACGGCGGTTGCCACGGGTCACGCTGTACAGGGCGACCAGGGTATCGGCCTGCTCGGCCGAGCGGCGCAGCAGGATGAACGCCTGCTGCTCGTCGCCACCGTTGAGACGGGCACTGCCAAATACGTCGTTGGCCCAGATGCTGGCCTCACCGCAGTCGCGGCCCTGGCACCAGAACAGCGGATAACCACCCTCGCGCTGCAGGGCTTCGCGAGCGCTGGTGAAGGCCTCCCGTGCAGTGCGCTCCACAGGCAGTTCATAGGTGACCGAACTGACCTGACCGCGACTTTCCACCTTGCCCTCCACGCGCAACCGGCCGCTGATCTTGCGCACCGGCCCCATGGGGTAGACCCGTTCCTGCTCCACGGCAGGGCGCTGGTCGACCACCCTGGCGTCGGTCGGCACTGGCAGGCTGCCAGCCCAGAGCATGGGGCTGGCGAGGGTGAGGCAGACGGCGATGGCGCCGCGCAGAATCGACGGCGCGCTCATCGGCCGTCCTTGCGGCGAAGGCCGCTGTGAAGTGCCTGGATGTCTGGCATGTGCATGGTTGTCTCCCTGTTCAACCCGCCAAGCCTCGGCACTTGTCCGATGCAAGTCAAGCAAAGCCAAAGAAGCGATTGAAACAGTCTGCAACAAGGCTTGCGCCGTGTTCATCGTTCAGGTGCAGATGGTGTCCGCCGGGCAACACCACCTGCTCGAAGGGTAGCTGCTCCAGCAGCGTCGTGTGCCGAGCCAGCAAGCCTTGCTCGGCGACCACCAGGCAACTCGGACACTGGATTCGCTTGGCGAACGCCATGGCCTGGGCCTCGCTCAGGCGCACCGGCGAGGGCAGCGTCAGACGGCTGTCGCTGCGCCAGCTGTAGCCGCCAGGCACCGGCATCAGCCCCCGCTCGGCCAGCAGCTCGGCCGCCTCGCAACTGACCGCCACCATGCCTTTCATGCGCGCCTGAACGCCCTGCTCCAGGGTCGCATACACAGACTTGCGCTTGCCATCCGAACGCAGTTGCGCCTGCAACGCCAACCCTAAGCGCTCGGCGGCCTCCTGCTCGCCAGCGGTCGGCGGGATCACGCCGTCGATCAGTGCCAGATGACTGATGCGCTCCGGCAGTGCACCCGCGAGCTGGACGCTGATAACCGCCCCCAGCGAATGGCCAAGCAAGCCAAACCGCACCCAGCCCATCTGCTCGGCGACGCGCAGGACATCGTGTACATAGTCGGCCAGGTGATAACTCGCGCCCACTGGCCGGTGCTGGGAATAGCCATGCCCGGCCAGGTCGAGCGCGACGATGCGCAGCCCCAGCAGGCGTGGTGCGAGACGGGCGAAGCTGTTGGCGTTGTCGAGCCAGCCGTGCAGGGCGATGACTGGCAGGCCATCGACAGGACCGAAAACATGCGCGGCCAACTCGATATGGCCCAGGTTGAGGCGGATTTCCTCGACACGTGCGCTCATGCCCAGCTCCCGTGTTCAACCTGGCCGAGGATATCGAGCAACTGCTGCACTGCTGGGCCGCCTACCGTTAAAGCGGCGAGTGGTTTGCCACTGGCGCGTGAAGAAACATCGTGGGTGCGAGCGAAGAACAGGAACTGGGACATGGACGCCGGATCCAAAGCAGATTTCGGCCATTGTCGACAAGCTGCCAACGCATCACAACATTCGGATAGGTCATCGCCAAGGGCGATCAGGTCAGGTGCCGCCGTGCAGACGGCCCAGGGCGCGCTGCAGACAGGCCTTGATGTAGGTCAGTTGGCTGTCGAGCGCTTCGCAGGCACGCTGCAGGTCGGCTGGACTCAACTCGGCCCGCGCCAGCGCCAGACAACTGGTCTGCACGCCACTTGATACTTGCATGCACGACGCCTGAAGCATTTGCAGCTCCTGTGCGGCATGCCTGGAAGCCGCCGAGACTTGGCCGCTTTCGAGCTTGCCCAGCACATGGTAAAGACGCGCCTCGGCGGCTTCGCGCAGCAGGCTGTGCTCGGCAAAATCCAGTGCCACCCCGGCGTCGAGCTTGCCAATCGTCGGCTGTAGATCCAGAGACCGCATCAACTCCCGTTGCAGACCACTCATAGACGAAACTCCCTGATATCAGCCATGACTGTCACAGACGCTAGCAAGCGAACCTCGCAGCTCACAACTGACAGAAATACCAGTTGCCACAAGCGGGTCAATCCGGGTGGTCGAGTGCCTGCAAGGTCATCAGACCTGCGAGCGGCCAGTCACCCTCCAACTGCGCCAGGGAAGCGGTACTCATCGGCGCAGGGGACTGCGCATGACCCTGTTCCAGCAGGCTCACCAGGCTACCCACCAAGGGCTGGTGACTGACCAGCAACACCTGCTCCAACCCCAACCGCTCGATTTCGCCGATGACCTGCGCCGCATCGCTTTCAGGTGTCAGCCAAGGCACGGTGCGCACTGGCTCGATGAAACCGAGGGTGTCGTGCACCAGCGCGGCGGTCTGCTGGGCCCGTACGTAGGGGCTGGCAATGATCGCTTGTAGGGGCTGTCCCAACAGGCGCGCAGCACTGCGCAACACCTGCTCGCGACCATGGGCGGTGAGCCTGCGTTCGGCATCGGTGTTGGCCCGCGGCTCGGCTTCGCCGTGGCGCAGGATCCACAGCTTCACAGCTTCGGCTCTTCGTCACGCACCGGATGCGGCGCCGGGGGCACCGCATGCGGGGCTTCGCCCTCAGGCGCGCGCGGTGCCGGCCAGTCGGCGAAAGGCCAAGGTTTCTGTTCGGTGTGGAAGCTGCCGAAGCGACCGATTTGCGCGAGGAACTGGCTGAGACTGTCGCCGAAGTTCATCAGGCTGGCACTGGGTGCGCCGTAGACCAGGCGATAGATCAGTTGCACCAACACCAGGCCGCCGAGCAGCAGTTCGGCCAGTTGCCAGACCACCAGAAAAACCAGCATCCACACGATCCGCAGGATGATCGACTCGCGCTGGGCGTGTTCGGGGGTATCGTTCATGTCTCGCTCCTTGCTCGTGCGGCTCAGTTGAAACCGCTGGTGGAAATGAAATCGACGTCGGTCTTGGGTTCGGCGCGCATCAGGTGCTCGATCACCTGGGCCAGGGTGCGGCCTTCGAACAGGATCGCGTGCAGCCCGGCGACCAGCGGCATGTACACCTGCACCTGCTGGGCCTTGGCCTTGAGCACCTTGAGCGTGTTGACCCCCTCGGCCACTTCGCCCAGGCGGCTGACCGCTTCCTCCAGGCTCAGCCCCTGCCCCAGGGCATAGCCGACCTGATAATTGCGGCTCTTGGGTGACGAGCAGGTGACGATAAGGTCGCCAACCCCCGCCAGACCGAGGAAGGTCATGGGATTGGCGCCCTGACTGACGGCAAAGCGCGTCATCTCGGCCAGTGCGCGGGTGATGAGCATGCTCTTGGTGTTCTCGCCCATGTCCAGGGCCACCGCCATGCCAGCGATGATCGCGTAGACGTTCTTCAGCGCGCCGCCGAGTTCGACGCCGAAGCGGTCGGCGCTGGCGTAGACGCGGAAGGTGCGCCCGTGCAGCACGGCCTGGACCTGCTCGCAGAGCGCTTCGTCCTCGCTGGCGACCACGGTGGCGGTCAGCGCATGTTCGGCGATTTCACGCGCCAGGTTCGGACCGGACAGCACACCGATCCGCGCCTGGGGCGCGATCTCTTCGATGATCTGGCTCATCAGCTTGAACGTCTGCGGCTCGATGCCCTTGGTCAGGCTGATCAGGCCCTTGCCGCTAACCGTCTCGGCATGCGGTGCCAGCACGCTGCGCAGGGCACTGGACGGCAGCGCGACGAAAATCAGTTCGCTACCCTGCAGCGTGGCCAGCAGGTCGTTGACCGGCTCGACCCGCTCATGCAGGCGGATACCTTTGAGGTACCGTGGATTCTCGCGGTTGACGCGCATGGCCTCGGCCTGTTCCGGATCGCGCATCCATTGACGCACCGGGTTGCCATTCTCCGCCAGCAGATTCGCCACGGCGGTGCCGAAGCTTCCACCTCCCAGCACTGCAACAGGTCGCTGTTCAGTCATATTCAATCCGTCAAAGCCAATAAGTTGAGGGCGACGGCGCATTATAAGGGCAAGCTGCACGCTTCAAGCGACACACGGCAAGAAAAGGCCGTGCCCTTCTCACACGCCGCTCGGCGCTTATAGCTTGCCTCTCGACGGCTCGGTTACCATGCGCGGCTCATGTCTGACACAAGGCCGTCACGTGTTCCCTGGCACGCCCCCTGCCCGCCGCTTGCTGTTGCTCACTGCCCTGCTGGGCGGCCCGGCCGTGGCCGACGATCTGTTCATCGACACCGACCTGCCGCAGGTTCTGACCGCCACGCGGCTCAAACAATCCCCGGCGGCGGTGCCCGGCAGCATGACCGTGCTCGACAGCGCGCTGATCCACGCCAGCGGCGCGCGTGACGTACCCGAACTGCTGCGCTTGGTACCGGGGATGATGATCGGCTACGGCGCCGGCAACCAGCCGACCGTCAACTACCACGGCAGCAACGTCAACGATGCCCGGCGCATGCAAGTGCTGATCGATGGCCGTTCGGTATACCGGGCGGGCCTGGCCACGGTGGACTGGAGCGACATTCCCCTGGCCATCGAAGACATTGAGCGCATCGAAGTGTTTCGCGGCCCCAATACCGTCAGCTACGGCGCCAACGCGCTGATGGCGGTGGTCAACATCCTCACCCGACGCCCTGCCGACAGCCATGGCACGCGCCTGAAGATCACCCGCGGCCAGGACGGCATCAATGACTTCTATGCCAGCCAAGGCCTGGGCTGGGACGGCGGCGACCTGCGCCTGTCGATGTCCGGCCTGCAGGACGATGGCTTCGACAAGAACCAGTACGGTCAGGACTACCGCGACAGCCGGCGCCTGACACGCTTCAACCTCAGCGTCAGTCACAGCCTGGCGCCGGATCAGACGCTGGACTGGCAACTGGCGGCCAAGGAAGGCAGCAACCAACGGCCGTATACCTACAAACCGGTATTCCCCTTCGTCACCGGGCGCGGCGACAACGCCGACCTAGACGCCAAGGACTACGCCGGCTCGCTGCGCTGGAGCATCGACTTCAACCCCGAGCACAGCCTTTATGTGCAGGGCTCGGCGCAGCAATTCGACCGTCAGCAGGTCTGGCGTGCCTGCGACGCGACATTGGCCTTCAGCCCCGAACTGACCCGCCTGTGGCAGCTCGACCCGAATTACGCCGAACGCGTGGCACGCAACGCCAACAACCCGCCGAACAGCCGCGATCCGGTTCTGCAGGGCCTGCGCAACCAGATCAAGAGCCAATGGGACAACGGGGGCAGCCGGGAAGTGTGCGGCGACGTCGACCAGAGCACCCGCGAAACCCGTTATGACCTGGAAGTTCAGGACACCCTGAGCCTGACCGACAGCCTGCGCCTGCTCAGCGGCCTCAACTACCGTTATGATCGCGCCGACTCGCAGACCTACTTCAACGGCCGGCTCGACGACCGCACCTGGCGCCTGTTTGGCCAGCTCGAATGGCGCGCTGACGAGCACTGGATCCTGCAAGGCGGCGCGATGTTCGAAAACAGCCAGCTCTCCGGCACGTCCCTGACCCCGCGCGTGGCGGTGAACTACCTGATCACTCCGCGTCAGGGGCTGCGCGCGGTGTACTCCGAGGCCGTGCGCTCGCCGGACATGTTCGAGAACAACGTCAACTGGAGCTACACGGTCCGAAACCTCACGCCCAACGTGCTCGGCCTGCGCGACGGTGAGTACTTCGTCAAGACCCGCGGTCCCGGCAACCTCGACCAGGAGCGCATGCGCTCGCGCGAACTGGGCTACAACGGTTCCTTTTCCGACCTTGACCTGAACCTGGACGTGAAGCTGTTCTACGACGAGATCACCGGGATGATCAGCGAGCCGTTGAAGAACAATCAGTACATTGCCAGCAATGCCAACAGGGCACGCTTCAGTGGCAGCGAAACTCAGCTGGACTGGCGCCTGAGCCCACGTGACCGCCTGCGCATGAGCTATGCCTACGTCGATGCCTGGGCGAGCAACCCCGACGACCGCCGCCTCAGCGCCCACAACAGCGGTTCTGTGGGCTGGTTGCGCGACTGGGGGTCGGGTTGGTCGAGCGCGCTGTTCTATTACGGGGACGATGCACTCAATCAATACCGCTACGAGCGTGTCGATCTGCGGGTGGCCAAGCGCATGCGGATTTATGGCAGTTCGGTCGAGTTGGCTGCACTGTGGCAGCAACGCTTGGACGACCAGCCCACGACCGTGGAGCAGAACCGCTATGACAGCCGCCATCGCCTGAGCGTCAGTGCGGAGTTGGAGTTCTGATGCTGCGCCTGCTACGGATGCTGGCGCTGTGTCTGTGGCCCATGGGCACGCTGTGCGCCCATGAAATCCTGCTGGTCGGTGGCGATGACACCGCCGGGGTGAGCAGCTTCGTCAGCGCGCTGCAAGCCAGACGCCCCCTCGACCAGGTGCGCTTCCAGAGTGTCACGCAGTTGCCCTCGCCCGGCCGACTCGATGTCCAGACGCGCCTGATCCTGCTGGATGAGGCCGCACTCGACTGGCGCCTGCGCGAGCCATCCGGCCCCCTCTCGCTGGCGCTGCGGATCAGCCGGGTTCAGGCGCAACTGCGCCTGGGAAAGTCGCGCCCCGAGTACCTCAGCCTGCTGTGGAGCGATCCGCCGCTGGCACGGCAACTGCGCCTGACGCGCTATCTGCTGCCGCAGGCACGACGTATCGGCGTGCTGTATGGACCTGACAGCCGCTTCCTCATCGACGAGTTGCATCAGGCAGCCAGTCACATGGGCCTGGAGATCGTCGCCCAGGACTGGACCGATCTGCGCGACAGCCGTCCCCTGCAGCACGTGCTGGGCAACAGCGACGTGCTGCTGGGCATCGACGATCCGCAGTTGTTCAATGCCAAGACCGTCAAGAACCTCTTGCTCAGCAGTTATGGGCGGCAGATGGCGTTGATCGGTCCCAACGCTGGCTTCGTCCGCGCCGGCGCCCTGGCCAGCACCTACAGCGACCAGGACGACTGGCTGGCGGTGCTCGACCGCTTGCTCGACCAGCCGCCCTCGCGCTGGCCGCGCAGCCTCTATCCCGATCACTTCCGGGTCAGCGGCAATCAGCAGGTGGCCCGCGCCCTTGGACTGGAGCGCATAGAGCCGAACGCAGCCGAGCTGGTCCTGGCCGAAGGAGAGTCGACACCATGAGCAAGCGCCTGAGCTGGGACATTCATGCCCGCACCCAGATCATCAGCCTGGGGCCGGCGCTGCTGCTCACCTTGTTGCTGATCGGTTTCTTCACCTTCGTACGCTTGCAGGACCTGCGCCAGGAGCTGGACCACACGGGCCAACTGATTGCCAACCAACTGGCACCCGCCTGCGAATACGGGGTGATCTCGGGCAACAATGAAGTGCTGGAAAGCCTGATGCGCGCAACGTTGAGCATCCCGCACGTGCGTTTTCTGGAGGTGCAGGACAGCCGCAACCACATCCTGGTGTACGTCGAGCAGTCCGGGGAAAGTGCCAATCGCGCCCAGCGAGTGGAAGTCTTCCAGGCCCCGATCCGTCTGCAACAGATCCGCCTGGACAACGACTTCCTGCAGCAGGGCAAGACCCCGCCGAGCATTGGTGACGACTATCTCGGTCGGGTGATCGTCGGCATGTCCGACGACGCGTTCAGCGAGCGCCAGCAGGAAATCGTGATCAAGGCCGGCATTCTTGCCCTGTTCGCGCTGGCGTTCACCTTCCTTCTGGCGCGGCGCCTGGCCAGGAGCCTGTCGATGCCGATCAGCGACATGGGCCATGCCGTGAAGGCTATCCAGCAGGGCCAGTTTAATGCGCCGTTGCCGGTGGTCGATGACAGCGAGCTCGGTCATCTGGCGCGGCACATCAACAACCTGGCCAACGCCCTGGATCAGGCCAGCCGCGAGCAACAGCAAACCATCACCGAGCTGATCCAGGCGCGCGAGGAGGCCGAGCGGGCCAACCGCGCCAAATCCGAGTTCCTGGCGATGATGAGCCATGAACTGCGCACTCCGATGAACGGGGTGCTGGGCATGTTGCAACTGCTGGAGACCACTCGGCTGACTCGCGAGCAGGCCGAATACACGGCCGTGGCCAGCGAGTCCACCGGCCACCTGCTGAAGGTGATCAACGACATCCTCGACTTCTCGCGCATCGAACGCGCCAGCCTGGAACTGGAACACATCGATTTCAATCTCGGCGAGCTGATCTCAAGTAGCGTGCAGTCGTTCCAGCACAGCGCCCAGCAGCGCAACCTGCAGTTACGCCTGCAACTGGCTACTGGCTTGGACCGTCTGCACGTGACAGGTGACCCGACACGCATCCGACAGATTCTGCTGAACCTGGTGGGCAACGCGCTGAAGTTCACCGAGCACGGCGAGGTGCAGGTCGACGCCCGCTGGCGCATGCTCGATCATCAGTTGTTGAGGCTGACCTGCACGGTCCGCGACACCGGTATCGGCATCGACAGCGAGCGGCTTGAGACGATGTTCGAGGCGTTCCAGCAGGCCGATAGTTCTATTTCAAGACGTTACGGCGGTACTGGCCTGGGCCTGTCGATTGCGCGCACCCTGGCCGAACGCATGGGCGGCACGCTACGGGGTGAGAGCAGCCTAGGCAGCGGCTCGACCTTCACCTTGGAGATTCCGCTGGTACGCTCTAAACAGCGTGCTGCGCAGCTACTGGAAAGCGAACACAGGGCCACTGCGCTCAGTGATGGCCAACCGATCCTGTTGGTAGAGGACAACCCGGTCAACCAGAGCGTCATCGAAGCCATGCTGCGCAGCCTGGGCTTCGAGGTGGACCTGGCGACGGACGGCGAGCAGGCCGTGACGCTGGCAACCGAAAAAAGCTACGCCGCCATCTTGATGGATTGTCGCTTGCCGCATATGGACGGCTACCAAGCCACCCGCTGCATTCGTCTGCATCAGGCTGGCGTGCCGATCATCGCCTTGACCGCCAACGCGCTGCCGGGTGATCGCGAGCGTTGCCTGGAGGCTGGAATGAACGATTACCTGAGCAAACCGTTCAAACGCGCCGACTTGCTGCGCACGCTGCAACGCTGGCTGCCGGACCGCACAGCGGCGACTGGCGATAAATGATAAAGTGCGGCAGTCTTAATGACTGGACAGAGCCTGCAAGGGCCCGGAAAATAAACTTTCAGTGCACACCTGTACTTCTTTTGCCAGGTGCGCTGTGACTTTCACCCCAACGCAATAGTCTACCTGTAGGCTGCCGCCCTGGTATCTGTAGGATTTCAGGCTGGCCAGGAAGATTCATCCCCTGCCACAGGGGGTTATTGAGGAGCTCGCATGACCAAACAACACGCCTTTACTCGGGAAGACCTGCTGCGCTGCAGTCGCGGTGAGCTGTTCGGCCCAGGTAATGCGCAATTGCCCGCCCCGAACATGCTGATGGTCGATCGCATCACTCATATCAGCGAAGAAGGCGGCAAGTACGGCAAAGGTGAATTGGTCGCTGAGCTGGATATCACCCCGGACCTGTGGTTCTTCGCCTGCCATTTCGAAGGCGACCCGGTGATGCCAGGTTGCCTGGGCCTCGATGCCATGTGGCAGCTGGTCGGTTTCTTCCTCGGCTGGCAAGGCCTGCCGGGCCGCGGCCGTGCCCTGGGCTCGGGCGAAGTGAAGTTCTTTGGCCAGGTACTGCCGACGGCCAAGAAAGTCACCTACAACATTCAGATCAAGCGCGTCCTCAAAGGCAAGCTGAACATGGCCATCGCCGATGGCTCGGTCAGCGTCGACGGTCGCGAGATCTACACCGCCGAAGGCCTGCGGGTCGGCGTGTTCACCTCCACTGACAATTTCTAAGGGTTATTCGCATGCGCCGCGTCGTTATCACTGGTCTGGGCATCGTTTCGTGCCTGGGCAATGACAAAGCTACCGTCACCGAAAACCTGCGCAACAGCCGTCCGGGTATCCGTTACAACCCGGAATACAAGGAAATGGGACTGCGTAGCCAGGTTTCCGGCTCCATCGACCTGAATCTGGAAGAGCTGATCGACCGCAAGGTCTATCGTTTCGTCGGCCACGCCGCTGCCTATGCCTACCTGGCGATGCAGGACGCGATCAAGGACGCCGGCCTGACTGAAGAACAAGTGTCCAGCCCGCGTACTGGCCTGGTAGCCGGCTCCGGCGGCGCTTCGACCCTCAACCAGATGGAAGCGCTGGACACCCTGCGCGAAAAAGGCGTGAAACGCGTAGGTCCCTACCGCGTTACCCGCACCATGGGCAGCACCGTTTCGGCGTGCCTGGCCACCCCGTTCAAGATCAAGGGTATCAACTACTCGATCTCTTCGGCCTGCGCCACCTCTGCACACTGCATCGGCACCGCGCTGGAGCAGATCCAGTGGGGTAAGCAGGACATCGTCTTTGCCGGTGGCGGCGAAGAAGAGCATTGGAGCCAGTCGTTCCTGTTCGACGCCATGGGCGCGCTGTCAACCAAGCGCAACGAAACGCCCGAGCAGGCTTCGCGCGCTTACGATGCCGACCGTGATGGCTTCGTCATCGCCGGCGGCGGCGGCATGGTGGTGGTCGAGGAGCTGGAACATGCCCTGGCCCGTGGCGCCAAGATCTATGCCGAGATCGTCGGTTACGGTGCTACTTCCGACGGCTACGACATGGTCGCGCCAAGCGGTGAAGGCGCCATCCGCTGCATGCAGCAGGCGCTGTCGACCGTCGATACACCGATCGACTACCTCAATACCCACGGCACCTCCACCCCGGTCGGCGACGTTGCCGAAATGAAGGGCGTGCGTGAAGTGTTCGGCGCCAAGGCACCGAAGATCAGCTCGACCAAGAGCCTGTCCGGTCACTCGCTGGGCGCAGCGGGTGTGCACGAGGCGATCTACTGCCTGCTGATGATGGAAAACAACTTCATCGCCGGCTCGGCCAACATCGACGAGCTGGACCCAGAGGTTGCCGATCTGCCAGTGCTGCGCAAGACTGAAGAGAACGCCAAGATCGATACGGTCATGAGCAACAGCTTCGGTTTCGGCGGCACCAATGCCACCCTGGTGCTCAAGCGCTGGACCGGCAAGTAAGACCGTCGCTACACCTGAAACGCCCCGACCTGGTCGGGGCGTTTTGCTTTCAGGAGATGCCGATCAACCGCGCAGACGCCGCAAACGACGCCGCTGGCGTGCGCACGTGTAGGCCAGGATCAGCACCACCGCCCCCAGCACCACCGCCAGGCCAACCAACACTTGGCCATAGCGCGCCATCAGCGCCTGGAAGCCACTGACCTCACGCATGACCTGGAGGGTCGCCGGCCCATCGGCATGCACGATGCTGATGCCCCCTTGGGTGATCTGCGAGAAGTCCGCATCGAAGTACACCCATACGCGACATACGCCACCGGGCTCGATTGCAGGGATCTGAATAATGTTGGTGGCATTTTCGGGAATGCTGTCATCACCGGCATCATCGCGGACCTGCACCAAGCCCTTGGCCGGCAGACGGATCAACACCTTCTGTACAGGCTTGTCGCTGGTATTGCGCAAGGTGACGAACAGCCCAGTACGGTGATCGACCAACCCTGCCTCGAAGGGTTTGGCGAACAGTTGCATGTAGGGCGCTTGAGCCTGGCTGACCAGCGCCTCGACTTGGTCGCGGTTCAAAGCGCCCTTGGCCACGGCTTCGACGCCGGCGAACAGTCGCTCGTACTTGAGCTGCTCTCGAGCCTGGCCGATGCGTTCGTTGAACTGACTGGGATAGGTCAGTGCCTCGTAGGCGACATAGGCTTTCAACCCACCCTCATCCTTGAACGAAACGTACAACGCGGCGACAGCGCCCGCCGCGACCAACAGACCCGCGAGGGCCTTTCCGACTTTTTCCCAACTCACCTTGGCGGTTCCTTGTAGCGCGGCACGCGCAGTTGAAGACCGGGGCCAAGCGTGCCAAGTAACGGCTGCCGAGGCAAGCGCTCAGCACGTGCCCACGCCGGTTTAGGTGCAAGCACCACAGTCCCGGCAATGACGCTCCAGGCTGACCGCCCTGCCCTTCAGACGAATCGTTCGACTCGCGCAGGCGTTCGACGCATCAGTACCTTGCCTGCACGGATCGAGACCAGCGCATGCCCCTGGCTGCGAACCATCTCGTAGTCGTCGGCGGCAGACAGCACCAGCAGGTTCGCCGGGCGCCCGACTGCGATGCCGTAGCGCTCACCCAGATTCAAGGTACGCGCACTGTTGTCGGTGATCAGGTCGAGCGCGCGCTGCAGATCCTCGTAGCCGAGCATATGGCAGATATGCAGACCCGCTTCGAGCACGCGCAGGATGTTGCCGTTACCCAGTGGATACCAGGGGTCGACGATCGAATCCTGGCCAAAACAGACGTTCAGCCCGGCACGGTCGAGCTCGGCCACCCGGGTCACACCGCGCCGCTTGGGAAAGCTGTCGAAACGTCCCTGCAAATGAATGCTTTCGGTGGGGCAGGATACGAAGTTGATGCCCGACATCTTCAACAGACGAAACAGCTTGTAGCAGTAGGCATTGTCATAGGAGCCCATGGCCACGGTATGGCTGGCAGTGACCCGAGCCCCCATGTCGCGCACACGGGCTTCTTCGGCCAGCACTTCAAGAAAGCGCGACTGCGCATCGTCGGTCTCGTCGCAATGAACATCCACCAGGCAGCCAGTGCGCTCGGCAAGGTCCATCAGGAACTTGACCGAGGACACGCCCTGATCGCGGGTGTTCTCGAAATGCGGAATACCACCCACCACATCGGCGCCCAGCGCCACCGCCTCGGTCATCAGGGCCCGTCCGTTGGCGTACGACTCGATGCCTTCCTGAGGAAACGCCACGATCTGCAAATCGATCAGATGACGCACCTCCTCGCGCACCTCGACCATGGCCTTGAGCGCCACCAAGGTCGGATCGGTGACGTCGACATGAGTGCGCACATGCTGGATGCCGTGATCCACCAGCGCGCCTATGGTCTTCTTGGCCCGCGCCTTGATGTCTTCGTGGGTAGTGATAGCCTTGCGCTCGGCCCAACATTCAATGCCTTCGAACAACGTGCCGCTCATGTTCCAGCGCGGCTCACCGGCTGTCAGGGTGGCATCGAGGTGGATATGCGGCTCGATGAAAGGCGGTATCACCAAGTTCTGTGCCGCGTCGATATCCTCGGCACTGCTCGGTTCAATCTTCGCCGGTTGGAGCTCGATGGCGGCAATGCGCTCGCCGCTCACCCGGACTGTGAACAGCCCGGTCTTGCCGCGCAGGCGGGCGTTGATGATGTTCATGGCGTTACTCCTGGCCTTGGCTATTACGCTCGCGCCAGAGCAACGGCGCGATAAAAGCATTCATGCGTGATAATCGCGCATGGAAGGTATTGACGATGACAAACGCAGGGGGAGTCTAAGCAGCCCCGGGACAGGCCTAGCGTTTGGCTTGGACCGCAGGCTGTATTCGCGCTCTGAACTCAAGCAGAACGACATAACACAGTGCCGAGGCGCCGATTCCCACCAGCGGTGCGACCCACGGCGAGCTATAGGCCAGTACCGCGCCCAGAGCATAAGCGAAAAGACCTGCGCGGTTGTAGCGCGGCAGCTTGACCGAAGCCAAGGTGGGGTAGTGGCCGCGATGGCGGTACCAGAAATCGGCCATGATCACGCCACCGACCGGCGGAATGATCGAGCCTAGCAAAACCAGGAAAGGAATCAGCCACTCGTACATACCGCCTATCGCCAGGACGATGCCGACACCTGCGGCGAGCAGCGTAGCGGTGCGCCGCCGCTCACTGCGTGCCAGGTGGCAACTGGCGGCTGCCACGTTATAGAGGGTCGGGCCTTGGATGGTCCAGAGGTTCAGGCACAGCATCACCACCGCGGCGAACGACAGCCCTTGCAGCATCATCACCTCGACGATATCAGCTTGCTGATAAACCATCGCGCACCAAGCCCCCGCGACCACCATCAAGCCGTTGCCTACGAGAAACGCCACCACGCTGTCGGCTACCGCAGCCCGTGCGTTGCGCGACAATCGGGTCCAGTTGGTGGCCTGTGTCGCGCCACTGGCGAAGGTGCCGAACACCATGGTCACGGCGGCCGAGAAGCTCATGCTCTCATGCGGCACCACGGCCAGCAGCCCGGAAAACCCGCCCGCATCGCGTGTAGCGATGACCATCGAGATCACCAGCAACGCGAACATCAAAGGCACCGAGACGCGTGACAACCCGTCAAGCCCCTTGAAACCGATGATCGCAGTGACACTGAAGCCCAACCCGAACAGCACCATCAAGGCCGGAGTGAAGCCCTCTGCCAACCCCAGCAGCTTGACCAACACGATCGCCACCGTTGCCGTGCCCCAGGCGTACCAGCCCAGCTCTGCGAAACCGAGCAAGAAGTCGGAAAGGCGGCTGCCCGCCTCGCCGAAGCAGAAACGCCCCATCAACACGGTATTCAGGCCGCTGCGCGAGGCGATGAACGCCAGGCTCGCGGCATAGGCGGCCAGCAGAATGTTGCCAATCGTCGCTATCCAGAGCATGTCGGCGAAGGTAAACGCCATACCGAGCTTGCCCCCGGCGAACATGGTGCCGGTGAAGAACGTGAAGCTGAACAGGATCATGGCAATGGGAAGCAGGCCCTTGCGGGCTGCTGGAGGGGCTTCGGTCAGAGAAAATTCGCCGGATGAACTCATGATTGGAATAGTCCAAGAGTGAGGATTCCAACAGGCAGAGCAAGATACGGGCCGGGCTGGCCAAAGCGCGCGAGTGCTCAGGTGCTAGCCAGCTTCACTTGATGTGAACACTCCACACAGTGCATCGCTTTAAAAAATGAAGGCGTTTACGCCCTACTGTGAAGCGTGAATGCACGTTTGAAAGGCGGTCAATGGTCGCGCTCTGCACTGGCACCACCAAAGAGACGTTCAGCCTCCTGGTTCAGATCGATACCCTTTTCTTTGGCAATGCTGATCGTCATTGCCCATCGGGTCCTGTCTCGACGAAAGACGGCGTAGCGTTTGACCGCCTGCCGATGACGACCACTGTTTATCACCAGCAACGCCAACAATGGGAGCATCAGCGCTACCCCCAGGATGGCCATCCCGTGACCCGGGGCATGAAACGCGAGCGTGAGGGCCATGCACAGCACCAGTAACACCACATTGATCCAAACACCCCAACTGCGCCCGCGTACGACGAGCATGAACGCGAGCCCCATGACCACTCCGCCAAAAACGGTCGCAAAGAACGCAACCTTGAGCACGTGCTCATGACCGCGCCATGTAAGGGGAGTTGTGATGATCCACGTGACCGCCAGCGTTGCCATTACCAGTATGTGGGCGAGCAATATCACCCAGCCAAAACGACGAATGAAGACCCGCGTTTCGTTCGTATTCAGCATTTCGACATCACCTTGAGCCCTTGGATACTCGTCTGTGGCGCATTGTAGCGCGGTCACTGGCGGTGAAGCTTGCGGCGAGGGGATTGCCAAGTCAGGCCGATAGGACGACGCTGTGAGGCATCAGTGATTGCTTCAGGGCTTGGGGCCCTCTGGCGCTGACTGATCACCGCGCATTTGTGCCACCTGGCCGTCGATCATGGCCTTACTCATGCCGCTGAGGTAGAAGGTGGCGCGCATCAACACGGCGGCTTCACGGGGGTGATTGATGGCCCGACGCGTGAGCTCGGTCACGCAACCCATGATGGCGGAAATTTCCATGAGCGTGTCCTTGGCCGGCAGGCCAGGTATCGCCTGCACCCAGTCCATCCTCGGCTTGCGGCGCAAGCGCTCCATGGCGCTGATGACCTTGAGCTCAGGCCCCTTGGATGATTGATCGTCACTGCCCATATATCCTCCTGGAAATCGTCATGAAGTGCTTGCCACACTTCCTCGTCCTAACTCAACCAGACTCACGCGAACCCGGCGTGCGTCTCTGCCCGTGGGCTGAGGCAGGATGAGGAAATGCAGCAAGCAGGCGAAGCCTAGAGGGCCTCTGGTCAAGGCACAACGGCTCAACACGGGGAAATAGCATCATGGGAAAAGCCCTACGCGACACTCGGAAGGTTCACCCGAATCGAGGTCGCCCCTCAGCTGAAATGTCGCCCGAGACTATCCGATGGAACGTCCAAGCCCTTGAGACCTCCCACACTAACGCAGGCCAATAGCGCGCTGCCCACGAAGATCTGGAGGACCACTCGCATGTACAAGATCCTGATGGTGCTGACTTCCCACGACCAACTCGGCGATACCGGCCACAAAACCGGCTTCTGGCTCGAGGAGTTCGCCGCGCCGTATTACGTGTTCGTCGATGCCGGCGCCGAGATTACCCTGGCTTCGCCCAAGGGCGGCCAGCCTCCGCTCGACCCGAAGAGCGACCAACCCGATGCCCAGACCGAAGCCACCGAACGCTTCCAAGGTGATACCCAGGCACAGATGGCGCTGGCCGACACCGTACCGCTGGGCGAGATCGATCCTTACGATTTCGACGCCGTGTTCTACCCGGGCGGCCACGGCCCACTCTGGGACCTGGCGCAGGACAAGGACTCAATCACCTTGCTGGAAGCGTTCTATGCGGCCAACAAACCCATTGCCGCCGTCTGCCACGCGCCCGGCGTACTGAAGCGGGTGAAGGCGCCCGACGGCTCGTCGGTGATCGATGGCAAGCGCGTGACCGGCTTCACCAACAGTGAAGAACACGCCGTCGGCCTGACCGACGTGGTGCCATTCCTGGTAGAAGACATGCTCAAGGCCCAGGGTGGCGAGTACTCCAAGGCGGCCGACTGGGCCAGTTACGTGATCGAAGATGACCATCTGATCACCGGTCAGAATCCTGCCTCATCGCACGCCACGGCCGAGGCACTGCTCAAACGCCTGGCCAAAGAGCCGCACGCCTGATAATCACAGGTGTTGCGTAGGCACGCACGGACCTGCGCAACACGGTTCATGGCGATAAGCGTGCTCATCGACGCTTTGGTAATAGTGCCAGGAAGTTGTCCCTCGCCACTTGGCGGGCCACGGCTTCGGGCAACGCATCCAGAAACACGTCGAAGCCATGCATCTGCTCGCCTACGCTGGCGAACCGGCCCACCACATCCGAACCCAACATGAATCGATCCGGGAAGCGCTCCACCAGCGCCAGCCAGGCCTTGCGGGGTTTTCCCTGCTCATCCAGCAGATAGGGCTGACGCATGCTCCAGGACAAGTCGATGTAGAGGTTGGGGTAGGCTTCGAGCATGCGCTCGAGGGTGGGCAGAATGAAGTCCATCTGGGTCTGGTGACGATGGATCTCCAGACTGGTGCCGGCGTGGGCCCAAATGAATCGGGTATGCGGATGATCGCGCAGCGGCTCTTCGATCTCCGCCAGATACAGCGGGTTACGCTCGCGTTTGGAGGTGATGTTGGAGTGCACCATCACCGGCAGATCCCGCTCAGCAGCCAGGTGATAAATTCGCGCCATCGCCTCGTTGTTCGCCCGGGGCGTATCGCCGCTGGTCAGCGCCGTCAGGTCATCGTGGCGGGTGAACACCTCGCCGATGCCTTGCCAGAAATCGGGATACAGTTCGAGCATACGCTCGACATGGCTGACCGCGTTCTTGTCCACCGGATTGATCCCGGAAAGAAACGGATGAAAGCGTTTGCGCTGTTCGGCGGGCAGTTTCTGCACCGCCGCCGCCACGTGAATGTCGGTGGCACTGAACCAGTACGCTTCGGCGTCGTCACCTGCGTAATAGCGAGGACGCTTGGGCTCGTCCTCGTGCCATTTCTTCGCCACCGGAATACCGGAGATCATCGCGTGATCGACCCCTGCTTGATCCATGGCCCGTAGCAAGGCGGGCATGCCTTCACTTTCCTGGAAGAAGTCGACGTAATGCAGATGGGCATCGCTGTAGCGATAATCGCGAGCCTGCACCGTTGGGCACAGGCTGGCGGAAAACAGCAGGCAGGCCAGTGCTCTGGCGATCATGGGGCAACGTCCTGATGGCAATCGAAGCAGCGTAGACCACCGCCGCAGGCCGATCGTTCAGGACTGCCACTTCACGCCTTGAACACTTCCTCGAGCAGATTGTGCATCGAGCGGAACGCACGCTCCGAGGTGCGTCGATCGTACTGCATCTTGCCCGGCACGTTGGCGGTAGGATCGGTGAAGGAATGCACCGCACCGCCATAGCTCAGCAGTTGCCAATCGACCTTGGCCGCGTTCATTTCGGCCTCGAATGCCGGCAGTTGTTCGGCGGGTACCAGCGGGTCGGAGGCGCCGTGCAGCACGAGTACCGAGCCCTTGATACGCGAAGCGTCTTCAGGCCTAGGTGTATCGAGAGTGCCATGGAAAGACACCGTCGCCTTGAGGTCCGCGCCACTGCGTGCCAACTCCAGTGCGCAGCACCCACCGAAGCAGAAACCGAACGCGCCCGCTTTACCAGGCGCCAGGAGCGCCTTGGACTGACCGAGCAACTGCGCCAGGGCCTCGTGCATACGTTTGCGCAACTCGTCGCGGTCATTCTTCAACGGCATCATCGCCGCCCCCGCCTCTTCAGCATTCGATGGACGCACGCCCTGCCCGTACAAGTCGGCGATCAAGACCACGTAGCCTTGTTCGGCCACTTCCTTAGCGACGCGCTCAGCCACTTCGCCGATACCCATCCAGTTCGGTGCCATCACCAATGCAGGCCGTGCGGCCACCCCTGGCTCAAAGACCAGGCGACTTTCATAGCTGCGGCCGGACAGGTGATAGACCAGCGACTCGACGATTACCTTGCTCATCATGCGTTCCTCAGGCTTGACCAAAAGAAAAGCCCGCCGAAGCGGGCTTTGCGGTGCGTCATCTCAAGCAGACAGCTCGACCAGCAGCTTGTTCAGGCGGCGCACATACGCTGCCGGATCCTTGAGGCTGTCGCCAGCGGCCAAGGCCGCCTGGTCGAACAGAATGTGCGACAGCTCCGAGAAGCGATCTTCGCTCTGTTCGTGATCGAGCTTCTCGATCAGCGGGTGAGTCGGGTTGAATTCGAAGATCGGTTTGGAGTCCGGCACCTTCTGACCGCTGGCTTCGAGGATCTGGCGCATCTGCAGACCCAAGTCCTGCTCGCCGATGGCCAGAATCGCCGGAGAGTCGGTGAGACGGTGCGATACGCGCACTTCGGCCACGCTGTCGCCCAGCGCCGTTTTCAGGCGCTCGACAAGCCCCTCCTTGTCCTTGGCCACTTCTTCCTGGGCTTTCTTGTCCTCTTCGGAATCCAGCTTGCCCAGGTCCAGGTCGCCACGGGCGACATCGACGAAGCTCTTGCCATCGAACTCGGTGAGATAGCTCATCAGCCACTCATCGATACGGTCGGTGAGCAGCAACACTTCGATGCCTTTCTTGCGGAAGACTTCCAGGTGTGGGCTGTTCTTGACCTGCGCGTAGGACTCGCCAGTGAGGTAGTAGACTTTGTCCTGCCCTTCCTTGGCGCGAGCCAGGTAGTCGGCCAGGCTGACGCTCTGCTCGCCGCTGTCGTCGTGCGTGGAGGCGAAGCGCAACAGACCGGCGATCTTTTCCTTGTTGGCGAAATCTTCGGCCGGACCTTCCTTGAGCACCTGGCCGAAATTCTTCCAGAAACCCTTGTACTGTTCAGGTTCGTTCTTCGCCAACTTCTCCAGCATGTCCAGCACGCGCTTGGTCAGGGCCGACTTCATCGAATCGATGATCGGATCCTTCTGCAGGATTTCACGCGAGACGTTCAGCGACAGGTCGTTGGAGTCGACCACACCCTTGATGAAGCGCAGGTACAGCGGCAGGAACGATTCGGCCTGGTCCATGATGAACACGCGCTGCACGTACAGCTTCAAGCCGCGCGGTGCTTCGCGCTGGTACAGGTCGAACGGCGCACGTGCCGGCACGTACAGCAGCGAGTTGTACTCCAGCTTGCCTTCGACCTTGTTGTGACTCCAGGCCAGCGGGTTTTCGAAATCATGGCCGATGTGCTTGTAGAACTCCTGGTACTCCTCGTCCTTGATCTCGGTACGCGGGCGGGTCCACAGCGCGCTGGCGCGGTTGACGGTTTCCCACTCTTCAGCAGGCTGATCTTCGCCTTCGGCTACGGCCGATTGCTCTTTTGGCAACTGGATCGGCAACGCGATGTGGTCGGAATACTTCTTCACCACATTGCGCAGGCGCCAGCCGTCGGCGAACTCCTGCTCATCCTGCTTCAAGTGCAGGACGATGCGCGTGCCGCGCTGCGGCTTGTCGATGGTCGCGACTTCGAAGTCGCCCTCGCCCTTGGACGACCAATGCACGCCTTCGGCGGCAGCAGTGCCAGCACGGCGGCTGTAGACATCGACTTTGTCGGCAACGATGAACGCGGAATAGAAGCCCACGCCGAACTGGCCGATCAGGTGCGAGTCCTTCTTCTGATCACCAGTGAGGTTCTTCATGAAGTCGGCCGTGCCGGACTTGGCGATGGTACCCAGGTGGGTGATGACATCCGCGCGGCTCATGCCGATGCCATTGTCTTCCAGGGTGACCGTGCCGGCTTCCTTGTCGAAGCTCAGGCGAATCTTCAGATCGGCATCGCCCTCTAGCAACTCGGGCTTGGCCAGGGCTTCGAAACGCAGCTTGTCAGCAGCGTCGGAGGCGTTGGAGATCAATTCGCGCAGGAAGATCTCCTTGTTCGAATACAGCGAATGAATCATGAGGTGCAGCAGTTGCTTGACCTCGGTCTGGAAGCCCAGGGTTTCTTTTTGAGTCTCCACACTCATCGTCTTCACACTCCGATCTGTTGGTCATTGCGCCCCAGGCGTCGAGCCTGATGGGCGGATGTTCAGCAGATGGGGGCATGGCTGGCTATTTCAAGGGTGACTGCGGCTGGATCTTGAAATGCGCCCGGGCCGTGGCGATGGGCGAGCCGCGCTCGCCCTGCCAGGCGGTGATCGACACATTGGTCACCCGCCGCCCCTGGCGCCACAGCTGGCACTGGGCGAACGTGTCGCGGTAATGGCCGGCGCGCAGGTAATCGATGGAGAAGTCGATGATCTTCGGAATACTCAGGCTGTCACTGAAGATCAACAGGTACAGGGCGGCTGAAAGCTCCATGAAACCCGCGATCACGCCGCCATGAATGGCCGGGAGCAGCGGGTTGCCGATGTTGTCGGGGTTGGCGGGCAGACGAAACAGCAGATCATCGCCCTCGCGCTGACATTCGATGCCGATCAGCCGGGCGTAGGGAATCAGTGCCAATAACGGCGCATAGTCGCCGCGTGCATGCGCCTCTGTCAGTTGCTGGCGTATCGGCGCAGGGATCATGCCTGTCCCTCGCCCATGCGCGCGGCAAAACTCAGGCCTCCGCGCGCTTCACCACCTAGACGCATGAAGGTGCCCACGACCTGGCAGATCGGCTGCGCCGGGTCGTCCTGGTAAGCGCTACCCCGAGTGAAGATCACATCACGGGTCACCCGGTAGCAGTACGCATGACCGTAAAGGTCCAAACCTGGCTTGGCCGGGTGCATGTAGTCGATACGCAGATCCAGCGTCGGACAGACTTCGAATTTCGGCAGCACGCACAGCGTGGCCATGCCGCAGGTGGTGTCCAGCAATGTGGTGAGCGCCCCGCCGTGCACGGCACCGGTCTGCGGATTGCCCACCAACCTGTCCGACCAGGGCAGCATCAAGGTCATGCCCTGCGCGTCGGCATGCTGCACCCGCATCTGCAACTGCTGGCAATGCCTCAGCGCCGACAGGAATCGCTGCGACATTGCCATCAGCGTGCTGAGCTCTGTAGGGGTTGGATTCATGACCAGAGCGCTCCGTGTTGTACTGGCCCACAGGGCCTGGAAAAAGTCGAGGCGAGTGGCCTGTTTATATATCTGCACGCGGCATTGAACTTCTCACACACCGCCGAACTCGAAGGTTTCAACTCACTTATTCCACAAGGAGAAACATCCCATGCGTAAACCTTTCGCTTTTGCTCTGATGCTGGCCGCTGCCATGGGTCTGGCTGCATGCGACAAGTCCAGCGAAGATAAAGCTCAGGACGCACAGAAACATGCCGAGCAGGCCCAGGAAAAGATGGGCGAAGCCCAGGATAAAGTGAACGACGCCGCCAAGGAAAATGCCGAAGCTGCCAAAGATCAGGCTGAAGCGCAGCAGAAGGCCGTCGAGGAAGCTCAGCCGTCCAATCCGGCGCCGACCACCGCTCCTGCTGAACCTGCCAAGCAGTAATTCAAGCAGAACAAAAAACCCGACAATGTCGGGTTTTTTTATGGCCGCAACTTAATGGTGAAACGCTTCACTTGGGAAGTGCAAACTCTTGTTCTTGCCGAAACGACTACTGAACGCGCGCGTTTCGCGCCAGAGCAACTTCTCCACGTGCACCCCTCGCCTGGCGGCTGTCGCTTACTCGCATAAAAAAACCCTGCAGTCTGACGATTGCAGGGTTGTTGATGGGCACTTCACTCAGTGGCTGCGTAACGTATAGCCGTTACCACTGGCACCCTTCGATCTGTCAGGCCAAGGCTTCGCGTGGTTTGCCAAGAAGGCGGTCGCACGCCACGGCAACTACCAACGTCGCGACCGAAGGCACCAACCAGGCCAGTCCCTGATCGCTCAGCGGCAGGTGTGCCAGGAAGTCAGGCAACATATGGGCGATGTCGCTGCCCTTGATCGCATCGACGATGCCGAAGATCAGCGAAACCAGCATCACCGGCGCGAGAATACGCGTCGGCGAATTCCACAGGTCGTTGACGAAGCTGAGCCCGACTACCACGATGCACGGCGGATAGATCGCAGTGAGCACCGGGATCGAGAACATGATCAGCTTGGTCAAGCCAAGATTGGACACCAGCAGCGAGAAGCCGGCGAGGATCACCACCAGCGCGCGGTAGGACAGCGGCAGCATCTGGCTGAAATACTCGGCGCATGCGCAGGTGAGGCCTACGGCGGTGACCAGGCAGGCCAGCGCGATCAGCACGGCGAGGAAACCACTGCCCAGCGAGCCGAAGGTATGCTGAACATAGGCATGCAACACGGCAGCCCCATTGCTGGCGCCGGCGGCAATCTCGTGGCTACCCGCCCCCAACCGGAACAGACTGATATACACCAGGGCCAGGCCGACTCCAGCGATCAGCCCGGCGATGATGGCATAGCGGGTGATCAACTTCGGCGACTCGACACCACGCGAGCGAATGGCGTTGACGATGACAATGCCGAATACCAGAGCGCCCAAGGTGTCCATGGTCAAATAACCATCGGAGAAGCCTTTGGAAAACGCCGCGGCGGCATAGGCAGGTTGCGCCTCGCCGATACCGCCGGCTGGCAGCATGAAGGCTGCGATACCCAGTACCGCCAGGGCGATGATCTTCAGCGGTGCGAGGAAACGTCCGACAGTATCGAGCAGCTTGCCCGGATACATCGACACCGCCAGCACTACGATGAAATACACCAGGCTGTAAATGAACAGCGCCAGTGGGCTCTCGCCGGTCAGGGGTGCAACGCCTACCTCGAAGGAAACGGTCGCCGTGCGCGGCGTGGCGAACAACGGCCCCACCGACAGGTAGCAGACAGCAGCCAGCAGGCCACCACAGAACTTGCCGATCGGACTGCTCAGCGCATCCATTCCGCCGCCGACCTTGGCCAGCGCCACCACGGTGATGACCGGGAGGCCCACGGCCGTGACCAGAAAGCCCAGCGCCGCCATCCACACATGCGGCCCGGACTGCAGGCCGACGATAGGGGGGAAGATGATATTGCCCGCACCCACGAAAAGCGCGAACGTCATAAAGCCAAGTGCCAGGATATCCTGGCCTTTTAACACTTTCATTTAAGGAAGTACCACACTGCTGAAATCGGGGTTCGAGAGGGGATTTCCACATGGATGGCGGAAATGCTGCCCGGCCTGATGAGCCAGACCCGTTTAGCGTGTCGTTCCCTTTTGGGGTACGGGCACAGAGTGACGCGTAGGGTACAGAATTTGGCCAGCAAACGCACTGTAGCGGTGCAGCTTGTCCGATGTGCGTACATGTTTGTCGTTTAAGCGACCGATGACGTGGGGATTATTCCAGAGACGCGGAAAGCTTCTGTATGAAGGATCCTGTTAACCATGAGGAAAAATCCTAGAGCTGCAGGACAGAAACGACAAAGGCCACCCGAAGGTGGCCTCTGTGCGCGTGGGGGGGTACAGCGAGTTGCTTACTTCTTGGCTTCCCAGCCAGTCAGCTCGGCCAGGGCCTTGCCGATGTCTGCCAGGGAACGCACGGTCTTGACACCAGCGTCCTGCAGGGCAGCGAACTTCTCGTCCGCAGTGCCTTTGCCGCCGGAGATGATGGCGCCAGCGTGGCCCATGCGCTTGCCTGCAGGCGCGGTAACGCCCGCGATGTAGGAAACGACCGGCTTGGTAACGTGAGCTTTGATGTAGGCAGCCGCTTCTTCTTCAGCCGAACCGCCGATCTCGCCGATCATGACGATCGCTTCGGTCTTCGGATCTTCCTGGAACAGCTTCAGGATGTCGATGAAGTTGGAGCCTGGGATCGGGTCGCCACCGATGCCGACGCAGGTCGACTGGCCGAAGCCGGCGTCGGTGGTCTGCTTGACCGCTTCGTAGGTCAGGGTGCCGGAACGCGAAACGATACCGACCTTGCCTGGCAAGTGAATGTGGCCTGGCATGATGCCGATCTTGCACTCGCCCGGAGTGATGACGCCTGGGCAGTTAGGACCGATCAGGGTCACGCCCAGTTCGTCGCACTTGACCTTGGCGTCCAGCATGTCGAGGGTCGGGATGCCTTCGGTGATGCAGACGATCAGCTTGATACCGCCGAACGCCGCTTCGAGGATGGAGTCCTTGCAGAACGGAGCCGGAACGTAGATGACCGAAGCGTCAGCACCGGTGGCTTCCACGGCTTCCTTGACGGTGTTGAACACCGGCAGGCCCAGGTGGGTGGTGCCACCCTTGCCTGGAGTAACGCCGCCAACCATCTTGGTGCCGTAGGCGATGGCTTGTTCGGAGTGGAAAGTACCTTGCGAGCCGGTGAAGCCCTGGCAGATGACTTTGGTGTCTTTATTGATCAGGACGCTCATTACTTGCCCTCCGCAGCTTTGACAACTTGTTGAGCAGCGTCGGTCAGGCTGGTTGCCGCAATGATGTTCAAACCGCTTTCTGCCAGTACTTTAGCGCCCAGTTCGGCGTTGTTGCCTTCGAGGCGAACAACCACCGGCACTTTCACGCCGACTTCTTTGACTGCACCGATGATGCCTTCGGCGATCATGTCGCAGCGCACGATACCACCGAAGATGTTGACCAGAACGGCCGCGACATTGCTGTCGGACAGAATGATCTTGAACGCCTCGGTCACGCGCTCTTTGGTAGCACCACCGCCCACGTCGAGGAAGTTGGCCGGTTTGCCGCCGTGCAGGTTGACGATGTCCATGGTACCCATGGCCAGGCCAGCACCGTTGACCATGCAGCCGATGTTGCCTTCCAGCGCGACGTAGTTCAGTTCGAACTTGGCAGCATGGGCTTCACGGGCGTCGTCTTGCGACGGATCGTGGAACGTCTTCAGCTTGGGCTGACGGTACATGGCGTTGGCATCGATGTTGATCTTGGCATCGAGGCAGTGCAGGTCGCCGTCGGCCTTGATCACCAGCGGGTTCACTTCCAGCAGGGCCAGATCGTGATCCTTGAACAGCTTGGCCAGGCCTACGAAGATCTTGGCGAACTGCTGAACTTGCTTGCCTTCCAGACCCAGCTGGAACGCCAGCTCGCGACCCTGGAACGGCTGAGCGCCGACCAGCGGGTCGATGGTAGCCTTGAGGATCTTCTCGGGGGTGTCGTGGGCGACCTTCTCGATGTCTACGCCACCTTCAGTGGAGGCCATGAACACGATGCGGCGGCTCGAGCGATCCACGACAGCGCCCAGGTACAGCTCCTTGGCGATGTCAGTGCAGGACTCGACCAGGATCTTGGAGACTGGCTGACCGTTTGCATCGGTCTGGTAGGTCACCAGATTCTTGCCCAACCACTGCGCAGCGAACGCCTTGGCGTCTTCTTTGCTGCGAACCAGCTTGACGCCACCCGCTTTACCGCGACCACCGGCGTGAACCTGGGCTTTTACCACCCACTCCGAACCACCGATCTTGTCGCAGGCTTCTGCGGCTTGTTCAGGGGTATCGACCGCGAAACCCTTGGAAACTGGCAGGCCGTACTCAGCGAACAGCTGTTTACCCTGATACTCGTGAAGATTCATGCTTTTTACCGTCTTCGTTAGGTACTGCGCTTCGGCGCTGCGCTGTTTCCAGCGCCGCGCCACCTGTGACCGTTAACCCCGGATTGTTCCGGTGGCCCGGTCCGGCGGACATTCCGCGGTGGATCTTGCGCGCAAGACCCACGACGGGCAGCCCGCCGTGGTTTTTATAATTAACGCTTCTTACGGTTGGCCACGTGAATGGCGCCGCCATTCACAGCCAGCGCGGCTTCATGCAGCGCTTCGGACAGAGTCGGGTGGCTGAACACCATCATGCCCAGGTCTTCGGCACTGGTGCCGAATTCCATGGCGATAGCGCCCTGCTGAACCAGCTCGGCAGCCGATGGGCCGATCACGTGAACGCCCAGCACACGGTCGGTCTTGGCATCGGCGATGACCTTGACGAAACCACCGGTGTCGTTCGCCGCCATCGCACGGCCGCTGGCCGCGAACGGGAAGGTGCCCACGTTAACCTCAACGCCTTCGGCTTTCAATGCCTGCTCGGTCTTGCCGACCCATGCGATTTCCGGGTGGGTATAGATCACCGACGGGATCAGGTCGTAGTTCATCTGGGCCTTGTGACCTTTGATGCGCTCGACGACCATGATGCCCTCTTCCGAGGCCTTGTGCGCCAGCATCAGGCCACGCACCACGTCGCCGATGGCATAGACGCCTGGGACGCTGGTGGCGCAGTAGTCGTCAACGTAGATGTAGCCACGCTCGTCGATATTGACGCCGCTGTCGACGGCCAGCAGGTCAGTAGTCACAGGACGACGGCCCACGGCGACGATCAGCTTGTCGAAGGTGATCTTCTGCTCGCCTTCGGCGTTGGTGTAGGTGACTTCGACTTCTTCACCAGTGACTTTCGAACCGGTGACGCGCGCACCCAGCTTGATGTCCAGACCTTGCTTGGTCAGGATCTTCTGGGCCTCCTTGGAAACCGCGGTGTCGGCGGCCATCAGGAAAGTGTCCAGAGCTTCCAGGACAGTAACTTCTGCGCCCAGGCGAGCCCAGACCGAACCCAGCTCCAGACCGATCACGCCGGCACCGATTACGCCCAGGCGTTTAGGCACGGCCTGGAATTCCAGCGCGCCGGTGGAGTCGACGATGACTTTCTGGTCGACTGGCGCCGGTGGGATGTCGATCGGGCGCGAGCCGGAAGCGAGAATCACGTTCTCTGCTTCGATGACTTCGCTGCTGCCATCAGCCTTGGTGACTTCGACTTTCTTGCCCGCCAGCAGCTTGCCGTGGCCCTGGATCGAGGTCACGCCATTGGCCTTGAACAGGGTGGCCACACCACCGGTCAGGTTCTTGACGATGCCGGCCTTACGGCCAATCATCGCGGCGACGTCCATCTTCACTTCACCCGTGGAGATACCGTGGACGTTGAAGCTTTCTTTCGCTTCTTTGTACTTCCAGGAGCTGTCGAGCAGCGCCTTGGAGGGAATGCAGCCGACGTTCAGGCAGGTACCGCCCAGGGCCAGCTTGCCTTCGGCGTCGGTGTATTCCTCGATGCAGGCAGTCTTCAGACCGAGCTGGGCAGCCTTGATGGCAGCCACATAGCCGCCAGGACCCGCACCAATCACCACTACGTCGAATTTCTGGGTCATAAAAGATTCCTTTTTAGCTTCAAGCTTCAAGCTGCAAGCGGCTGGAACGGCAGGCTTCGTCATTAAGCCTGCCGCTTGCCGCTTGCAACTGTGCGATTAGATGTCCAGCAGCAGGCGGGACGGATCTTCCAGCAGGTTCTTGATGGTGACGAGGAAGGTTACGGCTTCCTTGCCATCGATCAGACGGTGGTCGTAGGACAGCGCCAGGTACATCATCGGGCGAATGACCACTTGGCCGTTGATCGCCATCGGACGCTGGATGATGTTGTGCATACCCAGGATCGCAGCCTGCGGCGGGTTGACGATCGGGGTCGACATCATCGAACCGAAGGTACCACCGTTGGTGATGGTGAAGGTACCGCCAGTCATCTCTTCGATGGACAGCTTGCCGTCACGGGCCTTCTTGCCGAAGGTGGCGATGCCGTTCTCGATCTCGGCCAGCGACATCGATTCGGCGTTACGCAGCACAGGCACTACCAGACCACGGTCGCTAGAGACGGCTACGCCGACGTCCGCGTAGCCATGGTAGACGATGTCGTTGCCGTCGATCGATGCGTTGACTGCCGGGAAGCGCTTGAGCGCCTCGGTGGCGGCCTTGACGAAGAACGACATGAAGCCCAGGCGCACGCCATTGTGGGTCTTTTCGAACAGGTCCTTGTACTTCGAACGCAGGGCCATGACTTCGGTCATGTCCACTTCGTTGAAGGTGGTCAGCATGGCCATGTTCGATTGCGCTTCGACCAGACGCTCGGCGATCTTGGCGCGCAGACGAGTCATCGGCACGCGCTTCTCGGTGCGATCGCCGGCCGCGACGACGACCGGGGCAGCGGCGGCAGCGGCAGGCTTGGCGGCCGGAGCAGCAGCAGGCGCGGACTTCTTGTTGGCGATGGCCGCGACCATGTCTTCCTTGGTCACACGACCGCCCTTGCCAGTGCCCTTCACAGAGGCCAGATCGATACCGTTTTCTTCGGCCAGCTTGCGTGCGGCAGGCGCGGCGACCGGGTCATCTTCGCCAGCGTCAGCGGCGGCAGCAGCCGGAGCGGCAGCCGGTGCCGCAGCGGCGGCGGCAGGTGCAGCGGCAGCTGCGCCACCCTCAACGATCGAACCCAGTACTTCGTCGGACAGGACGGTGTCGCCCTCGCCCTTGACGATGTCGCCCAGCACGCCGTCGGCGGTCGCCAGCACTTCCAGGACGACCTTGTCGGTCTCGATGTCGACGATCAGCTCGTCACGCTTGACGGCTTCGCCCGGCTTCTTGTGCCAGGTGGCAACGGTGCCGTCGGCAACCGATTCCGGGAAGGTTGGGGCTTTGATCTCGATAGCCATTATCAGTATTTCCTTAAATTCGGTTTCAGGTGCGCGAAGGCGTTAGACAGTGAACGCGTCTTGCAGCAGTTTTTCCTGCTGCTCGGCGCTCTTGGACGCGTAGCCACAAGCAGGCGCGGCAGAAGCATCGCGACCGGCGTACTCGAGGACCAGCGCCTTGTCGTGGCGGCCCAGGATGCGACGCATGTGGTGCTGACTGCTGTACCAGGCGCCCTGGTTCATCGGCTCTTCCTGGCACCAGACCGCATGCTTGAGGTTGGTGTACTGCGCCAGGATTTCGACCAGATCGTCCTCAGGGAACGGATACAGCTGCTCGATACGCAGGATGGCGATGTCTTCGCGGCCTTCGGCACGGCGTTTTTCCAGCAGGTCGTAGTAGACCTTGCCGCTGCACAGCACCAGACGCTCGACCTTGGCCGGCTCGATCGCATCGATTTCCGGAATGACGGTCTGGAACGAGCCTTCGGCCAGGTCTTCCAGGGTCGATACAGCCAGCTTGTGGCGCAACAGCGACTTAGGCGTCAGCACGATCAGCGGCTTGCGCAGCGGACGGATGACCTGACGACGCAGCAGGTGGTAGATCTGCGCTGGTGTGGTCGGCACGCAGACCTGGATGTTCTGCTCAGCGCACAACTGCAGGTAACGCTCAAGGCGTGCCGAGGAGTGCTCCGGGCCCTGCCCTTCATAACCGTGCGGCAACAGCATGGTCAGACCGCACAGACGGCCCCATTTATGTTCGCCGCTGGTGATGAACTGGTCGATCACCACCTGCGCACCGTTGGCGAAGTCGCCGAACTGGGCTTCCCAGATCACCAGCGCGTTCGGCGTGGTGGTCGAGTAGCCGTATTCGAACGCCAGCACGGCCTCTTCCGAAAGGAAGGAGTCGTACAGCTCGAAACGCGGCTGGCCCGGGAACAGGTTCATCAGCGGTACGTAGGTGCCGGCGTCCTTCTGGTTGTGCAGCACCGCGTGACGGTGCGAGAAGGTGCCACGGCCAATGTCCTGGCCGGTCATGCGGATCGGGTGACCTTCGAACTGCAGAGTGGCGTAGGCCATGGTCTCTGCGTAACCCCAGTTGATCGGCAGGCCACCGGCCTGCATCTTCTGCCGGTCTTCGTAGATCTTGGCGACCTGACGCTGGACGACGAAGCCTTCCGGCAACTCGAGCAGCTTGGCCGACAGTTCCTGCAGGGTCTTGAGGTCGAAGCGGGTGTCGTGACGCGCAGTCCAGGCATGGCCCAGATACGGACGCCAGTCGACGAACAACTCGCGGTTCGGCTCCTTGACCAGGCTCTTGACCACGTGCAGGCCGTTGTCCAGCGCGCTGCGGTACTCGTCGATCTTGGCCTGGGCGCGCTCGCTGTCGATGCGGCCAGCCTGGATCAGCGCGTCGGCGTACAGCTCACGGGTCGTGCGCTGCTTACTGATCTGCTGGTACATCAGCGGCTGGGTGCCGTTGGGCTCGTCAGCCTCGTTGTGACCGCGACGGCGGTAGCAGACCAGGTCGATCACCACGTCACGCTTGAACTGCATGCGATAGTCGATGGCCAACTGGGTGACGAACAGCACGGCTTCCGGGTCGTCGCCATTCACATGCAGGATCGGCGCCTGGATCATCTTGGCAACGTCGGTGGCGTACTCGGTGGAACGCGCATCCAGTGGGTTGCTGATGGTGAAGCCGACCTGGTTGTTGATCACGATGTGCACAGTGCCACCGGTCTTGAAACCGCGGGTCTGCGACATCTGGAAGGTTTCCATGACCACGCCCTGACCGGCGAATGCCGCGTCACCGTGGATGGAAATGGGCAGCACCTTGTCACCGACGCTGTCGTTGCGACGGTCCTGGCGGGCACGAACCGAGCCCTCCACCACCGGCGAGACGATTTCCAGGTGGGACGGGTTGAATGCCATGGCCAGGTGGACTTCGCCGCCGCTGGTCATGACGTTGCTGGAGAAACCCTGGTGATACTTGACGTCACCGGAACCCAGCTCGTTCATCTTCTTGCCTTCGAACTCGTCGAACAGCTCGCGCGGGTTCTTGCCGAAGGTATTGACCAGCACGTTCAGACGACCGCGGTGGGCCATGCCGATCACGACTTCCTTGGTGCCATAGGAGCCGGAGCGCTGGATCATTTCGTCCAGCATCGGAATCAGGCTCTCGCCGCCTTCCAGGCCGAAACGCTTGGTGCCTGGATACTTGGTGCCCAGGTATTTCTCCAGGCCTTCACCGGCGGTGACGCGCTCGAGCAAGTGAGTCTGCACGTCGACGGAGAAGTCAGGACGACCACGCACGCTTTCCAGGCGCTGCTGGAACCAGCTGCGCTGCTCGGAATCGACGATGTGGGTGAACTCGGAGCCGATGGTGCGACAATATGTCTTCTGCAAGGCATCGACGATTTCGCGTAGGCTCGCTTCCTCTTTGCCGATGTACAGGTCGCCGGCACGGAAGGTCGTATCAAGATCGGCATTGGTCAAGCCGTAGTGATTGATCGACAGGTCTACGGGCGCAGGGCGCTGCCACAACCCCAAGGGGTCGAGCTTGGCAGCCTGATGACCGCGCATACGATAGGCCTGGATCAGTCGCAGCACTTCAACCTGCTTCTTCTCGTGTTCGCTGCTCACGCTCCCGGCAGATACCGGTTGAGCGCGGCGCTGGTTCTTCGCCAGCAGTACGAAATGATCGCGGATCGTCGAGTGCGAGACGTCGGTAGCGGTGCTGCCGTCGGCGGGCAACTTCTGGAAGTAGGTGCGCCACTCTTCTGGCACAGCGTTAGGGTCGTGCAGGTAGAGTTCGTAGAGCTCTTCCACATATGCAGCGTTACCACCTGAAAGGTGGGCGCTTTCCCACATGCGCTGCATCACGCTTTCTTGCATGCTTGGTCACCCTCGTTAGGGGACGGATCGACAAGAACCACGCAAACCTGGAAAAGTCCGAACACAGCGACCAACCACGCCACCTGGATCCTGCAGATTTTCCGGGTACCAGCCCGGAAGCCCCTGCTGGTCTCATATCTTCAAAGGTAATGAGCGCGGGCTTTGTGGGCCCTTGCTCCGGTTTTACCTCGGCGCGGGCTCACCACCCGCGCGTCGGCTTACTGCTGGTGCAACATTCGAATCAGGTGCCGCTTTGCAGCAGCATGTTACGTACGTGACCGATCGCCTTGGTCGGGTTGAGACCCTTCGGGCAGACGTTCACGCAGTTCATGATCCCGCGGCAGCGGAATACGCTGAACGGGTCATCCAGCGACGCCAGGCGTTCCTGGGTCTTGGTATCACGGCTGTCGGCCAGGAAACGGTAGGCCTGCAGCAGCGCGGCGGGGCCCAGGAACTTGTCCGGGTTCCACCAGAACGATGGGCAGGAGGTCGAGCAGCAGGCGCACAGGATGCACTCGTACAGACCGTCCAGCTTCTCGCGCTGTTCCGGCGACTGCAGACGCTCGATGGCCGGGGCCGGCGTATCGTTCTGCAGGAACGGCTTCACCTTCTCGTACTGCTTGTAGAAGATGCTCATGTCGACGACCAGATCACGAATGACCGGCAGCCCCGGCAGCGGACGCAGCACCAGCTTGTTGCCCTTGACCACGCCCGACAACGGGGTGATGCAGGCCAGGCCGTTCTTGCCGTTCATGTTCATGCCATCGGAACCGCACACGCCTTCACGGCAGGAGCGACGGTACGAGAAGCCCTCGTCCTTTTCCTTGATCAGCGCCAGCACGTCCAGCACCATCAGGTCCTTGCCGCCGGTATCGACGTCGAACGACTCCATCTTGGGCGCCGAGTCGGTGTCCGGGTTGTAACGATAAACTTCGACTTTCAACATAGCGGCCACCCTTAGTAAGTCCGGACTTTTGGTTCGAAGGCAGGCACTGTCTTCGGCGCAAAGTTGACACCACGCTTGGCTACGCGCTTCTCACCCGGGTAGTACAGGGTGTGGCACAGCCAGTTTTCGTCGTCACGGTCTTCGAAGTCTTCACGGGCGTGTGCGCCGCGCGACTCTTTACGGGCTTCGGCCGCGATGGCGGTAGCTTCGGCGACTTCCAGCAGGTTCTGCAGCTCCAGCGCTTCGATGCGCGCGGTGTTGAAGGCCTGGGACTTGTCGTTGATCTTGACGTTGGCGATGCGGTCACGCAGACCGGCCAACTGCTCGATACCCTTCTGCATGTATTCGCCCGTACGGAATACACCGAAGTAGTTCTGCATGCAGCTTTGCAGCTCGCGCTTGAGGCTGGCGACGTCTTCGCCGCTGGTACGCTCGTTGAGCTTGTTCAGGCGGTTCAGCGCCACGTCGACATCGGTGTCGCTCGCATCGCGGTACTCGACGCCATCGCTCAGGGCTTTTTCAAGGTGCAGGCCGGCAGCACGGCCGAACACCACCAGGTCGAGCAGCGAGTTGCCGCCCAGGCGGTTGGCACCGTGTACCGATACGCATGCCACTTCACCCACGGCGAACAGACCCGGGATGATGCGATCCTGGCCGTCGGCGTCCATGGTGATGGCCTGGCCATGAATGTTGGTGGCAACGCCGCCCATCATGTAGTGGCAAGTCGGGACCACCGGTACCGGCGCGACCACCGGGTCGACGTGGGCGAAGGTCTTGGACAGCTCGCAGATACCTGGCAGGCGGCTGTGCAGCACTTCCTCGCCCAGGTGATCGAGCTTGAGCAGGACGTGATCCTTGTTCGGACCCACGCCATTGCCGGCGATGATTTCCTTGACCATGGAACGGGCGACCACGTCGCGGCCAGCCAGGTCTTTCGCGTTCGGCGCGTAACGCTCCATGAAGCGCTCGCCGTGGGCGTTGATCAGGTAACCACCCTCACCGCGGCAGCCTTCGGTGACCAGTACACCAGCGCCGGCGATGCCGGTCGGGTGGAACTGCCACATCTCGATGTCCTGCACCGGCACGCCGGCGCGCAGCGCCATGCCGATACCGTCGCCGGTATTGATCAGGGCGTTGGTGGTGGAGGCGTAGATACGGCCAGCACCGCCGGTGGCCAGTACGGTGGCCTTGGACTTGATGTACATGGTTTCGCCGGTTTCGATGCAGATCGCGATCACACCGACGAAGGCGCCGTCCTGGTTCTTGACCAGGTCAACGGCGTAGTACTCGTTGAGGAAGGTGGTGCCGGCTTTCAGGTTGCCCTGATAGAGGGTGTGCAGCAGGGCGTGACCGGTACGGTCGGACGCAGCGCAGGTACGCGCGGCCTGGCCACCCTTGCCGAAGTCCTTGGACTGGCCACCGAATGGGCGCTGGTAGATACGACCGGTTTCGGTACGCGAGAACGGCAGGCCCATGTGGTCCAGTTCGAAGACCGCAGCCGGGCCTTCCTGGCACATGTATTCGATAGCGTCCTGGTCACCGATGTAGTCGGAGCCCTTGACGGTATCGTACATATGCCAGCGCCAGTCATCGTTCGGGTCGGCCGAAGCGATGGCGCACGTGATGCCGCCCTGGGCGGATACGGTGTGCGAACGGGTCGGGAAGACCTTGGTGACTACGGCAGTCTTGTGGCCGCCTTGAGCCAGCTGCAGCGCAGCGCGCATACCAGCACCGCCGCCACCGATGATGATGGCGTCGAAGGAAATGGTTGGAATGTTAGCCATGAATCAGATACCCCAGAGAATCTGCACACCCCAGACGAAGTAAGCGAACATCGCAACGCCGCATACCGCCTGGAACAGGAAACGAATCGCCGTCGCCGATTTGCCAAGCGCCATAGGCGTCAGGTAGTCGGTGGCGATGGTCCACATGCCGACCCAGGCGTGAGCGCCCAGTGCGACCAGGGCCAGCAGGCTGAAGATTCGCATCGCGTTGTGAGAGAACAGCCCGTGCCACTGCGCGTAGTCCAGGCCCGGGTGCACGGCGAGGTAGCCGATCAGGAAAATGAAATAAGCCGCGAGAACGACCGCAGAGACACGCTGCGCCATCCAGTCATAAAGGCCCGAACGCGAAAGGTTCGTGACGTTGGTTACCATATCCAAACTCCTACCAGAACGATCATCACGACAGACACCACGATGATGATCTTCGAACCCAGTCGTCCGCCTTCCAGCGTCTCTCCGATGCCCATATCCATGATCAGGTGGCGTACGCCAGCAATCAGGTGATACAGCAGAGCAGACAGCAGACCCCACGCAATGAACTTCGCCAGCGGGCTGGTCAAGGTCGCTTTGACCTCACCAAAGCCCTCTTCCGAACCCAAAGATTGACCCAATGCATAAAGCATGAAGGCCAGCCCCAGGAACAGGATGATGCCGGATACGCGGTGGAGGAAGGACGTTACGCCGGTTATAGGGAGCTTGATGGTCCTTAGGTCTAGGTTTACAGGTCGTTGGCTTTTCACGGCTTTTTTCACACTGAAGAGCCCCTAGGGAACAGGGCAAAGTTGTTGGTAAGTGTACTGGTCAGGTACCCACCACCGGAGAGAACACGACACCCAGCAGGGCGGGCTGGAAAGCCCCTGGGAGTCGGCTGCCGAGTATAGACAGTTAGGCTGCTTATGACAACGTGAGGGGCTAGCCCGAATAGCGCATTGCCTTTAGTGAACAAAAGGCGTAAATGGCCGGCAATTTCGTGAAAATCATGGGCTTGGAGAGGGTTTCAACCAGCCTTTAGGCAAATTGACATCTGAATTTATCCCTCTATAGTGGTGCGGGCCCTGCGTGGGGGGTCTGACTGATGATTTCAAGCATTAATAGGAGGCCACATGGCTGACAAAAAAGCGCAGTTGGTCATCGAGGGCGCAGCCCCCGTAGAGCTGCCCATTTTAACCGGCACCGTTGGTCCCGATGTCATCGACGTCCGCGGGTTGGGGGCATCCGGTCACTTCACCTTCGACCCGGGCTTCATGGCCACCGCCTCGTGCGAATCCAAGATCACCTACATCGACGGCGACAAGGGCGTACTGCTGCACCGCGGCTACCCCATCGAACAGCTCGCCGAGCAGTCGGACTACCTGGAAACCTGTTACCTGCTGCTCAACGGCGAACTGCCGAACGCCGAGCAGAAGGCCAAGTTCGTCAGCAACGTCAAGAACCACACCATGGTTCACGAACAGCTGAAAACCTTCTTCAACGGCTTCCGCCGCGACGCGCACCCCATGGCCGTCATGTGCGGCGTGGTCGGCGCCCTCTCGGCCTTCTACCACGACTCGCTGGACATCAATAACCCCCAGCACCGCGAGATCTCGGCCGTGCGCCTGGTGGCGAAGATGCCGACCCTGGCCGCGATGGTCTACAAGTACTCCATGGGCCAACCCATGATGTACCCGCGCAACGACCTGTCGTACGCAGAGAACTTCCTGCACATGATGTTCAACACCCCGTGCGAGATCAAACCGATCAGCCCGGTGCTGGCCAAGGCGATGGACCGGATCTTCATCCTCCACGCCGACCACGAGCAGAATGCGTCCACCTCTACAGTACGCCTGGCAGGCTCCTCGGGCGCCAACCCGTTCGCCTGTATCGCCGCCGGCATCGCGGCGCTGTGGGGCCCTGCCCACGGTGGCGCAAACGAAGCCGTATTGACCATGCTCGATGAAATTGGCGATGTCTCGAACATCGACACTTTCATCGCCAAGGCCAAGGACAAGAACGATCCGTTCAAGTTGATGGGCTTCGGTCACCGCGTCTACAAGAACCGCGACCCACGCGCCACCGTGATGAAGCAGACCTGCGACGAAGTGCTGCGCGAACTGGGCATCAAAGACGATCCGCAACTCGAACTGGCCATGCGCCTGGAAGAGATCGCCCTGACCGATCCGTACTTCATCGAGCGCTCGCTGTACCCGAACGTCGACTTCTACTCGGGGATCATCCTCAAGGCGATCGGCATTCCAACCAGCATGTTCACCGTGATCTTCGCCCTGGCCCGTACCGTAGGCTGGATCTCGCACTGGAAAGAAATGCTGTCCGGCCCGTACAAGATCGGCCGTCCGCGCCAGCTGTACACCGGCGAACCGCAGCGTGACCTGACCGCACTGAAAGATCGCAAGTAAACGATCACTGCGCGTCGAACGAAAAGCCCCGGCAACTTGCCGGGGCTTTTCGTTTCTACTGACCGACCCAATCCAACGAAACCCTTCCTGCTGATGTGCCGCCAGCGGACACGAGACGATCCGAGCGCACGTCAGAACGTGCGAACTCACACAGCCTCGGCAGGACAAACTAATGACTATCGAAAAAAGCCTGGCCTTCATCGACCAGCTCCCCACCCCACGCATGCGGCGTGACGCACCCACCACCCTCGATACCCCCACAACACCGGGCACAGACGCGAAGGCCGGCGTCATTCAATCACAACTGATCGCCTTCACCTCGGGCCTGGATACGCACTTCAAAGAAGCAGTCAAGTATTCGACGCAGCTTGCGCAACGCGTAGCCGACAGCAAATTCAACCATATACAACAGCGCATGGAATGGTATGAGGCTTACAACGAAGCGCTGAAACATGTGGGCTGGGTAGGCTCCAACAACAAGTTAACCCAATACAAGAATAGCAACCTCGAAATCACCATGGAAAACGTGGCGATTGAACTGGTCAAACTGGCCGCCGGCCCGAACGCCGCCATTATTGCCGACCTGACCAGCGCCACCATCAATGCACTGAAGGGCGACGGCGAAGTGTTGAGCAAGCTGCAGACGTCTTCCAGCTCAGGTGCATCCGGCGCCTTCGACATCTTGCCCACCCTGCAGAAGGGTGACGATGTGGTCATGTACAACCACGCGATGGTGTTTGAACACAGCAAGGATAGCGGGGGCTTCTGGTTCTGGAGCTGGACCATGAGCCAGGTCAGCCTCAATCACTGCGCCAATGAGTGGACACTCAATTACTCGTTCTACAAAGACGTCGAAAGCAAGATCAAGCAAAAGCTCGGTGACAGCACGGACAAATTCTTCGACTCGCTGAATTTCTGATGGTTTGACAGGAAGACATCATGGACGACCACCCAAGCGATCTCTATCGAGTAGCCGAGGCAATTGTGTCCGTACCCTGCTCGATCACCGCCATGGACCGACAGGACATACTGGACAGCCTCTTACTGGCACAACTCTACGCCAGCCGGCAACATGACGCGCTCGAGGCCGCCAGCGAATGGGCGACGACGTGCCTGACAAGCCTGAACAACCTTCACTGGGGACTCATCTCGTCTTTTCACAAGGCCAAGACACTCACCGATGCTTTCAGCGTCAAGTCAGTGATAGAACACGCTGCCACTGTAGAGGTGCTAGACCGCCTATCAACAGAGGCGAGACAGACGATGCATACCTACAGCACGCGACAGCGCAGCGGCCTGTTTCAAGTGAAGCTGGCGATCGTTCGGATCACCGCGCGGGACCGCTTTAACCTGATGAGCCTACTCTTCAACTGCGCGCCATCACCTGAGTATGACTGGATCAACCAGCAGCACTATGCGTCGCTACAGGCCCCTGTAGTCGCCAAATTGAACGAAGCAAGCTTCAGCCAGACGGCCGACTATGCCGACGTCAGGATGAAAGTCGTAAAAGCCTTGGGCGCTCAGCGACTGAAGGAGATTCAATTGCTGTAAACCACATGCCTAACGGAACATCCGCCCCGCGCGATGGGGGCGGATTTCTCTTCGATCAGCGCGCTTCAGCCCGCTCGCGCAACGCCTTGAGCGTATTGAACGGCGCCTCGACCACGAACTTGTTGGCCAACCATGACGGCACGCTGCCGCCCGGCTCCGTGTGCACCTGATAGGTCACCTCGGTACTGTCACCCTTGGGCACCAGCTTCCAGAAGCCTTCCACCTGGGCCACTCGCACGAAGCCCTTCTCTTCAGGCAGGTACTTGGGCTCACCTTCGAGTTTGCGCATCAGGCTGCCGTCCGCTTCCTGCACGGTGGTCACATGAAGGATCGAGTCACGCGGCGTCACCGGCCACGGCGTATTGAACTGCGTATAGGTCCAGCTCTGGTCGCCCTCATGCTTGAGCAGCTTTTGTGACTTGCATTCATGCACCCACGCGCAAGAGCTCGCCACATCCTCCTGCAGCGCCTTGATCTTGGCCAATGGCGCCTTGATGACGGTGACCCCACGATAGGCCTTGTACTTCGAGCCAGCCACTTCGCTGAGGGACACCTGAATGCCCTCCTCGTCCTTGGCCACTTGCCAGTTCTCCGCCCAGGCTACCGGCGCCAGGAGAACGCCCATGCCACACAGCAAAACAACGCGCTTGATCGATCTCATCATCTTGTTCCTTTTGTCGAAGAGCCCAATGTCACGCCGCCGTCATTCGCTCCAGCCAGCCGATGATCCTGATCGCCTCGTCGCGATCACTCCCACAGATGTCCACCTCAGCCTTGAATCCGGCACAGACTTTCGGCCGCTCGGGCTTGCCAAACAAAGCACAGAGGTTATCCAAGGACAAATGCAAGCAGCGCTCGCCTGCCGGCTTGCCATGCGGCATTCCGGGTATCGACGAGCTGATGGACGGGGCGATGCAACAGGCACCGCAGCCCTCACGGCATTTCATGACAACTGCACTCCCTGGAGCAGAACGGGACGGACATCCCTGGATACTAACCGCTCAAACATACGTTTGAAATTGCCGACTCAATGAAATCCGCCGTGACTCGACAGTCAGTTACGGAATTCAAATTCGATGGCAGCGCCCTCCACGTCACGACGGCTGTCGTTACGCAACTGAAGCTGCATCTCATTGCTGATCAGCCTGCCATTGAGCTGGAACGGGCTGTCATCACCGGCAGACTTGTCGGGAAACATGGCAGGCAACAATGCCTTTCGGGGTGCAGGCGTGGAACCTACAGCCGGCTTGAGATTTCTCACCATATCGCTCGGCAGACTGAGGTCGAGCTTAGGATTGGGCAGCGGCTGGGTGGCAGCCTTACCGACGGACTTGCTCTTGGCCGCCTTGCGCTTGGCCTTGGCTGCCGATTTGCTCGGCGTCTTCGCCGGCTTCTTCGCGACCGGCTTGGCAGCCTGCTTGGCGGAAGGCGTGGCAGCGGCACCACCCGTCTTAGCCGACGCGGCCTCACTCGCAGCTGGCGCCTGCGCAGCATGCACCGCAATGCCGGGCCACAAGGGGCACGCTAGACACAATAGCAGTGCAGAAAGACGGAAGGCATTCATAGCGATCAAAGGCATGGCATCAAAATGCCTATGCTCCCCGTTAAACGCGCATATGACAAGCTAGAAAATGGCCATAGACGATTCTCGACACAACTGCTGGGCCAACAGCCCCAACGTCATGACTGCACGCTCGGCTTCCCTGTTCCAGGGAATCCCGCAGTTCAAGCGAATGCAGTGGTTGAACTGCTCGGTGTTGCTGAAGATGAGCCCGGGCGCGATGCTGATGCCCTGCTCCAGCGCCCGCACATGCAGCTCCTGGGTATTGACCCGCCCCGGAAGACTGACCCACAGAATGAATCCGCCCGTCGGCCGAGTCATCTGTGTGCCCTCGGGGAAATGCTGCTGTACCGCCAACTGATAGGCGCTGAGGTTCTTGCGGTATTCCTGGCGGATGAAGCGTAGATGGCGGTCGTAACCACCATTTTCCAGGTAGGCCGCCACGCCCATCTGCGTGACACTGCAGGCCGAATGGGTGGTGAAGGTCTGCAGTCGCTGGATCTCATCCTGATAGCGTCCCGGAATCATCCAGCCGACGCGCACACCGGGCGATAGCGTCTTGGAAAAGCTCGAGCAGTAGATCACCCGATCCAGTCGGTCAAAGGCCTTGAGGGCCTTGGTCCGGCCCTGTTCGAACATCAGCTCACCATAGATATCGTCTTCGACGATCTGAATATCGAAGTCCGAAGCCAGGCGCAGCAACTGCTTCTGGCGCTCCTCGGGCATGGTGCCGCCCAGCGGGTTGCTCAGGCGTGGCGTGAGCACCAGCGCCTTGATCGACCACTGGTTGGCGGCCAGTTGCAAGGCCTCCAGACTGATGCCGGTGGACGGGTCACTGGGGATCTCGATGACCTTCAGACCCAGCAGGTCAGCCAATTGCAGCAGGCCGTAATAGGTCGGCGATTCAGCAGCGATCAGGTCGCCGGGACGGGTCAACACGCGCAGCGACATCTGCAGCGCATCCACGCAGCCATGGGTGACGATGACCTCGCGCGGGTCGACCAGCACCCCGGCATCGCGCATACGGATGGCGATCTGCCGACGCAGCGGCTCGAACCCTGGGCTGAACATATAGCTGAAGGCGCGCGGGCTGTGGAAGCGAGTGACCTTGGCGATCTGCTGATGCAGTGCGCGCACGGGCAGGTAGTCCACGTGAGGGACCGCTGCGCCGAAGGGAAACACGCCGTCGCGGCGCGCTTCGGTCAACACCTGCTGGATGATACTGGCCCGCGTGACCAGCCCTGGACGCTCGACCCGCGCGATGTCGGGGGTCGGCGCAGTCAAGGCGGGCGTCTGGTGGACGTAATAGCCGGACTGCGGCCGGGCGCGAATCAGCCCTTGGTCCTCGAGATTGGCATAGGCCTGCAACACCGTGGCGTGACTGACGTTGAGCTGTGCGCTCATCTTGCGCACCGACGGCACCCGCTCACCAGGCTGGTAGACACCGCGACGGATGTCCTCGGCCAGTTGCTGGGCGATACGCTGGTACAACAGCAGATTGGTCATGGTGATTCTCGAGACGCGGACAGATTCGTTGTTTTTGTGCCACTCACAGTCCAGACAGAATACCGGAACAGTTGCAAAGTGTACTGGGACAGATCAGAGGATAGTCGCCGTTACAGTTGCGTGATAGCCAAAACAACCCGTTGCCGCGTCAACCGCCTCAGCGTGGCGGCGCAAGCCTGCCCTTGTCGTCGGAAAAGACGATCTCGACCCGGCGATTCTGTGCCCTGCCCCGCTCCGACGCGTTGACCTCTACCGGATACTGATCGCCGTAGCCCTGGACCTCGATGCGCTTCTCATCGATGCCCAGGTCGACCAGCATGTCCGCTACCGACTGGGCGCGATCGCGCGACAGCTTCAGGTTGTCTTCCGGCGTTCCGGTGCTGTCGGTATAACCCTCGATGCGCACCACGCGTCGCGGATTGAGTTGGAGGAACTGCACCAGCTTGAGCACGGTGCGGCTGGCCGAACTCTTCAACTGCGCTTCGCCGGTGTCGAACAGCACGTCCGACAGGGTCATGACCAGACCGCGCTCGCCCTGCTCGGAGGCCAGTGCGGCGATCTGCGATTCGACCCATTTGCCCTGCTGCTGAACACTGTCCAGTTTCGCCTCGCGCAACGCCAGTTGCAGACGCTGACGCTCCAAATCGAGTTTGGCCAGACGCTCCTGATTCAGCGCCAGGTTGGCATGCTCGCGGGCGATCTCGCTGTAGCGCTGGCTGAGATAAGCGTAATGGCGTACGTCACTGCCGGTGCCCACATAACCTGCCAGACGCTCGGCCCGCGCCAGCGATTCACCGGCGCGAATCACATCGCGCGGAGCACTGCGCAATACATCGGAGTCATCCTTGACCTTCTGCAAGGCGGTGGACGCATCGACCAACGCGGACTCACTGCGCTGGCTCGCGCAGCCCTGGAGGCCGACAAACGCCAGTAATACCAAGGTGGCAAAAGGCTTGAGGGTGCGATTCATGGCTGCACCTCCAATTGTTTGCGCAGACGCTTGACGCGCGCGTCAACCACCTTCAATTGCTCGGCGCTCTTTTCCGTCAGCACCTGGGCTTCGGCCAGGCGCGCATCCAACTCGGCCTGTTCGGCGCGCATGCGAGCGTCGCGAAAGTCCTGGCTGGTCATGTTGGATCTGGCCCGCGCCAGCTTGTCTTCCGCCAGCTTGAAGGTGTCGACCTGGTCGGTAGCGCCAACCGCCCTGGCCTGCTCAAGGGCTTGTTCGGACAGGCGCATCTGCTCATTGGGGGCCGGGTCATTGGCACACCCGGCGAGGCCGACGACGGCCAGGGCCAGGATCAGGGGTTGGGTTCTCACACAATCTTCCTACTGTTTGGGGGCGTCAGCGGTCATCTGCATCTGCGCCTTCCAGCGCTCCACGTTCTGTTGCAGCACCGCCTCGGAGGCACCAGAGACCGGCAATTCTGTCAGCTTTTTCGCCAATTGCCCACGCAACCAGGCGTCATTGCAGGCCGAGTTGTGGGACACGGCCAAGTACAGCCCAGGCCGGTCCACCACCAGGTCCCGAGCGATGAGGTCACTGCCCAACCCCAGACTCTGGATCATGGCCATGCCCGAATAGCGCCCGGCCAGCACGTAATCCACCTGGCCCAGCACCAGCTTCTGCAAGGCTTGAGTCAGGTTCTGCGAGGGCACCAGCTTGAGCTGAGCCTTGGCGAAGGCCTCGAAGGCCGGGGTCAGCCGAGCCTTCTCCGACACGCTGCCCTGGTAGCGGGCAAGGTCAGCTGGGCCGTCCAGCGTCACGGTTGCGTCATGACGGGTCCAGACCAGGTATTCATTGAGTTGCAGTGGCGGATGAATGTAGTCCAGCGCGGTCAGCTGAGCGACCTGCATGGGCGTATCCAGCAGCACGTCCATGCGCCCGCTGCGAACCTCTTCGAGCGCCTGATCCCGGCGTCCGGCGCTCAGTACTTCGACCTTCACGCCAAGCTCGCCTGCCACCTGGCGCAACAGGTCGACGTTGGCGCCGATCAAATGCCTGGGGTCTTTCGGGTCTTGCCAGGAGTAAGGCGGCGCGTCCGGGCTACCGGTCGCCACCAGCTTCTCGCATTTGCCAGCCGCCATCGCCTGCGAAGCCGTCACGGCCATCATGCACATCAGCCAGCGGCCGGATTTGCCCAACTTCATTGCCCTCTCCTTGACCACACCGCACGGACCCACCATAAAAAAAGCCCGACCCTCAAGGCGAGGGCCGGGCTTCTTTATAAGTGAAGCGTCTGGATCAGACCAGCTTTTCCAGCTCCGGCACCGCCTCGAAGAGGTCGGCGACCAGACCGTAGTCGGCCACTTGGAAGATCGGTGCTTCCTCGTCCTTGTTGATGGCGACGATCACCTTGGAGTCTTTCATCCCCGCCAGGTGCTGGATCGCGCCGGAGATACCGACGGCGATGTACAACTGCGGTGCGACGATCTTGCCGGTCTGACCGACCTGCATGTCGTTGGGCACAAAGCCCGCATCCACTGCAGCGCGCGAGGCGCCGACCGCGGCACCGAGCTTGTCGGCCAGGGTATACAGGTGCTTGAAGTTGTCACCATTGCCCATGCCACGACCGCCGGAGACGACGATCTTGGCGGCAGTCAGCTCCGGACGGTCGGATTTGGCCAACTCCTCGCCCACGAACGACGACTTGCCTGCATCGTGAGCGGCCGCGACCGCCTCCACAGCCGCCGAACCACCTTCTGCGGCCACGGCATCGAAGCCGGTGGTGCGCACGGTGATGACCTTGACCGCAGCGCTCGATTGCACGGTGGCGATGGCGTTCCCCGCGTAGATCGGGCGCTTGAAGGTATCGGCGGACTCGACCGCGATGATCTCGGAGATCTGGTCGACGTCCAGCAGTGCAGCGACGCGCGGCAGGATGTTCTTGCCATTGGTGGTGGCTGGGGCCAGCACGTGGGTGTAGCCGCTGGCCAGTTCCTGGATCAGGGGCGCGACGTTTTCTGGCAAGGCGTGGGCGTAGGCGGCATTGTCGGCCACCAGGACCTTGGCCACGCCCGCGATCTTGGCGGCAGCTTCGGCAATGCCGGCCACATTCTGACCTGCGACCAGCACGTGCACATCGCCACCGATCTTGGCCGCAGCAGCGACCGTGTTCAGGGTGGCAGGCGCCAGTGCGGCGTTTTCGTGTTCAGCGACAACCAGGATAGTCATTTCAGATTACCTTCGCTTCGTTCTTCAGCTTCTCGACCAGTTCGGCCACCGACTTGACCTTGACGCCTGCACTGCGGGCAGCCGGGGCTTCGACCTTGATGGTCTTGGTGGTGGAGGCAGTGGACACGCCCAGCGCGTCCGGCGTGACGGTCTCCAGCGGCTTCTTCTTGGCCTTCATGATATTGGGCAGCGACGCGTAGCGTGGCTCATTCAGACGCAGGTCGGTGGTGACGATCGCCGGCAGCGCCAGCGCGACGGTCTGCAGGCCGCCATCGATCTCGCGGGTGACGTTGAGCTTGTCGCCAGCCACTTCGACCTTGGAGGCGAAGGTGCCCTGGGCGTAGCCCGTCAGCGCAGCGAGCATCTGACCGGTCTGATTGTTGTCGCTGTCGATTGCCTGTTTGCCAAGGATGACCAGTTGCGGCTGTTCCTTGTCGACGATGGCCTTGAGCGCCTTGGCCACGGCCAGAGAGTTGAGCTCTTCGCCGGTCTCGACCAGGATGGCGCGATCAGCGCCCAGGGCCAGGGCAGTACGCAGTTGCTCCTGGGCGGCGGTCGGGCCGACGGCGACGGCGACGATCTCGGTCGCTACGCCCTTCTCTTTAAGGCGCACGGCTTCTTCAACGGCGATTTCGCAGAAGGGGTTCATGGACATCTTGACGTTTGCAAGGTCGACGCCGGAGTTGTCCGCTTTGACGCGAACCTTGACGTTGTAGTCGACCACTCGTTTGACAGCTACAAGAACCTTCATGGATTCCTCGTTACTCTCCGGTGAAAAGAATGTCGCCTGGGGCGTGCCCGGCGAATGCGCGTGGGTACAAGGACACCTCTGAAAACGTTCCGGGGGCGAGGAAATTTGCCGTGACCACCGAGTCTCGTGGCGACCCGGAAGGCAAAACCCTCGGGTCATTTCCTGTCGTGCCGTGTAGACTTCACTACACGACGGGTTTTGGCCGGAAAACCCTGCTCCACGCCTGGCTTTTAGAGGTGCACCTGCGCCCGACGATCAGCCTACGGCGAGCGTAAAACCGCTCGTATCTTGACCGTAACACCCAATCGGGTCAATACGGCAAATCGGCCAGCCTCCAGCCGTACACCTGTGATTTTACTGGGCTGCGGCATATTCAAACAAACGTTTGTATTGGACCCGCCAAGTGGTGTAGATATAATGCGCGGCCAAGACAATACGGTGTAGTCCGCCTCTGGCACGGCTACCGCTGCCCCCACCGTGAGCGGGCATTCGAGACACCCATAAGACAAAGCAAACGCGACGAGCCTTGAGTAGGAGAGAACCTGTGGAACGCGAATACATGGAATTCGACGTGGTCATCGTCGGCGCAGGTCCGGCGGGCCTGTCCGCCGCCTGCCGCCTGAAGCAGAAGGCCGCCGAAGCCGGTAACGAGATCAGCGTCTGCGTGGTCGAGAAAGGCTCCGAAGTGGGCGCCCACATCCTCTCTGGCGCGGTGTTCGAGCCCCGTGCGCTGAATGAGTTGTTCCCCGACTGGAAAGCCCTCGGCGCGCCGCTGAACACCGAAGTCAAACGCGACGACATCTATGTGCTCAAAGACGCGGGCAGCTCGGTCAAGGTGCCCGACCTGTTCGTGCCCAAGACCATGCACAACCAGGGCAACTACATCATCTCGCTGGGCAACCTGTGCCGCTGGCTGGCGCAACAGGCCGAAAACCTCGGCGTGGAAATCTATCCAGGCTTCGCCGCCCAGGAAGCGCTGTTCGACGACGCCGGTGTGGTGCGCGGCATCGTCACGGGCGATCTGGGCGTGGACCGTGAGGGCAACCCCAAGGAAGGCCTGTACACGCCGGGCATGGAACTGCGCGCCAAATACACCCTGTTCGCCGAGGGCTGCCGCGGACACATCGGCAAGCAACTGATCAAGCGTTTCAACCTGGACAGCGAAGCCGATGTGCAGCACTACGGCATCGGCATCAAGGAAATCTGGGAGATCGACCCGAGCAAGCACGAGCAGGGGCTGGTGGTGCACACCGCCGGCTGGCCGCTGGACGTGGTCAGCGCCGAAAACACCGGCGGCTCTTTCCTCTATCACCTGGAGAACAACCAGGTAGTGGTCGGCCTGATCGTCGACCTCTCCTACGCCAACCCCTACCTGTCGCCGTTCGACGAATTCCAGCGCCTGAAACACCATCCAGTGATCAGCCAATACCTCGAAGGCGGCAAACGCATCAGCTACGGCGCGCGCGCCATCTGCAAAGGCGGCCTGAACTCGCTGCCCAAGATGGTGTTCAACGGCGGCGCGCTGATCGGCTGCGACCTGGGCACGCTGAACTTCGCCAAGATCAAAGGCAGCCACACCGCGATGAAGTCCGGCATGCTCGCCGCCGACGCGGTGGCCGAAGCCCTGCTGGCCGGTCGCGAAGGCGGCGACACCCTCGATCGCTATGTCGAGACGTTCAAGGCCAGCTGGCTGTATGAGGAACTGTACGCCAGCCGTAACTTCGGCCCGGCCATGCACAAGTTCGGCCCGCTGTTCGGCGCGGCGTTCAACTACGTCGATCAGAACTGGTTCGCTGGCAAGCTGCCTTTCACCTTGCGCGATACCAAGCCGGACTACGCTTGCATGAAACTTGCGGCCGACTCCACCCGGATCGACTATCCGAAACCCGACGGCAAACTCAGCTTCGACAAACTCAGCTCGGTCTTCCTCTCCAGCACCAACCATGAAGAGGAACAACCCTGCCACCTGAAACTGACCGATCCAAATGTGCCGATCGCCACCAACCTGCCACTGTACGACGAGCCCGCCCAGCGCTATTGCCCGGCAGGCGTGTACGAGGTGGTCACCCAGGAAGACGGCAGCAAGCGCTTCCAGATCAACGCGCAGAACTGCGTGCACTGCAAGACTTGCGACATCAAGGATCCGTCACAGAACATCACCTGGGTCACCCCCGAAGGTGCTGGCGGGCCGAACTACCCCAACATGTAAATTCGCCTCCAAGCAAAAGCCCCCAGACAGCGATGTCTGGGGGCTTTTGCTTGGAGCGCTGAAAAGTCCTGCGCAACAGACCGACATTCAGGACAGTACGACCGCCTCCTGCTCGACCATCGCCCAACCACCCCGCCCATCCAGCTCCAGACGGTGGCTGTGAAAGCTCGCCAAGGTACTGCGGTGACCGACGCTGACCAGCAGTGTTTCCGGCATCTCGCGACGCAGCATCGAGTACAGCGCATGTTCGAGCCCCTCGTCCATCGCCGAGGTGGACTCATCGAGAAACACCACGTGCGGCTGATTGAACAACACCCGCGCGAAGGCCAGACGTTGCTGCTCACCGATCGACAGAATGCGCGACCACTCTCGGCTTTCCTCCAGCCGCTCGGCCAGATGCGCCAGGCTCACATGACGCAGCACCTGCTGCATTTTCGCGTCCTGCTCCGGGCTCGAGGGCGCTGGATAGGCGATGGCAGCGCGCAGATCGCCGAGCGGCAGATACGGTCGCTGCGACAAGAACAGTGCCAAGTGCCCAAGCGGCCGTCCGACCTGACCTTCGGCATAGGGCCAGAGGCCAGCCAGCGCTCGCAGCAGCGTGGTCTTGCCACTGCCCGATGGGCCCTTGATCAGCAGCGCCTGTCCAGCCTGCAGGTGCAGGTCAAGGTCGGCGATCAAGCGCTGCCCATCAGGGCGACACACCTGCAACCCTTCGATGGCCAACGCACGCGACAACTCGCGAGTCGTGAGTTGCGGCAACGCTACGGCCTGGCGGTTGGCATCGACGAAGCCGGTGAGACGGTCCAGGGTGGCGCGGTAGCTGGCAAAGGTATCGTAGGACTCACGGAAGAACGACAGCGAATCCTGTACCTGTCCGAACGCCTGCGCGGTCTGCATCACATCGCCGAGCTTGATGGCCCCACTGAAGAAACGTGGGGCCTGGAGGATGAACGGAAACACCACCGCCACTTGCCCGACGCCGAGGTTGAAACCATTGAACTTCAGCGTCCGCCAGACCAAGGCCCAGACATTGCCGATGAGTGCGAAGAAGCGACCCAGCAGGGTCCCGCGCTCGACCTGGGCACCTTGATAAAAGGCCACGTTCTCGGCGTTTTCACGCAGGCGCATCAGTGCATAACGAAAGTTCGCCGTGAGTTTCTCGTTGAGAAAGTTCAGCCGGATCAATGGCTGGCCAAGACGGAAGGCGATCCAGGTGGCAATCAGCACATAGAGGTAGACCGCGAACACCATCGCCCGCGGCACCTCGACACCCGCGACCGCAAGCGGTGCCGACAGCCCCCAGAGAATGCTGGTGAACGCCACCAGTGATACCAGCGCGCCGACCGCCCCCAGCGCCAGCGACACCGAGCCGGATACGAAGGCACTGATGTCCAGCTCGATACGCTGGTCCGGGTTATCCACGGATTGCTCGAGGAACTGCCCACGATAGTAGGCATCCCCCTGCATCCAGTCGGCCGTCAGGCGTTCGGTCAGCCAGACGCGCCAGTGGATGTTGAACGATTGCGTGACGTAGTAGCTGAACAGCGCGCGTGCCACATGAATGCTCGCCAGCACGGCGAATACGCCCAGCAAGTACCAGAAGGCGCTCTGATCCAGGCTCTGCAAAGCGTCGTAGAAGCCGTTGTACCAGAACGAGAACAGCACGTTCATGCGCACCGCAAACAGCGTCAGCAACAGCAACAGCGCGAACATCGACAATGGCCGCCAACTGCGCCTGAAATTGAAGTAAGCACCCGCCAATTGCCAGAACTGCTGGCCCCAGCGGGTAAAACGCACCGCCAGCACAGCGGCGCCGATGAACGCGACGACAGTGATCGAAAAGGCGAATGCCAGCCAGCTCAGGCTCTGTTGCAGGGCCTGGTGCCAGTTCATGTCCATAGGAAAAGTCCGCGGCGAGAATTTACCCGAGCCTAGCACCGGGCGCGCCGAGGGAAGATGACGGAGGTTTCATGTTCGAGGGGAGCCGCCCTGTCAGCGATCAGGGCGGCTCTGTACCGACTAGCTCAACGCTTCGCGCACTTTCGAATCCAGCCCCTCCCCCGCATGGGCCTCGATCCACTCACTCAACTGGCGACGCATCGCCGGGGTCCAGAAGCTCTGCAGGTGCTGCCTCACCCCCTGCACGGCCAAGGTGCGATCCGGCTCACTGTCGAAGTAGTGGGCGATCTGGTTGGCCATCTTGACCAGGCTGTCATTGCTCATCGACGCACCTCGGCTTTCTCCTGCCCCTCGGCCTGACGCCGCTCCTTGAGCAGGCGCTGTTGTTCGTCACTGAAATGCTGGTAGCGCTTCTGCCACTCCGACGGCTGGAACACGCGCACCACCTCGACCGCAGTGACCTTGTACTCCGGACAGTTGGTCGCCCAGTCGGAGTTGTCGGTGGTGATCACGTTGGCGCCGGACTCGGGGAAGTGGAAGGTGGTGTAGACCACCCCCGGTGCGACCCGCGCACTCACCCGAGCGCGCAGGACACTCTGGCCGGCACGGCTGCCCACGCCCACCCAGTCGCCGTCACTGATGCCACGGCTTTCCGCATCGCTGGCGTGAATTTCCAGGCGGTCCTCGTCATGCCAGGCGACGTTGTGGGTACGCCGAGTCTGCGCCCCGACGTTGTACTGGCTGAGAATACGGCCGGTGGTCAGCAACAGCGGATAGCGCGCGTTGACCTTTTCGTCGGTCGGTACGTAGCCGGTAAGCATGAAGCGGCCCTTGCCACGCACGAACTGATCGATGTGCATGGTCGCCGTACCCTCGGGCGCCGCGTCGTTGCAGGGCCACTGCAGGCTGCCGCGGCGCTCGATCTCGGCGTAGCTGACGCCATGGAAGCTGGGCGTCAGACGGGCGATTTCATCCATGATCTCGGAAGGATGACGGTAGTCCATGCGATAACCCAAGGCGTTGGCCAGGGCCACAGTGGCTTCCCAGTCGGCCTTGCCGGCCATCGGCTCCATCACTTTGCGCACCCGCGAGATGCGGCGCTCGGCGTTGGTGAAGGTGCCGTCCTTTTCCAGGAACGAACTGCCCGGCAGGAATACGTGGGCAAACTTGGCGGTTTCGTTGAGGAAGATATCCTGCACCACCACGCACTCCATGGCCATCAGGGCGGCAGTGACGTGCTGGGTGTTCGGGTCGCTCTGGGCGATGTCCTCGCCCTGGCAGTACAGTGCCTTGAAGCTGCCATCGAGCGCGGCTTCGAACATGTTGGGGATGCGCAGGCCCGGATCGGGCTGCAGGGTCACGCCCCAGGCCTGCTCGAACTCGGCGCGCACGGTCTCGTTGGAGATGTGCCGATAGCCCGGCAGCTCGTGGGGGAACGAGCCCATGTCGCAGGAGCCTTGCACGTTGTTCTGGCCGCGCAGCGGGTTGACCCCGACGCCTTCGCGGCCGATGTTGCCGGTGGCCATAGCCAGGTTGGCGATACCCATCACGGCGGTGCTGCCCTGGCTGTGCTCGGTGACCCCAAGGCCGTAGTAGATCGCCGCGTTACCGGCTTCGGCGTACAACCGGGCCGCCGCACGGATCTGCTCGGCGGGCACACCGCAGACCGGGCCCAGCACTTCGGGCGCGTTCTCCGGCAAGCCGACGAATTCGCGCCAGCGAGCGAAGTCCGCGCCTTCGCAGCGCGCCTCGATGAACGCCTGATCGAGCAGGCCTTCGCTGACCAAGGTGTGGGCCAGGGCGTTGAGCATGGCCACGTTGGTGCCTGGACGCAGTTGCAGGTGCAACTCGGCGCGGGCATGGGGCGAATCGACCAAGTCGATGCGGCGTGGATCAATGACGATCAACTTGGCGCCCTGGCGCAGCCGACGCTTGAGCTGGGAGCCGAACACCGGGTGCGCATCGGTAGGGTTGGCACCGATCACCAGGATCACGTCCGCTTGCATCACCGAATCGAAGCTTTGGGTACCGGCCGACTCGCCCAGGGTCTGCTTCAGGCCATAGCCGGTCGGCGAATGGCAGACCCGAGCGCAGGTGTCGACGTTGTTGTTGCCGAAGGCAGCACGCACCAGTTTCTGCACCAAGTACGCTTCCTCGTTGGTGCAACGGCTGGAGGTGATGCCGCCAATCGAATCGCGCCCATACTTGAGCTGGATGCGCCGGAACTCGCTGGCCGCGTAGCTCAGCGCTTCCTCCCAGCTGACTTCCTGCCAGGGATCTTCCAGGCGCTTGCGAATCATTGGCTGGGTGATACGGTCCGGATGGGTGGCGTAGCCCCAGGCGAAACGACCCTTGACGCAGGCGTGGCCGTGGTTGGCGCCGCCATTCTTGTCCGGCACCATGCGCACCAACTGATCGCCCTTCATTTCCGCCCGGAATGAGCAGCCGACGCCGCAATACGCGCAGGTGGTGATCACCGCGCGCTCCGGCTGACCGATCTGCACCAGGCTCTTTTCGGTCAGCGTCGCGGTCGGGCAGGCCTGGACGCAGGCACCGCACGACACGCACTCCGAAGACAGGAAGTTGTCGCCACCGGCCGCCGCCACCCGCGATTCGAAGCCACGGCCGCTGATGGTCAGCGCGAAGGTGCCTTGAATGTCTTCACAGGCGCGCACGCAGCGGCTGCAGACGATGCACTTGCTCGGCTCGTAGTCGAAGTAAGGGTTGGAAACGTCCTTTGCCTCGGTCAGGTGATTGGCGCCCTCATAGCCATAACGCACCTCGCGCAGGCCTACCTGGCCGGCGACGGTCTGCAGCTCGCAGTTGCCGTTGGCCGAACAGGTCAGGCAGTCCAGCGGGTGATCGGAGATGTACAGCTCCATGACATTGCGCCGCAGGTCGGCCAGGCGCGGGGTCTGGGTGCGCACCACCATGCCGTCGCTGACCGGCGTGGTGCACGAAGCCGGGTAGCCGCGCATGCCGTCGATCTCGACCATGCACATGCGGCACGAGCCGAAGGCTTCCAGGGTATCGGTGGCGCACAGTTTGGGAATGCTGGTGCCCAACAGCGCCGCCGCGCGCATCACCGACGTACCGGCCGGCACGCTGATGGCACGGCCGTCGATGTTCAGGCTGACCTGCACCTCGCTGTCACGGGCAGGCGTGCCCAGGTCCATGTCGCTGTTGGCGGGGTCGAAGTAGTTGATCATTGCGCGGCCTCCGGGCTGGCCAGACCGAAATCGGCAGGAAAATGCTTGAGGGCGCTGGCGACGGGATAGGCGGTCATGCCGCCCATGGCGCACAGCGAGCCGTATTGCAGGGTGTCGCACAGGTCACGCAGCAGATGCGCCTGGTCCTCACGGGCAGCCGAATCGCTGCTGGCGATCAACCGGTCGACCACTTCCATGCCGCGGGTCGAACCAATCCGGCAGGGGGTGCACTTGCCGCAGGATTCCTCGGCGCAGAACTGCAGGGCGAAACGCGCCATGCTGGCCATGTTCAGGGTGTCGTCGGCTACCACCACGCCGCCGTGGCCGATCATCGCCCCCATGGCAGCGAAGGCCTCGTAGTCCAGCGGCGTATCGAACTGCGACGGCGGCACCCAGGCGCCCAGCGGCCCACCGATCTGCGCGGCTTTCAACGGTCGGCCGCTGGCGGTGCCGCCGCCATAGCCCTCGACCAGCTCGCGCAGGGTCAGGCCGAATGCGCGCTCCACCAAACCGCCATGACGGACGTTGCCGGCCAGTTGGAAGGGCAAGGTACCCAGCGAACGGCCCATGCCAAAGTCGCGGTAGAACGCCGCGCCCTTGGCCAGGATGATCGGCACCGAAGCCAGGGTGAGCACGTTATGCACCAACGTTGGCTGGCCGAACAAGCCCTCCAGTGCCGGCAACGGCGGCTTGGCGCGAACGATGCCACGCTTGCCCTCGATCGACTCCAGCAGTGCGGTCTCTTCACCGCAGATATAGGCACCAGCACCGACCCGTACCTCCAGCTCGAAGGCCACGCCGCTGCCGTTGACGTCCAGGTACCCCGCCTCGCGGGCCAGGATCACGGCCTCGTTGAGCGCAGCGATGGCATCCGGGTACTCCGAGCGCACGTAGATATAGCCCTTGCTGGCACCGACGGCCAGGCCCGCGATGATCATGCCTTCGATCAGCAGGAAGGGGTCGCCTTCCATCAGCATGCGGTCGGCGAAGGTGCCCGAGTCGCCCTCGTCGGCGTTGCAGACGATGTATTTCTGCGCCGCCGGCGCCTGGCGCACGGTGCGCCACTTGATGCCGGCCGGAAACGCCGCCCCGCCCCGCCCCCGCAGCCCCGAGTCGAGCACGGCGGCGACCACCGCGTCACCGTCCAGCAACGCCGCTTGGCGCAGGCCCTCGAAACCGCCATGGGCCGTGTAGTCGTCCAGCGACAACGGCCGGGTGATGCCGGCGCGGGCGAACAGCAGGCGTTGCTGGGTCTTCAGGTAAGGGATCTGCTCGACCGGGCCGAGCGCCAGCGCATGGGTGGCGTCGCCGGTCAACGCGTCCAGCAGGCCAGGCACGTCCTCGGCACCTACCGTTCCGAAGCCCAGGCGGCCTTGCGGGCTGTCCACCTCCAGCAGCGGCTCCAGCCAGTACAAGCCACGCGAACTGGTGCGGCGGATCTGCAGCGGCAGTTGCCGGCGTGCCGCTTCGCTCTCCAGGGCCTCGGCCACCTGGTCGGCGCCCACGGCGCGGGCCAGCGAATCACAGGGAAGGTGCAAGGTGATCATGCGCCTGCCTCCGTCATGCAGCCCTGGACCAGCGCCCGCAGGCGCTCAGGGGTGAGTCGGGCGTGCACCTGACCGTCCAGCTCCAGCGCCGGTGAACAGGCGCAGGCACCCAGGCAGTACACCGGGCGCAGGCTAAGCGCGCCATCGGCGCTGGTGCCGTGATCGTCCAGACCGAGCTGCTCGCGCAACTGTGCGGCCAGGGCCTCGGCGCCCCGGCTCTGGCACGACTCGGCGCGGCACAGGCGCAAGGTGTGGCGCGCCGGCGGCGAGGTGCGGAAATCGTGGTAGAAGCTGATCACCCCACGCACCTCGGCCAGACTGAGGTTCAAGGCGTGGGCGATCTCGGGAACGGCGGCGTCGGGCACGTAGCCCAAACCGTGCTGGATGGCATGGAGGATCGGCAGCAACGCGCCCGGCACCTCCTTGTGGCTGTCCAGTACGCGGTGAATCAAGGGCAGGTCAAGCGTCTCATCAGGCATGCAGCGGACCTCGGCAACCCGGCGTCGTCGCTCCATGCAGACGGACGTCCGGCGGTGTTCTGCTGTGGCGTGCCGGGCCTGTCACGGTCACAGGATCACGGCCGCCCTCCTCGTCCGTGCCGGTGCGTCTGTGCGCACCTGGTCTGCGGACATCCTGATAAGCATGGCACCGATAAGGCGAACAGGTTGCGCGCAAACGACGGAGCACGTCTTGAAAGCGACATGCGGGTATCCGACATTCGGGTTCCGACATGCGGGTATCAGATAGTCAAACTGTCGAGGTAGCGCTCAGTCCAGCACCACGTGGGGCACGAAACGCGAACTGTCCTTGGTGATCAAGGTATCGTCCTCGCGGATCCCGATGCCGGACGCCCGGTCACCGATGACCCATGAGCCGATCAGCGTGTAGCTGTCGCCGAACCTGGGCAGCGGCGCAAAGCGCTGGAGAATGTAGGGCGCGTCATCGTACGGACCGTCCTCGAACACCCGCTGATCGTCATCGGTGCGGATATCGACGTTCGCCCCTTCGCGGGAGAAGTACGGCTTGCGCACCCAGCCCTTGGGTACTGGTTGCAGAGGGTCTGGGTCCAGATAGGCTGGCAGCAGGTTCGGGTGCCCCGGATGCCACTCCCACAACAGCGGCAGCAGGCCCTTGTTGGACAGCAGCGACTTCCACGCCGGCTCCACGAACTGCGTGCCACTGGCCTGGATCGCCGGACCGAAAGGCTCATGGAAGATGTGCTCCCAGGCATGCAGCTTGAACAGGCGCGCGATCGGCTCGCCACGCAGATCGACGAAACGCCCACGCGCGTCCAGGCCGATGTCCTGCAGATCGATGTGCCGCGTGGCGATGCCCGCATGTTCGGCCATGCGCCGCAGAAAATCGGTGGTGCCGCGGTCTTCCACGGATCCGGCGATGGTCGAGAAATGGAAGATGCCCTGGCGGTCGAAGGTCGAGAACGCCTGCACCAAGTCTTCGGCGATGCGGTTGAACTGAGTGGCGTGCGGCGCCAGCACCCCGCGCTGGATCTGCTCTTCCAGCCAGATCAACTGAAACGCGGCCGCCTCGTACAGCGAGGTGGGCGTGTCGTAGTTGGCTTCGATCAACTTGGCCGGCGCACGGCCGTCGTAACTGAAATCGAAGCGGCCGTACAGGTGCGGATCACGCGAACGCCATGACTGGCGCACCAGATCGAAGTACGCCGGCGGGATCGCCAGGCGCGTCAGCAGCGCTTCGCTGTCGACGATCCGCGCCACGGCGTCCAGGCACAACGCGTGCAATGCTTGAGTCGGCGCCTGCAGGTCGCGCACAACCTGCGCTTCGCTGAACCGATAGTAGGCGCGCTCGTCCCAGTAGCGCTCACCGTCGAAGGTATGAAAGGCGAACCCCTCGCGCTCGGCGGTGGCGCGCCAGTCTGGACGTTCGGCCAGGGCGATGCGGCGCATGCTCAGCCGCCGAAAAAGCTGAACGACTTGCCGCCCCAACCACCGCGGGCCAGCGCCGCGCTGCCGAAGCCGCTGCGGGTGATCACCGAAGACGCCACCTGGCGACGGCTGGAGGACGTGTAGTAATCGTTTCTGGCGGTAGAGCCACCGCCACCGCTGTAGCCACCGCCGCCCGAATATCCGCTGCTGGCTGCCTGCGCCTCGTCCTTGCGTTGCCGCACCACGTCGCGACGAAAATCGTCAGGCCCGGTGCCATAGCGATACAGGGGCTGTGCGCTGTAACGGCGGCTGTCCGGCGCGACGACCTTGCTCAGCAGCATGCCGGCGATCACCCCCGTGGCCGCAGGACCCAGGCCGCTGGTCTGGGCGTGCAAGCTCGGGTCGTTGTTGGCGGCATCGAGCTGCGCCTGGCTGACTTCGCCGGTGGTCTGCAAGGCGAAGCCGTCCAACTGCGGCTGGTAATGGGTCAGGTCGTATGTTTCGCAGCCGCCGGGGCTGTACACGGCCTCGCACTCGGCTTTGCTGGCATACCTCGGGCCATTTTTCTGCTGTTCGAGCCGGGCCTGTTGAGAGGCCTGTTCGCAGTCGCGACGCGGTACGTTGTCGGCGACGCACGCCTCGACGTCCGCGTAGTCGACACGCTGACTGACCTCGTAGGTGTCCTCGCCCCATCCGCAGGCGGTCAGGGTCAGCGGCAACGAGCCGGCCAGCACCAGCTTGAGAGAACTGCGTTTCATGTCCGGTTCCTCCTGGCTCAGACCGACGGGGTCATGCACGCCGAGTTGAGCAGGCCGACGCTGATGGCCACGGCGGCGGCGTAGATCGCGGCAGCCATTTCGCCTTTGGCGATGCGCGCGGCCAGGCCCTTGAGCACCCAACTGGCGATGGAGAAGGCCAGCAGTTGCACCACGGCGCCGATCACCACCCAGATCACCACATCGAGCAGGCCGATGCTGTAGGTGATGATGTTGCTGGCCGGTAGCGAAAAGCCGATCAGCGCGCCGCCCAGGGCGACGGCGGCGGCGCTGTTGTTGTCGCGGATCAGGGCGAACTCGCGGTGAGGGGTCAGGCGCGTGTAGATGAACTGGAACAGCCAGAACAGCACCAGGGCCAAGCCGATGTACAGGGTGAAGGCAATGAACGCCTGGGCGTTGATCGAGTGGCGCAGGGCTTCGAGCATGCGAGTTCCTTGTCAGGTGACGTGAAAGTCCGTGGGGTACAGGGTAATGCCCAGTGAAGTGCTGAGGCAGACGCTGCCCGCCGCATCCTCCTCCACTGAAAACAGCAGAAATTCCCGGCGCTCGGGCAGGCCCGTATCGCGCGCGTAGAGCATCGACAGGTGACGCACCAGGTAGCGGGCCTCCGGGTTGCTGACCCGTTCGGTCAAGGGCACCAGTCGGGCCTGGCCGGGATCGGTGCCCCATTGGCGAGCGAAGATCTCGCCGTCATGCACCACGTGTGCAAGGCCGACGGTCGATGAGGCACCCGCCAGGCGCTTGAACGCCTCATCGTCGGCGATCGGCTGCACGCTGTGGTAACCGAACAGCACGATGTCGCCGGCCTGCGACGCACGCGGGCCGTTCATCACCACTTGCAGCCAGTAGTCCTCGTCGTCCAGGTAGAAGCGCGCCAGACGCGTCGACGCGTCGAGCGGCACTTCGCCCACCGCCCACACCGGCTGTGGCCCTGGGGGCAGCAACAGATGGGCGTGACCGGACAGCCGTGGGCCCAGGGCAGGATCGAGGGTCAGCGTGGCGCCGCTGGCCAGGCCGAACGGCAGCTGCGCGAGCGCAACGTTCCCGGTCTCCCGGCGTGGCGCCTGGAAACCGAGCAGACGTTTCAGCCAACCCATGGCAGGGTTCGGCGAACAGTGGAGGGACAAAGCAGCATCGAGACTCCCTGGCGCTGCGGTGATCTCTGGGGCGCGCCACGATACTGCTTTTCCCTCGACACGCCAATGCCACAACGCCTCAGAAGGTGTAGGCGACGCCCGCCTGCACCGTACGCGGTGCACCAGGATAGACGTAGTTGTTCCACGCGGCTTCGTCATAGCCTTTGTTGAACAGGTTCTTCACGTCCAGGTTCAGGCGCACGTGCTCGTTGACCTTGTAGTAGCTGAGCAGGTCGACCACGCTGTAGCGGTCCATGGTGTACGTGACGTTCTCGGTCTGGCCCTTGCGATCGTCCACGTATTTCACCCCGAAGCCCAGCCCCAGCCCCTTGGCGAAGCCGTCCTGGAACTCATAGGTGTTGATCAGGCTGAAGCTGTTGCGCGGAATGTTGGCCAGACGCGTGCCGGTGGCCAGGCGGTTGTCCTTGGTGACCTCGGCATCGACATAGGCGTAGCCACCGATGACTTTCCATGCCGGGGTGATGTTGCCGGTCACGTTCAGGTCCAGGCCACGGCTGCGGACTTCGCCGGCGGCCAGGTTGTTGGCGGGGTTGGCCGGGTCCAGGGTCAGCACGTTTTCCTTGACGATGTGATACAGCGCCGCGTCCACGCTCAGTTGGCGCTCCAGGGCCTCCCATTTGACGCCCACTTCATAGGACTTGCCCTTCTCTGGATCGAAGCCACCGCCACCGGCCGGTGTGCCGGTGTTGGGCTTGAACGAGCGCGCGGTGTTGGCGTAGACGGCTACGGTGTCGGTCAGGTCGTACATCAGGCCGAAGCGTGGGGTGACGCTGTTTTCGGCCTTGGTGAAGTCGCCGGCGTTGTTCAGCTTGTTGTCGTAGTCGTGCTCGAAGCGCTCGAAACGCACAGCGGCCAGGGCCTTGAGGCGTTCGGTCAGGGTCACTTGATCCTGGATGAAGGCGGCCCAGGTCTGCAGGTTCTCTTTATCCCAGGTGGTGACGCGAGTCAGCGCGGGACGCGGCTGGCCGAGAACAGGGTTGTAGATATCGACCGGATAAGCCGCCGACGAGCGCTGAATGATCGAGTTGTAGTCGTAGTTCTCGTACTCGATGCCAGTCAGCAAGGTGTGACTGAAGCTACCCGTGTCGAAGTGACCGGTGAGGTTGAGCTGCCAGTCGCGGTCGGTCCACTCCAGCTTGCGGTAGTTGAAGTTGCGCTGCAGCGTGCGGCCGTCGGCTGGGGCGCCGTTGGCCTCCACGGCGTTGCCCTCGAGCGAGCCGTCGAGGAACTGGAAACCGCCGCCCAGGGTCCAGCTGTCGTTGAGCTGATGCTCGAAGCGCACCTGGGCCATGTTGTTGTCGTTGTGCAGCAGGTTGTCGCTACCCTTCTCCCACAGGTAGGTGTCGCGCGACAGGCTGCCGGTCTGGGTCGGGTAGCGCGGCAGGCCACGGTCCAGCGGATGGTTGTTGCGCATGAAGTCACCTTCGAAGGTGATCTTGGTACTGTCGTTGACCTGCCAGCTGAGCACCGGCGCCACGTCATAGCGTTCGCCACGCACATCGTCGCGGAAACTGTCGCCGCCCTCGCCCAGCAGGTTCAGGCGGTAGGCCAGCGACCCGTCCTGGTTCAGCGGGCCGCTGGCATCCAGCGTGGCACGGTGCATGCCCTGATCATCGAACTGGCTGCCGAGGGTGATCTTGCGCTCGGCCAGCGGCTGCTTGCTCACCACGTTGAAGGTGCCGCCTGGGTCACCGCGGCCGTACAGCGCGGTGTTCGGCCCGCGAATCACCTCCAGGCGCTCGATGGTGTTGGCGTCCGGGGCGTTGGGGTAGCCGCGGTTGATCGGGAAGCCGTTGCGATAGAACTCGCCGGTGGTGAAGCCGCGCACGGTGAACGTCGTCAGGCCCTGACCACCGAAATTGTTGGCCCGGCCTACGCCGCCCGCGTAGTCCAGTGCATCCTGCAGGCGCGTGGCGCCAATATCGTCCAGCACATCCTTGGGCACTACGCTGATCGACTGCGGCGTTTCGTGCAGCGAGGTGTCGGTCCGCGTGGCCGAGGCCGAGCGGCTGGCTCGGTAGCCCTGTACCGGACCATCAGCGCGCTCGTAGTCGCCAGCGTCGGCGTTGATGTTGACGGCGTCGAGTTCGACGTTACCGGTGGCAGCCGGGAGTTCGGCAGCCAGCGCCAGGGGCGCAGCGGCGTTGAGCAGGCACAGCGAGACGATCATGCGACGCATCGATGGGGGTTCCAGACGAGACGATAAATGACAGGTGAGTGCAAAAGCGGCGAGATGCTATATGTAAATACTTCTTAGTTGCAAATATTTACATACACGCTTCGCCATAATCGTTTCTCAAGCCACCTTCGATGCTCGCCTCAGCGCGCATAGACCTTCCACAGCTGATCCAGACGTGTCGTATACGACGGGCTCATCAAGTCTCTGCGCATCGCCCATTCAGGCGCCAGGGGCACGCTGGCCGTCCTCAGGGTGCCTCGGCCGAATCGTCCATTGATCGCATCCACCACGCCCATCAGACGGCCATCTGCCTCAGGCTGCGCCAGCGTGAACAGATCGTCGGTGACCTCACCCGGCCGACACAGGTCCAGCAGCAGGACTTCGGCCTTGCTGTAGCGGTAGCCCTCGCGGTAGATCCGTTGCAACGCCTCGGTCGCCGAGCGAGTGAGCAGCAAGGTGTCGTTAGTGGCATAGGGCAACTGCACCAGTGCCCCTTGAGCATGGTGCCGTTCGCCCGTATTGAACATGCCGGTACGAATGCTGACCCGCAGTTGCCGGCACAACGATCCCTGGCGTCGCAGCTTTTCCGCTGCCCGTCCGGTGTAGGTGGCCACCGCCTGGCGAATGGGTTCGAGTTCGGTCTGGCGGGTACCGAACATACGACTGCAGCAGATTTCCTGCTTGGGCGATTCGGCGTCCTCCAGCGCCAGGCACGAAATACCGCGCAACTCCCGAGCGGTCTTCTCGATCATCACGCTGAACGTGTCGCGCAAGGTCGGCGCGTCGGCCCGGGCCAAGTCCATCGCGGTGTGGATGCCCATGCCTTGCAGGTGCAAGGCCATGCGTTTGCCAATACCCCAGACCTCTCTGACATCGGTGTTGCGCAGCACCCAGTCGCGCTTGAAGTTCTCGGTGATGTCGACCACCCCGCCCGTCTGCCCCAGCAGACGCTTGGCCGTATGATTGGCCAGCTTGGCCAGGGTCTTGGTCCGGGCGATACCGACGCCCACCGGGATCGCCGTGCCCTTCATCACCTTCGAACGCACGGCCCGGCCGAAGGTGGTCAGATCACCCGGGACACCGCTCAGGTCGGCAAAGCATTCGTCGATCGAGTAGACCTCCACCGCCGGCACCTGTGACTCGATCAACGACATGACCCGCTCACTCATGTCGCCATACAGCGCGTAGTTCGAGGAAAACGCCACGACCCCGTGGCGGCGCAGCTTTTCCCGTGCCTGGAAATACGGCTCGCCCATCCTCACGAAGGGCTTGGCATCGTAAGACCGGGCGATCACGCAACCATCGTTGTTGCTCAGCACCACGATCGGCACCCGCGCAAGGTCAGGCCGGAACACACGTTCGCAACTGGCATAGAAGCAGTTGCAGTCGATCAACGCGAACACCTGATCACTGCGCATGATCACGCACGCTGTAACGCACCACACCCCAGACCACCAACTCGTCGCTTTCCAGCACGTGCCGAGGCGGGTAAGCCGGATTTTCCGATTGTAGTATCACCACGCCTTCACGACGGAACAGGCGCTTGCACACCGGCTCGGTATTGAACGCGGCAATGACGATGTCGCCATGCTCGGCCTCTCGGCCACGGTCGACGATGACGATATCGCCGGAAAAAATCCCCGCGCCGCGCATGCTGTCGCCCTCCACTTGCACCAGATAGACATGCGGTGCGCGCAGGTCGAACAACTGATCCAGCGAGATGTGCCGCTCCAAGTGGTCGTCTGCCGGCGATGGGAAGCCAGCGGGCACCCGAAAGGCGTAGCGTGGATGCAGGTCGGGTCCGCCGGTCGGCGTACCCAGGAAGGTGATGGTCATGGTGTCGAACTCAGGGCAGACTGTATGCATATACAGTTAACTAGCCAGCAGCAGGTCGGTCAATCGCAGGCCGACAAACGTAGAGGTCACCCATGTGCGGACGTTATTCGATCTATGAATCCATGGATCACTACCTCAAGCAGTTGTCATTGGACCTGGTGGTGATCAATGGCTACGACGACGAGCGAATCAATCGCTACAACGTCGCCCCGCGCAGCCGTGCGCCGATCATCCGTCCGGTGGCCGACGGCGTGCAGGTGGACGACCTGCCCTGGGGCTGGGTGCCACGTTGGGCTCGCGACAGAGGCCCCGTGCCGATCAACGCCCGCGCCGAAACCCTCGGCAATGGCCGATTTTTCAGCAGGCTGTGGCCAGGCGGACGGGCCTTGGCGCCGGCCAGCGGCTGGTATGAATGGTCGGTGGCCGTACACGATGCCCGGAGCAAGCAGCCCTGGTACGTAAAGGCCGCCGAGGGTGAGCCGCTGTTCTTCGCCGCACTGGCCGAAGCCCCAGGCCATGACCTGGCCGAGGTGCGTGAAGGCTTCGTCATTGTTACTGCGCCGGCCGATGGGCGGCTTGCGGATATTCATGGCCGTAAACCTGTGGTGCTGACGGCAGCGCTGGCACGTGAATGGATCGATCCAGCCACGTCGCTGCAACGGGCGCTGGAGATCGTGCATAGCGGCGGCAAGCCCGATACCGCGTTTCGCTGGCATGCCGTCGGTCATGCAGTGGGCAACGTACGCAATGAAGGGGCTCACCTCATCAAACCTCTCCAAACGCGTGGCAAAACACATCAATGATGAATATTTACTTGTACAGCGAACTTTCCTTGTACAAGTCTCGTCGGAGCACTGATGCCGTTTGAGTATCAAACAGCCACTACCCGCATTGCGCGGGGCGAGGCGATCCGTCCGTGCTTTCGGGAGCCCTCCTTCGATGTTTGCCAACCTCAGTCTTCGCAAAAAGCTCTACGCCAGCTTCGCGCTGATCTTGCTGATCATCCTCGTCCTGGTACTGGCCGCGCTGCGTGGCTTCGATCAGGTCAGCAGCAGCGTCAAGCGCAACATCCACAGCTATGAGGTACTGAACCAATCGGGCGCGGTACTGCGCAGCCTGATCGACATCGAGACCGGCATGCGCGGCTATGCCCTGACCGGCCAGGACAGCTTCCTGACGCCCATGCATGCAGGCGAAAAAGGCTTCACCGATTATCACGATCAAATCAAGGCGGCGACCGCCGACAATCCCGAGCAGCAGGCGCGCCTGGAGCGTCTGCAGGCGCTGTATGGGCAATGGCTACAGGACGATATCCAATCCAGCCTGTCCCTGCGCGAGCAGGTCAACCAAGGGGCTCAACCCTTCTCCGCACTGGCCGAGCAGATCGCCGCCGGCCGTGGTCGGGCGAAGATGGACGCCATGCGCGAAGTGATCGGCGAACTGCGCGCCAGCGAGAAAGCCCTGCAAGACCAGCGCACCGCGTCGATGAACGACGCCAAGCGCGATGCGGTCGCGATCCTGATTGGCGGCGGCCTGGCCGCCGTGGTGCTGGCGATGCTCATCGCCTGGTCGCTGTCGGGCAACCTCAGTCGCCGCCTGGGTCAGGCGCTTGACGTTGCCCAGCGCATCGCCGAAGGACGTCTGGACAACGCCATCGACGGCAGCGGACGTGACGAGATCGGCACTCTGCTGCAGGCACTGTCCGCGATGCAGGCCCGCTTGCGCAGCATGATCGGTGAGATCCGTCAGGGCGCGGAGCAGTTGGTCAGCGCCTCGCAGAGCATCTCCAGCGCCTCGCTGCAGTTGTCGGCTTCGGCCCAGGAACAGTCGCATTCAGCGTCGTCCATGGCAGCCACGGTGGAGCAGCTCACCGTCAGCATCAACCATGTCGCCGACAACGCTGGCGATGCCCACGCGCTGTCCAGCGAGTCGGGACGGCAATCCACCGAAGGCGGCAGCGTGATTCAGGAGACCCTGCAGAGCATGCGCCTGATCGCCGACACGGTGCAGGCCTCGGCCGGCCAGATCGGCGAACTGGACCAGCACGCCGAACAGATCTCCAGCATCGTCGGGGTGATCAAGAGCATCGCCGAGCAGACCAATCTACTGGCGCTGAATGCGGCCATCGAAGCGGCACGGGCCGGTGAGCAGGGCCGCGGCTTCGCGGTGGTCGCCGATGAAGTGCGCTTGCTGGCGCAGCGCACCGCCAACTCCACCCAGGAAATCACCGACATGGTGAAGAAGATCCAGCTCGGCACCCGCGATGCGGTGAGCAGCATGGATGTGGGGGTGGAGCAGGTCAAAGGCGGCGTGGCCCTGGCGCAACAGGCCGGCGAAGCGATCGTCACCATACGCCAGTCCTCCGCCGACGTGGTCCGTGTGGTCGACCAGATCTCCCTGGCCCTGCGCGAACAGACCGCCGCCAGCCAGGATGTGGCGCGTAACGTCGAGCGCATCGCCCAGATGTCGCAACACAATAGCCAGGCGGTGGAGCAGACCAGCGAAACGGCGGGCGCGCTGCAGCGTCTGGCCCAAGGACTGGAGCGGCAGGTGAATGTGTTCGTGCTGTGAGTTCGACGGCGCTGCGGTCCGAGCACAGCGTTGCAGCTCGTTCGGACCGCTGCTAGCCTCGGCCCGGCGCTGTCGAGTTCATCAAGGTTACCCATGAGTCATCGCGATCGCCTGGAAGCGACCTGCCCCCATTGCCAGGGGCAGGCCCTGTTCATCGAACCCTTCGAATTCACCACCGTTCTGCCAACCGATCAACCGGCACGTCGCTGGGGCGGCTGGTACGTGGTGGAGCGCTACCCGCAGTTGCTGCCATGGCAGGCGCCTGCCGGCAGTTCCAGCCAGCACCTGCTGCATGGTTCGAGCCACGGGCAGGGTTACGTGCCCCTCACCCGTGGCGTGGTCGAATGCCAGACGTGCCAGGCGCCTTTCGTTCACTTGCTGAACTGGCCCCAGGACGCCTGGTGGCAATGGTCGGTTCGCGGCAGGCTGCTCTGGGCCTGGGACCGAGACCATGCCCGGCGAATCGTCGAATACGTGCGTGCCACCGATCGACCTCGGCGCGGTGTCTACGGCGACATCGCCAACCTGCCCGCCTACTTTCTCGCCGCCAAGCAGCGCGACACAGTGATCAAACTCATCGAGCGCACGCTGAACGCCACCCGCTAGTGCGCCGCCCACAGGCTTCAGTGACAGGCGGCACTGGCGCTTGTGATTGCTGAACAATCTGTTGTGCGCCCTGGCCAGTGCCGTTGCCAGGCGAGCCGTGGTTTCGTTCAATGGCGCAGCCGGTTCCTTACCGGCACGGATTCAGACAGAACCATGAACACCCCGCGGAGCAGGCGCAATGATCATTCAGTTTCTTGGCAACGACAGCGCCCACAACCCGTCTTCGCGCACGTGCGATGCCTACCGCCTCGACGGCCTGACGCGCATGGACGAACTGTCGACAGCAGGCCGCGAGATCGCTGCCCGTCACTCAGGCTGCACGGTGCTGTTTTCGCTGGATGACTTGCCCCAAGCGCTCTACACCAGCGGCCATGCACGGCTGTCTTCGAATCTCGACGCCGTGAGCGAGGCGGATCTGGGGCAATTGCCGCCCGAGTGCTTCGAGAACGGCCAGTACCTGGGTTACACCACCACCAAGGCAGAGTTCGCCCCTTGCCTGCGCATTCTTCTGCGCCAGGCGGATGCCCTCTCGTTCGAGGCCCTTTGTGCCCATGGCCTGACCCTGGATGACGCCGCGCTGGAGCATTGGCTGGCCTATCAAGCCAAACCGCTGATGCTGATCGATCAGCCAATGCTCGCGCTGGCGGCGCCAGTCGAGCAGCCTTGGCAGGCCCTGGCCGCGTTCCCCAATGGCTACTTCGAAAGCGACCTGGACCCTGCGCAGAACTGCGCGCTGGCCCGGCACCTGCAACAGACCCACGGTTATACCCTGATGGGGGTCGGTGCCTCGTACTTGGGCTTCACACGGGCCGAAGCGCCTGATGCAGCGCAAGCAGCGCGCGTTGCGGCAGACCTGTGCGCGCTGTACAACGTTCCGGCTGAACAGCACGAGGTACGACTGGACGCGCTGCGCGCCGGTATCGAGGGACGTTCGCACCTGTGGGTGCGCTATGTGGAGTGATCACTGCCGATGAATGCGGATACCCTGGCACTGGTGCATGTACTCGAACGTTTGGCCCTGTTGCTCGAAGGCGATGGCGACCAGCACTGGAGTCAATGGATGCGCCGGGCACGGACCCGTCTGCTCGCCGGTGACGGCGGCGGCGCGGACTTTCTGCTATCAGCCTACGGCGGCATGGGTTCGTTCAATGATGTGGTCCTCGGGCAGCATTACGACAGCAACGGCTTTTCCTGGAAGCCAGGGCATGTCGAGTTGAATGATCGATTCGACGAACTGCGTGGGGCGGCCTACACCTTGGCCCAGCAGATACGCCGCTCGCGCGCAGACACGCCCTGACCTCTCTCGCAATGCCGTCAGGGCACTGTGGCAGACAGCTGCCGAATCATCGAGACGGTCAGGTACAGTCTCGGGGCGATACTCGACAGCTCGATGTATTCATCCTCGGCATGCAGGCCGGCCCCCACTACACCCAACGTCTCCAACACCGCCGGCTTGGCGCTGCCCGGCACATAGGCATAGCCGGCGTCGGTACCAAAACGCATGGCGATGGGTTCGATGCGCTTGTTGATCTGTCCGTAGAGCTTCTCGGCAGTCTTGGCCAGTTGCTCGGAACCGGCGTTTCTCGCCAGCGGCGGTCGCCCCTTGTCCAGACGCAGGCTGACTTCGGTGCCCTCGATCAATTGCGTGCGCACGATGCGTTGGGCATCGGCCAGCACCCGCTCGCTTTCACTCACGTCCGAGTAGCGCATATCGGCCTCGGCCGAGGCGCTGTCGGGAATGATGTTGCGCTTGTCTCCAGCCCTGAGCATCGTCCAGTTGACGGTGGTGCCCTTGGCGGGATCGCCGAGGTCCTTGAGTTGCAGCAACTGGTGAGCCAGTTCCATTGCGGCATTGCGCCCGGCTTCGGGTGCGGAGCCTGCGTGGGACGACGTACCCTTGACCTGCAGCAGCAAGCCGTTGATGCCGTTGGTGGCGACCGTCACGGCATCTTTGTCCGGCGGCTCGTACGAGAATACGTAGTCATGCTGGCGAGCGAGTTCAGCGATGAGCGCTTTCGAACCGGCCGAACCGGTTTCCTCGTCCGGGTTGAACAGCACGGTCAGCGTGCCGAAGCCTTTGAACTGCTCGTCCTGCAGCAGCTTCAGCGCATGCAGGATCATCGCCACCCCGCCTTTGGCATCGGCCACGCCAGGCCCATAGGCACGATCGCCCGCCACCTTGAACGGCCGCTTGGCTGCCGTGCCTGGCAGGAACACCGTGTCGTAGTGAACCATCAGCAGAAACGACTGGCTGCCCGTGCCCTTGAGCGTGCCGACAATGTTGTCGCCCGCAGAAGGATTGGCTGAGCGAGTCTGCACGTCGGCACCCAGCGCCTTGAGGCGTTCGACCAGCAGGTCGCTGACGGTCTTCAGGCCTGGGGCCTGTCCGGTACCGGTGTCGACATCGACCAATTGCTGCACGGTGGCCAGATAGGCTTGCTGCTCGGCCTGGGCATGCTCGAGGCGTTGTGCGGGCGTGAAATCGGCGGCAAGTGCATAGAGCGGCAGGCACGCAAGGCTAATGATGGCGCCACCTATTGAGCGTGGAGTGAGCATTTTCGATCCTTGATAAAAGTTACGAACATGCAGTTTTGACCATAGCCTGTTTTGACGCCAGTTTATTGGCTCAACTAACTGAATACATAAATCGTTACAGCATCTGCTTCGTTAAACAGGTTGCACAAGAGATCAAAATGCGACTGATAATCACGCGATCAAAAAAAATAAAAACTATGGAACGATTACTGAAGTGCCATTATCGAATCGTGCTGCTGATCATCCAACCAGCGATGCGTTCGCTTTTCTAGACTCGACGCAGCGCGCCCATGTGCCCTTGCAAAAACGGGTACGTGGCTGATGACAACTGACTGAATAATGACTGCCCACTCCGTTCAAGTATTGAGCTGACACCCAACTGCACAGAACTCGCCATGGATGAAGGTGGGACGAATGTGCAAACTTAAAAGTATTCATGAGATGAATGTCCCTTCAGCCGATCATCGCCGATCGGATTTGCTAAGTGCCGAGATGGCCGAGATAGACAAGAACGAGTCCATTACCGCCGTATTGCAACTTGCTGCTCAATTGACCGGCGTGCGCTACCTGGCGCTGCGCAAGTCGAATCCTTCGCTCTGGCTCGGCTTCATGGAGAACCGCCAGATCGAATTGAGCTTCCATGGTCAGACCACTGCCGTGTCGCAACTCGAGGCACTCGACAAGCTGCTGGGCAGCGGCGACCCGTCGCTGACCTCGGCGCCTGCCAAGTGGACGCCGCCGCAGCCCCTGGCTGCGTTTGGCGCATCCACCATCGAAGGGTTGTTCACCACGCCTATTCATACGATCGACGGCACCAAGCTGGGCCTGTTGGTGGCCGCCAGCGATCTACCGCTGGGCCGACTGGAGGCCGAAGCCATTCAGAAAAACCTGAAACTGGTTGCCCGATTGACGGCCAGCATGAGGTCGGTGTTTTGAATACGACAACTCAGCGCTAGGCAGTAAAACGGCGCGCGCATACGCTCATCCCCTCCATCATGAGGCGTGAGCAGGTCGCCACTTGATCGAGAACTTATTACACGGTTGTGCCACTCCCATAGACGCAATCGATTTACCAGGACAAACGATTCATCCGATAATAGCCAGACGCTATCGCCGCGTTCACGGCGATTTTTCCTACGTCTCGGTATCCTATGCTTCCCAGCAGCCACAACCCCGTCCTGGTAGCGTTCTCTCTGATTGTCGCCATTCTCGCCTCCTACACGGCGCTCAGAATGGCAGGACGTGTTGCCAGCTCGACGGGCAAGGCCGCAGGGCTTTGGCTGGCCGGTGGCTCCTTTGCCATGGGCTTCGGTGTCTGGGCGATGCACTTCATCGGCATGCTTGCCTTCGATCTGCCGATTCCTCTGGGCTACGATATTCCGCTGACCCTGCTGTCACTGCTCATCGCGGTGTTTTCCTCAGCCTTCGCGCTGTGGCTGGTGTGCCAGAAAAACCTGCCGTGGATTCGCCTGGTGCTCGGCGGCCTGCTCATGGGCGCCGGCATCGCGGCCATGCACTACACCGGCATGGCCGCCCTGCTGATGCGACCAAGCGTGATCTACATCCCGTGGATCTTCATGCTGTCGATCCTGATCGCGGTGCTGGCCTCGGGCGCGGCCTTGTGGATCGTGTTTCGCCTGCGCAGGGGAGCCCGCGGCGAAGCCTGGGCCCGTATCGGCGCCTCGCTGCTCATGGGCTGCGCCATCGTCGGTATGCACTACACCGGCATGGCAGCGGCGCAGTTTCCACTGGGCAGCTACTGCGAAGCGTCCAACAGCGGTATCGACGTCAAATGGCTTGCCGTCGTCGTGATCGTCGTCAGCCTGGCCGTGCTGGCAATCGCGCTGATCGTGTCCGTGCTCGATGTACGCAGCAACTTGCTGTCCCTCTCACTGGATCAGGCCAACAGCGAGCTGCTGCAACTGGCGCTGCACGACAACCTGACCCGCCTGCCCAATCGACTGCTGCTCAACGACCGCCTCAACCAGGCCATTCACAAGGCCACGCCGCATCAAGACCCGTTCTCGGTGTTGCTGATGGACCTGGATGGCTTCAAGGCCGTGAACGATGCTTATGGGCACCATGTGGGCGATCTTCTGCTGGTGCAGGTGTCCGAGCGCATCCTGGCCAGCAAGCGGCCGGAGGACACGGCTGCGCGCCTGGGTGGCGACGAGTTCGTATTCCTGATTCACCACCGCGAACCCGAAGACGCCGCGTTGTTCGCCCAGCAACTGGTCGAGTCGATTGGCCGCCCCTACAGCCTCGAAGGCCATGTCCTGCATATCTCGGCCAGCATCGGGATTGCGTTGTTTCCCGACAACGGCCTGACGGCCCACGAACTGATGGTCAATGCCGACGCAGCGATGTACCACGCCAAGGAACTGGGACGTGCGGGGTACTGCTTCTTCGAACGCAACATGAACAAGAACGCCCATGAACAGATGCAGCTTCAGCACGACCTGCGCCTGGCACTGGAACGTGGTGAGTTCGTTCTGCACTACCAGCCCAAGTTCATCGCCGCTGACGGCCATATGGTCGGCGTCGAAGCCTTGGTGCGCTGGCACCGTCCAGGCTCGGGGTTAGTACCGCCGGACCGCTTCTTGCCGCATGCCGAACGAACCGGGCTGATCATACCGATCGGCAACTGGGTGATCGATGAAGCCTGTCGGCAGATGCGCCAATGGCACGATCAAGGCCATGACGGTTGGAGCGTGGCGGTGAACCTGTCGACGATTCAGCTGGCCCAGGCCGACCTGCTGCGGGTGGTGCGCACCGCACTGGAAAAATACGCGCTGGCGCCGCGGCACCTGGTGTTGGAAGTGACCGAGTCCACCGCCATGCGCAACGCCGAAGCCAGCCTGGAGATCCTCGACAAGCTGGCCGAGCTGGGCGTGAATATCTCCATCGACGACTTCGGCACCGGCTACTCCAGCCTGCTTTACCTCAAGCGCTTTCCGGCCAACGAGTTGAAGATCGATCGCGGTTTCGTCAAGGAGCTGGTTCAGGGCAATGAAGACGAGGCAATCGTCTCGGCCATCATCGCCCTGGGCCAGACGCTGAGCATGAAGATCGTCGCCGAAGGCGTGGAAACCCAGGAGCAGCAAGCGTTGCTCACGCGGCTGGGTTGCCATGCCCTGCAGGGCTATCTGTTGGGCAAACCGCTGCCGGCGGCGCAACTGCTCGAGGCGCTTGCCGCCCAAGGGCGACGCCCCCTGGCAGCAGGCCCTGGTGACGACAGCGCGTCGATCACAGCTTCATGTTGAGCGAAACGAACGCCGAGCGACCTGGCGCCGGTGAGAACATCGCCTGGTCGTCGCCGCCCCAGAAGAAGTTGTCGTACCAGACGTATTCGTATTGACGGTCCAGCAGGTTCTTGACCTGCAGATCGACGCTGGTGGAGGGGCTGAGGCGATAGCTGACGCTGGCATCCACCACCACGAAACCGCCGTACTTGCCCTGCTCGTTCAGCTCGTCGATGTAGTAGCTGCCCTGCGCCCGGCCTTGTACGCCGAACTTCCAGTCGTCGTTGTAGCGATAGTCGGCGCCTAGGTTGCTGATGTAGCGCGGGGTGGAGAACACCTGTTTACCCGACAGCGATTGGCCGGACGCCGAGAATGCCTTGACCACCTTGGCTTCCTGGATGGCGTGTGAGGCCCACACCGTCCACTGCTCGTCCAACTGCGCGCTGATCTGCATGTCCACACCGCGCCGACGGGTCTCGCCCAGCCCAACCGTGGTGCCGGTGCTGGGCATGTTCGCCACTTCGTCGGTGGCATCCTGTTGCCACAGCGCAACGCGTGCCTGCGCGCCCGGGAACGGTTGGAACTTGATGCCGACCTCCTTGCCCGTATTGATCGATGGATCGTAGGACGTCTGCCCCGGGGTCATGTAGGCCGGTGCGGTGGAGCCGGTGAGAATCTGGAAGGTGCGCCCCCAGTTGGCGTATACGTCGATCTCGGGGGTGAGGCTGTAGATCACGCTCAGCTTGGGCTGACGAATCCAGCCGTAGTCCTGCAGCGAGGCCTTGGCGCCACCGAGCAGCTCGGTGTTGCCGGAGAATTTGTCGACACGCATCGCCGGGATGATCTTCAGCGCGTCGGTGGGCTGGATCACGGCTTGCACGTAACCGCCTATGTTGCGCAGGGTGTAGCTGTCATCGTTCTGCACGCGGGCGGGCCTGACATCGAAGTCGGTCGGCACGCCATAGCTGTAGCGCAGGCGACGGTACGCGTTGTCCTGTTCTTCGTAGTTGATGCCGCCATCGAGCGTCAGGTGCTCGTTGGCGCGCCAGGTCAGGTTGCTGAGCATGCCGCGCTGCTGTTCGTCCCACTGCCGACGTTGGCGCGGGGCATTGCCTGGACGGTAGTCGGTGAAAGTAATGGTGCGGTCGTCGTTGTAGCTGTTGTAGTACAGCTTGCTGCTCAGGCTCAGGTCGTCGTTGAGCTGCCAGTCGGTGTGCAGGCTCAACTGCTTCATGTCGCGGTCATCGCCATCGTTGCCGTTCTTGTCCGGTGACTGGGTGCGGCTGGCGTGCATCTGTTCGCGGGTGAGGAAACCGGGTTCCTGGGCCTGATGGTGGTACAGGCGGGCGATGAGGCCGACGCGGAAATTCTGTTCGTCGTTGCTGAGGAACCACTTGCCGCCCAGCGCATACTTGTTGGAGTTGCTGTGGTCGCGGTAGCCGTCACTGTCCTGCTTGGCGAGGATGTAGTTCTGGGCGAAATTGCCCTCCTCGCGGCCGATTGCCAGTTGCACCTCACGGGTGTCGAAGCTGCCGTAGGTGAGGCGACTGTCGGTGTAGTTACCGCCCTGGCGGGTGGCGAAGTTGATGTTGCCACCGATGTTGTGCAGCCCATAGCGCGGGTCGTTGGTGCCGCGCACCACTTCGATGTACTCGATATCCAGCGGGAAGACCATGTCGATGAAACGCTGGTTGCCGCTGTTGACGTTGCTTGGCACCCCATCGATGAGGGTCTTGATCCCATTGATGTAGCCCTCGCCGTTGAACGCGCGGAACGTGACCTTGCCCGACTCCGCGCCCTGCCCGGTTTCGGTGAGTTGAATGCCCGGCATCTGTCCGAGCAGTTGCCAACTGTTCATCACGTTCTTGTCCTGGACCTGATCGCCACCCAGCACATCGACCGACGTCAGCACATTTTCGGTGCTCAAGGCGCTACCGACGCCGGCTGCAGCCGTATGGGTAATGTTCACATCGCCGAGGACGATGGTGGAATTGCCGGTCGGCTCGGCGAACAAGTCAGGGGAGACCATTGCCGTGAAGATGGCAAGGGAGGCCGGGGTGAATCGCATGGAAGCTCCTGGTGTGCGGGGTACAGGCGCGGGTTGAGCGCAGGTTATAGAGGGACAGGTCTAAGCCTGCTTTTCGAAAATACGTTATATCATAACGGCATCAAATCGATACGATTTAGCTCAGTTGGAAACACTTGGATGTTTTGAGTGACTAAGCCAATGGCAGATGGCTAGTGCCCGCCAAACGATGGGTGTAGATTGCGCCATGTTTTGCCATTCACTGACGATGCCGGACACCTGGGTGCCACGTGCCGCCATGATGATTCCCCGCCCGTTCGCTCGACTCATCAATCCAACGCCGGATGCTCTCTATGCCCCACCTGTCGCCTGACGAAATCGTACGTGCCGCTCTGCAGATTTCGCATACCCGGCTGCGCAGACAGCATGAGTTGGTCGTTGGCTTTGCAGTGCAAGCGCTGACCCTGACCTCGCTCGATGACTTGCTGACACAAGCCTGTGAAACGGCGGCGCTGGGGATGGACACGCCTTTTGCCAAAGTCCTGCAACCCAACGACGACCACTCGGCCTTTCGCCTGACCCACGGAGTCGGCTGGAAGCCCGCCGACATCGGCAACGCGACGGTCGGGTCCGACGAAGCCAGCCCAGCGGGCTATGCGTACACCACGAGCCGGCCGGTCATTTCCAACCACCTGGGTCAGGAGTTGAGGTTCAGAACCCCTGCCCTGCTCAACGAGTACGGTATCGAGCGGGCCATCAACGTTCCAGTGCGGGGCACAGCGGGCATCTTCGGCGTACTGGAGGCAGACAGCCGTGACGGCGATGACTTCATCGAGAGCGACGTGGTGTTTCTCGAGGGGCTGGCCAACATCATCTCGATGGCCGTCGAGCGTCTGGCGACGAAAGAAGAGGCCAACTCACCGCATGCCTATTCGGAAAGTGTGCTCAATGCCAGTCCCGACTGCGTGAAGATTCTCTCGCGCACCGGTGAAGTGGAGTTCTTCAACGAGGCGGGGTTGTGCCGGATGCAGATCCGCGACCTCGCCGACATCGCCGGCAAGCCGTGGATCGAACTGTGGCCTGAGTGCTCGAAACAGGTGATCGAGGACGCGCTGGTGCGCGTCGGTAATGGCGAATCGGTGCGCTTCGAATCGTTCTGCCCGACGGCCAGAGGCGAGCCACGATGGTGGGATGTCACGGCCGCTCCGGTGCTTGATCCACACGGTGAGATCGACAAGATCATCGCGGTCTCAAGGGACATCACCGAGCGCCATGAGCAGGAAGTGCGGTTCGCCGCTTTGATCGAGGCGCAAAACACCAAACTCACCGAAAGCGGCCTGCATGTGGCCGAAACCCATCACCGTGTGAGAAACAGTCTTCATCTGGTGAACAGTCTGTTGCTGCTGCAAGCCAATCTATCGATGGAGGAAGCCGTCCAGACCCAACTGCAGATCGCGGCCAATCGGGTGATGACCATCGCCAATGTGCATGAACATCTGTATCAGGATGCTCACTGCGACGCCCTGAGTGCGCCGGCGTACTTGCGCTCGTTGTTGTCCGACATCCGAACGGCCTTTGGCGAACCGCACATCGAGTGGTCGGTCGACGACTTCCAGTTGCCCCCGGAGCGCATGGCGCCGCTCGGACTGGTGGTCTCGGAACTGGTCACCAACGCGTTGAAGTATGGTCAAGGCAAGATCACCGTCACCATCGAGCGCGATGCCGAAGATGCACGCATCAAGGTCACGGACGAAGGCACCGGCTTTCCAGAGTCTTATCCGAAACCGAGCGGAACCGGGCTCGGCATGCGGTTGGTCAAGAGCTACTCCGGGTACGGGGAAGACGCCATTACCTTGGATCGCTCAAGTGGCTTGAGCAGTATCGAAGTGCGCTTCAAAGTGTGAGGCGACTGCTGTCTCAAGCCTGTTTAACGGACCTTTAGCCACCGGCCAAACTTGGCATCGCACCGGGTGCTCAATGTAAAGAACTGTGCGCAGTTTATGGCACGGTACTGTGCTGCCCCGATAACTTCATGAGCCTCGCCAAAGTGGCGCCCAACACAAAAATATTTGCCGAGCACTAAAACGCGGATTCCTCCCGTTCGTGACCTTGAAAAAAACGTGCGTCGACGGCTTAAACTTTTCTTCATCCTCACCTTAAGCGTTCCTTAAGCAACGCCCACCTAGCATGGCGCCGGTCATCACACCCACCTAGAACGGGACACGTCCATGTTGAATGAAGCCTCAGAAATCCGCCCGAGCTCTGCACTTGGAAAGCAACTGGTCATCGAACTTTACGACTGCAACGACGTACGTTTCGACGATATCAAATGGATCGAAGACAGCATGTTGCAGGCAGCCCGCGAAGCCAACGCGACGATCGTCACCTCTACCTTCCACAAGTTCAGCCCTATCGGTATTTCCGGCGTGGTGGTCATCGCCGAATCGCACCTGGCCATCCACACCTGGCCTGAATACAAGTACGCCGCCATCGACGTCTTCACTTGCGGCGATGTACTCGACGGCGCCCAGGCCGTGCGCGTGCTGAGCGAGCGGCTGGGTAGCCAGCGTCACATCATCTCCAGCATGGACCGCGGGCTGGAAGGGCACCGTGTGGGCATGGTCAACCGTACCCTGAGCGGGGCAGGCGCAATCAACGACGACAGCCCGACGCTGCGCTGGGCCATCGGCTCGGAGCAAGGGGTCGCACGATGAGTTCGCTCAACGATCAGCCTGCCCGCGCGCAACAGATCGATCCGGACCGCTATGACGTCGACTTGAAGTACCTGGTCCCCGAGGACGTCGCCGGCACCCTGCCCGCACTGCCACCGAACCACTTCTACTTCTACCCGCCAGACCCTGCGCGCGAAGGCGACAGCGCGATCACGGCCCTGGAAAACAGCGATCTGTTCGACAGCTATCTCTATGGCGTGCGTCGGGTGCTTTACCAGGGCCGTACGGCCTGGCAGAACATCCTGATCGCCGACACCTACAACTACGGCCGCGTGTTGATGATCGATGGTGCGATCCAGAGCGCTGCCAGCGACGAGTCGCTGTACCACGAGCTGCTGGTGCAGCCGGCGATGCTGGCCCACGATGAGCCGCGCGATGTCCTGATCATCGGCGGCGGCGAAGGCGCCACGTTGCGTGAAGTGCTGTCGCACGCCAGTGTCCGCCGCGCGGTGATGGTCGATCTGGACCAAGAGCTGGTGGAGCTGTGCCGAACCCATATGTTCCAGTGGCACCAAGGCGCGTTCGACGACCCTCGCTGTGAGTTGGTGACGGCCGATGGCAGGGCTTACCTGGAAAATGACGCGTCGCTGTACGACGTGGTCATCATCGATGTCGTCGACATGCTCGACAACGGTCCGGCGCAGGCGCTGTACACACGCCAGTTCTACGAACTGCTGCATTCGCGTCTGCGCCCAGGCGGCGTGGTCGCGGTGCAAGGCCTGGAATTCTCCCACAGCGACGACAAACCCCATGCGGCACTGGCGCGCACGCTGCGCAGCGTCTTCAGTCAGGTCCACAGCTACCGCGCTGCGGTACCCTCGTTCCTGGCGTCGTGGGGCTTCCTGCTGGCGTCGGACTGGGTGGACCCTGCTCACTGGCAGGCCGCCGATCTGGACCGTCGCATCGAGCACAAGCTCGGCCTGACCTGGCTGGACCACCTTGAAGGTGATTACCTCAAGGCGTGCTTCGTGATGGACAAGGAAACACGCTTCCTGATGGCTCAGCCCGGGCCGTTGCTGGAAGACGGCGTCACCTTCGTCGCCCCGCCCGACATCGAGGAAATCGAGTTCGGACCGACTCAGTTCCCAGCCCTCAAGGCCTATTGAAATGACCGCGCCACACGCCCTGCCGGCCACGGACCTGTCCGCGCCCAGCGCTTGCGTGCTGCATCGGGTGAAGTTCATGCCAGGCGTTGCCGTGCAGGCATCGGCGTCGCAGTGCCTGGCACAGTTCGACGATCCGTACCCGACGCACGCCGCCTTGCTGCAACGTACCCCCATGACCGCCCTGCAGGCCTTGCCTGAAGACAGTGCAGCGGAGGAACTGCTGGTGGTGTTTGCGGCGGCCGGCCTGCAGACCAGTCACGCCTGGCGCCAGCACCTGGAAGCCTGGATGAGGACCGACGAGGACGCCGATCAGCCAACACTGGAGACGATGTCCTTTGGCGAGCGCATACTCTGGCGGCCTGGCCGAGCGCTGATTATCGGCAACCCAGAGCGCTGCACGGAACTGCTCGCCGGGATCGTCGCCTTCAGTTGGTACGAAGGTGGCTTGCGGCGTTTGGAAACGGAGATCGCGGCCTCCTGGAGCACCGCCGATGACGACATCGAACTGACCCAATTGCCGCAGAAACGGCACCAGGCCCGCGCACGTCACGTCGATGCGTGCGTGACACGGACCACGCGTTGGCGTATCGCCTACACGCGCTTGGAAACCCGCCTGGAAAAAGCGCCCACTGGCCTGAGCAGTGCGGTGCGCAGGCTCTACAATGAGCTGGCCATGCAAACTGAAGTGCACGATCGTCTGGTCAGCGTCGACGATCGCATCGAAGTGCTGCAGGACCTGTACGAACTGGCCACCGACCGCCTCAGCGAGCATCGCCATGTGCTTGAGGAGCTGCGCGTGGAGTGGTTGATCGTGGCGCTGTTGCTGGCAGAGGCGGCGCTGAGTATCTGGGGATTGCTGACGTAGCGAAGAAGGCTAGAGCATGCGCGTACTACTCGTTGAAGATGACTTGCTGTTGGGCGATGGCATTCAGTTAGGTCTGCGCCAGGAAGGCGACCGGGTCGAATGGTTGACCGACGGCTTGCTGGCCAAACAGGCGCTGGCGACCGATGAGTTCGACCTGGTGATTCTCGACATCGGTTTGCCACGATGCAGTGGCCTGGAGGTGCTGCATGAACTGCGCAACCGCGGCTCCAAAGTGCCGGTCTTGCTGCTCACGGCCAGGGATGAAGTGGCCGACCGCGTGAAGGGGCTCGATTACGGCGCCGACGACTACCTGACCAAGCCCTTCGACTTCGAAGAATTGCTGGCCCGCATCCGCGCCCTGGCACGTCGCGCGCTGGGCCGTGCAGTGCCGCAACTGATCCACGGCAACCTGTGCCTGGACCCCTCGACGCATACCGTGACGGTGGACGACGACCCGGTCAACCTCGCACCGCGCGAATATGCACTGTTGCGTCTGCTGCTGGAGAACAAAGGCAAGGTGCTGTCGCGCGCTCAACTGGAGAGCAAGCTGTATGGCTGGAGCGGGGATGTCGAAAGTAACGCCATCGAAGTTCACGTGCACCACGTACGACGCAAAACTAACAACAGCTTAATCCGGACCGTGCGCGGAATGGGATATACCATCGCCGAAGAGAAAATGGGCTAGCGTCGATGCACGTCGGATCGTTCAAGTCATTCAGTCGCACAACGACGCACAAGCCGTCGGTGCGCAGGCTTTTGCTGGCGTGGTTGCTAGGCAGCTTCGTCGTGACCTGGTTGATGGTGATCGCCTTCACCTACTACTTGTCCACGAACAAGATCGAGCGCTTCTTCGATGAGGACATGCTCGACTTTGGTCAGGCTGCGCTCAACATCCTGTCGGTTGCCACCCGCGATGAGCGACTTGGCCGCAGCGCAGACGTCACGCAACAGACCATCGAAGCCAGCCGCGAAGCGATCAAAGGCCTGCCCCTGCTGCATCGAGGCGGGGTACTGGCCTATACGCTGTGGCAAAACGGCGAGGCGGTGCTATCGAGCGCCAACATGCCCGAAGGTTTCACCCACGCCCCGGACGGCTTCAGCTCGCTCAAGACGGCGAATGCCCAGTGGCGCGTGCTGAACATGCAGCAAGGCGAGATGAACGTGTGGGTCGGTGAGAACATCAGCTATCGCCGCCATACCATCAACACACTGCTGATCTATGCCCTGTTTCCTCTACTGCCGGCCTTTCCCCTACTGGCGTTGATGATCTGGTTCAGCGTCTCCCGTGGCTTGTCGCCCCTGCAGGCGATGCAGGAAGAGGTGCACAAGCGCTCCGATCGGAACCTCGAGCCGATTGCCCTGGCCCGTGTGCCCGTCGAGGTCCATGGGCTGGTCGGCGAACTCAACCTGCTGCTCGAGCGTCTACGCAACGCGCTGGAGGCCGAGCGCCGCCTGACGGGTGATGCCGCCCACGAAATCCGCACCCCACTCGCCGCCTTGCGCACCCATGTACAAGTGGTGCTGCGCTCTACCGACCCTCAGTTCCAGGCGCACGGCCTGCAGCAAATCAACCGCAGCGTGACCCGTATCACCACACTGATGGAGCAGATTCTGCTGCTGGCGCGCTTGGACAGCGATGCCTTGATCGAAGAATTCTATCCGGTGGACTTGTCGACCGTGGCCGAGGCGGTGGAGGCCGATCTTGCGGTTCAGGCCTTCGACAAACGCATCAGCCTGTCGCTCGATCAAACGCCCGTCAGGATCATCGGTATCGAAGTGTGGCTCAAGATTTTGCTGAGGAACCTGGTGAGTAATGCGATTCGCTATACGCCTGCCGGTGGCCATGTCAGCGTGCGGGTCGAGCACCATGCCCCGCATGCCGTGGTGTCGGTCATGGACGATGGTCCGGGGATCACGGCCGAAGAGGAAAAGGTGATCTTCAAACGGTTTTATCGGGGCACTGCGGCCTCAGGGGATGGGCAAGGCAGTGGGCTGGGCTTGCCCATCGTCAAGCGGATTATCGAAGTGCACAAGGGTACGATCGTGCTGTCGCAGGGCTTGCACGGACGGGGACTGGGCGTGACGGTAACGCTGCCGAAAAGAATCTAGAACGCTTCACTCTAATGCTTAGGAAACTTTCACCGTGATCCACATTGATGACACCACCCACGTTACCTTGGCCGATACGCTGTTCGTGTTTGCGCTCGAAGCGGAAGCCGCCGATGCATTCAGCCACGTCGATGCGGTATTCACCGGTATCGGCAAGGTCAATGCCGCCATTGCACTGACCAAGGCCCTGCAGACACGCAAGCCCAAGTTGATCGTCAACCTCGGCTCCGCTGGCAGCCCGCGTTACGGCAAAGGTGAGCTGGTGTGTTGTACGCGTTTCGTGCAACGGGACATGGACGTCACACCCTTGGGCTTCGCCCGCTACCAGACGCCCTTGACCGACGTGCCGGTGATTCTGGAGCAGGGATTGTCACTGCCCGGGATCCCATTGGGCACCTGCGGTACAGGTGATAGCTTCGAGACCAATCACGGCGATGCGCCCTATGACGTTGTGGACATGGAAGGTTATGTCCTGGCGCTGATCGCTCGCGAAGAGGGCATTCCGTTTCTGTGCCTCAAATACATTTCCGATGACGCGGGCAGCGAGGCGGCAGACGATTGGTCGGTGCAGGTGCACCTGGCGGCGCAGGCGTTTGGCAAGGTGTTGTTTGCCCAGACGTGAATCGAAAGACGTTGGACTTGCGAACGCGACCCCACTTCTCAGGCAGGTATGAATAGATCCGCGCGGACGGCAATTGCAATTCGTCCGCTTACGTGGGAACAGTCAGGCCCATGATCACACCCGCGTGAAGTTGGAGACTCAGGATAACCTGCTCCCCTGAACGTCTATCCAATCTAGTCACTATCGCAGTCGCCCCCGCGACGCCGAGCCGAGAGGCGCCACCGCCGCGGGAACGACAGTGCAGTTAAGCCGTACCGGCGCCGCCGCGGTTGGCATTGCCGGGCGTCTGCATTTCATGAGTCTCGGCCTGGGTATCGGCGTTGCGCACCTGAGACTCCAGATCGTCGGTGGGTCGATGGCTACGGATCCTTCGAGTGAGAGTGCTGGCACTGGCAGCTAGCTCATCGGTCATTCTGCCGGTAGCCGCCAAGGCGCGTTGCCCTGTTTCCACCACACTACGACTCACTTGCGTTCCGGTCTCCAAACCGCGACGGGCGACTTGCGCGCCCAGATGCCCTCCCGCACGCCCCACGTCATATCCGAATTGCGCGCCAGTCAACGCGGCGTTACCCAGGGCGCGGGGAGCAGAACGCAGCGCTTCTTTCGGTTTGGCGTGGTTGTCATCGTTAAGCCAAGCCTTGCCCTTGTCAGAGAGTGTGCTCGTCATCGATGCAACGAACGCCCAGATACCGAACGCAGCGCCGGTTCCAAGCGTATTGATGGAGGTCCGCACAACGGTCTGTGCAGCAGGACCGGAAACCGCGTTGGCGCCCATGTGCTCGGCCGCTGCGCGACCTGCGAACGTCGCGCCCAAGCCAAAGTATCCGGCGCCAAAGCTATTGGCGCTGATGAGCGCTTTGCCCGCAGCGTCAAGCGCATTGGCGGGCACGCCAAGGAGCATATTGCCCAGTCGCTGCCCTCCGTGCCCAATGGCCGACAACACACTGCCTTGCTTTGCAGCCTTGTAGACAGAGAACCAGTCTTGTTCACCCTCCAGCGTGCGACGCACACTGGCCTGATCGGCCGTGTCGAGTGAAGTTCCCGCATCACGCAAGCCGAACAACAATGCTTCACCCCGCTCTTGCCGAGCGGTCTGAGCGTTATGCTTGAGGTTGGCCGTGGCGAGTCCAGATGCATAGTTACGCAGCGGTACCGCGATTTTATTGAACAGATCTGCAGCCTCGGGCCGACCGGATAACCTCAACGACGCCGCTACGGTCCCGGTAATGACCGCACCGACCAGGTAGGTTTGAATCTGCTTGGCATCCTCAAGCGCTTCGCGAATAGCCCCCTGCTGCTTGGCTTCCAGTCCCCTGGCCACGTCAGGGTGAAGTTTGTCTGCGGGTGCTTTGAGAAAGAAGGCGTCCGCTTTCGCTTCCGCGAACAGGCGCTGGAAGAACTCATCCGGAAAGTGGGCCTCCATGCCCCCTACCCCGCCCTCGGCCGTGGCTTTGAGCAGTCCATTGTCGATTTCGCCGAACACGAACTTGGTTACATCGCTGACAATCTCGGGCTTGGCAAACTGGGCGGCCACGACGCCGGTAAAGGGAAGACCGCCCACCAGGGCGGTTCCGTGAGTCGCATAACGATCGAGCCGGCCAGCATTTTCCATCGTGCTGCGGATTGCCGCGAGGTTCTCGCCTTCTTGCAAAAGCCGCTCGCTTCGACTGTCCGCGATCGAATCCAGCATCTCGTGCTGTGCTCGTGCCAAATCAGCCTCAGCGGGGGTCGCCTGGGGCGACACGGGCAGACGATACTGCGCAAAGCGATCTCGCATGTAGTCGCGTACAGCGGTGCGCTCTGCAGGGTCGGTTATGGCGCCGACGCCTTGGGCCTGCACAGCATGCTGGGCGGTTTCTGCATGTGCCCTATCAGGGGTGTGAAGATGTGCGACGTGAGATCCGTTGATATCCATCAGATAGGCCTCATTGTTGAATAGCCATTGCCAGGGGTGTCAGAGCGCGTATTAGTTATGCCAGCGACTCTTCCTTCGTGCTGCCCTAGCACGTACTTGAGCGTGAATCGGACAGGAGAATGATTCGCATGAATCATGCAGTGGGCTGAGTGTGAGTGGTTGGCGAGCTCAGCCGGTTCCATGGAAAAGGCGTCGTACTGGCAGGTGAGGAACGAGCCCTGCTGGGGTAGCTGATCGCCCCCTCTGGCATAGGCTAAGGTCGCGGGGGACATTGCTAGCGAAGGAGACTTTTTGGAGCGCTCAAATGCATCCGGCTAGCGGTGTGCCTGTCTCCCGCCATCAGGTTCAGACATCCAAGGTATTCTTGCGGGCGAAGGTTTACGTCTGCGTGTAAACTTGCGCCCTTTTTTCGATTCATCCTGGGCCGATATCACTCCATGTGCCGTCAGTACGTCTGTGCCCTTTGATCATTGCCAAGGCGACATAGCCTTTGTCGCGGGGGGGGATAAGCCCGTTGGCAAGCGGTAGGCCGTGCCGCCTGCGCTTAGAACCCCTGCAAACCCGCTAAAACGCACTGGAAACACGCACCTCCGGAGACCGCATGATAGAGCCATCCAAGCCAGTAATTACGCGCGCTGAGCCATCTAGAAGGTTCTCCGTGGCACCCATGATGGACTGGACCGACCGCCACTGCCGATATTTCCTGCGCCTACTCTCGCGCCACGCCCTGCTCTACACCGAAATGGTCACCACCGGCGCCCTGCTGCACAACGACGCCGCCCGTTTCCTGCGCCACGACGTCTCGGAGCACCCGCTGGCCCTGCAACTGGGCGGCAGCAACCCTGCCGAACTGGCAGCCTGTGCGCGCCTGGCGCAAGAGGCCGGCTACGACGAGGTCAACCTCAACGTCGGCTGCCCCAGTGATCGGGTGCAGAACAACATGATCGGCGCGTGCTTGATGGGCCACCCCGCGCTGGTAGCCGAGTGCGTGAAAGCGATGATCGACACGGTGCAGATTCCGGTGACGGTCAAGCACCGCATCGGCATCAATGGCCGCGACAGCTACGCCGAGCTGTGCGACTTCGTCGGCCAGGTCCGCGATGCCGGTTGCAAGAGTTTTACCGTGCATGCACGCATCGCCATCCTCGAGGGCCTATCGCCCAAGGAGAACCGTGAGGTTCCACCGCTGCGCTACGATGTGGCCGCGCAGCTCAAGCGGGACTTTCCCGACCTTGAGCTGATACTCAACGGCGGAATCAAAACCCTGGAGGAATGCCACGAGCACCTTCAGACCTTCGATGGCGTGATGCTAGGACGCGAGGCGTATCACAATCCTTATCTGCTGGCCGAGGTGGATCAGCAGTTGTTCAGCAGCCAGGAACCTGTGGTGAGCCGCAGCGAGGTGATGGAGCGATTGATGCCGTATCTGATAGCGCATGTCGAGTCCGGCGGGGCCGTCCATCACATCACTCGACACATCCTTGGCCTCGGCCAAGGCTTCCCAGGGGCGCGGCGCTTCCGTCAGTTGTTGTCGGCGGACATCCACAAGGCCGCAGCGCCCTTGCAAGTCGTGGAACAGGCGGCTCAGTTGCTGCAGGGCCGGTAAGGGGAACCCTGGGCACGGAGCGCACTCGAACAGGGATTCGCCCTGCGCCCCTCGCGCCTCGGACAACCCTCGTGTTCGGCCTTGAGCGGCTGTCAGGGCTGGGGTAATGTCGAGACACTCACAGGACAGAGCACGCCCATGACTTCCAAGCTGGAACAACTCAAGCAGTTCACCACCGTCGTCGCCGACACCGGAGACCTGGAGGCCATCACTCGCCTCAAGCCGGTTGATGCCACCACCAACCCGTCGCTGCTGCTCAAGGCCGCCGCCATCGAAGGTTATGCCGACCTGCTCAAGCAGGTGCGCAGCGATGCCAAGGGTGATGTGCAACTGGCGTGCGACAAGTTTTCGGTCGCGGTCGGTGCAGGCATTCTCAAGGTCATTCCGGGTCGCATTTCCACCGAGGTCGACGCGCGCCTGTCGTTCGACGAGCCGGCGCTGCTGAATAAGGCGCGTCAACTGATCGCGTTGTACGAAGCGGCTGGCATCAAGCGCGATCGCGTGCTGATCAAGCTGGCGTCTACCTGGGAAGGCATCCGCGCTGCCGAGAAGCTGGAAAAAGAAGGCATCCAGACCAACCTCACCCTGCTGTTCTCCTTCGCCCAGGCCCAGGCCTGCGCCGATGCCGGAGTGTTCCTGATCTCGCCGTTCGTGGGCCGCATCTACGACTGGTACAAGAAGAGCACCGGCAAGGAATACACCGGTGCCGAGGACCCAGGCGTGCAATCGGTCACGCGCATCTACGACTACTACAAGACCAACGGTTACGATACCGTGGTCATGGGCGCCAGCTTCCGCAACGTTGGGCAGATCGAGCAACTGGCTGGTTGCGACCGACTCACCATCAGTCCGGAACTGCTGCAGCAACTGAGCGACGACCAGGGCGAACTGCCGCGCATCCTCAAGCCGGGGTCTGCCGGCGAAGCCAAGCAGGTACTGGACGAAGGCCAGTTCCGCTGGGCGATGAACGAAGATGCCATGGCTACCGAAAAACTGGCCGAAGGCATCCGTCAGTTCGCACGCGATCAGGAAAAGCTCGAGAAGGTCATGGCGGAAAAAGCCTGATACATCTGGTGATTGTGCAACGGGCGGGAAATACTCAGTATTTTCCGCCCGTTTTGATTTGATGGTCTCGATGAATTCTTCACTGCCCGCTGTCCTCGCTGGCCCTGTGCTTCGACGCTTGGAGTCGCAACGCCTGGCTATCTGGTTGGTCGGCTCGCGCCCACTGAATCCGCAATTCGTACTGCCAGGCCTACCAATCGACCCCCTACAGCAGTGCCAACGGGTCGCGATGGGGCGCCATGCGTTCGTTCACCTGCTTGAGGTGCAATTCGACGCGCCACTGCCCGAAGACGTCGAACTGGAGTACGACCTGCGTCTGGACAACGGCCTGGGTATCGCCGATTGGGCGCCTCACCTGCTTTATCCTGGCAGGCATCTGCCCAATTTCGTGCTGCGCAGACGCGTGGACAACGTGCTCCACGGCTCCTGTCGCAAGCCCCATCATTCTGCGCCCGACGGCCTGCTGTGCGCCGATCGCTTGCTATTGGAGAGCCTGGCACCGCAGCAGCGCCCTGCCCTGCTGCTGATGACGGGCGATCAAGTCTATGCCGACGACGTAGCCGGCCCTACCCTCAAGGCCATCCACGGGCTGGTCGAGTGCTTAGGCCTGTTCGACGAAGCCCTCGACGGCGCGCTGGTCAACAGCGGCGAGGCTCTGTATCGCCACCCGGCAGGCTACTACCACCGCGCCGACCTGCTGCCGTCACACGAGGGCAACGAGCCGCTGCGGCGCCGCTTCTTCCGCGGCAAGCGCAAGCCGATCTTTTCCTCGAGCAATGCCGACAACCACCTGGTGACGTGGGCCGAAGTCATGGCCATGTATCTCTTGGTGTGGTCGCCGACGCCTTGGACGCTGATCTCGCTCGTGATGCCAGAAGGCCTGTCGGCTGAAGATCGGCAGCGCTATCAAGCTGAACAACCCCTGATCGAAGACTTCCGCGACGGACTTGACCACGTGGCACGGGTGATGGCGCATCTGCCGTGCCTGATGATCTTCGATGACCATGACATCACCGATGACTGGAACCTGTCGGCGCAATGGGAGCAGACCGCCTATGGTCATCCTTTTTCCCGGCGGATCATCGGCAATGCCCTCATCGGATACCTTGTGTGCCAAGGCTGGGGAAACGATCCAACGGCCTGCTCACCTCTGATCCAGACTTTGCAGCGATTGACCGAGGACACTGGGCAGCGACAGCTCATCGCCTCGCTGCAAGACACTTTGATAGACGCTCTGCTGCGCTTTCAGTCCTGGCATTACGACTTGCCCTGCGACCCACCTCTGCGCGTTCTGGACACCCGTACCCGACGCTGGCGCAGCGAGCGCGACCTGAAGAAGCCCTCGGGCCTGCTCGATTGGGAAGCCCTGTGCGAATTGCAGCAAACCCTGCTCGATCATCCGTCGGCAATCATCGTGTCACCCGCGCCGATCTTCGGCGTCAAGCTGATCGAGACGGTACAGCGGGTATTCAGCACGCTGGGCTATCCGCTGCTGGTCGACGCCGAGAACTGGATGGCGCACCGCGGTGCCGCGCAGGTGATCCTGAACATCTTCAGGCACTCGCGCACACCCGGCCATTACGTGATTCTCTCCGGCGATGTGCATTATTCCTTCGTGTACGAAGTACTGATCCGACATCGCCAGCGCAGCCCGCACCTCTGGCAAGTGACCAGCAGCGGCATCAAGAACACCTTTCCACGCAGGCTTCTGGACGTGCTGGATCGGCTCAATCGCTGGCTGTATGCCCCGCGCTCACCGCTCAACGGTTTCACCCAGCGCCGCGCGATGGAAGTGGTGCCACGTCTACCAAGCCGCAGCAAGGCGGGAGAGCGCTTGTGGAACGGTTCGGGGTTAGGACAGGTGTTCTTCGATGATGAAGGCCGCCCGGTACGGGTGCTTCAATTGAACGCCGATGCAAGCGAGGCGACCGAGTTCATCAGAACGCACAGGCACGAGCACTGACGCGGTCAGGTCAGGACCGCTCCAGCGCACTCACCAAATCACGAAACGCTTCGCGGTTGGAGTCGTTCAAGCCCATCAGGATCTTGTGCGCCTCCAGGACCTTGGCACGCACGACTTCCTCGTTCTCGTCCTGGGAAGGTAGATCGCTCAGGCAGTCTGGGCACGGCAGGGGCCGATCGACGATATTGAACACCTGATCGAAGCCCATCGACTGCAGCAGCCGGGAAATATCCGGGTTAGTGGTGACCACGGTGGGCAGCAGGCCGACCTTCTGACGCGAAAGAATCGACAGCTTGGCCAACAGACCCAAGGTGGTGCTGTCGATGCTCTCGGTCTCGGTCAGGTCGATGACGATGGCCGAGAAATTCAGCGCTGTGAAGATCTTTTCGATCGTCGCATCCAGGGCTGAACACAAGGTCAGGCGCACTTCACCGACGAATTTCAGTACGAAGGTACCGTTCTGCTCGGCGAACTGGATTCTACCGGTACTCATGGAAGGTTCCTGCTCAACACCAATAGGGCGATATCATCCGGCATCTCCCCAAGCGTAGCTAATCCGAATCGACTGCGCAGTCCGTCCAGACTGCCCTGCGCGTCTTTGACAATCTCCGGCAAGTTTGCCTCTTTGTCTTTGAGTGTGGCCCCAGGCAAAAGGTCCAGGATGCCATCGGACATCAGCGTAAGGCTGAAGCGCGGCGGCAATTCCAGCACCTGGTCCTGATAGGTGGCTTCGTCGAACAGCCCTACCGGCAAGCCACGCCCCTCGAGGTAGCGCGCCTGGCCTGGGGTATACAACACGGGCAACGGCAGATGGCCGCCTACGCTGTAGGTCATCAGTCCGGTGTCCTCGTCGATCACTCCGCCGACCATGGTCACATGCTTGCCCAGCTTGCAGTTGATCAGCCCACGGTTGATGTGCGCCAGCACCTCGGACGGCTTGAAGTCGCGCATCTTGCCGTTGCGTTTGAATTCGAACAGCAAACGGGTGGTCATGAACTTGAGCAGCACGGTGACGAACGCTGACGAAGCGCCATGGCCGGACACGTCCGCCAGGTAGAACGCTACTCGACGCTCATCGACACGGAAGTAGTCGGTGAAATCGCCCGACAGGTACAACGAGGGAATGATCTGGTGATCGAACGACAGGTCGCCCGCCGTCCAAGGCTTTTCCGGCAGCATGTTCATCTGCACCTGACGCCCGGCGGTCTGGTCTTCCTGCAACAGATGCAGACTGGCTTCCAACTCACGATTGGCCGCTTCGAGCTTCTCGCGGTAGCGCTCGTTTTCCAGCATCAACCGCGAGCGGTCCAGCGCGCGGCGCACCGAGTGCTCGAGTACGGCGAGGTCTTCCAGCGGCTTGATCAGATAGTCGGCCGCGCCCAGGCGCAGGGCTTCGACTGCATCGCTCATCACCCCGGCACCGGACACCACGATCACCGGCACTTGCGGAGCCTGCTCGGTGATGCGACGGATCAACTCGAGCCCGCCCATCTGAGGCATGCGCAGATCGCAGATAACGAGTTCAGGCTGGTGTTCTTCGAAGACCTGAAGCCCCTGTTGGCCATTGATGGCCTGAAGGACGCTGAAGCCACTGTCTTCCAGATACGCGGCGAGGCTTGCACGGACCACGTCGTCGTCATCGATTATCAGCAGCGTTGCACGGGTTTTCTGCATGTGGGCGAACGGCGCCGATTGGTTGGCGTAGCGGACATCGGCAAGGACGACGGTCGACTACTTGGAATACTGATGACCGCTGCGCGCGAGGTGGACAGCAGTGCTATCCGGCGACGCGCAAAGGTGCCTGTAAGGCGCAGACGGTACTCCCATCCGCTGGGCGTTTCAAGCATGCGAGGATGGAGTGCGCAGGCCTAATCACCTGAGGTTATTGGAGACCAGGTTTTGGCTCACTAATGGATATAGCCAAGCCGTTTGAATGCCGCGTTGTCACCTTGTGAAGTGCGCGCCGTGCCCACATTCGCCGACGAAAAAGGCGATCCGAAGATCGCCTTTTCTGTGGACGGCTCAGAAGTCGTCTTCGACCTCGCCATCCTTGACCTTGAACTCCCTGTTCTGCAGGTAAGCGTTGCGGATGAAGATGTACTTGTCGCCTTGTATCAGCTTCTCTGCCGGGAGCAGGCTGGCGCGGGTATCGACCACATCGAGCGCGAAGATCGAGTTGCGCGTCGGCACATGGTCGATGTAGCGGTAGGGTTCGGTGAAGGAATCCGGGTACTTGGACAAGCCATCGCGCACGGTGCTCGGCCCCAGCAGCGGGATGACGACATAGGGCCCGCTGGGCACGCCCCAGTAGCCGAGGGTCTGTCCGAAGTCTTCATCGCTGCGCTGCAGACCCATGCGGGTGCCGACATCGAAGAAACCGCCCAGGCCGAAGGTGGTGTTGACGATCAGCCGCGCCGTGTCGACACCCGCAGCATGAGGCTTGAGCTGGAACACATTGTTGACCAGGTTGCCGACATCGCCCAGGTTGCGGAAGACGTTGTGAATGCCGTCTTCGAGAAACTGCGGGGTCACGGCCTCGTAGCCTTTGGCCAAAGGTCTCAGCGCGTAAGTATCGATCACGTCGTTGAAGCGGAAGATCGGTCGGTTGACCGCTTCCCATGGGTCGTCCTCGGTGGCCGCCTGGGTGGCGGCCATCGGCGCCAGCAGCAGGCTGGCACAGACACAGGCCTGGGTGATTCGCTCGATCACACCGGCACCGATCCTCTGCATAGCTGTTTCTCCATCGGGTTTCACGGCGGCAAGCACCGGATGGCGCTGCGCGATAGGGCGCCAGTATACGGGCAATCTGGCTGGCGGCGAGCATGGCATATCTTGCTTGATCGCGTAGTGTTCATCTCGCTCTTCATGTGACTGTCACACCACCGTCACATAGAGACTCTAGCGTGGGCGATATTTCAGGGATGTTGCCATGCACGAAGCCCCCGCCCCCACTGCCGTGCTGTTCGGCCTGCGCGGCTGCCTGGTCCAGGCTGCGAAGGGTAGCCCCCTGCCCGCCCCCGGCGCTCTCGACACCCTGGCGTCGCTGCACGCGCAACAGGTGCCCTGCATCTGGCTCGATGAACTGGACAGCGAGCACAGCACTGCGCTGACCGCTGTGCTGCCGAGTTGGTTACCCGGTCACGCCGCCAGTGGCTCGCCTTGGCCTTCCCCGAACGCCTGCTGGCAAGCGTTGATGTCACTGAGCAGTGCCCGCCTGGACGGATGCGTCCTGGTGAGCGGCGAACCGCGCCTGCTGCAGGCAGGCCTGAATGCAGGACTATGGACCGTGGGCCTGGCCACCTGCAGCCCATCGTGTGATCACACCTCGAACCGGTGGCAGGCCATGAGCGTGCAGGAGCAGGAACTGGCGCGCGGCAAGTCCACTCTTGAACTGTTCGGATTGGGCGTGCACTCGGTGATCGACCATCTCGAAGCGCTCGACACCTGCCTGGCAGACATTGCCCACCGTCGACGCAAGGGTGAAAAACCCTGACAGCGCGGCTTGATGCCGATCATGCAAAGCGTCAGCAAGTGGATTACGCTTGCAGTCAGGTCAGAACCTTTGCGCCTGCGCCGAGGTCCATGGCTTGCCAAGTCATTGATGGAGAACAGCCAATGCCCGCCCGCGAATTGCAAGAACGCCTGAACAGCCTGCGCGAGCAACTGGATCGAAACGTACCGCTGTCGGAAGAGGAACTCACCGGCCTGCGCGAGGAAGCACGACAGATCGAAGCGCAGATCAAGCTCGAAGAAGTCTCGCCAGACAACAATCTGGTTGATGGCGTGAATCTCGCCGTAGAGCGCTTCGAAGTCGATCACCCCGATCTCACTGCCACGCTGCGCGACATCATCACTCGCCTGCACAGCATGGGTATCTGATACGCCGCTTGGGGCTGCGGGTGCGGCCCCGAAGATGAATTTACTGGCGCACCAGCCTGCCGTTGCGCGGGCTGATCGGCGCGGTGCTGCGATAAGGATTGATATCAAGCCCGCCCCGGCGCACGTAGCGTGCATACACCGTCAAGTGCTCTGGCTGCAGCAGGCGCAGCAGATCCAGATAGATCCGTTCCACGCACTGCTCGTGGAAATCGGCATGCTGGCGGAAGCTCACCAGGTAGGTCAGCAGGCTGGCAGGATCCAGCGCCCTGCCCTTGTACTCAACCACCACGCTCCCCCAGTCCGGCTGACCCGTCACGGGACAATTGGATTTGAGCAGATGACTGTGCAAGGTTTCTTCGACCACGCGGTCAGGATCACAGCGCAGCAGCTCGGGCTGTGGTTCGCCATAGTGGCTGATGGTCACATCCCGCGCATCGATGCACTGCCCTGGCAGGGCCATGACCCCCTCGTTTTGCACGTCGTCCAAGCTCCGCACCCGCACACGCACCGGTTTACCGGCGGCGGCAGAGAGGTCTTGCTCAAGACACGCCACCAGTTCTTCGGGAGAGGCGAACACCGTCTGGTTCAACGAGTTGAGGTAGAGCTTGAACGACTTGGATTCGATGATGTTGGGCGAGTCGGCCGGGATGGCGAACTCGCCGATGGCCACCACTGGCTTGCCTGAAGGCAGCAGCCAGGACAGCTCAAAGCAGTTCCAGTAGTCCACGCCCTGCCACGGCAGCGTTTGCGCAGTGACGCCCAGTTCGGCCCACTTGGCCGCTCGGGGGATCGGGAACAGCAGCGAGGGCGTGTAGATGGCGATGTATTCGCTGGACTTGCCCAGCGGGGAGTGTTCGGCGGCGGGATGCATGTCTCTGACCTGAAAACGCGGAAATGCGCCCATTCTACCGGTTTTGCCGCCCGCCTTGGGCGCCGCTGTCACTCGATGGTCAACTGACCGACCATGCCCGCCTGGTAATGGCCTGGCACGTTGCAGGCAAACTCGATGGGCGCCGACTGGCGGAAGGTCCAGGTCAGCTCGGCACGCTGCCCTGGCTGGACCAGCACGGTATTGGCCGCGTCATGGCCGTGCGCACCGTGGCCCATCTGTCCATGATCCATACCGGCCATGGCGGCCATTTCCTTCTGATGCTCGGCGTGCATGGCCGCATCGCCCAGGTTGAACTCGTGAACCAGCTTGCCTTCGTTGATCAACACGAAGCGCACCGTCTCCCCCGCCTTGACCTGCAACTTGCCTGGTTCAAAGGCGATATCCTTGAGCACTACCTGCACGGTACGGGTGGCTGTGCTGGCTGGAGCAGGCTCGCCGAAGGCGAACGACTTGGCGCCGTCCGCAAGCGCCGGCAGGCTGACAAAGGCGAAGGCAGCACTGAGGATCAGAGATTTCATGGTGACTCCTTGCGTAGGTGGACAGTGGCGCCACTCTACGGTCAGCGTGCTGGCGGCGGGCTGACCGGCAGATTACAACGCTGTCAGCTTGGGCACGCTGACGTTGGCTCACGTATCATCGTCGTCAATTCCCTTGGCAGCCGAACGCGCCCACGGCGCGAGCAGGCCAACGCTCTTGTGTGTGGACACCCCATGAAACTGTTGATCGTCGAAGACCAGGCCCGCACCGGCCAATACCTGCGCCAGGGCCTGAGCGAAGCGGGCTTTGCCACGGAATTGGCCGACGATGGCGAAACCGGAGAATTTCTTGCCCTCACCGGCGATCACGACCTGCTGATCCTCGACGTGATGCTGCCCGGCCGCGACGGCTGGCAGATCCTCCAGGCCGTGCGCCAGGCCGGACTGGACACGCCAGTGCTGTTCCTCACCGCGCGCGATGCCGTGGCCGACCGTGTCCATGGCTTGGAATTGGGGGCCGACGACTACCTGGTCAAACCCTTCGCCTTCTCCGAACTGCTCGCTCGGGTTCGCAGCCTGCTGCGACGCGGCTCAAGCCCGAGCCAGGACAATGTCCTGATCCTCGCCGACCTGCGCCTGGACCTGCTGCGCCGCCGCGCCGAGCGTGCCGGTAGCCGTATCGACCTTACCGCCAAGGAGTTCGCCCTGCTCGAACTGCTGCTACGCCGCCAGGGCGAGGTGCTGCCCAAATCGCTGATCGCCTCGCAGGTGTGGGATATGAATTTCGACAGCGACACCAATGTCATCGAAGTCGCGATCCGGCGTCTGCGCCTGAAAATCGACGAAGGCCATCCCGGCAAGCTCATCCATACCGTACGCGGCATGGGCTACGTGCTCGAAGAGCGTGCCGACTGATGCCGCGCCTGTCACTGGGAGGACGCCTGGCCCTGCTGTTCGCCGCCTGCACTGCAGCCGTTTCGCTGACCGCTGGACTGCTGTTCAGCCAGGCCAGCGAACGGCACTTCGTCGAGCTCGATCAGCAGCTGCTCAGCGCCCGCCTTTCGCAACTGCGTACCGCCCTTGCCCATGTCGACTCCCCACGCGCACTGGAGGCCAAAGTGCCAGTGCTGCGCAGCGAACTGAGCCACCAGGCAGACCTGGCCCTGCGCATCCGCGGCAACGATGACACGCTGTGGTTCGACAGTCGCACCGGCTTGCCCGAGGAGCCTCGCCAGCCGGGCTTGGCCACCCTGCACAGGGGCAGCATCGCCTACCGCAGCCTTTCCGAGCGCGTAACAGGCGGGCAGGTCACGCTGTTTCTGGACATCACCCATCACCAGCACTTTCTGGAGCGCATGCAGCAATTGATCTGGCTGACAGTGGGCCTGTCCGCGCTGGTCACCGCCCTGCTCGGCGCCTGGGCGGTCAGGCGGGGACTACGCCCCTTGCGCCAGATGGGAGCGGTGGCGGCCAGTGTCAACGCCCGCTCGCTGACCACTCGCCTGCCGGTGGCGCAACTGCCGGAGGAACTGGCCGAGCTTGGCCAGACCGTCAACGCTATGCTGCAACGCCTGGAAGATGCCTTCGTGCGCCTCTCGGCCTTCTCCGCCGACATTGCCCATGAGCTGCGCACGCCGCTGTCGAATCTGCTCACGCACACCCAGGTCACGCTCACCCGACCGCGCAGCCTGGACGAGTACCGTGAGGCCTTGCACGACAATCTCGAAGAGCTGCAGCACATGGCGCAAATGGTCAACGACATGCTGTATCTGGCCAAGGCCGACCATGGCTTGCTCATGCCTAACCGAGAGCGGCTGGACCTGGCAGCGGAGGTCGATGCCCTGCTCGACTACTACGCCGCACTGGCCGAGGACGCCGCCATCACCCTGCGCCGCCAAGGCCAGGCGCACCTGCAGGGCGATCGCCACATGCTGCGTCGGGCGCTGTCGAACCTGCTGGAAAATGCCCTGCGCTTCACGCCGCCAGGCGGAACGGTCGAGGTGAGCGTGTCACCCGGCCTGCGCGTGGACGTGGCCAACACCGGACCGGCCATCGCCGAGCACGCCCTGGCGCGCGTGTTCGACCGCTTTTATCGAGAGGATCCGGCACGCCATGAAGGCAGCACCGAGCACGCGGGACTGGGACTGGCGATCACCCGCTCGATCGTCCAGGCCCATGGCGGCTCGATAAGCGCGCACTGCCGCCAAGGCTGGACACATTTCGTGATCGAACTGCCCCAGCCATGCTGAGGTAGCCCCAGGGCAGGCCTCACTCGTAACGCAGGGCCATCGCCGGCTCGATCTGCGACGCCCGGTACGCGGGGTACAGGGTGGCGAGGAAGCTCATCACCAGCCCGGCGCTACAGATGATCGCCACATCGCCCCACTGCAGTTGCGACGGCAGGCTGCTGATGAAGTACAGGTCGGAGGTGAAGATGTGCTGCCCGCTGGTACGTTCCAGCCAGCCGACGATAGCGCTGACGTTGAGCGCGCCGATCACGCCCAGCACACCGCCGATCAAGGTGCCGACGATGCCGATCAGGCTGCCCTGAACCATGAAGGTGCCCATGATCTGCGCCGGCGTAGCGCCTAGGGTGCGCAGGATGGCGATGTCCGCGCCTTTGTCGTTCACCACCATCACCAGCGTGGCGATGATGTTGAAGGCTGCCACCGCGATGATCATCAGCAGCAACAGGCCGATCATGGTCTTCTCCATCTTCATCGCACTGAACAGGCTGCCCTGGGTGTGCGACCAGTCGTCGGCACGATAGGCCGTGCCGAGGCGGGTGGCGATCGCCTTGGACACCTGCGGCGCCGCGTACAAGTCATGCAATTTCAGGCGTACGCCCTGCACTTGGTCGGGCGCCCAGCGTTGCATCTGACCGGCATCGGCAATGTGGATATAGGCCTGCGAGCCGTCCAGCTCAGCTCCGACCTTGAAGATGCCGACCACGGTCAGGCGCTGCATGCGCGGGGTGATGCCGCCCGGCGCACTGCTCACCTCCGGAACGATCAGCGTGACCTTGTCGCCGGTGTTCAAGCGAAAGCGACGCGCCGTAAGCTCACCGAGCACTACCCCATAATCGCCCGGCTGCAACGCCTGCAGCGAGCCCTGGACGATATGCTCGCCGACGATGGACACCTGGCCCTCCTCGGCCGGGTCGATGCCACTGACCTGGATCGGCTGCATGGCGCCCTTGTAGGAAAGCATGCCCTCCATTTCGGTCAAGGGCGCGGCGGCGACCACGGCTGGATTCTTCAGCGCGGCCGCGGCCACGCTGCGCCAGTCATCCAGCGGCTGAATGCCCAGAATGCTGGCGTGCGGCACCAGGCCCAACACGCGCGAACTCATCTCCCGCTGGAAGCCGTTCATGACCGACAGCACCACGATCATCGCCAGCACACCCAGTGACAGGCCGATCATCGAAGTCATGGAAATGAACGAGATGAAGTGGTTGCGGCGCTTGGCACGGGTGTAGCGGGCACCGATGAACAAGGGCAAGGGTCTGAACATGTACGCGAACATCCAGTTGAACAGAGGATGGGGCCGCGCAGGCAGCCCCGTGCAGTCAGATCGAGACCAGGCGACCGTCTTCCAGGCTCAGCACACGGTCCATCTTGCGTGCCAGGCTGAGGTCGTGGGTCACCACCAGGAACGCTGTGCGCGACGCTGTCGACAGCTCTTGCATCAGTTCCTGAATGCCCATGGCCGTGTGGTGATCGAGGTTGCCGGTGGGCTCGTCGAGCATCACCAGACCCGGCTGGTTGACCAGCGCACGGGCAATCGCCACACGCTGGCGCTCGCCACCGGACAGCTCGGCAGGCTTGTGATTCAGGCGATGCCCCAGGCCCACGCGCTCGAGCAATGCGGTGGCGCGCTGGCGGGCCTCGGGAATCGGCGTGCGGCCGATCAGCAGCGGCATGCAGACGTTTTCCAGGGCGGTGAATTCGGCCAGAAGGTGATGAAACTGGTACACGAAGCCCAACGCGCGGTTGCGCAGCAGGCCGCGATCGCGCTCGCCCAACGCCGACAGCTCTTCGCCGGCCAGCCAAACGCTGCCCTGGGAAGGTGTGTCGAGCCCGCCGAGCAGGTTGAGCAGCGTGCTCTTGCCCGAGCCGGAACTGCCGACAATGGCCACCCGCTCGCCCGGATGCAGCTCCAGGCTCAACCCGGACAGCACCTGCACCGACTCCGGGCCCTCGTCATAGGACTTGCCCAGGTTGCGGCAACTCAGTACGGCTTTATCACTCATGCGCGACTCACTCATAACGTAGCGCCTCTGCAGGCTGGGTGCGCGCAGCACGCCAGGCCGGATACAGGGTGGCGAGGAAACTCAGGGCCAGCGCCGCACCACAGACCATCCACACATCCTGGGCGATGATCTGCGACGGCAGGTAATCGATGAAATACACGTCGGCGTTGAGGAATTTGTGCCCGATCAGCGTCTCGATGCCGGCAATGGCGGCGCTGACGTTGAGCGCGGCGAGGATGCCGACCACGGCGCCGATCAAGGTGCCGACCACGCCGATGACCGTGCCCTGGACCATGAAGATCGCCATGATCTGTCGTGGCGTGGCACCGAGGGTACGCAAAATGGCGATGTCGCCGCGCTTGTCGTTGACCACCATCACCAGGGTGGAAATGATGTTGAACGCCGCCACCGCGACGATCAGCAGCAGCAACAGGCCGATGATCGACTTTTCCATGCGGATCGCCTGGTACAGGTTGCCCTGGGTGCGGGTCCAGTCGCGGGCATAGTACTGCTGCTCGCCCAACTGCTTGACGATGTTCCAGGCCTCGCGAGGCGCCTGGAACAGGTCGTCGAATTTAAGCCGCAGCCCTTGCACCTGATCGGCTTTCCAGCGGTGCAGGCGCGACAGGTCGGACAAGTTGGTCAGCCCCAGGTACCCGTCGATTTCGCCAGCACCCACGTGGAAGGTGCCGACCACGGTAAAGCGCTTCATGCGCGGGAACATGCCGGCCGGGGTGATGCTCACCTCCGGCGCGACGAACGTGACTTTGTCGCCGACCTTGACGCCCAGTTTGTCGGCCGCCTTGTCACCAATCAGGATGCCCCACTCACCCGGCGCCAGGCGGTCGAGACTGCCCTGCTTGATGAAGTTGTCGATGATCGACACCTCACGTTCACGCTCGGGCAGGATGCCGTTGAGCAGCATCTTCTGCACCTTGCCGTCATGGGTCAACAGACCCTGCATCTGGGTGAAAGGCGCGACCGCCTGGACATGCGGATTCTGCTTTACTTGTTGAGCGAGGGCCTGCCAATCGGCGATGGGCTGATCGCCTTCCACGGTGGCGTGCGGAACCATGCCCAGCACGCGGGTGCGCATCTCGTGGTCGAAGCCGTTCATCACCGACAGCACCACGATCATGACCACCACGCCCAGGGCGAGGCCGATCATCGAGGTCAGGGAAATGAACGAGACGAAATGGTTGCGGCGCTTGGCACGGGTGTAGCGGGTGCCGATGAATACGAAGAGAGGTCTGAACATGTCGGGGCTTGTTCGCAGGAAAGGGAACGTCCTTGTGGCGAGGCGCCTGTGGCGGCTTTACACTCGGACCACTGCCGCAACCATGGGTTCGCCATGACGACACTAGACGAAGAAGATCGGCGCGAATACTACCGCATCGAAGATCGGATCGCACTGCAAATCAGCCCGTTGAGCGCGGCGCAAGCCCTTGATACAGAACTGTTGCTGGATGATTCGCCGCTGTTCAACCTGCTCAGCGAACTGCACTTGTCCGACTTTGAAGCCCAGCACCTGTTACGCCAGCTCAGCGACAAGGACCGCACCCTGACCGCCTTTCTGCGCGCGCAGAACAAGCGCCTCGATCTGCTCAGCGCAGTGGTGGCGCAGACCCTGCTCGGCGAAATCGGCGAGCCGCAACGGGTGATCATCTCCGAGGGCGGAATCGAGTGCGTTCAGGCGCAGAGGATTGCCCCGGGCACCCGGGTGAAAGTGAAGATGGTGCTCATGCCACGCGCCCATGGCCTGCTCTTGCGCGGACGCATCACCCACTGCGATCCACAGGCTGACGGCCAATTCGAGGTCGGCACCGAATTCACCGACATGAGCGATGCCGAACGCCAGTTGCTGGCCCGCTACATCCTGCAGCGCCAGCAACAGCAGCGCCGCCAGCAGCTGGAACGGCAAGACCCGCAACCCTGAACTTTTCCCTCTCCCGACTTGAAGGAATGAACGTGACCCTGATCTACGGCCATCGCGGCGCCAAGGGCGAAGCACCCGAGAACACCCTGACCAGCTTCCGCCAGTGCCTGTCGCACGGCGTGCACCGCTGCGAACTGGACCTGCACCTGTCGGCCGACAACCAGTTGATGGTGATCCACGACCCGACCCTCAAGCGCACCACGGGCCGCCGCGGCAAGGTGGTCGAACACAGCGCCGCCAACCTTGCCACCTACGACGCCCGCCAAGGCGGTCCGGGCCATGTGCAACCCTGCCCTATTCCGCGCTTGGAAGAACTGTTCGAAAAGTGCGCCTTCGAGCACTGGCAGCTTGAAGTCAAAAGTGCATCTCGTACGCGCGCCGCTACCACGGTGCTGGCCATTCGCGAACTGGCCCAGCAGTACGATCTGCTCGACAAGGTGACCATCACCTCGAGTTCACGGGAAGTGTTGGGCGCGGCCCAAGAGCTGGTGCCGGACATCGCGCGCGGACTGGTCGCCGAATACGCCTGGCTCGACCCATTGAAGGTCGCGCAGAACTACGGATGCAACCTGCTGGCGCTGAACTGGACGTTGTGCACACCCGAGCGCCTGATCAAGGCCCAGCGCCAGGGTCTGCACGTGTCGGTATGGACGGTCAACGAGCCGGCACTGATGCGCCGACTCGCCGACTTTGGCGTGGACAGCCTGATCACAGACTTTCCCGGTTTGGCCAAGACCACCCTCGGGTAGGGCTGAAATCGGTCTCCCCGACCGGCTCAGGCCACCGGCCGGAGCCGCTCAAAAAAGCCGGTTCAGCCCGTCGTATGCCGCTACCCGATAGGCCTCGGCCATGGTCGGGTAGTTGAAGGTGGTGTTGACGAAGTACTTCAGATTGTTCAGCTCGCCCGGCTGGCTCATGATCGCCTGACCGATGTGCACAATTTCCGAAGCCTGGTAACCGAAGCAGTGCACGCCGAGAATTTCCAGGGTCTCGCGGTGGAACAGAATCTTCAGCATGCCCTGCGGCTCGCCCGCGATCTGCGCACGGGCCATGCTCTTGAAGAAGGCCTTGCCCACTTCGTATGGCACCTTGGCCTGAGTCAGTTCCTGTTCGTTCTTGCCGATCGAACTGATCTCAGGAATGGTGTAAATGCCGGTCGGCACGTCGTTGACGAAGCGCCAGCTGCCGTTGTCGACGATGCTGCCGGCTGCCGAACGGCCCTGGTCATGGGCGGCACTGGCCAGGCTCGGCCAGCCGATCACGTCGCCGGCACCGTAGATGTTCGTCACGCCGGTGCGGTAGTTTTCGTCCACCTCGATCTGCCCGCGGCTATTGACCTTGATGCCGATGTTTTCCAGGCCCAGCTTGTCGGTGTTGCCGGTGCGACCGTTGCACCAGAGCAAGGCATCGGCCTTGATCTTCTTGCCCGACTTCAGGTGCAGGATCACGCCGTTGTCCAGCCCTTCGACCCGCTCGTAGTCTTCGTTGTGACGCACGGTGATGTTGTTGTTGCTGAAGTGGTAGCTCAGCGCCTGGGAGATTTCCGAGTCCAGGAAGTTCAACAGCTGGCCACGGTTGTCCACCAGTTCGACCAGTACGCCCAGACCGCTGAAGATCGAGGCGTATTCGCAACCGATCACCCCAGCGCCGTAGATGATGAGCTTGCGCGGGGTGTGGCTGAGGCTGAGGATGGTGTCGCTGTCGTACACCCGTGGGTGATGGAAGTCGATGTCGGCCGGACGATACGGACGCGAACCGGTCGCGATGATGATGTGCTTAGCGTTGAGCTTTTCCACCACGCCATTGGGGCAGACCACTTCGACCGTCTGCTCGTCGGCGAAGCTGCCGGTGCCGACGAACACATCGACACGGTTGCGCGCGTAGTAGCCGGTGCGCGAAGCGACCTGCTTGGCGATCACCTTTTCGGCACTCTTGAGCACGTCCGGGAAAGAGAACCAGCGCGGTTCGCCGATGGCCCGGAACATCGGGTTGGTATTGAACTGCATGATCTGCCGCACCGAATGACGCAGTGCCTTGGACGGAATGGTACCCAGGTGGGTGCAGTTGCCGCCGACCTGGCGACGACTGTCGACCATCGCCACCTTGCGACCTGCCTTGGCGGCATTCATTGCCGCGCCTTCACCGGCTGGGCCGGAACCCAGCACCACCACGTCGTAGTTGTAGACAGCCATGCGTACTCCTTCAGAACTGGCCCGTCAGCCGGTTGGCCACGGGGCTCGCCATGACGCCGCAGCGCCATGAAAAAAATTCGGGTGCAGTCTAATCAAGCCTGAACGCTGCGCACATTAACCCTTGGTCGCGTCGTAGGCCAACACTGCCTGCACTACATGTACAGCACCTGCCACTCAGCCGAGCGCGCAACCGGCACCGCACGAAAAACGGGAACCCGCAGGTTCCCGTTCGTTCAAGACTTCACACGCGTATCAGCGTGGGAACGCTGGCGGGTTGACGCCAGCCATGTCTTCCATCACGCGGACCACCTGGCAGCTGTAGCCGAACTCGTTGTCGTACCAGACGTACAGGACAACGCGGTTGTCGTTGCAGATGGTGGCTTCGGCATCCACCACACCGGCATGGCGCGAGCCGACGAAGTCGGTGGAGACCACTTCCTGGGAGCTGACGTAGTCGATCTGCTTGTGCAGTTCCGAGTGCATGGCGGTCTGGCGCAGGTACTCGTTCAACGCTTCACGGCTGGTGGCTTTCTCGAGGTTCAGGTTGAGAATGGCCATGGACACGTTTGGCGTCGGTACGCGAATGGCGTTACCGGTCAGCTTGCCTTTGAGCACCGGCAGCGCCTTGGCGGCGGCGGTGGCGGCACCGGTTTCGGTGATGACCATGTTCAGCGGCGCAGCGCGACCACGACGGCTGCCCTTGTGGAAGTTGTCGATCAGGTTCTGGTCGTTGGTGAACGAGTGAACGGTTTCGACGTGACCGTTGACGATGCCGTACTCATCGTTGATCGCCTTGAGCACCGGCACGATGGCGTTGGTGGTGCAGGAAGCGGCCGAGATGATCTTGTCGTCGGCGGTGATCTCACCGTGGTTGATGCCGTGCACGATGTTCTTCAGCGCGCCCTTGCCCGGTGCGGTGAGGATCACGCGACCGGCGCCCGGGCAGGCCAGGTGTTGGCCCAGGCCGTCGGCGTCACGCCAAACGCCGGTGTTGTCGACGATCAGTGCGTTATCGATGCCGTACTGGGTGTAGTCGACTTCGCTCGGATTCTTGGCGTAGATCACCTGAATCAGGTTGCCGTTGGCGGTGATGGTGTTGTTGGCTTCATCGATGGTGATGGTGCCATCGAACGGGCCGTGCACCGAGTCGCGACGCAGCAGGCTGGCGCGTTTGACCAAGTCGTTCTCGGCCCCCTTGCGCACGACGATGGCGCGCAGGCGCAGGCCGTCGCCGCCACCGGTCTTCTCGATGAGGATGCGCGCCAGCAGGCGGCCAATGCGACCGAAGCCATAGAGCACGACGTCGGTGCCCTTGCGTGCCGAAACATTTTGCTGACCGACCACATCGGCCAGTTCGTCGCGCACGAACTGCTCGGCGCTGCGGCCGTTGCCCTGCTGTTTGAACTTGTTGGCCAGCTTGCCCAGGTCGACCGAAGCGGCGCCCAGTTTCAGCTCGCTCATAGCCTTGAGCAACGGGAATGTCTCGTGTACGGACAGTTCGGTCTCGTCGGTCTGACGGTGACGCGCAAAGCGGTGGGCCTTGAGGATCGAGATAACCGAACGGTTGATCAGGCTACGGCCATAGATCGAGCTCACCACATTGTTATTGCGGTAGAGCTGACCGATAAGCGGGATCATCGCTTCAGCCAGGGCTTCACGATCGATCCACTCACCAAGACACTGGTCGGGCTTCTGAGTCACGGGAACCTTCCACATGTAGGGACAGAAAAAAGGGGCTACATTATGCCGCCCCGTCGCGTAACCGGCAATGAGTGCCTGTCGGCGCCACACACAGGCGCCTTCGCGGCCTTTGGAACCTGACAGCAGACGGCGGCGTCAGTACAATCAATCCCTTTGCCGCACGCTTGGAGTCGGATCTTCCGTGTCAGTTCTGCGCCTACCGCCACTGTCGGCCACGGCCGGCAAACAAACCTGGGGCAACCTGCCCGGAGCCGCCCTCAGCCTGGCCATCGCCGAAGCCGCCAGCAGCGCTGGCCGCTTCACCCTGCTGCTGACCGCCGACAGCCAGGCCGCCGACCGCCTCGAACAGGAGCTGCGCTTCTTCGCACCGCAGCTGCCGGTGCTGCCGTTCCCCGATTGGGAAACGCTGCCCTACGATCTGTTCTCCCCGCACCAGGACATCATCTCCCAGCGCATTGCCAGCCTGTACCGCCTGCCGGAACTGGACCACGGCATTCTGGTGGTGCCGATCAGCACTGCCCTGCACCGCCTGGCCCCCACCCGCTTCCTGCTCGGGGGCAGCCTGGTCCTGGACGTGGGGCAGAAGATCGACGTCGAGCAGATGCGCACGCGCCTTGAAGCCAGCGGCTACCGCTGCGTCGACACGGTCTACGAGCACGGTGAATTCGCCGTGCGCGGCGCGCTGATCGACCTCTTCCCCATGGGCAGCAAGGCCCCCTACCGCATCGACCTGTTCGACGACGAAATCGAGACGCTGCGCACCTTCGATCCGGAAACCCAACGTTCGATCGACAAGGTCGACTCAGTTCGGCTGCTACCGGCCCGCGAATTTCCCATGCAGAAAGACGAAGTGACGCGCTTCAAGGCGCGCTTTCGTGAACGCTTCGACGTGGACTTCCGCCGCAGCGCGATCTTCCAGGACCTGACCAGCGGCATCATCCCCGCGGGCATCGAGTACTACCTGCCGTTGTTCTTCGAAGAAACCGCCACCCTGTTCGATTATCTGCCGAGCGACACCCAGGTATTTTCCCTACCCGGCGTGGAACAGGCCGCCGAGGTATTCTGGAACGACGTGCGCGCCCGCTACGAGGAGCGCCGTGGCGATCTGAGCCGCCCGCTGCTGCCACCGGCCGAGCTGTTCATGCCGGTCGAGGACTGCTTCGCCCGACTCAAGCAGTGGCCGCGGGTGGTGGTCAGCCGCGACGAACTGGAGGCCGGCGCTGGCCGCGCACGTTTCCCCGCACGCACCCTGCCCAACCTGGCCATCGAGGCCAAGGCCAGCCAGCCACTGGCCGAGCTGGCGAATTTCCTCGACCAATTCCCGGGTCGCGTGCTGTTCACGGCTGAATCGGCCGGGCGTCGCGAGGTGCTGCTGGAACTGCTCGAACGCCTGAAGCTGCGTCCGCACACCGTCGAAGGCTGGACCGATTTCATCACCGGCAGTGAGCGCCTGGCGATCACCATCGCCCCGCTGGACGAAGGCTTGCTGCTGGACGATCCTGCCATCGCCCTGATCGCCGAGAGCCCGTTGTTCGGCCAGCGGGTGATGCAGCGCCGGCGCCGCGACAAGCGCGGCGAAGCGGCCAACGACGCGGTCATCAAGAACCTCACCGAACTGCGCGAAGGCGCGCCGGTGGTGCACATCGACCACGGTGTAGGCCGCTACCTGGGTCTGGCCACCTTGGAGATCGACGGCCAGGCTGCCGAATTCCTCACCCTGGAGTACGCCGAGGGCGCCAAGCTCTACGTCCCGGTGGCCAACCTGCACCTGATCGCACGCTACACCGGCAGCGACGACGCCTTGGCGCCGCTGCACCGGCTTGGCTCCGAAGCCTGGCAGAAAGCCAAGCGCAAAGCCGCAGAGCAAGTGCGCGACGTGGCCGCCGAGCTGCTCGACATTTATGCCCGCCGCGCCGCGCGCAAAGGCTATGCCTTCGCCGACCCGTGCGCCGACTATGCCACGTTCAGCGCCGGCTTCCCGTTCGAGGAAACGCCGGACCAGCAAGCGGCGATCGAAGCGGTGCGCCAGGACATGCTCGCTGCCAAGCCCATGGACCGTCTGGTGTGTGGCGATGTCGGCTTCGGCAAGACCGAAGTGGCCATGCGCGCCGCTTTCATTGCGGTGCACAGCGGCCGCCAGGTGGCAGTGCTGGTGCCCACGACCCTGCTCGCCCAGCAGCACTACAACAGCTTCCGCGACCGCTTCGCCGACTGGCCGGTAAAGGTCGAAGTGATGAGCCGTTTCAAGTCGGCCAAGGAAGTCGCCAGCGCTGCAGCCGACCTCGCCGAAGGCAAGATCGACATTCTCATCGGCACCCACAAGCTGCTGCAGGACGATGTGCGCTTCAAGGACCTGGGCCTGGCGATCATCGACGAAGAGCACCGCTTCGGCGTGCGCCAGAAAGAGCAGCTCAAGGCGCTGCGCAGCGAGGTGGACATCCTCACCCTGACCGCCACGCCGATCCCGCGCACCCTGAACATGGCCGTGGCCGGCATGCGCGACCTGTCCATCATCGCCACGCCGCCGGCGCGACGCCTGTCGGTGCGCACGTTCGTCATGGAGCAGAACAAAAGCACGGTCAAGGAGGCGTTGCTGCGCGAACTGCTGCGTGGCGGCCAGGTTTACTACCTGCACAACGACGTCAAGACCATCGAGAAATGCGCGGCCGACCTCGCCGAGCTGGTGCCCGAGGCGCGTATCGGCATCGGCCATGGGCAAATGCGCGAGCGCGAACTCGAACAGGTGATGAGCGATTTCTACCACAAGCGTTTCAACGTGTTGATCGCCTCGACCATCATTGAAACCGGCATCGACGTGCCCAGTGCCAACACCATCGTCATCGAACGCGCCGACAAGTTCGGCCTGGCGCAGTTGCACCAATTGCGCGGCCGCGTCGGGCGCAGCCACCACCAGGCCTACGCCTACTTGCTGACCCCGCCGCGTCAGCAGATCAGCACCGACGCCGAAAAGCGCCTGGAGGCGATCGCCAACACCCAGGACCTGGGCGCAGGCTTCGTCCTGGCCACCAACGACCTGGAGATCCGCGGCGCCGGCGAGCTGCTGGGCGAAGGTCAGAGCGGCCAGATCCAGGCCGTGGGCTTCACGCTTTACATGGAGATGCTCGAACGGGCGGTCAAGGCGATTCGCAAGGGCACCCAGCCCAACCTTGAACAACCCCTGGGCGGAGGCCCGGAGATCAACCTGCGCCTGCCCGCGCTGATCCCCGAAGACTATCTGCCCGACGTGCACGCGCGGCTGATCCTGTACAAACGCATCGCCTCGGCCACCGACGAAGAAGGCTTGAAGGATCTGCAAGTGGAAATGATCGACCGCTTCGGCCTGCTACCCGAGCCGACCAAGCACCTGATGCGCCTGACACTGCTCAAGCTGCAGGCTGAAAAGCTCGGCATCAAGAAGGTCGACGCCGGTCCCAACGGCGGCAAGCTGGAGTTCGAGGCCGAAACGCCGGTCGATCCGCTGACCCTGATCAAGCTGATCCAGAGCCAGCCCAAGCGCTACAAGTTCGAGGGCGCGACGCAGTTCCGCTTCCTGGTGCCGATGGAGCGTCCGGAAGAACGTTTCAATACTTTGGAGGCGCTGTTCGAGCGCCTGGCCCCACAATCGAATTAAGGAAGCTCCATGCGCGCCATTGGTTACCTGACCCTGCTGCTGACGCTGACCGCGCCGGCGGCGGCCTTCGCCGAAGGCCCGTATCAGGTGGAAATGCTGCTGTTGCGGCAAAATACGGTTGCAGCCGTCACCAGCCCCTTCGCGCCCGAGAATTGGAGCGCGGGCGCTGCGCGCCTGACCCCGGATGCCGAACGCCCGCTGGCACTGGCCGATGAAGCCACGCGCCTGGAGGCGACTGCCGACTACACCGTGCTGGTGCACAAGGCCTGGCAACAGCAGGTCGGCAGCGAGCCGAGCCGTATCGCGCTTGGCACAGGCGAAGAGCAGTTCGGCCACTTTCCCATCGAAGGCAATCTCAGCATTGCCGAAGGTCGTTTCACCCGGATCGACGCCAATTTCTGGGTCAACGAACTGGACGGTAACGGCAGCGTGCTGCGCAGCGAGCAGTTCAAGCAGAGCAACAGCAACGTGAAGAATGGCCAACTCACCTTCCTCGACGGCGGTCACCTGGCATTGCTGATCAAGGTCGCACCGGTGGGCATGCGCAAACCACCGATGCCCGACCCGGAAATGATGGAGCAGTGAGGCCGTGAAAGAACTGGAGCATCTGTTCGCACAGAACCTGAGCTGGCACCGCAACTTCAGCGAAAACACGCTGCAACGCGGCAAGCGCTATGCCGAGCAGGGGCGTGCCGAGATCCTCTCCCATGAACAGTTGCGCATCGAAGGCGTGTGTATTGGCAGTGGTACCAGCCGCTACAAACAACGCGTCGATTTCTCCGTCGCGCCTAACCGCCAGGTGCTGATCGACGGTCGCTGCAGCTGTCCTGTGGCGCTGAATTGCAAGCACTGCGCAGCGCTACTCTTCACACTCGCCCAACGTTACGCCGAGGACGTCGCCAAGAACGACACCCTCCCGCTGCACCTCGAGCATTGGTTACAGGTCCTGGGGCAGCCGCCGGCGGCTGCACGCCAGAGCGAAGATCGACGCGGCAGAATGGTGTGCTACGAAATCCTCGACCGTGACGATCAAGGCTGTGCAGTGCGCGTGCGAAAAGGCACGCGGGAGGGCGAGGTCATTCGCTACAGCCGGCTCCACTCATTGAGTGAACTGCTTTATGACACCCCAACGTACGTCAAGGATGAGGACTTGCGCATATTGCGCCAGCTGGGCGCGCAGAACATGCCGTACGGCCAAGAGCGCGGTTTTCCGCTCAAAGGCAGAGAAGGCGGCGAGCTGCTGCAACAGATCGCCCAGACCGGACGACTGCTGTACACCGAAGGCGGTCCACTGCTGAACCTGGGCGAGGAACGTGAGGCCGAGTTCCGCTGGGTTCGCCTGGACAATGGCGAATATCGAGGGCGGTGGCACAGCGCGGACGCCCCCTTGCATGTACTGCCACTGATCCCCCTGTTCTACGTGGACACCGCCACCGCCCAAGTCGGCACCCTTCGACACACGCTGGACCCGCACACCGCTCAACAACTCTCCATCGCTCCCGACGTACCGGAGCACCTGATCGTGCCCCTGAGCCATAAACTCAAGGCCCTGAACCACCAACTGCCGACACCGAGCACCGTCAAGCAGGAGCGGGTGGACGACATACAGCCCACTGCGCATCTGACCCTCGGCAGCGTCGAATTCAGTGCCTACACGCCCAAGACTGGCCGTATGCAGCGTCAGATGCAGCATCGCGCCGCCCTTTCGTTCGACTACGATGGCATCCGTGCGACGGGCAACGACGATAAACCCCTCAGCCGCCTGGTCGGCAGCGTCAGTCAGCGCATCGCCCGGCAGCCCAAGCAGGAAAAGCACCTGCGCGAAACCCTGCGCAAGCTGGGTTTCAAGGCCGCCACCCGACAAAGCAAAGCGCTGCCCGACAGCGCGGGCGACATGCTTCAGTTACCCGACGACGAAGCCTGGCTGCACTTCGCCCGTGAGGACCTGCCAGCGCTGCGCGAAGCCGGCTGGACAGTGGACATGCACCGCGACTTCGCCTTCAACCTCAACGAGGTGCAGGACTGGTACGCCACGGTCGAGGAAGCGCCCGCCCACGAGTGGTTCGAGCTGGAGTTGGGCATCGTCGTCGACGGTCAGCGCCACAGCCTGCTGCCCATCATCCTGCAATTGCTGCGCAGTAACCCGGAACTGTTGCGCCCCAGCGAGCTGGCGCGGCGCAGCGACGAGGAACACCTGCTACTGGATCTCAACCGTGGTGGCCTGGACGGCCCGGCTATGCGCGTCGCCCTGCCCTACGGCCGAATCAAAGCGGTGATGGGCACGCTGGGTGAGCTCTACTTGCACGAAGGCCCTGTGGGTTCCGCCCTGCGCCTGGAGCGCGCCGATGTCGCGCGCCTGAACGATATCGAGCACCTGCCCCTGCATTGGGAAGGTGGCGAGCACTTGCGCGACCTTGGCCGGCGCCTGCGCGATGCACGCGACCTCGACGTGTTGCCGCCCAAGGGCTTGAAAGCTGCGCTGCGACCTTATCAACAGCAAGGCCTGAACTGGCTCCAGGCGCTGCGCGAAATGGGCACCGGCGGCATCCTGGGCGATGACATGGGCTTGGGCAAGACCCTGCAGACCCTTGCCCACCTGCTGCTGGAGAAAGAGTCCGGGCGTCTGGACCAGCCTGCACTGGCGGTCATGCCCACCAGCCTGATCCCCAACTGGCTCGACGAAGCCCAGCGTTTCGCCCCGGACCTGCGGGTTCTCGCCCTGCATGGCCCCAGCCGATCACGCGCGTTCGCCACGCTTGGCGACTACGACCTGGTGCTGACCACCTACGCCCTGTTGCCACGTGACCTTCAGCATCTGCAAGCACAAAACTGGCACTTGCTGGTGCTGGACGAAGCGCAGAACATCAAGAGCAGTACCAGCAAGGCCGCCCAGGCTGCTCGCGAATTGCACGCCGACCAACGCCTGTGCCTGACCGGTACGCCAGTGGAAAACAATCTGGGCGAGTTATGGTCGATCTTCCATTTCCTGATGCCCGGCTGGCTGGGCGACCAGAAGCGCTTCAACCAAGACTACCGCACGCCCATCGAGCGCCAGGGTGACACCGAGCGCCTGAACCACCTCGCCACTCGGGTGCGGCCCTTCCTGCTGCGCCGCACCAAGGAACAGGTGGCGCGCGAGTTGCCGCCCAAGACCGAGATGGTGCACTGGGTCGACCTCAGCGATGCCCAGCGCGACACCTACGAGACCGTGCGGGTGGCACTGGACAAGAAGGTTCGCGACGAAATCGCCCTCAACGGCGCTTCTCGCAGCCAGATCGTAATCCTCGACGCCCTGCTCAAGCTGCGCCAGGTCTGCTGTGACTTGCGCCTGGTCAAAGGCGTGAACGTCCAGGGCAACCAGGCGGACAAAGGCAAGCTGGGCAGCCTGCTGCAGATGCTCGAAGAACTGATCAGCGAAGGCCGCCGGATACTGCTGTTCTCGCAGTTCACCTCGATGCTCGCACTGGTTCAGGCCGAACTGGACAAGCGTGCCATCCGCTACAGCCTGCTGACAGGGGAAACGCGCGATCGGCGGGCACCGGTCCAGCAATTCCAGAACGGGGACAGCGACGTCTTCCTGATCAGCCTCAAGGCAGGCGGCACCGGCCTCAACCTGACTGCAGCCGATACGGTGATCCACTACGATCCGTGGTGGAACCCGGCCAGCGAGAACCAGGCTACGGACCGGGCCTATCGGATCGGTCAGGACAAGCCGGTGTTCGTCTACAAGCTGATCACCCGCGGCACGGTGGAAGAGAAGATCCAGCAACTGCAACAGCAAAAAGCGACGCTGGCGGCCGGGCTGCTCGATGGCGGTCAAGCCGGACAGTGGCGCCTGGGTGACGAAGAAATCGAGGCGCTGTTCGCGCCGCTGCCGGGCAAGCGCGGACGTTGAGCGGACCCAGGCCGTATTGCGGGTAAAACCGCAATCGGCTTACTCGATCAATTGCGCCTCCTTCAAAGCGGCCAGCGCCTCCAGCCACCGCGGTTGCTGTTTGTAGTCGGTGGACGCGAAACCCTTCCCGCGCATGCCAACGATGCGCGGCGATGGTCTCACCTTCAAGCGCTGCGCCGCTGTCAGCGCCAGCTCCGCCGCAGCCCTATCGTTGCACACCAGCCCCATGTCACAACCGGCGCTCAATGCTGCCTCGATGCGATTGGCCGCATCGCCGACCACATGCGCGCCGGCCATGGACAAGTCATCGCTGAAGATCACGCCCTCAAAGCCCAGCTCACCGCGCAGGATGTCCTGCAGCCAGCGCCGCGAGAATCCGGCGGGCTGGTTGTCGATCTGTGGGTAGATCACATGGGCGGGCATGACCGCTGCCAGCTGACCGCTCAGACGCGTGAAGGGCACCAGATCGGCCTGACGCAACTGCTCAAGGCTGCGCTCATCGGTCGGAATGGCCACGTGCGAGTCGGCCTCTGCCCAACCGTGACCCGGAAAATGCTTGCCACAGGCGGCCATGCCTGCGGCATTCATGCCACGGATGAAAGCACCGGCCAGTCGCGTGGCACGCTGCGGATCGCCTTCAAAGGCCCGGCTGCCCACCACTGCACTGCGTTGATGATCCAAATCCAGCACCGGCGCGAAGCTCAGGTCCAAGCCGACGGCCAACACCTCGGTCGCCATCAGCCAGCCGCATTGCTCGGCCAAATACTCGGCATTGGCGTTATCGGCCAGCGCGCGCATCGCCGGCAGGCGCACGAACCCCTGACGCAGACGCTGGACCCGCCCCCCTTCCTGATCGACCGCCAGGATCAGGTCAGGTCGGATGGCGCGAATCGACGCGCAGAGCTCGCGCACCTGCCGAGGGCTGTCGATGTTGCGGGCGAAAATGATCAGGCCCGCCACTTCAGGTTGACGCAGAAGCTGGCGGTCCTCGGCGGTCAGCCAGTGACCGGCGATATCCACCATCAGGGAGCCTTGCAGGCTGGCAGTCATACGGAGTCCTTCATTGAAGATTCAGACCGAAGTGATACAGGACGGCAGCGCAGGCGCTCGCCATCCCCGGCTCTGGAACGGCTGATAAACGAATGGGTGGGGGGGGGGGCGGGCAAGCAGTGGGTAACGGCATGGGCGCTAGCTTAGCGGATGCGCCCTGCCCCGCCCAGTCTTCACGCCTTGGCCGGTGTGCCAGTGGCCGGGCTTTTGCTGCGCGGACGCAGTTGCGCGGCCGCCATGGCCTGATCGGTCACGCCGGTGTCGGCGCGCATACCGGCTGCCAGAAAGGGGACCATCAGACGCATGACTTGCTCGATCGACGTGTTGATGCCGAAGTCGGTTTCAGCGATAGCCCGCAACGCCTTGATACCGGACATGCTGAACGCGGCAGCACCCAGCATGAAGTGCACGCGCCAGAACAGCTCCAGAGGCGGGATGCGCGGGGCGGCCTCGTTGACCAGCAGCATGTAGCGTCGAAACACTTTCCCATACATATCTTCCAGATAGCGCCGCAGGTGCCCCTGACTCTGACTGAAGGCCAGGCCCAACAGACGCATGAAGATCGACAGGTCATTGTTGCTGCGCGGCTGCACGACCAAAGCTTGCTCCACGAGCATCTCGAGCAGTTCTTCCAGGCTTGGCTTGGCTTCTGGCTGCGCCTGGCGCCGCTCGAGCTCACGCTCCAGGCTGGCGCAAAACGGCCCGAGGAAACGCGAGAACACCGCTTGGATCAGCGCTTTCTTGGAACCGAAGTGATAGTTTACCGCCGCCAGGTTGACACCTGCTTTGCTGGTGATCAGACGCAGCGAGGTCTCCGCGAAACCTCGCTCGGCGAACAGCTGCTCGGCAGCATCGAGAATGCGTTCAACGGTTTCCGATTGGGCCATGACTTATCCGCCTGACAAACAGTTGTTTGAAACATACGTTTCAGGCGTGACGCTGTCAAGATTCAGTGACCCATCGGTCGAGTAATTTCCACTACCCGAGAAAGAGCTGCAAGCCACGGAACACGAGGGGTTGCCATGACATCACAGGCGCGCCTGGATTTTTCTTGGCGCTTGCAGCTTGCAGCTTGCCATCTACTGTATATAATCCCAGTCACTGTATAAAAAGACAGAGCCACTCGCCATGCTGAAACTCACGCCACGCCAAGCCGAGATCCTGGCTTTCATCAAACGTTGCCTCGAAGACAACGGATTCCCCCCCACCCGCGCGGAAATCGCTCAGGAACTGGGTTTCAAGTCCCCCAATGCCGCCGAGGAACACCTCAAGGCGCTGGCGCGCAAAGGTGCAATCGAAATGACCCCGGGGGCTTCCCGCGGCATTCGCATCCCAGGCGTTGAAAGCAAGCCGCAAGACAGTGCCTTGCCGATCATCGGCCGCGTCGCCGCCGGCGCACCGATCCTCGCTGAGCAGCACATCGAAGAATCTTGCAACATCAACCCGGCCTTTTTCCATCCCCGCGCCGACTACCTGCTGCGCGTCCACGGCATGAGCATGAAGGACATCGGCATCATCGACGGTGACCTGCTCGCGGTGCATACCTGCCGCGAAGCACGCAACGGCCAGATTGTCGTTGCCCGCATCGGAGACGAAGTCACCGTGAAGCGCTTCAAGCGCGAAGGCAGCAAGGTCTGGCTCATCGCCGAAAACCCTGAATTCGCCCCGATCGAAGTGAACCTGAACGATCAGGAACTGGTGATCGAGGGCTTGAGCGTCGGCGTCATACGCCGCTGATCCTGGAGGCGTCATGCAGCAGTCCGCCCACTCAACGCAGCCCGCACAATTGCCCTTGTTCGAAGCCTTCCTCGCACAGCCCGTGCTGCCTGGCCTGAAGAGCCGCGAACTGCCGAACATGGCGAACCGGCCCGAGCTGTTCAGCGAACTGTCACTGCGCGGCGCCCCAGGGCATTGTCACAGCCTGCTGGCCCCTATCCTTCGCGAACTGAGCGATGTGGATGATGCGCGTTGGCTCACCCTGATCGCGCCGCCCTCCAGCTTGACTCAGGCCTGGCTACGCCATGCTGGGCTAAACCGGGAGCGGATCCTGCTGCTGCAACCTGGCAACAGCCAAAGCGCACTGCAATTAGCCTGTGAGGCCTTGCGCCTGGGTCACAGCCATACGGTGGTCAGTTGGCTTGGCAACATCAATGCCGGCAACCGCCAGCAGCTCATTCACGCAGCCACCTGTGGAAACGCACAAAGCCTGAACATCCGCCTCGGCTAATGTTCAGGCTTTGACTGTGTGAGATTTTGATGACGGCTGAGTCAAGGTTCAGTGGAGAACGCGCGGCCCTTCATCGCGTTCGAACTCACCCTCAATCAATTTACCAGCCATCTGCACGCCCACGCTGAGCATCGCCTTGGCCACTTCAACGTGCTGCCCCTGCAAGAACACCTTGGCATCCTCGGAAAAATCCAGAGTGACCAACGAACCTTCGTCCTCGGCACGACGCAGCTCGATGCGACCATCAGGCAATTCGACAATTTCTAGAAAGGACGTTGACATAAGGGGCCTGCTGTTCACGAAAGGCGAGTAGTGTACCAGCCACGCAGTCTGTCAGCACTCACTCAACGCGTCGCGGAAACGTCTTGCAAGCCCTTTCAACGCCTGACGCCATCGTTCCAACTCAACGCGCGAAACCGCGACTTCCTCGCAATCGTCGAGATTGACCGCCTGAATCAAAGGCTGAGTCACATCGGTCTTGGCGATTTTCCTCTCGACCGGTGGTTGGAACAAATCGGCATAAGCGCTAAGTAATTGGGCTAACCAAGTCTGCGGCTGGCGTGCCAGTTCCAGCATCTCGGCCATTTCCGGAATGGCCACAGCGCTCAGCGTTTCATCGGTCAGCAACAGTTCGGCACGCGGTGCTGCGGCCTGAGGCAGGCGGTAGAATCCGGCGATTTCGTGGCACAGCCCTAAAAGCGCGCCATACAAATGAAAGAGCGCAGACTCACGCTCGGCCTGGATCAGCCCTTGCGCGTTCATAGCGCCGCTCTGCTCAGCCTTAGCCATGGATTCCAAGGCAAGCCCAGCGAAGAACAGCTTCTGATTGGTGCGAGTGTAGAGTTCCTGGGCCATGTTCAATGACCTCCCTGACTGCAAGGCAATGGGCTTGCATCATAAATGATCGGGGCCGCGAGCGCGCTCATCACGTCATCCGTGACAGGCACACAAGCGGCCCCTCCATGTCATCGAAGCATCAGCGCTTGTCTTCGACCTTCCACGCCTTGCCGTCATAGAACGCTTTCCAACCGGTCGGCTTGCCGTCGACTTCGGATTGAACGTACTGCTCCTTGGTCTTGCGGCTGTAGCGGATCACTGCCGGGCGGCCGTCCGGGTCTTTCTGCGGCGCTTCGCACAAGAAATGGTACTTGGGGTCGATCTCATGCTTGTGCGGCACGATTTCCAGGACCAAGGGCGCGCGGGTTTCGCGGTTCTTCGGGAACTGGCTGGCAGCCAGGAACAACCCGGAGGCGCCGTCGCGCAACACATAGGTATCGTCGACCTTCTCGCAGCGCAACTCAGGCATGTCCACCTTGTCCATCTTCGGTGGCGCGGCCTCGCCATTCTTGAGCAGCTTACGGGTGTTCTTGCAGGCCGGATTGGTGCAGCCGAAGAACTTGCCGAAGCGGCCGGTCTTGAGCTGCATCTCGCTGCCGCACTTGTCGCATTCCAGGCTTGGGCCTTCGTAGCCCTTGATCCGGTAGCTGCCCTCTTCGATTTCGTAGCCCGGGCAGTCTGGGTTGTTGCCGCAAATGTGCAGTTTGTGCTTCTCGTCCAGCAAGTAAGCATCCATCGCCGTCGAACAGATCGGGCAGCGATGCTTGCCGCGCAGCACCAAGGATTCGGATTCACCCTCGTCGTCTGCGGCAATCTCATCACCTGGAACCAGGTTGACGGTCGCCTTGCAGCGCTCTTTCGGCGGCAGGCTGTAGCCCGAGCAGCCCAGGAACACGCCAGTGGAAGCGGTGCGAATCATCATCGGTCGCCCGCATTCCTTGCACGGAATGTTGGTGAGGGTCGGCTGATTGGCCCGCATGCCATTCTCGCTGGATTCGGCCGTCAGCAGTTTCGTGCTGAAGTCGCCATAGAACTCATCAAGCACGTTCTTCCAGTCACGCTCGCCGTGGGCGACGTCATCGAGGTTCTCCTCCATGCCGGCGGTGAAGCCATAGTCCATCAGATTGGAGAAGCTCTCGGACAGGCGCTCGGTGACGATGTCGCCCATCTTCTCGGAGTAGAAGCGGCGGTTATGCAACGTGACGTAGCCGCGATCCTGAATGGTGGAAATGATGGCTGCATAGGTCGAAGGGCGACCGATACCGCGTTTCTCCATTTCCTTGACCAGGCTCGCTTCGGTGAAGCGCGCAGGCGGCTTGGTGAAATGCTGGCTGGGATCGAGCTGAAGCAACGCCAGCGACTCGCCCTGGGCCATGTCCGGCAACACATCGTCTTCGCCCGGCTTGGTCTGCTGGGGCTGCACACGGGTGTAACCATCGAGCTTGAGGATGCGACCCTTGGCGCGCAGCTCGAACTCACCGGCAGCCACGGTAACGCTGGTGGACAGGTACTGCGCAGGCGGCATCTGGCAAGCGAGGAACTGGCGCCAGATCAGCTCGTACAGGCGCTCGGCATCGCGCTCCATGCCACTGAGCTTGGTGGGATGGGTCGTGACGTCGGAAGGCCGGATGGCTTCGTGCGCCTCCTGGGCACCTTCCTTGCTGCCGTACACGATCGGCGCCGCTGGCAGGTACTGCTTGCCGAACTCGCTCTCGATGTAGCTGCGCGCCATCTCCACCGCATCGGTGGAGAGGTTGGTGGAGTCGGTTCGCATGTAAGTGATGTAGCCCGCTTCGTAAAGACGCTGGGCCATCATCATGGTCTTCTTCACCCCGAAACCGAGGCGGTTGCTGGCAGCCTGCTGCAGCGTGGAGGTGATGAACGGCGCCGAGGGCTTGCTGCTGGTCGGACGGTCTTCACGCTTGATCACGCTGTAGCTGGAAGCCTTGAGCTTCTCCAGCGCGGCCATGGCCTGGGCTTGATTCAGCGGCTTGAAGGCCTCGCCGCGTTCACGGGCGACCTCGAAGCGCACCTTGGCGTTCTTCGCGGTACCGAGATGGGCGTGGATTTCCCAGTACTCCTCGGGATTGAAGGCACGAATCTCGCGTTCACGCTCGACCACCAGCTTCACGGCCACCGACTGCACACGACCGGCAGACAAGCCGCGGGCGATTTTCGACCACAGCAGCGGCGACACCATGTAGCCGACCACGCGATCGAGGAAGCGACGCGCCTGCTGGGCATTGACACGGTCGATGTCGAGGTCGCCCGGTTGCGAGAACGCTTCCTGGATGGCCTTCTTGGTGATCTCGTTGAACACCACGCGCTTGTAGCGGCTGTCATCACCACCGATGGCTTCGCGCAGGTGCCAGGCAATGGCTTCCCCTTCGCGGTCCAAGTCGGTTGCGAGATAGATGGTGTCGGCATCCTTGGCCAGACGGCGCAGTTCGTCGATCACCTTTTCCTTGCCGGGAAGGATCTCGTACTGAGCTTTCCAGCCCGCCTCCGGATCGACACCCATGCGCGCCACCAGTTGCCGGCGAGCCTTCTCCTTCGGCGTCAGGGTCGACGCCTGAGCAGCGGTCTTGCCGCGCTTGGCAGCCGGCTCCTTGGCCGTACTGGCCGAACCGCTGGTGGGAAGGTCTCGGATATGGCCGATACTCGACTTCACCACGTACTGGTTGCCCAGGTACTTGTTGATGGTCTTGGCCTTGGCCGGGGATTCCACAATGACCAGCGATTTGCCCATGGATCGGAGTATTCCTGAATCTGAAGATGAAAAACGCGTCAGGTGCCGCACGCGGCACCGCTATATATAGTGGCGTAGGAGTGAGGTCAAGCGCGGTCGATCACTCGACGGCCTTCGCGCCCCGTGCCGAGAGCCCGTCTTCAGCCCTGAGCAGAGCAAAGCGCGGCACCTGCTCGCCGTCAACCTCGACCGACTCCTGAAACATCGAGAGAGGCCGCACCCAAAAGCTGTAATCACCATACAGGCATTGGTAGAAGACCATCCACTCTTCGCTCTCGGAATGCCGCGCGGCACTGAAGACACGGTACTCAGGCCCTTTGTAATGCCGGTACACACCTGGCTGTATCTGCATGTCACGTCCTCTCACACACAAACCCTGTAAAAAACAAAACCGGGGCACAGGGCCCCGGCTGCTGTCCTGCGACGCGATCAGACGCGTTCGAAGACAGTGGTGATGCCCTGGCCCAGGCCGACGCACATGGTGGCCACGCCCAGCGTGCCGCCATTCTGCTTCATGACGTTGAGCAGGGTGCCGGAAATCCGCGCACCGGAGCAACCGAACGGATGGCCCAAGGCAATGGCGCCGCCGTGCAGGTTAACCTTCTCATCCATCTTGTCGAGCACTTTCAGATCCTTGAGCACTGGCAGTGCCTGTGCGGCGAAGGCTTCATTGAGCTCGAAGAAGTCGATGTCGCCGATGCTCAGGCCCGCGCGCTTGAGGGCTTTCTGGGTCGATGGCACCGGACCGTAACCCATGATCGCAGGGTCGACACCGGCCACGGCCATCGAGCGGATGACCGCCAACGGCTGGATGCCAAGGTCCATGGCGCGCTGGCCGGACATGACGATCATGCACGAAGCACCATCGGTGATCTGCGACGACGTGCCAGCGGTGACCGTACCGCCTTTGGGGTTGAACGCAGGCTTGAGCGCCGCCAGACCTTCGAGGGTGGTTTCCGGACGAATGGTCTCGTCGTAATCGAAGACTTTGAGGAAACCGTTCTCGTCGTACCCCTGCATCGGGATGATTTCGTCCTTGAACTTGCCCTCGACCGTAGCCTTGTGAGCCAACTGATGCGAGCGCAGCGCAAACAGGTCTTGCTGCTCGCGAGTAATGCCGTGCATCTTGCCGAGCATTTCGGCAGTCAGGCCCATCATGCCGGAGGCTTTGGCCGCATGCAGTGACAGATGCGGGTTAGGATCGACCCCGTGCATCATGCTGACGTGCCCCATGTGCTCGACACCGCCGACCACGAATACATCACCGTTCCCGGTCATGATCGCCTGGGCGGCAGTGTGCAACGCGCTCATCGACGAACCGCACAGTCGGCTGACGGTCTGCGCAGCGCTGGTATGCGGAATCGGGGTCATCAGCGAGGCCATGCGCGCGATGTTCCAGCCTTGCTCCAGGGTCTGGTTGACGCATCCCCAGATCACATCCTCGACTTCCTTCGGATCGACCTTGTCGTTGCGCTCCAGCAGCTTGCTGATCAAGTGCGCCGACATGTCTTCGGCGCGAGTGTTGCGGTGCATGCCACCCTTGGAACGACCCATGGGCGTGCGACCGAAGTCGACAATCACCACGTCTCTTGGATTGAGGCTCATATCAATATTCTCGCTCTAGCTCAGTGGCCGTTCAGTTGAAGAAACGCTGACCGTTCTTGGCCATTTCACGCAGCTTCGCAGTCGGGTGGTACAGCGGACCCAGATCGGCATACTGGTCGGCCAAGGCAACGAACTCGGCCACACCGATCGAGTCGATGTAGCGCAGCGCGCCGCCACGGAAGGGAGGGAAGCCAATGCCGTAGACCAGGCCCATGTCCGCTTCGGCGGCCGTCTCGACGATGCCGTCTTCCAGGCAGCGCACGGTCTCCAGGCACAGCGGCACCATCATCCAGTTGATGATGTCTTCGTCGCTGACTTCACGCTGCTCGTAGATCACGGGCTTGAGCACTTCCAGGACCGACGCATCGGCGACTTTCTTCGGTTTGCCGCGCTTGTCGGTTTCGTAGGCGTAGAAGCCCTTGCCGTTCTTCTGGCCCAGACGATTGGCCTCGTACAGGGCATCGACGGCGGAGCGACGCTCGTCTTTCATGCGGTCGGGGAAGCCCTCGGCCATCACATCGCGGCCGTGGTGGCCGGTGTCGATGCCGACCACATCCATCAAGTAGGCCGGGCCCATGGGCCAGCCGAACTTCTCCATGACCTTGTCGATGCGCACGAAGTCCACGCCTGCGCTGACCAGCTTGGCGAAGCCGCCGAAGTAAGGGAACAACACGCGGTTGACCAAGAAGCCCGGGCAGTCGTTGACCACGATCGGGTTCTTGCCCATCTTCTTGGCGTAGGCCACGGTGGTGGCGACCGCCACGTCACTGGACTTTTCGCCGCGGATGACTTCGACCAGCGGCATCATGTGCACCGGGTTGAAGAAGTGCATGCCGACGAAGTTTTCCGGGCGTTTGAGCGCCTTGGCCAGCAGGTTGATGGAAATGGTCGAGGTATTGGAGGCCAGAATGGCATCTTCTTTGACCTGCCCTTCCACCTCGGCCAGTACCGCCTGCTTGACCTTCGGGTTTTCGACCACGGCCTCGACGACGATGTCGACGTTGGCGAAGTCGCCGTAGGACAGGGTCGGGCGGATGGCGTTGAGCGCCTCGGCCATCTTCGCCGAGGTCAGACGACCTTTTTCAACACGGTTGCCGAGTAGCTTGGAGGCTTCGTTCAAGCCCAACTGGATCGCTTCCTCGCGGATATCCTTCATCAGGATCGGCGTGCCTTTGACCGCCGACTGATAGGCGATGCCGCCACCCATGATGCCGGCGCCGAGCACGGCCGCCTGCTTCACATCGTGGGCGATCTCGTCGTGGGCCTTGGCCTTGCGCTTGAGTTCCTGATCGTTGAGGAACAGCCCGATCAGACTCTCGGCCACCGAGGTCTTGGCCAACTTGGCAAAACCGGCGGCTTCAACCTCCAGGGCCTTGTCACGGCCGAAGTTGGCAGCTTTCTGAATGCTCTTGATGGCCTCGACCGGCGCTGGATAGTTCGGCCCAGCCTGGCCAGCGACGAAGCCTTTGGCCGTCTCGAAGGCCATCATCTGCTCGATGGCGTTGAGCTTGAGCTTCTCAAGCTTTGGCTGGCGCTTGGCCTTGTGGTCCAGCTCGCCACTGATGGCGCGCTTGATCAGGTCCAGGGCACCGGCCTGCAACAGTTCAGGCGCGACCACGGCATCGACGGCGCCCACTTTCAGGGCGTCTTCGGCGCGGTTTTCCTTACCCGAGGCGATCCACTCGATGGCGTTGTCCGAGCCGATCAGTCGTGGCAGACGCACGGTGCCGCCAAAGCCTGGGTAGATGCCCAGCTTGACTTCCGGCAGGCCGATCTTTGCGCTGCTGGCCATCACGCGGTAGTCGGCGGCCAGGCACATCTCCAGACCGCCGCCCAGGGCGATGCCGTTGATCGCGGCCACGGTCGGGACCTGCAGGTCTTCGAAGTCGCTGAAGATGCGGTTGGCTTCCAGATTACCGGCGACCAGTTCGGCCTCGGGCAGCTTGAAGTTATCGACGAATTCGGTGATGTCGGCACCGACGATGAACACGTCCTTGCCGCTGCTGACGATGACGCCCTTGATGGACGCATCGGCTTTGATCGTATCGACTGCCTGGCGCAGCTCGTTCAGGGTCAGGCGATTGAATTTGTTGACGGACTCACCCTTGAGGTCGAAGCGCAGTTCGACGATGCCGCTTTCAAGAGCCTTAACCGTGATGGCTTTACCTTCGTAAATCATCAACTGATCTCCACGATATGGAAGCTGAACTGTACACGCCGAACGCTGGCAGCCGGGTCGTTTGCAAGACCTTCTGCCAGGCACACCCGTCAGCGCGCTGGTCGGGATTCTGGACGAGCGATGTGAACATACAAACGCTCAATTCATACGCCCGTTTGATTTGGGTCCGCACACATTCTCCGAAAAGGCCGAAGTTGTCAAATACCCACAAGTCCCCGAAAAAAGCGACTTTCCAGTCATTTTGTTACAGATTTGAAAAAACAGGATGAGCCTGATTGCTCACCATTCATCACAGCAATTCAGGCGTGATGCGGTGAAAATGGCGTAGGAAAAGAAGTCAGCTCAGACGAAAGCATGAACGCGCCGATGAAGTTGCAGGCGCTTTCGCTGTTGACGGGGCGCAAGCCTGGCCTTTTTGCCCTGAGGATCAGCGGGATCGACGTGGCTGCCAGGGCTGGGAAAAGGTTCAGGCGAGTGTTTCCAGGGTATGCGCGATGTCCTGAAGAACAGCCGTGTCGCCACGCTCACTCCAGCACAGCGCGATCATGCGGCTATCAGCCTCCACCTTATAGACGGTGGCAGGCAAGCGCGCGAAGCATTGTGCCAAGCGCGGTTCCTCGCAGGGCTCACGCCAGGTGTTCAGCCACACGCCGGGGCTCACCTGCCAGTAGCACCAAGTATCCTCATGCCCTCTGCGCCGCGCACGGTGGTATTGGGGGCATGGACTGGGCGGCTCGTTTTCCAGCCAATGCGGCCATTTCTGCGGGCTGAGCTGCATGGCCAGACCCATGCGCCGGCCCTCCAGCCGCAGGTTCATTTGCTCGCTCTGCTTGCGCGAGGGACGCAGCCAGGCCAGCGGGCTGAGAATCAGCGCAAGGATTGACACCACCAGCCATACCGTCATATCTGTATCCCCCATAATGCGTTGCACAGGCGCGGCTTGGTCATTTCATCTCGCCGGGCCAGAAAGCGACCATACTTTTACTATCGCGATTTTCAGGAGTCCCGCTCATGTCCTACGAACATCTTCTGGTCGCCGTCGACCTGACCGAGGAATGCGACCCGGTGATCAAGCGCGCCATGAAGCTCGCCGAACCGACCGGCGCCAAGGTGTCGCTGGTGCATATCGTAGAGCCCATGGCCATGGCATTCGGTGGCGACGTGCCGATGGACCTTTCGCAACTGCAACAGCAGCAGTTCGACCAGGCCAAGGAGCGCATGGACCGGTTGTACGCCAAGTATCCCGGCATCAATCGCGGCGATTCGCACCTGAAATATGGCCAGCCTCGCCAGGAGATCCACCAGTTGGCCACCGATGAAGCCTGCGACCTGATCGTGGTCGGCAGCCATGGCCGTCATGGCCTGGCGCTGCTGCTGGGCTCCACGGCCAATGACGTCCTGCACGGCGCACCGTGCGATGTGCTGGCCGTGCGACTGCTGAAAAAGGACTGATGCCCGTGCTGGCACTGCCCTCGTGACTCAGGTCGCGAATGCAGTGCCAGGGTCCGCTCAGCCCTCCAGTTCAGCCCAGCGCTCGACCAGCGCATCAAGCTCAGCCTGCAACTGTTCGAGCTTGGCCAGCACCTGCGAGGTTTCAGCAATCGGCCGCTGATAGAAGTCCGAAGCCCCCACCTGCGCCTGCAGCACAGCCATCTTCTGCTCCAGTGCATCGATCTGCCCAGGCAGCATCTCCAGTTCGCGCTGCAGCTTGTAGCTGAGTTTTTTCTTGCCGCTGTCGGCGGTTTGGGCGACAGCAGGTTCGGGCACGTCAGTCACCTCGACCTTCTCCACCACAGCGCTATTGAGCGCGGACTTGCCGCCCTTGCTCTCGGCCACCCCCAGCAACTTGGGCGAGCCGCCCTGACGAATCCAGTCCTCGTAGCCCCCGACATACTCCCGCACTTTGCCCTGCCCTTCGAACACCAGGGTGCTGGTCACCACATTGTCGAGGAAGGCCCGGTCGTGGCTGACCATGAGCACGGTGCCCTTGAAGTTGGCCAACACCTCTTCGAGCAACTCCAGGGTTTCCACGTCCAGGTCGTTGGTCGGCTCGTCCAGCACCAGCAAGTTCGCCGGTTTGCTGAACAGCTTGGCCAGCAGCAGCCGTGCGCGTTCGCCGCCAGACAAGGCCTTGACCGGCGTGCGCGCACGCTGCGGGCTGAACAGGAAGTCGCCGAGGTAGCTCAGCACATGCCGGTTCTGACCATCGATTTCGATGAAGTCGCGGCCCTCGGCCAGGTTATCGATCACCGTCTTCTCGAGATCGAGTTGGTGACGCATCTGATCGAAGTAGGCGACCTCCAGCTTGGTGCCGCGCTCGACCTTGCCACGGGTGGGCTCCAGGTCGCCGAGCATGAGCTTGAGCAAGGTGGTCTTGCCAGTGCCGTTGGCGCCGAGCAGGCCAATGCGGTCCTGACGCTGCAGCACCATCGAGAAATCCTTGACCAGCTTGGGGCCTTCGGGATGGGCGAAGCTGACGTTGTCCAGCAGCATCACCTGCTTGCCAGACTTGTCCGCGACCTCGATCTGGATGTTCGCCCGACCCTGGCGCTCACGACGCTCACCGCGCTCCACGCGCAGCGCCTTGAGGGCGCGCACCCGCCCTTCGTTGCGGGTACGCCGGGCCTTGATACCCTGGCGGATCCAGACCTCCTCCTGGGCCAGACGCTTGTCGAACAGCGCGTTGGCGGTCTCTTCTGCGGCCAGCGCCGCTTCTTTGTGCACCAGGAAACTGGCGTAGTCGCCGTTCCAGTCGATCAGTCCGCCACGGTCCAGTTCGAGGATGCGGGTGGCCAGGTTCTGCAGGAAGGAACGGTCGTGGGTGATGAACAGCACGGCGCCGTTGAAGCCATTCAGGGCCTCTTCCAGCCAGGCGATGGCGCCGATGTCCAGGTGGTTGGTCGGCTCGTCGAGCAGCAGCAGATCGGGCTCGGACACCAAGGCCTGAGCCAGCAGGACACGTCGACGCCAGCCGCCGGATAACTCGGCGAGGGTCTTGTCCGCCGGCAGTTGCAGGCGACTCAGGGTGCTTTCCACGACCTGTTGCAGACGCCAGCCATCGCGGGCCTCGATCTCGTGCTGGACGTGCATCAGCTTGTCCAGGTCGTCGTCGCCCTGGATGTTCTGGCTCAGGTGATGGTATTCGGCGAGCAAGGCGCCAACGCCATCCAGACCCTCGGCCACCACGTCAAACACGCTGCGGTCGTCGGCCACCGGCAGTTCCTGCGGCAGCTCGCCAATTTTCAGCCCGGGGGCACGCCAGATGTCACCTTCGTCGGGTTTTTGCTCACCCTTGACCAGGCGCAGCATGCTGGACTTGCCAGTGCCATTGCGACCGATGATGCACACCCGCTCGCCACGGGCGATCTGCCAGGACACTTTGTCCAGCAGCGGCATGGCACCGAACGCGAGGGACACATCGCTGAATTTGAGCAGGGTCATGATCATCTCCAAAAACCGGGCGCGCATTCTACCTGACTTTTGCCCTGCCTTGGCCGGTGCATGCAGCGGTGTGCTGGCGCAGCGCAGGCTTTGCGACGCGTGGTCGAGGTTCACGATTCGATACAAGCACAGTGCTTTCATCCACGACCGGCAACCGGCTAAGCTAGGAACCAAACGACCTCACCAGTGTTGGCTTCGCCGTCACTTTCTCATGGTTCAACTGCCCGGACGTCTCATGCGCAGCCGCCTGTTCCACTTCGTTTCCTGCCTGGTGCTCAGCGCCGCCACCGCGAGCGCTGCCCACGCCACCGACATCACCCAGCAGCGCCAGTACTACGACGAGGCCAAACGCGCACTCGCCAAAGGCGACAAGGGGCCTTACCTGCGCTACGCCCAAGCCCTGAGCGACTACCCGCTGACCCCTTACCTGGCCTACGACGAACTCACCGCACGGCTGAAGACCGCCAGCAACGAGGAAATCGAGGGTTTTCTCGCAAAGCACGGCGACCTTCCCCAGGCCAACTGGATGAAATTGCGCTGGCTGCGCTGGCTGGCCGAACGCGGCGACTGGAAAACCTTCGCCCGTTATTACGACGCCAAACTCAATTTCACCGAACTGGACTGCCTCAATGGCCAGTATCAACTGGCCAGCGGCCAGCGCGCCGAAGGTTTCGCCACGGCCGAGAAGCTGTGGAATGTCGGCAAGTCGCAACCAGCGACCTGCGATACCTTGTTCGGTCTGTGGGCCGCCGAGGGCCAGCTCACCGAGGCGCGGCGCTGGCAACGGGCCAAATTGGCGGCCGAAGCACGCAACTACAGTCTGGCCAATAACCTGGTACAGACCCTGCCCACGCTCGGCACACAGGGAAAGTTGCTGATCGACGTGGCGCAGAAACCGGAACTGCTCAAGCAGCCTTCCCGCTTCCAGCCGGCCAGTGACGCCATGTCCGATGTCGTCAGCCTGGGCCTGCGTCGCCTGGCACGCCAGGATCCGGACCAGGCCATGGCGCTGCTCGACGACTACGCCCAGCGCATGCACTTCTCACGCGATGAAAAAGTCGCCATCGCCCGCGAAATCGGTCTCACCCTCGCCCGCCGCTACGACCCCCGCGCACTCGACCTGATGACACGCTACGACCCGGAGCTGCGCGACAACACCGTCAGCGAATGGCGCATGCGCCTGCTGCTGCGCCTGGGCCGCTGGGAGGACGCCTACGAACTGAGCCGACGCCTGCCCCAGGACCTGGCCGGCAGCAGCCGCTGGCGCTACTGGCAGGCGCGCAGCCTGGAACTGGCACAACCGAACAACCCGCAGATCCCGCTGCTGTACAAGAACGTGTCGCGTGAGCGCGACTTCTATGGCTTCCTGGCTGCCGATCGGGCGCAGACGCCTTACCAGCTCAACAACAAACCGCTGGTGCTGAGCCAGGCCCTGCTGAACAAAGTGCGCAACACGCCCGGCGTGCGCCGCGCCCTGGAATTCCATGCGCGCGGGCAGATCGTCGAGGGGCGGCGCGAGTGGTACCACGTCAGCCGTCACTTCAACCGCGACGAGATGGTCGCCCAGGCGCGCCTGGCTTACGATCTGCGCTGGTACTTCCCGGCCATCCGCACCATCAGCCAGGCCCAGTACTGGGACGATCTGGACATTCGCTTCCCCATGGCCCACCGCGACACCCTGGTGCGCGAAGCCAAGGTCCGCGGCCTGCATTCGAGCTGGGTGTTCGCCATTACCCGCCAGGAAAGCGCGTTCATGGACGACGCCCGCTCGCCCGTGGGCGCCAGCGGCCTGATGCAATTGATGCCAGGCACTGCCAAGGAGACCGCGCGCAAGTTCAGCATTCCGCTGGCCTCGCCAGCGCAGGTACTGGACCCGGACAAGAACATCCAGCTGGGCGCCGCCTACCTCAGCCAGGTACATGGGCAGTTCAACGGCAACCGGGTGCTGGCATCGGCTGCCTACAACGCCGGCCCGGGCCGCGTGCGGCAGTGGCTCAAAGGCGCCAAGCACTTGAGTTTCGATGTCTGGGTCGAGTCGATTCCATTCGATGAAACCCGTCAGTACGTGCAGAACGTCCTGTCGTACTCGGTCATCTACGGCCAGAAACTCAACGTACCGCAACCGTTGGTGGACTGGCACGAGCGCTACTTCGACGACATGTAAGCCTCGCAGCCCTTTCGGAGCTTTCCCACGGCTTTGAAAGGGCCTCATGTCGGACTGGGTTAACCCACGGTTAATCAGCTCGCTCCAGCATGGTGCAATCACTGCACTGCCAAGGCGTCGACATGCGTGTTCTCCTGCTGCTTCTGACATTTCTGCTCGCCGGCCCACTTCAGGCCAACCCCTTTGCCCCCAAGTCGGACTTCCTGCCGGTGGACCAGGCCTTCGTGCTCACCCACGACCGTCTACCCTCCGGTCAGACGCGCCTGTATTTCCAGATCAAGGACGGCTATTACCTCTACCAGAAGCGCCTGAAGTTCGACGGCATTGCGCCCGAGCAACAGCCGCAATTGCCACAGGCACTCAATCATCACGACGAGTTCTTCGGTGACAGCGCGGTGTATCGCACCGAGCTGGAACTGCTGCTGCCTGCCGGTGCCAGTGGCTCGCTGCGCCTGGGTTGGCAAGGCTGCGCCGATGCGGGGTTGTGCTACCCACCCCAGACCACGGTGATCGACCTCGGGGGCCAGGCGGCCGCGTCGCCACCGACCACCGCCCTCGACGACCAAGCCAGCGACCAGTCGCTGGCCAGCAGCCTGCAGGACGCCAGCCTGGCCTGGAGCCTGCTGGCCTTCTTCGGCCTGGGCTTGCTGCTGGCCTTTACGCCCTGCTCGCTGCCGATGCTGCCGATCCTGGCGGGACTGGTCATGGGCAACGGCGCCAGCGCACGGCGCGGGGCAATGTTGGCTGCGGTCTACGTACTGAGCATGGCACTGGTGTACGCCGCGCTGGGCGTGATCGCCGCCCTGCTGGGGGCGAGTGTGCAGGCCTGGCTGCAACAACCCTGGCTGCTGGGTGGCCTGGCCGCGTTGTTCGTGATCCTCGCCCTGCCGATGTTCGGTGCCTTCGAGTTGCAGTTGCCGACCGCCCTGCGCGACCGTCTCGACCGCGCCGGGCGCGGGGCGCGGGGCGGTAACCTGTATGGAGCGGCGCTGCTCGGTGCGCTGTCGGGGCTACTGCTGGGGCCCTGCATGACGGCTCCGCTGGCCGGTGCGCTGCTGTACATCGCGCAGAGCGGCGATGTCGTGCACGGCGCACTGGTGCTGTTCAGCCTGGGGCTGGGCATGGGCGTGCCGCTGCTGTTGCTGGTGACGGTGGGCAACCGCTACCTGCCTCGCCCTGGCGCCTGGATGGATCGGGTCAAAGGGGTATTCGGCTTCGTGTTCCTGGCCATGGCCCTGTATACCGTACGCACCTTGCTCCCCAGCCCGCTGCTGCTGGCGCTGGCCGGGGGCTGGTTGATCGCCCTGGCCTGGGCGGCCTGGCCTGGCTTGCAACGCCTGCCTGCACTGCGCGCCTTGCCATTACTGGGTGGACTGTGGGGAGGGTTGCTGCTGGTCGGCGCTGCGGCGGGCGGTGGCGACCTGTGGCAGCCCTTGCAGCCCTTCGTCGGCACCCCAGCAGGCACCACGGCCAACACGCATCAGGAGCAAGCCCTCACGCTGGACAACCCTCAAGCGCTGCAGCGTGAACTCGACGCCGCCAAGGCCAATCAGCAATGGGTGTTGATCGATTACTACGCCGACTGGTGCGCTTCCTGCAAAGTGATGGACAAGCAAGTGTTCGCTCGCAGCGACGTCCAGGCCAGCCTGGACGATGTACGCATCCTGCGCCTGGATGTCACCGCCGACACCCCGGCCAGCCGCGCATTGTTGCAGCGCTACCAGGTCCCGGGACCACCCACGCTGGTGTGGATCGGCCCGGAGGGCGAGGAACGGCGCCACCGGCGTATCACCGGCGAAGTCGATGCCACCACGTTCCTGCAACACTGGGCCAGGATCAGGAGTGAAGGATGATGCTGACGATAACCCTGGGGCCGCTGACCATGGCCTTGAATCACCTGCTGCTGCTCATGGCGTTGGGTGTCGCCTGCCTGGTCGGCTGGGCGGTGGCGCGCCGGGGCGGGGAAAATCCGGAATCGGCGCTGTTCAATGTGTTCCTGATCGGCGTGCTGTGCGCCCGCCTTGGCTTCGTCCTCCAGTACTGGGCCATGTACCGCGACGATCCGCTGCAGATCATCGACATTCGTGATGGCGGCTTTCAGCTCTGGGGCGGGCTTTTCGGAATCGTCGCCGCCACGCTCTGGCAAGGTCTGCGCCGCCCTGCCCTCCGCCGCCCACTCAGCTGGGCACTGTTCAGCGGCGCGCTGTTCTGGGGGTTGGCGAGTCTGGGCAGCCATCTGTACAGCAAAGGCACCGAGTTGCCGGATCTGGCCCTGCGTAACGCCAGCGGCGAGGCGGTGGCGCTGCACAGCTATCGCGGCAAGCCTCTGGTGATCAACCTCTGGGCCACGTGGTGCCCGCCTTGCCGGAGAGAAATGCCGGTGCTGCAACAGGCACAGAGCGACCATCCCGAGGTGACTTTCCTGTTCGTCAACCAGGGCGAGACGGTCGAGAGTGTCAGCACTTTTCTCGCCACTACCGGGCTGAGCCTGCAACATGTGCTGTTCGATGGCGCCGGACAACTGGCCCAACAGGTCGGCTCGATGGCCCTGCCCACTACCCTGTTCTACGACGCTCACGGTCGCCTGGCTGGCAGCCATCTGGGCGAATTGTCGCGCGCCAGCCTGCTCAATGGCCTTACCACACTCGAACGGCCCGCCAAACCCGACGCTCCCCCTGCACGAGGACAATGACATGCGAATGACCGCTTTGCTGACTTTGATGGTGAGCCTGCTTGCCGCCCCGTTGACCCAGGCAGAATCCTGGCCCGAGCCCATCCGCCAGATGGAGGCCAAGGGTGCCGTGATCAAAGGCAGCTTCGATGCGCCCGACGGCCTGCGTGGCTATGCCGCCGAGTATCACAACAACGGGATTGCCTTGTACCTGACGCCCGATGGCAAGCACGTGCTGGTCGGTAGCCTGTTCGACGAGCAGGGCCAGGACCTGAGCGCCGAACCGCTGGATAAGCTGGTCTACGCCCCGATGAGCAAGGCTATCTGGGCGAAGCTGGAGAACGCCGCCTGGATCGCCGATGGAAAGGCCGACGCACCACGCACCGTCTACCTGTTCAGCGACCCGAACTGCCCCTACTGCAACATGTTCTGGGAACAGGCTCGGCCATGGATCGCCTCGGGCAAGGTGCAACTGCGCCATATCATGGTCGGCATCATTCGGCCGGACAGCCCAGGCAAATCCGCCGCACTGCTGGCCGCCAAGGACCCGGCCAAGGCCCTGCAGGCGCATGAGAGCGCCGGTAAGGCGAGCACGCTGAAGCCGCTGGAAAGCATTCCTGAGTCGGTTCAAGCGCAGCTTACCGCCAATCAGGCGCTGATGGAGGACCTGGGGCTGGGCGCAACACCCGCGATCTTCTACCGCGACGAGCAAGGGCAATTGCAGAGTCAACAAGGTGCTCCGCGCCCGGAAATGCTCGGCAAGATCCTCGGCAAGCGTTGACCTGGTAGATCTGTCAGGTGCGCGGCAACAGGCATTTTCCTAGACTCGCTGCAGTGCAGGATCGTGGCCGAGCGACCGCTGTGCCTTAAGGCGTAAAGATAGGAAAAGCTAATGTTGGATCGCGAAACAGTGCGCCTGCATGCCGATACGCCACAGGTCAGCGTCAGCTCTGCGACCGGTACACGGGTGGCGAGTCTGCGCTTGTTGCGCCAGTCGCACGCTGACACGCCCAGGATCCTGCGCCATCGCACGCACACCGATGAAATCAGCCGCACGGTCCGTGAGTTCGGACCACGGCCCTTGCGCACCTCGGAGGGAGCGCCCACGCTGGCCGACGCCGCCGTCTACCTGGGTCTGGGCGGCCGACCGTTGGCCCTGCACAGTGTCGATGGCGATACGTCGCTAGCGCTCGTCGATGGTGCCGGGCGCCCGTTGTGGACCTGCAATGCCCAGGGCACACGTCACTGGCACGATTACGAGCGCCCCGAACAAGGCGCGCGACGCCACGCGCTGTTCGAGCAAGCGGCGGCGGGCTTGCCGCGCATGCGCGAACGCTTGATTTATGCACCGGTGACCGACGCTCAACGCGCACGCAACAGGGCCGGCGCCGTCATGGAGCATTTCGACGATGCCGGACTGACCCGTACTGTCGCGCTGGCGCTCACCGGACAGCCGCTGGCGCAGCGGCAGTGCCTGTTGCAGGTGCAAGTGGATCAGCCTGACTGGACCGAGGGCCCTGAAGACGATCTCGAGACCGATGTGCATACCGCCCTCTGCGATTACGATGCCACCGGCGAACTGCTCAACCGTACCGACGCCGTCGGCCTGACACGCTCTATCGAACGCGATATCAGTGGCGCCGTCTGTCGCACCTGCCTACGGCAAGGCGATCAGGAAGCCCTGGCGCTGGCCGACGCCACGCGCAGTGCGGACGGCAAGGTCTTAAGGTACGAGTCAGGCAACGGAGTGGTCGATCACTATCGTTACTCGCCGTTGGACCACCGCCTGATCCAACACCGTACCGCGCGCCCGGCCGACCACCCGCTTGGCTATCTGCTGATCAGCGACTTGCATTACCGCTACGACCCGGTCGGTAATCTGCTCGAGCTGGACGATCAGGGCGCTGATCCGCAATGGCATGGCAATCAGCGCACAGACGGTCTGCGCGAGTATGCCTACGACACCCTGTACCGCCTGATCGACGCCAGCGGCCGCGAGCGCACCCCCGTGGCGGGTTACGGGTCACCGGCCTTCGGCGCCGCCGACCGTCAAGGTGGCCGCGTCTGGACACCCTACCGGGAGCACTACGTCTACGACGACGGCGACAACCTGACCACCCTCGTTCACAACGGCGGCAGCGGCCAGCGCTCCCGCCAGTTGCGTGTCTCGACGCACAGCAACCGGGCGCTGCCCGAAGGGCACGGGCTCACCCCAGACACCGGCTTCTTCGCAGGCGGCTTGCAGAAGCAGACGGTCGATGGCCGGGCGCTGACCTGGCGCACCGATAACCAGTTGGCCGAGGTCACGCTGGTGACCCGCGCCCGCGAAGCGATGGATGACCGCGAACAGTATCGCTACGCCGATGGGGGCACCCGACGGCGCAAGATCAACACCGTGCAAGTGGCCGGAGCCGCGCAGACCACTGTGACCACTTACCTCGAAGACTGCGAGTTGCGCATCAGAACACGCGACGGCCAGCCCGCGGCGCAACGCCATGTGCTGATCAGTGAAGCGGAGGGGGTGCGCTGGATACAGGATCGGGTGCACGGCAAGACCTACCTGCGCTACGCCTTCACCGATCATCTGGGTAGCGGCGTGGGTGAAACGGATGAAGCGGGCAACGTCGTATCGCGCGAAGAGTTCGCGCCCTATGGCGAGAGTACCGGCCTGGACGAACACGCCGCGGAAGTCGATGGGCTGAGACGGCGAACCCAGCGGTATGCGGGCAAGGAGCTCGACGCCAGTGGGCTTTATTACTACGGCTGGCGCTATTACCAGGCGGGGTCATGCCGGTGGTTGAGTGCCGATCCGAGCGGGCTGGTGGACGGAGTGAACCTTTACACTGCGAATACCAGCAACCCCCTGCGCTACGCCGATAACGATGGCCGGATTCCAGAGGACACGACGGGTCAAGAGGCCGCCCCGACAAGCACCGAATCGTCTGACTTGTGGGCGCCAGGCCCGTCGTGGCAACAGATAGTTACGCGTATTGCAGTCGCAACGACAGCGCTGAGCTTGCTAAAGAAACTCATCACGATCATTGGCGTTTACCGAGGCGGTCAAGGGTTTCGACATACCACTGAGCAAATCTTCCGCGGCTTGAAATACAGCATGCGCTCGCTCTCATTCAACCTGGACTCCGCTGCGTTCATCACCGGGCTGGCAAGCACGGTATCAGCGACGACGTTAGTGGCCGCTTCTGCGGCGGGGGTGAGTCACGCCACGGCGAACGCCATCGGGAATACCACCGTCGGACTCAGTGTGAGCGAGCAGATTTTTTCCATTCTCGGGCTCCTGAATGACATGCGCCACAACGAGTTCCCCACTATTCAAGACCTGTTTCCCAAAATCGAGATTCCAGAGGACGACCCGGCGGCAGGTGAAGCTTGGATTCACCTCGGCTCACGCGTGCCTACACCAGCACGTGATCAAGATTTCGCATCAGTAAGCACGACTCTGGAAGGCATGCCTGAAGCGCAGACCGTGACAGTCAACATCAACAGCACCAGCCCGGTGAGTATCGGCACCGTGAACGTGATTACCGGAACTCAGAACATCGGCAGGCAGACCGTTATAAACATCACAGACCCAGAGGGCACTGCGCCGAACGCCAGCCTGGTATCCGACCGCTCAGCGCATAGCACGCCCCAGCAATTTCACCGACGCAAGAACATCGCGCCTCGCGATCCGCCCAGGAGACGCGCATCATTTTGAGGGATCGCTCATCAGTCACATGATCCCTCGCGTACGACACGGGCGTCGGGGCAACCTCATGCCCCCTCCAACATCGCCATCAAATCACTCAACCGATCCACCTTGGCCTCATCCAGCGCACTGTCGCGCACCCCTTCGACGTATTGCGCCAATGCCTCCACCGTGCTGCACTCGAACATCGCCCGCAGCGGCACGTTGAGTTGCAGACGCTTCTGCACCCGCGAGGCGATCTGCGTGGCCAGCAGCGAGTGCCCGCCCAGCTCGAAGAAATTGTCGTGTACCCCGACCCGCTCGACCCTGAGCACTTCGGCCCAGATGTCGGCCAAGGTCCGCTCCAGCTCATTGCGCGGCGCCAGATAGTCTTGCTGGTGCTGAGCACCGATCTCGATGGCCGGCAGCGCCTTGCGGTCGAGCTTGCCGTTGGCGTTGTGCGGCAGGCTGTCGAACCAGCCCCAGTGCAGCGGCACCATGTACTCGGGCAGTTCGGCGCGCAGTCGCTGCTTGAGCTGATCGAGCAGCGCGGCATCGGCCGACACGCCCTGATGCGCCACCAGGTAGCCCACCAGATGCTTGCCGTTGGCACCCTCCTGCACGCCGACCGCGACGTCGCGCAGTTCAGGTTGCTCGTGCAGACGCGCTTCGATCTCACCCAGTTCGATGCGGTAGCCGCGAATCTTCACTTGATGATCGATGCGTCCGACATATTCGAGCACGCCATCGGCGCGCCGCCGTGCCAGATCGCCCGTGCGATACAGGCGTTCGCCCGGCGCGCCGTGTGGGTGCGGGATGAATGCCAAGGCCGTGCGGGCCGGATCGCCGACATAGCCGCGACCAACACCCGTGCCAGCCACGCACAGCTCGCCCACCGCGCCCAACGGCACCAGGGTCTGCTCCTCGCCATAGAGGTACAGGCGGTTGTTGTCGGTCGGCGTGCCGATGGGCAGGTAGCTGCCGCGCGTCGATTCGACATCGACGCGGAAGAACGCCACATCGTCCGAGCACTCTGCCGGACCGTAAGCGTTGACCAGACCGATCCCTGAATACCGCGCCAGCCACTGCGCTGCCAGCTCCGGCGGCATCGCTTCGCCTGTAGGCAGCATCCAGCGCAGGCCATCCAGCGCTTGATGATCGTTGGCCAGCATGCCCTGGATCAGCGACGGCACACTTTCCAGCACGGTGATGCCGCGTGACTGCACGTGCGCCAGCAAACCTTGCGGGTCGTGGGCGATGGCATTGGGCACGATCTCGACGCAGGCGCCGAACAGCGGCGCGGCGAGGAACTGCCACACCGAGATGTCGAAGCTCTGCGACGCGGTCTGCGCGATCACGTCGTGCTCGTCCAGGGCCAGGTAAGGCACCTTGCTCAGTTGGTTGTTGAGCATGCCGCGCTGCTCGACCATCACCCCCTTGGGCAAGCCGGTGGAGCCGGAGGTGTAGATGACGTAGGCGAGGTTGTCCGGGGCACTGTAGAGACCTGGATCGTGACTGGCCACCTGACCGGCCTGGACCTCTTCCCACACCAGCAGTTGTGGTCGCGTCACGCTGCCCAGCTCATCGAGCAACTGGCGCGCCTGCTCGGCGCAGGCGGCGCTGCACACCAGCACCGGCGTGCGGCTCAGTTCGACGATGCGCTGCAAACGGACCGACGGCAGGCCCGGATCCAGCGGCAGGTAACCGGCCCCGGCCTTGAAGCTGCCAACGATCATCCCCAGCAGCGGCAAGCCGCGTTCGGCCAGCAGCGCGACCGGCTGATCGATGCCCACGCCAAGCGCCTGAAGCGCGTGCCCCAGGCGGTTGGCTGCCAGATTCAGCCCAGCATAGTCGTAGGACGCTTCCAGGCAGCGCGCGACCGTGCGCTGCGGATGCGCCGCCACCCGCGCCTCGAACAGCGCCACATAACTCTGCTCCAGCGTGTAGGCATGCTCGGTACGGTTGCAGTCCTCGAGCAGGAAGCGCTGTTCTTCGACGCCGAGCAGCGGCAAGGCCTCCATCTGACCATCGAAGCCCTCGACCAGCGCCAGCAGCAGCCGCTTGAACTCGGCCAGCAGGCGCTCGACGGTGGCGTGATCGAAGTAACGCTGGTCGAACGACAGGTGCAGCCCCAGGTCGTCGCCCGGATAGCACACCGCCGTCAGCGGGAAGTTGGTGTGGGTGCGACCGGAATCGGAACTGGCATTGAAGTGCTGGGCATGATCGAGTACGGCGGTCTCGACCGGCGCGTTCTCGAACACGAACAGGCTGTCGAACAGCGGCTGGCCCTTGGGCAGCGCACTGCACTCCTGGATGGCAACCAACGGCAAGTACTCGTATTCGCGCAGTTGCATGTTGCGTTCGAGCAGCCCTTGCAGCCACTGGCGCACGCTCAGGCGCTCGCCGGCAGCGGGCAACTGCACGCGCAAGGCGATGCTGTTGATGAACAGCCCGACCGTGCGCTGCATCTGCGGCAAGCTCACCGGACGACCGGCCACGGTCACCCCGAACAGCACGTCGCGCTCACCGCTGTAGCGCGCCAGCACCAGCGCCCAGGCGGCCTGAGCGAAGGTGTTGACGGTCAACTGGTGGGCCTGGGCCAGTTCGCGCAGACGCGTCCCTTCACTGGCCTGCAGGCGGGTGTAGCAATCACCGACGAGCATGCCGTCACCGGCGTGGTCATGGCGCAGCGGACGGTCGCTGGGAATGGCCGTGGCCCGCTCGAAACCGGCCAGGTTGGCCTGCCACCAGTGACGCGCCTCGTCCAGGTCCTGACGCTGCAGCCAGCCGATGTAGTCGCGGTAACGCGGCGGCACCGGCAACTGCGCCGTGCGGCCTTCACCGAGCGCCTGGTAGAGCTCGAAGAAGTCGTTCATCAGCAGCGAGCGGCACCAGGCATCGATGAGGATGTGGTGGTTGCTCATCATGAACCAATAGCGCGCGTCGGCGACCCGCACCAGGCGCAGATGGAACGGCGCCTCGCGCAGCAACTCGAAACCCGCTTCGCGTTCCTGCTGGTGCAGGGCTTGCAGGCGCGCTTCCTGGGCGGCGTCGTCCAGGTCGCGCCAGTCTTGGTAGTCCAGCGGCGTGTTGCCGGGTTTGTGGATGATCTGCAGCATCGCTTCACCGGCGTTCCAGCTGAACGACGCGCGCAGCGCCTCGTGCCGTGCGACCACGGCCTGCCAGGCCTGGGCGAAACGCGCCGGGTCCAGCTCGCTGTTGATGCGGTAGCGATCCTGCATGTAGTAAATGCCAGTGCCCGGTTCGAGCAAGGTGTGCAACAGCAGCCCCTCCTGCATGGGCGTCAGCGGATAGACATCCTCGATGTCCGCGGCAGGCACCGGCAGCGCGTCGATCTGTTCCTGGGTCAGGCGAGCCAATGGGAAGTCCGACGGCGTGAAGCTGCCATGGCCTTCGACCAGGCAATGCTCGACCAGCGCCAGCAGTTCCTCACGGTAGGCCTCGGCCAGCGCGGCGATGCTGGCCTCGTCGTAGCGTTCGCGGCTGAAGGTCCAGCGCAACTGCAAGGCGCCGCCATAGACCTGGCCATCGACACTCAGCCAGTTCGGCAGTGGTGCCTCCAGGTCATGGGCCAAGCCGGCCGGCGCGTCCAGCGGCTGGAACAGTGCGGCGTCATCGAACTGCTGGTCGAACTGCCCCAGGTAGTTGAAGGTGATGCGCGCCTGCGGCAGTGCAGCCATGCGTTCGCGCAGCGGCGCATCGGCCAGGTAGCGCAGCACGCCGAAGCCCAGCCCCTTGTGCGGCACCTGGCGCAGTTGCTCCTTGATCGCCTTGATCGAGGCAGCGCGAGCGCTGTCGTCATCGCCGAACACCGGGCTCAGGCTCAGCGGATAGGCATTGGTGAACCAGCCGACACTGCGGGTCAGGTCGATGTCTTCGAACAGTCCCTCGCGGCCATGGCCTTCGAGCTGCACCAGCGCGTGCGCTTCGCCGCTCCAGCGGCACAGGGTGCGCGCCAGCGCGGTGAGCAGCAGGTCATTGACCTGCGTACGGTAGGCCGCAGGCGCCTGTTGCAGCAGTTGGCGGGTCTGCTCGCGGTCCAGGGCGATCGCCAGGGTACGGGCATGTCGGTGCAGGTTGCCGCCCTGCGGGTGATCGCACGGCAGTTCGCGCACCACGCCGCTCAACTGGGCGTCCCACCAGTCCAGCTCGTCACGCAGCGAATCGCTGCCGGCGTAATGGCTCAGTCGGGCAGCCCAGTCGCCCGGCGAATGGGTCTTGGCCGGCACACGGTGACCCCGGTACAGCGTCTGCAGGTCTTCGAGCAGCACACGCCAGGACACACCATCGACCACCAGGTGATGGATCGCCAGCAGCAGACGTTGCTGTCCGGCGTCATCGGTGAGCAGCAGACCGCGCAGCAGCGGCCCTGCGGTCAGGTCCAGGCTGCGCTGGGCGTCGTCGTACAGCGCCTGGCAATCGGCGAAATCGGCTACCGTTGCCGTCCACAGCAGCGGCTCAGTGCTGGCAGCGGCGTACTCGCCCTGCCATTGCCCATGCGCCTGGGTGAAGCGCAGGCGCAGGCTGTCGTGGTGCTGCACCAGCGCGGCCAGCGCCGCTTCGAGACGCTCGGCCTGCAACGGCTGGCGCACTTCGAGCAGCAGCGCCTGGTTCCAGTGCTGCGGTTGCGGCACGTCGCTGTCGAAGAACCAGTGCTGGATCGGGGTCAGGCCAATACGGCCCTGGCGAGCGCCCTGCTCCACCTGGGTCGGCGCCGCGCCCTCGGTCACGACCTCGGCCAGGGCCAGGATGGTCTGGTGCTGGAACAGGTCGCGCGGGGTGAACTGCAAGCCCAACTGGCGGGCGCGGCTGACCACCTGGATCGACAGGATCGAATCGCCGCCCAGCTCGAAGAAGTTGTCCTGCACACCGACGCGGGAAACGTTCAACACCTCGCGCCAGACCTGCGCCAATTGCACTTGCCGCGCGGTGGTCGGCGCCAGGTAGTGCTGCCCGGCCTGTTCGAGGTCAGGCGCCGGCAGCGCGCGACGGTCGAGCTTGCCGTTGCCCATCAGCGGCAGGCATTCCAGCAGCACCAGGTGCGCGGGCACCATGTAGTCCGGCAGGTGCTGGCGAGCCTGCACCTTCACGGTTTCGCGCAGGTGCGCCTGGGCTTCACTGCCCGCCGTGGCCTGCGGGCAGACCAGGTAGCCGACCAACTGCTTGCCACCGGGCAGGTCGAGGGCCAGGACAACCGCCTGCTCGACGTCGGGATGGCTTTGCAGGCAGCTTTCGATCTCGCCCAACTCGATGCGGAAACCGCGGATCTTCACCTGCTGGTCGGCGCGACCGATGTATTCCACCAGGCCGTCCGCGCCCAGGCGCACCAGATCGCCGGTGCGATACAGGCGTCCACCGTGATGGCTGAACGGGTCGGCCACGAAACGCTCGGCCGTGAGCCCCGCACGGTCGTGGTAGCCCTGGGCAAGCCCGGCGCCGCCGATGTACAACTCGCCGATACCACCTTGGGGCAACAGCGCCAGGTCTTCGTCGAGGATATACCCGGTGCGCGCACCGACCACACGACCGATCGGCACGCTGCCGGCATCGCTGGGCACTGTCTGCGGCGCCAGACAGGCCAGCGGCATGACGACCGTCTCGGTGGGGCCATAGGCATTGAACACCTGCTGCGGCACGAAGGCCTGGCGGATACGCTGCAGGTGCTCGCCGGTCAGCGCCTCGCCGCCGGTGATCACCAGCCGCACCGGTAGCGCCTCGCCACGGCTGGCGAGGAACTGCGCCAGTTGGCTGCCATAGCTCGGGGTGAAGCCCAGAATGCTCACCCGCTGCTCGCGCGCCAGTTCGCAGATCTCCTCGGCGCCCCACTGCCCTTGCGCACGCAGCACCACCCGGGCGCCGCACAACAGCGGCGTCAGCAGGCGCTCGGTGGCCGCGTCGAAGTTGATCGAATAGAAGTGCAACTCGCAGTCGTCGCTGCGCATGCCGAAGTCAGCGATCACCGCCTGGCAGTGCATGGCGATCTCGCCGTGGCTGACCACCACGCCCTTGGGCTGGCCGGTGGAGCCCGAGGTGTAGATCAGGTAGGCCGAGTGCTGCGCCAGGTTGAGGTTGTCCAGCGCAGCGTCGCTGTGGGCGGACAGCGACGCCGCATCGTCTTCCAGGCTCCAGGTGGCCACGCCTTCGGGCAGCTCGCCGAGGGTAAAGAGCAAGTCGCGCGAGGCGATCAGCAGGCCCAGGCGACTGTCCTGGATCATGTAGTGCAAGCGCTCGAGGGGGTATTCCGGGTCCAGCGGCACATAGGCGCCACCGGCCTTGAGAATCGCCAGCAGCCCCACCACCATCTCCAGCGAGCGCTCCAGCGCCAGGCCGACGCGCACCTGCGGTCCCACCCCACGCTCACGCAAGGCCCGCGCCAGGCGGTTGGCCTGCTGGTCGAGCTCGGCATAGCTCAGGTGCCGACCGGCGAAGGTCAGCGCCAACGCCTGGGGCGCACGCGCGACCTGGGCGGCGAACAAGCCATGCAGCGTTTGGTCGAGGTCGAAGTCCTGCTCGCCTTGCAACTGACCGATCAGCACCTGCTGCTCGGCGTCCGTCAGCATCGGCAACTGACACAGGCGCTGCCGGTCATCGTCGAGCAGCCCGCTCAACAAGTGCTGCAAGTGCTCGGCCATGCGCGCGATGCGCGGTTGGTCGAACAGGTCATGGCTGTAGGTGAAGCAGCAGCCCAGACGACCGTCCAGGTCGGTGACTTCCAGGTACAGGTCGAACTTGGTGGCGCTGGCATCGTTGACCAGATAGTCCACTTGCATGCCGGCCAGGCTGCGGCTTTGCTGGAAGGCCCAGCGCTGGACGTTGCACATCACCTGGAACAGCGGGTTGTAGGCGCTGCTGCGCGGCGGCTGCAGGGCTTCGACCAACTGGTCGAATGGCAAGTCCTGGTGCGACTGGCCGTCGATGACGGTCTGGCGCACCTGGTCGAGCAGTTCGGCAGCGCTCATCTGCCCGTCCAGCTCGCAACGCAGCACCTGGGTGTTGAGGAAGGCGCCGATCAGCCCTTCGCTTTCCGGGCGGATACGGTTGGCCACCGGCGCGCCGATGCGCAGGTCGCGCTGACCGCTGTAGCGGTGCAGCAACACGGCCAGGGTCGCCGTCATGGTCATGAACATCGTCAACCCGCGCTGGCTGTTGAAGGCATGCACCCGCTCGACCAGTGCCGGGTCGAGGTCGAAGCGGTACAGCCCGCCGCGATGACTTTGCACCGCCGGCCGCGGACGATCGGCGGGCAGCGCCAGCACGGGGTGCTCGTCGCCCAGACGGTCTTTCCAATAGGCCAACTGACGCGCGCCCTCACCGGCGTCCAGCCACTGACGCTGCCACAGGCTGTAGTCCAGGTACTGCACCGGTAGCGGCGCCAGGGGCGATTCGCGCTCGTCGACGAAGGCTTCGTAGAGCTCACCCAGTTCGCGGGCGAAGATGTCCATCGCCCAGCCCTCGGTGACGATATGGTGCAGGGTCAGGACGAAGTAATGCTCGCGCGCCTCGGTCTTGACCAGGCACGCTCGCAGCAGCGGGCCACGCTCCAGATCGAAGGGCTGGTGCGCCTGCTCGTCGGCCAGTCGCTGCAAGCGCGGTTGACGGCTGGCCGCCGGCAGCGCGCTGAAGTCCTGCCATTGCAGGCGCAGGCCGGCGTCATCGGCCACGCACTGGTAAGGCTTGCCGTCGATGCTGGGGAAGGTGGTGCGCAGGGTTTCGTGACGCGCGACCAGCGCCTGCAAGGCCCGCTCGAAGGCGTCCACGTGCAAGGCTCCGCGCAAGCGCGCCATGCCGCCGACGTTGTACGCGGGGCTGTCCGGCTCCATCTGCCAGAGGAACCACATGCGCTGCTGGGAGTACGACAGTGGCACGGCCTGGCGGCGATCGACACGGGCGATCGGCCCCTGCAGGTTGCGTCCGCCTGCCGCCTGGATGCGCGCGATCTCGGCGCAGAATGCACCCAGCTCGCTGGCCTCGAACAGGCTCTTGAGCGGCAGCTCGACATCGCAGGCCTGGCGGCAGCGCGAGACGATCTGGGTGGCCAGCAGCGAATGGCCGCCGAGGGCGAAAAAGTCGTCCTGCAGACCGACCTGCGGCAGGTTCAGCACCTCGCGCCAGACCGCCGCCACTTGCCGTTGCAGTGCGCTGTGCGGCTCGACGTGCGCGTGCTGCTGCCAGACCGGCGCCGGCAGGGCCCGCCGGTCGATCTTGCCGCTCGGCCCCAGCGGCATCTGCGCCAGGTGGATCAATTGGGCGGGCACCATGTACGCCGGCAGGTGCTGACTCAGGTGGGCCAGCAGCGCGTCACTGCATTCGACACCACTGTAGTAACCGATCAGTTGCGCGCCGACGGCATCCTGGTGAATCAACACCAGCGCCTGATCCACGCCGGGCTGGGCCAGCAACCGTGCCTGCACTTCCTCAGGCTCGACGCGGAACCCGCGTACCTTCACCTGCTGGTCGAGGCGTCCGAGGTAGTCCAGCGCGCCACTGTCCAGCCGCCAGCGGGCGCGGTCGCCGCTGCGGTACAGGCGCTGGCCATCGCCATCGGGCTGGGGCACGAAGCGCTCGGCGGTCAGCCCTGGACGGCCCAGGTAGCCGCGGGCCAGGCCCGCACCGCCCAGGCACAGCTCGCCGGGCACGCCGAGGGCGGTCGGCTCGAACTGATCGTCCAGCACCCGGCACAGCACATTGCCCAGCGGCCGACCGATGGGCGAGCGCTCGCCGTCTTCGCGCCGGCTGTGCCAGTGGGTGACGTTGATCGCAGTCTCGGTCGGCCCATAGCGGTTATGCACCTGCACCCGTGGCAACAGCGCCAGGGCACGGTCACGCAGGCTGGCGGGCAATGCCTCGCCCCCGGAGAACAACCGGCGCAGAGAGGTGCAGCCGGCCGCCAGAGGTTCCTGAACGAACACCTGCAACAGCGGCGGCACGAAGTGCAGCGTGGTCACCCCATGCTGCTGCACCAGCTCGGCGATACGGCGCGGGTCGCGGTGCTCGCCGGGGCCGGCCAGCACCAGACGGCAGCCCGTGACCAGCGGCCAGAAGCATTCCCACACCGACACGTCGAAACTGATCGGCGCCTTCTGCATCAGCACATCGCTGGCATCGAGGGCGTAGGTGGCCTGCATCCAGCCCAGCCGTTCGGCCAGCGCTGCATGGGTATTGCCCACACCCTTGGGGCGACCGGTGGAACCGGAGGTATAGATGACGTAGGCCAGATGCTCGCCTTCCAGGTGCAGACCCGGCGCCTGGTTCGGCCAGTTGTCCAAGTGCAACTGGTCCAGGGCGATGGTGCTGACGCCATCCACCTGCGGCAGGCGTTCGCGCAGATGACTCTGGCTCAGCAGCAGACTCGCGCCGCAATCGGCCAGCATGTAGGCCAGGCGTTCGGCCGGGTAATCGACGTCAAGCGGCACGTAGGCACCACCGGCCTTGAGGATCGCCAGCAGGCCGATCAGCAACTGCGGCGAGCGTTCCACAGCGATGGCCACGCAGGTGTCGGGGCCGACGCCTTTGTCGCGCAGGTAATGGGCCAGGCGGTTGGCCTGCTGGTGCAGGCTGGCGTAGTCCAGTTCACCGCCCTCCCAGACCAGGGCAATGCGCTCGGGGGTCAGGCGGGCCTGTTCGTTGAGTCGTTCGACCAACAGAGCTGCCGGCGCTTGGCACGGCGCCTGCCCCCAGGCGAGCAGTTGGGCGTTGTCGGCCTCATCGAGCAGGCGCACCTCGCCGATGGGCAGGCTCGGCTGGGCACACACCTGTTCCAGCAGCGCCAGCAGGTGCTGCGCCAGACGCTCGACGGTACTCGCGTCGAACAGCTCGGCAGCGTAGTCGAAGGCCAGCGACAGGCGGCCTTGGTGGTCCTGTTCGCTGTGCAACTGCAGGTCGAACTTGGCCTCGCGGCTGTGCCAGGGCAACTCATCGGCCAGCAGGCCAGGCAGACGACGCAGGGCCGACAGATCGCGCTGCTGGTGATTGAACATGACTTGGAACAGGCCCTGCTCGCGGGCCTGAGGCAATGCTTCGAGCAGTTGCTCGAACGGCAGATCCTGATTGGCCTGGGCATCGAGGGTGCGGGTGCGGACCTGCGCCAGCAACTGGTCGAATGCGGTGCGCCCATCGAGCTCGGCGCGCAGCACCTGGGTGTTGATGAAGAAGCCGACCAGGCCCTGGGTGTCCAGGCGCGGACGGTTGGCATTGGGCACCCCGACGCGGATGTCGGTTTGGCCGGTGTAGCGCTGCAGCAGCGCCTGCCAGCCGGCCAGCAGCACCATGAACAGGCTCGCCTGATGATCGCGCCCCAGGCCTTCGAGCGCCTGGGCCAGCGCATTGGGCACCTTCACGGTCAAGCGCGCGGCATGCTGTTCACGTTGCGCCGAGCGGGGATGGTCGGTGCACAGGTCGAGCACCGGCGGCTGCTCGCCCAACTGCTCGGTCCAGAACTGCAACTGACGTGCGCCCTCGCCTTGCGCCAGCCACTGGCGCTGCCAGGTGCCGTAGTCGGCATACCCCAGTGGCAAGGGCGCCAGGTGCACGGGTTGACCCTGGCAGTGACCCGCGTACAGGCGGGCGAACTCGTCGAGCAGGATATTCAACGACCAGCCATCGGCGACGATGTGGTGCAAGGTCATCCAGAGCTGATGCTCGTCATCGGCCAGGCGCACCAGGGTCACCCGCAACAGCGGTCCTCGACCCAGGTCGAAGGGCTGAACGGCCTCGTGCTCACGGCGGCTGGCCACTTCACTGGCCGGCAGCCCTTCACAGTCCAGGTGCTGCAGGCTGAACTCGACCTGCGGCTGCACCTGTTGCAATGCCTGACCATCGACTTCGCTGAAGCGCGTGCGCAGTGCTTCGTGACGATCGACCAGCGCCTGGAAGCTCGCCTGCACGGCAGCCGGATCCAGCTCGCCACGCAGACGCAGCCCGGCCGGGATGTTGTAGGCCGCCGACTCGGGCGCCAGTTGCCACAGCAACCACAAGCGGTTCTGCGCCAGCGACTGTGGCAGGGGCTGGGCGCGGTCGAGGGCGGCAATGGCGCCGCTGCCCTGCTCGCCGGACGCCAGCAGTGCCGCCACCGCTGCGCTGTAGTCGGCCAGCACCGGGGCTTCGAACAGGGTCCGCAGACTCAGCGTCACGCCCAGTTCCTCGGACAGCCGCGCCGTGACCTGGGTGGCCGCGATGGAGTTGCCGCCCAACAGCAGGAAATGATCATCCGCCGCGACCGACTCGACGCCCAGCTGTTCGCGCCACACCTCAGCGATGCGGGCGTGCAGGGTGTCGAGGGTCGCTGCTGGTGTGCTCGCAGTCGGCGTGTCCGGGAAGCGGGCGTAGCAATCCAGGCTGCCGTCGTGCAGGCGCTGACGGCACGCCGAACGCTGCAACTTGCCGCTGGAGGTCTTGGGCAGCGCGCCCGGGTTGAGCAGCAATACCACGGCCGGTGCCTGGCGGCAGGCGTCGGCGACCACCTGGCGCAGGGTCTTTATCAGTACCTCAGGCGCCACGGCCTTCTGCACGTTGCGACTGATCTCTACCGCTACGCCAATGGCTTCCTCGCCGTTGTCGTCCACCGCGAACACCGCCACCCGGCCTTTGCGCAGACCCTCGACGGCTGTTTCGAGGGTTTTCTCCAGGTCCTGCGGATACAGGTTCTGACCGCGCACGATCAGCATGTCCTTCAGGCGTCCGCTGACGAACAGCTCGCCGGCGCGCATGAAACCCAGGTCGCCAGTGCGCAGCCAGGTCTGGCCATCCTGCTCGACGAAGGTGCGCGCGCTGGCCTCGGGGTTGCGCCAGTAGCCCCGGGCGATGCTCGGGCCTGTCGCCCAGATTTCGCCCACCTGGCCGTCGTCCAGGAGGGCCATTTGCTGCGGTTCGACGATACGCACGGCATGACCTGGCTGCGGGTAACCGCAACTCATCAGCACGCTGCCTGTGCCCGGTTCGGCGCGGTGGGCGGCGAAGGCGTCGGCATCCAGCGCCAATGCCGCAATGCCCTGACCGCGTCGGCTGCCACTGACGAACAGGGTCGCCTCGGCCAGCCCGTAGCTGGCGAAGAAACTGCTCGGCTGGAAACCGCAGGCGGCGAATTTGTCGGCGAAGGTTTCGAGGCTGTCCTGGCGAATCGGCTCGGAACCGGAGTAAGCCACGCGCCAGCGACTGAGGTCGAGCCCGGCCAAGGCGGCTTCGCTGACCCGCTCGCAGCACAGGCGATAGGCGAAGTCGGGGCCGCCGCTGATGGTGCCGCCGTAGTCGCTGATCGCCTGCAACCAGCGCAGCGGCCGGGCCAGGAAGTAGCCGGGCGACATCAGCACACAGGGCACACCACTGAAGATCGGCTGCAGCAGACCGCCGATCAGGCCCATGTCGTGGTACAGCGGCAACCAACTGACGATCACGTCATCGGGGTTGAGGTCGATGCCGAAGCCGTGGCGGATCAGTTGTTCGTTGGCAACCAGATTGCCATGGCTGACCTGCACGCCCTTGGGCAACGCGGTGGAGCCGGAGGTGTACTGGAGGAAGGCGATATCGTCGCTGGACAACGTCGGTGCCTGCCAGGTGGCGGCGAGGTCCGCCGCGAGCGTGTCGACCGCCAGCAGCGCCGGGGCATCCTGCGCGGACAATGCCTCGAGCCCGCGCAGGCTGTCGTGCAGGCTCTGCACGGTCAGCAACAGGCGCGGCTGGGCGTCGTCGATGATCGACAGCAGGCGCTGCTGATGATGCTGGCGCGAGGACTCCGGCGGATAGGCCGGCACGGCGATCACCCCGGCGTACAGGCATCCGAAGAACGCCGCGACGTAGTCCGGGCCGCTGGGAAACAGCAGGATCGCCCGGTCGCCCAGGCTCGCGCGGGCCTGCAGCGCCGCCGCGATGGTGCGTGCCCGCAGGTCCAGCTCACGGTAGCTGAGCACCGCCTGGTCGCTCGGATCGTCGGCGAGAAAGCGCAGGGCGATCCGGTCCGGGGTGGCCGCAGCGCGTTGCGCCAGGGCCTGGACCAGCGTGAGCGGGAGTTCGAAGGCGTCCGTCATGGAATGTTCCTGCCAGTGTCTGGGTGGGGCGAGCCGGGGCCGGGCCCGGTGCTGGGGGCACGACGGGCGGCGGCAGGCGGCGGCTGGATGTACACAGGGGAACGGATGGGCAGTGGAAATAATTAGAAACGTCGCAAGGTGTTCAAGCCACCTTCACAGAGCGGTCACGCGCGCAATTCAGCTTAGATCGAGAGCGAATAGAGACTCACTCACTTCTGTATTTGACAATCATTATCATTACGAATAGTTTGTCGCACGTTGCAGGGAGCACGCTTTCACGTTGTGCACCCTTTTCCTTTAGAGACAAGGTGATTTCCATGGCGGAACAACTATCCACAAGTAAGTGCGATTCACCACTGCTCCAGGCCTTCGTCGACAACCGCAGCATCCTCGTGAAGATCGCCGCCCGCATCACCGGGTGCCGCTCGCGCGCCGAGGATGTGGTGCAGGACGCCTTCTTCCGGCTCGGTTCCGCGCCGCAGATCACGTCGTCGTTCAAGGCCCAGCTCAGCTATCTGTTCCAGATCGTGCGCAACCTGGCCATCGACCACTATCGCAAGCAGGCCATGGAGCTCAGGTACTCGGGCAGCGAGGAAGAGGGTCTGAACGTGGTGATCCAGAATGCTTCGCCAGAGGCCACCCACATCAACCTGGCCACCCTGGAGCACATCGCCGAGTCGCTCAACGAACTGCCCAAGCGCACCCGCTACGCCTTCGAGATGTACCGCCTGCACGGCGTGCCGCAGAAGGACATCGCCAAGGAGCTCGGGGTCTCGCCGACGCTGGTCAACTTCATGATCCGCGATGCCCTGATCCATTGCCGCAAGAACAGCCGCCAGGGCTGAGCGTCAAGGCCGCGGCGCCTGCACGGTGATGCGGTAGGGATCGAACAGTGCAGCCAAGGTGCCGCGCTCGCGCAGGCGTTGCATCAGTTGCGCGAACGCCTCGGCACTGATCGGCGCACCGGGGCGCAGCAGCGCGTAGTGATGGTAGACCTGATCGACACGTTGCGAAGCCAGCAACTCGGTGGCCTTGGCCGGATTGCGCTTGAGGTAGTCGCTCAGGTAGGAGCGCGTCACCAGCGCAATGTCGACGCGACCGTGCTGGACCATCGACAGGTTACTGTCGTGGGAGTAGGTGAGATTGGCCTGATAAGCCTTCTTCAGGTAATCCGGGTCGGCATTGAAGTCGGCGAACGCATAGTGATAGCCGCTGAACAGCGCCAGGCGCTTGCCCGCCAGTTCGTCGAAGTACGGCTGGTCGCGTCCCGGCTGGCGACGGGCAACGAACACCTCGGCATCCTCCAGCCCCATGTCCACGGCGCTGTGCGGGATCTGCTGCCAACCCCACTGCGGGTTTTCGAAGATCGCCATGTCGGTGCGGCCCTGCTGGAAGTCGCCGAAGCGCCGTGGGATCGAAGTCGGCACCAGGACGAAGCGGTAACCGGCCTGTAGTTGGTTGAGCGCCTCGGCCAGTTGCGGGAGCAGCCCGGTGTCGGCGCCCTGCTCCGGGCGCACCGTGTAGGGCGGGAAATGCGCTGCGCCGATGCGCACTTCGATCACCTCGGCAGCGTGGACTGCCCCGCCCACGCACAGTGCAGCGAGCATCAGCAACGATGGCAGGGCCTTGAGGCCGGGCAGAGGAATCACGGGAGACGCTCGATCACAGGGTGTTGACTTGGAAACGCCTAAGCTAGGCGTTTTCCCATCAGGGCACAACCGCTGCTTGCGCCAAAGTAGCGGCAATCTGCCAGGGGATGCCGTAAGGGTCGAGGATTGGCTACGCTCTAGGGGCCGCGACGCTGGAGCGCCCTGCAGACGTCGCGATCCCTAGGCGCTGAGCAAGGAAACCAGGTATGGGCCACTGGCTGGTCATCGATCTTGAAGCCACCACCGACGACGGTGGCTGGCCGGTCACCGACATGGAAATCATCGAGATCGGCGCGAGCCTGGTCACCCGCGAAGGGCGCGAGGTGGATCACTTCCAGCGCTTCGTCAAACCGCGTCGACGCCCACAACTGACGCCCTTCTGCCGGCAGCTCACGCATATCAACCAGGCCAGCGTCGATGCAGCCGCGTCGTTCGCCGAGGTCTGGGCGCAGTTCGAGCGCTGGCTGGGCCATCACCGTCAGCAGTTGCAGGCCTGGGTTAGCTGGGGCGACTACGACCGTCTGCAATTGCTCCAGGAATGGCAGCACCATCAACTCGACAGCCTGCTCGCCCAAGTGCCGCACATCAACCTCAAGCAGCGCTTTGCCAAAGCCCGTCACTTGCAGCGACCCACCGGTCTGAACAGCGCCCTGCAACTGGCCGGACTGCAGTTCACCGGGCAGCAGCACCGGGCCCTGGAGGATGCACGCAACACCGCACGTTTGCTGCCCTTGAGCCTGCCGGCCAGCGGTGCCTGAAAGCAGATGACGGGCACGCGGGGCTTGGGCATACTGGCCAGCCTTTTTCCAGCCCCTGTTCAGGAGTGGCCCATGTTCCAGGTCAACGAATACTTCAACGGCACCGTCAAGTCGATCGCCTTCAGCGGCGAAGAAGGTCCGGCCACCGTGGGCGTGATGGCCCCGGGCGAATACGAGTTCGGCACCGCCAAGCGCGAGATCATGCACGTGGTGTCCGGTGCGCTGACCGTCAAGCTGCCCGGCAGCGACACCTGGGAAACCTTCGCCGCCGGCACCCAGTTCAACGTGCCCGCCGACAGCAAGTTCCAGTTGCAGGTCAAGGTCGACACCGCCTACCTGTGCGAGTACCGCGACTGATCGCAGTGCAACCGCTGCACCTACCGGTGCAGCGTCGGCGGCCGGTGCCGTTCGTCCAGGAACTGCGCCACCCGCTCGGCAGCCGTCTGCAGATGCTGCTCATGACTGAACCCGGACGCTTTCAGCGGCTTGAGGTCATGGTCACCCGCCACCAGCCAGCTCAGCTCGATCGCCGCTGACAGCGCGTAGCCCGCCACCGCCTCACGATTGCCCAACGCATCGCGCTCGCCCTGAACGATCAGCGTCGGCGTGCGCAACGCCGCCAGGTGCTCGACCCTGGGTTTCTGCGGCTTGCCCACGGCGTAGAACGGATAACCCAGGCAGACCAGCGCATCGGCAGCCAATTCGTCGGCCAGCAGACTGGCCATGCGCCCGCCCATGGACTTGCCGCCAATCGCCAGCGGTCCTGTGACCAATGGTCGCACCTGCCTGTACACCTCACGCCAACCCTCGAGCAGCACCGGCTGCGGATTGGGTGGGCGCTTGCCGCCGTTTATCCGCCGCTCGGCCATGTAGGAAAATTCAAAGCGAATGACGCCTACGCCAAGCCTCGCCAGCCTTTGCGCCATCGACTCCATGAACGCGCTGTCCATGGGCGCGCCGGCGCCATGGGCCAGGATCAAGCCCCACGAACACGTCTGATCCCCCCGAATTTGCGGGGGATCGACGCGCAAGCCTGGGATATTTCCCACTTGGGCCCATTGATCCGAATCAATACAGGCAAATTGCCCATCTTTCATGCTTGCCTCGCTGTTTAGCCTGCCTATAACCGTGGATGGGAACCCATACATGAACACAACCAGCAGTACCGCCTATAACTACAAGGTGGTCCGCCAATTCGCCATCATGACGGTGGTGTGGGGCATCGTCGGGATGGGGCTCGGCGTCTTCATCGCCGCGCAACTCGTTTGGCCAAGCCTCAACTTCGACCTGCCGTGGACCAGTTTCGGCCGCCTGCGACCCTTGCACACCAACGCGGTGATCTTCGCCTTCGGTGGTTGTGCGCTGTTCGCCACCTCCTACTACTCGGTGCAACGCACCTGCCAGACCCTGCTGTTCGCGCCCAAGCTGGCGGCCTTCACCTTCTGGGGCTGGCAACTGGTGATCCTGCTGGCGGCGATCAGCCTGCCACTGGGCTACACCAGTTCCAAGGAATACGCCGAACTGGAATGGCCGATCGACGTGCTGATCACCATCGTCTGGGTCTGCTACGCCATCGTGTTCTTCGGCACGCTGATGAAGCGCACCACCAAGCACATCTACGTGGGCAACTGGTTCTTCGGCGCCTTCATCCTCACCGTGGCGATCCTGCACATCGTCAACAACCTGGAAGTGCCCGTCAGCCTGACCAAGTCCTACTCGGTCTACGCCGGTGCCACCGACGCCATGGTCCAGTGGTGGTACGGCCACAACGCCGTCGGCTTCTTCCTCACTGCCGGCTTCCTGGGGATGATGTACTACTACGTGCCCAAGCAGGCCGAGCGTCCGGTGTATTCCTATCGCCTGTCGATCGTCCACTTCTGGGCGCTGATCACCCTGTACATCTGGGCCGGCCCGCACCACCTGCACTACACCGCCCTGCCCGACTGGGCCCAGTCGCTGGGCATGATCATGTCCCTGGTACTGCTGGCACCGAGCTGGGGCGGCATGATCAACGGCATGATGACCCTCTCCGGGGCCTGGCACAAACTGCGCAGCGACCCGATCCTGCGCTTCCTGGTGGTGTCGCTGGCGTTCTACGGCATGTCCACCTTCGAAGGCCCGATGATGGCGATCAAGACTGTCAACGCCCTCTCCCACTACACCGACTGGACCATCGGTCACGTTCACGCTGGTGCCCTGGGCTGGGTGGCGATGATCTCCATCGGCGCGCTGTACCACACCATCCCCAAGGTGTTCGGCAAGCAGCAGATGTACAGCCTGGGCCTGATCAACGCGCACTTCTGGCTGGCTACCATCGGCACCGTGCTGTACATCGCCTCGATGTGGGTCAACGGCATCGCCCAGGGCCTGATGTGGCGCGCAGTGAACAGCGACGGCACGCTGACCTACTCGTTCGTCGAGACCCTGGTCGCCAGCCATCCCGGCTTCATCGTGCGCTTCGTCGGCGGTGCGATCTTCCTCAGCGGCATGTTCCTGATGGCCTGGAACACCTGGCGCACCGTGCGTTCGCCAGCCCTTGACGTCGCCCCTGCGAACGCCCAGCTGGCTTGAGGAGAGACACCAGATGAAACATGAAGTCATCGAGAAAAACGTCGGCCTGCTGGCCTTGCTGATGGTGTTCGCCGTCAGCATCGGCGGCCTCACGCAAATCGTCCCGCTGTTCTTCCAGGACGTCACCAACAAGCCGGTCGAAGGCATGAAGCCCTACACCGCGCTGCAACTCGAAGGCCGCGACATCTACATCCGCGAAGGCTGCGTGGGCTGCCACTCGCAGATGATCCGTCCGTTCCGCGCCGAAACCGAGCGCTACGGCCACTACTCGGTAGCCGGTGAAAGCGTCTGGGACCACCCGTTCCTGTGGGGTTCCAAGCGCACAGGTCCAGACCTGGCCCGCGTGGGCGCGCGCTACTCGGACGACTGGCACCGCGCGCACCTGTACAACCCGCGCAACGTGGTGCCTGAGTCGAAGATGCCGGCCTATCCCTGGCTGGTAGCCCAGCCGGTGGACAGCAGCCATACCGACACCAAGCTGCGCGTGATGCGCTCGCTCGGCGTGCCCTATACCGACGAGGACATCGCCGGTGCCCGCGACGCGGTCAAGGGCAAGACCGAGATGGACGCGCTGGTGGCCTACCTGCAGGTGCTGGGCACCTCGATCAAGAACAAGAGGTAAGCACGATGGAATTCGACATCGGCATGATCCGCGGCCTGGGCACCCTGGTGGTGCTGGTGGCCTTCATCGGCCTGTCGCTGTGGGTGTTCAACCGGCGCCGCGACCGTGATTTCGCCGAAGCGCGCCTGCTGCCCTTCGACGACGACCGCCTGCCCCCTGCCGGGCAGGAACCCGCGGCTGCGAGCGCAGCCGTGACTGCAGTGGTGAGGAGTAACGGGCAATGACCACCTTCTGGAGTACCTACATCAGCGTACTGACCCTCGGCAGCCTGATCGGCCTGACCTGGTTGCTGCTGGGCACCCGCAAGGGCGAGAGCAGCAATACCACCGACCAGACCATGGGCCACAGCTTCGATGGCATCGAGGAATATGACAACCCGCTGCCCAAGTGGTGGTTCTGGCTGTTCGTCGGCACCTTGGTGTTCTCGGTCGGCTACCTGATCCTCTATCCGGGCCTGGGCAACTGGAAAGGCATCCTGCCCGGCTACGAGGACGGCTGGACCCAAGTCGGCGAATGGCAGAAGGAGATGGACAAGGCCGACGCCAAGTTCGGTCCGATCTTCGCCAAGTTCGCCGCCATGCCGGTCGAGGACGTGGCCAAGGATCCAAAGGCGCTGAAAATGGGCGCACGCCTGTTCGCCTCCAACTGCGCCGTGTGCCACGGCTCCGACGCCAAGGGCGCCTACGGTTTCCCTAACCTCACCGACAAGGACTGGCGCTGGGGCGGCGAGCCGGAGACCATCAAGGCGTCGATCATGAATGGTCGCCATGGCGTGATGCCCGCCTGGGCCGAAGTGATCGGCGAGCAAGGCGTGGCGGATGTGGCAGCCTTCGTGCTGACCAACCTGGACGGACGCAGCCTGCCGGAAGGCGTGAAAGCCGACGCGGCCAAGGGCAAGGACATCTTTGCCAGCAGCTGCGTGGCCTGCCACGGCCCTGAAGGCAAAGGCACTCCGGCCATGGGCGCCCCGGACCTGACTCACCCCCAAGCGTTCATCTACGGTTCGAGCTTCGCCCAGTTGCAGCAGACCATCCGCTACGGCCGCCAGGGCCAGATGCCGGCCCAGGCCGATATCCAGGGCAACGACAAGGTCCACCTGTTGGCTGCCTATGTGTATAGCCTGTCGCAGGCTCCTGTAAACGCTACTCACGAGTAACACCCAGGCGGGCTGCTCAAGCGCCTTCTTCGCTGGAGCAGTCCGCCTCTCCCGTAGGCCTGACACCCGTCAGGCATACGCCATACCCTTTCTGCATCTCCCACCAAGACCTCGGCCAACACATCCAGCCCCGACTTGCCTAGGTCTCTCTTGCGTCACGTATCCCCCGCCACCGTTTCGGTGCACCACCTTCTCGAACACGCCACTGTATACATACCCACTGTCATTTTTGTGAGTTGCCGAACGCCCATCAGGGGAACAAGGTGAGTGCAGATTCGCACCGCAGGCTACCGATTTCGATATCAACCCCCCAAGCAACGCCCATTGGCGGCATAGAGCGAGGTCACATACGCCGGCCGCGCAGTGCGTTCGCGATTTGAGTCCACGAAATGGCAAACACCAGCAAGGAGTTCCCATGAACGTTGTCTCCACGCCTTTCCACGACGCCCTACCGAGCATGATTGGTTTCACCGAAGAGCGCATCGGTATTCCGAAATGTGAATGGACTTCGCCTTGTTACTTGTTGGCTGACAGGGATCTTGCGTTGGACGAGGTCATCCGCGTATGGGCGGTTGACCGACGGGATGGGCGTGTGTTGAAGGTCGTTGCGTTAAAAGCCACAGCGGATAATCGCACTCAGGCTAAATGGCCGGCGGCACTGATCAAGGCGATTCGTGACAATGACACATTGGTGTACGACGCCAAGATGCTTCATGCCGGCGTTATCAAAGGAGAAACTTTCGAGCCCGGCGAAATAAGTTACTCCACGGCAGACTGCATCGCCGCGTCCTCCCATGAGGATTACAACCGTCTTTGGGTGTATTCCACCTATGCGCGGCTGTTCACCAATGCACCGTTCGCGGCCAATCAGGTAATGGCCCACAATTTGGCGAACGTCGATTTCCAGGCGGCACAACGTGTGTGCGTTCAGGTGCGTGACCGTGTCAGTCAAGGCTTGCTGGAGTCGATTGTAGTGACCTTCGAAGCCAGTACCGATTCCTCTGCTCGGGCAAAGGCGCTGTGTGAGGCGGTGATAAAGCACAGCGAGGTGCTGCGGGCCGGCGTGCTGGCGGATGACGGTATCAGTATCAGCCCGAGCGATCAGGGTAACGCCCTGTGGATACCCCAGTTCTCGGAGCTGTCGGTCACCGTGGATGCCGCGCCGTGGGTATCTCACGGAAACTTCACCGCGCCGCGAGCATTGACGGCGGATGAAGAGTTGCGGGTCCACGTACACGATGATGTTACAGGCATGCCATTGAAGGGGTCGCCGGTCGTCTTCAAAGCAAGTGCTGATGAGTTAGAGCAGGGTAAATGGCCGGCAGCTTTGGCTAAAAAGCTGCAAGCCTCACCGGTGGATGATTATCTTGCCCTGGAACTCGACAACGCGAAGGGCACCTCCGGGCAATGGAAGTGCGCGGGGGTTCCATTGCGCATCGTGATGAGCGCGCCTTTGGAGGAAAACGATGAGTGGGTGCCGCTGTTACCTGACAGCAGTCAACCCGGTCAGCCCATTCCAATGAGCGAGCAGTTACTTCAGATAGCAAATTCTCTGGTGAGCGCTAGGGCTGAAGCTGAAAAGGCTGGATACGAGTTTTTCTTCGGAGGGTTCGATGAGAGCGGCGCTGAAAGAGCCAAGATCTATCCGCTGGAATTGACACTGCAGGACATTCGCACAGGTTACGTTTGTTATCGCTTGAACACTGAGTACTCGACGGGCCCCGGCACACGCAGCGAATCAGCTGAATCATTTATCAAAAAGGTGATGAAGGTTATGCGACGCAGCGGCATGCCTGATGTAGTCTCTAGGAGCCAACCTTCAGCAAGTAATGATACTCAGACTTCCGAAGACAAGCCGGCCGTGTGGCTTCCTAAAAGGCTCGGCATGACAGCCACTTTGCGTATACAGCGACCCACAAAACATTCTACTACCGATGATCAACTGCGCCTCGAAATGACACGTACAGTAATCCCCCATATATCTGTTAACTCTGGAAGACGCCAAAATTCAGCCGGTATAGAAAATCTAGCGAGGCACCGCCTGAAAAACCAAATTTTGCGCAACCCGCCATCTCATTCAAATCCTAATATACCCTACACACCAACATCTCCTCAGGGCTTTGTATTCGGTGACACTGCGATAATGCCTGACCAGATGATCCAGTTGAAGCTTGAACCCCAAACGCTAAGGGCTGGGGTCCGCTTTTTGAGCGTAGCACCTGTTGCTGTTCCAACCCCCGGAAAAACTAGGGATGGCTCATTGAATAGCTCACTCTTTCTTAGAATTTCACTGCCCACTACTAAAGATGGGATGTTCATTATAAATACATTATGTTTGTCGCCGCCATTCTATTCACCATCCTTAGCGTCCGCAGGCGTAATCGGAGCCTACTTTACATCTCAAAGCCCCTGGGCCAATCCTTTCAAATTAGAGATAAATAAGCCAGACGACCACATCGCTTCATTTAGCCCGGATAGTACGATGTGTGTTGATCGTTGTATGACCTTGGGAGCGCATGTCTACGATACGGGGGGGGCTCGAGACAACGGTGTGGACGAGAACACCGGTTTATTCCATGCCCATTACCCAGTCGCCGCATTGAAAGGGCTTTCAGGTCAAGGTCCTGAGTTGGACCTGACACTCCATTATTCTGCGGTACGTGCCAACGAAGGAGGCTTGGGTGACGGCTGGGCGTTTCGCTTCTCCTACTTCGATAATCGGCGTCGCTTATTGACCTTGAGCAGCGGCCAAACATTGACCTTGACCAAGGCACAAATGAAGTCACTGAGTGCCGACAAGAAACAATTTCTTGATCAGGATGGCTACCGTATAACCTCTGTCGAGGGCAATGAAAATGCGTTGACCTCCCTGACCATCCAGATACCACCAGGCGTCGAGGCACGCCAAGAGGTACTCAAGTTACCCGCCACCCATGATGGAAAAGAAGCTGGTATAAAGTTCAAAAAAGCGCTGAAAGAGAAGTTGGAAAAAATCATCGCTAACCTGACCCAGTGGATCGACAAGGAAAAGATCACGAGCGATCAAATTGCAGACCTGAAGAAACATCGTGACACTTGGAAAGCAGAGTTAGCGGATATTAAGCGCGAGAGCCTGGTACTGGTGACAACGACTATTCGCGCTCCACAAGGCGGGGAGCTTAAGCTGGCTTGGCAGGGTATTAATGGGCATATTCGGCTTGACACTATCAAAGATGCAAGCACTGTACTGCTCCGGGCCAATCATGGCTCGATCGTTGCGCAAGGCTCGTCGCAGAGCACATTCACGGTATGGCCTGATACACCTGAAGGCTATGAGGTCACACTGGACATCCGAAACTGCCTGCTGGAATCGATCAAGCGGCATCGTATCGGGCAGATACAAACACCAGAGCGCCATGTTTTTTTCAATTATGACTTCGATCCCGTGTTGGATCGTGTGCTAACCGGCATTGCAGAAGAAGATGGTTCGCTGGAAGTCGTACATTACAATTCACCAGGGGAATCAATCAACGTGGCCCCACGCGTCGAAATGCATACGCTGGTCCCAGGTGCCGGACAGTCGTGTATTGCCCATTACTATAAATGGACAGGCGAATACGTCATAGAACAACTACATAAACGGCAGCTGGGTAGTGTCGAAGGAACCACTGGGCCTTTTGTCATCACCATATGGACCTTCAATGGCGGAGTGCGAGTGGTTGATTCGATTATTGAAGAACAACCTGGCGACTCCCGGCGTACAACACGCTTCACCTATCCCGCCACCGCCCCGGCAAACAATTACAAGCATTTGACATTATCACGCCCTGTCAAAATCGAAGTGACCACCGAGTCTCTGACCACCGCTTCAACCGTGGAGCAGCTGCCATGAACGACACGACCAACGCACCTTCTCCGAACGCCTCGCAAGTCGAAAGCACACTGGCTGCTTATACCCAACAAGGTCAACCGAGTTCGACGGTTACCAGTGATGGGCAGACGACCTGCTTGCGCTACTACTCAGCAGCGGACACCGATAAGGGCACTCGTGGCGATCAGTTACCCGCGATCAGTGAATTGATCAGCGGGCTCAAACTTGCTGATGAAACCTTGCTGGCAGATGCCGCCGCGTTGGTCTGCCCGAAGATCGTCGATCCCCACCAACCACCCTTGATGGCTCGCCTGGAATACCTGGCGTTCGACGGCACGGCCACTTCGGCGGCCACCCTGACGCTTTGTGGTTATTCGAAGTCGACCCAGGATGCACAGGGCCGGCTGATGCCTGACACCGTGCTGGTACTCGAAGGTGTCACGGTCGCCAGTGTCCAATCAGAGGCAAAGGACTGGACGGTATCACTTGCCACGTCCTGGAGTGGCATCAAAGTTACGTTGATCCAGAGCCAAGCCAATAAAGTGAGCGGCGCATTGCGCAGCATCACCCGGACAGCCACGACCTGGTACAAGGACAACACCGCTCGCAGCACGCAGACGATCACGGAAACCACTTACCCAGGAAAACAGCCCAACACGTGGAAGCTCGTCACCACGGCCCCCATGATCGCGGGCGGCGATGCCATCCTCAGCCAGCAGATCCAGTCGGCGTTGAGTGGTCGGCTGCTACGCGAGTCGCATCAGGATGGTGACGGCAAGCCTGTGCGTTTCTCCTGCCATGATTACGACACACGGGGCCGAGGGGCCCACAGTGTGACGTACTCGTACGATGCCAAGGCGTTCGATTCTGGAGAGGTCAAAGCGCTCAAGCCGATCGAACAACAGCGCATCACCCACACGGAAACGGGTTCGGGCACCTGGTTGATAACCCTCAACGCGGACGGCCGCCAGCAGCGCACGCTATACGACGGCTTGCAGCGCGCAGTCAGACGCGAAATGCAACGTGAAGCGAGCGACACGAGCGAATTCGTACTGCTCGAGGAAAGCACCTGGGGTCGAGGCGAGGCGCCTGAAAGGGTCAAGGCCTACGATTTTCTGCCAGGCGGCCTTTGCACCCACGATGACAAGCCACTCCAGGCTCCCGCGCAACCGCACCTGCATTTCTGGGAGTTGTCTGCCGATCCTGTCGTCGAACAGAACGCCAAGAGTGAACCGACACTGACCCACCACTCGGCGCTAGCGCTCTTGCAGGGCGGCATCCAGTTCACCCGCCGGCAGCAGCAGGTGAACCATGCTGCAGGGTCCGTGACGGTTTCGTCTGCACTCTGGAGCGGGCAAGACAGCAGTGATGAGACCCAGGCACTGAGAACCGAGGGAGTCATCGATGCCCGTGGGCGCAACGTGGCCCTCAAGCAGCATGTGCCCATGAAGGACCAAACGGTTAAAACGCGTGAATGGACCACGACCTGGGATGATTTGGATCGACCCCTATCACGCACTCAACCCGACCAGTCGGTAATCACCTGGAGTTATCAGGGAGTCAGTTCGGTACCGACCAGCGTCAGCATCAAGGCCAAGGGCAAGCCAAGCCAGCTCCTCGGCAACCAGACGCTGAAGGGTAGCGGCAACCAGGGTGACGTTGTCACTGGCCAGGTGATTGGGGCCAAAAACGGTTTGGCTTATAGCGAGCAAGCCGGAAAAGTCACTGAGCCAGACGGTAAGAAGTTCTATACCAAAGAAACCGACAACCGTGTCGAGTGGTATGCACAGGGTAAGGATGATAGTAAGGGTACCCTGCTCGCCGCGTTCAACTTCAATAAGCTGACCCAGTCCCTCAAGGCGGAGCGCCCGGCGCAGGGTACTCAGCAGAGCAAGGTCACCAGTGAGGACCTGACCCCGCTGCTGCTTGGAGCCTGGCATTTCAACCGCACCGTGCATGCCCAGCAACAGCGGCAGGAAGCGTTGGTGTCCTTGCGTGGCCAGGTTCAGCGGGCGAAACATGCCAATGGCGTGAGCAGCCAAGCCTGGAGTGGCCCGCAGGGACAATGTGACCGTGTTGTCCGTGGCTCGCTGGAGTACTGGTATGAATACACCGCCTTGGGCCAATGCCAGCGCATGACCGTGCGTGACCTGAACACAGGCCGAACCATGGTCGTGTCCTATACGTACGACAAGCTGGGTAATGAAGTTGAAAGGCTGTATCGGCTCGATGACCAGACCAAGACGCGCTACGTGCAGACCTGGTCGTCCATCGGACAGTTGACCAGCAAAGTCTTGTTCCGCGATGGCCAATCCACGCCGGCTCGTACCGAGACATTCATCTATTACACCAGCGTCAGCGGGACGCGTGATGAACTGCAGAAATGGACGGTCGAGGCGACCTCAGGCAATGAGGTCAAGGACACTCAAGGGCACACCATTAAGGAACAGCGCTACAAGTACGATGCGCTGGGCAACCTTACCGAGTGCAGCACCACACGCGTGAATGGTGATGTGGAACAACTGACCTATGCCTATGACAGCGATCACCCCACCCGCCGCACCCAGCAAAGTACTCAACTGACGCCAAAGGGCGGCCAACCCGGTACAGCTCGATTGTTGACCTACACGTACGATGACGGGGGTCGCCTGACGCTCAACGAACGCGATCAGGCCCTCGCGTATTCGGATACCGGCAGGTTGCGCTCGGTCACCGAAAAAGGTCAGCCAACGCCTTCGACTTATTACGAGTACGACGAAAATGACTGTTTGATCAGCCAATGGATCGCAGCGGACAACCAGCGTCGGGTTCTTGCTTACACGGGTGATGTGCTCTGCGGTGAAACCTGGCTAGACAAAGAAGGCAAGGTCGTCCGTTCCCTGACGCTGGACGAACACGCGGGGGTGGTCATCAAGAACGGTCAGGGAACTGCAGAGACACAGCTCTTCGTTCTGGGCGACCCGCAACAGGTCGGTGGCGATGAGTACTGGGTAGATGCCAAGGGTGCCTGGCAACATCGGTCGTTGGCGTTCACGCCCTGGGGAGAAGCACCTTTGGCCAGCATTCAAGCGATGCTCAGTGGCCTGGGCCGTGACGGGCAACGGTTGGACCCTGCGACCGGGTGCGCTCATCTGGGCAATGGCTATCGTGTCTATGACCCCCGTCACCGGGCGTTCTATCAACGTGACAGCTGGAGCCCGTTCGGCGCTGGCGGGCTCAATGATCGGGCGTATTGCGCCGGCGGGGACCCTGTGAATTGGCATGACCCCAGCGGGCACATCATGCTCAGCCGGCGCGATCAAGCTCAAAGCCTGGCTCGGCTTGACTCGGCAATCAGTGCAACCCAGCCGCCGGTGCACGAGGCGGTTCCCTGGTGGCAATGGGTTGCGTTGGCGGTTTTCGTGGTTGTCGCTATCGCGGCGACCATCCTCACGTTTGGGGCCGCGGGGCCGGTAATGGCCGGGATCGGCATGGCGCTTTGTACGGCAATCATGGTGGGCGCGGCCGTCACCGCCGCGGGCATGGCCCAGCGCCAGAGCAACCCGCGTTTGTCCTCGCGCCTGGAAGGGGCGGGACACGTCGTGATGGCGTTGGCGAGTCTTCCGGGGATGGCTGGCGGCTTATCGGTTATGGTGGCTGCAGCGCTGGTAGTCAGTACGATGGTGTCGGTAGCGCTGGATGTCACGAAAATGGCCGTGGAACAGGACAACCCGGAACTGGCAGAGAAACTGGGGTGGGCATCGATGGCATCCCAGGCGGTTGCGGCTTTGACTGCGCTTCCGTCCCTGGTGAAAAGCGCAGGTAAATCGTTGCAGCGGCTGCGGGGAATACGTTCACGCCTATCAGTGAAACCTGCCGAGTATTCATTAAACGGGGGTTCGTCGGCTAACACCACGGGCGCAGGTAGCGCTTACACGCTCTATCCTGGCGGCTCTAGCAGTGGGAGGCTCAAGGTGATTTCCCATGGCAAGCGAGTGGCCGGCCCTATGACCTCTGGCTTCGACACCCCCCCATCGTTTGTTTCCCCCTGGGAAGCAGAAACAAACTTCTTTACCCAAAACGGATTCAGGGCTGTCGTCAGGACTGACCCGTCAGATGTGAAATCCCTGAGCTCTTTCATTAGTGGCAAACGACCGGTTGTTCAAACCTATCGGTCAGGTAGCAAGATTGGTAACTATGAGCTTAGAGAGCTGGTACCGGGCAAAGCATCGACCGAGATCATCAAAGAGTACGAGCGAGCCCCGTTCCGAATGATGGTTAAGCGGCTAGCCGAGGAAAAGGCGGTCGATGTTGTGCTCGTCAACAAACCTGTGGCGCTGAATGAAGTTCTTGAGTCGCTCGCAGCAGAAGGACGCAGCTACACCGCTGTCGATTGTCTCCACTGCCGTGGAAACAAGTTGTATAGCAATCCTTTGTTTTACAGGCGTATCTATGGGGGTTACCTGACGGCACTGGATGCACGGTTGTAGCCTTAAAGCCAATCTTCATTGGAGATCTCGATAGTCAAGGCCGGTGTAACGACGAGCCGATCACCGCCGAATACCACCCACCGCGCCCCCTGTCGGAGGTGCAGATACGAGACATTCCCGCATCTGCACCATCACAGGGGGCGTGCCGTTCTGAGCCTTTCCTCCCCTGCCCACGACCTCTAAGCTGGCGACCGTTCGCCTATGGCCCGATGCCCGACGCGAAAACGGCTTGGAAAAAACCCTGACCGATCGATCAGAAAAATTCGAGAAACGGTACACATAACAGTGATTTGTTTGTGTACACTCACTCGGCCTGTCTGATCCATCGTCGACTGCCCCGCAGTCACAGACAGGAAGCAGTGCAGGGCTATGCGTGCCCCGACACCGTTTTTTCCACCCACAAGAACAGTCAAAGCGTGGAACCCCAGCATGAACACAGCCATCAGTCCGCCTGCGTATAACTACAAAGTCGTCCGCCAGTTCGCCCTCATGACCGTGGTCTGGGGCATCCTCGGCATGGGCCTGGGCGTGTTCATCGCCTCGCAGCTCGTTTGGCCCAGCCTCAACTTCGACCTGCCTTGGACCAGCTTCGGCCGCCTGCGCCCGCTGCACACCAACCTGGTGATCTTCGCTTTCGGCGGCTGCGCGCTGTTCGCCACCAGCTATTACGTGGTGCAACGCACCTGCCAGACCCGGCTCATCTGCGATGGCCTGGCCGCCTTCACCTTCTGGGGCTGGCAGGCGGTGATCGTCGGGGCGCTGGTCACACTGCCCCTGGGCTACACCACCACCAAGGAATACGCCGAGCTGGAATGGCCGATCGCGATTCTGCTGGCCATCGTCTGGGTGGCTTATGCCGTGGTGTTCTTCGGCACCCTGGTCAGGCGCAAGACCAAGCACATCTATGTCGGCAACTGGTTCTACGGCGCCTTCATCCTGGTCACCGCCATGCTGCACATCGTCAACCATGCAGCCCTGCCGGTCAGTCTGTTCAAGTCGTACTCGGCCTACGCCGGTGCCACTGACGCGATGATCCAGTGGTGGTACGGCCACAACGCCGTCGGCTTTTTCCTGACCACCGGTTTTCTCGGGATGATGTATTACTTCGTGCCCAAGCAGGCCGAGCGGCCGATCTATTCCTATCGCCTGTCGATCGTCCACTTCTGGGCGCTGATCACCCTGTACATCTGGGCCGGCCCGCACCACTTGCACTACACCGCCCTGCCCGACTGGGCGCAGTCGCTGGGCATGGTGATGTCGATCATCCTCCTGGCGCCAAGCTGGGGCGGCATGATCAACGGCATGATGACCCTCTCCGGGGCCTGGCATAAATTGCGCACCGACCCGATCCTGCGCTTCCTGGTGGTGTCGCTGGCATTCTACGGCATGTCCACTTTCGAAGGCCCGATGATGGCGATCAAGACCGTCAACGCCCTCTCCCACTACACCGACTGGACCATCGGCCACGTTCACGCCGGCGCCCTGGGTTGGGTGGCGATGATCACCATCGGTGCGCTGTACCACATGATTCCCAAGCTCTATGGGCGCGCGCAGATGCACAGCGTCGGGCTGATCAACGCGCACTTCTGGCTGGCCACCATCGGCACCGTGCTGTACATCGCTTCGATGTGGGTCAATGGCATCACCCAAGGCTTGATGTGGCGAGCGATCAATGACGACGGCACGCTCACTTACTCCTTCGTCGAAGCGCTGCAGGCCAGCCATCCGGGCTACATCGTGCGGGCGGTGGGCGGGGCGTTCTTCGCCTCGGGCATGCTGCTGATGGCCTACAACGTGGTGCGCACGGTGCGTGGCGCCCACCCGGCGCAGGCCGACGAAGCCGCCAAGATCGTCGTCGTGGGAGCGCACTGATGAAACATGAAGTCGTCGAGAAGAACATCGGCCTGTTGGCCTTCTTCATGGTGGTGGCGGTGAGCATCGGTGGGCTGACCCAGATCGTGCCGCTGTTTTTCCAAGACGTCACCAACCAGCCGGTGGAGGGCATGAAGCCGCGCACCGCGCTGGAAGTCGAGGGGCGCGACATCTATATCCGCGAGGGCTGCGTGGGCTGCCACTCGCAGATGATCCGGCCGTTCCGGGCCGAGACCGAACGCTATGGCCACTATTCGGTGGCTGGCGAAAGCGTCTGGGACCACCCGTTCCTGTGGGGTTCCAAGCGCACCGGGCCGGACCTGGCCCGCGTGGGTGGACGCTACTCGGACGACTGGCACCGCGCGCACCTGTACAACCCGCGCAACGTGGTACCGGAGTCGAAGATGCCAGCCTATCCCTGGCTGGTGGAAAATCACCTCGACGGCCAGGACACGGCGAAGAAGCTGCAAGTACTGCGCACGCTCGGCGTGCCCTACAGCGACGCCGACATCGCCGGCGCCCGCGAGGCGGTCAAGGGCAAGAGCGAGATGGACGCATTGGTGGCCTACCTGCAAGGCCTTGGCACCCTGATCAAGAGCAAACGGTGACGCGCATGGAAATCGGAACGATTCGAGGCCTGGGCACCCTCGTGGTGCTGGTGGCCTTCGTGGGCCTGGCGTTGTGGGTATTCAGCCCACGCCGCAAGCGCGACTTCGACGAAGCCACGCAACTGCCGTTCGCCGACGATCCCGAGGCCCAGCGCCGGATCGAGCGCAATGCACGAGACACATCGGGGAGCGAGCGACCATGAGCAGTTTCTGGAGTCTGTACATCAGCGTGCTGACCCTGGGCACGATCTTCGCCTTGACCTGGCTGCTGCTGTCGACCCGCAAGGGCCAGCGTGAAGACCTCACCGACCAGACTGTCGGGCATGCCTTCGATGGCATCGAGGAGTACGACAACCCCCTGCCGCGCTGGTGGTTCTGGTTGTTCGTGGGCACCCTCGTCTTCGCCTTGGGCTACCTGGTGCTGTATCCGGGCCTGGGCAATTGGCGCGGGCTGTTACCCGGCTACGCCTACCTGGACAGCGACTCGCGCCGCGAGTTTGGCGACGGCCAGACGGGCTGGAGCGGCGTGCACGAATGGGAGAAGGAAATGGCCAAGGCCGACGCCCGCTTCGGCCCGATCTTCGCCAAGTTCGCGGCCATGCCATTGCAAGCGGTGGCCAAGGACCCGCAGGCGCTGAAGATGGGCGCGCGCCTGTTCGCCTCCAACTGCGCCGTGTGCCATGGCTCGGACGCCAAGGGTGCCTACGGCTTCCCGAACCTCACCGACAGCGACTGGCGTTGGGGGGGTGAGCCGGAAACCATCAAGGCCTCGATCATGAACGGTCGCCACGGCGTCATGCCCGGCTGGGGCGAGGTGATCGGCGAACAGGGCGTGGCCGACGTGGCGGCCTTCGTGCTGAGTCAGCTGGATGGGCGCAAGCTGCCCGAGGACGCCAAGGCCGACCCGGTCAAGGGTCAGCAGATTTTCGCCAGCACCTGCGTGGCTTGCCACGGACCGCAAGGCAAAGGCACCCCGGCGATGGGCGCGCCTGACCTGACTCATCCGCAGGCGTTCATCTATGGTTCGAGCTTCGCCCAGTTGCAGCAGACCATCCGCTACGGCCGCCAGGGCCAGATGCCGGCCCAGGCCGAGATCCAGGGCAACGACCGCGTGCATCTGCTGGCGGCCTACGTGTACAGCCTGTCTCAGGAAAAGCCTGCGACCCAGGACGATCAGCCGAAATGAGGTGCGGTGGCCGGCGGTTAATTCCACCGGCCACTGACCTGAATCAATTGACACTTCCCATATCACGATTACCGAGCACAACCCAATGCGACTAAAGGTCGCAGCCAGGCCCGACCTTGCCATCACAGGCGTATCATGGCCCGCAGAGCGCCAGCACCGGGCGCGCGACCACGGCCGGCACGCACTGGCCCTGGCATTTCTCCACTGCCGTGGGACTTGATGATGAGCAAGCAGATTCCCGTACACGATGTCACCCCGCCTGCAACCGGAAAGGATTCCGTCGACCTGTATGCCTCCCGAGAAAAGATCTACACCCGCGCCTTCACCGGACTGTTCCGCCGCTTGCGGATGGTCGGTGGTGCCGTGCTGTTCCTGTTGTACTTCGGCACCGTCTGGCTGAACTGGGGCGGCCACCAGGCCGTCTGGTGGAACCTGCCCGAGCGCAAGTTCTACATCTTCGGCGCCACTATCTGGCCGCAAGACTTCATTCTGCTGTCGGGCATCCTGATCGTGGCCGCGTTCGGCCTGTTCTTCATCACCGTGTACGCTGGCCGGGTCTGGTGCGGCTACACCTGCCCGCAAAGCGTGTGGACCTGGATCTTCATGTGGTGCGAGAAGGTCACCGAGGGTGATCGCAACCAGCGCATGAAGCTGGACAAGGCGCCGATGAGCGGCAACAAGTTCCTGCGCAAGCTGGCCAAGCACAGCCTGTGGCTGCTGATCGGCTTCGTCACCGGCCTGACCTTCGTCGGCTACTTCGCGCCGATCCGCGAACTGGTGGTGGACTTCTTCAGCGGCCAGGCCGATGGCTGGGCCTACTTCTGGGTAGGCTTCTTCACACTGGCCACCTACGGCAATGCCGGCTGGCTGCGCGAGCAGGTGTGCGTGTACATGTGCCCCTATGCGCGGTTCCAGAGCGTGATGTTCGACAAGGACACCCTGATCGTCTCCTACGACCCGCGCCGCGGCGAAACCCGAGGCCCGCGCAAGAAAGGCGCGGACTACCAGGCCAAAGGCCTGGGCGACTGCATCGACTGCACCCTGTGCGTGCAGGTCTGCCCGACCGGCATCGACATCCGTGACGGCCTGCAGATCGAATGCATCGGCTGCGCGGCCTGCATCGATGCCTGCGATGGCGTGATGGACAAGATGAACTACCCGCGCGGACTGGTCAGCTACACCACCGAGCACAACCTCTCAGGGCAGAAGACCCACCTGATACGCCCGCGCCTGATCGGCTACGCCGTGGTGCTGCTGGTGATGATCGGCGCCCTGGCCACCGCCTTCGCCACCCGTTCGCTGGTCGGCTTCGACGTGAGCAAGGACCGGGTGCTGTACCGCGAAAACGCCCAGGGGCAGATCGAGAACGTGTACAGCCTGAAGGTGATGAACAAGGACCAGCACGACCACGTCTACGTGCTCGACGCCAGCGGCCTGCCAGGCCTGCAGCTGTCCGGCCAGCGGGAACTGCGGGTGGCCGCCGGCGATATCGTCAGCTTGCCGGTGCAACTGTCCATCGCGCCCGAGCAATTGCCGTCGACCACCAACGACATCACCTTCATCCTCAAGGATGCCGATGACAGCGGCACCCAGGTTGAAGCCAAGAGCCGATTCATCGGCCCCCAGATCCGCTGAAAGAGAGACCCTGCGCCATGACCGCCACCGCCATCAGCCCCTGGTACAAGCACCTCTGGCCCTGGATCATCATCGGTATCCTGACCACCTCGGTGTGCCTGAGCCTGACCATGGTCAGCATTGCCGTGCGCAATCCGGACAACCTGGTGAACGACAACTACTACGAGGCCGGCAAGGGCATCAACCGGTCGCTGGATCGCGAAATGCTGGCCCAGGCCCTGAACCTGCGTGCCAGCGTGCACCTGGACGAGCTGACCGGCGAGGTGGAACTGCACCTGAGCGGCGACAGCGCACCGCAGAGTCTGGAGCTGAACCTGATCTCGCCGACCCAGCCGGACAGGGACCGCAAGGTCAAGCTGCTGCGCGTGGAGGGCGGGCGCTATGTCGGCCAGCTCGACGACAAGGTCGAAGGCCGGCGCTTCGTCGAGCTGCTCGGCAGCGAGCAAGATCAGGTGTGGCGTTTGTTCGAGGAGGAGAAGGTCGAGCACGGGGTCGCCTTGCTACTGGGCGACGAAGCGCTGCAAGGGGCCGAGCACCAGCCATGATCCCAGGCCACAAGAACTTCGCCCGATGAGCCAACCCATCCCCTGCTACCACTGCGCGCTGCCCGTCCCCGCCGGCAGCCGCTTCAGCGCCGTGGTGTTGGGCGAGGCCCGGCCGTTCTGCTGCCCCGGTTGCCAAGCGGTGGCCGAGGCCATCGTCGCTGGCGGCCTGGAGCATTACTACCAGCACCGCAGCGACAGCAGCGCCAACCCGCAGACCCTGCCCAGGCAATTGCAGGACGAACTGGCGCTGTACGACCGCGCCGACGTGCAGCAGGGCTTCGTCCATCGTCAGGGCGCGCTGGCCGAAGCCACCCTGATGATCGAAGGCATCAGTTGCGCAGCCTGCGGCTGGTTGATCGAGAAGCACCTGCGCAACCTCGAGGGCGTGGGCGAGGCGCGCCTGAACCTGTCCAACCATCGCCTGCACGTCAGTTGGGATGACCAGCGACTGCCGCTGTCGCGGCTGCTCGGCGAACTGCGTGGCATCGGCTACGCCGCCCATCCCTACCAACCCGACCAGGCCGCCGAGCGCCTGGCCCAGGAAAACCGCACGGCACTGCGGCGACTGGGCGTGGCGGGGCTGTTGTGGTTCCAGGCGATGATGGCGACCATGGCCACCTGGCCGGAATTCAACATCGACCTGTCGCCGGAGCTGCACACCATCCTGCGCTGGGTCGCGCTGTTCCTGACCACGCCCATCGTGTTCTACAGCTGCGCGCCCTTCTTCAAAGGCGCTGCCCGCGACCTGCGCACCGGGCATCTGACCATGGACCTGTCGGTATCGCTGGCCATCGCCTTGGCCTACGGCGCCGGGATCTGGACCGCAATCACCGGCCGGGGCGAGTTGTACTTCGACACGGTCGGCATGTTCGCCCTGTTCCTGCTCAGCGGGCGCTACCTCGAACGGCGCGCCCGTGAACGCACGGCAGCGGCCACCGCACAGTTGGTCAACCTGTTGCCAGCCTCGTGCCTGCGTCTGGACCCTCAGGGCCAGGCGCAGCGCGTGCTGCTGTCCGAACTGGCCTGTGGCGAGCGCGTGCAGGTGCTGCCCGGCGCGGTGATTCCGGCTGACGGCCGCATCGTGGACGGGCGCTCCAGCGTCGACGAATCGCTGCTCACCGGCGAGTACCTGCCACAGGCGCGGCAGGCCGGCGAACGCGTCACCGGCGGCACCCTGAACGTGGAAAGCACGCTGGTGGTGGAGGTCGAAGCCCTTGGCCAGGCTTCACGGCTGTCGGCCATCGTGCGCCTGCTCGAACGCGCCCAGTCGGAAAAGCCGCGCCTGGCACAGATCGCCGACCGCGCCTCGCAGTGGTTCCTGCTGTTCAGCCTGCTGGCGGCGCTGGGCATCGGCCTGTGGTGGTGGCACCTGGACGCCGACCGAGCGTTCTGGATCGTCCTGGCGATGCTGGTCGCCACCTGCCCCTGCGCCCTCTCGCTGGCCACCCCGACAGCGCTCACCACAGCCACCGGCACCCTGCACACGCTTGGCCTGCTGGTCACCCGCGGGCATGTGCTCGAAGGCCTGAACCAGATCGACACGGTGGTGTTCGACAAGACCGGTACCTTGACCGAGGGGCGACTGACGCTGCGCAGCATCCGCCCGTTGGGCCAATTGACGGCGCAGCGCTGCCTGGCCCTGGCCGCGGCCCTGGAAAACCGCTCCGAACACCCCATTGCCCGCGCCTTCGGGGTCAGCGCCGAGCCGGCCGAGCAGGTGCAGGCGATGCCGGGGCTGGGCCTGGAGGGCCAGGTCGGCCAGCAACGCCTGCGCATCGGTCAGGCGACGTTCGTCTGTGCCCTGAGCGGCGCCGAGGTGCCGCCGGTGCCGGAGCTTCGCGGGCAATGGCTGCTGCTCGGTGACCGGCAGGGGCCACTGGCCTGGTTCGGCCTCGACGATCGCCTGCGCGACGATGCCGAGACCTTGCTCGCGGCGTGCAAGGCGCGGGGTTGGCACACGCTGCTGCTGTCTGGCGACACGTCGCCGATGGTCGATGAAGTGGCGACGCAACTGGGGATCGACCAGGCCATCGGTGGCCTGCGCCCGGACGACAAGCTGGCGCGGGTCAAGGCGCTGCAGGCGCAGGGGCGCAAGGTGCTGATGCTCGGCGACGGCGTCAACGACGTGCCGGTGCTGGCGGCGGCCGATATCAGTATCGCCATGGGCTCGGCCACCGACCTGGCCAAGACCAGCGCCGATGCGGTGCTGCTGTCCAACCGTCTGCAAGCCCTGGCGCAAGCCTTCGACCTGGCCCGACGCACGCGGCGCAACATCCTCGAGAACCTGCTGTGGGCGACGCTTTACAATGGCCTGATGCTGCCCTTCGCGGCGCTCGGCTGGATCACCCCGGTCTGGGCGGCAGTCGGTATGTCATTGAGTTCGTTGATCGTGGTGCTCAATGCGTTGCGCCTGACCCGGCTGCCGGCGCCGAGCGAAGGTCGAGGCCGGCCCGATCCCGTCACCGCCTGCGCCGAGGCCTGACCGTGTGCACCTGCGTACCCTGAGGACTTTTGCATGCCTGCCCTGTACATCATGATCCCTGCCGCGCTACTCCTGGTCGGCGTGGCGCTGTACGTGTTCTTCTGGGCCGTGGACAGCGGCCAGTACGACGACCTCGAAGGGCCTGCCCACAGCATCCTGTTCGACGATCAAGACCCGCGCCACCAGGCAGCGATCAAGCACGACGCCGGCGCCCCCGACGCCACCGACCAGGACACCTCCCCCCGTGCCTGAACTGCTGCCTGCGCTCGTTTCGGCACTGGTACTGGGCCTGCTCGGCGGCGGCCATTGCCTGGGCATGTGCGGCGGCCTGATGGGCGCGCTGACCCTGGCCATCCCGCCCGAACAACGCGCACGTCGCCTGCGTCTGTTGCTCGCCTACAACCTGGGACGCGTGCTCAGCTACGCAGTCGCCGGGCTGTTGCTGGGCCTGGCCGGTTGGGCCTTGGCCGGCAGCCCGGCGGTGCAGATGCTGCGGGTTGTGGCAGCCCTGTTGCTGATCGCCATGGGCCTGTACCTGGCGGGCTGGTGGAGCGGATTGACACGCATCGAGGCGCTCGGGCGCGGGCTGTGGCGACACCTGCAGCCCATCGCTTCGCGCCTGCTGCCGGTGTCCAGCCTGCCCCGCGCGTTACTGCTCGGCGCGCTCTGGGGCTGGCTGCCGTGCGGGCTGGTCTACAGCACCCTGCTGTGGGCAGCGAGTCAAGGTAACGCGGTGCACAGCGCACTGCTGATGCTCGCCTTCGGTGTCGGCACCTGGCCGGTCTTGCTGGTCACAGGCCTGGCAGCCGAGCGTGTCACCGCCGTGCTGCGCCGACGCCACGTGCGCATGGCGGGCGGTATGCTGGTGATGCTGTTCGGCCTTTGGACCTTACCGGGGCCGCATCAGCATTGGTTGATGGGGCATTGAAGAGCGAGCGGCAAGCTTTGAGCGGCAAGCGGCAAGCGGCAAGGAAGAGCGGATTGCGTGCACTGCACTGAGGTGGCGTGATCACTGTCGATAGCTGCAGAAGTTGTGGGCGGGTTTTGCCAAGGAGTGCTTTATGAGAAAAACAATCAGACTTGCTGATCCGGACGATATCGAGGCGATTTTTGATATACGGACCCGGGTTCGGGAAAACCATCTGTCCTATGACCAACTGGTAGAGATGGGTATCACCCCCGATGCCATACGACAATCCATCGAAGACGCGCCGTGCGCTTGGATCGCTGAGGTCGATGGCGTTGCGGCGGGGTTCTGCATGGTGGATGCCGAGGAGGGTTGCGTGTTCGCGGCGTTCGTTCTTCCGGCATTCGAGGGACTTGGAGTGGGGCGCAGCCTGATGAACCAGGCCGAGGCTCATCTGTTTCAACACCATCAGACGATCTGGCTTGAAACTGCTGAAGCCAGCCGCGCTAGCGGCTTCTATCGACATCTGGGCTGGCAAGCCATGGAACAGTTACCTGAGGGGGATGTTCGCTTCGAAAAGCGTCTGACGTGAGCCTACTGCGCGGGGCATGAGGCAGGCGTGCCCCCCCGACGGCAACATGAAAGGGCGTTCGCGCCTGGCACCGCGCTTGATGCAGGTCAAGGCTGATTCCTACAGACAATTCTAGACTCCGGACACTGCCGCTCTATTCGGGGACTGCCCACATGCTCGACGAACTCCACTGGGACCCCGACCTGATCCGTCGTTACGATCTGGCCGGGCCGCGCTATACCTCCTACCCGACTGCCGTGCAATTGCACGCCGAAGTGGGCTCGTTCGACCTGCTGCATGCCCTGCGCGAAAGCCGCCGGGCCGTGCGTCCGCTGTCGCTGTACCTGCACGTGCCGTTCTGCGCCAACATTTGCTATTACTGCGCCTGCAACAAGGTCATCACCAAGGACCGCGCCCGCGCGGCGCCCTACCTGCAACGCCTGGAGCAGGAGATCCAACTGATCGCCTGCCACCTGGATCCGCGTCAGCGCGTGGAACAGTTGCACTTCGGAGGCGGTACGCCGACCTTCCTCAGCCATGTAGAGCTGCGCCAGTTGATGGCCACCTTGCGCCAGCACTTCAACCTGCTGGACGACGATTCGGGCGACTACGGCATCGAACTCGACCCCCGCGAAGCCGACTGGTCAACCATGGGTCTGCTCCGCGAACTGGGCTTCAACCGCGTCAGCCTGGGCGTGCAGGACCTGGACCCGGCCGTGCAGCGTGCCATCAACCGCCTGCAGAGCCTGGAGCAGACCCGCACCCTGGTTGAAGCCGCACGCACCCTACAATTCCGCTCAGTGAACCTGGACCTGATCTACGGCCTGCCGAAGCAAACACCAGAAGGTTTCGCCCGCACCGTCGAGGAAGTCATCCGCCTGCAGCCAGATCGCCTCTCGGTGTTCAACTATGCCCACCTGCCCGAGCGCTTCATGCCGCAACGGCGCATCGACGCCAATGAACTGCCAGCCGCCGCGGTCAAGCTGGAGATGCTGCACAACACCATCGAGCAGTTGACCGCCGCCGGCTACCGCTACATCGGCATGGACCACTTCGCCCTGCCCGACGACGAACTGGCCATCGCCCAGGAAGAAGGCACGCTGCAGCGCAACTTCCAGGGCTATACCACCCACGGACATTGCGACCTGGTCGGCCTGGGCGTATCGGCCATCAGCCAGATCGGCGACCTGTACTGCCAGAACAGCAGCGACCTGAACACCTACCAGGACGCCCTGTCCAGCGCGCAGTTGGCGACCCAACGCGGACTGCTGTGCAACCAGGACGACCGTCTGCGCCGAGCCGTGATCCAACAACTGATCTGCCACTTCGAGCTGGACTTCGAGCCGATCGAGCAGGCTTTCACCATCGACTTCCGTGGCTATTTCAAAGCGCTCTGGCCGCAGTTGCAGGCGATGCAGCGCGACGGTCTGATCACCCTCGATGCCCGCGGTATCCGCGTACTGCCGGCCGGACGCCTGCTGGTGCGATCGGTGTGCATGGTCTTCGATGCTTACTTGGCCCTACAGAATCGTCAGCGTTTTTCCCGCGTAATTTAGGAGTTTCACACGCCTCAGCGAGACGATGGGCCGCATGGACAGCCCAACTTGTGAGGCACACCATGGACGGTAGAGGGTGCGCACGCCTATCCGCGTGCGCCATCCAGCAGCCGCACCAAAGAAGTGCAGGCTGGCCTCCAGACCACCCGTAGGTTACCCTTACGGCTTATGTGTGCTTTTCCACAAGGATCGAAAGAAATGTCCGAGCCAGTCAAACTGCGCCCCCACGGTCAGGCCCATTGCAAGGATTGCAGCCTGGCCCCCCTGTGCCTGCCCCTGTCACTCAATCTTGAAGACATGGACGCACTGGACGAGATCGTCAAGCGCGGCCGTCCTCTGAAAAAGGGCGAGTTCCTGTTCCGCCAGGGTGACAATTTCGGCTCGGTCTATGCGGTACGCTCCGGCGCCCTGAAAACCTTCAGCTTGAGCGATGCCGGCGAAGAGCAGATCACCGGTTTCCACCTGCCCAGCGAACTGGTCGGGTTGTCCGGCATGGACACCGAAGCCTACCCGGTGTCAGCGCAAGCGCAGGAGACGACCTCGGTCTGCGAAATCCCTTTCGAGCGCCTGGACGAGCTGTCGGTGCAGTTGCCGCAGTTGCGTCGCCAGCTCATGCGCGTCATGAGCCGTGAAATCCGCGACGACCAACAGATGATGCTGCTGCTGTCGAAGAAAACTGCCGACGAGCGCATCGCCACCTTCCTGGTCAATTTGTCCGCGCGCTTCCGCGCCCGTGGCTATTCGGCCAATCAGTTCCGCCTGAGCATGTCGCGCAACGAGATCGGCAACTACCTGGGCCTGGCCGTGGAAACCGTGTCGCGGGTGTTCACCCGCTTCCAGCAGAACGGCCTGCTCAAGGCCGAGGGTAAAGAGGTGCACATCCTCGACCCGATCCAGCTGTGCGCCCTGGCCGGTGGTGCGATGGACGCCTGAGCGCGGCGCCAGGGTATACTGGCGCCACGTTTTTCCAGGATACCCGCCCCATGCCTAGCGACACCTTCGACCTCAAAGCCCTGATCCGCCCGGTAGTGGACTTCCCGAAACCGGGCGTGATCTTCCGTGACATCACTCCGCTGTTCCAGTCGCCACGCGGGCTGCGCTACGTTGCCGACCAGTTCATCGAGCGCTACGTCGAAGCTGACTTCAGCCACATCGGCGCGATGGACGCACGTGGCTTCCTGATCGGCTCGATCATCGCCCACCAATTGAACAAGCCGCTGATCCTGTTCCGCAAGCAAGGCAAGTTGCCTGCCGATGTGCTCTCCGAGGGCTACCAGACCGAGTACGGCGAAGCTTTCCTCGAAGTGCATGCCGACAGCCTGTGCGATGGCGACTCGGTGCTGATCTTCGATGACTTGATCGCCACCGGCGGCACCCTGCTGGCGGCGGTCAACCTGGTGCGGCGCACCGGCGCCAAGGTGTTCGAGGCGGCGGCGATCATTGACCTGCCGGAGCTGGAAGGCTCGCGGCGCCTGCAGGCGGCCGGCGTGCCGACCTTCTGCTTGACCGAGTTCTCCCTCTCCGAATACTGAGCCGCGCAGGGCTCAAGCCTGTCGGCGGAATACCAGCGCCTTGAGCCCGCCCTGCGGGTCGGCGTCGGGAAACTCCGGCGGGTTCTCCAGGCGCTCGACGAACCTCAGCTCGGGCGCCTGTTCGGCCATGCCCTCGATGAGAAACTCCGGCCCAATGGCCGGATCGTTGACGCACGCCAGCACGCAGCCGCCCTCCTCCAGCAATTCCGGGAGACGGCGCAGGATCTTGGCGTAATCCTGGGTCAGCACGAAGCTGCCGCGCTGGAACGTCGGCGGATCGATGATGATCAGGTCGTACGGCCCGTACTTGCGCACCTTGCCCCACGACTTGAACAGTTCGTGCCCCAGATACGCCACCCGCGAGGCGTCGTGGCCGTTGAGCCGATGATTCTCCCGCCCGCGCGACAAGGCGGCCTTGGCCATGTCCAGGTTGACCACCTGCTGCGCGCCCCCGGCAATGGCCGCCACCGAAAAGCCGCAGGTGTAGGCGAACAGGTTGAGCACCCGCTTGCCTGCCGCCTGCTCACGTACCCAGCGGCGGCCGTAGCGCATATCGAGAAACAAGCCATTGTTCTGCCGCACACCCAGATCGAGCAGGTAGCTCAGCCCGTCTTCGACCACTTCGCGTTGCTGGCAAGGCTCGCCCAATAGCCACTGCCCGGGACTGTTGGGCAGGTAGCGGTGCTGCAGCAGCATGGCCTGGCCGGTCCACTGCGGGCGTTCGGCCAAGCGACGCAACATCGATTCGAGTTCGGTCAACTGGCCGTCTGGTAGCTCGCGGAACAGGGCGACCAACAGCACACCCTGCAACCAGTCAACGGTGATCTGCTCAAGGCCTGGCCAGCAGCGACCACGGCCGTGGAACAGCCTGCGAGTTTCGCTAGGCGCAGCGTCGAGGGAAGTGAGCAGATGCTGCTCCAGCGTATGGATTGGAGAGGTCATGAGGCGTCGTGGTAGGCAAAACCGGCATTCTAACGGTTTTCCTGACTGGACTCCGTCAGCATTGTGCAGCGATCACACTGTAGACAGTTAATCGAGAAAATATGAAAACTGATCGCATTTATTGTGCACAACTCTGTCACCTCAAGTGCCATTTTTGTGTGCACTCGTTACTTCACTGCACTATCAGGTGACATCTTTCGATAGATAAATCTGACTCATAGATCAGGTTATGGCGCTAGCGGACTTGAACACACCACCGAGAATTTGAATTTAATCCAATAAAATCAATAGATTAAAAATATATCGATAACTTACCTGCCTGCGTCTTCTAGAAAACCGGTCCTCACTGGCATGGAACTGGCTTGAGTGGTCATATGTTTTGTATACAACTTAAGCAAGACATAAACACACAAGAACCGCAGCGCTTGCCCAGCAAGCCGTTTGCGCCCAGAACCCAGTGATGCCACGGCTGCACCGACACACTGGCGAGCTTTCGCCGCCTCGCAGCCCCTCGCGCATCAGGAGCCTCCGGAATGAGTAGCAGCCTCGACCTTGCCCCTGAACTTTCCGTAGCCAGCAGCCAGCCCACCGCCACCTCGCTCGACACCCCCGCCAGCCCGTGCGAACTCAGCCCACGCCTGCACAATCGCGACCTGGCGCCCACTCGCCTCGAGGGCCGTCGCTGGGGCGGCTACAGCATCTTCGCGTTGTGGACCAACGACGTGCACAACATCGCCAACTACTCCTTCGCCATGGGCCTGTTCGCGCTCGGCCTGGGTGGCTGGCAGATTCTCGTGTCGCTGGCCATCGGCGCAGCGCTGGTGTACTTCTTCATGAACCTTTCCGGCTACATGGGCCAGAAGACCGGGGTTCCCTTTCCAGTGATGAGCCGCATCGCCTTCGGCATCCATGGCGCACAAATTCCCGCCTTGATTCGTGCCGTCATCGCCATCGCCTGGTTCGGCATCCAGACCTACCTCGCCTCGGTGGTGCTGCGCGTGCTGCTGACTGCCGTCTGGCCGCAGCTCGCCGCCTACGACCGCGACAGCCTCCTGGGCCTGTCGAGCCTGGGCTGGCTCTGCTTCGTGGCGATCTGGCTGGTGCAACTGGTGATCCTCGCCTACGGCATGGAGATGGTGCGCCGCTACGAAGGCTTCGCAGGTCCGGTGATCCTGCTCACCGTGGCCAGCCTGGCCGCGTGGATGTTCTTCAAGAACGATGCGCGCATCGCCTGGTCGGTGAGCGATCCGCTGACCGGCTACGAGATGTGGCGCAACATCTTCGCCGGCGGCGCGCTGTGGCTGGCGATCTACGGCACCCTGGTGCTCAACTTCTGTGACTTCGCGCGCTCCTCGCCCTGCCGCAAGACCATCCGCGTCGGCAACTTCTGGGGCCTGCCGGTGAACATTCTGGTGTTCGCGATGATCACCGTGGTGCTGTGCGGTGCGCAGTTCCAGATCAACGGCCAGGTGATCGACAGCCCGACGCAGATCGTCGCGACCATTCCCAGCACCCCCTTCCTGGTAATGGGCTGCCTGGCCTTCCTGATCGTCACCGTGGCGGTGAACATCATGGCCAACTTCGTCGCCCCCGCCTTCGTGCTCAGCAACCTGGCGCCACGCCACCTGAATTTCCGCCGTGCCGGGTTGATCAGCGCCACCGTGGCCGTGCTGATCCTGCCGTGGAACCTGTACAACAGCCCGCTGGTGATCGTGTACTTCCTGTCCGGCCTGGGCGCCCTACTCGGCCCGCTGTATGGCGTGATCATGTCCGACTACTGGCTGCTGCGAAAAGGCCGGGTCAACGTGCCGGAGTTGTACAGCGAACACCCGAGCGGCGCCTACCATTACTCGCGCGGTATCAACCTGCGGGCGCTCGCGGCGTTCATCCCAGCAGCGCTGCTGGCGATCGTGCTGGCCCTGGTACCGCACTTCCACAGCGTGGCGCCGTTCTCCTGGCTGATCGGCGCCGCCACCGCCGCGACCCTGTACCTGTTGATCGCGCCGCGCAATCGCCAATACTTCGACGTCAGCGGCGAAGCCATCGCCGTCGACCACAGCAGTCACTGATCAAGGAAAGTCGTTCATGCGTATTTTGATCGCCAACGTCAACACCACCGAAGCCATCACCGAGGCCATCGCCGAACAGGCGCGCAGCGTGGCCGCGCCGGGGACCGAAATCGTCGGCCTGACGCCCTGGTTCGGCGCCGAATCGGTGGAAGGCAATTTCGAAAGCTACCTGGCCGCCATCGCCGTCATGGACCGGGTGCTGGCCTATGACCAGCCCTATGACGCAGTCATTCAAGCTGGCTATGGCGAGCACGGCCGCGAAGGCCTGCAGGAGTTGCTGAACGTGCCGGTGGTGGACATCACCGATGCAGCGGCCAGCACGGCGATGTACCTGGGCCATGCCTATTCGGTGGTCACCACCCTGGACCGCACCGTGCCGCTGATCGAGGATCGCCTGAAGTTGTCCGGCCTGTACGATCGCTGCGCCTCGGTGCGGGCCAGCGGCATGGCGGTACTGGAGCTGGAGGCCGACCCGCAGCGCGCGGTGCAGGCCATCGTCGAGCAGGCCGAGCGCGCCGTGCGTGAGGACAAGGCCGAGGTGATCTGCCTGGGCTGCGGCGGCATGGCCGGGCTGGATGAGCAGATCCGTCAGCGGACCGGCGTACCGGTGGTCGATGGCGTCAGCGCAGCGGTGACCATCGCTGAGTCGCTGGTGCGGCTGGGCTTGAGTACGTCGAAGGTGCGCACCTATGCCACGCCGCGGACCAAGAAGGTTGTGGGCTGGCCTTTGCGCCTGGGGCGCTGAAATCTGGTCTACGGACGATGGACGCCGGTGCCGTTCACCGGCGTCTCCACACGCGACAACGGCTCAATCTTTCGACAGGTATCGATTGCTGCGCATCATCAGCAAACAGCCAAGCGCAATGGCCGTCGATTTCCACAACGCTATTTCCACGCCAAACACTGTCCAGACGTCGAGAAACAGGCTGTACACACCGCTGGCGAAAAGAACGAAACCCGTCCACCGACGCCATGGCGGAGCCAAAAACCGGTCGAAAGCGCAGCCCACCAGAACCATCAAGGCGATCTGCAAGGGGCTATCGTAGGTCACGGCTAGCCTCCTCAGTCAATCGTCGGTGACGACGAAGCATCAGGCAGATACCCATCATCACGCCCCAGGACTTCCACATGTACAGATCGATGCCGTGATAGAACCACGCTTGGTGAAACAACAGCGTGAAAAGACTGGAGGCAAAGAGAATCGACCCAATTGTTGTTCGCCACGCTGGTTCGGCGATCAAGCGATCCAGGACCAGCGTGGTGACGATCATCAGCCCTATCTGAAACGGATCCTGGTAGACATTCATGATCCATCGCTCAGGAAGAAACCGTCAGCCCTGACGGTGAACTCAATGACGTCATAAGTGATCCCGCGGTGCCCCCTATACCGGTAGGCTCGGTCGATTTCCATACACCCTCTCGCTCCAGCCCCGGAAGCGGTCGTCCGGGGACTGGTGGAAGGTGCCTGACCGTCGCGGGAAAACCAGCGAGCCTGAATCGACAAGCTGCGTCAGAAAGCTCCGAAAAACCTGGCGAAGGCGCCCTGGTGCCTCAGGTCGGGCAGACCGTGGATCCGCCATCGAGCTCTTGGCGTACGTTACGGCTGAGCAGCGTGGCCTTGCCGTCGTGCCACGTGAGGGTGAGCACGTAGAGGGTGTCGAAATCGCCGCCGTCCCAGTCCTCGGTGATGACGCGCTTCTCGCCCAAGGCCTTGCCGGCCACGGCATTGATCAAGTCGGGCAGGTAGCCGTGCGACCAAGCGGTGTACACCGTGGCATTGCGGTACTTGGGGCGCAGCAGTTCATCGGCGAGGTCGTCGTAATCGTTGGCGTCGAAGTCGATATTGACCGGCAGCCCCAGGCGAATGGCGCTCGGGCTGATGGTCATGAGCGGGCGGATGTAGCTGAAGCGTCGATCCTCGCTGCCTTCCTCGACATGGCGGGTCGGATTGGCGGCGAACACGTAATCGGCATTGCCGAAGCGCTCCGGCAGCACCGTTGCCAGGTCGATGGCGCGGTTCAGGCCCTGGCAGTTCAATTGCCCAAGCCCCTCGCCAGGTTTTTCGGCATGGCGCAGGAAGACCAGGGTCTGCGTGCCGTCACCGCGCCTGTCGTCGCTGCGCACGGCCTCGAACGTGAGGGGTATCAACACCGCAGCGAGGGTCAGGCCGAGCAACAGGTGACGGCGTTTCAGGTAGTGCTTCCACTTCATGGCAGGACTCATTCGGCTAAGGACAAGAGGCCTCCCTGCCAGCACCCTCATGCCCGGCGGCGGTGCCGAGCAACGGCCGCCCGATGGGGTTAACATGCCGGCCCTCCGTGGCAGCAGCCATGTTGGACCCAGGATGTTGCCGAATTACGTCATCCAGGTAACAACAAGACATCATTCGTCGCGGGTCAGCACCTCGAGCAACTCGATGTCGAAGGTCAAGTCCGCGTGCGGCGGGATGCGGCCGACGCTGCGCTCGCCATAAGCCAGCGCCGCCGGCACCTGCAAGCGGCGCTTGCCGCCCACGCGCATGCCCATCAGGCCCTGGTCCCAGCCCTTGATCACCCGGCCGGTGCCGATCACGCACTGGAAGGGCTTGCCGCGCGACCAGGAGGAATCGAACTCGCTGCCGTCGGCCAGCCAACCGGTGTACTGGGTGGTGATCAGCGCGCCCTTGACCACGGCCTTGCCGTCGCCTGGGTGAAGATCGGTGATGTGCAGTTCCTGAGTCACAGGCTGGCCCTCTATGCCAAATTCGAAGGCCGACCTTTTCGCAGGAAAGCAGGGTTTTGACAAGCTCAGCTGTACATCGCCTGGATCTGCTCGCCGGTCAGTTGCTGGGTCTGATTGGAGAAGCAGTACCAGGACGGACGCTCATCGGCATAGACCTGCAGGCTGAATTGCCAATCTTGCGCCCCTTGCAGCATGCCCACCGGGAAGAAGTACTCGTCCTTGCCAGTCAGCCGGTAGAACAGGTGGGTGCCACACTGGCCACAGAACCCACGCTCGGCCCATTCCGACGACCGATAGACCGCAGGTGCCGCGCCTTCGAAGACCGGCGCCTGGCTGCCATGGGCCACGAGCATGGGGCCACCGCCCCAGGTGCGGCACATGCTGCAGTGGCAGGCACTGACGTCAGCGTTGTCGAGGGTGGCGGTGAAGTGGATCGCGCCGCACAAGCAGGCGCCTTGCCGGGAGAAAGACATGAAAGCGATGCTCCGTGTCGAGGGGAACGCGAAGTATAGCGGTGATCGTCTCGCTGCTTGGTCGACCCAGATCAAGCAGCCGCAGCGATCACCGCCGTGCGTTTCAGATGAATACCGTCCCGCGCAGATACAACGCGGCGCGACCGCTGATGATCACGCGCCCGTTGCCCGGCACCTCGCACTGCAACTGCCCCTTGCGCGCCCCGCCCTGCTCGCAGTCGAGCACGCGCTTGCCCAGGCGCTCGGACCAATAGGGCGCCAGGCTGGTATGCGCGGAACCGGTCACCGGATCTTCATTGACGCCCACCCGCGGCCCGAACCAGCGCGTGACGAAATCCCGGTCTCGGCCCGGTGCCGTGACCGCGATACCGCGCACCTCGAAGGCCGACAACGCGGCGAAATCAGGCTGCAACGCATCGAGCCGCGCAGCGTCGTCGATCACCACCACGAAATCGTCCGAGCGGTACAGCGCGCGGGCGCCGGGCAGCCCCAAAGCGGACAACAGGCCGTCGGGAATGTCCACCGGCTGCGGCTGCTTGGCCGGAAAATCCATGGCCAGCAGGCCATCGGCGCCGCGACTGACGCGCAGTTCGCCACTGCGGGTGTTGAAGCGCAGCACCTCGGCCTGCTCGCCCAGTTGCTCGAACAGCACCCAGGCCGTAGCCAGCGTGGCATGGCCGCACAGATCGACCTCCACGGCGGGGGTGAACCAGCGCAGGTCGAAGGCTTCGCCATTGCGCACGAAATAGGCGGTTTCCGAGAGGTTGTTTTCCTCGGCGATACGTTGCAACAGGTCGTCCGCGAGCCAAGCGTCGAGCGGGATCACGGCCGCCGGGTTACCACCGAAGGGTTCGGCCGAAAAGGCATCGACCTGAAAAATCTCGAGTTGCATGCACACACTCCTTGTCGGCCCACAGTGCGCGGGCGGGATCGAACGATAGGCTTACAGGGTCACCGGCGTCAGCACCGGCTCGCCGGCGAAGAACGCCTGCAAGTTGCGCAGCACCAGCGCGACGGTATCGCGCGCCGCTTCAGGCGACTGGCCGGCCACATGCGGGGTCAACACGGTGTTGGAGAGGGCCTTGAGGGCCTCCGGCACGGCGGGCTCGTCGTCGAACACATCCAGCGCCGCCCCGGCGATGCTGCCCGCGCGCAACGCCTGCACCAACGCCTCGGTGTCGACCACGCTGGCACGGGCGATATTCACCAGATAGCCCTGGCTGCCCAACGCCGCGAGCACCGACGCATCGACCAGATGCCGGGTGCCCGGGCCACCGGGCGTGGCGATCACCAGGATGTCGACCGCCTCGGCCAGCCGCTGCGGACTGTCGTACCAGGTGTAGGGCTGCTCACGACGCGGCGTGCGGCTGTGATAGCTCACGCTCATGGCGAAACCCTGCTCAGCGCGTTGAGCGATGGCTTGACCAATGGCGCCAAGACCGATGATGCCCAGGCGCTTGCCGCTCACCGAGGGGCTGATCACCCGGTTCCATTCGCCACGCCGGGTGCTGGCGTCGGCCTGGGGAATGCCGCGCAGCAGGGCCAGCAGCAAGGCCATGGCATGATCGGCCACGGGCCCGGCATTGGCGCCTGCGCCGTTGGTGACGGTAATGCCGCGGGCTTTGGCAGCGGCCAGGTCCACCTGCTCGTAGCCGGCGCCGATCACACAGATGATCTGCAGGTGGGTCAGGGTGTGGATTTCAGCGGCGGTCAGGCCCAGCGGACCGCGCGTGAGGACGGCATCGATGTCGGCGGCATGCCGCGCGATGGCCTCGGCGCGCGACTGCGGCGTCTTGGCGTGGATTAGCCGATAGCCGGCGTTTTCGAGCAACGGCAGATAGTCATCGACGGTTTCCACCAGCACCAGAACAGTCTTGCTCATGCCACCCTCCGCTTCGGTTTGGAGGGCGATTATGCCAGCTTGCGCGCAGGCTGTTCACCTGCCGATGCCGGGGCTGCGGCGCCCCGGCCTGAGGTGCATCACTGCCCGAACGCGCGCCCCAACCCGCCCGGCACGCCGCTGGCATCGGTGCTTTGCCACGGCCCGTTGGGGCTCAGCGACCAGCTCCAGCCTTGGTCGTAGCGATAGTAAGTGCGCTGGCGGTAGAAGGTGTTGGGCTGCTTGTCGAGCACGTACACCCCCAGCTTGGGATCCCAATGGCTGGCGCCACCGGGCGGCGGCGCGAAACTGGCGGAAGTGCGTGGCAGCGGCTTGGGAATGCCGCTGGGCGCGGCCGCCGGTGCAGCAGGCTTGCCGCCAGGCAGCGGCTTGACCACAGGCCCCTGAGGTGGCGTCTCCAGCGGCGGCAACGGCTCACGCTCGGCCGGCCGATGCCCGGTACAGGCGGACAGTCCCAGCGCCAGGGTAATCAGGGTCAAGCGTACGCAGCGGTTCATGGCGGGCTCTCTTATCGGTCAGGTCGGTCGATGGTCACGTGCTGCAGGGGCTGACCTTGGTTGGCCAGCGGCGCGCTCAGGCCGATCCACTCTCCCTGGGTCGGCTGGCCGCTACGCGACACGCGCGCAACCAGTTCGACTTCCTTGAAATCCGACAGTTTCATCTGCGGCATCATCGCGTCGGCATCGGTCAAACGCACTTCGATGGGCAACTGCGCCACCGTTACCCGCTTGGCCGCCAACGGCATGGGTGGACCTGTGCGAGCACGGGCGAAGATGAACACCGTGTCGTCCGGCCGCACCTTGTCCTTGAGCGCCGCCGCCAGCGCCACCCGCACGCTCAGGCCTGCCGCCGGCTGCGGCTTGACACCGCTGTCCTTCAGTTTGTCCGCCGCGCGGTCGATACCGCCTTGCAGCGCCGCACGCGAGGCGTCGCCTTCGGGCAGTTGCGCCAGCAGGCGCTGCCAGTAATCGATCGCCTCCTGATAACGCTCGCCCTCGAATGCGGCGATACCGCGCAAGCCCAGGCTGGTGACCTCGTTCGGGTCGGCCTTGAGCGCCTCGTCGGTGAGTTGCTGCAGGGGCGCGCTCCAGTGCTTGTCGGCGGCGAAATACTGGGCCTGGGCCCACTGCCCGAGCAACTCCGGCTGGCGCCCGGCCAAGGCTACGGCGCGCTCGAAAGCGCGCGCAGCGTCAGCGGGACGCTGCTCGGCCATGTAGGCACGGCCCAGGAAGTACAGGCCTTCGGCCGAATCCGGCTGGGCCTGCACGGCCCGCTCCAGGCGCGTGGTCATCTCCTGCACCGACTGCGGCGCCTGGGCGAATTCACGGGTCAGCTGGACTTTGTCGGCGGCGCCGAAATGCAGGTACAGCCCCAGGGCCAGCACCGGTACCAGCACCGCCGCCAGCAGCGGCACGGTGCGCCCCAGATGGCCCTGGCGCGGCGCTTCGGCGCCCTCGGTATCGGCCAGCAGTTCGCGGGCCGCCTCATCGCGTCCGCGCGCCAGTTGCTCGGCGTCGAGCACACCGGCCTGCTGCTGGGTGGTCAGCTCGGCGATGCGTTCCTGGTACAGGGCGACATTGAGCGCGGTACGGTCTTGTTCGGCCTGCTGCTGGCGCCGGCCACGCAGGATTGGGATCAGCAGGAACGCCAGGGCCGCGAGCAGCAGCAGGCCCGCACTCAGCCAGAATTCAGTCATGGGTGTGTTCTTTATTCAGCAATTGGGCAAGACGGTGTCGTTCGTCCACGGAGAGCTCGGTGCCTGCCGCCGTTGCCGGACTGCGCCGGCGGCGCACGATCACCGCGATCACCACCAGGCCGCCAGTCAGCAACAGGCCCGGGCCGAACCACAGCAGCCAGGTGCGCGCCGTCAGCGCTGGCTTGTAGCGCACGAAATCGCCATAGCGATCAACCATGAAGTCGATGATCTGCCGATTGCTCTGGCCCTCGCCCAGCATGCGGAAGATCTCGCGACGCAGATCGGCCGCGATGGGCGCGTTGGAGTCGGCGATGTCCTGGTTCTGGCACTTGGGGCAGCGCAGTTCCTTGGTCAACTGCTGATAACGCTCGCGCTCGACCTCGTCGCGGAACTGGTAGGTGTCGATGGCGGCCCTGGCCATGCCAGCCAGGCTCAGGCCCAACACCACAGCGGCGAACCAGCGCTTCATGGCTGGGCCTCGTCGACCAGCGCCTGGTACAGCGGCGCCAGTTGCTCGCGCCAGACCTGGGCATCGACCACACCCACGTGCTTGTAGCGGATGATGCCTTCGGCATCGATCAAGAAGGTTTCCGGTGCGCCATACACGCCCAGGTCCAGGCCCAACGTGCCCTGTTCGTCACGGATATCGAGCTGGTAAGGGTTGTGGAACTCGGCCAACCATTTGAGCGCTGCCGCGTTGTCGTCCTTGTAGTTGATGCCGTGGATCACCACGCCCTGCCCGGCCAACTGATTCAGATACGGGTGCTCGACCTTGCATGATGGGCACCAGGTGCCCCAGACGTTGACCAGGGCCGGACGGCCAAGCAGGTCGGCCTGGGTCAAGGTCCGCCCGTCCTGCACGCTTTGCAGCGAGAAGGCCGGGAACGGCTTGCCGATCATCGCCGAAGGCAACTCGTCGGGCTTGAGAAACAGCCCCTTGTACAGAAAGACCGCCAGCAGCAGGAAGACTGCCAAGGGCACTACCATGATCCAACGCTTCATGCCGTCGCTCCAGACAGGCCCAGTGTGTCGCGCACCCGCGCCACGACCTTGACCCGATAACGCCGATCGCACGCCGCCAGCAACCCGCCCAGCGCGGTCAGCAACCCGCCCAGCCAGATCCAGCGCACATAGGGTTTGATGTGCAGCCGCACCGCCCAGGCGCCGTTTTCCAACGGTTCACCGAGGGCGACGTAGAGGTCGCGGGTGAAGCCGGCGTCGATACCGGCCTCGGTCATCATCGACTGCTGCACGGTGTACAGGCGTTTCTCCGGGTGCAGCACACTCACCTCACGGCCCTGGCGCGACACGCGCAGGGTGCCCTTGTCGGAAATGAAGTTCGGCCCCTCGAAGTGCTTGGCGCCTTCGAAGAGGAAGTGATAGCCGCCCAGTTCGACGCTCTCGCCCGGCGCCATGCGCAGGTCGCGTTCGGCGCTGTTGTTGCTCGACAGCACCACGCCCAGGGCGCACACCACCAGCCCCAGGTGCGCCAGGTGCATGGCCCAATAGCTGCGCGGCAGCGCCCGCACGCCGTTGGCCAGGCCCTTGTGGCGGGTCTTGTCGAGGATGTCGCGCACGCCCCCGAGCACCACCCACGCAGCCAGGGCGAAGACGCTCAGCGCCGGCCAGTCGAAGTCGTCGACGATCAGCCCGGCCACTGGCGCCAGGATGGCGCTGCCGATCAGCACCGGCGTCAGCAGGCTGGCCAGCCAACGTCCGGGCGTGTCTTTCCAGCGCACCAGCACACCCACCGTCAGCAGCCCCAGCAACAGCGCCATGAGCGGCACGAACAGCGCATCGAAGTACGGCGGGCCGACCGACAGCTTGGCGCCGGTCAGAGCATCGAGGACCAGCGGATACAAAGTGCCGAGCAGAATCATCGAGGCGGCCACCACCAGCACCAGGTTGTTGGCCAGCAGCAGCGTCTCGCGCGACCACAGACCGAAGCCCACCTGGCTCTTGACCACCGGCGCGCGCAAGGCGAACAGCGTCAGTGAACCGCCGACCACGAACAGCAGGAAGATCAGGATGAACACGCCGCGCGCCGGGTCGGCGGCGAAGGCGTGCACCGAGGTCAGCACCCCGGAGCGGACCAGGAAGGTGCCCAGCAGGCTCAGCGAAAACGCGGCGATGGCCAGCAGCACCGTCCAGCTCTTGAACACGCCGCGTTTTTCCGTCACCGCCAGCGAGTGGATCAGCGCCGTGCCCACCAGCCAGGGCATGAACGAAGCGTTCTCCACCGGATCCCAGAACCACCAGCCGCCCCAGCCCAGTTCGTAGTAGGCCCACCATGAACCCAGGGCGATGCCGATGCCGAGGAAGGCCCAGGCCACCAGGGTCCAGGGCCGCGACCAGCGCGCCCAGGCCGCGTCCAGGCGGCCGCCGAGCAAGGCGGCGATGGCGAAGGCGAAGGCCACCGAGAAGCCGACATAACCCATGTACAGCATCGGCGGATGGACGATCAGGCCAAAGTCCTGCAGCAGCGGGTTGAGGTCGCGGCCGTTGGTCGGCACCTGCGGCAGCAGGCGGGCGAAGGGATTGGAGGTGATGATCAGGAACGACAGAAAGCCCACACTGATCATGCCCATCACCGCCAGCACCCGGGCCAGCATCACCTGCGGCAACTGGCGCGAGAACACCGACACCGCGAAGGTCCAGGCGCCGAGGATCAGCGCCCACAACAGCAACGAGCCTTCGTGGGCGCCCCACATGGCGCTGAACTTGTAGTACCACGGCAGCGCCGTGTTGGAGTTGTGGGCCACATAGGCGACCGAGAAGTTGTCGGTCATGAAGGCATGGGTCAGGCAGGCGAAGGCGAACACCAGGAAGGCGAACTGACCCCAGGCGGCCGGACGCGCCAGGCTCATCCACAGCCGGTCGCCACGCCAGGCGCCGAGCAGCGGCACGCTGGCCTGCACCGCCGCCAGGCAGATGGCCAGGATCATCGCCAACTGCCCCAGTTCCGGAATCACCAGCGCCGCGTTCATGGCCGGGCCTCGCCGCTGGCGGCAGTCTTGCCGCTGTCCTTGAGGGCTTTGGTGACTTCCGGCGGCATGTACTTCTCATCGTGCTTGGCCAGCACTTCGTCGGCCACCACCACGCCGTCGGCGTTGAGCTTGCCCAGGGCGACGATGCCCTGCCCTTCGCGGAACAGGTCCGGGAGAATGCCCCGGTAGCTGATGGGGACCGACTTGTTGAAGTCGGTGACCACGAAGCGCACGTCCAGCGAATCGGCCGAGCGCTTCACCGAGCCCTGCTCGACCATGCCGCCAGCGCGAATGCGTGTGTCCAGCGGCGCCTCGCCATTGGCGATCTGGGTCGGGGTGTAGAACAGGTTGATGTTCTGCTGCAACGCACTGAGGGCCAGACCCAGGGCGACGGCCACGCCGGCCAGCAGGGCGAGGATGAGCAACAGGCGTTTCTTGCGCTGCGGATTCACTGGTGGTTCTCCCGGCGCAGACGACGCGCCTCTTCTTGCAGATAGCGGCGGCGCGCCAGCACCGGCACGGCGACGTTGATGGCCAGCACGACCAGGCAGAGGCCATAGGCCGACCAGACGTAGAGCCCATGATGGCCCATGGCGAGGAAATCGGCGAAGGAGGCGAAATTCATCGTGCGGCCTCCCGACCCAGGCTGCCGAGCACCTGCTCGCGGACCCACTGGGTGCGCGCTTCGCGGCGCAGCACTTCAAGACGCATGCGCAGTAGCAGCACGGCACCGAAGAAGCAATAGAAGCCCAGCACTGTCAGCAGCAGCGGCAGCCACATCTCGGCGGGCATGGCCGGTCGTTCGGTGAGGGTGAAGGTGGCGCCCTGGTGCAGGGTGTTCCACCACTCGACCGAGTACTTGATGATCGGAATGTTGACCACACCGACGATGGCCAGCACGGCGCAGGCTTTGGCGGCGCTGTCGCGGTTACCGATGGCCTGGCCCAGGGCGATGATGCCGAAATACAGGAACAGCAGGATCAGCATCGAGGTCAGGCGGGCGTCCCACACCCACCAACTGCCCCAGGTCGGCTTGCCCCAGATGGCGCCGGTGACCAGGGCCAAGGCGGTCATCCAGGCGCCGATGGGCGCCGCGCACTGCAGGGCGACGTCGGCCAGTTTCATCTTCCACACCAGCCCCACCACGCCTGCCACTGCCAGCAGCACGTAGCAGGACTGCGCCAGCATGGCCGCCGGCACGTGGATATAGATGATGCGGAAGCTGTTGCCCTGCTGGTAGTCCGCCGGGGCGAAGGCCAGGCCCCAGGCGATGCCTGCCAGCAACAGCAGCACCGCCGCGACGCTCAGCCAGGGCAGCAGGCGGCCACTGAGGCTGTAGAACCATTTTGGCGAGCCCAGCTTGTGGAACCATGTCCAGCTCATTTTCATCAGGGTACATCCAGGGTCTTTGCCGGGCTTCGCTGCCCGGGACTCGTTATTCGCCGACGCTGATCCTCAGGCCGGCCGCTATCGCAAAGGGTGTCAGTGTTACCGCAAGGGCCGTGAGGCTGGCCAACCAGAGCAGGTACCCGGTGGCGGGCATATTCTGCAACGCCGACTGCAACGCACCACTGCCCAGGATCAATACCGGGATGTACAGCGGCAGAATCAGCAGCGCCAACAGCAATCCACCGCGCTTGAGACCCACGGTCAGCGCTGCGCCCACCGCCCCCAGCAGGCTCAACACCGGCGTGCCGAGCAGCAGCGAGCCGAGCAGCACCGGCAGGCAGGCGCTGGGCAATCCGAGCATCAGCGCCAGCACCGGCGCCAACAATACCAGCGCCAGGCCGGAAAAGGTCCAATGCGCCAGCACCTTGGCCAGCACCAGCAGCGGCAAAGGCTGCGGCGACAGCACCCACTGCTCCAGCGAACCGTCCTCGAAATCGCTGCGAAACAGGCCGTCCAGCGACAGCAGCACCGCCAGCAAGGCGGCGACCCAGACCAGTCCCGGCGACAAGGTTTGCAACAATTGGCTCTCGGGACCGACCGCCAGCGGGAACAGCGCCACGACGATGGCGAAGAACACCAACGGGTTGGCCAACTCTGCCGGACGCCGGAACAGCAGACGCGCCTCGCGGCGCAACAACAACGCAAAGACCTTCATGCTGCCCACTGCCCCAGATTCAGTTCGCGATAGCCGCCCGGCTTGTGTTGCAAGCTGTGGTGCGTGGTCAGCACCACCGTCCCGCCCTGCTCGCAATGGCTGGCCAGGTGCGCCTCGAGCTGGGCCACACCCTGCTTGTCGAGGGCGGTGAAAGGTTCATCGAGAATCCACAGCCCAGGCCCGTCCAGGTACAAGCGGGCCAGGGCCACGCGTCGCTGCTGGCCGGCCGACAGCGTGTGGCACGGCACATCTTCGAAGCCGCGCAGGCCGACCTGGGCCAACGCCTGCCAGATGGACGCGCGGCTGGCGGGTCGATGCAGGGCGCAGAGCCAGGCCAGGTTCTCCTCGGCGCTGAGCAGCTCCTTGATGCCCGCAGCATGGCCGATCCACAGCAACACGCTGGCCAGGGCCTGGCGCTGCTCGCCCAGGGCACGGCCGTTGAGCAGGATCTGCCCGGCCGTCGGCTGCATCAGCCCGGCCAACAGGCGCAGCAAGCTGGTCTTGCCGCTGCCGTTGGGACCACTGACCTGCAACATGTCGCCGGGGCACAGTTCAAAATCCAGGTGTTCGAAGAGCAGACGCCAGTCGCGCTCGCAGGCAAGGTTCGCGGCTTGGAGGTGGAAGGTCACGGTTTCGCCTTATGCTGTTCAGGGTCCGGCACCCGCTGCTTGCAGGTTCACCCAGCCCCTCTGCAGGAGCGGGCTCAGCCGCGCAACAAACGACGCCGAACACGCCGGTGTCTCAAGTCGCCCCGCGCGCGGCCGTTAAACTACCCGTGGCGAGGCGCCCGGATTATACATGGACGCCCAGGCTGTCAAGAGAGCTGGCTCGACAGGTTGTATACAATCATGACCGAAATCAATAGTCTCAGCGCGCAGAGCGCCTTCGCCGCCCAGGTAGCCAAGGCCAGCCTGACCGGCGAACTGCTGCGCCTGACACAATCGCAACCTGGCCTGATCCCCAACGGCGAGACCGCCCAGGCCGAGGTGGTGAACCTGCGGCAGAACGGCGCAGACTTCACCCTGACCCTGCGCCTGATGCTGCCCGATGGCAGGCCCGTGCAGCTTCAGGCCAACGCCACCCAACCGCTGCCACCCGGCAGCCAGGTCACCGTCGGGCAACTCGACAGCAGCCGCCTGGCCGTGGCCGTGCAGCAGGCCAGCGCCAGCAACATCGCCACCCTGACCCAGCTCGACACCCGCCAGATCCCGATCGGCACGCTGTTACAAGGCAAGGTCCTGACCAACCAGCCACTGCCGGCCGAAGCGGGACAGGCACCGGCCTTCCGCGCACTGGTCAGCCTCCTCAACAGCAGCCAGGCCGGCGCCACTCTGGCCATTGACAGCCCGCGCCCGTTGCCCGTCGGCAGTCTGCTCAGCGCCCTGGTGCAAGGTGACCAGTCACTGCGCTTCGTGCCCCTGAGCGGTCGCCAGGACCAGTTGGCCATCGCCCAGCAACTGCTCACCCAGCAAGGCCGTCAGGCCTCGCTGCCCGCCCTGCTTGGCGCGCTTCAACAACTGACCAGCGCGCCCAGCGCCGACCCTGCACTCTCGGCCAGCGCCTCACGGTTGCTGGCCAGCCTGCCCGACCCCGCTCAACTGGGCGACGCCAAAGCCGTCGCCCAGGCCCTGAACAACAGCGGCGCCTTCCTTGAAGGCAAGCTGCTCGCAGGCCTGGGACCGGGCGTTGCGCCAGACCTCAAGGCGCAACTGGTGCGTCTGGTGGCGCAGATCCTGCCCAGTGTGCCGGGCAATCAAGCCCTGGCCGCCGCCACCCTGGCCCAGGCGCTGCCGGCCTTGGCCCGTGGTGCGCGCGGTCTGCTCGACCAGGTCGGCAACCGCCCGCAGCCCGGCATGTTCCCGCTGCCGTCGCGGCTATTGCAGAACCTGGAGGACACCGGCGACCTGCAGCAGTTGCTGCGTCTGGCAGCGGCGGCCATTTCCCGGGTACAGAGTCACCAATTGGCCAGCCTGCAACAGACCGGCACCACCGAGACCGGCAACCAGCAGACCACCTGGCAAAGCGAGATTCCCCTGCGCCACGGCCAGGAGTTCCTCCCGGTACAAGCCAAGCTGCAACGCGAAGAAACCCCGGAACAGCACGCCGACCCGCACCGCGCGCAGCGTGACCCGCTCGAATCGCTGTGGCGTATCGAGCTGGCCTTCGACCTGCCGCCGCTCGGTCCGCTGCAGGTGCAGGCGCAACTGAGTCAGGGTCGTCTCAGCGGCCAGTTATGGGCCGAACGTCCACAGACCGCCCGCTTGATCGACAGTCAGCTCGGCAGCCTGCGCGAGCGTCTGCTGGCCCGCGGTCTGGACGTCGGCGACCTGGCCTGCCATCCCGGCGCGCCGCCCCAGGGCCCGCGTACCCGCCTGGAACAACGTTGGGTGGATGAAACCGCATGACTGAGCGCACACCACGCCAGGCCATCGCCCTGAGCTATGACGGCGAGCAAGCGCCGACCCTGAGTGCCAAAGGCGAGGACGCCGTGGCCGAGGCCATACTCGCCCTGGCCCGCGAGCACGAAGTCCCGATCTACGAAAACGCCGAGCTGGTCGGCTTGCTGGCGCGTCTGGAGCTGGGCGAGCAGATTCCCGAGGCGCTGTACCTGACCATCGCCGAGATCATCGCCTTCGCCTGGCAACTGCGCGGCAAGCTGCCACCAGGCTTCGACGACACGCCGCCCGAGCCACGCGACATCACCCCGTCGCGGGCCTTGCCTGCGCCCGACGACAGCACTATCTAACGCCTGCCCCGCCCCCCATGGCGCCAAGCTCGGTCCTCCACTGCTCTGCACGGAGGCCCGCATGGCCATGTCCCCTCTCCCCGCCGAAAACCTGCACCTGGTGCACGCGGCACTGGTCGATTTCCCGCGACCGGATGCTCTGGCCGAAACCCTGCTGCGCCCGTGGCTGAAAGCGCGAGGCATCGACACGCCTGCGCAGGAAATCGACGTCGTCACCTTGCACTACCAGCTCGAACCGCTCGGCGAAGGCCGCCAGCATTTTCGTGAAAACGCGGTGATCACCCAGAAAATGAGTGCAGTCCAAGCCCTGCTGAGCAATTGGCAAGGCGAGAGCGCCGAGGGCTATGGGGGCTTTCACTTCGGTGATTGGGCTGGGATCGCACCCAGTGGCGTGCTGCACCTGGTCGAACGTCTGAACACCGAGGGCACCTCGCCAGGGTTCTCGCCTTATCGGGTGTTCAACGGCCTCTATCGACGCCAGACACCGGCGCTCTATGGCCCCGCTACGCGCCTGCCGGTGCGCGCCGAAGACTTCCAGGCGCTCATCTGGGGACTGCACCTGAACACCCTGTACAAGGCGCAGTTGGATGGCTACTGGTCGGCTCATCTGAACGACTACCAGCGAGCCCTGAAAATCAACTTCATCGCCGCCTGCAATCGGCAAGTCGCCGAAGGCAGCCTCAGCGAAGAGGCGCGGCAGATGATCTGGCAGGCCGCGGGCATCTCACGTCAGGACAGGTTCACGCTCAAGGTCTCGCTGCTCAACGTCTACGGCTACGTTGCCACCTCGCTGCTGTGCTTGCGTACCGAGGACAGTGCACTGACCTTGTTGTACATCCCAGGCAACAGCAGTCCGTTCCTGAGCTTCGACACCCCCTTGGCGATGAAGCACTGGTTCGCCCGTCAGTGCCAGTCGGCCGACCGCCGCGCGGTGCTTCTGACGCTCTTCAGCCCGCTCGACTGGCCCGATGGCCTGGATTTCAGCGGCCTGCAAACCGCACTGGCGGGCCTGGGTCGCTATCCGCAGCCACACCGTTTCCTGTCCTCCCATTCGGGCTTCGCCACCAGTGGGCTATGGACGCCCGAGTTGATGGTCGACTACCGCGCCGACCACTACAACCCGCCCATTACCGAAGAGCTGTTCGGCTACCTGGCGCGCCACCAGCAACAGCGCGCCTATGCCACGCTCGACAGTCAGGTCGTCAGCAATCAACAGATCGAAAAGCTTCGCGCGACCCGCTATCTGAACATCGCGCTGGTGATGCTGGCACCGGTCGCGATGGTGATCCCTGCCCTGGCGCCGCTACTGGCCGCAGGCGGCCTGGCGCAGTTCAGCCTGGGCCTGGACCGTGTGCTCAACGGCCGCTCGCTGGAGGACAAGGTCGCTGGCGTCCAGGACCAGGTATTCGGCCTGTTCAACGCGCTCCCTCTGGTCGGCACGGCGGCGGCCCGATCGAGCGCGCTGTATCGCTGGTGCCGCCCCGGCTTCGTCAGCTTCAGGCAGTTGCTGCAAGGCAGCGACAGCGCCGAGGCATTGGCCCTGCAACCGGCCGAGGCGGCGTTTCGCGAGCCCGCCGTACAAGCGTCCACGCAAACCGCTGCCGTGGTTACCCGTATCGACGAAAGCCTGCGCCATCGCTTCGCAGCCTGGCTGCAAACAGAGGCTGGGCTGGAGAACGACTGGGTCTGCTATGAGCTGAACACCGACAGCTTCATTCGGCTGTCGCAGATCCGCCAGGAAAGCCCGCCGCGCTGGATCGTCAGTGCCGAGCACGCCAACGCCCTGGTACCCATGACCGACAGCAGAACCGTCAGCGACCTGCAGCGCATGGCCACGCTGCGCGCCTTGGGTATCCACGTCGATCTACCGCTGGACTACACCCCCTACCAAAACATGTCGCGCACGCCGCTGGAGCCTTTGATCACCAGTGTCTGGCTGGGCGATCGTCGTCTGGGCGAGCCGTTCATCGACGCCATCGCTCACAACGCCCGGGCGCTGCACGGTAGTCGCTACGAATATCAGTTGCTGCTGTCACGCCAGAACGTGGCGAACTTCGACCACAACGTCAGCCAGCTCAATGCGGTGGCGCCGCGGCTGCGAATCCGCACCCTCGAAGAACAGCCGTTCTTTCTCGAATTCGAGCGCTCTGCCTATTACCCGCAGTACCAAGCGGCGCTGCGCGGCGACGGCCTGGGCGCCACGCATTTCAGTTCGGCCTGCGACATCCTGCGCTATCGCGTTCTCAAGCACTTCGGCGGCTTGTACATGGACACCGACGACAGCCTGTTGCTGCCCAAGGACGGTAGCGTCGCCCTGCCCCTGGAGCAGCAGGACCTGCGTTGCAGCGCCGACGGGCTGCTGCTGGCGCAACCGGTGTCCAACGACCGGCTAGGCATGTACATCAAGTTCAACAGCAGCCTGATCGGCAGCCATGCGGGCAATCCGACCCTGGACGCCATTTCCGACGAGATCCTGCGACGCTATCGCTTGGAGCCCACCTTCTACGACCACCATCCGGACCCGGACCAGGATCCGGTGGGTCTGCACCACTATGCCCGCCGACTGAACCTGCTGACCGGTCCCGGCGTGCTCAACGATGTGATCGACCAGCATCTGCCGTGGCTGCGCCAGTTGCGGGAGACCTGCACCCTGCTGGCCTCGCCGGTCCACGACGTGTTCAGCGTGGTCAACAGCCGTGCGCTGATGGACGCCCTGGCCAGTTTCGCGCCCCTGGGCGATGTGGCCGACATCGGCCGCGCCCATTCCTGGTTGAACCACTGATCGGCACCGTACGACACCGCGATCCTCAATCCTCGACCCAGGTATCTGCCATGATCCCCATCCCCTATCTCAACGCCAAAGGTATCGATTTCGCCCGCCAGCACCTGGCGGCCTTCCCTCGCCCAGACCGTCAGGCCATCGCGGCACTCGACCAGTGGCTGCCCAGCCAAGGCATCGACGTACCTGCCGAGCAGATCGTTGCCGCCACCCTGCATTACCAAGCCGGCAGCGACGGCTGGAACGGCGTCGTCGTCCAGCGACAGAGCCTGGCGCAGGCGCTGCTGAGCAACTGGCAAGCGCCGCCGGATCTGGAGGCCGTACCGCACCTGCTACGGCCGCAGCAGCCGCCAGGCAGCGCGCGGCACATCCGCATCGTCTCCGCCCTGCAGCCGCCGCACCAGACCGGAGCGCAGAACTACTACGTACTCAGCGGCCTGTTCCGGCGCAGCGAGCCCCAGGTCTATGACCAGCACAGCATGCTGCCGCTGTCGGTGTCGGCATTTCAGTCGTTCGTCTGGGACCTGGATTTCAACCGGGCCTACAAGGCTGAGCTCGACGCATACTGGTCCGAGCATTTCGACAGCTACCGCGACTCGCTGAAACTGAACTTCATCGCGGCATGCAACAAGCAGATCAGCGAAGGCAGCCTGAGCGATGAAGGACGGCGATTGGCCTTCAGGGCTGCCGGGGTGATGCATTCGCCGCTCCCGATCGATGTACGCATGCTCAATGTCTACGGTTACGCCAGCACCGACCTGGTGTGTGTGCAGGCCCAAGGAAGCGACCTGATCGTGCTGTACGTGCCAGGCAATGCCTCGCCGCTGCTGAGCTTCGCCAATCAGGGCGAGTTGCAGGATTGGTTCGGCCAGCAATGCCGGAGTGCGCCCACGCGCGAGGCACTGCAAGCGCGTTTCAACCCGGCCGATACCCCGGACGGCCTGAGCTTCAGCGGGCTGGAGACGGCCTTGGGCGGCCTGGGGGTCTACCCCCATCTCTACCATCTGGACAGCCAGCGGCCTGGCTTCACCGCCGCTGGGGTCTGGGCACCGCGCGACTACGTCAACTACAAGTCGTCCAGCTACAGCCCGACGTTGAGCGGCGATCTGTTCCACGCCCTGGCTACGCGATACCGCCAGCGCAGCTATCAAGACGCCGACTTCCTCATCCACGCCGACAGCGAAGTCAGCAAAGCCCGCTGGCGTGGCTACCTGTCCTCGGCCATGACCTACCTGGCTCCCCTGGCGCTGGCCGTGCCCGAGCTCTGGCCGCTGTTTGCCGTCGGCGGTATCGCCCAGTTCGGCCTGGGCCTGGACCAGGCCCTGCAAGCGCGCACGCAGTCTCAAGCCAGCGAAGGCCTGGAGGCGATGGTGTTCGGCCTGTTCAACGCGGCGCCACTGGCACTGGAGAGCGCGGCCAGGATCTCGACCCTGTTGCGTGTGAGAAGCGACAACTTCGTCTTCCCCTCCCGGGTCAACGAACGCTGGGGATACCCGCTGAGCCCAGTGTCACCGCCGCACCTGCCCGATCTGGACATGGCCCCTTACTTCCACGTGTCAGACCCCATTGCGCCAGTGGCCGGTGCCGATCCTGCGGTGTCGGCAGCGGTGGTGCGCAACTGCCTGTACGACGGCACGCCGGATCGCCTGGAGGCCTCCCTGCATGGCTACAACGCCGAGGTGGTGTACGACCTGGAACAGGATGCGTTCATGTGCGAAGAGGATATCAATGAGGTGAATCCGCGCTACTTCACTGCCCGCCCCGGCCGGCGTGACCTGGCCCGGGTCGACGTGCGCCAGCGTCCGGTCGACGACGCCATGCGCAGCGCCAGCCTTCGCGCATTGGGTGTCGATCTGCAACTGCCTGTCGTGTTGCCCGAGCCGGCGACGCAAGCCCTGCAGCCCATTGCACGAACGCTGACGTGCCTGTGGGTCGGCGACAAGGTGCTCTCCGAGGCCTTGATCGCCAACCTCGCGCACAATGCGCAACTGGTGCAGGACAGCAGTTACACCCTGCGCCTGCTGCTGTCGCGGGCGACCCCTTCGGCGTTCGAGCAGAACCTCGCGCAGTTGGTCCGTGAGGCCCCCAGCCTGCACGTGCTGCCACTGGAGGACCAGGCATTCTTCGTCGCCCTGCGCAACAGCAAGTACCACACGCACTATCAGGCTGCCATTGACGGCGGTGCATTCGCCGCAGCCTCGGACATCCTGCGTTACCGCATGCTGTACCACGACGGCGGACTGTACATGGATGTGGACGACACGCTGCTTGGCGCAGGAGGCTATCGACAGTTCGAGAATGGGGTCGGCGTCGGTACGCCGGGAGAGGCGCTGGACGCGGTGGAGCTGGCGACAAGCCCCGATGGGCTGCTGTTGCAGCCGCCGATCAGCAACGAAACCCTGGGCATGAACTGCCTGTTCAACACCAGCTTCATCGGCAGCCACGCGGGCAATCCTACGCTGGAGGCCATTTCCGAAGAAATCCATACCAGGCTGTCGCAAACGCCGGACTTCCATACTTGGCGGCCGACATTCGCCGAGGATCCAGCCGCCTTCTATCGCTACGCCCGACGCCTCAGTGCGCTGACCGGACCGCGCGTGGTCACGGACGTGATCGACCGCCGGCTTGCCGCCCTCACCCAACTGCGCCAAGTGGCGAACCTGGGCTGCATGAAGATCGTCAATCTAGGCCTGTTCGTCGATCTGGACCGCTACACCGAACTGGTGCGCCGTCTCCTGCCACTCAACCGCCTGGCCAAGGTCGGCAGCCTGCACTCCTGGGCCAAAGGCTGATCCCGGCGTGTTTCAGCCCAATGCCAAGCGGCCCACGCGCGCGTCAGGGCGCCTGTGGGCCACTCAGCCGCGGTGCAGGCGGCTCATCAGCTCGGCCTCGGCCTGGGTCAGGCCACAGCTCTGCGTCAGTTCCTCGACGCTGGCGCCCATGCCCACCAGCTTGGCGGCCTGGGAGAAGGTGACGCTGTTGGGATCGCGCTGCTCCAGTTGCAGCAGCTTCTCCGGCAACGGCGCCACCACCGCGCGCAATTCATGAATCGCTTCGCCCATGCGCACGGTCACGTTCTGGTAGTCGTCCAGCCGCTTGGCCAGGTCCTTGATGCGCTGGTCACGCAGCGCATCGCCTTGGGCCTGCTGGGCGGCCAGCTCGCGCTGGCGCTTGCTGTAGTTGAGAAAGAACCACAGGCTCAGCGCCCACAACAACGCGAGCAAGATGACGGCAGCCTCGAAGATCACCTCAGATGTTCTCCAGCTCCGACCACTCTTCCTCGCTCATCATCTTGTCCAGCTCGACCAAAATCAGCAGTTCGCCGTTCTTGTTGCACACGCCCTGGATGAACTTGGCCGACTCTTCGTTGCCGACGTTCGGCGCGGTCTCGATCTCCGACTGACGCAGGTAGACCACTTCGGCCACGCTGTCGACCAGGATGCCGACCACCTGCTTGTCCGCCTCGATGATGACGATGCGGGTGTTGTCGGTGATGTCCGACGGCATCAGGCCGAAGCGCTGACGGGTGTCGATCACGGTGACCACGTTACCGCGCAGGTTGATGATGCCCAGCACGTAGCTTGGCGCGCCCGGAACCGGGGCGATCTCGGTGTAGCGCAGGACTTCCTGCACCTGCATCACGTTGATGCCGTAGGACTCGTTGTCCAGACGGAAGGTGACCCATTGCAGGATCGGATCTTCGGAACCTTGTGCAGACGACTTCTTCATTACCCTAGCCCTCTCAGTCCGCCGGTGGCGGTGTGCTCGTTATGGTCGCAGCAGCTGCGGCGCCGATTCAGTTGTGTGTGATGTTCATCTGCTTGACCGCGCCACTGGCGATCAGCTCGGCCAGCTCGGCAACGTCGAGCAAGGCGCACATGTGTTCGATGACCGTGCCCGCCAGCCAGGGGCGCTGACCGCGCTGGCTGCGCCATTTGATTTCCTGAGGGTCCAGGCGCAGCGAGCGGCTGACCTGATGCACGGCCAGGCCCCACTCGTAGCCCTGCACCGAAATCACGTAGTGCAGGCCTTGGCGGAAGTCGTCGCGGTAGCGGTCGGGCATCACCCAACGCGCGGTGTCCAACACCTTGAGGTTACCGGCCTGGCACGTGAGGATGCCGAGGAACCAGTCGGGCTGGCCGAACAGCGGCGTCAGCTCCTGCCCTTCCAGGCTGTAGATCGAGCCCAGGCACACCAGCGGCACCGCCAGGGTCAGCCCGGCGACGTCGAACAGCAGGCACTCGAACGGCTCCGCCGCCCAGGCCGGACGACCGTCGACGGTGGCCGGGGGCACCGGCGCGCCAGGCGCCGGCAAGTGCACATCGACCAGCGGCGCGACGGGCTCGACGAGCTGCGCTTGGCGCGTGGTGTCCGCCGCCAATTCACTGGCCTGAACCGGCGACGCGTCGTCCACGCTGACGTCGGTTTCAGGCGGCAGCACCGTAGGCAGAACGCGCGGCGCGGGCTCGGCGTAGGGCCGGGTCTCGACGGGACGGCGCGCATCGCGGGCCTGCTCTTCACGCACGGCAGCAGCGAATTCGTCGCTGGGGGCTTGTTCCAGCGCTGGCGCACTCGCTTCGGGCACTTCTTCGAACTCGGTGGCGTCCTGCAGCAGGCCATCGAGGTAGGATTGCAACGCCAGTTGCGGCTTGCTGGTGATCTGTGGAGCGTGATTCATCAGGCCACCTGCAGGGCGTTGCGGTAAGAGAGCAGGTGCTTGAGCAGCGCCCGGTATGCGGTGACGCCACGGCTCTTGCCGTCGAACTGCGAGGGCGTGACGCCATTGCGACTAGCATCGCGCATGCGCGTGTCGACCGGAATATAGCCCTGCCAGACCTGCTCGCCATAGGTGTCGCGCAGCAGCTTCAAGGTGCCGAGCGAGGCTTGCGTGCGGCGGTCGAACAGCGTCGGCACGATCTGATAAGGCAGCGCTTGCTTGCGCGAACGGTTGATCATGGCCAGGGTGCCGACCATGCGCTCCAGGCCCTTGACCGCAAGAAACTCGGTTTGCACCGGAATCACCAACTGCTGGCTGGCCGCCAGCGCGTTGACCATCAGTACGCCGAGCAGCGGCGGGCTGTCGATCAGGGCAAAGTCGAAATCCTGCCACAGCTGCGCCAGACTCTTGGCGATCACCAGGCCCAGGCCGTTCTGCCCGGGCGACTGACGCTCGAGCACGGCCAGCGCCGTGCTCGAGGGCAGCAGCGAGATCCGCTCGTGGCTGGTGGGCAGCAGCAACTGCCCCGGCAGGCCCTCGGGCACGCCGCCCTTGTGCAGGAACAGGTCATAGCAGCTGTGCTCGAGTGCGTCGGGATTGTGCCCGAAATAGCTGGTCATCGAACCGTGCGGGTCGAGGTCGACGACGACCACGCGCTTGCCCGCCTCGGCCAGCAGACCGGCCAGAGCGATGGTAGTGGTGGTCTTGCCGACACCACCTTTTTGATTGGCTACTGCCCAGACTCTCATCGTGCGTTGCTTCCTCCCGACATGGGCGCGGGTCCCTGCGGGAACGGTCTATAAATTCGGTGACGGAGATTTGACGGGATCGCGCCCGGCCGTCGTGGCTGGCGAAGCTGGTGCACTTTGTGTGCCAGCACGGCGCAATGCCGCGTCCGGCGTGGCATTGGCCGTACCCGAACCGGTCAGGCTGCGGCGCACTTCCAGGTTGCGCGAGATCACCAGCACCACCCGGCGATTGCGCGCCCGGCCATCGGCGCTGTCATTGCTGGCCACCGGCTGGTATTCGCCATAGCCCACCGAGGCCATGCGCGCCGGGTCCACCCCGTCCATCGCCAGCAGGCGTACGATGCTCGCCGCGCGCGCCGAGGACAGTTCCCAGTTGGTCGGGTACTGCGCGGTACGGATCGGCAGGTTGTCGGTGAAGCCTTCGACATGCACCGGGTTGGCGAACGGTTTGAGGATCTTGGCCACCTTGTCGATGATCTCGAAGGCGGTATCGCTGGGCATGGCATCGCCGCTGCCGAACAGCAACGCCGAGTTGAGCTCGATCTCGATCCACAGCTCGTTGCCGCGCACGGTCATCTGGTTGGAACCGATCAGGTCGCCGAAGGCAGCGCCGACCTCGTCACTGATGGTTTTCAACGCATCGGCGCTGCTCTGGCCGAGGCCGGCATCGACCTGGTCGCTGTCCTTGATCAACGGCTCGGCAGGCTTGACCGTCAGTGGACGCTCGTCGCCGATGGGAATCGGCCGCAGGCTGCGCTCGGGGTCGTTGAAGACCCCGACCAGTGCCTGGGAAATCACCTTGTACTTGCCTTCGTTGATCGAGGAAATCGAGTACATCACCACGAAGAAGGCGAACAGCAAGGTGATGAAGTCGGCGTACGAGACCAGCCAACGCTCATGGTTCTCGTGCTCCTCGGTATGACGGCGACGGCGCATGGTCTACTCCATGAAGCCTTGCAGCTTGAGCTCGATGGAACGCGGGTTCTCGCCTTCGGCGATCGACAGCAGCCCCTCCAGCAGCATCTCGCGGTAGCGCGACTGGCGCAGGACGATGGCCTTGAGCTTGTTGGCCACCGGCAGCAGCACCAGGTTGGCGCTGGCCACGCCGTAGATGGTGGCGACGAAGGCCACGGCGATGCCATTGCCCAGTTGCGACGGATCGGCCAGGTTGCCCATCACGTGGATCAGGCCCATGACCGCACCGATGATGCCGATGGTCGGCGCATAGCCGCCCATGCTTTCGAAGACCTTGGCGGCCTGGATATCGCGGCTTTCCTGGGTCAGAAAATCCACCTCCAGAATGCTGCGGATCGATTCCGGCTCGGCGCCATCGACCAGCAACTGCAAGCCTTTGCGGGCATAGGGGTCAGGTTCGGCATCGGCCACGCCTTCCAGGCCCAGCAGGCCTTCCTTGCGCGCGGTCAGGCTCCAGTTGACCACCCGGTCGATGCCACCGGCCAGGTCCACGCGCGGTGGAAACAGGATCCAGCGCAGAATCTGCAGCGCACGCTTGAACGCCGACAGCGGCGACTGCAGCAGCGCTGCGGCCAGAGTACCGCCCAGCACGATCAGCCCGGCAGGTCCGTTGAGCAAGGCACCGACATGGCCACCTTCAAGGAAATTGCCGCCGACGATGGCGACGAACGCCAGGATCAGGCCGATGAGGCTGAGCACGTCCATCAGACGCAGGCCTCGACCAGGTGGCGCCCGATGTCGTCCAGGCTGTACACCGCATCGGCCAGGTTGGCCTTGACGATGGCCATGGGCATGCCATAGATCACGCAACTGGCCTCGTCCTGGGCCCATACGGTGCTGCCGCCCTGCTTGAGCAGGCGCGCCCCTTCGCGGCCATCGGCGCCCATACCGGTGAGCACCACCGAGAGCACCTTGTCGCCGTAAGTCTTGGCTGCCGAACCGAAGGTGATGTCCACACACGGCTTGTAGTTCAGGCGCTCGTCGCCAGGCAGGATCTTCACCGTGCCACGGCCATCGACCATCATCTGCTTGCCACCGGGCGCCAGCAGCGCCAGGCCCGGACGCAGCACGTCACCATCCTCGGCTTCCTTGACGCTGATCTTGCACAGCTTGTCGAGACGCTCGGCGAAGGCCTTGGTGAAGGCAGCAGGCATGTGCTGGATCAGCACGATCGGTGCCGGGAAGCTGGCCGGCAGTTGCGTCAGCACCCGTTGCAGGGCCACCGGGCCGCCGGTGGAGGTGCCGATGGCGACCAGCTTGTAGGGTTTGCGCTTGGGCGCCGGCGAGTGGCTGGCTGCCGGCGCACTCGGGCGTGTCGGGGCGGCACTGCGAACGGGCGCAGGGCTGCTGGCGACGCTGCTCGGCGCTGCGCTGCTGCTCGGCGCGCTGGTCACCGGGCTGGGCGTCGGGCTGGAGAAGCTGCTGAAACGGCGGTTGCTGCGCGAAATGGTATGCACCTTCTCGCACAGCATCTGCTTGACCTTGTCGGGGTTGCGCGAGATGTCCTCGAAGTTCTTTGGCAGGTAGTCCACGGCGCCAGCGTCCAGCGCATCGAGGGTCACGCGCGCGCCTTCGTGGGTCAGCGAAGAGAACATCAGGACCGGGGTCGGACAGCGCTGCATGATATGACGCACGGCCGTGATGCCATCCATCATCGGCATCTCGTAGTCCATGGTGATCACATCGGGCTTGAGTGCCAGCGCCTGGTCGATCGCTTCCTTGCCGTTGGTCGCGGTACCCACGACCTGGATGGTCGGGTCCGCCGAGAGGATTTCAGAGACACGGCGGCGGAAGAAACCGGAATCATCCACCACCAGGACCTTGACTGCCATAAACACTCCATTAGACGGCGCAACCGCCAGGTCGCGCCGCCGAAATCAAATACGCCGGGCGGCGTAACGCTTGAGCATGCTCGGAACGTCGAGGATCAGCGCGATACGACCGTCGCCGGTGATGGTGGCGCCGGACATGCCCGGAGTGCCCTGGAGCATCTTGCCCAATGGCTTGATCACCACCTCCTCCTGGCCCACCAACTGGTCGACCACGAAGCCGATGCGCTGGGTGCCGACCGACAGGATCACCACGTGCCCTTCGAGTTGCTCCTCATGTTGCTGGTCCTGGACCAGCCAACGCTTGAGGTAGAACAACGGCAGCGCCTTGTCGCGCACGATCACCACTTCCTGGCCATCGACCACGTTGGTGCGCGACAGGTCCAGGTGGAAGATCTCGTTGACGTTGACCAGCGGGAAGGCGAAGGCCTGGTTGGCCAGCATCACCATCAGCGTCGGCATGATCGCCAGGGTCAGCGGCACCTTGATCACGATCTTCGAGCCCTGGCCCTTGGCCGAGAAGATGTTGATCGAGCCGTTGAGCTGGGAAATCTTGGTCTTGACCACGTCCATGCCGACCCCGCGGCCAGACACGTCGGAGATCTCGGTCTTGGTCGAGAAGCCTGGGGCGAAGATCAGGTTGTAGCAGTCCGACTCGCTCAGGCGGTCGGCCGCGTCCTTGTCCATCAGGCCCTTTTCCACGGCCTTGGCGCGCAGCACGTTGGGGTCCATGCCCTTGCCGTCGTCGGAGATCGACAAGAGGATATGGTCACCCTCCTGCTCGGCCGACAGCACCACCCGACCGGTGCGCGCCTTGCCGGACGCCTCGCGCTCCTCGGGGGTCTCGACGCCGTGGTCGACGGCGTTGCGCACCAAGTGCACCAACGGGTCGGCGAGGGCCTCGACCAGGTTCTTGTCCAGGTCGGTCTCTTCGCCGACCAGCTCCAGGTTGATCTCTTTCTTGAGCTGGCGGGCGAGGTCGCGAACCAGGCGCGGGAAGCGGCCGAAGACTTTCTTGATCGGCTGCATGCGCGTCTTCATGACCGCGGTCTGCAGGTCGGCGGTGACCACGTCGAGGTTCGACACAGCCTTGGACATGGCCTCGTCGCCGCTGTTCAGGCCCAGGCGCACCAGGCGGTTACGCACCAGCACCAGTTCGCCGACCATGTTCATGATCTCGTCCAGGCGTGCCGTGTCGACGCGCACCGTGGTTTCCGCTTCGCTGGCGCCATGCTTGTCGGCGGCCGGCGCCGCAGCGCGTGCCGGGGCGGCGCCGGCCGCTGCGGCGGGCTTGGCGGCAGCGGCGGGTGCAGGCTTGGCCACCGGTTTGCTTTCAGCCTTGGCCGCAGGCGTTGGTGCCACAGCAGTAGCAGCAGCAGGTGCCTCGGCAGCTACGGCATCACCGCTGAACTTGCCTTTGCCGTGCAACTGGTCCAGCAGCGCTTCGAATTCGTGGTCGGTGATGTGCTCGCCGGCAGGCTCGGCGGCGGGAGCGCCGGCGGCGGCTTCAGCCTTGGGCAGCCCATCGGCGGCGAAGGTACCCTTGCCGTGCAATTGGTCGAGCAGGGCCTCGAATTCGCTGTCGGTGATTTCGTCGCTGGCCGGCGATACTGCCGCAGGCGTTTCGCTCTCGGCCACGTCCGGCGAGAACTGGCCCTTGCCATGCAACTGATCGAGCAGCGACTCGAATTCGGCGTCGGTGATTTCGTCGGCATTGCCGGAGGCAGCCTCGACCGGCGCCTGCTCGGCCGCTTCGGCCTGGGCCTTGACCGCATCCAGGGAGTCAAGCAACTGCTCGAACTCGGTATCGGTGATGTCTTCGCTGGCCGCTGGCGGCTCGACCGCCGCCGGCGCTTCGACCACGGCGGGCGCGGCGACGTCCTCACCGGCAGGTTCGGCCAGGCGTGCCAGCGCTGCCAGCAGTTCCGGCGTGGCGGGGGTGATCTCGCTGCGCTCGCGGACCTGGCCGAACATGCTGTTGACCGTGTCCAGTGCTTCGAGCACCACATCCATCAACTCGGCGTCGACCCGACGCTCACCCTTGCGCAGGATGTCGAAGACGTTCTCGGCAATGTGGCAGCACTCCACCAGCTCGTTGAGCTGGAGGAAGCCGGCGCCCCCTTTTACAGTGTGAAAACCGCGAAATATGGCGTTGAGCAGGTCCGCATCATCGGGCCGGCTTTCCAGCTCGACCAGTTGCTCGGACAGTTGCTCGAGGATTTCGCCGGCTTCTACCAGGAAATCCTGAAGGATTTCTTCATCGGCGCCGAAGCTCATTAAACGTGCTCCCTAAAAACCCAGGCTGGATAGCAGATCGTCGACATCGTCCTGACCGGACACGACGTCTTCACGCTTATCGGCATGAATCTGCGGACCTTCACCCCGGGCTGGATGTTTTTCTTCATCTTTTTCAGCACGCAATTGATCGTGGTCATGTTCGATACCGGCAAAGCGGTCGACTTGACTGGCCATCAACACGAGTTTGAGCAGATTGCTTTCGACCTCGGCGACCAACGCGGTGACCCGCTTGATCACCTGCCCGGTCAGGTCTTGGTAGTCCTGGGCGAGCAGAATGTCGTTGAGGTGACCGGCCACCTTGCGGTTGCCTTCGGCGCTGTGCGTCAGGAAACCGTCGACGCGCTTGACCAACTCGCGAAACTCGGTGGCCGGCACTTCGCGACGCATGAAGCGCTGCCAATCGGCCGACAACGTCTGCGCCTCGGCCGACAGGTCGTTGAGCACGGGCGTGCTCTCCTCGACCAGGTCCATGGTGCGGTTGGCCGCGTTCTCGGTCAGGCGGACCACGTAGGACAGCCGTTCGGTGGCGTCGGTGATCTGCGACACTTCCTCGGCCTGCGGCATGCGCGGGTCGATCTGGAAGCTGACGATGGCGCTGTGCAGCTCACGGGTCAGCTTGCCGACCTCTTGATACAAGCCACGGTCTCGGGTCTGGTTGAGCTGATGGATCAGCTGCACCGCCTCGCCGAACTGGCCGCGCTCAAGGCTCTGCACCAGTTGTTCGGCATGCTTCTTCAGGGTCGACTCGAACTCCCCCAAAGAATCTTTTTTTGATTCCATAGCGCCCCCAGACATGCTTCAGCCGTTGACGCGTTCGAAGATCTTCTCGATCTTTTCTTTGAGCACCTGCGCGGTGAATGGCTTGACTACATAGCCGTTGACCCCGGCCTGAGCCGCTTCGATGATCTGCTCGCGCTTGGCCTCGGCCGTCACCATCAGCACGGGAATCCCCTTGAGCCGGTCGTGGGCGCGCACCTTGCGCAGCAGATCGATGCCGGACATGCCGGGCATGTTCCAGTCGGTCACCAGGAAGTCGTAGTGGCCACTTTCGAGCATCGGCAACGCCGTGACGCCGTCGTCGGCCTCTTCGGTGTTGGTGAAGCCCAGATCACGCAACAGGTTCTTGATGATCCGCCGCATCGTCGAGAAGTCGTCAACGATGAGGATTTTCATGTCTTTGTTCAATTAGACCTCCAAGCAGTCTTAAACGCGCTCGTCTCACAAGCGCGCGCTCAATCAATTCGGCACCACGTACAACGACTGCAGCGAATCGGGGCTCAGCGTGCCCGCCATTCTCCCAGGCGGCTGCGCAGACGCGCCGCGCACTGGCTGTGCAACTGGCTCACGCGCGATTCACTGACCCCCAGCACTTCCCCGATCTCCTTGAGGTTCAGTTCCTCGTCGTAGTACAGGGCCAGGACCAGACGCTCGCGCTCCGGCAGGTTGGCGATCGCATCGGTCAGCGCGGCCTGGAAGCGCTCGTCTTCCAGATCGCGCGACGGCTCGACCTGACCACTGACCCCATCCTCGTGCAGCCCCTCGTGTTCGCCGTCCTGCAACAGGTCGTCGAAACTGAACAGACGGCTGCCCAAGGTATCGTTCAGGATCCCGTAATAATCGTCGAGACCCAATTGGAGTTCGGCAGCAACCTCGTGATCTTTAGCGTCACGACCGGTTCTTGCTTCGACGCAGCGAATCGCGTCGCTGACCATACGCGTGTTGCGGTGCACCGAACGCGGCGCCCAGTCGCCCTTGCGCACCTCATCGAGCATCGCACCGCGGATGCGAATACCGGCGTAGGTCTCGAAGCTCGCGCCCTTGCTGGCGTCGTATTTGTTAGCCACCTCCAGCAAACCGATCATGCCGGCCTGGATCAGGTCTTCGACCTGCACGTTGGCCGGCAGGCGCGCCAGCAGATGGTAGGCGATACGCTTGACCAGCGGCGCATAGCGCTCGACCAGCTCGTATTGGGCGTCCTTGGAGGCTTTGCTGTACATCTTGAAACCGCTCGCGTTCATAGCACTGGTCCCGCGCTGGTAGGTTGCACCAGGCGCTCGACGAAGAACTCCAGGTGGCCGCGCGGGTTGGCCGGCAACGGCCAGCTGTCGACCTTCTGCGCGATGGCCTTGAACGCCAGGGCGCACTTGGAGCGCGGAAACGCCTCGTAGACCGCGCGCTGCTTCTGGACCGCCTTGCGCACGCATTCGTCATAGGGCACGGCGCCGACGTACTGCAAGGCAACGTCGAGGAAACGGTCGGTGACCTTGGTCAACTTGGCGAACAGGTTGCGCCCTTCCTGCGGGCTCTGCGCCATGTTGGCCAGGACGCGGAAGCGGTTCATGCCGTAATCGCGGTTGAGCAGCTTGATCAAGGCGTAGGCGTCGGTGATCGAGGTGGGTTCGTCGCACACCACCAGCAGCACTTCCTGGGCGGCGCGCACGAAGCTGACCACCGAGTCACCGATGCCCGCAGCGGTGTCGATCACCAGCACATCGAGGTTGTCGCCGATTTCGCTGAACGCCTGAATCAGCCCGGCATGCTGTGCCGGCGCCAGGTGCACCATGCTCTGGGTGCCGGAGGCCGCTGGCACGATGCGCACACCGCCCGGCCCCTGCAGGAGCACATCGCGCAGCTCGCAGCGCCCCTCGATGACGTCGGCCAGGGTGCGTTTGGGCGTGAGCCCCAGCAGCACATCGACGTTGGCCAGACCCAGGTCGGCGTCCAGCAACATGACCCGGCGGCCGAGCTCGGCCAGTGCCAGGGACAGGTTCACTGAAACGTTGGTCTTGCCGACGCCACCTTTGCCACCGGTGACGGCGATCACCTGTACGGGATGCATGCTACCCATGTCTGTTATTTACCTTGTCTCGCGTGGGACTTGCCCACTTGAAGGGTCGCTGTCGACTCCCGGGCGCCGTGCATCGTCAACCTACGCGCTTGTCGGGATTGTGGTAGAGATCAGCGAACATGTCGGCCATGGCCTCCTCGCTGGGATCTTCCTGCAACTGCACACTGACAGCGCGACTGACCAATTGGTGCCGGCGCGGCAGCTGTAGATCGTCGGGAATGCGCGGACCATCGGTGAGATAGGCCACGGGCAGTTCATGACTGATGGCCAGACTCAGCACTTCGCCGAGGCTGCCGGTTTCGTCGAGCTTGGTCAGAATGCACCCGGCCAGTCCACAGCGCTTGTAGCTGTGGTAGGCGGCGGTGAGCACCTGCTTCTGGCTGGTGGTGGCCAGTACCAGGTAGTTGCGCGCGGCGATGCCGCGCCCGGCCAGCGACTCGAGCTGCATGCGCAGGGCCGGGTCGCTGGCCTGCAGGCCGGCGGTATCGATCAGCACCACGCGCTTGCGCAGCAGCGGTTCCAGGGCTTGGGCCAGCGATTGGCCCGGGTCGACGTAGGTCACCGGCACGTTGAGGATGCGGCCCAGGGTCTTGAGCTGCTCCTGCGCACCGATGCGGTAGCTGTCCATGCTCACCAGCGCCAGGTTGTGCGCGCCGTACTTGAGCACGTAGCGCGCCGCCAGCTTGGCCAAGGTGGTGGTCTTGCCCATGCCGGCGGGACCAACCATGGCGATCACCCCACCCTCTTCCAGCGGCTCGACCTCCGGCACCTGGATCAAGCGCGCCAGATGCGCCAGGACCATGCGCCAGGCCTGGCGCGGCTCGTCGATCTCGCCGGCCAGTTGCAGCAGCTCGCGGGCGATCGGACCGGACAGGCCCAGGCGCTGCAAGCGCCGCCAGAGATTGGCCTGCTGGGGCTTGTTGCCCTGCAGTTGGCCCCAGGCGAGCGAGCCGAGCTGCACTTCGAGCAATTCGCGCAGACCCGAGAGCTCGGAGCGCATGGCGTCGAACACGCGGCGATCGACGCCCGACACGGCCGCAGCCGGCGCGGCAGCGGGCGCCTCGACATGCGGCTCGACCAGCGGTTCGGAAGCGGTCAGCGAAAGGCCGGCGAACAGTTGACGGTTGCCCGCCTCGACGTCGCCCCGCCCGTCCAGTTCGGCCTGGGCGGTAGCGATACGCGATTGGGTCTTGCGCAGCTCGTCTTCCAGCTCCAGGTTGGGCACGCGCGGGGCCAGGGCGGACAGTGTGTAGTCCAGCGCGGCCGTGAGCTCGACACCACCGGCAATGCGCCGGTTGCCGATGATCGCGGCATCGGCACCAAGCTCATCGCGGACCAGTTTCATGGCCTGACGCATGTCGGCGGCGAAAAAACGCTTAACTTGCATAACCCACTACCTCAGCCGTTAGGGCCCACGGTGGCAACGATGGTGACTTGCTTGTTGTCCGGTATTTCCTGGTAGGCCAGCACGTGCAGATTGGGCACGGCCAGACGACCGAATCTCGACAGCATGGCGCGGATGGGACCGGCCACCAGGAGAATGGCCGGCTGGCCCTGCATCTCCTGGCGCTGCGCCGCTTCGATGAGCGAACGCTGCAGCTTCTCGGCCATGCTCGGCTCCAGGAGAACACCGTCTTCCTGACCTTGCCCGGCCCGTTGCAGACTATTGAGCAAGATCTGTTCCAACCTGGGCTCCAAGGTGATCACAGGCAGCTCGGACTCAGTGCCTACAATGCTTTGCACGATGGCGCGGGACAAGCCGACCCGCACCGAGGCCACCAGCGCGGCGGTATCTTGACTCTTGGCCGCATTGTTGGCGATGGCTTCGGCAATGCTGCGGATGTCACGCACCGGCACCTGCTCGGAGAGCAGCGCCTGCAAGACCTTGAGCAGCCCCGACAAGGAAATGACGCCTGGCACCAGTTCCTCTGCAAGTTTGGGCGAGGCTTTGGCCAGCACTTGCAGCAACTGCTGGACCTCTTCGTGGCCGATCAACTCGTGGCAGTGCTTCTGCAGAATCTGGTTCAGGTGCGTGGCAACCACGGTACTGGCATCGACCACCGTATAGCCCAGCGACTGCGCCTGGGCGCGCTGGGCGACATCGATCCACACCGCCTCCAAGCCGAAGGCCGGGTCGCGCGCGGCGATGCCGTTGAGGCTGCCGAACACCTGACCGGGGTTGATGGCCAGCTCGCGGTCCGGATAGATCTCGGCCTCGGCCAGGATCACGCCCATCAGCGTGAGACGGTAGGCGCTGGGCTGCAGGTCGAGGTTGTCGCGAATGTGCACGGTGGGCATGAGGAAGCCCAGGTCCTGGGACAGCTTCTTGCGCACGCCCTTGATCCGCGCCAGCAGCTGCCCGCCCTGGTTGCGGTCGACCAGGGGAATCAGCCGATAGCCGACCTCCAGGCCGATCATGTCGATCGGTGTGACGTCGTCCCAGCCCAACTCCTTGGTTTCCATCGCACGCTGCGGCGAAGGCAGCAGATCCTGCTGGCGCTGCGCTTCCTGCAGGGCCGTCTGCTTGGCCTTCTGCTGCTTCTTCCACACCAGGTAGGCGCCGCCGCCGGCCAGCAGGCCGAGGCTGAGGAAGGCGATGTGCGGCATGCCCGGCACCAGGCCCATGACCACCATCAAGCCGCCGGAGACGGCCAGCGCCTTGGGCGAGTCGAACATCTGCCGGTTGATCAGCTTGCCCATGTCCTCGGAGCCCGAGGCGCGGGTGACCATGATCGCGGCGGCGGTGGACAGCAGCAGCGACGGCAACTGCGCCACCAAACCGTCACCGATGGTGAGCAGCGCGTAGACCTTGCCGGCATCGCTGAAGCTCATGCCGTGCTGGAGCATGCCGATGAGCATGCCGCCGATGAGGTTGATGAACAGGATCAGCAGGCCAGCGACGGCGTCGCCCCGGACGAATTTGCTGGCACCGTCCATCGAGCCGTAGAACTCGGCCTCCTGGGCCACTTCGGCACGACGCGCCTTGGCCTGGGCCTGGTCGATCAGGCCGGCGTTGAGGTCAGCGTCGATGGCCATCTGTTTGCCGGGCATGGCGTCCAGGGTGAAACGCGCGCTCACTTCCGAGATACGCCCGGCACCTTTGGTCACCACCACGAAGTTGATGATCATGAGGATGGCGAACACCACCGCACCGACCACGTAGTTGCCGCCGATCACCACTTCGCCGAACGCCTGGATCACCTTGCCCGCCGCGCCATGCCCTTCCTGGCCGTGGAGCATCACCACGCGGGTGGAGGCCACGTTCAGCGCCAGACGCAGCAGCGTGGCCACCAGCAGGATGGTCGGGAAGGCGGCGAAGTCCAGCGGGCGCAGGGCGTACACGCAGACCAGCAACACCACGATGGACAGGGCGATGTTGAAGGTGAAGAACACGTCGAGCAGGAACGGCGGGATGGGCAACATCATCATTGCCAGCATCACCAGCAGCAACAGCGGCACACCCAGGTTCCCCCGGCCGAGACCGGCCAGGTTGTTGCGGGCGTTGCTGAGTAACTGAGCGCGATCCACCGGGTATCCTCTTCGAGCAGAAACTTGACGCCTGGACAGCGCCTGGGCGGTGCTCTGCAAGAAGCTTTCCAACTTTGCCTGGGGTGCGATAGGGCGTGGTCCCGGTGGGGGCGGCGGTTCGCCGCAGCGCCCTAGCGGTGACCGAGCAGGACGCTCTGCGACACGCTCAACTGTCGCGGCGAAGATCTGGCGGAATCGGCAGGTCCTTGTTCAGCGGATCCGGGGCCTTGCCGCGTCCCGAGCGGTACTGGCGAATCTGGAAGACGTAGGCCAACACCTGCGCCACGGCCAGGTACAGGCCCGCCGGAATCTCGTTTTCCAGCTCGGTGGAGTAGTAGATCGCCCGCGCCAGCTCGGGCGACTCGAGGATCTGCACCTTGTGCTCCTGGCCGATCTCGCGAATCTTCAAGGCCAGGAAATCCGTGCCTTTGGCCAGCAGCAGCGGCGCCGAACCGCCCTTTTCCGGGTCGTACTTCAGGGCCACGGCGTAGTGGGTCGGGTTGGTGATGATGACGTCGGCTTCCGGCACCGCCGCCATCATGCGCCGCTGAGAAGCCTCGCGCTGCAACTGACGAATACGCTGCTTGACCTCGGGCTTGCCCTCCATGTCCTTGTACTCATCGCGCACCTCCTGCTTGGTCATCTTCAACTTCTTGTGAGTCTGCCAAAGCTGGAACGGCACATCCGCCAGGGCGATCAGCAGCAACCCCGACGCCATCCACAACGCGCTCCACCCGACCACCTGGACGCTGTGAATGATCGCCTGCTCCAGCGGCTCCTTGGCGATCGCCAGCAATGCCTCGCGGTCGTTGGTCAACACCACCAGCGCGACCACCAACACCAGGCAGAACTTGGCCAGCGCCTTGAACAGTTCGGTCAGCGAATTGAGCGAGAACATGCGCTTGATCCCCGACAACGGGTTCATTCGGCTGAACTTGGGCTGCAACAGCGAACCGGAAAAGATGAAGCCCCCCAGCACGACGGGCATCACCAGCGACAGCACGAACAGCAGCACCAGCACCGGCTGAGTGGCCCAGATGGCCATCTTGCCCGAGGCCATGAGGAACGCGCCCATCGAGCGCTCGTCCACCAGCACTTCGCGCGACAGGGTGAAGTTCATGCGCATCAGGGTCATCAGCGTCTCGGCCAGATAGCCGCCGAAGGCCAGCAAGGCACCGGCGCCGCCAAGGGTGATGGCGAAGGTGTTGAGCTCCTTGGAACGCGCGATCTCGCCTTTTTCGCGGGAGTCGCGCTTGCGTTTGTCGGTGGGTTCCTCGGTCTTGTCCTGACCGCTCTCGCTCTCGGCCATGCTCAGCGCACCCGTGCCAGCTCACGCAGCCACTGCAAGGCCTCGCTGGCCAGCTGCTGATAGTGGGAAAGGATATCGGCCAGCCCGACCCAGAACACGCCGAGCCCCAGCACCAGGGTCAGCGGAAAACCGATGGAGAAGATATTGAGTTGCGGCGCCGCGCGGGTCATCACGCCGAAGGCGATGTTGACCACCAGCAGCGCGGTGATCACCGGCAGGATCAACACCACCCCCGCACCCAGCACCCAGCCCAGGCGACCGGCGATATCCCAGAAGTGCTCGACCACCAGCGCGTTGCCGATCGGCAAGGTGGTGAAGCTCTCGGTGAGCACCTCGATGACCACCAGGTGGCCGTTCATCAACAGGAACAACACGCTCACCAGCATGGTCAGGAACTGGCCGACCACCGCCACGTTGACGCCGTTGGCGGGGTCGATCATCGAGGCCATGGCCATGCCCATCTGAATTGCCACGATCTGGCCGGCGATGACGAAGGCCTGGAACAGCATCTGCAACGAAAAGCCGAACAGTGCACCGACGATGATCTGCTCGGCGCACAGCAACACGCCGCGCAGGCTCAGGGGCTCGAATTCGGGCATCGGCGGCAGGCCGGGCACGATCACCACGGTGATCGCCAGCGCCGCGTACAGGCGAATGCGCGCAGGCAGCATGCGGGTACCGAACACGGGCATGGTCATCAGCACCGCGGTGACCCGAAACAGCGGCAGGATGAAGGTGGCGACCCAGGTGCCGATCTGCGCAGCGGTCAGCTCGAGCATGCGCCGCTCACCCGATCAACTGCGGAATGCCGCTGTACAGGCCGGTCATGTATTCCATGAATTTCTGCACCAGCCACGGCCCGACCACGATCAGGGTGACCAGCATCACCAGCAGGCGCGGCAGGAAGCTCAGGGTCTGTTCGTTGATCTGCGTGGCGGCCTGGAAGATCGCCACCACCAGACCGACCAGCAAGCTGGGCACCACCAGCACGGCCACCATCATGGCGGTCAGCCAGAGCGCCTCGCGAAACAGGTCGACTGCGATTTCCGGGGTCATGCGACACCTCCTGGAGCGGGCTCAGACACCGCCGAAACTGCCGGCCAGCGTACCCATGATCAACGCCCAGCCATCGACCAGGACGAACAGCATGATCTTGAACGGCAGCGAAATGATCAGCGGCGAAAGCATCATCATGCCCATCGCCATCAGCACACTGGCGACCACCATGTCGATGATCAGAAACGGGATGAAGATCATGAAGCCGATCTGGAACGCAGTCTTGAGCTCCGAGGTGACGAACGCCGGGACCAGAATGGTCAGCGGCGCCTGGTCGGGGCTGGCGATGTCGGTGCGCTTGGACAGGCGCATGAACAGGTCCAGGTCACTCTGCCGGGTCTGCGCCAGCATGAAGTCCTTCAGCGGGCCTTGGGCCTTGTCGATCGCCTGCTGGGCGGTCATCTGCTCGTTCAAATAGGGCTGCAGGGCATCGCGGTTCACCCGGTCGAACACCGGCGCCATGATGAACATCGTCAGGAACAGCGCCATGCCGGTCAGCAACTGGTTCGAGGGCGTCTGCTGCAGGCCCAGGGCCTGACGCAGGATGGAGAAGACGATGATGATGCGGGTGAAGCTGGTCATCAGAATGACGAACGCTGGAATGAAGCTCAGCGCCGTCATGATCAGCAGGATCTGCAGGCTGACCGAATATTCCTGTTGGCCGTTCGGCCCGTTGCTCAAGGTGATGGCCGGGATCGACAACGGATCGGCGGCCAAGGCCAGCGGCGCGGCCAGCAGCAGCGCCAGGGTCAGGATCGTGCGCAACGCGCGGTTCATCGGCGGTTGTCCTTGTCGTGCTTGCCATCCTTGCCCATCAATTCGAGCAGGCGCTGGGCAAATTCCGGCGCGGCCTGGCGCGCGCTGTCCGGCACCGGCACGGGTTCGGCCAGCACATGCAGGGCTTCGATGCTGCCAGGGCTGTGACCGATGAGAATCTGCTCCTTGCCCACCTGCACCAGCACCAGCCGATCCCGCGGCCCCAGGGCTCGGCTGCCGAGGATCTCGATGACCTGGCCGCCACGCGGTTGCGCCAGTTGCATGCGCCGCAGCAACCAGGCCAGCAGGAAGATCACCCCGACCACCAACAGCAGGCCCAGGACCATCTGCGCCAGTTGTCCGCTCAGGCTGTCAGGCGCGGGGGCTGCGGCGGGCGCCGGCGCGACGGCAGCGCTGGCCAGCACCGCCTCGCTGGCGAGCAGGGCCGCGCAGGCGCCCAGGGCGCGAATCATGGCCTTCACTCAGCGCAGCTTCTTGATGCGTTCGCTTGGGCTGATCACGTCGGTCAGGCGGATGCCGAACTTCTCGTTGACCACCACCACCTCGCCGTGCGCGATCAGGGTACCGTTGACCAGTACGTCGAGCGGCTCACCGGCCAGGCGGTCGAGCTCGATCACCGAGCCCTGGTTCAGTTGCAACAGGTTGCGGATGCTGATTTCCGTGGCGCCCACTTCCATCGAGATGCTCACCGGAATGTCCAGGATCACATCCAGGTTCGGGCCTTCGAGGCTGACGTTCTCGTTCGGCCGTGGCGAGCTGGCGAACTCTTCCATCGGCAAGCGACCGGGGCCGGAGGCGCGTCCGGCATCGGCGGCCAGCAGCGCGTCGATGTCAGCCTGGCCGGCATCGCCGGTCTCTTCCAGGGCCGCGGCCCACTCATCGGCCAGGGCCTGTTCCTCCGGGGAGGTGATCTCGTTTTCGTTAGCCATAAAGTCCTCGACAAGCTTTCAATGCGTTGTACGATCGCGCCGCCGTCAGCGGCGCTCGATCGGATCGATGATCTGCAGCGACAGGGTGCCCTTGTGCGAGCCCAGCCGGGCCTTGAACGACGGCACACCATTGGCACGCAGCACCAGGTTTTCAGGCAGCTCCACCGGGATCACGTCGCCGGGCTGCATGTGCAGGATGTCGCGCAGCTTGAGCTGGCGACGGGCGACGGTGGCCGAGAGCGGCACGCTGACGTCCAGCACGTCTTCGCGCAGGGCCTTGACCCAGCGCTCGTCCTGGTCGTCAAGGTCGGACTGGAAGCCCGCGTCGAGCATCTCGCGCACCGGTTCGATCATCGAATAGGGCATGGTCACGTGCAGGTCGCCGCCACCGCCATCGAGCTCGATATGGAACGTCGACACCACCACCGCCTCGCTGGGCCCGACGATGTTGGCCATGGCGGGGTTGACCTCGGAGTTCATGTACTCGAAGTTCACCGGCATGATGGCCTGCCAGGCTTCCTTGAGGTCGACGAAGCACTGGTCCAGCACCATGCGCACCACGCGCAGTTCGGTGGGGGTGAATTCACGGCCTTCGATCTTGGCGTGGCGGCCGTCGCCGCCGAAGAAGTTGTCCACCAGCTTGAACACCAGCTTGGCGTCGAGGATGAACAGCGCCGTGCCACGCAGCGGCTTGATCTTGACCAGGTTGAGGCTGGTGGGCACGTACAGCGAATGCACGTACTCACCGAACTTCATCACCTGCACGCCACCCACGGCCACGTCGGCCGAGCGGCGCAGCAGGTTGAACATGCTGATGCGGGTGTAGCGGGCAAAGCGCTCGTTGATCATTTCCAGGGTCGGCATGCGACCGCGAACGATCCGATCCTGGCTGGTCAGGTCGTAGCTCTTGACGCTGCCAGGCTCGGCTGCGCTCTCGGTCTGTACCAGCCCATCGTCGACGCCATGCAACAGGGCATCGATCTCATCCTGGGACAGCAGGTCCTGCACGGCCATCGGTCGGCTCCTACTGCAATACGAAATTGGTGAACAGCAGCTGGTCGATGACCGGCTTGCCGACTTCCTTCTGCGCCACTTCCTGGACCACCGCAGTGGCCTTCTGGCGCAACATTTCCTCGCCCACGGCGCTGCTGGCCAGGCTGTCGAAGCCCTGACCGGAGAACATCATCACCAGGTTGTTGCGAATCACCGGCATGTGCACCTTGAGGGCATCGAGGTCGGCCTGGTTGCGGCCCTGCATGGTGATGCTGACCTGCATGTAGCGCTGCCGGCCGTTCTGGTTGAAATTGACCACGAAGGCCGGTGCCAGAGGTTCGTAGATTGCAGGGGGCTTGACGTTGGCCTGCGCAGGATCCGCCGCCGGTGCGGGTTCGCTCTTGTGCATGACGAACCAGGTGGCGCCCACCGACAGGCCAACGGCCAGCAGCAAGGCCAGTACCACCAACAGGATCAGCTTGAGTTTGCCTTTAGTGGCGGGGTCTTTGACTGCGTCGCTCTTCGCCATGCCAATAATCCGTCGTCCATCGTGGTTTCAAGAAAGGATGACGAGGCTTGAGCAAGTGTTATGCCAGATCTGTCGGACTGTCTGCAGACGCGGCTCAGGCCGCGCCTGCAGGAACGTCAGGCGTAATAGTCGACCGCACTGTCGCCGATCACCACCTGCTGCTCGGCAGGCCGAGCGGTGTCGCCCGGCTCGGCGTTGTCGCCGCCCTCCCCGGCCCGCCGCGCCGCGACACCGGAGAAGTTCGAACTCCCCTGCTGCGCCTGCTGTTGCTGCTGGCGTGACTGATCGGCAACGTTGACGTCAGGTTGGGCCAGGCCCTGCTGGGCAAATAGCTCGCGCAGGCGGTGCAATTGGCTGTCGAGGGTATCGCGCACCCCGGCGTGGCCACTGATGAAGGTGATCTGGGTGGCTTGGTCCGCCGCCACGTTGACGCGGATGTCCAGGCGACCGAGCTCGGCCGGCTCAAGCTGGATATCGGCCGACTTGAGGTTCTGACTCGACAAGTACATGACCCGGTTGACCAGCCCCTCGCTCCAGGCCCCCTGATTCATGACCAGGGGCTGCTGCAGCGGATTGCTCGGGGCCACCGCGTTGGCAGTCTTTGGCGTGACGGCCTGGGTCAGGTTGGCCAGACGGTTGGCGAAGTCATCGACACGGGTGTCGCTGTCGGCTTTCTTGACGTCCTTCAGACCCGTCGAAAGCAGTTCCGAGAAGCCCTTCTCGCCATGCTGGGTTTGACCGCGCGGCGACTCACCCTCCGCTTCCACCAGCAGATTCGCCAAGGTATTGACAGTGCCCGATGCACTGGCGTCCTGTCCTGGCGTCTTTTCGTTCTGGGACGAGGCATGCGTAGAGGTCGTGCCTTTGGCCTGGGCACTCTGTTCGAGGGCCAAGCGCAAGGTCGGCATGTTCGCCAAGGGGTCGGCTTCGGGATCGAAGTCGCCATCTCCCGGTTTTTCCTCTGTGCCAGGCGCCGCCGCCGCTGCCTGGGTGGTGGCCACAGGAGGCTGGACCGCCGCCTGAAGCACTGGCGCGACCGCCTCGGCCTGGGCCTGGATCAACTGCGCCCCGGTCTGGGCGTCGGTGACCTGCCCCGCCACCAAATTGGCGTCGACCGATCCAGGTTCGACGGGGTGTTCTTCAGCGTTGCCGGTCGAAGTCTGCACATCGTCTTCGGCAGGCGCTGACGGGCCGTCGCGGTCGTGGGCCTTTTGCTCGGTGCGCGCAGGGACCTGGTCGCGAGCCGCTGGCAAAGGCTTGCCATTGACGGCAAGGGCTGCGGGCTTGTCATTGCCGCTTTTGCCGCTGGGTGCAAAATCGGCTTTGTCCTTCGGTGCCGCTTGGACCGGCTTGTCGGCGCGCATCGCGGGCTGATTGCGCTGCTGACGGGCCATCAGTTGGTCGAAGCCGCCGCCCTGTAAACCCGGCGCCTGCACAGGTTTTTCCGGCACTGCCGTGCTTGGCCGCGAGGCAGGGCTGGCGTGGCCGGGTTGCAGCAAGGGGTTGGATGCGACAGGCATTGAAACTCTCCACGCCAGGGCAGCGAAAGGGGTGACTGGTCATGGCTAAGCAAAACTCGCGCCAACCTCGCCTTCAACCAGCGGCAATACGCTCGCGCTCGCCCCGATAGAACCGCTGGACCTCGACGAATTCGAGATCGATGCGGTTGATCAGGTCCTCGATGCCATACAAGGGTTGCTGCCTCACGCGCTCTTCGAGCTGCTGGCAGAGCTGGGCCAGACCCACCGCACCCATGTTGCTGCTGCTGCCCTTGAAGCTATGTGCCGCCATGCCCAGCGTCTGCGCGTCCTTGGCCAGATGCAATTGACTCAGGCGCCGTTCGGAGTCTTCCAGAAAGGTCTCGAGCAGTTGCAGGTAGCCATCTTCCATGACCTCCCGCAGGTCGCTCAGCACCTTGTAGTCGATATGTTCGTGTGTCACTTGCTCGCTCCTTGATCAAGCCTGCCTGCGCCCGGATTCAACCCGTCACTTTACCAACCGAATTCGACCCGTGCCCGCCGTCCGTCGTCGAGCCACTGTGCACGTACGCCCAAGCGTCTGACCAGATGCAGCCCGCGACCGCTGAGGCTTTGATGCGCCGCAGAATGGGCCAGCACGTCGTCGATATCAAAACCCGTGCCACTGTCACTGACCTCAAGCGTCAGACGCCCACCGTCGGCGATGGGTTCAACCTTCAACTCGATGCGCACGAACCCTTCGCGCAAACTGGCCAAACGCCGATCACGTTCGCGGTAGTACTCGGCAAAGCCTTGCGCATCGGTTTTCTGGCGCGAATCGAGGCCGAGCACGCCATGCTCCAGGGCATTGGTATACAGCTCGCCCAACACGCTGTGCAGCACCCCGCTGCTGGCGCGCAGGCCGTCGATCTCCTGCAGCAATTGCAGCAGATAGGGCAGCGGGTCGAAGCGCTTGAGGCTGTCGGCGTGCAGCACCAGCGACAAGGACCAGTCCAGCGGACTGCTGCGGTGGTTGTCGAGGGTTGGCGGCTCGAGCGGCAGGCGTTCGTCGCGCGGTAGCATCGCGATGTCGCACAGGCTGATGTCGTCACGCGGCCGCCCACCGAAACGCGCCAACGCCTGCATCACCTCGTCGAACAAGTGCCGCGGCTCACGGTTGGCCTTCAGCACCTCGCTCAAGCGCTCGACGCCGAACAGCCGGTCCTGGGCATCGCCCGTCTCGATCACCCCGTCGGAGAGCAACAGCAAACGCTCACCCAAGGCCATGGGCATGACCACAGTGGTGTCATCGAACTGTTCAGGCGCGAGGATGCCAAGCGGCAGATGCCGGGACGGCAATGTCGCCAGGACCTGCCCACCCGCCGTCAGGTGATAGGCATCGGGCATGCCACCGTTCCAGACCTCCAGCGTGCCGTGCTCCAGGCCAAGCCCCACCAGCAAGGCACAGCAGAACATGTCCACCGGCAAGATGCGTTTGAGCTTGGCGTTCATCTCGCGCAGCATCTGCGCCAGGCCGTAGCCCTTGGCAGTCATGCCATGGAAAATCTCGGCCAGCGGCATCGCACCCACGGCTGCCGGTAGACCGTGGCCGGTGAAGTCGCCGAGCAGTACGTACAGGTCACCCGAAGGTGTGCGCGCCGCCATCAGCAGATCGCCGTTGAACAGCGCGTAGGGCGATTGCAGGTAACGGATAGTGTCGCTATGCAGGCAGCCGGCATGGGCGACCTTGTCGAACAGCGCCTTGGCCACGCGCTGTTCGTTGAGCAGGTGATGGTGGTGCCTGGCCAATTCGTCGCGCTGCTGCAGCACCGTCGCCTGCAGGCGCCGCTGACGGTCCAGGGCATTGATCTTGGCCGCCAGGATCACCGCGCTGTAGGGCTTGGCCATGAAATCGTCGCCACCGGCCTGCAGGCAGCGCACCAGCGCCTGCTCTTCGTTGAGCGAGGTGAGGAAGATGATCGGCACGAAGTGCTCGCCCGCCTGGGCCTTGATCCGGCGCGCCGCCTCGAAGCCATCCATCACCGGCATCAAGGCGTCGAGCAACACCAGGTCCGGGCGCTGCTCGATGAACAGGGCAAGCGCCTGCTCGCCATGCTCGGCGGTGATGACCTCATGGCCCTGACGGCGCACGATCTGCGCCAGCAACAGACGATCGGTGGCACCGTCCTCGGCGATCAGCACGCGCAAGCGCGGGGACACCGACATGACCGGCCTCAGTGAATCTCGAACAGGCTGGTGAAATTGGAAATGGCGAAGATCTTGCGCACGTCAGGGCTGGTGTTGATCAGCCTGATGCGCGCGTGGTCGCCACCAACATGGTCACGCAGCAACAGCAGCATGCCCAGGGCCGAGCTGTCCAGATAGGTGGCGTCCTTGAGGTCGATGACCACGCGCTTGGCCGGTTGGCGCTCGTAGGCTTCACGGAAGGCCTGGTGCTGGCCGAAATCGAAACGGCCCTTGATCGTGATCGTCAGCTGTTCTTCGTCCGCTGAATAAACAGATTCGACTGCCATGCGCGATTCCTTCGTTGATGGCGGGGAATGAGGAAGGTGTAGCAGGCCGCTAGTTGCGCCGCAAGCGCAAGTCCTAGGCTTTGTCTGAAAAGCCTTGATACTCGGTGATGCTGCGTTGAAAACCGCCTGGATCGCCAGCCCGGTCGGAATGCTCATTTACAACCTGTAAACTCCGCTTCCTCGGCGGTTTTCGCCTTGCCTGACCTTCGTCTCAAGACTTTTCAAACAAAGCCTAGAAAGGGCTCTGCCGGGGCAAGCGCTGCGACAACTCGTCGAGCAGCTTCTGCTCGCGCTTGTCTTCGGCGCGGCGTGCTTCGTCGAGGTAGCGCTGCACCAGTTTGCGCAGGCCCTCGACCCGCGCATAGGCCTGTTGCCAGGCATCGCGGGCGTTGCGCAGGTTGTTCTGATGCCAGGTCAGGCTCTGGCGCTGCTGGGTCATGGCGGTTTCCAACTGGCCTAGGAAGCGCTGGTAGTTCACCAGCCAGTTGCCGTCCACACCCTGGCTGCCGCGGTTGATCCACTGCTGTTGGTAGTCTTCGCGAAAGCGCTCCAGCTCGGCGAGCTTGGCCTGGGCCTGGGCCACCTGCTGCTGGAACTGGCCCATGCGCTGCACGGCCTTGCGCTCGGCCTCCTCGGCCATTTGCACCACAGGCGCAAGACGCGCGGCACGACTGGGCAGGGCCATGCCGGTCAGCTACCTGAAGGCGGTGCGAAGATGCTGCCCAGCTGTTCACGGCTTTCGGCCATGCCGGTACTCTCGTCGAGCCCCTGGCGCAGAAAGCCCACCAGCTTGGACTGCAAGGCGATGGCAAGGTCGGTCTCCGGATCGCCGCCAGCCACATAGGCACCGACGCTGATCAGGTCGCGACTCTGCGACAGGCGCGACCACAGTTGCTTGAACTTCTGCGCCTGGCGCAGATGATCGTGATCCACCACCTGCGGCATCACCCGGCTGATCGAGGCTTCGATATCGATGGCCGGGTAATGACCTTCCTCGGCCAAGCGGCGCGACAGCACGAAGTGCCCATCGAGCACACCGCGCGCCGAGTCGGCGATGGGGTCCTGCTGGTCATCGCCCTCGGACAGCACGGTGTAGAACGCGGTAATCGAGCCGCCACCGGCCTCGCCATTGCCCGCCCGCTCCACCAGCTTGGGCAGCTTGGCGAACACCGACGGCGGATAACCCCGAGTGGCGGGCGGTTCGCCGATGGCCAGGGCGATTTCGCGCTGGGCCTGGGCGAATCGAGTCAGCGAGTCCATCAGCAGCAGGACGTTCTTGCCCTTGTCGCGAAAATATTCGGCGATGCGGGTGCAGTACATGGCCGCGCGCAGCCGCATCAGCGGCGCATCGTCAGCGGGCGACGCCACCACCACGGAGCGCTTGAGCCCTTCCTCGCCGAGGATGTGCTCGATGAATTCCTTGACCTCGCGCCCGCGCTCGCCGATCAGCCCGACCACGATGATGTCGGCCTTGGTGAAGCGGGTCATCATGCCCAGCAGCACCGACTTGCCCACGCCGGTACCGGCGAACAGGCCCAGGCGCTGGCCGCGCCCGACGGTCAGCAGGCCGTTGATGCTGCGGATACCGACATCCAGCGGCTGGCTGATGGGATCGCGATTGAGCGGGTTGATCACCGGCCCGTCCAGCGGCACCCAGTCCTCGGCCTTCATCCCGCCCTTGCCGTCGAGGGCGCGACCGGCACCATCGAGCACCCGCCCGAGCATGCTCATGCCCATCGGCAGGCGGCCGCTGTCATCCAGCGGCACCACCCGCGCGCCCGGCGCGATACCAGCGATGCTACCGACCGGCATGAGGAACACCTTGCTGCCGGCGAAGCCCATCACCTCGGCCTCGACTTCGACCGGGTGGTAGCTGTCGTCGTTGATCACCTTGCAGCGACTGCCCACCGCCCCGCGCAGCCCCTCGGCTTCGAGGGTGAGGCCGACCATGCGCAGCAGGCGGCCTTCGACCACTGGCTGCTCGGGCAGCTTCACCGCGTCGGCATAACCGCTCAGGCGGCGGCCGAAGCTGGTGCGTTCAAGGCGCATCAGGCACATCCAGCTCGACGGACACATCGGGCGACGCAGGATGCAGGGTCTGCTCGTGGCCTTGCTCGAACAGTTGCGCCACGGCTTTTTCCATGCGCGTCTCCATGCTCGCATCGATGCGGCTATGGGCCGTCTCGATACGGCAGCCGCCAGGCAGCAGCGACTCGTCTTCGAGCAGCTTCCAACGCTCCTCGTGACGCTCGCGCAAGGTCTTGACCTGCTCGAAGTCCTGCGGGTTGAGGTGGATGCGAATGTTCTCGGCGCCCATCGGCAGCAGCTTGAGCGCCTGGCGCAGTACCTGGGCGATCTGCTTGGAATCGCTGCGCAGTTCGCGACCAATCACCTCGCGGGCGACATGGGCCACCAGGTGCACCAGGGATTTTTCGATCTGCGCGTCCTGCTCGGCAATTGGCTCGAGCAGATGGGTCATCAATTGCTCCAGGCTTTGCAGCTTGGCATCGAGGGCCTGCTCGGCTTCCTGGCGAACCTTGATCTGGGTGCTGTGAAAGCCCTCGCGCTCGCCCGTGGCGAAGCCTTCGTTGTAGGCCTCCTGACGAATCGCTTCGAGCTCTTCGAGGGTCAGCGGCTGGACTTCCTCCAGCGGTACTTCTTCGATTTCCTCGACCAGCTGCGGTTCGGGCTCCGGCTCGGGTTCCGGCGCGGGCGCAGGGTCGAAACTGGGCAGCGCCCACACATCGACGCCCTCGAGGTCGCGGGCGCGGATCAGGTCGCTGGGGTGTTCTTTGGTGGTCATGTTCTCAGGCACTCAAAACCGTGTTCGACCGACGCCGCGCCGTGCAGGCGCGGCGGTTCGCCAGCCAGGCAAGCGGCCTTAGATCATTTCCTCGGCGCCCTTGCCGCCGAGCACGATCTCGCCGGCCTCGGCCATGCGCCGGGCGATGGTGAGGATTTCCTTCTGCGCGGTTTCCACGTCGCTGACCCGCACCGGCCCTTTGGCCTCGAGGTCGTCGCGCAGCAGCTCCGAGGCCCGTTTGGACATGTTCTTGAAGACCTTGTCCTTGACCTTCTCGTCGGCGCCTTTGAGCGAGACCACCAGCACGTCGGACGACACTTCGCGCAGCAGGGCCTGGATGCCGCGGTCGTCCACGTCGGCCAGGTTGTTGAAGACGAACATCAGGTCTTCGATCTGCTCGGACAGGTCGCTGTCGATGTCGCGGATTGCGTCCATCAACTGGCCTTCGACCGAACTGTCGAGGAAGTTCATGATGTCGGCGGCGCGCTTGATGCCGCCCAAGGTGGTGCGCGCGGCATTGGAGTTGCCGGAGAACTGCTTTTCCAGGATCTGGTTCAGCTCTTTGAGCGCCGCCGGTTGCACGGTGTTGAGCGACGACACGCGCAGAACGATGTCCAGGCGCACCTTGTGGTCGAAGTTGCTCAGCACCTCACCGGCCTGGTCGGGGTCGAGGTAGGCGACCACGATGGCCTGAATCTGTGGGTGCTCGAAGCGGATCACATCGGCCACGGCGCGCGGCTCCATCCACTTGAGGCTGTCCAGGCCGCTGGTGTTGCCCCCGAGCAGGATGCGGTCGATCAGGCCGTTGGCCTTGTCTTCGCCCAGGGCCTGGTTGAGCATCTTGCGAATGTAGCCGTCGGAGCCGACGCCCAGGCTGGTCTGGTCGCCGACGATCTCGACGAACTCGCTCATCACCTGCTCGACCTGCTCGCGGTGGACGTTGCCCATCTGCGCCATGGCCACACCGACCCGTTGCACTTCTTTGGGCCCCATGTGACGCAGGACCTGGGCGGCGTCGGTCTCGCCCAGCGACAGCAGCAGGATGGCCGCTTTGTCGACGCGGCTCAGCTTGGCGGTAATGGCTCGGTTGTCACTCATCGGCGTTGATCCACTCTTTGACGACCTGGGCCACACGACCCGGGTCTTCGGCCACCAGGCCCTTGATTGCGTTCAGTTGCGCCTCATAGCCTTCGCTTGGGCTCGGCAGCAGGATGCTGCTCGGTCCGCCCAGGCTGACGCGGTCGTCGCCGACCTCGCCGTCCATACCGATCATGCCCATGCCGCCCATACCGCCGAGTTGCATGTCGGGGTCGCCGGCCACGTTCTTGCCGCCACCGGTGATGCTGGTGAGCACCGGGCGCAGTACCCCGAACACCAGCACCAGGATGAACACCACGCCCAGCACCTGCTTGACGATGTCCCAGAACCAGGGCTGCGAGTAGAACGGGATATCGGCCAGCACTTCGCCACGGTCGGCGGAGAACGGCACGTTCATCACCGTCACGCTGTCACCGCGGCTGGCATCGAAGCCCACTGCGTCCTGCACCAGGCGGGTGAAGCGCGACAGGTCTTCGGCGCCCCATGGGGCGCGGGTACTCTCGCCATTGGCGCCGACCTTGACTTGGTCGTCCACCACCACCGCCACCGACAGGCGGGTCAAACGCCCCTGCTGTTGACGGGTATGGCTGATGGAACGGTCCAGCTCGAAGTTCTTGGTGCTCTGCTGACGCTTGTCGGCCGGGTACGGTGCCAGCATCGGCTGGCCAGTGGCCGGATCCATGATCTGCTGGCCGTTGGCATCGACCAGCGGCTGGCCGGGCGCGATGGCACCGGCTGGGGCTGCACCGGCCCTGGCGTTCTCAGGCGCCGCAGCGCCGGCCGGCGGCTGGTTGCTCAGCGCACCCGGCACGCCCTGCGGCCCCTGGCCGCTGGCGCGCTGCTCGTTCACCGACTGCTCGCTGCGCAACGCCGGTTGGTCGGGATTGAACTGCTCGGAGGTGGACTCGACGGCGTTGAAGTCGACGTCGGCCGACACCTCAGCCTTGTAGCGGTCGTTGCCCAGCACTGGCTGCAAGATGTTGTGCACACGCTGGGTGAGCAGGCCTTCCATGCGCCGGGTGTAGTCGAACTGCTTGCCGGCCATGGTCAACGCGGTGTCCTGCAACTGGTCGGAGAGCAGGTTGCCCTTCTGGTCGACCACGGTGACCTGAGACTTGTCCAGTTCCGGCACGCTGGTGGCGACCAGGTTGACGATCGCCATCACCTGACCGGCCTCAAGGCTGCGCCCAGGGTACATTTCCACCAGCACCGAGGCGCTGGGCTTGCGCTCGTCGCGCACGAACACCGAGCTCTTCGGGATCGCCAGGTGCACGCGGGCGGCCTTGATGTTGTTGAGGCTGGAGATGGTGCGCGCCAGTTCGCCTTCCAGGCCACGGCGATAACGGGCCGCCTCCATGAACTGGCTGGTGCCCAGCCCTTGTTCCTTGTCGAGAATCTCGAAGCCCAGGTTGCCGTCGCTCGGTGCAACGCCGGCAGCCGCCAGCTTCATGCGCGCCCGGGACAGATCGTCGGACTTGACCAGCAACGCCCCGGAGTTGGGCTCGACGGTATAGGGGATGTCGGCAGCGGCCAGGGTTTCCATGACCTGCTTGGTGTCCATGCCGGCCAGGCTGCCATACAGCGGACGGTAGTCGGGCTGCTGCGACCACAGCACCACGGCAAAGCCAATGGCCACGCTGGCCGCTAGACCGACCAGCAGGCCGACCTGACGCAGCATGGGCATACGCGAAATGTTTTCCAGGAACGCCATGCCGAACAGCGGCGGCTTGGCCGCGGGCGGGCCGCTCTTGGCGGGGGCGTTATCGACGACTGCTTCGGCCATGACTCAACGCGCCCTCAAACCGGCATCTGCATGATGTCCTGGTACGCCTGCACCAGCTTGTTACGTACCTGGGTCAGCGCCTGGAAAGAGACACTGGCCTTCTGCGAGGCGATCATCACATCGGTGAGGTCGACACCGCTCTTGCCGATCTCGAAGGCGTTGGCCAGCTGGTTGGACGCCTGCTGGGTATCGCTGACTTTGTTGATGGCCTGGCCGAGCATGTCGGCGAAGCTGCTCTGGCCTGGCGCGAGCTCGGGCGCAGCCGCGACCTTGGGCAGCGACATGGCATCGGCCTGCATCGCGCGCATGTCCAGCATCAGACGATTGAATTCAACACCTTGGCTCATGAACTTCTCTCTCCGGCGGCCGCATTTTTTTGACACTGATGCAGCGGGTAAGACGGTTAAAGCAACAAAGGTGCCAGCCTTGGCGGAGTGTCCCTTTACCCAGCATTCAACCGTACAGGCCACCTTCCACATCCAGGCCGGCATCGCGCATCTGCGCCAGCTTGTAGCGCAAGGTGCGGGGGCTGATACCCAGCTTCTCGGCGGCCTCCTTGCGACGACCGCGCTCGGCGCGCAGGGTGTCGATGATCATCTGAAATTCGTGACGGCGCAGGTCATCGCCCAGGCCACTGGACTCGGCACTGGATTCGGCGCATGATGGCCCAATAGTGGCACCCCTGACTGGCGACAAGGGAATGGCACCCGCCAGACAGAAATCCGCCGCCTCGATCACCCCGCCCTGCTGCAGGATCAAGGCGCGCTGCAGCGCATTGTCCAGCTCGCGCACGTTCCCCGGCCAGGCATACGCCTGGAGACAATGACGCGCGTCAGCGGACAGGCGCACCGGGGCGTGCTTCATCTTCAGCACATGCTTGGCCAGCAGGCGCTCGGCCAGCGGCAGGATGTCGGCGCGGCGCTCGCGCAGCGGCTGCCAGGCCAGGGGAAACACCGAAAGCCGGTAATAGAGGTCTTCGCGGAACCGTCCGGCGGCCACCTCGCCCGCCAAGTCGCGGTTGGTGGTGGCCAGCACGCGAATGTCCAGGGCGATCGGCTTGCGTCCACCGACCCGCTCCACTTCCCGCTCCTGCAGCACCCGCAGCAGTTTGGCTTGCAGGCCCAACGGCATTTCGGAAATCTCGTCGAGCAGCAGCGTACCGCCCTCGGCCTGCTCGAACTTGCCGGCCTGGGCCGCGATGGCGCCGGTGAAGGCGCCTTTCTCGTGCCCGAACAGCGTGGCTTCGAGCATGTTGTCGGGGATCGCCGCACAGTTGATGGCCACGAACGGCTGCGCGGCCCGCGACGATTGTTGGTGGATGTAGCGCGCCAGCACCTCCTTGCCGGTGCCGGACTCGCCGGAAATCAATACCGTCGAGTCACTGCGCGCCACCCGGGCCGCCAGCTCGAGCAGTTGCCGACTCGCCGCTTCGCAGGCCACCGGCCCTTCCTCTCCCGCCTCCAGATGGCCGGCGGCATGCCGCTCGACCAGGCTCAGCAGCGCCTTGGGCTCGAACGGTTTGACCAAGTAATCGACCGCGCCCTGACGCATCGCATCGACCGCACGCTCGACCGCCGCGTGGGCCGTCATCAGCAAGACCGGCAACTGCGGCTGCTGGCGCCGGAGCTGGGCCAGCAACTGGTGACCATCCATACCCGGCATGTTCACGTCGCTGATCACCAGGCCGAAAGCCTCTTCGCTCACCGCCGCCAGCGCCTCTTCGGCACTGCCCACCGCGCGATGGGCGAATCCACCGATCAACAACGTGTCGCTCAAGGCCTGGCGCAGGGCCCGGTCATCCTCGACCAGCAATACCTTGGTCATGCCAGTACCTGCGCGGCAGGGGCGGCAATCAGCGGCAGCACGACGTGCACGCACGTGCCGCGACCCACTTTAGAACGCAGTGCCAGACTGCCCTGATGTGCCTTGACCACGGCCTTGACCACAGCCAGGCCCAATCCGGTGCCGGTGGACTTAGTGGTGACAAAAGGCTCGCCCAGGCGCTGTAGCACCTGCGGCTCGATGCCACTGCCGGCATCGCTGACACTCAGGTGCAGGTTCTGCTCACGGCGGAACAGATGCACTTTGAGCCGGGCCGGTGCGGTGCTGGCCTGCACGGCGTTTTCCAGGAGATTGAGCAGCGCGCCGACCAGCGTGTCGCGATTGCACAGCAACTCGCCCAGGTGGGTATCGCACTGCCAGCGCACCGCATGCCCCTGAACGTGGGGCTGGGCAGCGTGCTGCAGGGCCTGGAACAGCGCCTTGGGCGTGACGCGATCGTTCAGCGGCAGTTCGCCGCGCGCGAAGACCAGCATGTCGCGCACCTGGTGCTCCAGTTCGTGCAGGCGCTCCTTGAGGTTGCCGGCAAAACGCTGGCGGGTGTCCAACGCCAGGGCGCCCTGGTCGTCCGCCAGGTGGCTGGCATAGAGCATGGCCGCCGACAGCGGCGTGCGGATCTGATGGGCCAGCGAAGCAACCATGCGCCCCAGCGATGACAGACGTTGGTGGCGCGCCAACTGCTCTTGTAGCCGACGGGTTTCGCTAAGGTCGTTGATCAGCACCAACTGGCCAGGCTCGGCATCCAGCGAACGCGTCGCGATGGACAGGCGCCGGCCGTCGCGCAGTGACACTTCATGGCCATCGTCTTCGCGAGGGGCGAAGCTGCGCGCAATCACCTGGCGCCACAGCTCGCCGACCAGCGGCTCACCGAGCAAGTCGCAGGCGGCCGGGTTGGCCTCGCGCACCTGGCCATGACCATCAATCACGATCACACCACCGGGCAGCAGGTCGAGCAGGTGCTGCAGACGGTTGGCCAGACGCTCCTTTTCATCCAGTTCCGCCATGCGCTGGGCGCTGACCACTGCCAGCTCACCCTTGAGTTCGGTGACCCGCGCCTCGAGCAAGGTGTAGGACTCGCTGAGCTGAGTGGAAACCTGATCGAACAGGGCGACGGCGTGGTCGAGTCCGGGTCGGCTGTCCTGCTCGACCGGAACTCGCCCTGACGCATCATGGAGTCGGGAAATAGGGGCGGCCTGGGGCATCGTGCTCTCTCGCATGGCTGACCGTCATAAAAACGGTACTTCGCCTGCGGTGTAGCAATAGCCGTGCCGGGGATGGGGTTTGCTTGCAATCGTGGGACCGCTTCGCGACCCGATCACGACACAAGGCCGCTGCCAGAAAATCTAAGCGGCCTTGTGTCGCGATGGACTGCAAGGCAGCCCCAAAGGAGTTGCATCCGGTACCGGAAACTCAGTCCTCGGCCTGTTCCTCGCCGCCCTGACGGCTCATGCCGTACTTGCGCATCTTCTCCACCAGCGTGGTGCGGCGGATGCGCAGGCGTTCGGCGGCACGGGCGACGATGCCGTTGGCATCATCCAGCGCCTGCTGGATCAGTCCTTGCTCAAGGCTGCCCAGGTAGTCCTTCAAGTCCAGCCCCTCAGGCGGCAGCATGGCGTGGCTGGAGAAGTTCGGCGTGTTGCCGTTGATCGCCACCCGCTCTTCCAGGTCGCTGCGCAGGCTGTCCACCAACTGCTCATCTTCGTCATCGACGTAGCGGAATTTCTTCGGCAACTCGGCGACGCCGATCACCCCATAGGGATGCATGATCGCCATGCGTTCGACCAGGTTGGCCAGTTCGCGCACGTTACCCGGCCAGCCATGGCGGCACAGCGACATGATCGAGGCCGAGTTGAAGCGGATCGAGCCGCGCTTCTCGTGCTCCATGCGCGAGATCAGCTCGTTCATCAGCAGCGGAATGTCCTCGACCCGCTCGCGCAGCGGCGCCATCTCGATGGGGAAGACATTGAGGCGGTAGTACAAATCTTCGCGGAAGGTGCCTTCCTCGATCATGTTCTCGAGATTTTTGTGAGTCGCGGCGATGATACGCACGTCGATGCTCTGGGTCTTGTTGCTGCCAACCCGCTCGAAGGTGCGCTCCTGCAGCACCCGCAGCAGCTTGACCTGCATGGGCAGCGGCATGTCGCCAATCTCGTCGAGGAACAGCGTACCGCCATTGGCCAACTCGAAGCGCCCGGCACGACTGGTGATGGCGCCGGTAAAGGCGCCCTTCTCATGACCGAACAACTCGCTCTCCAGCAACTCGGCCGGGATCGCCCCGCAGTTGACCGGCACGAACGGCGCTTCGCGGCGCTTTGAGTGGTAATGCAGGTTACGGGCGACCACTTCCTTGCCCGTGCCGGACTCGCCGAGGATCAGCACACTGGCGTCGGTGTCAGCCACCTGCTGCATCATCTGGCGCACATGCTGAATGGCCCGGCTGGTACCGACAAGGCTGCGGAACAGGTTGGGTTCGCGCTGACGACCACGCTCACGCGCCTGGTCATACATCTCGCGATAGACCTGGGCACGGTGCAGCGAATCGAGCAACTGGCTGTAGCTAGGCGGCATTTCCAGATTGGAAAGCACGCGTCGGCGCAGGTCTTCAGGAAACTCAGCGGAAGAAATTTCGCCCAAAAGCAACACTGGAAGGAACTCATCCCACGCAGTGACGGTCTTAAGCAAGCCCAGCACCCCGGCCGGCCCGCTTACCGCGCCAATGAGCACGCAGAGAACTTCCCTGCTCGAAGACAATGCCTCCACCGTCTGCTGCCAGTCCAGGCTGGAGCAGGAGAGGTTGTCTTCGCCGAGAAAATTCAGGACCACCGCCAGATCGCGGCGGCGTTCGCTGTCGTCATCGATCAGAAGGATCTTGGTTTCACGCCACATTCAATACCAACTTCCCTAGTCATCTCGGCGCCCGCAGGCGTTATCGACTTCATTCAGACACCCGTCGTGAGGATCAGACGTCTGAAACTCGAAAACAGCCACTAGTTAAGTCAAAAAACAGCACACAGTCAAATTAATGGCGCGCAGCTTCTTGCATTGCCCAGCGATCAGCTGAACAGATGGTATACCTTTGTCGCGTTTTTTGCCTGGCGGATCTGCGACATCTCATCGACGAGGGATTGACGTTCACCACTTGCAACCTCAATCAATTGCCGGTAAACCCCCAGCAATTCATCCAGGCTGTTCCTGACCTGAGCATCGTGTTCGTGGGCCTCGGCCAGGATCTCATCGACGCACACGCGGCATTCCAGGTCGAGCTCCCCCACCGCCTCCCAGTCGCGTTCGGCGAACGCAGCCAGCAAGGCATCACGGGTTTGCTCGATACGTGCAATCACTTCGCTCATGTGCGTCTCCTGGTATTACTCGGCAGCGGCTTGATCGCCAATGGCGTCCCAGCCTTCCTTGACGGTGATCAGCAGCCGCGCCACTTCGTCGATGATCGCCGGATCGCTGTTCACGTTGGCTTCAATCAGACGGCGGCTCATGTATTGGTAGAGGTTGTCCAGGTCGGTCAGGCTGTCGGCATGATTCTCCAGATCCAGACCCTCGCGCAGGCCGCCGATGATGTCGATGGCCTTGCCGATCAGAATACCCTTCTGCGCCACATCCCTTCGCGCGATCGCGCCCTTGGCCTGCGCCAGACGGTCGAGACCGCCTTGCATCAGCATCTGCACCAAACGGTGCGGACTGGCTTCGGAGGTCTGTGCAACACCGTTGACTTTCTGGTATTGCCGAAGGGCCAACATCGGGTTCATGGATCTACCTCGTTGCAGCGAAAAAGATGACGGATACCTGCTGTATCGCCGCGATGTGAAAAAACTTTAGCGACAATGCAAAAGGCCTGGCGCGTCAATATGACGCGGCCAGGCCTTTGTCACAACCGTCAGAATCAGCTGTTCTTCTTCTGTGCGTTGAGCGCGTCGAAGATCGAGGTGATCTGGTTGGCCTGGGCCTTCATCTTGCCCAGCGCAGTGTCGAGTGCCACGAACTTGCGCGTCAGTGACTCGGTGAGCGAATCGGTACGACGATCAAGAGCGGCCTGCTGGTCGCTGAGGTTCTTGGCGACCTTGTCCAGATTGGACTTGCGTGTCGCCAAGCTGCCATCGGTGGCGTTATACGGATCGATAGCCTTGTTCATCAGTGCGAAGATGCCGTTGTCACTGGTGAAAAGGTTCTGCACCTCGCCACCGAGCTTCTTGTCATCCATCGCGGCGGTGAACTTGATGCTATTGAACTCAAGGGTCCCGTCCTTCGACGTGTTGATACCCAACTGGCTCAGGCTATTCAGTTGCCCCCCAGAAACCGCCTGACTCAGCACACCGCGCATGTCCGATAGCAACGAGCGGGTGGTAGGGTCGTTGGTCAGGGGGCCGAGTACGGTTACTTCCTTGCCATCCTGCGTCTGCTTGCTGGTGGCGGTCAGGGAGGTGACGGCTTTTTGCAAGGTGTTGTAGGCATCAACGAAGCCCTGAATGGATTTTTTCAATCCATCATTGTCCTGGGCCACGGTCAGACGAGTCGATGTGCCCGTGCCATCGGCAGCCTTGGCGCTGACGCCCGTCAACTCCAGGCTCATACCACTGATCGCCTTGTCGATGGTGTTGGAAGCACTGGTGATCTTCAGACCATCGACAGTCAGATCCGCATCCTGCGCCAAGGCATTGATGAATCCTCCGCCAGTGCCGGACATCTGCTTAGTGCCGTCAATGGTGAGGTCTGGGATACCCCCCACTGAAATGTCGTTCCCCGCACCCGTCTTGGTGGAGGTCAGCACCAAACGCGAGCCGCCAGATTCATTGATGATGTTCGCGGAAATGCCGTTGGATGCCATTTCCTTGTTGATCTGGTCACGCACGGTCTGCAGCGTCGCGCCACTGCCAATGGTCACTTTGTAGCTGCTGCCACCTTGAGTGATGGTCATGTCGCCGGCATTGATCGCGCTGTTGGCGCCATTGGAGAACTGCTGGCTGGCGACCTTGGAGCTGGTGGCAAGCTTGTTGACCACGATGTCGTAGTTACCAGACACCGCTGTGTTATTGGACTTGACCTTCACCACGGACTCATTGCCCGAGGAGGCAGCGAAGGCGTTGAAAGAAGGGGCATTCTTGTCGTTGAGCTTCTTCATGGCGTCTTGGAACGCCGTCAGAGCGCTGCGCAGCGAGCCAATGCCAGAAATCATCGCACTGTTATTGCTGGTCTGACGCTTGATCTGCGCCTGCTTGGCAGAGGTGTCGCCAGATACGAGCACCTTGACGATACTGCCGATATCCAGACCAGAGCCTAGACCTGAGGAAGGAATGATCGGGCTAGCCATGCAGAAGTCCCTCTTGGTGATGATGCTCTGCCCGAGGGCGGCGGGACAGGCATTGGAAAAAACGGGTTATCGCACTAACGCCTTCAGGCTTTAGCGTCGAACAGCACACTTTTTACATCGCTCAGACTATGAGCGATCCGCAGCGCTTCCTCGGAAGGAATCTGACGGATCAGCTCGCCGGTTTCGCTGGCGATGACCTTGACCACGATCTTGCCGGATTCCTCGTCGGTGGAAAACTGCAAATTGCGTCGGGTCTGCTTCATGAATTCTTCGATTTGCGAGACGGCGTGCTTGACGTTGTCGGCACCGTGCGGCACCTGAGCATCTTTCTTGTCGTCGCGATCGTCACGCTGCTGACTGGGCAGCGGCGCTTGCTTTTCGGGCACCTGTTCGGCCGCGCGCGGGGCCGGGTAAGACAGGTTCAGCTTGACGCTCATGTCCATGTCCACCACCTCGTAAATAGACAGCGGGAAAGCGCCTGGACAGCGCTTCCCCGCTTACCGCTAGCTAGAGATTAGCCCAGCAGCTTCAGGACTGCCGAAGGCAGCTGGTTGGCCTGGGCCAGAACCGAGGTCGACGCTTGCTGCAGAGTCTGCTGCTTGGTCAGCTGGGCAGTTTCAGCAGCGAAGTCGGTGTCTTGTACACGACCACGAGCGGCTTCGGCGTTTTCGTTGATGTTCTGCAGGTTGTTGATGGTGCTGGTCAGACGGTTCTGCGCGGCACCCAGGTCAGCACGGTTGCTGTTGATGGTCTGCAGAGCGTTGTCGATGGCCGAAACAGCGGCGCTGAAGTTCGACTCGGCGGTGGTGCTGTCCGAACCCTGGATGTTGATCGAGCTGGTGACACCCAGGTCCGAAGCGGTGAACTTGGCGCTCAGGTCGATGGTGATCTGGTTGGAAGCACCGGTGTTCGAGCCAACCTGGAAGGTCATGACCGAAGCCGAGCCGTCCAGCAGGTTCTTGCCGTTGAGCTGGGTGCTGTTGGCGATACGGGTCAGTTCCGAAGCCATGGACTGGAACTCTTTGTCCAGGGCTTGACGGTCGTTCGCGCTGTTCGAGTCGTTTCGCGACTGAACGGCCAGTTCACGCATACGCTGCAGGATGTTGGTTTGTTCCTGCATCGCGCCTTCAGCGGTCTGAGCGATCGAGATACCGTCGTTGGCGTTTTTGATCGCCATGGTCTGACCACGGATCTGCGAGGTCATGCGGGTAGCGATCTGCAGGCCAGCGGCGTCGTCTTTGGCGCTGTTGATTTTCAGGCCGGAAGACAGACGGGTCATCGAGGTGCTTACTGCGTCGGAAGCACGGTTCAGGTTTTTCTGAACGCCCAGAGAGGTGGTGTTGGTGTTTACGGTCAAAGCCATGACGAATTCCTCGTTGGATTGGGTACTGCGGCTTCCGGCCCTGGCAACTGCCGGGTGTGTGGCCTAGAGAACCTTCGTAATGGTTATCGTCGTCCGCGCGGTTTGCTTTAGGGATTTTCAGAATTTTTTTACTGGCCTGATGCTACCCCAGTGAAATCAAGGGTTTGACGCCAGAAAAACACCGCCCACTCAGGGGACAGAAATGAGGTGATAGGCAGACAGCCCTGAATCACTTCTCCGCCCTGCGAAAGAGGATAATGGCTCCACTGCGCGGGTAATGGGGGACGGACCACACCTAAACGCCTGCTTCTCGCCCGCTCGACGCAACAATGCAAATACGGCATCGGGAGCGATTTTCAACAACTAGAGGCACACCCACGTACCTCAAGCGCAGCCACCCCGCAGCCCCACCTGATGATCCTGATCACTCGACACCACCAACAAGATCCCAATGAAGGAGCCATCAGGTCACCCGCCCCATGACTGGGCCTAACCCTTCACCACCCTACTTAGCTCGATTACCGAAGTACGCTTAAGCGCCTCCACCCGTGCAAGCGAGCACGAACGGACTGCAACCCAGTTCCGGACAGAGCCAGAGGCGAAAATCGTCGACCTGAATGGATTATCACGCAAGGCAATAAGCCTTCAGGTCAACAGGGATCACATGACTACTTGGGCGCACCGCACGCAGCGCCCTTGAACGTCATTTTGTAGGTGTAGTGCTTGTCCCACCCCAGAGGTAGCGCGCTGGGCGCCGCCCACTCCGTGTAAATGCCATCCATGGCACCTGCATCAGTAAACCTACCGATCGAAATGGTGGCGATATTATTGGCACTCCCCACTCCATTCATAGGCACACTACCGTACCACTGGAGGTCATCGCCACTCTGGAACCATGCACCCTTCCAGTTGGCCTGCGTGCTTGAATACCATGTTTTGTCTTGCTTGAAGCAAATGGTCTGGTTGGCATAAAAAGCGCCGCTCGGCACGTGGTAATAAGCGAACTGCCACGACCCTACGGGAGATGCTTCACTTGCCGTTGCAAGTGCTGGAGCCATCGATATCGCCACCACAATTCCGCACGCGAGCTTGAACATAAGTCTTCCTTGATTGCTCAGTTTTCAACTCCAAAAGTCCAGTTGAGATGAGTCTCGGACCACCCAGACCGCTGACGGTCCGCAGCAGACATCAACAGAACAGCCGCCATACAGAAGGCAGCATCAAGCACCGCAACGATACGCCCACTAGCATCGAAGTGCGCTGATCATGATCAATATGGCGGCCAAACCCTTACCGACTGGTTCTTCAAGCGGTAGCGACACACACCCTCTGCCGGAGCGGGCCGACAGGTTCACATCAACAGCGCGCCTGATTTGCCAAAAGATACTCCTGGGAAAGATTCATGAGCAGAGCACACATCCCGACAATGCACGTCATTATCGGGAACCACCTAAAAACGCCAATCGCATTGACGACCAGCGCTTTCAACGCCTGGCAACGAACTCAGTCCGTTCGCTCCAAGACCGCCGACCCCCAGGACAACCCGACTCCAAAGCCACAGATCACAACTCGCTTGTGGGACGAGTCGAGCACATGTTTCTCGAGCAGCAACGGAATGCTCGACGACACGGTATTACCAGTTTCAAGCATGTCCTTTACGAAACGCGCCTTGTACTCACCGTCCTCGAAGCGCTGAGACACTGCATCAACGATCGCGGCACTGCCCTGATGAAGACAGAACATATCGACATCCGCGGCGTCCACCTGGCTTGCTTCGAGCAGCGCGGTCAAATGAGCCGGCACCTTGGACAACGCGAAGTTGTAGACCTGGCGGCCATTCATGAAAAACTTGCCGTCGGTAGTGCGCAAGTGCTCGGCACCCGCACCGTCGCTGCCGAACAGGGACTTGCCCAACTGCCAGTGAGCGCCCTGGGTCATCCAGGTGGCCGTGGCTGCATCACCGAACAACATGGAGGTGTTGCGATCCTCGTCATCGACGATCTTCGAGTACGGGTCGGCAGTGATGAGCAGGCCATTCTTTAAGCCCGCGGCTTCCATAAAACCTTTCATGGCGTAGAGGCCATAAACATAGCCTGAACAACCCAGAGACACATCGAAAGCGGCAACGTGGGTTGACAGGCCAAGCTTGTGCTGAACGATAGCCGCAGTGTGCGGCAGGCCTTCGGCGTCACCATTCTGGGTCACGACGATGACAGCATCGATGCTGGCAGGATCCAGCGACGGATTGGCGGCGAAAAGCGCTTGGGCAGCCTCCACGCATAGATCGGAGGTTTCCTGGCCGACATGCTTGCGCGGCAAAAAAGTCGAACCGATCTTGCCGAAAATGAAATCTTGATCTTTGCCGAACTTCGCACCTTGGGCGTAGTTGTCGACGCCTTCGACAGGTACGTAACTGGCGATGCTTTTGATGCCAATCATTATGGCTTCCCGATAGACATGGCGAAATTTCGCGGGGTCCAGTCCACGCAAAATGGACTGAGCTGCCGTGGTGACGGTCCTTCCCGCAGACTCAATAGAGTAGAGATGCCCGTTTAGACTGCCAAGTCACGGTTGCACGGTCATTTGCCATTTATCTGGACGCCTGAGGTTGGCCAAATTCTTGCTTGAGCCCATCGATAGCGCCTGAATCGTCGTTTAAATGACGCCCAGGCACCTGTCTGCACGCGCATTACCGCTCGATGCGGCAATCTCTTTAGCTGTAGTCAATGCGAGCCATGTCCATGGTGAAACCCATCCCCGTTACAAGCCCGCTGCTGCCTCCGCTGGAGAGCTATGTGCCTTACCTGGAGCAGATCTGGGAAAGCCGGTTCCTGACCAACTGCGGTCGTTTCCACCAGCAGCTTGAACAGGAGTTGGCCAACCATCTGGGGGTCCGCTACATTTCACTGTTTTCCAACGGTACTCTGGCGCTTGTCACTGCGTTACAGGCCCTGCGAATTACGGGCGAAGTCATCACCACGCCCTATTCGTTCGTTGCCACAGCTCACTCCGTTCTGTGGAACAACCTCAAACCGGTGTTCGTCGATATCGACCCGCATACTAACAACCTAGACCCGCAACGCATCGTCGAGGCGATAACGCCCAATACCACCGCCATCTTGCCGGTTCACTGCTACGGCATTCCGTGCGACCTCGAAGAAATCCAAGCGATCGCCGATACCTACGGCCTGAAAGTGATCTACGATGCCGCTCACGCTTTCGGCGTGAGATGGCATGGAGAAAGCATTCTTAACCATGGCGACGTCTCGGTGCTCAGCTTCCATGCCACCAAGGTATTCAATACGTTCGAAGGTGGTGCGATCGTTTGTCAGGATGAGAAAACCAAACGACGTATCGACTACTTGAAGAACTTCGGGTTTGCCGATGAGATCACGGTGGTGGCGCCTGGCATCAACGGCAAGATGAACGAGTTACAGGCCGCTTTCGGCCTTCTGCAATTGCGCTACATCGATCAGGCGCTGGTGATCCGTCGACAGATATTCGAGCGCTATCGATCCGCTCTGCAAGACGTGCCCGGCATCGATCTGATCGCCCCAGCGCATGACTTGGACTGGAACTATGCCTACTGCCCGATCATGGTCGATAGCGAGACCTTCGGCATCGACCGCGATGCCTTGTACGATCGTTTCCGGGAGCAGGATATCTTGGTGAGGCGCTACTTCTACCCGTTGATCAGCGAGTTTCCCATGTATCGCAATCTTGATAGTGCCCGCCCCGACCGTCTGCCGATTGCCACGCGCACCTCTCGACGAGTGCTGTGCCTGCCGATTTATCCGGACCTCGACATCGTTAGCCAAGAGCGCATCATCTCAGTGATCCATGCTGCGCGGCAGAGCTGAATACATGCCACTCAACGTACTGGTCTTCCCCTGCGGTTCGGAAAACGCCGCGGAAATTCATCAAGCCCTGATCCATTCGGTCCATGTGCGGCTCCACGGTGCCTCAAGCGTCGACGATCATGGGCGCCAATTGTACGAACGTTACCAGGGTGATCTGCCTCGCATCGATGCCCTTGAATTCGACGACGCGTTCGTCGCGTTGCTCCGGCACTGGCAGATTGATCTGGTGTTCGCTACCCATGACACCGTCCAGGCGTATCTGAGTCAATCCAGGGAGCGTTTCAACGTCGGGCTGATCAATGATGACGCGCGGACATGCGCCATCGCTCGACGCAAGTCGCTGACCTATGCTGAGTTCGCTGACCAACCGTGGGTACCTCATGTCTATGCCAACGCGGCGCAGGTGGTGCACTGGCCCGCTGTGGTCAAGCCAGACCTCGGCCAGGGGGGACAAGGTTTCGCGCTCGTAACCGATCCCCAGGCAGCCCTGGCGACAATGGCAGCCACAACGCTGCCCTTGCTGATTGAGTACCTGCCTGGCGAAGAAGCCACCGTGGACTGCTTCACCGATTTCGAACACGCGCTGCGCTGGGTCGGCCCACGCACTCGCGAGCGCGTGAGAGCCGGCATTTCCATGCGCAGCACGTTCCCGGCAGCAGACCCGCAGATCACGCAGATCGCAGAAGTGATCAACCAACGCCTACGACTGCGTGGCCCCTGGTTCTTCCAACTCAAACGCGACCACTCGGGCCAGTGGAAGCTGCTGGAGATCAGTTGCCGGGTGGCAGGATCCATGGTGGCTCAGCGCGCACGCGGGGTGAACCTGCCACTGATGGCGGTGCATGATTACATGGGCCGTAAAGTCAGACCCTTACCTCAATACGCTGTCGACCTGGTCGAACGACGTATTCTCACCCTGGCGCAAATAACTCAGCCCTTCGATACGATCTACATCGATTTCGACGAAACCGTAATTCGCGACGGCCTGGCCATTGCCTCAACACTGCACTTTCTCTACCGCATGCTAGCTAGAGGCAAGCGGTTGGTGCTGCTTACCCGCCACGCTGGCGATCCTCTGATTGCCTTGCGCAAAGCACGCATCGCCGCCGAACTGTTTGACGACATCATTCATATTACCGACGGCCGCGCCAAATCCTCATTCATCGTCGGCAAGGCTATTTTCATCGATAACCATTTCCCTGAACGCGTGGATGTGGCCACCCACTGCGGTATTCCAGTGTTCGATGTCGATGCTTTGGAGTTCATTTCATGATTGCCTTCAAGGCTATGCGTCTAGCGTCTACTTCATTCAAAAAAAAACTTTTCCTCCGTCGAGAGGCTCCTCATGTTTGAGCTGTTGGACAGCAAGCGTTATCCGGCACACTACCAAACGCTGGAAACCCAGCGCGTGAAAAGATTGTTGGGCGAGTGGTCGGCAAACAGGCGTCAATCGCTCAGCGTGCTGGACTACGGCCTGGGACGCGGGAAATATCTACGCCTGTTTCGAGAGTGGGGCCTGCAGCCAGTAGGAGTGGACATCAATCCGGACTACATCAACCAAGCCATCGAAGAAGGCTTCGAGGCCTATCACGAGTCCGAGCTCGCCCCGCTGCAGCAAAGCTTCGATGTTATTTTTCTGAGTCACTTGGTTGAACATCTAGATCCGACACAACTGTTGACGCTGCTCAAGCGTTTGATCGACCTGCTTGCACCAGGCGGGCGTCTGGTACTCATTAGCCCGGTTCTGGGAGAGCGGTTCTTTCACGACTTCTCTCACGTGCGGCCTTACTATCCGCAGAGCATCCGTCACGCCTTTGGGCAATCCAACGCACCACTCTCGTTCGGCGCAAGCGAGCGCATCGTGTTGAGCGACATCTACTTTTTCCGAGACCCGTACAGAACACGCTTGTGGCGATCCTTCTATGTCGAGAAAAGCGTGCTGCATCCGTTTACCCGATGGATCAATCGAGGGCTGGATCTAGCATGGCGGGCCTCTAACGGGCATGTGGGCGTCACCTCTTCATGGCTAGGGGTGTATCAGCGATGCTGAATGTTGGCAGCCCTCGCAAGCGTGTGGTGTTGATGCAGCCCTACCTGCTTCCCTACTTGGGTTATTACCAACTTCTGGGCGCAGCGGACCTTTTCGTCAGCTATGACACTGCGCAATTCATCAAGAATGGCTGGATCGAGCGCAACCGCTACCTGCTGGACGGTGAACCGCGCTGGTTCAGCGTTGCGCTTGAGAAAAGCAGCCATACCGCGCCAATTCTGCGCAAACGAATCAGCAAGGTATTCGATGTGCGCGGCATCCTTAACAAACTCGCCAATGCCTATCGCAAGGCGCCCAACGCGCCATTCGTGCTCTCGTGGTTGCAACCGTTGCTCGAAGAGCCCGCCTCGAGTATCGCCGAGCTCAACGTTCGCATGCTCAAAGCCAGCTGCGACTTGATCGGCGTGACCACGCCAATCATCAGCGCCAGTGAGTTGGGAGACGGAGTAGGCCTGAGCGGTCAGGCGCGGGTGCTGGAGCTGATGACAGCCGTGGGCGCCAGCCATTACTTGAATCCCTCAGCAGGCGCCTTTCTGTACGACTCCGACACCTTCAGCGCGGCGGGCATGCAGTTGCAACTGCTCCAGGCACGGCTACCGAGCTATCAGCAAGGCAGCCATGAGTTCCTGCCAGGACTGTCCATTCTCGACGCCTTGATGTTCAACCCGGCGCACACCGTTGGTGAATGGGCCAGACAAGGGATCGTCAAAAATGCTTGAGGCTATCGGCGGCTATTTCGAACTGGAACTGCGAACAGGCCTGACGCCGTATCCAGACGCCGTTGGCTTCAACTGCGCCCGTTCCGCACTGACGGCGTTGCTGGAGGCGAGTGCCGCCCCTTGCCTGTATCTGCCCTACTACATTTGTCAAGCGGTAGTGGAGGCCGCTCAAGTCGCAGGCAGCCGACCTAAGCCCTACGCGATCGACATGGATTTCGAATTACTGCAACTGCCGGCACTGAAGGCGGACGAGCGCTTGCTTTACGTCAACTATTTCGGCCTGAAGGACACTTATGTCCGAGAAGTGCTGGCCCCCCGTTATGGCGATCGCCTGATTGTAGATAACTCGCAGGCGCTGTTCAGCACGCCCTTGCCAGGTATCTCCACGCTCTACTCTCCACGAAAATTCGTCGGCGTCGCCGACGGTGGATGGCTGGCCAACCCTCCAGACCGGTTGAAGGAATTGCCACAGAGCCAATCCAGAGACCGCTTCGGCGCGCTGCTGGGACGCTTGGAGTCCGCTCCCGAAGAGCACTATCTCGCTTTTACCGAAGCTGAAAAAGCCTTGGCGCAAGCTCCTGTTTCGGCCATGTCGCAAAGTACTCGGCGCCTGCTCGACAGCTTGGACTACGCCATCATCGCCGACCGCCGGAGAGACAACTTCATCCACCTGTGCGAAGCGTTCGACCGCGACAACCTCTTCAAGCCCGGCGTTACTGCACCCCACGTAGCCGCGCTGAGCTATCCACTGCTGCTCGGCTCTCCGGCACAGGCGCAGTACGTACGCCAAGCGCTGCGGGAAGAGCGCATATTCATCCCCTGCTATTGGCCGGAAGTGGCGAATGCTGCGCAAAGCCCGAACGTGGAAAGGCTATTGGCAGGCTGTGTATTGCCTCTGCCTGTCGACCAGCGATACCACCAAGAGCACATGCAGAGGCTTATCGACCGCGTGCATTGGCACATGGCCACATGCTGAGCGCCTCTTTCGATAACGGCATGGCCCTGTGGACCAGCCTAGCAACAGGACATTTAATGATTCCGCAAGCGCTTCACCGGACACAGGGTAATCCTTACTATATCTACGCCCCCGACTACCGCGATACGTCCTCGGGTGTATGCGTCATGCACTTTCTCTGTCATGCGCTGAACATCAGCGGGCAGGAGGCCTATGTGGTGGGCTGCACGGTGGTCAATCCCAACCTGCGCACACCTGCCTTGACGGACGTGGTACGGCACGTGCACAAGGTCCGAGGGGTGTCGCCCATCGCCGTTTACCCCGAGGTCATCAGCGGAAATCCTCTGGGCAGTCCCGTGGTAGTACGCTACATGCTCAACCGTGACGGCTTCCTCAACGGCCTGGAGGTGGGCGGTCAAAAAAGCGACCTCTATTACTACTACGCCCACGACTTTGCCGACGGCAAGCTCCTGCACGACATGCTCACCCTGCCGACCATCGACTCGACGCTGTTCGCGCCACCCGTGCAGCCGATTGCCCGACGCGGCCACTACCTGTACCTGCATCGGTTCGATGCACAACAGGTGGACTACAGCTTGCTGCCAGCAGATGTACAAGTGCTCAGCCTGAGCAATCCGCGCACCCTCCCAGAGCTCGCCGTGCTGTTCCAGAGCGCACAAACCCTGTACACCTACGAAATTTCGGCCACCTGCACCATGGCGTTGATGTGCGGCTGCCCGGTGATTTATCTGCGCGGCGGCCACGTGCATGAACTGCCGTTCACCGAACATATTGGCGACGCTGGCGCGGCCATGCTCGATGAACCTGGAGGAATCGAGCGCGCACGTCATTCGGTGGGTCTAGCCCGCCAGCGACTTCTGCGCATGGAGGATGAATTCTGGCCTCAACTCAAAGCCTTCATCGGCCATACCCAGCGGGTGGCAGCGGAGCATTCGGCAACCAGCCAAACGCCCAGCGTCCGTGATTGGTTGCTTCATCGCCAGCTTACTCCAGTACAGCGAGCACTCGTCGACGTGCAGCGTAACGCACTTACTGGCCAGACACGCCTGAGCGTGGTCATCAGCGACAACAGCGGCGAATACCGGGCGCTGAGTGACACACTGGAAAGCCTGGCGCTGTGGAGTACCAGCAGCCCACTGCAATTGCGCGTCTATGTCGTCAGTCGACAGCCGCTACCCTCCTTGCTCGCCAGTAATGTTCAGTGGATCGACGGCGAACCCGAGGTCGGATTGCTCAACCAGATTGCCGAGCACGATGACGGCCAATGGTTGCTGCTGATGGAATCGGGCGAGGAGTTACTGCCCAGTGGCTGCGTCATGCTGGATCTCGAATTGCCCGGTGCGCAGGGCTGCCGCATGCTCTACGCCGATGAAATCTATCGCACTCAGGGTGGAGCTAGCCCGGTCCTGCGCCCAGACATGAATCTGGATTACCTGCTGTCGATACCGGCAATAATGGCCCGGCACTGGATCATTCGCCGGGACCTGCTGCTACAGGTCGGTGGTTTCGACAGGCAGCTTCCCAACGCCCTTGAACTCGGCGTCATTCTGCGCCTGATCGAGGCTCACGGCCTCGACGGCATCGGTCACCTGGATGAGCCGCTGGTCATCTGCGATGCCGCTGACATGTCAGCGAACCCTGATGAGGTCGCCCAGATCCGTCGTCATCTCGTCGCGCGTGATTACCCTCAGGCACAAGTTCTGGAAACCCCGCCGCGCCACTATCACATCGACTACAGCCATTCTGGGCAACCTACGGTTTCGATCCTGATTGCGGTACGCGATCAGTTGGACCTGGTACGGCGTTGCGTCGACAGCCTACTGTCGAAGACGCGCTACAGCGCTTTCGAACTGATACTGCTCGATAGCGCCAGTCAGAGTCCTGCGCTGCAGGAGTGGCTCGAACAGCTCGTGGTAGCCGGGCAGGGTTTGATCAAGGTCATTCGCGACGAGGCCGCACTCAATTTCAGCGCGCTATACAATCTCGGCACCCGCCACGCACAGGGCGACTTCCTGCTGTTGCTGAACAATGACTGCGTGGCGTTCGACGAGCAATGGCTGGAACATCTGCTCAACCACGCAATGCGCCCGGAAGTCGGCGTGGTCGCGCCGAAGTTGCTGGACATCGAAGGCAAGCTCGCCCATGCAGGTTATGTATTGGGATTGAACGGCAGCGCTGCCAGTCCCGGAGTCGGCTTGGAGAACAGCGAAGCAGGCTATTTGCAGTACCTGCTGGTGGACCGCGATGTCAGCGCAGTCAGCGGCGCGTGCCTGATGATCAGGCGCGAACTCTTCGAGTCCCTTGGCGGCATGGACGAGTCTGCCTTCGCACTGCGTTTCAATGACCTCGACCTGTGCCTGCGTGCCAGTGCTCAGGGCCTGCTGAACGTCTGGAACGCCCGCGCCCTGGTGGCCTGCGAGCGTGTGGACGGCTGGACCGGTGAGCTACGCAAACCGGATCTGCGTGTACGTCTGCGACAGGACGAAGACAACTTGCATGCTCGCTGGCATGACTCATTGATACGCGACCCTGCTTACAACAAAAATTTGTCGCTGCGAGGCGCAGGCCACGAACTTCCCGCCCTACACGCACTGACTTGGCGTCCACTGAGCTGGCGTCCACTACCCGTCGTCCTGGTGCATCCTGACAGCGAACGTCCACAGCGATGCATCGACACATTCGAGCAGTTGCTTGAGCATGGCCAAGTCGACGGCTGCTCGATACCCGTATTGCTCTCTGGCCCGGAACTGGGACGCTTGAACCCGGATGTCGTGGTGTTCGCGCACGTCGCCGATTCGGCGCGCATTGCGACCGTTGGCACTGATTACGCTCGGCATTCGGCGTTCAAAGTCTTGGAAGTTGAGGAACTGCCCCAGGACGAGCGCGCCTGGCAACTCCTGCATGATGCCCTCGCAGTGGTTGATCGCGTTGTGGTGGCGACTGAGCAACTGGCGCACGATCTGGCGCACATGCACGCGGATGTTCGGGTACGAGCCACGCGTCTGATGCCGCCGTGGCAGAAGCCTTTGATCGCGCGACCCTCGCCAGAAAAACTGCGAATCGGCTGTCCGGTGCAGTTGGAAACGTTGGCAATGGTCGAGCCGATACTACGTGCCTGCGCAGGGCGCGCGCACTGGGTGCTCTGGGGAGACGTACCCGCGCACTTGGCGCCACTGGTCGAGGAAGTCCATCCTCAAGACATAACCTCCCAGCCCGAACTGCTGCACAGCCTGGCGCTCGACCTCGCACTCATTCCCATGCCGCCTGGCGTATCACCCCCCCCGGAGCTGGCCCTGCGCCTAGCTGCCAGTGGCGTGGCGATCATCAGCAATGACGATCAAGCGCAAGTCCGTGATTGGCCGATGACCTTCGTCGTCAACCGCAGTGAGCATTGGATCGAGGCCGTGGACGCCTACCTGCAAGCACCGCAGAACGCCAGGGCAGCAGGGCTACGGCTACGTCAGGTGGTCGAAGGGACAGGCTTCTTCGACGCTGTTCACCGTGAGGTCTGCCTGCGCAGTTGGATGCAATCCTAGCAGCCCTGGATGCGACCCTTGGTAGACGAGCGCTACCAAGGGTCGCCGGGCTGTCAGAGAATCGGCTTCAGCGCGTCACTGGGCCAACTGCCAACGAATGCCTGGGGGTAGCCCGCCTGAAGCGCTGCGCAAGCGCCCTCGTCGGGCATCAACGGCGCGTCATCGAACAGTTGGGCGACCGGTGTCCAGACCACCAGCAACCCATGTTGCGCAGCCTCCAGGCACAGCGCTACGTCGAAGCCCCCTGCGGCCTTCAAACCACCGCAATGATCGAACAAATCGCGGCGTATCAGCATGCAGTCGGCAGAGACCGCTGCACAGCCTCGTACCGTGTCTGGCCAGCGTGCCTCGGCGCAGTCGGCGAGTGCCAGCCCCGACCACGGCGCATGCACCTGCGGCCCTTGCAATAGGTCGAAGCCGGCGTGCACCAGATTCAGCTCGCGCGACAGCAGACAGGCGCCAACGACCCCGACCTCCGGGCGCAGCCCTTCATTGAGCAACGCTTCGATCCACGCGGGTGAAATCACCTCGCAGTACTCTGCCAGCAGCAGCAAGTGCTCACCTTGGGCGTGTTCGGCTGCACTATTCAACAACTCGGAAAGCTCACTGGCCTGGGTGGTCACCAGACGCACACGACTGCCCAGCGATGCCAGGCCGGCGGACAGCGCATCGGCATGCGCGGAGGACGAGGCCACCAATACCTCGTAACGGGGGTAGCGGGTCCGTTGCAAGATGCTGTTCAAGCAGCCCATCAACTGTTGCGGATCGCCCTGCGCCGCGACCAGTATGCTCACCAGTGGCGTGGCTGAATGCCGGTAGTCCAAAGTCAGGCCCGCTTCGCCCCGATCATGCACCTCGCCCCGATAGCCCAAGTCGGTGAGATGGCGTTTGAGACGTGTGGCGGCCTCGGCCTGAAGGCTCGGCCTAGAAACCGACCCCACGACCAAGTACTGATCCATATGAGCCAGGCAACCTTGACCGTGTTGCTCGACCAGACGCAGCAGCAGGTCGAACTCGAACGCTGCACTCAGGCTTTCACTGTACCCTCCCGCATCCAATACCGCCTGACGACGAACGCACCAGTGTCGCGACATCAAACCGGGCTGACTGCGCAAGACAGTCAGGTCGCTGCCTGGACGCACGACCGGGTGCAGGCGCCCTTGGTCGTCGCGCTGTACCTCGTTGGCACACACCGCCAGACACCCAGGCGCCTGCGCTAACTCCTGATGAAGACGTAACAGACCGCCGACCACCAACTCGTCACCGGCATCCAGAAGCATCAGCCACTCGCTGGCAAGCTGGCGCAACAGCTGATTGAGGTGATTGATCCAGTTGTCATCGTTCACCTGGACGAAATGCAGGGTGTCACGTGACGTTGTGATCGCCGGTGGCTTGCCATTCTTGAGCACCACCAGCTTGAACTGCCGCAGGCCACTTGCAAGAAGGCTGTCGAAGCTGGCTTGCAGCGCCAGATCGTCGTTGTGCAGATCGAGGACGACGAAGGTCAGCAGCACGCCGGGACGCTTGGCGATTTCAGCCAGTGCGCGCCGGCGCACACTCTCCTCCGGAAGCGATTCGGCCAACGCGCCGATCACCTGCCCGGAGCGGGTGTCTGCGAGCCAGTCCAGCGCCTGCAAGCCCGGTATCTGCTGCAGGCGCTCGAGCCATTCACCCAGTTCCAGCGCCCGCTGCTCATCTTCTACGCCGGTCAAGGTGGGAACCAGATGACGGCAGACCTGTAGATTGAACAGACCGAGCGCCAGCGCTTTCCAGTAGCGTTGCTGCAAGCTTTCGCGAGTGTCGTTCGGATGTTCGATCAGCAACTCGCGCTGGCGCACCCAGGTACCCTCGAGTGCTTCGCGGTGGGCCTGACCTGTCGGCCAGGCGTGGCAGAGAAACTCCACCTCCGTCAAATCCGCGAACAGAATTGGGTCGTAGTAGGGCAGTTCCACGTACTGGCGAGGCTCGAAAACCCGCTGTGGTTCGCCGATTACCGATACCCACGGCGACGTGAACAACAGCGGCGCATCGGCGTGATCGTAGGTACTTCGCACCAAGTGATTGAGCACCTTGAAGCCGGCTTCATCAATGCACAGTGCGGGGCCTGCGCTATCCCACTGACGCAGCACGCGCACGGTATGTGCCAATTGCTGATCCCGTGCCACCGGCGTCAACCCACAGGTGGCCAGTTCGCAGATCACATCGGTTTGCTGCACCGACGCAATGAAACCCTGAGTCAGCAGGGCATAGGACAATGCCACCTGCCAACCGGCGAAATCCAGCTCTGCAGGCAAGTCCGCCAATACCCGGGTGAGTGCGTCGATCCGCAACACCGCCCGCCAGGCCGACTGACCAGCTAGCGCATACTGGTGCAACCGCCCGCGGCCGCCCTCGCCTTGCGGTGGGTGCACTACAGCACCCACCTTGTGATAGAAGGCTTTGGCATTACCCAGCCGATACGCCAGAGCGTAACCCTGGGCGCCCAAGAATTGGGGGGTCTGGGCCAAGACCTGGACTGCGCGGTCCAGTGCCTGGGGGCGCACGAAATCAGCGTCAAGCGCAAGCATGACGTAAGGACTTTCGAGCTGGCTCAACGCCTGGATCAGTCGCTCACTCAGCACCGCTGGCGTGTTCTGGCCATGCAGGTACTCCAGTGCCACGCAGGCGACTCCAGCGCGTTGGTAGTAATGCAGGGCGCGAGCGCGGTGAGCGGGCTGCTCGTGCCCGAGCAGGATGACTGTCACCTGATCGCGTGAGGCGGTTGCATTTTCAGCCATAGGGCACCTATGAGTAGTGTGTGGAGGCACCGGATGAACCGGCGCCGGACATTCAGTCTGCCAGCCAGGCGTTGGCCCACTGCTGCAGATGGTGAGGCCTGAGCAGGTAGTCTCGCAGTACTGCTTCACGCAAGGCATCGCCCTGTCGGTAGCTCGCTTGCGGATCGGCGAGGTGCATGCGGATAGCTTCCAGCCACTGCGCTGACGTGTTGTCCCTCACTCGCGTACAAGGCAGGTAGCCATCGTAGGCTTTGGTCTGTGTGCAGATCACCGGGAAACCGCAAGCGCCGTACTCGAGCAGCCTTAGATTGCTCTTGCAGTCGTTGAACAGGTTCTGCTCAAGCGGGGCCAAGGCCAGATCGAGGTTGAGACTGGCAAGTTTCTGCGGATACACCGCCAACGGCACACCTTTGTGAAACTCTTTGACATAAGGCCGCAGCACATCTGGACACATGCCGAAGAACACCCAGTCGACCTCTTCGGCCAGGGTGCGAATGACGTCGAGCAGCAGCTCAAGGTCGCCCCGATGGCTGGTGCCGCCAGCCCATCCCACGCGTGGGCGCAGAGTGGTCTGGCGTTCGCTGTGCCTGTCGGCCCACAGGTGAGCGGCAAGCATGTTCGGCACTACGCGGATGTCGTGGTGCATGCCCGAGAGAGCGTCGGCCAAAGGTTGGGTAGAAACCACCAGCCGATCGCATAGGCCAATGCCTTCGCTAACCAACTCGCGCATATTGCTGGGCATGTTGCGCGCATGGGCGTTCTTCTTCGGTACATCGATGATGTAGTCATCGATCTCATAGATTCGCCGCGCATTCGACAAACGCTTGATGCGCTTCATTTCGTCGAGCGACGTGGTGGTGTAGCGGCATTGCAGGATGATGACATCGGGCTGTTCACGCTCGATTTCGATCATTTCCGGCGTGCTGTAGTCCAGGCGACCTTGGATCCATCCGGCCTTTTCCAATTCATGGAAAGGTTGAGCGACACGGTAGTGACCTACTGCAGAGGTGTTGATTGGCAGCCCCAACACCGACGGCAGCACGCGAGCGATGAAGGGGTCCCAACCGCGTCGCTGTCCGGGATCGAGGTTGAAACTGGCCATCTTCAGGCTGAGATTGCGATTGTAGGCCGGATCACGAGCCACCGTGGCTAACCAGCGGCTGTGGAATGTGTCCAGATCCAGCGCCTTGCGTCGACTGTCAGGCGGCACATCGTGTGCGCTGCCCAGGCGCACCAATAGCGCATAGGGGGTCCAGACGCACAGGTAGCCGCGCTCGCGAGCGCGCAAACAGAGGTCGGCGTCGTGCAAGCCAGCGTGCAATGCCTGGTGATCGAAACCCTCGAGCGTCTCGAACAGCTCTCGGCGTATCAGCATGCCATCGAGCGGCAGCGCGCTCCAGTTCTGAGCCGCCTGCAGCCGATGCAGATAACCGCTGCTCTGTGCGGACACACCGACGAACGGGCTACTCACACCACCGTGCAACCCCAATACCAGGCCTGCCCCGAAAACGTTGCCTTCGCGGGTGCACAACTTGGGACCCACCACGCCGACCTCAGGACGTTGTGCCTGAGCCATCATCTCGCTCAACCAATGAGCGTCGAAGGCCACGCAAGCACTGTCGAGCATCAGCAGGTATTGGCCTGAAGCTGCATGACTGGCCTGATTGAAACGCTGCACACGCTCGCCGGCTCCGACGTCCACCACCCGCAACTGAATGCTGCCCAATGCGGCCATCGCCCTACACCACTGGTGCAGCTCGTCTGGGAGGTCATCTGGCGCCACCAGCAACACTTCGAAGGAGGTGTAGAGCGTGTGCTCGAACACGGATTCGACACAGCGCATCGCCGCTGCCAGATCCTGTCCCACATCGACCAGAATCGAAACCAGCGCTGGCGAGTGATGACGATAGTCCACACGACACAAGGCCAGTTCCTGATGCCCGATGACCTGGGCGTCCACGCCCAATCGCGCCAGATGGGCAGCCACGACCTTCGGCGCCTGCGCGACGCAGTCCGGATCGCGCAACCAGCGGTCGATATCCCACTGGCAGTGCACCAGCAACTGATCGATATGCTCGACCACCTGCAGGCCCTGTTGCTCGGCCAAACGCCAGATCAGGTCATGAGCCGCCAGGGGGCCGAAGGTGGTATCGAAACCGCCTGCTGTACGCAATGCCTGACAATCGAACGCTAGCACGCGGCCCACGTAGGGCAGACTGCGCATCAGATCTAGGTTGAAATCGGGTTTGAGGATAGGCGTGTGCGCACGCAAGGTATCGTGCCCACCCTCGTCGGGATACAGACACAGACGCCCGCCCAGTGCCATCCGCTCGGCCATGATGGCCAATGCATGGGGCACAAGGCGATCGCCGGCTCTCAGCAACAGTACCCAGTCGAATTCGTCGGTGGCATCCAGCCGAGCCTGCAACGCCGCGAAGCCGTCGCCGTCATTGCGCACCCGCTCGATCGAGCCGTCCTCGGGCAATGCCAGGGTCTCAGGTGCCAGCACCCAGCAACCAGCCGATTCATACGACTGCGCCTTGAGACTCGTCAGCGTCGTTCGAACAGCGTGCTCTTCACCGTTCTGAGCCCAGATGACCGATACGATGCGCGGGCGTATGGGCCATTGCTCGAAGCGCTTGGGCAATGCGGCTATCTGCGCAGTGGACAGCGCCCGACATTCCAGCCACTGCTCATAGACCTCATCGAAGGACAGGCAGTCAGTGCCCACCTGCTGCTGCTGACGCGCCTGCTGCGCGCCATACAGCCGATTCAGCTCGTACTCGCGCCACGTCGCGTCCGGCGACGCGCTGTACTCGTCCAGTGGCAAATAGCGCACCCAACCAGTGGCAGGTGCAGGTTCGCTGGTACGTGCCGCCAGCATGGCTTTGATCCAATCGGTTTCGCCGTCGAAGGCCATGACCAACCGGGTCTGGTGACTCAAGCGTCCAGGATGCAGACGCTCAAGGCTTAAATACCGCTTGAGATGACCCAGGTCGCCTCGGCGCATCAGACAGATGTAAAGCGCCAGATCCAACCTCGCGACGAAGCCACCCTCCTCCACCAGTGCTGGCAAGTACGCCTGCACCAGGGTTGTACGCATCAGGGCATGGCTGAGCCCACCGAACAGGTTCGGCGCGTAGGTTTCCAGGGCCTCCAGCAGATCCCCGCCATTGATCAGCGCGTCGTCCGGGCAGAGAACCGCATTGAGCATGCGTGAGGGCAGCAAGGCGTCGTCGGCATCGCACAGCATGCGCTGGCAAATGGTCATGCTCACGCCGGCATGCGCCTGCATCAATGCAGCCTGTTGGCTTATGCAATCGGGAAACAGACGATCATCGTCGCACAGGAACTTGATCAGCTCACCACGCGCTTCGCTCAGGCATGCCAGCAGATTGCGACCGAAGCCTAGGGTGCCAGCGTTTCGCGTGTAGCGCACCGCTACACCCGACTGCGCCACCACCTGCTCGACGATATGCTCGATGGCGCCGTCCGTGCTGTCATCGCATACCAGCACCTCCAGGTTCGGGTAGTCCTGCTCGATAGCACTGAGCAACGTGGCGCGGAAGAAGTCTGCGCGGTAGGCAGGGATAACGATGCTGACGAGGGCGGATGGGGTCACAGCGCGGAACCTTGTGAAAGGCCCGCGCGCCGCGCTCACGAGCGCGAGCGCACGGACGACGACGCAGGAGGGATCAGATGTAATTGACCAACGACAAACTGGCGATCTTGGCGTAGGACTGCAGCGAAGCCTGATACATGTTGGTCTGCATCTGCAGGCGCATCATCACCGATGCCGGGTCGCTGTCGCGGATCGAGCTCTGGGTCTTGGCGTTCTCGGTGGTCAGTGCCTCGTTGGTCTCGGACTGCACGTCCAGCGCCGCACCGCGGCCACCGATGCTGCTGATGGACGAGGCGACCTGATCGGACGCGCTGCGGATATTGCCGATCGCCGAATCCAAGGCGGCCTGGAAGTTGCGCTTGGCCGTCGGATCACTGTCTACAGGAGAGCTCAGGGCCGCGCGCAACTGGCCGATGGTGTCGAGTACGTTCTGGGTCTGATGGGTATCGACCTTGATGCCGAACGCGTCACCGGCACTGGGGGTGCCCGATAGTTGGAAGCTCACCCCCGAGGCGGTCGCCGTTGAACCTGACAGCGTTCCGCTGGAAATCGGGCGGCTATTGTCGCTCATGGGTGCGGCGTACAGCTCGAAGTCGGTGGCGCTGGTGAACTTCAAGACCGCACCGCCGCCCGGGAACGAGGCGTTGTACTGGCCCTGGTTGCTGATGGTAGCGCCGGTCACCTGCGCCGAAGAGCTGTTGCCGGGGCTGCGCGTGCCGGCGATGGAGTCGGCCTTGGAGCTCAGGCTGAAGGTGTGCCCTGCGATGGCTGCATCCGGGTTGGCCTGGTCGCCCGGCTTGAGGCTGATGCCCAGACGCAGGTCCACTCCGCGGAAAGAGATCGAAGGGTTGTCGCTCTTGGGGTCGAACTTGCCGCCCTGAGAGGCTTCTAGCGTGACATCGTTGCCACCGGCGTCGAGGATGCGGTACTGGGTGCTGCTGAGAAACTCGATGTTGTAGGGCTCGCCGCCGCGGAAGCGGTCGTTGTAGGTGGCGCTGCCGGACACTTGGCCATCAGACAGGCTCACGCGTCCGTCGTCCACCGCCGGCGAGGTCAGGCGGGTCTGGCTGCGGCTGGTATTGAGCGCCTGTTCGAAGGCGTCGTAACCCGTCTCGTTGGTCGCCAGGCTGAGCATGTCACCGACCTGCAGCTTGAGCTGGCTCTGGTCGCCCTGATAGCTGTAGGTGCCGTCAGCGTTGCGGGCATACGGTGGGGTGTCGCCCTTGGAGCCGGAGAACAGGTACTTGCCGTTCTCGTCACGGCTGTTCATCAGGGAGAACAATTGCTCCTCCAGCGATTTCAGCTCGGCGGCATTGGCCTTGCGGTCGTCGTCGGTGAAGCCGGCGTTGCCGGAACTGACCGCCAGTTCGTTGACACGCTGCAGGATGTTGCTGATGCCGTTGAGCGTGCTCTCTGCCGTGCCCAGCGCGTTGCGCACGTTGGTGGTGTTGGTCTTGTACTGGTCCAGCATGTTCTTCTGCTGATCGAGTTGCAGCAGCCGCGAGGCGCCCACCGGATCGTCGGCGGCGGTACGCACGCGGACCAGATCGGTGGCTTCCTGCTGGGTCTTGACCAGGTTGCCGAAGCTGCGCTGGTTGTTGGTGCTGCTGGTGTTGTAGAACTGCGAAGTGGAAATGCGCACGGTCTACGTCTCCTTCAAAGACTGTTGATCAAGGTGGCGAAGGTGGCCTGGGCCGCCTTGATGATCTGCGAGGACGCGGTGTAGTACTGCTGGAACTTGACCAGGTTGCCGGTCTCTTCATCGATCGACACGCCCGAGACGCTGTCGCGCCCTTCCAGTGCCGACTTCTGCAACGCGTCGGTGGCATCCATGTCCATGCTCGCCTGGCTGGCCTTGCCGCCGACGTTGGACACCAGCTTGGCGTAGGCGTCGGTCATGCTGATACCACGGCCGTCAGCGCCGACGTCCACCGTGGCCTTGGTTTGCAGATCGAGAATCGACTGGGCGTTGCGGTTGTCGGAGGAACCGCCGGCGGTCAGCGACACCGTGAAGTTGTCACCGCTCTTCGGCGCACCCGACACGTCCATCTCGAAAGTGAAATTACGCTGGGTGGCGCCGTCCATGATCGGGTTGCCGGAGCCGTCGACCATCGGCACCGAGAGCTGCAGCTTGTTGCTCTGGCCGGGAATGATGGTGCCGGTGCCGATCGAATTGCCCTTGGCGTCGTACAGGGTGTAGCCCTGGGGCGAGGCGGAGTCGTCGCCGAACACCAGTTTGACCGGCGTGGAGTACTTCAGGCCCGTCTGCAACTGCGCGCGGTCGGTGGCATTGTAGATGTCCAGCTTGGAGGTCAGGGTCGGCTGGTTGACCAGCCCGGTGCCCTGGTTGCCCGCGCCGTTGACCACGCTCAGTGGCGAGGACATGGCCAGGCGCTTGGGGTCGGTGAGCACCGCCTGCATACCGGCAGCGGCATTGCGCGTCGGGGTGATCTTGAAACTGTCACCCGCGGACACCGCGCCGCCGTTGAGCGACAGGCTGAAACCTTCGATCACCTTGGGCGGGTTATCGGTGAGGTCGAAATTGCCCATGTCGGTGCCATCGGGCAGCTTGCGCACGTTGTAGCCGGTGGCGCTGGTGAAGGTCACCTGGTAATCGCTGGTGCCGAGCTTGCCGCTGTCCTTGATGGTCACATCGAGGTTGCCGGAACCGGCGCTGTTGCCTTGTCGGGCGATGCTGCGCTCGCTGACGGCCTTGGCGCTGTTGATGTCGCCGAACAGCAGCGCGCCGAACTCGCCGTTCTTGTCGATGCCCTGCCCCAGTTGGCTGTTGATCGCGTCGGAGATCACCAGCGCCACGCGGCCCAGCTCGTTGAGCGCCGGGTCCAGGGTTTCCTTGCGGTAACGCAGCAGGCCGCCGAGCTCACCGCCGGTGGTGGACGCGGTGATGTCCATCTTGGTGCTGCCACGGTTGATGACCAGGCTCATGCGCGTGGGATCGTCGCGCCCCGGCGCCACTTCCAGGGCCTGGGTGGTCTTGCCGAGCACCAGCGCCTGGCCGTTGGGCAAGTAGATGTCGTAGTTGCCTTCGCGCTCGACCACCTGGGTGCCGACCAGCTTGTTCAGTTCGCGCACCGCACCGTCGCGCTGATCGAGCAGGTCGTTGGGCTGGCCCTGGATCGCCGAGACACGGGAAATCTGCTCGTTGAACTGGGCGATGGTGGTGGTGAGCTTGTTCACCTGGTCGGCCATCGACGCCATGTTGGCGTTGAGGTTGGTGTTCTGTTGATTGAGCTGCGAGGACAGGCTGTTGAAGCGCTTGGCCAAGGTCTGCGCGCCGGTCAGCAGCAATTGCCGCGAGGCGTCCTCGTTGGGCTTGGCCGCCGCGTCCTGCATGGCGTTGAAGAAGCCCTTCAGCGCTGCGGTGATGCCGGTGTCGGCACTCGACAGCGCCGTATCGAGCGGAGCGATCTGCTTGAGGTACGAGGTGGTGTCGCTGGACAACGAGGTGGTGGTGCGCAGCTGGTTCTCGAGGAAGGCGTTGTACACCCGGCGCACGTCGGCCAGGGTCGTGCCGCTGCCCATGAAGACCGTGCCGGTCTGCTGCGAGCCCTTGGTCTTCTGCACGATCTGCTGGCGAGAGTAGCTGTCCACATCGGCGTTGGCGATGTTGTTACCCAGGGTATGCAACCCCGATTGCGCGGCGCCCAGCCCGGACATGCCAATGTTGATCAAGCTCGCCATGTTTCGCTGCCCTTAAAGTTGCGTGGTGGTCCCGAGCATTGCGTAGCTCGTGTCCGACTTCATTTGTCGTGCGATCTGCGAGATCTTGCTGGCGTAGTTGGGGTCGGTGGCATACCCCGCCTTCTGCAGCTCTCGCACGAACTGTTCCGGTTTATCGGCTGCGTTCACCGCAGCTTGATAGCGCGAATTGTTCTGTAACAGGCTGACCAGGTCGTGGAAGCTGTCCTGGTACGACGCGTAGGAGCGGAACGCCGCCGTCTCCTTGACGAACTGGCCGTCACGAAACTCGCTGGTGATCGCCCGCGCCTCGCCGCCCTGCCAGTTGCCGGTGGCCTTGATGCCGAACAGGTTGTGACTGCTGCTGCCGTCGGGGTTGCGCATGACCGACTTGCCCCAGCCGGTTTCCAGGGCCGCCTGGGCCACCAGATAGCGCGGATCGATGCCGATGCGCTTGGCGGCCTGCTCGGCCATCGGCAGCATGGTGGCGATGAAAGCGTCGCTGTCGGCGAACGCTTTCTTCGGCGCCAGCGGTGGCTGGGCCACGGCGCGGCCGAGGATCTGCAGGTCACGCCCGGGCGCGGCGAACGCTTGCGCCGGTTCCCAGTCGCCAGTGGCCACGCCGCCGGGGGGAATGTCGCCACGTTGCGGCAGTGCCGCTGCGTTGCCAGCCGCCGCAGGCGCGCTCGCCGACGGCACGATGCCGGCCAACAGGCGATCGGTGAGTTTGCCGGGCAGCGACAGGCGCCGCGCATTGAGCGCCGCCACGTCGTTGCGGGTCGCCGTGGACTCCATCGCCTGCGGCGCGGCGACCACCTTGGTGCCCCACAGCGCCGGCGCATTACCGTCCACGCGCGGGAACGGACTGGTGTTGGGGCGCGCGGCCTTGTTCTTCGACAGCTGGCGCACCAGCACGTCCTGCAGACCGATACCGCCGCCCTCGCGGGACATGCTCACGGACAACTGCTGGTCGTACATGTCGCGGTACTGCTTCACCGTCTCGGTGTTCATCGGGTCGTCGGCCGCCATGACATCGCCCGCCTTGCGCGAGGCCTTGAGCATCTCGCCGATGAACAGCGATTCGAACTCCTGGGCCACCTTGCGGATGTTGCCCTCGCTGTCGCGGTCGCCGTGCTTGAGCGAACTCAGGCGATTGAGGTCGGTGTAGGCGCCGCTGTCGGCGCTGCCGGAGACCAGGCTCTTGGGGGTCATCGCCAGGCTCCTCAGATCACGATCAGGTCGGCTTGCAAGGCACCGGCCTGTTTCAGGGCTTCGAGGATCGCCATCAGATCACCCGGCGCCGCGCCGACCTGGTTCACCGCACGGACGATCTCGTCCAGCGTGGTGCCCGGGCCGAACTTGAACATCGGCTTGGCTTCCTGCTGCGCATTGACCCGCGAGCGCGGCACCACGGCGGTCTGGCCGTTGGACAGCGGCCCCGGCTGGCTGACGATCGGGTCTTCGGTGATGGTCACGGTCAGGCTGCCGTGGGTGACGGCGGCGGGCGAGACTTTCACGTTCTGGCCGATCACGATGGTGCCGGTACGCGAGTTGATGATGACCTTGGCCACGGCCTGGCCGGGATCGATCTCCAGGTTCTCCAGGATCGACAGGTAGTCCACGCGCTGGCTGGGGTCCATCGGCGCGCTGACGCGTACCGATCCGCCGTCCAATGCCTGGGCCACGCCCGGGCCGAGCAGCTCGTTGACCTTGTCGACGATGCGCTTGGCCGTGGTGAAGTCAGGGCGGTTGAGGTTCAGGGTCAGGGTATTGCCTTGGTTGAAGCCGCTCGGCACCGCGCGCTCGACCGAGGCGCCGCCGGGAATGCGTCCGGCCGACGGCACGTTGACGGTGATCTTGGAGCCGTCGCGACCTTCGGCGTCGAAGCCACCGACCACCAGGTTGCCCTGGGCGATGGCATAGACGTTGCCGTCGATACCCTTGAGTGGCGTCATCAGCAGGCTGCCGCCGCGCAGGCTCTTGGAGTTACCGATCGAGGACACGGTGATGTCGATCACCTGCCCCGGCTTGGCGAACGCCGGCAGGTCGGCATGCACCGACACCGCCGCGACGTTCTTGAGCTGCACGTTGCCCGATCCCGGCGGCACCTTGATGCCGAACTGCGAGAGCATGTTGTTGAAGGTCTGCAGGGTGAACGGCGTCTGGGTGGTCTGGTCACCGGTGCCGTTGAGCCCCACCACCAGCCCGTAGCCGATCAGCTGGTTGGCGCGCACGCCGGAAATGCTGGCGATGTCCTTCAGCCGTTCGGCCTGGGCGGCGACGGCGAAGGTCAGGAGCAAGGTCGCGGCAATCAACTGCCTGGCGTTGAACATGGTCATCCGTACTCAGAAGGGCCAAAGCGGGCTCATGAAGAAGCGGTCCAGCCACCCGGGCTGGCTGGCGTCGGCGAAGGAGCCGGTGCCCGAATAGGTGATGCGCGCGTCGGCCACACGGGTGGACGGCACGGTGTTGTCGGTGGCGATGTCGTCGGCACGCACCAGCCCGGCAATGCGCACCAGCTCTTCGCCGGTGTTCAGGGTCATCCACTTCTCGCCGCGCACGGCGATGATGCCGTTGGGCAGCACCTCGGCCACGGTCACGGTGACCGAGCCGGTCAGGGTGTTGCCCTGGCTGGCCTGGCTGGCGCCCTTGGTGGTGCGATCGCCGTTGTAGCCGGCATTGAGCGACAGGTCGCCACCGCCGAACGGGTTGTTGGTGTTCGGGGTGGTGCCGAACAACGAGGTCAGACCGAGGTTGGCCTTGCTGTTCTTCTGCAACTGCGAACCGGCATTCTTGCTCGCCGAGGTGCGCTCGTTGAGGGTGATGGTGATGATGTCACCGACCCGGAACGCCTTGCGGTCGCCATACATGTTCTGTTCGAACCCGGCCTGGTAGATCGAACCGTTGTTGGCCGCCGACGGCAGCGGGGTGCGTGGCAGCACGGGCGCATAGTACGGGTCGTTGGGCTTGGCCGACGGTGCGACGCAGCCGGCCAGCAACACGGCACCACCCAGGGCGACGACGGACAACAGACGATTCATGACGCTTACCTCACGGTGTAACGGGCGCTGCCACGGCAGCCGGGTCGCTAGAGCCAGGGCTCAGAGTTTCTGGGTGACGAACGACAGCATCTGGTCGGCGGTGGAGATGACCTTGGAGTTCATCTCGTAGGCACGCTGGGTGGTGATCATGTTCACCAGTTCTTCCACGGTGCTGACGTTGGAGTTCTCCAAGGTCTGCTGCAGCGTGGTACCCAGCCCGTTCAGGCCCGGGGTGCCCACCTGCGGCGCGCCGCTGGCGGCGGTCTCGAAGAACAGGTTGCTGCCGATCGCCTGCAGGCCGGCCGGGTTGATGAAGTCGGCGGTCTGGATGTTGCCGATGATCTGCGCGGCCGGGTTGCCGGGCACAGTGATCGACACGGTGCCGTCCTGGCCGACGGTGAAGGTCTGCGCCTCCGGCGGCACGACGATGGCGGGCTCCAGGGCGAAACCGTTGGCGGTGACGATCTGGCCGTCCGAATTGAGGTGGAAGGTGCCGTCACGGGTATAGGAAACGGTGCCATCAGGCTGCAGGACCTGGAAGAACCCCCGGCCGTTGACGGCCAGGTCCAGCGGGTTCTCGGTGGTCTGCAAGCTGCCGGTCTGGAAGTTCTTCTGGGTGCCGACGACGCGCACACCGGTACCGACCTGCAGACCCGACGGCAGCTCGCTGTCCTGGGTCGACTGGGCGCCAGGCTGACGCTTGGTCTGGTACAGCAGGTCCTGGAACTCGGCACGGTCGCGCTTGAAGCCAGTGGTCGAGACGTTGGCCAGGTTGTTGGAGATGACCGACAGGTTGGTGTCCTGTGCGGAGAGGCCGGTTTTAGCGACCCAAAGAGCCGGAAGCATTCAGTGTTCTCCTCGTGCGCCTGTTTTACGGCACCCGTTCAAAGGTAATTAGCCGAGTTGCAAGACCCGAGCCATGGCTTGGTCGCCTTCTTCGGCGGCCTTCATCATCTTGACGTGCAGTTCGAACTGACGGGACAGCGCCAGCACCGAGGTCATTTCTTCCACGGCATTGACGTTGCTGCCCTGAAGGAAACCCGAGACCACGCGCACGTTGGCATCGGCATCGGCCGGCTGGCCGCTGTTGGTGTGGATCAATCCATCCAGGCCTTTATGCATGGCCTTGATGTCCGGGTTCACCAGCTTGATGCGGTCCACTTCGGCCATGACCCGCGGATCTTCACCCATGGCGCGAATGCTGATGGTGCCGTCGTCACCCACTTCGACTTTCTGCTCAGGCGGAATGGCGATCGGTCCGCCGTTGCCCATCACCGCCATGCCATTGCCGGCACGCAGCACGCCGAGCGCGTCGATGTTCAGGCTGCCGGTGCGCACGTAAGCTTCGCTGCCGTCCGGCGCCTGCACGGCCATGAAACCGTTGCCGCTGACCGCCACGTCCAGGTCACGACCGGTTTCGATCAACGGGCCTGCACTGAAGTCGGTGGCGGGCCGCTCGCTCATGGCGAAGGCACGCGCCGGAAAGCTGTCGCCGAACACGGGCATCGAACGCGCCTGTTCCAGGTCGCGCTGAAAGCCGTTGGTGGAAACGTTCGCCAGGTTGTTGGCATGCGCCTTCTGCGCCACCGCGTTCTGGGCGGCGCCGGTCATGGCGACGTAAAGCATCTTGTCCACAGTCATCCTCCGCTGCACTGGCGATCGATTGCCGCTCACCGTTGCTGTGCAGGCTGTAAAGCAAGTTCCGAACCAACTTTCCAGAATTCGCTAAAAAGCCCGTGGACACGGGCTTTCGAGGGATCGGAGCAGTGGTTGGATGTCGGTTATCCGGCGCGGCTTTGCCGCCGGTGGCAAGGGGGTGCCAAAAGTTCGAGAGCCGCGAAGCCGCCCTCAGCGGTCACGGCATCCGCCATTGTCATAGGGCCCGGCGAAGCGCTTCCAGCCCTCCCCTGGCGACCACTGCGAGCACACCAGACGTCCGTCTACCTGACTCTCCCAGCGCCACCAGGGCGCGGTGCCGGCCTGGGCCTGCAGCAGGCACAGCCCGGCAAGCAGCGCGACTGCGACTTTCCTCATGATCACTCCTGCACAAACGACGAGCCCCTTCAAGGCAAAGGGGCTCGGATCACTACGCTCGATCGAAGACCATCAGGTCATCTGGATGATGGTCTGCATGATGGTGCTTTCGGTGGAGATGGTCTTGGCGTTGGCCTGGTAGTTGCTCTGCGCCTTGACCAGCTCGACCAGTTCCTGCGTCAGGTTGACGTTCGAGGCTTCCAGGGAGTTGGACTCCACCGAACCCAGGGTGCCGGTCTTCGGCGCATCGACACCCGGAATGCCGGAAGCGAAAGTTTCCTTCCAGCGGGTACCGCCGATCTGCTGCAGCCCCTGGTCGTTGGCGAAGCTGGCGATGGCCACTTGGCCGATTGCACGCGACTGCTGGTTGCTGAAGCTGGCGAACATCACCCCCGAGGAGTCGATCGACAGGCTCGACAGGATGCCGGTGGCGTAACCGTCCTGGCTCTGCGACATGCGCGCGGTCTCGGTGTTGTACGAGGTGGTGCTGTTCATCGACAGGCGCATGCCGTCGGTGTTGCCGCTCGAACCGTTGCTCGCCCAGTTACCGGAGGCGTCCTTGGACGCCGGGATCCAGCCCTTGAGGCTGAAGGTGTTGTTGGTCACGCTCCAGTTCGCGGCAGGCACGCTGGTGTTGTCGGTGGCCATGGCCTTGATGCTGCCGTCGGCATTGAATTCCATGGTACCGGTCAGCGGCGCGGCACTGGTCGGATCGAGCGGGTTGCGACCATCAACCAAGGTATACATGGTCCACTCGTTGGTGCCAGTCTTGCGATAGAACTGCTCCATCGTGTGTTCGTTGCCCTGGTTATCGTAGACCTTGGTCGGGAACGATTTGGTGTAGGTGGTCTGGTCGGCCGGGTCGAACGGCTTGTTCGGCACCATCACCGGCGGCGTAGCGCCGTTGGACACTTCCAGGGGAATGGTGTCGGCGGAGGAGTTCAGGTTGATGCCCTGATCGATCAGGGTGGTCGCCTTGGGCGCCAGTGCCGAGGTGTCGATCTTCAGATTGGTGAGGATGCCCTTCTGGATCTTGCCGGTGCTGTCGGCGGCGTAGCCTTGCAGGTTCAAACCGTCGGAGGTGACCACGTTGCTGTTCTTGTCGGTGCGGAACGCACCGGCACGGGTATAGCTAAGCGAGCCGTTGTCCGAGAGCACGAAGTAGCCCTGGCCCTGGATGCCCATGTCCAGCACGTTGCCGGTATTGTTCACGTCACCCTGGGTGAACTGCTGCGAGACGGCGGCCAGGCGCACGCCATTGCCGATCTGGTTCTTGCCCACGCCCAGACGGTTGGCGCCGGCATAGACGTCGGCGAACTCGGCGCGCGACGACTTGAAGCCGGTAGTGTTGACGTTGGCGATGTTGTTGCCGGTGACGTCCAGTTGCTTGTTGGCTGCGTAGAGACCGCTAAGGCCGATATTGAAAGACATGTAGTGCTCCTTCTGCCGAACAGACCGGCCTTAGATTCCGATGGTTTGTACTTTGGAGATGCCGACCTTGCCGATGCCGGCGAGGTTGAGCATCATCTCGCCGCCCGCACCGGCGACAGTGACGCTGGTGACCGTGGCCGGCAGCAGGGTGTACATCTGCTGGGCCTTGCCATCGACGGTGGTGGTGGCGCTGAAGCTGTAGTTGCCGGCAGCGACCTTCTCGCCTTTGTCGTTGGTGCCGTCCCAGATGAAGTCGGCATTGCCCTTGTTCTGCGCGCCGAGGTCGATGGTCTTGACCACGTTGCCGTCCTTGTCCTTGATGGTGATCTTGCCGTTGTCGATGTTCTGCGGCACCACCACCTGGCCATTGAGGCTCTTGCTAGGGTCGATCATGGCCTTGTCGTTCTGCACGATCACCGAGCGACCGACCAGCGAGGACGCCTGCAGGGCCTGAGAGGAACCCATTGCACTGGTAATGCCATTGACCGACTGGTTGAGGGTCTGGATGCCCTCCAGGCTGCTGAACTGCGCCAACTGCGAGACGAACTCGCTGTTGTCCTGCGGGTCGAGGGGGTTCTGGTGCTGCATCTGGGTGACCAGCAACTGCAGGAAGGCATCTTTGCCGAGCGCGTTCTTGTCGGTCGACTCGGTGGTGTTCTTCTTGGTGTTGGCAGTGGTGCTCACGCCCGAATTGGCGAGGACTTCATTGAGGTTCGTGGCCATGTCTTACACTCCGTGATCACTGACCCAGGGTCAGGACCTTCTGCATCATGGTCTTGGCGGTGTTCATCAGCTCGGCGTTGGTCTGGAACGCACGGCTGGCGGAGATCATGTCAGCCATCTCCTCGACCACGTTGACGTTGGGGTAGTAGACGTAGCCGTCCTTGTTCGCCGCCGGGTGGTTGGGCTCGTAGCGAGCCTCCAGATTGCTCTGGTCCTCGATGATGCCCTTGACCTGCACGCCCTGGCCGGCCTGCCCCTGATCCTCGAACAGCGACTGGCTGCCGCCGTTCTGCGCCTGCTCGAAGGTGGTGGCGAACACCGGGTGGCGGGCACGGTAGGTCTGGTCGATGCTCGAGGACACGGTCTCGGCGTTGGCGATGTTGGAAGCGACGGTGTTCAGGCGCGTGTTCTGCGCACTCATGCCGCTACCGGCGATATTGAAGACACTGGCAAGGGACATGGTCACTCTCCGCGCAGGGCCGATACCAGCCCTTTGAATTTACTGTTGAGCAAGGTGAAGCTGGCCTGGAAGTCGATGGCGTTCTGCGTGTAGTTCGACTGTTCCATATGGGCATCGACGGTGTTCTGGTCGATCGACGGCTGCATCGGCGTGCGGTACTTGAGCGTGTCGTCGGCCAGCGCCATGCCTTCGGCCTCGATGTGTCGGCTGTTGGTGCGCTGCAACGACACCCGCTCTTCGGTGCGCTTGCCGGACTCACCGGCCAGTACCGAGGCGAAGTCCAGGTCGCGAGCCTTGTAGCCGGGGGTGTCGGCGTTGGCGATGTTGTTGGCCAGCACCTCGGCGCGCTGGGCGCGCAGACCCAATGCCTTTTCGTGGATGCCGAGGGCGTTGTCGAAGCTGATGCTCATGTCGGGGAACCTTCGAAGGTTGACCAGCGTTGCGTTGGCCAAGATATAGCAAGGGCTGTGCCAACACGCTACAGCCCAGCAATGCCGGGCATTGAACCTTTAGCGAGGGGTTTGGCCTGCCAGAAAAGCGGCAAGGGGTTTCCGCTTCATGGCGGCGAAGCGGCAAAAGCGCAGCGGCAACGGCGGCAATCCAAAAAATTGACGTGATCGCGCAGAACGAAAAAACCGGCGTCTTTCGACACCGGCTTTTTCATCACTTGGCCTGGTAGATGATCCCCGGACTGCACTGGACCATCTGGTAATGATCCGGCAAGCCGTTCAGCGCTTCGGAGGCGCCGAGGAACAGATAGCCACCCGGTTTGAGGGTGGCATGAATGCGCATGAGGATGTCTTTCTTCACCTGGGCGGAGAAGTAGATCAACACGTTGCGGCAGAACACGATGTCGAACTTGCCCAGCGACGCGTAGCTGTCGAGCAGGTTGAACGAGCGGAACTCGACGCGACTGCGAATCGGCGGCTTGACCGCCCAGCGGCCCGGGCCTTTCGGGTCGAAGTAGCGCTGCAGGCGTTCCTGGGACAGGCCACGGGCGATGGCCAGGCTGTCGTACTCGCCGGTTTTGCAGTTGTTCAGCATGGCGCCGGAGAGGTCGGTGGCAACGATCTGCGCCCCCATCTTCAACTGGCCAAGATTGCTGCGCTCGAATTCGTCGATGGCCATCGACAGCGAATACGGCTCCTGACCCGACGAACACGCCGCCGACCAGATGCGCAGGCGCTGCCCCGGGTTGGCACGGATGAACTCCGGGATGACCCGGCTCTTGAGCACCTCGAACGGATAGGTGTCGCGAAACCACAGGGTTTCGTTGGTGGTCATGGCATCGACGACCTGCTCGCGCAGACCGCTGCGTGGCTGGGTCTGAATGCGCTGCACCAGCTCGCCGAGGCTCTTGATGCCCTGCTGCTCCATCAACTTGTTGAGACGGCTGGACACCAGATACTGCTTATTTTCGCCCAGCAGGATGCCACAGGCTTTCTCCAGGAAGACCCTGAACTGTTCGAAATCCAAATTACCCGTAGACAATGCTGCCGCCTCTTTTCAATCGCTTGCGCCGGGGGCGAACCCCCGACAGTTTCAGTGCGTCGCCTTGATCCGGTCGACCACGCGGTGGGCCAGGTCATCCGGCCTGAACTTGGCCAGGAAGTCATCAGCACCGACTTTCTTGACCATCGCCTGGTTGAACACGCCCGACAGCGAAGTATGCAGGAGGATGTGCAGCTTTTGCATGCGTGGATCGCTGCGAATCTCGGCAGTGAGGGTATAGCCGTCCATCTCCGGCATTTCAATGTCGGAAATCATCATCAGGAATTCTTCTTCCGGACGCTTGCCCTCATCGACCAGCTTGCGCAGGTAGTCGAGCGCCTGACGGCCATCGTTGAGTGCCACCACTTCCACGCCCACGGTCTGCAGACAACGGCTGACCTGCTTGCGTGCCACCGACGAGTCATCGACCGTCAGCACCCGCAGCAACACGGCCTTGTCCTGCACGTCGGCATCCACCACGCCGGCCGAGACCGACTCCGACGACGGCGCCACTTCGGCCAGCACCTTCTCCACGTCGATGATCTCGACCATGCGATTGTCCACACGGGTGACCGCCGTGAGGTAGTGATCGCGGCCGGTGCCCTTGGGTGGCGGATGGATTTCTTCCCAGTTCATGTTGACGATGCGCTCGACCGAGTGCACCAGGAAGCCCTGGGTCTTGGTGTTGTATTCGGTGATGATCACGAAACTGTTGCGCGTCTCTTCCTTCAGGCCCGGCAGACCGGTGGCCATCGACAGGTCGAGAATGGGAATGGTCGCCCCGCGAATGTTCGCCACGCCACGCACCACCGCATGTGACTTGGGCAACAGGGTCAGGTCCGGGCACTGCAGCACCTCCCGCACCTTGAACACGTTGATGCCGTAGAGTTGATCGCCATTGAGACGGAACAACAGCAGCTCCAGGCGATTCTGTCCAACCAGCTGTGTGCGCTGGTTGACCGAATCCATAACGCCAGCCATGCCAGACTCCTTATGTTTTTCTGCTTGCTAGACAACAAGTCGGCACGGGCTTTGCTTTTTTGAGCCCATGTACACGAAAACGACATTTTTCCGACGACCGACACGCCTCGTGGCCCTTTTTCTGGCCACCGCTTGCCTGTTCGCGTCCGGCGCTCGCACGCTGGCGGATTCGTTTACCTTGCCTGAACAACTTATCGGTGTCACCCAAGGGTTTCTTGAGTTCACCGTCGAAGATTATCTGAGCCGCACGCAGACCCCTGGGCGTTATGACATCCAGGTCAACAGCCTCGACCCGCGCCTGCGCATGCCGCTGTGCAGCCAGTCGCTGGACGCCTCGCTGGAAAGTCCGGCACAGCCACTGGGGCGAGTGACGGTGCGGGTACGCTGTGACGGCGAAGCGCCGTGGACCGTGTTCGTGCCGGCGCAGGTCAAGCTGCTGCGCGACGTGGTGGTCATGACCCGCCCGCTCAAGCGCGAAAGCGTGATCGGCGAAGGCGACGTGACCCTGCGCGAGCGCGACGTCAGCAGCCTGGGCCAAGGGTTCATCAGCGACCTCGATCAAGCCGTGGGCATGAAGCTGTTGCGCCCCACCGTGATGGACCAGGTGCTCACCTTGCAGCAGTTGGAGCAGGCCGAAGTGATTCGCAAGGGCGACCAGGTGGTGATCACCGCCCGCAGCGGCGGCCTGAGCGTGAGAATGCCGGGGGAGGCGCTGGCCAAAGGCGGCCTGACCGAGCAGATCCGCGTGCGCAACCTCAATTCCAAGCGGGTGGTCAAGGCCACGGTGATCGGACCGGGCCAGGTCGAGGTGCCTATGTAACGGGTGGGGGACTGGCGGCAAGGAACCGCCTTTCCTAAACTGGGTCAGAAATCGGGATGCGCGCCTGTACTGACGGACGGCAAAACTTTTATGCCTAAAGTTTGCTCCGGGTTAGCCGAAACAAAGGCAAGCGTCCTATTTACCCAGAGGTTTCTGATCATGGTCATCGACTTCAGTCGTTTGAATAACTCCCCGTCCGTAGCGGGCGGCGTGCGCAGCACCAGCGCAAGCGGCAACAGCGAAAAAGCCGCGGCCAGCAGCGATACCAGCAAGCCGGCCAGCGTCAGCGGAGAAGCGGTACACCTGAGCCAAGAGGCCCAGAAGTTGCAACAGATCAGCGACAAGCTGCGCGATCAGCCCGCAGTCGACAACGCCCGTGTGGCGCAGTTGAAGCAAGCGATCGCCGATGGCAGCTACAAGGTCGATGCCGGCCGTGTCGCCTCCAAACTGCTTGATTTCGAAGCTCAGCGCTAACCCCCGGGTGCGCTGACTCACAGGACGCCAGAGCCCAGAGCCAGCCATGCACGACACCACACTGCTGCAACTGATCGAAGACGACATCGCGCCGACCCAGGAACTGCTCGACCTCCTGCAAAAGGAGACGGTGGCCCTGCATGGTCGTGACATGCAGGTACTGGAGACCATCCTGGCCCGCAAGCAGTCGCTGATCGTCTTGCTCGAGCAGCAGGGCATGCGCCGTAATCACCTGCTCAACGGGCTGGGCCTGAGTGCCGACCGGGCAGGCGTGCAGGCCGTTGCCGCGCAGTCGGTCAATGGTGAGCTCATCCTCCAGCAGCTCGATGTGCTGACCGGCCTGATGGACGCTTGCCAGAAGGTCAACGAGACCAACGGTCGGGTCATCCAGGTGCAGCAGCACGCCACGGCCAATCAGATCAGAATCCTCATGGGTGGCGACTCTCCGTCACTGTATGACAGCCGTGGCACCACCTCCCCCATGGACAAGCCTCGGGCGATCAGCCAGGTTTAATAGTCCTGTTCAAGGCACGGATCATACTGGCAAAATGCCGTAACTTGCGTGTGCCGTTTTTGCCTGGAGATCGATAATCCGTGTTCACTGAAACCGATGCACCTCAGCCACCGAAGGTGCTCACCACCGCGCTGGAAATTGCGGCCAACCTGCGCCAACTGATGGACAGCCACGACCCGCTGATCATCAGCTTCCCCGAGCGCAGCCAGCGTTTCCAGAGCTACGTGGTTCACGTGGACCGGGATGCCGACGTGCTGGCCCTGGACGAGCTCATTCCCCGTGATGGCGAGCGATTCATCGAAAACGGCGAGCCTTTCCGCGTCGAGGGCTTTCATGATGGGGTACGCATCGCTTGGGAATGCAATACCTCGCTGACCCTCGGTGAAGTCGATGGGCACCGCTGCTACCGTGGCGCGCTTCCGCAGGAAATGACCTACCACCAGCGTCGTAACGCCTTCCGCGCTGCGCTGAAGCTGTCGCAACTGGTCGACATCACCCTCGATGGCACGCACCTCAAAGGCAACGGCGCCATGCGTGGCAAGCTGCTGGACGTATCCGCCACCGGTTGCAAGCTGCGTTTCGACGGCAACGTCGAGGAGCGTCTGCAGCTGGGTCAGGTCTATGAACGCTTCAAGGCTGCCAATCCGCTTGGCCTGAGCGATGTGATGGTGGAGCTACGGCACCTGCACTTCGAAGAGCGCATCAACACCACCTTTGCCGGCTTGCGCTTTCACAACCTCAGCGGCCAGGGCCAGCGCAAGGTCGAGAGCTTCGTTTATCAGTTGCAGCGTGAAGCGCGGCGATTCGACAAAGACGATTATTGATTCCGCGCCGATAGCCGGGATTGCCAGGGCCGCTCAAGCGGCCCTTTTGCGTTCCATGCGCTTCAACCTGACTTGTCCAGGGGCGCCTGGGAAACAGCGGGATCGACCGAAGCCGGATGCTCGATCTCGCCTTCGGTGGCCTCGGTGTCTTCGGCCGCCACCGGCGTCTGCATCACATCCTGAACCGTCTGCTCATCCACCCGCGGGTCGAGCGCCGCCGACAAAGGCGAGCCCGCCGCCGGCATCGCCACGTGACCCAGCGGCGCATCCTGCACCTGGTGCAGACCGGTAACCGCTTTGGGCCGTATGCGCCAGACCAGTACCAAGGCGAAGAACACGAAGAAGGCGTACAGCATCTGCGCGCCAAGTACCTTCATCAGCACGCCCGCCACCAGCGGCCCAATGCTCGCGCCGACGCCGTAGGTCACCAGCAACATCGCCGTCAACGACACCCGCCGCTCGCTTTCCACGTGGTCGTTGGAAAACGCCACGGCCAGCGGGTACAGGCAGAACTGCAGCAGCGACACGATGAAGCCCATCGCGAACAACACCTCCAAGGGCACGCTGGGCAGAATCGCCAGCGGCAGCGACGCCACGGCCAGTCCTATGGAGATGCTGCGAATCAGCAGCGCACGGTCATAGCGGTCCGACAACCAGCCCAGCGGCCACTGCACCACGAGACCGGCGAAGATGCAGCAGCCCATGAACAGACCGACCTGCTCGGTACTGAGCCCCTGGCGCGCTGCATACAGCGGGGCCAGACCGTAGAACGCACCGACGATCAATCCTGCGCCCAGTACCGTGCTCAACGACTGCGGCACCCGCTTGATGAAGAACTTCGGCTCCATGGGTGCAGGCCGCAACGGTGCAGGGTGAATTCGACGGGTCATGGCCACCGGCACCAGGCACAGGGCAAAGCACATGGCCACCAGCATCAGCAGCTCAGGACCCAGTGCCGGGTGTACCACCAGGATCAACTGACCCAGCACCAGGCCCAGGTAGGAAGCGATCATGTAGCCGCTGAACACCGCACCCCGCTGCTTGGCATCGGCCTGCTCGTTGAGCCAGCTCTCGATGACCATGTACTGGCACATCATGCCCAGGCCAACGATCACCCGCAGGCCGATCCAGGCCGGTACGTAGTTGGTCATGCCGTGTCCCAGCACCGCCGCGCCGACGATACCGGCGCAGGTGGCATAGGCCCGGATATGCCCGACCCGGCCGATCAGCCGATGGCCGACCTTGCCGCCCAATGCCAGGCCGAAATAGTTGGCGGCCATCAGCGCACCCACCCACAGGCTGTCGACCTGATCGGCGGCCAGGCGCAGGGCCAGGTAGGTACTGAGCAGACCGGAACCGATCAGCATCATCAACGCAGCGAAATACAACGAACGAAAGGACTTCCAGATCTGGCGCATGCGACCCCGCGGGCTCCTTGGGCAGGTATGGTGCTGCTGGACAGCATAAGGTCTGTGAACCGTTCATGGGCCGCTGGCCGGAAAAAAAACCAGCGGCGACGCAGGCGCAGAACGGCGTGTCTCGATCAGGCCTGCGCGGCCAGCACCCGCCGCTCCCAGGGGGTGATCTCGTCGAGAAAATCGCTCAGTTCCAGCAGCTTGGTAGCGACGTATCCTTCGATGAACACCTCGCCGAACAGTTCCCGCGCCAGTGCGCTGCGACGCAGGCGTTCGAGAGCGGCATGCAAGGTGCACGGCAGGCTCAGGTGCTCAGGCACGGTGAACTCACCTTGCACGGCCGGTGCAGGTTGCAGCCTGCGCTCCAGGCCGTGAAGGCCAGCCGCCAAGCTGGCAGCGAGCGCCAGGTAGGGGTTGCAGTCGGCCCCCGGCAGGCGGTTTTCCACGCGCCGGGCCACGGGCGCGCTGGCTGGGATGCGCAGGCCGGCGGCGCGGTTGTCCTGCGACCAGCAGGCGTTGTTCGGTGAGGCGTACGGGTGACACAGCCGCTGGTAGGAATTGACGTTGGGTGCGAACAGCGCGGTGAAGTCGGCCATGCAAGCCTGCAGTCCGCCGATGAAGTGATCGAAGCGCTCGGTCGCCCGCCCCTGCTCGTCACTGAAGACATTTCGACCTGTGGCGATTTCGACCAGGCTCTGGTGGATGTGCATCGAGTTGCCCGGCGTGCGCGCCAGCGGCTTGGCCATGCACACCACGGTCAGCCCGTGCCTGAGCGCTACTTCCTTGAGCAGGTGCTTGAACAGGAAGGTCTGGTCGGCCAACAACAAGGCATCACCGTGCAGCAGATTGATCTCGAACTGGCTGACACCCATCTCGTGCATGAAAGTATCGCGCGGCAGCCCCAGCGCCGCCATGCAACGGTACACCTCGTCGAAGAACGGCCGCAGGCCATTGTTGGAGCTGACGCTGAAGGCCGAGTGGCCCAGTTCGCGACGCCCATCCAGGCCCAGGGGCGGCACGAACGGCTGGTGCGGATCCGGATTGGCGGCGAAGACGAAGAACTCCAGCTCGGTGGCCACCACCGGCGCCAGGCCGAGGGCGGCATAGCGTGCGATGACCGCCTTGAGCTGGCCGCGCGTGGACAACGGCGAGGGTGTGCCATCAAGCTCCACCGCATCACAAATCGCCAGCGCCCGTGGGCGGTCACTCCAGGGCAGCACGTGGGTCTGTTTTGGGTCAGCGACCAGTGCCAGATCACCGTCGTCACTGCCGTAGAACTTCGCCGGGGGGTAGCCGCCCATGATGCACTGCAGCAATACGCCACGCGCCATCTGCAAGCGTCGCCCTTCGAGGAAACCCTCGGCGGTCATCACCTTGCCTCGAGGTACGCCGTTCAGGTCGGGCGTGACGCATTCGATTTCGTCGATGCCGGTCAGGCGCTCGGCAGCAGAGCGCAGGCCTTGGGTCGTCATCACAGAGATCCTTGTTGTTTTGGCTGGCCGCGAGCGGCGACAGGCACAACATAGGCCGGGGGTGTTTAAAATATCAAGCACCCCGCACAGGGTGACGGCTATGCCCTATTCCCGCAGGGTCATGCCGTTGGCCGGCAGCGGCAAGGCGGTCTTGTAACGCACCTGTTTGAGGGCGAAGCTGGAACGGATGTTGGCCACCCCCGGCAAGCGCGTCAGGTAGTCGAGAAAGCGCTCCAGCGCCTGGATACTGGGCAGCAGCACACGCAACAGATAATCCGGATCGCCGGTCATCAGGTAGCACTCCATCACCTCCGGGCGCTCGGCGATTTCCTCCTCGAAACGGTGCAGCGATTGCTCCACCTGTTTCTCCAGGCTCACATGGATGAACACATTGACGTCCAGTCCCAGCACCTCTGGCGACAGCAACGTCACCTGCTGACGGATCACACCCTGCTCCTCCATGGCCTTGACGCGGTTGAAGCAAGGGGTGGGCGACAGGTTCACCGAGCGCGCCAGTTCAGCGTTGGTGATCCGTGCATTCTCCTGGAGGCTGTTGAGAATGCCGATATCCGTGCGATCGAGTTTTCGCATGAGACAAATTCACCTGATTCTTGTGGTTGTGCGGAATGTTTATCTGCGCCCTGCGGCAAAGGCAATCAACTTGAGAGAAATATTCTCCGAGCCAGCCTCTAAGATGTAGGGAACGCTGACCTGCCAGTCACGAGCCGGCACTCAGCGGCGATCGTTGCAAAGCTCACAAAAACAATATTCGAGCGAGCGTAAACAGCATGAACGAGTACGCCCCCCTGCGTCTGCATGTGCCCGAGCCTACAGGCCGGCCAGGCTGCCAGACCGATTTTTCCTACCTGCGCCTGAATGACGCCGGTCAAGTTCGCAAACCGCCCATTGACGTCGAACCCGCCGAGACCGCCGATTTGTCCGGCAGCCTGGTGCGCGTGCTCGACGAACAGGGCGACGCCGTCGGTCCCTGGGCCGAAGGCATCGACCCGCAGGTGCTGCGCCAGGGCCTGCGCACCATGCTCAAGACGCGCATCTTCGATAGCCGCATGGTGGTCGCCCAGCGTCAGAAGAAGATGTCCTTCTACATGCAGAGCCTGGGCGAGGAAGCCATCGGCAGCGGTCAGGCCCTGGCGCTGAACCGCAGCGACATGTGCTTCCCCACCTACCGCCAGCAAAGCATCCTGATGGCCCGCGACGTGTCGCTGGTGGACATGATCTGCCAGTTGCTGTCCAACGAGCGCGATCCGCTCAAAGGCCGCCAATTGCCGATCATGTACTCGGTGCGCGAGGCCGGGTTCTTCACCATCAGCGGCAACCTGGCCACGCAGTTCGTGCAGGCTGTTGGCTGGGCCATGGCCTCGGCGATCAAGGGCGATACCAAGATCGCTTCGGCCTGGATCGGCGACGGCGCCACGGCTGAATCCGATTTTCACACCGCCCTCACCTTCGCCCACGTCTACCGCGCGCCGGTGATCCTCAACGTGGTCAACAATCAGTGGGCGATCTCCACCTTCCAGGCCATCGCCGGCGGCGAATCGACCACCTTCGCCGGCCGCGGCGTGGGCTGCGGCATCGCCTCGCTGCGGGTCGACGGCAACGATTTCATCGCCGTCTACGCCGCTTCGCGCTGGGCCGCCGAACGTGCTCGCCGGGGCCTGGGCCCGACCCTGATCGAGTGGGTCACCTACCGCGCCGGCCCCCATTCCACCTCCGACGATCCCTCCAAGTACCGTCCTGCCGACGACTGGAGCCACTTCCCGCTGGGCGACCCGATCGCCCGCCTCAAGCAGCACCTGATCAAGGCGGGGCACTGGTCCGATGACGAGCACCAAGCCGTCAGCGCCGAACTGGAAGCCGAAGTGGTCAAGGCACAGAAAGAGGCCGAGCAGTTCGGCACCCTTGCCAATGGCCACATTCCCAGCGCCGCCTCGATGTTCGAGGACGTGTACAAGGACATGCCCGATCACCTGCGTCGTCAACGCCAGGACCTGGGGGTTTGAGATGAACGATCACACCAGCATCAACCCGGAAAACGCCATGACCACCAGCACCCTGACCATGATCCAGGCCCTGCGCTCGGCCATGGATGTCATGCTCGAACGCGACGAGGACGTGGTCGTCTATGGCCAGGACGTCGGTTACTTCGGCGGCGTGTTCCGCTGCACCGAGGGCCTGCAGGCCAAGTACGGCAAGTCGCGGGTGTTCGACGCGCCGATCTCCGAGAGCGGCATCGTCGGCACGGCGGTAGGCATGGGCGCCTATGGCTTGCGCCCGCTGGTGGAAATCCAGTTCGCCGACTACTTCTATCCTGCCTCCGACCAGATCGTCTCAGAGATGGCGCGCCTGCGCTATCGCTCGGCGGGCGAATTCATCTCCCCACTGACCCTGCGCATGCCCTGCGGCGGCGGTATCTACGGCGGCCAGACCCATAGCCAAAGCCCGGAAGCGATGTTCACCCAGGTCTGCGGCCTGCGCACGGTGATGCCGTCCAACCCCTACGATGCCAAGGGCCTGCTGATCGCCTCCATCGAATGCGACGACCCGGTGATCTTCCTCGAGCCCAAGCGCCTGTACAACGGCCCCTTCGACGGCCACCACGATCGCCCGGTGACGCCTTGGTCCAAGCACCCGCACAGCGCAGTGCCCGACGGTTACTACCGCGTGCCGCTGGACAAGGCCGCCATCACTCGCCCCGGCAACGATGTCACAGTGATCACCTATGGCACCACGGTCTACGTGGCCCAGGTGGCCGCCGAAGAGAGCGGCGTCGATGCCGAGGTGATCGACTTGCGCAGCCTGTGGCCGCTGGACCTGGACACAATCGTGGCCTCAGTGAAAAAGACCGGACGCTGCGTGGTGGTGCACGAGGCCACGCGCACCTGCGGCTTTGGCGCCGAACTGGTGTCGCTGGTGCAGGAGCACTGCTTCCATCACCTCGAAGCACCGATCGAACGCGTCACCGGCTGGGACACACCCTACCCTCACGCACAGGAATGGGCCTACTTCCCAGGGCCTGCGCGGGTCGGTGCGGCATTGAAACGGGTCATGGAGGTCTGAATGGGCACGCACGTCATCAAGATGCCGGACATCGGCGAAGGCATCGCCCAGGTCGAGCTGGTGGAGTGGTTCGTCAAGGTCGGCGACCTGATCGCCGAGGATCAGGTAGTGGCCGATGTCATGACCGACAAGGCCACGGTGGAGATTCCCTCGCCGGTCAGCGGCAAGGTGCTGGCCTTGGGCGGGCAACCCGGAGAGGTCATGGCCGTTGGCAGCGAACTGATCCGGATCGAGGTCGAAGGCAGCGGCAATCATGTCGATGCCGCGCCGAGCCAGGTGCAACAGTCCGCGGCCGCCGTCGCGCCGGCACAGGTCGAAGTCCAGGCAGCGCCACAGCCGCCCATCGAGCGCACTTCCACGCCTGAAGCCGGTCCGTTCGCCTCGCCCATCGTCCCACGCGAAGCCCAGGAAAAACCGCTGGCCTCCCCCGCCGTGCGCAAGCGCGCGCTGGATGCCGGCATCGAGTTGCGCTACGTGCACGGCAGCGGGCCGGCCGGGCGGATTCTCCACGAAGACCTGGATGCCTTCATCAGCGCACCACAGGGCGCTGCGGGTCAGCGGTCGCCCGCCTGCGGCAAACGCACCGACAGCCAACAGGTGCCGGTGATCGGTCTGCGGCGCAAGATCGCCCAGCGCATGCAGGACGCCAAACGCCGAGTGGCACATTTCAGTTACGTCGAAGAAGTCGACGTGACCCAGCTCGAAGCCTTGCGCCAGCAGCTCAACGCGCAGTACGGCGAGCGTCGCGGCAAACTCACCCTGCTGCCATTGCTGGTGCGCGCGTTGGTGGTCGCCCTGCGTGACTTCCCACAGATCAACGCCACTTATGACGACGAAGCCCAGCTCATCACCCGCCACGGCGCTGTTCACGTCGGTATTGCCACCCAAAGCGACAGCGGTTTGATGGTGCCGGTGTTGCGCCACGCCGAGGCAGGCAGCCTGTGGGACAACGCCAGTGAGATCGCCCGCGTGGCGCAGGCCGCACGCGGCAACAAGGCCAGTCGCGAAGAGCTGTCCGGTTCGACCATCACCCTGACCAGCCTGGGCGCCCTGGGCGGCATCGTCAGCACGCCGGTGGTCAATACCCCGGAAGTGGCGATCGTCGGGGTCAACCGCATCGTCGAGCGGCCGGTGGTCGTCGGCGGGCAGATCGTCGTGCGCAAGATGATGAACCTGTCCAGCTCGTTCGATCACCGTGTGGTCGACGGCATGGATGCCGCGCTGTTCATCCAGGCCGTGCGCGGCCTGCTGGAACAACCCGCCTGCCTGTTCGTGGAGTGAGTATGCAACCGATCATCGAGACGACCCTGCTGATCATCGGCGGCGGGCCCGGCGGCTACGTGGCGGCCATCCGCGCCGGACAACTGGGCATTCCGACCGTGCTGGTCGAGGGCCAGGCACTGGGCGGCACCTGCCTGAACGTTGGCTGCATTCCGTCCAAGGCCTTGATTCATGTCGCTGAGCAGTTCCACCAGGCCACCCGGCTGAGCGGCGACTCGCCGCTGGGTATCCGCGTGACGGGGCCACAGCTGGATATCAGTCGTAGCGTGCAATGGAAGGACGGTATCGTCGACCGCCTCACCAGCGGCGTCGCCGCCCTGCTGAAAAAGCATGGTGTGCAGGTCATCCATGGCTGGGCGAAGATCCTCGACGGCAAGCACGTGGAGGTCGAAGGCCAGCGTATCCAGTGCGAGCACCTGCTGCTGGCAACCGGCTCCAGCAGCGTCGAACTGCCGATGCTCCCCCTCGGCGGGCCGGTGATTTCCTCCACCGAGGCCCTGGCACCTGAGCGTCTGCCAGAACACCTGGTGGTCGTCGGGGGTGGCTACATTGGCCTGGAACTGGGCATTGCCTATCGCAAGCTCGGCGCGCGAGTCAGCGTGGTGGAGGCGCGCGAGCGTATTCTGCCGAGCTACGATGCCGAGCTCACGGCACCGGTGTCTGAATCGCTGAAGGCGCTCGGCATTGCTCTGCACTTGGGATACAGCGTCGAGGGGTATGAGGATGGCAGTCTGCGGGCACGCTCCAAGGCTGACGAACGGCTGCGCCTGGAGGCCGACCAGGTGCTGGTGGCCGTTGGGCGTCGGCCGCGCACTCACGGCTTTGGCCTTGAAGGCCTGGCCTTGACCATGAACGGGGCGGCTATCGCCATCGACGAACGCTGCCAGACCAGCATGCGTAACGTCTGGGCCATCGGCGATGTGGCAGGCGAGCCGATGCTCGCACACCGAGCCATGGCCCAGGGCGAAATGGTGGCCGAGCTGGTCGCCGGCAAGGCGCGGCGATTCGAACCCGCCGCCATTGCTGCGGTGTGCTTCACCGATCCGGAAGTGGTGGTGGCCGGCAAGACGCCGGAACAAGCCCAGGCGCTAGGCTTGGACTGCATCGTCGCGCAGTTCCCCTTCGCCGCCAATGGCCGAGCCATGAGCCTGGAGGCCAAGCGCGGCTTCGTGCGGGTAGTGGCGCGCCGCGACAATCATCTGATCGTGGGCTGGCAGGCGGTCGGGGCGGCGGTGTCGGAATTGTCTACAGCCTTTGCCCAATCGCTGGAGATGGGCGCGCGCCTGGAGGATGTAGCCGGCACCATCCATGCTCATCCAACGCTCGGCGAGGCGGTACAGGAAGCTGCACTACGGGCGCTGGGACACGCGTTGCATATTTGATGACATAGACAGGCGGGCCGGGGTTGCAGCATTGGCGGCCCTGGCGGTCTGGCGCGCACTGGCCAGAGAAAGAGATGTGTCCCCTGCTGGAATCGAACCAGCATCTAACCCTTAGGAGGGGCTTGTTCTATCCGTTGAACTAAGGGGACATCGCGGCGAGCATTCTACGCAGATTCAGTAGCTTGGAGAAGCTAACCAGGCTCGAGTGCGACGCACAAGGCCCGCATGTTAACCATCCCATCGCTATTTGTCATGACCAAGATAGCGCCTGGCGTGTCGTCCTCTTCCTCCGTTCCCCTCCCCAGCACGCCTACGGGATTAATTGCATATTAGTGGCATCGACAGGGAATTTTTCCCGTGACCGCGGTCCAAACGTCAACGTCGGGCATTGAAGGCCTGATGGGGAGTGCTTGTGACAGGTCGTCGAGGCAGTCTGCTGGCAGCGCAAGATCCTTAGGGCCTTTAGTCATTTCCCTAGGCTTTTGCCGGTTTTACCCGCTCTTTTGAGCCGGATGCGGACTTAAGTGCAAACTGATCGCGTGTAAAACTTTTCAAACCAGTACGCATTTCTGATAATTGGTGCTGGCAAAAAGCCTTTATTCGGATCACTATTTGTCACAGAATTGACGCCAAAGAAACGGCGACCTTGAGGCAAGATGAGCATCCAAAATCACAACGGTTGAACATTTTGCTCTCGCCACGGTCGTAGCCACAACCGTGCGGCCAATTTGAGAACCGCTTCCCTGAACCCGAACTAACCGGTCAATTAATATGCGCCCAATGAAACAGGCTATCTACTCCAGCCGCACCGCTGACAAGTTTGTCGTCCGCCTGCCTGACGGGATGCGTGAGCGCATTGCCGAGGTAGCGCGCAACCATCACCGCAGCATGAACTCCGAGATCATCGCCCGCCTGGAGCAAAGCCTTATCCAGGAAGGCGCCCTGGGCGATGAACTGAGCATGCGTCTGGACAGCCCTGAGTTGTCGCTGCACGAGCGCGAGCTGCTGCAACGCTTCCGCCAGCTTACCCACCGCCAGCAGAATGCCCTGGTCGCCCTCATCGCCCACGATGTGGAAATGGCCGCAGACGCCTCCTGAGGTTTCCAACGCCCACGAAAAAAGCCAGCGCAAGCTGGCTTTTTTCGTGGTGGCTGCAAAGCCTCAGAGCAGGAACAGCGTCGCCAGACCCAGGAAGATGAAGAAGCCGCCGCTGTCGGTCACCGCCGTGATCATCACGCTCGAGCCCATCGCAGGGTCTCGCCCCAAACGCGTCAGGGTCATGGGAATCAGGACGCCCATGAAGGCCGCCAGCAACAGGTTGAGGGTCATGGCTGCGGTCATCACCACACCCAACGACCAACTGCCGTAGAGCAGGAACGCCACCGCACCGATCACCCCACCCCAGATCAGGCCATTGAGCAGCGACACCGCCAGCTCCTTGCGCATCAAGCGGCGCGTGTTACCAGGCGATACCTGATCCAGCGCCATGGCACGCACGATCATGGTGATGGTCTGGTTGCCCGAGTTGCCACCGATGCCGGCGACGATAGGCATCAACGCAGCCAGGGCCACTAGCTTCTCGATCGAACCTTCGAACAGACCGATCACCCGCGAAGCGACGAAAGCAGTGATCAGGTTGATCGCAAGCCATGCCCAACGGTTGCGCAACGAACGCCAAACCGAAGCGAAGATATCTTCCTCCTCGCGCAGACCGGCCATGTTGAGCACTTCGCTCTCACTTTCCTCACGAATCAGGTCGACCATTTCATCGATGGTCAGACGACCAATGAGACGCCCGCCTTTGTCCACCACCGGAGCGGATACCAAGTCATAACGCTCGAAGGCCTGCGCCGCATCATAAGCATCTTCTTCGGGTGTGAAGCTGACCGGATCGGTCGCCATGACCTCCGCCACCTTCTTGTCCGGGTCATTGACCAGCAAGCGCTTGATGGGCAACACGCCTTTGAGGATGCCGCCCTGATCGACCACGAACAGTTTGTCGGTGTGGCCAGGCAGCTCTTTGAGCCGGCGCAGGTAACGCAGCACCACTTCAAGGCTGACGTCTTCGCGGATGGTGACCATCTCGAAGTCCATCAGCGCACCGACCTGCTCCTCGTCGTAGCTCAACGCCGAGCGCACGCGCTCGCGCTGCTGGGCATCGAGGCTCTCCATCAGCTCATGAACAACGTCGCGAGGCAGCTCTGGCGCAAGGTCAGCCAGTTCGTCAGCATCCATCTCCTTGGCGGCAGCGAGCAGCTCGTGATCGTCCATGTCGGCGATCAGCGTCTGGCGCACAGCGTCGGAGACTTCCAGGAGAATGTCGCCATCGCGATCCGAGCGCACCAACTGCCAGACCGTCAGACGGTCTTCCAGGGGCAAGGCTTCAAGGATGTAGGCGATATCGGCGGGGTGCAGATCATCGAGCTTGCGTTGCAGCTCGACCAGGTTCTGCCGGTGGACGAGGTTTTCCACCAGGTCGTTGTGCTGACCTTCCTGGCGGTGGGTCAGGTCTTCGACCAGACGTTGGCGCTGCAGCAGCTCGATCACCTGAGCCAGACGATCCTGCAGGCTTTCTTGAACTTTCTTTACTTCGACTTCGGTCATAGGCGAACTCCACTCCCAGCAGTGGGCACGCCGGGAGAATCAATCGGTCAGATCTGGCTTGGCAAGAATCAGTAAGGAGTAACTACTGGGTAAGTCCATGGTGGTATTCCACAAGCCCCGGCGGGGCTGACGGGCGCAATCATACACGGGTCGAGCCAGGTGATCGCTTAAATTTTTGGTTGTACCAATCGTTTGCGCGTTAAAGCTCTGACAACGCTCGAAGCCTACAGTGCGACGGCGTCGCGCTGTGAAAAATCACATCGCGGGCACAGACGCCCTGCAGGCTGCAGCACCGAACGACAGACATGAAAAAGCCCGCTACAGTGAGCGGGCTTTTTGGGTGTGGCGGACTCAGGAGGATTCGAACCTCCGACCGCTCGGTTCGTAGCCGAGTACTCTATCCAGCTGAGCTATGAGTCCGTGGTTGGTAATTTTAGACCAGGTTACCACTGGTTTTTGACTTGGCTTCACTGAGCAGCCTTTCGGCAAGCAAAACCACTTCATAAAGTGGCGGACTCAGGAGGATTCGAACCTCCGACCGCTCGGTTCGTAGCCGAGTACTCTATCCAGCTGAGCTATGAGTCCACAGTTGGTAGTTTTAGACCAGATTACCACTGGTTGAATGATGCGCTTTCCTAGGAAAGCCGCCTCATTGTATGGCGGACTCAGGAGGATTCGAACCTCCGACCGCTCGGTTCGTAGCCGAGTACTCTATCCAGCTGAGCTATGAGTCCGTGTCTTGCCGCGCATTATAGTTCGCTGAATCATTTTGCCAAGTACTATTTCGTTTAATTTCAACGACTTAGCAACTTGACCTGCTACAGCGCCCTACACGAAAAATGGCGGTGAAGGGGGGATTCGAACCCCCGATACCCTTATGAGGTATACTCCCTTAGCAGGGGAGCGCCTTCGGCCACTCGGCCACCTCACCGCAACACGGGGCGTATATTAACCAGACCCTTCCCCGTTTGCAAACCTTTTTTTGAAAAAAAACCGATAAAAATTAAAGGCTTGGTTCTTCGTCCTTCTCTTTCTTGATCCGCAGGTAGATTTCCTCGCGGTGAACAGCCACTTCTTTAGGGGCGCTCACACCGATACGCACCTGGTTGCCTTTCACACCCAGGACGGTCACGGTGATCTCACCGTCTCCAATGATCAGGCTCTCGGCGCACCGACGAGTCAGAATCAACATAGCTTTCTCCTCACGCAATTCATTCAGGGACAACAGTCTGTTGGAATCAGGGCGCCGGACGGGACGATCCGGCGCCCTTGTCGGCTGTCAGGCAGGAAAAGGACAGTAACCCGCCCGCCAGCCAGAAACACGAAGGGCGCGGCATCGGCCGCGCCCCTGCGGGCAATGCGTCACTCGCTCTGTCGGGCAGGCGCGTCGAGCTCGAACGCGGTGTGCAGCGCACGCACGGCCAACTCCAGGTACTTCTCCTCGATCACCACCGAGACCTTGATCTCGGACGTGGAGATCATCTGGATGTTGATGCTTTCCTTGGCCAGCGCCTCGAACATGCGACTGGCCACACCGGCGTGGGAGCGCATGCCCACACCGACGATCGACACCTTGGCGATCTTGGTGTCGCCGATCACTTCCCGGGCACCGATCTCGCGCGCAGTGTTTTCCAGGACGCTGAGCGCCTTCTCGTACTCGTTACGGTGCACGGTGAAGGTGAAGTCGGTGGTGTTATCGTGGGAAACGTTCTGCACGATCATGTCGACTTCGATGTTCGCCGCGCTGATCGGGCCGAGGATCTTGAAGGCGACACCCGGGGTATCCGGCACACCACGAATGGTCAGCTTGGCCTCATCACGGTTGAAGGCGATACCGGAAATGATCGGCTGTTCCATGGATTCCTCTTCATCGATGGTAATGAGGGTACCCGGACCCTCCTTGAAGCTGTGCAGCACGCGCAGCGGAACGTTGTATTTGCCGGCGAACTCCACCGAGCGGATCTGCAACACCTTGGAGCCGAGGCTGGCCATTTCCAGCATCTCTTCGAAGGTGATCTTCTCCAGGCGGCGCGCCTGCGGCACCACACGCGGGTCGGTGGTGTAGACACCGTCGACGTCGGTGTAGATCTGGCACTCCTGCGCACCCAACGCCGCGGCCAGGGCAACGCCAGTGGTATCGGAGCCGCCACGACCGAGGGTCGTGATGTTGCCTTGCTCGTCGACACCTTGGAAACCGGCGACAACTACCACCTTGCCTTCCTTGAGGTCGGCGCGAATCTTCTGATCGTCGATCTGCAGGATGCGCGCTTTGTTGTGCGAACTGTCGGTGAGGATGCGCACCTGGTTGCCGGTATAGGACACCGCCGGCACGCCGCGCTTGATCAAGGCCATGGCCAGCAATGCGATAGTCACCTGCTCGCCGGTCGAAACGATCACGTCCAGTTCGCGGGGCACCAATTGGTCGCTGACTTGCTTGGCCAGGTCGATCAGACGGTTGGTTTCCCCACTCATGGCCGACAGCACAACCACCAGGTCGTCGCCGGCTTCGCGGTGTTTCTTGACCTTGTCGGCCACCTGCTCGATCCGCTCGATTGAGCCGACGGAGGTGCCGCCAAATTTCTGTACGATCAACGCCATTTCAAAGTGCCTCAGCCCACGAAGGGCACCCAGTAATCAATCCTTGCCGAAGCGGCCGCTGGCAGTCATGCCCGCGGCCGCTTCCTCTCAAAGCCCCTGCTCGGCGAACGGCACGGCCAGTGCCAGGGCCTGATCCAGCGCGGCGACGTCGACGCCACCACCCTGAGCCATGTCCGGACGGCCACCACCCTTGCCGCCGACCGCCGCAGCGGCCTGTTTCATCAGGTCGCCAGCCTTGAGTTGGCTGGAGAGGTCCTTGGTCACGCCGGCCACCAGCACGACCTTGCCCTCATGCTCGCTGCCCAGCAGGATCACTGCGTGGCCGAGCTTGTTCTTCAACTGATCGACGAGCGCCAGCAGCGCCTTGCCATCCTGCCCATCAAGACGGGCGGCAAGCACCTTGGCACCCTTGACCTCAACGGCCGCATTGGAGAGATCGTCCCCTGCGGCGCTGGCGGCCTTGGCCTGCAACTGCTCGAGTTGCTTCTCCAACTGACGGTTGCGCTCCAGCACAGCCGACAGCTTGTCGATCAGGTTGTCGCGGTTGCCCTTGACCAGTTGCGCAGCTTCCTTGACCTGCTCTTCGGCCGCGTTCAGCCAGGCCAGCGCCGCTGCGCCGGTGATCGCCTCGATACGGCGCACGCCGGAGGCCACCCCACCTTCGCTGACGATCTTGAACAGGCTGATGTCGCCGGTACGCTTGGCGTGGATACCGCCGCACAGTTCCACCGAGAAGTCGCCGCCCATGGTCAGCACACGCACCGTATCGCCGTACTTTTCACCGAACAAGGCCATGGCGCCCTTGCGCTTGGCGGTGTCGATATCGGTCAGTTCAGTGGTGACTTCGGTGTTGCGACGGATCTCGGCATTGACGATGTCTTCCAGCACCTTGATCTGTTCCGGCCTGACCGCCTCGAAGTGGCTGAAGTCGAACCGCAGGCGCTGACTGTCGACCAGCGAGCCCTTTTGCTGCACGTGATCGCCCAGCACCCGGCGCAACGCTTCGTGCAGCAAGTGAGTGGCAGAGTGGTTAAGCGAGGTGGCGTGCTGCACGTCGGCATCGACATGGGCCTGGACAGGCGCGCCGATCAGCAGCGCACCGCTGGCGACAACGCCATGGTGCAGGAAAGCCCCGCCGGTCTTGGTGGTATCGCGCACATCGAAGCGCACGGCGCCGGACTGCAGATAGCCGGCATCACCGATCTGGCCACCGGATTCGGCGTAGAACGGCGTGCGGTCGAGCACCACCACACCCTCCTCGCCTTCACCCAACTGATCGACCGACTGACCGTCCTTGTACAGCGCAATGACCTTGCCTTCGCCGTAGGTCGCTTCGTAACCGAGGAACTCGGTGGCGGTGTCGACCTTGACCAGGCTGTTGTAGTCCATGCCGAAGGCGCTGGCCGAGCGGGCGCGCTCGCGCTGGGCGTCCATCTCGCGCTCGAAGCCGGCTTCGTCGATGGTCAACTCGCGCTCGCGGGCGATGTCGGCGGTCAGGTCCATGGGGAAACCGTAGGTGTCATAGAGCTTGAACACCACATCGCCCGGCACGACCTTGCCCTGCAACTGCGCCAGATCCTGCTCCAAGATGCGCAGACCCTGCTCGAGCGTTTTGGCGAACTGCTCTTCTTCGGTCTTGAGCACGCGCTCGATATGCGCCTGCTGGCCCTTGAGCTCGGGGAAGGCCTCGCCCATCTCGGCGACCAGGGCCGCGACGATCAGGTGGAAGAAGCTGCCCTTGGCGCCGAGCTTGTTGCCGTGACGGCAGGCGCGGCGAATGATGCGACGCAGCACATAGCCACGCCCCTCGTTGGAGGGCAGCACGCCGTCGGCGATGAGGAAGCCGCAGGAGCGGATATGGTCGGCCACGACCTTGAGCGACGGCTGCTCGTCGTTGCTGCAACCGATGGCCTTGGCGGCCGCGGCGAGCAGGTTCTGGAACAGGTCGATCTCGTAGTTCGAGTGCACGTGTTGCATGACCGCACTGATGCGCTCCAGGCCCATACCGGTGTCTACCGAAGGCGCTGGCAGCGGATGCAGCACGCCGTCGGCCGTACGGTTGAACTGCATGAAGACGTTGTTCCAGATCTCGATGTAGCGGTCACCGTCTTCTTCTGGCGAGCCGGGCGGGCCACCCCAGATGTCCGGCCCGTGGTCGAAGAAGATCTCGGTGCACGGGCCGCATGGGCCGGTATCGCCCATGGTCCAGAAGTTGTCGGAAGCGTAAGGGGCGCCTTTGTTGTCACCGATGCGCACCATGCGCTCTGCCGGCACGCCGACCTCTTTGGTCCAGATGTCGTAGGCTTCGTCGTCGCTCGCGTAGACGGTGACCCAGAGCTTGTCCTTGGGCAGGTTCAGCCACTGCTCGGACGTGAGGAAGGTCCAGGCGAAGGTGATGGCGTCGCGCTTGAAGTAGTCACCGAAGCTGAAGTTGCCCAGCATTTCGAAGAAGGTATGGTGCCGCGCGGTATAGCCGACGTTTTCCAGGTCGTTGTGCTTGCCGCCGGCACGCACGCATTTCTGGCTGCTCACTGCGCGGGTGTAGGCGCGCTTTTCCTGACCGAGGAAGCAGTCCTTGAACTGGTTCATGCCGGCGTTGGTGAACAGCAGGGTCGGGTCGTTGCCCGGGATCAGCGAGCTGGAGGCAACTCGGGTGTGGCCCTGCTCTTCGAAGAAGCGAAGGAAGGCTTCACGGATTTCTGCGCTTTTCATAGGTTCTTCCACGGAAACGGCGGCCGTTTTTGGCTAACGCGTCGGATCGACGAAACGACGGCAAAGGGCCGCATTATATCGGTCCTGCAGGCAAGGTGCAGTGTGTTTATGCGATGCAAACCGGTAATCCTGAGTATTTTCGGGCTCGCGGCGGTAAAAACGGCATCGGCGGATGCTAAATCGTCGCTTTGGCCACTGACAAGCCAATTACCGCGCATCTGCGCGCAAAAGAAAACGGCACATGGATTAAATCCTGTTCATCCACCTCTCAGCAGCGCCGGGTGGTAAGAACATAGCCTTGGCCAAGGCGGATCAGGCGCCAAGATGCGACTTCCATCGTTCTTATAGGAAGCGCTCCATGTCACCGGACGAAATTAGAATCGAAGATCCCTCCGGCGTCTCAGTCGTGCAGAACCTGCCCTATCGCAGCGGGCCGCTGACGATCACTCGCCAAAGCCGACAGTTGCTGATCGAGGTGCTCGACCAAGGCTGCAACCTGATTGTGCGCCACTGCCCCGAAGGACTTGCGTTGCTCTGGCGCGACGTCACCTGCACCCTGACGCTGGCAGCGCACGATACCGTGCGGGTACGCACTGGCGATGGCGACGATCAGGTGATCGTCGAGTCCAGCCTGGACCGGCACACGGTGATCGAGAGCGGCGACGGTAACGACGACATACAGGTGCACGGCCCTGCGCCGGACGCGCAAGCACTGGATGCCGGCTCAGTGATGGTGGACGCCGGAGGCGGTGATGACCGCGTCGTTGTGCAAGGGCTCAGGCAGGTAGAGATCGACGGTGGCGCCGGCAACGATGTACTGCGTAGCGGCGCCGCATACAGCCTGCTCTACGCAGGCCCTGGCGAGGACTGCCTTGAGGTCGAGGCTGGCAAGGGCACACTCGAAGCGCTGCACGGCAGCAACCGAGTGAGCACCGGCAAACAGGATGATCGGATTTACGGCGACCCTGCGCGCATCATCGCCGAGAGTGGCTTCAGCGCGCCCTTGCTGTACCCACTCCAGGACGCCCAACTGCCGCCTGAATACGTGGCCGCCTTCAAGATCAAGGGTGATGCACACTACGTCGACCAGGTCACGCGTCAACTGACAATGCTCAGAGCCAGCCCGAGCGCCTCGGTGTTGCTCGATCGACTGGTAGCGCAACAGATGACCATAACGATCAAGCCCTGCGAGGCGCTGGACAATGCCTTCGCGAGTTACGATTTGAACCTGGGCGATCCACGTATGCGCGATGGGGTTCGCGGCGACCGCCTACGCTACTGCGAGGTCCACTACAACCCGTTGGCGCAGCGTCTGGATACACCGTCGTTGGTCATGCTGTACCACGAGCTGTGCCATGCCTGGAACTACGCCACCGGAAGCGTGACGGACAACGTCGAGCGGTTGGCGGTCGGACTCGACAACCCAGGGTCCATGTTCGATTACGACGACGATCCCACTACCCCGGACACCGACACCAATCCGCCGCCTTTCAATGAAAATGCCCTACGCTTCGAACTGGGGCTGCCACCGCGATTGAGCTACCCGTAACGGCCTAACCCAACTGCTGCCCGGCATCCGGCACCACCAGAAGGCCGGCACGCAGCCCATTACGCACCTTGGGGTTGGGAAAGATGATCCGCGCATCCTGCTCGTCGACCACCCAGCGGGTCTGGGCGATATCGTCAGCCAGCAGGTAGCCTTGCGGCAGCGGCGAAAAGTTCTCGATGTCCGCAGGCAGGTGAAGGCGGAAGTTATCACTGTGCTTGATGACCTCGCGGGCGACTCGGAACAGCTTGAGGTTCTCAAGGCTCTGCGCAGCCTCTGGTTCGGCGTGTTCGATGAGCTGAATCAGGCGCTGCTCGAGCCGGTCGAGGTTGACCGGCGCGTTCTGCCCGAACGGGCGCGCCTTGCCCAGCTCCAGGGTGAAGGCTTCGGCGTCGAGCTGTTCGTAGGTAAAGGCGCTGAAGGTGATCGACGACTTGCTCTGCAACAGCACCGCCTCGATACCGGCCGCTGCCAACCGCGCGAGTTGCTCACGTGAATGCAGCCGACCTTCCTTGAACGGATACAAGGCGAACTGCTCGATCTTCGAGCCGCGAATGGCGGTGTGCAGATCGTAATGCAGGCGCTGGCGGCCAGGTGTAGCGAAGAAGACGCGGGCAAACTGCTCCAGCTCGGCCGCACGCAATGCCTCGAAACCGCTGGACAGGGCATGGCGACCGTTGAACAGGCGATTGATGTCCTGCTCCACGAAGCGCTCGCCCTTGCGGATCGCAGCCGGATTGCCAAACAAAAACAACACCCGCGCACGGGGTATCAGGGTGCCACTGGCAACGCCGTGCAGTAACCGCTCGAGCAGCTCGATCGGCGCAGTCTCGTTGCCGTGAATACCTGCCGAAAGCAGCAGATCAAGCCCGCAGTCCTCGCCTTCGGGCGGACGCACTTCCAGCGCCCCCTCGCCCAGCCAACGCAGACGCACGCCCCGGGACGTCACCTGGGTCTTCTCGGCCGGTTCATGATCGGTGAGGGTCAACTCAAGCAGTTTGCCGAGGGCGAGCATAGGGCGCTTCCTTAGTGTTGGTGGCCGCAGTCGGGGCCGTGCACGTGATCGTCTTCTTCGTCGACCTCGGCGGGTTCCATCTCCAGTTGCAGGCTGACCAGGTTGGTGGCCATCGGGCGCAGCAGCAGGTTGGCGTATTCGGCATCGCCCTCCTCCACGTCGACGCCGATCAGCAACTGGCCGCGACCATCCTGCTGGATCCACACCTCCTTGCCTTGCCACATCACCGCGAAGCGTGTGCAGGAGGTTTCCAGTTGGGTGCCGTCTTCATCTTCCAGGATCAGGCGCAGGGCATCGGACATCACAAGATTCTCTCTATCAAGGTTGGTATTGAAACGGGTAGACACTACCCAGGTTCAGGATCCGGGTCAGCTCGTCCAGTGCCGTACGGCATTCATCGAGCAGTTGCGGGTCGGCCAGGTCGGCGTCGGCCAGGCGATCGCGATAATGCGTATCCACCCACTGCAGCAGACGTTCATACAGCGGCGCGGTGAGTATCACGCCTGGGTTGACCGCCGCCAACTCATGCTCTTTGAGCGCCACACGCAAACGCAGGCATGCCGGGCCGCCGCCGTTGCGCATGCTCTGCTTGAGGTCGAACACCTTGACCTCACGGATCACGCCCTGCTGCGCAGTGAGCTGCTGCAGGTACTGCCACACCCGCTCGTTGTTGCGGCACTCCTCGGGCACCACCAGCACCATGGAGCCGTCGTCGCGTGACAGCAGTTGGCTGTTGAACAGGTAAGAGCGCACAGCATCTTCCACCGTCACCGCCGAGCGCGGCACCGCGATGGCCTGGAACTGCCCACCCCTGGCCGCCAGCTTGGTCTGCAACTGGCCGAGCACCGCATCGCTGTCGAGAAAGGCGTCCTGGTGGTGGAACAGCACTTGGCCATTACCCACCGCGATCACGTCGTTGTGGAACACGCCCTGGTCGATCACCGTCGGATTCTGTTGAGCGTAGACCACGCCATCGGCGCTGAGGCCGTGCAGCCGCGCCACCGCCTGGGACGCTTCCAGAGTCTGGCGTGCCGGGTACTTCTGCGGAGACGGATAACGGCTGTCGAACGCGCTGCGGCCATAGACGAAGAATTCCACTCCCGGCTCGCCGTAGTCGCGGCAAAACCGCGTGTGGTTGGCCGCGCCTTCATCACCGAACTGCGCCACCGCAGGCAGCGCCGGGTGATGGACGAAGTGCTGCGCGTCGGCGAACATCGCCGCCAAAACGCGGCTGGTGGTCGGGTGCTCGATGCTGCGGTGATACTTGCAGTTGAGGTTGGCTGCGGTGAAGTGCACACGCCCATCGGCGGTGTCGGCGCTCGGGCTGACCGTGGCGGCATTGGCCACCCACATGCTCGACGCCGAACAACTGGCGACCAGCAATGGCATCGCCTCGCGCGCAGCGCGTTGGATGACCTCGGCGTCGCTGCCAGCGAACCCCAAGCGGCGCAAGGCGGCCACGTCCGGGCGCTCCTGCGGGGCGAGCACGCCCTGCTTGAAGCCCATGTCCATCAGCGCCTTCATCTTGGCCAGGCCCTGGCGTGCAGCCTCTCGCGGGTTGGAGTGCTGTTGGCTGTTGCTCTGCGAGGCCACGTTGCCGTAGGACAGGCCACCATAGTTGTGGGTCGGCCCCACCAGGCCATCGAAATTCACTTCATGGGCTTTCATCGGCTCGGCTCCGAGACCTGTTGTCATAGCGTCACACCCGGCGTCAGGGTCGCCGGCAGAGCAAGGCTGGCGGCCTCCAGCGATGCCACGGGATAGGCACAATAGTCGGCGGCGTAGTAGGCGCTGGCGCGATGGTTGCCGCTGGCGCCCACGCCACCGAAGGGGGCGCTGCTGGCCGCGCCGGTCAGCTGTTTGTTCCAGTTGACGATGCCGGCGCGGCTGCGCAGCCAGAAGTGCTGGTAACGGGCCTGCGAATCGGACAACAGGCCGGCCGCCAGGCCGAACTGCGTGTTGTTGGCCTCATTGATCGCCGACTCGAAATCGTCGTAGCGAATCACCTGCAGCAGCGGACCGAAAAACTCCTCGTCAGGGCGCTCGGCCACGGCGGTCACATCGACGATGCCTGGGGTCAGCAAGGCCGCGCCATCCTGCGGTTGGGTCATCGAGAGCAGCGCCGTGCCGCCCTTGGCCAGCAGGTCAGCCTGCGCCGCCAACAGCGCGCGCGCCGCGTCCAGGGAAATCACCGAGCCCATGAAGGGCGCCGGCTGAGCATCGAAAGCGCCGACCCGCAACTGGCCGCACACCTCGACCAGTCGCGCCAGCAGCCGATCACCCCACGTCCCCTGCGGTACCAACAGGCGTCGTGCGCAGGTGCAGCGCTGGCCGGCAGAGATGAAGGCCGACTGAATGATGGTGTAGACCGCCGCCTCCAGGTCCTTGACCTCATCCACCAGCAGCGGGTTGTTGCCGCCCATCTCCAGCGCCAGGATCTTGTCCGGACGCCCGGCGAATTGCTGATGCAGCACGGTGCCGGTACGGCTCGAGCCCGTGAAGAACAGCCCGTCGAGGCCGGGGTGGGCCGCCAGCGCAACACCCGTGTCGCGCGCGCCTTGTACCAGATTGAGCACGCCGTTGGGCAGACCCGCGGCGATCCAGCACTGCACGGTCAATTCGGCGACCTTGGGCGTCAGCTCACTGGGTTTGAACACCACGCAGTTACCGGCCAGCAACGCCGGCACGATATGCCCATTGGGCAGATGGCCAGGAAAGTTGTACGGCCCGAACACCGCGACCACGCCGTGGGGCTTGTGCCGCAGCACGGCGGTGGCATCGGCCAGGGGGCCGCTTTTCTCGCCGGTGCGCTCACGATAACTCTGCACCGAGATCGCCACTTTATTGATCATGCTGGTGACTTCGGTTGCCGACTCCCACAGCGGCTTGCCGGTCTCCTGACCGATGCAGCGAGCCAATTCGTCGGCGCGCGTCTTGAGCTGTTCGGCGAAAGCCTCCAATACTGCGAGGCGAGCCTCCAGGCTACGCTGCGCCCAGCCGGGGAATGCAGAGCGCGCCGCCTTAACGGCCGCGTCGACCTGATCGGCGGTGGCGCCCTGACCTTCCCAGAGCAGCGCCTGGCTCACCGGATCGAGCGACTGCAGCGCCTGGCCGTGACCGGGCTGCCACTGGCCAGCGATGAAATGCGTGGTCATACCTGAACCTCCCGGGGCGCACTCAGCGGCACGGCGCGGACACTGTCGCCAACCCCCAGGCGCAGCCGTTTGGCGGTCAGTGCATCGACCACCAGGGTGCCTGCCGCCAGGCGTGCCGGCGCGGCGGTGATGCGGCAGTCTTCGCGCTTGCGGTTATGGATGATGTAGGGCGTAGCGTCCTCGCCCGGCGTGCCGACGGCCAGCACCAAGGTTTCGCTGTCGCGCACGGCGCGGATACGCTGGGTTTCGCATTCGATCGCCGGACCCGCGTCGAAGATGTCTACATAACCCTGATAGGCGAACCCTTCGCGCTCGAGCATCGCCAGCGCAGGTTCGGTGTCCGGGTGCACGCGGCCGATGACGCTGCGCGCTGCCTCGGACAGGAAGCAGGTGTACAGCGGGAACTTGGGCATCAGCTCGGCGATGAAGGCCCGGTTGCCCACCCCGGTGAGGTAGTCGGCCTGACTGAACTCCATCTTGAAGAAATGCCGACCCAGGCTTTCCCAGAATGGCGAACGGCCATGCGCATCCGCCATGCCGCGCATCTCGGCCATGATCTTCTTGCCGAACAGTTGCGGGTACTCGGCGATGAACAACATCCGCGATTTGGACAGCAGGTGGCCGTTGCGCCCGTTGCGGTAGTCGCTGCGCAGGAACAACGAACACAGTTCGGCGTTGCCGGTCAGGTCGTTGGCCAGGAACAGGGTGGGAATTTCGCGATAGATGTCCAGCTCGCGGGAGGCGCTGACGGTCAAGCCGACCCGGTAGTTGTACCAGGGCTCACGCAGACCGACGGCGCCAGCGATGGCACTGATGCCGACCACCAGGCCCTCGTCGTTCTCGAGCACGAACAGGTAGTCGGTGTCGCCGCGCGCGGCTTCGCCACTGAAGCTCTTCTCGGCCCAGCCAACCCGCCTGGCCAGGCGCTCTTCGTTGGCCGGAAACGTGGTCAGTCCGGTGTTGCCGGTGCTGCGGGCCAGTTCGATCAGCGCGGGTAAATCGCTGCTGCGTACGGGACGAACGATCATGCTATCTCCTTGTGCGGCGGCCTGTGCCTGCCGCGAATCGCGCCTGCCGGCGAGCGCTCGGCTCAGGCGGCAACCACACGGACACTGCCACCTTCGCCAACGCCCAGGGCGTCGGCCGCTTCATTGCTCAGCACCAGCGGCTTGCCCGGCACCCAGTCCAGCTCCAGCAACACGGCGCGATAGTCCTGCAACTGACCATTGCACACCAGGTACGGGCGTCCACCTTTGATCGGCGTATCGTCGAGCCTGACCGGCACCACGCGGCTCTGGGCGATCGAACGAATGGCCGAGGTGCGCGCATGCAGGGTCGGCCCGCCATCGAAGATGTCGATGTAGTGCTCGGTTTCGAAGCCCTCTCGCATCAGGATGTCGAAGGTGATCTGCGCCCGCGGGTGGACCTGGCCCATCGCTTCCTGGGCGCGGTCGGGCAGCAATGGCACGTAGATCGGGTAGTGCGGCATCAGCTCGGCGAGGAAGGTACGGCTCTTCAGGCCGCACAGGCGTTCGGCGTCGGCGTAGTTGAGGTCGAAGAAGTTGCGCCCGATCGAGTCCCAGAACGGCGACTCGCCCTGCTCGTCGCTGTAGCCGACGATCTCGGTCACCACCGACTCGGCAAAGCGCTCCGGATGCGAGGCCATGAACAGCAGGCGCCCTCGCGAATTCAGCTCGGCCCAGCCGCTGTCGACCAGTTCGGGCAGCACATAGAAGCTGGTCAGCAGGCTGTTACCGGTGAGGTCATGGCACAGCGACAGGACGTGGATCTTGTTGTGGATCTTCAGCTCGCGCGACGCGTGCACGAAGGTCTCGTTGCGAAAGCTGTAGAACGGCTCGGAATAGCCCGCCGAGGCGACGATGGCCGAGCAGCCGGCCAGCTTGCCGGTGACGCTGTCCTGGAGCACGAAGAAGTAGCTTTCCTCGCCATTGAAACTGACTTCGGCGGCGAAGGAGGTTTCCGAAGCGGCGATCTTGTCGCCCAGGCGCCCGGCATCATCGGGCAGCGAAGTGACACCAATGGGGCTGTCGGCAGCCATGCGCTGCACTTCGTTCAGGTCCGCCATTTGCGCGGGGCGCATCACCAGCATGGTGTCACTCCTCAGGAATACGGGCCGAACGGGTCGGCACGGAAAATCGGCGGGTACGTGCTGGCACGCGCAGCCCCCGCACTGGAATTCGATGATCGCCGACGCGGCGCAGCCCGCATCGGCGATGAACCGCAGGCCGATCAGCCCTGGGTCAGCGTGCGTACGGCGCGCTCGAAGCGGGCCAGGCCCTCGTCGATATCAGCATCCTCGACCACCAGGCTCGGGGCGAAACGCACTACGTCGGGACCGGCCTGCAGCACCATCAGCCCTTCTTTCTCGGCGGCGTTGAGCACGTCCTTGGCCCTGCCTTTCCAGGCTTCGGTGAGGACGCAGCCGATCAGCAGGCCGACACCACGCACCTGGCTGAACAGCCCGGCAGCCTGACCGATGGCTTCCAGACGCGTCTTGAACCGCGCGTGCTTGGCCTTTACGCCTGCCAGGGTCTCGGGGGTGTTGACCACGTCCATCACCGCGCACGCAACGGCGCACCCCAGCGGGTTGCCGCCGTAGGTGGTGCCGTGGGTGCCAACGGCCAGGTGGCTGGCCAGCTCGGCCGTGGTCAGCATGGCGCCGATCGGGAAGCCGCCGCCCAAGCTCTTGGCGCTGGTGAGGATGTCCGGGGTGACGCCGTAGTGCTGGTAGGCGTAGAGCGAACCGGTACGGCCGACGCCGGTTTGCACCTCGTCGAAGATCAGCAGAGCGTTGTGCTCGTCGCACAATGCACGCGCGCCCTCAAGGTAAGCCTGATCGGCGGGCACGACGCCGCTTTCGCCCTGGATCGGCTCGATGACCACCGCGCAGGTCTTGTCCGAGATCTGCGCCCTCAACGCCTCGAGGTCGTTGTAGGGCACATGGCTGATGCCGGTGATCTTCGGGCCGAAGCCATCGGAATACTTGGGCTGGCCACCGACACTGACGGTGAACAGGGTGCGCCCGTGGAAGCTGTTCACGGTGGCGATGATTTCGTGCTTGTCCGGGCCGAAGCGGTCATGAGCCACGCGACGGGCCAGCTTGAAAGCGGCCTCGTTGGATTCGGCGCCGGAGTTGCAGAAGAACGCACGGTCGGCGAAGGTCGCGGACACCAGCTTGTGCGCCAGGCGCAGGGCCGGTTCGTTGGTGAACACGTTGGACACGTGCCAGAGCGTGTTGGCTTGCTCGGTCAGGGCCTTGACCAGCGCCGGGTGGCAATGGCCCAGGGCGTTCACCGCGATGCCGCCGGCAAAGTCGATCAGTTCGCGGCCCGATTGATCCCACACACGGGAACCCTCGCCTCGGACGGGAATGAAGGCCGCCGGGGAATAGTTGGGCACCATGACCTGGTCGAAATCGGCACGTTGCACTGGGGCTTGCTCAACGGACATCTGAGTCTCCTGAAGAGGAACGCTGGCCTGTGGAGTCACCAGCGATGGGGGGATTGTAAGGACTGATCGACGCCTGTCCTTGCTGCCAGGCGACAACTTGTTACAGGGTCAAACCCGGTTTTGCCAAGGCTTTCGGCAATGCGACAAACACGGTCGCATTCGCGCAGTGTACCGGCAGCATGGCATTGGGTGAACGCTGCACGCCTCAGCCTTTCTCCGCGGGCGTCGAACTCAGCTCGAACGGACTGCTGCTGCGCCGCTGGTTGCGATCTTCACGGGGTGTGGCGCCGAAGAAGTTGCGGTAGGCACTGGAGAAATGCGGCCCGGAGGAAAACCCGCAGGACAGGCCGATCTGGATGATCGACTTGCTGGTCTGCATCAGCATCTGCCGGGCTTTGTTCAGACGCAGTTCCAGGTAGTACTGGCTGGGCACGCGATTGAGGTACTGCTTGAAAATCCGCTCCAGTTGCCGGCGTGACACACAGACATGCTGGGCGATTTCGTCGGTGGTCAACGGCTCTTCGATATTGGCCTCCATCAACAGCACCGCCTGGGTCAGCTTGGGATGGCTGGAGCCCAGGCGGTTCTGCAACGGAATGCGCTGGCGCTCGCCGCCCTCGCGAATGCGCTCGACCACCAGTTCCTCGGACACCGCTCCCGCCAGTTCAGCGCCATGGTCACGGGCCAATACCGCCAGTAGCAGGTCGGTGACCGCCATGCCGCCGCAAGCGGTCAGGCGGTCACGGTCCCAGTCGAACAGATGGCTAGTGGCGATAACCTTGGGAAAGCGCTCGGCGAAGTCGTCCTGCCAGCGCCAGTGCACCGCGGCCCGGTAGCCATCGAGCAAACCCAGCAAGGCCAGCGGGTACACGCCAGCAGAAAGGCCACCGACCATGCAGCCGCTGCGCGCCACCTGCTTGAGCGCCGTCGTCAGCGGCGCACCCAGGGCCAAGGTGGGTTCATCCGCCAACAGCAGCAGTTTGTGCAGGCCTTCGAGACGACCATTCCAAGGCTCGCCCGGCAGACGCCAGGCGCCCTCTTCGGCGGGCTCGGCCTGCAGGTAGCTCAGGTCGTAGATCACCTCCGGGTGCACCCGCTGGGCAAGCTGCAGCACTTCCTCGGCCAGAGCCAGGGTCAGCGGCCGAGTGCCGGGCCAGATGAGAAAGCCGATTCGCTGGGTGGTCATAGGTGACGGTCCGAAACCTGGGGTCGAATGAGGCGGCAGGCGCTGCCGCGCCCGTAGCGCAGCATGCCCTATTCTGGTGCGCGAGTGCAGCCTTTACTTGAGGCTGCCGGAGAGAAACTGGCGCAGACGCTCGGACTGCGGATTGACCAGCACTTCGCGTGGATTGCCGCGCTCCTCGACCAGCCCCTTGTGCAGGAAGACCAACTGGTTGGACACCTCGCGGGCAAAGCCCATCTCGTGGGTGACCACCACCATCGTCCGACCTTCCTGGGCCAGCGCCTGCATGACCTTGAGCACATCGCCCACCAGCTCCGGATCAAGCGCCGAGGTCGGTTCGTCGAACAGCATGACCTCAGGTTCCATGGCCAGCGCACGGGCGATCGCCACACGCTGCTGCTCGCCGCCGGACATGTGTCCGGGGAAGGCGTCCTTGCGGTGCGCTACACCGACTTTGGCCAGGTAGTGCTCGGCCTTTTCCAGCGCTTCCTTGCGATTGACGCCCAGCACGTGCACCGGCGCTTCGATGACGTTCTCAAGCGCAGTCATGTGCGACCACAGGTTGAAGTGCTGGAACACCATCGACAGGCGCGAGCGCAGGCGTTGCAGTTGCTTGCTGTCGGCGGCGCGCAGCGCCCCGTCCTTGTCGGCCACCAGCTTGAGCGCTTCGTTGTTGAGCACGATCCTGCCCGCGTGGGGCTGCTCGAGCAGGTTGATGCAGCGCAGGAAGGTGGACTTGCCGGAACCGCTGGAGCCGATGATGCTGATGACATCGCCCGCCTTGGCTTCCAGGGACACGCCCTTGAGGACCTCATGGCTGCCGTAGCGCTTGTGCAGGTCTTGGACTTGGAGTTTGTACATGCTGTCGATTCTCACAGAGCGGTCAGTGCTTGCGCGGCGCCAGGTAGCTGAGCCAGCGGCGTTCGGCCATCTTGAACAGGCGCACGAGGATGAAGGTCAGGCACAGGTAGAACACGCCCGCGGTAATGAAGGCCTCGAAAGGCAGGTAGTACTGGGCACTGACCGTGCGCGCGGCGCCGGTGATGTCGATCAGGGTCACGATCGACGCCAGACTGGTGGTCTGCAGCATCATGATCACCTCGTTGCTGTACTGCGGCAGCGCGCGGCGCAGCGCCGAAGGCAGCAGGATGCGGCGGTACATCTTCAGGCGCGACATGCCCATGGCCTTGGCCGCTTCGATCTCGCCATGGGGCGTGGCCTTGAGACTGCCGGCGATGATTTCGGCGGTGTAGGCACTGGTGTTGATGGCGAAGGCCAGGCAGGCGCAGAAGGTCGCACTGGACAGCCACGGCCACAGGAAGCTCTCGCGCACGGTCTCGAACTGGGCCAGGCCGTAGTAGATCAGGAACAACTGGACCAGCATCGGCGTGCCACGAATCACGTAGGTGTAGAGCCAGGCGGTCATGTTCACCAGCGGTTGGCGCGAGACGCGCATCAAACCCAGCGGGATCGCCGCCAGCAAGCCGAAGAACAGCGACAGCGCCAGCAACTTGAGCGTGGTGAGCAGGCCACCGAGGTACAGCGGCATGGCTTCCCAGACGACGTTGTAGTCGAAGATCATAGTTCAGCGGCCCTCACGCCGACCGAGTAGCGTTTTTCCAGGTACTTGAGCGCCAGCAGCGAGACGCTGGTCAACACCAGGTACAACGCGGCTACCGCCAGGAAGAAGGTAAAAGGTTCGCGGGTAGCGTCGGCTGCCTGCTTGGCCTTGAACATCATGTCCTGCAGGCCCACCACCGACACCAGCGCAGTGGCCTTGGTCAACACCAACCAGTTGTTGGTAAAGCCCGGAATCGCCAGACGGATCATCTGCGGCACCATGATGCGGAAGAACACCTGCCGCGAGCTCATGCCATAAGCCGCCCCGGCTTCGGCCTGCCCACGGGGAATCCCGAGAAACGCGCCACGGAAGGTTTCCGACAGATAGGCACCGAAGATGAAGCCCAGGGTGAAGATGCCAGCGACCAGCGGATTCACGTCGATGTAGTCGTCGTAGCCGACCAGCGGCGCGACCCGGTTGATGATGTCCTGACCGCCGTAGAAGATCAGCAGGATCAGCACCAGGTCCGGGATGCCACGGATGACCGTGGAATAGAGGTCGCCCAGCCAGGCCAGCCAGCGCACCGGCGACAACCGCAAGGCTACGCCGATCAGGCCGAGAACGATGGCCAGGGCCATCGACGACAGGGCGAGCTGCAACGTCAGCCACGCCCCCTCGAGGATGACTGCCCCGTAGCCTTTCAACATGTTTCGAATTCCTCAGGACTTGGGAACGAAAAATGGTGCAAACCTCAGCGCTCCTGCTGTTTGCACCATTGCTCAGGTGATTGCCGGACGCTTATTTCGCGTCTGGACCGTAGATATCAAAGTTGAAGTACTTAGCCTCGATCTGCTTGTACGTGCCGTTGGCACGGATGGCGTCGATGGCCTTGTTGATGCGCTCGCGGTTGGCGTCATCACCCTTGCGCACGGCGATACCCACACCGTCGCCAAAGTACTTCACGTCGGTGAACGCAGGCCCGACGAAGGCGAAGCCTTTGCCAGCGTCGGTCTTGAGGAAGCCGTCTTCGAGCAGGGTGGCATCGGCCACGGTACCGTCCAGGCGACCGGCCGCGACGTCCAGGTAGACTTCGTTCTGCGTGCCATAGGGCACGACGGTGACGCCCTTCGGTGCCAGCACTTCCTTGGCGAAGCGGTCATGGATCGAACCACGCTGCACGCCGATTTTCTTGCCCTTGAGCTCGTCGAGGCTGTCGCTCACGGTGGTGCCGTCCTTCATCACCAGGCGCGCCGGAGTCAGGTAATAGCGGTTGGTGAAGTCAACCGACTTCTTGCGATCATCGGTGATCGACATGGAGGACAGGATGGCGTCGATCTTTTTCACTTTCAGTGCCGGGATCAGGCCGTCGAATTCTTGCTCGACCCACTCGCACTTGGCTTTCATCTCTTCGCACAGAGCGTTACCGATGTCGTAGTCGAAGCCGGCAATGCTGCCATCGGGCTGCTTGAAGGCAAAGGGTGGATAGGCCGCTTCGATACCGATCTTCAACGGCTTTTCGTCGGCCTGCGAGACCAGGGAAAACACGGACAGCGCCAGGGCGCCAAGCAGTGCGAGCTTCTTCATCAGGTAACTCCATCGGTACGGGGCACTAGCAGGCAGGGAAACGACTGCCCGAGAGGCGAATGAGTACAACGCGAGCCGCGCAGGGTTCGACCAGGGTCGCAGACCACGAGCGAGTGAGTGGCATTCTAACGGCAGCCCGGTGGTCGATATTTCTTCAAAGCGACAACTACGTATAGAAGCGCATAAACCTGCGGGCGGCGATATTGACAGCTCTTGCGAAACATGCAAGCGCAAAAGGAATACAACCTTTAGACGAAGCAATAAGCGCGCCTATTATTGGCAAAGCCTTGAATTCCGGCAAGTGCGGGGTGCGTGGGGGTGACGATGGGATAGGAAATGCACCGGAGGGCTGCAGGACTGTTTCCTCTGGCCCCGATTCGGTGCAATGGATCAGCGCGACGGGTTACCGATGAATATCGGGTAACACTCGGCAAAATCGAGCAGCAATCCCGTCAGGGGGCAGCTGCCGCGAGAATGAAAAGGGGCTGCATCGCAGCCCCTGTCATGCAATTACGCCGACGCCCGGCTCATGGCCTTGTGGGTGTCGATCAGGTGTTGCACCACACCCGGATCGGCCAGGGTGGAAATATCACCCAGCGCATCGTACTCGGCCGTGGCGATCTTGCGCAGGATACGGCGCATGATCTTGCCCGAGCGGGTCTTGGGCAGGCCTGGTGCCCACTGGATGACATCCGGCGAGGCAATCGGGCCGATCTCCTTGCGCACCCAGTTCTTCAACTCCTGGCGCAACTGCTCGCTGGGCTCCTCGCCGGCGTTGAGGGTGACGTAGACATAGATGCCCTGCCCCTTGATGTCGTGCGGCACGCCCACCACCGCCGCTTCGGCGACCTTGGCGTGCGCCACCATGGCGCTCTCGATCTCGGCGGTGCCCATGCGGTGGCCCGAGACGTTGAGCACGTCGTCGACCCGCCCGGTGATCCAGAAGTAGCCATCTTCGTCGCGACGCGCGCCGTCACCGGTGAAGTACATGCCACGGAAGGTCTTGAAGTAGGTGTCGACGAAACGGTCGTGGTCGCCATACAGCGAACGTGACTGCCCCGGCCAGGAGTCGAGGATCACCAGGTTGCCCTCGGCCGCGCCCTCGATCAGGTTGCCCAGGTTATCCACCAGTGCCGGCACCACGCCGAAGAACGGCCGGGTCGCCGAGCCTGGCTTGAGGCCGATGGCACCTGGCAACGGGCTGATGAGGATGCCGCCGGTTTCGGTCTGCCACCAGGTGTCGACGATCGGGCAACGCTCCTTGCCGACCGTCTTGTAGTACCAGTTCCAGGCTTCCGGGTTGATCGGCTCGCCGACCGAGCCAAGCAGGCGCAGGCTCGAACCGTCGGCGCCGGCCACTGCCGCCTCGCCTTCGGCCATCATCGCGCGGATGGCGGTCGGGGCGGTGTAGAGGATGTTGACCTTGTGCTTGTCGACGATCTTCGACACACGGGTGATGTCGGGGTAATTCGGCACGCCTTCGAACAGCAGCGTGGTGGCGCCGTTGGCCAGCGGACCATAGACGATATAGCTGTGCCCGGTGACCCAACCTACGTCGGCGGTGCACCAGTAGACCTCGCCCGGACGGTAGTCGAAGACCCGCTCATGGGTGAGCGCGGCGTACACCAGGTAACCGCCGGTGGTGTGCAGCACGCCTTTGGGCTTGCCGGTCGAACCCGAGGTATAGAGGATGAACAGCGCTTCCTCGGCGCCCATTTCCTTGGGCGCGCAGTGGTTGGAGGCCACCTTCATCAGGTCCTCGTACCAGATGTCGCGGTGCTGGTGCCAGGCAATATCGCCACCGGTGCGCTTGCACACGATGATCTTCTGCACGCTGCTGGTTTCAGGATTGGTCAGGGCCAGGTCGACGTTGGCCTTGAGCGGCGTGCGTCGGCCGCCGCGCAGGCCCTCGTCGGCGGTGATCACCACCTTGGACTTGCAGTCGATGATGCGTCCGGCCAGCGCTTCAGGCGAGAAGCCGCCGAACACCACCGAATGAATGGCGCCGATGCGTGCACAGGCGAGCATCGCCACCACCGCTTCGGGAATCATCGGCATGTAGATGGTCACCACATCGCCACGGTGCACGTCCTGCCCACGCAGCGCGTTGGCGAATTTGCACACCTGTTCGTGCAGCTCGCGGTAGGTGATGTTGCGGTGCTCGGAGGGGTCGTCACCCTCCCAGATGATGGCCAACTGATCGCCCCGCTCTTCGAGGTGACGATCCAGGCAGTTGTAGGAGACGTTCAGAGTGCCGTCGGCGAACCATTTGATGTCCACGTGGTGGTCATCGAAAGAGGTCTGCTTGACCTTGGTGAAAGGCTTGATCCAGTCCAGGCGCTGGGCCTGCTCGCGCCAGAAGCCGTCCGGGTTGATCACCGATTGCTGGTACATGGCCTTGTAGGTGGCCTCGTCGGTCAGGGTGTTTGCCGCGACCTCGGGACGAACGGGATACAGGGGAGCCGCACTCATCTGTTTTACCTCGGTGTAATAGTTGTTTTTGTATACGAAGGTTTTAACTGTACCAGAGCGCGCGTGACCATTCGACGTTGGTAGTACCAAAACCCGACTGGCGCGTCAGCGCTTTCACGACAGCGCTGCAACCGGCGTAATCGCTGATGTCCAGAAAAAAGCGGTGGCGCAGGAAAAGATTGTTACCGAATCCAGCAAAAACTGTATCAAAACAGTGTCTTTTTCAACTTGCCACGCAGGCCTAACATGGCCCTCGCCAACAACGGCAAACCGATCAACTTCCAGTCCAGCCCCCACGCGGCTTTGTTGATCCTCTCCCGAACTCAACTTTCAACGTTGTACGTTTTCGCGGCGCCCTGCGTGCCGCGCGTCCCTTCACGACCTTAGACAGGTAACTCGAACATGAAAGCTTTACTGGTATTGCTACTGGGCAGTGTCTGCAGCGCGGCGATGGCCGATGACCTGACGCCGCCCGCCGAGCAGATTCCGGTCGAACACTACAATTACTCCCAGCACCTGGATATCGCCAAGGTGCTGTCCATGAGCCCGGTCGCCGATGTCTGCGCAGTGGTGCCGGCGCGCATGACCTACGAGGACTCCCAAGGCCACCGACACGTCCTCGAGTACCGCGTGATGGGCAATGGCTGCTCCAACGGTTGAGTCGCGACACGGGGGCCCTGCGGGCCCCTTTCGCCGCCTCGACGGACACCCCACGGGCCCACTATCGATCGGTCATCTTGCCCAGGGAATAATCGCGTAACTTGTTGGCAATCGTCGTGTGCGAGACGCCCAATCGTTTCCCCAGCGCTCGACTACTTGGAAAGTCTGCCTTCAAACTTTCAAGCACCGCTTTTTCAAAGCGACCGATAATATCCGACAGTTCCCCTTCCAACGAAAAGTTACCCAGCGGTTGACGCGCGCCGTAATCCGGCAGGCGAATATGTTCAACTTTCACCACCCCGCCCTCGCATAACGAGACGGCTTGGAATACCACGTTCTCCAGTTGCCGCACATTGCCCGGCCATTGATAAAGACTCAACTTGTTGAATGCCGCCGGTGCCAATGTCGGCAAGGCGCAGCCAATCTGTCGACTGGCCTGGTCGAGGAAATGACGAACCAATCCTTCGAGACCGTCCATGCATTCACGCAGTGGCGGAATATGCAATGACAGCACATTGAGGCGGTGATACAGATCCTGACGAAATTCGCCGCGTGCGCACAACTCCGACAGGTCCACCTGGGTCGCGCAGATCACCCGCACGTCCAGATGCACCTCCTCGTCGCTGCCGACACGACGAAAACAACCGTCCTGCAGGAAGCGCAGCAACTTGACCTGCAGCCGCGGGCTCATCTCGGCCACGCCATCGAGAAACAGCGTACCGCCTGCCGTCAGTTCCAGCAGGCCGAGCTTGCCTTCGGCGCGGGCGCCTTCGAAGGCGCCAGGACCGTAACCGAACAGCTCGGTCTCGGCCATCGATTCCGGTAACCCGGCGCAGTTGAGCGCCATCAGCGGCGCCTGGCCGCGCGGACTGGCCAGGTGACAGGCGCGGGCCAGCAGCTCCTTGCCGGTGCCGGTCTCGCCCTCGATCAACAACGGCGCATCCAACGGCGCCATGCGCCGCGCCTCACGCACCACTGCGGCCATGACCCGAGAGCTCTGGAAGATGCTGTCGAAACCGCGCAACTCCTGTTTGCGTACGTTGTAGATGCGCTCGCCGATGCGGTCGGCGCGGTGCAGCGTGAGCACGGCGCCGGCGAGCGCTTCGCTGTCATCGTGCTCGGACTGCAGCGGGGCGATGTCGGCCAGGAATACATCGCCTTTGACCTTGACCCGCAGGCCGTTGATGCGCGACTGATTGGCCCGCACCAGTTCCGGCAGGTCGAAATCCTCGACGTAGCGCGCCAGCGGTAGCCCAGGCACTTCGTCGACGCGCACGCCCAACAACTGCGCCGCCGCGCGGTTGGCCGCGACGATGCTGCCGCCCATGTCCACCGACAGCACGGGAAATTCCAACGCACCGAGCAGGGCGTTGAGTTCCATATGTCGGCGCTCGCTGGGCATCAAGCCGACGCGCTTGACACCAAACACGCCGGCGATGGCCTCGAACTTGGGACGCAGGGCCTGAAATTGCAGATTGATGAGGTTGGGGCAGTGCAGATAGATCGCATTGCCCTGATCGCCGCCGACCTCCCCGCGCAGCACGTTGATGCCGTACTCCACCAGAAGATTGAGAATGTCGCGCAGGATGCCGATGCGGTTTTGACAATGGACTTTGATGCGCATGGAAGCTCCGTCACGCCGTCTTTTTCATGTTCAGCGCAGAAATTCGTAAAGATAAGCTGACAAATCAATCAGCCTTAAGGCCTTAGGAAGGCGGATCTTCGGTCAATACAAGCTCTTTGTAAAATTTACCTTACAGAAATCCTTTGCAGATACTGCTCGCCTGACCTGATCACCGGATGCAATCGCCCAAACCAAGGGCTATTTCTAATGCCATTGCGGTCATAACAACAAAGCCCTCAGCAGGAGAGCGACATGAAACAAACGCAGTACGTGGCCCGTGAGCCCGACGCGCAAGGTTTTATCGACTACCCGCAGCATGAGCATGCGGTGTGGAACACCTTGATCACCCGTCAGTTGAAGGTGATCGAGGGCCGCGCCTGCCAGGAATACCTGGACGGCATCGAGCAGCTCGCCCTGCCCCACCACCGCATCCCGCAACTGGGTGAAGTCAACAAGGTGCTGGGCGCTACCACCGGCTGGCAAGTCGCCCGGGTCCCGGCGCTGATCCCCTTCCAGACGTTCTTCGAATTGCTGGCCAGCAAGCGCTTCCCTGTCGCCACCTTCATTCGCAGCGCGGAAGAACTCGACTACCTGCAGGAACCGGACATCTTCCACGAGATCTTCGGTCACTGCCCCTTGCTCACCAATCCCTGGTTCGCCGAGTTCACCCATACCTACGGCAAGCTCGGCCTGGCCGCGACCAAGGAGCAGCGCGTGTACCTGGCGCGACTGTACTGGATGACCATCGAGTTCGGCCTGATGGAGACTGCTCACGGCCGCAAGATCTACGGTGGCGGTATTCTCTCCTCGCCCAAGGAAACCCTGTATAGCCTTTCCAACGAGCCCGAGCACCAGGCCTTCGACGCCATCGAAGCCATGCGCACGCCGTATCGCATCGACATTCTGCAGCCGGTGTATTTCGTGCTGCCGAACATGAAGCGCCTGTTCGACCTGGCCCACGAAGACATCATGGGCATGGTCCAGCGAGCCACGCAGTTGGGCTTGCATGCGCCGAAATTCCCACCCAAGGCGGCCTGAGCCACCTTGTCGACAACAAACTGATAGTGGAAACCCTCGATGAATGCCTTGAACCAAGCCCACTGTGAAGCGTGCCGTGCCGATGCACCGAAGGTCAGCGACCAAGAGCTGGCCGAGCTCATCCGCGAAATACCCGACTGGAGCGTGGAAGTGCGCGACGGTCACATGGAACTGGAGCGGGTGTTCCTGTTCAAGAACTTCAAGCATGCGCTGGCCTTCACCAACGCGGTCGGTGAAATCGCCGAGGCCGAAGGGCATCACCCAGGCCTGCTGACCGAATGGGGCAAGGTCACCGTCACCTGGTGGAGCCACTCCATCAAGGGCCTGCACCGCAACGACTTCATCATGTGCGCGCGTACCGACCAAGTGGCGCAAACGGCTGAAGGGCGTAAGTAAGCGCTGCACATTCGCAGCGGTTTGCCGCTGCGATTCACCCGCGATGCCCGCGCCTCTGCACCTGGCGCGAGCAGCGCCCATGATCGCTGCCACCTCCCACTGCTCAAGGTTTCTCGCGCTCGCCCAGCGCGTTGACCGTCCGCTATCCGCCCACAAATCCGAAGTGCGCGCGGGATTTTTTTCAAACTGTCATCCAGACTCCTGTATCCTGCCTCGGCGTTGCAAACGCTTCAGAATGCGCCTGGCGCAGCCTTTTCACTCACACTTGCGAGGAACGACGAGATGCACGAAATCCCGAATCTTCCCTTCCCAAGCCTGAACCCCGAAGAGCAGACCGTTACCGCCCATGCCGCCGAGCCGGCACCCGCTGGGCACGAAGGTGACGACCCCTCCAGCGCCGATCAGGACTAATCGCGCACCCCGACCGTGTGAAAACGGCTGACCTGCGGGCTCGCCCCGTCAGCGCGCTTTCACACTGTCCAGACCCTCTCCCGCGAATCCCCCAATGCCCGAATCACCGCGCCGCCTGGCGATCACGCTGCAAATCGTCTCCATCGTGCTGTTCACCTTCATCGGCTACCTGAACATCGGCATCCCGCTGGCCGTGCTACCCGGCTACGTGCATAACGACCTGGGCTTGAGCGCCGTACTCGCCGGCCTGGTGATCAGCGTGCAGTACCTGGCCACCCTGCTCAGCCGCCCCACCGCCAGCCGCATCATCGACAATCTGGGCAGCAAGAAGGCGGTGATGTGGGGCTTGGCCGGCTGCGGCCTGAGCGGCGTGTTCATGCTGGCGTGCAGCTTCCTCGGCCACCTGCCGTGGGTGAGCCTGGCCTGCCTGCTGGTGGGACGCCTGGTCCTAGGCAGCGCGGAAAGCCTGGTGGGCTCGGGTTCGATAGGCTGGGGCATTGGTCGCGTGGGCGCCGAACACACGGCCAAAGTCATTTCCTGGAACGGCATCGCCAGTTACGGCGCCCTGGCCATCGGCGCTCCGCTCGGGGTGCTGATGGTCAACCGCCTGGGGCTGTGGAGCATGGGCGCCAGCATCATTGCGCTGGGCCTGATCGGTCTGGCCCTGGCGTGGTCGAAGCCGGCGGCGCCGATCGTGGCCGGCAAGCGCCTGCCATTTCTGCAAGTGCTGGGCAAGGTGTTTCCCCACGGCGCGGGACTGGCTCTGGGCTCGATCGGCTTCGGCACCATCGCGACCTTCATCACCCTCTACTACGCCAGTCGCGGCTGGCCGAGCGCCGCACTGACGCTGAGCGTGTTCGGCGCCAGCTTCATCTGCGCGCGCCTGGTGTTCGGCAACCTGATCAACCGCCTGGGCGGCTTTCGCGTGGCCATCGCCTGCCTGTCGGTGGAAACCCTCGGGCTGTTGATGCTGTGGCTGGCACCGAGCGCGGAGCTTGCGCTGCTCGGCGCGGCTTTGAGCGGATTCGGTTTCTCCCTGGTCTTCCCGGCACTGGGCGTGGAGGCGGTCAATCAGGTGTCGGCCGCCAACCGCGGCGCAGCGGTGGGGGCGTACTCGTTGTTCATCGACCTGTCGCTGGGGATCACCGGGCCACTGGTGGGCGCGGTGGCCGCAGGGTTCGGATTCCGCTCGATCTTCCTGTTCGCCGCTGGGGCTGCGGTGTGCGGGCTGGTGTTGAGTGTGTATCTGTACCGGCAGACGCGCCGATACGATCGCGGGTAGCCGCGCCTGTGAAGGCGCGGGGTGACCATCAGGATCAGCGCAGCAGATGTTGCAGCACGACCTCCAACGGATGTCGCAACGGCTTGTCGGTCATGCGCTTGACCTGGCTACGGCATGAATAACCCGTCGCCAAGGCCTCGCCTGCCTTGTCCAGCTTGCCCGCCCAGGACTGCTCGAAGATGGCCTTCGACGCCTGCTGGTTGCGCGCCTCATGGCCGTAGGTGCCAGACATGCCGCAGCAACCGGTGGCTTCGGTCACCAGCTTGAGCCCCAACCGCTCGAACACCTGTTCCCACTGACGCGTGCTGGCCGGCGCATTGGTCTTCTCCGTGCAGTGGGCCAGCAGACGGTAGCTGCCGCCCTGCCCTGCAGCCTGGCGTGGCAGCTCATCAACCAACCACTCCTGAGGCAGCAGCACCTTGGGGCAGCCTTCGAGCCCATCGACTTTCTGGTATTCCTGGCGATAAACCAAGGTCATCGCCGGATCCAGCCCGACCAAGGGTATCCCGCAGTCGGCCAGGGCCTTGAGTTGACGACCATTGCGAATCGCCGCCTTGGCGAACGCACCGAGGAAACCTTGTACGTGCAGCGGCTTGCCATTGGCACTGTAGGGGGCGAGAAACACCTGATAGCCAAGGCGGGTCGCCAGCTCGATGAGCACGGCCAGCAGCGGCGTTTCGAAATAGCGGGTGAAGGCATCCTGCACCAGCACCAGGCTACGCTCGCGCTGCATCGGCGTCAGTTCGCGCAGGGTGGGTACGCTGGCCATCTTCACCCGGCAGCGGGTCAGCGTGGCCTGCAGGTTGAAGCGGCTGATCAGCGGGCTGTCGACCATGCCCACCTGATCGGCCAGCAGGCGGCTCACCCACTTCGACCCCATCACGGCGTTGTACAGGCCCGGCGCGCGGGCCAGGTAAGGAATGGTGAATTCCAGCGAGCCGATCAGGTAATCACGCAACGGGCGCTGGTAGCGCCCGTGATAGAGCTCGAGGAAACGCGAACGGAAGTCCGGCACGTTGACTTTGATCGGGCACTGCCCGGCGCAGGACTTGCACGCCAGGCAACCGGCCATGGCGTCGTAGACTTCGTGGGAGAAGTCGGCCTGCCCCTGGCGCTGCGCGCGCCGGTTGGCCAAGCGCTTGGGCAGGCCCTTGAACCACGGTGCCTTGCGCTGCGCCGAGGCCAGTACGTCGATATCGGCCTCGCCCTGCAGGCGCAGCCACTCGCGGATCAGCGAGGCGCGGCCCTTGGGCGAGTGGCGGCGCTCGCGGGTGGCTTTCCACGACGGGCACATGGCGTCGTTGGGGTCGTAGTTGTAGCAGGCGCCGTTGCCATTGCAGTGCACCGCGCTGGCAAAACTCTGCCAGACGCGCTCGTCGATGTGACGGTCGAGGTCGCCGCGCAGGGTCACGCCATCGACCGCCGTCAGGCCCTCGGCGCTGTGCAACGGGGTGCAGATCTTGCCAGGGTTGAGTTGATTGCGCGGGTCGAAGGCACCTTTGAGGCGCTGCAGGGCCGGGTACAGTTCGCCGAAATATTCGGGTACGTACTCCGAACGCAGGCCTTTGCCATGCTCGCCCCAGAGCAGGCCACCGTAGCGTTTGGTCAGCGCCGCCACCGCATCGGAGATCGGCTTGACCAGCGCGGCCTGGGCCGGATCCTTCATGTCCAGCGCCGGCCGAACATGCAGCACACCGGCATCGACATGACCGAACATGCCGTAGGCCAGGCCGTGGCCGTCGAGCAGCGCGCGGAACTCGGCGATGTAGTCGGCCAGGCGCTCCGGCGGCACGGCGGTGTCCTCCACGAAGGGCTGCGGCCGCACCTCGCCCTCGACGTTGCCCAGCAGCCCCACCGACCGCTTGCGCATGGCGTACACCCGCGTCACCGCCTCGGCGCCCTCGGCCAAGGTATGGCCCAGGCGCTCGACGCTGGTATCGCTGCGCAGGTGCTCGACGAACGCCGCCACCCGCGCATTGACCGCCTCCGGCTCATCGCCGCAGAACTCGACCAGGTTGATGCCCAGGGTTGGACGCTGCGTATCGGCGGGGAAGTATTCGGCCACGCTGTGCCAGACGATGTCCTGCATCGCCAGCATCAGCACCTTGGAGTCGACCGTCTCGATCGACAGCGGCTTGAGCGCCATCAGCGCATTGGCATCGCGCAGCGCGTCCATGAAGCTGGCATAGCGCACGTTGACCAGCACCGCATACTTGGGAATCGGCAGCACATTGAGCTTGGCCTCGACCACATAGCCCAATGAGCCCTCGGCGCCGCACAGTACGCTGTTGAGGTTGAAGCGACCTTGCGTGTCGCGCAGGTGCGCCAGGTCGTAGCCGGTCAGGCAGCGGTTGAGCTTGGGAAAGGTCGCCTCGATCAGTTCGGCCTGGGTCTGCTGGATGTCGCGCGCCGTGCGATACACCTCGCCCACCCGTCCGGGTGCGGCGCAGGCCTGTTCCAGGGCTGCGTCGTCCAGCGGCAGGCTGTGCAGGCGCTGACCACCGAGCAGCACGCTGTGCAATTCGAGTACGTGATCGCGCGTCTTGCCGTAGGTGCAACTGCCCTGGCCGCTGGCATCGGTGTTGATCATGCCGCCAAGGGTGGCGCGGTTTGAGGTGGACAGCTCAGGGGCGAAGAACAACCCGTGGGGCTTGAGCGCGGCATTGAGCTGGTCCTTGACCACACCGGCCTGCACCCGCACCCAGCGCTGTTCGACGTCGATCTCGAGAATGGCATTCATGTGCCGCGACAGGTCGACGACGATGCCATCGGTGAGCGACTGGCCGTTGGTGCCGGTGCCGCCGCCGCGCGGGGTCAGCTTGATCTGGGTGAAGCGCGGCTCGTCCATCAGCGTGGCGACCCGCACCACATCGTCGGCGTCCAGCGGGAACACCGCCGCCTGGGGCAAGCGCTGGTAGATCGAGTTATCGGTGGCCAGCACCGTGCGGGTGCCGTAGTCGGCGCTGATCTGGCCGCGGAAACCGCTGGCACGCAGAGCGTCGAGGAATTCGGGGTAACCGGCGGCAGGCGCACGGACAGGCAACTGGGCGATCATCGAAGGATGGCCTCTTGATAGGTCTGATCACGGTGTGGACGTTACTGACACCTGCGCAGCACGCATGAATGCCGACAGGCCAGATGACGGATGCGCCCATGTTCCTGTAGTTTCCGCTCGAGGGCAAACGGATAATCCTGCCGCTATCGATGAGTTTCATGAATGAATTACCGCCACTTGACGCCCTCGATGTCGCTGCTGCTGGCCTTCGAGGCGGCTGCGCGCCATGAAAGCTACACCCGCGCTGCCGTCGAGCTGTCGCTAACGCAGAGCGCGGTCAGTCGCCAGGTCCAGGCGCTGGAGCAGCAATTGGGGCTGACGCTGTTCCGCCGCGAGGGGCGCCAGGTGCAATTGACCGATGTGGGCCGCTTGTACCAGCGCGAACTGAGCGAAGCCCTGGGTCGAATTCGCAGCGCCACCCTGCAGGCCCTGGCCTACCAATCCGGGGTCGGCACCTTGCGCCTGGCGACCTTGCCGACTTTCGGCTCGAAATGGCTGTTGCCCCGCTTGCACGCGTTCTATCAGGCGCACCCAGGCATGCTGGTACACATTCATTCACGTATCGAAGCCATCGACTTCGACACCAGCGAAATCGATGCCGCCATCGGCGTGGCCAGCCACGACCTACCTGGCTTGATCTGTCATCGGCTGCATGCCGAAGAGTTGGTGGTGATCCTGCCGCCGCAAGCGGCACTTGCAGCCGATGGCTGGACGCCGCGGCGGATCAGCGAAGAGCTGCTGCTCAACGTCGCCAACAATCCGCACGCCTGGGGCGAATGGTTCTCCCACCATGGACTGGCGCATCGCTCGATGCGCCTGGGGCCAAGCTTCGAGCTGACCTCGCATTTGATCCAGGCGGTCCGTGCGGGTATCGGCATCGGCCTGGTGCCCAGGATCCTGGTGGCCGAGGAATTGGCCAAGGGCGAGCTGTTCAGTCCCGCAGGGGCATTCGCCAGCCAGCGCAGCTACTACCTGATCTATCCACCCCGCAATGAAGGGCTGCCGTCGTTGCGGGCCTTTCGCGGATGGTTGCTGGAGCAGATCTAGCTTTCGCCCAGACAACGAAAAACCCGGTACCCGTTACCTGGCACCGGGTTTGATGGCATCAACCGCGCTTCACTCGACCACGCTGCGCGTAGCCTCGCCCGCCTGCGCCATGCGCTTGCTCTTGATCACATGGAAAACGTACATCACCAGCAACCACACCGGAATCGCGTAGACCGAAATCTGGATCCCCGGAATCTGCAGCATGATGCCCAGGATCAGCACCACGAAGGCCAGGCACAGGTAGTTGCCATACGGATACCACAGCGCCTTGAACAGCGGTTCCTGGCCCGTGCGGTCCAGGTGCTGACGGAACTTGAGGTGCGAGTAGCTGATCATCGCCCAGTTGATCACCAGCGCCGCCACGACCAGCGACATCAGCAACTCCAGGGCCTGTTGCGGCATGAAATAGTTGAGCAGCACGGCAATCAGGGTAAAGGCCGCCGAAGCCAGGATCGCCCGGACGGGAACGCCACGACGGTCGATTTTCGCCAGGGCCGCCGGCGCGTCGCCCTGCTCGGCCATGCCGTAGAGCATGCGCGCATTGCAGTAGGTGCCACTGTTGTAGACCGACAATGCGGCAGTGAGCACCACGAAGTTGAGCAGGTGCGCCGCCACGTCGCTGCCCAGCAGGGAGAACACCTGCACGAACGGACTGCTGCCATAACTGCCGCCGGACGCGTCGATGCTCGCCACCAGGCTGTTCCACGGTGTCAGCGACAGCAGGATCACCAGCGCGCCGATGTAGAAGATCAGGATGCGGTAGATGACCTGGTTGATCGCCTTGGGAATCACCGTCTTCGGCTTGTCGGCTTCGGCAGCGGTGAAACCGAGCATTTCCAGGCCGCCGAAGGAGAACATGATGATCGCCAATGCCATCACCAATCCGCTGACGCCATTGGGGAAGAAACCGCCGTGGCTCCACAGGTTGCTCACCGAAGCCTCCGGACCGCCGCTGCCGCTGGTGAGCAGGTAGGCGCCCAAAGCGATCATGCCCACGATGGCCACCACCTTGATGATCGCGAACCAGAACTCAGCCTCGCCGAACACCTTGACGTTCATCAGGTTGATGGCGTTGATCAGCACGAAGAAACCCGCCGCCGTGACCCAGGTGGGGATCTCCGGCCACCAGTAGTGGACATACTTGCCGACCGCCGACAGTTCCGACATACCCACCAGGATATACAGCACCCAGCAGTTCCAGCCCGACAGAAAGCCGGCGAAACCGCCCCAGTATTTGTGGGCGAAATGGCTGAATGAGCCTGCCACCGGCTCCTCGACGATCATCTCGCCGAGTTGGCGCATGATCATGAAGGCGATGAAGCCGCAGATGGCATAACCGAGAATCATCGACGGGCCGGCGGATTTCATCACCCCGGCCGAGCCCAGGAACAACCCGGTGCCGATGGCACCGCCCAGGGCGATCAACTGGATGTGGCGGTTCTTCAGGCCGCGCTTGAGTTCGCCTGACGGCTGCGAATGTTGTCCACTCATGAACGAAGTCACCTGCTTGTTTTTATCTGTGACGGAATCGGACCCGCAGCGCTCGTGGCACAGCGGAATGAAGCAAGGTGGTTACCTTGGGTTCTCGGACCCTGGCGCCGCGCCGGGCGCTGGGCCTGGGGCAGATCAGCCGGGTGTCGGCGAGAATGCGTGGTACGCGAGGGGGTCACAGGTAAAACGCGGCGCATTGTATACCCCTGCGAGCGCGCAGGCATCAACGCGTTGCGTGGTTTGCTCGGGGCAAAACGCAGCGGTCCTGAGGGAGAGGCCGACTGGGGCGGGATGATCGGCGTACATGGCGCCTCCATTTATTGTTGTCGGGCGCAGCATCGTGGCTGCGCGGTGCACGGGGCAATGGCTGGACTATCGGTGAGAACGCACGCGTCCGACAAGGCCCGTGGTGCAGACAGAAACGTGCCAACGCACCCCGATACGGAACGCTGGCTTTACAGGTGGCGCCGTTGCGGCGTTTGCTTCAAGGCCTGTGCGAAGCGTTCGTACACTTTTCTTTACAAGGTGGAAACCAGATCTTCCACAGGCTGGAAAAAGACTTTTTGCTCAAGGACTTGTAATAGCCTTCCAGCTCTTTGCGCAGGTGCAAAAAAGCCAGCCCGAGGGCTGGCTCATGCACTGCGCAAACCGATCAGCCGCGTGGCTTGCCGCGTCCACGGCCGGCCGGCTTGTCAGCGCCGGGCTTGGTCGCACGCTTACGCATCTCGCTTGGACGCTCGGCGACGGCACTGCCGCGATTGCCCTTGCGCGGGGCCTCTTCGCGTACTGGACGTGCCGGACGCTCAGCCGCCTCGCGCGGCTGGCGCTCGCCCGCCTCCTGGGCAGGACGCAGGTTGCGCACGCGCTCGCCACGGCCCAGCGGACGGGTGGACTTGCGCTGCAGACGCTCGAGCTTGTCCTTGGCCTTGAGGTTGAGGGTCGGCAGCGCCACCGGCTGCAGCCCGACTTCGGCTGCCAGGATATCGATTTCGCCCTGGCTCATTTCACGCCAGCGGCCCATCGGCAGGTCTGAGTTGAGGAATACCGGGCCGAAGCGCACACGCTTGAGGCGGCTGACCACCATGCCCTGGGATTCCCACAACCGGCGCACTTCACGGTTGCGACCTTCCATCACCACGCAGTGATACCAGTGGTTGAAACCTTCGCCACCGGGCGCCTTCTGGATGTCGGTGAATTTGGCCGGGCCGTCTTCGAGCATCACACCGGCCTTGAGGCGGTCGATCATCTCGTCATCGACCTCGCCCCGCACGCGCACCGCGTATTCGCGGTCCATCTCGTAGGAGGGGTGCATGAGGCGGTTGGCCAACTCGCCATCAGTGGTGAACAGCAGCAAGCCGGTGGTGTTGATGTCCAGGCGACCGATGTTGATCCAACGGCCTTCCTTGGGACGCGGCAGGCGATCGAACACGGTGGGGCGACCTTCGGGGTCGTCACGGGTGCAGATCTCGCCGTCGGGCTTGTTGTACATGATGACGCGGCGGGTCGCCTCGGCGGCTTCCTCGCGCTTGATCAGCTTGCCATCGACGGCGATGGCATCGTGCAGGTCGACGCGCTGACCAAGCGTGGCAGCGACGCCGTTGACCTTGATGCGGCCCTGGCTGATCCAGGCTTCGACGTCACGGCGCGAACCCACGCCAATGCGCGCCAGCACCTTTTGCAGCTTTTCGCCGGACGGCGGGGTGGGTTGGGTTTCTTGCAGGTCTTTGTCGCTCATCTGGGCACCTCCCGGTGTACGGTGTATGAAAGCGATTCGGCGACGGATGCGCCAAGGGGGCGCGCATTGTACGTGGTTGACGCAAGCGATGCATCGGGGCGCAGGTGTTTTTTTCCCAACGGTAGGCAACGCGTCGACGTGATCATGGGCGCAGCCCGTGCCAGGCCCTCAGACCTTGTCCTCCGGCGCCTCGACCGCATCATCGGCCTGGCGCAAATCATCGAAATCGGTCTTGAGCCCCTCCTCCATCGCGTCGAGCTCCACCAACAAGCTGCGGAAGCTGGTCTGCTCCTTCGGCTCACCCTCCTGGGCCTCATCGGCGAGGCTGGCGTCGGCCAGCGCCTGCAGATGCGCAGGCACCGGGGCCTCGTCCGGGTCGTCAGCCAGCACCTGCGGCTCCATTTCCCGCAGTTCGGCCAGCGGCGGCAGTTCGTCCAGGCTACGCAGATTGAAGTGATCGAGGAACGTCTTGGTAGTGGCGAACATCGCTGGACGGCCCGGCACTTCGCGATAGCCGACGATGCGGATCCACTCGCGCTCCATCAGCGTCTTGACGATATTGCTGTTGACCGCCACGCCGCGCACGTCCTCGATCTCCCCGCGGGTGATGGGTTGACGGTAGGCGATCAGCGCCAGGGTCTCCAGCAGCGCACGGGAGTAACGCTGCGGGCGCTCTTCCCACAGCCGGCCGACCCACGGCGCGTAGGTTTCGCGGATCTGCAGACGATAGCCGCTGGCCACTTCCTTGAGCTCGAAGGCGCGCCCGGCGCAAGATTTCTCCAAGGCTGCCAGCGCTTTCTTGAACACGGCCGGCGCCGGCCGCTCGGCCTCCTCGAACAGCTCGTAGAGACGCTCAAGCGACTGCGGCTTGCCGCTGGCCAACAGAAAAGCTTCGATCAGCGACGCCAGGTCGCGGGGTTCATTGAGGTTCATCGGGGTAGTTTGACCGTTACTCGGCGCGGACTCGGACATGGATCGGGGTGAACGGCTCATTCTGCACCAGTTCGATCAGCGATTCCTTCACCAGCTCGAGAATCGCCATGAAGGTGACCACCACCCCAAGCTTGCCTTCCTCGGCCTCGAACAGCTCGACGAAGGGTACGAAGCCGCCGCCCTTCAAGCGCTCCAGCACCTGACTCATGCGCTCGCGGGTAGAGAGCGTCTCACGGGTGATCTGGTGGCTTTCGAACAGGTCGTTGCGGCGCATGACCTCGGCCATGGACAGCAGGATCTCCTCCAGCGCCACCTCCGGCAGCAGCTTGCGCACCTTGGCCTGGGGCGCCTCCAGTTGCGGCACCAGCACCTCGCGGCCAATGCGCGGCAAGCCGTCGATGTCCTCGGCGGCAGCCTTGAAGCGCTCGTACTCCTGCAGGCGACGGATCAGCTCGGCGCGCGGATCGCCCTCTTCTTCCTCGACTTCGCTGGAGCGCGGCAGCAGCATGCGCGACTTGATCTCAGCGAGCATGGCGGCCATCACCAGGTACTCGGCAGCCAGCTCCAGGCGCACGGACTTCATCAACTCGACGTAGCCCATGTACTGCCGGGTGATCTCGGCCACCGGGATGTCGAGGATGTCGATGTTCTGCTTGCGGATCAGGTACAGCAGCAGGTCCAGCGGGCCTTCGAAGGCTTCGAGAAACACCTCCAGCGCATCCGGCGGAATATACAGGTCGATGGGCAGCTCGGTCAGGGCTTCGCCATAGACCAGCGCCAACTGCAATTGCTGCGGCGTTTCAGGTTCGTGCGTCAGGGCCTCGGGGGCGTCGGCCTGGCTCACGCGTCGACCAGGAACGGCGACGGGTCGCCACACCCTTCGCGGATCAGCTGCGGCGCGTCGCCGGACAGATCGATGATGGTGGACGCCTTGAGATCGCCGAATCCACCGTCGATCACCAGGTCGACGTGGTGCTCCAGGCGCTCACGGATTTCGTAGGGATCGGTCATCGGTTCGTCGTCGCCCGGCAGGATCAGGCTGACGCTCATCAGGGGCTCGCCAAGCTCGGCCAACAGCGCCAGGGTAATCGCATGGTTCGGCACACGCAGACCGATGGTGCGGCGTTTTTCATGCAGCAGCAAACGCGGCACCTCGCGGGTGCCGTTGAGAATGAACGTGTAGGGGCCGGGCACATGGGCCTTGAGCAGGCGGAAGGTGCCGGTGTCGACCTTGGCATACAGCCCCAACTGCGACATGTCGCAGCACATCAGCGTGAAGTTGTGGGTCTTGTCCAGGCCTCGCAGACGCCGGACGCGCTCGATCGCCGCCTTGTCGCCAATCTGACAACCCAGGGCATAAGCCGAGTCGGTCGGATAGACCACCACTCCGCCTTTGCGAATGATCTCCACGGCCTGACGAATCAGCCGCGACTGCGGATTCTCCGGGTGAATCTGGAAGAATTGGCTCACTTCGTCGTCCTGTTCATACCGCCATAGGCTGTTCATGATGGAATCGGCGCCACAGAGGTGGCAGGTCCTCGGGCAGGGGCCGGTAGGCACCGATCTCGCCCCAGGTGCCGGGGCCGTGGAAATCACTGCCGGCGCTTGCCAGCAGGCCGAACTCACGGGTCAGAATGGACATCGTGCCCACCTGTTCGGGCGGCATCATCCCATTGACCACTTCCAGTGCCTGCCCTCCCGCTTGAATATAGTCGGCGATCAGGCGCCTGCGCTTGCTGCGGGTGAGCTCGTAGTGCATCGGGTGGGCCAGGCTGACCCAAGCGTTTGACTGACGAAGGGTCGCGACAGTTTCCTCAAGCGTCGGCCAGTGCAACTTGACGTCGCCCAGTTTGCCGGCGCCCAGCCACTTGCGAAAAGCCTCGCCGCGGTCCTTGACGTAGCCGGCACGGACCAGGAATTCGGCAAAATGCGGGCGCGCCGGCGCATTCTGGCTGTCGCCCAACGCCTGTTGCACCGCCCGGGCCCCGTCGAGGGCATCGGGCATACCCTTGGCCGCCAGGCGTCGGGCGATGTCCTCGGCGCGCATCCAGCGACCGCGATGCAGTTGTTCGATGGCCTCGAGCAGAGGCGGCGCATCGAGCGCAAAATCGTAACCCAACACATGAATGGTGGCCCCGCCCCAGGTGCATGACAATTCGACACCGCTGACCCACTGCAGGCCCCGCTCCAGGCAGGCGGCACGCGCCTCCGACAAGCCTTCGAGGGTATCGTGATCGGTCAACGCCAGCGTGCGCACCCCGTGTTCATGGGCGCGCGCGACCAGTGCCGTGGGCGACAAGGCGCCGTCGGAGGCCGTGCTGTGACAGTGCAGATCAACATTCATGGAGGAGCGCTTTCGCCGGAATCGATGTTTGTTATTATGCCGTCACATCCCGCTTCTGGCTGCCACTGTGAAACAATTCATCGATTTCATCCCGCTGCTGCTGTTCTTCATCGTCTACAAGATGGACCCGCGACCGCTGGAATTCGCCGGCCACACCTTCGAGTTCGGCGGTATCTACAGCGCCACGGCGATGCTCATCGTCAGCTCTGTGGTGGTCTATGGCGCCGTCTTCCTGCGCCAGCGCCGGCTGGAAAAGAGCCAATTGCTGACCCTGGTCGCCTGCCTGGTGTTCGGCGGCCTGACCCTGGCCTTCCACAGCGAAACCTTCCTCAAATGGAAGGCACCGGTGGTCAACTGGCTGTTCGCCCTGGCCTTCGCCGGCAGCCATTTCATCGGCGATCGGGTCCTGATCAAGCGCATCATGGGCCACGCCGTGACCCTGCCGGACGTAATCTGGACCCGCCTGAACCTGGCCTGGATCGCATTCTTCCTGGTCTGCGGTGCGGCCAACCTGTTCGTCGCCTTCACCTTCCAGGACTTCTGGGTCGACTTCAAAGTCTTCGGCAGCCTCGGCATGACCGTGGTCTTCCTCATCGCCCAGGGTGTTTACCTGTCGCGCCATTTGCACGACGCCGACACCTCCCCTTCCAAACCCAAGGACTGACATGCTCTACGCCATCATCGCCAGCGACGTCGAAAATTCCCTGGAACGGCGCCTGGCCGCACGCCCCGCGCACATCGAGCGGCTGCAGCAGCTCAAGGCCGAAGGCCGCGTGGTGCTGGCCGGCCCGCATCCGGCCGTCGACAGCAACGATCCCGGGGCGGCAGGCTTCAGCGGCAGCCTGATCGTCGCCGAGTTCGACTCGCTGACCGCAGCCCAGGCCTGGGCGAATGCCGACCCTTACGTGGCGGCCGGCGTCTACGCGCAGGTGGTGGTCAAGCCGTTCAAGCAAGTCCTGCCCTGACCGGCCCCAGGCCTGTACGCACGTTCAGCGGCGCACAGGCCTTTTGCTGAACATTCATCTATCGCGGCCACCTGCCGACAACCTCCTGAATCGAATCAGAGAATCAGGAGTTCCGATGCGCCAAGGTCCGTTGTTCCTGCTGCTGTGCTGCCTGCTGTCGTCCTCCCCCCTCGCGCTCGCCGAGCAACCGCACTCGACGGATACCGATGCACGTGTCAGCGAACTGCAGCAGCGCCTGCAAGCCAGCGAGCAGCAGCGCGCGGTGCTGAGCCGACAACTCCAGGGAATCGACAGCACCCAGCTCGAACGCCTGCGTGAGGAGAACCAGCGTTTGCAGGCAGCCGTGCAGAAACAGCAGGCCAGCGGCCCGCTGCACCTGCTCACCGAACAGCAACAGTGGTTCGTGATCGGCTCGGGCGTTGCACTGTTATCGGCTGTGTGCGGTATCTTAGCCAGCGGCGGACACAGAAGACGTCGGCAATGGTTGAATTGAGTGAGTCATGAGCGAGCTGTTACTGATTGATGATGACCAGGAGTTGTGCGAGCTGCTCGGCAGTTGGCTGACTCAGGAAGGTTTTGCGGTCCGCGCCTGCCACGATGGCGAAAGTGCGCGCCAGGCCTTGGCCGCCCAGGCGCCGGCGGCCGTGGTGCTGGATGTGATGCTGCCCGACGGCAGCGGCTTGGAGTTGCTCAAGCAACTGCGCAGCGAGCACGCCGAACTGCCCGTGTTGATGCTCTCGGCCCGTGGCGAACCGCTGGATCGCATTCTCGGCCTGGAGCTGGGCGCCGACGATTACCTGGCCAAGCCGTGTGATCCACGCGAGCTCACCGCCCGCCTGCGTGCCGTACTGCGCCGCAGTCATCCGGCTGCGCCCAGTACCCAGGTCGAGATCGGTGACCTGATCTTCAGCCCGGTGCGCGGCGTGGTCAGCATCGATCAGCGCGAGATGAGCCTGACCCTGTCGGAGAGCCGTATCCTCGAAGCCCTGCTGCGCCAGCCCGGCGAGCCGCTGGACAAGCAGGCCCTGGCGCAGCTCGCCCTGGGCCGCAAACTCACGCTTTACGACCGCAGCCTGGACATGCACGTCAGCAACCTGCGCAAGAAAATCGGCCCCCATGCCGATGGCCGGCCGCGCATCGTCGCCCTGCGCAGCCGGGGTTATTACTACAGCCTCTAGAGCTCCAGCCCCAGCATCACCGCGCACAGGATCAAGAACACGCAGAACAGCGTGCGCAGCACCTTCTCAGGCAGCGCATGGGCCAGCCGCACGCCCCAGCTGATGCTCAGCAGCCCGCCGATGGCCAAGCCAGCGCCCATGCGCCAGTCAACGCTGCCATGCACACCGTAGGTGACCAAGGTCACCAGGGTACTGGGCGCCGCCAGTGCCAGCGACAAGCCCTGGGCCACCACCTGCGAGGCGCCGAACACACTGGTCAGCACGGGCGTGGCCACCACGGCCCCGCCGACCCCGAACAGCCCGCCCATGCTGCCGGCAAAACAGCCCAGCACACCGAGCCATGGCCAGGGATAACGTAACTGGCTGCTCGGTGGCGCCACCTTCATGAACATGCGCGCCACGTTCCACACGGCCAAGGCCACCAGAAACGCCACGAAGCCCAGACGCATCGCGTGCGCATCGAGCCCCACCGCCCAGATCGAGCCCAGCCAGGCGAACACAAAGCTGCACAGCGCCAAGGGCACGGCGTGTCGCAGCTCGATACGGTTACGCTGATGGTAGCGCCACAGCGCCAGCAGCACGTTCGGCACCACCATGACCAACGCGGTCCCTTGAGCCAATTGTTGATCGAGGCCGAACAGCACACCCAGGGCGGGAATGGCGATCAGGCCGCCACCGATCCCGAACAACCCGCCAACGGTGCCCAGCACCGTCCCCAACAGCACATACATCAACCACTCGATCATCAGTCCCTCATGCGCCACGTTCTGGATGCCCGCATGCTACGCAGTCGTGCCTGGCAGGGAAACGCACAGCAGCGCACAATGGCTATGCGCATCACGCACAAGCAAGGTCCTTTCATGAGCCCCGATATCCTCACCGAACAGCTGAGCCTGTTCCTCGACGTGTTGCACACCGGCAGTTTCTCCGCCGCCGCGCGACGCCATCCGCTGACCCCCTCGGCCGTTGCCCGGCGCATCGACGCGCTGGAGAACGCCCTGGGCAGCCGCCTGTTCGTGCGCAGTACCCACGCCGTGCGCCCGACCCCGGCGGGCAACGCGTTCGCCGAACGTGCCCGACGCATCATCGAGGAACTGCGCCTGGCGCGGGCCGAGGCGGTGTCGTTGAGCAGCGCGCCCGAAGGGCTGATCCGCATGGACGCGCCCGCCGCCTTCGGCCGTCGTCACTTGGCGCCGGCCATCGCCGACTTTCTGGTGGCCTATCCCGGCCTGGACGTGCAACTGCGCTTGATCGACAGCTTCGTCGACATGCACGGTGGGCACCTGGGCGAAGTCGACCTGGTCCTGCGCGCCGGCACGCTGGCCGACACCCGTTTGGTGGCGACCCCTCTGGCCAAGATGGTGCGCATCGCCTGCGCCAGTCCTGCCTATTTGGCCAGCCGCGGCGTACCCGGCTGCCCCAGTGAACTGCCGCAGCACGATGGCCTGGACTGGGACGGCCTGGCCCCCCCTTTTGCCTGGCGCTTCACCGTGAATGGCCAACAGCGGCTGTATCGCCCTGCCCGCCTGCGCATGACCGCGAACAATGCCGAGACCCTGCTGTTCGGCGCCCTGGCCGGCCTTGGCATCGCGCATCTACCCACTTGGCTGGTCAGCGAGTACCTGCTGCGCGGCGAATTGCAGCCGCTGTTTTGCGAAAACGGCCTGCCAGAACCGGAAACCACCGGCATCTATGCATTGCGACTCGAACATGAAACGAACTCTCGCAGCCGCTTGTTGCTCGAATTCCTCAAGAGCCGCTTCAGCCCGGTACCGCCTTGGGACCTGGCACTGCGCAGTGGACTGCGCAGTTAGTGAGCGCACTAACGATCAGCGTGCTAGATTCTTAACCGAACTCATTCAAGGACTTGCATGAACGCCGACACCAACGCCCCGTGCGACGAGCTGCTGCTGAACAATCAGGTGTGTTTCGCCCTGCATTCCACCTCGTTGCTGATGACCAAGGTCTACAAGCCTCTGCTGCAAGCCTTGGGTCTGACTTACCCGCAGTACCTGGCTATGCTCGTGTTGTGGGAGCAGGACGGGCTCACCGTAGGTGAAATCAGCCATCGCCTGCTGACCGATCCCGGTTCGTTGACCCCTTTGCTCAAGCGCCTGGAGAGCGAAGGGCTGCTCAACCGCACCCGCAGCCGTGAAGATGAGCGTGTGGTGCTGGTGGAACTGACCGACAAGGGACGGAACCTGCGCGAGGAAGCGCGCAAGGTGCCGCAGTGCATCCTGGAAGCCTCCGGGCGCACAGTGCAGCGCCTGCAGAAATTGCAGGCTGAATTACTGGAATTGCGCGAGAGCCTGCAAAAGAGCCTGTGAGCGAGCAACCGGACGAATGGCGTGAAAATCATATTGCGCGCAAAATAATTGCGTACTAAATTTATCGCCACACCCCATCGCGCTCCGGCGCTCATCACGCAAGCGAGGCTCAAGATGCACAAGGTCACTGCACTGTACATTGCACAAGCGACTTCCACCGGCGGCCGTGACGGCCAATCCCGCTCCAGCGATGGCAAGCTTGAGGTCAAGCTCAGCACCCCCAAGGAGCTGGGCGGCGCAGGCGGGGAAGGCAGCAATCCCGAGCAGTTGTTCGCTGCGGGTTACTCGGCCTGTTTCATCGGTGCGCTTAAGTTCGTCGCCGGCCAGGCCAAGCAAGCATTGCCCGCTGACACGGCGATCACCGCCAAGGTCGGTATCGGCCAGATCCCCGGTGGTTTCGGGCTGGACATCGACCTGCACATCGCCCTCCCCGGCCTGACCCAGGCGGACGCCGAGGCGCTGGTCGAGAAGGCCCATCAGGTCTGTCCTTATTCCAACGCCACCCGTGGCAACGTGGATGTGCGCCTGCACGTGACGGTCTGAATCAGCCGCCTTGCTGACGGACACAAAAAACCCGGCAAACGCCGGGTTTTTTATTGGCTCACCAGAAGTCTTACTTCTTGGTGCGGCCTTTGAAGCTGTTGTCGCGGGTATCGATATCGATCCACTCGTCGATTTCGATGAAGTCGGCGACTTGGATCTCGGTGCCGTTGGCCAGCTTGGCAGGCTTCATGACCTTGCCGGAGGTGTCGCCACGGGCAGCGTTCTCGGTGTAGACGACCTTACGGCTGATGGTGGTCGGCAGTTCGACCGACACCAGACGGCCTTCGAAGAAGACGGCTTCGCAGATGTCTTCCATGCCTTCTTCGATGTACGGCAGAACGGCGTCGATGTCTTCGGCGTTCAGCTCGTACATGGTGTAGTCGGTGGTGTCCATGAAGGTGTATTCGTCACCATTGATGAACGACAGGGTCGCTTCTTTGCGATCCAGGATCACGTCGTCCAGCTTGTCGTCGGCGAAGTAGACGGTCTCGGTCTTGTAGCCGGTCAGCAGGTTCTTCAGCTTGGTCTTCATGATCGCGCTGTTACGGCCCGACTTGGTGAATTCCGCTTTCTGGACCAGCCACGGGTCGTTGTCGATCCGCAGGACGGTGCCGGGTTTCAGTTCTTTACCAGTTTTCATTACGCAGTATCCGAATCTGGATGGATTTATAAAAATCGAGGCCGCGTATCATAGCCAATTTCGATAAAACTGTACCAGCGCTGTAGCAAGGTCCGGTCGAGCGGCCTGTGCGCTGCGCCACTGCCGGGCGTGCGCCTGGAGTGTCGGCCAGTGGGGCTGCAACGCGCGCCAGGCCTGGGCCATGTCGCGGTCCATGTTCCACGCCCGCCACACCGCCAGCAGCGCCTGCGCCGCTTCGTCCGACAGGCCCTGGCGGTAGATCTTCAAGAAGGCTTCGAGCTTTTCCCAGTGGGCGTTCTCCTCCTGGATATAGATGTGCCACAGCCACGGCTGGCCGGCCCACTGGGCGCGCACGAAGGAATCCTCACCGCGCACGGCGTTGAAATCGCAGCACCAGAGCAACTGGTCGTAGTCTTGCTGGCTGACGAACGGCAGTACCTGAAGCGTCAAGCCACCGCGACGGCGTACATCCCCCACGGCCAAGGCTTCGCCGAACCAGGCATTGAGGTCGGCGAGAATTCGTCCCTCTGGCACCAGCAAGTGCGTGGGCTGGACATCTTCGATCAACGCGTCCAGCCAGTTGGCCAACTGCGGGTTCTCGTAGGCGAACAGCGAGATCAGCCGTGCCGTGGGCGCTGGATGCACGTTCAACCGGGCCAGGAATGCCTGCCGCGCGGTGTCGTCGGTCTGCCCGGCCAGGCAGCGCTGGACGAGATCGCGTTCTCGCAGCAAGCCACCGGTCTTGGCCGTGAAGCCGGGGAAGAAAAACACGGTGCGCAGACCATTGGGCTGTGGCGAAGGCAAGCCATGGCAGCCTTCGACCCAGTCTTCGGCGCTGAGGTATTCCAGGTTCAGCCATAACGCGGGCGTTGGACGTGCCGCCAGCGCGTCGAGGTAGGGGCCAGGGAGGCGGCAGCCGAAGGCGCCGATGACCACCTCGGCAGTGGCGCACGCGGGCCAGTCGCTTGCCCAATGACGTACGTCGACACCCTGTTGCCACTGCTGCGAGGCTTGCGGGTCGGCGCTTGGGCACAGGCGGGTGAAGGCGGTGAGATCGTCGACCCACAGGCGCACGTGCAGTGAGTGCTCATTGGCCAGTTGCCGGGCCAGGCGCCAAGTCACGCCGATATCACCGTAGTTGTCGATGACCGTGCAGAAGATGTCCCAGGTGGGCGGCAAGGGCGCGTGCTGCATGGTCATTCTCGATAGCGGCGGATTGGGGGCCGGGTATTCTGGCGGCAAAGGGCCGAGGGGGAAAGCGTTGCTTGTAGGCGCAGTCCTCACCAGGTTTTCTGGTGTCGAGTGTGGGTGCCGATGCGGGGTCGTGCGACAATCGAGGGGTCATTCTCTTTTCCAGGAAGCCACGATGAATCGTCGTCGCGCAGTGAAGATCTCGCTTAGCCCTGTGCAGTTGGTCCTGAGCATCGCCTTGGGCCTATGGCTTGGGGTGGTGGCCATTGGCTTGAGCGTAGGGCTGGTCTGGCATCTCTGGCCGGCGCAGGTCGAGCCGTTGGCACGCGCCGTGGCGCCAGCGCGCGTTGCGCCAGGGCCAACCCCACCAGCGCCCGCGCAACAAGACGCTCAGCAGGCGATGTTCGAGCGTTACCAGCAGGTGCTGCAGGAGCAGCAGGCACGCCAGGCCATCGAGGCCGATCCGCGCCATCTGGCCAACCCCAAATGCCAGTTCTGGTTGCAGCAGAACCGCAACGCCCCCACCGCCAACAGCCAGGCCAAAGTGATGGAGTTCTGCAACTGATCATGGACAAGGCCTGCCTGCTCGCCCACATCATCGAACGCCTCGAGCACGACAGCGAGGTGCTGCGTCGCGCCGCCCAGACGGCCTACGAAACCGCGACGGCCGAAGAAAACATCGCCGAGAACAAGTACGACACGCTCGGCCTCGAAGCCTCCTACCTCGCCACCGGACAAGCGCGGCGCACGGCCGAGATTCGCCAGGCGCTGGTGAGCTATCAGCAATTGCTGCTGCGCGACTACGACCCCACGCGAGGTATCCAGGTGAGCAATAGGGTCACCCTCGAAGATGAGCAGGGCACTCGCCAGTGCCTGTTCCTCGGACCTGAGGGTGCAGGCCTGAAAATCGGCGAAGGCGATGCACAGGTCACCGTGATCACCCCGCGCTCGCCGTTGGGCCTGCAACTGCTCGGCAAGCGACTCGACGACGAAGTCACCCTGATGCTCGCCGGCACCGCGCAGGTGCAGTGCGTGGTCGAGGTCGACTGAGCCGCCCTACCCGCCGCTGGCCACGAAGGCCTCGTCCACCCGAGCCAACTGCGCCTCGCTCAGCGTGCCGGCCTGATAGTGCAGCTTGATCCACGCCAGCAGGTAGTCGTAACGCGCCCGGGCCAGATCGCGTCGAGTGGTGGACAACTGCTGCTCGGCATTGAGCACATCCAGGTTGACCCGCTCCCCGCCCTGCACGCTCTTGCGCGTCGAGGCCACCAACGCCTCGGCGGCCTGCAGGGCCCGTTCGTAGGCGCGCAAGCGGCTGGCGCCAGAGGCGCAGGCGTTGTACTGCCGACGCAGTTCGATCAGGGTGCTGCGGGTATTGCCATCGAGTTCGTACTCGGCCTGCTCCAGGTGTCGGCTGGCTTGGCGGGTGGACGCACTCACGGCACCGCCAGCGAACAGCGGCAGGCTGATTTCGATACCCACCGTGTTGGTGTCATAACGCTGGTTGTAGGTGTTGCCGCTGTCCGACTCCTGGCGCCGCGAGGTGGCGAAGGCGTTGACCTTGGGCAGGTGCCCGGCCCGGTTGCGCTCGACTTCGTAGCGGGCCACGTCCAGCGCATGGCGCTGCGAGCCGAGCACGGGGTTGCCCTCCAGCGCCAGCGACTGCCAGGCCTCGAAGCCTGTGGGCGCCATCACCGGCAAGGCGAAGCCGCTGCGCAGCGGCGCCAGATCGTCGATGTGCACCGCCGGTTCGCCGATCAACGCACCGAGTTCGCGCAGGGCGGCGTCTTCGTCGTTGCGGGCCTGGATTTCCTCGGCATCGGCCAGCTCGAAACGTGCCTGGGCCTCGAGGATGTCGGTGCGCGTGCCCTCGCCTGCCTGGTACAACCGCTGGTTCTGCTGGAACTGCTGGCGGTAGGCCTGCTTGCTGGCCACGCTGATGGCGATCTGATCACGGGCATACAGCGCCTGGGTATAGCTGGTCATGACCCGCACCAGCAACTGCTGGCTCTGGTCACGGAAACTCTCGTCGGCGAACAAGGCCTGGGCCACGCCTTTGCGATAGGCGGCGTAGGCTTCGTAGTCGAACAGCGGCTGCTGCAGAATGAAGGTCGAGCCGTAGCTGTCGTAGCGCCGATCTTCGCTGGTGCGCCGCGCGTCACCCAGGTAGCTGGCCTTCGAATCGTTGCGGCCTTTGTTGTAGCTGTAGGACAGGTTCGGCAGCAGACCCGCGCGACCGATCGCACGGTACTCCTGGCCCGCCTCGCGGGCCTTGAAGGCCGCCAGGTAGGTCGGGTCTCGGCGCAGCGCCTGCTCGTAGACCTGGAACGGCCCCATGGCGGCCTGGACCAAGGCCGGCAACAGTGTGCAGGCCGCCAGCAGGCCGGTGGCAAAAGACTTCATCACAGCGTCCTCAAGGTTCGCTCAAGGCGCTGCCCGCTCGATCGAGCAGGGGCTTGAACAGGTAGTTGAGCAGCGAGCGCTCGCCGGTGCGCACGAACAGCTCCGCCGGCATGCCGGGGCGGATCGACAGCCCCTGCAGACGCGTCAACGCCTCTTCGCTCACGGTGCTGCGCAGCACGTAGTAGGGTTGGCCGCTGCGCTCGTCCAGCAACTGGTCGGCCGAGATCAGCGCCACTTCGCCGGTGACCCGCGGCGTGCGGTTCTGGTTGAAGGCGGTGAACAGAATGTCCACCGGCAACTGCGGCGCCACTTTGTCCACCAGGTTCACCGGCAGACGCCCCTCCACTTCCAAGGCCGTGCCCTGGGGCACGATTTCCAGCAGGGTCTCGCCCGCCCGCACTACCGCGCCTTCGGTGTGCACGCCCAGGTTGATGGCGATGCCGTCGGCCGGCGCCAGGATCTCGCTGTGGCGCAGTTCGAAACGTGCCGAATTCAGTTGCTGCTCCAGCGTCGCAGCGCGTACCTGCGCATCGGCCAACTGGCTGCGCACCTCCTTCTGGTACTCCTCGCGGCGCTGTTGCAGGTTGAGCTGGGCTTCGACGATGCCTTGTTCGAGACGGGCGCTGTCGCCGGCATTCTGCGCCAGGTCGCGCTGGACCTGGGACAACTGGCGCTGGTACTCCAGCACCCGATTGCGCGGGATATAGCCCTCGCCAGCCAATGGCCTCAGGTTGTCGAGCTGCTCGCGCAAGGAGTCGGCCTGAGCCTGCAAGTCGCCGCGCGCCCGGCGCATACCGGCCAACTGCGCCCGAGAGCCCTCGACGCTCGCCGACAATGCGCCTTGCTCGCGGGCCAGAGCCTGGCGACGGCTCTCGAACAGTTGACGCTGCCCTTCGAGCACCAACCCCAACTGCGGGTCGGACGCCTCGTTCAGTTCGGCCGGAAAGTGCACCTGCTGCGCATTGTCACGCTCGCCGCGCCACCGCGCCAGGCTGGCCTGGGCCATGCGGTACTGGGCCTGCAAGGCCTCGACATCGGCCTGCACCTGGGTCCGGTCCAGACGCAGCAGCGGCTCGCCTAGGCGCACCGCCTGCCCTTCGCTGACCAGGATGCGACTGACCACGCCCGCCGCCATCGACTGCACCGCCTTGCGCTTGCCGGACACCACCACGGTGCCAGGCACCGTCACGCCCTGATCGAGCGGCGCCAGGCTGGCCCAGAGCATGAACCCGCCAAAGCCGAGCAGGGTCAGCAGCCAGCCCAGGCGTACATAGAAACCTGAATCGCGCATCGAACGGCTCATGCGCCACCTCCGGCCTGCAGCGGACGATGCACCGCGCCCTGGCCCAAGGCCTGGAGCACCTCACGTGCTGGGCCAAACACCTGCATCCGCCCCTCGTTCATCACCAGCAGCTTGTCGGCCTGGCCCAGCGCCGCGCTGCGATGGGTCACCAGTACCACGCTGCGCCCCAGCGCCTTGAGCTGGACCAAGGCATTGGCCAATGCCGCCTCGCCGAGGCTGTCCAGGTTGGAGTTGGGCTCGTCGAGCACCACCAGGCACGGATGGCCGTACAGCGCCCGCGCCAGCGCGATGCGCTGCTTCTGGCCACCGGAGAGGTCGGCGCCGCCTTCGCCCAAGCGGGTGTCGTAGCCGTGCGGCAGGCGCAGGATCAATTCGTGGACCCCCGCCAGGCGCGCGGCCTCCACCACCTTGAGGCCGTCGAGCTCGCCGAAGCGGGCAATGTTCTCGGCGATGCTGCCGCGCAGCAGTTCGATACTCTGGGGCAAATAGCCAATGTGCGGGCCGAGCGCCTCCCGATCCCACTGGCGCAGCTCGGCGCCGTCCAGGCGAACATGACCGGCCAATGGCTGCCAGACACCGACCAGCAAACGCGCCAACGTCGACTTGCCCGAGCCCGAGGCGCCCAGCACACCCAACACCTCACCCGGCGCCAGCGCAAAGCTGACCTGCTGCAGCGTGGCCTGCTGGCGACCGGGCGGTCCAGCGCTGACCTGCTCCACCGTCAATTGCCCAAGCGGCGCGGGCAGTGGCATCGGTGCCGGCGGTTCGGGGTGCTCGCGCAGCAGCGCATCCAGACGCCGGTAGGCCAACTGCGCACCGCTCCATTGCTTCCACACAGCGATGAGCTGGTCGATCGGCGCCAGCACCCGTCCCATCAGGATCGAGCCGGCGATCATCATGCCGGGCGTCATCTGCCCTTCGATCACCAGCAGGGCACCGAGTCCCAGCACCAACGACTGCAAGCACAGGCGTAGGGCCTTGCTGGTCGCAGTGATCACCGCAGAGGTGTCGCTGGCCTGGTTCTGCAGCGTGAGAAAACGGCTGTGCAGGGCGAACCAGCGTTGGCGCAGGACGCCGAGCATGCCCATGGCCTGGATGCTCTCGGCGTTGAGCAACTGGCTGGCGGCCAGGCTGCTGGACTGCTGCTGCAAGCCGCTGGCCTCGGCCAAGGGGCGTTGAGTCAAGCGCTCGTTGAGCACCGCCAGCAGCACCAGCAACAAGGCGCCGGCACTGGCGAGCACGCCCAGCCAGACGTTGAACAGGAAGATCACGGCCAGGTACACCGGAAACCAGGGCGCATCGAAGAAGGCGAACAACGCCGGACCGGTGACGAACTGGCGCACCTGGGTCATGTCGGTCAGGGCTTGCCCCGCCGCCCCGTCACCCTGGCGCAAGTTACGCTCGAAGGCGGCGCGATAGAGGGTCAAGTTGAACCGCTGTTCCAACCGATAACCCACTCGAATCACGATGAAACTGCGCACTGCCTCCAGCACGCCCATATAAAAGAAGAAGCCCACGACCATCAGGGTCAACATCCATAACGTCGTGGGATTCTGCGAAGTCAGTACACGGTCGTACACTTGCAACATATAGATCGACGGCACCAGCATGAGAACGTTGATCAAGGCGGTAAAACAGCCAACACTGATCAAGGTCGATTTGAATTCGGCAAGTGCCGCCCACAGAAGTGCACCGGGCTGATGGCTCGGAAGTTTCATGTTTCGCCCTTATTACCGTTGCAACTTGGCCTGGTTAGTTATTATCCAGACGCTCCAGTACCAACACCTCACCGCCCGGCACAGTGCCGGTATAGCGGTCTACCTGTTGGCGGCTGAAATGCACTACGGTGCTGCCATCGGCCCCCACCAGGGCCAGCGTGTCGGGCGTCACCAACCAACTGCCGGGGCGCAGACCCAGCAGGGCCTGGGCGCAGGCCAGGTCGCCGTCCAGGGTGCCTTGCTCGGCCTCCAGGCGCAGGGCGCAGCCCTCGGCCGGACGTGGTTGCGGATAAAGCTGCCAGCGCCCGGCCAGTTGCGCCGCGCTGGGGAGTAGCAGGCTGCTCGCCATACCTACCTCGGTCATCGATATCAGGGCGATCGCGCCTAGCGCGATCATGGGGTTGACTGCTCGCATTCGTCCACCTCCGTGGCGAGGGCGACCCGCAGCCTGCACGGGCCGCCCCGTCAGGTCAGACCACGATGTCCGTGGCGACCGCCTGACCCACGGTAGTCACCAGGAAATCAACCTGGCTGTTGCCGGTGAAGTCGATGGCCAGGCTGCCCAGGTTGGTGGCCTGGTCATAGCTGAGCACCGCTTCGCCGGCATGGCCGCTGAAGCTGTTGACGAAGGCCAGTGGCAACTTGCTCTGGGCGAAGGCCGGGATGGCCGACAAGTCGATCTTGTCCTGACCGCTGGCGAAATCCATGATCCGGTCCGGCGCCTTGGCCGTGGAATCGCTGACTGCGCCATAGACGAAGGTGTCTGCGCCGCTACCGCCCCAGAGCACGTCCGCCCCGCCGCCGCCGTAGATGATGTCGTTGCCGGCACCGCCCTTGAGCACGTTGGCCACCGCGTTGCCGATCAGCAGGTCGTTGCCCGAACCGCCAATGGCGTTTTCCACGGTCACGCCCTTGGCGATCGAGACGTTGCCGACCATCCCCCCCACGTCGGAGAACGAGGCTTCGTTGAGGTTGATCTTCTGGTTCTGGGTGAACCCGGAGAAGTCCAGGGTATCGTTGCCGCCACCGTCCCACACAGTGAACACCAGCTTGGACGAAGCCGAGGTGGCCGAGTAGAAATCGCGATCGGCCGTGGAGTTGAACCCGTACACGGTGTCGCCCGAGCGGGTGGCGTAGTTGGCGCCGTAGAGCTTCTGGATCGCCGCGATATCGTCGATCAAAGGCGCCGAGGCATAGTACTGGCCACCGCCTTTGACGAAGTTCTGCGCGGTGTTGCTCTCGCTCCAGTAGCTCATCACGCTGTAGCCGCGGGTGTCCTGGGCGTACGAAGCGTCACGGTAGCTCGGGTTGCCCTGGCCGGCGTTGTAGTCGCCGGGATGGGACAGGCCCAGGGTGTGGCCGATCTCGTGGGTTAAGGTCTGGCGACCGTAGTTGCCCGTGTCCGGGCTGATGTTGACCTGGTAGCCGTTGTTGACCAGGTACCACGACTCACCCTTGTGCGACTCGGCACCATCGAACGGCAGGTAGGCGAAGGCCGCGCCGCCGTCGTTGGCGCTGTAGTTGCCGAAGGTCATGTGACCGTCGCCACCTGAGGCCGACTCGGTGAAGGTGACCTTGGCCACGTCCGCCCAGGACTGCATGGCGAGCTTGGCCTGAGCCTTCTGCTGGGTGTTGAACTGACTGAAGGTGCCCAGGCCGCGGCTGACGAAGTCAGACGGCGCTTTGCTCAGGAAGGTGTAGGTGAGGCTGATGGTGCCGTCCTTGTTCAGGTCCTTCCAGGACGCGCCGTCACGCAGCAGCTGGGTCGCTGCCTGGTCGACGGTGAACGACGGTTTGCCATTGATCTTCGCACCACCGCGATCGTACTGGTGGGCGAAGCCGTTGATCAGCCCGAAAGCGGAACTGGGACCGTTGGGCTGCAGCGCCGAGGCGGCAGCGTACAGGGCCTTAGCATTGACATTCGACATGCAGACACTTCCTTGTTTGCGGAAATGATTGAAGTTCGACAGGAACGCTCAAGCATTGGCGAGAGCATCCTGTCACTCGCCCTTATGAGGCGTAAAAAAACTGACACACCCTGAAACTTACTGTCCAGTCTTTTTTGGGCGCGCGTTATACGAATTGCCAACCACGTCGAAGTTCTGGGTTATTTGCGCAAACAGTCGCGAATTATTAGGGCAGCGCAGAACGGCTTATTCAAATAATGACTGGCCGTTCATTATGCGCGTCGGGGAAGTTTTATTATGAAAAAGCGACATGAATTACAACGCGTGTGGCGCATCGGTAAAACAGCGCTATCGCTATTCGTTTGAATTCAAAGGCGCGCTGTCCGTCGTGGGCTCCGACCGGTTCAGGCTCGGCCACCCGACATCGAGCCGCCCTGCTACCATGTCGCCCTTTTTGCCCTCCCCGCCCTGCCCGCTTCCAAGGAGCCTCGCATGACCCCGCTTCGTTCTCGTCTGCCTTTCGGCCTGCTGGGCCTGGGGGTTGCGCTGCACGCCTGCCCTGGCCATGGCGCAGAACCGGTCAACCTGGCACCGGTGCAGATCAGCGAACGGGCGACGGACGCCGGCTACCAGGCCGATCAAGCGCAGGTTGGCGGCTGGCAAGCGGCCCCACTGCTCGACACCCCCGCCTCGGTCAGCGTGTTCAGCCGCCAACTGCTCGACGATCGCCAAGTGCGTCTGCTCAGCCAAGTGCTGCAAAGCGATGCCTCGGTCGGCGAGAGCTATGCGCCCATCGGCTACTACGAGAACTTCAACGTGCGCGGCTTCAGCCTCGACGCGGCCAACAGCTACCGAATCAACGGCCAGACCATCGCCGGCGAGCAGAACGTGGCGCTGGAGAACAAGCAGCAGGTCGAACTGCTCAAGGGTCTGTCAGGGCTGCAGAGCGGCGTCTCCGAACCCGGCGGGCTGATCAACTACGTCACCAAGCGCGCCGAGGACGTACGCAGCGTCACCGTCTCGACCAACGACCATGGCGAGCGCTACCTGGCCACCGACCTGGGCGGCTGGTTCGGTGAGCAGAAGCAGTTCGGTCTGCGCGCCAACCTGGCCCATGAAGACCTGCGCAGCTACGTCGACCACGCCGACGGCAGGCGCGACTTCGCCTCGTTGGCCTTCGACTGGCAGATCAACGCCAATGCCACGCTGCAACTGGATGCTGAATACCAGCACCGTGAACAGCGCTCGGTACCGGGTTACCAGTTGCTGGGGGGTAGCGAGGTGCCGCACGGCGTCAACCCGCGGGATCGCCTGGCCTATCAGTCGTGGGCAAAGCCGGTGCAGAACGATTCGCTGAACCTGGGCGGTCGCTTCGAATACCGCTTCAGCGACACCTGGAGCGGTGCGTTGAGCGCGTCGCGCAGCCAGGTGGTGATCGACGACTACAGCGCCTTCGCCTGGGGCTCGGACGCTGGCGCCGTGTTCGCCCGCAACGGTGATTACGGTATCTACGACTACCGCAGCCCCGACGACACCCGGCGTGTGGACGCCCTGCAGGCCACCCTCGATGGACGCTTCCAGGTCCTGGGCCTCGACCACGAGCTGACCCTGGGCAGCAGCGCCCAGCGGCGCACCGTGGATCAGCGCCCTTACTACAACGAGTGGCTGGGCACCGGCAACATCGACACCGGCGCACCCGCCCTCGCCCCTTCGGACAAGCCGGTGGGGCACAGCGAACGCCGCCTGGACAGTCGCCAGTACGGCCTGTTCTTCAGCGACCGCATCCGCTTCGATGAACAATGGCAGACCGTGCTCGGCGCGCGCGAAGTGCGCCTGGACGAGAAGACCTGGGACGAGACCGGCACGCCTGGCCGACACACACGGCAGTACCAGTTGTTGCCCAACGTCGCGCTGACCTACAAACCGCAGGCCGACACCACCCTCTACGCCAGTTGGTCCAAGGGCCTGTCAGCCGGCGGCACCGCGCCTTGGTTCGCCAGCAACGCCGCCGAGATCCTCGCGCCGACCCTGTCACGCCAGTTGGAGGTGGGTATCAAGCGTGACTGGCAGGGCGTAAGCCTGAGCGCAGCGCTGTTCCAGATCCGTCAGGCCTACCAGTACGCCAAGCCCGGAGACGGCGCCGCGCCGCTCTACGTGCAGCAGGGGCAGCAAAAGAACACCGGCCTGGAGCTGGGGGCCAGCGGTTGGGCCACCGCCAACCTGCAACTGCATGCCAGTGCGGCGGCCATCCGGGCGCGGGTGAACGACACAGGCACCGACGCCTACGAGGGTCACCAGGCGATCAACGTGCCACGCCTTCGCGCTGCGTTGCAGGCCGAATACAGCTTGCCGCTGCCCGGCCTGGCGCTGCTCGGCGGCGCTCGCTACAGCGCCAGCAAGTACGCCAGTCAGGCGGGTAACGTGGCCGTGGGCGGCTACACCGTATTCGATGTGGGTAGCCGTTATCGCACCCGTATCGGCGACTACGACACGGTCGTGCGTTTGAGCGTCGATAACCTGTTCGACAAACGCTACTGGCGCGACGTCGGCGATTACCTGGGCGATGACTACCTGTTCCAGGGCGCGCCGCGTACCGCCAGGCTGTCGGCGTCGGTCAGCTTCTAGGGCGCTTGCGGACGCGGACAGCTTTCCCAAGCACTGTCCTGCACGGGCGCTTCGAACTCGTCGGCGAACACATAGCGGTCCTTGCCCAGGTGCTTGGCGTGGTACATCGCGGCATCCGCCGCCCTGAGCAGGCTGTCGCTATCGGTGTCACTGGCGTCTTCGCAGAGGATCACGCCGACGCTGGCGCGCACCTGAGCGCTGCCACCTTCCAAGGCAATCGGCTCGCGCACGGCAGCGATCACCCGATCGAGAATCATGCGGCATTCAGGGCGCCCGGACAGGTCCTCCATGATCAGCACGAACTCATCGCCCCCCAGCCGCGCCAGCGTGTCGGAACCGCGCACCTTGCCCAGCAAACGCTGGGCAACCGTGATCAGGACCCGATCACCCTGAGCGTGGCCGAAACGGTCATTGACGCCCTTGAAACCGTCCAGGTCCAGCAGCGCCAGGGCGAAGCGCTTGCCTTGCCGATGGCTGCGCTGCTCGGCCTGCTCCAGGCGCCGTAGCATCAGCCTTCGGTTGGCCAGCCCGGTGAGTGGATCAATCAGCGCCTGGCGCAGCAGTTCGGCGCGGCGCTGGCGCAGACTCAGCAAGGCATGCATCAGCCAGGCGACCGAGCCGCTGCCCAGCAGGATCAGTCCGAACTCGAAGTAGTGCCGGGCATCTGCGGCCGTGGCGTGCAGCGGCGCCACACACAGATTCCATACCGTGGTACCGATCCTGACATCGCGACACAGCCCGTCGACCAGATCGCCTGGCGAGCGCAGCAGAACGCGACGCTCGCCGGTCTCGGCATCCAAACCCGACAGCGCGTAGGCGTAGCCTTGAGCCTCGATGGCTGGCAGGTTGGCATCTTCCAGGGCTTCGGGCAGCACCAGGGTGACCACCGTGTACCCCCAAAAGCGTGGTGTTCCGTTTGAATCCGGCAGAAACACCGGGAGCATGCCAATGGCGCCCAAAGGTCCCTGGATCAGGGTGAAGGGACCGGTGAACTGAAGACGCGGCGCCGCAGGGTCCAGCGCAGCCAGTACCTGCTTGCGGTCATAGAACTCCAGCAGATCGTGATCGCGCACGATCAGGTTGCGATCCAGCGGCTCGATCTGGCGGATGATGCCCTCGGGGGCCAGTGAGAACGCGTAGGCGCCCTTGTACAGCGGCAGCAGAAAATGCGCGAGGGCGGGGAAATCCGGCACCTGGCCGTGACCCTGATAGACCATCACCGCCAGCGTGCGATTGGCGGTCAGCGCCCGCTCGAGCACTTTTTCCACCGCCACCGCAAAGGTAGTCGCCACCTCGCCGGTGCGCACCTGTTCGAGGCGTCGAGCGTCCTCGTCAAAACGCTGCAACAGAATCCAGCCGAGCAGGAAGAAGCCGGTGAAGGCCAGGAGCGGCAGACTCCAGCGCAACCAGCGTCCGGCTCGAACGAAGCTCATCATGAGGCAATCCACTCGCGACCCAGGGCTGCGACCGATTCTGTCGGAAAACAACGCTATTTCAAAAGACAGTCTGGCAGATTGATGCATGTTCGGCGGGTCGATCACCTGTCGCAGCGGCAGGTAACCATGCGCCGGCATGGCTGCCTGACCAACGGTAGATTGACGGATGTCTGAACATTTGCTGTATTGAAACCGGTTTCATTCGCCCATTACAACGCCAACAAGGCTCGCAATGACCACACAATCTTCATTGACCCGCCCCCGGGTCACCATCAGCGAAGTGGCGAAAGCCGCCGGTGTGTCCAAAGCCACCGTGTCGCGCTACATCGGCGGCGACCGCCAGTTGCTGGCCGAAGCCACTGCCCAACGCCTGGAAGCCGTGATCCAGCATTTGGGCTACCGCCCCAACCAGATGGCCCGTGGCCTGAAGCGCGGACAGACGCGGCTGATCGGCATGCTGGTCGCGGATATTCTCAACCCCTATTCCGTCGCGGTGATCCATGGCGTGGAAACGGCCTGCCGCCAGCACGGCTACAGCCTGGTGTTGTGCAACACCAACCGTGACGATGAGCAGGAACGTCACCACCTGCAAGCGCTGCAGTCGTACAACGTCGAAGGCCTGATCGTGAATACCCTCGGTCATCAACCCGGCGAATTGCTCGACCTGCACCGTCGCCTGCCCATGGTGCTGGTGGATCGCCAACTGGCGGATCTGCAGGTCGACCTGGTCGGGCTGGACAACACCGATGCCGTCGAGCAGGCCTTGGATCACCTCCAGGCCCAGGGCTACCGCGACATCATTGCCATTGGCGAGCCGCTGGACGGCACCAGTTCGCGTCATGAGCGCGTGCAGGCCTTTACCGCCTCCGTGCAACGACGTGCCAGCGTGCGCGGGCGGGTGCTGAGTCTCGATGCCCATCTGCCGCAGACACTCGAGCAGTGTCTGGCCAACGACGATCACGGTCCCCAGGCCCTGCTCACCTTCAATGGTGTCGCTACGCTGGCCGTGACCCGCGCCCTGCAGGTTGCGGGGCGGGCGCTGGGCGACGACTTGGGCCTGATCGCCATCGACGAACTGGACTGGTGCTCGCTGGTCGGTCCCGGCATCACTGCCTTGGCCCAGCCCACCGAACGCATCGGCGCTGCCGCGTTCGAGTGCCTGCTCGAACGCCTGCGCGGCAGTGAAGCCCAGCCTCGGCGTGTGGATTTCAAAGCGCAGTTGATCGTGCGCGGCTCCACATCCCTCCCCACGTAACGAGGTTGCGACGACAGCACGCAGCACACCGCTGCGACTCAAAATGAAACCGGTTTCATTCGAAGCAGACGAGGACAATAACAATGCAGCCCAATCCTGTTTCCATCAGCCTCTCCAGCTACGGCGCCGACCAGGTCCGCGAGCGTGGCCAGGTCGCTTTTCTCGACGTGCTGGCCAACGCCGGGGTCGACCGCGTCGAACTGCGCGAAGAGTTGTTCACCGAGCCGCCTGATACCGCCCGGCTCAAGGCAGCGGTCGCCAGCCGCGGCCTGGAATGCCTGTATTCAGCGCCCCTGGAGCTGTGGACGCGGCAAGGCCGGCCGGACCCGCAGTTGCCGCAGGCACTGGCCACAGCGCGGGCGCTGGGCGCGGTCGCGCTGAAGGTGTCGCTCGGTCATTTCCGCGCCGAATGCGACCTGGCCGACCTCGGGCCCTGGCTCAAGCCCGGCGATCCGCTGTTGCTGGTCGAGAACGACCAGACCGCGTACGGCGGTCGGCTCGAGGCGCTGCTGAGCTTCTTCCAACGCGCACAGCAGGCCGCACTGCCGGTGGGCATGACGTTCGACATCGGCAACTGGCACTGGCAGGGCGAATCACCTACACACGCGGCGCGTCATCTGGGGGGCTGGGTGCGCTATGTGCACTGCAAGGCGGTGGCGCGCAACCCCGATGGCCGCCTGGTCGCCGTACCGCCGGAGCCGAGCGAGCTGGCAAACTGGCAGCGCTTGTTCACCTGTTTCCCGCCAGGGGTGCCCCGGGCCGTGGAGTATCCCTTGGTCGGTGCCGACCTCACCGACGTGACCCATCTGCACGCCTGCGCACTGGCCCGGCTCGGCACTCACCCGGAGGTGAGCCATGCCTGAGCATGACGTGCTGTGTTTCGGCGAAACCATGGCCATGTTCGTGGCCCAGCAACCGGGCGATCTTGACCAGGTGGAGACCTTCAGCCGGCGTATTGCCGGCGCCGACAGCAATGTCGCGATCGGTCTGGCACGGCTGGGTCTGCGGGTGCGCTGGCTGAGCCGCGTGGGCGACGATGCGTTGGGCCGCTTCGTCCTCGCCAGTCTGCGCCGCGAGGGCCTGGATTGCAGCCAAGTGGCGGTCGATCCGCGTCATCCCACCGGTTTTCAGCTCAAGGCCCGTTGTGATGACGGCAGCGACCCGGCGGTCGAGTACTTCCGCGCGGGTTCGGCGGCGAGCAGGTTATCGGTCGACGATCTGGACGTCGCCTCGACGCAGGCGCGCCATCTGCACGCCACCGGCATCGTTCCGGCCCTGTCCGCCCCTTGTCGGCAGCTGTCACATCGCTTGATCGAGTGCATGCGGGCGGCGGGCGCGAGCATTTCCTTCGATCCCAACCTGCGCCCGTCCCTGTGGCCGGACCGCCAGACCATGGTGCGCGAGATCAACGCCCTGGCGATCAAAGCGCATTGGGTGCTGCCGGGCCTGGAGGAAGGTCGCGTACTGACCGGCTGGAGCACGCCGGCCGATATTGCCGCGTTCTACCTCGACCAAGGTGTCCAGCGCGTCGCGATCAAGCTCGGTGCCGACGGGGCCTATTACCGCGACGCCGCCAGCCAGGGCCTGGTCGCCCCGGTGCCGGTAGCCAAGGTGATCGACACCGTCGGTGCCGGCGATGCCTTCGCCGTCGGCGTGATCAGTGCCCTGCTGGAAGGCCTGCCATTGGCACTGGCGGTGGCCCGTGGCAACTGGTGTGGCAGCCGCGCCGTACAAAGCCTGGGCGACATGGAGGGCCTGCCGCGGCGCGAAGAACTGGCCGCCTATGAGTTGCGCGCCAGCGCCTGATGAACATCGCCGGTGCGCCGGCCCTGCTGAGACAACAACAATTCGCTCAGGAGTTTTTTCATGCACTCGAACAGTCTCGCGCCTCGGCGCTGGTGGTACCTGATTCCCATCGTCTTCATCACTTACAGCCTGGCCTACCTGGACCGCGCCAACTACGGCTTCGCCGCCGCCTCGGGCATGGCCGACGACCTGCACATCACCCCGGCCCTGTCCTCGCTGCTGGGAGCGCTGTTCTTCCTGGGCTACTTCTTCTTCCAGGTGCCCGGTGCGCTCTACGCCCAGAAAGGCAGCGTCAAGAAGCTGATCTTCGTCAGCCTGATCCTCTGGGGCGGCCTGGCGACCCTGACCGGGATGGTCAGCAACGTCTACCTGCTGATCGCCATCCGCTTCCTGCTCGGCGTGGTAGAGGCCGTGGTGATGCCAGCGATGCTGGTGTACCTGTGCCACTGGTTCACGCGCGCCGAGCGCTCACGGGCCAATACCTTCCTGATGCTCGGCAATCCGGTGACCATCCTCTGGATGTCGGTGGTGTCCGGTTACCTGATCAAGCACCTGGACTGGCGCTGGATGTTCATCATCGAAGGCTTGCCGGCGGTGATCTGGGCATTCATCTGGTGGCGCCTGGTGGATGACCGGCCGGCGCAGGCGAGCTGGCTGAGCGAGGCGGATAAAGCCCGACTGGCGCAGGCGTTGGCCAATGAACAGCAGGGGCTGAAACCGGTGAAGAACTACCGTGAGGCCTTCCGTTCGCCGCAGGTGATGATCCTGTCGCTGCAGTATTTCTGCTGGAGCATCGGGGTGTACGGCTTCGTGCTGTGGCTGCCGTCGATCCTCAAGCAGGCCGCCCAGGTGGACATCGTCGAAGCCGGCTGGCTCGCCTCGGTGCCCTACCTGGCGGCCGTGCTGGCGATGGTCGGCGTGTCCTGGGCCTCGGATCGCCTGCAAGTGCGCAAGCGCTTCGTCTGGCCGCCGCTGCTGATCGCGGCTGTGGCGTTCTACGGCTCCTATGCGCTGGGCAGCGAACACTTCTGGCTGTCGTACACGCTGCTGGTCGTTGCGGGCGCGTGCATGTATGCGCCCTATGGGCCGTTTTTCGCCATCGTGCCGGAGATCCTGCCGAGCAATGTCGCCGGTGGCGCCATGGCCCTGATCAACAGCATGGGCGCGCTGGGCTCGTTCGGTGGCTCGTGGTTGGTGGGCTACCTCAACGGCATCACCGGCGGACCAGGCAGTTCGTACTTGTTCATGGCGGCAGCGCTACTGCTCGCCGTAGCGCTGACCGCCTTTCTCAAACCCCCGCACCGCGCCGACTGCAACGCTCAAGGTCCAGCGCAACTGGCGGCCAATCATTAGGAGCTGACATGAACAAACGTGTCGTTGTGTACAAGACGCTGTCCCAGCCGCTGCTCGAGCGTCTGCAGCAGCAGGTGGACGTCACTCAAGTGGACCTCAACGCCTCCGACGGGCTGGCACGTCTGCGCGATGCCCTGCCCGACGCCCACGGTCTGCTCGGTGCCAGCCTACCGTTGGGCAGCGCGCTGCTGGACCTGGCGCCGAATCTGCAAGTGGTATCGAGCATCTCGGTGGGCGTGGACAACTACGATGTCGCAGACCTGACTCGACGCCGGGTAATGCTCACCCACACCCCGGACGTGCTCACCGAAACCACCGCCGACACGGGTTTCGCGCTGATTCTCGCCAGTGCGCGGCGGGTGGTGGAGCTGGCCAACTGGGTGCGCGATGGCCACTGGCACAAGAGCCTGGGACCTGCGCATTTTGGCACCGATGTGCAAGGCAAGACCCTCGGCATCATCGGCATGGGCCGCATCGGCGACGCCCTGGCGCGACGGGCGGCTGCCGGCTTCGGCATGCGCGTGCTGTACCACAGCAACCAACGCAAGCCCGACGCCGAGGCCCGCCACGGCGCCCGCTATCGCAGCCTCGAGGCCTTGCTGGGCGAAGCGGATTTCGTCTGCCTGACCGTACCGTTGAGCGCCAGCACCGAAGGCCTCATCGGCGCCCGGGAACTGGCGCTGATGAAGCCGGAGGCGATCCTGGTGAACATCGCCCGCGGTCGCGTGGTCGATGAAGCGGCGCTGATCGAGGCCCTGCGCAGCGGACGCCTGCGTGGCGCGGGATTGGATGTCTTCGAGCAGGAACCGCTGCCGGCCGACTCGCCGCTGCTGCAGTTGACCAACGTGGTGGCGACTCCGCACATCGGCTCGGCGACCCACGAGACTCGTGAAGCAATGGCCCGCTGCGCGGTGGAGAATCTGCTGGAGGGATTGGCCGGAGAGCGGCCGAGGCATTGGGTGAACCCGTTCTGAGGGTCCAGAAATGCAAAACCCCAGCACATCGTCGATGTGCTGGGGTTGCATGAAAGTGGCGGTGAAGAAGGGATTTGAACCCTTGATACGATTTCTCGTATACACACTTTCCAGGCGTGCTCCTTCGACCACTCGGACACTTCACCGGATCTCTTCAAGCCATTCAGCCTGTCGAGGCGCGCTAATTTAGTAGAAGCGCTTTTCTTTGGCAAGCATTTTTTTCAGAATTTTCATGCGCTTAAGGCTTTCGTCCGGCAAGCGCTCGGGGCCAGGGCAATACGGCCAATCTGACCCGTGCTTTTTTCGCTGCCTTTCAATCGGACCCGACGACACGCGGCCTGCGCCGCGTCGGCTGACCAGACAGTCAGCCAAGGCGCTTTACCTGGCCGGCAGCGCTGGGTAACGTCGTGGCCACGCCACCCAAAGGACTCTGTCATGAGCGAGCTGATTACCTACCATGCCGAAGACGGCATCGCCACCTTGACGCTGAACAATGGCAAGGTCAATGCGATCTCGCCGGACCTGATCACGGCCTTCAATGCGGCCCTGGACCGCGCTGCCGAGGAGCGCGCGGTGGTGATCGTCACCGGCCAACCCGGCATTCTCTCGGGTGGATACGACCTGAAGGTCATGACGGCGGGTCCCAAGGAGGCCATCGGCCTGGTCACCGCTGGCTCCACTCTTTCCCGCCGCCTGCTCTCGCACCCCTTCCCGGTGATCGTCGCCTGCCCCGGCAATGCCGTGGCCAAAGGCGCGTTCCTGCTGCTCTCGGCCGACTACCGGATTGGCGTCGAAGGCCCGTTCAAGATTTGCCTGAACGAAGTGCAGATCGGCATGACCATGCACCACGCGGGCATCGAGCTGGCGCGCGACCGCCTGACCCGCTCGAGCTTCCAGCGCTCGGTGAACAACGCCGAAGTGTTCGATCCGCACGCCGCCGTGGTCGCCGGCTTCCTCGACAAGGTGGTGCCGGCCGAACAGCTCCAGCAGGCAGCGCTCGCGGCAGCGCACGAACTGAAGAAGCTCAATATGCTGGCCCACAAGAACACCAAGCTGAAGGTGCGCAAGGCGTTGCTGGCGAAATTGGACGAGGCGATCCAAGCCGACCAGCATCACATGGGCTGACACGCCTGGGCCCGGGCTCACCGGTGGTCAGCGCTGCCGGTGTTTGCCCCAGCCAGTGCACGGTCGTACACTGCACCGCGACTGTCTGGTGTGAGTCGTATCATGCTCTATCTGCTTCGCATGCTTGTGCTGGGCCTGCACTTCCTGCTGGTCGGCGCCGTGGGTCTGCTCATCGGCCTGTGCCGCCCCTTCAACCCGGATAACAGCCGCCTCTTTGCCCGCTTCTACAGTGTGCCGGCCGCTTGGTTCATGCGTCTCCAGGTCAAGGCCGAAGTCGGGCCGTTGTGGGATCAGCCGCCCGGCTGCGTCATCGTCGCCAACCATCAATCCAACTACGACCTGTTCATCCTCGGGCAAGTGGTGCCGCGACGCACCGTGGCCATCGGCAAGAAGACCCTGGGTTGGATTCCCCTGTTCGGCCAGTTGTTCTGGCTCGGCGGCAACGTGCTGGTGGATCGAAAGAATGCCTACCAGGCGCGCAAGGCGCTGCAGACCACGACGCGTATCCTGCGCGACGGCACCTCGATCTGGATTTTCCCCGAAGGCACGCGCAACCCGTCCGAACAGCTGCTGGCGTTCAAGAAAGGCGCCTTTCACATGGCCTTGGAAGCCGGCGTGCCCATCGTGCCCGTGTGCGTCAGCCGCTACACGCAGCGCCTGAACCTGAACAGTTGGCGACGACGGACGGTGATCGTCCGCTCGCTGCCGCCAATTGCCACGCGAGGGCTCAGCCAACAGGACTTGCCCGCCTTGATGGAACAGTGCCGCACGCAGATGCAGCAGTGCATCGATCACATGGAGCAGGAACTGCCCACGCGCTGAGCGCGCTGCTTGCCGTTCGCCGCGACTCAGCCCAAGCTGTCGCAACAGTCAACCGAACAAGCAGGCAGCCATGGGTCGAGTCGTTGCAGCGGCGGTGTACAGCGCCGGCAGAAAGGTCACCAACATCAGCCTCGACGAAGGCAGCGAATGGGCGAACAAACCCGGTCATTTCGTCTGGATTGGCCTGGAGGAACCCAGTGCCCAGGAACTGGCCAACCTGCAGCGCCAGTTCGGCCTGCATGAACTGGCCATCGAGGACGCGCTGGAAAAGCACAGCCGCCCGAAGCTGGAGACCTTCGGCGACGCGTTGTTCATCGTCACCTATTCGCCGGTGCGCCATGAAGGTCGCCTGGAATTCATCGAGACCCACATCTTCGCCGGCAAGGGTTATGTCATCACCTGCCGCAATGGTCACTCCAAATCCTATGCCTTGGTGCGCCAGCGCTGCGAAGCGCGACCCTTGCTGCTCGAACACGGCGAGGACTTCGTGCTGTACGCCCTGCTCGACTTCGTCACCGAGAACTACCAGCCGGTCAGCGAGGCGATCCACAGCGAGATCGAAGCACTGGAGCAGAGCGTGCTCAGTGGCTCGCTGCAGGAACAGGACATCCGCCGCCTGCACAGCCTGCGTCGTGACATCCTGCGCATGCGACGTTACGTGGCGCCGATGGTGGAAATTGGCGAAGAGCTGCAGCGCCTGAGCTTTCCCTTCATCGACAAGAACATGCGCCCGTACTTTCGGGACGTACAGATTCACGTCACCCGACAGATGGAAGACCTGGTCGGCATCCGCGACATCGCCAGCCAGACCATCGAGATCGGCATGCTGCTTGAGTCCTCACGGCAGAGCATCGTGCAGCGCAAGTTCGCTGCCTGGGCGGCGATTCTCGCCTTCCCTACGGCCATTGCCGGTATCTATGGGATGAACTTCCAGAACATGCCGGAGTTGGGTTGGCACTACGGTTATTTCCTGGTGCTGGGCGTGATCGCTGCCGGCTGCACCGGGCTGTTCGCCAGCTTCAAGCGCTCAGGCTGGTTGTGACGGTCCGCGAAGCACAGCGCCCAATTCGGGCGCTGGCTTCGGTGAGCTTTTTCGTCTGAAGTCAGGCCGCGCTTTGTTTGCGGGGATGCTGGATGAAGCGCAGCATCCACTCGCCCACCAGGTCACCTTGATGGTCGGTGCTCAGGCTCGCTACGGCCTGGTTGTAGACTTCATCGCCCAAGCGATCCTGACGCGCATCGAGCAATGCACGCGAGTAGTCGTGGACGAATTCCGGATGGCCCTGGAAGCACAGGACTTGGTCACCCACGTGGTAAGCGGCATTGGGGCAGAAATCGCTGGAGGCGATCAGCGTTGCGCCTTCGGGCAGTTGCGTCACCTGGTCCTGGTGGCTGATCAACAGGGTGAGTTCACTGACCTGCGGATCCATCCACGGCGCTTGGGCGGCCAGACGGTAGCGGTGGATACCCAGCCCCCAGCCGCGATCGGCACGCTCGGCCTTCCCTCCGAGCACCAGCGCCAGCAGCTGATGGCCGAAACAGACGCCCAGCAACTTTTCGCCGCGCTCGTAGAGTTTCAGCAAGTAGGCCTTGAGCGTTTGAATCCAGGGATCGGAACCGAACGAGTCGGCCTTGCTGCCGGTCACAAGATAGGCGTCGAAGGTTTCGCCTTCCGGAGGGTATTCACCGTTCATCACGTTGTAGACGCAGAATTGCGCTGCGATCGGCTGACGCGAGAACAGCTGCTCGAACATCCTTCCATAGCCCTGGTACTGCGCCGTCAACTCCGGTCGCAGGACATCGGTTTCAAGGATGCAGATGCGTAACGACATAGGGATAGTCCTGAACGACAAGGGTAGAAATCAACGCTAGAGACTGCCGCGAAAGCCACGTACAAGCAAGAGGTGTGCACTGACGAACGGTAGGGAAGCAACGTTCTCTCGAGGGCTCACTTGAAGGCGTCTAGTCCAAGCATGACAGCGATCTGGCCAATGGCCTCATAATGTCAGGGAATGCAGGCGTCTTACGTTAGAACAAAGGGTTCTGAAACACGGGTGACAATCGCCCTACTTTTGGGTGTAGACACGTGTAACAGGGCAGCAACAGGCAAGCAGCAAATGGCGTTGTGCACGCCATCGTGATCGACCCGACGCGACAAGGAAGCCAAGGGTTATTCAGGAATAACAACAAGAAGGCGGTCCGCCATGTTCAGACACTCGAAAGTACGCCAAGCGGGACTCATACTTTTCGCCACCACCTTGCTGCTGATCCTTCCCAACCTGACGCGTCTGTTCGGTTGATGCAAGGCTGGCGCCATCAGGCCGGGCAACGGTAACCTGCCGACCCTCATGGGTTGGAGAAACGTCGTGCGCCACTGTCTGGGCTTGTTCATTTTGCTGATCAGCGCGCCGTTGGCGGCCGCGCAACTGACACTGGACCTGGGGAATGGTCAGCGTCAGTGGCAGACCGAGCAATTGTTGAAGCACCCGCAAGCTCGAGCGATCGACATTCCAGAGGACGTGGCCTACAAGCGAGGGATGCGCTACCGTGCCGTGCCCTTGGCAAGCCTGCTCGAGGGCGTCGACGAAGACGATCATCTGCAGGCCGTAGCGCTGGATGGATTCGCCGCGGAAATGCCGGCTGGCCCTTTACTGCAACCCGGCCCGGCGCGGGCCTGGGTGGCAGTGGAAGACCCGCATCAACCATGGCCGGGCCTGAAACCAGGCAAGCCAAGTGCAGGTCCCTTCTATCTGGTGTGGACTGATCCAGCTGCCAGCGCCATTCGCCCTGAACAATGGCCCTATCAGATAGCCAGCATCCGTCGGCTGGCGCCCGTCTCCGAGCGCTTCCCTGCCCTGCTTCCTGCGGCTGAACTGTCGGCCGAAGACCCTGTGCGGCGGGGTTTTGCGCTGTTTCAGCAAAACTGCCTGGCCTGCCACCGCCTCAACGGCGCAGGCGACGCGCAGTTCGGACCTGACCTCAATGTGCCACACAACCCCACTGAATATTTCCAGCCCGGCTATTTGCGCCAATACTTGCGTGACCCACAGAGCCTCAGGCACTGGCCGCAGGCGCGCATGCCTGGATTCCCGGAGACGGTATTGAGTGATCAGGAACTGGACGCGCTGATCGGCTATCTGGCGCATATGGCCGGACGTCGACGCTGAGCGATGAGGGGGCCAATCCATGGCCCCGCCGGTTCAGGCTACACAGCGTTCCTGCCGAACGCCCCAGCCCTCGACTTCGCCGCCCAAGGGCGAAATCACCGCCTCGAAGGCTTGCTCGAACGCCCCGATACCACGATGGGTGGCGAACATTACTTTGCTCAGTTCCAGGTGCCAGGCTCCATCGTCACGCTCATGCACCTGGGCATTGATCGACTCCCCGCGAAACTGTCCGGCAGCCTGACGCGCACCGTCCTCGTCCGGGAACGTGGCATAGAACTCGATGGGATGAATCTGGGTGAAGTCGAACCCGCCCGCCTTCATCTGGCGGAGTACGCTGCTGCTGATGTCATCGTTCTGGCTGCTCATGAATCGTCCTCCTGAAAAACCAAGGGATAGACTTTCCGTGCATTGACGCGCCCGCGCGGGCGCGCAGGTTAGGTGACTGGCAGTTCGAGCTGATGCAGCGGTGGAGGTGATAGGCACCGACTCGAAGTGAACCGGCGCCTGTGTGCAGAGTAGTACGTCGTGCGGTGCCCAGCCAGGGCGTTGTGATCAGGACGCTTCGAGAATCGTGTGAATGGTCACCCCATGCTGTTCCTTGAGCAGCTCGAGCGTTGGGGTGGGATTACGGTCCTCGAAATCATTGAGGTCGAGCCGCTTCGTCACAGGGAACCATTTTGAAAGAATCTCGTGCGCCGCAGCCTCGAAGCTAGGCTCGCGCTCGCTGGCAAAACGCAAACTCTGCTTCACACCTTTCTGGTCGAGAAAGATGACTTCCCATTCTTTCATTGATAGATCCTCGCTCGAAGCACAACGTGGGTGACATCTGTTAATAGCTGACCATGGGGCTAGGGCGTTGTTCAGAAAGGCTGGCGCTGTGGCATGAAGATTTTTTCAGGATCCAATACGCCCCCTATGAGCCTGGGTGCCAAATGAAAAGCCCGCCGATAAACGGCGGGCTCGATGATACCGCTGGCAATTACTGCGGCTTGCCGTGAACCACGCCAGCCGTGTTGTCCAGCAGGCTCTTGGTGGCCGTCTGGATGAAGGCTTCGAGCTTCTGGAGCATCTCCGGCTGGTCCGGGCTTTCGATCAGCTCGGCCTTGAATTCGCGACCCAGCTGATAGCGATACATGCGCGGGGACATGTCCTTGGACTCGATGAGCAAACGATCGCCCTGCACCAGCCCCACTATCTGCTCGCTGCCCGAGGGTTTGATCATGCCCACGCCTTGATCGCCAGCGGGCAGGTTCAGCAGGTCACGGCCCCAGCACTGATGGCGGGTTTCGCCACCCAGGCGGCCCATGATGGTCGGTACGATGTCGACCTGAGTGCCGACCGTGTGACTGACCGCACCGAACTTCTCCTGGATACCCGGCGCGATCAACAGCAACGGCACGTTGAAACGACCCAGGTCGAACTCGGTGATCTGCTGGTTGTTGCCGAAACCGTGATCGCCGACGATCACGAACAGAGTGTCCTTGAAGTACGGCTCCTTGCGCGCCTTCTCGAAGAACTGGCCAAGTGCCCAGTCGGAGTAGCGCATGGCAGTCAGGTGCTCATCCAGACGCCCCTGACCAGTGACCTTTTCCACCGGCAGGTTTGCCGGCAAGGCATACGGCGTGTGGTTGGAAAGCGTCTGTAGCAGGGCGTAGAACGGCTTCTTGCCGTAATTGTGCGACAGCTCCTGATTGGCGCGATCGAACATGTCCTGGTCGGACACACCCCACGTCGGATCGGAGAACACCGGATTGACGAAGTCGTTGCGGCCGATGAAGGTAGTCATGCCCTGGTTGCCGAAGAAACCGGACTGGTTGTCCCAGGCGAAATCGCCGTTGTAGACGTAGACATCGTCATAGTCGCGGGCACTGAGCAGCGCCGGCAGACCGGACAGCTTGTGCCCGCCTTCAGGCGTCTGCATCAGGTACTCGAAGCCCGGCAGGTTGGGGAAGCACGCCATGGTGGCGAACATGCCTTGATGGGTGTGGGTGCCATTGGAGAAGAAGCGGTCGAACAACAACCCCTCCTTGGCCAGCTTGTCGAAATACGGTGTGATGTTGTTCGGACTGCCCAGCGCGCCGACGGAGTGGCCGGCGAAGCTCTCCATCAGGATCACGACCACGTTCTTGATCGGCAAGGTGTTCTCGGCCGGCGGCCGGAAGTCCCGGCGCACGGCCGCCTGGTCGGCATCGACCAGCGTGTCGTTGGGCGTCAGCAGCATGTTGCGCACGGTCTGCTGGGCCACCTGGGTATCCAGGACCGGCTTCCAGATATTGGCGCGGTCCTCCCCGTAACGGCTCTTCGCCGCATCGATCAATGTCAGGGTGCCATTGAGGCCCAACTGGTTGACGAAGTTCGAGTCGGTGGTGAACGCATCGCCCCAGCGCATCGGCGGACCTTGACGCAGCGTGCCGCGTGCCGCGACCACCGCCACCAGCAGCAGTACCATGAACACGGCCAGACGCCCGTACCAGGGTGCCACGCGACGCGCTCCGGCCACCTGCGCCGTGCTGCCGCTGCCCCGGGTGAGGCGGTCGATACCTTTGAACAGCAAGCTCAGCAGCCAGGTGCCGAACAGCCAGGCCAACAGGTAGCGCACCACCGGGAAGCCGTACCAGAGCATGCTCATGACGGTCTTGGGGTCTTCCTGGATGTACTGGAAGACCAGACCGTTCAGGCGCTGGTGGAACTCACGGTAGAAGTCCAGCTCCATCAGCCCGAGGAACATCACCACACTGGAACTGACCGTCAGCCAGAAACGGAACAGCCCGCGGCGTGCCATGGCCCATGGGCTGAGGGTCGCCAGCAGCAGCGGAATGCTCAGGTACACCACGACCCGCAGGTCGAAGCGCAAGCCGTTGACGAAGCCTTCGGCAACCGTAGCCGCCGGGGTATCGCCGATCAGGTCGCTGTTGTAGATCAGCAGCGCCAGGCGCACCAGGCTGAGCATCAGCATGATCAGCAGACCACTGAGCAAGGTGTAGGCAAGGTGCGATTTGACGGTCGGTGCGAACGGTGCCGACGTGGCCCGTGGCTTCAAGGCATCCGAATTGGCCATGAATGGGAGGATCCTAGGGTTTCAGGGAGTGGGAGAAGGCACTGGCGCGCCTTTTTCAGGCCCGTGCCGGTCGATTGCCGGCAGGGACGCATACAGTAAACGTGCGGCGCGGAGTTTGGTGAATCCCGTGTGAAAATTTTGTCACGACGAACGGTCACAGCCGCACGTTACCGCGCGGTCCGGCAATCGCCCAGATGATCAGTCCTAAGACCGGCAACAACACAATCAGCAGAATCCACAGGATCTTGATCCCGACCTCGCTCGAGCTTTTCAGCACGTTGACGATCGCCCAGATATCCAGGGCCAGAATGATGAGGCCAACGAGGCCATTGAAGGTTGAACCCATGTGGCAACTCCCAGTGTGACGTCGATAGGGCTGAGCATAGTCGGCTATTACCCCCATAGAAGGGAATCCTTGGCCCGCGCCACAGGTCACTGGATAGACTGCCGCCATTCATCGACGCAGAGGTCTGCATGCCCCCAGTTCACACCCACGGCTCCTCACCCTCCTCGTTTCTGGATGCCTGGCGCCAGCAGGCGCTGAACACGCCCTGGCTGAGCGCCGGCCTGGGGCTGAGCCTGTTGGCGATCATCCTGCTGCTGCTGGCCAGCCTGTGGAATGCGGTCAATGGCGATCACTCGCAGAACCTGCACCTGGCGGCGCTGGGCGGTCTATCGGGCTTTGCCGCGACGGCGCTGGGCGCGATCCTGGCCGTGGTGCTGCGCGACGTCAGCGCCCGCAGCCAGGACGTGATGCTGGGCTTTGCCGCCGGCATGATGCTCGCCGCCAGTTCGTTTTCCCTGATTCTGCCCGGGCTGGATGCTGCTCGGGCGATCACCGGCAACGGCCCGGCCGCTGCCGCTGTGGTGGTGCTAGGCATGGGCCTGGGGGTCCTGCTGATGCTCGGCCTGGACCGCTTTACCCCCCATGAGCACGAAAGCACTGGCCCTTGCGGCCCGGACGCCGAGCGGGTGAGCCGGGTATGGCTGTTCGTACTGGCGATCACGCTGCATAACTTGCCCGAAGGCATGGCCATCGGTGTGAGCTTCACCAATGGCGACATGAGCATCGGCTTGCCACTGACCAGCGCCATCGCCATTCAGGACATCCCGGAGGGTCTGGCGGTGGCCATGGCACTGCGCGCCACGGGGCTGTCGAATTTCAAGGCTGCGCTTGTGGCCATCGGCTCGGGACTCATGGAGCCGCTGGGCGCGGTGATTGGCCTGGGCATCTCCACCGGCTTTGCCCTCGCCTACCCCATCAGCATGGGCCTGGCGGCTGGCGCGATGATCTTCGTGGTGTCCCATGAAGTCATCCCCGAAACCCATCGCAACGGTCACCAGACCTCCGCAACCCTGGGTCTGATGGGCGGTTTCGCAGTGATGATGTTTCTCGACACGGCCCTGGGCTGACGCGTCGGCACGTCCTCTCACCCGCTCAAGGCACTGACTCGCGCCTCAGACGTGAACAGCGACCTTGAGCGCCTCCAGCGCTGGCTCCACCTTGATACCCAGTGCCTGACCCAACTCCAGCACCCGCGGCAGGTCATGTTGACCGACCATCACCATCTGCAATTCGTCATCGAGCAGGTGGCTGAAGTCGAGCAGCACATAGCCGCCCGCCTCCTTGTTCAGCGCACTCATCTGAACCTGAATGCGGTTGAGCGCTGTCAGCGGTTCGGTGCGCGCCAACTGCTTGGGCTTGAGGGTCAATGGCACGCTCTTGTCGAAGGAATCACTGATGGCCTGAAACAGCCCTTGGTAGGTATCGGCTTGAAACACTACGGTATCCGGGAGACTGCCGAGCACCACCCATTCGCCGAGCGGGATCGGGAAGCTGTCGTCGTAATTGATGTCGGGATTGGCTGCAAGAAAAGCCGCCGGATCGGCGTAGGCCTGGGCGGCTTCGTCAGCGATGCGCTCGATGTCAGCCTCCGGGATGCAGCCGGCGCCGATGAGGCTGATGAATTCGAGCAACTGGGTTTTCATGGAGGGCCTGCTTGGCGAAGGGCAAAAAGGCGCCAAGGATACCCGCCGCGCCCTCAGCCGACCAGGGCCTGGAGCCGAGCGGCAGCGTCGCTGGCGCCCATGGTTTGCGCGGCCACCAAGGCCGTGGCGCCCCGCGCGTCCCGATGAGCCGGATCGGCACCCTGGGCGAGCAGGTAGTCGAGAATCTCGCTGCGGTTGAACATGGCCGCTAGCATCAGCGCGGTGCGGCCATCCTGGGCGGCGGCATCGACTGGCACGCCATGCTCGACCAACAGGCGAATCATCGGCAGGTCGCCTTTGAAGGCCGCCCCGGCGATAGGCAACTGACCATTGTCATTGGCGATCAGGGGATCTGCACCATGGTTCAACAGCACCTGCACCGTGGCGTGGTGGCCGTGATAGCTGGCCAGCATCAGCAAGGTGTCACCCTTGTGGTTGCGCAAGTTGGCAGGCAATCCACCTTCGAGCAGCCGCTCGATCATCACCGCATCGCCCTGACGGGCGCGCTCGAATACCTCTGCAGCGAACGCAGCGGTTTCATCTTCAGTCATGGTGACGGGCTGTGAATCGGACATCTGCAACCTCCTGGCAAAAAATGATGGCCTGATTCTGCTTCAGGCCTCAGGCGCAGGACAAAGGTTCAGATTCTATCGACGTCAAAGACAGCGGCTATGACCTTGCAAAATGCACTGTGCAAATTGCACGACCATGCACAATGCATGGAAGGCTTTATGCAAATCATTAATAAGTCATTGATTTTAAAGGAAAATAACAAAGTCCGAATCCTGGCACGGTGACTGCAATCATTACTCCACGATTGCCAACGCTTACACATCAGGAGTTGCTAATGGACCTTATCCAGGAAAAATTCGTCTCGGTCTTTTCCGCTTACCAGGTCGACACCAAGTCTCGCCCGGACGGTGGCATCCTGCTGACGCTGCGCGCTGCTGACGGTACCGTGACCCGCCGCGTGCTCTCCTACGCACAACTGCACAGCGCCGAGCAACTGTCCTGGGCCATCAGCGCCATCCGCCGCGATCTGGCCGAGCAGGCAAGCGAATTGCCCGTCATTTCCATGCTGCAAAGCCAACAGCGCTTCGCCCTGCCAACCTACCGTTGAGCGTGGCCACCGGGTTCGCGAGGCACTCCTGCTCCCACGAAGGGACTGCGCTGGAGCAGGAGTACCCCGCGATCGTTGCGTGGAGCGTTAGAGCTCAGCCATCCCAGGAAGTTCGCGGCACAAGTCATCCCCTGTGAATTTCGCGGGCTGACCGTTCCCGGTGAGGCGCAGCGCCAGGCAGAACGGCCTGTCACCCAGGTTGATCCAGCGCCGTATTTCGGCTGGCACGTGCAGAATATCGCCCCTCTCGCACACTACTGCGAACACCTGATCGCCTACCCGCAGGCTGACCTGAGCACGCCCCGCCATCACGGCAAACACCTCAAGCGCGTTGTGAACGTGCTCCTCGCACCAGCCGCCAGCGTCAGGCAATTCTTCCTCACAATCGAGCAACGTCCATGATGTGGCGCCATGCTCAGCCATTAGCCCATCGATCCACTCACCCGCCTCGTCGCGAACCTGTTGCTGGGCATTACCTGGCCGGATAGACCACGGAAGACTCTGGTGGGCGAACCGCACGCCATGTTCGGCCAACGTTGCAACGATGTCGTCGTGGTGGGTCAGCACCTTGTACGGCAGCTGTGGGCTGCTGCACTGGAAAACGCTGAGAATGCTCATCAGGGGGTGCTCCTGCTCGGTGGACAATGGCGGGCAATGATAACGGCTGCGGCCAGCGCCGCGAGGCTGGCCATACCAAAGGTGAATGACGGGCCCAGGCCGCTCCAGGCATAACCGGAGAACAGTGCACCCAACGCGCCGCCGGTTCCGGAAAGCGCAGCGTACAACGCCTGCCCTTGCCCCTGTTGCCGCGCCCCGAAGCTGGACTGGACGAAGGCGATGGCCGCGGCATGAAAGCAACCAAAGGTCGCCGCGTGCAGCAATTGCGCGAAAATCAGCACGGCCGGCACTTCGGCCAGGCTGCCCAATAGCAGCCAGCGCAGTGTGGCAAGCAGGAAGCTCACCAGCAGCACAGCGCGTATGCTCGAGCGCGCGAACACCCGGCTCATCAACAGGAACATCAGCACCTCGGCCACCACCCCCAGCGCCCACAGCAGGCCGATGGCGCCACGGCTGTAGCCCAAGTGCTCCAGATGCAGGGTGAGGAACGTGTAGTAAGGCCCATGACTGAATTGCATCAGTGCCACGCACCCATAGAACGCCAACACGCCCGGAGCCCGCAGTTGCGCCAGAAAGCCTTCGCCAGCAGGTCTCACTGCATGCTCCGCCGGCTGCGCATTGGGAACCCAAAGGCTGGCGACGAGGATGCCGGCCATGATGCCCACCACCGCCAGCGGATAGATATCCAGGCTCAACCACTCGAACAATCGTCCCAGGCCCACGACAGCGAGAATGAAGCCGATCGAACCCCACAGCCTGACCTGGCTGTAGCGCGAGGTCTGGCCATGCAGGTGAGCCAGGGTGATCACCTCGAACTGCGGCAACACGGCATGCCAGAAAAACGCATGCAAGGCCATGACCAGCGCCAGCCAGGCGTAGCTCTTGGCGAAGAAGATCAGCGAAAACGCACCCAGCGTGCACAGTGCGCCCAGGCGCACGATCAACAGCCGGCGACCGCTGCGATCACCCAGCCACCCCCATAAGTTCGGGGCCACGCAGCGCATGAGCATGGGAATGGCCACCAGCTCGCCGATGCGTGCCGGAGCAAACCCCAGATGATCGAAGTACAGGGCCAGGAACGGTGCAGTGGCGCCCAACAGGGCGAAGTAGCTGAGGTAAAAGCTGGACAGGCGCCAGTAGGGGATGGAAGACATGGGTGGACCAGGGAATAACCTGCTCCGACTCCGTCACACCGGGGTGCGACAGAGCCGCAGCAGGTGGATCAGCGCAGACCGAGTACCGGCGTGGTCACCTTCACATCGGCGTTCTGCGCGCGGTGGCGCAGCAGGTGATCCATCAAGGCGATCGCCATCATGGCCTCGGCGATGGGCGTGGCCCGAATGCCCACGCAGGGATCATGACGGCCCTTGGTCACCACCTCCACCGCATTGCCATCGACATCGATGGAGCGTCCGGGAATGGTGATGCTGGAGGTCGGCTTGAGCGCAAGATGGGCCACGATCGGCTGACCCGAAGAAATGCCGCCAAGAATGCCGCCCGCGTTGTTGCTGAGGAAGCCCTCGGGCGTCATCTCGTCGCGGTGCTCGCTGCCCCGCTGGGCAATGCTGGCGAAACCGGCGCCGATCTCGACGCCTTTCACCGCATTGATGCTCATCAGGGCGTGGGCCAACTCGGCATCCAGACGGTCGAATATCGGCTCGCCAAGGCCAGGCATCACCCCTTCGGCGACCACGGTGATCTTGGCACCGACCGAGTCCTGGTCGCGGCGCAACTGGTCCATGTAGGCCTCCAGTTCCGGCACCTTGTCCGGGTCCGGGCAAAAGAACGCGTTCTGCTCGACACTGTCCCAGGTCTTGAACGGAATCGCGATCGGACCCAACTGGCTCATGTAGCCGCGCACGCGAATACCCTGGGTCGCCAGGAATTTCTTGGCGATGGCACCGGCCGCCACGCGCATGGCGGTTTCGCGCGCCGAGCTGCGGCCACCACCGCGGTAGTCGCGCTCACCGTACTTGTGGTGATAGGTGTAGTCGGCGTGGGCCGGGCGGAACAGATCCTTGATCGCCGAGTAGTCCTTGGATTTCTGATCAGTATTGCGGATCAGCAGACCAATCGAGCAACCGGTGGTGCGCCCCTCGAATACCCCGGAAAGAATCTCGACTTCGTCGGCCTCCTGACGCTGGGTGGTGTGGCGGCTGGTGCCGGGCTTGCGCCGATCCAGGTCACGTTGCAGGTCGGCCAGGGTGATGTCCAGACCGGGCGGGCAGCCGTCGACGATGGCGACCAGCGCGGGACCATGGCTTTCGCCTGCGGTGGTGACGGTGAACAGCTTGCCGTAGGTATTGCCGGACATGGACGCTCCGCGAAATCAGCCTGAACTTGAGAAGGTCGCCAGTATACGGAAAGCCGCGCCCCTGCGACAAAAAACCCGAGAACCTTCGCTTGGCCCCCCGGTCAAAACGAGCATCTCCCCACGCAGTATTCGCCGATGCGCTTCGTCGCCCTGTTCCTGCTGTTCTGCACCGGCCTGGCCCAGGCCAGCCCCGCCACCGTCATCAAACGCCCCATCGACCTGGACACCGGCACTGGCGTGCTGCATGGCAGCCTGCTGCTGCCCCAGCAAGACACGCCCGTGCCGGTGGCCTTGATCATTTCCGGATCCGGTCCCACCGACCGCGACGGCAACAACCCCGCCTCGGGACGCATCGACAACCTCAAGCGCTTGGCGCAACTGCTCGCCAGCCAAGGCATCGCCAGCGTGCGCTACGACAAGCGCGGCGTCGCGACCAGCCGCCCTGCCGCGCCGGACGAGCGCGATCTGAGCGTGGAGGGCTATGTCGCCGACGTGGTGGCCTGGGCACATCTGCTGCAGTCCGACCCGCGCTTCGGGCCGCTCATTCTGATTGGCCACAGCGAAGGCGCGCTGATCGCCAGCCTCGCCGCGCCACAAGCCGATGCCCGCGCCGTGATCACCCTGGCCGGCAGCGGACGCCCCATCGCCGACGTGTTGCGCGAGCAACTCGCCCAGCGCCTGTCACCGGCGCAGCTGGCCCGCGGCAATCGCCTGCTCGATCGCCTGCAGGCCGGGCAGACCAGCCTGGACGTGCCGGCGCCTTTGCGCGAAGTGTTCCGCCCGACGGTGCAACCCTACTTGATCTCGTTGTTCCGCCAGGATCCCGCCCAAGCGTTCGCTCAGTTGCAGGTGCCGGCGCTGATCGTGCAGGGGCGTAACGACGTGCAGGTCGAGGTCGAAGACGCCGAACGCCTCAAGGCGGCGAAACCCGATGCGCAACTGGTATTGATCGACGGCATGAACCACATGCTGCGCATCAGTCCCAAGGCCATGAGCGCGCAGCGCGACAGCTACAGCAACCCTGACCTGCCCCTGGCCCGCGAGCTGGGCGAACGCATCGTCGCGTTCATCAAGCAATTGCAGTCGGCCTGATCGACACCCTCCTCAGGTCTTGCCCCGCCCTGCCGATAACGCAGGGCAACAGGCGGTGAAACCGGGCCAGGCGCTTGGCTGTCACCGACCCACGCAATCGAGGATGGCCTGATGACCGATACTCCCGCCACCGAGGCGACCGAACAACAACCGCCCGAAAGCCCCCCGCTGCCCTGGGCGGACCTGACCGCCGAGCACTTCCAGTTGCTGCGCCTGGCGCCGCTGCCCACCGACCGCAGCACCGGCGCGCGACCGCTGCGCTTCGTCCAACTGGGCTATGCCGAACGGCATGACAAGGCCAACAGCCTGTTGCGCCTGGAAATTCTTCTGCCCGCACAGAAGGTGCGCAAGGAACAGAATCGACTGGATGTGCGCGTCGACCATGAGCAGCACCTGGTGCGCATCGGCGATCCGGCCGGCCTGCAACTCGAGCCGCTCAATCGTGGTCTGGGCCGGTACTTGCTGACCCAGGCCGTGCAGTGGCTGCAACGCAAGTGGTCGCACTATCGCGTCGAAGGCATGGCGTTGCCGAACAAAGATGCCCTCAACGAGGACACCCGCTTGCGTCGCGACCATGTGTTGCGCAGCGTTGGCATCGAGGTGGAATACGCCGATGGCCAGACGCTCAAGGCGCGTACCGTGGAAACGTCCGTGGGCCAGCTCAAGGGCGGCTGGAGCAACGACAAGCTGCAGCGCGTCGACATGCTCGAGGCTGCAACCTTGCTGCAGCAGGCCGATCAGAAACTGCATGAGAAAGACGTGCAACTGCGCGAACGTGACGAGCGTGTGGCCAAGTATCGCCGCGAGGACAGCGGGCTGCGCTTCACCATTACCTGCCTGGTGGCCTTTGCAGTCTTTCAGGCAGGCCTGCTGATCTGGATCGCCACACGCTGAATGTGCCTGGCGGGCCACACGCCCGCCAGGCCTGGTCCTAGACCCGCGAGACGAACAGTTCCTGATGGTTGCGGCACTGCTGCGCCGTGAGCATGAACACGCCATGGCCACCACGCTCGAAGTCCAGCCAGGTGAAATCCACTTCCGGGTACAGGGTTTCGACATGCACCTGGCTGTTGCCCACTTCGACGATCAGCAAGCCCTTTTCCGTCAGGTGATCGGCCGCCTCGGCGAGCATGCGCCGTACCAGGTCCAGCCCATCGTTGCCGCACGCCAGGCCCAACTCCGGTTCGTGCTGGTATTCGGCGGGCATGTCGGCGAAATCCTCGGCATCCACATACGGCGGATTGGACAGGATCAGGTCGAAGCGCTGCCCCGGCAGGCCGGCGAAGCCATCGCCCTGTACCGTGAAGACACGCTGCTCCAGGCCATGACGCTCGATGTTACGGTTGGCCACTTCCAGGGCGTCGAACGACAGGTCGGCCAGTACCACCTCGGCGTCCTGGAAGACGTCAGCCGCGACGATGCCGATGCAGCCGGACCCCGTGCACAGGTCGAGAATGCGCGCCGGCTCACTGGCCAGCCAGGGCTCGAAGCGCTTCTCGATCAGTTCGCCAATCGGTGAGCGCGGCACCAGTACGCGTTCGTCGACGATGAACGACATGCCGCAGAACCAGGCTTCGCCCAGCAGGTAAGCGGTGGGCACACGTTCTTCGATGCGGCGCTTGAGCAGGTGCTGCAGACGCACGCGCTCGTCATCTTCCAACTGGCAGTCCAGGTAGCTGTCAGCCATCTGCCAGGGCAGATGCACGGCCCCCAGCACCAGCAGGCGGGCCTCGTCCCAGGCGTTGTCGGCACCATGGCCGAAGAACAGCTCATGCTCATGGAAACGGCTGACAGCCCAGCGAATATGGTCGCGCAGGGTGCGCAGGCGGGAAGTGATCACAAAGTACTCCTTTTCAGACTGTGCAAAAGTCTACCAGTCCACTGGCTGAAATGTTCCATCGCCCGCCGCTCAGGTAGCCACAGGCCAGTAACGGCGCCGTCTGCGTTGTCAACCATTCACATTGGCGCCTGGGCAAGTGACAATAGCGCGATGTAAGCCCTTCCCGAGGAGCCCTCGATGTCCGTTCCAACCACGATGTTCCGCCTCACCGGTCGCGACTACCCGCCGGCCCGGTTGAGCCAAGCCAGCCTGATCGTCATCGACGCGCAGAAGGAGTACCTCAGCGGTCCGCTGGCACTCTCGGGCATGGACGAGGCCGTGGCGAACATTGCCCGGTTGCTCGACGCGGCCCGCAAGGCCGGTCGCCCGATCATTCATGTCCGCCACCTCGGTACGGTGGGCGGACGCTTCGACCCACAGGGCCCTGCCGGGGAGTTCATCCCGGGCCTGGAGCCACAGGGTGACGAAGTGGTCATCGAAAAGCGCATGCCCAATGCCTTCAAGAACACCAGCCTGCACGAAACCTTGCAGCGGCTCGGCCACCTGGACCTGATCGTCTGCGGCTTCATGAGCCACTCCAGCGTCAGCACCACCGTGCGCCGCGCCAAGGACTACGGCTACCGCTGCACGCTGGTCGAGGACGCCTCCGCCACCCGCGACCTGGCGTTCAAGGACACGGTCATCCCGGCCGCGCAGATTCACCGCAGCGAGATGGCGGTCATGGCCGACAACTTCGCCTGCGTAGCGCCCACCGACAGCCTGATCTGATCGCCCCAGCGCCCGGCCGCCGGGCGGAACCGCACGGGTCGGCGCAGGTCGAATTCCGATACCGAGAGAGGAATACGGAATGAAGCTCAAAGGCAGTTTCGATGCCAAACGCCTGCGCCCACACCCAGCGGGCAACTGGGGCGTGCGCCTGGCGGCTGCACTGTCGGCGCTGCTGGCCACAGTGGGCATTCTTCTGGCCATGGCGGGCATTGCGGGCCTGCTGGGCAACTACGAAGCCCTGGCCGAGTTGAACGCCAATCACAGCCTGGCGGCGATTCTCGTCGCGCTCGGCCTGCTGCTGCTCTACCTGGGCGTGCGCTTCTGGCGCCTGAGCCGCATTCGCCTGCGCCGCAGTCGCGACCTCAACCTGTCGCCGCACCTGATGAAGAAACACGACTGAAGTCCCCACACGCCGAGGCGTGCGCTGGCGCGTCTGCTGACGACCCAGCGCCGATCGCGTAGACTACGCCGCCCACGTGGAGGCTCCCATGCAAGACGACGACTTTTCCCTCTTCCGCAGCGAAGTGCGCGGCGTCAAGCCCATCGCTCATGACCGTGCCGAAGTGGGCAAGCCCAAGGCTGACCGCACGCAATTGGCCGGCCTGCGTCAGGCCGCCAGCGTGCGCACCGGCCAAGCGCTGGTGGTCGACGGTCTGTCGGACCAGTTCGTCATCGACGTGGGTGCTGAAGACGAGCTCATGTGGCGCCGTGACGGCGTTCAGGAAAGCCAGATCCGCAAGCTCAAGCTTGGCCAGATCGCCTTCGAAGGCAGCCTCGACCTGCATGGCATGACCGTCGAGCGCGCCCGCGAGACGCTGTGGGCCTTCATCGCCGAAGCCACCCGCCTGGAAGTACGCTGTGTGCGGGTCACCCACGGCAAGGCGGCCCGCCTGGATGGCAAGCGGCCGATGATCAAGAGCCACGTCAACACCTGGTTGCGCCAGCACCCGCAGGTGCTTGGATTCGCGTCGTGCCAGGCCCGCCATGGTGGCACGGGTGCGCTCTACGTGATGCTCAAGCGGACCATGCTCGAAGGCCGCGACGAGTAATCGCGCTTGCAGCGCCGCGTGCGCCGCCGTACCCTTCGTTTTTGCGTTTTTTCCCACAGGTAGATCCATGTCCCTGGAACAGAACTACACCGAGATCCTCAGCCAGATTGGCGAGGACGTCTCCCGCGAGGGCCTGCTCGACACGCCCAAGCGGGCCGCGAAGGCCATGAAGTACCTTTGCCGCGGTTATGAGCAAACCTTGGAAGAAGTCACCAACGGCGCGTTGTTCACTTCCGACAACAGCGAAATGGTGCTGGTCCGCGATATCGAGCTGTATTCGATGTGCGAGCACCACATGCTGCCGTTCATCGGCAAGGCCCACGTGGCCTATCTGCCCAAGGGCAAGGTGCTGGGACTGTCCAAGGTGGCACGGATCGTCGACATGTACGCACGTCGCCTGCAGATCCAGGAGAACCTCAGCCGTCAGATCGCCGAGGCCATCTCGCAGGTCACTGGCGCAGCCGGTGTGGCCGTGGTCATCGAGGCCAAGCACATGTGCATGATGATGCGCGGTGTGGAAAAGCAGAACTCCAGCATGATCACCTCGGTGATGCTTGGCGAATTCCGTGCCAATGCCGCTACTCGCAGTGAGTTCCTCAGCCTGATCAAGTGATCGGCGTCGCCCTGCAGCCGGCCCCTCGGGGTCGGCTTTTTATTTGGCCTTCGTGCCCCCCCAAGCTCAGGAGTAGCCCATGATCGTCAAAGCCCTGCGGGTCGGCCTCGGCCAGCTCATCGTGTTCGGCGACTGGATCAGCCGCCCGGCCAAGCGCAAGCGTGACGCTGCCGCCCAGGCCCAGGTCGAGCAGCAGGCCAAAGGGCTGGCGCTGTACCAGTTCCATGCCTGCCCGTTCTGCGTCAAGACCCGCCGCGCCCTGCACCGGCTCAACGTGCCGGTGGCACTGCGCGATGCGAAGAACGACCCGCAGCACCGTCAAGCACTGCAAGACGGCGGCGGGCGGGTGAAAGTGCCGTGCCTGCGTATCGAGGAAGACGGCAAGACCACCTGGATGTACGAGTCCAACGACATCATCGCCTACTTGGACAAGCGCTTCGGCTCGATCTGAGTCAGCCCACCATCGGCACGTGCCGGGGATGACTGGCGACCCGCTCCAGCCAGGCGCGCACGGCGGGATACTCGGCCAGATCGAAGCCACCCTGGTGGGCCACATGGGTATAGGCATAGAGCGCGACATCGGCGATCGAGTACTGCTCGCCCACCAGGTACGGCGTCATGTGCAACTGCCGTTCCATGACCCTCAGGGCCTTGTAGCCGCCCTTGTGCAGCTTGCGGTATTCCTCCAGGCGCTCCTGCGGCAGCCCCAGGTAGAACTGGATGAAGCGCGCTACCGCGATGTAGGGCTCATGGCTGTACTGCTCGAAAAACTGCCATTGCAGCACCTGGGTACGCAAACGCGGCTCGGTGGGCAGAAACTCGCTGCCATCGGCGAGAAAATTGAGAATGGCGTTGGATTCCCACAGGCAGGTACCGTCTTCGAGCTCCAGCACGGGAACCTTGCCGTTGGGATTGCGCGCGAGAAATTCCGGTGTTTCGGTTTCGCCCTTGAGGATGTCCACCGGGTGCCACTCACACGGCCGTCCCAGCAGACTGAGCATCAACTTGACCTTGTAGCAGTTGCCTGACTGATAGTCCCCATACACCTTGTACATCGCCCCTCCCCTCCTGCGCAGCTGCAAGTCAGCGCTCCATAGTTGAGGACTGTACGGCTAAATGCAATGGTCGCTGTATGGCGCGCGGCAGGTCGCTGCGCGTTAGTCTGCGCGAAATGCCCCATTGCACAAGGAATGCACCGTGACCGACGCCACTTCCACGCCCCTGCGTCCACTGGCCGACAGCTCGCCGTCGGCCGTGGTGGCCGGCTTCATCGCCATGCTCACCGGCTACACCAGTTCGCTGGTGCTGATGTTCCAGGCCGGCCAGGCCGCCGGCCTGAGCAATGCGCAGATCTCCTCCTGGATCTGGGCGCTGTCGATCGGCATGGCGGTGTGCAGCATCGGCCTGTCGCTGCGCTATCGCACGCCGATCACCGTGGCCTGGTCGACACCGGGCGCGGCGCTGCTGATCACCAGCCTGGGTGGGGTCAATTACGCCGAGGCCATCGGTGCCTACGTCACCTGCGCCGCGCTGGTGGTGATCTGCGGAATGACCGGCAGCTTCGAGCGCCTGGTTCGCCGCATTCCCGCGTCGCTGGCCTCGGCCCTGCTGGCCGGCATCCTGTTCAAGATCGGCAGCGAAATCTTCGTCGCTGCGCAACATCGCACCCTGCTGGTGCTGGGCATGTTCTTCAGCTACCTGTTGGTCAAGCGCCTGTCACCGCGCTACTGCGTGCTCGCCGCCCTGCTGGTCGGCAGCGCATTGTCCGGCGCCTTGGGCTTGCTGGACTTCAGCCACTTCGACTTGCAAGTGGCACGGCCGGTGTGGACCACACCGAGTTTCTCGCTGGCGGCGACCATCAGCATCGCCATCCCGCTGTTCGTGGTGGCGATGACTTCGCAAAACATGCCCGGCGTCGCCGTGCTGCGCGCCGACGGCTACCAGGTGCCCGCCTCGCCGCTGATCTCGGCCACCGGCCTGGCCTCGCTGGTGCTGGCCCCCTTCGGCGCCCACGGCGTCAACCTGGCAGCGATCAGCGCCGCAATGTGCACCGGCCCACACGCCCACGAGGATCCGGCCAAGCGCTACACCGCTGCCGTCTGGTGCGGGATTTTCTACGGTATCGCCGGAGTCTTCGGCGCCACACTGGCGGCATTGTTCGCCGCGCTGCCCAAGGAATTGGTGCTGTCGATCGCGGCCCTGGCGCTGTTCGGATCGATCATGAACGGCCTGAGCGTGGCCATGAGCGAGGCCCGCGAGCGCGAAGCGGCACTGATCACCTTCATGGTGACGGCCTCGGGGCTGACGCTGTTTTCCATCGGGTCGGCGTTCTGGGGCATCGTGGCGGGAGTGATCACCTTGATGATTCTGAGTCCGCGCAAGGCCGGATGAACGTCACGGCGGCGATGAACCCTCCCTGGGATCGTGGGGCGGGACACGAACAGACCACTACAGTCTTTCAATGCAGCCTGAAGTGCCCCACCATCCCCTTGAGTTCATCGCCCAATTGCGCCAACTCGACGCTCGAACGCGCCGTGTCCTGCATGGCCAGCGCCGCCTGATCGGCGCTGCCACGAATCTGCGTGACGCTGCGGCTGATCTCTTCGGCCACTGAGCTCTGTTGCTCGGCCGCTGCGGCGATCTGCTGGTTCATTTGCTGAATCAATGACACGGCAGCCGCGATGCTGCCCAGGGCACTTTCGGTGTGCAGCGCATCGGCCACCGCCAGACGCACCAACTCGGTACTGCCACGGATCTGCGTCACCGACTGCTGCGCGTTGCCGCGCAGGCTCGCCACCAAACGCTCGATTTCCTCGGTCGATTGACGGGTGCGGCGCGCCAACGCGCGCACTTCGTCGGCGACCACCGCGAAACCGCGACCCTGCTCACCAGCACGCGCTGCTTCGATAGCCGCATTGAGCGCCAGCAGGTTGGTCTGCTCGGCCACGCTCTTGATCACTTCCAGCACATCGCCAATGGTGTGAATCTCGGCACTCAGGCTGTCGATGCCGGCACTGGCGGTTTCCGCCGCCTGCGCCAGTTGCTCGATACGCTGCATGCTCTGGCGCACCACCTGCTGACCGGACTCGACCTTGTCGTCGGCCTGCTGGGCCGCCTGGGCCGCTTCCTCGGCGTTGCGCGCCACATCGTGCACCGTAGCCGTCATCTGCTGCATGGCGGTGGCGACCTGCTCGGTTTCCTCTTTCTGACTGCCGACCTCGCGATTGGTCTGCTCGGTCACCGCCGACAATGCCTGAGCATTACCAGCCAATTGTTCGATGCCCTGCTGCAAACCACTGACGATGCCCGACAGCCCAGCGGCCATCTGCTGCATGGCCAGGGTCAACTGGCCCACCTCGTCGCGCCCGGCAACCTGCGCATCGACCAACAGATCCCCTGCGGCAATGCGCTGCGCACTGGCGATCACACGTTTGAGCGGCGCCACCACGGCGCGGGTGATCAGCCAGGCAGCGACAATCCCGACCAGCAAGGCCAACGCCGTGGCCAGCGCGATGGCCAGCGTGTTGTGGGTGAGTTCCTGGCGCATCGCCGCCTGCTGCGCATCGTAAGCCTGGTCGATGCGTGCCGTGACCTGTGCGGCGCTGGCCTGCAACTGCGCCTTGATGTCCTGCTCCTTGCCCAGTTCGGCCGTGTACTCATCGAGCTTTTCGGAGAACGAGGCGATATGGCCGGCCACCTCACCGAGCAGGCTCTGGTAACTGGTGTCGGCAACCGATGTCTTGAGTTCATCGACCAGATTCGCGGCCTCGACGGTCTGCGCGATGCGCCCTTGGTCAATCGACTCATCGCCTTTGCGTGCCTGCTCCAGGCGCACCCGCGCAGCATCCATGGCCTGCAGCATCAAGCGCGAGACCTGTGCCACTTGGGTGGATTGTTCAAGCATCGCGCTGCCCTGCTGGCCTTGGGATTGCTTGAGGGCATCGGCGCCATCGTCGGCCAAGCCCGACTGCAGCACATCGAGGTTACCGGCCACACTGGAGACCGACCACGCAGCGGTGTCCAGCGCCAGCTCCTTGCCCTGCACCGCCTCGACAAAGGCATCGAACGCCTGGCCGTAGGCATGCAGGTCGGCTTCGCCCGCCGCCAATACGGGAATACCCCGGACGCGCTCGATCAACGCCTGTAAGCCGGCGCGCAGCGCCTCGGCTTGCTTGATGTCCGAGCGTAAGGCGAAGGCCTGTTCGTGCTCGCGCAGGCTGAGCAGATCGGCCTTGACCTCGCCCATCTGGTGCAACGCGTCGAAACGCTGGCCGACCTTGCTCAAGGCCTGGATGCCGATGGCCGCCACGGCCAACGTCAGCAGCAGTACCAGAGCAAAGCCCAGGCCGAGTTTGCGGGCCATGCCCAGGTTGGCCAGACTACCGCGCTTGGTCGACGTCATCGCCACTCCCCCTCGCCCTTAGGTGTTGCCGAAGGCACAAGAGTGACAACCGCATGGCTCGGGTCACAAGGCCCTGCGGTCAGAATGGTGTCAAATAGCTATGAACCTGTCGTTTTCAGCTAACTGTAAGTCGTCCAGCAGCGGCGAGAAACGCCTGGGCGCGTCTGTTCTGTGCATAGGCGACGTTGATGCGCAGCCACTCGCTTTGCCCGCCCACGGGGTCGAAGGCGCTGCCGGGCGTGAGCAGTACCGAATGCTCCAGGGCCAGGCGGTCGAGCCAGGCGAAATCCCGACCCGGCATGCGCGCCCAGACGAACAGGCCGCCGTAGGGTTCGCAGAGTACCTCCCAGCCATGGGTTTCCAGTTGTCCCAACGCCTTCGCCATGTGCTCGGCCAGACGCCCGCGCACCCGCTGCACATGCTTGCGATAGCTGCCATTGCCGAGCAGGTGTCCGACCACCTGCTCGACGAACCTGGAAGTGCCAATGCCGGTCACCATCTTCAATTGCGCCAGGCGCGCAATGAGTTCGGGATCTGCACTGATAAAGCCCACGCGCAGCGCACTGCTCAATGTCTTGGAGAAGCTGGACAAGTAGATCACCTGCCGCTCGCTGTCCAGCGTCGCCAGGCGAGTGGCGGGGCCATCCTGGAAGTCGGCGTAGATATCGTCCTCGATGATCCGCAGATGATGCTCGCGTGCCAGTTCCAGCACGCGATAGGCCGTCTTGGGGCTGAGGCTGGTACCCGTGGGATTCTGGTACAGGCTGTTGATGAACAGGCAGCGCGGCCGGTGCTCAGCCAGAAGCTGCTCGAGCGCCTGCAGATCGGGCCCGGTCGCGGTGCGGGGCAAGGGCAGCATGCGCACCTGGTGCTGGCGCAACAGGCTGAACAAGTTGTAGTAGCCGGGACTTTCGACGATCACAGCATCTCCTGGTACGAGCAGCGTGCGCACCAGCAGGTCCAGCCCGTGGCTGGCGCCCTGTGTGGTGAGCACGCCCTCCGGCTCGCTGGGAATCTGCAACTGCGCCAGACGCTTGAGCAACTGCTGCCGCAGCCCGGCCATTCCCAATGGCGGGCAGTAGCGGAGCAAGTCTTGCGGGTCGCCGCGACTCACCTGACGTATCGCCTGGGCCAGCGCCTCCTGCGCCTGCCAGGCGTCGGGCAACCAGCCGCAACCGAGCTTGAGCAGTGCTGGATGGGCGTCACTGAACTGCCGCCAACTGCCATCGATGGCATCGCCCCAGGCCAGCGCATCGTCTCGAGCGTAGGTAGACATCCGCTCGGCGACGAAAAACCCGGCCCCATGGCGCGCTTCGAGCCAACCGCTGGCGACCAGTCGATCATAGGCATCGATCACACAGCCATGGCTGATCGCCAGGGTGCGGGCCAGGCTGCGAATGGAGGGTAGGCGCGTGCCAGGACGCAGGCGCTGCTGCTCGATCCAGGCTTGCAGCTGTTCAGTGAGTTGCTGGGCCAAGGGTGTGGCGGCGAGACGATCCAGAGTCAGGTGCATGGCAAAGTGTTCGATGATTTTTAGCGAACAGTTAATCACAAATCCCCGTGAGGTGTGCCTTGCCTGTGCAAGGCCATGAACCGAAGCTGATTGCACGGGGCTCCCCCGTGTTTACCACCTGATCCACCACTTCCAGACGGACCTCCCATGCCCGCACGCCTGGCTTTTGCCCTTTGCCTGATCACCCTGGCGGTGAACCTGCAAGCCCCGCTCTACACCACCTACGCCACCCTCTCGGGATACGGTGCCGCCGCCACCGCCCTGGCCTTCTCCAGCTACGTGCTGGGGGTGCTGCCCGTACTCCTGGCGTTTGGCGGGCTGGCCGACCGGGTGGGCCGCCGACTGCTGATCAGGGTCGCACTGATCTTGTCGATGATCGCCACCACGCTCGTCATGTTCGCGCCTGGACTACAGACGCTGGCCCTGGCGCGGCTGCTGATGGGCGTGGGCACCGCGCTTTCGACCACCCTCGCCACGGCCTACATGGGCGAACTGCAAGGCGATGGCGACACCACACGGGCGGCGAATTGGGTCACTGCCAGCACGTCGCTGGGCTTCGGCCTGGGGGCGGCTTTGACCAGCCTGTTCCTACTGTGTGGTCCAAGCCTGACTCCACTCAGTTTCCCTCTACACCTGGCGCTGGCAGCCACTGCGTTGTTCCTGGTCTGGCGCCTGCCCGACCAGCGCAATGCACATCGCACGCCGATGCTGCGCCTGCCCTGCTATCCAGCCGGCAGCTTGCCCTATGGGCTGGCCATTCTGCTGGCCTGGGCCTGCACCGGGCTGGTGATCGCGCTGGTGCCGGGCGTGCTGCGACAACACGGCCTGGATCAATGGTCAGGGTTCTCTACCTTCTGCGTGATCAGTTGCGGCGTGCTGTTCCAGCCGCTGGCCCGACGCCTGAACAGCAGGCTGGCGACTCTGCTGGGGCTGGTCATTCTGCCGCCCAGCTTCCTGTTGTTGGCCTGGGGGGCCGATAGCGGCAGACTGATGGCCGTGTTGATCGGGGCAGTGGCCGCCAGCAGCGCCTGCTACGGCTTCATCTACCTGGGCGGTCTGGCGGCGGTCAATGCCCTGGGTGCCACGGAGAAGCCGCGCGCCAGCGCCGGGTTCTTTCTTCTCGCCTATCTGGGATTCAGCCTGCCAGTCGTCTTCACCGGGTTGCTCAGCGATCGACTGGGTGCCCACATCGCTCTGCAGTTGTTCGGTGCCGCCCTGTTGCTGGGATGCGCGCTGGTGGCCCTTGCACTGATCGGCGCCGGGCCAAGGCTCAGATGGCGGTAGCGCCGCCATCCACGGTCAGGCTATGGCCAGTGGTGAACTTCGCGCCATCACTGCACAGGTACAGCACCGCGCTGGCGATCTCTTCGACCTTGCCGATGCGCCCGACCGGATGCATCGCTGCGGCGAACTCTGCCTTGCGCGGGTCGGCCTCGTAAGCACGGCGGAACATATCGGTATCGATCACCGCCGGACACACCGCATTGACCCGAATACCCTTTTTCGCGTATTCGATGGCCGCCGACTTGGTCAGGCCGATCACGGCATGCTTTGACGCTGCATAAATGCTCATCTTGGGCGCCGCGCAAAGGCCTGCGACCGACGCGGTATTGACGATAGCGCCGCCGCCTTGGGCCATCATTAGCGGCAACTGGTACTTCATGCACAGCCACACGCCCTTGACGTTGACCGCCATGATCGCGTCGAACTCGGCTTCGCTGCCTTCGGCGAGGCGGCCCTTCTCGATCTCGATTCCGGCATTGTTGTAGGCGTAGTCCAGTCGACCGTACGCCGCGACGATGCGCTCGTGGAGCTGGCGCACATCGCTGTCATGGGTAACATCGCAGGCGACGAACAGACCATCGCCGCCGCTTTCACGGATCAACCCCAGCGTCGCTTCGCCACCGACCGCATCCACGTCGGCCACCACCACCTTCAGCCCCTGTGCAGCGAACGCCAGTGCCGTCGCCCGCCCTATGCCCGCCGCACCACCGGTAACCAAAGCGACTTGGCCAGAAAATGTCATGCTCATCGCACACTCCGTTTTTCATGAAGGCTCATGGCGGGTGAGTCTACCCAGCACAACCGGACACAGGGCAGCATCATCAGAGCTACCGTTGCAGTAACATCGTCGGTGGTGATTTTATGCATGGCACTCAATCACTCTGCTGGATCGACGAGCATTCGCCATTCAGGTCAGGCTTGAACAGTAAGACTCGACGGTTTATCAACAGACTTTGCCATCTACCCGGAGACGTTCCATGACCCAGACCAACCGCCGCTTCTTGCTGGCCAAGCGACCGACCGGCGCCGTCCGGCGGGAAGACTTCGACTATCAACAGGTTCCGGCGAGCGAACCGGCGGACGGCCAGATCCAGGTGCGCAACCTCTACCTTTCGCTGGACCCGGCCATGCGCGGCTGGATGAACGAAGGCAAATCCTATATTCCGCCGGTCGGGCTGGGCGACGTGATGCGTGCTTTGGGTGTAGGTGAGGTCGTCGCGTCCAACCATCCGGACTACAAGCCTGGTGACCATGTCAGCGGTGCGCTTGGCATACAGGACTATTTCACTGGCACCCCGCAGGGCATGCACAAGATCGACCCGAACCTGGCCCCCCTGCCCCGCTATCTGTCTGCGCTGGGGATGACCGGCATGACCGCCTACTTCGCCCTGCTCGAAGTAGGACAACCCAAGGCCGGCGATACCGTGGTCATTTCCGGTGCGGCAGGCGCTGTGGGCAGCATCGCCGGACAGATCGCCAAGATCAAAGGTTGTCACGTGGTGGGTATCGCCGGTGGTGCCCAGAAGTGCCAGTACCTCAAGGACGAACTGGGCTTCGACGGCGTCATCGACTACAAGGCCGAGGACGTGCTGGCGGGCCTCAAGCGCGAGTGCCCCAAGGGCGTTGATGTGTACTTCGACAACGTCGGCGGCGATATCCTCGACGCGGTACTCAGCCGTCTTAATTTCAAGGCGCGCGTGGTCATCTGCGGGGCCATCAGTCAGTACAACAACAAGGAAGCGGTAAAAGGACCGGCCAATTACCTGTCGCTGCTGGTCAATCGTGCACGCATGGAAGGCTTCGTGGTGATGGACCACGTCAAGGAGTACGGCAAGGCTGCGCAGGAAATAGCTGGCTGGTTGGCCAGTGGCGAGGTCAAGAGCAAGGAGGATGTGGTCGAAGGCCTGGAGACCTTCCCGGAAACGCTGCTCAAGCTGTTCAGCGGGGAAAACTTCGGCAAGCTGGTGTTGAAGGTTTGACCGTGCTGGGGGCCGCAATGCGGCCCCCACTGGCCTCAATCAGGCACGAATCTCGGCCACCACGGCAGCCAGCGCCTGCGCCGGATCCGCGGCCTGGCTGATCGGGCGACCGATAACCAGGTAGTCGGAGCCCGCTTCAAGTGCCTGGCGCGGCGTGAGAATGCGACGCTGATCGTCCTGTGCACTGCCTGCCGGGCGAATGCCCGGAGTCACCAGTTGCAGCGACGGATGGGCTGCCTTGAGCGCCGGAGCTTCCAAGGCCGAGCACACCAAGCCGTCCATTCCAGCCTTTTGCGCCAGCGCAGCGAGGCGCAGCACCTGCTCCTGTGGAACGACATCCAGGCCGATACCGGCCAGGTCCTCGCGCTCCATGCTGGTCAGCACGGTCACCCCGATCAACAGTGGCTGCGGACCGCTGCGCTTGGCCAATTCTTCACGGCATGCAGACATCATGCGCAGGCCGCCAGAGCAGTGCACGTTGACCATCCATACACCCATCTCGGCAGCCGCTTTGACCGCCATGGCCGTGGTGTTGGGGATGTCATGGAATTTCAGGTCGAGGAACACCTCGAAGCCCTTGGCACAAAGGGTCTCGACGATACCGGATGCGCTACTGGTGAACAGCTCCTTACCCACCTTGACCCGGCACAGTGCAGGATCGAGCTGGTCAGCCAGCTTCAAGGCGGCCTCACGGGTCGGGAAATCGAGGGCGACGATCAGGGGCGTCTGGCAGGCGGACATGGTCGGATCTCTGTGGCAAGTCGTGAACGGCGCGCATTGTAAACGAAGTGGCGAGTCGATTGGGGATACGCAATGATACTGTTCACACGTGCCTGAGCGTATGTCGGGGAACGTACGACTGGCGCTGTCGGTCGAATGTCATGACACGCAGTATTTTGAAGATCAGGAGAACGACGATGCCCTGGTACGCCTGGCTGATACTCGTCGTAGCCATCGGCTCCATCGTGGGTGGGCTGATGATGCTGCGCGATACCGCGAAGAAATTGCCGCTGACGGACGAGCAGTTGAGGAAAGTGCATGAACGCAATGCCGAGGCGGACGCCAAGGATGCGCGCGATCGATAAGAGTTTCAGAGCGGGGCCAAGGCACTTACTGCGGCCTTGGCCTTCCAACTGGAGTTATGGAGCTGTCAGTCTATTTTTATTGCGCTCTACCAGTGCGCTCCCCACCCCCTTGACCTCCAGCAACTCGTCCACCGTCTGAAAACCTCCGTTGGCATCGCGGTACGCGATAATAGCCTCAGCTTTCGCTTTTCCTATCCCGCTCAACTCTCTTTGCAGAATTTCTGCGCTAGCGGTATTCAAATTTATAGTCTGCTCATGGCTTGGGCTACTGAATGAGGGCGGAGTCGTCGCTTTGCTGGGTGGGATCGCATGGACAGTGAACGCCACTCCTGTGAACAGCGGCAGAAGCAAAGCATTGAGTAGTGTCTTACGCATGAAAATATCACTCCTGTGAATGGTTTCCGTGATGCAGCCATTTCCTGAGCTGCTTTTCTAAGCTACCCGCCTTAATTCAGTCCCGCCATAGCGTCGTGGCGAAAAATGTTTACTGGATCAGACGTAACTTAGCGTTGCGAGATCCTGCGCACGACCGAGCCGAGTCATGGCCGCTAATAACGCCATCTCGCAGACGTCATCGGCGGGTTGTCAGAAATTTTGTGTTCGGATATGACGTGAGCAAGAGGTGCATGGCCCGGCGGCGTCATGTCAATGTCCGCCAAGTGAACTTACGCAGCGGTGTTAACGAGCTGTACAGCCAAAGCCGTGGCTCAGCGGGTAGCCGCAGTCTGGTTGCCATGCTCCGGGACGAAGGCGTTAGGCTCTGTCTGAAAGACTTGATACTCGGTGATGCTGCGTTGAAAACCGCCTGGAGCGCCCGCGCGGTCGGAATGCTCATTTACAACCCGTAAAGTTGAGCGCGACTCCGACCGTTCCTCGGCAGTTTTCGCCTTGCCTAACCTTCTTCTCAAGCTTTTCAAATAGAGCCTAGCTTCGGACTTTTCACAGCCAGAAGATTGATGAAGGAACAAAGAGTGATCAGCAAACAGCCCGGTGCTCATGCGTATAAGAAGACTACGGTCGATGGAGCTATCTGGCTGTGGTCTTGAAGTTGAACGGCCGCACAGTGGTGGTTGGGCGATGTCCGCCAGGCCTGATGCCGAGCTGGTAGTCAAGGCGCTCGACGGGCTTACGAGATGCGTGGCAGACCACAAGCAGTGCTGTTTCATAGCGACCAGGGCAGCCATTATGCCAGCCGTAATATCCGCCAGCGGCTCTGGTGCTATCGGATGGCCCAGAGCATGAGCCGAAGGGGGAAATTAAATTGTCACGACTATTCGCCCATGGAGCGGTTGTTTCGTAGCCTGAATACGGAGTGGATGCCGACTCAGTGACTATTTACCAAATCAGACGTAAGTACCTTTTACACAGCACCCACTCTGAATCGCCTTGCAGGCGTAGTACAGGGCCCGGCCAGGCAGGAGCAGTTCGATGACGAGTTGGTGAAGCCTCCCTGACCGCGCGCCGGAGCTGCGGTCTACGGGGAGCGATCTGGCGGTGCCCTTTGCGAATGACGGCGCTCAGAAACAGTTGAGCATCGGGGTGTCACGCCGAGTTAAATTACACACCACGGAGGCCTAAGCGCTTGTTCATGCCGGTCGAAATCAGCAACAATGTCGGGTCGACCTGATGGCCTACGTCGAATACTGCCGCGTACCTGCGCCCCGTCTGATCGAAGAACGCACGACTCAAGGAATGCCGTTTGATGACCTCGCTGATTGCCGCCCTCCTCCTATGCATTCCATTACGCATCTTCGTGCCCAGCCTGGGTGTGGAAATCGCGCCTGCGGACATTCTGTGCTTACTCGCCGTTCCTTACTTGATCTTCTTTGCAAAGTATATAAATACTTGGCTCCTCAGTTGTATCCTCCTGTCGATCCTATCACTCCTGGTGATTCAGACGGTCTATCAACCAGGCAACTTGGATCGGGCACTTTTTTCAATCGCATTTTTCTTCAAGCCCTACCTCGTCTTCATGCTGGGCAGACAACAGGGCCTGACGAGCTTCAAGCCTGAGAAACTGAACGCACTGCTAATCGTACTGCTGACATTCACCGCCTGTGTGGCGACACTGGATGCCTTCATATTCAAAGGTACAATCGCCACCTTTGAAGAGTTCGAGCGGGTTCCTGGAGAGTTTATATACGGTGGCGTGTTCGCCCCAACGTTCCTTGGCCTGAAATTCCATGGCAGCAATGGCATCAACGGAATCGCCGTATTCTTTGCGTTTTCATTCATGGTGTTGCTGGCACTGGGCATCGTCCTCAAGCCGCCGAAAAAGCTGGTGATCGTTGCGGGTATCGGTATGCTCTGCTGCGTTATTCTGGTACTCGGTAGCGGCTCTCGGCAGGCCGTCTTCGGGATGCTGCTGAGCTTCCTCTGCTATTTAACTGCAGGCAAAATGACGGTCAATCGCATTGTCTGGCTGTGGCTTGCGATACTGTTTGGCGCGGTCGGCTCGACCGTCATTCTCGTGAACTTCTCTGACTACTTCATCGAACTCACTGCCAAGTCGGCCATCATGCTCGACAATATCACAAGTGGTAACTGGGACGGCGTGTCATCTGGCCGCCTGGGACTCTACTTCATCCTGTTCGATGACTTGATGGACAGCCCTATCTTCGGCACAGGTTTCAGTGGTTATGGTCTGTTTGATTCTCACATGGACTACTTCACTCATGATGTAAGTACCTCGGGCTATACCCCCCACAATCAGTACCTGGGCGCTCTCTGGAAGATGGGCATACTACCAGGCATCTTCTATCTGGCGTTTCTCTGGAGCATCACCTACCCCCATCTCAGGGCGCCGCAAGTCACGCCCATGCAACGTCGCATGTACATCGCGATGGCGTCGATGATCATTCCATTCTTCACGGTATTCAATGTCTTTCAGGACGGCCTGTCATCACCGTCGACAGGGCCGTTCATGCTGTATCTGCTGGGTTACTACAGTGTCTGGATCGATCAGGTACGCGCTACGCCCCGATCAGAGACAGTCTCGGTGGGAGAGAATCACTGACGCTGATGAGTCTCGCCTGCCAAGAATAGTGTTGCTGACCCGTACTTACGCACTGGGCCGAGGCTGAGGCTTAGTAGCCTAAGTACTTGAAGAAATGGTCCGGTGAGACTGCTGAGTGAACCGCTTGGGGTACCAGCCCGAACTAGATGCCCCGCCGAGGAACGGTCGGAGTCGCGCTCGACTTTACAGGTTGTAAATGAGCATTCCGACCGGGCTGGCGATCCAGGCGGTTTCAGTTCAGCATCACCGAGTGTCAAGGCTTTTCAGACAGAGCCTGGATATCGCCTGAGACGTGGTAGAGGGACCGTGCTCGATCTAAGATCCATGTGCGCCCGCCCATACGGCGCTCAAAAGTAATTCGGAAAGATTATGTGCTGCAGTAGTGCGCGCTTGCGTGCCCCGTTTCGTTTTGCCTGGCCTTCGCGCAGACAGATTCAAGGCAGATGTTGATGCGGGCAGAGCACCAACACGCCAGAGCAGTGTCATTCTAGACGGCACGAACGCGTGGGAGGAGGGGGTCGGTAGGATTGGAACAGAGAGGATGGAAGTCGGTCCAACTCCCTTGTGGCTCAGCATGATGCCCCTAGGTCGTCAGGTAATTGATGAGCCACAGATCACAACGAGCCGGTACCGCCCACAGCATCGCTGAAATTAATGAGTATCGACCTCCAACGCCTGCACTGACCTGGTCTCGACAATGACTCGCCGGCTGTCTGGGCCGTTGCGACACGTCCCAGACAGCCGGAGACATCACCCCTCCAGACGACGCTGCTGGTGGATCCAGTCGACGATTTCTCCTTCAGGGGTATAACCGACGACCGTCTCACGCAGCAGCTTGCGCACTTGCACGAAGTCGTCTTGCTGAACCGCCTGCATGAGCTCCTGCAAGGCACCCTTGAGGGCCTCCCATGGGAGGAAATCCTCCACAGCGCTCATGATCATCGGATGTCCGGTGGGGATCACGTTGTCGCCGATCAGCAACTCCTCATAAAGTTTCTCGCCAGGCCGCAGACCCGTGAATTCGATAGCGATATCGCCGTGCGGGTTATTCTCCGAGCGCACGCTGAAGCCGGAAAGGTGGATCATTTTTTCGGCCAGCTCGACAATCGTCACCGGCTCGCCCATGTCTAGCACGAAGACGTCTCCGCCCTGCCCCATGGAGCCAGCCTGGATGACCAACTGCGCCGCTTCGGGGATTGTCATGAAGTACCGGGTAATCTTGGGATGGGTGACCGTGACGGGCCCCCCTTCCTTGATCTGCCGATGGAAAAGTGGGATGACCGACCCCGAAGAGCCCAGCACGTTGCCGAAACGCACCATGGTAAAACGCGTCTTATTGACCTGGGCAACGTTGGAATGGTCGCTATACAACACCGGTGCTACCTCTTTACTCAGCGCCTGAAGCAACATTTCCGACAAGCGCTTGGTACTGCCCATTACATTGGTCGGGCGCACCGCCTTGTCGGTGGAGATCAGCACGAAGTTCGGCACGCCCGCCTGCACAGCGGCTTGCGCCGTGTTAAGCGTCCCCATAACGTTGTTGTGGATGCCCTCGGCGATATTGTGTTCGACCATCGGTACGTGTTTGTAGGCGGCAGCGTGGTAAACGGTGTCAACCCGCCAGGTACGCATAACATCGACCAACTGATGCGCGTTGCGTACCGACCCAAGAATCGGTAGTACCTTGATGGAGAAGGACTCACGCGCAATACGCTGCTCCAGCTCCGACAAGATGCTGTACAAGTTAAACTCGCTGTGTTCCAGCAGCAGTAGCACTCGCGGTCGCAGGCTCAGTATCTGCCTGCACAGCTCTGACCCGATAGAGCCCCCAGCCCCCGTTACCAATACTGCCTGTCCCTGCACGCAGTGCGCCAGCAGATCCGCCCGAGCGGGAACGGCATCGCGGCCAAGCAGATCGGCAATGTCGACTTCCTGAATGTCGTCGACCTTAACCCGACCGCTCGCCAGGTCCATGAAGCCCGGGACACTGCGCACGTGCAAAGGGAAGCCTTCCAGATAGCCGAGAATCTCTCGCCTGCGTGCACGGCTGACCGAAGGCAATGCCAGAAGCAATTCTTCTGCACCGGTGTTATCGATCATTCGTTGAATCTTGTTGGACCCGTAGACATGCAGACCCGAAATGACCCTGTCGGTGATGCTGGGGTCATCGTCGATGAACGCGACGGGCCTCATCATCTTGCCCATTCGCAACGCCGCCACCAGTTGGTTGCCCGCTGCGCCCGCGCCGTAGATCGCCACTCGCGGCAAGCCGTTGTCGCGCGTACCGAACGGAGCACTGGGCGGAGCACCAAACCAGTCGCCCAGAAAGTACTGGCGCATGACCAGACGCAGGCCACCGACCATGATCAGGCTGAGCCACCAGTAGTTGAACACGATCGAGCGTGGCACCAGCGGAAGATGATTGCTGTACCAGAAAATGACCAGACCCAGGATCAACGACGACAGCGTCACCGCCTTGACGATGGCAATCAGCGCGTCATTGCCCAGGTAGCGCATCACGGCGCGGTACATGCCGAAGCGTATGAACAGCGGTATGGCGGTGAATGGTGCACTCAGGAACAACCAGGGATGCTCAGTGATCGGGTTATCCATTTCGCTGACACCCAGGCGAACCGCAAATGCCAGCCATAGCGCGACCCACACCAGGACCACATCTGTGGTGACTTGGATAAGCCGCTTCTGCCTGCGGTTCAGGTTCAGCAACCCTAAGCGTAGTCTGTCCATACATCCCTCAGTAACATTTCACACCCAGGCATTGGGCAACTCACCGTGCTACTGCACGTTCCATGACCGACGCCAAGACATCACAAGTCAACTGAACCTCTTCTGCACGCAATGTTGGATGCACCAGGAACATCAGGCTGGTCTCACCCAGCTCATGGGCCACCGGCAACGGCTGCGCGGGGCGCCAGCCCGTACCGTCGAAGGCTTTTTCCAGGTAGACCTCGGAGCAGGAACCGGAGAAGCACGGCACGCCGGCCTCGTTGATTTCCCGGGCGATACGATCGCGATCCCAGCCCTCGGCCAGCGCCGCTGACTCGACGAACACGTAGTACTTGTAGGCGGCGTGGCGAACGTCGCCTGGAACCTGCGGTACACGCAGACCCGGCAGTCGCGCCGCCGTAGCCTGAATGCGCTGGGCATTTTCGCTTCGCTGCGCCTGCCATTGCGGCATCTGCTGCAATTGCAGGCGGCCGATCACCCCCTGGACTTCAAGCATCCGCCAGTTGGTCCCGAAGCTCTCATGCAACCAGCGGAAACCCGGCGGATGCTGCCGCTCGTAGACAGCCTCCCAGCTCTTGCCATGATCCTTGTACGACCACATGGCCGACCACAGCGCCTTGTCGTTGGTGGTAACCATGCCACCTTCGCCACCGGTGGTCATGATCTTGTCCTGGCAGAACGACCAGGCTCCGACGTGCCCAATCGATCCTACGGCACGCCCCTTGTAGAGTGCGCCGTGCGCCTGGGCACAGTCCTCTATGACCTTCAATCCATGCTTCTCGGCCAGTGCCATGATGGGGTCCATGTCGCACGGCCAGCCAGCAAGGTGTACGCAGATGATGGCCCGGGTTCGGTCAGTCAAGACCGCACCGATGGTCTGGGCGGTGATGTTCTGCGAGTCGCGGTCGATGTCGGCGAAGACAGGCACTGCGCCTGCATTGACGATCGACGACACGGAGGCAAGGAAGGTGCGCGAGGTGACGACGACTTCGTCGCCATCACCGATCCCCAGCGCTTCGAGGGCCAGGTCCAGAGCGACGGTGCCATTGGCCACGGCGACGGCGTAGTCGGTCTGCGCCCAACTGGCGAACTCGCGCTCGAACTCACGGCATTGCTGGCCCGTCCAGTAATTCACCTTGTTGGAAAGAATGACGTCACGGACGGCATTGGCTTCTTGCTCTGTGAAGGAGGGCCATGGGGCGAAAGCAGTATTCAACATATCGATAGGTCCATAATTCGATGCGAAACGAAATCCGTTGATTCAGTGGGGGTCGGCCAGTGTGCGAGCAGGTACGCCTACGGCAGTGACGCCGTCTGCCACGGGTTTTACCACCACGGCCCCGGCACCGATCACCGCCCTCGATCCAACTTGGATCAACTGGCGAATGCAGGCGCCGATGCCTATCCAACTGAGGCTGCCGACGCTAACGCCACCTGCCAGGCGAGCACCGGGACTGATGTGTACGAAATCGCCCAGCAGACTATCATGATCGACGCTACAACCCGTATTGAGGATAGCGCCCTCGCCTATTCGAACATCGATGTTCACGATTGCACCAGCCATGACGACGCTGCCCTTAGCGATACTGCATCGCGGACTTACGACCGCCTGTGGATGAATCAACGAGACGATAGGCGCACCGACGCTCGCCAAGTAACGCTGTTTGTTCTGGCGTATCTCATTGTTGCCGATGCCGACGATCACACCAGCAACGGTACCCAGCTGTTCGATGAGGGCCGCGCTATCGCCGACGATCGGCCATACGCCGTTGGATCGTCGCGATGGCCAGGCGTCGTCGTAGAACATGATTTCGTCGAAGAACAGTTCGCCGATTTCGGCCAGTACCTTGCCATGTCCGCTCGCACCCAGAATTGCCAGGCGTCTCATGGTTCGTTTCCAGTGAACTTGCTCATTGTCGCTTCGCCGCTACCGGTGATGTCGTCTTTCTTCACCACTTTCTTGACGGTCAGCAGCAAGATCTTGATGTCCAGCCAAAAACTACGGTTGTCGACGTACCAGATGTCGAGCTTGAATTTTTCATCCCAGCTCAACGCGTTCCTGCCGTTTATCTGCGCCCAGCCAGTCACTCCGGGACGCACATCATGGCGACGGTACTGCTGCTGCGAGTAGAGAGGGAGGTACTCCATCAACAGCGGACGTGGCCCGACCAGGCTCATGTGACCGAGCAGCACATTCCACAGTTCCGGCAGCTCGTCCAGACTGGAAGCGCGCAGGAAACTGCCGAAGGGCGTCATGCGCTCGGCGTCAGGCAGAACATTACCCTGCGCATCCACGGCGTCGCGCATGGTCCTGAACTTGACCATCTCGAAGGGTTTGCCATGCAGCCCCGGGCGTTGTTGACGAAACAGCACAGGGGCACCCAGATTCTTGCGCACCTTCCATGCCACGATCCCAATCACCGGTGACAGCAGCAACAAGGCGCAGGCGGACGCTACCACATCGAATAATCGCTTGATCATTTTGGGGTGCCCTCCAGCCAACGCACGAATTGTCCGGACAGCATCTTGCGATCGAAGCTGCGCATCGCCAATTGACGCCCGCGCAGGCCTTTGGCCTTAAGCTCGTCACGGTCCGACGCCGCTCGCTCCAAGGCGTCGGCGAATGCGTCGGGATTCTCGGGTACGACGGCGAACCCGCAGTCCTCCTTAGTGATCATCTCGGCCAGCCAGCCCGGATAGTTGTTCAGCACTGGCAAACCCGAGGCGATGTAGTCGAAGAACTTGTTTGGCGACGTTCCGAAATAAAACGCGCGAACATTCGCCAGAACCTGCAAGCCCAGATCGGCGCTGGCCATCAGCCCCGCCAATCGCTCCTTGTTGACCGGATCGTGGAACACCACATTATCCAACCCTTCGGCCTTGGCGCGGGCCACAAGACCGGGCTTGAGCTTACCCTGCCCGATCAGCACCAGGCGAATGTCGTCACGACCACGTGCCTTTAGACGGGCGGCGGCATCCAGTACGGCATCGAGCTTGTTAGCGATGCCATGGGTGCCGGTGAACACGGCCATCAGGTGCTCGGCTTCTACGCCTGCCGGCCGCCAAGGCGGTACCGGCGCATCGAAGATATCCAGATCGCAGCCGTTGGGAATCATGGCAACCTTCGCAGGGTCGACTCCCCGCGAGACAATGCCCTCAACGATGCCCGGCGATAGGCCGATCAGCCGATGCGCCGAACGATAGCTGACCCATTCGAGCACCGACATAGCCCAAAGCACCGCGGGATTCTTGATAACCCCCATGGCCTTTGGCAGCTCCGGCCACAAGTCGCGCACTTCGAAGACGAAGGGTTTGCGGCGCAGCCAGCGCGCGAAGATACCTGGGATACCCGCAGTCAGCGGGGTGGTCGTGGCGAAAACCAGATCATAGCGGTGCGTCAGGGCGACACCGATGCTGCGAACCGCAAATTTCAGGAAGCTGATCGCCCGCTTGAGGAAACCGTCGCTGTTCGCATAGGCCAAATCGAATTCGATGACGTCGATCCCTGCCACCTGCCCCGTACGCTTGCCGGACTCGAATGGCCCGCCAAGGCCGGTATTGCCACCGCCGTAACTGCCACACACCATCGTCACCTGATGGCCTTCGGCAACCAGTCGGCGCGCCATTTCGTAGGAACGGATTCCAGTAGCACCATTGGGAGTCGAGAAATGTTGATGGAAATAGAGAACTCTCATGGTTACCAGTGATACTCCGTAATCAAGACCCCAGCGGTCGCCACTTCGACTTCCAGCACTGGTACCGGTGTTTTTTCAAGGTAGTAACGCGATTCCCAGCCAGTGACCAGCTCGCAGCGTACGATCGGCACATCGCCGGTGACCGAAAGCCGGTGCGAACCGTTGCTTACGCCATTGCCCTGCAGGACCCAGTCCCCGGGCTCCAAGCGCCAGCGCAGCACTGCTTTGCTGGAAAAGCCGCTGACTTGGTCGCGCACCTGCAGGCTGCGCGGTCCCAGGCTCAGGCTGCGCCCATGCTGGGCGCCTTTGCCGTCTATGTAGGTCGCGCCACAGCTGGTCACATCGCCCACATTGCCTGGAGGCTGAACATCCACCGCACGCAACCAATCGCCGAACAGGAATCGGCTCAGGCGCGGCATCTGGTCGCGGCCGTCGAACTGCACAGTGTTATGACTGGCCGTACCAGGGAAGTAGCGTAACCACTGCGGCTCGCAGTTGTAACTAAAACTGCCTGCATCTCGCAGTAGATTTCTACCCTCGAGCCAGAGATCCACATGCAGGGCATCGGCCTGGCCTGGTCGGAATCGAAAACGCGGATAACGGAGCACGGCCTTGCAAGCCGGCTGATGCAGGATTGCATAGCCGCCGTGATCGAACAACCGGCTGTTGGGCCGTTCGGCCAAGGCCGCTGGTTTCGTCAGTTCCAGCCACTGCAAGGGGAGATCCCACGGCCCGGAATCGGCGTAGGCACACTGCTCATTGAACAGGGCCATCGCCAACTGCACCGACGGACGATAGTCGCGGTAATCGGTATCGCTCAGGGCAAGCAAGCGCGCGCCGTCGTTTGCACCCAGGTTGGGAGCGTCACCCGTGGTCCCATCGGTCATAGCGAATAGCCACTGGGCCGCAGCCTTCGCCCGGGTGTACCACGTGAGGCTGAAGGGAGCCAGCTCGCACTTGCGCCGCCACACCTCCACCATCGAGAACGTGTCGAGCATCACCCGATGATAATTGACCGAGTACTGGCTGAAGCTGCCGTCGCGTTCGATCAGCCGTGCCGCCCGGTTTTCCAGCCAGCGCCGCCCTGCCTCGAACCAGCCCCTGGCAGCAGGATGGCCGCTGCTCATCAGCCAGCTGCCGCCGACATAGAGCGCGGCGGCTTCGGAAGTACCATGGTTATTGTCCTGAGCCATGGCATAGCTGACGGTGGGTGCGATGCGCTTGAGGTGCACCTCGATCAATGCGGCCAGGCCCGGCTGGATGGCGTCATGCTGGCCAAGGAGCACAGCACTCATGGCCAGGTGCAGGACGCGTATCGACGCCTCCTGCCCGCACTTCCAATTAGGCCCATGATAGGGCCTATTGTGTTGGCACCAATCGGCAAGCCAGAGATTCAAGCGTGTCAGAGCCGTCGAATCTCCCTGATGGGCACCTTGGGCGAAGGCGAGTACCCAGTCGAATCTCGAAGCCTCCCAGATACTCTTGATATCGCCCACCGACGGATCGAAATCGGCGATCAGCCACCAGGGTCGGTCAGGGAAAGGCACGCGTACGCCGGACAGCGGGTTCAGATGCCAATCGGGCGGATTGTCCTGCTGGGCGACCGGCCAGTAACCATAGTACAGCACCGACTCGTACCACTGGCTGGTCACCGGCAATTGCCGAAGTGGTGGTTGAGGCGCGACGAAGAATGGCCCTTTGGGCGTCTGCGCTTGGAGCCGGCGTACGGGGTTCAGGCCGGTCTTCACCCCCAGCCTGTAGCCCAGCGCCCGGCAAAGATTGCCAGGCCCCAGTGCCAGCGCGGTCCGAGCCTTCACGAGGAAGAGACTCATTGCGCTCGCAGCATCCGAGCCACTTCGATACTGACCCGTGCCACCTCAAAGATTTCATCACTGGGGATCGGCGTAGACTTACCTTGCGCGACCGCCTCAAGGAACGCGGCTGCGCATTCGGACTGCCCCTTGTTCTGTTTCCACAGGTTGAGCTTATCGAAGCCTGGCCAGCCGAAACCCTTGAGCTTGCGGAAGTTGTCCAGCTGAAGGACGCGGCCCGCCGCGAATACTTCGACGCGTTCCTTGGGGAAGCTCGCGGCGCCATTGGCCAAGTAAAGGATGGTGCCGAAAGAGCCATCCTCGAAGCCCAGAGTGATCGAGGCTTTGTCCTCGGTGACAGCCACCGCACCGGAATCGCCCATTCTACGAGCCTGAATGGAAACGATCGGGCTAGCGACCAGGAAGCGCATCAAGTCGATGAAATGACAGGCTTCACCGATGATACGACCGCCGCCCACAGCCTCGTCCTGGGTCCAGTGTTCCGCGGGAATGGCTCCGGCGTTCATGGTCATGATCAACGACTTCGGCTCTCGGACGGTACTCAGCAGTGCCTTCATCTTCTGCACCTGCGGCGAGAAGCGGCGGTTGAAGCCCACCATCAAGTGCGGCTTGCTGCCATGCTCGACCGCGCCGGCATAGGCGCTCTGCACCTGAGCCAGGCCTTGCTCGTCGATTGCCAGCGGCTTTTCGACGAATACGTGCTTGCCAGCTTCAAGCACTTGTGACACGAAACGCGCATGGCTGTCGTGCCGAGTGACGATGGCCACGGTATTGATCGCTTGATCGTCCAACATCGCGGCGACATCGGTGGAGGCCTGTGCGAAGCCCGCCTTGCTGCCATGAATCACGCCGTTGAGTCCGCCGGCGGTGACGATGGTATGGAACTGCGCACCGGCGGACTTGAACGCTGGAATCAACATGCGCGATGCATAGTTGCCTGCGCCTATGAAGCCCACCACCGGCTTGACCGGGTCGAACACGGGCGTCGACTGGGGCGAAAGCGTCACGGCTTTGATGTGGCGCTCTTCCGGCGCCGAACGGTACTCAAGGAGGATACCGAGCGCCGAGCTCTCGCCGGTCAGGGTCTGGTAGGCGCTCCCCGCCTCCTCGAAGGCAAAACGATGGGAAATGAGCTTGTCGACGTTCAGTTGGCCACTGGCAAGCATGTCGAGAATGGCCTCGAAGTTGCGTTGCTCGGTCCAGCGCACAAATCCGATGGGGAAATCGTTACCTCTCTCTTCATAGTTCGGGTCATACCGACCTGGACCGTAGGAGCAAGAAACCTGGAAGGTCAGCTCCTTCTCATAGAAATCGGCCCGGTTAAGCTCGAGGCCGGTGACCCCTACCAGCACTATGCGACCCCGCTTGCGGCACATGTTTGCTGCCTGGGTAACCGGATCCGAAGACTTCGTGGAGGCGGTGATGATCACACCATCGACACCGCGCCCCCGGCTGAAGGCCATACCAGCGGCGACCGGATCCTCGCCTCGACCAGGGTTGCAGGTCTCGGCCCCGTAGCTGCGGGCTAGTGCCAGCTTCTGCTCATCGAAGTCGATGGCCAGCACTCGGCAACCTTGTGCGCGTAGCAGCTGCACGGTGACCAGGCCGATCAGGCCCACACCGGTTACGACAAAAGCCTCTCCAAGTGTAGGCTGGGCCAGACGGATACCTTGCAGACCGATGCTGGCGAGCACGGTAAACGAGGCCGCCTCGTCACTGACCGCGTCGGGAATTCGTGCGCACAGGTTCTTCGGTACCACCACGACGTCGGCGTGCGGGCCATTGGATACGACCCGATCTCCCGGTTTGAAGTCCGACACACCAGCTCCAGCAGCGGCCACCACGCCTACGTTGCAGTAACCCAGCGGCAGCGGCTGAGCGAGCTTGGAGCGCACGGCTTCGACCGTCGTTGCCAGCCCATCGGTCTGGACCTTCTGCAGCACCATACGAACTTTGTCGGGCTGTTGACGGGCTTTCTCGATCCAGTTGGCCTTGCCGAATCCAACCAGCATACGTTCGGTACCCGCCGAGATCAGCGTCCGGCTGGTATTGATCTGCAGGGCGCCACCCCGCACCGCCGGCACCGGCGCCTGCACCAGGGAGGTTTCGCCGCTCGCCATGTTCTGAACAACTTGTTTCATGAATTGCCACCAATAAGATTGAAAAAACCGTGCGTGCTTTCATCACCTCAGGTCGGGAGCGTCACACGCCTCGACCGACCCTCGGCCAGTACAACGCTCTCAGCGGTCGAGAGCAAAGTTGCCATCCAGATACTGCTTGCACCACAACTCCATGCAGACTATGCCGAACAACGTGTAGGCTGCATCTATGCGCCCTGCCCGGTCGGCCGCGATCAGTCGCGCTACGGCATCAGGATCGAAGATGCCGCGATTACGCAGGGAAGCAGGCGACAGCACCTCGTCCACCAATGGCTTGAGACGTACTTGCAGCCAGTTGCGCAGAGGCACGCCAAAGCCGGTCTTGGGTCGATAGATGATGTCGTGCGGCAGGTAGGGCTCCATGGCTTTCTTGAAGATCCACTTGCCCTCGCGCCCTTTTTGCTTGATCGAAGAAGGCAGGCCACCGGCGAGCCTCACCAGGTCCATGTCGAGCAATGGCACGCGAACTTCCACACCGGCGGCCATACCCATCTTGTCGGTGTAGTTGAGATTGTGATCGGTGAGGAAATGCTTGCACTCCAGAGTGAGCATCTTGTCCAGCGGCGTTGCACCAGCAGGTACTCGAGACAAGGTCTCGCGAAGCGGTGCAAACAGTTCATCGGCCGCCAACTGTCGCCGAAGTTCGGGGGCCAGCAGGCCGTGAGCCTGCTCGGGCTCGAGCCAGAAGAAATAGCTGATCAAGCGGTCGTCACTTGGCAGGTCGGCGTAGCGGAAGGCCTTGCCCAGACGGCGCGAAAGGGGCGAGGATGCTGGCAGCAAGTTGGCACTGGCAGCCAATGCGCCGCGCAAGGGGCCAGGGAGGCCGCCCCACCAACGTTCCTGGCTCAACGCGAAATGGCGACGATAGCCGGTGAAGATGTCGTCTCCGCCAGCTCCGGACAGCAACACCTTTATGCCATTTTGGCTGGCCAGTTCCGAAATGAACAACGCATTGAGCGCGGCAGGGTCAGGAGTTGGCTCGTCCAGCAGGTAGACCATCTCAGGCAGACGATCCATCATTTCGTCACCGACACCGACCACATGCAAGTCGACACCTAGATGCTTGGCGACTCGTTCAGCGTAAGGCAGGTCGTCGGCAAATCCTTCGTTCGCCGTCGATCCGTTGTCAACTCGGATGCTGAAGCACTGCAGACGCTCCTTGTCACGCATCTGCTCGGCGGCGAACGCGACGATCGCGCTGGAGTCCAGACCTCCGGACAGGAAAGATCCCAAGGGGACATCGGAAACCAGCTGGCGATTGACCGCGGTGCGAACAGCCTCGGCGACTGCAGCGGCGGTTTGCTCGACGCTTTCGGTCAGAGGTTGCTCCTGAATCGGCAACTGGTAATAAAACCACTTCTCTTCAACCTGACCATTGCGCACCCGCAAAACCTGCCCAGGTAGCACCTTGGTGATGTCGCGCACGATGGTGCGCTCGCCTGGAGACCAGAGATAGCCCAGATGAGCGAGCACTGCTCGAGGATCGATTTGAGGGGTGCTAAAACCGCCTCTGAGCAAACCTTTCATCTCGCTGGAGAATGCAAAACAACCGCCGTCGTTGAAGACGTAGAGCGGCTTTACGCCCAATTGATCCCGCGCGACCCAAAGCGTCTGACTGTCACGCTCCCAGAACACCACGGCGAAGATGCCATTGAGCCTTTTGAGACAGTCGATACCGTCACGGCAGAACAAGGCCAACAGTACTTCGGAGTCGGACTGGCTGGTGAACGTCACACCGTCACGTTCCAGTTCGGCTCGCAATTCACGAAAGTTATAGATTTCGCCGTTGAACACCATCACTACACGGCCATCAGGCGAAACCATCGGCTGGTGGCCGGCCGAGGTGGTATCGAGGATGGACAGTCGAACCTGACCCAGCCAAACGCCAACTTCGGTATCGGACCATATCCCCTGATCGTCAGGCCCGCGACGGCGAATGAATGAAAGCGCCGATGAGAAATCAATCGACGTCTTGGTGCCATTGTGTAGATAACCCAGAATTCCGCACATGCCTGTATCTCTAGTTCGGGTAAGTGGCAGGCGTCTCGCGCCTGGAGCTCAAAAGGAGGAACGGCAACCAGATGGAGGCCAGCAGCAGCAAGACCGAGGAGAGCTCGCCGCGGAAAAGATGGAGCATCGAGGCGATGGCCAGGGCGTAGTTGCCCAGAGCCCGATCGCTCTGCACATGGGTAGTGATCGCCCCATATAAACGCCCCCACACACAACCGAGCATTATGCCGCCCACTACGATGCCAACCGCACCGAAATTCATGTAGAACTCGCCGAATACTCCCGGCGGCATGGTTGTTCCTTGCAGCAGCCACATGTTGGGCCAGAATGCCCCAGTGAAAATGCCTGCGGCGGTCAATGGCTTGCCTGGGAAGATGGCTGAAGGTATCAGAATCAGCACGATCATGAGCAAAGTCGAGCCATATTGCCAAGGCAGGGCTTCGGGCATGGCATCCACCAGCACCGACATCGTCTGAAGTTGCATGAGATTGCCGGTGAACTGAATCATCAACAGATGAATGATCGACAGGAAGATGCCCTGGTCTTTATTGAAAAAAGAGAAAGAGCCAGTAACCAGAAACTCTTGCTTGAACACGTGATAAGCGATTAGTAGGACGAACATGACGGCGCCAAGTACCGCTCCCTTGACCAGACTGATTGGCTTGACGCGGTAATGGCGGATCACTAGCAATGACAGGACAGCAATAAAGATCGTTGACTTCTGGCCTTGCAACGCACATATCAGCACCGCGCCGACAAAATAAGTCCAGAAAGCTGACTGTTCCGCGCGCGTGGCATTGCAGGTGCCAGTAATGCGCAGATACCAAGCTAGCGAGACCGAAAGCAGCAGATTCTGCAGCAGGAACAGGCCGTTGAGCCCGGCAAATGCCCTAATCCTGTCACTTGCACCCTGTAACAACCCCGACATGCCTAATACCACCAGCAACGTGACGAACGCCAACACGCCAATGAGGGTGAAAATCGACGATCGCCAGAGCAGCGTTCGGTGAGACACAATAGCTCTGGGGATAGTAGGGTGCATCACCGCAGACTTGCGCCCAAGGTATATCCCGCCAAGCACAGAAAGCAACGCTGCGCTATAAAGCAGCAATGCCTTGATGATTGCGGCATTCTTGTCGACGAAATTGAAGCCCCAGATCTGGCTGAAGCCATCCGTAGAATGAAGAAACGGATACAGGGGCACCAATACCCCCGCGCACCAGATTACGAAGAAGAAAAATCCTGCAGAGAAACAGTCGAAAAACGGTCGACGGCTCTGCTGCGGTGTCTCGTTGGCTTCAATCCTGTACACGATCACCTTCCCCCTGGACACTGGCCAAGCGGACTTTTACAGCAGACAGCAGCAACACCACCGACAACAGGCCACCCGCTAGATAAGCCGCAGCCCCTGCCCAAGCACCAAACTGGGGAATACCCAGATACAGGATCAACAGCACCAGCATTCCCTCGATGATATTCACCTTCAGGCTCAATCCGAATACCCGAAGCGCGACCAGCATCGTGCCACATCCCAGGGCTGCTGCCTTCAGGGGCAAGCTCAATGCAAGTACGAGTACATATTGAGCAGCCACATGATATTGCCCACCCACCAACAGCAGCCAACCAGCAGCGGCGATGATGAGTGCAGCCGCCATGGTCAGCGACACCAGAACGATAGACCTCAGAAACGCCTTGAATCTGGCAGCCAGCTTGGGAGGGTCTCCAAGTACTTCAACCAGGTCGGGAATTGCCCGTTGAGCGATAATCGCCAGTGGCAGAAGGCCTAGAACCAAGCTGAGGTTGGCGAGCCCAAAAAAACCAATTTCTTCGGTTCTCACGTGAAGCGCTGTCAGCATGAGTACCGGAAGACTGTCGACCAACAAGCGCACGAACAAGCTCGCATTTACGGTGACCCCGGAGCTGGCCAACGCCATCAACTCTCGCCCATTGACCTTGAAGAGGTTCAACGATGGAACCACGTGAGCACGCATGCGCCACCAGACTAAGGTCAGACACAGAAGTTCAGTGACATAGCGTGCACTGATCCAGCCCTGAATACCGTATCGCCAAGTCAGTGTCACGTGCAGGACTACGCCAACAGCGGTGGCAACCATCAGTACCAGATAGATTTCGTGAATCGCTTTGGCACCCTGGGCAAAGCCCGTGCTGGTGCGCAGGAGGTTGGTGACCAGAACCAATCCACAGGCGAAAAAAACATAAGTGCTGATCGCCGTGGTGAGTACGAAGGCATGAGCCACGAAGATACCGAACATGACCAGCATAGAAGTCAGACCCACCAGTACGAACACCTGACGCAGCACTGCCTGCTGGAGGGCGACATCCTTACACGCGGCGGTGTCTCGTACAGCAATGCTCTGCATGCCAAGACTGCCCGCCAACACCACAAGTGCGAGAACCGTCTCAAGCGAACGCACGACCCCCACCACCGCCGGGTCGACAAACGGTGCAATCAGGAACTGACTGATGATGACGCCGCCCTGGATGCACCCAGTGACGATGAATAGCTGGAACAAGCTCGAATTCTCGAAAATTCTGATGAGGCGAGCTAACACACGGTTTCACCTTGTCTAATTATGGGACTCACTCATCACTTTCAGGCGAATGAGTCGAGGATAGCCTTCAGCGCTTGGCGGCGTGCGTCGATTGAGTATTTTTCGGAGATCCAGCGATGGCGAGCCATACCCTCTTTCTCATCAACCGGTGTGGTCAACACCTGCTCCATCGCAGCGGCTATTTCCTGCGGGCTATCCGGTTGCACCCAGTGTGCGAATTCGCCAGCCACTTCTGGTACAGCCCCCCGCGGTGAAGTGATAACCCGAGCACCGCATGCCAGCGCCTCACCGATGGCATGGCCGAAACCCTCGTAGAGGGTTGGCTGCACATAAGCCAGGCAACGACGGTAATGGTCCCGTTTTTCCTCATCGGAGATCATGCCGATGAACTGTACCTGCTCGGCCACACCCAGACGCTGTGCCAACGCCTGCAACTGCGGTAGATAGTCACCATGCTTGCCAGCAATGACGAAGCGGATCTGCGGGTGATCCTTGGCGATTCGAGCGAACGCCTCGATACTGGGCACCAAGCCTTTGCGGATAGCGTTAGTGCGGCTTGTCCAGGTCACCGTGAAGAAGTAGTCGGAAGGTTCGCTGACCTGCGACGCAGGCGAGTAATACGCCGTATCCACTGCCAGCGTGGCATAGACCGGATTACGCACGGCGAGGTTACTGGTCACTTCGTCGTACTCAGACATGGAGATGAACAGGTTGCGATCAGCCAAGCGCAACGACGTCTTCAACACCAGTTTTTGCCACAGCGGACGGTCTAGGTAGCAGAGGCCAGGAATTTCATTGCGACAGGTCGAGTAATCGAATGCCCCTGTCACCACGACCGGCTTTCTGCGCAGCTTTCCGGCTAACAGTGGGAACGGCGAGTGTCCCCACCACCAGCAGTAATAAAGATCGGCCTTCCAATCGAGACTCGTGGGCGAGCCGGCCAATACGACCTCGTGCCCCAGCTCTTTGAGAATTCTAATGTCAACGCGGTAGAACTCGACTTTTTCGAACATTTCACGCCAGTTGGCGTGAGCAGACATATTGGCAAAGAAACAGATGCGCACAGTTACACCAATCCGTTGTGATTCACGTGGCTGAAGCCTGGAGGTTACATTCGTACATCGATCGCAGCGTTTCGGACAGCTCAGGTACTTCGATGGTACCGACTAGGTCGTATAGCCGTTGTGGACTGCCGTACAACTCCTTGACTTCGTCTGCTCGGACGAAAGCCGAGTCGACCTGCACCTGTGGACGATAGCCTGCAAGCTCCGCCATCGTATCGATGACCTGCATCAGGGAGACGCTGCGTCCTGAGCAGAGATTCACGAACTGCCCTTGTGCCTGGCATCCCAATAATCGCGCATAGGCTTCAGCGATGTAGCGAACGTCCGACAGATCGCGGGACACATCGAGATTGCCTAGACGGAGTTCAGTTTGACGACGTGCGAAAGCGGCGACGATCTTGGCGAAGACGAAAGCTTCGGACTGCCCTGGCCCGGTGTAGTTGAACGGCCGGGTGACCAGTATCGGAAAACGACTGAACCACTTGCCGACCAGTGCCTCCATGGTCAGCTTGCTCAGCGCGTAGTGATTCATCGGCCGCGGCTCGCTGCCTTCGGTAATCGGCGATTTCAACGCATTGCCATAGATGTTGGCGCTACTGGCAATGATGACCTTTTCCAGGGCCACGCCACTGTCCTGGAGAGCCGTAAGCAAGCTTTCGGTACCCAGCACGTTGACTCGGTAGTAGGACAACGCGTCACTACCGGTCACGTGTGCCAGAGCAGCAAGATGAATGACGTGAGTAGGCTTGACCTGACCGATCCACTCGGTCAGGCGTGCGGTATCATTCAGATCCGCCTCCAGATGCTCCGCCTCACACGCCAGGCGACGTGCACCCAGTCCGACGATACGCCAACCTTCTTCGCTCAGGCGGTGCGCAAGATGCGCACCGGTGAAGCCGGACAACCCAGTGATTAGGACGGTCTTGTCAGAACGAAGTGCCATGCTTGGCCCTCTTCAGGTCTGCTTCGACCATCAGTTGGCAAAGCTGCTCAAGACTGGTCGTGGGCTGCCAGCCAAGGCGTTCCTTGGCCAGGGAGGCATCACCGATCAGCAGCTCGACTTCGGCTGGACGGTAGAACTGCGGATTGACCTTGACGCGAGTGACGCCAGTACGGCGGTCTACGCCGAACTCCTTTTCGCCGCTCTCGCGCCACTCGATATCCACGCCGACTGCTTTGAAACTCATGCTGACGAAGTCACGCACGGTTTCGGTTCGATTGGTGGCCAGGACGAAAGTATCGGGCTGGTCAACCTGCAACATGCGATGCATGCCATCGACGTATTCGCGAGCAAAGCCCCAATCGCGCTTGGCGTCCATGTTGCCCAGCTCCAGCACCTGCTGAGTGCCCACTTCGATATTCGCGACGGCGTCGGTAATCTTGCGTGTCACGAACTCCTTGCCGCGCAGCGGGGACTCGTGGTTGAACAGAATGCCGCTGGTGGCGAATATATTGTACGACTCGCGGTAGTTGATCGTTGTCCAGTGCGCGAACAGTTTCGCGACGCCATAAGGGCTGCGCGGATAGAACGGCGTCGACTCCGATTGCGGAACGGCCTGCACCAACCCGAACATTTCCGAAGTCGAAGCCTGGTAGAAGCGGATGCCCGGATTGACGATACGGATAGCTTCCAGCAGATTCAGCGCTCCAACGCCGGTGATCTGTGCTGTAGCGATAGGCTGATCGAAGGAAACACCGACGAAACTCTGCGCAGCGAGATTGTAGACCTCGTCAGGCTGAGCTTTCTGCAGCAAACGCACAGTACCTGCCAGATCAGTCAGGTCAAATTCGACCAGGTGCAGGTTCTCATGCCCAAGTAAGCCCAGTTCCTGCAACCGCCAGAAATTGACCGAGCTGGTCCGACGGTAGGTGCCATAGACCTTATAGCCTTTACCCAGCAGCAACTCGACAAGATAAGCCCCGTCCTGCCCAGTGATACCCGTAATCAGCGCACTCTTTTGCATTTGCCACTCCACTAAAATTCAAGCCTTAAATACGGCCATAAGTATCATCGAACCGGACGATATCGTCTTCGCCAAGGTAGCTTCCCGATTGCACCTCGATGATTTCCAACGGGATGGTGCCGGGGTTGGAAAGCCGATGGACATGACCGACAGGAATATAGGTACTTTGGTTCTCGTTGAGCTGGAATACCTGCTGCTCGCAGGTGACTTCGGCTGTGCCGGAGACGACGATCCAATGCTCGGCACGGTGATAATGCTTCTGCAGGCTCAAAGTCGCCTTGGGCTTGACCAGTATGCGCTTGACCTGGAAACGGGAACCGCTGTCGATGCTGTCGTACCAGCCCCAAGGCCGATGAACACGCCGGTGCAACTTGGATTCGCTACGCGTGTCGCGGCCCAGCGCCTCGACGATGGCCTTGACGCCCTGACAACGGCTTTTATCAGCGACCAGAACGGCGTCTGGCGTTTCGACGATAACCATGTTGTCCAAACCGACAGCGGTCACCAGGCGATGGGAGGCATACACCAAGGTATCGGTGCTTGAATCAAGGATCACATCGCCATGAACGCTGTTGTGTTGAGCATCCTTTTCGCCGGAGCGCCATACGGCATCCCAGGCGCCAAGGTCGGACCAGCCGGCGTCCATGGCCAGCATCTTGAGCTCCAGCCCTGGAACTGGGGATTGCGTGCAGTGCTCAATCACGGCGTAGTCGATGGACTCCGCCGGAATGGCTTGGAAACAGCCGACCTCTGGCCTGACGAAGCCGTTGTCGGAGCCACGGGCGGCCCAGGCTTTTTCGGTCGCCTCCAGGATATCGGCTCGGTAGTGTTTCAACGCCCGCAGCCACACCGAAGCGCGCAAGATGAAGATGCCACTATTCCAGTAGTAACTACCGGACTCGAGATAGCGTTGAGCCGTTTCCAGATCGGGCTTTTCGACAAAGGAATCGACATCCTTGACCTCGGCGACATCGGCCGAGTGAATATAGCCATACCCAGTCTCAGGACGGTCAGGCTGAATACCGAGGGTAACGATCGCACCCTGTGCAGCAACTTCCACGGCCTTTTCCACAACACGTGTAAACACAGCGACGTCATGGATAGTCTGGTCTGCAGGAATGACCACTAGCACCGGATCGGCATCGACTGCGCAGCCGTCGCGGGCCTGAAGAGCCGCCAGCGTCAGGGCTGGGGCAGTGTTGCGCCCTACTGGCTCGAGAATCAATGCCCCCTGTTCGACCTTTATCTCGCGCAGTTGGTCCAGACACAGAAACCGATGCTCGTCATTGGCCACGATGCAGGGAGGCAGCAGTTCGCAATCCTTCGGTGCAATCTTCATCAGGCGCTCGATAGCCTGCTGGAACAGGGTCTCGCGCCCATACAATGCGAGAAACTGCTTCGGATACAGCGTTCTGCTCAACGGCCAGAGGCGGGTACCCGACCCACCGGACATGATTACCGGGAGGACCTTCATACCGGCCAGATCCCGCGCGTGTCGACAATCTGCAGACCTTCGAGCGACTGTGGCGCAATGGCCTTAAACGGCTTGTGATCGACCAGCAGCAGTAGAACATCTGCTTGCTTGATCGCCTCCTCCACCGTGCACAGCACGGTAGCTTCCAAGGAGGCGGGCAGCGTGTGGATGTTCGGCTCGACGACAACTACCTTGCCCGCATGACGCTTGCTGACTTCCTTGGTGATTTCCAAAGCCGGGCTTTCCCGGAGATCGTCGATATCGGGCTTGAACGCCAGACCGAAGCACGCCACCACAACCTCCTGGGCAGTCTTACCCGGGTGTTTGCTAAGGTGCTCACCAATGGCTGCATGCAGCTTTTCGATCACCCATGCGGGTTTGGAGTCGTTGACCTGACGGGCGGTGCGGATGAGTCTGGCCTGCTCTGGCGCAGAGTCGACGATGAACCATGGGTCGACTGCAATGCAGTGACCGCCCACGCCTGGACCAGGCTGAAGGATATTGACCCGTGGGTGTCGGTTGGCCAGCCTGATGAGCTCCCACACGTCGACCTTGAGCTCCTCGCAGATGATGGACAATTCGTTGGCAAAGGCGATGTTCACGTCGCGGAAGCTGTTTTCCGTCAACTTGCACATTTCGGCGGTACGGGCGTTGGTCAGCACGCACTCGCCCTCGACAAAAGTCTTGTACAGCGCACGGGCTGCCAGCGAACACTTCTCGGTCATCCCGCCGATCACGCGATCGTTCTGTACCAGCTCGCGCAGAACATGGCCAGGCAAGACGCGTTCGGGGCAATGCGCTACACGAATGTCGGAAGCATCGCCCTTCTGTTGAGGGAAGCTCAGATCAGGCCGTGCCTCAGCGAGCCAAGCCGCCATCTGCTCGGTCGCACCTACTGGGGAAGTGGACTCGAGGATAACCAAGTCCCCTTTCTTCAGGACCGGGGCAATAGCCTTGCTCGCCGACTCGATGTAGCTAAGGTCGGGTTTGAATCCTTCCGTGAAAGGCGTTGGCACTGCGATGAGGAAGGCGTCAGCTGCTTGTGCTGTGGTACTGGCACGCAGATAACCTTCGGTAACCGCAGCGTGAACTACCATATCCAGGTCTGGCTCAACGATGTGAATCTGCCCGCGATTGATCGTGTCGACGCAGTGCTGATTGACATCGACGCCAATCACCTGAATTTTGCGCGAGGCGAATACGGCCGCGGTCGGGAGACCGATGTAACCCAGGCCAATGACGGAAACCTTGGAAATACTCATAGCACTACCTTGTTTTGAAATTGGCAAGAACATCGATGATACGGGCACAAGCCAGCCCATCCCCGTAAGGATTGTGGGCTACGCTCATCGTACGATAGGCCTCATCATCCTCAAGCAGTTGCTCGACATTGTCGATGATGGCTTGCAGGTCCGTACCCACCAGTCGAACCGTACCAGCCTGAACGGCTTCCGGCCGCTCGGTGGTCTCGCGCATAACCAACACGGGTTTGCCCAACGACGGAGCCTCCTCCTGCACACCCCCTGAGTCGGTCAGAATCAGATGGGATCGGTTCATCAAGTAGACGAACGGCAGGTAATCCAGAGGCTCGATCAGGTGGATATTGTCGACATCCTTGAGTAGACGGTTGACCGGCTCTCTGACATTGGGATTCAGGTGGACCGGATAGACGATCTCGATATCGGGATGATCCTGAGCCAACCTGACCAGCGCTTGGCAGATTCGTTCGAATCCGTCGCCGAAGCTTTCGCGACGATGACCAGTGACCAGTAGCAGCCGACGTGACGCGTTGAGGAAGGCGAATTGCTCGTCCAGCGAAGCGGCAAACTCGGAACGCTGCAGTTTACGTACGACCTCAAGCAACGCGTCGATGACAGTGTTTCCAGTGACATGCACATGCGTTGCAGGCACGCCTTCGGCCAGGAGGTTCTTCTCGGATTGGGCAGTAGGAGCAAAGTGCAGGCGCGCCAGGGCGCCGGTCAGCTTGCGGTTGGCCTCCTCCGGCCAGGGCGAGTAGAGATTGCCAGTGCGTAGCCCAGCCTCCACGTGCCCCACGGGAATTTGTTGATAGTACGCGGCAAGAGAGGCCGCGAACGTGGTCGCCGTATCGCCGTGGACCAGAACGATGTCCGGCTTGAACTCACCCAGCACCACCTTGAGCTTCTGCAGGATGGCGACGGTAACGTCGGTCAGGTCCTGCCCAGGCTTCATGATCTGCAGATCATAGTCAGGCGTGAGTTCGAAGAGGTCCAGAACCTGATCCAGCATCTGACGGTGCTGGCCAGTCACGCAGATCCGGGCGTCAAAGCGCCCGTCCGCGTGCAGACCCAACGCAAGGGATGCCATCTTGATCGCTTCTGGTCGAGTACCAAATACGCTTAAAACTTTGAGCGTCATGCAACTACCATTCAAATTTTAGTGAATTTCGTCAGTTGGCTTGGCCGTCACCGACCATGAATCCATGTACATGCATGCCTGGAAACTGCGGCATACATCCAACTCGCGCCCGTTCAACGGGATGAAAATATCCGACCCACACAATACGACGCGTCAAGTGACAGCCATCATGGCAGCGGTGGAAATCGACCACCGAAACTCCAAGCCACCACACTCACGACGCGCTTTCATTTCGCTACTGCGCGCGTTTCACTGGCGCGCAGATAAAGGCGTCAATCATAGGCGCTTGAGCTCGGCAGTTCCATCGAAGTTTTGCCCTCAGCAGGTGAGCCAAAATCCCCGCTCGACCATATTATTTAAGCGAGCTGACAGGGACTTCAGGCAGCAGGACATTCAGCTGACCCGTGCGCTCACCAGCCAATATGTGGGCCTTGGCAACGCCCAAATCACGCAGGCGCCTCGTGTGACTTTTGTAGGCCGCGCGAATCAACGCAATCATGATGCCTATCATTAGCCCACCAATGAAGGCCAGAACCACAATCAATGACTTGCGCGGCTTCACGGGCTTCACCGACGGCACAGCGCGCTGGTCGACTGCCACCAATTGAAGACCACTTAATTGAGTATCGATCGATTGCAAGCGACCACGCTCGACCCTCAAGGACTCGATGCCCTCAAGAAACGCCTGATCATTCTGCCGAGCCTGAATCGCCTCGACACTTCGGTTGACCGAAAGCAGGCTGAGCTCTTTGCGGATCTGACCTATGCGCGGCTCCATGAAGTCGTCGGAACCACGCTTGCGCAATGCGGCTCGCTCAGCCTCGAGCACTTCTGTGCCCATGAAATACAACGGAACGGGCCGGTCGTTCACCTCGGTACGCACGACGTTACCCTTTACGGCGACTTCATCAGCCATCAGTGAGGGAGTCGAAGGCTTGCGCAACCCCAAACTTGCGGCGATGCCGATAGCTTCATCGAGCTCGGCCAGCCGCGATTGCCTCTGAAGCTTAAGCTGGATACGCAGGGCCTTGAGCTCGTCCTCGAGTTGCGCACGCTTGATGGAGTCGTCTTCTTCGAGGCGGGCGATTCGTCCCTCGTTTCTTACCTGATACTCGGACTGCGCAGAGTTGAGCTCGGCATCCACCTCGGCCAGGCGGTTGTTTAGGATAACCTGCAAATCCTTGGAGACGCGAACACGCTCACGCTCGAGAGCGTAATCGACGAAATCATTGAGGACGGATGCCCCCTGGACGTCCTTGCCATAAGTCAACTTTATAGTGATAAAGTCACTGAGCAAGTCGGTCTTCTTGGGATCGGAAAGTGTAACGCTCAAAGCAGTACTGTTGAACTCTTGAAACGCCTGTTCAACACTTTGATCTTGACGTTGATAGAGGCTTACGAGATCGGGCCTGGACCTGAAGAACTCAAGCCTAGTGGTATAAGAGTCTAGAGTCGCCCCAACTCTTTTGAGCGCTTCAGAGGGCGGCAGCGAATAAATTTTAGTTCGATTCAATGCGTCCAGTTGATTAAGTTGGACAGGTCGCAGACTCGTGGAAGCTTCATAGGAAGGCGGGATCAAAAATGAAATGCCGAGGCCGGCGCCCGCGGCCAGCAACCCTATCGATAAGACAAAGACACGTCTACGCCAGACGGTACGAAAAAGACCGAACAGATCGACTTGGCCTGGAGCAGCATAGATGCCGCGGGGATCATTATTCACTGAGCGATGCCTGCATTTTGACGGTTGGGCACCTAGACAAGTGAGACGGGAGGTGCATCGTGCGCCCTCTTCGAGCTATCCGTGTCATCGGCGGGGGCGCATTGTTGCACCTTCCACACGGCACAACAACGCCTGACGAACCTAACGTCGTCAATTCTAGACGCCGATAGCTATGAGCCCCCAGCCACCATCACACTCAAGGCCGCGATCCAGGGTATTCAAACCGACATATCAAAATCGGTTGAATGCACGCACCTGAATCAGTCAAGGACATGCATCGTCGCACCTGAGCAAACAGTCGAGCCGCCGATGACGTTACAGCTCACTGAATCGCTCGGAACGCTGAGCCCACACCTCACGAGCCACCGCGACGCAACAGCCCAGTACCAGCCCTGCAATTATCCCCAGCGCCACGATAAGGGTACGTCGTGGTTTGATCGGCTTGTCCGGCTGAAACACAGCCCCATCCTGCTGATACATCGCAATTACGGAGGGCTCGATCTTCAGCCCCCTCAAAAAACTGAGCTTCTCCTGGCGCTCGCGCAGCCCCGGAATATAAGGATCATTGGAGGAGCGCGATTGCAGGTTTGCAATTTCCGCCTCCAGCGCCTTGGTACCCCTCATATAGGTCAGCGACCCACCCATCCCCGCAGAGACCTCACCTGTGAGCGTGTTCGAAATGATGGGCGGCTTTTCCAGACCTATGGACTTTGCGATAGCCAAGGCTTCACTCAGCTGTTCAATCTGGTCGGCGCGCTGATTACCGGCACTGGCGCGTGAGGCGCGAATCTGCTGCTCAAGGTTGTCTGCCATTATGGATATGTCGCTGCGCATGCCTCCCAGCAACTCATCCTTGGCCCGCTTGGCTGCCATTTCGGCATAGCTTGACACCCACATCGCAGCGACGCGTGGATCCTCGACACTGGCGGTGATCACATAGCGATCGGGACTCTCCTTGCTCGCCTGCTCGATCGACAGCATCGTACTGAACTGACCAAAGAGCGCGTCCCTAGACCCAGCTCTTTGCGCCTCGTTCAAGGTGGGGAGATAAGTTGTGCGGAAGAACTTATCACGCACAGCCTCTGACTGGAGCGCTTTCAAATAAAGTCCGTATACATCCTGGACACTCAGCGGAGCCAGGCCGGTACCCTCGCCCCGCCCAAAATTCAACTGGGCAATTTCATTCTGAGTGGGAGGTCTGACGTAGAGTTTCGCTTGATATAGAGGCGAAGCCAATAGCGCATAGACTAACGCCATTGCAGACACCGACACCGCAACCATTAGCACGCAAAGCTTTTGGCGCCACACCCCTTGCAGAAGCTCAATCAGGTCAACCTCATCACTACCATTCAGGCGCTTGCGTTCATTGCGCATTTAGTTCTTTTCCTTACATACGTCTGCTGGCGTTGACATCAACAACATCCCCAGACTTGAGAAATGGAGCCTTAGCCCCCCCAAATCAAGCGCCGCCGCCATTACATAGCTGTTACGCCTTCCGCTTTAATCGGAAATAGAGTCAAGGAATACAAGGAAGTTCCGCAAGCGGTCGGCATACCGCATCAGGCCACCTGGCTATGATGTGATACAGAACCTGTAGACGCGATCTAGCCTACGCATCAACCTTGGAATGCGTGCTTTTCCGTGTCGATCATCTTTGATGCGAAGCGACTGGAGCCTCAGTCGATACCGACCGCTCACCGCTTGAGCCGCACACACTGACGCCACACACCTCTCCTGACCAGACGGAGTTTATGTGCGACGTGGCGCAGTGGAACATCTTCTGCCCCGAATTGATGTCAGTAAGTAACCCTAGCTGCGTAGTCTTTTCCTTAGACTTCATCCCGCTTACCAGGCATCTTCGGAGAACCAATCCTACGCGCGGCTTGAAATCCCAACACCGGCCCGAACGCCAAGCCTATTAGTAAGGCCACCAGCATCGGCACAGCCACGGGCATTGGCGGCGCGCTCCACCACAGCATCCTCACAGTGACGATCTGCTGATTTCCCAATACAAAGCACAGGACTATCGCGACCAGAATCAGCAGAATCATCGCCACAAGACCGCGTTTGACGTGATGCATCCGCACCTCCACTCAATGATCGACGTGATCTTCTTCATTGACCCGGTCACGCAGCTCTTTGCCGGGCTTGAAATGAGGGACAAACTTTCCTTCGAGCTCGACCGACTGACCTGTCTTGGGATTACGCCCCACCCTGGGAGAGCGATAATGGAGGGAAAAACTACCAAAGCCACGAATCTCGATGCGATCTCCCGTGGCCAAGCACTGAGACATCTGTTCAAGCATCGTCTTGATGGCTAGCTCTACATCCTTAGAAGAGAGCAGCCCCTGATGTGTGACAATACGTTCGATCAGCTCCGACTTCGTCATGTTTTTCCCTTCGTTATCAAGCAGCTAGATCATTGCTTGATCAGGTTTTAGCACGCTCTACGCATTTTGAACAGGGCTCATCCCGTTCCACGAAAAAAATTCAACCTCTGCCTGGAAATAAACCACTCGACCCCACACCAGACTGCGCCCTGATGCGCTCGCCACTCCAAAGATTGTAACAATCATGCCCAAATCTAAGCTCTATAGAAGAAAATAGCCGACTCATTGGACCTAAAAACTGTAGGATTTGTCATAATCTGTCGCAAGGCGATTCCGGCTAAGTAAATGTCGGGCGAATCGCGTGGCCCAAACCTTGATCGTCGAGTCAATCCACAAGGATCGTTTATGCGGACATCTCATTTTTCGCTCGTCTTAGCGACCCTCTTCATCGCTCCCACATCGTTCGCTCAGCCTGCGGACTCGGCTAACTCTTGGACTCAGGAACCGACACAGTTTCTTGGCGTACCATTCCAGGGTGATTTCAAAGCCCAGATACCGGAGTGTCCGGCCAAGCCGCTCCGCCCGACGTCACTGTGCCGCCTGGCTACTGCTGATTCGGAAAAGTTCGAAATTCGCGGGCTCCCCTATATTCCCATCAGCTCAGGGTATCAGCTATTCGCCACCGTCAAAGGGAAGGAGGTCGATCAGCTTATGCTCACTGGCGATGCCAGCAGCCTGGAACTGGTCGATGACTTCCTTTCCGATACGCTCGGACAGCCGGGCTCAAGCTTGAGTCGTCGCATTCAGCTCAGCTCCGGAGCTTCTTATGAGATCAAAACCATTTCATGGGAAGGTAAGCAGGTGGCGGTGCACTTCCAGCGCAACGAAAACGACCTCAGTCGCTACGCTGTTATCTTCACAGCAGCGAGGGCAAAACCCCTGTCAGATCCTAGCAGCTAGAGCAGCAGCGGCCGGATAGGTACCGACGGGCTACCCGCTTTACACAAAGCGCGTGCGATGAATCAAACCGCCCGGACGATCCTGATCTACACACCCTAGAAGCGCCCGATGCCAGACGTCGAGCGCTTTGCTGTCAAGTCTGCGCGACACTCAATTCGACACATTGATCCGCCCCCCCTTCAAGCAAAAGACCCGACTGCTTTCGCATGCCCGCGCACAAGCATACAGCCGGGGACCTCAGCGACCCCGCGAATATCGCTAATGCCTATTAACACACGCGGCAAGCTCGCCGCATGTACGAATGCCAGCAAATTTGATGCAAAGAAGAACCAGGCCTGTAGTCCGGGGTAGACGATGGAGCAGGAGGCGAGTTCGCACTGACCACCCTCTCACACCACCGTGCGTACAGCTCCGTACACGGCGGTTCAGGTTGTGCGACTAAGCCGATTGATCGTATCCGGTATCGAGACAAGCCCAAGTCGACCCCATAGTTTCTTCGGCAGCGCCTGACTCATGCGTGGTGCTCCGGAGTTCCACCATGGGCCTCGGCCATTGAAGGCTGATTTGTACGTCTAACCCTAGACACATCAGGTTGCACGCCCTCGTGAAGGGTTGCTTCCATTTGTGCCAGATGGCACAGCGAAGTTTGCGCCTGACCCAACCATCCAGCACCTCAAGCGGCCATTTGCTCTGATAAGGCTTGAAATAGTCAGCCCAACCTCATAACACGGGGTTTATCAACCCAATGACGCTCGCCATCTTGCGCCCCGCGCGCCATGTAGCAGTTCGCTTAGCCGATCGCGCACGCGACCTGGGCTCATCGCTACCACGCGCGACCTCGGCTGCCGGTGCCCGCTCCATCAGCGCGTCCAGCTCCGCGCTCGTCCACGCCACTGACGCGGTTGGTACCTTTGCACGACCAGCAGTCATTCTCGGCTTCTGGCCGGAACCCCGGGTGACCGGATCTTCCTTAGGACATTTCTGCATTACGGCTACCAACGAGACAGCGATGCCTCCTGGCGGCATAACCTGTTCGGCCCTTGGTGGCGCGTTAACCGCCACTTACTACGGCTTCGGCTGACTTCTGCACGCTCATCCCGCCGCCTCTCTGCGCTCGGTAGCACAGTGACAAACGTGCAGATCTCCCAGGGTAATTCGCGCGACCTTCCTGCTTATTCCTGTCGGATCTACGCCACAGCGCTCTGTGCAAGTATCGGGCTTTGGCGATTTGCGCCACCTCACCCCGCTGTGCCGCCTCTATCCGCTCCCTGTTCGTCAGGCCAGCATTTGCCTCAGGCTTGCTTCAGATTCGCAGTCACCTGCGACGCCCTTGCCTCTGGCTAACACTTCCCCTTGCCGGGTGTGTAGAGGACTTTCACTTCCAAACCATCCGCCTGGCCACCACAACCAAGCGGGTTGCGCTCACGCGCAACGCGCCATGCCTGGCGCACACAAAAAAGGGCGACCCGAGGGTCGCCCTTTTTCTTGTCGATCAAACAGAACTCAGTTCTGCTTGGCCATTGCTTCGCGCAGCAGCGCAGCCATGGTGGTATCGGCAGCAGCTTCCGGAGCGGTGTTTTTCAGGCTCTGGATAGCTTCGCGCTCTTCAGCATCGTCCTTCGATTTGATGGACAGGCTGATGACGCGGGACTTGCGGTCAACGCTGATGATCTTGGCTTCGATCTCTTCGCCTTCCTTCAGCACGTTACGCGCATCTTCAACGCGGTCACGGCTGATTTCGGAAGCCTTCAGAGTAGCTTCGATGTCATCGGCCAGGGTGACGATGGCGCCTTTGGCGTCAACTTCCTTCACGACGCCCTTGACGATTGCACCCTTGTCGTTGACAGCAACGAAGTTGGAGAACGGATCGTCTTCCAGCTGCTTGATACCCAGGGAGATGCGCTCGCGCTCTGGGTCAACCGACAGGATGACGGTTTCCAGCTCGTCGCCCTTCTTGAAGCGACGTACGGCTTCTTCGCCGGTTTCGTTCCAGGAGATGTCGGACAGGTGAACCAGGCCGTCGATGCCGCCGTCCAGACCAATGAAGATACCGAAGTCGGTGATCGACTTGATGGTACCGGTGATCTTGTCACCCTTGTTGAACTGACCGGAGAAGTCTTCCCATGGGTTGGATTTGCACTGCTTGATACCCAGGGAAATACGACGACGCTCTTCGTCGATGTCCAGCACCATGACTTCCACTTCGTCGCCAACCTGAACGACTTTCGACGGGTGGATGTTCTTGTTGGTCCAGTCCATTTCGGAAACGTGTACCAGACCTTCAACGCCTTCTTCCAGCTCAGCGAAGCAGCCGTAGTCGGTCAGGTTGGTAACGCGCGCTTGTACGCGAGTACCTTCTGGGTAACGGGCAGTGATAGCGACCCACGGATCTTCGCCCATTTGCTTCAGACCCAGCGAAACGCGGTTACGCTCACGGTCGAACTTCAGAACGCGCACGTCGACTTCGTCGCCAACGTTAACGATTTCCGATGGGTGCTTGATGCGCTTCCACGCCATGTCGGTGATGTGCAGCAGGCCGTCGATGCCACCCAGGTCCACGAATGCGCCGTAGTCGGTGAGGTTCTTGACGATACCTTTGACTTGCTGGCCTTCCTGCAGGGTTTCCAGCAGGGCTTCGCGCTCGGCGGAGTTCTCGGCTTCCAGCACGCTGCGACGCGAAACGACAACGTTGTTGCGCTTCTGGTCCAGCTTGATGACCTTGAATTCCAGCTCTTTGCCTTCCAGGTGGGTGGTGTCGCGCACTGGGCGGACATCAACCAGGGAGCCCGGCAGGAACGCACGGATGCCGTTAACGTCGACAGTGAAGCCGCCTTTAACCTTACCGTTGATAACGCCCTTGACCACTTCTTCGGCGGCGAAAGCTGCTTCCAGAACAATCCAGCACTCAGCGCGCTTGGCTTTTTCACGGGACAGCTTGGTTTCGCCAAAGCCGTCTTCGACCGCGTCCAGCGCAACGTGCACTTCGTCACCGACCTTGATGGTCAGCTCGCCAGCTTCGTTGTAGAACTGCTCGAGCGGGATGACGCCCTCGGATTTCAGACCGGCATGTACGGTAACCCAGTCGCCGTCGATGTCGACAACGATACCGGTGATGATGGCACCCGGCTGAAGATTGAGGGTTTTCAGGCTTTCTTCAAAGAGTTCTGCAAAGCTTTCGCTCATTTTAATTCCTGTAGATTCGGGCGAAACAGACGCCCATCGCCACATTCCAGACAATGTGGGTTTCGTTTAAGTAAAGGAAAGCAGGCAGGACGATGACTGGTGCCCCTGCCTGCTTTCCTGATGATCAGAGCAGATCGCGCAGGGCGATCTCGCTTCTGATCCGTTGCAGCACCTGCTCGATGGACAATTCGGTGGAGTCCAACTGGATGGCATCAGCCGCCGGCTTGAGCGGGGCCACTGCGCGTTGGGTGTCGCGCTCATCGCGCGCACGAATCTCATCTAGCAGACTTGACAGACTAACATCTTCACCCTTGCCCTTCAACTGCAGGTAACGGCGACGCGCTCGTTCCTCGGCACTGGCCGTAAGGAAGACTTTCAGCGGTGCGTCTGGAAATACCACGGTGCCCATGTCGCGACCGTCGGCAATCAGCCCCGGCGCTTCGCGGAAGGCACGTTGGCGCTGCAGTAGCGCATCGCGAACGGCCGGCAGTGAGGCAACCATGGAGGCACCCGCCCCGACCGTCTCGGTACGGATGACATGGCTGACATCCTCGCCTTCGAGAATGATTTGCTGCAGCTTGCCGGGCTCCGCCGCGATGAACTGCACGTCCAGGTGAGCCGCCAAGGCCTTGAGCAGTTCTTCGTTGGTCAGGTCGACGCCATGGTTGGTCGCGTTGAATGCCAGCAACCGATACAGCGCCCCGGAATCGAGCAGTCGCCAGCTCAGCTCACGCGCCAGCAGCCCGGCCACAGTACCCTTGCCGGAGCCACTAGGTCCATCAATGGTGATGACCGGCGCCAGCGAGTTCACGACTGCGCCTCTTGTGCCACGCGGATACCCACTTCGGCACACAGCGCCAGGAAGTTCGGGAACGACGTGGCGACGTTGGCGCAGTCATGAATGCGGATTGGCGCGCTGGCCCGCAGCGAAGCGACGCTGAAGGCCATGGCGATACGGTGATCACCGTGACCATGGACCTCGCCGCCACCGATCGGTCCGCCATCGATGATGATGCCATCCGGCGTGGGCTCGCACGTGACGCCCAGCGCCTGCAAGCCATCGGCCATGACCTGGATACGGTCGGACTCCTTGACCCGCAGTTCTTCGGCGCCGCGCAGCACGGTACGCCCTTCGGCACAGGCCGCGGCGACGAACAGCACCGGGAACTCGTCGATGGCCAGCGGCACCAGCGCCTCTGGAATGTCGATGCCCTTGAGCTTCGCGCCGCGCACGCGCAGGTCAGCGACCGGCTCGCCACCGACTTCACGCTGGTTTTCCAGGGTGATGTCGCCGCCCATCAGGCGCAGGATATCGATCACGCCGGTTCGGGTCGGGTTGATGCCGACATGCTCCAGCACCAACTCAGAACCTTCGGCAATGGATGCCGCCACCAGGAAGAAGGCCGATGAGGAAATATCGCCGGGCACTTCGATGCGAGTGGCTTTCAGCGTGCCACCTGCTTGCAGCGAAGCTACCGGACCATCGCTGTGCACCGAATAACCGAAGCCCCGCAGCATCCGCTCGGTATGGTCACGGGTTGGCGCGGGCTCGGTGACGGTGGTGGTGCCTTCGGCGTACAGGCCGGCCAGCAACAGGCACGACTTCACTTGGGCGCTGGCCATCGGCAACGTGTAGTTCAGCGCCTTCAGTTTCTGGCCGCCGCGAATGGTCAGCGGTGGACGTCCCTCAGGCCCCGTCTCGACCACCGCCCCCATTTCCCGCAGCGGATTGGCGACGCGGTTCATGGGGCGCTTGGACAGCGAGGCATCGCCGGTCATGGTCACGTCGAATGGCTGTCCAGCCAACAGACCGGAGAGCAGGCGCATCGACGTGCCCGAGTTACCCAAGTAGATCGGACCGGGCGGCGGCTTGAGACCCTGCAGGCCGACACCGTGAATGGTGACGCGGCCGTGGTGCGGACCTTCGATGACCACACCCATGTCACGGAAGGCCTGGAGGGTTGCCAGAGCATCCTCGCCCTCGAGGAAACCCTCGACCTCAGTGGTGCCTTCGGCCAGGGAGCCCAGCATGATCGAGCGATGGGAGATGGATTTGTCGCCCGGTACGCGAATCCGTCCGGACAGGCGGCCACCAGGTTGGGCCAGGAAAATCAGGTCGTTGGCGTTCATAGCGTCCACATAGGCCCGGCGGGCCAGGATTTTACTGAAATGCTCACGGGCGACCCGAGCACGGGTGAACACACCCAGCAGTTGGTGCCCGTCTCCTGCATCGACCGCGTCGCGCAAGGCGTCGAGGTCGCTGCGAAATGTATCCAGCGTGCGCAGGACAGCCTCGCGGTTGGCGAGGAAGATGTCGTGCCACATGATCGGGTCGCTGCCGGCGATTCTCGTGAAATCGCGGAAGCCCCCGGCAGCGTACCGGAAGATATCGAGGTTTTCATTGCGTTTGGCCAGCGAGTCCACCAGACCGAAGGCCAGCAGGTGCGGCAAGTGACTGGTGGCGGCCAGCACTTCGTCGTGGCGCTCGACCGGCATGTGTTCCACGTCAGCGTCCAGCGCACGCCACAACCGATCGACCAATGCCAAGGCGGCGCCATCGGTTTCGCCAAGCGGCGTGAGGATGACCTTGTGCCGACGGAACAGCATCGCGTTGGATGCCTCCACACCGCTCTGCTCGGAACCCGCGATCGGGTGGCCCGGTACGAACCGAGGAAGACGCTCGCCGAGCACAGCCCGCGCAGCGCGCACCACATTGCCCTTGGCGCTGCCGACATCGGTAATTAAAGCCCCCCCAAGCTCCAGCACAGCCAGGCGTGCTAGAAGCTTCTCCATGGCGAGAATCGGGACAGCAAGCTGGATCACATCGGCACCGACGCACGCGGTGGCCAGATCGTCTTCGCAACGATCGACCACGCCGAGCGCCACCGCCTGCCTGCACGATTCGGCATCCAGATCGACGCCGACCACTTCGCGGCACAGGCCGCTTTCACGCAAGCCCTTGGCGAACGAACCACCGATCAGGCCGAGACCGACGACGACCAGACGATCGACGATGGGCGCGGATTTGCTTTCTGCTGCATTTACCACGGGTGCGAACCTTGTTTGGAAATCGGGACGAACTGTGAGGGGGTGGCGGGCCGCTCTACCCCCCTACAGCCTCGAGTCAAAGCACCGCCTTCGGATAAGACCCAAGCACCTTGAGGGCTACAGCCTCCTGGCTGATCTGCTCCAGCACGGCCTTGATCAATGGGTCACGATGGTGGCCGACGAAGTCGATGAAGAACACGTAGGTCCACTTGCCACTGCGCGAAGGCCGCGTCTCAATGCGGGTCAGGTCGATCCCGTTATCGTGGAACGGCACCAACAACTCGTGCAGCGCACCGGGTTTGTTGCTCATGGAGACGATGATCGAGGTCTTGTCGTCCCCAGTCGGCGGCACTTCCTGGCTGCCGATCATCAGAAAACGCGTGGAGTTGTCCGGACGGTCTTCGATTTTCTCAGCCAGTCGGGTCAGCCCGTAGAGATTGGCTGCCATGTCACCGGCGATCGCCGCCGAATTCCATTCGCCCTTCACGCGCTTGGCCGCCTCAGCATTGCTGGAGACCGCCACGCGCTCGACGTTCGGGTAGTGGGCGTCCAACCATTTGCGGCATTGAGCGAGCGACTGCGCATGGGAGTAGATGCGCGTGATGCTGCCGGTCTTGGTGTTCTCCCCCACTAGCAGGTGATGGTGGATACGCAGCTCCACCTCACCGCAGATCACCATGTCATGCTCGAGGAAACTGTCCAGGGTATGGCTGACCGCACCCTCCGTCGAGTTTTCCACGGGCACCACGCCGAAGTTGACGGCACCGGCCGCCACCTCTCGGAACACCTCGTCGATGGCCGCCATGGGGCGACTCACGACCGCGTGGCCGAAATGCTTCATGGCCGCCGCTTGCGTAAAAGTACCTTCAGGGCCGAGGTAAGCCACTTTCAGCGGCTCTTCCAAGGCCAGGCAGGAGGACATGATTTCGCGGAACAGTCGCGCCATCTCCTCGTTGCCCAGTGGTCCTCTGTTGCGCTCCATCACGCGCTTGAGCACCGCAGCCTCACGCTCGGGACGGTAAAACACCGGCTTCTCGCCTTCGGCGAGCGAGGCGGTCTTGACCTTGGCCACTTCCTGGGCGCAGCGGGCGCGCTCGCTGATCAGCTCGAGGATCTTCTCGTCGAGGCTGTCGATGCGTACGCGCAGAGCCTTGAGTTCCTGCTCGACCATCAGGCGTGCTCCTTCTCGAATTCAGCCATGTACTGCACCAGGGCCTCGACAGCCTCCAGACCCAAGGCGTTGTAGATGGAAGCGCGCATGCCGCCAACCGAACGGTGCCCTTTGAGGTTGAGCAGACCGCGTGCATCGGCGCCGGCCAGGAAGGCTTTGTCCAGGCGCTCGTCAGCCAGGCGGAACGGCACGTTCATCCACGAGCGGGCATTGTGGCTGATGGGGTTGGTGTAGAACTCGCTGGCATCGATGAAGCCATACAAGCGGTCTTTCTTGGCCCGATTGCGCTGTTCCATGGCTTCGACACCGCCCTGCTCCTTGAGCCACTCGAAGACCAGGCCCGACAGGTACCAGGAATAAGTAGCCGGCGTGTTGTACATCGAACCGTTATCGGCCGAAATCTTGTAGTCGAGCATGGTCGGGCAACTGCTGCGAGCGCGACCCAGCAGGTCCTCTCGCACGATCACCACCACCAGACCACTCGGGCCGATGTTCTTCTGTGCGCCCGCATAGATGAGTCCGAACTGGGACACGTCGATAGGCCGGGAGAGAATGTCGGAAGACATGTCCACCACCAGCGGTACGTCGCCCGTCTGCGGCACCCAGTCGAACTGCAGTCCGCCGATGGTTTCATTGGACGCGTAGTGGACGTAGGCAGCATTAGCGGTCAGTTGCCACTCGTTTTGCCCGGGAATGGCCAGGTAATCGTAAGGCTTGGCGCTGGCCGCCACGTTGATGGTGCCAAAGCGGCGACCTTCCTCGATGGCTTTCTTCGACCAGATACCGGTCTCGATGTAGTCGGCGGTGCCGTTCTCCGGCAGCAGGTTCAACGGGATCTCGGCGAACTGCTGGCTGGCACCGCCCTGCAGGAACAGCACTTTGTAGTTCGAGGGGATGGACAACAGTTCGCGCAGATCCTGCTCGGCCTTTTCGGCGATCGCGACGTATTCGTCGCTGCGATGGCTCATCTCCATCACCGACAAGCCTTTGCCATGCCAATCCAGCATCTCGGCCTGGGCGCGCTGCAGGACAGCGTCGGGAAGCGCGGCAGGGCCTGCGCAGAAGTTGAAGGCTCGTTTGCTCACATCCACTCTCGCTCTGACAAATAGAACAAAATCGTTACTGGCGGGCCGCGCTGTTGCTCGCATGGGCGACGCTGAGGCCGCCTTGTGGTCTTAGCGCGGCGCAAGGCCGCTCCCACAAGAAGCGACCCCGGAATACCGGGCATTGCCAAGGGCAATCAGTCGAACGGGGCGACCTTGGTCGCCCCGTTCGGGTCTTGCGTCTACTTACTCCTGCGGAGCCTCTTCAGCACCCGCAGCATCATCCTCTGTGCCTTCGAGCTCGGCACCCTCCTCGCCCAACTCGACGCTGTCGTCGAGCTCGTCTTCGGAAGGCTCCTGGATACGCTCCAGACCTACCAGCGTCTCGTCGCTGGCCAGCTTGATCAGCGTCACACCCTGCGTGTTGCGGCTCAGGCTGGAGACCTCGCCGACGCGCGTACGAACCAAGGTACCCTGGTCGGAAATCAGCATGATTTCCTCGCCCTCATGGACCTGGATGGCCCCGATCAGCAGACCGTTGCGCCCCTTGGTCCCCATGGCGATGACGCCCTGACCACCGCGACCGCGACGCGGGAACTTGGACAGCGGGGTGCGCTTGCCATAGCCGCGCTCGGAAGCGGTGAGGATCTGCGCGCCAGACTCGGGGATCAGCATGGAGATCACCTCTTGGCCCTTGCCCAGACGCATACCGCGCACACCGCGAGCGGTACGGCCCATCTGGCGAACCACGCCTTCGGCGAAGCGGATCACCTTGCCGGCGCTGGAGAACATCATCACTTCCTTGGCACCGTCGGTGATCGCGGCGGCGATCAGGGTGTCGCCTTCCTTGAGCTTGACGGCGATCAGACCGTTGGAGCGAGGACGAGCGAACTGCACCAGCGGGGTCTTCTTCACGGTCCCCAGGGCGGTCGCCATGAAAATGTAGGCGCCGGTCGGCTCGGCGACCAGCTCTGGCGTGTCACCTTCTTCCTCGTCGACTTCTTCGGGCTCGACCACCTCGCCCTCGAGCACGGCGTCATCGGCCTCATCGAGCTCTTCGTCGAGCTCATCGCTTTGCTGCAACGCTTCGAGGTCGATCTGCAGCATGGCGGTGATACGCTCGCCCTCTTCCAGGGGCAGCAGGTTGACCATCGGACGGCCACGCGCCGCGCGGGACGCTTCAGGAATATCGTAGGTCTTGAGCCAATACACCTTGCCCTTGCTGGAGAACAGCAGGAGGGTGGCGTGACTGTTGGCAACCAGCAGATGCTCGATGTAGTCCTCGTCCTTCACGCCGGTCGCCGACTTGCCCTTGCCACCACGGCGCTGCGCCTGGTAGGCAGACAGCGGCTGGGTCTTGGCATAGCCGCCGTGGGAAATGGTCACCACACGCTCTTCTTCGGGGATCATGTCGCCGTAGTTGAGGTCGTGGCGGGCATCGAGAATCTCGGTGCGACGCACATCGCCATACTCGGCGCGAATCGCCTCCAGCTCTTCGCGGATCACTTCCATCAGGCGCTGGGCGCTATTGAGGATGCGGATCAACTCGCCGATCTGCTCGAGGATCTCCTGGTACTCGGCCAGCAGCTTCTCGTGCTCCAGGCCGGTCAGGCGGTGCAGGCGCAGCTCGAGGATGGCCTGGGCCTGCTCGGGCGACAGCCAGTATTTGCCATCACGCAGACCATACTGCTCCGGAAGGTCCTCTGGACGGCAGGAGTCGGCGCCAGCACGCTCGACCATGACCTGCACGGCGCTGGACTCCCAGGGCGTACTGATCAGCGCTTCCTTGGCCTCGGACGGTGTTGGCGAGGCCTTGATCAGCGCGATGACCGGGTCGATGTTGGACAGCGCGACCGCCTGACCTTCGAGGATGTGCCCACGCTCGCGTGCCTTGCGCAATTCGAACACGGTGCGCCGGGTCACCACTTCACGGCGGTGACGCACGAAGGCTTCGAGCAGGTCCTTGAGATTGAGCAGGCGCGGACGGCCGTCGATCAGGGCGACGATGTTGATGCCGAACACGCTCTGCAGCTGGGTCTGCTGGTAGAGGTTGTTGAGCACCACCTCCGGCACCTCGCCGCGACGCAGCTCGATGACGACACGCATGCCGTCCTTGTCGGACTCGTCACGCAGCTCGGTGATGCCTTCGAGCTTCTTCTCCTTGACCAGCTCGGCAATCTTCTCGATCAGACGCGCCTTGTTCAGCTGGTACGGCAGCTCGGTGATGACGATCTGCTGGCGGCCACCGACCTTGTCGATGTCTTCGATCTGCGAGCGGGCGCGCATGTAGATGCGGCCACGACCGGTGCGATAGGCCTCGATGATGCCCTGGCGGCCGTTGATCAGGCCAGCGGTCGGGAAGTCCGGGCCCGGGATGAACTGCATGAGTTCGTCGACCGTGACCTCGGGATTGTCGATCAGCGCCAGGCAGCCATCGATCACCTCACCCAGGTTGTGAGGCGGGATGTTGGTCGCCATGCCCACGGCGATGCCGCTGGAACCGTTGACCAGCAGGTTGGGGATCTTGGTCGGCATGACCGCCGGGATCTGCTCGGTGCCGTCGTAGTTGGGGACCCAGTCGACGGTTTCCTTGTGCAGGTCGGCCAGCAGCTCGTGGGCCAACTTGGTCATGCGCACTTCGGTGTAACGCATGGCGGCGGCGTTGTCGCCGTCCACCGAGCCGAAGTTGCCTTGACCGTCGACCAGCAGGTAGCGCAGCGAGAACGGCTGCGCCATGCGCACAATGGTGTCGTACACGGCGGTGTCGCCGTGCGGGTGGTACTTACCGATGACGTCACCGACCACACGGGCGGACTTCTTGTACGGCTTGTTCCAGTCGTTGCCCAGTTCGCTCATTGCGAACAGGACGCGGCGATGCACGGGCTTCAAGCCATCACGCGCATCGGGCAGCGCTCGCCCGACAATCACGCTCATCGCGTAGTCGAGGTAGGACTGTCTCAGTTCGTCTTCGATATTGACCGGGAGGATTTCTTTGGCCAGTTCGCCCATGAGAAGCCTGATTCCTTTTTCTGGTGAAACTTCGTGATGTCCATCGGTGGACGAACGAAGCTCGCCGCCACCGCGTTCGACGCAGGGGCGACATACGACAAATCAATGAGTTGAGCCCAGGATCTGCGCAATGAAGGGCACCGCAAACAGCACCCTTGGAAACTGCCGGATGGTATCACAAACGGCTGCGCGGTGGGAGAGAGGGCAGGATGCCACTGGGGCGTAATTCTGTGCCGATCTGCCAGGCGTTCCAGCACTCAATGCAGGCGTTTGCGACACATCAGTTGGGCGATCTTGGCCGTATCAGGACGCTCGACAATGCCCTTTTCGGTCACGATCACGTCGATCAGGTCTGCGGGCGTCACATCAAAGACGGTATTGAACACTTCGACCTCGGCCGCCACCCGCTTGCCGGCCACTTCAAGCAGTTCGTCCGCCTCGCGCTCTTCCAGAGGAATGTCTTCGCCACTGGGCAAATTCAGGTCGATGCTGGTGCTCGATGCCACGACCATGAAGCGCACGCCGTGATGCATGGCCGCGACCGCCATCTGATAGGTACCGATCTTGCTCGCCACATCGCCATTGGCGGCGATGCAATCGGCGCCGACCACGACCCAGGTGATGCCTTTGGTCTTCATCAGATGTGCTAGCGCCGAGTCGGCACATACGGTGACCGGGATGCCCTCATGCGCCAACTCCCAGGCCGTGAGCCGCGAGCCTTGCAGCCACGGCCGGGTTTCGCCGGCATACACCCGCTCGACCATGCCTTCCAGGTAGGCGGCGTGGATCACCCCCAGGGCCGTACCGAAGCCACCACTGGCCAGGGCGCCGGCGTTGCCGTAGGTGAGCAAGGTCTGCTCGCTACCCTGATGGCGGCGGATCTGCTCGATGCCGTGCTGGGCCATGGTCAGGTTGGCTTCACGATCGCTTTCGTGGATGGCCACCGCCTCGGCCTCCATCAGCCCTAACAGATCATCTTCGGGGCTCAGGCGCTGCAGGCGCTCACGCATGCGGTTCAGCGCCCAGAAGAGATTGGCAGCCGTAGGACGCGCTTCAGCCAGCTCGAGAAAATCCTCCTCCAGCGCCTGCTCCCAATCGTCCTCGCCCAAGCGCTCGCGCAGGGCAAGAACCAGCCCATAGGCTGCAGCGATACCAATGGCCGCCGCCCCACGCACGGCCATGGCGCGGATCGCCTGCACGACGGAGGCGACGTCGGCACACTCCAGCCATTGCTCGCGGGCAGGCAGCAGACGCTGGTCGAGCAGGTGCAAGGTGCCATCACGCCACTGGATGCCGGTCACCTTCTCTGCCGCCATAAGTCGCTCGCGCATCGCCTCTCCCCGCCGTTGACTGATCAAAAGCGGACGATTATAGCGAGCCCAGGCCGCGAGCGCTCGGGTATACTGCGCGTTAAATCGTCAGAAACCCCGGACCCTGCGCATGCCGCCAGCCTCTTTGCCCGTTGACCTGCTGCTCGTTCCCACCTGGCTGGTGCCTGTGGAACCGGCCGGGGTGGTGCTGGAGGGGCACGCGCTTGGCATTCGCGATGGTCTGATCGCCTGGTTGGGGCCGCGCGAGCGGGCACCGCAGGCACGGGAGGTGCTCGAACTGCCCGACTGCGTGCTGACCCCTGGGTGGATCAATGCCCACGGCCATGCTGCCATGAGCCTGTTTCGCGGCCTGGCCGACGACCTGCCGCTGATGACCTGGCTGCACGCGCATATCTGGCCCGCTGAAGCGCGCTGGGTCGATGAGGCTTTCGTGCGAGACGGCACCGACCTGGCCATTGCCGAACAGCTCAAGGGCGGCATCACCTGCTTCGCCGACATGTATTTTTTCCCGCGCGAAGCCTGTGACCGCGTGCATCGCAGCGGTATGCGCGCGCAAGTGGCCGTGCCCTTGATGGACTTCGCCGTTCCCGGCGCGCGCAGCCCCGACGAAGCCCTGCATCAGGCCATCGCGCTGTTCGGCGACGTGCGCCATCACCCGCGCATCACCCTCGCCCTCGGCCCTCACGCGCCTTATACGCTCAACGACGAAAACCTGGAAAACATTCGCGTCATCGCTGACCAACTGGATGCGCCGCTGCACATGCACATCCACGAAACAGCCGATGAAGTGCAACGTGGCGAAGCCGAACACGGCGAGCGCCCGCTGACGCGCCTGGCCCGTCTGGGCCTGCTTGGCCCGCGCCTGCAGGCCGTGCACATGACCCAGGTCAGCGAAGACGACCTGGCCCTGCTGGTAGAAAGCAACACCAGCGTGGTGCATTGCCCACATTCCAATCTCAAACTGGCCAGCGGTTTCTGTCCGGTCGAGCGCCTGTGGCAGGCCGGCGTCAACGTCGCGCTGGGTACCGATGGCGCCGCCAGCAACAATGCCCTCGACCTGCTTGGCGAAGCCCGCACCGCCGCCCTGCTGGCCAAAGCCGTTGCCGGTTCGGCCACTGCCCTGGATGCCCACCGCGCCTTGCGCATGGCCACACTCAACGGCGCCCGGGCGCTGGGGCTGGAGGCCTGCATCGGCTCGCTGGAAGTCGGCAAGGCAGCGGACATCACGGTGTTCGACCTCTCGGGCCTGGCTCAGCAACCGGTGCATGATCCTGTTTCACAGTTGATCTACGCCACGGGCCGCGACTGCGTGCGCGATGTCTGGGTGGCGGGCCAGCGCCTGGTCGAGAACCACCGACTGACTCAGATGGACGAGGCCGCGCTGATCGCCAGCGCCCGCGAGTGGGGCGCGCGTATTCGCGACGGCCAAGCATGACTGGCGGGCAGCCAAGGCTGCTCGCCTGAGACACCTTTTATCGAAGCTTTCAGAGGATCTGTTCAATGAGCAACGTCGACCGCGCCGAAATCGCCAAGTTCGAGGCCCTGGCCCACCGCTGGTGGGACCGCGAGAGCGAGTTCAAGCCCCTGCACGAAATCAACCCGCTGCGGGTCAACTGGATCGACGAGCGCGCCAGCCTCGCCGGAAAAACCGTACTGGATGTCGGCTGCGGCGGCGGCATTCTCAGCGAAGCCATGGCCCAGCGCGGCGCGACGGTCACCGGGATCGACATGGGCGAAGCACCGCTGGCGGTGGCGCGCCTGCACCAGCTCGAGTCCGGCGTCGAAGTGGACTACCGGCAGATCACCGCCGAAGCGCTGGCCGAAGAGATGCCCGGTCAGTTCGATGTGGTCACCTGCCTTGAAATGCTCGAGCACGTGCCAGACCCTTCGTCGGTGATCCGCGCCTGCCAGCGTTTGGTCAAACCCGGCGGCCAGGTGTTCTTTTCGACCATCAACCGCAACCCGAAGGCCTATCTGCTGGCGATCGTCGGCGCCGAGTACATCCTCAAGATGCTGCCGCGCGGCACCCATGACTTCAAGAAGTTCATCCGCCCTTCCGAGCTCGGCGCCTGGTGCCGTGTGGTCGGGCTGGAGGTCAAGGACATCATCGGCCTGACCTATAACCCGCTGACCAAACACTACAAACTGGCCAGCGACGTCGACGTCAACTACATGATCCAGACCCTGCGCGAGGAATGAACATGCGCCTGCGAGCAGTTCTCTTCGACATGGACGGCACCTTGCTGGACACTGCACCGGACTTCATCGCCATCTGCCAGGCCATGCTCGCCGAGCGCGGCCTGCCGGCAGTGGACGACGAACTGATCCGAGGCGTGATCTCCGGCGGCGCCCGGGCCATGGTCGCCGCCACCTTTGCCATGGACCCCGAAGCAGAAGGTTTCGAGGCCCTGCGCCTGGAGTTTCTCGAGCGCTATCAGCGTGACTGCGCGGTACACAGCAAGCTGTTCGACGGCATGGACACGCTGCTGGGCGACATCGAGAAAGGCAACTTGCTGTGGGGCGTGGTCACCAACAAACCGGTGCGCTTCGCCGAGCCGATCATGCAGCAACTCGGCTTGGCCGAACGTTCGGCCCTGTTGATCTGCCCCGACCATGTCACCCGCAGCAAGCCTGACCCAGAGCCGCTGATCCTGGCATGCAAGACCCTTGGCCTGGACCCGGCCAGCGTGCTGTTCGTCGGTGACGATTTGCGCGACATCGAATCTGGCCGCGATGCAGGCACACGTACCGCCGCCGTGCGCTATGGCTATATCCACCCCGAGGACAACCCCAACAACTGGGGCGCGGACGTGGTCGTGGACCATCCGCTGGACCTGCGCAAGGTGATCGACAGCGCCCTGTGCGGCTGCTGAGAAGACGGACAACGCCCCTACTACCGGGGCACAGACAGGGATCACATCATGTTCGACTACACCCCACGTGCCGACCTGCTCAAGGGCCGTGTCATTCTGGTCACCGGTGCCGGTCGCGGCATCGGCGCCGCAGCGGCCAAGGCCTATGCCGCGCTGGGTGCCACGGTACTGTTGCTGGGCAAGACCGAGGCCAACCTCAACGAGGTCTACGACCAGATCGAGGCTGCTGGCCATCCGCAACCGGTGGTCATTCCGTTCAACCTGGAAACCGCCCTGCCCCACCAATACGACGAGCTGGCCGTGATGGTGGAAGAGCAGTTCGGGCGCCTCGACGGGCTGCTCAACAACGCCTCGATCATCGGGCCGCGCACCCCGCTGGAGCAATTGTCCGGCGACAACTTCATGCGCGTCATGCACATCAACGTCAATGCCACGTTCATGCTCACCAGCACCTTGCTGCCGCTGCTCAAGCTCTCCGAGGACGCATCGGTGGTGTTCACGTCCTCGAGCGTGGGTCGCAAGGGCCGGGCCTATTGGGGCGCCTATGGCGTGTCGAAGTTCGCCACCGAAGGATTGATGCAGACGCTGGCCGATGAACTGGAAGGCGTGGCGCCGGTGCGCGCCAATAGCATCAACCCCGGCGCCACGCGCACGGCGATGCGTGCGCTGGCTTATCCGAGCGAGAATCCGCAGGACAACCCGTTGCCCGAGCAGATCATGCCGGTCTATCTGTACCTCATGGGGCCGGACAGCACGGGCGTCAACGGGCAGGCCTTCAACGCCCAGTGAGCCCAGGATGGGGCGCCGTGCACAGCGCGCCCCTCGATCTACACCCCCGACGCCAACGCCGGTTTGTGCACGGCCTGGCGCTGGGCTGGCTCCATCGCCAGGCAACGCTCCAGGAACAGGTACATGCAGTCGTAACTCTTGCAGATCGCCTTGCGCAGCTCGTCCTGCAACGCCTGCGAAGGACGTTCCCCCACCAACGTGCAGATGATTTCCAACGCTTCCCAAGGATGCTCGTCGTCGTACTGGGCATGCAGCTTGAGCCAGCGCATCGCCGCCTTGTCACCGCGCTCGATGAATCCGCGGGCATAGGGCGTGTCGGGATAGACCAGCGCTGACCATTCGCCGGTGGCGCCCTCGATGGCGTAGTTGGTCGCCGCCATGGCGATCGCCAGCGACTCGGTGCTGCACACGCGCCAGCACCAGTCGTTCAGGAAGCTCAGCTCGGGCGGAACGTCCTGCCCCTGCAGGTCGTGGAGACTGACATCGTGAGCCTTGCACCATTTCACCCAATGGTCGGCATGATTGAGCTCGACGCGAATGTTGCGCATCAGCCAGCGACGCGCCATGTCTTCGCCTTGATGGCGGCCATAGCGGGTCTTGGTGAGGTTGTGCGCCATGTAGAGGGAAAACTGCTCGACCACTGGCCAGCCACCGATCAGGTACTGACGAATCGTCTGCTTGCTCAAGGTGCCTTCGCTCAAGCGCTGGTAGATTTCGTGCTCCACCACACGACGCTTGCTCTCGAAACATTGCTCGATCATCCGCTGGGCCCAGGCAGGATAGCTCCTGGGGTCCATCAGTGGTCCGATCCTTACGAATGCGTCTATCACTCTCAGCTCCTTGATTCCTTGTGATGATGCGGGGCACTGGCGTGGTCAGCGGAAGGCCCCCGGCGCCCGCTGAACTGGGGGCCTTGCTGCAATCCGTTGCCGCTGCAGACAGCCACAGGTGAACACCTGTGGCCGTTCGATCAGATAACCCTGGGCGTAGTCGACGCCAATCTCCTGCAGCGCCTGCTCGATCTGTGGCGTTTCGACGAACTCGGCGATGGTTTTCTTGCCCATCACATGACCGATGTGATTGATCACCTCGACCATGGCCCGATTGATGGGGTCGTCCAGCATGTCCTTGACGAAACTTCCGTCGATCTTGAGGAAGTCTACCGGCAAATGTTTCAAATAGGCGAATGACGACATTCCGGCGCAGAAGTCGTCCAGAGAGAACTTGCAGCCCAAACCTTTCAATTCATTGATGAAGCGAATGGCGCTTCCCAAATTGGCGATAGCGCTGGTTTCCGTTATTTCGAAACAAATCATCTGGGGTGGAATGCGGAACTCGTCGAACAGCCGTTGCAGACACTCCAGAAACTTGTCGTCGCCGATACTGATACCCGAGAGGTTGATCGCGCACATGGCCAACGGTTGGTCGCTGCCGGCGTCCAGCGCCTGACGAATCACCTGGAATACATTGCGCACCACCCAGCGATCGAGTGCCGGCATCAGACCGTAGCGCTCCGCGGCGGGAATGAAGCTGTCGGGCAGAATAGTCCGACCGCTTTCGTCGTGCAGACGTAGCAGAATCTCTAGATGTCCGGCGTCCTCGCCAGATTTGAGGGGAACGATCTCCTGGGCATACAGGCAGAAGCGGTTTTCCTCCAAGGCCACATGCAGGCGCTGGATCCAGGCCATCTCGCCAAAGCGCAGGGACAGCTCGCTGTCGTCGGCGTGGTACACCTGAACCCGGTTTCGCCCCTTTTCCTTGGCCATGTAGCAGGCCATGTCGGCAGCGCGCAACGAGGCCTCGAGCGTGCCAGCCAACTGGCCCAAGTGCACCAGGCCGATGCTCACGGTGGTGACGAAGGGCCGCTCTTTCCAGACGAAATGCAGGCTCTGCACAGTCTGACGCAGGTGCTCGGCGATGCGCTCGGCCTGCTCAGGACGGCAATTCTCCAGCAGCACCCCGAACTCATCGCCGCCCAGCCGGGCCAAGGTGTCGCCTTCACGCAGCCCCGACTGCAGGACCGCGCAGATGTGCCGCAGCAATTCGTCGCCCGCCGCATGGCCGCAGGTATCGTTGACCAGCTTGAATTGATCCAGGTCGAGGAACATCAACGAGTGGCGCCCGGACTGGCGGGCCAGAGCGTTGAGCGCCTGTTCCAGGCGATACTCGAACTCGCGGCGGTTGGCCAGCCCGGTCAGGGCGTCGTGGGTCGCCTGCCACGAGAGATTGGCGATGTACTGCCGCTCCTGCGTCATGTCGTGCAAGGCGAGCACGATGCCGCTTATTTGCCCATCGGTGTGGATGGGCGAGCCGACCAGGTTGACCGAAACCGTACTGCCATCCAGGCGCTGGATCAGCCGTGCATGTTCGGCGCCGCCCTTCAAACTGCCGCTGAGCACCTGCTCGACCAAGGTGCGACTGTCCTGCTCCGCGCTTTCGTCGAGCAAGCTGAACAGTGCCGCCAGCGGCAAGCCCTGGCCTTGACTGGCTTGCCAGTGGGTCAGTTGCTCGGCGGCCGGGTTCATGTAGAGGATGCAGCCGTCCACATCGGTGGTAATCACGGCATCGCCGATCGATTCGAGCGTGGTCTGCGCCCGCTCGCGCTCGATCTGCAGAGCACTGGCGAAAGCCTGGCGTTGCGACAGTAAGCGTGCCGAACGACGCCAGGCCAGGGTAATGAGAAACAGTGCGGTGAGCAGGTTGGTGACCATCAACACCCGCAGCAGCATCCGCGACCCCTCCCCCAACGCGTTGCTGAACGCCTTGGCAGCAGGCGTGACGCCCTCGTTGATGGTCACGATGCGTGCTTTCCATTGCGCCACTTCGGCCTCACTGGCGCTGCCTTGGGTGAAACCGGCGTGCATCTCGCGCGCGACCCCATCCAACTGTCGCAGGTAGTCGTCACCGGTGTTCCAGTAGTCGATGGCCCGTTCCATGTAGCTGATGTGGCGGAAGTTCTTGTAGAACCAGATGATCCGGTTGACGTCATCGGGATGATTGCCGCCCTGCAGAATGCCGGTACGGGCAGCCTCTATATCCGGCACGGGCTGATCGAGGGCGACTCGCAACTGACGGTCACCCTGAGGGATGGCGATGGCCTGGTGATAACGCTGGAACACCTGCTCGTCACGGTTTTGCGCGTACAGGCTGAGAAAGTAGATGGCGTCCTTCTGCGCCTTGGACCACAGGCTCTCGCCCGCCACGTAAGCACGCATGGCCGAGAGTGAATACAAACTGAGGCTGCCCAAGAGCACTTGGAAAACCACTACAGCGACGAAGGGCCAGATGATCCCCAGCAGCCTTGGCGCTTCGAGCGTCCGATTTCCCTTCATGTAGTCCCTGCCCACCGCACAGATGGCACTAATTGCCCCAGACCAGCACAGCGTAGGCCATTGGCCAGCCACAAGCCACAAGACACGCACCGCGCACGATCACAGGGGTAGGTTCGGTGCCGTTCAGGTCTGCTGCAGGTGGCCGTACAACTTGGCGTACAGGCCGCCTTCGGCGATCAGTTGCTGGTGGTCGCCGTCCTCGGCCACGCGACCGCCGTCGAACACCAGCACGCGATCGGCCTGCTTCACCGCCGACAGGCGGTGGGCAATGATCAGGGTAGTGCGACCACTGAGGAAGCGTGCCAGGGCCTGATGCAGGTTGTACTCGGTCGCCGCATCGAGGGCGGAGGTGGCTTCGTCGAGAATCACCACCTTCGGCTCTGCCAGCACCATGCGCGCAATCGCCAGACGCTGGCGCTGACCGCCGGAAAGGCGCACCCCGGAACGACCGACCACGGCGTCCAGCCCTTGCGGCAAAGCGGCGATGGTGGCGTCGAGCTGCGCAATGCGCAGCGCCTGCCAACAGGCCTCGTCACTGCATTCGCGCCCCATGGTCAGGTTGGCGCGCACGCTGTCGTTGAACAGAGAGGGATGCTGCAGCACCACAGCCACCTGCTCGCGCAGGGTTTCCAGGCCGATCTCCTGCAGACTGGCGCCACCGAAGCGGATGGTCCCGGCCTGGGCGCTGTAGAGCCCGAGCAACAACTGCACCAGGGTGCTCTTGCCGCCACCGCTGGCACCGACGATGGCGACCTTCTCGCCTGGCGCGATCGACAGGTTCAAGTGCTCGAGCACGGGCTCGTCGGCATAGGAAAACTGCAGGTCGCGCACCTCGATCCCCACGGTCTGCTGACCGCTGAACGGATCGCAGGCACTGGGATAATCCGGCTCGTCCTCACGCGCCAATAGCTCGTTCAGCCGGCTCAGCGCGCCACCGGCGGCGTAGTAGGCATATTGCAGGTTGAGCAACTGCTCCACCGGACCGATCATGAACCACAGGTAGCTGAACACCGCCAGCATCTGCCCGATGGACAGATCCGAGAACAGCACCGTGAGCATGGCGGCCGCGCGGAAGATGTCGATACCGAACTGAAACAGCAAGCCGCTGGCGCGGCCGCTGGCATCGCTCTTCCACTGCGAGGCCACCGCATAGTCACGCACTTCCCGCGCGCGCAGGCCGAGGCGGCCTAGAAAATAGCCCTGGCGGTTGCTGGCGCGGATTTCCTGGATGGCGTCGAGGGTCTCGCTCAAGGCCTGGGTGAAACGCCCCGTGCTGTCGTTCTCCAGCTTCTTCAGGTGCTTGACCCGCTTGCCCAATTGCACGGTGAAATAGATCACCAGCGGGTTGAATAGCAGAATCAGCAGCGCCAGCTTCCAGTGCATCCACAGCAGGATGGCGGCGGTTCCCGTCAAAGTCAGCATGGCCACGAGGAAGCGGCTCAGGGTTTCGCCGACGAACTTGTCCAGCGTGTCCAAGTCCGTGACCAGGTGCGTGGTGACCGTGCCGCTGCCCAGGCTCTCGTATTCCTTGAGCGAGATGCGCTTGAGGCGCTCGATCAGGCGCACGCGCAGCCGGTAGACGATGTCCTTGGCCAACCGCGCGAACTGCCGCGCCTGGATCACGCCAAACGCCAGCGAGGCCAGGCGCAAGCTGAACGTGGCCAGCAGCATCAGACCGATGTAGCCGCCTGCGACCTGCCAGGAAGTCGGTAGCCATTGGTTCATCCACTTCAGCGCGGTATCGCCATGGCCCAGGAGCACTTCGTCGACCAGCAGCGGCAACAGCAGCGGAATCGGCACGCTGCAGGCGGCGGCGAGGACGGCCACCAGGTTGGCAGTCCACAGCGCCTTGCGGTGATGCAGCGCCAGGCGACGGATTTCCGCCCAGCTCAGTCGATCCGGCGCACCGCCGGGCTTCCCGGGCACAGGGTCTGGCGACCCTGGAAGATCAAGCACAGGCGGCCTGCTGCAGCCAGCGGCCCAGCAACGGTTCGAGCTTGTCCAGCGGCTGGTAGCCGTTGGTCAGCAGCGCCAGTTGTCCCTTGCGTTCGGCCAGCAGCGTCGGAAAGCCGGCGATGCCCAGGTCCTGCACCCAGGAAAAGTCGGCCGCCGTCTGGGCACGGGTATCGGCACTGGAGAACGCTGCCGCGAAGGCCTCGCGCGCGTAGCCGGCCTGCTCGGCCAAATCCACCAATTGCGGGGCACGGGTCACATCCAGCGCCTGTTCGTAGAATGCGCGCTGAATCAGTTCGAGCAGCGTCCAGACATCCGCACACTGCACTCCACGCGCGGCGACCAGCGCACGGCAGGCCGGCTCGGTGTCGTAGACGAACCCGTCGGGCATGGCGCCATCGAAGCGGAACGGCTGACCGGTCGCCTCGGCCACCGCTTGCCAATGCTCGAGGATGTACTGGCGGGTGGCGCTATCCAAGGCGTTACTGCCACTGCGTAGCCCCCCGACCACCAACTGCGTCTGCACCCCAGCGTCCTGCGCCTGGGCGATCAGCGCCTGGGCCACGGGCGCGAAGCCCCAGCACCAGGAACACATCGGGTCCATCACGTAGAGCAGGCGTGCCGTCATGCCTCAAACCTCGGCTTTGTAGTTGTGCCCGATCGGATGCGGCAAGTTGCGCGCCTTGGCCAGCTCGATCTGCTTCTGCCGGTCGATGGCACTGCGCCGAGTCTTCTCGCTGAGGCTGTCCCAGCAGTGCGGGCAGCTCACCCCTGGCGAATAATGTTCGGACTCACGATCCTTGGCGTCGATCGGGTGGCGGCAGGCGTGGCACTGGTCGTACTCGCCCTCGGACAGGTCGTGGCGCACGGTGACCCGATTGTCGAAGACGAAGCAGTCGCCATCCCACAGGCTCTGCTCCTGAGGCACTTCTTCGAAGTACTTCAGGACGCCGCCTTTCAAATGATAGACCTCTTCAAAACCCTCGCCGAGCATATAGCTGGAGGCTTTCTCGCAACGGATGCCACCGGTGCAGAACATCGCCACTTTCTTGTGCTTGCTCGGGTCGAAGTTGGCTTTGATGTACTCGGGAAACTCGCGGAAGGTCTCGGTCTTCGGGTCGATGGCGCCCTTGAACGTGCCGATGGCCACTTCATAGTCGTTGCGGGTGTCGATCAGCAGCACTTCAGGGTCGCTGATCAGCGCGTTCCAGTCCTTGGGCTCGACGTAAGTGCCGACCTGGCGGTTCGGGTCAACACCCGGTACGCCCAAGGTGACGATCTCTTTCTTGAGCTTGACCTTGGTGCGGTAGAACGGCTGCTCGTCGCAGTAGGACTCCTTGTGGTCGACATCCACCAGGCGCGCATCGCTGCGCAGCCAGGCCAGCAGGCCATCGATGCCTTCGCGGGTAGCCGAAACGGTGCCGTTGATGCCTTCGTGGGCCAGCAGCAAGGTGCCTTTGACGCCGTTGTCGAGCATGGCCTTGAGCAGGGGCTCACGCAGTTCGACAAAGTCATTCAGGGTGACGAACTTGTACAGCGCCGCCACGACGATCGGTTGGGACATGACTCATGTTCTCCTGGTGGTCACCCTCGTAAGGGGCGGACCGGGTTTGACAAAAAGCAGAGGGCCGCAAAGCGGCCCTCGGATGACGCGGATTCTACCAGAACGACAAGCAGGTTTCAGTGCCCGCCGCCTGCACACACCGGCGAGGCCGGCGCCACACCCACTTGCGCCCACTCTTGCGGCGTGTAGGTGTGAATGGCCAGGGCATGGATTTCACCCATCAGCTCACCCATGGTGGCGTAGACCTTCTGGTGACGCTTGACGCTGTTCAAGCCAGCGAACTGCTCGCTGACCAGCACCGCCTTGTAATGCGTCTCCTGCCCACGACTGTGCATGTGACTCTCGTTCAGCACCTGCAAGTGCAGGTCGCCGAGCTCGGCCAACTGGCGTTCGATGCGTTGCTGCATGCTCATCGCGTCAGGCTCACTTCTTCGCTGGCGCGGCGGCCTTGCCGGCGTTCGGGTCCAGCTCCTTGGTCATGTCGTCCAGCAGCTTGTTGACCACCGGCACGGCAGGCTCGAGGCTCTGCTGGGTCAGCTGGGCCGATTGCTGGGTGACTTTCGGCATTTCCTGCAGGACTTTCTTGCCCAGCGGCGACTCGTAGAACTTGACCAGGTCCTTGAGCTCTTGCTCGGTGAAGGTCGCGGTGTACAGATTGACCATCTGCGGCTTGAGCTTCTTCCAGCCGATGGCGCTGTCCAGCGCAGCATTGGCCTTGGCCTGGTAGCTGGCCAGCACCGGCTTCTTGGAGTCCGGCGCTTTGGTCTGGGCGAAGCGCTGGGCGAACATCTGCTGAACCTGCATGTAGACCGGAGTGCCCAGCTTGTCGGCACTGGCCAGGCTCAGGAACTTCTCGGCGGCGGCGTTGTGGCTTGGAGTGGCGGCGAGGACCTGGCCACTGGCACAGGCCAGGGCGACGGCGGCAAAGAGGACACGAAGACGGGTCATTGCAATTCCTTCATGAAAGGGTGAGGCGGATACCTCGGAGTCGAGCATTCTGCGCCGCAGCGGGCGTTGTGCTCAAGTGGCAGGACGAGCGATTGAACCGCTCGGACGAAACAGGACCTAAACTGCGATTTCGTTCTACAAAGGAGTGAACGCAGCATGAGCCGTATCGAGACAGACAGCCTGGGCCCGGTCGAAGTTCCTGAACAGGCCTACTGGGGCGCGCAGACCCAGCGCTCGCTGGTGAACTTCGCCATCGGCCAGCAGCGCATGCCCTTGCCCGTGCTGCATGCCCTGGCACTGATCAAGAAAGCGGCGGCGCGGGTCAATGACCGCAACGGCGACCTGCCAGCCGACCTCGCGCGGCTGATCGAGCAGGCGGCCGACGAAGTGCTGGCGGGCAAGCATGACGACCAGTTTCCCTTGGTCGTGTGGCAGACCGGCAGCGGCACCCAGAGCAACATGAACGTCAACGAAGTGATCGCCGGGCGGGCCAACGAGCTGGCGGGCAAGGGCCGCGGCGGCAAGCTGCCGGTGCACCCGAACGACCACGTCAACCGCTCGCAGAGCTCCAACGACTGTTTCCCCACCGCCATGAGCATCGCTGCCGCCCAGGCCGTGCAGACGCAACTGCTGCCGGCCATCGCCGAACTGTCGTCGGGACTGGCGGAGCTCTCGGCGCGCCATTCGCAGCTGGTCAAGACCGGCCGTACGCACATGATGGACGCCACGCCGATCACCTTCGGCCAGGAAGTGTCGGCCTTCGTCGCCCAGCTTGACTACGCCCAGCGCGCAATCCGCGCCACCCTGCCGGCGGTCTGCGAGCTGGCCCAGGGCGGCACCGCCGTGGGCACCGGCCTGAATGCCCCCCAAGGCTTTGCAGAAGCCATCGCCGCCGAGCTGGCGGCGCTGTCCGGCCTGCCCTTCGTCACCGCGCCGAACAAATTCGCCGCCCTCGCCGGCCACGAGCCGCTGACCAGCCTGGCGGGCGCCCTGAAGACGCTGGCCGTGGCATTGATGAAGATCGCCAATGACCTGCGCCTGCTCGGCTCCGGACCACGCGCGGGGCTGGCCGAGGTCCGTCTGCCGGCCAACGAGCCAGGCAGCTCGATCATGCCAGGCAAGGTCAATCCGACTCAGTGCGAAGCGCTGTCGATGCTCGCCTGCCAAGTGCTGGGCAACGACGCCACCATCGGCTTCGCCGCCAGCCAGGGGCACCTGCAGTTGAACGTGTTCAAGCCGGTGATCATTCACAACCTGCTGCAGTCGATCGAACTGCTGGCCGACGGCTGCCGCAACTTCCAGCAGCACTGCGTGGCCGGTATCGAGCCGGACGCCGAGCAGATGGCGGCGCACCTGGAACGTGGATTGATGCTGGTGACCGCGCTCAATCCGCACATCGGCTATGACAAGTCGGCGGAAATCGCCAAGAAGGCCTACAGCGAAGGCAAGACCTTGCGCGAAGCGGCGCTGGAGTTGCAGTACCTGAGCAATGAAGAGTTCGACCAGTGGGTACGGCCGGAGAACATGCTGGCACCGGGCGGCAAGGGCTGACCCGCTGTCGACGTCGTCCCGATCGCGCGGTTGCCTGCGATCAGGACGACAGTCGGCGTCGCCCTCGGGCCCGCCACCCTGCCACCAACGACGGCCCCAACGCCACCAGCGCGGACCCCACGACCACGGTCACTGCGCCGAAGTAACCCAGCGCATTGATGTCCTCGGCATGCACGTAGTCAGGCCATACCCAGGCCGCTCCGGCCACCGCCACGAAGGTCACCAGCGGCGTCAGCGCCAAGGTCGCACTGACCCGCGAAGCCTCCCAGTGCGCCAGGGCCTCGGCGAAGGCGCCGTAGGCCACCAGGGTGTTCAAGCAGCAGGCCAGCAGCAGCCAGCCCTGCACCGGCGTCAACTGCAAGGCTTCAAGAGGCTGTACCCAAGGCGTCAGCAACGCCGCGCAGCTCAGGTAGATGACCATCATCACCTGTTGCGAATGCCAGACCGTCAGCAGTTGCTTCTGGCTCAGGGCATAGAACACCCAGATGCTGGTGGCCAGGAGGATGGTCAGTACCCCCGTGGTGTAGGCACCCAGCGATGTCAGCAACTCTTCCAGGCGTTGGTTGAAGAACAGCCCGAACCCGACCAGCAGCACTAGCAGACCGAGCCCTTGGCCGACACTGAAACGCTCTTTGAAGACGAAAACGCTGGCCACCAGCAGCAGCACCGGCCCCAACTGCACCACCAGTTGCGCCGTGCCGGGACTGAGCAGCTTGAGCCCGACCAGGTACAACACGTAATTGCCCATCAGCCCACAAACGGCCACCACCACCAGCCCAAGCCGCTTGCGCCCCAGCCCCCGAAACACCGGCAAACGCCGGCTGGCCGCCAGCCAGGCGAACAACAGCCCGCCAGACACCAGCAAGCGATACCAGGTGACCGTGACCGGGTCCATGACCAGCAGTACCTGCTTGAGTTTGATCGGCAGAATGCCCCAGAGCAGCGCGGTCAGCAGCGCCAGCGAAAAACCGCGGACCCAGCGTCCGGAAGAAGTGTGCATAGCGTCCTCGATAAGGGAGCAGCGGCAAGCGGCAAGCGGCAAGCGGCAAGCGGCAAGCGGCACAGCGTGCACCGCCACTCAACGCCAGGCAATAGCTTGAAGCTTGAAACTTGCCGCTTGAAGCTTGAAACTTGAAGCTCGCTGCTATTTCTTGTGCTTGGCGAACGCAGCCTCCAGGGCTGCGTTGAGTGTGCGCAGCACTTTGACCCGGGCCCAGCGCTTGTCGTTGGCTTCCACCAACGTCCAGGGCGCGATCTCGGTGCTGGTGCGGTCGACCATGTCACCCACCGCCTCGGCATACACATCCCACTTGTCGCGGTTGCGCCAGTCCTCTTCGGTGATCTTGTAGCGCTTGAACGGTATCTGCTCGCGTTCCTCGAAGCGCTCCAGTTGCGTCTGCTGGTCGATTGCCAGCCAGAACTTCACCACCACCACGCCGGCGTTGCTCAACTGCTCTTCGAAATCGTTGATCTCGCCGTACGCGCGCATCCAGTCGGCCGGGCTGCAGAAGCCTTCGACGCGCTCCACCAGCACCCGTCCATACCAGGAACGGTCGAAAACGGTGAACTTGCCGCGCGCCGGCACGTGTCGCCAGAAGCGCCACAGATAGGGCTGGGCGCGCTCTTCTTCGGTGGGTGCGGCGATCGGCACGATGCGGTACTGGCGCGGATCCAGGGCGGCGGCGACGCGGCGGATGGCACCGCCCTTGCCTGCCGCGTCATTGCCCTCGAACACGGCCACCAAGGCGTGTTCGCGCATGCGCTTGTGGCGTAGCAGGCCGGCCAGACGCGCCTGCTCGGCCACCAGTTGCTCCTGGTAGTCCTGCTTGTCCAGGCGTCGAGTCAGGTCCAGCGCACCCAGCAGGCTCATGTGGTCGATGCTGCGGCCCAGCGGCGCGACGTTGGCCTGACGCGTGTTCTTGGCGTTGGCCAGCGCCGCCTGCAGGCTCTCCAGCAGGATGCGCCCGACGGCCAGTGCACGGTAATTGGGGTCGACACCTTCGATCACATGCCAGGGCGCATAGTCGCGGCTGGTGCGGCGCAACACACGCTCGCCGAAGCGCACGAAGCGGTCGTAGGTCTGCGACTGCTGCCAATCCAGCGGGCTGATGCGCCAACTGTGCAGCGGATCGTCGCGCAGGGTCTTGAGTCGGGCCTTCATCTGTTTCTTGGACAGATGGAACCAGAACTTGATGATCACCGTGCCTTCGTCGCAGAGCATCTGCTCCAGACGCTCGGCACCATTGATGGCCTGGTCGAGCACCGCATCCTTGAACTGACCGTGGACCCGGCCCTGGATCATCTGGCTATACCAGTTGCCGAAGAACACGCCCATCCGCCCCTTGGGCGGCAGCGCACGCCAGTAGCGCCAGGCCGGGGGCCGGGCCAGCTCCTCGTCGGTCTGCTGGTCGAAGGTGCGCACCTCGATCATCCGCGGGTCCATCCACTCGTTGAGCAGCTTGACCGTCTCGCCCTTGCCAGCGCCCTCGATGCCATTAATCAACACGATGACCGACAGCCGCGCCTGCTGCTTGAGCTCGAACTGCGCCTCGAGCAGGGCCTCGCGCAGTGCGGGCACCTCGGCGTCATAGGTGTGCTTGTCGATGCTGTGACCGATTTCCGCGGATTCGAACATGGAGGGCTCCTTCACTGGACCGGCCTAAGCTACAAGCTGCGAGCGGCAAGCTGCAAGAAAAAGCGCGGCGTGCCACTATTGGCGCTTTCCCGCAGTTTGAAGCGCGCTGCTTGCAGCGCTCAGAGGCCATGTCCGATAACGCCCCTCTCCAGCACGCCCAGATCGACTGGGATGCGCAAGGCCGCCCCCATTCGCGGCAGTACGACGACGTCTACTTTTCCAAGAACGAAGGCGTGCATGAAACGGTGTACGTGTTCCTGGAACGCAACCACTTGGCTCAGCGCTTTGGCGCATTGGGCGCGCACGACTGCCTGGTGATCGGCGAGACCGGTTTTGGCACCGGCATGAATTTCTTCTGTGCCTGGCAGTTGTTCGATCAGACTGCCCAGGCCGAAGCACGCCTGCATTTCGTCAGCGTCGAAAAATATCCGCTGACCCGCGCCGACCTGGCCCGCGCCGCCGCGCTATGGCCGCAGCTGTCGGCCTACAGCGACGCATTGCTGGCACAGTACGTGGCCATTCATCCGGGCTTTCAGCAGTTCAGCTTCGATCAGGGTCGCGTCACCCTGACCTTGATGGTCGGCGATGCCCTGCAGCAGCTACCGCTGCTCGATGCGCGCATCGATGCCTGGTTCCTCGATGGCTTCGCCCCGGCGAAGAACCCGGACATGTGGACGCCCGAGCTGTTCGCTCAACTGGCCCGCCTCTCACACCCAGGTACCACCCTGGGCACCTTCACCACCACGGGGTGGGTACGCCGCAGTCTGCTGGCGGCCGGGTTCGCCATGCGCAAGGTGCCGGGGCTGGGCAAGAAATGGGAGGTGATGGGCGGCGAGTTCGTCGGGACGCCCGACGATCCGCACGCCGCGCCCCCCTCTGCGCCCTGGTATGCCCGTCCTGCTGCGGTCCGAGGACCTCGGCAAGCCCTGGTGATCGGCGCCGGGCTGGCGGGCTGCGCCAGTGCCGCCAGCCTGGCGGCGCGGGGTTGGCAGGTCGAGGTGCTGGAGCGCCATGACGCCCCGGCCCGCGAGGCGTCCGGCAATCCGCAGGGCGTGCTGTACCTCAAGCTCTCGGCCCATGGCACGGCCCTGTCGCAGATGATCCTTTCCGGTTTCGGCTACACCCGACGCTGGCTCGAGCGGCTGCAACGCGGTCGCGACTGGGACGACTGTGGCGTGCTGCAACTGGCCTTCGATGCCAAGGAGCGCGCGCGTCAGGGCAAGCTTGCAGCCGCCTTCGACAGCCGCTTGCTGCATGGGGTCGAGCGCGAACAGGCCCAGGCCATCGCGGGCATCGACCTGGCCAGTGGCGGCCTGTTCTATCCCGAGGGCGGCTGGGTGCACCCGCCGGCGTTGTGCCAGGCGCAATTGCAGCACCCACGCATCCGCCTGCTGACCCACCGCAGCGTGCTGGAACTGCGCCGGGACGCGGGCCTGTGGCAGGCCTGGGACGGCGAGCAGTTGCTGGCCAGCGCACCGCTGGTGGTCTTGGCCGGTGCCGCCGAGGTGCGTCAGTTCCCAGCCTGCGCCGAACTGCCACTCAAGCGCATTCGCGGACAGATCACCCGGGTGCCGCTCACCACGCGCAGCCAATCCTTGAGTACCGTGGTCTGTGCCGATGGCTACGTGGCCCCGGCGCGTCACGGCGAACATACCCTCGGCGCCAGTTTCGACTTCCACAGCCAGGACCTCGCCCCCACGGCCGCCGAACACGCCAGCAACCTGGCACTGCTGCAGGCGATTTCCCCAGACCTGGCGCAACGCCTGGGCGCCGCCGAGCTGGATCCGACCCGCTTGCAAGGGCGTGCCGCCTTCCGTTGTACCAGCCCCGACTACTTGCCGATCGTCGGCCCCCTGGCCGATCCCGGCGCGTTCGCCGACACCTATGCCGTGCTGGCCAAGGACGCTCGCCAGGTCCCCGCCATCGACTGCCCCTGGCTGGATGGCCTGTACGTCAACACCGGCCATGGCTCTCGCGGCTTGATTACCGCGCCCCTCAGCGGCGAGCTGATCGCCGCCTGGGCCAGCGGTGAACCCCTGCCGCTACCGCGCGCCGTGGCCGAAGCGTGCCACCCGAACCGCTTCGCCTTGCGCAAGCTCATTCGCGGGAAGTAACCGCCCTCAGTGCCGAACGCCACTCGTCGCTTATAACGGATCGATCTAAAACTCTGCTAATTCACCTGGGTCAGTTCCTTAAGGTGCCCCATGGGAGGGCACTTTTCCCCAACGGCAAAACCGGTAAGGACTTATGTGCGGATTAGCAGGAGAGTTGCGTTTCACCCCCCTCGACCAAGCCCCTCGCCCGGCGGACCTCGCCGCGGTGGAGCGCATCACCCACCATCTGGCGCCCCGTGGCCCCGATGCCTGGGGCTTCCACAGTCAGGGGCCTATCGCCCTCGGTCACCGACGACTGAAGATCATGGACCTGTCCGACGGCTCGGCACAGCCGATGGTCGACAACACCCTGGGGCTTTCACTGGCGTTCAACGGCGCCATCTACAATTTCCCTGAACTGCGCCAGGAACTGCAGGACCTGGGTTACAGCTTCTGGTCCGACGGCGACACCGAGGTGCTGCTCAAGGGTTACCACGCCTGGGGCGCGGCGCTGCTGCCCAAGCTCAACGGCATGTTCGCCCTGGCCATCTGGGAGCGCGACAACCAGCGCCTGTTCCTGGCCCGCGATCGCCTGGGCGTCAAACCGCTGTACCTGTCGCGCAACGGCGAGCGCCTGCGCTTCGCCTCGACGCTGCCCGCGCTGCTCAAAGGTGGCGACATCGATCCGATGCTCGATCCAGTGGCCCTCAACCACTACCTGAATTTCCACGCCGTGGTCCCAGCACCGCGCACCCTTCTGGCCAACGTGCAGAAGCTCGAACCGGGCACTTGGATGCGCGTCGACCGGCACGGCGAGGTAGAGCGCCAGACCTGGTGGCAACTGCAGTACGGCCCCAAGCCCGATGAACGCGAACTCGACCTGGAAGGCTGGACCACCCGCGTACTGGATGCCACCCGCGAAGCGGTCGCCATTCGCCAGCGCGCCGCAGTCGATGTCGGCGTGCTGCTCTCCGGCGGTGTCGATTCGAGCTTGCTGGTCGGCCTGCTGCGCGAAGTGGGCGTGGAGGATCTGTCGACCTTCTCCATCGGTTTCGAAGACGCCGGCGGCGAGCGCGGCGACGAATTCCAGTATTCGGACCTGATCGCCCGCCACTACGGCACCCGCCACCACCAGTTGCGCATTGCCGAGCACGAGATCATCGATCAACTGCCAGCCGCCTTCCGCGCCATGAGCGAGCCCATGGTCAGCCACGACTGCATCGCCTTCTACCTGCTCTCGCGGGAAGTGGCCAAGCACTGCAAGGTGGTACAGAGCGGCCAGGGCGCCGACGAGCTGTTCGCCGGCTATCACTGGTATCCCCAGGTCGATGGCGCCAGCGACGCCTTCGGCGCCTACCGCAATGCCTTCTTCGACCGCAGTCATGACGAGTACCGCGAAACGGTGCAGGCGCCCTGGCTGCTGGACAACGACGCGGCCGGCGATTTCGTCCGTGAGCATTTCGCCCGCCCGGGCGCGCCGGATGCCGTGGACAAGGCCTTGCGCCTGGACAGCACGGTGATGCTGGTCGACGACCCGGTCAAGCGCGTCGACAACATGACCATGGCCTGGGGCCTGGAGGCGCGCACGCCGTTCCTCGACTACCGCCTGGTGGAACTCTCTGCGCGCGTGCCAGCGCGCTTCAAGCTGCCGGACGGCGGTAAGCAGGTGCTCAAGCAGGCCGCGCGGCGGGTCATTCCCCACGAAGTGATCGACCGCAAGAAGGGCTATTTCCCGGTCCCGGGCCTCAAGCACCTGGAAGGCGCCACATTGAACTGGGTGCGCGAACTGCTCACCGACTCGAGCCAGGATCGCGGCCTGTTCAACCCCGCGATGCTCGATCGCCTGCTGAGCAATCCCCAGGGTCAGCTCACGCCACTGCGCGGCTCGAAGCTGTGGCAGTTGGCAGCCCTGAACCTGTGGCTCAGCGAACAAGGAATCTGATCCGATGAAACCCCAAAGTGCCTATGAACAGCGCTTGCTGCGCGGTCAGGCGCCCTCCTACGAGCGCCTGCAGGCGCGTCTGGCTGGAGATGGCAGCGAACCGCACGATCAGCCACGCGCCGTGCACTGCGGTTGGGGCAGGCTGCTGATCGGCCACACCTACCCGGACCCGGCGCAACTGGCCCGGGCGCTGCTGGAAGAGCAAGCCGGCGAGCGCGACATCGCCCTGTACGTTGCGGCGCCTCACCAGTTGTTGGCCCAAGCACCGCAGCAGTTGTTTCTCGACCCGTCCGACACCTTGCGCCTGTGGTTCAGCGACTACCGCCCGGCCCAGCGTGTGTTTCGCGGCTTTCGTATCCGTCGGGCGCAGAACGACGCGGACTGGCAAGCGATCAATGCGCTGTATCAAGCGCGCGGCATGATGCCGGTGGTGCCCGAACTGCTCACCCCACGTCATCTCGGCGGCCCGGTGTACTGGATCGCCGAGGACGAAGACTCCGGTGCGGTGATCGGCAGCGTCATGGGCCTGAACCACAGCAAGGCGTTCGATGACCCTGAACATGGCAGCAGCCTCTGGTGCCTGGCGGTCTCACCGCAGTGCAGCCGCCCAGGTGTCGGCGAAGTGCTGGTGCGACACTTGGTGGAGCACTTCATGAGCCGTGGCCTGGCCTACCTGGACTTGTCGGTGATGCACGACAACCGCCAGGCCAAACGGCTTTACGACAAGCTTGGCTTTCGCAACCTGCCGACCTTCGCCGTCAAGCGCAAGAACGGCATCAACCAGGCGCTGTTCCTCGGCCCAGGCCCTGAAGTGGGGCTCAATCCCTACGCCAAGATCATCGTCAACGAAGCACTGCGCCGGGGCATCGAGGTGCAAGTAGACGACGCCAACGCCGGTCTGTTCACCCTGAGCCTGGGTGGACGTCGGGTGCGCTGTCGCGAGTCCCTGAGCGACCTCACCAGCGCGGTGACCATGACTTTGTGCCAGGACAAACGCCTGACCCGCCAGGTGTTGCACGCGGCGGGCCTGCAAGTGCCCGCCCAGCAACTGGCGGGCAGTGCCGACGACAACCTGGCGTTTCTCGAAGAGCACGGCTCACTCGTGGTCAAGCCGGTGGACGGTGAGCAGGGCCAGGGCGTGGCCGTCGACTTGCGCGCGTTCGACGAGGTTTCCCAGGCTGTCGAACAGGCGCGTCAGTTCGACAGCCGAGTGCTGTTGGAGAGCTTCCACGCCGGACTCGATCTGCGCATCCTGGTGATCGGTTTCGAGGTGGTGGCCGCAGCCATTCGCCATCCCGCCGAGATCATCGGCGACGGGACGCAAAGCATCCAGGCGCTGATCGAGGCGCAGAGCCGCAGGCGTCAGGCCGCCACCGGCGGCGAGAGCCGCATTCCAATGGACGAGGAAACCGAACGCACGGTGCGTGCGGCAGGCCTGGGCCTGGCCGATGTGCTGCCGGCCGGACAGCGCCTGGCAGTGCGCCGTACCGCCAACCTGCACACCGGTGGCACGCTGGAGGACGTCACCGAGCGTCTGCACCCGGTGCTGGCAGACGCGGCCGTGCGTGCCGCCCGAGCCCTGGAAATTCCGGTCGTGGGCCTGGACTTCATGGTCCGCGATGCACAGCAGCCGGACTACGTCATCATCGAGGCCAACGAACGCGCCGGGCTCGCCAACCACGAACCACAGCCCACTGCGGAGCGATTCGTGGATCTGCTGTTCCCGCACAGTCAGGCCCTGACCTGAATCAATGGCGGTTCATCGCGGATACACCACAACGTGTAGCAGCGGCATCGGGCCGCTGCGCCTCAGCCGCGCTGAACCGATCGCACACACCAAGGAGTACCCATGTCCGAACGCCTCCCCGAACCTGACCTGGACTACCTGAAGAAAGTCCTGCTGGAGATGCTCGCCATTCCCAGCCCCACCGGGTTCACCGACACCATCGTGCGCTACGTCGCCGAACGCCTGGACGAACTGGGCATTCCGTTCGAGCTGACCCGCCGCGGCACCATCCGCGCCACCCTCAAAGGTCGCCAGAGCTCGCCCGACCGCGCCGTGTCCGCGCACCTGGACACCATCGGCGCCAGCGTGCGCCAAGTGCAGGACAACGGCCGCCTGGCACTCTCGGCAGTCGGCCACTGGTCCAGCCGCTTCGCCGAAGGCAGCCGAGTCAGCGTATTCACCGACACCGGCGTGTTTCGCGGCAGCGTGCTGCCCTTGATGGCCAGCGGGCACGCCTTCAATACCGCGATCGACCAGATGCCTGTCAGTTGGGAGCACGTCGAAGTGCGCCTCGACGCCTACTGCACCACTCGCGCCGATTGCGAGGCGTTGGGTATCGGTATCGGCGACTTCGTCGCGTTCGATCCGCTGCCGGAGTTCACCGACAGTGGCCATATCAGCGCCCGTCATCTGGACGACAAGGCCGGCGTCGCAGCATTGCTGGCGGCACTCAAAGCGGTGGTGGAAAGCGGCCAGCAGCCACTGATCGACTGCCACCCGCTGTTCACCATCACCGAAGAGACCGGCTCGGGCGCCGCGGGCGCATTGCCTTGGGATGTGAGCGAGTTCGTCGGTATCGATATCGCACCGGTAGCGCCGGGGCAAGCGTCCAGCGAGCATGCGGTGAGCGTGGCCATGCAGGATTCGTCCGGGCCCTACGACTACCACCTGTCGCGCCACCTGTTGAAGCTGGCCGGGGACAACGAGTTGCCCGTGCGCCGCGACCTGTTCCGCTACTATTTCAGCGATGCCCATTCGGCCGTGACCGCCGGGCACGACATCCGCACCGCGCTGGTCGCCTTCGGCTGCGATGCCACCCATGGCTACGAACGCACCCACATCGACAGCCTGGCGGCGCTGACCCGGCTGCTGTCGGCCTACCTGCTGAGCCCACCGGTGTTCGCCAGCGACTCGCAGCCGGCCAATGCCTCGCTCGAGCGTTTCAGTCATCAACTGGAGCACGACACGCAGATGGGCAGCGACACTCCAGTACCCGCTGTGGACAGCTTGCTCGGCAACAAACTCTGATCCCAGGCGAACCGGGCCGCTCCTGCGGGGGCGGCCTCGGCCGGCCCTGTTCGCATCACCCGCCGATTACTGCGACATGCAACTTTCCAGTAGCATGCAGCCATCCCCTTTTCAGCCGACAGCGACCATGCTCATTCCCTACGATCAACTCGAAGCCGACACCCTCACCCGCTTGATCGAAGATTTCGTCACCCGTGACGGCACCGACAATGGCGACGACACGCCACTGGAAACCCGGGTACTACGGGTGCGCCAGGCCTTGGCCAAAGGCCAGGCGTTCATCCTCTTCGATATGGAAAGCCAGCAGTGCCAGTTGCTCGCACGCCACGACGTGCCCGCCGAGCTGCTCGATCAGGCCGAGTGACCGGACGCCGGCTCCTGTTCGAGCGCCTGATCCTTGATGCGCTTGTGGATTTCCGCCCGGTGCACCGCCACCTGGCGCGGTGCGCTGATGCCAAAGCGCACCACCCCGCCTTCGACGGCCATCACCTTGATACGGATGTTGTCGCCGATGGTGATCACCTCGCCGACTTCGCGTCCCATTACAAGCATGCTCCGATCCTCCAGACCGACGGAAAATCCGAGCCTGCTCCGGGCCTTGGCGCTTATCAATCAGACCCGTCTTAAATAGACCGACCCTACACCGCAAGGTAAAAAGCCTTACAGACGGCTCCTCAATCCAGCCCTATTGAGACGAGCGCCCCTTGGCGCGCATCTTCACCGCCATGCTCGCCATTTCATCGTAGAGCTTCTCGGGCGCTGCGCATTTGAGGCGCCAAGCCTCACGCCCCGCTTCGTGGGGCAGGATCAGGAACTCGCCCGCCGCCACCTGCGCATGGATATGCTCGGCGATCTGCGCGGCGCTGATGGGCGAGCCTTCCAGCAGCTTGCCGACCTGCGCCTTCATGGCCGGGTTCGGCCCCCGGAAGGAATCGAGCAGGTTGGTCTGAAAGAATGACGGGCATACCACATGCACGCCCACGTCCACCTGCCGCAACTCCACCAACAGGCTTTCCGACAGCGCCAGCACGCCAGCCTTGGCCACGTTGTAGTTGCTCATGCCCGGTCCTTGCATGAGCGCGGCCATGGACGCGATGTTGACGATGCGCCCCTTGCTGCGCTCGAGCAGCGGCAGAAACGCCTTGCAGCCCTTGACCACACCCATGAGGTTGACCGCGATCTGCCAGTCCCAGTCCTCCAGCGACAATTCGGCGAAAAAGCCCCCGGAGGCGACCCCGGCGTTGTTGACGATCACGTCGATTCCGCCGAACTGCCCCTCGCAGGCCTGGGCCAGCGCAGTGAGCTGGCTGTAGTCGCGCACATCGCAGCGCTGCACGAAGCCCTCGCCACCGGCGGCACGCACCTGTTCGAGGGTTTCGCGCAAACCCACCTCGTTGACATCGGCCAGCGCCATGCGCCAGCCCTCGCGCGCCCAGCGCAGGGCAATCTCGCGGCCCAGGCCTGATCCTGCGCCGGTGATCATGATGCGGTCTTGCATGGTGGCTGGCCTTGTGCTGACTGAAGTAGCGCCGAGTCTAATCAACGCGCAGCCGTCGGGCAGGGTTCATCAGGCCAGTGAATGCAGCGGCATGACCCGGCAGTCAGTGCCCTGTGACAGTGTCCACGACACCCGATGGAATCTTTCGCAAGCGGCGCCAGTCGGAGCTTACAAGAGGCCAGCAATTCGTGGCCCTTGACCCCCAACCATGCAAGGACTCTGTCATGACCACGATCCTCATCATCATCCTCATTCTGCTGCTGATCGGTGGCCTACCGGTCTTCCCCCACTCGCGCAGCTGGGGCTATGGCCCGTCCGGTATCGTCGGCGTGGTGCTGGTCGTGCTGCTGGTACTGTTGTTGCTCGGCAGAATATGACCCACCCGCAGGCCCATAAATGAAGACGCCCCGCAATGCGGGGCGTTTTCATGGATGCATCACCAAAGAGGAATCAGTGCGAGACAGCGCCTGAAGCACCCAGGCCGGTCTGCGAGCGAACGAACTGCGGGTAGAACAGCGCACGCTCCTCATCGGCCGCCTTGGACTTGTCGGTGATCGAGAAGAACCAGATACCGGCGAAGGCGATCAGCATCGAGAACAGCGCTGGATACTCATACGGGTAGATGGCCTTCTCGTGACCGAGAATCTGTACCCAGATGGTCGGGCCGAGCACCATCAGGCCCACCGCGCTGATCAGGCCCAGCCAGCCGCCGATCATCGCGCCGCGGGTGGTCAGCTTCTTCCAGTACATCGAGAGCAGCAGTACCGGGAAGTTGCAGCTGGCGGCGATGGAGAACGCCAGGCCTACCATGAAGGCGATGTTCTGCTTCTCGAACAGGATGCCCAGACCGATCGCCAGCACGCCCAAGGCGACGGTGGTGATCTTCGACACGCGGATTTCGTCCTTGTCGTTGGCTTTGCCTTTGCGCCAGACGCTGGCGTACAGGTCGTGGGACACCGCCGAGGCGCCGGCCAGGGTCAGGCCGGCGACCACCGCCAGGATGGTGGCGAAGGCCACCGCCGAGATGAAGCCCAGGAACACGCTGCCGCCCACCGCGTTGGCCAGGTGCACCGCCGCCATGTTGTTACCGCCCAACAGCGCGCCGGTGGCGTCCTTGAAGTCCGGGTTGGTGCTGACCAGCAGGATTGCGCCGAAGCCGATGATGAAGGTGAGGATGTAGAAATAGCCGATGAAGCCGGTGGCATACAGCACGCTCTTGCGCGCTTCCTTGGCGTCGCTGACGGTGAAGAAGCGCATCAGGATATGCGGCAGGCCGGCGGTGCCGAACATCAGCGCAAGGCCCAGCGAGAAGGCCGAGATCGGATCCTTGACCAGACCACCCGGACTCATGATCGCCTCGCCCTTGGCGTGCACCTTGATCGCTTCGGAGAACAGCGTGTTGAAGTCGAAGCCCACATGCTTCATCACCATCAGTGCCATGAAGCTGGCACCGGAGAGCAGTAGCACCGCCTTGATGATCTGCACCCAGGTGGTGGCGAGCATGCCACCGAACAGCACGTACAGGCACATGAGGATGCCGACCAGCACCACTGCGACGTGGTAGTCCAAGCCGAACAGCAACTCGATCAGCTTGCCCGCGCCGACCATCTGCGCGATCAGGTAGAAGGCCACCACCACCAGCGAGCCGGAGGCCGACAGGGTGCGGATCGCTTTCTGTCCGAGGCGGTAGGAAGCGACATCGGCGAAGGTGTACTTGCCCAGGTTACGCAGGCGTTCGGCGATCAGGAACAGGATGATCGGCCAGCCCACGAGGAAGCCGATGGAGTAGATCAGGCCGTCGTAGCCGGAGGTGAAGACCAGCGCGGAAATCCCCAGGAACGAGGCGGCGGACATGTAGTCGCCGGCAATCGCCAGGCCATTCTGAAAGCCGGTGATGCGCCCACCAGCAGCGTAGTAGTCCGAGGCCGATTTGTTGCGCTTGGAGGCCCAGTAGGTGATGCCGAGGGTGAAGCAGACGAAGGCCAGGAACATGACGATCGCCGAGACGTTCAGCGGTTGCTTGTGCACCTCGCCGGTGATCGCATCGGCAGCCCACACGGCGGGTGCGAAGGCACCGCAGGCAAGTACAGCCAGGGTTTTGGCGTGACGGATCATTGCTGCGCCTCCTTCAGGATCGCCTTGTTCAGCTCATCGAATTCGCCGTTGGCGCGCCGTACGTAGATGGCGGTGAGGATGAAGGCCGAGAGGATCAAGCCCACGCCCAGGGGGATGCCCCAGGTGATGGACGAACCGGCGCTGATCTTGGCGCCGAGAATCTGCGGGCCATAGGCGATGAGCAGGATGAAAGCACAGTAGAGGCCGAGCATGATCGCCGAGAGGATCCAGGCGAAGCGCTCGCGCTTGCTGACCAGCTCCTTGAAGCGCGGACTTTCTTGTATCGATCGGTAGATGCTGTCGTTCATTGTTTTTGTCCTAGCAGCAACACAGTAAGGGGGAGAACCCGCCTTAACTTTATGCTGCCGGTGGACGTCAACCAGACGACCTTAGTCTTAGATGCAACAGTGTTTTACATGGACTGCAATAAATAAAGGCCGGCGCGCCTGGATCGCGGGTTGCCCACGGCCCAGGCGCGCCGGCCCTGACGGTTACTTGCCCGTCCACTCCTTGACGCGATCTGGGTGCTTGGCCACCCAGTCTTTGGCTGCCGCTTCAGGCTTGGCGCCCTCCTGGATCGCGAGCATGACCTCGCCGATCTCATCCTTGGACTGCCACTGGAACTTCTTGAGGAACTCGGCCACTTCCGGCGCTTTGGTCGCCAACTCCTTGCTACCGATGCTGTTCACGGTTTCCGCAGCGCCAAACACGCCCTTCGGATCTTCCAGGAACTTGAGTTTCCACCTGGCGAACATCCAGTGCGGCACCCAACCGGTCACCACGATCGGCTGCTGCTTGGCCTCGGCACGCCCCAATTCGGAGGTCATCGCCGCGCCAGAACTGGCCGTCAGCTTGTAACCGGTCAGGTCATAATCCTTGATAGCTTGCTCGGTCTTGATCATCACACCAGAACCGGCGTCGATCCCGACGATTTTCTGCTTGAAGCCGGTGTCGGTCTTGAGGTCGGCGATACTGTTGGCTTTGACGTACTCCGGCACGATCAGACCAATCTTGGCGTCTTTGAAATTGGGGCCGTAGTCGACGACGTTGTCCTTGTTCTTGGTCCAGTACTCGCCATGGGTGACCGGCAGCCAGGCCGAGAGCATGGCGTCGAGTTTACCGGTGGCCACGCCCTGCCACATGATGCCGGTGGCTACCGCCTGCAACTTCACGTCGTAACCGAGTTTCTGCTCGATTACTTGGGCGGCGACGTTGCTGGTTGCCACACTGTCGGACCAGCCATCCACGTAACCGATGCTGATTTCCTTGGCCATGGCTTGCCCTGCGCCCATGGCGAGCACCAAAGCACCGGCCACACCCACGAAACGTCGCGTTCTTTTAATTGTCGCCATCGAAAGCATCCCCTCGTCAGGTCTTGGAGATTCCATCATCGACCTGCCGGACCGCGCGACCTGCTCCATCAACGACCTTCACCGAGCGATCAGCGACAGCACTTGGCCATTAACGTCATCGGGCCGAAGTCCTCTGCGCGATCCTTGCATGCCAAATGCTTGGCGCCGGGCTACTATCCACCGCTTACCCCGATCACTCGCGCCAGACGATGGACCGCTCGATGCCCAGCCCACCCCGCATCCCCCTCTCCTACTGCCTCGCCTGCCTGATCGCCGTGCTCGGCCTCGGCGTCCTCTGGTACGGGCTTGGCAGGCCGATCCACCTGCCAGATGCGGCCAGTCCCACGCACAAACTGCAATGCGCCTCCTACACCCCGTTCGACAAGGATCAGTCACCCTTCGACCAACCCTTCCGATTGCGACCGGCGCGCATGGACGCCGACCTGGCGCTGCTGGCCGAGCGATTTCAGTGCATCCGCACCTATTCCATGAGCGGTTTGGAAGCCATACCGGCCCTGGCGCGCAAGCATGGCTTGAAGGTGATGCTCGGCGCCTGGGTCAACGCCAACCCGGTGGACACCGACAAGGAGCTGGCGCTGCTGGTCGAAGCGGCCAACGCCAACCCGGACGTGGTCAGCGCGGTGATCGTCGGCAACGAGACGCTGCTGCGCAAGGAGGTCACCGGCCAGCGTCTGGCCGAGTTGATTACGCGGGTGAAAAGTCAGGTCAAGGTGCCGGTCACCTACGCCGACGTGTGGGAATTCTGGTTACAGCATCCGCGGGTGGCGCCAGTCGTGGACTTTCTGACCATCCACCTGCTGCCGTACTGGGAGGACGACCCACGCGGCATCGACGACGCCCTGGCCCACGTCGCCGAGGTACGACGCACGTTCGGCGCGCGTTTCGCGCCCAAGGACATCTTCATCGGCGAGACCGGCTGGCCCAGCGAGGGACGTCAGCGGGAAACGGCCGAGCCCAGTCGGGTCAACGAGGCACGCTTCGTTCGCGGCTTCGTCGCGCTGGCCGAGGCCAACGGCTGGCACTACAACCTGATCGAAGCCTTCGATCAACCGTGGAAGCGTGCCAGCGAGGGCGCCGTGGGCGGCTATTGGGGGCTGTACGACGCCGACCGGCAGGACAAGGGCGTGCTCGAAGGACCGGTCAGCAACCTGCCGCTGTGGCCGCAGTGGTGGTTGGCCAGTACCGCACTCACGCTGCTGATCCTGACCCTGGCCGGTCGCCCGGCACAGGCCCGTGCAGCATGGCTGCTACCGCTGCTGGCCGCCACCGGTGCCGGTTGCCTGGGCCTGTGGGGCGAGCTGGCGCGGACCAACGCGCGCTTTGCCGGCGAGTGGCTCTGGGTGCTGCTGCTGGCGGGGTTGAATGGGCTGGTGCTCTGCCACGGCGCGCTGGCCCTGGCGCAGCGCGACGGCTGGCGTCAGCGTCTGTTCGTCTGGCTCGAGGCGCGTGCCGGTGGCTGGCTGCTGGCGGCCGGATTTGCCGCCGCGGTGAGCATGCTGGCAATGGTCTTCGACGCGCGCTATCGCAGTTTTCCCAGTGCGGCCCTGCTGGTGCCAGCTCTGGTGTACTTGCTACGCCCGGTGCCGACGAGACGGGCCGAAGCGGCGCTGCTGGCCTTCATCGTCGGCGCCGGTATTGCGCCGCAGCTCTATCAGGAGGGCCTGTACAACCCTCAGGCGTGGGGCTGGGCAGCCGTCAGCCTGCTGATGACCGCAGCGCTGTGGCGCAGCCTGCGCACGCGATGAACGACGCGCGACCTGGAAGGACTCAGCCAACGATCACTGATTGGCTGACGTCCATGAGCAAGGGCAGCAACTCCTGCCGCACCCGCTCCACCGGCCAGACACTCAACTGCGCGGTGATATTGATGGCCGCCACCACCTGGAAGTGCACGTTGCGAATCGGCGCCGCGATGCCCACCTGACCGACCAGCACCTGTTCCTGGGTCAGCGAGTAACCCTGCTCGGCGGCCTGGCGGATGCACTGCAGCAACGTCGCCTTGTCCGTTTCCGTCTGCCCGGTGAACGCCGTCGGCACCACCTGTTCCAGGCTGGCCTGCACGCGCTCAGGCGGTAGATCGGCGAGCAGCACCCGGCCGGCCGAGGTGCACCAGGCCGGCATGCGCCGGCCCGGCAGCATTTCGGCGAAGGTCTGGTTCGGCCCCGGCACTCGCAGCACATAGACGATGTCGTGCCCCGACAGCACGCTGAGATTGACCGTGAGGTTGCAGCGCTCGCGAATCAACTTCAACGCGGGCAGCGCGCGGCTGACCAACGGCGAGGCGTTCAGGTAAAGAAAGCCCAGCTCCAGCGCCTTGTGAGTGAGGCTGTAGCGGCGCGAAGACTCATCCTTGGCCAGATAGCCCAGCTCGCACCAGGTATGGGTGAAGCGCTGCGCGGCGCTCTTGGTCATGTCGCAAGCCTGGGCCAGCTCTGTCAGCCCCAGCGATGACTGCCCTGCCCGGAACACTTCCAACACACGGATACCTTTGTCCAAGGTCTCGATGAACTGCGGATGCTGCTGGCGGGTAGCGCGGTCATTCATATCTGGCGGGTTCCGTAAAAGGAGGAGCAGCTTACCCCATATTGACCCGCTCTCGAGCAAGGGGTATACCTAGTATCAATAAACGATAATAAGTATTGCATAGCGATGCATGGAGCTTAGTATGGATGACCTCACTGATACCGGCCTAGCCACCCGACCGGCCTGGGAGCTGGCGGCCGAAATCCGCGCCGGGCATCTGTCCGCACGTGAACTGACGCAGGCGTGCCTGGCACAACTGGCGCGCTACAACCCAACGCTCAATGCATTGGTCACAGTGGATGCGCAAGGCGCACTCGAGCGCGCCGAGGCCGCCGATCAGCGCCAGGCCAAGGGCGAAGCGCTCGGCGCGCTGCATGGCTTGCCGGTGGCGCACAAAGACTCGTTCCTCACCGCAGGCATGCGCACCACCTGGGGCTCGAAGGTCTACGCCGAGCATGTCCCCGATCAGGACTCGCTGATCGTGCAGCGCCAGGCCGCCGCCGGCTCGATCCTGCTGGGCAAGAGCAACCTGCCGGAATTCGGCGCAGGTTCGCAGACCTTCAACGAAGTGTTCGGCGCCACGCGAAACCCTTACGCACCGGAGCTGACCTGTGGCGGCAGCAGCGGCGGATCGGCCGTGGCCTTGGCCACCGGCATGGTGGCACTGGCAGACGGCACCGACATGGGCGGTTCTCTGAGAAATCCGGCGAGCTTCTGCAACATCGTCGGTTTGCGCCCGTCCATCGGTCGGGTGCCGAATGTGCCCAACGCCAACAGCTTCGGCCAACTGACCGTGGCCGGACCCATGGGGCGCTGCGTGGCCGATGTCGCGCTGCTGCTCAGCGTGATCGCAGGCCAACACCCGCGCGACCCCCTGTCGCTGCAGTCGCACACCCATCCACTGACGACGCTGGCAGAGCACGATTTCAAAGGCGCGCGCATCGCCTACAGCCCCGACCTGGGCGGGCTGCCAGTCGATCCACAGGTACGTGCCGTCACCGAGGCTGGCGTGCGACGCCTGGACGAGCTGGGCTGCACGGTCGAACTGGCAGAGCCCGACTTCACAGGCGGCGCACGGGCCTTCCAGGTCTTGCGCGCGCTCACCTATGCCGGCGGCTATGCCGACCTTCTGCAGGGCAATCGCCACCTGCTCAAGGACACCGTGATCTGGAACATCGAGCAGGCCAGCACCTTCACGGCCCAGGATGTGATGGACGCCGAAGCAGTCCGTGCACGGCTGTTCCGAGAGCTGCAAGCGCTGCTGGAGCGCTTCGACTTCCTGGTCGCTCCGGTCAGTCAGGTGCTGCCCTTCCCGGTCGAACAGCCTTACGTGACACAGATCGGCGAGCAGCCGATGCAGACCTACATCGACTGGATGAACAGCTGTTCGCTGATCACCCTGACCGGCCACCCGGCCCTGTCGCTGCCCTGCGGCTTCAGTGAGCAGGGCCTGCCGGTGGGGTTGCAGATCGTCGGCCGCTACCGCGACGAGCAGCGATTGCTGGCGTTCGCGCACGCGCTGGAGTCGATCAACCGTCCCTACACCACTCGCCCGCTGGCGCGTTAACCCGCAACGCCGGTACAGCGCGACAGACGCAGAAACCAACACCGGCTTGATTCCTTTTGACAATGCCAACAACAAATCAAAGGTAGCCACGATGTCCAGTTCCAGTACCCCGCGCGCCCAAGCGCAGCCCCGTGCCCGGCAACCCATAAGGGCTGCCGCCGGCTCATTCCTCGGCACCCTCATCGAGTGGTTCGACTTCTATATCTATGCAACGGCCTCGGCGCTGATCTTCAGCCACGTGTTCTTTCCAGGCAGCAGCCAACTGGTCGGTACCTTGTCGTCCTTCGCCACGCTGGCGGTAGGTTTCGTCGCTCGACCGTTGGGCGGCATCATTTTCGGTCACCTGGGCGATCGCTTCGGACGCAAGTACTCGCTGATCCTGACGCTGGTGCTGATGGGCGTCTCGACGGTGGGCATCGGCCTGTTGCCCTCCTATGCGCAGGCAGGCTTCTGGGCACCGGTGCTGCTGGTGGGCCTGCGTATCCTGCAGGGCATTGCCGTGGGCGGCGAATGGGGAGGCGCGGTGCTGCTGGCCAGCGAGCATGCACCGGAGGGCAAGAAGAGCTTCTACGCCTCGTTCGCCCAGTTGGGCAGCCCGGCGGGGCTGGTCCTGTCGCTGATGGTGTTCCGTTTCATCACCGAGATGCCTGAGGCCGACATGTACGCCTGGGGCTGGCGACTGCCGTTCATCGGCAGCATCGTGCTGCTGTTGCTGGCGTTCGTGATTCGCCGCGGCGTGCATGAGTCACCTGAGTTCGAGGCGCTGGCCCAGCAGGGTCAACCGGCGAAATCGCCGGTCAAGACCGTGGTCCGTGATGCCTGGCCATTGATCCTGCTGGTAATGGGTGCCTGCACCATCGGTATCTCGTCGGCCTACTTCACCAATACCTTCATGATCGCCTACGCCACCCAGTACATGGGCATCAAGAGCTCGGTGATCCTCGAATGCCTGTCGGTGGTCGCGCTCGTGCAGTTGATCAACCAGCCAATCGCCGCCTGGCTCGCGGACAAAGTGGGTGCAGGTCGCTTCCTGCTGGTGACCTCGGGCATCAGCATACTGGTGCCGTACGTCATGTTCAGCCTCGTTTCCACCGGGCAAGGAACGATGATCATCCTCGGCATCGCGCTGGCCAAGGTGTTCTCCTCGGCGTTCTATGCCGTGATCGCCGGCTACATCACCGATGTGTTCCCAGTCGCCCAGCGCTATTCGGGCATTTCGTTGGCCTACCAAGCCTGCGGCGCGCTGATCGGCGGGACCACGCCGATGGTCGGCACCCTGATTGCCGGGCAGGCGGCAGGCCAATGGTGGCCCCTGGCGGTGTTCTACTCGGCGCTGGCGCTGACGTCGTTCCTCTGTGTAGGGGCACTGACACGTCGGCGCAGCGTGCTCGCGCCTGCCGTTGCCTGAGGCGGCGCAAGCTGCTCCCTCAGCCGGCGCGATTTCGCGTGCCGGCATCGCGCACCAGGCGCAGCCCAGCCAGCACCACGGCGAACACGGCCAGGCTGGCCGTGTACAGCACCAAGGCCGACAGCCCGGCCAGCAGCGCCAGCACGGCTAACCACCAACCTGCGCACCCGCGCAATACCTGGCTGAGCAGCGCCAGCCCCAGCCCCAGCCAGCCGATCCACTGGAAGTGAATCCACAACCCCAGCATCGAGCGCACCTGGCATTGCCAGTGCGCGGCCGGCACGCTGCACAGGCCCACCCACTGGCTGTCCTCCATCAAGCCGTAGCGCACGCCGTAGCTGGCCGCCAGCCATAACGGCAGCAGCAGCAACAGGGCAATCACAGGCAGCGAACGACTCATGCAAGGCTCCGGGAAAAATGTCATCGGCGCTCAGGATAATCCCCCAGAACCACGGCGCAAGATGCAACACTCTCACCTGCTCAGGATCACAATGACGACCATTGCCGCGCCAGCCACTTTCACGGCAACATCAGCCACCATAAACGATCGCGCGCCAAGCAACTTTGCCATCATCCTGATGGTCCTAGCTCCACACTGCCTTTGCCGTCTCCTGGGGGACTCTCCATGCTTCGACCGTTGCGCCTCGTCGCCCTGCTGTGCGGCCTGCTCCTGGCTGCGGCTGCTTCCGCGCGGGACATAGATCCGGCCACCTACGGCTATCCGCTGACCAACCCGTTCGAAGCGACCATCGCCACGACACCGCCGGACCAACGTCCGACGCTGCCCAGCGATGACGACATCGACCAATCCGACTACAGCCTGACGCTGCGCCCTGAGCGCGAATTCACGCTGCCGGACAACTTCTGGCCGGTGAAGAAGCTGCGCTACCGCCTGGCGCGTCAGGATCACAAGGCGCCGCTGGTGTTCATCATCGCTGGCACCGGCGCGCCTTACAGCAGCACCATCAACGAATACCTCAAGAAACTGTTCTACCAGGACGGCTACCACGTGGTGCAGTTGTCCTCGCCGACCAGCTGGGACTTCATGAGCGCCGCCTCGCGCTTCGCCACCCCCGGCGTCAGCCGCGAGGACGCCGAAGACTTGTACCGGGTCATGCAGGCCGTGCGCGCCCAACATCCGCGCCTGCCGATCAGCGACTTCTATCTCACCGGCTACAGCCTCGGTGCGCTGGACGCTGCGTTCGTCAGCCACCTGGACGAGACCCGTCGCAGCTTCAATTTCAAGCGCGTGCTGCTGCTCAACCCGCCGGTGAACCTGTATACCTCGATCAACAACCTCGACAAGATGGTGCAGACCCAGGTCAAAGGCATCGACCGCAGCACCACCTTCTATGAACTGATGCTGGAAAAGCTCACCCGCTACTTCCAGGACAAGGGCTTCGTCGACCTCAATGACGCCCTGCTGTACGACTTCCAGCAGTCGCGCGAGCACCTGTCCAACGAACAGATGGCCATGCTGATCGGCACCTCGTTCCGCTTTTCCGCCGCCGACATCGCCTTCACCTCAGACCTGATCAACCGCCGCGGCCTGATCATTCCTCCGAAGTTTCCAATCACCGAAAGCACTAGCCTGACGCCGTTCTTCAAGCGCGCCTTGCAATGCGACTTCGATTGCTACCTGACCGAACAGGTCATTCCCATGTGGCGAGCGCGCACTGACGGCAACAACCTGCTGCAATTGATCGACCAGGTGAGCCTCTACGCCCTGACCGACTATCTGCGCGATAGCCCCAAGATCGCCGTGATGCACAACGCCGACGACGTCATTCTCGGCCCCGGCGACATCGGTTTCCTGCGCAAGGTGTTCGGCGATCGCCTGACCCTCTACCCACACGGCGGCCATTGCGGCAACCTCAACTACCGTGTCAACGCCAAAGACATGCTGGAGTTCTTCCGTGGCTGACAGACTCGTACTTGCCCTCGCCCTGCTCATCAGCACCAGCGCCCTGGCGGCTGAAACCGCCCCGCGCACCAGCGTCATCGAGGCTGACGTCACGGCCGCGCCGACCGTGGAGTCGGACGGTTTCCTCGACCCGATGCGCGAGCTGAAATTCAACCCTGGCCTCGACCAGCGCGAATTCGAGCGCTCCACCTTGGCCGCGCTCAACGTCTACGACCCACTGGAGTCGATGAACCGGCGCATCTATCACTTCAACTACCGCTTCGACCAATGGGTGTTCATTCCAGCCGTCGACGGCTACCGCTACGTGACGCCGCAGTTCGTACGTACCGGCGTAAGCAACTTCTTCAACAACCTGGGCGATGTACCGAACCTGTTCAACAGCCTGCTGCAACTCAAGGGCAAGCGCTCGGCGGAAATCACTGCGCGGCTGATGTTCAACACCTTGATCGGTGTGGGCGGGCTGTGGGATCCGGCGACCAAGATGGGGCTGCCGCGCCAGAGCGAGGACTTCGGCCAGACCCTGGGCTTCTACGGCGTCCCGGAAGGACCGTACCTCATGCTGCCGATCTTCGGGCCTTCGAACCTGCGCGATACCACGGGCCTGGTGGTGGATTACGTGGGAGAGCGTGAGGCGAATTTCCTCGACGTGGCCGAAACCAGCAGCGATCACCCGGAAATCACTTTGCTCAAAGCGATCGACCGACGCTACTCCACCAACTTCCGTTATGGACAGACCAACTCGCCGTTCGAGTACGAGAAGGTCCGCTACGTCTATACCCAGGCACGCAAGCTGCAAATTGCCGAGTAGATCGGCTGCCGCCTCCCAGCGACCCACCCCGCTCACCACAGGGGTGGGTCGCTCTCCAAGATTCGACCCGCTACCTCCTCAGCCCGGCAAACCCAGAAACTGCGACAGCTCGCGCCGCTTGGCCAAGGCATCGCTGCGTCCAAGCTCGATCAATTCACTGCAGTAGCTGGCCTCGAACAACAGGTAGCTGAGCACCCCGGCGCCACTGGTTTTGGTCGCCCCAGGTCCGCGTAGGAACAGGCGCAATGCGGCAGGCAGTTCCCGTCGGTGACGTGCGGCTATCTCGTCCAGCGGTTGGCTGGGCGCCACCACCAATACCTCGATGGGCGCCAGCCCCAGACGCCGGCCCTCCACATGGCTCGGTATCAGATGGCTCAGGTGATTGAGTCGCTGCAGCAGCTCGATGTCGTCTTCCAGGCTATCGATGAAGGTGCTGTTGAGCAGGTGCGCGCCAATTTGCGCCAGGCTCGGCTGTCGACCACTGAACACCCGCGCGCGCTGCACCGGCGAGGCCGGGCGCTGAGGGTTACCGCTGACGCCCACCACCAGGACGCGGCTGGCCCCCAGATGCAGCGCCGGGCTGATCGGCGCCGACTGACGCACAGCGCCATCCCCGTAGTACTCGTCGCCCAGGCGCACCGGCGCGAACAGTAACGGGATCGCCGAACTGGCCAGCAGGTGCTCGACGCTCAGGGCCGTGGGCACGCCAATGCGCCGATGCCGCAGCCACGGCTCGATGGCGCCACGACCCTGGTAGAAGGTCACCGCCTGGCCCGACTGGTAACCGAAGGCGGTAATCGCTACTGCACGCAATTGCTCGCTGTCGAGGGCGCGACCGATACCGTCCAGATCCAGATGCGCGCGCAGCAGCGCACGCAGGGGACTGCTGTCGAGCAGCGCCACGGGGCTTTGCCGGCCGAGGCCGAGCAGGCCGTGGCCAATGAAGCGACTGGCCTGGCGGATGACCCCGGGCCAGTCGCTGCGCAGCACCAGATGACTGCGAAAGTGTTGCCAGAAGCGGGTCAGGCGCTGCACCGAATCGCCGAAATGCGTGGCCCCGCTGGCCAAGGTCACGGCGTTGATAGCCCCGGCCGAGGTGCCGACGATGACCGGGAAGGGATTGGCCGCACCCACCGGCAGCAATTCGGCGATACCGGCCAGCACGCCGACCTGATAAGCGGCGCGGGCACCGCCGCCTGAAAGGATCAGCCCGGTGATGGGAGGTGCGGCCATGGATACCTTCCTGGTTATCGAGAGTCAGCGTTTCTTTTTCTCGTACAAGCGCGGGGCGCCTTCGGGACGCGACTTGAAGCGCCGATGGGCCCACAAGTACTGCTGCGGGCATTCACGTAGCACGGACTCGACCCACTGGTTGATGCGCAGGCAGTCGGCCTCTTCGGTCTCGCCAGGGAAGTCCTCCAGCGGCGGATGCACCACCAATCGATAGCCGCTGCCATCTTCCAGGCGTTTCTGAGTGAAGGGGATCACCCGTGCCTTGCCCAGCCGGGCGAACTTGGTGGTGGCGGTAACGGTGGCAGCGGGGATGCCGAACAGCGGCACGAACAGGCTTTGCTTGGTGCCGTAGTCCTGGTCCGGCGCATACCAGATCGCCCGCCCACTGCGCAGCAGCTTGAGCATGCCGCGAACGTCTTCGCGCTCGACCGCCAGGGAATCGAGGTTGTGCCGCTCGCGACCGCTGCGCTGGATGAAGTCGAACACCGGGTTGCCGTGCTCGCGGTACATGCCATCGATGGTATGGGCCTGGCCCAGCAGCGCCGCGCCGATCTCCAGCGTGGTGAAGTGCACCGCCATGAGGATGGCGCCCTGCCCGTCCTGCTGGGCCGCCTGCAGATGCTCGAGCCCTTCGATATGGGCCAGCCGCGCCAGTCTTTCTTTGGGCCACCACCAGCTCATGGCCATCTCGAAGAAGGCGATGCCCGTGGAAGCGAAATTGTCTTTCAAAAGCTGTCGCCGTTCGTCGCTGGACAGCTCTGGAAAGCACAGCTCCAAATTGCGCGCCGCGATGCGCCGGCGCTCGCCGGCCACGCGATACATCACCGCGCCCAACAGGCTGCCCAGCGCCAGTAGGGCTCGATACGGCAACTGCACCACCAGCCACAGCAGGCCAAGGCCCAACCACAGGGCCCAGAAACGTGGGTGAAGGAAATAGGGACGAAACCGCGGACGATCCATTGAAGCTTCCGGTAAGACAAAGGCCCGGCATTCTACAACCTTTGGCCGCAGGTTGCGGCCAATCGGTCTTATCGCTATAAGTCAGGGCACTTTTTCCGTTACAAGTCGTCTATGCAGACCATGAGCCTCAACCAGACACCCGACTCCGCCAACGTGTTCCAGCTCAAGGGCAGCATGCTCGCCATCACAGTGCTGGAACTGGCGCGCAACGACCTCCAGGCCCTCGACCGCCAATTGGCGGCGAAGGTCGCGCAGGCCCCCAATTTCTTCAGCAACACACCGCTGGTCCTGGCGCTGGACAAGCTGCCAGCCGACGAAGGCGCGATCGATCTGCCCGGACTGATGCGCATCTGCCGTCACCACGGCCTGCGCACCTTGGCCATTCGTGCCAGCCGCATCGAGGATATCGCCGCCGCGATTGCCATCGACCTGCCGGTGCTGCCGCCCTCCGGGGCCCGTGAACGGCCATTGGAGCCGGAACCGGAAGTGAAGAAGCCAGAGCCCGCTCCCGCGCCGCCTGCCGAACCGGAGGTGCGCCCCACGCGCATCATCACCAGCCCCGTGCGCGGTGGACAGCAGATCTACGCACAGGGCGGCGATCTGGTGGTGACCGCTTCGGTCAGCCCGGGTGCGGAACTTCTCGCCGATGGCAACATCCATGTCTACGGCGCCATGCGTGGCCGCGCATTGGCCGGTATCAAAGGTAATACCCGCGCCAGGATCTTCTGTCAGCAGATGACCGCCGAAATGGTCTCCATCGCCGGTCAGTACAAGGTCTGCGAGGACCTGCGCCGCGATCCGCTGTGGGGTTCGGGCGTGCAGGTGAGCCTGGTCGGCGACGTGTTGAACATCACCCGTCTTTAACGGATACTGCCGCCATTTTAAGCGCAACTTTTCCCGTTGCCTTTTTTGCATTTGCTGGGACTTAGGGTCCCATTTATTTAGGGGTGAAACACCTTGGCCAAGATTCTCGTGGTTACTTCCGGCAAAGGGGGTGTGGGCAAGACCACCACCAGCGCCGCCATCGGTACCGGCCTCGCACTGCGTGGTCACAAGACGGTGATCGTCGACTTCGACGTCGGTCTGCGTAACCTCGACCTGATCATGGGCTGTGAGCGCCGCGTGGTGTATGACTTCGTCAACGTGGTCAACGGCGAAGCCAACCTGCAGCAGGCCCTGATCAAGGACAAACGCCTGGAGAACCTGTACGTGCTGGCCGCCAGCCAGACCCGTGACAAGGACGCGCTCACCCAGGAAGGCGTGGAAAAAGTCCTGATGGAGCTCAAGGAGCAGTTCGAGTACGTGATCTGCGACTCCCCGGCCGGTATCGAGAAAGGCGCACACCTGGCGATGTACTTCGCCGACGAGGCCATCGTCGTGACCAACCCCGAGGTTTCCTCGGTCCGTGACTCGGACCGCATGCTGGGCATCCTGTCGAGCAAGTCGCGCCGTTCCGAGAACGGTGAAGAGCCGATCAAGGAACACCTGCTGATCACCCGCTACCACCCCGAGCGCGTGGTCAAGGGCGAGATGCTGAGCGTGGCCGACGTCGAAGAGATCCTGTCGATCAAGCTCAAGGGCGTGATTCCCGAATCCCAGGCGGTGCTCAAGGCCTCCAACCAGGGCATCCCGGTCATCCTCGACGACCAGAGCGATGCCGGTCAGGCCTACAGCGACGCCGTCGACCGCCTGCTGGGCAAAGAGAAGCCGATGCGCTTCATCGACGTACAGAAGAAGGGATTCTTCGAGCGCATTTTCGGGAGCAAATAAACCATGAACCTTTTTGACTTCTTTCGTGGCAGACAGAAACAGAGCAGCGCGTCGGTAGCGAAAGAGCGTCTACAGATCATCGTGGCGCATGAGCGCGGCCAACGCAGTGAACCGGACTACCTGCCGGCGCTGCAGAAGGAACTGCTGGAAGTGATCCGCAAGTATGTGAACATCGGCAACGACGACGTGCACATCGAGTTGGAGAACCAGGGCAGTTGCTCGATCCTCGAGCTGAACATCACCCTGCCGGATCGCTGATCCGGTCTAGCACATCGGGGCTGCGTTGCAGCCCATCGCGGGAGGGGTCCGCGCCTTTGGCCAGAGCATCGGCAGGGGCGAAGGCATTGCGCGATGGGCCGCACGCAGCCCCGCTGCTTTGTACAGAGACCCCGCAATGCCGCTGTCGAACATCCACATCCTGCATCAGGATGCTTCCATTCTGGTGATCAACAAACCGACCCTGCTGCTGTCGGTGCCAGGCCGCGCCGAAGACAACAAGGACTGCCTAATCACTCGCCTCCAGGAAAACGGCTATCCCGAGGCGCTGATCGTCCATCGCCTGGACTGGGAAACCTCCGGCATCATCCTGCTGGCCCGTGATGCGGACAGCCACCGCGAGCTGTCGCGCCAGTTCCATGACCGCGAAACCGAAAAAGCCTACACCGCACTGTGCTGGGGTCAACCGGCCTTGGACAGCGGCAGCATCGACCTGCCGCTGCGTTACGATCCGCCGACCAAGCCACGTCACGTGGTCGATCATGAACAGGGCAAGCATGCCCTGACGTTCTGGCGCGTGCTGGAACGCCACGCCGACCACTGCCGCGTGGAGCTGACGCCGATCACGGGCCGCTCGCACCAATTGCGGGTGCACATGCTTTCCATCGGCCACCCGTTGCTGGGCGATCGGCTGTACGCCAATCCCGAGGCCCTGGCCGCTCACGACCGGCTGTGCTTGCACGCCTCGATGCTCAGCTTCACCCATCCGGTGTCTGGCCAGCGGTTGAAGTTCGAGTGCCCCGCGCCGTTCTGAGCGGCCAGTGGCGGGCGGCAAGCGTCAAGAAAAAATGCCGGCACCTCGGCAGACCGCTTGCCCCGCCAACCGTCTTTGCTTGAAGCTTGCAGCTTGCCGCTTGAAGCTCGAATTTGGAGTGAGTTATGCGTGAAGCACTGAACACCGGCCTGATCGACTTTCTCAAGGCCTCCCCTACGCCCTTCCACGCCACCGCCAGCCTGGCCAAGCGCCTTGACGCCGCGGGCTATCAGCGCCTGGACGAGCGTGACAGTTGGGACACGGTGCCGGGCGGGCGCTATTACGTGACCCGCAACGACTCCTCGATCATCGCCGTGCGCCGGGGCAAGCACTCACCGCTGATCGGCGGCATGCGCCTGGTCGGCGCGCACACCGACAGCCCGTGCCTGCGGGTCAAGCCGCAGCCGGAGCTGCAGCGCCACGGATTCCTGCAATTGGGCGTGGAAGTCTATGGCGGCGCCCTGCTCGCGCCCTGGTTCGACCGCGACCTGTCGCTGGCCGGCCGGGTCACCTTCCGCCGCGACGGCCGGGTGGAGAGCCAACTGGTGGACTTCAAGCTGCCGATCGCCATCATTCCCAACCTGGCCATCCACCTCAACCGGGGGGCCAATGACGGCTGGGCGATCAATGCGCAGAACGAACTCCCGCCGATCCTGGCCCAGGTGGCCGGCGACGAGCGCGTCGATTTCCGCGCACTGCTTACCGAACAACTGGCCCGTGAGCATGGCCTGATCGCCGATGTGGTGCTCGATTACGAGCTGAGCTTCTACGACACCCAAGACGCGGCGGTCATCGGGCTGCACGGCGACTTCATCGCCGGCGCCCGCCTGGATAACCTGCTGTCGTGCTACGCCGGCCTGCAGGCGCTGCTCGAAGCCGACAGCGACGAAACCTGCGTGCTGGTGTGCACCGACCACGAGGAAATCGGTTCCTGCTCGGCCTGCGGTGCCGACGGTCCGATGCTCGAGCAGACCCTGCAGCGCCTGCTGCCGGATGGCGACGAATATGTGCGCAGCATCCAGCGCTCGCTGCTGGTGTCGGCCGACAACGCCCATGGCGTGCACCCGAACTACGCCGACAAGCACGACGGCAACCATGGCCCCAAGCTCAACGCCGGCCCGGTGATCAAGGTCAACAGCAACCAGCGCTACGCCACCAACAGCGAGACCGCCGGTTTCTTCCGCCACCTGTGCATGGCCGAGGAAGTGCCCGTACAGAGCTTCGTGGTGCGCAGCGACATGGGCTGCGGCTCGACCATCGGTCCCATCACCGCCAGCCATTTGGGCGTGCGCACCGTCGACATCGGCCTGCCGACCTTCGCCATGCATTCGATCCGCGAACTGTGCGGTAGCCAGGACCTGGCGCATCTGGTCAAAGTGCTGACGGCGTTCTACCGCAGCCGGGAACTGCCCTGATCGCCGACACGCGGCCAGGCAGGGTGTAGTATCGGGCTCTGGGAGCAGGCATGCCGGTGAAGGCAAACGCCGCTCCCGGCTCGATTACCGACACTTCCAGACAGAAGGATTCTGTTCATGTCGCCTTTCCTTTCTTTGTTCCTGCCCGTCTTCCTGTTCCTGTTGCTGCTGACCGTGGGTTTCAGCCTGCGCCAGCGCAACATCGGCGTGGTGATGATGTGGATCGGCACGCTGGGCATCTTTGCCGTCACCTGCTGGACGATCCTGGAGAAACTCCCGGCATAAACCTCTACACTCGGCCCATCGTTTGACCTGAGGTAGATTTCCCGGTGCCAGCCTTTCTGCGTTGCCTTGCCCTGCTGCTGTTGATCGTCGTCGTCCCGGTACAGGCCGCAGGCCTGCCCGGCCTGCTGAGCTCCAGCACGCCCGCGCAGCCCCAAGCCACCGAGCCGTTGAGCAAGTCGCTCGACGAGGTGATCAAGAACCTCGAAAACGACCAGCAGCGCACCAAGCTGCTGGCCGATCTGAAAAAGCTGCGCGACGCCAGCAAACAGACGCAACCGAGCGTCGAGCAGGGCGTGCTGGGCCTGATCGGCGGGGCGCTGCACGACTTCGAGCAGCAGTTCAGCGGCGACGCCAGTCCCTTCGTGCGCTGGTCGCAGGAACTGGAGCAAGCCAAGGTCGAACTGGCCGATCTGGTGGTGCCGGTGCACCAGTGGCCCGCCATTCTCTTCGGCTTCGCGGCGGTCATCGCCGTGTGGAGCCTGCTGGCCTATGCGTTCAACTGGATCGGCCACCGCGTGCGCATCCGTTTCGGCCTGACCGAAGAACTGCCCCAGCATCCGCGCACCTGGGACCTGGTGCGCTTTGCCCTGCGCAAACTCGGCCCCTGGCTGGTGGCGCTGATCTTTACGGTGTACCTGAGCTTCGCCCTGCCGCCTTCGCTGGGCAAATCCCTGGCCATGGTACTGGCCTACGCGCTGGTGATCGGCACCTGTTTCTCGGCCATCTGTGTGATCGCCTTCTCGCTGCTCGACGGCCCGCATCGCCACCGCGCCCTGCATATCCTACGTCACCAGGCGTTCCGCCCACTGTGGCTGATCGGCAGCTTCGCCGCCTTCGGCGAGGCCATGAGCGATCCGCGCCTGACCGCCGCCCTGGGCACTCACCTGGCTCACGCCATTGCCACGGTGACCAACGTCCTGGCCGCGCTGTGCACCGGGTTGTTCATCCTGCGCTTCCGCCGCCCCATCGCCCACCTGATCCGCAACCAGCCGCTATCGCGGCGCCTGACCCGCCGTACCCTGAGCGACACCATCGAGCTGCTGGGCAGTTTCTGGTTCGTTCCGGCGCTGATTCTGGTGGCCATTTCGTTGTTCGCCACCTTCGTCTCCGCCGGCGACACCAGCACCGCCCTGCGCCAGTCGCTGATGTGCACGGTGCTGGTGGTGGTGTGCATGGTGCTCAACGGCCTGGTGCGCCGCCATGCCGCCAAACCGCAGAACGTCCACAAGCGCCAGGCGGTGTATGCCGAGCGCCTGAAGAACTTCGGCTACGCGTTGGCGCACCTGTTCATCTGGCTGCTGTTCATCGAGCTGGGCTTGCGCGTGTGGGGCTTGTCGATGATCAGCTTCGCCGAGGGTGACGGCCATGACGTCAGCGTGCGCCTGATGGGCCTGGCCGGTACCTTGATCGCCGCCTGGCTGGTATGGATCCTGGCCGATACCGCGGTGCACCACGCCCTCATCCGCTCGCGCCGCGGCTTGGCCAACGCCCGCGCGCAAACCATGATGCCGCTGATTCGCAACGTGCTGTTCGTGGCCATTTTCATCATCGCGCTGATCGTCGCGCTGGCCAACATGGGCATGAACGTCACGCCACTGCTGGCCGGTGCCGGTGTCATCGGCCTGGCCATCGGTTTCGGTGCCCAGTCGCTGGTGGCGGACTTGATCACCGGCTTGTTCATCATCATCGAAGACAGCCTGGCCATCGACGACTACGTGGATGTCGGGGGTCACCTGGGCACCGTCGAAGGCCTGACCATCCGCACCGTGCGCCTGCGCGACATCGACGGCATCGTGCATACCATCCCGTTCAGTGAAATCAAGAGCATCAAGAACTACTCGCGCGAGTTCGGCTACGCGATCTTCCGCGTGGCCATTCCGCACAGCATGAACATCGACCAGGCCATCACCCTGATCCGCGAAGTTGGCCAGAAGCTGCGCAGCGATCCGCTGATGCGCCGTAACATCTGGTCGCCGCTGGAGCTGCAAGGCGTGGAGAGCTTCGAGTCCGGCTCGGCGATCCTGCGTGCACGCTTCAAGACCGCGCCGATCAAACAGTGGGAGGTGTCGCGGGCGTTCAACCTGGCGCTCAAGCGCCAACTCGACGAGGCCGGACTGGACCTGGCAACGCCGCGGCTGTCGGTGCAGGTGGTGACGGCGGGCGGCGGGGCGATGACTGAGGTGGGTGCCGGGGCCTCCAGCTAGGCTGGCGTGAGACCGGATCAGCCGGCCTCGGCGCGAATACGGATCGCGTCATGCCGCCAGTACTCCAGGTCACAGTCGATCAGGTGCCCATGCTGATCGCTGTTGACCCGGGTGATATGCAAACCAGGACTTCCCGTGGATACCCGCAGCGCCGTGGCGGCCTCCGGCGGCAGTGCGGTCGGCAGTATTTCGAAGCACACCTGGCCGTAACGAATGCCGTAGTCGCGGGCGTAGATCTCGGTGAGCGACTGCCCCAGGTCACGTTCGAGTATTCCGGGGAAGTGATGCGGATCCAGGTAGTGCTCGGCGTAGAGCACGCCCCGACCGTCGATGCGCCGCAAGCGACAGATGCGCACCACGCTTGACAGCGCTGGCAGACGCAAGCGCGCGCAGATGCTGGCCGACGCCGGCTGCAGACGCGCCGAGAGCAGCTCGGTGCCCGGAGCCCGTCCCTGCTGCAACACCATGGCATGGAAATGGCTGCGCTCGATCAGGTCGTAGGTCAGGCGCTCGGGCGCGACGAACCAGCCGCGGCGCTCCTCGCGATAAATCAATCCCTGGGCTTCGAGTTGCACCAGCGCCTCGCGCAAGGTGATGCGGGTGGTGGCGAATACATCGCTGAGCTTGCGCTCGGCCGGCAGCTTGCCACCCGGCACAAGCAGGCCATGCTCGATTTGCTCCTGCAAGGCATGGCAGATAGCTGTTACCGCCCGCGCGGGGGTCGACTGCATCGAAAGTTACCTATCTGGACTAGACCAGCCCCAACAAAGGGCAGGTGGGCGTTGGCTGTCAGCGTAGGCAGCGCGCGTGAACATCCTGTGACAAGCCCGTTGCCCAGCGCCTCCTGAACCTGTCAGGGGCCCGTCAATCCAGGGCCGGGTTGTGGTCTACGCTTGGCATTCAGGCCTTGTTACCCAGGGAAAGCCGATCCCGCCTACATCAAACTGTCATGCACGCCGCCTACCTTGGCGCAAGGTTTGCTGACCTAGACCAACCCTGTGCAGCAAGGCCTGCATCAACCGCAGACACAACAAGGTCCATCACCACGATTGCAAGGCACCCCACCCTAGGAGCTTCGGATGAAAAAGTTCTTCATGGCGTCACTGCTGGGCTCGGCCATCGCCCTGTGCACCACGGCCATGGCCGCCGATACCGACCTCAACAGCCTGGAAGAGGCCGCCCGCAAGGAAGGCACGGTCAACAGCGTGGGCATGCCCGATGCCTGGGCCAACTGGAAAGGCACCTGGGATGATCTAGCCAGCAAGTACGGCCTCAAGCACAGCGACACCGACATGAGCTCAGCGCAGGAAATCGCCAAGTTCGACGCCGAGAAAGACAACGCCAGCGCCGATATCGGCGACGTCGGCGCCGCCTTCGGCCCCATCGCTGCGGCCAAGGGCGTGACCCAACCCTACAAACCGAGCACGTGGGATCAGGTGCCGGAATGGGCCAAGGACAAGGACGGTCACTGGGCCCTGGCCTATACCGGCACCATCGCCTTCATCATCAACAAGGATCTGGTCAAGGAAGAGGAACGTCCCAAGACCTGGAAAGATCTTGAGAAGGGCAAGTACAAGGTCGCCATCGGTGACGTCGGCACGGCTGCACAGGCCGCCAATGGCGTGCTGGCGGCAGCCATCGCCTTCAAAGGTAACGAATCCAACATCGAGCCAGGCTTGCAACTGTTTACCAAGCTCGCCCAGCAAGGGCGCCTGTCGCTGGCCAACCCGACCATCCAGACCCTGGAGAAGGGCGAAGTCGAAGTCGGTGTGGTGTGGGACTTCAACGGCCTGAGCTACCGCGAGCAGATCGACCCCAAGCGCTTCGAGGTGCTGATTCCGCAGGACGGCTCGGTGATCTCCGGCTACACCACGATCATCAACAAGTACGCCAAGCACCCCAACGCCGCCAAACTGGCGCGTGAGTACATCTTCAGCGACGCCGGCCAGATCAACCTCGCCAAGGGCAATGCCCGCCCGATCCGTGCCGAGCATTTGAAGCTCCCGGAGGACGTGCAGGCCAAGCTGCTGCCCAACGAGCAGTACAAGGCTGCCAAACCCATCGAGAACGCCGAAGCCTGGGAGAAGACCTCCAAGGCCCTGCCGCAGAAGTGGCAGGAGCAGGTCATCATCGAGATGAAGTGAGGCTGAGCCCGACAGGGAGGGCATCGCCCTCCCCGTTCCTGTGCGGAGTACTGAAGTGAGCCACAACGTCATCCTGGTCCTGCTCGACGGCCTCAATTACCACGTCGCGCACCATGCCATGGGCCATCTGCATGCCTACGTCGAAGCCGACCGCGCCGCGCTGTATCGCTTGAAATGCGAGCTGCCTTCACTGTCCCGACCACTGTACGAGTGCATTCTCACCGGTGTTGCGCCGATCGACAGCGGTATCGTGCACAACCAGGTGAGCCGTCTGTCCAACCAGCTCAGCGTGTTTCATTACGCGCGCCAAGCGGGCCTCAGGACCGCAGCGGCGGCCTACCACTGGGTCAGCGAACTGTACAACCGTTCTCCCTTCGAGCCCGTGCGAGACCGTCACACCGAGGCGCCGGAACTGCCGATCCAGCACGGGCTGTTCTATTACGCCGACCATTACCCCGACTCTCATCTGCTGACCGATGCCGAATACCTGCGCCGCCGGCACGCACCGAATTTCCTGCTGGTGCATCCGATGAACATCGACGACGCCGGTCACCGACATGGTCTGGACAGCAGCCACTACCGCAATGCGGCGAGAAGCGCCGATGTGCTGCTGGCCGACTACCTGCCGCAATGGCTCGCCGAAGGCTACCAGGTGTTGGTCACCGCCGATCACGGCATGAACAACGACCGCTCGCACAATGGCCTGCTGCCCGAGGAGCGCGAGGTGCCGCTGTTCGTCTTCGGTGACGCCTTCAGCCTCGATCCCGCCGCCCAGCCCCTGCAGACCGAACTGTGTGGCACGCTCTGCGAGCTGCTCGGCGCGGCCCATGACAAACCGCTGTGTCGGGAGTTGCTCAAGTGAATGCCAACCACCGCGGCCGCTACCTGGCCCTGCTCTGCCTGTTACCCTTCGCCGTGTTCTTCATCGTCTTCCAGATCGCCCCGCTGGTCTGGGTGGCCATTGCCAGCCTGCAAGGCGAAGGCGGATGGGGCCTGGAGAATTTCAGCAAGATCTTCACTTCCAAGTTCTACCTCCAGGCCATCGAGCGCAGCCTGCAGATCAGCTTCTGGTCGAGCCTGTTCGGTATCGTCATCGCCACCCTCGGCGCCTACTCCCTGCGCCAGGTCGATTCGCGCCTGCGCGATTTCGTCAGCGCCTTCGCCAACATGACCAGCAACTTCGCCGGCGTGCCCCTGGCCTTCGCCTTCATCATCCTGCTCGGCTTCAACGGCGCCTTGACCCTGGCGCTCAAGGAGATCGGCCTGCTGGACGATTTCAGCATCTACTCCAGCACCGGCCTGATCATCGTCTATACCTACTTCCAGATCCCGCTGGGGGTGCTGTTGCTCTACCCAGCCTTCGACGCCTTGCGTGAAGACTGGCGCGAGTCGGCCGCCCTGCTGGGTGCCAGCCACTGGCAGTTCTGGCGGCACATCGGCCTGCCGGTTCTCACCCCGGCGCTGCTGGGCACGTTCGTGATCCTGCTGGCCAATGCGCTGGGCGCCTACGCCACGGTCTACGCCTTGACCACCGGCAACTTCAATGTGCTGCCGATTCGCATCGCCGCGCTGGTCGCTGGCGACATCACCCTCGATCCCAACTTGGGCAGCGCCCTGGCCATGGTGCTGGTGGGGCTCATGACCCTGGTCACGATGGTCCATCAATGGCTGCTGAAAAGGAGCTACCATGCGCGTTGATACCCCCCATGGCGGCTGGTACCACCGCACGGTGGTCTACCTGCTGTTCCTGATCCTGCTGCTGCCGCTGGCCGGCACCCTGCTCTACTCGCTGGCCACCAGTTGGTCGGCCACGCTACTGCCCAGCGGGCTGACCTTGAAGTGGTATGTGCAACTGTGGAGTGAGCCGCGCTTTCTCGCCGCGTTCGGCCAATCGCTGCTGGTCTGTATCGGTGCGCTGGTGCTGTCGGTCGTGCTGATCCTGCCCCTGCTGTTCGTGGTGCATTACCACTTTCCCAGGCTCGACGCGCTGATGAACATCCTGATCCTGCTGCCCTTCGCAGTTCCGCCGGTGGTGTCTTCGGTCGGGCTGCTGCAACTGTACGGCAGCGGGCCGATGGCCATGGTCGGCACCCCGTGGATTCTCATCGGCTGCTATTTCACCATCGCGCTGCCCTTCATGTACCGGGCCATCACCAACAACCTGCAGGCGATCAACCTGCGCGACTTGATGGACGCCGCACAACTGCTCGGTGCCAGCCCACTGCGCGCGGCCCTGACGGTGGTGCTGCCAAACCTGCGCAAAGGCCTGTTGGTAGCCCTGCTGCTGTCGTTCTCCTTCCTGTTCGGTGAGTTCGTGTTCGCCAACCTGCTGGTCGGCACTCGCTACGAAACCCTGCAGGTGTACCTGAACAACATGCGCAACAGCAGCGGTCACTACAACAGCGCCCTGGTGATCTCCTACTTTGCCTTCGTCCTAGTCCTGACCTGGGTCGCCAACCGTTTGAACAAGGATAAAGCCCGATGAGCTTCGTCAGCGTCCAGCAACTGCACAAGCGCTATGCCGGCAGCACAGTGTTCGAGAACATCGATTGCACGGTCGAGCGTGGCGAGTTCGTCACCCTGCTCGGTCCTTCGGGCTGTGGTAAATCCACCCTGCTGCGCTGCATCGCCGGGCTGACCCCGGTCGATGGCGGACGCATCCTGCTCGACGGCCAGGACATCGTGCCGCTGAGTCCGCAGAAGCGTGGTATCGGCATGGTGTTTCAGAGCTACGCGCTGTTCCCCAACATGACCGTCGAACAGAACGTGGCCTTCGGGCTACGCATGCAGAAGGTCAAGGCCGAGGAGCGCCAGGTGCGTGTGCGCGAGGCCCTCGAGCTGGTGGAACTGACCACCTTCGCCGGTCGTTATCCGCACCAGCTCTCCGGCGGCCAGTGCCAGCGCGTGGCGCTGGCCCGCTCACTGGTCACCCGTCCACGTCTGTTGCTGCTCGATGAGCCGCTGTCGGCGCTGGACGCACGCATCCGCAAGCACCTGCGTGAGCAGATCCGGGCCATCCAGCGCGAGCTGGGCCTGACCACGCTGTTCGTCACTCACGACCAGGAAGAAGCGCTGACCTTGTCGGATCGCATCGTCCTGATGAACCAGGGGCGCATCGTCCAGAGCGGCGACGCCGAAACCCTGTACACGGCCCCGGTGGACCTGTTCGCTGCCGGCTTCATCGGCAACTACAACCTGCTCGATGCCGACAGCGCCAGCCGTCTGCTGCAACGTCCAATCGGCTCGCGCCTGGCCATTCGCCCAGAATCGATCAGCCTGGGGCTGGAGGGCGAACTGGACGGCCAGATCCGCAGTCACAGCCTATTGGGCAACGTGATCCGTTATCGTGTCGAGGCACGCGGCGTGGAGGTCGTGGTGGACGTACTCAATCGCTCATCCGCCGACCTCTATGCCGACGGCCAGCGGGTGACGCTGTCGTTCGATCCCGCCGCACTACGTGAAGTGGCTTAAGGAGATTCAGGCATGGCATTGGCAATTTTCGATCTGGACGAGACCCTGATCCATGGCGATTGCGCGTCGTTATGGAGCGCGCAGATGGCCAGGCTGGGCTGGGTCGATGGCGAGGCCTTCCTGCGCCGCGACCGTGAGTTGATGGACGCCTATGGCAAGGGTCAGTTGCAGATGGAGGACTACATGGCGTTCAGCCTGGAGCCGATCGCCGGGCGCACGCTGGAGGAAGTCGAACACTTGGTGGAGCCGTGGGTCGAGGACGTGATCGAACCGATCGTTTATGGCGACGCCTGCCGCTGCATCGCCGAACACCGCCACAATGGCGATCGCATCCTGATCATTTCTGCGTCTGGCACCCATCTGGTTGGGCCGATCGCCGCGCGATTGGGCGTCGATGAGTTTCTGGCCATCGAGCTGGAGGCCGTCAACGGCGTGTATACCGGGCGCACCCATGGGGTGCTGACCTACCGTGAAGGCAAGATCACACGCTTGCTGGAGTGGCTGGACCAGGAACAGGAGAATCTGGAAGGCGCCAGCTTCTATTCCGACTCCAGGAACGATCTACCGCTGCTGCTGAAAGTCGATCACCCGTATGCGGTGAACCCCGATACGGAACTGCGCAAGCAGGCCGAGGCCAAGGGCTGGCCGGTGCTGAACTGGGCATGAGCGGGTGCCTGGACTTGGGGCTGCGGTGCAGACCCAAGCCTGGGCAAGCGTGAGTCTCAGACCAGCGTCGGATCGATCACCATCACCAATTTGCCCGACACCTGATTGCCTTCTAGCGCCTGGTAGGCCGCCTCGGCGAACTCGACCGGATAGGTATCGACCAATTGCGGCGACAGTCGCCCTTCGCTGAACAGTGGCCAGACCTGCTGACGCAACTCGCGCAACAACTCGCCCTTGAACGCATCGTCGCGATTGCGCAGGGTCGAACCGGTGATCTGCAGGCGTTTGCCCAGCACCTGCGCCAGGTCCATTTCTACTTGACGTCCGCCCATCAGGCCGATGATCACCCAGCGCCCGTCGCGCGCCAACACCTTGAGATTGAGCGCGCCGTAGCTGGCACCGACCGGATCGAGCACCACATCGAAAGGCCCCAGGGCTTCGAGCGCATCCAGGTTCTGATTACGCACCACACCGCCCGCAGCACCCAGCGCCTGGCAGTAATCCAGACGGTCCTGCGACCCTACGCTAACCCACACGGGGCTGCCGAACGCCTTGCACAATTGGATCGCCGCCGAGCCGACGCCGCTGGCGCCAGCATGCACCAGCACTTTCTCGCCCGCCTTCAACGCGCCGAGCTGGAAGATGTTCAGCCAGGCCGTGGCATACACTTCGGGGATTGCCGCCGCTTCGTGCAGGCTCAGGCCCTCGGGCACCGGCAGGACATGGCGTGCGTCGACCACCACTTCCTCGGCCATGGCGCCACTGGCAAGCAGCGCACACACGCGGTCGCCCACACGCCAGTCAGCGCCAGCACCGGCACCGATCTCCTCGATCACCCCAGCGCACTCAAGCCCCATATACGGACTCGCACCTGGGGGCGGCGGGTAGTGCCCGGCCTTTTGCAGCACATCGGCGCGATTCAACCCTGCCGCCGCAACACGAATGCGTACCTGCCCCGCATCACACACGGGACGCTGCGCCTGGACCCAGGCTACATGCCCGTCAACGCCTTGCAATGCCTTCACAGTGCCTCCATAGTTGAGTCATGACTGAACCCGGGCTCATCGCGTCCCGGGTTTTTTGCAGTATTGAGCCGGTTTCATGGAACCGGTGAAAGGAAAAGACGGCCTACTATGCGTGATCAATTGCCCCCACGTCGAATCAGCATGAAGCATTTCCTCCCCAGCTCCGCACTCGCCCTGGTCATCGGCCTGGGCAGCCTCACGCTCGGTGGCAATGCGGCCGCCGCCAACAAATGGGACAGCCTGCAGCCGGACCGTGACGAAGTCGTCGCCAGTCTCAACGTGGTCGAGCTGCTCAAGCGCCACCACTACAGCAAGCCACCGCTGGACGATGCCCGTTCGGTCATCATCTACGACAGTTACATCAAGCTGCTCGATCCCTCGCGCAGCTACTTCATGGCCAGTGACATCGCCGAGTTCGACAAGTGGAAGACGCAGTTCGACGACTTCCTCAAGAACGGCAACCTGGACCCTGGCTTCACCATCTACAAGCGCTACCTTGACCGGGTGAAGGCGCGACTGGACTACGCCCTGGCCATGCTGGACAAGGGCGTCGACAAGATCGACTTCACCGTCAAGGAAGACCTGCTGGTCGACCGCAAGGACGCCCCGTGGCCCAAGTCCGAGGCCGAGCTGGACGACCTGTGGCGCAAACGCGTCAAAGACGAAGTGCTGCGTCAGAAACTGGCGGGCAAGGACCTGAAGCAGATCCAGGAAACCCTGATCAAGCGCTACAAGAATCAGCTCGCGCGTCTGGACCAGACCCGCGCCGAGGATATCTTCCAGGCCTACATCAACACCTTCGCCCAGTCCTACGACCCGCACACCAATTACCTGTCGCCCGACAGCGCCGAGAACTTCGACATCAACATGAGCCTGTCGCTCGAAGGCATCGGCGCAGTGCTGCAGAGCGACAACGACCAGGTCAAGATCGTGCGCCTGGTGCCGGCCGGCCCCGCTGCCAAGACCAAGCAGGTTGCCCCTGCCGACAAGATCATCGGCGTGGCCCAGGGCAACAAGGAAATGGTCGATGTGGTCGGCTGGCGCCTGGACGAAGTGGTCAAGCTGATCCGTGGACCGAAAGGCTCGGTGGTGCGCCTGGAGATCATTCCGGCGAGCAACGCGCCGAACGACCAGACCACCAAGATCGTCTCGATCACCCGCGAAGCGGTCAAGCTCGAAGAGCAGGCCGCGAAGAAGTCGGTGCTCAAGCTCAAGCAGGATGGCCGCGACTACAAGCTCGGCATCATCGAGATCCCGGCGTTCTACCTCGACTTCAAGGCCTATCGCGCCGGTGATCCGAACTACAAGAGCACCACGCGCGACGTGAAGAAGCTGTTGACCGAATTGCAGAAGGAAAAGGTCGACGGTGTGGTCATCGACCTGCGCAACAACGGCGGCGGCTCGTTGCAGGAGGCCACCGAACTGACCAGTCTGTTCATCGACAAAGGTCCGACCGTGCTGGTGCGCAATAGCGATGGCCGAGTCGACGTTCTCGAGGACGAAAATCCCGGTGCCTTCTACAAAGGCCCGCTGGCGCTGCTGGTCAACCGTCTCTCGGCCTCGGCTTCGGAGATTTTCGCCGGTGCCATGCAGGACTACCACCGGGCGCTGATCATCGGTGGTCAGACCTTCGGCAAGGGCACCGTGCAGACTATCCAGCCGCTCAATCATGGCGAGCTCAAGCTGACCCTGGCCAAGTTCTATCGGGTTTCCGGCCAGAGCACCCAACACCAGGGCGTCTTGCCGGACATCGATTACCCGTCGATCATCGACACCAAGGAAATCGGCGAGAGCGCCCTGCCCGAGGCCATGCCGTGGGACACCATCCGCCCTGTGGTCAAGCCGGCGGCCGATCCGTTCAAACCGTTCCTGGCCCAGCTCAAGGCTCAGCATGATGCGCGTAGCGTCAAGGACGCCGAGTTCACCTACATCCGCGATCGCCTGGCGCTGACACAGCAGTTGATGAACGAGAAGACCGTCAGCCTCAATGAGCAGGACCGCCGTGCTCAGCACGATGCCATCGAAGCCAAGCAACTGGCGTTGGAAAACGCCCGGCGCAAGGCCAAGGGCGAAGAGCCGCTCAAAGAACTGAAGAAGGTTGATGAAGACGCCCTTCCCGAGGAGAAGGACGACTCCAAGCCAGAAGACGACGCCTACCTGGCAGAAACCGGACGCATCCTGCTCGACTATCTGCGGCTGAGCGCTCAAGTGGCGAAAAAATGAATGATGGCACTGATGGCAGATTGACCTGATCTGTCATCAAACAGTCATCGCGCTGTCGTGAAATGGTAGGGCCGGACGTCACAGACGTCCGGCCCTTTCATTTTCAGGAAGCCCTCCATGACCGTCACCGAACAGCTCAGTGCCTTGAGCGCCATTCTGGCTCAACGCAGTATCCACAGCCTGTTCCAGCCGATCATCTGCCTCTCGGAGCGACGCGTGCTCGGCTATGAGGCGCTCAGTCGCGGCCCGTCCAACAGCCCGCTGCACTCGCCCCTGAATCTATTCGCCATCGCCCGCCAGGCCGGGCGCCTGAGCGAGCTGGAGGTGTTGTGCCGGAAGAACGCCTGCCGCCGGTTCAGCGAGCTGGGCCTGGAAGGCAAGCTGTTTCTGAACGTCTCTCCCGAATCGCTGCTCGAACCGCATCACCCCTCCGGGCGCACTTTGGAAATGCTCGAACAGGTTGGCCTGCATCCGAGCCAAGTGGTGATCGAGCTGACCGAGCAAACGCCCACTGAAGACTTCCAATTGCTGTTCAACGCCCTGCACCACTATCGCGACATGGGCTTTTCCATCGCCTTGGACGACCTGGGCGCTGGCTATTCCAGCCTGCGTCTGTGGTCGGAATTACGACCGGACTACGTGAAGATCGACCGTCACTTCATCGATGGCATCCACCAGGACCCGCTCAAGCGCGAGTTCGTCGGCTCCATTCTGCAGATTGCCCGGGCGTCGCGCGCCCAGGTGATCGCCGAGGGCATCGAGTTGGCAGAAGAGCTGACGGTACTCGCCGAAATGGGCGTCGATTTGCTGCAAGGTTACCTGCTGGGCCGTCCACAGGAATTTCCTCCTCGCGATGCGCAGGGCCTGTTGCCGCAACGTCAGCAAGACGCGCTGGTGGTAGGCGAGGAAAGCACCGACCTGGTGGCATTGCTGATCGCTCAGCCCGCTGTGGCCCTCGATACACCGACCCAACAGGTGCTTGAAGCCTTCCGCCGCCAGGCCAACCTCAACTCCCTGGCAGTGCTGGATGCTCACGGTCAGCCACGCGGGATCGTGCACCGTCACTCGCTGGCCGATGTACTGCTCAAGCCTTTCGCGACCGACTTGTTCGCGCGCAAGCCGATCAGCCGGCTGATGAGCGAGGACTTCCTCGCCGTCGAGCGCAGCCAATCGTTGCAACAGGTCAGTCGCCTGCTGACCAGCCGCGCCCGCCAGCGCATCGAAGAAGACTTCATCATTACCCAGGGCGGTCGGTATCAGGGCCTGGGCCGGGTCATCGATGTGCTCAAGTTGATCACTGAACAGAAAATCCAGCAGGCGCGTTATGCCAATCCACTCACCCTGCTACCGGGCAACGTGCCGATCCAGCAGTGCCTTGCACGCTTGCTGGAGCAACAACGAGCGGCGGCGGTGTGCTACGTGGACATCGACAGCTTCAAGCCCTTCAACGACATCTATGGCTACGCACGCGGGGATGAGGTGCTGTTGTGCCTGGCACAGTGCCTGAGCGACTGCGTCGACCCAAATCAGGATTTCGTCGGCCACATTGGCGGCGACGATTTCATGCTGGTGCTCGGCACCCCCGATTGGCGCCCCCGCCTGGAGCACCTGATCGAGCGTTTTCTAGGCGAATGCAAGCGCTTCTACCGCAATGAGCATCTGCAGGCGGGCTGCTTCATCGCCCATAACCGCCAGGGGCAACGTGAGACCTTCGCCTTGCTGTCGCTGTCGATCGGCGTGGTGTGGCTGCGCCCGGAGCGTTGCGACGGGCTGGATGCGGCGCAGTTGGCTGATCTTGCCTCTCAGGCCAAGCGGCAAGCCAAGGATACGGCTGGCCCCAGCCTCAGCTTGATCGACACCGGCGGATAGCAGCAGTCCGCAGGACGATCAACCCCGCTGCGTGGCGGTTGTTTCGGGATAGCTGAACTCGAACACTCGCACCACTTCAGACGCATGCCAGGACGCGGCTTCCATGCCGTCGACCGGTCCGGAAAACCGTCCCAGACGCTCTACACATTCGAAGAAACCGGTGCGCGGTAGGCGACTGGCCCCCTGACTGATGACCAACGAGCTGCGCAGCGGTTGCTCGGCACGAGCATCGAGCAGCGCCAGGTACTCAAGCGCGGCGGTCAGGGTCTGCATGGCTGGGCTGGGCAACTGCAAGCGTTCGAGCAGCGCCCGGTAGGTGAGCAGGTGACGTTGTCGTCGGGCCAGGTCGAGCTCGGCCAGCAGGTTCTGCCACTGCTGGCGGCTGATCCTGACCTGACTCATGACGGCTCGCTCCAGCCAGCGATGCCCAGGTGCCAGGCCAGGCTGCGCTGAATCGCCGCGTCCGGCACGCGCTCACCCGATTCGATCATGGCCAGATAAGACGGACTGATACCGACACTGCGCGCCAGTTGTTCAGGCGCAAGGTCCTTGGCCTGACGCAACTGCGCCAGCTCACCCAGACTGGGCAGGCTGGCACTTTGCGCGGTATCAGGAGGTGGGCAGGCTGCACGGGCGGGCTCATCGGCTGCAATGGGGGCCTGGCCAGCCGCCTCGCGCAGCGCTTGATAGTCAGCCCAGGGAATGACCGCATACTCGGGCTGACCGTCTCGACTGATGACCTGAATACCCATACAACCCCCTTAGGCATGTAATTGCTCGGCATAACCCTTATGCCAATCTGTCAATTATATGACCTAAGCGCTGAGATCTGTGCATTTCGCACCGATTCAGTTGCGCGTACGCTCCAGGCGCAGGGCTTCAGGGGTATCAGGCAGGCGCTCGACCACACGCAGACGCTCAGGCGACTGGCTGTCGCGCCAGGCCTTGAAGCGGGCGAGTTCATCGGCCACCGTCTTCATCACCCAGCCCAGCACGGCGATGTCATCGAGAAACCCCACCCCCACGATCCAATCGGGAATCGCATCCAGAGGGCTGACGAAATACAGCAGGCCAGCGACGATGGTCACCAGTGCCTTGGGGCTCACCGCACGGTACTCGCCCCGCCACCACGCCAGACACAGCCCTTGCATCAGCCGCAGATCCTCGCGCAAATGGCTCAGCTTCGGTCCTTTGCGCGCCACGGCAAACAACAATGCGGGCAGACGGCCGCGGCTGAGCAGGCGCTCGGCCAGTGGCATGAACCGGGCGAAATTCCAAGGTGCGCGCATGAAGCCTCCAATGCTGGGGCAGAAAGGTTATCCACATTTATTGTGGATAACCTTGTGAACAGGGCGCCTCTCAAGCGCGTCGCACGCCCACGGGGCAAGGGTCGCGCTTGGATCGGGCGTTTTTTACACAACTGTTTCAGGTGAGTGGCGTTTTCACGTCAGCCTGCCATGGCAAGGCACATGCTAGCTCAGACAGTGTCTCCGCCAGGGTGTTCGCTTCGGGCAGGCGCCGAAAACGAAGACGCCCCGTCGAAACGGGGCGTCCAGAGACAACCGGTGCCAGTTTACTTGGCAGGTGCCTCGGCCGGTGCAGCCGGCTCGGCGTCGAGTTTGCTCGGGTCCTTGATACCCAGCAGTTCGAGGTCGAAGACCAGTACCGAGTTCGCCGGGATCAGCGGGCTTGGGCTCTGCGCGCCGTAGGCCAGGTCAGCCGGAATGTACAGCTTGTACTTCTCGCCGACGTGCATCAGTTGCAGGCCTTCGACCCAGCCAGGAATGACGCCGCTGACCGGCAGATCGATAGGGCTGCCACGCTCGACGGAGCTGTCGAAGACCTTGCCGTCGATCAGCTTGCCTTCGTAGTGGACGGTGACCACATCGGTCGGCTTGGGTTGAGGGCCATCGGCCTTCTTGATCACTTCGTACTGCAAGCCCGAGGCGGTAGTGACCACGCCTGGCTTCTTGGCATTTTCCTCGAGGAACTTCTTGCCATTGGCAACCGCTTCCTCGCTGGCCTTGGCCAGGCGATCTTCAGCGCGCTTCTGCAGGGCAGTGAAGGCTTCGACCAGTTCTTCGTCCTTCAGGCGAGGGTCTTTCTTGGCAACCGCATCTTCGATACCCAGGGCCACGGCTTTGGAGTCCAGGTCATCCATGCCTTCCTGCGCCAGGCTCTTGCCCATGTTCAGGCCGATGCCGTAAGAGGCTTTCTGCGCTGGGGTCTTCAGCTCGACGTTGCTGGTCTGAGCGTCGCAGCCAGCCAGGACCAGGCCTACCAGGGCAACCGCAGCCGCCAAACGATGCTGTTTCATGCTATTTCCTTGTTCATGCGCCATAAGGGCAATCGGGGTAAAGGCCGCGAGCTTAGCAGGCGGCCATGACCAATGGCTACCGGCATAGGAGCGGGTTTGCGGCGGGAAGTTCCTGGATGTCAGGATCTTCATCTGCATCGGCCAGATGCAGCCTCGAGCAGGTTGGGAAACCCACGCTTCAGGGATAGCGACCCTCGCGATACTCACCCGCTACTTCACGCAACGCTTCGCATAATGATTGCGCCAGCGAGCTCTGCGTCATGGCGGCGTTGCGGCAGATACCCACCGAACCGCCCGGTTCGCGCAGGCCAAGGTCGAGCTCCACCAGTTCGCCACGGCGCAGATCGATCAGTACCGCATCGCGCGGCGCCACCCAGACCGCATCGCTGCCCAGCACATAGCGCCGGCTCAAGGCCAGCGACAGGGTTTCCAGACGCTGCGGCGGCAGGTCGATAGCGCACTGCACGAACAGGCTGTCGGCATGCTGGCGGATCGTCGTGCCGGTGGGCGGCAGCACCAGCGGACAATTGCCCACCCCTGCCCTGTCCAGCATCTGGCGCGCCAGCAAGGGGTGGCCGGGACGCACCACCAGGCTCATGGACTCGCTGTACAGGTGCTCGAACGACAGCCCCTGAATCTGCGGGCTGTCCGTCATGCGCCCCACCACCAGTTCCAGTTCGCCCAGGTGCAATTGCCCCAGCAACTGGGCACTGGCACCGGTGACCACATCAATCACCAGCGCCTCGTGTCGCCGGTGCAGACGGCACAACACCTCCGGCATCAACAACCCCTCGACCGTCGACAGCACGCCGATGCGCAACCGAGAAGGCATGCGTGCCTGGCCACGGACGCTGCCGATGCCTTCGCGCAGCGCCTGCACACTTGGCCCGGCATGACGCATGAAGCGTACCCCGGCCGCTGTCAGTTCCACACCCTGGCGATTGCGCTCGAACAGTCGGGCCTCGAGCAAATCCTCGAGCTCCTTGAGGGTCTTGGACGTTGCCGGCTGACTGATCGCCAGCACATCGGCAGCACGGGCCAGGCTGCCCTGGCGGGCGATTTCGAGGAAGCACAGCAGGTGGCGATATTTGATGCGGGTATCGAGGTTCATGCACGGCAGTTTAACCACGCGGTGCTCGGCTGCAAGCTACCGCCCGCGCTCATTGATCCGATCGCATTTTCGGACACTTCGACTTGCTGCGAAGGGGGTAGCTTTGTAGGGTGCTGTTTCAATTGGCAACCTGCACGCTGTCCGCAAGGATGACCGGATACTGCATCCCCCCTGATGGCAGAGCTCACCAGCGCCCTGACCGAGGCGGCGAAGATCGTCGGCATCACTGTTTCACCACGTTCAACGGGCTAGCAGTGGATCAGCTACGCAAGACTAACGGTTAGCTACCTGAAGGTACTCTCGGCAGTAAAAAAGCCGTACAGGAATACCCAATCAATCAGGGCCTCTGGGCTATCTGGATGCGAACTTTAGCTATGAAGATAATCAAACTCCGTGAAACCCGCTCTGGCTACAGCTTAGACAGTAGCGCCTATGGCGCGTACGTCGAAAGCGTGAAGCAACTGCTCCCTCCTGCCCTATACGAGTTCATGAGTGAGCCGTGGCATTATGACCCTTCTGATCGCAGATGCCTGCATGATGCACGGTTACATACTCTCACTGTGGAAGAGTATGAAAAAGAGGAGCGCACCCTCAGCAATATTACTATTATTCTCGCCGGCGCCTACGGAAACACCCTTAAGCTTCACTACTACAACACTTCTAGTTACTCAATTGAGAAGAATACCACAGCATGGCCGGCCAATCATTCCACGCACGGAGATCTCATAATTGATGAAGTCATTGCTCTAGAGCCCACCAATACATTTCAGCACGAAATAAGATTCGAGGACGCCACAATTAAAATAGTGTTTGAGGATTTTCTATACCTCACTGAAACAACAAACGATCAAGCAAACTCGCAGTGATTCACAAAATATTATTGATATGGATTTTTTGCTCTTTACCAATACGTATCACGACCTCTTGCCGAGGGCTTTAAGAATTAAAAACTCCAGATCCGCAGACTTGACCCGTGACAAGGATGGCGTAGTAATCGTTACACACCCCTTGTTTGCGAATAAAAATAGCGCCTACAAAATGATAAAGCTTACCCCTGAGAAAATAGAATTCACTATCGATACTACTTTTTTAACAGCCATCTACAATGAAGCGGGCGATGTACGTCTAGAAATCGAAGCCCAGCGTCTCCATGACCATAAAAATGGAACACATTCAATTACTACTTTAGCGTTCGAAAATGTCGCTGAGCTACGCTGCATCACCCTCAACTTTTACGAGTCAAATCATTTAAAATATCAAATACTAGGCATCAAAGATGACGATTTAGAATACTGAAAAAAAACAGGCACACATCCTGACCCGAAATTTTACCAAGTCACCAACTCAGATTGGCTCATGGAAAAACGTGCAATCTATGATCCAGCAAATCTCCTTGAGCTCAAGCACTATTTGGTGGCGGGATATGATAGCTACGTAGAACTACTTGCCAGCCGCTATCGCTATTCCTTTTCGACGTAAATACACCACCTCTCGAGTTTATCGATAGACCGCGACAGGTATTCAAGCGAAAGCTCGAAGTCAGGCTCAGACCCGTACTTTTAAATTTTTAAAACTTCGCGAAGCCGCAGGTCTCTAAAAATGAGTTTCAGAGCCTATCGTCAAGGTATAGGGCTGTGGACAAGGAAGCGTGACACACCCCCATCCCTCGCTATATGATCCATATACGTTTCATACCGAGCACTCCCCATGGGCATCGTCAAGATCTGCGACCACCTCCACGAAGACCTGCGCATCGCCAGCGGCGCGATGTCACGTTCGATCAACGCCCAGGCCGAGCACTGGATTCGCATCGGCATGCTGGCCGAGCTGCATCCCGAGGCGACCTATCCCGAACTCGTGCGCCAATTGCTGCGCCAGGAACACGCCACGCTCAAGGAACTGTTGCAATGAGCAAACCGATCCTCAAGAACGCCGACCAGTTGGCGCTGATGCGCCGTGCAGGCGAGTTGCTGGCACGCGTCTTCGCTGACCTCGACGGCTTTATCCGCGCGGGCGTCACCACCCTGCAGATCAACGATCGCGCCGAAGCCTTCATCGTCGACACCCTCAAGGCGCGCCCGGCCAGCAAAGGCCAGTATGGCTTTCCCTATGCGCTGAACACCTCGGTCGACCAGGTGGTCTGCCATGGCATGCCGAACAAGGATGAAGTGCTGCAGGAGGGCTCGATCATCAACGTCGACATCACCCTCGAACAAGGTGGCTACATCGCCGACTCCTCGAAAATGTACTGCATCGGCGCGATCAGCGACGACGCCCGGCGCCTGGTCGACACCACGTATCAGGCCCTGTGGAAGGGTATCGAGCAAGTCAAACCCGGCGCCACCTTGGGCGATGTTGGCCATGCCATCCAACAGTTCGCCGAAGCCGCCGGCTACAGCGTGGTACGCGAGTACTGCGGCCACGGCATCGGCACACAGATGCATGAAGCGCCGCAAGTGCTGCATTACGGTCAGCGCGGTATGGGCATGAGATTGCAACCGGGGATGGTGTTCACCATCGAGCCGATGATCAACCAAGGCGCACGCGGTACCCGAACCCTCAAGGATGGCTGGACAGTGATCACCCGCGATGGCGGATTATCGGCGCAGTGGGAACATACCGTGGCCGTGACGGACCAAGGCTACGAGGTGCTGACACTGCGCACCGAGGAAGCGGGGCGCTGAGACGCCCGGCGCATTGCTCAGCTGGACTCAACCTCCCTACAATTCCCGCAACATTTTAGCTTCGGACCCGCTCATGGACGAATCCGCCCAGCACTGGCTGCACGCCCTCTCCGCTCCCATGGCCGCGCTCAACGGCGCCAGCTTCACCGCCCCCGACTATTTCGAGGGCGACGATCAGACCGACCTGGAAAGCGGCTGGGGTATCACTACCCGTGCCCAGTTGCTGGACGTACTCAGCATGGCCGACAACGGCCATGCCTGTGAATTGAGCAATGCCTACTGGCAGTTCCAGCGGTGCCTGCCCAGCCAGTGGCAGGCGCTGCTGGAGACACTGCCGGCTCGCGACCGGGTCAAGTACGAATATGCGGCACGCACCTTCCCCGACTGCGGCCCTGGCGGTACGCGGGCCTGGGACCTCGGACGCATGAGCTTTCTGCTGCGCGCCGGGGTCAAGAAGGGGCATATCAGCCGCGAAGAAAGCCTCTACCTGCACTATCGCCTGGCTCTGCGCGCCCGCCACTACTACAACCGCTGGAACACCTACATCGCCGGTTATCTGTTCGGCAAAGCGTTGTGGAATGCGTCCGACAGCAGCGATACCACCTTCGCCGCCGACCTGGAGCGCCAGGGCAGCGAGCACTGGAACCGCTGCATCGTCCTGAACCTGCGCATCGGCGCCCACGAATTGCTCGCCGACCTGCCCTGGGAATTGCCGATCGACGAGCCTGAACGCCCCACGACGCTGGAAGAGGATTGCTGGTCATGAGCTGCTGGATTCGCCTGGGTATCGAACCGACCCAGGACCTGGACACCATCCGCCTGGCCTACCGCAGCCGCCTGCCCACGCACCATCCGGAGACCGATCCGGAAGGCTTCCAGGCCCTACGCGCGGCCTATGAAGAGGCCCAGCGCCTGGCCCGCGAGCACGTCGAAAACGCGCAAGCCGCGCAGTCCAATGACGAGGTCGCGCCGGCCAACGAGGCCCTCGACGCCTTCCAGGCGCTGCTCGAAGACTCGACCCGTCGCTACGAACCGCAAGCTTGGCTGGACTACATCGGCCAGCTCGACGAACTGCCGCTGGAGCAACTCGACGACCTCAACTGGCAGTTGCTGCACCGGCTGCGCCATTGCGGCCCGATCGCCTACCAGTGCGTACGTCTGCTGGCCACGCGGCTGGGCTGGGCCGAGCAACTGTTGCGTCTGCCGCCGGAAGAGGCCCAGGACGTCGCCGCCTTCTTGCAGCGTATCGAGGAGCCCGACCCCTTCGACACTCGGCTGATCCGCGACTGGTCGCCCGCGGCGCAATTGGAAACGCTCTGGTATTTCCGCAGCCTTGGCTACTACCACCAGGAACGCCCGCTGTTCGAGTACACCCAGTTCGCCGACTGCCACACCTGCGTCGGTTTCCCGGCCGACGAAGACCTGGTGAGTCGCCTGACCCTGCAGTTCAGTCAGGCCGGGATTGGCAGCCGAACGCTGCATGCGCGCTTGCAGCAGCAGCACGAAATGGCGCCAGACGACGTCGATGTGCTGTATCTGCTCACTCGCCAAGCCAGCGCCTTGGGCGCCGAGGAACAGGCACTCAATGGCTGGCTGCGGCTGTGGCGTGAACACCGGCATCCAGAGGCCGAGCGGTGGTTGCTCGACCTGTGCGCAGGCTATCAACCGCAACGCCTGCCGTTGCTGATCCAGGCGCTGGATCAGCAGAGCCTGCCGCACAGCTGGCCCGAGGATTTGACCGATCCCGCCCAGGCCTGCGGCTGTCCCGCGCAGTCACCACAAACCCTGGCCCGCTGGTCCGAGGCCTCGCGCCTGAAGCTGGAGGGTTTCGCCGCCACGTTCATCGACTGGCGTCTGGACGGTGACGATGAATTGCCGCCGCTGGCCTGGCTGCTGGCCGACCAGGAAGATCGCCTGTTGCAGCGCCGCTACTGGCAGGCCTGGACACTGCAACGTGGCGAAGCCGGGCTGCTGCGCAGCCTGCTCGATGAGCCCGCCAGCGGCGATCCGCTCGATGACCTCATCCTCGAAGGGTTCCAGCGCCAGGCTGCGCAGCAGTTGCACTGGCTCGAGCATTCCCCGGTGGTACGTGCACTGGTGGCGTTTTGCGCATCAGCACGACTAGGTTCGGTATTCCCAGAGACGCTCAAGCAGCCGGCACTGCACCCGGTCTGCCGTGAATGGCTGCGACGCATGCGGGTGTATTCGCCGCAAGCGCTGGAGCGCTTGAACGAGGCGTTCGACATGCGCCGCATGTTCACGGTGCCATTCGGCATGCGGGTAATGAACGACATGGCGCGCCACGGCATCGAACTGCCGCCGATGGCCGAGGGCGCTGCACAGTGGGACTGGCATCGCCAGCAGTTGTTCATGCTGGCCACCATCGCTCAGCCCCAGCGCTGGCTGGACATGATCACGCCCAAGTTGCCAGGCCAACTGCAGTACGCGACCGAGCATCCGTTCTACCGCACCCATCGCCTGCTGCTGTCCACCCCGGCGCTGTTCCAGGAAAACAACGCCTTGCTGCGCTGCCTGGACGAACGCGATCCTGTTCAGGCGCTGATGGCGCCCCCCCTGCATTACCTGGCCTACGCCTTCGCCAGCACTCGATTGCCGGGCGCGGTCAATCTGTTCGAGTGCTACCAAGGCAGTACCGACGTACTGGAAGAACACCCGCTGGGGGAGCTGCTGCTGTGCGCAACCCTCTATCACAGCGCCGCGCTGGACAGCGAGCAACGGGCCTGGTTACGTGCACGCCTGGACACGCTGGGCGGCAGCGCTGCCTGGGTCGGCACACTGCGCACAGGCCTGATCGCCGGCAACGTCCCGCGCCTGCCCTATAAGGTGATCGAGCGGGAGGAAAAACTGGACGGCAAACTGCTCAAGACATTGGTGAGTGCCTTCAACACCTTGGTGAAATCCGCCAAACCGCCGCGCACCGTCGATTTGATGCGGCTGCAGAAAGCCAAGGACGATGCCGATCAGGACACCGGCCTGCGCTGCGCCGCCATGGCGTTGCTGGCGCGTACCGAAGGCCACCTTGCCGCGGCGGCGCGCGAGCCTCAGGCACCCTCCTGGGCCTTCTGGCGACTGAACAGCCGTATCAGCCGCAGCGACTTCGTCGCGCACTGCTTCGTCGCCTTGATGGGCGGTGCGGTGCTGACCGCGGTGGCCAAACTGCCAGAGCTTTGGGTCGTCGCGGTCTTGCTGATGCTGACGTCGGTGCTACGGCGCCTGCGTGACCTGGGCCAAGGCGTGCCGATGTTGATCGGTGTCCTGGCGATCTGCCGATTCGCGCCCTTCGCGCCTGCCGCACTGATGGTGGTGCCGGGCGACAAGCTCGCCAACCGCTACGGCCCGCCGCCGGACGATCCCGCGCAGCTCAGCGAAGGGCTGCAAGTCGCCCTTCGCCATCTCAACGCTCAGTAACGCAACTCGTCCAGCGCCTGGCTCAACTGCAGGCGTTGACGACTGATCTCTGCCGCCTGCTGGCCGGCCAGCACCGCATTGAACGCGTCCAGCCAACTGCCGATCAGGTCGCGCTCATCGCCCAGGCTCTGCATCCAGGCCCGCTCCAGCCGCGCGAGCAAGGTGCGATTGGGCAAGGCATCGCGCGGGTGGATCTTCAGGCGTGCCAGGCGCTCGTGGCTGGCCTGGCGCGCCTCGCTGTCCAGGCCCGTGGGACTGCGGTCGATGCTGTGGCTGTGCTTGTGCCCGGTTTCGAGGAAGGTCACGTCGACTTCGAGCAGGCCGTTGATGTCGTAGCTGAAGCGCACGTCCAGCGACTGCACCTGTCCGGTGGGCTGCAGCGGAATTTCGAAACTGTCGACCAGGATGTTGTCACGCACCCAGGGACGCTCGCCCTGATACACCGCGATGCGCACCACCTTTTGCTCCGGATGGGTACTGTAGAAGCGCTGCACGCGCGAGGTGGGGATCACGGTATTGCGTTCGATGATCGGGGTGAAGGCGCCGGACACTTCTTCGCCACGGGACGAGGCGACACCCAGGGTATAGGGGCACACGTCGGTCAGGATCAGTTCGTCGATCGCCGCGTCGCGGGCCTTGCAGGCCGCTTGGCTGGCAGCGCCCAGGGCGACGATGGTGTCGGGGTCGAGGTGGCGATAAGGCAGCCGACCGAACAGCTTGGCCACCAGTTGCTGGATCTGCGGCATGCGCGTGGCGCCCCCCACCAGCACCAGGCTGTCCAGTTCGCGCGGGCTGAGCCGCGCGTCGCGCAGCGCCTGTTCGATGGGGGTGCGCACGCGCGCCAGCAACGGCGCCCAGATCGACTGCAAGCGCGCCTGGTCGAGCAGCCACTCGCGGGCTTGACCGTCGCCATTCCAGGTCAGGGTCAGGCTACCCTCGCCAATGTCACGCTTCAGTTGCTCGATCGCATCGTGCAGGCTCGCCAGCGCTTGAGGCTCCAGGCTCTCCAGGGTCAGTTGCCAATCGCTCAGGCACGCCTTGAGCAGCGCATCGGTAAAATCTTCGCCGCCCAAATAGTTGTCGCCAGTGGAGGCATGCACTTCGATCAGCGGCAAGGCGTACTCCAGCACCGTGACATCGAAGGTGCCGCCCCCCAGGTCGAACACCAGCGTGCGCTCGAACTTCTGTTCGTGCAGACCATAGGCCATGGCGGCAGCCGTCGGCTCGTTGATCAGGCGCTGCACCTTCAGCCCCGCCAGCTCGGCCGCGAACACAGTGCGCTTGCGCTGCTCGTCGCTAAAGTAGGCCGGCACGGAAATCACGGCCTCGCTCACCGGGCAGCCGAGATAGGCCTCGGCATCCTGCTTGAGCGAGCCGAGCACCAGGGCCGACAACTCTTCCGGCGTGAAGCGGTGCTCGCCCAGTTCGAAACGCTTGTCACTGCCCATGAACCGCTTGAACGCTGCGGCGGTGCGATGGGGATGGGTGGTGAGGCGGGCACGGGCGGCACTGCCCACCAAGATGCTGCCGTCTTCATCGACACTGACCACCGAGGGCGTCAGCACCTCGCCCACGGCGTTGGCGATGAGCTGTGCTTTACCGTCCTGCCAGACGGCAATGAGGCTGTTGGTGGTACCCAGGTCGATACCCAGCAAGGGGGCGGATTCGACGGGCGTTGGAGAGGAGCTGGCATCCTGCATGGTCGGTCTCTGCTGGCAAAGGAGAGCCGGGCGCGCGGCCTGCTGGCGGCATCCGGCGTAGCGGGAGATTCTGACCTAATGGGACCGCGAGTTGAAGGCGAAGATGCAATCGGACTTCAGGCAAGGGGGCGCGCCGGGCTGAAACCCGCGCGAAACCGACTTGGAAAAACGACGGGCACAAAAAAAGCGACCCTAAGGTCGCTTTCTTTGCTGCTTCCGGGTGTTCAGTGGGCCCTGGAAGCTGGAATATGGCGCAGCGGACGGGACTCGAACCCGCGACCCCCGGCGTGACAGGCCGGTATTCTAACCGACTGAACTACCGCTGCGCTATACATCGAGTGGTGGGTGATGACGGGATCGAACCGCCGACCCTCTGCTTGTAAGGCAGATGCTCTCCCGGCTGAGCTAATCACCCTTCGTCTCGGTGTGGCGCGCATTCTACGGACGACCTTTCACCCTGGCAAGCACTTTTTTCAAATTTTTTTTCTGATCTTTCAATGACCTAGGAATAAGTGACTACTGGCCCTGTGACAGGGTTGGCCTGCGAGCACCGCTCGGAGAATAATGCCCGCCTTATGCATTAAGGAGAGCTTTCCCCCCATGTGGTTCAAGAACCTGCTGACCTACCGCCTCACCCAGGATGTTCCCTTCGAGGCCGAGGCACTGGAAGCGGCACTGTCCAGCAAACCGGCCCGCCCATGCGCCAGCCAGGAGCTGACCACCTACGGCTTCGTCGCCCCCTTCGGCAAAGGCGAAGACGCGCCCCTGGTGCATGTCAGCGGTGAGTTCCTGCTGATCGCCGCGCGCAAGGAAGAACGCATCCTGCCCAGCAGCGTGGTCAACGATGCCGTGAAGGAAAAGGTCGAGGAAATCGAGACCGAGCAGATGCGCAAGGTCTACAAGAAGGAACGCGACCAGATAAAGGACGAGATCATCCAGGCCTTCCTGCCGCGTGCCTTCATCCGCCGCTCGATGATCTTCGCTGCCATCGCCCCGCGTCAGGGCCTGATTCTGGTCAACTCGGCCAGCGCCAAACGCGCCGAAGACCTGCTGTCGACCCTGCGCGAAGTGATGGGCTCGCTGCCTGTGCGCCCGGCCACGGTGAAGATCGCCCCAAGCGCGACCATGACCGACTGGGTCAAGTCGCAGCAACCGGCCGAAGGCTTCTATCCGCTGGACGAATGCGAACTGCGCGACACCGCCGAAGACGGCGGCATCGTGCGCTGCAAGCGCCAGGACCTGGCCAGCGAGGAAATCCAGCTGCACCTGAGCACCGGCAAGCTGGTGACGCAACTGGCTCTGGCCTGGCAGGACAAGCTGTCGTTCGTGCTCGACGACAAGCTGGTGATCAAGCGCCTGAAGTTCGAGGAGTTGCTGCAGGAGCAGGCCGAACAGGACGGCGGCGACGAAGCCCAACAGCAGTTCGATGCCAGCTTCCTGCTGATGATGATGACCCTCAACGAATTCCTCCCGCTGCTGTTCGAAGCCCTCGGCGGCGAAGAGATTCCCCAGGGAGTCTAAAAGCAGCTGCAAGCTTCGAGCTACAAGCTGCAAGAAAGATCAAAAGCGATACGGCGGTGCTCTCACGGGCACCGCTTTTACTTGCAGCTTGCAGCTAAAAACTTGCCGCTGCTCCTCTTGCAGCTTGTAGCTCGAAGCTTGCAACTGAACCGGAGGTTCCCCCCCCATGCGTGCGCTCGCCGCTCTCAGCCGCTTCGTCGGCAACACTTTTGCGCTGTGGGTGCTGTTGTTCGCCTGGTTGGCGTTCCTGCAACCGCAGTGGTTCATCGCACTCAAGGTGGCCATCGTGCCGCTGTTGGGGCTGGTGATGTTCGGCATGGGGCTGACCCTCAAGCTGGACGACTTCGCCGCCCTCGCCCGCCAGCCCTGGCGGGTGGCGCTCGGGGTGGTGGCGCATTTCGTGATCATGCCGGGCATGGCCTGGTTGCTGTGCCAGCTGTTCCATTTGCCAGCGGAGATCGCGGTGGGCGTGATTCTGGTCGGCTGCTGCCCGAGCGGGACCGCGTCGAACGTGATGGTCTGGCTGTCCAAGGGCGATCTGGCGCTGGCGGTCGCGATCGCGGCGGTTACCACACTGCTCGCCCCGCTGCTGACGCCAGCGTTGATCTGGCTGCTGGCCTCGGCGTGGTTGCCGGTCTCGTTCATGGACATGTTCTGGTCGATTCTGCAATTGGTGATGCTGCCCATCGTGCTCGGCGTGCTGGCGCAGAAGCTGCTCGGCGCGCGGGTCCAGTTGGCCGTTCAGGTGCTGCCGCTGGTGTCGGTGGTGAGCATCGTGATGATCGTCTGCGCAGTGGTGGCCGCTAGCCAGGCGAAGATCGCCGAGTCCGGCCTGCTGATCATGGCGGTGGTGATCTTGCATAACAGCTTCGGCTTCCTGCTCGGTTACCTGACCGGCAAGTTGTGCAAACTGCCGTTGGCCCAGCGCAAATCACTGGCGTTGGAGGTGGGCATGCAGAATTCGGGGCTGGGCGCAGCACTGGCGGCTGCACACTTCTCGCCCCTGGCGGCGGTGCCCAGCGCACTGTTCAGCGTGTGGCACAACATTTCCGGGGCGTTGCTTTCGACCTGGTTCAGGCGCATGGAAGCGCCCGATCAAACCTCTGTCCAGCGGTGACCGGGCAGGCCTCTTGCCCGGCAACGGCCAGATGTGCACCATAGTGCGCACGGTGAGGACGACCTCACGACGCACTGCGTGACCATTCCGGGGACGGCCCCATCTCGCAACGATGGAGACCCATCATGTCCTGGATCATTCTGTTCTTCGCCGGCCTGTTCGAGGTCGGCTGGGCCGTCGGCCTGAAGTACACCGACGGCTTCACCCGCCCCCTGCCCACTGCCCTGACCGTTGCGGCCATGGCGGTCAGCCTTGGCCTGCTGGGACTGGCCATGAAAGAACTGCCGCTGGGCACTGCCTACGCCATCTGGACCGGCGTCGGCGCAGTGGGCACGGTCATCGCTGGCATCATCCTGTTCGGCGAATCCATGGCGCTGGTGCGCTTGGTCAGCGTCGCGCTGATCGTCGCCGGCCTGATCGGCCTGAAGGTCAGCGCTAGCTGACCCTCAGCGCACCCTTCAACGGCGCGCGCCGCGAAGGGCGCTGACCTGTTCGCGCAGCGCCTCGGGCTGGGCCGCCTCCACGGAGATGGCGGCCCCAGCCACCAGCGTCACCCGTGACCACAAGCGGCGTAGGAAGCCTTTGGCCGGATCGCGACTGAAGAAGCTGCCCCACAAGCCCTGCAACGCCAGCGGAATCACCGGCACCGGGGTTTCCTGCAGAATCCGCTTGACCCCGCCCTTGAACACGTCGATCTCGCCATCGGCAGTCAGCTTGCCCTCCGGGAAAATACACACCAACTCGCCTGCCTGCAGATACTCGGCGATGCGCGCGAACGCGCGCTCGTACGTCGCCGCGTCTTCGCTGTGCCCAGCGATGGGGATCGCACCTGCCGTGCGAAACACGAAATTCAGCACCGGCAGGTTGTAGATCTTGTAGTACATGACGAAACGTATAGGCCGACGGATCGCACCGCCAATCAGCAGCGCGTCGACGAACGAGACATGGTTGCACACCAGCAATGCCGCCCCTTCGTCGGGAATGCGGTCCAGGTCGCGGTGCTCGACGCGGTACATGGAGTGACTGAGCAGCCAGATCAGGAAGCGCATGGTGAATTCGGGCACGATGCTGAAAATGTAGGCATTGACCGCGATGTTGAGCAGCGACACCACCAGGAACAATTGCGGGATGCTCAGCTTCGCCACGCTCAGCAAGCCGATGGTGACCAGCGCCGACACCACCATGAACAGGGCATTGAGGATGTTGTTGGCGGCGATCACCCGCGCGCGCTCCTGCTCAGGGGTGCGTGCCTGGATCAGCGCATACAGCGGCACGATATAGAAACCGCCGAACACGCCCAGGCCGATGATCGACGCCATGATCCACCAGGCCTGGTGCAGCCCCAGCAGACTCAACCAGTCGTGAGGTGCGTCAGCCACCGGAACATCACCCGAATGCCACCACCAGAGCAGACCGAACAGGGTCAGGCCGAACGAGCCGAAGGGCACCAGACCGATTTCAACCTTGCGTCCGCTCAAGCGCTCGCACAGCAGCGAGCCGACAGCAATACCGACCGAGAACAGGGTCAACACCAAGGTGACCACCGTCTCGTCGCCGTGCAGCCAGTCCTTGGAATAGGCGGGAATCTGCGTCAGGTAGATCGCACCGACGAACCAGAACCATGAGTTGCCGACGATCGAACGCGACACCGCAGGCGTCTGCCCCAGGCCCAGGCGCAAGGTGGCCCAGGACTGTTTGAAGATGTTCCAGTCCAGCGGCATCTGCGGCGCCACCGCCGCCGCCCGAGGGATCCAGCGGCTGGCCAGATAACCCAGCACAGCGGTGCCGACGATGCCGCCCGCCACCACGCTGGCGTAATCGCTTGACGACATCATCACCCCGGCGCCGATGGTACCTGCCAGGATCGCCAGGAAGGTGCCCATCTCCACCAGCCCGTTGCCGCCGACCAACTCTTGCTCGTGCAGCGCCTGCGGCAGGATCGAGTATTTCACCGGACCGAACAGCGCCGAATGCGTGCCCATGGCGAACAGGGTGAGCAGCATCAGCTCAAGGTGACCGCTGAGAAAGCCCACGGCACCGATCGCCATGATCGCCACCTCGGCCAGTTTGATCGCCCGAATCAGCGCGTCCTTGGCGAACTTCTCACCAAACTGCCCCGCCAGCGCAGAGAACAGGAAGAACGGCAGGATGAACAGCAGCGCGCACAGATTGACCCAGATCGAGCGATCACCTTCCAGGCTGAGTTTGTAGAGGATGGCCAGGATCAGCGACTGCTTGAACAGGTTGTCGTTGAAGGCGCCCAGCGATTGGGTGATGAAGAACGGCAGGAAGCGACGCTTGCCGAGCAAGGTGAATTGCGAGGAATGACTCATCGTCCTTGTTCCTGAGAGGGCTTTGTCATTTGAAGGGTGCTCATCGTGAGAGGCGACAAATCTGCACGTGAATGCACACCTCTGGCAACCGCCCCAGGGCGAATCCGTTAACCACGCAGCAAGTTGCTGGCACTACGCCATTAATTTGTCGTCAAATAATTTTCAGATTGTTACAGTTCTGCCGATATTCATATACATGACCTGGATCCGGCAACGGCAATTCCCCCCTCGCCCTTCTTCGATGCATCACTAAGGAGCACCACCGCAGATGTTTACCTGGTTCGGCGACCTGAAAATCGCCCATAAACTGGCGCTCGGCTTCGGCCTCGTCCTGACGTTGACCCTGATCCAGTCGCTGATCAGCTGGGACGCCCTTGGCAAGATCGTTCGTCGCAGCGAAGTGGTGCGCGATGTGTCGATCCTCAATGATGCCCTGGGCGATCTGCGCGAAGCGCGTCTGCGCCATACGCTAGCAAACGGCGACGACGAGCAGACCCAGGCCTTGCTCACCGCCAGCGATGCATTGCAGCCACCGCTCAAGCGCCTGCGTGAAGTGATCCGCACTCCGCGCAATGTCGAACTGGTAGGTAAAGCCGAACAGTCCCTGGCCAGCTACGTGCAGACCCAGACCCTCAGCCTGCAGGCCTACCAGACCATGCGCTCGGCGCAGAAGGACATGGGCACCCTCGCCAATCAGTCGTTCGCGGCCCTCAAGAGCATTCGCCAGCAAGTACGCGCCCTGACCGATGCCGAGCAACGCGACGCACGCAGCGAGGCGGTCAATCAGATTCGCGAGAACCTGATCCTGCTGCGTTACCAGGTGCGCGGCTACACCAGCAACACCAATGCCGACAGCGAAAAGACCATGAACGATCAGATCGCTACCACGGTGAACACCCTGCCCGGGCTGATCGCGGCCTTGAACGGCCAGGCCGCCGACGCCACCGCACAGTTGAGCGAACAGGTCCGCGCCTATGCCGGCAAGGTCGAAACCTATCGCAGCGAGATCGGCAAACTGGCCGACTACCGCGTCAGCATGGCCAAGGACATCGCCAACCTGACCGAAGCCATCGGCCTGCTGCTCGACGGCCAAGGCACACTGGTGAATTCGGATAGCCAGTTCGCCAAGAACCTGCAGTTGGTTACGACCCTACTGGCGCTGGTGCTGGGCATCGTGCTGGCCGTGTTGATCGCGCGCCAGATCAGTCCGCCACTGCGCCGGGCACTGTTGGCCATGGAACAGGTTGCCGCCGGTGACCTGAGCGAGCAGCCAAGCAGCCGTCGTCGCGACGAACTGGGTCAGTTGCAGAACAGCCTGCAAGGCATGACCGCCAACCTGCGCCAACTGATCGGCGGCGTGCGCGATGGCATCTCGCAGATCGCCAGCGCCACCGAGGAACTCTCGGCCATCACCGCACAGACCAGCGCCGGTGCCAGCAGCCAGCGCCAGGAGACCGACCAGGTCGCCACCGCCATGCAGGAAATGGCCGCCACGGTGCAGGAAGTTGCGCGCAACGCCGGCGACGCCTCGGTGGCCGCCAGCGCCACCGATCTGGAAGCCCGCGAGGGCGAAAGCGTGGTCACCCGTGCGGTGGCGCAGATCGACCGGCTGGCCAGCCAGGTGGACGCCACCAATGAAGCGATGGACGCGCTACGCAACGAAAGCCAGCGCATCGGCAAGGTGATGGACGTGATCAAGGCCGTGGCCGAGCAGACCAACCTGCTGGCGCTCAACGCGGCCATCGAAGCGGCGCGAGCCGGTGAAGCCGGCCGTGGGTTTGCCGTGGTGGCCGATGAAGTGCGCAGCCTGGCGCAACGCACCCAGGCCTCGACGGCGGAAATCGAGTCGGCGATCAACAGCCTGGAACAGGGCACTCGTTCGGTCAGCGACTTGATGGAAGAGAGCCAGAGCCTGACCGAAAGCAGCGTGGCCCTGGTGCGCGAGGCGGGCGCGGCGCTGGAAGGCATCACTCAGCAGGTCTCCGGCATCCAACTGATGAACCAGCAGATTGCCGCCGCCTCCGAACAGCAGAGCGCAGTGGCCGAAGAAATCAGCCGCAGCGTGGTGACGGTCAGGGACATCTCGGAACAGACGGCAGGGGCCAGTGAGCAGACCTCGGTGTCCAGCGTCGAGCTGGCGCGCCTGGGCGGGCAGTTGCAGCAGATGATCAGCCGCTTCCGCGTCTAAAATGCAGGGGGCGGCCCGCCCGCCCCGACACCGTCAAGCAAGGCGGGTTACTGGAAGTCGAACAGGGCCCGCGCGGTATCCACCAACAGCGCTTGGCGCAGGGCAATCGAGCAGCCCAGCGCCTCGAACTGTTCGACCACGCCCGTAAAGTTCACCGCCGATTCATGCTGGGTGTGTGGCCAGTCGCTGCCCCACAGAAGGCGGTCGGCGCCATAATGCGCCTCCAGCATTCCCAGCGCCTGGCGGGCGAACAGCAGGTTCTGCGTCGCCGAGCCGCCCAAGCGATAGATCCCCGACACCTTGACCCACACCCTACCCTGTCCCCCCAGCGTCAGCATCTCGGCAAAGCCTGGCTGACCCAGACCCAGGCGAGCATCGGGCCGACCGAAGTGATCGATGACGATCTTCACGCCATAGGGGTGCAAGGCGTTCACCAACGCCGGGATGTCGGCTACCTGACGATGCAGCTCGACATGCCAGCCCAGTGCCGCGATGTGCTCCAGCAGCGGTCGCCAGGCGGCATCGCGTAAATCAGGCAGCGCTTGCCCCATCAGATTCAGCCGCACGCCGCGCACGCCCGCCTGGTGCATCTGTTCCAGGCTGGCGCGGTCCGCATCGCGCTCAAGCATCACCACCCCGCGTAATTGCCGGGGCGCGCTGTTCAGGGCAGCCAGCAGGTAGCGGTTGTCGGCGCCGAGAAAGCTCGGCTGAACCAGTACGCCGTGGCTGAAACCATGCCCAGCGAGCATGGCCAGGTAATCGTCCAACGGGGCGTCGTAGGTGGGTGCATAGCGACGCTCGGCCGCCAGGCTCAGCCCACGGCTGAAGACGTGGGCATGGCTGTCGATGGCCGTGAAAGGAGAAACGGTAGCGTGGGGCATGGCGCTCATCGAAAAGGTTGAAGAATGTGGATCGTTACTTGGCCATGGCCGGAGCGGTCGAGGCAGCCGCCTCGGGCTCCAGTGTGCGCCCGCGGGTTTCCGGCAGGCACAGCGCGGCGATCACCGCCACACCGTAGGCGATACCGGCATCGATGCCGATCGCCGCGCCCAGCGACATGGACTCGCTCATGTGACCGACCAGGAATGGGAACACCGCCGACAGCACGCGGCCGAAGTTGTAGCAGAAGCCCACCCCGGCGCCGCGCACGTCGGCTGGATAGAGCTCATTGAAGAACGCCCCGAGGCTGGCCGGGATGCCGGCGGCAAAGAAGCCCAATGGGAACCCGAGGAACAGCATCTGCGTGTTGCTGAGGGGGAAGAACACATAGGCCTGGACGGTCAGAACGCAGCACAGGGCGAACAGCAGGATGTTCTTGCGGCGGCCGATGCGGTCGATCAACAGACCGCTGACCACGCAGCCGCACCAGAAGGCGAAAATGATCACCGCCAGGTAACCGCCAGAGTTGAGCACCGACAGGTTGCGCTCGGTCTTGAGGAAGGTCGGCAACCAGGTCATCACCGCGTGATAGCCACCGTGGGCACCCAAGCCCAGCAGTCCGCCCAGCAAGGTGACGCGCAGCAGTTCCGGGCGGAAGATTCCGGCCATCGACTTGACGAAGCTGCGCGGCGCAACCTGGTCTTTCTGCAGGCGCTGGAAGCTGTCTGGCTCCTGCACGTTACGGCGCACCCAAATGATCAGCAGAGACGGCAACAAGCCGACGAAGAACATGACCCTCCAGGCGAACTCCTGCGGCACCAGCGAATAGATCAGCGCGAACAGCGCCACTGCCAGGCCCCAGCCCACTGCCCAGGCACTTTGCACCGTGCCCATGACCTTGCCGCGGTACTTCGGGTTGATGGTTTCGGCCATCAACACCGCGCCGGCCGCCCATTCGCCACCGATGCCGAAGCCTTGCATGGCCTTGACGAACAGCAGCGGATAGAAGCCGGTGACGAAGGCCGACAGGAAGGTGAAGAAGGAGAACCAGAGAATCATCCACTGCAAGGTGCGCACACGGCCATAGCGGTCCGACAGGGTACCGCCGAGCCAGCCGCCGATGGCCGAGGTGACCAGGGTCAGTCCACTGATCAGACCGGCATCGCCTTTGCTCAGGGAAAACGCGGCGATCAGCGCCGGAATGGCCAGGCCGAACATCTGGACTTCCAGGGCGTCGAGCGACCAGCCGCCGAAGCAGGCCCAGAATGTCTTGCGCTCGCGCGAGGTGATTTCGCGGTACCAACTGAACATGTTTCTTATCCTTCTAGGTCGTGTAAGGGTGGCCGGACTCGCACCGGCCAGGCAGGCAACACCCCGGCACCGTGCGAGCACGGCGCAGCAGGCGGGGCTATGGACGGCAGCGGCGGTTCAGCGAATGTCGATGCGGTAGCGGAAGTGCTGGGCATGGCCGCGCGAGCGGCGCCACTCCAGTGGCTTGCCGGCGTAGTCACGGGCCAGACGCTCGATCACCACCACCGGACTCCCCTCCGGCAGTTGCAACAAACGCCCCTGAACCGCATCGACCGACTCGGCGGTAAGGGTTTCCTCCGCGTAGGCCACCACTTGGCCACACAGCGTTTCGTAGATTGGGTAGAGCAACGGCCCTTTGCGGTCCAGCTCGACTTCCAGCAAGGGCTGGAAGATCTGGCGCGCCAGCCAGATTTCCTCGGCCAGCACCGGCTGGGCGCCCAGCAAACGCAGACGCACGATGCGGATGACCTCGGCCTGCGCCGTCAGCCCCAACGCCGCCGCCACCGCCGAGGCCGCCGGCAGTGGCTCGATGGAGAGGATGCGGCTCTCGGGTACGACCCGCGCGCCATTGGCTGATTCGAAACGGAAAAAGCGGAACAGCGAGGACTGGAACTGCGGCCGACGAATGAAGGTGCCACGACCCTGTTGGCGCTCCAGGACGCCTTCGGCGACCAGTACATCGACAGCCTTGCGCACGGTGCCGACCGACATCTGGAACTCGCTGGCCAGCGCCGCTTCGGTAGGAATGGCCTCACCTGGGCGCCAGCGGTTGTTGGCGATCTGCTCGACCATGTGGTCGCGCAACTGTTGGTAGCGGGGCAGACGCGCATCACCGGGCAGCGTGTTCATGGGCTCTGTCTCTCGTGTTGTTATATAGACATACATATGAATTGCTAGAGAGTATTCCTCCTGCCCTGAACGCTGTCAATCCTCCGCCTATCGGACGGCGCTGGCCGCAGCGATGCACGGCGACACGAACAACTCACCCCGCCAAGCGCCTGTGAGCGTTTTGCCTGCCACCACTAGCCACAACATTGCCAGCATGCCCACCAACACCTGCCCGGCGGCCATGAAAAAGCCCAGTCCCAACCACTCAGCCAATTTCAACGTGGCCAGGCTGTAGACACCCAACGGAAAGGTGAACCCCCACCAGCCCAAGTTGAACGGCATTCCGTGGCGCAGGTAACGCACGGTAATCAGCACGGCCGTCAGCAACCACCACAGGCCTGCCCCCCACAGCACCATCCCGGCCACCAGTCCCAGACCCCGCGCCACCTCGCCCATTGCCCCAAGGTCATTGGCGGCGAATACACCCGGCGCATCACCGCCAAGCAGCAGCATGCCCAACGCGCCGGTACCGATGGGGCCCAAGGCCAGCCAACTGGACGCCGCCATGTTCGCCGGCGGCAGCTTGTGCAGCGCCATGCGCAACATCAGGATTGTCAGGATGCTGAACGCGACTGGCAGCGACACCGCCCACATGACGTAACTGGTGACCAGCACCAGAAACTGGGCCTGAGGGTCGGCCAAGTGCGGCACCAGCAGGCCGCCGCTGGCTGCGGCCACCTCGGCCGCCACCACCGGCAGCAGCCAGACGGCGGTCATTTGGTCGATGCTGTGTTCCTGACGGGTGAACATCAGGTAGGGAATGGCCACGCCACACAGCAGCGCGAGGGCCACATCCAGCCACCATAGCGCCTCGATCCACGGCAGCAGGCCTTCGCCCCAACGCGCCAGGCCGAACACCAGGCCGCCGTTGAGGATGGTCGCCAGCCCCATGGGGATGGTGCCGAAGAACATCGAGACCGTGGAATGGCCGAATATCCGCCGCGCTTCGTCGAAGAACAGCAGCCAGCGGGCGCTGTACAGCACGCAGAACACGATGAACAGCGCGACCGTCAACCACCACAGCGCCTCGGCGAGGCCCAGCAACGCCGATACCTGCACCTGCCGCAGGGCCAGAGCCAGCACGCCGGTGCCCATGGTCGCGGCAAACCAGTTGGGGGTGAACTGGCGAATCACTTCAAGGGGGTGGGCGAGGCGCTGGAAGGGTCGCAAGGACCGAGCACGGGTGTGAGGGCAAGACATGAGCGATTCCTCGGATAAGGTGAAATCATCTTATGCTTGCCAGGAATATCTATATAACGGGTATTTTCTCTATCTGTTATCTGCTTTACAGATATACAACCCGGCGGAGCGTGCGACTCCCTGCCACTGCGACCATCGTCTGCGCTGACGAAACCGCCCTGCTCGTGCCAGACTGCTCGGGACCGCGTTTCCCTCTTGCTGCGGAGTTTGCATGTCGTTGTCCAGTGGGCTGATCGCCGTGGTCGCCCTGGCCTATATGGCCATCATGTTCGCCATCGCCTTCTACGGCGACCGTCGCAGCACCCCGCTGCCGCCGCGCCTGCGCGCCTGGGTATACAGCCTGTCCCTGGCGGTGTACTGCACCAGCTGGACCTTCTTCGGCGCGGTCGGCCAGGCCGCCGAGCAGCTCTGGGCCTTCCTGCCCATCTACCTGGGCCCGGTGCTGCTGCTGATTTTCGCGCCCTGGGTGCTGCAGAAGATGGTGCTGATCAGCAAACAGCAGAACATCACCTCCATCGCCGACTTCATTGCCGCGCGCTACGGCAAGTCGCAGACCCTTGCTGTGGTGGTTGCCCTGATCTGCCTGGTTGGCGTGCTGCCCTACATCGCCCTGCAGCTCAAGGGCATCGTGCTGGGCGTCAACCTGTTGATCGGCGCCAATGCCGATGCCACCGGCACACGCGTTCAGGACACCGCACTGGTGGTATCGCTGGTGCTCGCGCTGTTCGCCATCGTCTTCGGCACGCGCAGCCTGGACGTCACCGAACACCACCGCGGCATGGTGCTGGCCATCGCCTTCGAGTCGATGATCAAGCTGCTGGCCTTCCTCGCCGTCGGCGCCTTCGTGGTGTTCAACCTGTACGACGGTGTCGACGACCTGTTCAGCCAGGCGCGACAGTCAATGCACCTGGAGCGCTACTGGCAGGAAACCATCAACTGGCCGTCGATGGTGGTGCAGACCGCCGTGGCGATGATGGCGATCATCTGCCTGCCGCGGCAGTTTCACGTCACCGTGGTGGAGAACATAGAGCCGCAGGACATGCGCTTGGCGCGCTGGGTGTTCCCACTGTATCTGGTGCTGGCCGCGCTGTTCGTGGTGCCGATCGCCTTGGCCGGACAAATGCTGTTGCCGGGCACGGTGATGTCCGACTCCTTCGTCATCAGCCTGCCGCTGGCCGAAGCCCATCCCAGCCTGGCATTGCTGGCGTTCATCGGCGGCGCCTCGGCCGCCACCGGCATGGTCATCGTCGAGGCCGTGGCGCTGTCGACCATGGTCTCCAACGACATGCTGCTGCCCTGGCTGCTGCGCCGCAACAACGCCGAGCGGCCGTTCGAAGCGTTCCGCCATTGGATGCTCTCGGTACGCCGGGTCACCATCGTGGTCATCCTGCTGCTGGCGTATGTCAGTTACCGACTGCTGGGTTCCACTGCAAGCCTGGCGACTATCGGCCAGATCGCCTTCGCCGCCGTTACCCAACTGACCCCAGCGATGCTCGGCGCCTTGTACTGGAAGCAGGCCAACCGGCGCGGCGTGTTCGCAGGACTGGCCGCCGGGATTTTCCTGTGGTTCTACACCTTGGTACTGCCCATCGCCGCGCACAGCCTGGACTGGTCGCTGCAGCTGTTTCCGGGCCTGGCGTGGTTGCACGGCAACCCGCTGAACCTGCCCATCAGCCCGCTGACGCAAGGCGTGGTGCTGTCGCTGGCGGGCAACTTCACCCTGTTCGCCTGGGTGTCGATCCTCTCGCGCACACGGGTGTCCGAGCACTGGCAGGCCGGTCGCTTCATCGGTCAACAGACCAGCGCCAGCCCCAGTGGGCGCACACTGCTGGCGGTGCAGATCGACGACCTGCTCAACCTCGCCGCACGCTTCGTGGGCGAGGAGCGCGCACGCCAGAGCTTCATTCGCTTCGCCTACCGCCAGGGCAAGGGCTTCAACCCCAACCAGAACGCCGATGGCGACTGGATCGAGCACACCGAGCGGCTGCTGGCCGGGGTGCTGGGCAGTTCTTCGACAAGAGCGGTGGTCAAGGCGGCCATCGAGGGCCGCGACATGCAGCTCGAGGACGTGGTACGCATCGCCGACGAAGCCAGCGAGGTGCTGCAGTTCAACCGCGCTCTGCTGCAGGGGGCGATCGAGAATATCAACCAAGGCATCAGCGTGGTCGACCAAAACCTGCATTTGGTCGCCTGGAACCGCCGCTACCTGGAGCTGTTCAACTACCCGGACGGGTTGATCGCCGTCGGCCGGCCGATCGCCGACATCATTCGCTACAACGCCGAGCGGGGTCTGTGCGGTCCCGGCGAAGCGCAGGTCCATGTGGCGCGGCGCCTGCACTGGATGCGCCAGGGACGGGCGCATACCTCCGAGCGCCTGTTCCCCAATGGCCGGGTCATCGAGTTGATCGGCAATCCGATGCCCGGTGGCGGCTTCGTCATGAGCTTCACCGACATCACGCCGTTCCGCGAAGCCGAGCAGGCGCTCAAGGATGCCAACGAGGGCCTGGAGCAACGGGTGGCCGAGCGCACCCACGAACTCTCGCAATTGAACCAGGCACTGTCCGACGCCAAGAGCCACGCCGAAGCGGTCAGCCAGTCCAAGACGCGCTTCCTCGCGGCGGTCAGCCACGACCTGATGCAGCCGCTGAACGCCGCACGGCTGTTCTCCGCTGCACTGTCGCAACAGGCCGAGACCTTGAACGACGAAGCCCGGCAACTGGTGCGGCACCTGGACAGCTCGCTGCGCTCGGCCGAAGAATTGATCAGCGATCTGCTGGACATCTCACGCCTGGAGAACGGCAAGATCACCCCGGACATCAAACCCTTCGCACTCAATACGCTGTTCGACACCCTCGGTGCCGAGTTCAAGGTGCTGGCCGCCGAAAAAGACCTGGCGTTCCGCCTGCGCGGCAGTCGCCTGCAGGTCAGCAGCGACATCAAGCTGCTGCGCCGGGTGCTGCAGAATTTCCTGACCAACGCGCTGCGCTACGGCAGCAGCCCGATCCTGCTGGGCACGCGGCGTGAGGGTGAGCGGCTGTGGCTGGAGGTGTGGGATCGCGGCCCTGGCATTGCCGACGACAAGTTGCAGGTGATCTTCCAGGAGTTCAAGCGCCTGGACAGCCACCAGACGCGCGCTGAAAAAGGCCTGGGCTTGGGCCTGGCGATCGCCGATGGCTTGTGCCGGGTGCTGGGTCACACCTTGCAGGTGCGCTCATGGCCGGGTAAAGGCAGCGTATTCAGGGTGAGCGTGCCGATCGCCCGCCAGCCGCTGGCCACCCCGGCAGCCCCTGCCGAGCAGATGGGACAACCGCTGGCGGGACTGCAGGTGCTGTGCGTGGACAATGAAGACAGCATCCTGATCGGCATGAACAGTCTGCTCGGACGCTGGGGCTGCCAGGTCTGGACCGCTCGCGACCAGGCCGAGTGCGAAGCGCTGCTGGTCAAGGGCATGCGCCCGCACCTGGCGCTGGTGGACTATCACCTGGACCACGGCGAGACCGGCACCGGCCTGATGGCGTGGCTACGCACGCAGTTGGGCGAGCCGATTCCCGGCGTGGTGATCAGCGCCGACGGGCGCAACGAGACCATCGCCCAAGTGCATGCGGCTGGCCTGGACTACCTGGCCAAGCCGGTCAAGCCGGCAGCCCTGCGCGCCCTGCTCAATCGGCATCTGAGCCTGGTGCAGTAAGGCCTTCGTCGGCCATCGCGCGCTCCAGCAGGTCGGCCGGCAGGCTCTTGCTGGCGCGGGCGCCGAGCAGCTTGAGCTGTTCGCTACGGCTGATCAGATTACCGCGACCCTCGCACAGTTTATTGCGCGCCGCCGCGTAGGCTTTGTCGACCTGCTGCAAGCGCGCGCCCAACTCGTCCAGATCCTGGATGAACAAGACGAATTTGTCGTACAGCCAACCGGCGCGCTCGGCGATTTCTCGGGCGTTTTGCCCCTGGCGCTCCTGTTTCCACAGGCTGTCGATGACCCGCAGGGTGGCCAGCAAGGTGGTGGGGCTGACGATCACGATCTGCCGGTCGAACGCCTCTTGGAACAGCCCCGGCTCGGCTTGCAGCGCCGCAGAAAAGGCCGCTTCGATGGGCACGAACAGCAGCACGAAGTCCAGGCTGTGCAGGCCGTCCAGACGGCTGTAGTCCTTGCTCGACAACCCCTTCACATGGCTGCGCAGCGACTGCACATGCTGCTTGAGCGCCGCCTCGTCGTTGCCGGCGACGAACTGCTGGTAGGCGGTGAGGCTGACCTTGGCGTCGACCACCACCTGTTTGTCGCCGGGCAGCATGATCAGCACATCGGGCTGGAAGCGCTCGCCATCGGCGCTTCTGAGACTGACCTGGGTCTGGTACTCGCGGCCCTTCTCCAGGCCCGCGTGCTCCAGCACCCGCTCCAGAATCAATTCGCCCCAGTTGCCCTGGGTCTTCTGCCCTTTGAGGGCCTGGGTGAGGTTGGTGGCTTCATCGGACAAGCGCAAGTTGAGCTGCTGCAAACGCTCCAGTTCCTTGGCCAGCGAGAAGCGCTCGCGGGCTTCGTGCTGGTAGCTCTCCTCCACGCGTTTTTCGAACGCCTGGATGCGTTCCTTGAGCGGATCGAGCAATTGCCCCAGGTGCTGCTGGCTAGTCTGGGCGAAGCGCTGTTCACGCTCGTCGAAGATGCGCGTGGCCATTTCGGCGAACTGCGCACGCAGGGTGTCGCGGGCTTGCTGCAGGTCTTCCAGACGTTGGGCATGGCTGTCCTGCTGTTCGCGAAGCTCGGCATCCAGACGTGCCGCCTGTGCCTCCAGGCGGCGCAGTTCGGCTTCGCGATTGGCGCGCTCCAGGCTCCAGGCATGAGCAGCGTCGCGGGCGTTGTCGCGCTCGATCTGCAGCAGCTCCAGCTCACGGTGTTGCGCCGCCAGCTGTGCCTGCTTATGGCTGTTGGCCTCGCTCAGATCGCTGATTTCGTCACGGCTGGCATCAAGCTGGGCTTGCAGACCGGCCTGCGCCAGTTGCGACGCGTTGAGGCGCTCCTGCCATAGACTGCCTTCGCCCTGACGGACGGCGAGTCGTCGCTGAAGCTGCAACGCCCAGCCCAGGCAAGGCACCGCAGCGGCGACGATGCCCATCAAAATACTGGCCAGATCCACTGCCATGCTCACCCCGATCGTTGTTCCAATGCAGGCTGCAGCTTACAGGGGTTTGCCCACTCATGACGCTAGGGATGCAGGCGCTCGAGCAATCGCTGCGCATCCTGCGAACCCTGCCCGGCCGCCAGTTCCAGCCAATGCCGCGCTTGCTCGGCATCCTGCGGCAGGCACAGACGGGCGTATTCGAGTTGGGCAAGTCCATCCCCAGCCCGAGCCGCCTGACGCAACAGCTCGTGACCGATGCGCCGGTCGCGTGCATTGCCGCAATCGCGGCACAGCAACTGTCCCAAGCGACTCTGGGCAACCACCACGCCCCGACGCGCCGGCTGTTTGAGCAGGCGTCCGGCCAAGTGCTTGACGCTGGGCTTGACGCCCAGGCGGGGGCTGTCGAGTAGCCAGAGAGCGACTTTCAGCGAAAAGCGTTTGGAAAAGACGCTCGGTCCCGTATTAGGGCAATCGGCTTGGGAGGAGACACGAAACTTCATGACAGACAGCGAAGGCAATTCGAAAAGCGCGCCACTCTACCGTTTTTTTTGCGTGATGGCTCGATACGCGCCTGACAGCGCGGAAAAAAATATTTCATGGTTCTTTTCTTGACGTTTTTCAATCCAGCACTCGAGTGCGAGAAGGTGTTGACTTACACGTCAGATATTTCTCAGCACGACTTGACATGCCCGTCCTAGAGCAACCCTGCAACACAATCCACAGATACTGTGGATAACTCGGTGGACAACCCCCCTTGCGTGCCCGCAAACCCTTATGGAATGGGGGCTTCAGTCAAACTGACGATTTTTTCACCAGCCGAAATAAGTGTTTTTTTTCATTGACTTAAGGTCGCAGTCAAGTCATTGGCGGCTTCTTGAGGGCGTGTTGCAATACGGTTACAAGTCGCGCCACGCGTGTGTACAACTGGGTACTGGCCCTAGGCCGAGCGGGGATCGTTGCCACGCGTCACCCCACTACTCACCCGGTCGCCCACTTCACAGGAGCGCTTTCAGCAGCGATAATGGTCGGCTTCGCTGAACGATTTAAAAAAAGCTTGCATCGCTGCCAATGCTTAGGTAGTGTGGCCACCGTTAGTACCAAGCTGAAATCAATTCTGGCCATTATGTCCTTGCGACTGCTCCCACCCCGGGTAGCCTCGCTGAAACCAGGACGGCCTACGCGATGATTCACTGAATGGCATACGCCACTCCAGTCCGAATCAGCCAACGAACGATTGATCGGGATCTTCACCCATGGCCTCGAACCTGGCCCGTGGGATGCTGCCCGCCTTCCTAAGTACCTACCAGTCAGCCCGGCGCCTACATTGTGCTTGCGCTTTCTCTGGCTGCTCTGTTCCGGTCAGGTTTTTCGCCTCCCTTAATAAAGGCGTCACCGGAACGTTTCTATTGTGCACGGATCGAACCCGTGTCTTGAGCAGGAAACTCTAAAAAAATGACCAATCATCATCACATTCAGCGCGCATTCGGCACGCTTTCTCAGGCCTTCGCACCACTGCAGTGCCTGATCGTTGCTCCCCGCAAGGGCAGCTTCAGCTTCACCCTGGTAGACGAACACGGCGTGGCATGCCACACCGAACGTCTTTACCCAGAGCAGTACACTGGCGCAGAGCCGCTGCAGGCGGTGATCGACCGCACGCGCCAGTCGCTGGTCGCATGAACGAATGGGCGAAGATTCGCCCCGTGAATGTGCCACTCTGATTGCTGCTAGCGCTGCACCGGTGTAATTGCCACAAGGCATATAGCCTGATCGCAGCGGCAGCAATCGATTTAAAAACAGCCCTTTACACCATGAATATCACACTAGACTTCAACTCGAGCGGTGCGAGCCGCTTCCGATGGGTGTGATCCTTCAGCCAGCTGCCAAGCTCCCCGCACCCATCGGTCCCTGACAGTTCGAGGGCATCATGGGTATCGCTGCGAACGAATTGAGCCGTTATGTCATCCGCCCCACGCTGGTCTATCTGGGGCGCCACAACGCGAGCGCAGAAGCCTTGCTCCTGGGCGTCGCTGCCAGCCAGTCTTGCCTTGGCCAGGCCTTGCATGATCGCCGTGGCCACGGGCTGTACCGCATCGGTGAGACGCGTCATCAAGCGCTGTGGGATTGTTACCTCGCCCGTGATCCGGAATTGGCCAGCCTGGTGCGTGGGCTGGCCAGTCAGCATGCCTTCCTTGGCGGTCCACATTTGGAACTGACCGTCAATCTGCGCTACGCCACCGCCATCGCCTGGATGCTCATCGAGGAACAGGCCACGCCGCTCCCGGCCGCCGACGATGTGCTCGGCCTGGCCAAGATCTGGCGACAGACCTTTCATCCGCAAGGGCGCCTACGTGACTTCACCCAGGCGTGGGATTGCTGGGTAAACCCTAGGGTTGCGGAGCCATCATAGGAATCCTCTTACGAAAGATTCAGAACTGCGGCTTATTTTGGTCGGATTGTCCTACAAAACCGCTCTATCTCCGCGTATACAGCCTATGGCGTACTTCGCGATTTGTTGGTAGCTTTTGGCCCCGGAGATCCCAAGGAGTTCTAATAATGAAAACAGTCATGCTCAAAACCTCCCTCGGCGTCGCAATCGCGGTCGCCTCTAGCCAACTCTTCGCCAGCGGTTTCGCGCTCAACGAGCAAAGCGTCAGTGGTATGGGGACAGGTTTCGCGGGTCGTTCTTCGGCTGCTGACGACGCCAGCACCCTCTACGGTAACCCTGCCGGTATGTCTCGCCTCAAGCGCGAACAGGTTACCGTAGGCGGCGCGGCAGTCATCGCTAAATCCGATATTTCCGGTCCTGGCAGCAACCTGGGCGGGGAAACCGACGGCGACATGGTGCCGGTGGTCGGTGTACCGATGGGTTACTACGTTAAGCCGCTCGACGATCACTGGAGCGTGGGCTTCGGTGTCTACGTACCCTTCGGCCTGGTGACCGACTACGGCAGCGACGACGCTGCGCGCTATTGGGGTAAGAAGAGCCACGTCGAAGTGGTGACCTTCCAGCCGACCATCAGCTATGCCTTCAACGACAAGGTGTCCATCGGCTTCGGTCCGACCATCAACCGGATCAAGGGTGAATTGGGGTCCAACACCATCAACCCCTTCACGCCTGGCCGCAACGATGGCGAAGTCAAGATCAAAGGTGACGACACGGCGGTCGGCTACAACATCGGTGTGATGGTACAAGCCACTGACCGCACCCGCCTGGGCCTGACCTACCACTCGATGGTCGACTACAAGCTCGAAGGCAAGACCAAGGTCAACAACGCGTTAATCGGGCCATTCAGCGGAAGCAAGTTCGACGCCGAGCTCAAGATCAAAACGCCTGAGTCGGTGGACTTCTCGGTTACTCACGAGCTTGACGACCAGTGGACTCTCTACGCGGGCAGCACTTGGACCCGTTGGAGCCGTCTGAAAGACATCACCGTCAACAACGAAGTGCCTGCTCCGCTGGCAGCTCAATTCGGCACCATCAGCGAAGAGCAGAACTGGCACGACACCTGGGCGCATGCTGTGGGTGCTTCGTACAAGGTCAACAAGGAATGGACCTTGCGTACTGGCTTTACCGTCGACCAGTCGCCGACCAACAATCAGGATCGTTCGCCGCGCATCCCTACCGGCGATCGCAAGATCTTCAGCCTGGGGGCGGGTTACAGCCCAACCGACGACGTGACCATCGATGTGGCGTATTCCTACCTGTGGGAGGAAGACACCAAGGTGAACCTGGCCAGCCGGACCAAAGGGAGCTATCAGGCCAAGTATGAGAACAGCGCTCACGGGATTGGTGCTTCGCTGACTTATCGGTTCTGATTGGGGTTTGAGGTTGTGAGAAGACCGCCCTTGTGGCGGTTTTTTCATTGGGGCTTTTGGGGGCTGCTTGTCTTGGGGTGAAGATCCGTTAGTTTTGGTGAGGCTGATTCACCTTTTCGCCCTTACGGCGACCCTCTTTTTTTTCTTGGAAAAAAGAGGGGCAAAAACCGCTTGCTCCCGCATACGGCCCCTGCGCTGCGCGCAGGGGTTCCCTCGCGCCGGCGTCGCTCCGGGAGGACCGCGCTTAGGGACCCTCCTGGTCCCAAGCGCTTGACGGGCATCCATGCCCGTCACCTCCCTGCGCAACGCCTATGCTCGGCCTCCTGAGGTCGCGGTTGGCGGTGATTGGGCTACCGCGCACTAAGATCAAAAGCTACGGCAACGGCAACGGCAACGCCGATTTGATCGCGCAGCGCTCCAGAACATCTGCCCCCACCGTCGTGCTTCTAAGCGCGCGCCAGTTCAGACGCCGCCCATCGCGACCTCAGGAGGCCGAGCAGAGGTGGCATGGAGGGGGTTGACGGGCATGGATGCCCGTCAAGCGCTTGGGGCCATGGATGGCCCCTAAGCGCGGTACCCCCGGAGTGCCACCGGCGCGAGGGAACCCCGAAGGGGCCGTATGCGGGAGCAAGCGGTTTTTGCCCCCTTTTTTCCAAGAAAAAAAGGGGGTCGCCGTAAAGGCGAAAAGGTGACTAAGCCTCACCAAAGCCAACGGATATTCACCCAAAACCAAAACCCAAAACCCAAACTAAGGCCTAGACCCAATCGCCCTCTCAATAGCCCCAACAAACGCCGGATCATCCGGTTTAGTCAGACTGGAAAACTGCCCAATCACCTTCCCCCGACGATCCACCACATACTTATAGAAATTCCACTTCGGCGCACTACTCTGCCTGGCCAACTCAGCAAATAACGGAATGGCATCATCCCCCCGCACCGCCTGAGTCTTGGTCATGGTAAAGGTCACGCCATAGTTGGCATAACACACCTTGGCCGTTTTCTCGCTATCAGCGTCTTCCTGTTTGAAATCATTGGAGGGCACTCCCAGCATTTCCAAACCCTGGTCATGATAGGCCTTATAGGTCGCCTCCAATCCTTCGAACTGCGGAGCAAACCCGCAATAGCTGGCCGTATTGATCACCACCAGCGGTTTGCCCGCATAGCGCTGGCAAAGATCCACCTGCCCCTTGCCCCGCAATTCCGGCAGGCTACCCTGCAACAACGCTGGACAGTCGGCCGCCCAACTGGAGGCGACAGCCGTAAAGACCAAGGGCACTGCAAGCCAGCGAAGGCGCATAGTCTGATACTCCTGCAAGACGTTTCGTTAACCTAGCAGGTTAGCGCCTAACAGACTCCCATGCCCAATTGCATGAGCGCCAGTCCCCCGCGCTGCCAGCCCCACCACGCCAACGCCAGTAACAACAGGGCTCCCGCTGCTAGCCAGCCACGCAAGCCACAGCGCCTCACGCCACAGCCTCCTGCAGACGCGCGACCGGCCGCTCGCGCACCGGCCAATTGAGCGCCGCCGCCAGCACACTGAGCAGGATGGAAATCTGCCAGACCACGTCGTAGCTGCCCATGCGGTCGTACACCACACCCCCCATCCAGCCTCCCAGGAATGCCCCTAGTTGATGGAACAGGAACACGATGCCACCGAGCATGGACAAGTTGCGCACCCCAAACACAGTCGCCACGGTGCCATTGGTCAGCGGCACCGTCGACAGCCACAGCAATCCCATGGCAATACCGAACAGGTAAGCGCTGAACGTAGTCACCGGCGCCAACAGGAACAACCCGATGACCACGGCCCTGAGCAGATAAAGACTGGTCAGCAGACGCGGCTTGGACAGCCGCCCGCCGAGCCAACCGGCCGTGTAGGTGCCCACGATATTGAACAGCCCGACCAGCGCCAGCACCGTAGTCCCGGTACTTGCCGGCAGATGCTGGTCGACGAGATAGGCCGGCAGATGAACGCCGATGAACACCACCTGGAACCCGCAGACGAAGAAGCCCAGCGCCAGTAGCCAGAAGCCCGAATGCGAGCAGGCCTCGCGCAGTGCCTGACCCAAGGTCTGTTCGCCATCCAGGCGAGGCAGCGGACGGTCACGCAGCATACTGACCAAGGGGACGATCAACGCCACCAGCAAACCCAGCACCAGCAGCGCCGCCGACCAGCCCAACCATTGGATCAGGCCAAGCGTGCCGGGCAGCATGACGAACTGACCGAACGATCCCGCCGCGCTGGCGATGCCCATGGCCAGACTGCGCTGCTGAGGGGCTACCGCGCGGCCCACCACGCCCAGGATCACCGAGAACGAGGTGCCCGAAAGACCGATACCGATCAGCAGCCCAGCGCTGAGCGACAACGACCACAGCGAGTCGGCCATACCCATCAGCACCAGCCCCAGGGCATAGAGAATGCCACCGATGATCACCACGCGGGCCGCGCCCAGGCGGTCGGCCAAGGCACCGGCGAAAGGCTGGGCCAAGCCCCAGATCAGGTTCTGCAAGGCAATGGCGAAGGCGAAGACTTCACGGCCCCAGCCGAAGTCGGTGCTCATCGGCGCCAGGAACAAACCGAAACCGTGGCGCACGCCAAGCGACAGCGCCAGGATCAACGCAGCGCCAAGCAGCACCCAGCCACTGGTTCGCCAGAGGGAAGTCATTGTTGTTATCTCCAGGCATCACGAAAGGCGGGCGCCCAGGTCTAGTGCCGATTCGTCGAGGTCGTCGTGCGCCGCGCTGTGCAGCCCAACGATACAACGTGAGCGCCCTGTATCAGCCTCAAGCGTTTATACCGACGGATCGGGGTGTGCAAGCGTTTTCTATTGAGGCCCTGGGCCCAGGCGCTGCAGGATCGGCTGGAACAATGGCCCAGGGTGTCGCGATAACGGGTCCGGCTTACCCTCCTCGACTGCCTGCCAGTAACGCCACGAAACTTTGTCCGTTCCCAGCTCGTAGTCCATTCCATCCCAGGCATCTTCGCGAAAGGCATAAAACGCCCAATGCAGGCGATAGCGATCGAGCGCCGCCAGCACGTCCTCCAGGTAAGCGCCACAGCCCGCCAAGCGGCGCATGCAGCCAAACTCGCCCACCACCAGTCGTGATACCGGCAACTCATGCTGCTGCGCCCAGCGTACGGGCTGCTGAAGGTAGTCGGCTACGCGGTGCTTGTCCCAGCGCTCGGTCCCCGCAGCGAAGGGTACGGTGCCGGGATACGCGTACGCACGATCGCCTGTGATACTCGGCGCGTACGTGGCCACGTAAGGTTCGTACATGTGCACGCTGTACAGCACCCGGCTATCTGCCAACGGCGTGGGCCAGTAGCCAAAAGCGTCGGCCGCCGCGTACCAGCCGGCGTCGACCATCACCGGGGTCTTGTCGTCCACGGTGCGGATAGCCTCCAAGAGCGTGGCCGACAACGCGGGCAGATCCCTGGCACTGCCTTGGACTTGGTCATACCAGCGCTGCATGTCAGCCAGCGCGGCATGCTCGGCCAGACCGCCGCGCTTTTCAGGGGCTGGTTCATTGACCAGATTGAATGCAGCCACCGCTGGATGATCCTTCAGCGCCTTGGCCAGATCGCGCCAAAAAGCGGCGGATTGCTCCCAGTAGCGCTTGTCCTGCCATAGACGATCGTCAAATTGGTTCTGGTTGTTCTGCGCCCAACGCATGCCCGGCAACGACAAGGGCGCGATGACCACTTTCAGGCCCGAGCGATGCGCACGATCCAGCACCGCCACCAAAGTCTGCAGATCGGCCTGAGCCAAACCCGCGTACTCATCGGCATCTCCCAGCAGGAAATCCCTTCCTGCGGGCTGCCACTTGTCATAGGACAATCGCACCCAGGACGCACCGTAGCCTTTCAGGGCGTCGAAATAGGCTTGATCCGGCGGCAGTCGATTGAAGCTGTTGGCGCCGTGGCGCGGTTCGTCCCAGAACGCAATCAGGTCGGCGGCCAACGCCGGAAGCGGGGTCAGGGCCAGCAAGCTGGCGAACAGTCGGTCACGCATGGCGGGTGTCCTGATGAGTCGAAGAGCACCGAGCCTAGCCTCGCTAATCATGGGAAGTATCTGCTATGCATGAAGGGCGATTCCGAACTGATGCCTCCAGACCGATCAGCCCGCCAGCGCCAAACCGACTACGACGACCACCTCGATCAACTCCAGCAGAGCCCCAGCGGTATCGCCCGTGGTGCCGCCCAGACGCCGGCACATCTGCCGACGCAGCCCGAGGAACACCAACAGCGCCAGCAGGGCCACCCCTATCGCCGTCCAGCCACCGAGCACTACACAGACGGCCACGCTTCCCGCTAGTACTCCGCGCGCCGCGCGCCTAGGCAGGTGTTCCGCCAAGGCCGCCCCCAGACCGCCGGCCCGCACATAAGGCGTGCACAGGAACAGCCCGAGCAAGGCCGTGCGCCCCAGGATCGGCGCCAGCATCAGCCAGGCACCCGCTCCCCGCTCGACCAGCACCCACAGGGCACAGAACTTGAGCAGCAGCACCAGCATCAGCGTGACCACAGCGATCGGCCCGCTGCGCGGATCCTTCATGATCTGCAAGGTGCGCTCGCGATCGCCGAAGCCGCCCAGCCAGGCGTCGGCGCTGTCGGCCAGACCATCGAGGTGCAGCGCGCCACTGAGCAGCACCCAGAGCGCTAGCAGCAAGGCAGCCTGCAGCGGCGCCGGCGTGCTGTGCAACAACGCGCTGGCCGCCCACAGCAACACGCCGAACAACGCCCCGACTGCAGGGTAGAACAGCAGCGAACGTCCCATCTGCCGCGGCTCAGGCATGCCCGCCAGCGTCACCGGCAGGCTGCTCAAAAACTGCAAGGCAATCCAGAACGGCAGCATCACGCCCGCTCCGTCCACTGGCCGTCGGCCGCCACGTCCAGACGCCGCAACGCTCCGTGCCCCACCTCGACCTGCAGCAGCTGCTCGCGTGGCAAGCCACGCGCGCGCGCCAACAACAGGCGCATGACGCCGCCATGGGTCACCAGCAGCACACGCTGACCCGCATATCGACGCACCAACTGCTCGACGCTGCGCTGCACGCGCTCGGCGAAATGGCTGACCGGCTCACCGCCGGGCGGGGTGCAGCCGTAGGGATCGGCCCAGAAACGCCCGAGCAGATCGGCTTCGGTCTGCATGATCTGCGCCGCGCTGCGCCCCTCCCACTCGCCGAAATGCAATTCGCGCACCCCCGCCTCCACCTGCACCGGCAGCGCCAGGCGCTCGCCCAGTTCCTCGGCGAAGCGTGCGCAGCGCTGCAAGGGCGAGCTGACCAGCACATCCCAGGGACCACCCTCGCTCACCGCTGCGCGCATCTGCGCCCAGCCCTGGGCGGTCAGGGCATCGTCCAGGCTGCCACGCAGCCCACCACCGCATTCGGTTTCGCCATGGCGCAGCAGGTCGAGGATCATGCCGGGCGATCCGCTACGGCCGCTTCGGCGAAAGTCGCCATCTGCCCGTGCAGCGCGCATGCCAGGCGCATCAGCGGCACCGCCAGCGCCGCACCGCTGCCTTCACCCAAGCGCAGACCCAGGGCCAGCAGCGGCTGGGCCTGCAGTGCTTCGAGCACGGCGCGGTGGCCTGGCTCCGCGCCCTGGTGGGCGAACAGCAGCCATGGCTGGCATTGCGGGTTGAGGCGCACGGCCAGCAGCGCGGCGACACTGCAGATGAAGCCGTCCACCAGCACCGCCACGCCCTGCTGGGCACAGGCCAGATAGGCCCCAGTCAATGCCGCGATCTCGAAGCCGCCGACGCAGGCCAAGACACGCAACGGCTCATCACCAGACAGCGCATGCAGCGCCAGCGCGCGCTGGATCACCTCGGCTTTGTGTTGCACGCCTGCGCTGTCCAAGCCTGTACCCGGCCCGCTCAACAGGTTGGCCGCGCAGCCCAGCAAGGCGCTGGCCACGGCTGCCGCGGCCGTGGTGTTGCCGATGCCCATCTCGCCACCGATGAACAACTGAGCGCCCTGCTTGGCAGCGCGCAGGGCGCTGTCGTGGCCAGCGCCTAATGCCGCCTGCAATTGCGCCTCGCTCATCGCCGGCTGGCGGGCGAAGTTGGCCGTGCCAGCGCCCAAGCGCAGGTGATGCACGCCCGGTAGGTGCAGGGTGGGATCGACAGTGCCCAGGTCGATCACCTCCAACGTCGCGCGCAGTTCGCGCGCCAGTACGCTGATCGCCGCGCCTCCACCGACGAAGTTTCGCAGCATCTGCCCGGTCACGGCCTGGGGATAGGCGGAGATGCCCTCCTCCACCACACCATGGTCACCGGCGAAGAGGCTGATTGCCACGTGTTCCAGGCTCGGCCGCTCGCAGCCTTGCAGACCGGCCAGGGTGACCGCCAAGGTTTCCAGTTGGCCCAGCGAGCCGGCCGGCTTGGTCAATTGCTGCTGACGGGCGCGCGCCTGCTCCATGGCGTCAGAGTCGAGGAGATGGCAGGCATCGAGCCACCAGGAGGAAGTCATAGAGCAGGTCCTTTAAGCGTGAGAGGAAGGCCAGCGACCGTGAGCACGACACGCTCGCAGCGCTCGGCCACGGCCTGGTGCAGCCAGCCGGCCAGGTCGACGTAACGACGAGTCAGCTCGCCCATGGGCACTACGCCCAGGCCGCTTTCGTTGCTGACCAGAATCAACGTGCCCGGCAGACTGGCAAGGCCATCGAGCAGGGCGTCACGCTCCTGAGCCAGGCGCTGGGCATCGTCGAGCATCAGCAGATTGGTTAGCCACAGGGTCAGGCAGTCCACCAGCAGACAGCGCCCTTCGGCGGCCTCGGCGCGCAACACCTGCGCCAGCGCCAGAGGCTCCTCGATCAGCCCCCAGTCGGCCGGGCGACGCTCGCGGTGCAGGCGCACGCGCTCGTTCATCTCGCCGTCCAGCGGCTCGCTGGTGGCGATGTAGGTGACCGGCAGGCCGCTGGCCACGGCCAGTTGTTCGGCCAGGCGACTCTTGCCCGAGCGGGCACCGCCGAGAATCAGGTTACGCATGTCAGGCGACTCCACACAGTGCACGCAGATGCGCAGTATCCAAATGCTGTTCGACCAGGTCGGCCAAACGCTCGATGTCGCGCTCGCGCAGGGCGTGGTAGTCGACGCGCTCGACCGCCTCGAGCCCGGCCCAGCGCAGCAACGCCGCGCACGAATCGCTGCCCTCGAACAAGCCATGCAGGTAGGTGGCCAGGATCTGCCCGTCGGCACTCAGGGCACCGTCGGCGCGACCATCGGCCAGCCGTAGTGCAGGCCGCTCCAGCGCCGGGCCCTGGGTGACGCCAGCATGGATCTCGTAGCCGCTCACCGCCGCCTGTTCCAGGCTCAGCACGCCGCTGACGTTGCGCAACTGCTTGTCGGCTTCCAGCACCGTCGCGTAGTCGAACAGCCCCAGGCCCTCGCTGCTCCCGGCCGGACCTTCCAGGCCCAGCGGATCGTGCACGTGCCGGCCGAGCATCTGCAAGCCGCCACAGATGCCGATCAGCTTGCCGCCGTAGCGCAGATGACGGGCGATGGCGCGCTCCCAACCACGCGCACGCAACTGGGCGAGGTCGCCACGTACGCTCTTGGAGCCGGGCAGGATGATCAGGTCGGCCGGCGGAATCGGTTGGCCGGGACCGATGAACTGCACGTCCACCTGCGGGTGCAGGCGCAACGGGTCGAAGTCGGTGTGATTGCTGATGCGCGGCAGCACCGGCACGATCACCTTGAGCAGCCGATCGCCCTTGGTCGACTGGCGTCGATCGATGCCGTCCTCGGCTTCCAAGTGCAGGTCGGTGACGTAGGGCAACACCCCCAGTACCGGCTTGCCGGTGCGCTGCTCCAACCAGTCCAGCCCCGGCTGCAACAAGGCGATGTCACCGCGAAAGCGGTTGATGACGAACCCCTTCACCCGCGCCTGCTCGCTCGGAGAAAGCAGTTCCAAGGTGCCGACCAAATGGGCGAAGACCCCGCCGCGGTTGATGTCGGCGACCAGAATCACCGGGCAGTCCACCGCCTCGGCGAAGCCCATGTTGGCGATGTCGCCGGCCCGCAGGTTGATCTCGGCCGGCGAGCCGGCACCTTCGACCATTACCACGGGATAGGCCGCACTCAGGCGTTGGTGCGAAGCCAGTACCGCTTGCAGGGCGATGGCTTTGTAGTCGTGGTAGGCGACCGCGTTCATGCTGGTCACCGCGCGGCCATGGACGATCACCTGCGCGCCGGTATCGCTGTTGGGCTTGAGCAGCACCGGGTTCATGTCGGTGTGCGGCGCCAGGTTGCAGGCCTGGGCTTGCACGGCCTGGGCCCGGCCGATCTCACCACCGTCGGCGGTCACGGCGCTGTTGAGAGCCATGTTCTGTGGCTTGAAGGGCACCACGGCGACGCCCTGGCGCAGCAGCCAGCGGCACAGCGCGGTGACCAAGGTGCTCTTGCCAGCATCGGAAGTGGTGCCTTGCACCATGAGGGTCGTCATGCCGATTCCTTGTGATAAGCCTGCAAGGCCTGACGCAGGCGCTGTTCGTCCGCCGCATCGCCAGGCAAGCCGAAGCGCAGCGCCGAGGGCGTCTCGAACAGGCGCACGAGAATACCGCGACGGGCGAGAAAGTCCTGCAACTGCGCGGCGCATGGATGGCGCAGGTACTGGAACAGGTCGCAACCGCCGCTGACCGGCAACGCGCAGCCCTCGAGCAGCGTGGCGAGTCGCGCGCTGGCCTGAGCACAGCGCTCGATCTGCGCCCGCTGCTGCTCGACGTCGTCCAGGCAGGCCTGGCCGACGATACGGGCCGGGCCACTGACCGTCCAAGGCCCCAACGCGTGGGCCAGTGCTTGCAGCAGCGGTGCTTCGGCCATCACGAAACCCAGCCGTACACCGGCCAGGCCGAAGAATTTGCCGAACGAGCGCAACACGATCAGCCCGGCGCGCCCGGCCTGATCGACCACGCTGTGGGTCGGTGTGTTGTCCATGAACGCTTCGTCCACCACCAGCCAACCGCCGCGCCGGGCCAGACGCGCATGCCAGTCGAGCAACTGCTCGCGCGACACACAGCGTCCGGTGGGGTTGTTGGGGTTGACCAGCACCAGCACATCGAGGCTGTCCAGGGCGTCCTCGACCTGGGTTTCGTCGAGCTCCAGCAGGCGATGTCCGGCCTGGCGCCAAGCCTGTGGATGCTCGGCGTAACAGGGCCAGAGCACGCCGACCCGACCTCGCGGGCGCAGTTGCGGCAGCGCCTGGATCGCTGCCTGCGAACCGGCCACGGCAAGCAGTTGCGCCACGCCGTAGTAGCTGCGCGCCGCCTGCTCCAAGCCGTCCTCGACTTCGGGCAGCCGCGCCCAGGCCTGCGCCGGTACGTCAGGAACGGGGAATGACCATGGCGCGATGCCGCTGGACAGGTCGAGCCAGTCCTGACGCGCAATGCCGTATTCGCGCACCGCGCGCAACAAACGTCCACCGTGTTCAAGCATACAGCCAGGCTCCCAGGCAGATCACCAGCAACCACAGCCAGACACCGCGCTGCACCAAGCTCCAGCCACGCTCGATGGCGTCGGCGTCGGCCGCCAGCCCTTCACCCAGCCGCGCACGGTCGTGCAGCTCGCCGTGATACACCGCCGGGCCACCCAGCTCGACACCCAGGGCGCCGGCGCCGGCGGCCATCACCGGGCCAGCATTGGGGCTGTCCCAGTGCGGCGCCTGGTTGCGCCAGCAGCCCAGCGCCAGACGGGTCTTGCCCAGCAGCACGTAGGTCAGCGCCACCAAACGAGCGGGCACATAGTTCAGGGCATCGTCGATGCGCGCCGCCGCCCAGCCGAAGCGCTCGAAGCGCGCCGTGCGGTAGCCCCACATGGCATCCAGGGTATTGCTCAGGCGATACAGCACCACACCGGGCGCACCGGCCACGACGAACCAGAACAGCGCGGCGAACACCGCGTCACTGCCATTCTCCAGCACCGATTCGGTGGCGGCCCGGGCCACGGCGGGAGCATCCAGCTCGGCGGTTTCCCGGCTGACCAGGTAGCCCACGCGCCGCCGCGCTTCGTCCAGGTCACCCTGGCGCAGGGCCTGGGCCACTGGCAGCACGTGCTCGCCCAGGCTGCGCATGCCCAGCGCGCAGTACAATGCCAAGGCTTCCACCAGCCAGCCGATAAACGGCAGCCAGGACAGGATCAGCGCCACCAGGGTCAGCGGCACCACCGCCAGGAACCAGGCGCTGACGCCGTGGCTGCGCCACCCCCGTCCGCCGGCGTTCAGGCGCTGCTCCAAACGGGCGGCGAAGTTGCCGAAGGCCACCAATGGATGGCGTCGCTGCGGCTCGCCCAGCAGCGCGTCCAGCGCGACGCCCGCCACGGTCAGCAAGGCGATGCTCATGCCGGCGTCCCCCACTGGTTCTCGTAGAGCATCTCGCTCAAGGGGCGTTCGCGGGCCCAGTCCTTCAGCACCAGCATCGGCGCCTCGTAGAACTGCGCCACCGGGCCCAGGCACAGCACGGCCACCGGCTGGGCACCGGCCGGCATGCCCAGCAGTTCGGCCAGCGCCTGCGGGTCGAACAGCGACACCCAGCCCATGCCCAGCCCCTCGGCGCGGGCAGCCAGCCACAGGTTCTGGATGGCGCAGGCGATCGAGGCCAAGTCCATTTCCGGCAGCGTGCGACGGCCAAAGATGTGCGGCTCACGCTGATCCATCAAGGCCGCGACCAGCACTTCAGCGCACTCGCCGATACCCTCGACCTTGAGTTTCATGAAGTCGTCGGAGCGCTCACCCAGCGCCTCTGCGGTGAGCACTCGCTCCTGCTCCACCAGTGCCTGGATGCGCGCACGCAGCGTGGGCTGGCTAATGCGGATGAAACGCCACGGCTGCATCAGACCGACACTGGGTGCCTGATGCGCGGCCGCCAGCAGCCGGGCGAGCAGCGTCGGCGCCACCTCGCCGCCGATGAAGTGACGCATGTCGCGACGCTCGCCAATGACGCGATAGACCGCCGCGCGCTCGGCCGCACTGAAGGCATGTGGGTTCATGGTCGCAACAGCGCCGCCGCCGCCTCTGGATTGGAAGGGAAATAGAAGTGCACGTAAGAGGCCGTCAGCCGGCCCTGTCGATAGACTGCTTCGTTACCGCGTCCGCCGTTGGGACTCTGGCCCCGGGCGATGGGAACCAGGTCGGTGCTGGTCAGCGAGTGATGGTAGGTGTGGCCACGCAGCGCACCCTCGGGCAACTCGACCGTCTGCAGCGCCAGTGCGGCCAGACGCTTCTGCATGACCGCTTCGCCGGGCAGCAGACCGAGCAGCTCGGCGCGCTCGCCGGACACGTCGGTCAAGGTCTCGAGTAGATAAAGCATGCCACCACATTCGGCGAGCAACGGCTTGCCCTGCGCATGATGGGCACGGATCGCCTGGCACATCGGCGTGTTGGCCGCCAGGGCAAGGTGATGGAGCTCGGGGTAACCACCCGGCAGATACAGACTGTCGACCATCGGCAACTGGCTATCATGCAGCGGCGAAAAGAACACCAGTTCGGCGCCCTGGTCGCGCAGTAAATCGAGGTTGGCGCCATAGAGGAAGGCGAAAGCCTCGTCGCGGGCCACGCCGATGCGCACGCCGGCCAGGCTGGCCTGCCGCCGCTGGGCCGGCGGTTCGACGAAACTCACCGGTGGCGGCAGAGCTGCATCGCAACTGGCGCCCAGCGCCTCGGCAGCGGCATCCAGGCGTGCGTCCAGGTCGTTCAGCTCGCTGGCCTGGACCAGCCCCAGATGACGGCTGGGCAGCTCGATGCCGCGCTCGCGGGAAAGCCCACCGTACCAACGAAGGCCTTCGGTCAGGCTGCCTTCGAGCAGTTGCGCGTGGCGCAGGCTGCCTACGCGGTTGGCCAACACGCCGGCAAACGGCAGGTCGGGCTGATAGCGCGCCAGACCCAAGGCCAGGGCGCCAAAGGTCTGGGCCATGGCAGTGCCGTCGATCACCGCCAGCACCGGCACGCCGAAATGCCGCGCCAGATCGGCGCTCGAGGGCGTGCCGTCGAACAGGCCCATCACACCTTCGATCAGGATCAGGTCGGCATCGGCAGCCGCCTCCCACAACAGGCGACGGCTTTCGGCCTCGCCGATCATCCACATGTCCAACTGGTACACCGGCGCGCCGCTGGCCCGCTCGTGGATCATAGGATCAAGAAAGTCAGGCCCGCACTTGAACACTCGCACCCGGCGTCCAAGGTTGCGATGCAGACGCGCCAGGGCGGCGGTGACGGTGGTCTTGCCCTGGCCGGAGGCAGGGGCTGCGATCAGCACCGCCGGGCATTGCCGAGTGCCTGAGGTCACAGCTCGACGCCCTTTTGCGCGCGAATTCCTGCCTGGAAGGCGTGCTTGAGCATACCCATCTCGGTGACGGTATCGGCCAGTTCGATCATTTCCGGCTTGGCGCCGCGGCCGGTGACGATGACATGCTGCATCGGTGGCCGTGCCTGAATATCGGACAGGACCTGATCCAGCTCCAGATAGCCGTGCTTGAGGGCGATGTTGAGTTCATCGAGCACCACGAACTGCACGCCAGGGTCTTGCAGCAGCGCGCGTGACACCTCCCAAGCGGCTTCGGCGGCAGCGATGTCACGCTGACGGTCCTGGGTTTCCCAAGTGAAGCCCTCACCCATCACGTGATAACGCACCTGCTCGGGGAACCGCCGGAAGAACAGCTCTTCGCCGGTGCTGTTACGGCCCTTGATGAACTGCACCACACCGCACTGCATGCCGTGGCCCATGGCGCGGGCGAGCATACCGAACGCCGAGCTGCTCTTGCCCTTGCCGTTGCCGGTGAGCACCAACAGCAAGCCGCATTCGTTGGGGGAGTTGGCGATGCGTTCGTCGATCACCGCCTTCTTGCGCTGCATGCGCGCCAGGTGGCGTTCGTCGCGTTCGGGGGATTCGCTCATGTGGGTACTCCGCAAGCTGTCGACGCGCCGGTCGGGCACTCGCGGGTGGGCACCAGGCAGCGACAGGTAATCAAGGCAGGCAGGCGCAGACGGGAGCACGCAATGGCCGCGGACAGACCACGGGACCGCGCGCATCACCCTCCGTGATGCCGTTGGCAGTGACAGGCCGGTCTCCGGGCTCGTGAGTTGGGCTCTGGCCCGAAACCGCGCGCCTTCCCGGACTCTGCCCAGTGGCCATGCGCGGCCTTGACTCACCTACCGTTGCGGGGGCAGCGCCGGATTCGCGCCCTGCGGCGCCCACCGGCTTCCCAGTTTCACTCTGCCGGAGGCTGTCCGCAGAGCACCTGAAACACGCGGCGAAGGTTAGAGGGTTGCACCGGGAGCGTCAATTGAACACGGATGACGAACGAGTCTTCAGGGCGCTTGTCTCAAGGATAAGACAGTGATATCACATAGCCATCAATCAGCTGAACGCGATCATAAATAAAAGGAGAACGCGTCATGCAAGGCTTGATCATCCACAACCCACACCTGGAGTTCCTGCGACCGGTATTCGAGCGCTGGGTCGAATGCATCGACCGCTTCAATCAGATCCACGGTGAAAGCGACGCCCCCTACTGGCATGGCGCCCAGGCCAATGCCGGACTGCTGGCCGCTGCCGCCTGGCAGGCCGAGCGTGTCGCGCTGCAGCAGTATCAGGGCAAGAAACAACGTGACGAAGGTGACCGCGAGGGACGTTGCGACCTGTGCATCGCCGATGCCGAACAATCCCTGCATTTGATTACCGCGCAGCGTTGGCCAAAGATCGCCCGACTGGACCTCGCCACCGCCTTGCAAGAAACCGCCGCACTGGCGCGCCTGTCGGTCTACCCCAGCCAGTTCAAGGCGGGGGCGCTGTTCGTCAGTCCGTGGAAGGCCGGCCAGCATGCCAGCCCGGAAGAGTTGCAGGACATGGTCGACGACCTGAGCAAGCACACGGCCTGCGCCATCGCCTGGTACTTCCCTTACGCTTATCGCAAGCTGCACAACGAGGCAGGGCAGTATCACCCAGGTGTGGCGGTGTTGATCAAGCAGGCGTGAAGCATTAGGGGCCGGTCAGCGGCCCCACGTCCGCCCGCTAGGGATTCTGTGCCAGATGGCCCGAGGGATTGAGCACTCGTTTGGCCTGCAGGTAGGCCCTGGACCAGTAGCTGTTGGACAGGTAGTCCAGGCGCACGGTGCCACCGCTGGACGGCGCATGCACGAACCGCCCCTCGCCCACATAGATGCCGGCATGGCTCACCCGGGAACCGCCCGCGGTGGCGAAGAACACCAGATCTCCCGACTGCAGCGCGTTGATGTTCACCGTCGGCGCGCGCATGACGATCATCTCGCGGGTCGAACGCGGCAGGCTGATGTTTGCCGCATCGCGATACACATAGCCGATCAGACCACTGCAATCGAAGCCCGAGTCCGGGGTATTGCCGCCCCAGCGGTAGGGTGTGCCCACCAGGCCGATGGCACGGATCAGCACATCGTCGGCCACAGGCGAAGAGGACGGTTGATCGACGAAGACCACCGGCGGCTTGACGGCGGGTGGCGGAGTGGGAGCACGGCTGGAACAGGCGGCGAGCAGAGCCACCATCGAGAGAAATGCGAAGCGCGTCATGATCGCCATGGGTCAGAACCTGTCTGAAACCGATCGGCCGCAGCCGATGAAAGAGTTGAGAATTTAGATTAGACGCTATTCGTAAATGCGCACGGCGACTCGCTTTTCAGCCAGTCGCCGTGTTGAGAGTACAGCAAAGTGCTATTAGTTTCGTGACAACGTGGTGGTCGGTGCCATGGCCAAGGCGCGCTTGGCTTCGAGGAAGGTCTTGCTCCAGTAGCGATCACCGAGGCTGTCGATGCGCACGCCACCGCTGCGGCGGCTGCTGGAGTGGATGAACTGGTTGTCGCCCAGGTAGATGCCGGCGTGGCTGACACGGCCACGGCCATTGGTGCTGAAGAACAGCAGGTCGCCTGGCTTGAGCTTGTTGCGCGCCACTTTGGGGGCGTCAACGTTGATCATCTCGCGGGTGGAGCGCGGCAGGTTCATGCCCGCCTCTTCGCGGAACAGGTAGCCGATGAAGCCGCTGCAGTCGAAACCGGACTGCTCCGAAGTGCCACCGAAGCGATAGCGGGTGCCGATCAGCGCCATGCCACGCTCGAGAATGCTGTCAGCCAGCACCGGGAGCTCGTAGGGTTTGCTATTGCGGGAAAAGGCCTGGAGGTCTTCTTCGGTGGCCAGGTCTTCCTCGTCGAACACCGACGAGTGCGAAGCCTTGGCTTTGGCCGCGCTCTGCGCGGTCACCGAGGGGCGATCCTGGGGCTGGGAAACTGGCCCTTGGGCCGCGCAGCCAAAAAGCAGGGTCACGAGTGCGAGGGGCACGAGGGGTGCGAAGCGCTTCAGCATGGGCACGACCGTGTCTGGGATCCGTTGGAAGGGGGAAACTATGCCTTCTATCGGAATCATTTGCAAATTTTATCGAAGAATATGTGACTTCTGTGTTCTAAGGCGTCGGCGACCTCCAGAACTACCAGCCAAGCGTCTCTTTAAGGAAGGGGATGGTCAGCTTGCGCTGGGCCTGCAAGGAGGCCTGATCGAGACGTTCGAGCAGATCGAACAACGCACTCATGCTGCGCGTGCCACGGGTCAGAATGAAGTGTCCGACTTCGTCGGTCAGGTGCAGACCGCGGCGCGAGGCACGCAATTGCAAAGCGCGCAGCTTGTCTTCGTCGGACAAGGCGCGCATCTGGAACACCAGCGCCAAGGTGAGTCTCGATTTGAGATCGGGCAGTTTGATCGGCAGCTCGCGCGGCGAACTGGAGGCCGCCAGCAACAGGCGCCTGCCGCTGTCGCGCAGGCGATTGAACAGGTGGAACATCGCCTCTTCCCAATCGGCCTTGCCGGCGATCACATGCAGGTCGTCGATGCACACCAACTCGTACTGTTCCAGGTGATCGAGCAACTCCACGCCACGCTCGAGCAATTGCGCCAGCGGCAGGTACACCGCCGGCTCGCCGAGTTGCTGGAAGCGGTGAGTGGCAGCCTGCAAAAGGTGCGTGCGCCCTGCCCCCTGCTTGCCCCACAAATAGATGAGACTCTCGGTCCAGCCGGCGTCCGCTTCGCACAGCCGCTCGACATAGCCCAATGCTGCGGCATTGGCGCCCGGATAATAGTTGATGAAGGTGGCGTCATCGCGCAGGCGCACACCCAGGGGCAACTGGATCGGTTTCATGCTGGCTGGCGGTCGCGAGGACCAAAGGGGACCTTTGGTGAAAGTGTGCAAAGTCTATACCTGGCGGACGGGCGGCACAATCGGGCAACCCGATACCCCAAGCTAAATCAACGGTTTGCGCCGGTTATCAGGCACTCCGGGCATGCCGTTCAGCCCGTCCAACGCAGGTTTGCGAGCATCTGTTCTACGCTACTCAAACCAACCGCCACCCTAGTACCGTGAGGAGAGGCCCATGAGCTCGATCCATCGCTTGTCGCCGTCGCAAGCTCCCGTAGAGGATGCCGAATACTTCGAATACAGCAAGGCCGCCAACCCCATCGCCGCCAAGCTGATTTCCCAGATACCTTTCCAGACTTTTCCCAGCTCGCTCTACAGCGACGGTGCCAGCCGTATCGTTGCCCTGGACCTGAGCGATCGCTTGGGCACCGAAGGCCCGGCGACCAGCCCAGGTCTGAGCGCCAACTTCATCCGCCTCAATGCCGGCGACAGCCTCACCCTCAAGCCCAACGCCACGTCGCAGGTGCTCTATGTGATCGACGGCGCCGGCAGCTTCACCTATGGCGAAGCGTCATTCGAGTGGAATCGCGGCAGCTTCATGACCATGCCAGGCCTGCGCAACACGGTGCTTACAGCGAGCCAGGATGCGCGCCTGTACTACGTTCACGACGAGCCGCTACTGCGCTACCTCGGCGTCAAAGCGTGCAGCGAGCGCTTCGCACCGACGCTCTACCCGGCCGAGGTGGCCAACGCCAAGCTTCAAGAGGCCGCCAACGACCCCCGCGCCGCCGATCGCAGCCGGGTCAGCATTCTGCTGGGCAACAAGCATTTCCCGCAGACGCGCACCGTCACCCACGTACTCTGGGCCATGTACGGTATCGTTCCGGCCGGCGCCGTGCAAAAGCCCCACCGGCATCAGTCGGTGGCACTGGACTTCATCATCGACTGCCCCGAAGGCTGCTACACCCTGGTCGGCACCGCGCTGGACGACAGTGGCCAGATCGTCAACCCGACCCGCGTGCAGTGGCAGCCGGGCCTGGCCTTCGTCACCCCGCCGGGCTATTGGCACGCCCACTACAACGAATCCAAGGATCAGGATGCCTACCTGATCCCGATTCAGGACGCCGGCCTGCAAACCTACCTGCGCTCGTTGGACATTCGTTTCAGTTGAGGTCTCTTTCTGAGCGGTGGAGGCCGCCAGCAGGGAGGGTCATGCACTGCGTGGATCGTAGCCGTTACCATCGACGAGGCGCTTACAAGCCCAAAAACACAAAACCCCTGACTTCATAGCTGAAATCAGGGGTTTTGAGCTTTATGTGTATGGCGGAGAGATAGGGATTTGAACCCTAGGTACTGTTGCCAGTACAACGGATTTCGAATCCGTCCCGTTCGACCACTCCGGCATCTCTCCAGTGGCGCGCATCATACCAGCGTTTTCGTTTCTGGCAAACTTTTTTTGAAAAAATTCGCGTGGTATCAGGCGCTTGCGTGAAGGCGCCGATTACAACGGCACGCCCAGACGCTTGGCGACTTCTTCGTACGCCTCAATGACATCACCCAGACCCTGGCGGAAGCGGTCCTTGTCCATCTTCTTGCGGGTTTCCTTGTCCCACAGACGGCAGCCATCAGGGCTGAACTCGTCGCCCAGTACGATCTGGCCGTGGAAGACGCCGAATTCCAGCTTGAAGTCGACCAACAGCAGGCCAGCGTCGTCGAACAGCTTGCTCAGCACGTCGTTGACCTTCAGCGACAGCTTCTTCATCTCCACCAGTTGCTCGGCGGTGCCCCAGCCGAATGCCACCACGTGAGATTCGTTGATGAAGGGATCGCCCTTCTCATCGTTCTTCAGGAACAGCTCGAAGGTGGAAGGCTCGAGCTTGATGCCCTCCTCCACGCCCAGGCGCTTGACCAGGCTGCCGGCAGCATAGTTGCGCACCACACACTCGACCGGGATCATGTCCAGCTTCTTGACCAGGCACTCGTTGTCGCCCAGCAGCTTGTCGAACTGGGTCGGCACGCCCGCTTCTTCGAGCTTCTGCATGATGAAGGCGTTGAACTTGTTGTTGACCATGCCTTTACGATCGAGCTGCTCGATGCGCTTGCCGTCGAACGCCGAGGTATCGTTACGGAACAGCAGGATCAGGCGGTCGGCGTCGTCGGTCTTGTACACCGATTTGGCCTTGCCGCGGTAAAGTTCGTCGCGTTTTTCCATGATGGGCTCCGCTTGCTTGAATGGTTGGGCTAGGCGATTTCGCGCCAGTCGAGCCCGTGTTCCTGATTCGCCACCTGGAGCCAGTCCGGATCGCACCCCAAGGTGTCGACGAAGCACTGACGCGCCAGTTGTGGCAGGTTGTTCTTGCTGCTCAGGTGGGCCAACACCAGATGCTGCAGGTGTCGCCAGCCCAGCTCGGCCACCAGGTTGGCGGCCTGATGGTTGTTCAGATGGCCCTGATTGCCGCCGACCCGCTGCTTGAGAAAGTACGGATAGTGCCCGCGCGCCAGCAGATCACGGCAGTGGTTGGCTTCGATCAGCAAGGCGTCGAGGCCTTCATAGCGTTGCAACAGGCGCGTGTCGTAGCTTCCCAGGTCGGTGAGCATGCCGAAACGGCGGCGGCCGTCGCTGACCACGTACTGCAGTGGCTCCTGCGCGTCATGCTCGACCCGCGCCGCGCTGACCTGCAGGCTGCCGACCTCCAGCACATCGCCACAACCGAGAAAACCGGCGACCTCCACCGGCTTGCGCATGCCGCGCAACGTGCCTTGGCTGAGGTACACCGGTACATTGTAGCGCCGCGCCAGCAACCCAACGCCATGCACGTGGTCGGCATGTTCGTGGGTCACCAGCACAGCGCTCAGCTGTGCGGCCGACACCCCGAGCAGCGCCAGGCGCCGCTCGGTTTCGCGCAGGGAGAAGCCGCAGTCGACCAGGACGAACGTGTCGTCGCTGGCGATCAGCGTGCCATTTCCCTGGCTGCCGCTTCCCAGTACCGCGAAGCGCACTTAGCCCAGTCGGTCCTGGATGGCGCTCAGCACGCGACGGGCCACATCGGCCGGTGCCACGGTGTTGATGTTCTTCTCGACGGTGACCTGAACGTTCTCACCCACCTTGCTCAGGCGGACCTGATAACGCTCGGCGCGAGCTTCACGTTCTTCCTTGCTCGGCGCACTGCCGAACAGGCGACTGAAGAAGCCGGGCTGATCGTTCTTGTCTTCGGGTTTCTCGGACAGGTTGATGTAGTACAGGCCCAGGCTGCGGTTGATGTCCTCGACGCGCCACTCGCCCTGCTCCAGCGCACGACCTACGCCCGACCAGGCGCGGTCCAGGTCGGAACCGAGGAACAGCACTGGGTTGCCACTGCCGTCTTCGGTCAGGCTGACCTGGCTAGGCACGTCGAAGTCGCGCTCGGCGAGCAACGACACCGAACCACCCTTCTCGGCGCTGCGGTTCATGCTGGCCAGCAGTTCGTCGACCAGCAGCGCATCGACGCCCGTGTTGCTCGACGTGCTCGGGAAATCGGGCTCGGCACTGCTGCCGGCCGGACGCTCGACGCTGACTACGTAGACTTCCGAGGTGTTGCGCTGCACACCCGGCTCCATGCGCACCCGTACACGTACTTCGCTGTTCGGGCTGCTGGAGGTGCTGGCCAGACGCTGGCCGAGCGAGGCGGACAGCTCATCGAAACGCTGCCAGGTGGTGTTGAATTCGCCAGTCTGCGGGCGCTCTTCGGCAATGCGGAAGCCGTTGTCCTCGAAATACTGGCGGGTAACCGGCCAGACCTCGGCGGGCGAGCGTTGAGCCAGCACCCAACGATTGGCGCCACTGCGCTGCAGGGTGAACTCGCTGACGTCGGCGCTGGCCGACAGCGGCTGCGGACGAGGCACCTCGAACTCGCCGGTGGCGGTGTCGTCGGCCACGTTGCGCGGGATCGGCAGCAGCGGATCCATGCGTTTGACATGCGTGGCGTCCGGCGGCAGCTGCATGGGCGCAGTGGAGTGCGCCTGCAGGTAATCGCTGCCGCGGTCGCGGAAATAGCCATCTTCGCCCCAGAGCCAGCCGCACCCACTGGTGCTGGAGATGATCAGGGCGAGAGCGGAAAGACCAGCCAGTCGCTTCATGCGGTGTACTTCCTCGATTAAACCAGTACGCCGGACTGGCGCAAGGCAGTACGGACTTGTTCGTGACAACCCTGGCTCAGCCAGGTGAGCGGCAGGCGAATACCTTTGTGCATCAAACCCATTTCAACCATCGCCCATTTCACCGGGATCGGGTTGGCTTCGCAGAACAGGTTCTTGTGCAGCGGCATGAGTCGATCGTTGATCTCGCGGGCCTTCTCGGCATTGCCCGCAAGGGCGGCCTCGCACAGATCGGCCATTTCGCGCGGAGCGACGTTGGCGGTGACGGAAATATTGCCCTTGCCGCCCAGCAGGATCAGTTCGGCAGCGGTCGGATCATCGCCGGACAGAACCAGGAACTCTTTGTCGACGCCTTCGATGATCGCCTTGGCACGGGCCAGGTCGCCCGTGGCTTCCTTGATGCCGATGATGTTCTTGACGCTCGACAGGCGGATCACGGTCTCGGCCTGCATGTCGCAGGAGGTGCGGCCGGGCACGTTGTACAGAATCTGCGGGATGTCGACGGCTTCGGCGATGTGCTTGAAGTGCTGGTACAGGCCTTCCTGGGTCGGCTTGTTGTAGTACGGCACGACCAGCAGGCAGGCATCGGCTCCGGCGCTTTTGGCATTCTGCGTGAGGTGCACGGCCTCGGCCGTCGAGTTGGCGCCGGTGCCGGCGATCACCGGGATGCGGCGCGGGCTGCGCTTGACGCGCTCGACCACGTGCTTGATGACCAGGATGTGTTCTTCGACGTCGAGGGTGGCGGATTCGCCGGTGGTGCCGACGGCAACGATCGCGTGAGTGCCTTTTTCCAGGTGGAAGTCGACCAGTTTATCGAGGCTTTCCCAATCCAGACGCCCTTGTGCATCCATGGGTGTGACGAGTGCCACCATACTGCCCGCGATCATGAACCTGCTCCTGCCGGAAAAAGAGAGCGGTAATGGTACTGGCGCCATCGACCTTGCACAAGCGAAGCTGGCGGGCGGAGCATTCCCCTCGGCGCCGCTTTTCGCTACCCTTGACCCTTTGATCGGCGCAGTGCAGCCCGCCGGGCTGTCGACGGTGCCTTCAGTCGGTGCTTCAGCGTTCTCGAGCGCTACCCACACCGGCCACGAGCAGGCTTGCCGTCGTCCTGCGCCGACCGCTCATCGCTTTAGGAATGCTGCATGTCCACCGCTCCCCGCGAACAGTTCCTCGTCATCAGTGCCCTGGGCCCCAATCCCATGGAGCTTGCCAATGTCCTCAGCCGCGCGGCTTTTGAAAACCGTTGCGCGGTGGTCACCTCGCGCCTGTCGCGCCACGGCGAAACCAGCGCCCTGGTGCTGCAGGTCGGCGGCAGCTGGGATGCCCTGGCTCGCCTTGAAACCACCTTGCCAGGTCTGGGCAAGAAGCATGGCCTGACCCTCGATGTGGTGCGCAGCGCCGAGCAGGAGGTCCGCCCTCAAGCCCTGCCCTACGTCGCCTACGTCAGCGCCGCCTACCGCCCGGACATCGTCAACGAACTGTGCCAGTTCTTCCTCGATCACCGCGTCGAACTCGACGCCATGACCTGCGACACCTACCTGGCGCCGCAGACGGGCAGCAGCATGCTCAATGCCCAGTTCACCGTGATCCTGCCAGCCGGCACGCAGATCAGCTGGCTGCGCGACCAGTTCCTGGACTTTGCCGACGCCTTGAACCTGGATGCGCTGATCGAACCCTGGCGCCCACAGAACCCTGTCTAAGGAGTCATGCCCATGGCCGTAGCCCTCGATCAACCCGTCACCGACTTCCAGGCCCAGGCCACAGGCGGTCGCACCGTCACGTTGTCCGAACTTCAAGGCAAACAGGTGGTGCTGTATTTCTACCCCAAGGACAGCACGCCGGGCTGCACGACCGAAGGCCAGGGTTTCCGCGACCAGCAGCCGGCATTCGAGGCCGCCAACACGGTGATCTTCGGCGTCTCGCGCGATGGCATCAAATCGCACGAGAACTTCAAGGCCAAGCAGGGCTTCACCTTCGAGCTGATCAGTGACAAGGACGAAACGCTGTGCCAGCTCTTCGACGTGATCAAACTGAAGAAGCTCTACGGCAAGGAATACCTGGGCGTCGATCGCAGCACCTTCCTGATCGACCAGCACGGCGTGCTGCGGCAGGAATGGCGCGGGGTCAAGGTGCCCGGGCATGTGGATGCGGTGCTGGCCGCCGCCCAGGCGCTGAGCGAGGCGTAAGAGCAGCCCGCACGGGTGGTGGGTGAGCCCGTCACCCGGCCGCCCCGACCCTAGAGCATCGGCGCCACCGTAGGCTCCTGCCGCGGCCAGGCGTCGAGTACCGCCTTGAACAGGGTCGCCAGCGGAATGGCGAAGAAGATCCCCCAGAAACCCCATAGCCCGCCAAACAGCAGTACCGCGCAGATGATCGCTACCGGATGCAGGCTCACCGCTTCGGAAAACAGCAGCGGCACCAGCACGTTGCCGTCCAGCGCCTGGATGATCGCGTAAACCGCCATCAGGTAGATGAACTGATCGCCCCAGCCCCACTGGAACAGTGCGATCAGCGTGACCGGCACGGTCACCACCACCGCCCCCACATAGGGCACCACCACCGACAACCCCACCAACAACGCCAACAGCGCGGCATAGTTGAGCCCCAAGGTAATGAAGGCGATGTAGGTGGCGCTGCCGCAGATCAGGATCTCGATGCCCTTGCCACGGATGTAGTTGGCGATCTGCCGGTTCATCTCATCACCCACCCGGGTCAGCAATCGCCGCTCGCGGGGCAGGTAGCCGCTGACCCAGCGAGCGATCAGCTCGCGGTCCTTGAGGAAGAAGAACACCAGGATCGGCACCAGCACCAGGTAGATCATGGCATTGACCAACAGCGGCAGGCTCGACAACGAGAAGGTCAACGCCCACTGACCGAACTTGCCGATTTCGCCACGCACCGACTCGATGGCCCGCAGCACCTGCTCGTCAGAGACCAGATGCGGGTAGCGCTCGGGCAGCAGCAGCAACAATGACTGCCATTTGCCGAGCATGCCCGGCAGTTCGTTGAACAAGGTGATCAACTGATGCCACAGCAACGGCACCAGTACCAGCAGAACCACCGCCAGCGCCCCGAGGAACAGCGCAAACACCAGCCACACCGCAGCACGCGTGGGCACCCTGAAGCGCTCCAGGGCGTTGACCAGCCCCTGCATCAGGAACGCCAACACCATGCCCGCCAGCACAGGCGCGAGCATGCCGCCGAGGGTGAGGACCACCGTGAAAGCGAGAAACAGCAAGACCGCCAACACCACCGCTTCCTCATCGGAGAAGTAGCGCTGCATCCAGTCGCGAAGCACCTTGAACATTGACGATCCTTGCAGAAAAAGACTCAGGCCTTGCGCAGCCAATAGGTGTAGACACCGGACTCGGCAGCCTCGGCCAGCAAGCTATGACCGGAGAGCTGGGCAAAGGTGCGGAAATCGCGCTGCGAACCGGCGTCGGTCGCCACCACCTTGAGCACTGCGCCACTGTCCAGTCGATTGAGCGCCATCTTGGCCTTGAGCAGCGGCAGCGGGCAGTTCAGCCCACAGGCATCGAGTTCGGCGTCGCAGGTCGGGGTATCGGTCATCGCGCGGGCTCCAGGGTGTGACGGCAGGCAGGGCCGCTAGGATACCTGCACTGGTCTGCGCGGTGCGAGCGGGCTACAGTAAGCGCTTTGATCGACGCGAGCTTCGTGCATGAACCTACTGCGCCCCACCCTGCTGACGCTGGCCTGCCTGATGGCCCTTCCTGGCCACGCCGACGACCTGCCGTCGCTGGGTGATGCCAGCTCCGCCATCGTTTCGCCGCAGCAGGAACACCAGCTCGGTCGCGCTTGGTTGAGTCTGCTGCGTGGCCAGGTCAATCAGCTCAACGATCCACAACTCAAGGACTACGTCGAGACCAGCGTGTACAAGCTGGCCGAAACCAGCCAGTTGCAGGACCGCCGCCTGGAATTCATCCTCATCGACAGCCGCGAGCTCAACGCCTTCGCCGCGCCCGGCGGCATCGTCGGAGTCAACGGCGGCTTGTTCCTCAACGCCCAGACCGAGGGCGAGTATGCCTCGGTGCTGGCCCATGAATTGGCGCACCTGTCGCAACGCCACTTCGCCCGCGGCGTGGAGGCCCAGCAGCGCATGCAGTTGCCGATGATGGCCGCGCTCCTGGCCGGTATCGTGCTGGCCGCAGGCGGTGGCGGCGATGCCGGCATCGGCGTGATCGCCGGCACCCAGGCGGCCGCCATGCAGGAACAACGACGCTTCTCCCGGCAGAACGAGCAAGAAGCCGACCGCATCGGCATCCTCAACCTGGAAAAGGCCGGTTACGACCCACGCAACATGCCGAGCATGTTCGAGCGCCTGGCCCGGCAATACCGCTACGATGCCAAGCCCCCGGAATTCCTGCTGACCCACCCGGTCACCGAATCGCGCATCGCCGACACCCGCAACCGCGCCGAACAGGCGCCCAAGGGCGGCGTCGAAGACAGCATGCGCTATCAACTGATTCGCGCCCGCGTCGCCCTGACCTACGAAGGCACCCCAGGGCTTGCAGCCAAGCGTTTCCGCGCCCAGCTCGATGAAAACCCCAACCTCGATGCCGCCCGCTATGGCCTGGCGCTGGCGCAAATCAAGGGCGGTCAGCTCAACGAAGCGCGCGAGAACCTCAAGCCGCTGCTGGCCAAGGCACCCAACGACATTACCTACAACCTGGCGCAGATCGACCTGGACATCACCAACAACCGCCTGGCCGACGCCCAGCAGCGCGCCGAACGCATGCAGGGCCTGTATCCGGGGAACTACCCGCTCAAACAGGTACGCGCCGACCTGCTGGTCAAGCAGAACAAACCGGCCGAAGCGGAAAAGGTGCTGGACGATCTGGTGAAGAATCGTCCGGACGATCCGGACGTCTGGTACGACGTGGCCGAGGTACGTGGCCTGTCGGGCAATACCATTGGCCTGCACCGGGCCCGGGCCGAATACTTCACCTTGGTCGGAGATTTCGACCAGGCGATTCAGCAACTGGACTTCGCCAAGCGCCGGGCGGGCACCAACTTCCCACTGGCCTCGCAGATCGACCAGCGGCAGCGGGAGATCATGGAGCAGCAGCGCATGGTCAAGGAGATGATGCGCTGATCAACGAAAAAGGCCGCTCAGCGGCCCTTTGCACGTCTGCTCAGGCGTTGCCGGAAAGCTTCATCCGCGCCGCCTGGGTAAAGTCCAGCATGCGCTTGAGCGGCTTGATAGCCCGGGGAATCAGCGCCGGCTCCACGAAGATTTCGTTGCTGCCCTGACGCAGGCAGTCCAGCGTGCGCTCCAGGGTGTTCATCGCCATCCACGGACAGTGCGCGCAACTGCGGCAGGCTGCGCCGTTACCCGCGGTCGGCGCTTCGATGAAGACCTTGTCCGGACACAACTGCTGCATCTTGTAGAAGATGCCGCGATCGGTGGCGACGATGAAGGTGGTATTGGGCAAGGTCTGCGCAGCCTTGATCAACTGGCTGGTGGAGCCCACCGCATCGGCCAGCTCGATCACCGACTCTGGCGACTCCGGGTGCACCAGCACCGCTGCGTCCGGATACAGCGCTTTCATGTCGGCCAGTTGCCGCGACTTGAACTCTTCGTGGACGATGCAGGCACCGTCCCACAGCAGCATGTCGGCGCCCGTCTGCTTCTGGATGTAGCGCCCCAGGTGCTGGTCCGGCCCCCAGATCAGCGTCTCGCCGTTGTCCATCAGGCTCTCGACGATTTCCAGGGCGCAACTGGACGTCACCACCCAGTCCGCACGCGCTTTCACCGCCGCCGAGGTGTTGGCGTAGACCACCACGGTACGCTCGGGATGCTGATCGCAGAACGCCGAGAACTCTTCCACGGGGCAACCCAGGTCCAGCGAGCAGGTCGCCTCGAGGGTGGGCATCAGGATGCGCTTTTCCGGGGTGAGGATTTTCGCCGTCTCGCCCATGAAACGTACCCCAGCCACCACCACGGTGTCGGCCGGATGGTTGTTGCCGAAGCGGGCCATTTCAAGGGAGTCGGAAACGCAACCACCGGTTTCTTCGGCCAGCGCCTGAATCACGGGATCGCAATAGAAATGGGCGACCAGCACTGCGTTCTGCGCCTTGAGTTCGGCAGCGATGGCCGCACGGTAATCGGCCTCTTGCTCGGGCGTTAGCGGATGGGGCTGCTTGGCGTCAAGATGGGCTTGAACCAGGAGACGTTCGGAAATCTGGGTCATGATCGCTGGACCTGCATGCGCGTCGATCGAGTGTATCACCCGGCCCTGGCAGATCGGCTAAAGGTGCCGCAGACCCCAGATGGCGGGTCATCGCGGCCCACCTGCGGGCACGGATTGTTATTCGGACGGCGAAGGCTACAGGCAATCGGGGCAATGCAAAAGCGCTTTTTCAGACAGCTGAATCGCCCACCCCCTGCGGCATTGCACCGTAGGGGACAGGCGACTCGCCAGACGACGCCTGAGCGATCAGCCTTGAGGCGACAGTACTGCCAGTTGCGCGCTCATCATCATGACGAATTCCTCGACCGGCATCTTCTTGCCGTTGAAGTCGACCATGCCGTCGGCGTAGTTCAGGCTCGACACCACGTCATTGCCCTCGACAGTGGCCATGCCGCTCTGCAACGCCATTACGCCAAGCATCTCGCCGGCCTGGCTGGACTGCATGGCGATCGCCTGGGCGTCGGTCTGACCGTCGAGCAGCGCCTGTAGGGTGGTGAGGTCGCTGACCATCGCCTTCGACACCGTCAACTTGCTCTGCAGGCGCGAGACCAGTTGCTTGATCAGTTGATCAGGCGGCAGGTCGAAGGAGGTGGGATTAGCGAAGTCCAGGCTCAGATTGAAGCGACTCTGACCATTGGCGGTCTTGAACGACAGTTCCTCCAGCGCGAACTGGGGCTTGTCGGCCAGCAGCTTCTGCAGATCGGCCTTCACCTTGGCCTCTTCTTCGGGGGTCATCTGCGGCGCTATTTGCCCTTCGCCCTGAGCAGAGGCTGCCTGCAGTTCGGGCAGCTTGCTTTGGTACCACTCGAGCAGTGCCTGCGCCGCTGCCATATTCACCGACTTCATGCTCATGACCATCTGGCCACTGCCCACCTGGCGACCGGCATAAGTGATATCGGACACCTTGTACTCCACGCGCCCGCCTACCCGATCCTTACCCTCGGCAGTGGACAAGCTGTTCTGCTCCAGCCCTTTGACTACCAGGACCTCTTGCTTGGGCCCGAGAGTGGCCTGCAGATTGGCCAGATACAGGTCGAGATGGCCAAGATAGAGCATGTCGTGACCCGACTTGCTGAGCTCGCCGCCCATTTTGAAGCCACTCATCTGCACCTTCACCGGCGGATGGTCATCACCCACCAGGATCATGTCGAGGCGCTGGGACTCGCCATGGATCTCGAGGTCCTTGCCTTCCTTGTCGCCCTTGAGCAGCAGTTGCATGCCACCGAAGTCCAGGACATTACCGTCGCCTTCATCGAGTTTGACCGGTGCCAGCTGGATATCGCTCTGCACACCACCGCCGTAACCCAGGGCGACATGACCGACGACGGGCGATTTGTCGCCTGCGGCGGCGAACCAGGACGCTGTGGTGTCGTCCTTCTGCAGTTGGCTATTGCTGACCGCCATCACCGGCAACAGCTTGAGCACTTTGACCCGCGACCAAGGGAAAGGGCCATGCTCGATGTGGTCGTTGACGCCCACCTCGAAACTCACCGGCTCACCATCGTTCAGGCGCAGATCATTGGCCTTCAGACGATATTGGGCGTCACTGGTGAATAAGTGCTGGTCCAGCGAGACCAACTCGATGGTCATGGTCCCACCGGTGCCTACCAGGGCTTTCTGCAACTCCGCGTTGCCGCGCGTGATGGATTGCTCCAGCTCGGCGGGCAGTTGCTTGCCGGTATACCAGGCGCCGGCGGTGGTGACGACGGCGATGGCGACGGCCAGGCCGGAGAGAATGCCTACTGATTTCTTCATGAATAGAACCGTTTGCTGTCCATATGGCTGAGGGGACGCAGCGCTTGCGCCGGGTACGAAGGGTAGCACTGTCGGCGGTTCAGGCGATCACGCGTTCGTGAGTTTTTGCTGCAGTTGCCTGTCGCCGACCCGTCGACACCCATCGCCCAGGAAGGCTCAGCGCACCTCTCGCCTGCTGACATAGCCTAGGAAGTCGTCGAGGTCGGCACTGCTGAGCATGCGGGCGACCTCCTTCACTTCTTCTACTGGCCAGTTCCACCAGGCCGCGTCGAGCAAGGCCTCACGCACCGGCTCATCGAAACGCCATCGAATGAACTTGCAGGGATTGCCACCGACGACCGCATAAGGCGGTACGTCCCGCGACACTAACGCACCTGCCGCGACGATCGCGCCGTGGCCTATCGTCACTCCGGAGAGGATCACGGCATTGGTACAGATCCAGCAATCGCTACCGATAACCACATCACCTTTACTGGGTGCGTAGTCCTTGATGTCTTCCAGGCCGTCGATCATGGCTGGGAACGGGTAAGTGGTCAGCCAATCGGTACGGTGCTCGCCGCCTAGCAGAATCTGAACGCCCGCAGCGATAGAGGTGTAGTTGCCGATACGCAATACCGCGTCATCCCCGAAATCGGCGACCTCAGGTATGCCATAGCTCCCTACGCCCACGGTGCTGCGTGGATAGCGAAGGCGAATTTTCTCGGCAGCGCGCTCGAGTTTATCCATTGCGCGAAGCCGCTTGCGCTCCCGACGGTGAGCCAGGAGTGTGAAAAACTTCATGCCAGGTGCTCCTAGATCGGCATCAACGATGGAAAATAAGGCGCTTGATGCGTCTGAATGTGGTCTTGTTGTAGTGACGTAGAGGGATGCTGCGCAGAAGGCTCCATGCATAGGGCTTATCGTCGACCACTGCATATTTCAACGCTTTGTGTACCAGCACCGTACGTGCATGGTCGTAGCCGGGACGTTCCTTGTAAGGCGCAATGGCCTGCAAGTCAGCCTCGAGCATCACTCGGTACTTGCGCGACAGGTTGCCAGGATGGCGCCGATAGCGTGTAACGCACACCGGCAACTCATGAACCTGGTAGCCCTGCGCGGCAATACGCAGCGTCATCTGAAAGTCCTGAACCTTGATCGACGGGTCGTAGAAACCCGCATCACGTAGCGCCTGCATGCGATACAGCGACGTCGGCGCGCCTGTGACGACTGCGTCATACAGTATCTGGGCAAAATCATAGGTTCTGATGGCACTGCGGCGCTGCGCCTTGATATCACGGCCTTCGCTATCCATGTAGCTGATGAGCGCTGCAACACAGCCAACTTCCGGGTGCGCGTCCAGGTAGGCTGCACGCACACTCAAGGACTGGGGCAGCATCAAATCATCCAGATCAGGCGTCGCCACATACACCCCGCGTGCATGCCTGAGCCCCGTATTGAGCGCACTGCTGACCCCCTGGTTGGCTTGGGTCAGCAGCGTGAACGAGTAGGTTGACTGCAGGGCCTGCAGCATTGCCAGGCTCTGATCTGAGGAACCATCATCAACGATGATGACCTCGAAGTTCGGATAGTCCTGCGCGAAGATGCTTTCAAGCGCCGCATGAAGGAAACGTTCAGCGTTGTAACAGGGCGCAATTACCGATATCAGCGGGCGTGAGGCGATGTGACCGGGTGAAGATCCTTGAGTCATTATAATTCCAGCCTCTTGGCGCCGAGCGTCGTACGACCATCGGCATGGGTCAAGCTACAAAAAATCAAAAGTATACCCATCCTGGTGAAGTCCGAACCCCAAAAATTAAGCTCATAAAAATTCCCTATCGGTAGAGTTGGCTTAATTAATTTAGTTTCGCGACCGCGCCTGCTTATCGTTGCCGTTGCACAACAACGACGATGACTATCAGGAGTTCCAGCCATGAAGCCCGTAACGTCCCCCTACCCCGCCAGCCGCTTGCTGTTGACGGCCAGTTTCTGCGCTAGCCTGTTCTGCAGCGCTGCCCAGGCCACCCCGCTGACCCGCGATAACGGCGCGCCGGTCGGTGACAACCAGAACTCACAAACCGCTGGCGCCAATGGCCCGGTGCTGCTGCAGGACGTACAGCTGTTGCAAAAACTGCAACGCTTCGACCGCGAGCGCATTCCAGAACGCGTGGTGCACGCCCGCGGCACTGGCGCCCACGGCGAGTTCACAGCCAGCGCCGACATCAGCGACCTGACCTTGGCGAAAGTCTTCCGTCAAGGTGAACACACCCCGGTATTCGTGCGTTTCTCAAGTGTTGTGCATGGCAACCACTCGCCGGAAACGCTGCGCGACCCACGCGGTTTCGCCACCAAGTTCTATACCGCTGACGGCAACTGGGACTTGGTCGGCAACAACTTCCCGACCTTCTTCATTCGCGATGCGATCAAGTTTCCCGACATGGTCCACGCCTTCAAGCCCGATCCTCGCACCAACCTGGACGACGACTCGCGTCGCTTCGACTTCTTCTCCCACGTACCAGAGGCCACGCGTACGCTGACCCTGCTGTACTCCAATGAGGGCACGCCGGCCAGCTACCGTGAGATGGATGGCAACAGCGTGCACGCCTATAAACTGGTCAACGCCAAGGGCGACGTGCATTACGTGAAGTTCCACTGGAAGAGCCTGCAAGGCCAGAAGAACCTCGACCCACGGCAGGTGGCCGAAATCCAGGCCCGCGACTACAGCCACATGACCCACGATCTGGTGACGGCGATCAGCAAGGGCAACTACCCCAAGTGGGACTTGTACATCCAGGTGCTCAAGCCCGAGGACCTGGCCAAGTTCGACTTCGACCCGCTGGACGCCACCAAGATCTGGCCTGACGTGCCCGAGCGCAAGGTGGGCCAGATGGTGCTCAACCGCAATGTCGAAAACTTCTTCCAGGAAACCGAACAGGTGGCCATGGCGCCGTCGAACCTGGTGCCTGGCATCGAGCCCTCCGAAGACCGTCTGCTGCAGGGGCGCCTGTTCGCCTATGCCGATACCCAGATGTACCGCATCGGCGCCAACGGCCTGAGCCTGCCGGTCAACCGCCCGCGTAGCGACGTCAATACCGTCAACCAGGACGGTGCGATGAATGCCGGCCACACCCAGAGCGGCGTCAACTACCAACCCAGCCGTCTGCAACCCCGGGACGAACAAGCCAGCGCCCGCGCCGTGCAGACGCCCCTGAACGGTAGCACCCAGCAGGCGAAGATCCAGCGCGAGCAGAACTTCAAGCAGACCGGTGAATTGTTCCGCTCCTACAGCAAGAAAGACCGCGAGGACCTGATCCAGAGCCTCGGCGAGGCCTTGGCGATCACCGATGAGCAAAGCCGCTACATCATGCTTTCTTACTTCTACAAAGCCGACAGCGACTATGGCACGGGCCTGGCCAAAGTGGCCAAAGCTGACGTGCAGCGCGTGCGCGACCTGGCAGCGCAGTTGAAGGACTGACCTCAGGCGCCAGCCCTGGCGACTAGCCGGGCTGGCCTCCACCGCTTGCAGGAGCCCCATCATGCTCAAATGGACCACTGCACTGTGCCTGTCCCTGTGCGCGCTGTGCGCTCAGGCCGGCGATCAGCCGCCGGTACAGGATCAACTGCGCGACTATTTCCTGGACGCTGCCCGGCGCGGCGACCAGGCCATGCTCGAAGCGTTCGTCAAGGCGCACTATGACCTCGATGTGCAGGACAGCACCGGCTACACCGCGCTGATTCTTGCCGCCTACCATGGACACCTGGCGGCGGTCGAGCAACTGATCGACGCCGGCGCCAACCCGTGCAAGCAGGATACGCGCGGCAATACGGCATTGATGGGCGCGATCTTCAAGGGCGAAGTCCGCATCGCTCGGCGCCTGATCGAAGCGCCGTGCAGCACGGACCAACGCAACGGCGCCGGCCAGACCGCGGCCATGTATGCCGCCTTGTTCAACCGCCACGATCTGCTGCAGGCACTGACCGAGCACGGCGCTGACCTTCACACCCAGGACGCACTGGGCAACAGCGTGAACAGCCTGAGCAGAGGTGAGCTCAATGGCGGCCAGCGCCGCTGATCTGTAGCGCCGAGCGAGCGTCCTTCCTCCACGGGCAGGCTTTGGCAATGTGCTACTCTGCGCCGCGCGCGCCGGTGTGAAATCGGCTGTCAGCTCGAAGGAAGCGGGGCCTCAAGGCCCAGGTCAGATCAGGACTCCCCACTCATGCCGTTCTACAAGAGCATCAGCTCGCTACGCGCCCTTGCCGTAGTGTTCGTCGTTCTTTATCACTTCAAGATTCCCGGTTTCCACGCTGGCTTCATCGGCGTCGACCTGTTCTTCGTGATTTCCGGCTTCCTCATGACCCGCTTGATCATCGGCGGATTGCAGGCCGAACGCTTTTCCCTGATCGCCTTCTATGCGGCCAGAGCCCGAAGGATCATTCCCGCGCTGGCACTGCTGTGTCTGACGCTGACCCTTCTCGGGTACTTTTTCCTCGCCACCGACGACTATCGAGAACTGCTGCGCACCATCAAGGAAAGTCTGCTGTTCTCTTCAAACCATTATTTCGCCCGGGACGGCAGCTACTTCGATGCGCCCTTGCATGAAAACTGGTTGCTGCATACCTGGTCATTATCGGTGGAATGGCAGTTCTACCTGCTCTACCCGCTGATTCTGATGGCGCTGGCCAAATGCTGCGCGATGCACACATTGAAGTGGCTGGTCGCGGTGCTGGGCGTCTGTTCGCTAGCCCTGTCTTCTGTCTACAGCTTCAGCCATCCCGTGGCCTCATTCTTCTATCTGCCCACGCGGGCCTGGGAAATGATCGCCGGCGGCCTGGTGTTCCTGTTTCCACTGAGCCTTTCGCCCCGCGGCAAAAGCGTCTGCGAAAGTGCAGGGCTCTTCGTCATTGCCGGGTCGATGATTGGGCTATCGGCAGACATGGCGTGGCCGGGTTACATGGCGCTATTGCCCGTGATCGGCGCAGCATTGGTTATCCAGGCCAACGCCAACAGCGCCTTCGCCGTTACGCCCCCTCTGCAGTATCTCGGCAAGATTTCCTATTCCGTTTACCTGTGGCACTGGCCGCTGGTGGTAGTGCTCTACACCTGCGGCCTGCTCGACAGCACGACGGCCGTCGGTTGTGCGATCCTGCTGACGCTTGCGCTCGGCGCACTGTCCTATCACGCCGTCGAGGCCAGGACCCGCACACTTACCCGTCCCGCACTGGGGCTGCTGAGGTACGCAGGCATCGGCGTGCTGGTCACCGCGATCGCGGTGATCACAGGCTCGGTCATCAAACACCAGCCTGCTCTGCGCTGGGTGCAAGACGAAGAGCAACCGCACTATAAAAGCGTGCTCTACACCCAGCACTGCAACAGCAACGCCTTCGGCGCCGATGAGTGCGTGCTGGGCGAAGGAACGATCAACGCCATCATCCTCGGCGACAGTCATGCCCAGTCCACCGCTGCCGCATTGATGCTGGAAAACCCAGGTGCTGCGCTCGGCTGGGCGCGTGCAGGCTGTCCGACCCTGCTCGACTTCCAGATGGGCAACAAAGAGGTCGAAGACCCATGCAAACGCTTCAATGCCGACAAGTTCTCTCAACTTGAACAGGCTTACCCAGGCGTGCCGCTCTTTCTGTTCAGTCGCGCCGGGCTGTACTCGGACCAACGCCGCCCCAGCGGCTACAGCCTGTACTTCGCTGGGAACACACATCAGAAAGCGCCGGCGTACGAACGATCGTTCATCCAGGCCTACACCGATACCGTCTGCAGCCTGGCCAAACAGCGCCCGGTGTATGTGCTCAAACCGGTTCCAGAAATGCCGTTCAACGTGTTCAAGGGCCTGAACCTGCACAAGCGCATCTTTGGCGACAGCACGGATATCTCGGCGTCCTTGGAGGACTACTTCGAGCGTAATCGGCTGGCACTCAAGGCTATCGAGACAGCCACGGCGCACTGCAATGTCATCGCCCTCGACCCCGTGCCTTACCTGTGCCCTGACGGCGAATGCCTCGGCTCGAAGGACGGCGTGCCCCTTTATTTCGATGACAATCACTTGGTGGATGCTGGCAATCAGCAAATGCGCCAAGTGTTCAGCGGGCTTTTGAACAGGCCCTAGTGCCGCGACGCTGTTGCCAATCCCCAGTGCCAGCATTGACATACGCAGCGCATGCAAAATAGCATACGCTGCGTATGTCAATGACCGAGGCACGCTCCATGCCGCCACAGACACGGCGCACTCGCGCCACGATGATCGAGCAAACTCGCGCCAAGCTGCTGGAAACGGCGCGCCTGGCGTTCGCCACCAAGGGTTTCGCCCACACCTCCATGGATGACTTCACTGCTGAAGTCGGGCTGACCCGCGGCGCGCTCTACCACCACTTCGGCAACAAGGAAGGCCTCCTGCTGGCCGTCATCGAGCAAATCGAGGCCGAGGTCGCCGAGCGCTTGCAGGCCGTTGCGGACGCGGCGCCCACCCCCTGGGAAAGCTTTCGCCGGCGCTGCTGCACCTACCTGGAGTTGTCGGTGGAGCCGGAGATTCGCCGCATCATCCTGCAGGATGCGCGTGCCGTGTTCGGCGATGTCCCGCAGGCGGCGCAGTCAGTCGGCATTGCAGCGTTGCGGGCCTCGCTGGATGTGCTGGTAGCTGACGGCACCGTCGCTGCGCTGCATACGGAGGTCACTGCGCGCATGCTCTATGGCGCCGTCACGGAGGCATCCTTCTGGATCGCCGAGGTCGAGGATGATCAACAGCCGCGCCTGACCCAGGCCCTTCAGGAACTGGAGCGTCTGCTCACTGGGCTCAAGGCCCACTGAAGACTGCCTAGTCCTGTCGACTCACGAGGTACCTACGATGCAATGGCGTAACACCGCAACGGGCTTTGGCGTGCTGGCCAAATTCTTCCACTGGACGACCGCTGCGGCCTTCATCGCAGCCTACATCGTCGTGTACTACGTGATCTGGTTCATGGACGACACGTCCGAAGAATCCTTGCCGGTCCTCAACATCCATTGGGCGCTGGGCCTACTGATCGGATTTCTCGTACTCCCGCGGTTGCTCTGGCGGCTACTGGAAATCCAACCCCATGAGCCACTCGGCTCCAAACTCGAGCATCGGCTTGCCCACGTGGCGCATTGCGGCCTTTACAGCCTGATGATCGTACTGCCGCTGACCGGCTATCTCGGCACAGGGGCGCCCACAGACTTCGGCCTGTTCAGCGTAACCGGCTTCGACAGCACGGCACTGTTCGCCTGGATCAGCAAAACCTTCGATCTGAGCTACGAAGCGTTCGAAGCGCCCTTAGATGTCGTCCACCATTTCCTCGGTAAATGGGTGGCCTGGGTCGTGGTGGCGCTGCACATCGCCGCTGCGGCCTTCCACCATTGGGGACGCCGCGATGACGTCCTCAAACGCATGCTGCCCCAGTTCAGACCCTAAAAGCGCCCGACGCGCCCAGGAATAGAGATGAACCGATCACAACGCATGCTGCCGGTGGCCATCGCCGTGTTGCTCGCCAATCACCCTGTGCAGGCGCTTGAGTTGTACGCCGACGAAGATCGTCACGTGAACGCTGACATCACGGCCGTGTGGGGCACGTTCAACAGCCGCAAGAACTACGACGGCACCTCGGGCGGCTCCACATGGCGTGAAGGGTTCATCAAGTACGGCCTGAGCGCGGACCAACGCCTGAGCGCAACGAGCGCGCTGTATGGCAGCCTGAACTGGGTAAGCTCCGGCACCTGGGGTGATGGCGATGCTGCCGGGAACACGAACGGGTCCGAACGCACCACCAAGATCGAGGACGCTTTTCTGGGCTGGCGCTCGGGCGACCTGTTCTCTGCGCTGGGCAAGGACGGCATCGACTTCTCCGCAGGCCGCCAGACCCTGCGCGTGGGCAGCGGCTTTCTGATCAACGACGATGGTCCGAACCTGGGCAAAGGCCCAGCCGAGGGGGCATTGAACCGTGGTGGCGCTTACTACCTGGCGGCACGCCACGCGTTTGATCGCACCGCTCGGCTCAGGATCGGCGGTGATGACGGCGTGCATGGCAGCCTGCTGTGGCTGCAGTCGGACAATCGCGCCCAGGCCAATACCGAATTGGCCGCCGGCACCTTGGACTACACCCACGCACTGGGCACCCTGGGGCTCACCTGGATTCACGGCATCGGCGTGGACGACCGCTGGGCCAGCGCCTCACAGAGTGCTCGCAAGGACATGGACGTGTACAGCCTTCGAGGTGAAGACAATGCGGGCATCGACAACGCCCACTTCGCGTTTGAATACGCCCACCAGAACACACGCGGCGGTGCTGAGCAGGCGTGGTATCTGCAGGCTGGCTACAGCTTCGAGCAGTTGCCCTGGACGCCACAGATCACCTATCGCTACAGCCGCTATTCAGCCGGCTGGGATTCGCTGTTCAGCGGGCTGGCCAGCGGCTATGGCACTTGGCTGCAAGGCGAAGTCGCCGGAAACTATGCCGGCCCCTTCAACAGCAACGCTGGCGTGCATCATCTGGGGCTCAAGGCAACGCCCAGGAGTAACCTGACGGTTGGCGCGCTGTACTTCGAGTTCGATACGTTGCGCACCCGCGACCGACCAAACCTCGCAGCCAGGGAACTGGACCTGTATGTCGAATGGGCGATCAACGATCACTTGATCGTCACCCCGCTGGTGGGTCTGTATCAGCCGCGCAAGGATGAGCACGATGGCGGCAATCAGGTGGGCGGCAGCGGTACCAACCTCTATAGCCAGTTGGTGGTGGCCATGCCGTTTTGAAGCGCTCCGAGGGAAATACGGATACCCGGACACGAAAAAGCCCGCCAATGGGCGGGCTCCTCGTATGAATCTCACCGGCTGCGAGATGGGCATCAGCACGGGTGCGCCTTGCCGCTGTCTCTCACCAACCGCTTTGAAAATGGTGGGTCGTGTAGGATTCGAACCTACGACCAATTGGTTAAAAGACAATTGGATTCGAGGGCCTGGATCATCACCTAGGGAGGGGTTTTAGCACCATCCAAGCGACTAGGCACGCAGCCTCTAATGAAAACCACATTAGAGGCATTGCAATGACACACCTGAAGAAAGCAAAACGAGCTGGTAAGGTTTCGACCAAAGGCGGCACCGGTAAATCCACTGGATCCACCAACCTGGGGGCATTCGCCGCTGACTCAGGGCTGCGCACCCTTCTGATCGACCTGGACCCAGTTCAACCCTCGACATCCTCCTACTACCCCCTGGAATATACGGCCCCGGGCGGTATCTTCGAGCTGCTCTCCTACAACGAGACCGATCGGTCCAAGATCATCTCCCGGACGTCCATCAAGAATCTCGACGTCATCATCTCCAACGACGCCAACAACCAGCTCAACAACCTCATACTGCAGGCACCAGACGGCCGGCTGCGGCTAGCCAACCTGATGTCGGCTTTCGATAACGATTACGACCTGATCCTCTTTGACACCCAGGGCGCCCGCTCTGCGATGCTGGAGATGGTCGTTCTCGCCTCCGACGTCATCCTCTCCCCTCTCCCCCCGAACATGTTGGCCGCGCGCGAATTCAGCCGTGGAACCATCCACATGATGGATGGGCTGCGCAGTTACGCGCGTCTCGGCCTCACCATTCCCCACATCAACATCATCATCAACGGCCTGGATGAAACCGCTGACGCGCGCGAGATCCATCGAACCGTGCGCGAAATCTTCGATGGAAATCCGGACTACACCGTCCTGCAGTCGATCATTCCAGACGCCGTGATCTTCAAGAAAGCCGCCAGCCAAGGTGTGCCGGCCCATCGGCTTGAATACCGCCAACCATCGAACCGTAAGTCTCCGTCAGCCCTAAGCGTTATCCGTAGCCTGGCCATCGAAGCGTTCCCTGAGTGGAGAGACCGCTTCGAGGCTATGACAGAAGAGCGTGTCGCCGAGATCGTGAAGGAGGCCCGCCGTGACTAAACCCACCTCAGCCCATGCCGTGGGCGTCACAGTAGACGAGGTAATTAGACTGGCTCGCTTGTACAGTTCGAAAGATCTGCGTGGCATCCAGACCAAACTCACCTCCACTGCCACTGAGCTTAGGAATGTTGCCAACGGTAGCCAGCGAGGAGGCGGCCTGGTTGCAAACCTCGGTGCGCTGCTGAGTCCTGATGAGCGTTATCAACTCCTCGAAGCAGCGAAGATCGTCGAATCGGTCGGTAACGCTGTCACCCATGCGAAGGAAAAGCGCATTCGATCCGAAAGAGAAACGAAACGCCGCCAGGATGCGCGGGATGCACTGTCGAAACAGCTTGTGGCCCGTACATTCCCACTGCCGAGCGAGACTCCTGAGGACCTGCTGGAGACGATCAAGGCTGCACTCATCCTGAATCGTGCACGGCAGTTCCATACCTCGTACAACTCCGCCGAGTTCAACATCTACATCAGAAACGATCTGAAGCTTCCTGATCGACTCTATGGGATCGCTGCAGAGCAACATCGCGCCGGGAATGTTCGATCACTCCGCTACTTCCTGATCGACGAAATGACCAGGCACCTTGCGTATGACGATGGTTCGTCGGTTGAGGAACGCCTGCGACTCCTGCAGGAGAAGGTTGCCGAAGCTGTTGCCATGACTGCATTGACCGCAGAAGAACGCGAGACACTGCGCCTCTGGCAAGAGGCCCTGGTGCCTGCAGCGAATAAGCTGGAGGGTCAGGCATGAGCACGCACGATCAGAAGCCAGTCGGGGTGATGCGTGCACCCAGCGAGGCTGGTGTCGCACCCTACGCGGAACAACGCAATTCCAACGCCGCTATAGCTGCTATCGCGTATGTCTTAGAACACCCATGTGATTCTCCAATGGAGTTTCTGCGCTGCTGGAATGAGGGCAATTTTGACGCTCTCCGCGCAGAGTGGCCGGCCGTTCCCGCCGAGGTGTTCATCGGCGCCGACCCTCTCTTCAAGCCAGAGGGGGACCTGGTATGACCGTGGACAAGCAGAAGATCCTCGATAAGGTCACCAAGCTGATGGCCTTGGCTAACAACCCGGGCGCAAATCCAAACGAGGCGGCGACTGCCATGCGCCAAGCCCGTTGGCTCATGTCTGAGTACGCCATCGAAACCGAAGAGTTGCGAGCGAACCAGGTCGAGGAAGCCAGCGTACCCACGCAGACCCGACGCTCACCGGCGGACTGGCAGCATTCACTTGCAGCCACCTGCGCCGGCGCCTTCGACTGCAGCCACCTCTCCTACTACCACCCATTGAAGGGTTACTGCTTCAAGTTCCTGGGTAAGGGCATCGGCCCGGATCTGGCTTCGTATACCTACAGCAGCCTCATCCTGCAGCTGCAGAAGGCACGTCGAGACCACGTGGCACAGCAGAAGCGCTGCCAACTGAAGACCAAGAGACGTCGTGGCCAGCTGTTCGCCGAGGGCTGGATCCAGGCAATCGCGTCCAAGGTTCGCGAATTTGCCGGAGATTTGGACGCTGAAACCCAGGCTGATATCACCGCATACCTGACGGTGCATCACCCTGAGCTGAAGCGCTTCGACATTACCCCTACGGAAGCCAGGGGGCACGACCGAGGCTCGTTGGCGGCTGGCTACAGGCTTGGTCAGCGGGCTCAGTTGCATCGCGGCGTAAATCGCGACCCGCTTCACCGTATCAGTGGAGGGGCCTAGGAAATGAGCTTGGATCTTTCCCCCCCTCACTCCATCGAAGCCGAGCAAGGTGTTCTCGGCGGCCTGATGCTGGACAACGAAGCATGGGACCTGGTCGGAGATCAGCTGCAGGCGGATGACTTCTTCCGGGCTGAGCACAAGCTGATCTTCCATGTCATCCAGCAACTGTCCGAGAAAAACAGCCCATTCGACGTCGTGACGATTTCCGAAGCGATGGCTGTTCCTGAGGAAGTCGGTGGTTTGCCCTACCTGGTGGAATTGGCGAAGAACACGCCCTCGGTAGCCAACATCCAGTCGTATGCCTCGATCGTGCGCAACCGCGCGCACCTTCGTCGCATCATGTCCCTGTGCTTCCAGGGCACGCGGGAGGCCGCCGACCTGGCTGCTGATGCGGCCGTGGTGCAGGACTCACTTGAGCAGCAATTGTTCAAACTGGGCGAAGGCCGAGTTGTCAGCGAATTTACCGACATGAACGCGGCACTCCTGTCCGTCGTCGACAAGATCGATGCTAACTTCAACGGCCACGTGACCGTGACCGGCGTACCGACAGGTATCACCGACCTGGATGAGATGACTCGTGGCCTGCAGCCAGCAGACCTGATCATCGTCGGCGCCCGGCCATCCATGGGCAAGACATCGTTCTGCTTGAGCATTGTGGATGCCGCACTGGCCAAGGCCCCGGACGAATCGGTCATCGTTTTCAGTATGGAGATGCCGGCCGAGGCATTGCTGTATCGCATGCTTGCCATTCTGGGTCACATCGATCTTGGCAGGCTGCTCACTGGCCAACTCCAGGAGGAAGACTGGCCAAAGCTCAGCGCCGCAGTCCACCGACTGAATGCCTATGGCGACAGGCTGGTGATTGACGACAGCGCCAACCTGACGCCTGCAGCGATGCGCGCGAAGGTGCGCCGGGCTACCCGCCGCTTCGGTAAACCGTGCTTGATCATGGCGGATTATCTGCAGCTGATGCGCTGCCCTGGCCAAGAGAACCGGGCCAATGAGATCAGCGAGATCTCCCGTTCCCTCAAGGGTATTGCGAAGGAGTTCAACTGCCCGCTCGTCGCGCTTTCCCAGCTGAATCGTGCGCTGGAGCAACGGCAGAACAAGCGGCCTGTAAACGCCGACTTGCGTGATAGCGGCGCAATCGAGCAAGACGCGGACGTGATCCTCTTTGTCTACCGGGACGAAGTTTACAACCAGGACACCGAGCAGAAAGGCGTGGCCGAACTGATCATCGGCAAGCAGCGACAAGGGCCCACGGGCTTTGTCCGTGCGGCCTTCATCGCCAACCAGACGCGCTTCGCAAACCTCACTGCTGACCATTGGCAAGGAGTTGCCGCATGACGCCCATGCAATCCCAGCTGGTTACTCATACCTGTCGCGGCTGTGACCGTCACTTCCCGCTGCACCTAGTTCGCCAGGTGCACCCTGCGGAGCACACTCCGGAGGGTGAAGCCGAGGTGCTGGTGTGCCCGGTATGCAACAGCGACGACATTGAGTTGCTCAAGGAGGTGGCCAGTGGAGACTGAGCGCACCTATCCATCGGTCCCGGCAATTGCCGGCGCTGAGCATTCAGCCCTGGCGTTCGCGCACCAATCGGGTCTCAACCCAGTCTGGCTCGATGCGGTAAGCCAGGTGATAACCCGACTCGCTCAGTTTGGCCAGACAGTGGTCAGCCAGCAGCTGGAAACGCCTCTGCGTGAGCTCGCGCGGCTGCAGTACCTCGAGGTCGAGGCCTGCAGTAACGGTACGCTGGCTGTCACCCTCCTCTCCCAGTCGGCCCAGCTGACGAGTTACTTCTGGTCTGTTTGGGTTCCTCATCACCTGCTGAGCAGCCGGTTGAAAGTCGCCGTGGCGCCAAGCTTGAGCATGGCAGAGGGCGATGCCCATCACTGCACCGTCGTGTTCCGTATCCCTGGCTCGCGGGAGGCAGCTCGTGAGTTCCTGACCGATCTGGCCACCCAGTACCCAGGTTGCAATCCGGAGATTGTGGCCATTCAAGCTGGCAATGCCCTTTGCCCCGGCCAGGGGGTCAGCAATGCGTAACCTCCTGCGCGGAGCACATGCCAGCGTTCGCCGACTCGCCGAGTTCGCCTTGGCCGAGGGCTGGAGCCTTACCCGCTGCAATAGCGGCCACCTGAAGTTCACCAAGGCTGGCTTCACACCAATCTTCACTTCCTGCACACCGAGCGACCATCGCACTGAGCGTAATGCTCGGGCTCTATTTCGCCGTGCAGAAGCCCACAACAGCTCTTCTCGGGGGATTCAATAATGCCCATTCGCCACGCAATTGTTCACCTGCTCGACAAGCAACCGGATGGCAGCCCAGCGGTTCTGCATGCCCGAGACACTGAGCTACCGCCTACCGATGTCATCGAGAATCTGCAGGCCGATCTGAACGACAGCTACAACGCCAAGCAAGGCAAGGCGTGGGGTTTCTTCCAAGGGGAGTCAGGTGCATACCCATTCAGCGGCTGGTTGAAGCAATACCTGGAAGAGAAGCACGACTTCACCAGCTTCAGCCGCCTGGCCGTGGAGCACCTGCAGAAGCTGTTGGAGGAAGTCAACTTGGCCACCGGCGGGCATGTGCTCTTCAGCCATTACCAGCAAGGCATGACCGATTACCTGATGATCGCCGTGCTGCAGCAGGTCGAGACCGTGTGCCTTGATGGAGATCTCAATGTCGTGCTCTCACGCTACCTGGATACCGGCAGCATCTCTTGCGCTGCGCGGATCAACCTGAGCGAGTGGCGCAACAATCCAAAGTCGAAGCAGTACATCTCCTTCATCAAAGGCAAGACGGGCAGAAAGAACTCGGACCACTTCCGGGACTTCATTGGCTGCATGGAAGGCGTCGACGGCCCAGGTGAAACCCGTACGCTGCTCAAGGCGTTCACCGAATATGTCGAGAAGGAGGATCTCCCAGAAGACAGCGCCCGGGAGAAAACCCACACGCTGCTCGACTACGCCTCCACCCAGATCAAGATGGGGCAGCCTCTCTCCCTGCAAGAGTTGTCCGTGGTCCTCGACGACGACCGTCCTCAAGCGTTCTACGAACACATTCGCAACAGCGACTACGGCCTCTCGCCCGAGATCCCGGCCAACAAACGCGTGCTCAACCAATTCCGCCGATTCACCGGCCGCGCCGAAGGTCTCTCGATCAGCTTTGAGGCGCACCTGCTTGGTTCGAACGTCACTTACGACGCCGACTCCGGCGCCCTGACGATCAAGAACCTGCCCACTCAGCTCACCGACCAACTCAAGCGCCGCCAGTAAGGAGAACCCTATGAAAACGACCAATTCCCGTACCGCTGACAAATTCGTGGTTCGCCTGCCCGAGGGCATGCGAGAGCAAGTGGCGGACGTAGCCCGTAAGAATCACCGCTCCATGAACAGCGAGATTATTGATCGCCTCGAGCAGTCGCTTCTCAACGCCCAGTTTGAGCCGACCCAGCAATTATTGGATGGCGCCATCAATACAGAAGAGTTGAAGGCCGAGCTGAGCCGGGCATACCGGGTCATCGATCGCCTGCTGCAAAACGCCGTACCAACACAGGACGACATCCAGGAAGTGTTGCACCTGTTCCGCCAGCAGGCACCACTGGCCCAGCACCACGCTGCTGCAGTAGGCGCTTGATATGGCCGCAGACCTCAAGGCCAAGCTGTTGGCCCCAGGCTTCACCCCTACAGCATCGACCACGGTCATGAGCGATCCGATCGCTGATACGCCAATGGCACTGGACATTGACGTTGTCCTGCCATGGGAAGACAACCCTCGTACCACGCGCAACCCACGGTACGACGAAATCAAAGAGTCGATCCGAAACCGAGGCCTGGACACACCTCCACCGATTACCCGTCGACCCGGTGAGGAGAAGTACCGGATCCGTAACGGTGGCAACACGCGCATCACGATCCTGAAGGAGCTGTTCCAAGAGACAGGTGATCCCAAATTCAAACGGGTCAACTTCCTATTCCGCCCCTGGGACCATGTCCGCGGCGAAATCATCATGCTTACCGGCCACTTGGCTGAAGACCTCAAAGGTGAGCTCAAATTCATCGAGCGTGCCGTGGGTGTTGGTAATGCAAAAACGCTCTATGAGGCTGAAAGCGGCGAGGATGTGGGTGTTCGAGAGCTATCACGGCGCCTGACGAAGGACGGTTATCCAGTTTCTCCGTCCCATATCAGCCGGATGCTGGATACCCTCCAGTATGTGCTGCCAGCAGTGCCTGGCCTGCTGTACTCGGGCCTTGGTGTCGATCGGATCACCAAAATCATCGCCCTTCGCAAGACCAGCTTGGCCTGCTGGGAGAAACACTACAAAAGCGAGGCCGTCGACTTCGAGATGCTGTTCCAGGATGTGCTGGCTCAGTTCGAAGGCGACGCAGGAGAGTTCCTGTTCGAGCGGTTCCAGGACGAGCTCATCGGAACGATGAAAAAGTCCCTGCCGCTTGGCTACGAGGAAATCCTGCTCGAGATCACCCAGCAGCAAGACAAGCTCCGGCGCTCGACCCCCGTGGTTGAGTTGCCGACGAACAACCCGTCGAACACTCCCTCCTCTCCCGCTACTGGTCCAGGTACTGGAGGGAGCACCACACCTCCTCCATCGCCACAAGGTAATGGAGACGCGGGTAGCTCGCCGCAGCAAGAGCGCACACCGCTTCAGCCTGATGGGCCAGCGAACACTCCCTCTCTCACACCTGAGGAACAGCAGCAGCGCATTACGGGACACATTGCGTCCCCTGCGAACCTCAGCCAGCGCGTACTTGATACCAAGGCAAAGGTTGCCGCCCTCAACGGGGAGTCGCTACCCGACTTCAACTCTAACTGCCTGGTCGCTATCCCCGTGCAGGCGGGGGGACTCAACCCCATCACAGACCTCTGGTACATCGAGCGCCAGATCGATGAGCCTACCGAGCTGCGTAACCAGGTTGCGCAGCTCGCCGTGGAGATCCTCGAGTCCGTGAACGGCCCGGGCGATATCCAGGCCATCGATGGTGGCATTGGGTTCAAGTACAAACAGCCGGAAACCGATGTTGAGGTATCTGCGACAGCCCAACATACCCTGACGCTGCTCCAGTCTTTGAGCGGTGCCATGGCCATCGCCCTGAAGATGTTGAATGAACAACCAGACCCCGCCGGCGCATTGGGTGAGTTCGAGTTTGCGGCCGGCCTTGGCCAGCTGCTGCTGGGCCAACCACAAGGTGCCGCGCAAGCACCAGATGACGAAGGCCGTCTGAGTGACGGCGCCCTGGTCAAGTTGTTCCGCATCATTCGACTGGCTCGTCGACTGATCGACTTGGAAATCGAAGCGTTCAAGCGGTCCTCGCAAGACCAGGACAGCTGAACCCTAGATGAGATGAATGGGAGGGAGTCTCAATGTCCAAGTCAACACTTAACGAAGCGGTACTGTCGCAACTTCTTGACCTCATGAGGAATGGCCAACTGCAACGGTGCGTGGAGATGGGGGTGGAACCTGAGGTGCTGGGCCAGATCCAGCATCCCACCGTCCTCAGCCTGCTGCGCAATACGCCTGTCAGCTGGGTCCACGTTTCCATCAACAGCTCAATGATCCTCAAGCTGCTGACCGGGGCTGCGCGAACAGAAGAGGAGTCGCGGCTTATCGAGCGAGCAATTCGCTTGGGGGCAACCACGAGCTTGCTCAACAAATTTTTCGGGCTTACCCCCCAAGAAATCGCTCTGCAGCGCACGGTCATCGGGGTCAAGGCCCCGCGTGGCCGATGGCCCGAGCTTTCAGAAGACCAGGACCATCATATTTGGCACCGCTGGACCAAGTTGATGGATGAGAACCGAGTAGAGCTCGAGGACAGCTTGGCCATGCTTGACGTGGCCATGCTGGTGGCAGAAGAACTGAGTACCGACGGTTTGACGCTTGCGCAAATCTGGTCACGGATAACCCTGTGGATTGAGCAGGATTTGTATCCCGGCAACAAGGAAAAGCCCCAGACCGCCGAGCGTCGGCAGCTCACGCTGCAGGAAGAGAGCGGGACACGCCGTACCGATGACAGCTGTATCGCCTCTGCCCACTCTGGGGAAGGCGATCACAGACGATGAAGCTCGCACGGTTCCCGATTTCCACGCTCCTGGATTCGGCCTCGGGGCAACTCGAGGCCCATGTTCAGAAAAAGAGAGCTGAGGACACCGCCCCTACTGCCAGGCCTGCCACACCTTATTCCGGGATCATTTTCAGCGGCAATCCGCATGAAACGGTCCCGCGTAAGCTCCTGCTCGACAATCGGCTTACACCATTGGAACGCAACTGCTGGCAAGTCTTCCGGTTGCTTGTGAATGAAGATGGCATCACAGCATTCCCCACCTACGATCAGCTGCGGCCATACCTGGGCATGAACCCGGGCAAGCATGCATCTAGAGAAACCGTGGCCAAAGCCTTAACCGTGCTTCGCCTGACGCGCTGGTTGAGCCTGGGCCGGACCGTGCGCAATGAGATCAACGGTCAAGTACAGGGCAACGTTTACCTGCTCCATGATGAGCCGGTAACGCCCGCCGAGGCGCTTGAGTTCGACAAGGACTACATGACGTTGCTCATGCAGTCCATGGAGCACCAGAACAAAGCGATCAAGGACATCGCCGCGATCACCTGGCGAGAGTTCACCAGCGATCCTGACGTGGGTCGCCGGCTACCTTCGCGCATGGACACGTTCAGCGATCGACTAAATGCCCAGACGTGGGCGGTGGAAAGTCAGCAGAATGCACTGCCCGCCCCTGAGTTCGGAATCCGAACTCAGCCAGATCTGCCCACGGCTAACCCGAGTTCGGATTCCGAACTCAGCGCGAACGCCGTAAAACAAGGGGATCTCCCCCTCAGTTCGGCATCCGAACTCAGCCCAAAACCCCTGAGTACACCCTCAGTTCGGAGTCCGAACTCTGACAGTACGTATACAAATACAGACAAGTCTGTATCTAAAAGCTCTGTACAACCTCGCGAGAGCACAGGTGCGAATTGGTTACTTGCCCTGGAAGCCCTCAAGCCCGAGGACCGTGTGAAGGCTCGCGAGATCATGGGGCCAGTGCCGGAGAACGTCCGAGAAGCGGTGATCAACCAGTGGAGGCACCGCTGCACCACCGGGAACGTTGCCAAACCCCTGGCCTACCTGACGACCCTCGCAGGCAAGGCTATTCGCGGTGATTTCAACGCGGAGTGGCGCCCTGCATCGTCTGATCCAGCTCCGTCCACGCCTCCTCCGGTGGCGAAAGCGATTGCCCGTCCAACACCGCCCGCAGTCCAGAGGCCAGCACCGACGGCGACCACCATGCGCACCGCCAACTCGACGCTCAGCTCGATCCAAAACCTGCTGAACCCCCGACGCCACGTAGAGGCGGCCGATGAGTGATCGAATGACTGTTGAACTCACCTTGCTGTTTGGCGGCGTCGTGCTGGGCATGATGGCCGGACGTCTATGCGCCTGGGGCGCCTCACGGCTGCCGGCAATCCTGGAACATCAGTGCCAGGAGGATGCTCGGGAACTGCTCGGGCTGGAGTCTGCCAAGCGGCAGGAGCTTCGTTTGACCGCGCCTTCCAGGTCAGAAGTCTGGAGAGTTCAGATCGGTTGTGCCGTGTTAACACTTGTGGGGACGATGCACTTTGGTCCCACTGCGCAAGGATTGTTCGCCCTGCTGTTGACCTGGTGCTTGCTGGTACTGAGTCTGATCGACAAGGAGCACCACATCTTGCCAGATGCGCTGGTGCTGCCAGGTATCTGGGCTGGTTTGGTCGTAAACGCCTTTGGGGTTTTCACGTCACTAGAAACAGCATTCTGGGGGGCCGTCGCTGGCTATATGGGCCTTTGGTCCATGCACCAACTTGTCAGGCTGATTACTGGACGGGACAGCATGGGACGAGGCGACTTCAAGCTGCTCGCCATGATTGGTGCCTGGGGTGGCTTGCATGTCTTGGGCTGGACTCTAGTGCTATCCCTACTAGCCGCAGCTCTAACCGCCTTGTACCTCAAACTCCAGGGCAAGGTTACGATCACCACAAAACTTCCATTTGGCCCTTTCCTCTCCGCCGCAGGCTGGGGATCAATCCTCTTCCTCACTCCTTGAGAGCTGACACAAGGTCTTCAGTGTTGCGGGCCGCAACATTCAAAAAGCCGGAAATTGATGTCGCTCTGGCCCGGACGGCGGCATCGACATATCCATCCACTGTTGTGGCCCGCAACACTTGATGCGAAATGGGGGCACTATCAGAGGCTGTTGCTGGCACCTGCATCGTTTTCCGGTGTTGCGGCCCGCAACACTCTATAGGCGAAGTGGTTGCCGACTAAGACCCGACACCGCCATCTGCATTCAGTGTTGCGGCCCGCAACACTCCTCGCGCCTGGACAACTGCTGTCCCAGCCGACTCAACCACCGCGAACGCCATCCACTGTTGCGGCCCGCAACACCTCGGGGTCTTTCCCGCCTCAACTGGCTCAACTCAGCCGACAAATCCAGCAGTGCGGGTTCTTCATTTAATACTGCGGCCCAGACAGCCTGAAAGGAGCATGGACATCGCTCACCCACCTTATATAAGGAAACCATGTCCATGGCTGACAACTATCAGCTCAACATCGGCTCCCTCCGGAGCCAGGTCCAGCTGACTCTCCATACTCACCATGCTGCCCGAATCTGGCTTGGCCGCCAGAAGAGCGATGACAAGCACAGCATCCTCGGCCTGGCCGGCTTCTGCTCCAAGATCAATCAGATTGATCGCGGTGCCGCTCAGGACGACCCTTACTCTGACTGGTGGATGATCAAGATCGAAGAAAAGATCCGGGAGGTCGACGATGCTCTCAAGTCCATCGACAGCCGCCTTGATGAAGTCATGGCACAGCTGCCCAAGGCGCTGGAGATCGGCGAGAACCTCTCGGTTCAACCACTGAAACTGCCGCTCTTCATTTCCAACCCATTGGGTTTCAAGGGTGTCCATTTGCTGACCCAGTACGACGAAGTCGTGCGCCGTATCCTGCTGGCTCAGCACGTCGCCATGATCGGCCGCCGCGATGGCGAGATCTGGATTGATGAAGGTGCCCACCTGCTGCGCAGTCTTTTTGGCCTGGCCCAGCTCCACCGTTTCTCGGGTGCATCGCGTGATGACTTCGCTGCCAACAATGCACGAGCGGAAAACGCACGTGAGATGTATCAGCGACACGGCGAAATTCCCCAGGACATCCTGGAAGGTACTCGCCGCTCGAACTTCGCACCTCCCATCCGCAGGGTCTCGGCAGATCCAGCCCAAGAGATGGATGACGATCTCGACGTTGAAGGATGACCATCATGCATCCGGACACCCGACCACAAGACACACTGCAACAGGGTGCCTTCAAACCGCTGCAACAGGGTGCCTATCAGGGGCTGCAACAGAGTGCCTCACTAAAAGGCCTTTTAAAGCCCTTTAAAGGTAAGGGGGAGCTGATCCAGTTGGCCGAACATTGTGTGTCGCTGGAGACCGGGCTGCGCACCCTTAGCCAGGAAGTACTGGCCCAGGTTCGCCAACATCCATTCGCCCTGTTGCCCGTCAGGCTCATCGAGCAAAACACAGCCGCTGGCACAACCTTTCTGCGCTGGCAAAGCGTGCAAGGTCGGCGCATGGGTTTCGGTGTCTGGACGCAGCTGGTCCACGCCCCCAAAACACCCGTCAGCCTGCTGCAGGACCTGTTCGCCCTGGAGCAACACCGAATCACCCTGAACATGCAGATCAGCCTCATCCACTCCATCGGCAAACAGGCCGCCGAGTGCGCAGAAAAGATGGGGCAGGCCGAGGCCGAATATCAGGCTCGACTGCAGCAGGTCATGAACCCACCTCAACACTGAACGGAGATACACCATGGGTACACCAGTAGTTTGGGAAGGCAACGTCGGCAACGCTGCTGAACACCGGTCGTTCGCCAACGGCAACAAAGATCCGCGGCACATGCTGCGACTCAACGTGATGTTCGACAACTCGATCCCTGACGGCCAGGGTGGCTACAAGGACCGTGGTGGTTTCTGGGCCAACGTCGAATGGTGGCATCAGGATGCCGAGCGTTTCGCAGCTCTCTTCCAGAAGGGCATGCGCGTACTGGTGATTGGCCGTGCGGTCATGGACAGCTGGACAGACAAGCAGAGTGGTCAGGAAGTGTCAGCGCTCAAGGTCGAAGCCAGCCGGGTCGCGATTCTTCCGCACCGGATCGAACATGTATCGCTGTCTGGGAATGGTGGAGGTCAGCGCCCAGCCAATCAACCACAGGGGCAGCAACGCAGTCAGACCAGCGGCGCTCAGGCTCAAAACGTGCCTCAGCCGACCCCCGAAGACATGCGTCACTACGACAGTTTTGACGACGACATCCCCCTGTGACCCCCCCTTAATTTCGCGCGCCACATCGTGAAGCTCCTGGTGACAAGGATGTTGCTTCGAGCTTCCCCGCCCTCTGATGAAGCCTCTCCATGTCATCTCACCACAGCCCGGTAGGCGTTTTTTCAGGCGCCGATCGTGAAGCCTCTGGTGACAAGAACGGACTCTCGCCACCTCATTCTCCTTCGAGGTAACGCAGCATGCAGCACGACTACCCGGAATATCCATCCGTCAAAGCGACAGTAGACGCCTCGCGCTACATGGAGGCCGTTCAGGCGCTCAACGGCGTCCGCCAGGTCTTTTTCAACGGGGAGTCGATCCTGTTGCCTGAGGCAGAAGTGGATGCTATCGAGATGCTCCGCTCCCGGTTTAGTGCCACCCTTGAGTATGGGCAGGCCGAGGAGTATGAGTTTGCTACTAAGGCACGGAATGCAGGCGTACCGTCTGCGCTTGTTCGACTTGGTCACGCAGTTTACGAAAGCACCGGTCAGGATGCTGAGATGATGGTGCGTGTTGCTGCAGAAGCCCCCAGCGCGACGCTGCTGGCCTGGTCGGCGCTATACCGTTCCATGATGATTCCCCACTAGTTGAAGCATTCGATCTCAGACCTACAGGCAATTTTCCCCGCGCCACTCGTGAAGTTTCGGGGAACAAGGACAGGTCATCGCAACCGCCCACTCTTGCCGTTGCGGTCTGATGTCGAGGCGCTTCGGTCGACAGCTAGCTTCTGCAGGAGAGGCGTACCTCGGGAAGCTCCTACAGCCAGGTCGGGAAGTCGTTTCCGAAGGGGCGCTGCAAGCAGCGCTTGCCCAGGTCAGGGGCAACGATGAAATCGTCGCATTGGCAAATTACCATTTACTGACGGCATCTCCGCCTTACGACTGCTAACTTGTACCGAACTGAGCTGCCACGGCGAAAAAAAGCGCCTCATCGTGGGATTACCGGAATCAGGATCGTTTGAGGCGTGACTTGCCCGGCAGAAACAGGGGCGCTGATGAGGACCATTCGATGCAGAGCGAAATTGCCCAGGGGCGAAAAGCGGATAGGCGCCATTTCAACAACCCTCACCCTACGGTGGAGGCAGCAGGGGTAGAGGCCGCCGAGAAAGGGCTTCCCGTGTACGCCTGCCCGTACAAGCACCCCGCCATGCTGGCCTCCTGGCTGAAAGGGTACAAGCGTGCGCAGCAGCTCACCCTCAATTTTTGACCCTTCCTCCGTAAGCCTGGCTTCCGAATTCCCTCCATTGCTGTTGACCATTTCGCGTTGTGCCGTCCCCGGTCGGCGGCAAGAGTGCCCCCTGATTTAACTGTTCAGGGGCACCCTATGAAACTCATGATCATCGAGGCACCGGGCAAGCTGAAGAAGCTTGGGCCCATGATGAAGAAGATCCGCCCTGGCGAGCACTGGGTGGTAGTGGCTTCTGGTGGCCACATCCGTGACCTCCCCCAGTCGGGCCAGGATGCCACGATGATCACTACCGGCGTGTTGAAGACCCTTCGTCCGGTGTACGAGATCCTGCCCAAGAGCGCCCGCAACGTCAGCACCATACGCAAAGCACTCAAGGAAGCCACTGAGGTCTACATCGCCACCGACCCTGATCGGGAGGGGGAAAGCATCGCGTGGCATATCCAGCAAACACTGGGCATCCGCGAATACAAGCGGGTCACGTTCAACGAGATCACCCAGGCCAGGGTGCGTGAAGGCTTGGCTAATGCTCGGAGGATCAACGGGCAGCTCGTTGCCTCACAAGAGTGCCGCCGGGTGCTGGACCGCCTGGTGGGCTATCTGGTCACGCAGGAGCTTCGCCGAGTCCTTGGCCAACCAACCTCCGCTGGCCGAGTCCAATCGCCTGCCCTGTACCTGGTGGTGCTGCGCGAGCGCGAGATCAGGAACTTCAAGGTGGTCCACCACTTCGGGGTAGAGTTGACCTTCAAGGACGACACCACTGGCATGGCCTGGACGGCTGTTTGGCAGCCGATCCCCGACTTCGCCAGTAAAGAGAACCCCTACATCCAGGACGGTACGCTCGCGGCAAGGGTTGCCGAGACCCGTGCGGTAATTGTCGAGTCATGCGAAGACGGCAAAAAGCGACGCCCGCCCCCTCCACCCTTCATTTCGTCTACCTTGCAGCAGGCAGCCAGCGTGGCGTTGAAATGGGATCCGGATAAAACCATGCAGGTTGCGCAGCGCCTGTACGAGCAGGGTGTCATCACCTATCACCGGACGGATAACCCCAACTTGGCCGATGAGGCCATGCCAGATATCCAGGCTGTGGCTCGCAGACAAGGCCTGGACGTGGTTGACGAGCGCCGGACGTTCAAGGCTGCGGAGAGCGCCCAGGAAGGTCACCCCGCGATTGCGCCAACAGCATGGGAGGATGAAGCCGCAGGCGAGTCCGCTGATGAGCAAGCGCTGTACAAACTCATACGGATCAGGGCGCTGGCCAGCCAACTCTCGGACGCCATCTACGATGTGCGCACGGCCAAATTGCTGGCCAGAGGGCCGGATCAGCGGCCGTTACGCTTCGCCGCAACTGGCAGCACAGTAGCCTATCTCGGCTGGATGAAGCTTCTGCAGCAAGACGACACCGATGAAGAGTCCACCGACATTCCCAAGAACCCGGTACCGGTGCTCGAGCCCAAACAGATCCTCAGTGTCCTCCAGGGCGAGGTGCTGAACCAGAAGACGAAGGCACCGCCACGGTTTACCAAAGCCAGCCTGATCAAAGAGCTAGAGCGGCTCGGGATCGGACGCCCCAGCACGTTTTCATCCATCATCAAGAACATCACCAGTAAAGGCCTGGTGGTGGAAGAAAAGCGCAAATTGGTCCCTGGTCCCTTAGGTGTGAGTACCATCGACCAGTTGGAGGGTCGCTTCAGCTTCGTCAAGCTGGCGTTCACCAGCACGCTGGAGAAGGACTTGGACAGAATCGCCCGGGGCGAGGAAGAGTACGGCTCAGTAGTCGCCAAGTTCTATCAGCATCTGCAGACGGAGCTTGCAGGCCTCCGACAGTCGCCCACAGTAGCGATGAAATCGCGATCGCCGGAGGCCACGCCAGGCACCGAGGGCGGACACTCCTGCGGGAAATGCGGGATGCCATTGGCGCGCCGGCAAAAGCACGGTGAAGGGGGTTACGACTTCTGGGGATGCACCGGCTACAAGGTCAACAACTGCCGCGTGAGCTACCCCTCCGTGAATGGCAAACCTGATCTGTCCAAGCCCAGGGGCATGTAGCCGAAATGCGTCAAGGGCGGTATTCCATTTCTCCTGTAGCCGCTCCCCTGCAACTGACAATCTGCTCGTTCCTAAGGGTGCGGGCAGGCGCACCTTGAATGATGACGTGTTGACTACTCATCCCCTTAGAGGTGCTTGTGGCCCGTTCCCAGAAAGTCATTGATCGGCTGAAGGCCGAGCAGGCAGAAAACCCGAACATCCCCCACTATGAGTCACGCCCAGGCGATTCATGCTGGCCGTTACAACCTGGCGACATCAAGACCGCCGGGTACTGGAAACAGGAGCGCAGACGTGTATCAAAGGGCACAGAGCCAACGGCCTACGTAATCAGTGGCCAGGGCGGATCGCTTCACGGCTCAGTGCTCTTAACCAGATGGATGCCGGCCTACCACCTCGACCAGACTGTGCCGATGAAGCCCAAGAGCGCAGGCACCAATTGAAACGCCCGCGCCTCCTAAACAGCCAGCCAGTGCTGCTCGAAGCCGCCGTGTTTGACGGCTACGACATGGGCATCCTCATGCCCTACATTGAAGGTGCGAACAAGGTCATGTTCGCCCGCAGCGGGTTCTTTATCCGCCGCGGCGACCACCCGCTCTGCCGCTACTGGCGTATGCCTAAGGCCAAGTTCATCGACGAGCTGGACCTGGTTTACCACCAGCTGATCGAACTGGCCGGTGGCAAGGTGACGGAGTCATGGGAGGCATTCCGCCGGAAAATCGAGTCCGCGTTGAGTGCTCCTCGCCGAGACGCCTTCACCTGGGGATTGCTGCTGCGCATCGCACCGCTGGCCGAGGGCGGTGTCCTTCTGTCAGGTGACTACCATCCCGGCGTGGTCGCCGTCGCACGGCGAATGCGCGGCGTGTTCCTTGGCAGATCAAGCTCCTGGCGCATCAATGCGACTGCAGAGATCCTGCGCAGCAACTTGATCCTGGAGCTTGGCCTGGTCGAGGAGCAGTTCGAGATCCTGGACGTCGTGCAGGAGCTCCTGGGCGATGGTTCTGTCGTGCCGGCAGCAGATATTCCCCGCATCAGCCTGGGCGGCACCCCGCAAGAACCCACAGCAACCGCGAGTGGCGAGGAGACCTCCAACGACATCTACCTCGCTGCCGTCTCGCCGATCGAGCGCACCGAGTTCTCTGATGCCATGATCGCCCAGGCCCTGGTCGGCTACTCCCTGCTCGATCACCAGCCAGCAGGTATCGCTCACCTACTCCAGCGCACAAGCGCGCTGCTGGCTGACGACATGGGCCTCGGCAAGACACGCCAGGCCGTCATCGCTGCCCACATCAGTGCGGCTGGCCGCCCTATCCTGGTCGTGACCCTTTCTTCATTGCTGATCAACTGGCAACGGGAGGTTTTGGCTGTCTACCCTGAAGCGACGATCGCCCTGCAGAAGCATGATCCGCAGGCGCAATGGATGCTGATCAACTACGAGCGCCTCGGCGACTACGTGCTGTTGGCTGAGCACTATCACGTCCTCGTGGTAGATGAAGCGCACCATCTCAAGGAGCCGACCGCCGAACGAACACGCCATGGTTTCGATATCGCTGCCAAGGTACCCAATCGCTATCTGCTGACTGGCACTCCTGTGCTCAACCGCGAGACAGAGCTGCACACCCTGCTGCGCCTTTCTGGGCACCCTATCGGACAATTGTCCCTCAGCGATTTCTGCGAGCGCTTCGCCGGCAGCCCGGAGTTCCGGCAGGACCTACGGGTGGAACTGGGAGACTGGATGCTCCGTCGGCGGAAAGACGTCCTGCCCGGGCTCAAAGGTAAACACCGGCAGCTGCTGCCCGTGGCAATGGGTGCGGAAGAACGGCGCAAGTACGACACGATCGGCCTCGAGGACAGGCCAATCTTCGCGAGACTAGGCGCGCTTCGCCATTACCTCGAGCAAGTGAAGGTGAGGGTCGCCATGGACCTGCTCGGCGAGCTGGACACCGAAGACAAGGTCATCTTGTTCTGCGAGTTCAAGCCCACCGTGGCGCGCCTCAAGGAACTGTGCGATGCAGCCACTGTTGGGAACGTCACCCTGATCGGCAGCGACTCGCTCTCCAAACGCCAGAAGGCGATCGACAAGTTCCAGGGCGATCCCGAGTGCAGGGTCTTCATCTGCACCACCCAAGCCGCTGGCACCGGAAACAACCTCACGGCTGCCAACTATGTGTTCTTCCTTGGCTTGCCTTGGACACCAGGGCAACAGGATCAGGCCGAAGACCGGGCGTACCGGAATGGCCAGCTCAGGACGGTGATCGTCAAAATACCCCTTGTGGAGAACAGCATCGATCAGCAGCTGTGGCAGATGCTATTAGCGAAGCGTCAGGTCAGCTTGGAACTCATAGAGCCAGAAGAACAGCAAGATGCGCTGGCTAAAGCTATGCTCGCCACTGTTATCAACCCGTAGATTCGCTTAAAGGTCGCCTGCTGAGTATCTGAACCTCCTAGCCCAGTCGATGAAAATCCCCAACCCGCTGAGAGCCACACGGCACAACGCCCTAGGCTTAGCACGTTAAATTCTGGTCATGCGATACTCGACTTCAACAACGAATTTTGTAGCAGCAGCAATAACAACTGCATCTTGCATAGTGATGCTTGGAGCTTGGGTGCTGCCATGACCAGACAAGGGCATCTTATTTCTAAGCACGTATATTGCACCCACAACACTTTTGATATCTTCAGGCAGCGACGACTCCTTCTTATACTTATTGATAAAGCCTCCCAGCGACTCGTTTTTTATACTGTCACTTTTTAAGATATCTTTTGCTGTTGTTTCGAGTATGCTGGCTGCGGCATGCAGAACCCCTGCGGGATCATTTTTTTCAAGACACTGCTCCATCCTCCCTATGAGAACGACAACATTAGGGTGGGCAAGCCCGTCAAATCTACCTACTTTTTTAGAGTTAAACTCATGGACCTGACCGTAGACATCACAATCTAAATAGTGGCACGCCGTCAGAGACCACCACTCATATCTCCAGTCACCTGGAATACCATCTCTTTCTGCAACCCTATGCCCAACGTCTCTATCAATACCATCGACATACTTACCCAGATAACTTGCATAATAATTAAAATACCTATAAGACACCTCAGGACAAAAATTACTAAACGAGCTATTCCTCCCATTATCCCCACTTATGCTTGTATCCTCCTCCCCTATGACTGGCAACAACCCGGACTCTTCCCACAAAGAATCCAAAACCTTCACTTGATCAGCGCCAATGGAGGTAGTTATCCTGACCTTACCAAGCATATAAATGCTTGCATAGTACCTTGGACACTTATTTACGTTCGCATAGGGGCATGACGCCGAAACTCCTTTTTCAGAACTCTTGTTTTGATACCACGATAAATTCGGAACAGTGATAGGCATTGCAGCTACCCCTTAAGATTATTGAATGACACTTGCAGATACAAAATTTAGGATAGCGCCTGCTCCCACAGCATGCACGTCACACGAAAGAAATCCGGTGCCCTCCAGCGTTTGGTTCAGGCTGATATCTACCTGGCGACAGACCTCTTTCGATCCTAAGGCTGATGCCTTTACTTCGGATCCGGCCATTGCTCCTGTAACCGAATGCGAGGTCAGCGCGAAAATTAGTTGCGCTTCTCCCTCGAAATCTACTAGCCACATCGGCCAAACCTTCTTATCCTATTTTCTCAGTCCGGAACAGACCAACGATCTGTTATTGTGCACGGATTGCGTATTTTTTCTTAACCTATGGGTGCGAAATGGAAAGCGAAAAAGGAAAAAAAACTCAGCTGTTTGTAGGATTTCGAAAAACCAATGGCCAGATAGGATACCTATCAGAAAGCCTCTCAATTCCTGAGTTTTTCGAGTTGGTGCAGCCCTCGCATAACTCGGAGCGAGTTCTAGTCGACTTTGCACCGGTCATTGAAACGCTCCACTCATTGCACAATAAAGCCGGTGACGAAGCAGTCATCACCAAATATAAGGCCATGTACAGATACTGGCATGACTCCATTTCATACAGCAAACTTGATATCAGAAAACCTAAATGTGAATCTCTATGCGAAACTGCTAACGATTTACTGGGAATTCTCGAAGACAGGATAAACAGTCACAGCTTGGCCTATGAGCACCGCAGAACGGGCAGCTCCAGTAAGAACCTTCAAACAATCCTGACACTAGAAAAAGAAGTAAACATTGCAATTGATACACTACTCTGCTTTATACACTCCAAGGCGTCCTTGGAAATCTCCTCCTTCAAAAAGGACTGGGTGCTCGGCGACTATTGCAACCGACTACTTAAAGTACTGGAGGGCTTATTAATCCAAGTACTTCAATACGACACCTGGAACGAACGATTTGAGCTGGAAAGCGACTCATTACTTTTCCACCTGGCAATGACCGACGGGAGCGTCATTGACAGTTATAGCCAGCTACTACCAAACTTTGATCGCAATAAAGATCTGCGCCTAGACTTGCTGCACCGCGGCCAACACAATGACACACGGGATCGCAACGACAATTATATAGAATTAGTGGCTCGCTATCGCGTTCCGGATCGAAATGAATTGCAAATGGCTCGAGCGCTTAGAGACTTGTATTACAAGGTCCGCTCAGTGAACAGCTTAATCAACACTCTTAAGAATGAGGACGTTGAATGGGAATCGTCCGAGCACTCGATTGAGGAGTTGAAGAAATTGATTAGCCACACTCCGCCGACAGTAAATGGTCAATAGCATTGAGCGGGCGAGGATACGCCACACCTGAGTTTATAGCGGGCAGAGTAGGTCACCCCTCCTAGGCTGAAACGCCGGCCCATTTCAGGTGTGATTAATTATCAGACGACGTCGTGCCCTTTCGTCTGAACTCAAGCCTACTGCCGCCGGGCTATGCTCGGCCGGCGTAATCGCGAGCTCCTGGGCGATTACAGTCTTCCACGAGTGGCCGCTATGAGTCCATAGCAGCCACTCGTGACTTAATGCTCAAGACCCGGACGACAGTATACCCCAAGCTGTGAAGCTAGAGTCGGCGATCCTGCGCGCCGAAAATTCAAACTCTGTGTGATATTGATTTCCTACTGCGCAGAAAACGCTCGGCTGTCAACGTGCCCTCAATGACTACAGGGGGCCTCATGATCAGGCAGTTGACCACTCTCTCGCTCGCCGCATTCATTGCGGGTTGTGCGACCCAGAAGGCTGAGCAGCCGCCGAAGCCGGCATTCGATAGCAGCCGCAATCCCGAATGGCTGTCTCCGGACATCTACCCGAATGGCGCAAGCCCGGAGAAAGAACCGGTTGTTCGGTATGGTCGCTACACGATGGTGAGCACCCAGCCCGATGCAAGCCAGCGCGATCTGATGGCGCAGATCATCGACGTGACCATCCCCTCAAGCATGAACCCGAGCGTGCGTGATGCCATGCTCTACGTCGTGGACCGGTCTGGTTACGCCCTCTGCCCACCGAGCGCTCAGCACGTCAACATCCTCTACACCCGCCCGTTGCCAGCTGCACAGTACAAGCTCGGCCCGATGACGCTGCGCAACACCCTTCAGGTCCTCGCCGGTCCGGCTTGGCAAGTCAAAGTGGATGAAGTGAACCGTCAGGTGTGCTTCGTCCTCCGCCAGGGCTACCAACTACCATCCCAACCGGCGCCGACGAGCCAGCTCTATGCGGACAAGGGCCCTGATCATGCTGAACCGCTCGTAACCGCTCGCCCCTCCACAACAGGCGTAGTCGTCGCGGCAGTCCCTACCCCGGCCCCAATCTCCACATCTTCACCCGCTGTCGCAGCTCCTGCAGCAGCAACCCCCGTGCTCCCCCCAGTGGCACCTGCCAAGGATGGCTCTCTTCCGGCTGCAGCACCCAGTACTGCAGCAAAACCGCTTCCGGCCTCTGCGCCAAGCACCCCTACTCAGCTCGACAAATCGAAGCCTCATACCCCGTCACCCAGCTCTCCAGCAGTGCCGGCACCGGTGGCCGAAGTCAAAGCCATCGCTGCACCGCGGCCGCTGCCCCTGGTATGGACGGCCGCTGTTGGATCAACGTTGCGCGAGACCGTTGAGGAATGGGCCAAGAAAGCCAACTGGCGAGTGATCTGGGCACAGGAGGACCTCAACTACTCGATTGAGGCCCCGCTGCGTTTCGAAGGGTCTTTCCAGGAAGCCATCAAGCAGCTGTTCCCACTTTACGACAACGCCCCTCGTCCCTTCGTGGTCGACGGCAGCGAGGGGGCGCAGAGCGTTCTGCACGTAGCTGAGAGGAAAAAGAAATGACCAAGTCCGCTTGGGCACGCTGGGCCCTGACGCCGATCGCCATGGCAATGTTGACCAGCTGCGCGCTGCAGCGCGTGAACGAGTCATTTGACCGCTCGGAATATGAAGGGCGAACTGCAGGGCAATACAGCAAGTACCTCCAGAATCAGCAGCCTCAACAGGCGCGTGAAACCGTGGTGTTCAGCAACAAGCCGTGGGTGTCGACGCAGCCGCTGGTGACCAGGCGCGGGCTTCCGTTCAGCCTGGACCGTAACATTGCCTATCGGCCTGCTGGCTCTGTATCGATCACCGATGTGGCTCAGCTGATCACCAAGGAAACTGGTCTCCAGGTCATTGTAGCGCCTGACGCTTTGAACCCCGGGATCCTCTCCTCGAAGCCTGCCGGCACTGCAGCACGGGGCGCCGCACAGGCTGTACCTGATGCAGACAGTTTGGCTGGTCTCATGCCAACCGGCATCGCAGGAGCGATGCCAGGAAGCGCCAGTTCGTTCGACCTCGGTTTCAGCGCTGGTGGTCAAATCTCCGGCCTGAACTATAACGGCAACGTTTCGGGGTTGCTGAACCAGGCCACATCCCGCCTGGGACTGTCGTGGCACTTCGACCCAGAGCTGCAGGGCGTGCGCATCACTTACTTCGACACCCGCACCTTCGACGTGTGGACATTCGGTGACGAGCTGGAGATCGAAAGTACCGTCAAGTCAGGCCTGCTGACCTCCACCGGCAACGGCGACTCTGGCTCTTCGAACTCTTCGGGGGGAGCCACGGGTGAATCAGGCAGCAACCAGAGCACCAAATCCACGTACAAGACCTCGCTGATGAGCGACATCGAGAGCAACGTCAAGGCCATGCTCAGCATGCAGCCTCCAGGGCGGCTGTATCTCTCTCGCTCCACTGGCACTCTCACCGTTAACGACCGGCCAGAGGTGCTGAATCGAATCTCGGCCTACCTGAAAGAGACCAACCGAAGCATCACTCGCCAGGTGCTGTTCAATGTCAAGGTCTACGAGGTGAACTTCAGCGACAGCGACCAGACGGGGGTTAACTGGAGCGCTGTCTACAAGTCCGTCTCTGGAAACTGGGGTTTCGGTCTGAGCAACACCGTCGCCGGCATCAGCTCTGAGGCGATCTCGGCCAGCGGCAGCATTCTCGATACGTCCAGCTCTCCGTGGGCAGGTTCCAAAGCCGTCGTACAAGCCCTGTCAGAACAGGGGCGTGTCTCCGAAGTGCGATCGCCATCGGTGACCACGCTGAACCTGCAGCCGGCACCGATCCAGATCGGAAACGTCCAAAGCTATGTCGCCTCCAGCTCGACCACCACCACCGCATCGGTCGGCTCCAGCACTGCACTGAAGCCGGCGACAATCACCAGTGGCTTCAACATGATGTTGCTGCCCAAGCTTCTGGACAAAGAAAACATGCTGCTGATGATCACCCTCAGCATCAGTAGCAAGCCGATCTTCAAGGACTTCGAGAGCAACGACTCCAAGGTCCAGACCACGGACTATGACACCAAGAACGTGGCACCAAAGGTCCGTCTGCGCAGCGGTGAGACGCTGGTTCTCACTGGGTTCGACGAGAACGGGGATGACGCGCGTAAATCTGGCGTTGGCAGTCCCAGCTTTTTTGGCTTAGGCGGCGGGCGAACTCGCTCAACGTCCCACAGCGCCATGGTGGTGTTGGTGACACCAATTGTCCTCCCGGACAACCTGTAAGTGGTGGCGCTCTTGAACACCGACACTCCTAAACCGTCGAGCCGGGTGCAGACCATCCAGCACCGTGGGCGCGTCTTCGTTACAGGGATGCTCTGGATTCCCCTGGGCAACATGACGAGTTACATGAAGGAGGCGCGGCAATACGGCCAGGAACATAGCCTGGATATCGTCGCGATCCGAAGAACTTCTCTCATGATCCAGGCGGGCTTTGTGTCCCGAACCTCGGATGTCAACAAGGGGATGTACTCACTGGCCGCGACGATGGCCGGCCAGTTAGGAGATTCGTGGATTGCCGCCTGGGCGGTCGACGCCGATCAACACCGTTATGCCATCGTTGCCGTTCACGAAGGCCGGATCATCCCCGGTTGCGACCTGATCGGTACTGCTGCTGAAGTCCGCAAGCGAGTGCAACAACAGCGCAGTCGCGGTATTCAATTCGAGCGAGAGTTCCTCCCCCCTGAGTTCTCCATGGGCGGTGAAGCTCTCGACATCGATGAGCTGCTCCAGCCGTCCCGACTCAAGCGCGAGTACCGGCTGCGCCCTCTTGTGTTCGGCATGTCCAAAGCGGAACTGGCTCAGCTGCTTCTGGTTGTTCTGTTGGTAGGAGGGGGGCTGCTGGCATGGTCGCAGTGGAAAGACCATCAAGCTGAAGTCGCGCGGCAAGCGGCCATAGCGGCTGAGAAAAAGCGCCTTGAGCAACTGGCCGAGTTGCAGAAGAAAACGGGCACTGACCAACCCATAGAAGCGCTGGAACACCCCTGGGCGAAGCAACCCTCGGTCACCGACTTCGTGGAGACTTGCAGTCAGGTGATCTACCAACTGCCCCTGAATATTCAGGGGTGGTCATTTGACAAGGCCGAGTGCAACGGGTCCCAGGTCGTGGCGACTTATCACCGGGATGGCAACAGCAACGCGCTCGGCCTGGCGAAAGCTACCGCCAACCACTTCTCCATGCGTCCAGAGTTTGCCGAGCAAGGCAACACCGCCACCCTGAGGTTCGAAATTTCCGTCGGCGCCGCAGGTGATGATCCGTTGCTCGAAGCCAGTGATGCTCTCGAAGCTTTGACCACCTGGTTCCACAGTTTCTCTCAGGAACCGCAGTTACAACCGATGCAGGTGGTAGTACCTCAGGAACCCGCTCTACCGGGGCAACCCGCGCCTCCACCACCGCCGCCGCCTCAGTGGAAACAGTATCAACTGTCCTACACCACCGGCGTTCTGCCTTACGACTCCTTCAATGGCGCCCCTACTCAGGGGCTACGCCTGCAGGAGATCAAGACCGAATACAAGGCCGACCACTTGATCTGGTCAGTCATAGGAGTCCTGTATGCAAAATAAGCTCAGCCTGGTCCTGCTGTCGCTCTGGCTGCCGATCACCGTCGTACAAGCAGCTGAGCCTGGTCTTGCTGGTATCGACGTCGGTGAGCTGGGCAGGGTGCAGAGCGAAACCATCTTGTTCAAGGCTCAAACCGAGCGCAACAAAGCAGAGCGCACAGCTTCCGGCGAGTCGGACCTCCAGCAGACGCAGCAAGTGCAGCAGGTGCTGCCGCAGGTTGGTGGATTCCCGACACCTTCGATACCCACTACCCCCGGCATCCGCCTGCTGGCGTTGCCAGTGGTGAAGCAGATTAGCGGCTCCGGCCAGAAGCTCCGGGCCACGTTGCTCTATAGCGGCGGCTCCGAGATCGATGCGCAGCCCGGCAGTGAGTTGCCGGAAGGATTTCGTGTTCTGTACGTCACGCTTGATGGCGTTGTCCTGGTCCGCGAAGGGAAGCGGTTCCCACTGGTTTTCGGTAACCGAGCGAGCACGACCCAACCACAGATGGGCCTTCCTGGTCTGATTCCTGGGCAACAATGAGGCTATTGGCCATGAGCAACCTTTCCACTGAAGCCGTGGATCTCCATCCCGCTGACTCCCCAGTCGCCCCATTGCCAGTCGTTATGCTGACCGCGCCAGGCGGCTCCCACCCGATTAAAGACGATCTTCGACAGATCTTGGCTTTGACTGCCGATGGGAAGTTGTTCATTTCCCCACAGCACCTCTCCGATCCATTTGTCATGTCCTTCATGGACCAACTTGACCACAAAGAGATCGAATTTGAGGTCGTGCATGCCTCGATGTCAGAGATCAAAGCGCTTTATCAAACCTCCGCCTCGACGGATCTCAAAAAGCTGGCCGAGACACAGCGACAAGCCCAGGTTGTTGAGTTTATGGGGGATGCCCATCGACGTGGCGCAAGCGATATCCACATCGTGGTTTCGCATGACATAACCAGGATCAAGTACCGACTGTATGGCGTGCTCAAGGAAGTACGTCAGGAGAAAAGCAACGTCGGGCGAGAATTCTGCGCGGCGCTGTACAACAGCATGTGCGACGTTTCGGGCGACTACTACAAGCCTCACATCTCCCAAGACGCCCGAGTCAGCCGAAAGTTCGTGAATGAGCTGGGACTATACGGGGCTCGTGTAGCCACTCGGCCGCTCGTCGAAGGCCCGATGATGATCATGCGGCTGCTCTACGACGACACGTCCAAAACGACCTTCGAAGCTCTGGGCTTCCTGCCGGTACAGATTCAGGACTTCAAAAGACTGCGTAGCCTGCCCTTCGGTCTGAACCTGATCACCGGCCCGACTGGCTCCGGCAAGTCGAAGTCGCTGCAGGTAAACCTCAACGAGCTGTACGACGAGACCGGTGGCACTCGGCATATTCTCACGCTTGAGGATCCGCCCGAATATCCACTGAAGGCCAATCAGTCCCCTATCTATCCAGGTGAAACCTGGAACGAGGCAATTACGAACTCGGTGCGTCTGGATCCCGATGTGCTGATGTATGGGGAGCTCCGTGACGTCGAATCTGCGAAAGCAGCCTATAGCGGCGCGATGACGGGACATCCGACCTGGTCGACCTTGCACACCAACAATGCGATCGCCTCGCTCCAACGCCTCATCGACATGGGCGTACCACAGTACCTGGTCACCGACCCCGCGCTGACGACCGGCTTCATCAATCAATCGTTGTTGCCGGTGCTTTGCCCCGCTTGCCGTGTACCGCTGAAGGAGCATACGCATCTCATCGACGATGGCCTGCTGGCCCGCGTGAAAGACCTGCAGATTCTCGAGCAAGTCAATCTCCTCGGTGAAGGCTGCAGCCAGTGCAGGGGGCTGGGCGTGGTTGATCGCACCGTCATCGCCGAAACGCTGCTGACCAACCTCCAATTCATGGATGTTTTCAGCCAGCGTGGCGCAAGCGCCGCGCGTAGGTACTGGGTCACAGAGATGGGCGGTATTACGAAGATCAGCCACGCGATCATGAAGATTGCTGCAGGCTCGATCGATCCGCGCCATGCAGAGACCATTGCGGGGCCACTCGACTTTGATCGACAGTTGCTGGAGCTCTCCCATGCTTGAGCTGCTCCAAGGGTTCTGGACAGGTTTACGCGAGGCAGCTCAAGGCTGGGTCGTGACCTTCTACGCCAAGCAGTTTGGCAAGAACGAGCGGGTGCAGTTCTATGAGAGTCTCATGGGGGTTCTTGAGGACGGGATCCCGATCGAAGAAGCGCTGGAAACTGTCGCCAAGGCATTCAGCAACGACGGCAAAGAGCTGCACCCCGTGTCGATCGTTTGTGGTCAGGTGGCCATGCTCGTGCGCGGAGGCAAATCTCTGGCAGAAGCTTGCAGAAGCCATCTCCCCTATGACGAAGCCTCCTTGGTGGACACTGGGGAGAAAACCGGCAACCTGGTGGAAGCTTTCCACGATTGCGTACGGCTGATCGAGGCCCGTCAGCGCATCGCCCGCCTGGTCATCTCGGTGGTAGCACTTCCCGCAATCACCTGGACCCTCATGGGTGCGCTCCTGTATGTCATCGCCACCTGGATGGTGCCGTCGATGGCTCAGCGACAAAATCCCGAAACTTGGACCGGGATTCCTGGGGTCTTGTATGGCCTTTCCAACCTGGTCACGAACTATGGGCTACTGTTCGTGACGGTCATGCTGACGCTGATCATCGCGTCATTCGTGACCCTTCCCTACTTCTGTGGGTTGCAAGTTAAACCCAACAGCCCAGTCTGGAAAACACAACTGAGCCTCTTCTTGCAAACGGCGAGATTACGACTCGAAAGCATCCCCCCTTGGTCGATCTACAAGGTCCTGCACGGTTCGATCTTCCTGCTGAACATGTCGGTCATGCTCCGCGCCGGCGTAGGCCAATTGAGCGCCTTAAACATCCTGAGTCGGAGCGCCTCTCCCTGGCTCCGAGAGCGGATTGACGCCATCCATTACGGCGTCAGCTCGGGTAAAGATTTCGGTACCGCTCTCAAGCTTGCTGGGCACCAGTTCCCAGATGAGATGGCCATCCACTTTCTGCAGGTCCTGGCCACGCGCCAAGGCTTCGCGAAGTCGATGGAGCGATTCGCCAACCGCTGGCTTGAGCAAATGCTCAAGCGAGTGGAGGCCATCTCCAAGTCCCTCACTGCGCTCTCCGCAGTTTTCATGGGGTTGCTCATGATTTTCGTGATGGTCGGTATTTTCCAACTGGCCGTGGGCCTGATGGATTCAATTCAACGCTAAGCACACACCACAGAGGCATAACATGGCACTTTCTACCCCCCACAAACAACGCGGTTTCCTGTCCGTCGACGGCGTGATGTGGATCATGCTAGTCACGATCGCCTTGGGTTTCATTGCCTGGATGGGCTACAAGATGCTCGGCAACTCCGACGCGGCGATCGAGCAGAGCAACATCACTTCGATCATTGCCAACACCAAAAAGCTGAAAGGATCGTCCGGCTACGGCGCCTCTGGCACCAACCTCGTACCGTCGCTGATTGCCATCGACGGGACCGGCTCGATGGGCGTTTCCGGAAGTACTCTGACGAACCAGTGGAACGGCGCGGTGACGTTGGTGAGCGCCGGTATGAGCTTCACCATCACGGAGAACAATGTGCCGAAGGCCGCCTGTATCACGCTGGCAACCAAGATCAGTAAAGACAAACAGACCACCACCAGCATCAACGGGGGCACGGCGTCGAGCGGTGAAGTTCTGCCCGCTTCTGCGACGACAAGCTGCTCCAACGATTCGAACTCGATTTCCTGGACCACTTACTAGAGGCGGCCAGAGTGAGCTTGATTGCAGATGCTGATTTCGTGGATCTCTACCTCGGGCACGATTTCGCAGACGTAAAGGGGCTGGCAGGCCAGCCCCGCAAGATACCTGTTCCTGCTGAGTGGGCATCCGAGATCCTGGACCTCAAGGCCCAGTGCTTGCGTCAGTTCGAGACAACCCGCGAGCCCGAGTTTGCTCTAGTTCTGAAAGAGCGAGTGCTCTTACGGGTGACGTACATACTCGACGTCTTTGCGAAGCCCTTTTTTGTACTGAACCGCTCTCGGGCAACCATCCTTTCGCTCGACGATCTTGGGCTACCGGACCATATCCACGATTGCCTCTTGAATGAACACACCAGAGGGCTGATGTACGTCGTCGGAGAGATGGGCGCCGGAAAGACCAGCACTGCCGCTTCGGCAGTCAAGGCCCGCCTGACCTCTCTGGGGGGGCTCGGACTCACGGTTGAGGATCCGCCAGAAACGCTCCTGCAGGGGGAGCACGGGCCGGGACGCTGCATTCAGCTACCAGTCTCCCGGGCCCAGGGAGGTTACTCAGAAACGCTGATACGAGCCCTGCGTACTAGAGCCGACCTCATCCTGGTCGGCGAAGTCCGAGATACACCCACTGCAGTGGAGGTGATTAAAGCCTCAATCAACGGGCATCTGATTTTTTCGACGGGGCATGGCCGCGACGTCTCCAACGGAATAAAGCGCCTAGCAGTCCTGGCAGAACCGGTTATGCCGAACGCCCTCGAGGTTCTCTCACAGGGGCTTACGGCAGTGATCCACCAGGCACTCTACCGTCCCGACCACGGTCAGCCACGACTCACTCTCCAATGCCTGTCTCTGTCCCAGGATGACGCCCCGTCCATCCGGGAGAAGATCCGCAACGGACACCTCCAGATGATCGAGCAGGACATCGTCGCCCAATCAAACAGGAGTCTCTGGCATGGTCAGTAAACGCAGCCAGGCCGGCTTTTTCACCATCGACGCACTGTTCGGTCTGATGGTGCTGGCTATCATGCTCTCTCTCGCGGGCTGGTGGATGTTCAGCTTCAGTAACCAGCAGGACTATCGCATCGCCGCCGAACACCAGCGGACCGTCGCCGACGCTTTTGCGAAGTATCTGAAAGACAACTACTCCGTGGTACTGACCAACGCTGGGCCGACCACGCCAGTCCAGGTCACCGTGGACATGATGCAGAACACGAAATATCTGCCGGCGGGCTTCAGCTCGACTAATGGCTTCGGCCAGACCGTTGTTGGCTTGGCCAGGCGCCTGAACGCTAACCAGCTCGAGGCGATCGTGATCACCACCGGTGGCCAAGTCATTCCGGAGCTGGGCATTCGTACGATCGCTGAACACCTGGGTGGACCAGGCGGCTTCATTTCAGTGCTCAAGCCCGGGGTGATCCAGGGCGTGCGCGGCGGCTGGGAAGTCGCCCTCAGTAACTACGGCATCAACCCAGGACAGGGCCACACCGCGAGCGCTCTGTTCCTGATGGACGGAGACCTGGCCAACGACTACCTCTATCGCAACGCTGTGCCAGGTCATCCTGAGTACAACCGCATGAACACTGCCATCGATATGGGTGGCAACGACATTAATAATGCCAGGGCGATCACTGCGACGAACGACATCACCAGTAAGGACGGTTGGTTCAGAAGTCAGAACGACACCGGCTGGGTGAACGAGAAGTGGGGCGGAGGCATCTACCAGTCCGATGCAGACTGGATCAGGGTTCTAAACGACAAGGGCCTGTTGAGCGGCGGGAAAATCCGCGGCGGCACGCTGCAGGCAGACGGACGTGTGACAGTTGGGGAATACCTCGATATTGAGAGCACGGCGGTCGATGGCCAAGCATGTCCAAAGATCGGTGTCCAGTCCAAAACCGCCCTCGGGGCGCCGCTCACTTGCCAATGCCTAACGCCTTCTTGCCAATCCTTCGTCTGGAAATCTGCCGGCGCTGCAGATTTTCTCGTCGTCAACTGTGTTATGAACAACTGGCTTAGTTGCGTCCCCGTATGCCCCAGCGGTTACACTCTCCAATCATCTTCAGGCGTTTATGGACAAAACAGTAGCTATTTTGCGGACCGTTACTACGGGGTTGGAGTCTGCACTAGGTGAAATAAACAGGATGGCAGGATTAGCAAAATTAATGCGACCTGTCCGAACCCTCATCATTAGGGCGCAGGGAAAAAGCTTTCTGGCGTCAAGTAGACTTGCTAAAATCACCTTCAACAGTCGTGATGCGATCAGAGATATGCTCAAGATACTCAAAGAAAAAAAATTCAAGAACGCGTTCCGAAAAATGGGGGGAAAAGCTGCCGGAGGCTCTAATTCCTTCAGTTCTCGTGCCTGCGCAACCATTGAAGAGGGAGTCAGTCTCGGGCATATCAGAGTCGAGTCCCCTGCAATCACAATTGGTGCTCACTCGTACATTAGGAGCGGGACCAAACTATCTGTGATTTCTGAGATTGGCCGTTTTTGCTCTATTGGATCTGAATGCACTTTAGGCCAGGAAAAGCACACGCATCCCACTGACTGGGTGAGCACGCATCCATTCCAGTATGAGACAGGGGACTTGTCCTACTCCCCAAATCTTTCCTGGGCAACGGTAGGACATGACGTCTGGATCGGACATGGCGCTACTGTGTTAGAAGGTGTTGAGATAGGCACGGGGGCAATTATTGCGACGCGGGCCGTTGTGACCAAAAATGTGCCTCCCTACGCAATTGTCGGTGGAAATCCAGCTAAAATAATAAAATACCGCCACAGCTCTGAAGTAATTGAGCGACTGCTCCAAAGCAAATGGTGGAATTTCGATATTGAATACCTCAGAAGCCTTCCTCTCAACAATGCAGAGCAGTTTCTCAAGGCAATTGATGGCAGCCCCTCACTACCCTTAGGGCGATACTCAAGACTACGTATTGCGAATCGTAGGGCACAGTAACAACCCCTAGTGAACTGTAGCCCGATGATAATCTTTAATTAGGATATCGTCATGTACATCTACTGGATCGCCATGACCCTGCTGATCGTAGCAGGAGGCATCTTCACCCAGGTGCATCACACCGACGACGTCACTTCCGACCAGGCTGCAGTCGATGCTCTCAGCCGAGGTATGATGATCTATCGCTCAGCCGCCGCTGAGTATGCCCGGGCCAATCCTGGGTTCACGGGAGCACCGTCCGACGCATTGTTGAATCTTCCTCACTGGTTCATTAAGCAGAGCGGGATCGCCACCTACGTCGTCGGTGGAGTGTCCTACACCTACATCGCCGGAACGGTTCCTGCCGGGCTCCTTTCCGCACTGACCGAACGGACTGAGTCGACAACTGTTGGTGTGAAGAGGTCTGGTCAGCTGTTCTCGCCTAAGGGGGGGAACATGGCGATAGCTGTTCCAGCGCCAGTCCCGGAGGGGGCAGTCGTTGCGGTGCATTGACCGTTGACACCTTGGGAACGTACCTACGAGCCTTGCATCTCGGCCATGGTACAACCCATAATGACATCAGTTTTGGTTCAACCCCGCTGGCTACTGACGGTCATCAGTAGCGCCCAGGTGTTGCGGTTCGCCTCAACACCAAACCGTAAGCACGCTATAGCTCCGGGAAGGGCGTGCGGATCTGGTTGTGATTCTCCCTTTGCCTCCCTGCTCTCTCTAGTCGCGCAGCCGTCTAACTCGTGATGATCGAGTTCAAAGGCATACAGAGTCTCAGAAGATTCGGTGCTTCTTAGCTCCAAGGGCCACACTGGTGATGTGGCCCCACTCTTTTCTTTCCCTTTGGGTAGCCTGATGGACTTCAAGCGAGGTCCATCAGGCTACCCAATGGGTACTTCTCCCCCTGCCGGTGGCCCGCCGGCGATAAGCCGGGCTCCTTTTGTGCGCGGATGCGTGCCTCACGTTTGCTGGCCAAAGCCACGAGAATGGCCAGGTGATGAGAATCGAGACGATCAATGCCCAGGGATCGACGATCTCCCCACAGGTGGCTCCTTCTACATCCTTTTCTCATCACGGCTGGAGGTGATCTCCAGCCGGAATACTTTCCCCGACCCTAAATCCCTAATCGAATTCATGGCACCTCGCTGCAGCGGGATATCGAGGCACCCTCATTGTCACGACTGACAAGAGATATAGCGTAACGAAACGAACGAAATCAGCCGTACCAAGGATTTTGATATCGAGAGGGTCAGGGGTGTGCGAGACATACCAAAGTAAAATGCATAGGCAATAAGCCAAACCTGATCCTCCGATCAGAACCCCCATGTTAGCCCAATCACCATCGCGCAACCCTAGATTCAGGCGACCTATAAAGACTATCCAAAATAACACCATCAGATGCGACACCCCCACTGCGGCCGGCAACGCGAGTGCAGCAACAGAGAATGGGTCGGCCAACGGCGATGAATCAGGGAAAATGCTCAACAGCGTCAGCGCACCAAAAGCCATAAGCAATGACCTGCTATTAACCTTGGAAAACCAATCCAAAATATCCTTCATTAGCCTTTAAATCCCCTCGCAAAACGAATGCCATACCCTGTAAATCCAGGGAAATATAACAAACTCGTGAACAGCGTCAACTCACCGCTATTGATCCCGAACAAAAACTATTTCCAACTCTGACAGGCATGGGGTAGATTTATATAAGAGCCAGGCTTCCAGGCTTGTTCTCTAGCATGTATCCAACTATAAAGCGCAGCGTGTCTGCCCTCTCAAAAAAGGACCACAACATGAATTCGATTGAAAAGCTCCGACTCCGCGACGAAGTTGAACCGTATGACTTTGTTCGCATTGAGGGAGCGATCCCAACTCACATCTTGATTAACGGAGAGGTTGCGTCACTCGCCAAAAACGAAATGCAGAAGAACCAAGGCTTTTTCGAAAAGCTTGGCCGCGACCTAGGTGTACTGAGATCCCAACCCGCTTGGGAAGGCTGGGAGGGCTGGGGAGCGGGCGACAAACTTAAACGTGCCGCTCTGCACAAGGCAGGCTGGACTTATAACGATAGTCACACGCCTTACGAAGAGGCTGCGCGCGCTTACGAGAAAGTGCGGCAAGCATTGCTTTCTCCTGACTGCAATTCCCCAGCCGACTTGCTGGATCTGCTCGACTAAAGTATCGGCACCGAGGATTGGCGGCCGAGACGACTACTTTTCCAGGCCAGCCCTGGGCTCGTTGTTTCGTACTGCCAGCTTGACACAAGCCTCCTCTGCTTCGATTATTGGTGTGTGATCTGCTGACGTCGTCAGCAACATGCCCTATGCCGCCCGGATCTGTAATGCGGCAGCACATCATTCGATGTGTGATCCCCCCAAGGTCGTTCAGCTTCTGGTAGCACGACCGATCGACAAACCGTCGATAGAAGCTCCTTCCGCAAACCCAGTGGGGAATCACTTCCCCTGGGATCAGTGTTTCTCCGCATTTCAAACCGCAGGAGAAACACCATGACCGCAATGTCCGCACCAACGACCGGCTTCCGTTTGGGCTACGCGCTCGGCACCCTCACCAGAGAGTTCCTGCGCTCCATGAAACGAACAACTCCGCCTGTCCCAGCCCAGACCCAGCCTGTTGCTCGTTTCGCGAACATATCGCCTACCCGAAACGACTGGGATGAGCTTTGCCGCATTCCCACCCTCGCACGCCGCGGCGTTGATCTGAACCAGTGGTTCGATGCCAACACCAAACCTGTACCACCGACTAAGCGGCGCGTCCGTAAGCGCAAGTCGGCCCAGCGCAAAGCACCAGAGCTGCGTATGGGCTCCTTGGACGATCTAATAGTCCCAGTCGCGGTGATCTAACCCTTCTCCCCTCCCACCCTGTGCCAGGCACCCCACCTGGCAGGGTGAGGGCCTGGCGATCTAAGGAAAGCCATGGCATCCCAAAAGCGCGCCGCCGTAGCGGACGACCTTCGCAAGATCGGCACCACAGCCGTTGCCGCCGCCCTCGTGGGCATTTTTCTGAGCAGCAATCGATTGCTTACCACTTTCGCCTTGGCCGTAGGTGCTGTAATCTGGTTAGCAGGTATTTACCTCACACCGGAGGACTGACATGAGCCAGACCACATTCGGTATTGTTATGCTGACATCCCTGCTCATACTCTGCTTGGGTATGACGGTTTGGGCAGATTGGCCCAATGTCAAACGCCAATGCCAAAAGCTTCTGCGAGTGCATTGAGCGTTTATTCCCATTCAAACCCTCCTTTTGGAGGGTTTTTTGTTCAAGAGCTTGACAAAGTATTCCGCCGTTTCCATTCTTGAGCCTGTGAGCTGCTGACGTCGTCAGCACCCCAAGCCCGAGTAGTCATGATCTGAGAGACTGCCACACCCCTCCAGGTGTTGATCAACCCAAAATCGCCAAGCTTCCGGTAGAGCGATTGGTCAATCTTCGGATTGATGGAAGCCCTCCTAACTTGCAATACCATCCAACCCACGCGGGGAATACTTTCCCCACCTGGGCGAAGTGTTTCTCCGCTTTCGCTATTGAAACTGGAGAAATACAATGAGCAATCAATCTAACGAAGCCAAATTCTTCGATTTTCACGCCACTGGTATCGGTTATCTTAACCGCATCCGCGAAGTGAAGCCTCGTGGTAAAGGCAAACCCTTCTGGGCGGTAACTGTTGCAGCCCTTCGTGGTTCGACAGATAACGCCGAATACACCTACATTGACTGCAACGCGGTCGGCGCCGATGCTGAGACGCTTATCAAGCGCTGCCAGCCGGCTGTTGAAGCCGGTAAGAAGGTGCTGGTCTCCTTCCGTATCGGCGACATGTGGGCTGATGCATTCACCTATGAGAAAGGCGAGAAGAAAGGTCAAGCCGGCGCAAGCCTCAAAGCTAGACTGCTCTTCATCGGCTGGATCAAGGTCGACGGCAAGCTGGTTTACGAGGCTAAACCGAAGACTACTGACACCACAGCAGACGACCTTGGTCACCCTGCGGCAAAGCTACCTGTTGAACAGGAACTTCCTGTAGCCGAACAGTTTGCCAATGAACAGCTGCCTGACTTCGGACCGGAGTCCCAAAAGCCAGCCAACGAAGCTGCATAATCCATTTCAAGGCGCCCAAAAGGCGCCTTTACTTTTGGAACCATCCATGACCCAGCACAAGCCCCTTCTCCTAACTATCGTCGTTCTCGCTGTTTTCATAACGATTGTTGTACAAACATTCAGAGCTACTGAACAACACAAAGCTGACGAGCAAGCACTTGCTCAAGCTTGCGTAAAACCTGCTCCAGACCATTTTCGTAAGCCAGCGCACTGTTTCATTCGAACTGATGAATCAACAGTATATGGCCCACGAATTTAACATTCGAGTTTTCACACAGTAACCTACCTCTAATGCCGCCCTTAGGGCGGCCTAGCACTTCAAACCTAATCGGGTACATCACCCGAGCGGGCTGGTGGCCCCTCATCGGAGAATCACCATGTCCCAAGCCACTCAAGCCTTCAACGGCGTCATGTTCATCACCAATCCTTTCGAGAAACGAGTTACCGGAGCCTTCATCCGCGTAGACGTACTCGAGCGGCGATTCGCTGATTTAATCAAGGCGAGTTCGGACCTTGCTCTGGAACGATTTGGCCAACTCCACGTACTTTACGAGATGAACCTGCTCTGTACGCTACGCAATGCATACGCAGCACTGACCTTTCCTCACAACAAGTTGTTCGAGCGTGAAGCAGCACGACAAGGCTTCCAGCTCAATATGGAGAACTACCTTGCAGCACAGGAAACTGCTGCTGCCCTCCGGAAAGAGATCAACGAAGGTTTATTCTGACCCATTATGTTCCACCTGTCCTCCACCCCGAAGGGTATTCCTTCGGGTGGACTTTAAGTACAAAAACGGGCGCCCCGTGGCCTCTGCCGACAGCCCATCCAACGAATTCTGTTTTGGTTCACTGTCGTTGACAGTGCCTCCCGGAGCCAGGGTTTAAGGCTCCAGCGCGCTGCGCCAACCCACCCAAGATCGCCTAGCACTCGGCAGCGCGATCACATCACTCAGTGATGGAGTGCCTTCTACTTTACCTACCCGCGGGGATCTCATCCCTCGCGGACTGAGGCCTCGCTCATTCTGGAGACCTCTGATGTCCATACCATCCGCCTCGTCCGAGGCATACCTCACCCTTCCGGTTGTCCTGGACAACGCTGCGTGGATGCGTGCGGTCTATCTCGAAAACCCTGACCGGGTAGCCGAAATGAGCCAACGCCTCGCCACCGTCGTACAAACGGCGTGGCAAGAACTCAAGCAGCAACCTCTGGCCAAGGCTATTACCTTCGGCGTGTATACAAAGCGCCATACTGGCCGCCATCGTGAGTGGGTTGCCCTCGCTTTGCGAGTCGTCACCCCCGAGAACGAGCCTGCCTACATCCAGATCCAGCTGCAGCCCACTGCAGACTCCGCCTGAAACAGCCAGTTAATCACCCAGAGGGGTCACCCTCTGGGGTGGGTTCCTCTCAACCAGGAGCACGCCACATGGCACAATCACCCAACCCCTTCAACATCGCTACCGGCGATCACCCTGTACCTCATCCCTGCTGCAGCCAAGCGTTCGAGATCGCATCTGCACACTTGCCCGAGGAGGACTGGGAGGAGCTGCAGGCACTCGTTGAAACTGCTGATACAGCTCTGCTTCAGTTCGAGTGCTTCACCCTGCCCGACAGTGACGCCATCGGCTTCAAACTTCTCAGTACGCCCTGGACCGACCAACATCTTGGACAGTACTGGAGGTACGAACTGTCGACACTTCAAGCTCTGCAAGCCACCGAGGGCTTCAGTGAGGAGACCATCCGAGTGCTCACTCTTGCCGCTCAGGCTGAAGTGAGGTTCCTGGTCATCGACCCCAACAGCAACGTTCTCGACGGTCTGCCGCTGTTCGACTGCTGGCCACCTTCCACTCTCGCGGGGAACGCCCGCTGGGTGTTCCCCATGCTTTACGGGGAGCGCACATGATCTCAACTACCGGCCAGTTGGCCATCCGCACCATCTCCGGCCGACTCGGGCTATTCAACGTCGGCCGCCTCAGTACCTCGATCGGTGAGTTCACCATCAAGGATGCTCTTCTGGATCAGTACCAGGAGGGTAAATACCGAGGTGATTTCGCGATCAAGCAGATTCGCCCATCGTATTACTCACACGGCGGTCGACTCGTTGTTGAGATCAGGGCTGAACTCGAGGGCATGACCCTGGAGGATGTCACAGGTCTCAGTCGCGAAGACGAAGAACACCTGCCAACCAACGTCCCTGACCCTCTTGAGGAGGACGGGCCACCACCCACACCGATACCGCCACGTCGGACTCCAATTACGCCGGCGCGACAACCCCAAACTGATGCCTTCGCCTCGGATGAGCCCTTCGGGATGAGTCCATCGGAGCCACCGAGCACGAACGACATCGATGCCGAGCTATTTGGCACGGTTTGGCCATTGAGCGAAACCGTGAGGCTCGACACCACCGTAGACCGACAACGGCTGCGCGCCCAGTGCACGCGGCTGGACCAGCTCGGTTTTACCATGGACTTCAAAACTCAAACCTGGACCAGGGCTTCGCCTTAAAGCGCCCTGCCAGAGCACTGACGCAGTCAACCTGAACCACACACCCTGAGGGGCCTCCTCGGGGGCTCCATTTATCTACCTGGAGCACCACCATGAACGCCATGTTCAGCCACTTGAGCAAACAAACCCTCGCCAACATTGAGGACCAGCTGTCCAACAACGAGGTGTCGACTGACGAGGAGCTCGTCGACTTCTTCATCGAAGAGTTGGACCTCACACTGGACCAGGCTGAGGCTGCTATACGTCTCAGAGACCAGTACCGGATCCAAATATTCCTCGAGGGTCACGGCCCGCTGCACCAACACGACAGTGTGGCTTTCGATCCGCTCACCAGGACCTTCAATTAACCACCAGACCACCCCGGGGGCGTTTCCGCCCTTTGGGACGGACGCCTCCACAATGGAGGCCATCATGCACCCATCCCCCTTGTTTAAGATCGAGGAATGCCCGGACCTGTACGTCGACGCCTGTGTGTGCGACGAACAGCGCAACCTGGTGTTCATCTCGGCCTGGGGTCGTGACACCGCACTGCAGGAGTTTCTGGCCAGGCTCACACTTGGCCGGGAAGAGAATGGCCTTGAGCAGTTTCACATTCTCGTCGACGGGCGGAGCATTCCCGTCTTCCCGAACCTGGACCTGCTGGAAAAGCGCACCACACGGCAATTCCGCGGGACGTTGTTCGGCAGCATGTTGCACCTCTGGCTGTTCGATCGACGCGCCTCTGTTCCCGACCAAGCCAATCACTTCGCTTTCGCCCTCCTGGAGCGCAATGAAGCTCCACACCATCGACTCTGGCCGCTGGTGATCGAGACCTGCCCACTCCCCCTTCTCTCCCACTGGCGCGAGCCCGTGATTGAGGTACTCACCCAGCACCAGATGCTGATCGCCCTCCCTGGAGCGATCGGCAATGTCTGCGCCTGGCGACTCGCCATGAAGCTCGAGGTGCTCGAGCCTACTCTCGGAGAGCTGATCCGCCAGGGCGTACTCACCACTGAAGCTCAGGTGCCTGCCTGAGCTCATCCACCAACTCAAAGGACACTCTATGGCCCTCATGTTTCCGCGCCTGGCGCGCAACTTTGCCCGCAACGGCTACTACCCCACCGATGAAATAACTCTTGAACGCACGCTGCAGGCACTCACTCCCGCCACTTCGGGCAGGATGAGGATCTGCGACCCCTGTGCCGGCGAGGGTGTTGCCCTTGCTGAAGCGGCTCATCTCTTAGGCCGCGACCAGGTCCAAGCGTTCGCCGTCGAGTACGATCTCGAACGCGCGGATCACGCGCGTGGCCTGCTCGACCGGGTGCTGCACAGCGACCTCTTCGACACCTTGATCAGCCGCCAGTCGTTCGGCTTGCTCTGGCTCAACCCACCCTACGGTGACCTGGTCGCGGATCACTCCGGTGCGTCCCAGTACCAAGGCAGCGGCCGCCGGCGCTTGGAGAAAGCCTTTTATCAACGCTGCCTCCCGCTTCTGCAGTACGGCGGCGTCATGGCGCTCATCGTTCCTCACTACGTGCTGGACGACGAGTTCACAGGATGGCTGAGCAACCACTTCGCCGAACTGCGTGTATACGGTGCTGCAGACCCCACCTTCAAACAGGTGGTGATCTTCGGCATTCGCGTACGCCGGCAAGACCTGGCTCGGGCCACCACCAACCAGGTGAGATCCCGCCTGCAGGCGATCGGCGCTGGGCAGCAACTGGCCGAGGAGATCCCTGCCACCTGGCCATGGGAGCCGTACCTCATTCCGTCAGTTGCCAGCGAGCTGGAGCACTTCTACCGCATTACCCTGGAGCCGGAGCAATTCGCCTCCGAGATTCTGCGGCTGCGAGGCCTCTGGCCCGACTTCAACTTGCATTTCGGTCAGGCCGGCCTTCAACCCCGAGCCCCTGTCCGCGAGCTTTCTCGCTGGCACCTCGCCCTGGCCCTGGCCGCCGGCGCAATCTCCGGTGTTGTACGTTCGAAGTCGGGGCGCGTCTTGGTCGTGAAGGGTGATACCTACAAGGACAAGGTGCGCAAGACCGAATTCACCGAGGACGAGAAAGGCAACGTCTCAGAAGTCAGGATCCTCACCGACCGGTTCATTCCGATCATCCGCGCCTGGGAAATGACACCTTCCTCGGTGAACTACGGCAAGGTGCTGATCATCAGTTCCTCACCGGCGAGCAACGACGAAGCGCCTGCAACCGATCAGTCAGTTGCAACGCCGCTGTTCAACCCGGGGCAGATCATGATGACCGCCGCTGTCAGCCATCTGGTCGAAACCGGGCAGCTCAACCCTACTACCTCGCTGAAACGCCATCTTGCTGGCGACTGGGGTGAGCTGTGCGATGATGATCGGGCCTCCAATCAGCTTGCGCTCACCCACGGAGACCGTTTGTTCTCAGGCTATGACATCGACGCCGGCGACGAGTCTACGCTCTGGATCATCACCGAAGCCGACCGCAGCTCCACCACCCTGCTGCTTCCCAGCGACTACTGACCCACGCCGCAACGGCGACAACCCCACACCGACCCATAGGGTATGCCCATACCCGCTGGGGTTTGTGCATGCCCTGCTATCCCAGGAGATGCACATGAACGCACTGACCCAAGCAGCCGCCTCGGCCAACTCCCCACTGAATATCAACCTGACGGATTTCATCGACGAATTCGGCGATGAGCTACTGGAGTCGCTCAACCGCTCCAACCCTCCGGTTTATACCGGCAGCATTAACGAACAGCGCCAGGCCGTGATGGGAAGTCTCAAGCGCACTCCATTCGTGGCGCAAGCTGAGGTTGTCCAAGCCATAACGGCGCTTCTGCTCGATCGCAGCGAGCAAGCTGCGATCATCAACGCCGAGATGGGTACCGGGAAGACGATGATGGCCATCGCAGTCGCTGCCGTGCTCCACGCGGCAGGCTACCGTCGAACCCTCGTCATCTCACCACCCCACCTGGTCTACAAGTGGCGGCGCGAGATCCTGGAGACCACACCAGGCGCCCGCGTCTGGGTGCTCAACGGCCCGGACACGTTGGTCAAGCTGCTTAAGCTGCGTGACCAGGCAGAGCAAACCTATGACGGCCGGCCGGAGTTCTTCATCCTCGGCCGCGTCAGGATGCGGATGGGTTTCCACTGGCGACTCGCCTGCTGGAAGCGGCGTACTGCAGGTGGCCAGCGGCTGGCGGCATGTCCAGATTGTGGCCAGGTCATCGAGGACCTGGAAGGCAACCTGGTCACCGTGGAAGAGTTCGAGCGCGGTGATCGCCGTCGCAACTGCAGTGCCTGCAACGCTGCCCTCTGGACGCTTATGCGCCCAGGCAAAGCTGATGGTGGGGACCGACGCTCGACAATCCTGAAGTCGATGTGCCGGATACCAACGATCGGCCCGGTCCGGGCGGAACGGCTGCTGAACGACTTCGGCGAGGACTTCCTGGCCTCGATGCTGGTCGACAACGTCTCAGAGTTCATCAACTTGATGGACGCGAAAGGCAACTTCGTCTTCAGCGACCGTCAGGCCAAGCGCATGGAGCGGGCGATGGCCAACATCGAGTTTGGATTCGGCGAAGGCGGCTACCAGCCGACAGAGTTCATCAAGCGCTACCTACCCGATGGTTTCTTCGACCTGCTGGTTGTCGACGAAGGGCATGAATACAAGAACAGCGGTTCGGCCCAGGGCCAGGCCATGGGGGTGTTGGCCGCGAAGGCGCGTAAAACCGTGCTTCTCACCGGGACCTTGATGGGCGGCTACGCCGACGACCTGTTCTACCTCCTGTTCCGCATTCTCACCCAGCGCATGATCGAAGACGGCTACCGACCCAACGCACGCGGCAGTATGGCTCCTGCAGCCATGTCGTTCATGCGCGATCACGGAGTCCTCAAGGACATCTACACCGAGCGCGATGGCGATTCGCACAAGACTGCCAAGGGCAAGAAGCTGTCGGTACGCACCGTGAAGGCCCCAGGCTTCGGCCCTAAAGGCATCCACCGGTTCGTGCTGCCATTTACCGTATTCCTGAAGCTCAAGGATATCGGTGGCAACGTGCTGCCCAGCTACCAGGAGGAGTTCATCGACGTGCCCATGGCACCGGAGCAGGCCTCGGCCTACCAGCGCTTGGCGGCCACGTTGACCGCTGAGCTCCGCCAGGCCCTGGCCCGGAGAGACACCACTCTTCTGGGAGTGGTGCTCAACGTGCTACTGGCCTGGCCGGACTGCTGCTTCCGATCGGAGATGGTCAAACATCCGCGTACTCGAGACACGCTGGCCTTTGTGCCGGCGCTCTTCGGCGACCATGAACTGATGCCCAAGGAGCAGGCGCTGCTGAACCTTTGCCTCGAGGAGAAAGCGAAAAGCCGCAAGGTCCTTGCATATACCGTCTACAGCGGGACGCGCGACACCACATCCAGGCTGAAGAAGGTCCTCGAGCAGGCAGGCCTTCGCGTTGCGGTACTGCGGGCCACGGTTGAAACGGCTCGGCGCGAGGACTGGATCCTCGACCAGGTCGACCGTGGTGTCGACGTGCTGCTCACCAACCCGGAGCTGGTTAAGACCGGGCTGGACCTGCTGGACTTCCCAACCATCGCGTTCCTGCAGACCGGGTACAACGTGTACACCCTACAGCAGGCCGCGCGGCGGTCGTGGCGGATCGGACAGAAACACCCGGTCCGAGTAGTGTTCTTCGGCTACGCCGGAAGCTCGCAGATCACCTGCCTGCAGTTGATGGCCAGGAAGATCGCAGTGGCGCAGAGTACTTCGGGAGATGTACCGGAATCTGGACTCGACTCTCTCAACCAAGATGGGGACTCCGTCGAGATGGCACTGGCACGTCAACTCATAGCCGCATGATTCATTGCCGCCTTCGGGCGGCATTTTAGTATCATTCACGCTGGCCTTACCCCGGGATTACGCATCACAACAGGACGTGTCTAATGAGTACCCCCAAAAAAAAGCACAAACCCACAGCAAAAGAAACAGCTCAAGCGCTTTATACCAAACGGTCGACTAAAATCATAAAAAAAATCCGAGGAGTTGATCGAGAATTCTTCATAAAAACATGTTTAACAAAAATATCTAAAATTAAAAAAAATAACGACGTTAGCTTTGACTTTGAACACGTTTGGATACTAGCAATAAAAATTTCTGCCACATACTCGACCGGAAACCGAAAGCCAGACAACAATGAAGTAGTAGGAATCATAAATAGCCTATGGCGGCTGCATAACTGCTTGATACCCTATCTAGAGTCGAATCTTAACCCTATGATCGCTATGCGCGCGATGTTCAATCAGCAATCAACCCTACAGCATCACATAGTTAAGTCATACGCAGATATAATGCGCCAATCTCACCTCCTTTCTGCCTGCGACCCCCTAAATAATTATTTGAAAGCAAAATATGGGTTCTCCATCACAACCTACTGCTTCATTTGGTTTCTAATACTTACTCAGATAACAAATTCAGAATTCGGCTCAACTGAAATTAATCTAGGGCGCCTGATCCTTGACTGCCACGCCTACATCAAAACCAGAGAAATCTACAATTTTTTCAAGGCATTCTCTATCTCTCCTCGTGAAATGCCAGCTTTTTTTGCAAATTACACTACTTACGACCCTGACTTCGAAAGCTACTTTTATGATTCACCCCTGAAGCGAAGACCATTCATCCACACAGGAATGACCATCAGAACCATCTCCAATAATCTCGCATTCTCATCAGCAAGCTTTTTGCTACCTCAGCTATTTAAAGATTCAAAAGAAATATCCCCAACCTTTAAAAAAATATTTACCAAGAAATTTGAAGATTACATTGGAGAGTTATTAGCACAGACCAATGTGACGCACAAAACCGAGGAACAGATAAAAGATTTATACAGATCGCTAGGACACTCTGGAAAAACCAACAATGTCGTTGACCACATGCTAATTTCACCCGAAACCAAGACCGTACTATTGGTCGAATCAAAAGGTGTTGAGCAAACCGATTTCGTCAAAGTCATTCTTGACTCCACAACACTCGCCAAGCGATTAGAAGACAACCACATTAAAGGTATAGCTCAATCACAGCAATGTATTGGCATACTTGAAAAAAGCCCTGACTTTGCAGGCTACACCTTCTACTCATGTATTATTGTCAATGACGACTATGGGTTCTCGGATGCTGAATCGCTTGAGAAGCTTATTGGAGCCTCCGCCTTAGCCAAGGCTAAAACTCCGGTATCGTACCCTTCACCAATACCATTTTCGCGAATTCTATTCGTAAGAATCAGCACTCTTGAGAAAGTATGCAGCTCTATTCAAGACAGTGAATACACTCTCGGCGACTTACTACATCAGCTTGAGTCTCCTCAAACATTCGGTAACCTAGAGAAAATCCATCACTCACTGAGCAAAGCGCACCCCGCTGAGGCAATAGCCAAAATCCTGACCGAAAATTCTCCTGCGATACAAACACTTCTCTCTCAAAAATCCGGACGTTCAGAAACATACTCGTTACTAAAACTAATGCAGAACATCCATAGCATATCAACAAGTCTTACACGTCATCACAACGCAAGTACGTCAGACACTTGAAGAGCGACTTCAGGCTGTTATATTGGCAAGATCAGATCTTGCCCCTCATTACGGGCGCCTCCCACCTTCTTACTGACAGGGTGCCACTTGAAGTCGGTGGACGGCCGGCAACCGCTCTCCACGATTTCTGCTGCGCGCTCGCTTGAGGTCGCTAGACTGATCCACTCCCGAGCCTGTTCGGGGTTCAGCACCAGGGGCTTTCGGTCGTGTATATCGACGAGGCCTTGGTCAGCTGCTGCGGTGATGATCACGAAACCGTCGCGCTTGTCTGGCTCGATACCGGGGTGGACTTCAGCCAGGGCTGCGAAGAACAACGGGGAGTGGTCCACTGGCTTGATGTAGTAGGGCTGCTTACGCTTTGGGTCCGCAGGATCAGGCACCCACTCGAACCAGCCATTCGCCGGCGCCAAGGCTCGGCCATTCGGCCAAAGCGATTTGAAGAATTTTCCCGTCATCACCGTTTCGGCCCGCGCATTGATCGGGTCGGGCCTTTTCCCCTTCGCCCACAAAGGCGACCATCCCCATTTCACTAGATCTACGCTCAACCCTCCCGGCACTGGCCTTATCAACTCCACACGAGTAGAGGGCGCCACGTTGTACCGGTTGATCCGATCATGGTCATACCCATGGATGACTACTAGATCGAGGGCCAACTGCCTCAGGTAGTCGTCCATGCTCTCGTAGATCGAGTGTAACCGCTCCATGAACCCCACATTCAAAGCGCGAAGCTGGTCGCCAATGCTATGCTCCCGATTTCTTTCTGGAGCCAGCGTACGAGTGCTTGAGTCCCCTTCAGCACTGCTCTGCAAGGTCAGTAAGCGCTGCCCAGCATACGCTTATCAAGGAATCAAAATGTCCATCGTTCAACGCTACCTCGCCGGCTTCGCAGCGGTAGCGACTCCGGTGCAGCGCACCAAGCTGGCAATCACCAAAGGCGCGAGGGTGGCTAATCTGGAGCGTCTGCTGGCGCGTTTTCCCGCGTGCCCTGAGGCTTTGCTTGAGCTGTTGGGTAAGATGGATGGCACCCATTACCGCCTGTACCCCGGCGGCACGGTGGTCCTGTTGGTACTCGGCTCAGATCTCGGTGGCTGCCCGTATTATTTGCGCTCGGTCAAACAGATACTTGAGTACGCAAACGCCCCACACCTGCGCGATACGCTGCATCAGGTCTATGACGGAGCGCCACACATTTCGCCCAACCCCATCGGGCCAGGCATCCACCCTCATGTGCCAATTTGCGACTACCTGTGTTTCGCCGAATGCGCCAACAATGGCGGTACCTCGGCCCTTTTCCTCGATTTCAATCCAGCGCCTGGCGGTACCGTGGGCCAAGTAGTTCGCTTTATCCACGACCCAGACGAATACAGGGTGATCGCGCCGAGCTTTGAAGCCTATCTTGAGTTGTTGATAGAGGCTGACTATCCATTCGTGAACGACTTCTACGACGATGACAATCACGATGGCGAAGGCGAAGATGACGACCATTTCGACTGACGACTGTTAAGCCTCAGGCGTCGCGCGTCAAATACGCCTTGATGCGATTCAATCAGACTGGCCGCTGCGCTTTCGGTCCTGCGGGCAATGACCATCAGCCATCGCCCGTTTGTTCTTCCGGCTCCGCCGCGATGGCCCTGTTCGTCCTGGATTTTGCGCAGCACGCCAACTCCTTCATCAGCGTGGCCTGTCTATTTGGGCCATCGCTCGCCAGATGCGCTGCTCGCTAAATACCATTCGACGTCACCTCAATTTCAGTCCCAGCGCCAGCCAGTCGTCTATGACTCGAGGTAGAGGCAGCTCCGCTGTCGTGCACACAGGGTCAACACCTGGATCACGCGGTTGCCTCCTCCTTGTAGTACCTCATACCCCGCACCGGAGACTTGCACGCGATCCATAAACCCCACCTGCCCAACAGTGGGGTAACGGGCTACCGTAGCATCTCTGGCGAGCAGTTCCACGGTAACAGCGCTTCGTAGTCTGCTACGGACGAGGCGTGCGGTAGCCGTTCAAGTACGTGGCGCAGCCACGTATAAGGCTCTTGGCCGTTGACCTTGGCGGTCTCGACCAGGCTGTAGATCTTCGCGCTGGCACTGGCGCCGTTGACGGTGTCCCTGAACAGCCAGGCCTTGCGCCCTATGACAAACGGCTTGATCGCTCTTTCGGCCGTATTGTTATCGATGGGCAAGTAACCCGCTTCGACATAGCGCTCCAGTCGACTCCAGTTATTCGCCAGGTAATGCACTGCCTTGCCCAACGCACTTTGTGCGGTCACCTGCGACTGGGTTTTATCTAGCCAGATTTTCAGTTGTGTCAGGATCGGCAGACTTTTCTCCTGTCGACCAGTAAACCGCTGTTCATCACTGACGTCCTTGAGCTCGCGCTCGATGCCGTACAGCTTGTTGATCATCGCCAGCGCGATATCAGCCCGTCCGGTTTTACCTTTGGGCTGCACTTTTTGCGCGTCCACGAACTTGCGTCGCGCATGGGCCATGCACGCCAGTCGCTCCACGCCCGGCTGCAACGCCAACGCGTTATAGCCGGCGTAATCATCAGTCATGACATAGCCACGGTAACTTTCCAGCAAGCGCAACGGCACCTCCTGCGCACGGCTGGACGTGTAATCAAACAGCACAACTTTTCGATCCGGTGGGCCACTGGCTTGCACCCACATCCAGGATTGACTGGCCGGATCTCGATCCGGTTCTTTCAACACCTGGACACGGGTTTCATCGCAGTGAATCACTGGGCTTTCCAGCAACCGATCACGCATCAAATTAAGCAGTGGCTGGAAATGCTCGCTGCACTGGATCACCCAGCGTGCCAGCGTTTGCCGAGGGATATCGATACCGTGCCGGCTGAGTACCGTTTCAAACCGATGCAACGGTAAACCGTCGACATACTTGGCGGTCAGTAGCATGGCCAGCACGCTGGGACTGGCCATGCTTTTCTCGATCAACTGGGCGGGCTTGTCGGCGGTGACCGGTGCGGCTTCACAGCCACGGCAAGCGTAGATCTTGCGGATATGTGTGATGACCCGGATCTGCATCGGCACGATATCCAGTTGCTCACTGGTTTCTTCCCCGATGGCATGTTTGCGGCAACCGCAAGCACAGGTCAGTTCGTGTTCGGGCAGTTCGTGGATGACTTCGATACGCGGCAGATTGGCTGACAACGGCTTGCGTTTGCCACGACGCACTGTGGGTGCAACGACTTCCTCATCGGCGTCGCCAACCAACGGCATTGGCTCGCTTTCAGGCTCATTGAACAAGGCCAACTGTGGCGTGTTGGGTTCTACGGATTGCTCGGACTTGCGTCCAAACAGACGGTCACGCAACAGCTTGATCTGTTCTTTCAGGTCGACGATGTGAGTCTGATAAGCCTGAGCGGTTTCCTCCTGACGATTGAGGGCCTCAAGCAACAGTTGCTTGAGCAAAACAGGATCATCAGGAAGGTCATCGGGCAGAGAAATCATGGCCCGGATTATACCGGGTCATGCCACGTAGCGCGGCGTCAAAACCTGATGAGGACGATTACGCCAGAGGTCAAAACCGTCGAGCAGCCAGTTGAGTTCCTGGACGGTCAGAATGATCGCCTCGTCGGTGGCGTCTGGCGATGTTTTGAAACGCTCGGATTCGAGGCGCTTGAGCCAAAGGCAGAAGCCGTTTCGTTCCCAGTAGAGGATCTTCACGCGGTTGCGCGGCTTGTTGATAAACACGAAAAGTACGGGGTCAAACACCGCCACTTTGATATCCAGTTCGACCAGAGCGGCCAGGCCGTCAATCGACTTTCGGAAGTCGACAGGCTTGGGGTAGAGATAGACTTTTTCGACTTTGGCGTCGGGTCGCATCATGACGGGGCTGGCTCCAGAAAGAGATCGGGAGCACAGCATTGGGGATCAGCTTCGCGCTTTGAATGTGGGGTTCATGGAGCGGTTACGATCGAGTACCTTCCACACATACACCACCTCGCTCGTTTGTCGGCTGCCTCGCGCCCACGCATTGACGTAGGAGCGCCCTGACAGTTTACTGTATAAGTATACAGCTATTCATTTGAGTTGATCTGCCATGACTATCACCTTCCTGGGCGCGCCCACGGGCGGTCCTACGCAGCTACCGGTGTACTCGTTCCGTGTACCGGCCGGATTCCCTTCGCCGGCGGCCGATCACCTGGAGCGCCATATCTCCCTCGACGAACTGTTTGACCTGCGTGCCCCTCACATGTACTTGGTGCAGGTGGAGGGCGACAGCATGCAGGGCGCCGGTATTTTCTCAGGCGATCTTCTCATCGTAGACCGCAGCACAGAGGCAGAGCACGGCGACATCGTGATCGCCGCGATCAACACTGAGCCCGTTTGCAAGCGCCTGTATCGGCGCGCCGGCGTGCTGATCCTGCAATCGGAGAATCCAGCCTACCCACCGCGGCACGTCATGGAAGGCGACGACCTGGTCATCTGGGGTGTTGTTCGCTACAGCGTGCGCGACCATGCCCAGTGACCAGGTGGGCCAGGTGTTCGCGCTGATTGACTGCAACTCGTTCTACGCGAGCTGTGAGCGAGTGTTCCGGCCGGATCTGGCCAAGACCCCCATCGTGGTGCTGAGCAACAACGATGGCTGTGTGATCGCCAGGTCATACGATGCCAAGCCGTATGTGAAGATGGGCGAGCCCTATTTCCAGGCCAAAGAGAAGCTGCGGCGGCATGGCATCGTGGCGTTCTCGTCTAACTATGCGTTGTATGGAGACATGAGCGAGCGGGTCATGTCGCTGATCGAGTCGATGGTGCCCGCCAGTGAGGTCTACTCAATTGATGAATGCTTCGCTGACCTCACGGGCGTTCAGGGGAGCCTGACCCAGTTCGGCCGGGATGTGCGCGCCAAGGTACTGCGTTGCACCGGCATCCCTGTTGGGGTGGGGATCGCCCACACAAAGACCCTGGCAAAGCTCGCCAACCACACGGCGAAGCGCCTGCAGGCGCATACCGGCGGGGTGGTCGACATCACTGATGACTTCAAGCGCAATTGGGTACTCCGTAACACCGAGGTGAAGGAGGTTTGGGGCATCGGCAGGAAGATGACCGTGCACTTGGAGGCCTTGGGTATCCGTACGGCGATGGAACTGGCCAAGGCAGACCCGCGAATGTTGCGCGAGAAGTTCAGTGTGCTAGTGGAGAAAACCGCGCGTGAACTCGCCGGCACGCCATGCCTCGAACTGGATGAGGCTGACCCGCCGAAGCAGGAAATCTGTTGCAGCCGGATGTTCGGCAAGAGAATTACAGAGCTGACACCAATCAAGCAGGCGGTGGCCATCTATGCAGCACGAGCAGCCGAGAAGCTGCGCGCCCAGGGGTCGGTGTGCAAACGCATGCGAGTGTCGATCCGCACCGGTATGTTGAACCCCAACGAGCTGCATTTGGCGAAAGGAGCGCTGGTTGATCTGCCTTACCCCACAAACGACACCCTATTGCTAACGCGGGCGGCGACTGAAGCTGTGGAGAAGGTCTACCAGGAGGGTTACCGCTACAGCAAAGCAGAGGTGCTACTGCTCGATCTACGGCAACCGGGCGAGTTCACCGACGATATGTTCGCGGCCACGCAGCCAGTTGCCTGCGATCGCCTGATGTCGGTAATGGATGGCATAAACCAGCGGTACGGCAAAGGCACACTGAGGTCCGCCAACGTTCCAAGAAGCCCTGAGTGGGGTATGCGTCGGGAACTACTGAGTCAGTCGTTTACGACCCGCTTGGATCAACTGTGGCGGGTCTATTGTAGGTGAACAGAGCACAACCTCAGGTGTGGATGAATAGGTTTGCATATTCGCGCCAAAGGCTCGAAAACTGATCCAGATCGGTAGTGTTGCTGGACACCCTGAATTTCAGTGTGCCGGGTGAATCAATCGGCGCCGGCTTCGTAAGAACCCTGCTCTCGAGATCATAGTGACTCAGTAATTTCTCATCTGTGGGGTTGCGGGGGGTAGGATAGCGGCCAGCCCACATCACTGACGCCTCGTAGAAGTCCAGGATCTGCTTTCGCTCCTCGTCCAGGTCGAGGTCAAGCATTTGATGAAGCCTGTACAGAACGTGAGTCTCCACATCCTTCTGTGGTCTGGCACGCTGGACCAGCACCGCCTTCATGATGAGTTCCAGTGAGAGCCCGCACAGCATGTGATAAACCGGCCAACAGGCCACCTTCATGCTAAAACCCCTTCCGTAGCCAAGCGCCTGAGCAATTGCTGTATCCTCCGCTCCCATTGCGTGCCATAGCGCACCTGCAGAGGCTAGCAAGTCTGAGGCTCGGTTCAGCCAGTGATTGGGGTGGCTCCTGTCCTCTACGAGCGTTGGTCGGGACGCGAGCCAGCCTTCGTAATTGTCTTCCATCTCATCCTCCACAAACAGCCGTTGGCACCTCAAAGCAAAAAGCCCCGCCCTGGCGAACCAGAACGGGGCTTCCCCATTAATTAGAACCAGTCTTCATAATGGTCCCGCAGGAACTCGTACAGCTTGAAAGCTCTGTAACCATTCCAAACGAGGTCCCACAAACGTCCAAATTTAGACATTTCGGCCTCCTAAGTAGGCAAGGCCGAACCTCCAGCGCTTTTTCCAGAACACATAGCGCCTTCGAGTTACCGTTGATGGTCCCTGTGAGGTGGCCGGTTGAGAACCCCCGGATGGTCATCTGGCGCGGGTTCCTACGCCGCGTCTGGGGGATGAAACTGTTGCGTAACTGGCCACCTGCTTCGGGCAACGTGAGTGCAGGCAGCGCCATAATAGCTGCAAATCTGGCATTGTGCGATCATGGGCGGAAGCAGTCAGCTTTCAGCCAGGCCGAAAAGCGGATCGGTTTTCAGGCCACCCAAAACGGTCGGTACGTTCGTCGCATGCCAAAACGCAATCCCAATCGGACCACCACCATTTGCAAATCGTAATTTACGAACGTAAACTGAACGCACGTTGATGGTCCCTGTGAGGACTCGCAATTCAGCCCCCTAATCTGGATTGCACAAAAACCGCCTTCCCTAAAGGCGGTTTTTTTTGCCTGCTGGAAAGTGAATCCAGTGTAACCCCCAGATGGCTGGTTCTAAACATTCGTGGCAATCGTTCACTGGCCGTCAGCCGAGAAAACCGTTTGTCCAGCACGCTCGTCCTGAGCGACCTGGGCTGCAAAGGTGGGTTTGCAGTCACGACGCTCGCCAGCAGATGGCGGGCCCTTTGGCATCGGTCAATAAATTCCACACGGTCAGGCTAAGTATTTTCTGCTGAAACAGCATCATGGATGCGCGAGGGTGTACTCGGCTTCGAGAGGACACCCATGAAACTGCCGATCCGAAAATATCTGCCCATCGCCGCAGGACTGCTCATCCTGGGCGGCATCATCGCGTTCCAGCAATACCAGCTGTCGACCCTGTCTCGCGCTGTGAACGGAGCAGCAGAGAAAATTTCCATCGACGCACTCCAGAGCAGGGTGAGCGCGATCGACGATCGTCTCGACACTGTGTCAGGCAAACCCCTGGTCACGATGGAAGACTTCCGTGTTAGCCAGCAAACACTCTCGAGCCGGATCGATGCTGTGCAAGCCACGGCAAAGCAGGCCCACGAAGCTGCAGTTGAAGCCACTCGCTCATCCGCGACTGCGGGCGATCTCCTGGTACTGAAAGCCGACCTTGAGTCACTTGACGGCAAAGTGCAGAAAATGAGCAGGCCACAGGCCCAGGCAACTGCACCAGCTCCTAAAGCCTCCACTTCCAAACCGAAGGCGAAGCCCGCACCGGTTAAAGCCACGCCCATCCCGCAAGAGCCTCCGCCATTTCAGATGGTCGGTCTCGAATACCGGGGCGGCGAGCGCTTTCTATCTGTTGCCCCCACCGGTAGCACGCGACTGAGCCAGATCTACCTGCTTCGGCCAGGCGAAGTGGTCAGTGGCAGCACCTGGCGACTCAAGGCTGTAGATGAACGAACTGCAACCTTCGACGCCGGCGGCACAACCCGAACCCTGAGCATCCAGCCATGAGAAAAGCATCATGAATCTACCAATCGTTCGAGCCATCGCCTGCGCCTGCGCATTTACTGCTGCGGGCATTGAGGCCGCGCCGCTTCCTTCCGCTGTAAGAGGAGGCGCCCCCAGTGTTCAACAGCTCACCAGCGAAAGCATCCTGTCGCAGGACAAGCTTCATGATAAAGCAGCGCAGGAGTGGGGCCTGACCTCCAAGGAATACGAGCGATATCAAGAGGTGATGCAAGGGCCTCGGGGGGTGTATTCGCCGGGGCTTGACCCGCTCACTGCACTCGGAATCGAAGCTCGATCGGATAGTGAGCGGCGCCGGTTTGCCGAGCTCCAGGTTCAGGCAGAGCGTCAACGAGTCGACAGGGAGCTCGCCTACCAGCGAGCCTACGATGAGGCGTACCAGCGTCTGTTCCCGGGCATCAATGCCATTGAGATTTCGGCCTCCCCTTCGACCCGGTCCGGGTCCGGGAGCGGCCCAGCTCTGGAAGGTAACGGGCGAATGGCACTCTTCGTCAAAGACGACTGCCTGCCCTGCATCGACCAGGTCAAACGCCTGCAGGCGTCCCAGACACCGTTTGACCTCTATTTCGTCGGCAGCCAGAACGACGATGAACGAATTCGCCGCTGGGCAATCCTCGCGGGTGTTGACCCGTCCAGTGTTAAAAGCCGACTGATCACACTCAATCATGACCAGGGCCGTTGGATTCGCCTCGGTCTCGGCGGCTCACTGCCAGCGGCCGTGACGCAGGTGAACGGATCATGGCGCCGTCAATGAGTTGGTGGCAGCTCTGCCTGCTGCCGGTGCTACTGTTCGCCGGCAATGCGTGGGGCGTGGAAGATCCGCCACCAGCTTACAAGGCGATCGCCATCAGGCACGGGGTTCCACCGGTCGTGCTCTATTCAGTGGCGCTGCAGGAGAGCGGCACCCGCCTTCGGGGTCAGCTTGTGCCCTGGCCGTGGACGTTGAATGTCGCGGGCACCGGCTATCGCTTCGCCACCCGCGCAAATGCTTGCCGAGCGCTGTTGGTCGCAATTGCGACCGCTGGGCCCGCTCGAGTCGACGTGGGACTGGGGCAAACCAATATTCGCTCAAACGGGCATCGCTACAGCTTTCCCTGCGAAGGCCTGGACCCCTACAAGAACTTGGCGGTGACCGCCCAGATCCTGGCTGAGCAAAAGGCCAAGGGCGGAACCTGGATCGATGCTGCCGGGCGGTATCACCGCCCGGCCGGCGGCGCGCCGGCGGCAAAGTACCGTGGCTACTTCGCGAAACATCTCAGCCGGGTCACCGGCATCAATTTCGAGGTACGGACCCCATGACATATCCCCACGCCTGGCGGTCACACGTCTTTCAAGCCCTGGCCGTCGCGATAGTGACCAGCCTGGCCCTACCCACCAGTGCTGACCAGCAAGCGGTGCTCACAGTAGTAGAGGACCGCGGCGGAGCATCCGCATTGCCCTACTACCAGGACATTGAGCCCGAGCCTGCGCACGCGCCTCTGGTTGTGACGGGTGTCCGGGCTGGTGGGGCGTTCCCGGTTTTGACTCCAGAACTGAGCCCGGGCGCAGTACAGGGACGGGTCATCAATGCAGTTGGTCTGCAGCCGATGTTCATCATCGGGGATGATCCAATGTCGCAGGCCTGGCTCAAGCAGAAACTGCCGGTACTTAAAGGCCTGCAGGCAGTGGGACTCGCCGTGAATGTCAGCAACGCAGCACGACTGCAAGAGATCCGCCGCTGGGCTCCCGGGTTGCAAGTGATGCCCGTTCCTGCCAGCGATATTGCTGGTCGCTTGGGGCTGCAGCACTACCCGGTGCTGATCACAGCCACAACCCTTCAGCAGTGAGACCCGGTATGCGCCCAAAACGACCTGTATCGCCGGTGTTCACGCTGATCATCAGCCATCCCCTGCACCGACCCGGCCGGGAGCAGATGATCGAGCAGGTCCGCCACGTGAGCGAGCTCTACGGTGCACGCTTAACTGGGATCTCCGAGTTCAACGAACACGCATTCGCCCAGCGCCTAGCCGAACGGCTGACTCCGGACCAGGTCGAGGCAGCACGCGCTGAAGTCGACGCCCTGACCTACACCTCGAGGACATGAGATGGCGACCTACACCCTTGAATCTCTGCTCCGCCCCCCGGTAGAACTATTCACCACGGCCGTCTGCTATGTAGCGGCGGCACTCTGCATTGGCGCACCCTGGGCTTTCGCCCTGACACCGCTGTTCGGGATTGTCGCCGCCCTGGCCTTTATTTATCTGGGCACAATTCGGCTCCTGCAGGCGTGGAGGGTCCTACGCTACCACGCCAATCTGCGGCGGCTTCCTCACTACACCATGACCAGCGCTGAAATGCCGATCAGCAACGAGCGTCTGTTCATCGGTCGTGGATTCCGGTGGACACAGAAGCACACGCAACGCCTGGCCGACACCTACCTTCCCCAGTTCGCGACCTACGTCGAGCCGACCAACCTCTATGTGCGTGCGCGCTGGCTGGAAGAACGTCTGGAGTTCGCTCCCTTCCCACTGAAGCTAATCACCAAGGTCACTGGCTGGGACTCCAACTGGAACCCCGCCAGGCCGCTGCCACCCGTGGGAGGCCTGCCCAGACTGCATGGAATCGAGCCTGATGAGCAGAACGTTAGCCTGCCTCTCGGTGAGCGCGTGGGCCACACATTGGTGCTGGGAACCACACGGGTAGGCAAGACTCGTCTGGCTGAGGTCTTCATCACGCAGGACATTCGACGAACGCATCGACGCGGGCCGCGAGTCCGTATGGGGCGCCGGAGCCAAACTTCCCATCGCTGGAGCCGGCGCCGGCGTGCAGAGGCACAGGCTGACCACGAGGTTGTGATCGTCTTCGACCCGAAAGGTGATGCGGATCTGCTCAAGCGCATGTACATCGAATGCAAGCGCGCCGGACGCCTCGACGAGTTTTATGTATTCCACCTGGGCTGGCCGGACATTTCCGCGCGCTACAACGCCATCGGCCGCTTTGGTCGGATCAGCGAGGTCGCCACTCGTATCGCTGGCCAGCTCTCCGGCGAGGGCAACTCTGCTGCGTTCCGGGAGTTCGCCTGGCGATTCGTCAACATCATCGCGCAGTCGTTGGTCGCCCTCGGCCGCCGCCCTGACTACGAACAGATCCGCCGCCACGTCATCAACATCGACGAACTATTCATCGAATACGCCCAGAAGTACTTCGCAGAACATGATCCGAAGGCCTGGCAAGCCATCGTTGAGGTTGAAGGCAAGATCGATCGGAAGAACCTGTCATTCGCCATGAAGGACCGTCCGCTGCGCGTCGTGGCGATCGACATGTACTTGACCCAGAAACGCATCAACGACTCCGTCATGGATGGTCTACGCAGTGCCGTGCGCTACGACAAGACCTACTTCGACAAGATCGTCGCATCCCTGCTGCCGCTACTGGAGAAACTCACCACTGGTCGTATCGCTGAGCTACTCGCGCCCGACTACCTGGATCTCGCTGACCAACGACCGATCTTCGACTGGATGCAAGTGATTAGGAAGCGCGCGGTCGTATACATCGGCCTCGATGCGCTGTCCGACACTGAGGTCGCTGCGGCGGTGGGCAACTCGATGTTCAGCGACCTGGTCTCCGTCGCCGGCCACATTTACAAGCATGGCATCGATGATGGTCTGCCGGGCCATATGGCCGGTGGCAAGGTTCGCATCAACCTTCACGCTGACGAGTTCAACGAACTGATCGGGGACGAGTTCATCCCCATGGTGAACAAGGCCGGCGGCGCAGGCATGCAGGTCACCGCCTACACCCAGACCATGAGCGACATCGAGGCGAAGATTGGCTCGAAAGCCAAGGCCGGCCAAGTGATCGGTAACTTCAACAACCTGTTCATGCTGCGCGTTCGTGAAACTGCAACCGCCGAGCTGCTGACCAACCAGCTGCCCAAGGTGCAGATCTACAACAGCACCCCGGCGAGCAGTGCGAACGACTCGGTCAACGGGAAAACAGCATTCACCTCGAGCTCACATGACCAGGTGCAGCTGGCGAGCGTGCCGATGATTGAGCCCGCCCACGTGGTCGGGCTTCCCAAGGGGCAGGCCTTCGCGCTCATTGAGGGTGGGAACCTCTGGAAGGTCCGCATGCCGCTTCCCGCGAACGACCCCGACGAGGTCATGCCCGGCAATCTGCAGGACCTGGCCGCAGGCATGCGACGCTCGGCGGCATCCTCGAGCGACTGGTGGGAATCACCGGGCTATCAAGAACTGAAATCTGCGTTGCCCGAAGACTTGGTTGAGGATTTCCGTCAGGTGGCCACCGATGACGCGGCTTGAGGTGTAGGCCATGGCAGACGACGTTTCAAAGAAGGCCGAACAGCAGCAGGAGCGACAGGAATCGCTGTTCAGCAAGATCTTCTGGTTCCCTTTCAACTTTCTCGGAGTGATGTTCGGCTCGCTGCTCGTCGCCATCTTGGTCGACTGGGTATGCCTGTACTTCTTCTGGCCAGAAGCCGGATGGCGACACGGTCAGCAAATGCTGGTCAGCGAGGTCAGTTGGCTATCCAAAGGCCTGGTCCACAGTGCCATCGTCCAAGAGCCGGGGCGCACTGCAACATGGCTGGTCACCGAAACTTATGATTGGCTGATCGTGAAGACCGGGATGCTCAGCTGGGTCCAGGGGATGGAGTCGATCGCCCACGCCGGGCCCCGCAACGAGCTGGACATGCACTACTGGGCCGCGCAAAGCGTCACAACGGTCCAGAACTATGTGCTGGCGGCTCTCTTCACCGTTCTGGTGTTTTGCGTCCGCTTGGTCGTGCTGCTGATGACCATACCGCTATTCGCCATGGCGGCACTGACGGGTCTGGTCGACGGCTTGGTGCGCCGAGACCTGCGCAAATTCGGCGCAGGTCGCGAATCCAGCTACCTCTATCACAAGGCCCGCGCAACGATCATGCCGTTGGCTATTTTCCCCTGGACCTTCTACCTGGCACTCCCAATCAGCATCAGTCCCATGCTGGTGCTGCTCCCCTGCGCCGCCCTGCTCGGTGTGTCCGTGAGCATCACGGCCGCGAGCTTCAAGAAGTATTTGTGAGGAAGAGCACGATGCAATGGACCCACGAACAGTCGCCGATCATCCAGTCGGAGGCTCCGAAACTCCTCATCCAGGCCGGCGCCGGCAGTGGAAAGACCACCACACTGGTAGGATACGCTCAACATCACTCCCGACTGCGGATTCTCTATCTCTGCTACAACAAGTCGGTGGAGATCGCCGCACGGGGACGCTTCCCGCGCAACGTGGTGAACAAAACTGCACACGGCCTGGCGTACGCCGTCTATGGCACACAGTTCAGCAATAAGCAGACCAACAACTTGCGGCTGACCGATATCGCCCGTGCGATCGACACGCAGGACTGGGAGTTGGTCAGAGACGTGCTCACCACCCTCAACAACTACATGGCCAGCGCCGACGATCTTATCGAACGCTGCCACTTTCCGCGGTTCCGTGACCGGCCGATGCTTACCTCCGCCCAGGAGCGCTACCTGAACCAAGCGCTCGCAGCAGCGATGGGCATCTGGAAGCGAATGACTGACCTGCAGGACACAGCGGTGCAGATCACGCATGACGGTTACCTGAAGCTGTACCAGTTGAGCAAACCCGATCTGAGCCAGCGCTTCGACTGTGTTCTGCTTGATGAGGGGCAGGACGTAAACCCTGTGATCGCAGACATCGTGCGCATACAGAGCATTCGCAAGGTGGCAGTGGGTGATCGTCATCAGCAGATCTATCGCTTTCGAGGGGCAGAAGATGCTCTCAATGCCAGCTGGATGGCCGGGGCTGAGAAGCACTACCTGACCCAGAGCTTCAGGTTTGGGCCGGCAGTCGCCCATGTCGCCAACATCATCCTGTCCTACAAGGGAGAAACCAGGAAGCTGCAGGGACTGGGCGAGAAGACATTGGTGAAGAAAGCGCTGCCGGCCGGTCTGCCGCACAGGACGTACATTCATCGGACAGTCATTGGGGTGATTGAAAACGCTCTGTGCTTGGTCACCGAGAACCCCAAGATCTACTGGGTTGGCGGCATCGACAGCTACTCCGTGCGCGACCTCGAGGACCTGTTCTATTTCAGTCGACAGCAGCGCGACCTGGTCCAGAACAAAAAACTGCTCCGTGACTACCGCGACTATGCCCAATACGTAGAAATCGCCGAGGTGAGCCAGGACAGCGAGATGATCCGCTCGATCAAGATCATCAACATGTATCCGGATCTGCCCCAGCGAATCTTGGCTCTACGCTCATGCACGGTGGATAAGGAGCTTGACGCAACTATCACGCTGACCTCTGCCCACAAGTCGAAAGGCCTGGAGTGGGATTTTGTCGGTCTTTTCGACGACTTTACGTCAGACCCGCTCTCACCCGATATTGATCCAGGCCGACGAGATGATGAGCTGAACCTTCTATATGTGGCCGTCACCCGAGCGATGAAGATCTTGGCGATCAACAGTCTGGTGCTGTCCATTATGGAACGCTACGTCGACTCGCTCGCCCCCGGGGCACGTCAAGCGCGCGGCTGATTGAATTAAGGAGGAACCATGAGCAAGAAATTCGAACACCGCGCTGAGTTTGTCGCTATCCCATTCAAGAACACGACTAGCGGCGCATGGATCTTCAAGAGCACGGAGCAGACGTTAGAACCCGATGTTGGGACTCTCCTGTCCAAAGACGAGCCGCTGCTGACGAAGATGCTCGAGCTCGGCGCCGATGGCTGGGAACTCGTCAGCACGGAGCCAGTGTGCCGAGGGGAGATCCAGGTGGGCAACCAAAATGCGCAGGCCTGGTCCTACGGATTTCCCATGCCGGTCGGATATCTGCTCTTCTTCAAGCGTGAGTCATTAGCATGAGCAACCAAGTAGCCTAGTCCTTTCACAGCTCGACCGTCATGGCCGATAGACCGCAGCTATAGTCCGTCGAGGAGGTTGACGCCGCGGCGGACGTGCTCGATCATCACGCAGTAACGAAATCACAAGGACGGACATCATGTTCTGGATCGAGCGATGCGCCGATGGTAGTTATCTGCACCAAGGCGTCGAATACCCCCTAGCGGCGGAAGCCATTGAGCAGCTCGACGCTTACGAGATCGACAACGCTGGAAAGGAAGGGGCTAGGATCGTTTACCCATTCGAGTTGCAAACCGAACACGGACGGTTCAAGTGGCATTTCGTCATCATTGAGTACGTTGAGCAAAACGCAGCCAGCTTCGTCGGTTTCGAAATCACCGATTTCCCTATCGGGGTTCGACTCAAAGACGAGTTGGAGCTCCGCCTCCAAGATGGTTGGCTCGACTGAAGCCCTCGACATGACGTCAGCGATGAGTAAAATGCGCCACGCTCGAAAGAAGACATCTCCCCATGATTGATGCAGTTGACCTTTTCTGTGGTGCCGGCGGACTGACGGCTGGCATGCTCAATGCCGGGATTGCAGTACGGGCGGGCTACGATATAGAAGCCCAATGCGAATATGCCTATCACGAAAACAACCGTGCGGCTTTCGTCGCTTGCGACGTAAAGGATGTGACTGCCGAGGAGCTTCTCGGCTGGTATCGCCCCGAACGCTACCGCCTCCTCGCAGGCTGCGCTCCCTGCCAACCCTTCTCAACATATAACCAAGGCAGGGACACACGTACCGATCGTAAATGGCCGCTGCTGTATCACTTCGCGCGCCTAATAGAGGAAACCGAACCTCACCTTGTGACGATGGAAAACGTACCCGACGTAACAAAGCACCAGGTCTACCGCGACTTCGTTAAAAGCATCGAAAGTAAGGGGTACAAGATTTGGGACGGGCGTGTTTCGTGCATTGATTATGGCCTCCCTCAAAAGCGCCGCAGGCACGTGCTTTTGGCATCAAAATTGGGCCAGTCCATCAGTATTATTCCACCGACCCATAAAGATAATCACGTATCGGTAGAGAACGTGATAAGGCATTTGCCGCGTATCGCAGCCGGCCAGTGTGACCCGAATGATCCTCTCCATCGAGCAGCTACCCTAACTCCGCTTAACCTCCGGCGAATAATCCATTCGAGACCTGGTGGTACTTGGCGAGACTGGCCGAAGGAACTGGTCGCCGAGTGTCATCGCAAGGAAAGTGGCAAAACTTATGCCAGCGTTTATGGACGTATGCGACCGGATGAACCGAGCCCTACCATGACCACCCTCTGCTACGGTTTTGGCAATGGCCGCTTCGGCCATCCCATTCAGAACCGTGCGATTTCCCTTCGCGAGGCAGCAATCCTGCAGTCCTTTCCAGACCACTATGTCTTTATGGAACCAGAAAACATCACCTTCAAAGCCGTGGGACGCATGATTGGCAACGCGGTGCCCGTTCGTTTAGGTGAAGTTATCGGTGAAAGCCTGATGAACCATGTAAGAGAGTACGAGGCGCAGCAGTAGGGAGGCCGAATTCGAGCCTGAGCCGAACGCTCAAGGCTGCTAAGTCTTTCGTTTCACATTCCCACACGACCAGCACACGCCAGCCCAGCTCATGCAGCTGGGCTTCCTTTCGAGCATCTCGGGCTACGTTTCCTTCGAACTTGGGAATCCAAAATTCCTGACGAGTCTTGGGCGTAGTCGCGTATTTACAACCAGGATGGCGATGCCAAAAACAACCATGCACGAAAACTACGGTGTGATGCTTCGCCAGAACAATGTCTGGCGAGCCTGGTAGAGACTTGGAGTGAAGCCTGAAGCGAAGCCCGAGCGCGTGCATCGCCTTGCGAACGAGCAACTCGGGCTTTGTATGAGCGCGTCGTACAGCGCGCATGATGCCACTTTGCTTAAACTGCCCCTCAGAGGCCATCGACAATGCCCTTAATTCGGCCTGCATGGTGAGAGGCAGCAATGTAGTCCTCATAGATACGCGTAGCCTGGTTAACGAGATCACTGTAAGTGCGAATGCTGCCATTCATTATTTTCATTCGAGAGTCATATTCGTCAGCCAGAAAGTTCGAATACACCGGCTGCTTCTCAACGACAAAAACAATATCAATCATTGGGGGGCCGCCGGGAAATGGGCTTGATGCTGGATTTTCATGAAAATATTGCTTGAGCGCACGCGAGTACTTAGTACCTTGCTCAATAAGCGTATCCATACCAACTGTGAGCCCAGGCTTTTTTAACTCCAGAACGATGAACCTATTAGCAGTACTCGTATATGCAATATCTAACCTCGCACCTGCCTCTGCCTCCGGACAGATCCTTTTTAGATAGCTGGTAAGCGTCATTTCATACTCTGTCGGTTTTTCTTTATACCCCCATGAAGGATCAACCAACCATAGATGCTTATAGATGTGATCTTGAACAACGCGCTCCTTAACCTTTTGTTCCTTATGCTGGTCAAGCTTCCTAATGACACTTAACCTTTGTTCGATCACCTCCATTTGCATAGCGGCCTCAATATCCTCAACGGTAACCATGACCTCCCGAAAACCGCTGATATTTTTTTCGATGTCTATTGACTCAATTGCCTCAATATTATCCTGAACCTTCAGTTTTTCGAACGCTAATATCTGCGCCTTCAAAATCTCACGCTTCTGGCTTTTCTGTTCGGCAGCAGTACCATTGAAACGCATAGTATATATCTTATTTATCAGCTGCTTGGCCTTCTTCTTAAAACTCGGCTTAAGACTTTCAATCCACTCCTGCAATTTAGGAAACTCATCCACCAGTTCTGCAGAACCTAATTCTCTGCGCCACTCATCCCAATCGGAGGCGATATCCTTGAGCCTAGTTCTTATGTACCCCATAAACTCTTGAAAGCGAGGATCATTTTCCTGCACCCCTTGGCGACTACTTACGGCTATATCCTTATGTCCGTTAGCGTCCAAAATGTCATATTGAAGCTCACCAACAAGGTAACTATTGAAAACCTTGGAATCATCAATTCTTTTCTGGATGTCTTCTTCAAAGATACGGCCATTGGCCAGCAAGGTGATGGCATTATTATTATCTTCATCTTTTTTCAACTGTTCGGGCACCACAACGCTGCCTATAAACCCATTGACTACAGCCCCCGCAACTGTAACCCCATCAAAATGGTGATGTTTCACATGATTGGCACAAAGCGCTAGCGTTGAAGCCTCCGCGTTCCCAAAAGTCCACACGAATTGGATATCAGGATAGAACCCTCTATCGGCTAGAGTGATGGGGGTACCATTGACATGAATTTTGAAATCATGTGCCTCACCGATCACACTGAAACGCCTGGCTATTCGCCTACGCAGAAAGGACTCGGTAGCTGAGGTCAAATTCTTGTTGAGCGCCTCAAGCTTGATGATGGTGCCCGAATGCTCTATCTCAATCTCATGCGGCGCGACCTTGGGCTCAGGAAAGTATTCTCCGTTTCGCTCAATGGTAGTCGCAAGCTCATCAACCAAAACTTTGAACCCATGCTGCGTGTGGCCGACCATTCGGCTGTAAAGTGTTACATCGTTAGCCAACGAGAACATGGCCAACTTACCAATCCCCTTACGCCCCATACATTGTCGGCCTTTCGGCGTAATGCTTTCCCCATTGTTACGGCGCGCATAGCCCACTGTCAGGAATTTATCTTGCAGAGAACTATAGTCCATGCCATGACCATCATCGGTTATGGTAATTTCACCACTACCCAATTCTATGAAGACATTTTCTGCATCAGCATCCCAAGCATTCGCAACTATCTCGGTCAAAACTGCTGGAGTGTTGCTGTACAGACCGATTCCCAAGTGATTGAGAACGTTCGAGTCGATTTTGATTTTCAGGGGAGAAAGGTTCGACATATTCATCCTTGAAAGCATTGATTTCTACAGCACTGGCCACCACGCTCAACTGCTCAACCAGTACAACTTTAATTTTCGCAAACCTCAGCAATGATTTTCTTATCCGGACATTGCTGCACTCTGCACTTAACGAACTGGGACCAAAGAGAGGAAAAGAAAGCCAATGAACGCATCAATAAACACATATAAGCTTGCCCGTCGCTCACTGAAGCCCCCTCAGTTGGCTAATTGAAACTCGACCAATCACCGCATTTTTATTTCCCTGTAGGACTGGATAGATCGCTGGCTAGCGCTGCAATCATCCTCCCGACGTAGCCTTGCTCACCATCTGGCAACCGGCGAAAGTGTTGCAGCAGATCGGCCTCAACGGCGCTGAGGCTATTTGCCAGGAGCGGTTTCCGTGCTCCGGTTACGACGTACAGCACGTCAACACCCAAGTCCCCCACAGCTGACAAATAAAAGGCGTCAGGCGCTCCCGATCCTTTCTCATAATTGATCTGAGTGGTTTTACCCACGCCGCCGACTGCAGCCATAGCGGTCTGATTAAGACCCAAGCGCAACCTTTCTTCCTTCAGCCGAATGCCGACGGCCATTTTTATGAACCTCAAAAAACTGAACCATCAAATATTTGAACCAACATCACCTTGTCATCACACGAGCCGCACTATGCCGAACGCTGGCCCCACTGGGCAAGCGTTCGAAGCCGCGCGCCAGCGGCGGCAAGAGCAAGTACTGCACGCAAAAAATGGCCAGTAAGGACGCATTAGACAAGGCGATCAGCAACCTCGTGACCGACTGGAATCGGCTCAAGCACGATATTAACGACACAGGCTTGATTGAGCCCCACACCTGGATAATCGACTTCACAGCTGTTCGAGCAACCCGTGCTTCATCTGAAGCACGGAAAAAAGAGGCTTGACGAGTCCACCGGTCACGCTCTAGGCCGCAGTTGCGGCGGCCTGACAAAAAAATCCATGTGCTATACGACGCCAACGGGGTACCGTTGCGCTTCCTAAACTCAAGCGGCCAAAACAGTGACATCTTTACACCCACCCCTTGCTTGATAGTGTCAACATTCCGACAAGCCAGCGTACCCGACTACGCACTTGATGCGGATGGTTGATGGCCGACAAGGGCTACGACGGCGAGGCATTGCGCCGTTACTGCGACCGATATCGACAGCGCAACATCATCGCGCGCATGTTCGGCTGGCTAAAAGAGAACCGCCAAATCTCCACGCGCTTCGCCAAGCTCGCAAAATTTACGCCGCAATGGTTTCGCTGGCCTACGTCATGCGGTGCATGCGACGTTATTTTTCAGACAGTACCTAGATGGATCAATCCACTTCACCAAAGCCTGATTGACCTCAAGAAAAATCTACGTCCCCCAGATAAGTATTTCTTGAGGCGCTCCCCATCTGGTCTCGGCACTCTGACACCCACAGTCAGTCGTCCCAGAGCACAGCCGTGAACAAGCCATCCCTCCTCCTTGTATCTCCTCGCCGAATCCTGCTTGGCGCGCTGATCAGCATCAGCGGCGGCTTTTCACTAATACCCAGCGCTCAGGCGGCCGGTGCATCAGAACAGGCCAACATCGAGGTAATGATCCGCCAACTGAATGCGCTGGAAGACTCAGCGCGCCGCAGCGCCACGATCGCCAGCGAACCTGGCCAGCGCTACTACTTCGATTATGAACGCCTGGCCGGCGACATCCAGCGCATCCGCCATGGTCTGCAGGAGTATCTGACGCCGAGCCGCGCTCAGCCACGTGATCCAGCTGAACTGTCCGGCAAGTACATCCATAGCAGGCAGACACAATGAGCATGAGCGGGGCTCAAGTGGCTGCCTTCAACGCAGCCAGCGGTATCACCCCGCAAGCCGCCACGCTGCTGTTTGTCGGCACCGTCATCACCCTATCAACGCTTTGGGGAGCTTGGGCGCTGTACAGCATCTATCGCGGCTGGGCTACCCAGAACATCGATAAACACATCGCAGCGTCGTCAACGGTTCGACTTATGGTCCTGCTGTTGATCCTTTCTGCGCTTGTTCTTAGTTGACTATCAAGGAGCTTCGGAATGCCAATCCGTAAACGCATCAAAGCAATGAACCTCGCAACTTCGTTGGCAGCAATCCTTCTTCCAGGCCTAGCGGCCGCCGCCCTGCCTGCCAACCAGGCACCCAGCCGCGGTGAGGGCGGTAACTGGATGCAGACCATACAGAACTATGGGTACGACGCATTCATGCTCCTCGGCCTTCTGTTGCTTGGGGGAATGATGGTGGGGGTCGCCTCCCATGCATACGGTGTTTACCACGATATCCATGAGGGCAAGAAAAAGTGGCGAGATCTGGGGCTCACGGCAGTGGTCGGGATCTGTCTGATCGGCGTTGGCATCTTCATGGTTACCAAAGCTACTGGCGTCCTCTAACTGGTGATGTGAGATGGCTGAGATCACTCACCTGAAGGATGGGACGCTTGACTTCCTTCCCCACAATCTAAACAGGCAGCCCGTCGTTATGGGCGGTCTCACTGCGGATGAGATGTGGGGAACGATCGGTGTCTGTGGGGGAGCCGGATTGATTCTAGGCATCCCCGTGTCGTTCTTGTTCGGCAACCCAGCTCTCTTTGTTGCTTGTGCTCTGGTAGGAGGAGCTTTGGGCTTGACCGTGGCGAGCCGAATTCTCCGGAAGATGAAGCGTGGCCGCCCAGATACGTGGTTTTACCGCCGACTCCAGCTCTACAACGCTCAACACCTTTCCTTCTTCGGTGACCCCGGACTCGTTATCCGGAAGGGCGCGTGGACATGTCGTCGTACAAGAAAGTAGGGATCATCATGAGTTTTCGAAAACGAGTGGATGCTCAACAAGCCCATATCCTCAGCCTGCGAATCGCGGTCATTGTGCTGGGCGCAGTCAGTCTGTTTGCGTTCTACGGCTGGCACAAAGCTCCCGAGGACCTGACCGTACATGTGCCGCCGGACCTCCGATCCGGTAGCACTCGCAAATGGTGGGAAGTGCCGCCAGAGAACGTGTACGCCTTCGGGTTCTATATCTTCCAGCAGATGCAGCGATGGGAAAAGAATGGAGACGACGACTACCAAGACAACATCGAACGCTTGGCCTCCTACGTTACCCCTAGTTGCAAGGAATACTTGAAGAAAGACTTCGAGATGCGTCGTAACGCCGGTGAATTGCGTCGCCGTGAGCGGAACGTTTCGGAAATCCCGGGCCATGGGCTGACCGATCCTGGAGTACTGCGTGTAGAAGAAATCGGGATCAACGATTGGACAGTCAACCTGGATCTGCTCGCTGACGAGTCGGTGAACGGGGAGCGGGTCAAGCGCGCCATGACCCGCTACCCACTTTCCATTGTCCGTGCTGATGTTAACCCTGAGAAAAATCCGTTCGGTTTGATGTGGAACTGCTACGCCTCCAATCCGCAACGCATCGAGGTTGATCTGCAAGCCGCTGGGGTGAAGCCATGAATCTGCGTGCCTGGCTTCTTGCGATGGGCCTTTTCGCAGTTGCCGATGCGAAAGCAGTAGAGCTGCTGCAATGGGACCGTATCCCCATGGCAATCCCGCTGATTGTCGGGCAGGAGCGCATTTTGTTCGTCGACCAAAATGTGCGCGTTGGGATGCCTCCCCAGCTTGTAGGCACGCTGCGTATCCAAAGCACCGGTGGCGCGGTCTACCTCTTGGCCAACCAAGAAATCCCACCGACCCGGCTTCAACTGCAGAACGTGGCCACCGGCGAGATCATGCTGGTGGATATCGCGGCGACATCGGCGACAGAGGGCCAAGCCAAGCTTGAGCCCGCTAAGATCGTCGCCGGTGCGGCCCCTTCGACCCATTACGGCGATACCACCTCCACACGAACTTCGACGAAGCGAGCCGCGACGTCGGAGGACGATGAGGATGTTCCGCCGGCACCCCGCCATGAGACTCCAGCGCCTGTGGCCCTGACCCGCTATGCGGCACAAATGCTGTACGCCCCACTTCGGACCGTTGAGCCTGTCGCCGGCATCAGCCAGGTGCGTGTAGACCGGGCCATCGACCTGAGCACTTTGTTGCCGATGTTGCCGGTGGAGGCATCAATCTTGGGGGCTTGGCGCCTCGAAAACAGTTACGTCACTGCGGTCAAGCTGAGGAATCTGAGCGCCCAGCAGCTGACAATGAATGCCACAGAGCTGATGGGTAATTTCACCACAGCGACATTCCAGCACCCGTACCTTGGGAGTCGCGGAAACGCCAGCGATACCACCACGCTTTACTTGGTCACCCAAGGCAAAGGGCTGAAAGGAGCTCTGCTGCCCTCTTCGGTCAGCCAAATTGATCCGAAAGCAGGAGGGCGTCGTGGGCAGTCTGAAAAGTAATCCACTCCTCAAGTACCTGCTCATTCCGGTGCTGATCGTCGTGCTCATCATCCTGTTCAAGGACGGGAGTAAAAAAGAAGAGGTGAAGGTTCCAGGAGATGAGCCGATCACCATCGGCGGCGACAGCGCCCGCAAGCTAGGGGTGGACGGTGATACCCCGGCCGACACTCTCCGCACAGTGGTCGCTGAAAGCCGGGAGGTGAAAGACCAGATCGCGAAGGTGTTGACCGACAACAAAGAACTCAAGGACCAGAACGCAGAGCTCCAGCTCCGGCTCTCGCGCATAGATCAAAATGTCGACAGCAAGCTGAATAATGCGAAGGGCGAGCTGCAGGAGCAGGTTAAAAACCAGAGCCTGGGCCTACTGGAGCAAGTCCAGCGTCAGTTGGATAACCTTTCGCAGAACCCCAACGCCGCAGGGCAAGACCTGCCTATCGGGCTTGGCGTACAACCTGGTGACGGCGCAGGTTTCGACAAGGGAGTGAAGTCCGATGGCCTCTTGTGGGTGGAGCCGACCGACGCTACTGCCGTGGACGCTAGCGGTAAACCACTTCAGCCCGGGTCGGCCCAGGCGGCTAGCGGTTTCAATTTTCCCACCAGCTTTGGCAACACGCTGGACAAAGGTCAGACCGTTCTCAGCGCGACGGCGCGGAACGTCGGTGCGGAAATATCGCCCCAGGAAACCCGCAAGCAAGTGCGCAAAGTCTATACCTTGCCTCAGAACTCGACTTTGATGGGGTCCGTGGCCATGTCGGCGCTCATTGGTCGGGTACCGATTGATGGGACGGTCAATGATCCCTTCCCCTTCAAGGTGATGATCGGCCCGGACAACCTAACCGCAAACGGCATAGAGCTTCCTAACGTCGTCGGCGCAGTCGCCAGCGGTACCGCCTCGGGCGACTGGACGTTGTCTTGCGTGCGCGGGCAAGTCCGGAGCCTGACCTTCGTGTTCACCGACGGCACTGTTCGTTCGTTCCCTGCCCCAGCAGAGGAGACCAACGACAGCCAGAGCAACAACCAGAACAGCAGTAACGGGAACGGGCAACCTGCGATCCAGGGCGGCCTTGGCTGGATCAGCGACTCATACGGGATCCCTTGCATCTCCGGCGAGCGCCGATCAAACGCCAAGGAGTACTTGACCAATCAATCCCTGGTGACGGCCGCAGGCGCCGGCTTGGCCAAAGTGTTGAAGGCTGATGAGCAAAACAGCTCGACGACCTTCAGCAGCGGCGGAACATCCTTCGGGACCACGGGCTCCTCGGGGAACTCCGCCATGGGCGCCATCCTCACCGGCGGGATCAGCGACATCCGCTCCTGGATGAACAAACTCTATGGCGAAGCATTCGCCGCCGTGTACGTCCAGCCCGGGGCTAAAGTCGCCGTGCATCTGGACCAGCAGCTCGCCATCGACTACGAGATCAAAGGCCGCAAGGTCGATTACAACGCCGGAGCCAACCATGTATCCGCAAACCTGGACTAAGCCCCACCTGCAGGCCGGGGCCTGGCTCGTGCTCGCCCTCATTCTCGGCGGATGCACGACTGACAAAGACGAACTGCTGCCCCACGGGGAAGCCAGCATGATGGACGTCTGGCAACACGGCACATCTGGCGGGAGCTCTGGCAGCTCCAACAGCAGAATGCTGCTGGATGCTCGCCAAGAGCTTCGTCGGCCGCTCGATCAGGCGCAGGTGGTTCGCCAACAGGAAGGGGCTGACGCCTTCACTCGCACGCCCCAGAACGAGATTTATAGCCAGTTCAAGCGCCTGCCGAATCCTGACCTGGTGATGTACGTCTTCCCGCACCTAGCTGGAACGGACCCGGTACCCGTCCCTGGCTACACCACGGTGTTCCCAATGTATCAACGGGTGCAGTACGCCATGCCAGGCGAGCGGACGGAGGAATACTGATGCACATGATCAAAAAATGGTTGGGCAAAGCCCCTCAAATGCCGACCCAGCCCGTATTTGATAAGACCACTGCTGGGCGCGAGCCAGTCGATGATCTCACAACGGCGAATACGACCTTCAGCGAGGAGGACCGCCAAGCTGCGACTGACCGATACATCACCCGCTTGGAGTCCATGGGCATCCCGTCCCCCATCGACTGGCAGAATCCCAAACGTCGCCCGGCGACAAGAGCGGACGTTTCGAGAATGTACGAGGTCAACCCCTCGTTCGTGGACATGCTGCCATGGGCAGAATACCTGCCCGAGGAGGAAGCCATGCTCCTTGAGGATGGCACCTCAAGAGCCGCGTTCTTCGAGCTGGTACCAATCGGCACTGAGGGGCGGTCAGACAACTGGCTTCAACAGGCCCGAGATGCGTTGCAGGGTGTCCTCCAGGATAGCTTCGACGAGCTGGAAAGCTCCCACTGGGTCGTCCAGCTCTACGCCCAGGACGAAACAGACTGGGGTGACTACCTGCAAAGACTCCAGGCCTACGTGCAGCCGCGGGCTGAGAATACGGATTTCACCAAACTGTACCTCGCGCTGTTCCGCCACCACCTCGAGTCCATCTCCAAACCGGGTGGGTTGTTCGTCGACACTGCAGTCAGCAATCTCCCGTGGCGTGGACAGACCCGAAAAGTTCGTCTGGTGGTCTACCGCCGGGTAAAGAAACAGGACCTCATGGTTCGCGGACAGGACCCTGCCGCCTACCTGAAGTCAATCTGCGATCGTCTTAAAGGATCCCTGGCCAACGCCGGCGTTACAACCAAGCGTATGGATGGCCAAGCAATCAAGCGCTGGCTGGTGGGCTGGTTCAACCCCTACCCTGATCACCTGGGCTCGAGTGATCGCGATATCCGTCGATTTTATGAAACAGTTTGCCAACCACCCCGCGAGCTTGATGAGGGTGAGCTTCCAGTGGCCAGCGGTACCGACTTTTCGGAGAACTTGTTCTACCGAGAGCCGCGTTCGGATGTCGACAGCGGGCTGTGGTCGTTCGACGGCATGCCGCACCGAGTTGTGATACTTGATCGCCTGAAAAATGCTCCACTCACCGGGCACCTTACCGGTGAGACCAAGCAGGCAGATTCCTTGAACTCGCTATTCGATCGCCTGCCTGAGGACACCGTACTTTGCATCACCATGGTCCCAACGCCACAGGATCTGCTCGAAGGGCATCTTGAACAACTCCACAGGAAGGCAATCGGCGACACCCAAGCGTCAAGCCATACACGGGATGACGTTCAAACGGCACGCTCAATCCTCGGTCGCAAGCACAAGCTCTACAGGGGCAGTGTTGCTTTCTTCCTCCGAGGTCAGAATAACTCCGTGCTCGAGGAGCGCACGACCAGCTTGTGCAACGTCCTCCTCGGTGCCGGCATGCAACCTGTCCAGCCACAGGACGAGGTAGCTCCACTGAACAGCTACCTGCGGTGGTTACCGTGCAATTTCGATCCAAATGAAAACCGTGCCTTGGACTGGTACACCCAATTGATGTTCACCCAGCACATCGCGAACCTCGCCCCTGTATGGGGCCGCTCCACTGGAACAGGTAACCCCGGTTTTACGCTGTCCAACAGGGGAGGCGCAACGCTGACTTTCGACCCGCTGAACAAGCTTGATCGCCAGATGAATGCTCACTTGTTCTTGTTTGGGCCCACCGGCGCGGGGAAGTCTGCAACAGCCAACTACCTGATCATGCAAGCCATTGCCCTCTACCGCCCAAGGTTCTTCATCATTGAGGCTGGCAACAGTTTCGGCCTGCTAGGTGATTTTGCCAAACGGCTCGGTCTAACCGTAAACCGAGTGCGGCTCGCCCCCGGTAGTGGCGTGAGCCTCGCCCCGTTCGTCGACGCGGTGCAACTCGTGAAAAACAAGGACCAGGTCAAGGTCCTGAATGCGGCGGACGTGGATGCTTCGGACCAACACTTGGCCGATGCCCTGGCGGGGATGGAGGACGAGCAGCGGGATATCTTGGGCGAACTGGAGATCACTGCCCGATTGATGATCACAGGCGGCGAGTCCAAGGAAGACGCTCGACTGACTCGGGCTGACCGCAGTGCCATCCGCCAGTGCATCCTCAACGCTGCTGAACTGTGCGTCAGCGAGAGCCGTCCAGTGCTCACTGAAGACATCAGCGCAGCGCTGCAAGCGATGGCCAGCGACGACAAACTCCCTGAAAGCCGGCGCAACCGATTCATGGAGATGGCCGAGGCCATGGGGATGTTCACCATGGGTACAGAAGCCGAAATGTTCAACCGTCCTGGTACCGCATGGCCGGAAGCGGACATCACGATCGTTGACCTGGCTACCTACGCGCGTGAGGGCTATCAGGCCCAGATGGCTATTGCTTACATCTCATTGCTGAACACCATCAACAACATCGCGGAGCGGGACCAGTTCAAAGGTCGACCACTGATTGCCTTCACCGACGAAGGCCACATCCCATTGAAAGTTCCACTGCTCTCCCCGTACTCGGTGAAGATCACCAAAATGTGGCGAAAATTGGGTGCCTGGTACTGGATGGCAACCCAGAACGTCGACGACATCCCCCCAGAAGCATCCGCGCTGCTCAATATGATCGAGTGGTGGATCTGCTTGAACATGCCGCCCGACGAGGTGGAAAAGATCGCGCGCTTCCGTGAGCTCACGCCGGCACAGAAGACGATGATGCTCTCGGCAAGGAAGGAGAACGGCAAGTTCACCGAGGGCATCATCCTGGCCAAGCGGATCGAGATGCTGTTCCGAGTAGTGCCGCCCAGCTTGTGCCTCGCCTTGGCCATGACCGAGCCAGAAGAAAAGCGGCAACGTTATGAAACTATGCAAGCGCTCGGCTGCGACGAACTCCACGCCGCGCTGCAGGTGGCTGCGGACCTGGACCGCAAACGCGGCATCACCCCCTTCCCTATCACCTTTCCCGAACAAAAGAAGGCCGTGGAGCGCGTGGCATGAGAGTTATGAATACCCTGACCCAGAACATCATTGATAACCTGACCCAACTGCTCAAAGACCCCGGGCACGACACACTCCAGTCGCTGTCGGTTTGCGCACCAGTGCTCATTGACGAGCTGCAACAGATCAAAACTAACGCCCTTGACCGTCGCGACATCATTCCCCTGGTTCAGTCCGTGTTGGATGAGTGGCTGAAGCAGCATCCTCAACCGGACGGTGCAATCCAGGATCTGCAAGTTGCGTTGCAGAATCTCGGCCAGCCTGGAGGCCATCCTGGTGATTTAGGGGGGAAGCATGCCTAATCTGAGGCTCAACTTCATCTTGTCTATCGTCATGGTGATCGCAGGCGTAGGTGCCTGCTGGCAGCTCGCAACGAGCTCGAATACAAGAAGCCCCGATGAGACCTGGTATTTTGGCCCCACTAATGCCAGGTGGATAATCACTGAATATGCAGACCTCGAATGCCCTTATTCCAGGGCTTACACCCCGCAACTGAAGCACTGGGTGAGCGGGCAAGAGAACGTGAAGCTCGCCTGGCACCATTTCCCCCTCGATATTCATGGAGTTGCCGCACAATCTGAGGCGCGTATCGTTCAATGCGCAGGATACTTAGGGGGGGCGGCGGTATTCTGGCAGGCGATCGAGCTGATTCTGCAGCGTACAGGGGGGGACGGACAAGGACTGGCTGAGAAACTGGAGGTGCCCGGTGTGTCCACCGAGGCTCTTTCCAAATGCGCTAGAGCAAACATGGACATCCGCAGAGTTGTTGAGGGACAGATTGCTGTGGCTAAGAGCCGCGGCATTGCCGCTACCCCTACGGTCGAGATCACCGACAGTTTGACTGGGCACAGTATGCGCCTGGAGGGCCCCGTGGACAGCGCCGCGCTGTTGTCGGTTATCGATGCCCTCGCTGCCCGGGCCCCAGTGCGCGAGGACTAGGCCAGGTAATGATCAAACTCACGGTATTACGCAACGACAACAATGAAGAAGAAAGCAACCTGCCAAGCAGGTTCTTTCCCAGCGCAGGCTCTGGCCATGGATGGTTTCAGCTTGAGCCAGTTGGGGAGGAGTCACCCTCACACTCTGAGCTAAGCTGGGCTCTCCAGGAGTGGAATGACGACTGCGTCCTCATGGAGTATGAAGCTGCCACAGGCAAAGGACGCTTCGTGATCGTCGACTGGTATGCGCCGGCGCCGGGGACCGTGCTCGAGCTGAACCTGCAGCGCGAAATGACTTTGGAGGAGCAGGATCCAGACGACGCGGAATGGTTCTACTAATTCACATTCCAGGCGATATGAGCCATATCCACAAGCCTGCCAGCGCAAAGACGCTGAGTCTGTTCCACCCGACCTGACTCCGCGATAAATCCAAGCACCCTCAGATATCTATTTCCTACTGCGCCTGTTGGGCCGATCCGTTTTCCTGTATCGGTCCCCACTTCAGGTGCAGTCCCATGTTCAATCCCCCCCAACCGTTATGGCGAGCAGCCCCCTTGCTCGTTGTCGCGTTGACCACCAGCACCGCCCATGCCGAGATTTGGGCCATAACAGACTCAGCGCACCCACTGACCTCCGTACCTGCAGATGTGCGTGTCATAAAGCTCGATGACCAACAGCGCATTGAGGAGCAGTTGTCCCGGGAGCTGCCACCTAACCCTCACCAGGCCGCTCTCACCGCACGACGGCTGATGAGCACTCCGGCAGGGGCCGCACTGATGCAACAGTTGGCCACCGCCCAGCAGGGAAATGCTGATGCCTGGAGCGTCGGTGTTACGAAGGTACCGGCGGTGGTAGTCGACCGCCGGTATGTGGTGTACGGCCAACCCGACGTGGCAGCAGCGATGCTGACCATCAACCGTGCAAGGAGGCAATGATGAGGCGAATCTCCAAACTCACCCTGACCGGTATTTTTTCAGCAGCACTCCCTTTCTCAGCATCAGCGGCCATCAGCTCGGCGGCAATTATCGCCTCCACCAGCTCGCCGACCTGCCTTGAGTACAAAGTGGTCGGCATCTGCTACTGGCTGCTCTGCACTCCTGGTGGCTGCAAGGTCAGAACCTCCGCCAAAGTCCGGCATTACATCCCGGACGCGGTGGTATCTGTCTACGCCAATACCGGGGAAAACCCTTGGACAGAAATGAGCCCCATGGGAGCGCCGAATGCAGTAGCGCAAGCCGGTAATGATGGAACAAGCAACCACAACGCCGAGAACAACATCGCCAAGTTCAAGGAGGCAGACGTTATTGGCCATCCTGGAGCTGCGGTGTTCAGCCGGTTCGCCAGTTCTTTCGGCTATTCCTGCCACGGCGCGACCACGCCCTTCGTTCCATACATGCTCAGCACGCTGGACACCCTTGCATGGCGGTACGGAGTACCCGAGTCCGTTTACCCAGAAGCCCTGATTCCGGGCATGCGTGAAGTCGGCGGCCTTTTATCGGCAGACATGTGGGGAAGCGTTTACCCACGCAGCGGCTTCATCCATCAGGTCGACGATTTCAAGGCCGGTGCTGTCATCGCCCAGCGCGCCGGCGACGTCACCACCCGTGTAGGTCAACCCCACGTGTACCTGCCAATGCGCAGTCTTGCAGAGCCAGGCTACTGGCCTGCCGGCGAGCTGAAAGAAGGCGATGCCAGCACCGGAAAATGGCAGCAACTCACGCCAACCATGAGCCCCACCTGCGCGGTATTCCCCTCCCCCGGCTTCAATGCCGACGCTATCGACGAAGCCTACGCGTGGGCCCTGTGGCGACCCTACTCATGCTGCCAGCGTAAGGGCCAAATTTTCCTGGGAAGCACTGACTTCCAATGAGAGACAACTGGAGAGCTCAATGAACAAATTAACCATCGCGATCATTCTCGCAGTTGGCATGACCAACACCTGGTGCATGGCCGAGGCCGCCGACCCGATCAAGGTGGAATCCCAAGGCAGCGTGATCGGAGACGACGTGCTCTACAGCATCGGTGGTGGCAGCGCTGTACAGATGGGCAGTGCTGGCCAGATGGAGAGCATCAGCGTCGGTGTCGGCTGGCAGAACAACCTGGTCTGCGGAAACATGGACCTCAGCAACACGCTGCAGAACCAGCTCAACGGCGCAACGCAGGGTTTCCAACAGATCATGGGCAGCGTTATCCAGAACGCGACCAGCGCTGTCACTTCACTGCCGGCACTGATCCTGCAGCGGGCCAACCCTGCCCTCTACAATCTGCTCACAAACGGGATACTGCAGGCGCGCCTTGACTACGACCGATCAAAGGGAACCTGCCGGGCAATGGCCGAACGGATGGCCGACATCGCAGGTGGCCAGATGGGATGGGGCAAGGTTGCAGAGGGCCAGAAAATGGGGCAAGCCTTGGGGTCCAGCAACGACGCCGTAGCAGTGATCGACAAGGTCGAGAAAGCGCCCGGCACCAATGGCGTGACCTGGGTAGGTGGCAAACAGGCGGGGGGGAATGGGCAGCAGCCCATCAAGGTGGTAGGGGACGTCGCGAAGGCAGGCTTTAACCTTCTCAACAACCGCTCAGCGCAGGACACCTCGAGCATTCCGCAGTCCAGTTGCTCGAATGGACTGGTGTGCGGTAGCTGGGAATCACCTGCCGAGGCAGCCAAGTTCGCAAACCGTGTCCTGGGTGAACAGCAGATCCGGACCTGTGAGGGCTGCACCACGACCTCAACTCCGGGTGTGGGCCTAACCCCGCTGATCCAGGAGACATACGACAAGAAGCTCGCAGCCCTGCAGGAGCTGTTGAAGCCCGGCACGCAGATCACCTCACAAAAGCTGCGGGAAGCAAGCAGCGACTCCCTCCCTATCACTCGTGGAGTCGTTACAGCCCTTCGTGACGAGCGGGATCAGGCGGTGCTGGCCTCACGCTTGGCTTCCGAGGTGGCCCTGGCAGATGTCCTGGAGAAAGGGCTGCTACTGCAACGCATGCTGATTACAGGCAGCAAAGAACCCAATGTCAATGCTAACAAGTTGGCCGTTGAGGCCACTCTTGGACAGGTCGACTCGCTTCAGCAACTCATCACCAACCTCAAGACCGAACTCGACATGCGGCAGCAGCTCGCCAACAACTCCCCGATGAAGATCATCGAACGAGGCAAGGCGCGCTCTGAAAGCTCCCGCTCGATCTATGACGCGGCCCCTGAACAGGATCGTCTGCTACAGCTTCAGAAGCCAGCAGGCAAGGAGTGAATATGTCCGAGGATGTCGAGAAAAAAGCCCACCCCCTAAAAGTTCTGCTGGGAGGCGTGGTTCTCAGCGTGGTGATGCTGCTGCTGAGCGTGTTGCTCGGCATCATCGCGATCAATCACCTGGGCGTGTTCGACGCCTGGTTAAGGTGGCGTGAAGGAAATTACCTATCACTGCTGTTATGGCGAATTGCCCTCTACGGCATCATCGTCTTTGGCTGGTTAAAACTCAAAGCGCGCCTACCCGAACCTGAGGCGGGACAACCATCAAAGGGAACGCAGAGGATCGAGTTCCTGGTGCTCCTGCTGTTCGTAGTCATTGAGATCTCTAAAGCACCAATCATCTGGTCGGAGGTGCTATGACACTCTATACGAACGACTATCTGGAGTATTACCTCACCCTTGTAGGATGGATCATCAACAACGGGATCTGGGACATGATTTCGGACACGGGCCTGTTCGCACTGCCCTTCATCATCATCGTGGCCCAGGAGTGGCTCAAAGTCCGAGGTGAAGGCGCCGACGAGGGCAACAAGGGAGTGCTGTCCCTGGCTCGAATTGAGACCCGGATCTACGTCGGTTATGTAGTGGTATCTCTGTGCGCAGTGCCATTCATACCCGTTGGCTTTGACACTTTGCAATTCGACCAATCGCGAGGGAGGCAGTGCCAGGTGCTGACACCAGCCCCCTCTGAGACAGGGTGGAACACGACCTTCAGCTCGTTGGCCGGCAAGAGCGCGAAGGTGCCGGTGTGGTGGGCGCTCGTACATGCGCTGTCCAAGGGATTGAATAGCGGCGCTGTTGCAGCAATCCCTTGCGGTACGGATCTCAGGCAAATGCGCATGGAAGTCGACGCGATGAGGATCGGCAATCCCCTACTCGCGCAGGAGGTGGCAGACTTCACCCATGATTGCTTCGGTCCTTCCCGCGCGCGCCTGTTCATGCGTCAGCCCGACATTGGGTCGATCGCCAAAGACCAGAAGGCCCTGCAGGACCTGAACTGGATCGGCTCCCACTATCTGCTGAGTACAACAGGTTATTACGACACGGACTACTCCAGAACACCCCGTACATCCTGGCCGTATGACGCCAAACGTGATGATGGCATGCCCCAGGTGACCGGAGGTGGTGGGTACCCCAGCTGCAAGCAGTGGTGGTCAGATGGGAGCATCGGCCTACGGGACCGACTGAAAGCCCAGGTCGACCCAAGTCTGCTGAACCAGTTTCTGGGATGGGCAAAGTGGCTGTCCCAGGAAGAAGTAACCGACTCGATGATTCGCCAACTCGTGTCGCCATCCAGCCAGGTCAACGGCGACGTCTACACCGACTATGGCGGTCAGATCGATGGAACCGTCTGGAATGGCCTTGCTCGTGCAGGGGGAACACTGGGGGTGGCTGTTGGCTCACTGGCCTTCTTCCCGGCAATGGACATGGTGCGTCAAGCATTACCGATGGTAGTGGCTTTCCTCAAGATGGCTATGGTCATCTGCATTCCCCTGGTACTGATAATCGGAGCGTATCAACTGAAGGTTGCCATGACCATGTCAGTAACAATGTTCGCCTTGATATTTGTAGACTTCTGGTTTCAACTGGCAAGATGGGTCGACAGCACTATCATCGACGTTTTGTATGGCTCAGGTTCGCCGCACTTATCCTTTGATCCAGTGATGGGCTTAAACACCACAACTCAAGACGCGATTCTTAACTTCGTCATGGGTTCGATGTTCATCATTCTCCCAACGTTCTGGGTAGTTGCACTCGGCTGGGCAGGAGTGCAAACAGGGACAATTCTCAATGGTCTAACCAAAGGAACCGATGCAGTTGGAAAGGCTGGAAGCGAAGGTGGGCAGATGGCCCAGAAGGCAGTAAAGACAGTTAGCGGACAGTAACAACGGGAGCTTGGTCCATCACTCGGACCAAGCTTTCTTATGGCAAATCCCGATCAAGCCCATCAGTGCGCTCCCCCCAAATAGTCAGAGGGCAGCCCATAACTCCGTCTCGACCGAAAGGCGCCTCTTTATCCTCAGCAAACAGCTCGGCATTATCAGGCTTAACTCTGGAAAAAGCATACAGAACGAGAACCAAGAAAATAGCTGTCAGCAGCGCCGACAGAATCCAACTTATCGAGGTGGCTAAAACCAACACGATAAAAGTCGCAAAGAACACTCGCTTGACCCAACGCAAAGTCGGGTTCCGGTCATGCATACCGAAGCGAGCCATTGCCCCCATAACCCGTCCTAGACGGAAGGCAATCGAATGTTTGGCGGCTATGGTCATGGTCCATCCCCTTGCTCTACGAGAGCACCTTGCCATCAGATATACGACACCGTTGGCATTTTCGCAAGAGGCATGGCATAAAACGCCATCATCACTCATGAGGTTCGCATCCATGGCAACCCATAATATCGTCGTTCCTAAGCCGATGGAGCAGTTGATTGATGATCTCGTCAGCACTGGTCGCTACCAGAATTTCAGCGAGGTCGTCCGCGCGGGGATTCGGATGCTGCTCGAGCATGAAGCAGCTGAGTCAGCCAGGCTTGAAGCACTACGGAACGCAACATCCGTGGCCATGATGCAGATCGAGGCAGGTCAGTATGAGGAGGTCGACCCGGCTAATCTTGCAGCCTATCTCCACACCCTAGGACGACCCGCGGGCAAACAAGCATGAATAGGTCCGTGGTACGCATTGCAGCTCAGGCACAGATCGACATTGCAGATACCCTTCGCTTCACCCAAGTGAGGCATGGTGAGTTCGTGAGAAGTCAGTATCAGGACCAGCTGCAGGCGACGTTCCAGGAACTGACGTATGATCCAGCAACCATCGGTAGCACTTCACGAGATGAGATTTCGTCTGGCCTTCGCAGCCTGCATCTGGCTTACAAACCTCTGCAGACCAGTGACGGCCGTATCATCAGGCCCCGTCACATCGTGTTCTTCCGGACGGGGCAAGACCAGACCGTTGAGATTCTCCGAGTCCTGCATGACGCGATGGAAGTATCTCAATTTCTGAAGCACCTCCATCAGCCGTAAAGGATAAATGGCTCAGAACGAACGGGCTTGAATGGATAATGGAATGGATCAGAAGGGTAAAAGCCTTATCCAAAAGGGCCTAATCAAAGGGATAGACTTACTCCAGAACCACACACACCAAGTAGTAGTCTTCAACTGGCTCAACAGACTCCACCCGCATAAGACTACCTGGAGCAATCAGCACCTCAAATTCATGCCTGTGATCTGAGCCTTCATAGTAGTTATAAAAATAAACCGGGGCCTTGAATGAGCCACCTATCTTAATGACCCACAAATAAAACGGTCCATTCTCTTGCTTCCCACTATCTCTTGAATGACATGCCGATGTCACCGCCGTTAGACTTGTAGACAGAGGTACATCTTGACGGACAATCGTGCCACGCTGCAACTCCCATTTCCAATGGCCTCCGTGAAACAGAACCTGGCCTGGGCTTAGTGTAGTTTGCAAACGTTCTAGCTCCCCCATCATTTCGTAAGTATTATCATGATTGGTTTGATACCGCAAAATCGCAGGAACTTGGCTATTGTCTGGCATGTTTTGCAGCCAAGCGAATTTTGAACCTCCATTATTATCGAGTGCTGCGACAACAAAGTCATCAAGGTGATTGCACGCCCCTCTTTTTCTAGCAGAGTAACGAGCAAAATCCAATGCATTATTGACAGTAATCTGCGGCCTCGGCGGAGACTCTTGTCCCAAAGTAGCCAGTAAAAATGGATTAACTGGAGCAACGTATTCCTCAAACGTGAATGGGAAGATGTTTAGTATTGGTAGCCTTATCATCTGAAACGCCCTAAAACAATGCATATAGTGGCACATTGCCTCAAAATTCAGGTTGATTCAAGAATCGATTTCACATTGATATCAGAGAATGGATAGTAGAAAAGCCCGCTCCATGCACACCCCCATGGAGCACTTTATGCACCTCCTATCCTGGTTAGGCCGGCGGACGGCCAAACCATCGACAGAAGCCTCACCGCAAGGCTTCCACCTGCCGAAGAAGGCTGCAGCCCTCCTGCAGAGCCCCCTCCGTCAGCAGCTCCTGGAGAACATTTGGCGTCGGGCTTCGCTCTCGCGAGCCCAGTTCAACACCCTCTACCTCAAGCCGCTCGAGCGCTACGCTGAGCTGGTGCAGTTGCTCCCTGCCTCTGAGAACCACCACCACGCTCATCTTGGTGGACTGCTGGACCATGGCCTGGAGATCATGGCTTACGCCCTCAAGATCCGGCAGACACACCTGCTACCTATAGGCGCGCCTCCAGAGTCACAGTCAGCCCAGGCTGAAGCCTGGACGGCTGCTGCGGCTTATGGCGCCCTGCTGCACGACCTCGGGAAGATTGCTGTTGACGTGCGAGTAGAGCTGGAGAGTGGTCAGCTCTGGCATCCGTGGCATGGGCCGATCACTCGGCCTTACCGGTTCCAATATGTGAAAGGCCGCGAATACCAGCTTCATGGAGCTGCCTCAGCCCTCGTGTACACCCAGGTCCTGGACAGCGGAATATTGGACTGGCTCAGCAGGTTCCCTGAACTGTGGAAGCAACTCATCTACCTCCTGGCCGGGCAGCACGAGCACGCCGGGATACTTGCTGAGATTGTCGTTCAGGCGGATAAAGCGTCCGTCGCTCAGCAACTGGGAGGAAACCCTGAGCGCGCAATCGCGGCCCCCAAACAAACGCTGCAGCGACAACTGGCCGATGGCCTTCGCTTCCTGGTTCGCGAGAAGTTGAAGTTAAACCATCCCGACGGGCCGGCAGACGGCTGGCTGACCCAGGACGCTTTGTGGTTGGTCAGCAAGCCGATCGCTGACCAACTGCGCGCCTATCTACTCACCCAGGGTATCGAAGGAGTACCAAGCTCCAACGCCCCGTTTTTCAACATGCTGCAGGATCAAGCGATCATCCAGACGAACGCCCAGGACAAGGCCATCTGGAAAGCGACCATCGACAATGGCCGCGGCTGGAAGAACAGCTTTACCTTTTTGAAGGTGTCACCAGCGCTGATATGGCAGAACCCAGATGAGCGTCCGGCCGCTTACACAGGCACGTTGACCGCAGACCTGGACTCGTCCACAGCCCAGCCGACAACGACTGCGTCAACACATGCCGAAACCATCTGCCAGGTACCTGATGATCCGGCGGACTACACTTCCGACGCTCAACCACAGCTGCAGAACGCCCGAGCACTGAAGCAGCCCGCGCCCACCGACGGAATTCGACCATCTGAGCGCGACGAATTATTGGCACTCTATAGTAATATCACTACGCCATCAGAAGAGCTAAACGCTAGCCAAGCCTCAGTAGCCGCCCCTCCCCCTCCTCAAGGACTCGATGAGGTAGAGCCGGCTGAGGAAGATTCAGTAGCCACAGCACGGAATGCAGTACAAAAAGACATCAATACAATGCCTACCAGTAGTACGTTGGGAGGGGCTTTCGTAGCCTGGCTGAAAGCAGGTATCACCTCTCACAAATTGATCATCAACGACGCCAAAGCCCTGGTTCACACCGTCGAAGACACGGCGATGCTCGTGACACCAGGTATCTTCAAACGATATGTGCAGGAACATCCCGAACTGGAGCGTAGTTCCGACAAGCCTGGCACAGCAGCCTGGCAACAAGTCCAGCGTGCATTCGAGAAAGAGAAACTCCACCAAAAGACCAGCAAACAGCTGAACATCTGGACCTTCAATGTCACAGGCCCGAGAAAAACCAAGCAACTGAAGGGTTACCTTCTCAGCGACCCAAAGCTCTTTTTCAGCGAGCAACCGTTCAATAATCCGAGCATAAGCCGGGTCGTGGATGGGGCTGCAGAATGAAGCCCGAGCAATTGCTGCAGGAATACCTGGTAGACCACGACTTACGCAAGGCAAGCGCCAAGATCTACGGCGCCGCGATGAAGTCCTTGGAAAAGCACTTCGGCAAATCCGTCGACATTGAAACGATCGATCGGCGCGGGATCCTCGCATGGAGGACCAGCGTGATCGATGGTGGGCTATCTAAACGCAGCTGGAATACCTACTCCAACCACCTGCGGACCATTTGGGGCTATGGGATCGAGTACGGAATCATCCCGACGACGCTCTTGAACCCCTTCAAAAAGACCACGGTCATCGCCCCCAAGCGGCCGAGCAAGATCATTGCCGGCGAGGCGATCCATCGTGCCCGGCGCTGGCTCAAAAGCTTGGCGGATCAGGAGCTCTCAACAGGTGAACGAGCCAGGATCACGCCTGCCTGGTTCTGGTTGGCGACATTCGAGATCTTCTATTACACCGGGATCAGGCTGAATGCACTGCTGTGCATCCGACTGCAGGATGTTGATTGGGATCAGCAGCTAATCCTGGTCCGAGGCGAGACAGAGAAGACCCACCGCGAATTCCGCATCCCCATCATGGACGGCCTTGCACCTCACATGCGCAGGCTGTTGGACGAAGCTGGCCGAGCTGGCTTCGCCGCCGAAGACCAGCTGTTCAACGTCAATCGCTTCTCCCGCCACTACAAACGGGAGGAAATGAACTCCGATCAAGTCGAGGCGATGTACAAGAAGCTGATCGACAAGCTCGGCGTCCGAATGACACCTCACCGGTTCAGGCACACCCTGGCGACCGATCTGATGAAACAGCCGGAGAGAAACATCCACCTAACCAAGAACCTGCTGAATCACTCAAACATCGCTACGACGATGAGCTACATCGAGGCCGACTACGACCACATGCGTGACGTGCTGCATGAACGTAGCTTGCAGCAGGGAGCGTTGCACCTGGTACGCCGGGTCGACGACAGCGGTGCACCAAGCTTGAGGACTGGTGCAAGCCAGGCGCGCATCGACACAGGACACCGGAGGACCATAGAGCAAAACCACCATGGAGGTGGAGGACCTGCTCCAGGTATTCAATATCTTGGGGAGAGCTGTTCCAGCGATCTGCTACCGCCCGAAGAGCTCTTTTCGCCCACATTGCTGTTCAGCTTGATGGCCTCAAGCGTCAGAAGCACACCGTTTACCCGAGCATCCTCAGTTGAATCAGGCTCGGTCTACAGCGCGCGTGCCTCCCCTTGACGGAGGGCGACGAGCGGCTAACTGACCATTCGTTGATACCTGAAGCAGGCTGAAAAAGGGAAATGCTGTCCCAGGTCATGGTGCTAGGAAACTGGCGCCATGCTTTCGGCTGCCCGCGATTCAAGCCCAACTCAAAGAACAAGATCTGAGAGCTGGAATAGCCCGCAAACCCGCTAACTCATTGAGTTTTTTGACCCAGACGCGAAAAAGCCCACCGAAAGCGGCGGGCTATTCCATATTGACATCACTGTGAAGCGAGCCTAAGGTTCGCTCCAGACGGCTGCAAGACTAGACAATGGCTGTGGCAAGCCCCCCTCTCTAGTACTCACGAACCGCTGTGAATATGGTGGGTCGTGTAGGATTCGAACCTACGACCAATTGGTTAAAAGCCAACTGCTCTACCAACTGAGCTAACGACCCGCTGGATGGCGCGTATATTACTGATTTCTCACATGAAATCAACACCCCATCGTACTTTTTTCAAAAATAACGTGTCGGATCCGCGACCCCTGCGGCCTTGAATCCCTCGGCGCGCAAGCGGCAACTGTCGCACTTGCCGCACGCGCGGCCGTCGTCGTCAGCCTGATAGCAAGACACGGTAAGGCTGTAATCCACACCACGCGCCACACCCGCCTGGACGATCTGGGCCTTGCTCAAATTTTGCAGCGGTGCCTGGATCCGGAACCCCTGCCCTTCAACGCCAGCCTTGGTGGCCAGATTGGCCATGCGCTCGAACGCTTCGACGAATTCGGGGCGACAGTCCGGGTAACCCGAATAGTCCACCGCATTGACGCCAATGAAGATGTCCCGCGCTTGCAACACTTCGGCCCAGCCCAACGCCAGCGAGAGGAAGACGGTATTGCGCGCCGGCACATAGGTGACCGGGATCCCTTCTGTGGGCGCCTCGGGCACATCGATACTGCTGTCGGTGAGCGCCGAGCCGCCGATGCCATCGAGATTCAAGCCAATCACCTTGTGCTCGACCACCCCTTGGTCGCGGGCGACGCGCGCCGCTGCGTTGAGCTCGGCTCGGTGGCGCTGGCCGTAATCGAAGCTCATGGTGTAACAGCTGTAGCCGTCAGCCTTGGCCATCGCGACCACCGTGGCCGAGTCCAGCCCGCCCGACAGCAGGATCACTGCGCGTTTATCAGTCATGTCGTTTACTCTCTTGATCAGCGTCCAGGTTCGTCATTCCACAGCAACTTGTGCAATTGCAGTTGGAAACGAACCGGCAGGTTGTCTGCGATGATCCAGTCGGCCAGATCGGTCGCGCTCACTTGGTGATGGCTTGGAGAAAAGAGCACCTCACTGACGCGTTGGTCGAGGTTGTACTGGATCAACTTGGATACGGCCCAGTCATAGTCCTCGCGCGAGCAGATCACGAACTTGACCTGATCGTTGGCCCTGAGGTGATCGATGTTCGCATAGAGATTGCGATGAGCCTCCTGCGAGCCTGGAGTCTTGAGGTCGACCACGCGGCTGACACGGGTATCTACCTGCGAGATATCCAGCGCTCCGCTGGTTTCCAGCGAAACTTCGAAACCGGCATCGCACAGGCGCTTGAGCAGAGGCAGGGCATTGGGCTGAGCCAAAGGTTCGCCGCCGGTGACGCAGACATAGCGCGGACGATAGCCGGCAACTTGCTCCAGGATATCGTCCAGAGCGCGTACGGTACCGCCACTGAATGCGTAGGCGCTGTCGCAGTACTGACACCGCAATGGGCAGCCGGTGAGACGCACGAATACGGTGGGCAACCCAGCCGTGCGTGTTTCACCCTGCAAAGAGTAAAAGACTTCGGTGATGCGTAATGTGTCTTGCATGATCGCCACGGGCGTGACAGCTATACAGGCTGACCGCCTCCGTCAGGCACTGTCCCGGACTCGACATGGCGTTATCCGCGACAGCGTGTTTACGAAAAAAGGGCACAGAGTCTAACGAAAAAACCCGCGACGGGCGCGGGTTTCTTTCGAACGGTAACGCTCAGAGCTTCTGCAGATCGCGCTGTGCCAGTTGTGCGGCTGAGGTGCCAGGATACTGGTTGATAACCTGCTGCAGGATACCCTTGACCTTGTCCGTATGGCCCAGGCGTCGCTCGACGTCAGCCAGTTTGTACAGGGAATCAGGAACCTTGCTGTGCTTGGGGTACAGCTGACTGACCTTGGCGAAAGCCTGGCTGGCACCTTGTAAGTCGCCTTTGGCCAGATTCACCTCACCCAGCCAATACTGTGCGTTTCCGGCGTACTGGCTGTTGGGGTACTTGCGCAGGAAGGCCGCGAAAGCCTGGCTGGCCTTGTCGAAGTCTTTCTGCTTGATCAGATCGAAAGCGGCGTCATAGAACAGCTTTTCTTTCGCCGGATCGGCTGGCTCGGCATTGGCTGCCGGTTGCTGCGCGGCGCTTGCACCGGCAGCAGCACCTGCGGCGCCGGAGGCACCACCGGTGGAGGAATTATCGGGTGTTGCGGCGGGTGCAGCGGCTGCGCCGCTGTTGATGCGCTTGTCCAGATCCTGGTAACGCTCCAGGTTTTCCTGCTTCATGCGCGACACATCGTTCTGCAGCTCTTCGATGATGCCTTGCTGGCGGGAGATCTGGTCCTGCATCTGTTGCAGCTGCAGGAACAGCTGGCCCTGCGCGGACGCAGGAGCCGAAGCCCCTGCGCCGGCATAGGCGCCGCTCGTGCCATAACCCGAGGGCGGATAGCTGCCCCCGTTGTCATCTACTACAGGAACCGCAGCCAGTGCCGAGAGCGGCAGGCTGAGGGCGAGGACGGTTACTACACGGCGGCCCATACGCATGAGAACTTACTTACGCAGTTCTACGCGACGGTTCTGAGCCCAGGACTGCTCGTCGTGGCCGGTGGCAACCGGACGCTCTTCACCGTAGGAAACCAGTTCCAGCTGAGCAGGGGAAACGCCCTGCAGAACCAGGTAGCGCTGAACGGCCTTGGCACGACGCTCACCCAGAGCCATGTTGTACTCGCGGGTACCACGCTCGTCGGTGTTGCCTTCCAGAACAACGCGATTGCCGTTGGCTTTCAGGTCCTTGGCGTGAACGTCCAGAGCGCGCATGGCTTCTGGCTTCAGGTCCGAGCTGTCGTATTCGAAGTAGAAGGTGGTGATAGCGCGCAGAGCGGCTTCTTCGCTCAGGGAACCGTCGACAGCGCCGGTGTTTGCACCGTAGCCAGCGTTAGGATCAACTGCTGCGCCTTCGCCAGCATTGTCACCGCCCTTGGAGGAGCAACCTACGGCCACAGCCATGGCCAGAGCCAGCGCAGCGAATTTACCAAACTTCAGCATTTCCATCGTGAAACTCCTAATGAAACCCCAGTGTGTTAAGCAATATTGTTACGCCGCAATCAGTTCAGGTAGGGGGACCAGGACGGTTCTCTGACTTCGCCTTGAGCGGTAGGAAGTGGGAGCCTCACACGGCCGTTAAGCGACACGAGCATCAAGACTCCCCGGCCCTGCTGGCGGGTGGCGTAGATTAGCATGGTGCCGTTGGGCGCAACAGTGGGAGACTCATCAAGACTGGTTTCGGAGAGAATCTTTACACTTCCGCGCTGCAAGTCCTGTGCCGCCACCTTGAAGTTGGTGAAACCGTCCTGACGATGGATCATCACCAGCGTTTTTTCATCTGCCGAGAGTTTCGGGTTGGCGTTGTAGTTACCGACGAAGGTGACACGCTCGGCACCACCACCGCTGACCGACGTTTTGTAGATCTGCGGCTTGCCGCCACGGTCGGAGGTGAAGTAGAGGGTGTTGCCATCTTTGCCCCAGAACGGCTCGGTGTTGATACCCGGGCCAGCAGTGACACGGCTGATCTGACGCGAGCCCATGTTCATCACGTAGATGTCGGGGTTACCGTCCTTGGACAGTACGAACGCCAGGCGATTGCCATCCGGCGACCAGGCCGGCGCGCCGTTGAGGCCTTCGAAGTTGGTGATCTGCTCACGACGACCGGTGTCGATGTTCTGCACGAAGATGCGCGGACGTCGCTGCTCGAACGAGACATAGGCGATGCGCTTGCCATCGGGTGCGAAACGTGGCGACAGGATCGGTTCGCGAGACTGCAGCAAGGTCACCGCACGCGCACCGTCATAGTCGGACCGCTGCAGGGTGTAGCGGGTGTTGTTGGTCGAGAAGCGCTCGGCGGTCACGTAGAGCATGCGTGTGGAGAACGCGCCCTTGATACCGGTGAGTTTCTCGAACGACTGGTCGGCGATGTAGTGCGCCATGTCACGCAACTGATCGACGCTGCCGCCGACGCTGCCGGTCAGCACCTGCTGCTCGGTAGCGACGTTGAACAGCGCGTAGCTCACCTGCAGGCGACCGCCTGAGGGCACCACGTTGCCGACCATCACATACTGCGCGCCCAGCGCCTTCCAGTCACGGAAGATGACTTCGCTGGCCTGGGTCGGCTGGCTGATCATGTTCTGCCGTGGAATAGGCGCGTAGTAACCCGAGTTACGCAGGTCATTGCCAATGATGTCGGCCATGTCCTCGGGTAGCACGCTGCCGCCCTGCAGGCCGAATGGCACCACTGCGATAGGCGTTGCCCGGTCGCTACCGCTGGTGACCAGGATGTTCTTTTCCTCTGCCACCGCCATGCCTGCCACGCAGCAGAGCACGACCAGCAGTCCTCTCAGACGTTTAATCACAACGCAAGATCCTCAGGTGTAAATGTCATCTTGAACGAACGATACGGATTGAATTCGTTCGGCTTCAAGCCCTGCATTTCGGTCAATCGGCCGATATTCTTCACCGCCGCTACCGCCGAACTGTCGAACGGCCCGTCGCCACTGGACTTGGCCACACCCACGTTGGTGATGGTGCCGTCCGGGAGCATGTTGATCTGCAGCACTACCGTCATGCCTTTGCGAGCCGAGGGCGGCCTTGCCCAACCTTCGGCAGCGCGCATACGGATCAGGTCATCGAAATCACCCGCCACTTGGTCGCCCTGCTCGTCGGCCAGCGCCTGCTGTCGCTCGGTGGTGTCGGACAACAATTCGGCCAGCGCCTGCGCCTTCTTGTCCTCAGCCGCCTTGCGAGCCGCTTCCTGAGCCTTTTTCTTCTGCGCATCCGCAGCGGCCTTTTTCTTGGCTTCCTCGGCTGCTTTCTTTTTCGCGTCCTCGGCTGCCGCCGCTTTCTTCTTGGCGTCCTCGGCCGCTTTTTTCTTGGCGTCTTCAGCGGCTTTCTTCTTCGCCTCTTCGGCAGCCGCTTTCTTGGCCTCTTCCTCAGCCTGCGTCTTGGCTTCGTCCTCGGCCTTCTTCTTGGCGATGTCGGCCTGCTGTTTCTTGGCCTCTTCTGCCTTCTTCTGCTCGGCGGCTTTCTTCGCGTCGGCGGCCTTGGCAGCCTCTTCGGCTTTCTTGGCCTCAGCGGCCTCACGAGCTTCTTCGGCCTTTTGAGCAGCGTCGGCTTTCTTTTGTTCCGCCGCCTTCACCGCTTCCTGCTCGACCTTCTTCTGCTCCATCTGCTCGACTTCAGTCTGGCGCGAGGCGGTTTTCTTCGCCTCCCCGGCAATCTTCTGATTGGTCTGGGTGGTTGCCTGACTCTTGGACTTAAGCTGATAGAGCGTAGCCTGGACGATCGGTTTGGACGGCGGCAGCTCAGGCGTCATGGCAAAGCTGACGAACAGCAGGGCGAAGACCAGGACATGCAGGCCGATGGCCCAGACACTGGGCCAGAAGTAGCTTTCCGAGGCGGATGGCTCTCGCTGTTGCATCAGGGCGCCTCGGTAATCAGGCCAACGTTACCGACACCGGCCTTCTGCAAACCGCCCATGGCGCCCATCACTGCGCCGTAGTCGACGGCCTTGTCACCGCGGATGAACACCTGGGTCTGCTTACCCTGGTCACGACCAGCAGCGATGATCTTGGTCACCGCGCCGGTCATCTCTGGCAGGGTCATGGCCTTGGCCATCTGCTTGTCGGTATCGACTTCGCTGCCCAGGTTCCAGTAGTAGGTCTTGTCGGCCTTGATCGAGATGGTGAGGATCTGGACGTTGTTGTCCTGCGGCAAGGCTTCGCTGGAAACCTTGGGCAGGTCGACCTTCACGCCCTGGTTGAGCATGGGTGCAGTCACCATGAAGATGACCAGCAGCACCAGCATCACGTCGATGTAGGGCACCACGTTCATCTCGGCGACCGGCTTGCGTTTGTGGCGAACTCGGGCCATGGATGTCTACCTGATTACTCTTCGCTGGTGTGCACTTTGCGGTGCAGAATCGCCTGGAACTCGTCGGCGAACGTGTAATAGCGACCGATCAAGGTCTCGCTGCGCGCGGCGAAGCGGTTGTAGGCGATGACCGCCGGAATCGCGGCGAACAGGCCGATCGCAGTGGCGACCAGCGCCTCGGCGATACCCGGAGCCACAGTGGCCAGGGTCGCCTGCTGGGCGCTGGCCAGTCCGCGGAAGGAGTTCATGATGCCCCAGACGGTACCGAACAGACCGATGTACGGACTGGTGGAGCCGACAGTCGCCAGGAACGGCAGGCTCTGCTCGAGCTTTTCTTCCTCGCGCGAGATGGCCACGCGCATAGCGCGCCCTACGCCCTCCATGACCGCATCAGGGTCGACCCCCGGCTGCTGACGCAGGCGCGAGAACTCTTTGAAACCGGCACGGAAAACCTGCTCCACACCGGAATCCGGATCTGGATTGCTGCCTGCCTGACGATACAGTTTGGACAGGTCGATACCCGACCAGAAGCGCTCCTCGAAAGCGTCCAGCGCACGACGACCGGCGCGCAGCATGGTGCTGCGCTGGAAGATCATGATCCAAGAGGTCACCGAGGCTGCCACAAGAGTCAGCATCACCAGCTGAACCACCACACTGGCATTGGCGACCAGGCTCCACATGGAGGTATGGTCGACGACGTTTGCTTCCACGCTTATTCTCCTGCGTTCGATTGAGTACCCGAGCCGTGCGCGATGAACGCGTCGCGCAGTTCGACGGGAATGGCCCGGGGTTTGAAAGTGTCGGCGCGCACGGCGGCCACCAGGAACTGCCCTTCGCAGAGCAGCGTTTCATCCTTTTCCCGCCACACCTGCTGCACGAAGCGCAGGCTGGCGCGATTGAGTTCAAGCACTTGCGCAGTCACTCGAAGCGCATCGTCCAGTCGCGCAGGCGCATGATAGCGGGCCTCACTGGAGTGGACGACGAACAACAGGCCCTGCTCTGCCAGCTCAAACTGGGAAAACCCCAGATGGCGCAGGCACTCTGTGCGAGCACGCTCCATGAATTTCAGATAGTTGACGTAGTACACCACCCCACCCGCATCGGTATCTTCGTAATAAACCCGACAGCGATGTGCGAACGGCTCTGGCCGATTTTGCGCGCGCATACTCTAGTGCTTACTCCTCAGCTTGCCAATCCGCTCCGGCAACTGTTTTTTTGCCTGGAAATGGGATGATGTTCGCTCTGCCTCAAGGTGCTGGCGCTATGACCACGAAATGCCCGATTTGATCGATTACAGATCGTCAGGATCGGAAAATTCTCCTCCCTCGGCAAAGCGTCCAGGAATGTTCAGACCAAAATGCAGGTAGGCATGGCGGGTGACCACACGACCGCGTGGCGTGCGCATGATATAGCCCTGCTGAATCAGATAAGGCTCCAGCACATCCTCGATGGTATGGCGCTCCTCGCTGATGGCCGCAGCCAGGTTGTCGACGCCCACCGGACCGCCGTCGAACTTCTCGATCATGGTCAGCAGCAGGCGTCGGTCGGAGTGATCGAAACCGCGCTCGTCCACGTCAAGCAGGTTGAGCGCCATGTCAGCGATGTCTTTGCTGATCTGGCCTTTGCCGCGAACCTCGGCATAGTCACGTACACGGCGCAGTAGCCGATTGGCGATACGTGGCGTACCACGGGCACGACGGGCGATCTCGAAGGCGCCCTTGTCTTCGATGACCAGACCGAGAATGTGCGCGGAGCGGCTGACGATGGTTGCCAGGTCTTGATTGCTGTAGAACTCGAGGCGCTGGACGATACCGAAGCGATCGCGCAGTGGATTGGTGAGCATGCCAGCGCGCGTGGTGGCGCCGACAAGCGTGAAGGGCGGCAAGTCGAGCTTGATCGAGCGCGCCGCCGGCCCTTCACCGATCATGATGTCGAGCTGGAAATCCTCCATGGCGGGATAGAGCACTTCCTCGACCACCGGAGACAGGCGATGGATTTCGTCGATGAACAACACATCGTGCGGTTCCAGGTTGGTCAGCATCGCCGCCAGGTCGCCAGGGCGCTCAAGAATGGGGCCGGATGTGCTCTTGACCGAAACGCCCATTTCATGGGCGATGATATTGGCCAGCGTGGTCTTGCCCAAACCTGGCGGACCGAAGATGAGGGTATGGTCGAGCGATTCGTGGCGGCCGCGCGCGGCCTGGATGAACAACCCCATCTGCTCGCGCACGACTGGCTGGCCGATATAGTCGTCCAGGCTCAAAGGACGGATGGCGCGGTCCTGGACCTCTTCGCGATCCCGCCCGCTGGCGGCGATGAGACGGTCGGCTTCGATCACTTGACGATCATCCCCTTGAGGCTGTGACGGATGAGCTCTTCACTGCTCATGCTCGCCTTGTCCTTGATCGCCGACACCGCCTTGCTCGCTTCCTGCGGCTTGTATCCCAGCGAGATGAGAGCACTGACCGCATCGGCTTCGGCGCTGGAGGTGCTGGCCACCGGCAGCGGTCCATCAGACACCAGGGTGAACATGGCAGGCGACGATTCCCAGGCCTTGAAGCGGTCTTTGAGTTCCACCAGCAGGCGCTCGGCGGTCTTCTTGCCAACACCGGGCACACGCACCAGGGCAGAGGCGTCCTGAGCCTGCACGCAGCGCACCAGCTCGTCTACTTCCAGGCCCGACATCAGTGCCAGTGCCAATTTTGGACCGACACCATTGAGCCGGATCAGCTCGCGGAACAGCTCGCGCTCGCGTTTTTCGAAGAAGCCATAGAGCAGGTGAGCGTCCTCGCGAACCACCAGATGGGTATGCAAGGTCACCGTTTCACCGACCTTGGGCAGGCGGTACAGCGTCGTCATCGGCACCTCCAGCTCGTAGCCCAGGCCATTGACATCGATAATCAGGTGCGGCGGCTGTTTCTCCGCCAGGGTGCCACGCAAACGTCCAATCACGTTCCGATCCTTTCTCTAGACTGCCCGGCCAGTGACCGGTCAACCCTATCAGCAAATACGGCGGGTGAACGCGCCACCCGGACAAAATGTGTATCAGCGCATGAAGTGGTTACAGGCGCAAGCGGCCTGCGCGTCGACGCGCAGTCGTCAGGCCGTGCGGCACCAGACTGGAGCGTGTATGGGCGTGGCACAGGGCGATCGCCAGCGCATCGGAGGCATCGATCTGAGGTTTCTGAGTCAGCTTGAGCAGGTGCATCACCATCAGCATCACCTGCTCCTTGTTGGCCCCGCCGCTTCCGGCCACCGATTGCTTGACCTGACTGGCGGTGTATTCGGCGATCTCGAGTCCCGCCTCGGCGGCAGCGACGATGGCGGCACCACGGGCCTGGCCCAGTTTGAGCGCCGAGTCGGCGTTGCGCGCCATGAACACCCGCTCGATGCCCATGGTGACGGGACCGTGCAAGCGGATGACCTCGCTGACACCGCGAAAGACGATCTGCAGCCGTTCATGCAGCTCACCGCCGCCAGTGCGGATACATCCGGAAGCCACGTACTCGCAGCCACGCGGCGTATGGCGTACAACGCCGTACCCGGTGATGCGCGAACCGGGGTCGATACCTAAAATCAGCGTCATAAGGCCTGCAGTTGTCAACACGTTGCGTCGGCTGCTTCGCTGCGGCGACTTGCCCGCGAAGCAGCCCTGAAGGCCAAGGAAACCTTAGCCGAGTTTGTCCATGATCTCGTCGCTGATCTGCGCGTTGGAATAGACGTTCTGGACATCGTCCAAGTCCTCGAGCATATCGATCAACTTGAGCACCTTCTGTGCAGCGTCTTCATCGAGCTCCGCACTGGTGGTCGGCTGCATGACGATTTCCGCATCCGCAGCCTTGAAGCCGGCCTCCTCCAAAGCGCTCCGCACGGCGTAGAAAGCGCCGAAGGAGGTGAAGACATCGAAGGAGCCGTCGTCATTGCCGACCACATCATCGGCATCGGCCTCCATGGCCGCTTCCATCAAAGCGTCTTCCTCGATACCCGGCGCGAAGCTGATCTGGCCTTTGCGCTCGAACAGGTAGGCCACCGAACCATCGGTGCCCAGGTTACCGCCGCACTTGGCGAACGCGTGGCGCACGGCGGCAGCGGTGCGGTTGCGGTTGTCGGTCATGGCCTCGACCATGATCGCCACGCCACCCGGACCATAGCCCTCGTAGCTGAGCTCTTCGACGTTGTCGCTTTCGTTGGTGCCGGCGCCGCGCGCCACTGCGCGATCGATGATGTCGCGACTCATGTTGGCACCCAGGGCCTTGTCCAGCGCCAGGCGCAAACGCGGGTTGGAGGCCGGATCGCCGCCGCCCTGCTTGGCCGCGACGGTCAGTTCGCGGATCCACTTGGTGAAAATCTTGCCTCTCTTGGCATCCTGGCGTTCTTTGCGGTGCTTGATGTTCGCCCACTTGGAATGACCGGCCATAACGACTCCAAATTCGTGAAACAGAAACAGGTTCCGCCCCGAAGGGCGGAACGCGAAAATCCTGCGCGGCAGCGCGAGGCGCCCCGCTCAAGGGGCGCACAGATCGATCACTCGACCTTGGTCTGCTCGCGCAAGCGGATGTGCAACTCACGCAGCGCCTTGGCATCGACCTGGCCTGGAGCCTGGGTCATGACATCGGCGGCGCTCTGGGTTTTCGGGAAGGCGATCACTTCTCGGATCGACTGAGCGCCGGTCATCAGCATGACCAGGCGATCCAGACCGAAGGCCAGACCACCATGGGGCGGCGCACCGAACTTCAGGGCATCGAGCAGGAAGCCGAACTTCTCTTCCTGCTCCGCGGCATCGATGCCCAACAAGCGGAACACGGCCTGCTGCATTTCCTTGCGGTGGATACGGATCGAACCACCGCCCAGCTCAGTGCCGTTGAGCACCATGTCGTAAGCGCGCGACAGGGCACCGGCCGGATTGGCTTCGAGCTCTTCAGGGGTGCACTTGGGCGCGGTGAACGGGTGGTGAAGTGCGCTGAAGCTGCCGTCATCGTTCTCTTCGAACATCGGGAAGTCGACGACCCACATCGGCGCCCACTCGCAGGTCAGCAGATCGAAATCGTGACCCAGACGGATGCGCAGCGCGCCCAGAGCTTCACTGACGACCTTGAACTTGTCGGCACCGAAGAACACGATATCGCCATCGACCGCGCCGACGCGATCGAGGATCACCTCGAGGTTGGCCTCAGGAATGTTCTTGACGATGGGCGACTGCAGGCCTTCGACACCCTTGGCACGTTCGTTGACCTTGATGTACGCCAGGCCCTTGGCACCATAGATGCCGACGAACTTGGTGTACTCGTCGATCTTGCTGCGCGGCATGGCAGCGCCGCCCGGTACGCGCAGGGCGGTGACGCGGCATTTGGGATCGTTGGCAGGACCGGCGAAGACCTTGAAGTCGACATCCTTCAACTGGTCGGCGACATCCACCAGTTCCAGCGGGTTACGCAGGTCAGGCTTGTCGGAGCCGTAACGGCGCATGGCTTCTTCGAAGGTCATGTGCGGGAAGTCGCCGAACTCCAGATCCAGCACTTCCTTGAACAGCTTGCGGATCATGCCCTCGGTCAGGCCCATGATCTCGGACTCGTCGAGGAAGCTGGTCTCGATGTCGATCTGGGTAAACTCTGGCTGGCGGTCAGCGCGCAGGTCTTCGTCGCGGAAGCACTTGGCAATCTGGTAGTAACGGTCGAAACCCGCCACCATCAGCAACTGCTTGAACAGCTGGGGCGACTGCGGCAGTGCGAAGAAGCTGCCGGGGTGGGTGCGGCTGGGCACCAGATAGTCGCGGGCGCCTTCTGGCGTGGCGCGAGTCAGGATCGGCGTTTCGACGTCCAGGAAGCCGTTTTCGTCGAGGAAGCGGCGGATGCTGCTGGTGATGCGTGAACGCAGACGCAGCTTGTCGGCCATTTCCGGACGGCGCAGGTCGATGAAGCGGTACCGCAGGCGGGTTTCCTCGCCGACATCGGAATACTCGTTCAGCGGGAACGGCGGCGTTTCGGCTTCGTTGAGCACGTTCAACTGATAGCCCAGCACTTCGATGGCGCCGGAGGCCATGTTCGCATTCACTGCGCCGTCAGGACGCTTGCGCACCTTGCCGGTGATCTGCACCACGTACTCGCTGCGCACGCGGTCGGCGGCGGCGAAGGTGTCGGCGCGATCCGGATCGAACACGACCTGGGCCATGCCTTCGCGATCACGGATATCGAGGAAGATCACCCCGCCGTGGTCGCGACGACGGTGGACCCAGCCGCAAAGGGTGACTTCCTGGCCGTCCAGGCTCTCGTTCAGTTGGCCGCAATAATGGCTGCGCATCATGATCGTGGTTTCGCTTCTCGTGATTCGTGTAATCGGTGGCGGTCTTGCATGCCCTAAAGGCTAATAGTGCAAGACCCTGTCGCTGCAATTCAACTCAGTCGGCCTTGTCGCCGGCCAGGTTCTTTTTCGCGCCGGTCTTGAAGTCGGTTTCATACCAGCCACTGCCGCTCAGGCGGAAGCCGGGAACCGAGAGCAATTTCTTCAAGGCGGGTGCCTGGCAGGCGGGACACTCGGTCAACGGCGCTGCGCTGATCTTCTGCAACGCCTCCAGGCGATGGTCGCAGGACGCGCATTGATAGTCATAAAGGGGCATGGAGGTCTCTCGTCAACCACAACGCAGGCTGCCATGGCAGCAAAAAGCGCGATTATATATGGTTGTGCCGTACAGCGCAGCCCGCCCAGCGATCAGTGCGTCCGCGGCGGATCCAGCAGCCATGCGACGCAGATGACCCGGATCAACCCACTGAAGTTGCGCACACCACCTTGGCGCAGGTGCACTTCGCGGTCGACATAGGACAGCACAGCGCTGACCGAGCAACCGTTGGCCTGAGCGATACCCTCGAGAATTCGCCAGTAGACGGCCTCCAGACGTAGGCAGGTGGCGAAACCATTGAGCCTGACCGAACGCGAAACCGGCACGACCAGCATCATGTCGAAGTCTGCCCTGAAAGGGTCCTTGCAATCCTTGCTCGGCCAACCACCACTCCTGCTCCCCTGCCCCATAGATGCGCCCCTCGTCGCTGATCGATCGCCCCTGGAGCAACAGCGCCAGGATGGCGCAATGAAGCGCCGTTGAGGCGTTGCAGAGCAGCAGCAAGCATTTCCCATCAACGAAAAGGCCCGGAGTCCACACGCGAACCCGGGCCATCTGGCGCACAATCACACAGGCAGTACAGCGTTACTGGCCGTCCAGCAGCACCCGCAGCATCCAGGCAGTTTTCTCATGGACCTGCATGCGCTGGGTGAGCAGATCGGCGGTAGGCTCATCGCTGACCTTGTCCACCACCGGGAAGATGCTACGCGCAGTACGCACCACAGCTTCCTGCCCCTGCACCAACTGACGGATCATTTCGTCGGCGGGCGGCACCCCGGCCTCCTCTTCGATCGAAGAATGACGTGCATAGAACGCGTAGGAACCCGGTGCCGGAAAGCCCAGCGCACGAATACGCTCGGCAATCGAGTCGACGGCCAGAGCCAGTTCGTTGTACTGCTCCTCGAACATCAGGTGCAGCGTACGAAATGAAGGCCCGGTGACGTTCCAATGGAAGTTGTGGGTCTTCAGATACAGCACATAGGTGTCCGACAACAGGCGCGACAGCCCTTCGACAATGGACTTACGGTCTTCTTCACTGATACCGATATCAATAGCCATGAATCCCCCCTTTCCATAAGGCTTGACGATCAAGCAGACCAAACGACTGTACCAACACGCGTGGGACGCTTCCCATGAAACGATTCAATCGACCCCTTTACGGTAGCCGGTTTGAGAAGCCCCTGGCTTTACTGTTAAATAGGCACCGTGCCACCCGTGCGGACCGTTATTGCCGGGTGCATAGGCTGACTGTCACGTGATCGCGCCCTCAGTTTTCGCGCACCGTGCCATCAGCTCTTCCTGTGATCGGCCTTATCCACCATGTGAGCCCACCTAATGTTCAAGATCGTCCATCTGGTGACGGGCGTCGCAGCTTTGCTGCTCTCGCTCATACCCAGCCTCAGAACCGACGCTGCACCTCTACTGCAACAACCCGAAGCCCTTTACCTGGCCCTGCTTGGGCTAATCAACCTGGTATTGGCGCCCGTGGTACCGCTTTACTACCGCACCCTGCGTCAACGGCTACAGAATTTGACCAGCGCTTTGCTAGTGGCCGCGGTCATCCTTCAGACCATTACCTTGCTTGCCCGCCCCGAACTCGGCAGCCTGTGGGCGTTACTGTGCGCAGCCCTGGCGGTGCTTCTGCACCTGTTCGCCGGTTTCGCCCGCAGCCCACGCCTCGCACGCAGCAGCCCTGCCGACGCGGCGCAGACCAGCAAGCGCGATACCGGAACCGTGAAGTGGTTCAACACCTCGAAAGGCTTCGGATTCATCTCGCGTGATAGCGGCGATGACATCTTCGTGCACTTTCGCGCCATCCGTGGCGAAGGCCACCGCGTCCTGGTCGAAGGCCAGCGCGTGGAGTTCTCGGTGATGCATCGCGACAAAGGCCTGCAGGCCGAAGACGTGGTCGCGGTGTCACGCCGCTGACCCCAGCCGCCTCCGCCGCCCTCAGTAATGAGGTGGTGGAGGCTCATCCTCTCCGGCTTCGTACTGGCCAACCATTTCCTCATAGCGCTTGAGCAGTTCAGCCATCTGCAATTGCAGGCGCTCGATCACTCGACTCTGTCCCGCCAATTCATCGTTGAGCGCCTGAATAGTGTCGTCCTGAAAGGCTTGGCGCGTTTCCAGCTCTATGACGCGTGACTCCAGCGACATTTTCAAATCTCCACGAAACCATCGAGCGCCAGCGCCTTGATGCGTTGACGCAGGGCGTCCACCTGACCTGGCATATAATCGCGTGCAGGCACCTTCCCCCATACCGGCGCAGGCCATGCTGGATCCGTGCGGTGGCGGACGACGACGTGCACGTGCAACTGGCTCACGACATTGCCCAGCGTGGCGACGTTCATCTTGTCGGCCGCAAAGTCAACCTTCAGCGCCTCGGCCAACGCCGTCACCTCGGTCCACAATTGCTGGCGATCAACTTCGTTCAGCTCGAATAGCTCGCATACATCGGGGCGCCGGGGCACGAGAATGAACCAGGGGTAGTTGGCATCACGACTGACCAACAGACGGCACAACGGCAAATCCCCCAGCACCATTGAATCTTGCTGTAGACGCGTATCCAGAACAAACACCACAAACCTCCCCACTCGTCACGATCCGGCTTGGGCGCCGGAAAAGCGCAAGCATACCTTGGCGACGGCGCCCCAGGCAGGCCATGGGCTCCACATGATGAAGCCGCCGGAACCCAATGCACCGCAAGCGGTAACACTGCGCTACTTTTCGCACCAAAATGAGGCGAACAAAACACCCATTCAACAGCGACACAGCACAAACTACTCAGCATGAACAGTCGACGGTAACACCTTGACCTGAAAGCCAGCATTCAAACGCGGCCAGCACTCACCGCACGGCATACCATCAGACACTCGACACCCCATGTTTCCGGGCGATCTGAGATGCCCACCCGCCATTTGTGAAAATTCATCAACCGGAACAGTTTTTGTGCATGCTTGTTGCATTCAGCAAAAGCCAGGTCGACAGGTCATCCGCGCAGGCAGCACAGGCGCGGTAAATGACAACAGCGGCAGGATTTGCCACGAGACTTGCTTCCCTGCCATTACGGCTGCGTTACGAGGAACAAGCAGCGCCGAGTCTGTATAACCCTGATCAAGGGGGCGTGATTTGCGACATGGAAACAGCTACCAGCGACACGACCATAAACTTACCGAAAGGTTCCGTTTTGGGTGTCGCCAAGATTACCCAGCGTGATATACATTTTTCGCGGACATAAAAAGAAAGCGCTGCCCCGTATAACCAAAAACAGTTGGGCGTAGCGGTACTCTTCCTAAACCAAAGGAGCAAATCACGATGCGCGTGATGAAGTGGAGCATGATCACCCTGGCTGTTGCAGCAGGGACTTCGCAGATGGCTGTGGCCTCTTCGCAGGACGAATCCAAGGGCTTCGTCGAAGACAGCAAGCTGAACGTCAAGATGCGGAACCTGTATTTCAGCCGTGACTACCGAAACGCCGAAACCGGAGCCAATCGCGCCAACCGCGTTCGTCATGACCAGCGCGAATGGGGCCAAGGCTTCATCGGCACTTTCGAATCGGGCTTTACCCAGGGCACCATCGGCGTGGGTGTCGACGCCATCGGCCTGCTGGGCCTCAAGCTCGACAGCGGTCGCGGCTATTCGGGCACCGGCCTGTTCCCTACTGGCTCGGATCGTCGCTCCCAAGATGATTACTCTAAGGGTGGAGCCGCAGTCAAATTCCGCATCTCCGACACCGTGCTGAAAGTCGGCCAGCAATTCACTGCACTGCCCGTCTTCGCCACCGACGACAGCCGCCTGCTGCCGGAAACCGCTGAAGGCGCGTTGATCACCAGCAACGAAATCAAAGGGCTGACCCTGCATGCCGGTCGCTTCACCGCACTGAATGCCCAGGCTGAAACCAATCACGACAGCATGCACCTGACGTCGGCCAATGTCCTGGGCGGCACTTACCTCATCACCGACGGCCTGAGCACCAGCCTCTACTACTCCAAGGTCGAGGACTACTGGCGCAAATACTATGGCAACGTGAACTGGGCGGTGCCGCTCTCCGACAAACAGAGCCTGACGTTCGACTTCAACATCTACGACACCAAGAGCGTTGGCAGCGCCGAGTACAAAGCCTACGATGGTGACAAGCTGGACAACCGTGCTTTCAGCCTCTCGGCCGCCTACAATCTCGGCGCGCACACCTTTACAGTGGTTTACCAGAAAGTCACCGGCGACGGCGACTATGGTTACGGCGTCGATGGCGGCGGCACCGTGTTCCTGGGCAACTCCGTGGCCCGATCCGACTTCAACGCCGAAGGTGAAAAATCCTGGCAGGCGCGCTATGACCTGAACTTCGCCGAATTCGGCGTGCCCGGCCTGAGCTTCATGACCCGGTACGTGCGCGGGACCGGCGCCAACGTTGCTTCTCCAAACGACCCCACTGCTTCTATAAGCAACGGCAAAGAGTGGGAGCGTGACATCGACGTGAAGTACGTCCTGCAGGAAGGCCCTGCCAAGGATCTGAGCTTCCGCGTCCGCCAGGCCACCTACCGCTCCAGCGACCACGTCTACTACGGTTCGGGCTCGCTCGACGAACTGCGCCTGATCGTCGAATACCCGCTGAGCATCCTGTAAGCCCCGGCTTGCATCGTTGCGCCACGAAGAAGCCCGGCATTCGCCGGGCTTTTTCATGGCTGACAAAGGCAGGCGCCCTGGGGCATCCTGTACGCCTTCCTCTGACGCCCGTACAATGCGGGGTCTTTTCAAATACTCAGGCAATCGACACGGCTTCCCATGCGCACCAGTCAATATTTGCTCGCCACCCAGAAAGAAACTCCGGCAGACGCCGTCGTCACCAGCCACCAGCTCATGCTGCGCGCCGGCATGATCCGCAAGCTGGCCTCCGGCCTGTACACCTGGCTGCCGATGGGCCTGCGGGTAATGCGCAAGGTCGAGCAGGTCGTGCGCGAAGAAATGAACGCTGCCGGCGCCCTCGAAGTGCTCATGCCCAGCATCCAGCCCGCTGAACTGTGGCAGGAGTCAGGGCGCTGGGAGCAGTACGGCCCTGAGTTGCTGCGCGTGAAAGACCGTCATGACCGTGAGTTCTGCGTGGGCCCGACCCACGAGGAAGTGATCACCGACCTGGCGCGCAACGAGCTGTCCAGCTACAAGCAATTGCCGCTGAACATGTATCAGATCCAGACCAAGTTCCGCGACGAAATCCGTCCGCGCTTCGGGCTGATGCGTGGCCGCGAGTTCATCATGAAGGACGCCTACTCCTTCCATGCCGACCAGGCTTCGCTGCAGGAAACCTACGACCGCATGCACCAGGCCTACACCAACGTGTTCACCCGCCTGGGCCTGGACTTCCGGCCCGTGCAAGCCGACACCGGCTCCATTGGCGGTAGCTACTCCCACGAATTCCACGTCCTGGCCTCTTCCGGCGAGGACGATGTGATCTTCAGCGACAGCTCCGACTATGCCGCCAACATCGAGAAAGCCGAAGCGATTCCGCGCGAAACCGTGCGCCCGGCGCCCACCGAAGAACTGCGCCTGGTCGATACGCCCAACGCCAAGACCATCGCCCAATTGGTGGAGAGCTTTGGCCTGCCGATCGAGAGGACGGTCAAGACCTTGATCGTGCGCGGCAGCGAGGAAGGCAAGCTGGTTGCCCTGGTGGTACGCGGCGATCATGAGCTCAACGAAATCAAGGCTGCCAAGCTCGAACAGGTCGCCGACCCACTGGTCATGGCCAGCGACGCGGAACTGCGCGACGCCATCGGCGCCGGCGCCGGCTCGCTGGGCCCGCTGAACCTGCCACTGGAATGCGTCATCGACCGGTCGGTCGCGTTGATGAGCGACTTCGGCATCGGCGCCAACATCGACGATAAACACTACTTTGGCGTGAACTGGGAGCGCGATCTGCCGGTGCCACAGGTGGCCGACCTGCGTAATGTGGTCGAAGGCGACCCGAGTCCGGATGGCCAAGGCACGCTGGTGATCAAGCGCGGTATCGAGGTGGGGCACATCTTCCAGCTCGGCACCAAGTACAGCGAAGCGCTGAAGTGCCAGGTACTGGGCGAAAACGGCAAGCCTGTAGTGCTTTCCATGGGCTGCTATGGCATCGGTGTTTCCCGCGTGGTCGCCGCCGCCATCGAGCAGAGCCACGACGACAAGGGCATCATCTGGAATGACGCCCTGGCGCCGTTCCAGATTGCCCTGGTACCCCTGCGCTACGAAACCGACGCCGTACGCGAAGCCACCGACAAACTGTATGCCGAGCTGACGGCGGCCGGCTTCGAGGTGCTGTTGGACGACCGCGACAAGAAGACCAGCCCCGGCATCAAGTTCGCCGACATGGAACTGATCGGCATCCCACATCGCATCGTCGTCAGCGACCGAGGCCTGGCCGACGGCAACCTGGAGTACAAGCACCGTACCGAGCAGGACGCACAACCGCTGCCACTGAACGAAGTGCTGACCTTCCTGCAGGCCCGCATCCGCCGCTGACCCATACCGCACGAGTGACCATGTCCAAGCGAAGTACCTTTACCCTGGGGGGCGCCGCACTCTGCGGCGCCCTGCTCCTCAGCGGCTGCGCCAACCCGATGTCCCAGCGCAGCGAACACGAGGAGCGTGTCGAGCGCAAACTGCTCGAACACAGTCTGCAGATCGATGTCGGCGAGCCCAAGGTCATGGAGCTGCCGCAACGACGCGTGCGCGTCAACGAGCAGCGGCGCTTCGAAGTCACCGAGTTCGAGGTCACTCGCCGCTACGACCGCTACACGCCCTACCAACCCTGGCGGGAGATCTACGAGATTCCGCTGGGCGCGGTGGCCGTGGTGGCCGGCATCGGTGCCAATGTGGTCAACGTGCTCACCTTCGATAGCTTGCCCGAAAGCGTCACCCACGATTGGCTGAGCTATGGCCTTGCTGGGCTCAATCCGTTCATGAACGTGCAGTCCAACGGGCGTGCCCAGCAGAACCTGGCGGGCATCAGCGAAGTGCAGAAGGATCAACGCGAGGAATTCACTCGCCTGCCATGGAACGAGCGCCTGGTCGAGGTCAAGGCCGGCAGCAAAACCCATGAACTGACCACTGACAAGAATGGCGTACTGCGCCTGAACCTGCTCGACAGCCCGTTTGCCGAGCAGAACCTCAATCGTGTCGGCACGCTGCACCTGGCGGTCGTCGACGAGGACAGCGGTATTCGCGGCGACGCCAGCCTGCTGGTGAGCGCCGGCCTGCGCAGCAAGCTGGTGGAGGCGCGCGAGCTGATCTTCGACGACCTCGAGGACGATGACGTGGGTCAGTGGGTACACCGGGTCAAGCGCCTTTCGGAGCTGGGCCTGGAAGAGGAAGCCAGCGAGCTGGAGCAGAGCCTGATCGAACTGACTCGTAACGATCCGGAGCTGCAGCAGGAACTCCTCAAGACCCTGACCAAGGAAACGGGCCGACTGGTTGCCGATCCAGGCGAGCGATAGCCGCCAGCACCCTGAGAGGGCCGCAATGCGGCCCTTCCTTTATAGCGTGGAAAATAACTCCAGCTGCTCATGGGCTCCGCGCAAGTCACGAAGCCGCACCCCGACCCCCAGCAATCTCACCGGCTTGCCGCCGCGAGCGAACGCCTGACTGAGCAGTTGCCGGTAGCTCTCCAGATCTCTGCCCGCCCCTGCCTGCTCCAAGGTGGTCTGGCTGAAATCATGGAACTTGACCTTGACGAAGGGCTTGTCCGGCCGGTAGCTCGCGTCCATCCGCGCGATCCGCTGATTCAAGGTCTCGAGCAGGTCTGGCAATTTCTCCAGACAACTGCCCAGATCCGGCAGGTCATTATCGTAGGTGTTCTCGACGCTGACCGACTGACGCCGGCTGTCGGTCTGCACGGCACGCTCGTCGATCCCATGGGCCAGGCCCCACAGCCGTTCGCCGAAGCTGCCGAATTCGCGCACCAGGCTCAGACGTGACCACGCTCGCAACGCCTGGCACGTATCGATGCCAAGCCGCGACAACTTGTCGGCAGTGACCTTGCCGACGCCATGCAAGCGGGCAACGGGCAATTCGGCGACGAACGCTTCGACCTGCTCCGGCCTGATCACGAACAGCCCGTTGGGCTTGCGCCAGTCGCTGGCGATCTTGGCGAGGAATTTGTTGGGCGCCACTCCGGCAGACACGGTGATGTGCAGGGTTTTCGCGACACGCCGGCGGATATCTTCGGCAATGCGCGTGGCGCTGCCGGAAAACCACTGGCTGTCGGTGACATCCAGATACGCCTCATCGAGCGACAAAGGCTCGATCTGGTCGGTGTAGTCGCGAAAGATCGTGTGAATCTCTCTGGAGGCTTCACGATAGGCCTCGAAGCGCGGCTTGACGATCAACAAGTCGGGGCACAGCTTCACGGCGTGCCCGGAGGACATCGCCGAACGCACCCCGTAGGCCCGCGCCTCATAGTTGCAGGTGGCGATCACCCCGCGCTGACCCGGCTGCCCGCCCACGGCCATGGGCCGACCTGCCAGACGCGGGTCGTCACGCATCTCGATGGCCGCATAAAAGCAGTCGCAATCAATGTGGATGATCTTGCGCAGAGACATGGATGACAGTCACCACTGTAAATTCATACAGATATTACAGCATGGCTTCCATGTGCCGTCAGCCCCCGACATGCACTGTCAAACGCATCCGTGCGCACCTAGCGACACCGCTGAAACAGCATTGCCCAAGAGGCAACATCGGGCGATGCTCACCGGCACAACGCTAAGAGATTGAACAAAAAAGGTTTTTTTGAAATAAAGCTTGACTCCCTCAAGGATCTGCGTAGAATTCGTTTCCACAGGCGCGGGATGGAGCAGCCTGGTAGCTCGTCGGGCTCATAACCCGAAGGTCGTCGGTTCAAATCCGGCTCCCGCAACCAGATTCGAGAGAAGGCCACTGTTCACACAGTGGCCTTTTTCTTTGCCCTGGAAAAATATTCCTTAAAATCAAAGATTAACGCTTGACACCCCAGCTACATTGCGTAGAATGCGCACCACTGACGCGGGATGGAGCAGCCTGGTAGCTCGTCGGGCTCATAACCCGAAGGTCGTCGGTTCAAATCCGGCTCCCGCAACCATATTCGTCAGAACAGGCCCCGCCTATCCCAGGATAGCGCGGGGCTTGTTGCGTTCGGCGCTTAAAAAGTTTCGCCTGCGCACGCTGTAGCCGTCTGCCACCTCAATGAACTAACTTTAACTAACCTGAAACGGATAAAGCTGCTCCACCCGGAGTACTATCTGGACACGTTTTCCAAAGGGACTTTCACTTGGCCGCACGTCTCCCCTGCCTCGCGCCCGTTGTCCGAGGTATCTCATGACTTCCAGCTCTCCCGATTCCCAGGCCCCCATCACCGCCGCGCTGCCCACTGCCGCACAGCGCCTGCCGTGGCTGGAGCGACTGAGCAAATATCGCCAACCTATAGGGCTGGCAATCACGCTGCTGCTGTTCGCCATGGCCTTGATCGCCTGCCGCCACCTGCTCAGCGAGCTGGACATCTATGCGCTGCACGACGCCATGCTCAGCGTACCGCGCCAGGCATTGCTCGGTGCGTTCGTCGCCACAGCGGCAGGTTTCGTCATTCTGCTGGGCTACGAGTGGTCGGCGGCCCGCTATGCTGGCGTCAAGCTGCCGCCCAGGATCATGGTGCTGGGCGGCTTCAGCGCGTTCGCCATCGGCAACGCCATCGGCCTGTCCATGCTGTCAGGCGGGTCGGTGCGCTATCGGCTTTACGCAAGGCAGGGCATCGGCGCTGCCGAAGTGGCGCGGATGACCGTTTTCGCCAGCTTGTCGTTGGGTTGTGCTCTGCCACCCTTGGCTGCGCTGGCAACGCTGAGCGATCTGCAATCGGCCTCTACTGCGCTGCGGCTGTCGCCACCGCTGCTAGGCAGTATTGCCACTGCGGTGCTGCTGGCGAGCGTGGTCCTGGCCATCGGCCTGTATCGTCGCCGTGCCGAAGAGCAGCCGCTGGCCGACAACCTGCTGGTCAAGCTGGGCCGTCGCACGCTGCGCTTGCCCAGCGCGCGCCTGACCGGCCTGCAACTGCTGATCACCGCACTCGACGTGGCCGCGGCTGCCACAGTGCTCTACCTGCTGCTGCCCGAGGCGCCGCCCTTCGGTGCGTTCGTCCTGGTGTACCTGTTGGCCCTGGCGGCCGGGGTACTCAGTCACGTTCCTGGCGGTGTCGGCGTGTTCGAAGCCATCCTGCTGGCAGCCTTCGCCAATCAGTTGGGTGCTGCGCCCTTGGCTGCCGCGCTGCTGCTGTATCGGCTGATCTACGTGGTACTGCCGCTGCTGGTCGCCTGCGTGCTGTTGCTGGTCAACGAGGCCCGTCGCCTACTGTTCACGCAGCAAGCGATCAAGGCCGCCTCGGGGCTGGCCGCTCCGGTACTGGCCATCCTGGTCTTTCTCTCCGGTGTGGTGCTGCTGTTCTCCGGCGTGACCCCTGAGATCGACAGCCGCCTGGAGCACATGGGCTTTCTCATTCCGCATCGACTGATCGACGCTTCGCACTTCGGTGCCAGCCTGATCGGCGTACTGTGCCTGCTGCTGGCCCAGGGGCTGCGGCGACGCCTGTCGGCAGCCTGGCTGCTGACTACCATCCTGCTGCTGGCCGGCGCCTTGCTTTCGCTGCTCAAGGGCTTCGACTGGGAAGAGGCGTCGATGATGATCTTCACCACCGCCCTCCTTGCGCTGTTCCGCCGCTCGTTCTACCGACCCAGCCGCCTGCTCGAACTGCCCTTCTCGCCCATCTACCTGGTGGCCAGTGCCTGCGTGGTCGGCGCCTCGGTCTGGCTGCTGCTGTTCGCCTACCAAGACGTGCCTTACAGCCACAGGCTCTGGTGGCAGTTCACCCTCGACGCCGATGCCCCGCGTGGCCTGCGCGCCGCGCTGGGCAGTGCGGTACTGCTGGTGATCGTCGCGCTGACCTGGCTGTTGCGCACTGCGCGTCCGGTCATCCACCTGCCCACTGAAGAAGAACTGCAGCGCGCCAACCGCGTCCTGCTGGCCTCCGACCAGCCCGACGGTGGTCTGGCGCTGACCGGCGACAAAGCGCTGCTGTTCCACCCCAACGACAATGCGTTCCTCATGTATGCCCGTCGCGGCCGCAGCCTGGTCGCGCTGTACGATCCGATCGGTCCGGCCCAGGAGCGCGCCGAGATGATCTGGCAGTTCCGCGACCTGTGCGACCTGCATCACGCTCGCCCCGTGTTCTACCAGGTCCGCGCCGAGAACCTGCCGTTCTACATGGACATCGGCCTGACCGCGATCAAGCTCGGCGAGGAGGCGCGGGTCGACCTGCGCCGCTTCGACCTGGAAGCCAAGGGCAAGGAGATGAAGGACCTGCGCTACACCTGGAACCGAGGCGGACGCGACGGCCTCACTCTGGAAGTCCACGAGCCGGGCCTGGCCCCCCTCGAGGAACTGCGGGAAATCTCCAATGCCTGGCTGGCCGGCAAGAACGTACGCGAAAAAGGCTTCTCCCTCGGCCGCTTCAGCCCGGAGTACCTCAAGCACTTCCGTATCGCCCTGATCCGCTTCCAAGGCCGCCCGGTGGCGTTCGCCAACCTGCTGGAAACCCACAGCAACGAGTTGGCCAGCCTGGACCTGATGCGCGCCCATCCTGAAGCGCCGAAGCTGACCATGGAATTCATGATGCTCGGCCTGATCCTGCATTACAAAAGCCACGACTACGCCCGCTTCAGCCTGGGCATGGTGCCACTGTCCGGTCTGCAACCACGCCGCGGCGCCCCCCTGACCCAACGCCTGGGCTCGATGGTGTTCCAGCGCGGCGAGCAGTTGTACAACTTCCAGGGGCTACGGCGCTTCAAGGACAAGTTCCAGCCGGACTGGGAACCTCGTTACATGGCAGTGCCTGCCGGGCTTGATCCCCTGGTCGCACTGGCCGATACCGCCGCCCTGATTGCTGGCGGCCTGACTGGATTGGTGAAACGCTGATGATCCGACGTTACTGGCTGTACCTGCTGATCCCCGTGCTGCTGGCCGCATTGGCCGGCGGCGTGGCCTTCTGGATGTGGACTCGCCCTGCGCCCGAAGCCCGAATCGAACACCTCACCCTGGACGATGGCAGCAACCTGACCCGCGTCACGCCCGGCGTGCGGGCCAAGAGCCTGGTGGCCGTCGGCGTGCCGCACGATCAGGCACTGACCGACAAGCAACTGCTCGACCTCAGCCAAGCCGGCGAAGCGCAGCTGGTGCAGGTGATCCTGCCGACTGGCGACTGCGGCAAACAGCAAGTGGCGCTGGACCAGGCCATGGCCAAGCTGTCCGGTAAACCGACCCTCGTCGCCGGCATCGGTCCAGGCGCCTCCCAAGCGTGGCGCTGGCTCGCCGCGCAACGCGACGACAAGGCGCGCGCCATCTCGGTGGACTTCAATCTCGAACAGCCTGGCTGCCAGGTGGCGATGCCCAAGACGGCTGCGCACGGTCACTGGAACGTGGCCTGGAACGACAATCCGGATGACGCCAGCGCCGCCTTCGTGCGTGATCAGCCCAATGCCGAGACCAGCATCAGCGACTACGACATTCACTTGCCGCAAGTGCTCAAGGCCCAACTGACGCAGGCCTTGGTAGGCCGCGACGGCAATGCACTGGCCATTCCCGTGGTCGAGGTGCCGGCCGGACAAACCACGGACACCGTCACCCTGTTCCTCTCCGGCGACGGCGGCTGGCGCGACCTGGACCGCGATGTCGCCGGCGAGATGGCCAAGCTGGGCTATCCGGTGGTTGGTATCGATACGCTGCGTTACTACTGGCAGCACAAAACCCCTGAGCAGAGCGCCGCCGACCTGTCGGAACTGATGCAGCACTACCGCCAGAAATGGGGCACCAAGCGCTTCGTGCTGACCGGCTACTCGTTCGGCGCCGACGTGCTGCCGGCCATCTACAATCGCCTGCCTGAGGCCGATCAAAAACGCATCGACGCCGTCATCCTGCTGGCCTTCGCCCGCAGCGGCAGCTTCGAGATCGAAGTCGAAGGCTGGCTCGGCAAGGAAGGTCAGGAGGCGCCGACTGGCCCGGACATGGCCAAGTTGCCGGCCGCCAAGGTGGTGTGCATCTACGGCGAGGAAGAGACCGACGAAAGCGGCTGCACCGACAAGACCGCGGTGGGCGAGCGTCTGAAACTGCCAGGCGGCCACCATTTCGACGAGAACTACCCGGCGTTGGCCAAACGCCTGATCGGTGAGATCGAGACCCGCCAGGGCAAATCGAACGTCGCCGAGCAGTAACAGCACAAGGGCCGCATCGCGGCCCTTGTGGTTTCAGTCAGATCTCGACCTGGGTGCCCAGCTCGATCACCCGGTTCAGCGGCAGGTTGAAGAAGCGCAGATTGCCGTTGGCATTCTTCAGCAAGAAGGCGAACAGGTTACTGCGCCAGCGCGACATGCCTACCAGACGTGAGGCGATCACCGTCTCGCGGCTGAGGAAGTAGGTGGTACGCATGGGGCTGAAATCCAGCGCATCGAGATGGCACAGGCGCAGCGCTGCCGGCACGTCCGGCTCATCCATGAAACCGAAATGCAGCAGCACCCGGAAGAAGCCGTCGCCATAAGCTTCCACCTCGAAGCGCTCGGCCTCCGGCACCCGTGGACGGTCCTCGCTGACCACCGTCAACAGCACCACCTGGCTGTGCAGCACCTGGTTGTGCAGCATGTTGTGCAACAGCGCGTGGGGCACAGCGTCCGCCCGCGCAGTCAGGAACACTGCGGTGCCTTCGACCCGGTGCGGTGGCTGGACACGGATACTGCCGATGAACACGGGCAACGGCAGCGCGCCCTCGTCGATACGCTCCACCAGGATCTGCTTGCCACGCTTCCAGGTACTCATCAACACGAACAGCACGATCCCCGCCAACACCGGGAAGGCACCGCCCTGGACGATCTTCGGCACGTTGGCAGCGAAGAACAGCCCGTCTACCAGCAGGAAGCCCACCAACAAGGGGACGGCCAGCAGCGGCGGCCACTTCCACAGCAGCAGCATCACCGCAGCGACCAGAATGGTGGTCATCAGCATGGTGCCCGTCACCGCGACGCCGTAGGCCGCAGCCAAGGCGCCAGACGACTCGAAACCGATGACCAGCAACACCACGCCCACCATCAGCGTCCAATTCACCGCGCCGATGTAAATCTGGCCCTGCTCATCGCTGGAGGTGTGCTGGATCTGCATGCGCGGCACATAACCGAGCTGGATGGCTTGGCGAGTCAGGGAGAAGGCCCCGGAAATCACCGCCTGCGAAGCAATCACCGTGGCCAGGGTCGACAGCGCCACCAGCGGCAGCAAGGCCCAGTTCGGGGCCAGCAGGTAGAAGGGGTTGCGCGCCGCCTCCGGGTTCTGCAACAGCATCGCCCCCTGGCCGAAGTAGTTGAGCACCAGTGCTGGCAGCACCAAGGCGAACCAGGCCCGGGCAATGGGCTTGCGGCCGAAATGGCCCATGTCGGCGTAGAGGGCTTCGGCGCCGGTCAGGGCCAGCACCACGGCCCCAAGAATGGCCACGCCCATGCCCGGATGGACGATGAAGAAGTTCAGCGCCCATCCCGGATTGAACGCCTTGAGTACCTCCGGGCTCTGCTGGATGCCGTGCACGCCGAGCACCGCGAGCACCAGGAACCACACCACCATGATCGGTCCGAATGCCTTGCCGATCTTCTCGGTACCGTGCTTCTGTACCAGGAACAACGCCACCAGCACCACCAGCGAGATCGGCACCACCCAATGGTCGATACCTTCGAATGCCAGCCCCATGCCCTCAACCGCCGACAGCACGGAAACCGCCGGCGTGATCATGCTGTCGCCATAGAACAGCGAAGCGCCGACCAGCCCGCAGCCGACCATCAGCATGCGCAAGCGCGGATATTCGGCCGTGGCGCGTCGCGCCAGCGCGGTGAGTGCCATGGTGCCGCCCTCGCCCTGGTTATCCGCGCGCAGGATGAACATGACGTACTTGAACGACACGACCCACAGCAGCGACCAGAGAATCAGCGACAAAATGCCCAGCACCCCGTCATGGTCGACCTGTACGCCGTAACCCCCAGTGAAGACTTCCTTGAGCGTATACAACGGGCTGGTGCCGATATCGCCATAGACCACCCCCACAGCTGCCACCAGCAGGCCCAACGGCCGTGCCGCCCCGTGCCCGCCCTCGGCGTGACTGCTTGCCTGAACCATCGACCACTCCCGCAGACGGCCCCACCGGGCCGATAGTATTCGCACCGGACGCACTGCGCAGACTTCAAAGCACAGCCTGAGACGTCCGAACCGCCGTCGTGCTCCAGCCATTGGCGACAGCCAGAGTCGACGGCGCGAAGCATAGCGCAGCGCTCGTCGCTTTTGTGCTGGTCAAGCGACCCCGTGCTCGCTAGAATTGCGCACTTTTTGATCAGAGGCGCTGAAAACGCCCGCCTGGATCGCTCCGCCAACGGCCGGGGCGACCTGTTTCAATACCGAGGTTAGCCATGTCCACCACTCCCGCCACGCCGAAGGTCGGCTTCGTCTCCCTGGGTTGCCCGAAAGCCCTGGTCGACTCCGAGCGCATCCTCACCCAACTGCGCATGGAAGGCTACGAAGTCGTGCCGACCTACGAAGACGCCGACGTGGTGGTGGTCAATACCTGCGGCTTCATCGACAGCGCCAAGGCCGAATCGCTGGAAGTGATCGGCGAAGCGATCAAGGAGAACGGCAAGGTCATCGTCACCGGCTGCATGGGCGTCGAGGAAGGCACTATCCGCGACGTGCACCCCAGTGTGCTGTCGGTCACCGGCCCTCAGCAGTACGAGCAGGTGGTCAACGCCGTTCACGAAGTGGTCCCGCCGCGCCAGGACCACAACCCGCTGATCGACCTGGTACCGCCTCAGGGCGTCAAGCTGACCCCGCGTCACTATGCGTACCTGAAGATTTCCGAAGGCTGCAACCACAGCTGCAGTTTCTGCATCATTCCCTCGATGCGCGGCAAGCTGGTCAGCCGCCCGGTCGGTGAAGTGCTGAGTGAAGCCGAGCGGCTGGTCAAGGCGGGCGTCAAGGAGATCCTGGTGATCTCCCAGGACACCAGCGCCTACGGCGTGGACGTCAAGTACAAGACCGACTTCTGGAACGGCCGCCCGGTCAAGACGCGCATGCTCGAACTGTGCGAAGCCTTGAGCAGCCTGGGTGCCTGGGTGCGCCTGCACTACGTGTACCCCTACCCCAATGTCGACGACGTGATCCCGCTGATGGCCGCCGGCAAGATCCTGCCGTACCTGGACATCCCCTTCCAGCACGCCAGCCCGAAAGTGCTCAAGGCCATGAAGCGCCCGGCCTTCGAGGACCGCACCTTGGCGCGCATCAAGCAGTGGCGTGAGCAGTGCCCGGAACTGGTCATCCGCTCGACCTTCATCGTCGGCTTCCCCGGCGAGACCGAGGAAGACTTCCAGTACCTGCTCGACTGGCTCACCGAAGCCCAGCTCGACCGCGTCGGCTGCTTCCAGTATTCGCCGGTCGAAGGCGCCCCGGCCAATGACCTGGGCCTCGACGAGGTACCCGACGACGTCAAGCAGGATCGCTGGGACCGCTTCATGGCTCACCAGCAAGCCATCAGCAGCGCACGCCTGCAACTGCGTATCGGCAAGGAGATCGAGGTATTGATCGATGAAGTCGAGGAGCAGGGTTCGGTCGGCCGCAGCTTCTTCGATGCGCCGGAGATCGACGGCAGCGTGTTCATCGACGGCGATCACGGCTTCAAGCCCGGCGACAAGGTGCGCTGCCGCATCGTCGATGCCGACGAGTACGACATGTGGGCCGCCCCCCTCTGAGCGGCATCCTCGGTGGCGGCGGCGTGACGGTTTCCCAACCGCCTCGCCCGCTGCTGTGGCCTCAACGATAATCCCAGGCGCTGACCATGACCTCGACGCTGACGCTCCATACGCCGCACTACACGGACTATCCGGAGCTGGTACGCGTCTGGGAGGCCTCCGTCCGAGCCACCCACGATTTCCTGCCGGAGCACTACATCGTGCTGTTGCGCGAGCAGGTCCTGAACCGCTACCTGGACGCTGTGATGCTGACGTGCTGCCGTGATGGCGCAGGCCGCATCCTCGGTTTCGCCGGCGTGTCCAAGGGCCATGTCGACATGCTGTTCGTCGCACCGGAGTCCCGTGGTCAAGGCGTCGGCAAGAAATTACTGCGCCACGCCATCGAGGTGCTCGGCGCCGAGCGTCTGGATGTCAACGAGCAGAATACGCAAGCTTTGGCTTTCTACCTGCACGAAGGCTTCGAGGTGAGGGGACGCTCAGACACCGACGGGCTGGGTCAACCGTATCCGCTGCTGCACATGCAACTGCGGGCGATCGCCGGGTAGGACCGGGCCTTGAACATCGCATGAAAGGGCCCGGCTCGCGCAGATTGCCCGCCGCAGTCCAGCAGGGACGGGTACAATGAGCACCTTTCCCTGCCCTGCGAATACCTGCTCATGTCCGAACCCGTCCGCCTGTCAAAACGCCTGATCGAACAGCTCGGCTGCTCCCGCCGCGAGGCCGAACTGTATATCGAGGGAGGCTGGGTCACCGTCGACGGCGTGGTCATCGAGCAAACGCAGTTCAAGGTCGAGTCGCAACAGGTGGCGTTGCTGCCTGGCGCACGTGCCGAGAGCCTGGAACCGGTGACACTGCTGCTCAACCAACCCGCTGGGATGGACAGTGAAACGGCGCGCAGCAGCCTGAATATGGCCACACTCAGCGAAGCCCATCGCGAGGGTGTGCGGCCCCTGCATGGTCATTTCGCCCGCCTCAACTGCCTGGCCCCGCTGGAGCGCGGCGCCAGCGGCCTGCAGGTTTTCACCCAGGACTGGCGGGTGACCCGCAAGGTGGAAGCCGACCTGCGTCGCCTCGAGCAGGAATACATCATCGAGGTGCGCGGTCAGGCGACCCCACAGGCCCTGGAGCGGCTGGCGCGAGGCGCTACACGCAACGACCGTGAGCTGCCTCGGGCCAAGGCCAGTTGGCAGAACGAAACCCACTTGCGCCTGGCCATCAAGCACCCACAACCCGGGCAGATTTCCGAACTATGTGCCTACCTGCGCCTGGAAATGCTCAGCCTGCGTCGCATCCGGCTCGGCGGTGTGTCGATGGGCAAGCTGGCACTTGGGCAATGGCGCTACCTGGCCGGCAGCGAACGTTTCTAAGCGATACCGCCGCCCTTCTGGGTGGCCTTGAAAAGGATTCGACTCACATGATCCACAACGATGTCCTGCGCAGCCTGCGCTACATGCTCAAGCTGAACGACGCCAAGATGGCCGAGATCATCGCCCTGTCCGGCCTCGAAGCGAACCCGGTGGTGCTGGCCGGCTATATCAAGAAAGAAGACGAGGCCGGTTTCGTGCGCTGCCCGGAGCGGGTCATGGCGTATTTTCTCGACGGCCTGGTGATCCACCGTCGCGGCAAGGACGACACCCGTGCGCCGCAGCCGGTGGAGTTGCCGGTGACCAACAACACCGTCCTGAAAAAACTGCGAGTGGCCTTCGAACTGAAGGAAGACGATCTGCACGTCATTCTCAAATCGGTCGATTTCCCCGTATCCAAGCCCGAGCTCAGCGCCCTGTTCCGTAAAGTCGGCCACGACAACTACCGTGCCTGCGGCGACCAGTTGCTGCGTAACTTCCTCAAGGGTCTGACCCTTCGCGTGCGTGGCTGAGACGACCATGCAACACAGCGTCTCGCCAGTTGGCATCGTTCGCTCCTGCTTCAAGGAAAAGTTCGCCATTCCCCGTCAGCCGCGCCTGGCGCCTGCGGCTCGCGGCGTGCTGGAACTGCTGCCACCGTTCGATCAAGGCGAAGCGGTGCAGGGCCTGGAGCAGGTCAGCCATGTCTGGCTGCTGTTCCTGTTCCACCAGGCCCTGGAAGACACGCCACGCTTGAAGGTGCGTCCTCCGCGCCTGGGCGGTAACAAAAGCATGGGGGTGTTTGCCACCCGCGCAACCCACCGACCCAACGGCATCGGTCAGTCAGTCGTGCGTCTGGACGGCATAGCGCCCGGGCGGCTGCTGCTGTCAGGGATCGATTTGCTGGACGGCACGCCGGTACTCGACATCAAGCCCTATGTGCCTTATGCCGACTGTATCGAGGATGCACGCAACCAGATGGCCAGCGATGCGCCACAGGCGATCGCTGTTCAGTGGAGCGAAAGTGCTTTGTCCCAGGCGCGCAAGCACGCTCTGCGTTTGGCAGAACCGTTGGTTGAGCTCATCGAGCAATGCCTTGCACAGGATCCGCGTCCGGCTTATCAGGTGCCATCGCCGGAGCGCGTGTATGGCGTGAAGTTCTGGGATGTACAGGTGCGGTGGCATTATCCGCACCCAGCGCTGATTGAGGTGCTGGAAGTTGCAAGCGAAGGCTGAATGCTGCTTTCGCCACCGGCCCTGCCGCAGGTGAAACCAGTGCGATAGAGACTTGCAGGCATAAAAAAACGCAGACTGGGTCTGCGTTTTTTATGCTGGACTCGCCTTACTTCTCGACGAAGGCCCGCTCGATCAGGTAATCACCTGGCTCGCGCATGCGCGGGGAGATCTTCAGGCCGAAGCTATCCAGCACTTCGCTGGTTTCATCGAGCATGCTCGGGCTACCGCAGATCATCGCACGGTCATCCTGCGGGTTGATCGGCGGCAGACCGATGTCGGTGAACAGCTTGCCGCTGCGCATCAGGTCGGTCAGTCGGCCCTGATTCTCAAACGGTTCACGGGTCACAGTGGGGTAGTAAATCAGCTTTTCGCGAACCGCCTCACCAAAGAACTCGTTCTGCGGCAGGTGCTCGGTGATGAACTCGCGGTACGCGACTTCATTCACGTAGCGTACGCCGTGAACCAGGATGACCTTCTCGAAGCGCTCATAGGTTTCAGGATCCTGAATCACGCTCATGAACGGCGCCAGGCCGGTGCCGGTGCTCAGCAGATAGAGGTGCTTGCCCGGATTCAGGTCATCCAGCACCAAGGTGCCGGTGGGCTTCTTGCTGATGATGATCTCGTCGCCTTCCTTCAAATGCTGCAGTTGGGAGGTCAGTGGACCATCAGGCACCTTGATGCTGAAGAACTCGAGATGTTCTTCCCAGTTGGGCGAGGCGATCGAGTAGGCACGCATGAGCGGACGGCCGCCTTCCTGCTGTAGGCCGATCATCACGAACTGACCGTTCTCGAAGCGCAGGCCCGGGTCGCGGGTGCACTTGAAGCTGAACAGGGTGTCGTTCCAGTGGTGCACACTGAGGACACGTTCGTGGTTCATGTTGCTCATCGAGTGGGGCTCCTGAAGAAAAACGCAGCGCGCACGGGCGCACAATTGCGCGATAGTTTAGGGGCAGCGGGAATATCTGTTAACTTAATTATCAAGATAAGTGTTATCGGTTATATAGATATGCGATTCACGCTTCGTCAACTTCAGGTCTTCGTCGCCGTCGCCCAGCATCAGAGCGTGTCCCGGGCTGCTCATCTGCTAGCGCTGTCGCAGTCGGCCGCGAGTACCTCGATCACTGAGTTGGAACGCCAATCCAGTTGCCAGTTGTTCGATCGCGCCGGCAAGCGCCTGAGCCTCAATGCCCTGGGACACCAACTGCTGCCGCAAGCCGTGGCGTTGCTCGACCAGGCCAAGGAGATCGAAGACCTGCTCAATGGCAAGTCTGGCTTCGGCTCGCTGGCGGTCGGCGCAACCCTCACCATCGGCAACTACCTGGCGACCCTGCTGATTGGCAGCTTCATGCAGGTGCACCCGGAAAGCCAGGTTAAGCTGCACGTGCAAAATACCGCGCACATTGTGCACCAGGTGGCGCACTACGAAATTGACCTGGGTCTGATCGAAGGCGACTGTAGCCATCCTGATCTTGAAGTGCAGCCCTGGGTCGAAGACGAATTGGTGGTGTTCTGCGCGCCCCAGCATCCAATGGCGAAAACCGGCCGGGCCGACATCGCGGCGCTCTCCCAGGAAGCCTGGATCTTGCGCGAGCAAGGCTCGGGCACGCGTCTGACCTTCGATCAGGCCATGCGCCATCACCGTGCCAACCTGAACATTCGCCTGGAACTCGAACACACCGAGGCGATCAAGCGCGCCGTGGAATCGGGCCTTGGCATCGGCTGCATTTCCCGCCTGGCCCTGCGCGATGCCTTCCGGCGCGGCAGCCTGGTGGCGGTAGAAACCCCGGAACTGGATCTACTGCGGCAGTTCTATTTCATCTGGCACAAACAGAAGTACCAGACCTCGGCCATGCGCGAGTTTCTCGAACTGTGCCGCAACTTCACGGCCGGTGTGCGACGTAGCGATGAGATCGTGCTGCCGGCCATTGCCTGAGCACTAGCCGAGCAGGATCACACCCCAGACCAGCGCAACCATGCTCAGCGCCACCAACTGCGCCGCGCTGCCCATGTCCTTGGCGTTCTTCGACAAGGGATGGCGCTCCAGCGAGATGCGATCGATGGCAGCCTCGACTGCCGAGTTGAGCAATTCGACGATCAGCCCCAACAAGCAGACGGCAATGAGAATGGCGCGCTCGCCCCGGCTGACCGGCAACCAGAAGGCCGCGGGAATCAACAGCCCATTGAGCAGTACCAGTTGGCGAAAGGCCGCCTCGCCCTTGAAAGCAGCGCGCAGGCCGTCAAGGGAGTAGCCAGCAGCATTGAAGATACGTTTCAGGCCGGTCTGGCCCTTGAATGGCGACATGAAGGTCCACCTGGGAAAAGCCGGCAGGCTAGTGCAGGCCGGGTCAAAAAAGCGTGAAGCCGTTCGCGTCAGTGCGTCGATACCGATTCAAGTTGTTGCAGCAGCAGCGCAGCCTGCGTCCGGGTACGCACACCCAACTTGCGGAAGATGGCCGTGACGTGGGCCTTGATGGTGGCCTCGGAAACGTTCAGTTCATAGGCGATCTGCTTGTTCAGCAAGCCTTCGCAGACCATGGTCAGCACCCGGAACTGCTGCGGCGTAAGGCTCGCGAGCCCCTCGCTGGCAGCCTTGGCCTCGGCCGAAACATCGACTTTGTCGAACGCCTGGGGCGGCCACCACACCTCGCCGTCCAGTACCTTCTGCACCGCATCTTGAATGGTTTCCAAGGGACTGGACTTGGGAATGAAGCCGCTGGCACCGAATTCGCGGGACTTGACCACCACCGCCGCTTCTTCCTGTGCGGACACCATCACCACCGGAATCTGCGGATACTGCCCACGCAGCAGGACAAGCCCGGAAAAACCGTAGGCGCCCGGCATGTTCAAATCGAGCAAGACCAGGTCCCAGTCGGCTTTTTCGGTGAGGCGGGTTTCCAGCTCGGCGATGCTGGCGACTTCCACCAAGCGCACCTGTGGTCCGAGGCCGAGGGTCACGGCCTGGCGCAACGCGCTGCGAAACAGCGGGTGGTCATCGGCAATCAGGATTTCGTATGTAGCCATCGATCCAGGGGTCCTGTTCTGTGTCGAGCACGGCAACGGCGACTTCGTGGCCGAATCGGCGCCAAGGATGCCGAGCACCGTGCAGAGGGTCAAGCCAATTACCGAGCGGTTTGGCGCCTGCGGCCGTCCTGACAGGCCGTCCTGACAGGCCGTCCTCACAGGCCGTCCTGACAGTATGAACCTGTCCGGCCGGCCTGCACCTTGGACTATAGGAAGGTATGCAAGCGCCGATGCGCCTCATCCTCGGGGTCCAGTGCCAAGTGCCGTTTGCCACTCAGGTAATGAAGGCTGAAGACATCGAGGTAGGCGTCCAGCGCTTGAGAGGCGCGTTGATCGCCGGCCAGATCCAGGCACATGGCGGCCACTTCGGCAGTACAGAAATGATCATCGCGCTTGGAACGGCGCAGGCGATAGCGCGACATCTGCTCGGCCTCCAGACTCAAGACCGGAAAGCGGTCGAGGTAAGGGCTCTTGCGAAACATCTTGCGCGCCTCGGTCCAAGTGGCGTCGAGCAGGATGAACAGCGGCCGTTTGCCGGGATGGCATGCCACCTCGTTGACCACGCGCTGCGGCTCGACGAACTCGCCGGGAAATACGATATAGGGCTGCCAATGGGGATGCTCGAGCAGCGCCAGCAGACGCGGATCCACGTCTGTGCGCTGCCAGCCAAAGGCCCAGGTGTCCTGGATCAGGTCGGCGATCAGCCAACCTGTGTTGGTCGGTTTCAGCGGTTCGGTATCATGCATCACCAGGCACATACCCGCACGCGCATCGACACGGGGCTTCCAGGCGCACAGGCAATGGCTGGCAATTACTCGACAGTCCGGACAGCGCTCGGCGCGTGAACCACGGGCGATAAAGGGTTTATTGCTGCGAGCCAGACGCTCGGCGCGCAGACGCGCGACTGCGTGACTCATGGCTGCAAGCCTGCAGCGGAGATCGGGACGAACACGGAGGCGACTCGACGGGAACAAAGGCCGCAGTTTACCAGAGCGCATACAGGATTGGCGTGCAGACCCCTGTCGCCCGCGCCTATAATCGACCCCTCGCGGCGCCCGACGCTCAGACCCGGTCAGTTCATGGAACGCCGCCCCTCTGCACCTGTCCAAGCGCCAGTCACCGAACCAGGAGAGATTCATGCTGCGTCTTATCGTCCCGACCCTGAGCCTGATGCTCGCCCTGCCACTGGCAGCCCAGGCGGCGTCCAAGCAGGACTACGAGCTGGAGCAGATGCTGCAGAAGGTTGCCAAGGAGAGCAGTGTCGGCACACCTCGCGCCATCAACGAGGACATCCTCGACCAGGGCTACACCGTGGAGAAGGGCAAGGCGCTGGTCAATCATCTGAGTGTGAGGGCCGGGCAGGCTGCGGACATGCAACGAAACCCGGAAACAGTTCGCGACCAGTTGGGCCTAAGTGTGTGCCACAACACTGGTTATCGCCAGTTGATGGCCAAGGGCGCAGTAATGGTGTACCGCTTCACGGTGTACAAGACCAATCAGCCGATCATGGACCAGGCATTCGATTCAGCCAGCTGCCAGGCCGGCAACAAGAAGAAGTAACTCGACACTCGTCGGTTCCCCGCGCGCCGTTGAGGTTCATCGGCGCGCAAATTCATGCCCTCCCCATCTTGGCCTCCCATCACTCCATCCGTTCGCGCTGAGTCCCTCAATCGGCGAGACTGCCGCCTAGCGTCTAGATTGACAATCAACGCCGGCCGCAAACTTGCTCACTGAGCGGGTGCGCCACGGTTCGCGCTCGGGGTACAAACCCAATGCAATACTCCGCCTGTACACTCCAGCGTCAGCCATTATTGACACATGCAGCGTTGTGATCGGGACATGAGGTCATCCGGTCGAAGGTTTTGCTGCACAAGGAGACGTTGAATGCCCTATTCATCCAATGAGCAGTTATCCGAGTACTTCAGCGGACAAGGCCTCGACCTGAGCGCCGTCGACGGGCTGCTCCAGCAAGCGGCGCCGGACAGCCCCAACCTGCCACTCTATCGCGACATGATGCTGACCATCCTGCGCATGGCCTGTGATGATGCCGACCGCTGGAACGCCAAGATCACGCTACAGGCGCTGCGTGAACTGGAGCATTCATTCCGAATACTGGAGCGCTACAAAGGGCGACGCAAAGTCACCGTATTCGGCTCCGCGCGCACGCCCCAGGAACATCCTATGTATTCCCTCGCGCGTGAGCTCGGTGCCACGCTGGCGCGTTCGGAGCTCATGGTCATCACAGGCGCCGGGGGCGGCATCATGGCTGCGGCCCATGAAGGCGCAGGGGCTGAAAACAGTCTGGGTTTCAATATCAGGTTGCCGTTCGAGCAACATGCCAATGCGACAGTGGACGGCACGGACAAGCTGCTACCCTTTCACTTCTTCTTCATCCGCAAACTGTTCTTCGTCAAAGAGGCCGATGCCTTGGTGCTCTGCCCTGGCGGATTCGGCACCCTCGATGAAGCACTCGAAGTACTGACGTTGATCCAGACCGGTAAAAGTCCTTTGGTGCCGGTGGTCTTGCTGGACTCGCACGATGGCAGCTTCTGGCAGGAAGCGCTGGGCTTCATCAGCCGTCAGTTGGAAGAGAACCGCTACATTCTGCCGCGAGACCTGAAACTGGTACGCCTGGTACACAGCGCCGAAGAGGCCGTGCAGGAGATCAATCAGTTCTACAGCAACTACCACTCAAGCCGCTGGCTGAAGAGCCAGTTCGTGCTGCGCATACAGCATCCCTTGAGCGAGGCAGCACTAAACGAGGTTCGGGATACATTTGCTGACTTGTGTCTGAGCGCAAGCTTCGAGCAAATGCCCGCTAGCAGTGCGGAACATGAGGATGATCGTTACAGTCACTTGGCCCGCCTGACCTTCGCCTTCACAGGACGAGATCAAGGCCGCTTACGAGAACTGGTGGACTTCATTAACCTGCCGGAAAATTGGTCTTAAGCCCTGTCGAGGCAAAGCACTGAGCCTGCCGGCGAGCCTAGGAGATAGGCGCAACCAAAAACGGCCGTAGGGCTGACCTGACAAGCACCTGTCAGGTCAGCCCTACGGCCGTCAGTCATCAAGATCGCGCCCGCTAAGCAGTCGACCGATCATGTCGAGAGAAAAACCTCGGTACGCCAAAAAACGTGTTTGCTGCGCCCGGCTGCGTGGGTCTTGAGGGCGCTCGCCGCTGAATTTCCGTTGCCAAACGTCACGCAATCGAGCTGCCCAATCGACGCCGCTATCACGCAGCGCTTGCTCCACATCACCCCGGTCCAACCCGCGCTGGCCCAGTTCCTCACGAATTCGCGAGGGACCGTAGCCAGCATTGGACCGATAATTGATGAAGCTTTCCAGATAGCGGGCCTCACTCAAGAGCCCTTCTTCAGCGAGTCGATCAAGGGCAGGCTCGATCAACTCATCTGTAGCGCCACGCTGTCGCAGCTTACGTGTCAACTCAACCCGACCATGTTCGCGGCGGGCGAGTAGATCCATGGCAGTGCGCCGAACGGCGACGGGCGTGTCGAGTACGACGGACATTGGCGCTCAACCGTGTGGATCAGTAACCGGCGTCTGCATCGGCTACGTCACTGGCATCTGCCTGGGCTGCTGCAGTCTTGCCCGCAGCAGCTACCGCGCCAGCATTGAGCAGCTTGTCGCGAATCTGCTTCTCGATTTCAGCACCGATGGCTGGGTTTTCCTGCAAGTACTTGGCGGCATTGGCCTTGCCCTGACCGATCTTGTTGCCTTGGTAGCTGTACCAGGCACCGGATTTTTCGACCAAGCCTTGAGAAACGCCCAGGTCGATGATCTCACCATTACGGTAGATACCCTTGCCGTACAGAATCTGGAACTCGGCCTGACGGAACGGTGGCGAGACCTTGTTCTTGACCACTTTGACGCGGGTCTCGCTACCGACCACTTCGTCGCCTTCCTTCACCGCGCCGGTGCGGCGGATGTCGAGACGTACGGAGGCGTAGAACTTCAGCGCGTTACCACCGGTGGTGGTCTCCGGGCTACCGAACATCACGCCGATCTTCATACGGATCTGGTTGATGAAGATGACTAGGCAGTTGGCGTTCTTGATGTTACCGGTGATCTTGCGCAGCGCCTGGGACATCAAGCGGGCCTGCAGGCCGACGTGCATGTCACCCATCTCACCTTCGATTTCAGCCTTGGGCACCAGGGCCGCCACGGAGTCGACGATAATCACGTCAACGGCGTTGGAGCGCACCAGCATGTCGGTGATTTCCAGGGCCTGCTCGCCAGTGTCTGGCTGGGAGACCAGCAGATCGTCGACGTTAACGCCCAGCTTGCCAGCGTACTCGGGATCAAGCGCGTGCTCGGCATCGACGAAGGCGCAGGTGGCACCACTTCTCTGAGCTTCGGCAATGACCGACAGCGTCAGTGTGGTCTTACCCGAGGACTCCGGACCGTAGATCTCGACGATCCGGCCCTTTGGCAGACCGCCAATGCCGAGGGCGATGTCCAGCCCCAGGGAGCCGGTGGAAATGGCGGGAATCGCTTGGCGCTCGTGGTCCCCCATGCGCATGACCGCGCCCTTGCCGAATTGGCGTTCGATTTGACCCAGGGCCGCAGCCAAGGCGCGCTTCTTGTTGTCGTCCATTGAAATCCTCACGTGTTCGACTTGGCCCTGATGGCCGGGAATACCTGTATAAGTAGCCAGTATTATTCCACAGGGAATTCTTTCCGCCTACCCCCGTCCAGCGATTTACTCCCCGCCAAGCTGTAACAAGCCGTCTAACGCGGCCAGCACCGTTTGCCGCCGCACCGCTTCGCGGTCGCCGTCGAACTGGCGGCGCTCGCTGACGACGCGAGCGCCATCGGCCCAAGCCAGCCATACGGTACCCACAGGCTTGAGCGGCGAGCCTCCGCCCGGCCCTGCAATACCACTGACGGCCACGGCGAAACGTGCACCGCTAGCGGCCTGCGCGCCACGGACCATGGCCTCGACCACTTCCTGGCTGACCGCACCGACCTGCTCGAACAGCGGCGGCGGCACGCCAAGCTGGCGCGTTTTCTGAGCATTGGAGTAGGTCACATATCCGGCTTCGAACCAGGCCGAACTGCCGGACACGCGGGTAATGGCCTCGGCGATGCCACCGCCGGTGCAGGATTCGGCGGTGCTCACCTGTGCCTGAAGACGGCTCAGGTGCTCGCCCAGGCGTGCAGAAAGAACGGTGATGGGGTCCATGACAGGCTCCTGGGTGACAGCGCACTACCCTACCACCCTCGCCCGCCCAGGCAAGTGTTCAAGGTGCCAGTGCGCGAATGTAGGCCTGACAGGCACGCAGGGCGATCAGTCCGCGGTCGCCGTCGTCGGTGATGGCGATAATTCGTCGAGCATGCGCCGGGTCAAGTCGGGCGCGTACGGCGCCATGATCCACGCCGCCGGCGCCGGTGGCGGCGGGCACTGGGGCGCAGGCGGTGTCGCGCTCGACCAGGACCGACAGGCGCAGATCGGCAGTAGCAAGGCGGTCACGCAGGCGAGCTTGATTGCGTTGGGCATCGGTCAATTCCTGGAAATGTCTGGATTCACTGTCGCTCAGGCGGGCCTCGAGCCCCAGTCGCTGTTCCTGCTCGCGACGCAGTTGGGCATGCAGCACCTCGGCCTGCTCGACCCGCTGCTGCGCCTGCAACTGCTCGGACTCGGCCAGCAATCGCTCGCAGCGCCAGCCCTGCACCTGCCAGGCCAAGGTGGCCGCCGTCAGCATCAGCACGGCGCACACGGCAACCTGCCAGCGGCTCAGCACAGCACCTCCCGGGCACGGGCCCAGAGCTTGAGGCGCTCGTCTAGGCCATTCAGGCCGCCGTTGATATGTCGGGTAATGCGGTTGAACTCACCCTGGTCAGCCAGGGCATTGAGCCCTCGCGACTGCCAGAACCACGCCGCTGATTCGCAGGCCCAGCGTGGTTGCTCGAGCAGTTGCGGCTGCGCCAGCAGGCGCTCGTCGCCGAACAGCGCACGACTGCAGGCCTGGTAGTTGTTGCGCCCGGTCACCTGGATCAGACCTCGGCCACGGTACAGCTGACCGTCGCCATCGGCCTGTGGCGTATTACCCAGGCGCAGCGCCAGCGCACCGGTGTCGTAACGCGCCAGATAGGCATCACTGCCCAACTCCCTGACGTAGCGCAGTTGCCCTGACTCATGGCCGATCTGAGCCAGGAAGGCGGCCATACGCTTGGGATGATCGATCTGCCAGTGCGCCATGGCGGCGTTGAGCGGATCGATGAACAGGCCGGCACGTTGGCCGGCCAGGGGAAAAATCTGAGTGAGTTGCGTTTCGGTGAGCATGCGCCACCTCCGTATCACGAAAAAAGCCCAGGCAATGCCTGGGCGGTTTCAGAGAGTGATTGAAGGCGTCGGGTCAGATGCCTAGCGAGGCCATTTCCAACGGCGAGCGATAGGTCGCCGCTGCCTGCGCGATGCAGGCGCGGGCCTGGAGGTTGGCCTGGCTCAGATCATCGATGAGATCGGCAATCCGTTGCGCTTCCTTGAGCATCCACATCCGTGAGTACACGGCGGCGGCGACGCCGCCGACAACGACGATCAAGTTGGAGAAGAGCTCGGCCAGCCGTTGCGAACAAAGGCTGATCTGCTCGACGGTGGTACGCACCACTTCCACCACCTCCTCGTTGTAGTCGAGGTTATTGGCCACGCTGGCCCCCCAAATGCTGGTGACCAGCGCCTTGCAGTCCTGAATTTCCTGTGCGGTGAGCGACATGATGACATTCTCCATTGCTATCAGTGGGATCGGCGGACATCTCCGCCAAGTGATCGCTCGAAGGCGAAGGCTCGAAGCACGAGGCTTTCACATGATTCAAGGTGCGGCAGCGACCGCATTTGATCTGGAGCTCGGAAGCGGGGGTGATGCGCGCCAGCAGCTTCTTGCACTGGCCGCAGCGAAAGTCGACGAACATCGGCAGCTCCTTTGCGGATGGATTGGACCGGTTCACGCCTTGAGCGAGCCGGTCTTGCGGGGTCGATGGCCTTTGCTTGCAGCCTTGCCGGTCTTGCCACCATTGCACTGCACGGTGGTGCGCCAGCCCGACGGGGTGAACACCTGCTCGACCGAATCGATCAGGTACTGGCCATCGAGGCCGTCGACGAAACCGCTGATATCGAGGCTGCGCTCGACGAACAGGTCGGTGCGCCCTGGCATGTCCAGACGCACATGGGCCGTGTCGCGGTTGAAGCTGGCCAAGTGCGCACGCGCGGCCTGCTCGGCAGCGGCGCGGTTGGGGTACAGATGACGGTCCATGTGCACCGGCCGGGCGCTGCCCGAAGTGTTGTCGTTAACCAACTCGACCACCTCGCGGGCGCCGCTGGCCGGACTCTGATGGCAGGTGCGCACCGCCTTGCGCGAGGCCTTGTCGTCCAGGCGAAACTGCCACTGGCTGACCTCGCTGCGCTTGAGCGTCACTACCCCCAACGCCTGGCCGCTGGCGCTCTGGCCGCCTTGGCGCGGCAGCACCAGCAACTGGCCGTTGGCAAGCTTGGCGGTGCTGTCATACAGGCGGGCCAGCCGGGTGATGAAGTTGAAGTCCGACTCGCGAAACTGGTCGACCCGCGGCACCACCCGCGTGACTGGGCAGATGGCCTGCCAGCCGTTGCGCGCACCGATCTCGGCCACGATGCGCTGCAACGAGACGTTCTCCCAACTGCCACTGCGAATGGTCCTGCCACTGCCGCACAGGTCGCTGGCCTTGCCGCGAATGACGAGGGTGTCCGGTGGACCGGACAGCTCCACCTCATCGACCGTGAAGCGGCCGAGCAAGGTTAGCGGCTGACCGGCATAACCCAGGTGCACCTCCAGCACCGCGCCACGTGACGGCAGGGCCAAGGCGCCGTCACGGGCGTCGATGCGCAATTCGAAGTCGTCGGAGTCCAGCCCCGGCTTGTCGGTGGTACGCAGCGACAGTAGACGGTCGTTGATCAGCGCGGTGATGTCCTGGCCGTCGGCGCGGATGCTGAAGACGGGTCTCATGATTCAGGTCTCCATTGCGAAAAAACAGGGGCACTCAGTCCCAAAGCTGCACGGCGCTGGCCATGGAGGTCGGTAGGTCCGGCAGCAGGATGACCACCTCGGCAGGCAGCGGTTGGGGGACGTCCGCCAGTCCTTGATTGGCCTGCAGCACGGCTTCCACCGTGCCCTGCAGATGGCCGTAATAGTGCTGGCAGAGGGTGTCGAGCAGATCGCCGTCAGACGTTTTGCAGATCTTCGCCATAGCGTGTGAACTCCAGTGAGAAACCCTGTTTGCGTGGAATGCCACCGGCCAGCAGGTTGCTCTGGTCTTCGTCGATGCTGGTCAGGCACCAGTTGCCGAGCACCTCGCCGTAACCGGTGGTCAGGCTCAACGGCAGCAACTGCCGACCGATGCTGCGCAGGGTCTGCAACTGGCCCAGGCCACCTTTGAAGGAGGGATAAATCGCCCCCCGAATGCTGATGGTTTCCTCGCCTTGGGCGACGGCCTGCTGGGCGCTGTCACGACTCAAACGCTCCTGCGCAGCCCAGCGGAAACGGGTCTGCCGGCGCAGTTGGTCGAACGCGGCGGTGTCGAGGTTGAAGTAGTAAGGCGCTGCATTGGGTTTGAGTGGCTGCAGCACCAATAGATGAGGAAAGGGTTTGACCGCTTCGGCGGCCGGGGTGGTAAGCGGCGCGAAACCGAACGCGGCCAGTACCCCGCGGCCGACGGCGCGAACGTCGCCGAACACTTTGCGGATCGCCGCCCCCGCCTTGCCCAAGTGCTCTGAGAAGGTATCGATGCGTGCCTGGACCTTGCGCACCTCATCGACCGTCTTGTCATAGCGGGCGATCACTTTGTTCACTCGCCCCTGCGCCGAGTCGAGGGCGCGCATCGTGCGCTGCAGGCGCTTGCCGATAGCCGGCCCAACCCAAGGCAAGGCTTCGAGTTCGCTTGCCGCCTGCTTGACGTGGTCCACCGCCTGATCCATCGGATCGAGCATGGCACCGGCACGCCGGCGACCCTCCTCGCCCGCCTTGACCAGGGCGTGCAGTGCACCTTGCAACTGCTCCAGGTAGGTCATGAATGTCGCTCCCGTTCAAAAGCCTCGCAGAGGATCCGCCAGGCGGGCCTCCTCGGCCCTTTGCCGTTTCTCCAGCACGCTGCGCACGGCCGCTTCCAGGTCCAACGTCAACTGGTCGTGGTCAAAGGCCGGGCCTTGCACCGTGATGGGGATGTGGGTGGTGAAATTGAGTGGCTGACTGACCACGGCCTGCGCAGTCGCATTGACGGCGACGGGCGGCGGCGACACGTCTTCGGGCAGCATGCTGCTCGTTGCGGGCACCGTGACCTGCGCCGCCGGTCGTTGCAGACTCACCGACAGCGGGAAGCGAATCGGTATTGGCGCGATGCCTGGCATGGTCGACATGCCGGGCATGGTCGGTGGCCATGTCGGGTTGCCCACTGCGCTGGAAGACGATTCGGCAGGTCGCTGATCGCGCGTGACATTCGGCGCCTGGCGGGGCGCATGGGAAGACGGCTTGTCGACGACACGTTCCAGCGAAACGACAGGTTTTACCTGGACCGGCGTTGGCTCTGGCGACCCGCCGGCTTTGTCCAATTCACCCCTTGCTGCCGCCTCCGAGGCCTGCGCCTCAATCTTCGGTAGCCCCACCGTAGAAGCCGGCCTTGACGGTTTCTGACGGGGTTGGACGGGCCGGGGCTTGGTGCCTGCCGCCGCGTGACCGGGAATCTGAATGTCGAGTGGTGGCAAGGGTGCGAGGCCCGATACGAGCGAAGGGCTGGGGATCCTGGGCGGCCAGAGCGGTTTGTCAGGCGTGACGATCGACTGGGCGCGCTGTTCGGTGGTGCTGGCCATCACGGGTTCAGGACCCTCGGTCACAAGCGCTGAGGCGTCCTGCGGTTGTAGCGAAATCGCTTGCGGCGGTGACGCGGCTGGCTCGTCAGCGCCTTTTGCAGCTTCTGCCTCGGATGAAAAGAACGTCGCGCCAATGTAGCCACCGATGGCCGAACCGAGTTGGTCGCCTAGGAAATTACCAATCATCACGCCCATCGGTGCGGCTTGAGGCAAGCCCATCGAGGTGAGCGCCGCCCCTGCTCCGGCGCCCAACAACACACCGCCCACTGCGCCACCATAACCGGCACCGCGCTCCTCGGCCGTTTTGGCAGTCGCGGCGGTGTACGCCCACTTGGCAGCCCCTTCAACGGCCAGCCAAGTCACAGGATTGTAAGCCAGCCCCTTGCTCAGTGCGGAAGTGAGTGAGGGCAGCGGCCCACGCCAGAGACGTTGCTTGGCCGACTCCCAGAGCGCTGCGCCGCTGGCGACAATGCCAGTCGTCGCGACCGCATCCTTGATGGTGTGCATCATCTTCGAATACGGATCGACCTGCGGCGGCGCCGCCACGGCTTGTGGCGAGGAATCGGTGTTGCTTGCTCCCACGGCGGGCGTAGCCATCAGTGCTTTGCCGATGACCGGCCCTGCTTTGTCGGCGGCCATGCTGAGACCGATACCGCCTACCTCCGACGCTACCTTGCCAGCAGTCCGGTTGAACAGGAACGCGCCTGCCGCCTTGCCTAGCAGCCCTGCCAAAGGCGCTCCGAACGCACTGATATAGCCGGCAACCTGTTGCTCGGGCGTCTTGGCATTCAAGGTAGTGAAAGTACCCTTCAACGCGATGTCCAGAGCCGTACCGGATCGTGCACCCCGGGCTTCCTCAAGCGCCCTGTGTACACGGGAGGGCTCGACTGCGGCAGTCCGGGGTGACTGCGCAACTGCGGCTGCGGATTTCACCGGACGCGGTGCGCTTCGTTTGGCCCACTTGATCCTCTTTCGCGCTCTGAACGGCCGGACTCTTGGCTTAGTTTTATCGGTGGTCTCGATTGACGGCGGAACGATGTCTCCTTCAGGCACCGTTGCCGTGAGAACGGAGTTGACGTGGGCAATCGAGGCAGGCGGCCGGCTGGGTGCGGCTCCTTGCACTCCGGGGACATTGGGTTGCCATTTGCCGACAGGGAGGGACGCAGCGGTATAGGGTGCACCGAGGTCGGCAAACGCCAGCCTGTAGCCCCCCTGCGCAGCGGTTGATGCGGGTCCAGACGCGTGGGTGTCCCCCATCGCGCTCCAAGAGGGATGCCACTGCCCCGCAACCGGGGATGCCTGCACAGGCGCATAATCGTAAGACGCCCAGTGATCAGCAAACCTGGCGCGGTAGGCCTCGAACGCATTCAGAGAGGCCGAACGGGATGCGTAGGCCTCCCCCAGAACAATCTCTGGTTGTTTCGCCATGCAGTATTCCTCTCAATCCGACAGCCACCAAGCCATGTCGCTGAACGACATGGCCATGATTTCGCTTGCGGAAAAGTTCAGCTCCTTGGCCAGCCGCCTGGCGGCGGCCTTCTGCCGGGCAGGGTCAAACCGCGTCGTCCTGCACCAGGCGAAAGTACCCGGCCTGCAAGCGGCCGTAGTCCTTCAGCGTGAGGCCTTCGAGGTCCTTGATACCGACTTCGGCCAACGACGCGAACAGGTTCAGTTCGCGCTGCTCGTCATCCTTGGCACCGCCAGCCTGGGCGTTGCGCATGTCACGCACCGTCGGGGCGCGCAGCGACAGGCTGTCGACCTGCACGCCGTTGGCTTCGCTGGGACGCGACAGGCGCACGGTGACGCGCTCGGCGGTCAGGTGCAGCCAGGTCGGCTGCGTAGTCTGCTCAGTCATGCGGCGCTCCTTACAGGCCCAGCGCAGCACGCTGCGCCGCCAGTTGATCGACGCCGTCGATGACCCGCTTCATGCCCAGGGCATCGATCTCGTAGACCAGGCGACCGTCGACCTCCAGCTTGTAGTAGGTCAGCGCGACGCTGTGCTTGATCTCGGCCTTGTCGCCGGACTTCCAGTCGCCCATGTCGATTTCCTTGAGCGAACCGCGCAGGGTGACGATGACCGGATTGATCTGGCCTTTCAGGCCCTTGAAGGCACCGCGGAACGTACCGTTGAAAGCGGTGCCGTCGGCCAGGCCGAAGAACTTCAGCGACTCGCGGCGCACGCCGGTGGTGGTGAAGGCCGCCTCTTGCTTTTCCATGCCCTGGTCCATGTGGACCGGCATGTCCATGCCACCGGGACGGTGCTCTTCCATCTTCAAGGTGAGCTTGGGCAGGGTCAGGCTGGGGACATCGCCCTGGAAGCTCACACCGTCGACGAACAGGTTCAGGTTGGCCAGGGTTTCGGGAATCATTGCCATGTAGATGCGCTCCTTAAGCGGCGGTATCGAGGACTTCGGTCAGCCACTGGTTGGTGACTTCGACGCGGAAATTGGGGTTTTCGGCAGGCGGGACGTCGGTGAAGCGGATGTTCCAGTACACCTTGCCCTGCTCCAGTTGGCCGGCGGTGTTCAGCTCCGGGTCGGCGAAGACCTCGAAGTTGATGATCGCGCCCTGGTTCTTCAGGTCGCGCATGAAGGCCTGCAGGCCCTCGGTGACGTCCTTGACGTAGGTGGCGGTGATGGAGCGGTCGACGGCCCATTTGTGGCCGTAGAGGATCGCGTCCATGACGATGTCCAGGGTGCGCACGCGGGTGACGAAGGCCCATTTCGGATCACTGGACAGGGTGCGGTTGCCCCACAGACGGAAGCCGTCGTCGCGGATGATGGTGGCGATGTTGGCGTTGTTCAGCAGATTGGCGCGGCAGCTGTCATCGCCATCGAGGAACTCCACCGGACGGGTGGTGCCGGTGATGCCCACCAGCTCCTTGTTCGACGGCGAGGCCCAGAAGCCGTACTCGCGGTCGGTCCAGGCGAACAGACCCGCGACCCAGGCCGAGCTCGGCGCATCGACCGTGGCCTCGGCGGCGGTGTCGAAGTAGCGCACGCCTGGATCGACCAGGAAGGCACGCTTGGCACCGAAGTTCTTGGCGTAGGCCACGGCCGCTTCATCGGTGGTCGCCGGACCGTCGATGATGGCAATGCCACGCAGCTTGTCGGCCAAGGCCACCAGCGCGGTACCGACCGCCTGGGTGGCGCTGTGCTTGGGGGCGACCAGCAAACGGGGCTGGGCGTTGAACCGGCTCTTGCCGTCGAGCAGGGCCTGCAGGCCAGTACGCTTGCCATCGGCCAGCACGCTGCCGATGACGGCGGCGGTCTGTTCGGCCGAGTCGTCGAGCTTGGCCACGCCACAGGCGACGATCACCGCCTTGGCGCGGCTGTAGATGGCGCGGCATGCCTTGGTGATCGCCGCATCGGCGCCGAAGGCGGCGACCGCTTCGCGTTCGCTGGTGATGAGCACCAGGTCGTTGGCCTTGGCCGAGACGCCGGCCCCTTCGGTGAAGGTGTCGACCAGGCCGATGATCGAGGACGACGGCAAGGCAATGTTGCGGGCGCCGGTGTCGACGTTGGTGACGGTGACGCCGTGGAAGAATCCACTCATGTAGGGTTACTCCGATTCAGATATGAAAAACCCCGCAGAATGCGGGGTCCAATGGGATGGCGCTTTGGCATAGCCGCAGGCCGTGTAATCAGCTGACTAAAGTGAGCGTTTGAAACCTCTTATCGGCGAGGCATTAGGACAGCTGCTCAATGCTCTTATCTGGAGTGAGCAGGCGTTCGAAAGAATCTAGAAGCGCTGTGATGCTCTGGATTTTATCGACGAACTCTTGGTAGCGGGCCTGTCTGACTTCGCCGTCCAAACTCAGTAGTTCTTGTTTGCGCAATCGAATACCAGCCAATGCTTCGAGTGCATCACGACGTTGTACAGCCTTATCTAGAATCAGATCTGCTGCCCCTTTTAGTTGAAGGCCAGTGACAGCAGCGTAATGGGTGATCCAGCCTCCTCCATCGCCCTCATATCCCGCTTCGCGATAAGCAGTAGCAGCCTTTTCACGGGCTGCATACTCGGGTTCGAAACGAACCCAAGCCGCGTAGGCGAAAGCCACATAGTCATCGATACGATGAAACAGTTCGTCAACGCTCGGCCAGGTAAGTGCAGACTCGACAAGCCGAGGAAGTGGTTGGGAAAAATCGATTACTTTTCCTTCGCTTTGCCCCTTCAATAATTGCCCGTGGAGCTCATCAGTAATCGCTTGAGCATCCGCAGGTAACGATAGCGACACTTCGTCGCTGTAAAACGCTTTGTTTTCGCTGCTTGCATAAATGGTCATTTCGGTTCCATGAAAGAAATCTCAAACTTCACGGGCGTGCTCAATAACCCAGCGCACGCCAGTGGATAGCACGAGCGTTATTCGAGTAGTTATCATTGAATACCTGGCCTTCAAAGCCTGTCAGACTGGGAAGGCTGTGGCTAACTTCTTGTCGTGACAGGCGATAAGAAGCGTCATAGTCGTAATCTTGAATTTCTATGCCTACGGTAACGACGAGACTCAAACAGGCAGTTGAGAAGGCAACCGGAAACACTGTATCGATGGCTAGACTAGAAGCGGCTAGGAGGGAACGACGCGTGCCCCACTGCTCAATCAGCCCATTCGGTAACCGGTAATAACCCGAAGCCCCCAAGTATTTGGCCCAAGGCTGCCGGAGATGGTCAACTCCAGTCCCCAGCATCAACCACCTTCCCACCTCAATGCATGTCAAGTCCACGTAGGTATCAGGTGGAAGCTGTCGCGCCAGTTTCGACGATGGGCTTGCTAGGCTTGCCTGTATTTCGTCGGAGCCTTGAGGTGAAATTGCCAACTGTTGAGAACCCCAGTTGTGAATTCTGATCGTAATGCCTGGGCGACTTGCGAACAGTGCGGAGTTGGGCACGACATAGCCCTGGGCCCCACCCCCCCAAAAATGCACGACCCCCCCCACATGAGCGACCGTACCTACAACTACATCGCTGCCGTTGTAAACCGACACACTATTGAATTGCTGGCCTCGCGCATTTACGAAGTCTGTGTTGGCCACGGCTGTATTGACGGTGAAACGCGGCTGCGTCGGAGCCGTGGGATTACCGGTGAACATCGGACTGGCCAGAGGCGCCTTGAGGGCAAGCGCGCTGTCCACCTGAGCAGTCGTGTAAACGTCGGTCAAACCATAGCCGTCAACAGTGGTTGGATTCGTCGCCGAGACTACGCGCCCGTACTTGTCGACCACTACACTGCGATAGGTACCAGCAGGCACACCGGTACGACCGAACGCCATCTCATAATCCTGCGCACTGACGCCGACCGTGATCGGCCCATCGCTGACCAACTGCCAGCCACTGTCGCCGTTAACCGTGCCGCGCTCGACCAGCACCAGCAGGCCGGGGGTGAGCTTGGCGTCGGTATCTGCATCGCGACTGCGGGTCCAACTGCCCGCCGCAACCAAGTAGAGACCATTGTCCTTGGCATTGGTCTGATTCTTCACCAGCACCCGCGCGCCCGCAGACAAGGCCACCCCATCCACGGACTGTATACCGCTCAAGGCGATGTTGGTGGTGGTTGCCACCAACACCGAATGCTTGAAATCCTGCTTGGCCAACTCCTCGCTGACCCACTCTCGGGTAGCCAGCACTACCGCTGGGTCGATCTTCAATTGCACATTGCTGGCGCTGCTGACCACCAGGTTCATGCGCACCACCTGGGTACGGCCAGAGCCTTGACTGAGCAGCGGTTTATAAGTGGGTGCGCAGTTGGCCACAGCGATCATGTCGCCATCGGCGTCGTACAGCGCAATTTCACGGATCCACTTACCGCCGACGTCTGCCGGAATGACCTGTTCGGCGACGATGATTGCGCTGTTCCTGTCGTCCACCTTGAGTTGGTTCAGCGGCGCACGGCGCCATTCATTGAGCAGACTGACCTGGGTGGCATTGGGCGTGGGGTCGGTGCCGTTGGCATCGCCCACGCCCATGTGAGTGATGGTCCATGGGATGCCCAAGGCATCCGCGTTGGCCTGCTTCGCCGCACCCACGTTGGTGAGGATGGCGTAGAACTGGGAATTCTGATCAACCATGTGCAATGTCCAAGGTATCGATTGTGTGTTCGCGGCCGCCGCGACCAATGACGCCGTTGACGGCGATGTCGCGGGCTGCCAATGGATAGATGTCGAGCTCGTCGCCATCCTGTAGCGCGCAGCCGAAGTACAGACCTCCCTTGCTTTCCAGGCTGATTACAAGCCCCGTCATGTGCCGACTGACCGGGCGCGCGTCGTCGATCAGCGCCGACAGCTCGTTGTAGGTCCGTTCGCTGATACCGGCGTCGGCAACGCCGACCTTCAGCGCGAAGGTGCCCGGCACGCCGGCAGGCTTGGCCTGCCACCATTCCTGCACCTCGATGAGGTAACCGAATGGCTCGACCACTCGCCTGAGGGCGCCGAGGGTTCCCTTGTGGGCGTGTACGAAGAAGGTGGAGCGGATCACCGAACGCTTGATCGCCTCGCTCCAACTGTCGTCCCAGCGGTCCACCGACCAGGCCCAGGCCAATTGGTAAAGCAGATGCGCCGGGCAAGTGTCGGGGTTGTACAACTGGCGCAGGGTGACTTTCAGGTCCTCGTCGCTCGCGCGTTCCAGAGCCCGCTCCAGCGGTGTGCGATTCAGGGGCAGGAGGCTGTTCATATCAGCCTCCGCGCTTGAGATCGAAACCGGTGCACCACGCTGCCTGAGCCTTGCTGGGGCGAATGTCGGTCCAGTCGATCAGCTCGACCCGGCTGACGCCGTCGATGTGCAATTGCGCATCGATGCCCGAGCGGGCTACCTCGACGCCCAGCCGACGGCGAGGGTTGACCCAGGCCTGCAAGCGGCGCTGGCACTCGCTGAGGATGGCCTCGTATTCCGGACCGCTGTCGGCCATGTGCAGCACCGCGTTGATCCGATACGGCAGCACCTGGGCGCTGCGCACATTGACCCGGTCAGCGACCGGGCGAATGTCGTCATCGTTGAGGTAGGCGCTGACTTCGTCGAGCAGTGCCTGGGAAGCCACGCCCTGGTCATCGATGCTCAACACCGTGACATCGACCACCGCCGGCGACGGACTTTCGGCGGTCGCGTCAGCGACCCGCCCCGAAGCGTTACGGGCGTGGAGGATGTAGCTGTTGCGCGGACCGGCGGTGGTGAGGCCTTCATAGACCAGTTGCACCCGCTCGCGCAGGGCGTCGTCGGACTCGAGAATGGCCTCGGTGGGTGGCAGACTGGTCGAGTCGGCGGGCTGGACCACCAGGCGCTGCAGGGCGACGTTGGCGGCCAGTTGATCGAGGTCGCTGCCTTGGGCGTACGCCAACAGCAAGGCCTTGGCGGCGTCGTTGACACGGGCGCGGTTGAGCAGTTTGCGGTAGGCCCCGACTTCGAGCAGCTTGGTCACCGGATCGCTCTCCAGTTGCGCGGTCCAGTCATCGGCCATGTGTGCACGGAAGGTGTCGAGGTCCGCCTGGTAGAGCGCCTCGAAGTCCAGGTCTTCGAGCAGTTGCGGCGCCGGCAATTTCGACAGGTCGACCTGACTCATACGCTCACCTCCACCAGGGCTTCATCGCCCAGGTAGCGGCCGCTCAGCGCTAGGCTGACCTGGCCATCGAGCACCGCCACGACCTTGACCCGCTCCAGCTTGAGGCGCGGCTCCCAGCGCCCCAAAGCGCGGGCGACCTCGGCCTGAACGGCACTTTTCCAACCTTCATTGACCGGCAAGTCGACATAGCGACGCAGCTGACTGCCGTATTCGGGGCGCATGCGCCGACTGCCCAGGGGCGTGGTGAGGATGTCCTCGATGGACTGGCGCAGATGGGCGATACCGGCCAGCGGCTGACCGGTGCGGCGGCCCAGGCCGATCATGGGGCGCCTCCCGGTAAAGCCTGGGCGCGTTGATAGGCATCCATGGCATTCTCCTGGCGTAGAAATGCCCGCGTTGCGGGCGGGTTTCAGTGTTTGTGATTGGGTGTGTTGCCGGCGGTATCGATGATGCGTGCGCCGCCGAGGATGTCGGCACTGACGGTCAGCGGGCCGTTGATGGCGACCTTGCCGGTGAGAGTGATGTTGGCGGCGTCGAGGGTGACGGCGCCGTCCGTCAGTACCAGGGTGCTGGCGCCCACCTTGATGCGGGCGGTGCCGGTGGGCAGGTCGATGTCGTAGCGCTTGGCCTGCCAGTCGTAGATCAGCGAGCCACCGTCGGCGAAGCGCCAGACTTCGGCATGCTCGCGGGTGTCCGGCGCATTGCCAGCGTTGCCGTAGAGACCCGCGAAAAACGTTCCTTGGGCGGGTTCGCCGCTGGGACTGAGCAGAACCCCCTGCTCGCCCAGGCTTGGCGCTCGCCAGTGACGGGCCTGACCGGCGGCCTGGGCATGCCAGCGCACCCAAGCGCTGGTCCAACCGCTGCCGTCGGACACCCGGACCCTGGCCGCGGCCAGGTCAACCGCCACCACTCGACACGGGATGACCAGGCTGGCGAGCATGCGATCATGCAAGGCACTCACATAGCTCATGCCAGGTCCTCCGGGGCGAAATAGTGCGGTTCGTTGCCTTTACCGGTGTCAGGGCTGAAGCCCAGCTTGAGGCTACCGGCCGGCTCATCGGGCCAATCCCATTGCAGCTCGCCGAGCAGCACGGGTTGGTCCCATCGTACTCGCCAGCCTGAGCCTGCGAAGAAAGCCCGCACGTTGCGACTCGGCTCGACGAATTCCAGGCCCCAGAGTTGCTGGCGCAACAGGTCCATCACTTGCGCCGCCAGGACGCTGCCCTGCAGACGCGCCTGAGGGTTCGAGGCAGCCGGGGTGATGTCCGCCTCGAAGGTGGTGACCAGCACCGACCGACCATCCCTGGGCGCTGAGTCGGCGACCATGCGCACGATGCCGTGGCGCAGTGACGGCAACGCCGGTGCCTTTTCCGCTTCGGTATAGGTATCGACCGACGCCAGTTCCGGAATCGCCTCTCGAATGGTTGCAGTCAAAGCCGCGTGCAACGTGGCCAATTCGCTCATGAACATCGCTCCTATTGCTCTTCCCTCAAGCCAAGGCGCTTGGCTGCCCAGCGCTCGTAAAGGCCGATGGCGACATCGGCACCGGCCATGGCGGTGAGGCAACCGAAGGCGCTCGCGCTCCAGATCGACATGCCGCTGGCGTACAGCAGCATCACCGTCGAGACCCCGCACACCATGCAGGCCCCCGATCGCAACGCCAGACGCCGCAGCAGCGACCACCCGCGAGCACCGGCTTTGTCGGCCCGCCACATCTCGCCGGACAAACCGCCCAGCAGTGCCAGGACGATTACCAGCCAGAGCGGCATTTCCAGTAACGTCTGTTGCTCGCTCGTCACTGTCCTGTCTCCTGTGTAATGGCCGTCGGCGACTGCCGACAGATCCCTTGCCGTATCACGCGGCATTCCAAAGGGTCCGTTGGCACAGGCCCTTCAGTAATGCGTTGTCGAACCGCCGGCCACAGCTGGTGACGCCGGGCGGTTCCGCTTCAAATTGGTGACTCCGACCGCGGCCGCCTGCCCGCCGGATAACTGATCGTGGTGCTTTACGCTGCACACCTGGGCCAGTTGCCAACCCTCTGAACAGTCAAGGCCTGTTCATCGCTGCCTGTGTATCAACCGGTTACTGACCGGCTTGGGACACAGGTTATGCATCGATGCATATGCAGTCAATGCATTTTTGAAAATATTTTTGCACCAGGAAATGCTTATATGCATGAAAGCTTTGGGAGCTGTGGCTTGTAGGGGTTTTCGCTAGGTGGGAAGCGGGGCTGGTGCAGCGGAGGGGGCGTGAGGACATCGCAGCCGGTCGAGATGGGCATTCAACAGGCATGAAAAAACCCGCCTAGGCGGGTTTTAGTGAAGTCATACACAGTCAGCGTGCGTACATGCCCCACCAGAAAACGTGGCCGAGCAAGCTGATCTGCTCATCCTGCATCTGTTGGAAGCTGTAATCCTCGTCGGGATGCTCGTCCCGGTTGAAGCTGCGCAGGCGAATGCCGGTCGGCAGGCGATACACTTGTTTGACCCGCAATTGGCCATTGTGATTGATGGCATACAAGTCACCATCGATGATATCCCCGATGGCGCATTTACCCGTGTTGACGCCGACGGTGGCGCCGTCACGCAGCACCGGTAGCATGCTGTTACCACGCACCGTGACACACTTGGCCTGGTCGAACTGCACACCGTTGTGGCGCAAACTGCGCTTGCCGAAACGCAAGCGGGCACGCTCGCTTTCCTCTATCACGAATCTTCCTGATCCTGCTGCCAATTCGACCTCTCGAAGGAAGGGCACGGACACCTCGTCGTCCTCGACGGGTGTTTCATCGTCCCACAAGCTGATATCGCTCAATTCCGCATGGCCTTGGAGGGGCTCAGCAGCACGGGAGTCGCCCAGCTCGAGGCGACCGCGCAATTGATCGGTGCTCACGCCGAAATACTCGGCGATCCTCGAGACGTGCTTGTCCGACGGATCGACTATTTTCTCGCTGAGAATCCGCGACAAGGTGGATTGAGGGACGCCCGTGCGCCGATGCAGCTCCGTCGGGGACAGGCCGTGGCGATCGAGCAATGCTCTGAGTACTGAGGCTACGTTGCGCTTTTGCATAAAATGCATAGTGCTCGGGTTTTTCCAGAAATGCAAATGCATGTTCAGCCTGCTGCCCTGCAGTGACCGATAAAAGCCTGTACCATTGCGGGTTTCGAAATAGCCACCAGACCACTGCTCCAAGGCCCTGAATGTCTGATCTCTCCGCACACACCCCGATGATGCAGCAGTATTGGAAGCTGAAAAACCAGCATCCAGACCAGCTGATGTTCTACCGCATGGGCGACTTCTACGAAATCTTCTACGAAGATGCGAAAAAAGCCGCGAAACTGCTGGATATCACCCTGACCGCTCGGGGCCAGTCGGCAGGTCAGTCGATTCCCATGTGCGGGATTCCCTTCCACTCGCTCGAGGGTTATCTGGCCAAGTTGGTCAAACTCGGCGAGTCGGTGGTGATCTGCGAGCAGATCGGTGACCCGGCCACCAGCAAAGGGCCGGTCGAGCGTCAGGTGGTGCGCATCATCACGCCTGGCACCGTCAGCGACGAGGCTTTGCTGGACGAGCGCCGCGACAACCTGATCGCCGCCGTTCTGGGCGATGAACGCCTGTTCGGGCTGGCCGTACTGGACATCACCAGCGGCAACTTCGGCGTTCAGGAAATCAAAGGCTGGGAGAATTTACTGGCCGAACTGGAGCGTCTGAATCCGGTCGAGCTGCTGATTCCCGACGATTGGCCGCAAGGCCTGCCGGCGGAGAAGCGTCCAGGCGCGCGGCGTCGCGCCCCCTGGGACTTCGATCGCGATTCGGCGCGCAAAAGCCTGTGCCAGCAGTTCGCGACCCAGGACCTGAAAGGCTTCGGCTGCGACAAACTGACCTTGGCCATCGGCGCTGCCGGTTGCCTGCTGGCCTACGCCAAGGAAACCCAGCGCACCAGCCTGCCTCACTTGCGCAGCCTGCGCCATGAGCGCATGGACGACACCGTGATCCTCGACGGCGCCAGTCGCCGTAACCTGGAGCTGGACATCAACCTGGCTGGCGGTCGCGACAACACCTTGCAGTCGGTCATCGACCGCTGTCAGACGGCCATGGCCAGTCGCCTGCTCAGCCGCTGGCTGAACCGTCCTCTGCGCGACCTCAAGGTGCTACAGGCGCGCCAGGACTCGATTCGCTGCTTCCTCGATGGCTACCGTTTCGAAAAGCTGCAACCGCAGCTCAAGGAAATCGGTGACATCGAGCGCATCCTCGCGCGGATCGGCCTGCGTAATGCGCGTCCGCGCGACCTGGCGCGACTGCGTGACGCCCTCGGCGCCCTACCAGAATTGCAGAACGCCATGGCCGAACTGGAGGCGCCGCACCTGGCGCGTCTGGCGGCGATCACCGGCACCTACCCCGAGCTGGCGAGCCTGCTCGAACGGGCGATCATCGACAATCCTCCCGCAGTGATCCGTGATGGCGGCGTACTCAAGACCGGCTATGACAGCGAGCTCGACGAACTGCTGGCCATCAGCGAAAACGCCGGGCAATTCCTGATCGACCTTGAAACCCGCGAGAAAGCCCGCACCGGCCTTGCCAACCTAAAGGTGGGTTACAACCGCGTACACGGTTACTTCATCGAGCTGCCAACCAAGCAGGCCGAACAGGCTCCAGCCGACTACATCCGTCGCCAGACGCTCAAGGGTGCCGAACGCTTCATCACGCCTGAACTCAAGACCTTCGAAGACAAAGCGCTGTCGGCCAAGAGTCGCGCCCTGGCACGCGAGAAGATGCTCTACGACGGGCTGCTTGAAACCTTGATCAGCCACCTTGCTCCGCTGCAGGACAGCGCGGCCGCGTTGGCCGAGCTGGACGTGCTGAGCAACCTCGCCGAGCGTGCGCTGAACCTTGACTTGAACTGCCCACGCTTTGTCGACGAGCCGTGCATGCGCATCGAGCAGGGTCGCCACCTGGTGGTCGAGCAAGTGCTGACCACGCCCTTCGTGGCCAATGACCTGGGGTTGGATGATCGCACCCGGATGCTGATCATCACCGGACCGAACATGGGTGGTAAATCCACCTATATGCGCCAGACCGCACTCATCGTGCTGATGGCCCACATCGGCAGCTTTGTCCCAGCAGCGCGCTGCGAGCTGTCGCCAGTGGACCGCATCTTTACCCGCATCGGCTCGAGCGACGACCTCGCCGGCGGGCGTTCGACCTTCATGGTGGAGATGAGCGAAACCGCGAACATTCTGCATAACGCGACCGAGCGCAGCCTGGTACTGATGGACGAGGTGGGCCGCGGTACCAGCACCTTCGATGGCCTCTCCCTGGCATGGGCTGCCGCCGAGCGCTTGGCGCAATTACGCGCCTACACGCTGTTCGCGACCCATTACTTCGAGCTCACCGTATTGCCGGACAGTGAGCCGCTGGTGGCCAACGTGCACCTCAATGCCACTGAGCACAACGAGCGCATCGTCTTCCTGCACCATGTCCTGCCAGGTCCAGCCAGCCAGAGCTACGGCCTGGCAGTGGCGCAGTTGGCAGGCGTGCCGACGCCGGTCATCCAGCGCGCCCGCGAACATCTGGGTCGCTTGGAAACCGCGAGCCTGCCCCACGAACCGCCGATGACTCGGAGCACGCGCGAGCCGCAGGTACCGCATCAGAGCGATCTGTTCGCCAGCCTCCCGCACCCCGCCATCGATAAGCTGGGCAAGCTGGATCTGGACGACATGACGCCGCGTCAAGCTATCGAAATGCTATATCAACTGAAAAACCTGTTATAACGGCGATCCGCGCAAGCTGGTAGAATCCGCCGCGGTTTGCCGGAGCTGCAGGTTATTAGCCTGGCCAGCAGTCACCGTGAACCGCGCCGCCCTCAAAGGAAGGGTGCGCCGCCGTCGCCTGAGGAGAGAATTAGAAATGACCTTCGTCGTCACCGACAACTGCATCAAATGCAAGTACACCGACTGCGTGGAAGTCTGTCCGGTGGACTGCTTCTACGAAGGCCCGAATTTCCTGGTCATCCACCCGGACGAGTGCATCGACTGCGCACTGTGCGAACCCGAGTGCCCGGCCCAGGCAATCTTCTCCGAAGATGAAGTGCCATCGGGTATGGAGAACTTCCTCGAGCTCAACGCCGAGCTGGCCGAAATCTGGCCGAACATTACCGAGCGTAAGGATCCGCTGCCGGATGCCGAAGAGTGGGATGGCAAGACTGGCAAGATCGCTGATCTGGAACGTTGATCCACTCAGCGTTGCAGAACGAAAAAAGGCCCGTCAGGGCCTTTTTTTGATGTCTCGGATTCGGGATTACACCGGACCGGAGGCTGAATCGCAGACAAAAAAAGGGGCGGTTTGACCCGCCCACATTTTTTCCGTAGTCCCTGCTTGTCCCTTTCATCATCCTGATGAATCGCATCCTGCGATGTCCTTGGCAATCATCCTTGAAAGCCTGCGCCAGTCCGTCGGCGCAGTTCAGATACTACTGTTTTCCCTGAGGGGAGCAACCAGCGCACCTTACAAGATGCTACGACAGCAACACATTTACATACCTATAAAGTACTTATAAATCATATAGTTATAAAAATACCCAAGCTGCAAACGACAATACTTTACTTACACTACGCATTAAGGCTTACAGCTTTGGTAAGCGATCTCCTACAGCCCAAACTGCAAAGCGACCAGCGTGAAACATTTCCATCGCCCACAAAAATGCCCCGGAATCAGCGGGGCATTGTCGACTGGCCTGCAGGCGGTTACTGGAACAAGGATTCGCTGGAGAGCCCATTCTTCTCAAGAATTTCACGCAGACGCTTGAGACCTTCGACCTGGATCTGGCGAACCCGCTCCCGGGTCAGACCAATTTCCAAGCCAACATCCTCCAGCGTACTGCTCTCGTGGCCACGCAGGCCGAAGCGGCGGATCACGACTTCACGCTGTTTGTCGGTGAGTTCGCCCAGCCATTGGTCGATGCTCTGGGAGAGGTCATCATCTTGCAGCAGTTCGCAAGGATCGGTGGGGCGGTCATCGGTAAGCGTATCGAGCAGGGTTTTGTCCGAATCAGGACCCAGTGACACGTCCACAGAGGAGACTCGCTCGTTGAGGCCCAGCATGCGCTTGACCTCGGCCACCGGCTTTTCCAACAACCCGGCGATTTCCTCTGGGGATGGCTCGTGATCGAGCTTCTGGGTAAGCTCGCGCGCTGCCCGAAGATAGACGTTGAGCTCTTTGACCACATGGATCGGAAGACGAATGGTGCGGGTCTGGTTCATAATCGCCCGCTCGATGGTCTGGCGAATCCACCAAGTGGCATAGGTTGAGAAACGGAACCCACGCTCAGGGTCGAACTTCTCGACCGCGCGGATAAGGCCCAGATTACCCTCTTCGATGAGATCCAGGAGCGAAAGGCCACGATTGACGTAACGCCGAGCGATCTTCACCACCAAACGCAGGTTGCTCTCGATCATGCGCTTGCGACCTGCAGGATCACCCTTCTGGGAAAGACGCGCGAAGTGCACCTCTTCTTCAGGAGAGAGCAGCGGTGAAAAACCGATTTCGTTGAGGTACAGCTGCGTAGCGTCGAGCGCACGGCTGTAATCGATGTACTTGTGCTGTTTGAGCGATGAGCCGGACTTGGCCCTGGTCCGAACCGGAGGTACTACAGGTTCGTCTGACACCACATCCGTTTCCAAAACGATGCCTGTCTCCATCACTAGGAGGTCATCGTCGATGTCAAACTCCGGCGCTTCTTTGCTGAGAGCCATTGTTATAGTCCTTTGCTGAGTTCGAACCTCAGACTCTAGCGTCACCTGATTCCCTGGCAGCGCTAAAGCCTGTCCCCGTTACGTCCTCAGGAACAGGCTGGTGCAACAATCAACGGCGTGGCAGAAATTGTAGAGGGTCGACGGGTTTGCCCTGGCGGCGAATTTCGAAATGCAGCTTTACCCGATCAGTGCCTGTGGACCCCATTTCCGCGATCGTCTGCCCTGCCTTGACCTGCTGCCCCTCCCGAACCACCAGCCTGCGGTTATGGCCGTAGGCACTGACGTAGGTATCGTTGTGCTTGATGATGATGAGCTCGCCGTAGCCCCTCAAACCGCTCCCGGCGTAAACCACAGCACCGTCAGATGCAGCAAAAACAGGCTGTCCCAAATCCCCGGCGATATCAATGCCTTTATTCAAACTACCGTTTGAAGCAAATTTTCCAATCAACACGCCATTGGCCGGCCAGGTCCAGCCACCGACAGCACGTTCAGCCGCTGGCACCTGGGTCACGACTGGGGCAGTGGCAACAGAGGGGGCAGTTGCCGACTTGTCACGATTTGTTGCTGGAGAAGAGGATGCGCCGACTGGGCGCCGAGTGACCGTGGTACGGCTCGACGAGGATGGGCCTGAAGTGACTACCGTGGTGCTGCCACCGGAGCCGCTGCTGAAGCGAATCGGCTGACCAGGACGAATGGTGTAAGGCGGTGCGATACCGTTGCGCGCGGCCAGCTCTTTGTAATCCCAGCCATAACGGAAAGCGATGGAGAACAAGGTGTCACCCGGCTTGACCACATACTGGCCGGACGTCACGGTGGGACGCTTGGGCGCCGCGCTATTGCGATCGACCACCCGGGCGCCACTGGAACCGGTGCTGGAGCATCCCGCCAGCAGGGTTCCCATGGCCAGCGCAATCACCAGTAGCTTGAAACCCGACCAATCCTTGCGCTGCCGAATGATTGTGTGACCCACCCGCGCTCCCCTCATGGTGCCGAAATCTGGATAAGACGATATGCAATATTGTTGCAATTATAACCGAGGCCAGCGTGATTGGCTGCTGCGCTCACGCGTGCGGCAATTGTAAGTGGGATTGCCTCATACCGCCTGATAGACAGGCAGGCGCCGCAAGAATTCGTTACGGATGCAAATATTGACGATTCGACGCTGGCCCTCAGGCCAGCGGTCCATTGAGCAAAGGCACGAAACGCACAGCGCCCAGCGCCCGTCGAGAGAAACCGTGCTCCTCACGCACGATGAGCAGCAGTTGCTGAGCCTCCCCCGCTGGACCGACCGGAATCACCAGACGGCCACCCGGTGCCAACTGATCGAGCAGCGCCTGCGGCACTTCCGCTGCCACTGCGGTGACGATGATGCCGTTATAGGGCGCCAAAGCAGGCCAGCCCTCGCACCCATCCCCCCAACGGAACACCACGTTGCGCAGGTTCAACTCGACCAGTCGCTCCTTGGCGCGATCCTGCAGTACCTTGATGCGCTCGACCGAAAACACCCGCTCCACCAACTGCGCCAGAATGGCGGTCTGATAGCCCGAACCGGTGCCAATCTCCAGCACCTTGTCCAGCGGGCCGGCCTCGAGCAGCAATTCGCTCATGTGCGCAACCATGAATGGCTGAGAGATCGTCTGGTTATGGCCGATAGGCAGCGCGGTGTCTTCGTAGGCCCGGTGCGCCAGGGCTTCGTCGACGAACAGATGGCGCGGTGTGCGGCGGATCGTCTCGAGCACTTGCGTGTTGGACACGCCCTCTTCGTACAGGCGCTGAATCAGCCGCTCGCGGGTACGCTGCGAGGTCATGCCGATACCGCCGCGGCGTTGCAGATCGTCCTGATCGCGCATCAGAGCAAGCCCTCCAGCCAGCTCTCCAGGCCTTCGAAAGCCTCCTTGAAGGTTCGATCCAACTGCAACGGGGTAATGGAGACGTAGCCCTGCATCACCGCGTGAAAATCGGTGCCGGGGCCACCATCCTCGGCGTCACCGACCGCTGCGATCCAATAGCCCTCCTTGCCCCGTGGGTTGATAACCTGGGTCGGGACTGCCGCACGCGCACGATGACCCAGGCGGGTCAGGCGCACACCACGGATATGCTCCAGCGGCAGATTGGGAATGTTGACGTTGAGCACGGTGCGTGGCGGCAGTTGCAGACGCGACTGCGCCGCCACGACCCGTCGAGCCACATGGGCTGCCGTCGGCAAGTTGTCTGGCTGGCGCGACAACAGGGAGAACGCCAGCGACGTACCGCCGAGAAAGCGTCCCTCCAGCGCAGCGCCGACCGTACCGGAATACAGCACGTCGTCCCCCAGGTTCGCGCCCAGGTTAATGCCGGACACCACCATATCGGGGGTTTCTGGCAACAGGCCATTGATCCCCAAGTGAACGCAATCGGTCGGCGTGCCGTTGAGGCTGATGAAGCCGTTGCCCAGCCGCGTGGGGTGCAGCGGGCGGTCGAGCGTCAGCGAACTGCCAGCACCGCTCTTGTCTTGGTCCGGGGCGATCACCGTGCATTCGGCATGATCCTTGAGCGCATCGTAGAGCGCAGCGAGGCCGGGAGCGGTGACACCGTCGTCGTTGGAAATCAGAATACGCATGGGCTGTCCGTCTGCCCTGCCGGCACCAGATCCACAAGCTCGCGCACCACGACGGTGGCGAAGCATCCGGCCGGAAGGACGAATTCCAGTTGCAGGATATCAGGCTCGGGATAATGCCACGTCAGGCGCGCAATAGGGAGCCGCAGTATGCGCCGTTCGTGATCCAGTCCCGCCTTGCCCAGCCACTGACACAGCGCCGGTTGCCGTGCACCGACGGCGCTTTCCAGCGCCGCCACGGCGTCACGAGTGGGTGGCAGCCCTGCGCCCCACATCGGTCCAGTGGGATGCAGATCCAGAATGGCCAGCCTTGGATCAGAACATTCCGCTTCGCTCGCCGGAAAGAAACTACGGCTATCGGTGAATGCCAGCAGGTCACCGACCTGAGCGAGGTTCCAAGTCCCCTCGGTCACTCGCGCAGCCAGCACCTGATTGAACAGATAACTGCGCGCCGTGGAGAGCAACCGCGAACGCACGTTGCGCTGTTCCGGCAACGCTTCGCGAGCGGCCCAGCTCAGGGCGTCGTGGACATTGCCACCGGCATGACCAAAGCGCTGGCTACCGAAATAATTCGGCACGCCGTGCGTCTTGATCCGTTCCAGACGCGCATCCAGCGCCGAATGATCGGCATTGAGCGCCGTGAGCCGCAACCTGAAACCATTGGCCGAATGCGCGCCACGCTGCAGCTTGCGCTGATGGCGAACCCGCTTGAGCACCCGCAGGCTCTCATCCTCGGCCCGAGACAGGTCCGGGTCGGCCTTGCCCGGCAGGTGAAGACTGAACCACTGGCGGGTCAATGCCTGGCGGTCTTTCAGCCCGGCATAGCTGATGGCACGCAACGGCACGCCTGCGGCACGAGCCAGGCGGCGAGCCGCCTCCTCGGTATTGAGCTCACGCTTTTCCACCCACAGCCACAGGTGCTCGCCCTGGCCAGACAGGGGAATGTCCAAGACTTCGTCGACTTGAAAGTCTTCGGCGGTCGCCTTGAGCACCGCGCAGCCCAGGGCCTCGCCGCTGGCGCGCGGGCCGAGCAGTTCCAATTCGGTCATGAGGCCAGCAGCAGGGCGACCGCATGCACGGCGATCCCCTCCTCCCGCCCGGTGAAGCCCAGCTTCTCGGTGGTGGTGGCCTTGACGTTGACCTGGTCGAGTTCGACCTGCAGGTCTTCGGCGATCAACTGGCGCATGGTTTCGATGTGCGGCGCCATCTTCGGCGCCTGGGCGACGATGGTGGCGTCGACGTTACCGACCTTCCAGCCCTTGGCCTGCACGACGGCCAGGACGTGACGCAACAGCACGCGGCTGTCCGCCCCTTTGAATTGCGGGTCGGTATCGGGAAAGTGTTTGCCGATGTCGCCCAACGCAGCCGCGCCGAGCAAGGCATCGCTCAGGGCATGCAGCAGCACGTCGCCATCGGAATGGGCCAGCAGGCCGTATTTATGGGCAATACGCACCCCACCCAAGGTAATGAAATCACCGTCGGCAAAACGGTGCACATCGTAGCCGTGGCCAATACGCATAGAAAAACGCCCTGATTGAGTCAGGGCGGGATTCTACCTGTATTTGCAGCCGCAGGCTGCTCGGAAACGGCACGGAGCAAGCTACAAGCTACAAGCTACAAGCTACAAGCTACAAGCTACAAGCTACAAGCTACAAGAAGCCAAGCCTAGCGCGGGCTGCTTCTCTCTTGCAGCTTGCTGCTTCTCTCTTGCAGCTTGCAGCTTGCCGCTTGCCGCTTGCCGCTGTTTTTCAACCGTGCAAGGCACGGGCGTGATGGCGCAGGTGGTCATCGATGAAGCTGGCGATGAAGTAGTAGCTGTGGTCATAGCCCGGTTGCAGGCGCAGGGTCAGGGCATGCCCGGCCTTGCGAGCGGCCTGCTCGAGCGCCTGGGGCTTGAGCTGTTTGTCGAGGAAATCGTCACGATCGCCCTGATCGACCAGCAGCGGCGGGCAGTCGCTCGACTCTGCCAGCAAGACGCTGGCGTCCCACTCGCGCCAGCGCGAGCGGTCTTCGCCCAGGTAGCGGGAGAAGGCCTTCTCGCCCCAGGGGCAGTCCATGGGATTACTGATCGGCGAGAACGCCGAAATCGAGCGATAGCGCCCCGGATTGCGCAGCGCGCACACCAACGCGCCGTGCCCGCCCATGGAATGACCACTGATGCTGCGCTGCTCGGAGGCCGGGAAATGCGCCTCGATCAAGGCCGGCAACTCATGCACCACGTAGTCGTGCATCCGGTAATGCTGAGCCCATGGCTGCTGGGTGGCATTAAGGTAGAAACCGGCACCGAGGCCGAAGTCCCAGGCCCCATCAGGGTCGCCCGGCACCTGCTCGCCACGCGGGCTGGTATCCGGCGCGACGATGATCAACCCCAGCTCGGCGGCCAGGCGCTGGGCGCCGGCCTTCTGCATGAAGTTCTCGTCGGTGCAGGTCAGGCCACTGAGCCAGTACAGCACCGGCAGTTTCCCGCCCAGCTCAGCCTGAGGAGGCAGATAGACGGCGAATACCATGTCGCAGCCCAGCACTTTGGACGTGTGCCGATAGCGCTTGTGCCAGCCGCCGAAGCTTTTTTGACAGGAGATGTTTTCCAGGCTCATGGCTGACCTCAGAAGTGGATCACGCTGCGAATGCTCTTGCCTTCATGCATCAGGTCGAAGGCTTTGTTGATGTCTTCCAGACCCATGGTGTGGGTGATGAAGGTGTCCAGCGGAATTTCGCCCTTTTCGGACATTTCCACGTAGCTCGGCAGCTCGCTGCGGCCGCGCACGCCGCCGAACGCCGAGCCGCGCCAGACGCGCCCGGTGACCAACTGGAATGGCCGGGTGGCGATTTCCTGGCCAGCGCCAGCGACACCGATGATCACCGACTCGCCCCACCCTTTGTGGCAGCATTCCAGCGCCGCACGCATCAACTGGACATTGCCGATGCACTCGAAGGAGAAGTCGACACCACCATCGGTGAGATCGACGATCACTTCCTGGATCGGACGATCATATTCCTTGGGGTTGATGCAATCGGTGGCGCCCAACTGGCGAGCGATCTCGAACTTGGCCGGGTTGATGTCGATCGCGATGATGCGCGAGGCCTTGGCCTTCACCGCACCGATGATTGCCGACAGACCAATGCCGCCCAGACCGAAGACGGCCACGGTATCACCCGGTTTGACCTTGGCGGTGTTCAGTACCGCGCCGATACCCGTGGTTACGCCGCAGCCCAGCAGGCAGACCTTCTCCAGCGGAGCCTCCTTCTGGATCTTGGCCACCGAAATCTCCGGCAGCACGGTGTACTCGGAGAAGGTCGAGGTGCCCATGTAGTGGAACAGTTGCTGGCCTTTGTAGCTGAAGCGAGTGGTGCCGTCCGGCATCAGGCCCTTGCCTTGCGTGGCACGGATGGCCTGACACAAGTTGGTCTTGCCGGAGAGACAGAATTTGCATTTGCCGCACTCAGGCGTGTACAGCGGAATGACATGATCGCCCACGGCAACGGAAGTGACACCCTCACCTACCGCCTCGACGATGGCGCCGCCTTCGTGGCCAAGGATCGAGGGGAAAATACCTTCCGGATCCGCGCCGGAGAGGGTATAGGCGTCGGTGTGGCAAACGCCACTGGCCACCACGCGCAGCAGCACTTCGCCCGCCTTGGGCATGGCCACGTCGACTTCGACGATTTCCAGGGGTTTCTTCGCTTCGAAGGCAACGGCAGCGCGGGACTTGATCATCAGGCTCTCCAGCAGGGTTCTATTGAGAGAGGCAGTGTAATTCACCAACTTTTGATAAATAATCCCAGCACTAGCAAAACATTATTGCCATGCAGGGATAATCAATGAGCAGCCGCTGGGAAGGGATCGATGAATTCGTAGCCGTTGCAGAGGCCGGGCAATTCACCGCAGCGGCCGAGCGCTTGGGTGTGTCTTCTTCACATATCAGTCGACAGATCGTCCGACTGGAAGAGCGTCTACAGACCCGCCTGCTGTATCGCAGCACGCGTCGAGTGACCCTGAGCGAAGCCGGGCAAACCTTTCTACAGCACTGTCAGCGCCTGCAGGACGGACGCGAGGAGGCGCTGCGGGCGATGGGCGATCTGGCCAGCGAACCCAAGGGCTTGCTGCGCATGACGTGCGCCGTGGCCTATGGCGAACGCTTCATCGTGCCGCTGGTGACACGCTTCATGGCGCGCTACCCACAGCTGCGGGTGGACGTGGAATTGAGCAACCGTACCCTCGACCTGCTACACGAAGGCATGGACCTGGCCATCCGCCTGGGTCGCCTGCAGGACTCCAGGCTGATCGCCACACGGTTGGCACCGCGGCGCATGTACCTGTGTGCCTCGCCGGCCTATCTGGAGCGCTATGGCCGTCCCCACAGCCTGTCGGAACTGGCCCGACACAACTGCCTGGTCGGCAGTTCGGACCTGTGGGTGCTGCAGCAGGATGGACGAGAAATCAGCCAGCGCGTGCAAGGCAACTGGCGCTGCAACAGCGGTCAGGCAGTGCTGGACGCTGCGCTACAGGGCATGGGGCTGTGCCAACTGCCGGACTATTATGTGCTCGAACATCTGCACAGCGGCGCGCTGGTGTCACTGTTGCAGGCGCACCAGCCACCCAATACTGCCGTGTGGGCGCTGTACCCGCAGCAGCGGCATCTCTCGCCGAAGGTTCGACGATTGGTGGATTACTTGAAAGAGGCGTTGGCGGGATTACCGGAGTATCGACAAGACTGACGCACGGCGTTTGGAGCGCAGGCGCCTCAGCGCCGACCAGCCCAGCGCTGGCGCAACCATTCCAGATCCTCCGGGCGAGTGACCTTGATATTGTCACTGCGCCCTTCGACCAGGCGTGGAGCCAGCCCGGCCCACTCGACGGCGGACGCTTCGTCGGTCACCGCCACATCCGCGACCAGACACTCGGCCAGTGCACGATGCAACAGACCGAGCCTGAACATTTGCGGTGTGTAGGCTTGCCACACGGTACTGCGATCGATCGTGGCACTGACGCGGCCTTGGGCGTCAGCACGCTTGAGGGTGTCGCGAGCCGGTACAGCCAGCAGCCCGCCGACAGGATCGTCAGCCAGTTCCGACAGCAGTTTGTCCAAGTCACTGCGAGCCAAGTTCGGCCTGGCCGCATCATGTACCAACACCCAGTCATCATCGGCAGCGCCTTGCGCATGCAACAGCAGCAACGCATTGAGCACCGAATCGGCACGCTCGCGCCCGCCTGTCGCGCGGCGGATGCGCGTGTCGCGAGCGCAGGGCAAGCCTGGCCAGAAGGGGTCGTCTTCGGCAACGCTGACCACCACGCCCTTGAGCAGCGGGTGGCCGAGAAAACAGTCGAGGCTATGCTCGAGGAGTGTCTGCCGACCCAGTTGCAGATACTGCTTGGGACGGTCGGCAGCCATGCGGGCGCCAACGCCCGCGGCAGGAATCACGGCCCAGAAGGCTGGCGTCTGTTGGGTCATTTCTGTGGCAACTGGTAGAGGGTTTCGCCCTCCTTCACCATTCCCAATTCGTGGCGAGCCCGTTCTTCCACGGTTTCCATACCTTTCTTCAACTCCAGCACTTCAGCGTCGAGCACGCGATTGCGCTCCAGCAGCCGCTCATTTTCAGCATGCTGGTCGGCGATCTGCTGCTGCAACTCGGCCACTTGCGCCAGACTGCCATTGCCTACCCACAGGCGATACTGCAAGCCTGCAAGCAACAACAGCAGAACGAGGAACAACCAATAGGGACTGCGCATGAAGGTATCCAGGATAAAAGGCCGCCGCAGGCCGCAGCGAGCTTCCGATAGCACGAAGCCTGGCCGAGGCCAGGCTTCGATGACAGAAACCAGTCTGAAAGCGCTGAAAGCTCAGTAAGAGCGTTCAGACAGCCACGGCTGCTGCCTTTTTACCATCTCTCGCTCAGCCGCGAAACTCGGCGCGGCCACGGTAGACGGCCTTGGCACCCAATTGTTCCTCGATACGCAGCAGCTGGTTGTACTTCGAGACGCGGTCGGAGCGGCACAGCGAGCCGGTCTTGATCTGGCCAGCTGCAGTGCCCACAGCCAGGTCGGCGATGGTGGAGTCTTCGGTCTCACCGGAACGGTGCGAAATGACTGCAGTGTACCCAGCCGCCTTGGCCATCTGGATAGCTTCCAGGGTTTCGGTCAGCGAGCCGATCTGGTTGAACTTGATCAGGATCGAGTTACCGATGCCTTTCTCGATGCCTTCCTTGAGGATCTTGGTGTTGGTCACGAACAGGTCGTCGCCGACCAGTTGCACCTTGGCGCCGATCTTGTCGGTGAGGATTTTCCAGCCCGCCCAATCGGACTCGTCCAGGCCGTCTTCGATCGAGATGATCGGGAAGCGCTCGGTGAGACCTTTGAGGTAGTCGGCGAAGCCTTCGGCGTCGAACGACTTGCCTTCACCGGACAGGTTGTACTTGCCGTCTTCGTAGAACTCGGAAGCGGCGCAGTCCAGGGCCAGGGTCACATCGGTGCCGAGGGTGTAGCCCGCTTTCTCGACTGCTTCGGCGATGGCGGCCAATGCATCTTCGTTCGAGGCCAGGTTCGGGGCGAAGCCACCTTCGTCACCCACGGCGGTGCTCAGCCCACGGGCTTTGAGCACGGCCTTGAGGTGGTGGAAGATCTCGGTACCCATGCGCAGACCGTCGGAGAAGGTCTTGGCGCCGACCGGCTGGACCATGAACTCCTGAATGTCGACGTTGTTGTCGGCGTGCTCGCCGCCATTGATGATGTTCATCATCGGCACCGGCATGGAGTACTGGCCTGGGGTGCCATTGAGGTTGGCGATGTGCGCGTACAGCGGCAGGTCCTGGTCCTGTGCAGCGGCCTTGGCGGCCGCCAGCGACACGGCGAGGATGGCATTGGCGCCGAGTTTTGCTTTGTTCTCGGTGCCGTCGAGTTCGATCATCGCACGGTCGAGTGCTTTCTGGTCGCAAGGGTCCTTGCCCAGCAACAGATCACGGATCGGACCGTTGATGTTGCCGACGGCTTTGAGCACGCCTTTGCCCAGGTAACGGCTCTTGTCGCCATCACGCAGCTCGAGCGCTTCGCGCGAGCCGGTGGAAGCACCGGACGGCGCACAGGCGCTGCCGATGATGCCGTTGTCGAGCAGTACATCGGCTTCCACGGTGGGGTTGCCACGCGAGTCGAGAACTTCACGACCTTTGATGTCGACGATCTTTGCCATTGTTGTAAGCACTCCAGAATTGACGAAAACAACGCAGCTTGAGGAATTCTTGCCTTGCGCCAGGCGGACATGCGATCGGCAGGCCGGGCCAAGGACGCCTCCGACCGGCAGGTCGGAGGCGGAACGGGCGGTACTTTACCCGAGAAATGGGTTTTACGCGGTTTCTACCGTCGGAAAACTCTTCACCAGGTCGTCCAGTTGCTTGAGCTGCGCCAGGAACGGCTCCAGTTTGTCCAGACGAAGCGCGCAAGGACCATCGCACTTGGCGTTGTCAGGATCCGGGTGCGCCTCGAGGAACAGTCCGGCCAGGCCCTGGCTCATGCCCGCCTTGGCCAGGTCGGTGACCTGGGCACGACGGCCACCGGCCGAGTCGGCGCGACCGCCCGGGGTCTGCAGCGAATGGGTGACGTCGAAGAACACCGGGTACTCGAACTGCTTCATGATGCCGAAGCCGAGCATGTCGACCACCAGGTTGTTGTAGCCGAAGCTCGAACCACGCTCGCACAGAATGAGCTGATCGTTGCCGGCCTCCACGCACTTGGCGAGGATGTGCTTCATCTCGTGCGGCGCCAGGAACTGCGCCTTCTTGATGTTGATCACCGCGCCGGTCTTGGCCATGGCCACCACCAGGTCGGTCTGGCGCGAGAGAAACGCCGGCAACTGAATGATGTCGCAGACCTTGGCTACCGGTTCGCACTGGTAGGGCTCGTGCACATCGGTGATCACCGGCACGTCGAAGGTGCGCTTGATCTCTTCGAAGATCTTCAGCCCTTCTTCCATGCCCGGGCCTCGATAGGACGTGACCGAGGATCGGTTGGCCTTGTCGAAGCTGGCCTTGAACACATACGGGATACCGAGTTTCTCGGTCACCCGTACATATGCTTCGCAGACCTTCAGAGCCAGGTCACGGGACTCCAGAACGTTCATGCCGCCGAACAGGACGAACGGCTTGTCGTTGGCGATCTCGATGTTGCCGACGCGAATGATCTTCTGGGTCATGGATCAGGCCTTGTTCTTCTGCTTCAGAGCAGCCTTGACGAAACCACTGAACAGCGGGTGGCCGTCGCGCGGGGTCGAGGTGAACTCCGGGTGGAACTGACAAGCGACGAACCATGGGTGATCCTTGGATTCGACCACTTCGACCAGTGCGCCATCTTCGGAACGACCGGAAACCACCAGACCCGCATCAACCAATTGCGGCAGCAGGTTGTTGTTCACTTCGTAGCGGTGGCGGTGACGCTCGGTGATCACGTCCTTACCGTAGCAATCGTGCACGTTGGAGCCGGCCGCCAGCTGGCAGTCCTGCGCGCCCAGGCGCATGGTGCCGCCCAGGTCGGAGGCTTCGCTGCGGGTTTCGACTGCACCGGTGGCATCGGCCCACTCGGTGATCAAGCCCACGACCGGGTGGCCGCTGTTGCGATCGAACTCGGTGGAGTTGGCATCCTTCCAGCCCATCACGTTACGGGCGAACTCGATCACAGCCACCTGCATCCCCAGGCAGATACCCAGGTACGGCACCTTGTTCTCACGGGCGTACTGCACCGCAGTGATCTTGCCTTCCACGCCGCGCAGGCCAAAACCGCCCGGTACCAGAATGGCATCGGCGCCTTCGAGCAGGCGGGTGCCCTGGTTCTCGATGTCTTCGGAATCGATGTAGCGCAGGTTGACCTTGGTGCGATTGGTAATTCCGGCGTGGCTCATCGCTTCGATCAGCGACTTGTAAGCATCCAGCAGTTCCATGTACTTGCCGACCATGGCGATGGTGACTTCGTGCTCAGGGTTGAGCTTGGCATCTACCACCTTGTCCCACTCGGACAGATCGGCACCGTTGCACTGCAGACCGAAGCGCTCGACGACGAAATCGTCCAGCCCCTGGGCATGCAGCACGCCTGGGATCTTGTAGATGGTGTCGACGTCTTCCAGGGAGATCACCGCGCGCTCTTCAACGTTGGTGAACAGGGCGATCTTGCGACGCGAAGACGCATCGACCGGATGGTCGGAGCGGCAGATAAGGACGTCAGGCTGCAGGCCAATGGAGCGCAGCTCCTTCACCGAGTGCTGGGTCGGCTTGGTCTTGGTCTCGCCGGCCGTGGCGATGTATGGCACCAGGGTCAGGTGCATCAGCATGGCGCGCTTGGAGCCCACTTCGACGCGCAACTGGCGAATCGCTTCGAGGAACGGTTGCGACTCGATGTCGCCCACGGTACCGCCGATTTCCACCAGGGCCACGTCGGCATCGCCGGCACCCTTGATGATGCGGCGCTTGATCTCGTCGGTGATGTGCGGAATGACCTGGATGGTGGCGCCCAGGTAATCACCACGGCGCTCCTTGCGCAGCACGTGCTCGTAGATACGGCCGGTGGTGAAGTTGTTGTTCTGGGTCATGGTGGTGCGGATGAACCGCTCGTAGTGGCCCAGGTCGAGGTCGGTCTCGGCGCCATCCTGGGTGACGAATACTTCACCGTGCTGGAACGGGCTCATGGTCCCCGGATCGACGTTGATGTACGGGTCCAGCTTGAGCATGGTGACCTTGAGCCCCCGCGCTTCCAGGATGGCCGCCAGGGAAGCCGAGGCAATGCCTTTCCCCAATGAAGAAACAACACCGCCCGTGACGAATATGTAGCGCGTCATGAAAAACCCTAGAAGTCTGCGTTAAGGCGGTCAGCGCCGCCGGAGAAAGCGAAGGAAGGCCGAAGCCCCCGATCACCTGCGTCAATCACAGTGCATCTCGAACAACTGCCGCGTCTGTACAGACCGGGGGTATCCCCAGTGTGGAGTTCGCTCGTCATTTTAAGAATCAGCCCAGCAAAAAACTGCTTGGTAATCGGCAACCGCTGTGATTTCGAGGAAGCCACAGAAGTTGTATCAAGAAGGGAGGGTAGTCTACCGGAATGTCGGCATCAGCTCAAACCTTGCACGCGGCCCGGCGGCTGCCACTGCAGTTGCCAGTCGCTCTGCACAAGCTCTGGCAGGTTGGCCACGGCCAGCAGGCGCGAGCCTTGATAGAGTAGCGGCAGGCGTTGGCGGACGAAGTGCGGAAGCTGGCGCTCATTGAGCAGACGCTTGAGATCGCGCTCGCCACGCCCGGGCACATTCAGCCGCTCGCCGCCCTGGCGATAGGCAATGCGCAGCCCTTCGGGCGGTTTTGCCCCCTGCAGCCAAACCACGCCATTGCCAGGCAGGATCAACGGCTGATCGGGATCAGGCCAATACCATTGGCCAGCCTCCCACTGGCGCCAATCATCGGCCAGCCACCAGAGCCGCCCGTGGCTGCGCTGCAACTCGCCATCGGTCAGGCGCCAGATCGGCTGGGCATCAGGCGCAGAGTCGCGCAGCGCGTTCCAACCGGCCCAGTGCCTGGCGTCAGGCAGCCGGGTACGGCGACTGAGCCAGTACTGCAACGCATTGCGCTGACGCGCCGGCGACAACGCACGCACGGCGTCCAGATCCAGAGACGCGAGCCCCAGCCAAGCGAAGGGCGCGCCCTGCTCGGCCGAACGCAAATCCTCGGCAGCCAGTTCATCGAGCAGCCCCAGCGCCTCGCCCAGGTGCTCGGCACTGCGGGCCATCTGCTGACTGGCTTGCGGCCAACGCTGGCGCAGTTGCGGCATCACCTGAGCCCGCAGGTAGTTGCGCGAAAATCCGACGTCCTGATTCGAGGGGTCGTCGATCCAGCTCAACCCCTGCGCCTCGGCGTAACGCTGCAAGTGCTCGCATGAGTCGGCCAGCAGCGGCCTGACCAACCTCCCCTGCCCCAACGTCCGCGACGACGGCATGGCCGTCATCCCACGCAAACCCGCCCCACGCAGGAGCCTGAACAGCAGGGTCTCGGCCTGATCGTCGAGGTGCTGGCCAGTGAACAGGACATCGCCCGGGCCAAGGCGACTGGCCAACGCGGCGTAGCGCGCGTCGCGTGCAGCCTGTTCCAGGCTGGCACCCGCTGCGACCACCACTGGGATGACCTCCAATTCGACGCCCAGGGCATCGCACACAGCGCGACAGTGCTCGGGCCAGGCATTGGCGGCAGTCTGCAGACCATGGTGAATGTGGAGGGCGCGCAAGGGCGGCGCAGGATGACGACGACAGTGAGCCGCCAGGCGATGAAGCAGAACGGTCGAGTCGAGTCCGCCAGAGAAAGCGACGAACCAGGTGGGGGCGTTGAGCCAGGGGGTGAGGTCGAGCATCACAGCCTCACAAGGGGCGCATGGCGCCCCCGGGATCCTATCAGAGACCGTAGCTCATCAGGCGGTCGTAGCGGCGCTTGAGCAGGGCGTCCTGATCAAGCTTGCCCAGCATGCCCAATTGCTCGAGCAGGTCGGCACGGATGCTGGCAGCCATGGCAGCCGGGTCACGGTGGGCGCCGCCCAGCGGTTCGCCGATCACTTTGTCGACGATGTTCAGGCTCTTCAGGCGCTCTGCAGTGATGCCCATCGCTTCAGCAGCGTCTGCGGCTTTGTCGGCGGTCTTCCACAGGATCGAGGCACAGCCTTCCGGCGAAATGACCGAGTAGGTGGAGTACTGCAGCATGTTGAGTTGGTCGCACACGCCGATGGCCAGCGCGCCGCCCGAACCACCCTCACCGATCACGGTGGCGATGATCGGCGTTTTCAGACGCGCCATGACCCGCAGGTTCCAGGCAATCGCTTCGCTCTGGTTGCGCTCTTCGGCGTCGATGCCGGGATAAGCGCCCGGGGTGTCGATGAAGGTCAGGATCGGCATCTTGAAGCGTTCGGCCATCTCCATCAGACGGCACGCCTTGCGGTAGCCCTCCGGACGCGGCATGCCGAAGTTGCGCCGCACCTTTTCCCGCACCTCACGACCTTTCTGGTGACCGATGACCATCACCGGTTTGCCGTCCAGGCGCGCGGTGCCGCCAACGATGGCAGCGTCGTCGGAGAAATGACGGTCGCCGTGCAATTCCTCGAACTCGGTGAAGATGTGCTCGATGTAGTCGAGGGTGTAAGGACGACGCGGGTGACGCGCCAGGCGCGCGATCTGCCAACTGGTCAGGTTGCCGAAGATACTTTCGGTCAGGGTGCTGCTCTTGTCTTGCAGACGGGCAATTTCATCGCTGATGTTCAGCGAGTTGTCGTTGCCAACCAGGCGCAGGCCTTCGATCTTGGCTTGCAGGTCGGCAATCGGCTGTTCGAAATCGAGAAAATTCGGGTTCATAGGCATCCGTCTTGGGTCTACGGCCAGGCGGCCGGCCGGTTGATCCGTTTTGGCGCCATACCTTACGGGATCTGGCGCCTTGAGGTCGAGATTAAAATACGTCGTTTCAACGGTATTGCAGGAAGACGTTCTCACGCCCGAACTGGTCACGCAGTGTCTGAATCAAGCCATCAGCGGGGTCGATCGACCATTCGTCGCCAAACTGCAGCATGGCCTTGGCGTCGCTGCCGGTGTACTCGAGGGTGATCGGGCAGCCACCGCGATGACGCGTGATCAGCTCACCCAACCACGTCAGGCGATCGCCCTTGAGTGCCTCATGGGCAATTTTCAGGCGCAGGCTCTCGGCCAGCTTGGTGCGCGCGTCTTCGAGCGTCATCACCTGCTTGACCCGCAGCCGCAGGCCACCGGAGAAGTCATCGTTGCTGACCTCGCCCTCGACCACCACCATTGCGTCGTTTTGCAGCAGCGCCTGGGCGGCCATGAAGGCGTCGGCGAACAGCGAGGCTTCGATGCGCCCGGAACGGTCGTCGAGGGTGACGAAGCCCATCTTGTCGCCTTTCTTGTTCTTCATGACTCGCAGGGCAATGATCATCCCAGCGATGGTCTGGGTCTCGCGCGACGGCTTGAGATCGACGATGCGCTGGCGGGCGAAGCGGCGGATCTCGGCTTCGTACTCATCGATCGGGTGACCGGTGAGGTAAAGCCCAAGGGTGTCCTTTTCGCCTTTCAGACGCTCCTTGAGCGTCAGGTCGCGCACCCTGTGGTGGTTGCCATAAACGTCGGAGTCTTCTTCGACGAACAGCCCGCCAAACAGGTCGATGTGACCGCTGTCTGCGGTGCGTGCGGTCTGCTCGGCCGCCTTGATCGCCTCTTCGAGCGCCGAGAGCAATACGGCGCGGTTGCGGTCGATGTTGGCGTGGTAGGCCTTGATCTCGTCATGGAAGTGCGGACCGAGACGGTCGAGCGCACCGCTGCGGATCAAGGCGTCGAGGGTGCGCTTGTTGATGCGCTTGAGGTCCACGCGGGCGCAGAAATCGAACAAGTCCTTGAACGGCCCGCCCTCGGCGCGCGCCTCGACGATGGCTTCCACCGGCCCCTCGCCCACGCCTTTGATCGCACCCAGGCCATAGACGATGCGCCCGTCCTCGTTAACGGTGAATTTGAAGTCGGAAAAATTCACGTCCGGGGCGTCGAGGCGCAGCTTCATGCTGCGTACTTCCTCGACCAGCACCACCACCTTGTCGGTGTTGTGCATATCCGCCGACAGCACCGCCGCCATGAACGGCGCCGGGTAGTGGGTCTTGAGCCAGGCGGTCTGGTAAGAAACCAGGCCATAGGCAGCGGAGTGAGACTTGTTGAAACCGTAGCCGGCGAACTTCTCTACCAGGTCAAAGATGTTTCCTGCGAGGTTCGCATCGATGCCGTTATTGGCACAGCCTTCGATGAAGCCGCCACGCTGCTTGGCCATCTCCTCGGGCTTCTTCTTGCCCATGGCCCGACGCAGCATGTCGGCGCCCCCCAGGGTGTAGCCGGCCATCACCTGTGCAATCTGCATCACCTGCTCTTGATACAGGATGATGCCGTAGGTCGGCGCCAGCACCGGTTGCAGACCGTCGTACTGATAGTCAGGGTGCGGATAAGCCAGCTCGGCGCGACCGTGCTTGCGGTTGATGAAGTCGTCGACCATGCCCGATTGCAGCGGGCCAGGGCGGAACAGCGCCACCAGTGCGATCAAGTCTTCCAGGCAGTCGGGCTTGAGCTTCTTGATCAGCTCCTTCATGCCGCGCGATTCGAGCTGGAATACGGCCGTGGTTTCAGCCTTTTGCAACAGCTCGTAGGTCTTGCGGTCATCGAGCGGGATGAAGTCGATGTTGACCTCGGGCAGGTCCTTCTTGACCTGCTCGCGGTTGATGATCTCCATCGCCCATTTGATGATGGTCAGGGTACGCAGGCCAAGGAAGTCGAACTTCACCAGGCCGGCGGCCTCGACGTCATCCTTGTCGAACTGGGTAATCAGGCCGCCGCCTTCTTCATCACAGGCGATCGGCGAGAAATCGGTGAGCTTGGTCGGCGCGATCACCACACCCCCGGCGTGCTTGCCGGTGCCGCGGGTGACCCCTTCGAGCTTGAGCGCCATGTCCCAGATTTCTCGGGCGTCCTCATCGCCCTTGAGGAAGTCGCGCAGGATTTCTTCCTGCTCGTACGCCTTCTCCAAGGTCATGCCCACTTCGAACGGAATCATCTTCGACAGACGATCGGCCAGGCCATAGGACTTGCCCTGCACCCGCGCTACGTCACGCACCACCGCCTTGGCAGCCATGGTGCCGAAGGTGATGATCTGGCTGACCGCATTGCGCCCATAGGCTTCGGCCACGTAGTCGATCACCCGGTCGCGGCCGTCCATGCAGAAGTCGACGTCGAAGTCGGGCATGGAAACACGTTCAGGGTTGAGGAAACGTTCGAACAGCAGGTCATAGGCCAGCGGGTCGAGGTCGGTGATCTTCAGGACATAGGCCACCAGCGAGCCGGCACCCGAACCACGGCCAGGCCCCACCGGGACGCCGTTGTTCTTGGCCCACTTGATGAAGTCCATGACGATGAGGAAGTAACCCGGGAAACCCATCTGGATGATGATGTCCAGCTCGAACTTCAGCCGGTCCAGGTAGACCTGGCGTTTCTCATCGTAGTCAGGCGTGGTTTCCTTCGGCCAGAGTACCGCCAGACGCTCTTCCAGGCCTTCGTGGGACACGTGGCGCAGGTAGTCGTCGATGCCCATGCCATTGGGCGTCGGAAAATCGGGCAGGAAGTATTTGCCCAACTGCACGGTGATGTTGCAGCGCTTGGCGATCTCCACGGTGTTGGCGATCGCGTCTGGCAAGTCGCTGAACAGCTCGGCCATTTCCTCGGCCGACTTGAGGTATTGCTGATCGCTGTACAGGCGTGGACGGCGCGGATCGTCCAGGGTCCAGCCTTCGCCGATGCAGACACGGGTTTCATGGGCGTCGAAGTCGGACTGCTTGATGAAGCGCACATCATTGGTTGCCACCAGCGGCGCGCCGAGCTTGTCTGCCAGGGCCACGGCGGCGTGGACATATTCTTCGTCACGCGCGCGATTGGTGCGCTGCACCTCAACATAGAAGCGCTCGGGCAGCATCTGCATCCAGTCGCGCAGCAACGCCTCGGCCTCATCCTGACGGCCGGCCAACAGCGCCATGCCGATATCGCCTTCACGCGCGGCGGACAAACCGATCAGCCCTTCGCTGGCCGGGGCGATCCACTCGCGCTGGATGATGACCAGACCGTTGCGCTGCCCATCGGTCCATCCGCGAGAAATCAGCTCGGTGAGGTTGCGATAGCCTTCCGGGCTCATGGCCAGGAAGCAGATGCGCGACAGCGGCGCTTCCGGCTCGGCACCGGCCAACCACAGGTCGGCACCACAGATCGGCTTGATGCCAGCCCCCATGGCAGACTTGTAGAACTTGACCAGCGAGCACATGTTGCTTTGATCGGTGATCGCCACCGCCGGCATGTTCATTCCGGCCAGGGCCTTGGCCAGCGGCTTGATCCGCACCAGGCCATCGACCAGGGAGAATTCGGAATGCACGCGAAGGTGAACGAAGGAGACCGGCATGGAGGATCCTGTGACAGCGATGAACGACAAAGGCGCGATTGTAGCGTAATTGGCCGCAAGGATTGCGACCGCTGCTCGCGCGGCGGGAGCGCTTAGATCAACGAAGAGATGTGCCCGACCCGCGCCTCATAGGCGGCACGAACCGGCGCGAAGGAACGCCGATGAATCGGCGTAGGCCCCAGCCGCGCCAAGGCTTCGAGATGCACTGGCGTTGGGTAACCCTTGTGTCCGCCGATGCCGTATCCCGGATAGATCAGCTCGAACGCGCTCATTTCGCGATCACGGGTAACCTTGGCCAGGATCGACGCGGCGGCGATGGCCGGCACTTGCGAGTCGCCCTTGACCACCGGCGAGGCAGGCACGGCCAATTGCGGACAGCGGTTGCCGTCGATCAACGCCAGTTTCGGCTGAATGCTCAGTCCTTCGACGGCACGCTGCATGGCCAGCATCGTGGCATGCAGGATGTTCAGTCGATCGATTTCTTCGACACTGGCGCGAGCGATGCAGAAGGCCAGCGCCTTTTCGCAGATTTCCTCGAACAGCACCTCGCGGCGTGCTTCGGTCAGTTTCTTGGAGTCGTTCAAGCCGAGAATCGGCCGATTCGGATCGAGGATCACCGCGGCAGTGACCACGTCACCGCACAGCGGACCCCGACCCACTTCGTCGACACCGGCAACGAGTTCGTCGACCAGCTTGAAATCCAGTCCCATCTGCATGTCAGTGCTTCCCGAGCAAGGCCAGCACGGCCTCGGCAGCCTGGTTGGAGGCGTCGCGGCGTAAGGTGCGGTGGATCCGGTCAAAACTGTCGGTCTGCTCGCCACCATCGCGCACCAGCGGTGCCAAGGTCGTGGCAAGGGCCTCAGGCGTGGCGGCGTCCTGCAACAACTCAGGCACCAACAGGCGCTGGGCGAGCAGGTTGGGCAAGGACACGTAGGGGCTGCGAACCATTCGCTTGAGAATCCAGAACGTCAACGGTGCCAAGCGATAGGCCACCACCATCGGACGCTTGTACAACAAGGCTTCAAGGGTGGCCGTGCCGGAAGCGATCAGCACCGCATCACACGCCGCCAGCGCCAGGTGAGACTGACCGTCGAGCAGCGTCAGTGGCAGATCGCGGCCTTGCAGCATCTGCTCGAGCTGTGCACGGCGTGCCGGGTTGGCACAGGGAGAGACGAAGCGCACTTCAGGAATCAAGTGCTGCAAGCGCTTGGCCGTGTCCAGGAACACCTCACCCAAGCGTCCGACCTCACCACCGCGACTGCCCGGCATCAGTGCCACCAGCGGTCCATCGCCAAACCCCAGAGACGCGCGAGCAGCACCGCGATCGGCTTGCAGGGGAATAGTGTCGGCCAGCGGATGACCCACGAAGCGTACAGGCACGCCTTGCTCTTCGTAGAACTTCGCCTCGAAGGGCAGCAGGGTGAGCATCAGGTCGCAGCCTTCGCGGATCTTGAGCACCCGCTTCTGCCGCCAAGCCCAGACGGAGGGGCTGACGTAATGCACGGTCTTGATCCCGGCCTGACGCAGCTTCAATTCGATGGTCAGGGTGAAGTCCGGTGCATCGATGCCGATGAACACGTCGGGCCTCTCGCCGATCAGCGCCTGGATCAGGTCCTTGCGGCGCTTGAGCAGTTCGCGCAAACGTCCCAGCACCTCGACCAGACCCATCACCGACAGGCGTTCCATGGGGAAGTAAGACTGCAGCCCCTCGGCCTCCATCAGTGGACCACCGACGCCAATGAAACGTACATCGGGGTGACGTGCCTTGAGCGCACGCATCAGACCCGAGCCTAGGATGTCGCCGCTGGCCTCACCGGCGACCAGCGCTACGCAAAGTGAGGCCATGTCAGCGCGTGATGCCGCGGGCGGAGCCGAGGATCGACTGACGGAACAACTCGACTTCAGGATTCAGAGCCGCCAACTCATCCAGTTCCTTGACCGCGTCCTCCACCGTCAAGCCCTGACGGTAAACGATCTTGTAGGCGCGTCGCAGGTTCTGGATCACGTCATCGCTGAAACCACGACGGCGCATGCCTTCGAAGTTCATGCTGCGCGCTTCGGCCGGGCTGCCGAATACCGTGACGAATGCCGGCACATCCTTGCCAATGGCCGTGCCCATGCCAGAAAAGGCGTGGGCGCCGATGTGGCAATACTGATGCACCAGGGTATAGCCAGACAGGATCGCCCAGTCACCCACATGGACATGGCCGGCCAGCGCCGTGTTATTGACCAGGATGCAGTGATTGCCGATCACGCTGTCGTGGCCGATATGGGCATAGGCCATGATCAGGTTGTGGTCACCCAGCGTGGTCTCGAAGCGGTCCTGAACGGTGCCACGGTGAATGGTGACGCCTTCGCGGATCACATTGTGATCACCGATCACCAAACGGGTAGGCTCGCCCTTGTACTTGAGGTCCGGGGTGTCTTCACCGATAGAACTGAACTGGTAGATGCGGTTGTGCCGGCCGATTCGGGTCGGCCCTTTGAGCACTACGTGCGGGCCGATAACACTGCCCTCCCCGATTTCGACATCGGGGCCTACGATCGACCAGGGGCCAATCTCGACACCGTCAGCCACCTTGGCCGACGGATCGATGATCGCCCGCGGATCAATCGAACTCATAGGGAGCGTTCCGCACAGGTGATCTGGGCCGAGCATACCGGCTTGCCGTCGACCAGAGCACGGCACTCGAACTTCCAGATCATGCTTTTGCGGCTGAGGAACGTGGCTTCGAGTACCAACTGATCGCCGGGCAGCACCGGCTGGCGGAAGCGCAGTTTGTCGGAGCCGACGAAGTAGTAGAGCGTGCCATCGGCAGGCTTCGCATCGAGCATCTTGAACCCGAGAATCCCGGCTGCCTGGGCCATCGCTTCGATGATCAGCACGCCAGGCATGATCGGATGTGCCGGGAAGTGACCGTTGAAGAACGGTTCATTGATGCTGACATTCTTGTAGGCACGAATGCTCTGGGCCTCGAAGTCCAGGTCCGTGACCCGGTCCACCAGGAGGAACGGATAACGGTGAGGCAGGTATTCGCGAATCTCGTTGATGTCCATCATTTCGGGGGGAAGCCTGTAATAAGAATAGGGAGCGCAGGTGCTGACCACACGCTCCTTTTGCAGTCCAAAGAGGAGCCAGCGAGCGACTGTTCACTCTTGCTCAGGAAATGGTATCAGCCTTCTGATGCCGGCTGGCCACCTGAGGTCACGGTGTCGACACGTTTTTCCAGTTGCTGCAACCGTTTGGACATGTCGTCAAGCTGCCGAATCCGCGCAGCGCTCTTGCGCCATTCGGCCAACGGCTGCATGGCGGTGCCGGAAGAATAGCCACCGGGCTCGGTAATCGAGCGGGTCACCATGGTCATGCCGGAGACGAAGACGTTGTCGCAGACATCGATGTGACCGACCATACCGACGCCACCTGCGATCATGCAGTGCTTGCCGATCCGGGTGCTGCCTGAAATACCGACACAGGCAGCCATCGCGGTGTGGTCACCGACCTGCACGTTGTGAGCAATCTGGATCTGGTTGTCGAGCTTGACCCCATTACCGATGCGCGTATCGGAAAGCGCCCCTCGGTCCACCGCAGTATTGACACCGATTTCTACATCGTCGCCGAGCGTGACACCACCAATCTGCGCGATCTTTTGCCAGATGCCTTTCTCAGTGGCGAAACCGAAGCCCTCACCGCCAATCACTGCGCCGGACTGAATCACAACGCGCTTGCCGATGGTCACATCGTGGTACAGCGTGACCCGCGGCGCCAACCAGCCGCCCTCACCGATAACGCAACGAGCACCTACAAAACAGTGGGCACCGATGGTGACGTTCGCCGCGATGCGTGCGCCACTCTCGATCACCGCGAACGCGCCGACGCTGGCACTTTCATCCACCTGTGCATCCTCTGCAACAACGGCGCTAGGATGTATACCTGCCACAGCCTTGGGCTTCGGATCGAACAGGTGGGAGATGCGCGCGTAAGCCAGATACGGATCAGGCACGATCACTGCGTTGCCGGTGAAGCCCTCGGCATCCTCGGCCGTGATCAACACCGCCGCCGCCTGACTCTCGTCGAGGAATTTGCGGTACTGACGATTGGCCAAAAAGCTCAACTGCCCGGGCCCGGCTTCCTGCAAGGTCGCCAGACCGGTGATCGCAAGCGACTCGGGGCCACTGAGTGTGGCCCCGAGGGTGTCGGCCAACTGGCCGAGCGTGATGGTCAGGGTCATATCAACGCGCTTGATTCATGCGCTCGATAACCTGGCGGGTGATGTCGTACTGAGGTTTGACATCGATTACCGCGCCACGCTCGAGCACCAGGTCGAAACCGCCTTTCTTGATGACTTCTTCCACAGCGCCATCGAGCTTGGGCTTGAGCTGCTTGAGCATGTCGCGGTCAGCAACGGCCTTGGCTTCGTTCAGTTCCTTGGACTGGAACTGGAAGTCGCGAGCCTTCTGCTTGAATTCAAGCTCCAGGCGCTCACGCTCAGGCTGCTGCATCTTGTCGCCGCCCTTGATCAAGCGGTCTTGAATGCCTTTGGCGCTGCTTTCGAGGGTCTTGAGCTGGTTGAGCTGTGGACCAAACTTTTTCTCGGCGTCAACGGCGTACTTCTTAGCCGCATCGGATTCGAGCAGCGCCATCTGGTAGTTCAGAACGGCAACCTTCATTTCGGCGAAAGCCGGGGTGGCGACCAGCGCCGCGGCCACTACGGCCAGTTGAGTCAACTTACGCACGATGCACTCCTGGATAAACCGTTGTCGTTAAGCAAGGGCCTGCTTAGAAAGTCTGGCCCAGAGAGAATTGGAATACCTGGGTTTCGGCGTTGTCCGGCTTCTTGATCGGCGTTGCCAAACTAAAGCTCAACGGACCCAGCGCGGTGATCCAAGTTACACCCAGACCGACGGAGCTCGCCATGTCCGAGAAACCGACCTTGGCGCAGTCTGGTTTGGAGCCACAGTTGGTGTCGAACACGTTACCGACATCCCAGAATACCGAAGTACGCAGCGAGCGCTGATCCTTGACGAATGGCAGCGGGAACAGCAACTCGACACCACCCTGCACCAGGACGTTACCACCGAAGGCCAACGGATCCTGATCGGGATCACGAATGGTGCCTGGGTTTCGACCCGAGCTAGGCGTGCTTCGCGGCCCAAGAGTGTTGTCCTTGAATCCACGCACGGAGTTGAAACCACCCGCATAGTAGTTCTCGTAGAACGGTAGACCCGAAGTGCCACCAAATCCATCGCCATAACCCAGCTCGGTGTGCAGACGCAGGGTGTAGTCATTGCTCAGAGGCTTGAACACCTGGCCGCGGTAGTCGAGCTTGTAGAACGACAGGTCGCTGCCCGGAACGGTGGTTTCCAACGTCAGGCTTTGAGAGTGACCACGGGTCGCCAGGACACCTTTGTTCAGGGTGGATTCGGACCAGCCGATCGACGCCTTGAAGTTCAGGAAGCTATCGCCCTCCTTGTTGAGGAAGTCGAAGATCTCATCCACGGTATAGCGACCGGTTTTGATCTTGTCCTGCTGCACGGTCAGGCCGTAGGTCAGGCGCGAGGTTTCGCTGATCGGATACCCCAGGCTGACACCGGCACCCAGGCTGTCCACCGCATAGCTGGCCACGTCGACGTCGAGGTCGTCATAGTCGGTCTTGCGATAGAAGGCGTTGTAGCCCAGGCTCACGCCGTCTGGCGTGAAGTAGGGATCGACGAAACCGAAGTTGTAGCGGGTCTGGTACTGGCTGCGGGTCAAACCGATGGAGACCTTGTTACCGGTACCGAGGAAGTTGCTCTGGCTGATCGAGCCACCGAGAATCAGGCCGGCGCTCTGGGCGAAACCAACGCTGGCGGTGATCGAGCCGGATGCCTGCTCCTCGACCGCATAGTTGACGTCGACCTGGTCATCGGTGCCCGGCACAGGCGGAGTCTCGACGTTGACTTCCTTGAAGAAGCCCAAACGCTCGAGACGAGTCTTGGACTGGTCGATGAGGTAGGTGGAGGCCCAGCCGCCCTCCATCTGACGCATCTCACGACGCAATACTTCGTCTTCGGTCTTGGTGTTGCCGCGGTAGTTGATGCGGTTGACGTAGGCACGCTTGCCCGGATCGACGACGAACATGATGTCGACGGTGTGATCCTGATCGTTGGGCTGCGGAACGCCATTGACGTTGGCGAAGGTGTAGCCTTCGTTACCCAGGCGTCGGGTAATCAGGTCGGACGTGGTGGTCATGACCTTGCGCGAGAACACCTGACCGGGCTGGACCAGCATCAGCGACTTGACCTGGTCTTCCGGCACCTTGAGGTCGCCGGACAGCTTCACGTCACGAACGGTGTACTTTTCACCTTCGTTGACGTTGACGGTGATGTAGACGTGCTTCTTGTCCGGCGTGATGGACACCTGAGTGGAGGCGATGTCCATGTTGATGTAGCCGCGGTCCAGGTAGTAGGAACGCAGGCGTTCCAGGTCACCGGACAATTTCTCGCGTGCATACTTGTCATCGTTCTTGAAGAACGACAGCCAGTTGGTGGTCTTCAGCTCGAACAGTTGAGACAGCTCTTCATCGCCGAATACGGTGTTGCCCACCACGTTGATGTGCTGGATGGCAGCAACCGTACCTTCGTTGATCTTGATCTTCAGGCTGACGCGATTGCGTGGCTGCGGCACCACTTCGGCGTCCACCTCAGCCGAGTAGCGACCTTGGGCCACGTACTGGCGCTGCAGTTCGTTACGAACGCCTTCGAGGGTCGCGCGCTGGAAGATCTCGCCTTCGGACAGACCGGACTGCTTGAGGCCTTTCATCAGGTCGTCGGTGCTGATCGCCTTGTTGCCTTCGATCTCGATGCTCGACACCGATGGGCGCTCGACCACGTTGATGATCAGGACATTGCCATCGCGATCCAGTTGAATGTCCTGGAAGAACCCGGTCTTGAACAGGGAACGGGTGGATTCCACCAGGCGCCGGTCATCGACCTGGTCGCCCACATTCAACGGCAACGCGCCGAACACGCTGCCGGCGGAAACCCGCTGCAGGCCGTTGACACGAATATCGGAGATGGTGAAGGACTCGGCGTGAACTTCAGCGATCATCAGTGCGGAGAGCACCGCAGTTAGCAGCAGACGTTTCATGAAGTCCTTTTATTCCAACTGGCAATAAACAACCCGCCACCGCAGTACGGCGGCAGGTTCGCAATAGAGCGAAGCGTTAAAGTCGACCCAGATCGTTGATCAGGGCGAGCAACATCACCCCTATGACCAAACTGATACCGATCTGGACCCCCCAACCTTGCACCCGATCGGAAAGCGGACGACCGCGCGCCCACTCAATCAGGTAAAACAGCAAATGCCCCCCATCCAGTACCGGGATGGGCAGCAGGTTCAGAACCCCCAGGCTTATGCTCAGGTAGGCCAGGAAATTCAGGAAATCCCCAACGCCCGACTGGGCTGAAGCGCCCGCCACTTTAGCAATGGTTATCGGTCCGCTCAAGTTTTTTACCGAGAGCTCGCCGAAGAGCATTTTCTTCAGCGATTCGAGGGTCAGGACACTCATGTTCCAGGTCCGCGACAAGCCCTCGCCGACCGCTTCGAGCGGTCCATAGCTGACCTCCCGGAGCATGTTCGCCGGCCACTCGCCACCCTTGACGCCCGCACCGAGGTAGCCTGCTGCCGCCTGGCCCTCGCCCTTGCTGGCAAGGGTCACCGGCAGCTCCAACTGCGCGCCGTCTCGCTCGAGGCGCACCTGAACCTGGGTCTTGGGATGGGCACGGACCCGGTCGACGACTTGCTGCCAGTCACTCACGGCCGTCCCGTCCAGCGCCAGCAGCCGATCGCCGGTCTTCATGCCCGCCGCGGCTGCCGGGCCTTTCGGATCGATCTCGGCCAGCACCGGCGGCAATACCGGACGCCATGGGCGCAAACCCAGTGACTGGATCGGATCAGGCTCGTCGGCCCCTTTGAGCCAATTGTCCAGGCTGATCTCATGCTGACGCTCGAGCGTGGCGCCCTCGTCGCGCACACCGACGCGCAAGCTTCCGCTCTCGCCGAGGCGCCGAACCAACTGCAAGTTGACTGCAGACCAACCGTTGGTCGGCTTGCCATCGATGGAAACGATTTCCTGCCCAGGCATCAGACCCGCTGACGCCGCCAGGCTGCCCGACTCCACCGCACCGATGACCGGACGCACCTGTTGACTGCCGAGCATGGCGACCAGCGAAAAGAACAGGATCGCCAGCAGGAAATTGGCGATCGGACCGGCAGCGACGATCGCGATACGCTGCCCCACCGGCTTGCGATTGAACGACTGCCCGAGCAGTGCAGGTGGAACGTCGCCTTCGCGTTCGTCGAGCATCTTGACGTAGCCACCCAGCGGAATCGCCGCGACGACGAACTCAGTGCCGTGGCGATCATGCCAGCGCAGCAGCGGCGTGCCGAAGCCCACCGAAAAACGCAGCACTTTGACCCCGCATTTGCGCGCCACCCAGAAGTGGCCGAACTCATGAAACGTGACCAGTACACCCAACGCCACCAAGGTGCCGATGATCATGTAGAGCGCTGTCATATCCATCTCCGAATGCTGTTCAGCCGGGCTTTTGGCCGACAGGGGTCAGCGACCGTGGCGCCTCAACCATGCCTGGGCATGCTCCCGGGCACGCTGGTCGGCGGCGAACACAGCCTCCAGCGAAGCCAGCGCGACGACCGGCTCCTGCTCGAGGACCTGCTCGATCATACTCGCGATTTCCGGGAAGCGGATACGCCCCTGGAGGAATGCCTCCACCGCCACTTCGTTGGCCGCATTGAGCACGGCCGGAGCGCTATTGCCGGCTTCGGCTGCCGCACGCGCCAGTCGCAAACACGGGAAGCGCTGCTCGTCGGGCGCCTGGAAATCCAGGCGCGCTATCGCGAACAGGTCCAGCGGCGCGACACCCGAATCGATTCGCTGCGGCCAAGCCAGCGCATTGGCGATCGGGGTACGCATGTCAGGATTGCCCAACTGCGCCAGTACCGAGCCGTCGACGTAGTCGACCAGCGAATGAATGACGCTTTGCGGATGCACCACCACTTCCACAATCGAAGGGGCGGCATCGAACAGCCAGCACGCCTCGATCAGCTCGAGTCCCTTGTTCATCATGCTGGCCGAATCGACGGAAATCTTGCGCCCCATCGACCAATTGGGATGAGCACAAGCCTGCTCGGGCGTGACATCCATCAACGCGGCCGCCGAGGTTTCGCGGAAGGGCCCGCCGGACGCCGTCAGCAGGATGCGACGCACCCCCACCTGCGCCAGACCTCGGGAGTAATCCCCAGGCAGGCACTGAAAAATTGCGTTGTGCTCGCTGTCGATGGGTAGCAGCACGGCGCCGCTGTCGCGCACCGCTTGCATGAACAGCGCGCCGGACATCACCAGCGCTTCCTTGTTGGCCAGTAACACCTTCTTGCCGGCGCGCACGGCTGCCAGGGTGGGACGCAATCCCGCTGCACCGACGATGGCGGCCATTACCGCGTCCACTTCGCTGGCGCAGGCGACCTGACAGAGCCCAGCCTCCCCTTCCAGCACTTCGCAGTCGCAACCTGCCGCCGCCAGCCCGTCACGCAGGCGAGACGCTGAACGGGCATCGGGCACGACCGCATAGGCTGGACGGTGTCTCAGGCAGAGCGCCAGCAACTCGTCCAGACGCGAGTAGCCAGTCAAGGCGAACACTTGATAGCGCTCGGGATGACGGGCGATCACGTCCAGGGTGCTCAGGCCGATCGAACCGGTCGCCCCGAGCACGGTGATGCGCTGCACTTGGCTCACATCACACCCCATTCGGCCGCCCAGAGCAGCACGGCGAACATGGGAATCGCCGCTGTCAGGCTGTCGATACGGTCGAGCACGCCGCCATGCCCAGGCAGTAGATTACTGCTGTCCTTGATGCCTTCGCGGCGCTTGAACATGCTTTCAGTCAGATCCCCAACCACCGACGACATGACCACGATCAGCGCGCCGACCAGGCCGAGCAGAATCTGTCCTATGCCCCAGTCGCGCACCAGACCGACCACCAGCGTAATCAGCAGGCTCACCGCCATGCCGCCGTAGACACCTTCCCAGCTCTTGCCAGGACTCACCTGCGGCGCCAGCTTGCGCTTGCCGAAGGCACGCCCGGAGAAATAAGCGCCAATATCCGCCGCCCAGACCAGCACCATCACCGACAGGATCAAGCCGTTACCCAGCGGCCAGTGCTTGAGCAGCACCAAGCCTTGCCAGGCCGGCAGCAGCACCAGCAGGCCGATCAGCAGCCGGCAGGCGGCACTGCCCCACAGTTCGCTGCTGCGTGGATAGGTCAGCACCAGCCAGGTCGCCAACCCCCACCAGATCACCGAAGCGCCCAGCACCCAGGGCGCCAGGTCGGGCATGAGGTAGAGCAGCATCAGCGCTCCGGCGACCACGGCAGCGTAGGCCAGGCGCAGCGGCTGGGCGTTCAGCCCGGCCAAACGTGCCCATTCCCAGGCGCCGACGGTGACCACGAAACCGATGAACAGCGCGAAGTCGGCGCCGCCGAGCAGGAAGAATCCGCCCAGCGCGACCGGCAACAGGATCAGCGCGGTAATGATGCGTTGTTTAAGCATTAAGCACGGGCTCCAGCTTCGACCTGCTCGCTGGTCTTACCGAAGCGGCGCTGGCGCGAAGCGAAATCGGCCAGCGCAGTGCGCATGGCCTCGTGTTTGAAGTCCGGCCAGTAGAGGTCGGAGAAATACAGTTCGGCGTACGCCAACTGCCAAAGGAGGAAATTGCTGATGCGGTGCTCGCCACCGGTGCGGATGCACAGGTCGGGCAGCGGCAAATCGCCGGTCGCCAGGCAGGTCTGCAACAACTCAGGGGTAATGTCATCGGCCCTCAGGTGGCCAGCCTGCACTTCGCGTGCGAGACGTTGAGCCGCCTGGGCGATATCCCACTGCCCGCCATAGTTGGCCGCGACCTGAAGAATGAAGCGGTCATTGCCGGCTGTCAGCGCCTCGGCTTCGCGCATTGCCGCCTGCAATTCCGGATGAAAACGCGAACGATCGCCGATGATGCGCAGGCTGATGTTGTTGTCGTTCAGGCGCTTGGCTTCGCGGCGCAAGGCCGAAAAGAACAGCTCCATCAACGCACCCACTTCATCGGCCGGACGTTGCCAGTTCTCGCTGGAGAAGGCGAAGAGCGTAAGCACTTCGACCTTCGCCTCGGCACAGACCTCGATCACCGCACGTACCGCATCGACGCCCGCCTTGTGCCCGGCAACACCGGGCAACAGGCGCTTCTTCGCCCAGCGGTTATTGCCGTCCATGATGATCGCGACATGACGCGGCACCACAGACGGTGCCGCCAGCTTGGTCTTATCCATGAAAAAACCCCGGCCTCAGACGGCCATCAGGTCCTTTTCCTTGTCTTCCGTAGCCTTGGCGATCTGCGCCTCGAAATCCTTGATCAGCTTGTCGATGTCGGCGCTGGCGCGACGCTCTTCGTCCTCGCTGATTGCCTTGTCCTTGGACAGCTTCTTCAGGTCGCCTAGCGCGTCACGGCGAATGTTACGCACTGCCACACGGGCATCTTCAGCGGCCGCTCGGGCCTGCTTGGTGAAGCCCTTGCGGGTCTCTTCGGTCAGTGGCGCCATCTTGACCAGCAGCAGCTCGCCCAGGTTGGTCGGGTTGAGGTTCAGACCGGCACTGCCGATAGCCTTGTCGATTGCGGCCAGCATGTTGCGCTCGAAAGGCACCACTTGCAGCGTCTGGTTGTCCTTGACGGTCACGTTCGCCACGCCGGTCAGCGGGGTGTCGGTGCCATAGTAGGGCACCATCACGCTACCGAGTACGCTTGGATGCGCCTTGCCAGTACGGATCTGGCCAAAGGCATGGGCCAGCGACTCCAGCGACTTCTTCATCCGCTCCTGAGCGTCTTTCTTGATTTCGTTGATCATTTTTGAACTTCCTCGATCAGAGTTCCTTCAGCACCACCATGCACGATATTCAGCAGGGCGCCGGGCTTGTTCATATTGAAGACACGCAGCGGCATCTTGTGATCACGGCAAAGGCAGATTGCCGTCAGGTCCATCACGCCCAGCTTGCGATCCAGCACTTCATCGTAAGACAGATGATCGAACTTCTCGGCATGCGGGTCTTTGAATGGGTCTGCAGTGTATACGCCATCCACCTTGGTTGCCTTCAATACCACGTCGGCATCGATTTCGATGGCGCGCAGGCAAGCGGCGGAGTCGGTGGTGAAGAAGGGGTTGCCGGTGCCGGCGGCGAAGATCACCACTTCCTTGGCGTTCAAGTGGCGCATGGCCTTGCGACGATCATAATGATCGGTCACGCCCACCATGGAAATCGCCGACATGACGACGGCGGTGATGTTCGCCCGCTCCAAGGCATCGCGCATGGCCAGAGCGTTCATCACGGTAGCCAGCATGCCCATATGGTCGCCAGTCACTCGGTCCATGCCGGCAGCACTGAGGGCTGCACCACGGAACAGGTTGCCGCCACCGATCACCAGGCCGACTTGAACGCCGATGCCGACCAGCTGGCCGACTTCCAGCGCCATGCGATCCAGGACCTTGGGGTCGATCCCGAACTCTTCCGAGCCCATCAGGGCCTCGCCGCTAAGTTTGAGTAGAATGCGTTTATAGCGAGCCTGATGACCACTACCCTGCTGAGCCATTGCGAATCTCTCCTGCGGCGTTTGTAAAAAATCTGGCGGGCTGTATCAGCCTACGCGTAACTCTAACGTGACGCAGCGTATGCGTCAGCGAACAGCGGCCTGATAAACCGCGGCCGCTTTGACAAAGAGGCTGCGCGCGTGAGCGGGCAGCCTCTTCGGGGCGACAGACGGGGCTGTCTTACTGCTTGGCGGCAGCGACCTGGGCGGCAACTTCTTCAGCGAAGTTGTCGACCGGCTTCTCGATGCCTTCGCCGACTTTGAAGTAGGTGAAGGAAACGATTTCGGCGCCGGCTTTCTTGGCCAGATCACCGACCTTGACTTCCGGGTTCATGACGAACGCCTGCTCTTTCAGCGAGGCTTCTGCCTTGAACTTGGTGATACGGCCGTTGATCATGTTCTCGACGATGTTTTCCGGCTTGCCGGCGATCTTGTCGGCGTTGAGTTGCAGGAAGACACCCTTCTCGCGCTCGATGGCCTCGGCGGAGATTTCCGACGAATCCAGGAACTCGGGGTTCGAGGCTGCAACGTGCATGGCAATGTTCTTCGCCAGCTCAACGTCACCGCCTTTCAGAACGACGACAGCGCCGATCTTGTTGCCGTGCAGGTAAGCACCGACAACGTCACCTTCAACGCGCACCAGGCGACGGATGTTGACGTTTTCGCCACACTTGGCAACCAGGGCCTCACGAGCAGCCTCACGCGAAGCGATCAGCGGAGCAGCGTCGGTCAGCTTTTGAGCGAAGGCCTCTTCCAGGCTTTCGGCGACGAAGTGCTTGAAGTCGTCTTGCAGGGCCAGGAAGTCGGTCTGCGAGTTCACTTCCAGCAGAACGGCGGATTTACCGTCGGTCTTGACTGCGATGGCGCCTTCAGCGGCGACGTTGCCGGCTTTCTTGGCGGCCTTGATGGCGCCCGAGGCACGCATGTCGTCAATGGCTTTTTCGATGTCGCCGCCGGCCTTTTCCAGGGCCTTCTTGCAATCCATCATGCCTTCGCCGGTACGCTCGCGCAGTTCTTTGACCAGCGCTGCAGTAATTGCTGCCATTTCAAAATCCTCTTGGAAAGTTTTTCAACCATTCCACCCGTGCATCACGGGCGTTCTAAATCTGCAAATCCACTGTCTTCACACCTGCCCGGCACATGATGCGCCCGTCGGCTGACAGGAGGATTTCAGGTGGCAAAAAGGGGGCCAAGCCCCCTTTTCGCGTACCAAGTAGACGCTGGGCGTCAATTACTCGGCCGCTGGTGCCGCCGCTTCTTCAGCGTAGACTTCGGTGCCGCCAGCAACGTTGTTGCGGCCGCGGATGACAGCGTCAGCCATCGAAGTCATGTACAGCTCGATAGCGCGAATGGCGTCATCGTTACCTGGAATGATGTAGTCGACGCCTTCCGGGCTGCTGTTGGTATCGACGACGCCGATGACCGGGATGCCCAGCTTGTTGGCTTCGGTGATCGCGATGCGCTCGTGATCAACGTCGATGACGAACAGTGCGTCAGGCAGACCGCCCATGTCCTTGATGCCGCCCAGGCTGCGATCCAGTTTTTCCAGATCACGCGAACGCATCAGGGCTTCTTTCTTGGTCAGCTTGGCGAAGGTGCCATCGTCGGCCTGGGTTTCCAGGTCGCGCAGACGCTTGATCGAAGCACGGATGGTTTTGTAGTTGGTCAGCATGCCGCCCAACCAGCGGTGGTCGACATACGGCGAACCGCAGCGTGCTGCTTGCTCGGCGACCAGTTTGCCGGCCGAACGCTTGGTGCCGACGAACAGGATTTTGTTCTTGCCCTGGGCCAGGCGCTCGACGAACGACAGTGCGTCGTTGAACATCGGCAGGGTTTTTTCCAGGTTGATGATGTGGATCTTGTTGCGCGCGCCGAAAATGTACTTGCCCATTTTCGGATTCCAGTAACGGGTCTGGTGGCCGAAGTGCACACCGGCCTTCAGCATATCGCGCATGTTGACTTGGGACATGATAGTTCCTTGATAAGTCGGGTTGGGCCTCCACGTATCCCAATGACCAACCCACGGTTCCTAAGATCCCGGGCACCCAGGCCATCGTGTCGACACGTGTGTGGGTTAGAGCTGACGGGGACACCCCCGAAAGCGGCGCATGTTATACCACAGACTCCCACGGGTAGAAAGAGCCGCGAGCTACAAGCTGCAAGCTGCAAGACGAAGCGGCGGAGGATGACTCACCTGCTTGCGGCTTGCAGCTTATCGCTGCCGCGTGGCGCTGGCGGCTCTGATAGAATGCCGGTTTTCCCGTTTTGTTGGGCGCCGCTCGGCGCCGTAGAGAGCCTGTCATGACCGTTACCATCAAAACCGCAGAAGACATCGAGAAGATGCGCATCGCCGGCCGCCTGGCCGCCGAAGTTCTGGAGATGATCGAAGAGCACGTCAAGCCCGGTGTGACCACCGAGGAACTCAATCGCCTCTGCCACGACTACATCGTCGATGTCCAGCAAGCGATCCCCGCTCCGCTCGACTACAAGGGCTTTCCCAAGTCGATCTGCACCTCGATCAACCATGTCGTCTGCCACGGCATTCCCAACGACAAGCCGCTTAAGAACGGCGATACGCTGAACATCGACGTGACCGTGATCAAAGACGGCTTCCACGGCGACACCAGCCGCATGTTCCATGTCGGCAGCGTCGCGCCATGGGCCGAGCGGCTGTCCAAGGTCACCCAGGAATGCCTGTACAAAGCCATTGAACTGGTCAAGCCAGGCTGCCGCCTGGGCGACATCGGCGAAGTGATCCAGAAGCATGCGGAAAAGAACGGCTTCTCCGTGGTGCGCGAGTTCTGCGGTCACGGCATTGGCCGAGTGTTCCATGAAGAGCCGCAGATCGTGCACTACGGCAAGGCCGGCACGGGCATGGAACTCAAGGAAGGCATGACCTTCACCATCGAGCCGATGATCAACCAGGGCAAAGCCGACACCAAGGTGCTGGGCGACGGCTGGACGGCGGTGACCAAGGACCACAAGCTCTCGGCACAGTGGGAGCACACCCTCGTGGTGACCGCCACAGGCTACGAAATCTTCACCCTGCGCAAAGACGACACCATCGCCCGAACCTCGGCGTAAATTCAATTCAGGAAGGCGACCCGATGCCCCAGGTGGATCCCGAGTTGTTCGATCGCGGCCAGTTCCAGGCGGAGCTGGCGCTCAAGGCAAGCCCCATCCCCGCCTTCAAGAAAGCCTTGCGCCAGGCCGGCGAGGTGTTCGACAGGCGCTTTCGCGAAGGCGCCGAGATTCGCCAACTGATCGAGGATCGCGCCTGGTTCGTCGACAACATCCTGCAGCAGGCCTGGAATCAGTTCGACTGGGGCAACCTGAACGGCATCGCCCTGGTGGCGGTGGGCGGCTATGGCCGCGGCGAACTGCACCCCTGGTCGGACATCGACCTGCTGATCCTGCTCGACTGTGCCGAGCACGAACAGTACCGCGATGCTATCGAGCGCTTCCTGACTCTGCTGTGGGACATCGGCCTGGAAGTCGGACAGAGCGTTCGCACGGTCGAGGAATGCGCCGAACAGGCGCAAGCGGACCTGACGGTGATCACCAACCTGATGGAAAGTCGCACCGTGGCCGGCCCTGAATCCCTCCGTCAGCGCATGCTGGAAGTCACCAGTACAGCGCACATGTGGCCGAGCAAGGCGTTCTTCCTGGCCAAGCGCGCCGAACTTCAGGCCCGGCACCACAAGTACAACGACACCGAATACAACCTCGAGCCCAACGTCAAAGGCTCGCCCGGCGGTCTGCGCGATATCCAGACCGTGCTCTGGGTCGCGCGCCGTCAATACGGCACGCTCAACCTCAACGCCCTGGCCGGCGAAGGCTTCCTGCTGGAAAGCGAGAACGAACTGCTGGCCTCCTCCCAGGCCTTTCTCTGGCGCGTGCGCTATGCCTTGCACATGCTCGCCGGGCGCGCCGAGGATCGCCTGCTGTTCGACCACCAGCGCAGCATCGCCACGCTGCTCGGCTATGGCGACGACAACCCCAAGCGCGCCATCGAGCAGTTCATGCAGCAGTACTACCGGGTGGTGATGAGCATCAGCCAGCTGTGCGACCTGATCATCCAGCACTTCGAGGAAGTGATCCTGGCCGATGACAGCGGTAGCACTCAGCCGCTCAATGCGCGCTTTCGCGTGCACGATGGCTATATAGAAGCGGTCAGCCCCAACGTGTTCAAGCGCACGCCCTTCGCCATGCTCGAAGTGTTCGTGCTGATGGCCCAGCACCCGGAAATAAAAGGCGTTCGCGCCGATACCGTGCGCTTGCTGCGCGAGCATCGTCATCTGATCGACGACAAGTTCCGCCACGACATCCGCAACACCAGCCTGTTCATCGAGCTGTTCAAGTGCGAGATCGGCATCCACCGCAACCTGCGCCGCATGAACCGCTACGGCATCCTTGGCCGCTACCTGCCGGAGTTCGGCCTGATCGTCGGGCAGATGCAGCACGACCTGTTCCACATCTATACGGTCGATGCGCACACGCTCAACCTGATCAAGCATCTGCGCAAGCTGCAGTACACCCCGGTGTCGGAGAAATTCCCGCTGGCCAGCAAGCTCATGGGGCGCCTGCCCAAGCCTGAGCTGATCTACCTGGCAGGCCTCTACCACGACATCGGCAAGGGCCGTCAGGGCGATCACTCCGAGCTTGGCGCCGTCGACGCCCAAGCCTTCTGCGAACGCCACCAGTTGCCGGCGTGGGACTCCAGACTGATCGTCTGGCTGGTGCAGAACCACCTGGTGATGTCCACCACCGCCCAGCGCAAGGACCTCTCCGACCCTCAGGTCATCCACGATTTCGCCTTGCACGTGGGCGACGAAACGCGCCTGGACTACCTCTACGTGCTCACCGTGGCCGACATCAACGCCACCAACCCGAGCCTGTGGAACTCCTGGCGCGCCAGCCTGCTGCGCCAGCTCTACACCGAGACCAAGCGGGCGCTGCGCCGAGGCCTGGAAAACCCGCTGGACCGCGAAGAGCAGATCCGGCAAACCCAGAGCGCCGCGCTGGACATCCTGATTCGCGAGGGCACCGACCCGGATGACGTGGAACAGCTCTGGTCGCAACTGGGCGATGACTACTTCCTCAAGCACACCGCCGCCGATGTGGCCTGGCACAGCGATGCGATCCTGCAGCAGCCGGCCGACGGTGGCCCGTTGGTGCTGATCAAGGAAACCACCCAGCGCGAATTCGAAGGGGGCACGCAGATCTTCATCTACGCCCCCGACCAGCATGATTTCTTCGCCGTGACCGTGGCAGCGATGGCCCAGCTCAACCTGAACATCCACGATGCGCGCATCATCACCTCCAGCAGCCAGTTCACCCTCGATACCTACATCGTGCTCGACAATGACGGCGGCTCGATCGGCGACAACCCGCAGCGGGTCAAGCAGATCCGCGAAGGGCTGACCGAAGCCCTGCGCAACCCCGAGGACTATCCGACCATCATCCAGCGTCGCGTGCCGCGCCAGCTCAAGCACTTCAACTTCGCTCCGCAGGTGACCATCCACAACGACGCCCAGCGGCCGGTGACCATCCTCGAGATCATCGCCCCGGACCGCCCCGGTCTGCTGGCGCGCCTGGGGCGAATCTTCCTGGAGTTCGACCTGTCGCTGCAGAACGCCAAGATCGCCACACTCGGCGAGCGCGTGGAAGACGTGTTCTTCATCACCGACGCCGACAACCAGCCTTTGTCCGACCCGCACCTGTGCAGCCGCCTGCAGGAAGCCATCGTCCAGCAGTTGCAGGCCGGCCAGACCCACGATAGCAGCGCCACCCGCGTGACCTTCTGACGATTACGAGACCTTGCGCCGATGAACCATGCCTTGACCCAGCTTCAGCCCTACCCCTTCGAAAAGCTGCGCGCCCTGCTGGGCAGCGTGAAGCCTGCGGCGGACAAACGCGCCATCGCCCTGTCGATCGGTGAGCCGAAGCACGAATCCCCGGCGTTCGTCGCCAAGGCCCTGGCCGACAACCTTGACAAGCTCGCGGTCTACCCCAGCACCCTGGGCCTGCCCGCCCTACGCCAGGCCATCGGCCAATGGTGCGAGCGGCGCTTCGGCGTACCGGCTGGCTGGCTCGACGCCGAGCGGCACATCCTGCCGGTCAACGGCACCCGCGAAGCACTGTTCGCCTTCACCCAGGCGGTGGTGAACCGGGCTGACGACGGCCTGGTGGTCAGCCCCAACCCCTTCTATCAGATCTACGAAGGCGCAGCGTTGCTGGCCGGAGCCACCCCGCACTACTTGCCGTGCCTGGAAAGCAACGGGTTCAACCCGGACTTCGGCGCCGTGCCAGCCGAGGTGTGGCAGCGTTGCCAGATCCTGTTCCTGTGCTCGCCGGGCAACCCGACCGGCGCACTGGTGCCGATGGACACCCTCAAGCAGTTGATCGCGCTGGCCGACGAGCATGACTTCGTGATCGCCGCCGACGAATGCTACAGCGAGCTGTACTTCGACGAAGAGGCGCCGCCACCGGGTCTGCTCAGCGCCTGCGCGGAGTTGGGTCGCAACGATTTCAAGCGTTGCGTGGTGTTCCACAGCCTGTCCAAGCGCTCCAACCTGCCAGGGCTGCGCTCAGGCTTCGTGGCGGGCGACGCCGAGATCATCAAGCCCTTCCTGCTGTACCGGACCTACCATGGCTGCGCCATGCCGGTGCAGACCCAACTGGCCAGCATCGCCGCCTGGCAGGACGAAGCCCATGTGCGTGCCAACCGCGACCAGTACCGCGCCAAGTACGAAGCGGTGCTGCAGATTCTGCAGCCGGTGATGGATGTGCAGCGCCCCGATGGCAGCTTCTACCTGTGGGCCAAGGTGCCGGGCTGCGATGCCGACTTCACCCGCGACCTGTTCCAGGCCGAGCACGTGACCGTAGTGCCGGGCTCCTATCTGTCCCGTGACGTGGACGGCGTCAATCCTGGAGCCGGGCGCGTGCGCATGGCGCTGGTGGCACCGCTGGCCGAGTGCATCGAGGCGGCGCAGCGGATCCGCGCGTTTCTCCAGGCTCGCGGCTGAAATGCTGCGCTAGCGCACCGTTCCCAGATTCGCCTCACTCATGTCCAGCTCGCCCAGCACCTGACGCACCACTTCATCGCCGACCAGGTGCTGGCGATGCAGGCTGTAAAGCTCCAGGCGCTGAGCGCGCAACGCGCGCAGGCGCAGGCGGCGCTCCAGCAGGTCCATCTGCTCGGCCAGGGCGCGGGCTTCGGCCGTGTCACTGTAGCTTTTCAACTGGTCGCGGTACTCGGCCATCAGCCGTGCCTTGAGCTCGACGGCCTGGGTGGCCAGGGCCGCGTCCTGCTCGGCACCGGCGTCCACCACATCCTCGGCCTCCAGCGCATGCACCGCGGCCTCGGCGGTGCGTCGCCACGCCTCCTTCACCTCCTCATGCAGGCGCTCGTCGGGGCTCAGCGTGACACCGCGCAACAGCAGCGGCAGCGCGATGCAGGCACTGACCAGCGACAGCAAGATCACGCCGGCGGCAATGAAGATCAGCAGGTCGCGCTCGGGGAAAGGCTGGCCGGCACTGATCAGCAGCGGCACCGACATGACACCGGCCAGGGTCACCGCACCGCGCACGCCGCCGAGGGTCAACAGCCAGCAGGAGCGTGCACTGGGCACCATCACCAAGGCCGGCTTGCCACGCCAGCGCCGCACCGCGCCGATGGCGCGCCAGACGCTCTGCACCCAGATGTAACGCAGCAGCACCAGCGCCACGAAGATCGCCACCACGTCCAGGCAACGCCAGGCCAAGGTTGGCCACAGCGACGTTTCGTGGCTGACGACCGCCTTGATGATGTCCGGCAGTTGCAAGCCCAGCAGCAGGAAGATCAAGCCATTGAAGGCGAATTCCAGCAGCGACCAGACACTGCGGTTGAGCAGGCGTGTACTGGTCTGGCGCGGCAGCAGGTCGAGCCAGCTCTGCATCATGCCCGCCGCCACCGCCGACAGAATACCCGACACGCCCAGGCGCTCGGCCAGCACATAGGCCGCGAAGGGCAACAGCAGCATGAACACCACGTGGGTCGCCGGATCGTCCCAGCCACGGGCGATCATCCAGGCGCGCAAGCGCCCCACCAGCCAGCTCAGCGCAACGCCCGCCGCCAGCCCGCCGATGGCCACCAGGACGAAGCTCAGGCTGGCGTCAGCCAGGGAGAACACGCCGGTGATGGCCGCCGCCAGGGCGAACTTGAAGGTCACCAGGCCCGAAGCGTCGTTCATCAAGGCCTCGCCCTGGAGCATGTGCATCAGCGGCTTGGGCAGACGGTCCTGGGTGATCGCCGAGACGGCCACGGCGTCGGTGGGCGACAGCACGGCGGCCAGGGCGAAGGCCACAGGCAAGGGAATGCTCGGCAGGATCCAGTGAATGAAGTAGCCCGCGCCCACTACGGTGAACAGCACCAGCCCGACCGCCAGCCCCACCACCGGCCCGCGCAGGCGCCACAGCTCGCGCTTGGGCATGCGCCAGCCGTCGGCGAACAGCAGCGGGGGCAGGAACAGAAACAGGAACAGCTCGGGATCGAGGGCCACATGCAGGCCCAGGGTCGGCCAGGCCAGCAGCGCTCCGGCGCCGATCTGCACCAACGGCAGCGGCAGCGGCAACAGGCGCCCGAGCAACTTGGAAACGCTCACCAGCATCAGCAGGATGAGGACGGTATAGGCTGACTGCATCGCAAGGTTTCCTGACTGCGGGGTGAAGAACTGACCAACGGATCGGCCATGGCCGATGTTACCGGCTCGTGGCCAGCGCTGCCGCTGAACGATGGTCGCAGGCGCATGGCGCGCTCTGGACCCTGCTACTCGACCGGACATGACATAAAGGGTTCCAAAGCACAGGGCAGCCAGCCGTGGCGCCCTCGGCATCGATCCCGCATAATCGCCCCCACCCATTCTTCGAGGAGTATAGGGTCGGCTCGGCCAGCGCCGACGGCCCAGGCATTCAATGGCATACACTCTCTACGGCATCAAAGCCTGCGACACCATGAAGAAGGCCCGTACCTGGCTTGACGAACAGGCCATCGACTACGCCTTCCACGACTACAAGACCCAAGGCATCGACCGTGACAGCCTCGAGCGCTGGTGCGACGAGCATGGCTGGCAGGTCGTGCTCAACCGCGCTGGCACCACCTTCCGCAAACTCGACGACGCCAGCAAGGCCGATCTGGATCAGGCCAAGGCCGTCCAGCTGATGCTGGCGCAACCGTCGATGATCAAGCGTCCGGTGTTCGATCTGGGCGAGCGCACGCTGGTCGGCTTCAAGCCGGACCAGTACGCAGCAGCCCTCACCTGAATTCGCTCCATACCCTTTTCGTACGAGGTAATTGCATGTCCACCACTTTGTTCAGCCTGGCCTTCGGTGTCGGCACCCAGAACCGCCAGGGCACCTGGCTGGAAGTCTTCTACGCACAGCCATTGGTCGCACCGAGCGCCGAACTGGTCGCCGCCATCAGCCCGATCCTCGGCTACGAGGGTGGCAACCAGGCCATCGCCTTCAGCCCGGCCCAGGCCGCGCAACTGGCTGACGCCGTAAAAAGCGTGGACGCCAACCAGCATGCACTGCTGACCCGCCTGGCCGAAAGCCACAAGCCGCTGGTGGCGACGCTGATCGCCGAAGACGCCGCGCTCACCTCCACCCCCGAGGCGTACCTCAAGCTGCACCTGCTGTCGCATCGCCTGGTCAAGCCGCATGGCGTTTCCCTGGCCGGCATCTTCCCGCTGCTGCCGAACGTCGCCTGGACCAACCTGGGCGCCATCGACCTGAGCGAACTGGCCGAGCAGCAACTCGAAGCACGCCTGAAAGGCGAACTGCTGGAAGTCATCTCGGTAGACAAGTTCCCGAAGATGACCGACTACGTGGTGCCGAGCGGCGTGCGCATCGCCGACACCGCCCGCGTGCGCCTGGGCGCCTACATTGGCGAAGGCACCACCATCATGCACGAAGGCTTCGTCAACTTTAACGCCGGCACCGAAGGCCCAGGCATGATCGAAGGCCGCGTGTCGGCCGGTGTGTTCGTCGGCAAGGGCTCGGACCTGGGCGGCGGCTGCTCGACCATGGGCACCCTCTCCGGCGGCGGCAACATCGTCATCAAGGTCGGCGAAGGCTGCCTGATCGGCGCCAACGCCGGCATCGGTATCCCGCTGGGCGACCGCAACACCGTCGAAGCCGGTCTGTACATCACCGCAGGCACCAAAGTGAACCTGCTGGATGAACACAACGAGCTGGTCAAGGTGGTCAAGGCCCGTGACCTGGCTGGGCAAACCGACCTGCTGTTCCGCCGCAACTCGCTCAACGGCGCCGTGGAGTGCAAAACCCACAAATCGGCGATCGAGCTGAACGAGGCACTGCACGCACACAACTGAGTGGCAGGCCGCGCGCCCACCCCCAGCGGTTCGAAGTGCTAAGATCGGGTCTGGCAATTGCTGTCAGACCCGATTTTCATTCCAGGCCCCGCACTCATGTTCCAGCCCTCCCCCTGGCGTGCCGATTTTCCCGCCATCGCCGCCCTGCAACGCCAGCACCAGACCTACCTGGACAGCGCTGCCACCACGCAAAAGCCCCAGGCGCTGCTCGACGCCATGAGCCACTACTACAGCCAGGGCGCCGCCAACGTTCATCGTGCCCAACACCTGCCCGGCGCCCTGGCGACCCAGGCGTTCGAGTCCAGTCGGGCCAAGGTCGCTGCCTGGCTCAATACGGGCGATGCCGGGCAGATCATCTTCACCCACGGCGCCACCTCCGCGCTCAATCTGCTGGCCTACGGTCTGGAGCATGGCCTGCAGCCGGGTGACGAAATCGCCGTCAGTGCACTGGAACACCACGCCAACCTGCTGCCCTGGCAGCAACTGGCGCAGCGTCGCAACCTGCGTTTGGTGGTCCTGCCGCTGGACGCCCAAGGCCAGATCGACCTGAACCAGGCACTGCAACTGATCGGCCCGCGCACCCGCCTGCTCGCGGTCAGCCAGTTGTCCAACGTACTCGGTACCTGGCAACCGCTGCCGGCCCTGCTGGCCCATGCCCGCGCCCAAGGTGCGTTGAGCGTGGTCGACGGCGCTCAAGGGGTGGTCCACGGCCGTCACGACGTCCAGCAACTGGGCTGCGATTTCTACGTATTCTCGAGCCACAAGCTCTATGGCCCCGATGGCGTCGGCGTGCTCTACGGCCGCACCGAGGCCTTGCGCCAAGTACGTCATTGGCAATTCGGCGGTGAGATGGTTCAGGTGGCCGACTACGACCAGGCCAGTTTCCGCCCGGCGCCACTGGGCTTCGAAGCCGGCACCCCACCGATCGCCGGGGTGATCGGGCTGGGCGCGTCCCTCGATTACCTTTGCGCTCTCGACCCCGCCGCAGTGGCCGCCCATGAAGGCCTGCTGCACCGGCACCTGCTGCGCGGCCTGACCGAACGCGACGGTGTCCGCCTGCTGGCCAGCCCGCAGGTCGCCCTGGCGAGTTTCGTCGTGGAGGGCGTGCATAACGCCGATATCGCCCACCTGCTCACCGAACAAGGTATCGCCGTGCGTGCCGGGCATCACTGCGCCATGCCGCTGTTGAAAAGCATGGGACTGGAAGGGGCGATTCGGGTGTCACTGGCGCTGTACAACGACAGCGACGACCTGCAGCGCTTCTTCGACGCCCTCGATCAAGGCCTGGAGTTGCTGCGATGAGTCTGCCGCAACAGGCCCATGAGGCACTCGAAACGTTCACCCGCAGCCAAGGCTGGGAGCAGCGTGCCAGGCTGCTGATGCAGTGGGGCGATCGGCTGCAACCCTTGGACGATGAGCACAAGGTCGAGGCCAACCGCGTGCATGGCTGCGAAAGCCGGGTGTGGCTGGTGGCCGAGCGCGTCGACGACCGCTGGCAATTCAAGGCCAGCAGCGACGCCCGCCTGTTGCGCGGCCTGCTGGCCTTGCTGCTGGCGCGCGTACAAGGCCTTGGCAACCACGCGCTGGCCGACGTGGACCTGCGCGCGTGGTTCACCCAACTGGGCCTGGAACGCCAACTGTCGCCCTCGCGCAGCAACGGGCTGCATGCCGTGTTGCAGCGCATGGCCGAACTGAGCGCCCACGCCTGAGGCGCACTACGCGCACCGCAACGGTCAGTCGGGCTTGGTCCGCTCCGACGGCCGTCGAGCACCGGCCACCAGCTTTTCCACGGCCTTGCTGACCGCCACCATGGCGAAGGTTGCGGTCACCATCATCACCGCGCCGAAGCCGCCGGCACAGTTCAGGCGCACGCCGTCGCCGACGAAGCTCTTTTGCAGGCACACGCTGCCATCGCCCTTGGGGTAACGCAGTTGCTCGCTGGAGAACACGCAGGGCACGCCATAGTTGCGGCTGACATTGCGCGAAAAGTTGTAGTCGCGGCGCAGGGTGGAACGCACCCGCGAAGCCAGGGGGTCGTTGAAGGTCTTGTTGAGGTCGCCGATCTGGATCTGCGTCGGATCGATCTGCCCGCCTGCACCACCGGTGGTGACGATGGCAATCTTGCGCCGCCGGCACCAGGCGATCAGCGCCGCCTTGGCCTGCACGCTGTCGATGCAGTCGATCACGCAGTCCAGGTCTTCGGTGATGTGTTCGAGCAGGGTCTCTCGGGTGACGAAGTCAGCCACCGCATGCACCGTACAAGCCGGATCGATGGCGCGCAGACGCTCGGCCATGACCTCGACCTTCGGCCGACCCACCTGGCCCTCCAGGGCATGGGCCTGACGGTTGGTGTTGCTGACGCAGACGTCGTCCAGGTCGAACAGGCTGATTTCGCCGACGCCACTGCGCGCCAGCGCCTCCGCCGCCCAGGAGCCGACGCCGCCTATGCCGACCACGGCCACGTGGGCCTGGCGCAGGCGCTGCAGCCCTTCGTCGCCATACAGCCGGGCGACGCCGGCGAAGCGTGGATCTTCTGTGCTCATGCTGCTACCCCGAAAAAACCGGGGCGCATTATAGGCCATGCGCGCCCGTCAGCCAGGTCTTGTCGACGCGATGCGTCCCCGACAGCCCAGCATTAGGAAAGAGCCTGTCAATCCTGCTTTAATGTCCAATCGTAAGTCGGCTGTGGCCGGCTCGGGGCTGTTTCTGCACCGCCCACACTCGAACCTGGATTCGCCCTGGCTCTTGCCTGCACCTTGCCTGGAAGCTCACGCACTTATGTCATCACGCAAATTCGGTCTCAACCTGGTGATCGTCCTGGCCATCGCCGCGCTGTTCACCGGCTTCTGGGCGCTGATCAATCGCCCGGTATCGGCGCCGGCCTGGCCGGAACAGATCTCTGGTTTCTCCTATTCACCCTTCCGCCTCGGGGAGAGCCCGCAGAAGGGCCAATACCCCAGTGAAGACGAGATGCGCCAGGACCTGGAGCAACTGAGCAAGTTCACCGACAACATCCGTATCTATACCGTCGAGGGTACCCAGGCCGAGATTCCGCACCTGGCCGAAGAACTGGGCCTGCGCGTGACCCTGGGCATCTGGATCAGCACCGACCTGGAGCGCAACGAACGCGAGATCGAGAAAGCCATCGGCTTGGCCAACAGCTCGCGCAGCGTGGTGCGGGTGGTGGTAGGCAACGAAGCGCTGTTCCGCGAAGAGATCACCCCCGAGGCGCTGATCCAGTACCTGGACCGCGTGCGCGCGGCGGTGAAGGTGCCCGTGACGACCAGCGAACAGTGGCATATCTGGAAGGCGCACCCTGAGCTGGCCAAGCATGTCGACCTGATCGCCGCGCACATCCTGCCGTACTGGGAGTTCGTGCCGATGAGCGACTCGGTGCAGTTCGTCCTGGACCGCGCCCGCGACCTGCGTCATCAGTTCCCCCGCAAGCCCCTGCTGCTGTCGGAAGTGGGCTGGCCGAGCAACGGCCGCATGCGTGGCGGCGCCGATGCCACCCAGGCGGATCAGGCGATCTACCTGCGAACCTTGGTCAACACCCTGAACCGCCGCGGCTTCAACTACTTCGTGATCGAAGCCTACGACCAGCCCTGGAAAGCCAGCGACGAAGGCTCGGTCGGCGCCTACTGGGGCGTGTTCAACGCCGAGCGCCAGCAGAAATTCAACTTCGAGGGGCCGGTGGTGGCCATCCCGCAATGGCGCGCCTTGGCGGTAGCCTCGGTGGTGCTGGCGATGATCGCCCTGGCCGTGCTGCTGATCGACGGCTCGGCGTTGCGTCAGCGCGGTCGCACGTTCCTCACCTTCATCACCTTCCTGTGCGGCTCGGTGCTGGTGTGGATCGCCTATGACTACAGCCAGCAATACAGCACCTGGTTCAGCCTGACAGTCGGCGTGTTACTGGCCCTGGGCGCCATCGGCGTGTTCATCGTGCTGCTCACCGAGGCCCATGAGCTGGCCGAAGCGGTCTGGACTCACAAACGACGAAGAGAATTCCTGCCAGTACAGGGCGACACCGCCTACCGCCCCAAGGTGTCGGTGCACGTGCCCTGCTACAACGAGCCACCGGAGATGGTCAAGCAGACCCTCGACGCCCTCGCCGCCCTCGACTACCCAGACTACGAAGTGCTGGTGATCGACAACAACACCAAGGACCCTGCGGTGTGGGAGCCGCTCAAGGCCCACTGCGAAAAGCTCGGTGAGCGCTTCCGCTTCTTCCACGTCGCGCCGCTGGCCGGCTTCAAGGGCGGTGCACTGAACTACCTGATCCCGCACACGGCCAAGGATGCGGAAGTGATCGCGGTGATCGACTCGGACTACTGCGTGGATCGCAACTGGCTCAAGCACATGGTGCCGCACTTCGCCGATCCGAAGATCGCCGTGGTGCAATCCCCCCAGGACTACCGCGACCAACACGAAAGCGCTTTCAAGAAGCTGTGCTACAGCGAATACAAGGGCTTCTTCCACATCGGCATGGTCACTCGCAACGACCGTGACGCGATCATCCAGCACGGCACCATGACCATGACCCGGCGTAGTGTGCTGGAGGAACTGGGCTGGGCCGAATGGTGCATCTGCGAAGACGCCGAACTCGGCCTGCGGGTGTTCGAGAAAGGCTTGTCGGCCGCCTATGCCCACAACAGCTACGGCAAGGGCTTGATGCCCGACACCTTCATCGATTTCAAGAAACAACGCTTCCGCTGGGCCTATGGCGCCATCCAGATCATCAAGCATCATGCCGGCGCCCTGCTGCGCGGCAAGGGCAGCGAACTGACCCGTGGCCAGCGCTACCATTTCCTCGCTGGCTGGCTGCCCTGGGTGGCCGATGGCATGAACATCTTCTTCACCGTCGGGGCGCTGCTGTGGTCGGCGGCGATGATCATCGTGCCGCACCGCGTCGATCCGCCGCTGATGATTTTCGCCATCCCGCCGCTGGCGCTGTTCTTCTTCAAGGTCGGCAAGATCATCTTCCTCTACCGCCGCGCGGTGGGGGTGGACCTGCGCGATGCCTTCGCTGCCGCCCTGGCAGGCCTGGCGCTGTCGCACACCATCGCCAAGGCGGTACTCTACGGCTTCTTCACCAGCAGCATGCCGTTCTTCCGCACACCAAAGAATGCCGACAGCCATGGTCTGCTGGTGGCCATCTCCGAAGCCCGCGAAGAGCTGTTCATCATGCTCTTGCTGTGGAGTGCGGCGGCCGGCATCTGCCTGGTGCAAGGCCTGCCCAGTTCCGACATGCGCTTCTGGGTGGCGATGCTGGTGGTGCAGTCGCTGCCGTACCTGGCGGCCTTGATAATGGCCTTCCTGTCCTCGCTGCCCAAACCGGCGCACACCGCGGTCGAGCCGCAGCAGGCTTGAGGCCCTGTGCAGCGCAGGGGTGCATCGCGTCCCCTGCGCCGGCCCGTTTGATATAAGATAACGCCCCCAGATTTTTCGCCTTGCCTTGCCCCCGGAGTTCTCCATGACGGCCCCAGCCGAGCTCTCGCCTACCCTTCAACTGGCCTGCGACCTGATCCGCCGCCCCTCGGTGACGCCGGTCGATGCCGACTGTCAGACCCAGATGATGAATCGCCTAGGCGCGGTCGGCTTCCAGCTCGAGCCGATGCGCATCGAAGATGTCGACAACTTCTGGGCCAGTCACGGCCAGCAGGACGGTCCGGTGCTGTGCTTCGCCGGTCACACCGACGTGGTGCCCACAGGCCCCGTGCAGCAATGGCAGCATGAGCCCTTCGACGCGCTGATCGATGCCGACGGCATGCTCTGCGGCCGCGGCGCCGCCGACATGAAGGGCAGCCTGGCCTCGATGGTGGTCGCCAGCGAACGCTTCGTGCGCGACTATCCCGACCACCGCGGCCAGGTCACGTTCCTGATCACCAGCGACGAAGAAGGGCCCGCGCATCATGGCACCAAGGCTGTGGTCGAGCGCCTCAAGGCACGCCAGCAGCGTTTGGACTGGTGCATCGTCGGCGAACCCTCGAGCACGTCCCTGCTTGGCGATGTGGTGAAGAACGGCCGGCGCGGCTCGCTCGGTGCGCACCTCACCGTGCGCGGCAAACAGGGCCACGTTGCCTATCCACATCTGGCGCGCAACCCGATCCACCTGGCGGCGCCCGCGCTGGCCGAGCTGGCGGCCGAGCATTGGGACCAGGGCAATGCCTTTTTCCCGCCGACCAGCTTCCAGATCTCCAACCTCAATGCCGGCACCGGCGCTACCAATGTGGTGCCGGGCGAACTGACCGCGCTGTTCAACTTCCGCTTCTCCACCGAGTCGACCGTAGAAGGCCTGCAGCAGCGCGTGGCGGCGATCCTCGACAAGCACCAGTTGGACTGGTCGATCGACTGGGCACTCTCGGGCCTGCCGTTTCTCACCGAGCCGGGCGACTTGCTCGATGCGGTGTCGTCGAGCATCAAGGCCGTCACCGGCCGTGACACCCAGCCTTCGACCAGCGGCGGCACCTCCGATGGCCGTTTCATCGCCACCCTGGGCACCCAGGTGGTCGAGCTGGGGCCGGTCAACGCCACCATCCACCAAGTGGACGAGCGCATCCTGGCCAGTGACCTGGACCTGTTGACGGAAATCTACTACCAGACCCTGGTGCGGTTGCTCGCCTGATGCTGGCCTGCCCCCTCTGCCAGGCGCCACTGGCGCAGCTCGACAACGGCGTGGCCTGTGCGGCCGGCCACCGTTTCGACCGCGCTCGCCAGGGCTACCTGAACCTGCTGCCGGTGCAGCACAAGAACAGCCGTGACCCGGGCGACAACCAGGCCATGGTCCAGGCCCGCCGCGATTTCCTCGACGCCGGCCACTACGCGCCGGTGGCCGCGCGACTGGCGCAACTGGCTGCCGAACGCACACCCGGCGCGTGGCTCGACATCGGCTGTGGCGAAGGCTACTACACCGCACGAATCGCCGAGGCGCTCCCTGCCGCCGACGGCTATGCCCTGGACATTTCCCGAGAGGCGGTCAAGCGTGCGTGCCGGCGCGCCCCGCAGCTCACCTGGATGGTCGCCAGCATGGCCCGTGTGCCCATGGCCGATGCCAGCTGCGACTTCATCGCCAGCGTCTTCAGCCCCTTGGACTGGCGGGAAGCGAAACGCCTGCTGGCGCCGGGCGGCGGACTGATGCGCGTGGGGCCGACCAACGGCCACCTGATGGAACTGCGTCGCCTGCTCTACGATGAAGTGCGCCCTTACGCCGACGACAAGCACCTGGCTCTGGTGCCAGCAGGCATGCAGCACGCCCACGGCGAGGTCCTGGAATTCACCCTGACCTTGCCCGAAGCCCAGGCCCGTGCCGACCTGCTGGCCATGACCCCGCACGGCTGGCGTGCCAGCGCCGAAAAGCGCACTCGCGTGATCGAGCAGCCCGCGCCACTCGAGGTCACGGTATCCATGCGTTATGACTATTTTGTGCGCCAAGACTGAGCACACCAGGAGCCCTGAAATGCGCCAACCCGATATCGAAATCTACCTCAAGGACGCAGACGTCGATCACAAGCAGATTGCCGCCTGGCTGACCGAGGCCCTGGGCCCGTGCAGCGAGTGGAAGCAGAAAGGCCAGACCTTCAAGTGCATGGCCGGTAACATTCCGGTCACTTGGTTACCCAAGGCTGTAGGGAAATGGAACAGCCTCTACCTGGAAAGCGACCAGACCCCATGGGTCGATGACATCGCCTGCGCCCGCGCCGCCTTCGCCGCGCTCAACGTGGAAGTGCGCTGCGCGCCGGGCAGTTGGGCCGAAGAAGACGGCGAAGAAGACGCCGACCGCTGGATCCGCATCAGCACTGACGGCGAAGAAGAAATCACCTGGCGCACGTGAAAGCAGCGGCACGCTTCAGGAAAGCAGCGGCGAGCTTCAAGCTGCAAGCGGCAAGACCGGTGAACTCACGTCGGTATTGGCATCGCTTGCAGCTCGTCGCTCGCCACTCGTAGCGGTCTTAGAGACCGACGACGTCCTCGGCCTGCAGGCCTTTCTGGCCCTGCACCAAGGAGTATTCCACCTGCTGTCCCTCGACCAGGGTGCGGTGACCCTCACCGCGGATGGCGCGGTAGTGGACGAAAACATCGGCTCCACCCTCGCGCTGAATGAAGCCAAAGCCCTTGGCATCGTTGAACCACTTCACGTTCCCAGTCTCACGAGACGACATCTGCAACACTCCGGATTTTTATTTTCAAGATCGCCGTGCAGACAGAGGATTTTCTTCCTCTGGCTACGCAGCTTGCGGAAATTTCCTGCAAGGTGCGGACCGAGTATCTGTCGGATAACAAAAATTTTTATGACATGGCTTCAAATGGCCGATTTTTGCTGAACTTATGCCGATACGGCAGCCTAACTTGCTGGTATATCTCCTGAAACATTTTCCCAGGGCAATCACCCCATGACCCGTTCTCCCCTGCGCCGCCTGATTTTCGGTGCCCTGCGTCGCGTCCTGTACCTGTGGGTGCGTTCCGAGACCATCAACCAGTCCTCGCTGACGCTCAACCTCGACCGCAGCCGACCGGTGTTCTACGCCCTGCCTTCACCCTCGCTCACCGACCTGGCGGTGATCGATCGCGAGTGCACCAAGGCGGGGCTGCCCCGCCCGGTACTGCCCGTGGCCGTCGGCCCGCTGCACGAGCCTGCGGCGTTCTTCTACCTGACCCCCGACCCGGACTGGCTCGGTCGCCAGGACAAGCGCGGCGCACCGCCGACCTTGCAACGGCTGGTGACCACCCTCAGCGAACACGCCGAGGAAGATGCACAGATCATCCCGGTCAGCGTGTTCTGGGGGCAGACGCCCGCCAGCGAGAACAGCCCGTGGAAACTGCTGTTCGCCGACAGTTGGGCGGTTACTGGGCGTTTGCGCCGGCTGCTGACCGTGCTCATCCTTGGACGCAAGACCCGCGTGCAGTTCTCCGCACCCATCCACCTGCGCGAACTGGTGCAGCACAACAAAGGCCATGAACGCACGGTGCGCATGGCCCAGCGCGTGATGCGGGTGCATTTTCGCAATCTGCGCACGGCGGTCATCGGCCCGGATATTTCCCACCGGCGCAATCTGGTCAAGGGCCTGGTCCACGACCCGCTGGTTCGCCAAGCCATCAGCGACGAAGCCGAGCGCGAGAAGATCCCCTACGCCAAGGCCGAAGCCAAGGCCCTGCACTATGGCAACGAAATCGCCTCGGACTATACCTACACCGCGATTCGCTTCCTTGAAGTGGTGCTGAGCTGGTTCTGGAACAAGATCTACGACGGCATCAAGGTCAACCACATCGAGCAGGTGCAGGAACTTGCCCCCGGCCATGAGGTGATCTATGTCCCCTGTCACCGCAGCCATATCGATTATCTGCTGTTGTCCTACCTGCTGTTCCGCAACGGCCTGACGCCCCCGCACATCGCCGCGGGCATCAACCTCAACATGCCGGTGATCGGCAGCCTGCTGCGCCGTGGCGGCGCCTTCTTCATGCGCCGCACCTTCAAGGGCAATCCGCTGTACACCGCCGTCTTCAACGAGTACCTGCACACCCTGTTCACCAAGGGCTTCCCGGTGGAGTACTTCGTCGAGGGCGGACGCTCGCGCACCGGGCGCATGCTGCAGCCGCGCCCCGGCATGCTGGCGATCACCCTGCGCAGCTTCCTGCGCTCCTCGCGCACGCCGATCGTCTTCGTACCGGTGTACATCGGCTACGAGCGCGTGCTCGAAGGCCGCACCTACCTGGGTGAGTTGCGCGGGGCAAGCAAGAAGAAGGAGTCGATCTTCGACATCTTCAAGGTCATCGGCGCGCTCCGGCAGCGCTTCGGCGAGGTCTACGTCAATTTTGGCGAACCCATTCACCTGAATGGCTTCCTCGACCAACAACAGCCGGGTTGGCGCGAACAGGACCTGGCGCCGCAGTTCCGCCCGGCCTGGCTCAACGACACCACCACGCACTTGGGCGCGAAGGTGGCCCAGCACCTGAACGGCGCGGCGGCGATCAATCCGGTCAACCTGGTGGCCTTGGCGCTGCTGTCGACCAGCCGCCTGGCCCTGGACGAGCGGGCGCTGATCCGCGTGCTCGACCTGTACCTGGCGTTGCTGCGTCAAGTGCCCTACTCCGCGCACATCACCCTGCCGGAGGGCGACGGTCGCGCGCTGATCGAGCACGTCAGAGGCATGGAGCTGCTGTCCGAACAGAAAGATGCGCTGGGCCGCATCCTGTACCTGGACGAAGCCAACGCGGTGCTGATGACCTACTACCGCAACAACATCCTGCACATCTTCGCCCTGCCGGCGCTGTTGGCGAGCTTCTTCACCAGCAGTGCACGGATGAGCCGTGAGTTGCTCGGGCAGTACGTGCACGCGCTGTATCCGTACCTGCAGGCCGAACTGTTCCTGCGCTGGACACCCGAAGCGCTCGACGAAGCCATCGATCAATGGCTGGCTGCGCTGGTGGAGCAGGGGCTGCTGCGCGAAGAGAACGGGGTGTACCTGCGTCCGGCGCCGAGCTCACGGCAGTTCGTGATGCTCACCCTGCTGGCCCGCGCCATCACCCAGACCCTGCAACGCTTCTACATGGCCACCTCGCTGCTGCTCAACAGCGGCCAACACAGCCTGGACGCCGAGGAACTGGAAGCGCTGTGCGTGATGATGGCCCAGCGCTTGTCGATCCTGCATGGCCTCAATGCACCGGAGTTCTTCGACAAGACGCTGTTCCGTCACTTCATCCAGACCCTGGTCAGCGAAGGCGTACTGCAACCGGACGACAGCGGCAAGCTGGGCTACCACGACAAGCTCGGCGAACTGTCCGAAGGGGTGGCCAAGCGCGTGCTGTCGGCGGAGCTGCGCCTGTCGATCCGCCAGGTGGCGCTGCATCGGGACGATACCCCCGTCGCGTGATAGGGTGCATGTCTGATGCCCATCGGTTGCGCGGATCGGAGCCGATCCGCTGCACCGAGTTCGATTCACTTTCTGCCCTCAAGGACGCCTTCATGATTCGTTCCTCCCTGCGCTTGACCACCCTGTGCGCCGGTCTGCTGTTGTCGGCCAGCGCCCTCGCCCTGTCGCTGGGCAACCTGTCCCAGCAAGATGCTGCCGGCGGCCTTAAGGACGCCCTGACCCAAGGCGCGCAGATCGCCGTCAAGCAACTGAGCACGCCCGGCGGTTTCAGTGACAATCCCGATGTGCGCATCGAGTTGCCCGGCAAGCTCGGCAAGGCGGCCCAGGCCATGAAAATGTTCGGCAAGGGCGACCAGGTCCAGGCTCTGGAAACCAGCATGAACAAGGCGGCCGAAGCCGCTGTGCCGCAGGCCCAGGCAATTCTGGTGGACGCGGTGAAGAAGATGAGCGTGACCGATGCCAAGGGCATCCTCAGCGGCGGCGACGAAGCGGCGACGAAGTATCTGGACAAGAGCAGCCGCGAGCAGATCCGCGCCAAGTTCCTGCCGATCGTCAAGCAGGCCACCGACAAGGTCGGCCTGGCCCAGCAGTACAACAGCTTCGCCGGCCAGGCCAAAGGCCTGGGCCTGATCAAGGACGACGCCAACCTCGAGAACTACGTGACCGAAAAAGCCTTGGACGGTCTGTTCGAGATGATCGGCAAGCAGGAGCAGAGCATCCGCCAGAACCCTGCGCAAGCGGCCACCAGCCTGGCCAAGAAGGTCTTCGGCGCGCTCTGAGCCTCTCCGCATCCCCTTCGCGGGCGCCCTGCCCGCGAAACACCGCCAGTCACCGCCCGGCCGACTGGCGCTGAGGCTGATCGCAAACGATCGACCGCGGACGCCCACTTCCTTTCCAGGCGAATGCCTACCTGTCACATGCGACCTGCACCCTAGGGCTCTGTGCAGCGTGTTCGCGCGTTCGAGCCGACCGCCGCTACATGACGCGAGTGCCCTTTTTGCGCCAGGAGTCGATGACATGAGGCCAGAAATCGCTGTACTTGATATCCAAGGTCAGTACCGGGTGTACACGGAGTTCTATCGCGCGCAAACCGCAGAGCGGACCATCGTTCTGGTCAATGGCTCGCTGGCCACCACCGCCTCCTTCGCCCAGACCGTGCGCAGCCTGCATCCGCACTTCAACGTGGTGCTGTACGACCAGCCCTACGCCGGCAAGTCCAAGCCGCACAACTGCCATGAGCGGCTGCTGAGCAAGGAGACCGAAGCGCATATCCTGCTGGAGTTGGTCGAGCACTTCCGCGCCGACCACGTCATATCCTTTTCCTGGGGCGGCGCTTGCACGCTGCTGGCTCTGGCGCATCAGCCGCAACGGGTGAACAAGGCGATCATCAGTTCGTTCTCGCCAGTGATCAACGGCCCCATGCGCGACTACCTGGAGCGGGGCAGCCAATACCTGTCGGCCTGCGACCGCCCTAGAGTGGGCAATCTGGTCAACGACACCATCGGCAAGCACCTGCCCTCGCTGTTCAAGCGTTTCAACTATCGCCACGTCAGCAGCCTGGACAGCCACGAGTACGCGCAGATGCACTTCCACATCCACCAAGTGTTGGACCATGACCTGCAGCGGGCACTGCACGGGGCGCGCAACATCGATATTCCGGTGTTGTTCATCAACGGCGAGCGTGACGAATACACCACGGTCGAGGACGCCAGGCAGTTCGCCCGGCATGTGGACAGGAGCGCGTTCAGCGTGATTCGCGACGCCGGGCACTTCCTGGACATGGAGCACAAGGCAGCCTGCGAAGACACCCGCAGCGCGATGCTGGGTTTTCTGCAACCGGCCTGGACACCTCGGCAGCGCTATGGCTATGAGGCGGGTCAGCAGGCGTTGGCGGGGTGAGTACAGCGTGGAACAAAGCCTGGCAGCCGTAGACAAGCGCTGCTGCAAGGCTTTTTTGCTGCTTGGACTTTCCAGGACACCAGGATTCTGGTAAAAAGTCGGGCTGCGAAGCGGGTATAGTTTAGTGGCAAAACGAAAGCTTCCCAAGCTTTAGTTGAGGGTTCGATTCCCTCTACCCGCTCCACATTCTTCGCCCTGCGCATCTGATTGCAGCCCCCCAAAGAGCCCTCGGCTCTTTTTTCATTTCTACGCCCTTCGTTGACCTGCCCCATCGCTTTGCTCGCCGCAATCGGCTTGAATGCAGCCCCCACGACACACTGCATGACACTTGCAAGCGAAGCGGCTTCAGGTGCATATCGCGACTGCGCACCCAGAAATCATCAAAGGACTGCCCATGTTTCTTTCCCGCTGGCTGCCGGGCCTGGCCAACCTCCTGCACTACCGCCGCGAATGGTTCCGCGCTGATCTGCAAGCCGGCCTGTCGGTGGCGGCGATCCAGATCCCGATCGCCATCGCCTATGCCCAGATCGTCGGTTTGCCGCCGCAGTACGGTTTATATGCCTGTGTGCTGCCGATGATGGTCTACGCCTTGATCGGCAGCTCGCGGCAGCTGATGGTCGGCCCCGATGCGGCCACCTGTGCGATGATCGCTGGCGCCGTGGCGCCCTTGGCGATGGGCGATCCGCAGCGGATCGCCGAGTTGTCGGTGATCGTCACGCTGCTGGTCGGGGTGATGCTGATCGCTGCCGGTGTGGCCCGCGCCGGCTTCATTGCCAGTTTCTTCTCGCGGCCGATCCTGATCGGCTACCTCAATGGCATCGGCCTCAGCCTGATCGCCGGGCAACTGTCCAAAGTGGTGGGCTTCAGCATCGAGGGTGACGGTTTCATTCTCAGCCTGATCAATTTCGTCGAGCGCCTGGGCGAGATCCACTGGCTGACCCTGGTCGTCGGCCTGGGCGCACTGGCGCTGCTGATCTGGCTGCCGTGCCGCTATCCGAAACTGCCCGCAGCGCTGGTCACCGTCGCCGTGTTCACCCTGCTGGCGGGGCTGTTCGGGCTGGACCGCTTCGGCGTGGCCATCCTCGGCCCGGTGCCGGCCGGCATGCCCGAACTGGCCTGGCCGCAAAGTACCTTGGCCGAGACCAAGAGCCTGCTGCGCGACGCGCTGGGGATCGCGACGGTGAGCTTCTGCAGCGCCATGCTCACGGCGCGCAGCTTCGCGGCCCGGCACGGCTATGCGATCAATGCCAATCACGAATTCGTCGCCCTGGGCGTAAGCAACCTGGCGGCAGGGCTCTCCCAGGGCTTTGCCATCAGTGGCGCCGACTCGCGCACCGCGGTCAACGACATGGTCGGCGGCAAGAGCCAACTGGTGGGCATCATCGCCGCCTTGGTCATCGCGTTGATCCTGCTACTGTTCACCGCGCCCATGGCCTGGATTCCTCAGGCGGCACTCGGCGCGGTACTGCTGATGGCGGGCTGGGGGCTGATCGACGTGAAGTCCCTGGGCAAGATCCGACGCCTGAGTCGCTTCGAGTTCTGGTTGTGCCTGCTGACCACGCTCGGCGTGCTCGGCCTCGGCGTACTGCCGGGCATCGTCTTCGCCGTGACCCTGGCCATCCTGCGGCTGCTCTACACCATCTACCAGCCCACCGACGCCGTGCTGGGCTGGATGCCCGGCATCGAAGGTCAGGTCGATGTGCGCCAGCACCCGCAGGCCCGCACTGTGCCCGGCTTGGTGGTGTACCGCTTCGACGATGCCGTGCTGTTCTTCAATGCCGACTACTTCAAGATGCGCCTGCTCGAAGCCGTGCAACGCGAGCCGGATCCACAGGCGGTACTGTTCGACGCCGAAGCGGTGACCAGCATCGACGTCAGTGGCATTGCTGCCTTGCGGGAGGTGCGCGATACGCTCCAGGCACAAGGCGTGCACTTCGCCATCGCCCGCGCCCGCGGCACCTTCCTGCGCATGCTGGTGCGCTCGGGCATGGCCCGCGAGATGGAGGACCGCTTGCTGTTCGGCTCGGTGCGCGCCGGGATTCGGGCGTATCGGGTTTGGCGCAATCGTGAGCGACGCGACCGCTGATCACGATCGCGCGCACCCGCGATTCATTCAGGCAATCAAAACCCTAACGCCTGCAACACCTGCCCTTCATCCGCCACCGCCGGTCGCTGGTAAAAGCGCAGCAACGCCCCGGCCCGGTTGGTGAAAATGCCATCCACCCCGGCGTCCATCGCCTTGGCGAAGTCTTCGCGATCGTCCAGGGTGTAGGCATGCACCAGCAGGCCACGCGCGTGGCTGGCCTGGTTCATCCACGGCTGGATCAGGTCGGTGTAACTCTGCTCGCCCAGGCGGCTACGCTGCGCGGAGGGACCGGTGCCGATGGCGCCGCCGGCCTTGGCGGCATCCAGCCAGCGCAGCAGCTCCTCGCGGTCTTTGGGCGCCTGACGCGCATAGAAACGTGCCTTGTCCTGCTCGCCCGAGTCGGCGAAGTCCTGGCCCGACTTGGGTTCGATGCTGCCCTTGCCTACCCACAGCAGCAGAATCTTCGGCACCTGCGGCATCTCCTGGTGCAGCAGGGCCAGGCTGTCGCGGTCGAAGGTCTGCAGGATCACCCGCCCAGGTCTGTCGAGCCAGCCACGGGCCTGAAGCCGTGCCTTGAGCTGTCGTTCGATGCCGGGAAACTGCTTGGGCACCTTGGTTTCGATGTACAGCCCCGGCTGACGCTCGGGATTGCCCTCGGCGATGTCGATCACTTCATCGAGGGTCAGGATCTGCTGCCCGGCGAAGCTCGCCCTGGCGCGCTGCGGGTAGGCCTGGTTGAACCAACTGCCAGCGTCCAGCGCTTTCAACTCGGCCAGGGTGAAGTCGCTGACCGGACGCCCGGCACGCCCAGGGAAGCGCGAGGCTACATCGCTGGTGCGCGCCAGCACGTCGTCATGCACCACCACCAGCACATTGTCGCGGCTGCGTTGCAGGTCCAGTTCCAGGTAATCGGCGCCCAGCTCGCGCGCCAGCAGATAGGCCGCAGCGGTGGATTCAGGCGCGTCGAAGGACGCGCCACGGTGAGCGATCACCGCTGGATAGGGGATGGACTGGGCCTTGGCCAGGGCCGCACCGTCATCGGCTCGGACATCCATCGTCGACAACAGCAAGCCCAACAGGGGCGCAACGCGTATACGCATGTTCAGATCCTCTCGGGCCGCGCCCCGCACGCGCGGCGCAGCGGATTCCTTGGAAGGGCAAGCCTCTCACAGCTTCGATGACATGCTAAAGTCCCCGCTCACCGCTGCCCCACGGATGCTCGATGCCCTCTCTCGATTCTCAGCTCGCCCAATGGTCCGATCTCGATGCCCGCCACCCCTGCACCGCCCTGCTGCTGGGCAACGGCGCCAGCCGCGTGTTGTGGAAGCCGTTCGGCTATTTCTCGCTGTACGAGCAAGCGCAGAAGGCCGGGCGCAAGAGCGGCCTGGCGATCAGCGACCAGGCTCTGTTCAAGTCGCTGGGCACCGAGCTGTTCGAGCCGGTGCTGAGCATGCTCAATACCACGGTGCGCACCAATGCCGCCCTGGCGATCAACTCCACCGCGCCGCTGAACCGCTACTACTCGATCAAGGAAGCGCTGATCCACGCCCTGCGCGCCGTGCACCCGCCGCATGCGTTGTTGTCCAGCGCCACAATGGCCACGATCAACGCGGCCCTGCGTCAGTACCGCAGCGTCTACACCAGCAACTACGACCTGATTCTGCCGTGGGCGATGGAACAGGCACCGCAGGGTTTTGCCCGGCTGTTCGATGACGAAGGCTTCTTCGATGTGCGCCGCACCGCCAGCCCCGGCACCCGTGTCCTGCACCTGCATGGCGGCCTGCACCTGCTCAAGCTGCCCGACGGCAGCACGCGCCAGCGCAGCGCTATCGGCGCCGAACTGCTCGAAGGCGTTGCCGTGAACATTCCCGGCGAGGTGCCGCTGTTCGTCAATGAAGACCGCAGCGAGCACAAGCTGCGGGCCATCCGCCAGTCGGACTACCTGTCCTGGAGCCTGGCCCAGCTTGCGGGCGAACAGGGTGGCCTGTGCCTGTTCGGCCAGCACTTGGACAGCAGCGACGAGCACCTGCTGCTGGCCATTCGCCAGGCCAGGCCGAAACACCTGTGCATCGCCATCCGCCCTTTGAACGACGCCTCGATCCTCAACCAGAAGCAGCATTTCACCGAGCGCCTGGCCGGTGCGGTCGATGGCGCCCTGCACTTCTTCGACGCCAGCAGCCATCCGCTCGGCGCCGCCGAACTGGCCCTGCCCGTGCCCCTGACCCACGCCCGGCGCCTCTGAGCGAGGCGTCACGCCTGGCTAGCAAATGTAAATAATTCTCGATAAGATCCGCACCCTTTCTCCAGGCCAGCCCGGAAAGCGTGCATGCAGCGCCTCAAGCCCGATCCCGCCACCGCCGACACCTGCCGCGGTTTCTACGCCGAAATCCTGCATTTCCTGCGCAAGCGCATGGACAACGCCAGCGATGCCGCAGACATGACCCAGGACGTGTTCGCCCAATGGCTCGGCTACCGTGACCGGACCAAGGTCGAGCAACCGCGTGCCTTCCTGTTTCGCATGGCACGCAACCTGCTGAGCGATCACTGGCGCCGGCAACAGGTGCGTCAGAGCATGCTGGAGGAGACGACCATCGACCCCGCCACCAGCGCCAACGACCCCTTCGATCACGCCCAGCGCCGTCAGCGCTTGGAACAATTGCGCCAAGTACTCGCCGAGCTCTCGCCGCGGCGACGAGAAGCCCTTATGCTGCACCGCTTTGAAGGCCTGACCCAGGCGCAGATCGCCGAACGCATGAATATTTCCGTAAGCATGGTCGAAAAGCACATCGCTGCGGCCCTGCTGCACTGCAAGCAACGGCTGGACAGTGAAGATGGCAGGGAGCAGCCGTAATGAGCCTCACCGACGAGACCGATCCACGCCCGCTCGACGCCCAAGCCGCCAGTTGGTTCACGCGTAACCGCAACGCGACAACGCGCGAGCAACGCAAGGCCTTCGCCCAGTGGATTCGCCATCCCGAGCACGCCCGCGCCTACCGTCAGTTCGAGCAACTGTGGGCAGACATGGCCGCGCTCAAGCAGGTCAACCACCCCGTCGCGCGGGTGCAGTGCCGATCGCCGCGTTGGCGTCCACTGATCGCCACGGCGGCGGCGCTGCTGTGCGCGCTGCTGGCGGGTAACCTGGGCAGCGGCAGCACGCCGATACGCGAAACCCTGGTCGCCAGCACCACGATGCGCAGCCTGCACTTGCCCGACGGCAGCCAGCTGTACGTCAATGCCCGCACCCGTGTGCAACTGGACTTCACCGCGCAGCGACGGCTGATCACGCTGGAACAGGGCCAGTTGTACATCGACGTGGCGCCAGACAAGGAGCGGCCGCTGTTCGTCGATGCCGGCAGCGCGCTGGTGCGCGTGGTCGGCACCGGCTTCGACCTGCGCCGTGGCGCACGCGAGTTGACCCTGAGTGTCGCCCATGGCCAAGTCGCCTTCGAAACCTCCGGCGAGAACCAGGCGCCCATGCTGGTCGAGGCCGGCCAGCGCGTCACCTACGAGCCGTCTCGTGGCAGCCTGCTGCGCCAGAACCTGGGCGAGCAGCGCGTGGCCGACTGGCGCGACGGTCATGTCAGCTTCAGGAACCGCGAACTGGCCAGCCTGATCGATGAACTGAGCCTGTACCGCCAGCAGCCGGTGCTGCTGGCCGATCCGAACCTGGCTCGCTACAAGGTTTCGGGCAATCTCGACGTACACGACCCCGACGCGCTGCTCAACGCGCTGCCTGCCTTGCTACCGGTGAAAACCGTGCGCCTGGGCGATGGCCGTTTGCGCATCGAGCACCGCGCGCATTAATTTGAGAATTTTTATCATTCGCAGGTGAGGACTTTTCCCAACGCCGCGTCTCCTTCCCCGCCTGCCGGATGAACGGTGGGCTTTTTTCCGGCCATTTGCCGTTTGGGGGAATCCATGTCGTCTGCGTTGCGTCCGCTGCAAGCCTTGCCCGTCCGTCCTACCCTGCTGGCCTTGTGCCTGAGCCTGAGCCTGGCCGCCCAGGCCGCGCCCGTGCAATTGGACCTGCCAGCGCAACCGCTGGCCCAGTCGCTGAGCCAACTGGCGCAGCAGGCGCAGGTTCAGTTGCTGTTCGATGAAGCGCTGCTCAACGGAGCGCGTGCCCCGGCCCTGCGCGGCGCCTTCGAGCCACAGGACGCCATCGCCCGCTTGCTGGCCGGCAGCCGCTTCGCCCTGGTGCGCGTGGGCGAGACCTTCGTGGTGCGTCAGCACGAGCCTGTCGCACCTGGCGAAGCCGCACAGGCGGATAACAGCATTCAGCTCGGCGCCCTGAGCATCGTCGGCGACGGACAGCAGATCGGGCCGCAGAACGTCGGGCGTTCGACCCTGGACCAGGAGCAGATCGACCGCTACCAGCCCAGCAACATCCCCAGCGTGATCGCCACCCTGCCCGGCGTGAACATGGGCGGCTCGGCCAAGCCGGGCGGTCAGACCATCAATATCTGGGGCCTGGGCGATGCCGAAGACGTGCCGATGACCGTCGATGGCGCGACCAAGAGCGGCTTCGAGCGCTACCAGCAAGGCACCGTATTCATCGAACCCGAGCTGATCAAGCACATCGAGGTGGAGAAAGGTCCGCACTCGGTCAAGACCGGCAACGGCGGCTTCGGCGGCAGCGTCAACATGACCACCAAGGATGCCGGCGATCTGCTTCAGGACGGCCGCAACAGCGGTGCCATGCTCAAGTACGGCTATGCCAGCAACGATCACCAGCAGGTGTACAGCTCCGCGCTGTTCGGGCGCAGCGACGACGGCCGTATCGACGGCCTGGCCTACCTCACCAAGCGTGACGGCGGCGACATGAAGCTGGCCAGCAACCTGCCCGATCCCGACGGCGCTTACCCGATCAATCCTACCCGCCTGCCCAACAGCGCGCTGGACCTGGAAGGCGCACTGTTCAAGGGCAACCTGCACTTGAGCGACGAACACAGCCTGGGCTTTTCCTGGTCGCGTTCGCAGAGCGAACGCTGGGCGCCGTTCTCCTCCACGGCCTATCCGACACCGCCGAGCGCCGCCAATATCAGCCGCTACGGCTACGCCGCCGCACTGACCCGCTTCCTGGCCAACCGCACCACCACCGACACCACATGGTCGAGCACCTACACTTATCAGCCGTTGGATAACCGTTGGGTCGATCTGGAGGTCAAATACTCCGACTCCGACACTCAGCAGACCGACGAGCGACCTGCGACCGCGTTCTTCCAGCCGGCCACCGGCGGGCGCAAGATGGATACCGAGTACCGCGACCGCATGCTTGCGGTCACCAACACCAGCCTGTTCGAGACGGCAGCGCTGGAGCACGCGCTGACGGTTGGCGCGCAGATCCGCCGGCACAACCGCGACACGCAGATGTGGATGCCTGGCAGCCTCTACGAAACTGCACGCTACAACTACGGCCACTATCAGCCCTACTTCATGCCCAGCGGCACGGTGCGCAGCCAGGGCTATTACCTGCAAGACGCCATCACCCTGGGCGATGTCACCCTCACCCCATCGCTGCGCTACGACCAGGTGACCAACGACGGCAAGCCCAACGATGCGCCGCTGTACGACAACCCCGCCGCCGGCCACGACTACAGCGCCAAGACCTACCGCGGCTGGTCGCCGCGCCTGGCACTGTTCTGGAAGGTGACGCCCAATGCCGCACTGTTCGCCGACTACAGCAAGACCTGGCGCGCGCCGGTGCTCGACGAGCAGTACGAAGTGCAGGGCAGCGGCAGCCGGACCGCCACCAGCCGCAACCTGGATCCTGAACGCATCACCGCATTGCGCGTGGGCAGCGTGTTCGACTTCGACAACCTGCTGTCGGCCAACGACAGCGCCCAGGTGCGCACCACCCTGTTTCGCAACCATATCGAGGACGAAATCTTCAAAGCCACCGGCATCGGCTGCCCGCAGCAGTTGCTCACGGGCGGCTCCATCGCCAACACCTGCGGCGGCGGCCTGATGTCCAACTACCGCAACATCGGCGATGTGGTAATCAAGGGCTTCGAGATCGAGAGTTTCTACGACGCCACCTACCTGTTCGGCTCGGCGTCGTTTTCCTGGATCACGGGTCGGCACCAGGGCGCCTACACCAACCCCTGGGGACCGGACGTGTGGGCCAAGGACATCCCTGCGCCCAAGTGGATCACCACCCTGGGCGTGAAAATTCCGGCCTGGGACGCGCGGGTCGGCTGGACCGCGCAGTTCGTGCGCAAGACCGACCGCCTGCCCAGCGACCGCTACTACAGCGGACCCGGCAGTGTGCTGGGCGACCGCTACTACGACCAGTACGCCAATGACCGCTATCAGATCCACGGTCTGTTCGCCAACTGGAAACCGCAGCAGGCCTACCTCAAGGGCACCGAGGTGAACCTCACGGTGGACAACCTGTTCAACGAGTCGGCCCGGCCTGAGCTGTCAGGGGAGAATGCGCTGATGCAGGGGCGCAATGCCAAGGTCAGCGTGACGCGGTTCTTCTGAGTGACGATACGCTCAGCCGGGGATCAGGCCGTCGGCTCGCAGCAGGGTTTCCAGGCAGTGCTCCTGCACGCCGTAGAACGCCTTGAGCTGGGCGATCTTCTCCAGCAGCGTTGCGTTATCGCCGGCCTGGCGGCGCTTGACCGCCAAGATCATCTTGTTCTTGTTGGTGTGCTCCAGGGAGATGAACTCGAACACCTTGGTCTCGTAGCCGCAGGCCTCCAGGTACAGCGCACGCAGGCTATCGGTGAGCATTTCGGCTTGCTGGCCCAGGTGCAGGCCGTACTGCAGCATCGGTTGCAGCAAACCCGGGCTGTGCAACTGCGGGCGGATCTGCTTGTGGCAGCACGGTGAGCACATGATGATCGACGCGCCGCAGCGGATGCCGGTGTGGATGGCGTAGTCAGTGGCGATGTCGCAGGCATGCAGGGCGATCATCACCTCGATGGCCTCGGGCACCACGCTGCGCACGTCGCCGCACTCGAATACCAGGCCCGGATGCTGCAGACGCGCCGCGGCGGCGTTGCACAGTTCGACCATGTCCGCACGCAGCTCCACGCCGGTCACCTGCGCTTCGCGGCCCAGGGTGTGGCACAGGTAGTCGTGCATGGCGAAGGTCAGGTAGCCCTTGCCCGACCCGAAGTCGGCCACCCGCAGCGGTTGCGTCTGGGTCAGCGGCGCACTGGTCAGGGCATGGTCGAAGACTTCGATGAACTTGTTGATCTGCTTCCACTTGCGCGACATCGACGGAATCAGGGCGCCTTGCCCGTCGGTCACGCCCAGGTCGCGCAGGAACGGCCGCGACAGCTCCAGGTAACGTTTCTTCTCCCGGTCGTGGCCGCTGCTGGCCTGCTGGCTCGGCGCCTGGGCAGCGTGGCGCTGCAGCAGCGCCTTGCCTTTCTTGCTGAAGCCCAGTTGCACTTCGCCCTCAGCGGTGAACAGGTGAGCATTGCGAAACTGCTCGGGCAGCAGCTCGGCCACCAGCGTCAGCGCCGCGTCCACGGGCAGGTTGCGGGTGATGTCGCGGGTCTGGTGGCGATACACCAGCGACAGGCAGGCCTGGCCCTTGAGCTGCACCGGTTTGGCAATGATGCGCTGCAGGCTGCCGTCGGCCCCGACAGGGCGCGCCAGCACCAGTTTGAGCAGGTGCTGGCGGTGCAGGGCGTCGCTCAGCAGGCTGAGAAATTGGTCGCGGGCGTCCGGCGCAGGTGTGGCGGAAGACATGAAAGGAGCAGCCTCGAAAATGCGTGATGGCCGGCATTCTACAGGGTTTACCGGCCGGCGCCCGAGGCTCAGTCCAGGACCACCAGTTGATTAGTCAGTTGATTGCGCCGCCCAATCGAAGGCAGCGTGCGCCCCAGCAGTTCGCCACAGGCATCGATGCACTCGACGAAACCTTGCAGGGTGCTGCCTTGGTTCACCCGCTCGCTCAAACGCGCCACCAGTGCCGCACGGACGGCATCGTCGAGGTGTCGGGCGGTGCCTTGATCGGTAAGGATGGTGACGAAGCGCTCGGCCTCGCAGACGAAGATCAGCACGCCACTGGTGCCGGCGGTGCGCTGCAGGTGCTGCTCGTGAAACTGCTGCTGGGCGAAAGCGGCGGCGCGGCGGCGGCGCAGCAAGCGCGGTGCCAGGCGGGCGGCCAGCCAGGGCGTGCGCAGCAACAGGCAGAAGGCGACGAACAGCAGCACTTGGGTCACCAGCAAGCCGCGCAGGCCCGGCCAGCCAAGCAGCCACTGCAGCAGCGCCGGTAGCAGTACGGCCAACAGCGCGGCCCACAGCAGGGGCAGGTAAGGATAGTCGTCGGCGCGGCGGGCCAGCACGGCCACCAGTTCGGCATCGGTGCGCTGTTCGGCGCGGGCGATGGCTTCGGCCACCTGGCGGCGTTGATATTCGTCGATGGGAATCATGCCCGGAAGTACTCGCTCGTTCTTATTGTCGTGGTCCCGGCGACGGGACGCCGGCAGTGTATCTCATCGGCACGCGCTTATAGGGCATAATCCGCCGCAGCCGCAGGGCGCAGTACGGCCAGCGCACCACAACAACAGTCGCCGCGAAGCCACAGCGGCGAGCGAATCGATGGATGATGGAATTGATGATCAAATTGCCGTTGCTGGGCCTGGCCATGGGCCTGGTCAGTTACGTGGCCCTGGCCGCCCCCTCCGCCCCGCCCCTGGAAGACAAGGCGGCCTTCATCGACCACCTGATCGGCCAGATGAGCGTCGAAGAAAAAATCGGCCAGTTGCGCCTGATCAGCATCAGTCCGGAAATGCCGCGCGAGAAAATCCGCGAGGAAATCGCCGCCGGGCGCATCGGCGGCACCTTCAATTCGCGCACCGCCCCGGAAAACCGCCCGATGCAGGACGCGGCGCTGCGCAGCCGGCTGAAGATCCCGATGTTCTTCGCCTACGACACCATTCACGGCGAACGCACGATCTTCCCGATCAGCCTGGGCCTGGCCGCGACCTGGGACATGGACGCCATCGCCAAGGTCGGCCGCACCTCGGCCATCGAAGCGTCGGCCGACGCCTTGGACATGACCTTCGCGCCGATGGTCGACATTGCCCGCGATCCGCGCTGGGGCCGCACCAGCGAAGGCTTCGGTGAAGACACCTACCTGACCTCGAAGATCGGTCAGACCCTGGTCCGCGCCCTGCAGGGCAAGAGCCCGGCCGAGCCGGACAGCATCATGGCCATCGTCAAGCACTTCGCCCTGTATGGCGCCGTGGAAGGCGGGCGCGACTACAACACGGTCGATATGAGCCTGCCGAAAATGTACAACGACTACCTGCCGCCGTACCGCGCCAGCCTCGACGCCGGTGCAGGCGGGGTGATGGTGGCGCTGAACTCGATCAACGGCGTGCCGGCCACTGCCGACACTTGGCTGATGAACGACCTGCTGCGCAAGCAGTGGGGCTTCAAGGGCGTGACCATCAGCGACCATGGCGCGATCCAGGAATTGATCCGCCACGGCGTGGCCCGTGACGGCCGAGAGGCCGCCAAGCTGGCGATCAAGGCCGGCATCGACATGAGCATGAACGACACGCTCTACGGCCAGGAATTGCCGGGTCTGTTGAAGTCCGGCGAAGTCACCCAGGCCGAGCTCGACCAGGCCGTGCGCGAGGTGCTCGGCGCCAAGTACGACATGGGTCTGTTCAAGGATCCCTACGTGCGTATCGGCAAACCCGACACCGACCTCAAGGACTACTACGGCGAAGACCGTCTGCACCGCGAGGCCGCCCGCGACGTGGCTCGACGCAGCCTGGTGCTGCTGGAGAACCGCGATCAGACCCTGCCGCTGAAGAAGGCGGGCACCATCGCCCTGGTCGGCCCGCTGGCCGACGCCCCCATCGACATGATGGGCAGTTGGGCCGCCGACGGCCGGCCCGAACACTCGGTGACCGTGCGCGAAGGCCTGCGCCGTGCCACCGAGGGCAAGGCCAAGCTGGTGTATACCCGCGGTTCGAACATCAGCGGCGACAAGGCCATCGTCGACTACCTGAACTTCCTCAACTTCGCCGCCCCGGAAATCGTCGACGATCCGCGTCCGGCCGCCGTGCTGATCGACGAAGCGGTCAAGGCCGCGCGTCAGTCCGATGTGGTGGTGGCCGTGGTCGGCGAGTCGCGTGGCATGTCCCACGAGTCCTCCAGCCGCACCACCCTGGAAATCCCAGCCGTGCAGCGCGAGCTGATCAAGGCCCTGAAAGCCACCGGCAAGCCGCTGGTGCTGGTGCTGATGAACGGCCGTCCGCTGTCCATCGCCTGGGAGCGCGAGCAGGCCGACGCCATCCTGGAGACCTGGTTCAGCGGCACCGAGGGCGGCAATGCCATCGCCGATGTGCTGTTCGGCGACTACAACCCGTCGGGCAAGCTGGCGATCACCTTCCCGCGCTCGGTCGGGCAGATCCCGATGTACTACAACCACCTGAGCATCGGTCGCCCCTACACCCCAGGCAAACCCGGCAACTACACCTCGCAGTATTTCGAGGAGCCCAACGGGCCGCTGTATCCGTTCGGCTACGGCTTGAGCTACAGCCAGTTCGAACTGTCGGACCTGGCCCTGTCCAAGACGGCCCTCAAGCGCGGCGACACCCTGCAGGCGGAGGTGACGGTGAAGAACACCGGCAAGTTCGACGGCGAGACCGTGGTGCAGCTCTATGTCCAGGACGTCAGCGCGTCCATGAGCCGCCCAGTCAAGGAGTTGAAGCACTTCCAGAAGGTGCTGCTCAAGGCCGGCGAAGCGCGCACCCTGACCTTCGCCATCAGCGAGGACGACCTGAAGTTCTACAACGGCCAGTTGCAGCATGTCGCCGAGCCGGGACAGTTCAACGTCCAGGTCGGACTGGACTCGCAAGCGGTGCAGCAGCAGAGCTTCGAGCTGCTGTAGCGCGCAGGTACCGCTCCTGCAAGGGATCTGCAGGAGCGGCCTAGGTTCGACACGGCCAACAGCCCCCCCAGGATCCACCCATGCCCTCACCCCTGCGCGCCCTACGTCTGGGCCTGATCATCCTGCTGATCCTGATCGGCACCGCCCTGAGCGCCAGTTGGGCCATGCAGCACGCCAAGCGCCAGGCGATGCAGGCCGATGCACGTCGGGCCAGCGAACAATTGACGCTCTACGCCAATGGCCTGCACACGCTGATCGAACGCTACCGCGCCCTGCCCGCGGTACTGGCGCTCGACCCGCAGTTGATCGACGCGCTGCGCGGCCCGGTCGGCGAACCCCTGCAGCGCGTGCTCAACCACAAGCTCGAACGCATCAACGGCGCGGCCAATTCCTCCACCCTGGAGCTGCTGGACCATACCGGACTGGCGGTGGCCGCCAGCAACTGGCGCCTGCCGACCACCTACGTCGGCTCCAACTACGGCTTTCGCCCTTACTTCAAGCAGACCCGCGTGCAGGGGCGCGGCAGCTTCTATGCCGTCGGCGTGACCAGTGGCGTGCCCGGCTACTTCCTCTCCAGCGCCGTGACCGACGAACAGGGACGCTTCCTCGGTGCGATGGTGGTCAAGCTCGAATTTCCCGAGCTCGAACGGGAATGGCGGCAAGGCAACGACGACGTGTTGCTGGTCAGCGACGCGCGCGGGATCACTTTCATCGCCAACCAGAATGGCTGGCGCTACCGTGAGCTGCTGCCGTTGAGCGACGACGACCGCGCCGAACTGGCCCAGACCCGCCAGTACGACAAGCAACCGCTGATACCGCTGCAGCATCAGTTGCTCAGCCGCTTCGACGAGCGCAGCACGCTGCGCCGGGTGAAGGGGCCGGAGGGCAGCGCCGACTACCTCTGGGAAAGCCTGCCGCTGACCACCGAGGGCTGGACCCTGCACCTGCTGCGCAAACCCCAGGTGAGCGAGGACGCCCGCAACGCCGCCTTGCTCGGCGCGGCGGTGTGGTTGAGCCTGGCCTTTGCCGTGCTGTTCGTCAGCCAGCGCCTGCGCATCGCCCGCCTGCGCCAACGCAGTCGCGAGGAGCTGACGCGTCTGGTGGAAGCCCGCACCCGCGAGCTGCGCACCGCCCAGGAAGGTCTGGTGCAGTCGGCCAAACTGGCCGCGCTGGGGCAGATGTCGGCGGCCCTGGCCCATGAAATCAACCAGCCACTGACCACCCAGCGCATGCAACTGGAGACCCTGCGCCTGCTGCTCGACCACGGTCGTATCGAACAGGCGCGCGAGGCACTGGAGCCGCTGGAACACATGCTCACGCGCATGGCCGCGCTCACCGGCCACTTGAAGACCTTCGCCCGCAACAGCCCCGGCGGGCTGCGCGAACGGCTGGACCTGGCCGGTGTGGTCGACCAGGCGCTGGAACTCATGGACACACGTCTACGCAGTGAGCAGGTCGAGGTGGCGCTGTATCTGGCGCGCCCGGCCTGGGTGCGCGGCGATGCGATCCGTCTGGAGCAGGTGCTGATCAACCTGCTGCGCAACGCCCTCGACGCCATGCTCGACAAGCCTTACAAGCGTCTGGAAATCCGCATCGAAGCCGGCGACGGGCAGTGGCATCTGAGCGTACTCGACTCCGGCGGCGGCATCGCCCAGGCCGATCTGGCCAAGGTTTTCGACCCGTTCTTCACCACCAAGCCCGTGGGCGAAGGCCTGGGCTTGGGCCTGGCGATTTCCTATGGCATCGTCCATGAGGCGGGCGGTCAGTTGCAGGTCGACAATCTGCCTGGCGGCGCCCGCTTCACCCTGACCCTGCCCCGCGACCTGGAGCCTGCATGTTGAATTCAGTGATCGTCGTCGACGACGAAGCGAGCATCCGCACGGCGGTCGAGCAGTGGCTGAGCTTGTCCGGCTTCAGCGTGCAACTGTTCGCCCGAGCCGAAGAGTGCCTGGCGCAACTGCCCCCTCACTTTCCCGGGGTGGTCATCAGCGATGTGCGCATGCCGGGCATGGATGGCCTGCAGTTGCTCGAACGCTTGCACACACTGGACGCCGAACTGCCGGTGATCCTGCTCACCGGCCACGGCGACGTGCCCATGGCGGTGGACGCCATGCGCAACGGCGCCTACGACTTCCTGGAAAAGCCCTTCACACCGCAGCACCTGCTGGGCAGCTTGCGCCGGGCGCTGGAGAAACGCCAATTGGTGCTGGCCAACCGCGCATTGCACCAACAGGCCGATTTGAAGGAACGCCTGCAAGGCACCTTGCTCGGCATGTCGCAAGGCTTGCAGCAGTTGCGCCGCCAGGTGCTGGAGTTGGCCGCACTGCCGGTCAACGTGCTGATTCGCGGCGACACCGGCAGCGGCAAGGAACGCGTGGCGCGCTGCCTGCATGACTTCGGTCCACGGTCAGAAAAACCCTTCGTGGCACTGAACTGCGCCGCCATCCCCGAAGCGCTGTTCGAAGCCGAACTGTTCGGCCACGAGAGCGGTGCGTTCACCGGCGCCCAGGGCAAGCGCATCGGCAAGCTGGAATATGCCAATGGCGGCACGCTGTTTCTCGATGAAATCGAAAGCATGCCGCTGGCCCAGCAGGCCAAGCTGCTGCGAGTGATTCAGGAGCACACACTGGAACGCCTGGGTGGCAATCAGAGCATCCGCGTCGACCTGCGGATCATTGCCGCGACCAAACCCGATCTGCTCGAAGAGGCCCGCGCCGGGCGCTTTCGCGAAGACCTGGCCTATCGTCTGAACGTCGCCGAGCTGCGGCTGGCGCCCCTGCGCGAACGGCGCGAGGACATCCCCCTGCTGTTCGAGCACTTCGTGCGCACCGCCGCCGAGCGTCTGGGCCGCAGTGCCCCGCCGCTGTCTGGCGCGATGCTGGCGCAGTTGCTGGCGCGCGAATGGCCGGGCAACGTGCGGGAACTGGCCAATGCCGCCGAACGCCATGCCCTGGGTCTGGACTCGACACCGGTCGAACCTGCGCCGGGCGCGCACTCGCTCAGCGAGCAAATGGAGGCCTTCGAGGCACAGTGCCTGCGCGCGGCGCTGCGTCAGCATGGGGGGGAAATCAAGGCGGTGATGGAGGCATTGCAGCTACCGCGACGCACGCTCAACGAGAAAATGCAGCGTCATGGCCTGACCCGTGAGGATTTTCTCGATCCTCAATGAGCGGATTATTGCCCACGACCGCGCTTAGATAAGCGGAAATCCGCTCATGACGGGCCATACGTGCCATGTAAAATTGCAGCGGGAAATCCTGCCAAGGCCTCAGCCACGAGGCCTAGCGCCCTGAAACGGCGCAGCATGCTCCTATTTGGCACAGCTTCTGCAATCCCTTTTTCAAGCGCGACCCTGCGCGTCTCACAAAAACAACGAAAAAGGTATCCCCTGATGGATAACGCCACCACCCTGCCCACTGGGGCGGCCACTGCGCCCGCTGCCGAAAAGACCACCGCCAGTCGACTGAAATCGATCTTCAGCGGATCGATCGGCAACATGGTCGAATGGTACGACTGGTACGTCTACGCCGCCTTCTCGCTGTACTTCGCCAAGGCCTTCTTCCCGGCTGGCGACACCACCGCACAATTGCTCAATACCGCCGCCATCTTCGCCGTGGGCTTCCTCATGCGTCCGATCGGCGGTTGGCTGATGGGCCTGTACGCCGACCGCAAGGGCCGCAAGGCGGCGCTGATGGCCTCGGTCCTGCTGATGTGCGCCGGCTCGCTGGTCATCGCCTTGACTCCCGGCTATGAAACCATCGGCGTCGCAGCGCCCGTGCTGCTGGTCATCGCGCGCCTGATGCAGGGGTTGTCGGTCGGCGGCGAATACGGCACTTCCGCCACCTACCTCAGCGAGATGGCCAGCAAGGAGCGTCGCGGCTTCTTCTCCAGCTTCCAGTACGTGACCTTGATTTCCGGCCAGCTGATCGCCCTGGCGGTGCTGATCATCCTGCAGAACACCCTGACCACCGAGCAGCTGTACGCCTGGGGCTGGCGCGTACCGTTCGTGATCGGCGCGCTGTGTGCAGTGGTGGCGCTGTACCTGCGCCGCGGCATGGAAGAGACCGCCTCCTTCACCAAGAAGGAGAAATCCAAGGAAAGCCTGATGCGCACCCTGATGCGCCATCCCAAGGAACTGCTGACCGTGGTCGGCCTGACCATGGGCGGCACCCTGGCCTTCTACACCTACACCACCTACATGCAAAAGTACCTGGTCAACACGGTGGGCATGAGCATCAGCGACTCGACGACGATCTCGGCCGCGACGCTGTTCCTGTTCATGTGCCTGCAACCGATCATCGGCGGGTTGTCCGACAAGATTGGTCGACGTCCGATCCTGATCGCCTTCGGCGTGCTCGGTACGCTGTTCACCGTGCCGATCCTCAGCACCCTGCACACCATCCAGAGCTGGTGGGGCGCGTTCTCTCTGATCATGGCGGCACTGATCATCGTCAGCGGCTATACCTCGATCAACGCGGTGGTCAAGGCCGAGCTGTTCCCCACCGAGATTCGCGCCCTGGGCGTGGGCCTGCCATATGCATTGACCGTGTCGATCTTCGGCGGCACGGCCGAGTACGTGGCGCTGTGGTTCAAGAGCATCGGCATGGAGACCGGCTTCTACTGGTACGTCACCGGCTGCATCGCGTGCTCGCTGCTGGTCTACGCGACCATGAAGGACACCAAGCAGCACTCGCGCATCACCACTGACTGAGTGACAGTGCTCGGGGCCGGGGTCGCACTCGCGATTCCGGCCTGCGTTTCAGACCATTCCCACCCCAGCCAAGGCTTGGCACACTAGGCGCTTCGTTCATCCCAGAGGAAGGGCCGCGGCCCTGTACCGATGTACTACTACGAACCCGCCCTAGGCCACGGCCTACCCCATGACCCCTTCAACGCCATCGTCGGTCCCCGCCCCATCGGCTGGATCTCCTCCCATGACCGCGACGGCCGCCTGAACCTGGCGCCTTACAGTTTCTTCAACGCCTTCAACTACATCCCACCGATCATCGGCTTCTGCAGCGTCGGTCGCAAAGACAGCCTGAACAACATCGAACAGACGGGCGAGTTCGTCTGGAACCTGGCCACCCGCCCTTTGGCCGAGCAGATGAACCAGAGCTGTGCAGCGGTCGCGGCCGACGTCGATGAGTTCGACCTGAGCGGCCTGACACCCGCCGCCTCGAAGGTGGTGAGCGTGCCGCGTGTGGGCGAAAGCCCGGTGAACTTCGAGTGCAAGGTCACGCAGATCGTGCAGCTCAAGCGCGCCGACCAAGCGCTGGTGCCTAGTTGGTTGATCCTGGGCGAAGTGGTCGCCGTGCACATCGCCGAGCACCTGCTCAAGGACGGTCTCTATGACACCGCCGCCGCCGAGCCTATCCTGCGTGGCGGCGGCCCGGCGGACTACTTCGAACTGGGCAACCTGTTCCAGATGCGTCGCCCACAGGCCTGATCACCAGATCAGTTCACCCGCGTCATCGACGCCCTGCAGGCGCTCCAGTTCAGCGCTGGCGGCCGCATCGGTCGCCACTGCCGAGGCCAGTACCTGGCCCTCGAGGATCTTGTGAAAACGCGGTGCACCGCCGCCGTTCAGGGCTTTCACCGCGATTGCCGGGTGATAGCCACCGCCTTCGGCTGGAACCATCGCCGAAACGGCTTCGAAACCTGGGAATTCTCTGCGTGCCATTACTGCCCTCCAGCAGTCGATCGAAGGGCGCGATTCTACTGCAAGCGGAAGACCGATGTGGTCAGTCGAAGGTGTGCAGGTCCATGCTTGCCACCACCCGCTCCTGCACCAGGTCGCCGAACAGCGTGAGTGTGGGCGAGGCGAAGTAGCGACTCATGGCCTGCTGGTCCTGCCAACTGCCGGTGAGCAGCCAGAGGTCGGCATCGGCCTGCGAGCGCTGCACGCTGAAGGCCAGGCAGCCGGGACTGCGCTGCGAAGGCTCGAGCAGATCGCGCAGGCGCATGCCGAGTTCTGCCGAGCGGCCGCGGCTGGCACGGATGAAAGCCAAGTGGGTGACCGGTTGCTGCAGGGTCATGATCGATCTCCTTGAAAGCCGGCGAGACGGGAAAGCCAGGCTGCCAAGATTAGGATCCGCCCGATGCGGGGCGTTAGGCCAAAACTGCCGGTCGATTGCCTGATCCTGTCAGCGTGCAGGATCAGGCAATCGACCGGCAGTATCCGGCTAGCGCTTGGCGTTGCCCAAACCTATGCTGGCCCCGTCCCTGAAGGAATTCGACCATGACCACAGCCCTCGCCGCCCTCGATCCGACCCTGGAGCGCCAGCGTCAGGAACTCGCTGACCTGATCCTGCGGCACGCCGGCGATCCTCATGGACCGCCCTCGGCCATCGAGCAGTTGTACCTGTCACGCTACACCGACAACATCCGCTCCAAGCCCGGACTGGCGCTGCCCGCGCTGTGCGTGATGGCCCAGGGCAGCAAGAGCCTGTTCCTGGGTGATCAGCAGTATGCCTACGACCCCCTGCACTACATGGTGGTGTCGGTGGCCATGCCGATCAGTCGGGTGCGCCTGGACGCCAGCCCGCAACAGCCGGTGCTGGGCCTGCGCATTGACCTGGACGCCGCCGAGATCAGCCAGTTGATCGCCGAAAGCGGCCCGATGCTGGTGCCCAACGTGCAGTCCGGGCTCGGGCTGTACGTGGAGCGCACCGACCCGTCGCTGCTCGATGCCCTGCTGCGCTTGGTACGCCTGCTCGACACCCCGCGTGATATCCCGATGCTTGCTCCGTTGTTTCGCCGCGAGATCCTTTATCGTCTGCTACGCGGCCCGCAGGGGCATCGGCTGTACGAAATCGCCCTGGCCAACAGCCAGACGCACCGGGTGAGCCAGGCGATCACCTGGCTCAACCAGCATTTTCACTTACCGCTGCGCATCGAGGAGTTGGCCCGGGAAGTGAACCTGAGTACCTCGACCTTGCACCATCGGTTCAAGGCCGTGACCTCCATGAGCCCGCTGCAGTATCAAAAGCAACTGCGCCTGCAGGAGGCGCGGCGGCTGATGATCAACGATGGCCTGGAGGCCGCGGTGGCAGGTTACCGAGTGGGCTATGAAAGCCCTTCGCAGTTCAGCCGTGAGTACAGCCGGCTCTACGGCGCACCGCCGATCCGCGACATGGCGCGCTTGCGCTCGGGTGCCAGCTAGCGGCGAATCAGTAACCGACGGTGAAACGCTGACGCGAATGGGCCGGCTTCTCCAGCTCGTCGATCAGGGCGATGGCATAGTCGGCGAAGGTGATCCAGCTCCTGCCGTCGGCGCCGATCAGCAGATGGTCCAGGCCCAAGGTGTAGCGCCCGCTGCGCTCGCCTTCGACGAATTCGGCCGAGGGCGAGAGGAAGGTCCAGTCCAGCTCCGACGCTTGGCGCAGTGCGTCGAGAAAGCGTACCCCGGCACTCGCTTCGGCCTTGTAGGCGTCCGGAAAGTCAGGGCTGTCGATCACCCGTTGCCCGGACGGCAGCAGCAAACTACCGGCACCGCCGACCACCAGCAGGCGCTTGACCCCGGCGCGCTTGACCGGGCCGATGATTGCCTGGGGTTCGAGGGTGGAGAAATGCGCGGCACTCAACACCGCATCGACGCCGCTGACGGCCGCTTGCAGTGCGTCACCGTCTTTGGCGTCCAGCGCCTTGACCGTGACGCCTGGACGTCCTTGCAGCGACGACGGGTCGCGAGCGATGGCGACCACCTGATGGCCCCGGCGCACGGCCTCTTCCAGCAACTGGCTGCCGGCGCGGCCGGTGGCACCGATGATTGCGATCTTGCTCATGGGAAACACTCCATCAAGGTTGTAAGGGGTTACCACTTCATTTCACCTTTCGCGACCTTCGCGCTGAGCTCGAGCGAGCTTTCATCGGCCAGGTTCGGATAGCGCTGCTTCATGGCTGTGATCAGCGTCGCCGCATCGGCAGCCTTGGCGGTTTCGCTGTCGAAGGCGCGGATGTAATCGGCCGTGAAGCGCACGGCCTCCAGCGAGCGACTGCCCTGTCCCAGGTAATGGCCAGGAATCACCGTACGCGGCGCCAGGTGCTCGATGTGCGCCAGGGTCGCCAGCCAGTCGGTGTGGGATTGGGCTGACTGGGTGTCGGCCATCCATACATGGATGCCCTCGGACACCACCACACCGCCGACCACCGCTTTGATCGAAGGAATCCACACGAAACTACGGTCCGGCTGCGGCCCATCCAGGCCCATCACTTGCAAGGTCTGACCTTCCAGTTCCAGGCGATCGCCCTGCAGCACGTGCGGCACGATCAGCTTCGCAGGCTTGTCGTTGCCCATCTGCGGACCCCAGTAAGCGAGCTTGGCTTCTCGGGTCTGGCGGATGTGCGCAACGGTAGCGGCGGAGGCTACCACCTTGGCCTTGGGGAAGGCGCGCGTCAGGGTGTCGAGACCGAAGTAGTAGTCCGGATCGCCATGGCTGATGTAGATGCTGGTCAGGCGCTTACCGCTGGCGCGCAGTCGCTGCACCACCTGCTCGGCCTGCGACTTGCCGAATTGGGCGTCGATCAGCACCGCGTCGTGTGCACCGCTGACGATCACCGAGCTGACCGGAAACAGTCCATCGTGGCCGGGGTTGTAGACGTCCAGTTGCAGGGCTGGTCCGGCCTGGGCGTACCCAGTCAAGGCGGCGCAGGCCAACAGCAGGGCGCGGAGGGAGGAAAGAACGGACATGCGAAGATCCTGTGAATGAGAAGGATTGCGCACAGCTTAGTTGCCCAATTCGTTACAAAAAATGCGATGCTTGGACATAGTTTGTTTCTGAAATCGAGCGAATCATGGATCGTCTTACCGCCATGCGGGTGTTCGTCAATGTCGTCGATCTCGGCAGCCAATCGGCGGCTGCGGAGTATTTGCAACTGTCCAGGCCGGTCGTCTCGCGCTACCTGGCCGAACTGGAGACCTGGGTCGGCGCCCGCCTGATGCAACGCACCACGCGCAAGCTGAGCCTGACGGCGGCGGGCCAGGAAACCCTGCCGCGCTGTCGGCAAATGCTGGAGTTGGCGGGGGATCTGCAAAGTGCCGTGCGTCAGCCCGACGAAGCCCCCCGTGGCGAGCTTCGCATCAGCGTCAGTACCTCGTTCGGCTACGCGCAACTGGCCGACGCAGTCGCCGACTATGTGCAGCGTTATCCCGGAGTGAAGGTGGAACTGCAGATGCTCGACCGTACGGTCAATCTGATCGAAGAGCGCATCGACCTGGCCATCCGCACCAGCAATGACCTGGACCCCAACCTGATCGCACGACGCCTGACCGTCTGCCGCTCGGTGGTCTGCGCCAGCCCTGCCTATCTCAGCGCCCACGGCGTACCCCAGCAGGTCGAGGATCTGGCCGCGCACAATTGCCTGACCCATGCCTACTTCGGCCATGGTGTGTGGCATTTCGAGGTGAACGGGGAGTCGGTGGCAGTGCCCGTGCAAGGCAATATCAGCGCCAACGAGGCACTGACCTTGCAGCGGGCGGCGCAGGCGGGTGCGGGCATCGCCATGTTGCCGACCTATCAGGCCGCCTCGGCCTTACGCAGCGGCGAACTGGTCAACGTGCTGCCCCAGGCGCGTCCACGTGAGCTGAACCTGCATGCGGTGTACACCTCGCGCAAGCACATGCCTGCGACCTTGCGCAGCATGCTGGACTTTCTTGCGCAACGCTTCGGCGACGACTCGGAATGGGACTGCGACTGAGCCGAATACAGGATCATTCAGCAGGAGTGGTAGGGCTCATCTGACCTATGCTTGCAGATATCCCTGTAAGCATTGCAGGAGGTCGGCAAGATGGGCATCAAATCCAGACGCTGCGTCATCGTCCTGGCCCTGGTGGCCGTGGCCGGGCTTTACGCCTCGGCCTGTTGGCGCGTCGAACTGCTGCGCAGCCAGCCCGCTAGCGCAGCCAGTTGCAGCCACGCACACTGCATACCGCACACCGCGACCTTGAGCGCTCTCAGGTAGCGCGGCAGTTGCCGCTCACTCCTCGACGCTCATGTACTCCTTGGCCCAGCGGATGTAATCCTCGGGCTGCGTATAGGTGTGCGAAAGCTCGGTGGCGCTGAGGTTCTCGGACTTGTTCTGCTGACCGCGCTGCAGGCGCAGGCAGTCGTAGGTCGCCTTGATGGCAGCGAAGTACGCCGCGTGACCGTCCACCACGATGCGCACGCCCAGGCGCGCCAGGCGCTCGTCGTCGCGCAGATTGGGGTTGCCGTAGCTGACCAGCATCAGCGGCACGCTCAGGTGCTGGCTGATCTGCTCCAGTTGCTCGAAATCCTTCACGCCAACCATGCAGATGCCATCGGCACCCGCCTTCTGGTAGCTCTGGGTGCGGAAGATGATTTCTTCGGTGCTCAGTACCCCGGCATTGGTACGGGCGATGATCGACAGCGAGGTGTCGACCCGCGCTTCGAGCGCCGCACGAATTTTGCCAACGCCCTCTTCCACGGAAATCAGGTCGGTGGACTTGCGGCCGAATTGGGCCGGCAGCAGGGTGTCTTCGATGGTCAGCGCAGCGACACCGGCACGCTCTAGCTCAGTGACCGTGCGCATCACATTCAACGCATTGCCGTAGCCGTGGTCGGCGTCGGCCAGTACTGGCAGTTGAGCGACGCGGCCGATGCGGGTGGCCTGCTCGACGAATTCGCTGAGGGTGATGAGGGCGAAGTCAGGCGCGGCCAGTACCTGCAACGAGGCGACGGAACCACCGAGGATGCCGACCTCGAAGCCCAGGTCGGCGGCGATGCGCGCAGACATGGGATCGAACACGGACGCTGTGTGATAGCACGAACCTGAGGCGAGGAGTTCGCGAAAGGCAAAACGCAGATCTTGGTGGGACGCTTTGGGCATGGTCACTCCGCATGAAGATGGAATTCGAACTGGCTGACTACCGACTCCTGCCGGGAAACACGTTGCCGGGTGTGGTGATGATCACAGGCACCATGCAGAGAGTGGAATAGACGGCGTGGGAATACGGCGATGCGGAAACCTGGAGCAATGTGCACCAAATGGGTGCAATCCAGTGTATTTCGGCTGCTTTGATCGCCCACGATATCACGCTGCCCTGATACTCCGGGTGAAAGCAGGTATGCCGATCGCGCATAGGCGATGCAGGTAGTACATAGGAAGCTACCTAACTCAGGTTACACTTTGCGACACGCTCGCCACGGCCCCGCACTTTTCATGAGGGCTGGCGACGCGCTTTTCTTCATCACCCGACCAGAAGGTGTGAACCGTGACCGCCGCCCTGCCCCCCGCCGTCTTGCGCAGCGTGCTCAGCGCGCTGATGCTGGCGATTCTTCTCGGCGCCCTGGACCAGACCATCGTCGCTGTTTCCCTGCCCGCCATTTCCGCGCAGTTCAACGACGTGGGCCTGCTGGCCTGGGTGATTTCCGGCTACATGGTGGCCATGACCGTGGCGGTGCCCATCTACGGCAAGCTCGGCGACCTGTATGGTCGGCGCCGGATGATCCTCACCGGTACCGCCGTGTTCACCCTGGCCTCGATCGGCTGTGCCCTGGCGCAGAATATGGAGCAACTGGTGCTGGCGCGCGTGCTGCAAGGCATCGGCGCAGGCGGCATGGTCTCGGTGAGCCAGGCGATCATTGGCGACTTCGTGCCGCCGCGTGAACGCGGGCGCTATCAAGGCTACTTCAGCAGCATGTATGCGCTGGCCAGCGTTGCCGGCCCGGTGCTGGGCGGCTGGCTCACCGCGTATCTGTCGTGGCGCTGGGTGTTCTGGATCAACCTGCCGCTGGGCGTGTGCGCGTGGTGGGTGATCCGCCGCGCGTTGCAGGGAATGCCGGTCAGACGGCGGCAGGCGCAGGTCGACTATCTCGGCGCGCTGTTGCTGACCGTCGGGCTGGGCAGCCTGCTGCTGGGCATTACCCTGGTCGGCCAGGGCGCAGCCTGGACCGCGCCGGCGGTGCTGGTCCTGTTCGGCTGCGCAGCGCTGGGCGTGTCACTGTTCATCGCCCATGAACGGCGCTGCCCAGAGCCGCTGTTGCCCTTGAAACTGTTCGGCAATCGGGTGGCGGTGTTGTGCTGGTGCGTGATTTTCTTCGCCAGCTTCCAGTCGATTTCTTTAACCATGCTCATGCCGCTGCGCTTGCAGAGCATTACGGGGGCCGGGGCCGACAGCGCAGCACTGCATCTATTGCCTCTGGCCATGGGACTGCCGCTGGGGGCGTTCACCGGCGGCCGCCTGACCAGCCTCACCGGGCGCTATAAACCGCAGATTCTGGCTGGTGCGGTGCTGATGCCGTTGGCCATCGTCGGCATGGCCCTGACCGCGCCGCAGTCCGTCTGGCTGAGCGGGGCGTTCATGCTGCTGACCGGCATCGCCTGCGGATTGCAGTTTCCCACTTCGCTGGTGGGCACGCAGAGCGCGGTGGACATCAAGGACATCGGCGTGGCCACCAGCACCACCAATCTGTTCCGCTCGTTAGGCGGTGCAATGGGCGTAGCCTGCATGTCCAGCCTGTTGCTGGCGCTGTTGGAGGTCGGCGGATTGCACAGCGTCGGTAATCCTTTGCTCGGCAGCCTCCAAGGTAGCGTGGCCGATGCGTCGAATCAGGCGCACCTGACGCAGACATTCAGCTATCTGCTGCTGGCCAGTGCAGGGGTCGCGGTGCTGGGGCTGGTCGCGGCGCTGGTATTGCCGGATCGACAGCTGCGCGGTCATGACTGAGAGCGCATCAGGCTCGATAATCCCCCGTTAATCCTGCGGGGAAAGACTTCCTCACAAACCTTCACAAAGTCTTATTTGCGCAGCGCGGGGCTCAAGCGCAGCATATCCAGCCCTGCATCGACCCATTTGTCCGCATCGCGCAACAGCTCGAAGCTGTCCGGCAGTAGCAGCCAGCGCCCGATCAGACCGTCGATGTAGGCAAACATGGCGATGGCCGCCCGCTCGGTATCCAGATCGACGGGTAACTGGCCGCGCCGAGCGGCATTGGCCAAGGTTCTGCTGATGCCATCGTGGCATTCGGCGACAGCCTGCTGCCGTTGCTGGCGGATTTCACACATTTCATCGGTGAACTCGCACTTGTGATGCAAGATCTCATTGATGCGCCGGGTCCGGGCGTCGAGCACCAGCTCGCTGAACACTTGCACCAGCAGTTTGCGCATGCAGCCGAGCGGGTCGGGTTCGTCCTCGCTCTCGCCAGCGCGTGCCAGGTGGTCATGGGTTTCGTGCAGGCTGTCGAGCAGCGCCTGCACCAGGTCGGCTTTGTTGCTGAAGTGCCAGTAGATCGCACCGCGGGTCACGCCGGCGATCTCGGCGATATCGGCCAGTGTGGTACGAGCGACGCCACGCTTGTAGAAGGCGCGCTCGGCCGCGTCGATGATCTGCGCGCGAGTCTCCTGTGCTTCCTCTTTGGTACGACGAACCATGGCAGCTCAACCTCATCAGAACCCCACGCGATGGGCGCGCGGGTTGTACCGGGCGCGCCTCTGCAGGGCGGGTCCCGAATGCATTGATCACGTATTGCGGTAGTAGCCTGATACCACCACCGCGCTATTTACAAACAACCATGAATGTAAGTATATTCGTTAGTAAGCTACTTATCCACCGAATAGCGTTTTTTCTGACAATACTCTTCCACTATTCTTGAGCTCCCCCTGCTCCTGCGACCCGAGGATCCTCATGCACTTCAAGCCAGCCGTTACCGCCCTGGTATCCGCCGTCGCCTTGGCCACCCTGCTCAGTGGCTGCAAGAAAGAAGAGGCCCCGCCTGCCGCGCAGACGCCTCAGGTCGGCGTCGTCACCTTGCAGCCCCAAGCCTTCACCCTGACATCGGAACTGCCGGGGCGTACCAGCGCCTACCGCGTGGCCGAAGTTCGGCCACAGGTCAACGGCATCATTCTCAAGCGCCTGTTCAAGGAAGGCAGCGACGTCAAGGAAGGGCAGCAGCTCTACCAGATCGACCCTGCGGTGTACGAAGCCAACCTGGGCAATGCCCAGGCCAACCTGCAGGCCACACGCTCGCTGGCCGGGCGCTACAAGCAGTTGATCGATGAGCAGGCGGTGTCCAAGCAGGAATACGACGACGCCAATGCCAAGCGTCTGCAGGCCGAGGCCACACTCAAGAGCGCGCAGATCGACCTGCGCTACACCAAGGTACTGGCACCGATCAGCGGCCGCATCGGTCGCTCGGCGGTCACTGAAGGCGCGCTGGTGAGCAATGGCCAGAGCAACGCCCTGGCCACTATCCAGCAACTCGACCCGATCTACGTCGACGTTACCCAGTCCACCGCCGAACTGCTCAAGCTGCGCCGCGACCTGGAGAGCGGGCAGTTGCAGAAAGCCGGCGAGAACGCCGCCAAGGTCCAGCTGATTCTCGAAGATGGCAGCACGTTCGCGCGCGAAGGTCGCCTGGAGTTTTCCGAGGTCTCGGTCGACGAGTCCACCGGTTCCGTGACCCTGCGCGCCGTCTTCCCCAACCCGGACCACACGCTGCTGCCAGGCATGTTCGTGCATGCGCGCCTGCAGGCTGGGGTCAACGCCAACGCGATCCTGGCGCCCCAGCAAGGGGTGACCCGCGACCTCAAGGGCGCGGCCACCGCGCTGGTGGTGAACCAGGACAACAAGGTCGAACTGCGCCAGCTCAAGGCGACCCGCACCTTGGGCAACGAGTGGTTGGTCGAGGACGGCCTGAAGGCAGGCGACCGCCTGATCACCGAAGGTCTGCAGTACGTGCGTCCAGGTGCCGAGGTCAAGGTCAGCGAGGCCACCAACGTCAAGAAGCCGGGCAGCCCTGACCAGCCCAACTCGGCGAAAGCAGACGCCAAAGCGGAGTAAACCATGTCGAAGTTCTTTATCGATCGCCCGATCTTCGCCTGGGTGATCGCCTTGGTGATCATGCTGGTCGGGGCCCTGGCAATCCTCAAGCTGCCGATCAACCAGTATCCCAGCATCGCGCCGCCGGCCATCGCCATCGCCGTGACCTACCCGGGCGCCTCCGCGCAGACCGTGCAGGACACCGTGGTGCAGGTCATCGAGCAGCAGCTCAACGGCATCGACAACCTGCGTTACGTGTCCTCGGAGAGCAACTCCGACGGCAGCATGACCATCACCGCGACGTTCGAGCAGGGCACCAACGCCGACACGGCGCAGGTCCAGGTGCAGAACAAGCTCAACCTGGCCACGCCCCTGCTGCCACAGGAAGTACAACAGCAAGGTATCCGCGTCACCAAGGCGGTGAAGAACTTCCTGCTGGTGATCGGCCTGGTGTCCGAAGACGGCAGCATGACCAAGGACGACCTGGCCAACTACATCGTCTCCAACATGCAGGACCCGATCTCGCGTACCGCCGGTGTCGGTGACTTCCAGGTGTTCGGTGCACAGTACGCCATGCGTATCTGGCTCGACCCCGCCAAGCTCAACAAATACCAGATGACCCCGGTGGACGTGCGCACGGCCGTGACCGCGCAGAACGTCCAGGTGTCCTCAGGGCAACTGGGCGGCCTGCCTGCCATGCCTGGCACCCAGCTCAACGCGACCATCATCGGCAAGACCCGCCTGCAGACCGCCGAGCAGTTCGAGAAGATCCTGCTGAAGGTCAACAACGACGGTTCGCAGGTGCGCCTGGGTGACGTGGCCAAGGTTGGCCTGGGCGGCGAAAACTATGCCGTCAGCGCCCAGTTCAATGGCAAGCCGGCCTCCGGATTGGCAGTCAAGCTGGCTACTGGCGCAAACGCCCTGGATACCGCCAAAGCGCTGCGCAAGACCGTGCAGGACCTGGAGCCTTTCTTCCCGCCAGGGGTCAAGGCGGTGTTCCCGTATGACACCACCCCGGTGGTCACCGAATCGATCAGCGGCGTGATCCACACCCTGATCGAAGCGGTGGTGCTGGTGTTCCTGGTGATGTACCTGTTCCTGCAGAACTTCCGCGCCACCATCATCACCACGATGACCGTACCGGTGGTCCTGCTGGGCACCTTCGGCATCCTTGCCGCAGCGGGTTTCAGCATCAACACCCTGACCATGTTCGCCATGGTGCTGGCCATCGGCTTGCTGGTGGACGACGCCATCGTCGTGGTGGAAAACGTCGAGCGGGTGATGTCCGAGGAAGGGTTGCCGCCCAAGGAGGCGACCAAACGGTCGATGGAGCAGATCCAGGGCGCCTTGGTGGGTATCGCCCTGGTGCTGTCGGCGGTATTGCTGCCCATGGCCTTCTTCGGCGGTTCCACTGGCGTGATCTACCGGCAGTTCTCCATCACCATCGTCTCGGCCATGGGCCTGTCGGTGCTGGTGGCACTGGTCTTCACCCCGGCGCTGTGCGCAACCATGCTCAAGCCCCTGAAAAAAGGCGAGCACCATACCGCCAAGGGTGGATTCTTCGGTTGGTTCAACCGCAACTTCGATCGCAGCGTACAAGGCTATGAACGCAGCGTCGGCGGCATCCTGCGCAACAAGATCCCGTTCCTGCTGGCCTACGTGCTGATCGTGGTGGGCATGATCTGGCTGTTCATGCGTATCCCCACCGCATTCCTGCCCGAAGAAGACCAGGGCGTGCTGTTCGCCCAGGTGCAGACGCCGGCCGGCTCCAGTGCCGAGCGCACCCAGGCGGTGGTCGACCAGATGCGCGAGTACCTGCTCAAGGACGAAGCCGACACCGTGTCATCGGTGTTCACCGTGACCGGCTTCAACTTCGCCGGCCGCGGCCAGAGCTCGGGCATGGCCTTCATCATGCTCAAGCCCTGGGGCGAGCGCTCGTCGGAGAACAGCGTCTTCAACCTGTCGACCCGTGCGCAGCAGCACTTCTTCGGCTTCCGCGATGCCATGGTATTCGCCTTCGCCCCGCCTGCGGTACTGGAGCTGGGTAACGCAACCGGCTTCGACGTCTTCCTTCAGGACCGTGCTGGTGTCGGCCACGAGAAACTCATGGAAGCGCGCAACCAGTTCCTCGCCAAGGCCTCGCAGAGCAAGATCCTGGCCGGGGTACGCCCGAATGGCCTGAACGATGAACCGCAGTACCAACTGATCGTCGACGACGAACGCGCCAGCGCTTTGGGCGTGACCATCGCCGACATCAACAACACCCTGTCGATCGCCCTCGGCGGCAGCTACGTCAACGACTTCATCGATCGCGGTCGGGTCAAGAAGGTGTACATCCAGGGTGAAGCCAATGCCCGCATGAGCCCGGAAGACCTGCAGAAGTGGTACGTGCGCAACGGCAAGGGCGAAATGGTGCCGTTCTCCTCCTTCGCCAAGGGTGAATGGACCTACGGCTCGCCGAAACTCTCGCGCTATAACGGTGTGGAAGCGGTCGAGGTGCTCGGTGCACCGGCGCCCGGCTACAGCACCGGTGAGGCGATGGCCGAGGTCGAACGCATCATTGGCGAGTTGCCAAGCGGTGTGGGCTTCTCCTGGACCGGCATGTCCTACGAGGAAAAACTCTCTGGCTCGCAGATGCCCGCGCTGTTCGCCCTGTCGCTGCTGTTCGTGTTCCTCTGCCTGGCAGCGCTGTACGAAAGCTGGTCGATTCCGATCGCCGTGGTCCTGGTCGTGCCCCTGGGCATCATCGGTGCGCTGATCGCCACCAGCTTGCGCGGCCTCTCCAACGACGTCTATTTCCTGGTTGGACTGCTGACCACGATCGGCCTGGCGGCAAAGAACGCCATCCTGATCGTCGAGTTCGCCAAGGAGCTGCACGAACAGGGCAAGAGCCTGTACGACGCGGCAATCGAGGCGTGCCGCATGCGTCTGCGCCCGATCATCATGACCTCGCTGGCGTTCATCCTCGGCGTGGTACCGTTGACCATCGCCAGCGGCGCCGGTGCGGGCAGCCAGCATGCCATCGGTACCGGCGTGATCGGCGGCATGATCAGCGCAACCGTGCTGGCGATCTTCTGGGTACCGCTATTCTTCGTCGCAGTGTCGTCGCTGTTCGGCAGCAAAGAGCCGGAACACGACTTCACCCCTGAAACTCCACGTAATGAGGCTGGGCAATGACCAAGTCTTTGCTGTCCCTGACAGTCACCGCGTTCATTCTCGGCGGCTGCTCGCTGATTCCCGATTACAAGACCCCGGACGCTCCGGTGCCCGCGCAGTGGCCACAAGGCCCGGCCTACTCGCCGACCGAGTCGGCCGACGTGGCCGCCGCCGAGCAGGGCTGGCGCCAGTTCTTCAACGACCCGGCGCTGCAGAAGCTGATCCAGACCGCGCTGGTCAACAACCGCGACCTGCGCGTGGCGGCGTTGAACATCGACGCCTACCGTGCGCAGTACCGCATCCAGCGCGCCGACCTGTTCCCGGCGGTGTCGGCCACCGGCAGCGGCAGTCGCCAGCGGGTGCCAGCGGACATGTCGCAGACTGGCAGCTCGAACATCAACAGCCAGTACTCGGCGACCCTCGGGGTCAGCGCTTACGAGCTGGACCTGTTCGGCCGCGTACGCAGCCTCAGCGAGCAGGCCCTGGAAATCTACCTGTCCAGCGAACAGGCACGGCGCTCCACGCAAATCAGCCTGGTGGCCAGCGTGGCCAATGCCTACTACACCTGGCAGGCCGATAAGGCGCTGCTGGTGCTGACCCAGGACACGCTGAAGAACTACGAAGAAAGCTTCAACCTGACCCGTCGCAGCAACGAGGTGGGGGTGGCGTCAGCGCTCGACCTGAGCCAGGCGCGCACCGCCGTCGAAGGTGCACGGGTCAAGCTGTCGCAGTACCAACGCCTGGTGGCGCAGGACCTCAACAGCCTGACCGTGCTGCTGGGTACCGGCGTGCCGAGCGATCTGCCTGCTCCGCTCAAGCTCGATGCCGACCAGCTCGCCCAAGTCCCGGCCGGCCTGCCGTCGGACCTGTTGCAACGCCGGCCTGACATCCAGGAAGCCGAGCACCAGCTCAAGGCCGCCAACGCCAACATCGGCGCGGCGCGCGCGGCGTTCTTCCCGAGCATCAGCCTGACCGCCAATGCTGGCACCCTGAGCCCAGACATGGGCGGCCTATTCAAGGGCGGCTCGGGCACCTGGCTGTTCCAGCCGCAGATCAACCTGCCAATCTTCAACGCCGGCAGCCTGCGCGCCAGCCTGGACTACTCGAAGATCCAGAAGGACATCAACGTCGCCAAGTACGAAAAGACCATTCAGACGGCCTTCCAGGAAGTCTCCGATGGCCTGGCGGCACGCAAGACCTTCGAGGAACAGTTGCAGGCCCAGCGCGATCTGGTGGCCGCCAACCAGGACTACTACCGCCTGGCCGAGCGCCGCTACCGCATCGGTATCGACAGCAACCTGACCTTCCTCGACGCCCAGCGCAACCTGTTCAGTGCCCAGCAGTCGCTGATCAGCGATCGTCTGTCGCAGTTGACCAGCGAGGTCAACCTGTACAAGGCCTTGGGCGGTGGCTGGTATGAGCGCACCGGTCAGGCCAATCAACAGGCTTCGATGCAGGCGCCCAAGGGCTGAGTGATCAGCCCTCGACACAGAGCCCACCCTTGCGGTGGGCTTTTTGTTGTCCGGTTGTCAGCGACCGCCTGCCGCCTGTGACCGCAGTTCGCCGCAGCGATGTCTGCACGTCGACGCCCTGACGCGCTGGAGCGCAACAATACGTTCGATTACCGCCCCATTCCGCTCGACACGAATTGCCTGGCGCCAAGCCCATCACGCACCATCGGCTACGCAACGTTGCACAAGTTCATCAAGAAAAGCGTCGACCTATGGGCACTCCCGTAGGGCCTCGGCTCGCCCAATAAAAACAAGAGATCCAAGATAGATGAGCATTCTGCAACCTGCACGCCCGTTGCTGCCGGGCCTTCTGGCCCTGTCCTGCACCCTGCCCGCCTTCGCTGACGACGGCGGTTTCGCAGAGGATGCCAAGGCCACTCTCAACCTGCGCAACTTCTACATCAACCGCAATTTCGTCGATCCGGCCAGAGCTCAGGGCAAGGCCGAGGAATGGACGCAAAGCTTCATCCTCGATGCCCGCTCGGGCTTCACCCAAGGAACCGTGGGCTTCGGTGTCGATGTGCTGGGGCTGTACTCGCTCAAACTCGATGGCGGCAAGGGCACGGCCGGCACGCAGTTGCTGCCGGTGCACGACGATGGCCGCCCGGCGGATGACTTCGGTCGCCTGGGCGTAGCGCTGAAGGCGCGGGTTTCGCAAACCGAACTCAAAGTCGGTGAGTGGATGCCGGTATTGCCGATCCTGCGTTCGGACGACGGCCGCTCGCTGCCGCAGACGTTCCGCGGCGGTCAGATCACCTCCAAGGAGATCGCCGGCCTGACCCTCTACGGCGGCCAGTTCCGCGGCAACAGCCCGCGCAATGATGCCAGCATGGAGGATATGGCGCTGTTCAGCCGCCCAGGCTTCACCTCCGACCGCTTCAACTTCGCCGGCGGCGAGTACAGCTTCAACGACAAGCGCACCCAAGTCGGGCTGTGGCATGCCCAGCTCAAGGACATCTACCAGCAGCAGTACCTCAACCTGATCCACAGCCAACCCCTGGGCGACTGGACCCTGGGCGCCAACCTGGGCTACTTCATCGGCAAGGACGACGGCGCCGCCCGCGCCGGCAGTCTGGACAACCGCACGGCGTCGGCGATGCTCTCGGCGCGCTACCAGGGCCATACGTTCTATGTCGGCCTGCAGAAGGTCAGCGGCGACACCGAGTGGATGCGGGTCAACGGCACCAGCGGGGGCACCCTGGCCAACGACAGTTACAACGCCAGCTTCGACAATGCCAAGGAGCGCTCCTGGCAGGTCCGTCACGACTTCAACTTCGCCACCGTCGGGATCCCTGGGCTGACCCTGATGAACCGCTACATCAAAGGCGACAACGTACAGACCGGCACGGTCACCGATGGCAAGGAATGGGCGCGGGAAACCGAGTTGGCCTACGTCATCCAGTCCGGCACTTTCAAGGACCTCTCGCTGCGCTGGCGTAACTCCAGCATGCGGCGTGACTTCAACACCAACTCGTTCGACGAGAACCGTCTGATCCTCAACTATCCGTTGAGCTTGCTCTGACAGGCGTGAAATCGCTACAGCGAGGCGCAAGCAGGCTATTCTGATGGGCAGCACTCACTTGTCCGAAAGGCGACAAGGGATCCTGCCCTGATGGAGGCACAACCATGAAGACCCTCGTCGAACACCTGAGTCAGTACGCGGCCTACCACCGTGACCCGCGCAACATCACCACCCACTTCGTCGGCATTCCGCTGATCGTGCTGGCGGTCAGCATCCTATTGTCCAGGCCCGGCTGGAGCGTGGCGGGCCTCTGGTTGTCTCCGGCATTGCTGGTCGCGGCGGCTTCGGTGTGGTTCTACTTGCGCCTGGACCTGCGCTGGGGGCTGCTCATGGGCGCGTTGCTGGGGCTGTGCCTGTGGGCAGGGCAATGGCTGGCGCAACAGCAAACCGGCCTGTGGCTGAGCATTGGCCTGGGCCTGTTCGTGGTGGGCTGGATGATCCAGTTCATCGGCCACGCCTACGAAGGACGCAAACCGGCCTTCGTCGACGACCTGAGCGGCCTGATCATCGGGCCGCTGTTCGTGGTGGCGGAATTGGCCTTCATGCTTGGCCTGTGCCCCGACCTGAAACGCGCCGTGGAGGCCAATGCCGGGCCGGTGGCGATACGCCGCAAACCCGCAGCGGCGTAACCGTTCACTGGCGTCGGCTGGCAAGCACGCATGGCCGACGTTGCGCCCTACTCGCGCGATTCGACGCCCAGCTCGTCCCACACCGACTCGGCCAGGTGGAACGTGGCATTGGCCGCCGGAATGCCGCAGTAGATTGCGCTCTGCATCAGCACTTCCTTGATTTCCTCACGGGTCACGCCATTGTTAGCGGCCGCGCGCAGGTGCAGCTTGAGTTCGTCATTGCGGTTCATGCCGATGAGCATGGCGATGGTGATCAGGCTGCGGGTGTGGCGCGGCAGCCCTGGGCGGGTCCAGATGTCGCCCCAGGCGTGCCGGGTGATCATTTCCTGGAACTCGCCGTTGAAGTCGTTGAGCTTCTCCAGACTGCGGTCCACGTGGGCGTCGCCCAGCACCGCGCGGCGCACGTGCATGCCGGCGTCGTAGCGTTGTTTTTCGTCCATGGGGCGCTCCTCAGCGGGCCAGCAGAAAGTCGAGCACGCGCCGGCTGAACGGCTCGCCGACCTCGACGTTGGACAGGTGCGCGGCCTGGAAGCCAGCGTACTGCGCCCCCGCGACATGCGCCTGGATGAACTGCCCGCCCGACGGTGGCGTGACCGCATCGGCTTCGCCGGAAATCACCAGCAGCGGCACCGCGATGGCGCCCAACTGGTCACGGAAATCGGCATCGCGCACAGCCGCGCAATTGGCCGCATAGCCTTGCGGCGAAGTGCTGGCCAGCATCTCGGTGATGCGTGAAACCTGCTCGGCATGGGCCGCCGACCACGCCGGCGTGAACCACCGCTCGATGGAGGCATCGCGCAGGCCACGCATGGCCGCCGCGCCGTCTCGCAGCACCGTTTTGATGCGCGGGTTCCAGGTGTCCGGCGAGCCGATCTTCGCCGCCGTATTGCACACCACCAGGCGCAGCAGGCGCTCACCGGCATGAATGCCCAGCCACTGGCCGATCAACCCGCCCATCGACAGGCCGCAAAAGTGCGCGCGCTGGATGTTCAGGCCATCGAGCAAGGCCAGCACATCATGGCCCAGTTGTTCGATGCTGTACGGGCCTTCGGTGACCTGCGAGTCGCCGTGGCCGCGGGTGTCGTAGCGCAGCACGCGAAAATGCTGAGTCCACAACGGCATCTGGGTGTCCCACATGTGCAGGTCGGTGCCCAGCGAGTTGGACAACACCAGCACCGGGGCATGCTCGGGGCCGTCGAGTCGGTAGTTCAGTACGCCATCGGGCAGTTGCAAATGCGCCACAGCGGTCTCCTTCAGACAGTCAAACGTTGATGTTCAGCCACCGCGCGCGCCACCCAGACGCGGGCCTGACCGAGGTAGTGGGCGGGATCGAGCAAACGATCGAGTTCTTCGTCGCTGAGCTGCTCGGTCACCTGGCGCTCATCGCCGAGCACGGCGCGCAGGTGGCGCCCCTCGGCCACGGCGCGCTGGCAGCACTGTTCCAGCAGATGGTGGGCGGTATCGCGCCCCAGGCGTTGCGCCAGCACGATGCTCACCGCCTCGGCCAGCACCAGACCTTGGGTCAGTTCCAGGTTGCGGCCCATACGCTCGGCGTCCACCTCCATACCCTCGGCGATCAGCCGTGCCTGCTGCAGCGCGCCAGACACCAGGCAGCAGATCTCCGGCAGGGTTTCCCACTCGGCATGCCACAAGCCAAGGCTACGCTCGTGCTCCTGGGGCATGGCGGCGAACAGCGTCGAGAGCAGGCCGGGCACGCGGGTCGCGGCGCCGATCAACACCGCCGCGCCTACTGGATTGCGCTTGTGCGGCATGGTCGAGGAGCCGCCTTTGCCGGGCGCCGAAGGCTCGAACAGTTCACCGGCCTCGGTCTGCATCAGCAGGCTGACGTCGCGGCCGAACTTACCCAGGCTGCCGGCGATCAGGCCCAGCACCGAGGCGAACTCCACCAGCCGATCGCGCTGGGTGTGCCAAGGCTGTTCGGGCAAATTCAGGCGAAGTTGCGCGGCCAGCGCTTCGGCCACCGGCAGCGCCTTGCTGCCCAGCGCGGCCAGGCTGCCCGAGGCGCCACCAAACTGCAGGCAGGTCAGGCGCGGGCGCAGTTCGCGCAGGCGCTGGCGATGACGCGTCAGCGCACCCAGGACACCGGCCAGTTTCATGCCCAGGGTCACAGGCGTTGCATGCTGCAGCCAGGTGCGCCCCACCAGCGGCGTATCGGCATGCTGCAGGGCCTGCCGGGCCAGGGCCTCGGCCAACCCAGCCAGCTCGACTTCGATCAGGTCCAGCGCGTCACGCAATTGCAGTACCAGGCCAGTGTCCATGGCGTCCTGGCTGGTGGCGCCTAAGTGGACGTAACGCTCGGCCTCGGGCACACCGCTGGCGACCACTTTGCCCAGCGCCTTGACCAACGGAATGGCCGAATTGCCAGCCACCGCGATGGCCTGGGCCAGGGCCTGGACATCGTAGCGCTCGGCCTTGCACGCGGCTTCGATGGCCGGCACCGCCGTGTGCGGTACCAGCCCGACACTCGCCTCGGCGCGGGCCAGGGCCGCCTCGAAATCGAGCATGCCCTGTAGCCGGCCACGGTCGGAGAAAATCGCGCGCATCGCCGGGGTGGTGAAGTAAAGATCGAACAGCTGGTTATCCGCCTGACTCATCGAAACGCCTCAGTGATCGTGGTGCAGGTACGCCGCCTGCTTGGGCAGGCGCAGGCTGAACAGGAAGGCGATGGCCATCATTGCCGTCACGTACCAGTAGAAAGTGTTCTCCATGCCCAGGCTCTTCAAGCCCAAGGCCACGTACTCGGCGGAACCGCCGAACACCGCATTGGCCACCGCGTAGGCCAGGCCGACGCCAAGGGCACGCACCTGCGGCGGGAACATCTCGGCCTTCACCAGGCCGCTGATGGAGGTGTAGAAACTGACGATGCACAGTGCCAAGGTCACCAGCACGAACGCCATGAACGGACTGCTTACGGTTTTGAGCGCCATCAGCAGCGGCACGGTGAACAGCGTACCCAACGCACCGAACCAGAGCATCGAGTTACGTCGACCGATGCGGTCGGAGAGCATGCCGAACAGTGGCTGCAGGATCATGAACAGAAACAGCGCGCCGGTCATCACGAAGCTCGCGCTCTTGGCGTTCATGCCGGCCGTGTTGACCAGGTACTTCTGCATGTAGGTGGTGAAGGTGTAGAAAATCAGCGAGCCACCCGCGGTGTAGCCCAGCACCGTGATGAACGCGGCGGTATGGTTGCGGAACAGCCCGGCGATGCTGCCGGCGTCCTTGTCCTGACGGGTCTCGGCGCTGCTGGTTTCCTTGAGCGAACGGCGCAGCATCAGCGAAATCAGCGCAGCGACGGCGCCGACCACGAACGGAATGCGCCAGCCCCAGGCGCGCAGCTCTTCATCGCTGAGCAGTTGCTGCAGGATCACCACCACCAGCACCGCCAGCAATTGGCCGCCGATCAGGGTGACGTACTGGAACGAGGCGAAGAAGCCGCGTTGGCCGCGCAGCGCCACCTCGCTCATGTAGGTCGCGGTGGTGCCGTACTCGCCGCCCACCGACAGGCCCTGTACCAAGCGGGCGAACAGCAGCAGCGCCGGGGCCCAGGCGCCGATGCTGGCGTAGGTCGGCAAACAGGCGATCAGCAGGGAACCGGCGCACATCATCAGCACCGAGATCATCAACGAATGCTTGCGTCCGTGACGGTCGGCCAGGCGACCGAAGATCCAGCCGCCGATCGGTCGCATCAGAAAGCCCGCCGCGAACACGCCGGCGGTGTTGAGCAGTTGTACGGTGGGATCGTCCGAGGGGAAGAAAGCGGGGGCGAAGTAGATGGCGCAGAAGGCGTAGACGTAGAAGTCGAACCATTCCACCAGATTGCCCGAGGAGGCACCGACGATGGCGAAGATGCGGCTTTTGCGCTCTTCGCCCGTGTAATGAACTGAGGTCATGGGTTGCTTGCTCCTGGAGGGATACCGTGAAGTCTAGACATACCCGGTAACAGTCTCGTTCCGCCTCGGGTCTGACCAGTGGCCATGCGTCGTATTGACCGGCCCCATCACGGTTGAATCCGCGATGAGGCCGACGCGCATCAGACCCGCTCGATCGCCAACGCCAGGCCTTGCCCCACGCCTACGCACATGGTCGCCAGGCCCTTGCGCCCGTCGCTCTTCTCCAATTGATGCAGCGCCGTCAGCACCAGACGCGCGCCGCTCATGCCCAGCGGATGACCGAGGGCGATGGCGCCGCCGTTGGGATTGACCTGCGGCGCATCGTCGGCCACACCAAGCTCGCGCAGCACCGCCAGTCCTTGGCTGGCGAACGCTTCGTTGAGCTCGATGACATCGAAGTCGGCCACGGCGATGCCCAGGCGCTCGCACAGCTTGCGCACCGCCGGCACCGGGCCGATGCCCATCACACGGGGCGCGACACCCGCACTGGCCATGCCCAGTACCCGGGCGCGCGGGGTGAGGCCATGTTTTTTCACCGCCTCGGCGGAGGCCAGAATCAATGCCGCTGCACCATCGTTGACCCCCGAGGCATTGCCGGCCGTGACGGTCTTGTCGGGCCCGTTGACCGGTTTGAGCCGGGCCAGCGCTTCCAGGGTGGTGTCAGGACGCACGTGCTCGTCCTGCTCGACCCAGGTCTCACCCTTCTTGTGGGCGATGCGCACTGGCACGATCTCCTCAGCGAAGAAGCCGGCGGCTTGGGCGGCGGCCGCTTTCTGCTGGCTGCGCACAGCGAAGGCATCCTGGTCGGCGCGCGACACCTGATAGTCGTCGGCCACGTTATCGGCGGTCTCGGGCATGGCATCGACGCCGTACTGGCTTTTCATCAAAGGATTGACGAAACGCCAGCCGATGGTCGTGTCTTCCAGCTTCATGGCACGCGAATAGCCGCTTTCGGCCTTGCCCATGACGAACGGCGCGCGCGACATCGACTCCACGCCACCGGCAATGGCCAGCTCCATCTCACCACTGGCGATGGCACGGAACGCCGTGCCGACCGCGTCCATGCCCGAGGCACACAGGCGGTTGAGGGTGACCCCGGGAACGTTCTCCGGCAGCCCGGCCAGCAGCAGCGCCATGCGTGCGACGTTGCGGTTGTCTTCGCCGGCCTGATTGGCACAGCCGAGGAACACTTCGTCGAGCTGCGCCCACTGCACCTGTGGATTGCGCTCGATCAGCGCCTTGAGCGGGACGGCCGCCAGGTCGTCGGCGCGAACGCTGGCCAGGGCGCCGCCGAAGCGGCCGATGGGCGTGCGGATGGCGTCGCAGATGAATACCTCACGCATCAGGCTTCTCCTGCGGTTTGGCCGTGGGCGGCGGCGGTACGCGCTTCCAGGTCGCGCAGCGCGGTCAGTTCGTGATCACTCGGCGCTTGCGTGGTCTGCACGCTGTCGGCAAAACGGATGGCCCAGCCAGTGGCGGCGACGATCTGCTCACGCGTCACGCCTGGATGAATCGAGGTCACCACGAACTCATGGCTGCCGGCTTCCGGCTCCATGATGCACAGGTCGGTAATGATCCCTACCGGGCCCTCGCCCGGCAGGCCCAGGCGCTTGCGCGAGTCGCCGCCTTCGCCATGGCCGACCGACGTCATGAAGTCGAGCTTGTCGACGAAGGCGCGCTTCGACTGCTTGAGGATGATCAGGACCTGCTTGGCGGAGCCGGCGATCTCCGGCGCGCCGCCCGCGCCCGGCAGGCGGGTCTTGGGCGCATGGTAGTCGCCGACCACGGTGGTGTTGATGTTGCCGAAGCGGTCGACCTGCGCGGCGCCGAGGAAGCCGACGTCGATGCGTCCGCCCTGCAGCCAGTAACGGAAGATCTCGCCAGTCGGCACCACGGTGTCGGCGGTCTCGGCCAACTCACCGTCGCCGATCGACAGCGGCAACACGCTGGGCTTGGCGCCGATGGGGCCGGACTCGTAGATCAGCACGACGTCGGGCGAAGAGGTCAACCGTGCGAGGTTGGCGGCCTTGGACGGCAGGCCGATGCCGACGAAGCAGACCGCGCCGTTGCGCAGGCGTCGGGCGGCAGCCACGGTCATCATTTCCGAGGTGGAGTAGCTCATTGTGCGGCCTCCAGCGTGCGCTTGAATTCGGTGAAATCGGCGGTGCCGCGGATGTAGGTGTCGATCCAGGCGGTGAAGGCTTCGCGGTCGCGCGCGATCGGATCCCAGGCCTGGTAGAAGCGATTGTCACGCTCGTAGTAGCCGTGGGCGTAGGAGGGATGCGCACCGCCCGGCACCAGGCACACGGCGCTCAGGGCCCAGGTCGGCAGCACGCAGGCGTTCATCGGTGCCTGCAGGTCGTCGACGATCTCCTCGACGGTGACGATGCAGCGCTTGGCCGCCAGCGCGGCTTCCTTCTGCACGCCGAGGATGCCCCACAGCAAGACGTTGCCCTTGCGGTCGGCTTTTTGCGCATGGATCACAGTGACGTCCGGGCGCACCGAGGGCACGGCCGCCAGTACTTCGCCGGTGAACGGGCAAGTGACTGACTGGATCAGCGGGTTGACCTTCGGCAGGTCGGAGCCGGCGTAGGCGCGCAGCACCGCGAACGGCAGGCCGGAGGCCCCGGCGACGTAGGCATTGGCCAGGTCAGCGTGGCTGTGCTCTTCGATTTCCAGGGCGTGCGGCCATTGCTTCTCGACCGCGTCGCGCAGGCGGTGGAGCGAGCCGACACCGGGGTTACCGCCCCAGGAGAAGATCAACTTGCGGGCGCAGCCAGCGCCGATCAGTTGGTCGTAGATCAGGTCTGGGGTCATGCGCACCAGGGTCAGGTCACGCTTGCCCTGGCGAATGATCTCGTGGCCGGCGGCGGTGGGAATCAGGTGGGTGAAACCTTCGAGGGCAACACAGTCGCCGTCGTTGACGAACTGCTTCACGGCGTCGTGAAGCGAGAGGATTGCTGCCATTGCAGACTCCTGGTCAGGCTGAGTCGAGTACGGGTGCAGCGGGGCTGCGATGGGTTCAGAGTAAGGAGGCTGGTGGAGCGCTACAATCCGATAATCGACCTTTTGGGCGGTTATCGAACGCTTTGAGTGGTGAGTCCGTGCTATCGATGCAGGCCCGTGTCGAGGGTGAGACGGCGCGCTCACCCTCGACCGGCGCCCTCGATCACGTCGCGTCGGCGTGACTCACCAGTCCTTTCACGATCACGCCCACGGCCGCCAACGCAGCAGGCACCAGCAAGGCGGTGAGCACCTGCTCGAAGGTCCAGCCGAGCCCCAGCAAGGTCGCGCCGCTCCAGGCCCCGAGAATCGCACCGAAGCGACCGATACCCAGCATCCACGACACGCCCGTGGCGCGCCCCTGGGTCGGATAGAAGCGCGCCGCCAGCGACGGCATGGCCGACTGTGCACCGTTCACGCACATCCCCGCGACCAGCACCAGCACGGCCAGCAGGGTGATGTTGCCCAGGCTCTGGCCGACTGCGTAGGCGAAGATCCCGGCCAGCAGGTAGAACAAGCCGATCACCTTGTGCGGATTGAAGCGGTCCATCGCCCAGCCCACGGCGACCGCGCTGAGCACACCACCGAACTGGAATAACGCGCCGATGAACGCGGCCTGCTCCATGCTCGCGCCGCTGTCGCGCATCAGCGTCGGCAGCCAACTGGTCAGCAGGTAGACGATCACCAGGCCCATGAAGTAGGTCAGCCACAGCAGCACCGTGCCCAGCCCATAGGTGCCGGAGAAAATCACCGCGAAGACGTTGCGCGTGGCCACGGCCTTTTGCTCCGGTACGCTGAAGCTCGCCGCTTGGGCCACCACGGCCGGGGCAATCGGCGCCAGGGTGCGGCGTACCTTGTCGGTGCCACGATTGCGCACCATCAGAAAGCGCGCCGACTCTGGCAGCCACACTAGCAATACCACGGCAAGCAACAGCGGCAGCACGCCGCCGAGCACCAGCAGGCTGTGCCAGCCGTAGGCCGGGATCAGCTTGGCAGAGACGAAGCCACCGCCAGCCATGCCCAGGTTGAAGCCGCAGAACATGCTGGTGACCAGCAACGACTTCAGGCGCTCAGGGGTGTACTCGGACAACAGCGTGGTGGCATTGGGCATGCCGGCGCCCAGGCCCAAGCCGGTGAGAAAGCGCAGCACCAGCAACTGGTCGACGTTGGTGGCATAGGCCGAGGCCAAGCTGAAGCCGCCAAAGACCAAAACAGCGCCTACCAGCACGCCCTTGCGGCCGAAACGATCAGCCAGCGGTCCCGAGCCCAGCGCACCGAAGACCATACCGATCAGTGCCGCGCTCATCACCGGACCCAGACTGGCCCGGTCGATACCCCACTCCTGGGACAGCGCCGGGGCGATGAAGCCCATGGCAGCGGTATCCAGTCCGTCGAGGAAGACGATGAGGAAACACAGGATCACCACCCGCCATTGATAACGCGACAGCGGCTGGGCATTGATGAAGGACTGGACGTCGAGGCACTGGCCGACGGCGGATTGCGGTGTGTTCATAGTGGTTATCCAGAAGAGGGGCGCAAGTACACCGCTGCGCCAGGCAAGGCACAGGGCTGGTGGGACCGGGTACGGGCGTTGCGATCAACTGGGTCGGCGGGCAACTGCGCCAGGCAGCGAGGGGACAATGGTCATGGAGGTCTCTCGTGTTGTTATTGTGCGGTCGGCGCTGCCGACCGTTGCGAGAAACAGTAATCAGCGCCAGACGGGGGCGCAATCGCTGCACAGCGACATTGTGCGTTTATCGAACAGGAACTGCTGCGTTGGTCATTCAACCGAACAACTGATGGCAGAGGTCGCGACTGGCCGCCAGCAGGATCGGCAGAAAGCGCTGCTCCAGCTCGTTACGAGTAACCCGGCCGACATGGGTGCTGACGTTCAGCGCCGCCAGCACCTGCCCGGACGCGTCGTAGATGGGCACGGCGATCGAACGCAGGCCCTGCTCCAGTTCCTGATCGACCACGCACCAGCCTTGGGCGCGGACCTGCTGGATGCAGGCGAACAGCGACTCCGGGTCGTTCAGCGTACGGGTGGTACGGGCCTTGAGGTCGGCGCGCTCGAAGTACTCGCGAAGGCTGGTGTCGTCCAACGCGGCGAGGAGGATACGACCCATCGAGGTGCAGTAGGCCGGTAGACGACCACCGACCGAGAGGTCGACCGATATCAGACGCTCCACGGTCGCCGAGCGGGCGATATAGAGAATATCGTCGCCTTCCAGCGTGGCCATGTTCGCCGCTTCGTGAAGCTGCTCGCTGATGCGGTCCAGATAGGGTTGGGCAGAAACGGCCAGGGGCGTGGAGGACAAATAGGCGTGGCCGAGTGTCAGCACCTTGGGCAGCAGCGAATACGTGCGCCCGTCGGAGGTGGCGTAGCCCAGTTTCATCAGGGTATGCAGGCAACGGCGCACGGCGGCGCGGGGAATTTCTGTGCGGTGGCTGATCTGCGCGATGGTCAGGTGGCGCTTGCGCTCCTGAAACGCCTGGATGACCGCCAGACCGCGCGCCAGCGAGGTCATGAAGTCGGGATCGCCCGTGAATGCCTGGATACGTTTGGCCGGGGACGCCACGATGGGCGGAGCCAGCGCGGGAGCCACTGGCCGCAGTGGATCGCTGGGCGGGAAAGACGGGGTTTCATCGTTCATCGGCAGACCTCAAAAAAACGGCGCTTTGTGCGATTATCGAACAAACGGCCGATAATCGCAATTGACCGCCGACACGTTTGCTTATACCTTTCCAGTGCCCTTGTGGCTTCTTTGGAGAGACTGGTCAGGTACCCACCGTTGAAGACTCGAGGCAGCGGCCTTGCCCCACGGCGAGGCCGTTTTTATTTGGACGACTCAGCGCCCGAACTTTTCCAAGACGTCCTCCTCAAACTTTCCAACACACGTGTGCCTTGGCCGATGCGTTAGTTCGACGTACTTCACAGCCTCCGGCAAGTTCACCAGGAACTGCGTGTGCGGGCGTGGAGCACTGGTTATACTCCGCGGCGCCCGGCCCTGCTCGGTGTTGAACATGGAACCCAAAGCCTTTCGCAGCCGCAGCGCTCGCCCCGGGCTATTTCAACTTAATTCAGGTCGATACTGTGACGAAAGATGAACTGCGCGCCGAACTCGAGCGCCAGGCAGAACGTTACAAGGATGTTTATGGTGGCGAAGTCACCACCTATGCTGCCCAACCGGAACCGGAACGCAAACCTTGGCGCAAACGTGCCAGCTTGCTGGACCAGGCATTTTCCGAAGAACTGGAAAAGATGGAAAAGGAACTGCGTCCAGTTGAACCGGAGCGTTGATCCTGCGCTCACCGGACGTCTGTTTTTTACGGAAACTGACGTCCGGTGAGGCAATTCAAATGGCTCAGAAATACGAGCACATAAATTTCATACGACCGTTTTAAACGATAGTTACCCTCCGGTGATTGAGCGTTACCCTCCGATTCGCTGGATTTTGCGCTTTTTAGCGCAGTCGGCAGGGATTGATACGCATCAACGCTTTTCTGGATTCCAGGGTGAAATCGTTCCGCCAACGCGTCAGGGGTGCATCGATTGCCATGGTTTTCTGGCATAATCCGCCCCCCCTACGACCGCCAGACAACCTTCATGATCGATTTATTCAGCGGACTGGATGCCTGGGTAGCCGTGAGCCTGGTGCTCGCCCTTACCTTCGTGCTTGCCTTCGAGTTCATCAATGGCTTTCATGACACCGCCAACGCGGTGGCCACCGTCATCTACACCAAAGCCATGCCGCCGCACCTGGCCGTGTTCTTCTCGGGTGTCTTCAACTTTCTCGGCGTTTTGCTCGGCGGTGTCGGGGTGGCCTATGCCATCGTCCACCTGCTGCCGGTCGAACTGCTGATCAACGTCAATACCGGGCACGGGCTGGCGATGGTGTTCTCGTTGCTCGCAGCCGCCATCACCTGGAACCTGGGCACCTGGTACTTCGGTATCCCGGCTTCCAGTTCCCATACCTTGATCGGCTCAATCCTCGGTGTGGGCCTGGCCAACGCGCTGCTCAACGACATCGCGCTGGGCGATGGCGTCAATTGGCAGAAGGCGATCGACATCGGCCTGTCGCTGGTGGTTTCGCCGATCGCTGGCTTCGCCATCGCCGCCCTGGTGCTGATCGGCCTGAAGTGGTGGCGCCCGCTGTCGAAGATGCACAAGACCCCGGACCAGCGCCGCAAGCTCGACGACAAGAAGCACCCGCCTTTCTGGAATCGCCTGGTGCTGGTGATCTCGGCCATGGGCGTGAGCTTCGTGCACGGCTCGAATGATGGCCAGAAAGGCATCGGCCTGATCATGCTGGTACTGATCGGCATCGTGCCGGCCAAGTTCGTCCTCGACCTCAACAGCACCACCTACCAGATCGAACGCACCCGCGACGCGACCCTGCACATGAGCCAGTTCTACCAGCGCAATGCCGCCACCCTCGGTGAGTTCCTGGCGTTGGGCAAGGCCAAGTCGACCGATCTGCCGGAGCAATTCAGTTGCAACCCGCAGCAGACCGAGCCGACCATCGCGGCGCTGCAGACTTCGCTGCAAGGCGTGACCGACTACCGCGACCTGAGCGCCGAGCGCCGGGTCGAGGTGCGCCGTTACCTGCTGTGCCTGGACGACACCGCGAAGAAGGTCGGCAAGCTGCCGGGCCTGGACAGCCGCGAGAAGTCCGATCTGGACAAGCTGCGCAAGGACCTCACCGCCACCACCGAGTACGCGCCGTTCTGGGTGATCGTCGCAGTGGCACTGGCGCTGGGCCTGGGCACCATGGTCGGCTGGCGCCGCGTGGTGCTCACCGTCGGCGAGAAGATCGGCAAGCAAGGCATGACCTATGCCCAGGGCATGTCGGCGCAGATCACGGCGGCCTGCGCCATCGGCATGGCCAACGTGTTCAGCCTGCCGGTGTCGACCACCCATGTGTTGTCCTCGGGTGTCGCCGGCACCATGGTCGCCAACAAGAGCGGCCTGCAGAGCAGCACGGTGAAGACCATCCTGATGGCCTGGGTGCTCACTCTGCCCGCCTCCATGGGACTGGCCGCCGGCCTGTTCTGGCTGGCGTCCAAGGCCATCGGCTGAAGCGTATTGCGATAGGAACGGCGCTCGGCCGTTCCTATCGTCTGCTCAACGCTTCTTGCCGCCCAGCAACGACCCCATCAACCCCCGCACCAACTGCCGACCCAACTGGTTGGCGGCTTGGCGTACCGCCGATTTGATCGCCTGCCCCGCTGCGCCCTGCAGAAACTCCCCGGCCTTGTCGGCGAAGCTCTCCTGCTCGGCCTGGGGCTGTGGTGCCGGCTCGACCGGCTCACCCTTGCGCTGGGTGAGCCGTTCATAGGCCGACTCGCGATCGATCGGCTGGTCATAGCGCCCGGCCAAGGGCGAAGCGGCGATCAGCGCGCTGCGTTCGGCCGCCGTCAGCGGCCCGATGCGCGATTGCGGCGGGGCCACCCGCACACGCTGCACCACCTCGGGCGTGCCCTTGTCCTGCAGCGTGCCCACCAAGGCCTCGCCAATGCCCAACTCGGTCAACACCCCCAAGGTGTCGAACGCCGGGTTCGGGCGAAAACCCTCGGCCACGGCGCGCAGCGCCTTCTGCTCGCGAACGGTGAAGGCCCGCAGCCCGTGCTGGATACGCAAGCCCAGCTGGGCGAGCACCGCATCCGGCAGATCGCTCGGTGACTGGGTAACGAAGTACACCCCGACGCCTTTCGAGCGGATCAGCCGCACCACTTGCTCAAGCCGGTCCTGCAAGGCCTTGGGCGTGCCGTTGAACAGCAGGTGCGCTTCGTCGAAGAACAGCGCCAGCACCGGCTTGTCCGCGTCGCCGCGCTCTGGCAGTTGCTCGAACAGTTCCGCCAGCAACCAGAGAAGAAACGTCGCATAGACCTTGGGCGCTTCGTGCACCAGGCGACTGGCGTCGAGCAGGTGAATGCGCCCGCGACCGTCGGCATCGACCCGCAACAGGTCCTCCAACTGCAGAGCCGGTTCGCCGAACAAGGCCTCGGCGCCCTGCTGCTCCAGGGTTGCCAGGCGCCGCAGCAACGCCTGGGTGGAGCCTGTGGTCATCAACGCCCGGTCATCGCCAAGCAGTTGCGGGTTGTCCCTCAGGTGCGCGAGCAGCGCCTTGAGGTCCTTGAGGTCGAGCAGCAGCAAGCCTTCTCGATCGGCGACCTTGAACGCGGCATACAGCGCCGCTTGCTGGCTGTCGGTGAGCTCCAGCAGGTTACCCAGCAGCAACGGCCCCATTTCGCTCAAGGTAGTGCGCAGTGGATGACCGCTTTGCCCGGCGATGTCCCACAGCGTCACCGGATAAGCCCGCGGTTGGTGCTGCAGCCATGGCATGTCGGCGATACGCTCGGCCACCTTGCCCACAGGCGCCCCGGCAGCGCCCAGCCCGCACAGATCACCTTTGATGTCGGCGGCGAACACCGCCACCCCGGCATCGCTGAACACCTCGGCCAGGCGCTGCAGCGTGACCGTCTTGCCCGTGCCGGTGGCCCCGGCGACCAGGCCGTGACGGTTGGCCAGACGCATGGCCTGGCCAATGGGCAGGCCGTCAAGACCAGCACCTACAACGATTTGCGAAGAATCTGACATCTTCTTTCTTCCTCTTCTCAAGCTTTGCCCCAAGGCGGCCGATAGCCAGAGGCGTTAATGGCCCAACTGCAGGAAGCAACCCACCAGGCCCGCAAAATTGTTGCGCTGTTCTTTCTGCTGCTGTGCGTTGTGCGAGCGACCCGATAAACCTTAGCGGACCGGATTACGTCATGAACAAAAGCCTTCGTTTCAGCCACAAGATTCTCTTGGCGGCGTCCCTTATCGTGATACTGGCCTTCGCGCTGTTCACTCTGTACAACGATTACCTCCAGCGTAATGCCATTCGCGAAGACCTGGAGAACTACCTGGTGGAAATGGGTCAGTCCACCTCGACCAACATCCGCAGCCTGTTCGAAGGGCGTATCCGCCTGGTAGAGAACCTGGCGCAGAACATTGCCCAGAGCCCCAGCGACGCCGAAACCCTGATGGGTCAAAAAGCCCTGATCTCCAGCTTCCTCACGGTCTACCTGGGCAAGGTCGACGGCGGTTTCAGCGTGCGCCCAGACAGCAAGATGCCGGACGGATACGATCCGCGCGTGCGCGGCTGGTACAAGGACGGCATGAATGCCGGCGGCCCGATCCTCACCGAACCCTACATCGACGCCACCACCGGCAAGATGGTGATCGGCGTGATCGACAAAGTCTCCACCAGCGTCGGCGTGGTCGGCGGCGACCTGGCGCTCGATGGTCTGGTGCAGATCATCAACTCGCTGAACTTCGGCGGCCTGGGCTATGCCTTCCTGGTCAACGACCAGGGCAAGATCCTGGTGCACCCTGACAACGCCCTGGTGATGAAGCCGCTGACCGAAGCGTTCCCGCAAAACACCCCGAAACTGACCGGCAAACTCACGCAAGTCGAGGTCGACGGCCACCAGCGCCTCATTACCTTCACCCCGATCCAGGGTCTGCCGTCGGCCAACTGGTACATCGGCCTGTCGGTGGATAAAGACAAAGCCTTCAGCATGCTCAGCACCTTCCGCACTTCTGCGGTGATCGCCACCGTGGTGGCGGTGGTGATCATCATCGCCCTGCTCGGCCTGCTGATCCGCGTCCTCATGCAGCCGCTGATGACCATGACCCGCGCCATGGAAGACATCGCCGAGGGTGAGGGCGATCTGACCAAACGCCTGACGATCCATAATCACGACGAATTCGGCGTGCTGGGCAGTGCCTTCAACCGCTTCGTCGAACGCGTGCATGGCTCGATCCGCGAAGTGTCGTCGGCCACAGAGCAGGTCAACGAGGTGGCCATGCGGGTGATCAGCGCCTCCAACTCGTCGATGCACAACAGCGACGAGCAGGCCAACCGCACCAACAGCGTGGCCGCCGCCATCAATGAACTGGGCGCCGCGGCCCAGGAAATCGCCGGCAACGCCGCCCAGGCCTCGCAGCATGCCAGCTCGGCACGGCTGCTGGCCGAAGAAGGTCAGCAGGTGGTGGAGCGCAACATCCAGGCGATGAATCGCCTGTCGGACCTGATCGTCAGTTCCAGCGCCAACATCGAAACCCTCAACGACAAGACCGTGAACATCGGTCAGATCCTCGAAGTCATCACCAGCATCTCCCAGCAGACCAACCTCCTGGCACTGAACGCCGCGATCGAAGCGGCACGTGCGGGCGAAGCGGGACGAGGGTTCGCCGTGGTCGCCGACGAAGTGCGCAACCTCGCCCACCGCACCCAGGAGTCGGCGCAGCAGGTGCAGTCGATGATCGAAGAGCTGCAAGTCGGCGCCCGCACTTCAGTGGAGACCATGGACCAGAGCCAGCGCCACAGCCAGGACAGCATGCAGATCGCCAACCAGGCCGGTGAGCGCCTGGGCAGCGTGACCCAGCGCATCGGCGAGATCGACGGCATGAACCAGTCGGTCGCCACCGCCACCGAGGAACAAACTTCCGTGGTGGAGTCGATCAACATGGATATCAGCGAAATCAACATGCTCAATCAGGAAGGCGTGGAAAACCTGCAGGCTACCTTGCGTGCGTGCTCCGACCTTGAGCAGCAGACCGTCCGCCTCAAGCAGCTGGTCGGCAGCTTCCGCATCTGATCCGCCACTCGCCGCGCTGTCTGCGACACCCGTCGCAGGCAGCGCAGCGTGCCCCACCCCGATCGAACGAACCCGTCCCAGCCAAGGTCAATCGTTAGGCGCGTCACCCCCGGCCTGTTACCGCCGGATGACAGACCCGAAGACGATCCCGGAGGGATGCTGATCGTGCACATCGCTGACATCACCATGTTCTATGCCCCCGCCAGCGGCGGCGTACGGACCTATCTTGATGCCAAACACCACCGTCTCGATGCCATGGCCGGCGTGCGTCACAGCCTCCTCATTCCCGGGGCCCACGCCCGCCATGCCGACGGCATCTATCACGTGCCGGCGCCGCCGCTGCCGTTCGGCAAGGGCTACCGTTTCCCCGTGCGCCTGGCGCCCTGGTGCAATGTGCTGCGGCGCTTGCAGCCAGACCTGATCGAAGTCGGCGATCCCTACCTCACCGCCTGGGCGGCGCTGGAGGCGCGGCGGCAGTTGGATGTGCCGGTGATCGGCTTCTACCATTCCGACCTGCCACTGTTGGTCAGCAATCGCATGGGCAACTGGTTCACCCCCAACGTCGAGGCCTATGTCAGCAAGCTGTATGGCAACTTTGATCGGGTGTTGGCGCCCAGTCAGGTGATGGCCGACAAGCTGCGCCGTCTTGGCGTACGCGAAGTGCATGTGCAGCCACTGGGTGTCGATCTGCAGATGTTCCATCCGAGCAAACGCGACGATCAGGTTCGCGCCGAATTGGGCTTACCCGATACCACGCGCTTGCTGGTGTTCGCGGGTCGCGGTTCGCGGGAAAAAAACCTGCCGGTGCTGCTCGAGTGCATGCGCCAACTCGGCAGCCCCTATCATCTGTTACTGGTGGGCTCGGGCATGCCGGCCAGCGTGCCGGAGAATGTCAGTGTGATCGACCACTTCTGCCCGGCCGATGAAGTCGCGCGCCTGCTCGCCAGCGCCGACGTGCTGGTGCATGCCGGCGATCAGGAAACCTTCGGCCTGGTGATTCTCGAGGCCATGGCCAGCGCCATACCCGTGGTCGCGGTGCGCGCAGGTGCGTTCGGCGAAATCGTCACCGACCAGTGCGGCCGCCTATGCCGCCCAAACGATGCCCGCGCCATGGCCGATGCCGTGCGTGAAATCTTCGAGGGGGACGTGCGCGCCCTGGGCGCGCAGGCCCGGCGCCATGTGGAGCAGCATTATGCGTGGGACTGCGTGGTCGATGGCCTGTTGCAGCACTACCAGGCGGTGCTCGGTCACCAACCTCAGGTGCGTGCCCATGCGTGACGCCCACACCTCTGCGCGCAGCCTCATGCTGGTACTGCACGACGTCGCCCCGGAAACCTGGCCGGACTACCAGCCCTTCGTCGAGACCATCGACGCCCTGGGCGAGGTGCCCATGACCTGGTTGGTGGTGCCGGACTTCCATCACCGCAATGCCCTGCACCGCTCACCGACCTTCTGTCGCTTGCTCGACCGTCGCTTGGCACGCGGTGACGAGCTGGCGCTGCACGGTTTCTACCACGCCGATGACGGCCCCGCACCGCGCGGGCCAGGCGAATTCTTCATGCGCAGGATCTACACCCATGAAGGTGAGTTCTATGCGCTGGAGCAGCAAGAGGCGATGCAGCGCCTGGAGGCAGGCCTGGAGTTGTTCACGGCCTTGGGCTGGCCGGTGTCCGGCTTCGTCGCCCCGGCCTGGCTGATGAGCGAAGGCACGCGCCAGGCCCTGCGCCAGTTGCCCCTGCGCTACACCAGTACCCCGCAGCATCTGTACAGCCTGCCGGATTTCACCGCGATCGAAGCACCGGGCCTGGTCTGGAGTGCGCGCAGTGCCTGGCGCCGGGGTCTGTCGCGAGTGCTTTGCGACTGGCAGGTGCGGCGTTGGCACAAGGCCGAGACACTGCGCCTGGGCCTGCATCCAGTGGACATGCGCCACGCCAGTTCGCGCGACTACTGGCTGCGCACCGTGCGCGAGCTGGTCGAGCAAGGGCGCCAACCTTTGACCAAGTCCGCCTGGCTGGAGCGCAGGTTGTCTGCATGAACCGCCTGCTTTGGCTAGGCCTGGCGTTGCTGGTGGCTGTGCTGGTGCCCGCCTGGCTTGGCGGCGGCGAGCTGTTGCCGCGTCTGCAGCGATTCGATCCTGGACTGATGATGACCCTGCTGGGCATGATCGTGCTGTGCTGGATCATCAACGCGGCGCGCCTGCGCCTGCTGCTCGGCCAGCAAGGCGCGCAACTGGGCCGACTGCGCAGCCTGGGCGTGGTGATGGCCACGGAATTTGCCATCTGCACCACCCCCGGCGGCAGCGGTGGCCCGCTGACCTTGATGACCCTACTGGCGCGCGAGCGCATCGGTGCGGCGCGCAGTGGCGCGGTGTTCGCCATGGACCAATTGAATGACCTGCTGTTCTTCTTCTGCGCCATGCTGGCCATCGCCGGCTATGCCCTGTTCCACAGCCTTGGGCGTAGCCAGGAAGGCATGTTGCTGGGCAGTGCAGCCTTGCTGTGCGTGGCGTTGGCGGCGATCGTGCTGCTGTCGCGCTACCGCCGCGCGATGATGCGCGTTAACGGGCGTCTGCTGCGGCGTCTGGGCGTTTCGGCAGCGCGGCGGCGGCGCTGGGCGCGCAAACTGTTGCATTTCGTCCACGCGCTGATCGACACCTGGCGCCTGCCCAAGCGCATCCTGGTGCTGGTCTTCGCGCTCACCTGCGTGCACTGGAGCCTGCGCTACAGCGTGCTGTATCTGGTGCTCAAGGGGCTGGGGGTGGACCTGGCGTGGATTCCGAGCTTTCTGGTGCAGATGCTCTCGCTCAGCGCCGGTCAATTCAGCCTGCTGCCAGGCGGTGCGGGGGCCGCCGAGCTGACCTCGGCCACCCTGCTGTCACCGCTGGTGGGCAGCTCGACTGCGGCGGCGGCGATCCTGATCTGGCGCGCCATCACCTACTACTTCTACCTGCTGGCCGGGGGGCCGGTGTTCGTCTGCCTGCTGGCGCGTCCGCTGCTGGAGCGCTGGCGTCGTCAGGCCGGTTGAGCTGCGCCCAGAGCTGGGCGGCGCCCTCGAACGCCGTGCCGAGCTCATGGCTCAGCGCATCGGGGTCATAGCGGGCCAGACAGCCTTCGCCAAGGGTTGGCGGGGGCTGGGCAGCGGCTTTGTCACGCGGATCGGCCATCGACGCCCCTGCGCCTAAGTCAGTCGAACACCACGGTCTTGTTGCCATGGACCAACACGCGGTCTTCCAGGTGGTAGCGCAGGCCACGGGCCAGCACCATTTTCTCCACGTCACGGCCGAAGCGAACCATGTCCTCGATGCTGTCGGCGTGATTCACCCGCACCACGTCCTGCTCGATGATGGGACCGGCGTCCAGCTCTTCGGTCACGTAATGGCACGTGGCGCCGATCAGCTTGACCCCGCGCAAGGCCGCCTGATGGTAAGGCTTGGCGCCGACGAACGATGGCAGGAAGCTGTGGTGGATGTTGATGACCCGCTGCGCGTAGTCCTGGCAAAGTTGCGGCGGCAGGATCTGCATGTAGCGCGCCAGCACCACCACGTCGGCACCGTACTCGGCGACCAGACGCGACACTTCGGCGAAGGCCGGTGCCTTGTCCTTCGGATCGACCGGCACGTGATGGAATGGAATGCCATGCCACTCGACCATGCTACGCAGGTCGTCGTGGTTGGAAATCACGCAGGGAATGTCGCAGTCCAGCTCATCGGTGTGCCAGCGGTGCAGCAAATCAGCCAGGCAGTGGGACTCGCGGCTGGCCATCAGCACCACGCGCTTCTTCTGCGCCGAATCGGTGATGTGCCACGCCATGGAGAATTCGTCGGCAATCGGCGCGAAGGCTTCGCGGAAGGCTTCCAGGCCGAACGGCAAGGATTCGGCGCGGATTTCATGGCGCATGAAGAACCAGCCGCTCTGCTCGTCGGAATGGTGGCTGGCTTCGGTGATCCAGCCGTTGTACAGGGCCAGGAAGTTACTGACCTTTGCCACGATGCCGACACGGTCGGGGCAGGCAATCGTCAGGCGATAGGTGCGCATCAATGAAAACTCCGAATACTTCGCAAAGGCGCATATTCTAGCCACCTGCCGAGAAAAACGCAGTAGTCATCGACGGGGCGGTCGCCGCTGGGTAGCGCTTGATGCAGTGTCGACGCGCGACCCTGCGCATAGAAAAAGGCGCAGCATTACCCGGTTAAATTTTCTTAATCTTCACCGTGTTAATTGTTGCTTCAACACATTTCAACATGCCCACTGATTATTACTTGTTTACTTGCGAGTATCGCCTGTCTATTATTGGCGCACTGTCTCCCTGTACATTTACCAAGGAACACCCCATGTCCCTGATCAACGAATACCGCGCCACTGAAGAAGCCATCAAGGAACTTCAAGCTCGTCTGGCCAACCTGTCGCAAGATGACAAGCTGAAAAAAGAGCTGGAATTCGAAGGCAAACTGCGCACGCTGATGGGCGAATACTCCAAGTCGCTGCGTGACGTCATTGCCCTGCTCGACCCAGAGTCCAAACTGAGCAAAGCCCCACGCGGCGCGGTCAAGACCACCGGCACCAAGCGTGCACGCAAGGTCAAGCAGTACAAGAACCCGCACAATGGCGAAGTCATCGAAACCAAAGGTGGCAACCACAAGACCCTGAAAGAGTGGAAAGCCAAATGGGGCGGTGATGTGGTCGAAGGTTGGTCCACGTTGCTGGACTGATCCTGCAGTTGCTGATCCCGTACAAAAAACGCCAGCGCAGTGCTGGCGTTTTTTATTGTCTATCACTCTGTCAGGCTGTAGTCCGAACGCAATTGCCGCGCATGCACCAGCCACGCCTCGAGCACCGCGCGTCCACCCTCGCCAGCCCCCTCCATGTGCGCACCTGCCGCCTGCTCGAAAGCCTTCAACGTGTTGGGTGCACCCAATCCGGGATCCATCAGGCGTTGCTGACAGAAATGTTGCCAGCGCTGCTGCTCCTGCGCATTCAGTGTCTCGTTGAAGTTGCGCGCCCGATAACGGAACAGCAATTCAGGCAGGCGCTGATCGTCGAACATCCACTGCCCGTCGGCCAAGTGTCGCGGATCACTGAGTCGAACTTGCTCGCACAGGCGTCGATCACGGTCGCCAATAAATCCGTCATACAGTTGTTGTTCGGGATCTTCGCTCGGGGCAAATTCCTCGGCGCCGTAGATCTCCACAAGCTTGTCTTGCCACGCCCCCTGCTGCTGAATCAATCGTTCGGCGCGCTCGTTCACGTGCGACATATCCAGGCCTAATCGTTGTTGATCGACCGGGCGTAACACACTCAAAGGTGCCACCACTGGGCATTTATTGATGTGCACCAACTTCAGCGGAACGGGTAGTTCTCCGTCAGCCATTTCGTCGCGACGCCGGTACAAACGGCGACGCAATGCTTCGGCACTTTCCCCTATCAAAGGCAGGGTTTCCATGTGCAGGTCGCACACTATCAGGGCATTACGGTTGCGCGGATGCCAAGCCAACGGTAATACCACGCCCAAATAACTGCGCTCGCTGGAGAAGCGACCCGAAATATGCACCAAGGGTTGCAGCAGTTGAATCTGCTCCATCACCTTGTGCTTGCTACGCAACTGGAACAGCCAGTCGTAAAGCCTGGGCTGTCGTTCACGTACTCTTCGCGCCAAGGCGATGGTAGCCCGCACATCGGACAGCGCCTCATGGGCGTGACCATGTTCGATGCCATTGGCCTGGCTGAGCAACTCCAGGCGCAAGCTGGTGCGGCCGTCCTGCTGTGGCCAGACGATGCCCTCCGGGCGCAAGGCATACGCGGTGCGCAGCACGTCGATCAGGTCCCAGCGGCTGTTGCCGCCCTGCCACTCGCGCGCATAAGGATCGAAGAAATTGCGGTACAGGCTGTAACGCGTCACTTCGTCGTCGAAGCGCAAGGTGTTGTAACCGGCGCCACAGGTGCCCGGGCGCGCCAACTGGGCGTGCACGCGGGTCATGAAATCCGCTTCGCACAGGCCTTTGTCGGCCAACTGTCGCGGAGTGATGCCCGTGACCAGGCAGGCCGCCGGATGCGGCAGGATGTCGTCGGAGGGACGGCAATACAGGTTGACCGGTTCCTCGATCTCGTTCAGGTCGAAGTCGGTGCGCACGCCGGCGACCTGCAGCGGTCGATCGCAGCGCGGGTTGATGCCGGTGGTTTCGTAATCGTGCCAGAAGATGCTGGAGCTCACGGTGTCGTCCTGTACAAAGTTCGCGGACGAGTCTACCGGACGAACAACCTCAGGCCGACTCGTTGAGCGGCCTGAAGCTGAAGAACTCGCGCAGCGAGCGCACGAACTCGTCGTACTCGCGCGGTGCCTGCAGCAGCATGAAGCCTGCATCGTAATAGCCGGGGGTCTGATCCTCGCGGCTCCACAGGCAACTGGCGGTCAGGTTGATGAACTGGTGACCGCCCCCTGCAAGCGGCACGCGCAATTGCAGCTCGAAATCCGGGCCGACCATGATGGGCAGTTGGCTGATCACCATGACGCCATGCTCGGAGGCATTACCCAGAAAACCGATCTCCTGATCGGTGAACCGGTTGAACACTCTGAGCACGTAAGGCAGTTGGTGTCGATCGATCTGTCGTTCGGTGAACATGATTCTCCGTACCTTTGCCAAATGAGCAGGTACCGTCGGCGCGTTGAAGGTACTGTAGAGCCTAGCTCAGCCTGCGGCGCAGGCACGTTGAAATCATCGGTCGAGGCAATCAGCGCCAGGGCGCGGCGGGTGCTGCCTGTGTGACAGCCGCTTCGCCACGCAGATGGCCAAGCTGCTGCAACGTCTGCAGACGCGCCTGGGCGCGATAGGCGTACTCGTTCTGCGGGTAGCGCTGGATCAGGAACTGATAGGTCTGCGCCGCATCGACGTAGAGTTTCTGCCGCTCCAGACACTGCCCACGCAGCATCGCCACTTCGGGGTGAATGAACGGCCGCGCCCGGCTGGTGCGGTCGACCTGCGACAGCTCCAGCATCACACGTTGGCAGTCGCCGCGGTCATAGGCCCGGTAGGCATTGTTCAGATGGTGGTCCATGGACCAACGGGTGCAGCCAACGACACTGGCCGCCATGACTAAAACGATCAGGGCTCGCATGGGAATCTCCTTTGCTGCACAGCCTATCGGCCGCGTCCAAGGATTCTTCAGCCGCAAGCGACAAGCTGCAAGCTGCAAGCTGCAAACAAAACCAGCCCCCGCCGCCACCCGCGCTTTTTCTTGAAGCTTGCCACTTGTAGCTTGCAGCTTTTCCCCCCGCCTCCTGAGTGACTACAGCCAAATTCAGGAGTAGCCTTTCGCTGCGCTTCACTATAGGAGTCTGTGCATGACCATCCGCCGTACCAAAATCGTCGCCACCCTGGGCCCCGCCAGCAACTCGCCCGAAGTGATCGAACAACTGATCCTCGCTGGCCTGGACGTGGCACGTCTGAACTTTTCCCATGGCACTCCGGACGAGCACAAGGCCCGCGCCCGGCTGATCCGTGACATCGCCGCCAAGAATGGCCGCCATGTCGCGCTGCTCGGTGACCTGCAAGGCCCGAAGATCCGTATCGCCAAGTTCAGCAACAAGCGCATCGAACTGAAGATCGGTGACACCTTCACCTTCTCCACCGCTCACCCGCTCACCGAAGGCAACCAGGATATCGTCGGCATCGACTACCCTGACCTGGTCAAGGACTGCGGCGTGGGTGACGAGCTGCTGCTCGACGACGGCCGTGTGGTCATGCGCGTCGAAACCGCCACTGCCGATGCCCTGCATTGCGTGGTGATCGTCGGCGGTCCGCTGTCCGACCACAAAGGCATCAACCGCAAAGGTGGCGGCCTGACCGCTCCGGCGCTGACCGAGAAAGACAAGGCCGACATCAAGCTGGCCGCCGAAATGGACCTGGACTATCTGGCCGTGTCCTTCCCGCGCGATGCCAAGGACATGGAATACGCCCGCAAGCTGCGTGATGAATCCGGCGGCAGCGCTTGGCTGGTGGCCAAGATCGAACGCGCCGAAGCCGTGGCCAACGACGAAACCCTCGACGGCCTGATCGCCGCCTCCGACGCGGTGATGGTCGCCCGTGGCGACCTGGGCGTGGAAATCGGCGACGCCGAGCTGATCGGTATCCAGAAAAAGATCATCCAGCACGCCCGCCGCAACAACAAAGCGGTGATCGTCGCGACCCAGATGATGGAGTCGATGATCCAGAACCCGATGCCGACCCGTGCCGAAGTGTCCGACGTGGCCAACGCCGTGCTGGACAACACCGATGCGGTGATGCTGTCGGCCGAGAGCGCCGCCGGTGCCTACCCGATCGAAGCCGTGCAAGCCATGGCGCGCATTTGCCTGGGCGCCGAAAAGCACCCGACCAACCAGCGCTCCAGCCATCGCCTGCACACCACGTTCGAGCGCTGTGACGAGAGCATCGCCCTGGCGGCCATGTACACCGCCAACCACTTCCCGGGCGTGAAGGCGATCATCGCCCTCACCGAAAGCGGCTACACCCCGCTGATCATGTCGCGCCTGCGCTCGCACGTGCCGGTGTTCGCCATGTCGCCGCACCGCGCCACCCAGGCTCGCGTCTCGATGTTCCGCGGCGTCTACCCGATCGCCTTCGATCCGGCTTCGCAGCCGGCCGACAAGGTCAGCCAGGCAGCGGTCGACGAGTTGCTCAAGCGTGGGCTGGTCGAGCAAGGTGACTGGGTGATCCTGACCAAAGGCGACAGCTACCACACCATCGGTGGCACCAATGGCATGAAGATCCTGCATGTCGGTGATCCGCTGGTCGGCTGACCCTCAGCCCGAGGCGCTCTTACGGCCCATCGCGAGTAACGCCGCGATGGGCCGTAAGGCACCCCGTCCCCTCAAGCCCTCTCGCTGAACACTTCGGCCAGCACCTGGTTCCTCGGCACCCCGGCCAGGAACAGCCGACGCGCCACCTGCTCCACCCACTGCGGCGAACCACACACCAGCGCCACCGTCTGGCGCGACGACACCTGAAACCCCGCCAGCGCCTGCTCCGCGCCTTCTCGGCTCACCTGCTCGACGTGCACCCGCTCCCCAGCCAATGCCTGCAATGCCTCGGCCAGGTAAGGTGTGCACGCCACATGCAGGATCCTGATCGGCCCCTCATGCCCCTGACGCAGCGCTTCGCGCAGGATGCTCCACAACGGCGCCAGTCCCGTTCCCGCCGCCAGCAGCCACAACGGTCGCGTCTGCCAGTCTGGATCGTACTGCAGCGCGCCACCGCTCAATGCGCCCAATGCCAATGCATCCCCCACCTTCAGGCCCCGCGCCTGATCGCAGAACGCACCGGGTCGGCGGCAGTCGATGTGGAACTCGAGCAAGGCGTCTTCGCCTGGCAGGCTCGCCAGCGAATAGGGCCGCGCCACCGGGCCCAACCACAGCAGCAGATGCTGGCCGGCGCGGTAACGCAGCGCCCGCGCCGGACGCAGGTGCAGGCGCAGCACATCACCCAGCCAGTGCACCGCGCTCACCTCAGCCGGCACGCCATCGGTCTGCGGGTCGAACACCGCCACTCGAAGGTCGCCCGTCACCTGACACTGACAGGCCAGGCGCCAGCCCTGTTCACGGGCGTCCGTGCTCAGCGCCTCGGGCCGCGCATCGTCGGGCAGCCCGTCCAGGCAGCGCACCAGGCACGCCTGGCAACTGCCGGCGCGGCAGCTATAGGGCACGTTCAAGCCGGCGCCGTTGAGGGCGTCGAGCAGGTTGCTGCCGGAGGGCACCGCCCAGCAGCGGTGGCCCACGCAGAGTTCGGGCATTCGGGGTTTCTCCGCCGATTGAGTGGTCATCGTCGCGCCATAGGAGCGCCCGGATGACGCTGTTCGTGTAAGAGCGGCCTGGTATCGCGACACCGCGGCAACGATTCTAAGCCCCTCGCCTGCTTGGCGCTGCAAAACTGCGGCCAGCATCCGACCGACCTTGGTCCAGCGCGCGTGCAGGTGTACCGCGCCAGGATGCGCGCTATACTGCCGCGCCCTTTTTGCGCCGGCCTGACCTGCCGGCGCGCCTTGCAAGGTGATTCGACGCGCTGGTCGGCGGTGTCGAGGCCTTTACGAATGTTCCCGTCTTCAAGAGGAGCGCGCAGCATGACCGTGATCAAGCAAGACGACCTGATTCAGAGCGTGGCCGACGCCCTGCAATTCATCTCGTACTACCACCCCGTCGATTTCATCCAGGCGATGCACGAGGCCTACCTGCGCGAAGAGTCGCCAGCAGCCCGCGACTCGATCGCCCAGATTCTGATCAACTCGCGCATGTGCGCCACCGGCCACCGGCCGATCTGCCAGGACACCGGCATCGTCACCGTGTTCGTGCGCGTGGGCATGGACGTACGCTGGGACGGCGCGACCCTGAGCCTGGACGACATGATCAACGAAGGCGTGCGCCGCGCCTACAACCTGCCGGAGAACGTCCTGCGCGCCTCGATCCTGGCCGACCCGGCCGGCGCGCGCAAGAACACCAAGGACAACACCCCGGCAGTGATCCACTACTCCATCGTGCCCGGCGACAAAGTCGAAGTGGACGTGGCCGCCAAAGGCGGCGGCTCGGAGAACAAGTCGAAGATGGCCATGCTCAACCCGTCCGACTCGATCGTCGACTGGGTGCTCAAGACCGTGCCGACCATGGGCGCTGGCTGGTGCCCGCCCGGCATGCTCGGCATCGGCATCGGCGGCACCGCCGAGAAGGCCGCGGTGATGGCCAAGGAAGTGTTGATGGAATCCATCGACATCCACGAATTGAAAGCCCGTGGCCCGCAGAACCGCATCGAAGAGATCCGCCTGGAGCTGTTCGAGAAGGTCAACCAACTGGGCATCGGCGCCCAGGGCCTGGGCGGTCTGACCACCGTGCTCGACGTCAAGATCATGGACTACCCGACCCACGCCGCCTCCCTGCCGGTGTGCATGATCCCCAACTGCGCGGCCACCCGTCACGCCCACTTCGTGCTCGATGGCTCCGGCCCTGCGGAACTCGAAGCGCCGTCGCTGGACGCCTACCCGGAAATCGTCTGGGAAGCGGGTCCGAGCGCGCGCCGGGTCAACCTCGACGACATCACCCCGGAAGAAGTCGCCAGCTGGAAGCCAGGCGAGACCGTCCTGCTCAACGGCAAGATGCTCACCGGCCGCGACGCCGCGCACAAGCGCATGGTCGAGATGCTCAACCGTGGCGAAGAACTGCCGGTGGACCTGAAAGGCCGCTTCATCTACTACGTGGGTCCGGTCGATCCGGTCGGTGACGAAGTGGTCGGCCCAGCCGGCCCGACCACTGCCACGCGCATGGACAAGTTCACCCGCCAGATCCTCGAACAGACCGGTCTGCTGGGCATGATCGGCAAGTCCGAGCGTGGCCCGACCGCCATCGAGGCGATCAAGGACAACAAGGCCGTGTACCTGATGGCCGTCGGCGGCGCGGCCTACCTGGTGGCCCAGGCGATCCGCAAGTCGAAGGTCCTGGCATTCGCCGAACTGGGCATGGAAGCGATCTACGAGTTCGAGGTCAAGGACATGCCGGTCACCGTGGCGGTGGACAGCAACGGCGAGTCGGTGCACATCACCGGTCCCGCCTTGTGGCAGAGCAAGATCGCCCAGAGCCTGGCGGTGGAAGTGAAGTGATACAGCGGTAACAGCGGCGTAGCCATTGCGGATCAATCCGCAGTGGCTATCGCTTCACGCTCACCCCAGCCGCTCGACCTGCTCCGGCCAATCCCGCCTGGTAAAGACCTGCCCCTCTCGCCGCACCCGCCTCACCTCGTCCACATCCACATCGCACACCAACCACTGGCTCTGCTCAGGACACAGCATGACGCTCTGGGCCAACACCCCATCGCTGGGCATGCCATGGTCCGGCGGCACATACAAACCGGCGCGGCCGATGTTCTCGTCCAACGCTGGCGACCAGGGCGCCAGCCCCACCGTCGGGCTCTGCAACACCGCCACCTGGTTCTCCAGCGCCCGCGCCTGGGCGCCGATGCGCACGCGGTGATAACCGGCCTCGGTGTCGGTGCAACTCGGCGCCAGGAGCAAGTCGGCACCCTGCTCGGCCAGACGCCGTGCCAACAGGGGAAATTCAGTGTCGTAGCAGATCAAGATGCCCAGGCGCCCCAGCGCCGTATCGAACACCTTCAGGCCCTGCCCGGCGGCAATGTTCCAGTGCTCGCGCTCGAAGCGGGTCATCATCAGCTTGTCCTGAAAACCCAGCGCACCGCTTGGACCGAACAGCCAGGCACGGTTGCGATAGCGGCCATCGGCGTCGAGCACCGGCAGCGTGCCAGGTTGCAGATACACACCCAAGTCTTTGGCGAGGCCCTCGCACAACGCCCACCAAGGCGCGACCAAAGGCTGGATACCGGCGATCGAACCGTGCAGGTCACTGCGCTGGTCGGGCGGTAAATGGCCACTGAGCACCAGCCCTGCGTACTCGGGCAGCAGCAACAGTTGGGCACCGCTGCGCGCCGCTTCGACGCACAGGTCGCGCAGATGATCGGCGTAGGCATCCCAGGTTTCATGCAGTTCGATGGCGTACTGGCATGCTGCGAGCCGAATCATGGCAACAGGTCCTTGAGCCAGAACGACAGGGTCTTGTCCGATGCATCGTCCTGATCCAGGTCGCGCCAGGCATAAGTGGTGCGCAACGATGGCTGATGAAGAAAGCCGCGGTTGCGCCAGAAACCATGCAATGGCTTGTAGTCATCGGGCCGCAGCGGGTGTCCGTTGGGACGCTCCACGGTGCAGAACGTGCAGTAGTGAAAACCGCCGAGCTTGTGCGCATAGGATTCGCGCTCGATGAAGAAGCGCACGCCCAGCCCGCGCCCCCGATAGGCCGGCAACAGCACGGACTCACCGAAGTAGTAGACGGTATCCGGGTCGCGGCCTTGATCCAGAAAAGGCTGGCGAAAGGCATCGGTTTCGTCGCCCAGGGGCAGGCCGGTGGAGGCGCCCACCACCTGGCCGTCGTCCACCGCCAGCACCACCAGGCTGCGCTCGGAGGCCATGTAGGTGGCGAGGTAGTCGGATTCGTACTCCGGCGTGCCGTCATAGAGGTAGGGAAACTCGCGAAACACCGTCAGGCGCAGGCGAGCGAGGTCATCGAGGTAAGGCGCGATGGCAGCGCCGTGCAGCAGGCGTATTTCCATGCGGGACGGTCGTTTTGTCGATAGGGATGACGCGCTCGGCTAAGCCGGGCCTGAAGGGAAACCCTATCATCGGCGGCACGCTCGGCCCTTTCCCCTCCGCGACAGGTATTTCTCCATGACCGCTACCGAACTCGTCACCGCCTATTACGCTGCCTTCAACGCCGGTGACATGCCGGCCTTCCTCGCCCTGCTCAGCGAAGACGTGATCCACGACATCAACCAGGGCGAGCGGCAGATGGGCAAAGCCCGCTTCGCCGCCTTCATGGACAAGATGAACCGCTGCTACCGCGAGCGCCTGGCCGACATCGTGGTGATGCAGAACGCCGACGGCAGCCGCGCCGCCGCCGAGTTCACCGTGCACGGCGAGTACCTGGCCGACGACGAAGGCCTGCCCGCCGCCAACGGTCAGACCTACGTGTTGCCGGCCGGGGCGTTCTTCTATATTCACTGCGGCAAGATCGCTCGGGTGAGCAACTACTACAACCTCAACGATTGGCTCGAGCAGGTGAACTGAAGCCGGTCACCCTCACTCACGAAATGCGCGTACCCAGCACCTTGAGAAACGCTGCCAGCCAGGCCGGATGGGCGGGCCAGGCGGGCGCGGTGATGAGGTTGCCATCGACATGGGCCTGGTCCACGGCAATATCCACGAACTGTCCACCGGCCAGCTTCACGTCCGGCGCACAGGCCGGGTAAGCACTGCAGTGCCGTCCCTGCAGCACGCCGGCAGCGGCCAGCAGTTGCGCGCCATGGCACACCGCGGCAATGGGTTTGCCGGCCTGGTCGAACGCCCGTACCAAGGCCAGCACGCGTTCGTCCAGGCGCAGATATTCCGGGGCGCGTCCGCCAGGGATCACCAGGGCGTCATAGCGTTCGGCACGCACCTGGACGAAATCGAAGTTCAGGGCGAACTGGTGACCCGGCTTCTCGCTGTAGGTCTGGTCGCCTTCGAAGTCGTGGATGGCCGTGCGCACCGTCTGCCCGGCGATCTTTTCCGGGCAGACCGCATGCACGGTGTGGCCCACCATCTGCAGGGCCTGGAACGGCACCATCGCCTCGTAGTCCTCGACGTAATCACCCACCAGCATGAGAATCTTCTTGGCCGTCATCGCATCCACTCCTTCGTGTGCAGGGAACATTCCCTGCACCATAGTCGGCTTCGTCGATGACCGATACTGCGCGCCGCGTCAGCTGCGCCGGTCGAGCAGAATCACCACCAGTCGATCGAGCCAGCCCCAGAGCCGCTGCTGCACCCGCCGCCACAGTGGCCGGGCTTTCCAGTGATCCAGGTCGACCTCTTCGCTCAGCGCGAAGTCGCGCTGGAAGCTGGCCACCACCGTTTCGGTGAACGGCCGATCCAGTGCTTCCAGGTTGGCTTCCAGGTTGAAGCGCAAGTTCCAGTGATCGAAGTTGCATGAGCCGATGCTGACCCAGTCGTCCACCACCGCCATCTTCAGGTGCAGGAAGCACGGCTGGTACTCGAAGATGCGCACGCCGGCGCGCAGCAGGCGTGGATAGTAACGATGGCCGGCATAGCGTACCGACGGGTGATCGGTGCGCGGGCCGGTGAGCAGCAGGCGCACGTCGACGCCGCGTTGTGCGGCGCGGCGCAACGAGCGACGCACGCTCCAGGTCGGCAGGAAGTACGGTGTGGCCAGCCAGATGCGCTGCTGGCCACCACTCACGGCGCGCACCAGCGCGCGCAGGATGTCGCGGTGCTGGCGGGCATCGGCGTAGGCCACCCGGCCCAGGCCCTGACCCTGCGCAGGCATCCTCGGCAGGCGCGACAGACCGAAGCCTTGGGGCGGACGCCAGGCTGTGCGGCGGTGGTTGGCATGCCACTGGCGGTCGAACAGCAGTTGCCAGTCGAGCACCACCGGACCTTGCATGCGCACCATCACCTCGTGCCACTCGCTGGTGGCATGACCCGGCGTCCAGAATTCATCGGTGACCCCAGTTCCCCCGACAGCCGCCCACTGCTCGTCCACCAACAGCAACTTGCGGTGATCGCGGTACAGGTTGCGCAGGCCGCGGCGCCAGTGCAGAGGGTTATACAGCCGCAGTTCGACGCCCGCGGCGTGCAACCGCTGGCGCAGGGCCGTCGCAAAGGCCAGGGCACCGTAGGCGTCGAACAGGCAGCGCACGCGCACGCCGCGTGAGGCTGCATGCTCCAGTGCCTCCACCACCGCCTGGGCGCAGGCGCCCGCTTCGACCAGGTAGAGTTCAAGGTCGACCTGACGCTCGGCGTGCTCGATCGCCGCGAGCATGACAGGAAAGAACTCGGGGCCGTCGACCAGCAGTTCGAACTGGTTGCCATCCCGCCAGGGGAAGACCGGCCCTGGCATGTCAGCGGGCGGTGAAGATCAGCACCGCATTGACCGGTACCGACGGGTTGATCGACTTGAGCCCGGCGAAACTGCGCAGCGTTTCCAGACTCGGCAGCAGGTCGAAATCCTGGGCCTGCACCACCAGCGGTTCCAGGGTCACCACCTGAAAGCGGCGCTCGTCCAGACGCGTGACCAGCAGCAGGGCATTGTAGGTGTGGGATTGGCCGCGCAACGTCACTGTCACCGGCAGGCGCAGCTCCAATTGGGCGCCATTGGCCAAGTCGCTGACCGGGCGCAGGTCCAACTGGGCGCTCACCGTCGCCTCGGGAAAGCGCGCCACCTCGAACAGACCGTCACGCATGCGTTCGTCGCGCAGCGGGATGCCGCTGCTGACCGAATCCATCTCGATGCTCAGCCCCGCCGCGCCCTTTCGGTCGATGGTGCCGTGCAACACCAGAAAGCGGTGCACGTCGGCGGTGTCGCCGTTGTTACCGGTGATGAACGACAGGCGCGAGGACTCACCGTCCAGGTGCCAGTTGGCGTGGGCAGGCAGGCACAGGGCCAGGAACAGCGCGGGCAGCAGACGCAGCAGCATGGAGATACCTCGGAAAGCGAGACCGCCAACCTTACCGCGTGGCCATTCACGGCAGCAAGCGACAACCCTCGCGCGGCCCCTGCCACGCCGCCTGGCTCTGACGGCCCAGCCCTTGGGCGAGCACGCGGCGGGTGTCGGTGTGCTCCTCCAGGCGCGTGAGCGGCAGGTACTGCTTCACATAGCCCCGGCAATAGCCCTCGTCCAGGCCCATGACGAAGCGGCATGAACAGTACTCCTTGGCCGAATAGGCCGACAGAATGCCGGGGAAATCCGTCAGTGCCTGGCGCTCGAACCAGGCCCAGATCGCCATGCCCAGCAGGGCTATCGACAGCACCCCGTACCGACGCTTCATCGAACCTCCTCCCCCAGTGCGGCCAGCACCCGCTTGAGCAACTCGTCATGGCGGTAGCTGCCATCGCGGTCGTCCGCGTAGCGAACGATCACCAGTTTCTGCGTCGGCAGGATATACAACGCCTGCCCCCAGTGGCCGAGCGCGGCGAAGGTGTCGGTGGGGGCGTGAGGCCAAGGAGGCGGCTTGGCGGGCAGCGGCTGATTCAGCCACCAGTGACCACCCGGGTTGGCCTCGCCTGGCACCGGCTCGGCCTGGGGGAACAGCGTACGGTTGAACGTCACCCAGTCGGCGGGCAGCAACTGCCGGTCGCGCCACCGCCCCTCGCGCAGCATCAGCAGGCCGATGCGCGCCAGGTCGCGGGCGCTGAGGTAGAGGTAGGAGGAGCCCACGTAGGTGCCAGCGCCGTCACGTTCCCACACCGCATGGGCAATGCCGAGGGGCTCGAACAGTGCCTGCCAGGGATAGTCGGCGTAGCGCTCCGGCGCCAGCATGCCGCGCAGCGCGGCGGCCAGCAGGTTGCTGTCGCCGCTGGAATAGACGAAGCGCCGCCCGGGCGTCTCGGCCTGCGCCTTGCCAGCCGCATAGGCGGCCATGTCGTGGCGGCCGCGGGTATAGAGCATGGCCACCACCGAAGAGTTGAGCGGCGCGTACTCGTAGTCTTCCTGCCAGGCAAGACCACTGGCCCAGTGCAGCAGATCCTGCAGACGCACCTGCGGGTGCGCCGCGAGTGCCGGGTAGTAGCGCGCAGCCGGATCACCAAGCTGGAAGCGTCCTTCCCCCTGGGCGATGCCCAGCAGCGTGGCCAGCACACTCTTGCTGATCGACCAGGTCAGGTGTGGCGTGTCGGCGGTGGTGGGCGCTGCGTAGCGTTCATGCAGGATGCGGCCATCGCGCACGATCAACAGGGCGTCGCTGCGCACGCCACGGCGCTCGACGTCATCGCGCGGGGCGAAGGCGTAACGATCCACCGCTTGCCAATCATAGTGTGCGGGATCTTCCAGCCATTGGCTGTCGGGCCACGCCGTGGCCAGCGCCGGCAAGGCGAACAGCTGCAAACAGCACCACAACCCTCTGTTCCAGAACATCAGCATCTCCCGCCGCAGGCACTGCGTGCAGCCTCCCATCTGCGCATGACAATCCGGCGGCGGCGCACCGCCCAGCCTGTCACGCAAGCATCACCAAAGAGTCATGGAGGTGACACTGCCTCTACCTAGGCTGACGTTGCACAACAAAGCCGACCGGCCGCCCTTGGCTGGCTTATGGAGACTCGCAATGACTCGGATCGCTCGCTCTGGCGACAACAGCACTGAACGCCGTCTGCAAGCCGAACGCCTGGTCGGCGCCGCGGCCCTGCAGGAAGCCCAGGCCCTGCGCTACAAGGTGTTCAGCGCCGAATTCAAGGCCAAGCTCAAGGGCGCCGAACACGGCCTGGACATGGACGACTACGACATCCATTGCCGCCACATCGGCGTGCGCGACCTGGCCACCGGACGGTTGGTCGCCACCACCCGCCTGCTCGACCACCAGGCCGCCAGCAGCTTGGGGCGTTTCTACAGCGAAGAAGAATTCAGCCTGCACGGGCTGCTGCAACTGCAAGGCCCGATCCTCGAGCTGGGCCGCACCTGCGTCGATCCGGGTTACCGCAATGGCGGCACCATCGCCGTGCTCTGGGGCGAGTTGGCCGAGGTGCTCAACGAAGGCGGCTACAGCTACCTGATGGGCTGCGCCAGCATCCCCATGCAGGATGGCGGCGTTCAGGCCCATGCGATCATGCAGCGCCTGCGCGAACGCTACCTGTGTAACGAACACCTGCGCGCCGAACCGAAGAAGCCGCTGCCGTCGCTGGCTTTGCCGAACAACGTCATCACCGAGATGCCGCCGCTGCTCAAGGCCTACATGCGCCTGGGGGCGAAGATCTGCGGCGAACCGTGCTGGGACGAAGACTTCCAGGTGGCCGACGTGTTCATCCTGCTCAAGCGCGACGACCTCTGCCCGCGCTACGCCCGTCACTTCAAGGCGGCGGTCTGATGCCGAGCGTGCGGGCCAGTGCCCGCCTGGTGCGCCTGATGCTGGTGCTGCTGCTGGGCGTGGCCATGGCCACGCTCATCGCCGTCGGCGAACGTCTTGGCCTGCGCGCCGGCAGCGAACGCCGCCAGCGCTGGAGCTGCCGCTTCATGAAACACCTGGTCGGCGCCCTGCCCTTCGAAGTGCGGGTGGTCGGCACCTTGCCGCAGCAGCCGATGCTGTGGGTCAGCAATCACATTTCGTGGACCGACATCCCATTGCTGGGCATGCTCACGCCGCTGTCGTTCCTGTCCAAGGCCGAAGTGCGCCAATGGCCGCTGGCCGGCTGGTTGGCGGAGAAGGCCGACACCCTGTTCATCCGTCGCGGCGGCGGCGACAGCCAGCGCCTGCGCGAGCAGATCGGCGCGCGCCTGGGCCAGGCCTGCCCGCTGCTGATCTTCCCCGAAGGCACCACCACCGATGGCCGCGCCCTGCGTACCTTCCACGGGCGCCTGCTGGCGGGCGCCATCGATCACGGCACACCGGTCCAGCCGGTGGCTATTCAATACCTGCGTGAGGGCGAGCCGGACCCGATTGCGCCGTTCGTCGGCGACGACGACTTGCTGTCGCACCTGCTGCGGCTGTTCGGCCAGGCGCCTGGTCAGGTGCTGATCCACCTGCTGCCGCCCTTGCACAGCCAAGGCAAGGAACGCGCGGTGCTGGCATTGCAGGCTCAGCAGGCGATCCACCTGGCGCTGTATGCCGAGCATGACAGCGAGCCGCTGCCGCAACGCCAGGCCAAGGCGGCGTGAGGCATCGCGGGCGCGGCGCGCTCAGCGTCGCGTTGCCGCGAATGCCTGCAACTGTGGGTAGAAGGCGCGGAAATCAGCCGTCAGTGGCTCGTACAACGCTTCCAGTTCAGCCATCACGCCGAGCAGCGCTTCGGGCCGCGACAGCCGTCGCCCAATGCCTCGAAACACCGCCTCCAGCGTCGCGAAATCGGCATAGGCCCCCAACCAGTCATCTGCGGCCATTAACGGCGCAATCCGCGCCAGGCGTCCTGGCAACTCGGGCTCGGCTAGCAGCACCTGGTAGAAGCGCTCGGTGAACAGCGCCAGCGGCTGCTGGGCGTAATCCTGCCAATGCAGGGCCAGGCAATGGTCGAAGAACACGTCGAGCACGATGCCGGCAAAGCGCCGCCGCTCTTTGGGAAAGCGCGCCAGCGCAGCCAGCACCAAGGGATGGCTGTCGGTATAGGTATCGATGTGACGGTGCAGCCTGATCGCCGCTTCGAGTTCGGGAGCGAAGCGGCCTTGCAGCGAGCCTTTGACGAAATCGCCATACAGGCTGCCGAGCAGTTGCTGGGGCGCAGGGCCGCCCAAGTGGAGGTGTGCCAGATAATTCATGGCGGCAGTCTAGCACCGCCGCCGCACATATCGTTATAACGCGATATAACGATTTCGAACCAACTCAGAACGGCTCGGTCTTTGTATATCGTGAGCAGACGATCTATATTTCGCTCTATCGCGATATACCGCTACAGACCACGAGCCCAGCCATGCCCCTCGACCTCGACGACATCATCAAAGCCCTGGCCCATCCGGTCCGCCGAGACATTCTCAATTGGCTCAAGGACCCCGCCGCGCATTTCCCCGAACAGCATCACAGCACCGAGTTCGGCGTGTGCGCCGGTCAGATCGACCAGCGCTGCGGCCTGTCCCAATCGACCGTGTCGGCGCATCTGGCCACCTTGCAGCGCGCTGGCCTGATCAGCAGCCAGAAGGTCGGGCAATGGCATTTCTTCAAACGCAACGAGTCGACCATCCAGGCCTTCCTCGAGCAGATGAGCCAGGAGCTTTGACCGTTACCCCACTTGTGCGGCGCCCTCGGGCGCTGCCTTCACCGTCCACCCTACCCTTGCGAGGCTTCTGACATGACCACGCTTTTCGATCCGATCACCCTGGGCGACCTGACCCTGCCCAACCGCATCATCATGGCCCCGCTGACCCGCTGCCGCGCCGACGAAGGCCGCGTGCCCAATGCGCTGATGGCCGAGTACTACGTGCAGCGTGCCAGCGCTGGGCTGATTCTCAGCGAAGCCACCTCGGTGACGCCGATGGGCGTCGGCTACCCGGACACCCCCGGCATCTGGTCCACTGAGCAGGTGCGCGGCTGGCTCAATGTGACCCAGGCGGTGCACGCTGCCGGCGGGCGAATCTTCCTGCAACTGTGGCATGTCGGGCGCATCTCCCACCCGTCCTACCTCAACGGCGAACTGCCGGTGGCGCCCAGCGCGATCAAGCCTGAAGGCCATGTGAGCCTGGTGCGTCCGCTGAGCGACTACCCCACGCCGCGCGCGCTGGACACCGAAGAAATCGCCGACATCGTCGAGGCCTACCGGGTGGGTGCAGAGAACGCCAAGGCCGCCGGCTTCGACGGCGTGGAGATCCACGGCGCCAACGGCTACCTGCTCGACCAGTTCCTGCAGAGCAGCACCAACCAGCGCACCGACCAGTACGGCGGCTCGCTGGAAAACCGTGCGCGGTTGATGCTGGAAGTCACCGATGCGGTGATCGAGGTGTGGGGCGCTGCGCGCGTCGGCATGCACCTGGCGCCACGGGCCGATGCCCATGACATGGGCGATGCCAACCGCAGCGAGACCTTCACCTACGTTGCGCGGGAGTTGGGCAAGCGCGGCATCGCCTTCATCTGCTCGCGCGAGAAGGAAGCCGACGACAGCCTCGGCCCGCAGATCAAGGCAGCGTTCGGCGGTCCTTACATCGTCAACGAGCGCTTCACCAAAGCCAGCGCCAATGCCGCCCTGGCCAGCGGCAAGGCCGATGCCGTGGCGTTCGGCGTACCCTTCATCGCCAACCCGGATCTGCCAGCACGTCTGGCGGCCGATGCTGCGCTGAACGAGCCGCACCCTGAAACCTTCTACGGCAAAGGCCCGGTGGGCTATATCGACTATCCGCGTTTGTGATCGCGCAGCAGAGAATGAGCCGGCCCGGCTCATTCTCTGCCTTCAGTCGATCACCTGACGCGTTAGGCAGGCCGCTTGACGTTGGCTATCGCGCGCAAGCCTGGTTCGTGACCGACCTGATATTTTTGTCAGTTTCCAAACAAAGGCCCACACCGCTCAATAGAACATCACACCCCCCGCCGCTTCACCGGGAGCCGATGATGTCGACAACACCGCACCTCCATGCGCCAAGGGAGCTACTGCCCAGTCCCACGGTGGACTATGCCGAAAGAGGGGCATTGGACCCCGACAAGGTACCTGCCAGTGGTACCCGCATCCGGGTACTGACAACCGCCAACACTCAGGTCGGTGACATTCTCCATGTCTACTGGACAGGGCCGGAAAACGACGAGAACGACTCGCTTACCGACTACATGCCGATCAACGCACAAAATGCGGGGCGCGAGATTCCTTTTCCTGTCGCCAAACGATTGGTGTCTGCCAACGAGGGGCAACAAATTACAGTCGGTTACCAAATCGAACGTGAACGACAACGACTCCCCTCAGAGGTACTGCGCCTGACAATCGGCGGTGCGCAAGGCCAATACCCCCGGCCTAAAGTGGTACAAGCCCCTGCCGACACGCTTGATCCCATGACGGCGCGCAACGGAGTCGAGGTCGTGGTCACCTATCCCACCATGAGCACAAGCCAGAACATCACGCTGCACTGGCAGGGCACGCCGGGTGCAGGGACCCCCGATCCACAATCCAAACGGGGCAGTGCGTCGGGAAGCCAGTCTTTCGACATTCCTGCCGCAGTCGTCGGCGCCAATGTCGGTAAAAGCGTGACGCTTTACTACCGCGTGACCTCGCAAAATGCTGAGCCGATAGCGTCAGAGCGCACGATACTTACGGTATCGCCCTTCGCCGCGACCGACCTACCCAGCCCAGACGCTGAGGAAAGCCGCAATGCAACGCTGGACCTCAGCACCTTCGCATCGGATGCCCACCTCACGACCGTACCCTGGCCGCTGATTGCCATCGGACAACGTTTTTGGATGCAGGCTGAAGGTGAGAACAGCGACGGCTCGCGTTACTCCAAGGCTGTTGCCACCGCCCAACTCGTTACATCCTCACATCTCAACGACGGACTGCGCTTGCCACTGGCGCGCAGAGATCTGGAAGGCTTGCGCAACAACAGCACGCTGACACTTTCGTTACGGGTCACTTTCGACGGGGCCAATGATGCTGCCTCGGCTCAGCCATTTACTCCGACGAACCTGCGGGTGGTGGTGCAACCTGCAGCAGCGCTACCTGCTCCGGTCATCATCCAGGCAGTGGGGGGCAAACTTGACCCTCTGAATGCCCTTGGCTCGGCCATCGCCAGGATCCGTTATCCCGATATGCTCCCGAGCGACACACTGGTGCTCTATTACCGAAACGATTCTGGCACATACGTCCCCGTAGACGGCTATGTGTCAGGCAGTGTCACCCAGACCCAATACATGAACGTCCCACACGCAATAGTGGCATTGCACATCGGACGCTCTCTGGTCATGCAATACCGATTGACTCGGGCCGACGTCAATCTTCCCGACGCCAGCAGCGAGGAGCTCACGCTGGACATCCAGCCTTTTTCGCCAGAGCTGCTGCGCGCGCCCATGCCTGAGCAAGCCGTCAACGGCGTACTGGATCTTAAACGCTTCGCCACGGATGCAGCACTGGTGCTAGAAGATTGGTTCTGGATGGCCGCTGGGCAACGGCTATGGCTCACCGTCAGCGGCACGCTCGCCAGCGGCAGGCCTTTCAGTCGCAAGCTTGCCGAAGCACAGCTCATCACCGCCCAACAGGCGGGGCTGGCCTTGGTCTATACGTTGGAGAGAAGCGATCTGGCATCGCTCGAATCGGGCAGCGAACTTCACTTCGAAACCTGGGTGAATTTCGAAGGCAACGACCGAAAGTCACGCGCATTGGCCTTCCCGGCCTCGAAGGTCACGATCCGCCTCTAACTGCGCAGGCAAAGACTCGAGCCCGCGCAATCACCAAGGTGAGTGAGCGGGCTCGAGCGTTTTCAGAAGTTGTAACGCAAGCCGAGATTCACACCATAGGGCTGCTCGATGTTTTCGCCGTTGCTGTATTGGAACTCGCCATGCAACTGCAATACCTCGGACACCTGAGCCGCCAGGCCGACGGCGAATTCTCCGCGGGTGCCGGACAGGTCGTTGCTGAAGCGGTTGTCATTGACCCTGACCTTGTTGCCCTTTATGAACTCATGAGCCGCAGCCGCCTTGACATAGGACTGCACAGTTGCGCCCCCCTCGAGCTGAACATTGCGCCCGAACTGAGCCCCCATCTTGCCCAGCACCGAATCGGCACCGTCACTGCGCGCTCGCAAACCGTTGTCCAGCGAGTAGCTGTCAGAGCCGACCCACAGAGTCGACAGTTGAGTGAAGGGTTCCACGTACCAGCCACCGTCGAGTTTGATGTGTTTGCCGACTTCGATCGAGGCGCCCAGGCCGCTGTTGTCATAGCTGCCTTTGCTGCGCACGCCATCACTCATGATCACATCGCCGCGATTGTCGAAGCGGCTGTACTTGATCACGCCGTCAACGTAATAGCCGGCGTCGGACATCCACGTGGTATAGGCACCCACATAGTAGCTCTTGACCTCGCCGGACGACCCCAGGCTGAAGCTCAGGTCAGATTCGCTGTAGCCGCCCATGACCCCAACCAGCCAGCGCCCATCGTAGCCAGGCACAGCGCCGTCGGCACCGACGCTCAGTCCGCTCTGACTCTGCTGGTAGGCGACACCGCTACCGGCGGACGTATTGAACCGATTGCCATAGCTGCGCATCCAGACGCCCTGCCCCTGCCCCAGGCGCAACTCGCCCATGCGGGTCCGCAGCGACGACAGCTCGCCATACCAGACGGTGGGCGCTGCACTGAACAATCCGAGGACTACGCGAGCGCCAGGGGTGACGATCGGGCCGCCCCCGTCATCGACCTTTTGCACCAGATACCAGTTGTCGTCGTTCTCGCCCTTTTCCAGGGTATAGACGAACGCTCCCCGATCGACATCGTTCTGCAGACCGAACTGAGCACTACCGCCCCCGGTCTGCACGAGCAGTTGCGGCTTGGCACCGTCCTTGGGTTCGCTGCCGGTGCTGCTGACGCTCAACTGGTGATTGCCATTGGCCTCATTCCTGACCACCAATTTGTCGCCTTCGGATTCGGCCAGATCGACCTTCATCACGAATACGCCATTGCCCGACAAGCTATCGACGGTCAGGGTCTTGAACCCTCCGGATACCGTGCCATCGGTATTGAGCACTACCCTGCCGCCATTGAGCGAAAGGTCCTTCACTCCATCGCTCTGCAATTGACTCAGCACCCAGGTGGCGTTGTCGATTCCCAGGCTTCGCACATTGCTCATATTGCCGGTCAGGGTCGCCTGATTGCGCAAGGTAACATCTGCATTACTGCTGGCATCGACCACGATATCGCCTTGAAGCGCGCTGTCGTCGACAACAAAGTCTGCCGTCATGCCCCGATTGACTTCCAGAATGTTGCCGTTGCTCCCAGAGAGCTGGCTCTTGTTTCCCACCAGAATATGCGCTGTGCCCTTGTTGCCGTTACCACTGTCCCTGACAACGATGGCAGCGCCGTTCTGGCCCACCACAGTGGAACCATCGAGGTTGACACGCGCCTCGGGCGCCGCAGTGTTTCGATCCTGGCGCATTTCGATACCCGAAGTTGCGCCAGTGATGGTTGTACCTTGCGAGGCATTGAGTGTCGAACCCAATATGAACGCCCCCACGCCGCTGGTCCCAGTGACGGAGGTACCCGCCAGATCCAGCGTACTCCCACTCGCAAAGCTCACGCCGCTTTGGCCAGTGATGCTGCCGCCAGTGGCACTCATGGTCGAAGCCAAGGCGCCGGTGGCGCCAAAGCTGCCGCCGGTTACCGTCGCATTGCTCAGGCGCGCCGAGCTGCCATCGGTCAGAGACAAGCCGGAAGCCAAGCCTCGCGCTTGAATCGTACCGCCATCGACGACCACACTGGAGCCACTGCGCGCCTCCACATCCAGGACACTGCCGCCCGAAACCACCTCGAGGCTGGAGCCGTTGAGCAAGGTGTAGAAATCGGATTCAGGCGCATCGACACGTGCGCTCTCCCCGTCCAGGGTCTTGGCTTGGGCGAAGCCGTTGACAGTCATCGCTACCAGGGTGGCGACAAAGGTGAGGCGTGAGGTGTGCGTAGAAAGGGCCATGCTGAGTCTCCTGCGTTGAATCGCCTTCCTGATTCTGCTCAGCGCATTCGAATGGCGGCAGATCATGTCCCCAACTTCTGGCCTACTTACTGCCGGCCCCGGAAACATCATGGCGAAAATTGGATGGCCGCGGATTATCCAGATCCTTTGAGATCATTTATGTAGGAATTTTCCTGGCCTTTTAATGAATCCATGGGTCTGCAACGCCCTTTACGGTTGCTCAGCCTGGTCTGCAGCGTGATAGGTGAACGGATCGCCCTTGCCATACTGGCTCTCATCCAACCGAATCACTGGCACCCAGAGATGGGTACGGGCCTTGTACTTTGTCTGGTACACCTTGGCGTCCGCCCCGCCTCCGGCCTTGCCGGCAATGTAATAGAAGGCTTCGATAGGCAGTTTCTCGCCGATGTTCTGAGGCCAGGTCTGGATGAGTATCTCGTTCCAGCCAGAATGCATGTTGGGCAACGAGGTGGCCCTGGCTTGCAAGGCGGCCAGGAACTGAGAGGGCACCTGGGTGCTGAGCGAACATTGGTAGCCTGAGTCACGCACGCTACGCGCGTGACTGACCCACTGCGCGGCGGTGGTGACGTTGATTGCGGCGCAGGAGCTCTGGTCGACGACGCTGAAGGTGCGCAACCCACAGCCGTTATTGATCGCGTTGCTCGCAGTACTTGCGTTGTAAGGGTAGATACAGCGCAAGGTCTGGGCCTTTCCTTGAGCGATGGCGGTTTCCTGGTCCGTGAAGATGAAACCGCTGCGTCCGAACAGACCGGGGGTATGGGAATCCATGCGGCTGAATGAGAACGACACCGATCCCAGCCTTTGCGAACCCGGACTTGGATTCCAGGGATCGAAGGCGTCGTTGTTCGTGCCCCGCGTTATCACGCCACTGCAGTAATAGGCCGGGGTATTGCCGGCGCAAGCCGCAGGTAGCGCCCGATAACGTTCGTTCAACCGCGCAGCGACGAGCTCACCAGGGGGCAAGGCGGATTTGACGATCTTCAGATCCAAAGGTGCGGATATCACCAAAGGTTTACCCTCTCGCCCTAGGCTCGCGGTGATGCGCACGGTCTTGTCCACGTTTTTGGCGACGTCGTCCTTGTTGATCTGGAAGCGGATATCCCCGGTGCCGTCATAGCGTTGCGTGGGCGGCTCCAGGCGGTCTACCCCCTGCCAACGCAGTCCGACGATGTCATCGCGGCGCAGCGCTGAACCGTCTACCTTGATCGGAGTGCTGACACCGATCCGATTGAGATCAAGCTCGCCCTGCACCCCCTGCTCGGCGATGGGCGCGGCTATCGGCGACGGCGCCAGTATCCGTGCACTGACCGCCTGGGAAATACGCAGTGGATTACCATCGCCTCCCACGCTCGCCGTGATCATCACTGCGCTACCGACATTCTGGTCGACGATGCTCGGCGGTACTTTGAACAGTACAGGTCCGATGGTCCCAATCTTCTGCACGGGCAGCGTACTGGTCACGCGGCCCATCCATTTAAGGCCGACGGTATCCCCCAGTTTCATGGCGGGATAGTCGACTTCGACCGTCGCGTCACCGTTACCTGGAAGATAGTCGCCCCCCGGGCCAATCCCGACCAACTTCGGTGCAGGAATGTCGAAAGGCAACGACTGCACGACTTGTACGTCGAGCGGTTTAGAGATGATCAACGGCAAGCCCGTTACACCGACGCTGGCGGTCACTCGTACGGTGGTGCCGACATCGCTCTGGACCACACTTCTGGGCACCTTGAACACCAGCGTACCGACCTCTTCGACCTTCTGCACCGGCAGGTCATGGGACTGCTGACCGCGCCAGCGCAAGCCAACGGTATGGCCTGCAACCATCGACGCATAGTTCACATGCACGCTGACCTGATCACCGAAACTGTCAAGACCGATCACCCGATCGCGACTTTCGACCAGGATCGGCGCCGGCACCTCGAAACGCGCGAGGTCCGCGTTCTCGCGCACGCCTACGTCCTGCCCCTTATCCGTGCATCCCGCTGCCATGAGCAGTACTGAGCTGAGCATGGCTATCCACAGAGTGACTTTCATGGCATCACGCCTTGATCCGCTGGGTTATAGGTGAACGGGGCGGCCTGATCCTGGAAGTTGACTGAGATCAGCGGAACCCAACGTTGGGTTTGGTTTCGGAACTTCTGCTGGAAGACCTTGGCATCAGCCAGGCTGGCCGCCTGACCAGCCTTGTAGAAGAACGCCACGATAGGGAGCTTTAATCCTGAGCCGGCTGACCACGTCTGGATCATCAGTTCGTTCCAGGCATTGTTGAGATTGGTCGTAGGATTGCGCCTGGCCTCCTGGGTGAGTTCGAACTGCTGTGGGACCTGCACGCTCAAGGAGCACTGGCGGGACTGATTGGGGATGTTGAGGGTAAACGCCTGCCACGTCGCGAGCGTGGTCGCTGGAGGCGCCGTCATGGCGCAGGTACTCAAGTCGGTAGGGCTTGTGCTGGGAATGCCGCGCGAGCCGCAACCTTTGGTGAGGGCCTGATCCCTGCCCGTTCCGGCATCAAAAGGATAGATGCACAGCGGCTGCACCGACTTGCCCAGCTTTTCGGCCTCGTCCAGGGGGGCAAAAATGAAGCCCGCTGCACGATAGGTATCGCGAACCACGGCATCCTTGCGCATATAGGAGAATGACGTGCCGCCAATTTCGATCTGGCTGCTGCTCGGATCCCACGGATCGAAATTGCCGTTATCCACTGAACGTACTATTACGCCATTGCAGTAGAACGCCGCACGATTGTTGGCACATGCACCGACGCTGTTGTAGAGCGCATCGAGGCGGGCAAGGATATCGGCGCCGGTGGGTTGAACGATTGCCACTGTCAATGGCGGCGAGACCACGATCGGTGTCCCGTTGCCCCCACGGCTAGCCGTCAACCGGACTTCCCCATCTTTGTCCTGGAGAAACACGCTGCGATCGACCTGAAAGGTCACCGGACCCGGGCCGGCGGCCGTGACGATGGGCGTCAGATGCTCCGTCTTACCCTTGATCAGGACGCGTATCGTCGAACCTGCAATCGTTCCCGGATCGTCGAAGACCACCGTCACCTTGTCCGCCACATCGTTGAGATCCAGTCGTCCCGGGGTCGCTTCGGTCACCGTGGGTGCAGCGATGGTAAGCCGCTCTCCCACCACCTTGACGCTCACCCCTTGGGAAATCAGCAAAGGCCCGCCCGCGCCTACACTGGCACTCACTACCGCGGCGCTATCGGCGTCATCGGCCATCTGAGCGGTGGAGATTCTCAGCGTCGCGGGCCCTACCTGCTGCACCGTGAACACAGGACTCCAATGAGACAGCTTGCCTTTCCAGAGCACCCTGATAGTGTCTCCCACTTTCATGGTGGGGTAATCGACAACCACCCGTGCATCGCCCTGGCTCAGATCGTACTCACCCTCGGCATTGAGCCCTGTTACCACAGGCGTGGGGATCGGCAGGGCCAAATCATCCTGTACCGCTACCGTCAGCGGATCGGAAATGATCAGCGAAGGTATACCTTCTCCCCCCACGCTGGCCGTCAATCGGGCCGTACGACCAGTATCCTTGGCAATCTCCGCCTTGGGTATCCTGAAGACCAGAGTGCCAATCTTGCTGACCCGTTGCGTCGGAGCACTGAACTCGCCCGCCCCTTTCCAGCGCAACCCGACCACGTGACCGACTGCCATATCGGGATAGCTGACGTGAACCGTCACATAGTCGGTGAAATTGTTAAGCCCCAGCGTATGCTGACGGTTGATGACCTGCCCTTGGACCAGCAGTGGTGCCGGAACGGTGAAGTCGGCCGCGGAGATACCGCTGGTAGTCATGGTGACACCTGTGTCCTGGGTGTCATCAGACGCAGTGCGAAGGGTGCTGCAAGCGCCGAGCGTCAAGATACTCACTAGCAAGAGCACGCTCCGAACGCATGACCTTATGTTCATGATGAAAGCTCCTTGAGTGCCATCCCGTCCTGGCCCCGAACAGGATCAGGACGGATGAGTCGCCTCGGATTGACGTGCGCTTACAGCTTCAGCCTGAGCACCTGCGAGAAAAGCAAGCGCTCCGTGGGCAGTTGGCGATAGATGCTGTAGTTCACCAGCACCGTTTTCCCTGCGTTTTCGGTGACCCAGGCTTGATTGATCACGAACTCAGTACCGTTAGGGTTTACCAACTTGATATCCGTTTCCCTGAGCTGTACGCCATCCCAACGGACCTTGACCGTGTGATTCGCAGCAGCCTGGGCATAGCGCACCGTGACGGTGCGGCTGGCTGCGGCATAGCTGGGTGGCTCCAGCAGAATCGGCTGTCGCGCAACAACCAACGACAACACATCGGAAGACTCCCGGCTTGCACCGCCACTGCGCAGGACGGTGTAATTGACCGGTACGGTCTGTCCGATCGAGTCGATCAGCTCCATTCTTGGCACTTGGAAAATGAGATCGATCAGCGCCCCCACGGTGACAATCTCAGAGCGCCACGCCGAGCGTGGATTAAGCCAGCGCAACATCACCGTGTCGCCAGCAGCCATGCCGGCATATCTGCGCACCGTCACCCTGACACTGGATGCGGAGTAGAAATCGTTCATATCCAGTCGGTCTTTGTTTGCACCAGTGGCTTTCTGGACCTCTGGAACTTGCAGACTCTTCTCCACGACTGTGACCCGCGTCGGCGGAAAGTTCTGCACATTGGACGAGTCGTTGACGCCTTCGAAGTTCACCTGCAAAGTCAGGCTCAACTGCTCACCCATCTTGAGCAAGGTCAACTGGCTTCGCTGGATGGGGAGCTCGAGTTTTCCGTTTTTGACATCATCGGCGTTGAGGGTCACGTTGGTCCTGAATGCGTGCAGATAATCCCCGCCCGTTTTCAGCGTGCCACGCCCTACGAGCCAGTAGCGCTGCCCCACCGCGGCGAATGGCCAGAGCTCAACGCGCAATTGGGCATCACCGGTGAAACTCTTCAGGTCAAGCTCGCCATTGACCGCCTGCACCAGTACGGCTGTTTTCAGGTCGGTCGATTGCAGGTACTGAATTCTCAGCGGCAGTACACCTGAGTCCCGGTCATTGCCACCCCGACTGCGTGTGTACTTGACTTCCACGGTCTTGCCAATATTGGCGCCTACAGCCGTGGCCGGCACATCGATATTGACGAAACCCGCCGAGCGCCCTGCGACAGGCGCGATGGTCGGAGTACCAGGCCCTGAGACCCCCACCCACTGCAACGTGATCTGATCGCTTTGCACCATTGCTGGATACGCAACTTTCACCACCGCTTTGGCCCTGGCAAGTATCGGGTTGAGTACCCCAGCTGGCGCACCGTCAACCTCAGGCTCAGGCAGATCGCCAGCGCCCGCCCCATCGGTGACAAGTACCTCCAGCACCGGAAAGCCCTGCGTCTGCGCAAAATCATTGGTGCCCGCGAAGTTGACCTTGAGTGTCAGACGCAGAGGTTTGTCGAGCTCGAGCTTTTCAAGCTCTGATCGTTCGATTTGAGTAATGACCAGGCCAGCACTCACTTCAGCCGCTGTAACCGAGACGTTCTGGCGGAACACGTGATCGAAGTCGCCGCCGCCTTTGAGCGTGCCGGTGCCCACAAGCCAGTAACGCTGTCCTTCAGCGATGAATGGCCAGGGCTTGACGCGTAATGTGGGATTCCCCACGAAGCGGTCCAGATCCAGTTTACCTTCGCGTGCTTCATCGAGCGTGGGGCGCTCCAGATTCCGGGCATTGAGATACTGGATACGCAAGCTCAGCACCTGCGAATTACGTGTGGAGCCGCTACGCGTCCTGATGTAACTCACCTCGACGCTCTTGCCGATGTTGGCCCCGACCGCGCTGGCCGGCACGTCGATATCGACGTAGCCACGGGTGTTGCCAGGGACTGGACTGATCGATGGCGTTCCGGCCCCCGCTACGCCCTTCCAACTGAGTGTGATCTGGTCACTGGCCGTCATCTGCGGATAGGAGACCCGCACCCGCGCACCTGTCCTTGCGTTAATCGGGTCCAGCACGTTGCCGGTACTACCGGTTACGACCGGTTCAGGCAGATCGCCCACCCCCACCCCGCCTGTAACCACTACCTCACAGGGCTCGAACGCCTGGGCGTTGAATGGATCGTTTTCGCCTTGGAAATTGACCATGAGGTTCAAGGTGAACGGCTTACCGGACGCCAGCGTCTCCAGTTCGTTTCGATAGACCTCCATCGCCAGTCCATCGCTGACCTGTGCTGCGACGACGGGGATATGCGACCTGAACTCGTAGCGATAAGCGCTGCCGTCCGCTTTCTCGCCAGTTCCTACCAGCCAATAACGCTGACCTGTCGCGATGAAGGGCCAAGGCTCGACACGCAGCAAAGGGCTGCCCGTAAACGAATCCAGATCCAATTGCCCATTGTTGACATGATCGAGTCGTAGCTCGCTCAGCACGTTCTTATCGAGGTCATCGACTACCAACTCCAGCACCTGCGATGCAGTGGCAATCCCATCTCGGGTGCGGATGAAACTAACCTGGACCGATCGACCAATACTCTTACCCACCGTGGCGACCGGAATCAGGACGTCAACGGAACCCGAAGCCTCTCCAGAGACCGGTTGCACGGGTGGCGCATCGACCCCTCGCCATCTGACCTCGATAAGATCACCCACTTGCATACCTGGGTAGCTCACCGTCACGTGTGCGCCATTGCGCGCCTGCATGGGGTCTAGGAGGCTACCGGCAGCCTCCTTGACTGTCGGGGCCGCCAATTCGGAGGACAATGCTCGAATCTTCAGCGTGAAGATATCGGAGTCCAATGGCCGGTTGAGCATCCGGCAATAGACCTTGACGTCTTTCTCGATATTGCGGGTGATGTACTTCGGATCGATCTCGAACGCCTGATCCTGTTGAGCCTGATTACCGGTAAGGGATCGTTGCTCACGATAGGTATCATCACCCTCAGTCTGTGTGAGGCCTTCCCACCACATCTCAAGCTCGTCACCCGCCGCGAACAAACCTTTGCGGCAGATCACCGTCGTGCCGTTGGGCGCATCCTTGGGATCCAGCACATCGCCCTTAGCATCGCGTACCTCAGGACGTGGCATGGGTGAACTCTCTTTCACCGTCAGGCTCTGCTTGCCAGACATCGAGATGGCGCCACCGATACTGGTGAGCGTGTAGTAGAGTTCGAGCGAGCCTCCGGCGATATGCTGGACAACGGCCTTGTCAAACAGCAGCTCGATGGGCTTGCCCACCTGAACTTCCTTCACGGTGACAGTTCGGTTGTGATAACTGACGCCTCCAGAGCGGGTCTTGCCTATCCATTCAACGAGCAATAGGTCACCTGCTGCCATGCTGGCGTACCGCTCAATCCTCACACTGGCCCCGTGCGCCGGTACCGCGACAGGGTCCAATGTCGAATTGTCGGCCTCCAGCACTCTGGGCGCCGCGAGCGAAATGCGCCCAACCACCCGGATGCTCGTGCTTCGAGATACCGGGTTGGCGCCTGCGAGGAGCCGGTATCTGAGCCGCGCTTGCCCCTGCAGCACTGCGGCCACCTCGTCTTTCGGCACCTTTACGACTGCGCCAGTGATCAAGTCTTGGGCCACTACGGTATGCAGGAGGTTGAAGTCTGGCAGCGTCCCGCCGCCTGCACTTTCGCCCTTCCAGGTGAGAATCAACACATCATTGAGCTTGATACCCGGATAGGGTCCCAACACCACGTCCAAGTCGCCAGTCAACGCTTCATAGTCCACACGCCCCTGGTCGTCGGCACTGGGAACGCGAGGCGCATCCAGCGTCCCACCGCCCAGATCCACCACGCCACCGGCCGAGGGTGACCATTTCGAGCGGTTGTTGACCTCATCGCGGATCTCATAGCGCACCACCAACTGGTCGGTATCGCCCGCCCGCGCGATGACGTCCTGATCGACGTGAATCGTGAAAGACTGAACACCCGAGGGAACGTCCACCCGCACCATCTCGCCGTGCCAACTGAGCCAGGCGATGTCTCCTACCTGTCGGTTCTCGTAAGAGTCGATGATGACATCCACGCCTTTGGCTGCCTGGTTGGCATCGATCACTGGGGGGATGCCCCCGGGCGCTGTGAGGTTTTCGTTTATCTCAGTGAAAGGGTCAGGATCGACGCCGCCCGGAACCTCGCGCTTGACCATGACATCCAGCGGCGTGGACTCATCGGGTATGGGGGCCAATGGATCTTCCCAAGTGTAGTGCACGCGGCCGCTGCCCTCGGGGATACGCGACGGTGCGACCAGAAATGTCATTTGCGACCCATCCGCGGGGAGGTAAATCTTTCTCTCCAGGAGCACACCGTTCCAATACAGCGTGATGATGTCGTCTGGCTCCAGATGCACCGCCAGCACCGTCACCGCGAGCGGGCGTCGCTCATCGTCCAACAGGTGCTGGCCCACGCCGCGGCCCTCATGGGCGGCAGGGATGCTGGGCGGTGGGAGACGGGGAGGCGCCCTGCGTGTAGCCTGCACCGACGAGAGTGGTCGATCATGGTTCATGTTCAGCTCCTGACGCTGGCCGCCGGCTCGACCGGCGGCCGCGTTGTCAGATACGTTCATCGAGCGGTGACCTGCACAAGCCTGGAAGGCGTTTACGCAGGAGACAATCGATTCAACGCGTAGGGATCGGGCAGGTGGGCGATGAACTTTCCCGGACGGCTACAGGCGTCCGATTCGCCTCCGACTTCACCGGCGTCACGGGTGTGAGTTTTGGATTGGTGGCGGTGTAATAAGGCGTGGCAGAGCCGCGGCACACTATGAACGCCCATGCTCGCCGAACCTCAGCCGTGATATAGCCCTGATCGATATGTTTCTGCACGACGGTGATCGGCGGCAAGGTATCGGTCGCCGCCGGAATATCCGTCCCTGGTCTACTGTTCGGTGAATCGTCCGCCCTCAAATAAATCACGACGATGTCGCCGACCGCCATATTGATGTACGCGTCGATTCGCAACGGCAGGTCCGATGCGGCTTCCGCGCGTCCAATGGCACCGTTTGCGTTCAGCCGCGTGAAAACCGGTTTTGCGGGTGGAGTTCCCCCGCCAGGCAGATCGGCGCCACTGAGCACCTTCACAGTCTGAGCGGGCGAGAGCGAAGTGTTCGTCTCCCCGCCAGCGCCGAATGGCCGGGTGACCGTATAGCTCATCGACACCTCGCCACTGCCTTCGGCCAACAGTAGAGCCGAAGGTACGGGGCGCTCTAGATCAACGGCCCCCGAAGCTTCGCCCGCCGTGACTGAGTCAAGCGGGTGAGGTGTTTGTGAGCCCCATAGCAAGGCCAAGCGGTCGCCAGCCTCGAAAAGAACATTGCCATCGACCGTTTCAGGAGAAATGAACAGTGTGGCGTCAATTTTCAAGTCTTCAGGCGAGAGCTCATTCTTTACTTTCGAATCGCCGCCGACGATATCTGCCGGTTTGAGTTTTTCGTGTTCTGGGGTCTCTGGATCAGGATCCGTACCTCCCGGAACCCGCAGTTCGACCTCGACCACAGCGGGTACAGTGGGTGTACCGATAAGAGAACCACTGCGCCAGAGCTCGTAGGTGACGTCGACCGAGCCAGTATGCTTGCCAAGGATGAGCAGGTTGTAGAGCAACATCACTTCAAGCAAAGGCTCGACAATGGGGATGGTGGTAATCTGCGCCGGATCGGCCCGTTGCCCACTCCAAATCACTGTGATCTGGTCACCGACCGAGGCCTCGGGGAACAGAGGAATCTGGACCACGACCCCAGCTCGGGCATGCTCGTCCAGAATCAGACCTTCACTGTCGAAGATCGGTACGATCGGCGTAGGCAGAGGGTTGACCGGAACATTTTTCAGCAAAAGCTCCAGTACACGCGGCTGCGATACGATCGAACGATTGCCGGCTTTATCGACGATCTCATAGGTGAAGGTGATAGGCGCCAAGTCCGGCAGCGCTTGCAGTTTTGAAAGTTCAAACTCTGCGTCTGTATATCGGCCCGAATTCGTGACGGTGAACGGTCCGAATGTCACGTCTTGGGTACCGTCACTGGCGGTGACGGTAATGAGGTCTCCTGATTCTTGATTGACGTACCCTTTGATCTGTACCGGCAACTTGTCTGCCACGAAATCACTGAGGAGAATTCGATTACTGGCCTCGACCGAACGAGGGAACTCGATAGCTGCAAGTGTTTCAGGAGTGTTGCCACCCGGTGGCAGCTTATCGATGCGCAGCAGGCGGGTAGGACCAGGATCACCGTCAGGGTCCGGGAAAGGAATACTGTTATAGCCGAGCGTGAAGGTGACATCGTGCCCCTCCGCGACCGAGTCCCAATTAGACGCGAGAAAGGTCAACACGAATTCGAAGTCAGGATCCGCTTTCTCAGCGGCAGTAATTTGATGTTGTGCCTCTGGGCCAGTGAGCTCCTGGTCATTCCACGTCAGAACGAGTATGTAGTCCTCTTCGCTACTAGGCCAATTGGGGATAACCACCTGGAGGTCTTTATCCTGATCAGCCACCGGCAATATTACATCGTCGATCAGACCAGAAATCTTCATCTCGGGGAGGTCGAGAATGCCTGGATCCTGGGTAAGTTTGATCGAGCGCGCACCGGGCTTCACCTGAACACTGCTGCGTTGAATCACTGTATTATCTGCGGTCATGGTAGAACTCCGTAGTGTCAGCTTACCTTTGAAGTAACCTTGCACGTGCTATTTGAATAACCGCTGAAGTTATCAAATCACAGGCACACGTTCTCGCGGGCGAATTCATGCAGCGCATGAATTAGCGAACTCGTTATTCGGAAAACTTGCAAAGCGATCCGGACGGCCAGGGTGTGTAACTCTTCGGCCAAAACAGTACCCCTCAGCCTCGAGGGCACCCTGTTTAGGGTTCACCTGTTCGTTCGCTATCGCAGTGCTGCAAAAAAACTTAGCAAGAATGGACGCACCGCACACCTGACAAAACTGATAGGTCGACTCGGCAGATCGGCCCTGAGCTTCAGCTGACATTTTTACCAGTTGCCGCCCTAGGCACATTTACTTACGGTCGGTGCAGCGCCGCTCGGGCGCCGCGCTGACAGGGCGCTAACGACACCATCAACCCTGCAAGGGATCCGCCATGTATCCATACCCCGTCATACTGAAGCTGAGCGTGCTTGCAGTAAGCCTGGCTCTTGGCCACACGGTGGCAGTGGCGTCCTCCGGGCCGGAAACGGCAACGGCGCTGCAGGCGCGTTACGATGACGCCCCCGTCAACTGCGGCAGCAGCAATAAACCTCGGTTCCTGTGCGCCGGCGTGATCCTTCGAGGCACGACCCACCTGAATCAGGAAAAAAGCTGGAACCCCTCACCCGAAGAGCGCGCCAACGGCGGCACGGCCTACATGTATCTGGCCAAAAATGCCACTTTCAACCGCCTGGCCTTCAACGATACCGACGGCTATATCATCTACCCCGGTGACGACCGACCGACAGGTATCCAAGCCTTGCAGGTGCTGTGCTTCTTTCCAGCCGATGGAGGGCAGCAAACACGCTCCGAGCAGGGCTGTGGGCCGTCACAAGTGGGCGGAGCCAGCAGTCGAGCCTGCCACTTGCAGGGCATCAGCACAGCCCAAGGCTGGCTTGCCAACTACGGCAATCATCCCGGCCGACAATGCGGCTTTTCGGTCGTCAGCGGATTGGGGCAGGTCGCGGTAAGCGGCTTCAACGCTGGAGTGGGGGCCACGGCACTGCTGCCGGCCACACCCTACAAACAGAACAACGAATTGCGTGCAGAGACCTGGGACATGGATATCCCGACCCGTCTGCCGATCCAGGCATTTTTCTATCTGCACGACAGGCCGTTGGGGTTGCCCAAAGCGCAGCAGGCTCAACGCAGGTTCTATCAGGAGACCGGAACATTCGTCCCGATCATTACCCTGACACTGCCACAACCTGGGCGCGATGCCCGTTTCGACTATGTCGAAGCGTCCCAGGCCAAGCTCGGTGATGTGATCTGCGCACGTTACTTCGTGTCCGGCCACTGGTTCGAGCGCAGCGATGTCAATCCACCTAAGAGGGAATGGGCACTTGGCCTGGTGCCGACAGATTGCGCCCGGGCAGTGAAGGCGAACCCGTCAGCGGATGCGGAAAATGCTGCGGATCGAGAAATGCGTGAAAAATTCAGCAGCGATTGGCAGTGGGTGCAAAATGACAACGGCGGCATGACCCAACAGATGGTCTGCCACATGCGTATTGCCCATGACAAACCGGAATGGAACCTTGAACCCTTCCGCCCAAACCGGCCGCTGGAGGACTACCTCAGAGCCGGCTGCAATTTGCGTTGAAACGCGGTTCGCTCAAGGTCGCGCGTTGAGCTGCTGCTGAAGGTTTTGAATTTGGCTTTGCAAGGTGTTGAGGCTGCGGGTGGTCTGGCCACGGAAGGCATCGAACTCCTGCACGGACGCCCCCGCAGCCTGCGCGGCCGGACGGTTGTCGGCCTGGCTCTTGAGCACCAGCACATCCTGGGCGAGGCTGTCGATGGCCGCGCCTTGCTTCTTCAGGTTGGCCACTTCGCCACTGAGGCTTTTGAGCTGACCATCGAGCTTGCCACCGTCCACCTGACCCGACTTGAGCGCCGCCAGCTCGCCATTCACCGCCTTGAGCTGCTCCTGCAACTGGGCCTGCATCTCGGTGAGCGCTTTCTGCTGCGCGGCGGTCTGCTCCAGCACCTGCTCCAGACGCTTGCCCATATCACCCGCCTGACCAGCGACACCTTCCTGCTGCTTGCCCTGCTCGGCCAACGCTGCCTGCAACTGGCTGATCTGCTGCTTCAGGGCTTCGCTACCAGAGCTGTTGTTCGACTCGCTCGCCGCCACTTTGCCGCTGATCACCTGCAACCGACCCGCCGCTTCTTCGCTGATGCGGGCGAAGCTTTCCTGGGTGGCGACCAGTTGCTGCTCCATCAGCGAAATCTGCTGATAGCTCCACCAGCCAAGACCGCCGAGGGCGACGAACGAAGCCACCAGCAGCGCCCATAGTGGCCCGCTGCTGGCGGGACGTTCGGCCTTCTGGCGCACGCGGGCCACATGGGTCGGCAGCAGTTCGTCATCGTCGGGCGTACCGGCTCTGAGAACGGGGACGTCATCGAAATCGTCGTGGGCATCGTTGCGCATGGGTAGGTTCGACCGAACTGATAGCAAAAAAGGCACATTATAAACAGAGCAGGCGACGTCGTGATGACCGTGACCGGTTCGGCAGATTCAGCGCGAGCCCGGCAGGTGCTGCCACCAGGTGCAGAATTCATCCAGGGCGGTCCACAGACTGACCTTGGGGCGATAGTCCAGATTATGCCGGGCGCGGCTGATATCGAGGGTGAAATCCTGGCTCATCACCTGCACCGCCGTGCGGCTCAGGGTGGGTTGCGGGCGGCCGGGCCAGAGCAGGCAGGCGGCCTCGTTGACGGCGGCCATGCTGTAAGCAAGGCCGTAGGAGCGGTAGCGGGTGACCTGCGGCAGTTGCATCTGGCGCATCACGTAATTGACCACATCCCACACCGGCAACGGCTGGCCGTTACTGATGTTATAGGCCTGGCCGAGGGCCGGCGCGTCGGCGAACAGGGCGCTGAGCAACGCCTCGTTGAGGTTGTGCACGCTGGTAAAGTCGATCTTGTTCAGGCCATTGCCGATGATCGCCAGGCGCCCCTTCTGCTGCAGGCGCATCAGCCGTGGGAAGATGCTCGCGTCGCCGGCCCCGGTGACCAGGCGCGGGCGCAAGGCCAGCACCTCGAGACCGAACTCCTGGGCACCGAAGACCTTCTGTTCGGCCAGGTGCTTGGTCAGCGCATAGTGGTCGTGGAAGCGCCGCGGCACCTGGTCCTCACGCACCTCCAGACGCGAGCGGCCGGTGAAGCAGATCGACGGCGAGGACAGGTGCACCAGGCGCCGTACATGCTCTTTCAAACAACCTTCGACCACGTTCTCGGTGAGCACCACGTTGCCGTGATGAAAGTCCTGATAACGCCCCCAGGTGCCCACCGCCCCGGCGCAATGCACCACCGCCTCGACGCCCTGACACAACCGCCGAGCGACCTCGGCATCGCCCAGGTCACCCGGAATGAACTGGGCGCCGCGCTTGACCAGATGCTCGACGCCCTCGGCGCGACGGCCGTTGACCCTTACCTGCAGGCCCTGCTCCAGGGCGAAGCGCGCAAAGCGCCCGCCGATGAAGCCGCTTGCGCCGGTGACCAGAATTCGCATGTAAGACTCCGCCTTGCCAGATTACAGATGCAGTTGACGCTGCCCGTGCCTACAAGGGCACCAGCCACGCCGGCGCCGCCTGGCGCAGGTGTTCGGTCAAATCGGCGAGCAGTTGCCCGCCATTGCGCCAATGATGCCAGTACAACGGTACGTCGATGGGGGTATCGCTGCAGATTTCCATCAACTGGCCGCTGGCCAACGGCTCGCGCGCTTGCAGCTCAGGCACCAGTCCCCAGCCAAGCCCCGCTTCGGTCAGACGCAGAAAACCCTCGGAGGATGGACACAGGTGATGGATGAAGCTTTCGTCCAGGCCCAGGGACGCAAGGTAACGGTGTTGCAGGAAGTCGTCGGGGCCGTAGACCACGGCGGGTGCGCGGGCCAGGCGCGCGATCTCGAAGCCGCGAGGAAAATACCGGGCCATGAAGGCCGGACTGGCCAGCGCGCGGTAACGCATCGCTCCCAGCGCCAGACTGCGTGCGCCGGCCACTGGCCGCTCGCTGCCACACAGGCACGCCGCCACTTCGCCGGCGCGCATGCGCCGCAGGCCGACGTCCTGGTCCTCCACCACCAGGTCCAGCAGCACCTGCTGGCCAGCGCAGAAATCGCCCACCGCACCTGCCCACCAGGTGGCCAGGCTGTCGGCATTCAACGCGATACGCAGGCGCTCAGGGATGCCCTGCTCGTCCAGTGCCGGCACCTGACGCTGCAGGTCGCGCTCGAGCAGGCGCACCTGCTGGACATGGTTGAGCAACTGCCGCCCGACTTCGGTCGGGCTTGGCGGCGTGGCGCGTACCAGCACTGGCTGACCGACCCGCGCCTCGAGCAGTTTAATGCGTTGCGACACCGCCGATTGCGACAGGCCCAGTACCTGGGCGGCCCGCTCGAACCCACCCTGCTCGATGACGGCCGCCAGTGCGGCGAGCGATTTATAGTCGAACATCGATTTCACTAATGCCTGATCAGCTTTATTTGTTTTTCTTATACCTCTGCGCTCAGCACAATGGCCAGCCTCTTCTCAGGCAACCCGCGTCGCACCTTGCAGTGGCGCTCTTGGAGTCTATGGCCATGTGGCAAAGTTATATGAACGGCATGTTGGTGGCTTTCGGCCTGATCATGGCCATCGGTACGCAGAACGCGTTCGTCCTGGCCCAGAGTCTGCGCCGCGAACACCATGTGCCCGTGGCGCTGCTGTGTGTGGCCTGCGACGCGCTGCTGGTGGCCGCAGGTGTGTTCGGACTGGCCACCGTGCTGGCCCACAACCCGATGTTGCTCGCAGCGGCGCGTTGGGGCGGCGCGCTGTTCCTGATCTGGTACGGCGCCAAGGCGCTGCAGCGCGCCTGCTCGAAACAGAGCCTGGCGCAGCAGGAGGGCCAGGGCCTGCGCTCACGGCGCGCGGTACTGCTCAGCGCCCTGGCGGTGACCCTGCTCAACCCCCACGTGTACCTCGACACCGTGCTGCTGATCGGCTCGCTGGGCGCCCAGCAGAGCGTCCCCGGCGCCTATGTGGCAGGGGCTGCGAGCGCTTCGCTGGTGTGGTTCTTCACCCTCGCGCTGGGCGCCGCCTGGCTCGCGCCCTGGCTGGCGCGCCCGACGACCTGGCGACTGTTGGACCTGATGGTCGCGGTGATGATGTTCGCGGTGGCAGCGCAGTTGATTCTCGGCTGATCGCCACGCGGCCTCCTGTCGCTGTCGCCACCCTCGCGCCGGAACCCTTAATCCCTATAGTTGTTGCGTGGTTATGCGCGGGGGCCGGTGCTATGATCGAACGCTTACGTCGCAAAGAGTAAAGACTCGCCGACGTACAAAGGGCCGCCCGTGATCGGCCCTGCGCAAACCGCGAACTAGACCTGAATCAGGAGATCCACCATGGCTTTTGAATTGCCGCCGCTGCCCTACGCCCACGATGCCCTGCAGCCGCACATCTCCAAGGAAACCCTGGAGTATCACCACGACAAGCACCACAACACCTACGTCGTGAACCTGAACAACCTGGTCCCAGGTACCGAATTCGAAGGCAAGTCGCTGGAAGACATCGTCAAGACGTCGTCGGGCGGCATCTTCAACAACGCCGCGCAGGTCTGGAACCACACCTTCTACTGGAACTGCCTGGCGCCCAACGCCGGCGGCCAACCGACTGGCGCCCTGGCCGATGCCATCAACGCTGCCTTCGGTTCCTTCGACAAGTTCAAGGAAGAATTCACCAAGACGTCGGTCGGTACTTTCGGCTCCGGCTGGGGCTGGCTGGTGAAGAAGGCTGACGGCTCCCTGGCCCTGGCCAGCACCATCGGTGCCGGCAACCCGCTGACCAGCGGCGACACCCCGCTGCTGACCTGCGACGTCTGGGAACACGCCTACTACATCGACTACCGCAACCTGCGTCCGAAGTACGTCGAGGCGTTCTGGAACCTGGTCAACTGGGCCTTCGTGGCCGAGCAGTTCGAAGGCAAGACCTTCAAGGCCTGACCGAGCCTGAAGTGGTTCCGGACCGGAGGATGAACTGAATCCCCTTGGTCTGAGCCAAGCCGCTCAAGCCCGATGCCCCTCAAAAGGCATCGGGCTTTTCATTTTCAAGCCCCCTGATATTTCTGTCAGTTGCCAGATGTGCATGGATCGGCCGACTCTTTGAGCGCCTATATCACCCACTTTTCACCGGTGTGAAACAGTCGAGGAGAGACTCATGAGCGAAGACTTTGGTGGATTCGACTGCATTACGATCGATGAGCGCACGGGCCGCGGACACTTCCAATTGCCGATCGCAAGTTTTCTGGATATCGGCGATGGACCTGCCTTCACACTTGAAGTGACCGGCAGCCTGACGGATATGGCGTTACGGCTTTTCGGCTATGGCACGTGGTCGCTTTACTGGGGAGGACTGGGCAATTCGACCTCACGCTTGAGCCTCAACGACCTGCCTTGCATCAATGAGCAGCGAATTTCCTGCCAGGTCGATATGCACGGATTTGTACGCGGCAATGATTATCTGCTGGATGCCAGCGCCTTCACCAAAGCCCGCGTCGCCAATGTCGAAGAAAATGACAACTACAAATCAGACACCCACGAGAAACATATCTGCGTGATGCTGAAGAATGGCGTCGCTCAAGTGTATGAATTGGTGAGCACTGGGAAGAACGCGTTGGGCAACGTTCTACTGACCCAAGTGGTGGCGCCCACCGGTCAGTCGGTAGAGCTCACCTGGATCGACAAGTCTACACAGCCTCGGTTAGCCGCAGTCAGCGACGCGCAAGGCGATTTGCTGCAGGTAAAATGGCAGGCGGACAAACTCAGTCAGCTGCGGGTCTATCCAGACACCGACCAGGCGATGACGATCCACGCTAAACATGAAACAGACAGTATCGAACTCGCGTTGAGCGGTGCAGGCACATACGCCACCAAGAAAATCTATCGCTTGGCCCTCACGGGCCAGCGTGTCGAAAAACTCGAAGTGATCCGTACCTACGATGAACGCGGTGACCACCCACTGACGGATACGGCACTCTTGACGTACAACAAATCAGCGGTGGCCAGCTACAGCCTGCTGCTACACGGCCAAACGCACGCCAATCGATTCACAGCCGCCTATCGTTACGCCGATGACAGCAAGCATAACACCAGCACAACGACCGTAACCTGCACGCAAGGTACGTGGGTCGACAACGATGGAACATCCAAACCCCATACGCTGGGTAAATATACCTACGTGTACGAGGGAGGCTGGCTCAATTCGTCTACCTTCGAAGTGGACGGCAGCGTAGTAAAGACTACGCACGAACTCAGTGTCGTCAAACATAAGAATCGAAGCCAAATTACGACGACCCGCTCACAGGATGGCCAAGAAGATGGAAAAGTGACTTGGCAATTCGATGCCTACGGGAATTTGGTGGCATATGAAGATGCCGACACGCTCACCGAATGGACATACTACAACGACTACGAAGTCTACAATATCAAGGAAGAAAATGAGAGAGTGTCAGAGATCGACCTCGAAAACTGGTTGAGTAAGTGGCACCTCGCTGCAGTGGATTACGCCAATCCGGTAGGCTTGGGCTTTTACTTCTTTGGTAACAAGGGCCTGACATGGTATACCGTCGCGCACACCACCGTGACCTTATCCCACACGGGCACCGATTACGCACAAAGCGCGTTCCAGCTCCCTATCGAACTGAAGTATCCCGGTAGCAGCGCAGGGTTCTCATCCCACCCTGAGTCAGAACTGGTGTTTGTACGCAAGCAGGGCACACTGCATGCGCAGAGGCTGAACTTCTATGGCTATGCGAAGCTGACGCCTATCCAGCAGCCCCACGTGAACAGAGCGCACGTCTTGGTGCCGTCCCGAAAGCTGACCATATTCGAGCCAGCATTCGAACGTACGGATATCACGGAACTGCAATTGAACATCGCCAAACGCTGGGCGAAATCCTACGTCGACAGTCTGAAAGCGCAACTAAAGGCCTCACAGGATGAAGAAGAGCGTAGTGCATTCAAGGAGATGATGGCCAGTCTGGATAAGTCTTTGGCGTGGCAGAGTAAACAGAACTCGACAGGATTCAAGTTGAAAAAGCCGTGGGCGGCAGACGCGATGCAGGTCGAGGAATTGCTCTACGAAACCGACAAGAAAAAGCCGGGATTTGGTCGAGTCACTACAAATACCCTGTATGCCCTCGATTGTGAAGGGGCAGAGATTGCCTCTACCAAAGTCATTACCTCTGTGACCTACAGTCAACCGCAGGGACATCCGCGCGCACTGACCCGACTCGTGAAAGTGGTATCCCCCGAGAACGAGCCCAGTGTGTCCAGCAGCACGCTATCGACGCTGACCAATACCTTGCTGAATCGAGTCGATGCCGAGGGCACCGATACCCAGTGGACGTACGACAAAACCGGGTGTCTGACGAACGTCAAGTCCACCCGGGCTGGAGCAGTGGTCCATGAAACGACGCATACGCGCACGCAGCTTGCATCAGGGTATTTGCAGCATGAGGTTCATGAGACCGGAACCACACTGGCCAGTCGTCTGACCGTCGATGCGCAGGGACGAGCCCTGGAAACCTCGATCACCTACGATGGTAAAAACTGGTTGCTGATGGCGTCAGCCGATTACGATGATCTGGGCCGCCAGTGTGCGACGAGGATCTTCGATTACGATGCGGGACACCAATGCCTGCATCAGTTGGAAACGCTGTATACCTTTCTCCAAGACCAATCAGGTCATACCACCACCTCAAGACTCAAAGATGCCGCAGAAAACGTACTGGATAGCAAGTCGGTCGACATCACCTACAGCGCCCATTCCAGAAAAGCCGTGCACGGCAATTTCAGCTATGCAACTAGATGGGATCCGATAACAGGCACTCTGACGGAGGAGTCGGGCCTGGACAAGGCCAATCGAGGCACATTGCAGATCAACTCGGTATTCGATGCTCAGGGCCGCAAGACATCCATCGAGTCGCGCAGACTGGATGTGAAAAACGCCGCCCTGCTCAGCGCTACTCAGTTGAGCTACTCCGAGGATGGCTTACTCGCTGGCGTGCACCGAAAAGCGGGCGGGCAATCATTCGAGCAAACATTTGAATACGATGAACACGGCAGACTGATCAAGCAGAATGAAAACGGCTTGATCATCGAAAACCGATACTCCGCCGATAATCACTCCTCGCTCGCCAACGAGGCAACACTGACGCGGGTTAGCACTGGCACTAACGAAAAAACATCAAACCCTATTGTGCTCGGTTCACAAACGGTCGATGCCCTAGGCCAACTGCGTACCCGGACGGTCAATGGAGTCGTCGAGTCGTTCACGGCATCGAATGACACCTCTACCGACGAATCGCCCCCACCCCTAAAAGCATTTTCATCGACCTGGGACAACGCCACTCGGACACTGGACGTTCTGTGTCCAGTGAGTTATGAGTTGGATGGAAAGATCATCGAATCGTTGAACACCCGCACGCTTTACAGCCTACGGGGCCAGATCCTGAAGAAGACAGACATCGTCGGCCAGACCACCGCTTTTACTTACGATGCGTTTGGTCGGGTCACCGAGCAAGTCAATGACGTCTGCAAAACGACTTTCACCTACCAGGATGATGGTCTGCTGTCCCAGGAATGCATAGAAGACGTTGGAAAAAACGCACGCTCTCCGTTCACTATGCCTACGATGCCCTGAGTAACGAAGTATCACGCACCTTTACATGCCCGGGCATGGCAACTCATGTATTGAGCCGCACGCTCTCGGCGGACGGCCAACTGACCAGCAGCACGCTGAAGGTCGGGAACGATGAACACTCGAGCGACCGCTATGTTTATGATGCACATGGACGGCTGATCAAGTGGTCGGGCAGTGGAAAACACTTCATGTTCCATGAAGGGGCCATGGTCGAACAGGTTTTTGACTATGACCTGCTCGGCAATGTCACCCGCACTCAATACATCGAAAAAGATTGGGGGCCCGGCACTTCTCGATGGAGCCCTGTATTCGAAAGATCCTACGTGCCGCAAAAGCCGGGGTTATTGCACAAACACGGCACTCAAACGATCAAGAGCGATAATCTCGGCCGCTGGCTAGGAAGAGATGCCAGCTTCTACGGTAACGGCCAACCTAAAAAGTCGGGCTCCTTCGATGTAAAGGATACGGTCACCTATGCACACGGTTACGACGACCTGGGCAGACTACGCAGCGTACACTCCAGCAGTAATTTTTCCGAGAGTTACCAGTTTCATTATTTCGCTGGTAGGGTTTACGCACGCTCCAAAGTCAGGAAGGTTGACTCCAAAAAACCGCCGGTTCGCGACTACCACGTCTTGGTAAACGACAGCCCAGGCTGTTACAGACAACAGCGCTGGACCGACGGCGAGCTCGTCTCTTCGAGTTTCGAAATGCGCGATGCCAGTGGCACGATATTCGCCAGTTTCGGCGACGGCGATACCCTCGAGTATCACACCTATTCGCCCTACGGATATCGAGCGTTTCAAAGCCGGTCCAATGTCTGGCTCGGGTTCAAAGGCGAGCCCATGCTGCCAGACGGCACTTACTACCTGGGCAACTACCGGCTCTACAACCCTGAGTACTTGTCGTTCCAGAGCCCGGACAGCTTGAGTCCTTTCGGCCCAGGGGGGCCGGCCGCGTATGCCTACTGCGGTGCCGACCCCATCAACTTCCACGATCCCAGCGGCCATCAACGGGTCGCCCAGTATTCTCGCAAGGTATCCGGCACCTTGTTGGAAAGTAAGGAGTTTCGTTACGCGATGGCAGCGGTCGGTGTCATGACCGCACCCTTCACCGGCGGCACCTCCTTGGGTCTGGCGCTGGCAGTTACCGGACTTGCGCTGGTCTCGTCTGGATTCGAGATTGCGTCGTTGGTTCTGGAAGACAGTGACCCGCAGCTCTCACAAACCTTGGGTTATCTATCACTCGGCATTGGTCTCTCAGGAGCGGCGGTGGGTGCGCTCATCACGGGACGGGCGGCGACCCGGATAGCCACACGCTCAATGGCCAGTCGCTCAGCGCTCACGAAGCGTCCCATTCTCCCGGGCAACGTAGGCGCCAAGACGAAAGGCCTGAAGCGCTTCGGTCACTTGTCGCGCACTGTAACGACCGTCAAGCTACCCAAGTTCCAGCGAATTCCTCAGTGGCATGAAGTGGCCGTAACAGGACCCCAGGCGAAAACGCTGTGGGGCTCGGATATGGCCATCGTTCAAGCCGATGTTCAGGAGCCATTGATCCGCATCGCGCGGCGTAATTCCATGAGCGATATCCACCTCTATTCGGGCGTTCATGGTGATAAAGTCGGCAACAACTGGACGAGCTATAAAAATGCCTCGGGCAAGGTCACGGTCCGGCGAGACCCTTACCTGAACGCTGGTGAATTTTTTGCAGATGATACTGGCGTCTACGGTCACTCTATTATCCGCCATCGAACCCGAAGACTGGTCTCGGAGGTGGAAGTGGACTTTTACAACGCAATCCGAAACACCAACGATGATTACCGGCAGATTCGGCAGAATCTGCGCAAACGCAAGATTCATATTCATGATCTGCGGGGGGCGGACGGAAAAGGGATAACAGTGGAAGATCTTGAGGTCCTGGAGTCGAAACCCGGGCATCATATCGGAGGTTTCTGTTACTCAAGAAACGACGAACGCTGGTTGCACGAGTACGGATTACCGCCCGTGATCAGTTATATCGATTAGGGCCTGTGCCAAGGCTGGTGTGCCGCGCTTGGTGACCTCGGTCGCTTCGACGGCCCAAACACTCCCCCGGAGTGCTTGGGCCGTAAGGACAGAACCGTTCGGGGCCATTCCTCGCCCCGCTGCTTCAGCAACGGGCTATTCTTTGGATTTCTCCAACCTGCCCCATGCTCGATCCGTGCCCTTGCACCATGCACGAAGGTTGACGCCTGCATGATCCTGCCCTCCAGCGCTTGCCCCGCGCCCATAGCGCGCTAACATCAACCATCTGGAAAGTTGACGCAGGACATTCAAGTCCCCGGGTCGCTTAACCGATACAATCACCAGGGTGCATCCAGCGACGGGCTCCTCGCCTGCCGCGGCAATCGGTCGATAGTGTATTGCCAGGGTTGATGGCAAAATAATGGCATGCGCATGGATTAAGGAACCCCCTTTGAAGCTGGAATTTCGGAACAGCTTGTCCGTCAAGTTGCTCAGGGTCGTGCTGCTGGCGGCGCTCGCGGTGGGCGTGGTGCTCAGTTGCGCGCAGATCGTCTATGACACCTACAAGACCCGCCAGGCCGTCGACAACGACGCCCAGCGCATCCTCGACATGTTCCGCGACCCGTCCACCCAGGCGGTCTATAGTCTCGACCGAGAGATGGGCATGCAGGTCATGGAAGGTCTGTTCCAGGACCAGTCGGTGCGCATGGCCTCCATCGGCCACCCCAACGAGACCATGCTCGCGCAGAAATCCCGCCCGCTGCAGGACATGCCACTGCGCTGGCTGACCGACCTGATCCTCGGTCAGGAACGCACCTACACCACGCAACTGGTCGGCCGTGGCCCCTATAGCGAGTACTACGGCGACCTCAGCATCACCCTCGACACCGCCAGTTATGGCGAGGGCTTCCTGGTCAATGCGGTGATCATCTTCATCTCCGGCGTGCTACGCGCCCTGGCCATGGGCCTGGTGCTTTATCTGGTCTACCACTGGCTGTTGACCAAACCGCTGTCGAGGATCATCGAGCACCTCACCCAGATCAATCCGGATCGACCCAGTCAGCACCAGATTCCCCAGCTCAAGGGCCATGAACGCAATGAACTGGGGCTGTGGGTCGACACGGCCAACCAACTGCTGGCCTCCATCGAGCGCAACACCCACCTGCGCCACGAAGCCGAGACCAGCCTGCAGCGCATGGCTCAGTACGACTTCCTGACCGGCCTGGCCAATCGTCAGCAACTGCAGCAGCAGTTGGACAAGATCCTGGCCGATGCCGGACGTCTGCAGCACCGGGTGGCGGTGCTGTGCGTGGGACTGGACGACTTCAAAGGCATCAACGAGCAATTCAGCTACCAAGTGGGCGACCAATTGCTGCTGGCCCTGGCCGACCGCCTGCGTGCCCACAGCGGTCGGCTCGGTGCCCTGGCGCGCCTGGGCGGCGACCAGTTCGCCCTGGTCCAGGCCAATATCGAACAGCCCTACGAAGCGGCGGAACTGGCACAGAGCATTCTCGACGACCTGGACACCCCGTTTGCCCTCGACCATCAGGAAATCCGCCTGCGCGCCACCATCGGCATCACCCTGTTCCCCGAAGATGGCGACAGCACCGAAAAGCTGCTGCAAAAAGCCGAGCAGACCATGACCTTGGCCAAGGCCCGCTCGCGCAATCGCTACCAGTTCTACATCGCCAGCGTCGACAGCGAAATGCGCCGCCGCCGCGAGTTGGAAAAGGACCTGCGCGAGGCGCTGCCGCGTAACCAGCTGTACCTGGTGTACCAGCCGCAGATCAGCTACCGCGACAACCGCGTGGTGGGCGTCGAGGCGCTACTGCGCTGGCAGCATCCAGAGCTGGGCATGGTGCCGCCGGACCAGTTCATTCCCCTGGCCGAGCAGAACGGCAACATCATCAGCATTGGCGAATGGGTGCTCGACCAGGCCTGCCGTCAACTGCGCGAATGGCACGACCTGGGCTTCAGTGACCTGCGCATGGCCGTCAACCTGTCCACCGTGCAATTGCACCACGCCGAGCTGCCACGGGTGGTCAACAACCTGTTGCAGGCCTATCGCTTGCCGCCGCGCAGCCTGGAATTGGAGGTCACTGAAACCGGCCTGATGGAAGACATCAGCACCGCCGCCCAGCACCTGCTCAGTCTGCGCCGCTCCGGCGCGCTGATCGCCATCGACGACTTCGGCACCGGTTATTCCTCGCTCAGTTACCTGAAGTCGCTGCCGCTGGACAAGATCAAGATCGACAAGAGTTTCGTCCAGGATTTGCTCGACGACGATGACGACGCCACCATCGTTCGCGCCATCATCCAACTGGGCAAGAGCCTGGGCATGCAGGTCATCGCCGAAGGCGTGGAAACCGCCGAGCAGGAAACCTACATCATCGCCCAAGGCTGTCACGAAGGTCAGGGCTACCACTACAGCAAACCGCTGCCGGCGCGTGAACTCACGGCCTTCCTCAAGCAGGCCCAGCGCAACCAGATGTCGGTGCTCTGATCGGCAGCGACCTCGAAGGTCGCGGCAACGCCATTTTCGCGAAAAGCGCGACTGACGCTTTACATCAAATGCAAATCTTTCGCATCATGTGCCGGTTCAGCGTGCCATCACGCACCGGCCGCACTACATGGTCCAACCACACGACGCAGGGATACTCACAATGATTCGAATGCCTCTGGCCTCCGCCAGTCTGCTGGCCATCGCCATCGCTCTCGCCGGTTGCGGCGAAGGCAAGGACGACAAGGCTGCCGCCCCGCAAGCCCAGGCACCGGCTGCCAGCACCGCTGCCAGCGCGCCGGCAGCGGTCGACGAGGCAGCGGCCAAGGCCGTGGTCAAGCAGTATGCCGACATGGTCCACGCGGTCTACAGCGACTCGCTGAGCACCGCCAAGCACCTGCAAACCGCCATCGACGCATTCCTCGCCCAACCCAACGACGACACCCTCAAGGCCGCCAAGCAGGCCTGGGTCGATTCGCGCGTTCCGTACCTGCAAAGCGAGGCCTTCCGCTTCGGCAACACCATCATCGACGACTGGGAAGGTCAGGTGAACGCCTGGCCGCTGGACGAAGGCTTGATCGACTACGTCGACAAGAGCTACGAGCACGCCCTGGGCAACCCGGCAGCCAACGCCAACATCATCGCCAACCCGGAAATCCAGGTGGGCGAAGACAAGATCGACGTCAAGGACATCACCCCCGAGAAGCTCGCCAGCCTGAACGAGCTCGGCGGTTCGGAGGCCAACGTCGCCACCGGCTACCACGCCATCGAATTCCTGCTCTGGGGCCAGGACCTCAACGGCACCGGCCCTGGCGCCGGCAACCGTCCAGCGTCGGACTACCTGGAAGGTCCAGGCGCCACCGGAGGTCACAACGACCGTCGCCGCGCCTACCTCAAGGCGGTGACCGATCTGCTGGTCAGCGACCTGCAGGAGATGGTCGACAACTGGGCACCGAACGTCGCCGACAACTACCGCGCCTCGCTGGAAGCCGAGCCGGTCAAGGACGGCCTGCGCAAGATGCTGTTCGGCATGGGCAGCCTGTCGCTGGGCGAACTGGCGGGCGAGCGCATGAAAGTCTCGCTGGAAGCCAACTCGCCTGAAGACGAGCACGACTGCTTCAGCGACAACACCCACTGGTCGCACTTCTACGACGCCAAGGGCATCCGCAACGTCTATCTGGGCGAGTACACCCGTCCCGACGGCTCCAAGGTCAGCGGCCCGAGCCTGTCGTCGCTGGTGGCCAAGATCGACCCGGCCACCGACGCCACGCTCAAGGCCGACCTGCAGGACACTGAGGCGAAGATCCAGGTGATCGTCGACCACGCGCTCAAGGGCGAGCACTACGACCAACTGATCGCCGCCGACAATGCCGCCGGCAATCAGATCGTGCGCGACGCCATCGCCGCCCTGGTCAAGCAGACCGGCGCCATCGAGCAGGCCGCCGGCAAGCTGGGCATCGACAACCTGAACCCGGATACTGCAGACCACGAGTTCTGATTCGGGCAAGGTGACTAAAAAGGGCGGCCTTCGGGTCGCCCTTTTTCATGGAGCAGGCGTGGCGGGCGATCCTGCTCCAGTGCACTGGCCGCAGGCTTTTCACCCGGTAGTTGCAAATTGCTCTTATTCAAACATCCCCGTTTTGCTAAGCTTGCCGCCGGTTTTTCGCTCATGCTCAGGATTGTCGATGTCCTCGCCGCTGTCCCGACTGCCCCTCTTGCTGCTGGCTAGCGTCCTGGCCGCCTGTGACGACGCCCCGCGTTTCACCCAGGCCGAGCCCGGCGAAGCCCTGTCCGGCGGCCAGGCGACGGTGCTGCGCAGCGACCGCAATGCCTATTCCATGCCATCGGCCAATCTCACACCCGAACGGCGCCTGGATTTCAGCGTCGGCAACAGCTTCTTCCGCAATCCGTGGGTCATCGCGCCGTCCACCACCACCGCACGCGACGGCCTGGGCCCGCTGTTCAACACCAACGCCTGCCAGAACTGCCATGTGCGCGACGGTCGCGGGCACCCGCCCGAGGCCGATTCGAACAATGCTGTGTCGATGCTGGTGCGCGTGTCGATTCCTGACCAACCCGCCTACGTCAAGGAAATCCAGCGCCTGGGCGTGGTGCCCGAGCCGGTCTACGGCACTCAATTGCAGGACATGGCCATTCCCGGCGTGCGCCCCGAGGCCAAGGTGCGAGTGGACTACAGCGTCGAGCCGGTCACTTTCGAGGATGGCTATCAGGTCGAATTACGCCGCCCGCGCCTGCAGATCACCCAACTCGGGTACGGCCCGATGCACCCCGACACCCGTTTCTCCGCGCGCATCGCGCCGCCGATGATCGGCCTCGGCCTGCTCGAAGCCATTCCCGAAGCCGCGATCCTGGCCAACGAAGACCCGCAGGACCGCAACGGCGACGGCATTCGTGGCCGCGCCAATCGGGTCTGGGACGACGCCCAGGGCAAGACCGTGGTCGGCCGCTTCGGCTGGAAGGCCGGGCAACCGAACGTCAACCAACAGAACGTGCACGCCTTGGCCGGCGACATGGGCCTGACCAGCACCCTCAAGCCCGAGGACGACTGCACAGCAGCGCAGGTCGAGTGCCTGGCCGCGCCCAACGGTGACGGCCAGAACGGCGAGAAGGAAGTCAGCGACAACATCCTGCGGCTGCTCACCTTCTATACCCGCAACCTCGCCGTGCCCGCGCGGCGCAAGGTCGACGCACCCCAGGTTCTGGCCGGCAAGACCTTGTTCTTCCAAGCGGGCTGCCAAGGCTGCCACACCCCGCAATTCACCACCGGCAGCAACAGCGAGCCGGAGTTGGCCAATCAGCTGATTCGCCCCTACAGCGACCTGCTGCTGCACGACATGGGGCCGGGCCTGGCCGACAACCGCAGCGAGTTCGCTGCCGGTGGTCAGGACTGGCGCACCCCGCCGCTGTGGGGCATCGGCCTGAGCGAAACCGTCAGCGGCCACACCCAGTTCCTGCATGACGGCCGCGCGCGCAACCTGCTCGAAGCCGTGCTCTGGCACGGTGGCGAAGCCGAGGCCGCACGCCGTCACGTACTGACCTTCGATGCCGAGCAGCGCGCCGCGCTGCTGGCGTTCCTGAACTCACTGTAATCGCGCAAGGAGCCGGGCATGTTCCGACCCAAACTGTTGTTCACCAGCCTCGCCGCCATCGCCCTGGGCGCCTGCTCGCCGCAGGATCCGCAAGCCGTCACCTCGGCCGCCATCGCCCAGCAGGTGATCCTGCCCACCTACAGCCGCTGGGTCGAAGCCGACCGTCAGCTGGCCGCCAGCGCGCTGGCCTACTGCGAAGGCAAAGAGAGCCTGGACAGCGCCCGCGCCGACTTCCTCAACGCGCAGAAAGCCTGGGCTGAACTGCAGCCGCTGCTGGTCGGACCGCTGGCCGAAGGCAACCGCGCCTGGCAAGTGCAATTCTGGCCAGACAAGAAGAACCTGGTCGGTCGCCAGGTCGAGCAACTGGTGGCTGGCGACACGCCGGTCGATGCCCAGGCGCTGAGCAAGGCCAGCGTGGTGGTGCGTGGCCTGTCGGCCTACGAGTACATTCTCTTCGACAGCAAGCCGGACATCGCCAGCGCCGAGCAGAAGGCGCGCTACTGCCCGCTGCTGGTGGCCATCGCCGAGCACCAGAAAGCCCTGGCCGAGGAGATCCTCAAGAGCTGGAACAGCACCGACGGCATGCTCTCGCAGATGACCAAGTTCCCCAACCAGCGCTACGCCGATTCCCACGAGGCCATCGCCGATTTGCTGCGGGCCCAGGTCACCGCACTGGACACGCTGAAGAAGAAACTCGGTGCACCCATGGGTCGCCAGAGCAAAGGCATCGTCCAGCCACTGCAAGCCGAGGCCTGGCGCAGCCATTCCTCGCTCAAGAGCCTGGAAGCGTCGCTCAAGGCGGCTGAAACGGTCTGGACCGGCGTCGACAACAAGGGCCTGCGCGGACTGCTGGGCAAGGACCAGAGCGCGCTGGCACAAAAGATCGACGATGCCTACGCCACATCAGCCAAGCTGCTGGCCGACAATCAAAAGACCCTGGGCGAACTGCTCGCCGACGATACCGGCAAGCAAACCCTCAACCAGATCTACGACAGCCTCAACGTTGTCCACCGCCTGCACGAAGGCGAATTGGCCAAGGCGTTGAACATTCAGCTGGGCTTCAATGCCAACGACGGTGACTGATCATGCTGCGACGCCAGGCCCTCAAACTCGGTAGCGTACTGCTCAGCGCCCTGACGCTCGGCGGCTGGACGCTGATGCGCAACAAGGGCAGCGAGCCGCTGTTGCTATCGGCGCGCGACGATGCCGAGGGCGGCCACTATGCCGTGGCCTATCGCCTCGACGGCACCCAAGTGTTCGCCACCCAAGTGGCCCAGCGTTGCCATGCCATCATCCATCACCCCGAACAGCCGATCGCGCTGTTCGTGGCCCGCCGTCCCGGCACCGAGAGCTACCTGATCGACCTGCGCGACGGACGCCTGCTGCAAACCCTCGCCTCGCAGCCGAACCGGCATTTCTATGGCCACGCGGTCATCCACAAGGACGGCCACTGGCTGTACACCACCGAGAATGACACCCGCGATCCTGGACGTGGCGTACTGGGGGTGTATCGGTTCGAGGGCGAGCGTCTGGTGTACACGGGTGAACTGTCCACCCACGGTATTGGCCCTCACGAGGTGGCCTGGATGCCCGACGGCGAAACCCTGGTGGTGGCCAACGGCGGCATTCGCACCGAGGCCGAAAGCCGGGTGGAAATGAACCTTGATGCCATGGAACCGAGCCTGGTGCTGATGCAACGCGACGGCACGCTGCTGAGCAAGGAAACCCTGACCCAGCAGATGAACAGCGTGCGCCATTTGGCGGTGGGCACCGACGGCACCATCCTGGCCTGCCAGCAGTTCATGGGCGGTGCCGAGGAGACCGCCGAGCTACTGGCGATCAAGCGCCCCGGTCAGCCGTTCCAAGCGTTTCCGGTAGCGGATCGGCAGTTGCAATCGATGGCCCAGTACACCGCCAGCGTCGCGGTGCACAGCGACCTTCGCCTGGTAGCGCTGACCGCGCCGCGGGCCAATCGACTGTTCATCTGGGACATGGACAGCGGCGCGGTGAAACTCGATGCGCCGATGCCTGACTGTGCCGGCGTTGGTGCGGTCGCAGACGGTTTTGTGGTGACCTCCGGGCAAGGGCGTTGCCGGTTCTACGACTGCCGACAGCGCGAGCTGGTGGGTCAGCCGCTGAATCTGCCTTCAGGATTGTGGGATAACCACCTGCATCTGGTGGGATGATCCAGGCCTGTCCGGGCCACATTGCTGAAACAGCATGTTTTTCGGCAAAAACGCAAAGGGCCGCGACGCGGCCCTGAAGTGCTGGAAAATCCAGGCGTCAGCCAAACGGCCTCAAGCCTTGGCGCATGCCGAACAGAAACAGCAATAGATCATTATCCGGTTTCGCCTGCCCCTGCTCCGCCTTGGCCACACGCGGCAACGCGCACTGGCCGGCAGCATCGCTCTTGCTGAACACCGTGGGCCGCGCTTCGCCCCAAGAGGCAGCAGCGACAGTGGTCACACCCAACGCCCCTACCAGGAACAAAGCTCGAGCTATTTCTAGTTTCATTACCCTAACCCTTTGACAGCGCTGCCAAACGCACTCTGATAAAAGTAGAGCAGAGTTTCAAATTCTGCCGTGTTCAGCGACGAATGGCGCCGAAGCTGGCGCAAGTCGTTGTAGGCAGCACGCTGACAACTGATGCGTCGGCGGCATTTTTCCAGATCCAGCAACGCCACTTCAGCGCGCATCTGATCATCCTCGCCGATCACCTTTACAAAAACATGCTTGCCGTACAGGCAGCCGTGTTGCCAATGCCCCAGGTGCATGCGCGCCAGATTAGCCGCCAGTTCTTCGAGCATGCGCTCGTGCAGCACCTGCGGGTAACGCTCACGGGCGCCCTCGGCATGCCACGTATCCAGGTCGACGAACCCGTCCAGCGCCTCGCTGACCAACAGCGCACGCCATTGCTGGTCGGCGTCGCGCTCGGCACCGGCGAACACGATGCGCGGGACTCGTACCCCCAGTTGTTCGAAACTGGTGAGCGCATCCAGCTCGCGCAACACTGTCGGACGGCCGAACGGATGTAACAGGCTGCGATAGATATGCCCTACCTGACGCTTGGCGTAGAGCAGTTGACCGCTGCCATCGTCCAGGCGCTGAACGCCGCTTTCGCCACCGCGGCGCTGGTTAGGCGCTTCGACCCACTCGCCCTGCTGCTGCCAGTAATAGTCGAACCGCGACGTCTGATCCCGAACTGTTGCCATGAAACCGTTACCCCTTGCGTAATACGTAAACTCGCCACATGGCATAGAACGGGAGGAAGTCCAGTCGTTCCTGAATCCTGAAGCCTGCCGAAACAAATTCCTGCTCAACCGTAGCAGCAGGTAACACAAAGCGATTCTGGTAACTGTCCTGCTCCACCTTGGCGCGGCGGCGTGCCTCGAGCTTCTGCCGGCGCCAGGCTTTGAAGTTGCCATCCACCCACAGCGAAAGTATCACGCTGTCGCGACTAACCCGCTGAAATTCAGAAAGAATCTGCTTGCGGTGAGCGGGATCGCCGATGTGGTGCAGCAGACGCATACAGAAGATGCTGTCAACCGCGTTGTCAGGCAAATCGATGGCAAAGGCGGAAGTCTGCAAAGGTCGTACCCGCGCGACGACCTCTGGCGATTGCGCGGCACAGGCTGTCTCGATCATCGCCGCCGAGTTGTCGGCGCCAATGATCACGCGGTTGGGCTTTTCCGCCAGCAACGGCCAGAAGCGGCCGGCACCGCACGGCAAATCGAGCACCAGACCCGGTTCACCGGCCAGCGTCAGGGCGCGTCGGGCGAGTTGCTCGTCGCGAGTGTGAGACAGACGCCGGGCCAGTCCTTCCTGGTGCTTGAGCAAGTACTCCCGCGCGTGTTGCTGGTCGTACTTTTCGGAAAACGCGAGTTTGATAGGGCTACGCATGGACGATCTCCTGAATCGATGCCGGCCACCTTAGGCGGGCAAGCGTCGGCATCAGGTCATGACCGTGTGAAAAATCTGTCACACCAAGGAGATAGGTCTTACGAGATATGTAGAAAAGGGTATTAGATCAGCGGGGCTTGAACAGCCCCGCGCTGTTACTGGGCCGGCTCTTGCTCTTGGAGCACCGGACTGCCCTGGCTGAGATCGACCTGAAAGCGGCAGCCGTGGGGCGAGGTCGCGGTGAGGGTCACCCGCCAGCCCTGGTCATCGCAGATCCGCTGCACCAGCGAAAGGCCCAGGCCGAGCCCTTCGCCACGCCGCTCGTCCCCGCGTACGAAGGGCTTGAACATGGCCTCGCGCTGTTCCTCCGGAATGCCCACACCGCTGTCCTCGACGCTGAAGCCATTGGCTTCCAGGCTCAGGCGGATATAGCCGCTGTCGGTGTAGTGCGCCGCATTGCGCAGCAGGTTGCCCATCACCGATTGCAGGAAGGTGGCGTTGTACAGGGTCGCACTGGCGCTGACCCGACCGTCGTAGTACAGCGTCAGGCCTTTCTGCTCGATGGTGTCGCGCCAGACACCGATCAGGTCGTCGCCCACCTCGCGCAGGCTCGCCCGCGAGGCCACCGCCCCTTCGTCGCGCTGGGCACGCGCCAACATCAGGAAGGTCTTGACCAGCTCGCGCATTTCCTCGGTGGCCCGTGCGATGCGCTCCACCTGGCTGCGTGACCGGCTGTCCAACCCTGGATTTTCCATCAGCAACTCGCACGAGGTGGCCAGCACCATCAGCGGGGTACGCAACTCATGGCTGACGTCGCTGGTGAACAGGCGCTCGCGGGTCAACGCATCGCGCAGCCGACCCAGGGTGTCGTCGAAGGCCACGGCCAATTGGCCGACTTCATCGGCCGCGTAGTCCGGTGCCAGCGGCGGTGCCAGGCCGAGCAGTTGATCGCGATGACGCACCTGGCGAGCCAGGCGGATCACCGGCGCCATCACCCGGCGCGCCAGCAGCCAGCCGAGGAAGGCCGCCAGCGCCAGGCTGAGCACGAAGCCCACGGTCACCACGGCGAACAGCACCCGTTCGCGCTCCTCGAAGTCACTCTGGTCCTGCAGCAGGACGTAGTGGCGGCCGTCCACCACCTCGACCATGGCGTGGTAGGACAGTTGGTCGCGGAATACCTCATGGAAGCCGGCTTCCAGATGGCGCAGGTCCTTGGGCAACTCGAAATCGTCGCGCCCGCCGTCGAAGTAGAACAACTGGTCCGGACGCGGGCGATGGCTCCAGTCGCTGACACTGTCCATGCGCAGCAGGCGCTGCAGATCGCCACCGAGCACCGAGGAAATCAGCCGCTCTTCGACCAGGTGGACGGTGGCGACGATGCCGAAGGCGAACGCCCCGGCGACCAGCGCGCTCATCAACGCGAAGGCGATGATGATGCGCTGGGCAAGGCTTTGCTTAAACTCCATCGCGACCCTCGGCGAGGCGATAGCCGACGCCATGGACGGTATGCAGCAGAGGTTTTTCGAACGGTTTGTCGATCACTTGGCGCAACTGGTGCACGTGGCTGCGCAGGCTGTCGCTGTCGGGGCAGTCATCGCCCCACAGGGCCTCTTCGAGCACCTCGCGGCGCAGCACGTGCGGGCTTTTCTGCATGAGCACCGCCAGCAGTTTCAGGCCCACGGGGTTGAGTTTGAGCAGCTTGCCCTGCCGGGTTACCTCCAGGGTGTCCAGGTCGTAGCTCAGGTCGGCCACTTGCAAGGTGCGCCGCCCGCCGCCCTGGGCGCGACGCAGCACCGCTTCAATGCGCGCCGATAGCTCGGACAGGGCGAACGGTTTGAGCAGGTAATCGTCGGCCCCGGAACGGAAGCCCTGCAGGCGGTCGTCCAACTGGTCGCGGGCGGTGAGCATGATCACCGGGGTGTCGCGGCGGGCGTCTTCGCGCAGGCGCTTGCACAGGGTATAGCCATCGATGCCCGGCAGCATGATGTCGAGCACGATCAGGTCGTAGTGTTCGGTGGCGGCCAGGTGCAGGCCCGACAGGCCGTCCTGGGCGCAGTCGACGGTATAGCCTTTCATGCCCAGGTAGTCGGCCAGGTTGGCGAGGATATCGCGGTTGTCTTCAACCAGTAGAATGCGCATCGGGGTCTCCTGTGCGGCGCTTCGCTGTGCGCGGCAGGCGCAGCTTACGGCCAATGGCCAGGCATCGCCAGCCTTGACGAACATTCAAGGCAACTGACGTTTTTTTCACGCAAGCTTCACGCACCCAGCATAGCGACAGCCCGAGAATGCCCGATCTTTTGTCTCGAGCCCGTGCCTCAGGAGCCGCCATGCACCCCACCCGTCCCCGTCCGATCAATCTCTGGCTGTACCTGGGTGTTCCGCTGGCGGTCGCGGTGGCGCTGCTGTTGCTCGAACTCACCTCCCTGGACATGGACCTGGCCAAGCTGATGTTCGATCCCTCGGCCGGTCAATTCATCGGGCGGCGCAGCTACTTCCTGGAGACCGTGCTGCACGACTGGGTCAAGCAGGCAGTGATTGGCGTAGGACTGCTCTCGGTCGGTGCGTTGATCCTCAGCTTCCTCTGGTCGGGCCTTTCCAGTTGGCGCCGCGAGTTGGGTTGCCTGGTGCTGGCGCTGGCCATCTCCACCGGCATGGTCACCCCGCTCAAGCAATTGACGGGCGTGCAATGCCCATGGAGCCTCACCGAATTCGGCGGCAAGGAAACCTATAGCAAGCTGCTCGAAACCCGTCCGGCCACCAACAAGCCAGGCCTGTGCTGGCCGGGCGGGCATGCCACCACCGGTTTCAGCCTGTTCGCCCTGTTCTTCGTGCTGCGCGACCGCAAGCCACGCCTGGCCCGCGCCGCATTCGGCCTGGCCGCAGGCCTGGGCATCGTGCTGTCACTGGGCAGGATGATGCAGGGCGCGCATTTCCTCTCGCATAACGTCTGGACGGCGGTGTTCTGCTGGCTGATCGGCCTGAGCTGCTATTACCTGCTGCTGTATCGCCATGGGTCGACGCAAGCCGCGCTGGCCGAACGCCGGTTGGCGTGACGCCGGGCCGACTCACTCAGGGCAGGGGCTCGCGCGCCCTGACCCGTACCTGCTGCGCCGGTACCCGGGCATGCCATTGCACCACGCCGAGCGCCTCCACCTGGAACTGGCTGCGCACCACCTGCCCCGCTTCCTCGAAGGACAACTGCAACAGGAAATGCCCGCTGTTGAGCAGCAACCCTTCGCTGAGCCGGGTGAAGGTCTCGTCGTCCACCGCCCCCAGGGCCTGACGCAGCGCCGAAGCATCGACATACCCAGAAGGCGGACGATTGCTGACGATCCGGCTCAGCAACGCGCGTGAAAAGCGGCCTTCGTAGAGTGCTTCGAGCAAGGGCAGGTGTTGCAGGTCGAGGGCGTTGGCATTCAATCGCCAAGCGCCGGTCAGCGGCAGCGCGCAGAGCATCGGGTAGCGCGCCTGGCGCAGCGCATCGGGCTCGAGCAGCAGGTTGAGCTCACTGATATCGAGCATGGGCTGGTTGGCGGCCAGGCGCGGCGGGCGCTGACGCAGGTACTGCGCACTCTCGGCGCCTTGCAGGCGACTGTCGCTGTCGGCATCGAGCCAGTCGGCCAAGGCATCGACCAGCCGCTCGGCCGCCAGGTCGTCACCGAGCAGACGCCGCAGTTGCCGTTCGGCGCGCTCGGCATCCTCGCCGAGCAGCGCGTTGACATTGAAGCAACTGTGCTGGTCCCGCACCTGCAAGCGCGCCGTGCCTGCACCGAAGTCATAGCTCAGCGCCTGACCGCGCAGGGCCTGCCAGAACAGCGGACTGGCGCGCCAGGCTGGATCGCGCAAGGCCTGGCTGGCATAGGCCAGGCCCGCCTGTTCCATGGCGCGGATCTGCACGCGCTGGCGCAGCAAGCGGGTTTCGTCCACCTGGCGCCGTCCCTCCTCCACCAGCCAGGCCAGACCCGCCGCCAGCATGCCCAATGCCAGCATCACCATCAGCAGGGCCACGCCCCGTTGTCGTTCGGCACTGTTCACAGGGCACCTCGTCGTCCATCGAAGGCGACAGTCAACAGGGCGGGTGTTGCAGAGAGATGGCAGCCGTCACCTGAGCGTCATCTGAGCCAGGCAGGATTGGCGCTCTTTTCGCGACCTGACGGAGTTTTCGCACATGGGTGGTATTGGCATCTGGCAACTGGTGATCGTGCTGTTGATCGTCTTCCTGCTGTTCGGCACCAAGCGCCTCAAAGGCCTGGGCAGCGATGTCGGCGAGGCCATCCAGGGCTTTCGCAAGTCGATGGGCAGCGAGAGCGACAGCAAAGCTGCAGCCGACACCCAGGTTCAGGCGCAACAGTCGACGGAACGCCAGGGCTGATGTTCGAGGTCGGCTTCAGCGAGCTGCTGCTGGTGGGCATCGTCGCGCTGCTGGTACTCGGTCCCGAGCGACTGCCGGTGGCGCTGCGTAGCGTCGGTCGCGGTCTGGGCCAGGCGCGCCGGGCGATGAACCAGTTGCGCGCTCAGGTCGAGCGGGAGATCGACCTGCCGACACTGGACAGCGCGCCGCTGCGCGCGCTCGAACAGGAGATCCGTGAAGGCGTGCGCCTGACCGAGGCCCCGGCCAAGGAGCCCACGCCATGAGCCTGGCCCTGCCCGAACACAGGGCCCTGCCGCTGACCGAGCACCTGCGCGATCTGCGCCGGCGCCTGCTGCGCATGCTGCTGGCCCTGGCGCTGGTGTTCGCCGCGCTGTTCCCCTTCGCCCAGACGCTCTACACCCTGGTCTCCGAACCCCTGCGGCGCTACCTGCCCGAAGGCGCGAGCATGATCGCCACCAGCGTTACCTCGCCCTTTCTCACGCCGTTCAAACTGACAGCGATGTGCGCCGTGTTCATCAGCATGCCGCTGCTGCTGCATCAGGTCTGGGGCTTCATCGCCCCGGGTCTGTACCGGCGGGAAAGACGCATTGCCGTGCCGCTGCTGGTGTCGAGCATCCTGCTGTTCTACGGCGGCATGGCGTTCGCGTTCTTTCTGGTGTTTCCACTGATGTTCGCGTTCTTCGCCAGCGTGACACCGGACGGGGTGGCGATGATGACCGACATCGGCCAGTACCTGGATTTCATCCTGGCGCTGTTTCTGGCGTTCGGCCTGGCATTCGAAATCCCGGTGGCCACCTTCATCGTGGTCTGGGCGGGGCTGACCGATGTCGCCAGCCTGCGCCGCAGTCGCCCTTACGTGATCGTCGGGTGCTTCGTGGCCGGGATGATCCTGACGCCGCCCGATGTGTTTTCCCAGACCCTGCTGGCCGTGCCGATGTGGCTGCTGTTCGAGGCGGGCCTGCTGGCCTGCGCAAGCGTCGGCGTGACCAGACGCAGCCCGGCCTAAGGGTTCGACTGACCCGCAGAAAACGACAAGCCCCGACAGAAGACTGACGGGGCTTGTCGATTGCAGCGGGTCACCGCGAGCGCGACGACGCTAATAGTCGGCCAGCGGCCAGACCTCGTACGCCGGCGTCTGGTAAGGATGGCTGTGCTTCAGTGCGGCGACCACCTGAGCGACATGCTCATCGGCCACCACCAGCTCGACCTTCCACTCCTCCACCGCCTCGACCTGACCGGCTCGCCCGATAAACGGCTGGCTGCCGTCCAGCGGGCGAAACTGGCCCTGGCCGAGGGTTTGCCAGGCGCAGTGGTCATAGTCGCCAATACGCCCGCCACCGGCGGCGAACACAGCGGCCTTGACCACCTCGACATGGCTGGCAGGCACGAAGAAGGCCAGCTTGAACACTCAGTTCACCCACACCCGCGCATTGCGGAACATGCGCATCAGCGCGGCATCTTCCTGCCACTCGTCCGGGCGCCAGGAGTTCTGCACGGCACGGAACATCCGCTCAGGGTGCGGCATCATGATGGTCACGCGGCCGTCGCGGCTGGTCAGGCCGGTGATACCCCGGGGCGATCCGTTCGGGTTCGCCGGGTATTGCTCGGTCACCTTGCCGTGGTTGTCGACGTAGCGCAGGGCCACGCAACCGGACACGTCGGCTTCCAACAGTGCCTCTTCGCTGGCGAACTCGGCATGGCCCTCGCCGTGGGCGATGGCGATGGGCATGCGCGAACCGGCCATGCCCTGCAGAAAGATCGAGTTGGACTTCTGCACCTCGACCATGGCCACCCGCGCTTCGAACTGCTCCGAGCGGTTACGCACGAAGTGCGGCCAGTACTCGGTGCCGGGAATCAGCTCATGCAGGTTGGACATCATCTGGCAGCCGTTGCACACGCCCAGGGCGAAGCTGTCGGTGCGCTCGAAGAACGCCTGGAAGGCGTCGCGGGCGCGGCTGTTGAACAGCGCCGACTTGGCCCAGCCTTCACCGGCACCGAGTACGTCGCCATAGGAGAAGCCGCCACAGGCGACCAGGCCCTTGAACGCCTCGAAGTCGACGCGACCGGCGAGGATGTCGCTCATGTGCACGTCGATGGCCGCGAACCCGGCGCGGTCGAAGGCCGCAGCCATCTCGACCTGACCGTTGACGCCCTGCTCGCGCAGGATCGCCACTTGTGGGCGCACGCCCTTCTTGATGTACGGGGCGGCGACATCCTCGTTGACGTCATAGCCCACCTTGACCGACAGCCCGGGGTTGTCTTCCTCGAGCAGCGCGTCGAATTCCTGATCGGCGCACTCGGCGTTGTCGCGCAGGCGCTGGACCTGGTAGCTGGTCTCGGCCCACTGGCGCTGCAGCAGGCGACGGTCGTCGTCGAACAGCACTTCGCCATTGAGGCTGATGGACACCTGGCCATTGTTGACCGGCTTGCCGATCACCGCCACGCACTGTTCGCCGATGCCGGCAGCGCTGAACTGGGCCAGCACATCCGGGGTGGCGTCCTGGCGTACCTGGATGACGGCACCGAGTTCTTCGTTGAACAGGATGGCGGCGACGTCGCTACGGCTGTCGGTCAGCGGATCGAGGTGCAGGTCAAGGCCGCAGTGGCCGGCGAAGGCCATTTCCAGCACGGTGACCAGCAGTCCGCCGTCGGAACGGTCGTGGTAGGCCAGCAGGTGGCCGTCCTCATTCAGGCCCTGGATCACCGCGAAGAACGCCTTGAGGTCTTCGGCGTCGTCCAGGTCCGGTGCCTGGGCTCCGAGCTTGCCGAAGGTCTGCGCCAGGATCGAGGCGCCCATGCGATTCTTGCCACGGCCCAGGTCGATCAGGATCAGGTCGGTCTCGCCCTTGTCCATGCGCAACTGCGGGGTCTGGGTCTTGCGGATGTCGGTCACCGGGGCGAAGCCGGTGATGATCAGCGACAGGGGCGACGTCACGCTCTTGTCGACGCCTTCATCGGTCCACTGGGTCTTCATCGACATCGAATCTTTACCGACCGGAATGGTGATGCCCAGCTCCGGGCACAGCTCCATGCCAACGGCCTTGACGGTGTCGTACAGGCGGGCGTCTTCGCCGGGATGGCCGGCCGCGGACATCCAGTTGGCCGACAGCTTGATGTCGGACAGCTTGTCGATACGCGAAGCGGCCAGGTTGGTGACCGTCTCGCCGATGGCCATGCGCCCGGACGCCGGGGCATCGAGCAGGGCCAGCGGGGTGCGCTCGCCCATGGCCATGGCTTCGCCGGTGTAGACGTCGAAGCTGGTGGCGGTGACCGCGCAGTCGGCCACCGGCACCTGCCATGGCCCGACCATCTGGTCGCGGGCCACGAGGCCGGTGATGGTGCGGTCGCCGATGGTGATCAGGAAGCTCTTGCTGGCCACCGCCGGGTGGTGCAGGACGCGCTCGACGGCGTTGTCCAGGTCCAGCGCGCTAGGGTCGAAATCATCGCCCAGTTCGGCTTCGCGGGTGACCGAACGGTGCATGCGCGGCGGCTTGCCCAGCAGCACGTCGAGCGGCATGTCCACCGGGGTGTTGTCGAAATGGCTGTCGGTGACGGTCAGGTGCGGCTCGGCGGTGGCTTCGCCGACCACGGCGAACGGGCAGCGCTCGCGCTCGCAGATGGCCTGGAAGCGCTCGAAGTCTTCGGCGCTGACCGCCAGCACGTAGCGTTCCTGGGATTCGTTGCTCCAGATTTCGTGCGGGGCCATGCCCGGCTCGTCGTTGGGCACGTTGCGCAGCTCGAAACGACCGCCACGGCCGCCGTCGTTGACCAGTTCGGGGAAGGCATTGGAGATGCCGCCAGCGCCCACGTCATGGATGAAGGCGATGGGGTTGGCGTCGCCCAGCTGCCAGCAGCGGTCGATGACCTCCTGGCAGCGCCGCTCCATTTCCGGGTTTTCCCGCTGCACGGAGGCGAAGTCCAGATCGGCCGAGCTGGCGCCGGTGGCCACCGACGAGGCAGCGCCGCCGCCCAGGCCGATGAGCATGGCTGGGCCACCGAGCACGATCAGCTTGGCGCCGACGGTGATCTCGCCTTTTTGCACGTGATCTTCGCGGATGTTGCCCATGCCGCCGGCGAGCATGATCGGCTTGTGGTAACCGCGCACCTCTTCACCGTGGGGAGTATTGACGGCCTGCTCGAAGGTCCGGAAGTAGCCGGTCAGCGCCGGACGACCGAATTCGTTGTTGAACGCCGCGCCGCCCAGCGGACCTTCGACCATGATGTCGAGGGCATCGACGATGCGCTCCGGCTTGCCGTAGGCCTGCTCCCATGGCTGCTCGAAGCCGGGGATACGCAGGTTGGACACGGTGAAGCCGGTGAGACCGGCCTTGGGCTTGGCGCCACGGCCAGTGGCGCCTTCGTCGCGAATCTCGCCGCCGGAACCGGTGGAGGCGCCGGAGAACGGGGCGATGGCGGTCGGGTGGTTATGCGTCTCGACCTTCATCAGGATGTGCACCGGCTCCTTCACCGCGCCGTACTGGCGGGTTTCAGGGTTCGGGAAGAAGCGGCCGGCGACGCTGCCGACGATGACCGAGGCGTTGTCCTTGTAGGCCGACAGCACGCCTTCGCTGTGCATCTGGTAGGTGTTCTTGATCATGCCGAACAGGCTCTTTTCCTGAGCCTGGCCGTCGATGTCCCAACTGGCGTTGAAGATCTTGTGACGGCAGTGTTCGGAGTTGGCCTGGGCGAACATCATCAGTTCGATGTCGTTCGGGTTGCGCTTGAGGCCTTGGAAGGCGTTGACCAGGTAGTCGATCTCGTCTTCGGCCAGGGCCAGGCCCAGCGCGACGTTGGCTTTGGCCAGGGCGTCGCGACCGCCAGCGAGGATGTCCACCGAGGTCATGGGCTTGGGCTGGGCATGGCTGAACAGGTCGGCGGCCTGCTCCAGTCGGCCGAGCACGCGCTGGGTCATGCGGTCGTGCAGTTCAGCCGCGACACACGCGGCATCGGCCTCGCTGAGGTTCCCGGCGACGTAGTAGGCGATGCCGCGCTCCAGGCGCTGGATCGACTGCAGGCCGCAGTTGTGGGCGATGTCGCTGGCCTTGGAGGCCCAGGGCGAAATGGTGCCCAGGCGCGGCACGACCAGGAACAGGCGGCCGTTGGGCTCCTGTACCGGTACGCTCGGACCGTACTTGAGAAGACGCCCCAGCACCTGCTGCTGGTCGACGGTCAACTCGCCGTCAACGTCGGCGAAGTGGGCGAATTCGGCATACAAACCAGAAACAGCGGGGACTTTCTGGCTCAGTTGCTCGAGTAATTTACCGTGGCGAAAGGCAGAAAGGGCAGGAGCGCCGCGCAGGATCAACATCGTCGGGACAGCCTCAGGAAGGGGTGTACTTGGAGGCCGTGCATTCTAGCCTAAATGAATGGCTTTCGGCACCCGCTGTACGCCATGCCGGCCGGGCGGTTGAACCGGACTTTCGGGTCAGAAAAGCAGCTACAAGCTGCAAGCGGCAAGCGGCAAGCGGCAAGCGGCAAGAAAAAGCGAATTGTGCCGCGCCCGCTTTTCTTGCAGCTTGCCGCTTACAGCTTGCAGCTCACAAGCTGCTATCAGACTCCCTGGTCGTTGTCGAGATATGGCGCCAGCAGTGCTTTGCGTATACTGCACCCCATGTTCGCCCACACTGCTTTGCGCCAGCGTTGCGCCAGATGGCTTTTCGCAACCGGACTCTTCCTGATGCTCGGTGCCTGTGTTGAAAAACCCAGCACTCTCGAGCGTGTGAAGGAGGACGGTGTGCTGCGCGTGGTCACCCGCAACAGCCCGGCCACCTACTTCCAGGACCGCAACGGCGAAACCGGCTTCGAGTATGAATTGGTCAAGCGTTTCGCCGACGATCTCGGCGTGAAGCTGGAGATCGAGACCGCCGACAACCTCGATGACCTCTTCGCCCAGCTCGGCAAGCCGGCCGGCCCGGTGCTGGCCGCCGCCGGGCTGGTCAGCAGTGCGCAGCGCCAGACCCAGGCCAAGTTCTCCCATCCGTATCTGCAAGTCACGCCTCAGGTCATCTACCGCAACGGCCGCTCGCGTCCCACCGAACCCAAGGATCTGGTAGGCAAGAAGATCATGGTGCTCAAGGGCAGCAGCCATGCCGAACAACTGGCCGAGCTGAAAAAACAGTATCCGACGCTGGAATACGAAGAATCTGACGCGGTCGAGGTGGTGGACCTGCTGCGCATGGTCGACGAGGGCCAGATCGACCTCACCCTGGTCGATTCCAACGAGCTGGCGATGAACCAGGTGTACTTCTCCAACGTGCGCGTGGCCTTCGACCTGGGCGACGCTCGCGACCAGCGCTGGGCGGTGGCGGCCGGCGAAGACAATAGCCTGCTCAACCAGATCAACGACTTCATCGACAAGGCGCAGAAGAACGGCACCCTGCAACGCCTGAAGGACCGTTACTACGGCCATGTCGACGTGCTCGGCTATGTGGGCGCCTACACCTTCGCCCAGCACCTGCAGCAACGCCTGCCCAAGTACGAAAAGCACTTCAAGAGCTACGCCAAGACCGAGCAGGTCGACTGGCGCCTGCTGGCAGCGATCGGCTATCAGGAATCGATGTGGCAGCCGGAGGTCACCTCCAAGACCGGCGTGCGCGGCCTGATGATGCTTACCCAGCGCACCGCCCAGGCGATGGGCGTGTCCAACCGGCTCGACCCACGGCAGAGCATCATGGGCGGCGCCAAGTACTTCATGCTGATCAAGGAGCAACTCGACGACAGCATCGCCGAGCCGGATCGGACCTGGTTCGCGCTGGCCGCCTACAACGTCGGCACCGGTCACCTGGAAGACGCCCGCACCCTGGCCAAGCGCGAAGGGCTGAACCCGAACAAGTGGCTGGACGTCAAGAAGATGCTGCCGCGCCTGTCGCAGAAGCAGTGGTACAGCAAGACCAAGTACGGTTATGCCCGCGGCGGTGAACCGGTGCACTTCGTGGCCAACATCCGCCGCTATTACGACATCCTCACCTGGGTGACCCAACCGCAGCTCGAAGGCCAGGTCGCCGAGGGCAACCTGCATGTACCGGGCGTGAACAAGGACAAGCCGGCCGAACAGTCGCCGCCGATGTAACCCGCGCCCGCGCTACCAGCGCCACTGCCGCTCGCCACTGCTGGCCTCAGGCCCCAGCCATTGGGCGCCACGCAGCAAGGGTGTCAGCGCCGCCTGGGGCTGCACCGCGAAGGTCAGCCGACCGCGCCGAGCCCCCAGGAAAGCCTCCAGATCGACCCGGTGCTGCCCCGCCAGCGCCAGCGCTCCCTGCACCCGCCAGTCGTCGTCGCACTGCAACTGCAACCAACCCTCCCCCAACGCCATCGACCAAGGCGCGACCAGGGCCAGCGACTGCGTCTGCAGCCGTCCTGCCGCGTGTTGGCAGCGGCGCCAGGCACCGTCGATGTCCAGCCGTCCTTGCCAATGACCGGCCAATCGATAGTCCGCCGCAACGCTCGCCGTAGGTTCCAGCGCCGCCAACTGCGCGTGCCAACGCCAGGGCCAGCCGGCGATCTGCACCTGCCAATCCTGACCTTGATACCCCAGGCGCATCTGCGCCCGCAGTCGCCACGGCTGAACCTGCCACTTCAGCGCACCGGCATCGCCCACTTGCGCAGCCTCTCCTTGCCACAGACTGCCGCTCACGCCCTGGGCCGGTAGCCCAGCCATCGCCGCCAGCCAGCGAGCAGGCCACTCGGCCACTAGCGTCAGCGCAAAAACGAACAGCGGCCACAGCAGCACGCGCGCCTTCATGGCCGTAACCGCAGGTCGAAGCGCAGTCGTTTGCCGTCCTGCTCCAGCCCCCACTGCAACGGCTGCGCACCTTCGGCCTGCAAGGCCTGCAGCCAGGCCAGCAACGGCTGCGCGTCGTCGACGTTACCGCGCACTCGCCAGTCGCCGTCCTGCGGTTCGATCTCGCAAAGGCTGATGGCGCGGCTCTCGGCCGATTGGCGCAACGCGTCCAGGCCCATGGGCGAACCGTGTTGCAGGCGCACGGCAGACTCGGCCAATGCGCGCCATTGGCGCAGCTCGGCCCAGCGGGCCAGACCCTCGCGCACCAGCAGCACACCGACCAGCAGGCCGATCAGCAGCCAGGCAAACAGCAGGCGTTGACCACGGGTGAAGGTGAGACTCATGCGCGGCTCCCCAAATCGAATACCACCGCGGGGCTTTGCACCTGAACGGTGGCACCGACCGCAGCGGCCATGTCCTGCCACGGCGGCGCCGCGCCCTCGCCCTCCAGTTGCACGGACCAGCGCTGGCCATCGAAGCGCACGGCGCGCAAGCGCCAGTGCGGATGAGCAAGCAGCCAACCGTTGACCTGCTCTTGCAGCACCTGCAAACGGCGTAGGCGCAAGGCCGCGTCATCATCATCCTGCTGCAGGGTTCTGAGCCGCTGCGCGGCCTGGCGCGGCGAGGCTTGCGCGCCGGTCACTGCCAGCACCTGTTGACGAAAGACCTCGGCCTGACGCCACTGCTGGCCCAGCCACAGTCCCGCCCAGACCACGGCAAGCGCCGCACAGGCGATCAGCGTACGGCGCTGCAACGGTGTCGATTGCAGTGACCGGCGCGCTCGACGCAGTGGCCGCAGACTCGGCAAACGCTCCAGATCCGCCCAGTGCGGTGGCCAGTCGCCTGTGAAGCGCAAAACCCCGTCATCGTCCCAAGGCACGTCGCCCAGCGCCTGCGGCCAGGCCAGCCACTGCTCGCGGCCCTCCTGGGAGATCCGCGCGCACAGGTCCTGCGTGCCCTGCTGCCAATGCCAGCCCTGCCCTGGCCGTGGCGCCGACGGCAGTTGAAATTCGGCCCAGCAGCGCTCGACCTGCAGGCCCCAGGCCCCGCACTGCGCCAGCCATTCATCGAGCCGATGGCGAGCGGTCACCACCAGACGCAGTTGCCCCGCCGTCCGGCCGATGCACGCACAGTCAACGGCGTCCAAGTCTTGCACCAGGCGATCCTCCAGCAGCAGCGGCCATTCTTCACGCTTGAGCCCAGGCGGCGCCGCCAACTGGAAATGACTGCACGCCTCACCCGGCACCACCAGGGCTACCCGGGCACCGGGGATCTGCGGCGCACGCCCCTGCCCCTCGACGCGTCCTTCACCAGGTTCCTGCAATCGCCAGCGCCAGCCGTGCTCGCCGGGACACAGCAACAACCAGGGACGCGGCGCTGCCCGCCAGCGGCGTTTAACCTTCATGAGCGCCCCCAGGGCAGAACGAATGTGCAGACATACGGTGCTCCGTCACGTTGCAGATGCAAGCGCACGCCTCGTCCGGGGTGCGTCGGCTGATCAGCCGGCCAGGTCAGCCAACTGCCGGCCTGGAAGTACAGGATGTTCATTTCGCTGACCCGCTCCAGGTGCTCGCGCAGCACCCACAAAGGGCGCTCGGCGGCGTACAGGTCGGCGGAGGTTTCCACCAGCAGACGTTGCGCCTTGGCGTCGAAACGCAGGCGCTGGCGCTGCAACCGCGAGCCGCCCTCGGCCTGTGGCCAGGCGGCCGCAGCGACCCACAGCAACTGCTGGTTCTGGGCCTGCCAGTCGAGCCAGCGCGTGGCCAGCGGCAAGCGCTGCTCGTACAACTGACGCAGTACCGGGCTGTCGAAACGGCGCTCCAGCGCCAGGCAGAACTCCAGCACATCGCTGTCATCGGACTGTCCGGCCAGGCGCTCGCGCACGCTGAGCCAGCCCTGCACAAGGGCGGCCAGCAGCAAGCCGAGGACCACCGTCAAGGCCAGCGCTACCATCAGCTCGATCAGGGTCAACCCCGCCTGGCGCCGCTTCATGGACGCTCCAGGAACAGCGTGTATTGCCCCAGCGGCAGACGCTGATCGCGGTCGGCGAACAACCGTAGTTCGCCACGACGCAGGTCGCGCACACCCGTGCTGCGCAGTTGCAGGTGCCAATGGCACACCTGCCCGCCCTGCTGCAGTTGGCCACTGCCGACATCGCTCGACGGCCAATACTGTTCCACGCTGAACCGCGCCAGCAGCTCGCGGGCGCACAGTGCGCCGAGCCGGTGCTGCTGCACGCCCGCCTGCACCGCCAGGCGCTGACGCAGCACCTGACTGGTCATCACCGCCAGCACCGCCGCAATGCCCAGCGCGACGCATACCTCCAGCAACGTGAATCCCCGTTGCCGCGCTTTCATGGACGCTCCACCACCTGCAAACGCCCGTCCCGGGCCCAACTCCAGCGCTGCGCGCCTTCGGGCCAGCGCCACTGCAACGTGCCGGGCCGAGCCCAGCCGTCGGGGGTGAACACCAGTTGCGGCGCCTCGGCGGCCAACCAGTCCGGGCGTAACTGCGCGGGCCACTCGCCCAACGCCACCGGTTCCACTCTCCAGCCATTGCCATCATGGCGAACGAACTCCGGGCGTTTGCCGCTCCAGCGCAAGCCGCGCAACTGCCCACCGTGGCGGGCCAGGCCAGACTGCTCGCGCACCGCCGCCGCCAAACGCTGCAAGGCCTGCTCGGCGGCCGAATGACCGTTGTCGAGCCAGGCCATGCTCAGCCCGCTCATCAGCCCGGCGATGGCCAGCACCACCAGCAGTTCGAGCAGGCTGAAGCCGCGTTGGCCCGACATCTCAGAGCGCCCAGTTGCCCAGGTCGGCGTCCAGCCCTTCGCCCCCGGCCGCGCCATCGGCGCCGAGCGAATAGACATCGACCCGGCCATGCTCACCGGGCATACGGTACTGATAAGGCGTGCCCCAAGGGTCTTCGGGCAGACGGCGAATGTAGCCATCGCTGCGCCAGGCGCGGGGCAGCGGTTCCTGGGTCGGCTTCTTCACCAGCGCAGCCAACCCCTGCTCGGTGCTGGGAAAGCGCAGGTTATCCAGACGGTACATGTCCAGGGCCTGTTCCAACGTGGCCAGGTCGGCCATGACTTTCTGGCGCATGGCCTTGTCCTGGTTGCCCAGCACGCTGGGCGCGACCACGGCGATGAGCAGGCCGATGATGAAGATCACCACCATGATTTCCATCAGGGTGAAACCGCGCTGGCGCTTGGCGCGTGGGGGCATGAGGGGACTCCTTTTCACAGTTGCAGACCCTGGTTGAGCTGCATGATCGGCAACAGCACCGCCAGCACGATGAACAGCACCACGCCGCCCATCACCAGGATCATCAGGGGTTCGAAGAGCGCCATGGCGGTGTCCACCTGGCGCGCGAAACCGCGCTCCTGGTCGTCGGCCACGCGCTCGAGCATGTCGGCCAGGGTGCCGCTGGCCTCACCGCTGCCGACCATGTTCACCAGCAGCGGCGGGAACTGGCCGCAGGCATCGAGCGCTCGGTGCAGGCTGGTGCCGCCCTGCACCTGCAGGCGCACCTGCTCCAGGGCCAGGCGGATGCGCTGGTTGGCCACCGTGTCGCTGGCCACCTGCAAGGCTTCGAGCAGCGCCACGCCGCTGCCGCAGAGAATCGCCAGGCTGCGCGCCAGGCGCGCGCTTTCCAGCACCTGCAACAACGCGCCGATCCGCGGCAGACGCAGCAACCACTGGTCACGACGCAGGCGCCAGTGCGGCTTGCGCAGCAGCCAAGCGCCCAGTACGGTCGACGCCATTGCCGCGCCCGGCAGCCAGGGGCCGGCGCTGACCAGCCCCTGACTGAGGCCAATCAGCAGCGAGGTGATCAACGGCAAGGCTTGCCCGGAGTGGGCGAACTGCTCGGTCAACTTGGGGACGACGAACGTCATCAGGCCGACCACCACGGCCAGCGACACGCCCATCAGCACGCAGGGGTAGATCAGCGCAGTGCGGGCCTTGTGCTGCTGGCGCTGGACCTGCTCGAGATGATCGGCCAGGCGCGTCAGCACCTGGGCCAGGCGCCCGGAGCGCTCGCCGGCCTCGACCAGGGCACAGTACAAGCCGCTGAACGGCGCACCCTGCCGGGCCAGGCTACGGGCCAGGCCGAGGCCTTCGGCGAGGGCGCCGCGCACCGCCACCAGCACCGCCTGCAACGCCGGGGCACGCAGTTGCCGTTCGAGGGTGGCCAGGGCGTCGACCAGCGCGATGCCCGCGCCGGTCAGCGTGGCCAACTGCCGGGTCAGCTCGCACAGTTGGGCACGGGTCAGGCGCTGACGACGCGGTTGCAGCGCTGCGCCTTGATGACGCTGCAACGACCGCGCGAACAGGCCCTGGTCGCGCAGCAACTGCCGGGCATGGCGTTCGCTGTCGGCCTGCACGCTGGCCTTGTGGGTCTTGCCCGCCATGTCCACGGCCTGGTAGCGATAGGTCGGCATGCTCAGCCCTGCACCACGCGCAGCACTTCGGCCAGGCTGGTGTCGCCGCGCGCCAGGCAGTCGCTGGCCATGGCCACCAGGCTCTGGCGCCGGGAGGCCAGGTAGTGCTGCATCGCGACTTCGCTGGCGCCTTCGTACAGCAGCGCGACCAGTCCTGCATCCAGCTCGATGAATTCGTACAGCCCCAGGCGGCCGACATAACCACTGCCCTGGCACGACGCGCAGCCCACCGGATGATGGGTGCTGTGCAACGCCGCCAACTCCGGCCACAGGCGTTGCTCGGCCGGCTGTAGCGGTCGGGCCTCGGCACACGAACACAGCCGCCGTACCAGACGCTGGGCCAGCACGCCGCGCAGGCTGGAGGCGATCAGGAAGGGTTCCACGCCCATGTCGCGCAGCCGCGTCACCGCGCCGACGGCGCTGTTGGTGTGCAGGGTCGAAAGCACTAGGTGCCCGGTGAGGCTGGCCTGCACGGCGATCTGTGCGGTCTCCTGGTCGCGAATCTCGCCCAGCATGATCACGTCCGGGTCCTGGCGCAGGATGGCGCGCAGGCCGCTGGCGAAGGTCAATCCGGCACGTGGGTTGATGGCCGTCTGGCCAATGCCGGCGATGGCGTACTCCACCGGGTCTTCGACAGTGAGGATGTTGCGGCTGCCGTCATTGAGGCTGTTGAGGCTGGCGTACAGCGTGGTGGTCTTGCCCGACCCGGTCGGCCCGGTGGACAGCACGATGCCATTGGGCCGCGCCAGGCAGGTGCGCAGCCCGTGCAGGGCAGCCGCCGGCATGCCCAGGTTGTCCAGCGCCAGCAGGCTGGCCTGCTTGTCGAGCACGCGCATCACCACGCGTTCGCCATGGATGCCCGGCAGCGTCGACACCCGCACATCCACCTCACGACCGGCCGCACGCAGGCTGATGCGCCCGTCCTGGGGCTGGCGCTTCTCGGCGATGTCCAGGCGCGCCATCACCTTGATCCGCGACACCAGCATCGCCGACAGCGCACGCGGTGGGCGCAACACTTCGCGCAGATGGCCGTCGACCCGCAGACGCACCACCAGGGTCTGTTCGAAGGTCTCGATGTGAATGTCCGATGCACGCAGACGCAGGGCCTGGCCGAACAGGCCGTTGATCAGGCGGATCACTGGCGCCTCGTCGTCGCTTTCCAGCAAGTCCTCGATGCGCGGCATTTCGCTCATCAGGCCGTCGAGGTCGACCTGTTCGCCGATGCCTTCGATCAACGCCGCGGTGGCCGAGTCGCCGGCCTGGTACAGCTGGCCGAGACGCTCGTCGAACGCCGCGCGGTCCAGGTGCTGTACAGCGCTGGGCTGGCCGTGCACGCGCAGCAGTTCCTGTACCTGGTCGCTGTCGGCATCCTCGCGCAGCCAGAGCTGCCAGCCTGGCTCGTCGCTCGCCATCGCCACGCCGCTGTGCCGCGCTACGCGGTAGGCCAGCCTCACCAGTTACCGCCTTCCAGGCGCGCGCGGCTGGCGGGAAAGGCCTGCAACAGACCACCGCCCTCGGCCAGTTCGGGCATCTGCAGCGGCGTGTCGCGTTGCAGGCTGCGGTACTTCTCCTGGCTCAGGCCGGCGAGGCTCGGCCCGTCGCGCAGGATGCGCGGGCGGATGAACACCATCAGGTTCTGCTTGACGTTGCGCCGGCTGTCGGAGCGAAACAGCCGGCCCACGCCTGGAATGTCGCCGAGCACTGGCACGCGTTGGTCACTGGCAGTGGATTCGTCGCTGATCAGGCCGCCGAGGATCACCAGGCCGTTGTCGTCGACCATGACCTTGGTCCTGATCTCGCGCTTGTTGGTGATCACATCGCTGGCAGCGCTGGAATCGGCGATGGACGACACCTCCTGGACGATGTCCAGGCGCACGCTGTTGTCGCTGTTGATCTGCGGCTTGATGCGCAGCTTCACCCCCACTTCCTTGCGCTCGATGGTCTGGTAAGGGTTGGCGTTGTTCTGGGTCACGGACCCGGTGACGAAAGGCACTTCCTGGCCCACCAGGATCGACGCCTCGGCGTTGTCCAGGGTCAGCAGGGTCGGGGTGGACAGCAGGTTGAACCCGGTCTTGCCCTTGAGCGCGTTGATCAGCATGGCGAAGTTGAAGCCGCCACCGAAGTGGCCGATACCGGCCGTCGCGCCGGTGGTGGCCGACAGCAGCTTGCCCAGTCCCTGGTTGTCTCCGGCGGCAGCCGCTCCAGCGATATTGGCGATGTTCACCCCATTGCTGCCGAAGTTGACGATACCCGCGCCGAACTTCTGGTCGGCGAACAGCCATTGCACCCCCAGCTCCTGGGCACTGCTGTCGGAGACCTCGGCGATGATCGCCTCGACCACCACTTGGGCACGGCGAATGTCCAACTGCTCGACGATGTTGCGGTAAGCGGCCAGCTCGCTGTCCGGGCCGACCATGACCACGGCGTTGGCGCCTTCTTCATATTCCAGGCGGACCCCTGCATCGCTGGTGGTGCGAACGGCCGCCTGCTTGCCCTCGCCCACCGCCGCCTCGGGCACTGCGCCGTCCTGACCGAGGCCGCGCAGCACTTTCACCACCTCGCCCGCGTTGGCATGGCGCAGGTAGATCACCTGGGTGTTGCTGCTGCGCAGGTTGTCGCCGGGCCGGTCGAGTTGGCCGAGCAAGGCGCGCACGCGCTCGCGGCTGTCGGCGCTGCCGCGCACCAGCAGGGCATTGCTGCGTGGATCGGCCACCACCTGGGCGCTGTCGCCCCCCTGCTCGCGGGCCAGCAGACGGGTGAGCAGCGGCGCGGTGTCGGTGGCGCTGGCGTGCTGCAAGGGCATGACCTGCAACGGCTCGTCGCTGACCTGGTCGAGCTGACGCAGCAATTTATCGATACGCTCAAGGTTGCTGCGCCAGTCGGTCACCACCAGCAGGTTGGCCGCCGGATACGGCGTGATCACACCCACGCGCGGGTCGATGAGCGGCTTGAGGATGCCGAGCATCTGCTCGCTGGCGGCGTTGCGAACATTGAATACCCGTGTGGCCACACCGTCACTGGCCTTGCCCTGTTTGCCGGCATGCTCCACCGGCACCGGCTCCAGTCGCGCCGCTTGGTCGGGGACGATCTTCACGCTGCCGTTGGGCAGGTCGACGGCAGCGAAGCCCTGGGCGCGCAGTTGCGCCAGGAAGATATCGTAGATGGCCTCGGCATCGTGGCGGTCCACAGTGCGCACCGTGACCTTGCCGGTGACCCGTGGATCGACGATGAAGGTGGTGCCGGTGATGCGCGAGACGCTGTCGATGAACTCGCCCATGTCGGTGTCGACGAAGTTCACCTCGTACTGCGGCACGCCGTCGTCGTCCACCTCCGGCTCTTCGGCCCACACCGAAGCACACCACAGGCCCAGGCTCAGCACGCTGGCCACACAGTATCTTGCGATCATCGCTCACCCTTGCCGCTTGAAGCCGGTCACGGCAGGCCGTGGCGGCCAGGGCAGGCGCTCACGCCGCCCCTGGTTGTCGAAAATCAGGCCATCGGCGTCGATGACCTGCAATACGATCCCCGGCGCCAGGCGCTGGCCACGACCGAGGGTGCGCACCTGCTGGCCAAAGCGCAGCACCACCACGCTGGCCGACAGTGGCTCGGCCTTGAGCCCACCCAGGTACTGCAACGGCAGGCGCGTCAGCGGGATACCCCCCTGCTCCGCCGGCGCGTGCCAGTGGCCGACAAGCAGGCCCGGCAGTTCGCTGGGTGACTGGCGCACGGCAGTCACAGGCTGCGGCTCGCGGCTCAGTTGCAACAGGCACTGGGCCGCGAGCCAACCGGCGAGGGTCAGCAGCACGACGCTGGTCAGTCGCGGGCGTAGGCTCACGCGACGTCCTGACGGGGGTGCCAGCCCGGGTGGCCCTGGACATAGCGCATCTGCGGCAACTGCAGCGGTGCCAACTGCCAGTCCGGCGTCTGCCGCGCCAGCCAGGCCTCGACCTTCTGCCACAGCGGCTCGCCGGCCTGGGCGTCGAAATGCAGGCCGAAGGTGCGGCACAGGCCCTGCACCGTCGTCAGCCCGGCGATGCGTTTGCCCGAAGGGCTGTAGCTGACCTGCCAGGCCTGCCCCTGCCAACGCGGCAGATCCTGGCTGTTGTCCAAGAGCAGCGGGTCGCCGAACAACTGCTCGGCGGCGTTTTCCAGCACCTGTTCCACCTGGCGCGCCGGTGCCTCGACCACGGGCGCCGGGTAACCTCCGGTGAGACTGATCAGGTGCTCGCGGGTGATCGCCTGGCCGGCGCCCAGGGGGTAGTCGTAACGCAAGCCGGGTAACAGCACCGGCATGCTCGAATCGTCGGCCAGGGCCTGGTGCAGCAGGCGGTCCCAACTGCCACCGCGGGTGTCGCGCCGCCACAGGGCTTGAGGCGCGCGGGCCAGCGGCTGGTCGAGCCAGGCGGCGTGACCGGCGCGCTGTTGTTCGAGCGCGGCGCGTAACTGATGGGCCCGGGCCTGGGCGGCAGCATTCAACTGGTTGAAGAAGGTGGGGATGAAGCGGGCGTCGAAGCGCCACTCGCCGGCCTGCTGCCGGCATTGCAGGCGATAGACGCCGCTGGCGCGACACCCGGCGAACAGCACGGGTACCTGACGGCCGGACGCTTGCGTTACCTTCACCGGGGCGGGCCACAGGTCCTGGCCACGGGCGCAGAGCATCACGTCGATCTGACCGATCCGTTCGGCCAGCCACAGACCTGGGCCGGTGCCGACATCGGCCAGCGCAATCACCAGATCCGCCTCGCGTCGAGCCTGCTCGAAGCTGGGCAGCAGCGATTGATACCACTGTTTGAGCGAGGCTTTCTGATCCTGGGCGTAGGGATCCGTCACGCCGACCACGGCGATCCGTGCGCCGCCGCGCTGGAAGATCCGCAGCGGCTCCAGGCCCAGTGCGCTGGCCTGCTCGGCCGCGAGGCCGGCACCTAGGGTCACGGCCGAGGATTGTCGATACAGCGCCGCGCAGCGTTGAGGCCACAGTACGCGTTCATCGCTGCTCACCCGCACGTCGCTGGCCAGCAGGCGACTGCCCTGCACGCCGCTTTCGCCCTGGGTGAGGTAGGCCAGGCCGCTGCCGTTCCAGCCCTGGCCGTTTTCCAGGGTCAGGCAGCGCTCGTCGCCGGCTTCGCGGCGCAGTTGCTCCAGCAACGCGGCAAGCACCGCATAACCGCCCGATGGGGTCTGACCGGCTTGATCGGCGTCGAGCAACGGCGCCAGTTCGGCATGACCGCTGCTGGCCTGGCGACCGGTCATCCACGGTGCGCGGCCCAGGTGGCTGACCGGCCCCAGGCGGGTCGCCGGCACCACCGGCAGACTTGGCTCGCGGGCATCGAGGGTATCGGCGACGTACAACAGCTCCACCGAAGCCTCACGGCTGCGCGGTCCAGGGAATGCCGAGCAGGCGCCGAGCAAAGGCGCCAAGGCCCCGACACCCATCCACCCCATGACTTCGCGCCTGCCCATACTGCTTGCCATCGACACCGTCATCCTCGACCCACTTCATGTTGGGCCACGGATATTGGGCAGGCTGCGTGACAGTTTGATGGCAGAAATCGGACACGCCTGGCGAAAAGGTTAGACAAATCTTGTTACTAATAGCGCCAGGTTTTAAGCGGTCATTAACATTTCTGCCAATGAATCATCACACTTGCCGCCTAGAGTCGCGGTTCCCTCTGTTCAACCACTACAAGGAACCCCTGATGAGTCGAGAAAGCGGCGACAACCTGGACCGGAACCCCAGCAGCAACCTGCCGATGGCCAGCGTGATGGATGCCTACCTCAGTCGTCGCACGGTGATGCGCGGCAGCCTCGGGGCGGCCATCGCGATGATCGCAGGAACCGGCCTGACCGCCTGCTTCGACGGGGGTGGCGGCAGCTCCCACCATGACGCGCCGACCACTCCGCCGCCGACCACCGAACCCCCGGCCAAGCTCAAGCTGGGATTCCAGTCGATCGCCGGCTCACGCACCGACGCCTGCGTGGTCGCCGCTGGCTACAGCGCTTATGTGATCGCGCCGTGGGGCACCCCGCTCAACAGCAATGGCAACCCGTGGAAGTCCGACGGCAGCAACACCTCGACCGACCAGGCCAATGCCATGGGCATGAACCATGACGGCATGCACTTCTTCCCCATCAATGGCAGCTCCGACGACGGCCTGCTGGCGATCAACTTCGAGTACATCGAAACCGACGCCTTGCACCCGAACGGTCCGACCGTGGATGCCGCCGGCAAGCGGCCGGTGGAGGAAGTGCGCAAGGAGATCAACGCCCATGGCGCCGGCGTGGTGCGCTTGAGCAAAGTCAACGGGCGCTGGCAGGTGGTGCAGAACGACCCGCTCAACCGTCGCTTCACCACCGCCTCGCTGATGGATATCGCCGGGCCGATGCGCGGCACCGATCACGTCAAGACCAAGTTCTCGCCGACCGGCACCCAGGCCCGTGGCACCAACAACAACTGCGGCAACGGCTACACCCCGTGGGGCACTTACCTGACCTGCGAGGAAAACTGGCCGGGCATTTTCGTCAACAAGGCCACGCGTCCGGCCGATCAGGTGCGCATCGGCGTCAGTGCCACGCGGGGCCAGTACCGCTGGGAAACCGCTGCAGGCGATGCCAGTGAAGTGCAGGACGAATTCACCCGCTTCGATGTCACCCCGACTGGCGCCAGCGCCACCGACGACTACCGCAACGAAGCCAGCACCTATGGCTATATCGTCGAGATCGACCCCTACAACAGCGCCACGCTAGCGGTGAAGCGCACCGCCTTGGGCCGCTTCCGCCACGAGGGCTGCTGCCCGGGACTGCCGGTGGCCGGTAAGCCGCTGGTGTGGTACACCGGCGACGACTCGAACAACGAGTACCTGTACAAGTTCGTCTCCGAGGCGGTCTGGGATCCGGCGGACGCCAAGCCCGCCGACCGCCTGGCCACCGGTGCCAAGTACCTGGACAAGGGAAAGCTCTACGTGGCGCGCTTCAATGCCGACGGTTCGGGTGTCTGGCTGCTGCTGGACGTGGCCACGCCAACCATCGCTGGCAGCACCTTGGGCGCGCAGTTCGGCGACCTGCCGGGCATCATCCTCAATACCCGTGGCGCAGCGGACGCGGTGGGCGCAACGCCCATGGACCGTCCGGAATGGACTGCGGTCAACCCGCTCAATGGCGACGCCTACCTGACCTTGACCAACAACAGCGCGCGTACTGCGGCCAAGGTCGATGCGGCCAACCCGCGCGGGCCGAACCGTCACGGGCACATCATTCGCTGGCACGACAGCGACGATCACCAGCGTTTCACCTGGGACATCTTCGTGTTCGGCGCCAATGCGGGCGGGGCACCTGAGATCAACCGGTCCGGGCTGACCGAACTGAACCAGTTCGCCAGTCCCGACGGCATGAGCTTCGATAGCCGGGGGGTGTTGTGGTTCGAGACCGATAACGGTGAGAGCAGTGTCACCAGTTACACCAACGATCAACTGCTGGCGGTGATTCCCACTGACCTGGTCGATGCGGCCGGTAAGCAGGTGCCGGTCAATGCGCAGAACCAGGTGGACTTGCGGCGGTTCTTCGTTGGGCCCAATGGGTGTGAGGTGACGGGGATTACCTTTACGCCGGATAACAAGACGTTGTTCATCAATATTCAGCATCCGGGGAATTGGCCTTATACCGATAAGGCGACCGATGTGACGCCGGCGGGGGGGAAGGTTCGGCCGCGGGCCTCTACGGTGGTGATTCAGCGGGATGATGGGGGGGTTATTGGGACGGCTTGAGGTTTCTGGGGTTTTGGGTTTCTGGGTTTTGGGTGTGATTATCCATTGGCTTTGGTGAGGCTGAATCACCTTTTCGCCCTTACGGCGACCCCCTTTTTTTCTTGGAAAAAAGGGGGGCAAAAACCGCTTGCTCCCGCATACGGCCCCTGCGCTGCGCGCAGGGGTTCCCTCGCGCCGGCGTTGCTCCGGGAGGACCGCGCTTAGGGGCCGTCCTGGCCCCAAGCGCTTGACGGGCATCCATGCCCGTCACCTCCCTGCACAACGCCTCTGCTCGGCCTCCTGAAGTCGCGGTTGGCGGTGGCTGGGCTACCGCGCACTAAGATCAAGATCAAGATCAACGGCAACGGCAACGGCAACGGCAACGGCAACGGCAACGGCAACGGCAACGGCAACGGCAACGGCGATTCGATCGCGCAGCGCTCCGATAAATCTGCCCCACCGCCCTGCTTCTAAGCGCGCCATCGTGCAGACGCCGCCCATCGCGACCTCAGGAGGCCGAGCAGAGGTGGCATGGAGGGGGGTTGACGGGCATGGATGCCCGTCAAGCGCTTGGGGCCATGGATGGCCCCTAAGCGCGGTACCCCCGGAGTGCCACCGGCGCGAGGGAACCCCGCAGCGCAGCGAAGGGGCCGGATGCGGGAGCAAGCGGTTTTTGCCCCCTTTTTTCCAAGAAAAAAAGGGGGTCGCCGTAAGGGCGAAAAGGTGACTAAGCCTCACCAAAAAATCCGGATATTCACCCAAAACCACCTCCCAGAAATCCCTCAACCAGAGAAAACGAAAAAGCCCCACACAAGGCGGGGCTCTTCGTTTACAGCAAGGTGGGGAGGACCTTACATCATGCCGCCCATACCACCCATGCCACCCATATCCGGCATGCCACCACCGGCCGGCTTGTCTTCCGGCAGATCAGCAACCATCGCCTCGGTAGTGATCATCAGACCACCGATCGAAGCAGCCGCTTGCAGGGCCGAACGAGTCACCTTGGCAGGATCCAGAATACCCATCTCGATCATGTCGCCGTACTCGCCAGTCGCAGCGTTGTAGCCGTAGTTACCCGAACCCTGCTTGACCTTGTCGGCCACCACGCTCGGCTCGTCACCGGCGTTAGCGGTGATCTGACGCAGCGGAGCTTCGACAGCGCGACGCAGCAGTGCGATACCAACGTTCTGGTCTTCGTTGTCACCTTTCAGGTCGGCGATCGCAGCCAAGGCGCGAACCAGGGCAACACCGCCGCCAGGCACCACGCCTTCTTCGACGGCAGCACGGGTAGCGTGCAGGGCGTCTTCGACACGGGCCTTCTTCTCTTTCATTTCGACTTCGGTGCCAGCACCGACCTTGATCACGGCAACACCGCCGGCCAGCTTGGCCAGACGCTCTTGCAGCTTCTCACGATCGTAGTCGGACGAGGTCTCTTCGATCTGCGCACGGATTTGCTTGACGCGTGCTTCGATGTCGCCGTCTACACCCGCACCGTCGATGATGGTGGTGTTTTCCTTGGACAGGATCACGCGCTTGGCGTTACCCAGGTGCTCCAGGGTAGCGGTTTCCAGCGACAGGCCGATTTCTTCGGAGATGACCTGGCCGCCAGTCAGGACAGCGATGTCCTGCAGCATGGCCTTGCGACGGTCGCCGAAGCCTGGGGCCTTGACCGCAGCGACCTTGACGATGCCGCGCATGTTGTTGACCACCAGGGTAGCCAGTGCTTCGCCTTCAACGTCTTCGGCAACGATCAGCAGCGGACGACCCGCTTTGGCCACGGCTTCCAGAACCGGCAGCAGTTCACGGATGTTCGAGATCTTCTTGTCGACCAGCAGCAGCAGCGGGCTGTCCAGCTCGGCGACCATGGTGTCAGGCTTGTTGACGAAGTACGGCGACAGGTAGCCACGGTCGAACTGCATGCCTTCGACGACGGACAGTTCGTTTTCCAGACCCGAACCTTCTTCGACAGTGATCACGCCTTCCTTGCCGACTTTTTCCATGGCTTCGGCGATGATTTCACCGATGGAGTTGTCGGAGTTGGCGGAGATGGTGCCGACCTGGGCGATGGCCTTGGAATCGGCGCACGGCTTGGACAGGTTCTTCAGCTCGGCGACGACAGCGGAAGTGGCCTTGTCGATACCGCGCTTGAGGTCCATCGGGTTCATGCCGGCAGCGACAGCCTTCAGGCCTTCGTTGACGATGGCCTGGGCCAGGACGGTGGCGGTGGTGGTGCCGTCACCGGCCGCATCGTTGGCCTTGGAAGCGACTTCCTTGACCAGTTGCGCGCCCATGTTCTCGAAGGCGTCTTTCAGTTCGATTTCCTTGGCGACCGAAACACCGTCTTTGGTGATGGTCGGTGCACCGAAGCTCTTGGCCAGGACCACGTTGCGGCCTTTCGGGCCGAGGGTCGCTTTTACCGCGTCAGCCAGAACGTTGACACCAACGAGCATTTTCTTGCGAGCGGAATCGCCGAATTTTACGTCTTTAGCAGCCATGATCGTTTAATCCTTGGAATTCTGTGGAGTAACGGGAAGTCGGGGAAATCAGCCTTCGATGACGGCCAGGATTTCGTTCTCGGCCATGACCAGCAGGTCTTCGCCATCGACTTTCACGGTGTTGCTGCCCGAGTACGGGCCGAAAACCACTTTGTCACCCACTTTCACGGCCAGCGCGCGCACTTCGCCGTTATCCAGGACACGACCGGTGCCGACGGCGACGACTTCGCCACGGTTGGGTTTTTCAGCGGCCGAACCTGGCAGGACGATACCGCCAGCGGTTTTCGATTCTTCTTCGCTGCGACGGATGACGACGCGGTCATGCAGAGGACGAAGCTTCATTGTCGATCTCTCCTAATGTGTGGTTTTCATCGGCCGGTGTGACACCGGCGGGTTGAGCTATCCGGCGTTGCCGGTGGGGGCCCGCACCGGGCGAGCCCCGCATGTCATGTCTGGTGTCGCCACCAGAAACCTTGCGGTGACCACTACATGAGGCCGCGCAGTTCGATTACAAGGGTGAAGCTGGAAATTTTTTTCTCCCAGCCGCCTATAAATGAACAAGCCCGCGCCACCGAAATGGCACGGGCTTGCTAGACAGGGGCCTGGTTACTGATCGCGGCGCTCGTACTCGCCCTCGATGACATTGGGGCGATGACCGCCATCACGCGGCTGCCCATGCAGCGGGTCATCCTGGAACGCACGCTGGCGGGTGGCCTGGGCCTCGGCACGCTGGCGCAGTTTGCGCGCCGCCAGATGGCGAGTGAAGGGCAGCAAGCACAGCAGACCCAGCACGTCGCTGATGAAACCCGGCAGCAGCAGCAAGCCACCACCGACCGCCAGCATCATGCCCTGGAACATGTCTTCGGCAGGCAACTCGCCACGCTGCAGGCTCTCACGGGCACGCAGCGCCGTGGCCAGGCCCGCGATGCGCATCACCAGCAGCCCCAGGGCCGAGCCGGCAACGATCAGCAACAAGGCTGGGAAGAAGCCAATCGCGGCGCTGACTTTGACGAAGACGAACAACTCCAGCACCGGAAAAATCAGGAACAGCAATAGAAAAGCACGCATCAAGGATTCCTCGACGGAAGTGAACCTTCCAGTAAGACCATCAGATGGATGCCGATGCTGCGGATTTCAACCCCGATTCATTTCGTAAACCGGCCAGCGGTCAGCACGCGCCAGCAAAACCAAGGCTTCGCGTACTTGTGTCGGCGTATTGCAAATGCTGGGAAACGCCAGCCAATGGACCGCATGGCCGATGCGCAGGTGCAGCCCTTCGCTGTCGATGCCGACCAGTTCGGCAGGCACACGGCGCGGCAGACCACAGAGCTCGACATAATGTGCGATGGCGCTGGCATGGTCGCTGTTCATGTGCGCAATCATGCTGGCCTCGACCGCGCCGGCGAAGGGGTTGGCCATTGTCACCTGATCGAGCCAGTGAATGGCGCCAAAGCCACCGATGTAGCGGTGACGCACCGGCTCCAGCACCCAGAAATCGAAGTCGTGGGCCTTGTGGTAGTCGCTGGCATCGGGGAAGTAGCGGTAGTAGCGGTCGGCAGCAGCCTCGATGGCTGCAGACTCGACCAGCTTGCGCGCCTCGGCCATCACCGTCAGGCGCCCCACGGCCTGCACATCCTCGGCCTCGCGCTCGCCCACCAGCAGCGAGCACTTGGGGTCTTGCTGCAGGTTATGGGTGTGCTGGGCAATGCGGCTGATCAAGAGCAGCGGCCGCCCTTGCTCATCGAGGCAATAAGGCACCACCGAACCGAAGGGAAAGCCGGGCATGGATTTGGACAGGGTCGACAGCACGCCGCGGTATTCCTTGAGCAGCAGCTCCCGAGCGGGTCGAATGGCGTGGGTACTCACAGCGGGTCTCCTTGGCGGGCAGCTACGGGAAGCAGCTGCAAGCTATTAGCTACAAGCGGCAAGAAAAAGCAAGCGTGGGACGTGCCTCGGCGGCCCCCCCACCACTCTTCTTGCCGCTTGTGGCTCGCCGCTGCCTTACCAGGCGACGCCGAAGCCTGCGGTGTAGCGGGTCTTGTCCAGGTCGCTGTCGCGGGTGCCGCGGATCAAGTCTTTCTCGGCCTTGAGGTTGAGGGAGGCCCAGTCGGTGACCTTGTAGCGCAGGCCCACCTCGGCATCCAGCGAGTAATCGGCCACCGAACCGATCGGCTTGCCGAGTTCGCCGTTGGTGAAGAACTCGACCCTCTTGCCGATCAGGTAGCGGTTGTAATCCCACTTCACGGCGGCGGAATAGAAGTTGTCCTTGCCGCCATCGCTGTACTCGTAGTCGGTGCGGTTGATCAGCGTTCCGAGCGAGAAGGCGCCCAGTTCGTTGTCCCAGAACTGATAGCCCGGGCCGGTACCGACCGTGCGCTGGCGCGCCAAGTCTTCGATCATGTCGCGCTTGTACTCCAGGCGACCCTGCCAGAACCACTTCTCGGTGAGGAAGCGGTCCAGCGCGTACTCGGCGCTCCAGTTGTTGGTGGTGGTCACGTCGTCCTTGGTTTCGCGGTTGTACTCGCCTTCGGCGGTGTGCCGCCAGCGGCCGTGGCGGGCGGTGGTCTTGAAGTCGATGTCGTAGTCATCGGTGTTCTTCTCGGCGCGCTTGTAGTCCAGCGCCAGGTCGACGTTGCCCTTCCACATGAAGTCTTCCACCAGCGGGCGCGGCTTCATGATCTGCTCGATGCTGGCGAGCTCGACGGTCTTGGGCGCCTCGCCGTTGGCCAGGATCACTTTGCCGGACTCGGCAGGCTTGAGCGACTTGGCTTTCTCGCCGGTCTCGGCATCCTGCTTGACCAGCAACTCCTGGTCGCTTTCCAGGGTTTTGATCTGCTTCCAGTCCAAGGCAATGTTGCCGCCATAAGGCGTCTGCAGTAGCAATTTGCCGCCATCGAAGACCTTGATCTTGCCGGTCAGGCGGTCACCGTTTTTCATCCAAACGGTATCGGCGAGGACGGGCGCTGAAAGGGAAGCGGCGAAGAGGCACAGCAGGGCTCTAGAATACATAGGCAAATTTGCGTTCGATTGACTGGAAACGTCGGGCATTATCCAGATACCCGAGATCGGAGCAAGGAAAGACCAGACCTATGCCTACGAGTTCAATTCTCATTTCGCTCATTCATTTGGGTGCTTTCCTTCCCAACCCAGGGATAGCCTGATGTTGGAACAATCGATTCCGCACAATGGCGACCCTCAAGTCCGACGAACGGCACTCTATGTGGTGCTCGATCAAGTGCCCGCAGGCAAGGTGGTCAGCTACGGCCAGTTGGCGGAAATGGCCGGTCTGGGGCGAGCGGCGCGCTGGGTCGGGCGTACCTTGGGCCAGTTGCCGAGCGACACTCGCCTTCCCTGGCACCGTGTGCTGGGCGCCGGCGGACGACTGAGCCTGGCACCGGGCACCCCCTCTGGCGACGAGCAGCGCGCCAGGCTGCGCGCAGAGGGCGTGAATGTCGCCAACAATCGCGTGGATATGTCGCGCCATGGCTGGCGCCCGATGGAGCACAGCGGTTAGAGTGCGCGCTTTGTTTTCGCAAATTTGAGGCAGATGTTGGCCCATGCCCCGTAAAACCTGGCGCGCTGCGCTCGCTGCCTATGCCAGCCCGTCAACGCTGGTGCTGTTGTTGCTCGGCTTTGCCGCTGGCCTGCCCTACATGCTGGTGTTTTCCACGCTCTCGGTGTGGCTGCGCGAAGCGGGAGTCGCCCGCGAAACCATCGGCTACGCCAGCCTGATCGGTCTGGCCTATGCCTTCAAGTGGGTCTGGTCACCGCTGCTGGACCAATGGCGTCTGCCGGTACTGGGCGGCATGGGCCGACGTCGCTCCTGGTTGTTGCTGTCACAAGTGCTGGTGGTGGTGGGGTTGATGGGCATGGGCCTGTGCGACCCGCAGAAGCACCTGTCTTGGCTGATTGCCCTGGCGGTGCTGGTGGCGTTCGCCTCGGCCACCCAGGACATCGCCGTCGATGCCTACCGCCTGGAAATCGCCGACGACCAGCGCCAGGCCGCCTTGGCGGCCAGCTACATGGCTGGCTATCGGGTCGCTGCACTGCTGGCCACCGCAGGCGCCCTGTTCTTCGCCGAGTGGTTCGGCTCCACCGGTTTCAGTTATCTGCACAAAGCCTGGACCGGCACCTATGTCCTGTTCGGCGTGCTCATGCTGCCCGCGCTGTTCACCACCTTGGTGATGCGCGAACCGGCGGTGCCGCTGCGCACCCAACTGTCGGCCGCGCGCTATGGCCTGATGCACCAGTTGGCCTCGGTGTTCGTGCTGATCATCCTGTTGGTGTCGGTACCGGCAAGCTTCACCCAGATGTTCAACACCGACTGGGCCAGCGTGGTGTTCGGCAATGCGACGATGCTCGACCTGCTGCGCGAAGACCGTGCCTTCCTGCGCCTGATCCTGTACGCGCTGCTGACCTGGGCCTGTCTGTCGTCCATGGGCCGGCGTGGCCTGGCGCCGGTGCTGACGCCGGTCAACGACTTCATTGTCCGCTATCGCTGGCAGGCCCTGCTGTTGCTGGGGCTGATCGCTACCTATCGAATGTCGGACACGGTAATGGGCGTGATGGCCAACGTGTTCTACATCGACATGGGCTTCACTAAGGATCAGATCGCCAGCGTGAGCAAGATCTTCGGCCTGATCATGACCTTGGTGGGTGCTGGCGTCGGCGGGCTGCTGATCGTGCGCTTCGGCATCTTGCCGATCCTGTTCATCGGCGGCATCGCCTCGGCGGCCACCAACATCCTGTTCGTGATGTTGGCCGACATGGGGCCGAACCTGGAGATGCTGGTGGTGACCATCTCGCTGGACAACTTCAGCTCAGGGATGGCCACCTCGGCTTTCGTCGCCTACCTGTCGAGCCTGACCAACCTGAAGTTCTCTGCCACCCAATACGCGCTGCTGAGCTCGATCATGCTGCTGCTGCCACGCCTGATCGGCGGCTACTCGGGCGTGATGGTGGAGAAGTTCGGTTACCACAACTTCTTCATCATCACAGCCCTGCTGGGCGTGCCGACGCTGATCCTGATTGCCCTGCACTGGCATCAGGAGATCAAACGCGGCAAGCAGGTCGAGGCGCAAACCCAGACGAGCGAGCAGCCCTGATCGATCGCCGCGCCGGCCCCGGCAGGCGCGGCGCCGCACAGCAGCGATCGATTCACGCGCGCCTCAACCCGCGACGACCCCTTCCCCGCCCCGCCCGCCAACGATGAACCACAGCGGCCAGATCGCCAGTGCACCGGCGATCCCCGCCGCCAGCGCGAAGTGCAGCAAGCTGGCGCCAGCGCCGATCATCGCCAGCAACGCGCCGCCGAGCCCCAGCAGGGCGATGGTGATCATGCCCAGCATGGCCGAGACCAGCCCCTTGCTCTGCTCGCTGGCAAACAGCGTCATACGGTACAGCACCGCGTTGGCCACACCCAGGCCCAATGCGTACAGCGACATGCCGGCCACCACGCTGATCACCGTCGGTCGCAGCCAGGTCGCCAGCACCAGCAACCCCAGACCCGCCAGGTAAGGCCACAGCGCACCGCGCACCAACGCGGGTAGCGGGTAACGGTCGGCAATCCGGTTGATGATCAGATTGCCCAGGATCAACCCGCCGAACACCGGCAATTGCCACAGGGCGTAATCCAGAGTGCTGAGCCCTTCGTCATGGATCAGCAGCACCGGCGACAAGCCGATCCAGCCAATCAGTGGCAGCCCCACCAGACCCAATGCCGCGCTGCCAGCAACGAACTGACGGTTCTTCAGCAGTTGCCCGTAGCCGGCCAGCAGCGGCAGCAGATGGATCGGCGTGAATGCCAGGCGCGAGCCATCGCGACGTTCCACGCCCAGGGTTTCGGGCATCAGCCGGTACAACAATCCCCAGCACAGCAAGGCACCGACGGCGAAGGCCACGAACAGCCAGCGCCAGTCCAGCCATTGCAGCAGCAAGGTGCCGACCAGCGGTCCGAGCAACGGCGATAGCAGGGCGATGTTGGCCAGCAGCGCCATCATCCGCACCGCGTCCGCCTCGCTGAAGGCTTCGTTCAGCGCCGGATAACTCACCGTCACCACGAAGCCCAGGCCGATGCCCTGCAGCAGGCGCAGCAGGTTGAACAGACCAATGTCCTGGACCCAGAAGGCCGCCAGGCAGGCAATGCCGAAGAACATGCAGCCACCTAGCAGCAGCGGGCGACGGCCATAGCGGTCGGCCAAGGGTCCGATCAGCCACTGTAGCAGCACGCCGCCGAGCAGGTAGAGGTTCAGCGCATGGGGAATGAACTCGGGACTGGCCTGCAGGTGGTCGACCACCACCGGCATGGCCGGCATCACGGCGTCGCTGGCCAGGTAGGTGAGCAACTCGAACAGCGCCAGGGTGAGGCCGAAGAGCAGCGCGCGCAGAGGGGTGATATACAGCAGTGGTTTCATGGTGGGGTATCGCGGCAAGGCCAAGGGAGGGCCAGGCTATATGCCATAAACGGCGGGCCAGTGTTGTGAGCAAGTGTAAAGGTGCGATTCGCTGACCCTGCTGAGACGGCAAAAGGCCGCGCTTGCTGGGGAAGATTCCCTGCAAGCGCGGCCTCGTGCCGCTGCGAAGCCGGCTACGCGCCGGCGCTGGAGACGCGCTTATTGCGCAGCCGCCTCCTGCACCACGCGAATCACCCGCTGCGGGAACGGGATGTCGATGCCTTCGGCCTTGAGTCGGTCACGGGCCTGCTCGTTGAGCATGAACATCATGTCCCAGTAGTCGGAGGTCTTGGTCCACAGGCGCAGCGAAACGGTGATCGAACTATCGCCCAGGTTCGACACCACCGCCACCGGCGCAGGATCGGCCAGTACGCGCGGATCCTTGGCCAGCTCCAGCAACACATTGCGCGCTTTCTGCAGGTCGGCTTCGTAATCGACGCCGACATCGAACACCACCTTGCGCGTCGGCTGGCGGTTGGTGTTGGTGATGATGCCGTTGGACAGGCTGCCGTTGGGCAGGATCACCGTCTTGTTGTCACCGGTGCGCAGCACGGTATGGAAGATCTGGATGCTGTCGACGGTGCCGCTGACGCCCTGGGCTTCGATCCAGTCGCCGATGCGGAACGGTCTGAACAGCAGGATCAGCACGCCGCCGGCGAAGTTCGCCAGGCTGCCCTGCAGCGCCAGGCCGATGGCCAGTACCGCACCCCCCATGGCAGCGACGAACGAGGTGGTTTCGATGCCGATCATTGACGCCACGCTGATCGCCAGCATCACTTTCAAGGCGATATTGGCCAGGGTGCGAATGAAACCCTGCAAGGCCGGATCGGCGACGCGCAAGCCCACCAGCCGTCCCAGGCGGTCACTGATCTTGCTGGTGACCCACCAGCCGATGGCGAGTGTGAGCAGCGCCAGCAACAGGCGGCTGCCGTAGGCCATGATCAAGGGAATCCAAGTCTGGGACTGGCGAACCAGTTGGTCGACTTCGGCGTTCAAATCCATGTTCTTCTCCTGAATGCCTGACGGCAGGTCTTGAATGAAGCAGGCCGCCGTGCGTCCAGCGGCCCGGAACCGATGGACCGCTCATGCCGCCATCGGGTTCCTGGGAAAAGCCTGATCAATCGCGGAAGTTGTTGTACTGCAACGGCATCTCGAATTCCTTGGTGCGCAGCAGGGCAATGGCTTCCTGCAGGTCGTCACGCTTCTTGCCGGTGATGCGGACCTGCTCGCCCTGAATGGCGGCCTGGACCTTGAGCTTGGCATCCTTGATGGTGGCGACGATCTTTTTCGCCAGGTCCTTGTCGATGCCCTCGCGGAACTTGGCTTCCTGCTTCTTCTCCTTGCCGGAGGCGTAGGGGTCTTGGGTTTCCAGGCACTTCACGTCGATCTTGCGCTTGACCAGTGCCAAGCGGAGGATCTCCAGCATGGCCTCGAGCTGGAACTCCTCCTCAGCAGTCAGCAGTATGGTCTGATCTTTGTCCTTGAACTCGAAGGTGCCCTTGCCCTTGAGGTCGTAGCGGCGGTCCAGATCCTTGATAGCGTTGTCGACCGCGTTCTTCACTTCGTGCTTGTCCAGTTCCGATACCACGTCGAACGACGGCATGGGTGTTCTCCATAAAAAAGCGCGCTCGATGCGAAGATGGAGCGCGTCGGGTTTGACGGTTAAAATGCCCGCTCATTATAACGGGTTGCGAAACGCAGATGAGCAGCACCTGGCACATTCTCGGCGCCGGCAGCCTCGGTAGCCTCTGGGCCTGCCGCCTGGCGCGGGCGGGCAAAGCCGTTCAGTTGCTGCTGCGCGACCACCAGCGCCTGGCCGCCTACCGGGCCGCCGGTGGGCTGACGCTGGTCGAAGCGCAGCAGACCACCTCGTTCGCCATTCCCGCGCAGTGTTGCGACGACAGCGGCCCGATCCATCGTGCGCTGGTGGCCTGCAAAGCGTATGACGCTGCGGCTGCCGTCGCCTGCATCGCCCCTCGGCTGGCGAACGACGCGCAGTTGATCCTGTTGCAGAACGGCCTGGGCAGCCAGGACGAGGTGGCGGCGCTGGTCCCCCAGGCGCGTTGCATTTTCGCTTCCAGCACCGAGGGCGCGTACCGTGAGCAGGACTGGCAGGTGCGCTTCGCCGGCCAAGGCTTCAACTGGCTGGGCGACCCGCTGAATCCAGCCCAACCGGACTGGTTCGTCGACCTGCAAGACGCCGGCATCCCCGCCGAGTGGACCGTGGACATCCTCACTCGCCTGTGGCGCAAGCTGGCCCTGAACTGCGCGATCAACCCGCTGACAGTGCTGCACGACTGCGCCAACGGCGGCCTGCTCGGGCACCTGGACCAAATCGACACTCTGTGCCGGGAGCTCGGCGAGTTGCTCGAACAGGCCGGCCAACCCCAGGCCGCGCAGGATCTGGCTGAGGATGTGCAGCGGGTGATCCTGGCCACCGCCGCCAACTATTCTTCCATGTACCAGGACGTGCAGGCCGGACGCCGCACCGAGGTGCACTACCTGCTCGGGTACGTCTGCCGTGTCGCCAAGCGCCATGCCGTGGCGACACCAGCCCTGGAACGCCTGCACCAGCGGCTGGTCGATAAGCTGCAGGCGCGCAACCTGCCCTGCGACTGACGTCGCCCACCCTTCCACACGGACCTTGCCATGACCTTGCGCCAACGCCTGGAAAACCTCCCGGTCGGGCAGAAATTGCTGGCCGCGCTGCTGGTGCTTTTGGTGACCATTCTGCTGGTAGCCAACCTGGCCTTCATCAGCGCCGCCTACTGGATCACCCAGGACAGCATGGGACCGCAAGCCCTGCAGACCATCGGCCGCCTGGTGGCCAATCCACAGCTTTCGGCGCAGGCCAGCGAATCCGCAGAGGACGCCCATGCCCTGCTCAAGGAATTGGACAGCTACACGCCACTGCGCGCCGCAGTTGTCTACGGCAGCGATGGCAAGCTGCTCGCCCAGCTCCAGCATGGCCAACCGTTGAGCCTGCCCAAGCGCTACCGCAACATCGACGGCTGGCGCCTGACCGAATTTCGCAATACCCAGTTGATCGCCCTGCCGCGCCCCGGCAACCCGCCCGCGCACCTGCTGCTGGTGGCCAGCAGCGAGCTGCCGATGGCCTTCTACACCGGCACCCTGTCGGCGAGCCTGGCGATCCTGGTATTCAGCGTGCTGCTGTGGCTGGTCATCGCCCGGCAGATCAAACGCTTGATCACCCAGCCGATCAACCGTCTGGAAGAGTTGTCGCGCCAGGTCACCCGCGAAGAGAGCTACGCCCTGCGCGCCCAGCGCGGCAACGACGACGAGATCGGCAGCCTGGCCGCAGCCTTCAATACCATGCTGTCGCGCATCGAGGCGCGCGAAGACCAGCTCAAGCGTGCCCGCGACGAGTTCCAGTCGGCCTATGACCAAGCTCAGGGCCTGGCTGAGGAGACCCGCCACACCAACCGCAAGCTGGAGCTGGAAGTGCAGGTGCGCAGCAAGATCGAGAAGAAGCTCACCGGCTTTCAGAACTACCTCAACAGCATCATCGACTCCATGCCTTCGGCGCTTATCGCCCTCGACGAGCAGCTCTATGTCACCCAGTGGAACCAGGAGGCCACGGCGCTCTCCGGCACGCCGCTGCACCAGGCGCTGAACCAGCCGATCTTCATCGCCTTCGAGCCACTCAAGCCGTTCCTGCCGCAACTCAAGGACACCGTGCAGAAGCACCGGGTGGCCAAGATCGACCGGGTCACCTGGCCCAAGGACGACGAGCCGCGCCACTACGCCCTGACCTTCTATCCCCTGACCGGCGGCGGCGGACGCGGCGTGGTAATCCGAATCGACGACATCACCCAGCGCCTGTCGCTGGAGGAAATGATGGTGCAATCGGAAAAGATGCTCTCGGTGGGCGGTCTGGCGGCGGGCATGGCGCACGAGATCAACAACCCGCTTGGCGCGATCCTGCACAACGTGCAGAACATCCGCCGGCGATTGTCGCCGGAGTTGCCGCGCAATCAGCAGCAGGCCGAGGAGTTGGGCATCGAACTGGCTACCGTCAACCGCTACCTGGACAGCCGCGAGGTGCCGCAACTGCTCGAAGGTATTCGTCAGGCAGGCGCGCGCGCAGCGAAGATCGTCACCCACATGCTCAGTTTCAGCCGCCGCAGCGATCGACAACTGGCGCCCTGCGACCTGCCCGCCCTGATCGACCAAGCGCTGGAAATTGCCGGCAACGACTTTGACCTGACCGGCGGCTTCGACTTCAAAGGCCAGGCCATCGTCCGCCAGTTCGATCCCGAGTTGGGGCCAGTACCGTGCACGGCGAACGAACTGGAGCAGGTGTTGCTCAACCTGCTGAAGAACGCCGCCCAGGCCATTCACCAGCGCCCGGCGCCCAGCGAGCCGGGGCGCATCGTGTTGCGCACACGGCTCAATCCCCCGTGGGCCGAGATCCAGGTGGAAGACAACGGCGTGGGCATGCCCGAGTCGGTGCGCAAGCGCACTTTCGAGCCGTTCTTCACCACCAAGGAGATCGGCCAGGGTACGGGCCTGGGGCTGTCGGTGTCGTACTTCATCATCACCAACAACCACAAGGGGCAGATGGAGGTGCACTCCACCCCGGGCCAGGGCACCTGTTTCACCCTGCGCCTGCCCCTCAGTCAAGCGGGCGCGCACCGCTCGCAGCAGACGGAGGCATGACATGGGCTATCGCCTGTCGAAGATCTACACCCGCACCGGTGACCAGGGCGAAACCGGCCTGGGCGATGGCCGCCGCGTGCCCAAGGACCACCCGCGCATCGAGGCCATCGGCGAGGTGGACATGCTCAACAGCCAGTTGGGCCTGCTGCTGGCGGGACTGGCTGAACACGGATTGGTCGAACTGAGCGAGGTGCTCGAACCTTGCCAGCACCGGCTGTTCGACCTCGGTGGCGAACTGGCGATGCCCAGTTACCAGGCGTTGAACCAGGCGGAGGTGGGCCGACTTGAAGCGGCCATCGACCGCTGGAACGACGAACTGGGACCGTTGAAGAACTTCATCCTGCCCAGCGGCTCGGCCTTGGTGGCCCAGGCCCACGTGTGCCGGGCGCAGGCCCGTAGCGCCGAGCGGCGGTGTCAGCAGCTCAACGCCCTGGAGCCGTTGGAAGGGGTGGGGTTGGCGTACATCAATCGGCTGTCCGATCTGCTGTTCGTGGCGGCAAGGATTATCGGAAGACGACAGGGTGTTGCTGAAGTGCTGTGGCAAGCGGCGGAGAAACCGCAGGGATAGGCAGGCGGCGGCAGAACGTGGGCCGCAGCGCGGCCCGGCCCTGCTGCACCAGAGCCAAACTCGTCAGACCTCAGGCCAGAACGCCCGAATGCCTGCGACACCCTGCCCGCCCACCTGCCAGGCACGCGCTCGGTCCTCAGGACCGACGCCACCCAACAGAAACACCGGATGCTCGAACCCAGCGATCAACCGCTGCGCTTCGCCCCAACCGATTGGCGTCGCGTCGGGGTGCGTTTGCGTCGGCTGCACGGGCGACAGGGTGACGAAGTCCACCCCCATCTGCCGGGCTAGTTCCAGCTCCTCGGCGCCATGGCACGAGGCCGCCAGCCAACGGTCGGTGGGAAACGGACGACCTTTGGCGGCGTACTTGCGCAACTGCGCCGCAGTCAGGTGCCAACCAGCGGAAGGAAAGTCGCCCAGCCACTCCAACGGCCCCTTGAGCATCAACTGCGCCTTGCCCGCGCACAGTCCTACCGCATCTACCGCCACATCGCGGTACTGCGGGTCGTACATGTCCGGGGCACGCAGTTGAATCAAGCGGATGCCATCAGCCACCGCCTTTTGAATACCGCGCAACAGTTGCGGTGTTTCCAGGCCGTCCGGGGTGATCAGATAGCGGTCGGGCAACCGCGCTGCAGCGACGATCGGTGTGTTGGCCTCGGGGAAGCTGTACTGCGGCAACTCGCGCGGCGACACCCAGGCCAGCGGCTGGCCCTCGGCACCGTGGGGCTGGCCGCTGAACGCGGTGACCTCACGCACATCCAGCAGCACTTGCTTGTCCGGATAATCGTGACTGACCTGGATCAGCGGACGCGAAGCGCCGACTTCGATGCCCAGTTCCTCGCGCAGCTCACGGGCCAGCGCCGTCTCGACGTCTTCACCCGATTCGACCTTGCCACCGGGAAACTCCCACAAGCCGCCCTGATGCTGGGAGTCGGCACGCCGGGCGATCAGGATGCGGCCATCCTCGCCGCGAATCACGGCTGCCGCGACATGCACCCGCTTCATCCGGCACGCTCCGCCAGACCGGCTTGCTGCCAGGCCTGGAAGGCCGGCCAGTTGTAGATCGTCTCGATGTAGGCCGCAGCCTCCGCCGGCACGGCCACGCGATAGGTGCGCAAACGCACGGCCACCGGGGCGAAGAAGGCATCGGCCAGGCTCACACGACCGAACAGGAAGGGACCGCTGTCCTTGGCCACCAGGCGGCACTCGGACCACAGCGCGACCATGCGGTCGATGTCGGTCTGCACGTCGAGCGGCACACTGTCCAACGCCTGATTGCGCGACAGGTCGAACGGCATGGCACCGCGCAAGGCGAAGAAGCCACTGTGCATCTGCGCACAGGCCGAGCGGGCCTGAGCGCGCGCGGCCACGTCCGCTGGCCACAACTGCGCCTGGGGATGCTGTTCGTTGAGGTACTCGGCGATGGCCAGGGAGTCGGCGATGGTGCCGTGTTCGGTCTTGAGTACGGGTACTTTACCCGTGGCCGAATAGGCCAGAAGACGCGTGGAGGTATCGGCCTGGTTAAGTTTGACGAGTGTTTCCTCATAAGGCACGCCGGCCAGTTCCAGAGCCAGCGCACCGCGCAGGGACCAGGAGGAGTACAGCTTGTCGCCGATGATCAGGTGATAGTTCATGGGGTCGGCTCCATCGATCGGAAGAGGTGGGGCCGCCCTGCGGCCCCGGGTGTATCAGGTACGGTACTCGGCGTTGATCTTCACGTACTCGTGGGACAGGTCAGTGGTCCAGATCGTCTCGCTGCACTGGCCCCGGCCCAGCTCGATACGGATGGTGATCTCTTCCTGAGCCATCACCGCCGAGCCCTGCTCCTCGGTGTAGCTCGGGCTGCGACCACCCTGGCTGGCGATACACACGTCCCCCAGGTAGACATCGATCAAGCTCACGTCCAACTGCGGTACACCCGCCCGCCCGACGGCCGCGAGAATGCGCCCCCAGTTCGGATCGGAGGCGAACAGCGCGGTCTTGATCAGCGGCGAGTGGGCCACGGCATAACCGACGTCCAGGCACTCCTGGTGATTACCGCCGCCGTTGACCTGCACGGTGACGAACTTGGTCGCCCCTTCGCCGTCGCGCACGATGGCCTGCGCCACCTCCATGCACACCTCAAATACCGCCTGCTTCAGCGCCTCGAACAGCGCGCCGCTGGCCTGGGTGACCTCCGGCAGGTGGGCCTGACCAGTGGCGATCAGCATGCAGCAGTCGTTGGTCGAGGTGTCGCCATCGATGGTGATGCGGTTGAACGACTTGTTGGCGCCGTCGAGCATCAGGTCCTTGAGTACGGCCGGGGCGACCTTGGCGTCGGTGGCGATGTAGCCGAGCATGGTGGCCATGTTCGGGCGGATCATGCCCGCGCCCTTGCTGATCCCGGTGACGGTGACGGTCACGCCGTCATGCTGGAACTGGCGGCTGGCCCCCTTGGGCAAGGTGTCGGTGGTCATGATGCCGGTGGCGGCTTCAGCCCAGTTGTTTTCCGACAGATCGTCCAGCGCCGCCTGCAAGGCGCCCTCGATCTTCTCGACCGGCAGCGGCTCGCCGATCACACCGGTCGAGAATGGCAGCACCGCTTCGGCAGGCACGCCCGCCAGCTCAGCGAGCTTGGCGCAGGTGCGCTCGGCGGCGGCCAGCCCCGGCGCGCCGGTACCGGCGTTGGCGTTGCCGGTGTTGGTCAGCAGGTAGCGCACAGGACCGTGGACACGTTGCTTGGAGAGGATCACCGGCGCCGCGCAGAAGGCGTTGAGGGTGAACACGCCGGCCACGCTGGAGCCTTCGGCGCAGCGCATGACCACCACATCCTTGCGTCCGGGGCGCTTGATGCCCGCCGAGGCGATACCGAGTTCGAAACCGGGAACCGGGTGCAGGGTAGGCAGGGGACCGAGACCGACAGCCATTGGAACGCTCCTTGGAAATGAATGGATTGCGAAAAGCAGGGCCGCTTTGCGCCCCATCGCGGCACAAGGCCGCTCCTACAGTGATTTGAAATACCTGTAGAAGCGGCCTTGTGCCGCGATGGGGCGCGAAAGCGGCCCCGGATGTTACGTCACCGCGAGAGGATCAGATCACTCGATCTGGCCGTGGCAATGCTTGAACTTCTTGCCCGAGCCACACCAGCACGGCTCGTTGCGACCCAGCTTCTGCTCGTTGCGAACCGGCACGGCAGCCACGGCCACCTCAGCGCCCTCTTCGCTCAACGGCTCGCTTTCCAGGCCTGGCGCCGGTGCATGCTGGAACTGCATGCGGCTGGCCAGTTCCTCGGCTTCGCGGCGCAGACGGGCCTCTTCCTCGACCGGATCTTCGCGGCGCACCTGAACGTGGGACAGCACACGGATGGTGTCGCGCTTGATCGACTCCAGCAGCTCCTGGAACAGGGTGAACGACTCGCGCTTGTACTCCTGCTTCGGGTTCTTCTGGGCGTAGCCGCGCAGGTGGATACCGTGACGCAGGTGGTCCATGGTCGACAGGTGGTCTTTCCACAGGTCATCCACCACGCGCAGCAGGATCTGCTTCTCGAAGGTGCGCAGGGCATCGATCCCGGCCTGGTCTTCCTTCTCGGTGTAGGCGGTGGTGATTTCGTTCAGCAGCTTCTCGCGCAGGGTTTCCTCGTAGAGGTGATCGTCCTCGTCGAGCCACTGCTGGATCGGCAGCTTCATGGCGAAGTCACTGGACAGCGACGCTTCCAGACCGGCGACATCCCATTGCTCAGGCAGCGATTGCGGCGGAATGTGCTGGCTGATGGTAGCGTCCAGCACTTCCTTGCGGAATTCGCCGATGGTGTCGCCAATATTCTCGGCGGCCAGCAGGCTGTTACGCATGTGGTAGATGACCTTGCGCTGCTCGTTGGCCACATCGTCGTATTCGAGCAGTTGCTTGCGGATGTCGAAGTTACGGCCTTCGACCTTGCGCTGCGCCTTCTCGATGGCGTTGGTGACCATGCGATGCTCGATGGCTTCGCCGGACTGCATGCCCAGGGCCTTCATGAAGTTCTTCACCCGATCGGAGGCGAAGATACGCATCAGGCTGTCTTCCAGCGACAGGTAGAAACGGCTGGAACCGGCGTCGCCCTGACGACCAGCACGGCCGCGCAACTGGTTGTCGATGCGGCGCGACTCGTGGCGCTCGGAAGCGATCACGTGCAGGCCACCGGCTTCCAGCACTTGCTGGTGACGCTTCTGCCAGTCGGTCTTGATGTGGGCGATCTGCTCTTCGGTGGGGTTGTCCAGGGCGGCGACTTCGGCCTCCCAGTTACCGCCCAGCAGAATGTCGGTACCGCGACCGGCCATGTTGGTGGCGATGGTCAGCGCACCCGGCGCACCGGCCTGGGCGATGATCTCGGCTTCCTTCTCGTGGTACTTGGCGTTCAGTACCTTGTGCTCGATGCCTTCCTTGTGCAGCAGGTTGGACATGTGCTCGGAGGTCTCGATGGTCGCAGTACCGACCAGCACGGGACGCCCCTTGGCCATGCTCTCCTTGATGTCGGTGATGATCGCCGCGTACTTCTCCTCGGCGGTCAGGTACACCAGGTCGTTGAAGTCCTTGCGCGCCAACGGCTTGTTCGGCGGAATGACCATCACGTTGAGGCTGTAGATCTGGGCGAACTCGAACGCTTCGGTGTCGGCGGTACCGGTCATGCCGGACAGCTTGGTGTACAGACGGAAGTAGTTCTGGAAGGTGGTCGAAGCCAGGGTCTGGCTCTCGGCCTGGATGTTCAGGTTTTCCTTCGCCTCGATGGCCTGGTGCAGGCCCTCGGACAGGCGGCGACCCGGCATGGTCCGGCCGGTGTGTTCGTCGATCAGCAGGATCTGACCGTCCTGGACGATGTACTCGACGTTGCGGTGGAACAGCTTGTGGGCACGCAGACCGGCGTAGACGTGGGTCAGCAGGCCCAGGTTGTGCGCCGAGTACAGGCTCTCGCCCTCGGCCAGCAGGCCGACCTGGGTGAGCATTTCTTCGATGAACTGGTGACCGGCTTCGTTGAGCTCGACCTGGCGGCTCTTCTCGTCGATGGTGAAGTGACCTTCCTGGGTCACCTGGCCTTCGACCTCCTCGATGTGCTGCTTCAGGCGCGGGATCAGGCGGTTGATCTCGGTGTACAGCTTGGAACTGTCTTCGGCCTGGCCGGAGATGATCAGCGGGGTACGCGCTTCGTCGATGAGGATCGAGTCCACTTCGTCGATGACCGCGAAGTTCAGCTCACGCTGGAACTTCTCGTCCTGGCTGAAAGCCATGTTGTCGCGCAGGTAGTCGAAGCCGAATTCGTTGTTGGTGCCGTAGGTGATGTCGGCCGCGTAAGCGGCGCGCTTTTCTTCCGGCGGCTGGAAGGCCGAGACGATGCCGATGGTCAGGCCGAGGAACTCGTACAGCGGACGCATCCAGTTGGCGTCGCGACGGGCGAGGTAGTCGTTGACCGTGACCACGTGCACGCCTTTGCCGGACAGTGCGTTGAGGTACACCGCCAGGGTGCCGACGAGGGTCTTGCCCTCACCGGTACGCATCTCGGCGATCATGCCCTCGTGCAGGGTCATGCCGCCGATCAACTGGACGTCGAAGTGGCGCATGCCCATGACGCGCTTACCGGCCTCACGGGCCACGGCGAAGGCTTCGGGCAGCAGTTGGTCGAGGGTTTCGCCTTTGGCCAGGCGCTCTTTGAACTCTGCGGTCTTGCCGCGCAGTTGTTCGTCGGAGAGGGCCACCATCTTCTCTTCGAAGGCATTGACGGCACTCACCGTCTTGAGCATGCGCTTGATCTCACGCTCGTTCTTGCTTCCAAAAAGTTTTTTCAACAAAGGCGCAAACATATCGGCTGGTTCTTCCACACTTAGGGATGGAGGGCGGCCCCGAGAGTCGCCCGTGCAGCCCTTGGGCCGCATGCGAACGAGCATTCTACCCGGAAACGATGGTGAGGAAAGTGGTGGATTTCCACGATGCTGGCACAGCGCTTTTAGCGGGGCTTACCTAACATAGGGATATTTTTTCCAAGTTCAAGGCGCCAGATCATGAAAGCTGCGATTGCCGCACCTGCCCCCGTGCATCGGTGCGCTGAGGCACGCCGCACAACGTCGGCGATGCCATCTGTTAGACTGCCGATCTTGTAACCTCGTGCGTACCCCGATGGCCTATAAACCGCCTTCTGCCCAGCCCCCCGCCACCCTGCTGCGCCAGGCCAGGCCACTGCGTCTGCTGCTCAACCAGGCCGAGCGCCTGGAGCACCTGCAGCGCCTGCTGGAAAGCCAACTGCAGCCGGCCGCCCGCGAGCATTGCCATGTCGCCTCGTGGCGCGATGGTTGCCTGCTGCTGGTGGTGACTGACGGGCACTGGGCGACCCGCCTGCGCTATCAACACAAACGGCTGCTGACGGCCCTGCGCGGCATGGACGCCTTCGGCAACCTGCAGCGCATTCGCTTCCAGGTACAGCCGCCGGTGGCAGCGCCGAAACGACCGATACACGCCAGTGAGTTATCGCCCCAGGCCGCGCAGAGCCTGCGCGAAACCGCCGAAGCCATCGAAGACCCGAAACTGCGCGCAGCGCTCGAGCGTCTGGCCGCCCATGCACCAGACAACAGCTGATCGCAGAATGAAAAAAGGCCACCCGAAGGTGGCCTCAATGAACTAGAGAGTGTTCGAACTTACACGGCCGCAACAGGGCGCATGTAGGAGATCGGTGCCGTGCTGGCATCTTCGAAGGTGACCACTTCCCAGGCATCGGTTTCGGCGATCAGCTTGCGCAACAGTTGGTTGTTCAGCGCGTGTCCGGACTTGTAGCCCTTGAACTCGCCGATCAGGCTGTTGCCCAGCAGGTAGAGATCGCCGATGGCGTCGAGGATCTTGTGCTTGACGAATTCGTCTTCGTAACGAAGGCCGTCCTCGTTGAGCACACCGGTCTCGTCGACCACGATGGCGTTCTCGACGCTGCCACCGAGCGCCAAATTATGCTGGCGCAGGTACTCGATGTCGCGCATGAAGCCGAAGGTGCGTGCGCGGCTGACTTCCTTGACGAAAGACGTGCTGGAGAAGTCGACGCTGGCGCTCTGGGTCCGGTTGCGCAGGACCGGATGGTCGAAGTCGATCTCGAAGCTCACCTTGAACCCGTCGAAGGGCATGAAGGTGGCGCGCTTGTCGCCCTCCTCCACGGTCACTTCGCGCAGGATGCGGATGAACTTCTTGGCGGCGTCCTGTTCTTCCAGGCCGGCGGATTGAATCAGGAATACGAAGGGTCCGGCGCTGCCATCCATGATCGGCACTTCCGAGGCGGAGAGCTCGACGTAGGCGTTATCGATGCCCAGGCCCGCCATGGCGGAGAGCAGGTGCTCGACCGTATCGACCTTGATGTCACCGTTGACCAGCGTCGTCGACATGGTGGTCTCGCCGACGTTGGCCGCACGTGCCGGGATCTCGACCACAGGGTCAAGGTCGGCACGGCGGAAGACGATGCCGCTATCCACCGGTGCCGGCTTCAGAGTCAGGTAGACCTTCTCTCCGGAGTGCAGGCCGACACCTGTGGCACGAATGGTATTCTTCAGGGTGCGTTGTCTGATCATGGCATTGGCCGCTTTAGCGCTAATTGCGAATTGGTATCAACAAAGGCTGGGAATGATAGCAGACCCGGCCTTTGCTGAACACCAATCACCCTCATAGCCCTGATAAATTCCATCAATCGGCCTGGCGACGCAGGAAGGCCGGGATGTCCAGGTAATCCAGATCGTCCTGTGGGTTGAGTTTGGCCGCAGCGGCAGCACCGGCGTGAGCCTGGTTGCGCATCACGGTCGGACGCTCCAGCTCACGGTAATTGACCGATGGCTGTTCTGGACGCACGGGTGCCGGATTGGACGCTTCGTACACCTGTTGCGCGGTCTGCAGGGTGTTGTCCACCACTTTGACCGGCTTCTCGATACGCGCACCCAGGCCAGTAGCGACCACGGTGACGTGCAGTTCGTCGCGCATGTCCGGATCGATCACGGTACCGACCTTGACCATTGCGTGGTCGGAGGCGAAGGCTTCGATGATGCTACCCACATCCGAGTACTCACCCAGCGACAGGTCAGGACCTGCGGTGATGTTCACCAGGATGCCGCGGGCGCCCTGCAGGTTGACGTCTTCGAGCAGCGGGTTGCGGATCGCCGCTTCGGTGGCCTCGCGGGCACGGTTCGGACCGCTGGCGCAGCCGGTACCCATCATGGCCATACCCATTTCGCCCATCACGGTGCGCACGTCGGCAAAGTCGACGTTGATCATGCCGGGACGCTTGATGATGTCGGAGATACCGCGCACGGCACCGGCGAGCACATCGTCCGCCTTGGCGAACGCCGACAGCAAGCTGGCGTCCTTGCCCAGAATGGTCAGCAGCTTCTCGTTGGGAATGGTGATCAACGAGTCGACGCTTTCAGCCAGCATGCGAATGCCTTCGTCGGCGATCTGCATGCGCTTGCGGCCTTCGAAGGGGAACGGACGGGTCACCACTGCAACGGTGAGAATGCCCATTTCCTTCGCCACTTCGGCGATGATCGGCGCTGCACCTGTACCGGTACCGCCGCCCATGCCGGTGGTGATGAACACCATGTTGGTGCCCTGCAGGACTTCGGCAATGCGCTCACGGTCTTCCAGCGCGGCCTGACGACCGACTTCCGGATTGGCACCTGCGCCCAGACCCTTGGTGACGCCGGTACCCAGTTGCAGGATGGTGCGTGCACCGATGCTCTTCAGCGCCTGTGCATCGGTGTTGGCGCAGATGAACTCCACACCCTCGATGTTGCTTTTGACCATGTGGTTGACGGCGTTGCCACCACCACCACCGACGCCGATCACTTTGATGACCGGGCTTTGCGGGACGTTGTCTACGAGCTCGAACATTTTCCCTCTCCTTACAGTTCTCTAGTTTTTTAGCGCCTACCACTACTGCTTTGAAACTTAGAAATTGCCTTGGACCCAGCGCTTGAAGCGCTCAAGCACCGGGGCCTTCGGTTCATCGCCATAGCTGTTGCTGCTGCTGTTGCCGGTCAGGGGCAGGTCCTCGGTCTGCTTGTGCAGGCCGTAGGTGAGCAGTCCCACGCCGGTTGAATAGATCGGGTTGCGCACCACATCGCTCAGCCCCCGAACGCTGTGCGGCACGCCAAGGCGTACCGGCATGTGGAAAATTTCTTCGGCCAGCTCCACCGCGCCTTCCATCTTCGCGGTACCGCCGGTGAGGACGATGCCGGCCGGCACCAGGTCTTCGTAGCCACTGCGGCGCAGCTCGGCCTGGATCAGGGTGAACAGTTCGTCGTAACGCGGCTCGACCACCTCGGCCAGGGCCTGGCGCGACAGTTCGCGCGGCGGACGATCGCCGACGCTCGGCACCTTGATGGTTTCGCCGGCACCTGCCAGCTTGGCCAGGGCACAGGCGTAGCGGATCTTGATTTCCTCGGCGTACTGCGTCGGTGTGCGCAGGGCCATGGCGATGTCGTTGGTGACTTGGTCGCCTGCAATCGGAATCACGGCGGTGTGACGAATCGCGCCTTCGGTGAAGATGGCGATGTCGGTGGTGCCGCCGCCGATGTCCACCAGGCACACGCCCAGTTCCTTCTCGTCGTCGGTCAGCACCGAGTAGGCCGAGGCCAGTTGCTCGAGGATGATGTCGTCGATTTCCAGGCCACAGCGGCGCACGCACTTCTCGATGTTCTGCGCTGCGTTGACTGCGCAGGTGACCACGTGGACCTTGGCCTCCAGGCGTACGCCGGACATGCCCAGGGGCTCACGCACGCCTTCCTGGTTATCGATCACGTAGTCTTGCGGCAGGGTGTGCAGCACGCGCTGGTCGGCAGGAATGGCCACGGCCTGGGCGGCGTCGAGTACGCGCTCCAGGTCGGCGACGCTGACCTCGCGGTCGCGGATCGCGACGATACCGTGGGAGTTCAGGCTGCGGATATGATTGCCGGCCACGCCGACGAACGCCGAGTGGATACGGCAGCCCGCCATCAACTGCGCCTCTTCCACCGCGCGCTGGATCGACTGCACGGTCGATTCGATGTTCACCACCACACCTTTCTTCAGGCCGCGGGACGGATGAGTACCGATCCCGACGATCTCCAGGGTGCCGTCCGCCGCCACTTCGCCCACCAGGGCGACGACCTTGGAGGTGCCGATGTCCAGCCCGACGATCATTTTGCCGCTATGCGCGTTTGCCATGGTCCTGCCTCTCTCTAATTCTTCGCAACGGCGGGTTGGGCCGTCGTCGGTGCAATCGGTTCCCGCCAGCCAACGGCTAATCCGTTGGCGTACCGCAGATCGACGCGGGCGATGTTGGCGATCTGCTCTTTGAGTGTCTTGTCGCAAATGGCAATGAACCGGCGCATCTTCTCCACCAGATGATCGCGTCCCAGCAGCAGCTCGATGCCTGGACCGGTGCTACCCGCACCCGTGGTCAGGAACCAGCTGCCTCGCTCGCGCAGCTCCAGGCGAGCGATGGAGAACCCCAGGGGACGCAGCATCTGGCTCAGTACCTGATACTGCTGCATGACTTGTTGCTGAGCGCGCTGCGGGCCGAACAACTGCGGCAGGTGCTCATAGTTGGCCAGCTCGCGCGGGGTGAAGGCCTGGCCCTGGTTGTTGAGCAAGGCCTCGTCGCCCCAGCGCGCGACAGGCAGTTGTTCCTCGAGGCGAATCACCACCTCGTTGGGCCAGACCCGACGCACTTCGGCGTGGGCGATCCACGGCATCTGCTCGAGCTCGGTGCGCATCGCCGGCAGGTCGACGCTGAAGAAGCTCGCCGCCACGTAGGGCGCAATACGCTGCTGCACCGCCTGCTGGCTGATGTAGCTGAGGTCGCCCTGCACGGCGATCTTGGTGATCGGCCGGTCGGCATAGGGCATCAGCCTGATCGCCCCCTCATAGGCGCCGAAACCGGCCGCCACCAGCAGCACCGGCCACAGCAGGCGCTTGAGACCGCCGAAGTTCGGCCGAGGCAGGCGCGCCGATACGGGCTCGTCGGCCACCAGTCGGCTGGCACCGCGCGGCACCGGCTTGCTACGGCCGGTCACGGGTTGCTGCTGACGTATCATTGCGCCTTGCATGGTGATTAACCTCGCGTCGCTACGCTGTCGGCCAGGATCGCCAGCACCAGTTGCTGGAAGTCCAGTCCGGCCGCGCGGGCCGCCATGGGCACCAGGCTATGATCGGTCATGCCCGGTGCGGTGTTGACTTCGAGCAGCCAGAACCGGCCCTGCTCATCCTGCATCACGTCCAGACGGCCCCAACCCTCGATGCCGATGGCATCGCAGGCGCGCGCGGTCAGGTCGATCAGTTCCTGTTCCTTGTGGCGGTCCAGCCCGCACGGAATGCGGTACTGAGTGTCGTTGGCGACGTACTTGGCGTCGTAGTCGTAGAACACGTGCGGGGTACCCAAGGCGATCGGTGGCAGCACTTGGCCGCGCAGCACCGCGATGGTGAACTCCGGACCGTGGATCCACTGCTCCACCAACACTTGGGAATCGTAGCGAGCGGCGTCCTGCCAGGCAGCGACCAGTTCCTCGACGTTGTTCACCTTGGCCATGCCGATGCTCGAACCTTCATGGGCAGGTTTGACGATCAGCGGGAAGCCCAGTTCCTTGCCTGCCTCGACACAGTCGTTTTCAGTGCTGAGCACGGCGTGACGCGGGGTCGGAATGCCCAGGCTCTGCCACACCTGCTTGGTGCGCAGTTTGTCCATGGCCAGTGCCGAAGCCAGGATGCCGCTACCGGTATACGGAATGCCCAGGCACTCCAGCAGGCCTTGCATGCTGCCGTCTTCGCCGCCACGGCCATGCAGAATGATGAACGCGCGATCGATCCGCTCGTGCTGCAGGCGCTCGAGCAGGTCGGCGCCGACATCGATGGCCACCACGTCCACACCCGCTGCCGTCAGTGCCTCAATCACCGCAGCGCCGGATTTCAGCGACACCTCGCGCTCGGCGCTTTTGCCCCCGTAGAGCACGGCCACCCGGCCGAAGGCCTTGATGTCGAGGGTGGAGTGCAGTTTGTCGTACGCGGTACTCACAGCGATTTCTCCTGCTGGGCGACGGCGCCAGCGAACAACGGGCTTTTCATCAGTTGTGGCGCCAGGCCGCCGACATCGCCGGCGCCCTGGCAGATCAGGATGTCACCGGCGCGCAGCAGCGGCTTGACCAGGGGCGCGAGTTCGGCGCCGCGCTCGATGTAGATCGGGTCGAGCTTGCCGCGCTGGCGGATGCTGTGGCACAGCTGACGGCTGTCGGCGCCCGGAATCGGCTCTTCACCGGCCGGGTACACCTCCATCAACAGCAGCACGTTGGCATCGCCCAGCACCTGTACGAAATCGTCGTACAAATCGCGGGTCCGGCTGTAGCGGTGCGGCTGGTAGACGATCACCAGGCGCCGGCTCGGCCAGCCACCACGCACGGCCTTGATCACGGCCGCCACTTCGGTCGGGTGATGACCATAGTCGTCGACCAGCATCACGCTGCCACCTTCGACCGGCAGTTCGCCGTATACCTGGAAGCGTCGCCCAACGCCCTGGAAACCCGACAAGCCCTGGACGATGGCCTCGTCGCTGATGCCCTCGTCGGTGGCGATGGCGATGGTGGCCAGCGCATTGAGCACGTTGTGGTTGCCGGGCATGTTCACCGACACCTCCAACGGCTCGCGGTCGCGGCGCAGCACGGTGAAGTGGGTCTGCATGCCCTGCTGGCGGACGTTGATGGCGCGAATGTCGGCCTCGTCGCTGAAACCGTAGGTGACGGTCGGACGTTTGACCTGGGGCAGGATTTCACGCACCACCTGATCGTCCAGGCACATCACCGCCAGACCGTAGAACGGCAGGTTGTGCAGGAACTCGACGAAGGTCTTCTTCAGCTTGTTGAAGTCACCTTCGTAGGTCGCCATATGGTCGGCGTCGATGTTGGTGACCACCGCAACCATCGGTTGCAGGTGCAGGAAGCTGGCATCGCTTTCATCGGCCTCGGCGATCAGGTAGCGGCTGGTCCCCAGTTGCGCATTGGTGCCGGCGGCGGTCAGGCGACCCCCGATGACGAACGTCGGGTCCAGGCCACCGGCTGCGAACACCGACGCCAGCAGGCTGGTGGTCGTGGTCTTGCCATGGGTGCCAGCCACGGCGATGCCGTGACGGTAGCGCATCAGTTCGGCGAGCATCTCGGCGCGTGGCACTACCGGAATACGACGTTCCAGGGCAGTGGCGACCTCCGGGTTGGCCGGATTGATGGCGCTGGACACCACAAGCACGTCGGCGGTGGCCGCGTTTTCGGCGCGGTGACCCACGAATATCTCGGCGCCGAAGGACTCCAGGCGCTGGGTGACCGGCGAGGCCTTGAGGTCCGAGCCGGATACTTCGTAGCCCAGGTTCAGCAGTACTTCGGCGATCCCGCACATGCCCACGCCGCCGATACCGACGAAGTGGATACGGCGGATGCGGCCCATCTTGGGTTGCGGCATGGCTTTCTGGCTTTCAACCATGGGCCACCTCCAGACAGATGTCGACTACGGTGCTGGTTGCGGCAGGTTTGGCCAGGCGGCGAGCGGTGCCGGCCATGGTGTCGAGTTTCTCGGGTTGCATCAGCACCTCGTTCAGGCGTTCAGCGAGCTGCGCTGCGCCAGTTGTCGCTTGTGGCAGCAGGAAGGCGGCGCCTTCCCGAGCCAGGTATTGGGCGTTGTGGGTCTGGTGGTCGTCGATGGCGTGGGGCAAAGGCACCAGCATCGAAGGCAGGCCCGCCGCCGCGAGTTCGCTGACGGTCAGGGCTCCGGCCCGACACACCACCATGTCTGCCCAGCCGTAGGCGTGGGCCATGTCCTTGATGAAGGGCTCCACCTGGGCTTCGATCCCGGCCTCGCGATAACGCTCGGCGGTGACCTCGGCGTGTTGCTTGCCGGCCTGGTGGAACACCTCGGGACGAAGGTCGACGGACACTTCGGACAGGGCCTTAGGCAGCAATTTGTTCAATGGTTCCGCACCCAGGCTACCGCCGAGCACCAGCAGCCGTGCGCGGCGCTCGGCCAGGGGCAGGCGTGGCGACTCCAGGAACAGTTCGCGGCGTACCGGATTACCGGTGGTACGGCGTTTCTCGCTGGCCTCGAAGGTGTCGGGGAAGGCTTCGCAGACCCGCGCAGCCAACGGCACAAGCAAGCGGTTGGCGGTACCAGCGCGGGCGTTCTGCTCGTGGATCACCAGCGGTACACCGCACAACCGCGCGGCGACGCCGCCGGGGCCTGTGACATAGCCACCGAAACCGAGCACGCATACTGGCTGAAGTTCGCGGATGATGCGCCGTGCCTGCAGCACGGCCTTGACCAAGGTAAACGGCGCCTTGAGCAGGGACAGCTTGCCCTTGCCGCGCAAACCGCTGACCTGGATCAGGTGCAGCGGCAGGCCAGCCTGCGGCACCAGCTCGTTCTCGATACCGCGAGGGGTACCCAGCCAATGCACGCTGTAGCCACGGGCCTGGAATTCACGCGCGCAGGCCAGCGCCGGGAACACGTGCCCGCCAGTGCCACCGGCCATGATCAAGACGTTCTTGCCGTCAGCGCCCATGACTGGTCTCCTCGGCAAAATCGCTTTCCTTGAACTCGTGCTCTTCGCTGCCCAGGTGCGTTCGGCTCTCCCATTCGATGCGCAGCAGCAGCCCTACGCAGGCGCAGCAGATGACCAGCGAACTGCCTCCGTAACTGAGGAACGGCAGGGTCAGGCCTTTGGTGGGCAGCAGACCGACGTTCACACCGATGTTGATGAGGAACTGACCAATCCACAGGAACGCCAGGCCGAATGCCATGTAGGCAGCGAAGAATTGTTTGGCCTTTTCTGCCCACAGACCGATGTAGAGGGCGCGAATGGTGACGAACACGAACAGCGCCACGGTGCACAGCGAGCCGACCACACCCAGTTCCTCGGCCAGTACCGAGAACACGAAGTCGGTGTGCGCTTCGGGCAGGTAGAACTGTTTCTGCACGCTGTTGCCAAGGCCCACGCCCAGCCACTCGCCGCGACCGAAAGCGATCAGCGCCTGGGTGAGCTGGTAACCGGAACCGAACTGATCGGACCAGGGGTCGGTGAAGGTGATCAGACGCGCCATCCGATAAGGCTGGGCCTGCACCAGGACGAACACCGCCACCACCGCCAGTACCACCATCAGCGAGAAGCGGAACAACCCCACCCCACCTAAGAACAGCATCGCGGCCGCAGCGCCCATCATCACCACCGTGGCGCCGAAGTCCGGCTCCATCAGCAGCAGGCCGGCCATCGGCAGCAGCACGATGAACGGCTTGAAGAAGCCCATCCAGCTCTCGCGCACTTCGGTCTGCCGGCGTACCAGGTAACCAGCCAGGTAGATCACCACGAACACCTTGGCGATTTCCGACGGCTGTACGTTGAAGAAGCTGAAACCGATCCAGCGCATCGAGCCGTTCACTTCGCGGCCAATGCCGGGCACCAGCACCAGCACCAGCAGGCCGAAAGCGCCGATCAGCATCATGAAGCCCATGCGCTGCCAGGTGGCGATCGGCACCATCATGGTCACGCCGCAGGCGCCAAGGCCCAGAGCGACGTACACCAGGTGGCGAATCATGTGGTACAGCGGGTTGCCCGACTGCACCGCAGCCACTTCCGACGACGCCGAGGTGATCATCACCAGGCCCAGACCCAGCAGCGCCAGGCAGCCGGCCAGCAGCGGGAAGTCCAGGTCGATGCCACGCCCGCTGATCAGCGGCGACGGGTACGGCTTGATGATGCCGAAAATCATGCCAGCCCCTCCGCTGCCTGGGCGAACAGACGCCCGCGTTCTTCGAAATTCCTGAACATGTCCAGGCTGGCGCATGCAGGCGACAGCAGCACCGCATCGCCCGGCTCGGCGAGTTCAGCGCAGCGCTGCACGGCCTCCTCCAGGCTGGCGACTCGCACCAGCGGCACCGCGCCTTCAAGCGTCTCGCTCAGGCGTTGGGCATCACGACCCAGCAGCACCACGGCGCGGCAATGCCGGCCGGTCGGCTCGCGCAGGGCGGCGAAATCAGCACCCTTGCCGTCACCGCCGGCGATCAGGACCAGCTTGCCTTCGATGTCTGCGCCCAGGCCTTCAATGGCCGCCAGCGCGGCACCGACATTGGTGGCCTTGGAATCGTCGTACCAGTTCACACCGTTGCGCTCGCGCACCCATTGGCAGCGATGAGCCAAGCCGGTGAATTCGCGCAGCGCCTCGAGCATCGGCTGGAACGGCAACCCTGCTGCATGACCCAGGGCCAACGCCGCCAGGGCGTTGCTCTGGTTGTGCGCACCGCGGATCTTCAGTTCACGCACCGGCATCAACGATTGAAATTCGAACGCCAGGTACTTCTCGCCATCCGCTTCTCGCAGGCCGAAAGCCTTGAAGTCCGGCGCGTTGAGACCGAATGTCCAGCAGGGACGCCCTTCGACCGGCAGCGGCCGACTCAAGGCGTCCTGACGGTTCACCACCACCTGGCGAGCACCTCGGAAAATGCGGTGCTTGGCCAGGTGATAGGCCGGCAGGCCGCTGTAGCGGTCCATATGGTCTTCGCTGATGTTGAGCACGGTGGCCACTTCAGCGTTGAGCTGATCGGTGGTCTCCAATTGGAAGCTCGACAGTTCCAGCACGTACAGCTCGACGCTGTCGTCGAGCAGATCCAGTGCTGGCGTGCCGAGGTTACCGCCGACGGCCACGCGTTTACCGGCCTTGGCCGCCATCTCACCGACCAGAGTGGTGACCGTGCTCTTGGCGTTTGAACCGCTGATCGCCACGATCGGCGCCTTGGCCTGACGAGCGAACAACTCGATGTCGCCGGACAGCGTCACGCCGCGCGCAGCAGCCTGCTGCAGCGCTGGCGTGGACAGGGCCAGGCCGGGGCTTACATACAAGGTGCTGGCGCGGCACAGGAAGTCGACGTCCAGCTCACCACAGCGTACTTCCACCTGCGGGTAGTCACGGCGCAGGGTGTCCAGTTCCGGCGGTTGCTCGCGGGTGTCGGCGACCGCAAAGGCGATGCCCTGGCTCGCCAGGAAGCGAACCAGGGACATGCCGCTCTTGCCGAGGCCGACAACGATGCGGAATTGGTCGGAAGCGATCAGTGACACGCTCGTTTACCTCAGTTTCAGGGTGGCAAGGCCGACCAGCACCAGAATCACGGTGATGATCCAGAATCGGACGATCACCCGCGGCTCGGGCCATCCCTTGAGTTCGAAGTGATGATGAATCGGCGCCATGCGGAACACGCGCTTGCCCGTGAGCTTGAAGGAGGCGACCTGAATCACCACCGACAGGGTTTCCATGACGAACACACCGCCCATGATGAACAGCACGATTTCCTGACGGACGATCACGGCGATGGTGCCCAGCGCAGCGCCCAGCGCCAGCGCGCCGACGTCGCCCATGAACACCTGGGCCGGATAGGTGTTGAACCACAGGAAGCCCAGGCCGGCGCCGATCAGCGCGCCGCAGAACACGATCAGTTCGCCCGAACCCGGCACGTAGGGAATCAGCAGGTACTCGGCGAACTTCACGTTGCCCGACAGGTAGCAGAAGATGCCCAATGCGCCGCCGACCATCACCGTCGGCATGATCGCCAGACCATCGAGGCCATCGGTCAGGTTGACCGCGTTGCTCGAGCCGACGATGACGAAGTAGGTGAGGATCACGAAGCCGGCACCCAGCGGGATGGTGAAGTCCTTGAGGAACGGCACAATGAGGGTGGTTTCGACGCTGGTGGGTGCAGTCATGTAGAGGAACACCGCAGCGCCCAGGCCGAATACCGATTGCCAGAAGTATTTCCAGCGGCTTGGCAGCCCCCGGGAATTCTTCTCGATCACCTTGCGGTAATCGTCGACCCAGCCAATGGCGCCGAACAGCAGGGTGACGATCAGCACCACCCACACATAGCGATTGCTCAGGTCCGCCCACAGCAAGGTGCTGATGGCGATGGCCGAGAGGATCAGCGCGCCGCCCATGGTGGGCGTGCCAGATTTGGACAGGTGCGATTGCGGGCCGTCGTTACGCACGGCCTGACCGATCTGGCGAACTTGCAGGGTACGAATCATCCACGGCCCCAGCCACAGCGCCAGGGACAGCGCAGTCAGCACGCCCAGGATCCCGCGCAGGGACAGGTACTGGAAGACCGCGAAGCCCTTGTAGAACTGTTGCAGATACTCAGCCAACAGCAGCAGCATTAATGTTTCTCCCCGCTGGTCTCGCACAGTGCAGCCACGACGTGTTCCATCGCAGCGCTGCGCGAGCCCTTGATCAAGATAGTGGTATCGCCGGCGGACTCGACCTGTACGGCGTCGATCAGCTCGGCTTGTGTGGCGAAATGGCGGCCATGGGCGCCAAATGCCTGGACCGCGTGGGCCATGTTGGTACCGGTGGCGTACAACGCGTCGATCTTGCCCTGCGCGTACTCGCCGACCTGACGGTGGCCTTGCTCGGCCCACTGGCCCAGTTCGCCGATATCCCCGAGCACCAGGACGGTACGGCCGGAAAAGCCGGCGAGTATATCAATGGCCGCGCAGACCGAGGTGGGATTTGCGTTGTAGGTGTCGTCGATCACCCGCACGCCACTCGGGGCGATCTGGGCGACCGAACGGCCCTTGACCGGCTGCACCGCCGCCAGCCCTGCCGCGATGCCCGGCAGGCTCACGCCGACAGCGTGGGCAGCGGCAGCGGCGGCCAGGGCGTTGCTGACGTTGTGCACGCCCAGCAGATTCAGTTGCACCGCCGCGCTGCCCGCCGGGCTGTGCAGGGTGAACGAGGGACAGCCACGGGCATCGCGACCGATGTCGCTGGCGTGGAAGTCGGCGCGCGGGTCGCTCAGGGCGAAGCTCAGCACTTTGTGCTGGCCGGCGCGCGCGTGCCAGATCGGGAACGCCTTGTCGTCCAGGTTGAGCACGGCAGTACCGCCCTCGCCCAGCCCTTCGAGGATTTCGCCCTTGGCCTCGACGATTTTCTCAGGACCGCCGAACTCGCCTACATGGGCGGTGCCGGCATTGTTCAGAATCACCACCTGCGGCTGGGTGAGGCCGACGGTGTAGCGAATTTCGCCGATCCGCGAGGCGCCCAGCTCGATCACCGCAGCCGTGTGCTCTGCGGCGATTTCCAACAGGGTCAGCGGTGCGCCGAGGTCGTTGTTCAGGTTGCCGCGGGTCGCGTGCACCGGTCCGCGCGTGCGCAGGACGCACGCGAGCATTTCCTTGACCGTGGTCTTGCCGCTGGAGCCGGTAATGGCCACCACGGGCTTGTCGAAGGCAGCACGGTTCAACGCGCCCAATTGACCCAGTGCCAGACGGCAGTCAGCGACGCGCAACTGCGGCAGGTCGACACCGTCGATTTCACGCTCGACCAGTGCCGCGACTGCGCCCTTGGTTTTTACATCGGCCAGATAATCGTGGCCGTCGAAACGCGGACCAGCCAGCGCAACGAACAGTTGCCCTGGCATCACGCTACGACTGTCGATGCTCACGCCGGTAAAGCTTGCGTCGGCACCGACCAGATGAGCACCCAATGCTGTGGTCAGCTGGCTGAGTGTCATTGGCTTAAGCATGTGGAGCCTCCCAGGCTGAAAGGGCCTTCTCGGCTTCGAGCAAATCGGAGAACGCCAGGCGTTCGCCATTGATCTCTTGGTAGTCCTCGTGCCCCTTGCCCGCCAGCACAATCACGTCGTGCGCAGCGGCGCTGGCGATCAAATGGGCAATGGCCTGGCCACGACCGCCCATGAACTCGACGGCGTCGGCGGCGCGCAGACCGGGACGGATATCATCGAAGATCCTCAGCGGATCTTCAGTGCGTGGATTGTCGTCGGTGACCAGCACCCGATCGGCCAGGCGCTCGGCCACTTCGGCCATCAGTGGACGCTTGCCGCGGTCACGGTCGCCGCCACAGCCGAACAGGCAAAGCAGCTGGCCCCGGGCGTGCGGACGCAGTGCTTGCAGCACCTGCTCAAGCGCGTCGGGGGTGTGGGCGTAATCGACCACCACTAGCGGCTTCTCGCCGCCGCCCAGGCGCTGCATGCGACCCACCGGGCCCTGCAATTGCGGGATCACCTTGAGGATGTCGTCCAGCGGGTACTCCAGCGCCAGCAGCGTGGCCACTGCCGCCAGCATGTTGCTCAGGTTGAAGCGGCCCAGCAACTGACTGCGCAGGGTACGCTCGCCTTGGGCAGTGACCAGGATCGCGCGCACGCCATCGTCGTCGAAGCAGGCTTCGCGGCAGTACAACGAGGCGTCCCGGTTTTCCAGGCTATAGCTGAGCAATCGGGTCTCGATATGATCGGCAGCAGGTCGCTGGGCGTAGGCCTTGGCCAGGCGCCGACCGAAGTCATCGTCCAGATTGACCACCTGACAACGCAGGCTCGGCCAAGCGAACAGCTTGGCCTTGGCCGCCTCGTAGGCCTGCATGCTGCCGTGGTAGTCCAGGTGATCGCGCGATAGATTGGTCATCACGGCGATGTCGAACGCCAGCGCCGCCACCCGGCCCTGTTCGAGGGCATGGGAGGAAACCTCCATGGCCACGGCCTTGGCGCCGGCCTTTTTCAAGTCGTTGAGCGTCGACTGCACGGCGATGGGATCTGGCGTGGTCAGTCGGCCGCTTTGCAGCTCACCGTGAAAACCGGTACCCAGGGTGCCGATCAGGCCGCAACGCTGACCCAGCAGGTCGAGCGCCTGGGCCACCAGTTGAGTGACGCTGGTCTTGCCGTTGGTGCCGGTTACCCCGATGAGCTCAAGCTGACGGCTCGGTTCGCCGTAGAAGCGCCCGGCAATCGACGACAGCTGGCCAATCAGGCCCTTCACTGGGATCAGTGGAACATCGGTCAGCGGCAGTACGGTGGCGCCCTGCTCTTCATAAGCAATGGCGGCTGCGCCACGCGCCAGGGCATCGGCGATATGCACGCGCCCGTCGAGCTTGGCCCCGGGCACCGCCAGGAACAGATCGCCGGGGCGCACGTTACGGCTGTCGAGGGTCAGCTCGCGGATCAGCGGATCGCGGCTGGCGTGGGCGAACAGTTTGCTCAATGGCATCGTCATCAGCCACGCCCTCCATTGGCGGACACTGCACTGGCCTGCTGGGCATTGGCCGGCGGCAGATTGTCAGGCGGCACGTTCATCAACCGCAGGGTGCCGGACATGACCTTGCTGAACACCGGCGCAGATACCAGGCCACCGAAGTAACCGCCCTTGCCCGGCTCGTCGATGACCACGACGATGGCATAGCGCGGGTCGCTCATCGGGCCGAAGCCGGCGAACAGCGAACGGTAGGCATTTTCGGTGTAGCCCTTGGAGCCCACGGTAGCCTTACGCGCGGTGCCCGACTTGCCGGCCACGTGATAGAACGGCACCTGGGCACGGAACACGCCGCGCGGGGCTTCGATGACCTGCTGCAGCATGCCTTGGATGGTCTTGGCGGTTTCTTTCGGAATGGCCTGGACGGTGTCGGGCTGTTTGTCGACCTTGAGGATCGACAGCGGCACCATCTTGCCGTCGTTGGCCAATGCGGCGTAGGCATGCACCAGTTGCAGCGCGGTGACCGACACGCCGTAGCCGTACGACAGGGTGGCCGTTTCGGCCTTGCGCCATTCGCGGTGATTGGGCAGGTTGCCGACCCGTTCGCCCGGGAAGCCCAGGCCGGTGTATTGACCCAGGCCGACCTGCGACATCACCCGGTAAATGGCTTCGCCGCCGATGTCGAAGGCGATCTTGCTCATGCCGACGTTACTGGAGTTGATCAGGATGCCGGTGAGGTCGAGGATCGGCCCTTCACTCTTGGACACGTCTTTAATGGTGTAGCGACCGATCTGCAGACTGCCGGGATACACCTCGACCTTGTCGGTCGGCTTCCAGCGCCCGCTTTCCAGCGCCGCACTCATGGAGATCGGCTTGACCGTGGAGCCTGGCTCGAACACGTCGATGATCGCGCGGTTGCGCATGGCTGCCGGGAACATGCTGCGGCGGTTGTTGGGGTTGTAGGTAGGCTGGTTGACCATCGCCAGCACCTCGCCGGTCTTGACGTCCATGATCACCAGACTCCCGGCCTTGGCGTCCTGCTCGGCGATGGCGTTGCGCAGCTCGCGGGTCGCCAGGTATTGCAGGCGCAGGTCGATCGACAACGCCAAGGTCTTGCCGGCCTTGGCGTTCTTGGTCACTTGAATGTCCTTGATCAGCCGTCCGCGACGGTCTTTGATCACTTGTCGCTTGCCTGGCACGCCGGCGAGCCACTCGTCGTAGGCGAGCTCGACACCTTCGCGGCCGTGGTCGTCCAGGTCGGTGAAGCCCACCATGTGCGCGGTCACATCGCCTGCTGGGTAGAAGCGACGGAACTCTTCCAGCCCGTATACACCGGGTACTTTCAGGTCGAGCACCTGTTGCCCCTGCTCCGGCGTGAGGCCGCGGACCAGATAGATGAATTCCTTGTTGGCTTGCTGGGTGAGGCGCTCGATCAGTTGCTGCGGGTTCTGCCCGAGCACCGCGGCCAACTGCGGCCAGCGCTCCTTGGAAGCCTGCATTTCCTTGGGATTGGCCCACAACGTGGTGACCGGCGTACTGACGGCCAGCGGTTCACCGTTGCGGTCGGTAATCAGACCACGGTGTGCGGGAATCGGGATATGACGCAGGCTACGGGCATCGCCCTGGCCCTTGAGGAAGTCGCGGTCGACCACCTGAAGGTCGATGATGCGCCAACTGATGGCGCCGACCATGAGCGCGAGCAGGCCCACCACGACGCGGAAGCGCCAGGGATACAGTGCCCCCTCGAGCTTCATCATGGCGTCACCATCCGCACTTCGTCGGCATTGGGCACACGCATTTTCAACTGGCCCGACGCCAGGCTCTCGATGCGACTGTGGGCAGTCCAGGTGCTTTGCTCGAGAATCAGCCGGCCCCACTCGGCTTGCGCCTTATCGCGCTCGCTGAGTTCGTTGTAAAGGGTGTTGAGCAGTTGGCGGTTCCAGTGCGCGCTGTAGGAGACGGCAATGGCCGAGCCCAGCACACCGACGAACAGCAGCAGCATCAGGAAGCTTCCGCCCGGCAGCGGCTTGGCGAACAGCCGGCTCACCGCAGTTTCTCCGCCACGCGCATGACGGCGCTACGCGCCCGCGGGTTGGCCTTGAGTTCTTCATCGGAGGCGAACTGCGCCTTGCCGATCAGGCGGATCTTCGGTTCGAAGGCCTTGTGCTGAACCGGCAGGTTGCGCGGCAGGTTGTCTGCTTCGCCCTTGACCAGCTTGCGCATGAACAGCTTGACGATGCGGTCTTCGAGCGAATGGAAGCTGATGACCACCAGGCGACCACCCACCTCCAATGCGTCGAGCGCTGCTTCGAGGCCGGCTTCAAGATCGCCCAGTTCGTTGTTGACGTGGATGCGCAGCCCTTGGAAAGCACGCGTGGCCGGGTTCTTGCCCTTCTCCCAGGCGGGGTTGGCGACCTTGAGCACTTCGGCCAGATCGGCGGTGCGGGTGAACGGCTGCTGTTCACGGCGCTGGACCACGGCACGGGCCATGCGCTTGGCGAAGCGCTCTTCGCCGTATTCCTTGAACACCCGGGCAATGTCCTCTTCTGCCGCCGAGGCAATGAATTCGGCGGCGCTGACGCCCTGACCGGGGTTCATGCGCATGTCCAGCGGACCGTCGTTGAGGAAGCTGAAGCCGCGCTCAGGGTCATCCAACTGTGGCGAGGACACGCCCAGATCGAGCAGTACACCACTGACTTTGCCGTGCAGCTCGCGCATGCGTACTTCATCGCCCATCTCGGCGAAGCTGCGCTGCACAATGACAAAGCGGCCGTCTTCGGCCGCCAGCGCTTGCCCCGTGGCAATCGCTTGTGGATCTTTGTCGAAACCCAGCAGCCGCCCCTGCGGCCCCAGCCGACTGAGCATGAGACGGCTGTGGCCGCCCCGCCCGAACGTGCCGTCCAGATAGCAACCGTCGGCGCGCAAGGCCAGTGCCTCGACAGCTTCGTCGAGCAGGACGGTAATGTGGTTGAAGCCGCTATCTATGGTCACAGGATCAGGTCACGCAGTTCGTCGGGCATGGCGCCCGGTTGTTGGATAGCGGCGAGGTCGGCTGCCGAAACCGCGTTCCAGGCATCCTCATCCCACAGCTGGAATTTGTTCAGTTGCCCCACCAGCATCGCCTTCTTGTCGAGCCGGGCGTACTCACGCAGGCGAGGCGGCACCAGGAAACGACCACTGCCATCGAGCTCCAGGTCCACCGCGTTGCCAATCAGCAGACGCTGCAGGCGACGGTTTTCCTCACGCAACGATGGCAAGGCACGCAACTTGGCTTCTATCTGCTCCCACTCGTCGAGCGGATAAACGCACAGGCAAGGATCTACAGCGTCGATGGTCACGATGAGCTGGCCGTTGCAACGCGAATCGAGCTCGTCACGGTACCGGCTCGGCATAGCGAGACGGCCCTTGGCATCGAGACTGACGGCGTTGGCTCCGCGAAACACGGCTGCGATTCCCCACAATGTTATCGTTTTTGTGCCAGAAAACCCACTTCGTCCCACTTTCTGCCACTTGCGCACACTATAGGAATCCGCCCGCCGCACCGTCAAGGCACGTTCATAAGGAAAACCCTTACAGGACCGAGATTTAGCGCAACAAAGGAAGGGGGAAAGACTACCGGGAGACAAAATTGACGGAAAAAATCACGTGCACTCAAATGGATAGAGTGTGAAGTTAAAGTGATTTATTAAGAGTAAGAACTTTTCGGCATTACCACAGGGGATCTGCTATCGATTGCAGCAGAGAAAGGGGAAGGTGGAGAGTCGATCTGTAAGCCGGGTTTTGTCGAGGACAGTCATTCCTCTACGACGGCCATCACTGGACGCCTCTAGCAACCTACCCGGTTCCGACGCGGGCCACGCCATAAGGAACCCTATTTGGTCTTGCTCCGAGTGGGGTTTACCTAGCCACGAACTGTTGCCAGTCGTGCGGTGCGCTCTTACCGCACCTTTTCACCCTTACCGGCACCGAAGTGCTTAGGCGGTTGTTTTCTGTGGCACTTTCCGTAGGCTCACGCCTCCCAGGGGTTACCTGGCACTCTGCCCTGCGGAGCCCGGACTTTCCTCCCCCTACTTTTGCGGAACAAAAGCAGGCAGCGACTGTCTGATCGACTCTCCGCCGGCAAGGGTAACGGCAGGCGGGCGCAAGAACAAGCCTTCACTTAAATAATATCATTAAGCCACTACTGGCTTTTTTGTTTATCCAATGCCGCCTGATAAAGAAGATTCTTACGCACGCCTGTAATTTCAGCCGCCAACGCTGCTGCGCGCTTGAGCGGCAACTCTGCCAATAGCAGGTCCAATACGCGCTGGGCTTCGCGACTGATGGCCTGCTCGTCCTGAGGCGCCGTCCAGCCTGCCACCAGCACGACGCACTCGCCGCGCTGCTGGTTGGAATCGGCGGCGACGAACTCGCGCAGCTCGCAAAGCGGCAAGCCCTTGAGCGTCTCGAACGTTTTGGTGAGCTCGCGCGCCAGCAATGCCGGACGCTCATCGCCGAACACCGCCTGCATGTCCTCCAGGCATTCAAGAATCCGGTGCGGCGCTTCGTAGAAGATCAGCGTACGCGGCTCCTCCCGGACCTGCTCGAGGCGAGCGCGACGTCCGGCCGACTTGGCTGGCAGGAAGCCTTCGAAAATGAAACGGTCCGAGGGCAGGCCGGCCGCCGAGAGCGCAGCGATCAGGGCACAGGCGCCCGGCACCGGCACCACCTTGATACCGGCAGCGCGCGCCTGACGCACCAAATGGTAGCCAGGATCGGAAATCAACGGCGTGCCGGCGTCGGACACCAGCGCCACATCATCGCCTGCCAGCAGTCGCGCGATGAAGCGGCTGCCCTCGTCGCGCTCGTTGTGCTCATGGCAGGCGGCCAGGGGAGTATCAATGCCGAAATGCTGCAGCAGGCGTACCGAATGGCGGGTATCCTCAGCGGCGATCAACGCCGCACCGGCCAGCACCTTGAGCGCCCGGGCGCTCATGTCATCGAGGTTGCCGATGGGCGTGGCCACGACGTAAAGCGTCCCGGCGGTCGATTGTGAAACCCCTGCAACATCCGTCACTGCGTGCACCTGTCTTGCCGATCAAAGGCGCCATTGTAGCCCGAGCACTTGCAACAGCGCGCAAACAACTTCGAACTCGGACCGCGACAAGCGACCTATAGTGAAGCTTCACCGTCAGCGACATCGCGCCCCGGCCAGTGCTTGGGTACAATCGCCCACCTCCTTGATCGAGTAACAGGATCCTTACATGATCGCTTGCCTGCGGCTGCTCTCAGCCTTCTGTCTCGCTGCCCTGCTGGCAGCCTGCGCCAGCTCGCCCTCATCCAGCCTGGGCGAGTTGCCGCGCACCCCGGACGCCAGCATCGAGCAGTTGCTCGAGAAGGCCGCGTCGAGCAAGTCCGCCGAAGACGCCGCCCTGCTGCGCCTGAGCGCGGCCGACATGGCCTACCGGCAGAAGGACTTCCCGCGCGCCGCGCGCATCCTCGAACAGGTGCCACTGGAGGGCCTCAAGCCTGCCCAGCAAATCTTCGCCAGCACCCTCGCTGCCGAACTGGCGATGAGTCGCAACCAGCCCAAGGCTGCCCTCACTGCCCTGGCGCACCCAAGCCTGCAACATGTCGGCGAACTGCCCGAGCCACAGCAAGTGCGTACTTACAGCGTGCATGCCGCTGCCTTGGAAGCCGACGGTCAGGCCCTGGCCGCCGCCCAACAGCGCGTCCTGCTGGCGCCACTGCTCAGCGGCGAACCGGCGGCGAAGAACAACGACGCCATCTGGTCGCTGGTCGCCTCGCTGCCTGCCGAACAACTGCAGCAGCCGAGCGCCGACGCGACCCTGGCCGGCTGGACCAGCCTGGCCCTGGCTGTCAAGAGTGCCGGCACCCTGGAACAACAGCAGGCGGCCATCGACGCCTGGCGTCAGCAGCATCCCGACCACGCCGCCGCCAAGCAACTGCCTGAAGCCTTGGTCAAGCTCAAGCAACTGGCCAGCCAACCGCTGACCAAGATCGCCCTGCTGCTGCCCCAGGAAGGCCCTCTGGCAGGCGTGGCCCGCGCCCTGCGCGACGGCTTCATGGCCGCCCACTTCCAGGCACAGCAGTCCGGTCAGCCAGCTCCGGCCGTGCAGGTGTTCGACAGCTCGCGCCTCACCTCGCTGGATGATTTCTACCGCCAGGCCCAGGCCGCAGGCGTGCAGTTGGTCATCGGACCTCTGGAAAAGCCGCTGGTCAAGAAACTTGCCGATTACCCGCAATTGCCCATCACCACTTTGGCACTGAACTACGCCGAAGCTGGGCAGAAATCCTCGCCACAACTGTTCCAGTTCGGTCTCGCTGCCGAAGACGAAGCCCGAGAAGTGGCGCGTCGAGCCCACGCAGATGGTCTGGTGCGCGCCGTGGCCCTGGTGCCGAGCGGCGAATGGGGTGACCGTGTGCTGGCAGCCTTCCGCCAGGACTGGGAAAGCAACGGCGGCATTTTGCTCGCTGCCGAGCGCATCGCCCAGCCCGTGGCCCTGGCTCAGCAAATTGCCGACCTGTTCCAACTGCGCCAGAGCGAAGGTCGCGCCAAGAGCCTGCAGAGCGCCGTGGGCGGCAACATTGCAGCCCAACCGTCGCGCCGCCAGGACATCGACTTCATCTTCCTCGCCGCTACGCCACAACAAGCGCAGCAGATCAAGCCCACGCTCAACTTCCAATACGCTGGCGACGTGCCGGTCTATGCCACGTCCAACCTGTACAGTGCCAGCGGCGATGTGAACCAGTACAACGACATGAACGGCATCCGCTTCTGCGAAACGCCATGGCTGCTGGACACCGGCAACAGCCTGCGCCAGCAGGTAGTGCAACAGTGGCCGCAAGCCGGTGGCAGCCTCGGACGCTTGTACGCCATGGGTGTTGACGCCTACAGCCTGGCGCCACGCCTGGGTCAGCTCAAGGCCCTGCCCGATAACCGCATGCAAGGCCTGTCCGGCAGCTTGAGCATCAACGCCAACCAGCGTGTCGAACGCCAACTGCCGTGGGCAGAATTCGCAGGTGGCCAAGTCAAACGCCTGCCGGACACGCCACGCTGATGCACCACGCATCGCCCGCCAGCGCCGGGCTTGCTGCGGAATGCCAGGCCCTGGCCTTTCTTCAGGGTCATGGCCTGCAGCTGCTGACGCGCAACTGGCGATGCAAGGGAGGCGAGCTTGATCTGGTCATGCTCGACGCCGATACAGTAGTATTCGTCGAAGTCCGCTACCGTTTGCATGCGGGCTTCGGCGGCGCCCTGGAGAGTATCGACGGGCGCAAGCAGAAACGCCTGGCGCTGGCCGCCACCGAGTTCCTGCAGAAGGAGTCGCGCTGGGCCCATCGCCCCTGCCGCTTCGACGTCGTCGCCCTGCAGGGCAGCCACCACGCAGGTCGGCCGCTTCAATGGCTGAAAAACGCCTTCGAATGCTGAACCCATTCCGATTTCTTTGCTCTATGTTTCGCGGGCCGGCCCCTGTTGCGCGTCGCGCAGGCCTCCGCCGCACTTAAGGTCACACCAGATGGACATGCAATCCCGAATCCGCCGGCTGTTTCAGGCCAGCATCGATACCAAGCAACAGGCAATGGACATCCTGGCACCCTACATCGAGCAGGCCAGCCTGGTCATGGTCAATGCCCTGCTCAACGAGGGCAAGATGCTCGCCTGCGGCAACGGCGGCTCGGCAGGCGATGCCCAGCATTTTTCCTCGGAACTGCTCAACCGCTTCGAGCGCGAACGGCCGAGCTTACCGGCCATCGCCCTGACCACCGATAGCTCGACCCTGACCTCGATCGCCAACGACTACAGCTACAACGAGGTGTTCTCCAAACAGATTCGCGCCCTGGGTCAACCCGGCGACGTGCTGCTGGCCATTTCCACCAGCGGCAACTCCGCCAACGTGATCCAGGCGATCCAGGCGGCACATGATCGTGAAATGATTGTCGTAGCATTGACCGGACGTGACGGCGGCGGCATGGCCTCGCTGCTGCTGCCCGAGGACGTGGAAATCCGCGTTCCGGCCACGGTCACTGCGCGTATCCAGGAAGTCCACCTGCTGGCGATCCACTGCCTGTGCGATCTGATCGACAGCCAACTGTTCGGGAGTGAAGAATGATCCCCAAGCGCCTCGGCCTGATGGCCCTGACCCTGTGCCTCGGCATCACCGGCTGCAGCTCGGTGCTGAACGAGACCCGCAATTCGCCTATCGAGGATGACCGCAGCACCCGCACCCTCGGCAGCAAGATCGACGACTCGCTGATCGAGACCAAGGTCTCGGTCAACGTGGCCAAGGCCAGTCCTGACCTGGACAACGGCTCGCACGTGGTGGTCAGCAGCTATAACGGCATCGTCCTGCTCGCCGGCCAAGTGCCGCGCGCTGACCTCAAGAGCCTCGCTGAGCAGACCGCCAGCCAGGTGCAGCGCGTCAAGAAGGTACACAACGAGCTGCAGGTGATGCAGCCTTCGTCGATCCTGGCACGCAATAACGATGCCTGGCTGACCACCAAGATCAAGACCCAGATGCTCGGCGATCCCAACGTCTCCAGCTCACGCATCAAGGTGATCACCGAAAATGGCATCGTCTATCTCCTGGGTCTGGTGACCCAGCAACAAGCCAATGCGGCCACCAATGTGGTACAAGGTGTGTCGGGTGTGCAGAAGATCGTCAAGCTGTTCGAGTACATCGACTGACATCCAGGCGCGGCAGTACCGATGCTCGCGCCATCGCGCACATGAATTCGTCTCGTTTCTGACCATTCAGGAAAAGCCATGAAGAAGTCTTTGCTGTCCCTCATCGCCATCGCCGGTTTCGCTGCCCTGGCAGGTTGCTCCACCCCGAGCGTGATCACCCTCAACGACGGCCGCGAGCTGCAGACCCTCGACAAACCCAAGTTCGATGACGATTCGGGCTTCTACGAGTTCAAGCAGCTCGATGGCAAGCCGACCCGCATCAACAAGGATCAGGTCCGCACCATCAAAGACCTGTAATCCGGGCTTGAAAGCAAAAAGGCGATCCTTCCGGATCGCCTTTTTTGTTACTTGACCACCTTCAAGCTTGGTCGACCGCTGGGTCGCGGTGGCTGACCTCCACCTTCCGGTGGACCGTCGTCATCGGGCTGGACGCTATCGTCTTCCTCGAGCGCCTCATCCTCCATCAGCGCAGGCTCCAGCTCGAAGACCATGCCCTGGCCGTTCTCGCGTGCATAGATGCCCAGAATCGCGGCGCTCGGCACGTAGAGCGAATGGGCCACGCCACCGAAACGCCCCTCGAAACTCACCGCATCGTTGTCCATGTGCAGGTTGCGCACGGCGCTGGGCGAGATATTCAGCACGATCTGACCATCGCTGGCAAAGCCTTGCGGGACCTGGACCGCTGGATACTCAGCATTGACCAGCATGTGGGGCGTGCAATCGTTGTCGACGATCCACTCGTACAGTGCTCTAACCAGATAGGGGCGACTGGAGTTCATCAACGGCTCCTTAAAGCTTGCGCATTTCACGTTCGGTAGCGGACAGGCTCGCCTGGAAAGGCTCGCGGGCGAACTGTCGCTCCATGTAATCCAGCAGCGGCTTGGCTTGCCGCGGCAGTTCGATACCCAGTACCGGCAAACGCCAGAGGATGGGCAGTAGACAGCAATCGACCAGGCTTTGCTCCTCGCTCATGAAGCAGGCGAACTCGCCGAACAGCGGCGAGACGCCGGTCAGGCTCTCACGCAGCGACTTGCGCGCCTCGCTGCGCGAGGTTTCGCCGGTCCGCGCATCGAGAATGAGATCGGCCAGCGCACACCAGTCACGCTGGATGCGGTGCATCAGCAGCCGACTGTTGCCACGCGCCACCGGATACACCGGCATCAGCGGCGGATGGGGGTAACGCTCTTCGAGGTATTCCATCACCACGGTCGGCTCGTACAAGGCCAGGTCGCGATCGACCAGGGTCGGCACGCTGCCGTAGGGGTTCACTTCGACCAGCTTGGGCGGCAGCCGATCGGCGACGACGTCGACGATCTGCGCATTGACGCCCTTCTCGGCGAGCACCAGGCGCACACGATGGGAATAGTGGTCGGCGGGGTCGGAATAGCAGGCTAACCTGTTGGTTGCGCCCATGTAGCGGCTCCTCGCGGGGGTATGCGTGTGAAACTGCAAATGCAAACGCGCCCTGGAGGGCTGCCGTGCATTCGCATGGCAGCGCCCCAGGGCGCGTTCAACTACCAGCAACTACTGCGTGATCAGTGCACGTCCTTCCAGTATTCGCGCTTGAGCAAGTAGGCGAACACGAAGAAGAAAGCCAGGTACAGCAGGACATAAGTGCCGATGCGCTGACTCTCCAGTTTGACCGGGTTGGCCGAATAGGCCAGGAAGGTCACCAGGTTCTTGACCTTCTCGTCGAACTGCTCGGCCGTCAGGGTACCGGATTTCGGCTCCACGGTCAGCTGATCGCAGGCTTCATGGGTCAGCGGAGCGCCGGTCAGCGGGTCGAACTGCTTCTTGCCATCGACCACGGTCTGGATCTGCTTGCAGCCGATCACCTGATTGCCCTGCAGGCCCACCAGCACGTTGGGCATGCCGACGTTGGGGAAGACCTTGTTGTTCACACCGTAGGGGCGCGACGGGTCCTGGTAGAAGCTGCGCAGGTAGCTGTACAGCCAATCGTTGCCGCGGACCCGGGCGACCAGCGTCAAGTCCGGCGGCGCCGCGCCGAACCAGGTCTTGGCGTCATCGGGACGCATGCCGATCTTCATGTGGTCGCCGATCTTGGCGCCCGTGAACACCAGGTTTTCCAGCATTACCTCATGCGGGATACCGAGGTCGTCGGCGACTCGCTCATAACGCTGGAACTTGGCGCTATGACAACCCATGCAATAGTTGGCGAAGGTCCGAGCGCCATCCTGCATCGCGGCCTTGTCAGCCAAGTCGATATCGACCTTATCCAGCTCAACGCCATGCTCAGCAGCGAACGACAGGCCAGGCATCAATGCCAGGCAAAGTACTGCAATCAACTTTTTCATCAGCCAGTCACCCTTTCCGGAACCGGTTTGGTCTTCTCGAGCCTCGTGTAGAAGGGCATCAGCACGAAGTAGGCGAAATACAGCACGGTGCAGATCTGCGACAGCAGGGTTCGCCCGGGCGTTGGCGCCAGCACGCCGAGGATGCCGAGGATGATGAAGGCCACGCAGAACACCAACAGGAACAGCTTGCTCAGCCAGCCCTTGTAGCGCATCGAGCGCACTGGACTGCGGTCGAGCCAGGGCAGCACGAAGAGCACCGCGATCGCCGCGCCCATGGCGATGACACCGAAGAGCTTGTCAGGAACCGCGCGCAAGATGGCGTAGAACGGCGTGAAGTACCATACCGGGGCGATGTGCTCAGGCGTCTTGAAGGCGTTGGCCTGCTCGAAGTTCGGTTTTTCCAGGAAGTAGCCACCCATTTCCGGGAAGAAGAACACTACGGAACAGAATACGAAGAGGAAGACCACTACCCCGACGATGTCTTTGACGGTGTAGTACGGGTGGAACGGAATGCCGTCGAGCGGGATGCCGTTTTCGTCCTTGTGCTTCTTGATGTCGATGCCGTCAGGGTTGTTCGAACCCACTTCGTGCAGCGCCAGGATGTGCAGCACCACCAGGCCGAGAATGACGATCGGCAGGGCCACCACATGCAGGGCAAAGAAGCGGTTCAGCGTGATGCCGGAGATCAGGTAGTCACCGCGGATCCACTGCGTGAGATCGTCACCGATCACCGGAATGGCACCGAACAGCGAGATGATCACCTGGGCACCCCAGTAGGACATCTGGCCCCAGGGCAGCAGGTACCCCATGAAGGCCTCGGCCATCAGCGCCAGGTAGATCAGCATGCCGAACAGCCACACCAGCTCGCGCGGCTTCTGGTACGAACCGTAGAGCAACCCACGGAACATGTGCAGGTACACCACGATGAAGAACGCCGAAGCGCCGGTAGAGTGCAGGTAGCGCAGGATCCAGCCGTACTCGACGTCGCGCATGATGTACTCGACCGAGGCGAAGGCCTCTTCAGCCGAGGGCGTGAAGCTCATGGTCAGCCAAACGCCGGTGACGATCTGGTTGACCAGCACCAACAGCGCCAGGGAGCCGAAAAAGTACAGGAAGTTGAAATTCTTGGGCGCGTAGTACTTGCTCAGGTGCTCTTCCCACATCTTGGTGGCGGGGAAGCGCGCATCCACCCAGTCCATGAACTTGCTCATCATGCGTTCTCCTGATCGACGCCGATGACGATGATGTCGTCAGACTCGTACGAATGCGGCGGCACGGGCAGATTGAGCGGCGCCGGCTGCGACTTGTACACGCGACCAGCGAGGTCGTAGTGCGAACCGTGGCAAGGGCAGAAATAGCCGCCCACCCACTTCGGACCAAGGTCGGCTGGCGCCACTTCCGGACGGAAGGTGGGCGAGCAGCCCAGGTGCGTGCACAGCCCGACGAGGATGAGGATTTCCGGCTTGATCGACCGGACCTGCGGATCGACGTAGGTCGGCTGCACCGAGTCCTTGGACTGCGGGTCGGAGAGCTCGCCGGTAAGCTTTTGCAGATTCCCGAGGATCTCCGGCGTTCGCCGCACGATGAACACCGGTTGCCCACGCCATTCAGCGACCATCTGCTGCCCTGGCTCGATCTTGGCGATATTGACCTTCACAGGTGCCCCAGCCGCCTTGGCCTTGGCGCTTGGGAACCATGACCCCACGAACGGTACCGCAGCCCCGACCGCCCCTGCAGCCCCCACCACGGATGTGGCAGCTACGAGGAAGCGGCGCCGGCCTGCGTTGACGCCGTCATTGCTCATTCAATCCTCTCCCATCAGCTTTCTTCTCGCCCGTCGCAACAGGCGTCTATTAGTAATGTCTGTGGCGCTAAAAATTGGTCGCCATGGTAGGAAACAAGTCCACACACTGACAAGGTGATTAGCGCTGCCGAGGACACAACCCGCGCTTTGCTTGATCTACGTCTATGTGGCAAGCGCCTGCGAATCCGCTGGGGAGAAATGGCAGACATAAAAAAAGCCCGGTTCCAAAGAACCGGGCTTTTTTCGACTGCCGAAGCGGTATTAACGCTTGGAGTACTGAGGACGCTTACGCGCTTTACGCAGACCCACTTTCTTACGCTCGACTTCACGAGCGTCGCGGGTGACGTAGCCAGCACGACGCAGCGCGCCACGCAGGGTTTCGTCGTATTCCATCAGAGCGCGGGTGATACCGTGGCGGATCGCACCGGCTTGACCGCTGACACCACCACCGGCGACGGTGACGTAGATGTCGAACTTCTGGGTGCTCTCGGTCAGCTCCAGCGGCTGGCGAACAACCATGCGAGCGGTTTCGCGACCGAAGAAGGTGTCCAGAGGACGGTTGTTGATGGAGATGTTACCAGTGCCCGGACGCAGGAAAACGCGAGCGGTTGCGGTCTTGCGACGGCCAGTGCCGTAATTTTGAGTCGCCGACATAATGAACTATCCCGTTAGATCTTCAGTTCTTGAGGCTGCTGAGCAGTGTGAGGGTGAGCAGCACCCGCGTACACTTTCAGCTTGCGGTACATGTCGCGACCCAGCGGGTTCTTCGGCAGCATGCCTTTGACCGCGGTCTCGATGACACGCTCAGGGGCCTTGTCGATCAGCTTCTCGAAGCTGATTTCCTTGATGCCGCCCGGGAAGCCGGAGTGGGAGTAGTACATCTTGTCCGAAGACTTGGCACCAGTGACACGAACCTGCTCGGCGTTGATGACGACGATGTAGTCGCCGGTGTCAACGTGAGGGGTGTACTCTGCCTTGTGCTTGCCACGCAGGCGACGAGCGATTTCGGTAGCCAGACGACCCAGGGTCTGACCAGCGGCGTCAACTACGTACCAGTCGCGCTTTACTGTTTCCGGTTTAGCAGTAAAAGTTTTCATTCTCTAAAGCCTCAGAGGCCGCCCAGCGAAAAATAGACGGCGAATCTTACTGGATAGTGCACAGCTTGCCAAGGGCAAGCGCGCAGCCTCGCATTGGGCGCTAAGTGGGGGCTCGGGTCGGCGCGTCCAATGTTCGACAAAGGTTCCTCCTGCATGGTGGTGCATCACTTCCGCCACACGGAGAGGGTCGTCATTATCCAGATTGCGCTGAGAATATCAACCTGCTTTGATGGCTTATTTCAACTGCAGAGAGCCTTCCCCATGCATTACCGCAAGCTCGGCCGTACCGACATCGACGTCAGCGCCCTGTGCCTGGGCACCATGACCTGGGGCGAGCAGAACGTCCAGGACGAGGCCTTCGCCCAGATCGGCCTGGCCAAGGCCGCCGGCATCAACTTCATCGACACCGCCGAGATGTATCCGGTGCCGCCGCGCCCGGAAACCTACGCCGCCACCGAGCGCATCATCGGTAACTGGTTCCGCGCCAACGGCGACCGTGACGACTGGATCCTCGCCAGCAAGGTGGCCGGTCCTGGCAACGGCATCAGCCATATCCGCGACGGCCAGCTCAAGCACAACCGCCAGCACATCGTCGCGGCGCTGGATGCCAGCCTCGAACGCCTGCGGACCGATCGCATCGACCTCTACCAATTGCATTGGCCAGAGCGCTCCACCAACTTCTTCGGTAAGCTGGGCTACCAGCACCAGCCCAATGACCTGTTCACCCCGCTGGAGGAAACCCTGGAGGTGCTCGACGAACAGGTGCGCGCCGGCAAGATCCGCCATATCGGCCTGTCCAACGAAACGCCCTGGGGCACCCTGAAGTTCCTGCACCTGGCCGAGACCCGCGGTTGGCCACGTGCGGTATCGATCCAGAACCCCTACAACCTGCTAAACCGCAGCTTCGAGGTGGGCCTGGCGGAAGTGGCGATCCGCGAGCAATGCGGCCTGCTGGCCTACTCGCCGCTGGCTTTCGGCATGCTGACGGGCAAGTACGAGGAGGGCGCCCGCCCCGAGAACGCCCGCCTGACCCTCTTTAGCCGCTTCGCCCGCTACTCCAACCCGCAGACCGTGGCCGCCTGCAGCCGCTACGTGCAACTGGCCCGCGAGCACGGCCTGGACCCCGCACAGATGGCCCTGGCCTTCGTCACCGGACAGCCTTTCGTCACCAGCAACATCATCGGCGCCACTGACCTGAAGCAACTGCAAAGCAACCTCGCCAGCGCCGATCTGGTGTTGAGCGACGAACTCCTGGCAGCGATCGAAGCCCTGCACCAGCAGCAACCCAACCCTGCCCCTTGAGGAAGCTGCAAGCTGCAAGCCGCAAGCGGCAAGCTGCAAGCTGCAAGAAAAAGCAGGACGTGGGTGCGTGGACTATCGCTTTCATCTTGCAGCTTGTCGCTTGTCGCTTGCCGCTTGCCGCTTGCCGCTTGCCGCTTGCCGCTTAAAGCTTGCAGCCAACCGGAAAACATAAGACGATCCAGCCGGTGATTGACCACTTTCCCCTATAAGAACAACGACGATGATGTTTACCCAACCCTCCGCGTCATTGCGGCGCGTCAGCATCCTGGCAATCGATAAAGTCTTCGCATCGACACTGATGCAGGCCAAGGACTTCTTCCACCTGGCCAGCCTGCGCTACAGCAAACAGCTGGGCCTGGGCCTGCAGTCGATGTTCGAGATTCACCTGGTAAGCCCCGACGGCCAGCCCGTCAACAGCTTCAGTGATGTTCAGTTGCCCGTGGACGGGGCACTGGGTGACGCCGACGTGATCATCCTTCCGGCCTTCTGGGAAGACTTCGACATCCTGCTCGCCCGCTATCCCCAAGTGCTGCCCTGGCTGCGCGAGCAGCACGCCCGCGGCGCCGTGCTCTGCGGCGAAGCCAGTGGCGTGCTCTGGCTCGCCGAATCCGGGCTGCTCGACGGCAAGGAGGCGACCACCTACTGGCGCTTCTTCAACAGCTTCGCCGAGCGTTTCCCGAACATTCGCCTGAACCAGGACAAGCACCTGACCGACGCCGACAACCTGTACTGCGCAGGGGGCACCACCTCGGCCTGCGATCTGTACATCTACCTGATCGAGCGTTTCTGCGGAGCGAACGTGGCGCGCGCCGTGGCCCGCGACATCCTCTACGAGGTGCAGCGCAACTACACCCCAGGACGCATGGGCTTTGGTGGCCAGAAGCTGCACCAGGACCTGATCATCCTGCAGGTCCAGCACTGGCTGGAGGAGCACTTCGCCGACAAGTTCCGCTTCGAGGACGTGGCGCGCAATCATGGCATGAGCATTCGCAACTTCATGCGCCGCTTCCAGGGCGCCACTGGCGACAAACCGCTGCACTACCTGCAGCGCCTGCGCATCGAAACGGCCAAGGGCCTGCTCTCCAGCACCCGCAAGAGCATCAAGACCATCAGTTACGAAGTCGGCTACGACGACGCCAGCTTCTTCGCCCGTCTCTTCCGCCAGCACACTGAACTGTCCCCCAACCAGTATCGCCAGCAATTCATGCAGGAGGCCTAGGCCTCCTGCAGCGGCAAGCTGTGAGCTTCAAGCTACAAGAAAAAGCCAGAGCGGATCGCATTCTGCTCTGGCTTTTTCTTGCAGCTTGCAACTTGAAGCTTGTCGCTTGCCGCTGTCCGCTAGGGCTTGTGCGCGCGCGACAGGAATTCGTGGGACTGCATTTCCAGCAGGCGGCTGAGGGTGCGCTGGAATTCGAAGCTCAGGCGACCGCCGGTGTAGAGGTCTTTGAGCTCGACTTCGGCCGAGATGATCAGCTTGACGTTGCGGTCGTAGAACTCGTCGACCATGTTGATGAAACGCCGGGCGATGTCGTCGGTGGTGACGCCCATCTGCTCGACGTTGCTCAGCAGCACGGCGTGGAAGATCTTGCCCAACTCGATGTAGTCGTTCTGGCTGCGCGGGCCGTCGCACAGCGCGCGGAAGTCGAACCAGGCGACATCGTCGCAGGTGCGCAAGGCATGGATCTCACGGTTCTCGATCACCAGCACATCGTTCTCGACGGCCTGGGTGCACTCCGGCGTCAGCGCCTTGAAGCTGGCGCGCATGCTCTGCTCGGCGGCCTCATTGAGCGGGAAATGGAACAGCTCGGCCTGCTCCAGGTGACGCAAGCGATAGTCCACGCCACTGTCGACGTTCACCACCTCGGTGTACTGCTTGATCATGGCGATGGCCGGCAGGAAGCGCGCGCGCTGCAGGCCATCCTTGTACAGGCCGTCCGGTACGATGTTGGAGGTGGCCACCAACGACACGCCGTTCTTGAACAACTCTTCCATCAAGGTGCCGAGAATCATGGCATCGGTGATATCGGAGACGAAGAACTCATCGAAGCAGATGACCCGCGCTTCCTGGGAGAAGCGCTTGGCGATGATCGTCAGCGGATTCTTCTCACCCTTGAGGGTCTTCATTTCCTCGTGCACGCGCTTCATGAAGCGGTGGAAGTGGGTACGCATCTTCTCCTTGAACGGCAGCGCCTCGAAGAAGGTATCGACCAGGTAGGTCTTGCCCCGCCCTACCCCGCCCCAGAAATACAGGCCTTTGACCGGCGTCTGCTCCTTCTTGCCGAACAGCTTGCCGAGCATACCTGGCTTGTTGTTCTGCGCGGCGATCAGGTCGTCGTACAGGCGCTGCAAATGACGCACCGCCGTTTCCTGCGCCGCGTCATGGAAGAAGTCGGGGCGTTTGAGATCTGCTTGGTATCGTTCTAGGGGCGTCATGATTTCGTTAGCGAGGCAACAAAAAACGGGCCGTCACTGTAGCGAGCGGCCCGCATAATGGCAATTAGCGTTGCGGCGGATTGATCCGGTCAGGTTGACCCGGTCAGGTTGACTCGGTCGGAATGACCCGGTCAGGTTGACCCGATCGGGAATGACTCAGTCGGCCTGTGGCGCAAGCGCCTCGCGCAGACGTTGTACAGCAGCATCGCGACCCTGCTCATCGACCGCCTGCGGCCCTTCGGCCACCTGCTCGTCCGCCAGCCACAGCGAGAAGCCCAGGCCCTCGACCCGCACATCAGCGTCGCCGCCCTGCTGCAGTTGCTTGCTCACCGCACCCGCGCTCTTGCCGTCGGCGAAGCGCTTGGACAGCAGCAACTGCTCACCGTCGGCGGCCAGCAGGCGGAAGCGGAAGCTGCCGTCTTCGTCGCGGAAGCTAACGAAGCGCGCACTTTTGACCGCCTTTTTCTTGCCTTCGGCACTGGCCTGAACGCTGCTGCGGAACGAACGCAGGCCGACCGATTCGCGAAGTTGCTCGAGGAACGGCGTGGCGATCTTGCGGGCTTTGGCAGCGCCCGCCAGGAGGATGTCTTCGAGATCGGCGGGGCGCGCGATGAGCTGATGATAGTGCTCGCGCTTCTCGGCCAGTTGGCCATCGAGCAGCTGGAACAGACGCTGTTTCGCTTCGCCCCAGCCCAGGCCTTGCAGCAGCTCTTCGCGGAACTCGCCTGCCTGGTCCACGCTGGCGAAGGCCTGGTACAGGGTGAACAGGTGCGCGTTGTCCGGATCCTTGGCCTCGCCCGGGGCGCGCGAATCGGTGACGATCCGCGAGATGGCGTCCTTCATGTCCTTGGCGCTGGTGAACAACGGGATGGTGTTGTCGTAGCTCTTGGACATCTTGCGCCCGTCCAGGCCCGGCAGCGTGGCCACGCTTTCCTCGATCAGCGCCTCGGGCATCACGAAGAACTCCTTGCCCTGGCCGAACAGGTGGTTGAAACGCTGGCCGATGTCGCGGGCCATTTCCACGTGCTGGATCTGGTCACGGCCGACCGGGACCTTGTGCGCGTTGAACATGAGGATGTCGGCGGCCATCAGTACGGGGTAGCTGTACAGGCCCATCGACACACCGGCGTCCGGGTCTTCGCCGGCTTCCAGGTTCTTGTCCACCGACGCCTTGTAGGCGTGGGCGCGGTTGAGCAGGCCCTTGGCGGCAACGCAGGTCAGCAGCCAGGTGAGCTCGGGAATTTCCGGGATGTCGGACTGGCGGTAGAAGGTGACCTTGTTCGGATCCAGGCCGCCGGCCAGCCAGGTGGCGGCGATTTCCAGGCGCGAGCGCTGGATGCGGAGTGGATCGTCACACTTGATCAGGGCGTGGTAGTCGGCCAGGAAATAGAACGAGTCGGCACCGGGCTGCTGGCTGGCAAGGATCGCCGGGCGGATGGCGCCGGCGTAGTTGCCCAGGTGCGGGGTGCCGGTGGTGGTGATACCTGTGAGAATGCGCGTGGTCATGGGAGATCGCTTGTTCAGGCTTGGCTCAGTTCGAAAGACGCGGCAGCAGCAGATCCTTCAGATCGGTCAGCTTGCCATGGAAGAAGTGTCCGCATTCTGCCACTTTCAGCAGCTCATGGGGGCGCGTCAGCGCGTCGGACCATTCATAGACCAACCGAGGCTCGACCACCTCGTCGGTGTCAGGCTGGATCACCGTCAGCGTGCAGCGCTGCGCCAACGGGAACTGCTCGGTCAGGCGCATCACCGCCGGGGCGACCATGAACAGGTGCGCCAACTCCACGCCAGCCGCCTCCAGGCGACCGGCCAGGCTGGCCGCGACGAAGCCACCGAAGGAGAACCCCATCAGCACTAGCGGCAGGCCAGGATGGCGCTCGCGCAGCCAGGCCGCTGCCGCTTCGGCATCGGCCACTTCGCCGGCGCCCATGTCGTGGCTGCCAGCGCTCTGGCCGACGCCCCGGTAGTTGAAGCGCAAGGTGACGTAGCCGGCGTCACGGGCGGTACGTTGCAGGGTCGAGACCACCTTGTTGAGCATGGTGCCACCCTGGACTGGGTTGGGGTGGCAGATAAGCACCGCGCCACGGGCGTCGGCCACATCCAGGTACAGCGCCTCCAGAGGACCGCAGGGGCCATCGATGAACAAGGGGGTTTCGCGGACAAGCAAGGCACTACTCCGTGACCTTGGCAAAGGTCGATTCGTCTAGGAGGGGAATTCTGTTCTGATTTGCGATCGCTCGCGGTATACAGCGCAGGTCTGAGCCGTTAACGTAAAGCAAAGCCGTTTATAGAGGAAGGACTCGTGGAACACTCGCTCCTTGTTTGGTTGCTGCCGACCGTGGCACTGGTCGTTGGTGTCGTCGTCGGTTTCGCCCTGGCCCGCCTGCTTCCCAATGCGGCTCCCAGCAGCACGCAACGCCAGTTGGACGATATCCAGCAGCGTTTCGACAATTACCAGAACGAAGTGGTCACCCACTTCAACAGCACCGCTTCGCTGGTGCGTAAACTCACCCAAAGCTACCAGGACGTGCAGGAACATCTGGCCGACGGCGCCAATCGCCTGGCCCTGGACGAACTGACGCGTCAACGCCTACTGGCCTCGCTGCACCCCGATGCCGCCCACGGCCCGCGTGATCGCCTCACGCCACCGAAGGACTCTGCCGAGGTGCCGCTGGACTACGCGCCGAAAGCCCCGAATTCGCCCGGTATGCTGGACGAGAGCTACGGCCTGAAGCGCTGAAACTTGAACCAGGCCGCTTGCAGCGGCCTTTTTCAGGTCTCGACGAAGGTGAGGAACGGCGTTTCAGACACTCGCCCGTAACGCCTGACCCAGGTCGGCCAGCAAGTCTTCGATGTCCTCAAGCCCTACCGACAGCCGCACCAGCCCTTCGGAAATGCCGTGTTCGGCCCGCTCCTGGGCGGTATAGCTGGAATGGGTCATGCTCGCCGGATGCTGGGCCAGCGACTCGGCATCGCCCAGGCTCACGGCCCGGCTGAACACCTGCAGCGCGTTCATGAACCGTCGCCCGGCCTGCTGCCCGCCCTTGAGTTCGAACGCGATCATGCCGCCGGGCAGGCGCATCTGTCGCTGCGCCAGACCGAACTGGGGAAAACTCGACAGGCCAGGGTAGCGAATCACCTCGACCTGCGCCTGGCGCTCGAGGAACTGCGCGACGCGCAACGCGTTGCTGCAGTGACGTTCCATGCGCAGCGCCAGGGTCTTGAGGCCGCGCATCAGCAATGCAGCGTCCTGCGCCGAGAGCACCGCGCCAGTCATGTCCTTCAGGCCTTGCAGGCGAATGCGCTCGATCAGTGCCTGGCGCCCCAACACCAGCCCGGCGGTGAGATCGCCGTGACCGCTGAGGTACTTGGTGGCCGAGTGCACCACCAAGTCCGCCCCCAACTCCAGTGGCCGTTGCAGATAAGGCGTGCAGTAGGTGTTGTCGACCGTCACCAGTAGCTCATGCCGACGGGCCACGCCGACCACTGCGGGGATGTCGACCAGGTGCATGTTAGGGTTCGCCGGGGTCTCGAAATAGATCATGCGCGTCTGCGGGGTGATCGCCGCCTCGAAGGCGGCGAGGTCGTTCAAATCGACGTGACGGATCTTCACGCCGAACTCGCCGATGCCGTGGTGCAGGAACGCGAAGGTGCAGCCATAGAGGGTCTCGCCGACGATCAGCTCATCGCCAGGGCGCAACAAGGTCCACAGGGTCGAGGTGATGGCGCCCATACCCGAGGCCAGCGCCAGCCCGGCCTCGGCACCCTCCAGCGAGGCCATGCGTTGCTCCAGCAAGGCCAGGGTCGGGTTGGAAATGCGGCTGTAGACGTGCCCGGCCTGTTCGCCGGCGAAACAGGCCGCGCCATATTCGACGCTCGCGAAGGCGTAGGTGGCAGTTTGATAAACCGGCGGCACCAAGGCGCCGCCGTGGGACTGAGGGTCGTAACCCTGGTGAATGGCGCGGGTGGAAAATCCTGGCTTGTCGCTGGCGGCGCGCATGTCATCGGCCTCGTTGTTGTTTGTTCTAAGCTTATGCCCGGTGACAGGCGAAACTATTCCAAACTGTCACGCCGCTGAACGAATTCCTGGAATGGAAACACTTAATCGATCAAACAAAGGGCATAACATGCCAACGCCTCTGGACCGCACCGACCGCGCTCTTCTGAACGCGCTGCAGAACAACGCTCGCCTGACCGTGGCCGAGCTCGCCGACCAGGTGTCGCTGACCACCTCACCCTGCTGGCGGCGGGTCAAGCTGCTGGAAGAAGCCGGCTACATCACGGGCTACCAGGCCACGTTGTCACCCAAAGCCCTGGGCTACGGCGTTACGGCCTTCGTCAGCATCATGATGGAGTCGCATAACAAGGAAGCCGCTCGAGTGTTCGAGCAACGGCTGATGGCGATTCCGCAGATCGTCGCCTGCCACAACGTGTCCGGACGCTATGACTTCCTGCTGGAAATCCTGGCCCACGACCTTGAATCGTTCGGCGAATTCGCCCGCGAAGTGCTGCAGACGCTGCCGGGGGTGAAGGAGATCTACTCGAGTTTTTCGTACAAGGCGGTGAAGCAGCGGCGGGTGATTCCGGTGGCGGAGCGACCGTTATAAACCCGCTCAACCGTCGGCCAACGTTCTGCCGCTTTGGGCGCGTACGACTTAGGTGAGGCGCTCGGGCGTCGAATCGGCGCCCGTATGGATTCAGTAAAGACTTGGCCGACAGCACCGGGCTGCTGCGCAACCCCGTGACTGTCGGCCAATCACCCAACTGGCGCGGAACCTGGAGTCCGCGTCCTAACGCAGCGCTTAGAGGGCGCCGCGCTGGCGCAGCACCTCAAGCACCTGCTTCACGCCGTCCTCGACGCTGGTGCCCTGGGTATCGATCACCAAATCCGCATCCAGCGGCACATCGAACGGGAAGCTCTCGCCCGGGATGTTGTCGCCACCGGCAGCATACAGCCCCTGCGGGTCGCGCTCGCGGCAGACCAGCGGCGAGGCCTGCACGTAGACGGTGACCAGGCGTTCCTTGCCGATCAACGCCTTGGCCTGCTCACGGCCTTCGGCATCCGGGGCGACGAACGCTGCCAGGGTCAGCAGACCGGCTTCGTTGAACTGGCGCGCCACATGCGCGGCACGGCGCCAGTTCTCGGTACGCCCGGCGCGATCCTGCGGTAAGCCCTTGTTCAAGTCATGGCGCAGGTTCTGCCCGTCGAGCACGTATACCGCGCGGCCCATGTCGAACAGCTTGCGCTCCACGGCGTAGGCCAAGGTGCTCTTACCGGCGCCGGACAAGCCGCTGAACAGCACGGTCGCCGGCTGCTGGCCGAAGCGCAGGGCGCGCTCCTCGGTCGAGACATGCGCGGCCTTGCCGTGCTGACCGGCGCCGCCATGTGGCAATACAGGCTCGGCGATGATCATGCCGGCACCGACAGTGCCGTTGGTCAGGCGGTCGATGACGATGAACGCCCCGGTGGTGCGGTTGCTGTCGTAGCCGTCGAGGGCGATGGCAGCGTCCAGCGATACCTTGACCCGGCCGATCTCGTTCAGTTGCAGCGCGCTGGCAGCGCCCTTCTCCAACGTGTTCACATCGACTTTGTGGGCGATGCTGGCGATCGAACCCGGCACATAGCTGGTGGCGCGCTTGATGTCGTACTTCTTGCCCGGCAGCATCGGTTCCTCGGCCATCCACACCAGCATGGCGTCGAACTGGTCGGCCACCTGCGGCACGTTGTCGGCATGCACCAGCAAGTCGCCACGGGAGATGTCGATCTCGTCTTCCATGGTCAGGGTCACGGCCTGGCCAGGCCCGGCGTTCTCCAGCTCACCTTCGTAGGTGACGATGGACTTGACCCGGCTGCTCTTGCCCGACGGCAGCACCACGATCTCGTCGCCCTTGTGCACCACGCCACTGGCCAGGGTGCCGGCGAAGCCACGGAAGTTCAGGTTCGGACGGTTGACGTACTGCACCGGGAAACGCAGGTCGGTGACATTGCGGTCGGCCGCCACTTCCACGGTTTCGAGGATTTCCATCAGCGCAGGGCCGGTGTACCACGGCGAACGCTCGCTGCGGTTGACCACGTTGTCGCCCTTGAGCGCCGACATGGGCACGAAGTGCAGGCTGCTCGGCTTCAGGTCGATGGCTTCGGCGAACGCCAGGTAATCGGCCTTGATCGACTCGAAGACCTGCTCGTCGAAGCCCTTGAGATCCATCTTGTTGACCGCGACCACGATGTGCTTGATACCCAGCAGCGAGGCGATATAGCTGTGGCGGCGGGTCTGGGTCTGCACGCCATAGCGGGCATCGACCAGGATGATCGCCAGGTCGCAGGTGGACGCACCGGTGGCCATGTTGCGAGTGTACTGCTCATGGCCGGGGGTGTCGGCGATGATGAACTTGCGCTTGGCAGTCGAGAAGTAGCGGTAGGCGACATCGATGGTGATGCCCTGCTCGCGCTCGGCCTGCAGGCCATCGACCAGCAGCGCCAGATCGACTTCCTCGCCGGTGGTGCCGGACTTCTTCGAGTCGCGGGTGATGGCCTCGAGGTGGTCCTCGTAGATCATCTTCGAATCGTGCAGCAGGCGCCCGATCAGGGTGCTCTTGCCGTCATCGACGTTGCCGCAGGTGAGGAAACGCAGCAATTCTTTGCGCTCGTGCTGAGCCAGGTAGGCGAGGATATCCTCGCTGATCAATTCGGATTGGTGACTCATTTCATTCGAGCTCCAAGCTGTAAGCGTCAAGCGGCAAGCCTGTCGGCGTACAACTAGTTAGACATTCTGTTGATCAACCCACTCAGCATTCTGGAGAGCTCGCGGGTTTCATTAATCCAGCCGCTAGCCAGCCCAGCGTCGATGTAACCTATCTCACCACCGATCATCAGCTGTGTACGCAACTCCCCGCAGGACGCTTTCGCAACGCTGAGATACCAAACCTTCTCTCTGCTCCCGCGCCGCTCCATGCCCTCGGCAATATTGGACGGGATGGAAAGTGCTGACCGCGTGACCTGATCCTTGAATCCATAATCACGACACCCAGCCAGTATCCGGTACAACTCAATGGCCAAACGCTTACTTCGTTGCCAAACTGCCAGCTTCTCAAAATCCATTACGAGCACTCCGAGCCGCCCGCAATACGGCGGCAATCCACAAGTCTCAAACGCTACGCGTTCAGCTTCTGTCTTGCAGCTTGCCGCTTGTAACTTGAAGCTTAGAAATACCCTTGGCGTTTCTTGTCTTCCATGGATCCGGCGCCATCGTGGTCGATGACACGGCCCTGGCGTTCGGACGTGCGCGTCAGGAGCATTTCCTGAATGATGTCGGTGAGCGTCTCGGCTTCCGACTCGACAGCACCTGTCAGTGGGTAGCAGCCCAGGGTTCGGAAACGCACCTTCTTCTTGACGATGCGGGCTTTCTCTTCATCGGTGAGATGCTCGAGGATGCGCTCGTCGTCGATCATGATCAGGGTGCCGTTCTTCTCGATGACTTCGCGCTCGGCGGCGAAGTACAGCGGCACGATCGGGATGCCTTCGAGGTAGATGTACTGCCAGATGTCCAGCTCGGTCCAGTTCGACAACGGGAAGACGCGGATCGACTCGCCCTTGTTGACCTTGCCGTTGTAGACGTTCCACAGCTCCGGACGCTGGTTCTTCGGATCCCAGCGGTGCTTGCTGTCGCGGAACGAATACACGCGCTCCTTGGCCCGCGACTTCTCTTCGTCGCGGCGCGCACCGCCGAAGGCGGCGTCGAAGCCATGCTTGTCCAGCGCCTGCTTGAGGCCCTGGGTCTTCATGATGTCGGTGTGCTTGGCACTGCCGTGGGTGAAGGGGTTGATGCCCTGCGCCACACCCTCGGGGTTGACGTGGGTGATCAGCTCCAGGCCCATTTCCTCGACCATCTTGTCGCGGAAGCGGTACATCTCCTGGAATTTCCAGCGCGTGTCGACGTGCATCACCGGAAACGGCAGCTTGCCCGGGAAGAAGGCCTTGCGCGCCAGGTGCAGCATCACGGCGGAGTCCTTGCCGATCGAGTACAGCATCACCGGATTGTCGAACTCGGCGGCCACCTCGCGGATGATGTGGATGCTTTCCGCCTCCAGCTGTTTCAAGTGCGTCAGTTTGTCGACCATGGCTACTCACGAAAAACGATCTTATGGACGGCCAGCGGGCCGTGTTCGAGCGGAGCACTTTATCACAGCGTCTGATTCTATTTAGGCGGTCAGCTAGATCGAAACGGTCTAATGATATGACTGCCGGTTTGGCCCTCTTACGCGGTATTCAAATCGGATTGGGGCAGTCGATGAACAGGTGTTCGAGGGCGAAGCGCCTGGCCAGATAGTCGCCCAGCGCCTGCACGCCATAGCGCTCGGTGGCGTGATGCCCGGCGGCGATGAAGCTGACGCCGTTCTCGCGGGCACTGTGGAAGGTCTGCTCGGACGCCTCGCCACTGATGAACAGGTCCACACCGGCAGCGATGGCAGCATCGATATAGCCCTGCCCGCCGCCGGTGCACCAGCCCACCCGGCGAATCAGGCCCGGGCCCTCGATCAATAGCGGCTCACGGCCCAGCGCCTCATGCACGCGACGGGCGACATCGCTGGCGGCCATGGGCTCGGCCAGCGAACCGATCAGGCCGATCACCCGTGGGTTGTCCGGATCGAGCGGGCCTTCGACGGTGATGTCGAGCTGGCGTGCCAACTGCACGTTGTTGCCGACTTCCGGGTGCACGTCCAGCGGCAGGTGAAACGCCAGCAGGCTGATGTCGTGCTTGAGCAGGGTCTTGATGCGGCGCTGCTTGATACCGGTGATACAAGGGCTTTCGCCCTTCCAGAAGTAACCGTGGTGTACCAGCACCAGGTCGGCATCGGCCTCGACCGCCGCGTCGAGCAAGGCCTGGCTGGCGGTTACGCCGGTGACGATGCGCCTGACCTGCGCACGCCCTTCGACCTGCAAGCCATTGGGGCAGTAATCCTGGATCTTGGCGCTGCCGAGGTAGCGCTCGGCTTCCTCGACCAGGGTGCTCAGGGCGACGGCCATCCACATATCTCCTCGTAATTCGCTGCTTCAACGGGCGCAAGGCCTCGTATACTGGCCGCCATTATGGGCTGTCGCGGTAGCCGGGGGAACCGGAGCCTGCGGCGCGGGCAAAGCCGCGCCTACAGGTGTATCATCGCGCGCGTTCGCGTTCAGGCCCCCGCCCCACTCCAGGATTTTTTCGATGTTCAAGGCTCTGCGTTACTTTGGCTGGCCCCTGCTCACTGGCGTGCTGATCGCCGCACTGATCATCCAGCGGTTCCCGGAATGGGTCGGCCTGCCCAGCCAGGACGTCAACCTGCAGCAGGCGCCGCAGACTTCGCGGATCGTGCAGGGCCCGGTCAGCTATGCCGACGCCGTCACCGTCGCTGCCCCAGCCGTGGCCAACCTGTACACCACCAAAGCGGTGAACAAGAACGCTCACCCGCTGTTCGAAGACCCGCAATTCCGCCGCTTCTTCGGCGACAACCTGCCCAAGCAACGGCGCTGGGAGTCGAGCCTGGGCTCGGCGGTAATCATGAGCCGCGAAGGCTACCTGCTGACCAACAACCACGTCACCAGCGGCGCGGACCAGATCGTGGTGGCGCTCAAGGACGGCCGCGAAACCCTGGCGCGGGTGATCGGCAGCGACCCGGAAACCGACCTGGCGGTGCTGAAGATCGACCTCAAAGACCTGCCGGCCATCACCATCGGCCGCTCCGACAACGTGCACATCGGCGATGTCTGCCTGGCCATCGGCAACCCCTTCGGCGTCGGCCAGACCGTGACCATGGGCATCATCAGCGCCACGGGCCGCAACCAACTGGGGCTGAACAACTACGAAGACTTCATCCAGACCGACGCGGCCATCAATCCGGGCAACTCCGGCGGCGCGCTGGTCGATGCCGACGGCAACCTGATTGGCATCAACACCGCGATCTTCTCCAAATCCGGCGGTTCCCAGGGCATTGGCTTCGCCATCCCGGCCAAGCTGGCGTTGGAGGTCATGAAGTCGATCGTCGAGCACGGCCAAGTGATTCGCGGCTGGCTGGGCATCGAAGTGCAGCCGTTGTCGCAGGAACTGGCCGAGTCGTTCGGCATGCAGGGGCGTCCTGGCATCGTCGTGGCCGGCATCTTCCGTGACGGTCCGGCCCAGCGCGCGGGCCTGCAACTGGGTGATGTGATCCTGAGCATCAACGGCGAGCCGGCCGGTGATGGCCGCAAGTCGATGAACCAGGTGGCGCGGATCAAGCCGAACGAGAAGATCAGCATCGAGGTGATGCGCAATGGCAAGCAGCTCAAGCTGATCGCCGAAGTGGGCCTGCGCCCGCCACCGGCGCCGGTGGCCAAGCAGGAAGAGAAGTAAGCCAACCCCACGCCTCCAGAAGCGGGCAAACCGCTTCTGGAAGGCCCCGCGTCATCAGTGCAGGATCTGGCTCAGGAACAGCTTGGTGCGGTCGCTGCGCGGGCGGTCGAAGAAGTCGTCCGGCGCGGCCTGCTCGACGATCTCGCCCCTGTCCATGAAGATCACCCGATTCGCCACGGTGCGGGCAAAGCCCATCTCGTGGGTCACGCAGAGCATGGTCATGCCGTCTTCGGCCAGTCCGACCATGGTGTCGAGCACCTCCTTGACCATTTCCGGATCCAGCGCCGACGTCGGCTCGTCGAACAGCATGATCTTGGGTTTCATGCACAGCGCGCGGGCGATGGCCACCCGCTGCTGCTGACCACCGGACAACTGCCCCGGATACTTGTGCGCCTGCTCGGGAATGCGCACCCGCTCCAGGTAATGCATGGCGATTTCCTCGGCCTTGCGCCGTGGCAGCTTGCGCACCCACATCGGCGCCAAGGTGCAGTTCTCCAGAATGCTCAGGTGCGGGAACAGGTTGAAGTGCTGGAACACCATGCCGACCTCGCGACGGATCGCCTCGATCTGCTTGAGGTCGTTGGTCAACTCCACGCCATCGACCACGATGCGCCCCTGCTGGTGTTCCTCCAGCCGGTTGAGGCAGCGGATGGTGGTGGACTTGCCCGAGCCCGACGGACCGCACAGGACGATGCGCTCGCCCTGGCGCACGTTGAGGTTGATGTCCTTGAGCACATGGAACTGGCCGTACCACTTGTTGACGCCCTGCATCTGGATGATGCCTTCGGGGCCGGCGCTGTGTCTGATCGCTTCACTCATCTCGAAACTCCTAACGCTTGTGGCCAGTGTCCAGCTTGCGCTCCAGGTGCATGGAGTAGCGCGACATGGCGAAACAGAAAATCCAGTAGACCAGGGCGGCGAATACGTAGCCCTCGGTGGCCATGCCCAGCCAGGCAGGGTCTGCCGTGGCCTGGCGGGTGCTGTTGAGCAAGTCGAACAGGCCGATGATGATCACCAGGCTGGTGTCCTTGAACAGCGCGATGAAGGTGTTGACGATGCCCGGAATCACCAGCTTCAAGGCCTGGGGCAGGATCACCAGGCCCATGGCCCGCCAGTAGCCCAGGCCCATGGCGGCGGCGGCCTCGTACTGCCCTTTGGGGATGGCCTGCAAGCCGCCACGCACCACTTCGGCGATGTACGCCGACTCGAACAGGATGACGAAGATCATGGCCCGCAGCAGTTTGTCGAAGCTGGTGCCCTCGGGCATGAACAGCGGCAGCATCACCGACGACATGAACAGCACGGTAATCAGCGGAATGCCGCGCCAGAACTCGATGAAGGTCACCGAGACCGCCTTGACCACCGGCATGTTCGAGCGCCGGCCCAGCGCCAGCAGAATCCCCAGTGGCAAGGCAGCGGCGATGCCCACGGTGGCGATCACCAGCGTCAGCATCAGCCCGCCCCACTGCGAAGTCGGCACGCTGCTCAGGCCGAAGCTGCCGCCGTGCAGCAACAGGTAGGCGAGGATCGGATACAGCACCAGGTAGCACAGGCCGTAGGGCAGTTTTCGCGGAAAACGCCGGATGAACAGCGGCGCGGCGCCAATCACGCCCAGCCACACGCTCAAGTCCACCCGCCAGCGCAACTCGCTGGGGTAGTAGCCGTACATGAACTGGCCGAAACGCTGCTGGATGAACACCCAGCAAGCGCCCTGCCCGCTGCAGTCGGCGCGGGTACTGCCGGTCCAACTGGCGTCGAGGAACGCCCAGTGCAGCAGCGGCGGCACGATCAGCCAGATCAGGTACAGCGCGAACAGCGTCAGCAGGGTATTGGCCCAACTGGAAAACAGGTTGGCCCGCAGCCAGGCGAGCACGCCGACGGTCTTCACCGGTGGCGGCATGTCGGGTTTGAAAACATGGGTAGTCATGCGCCGGCCCTCACCGTTCGATCAGCGCAATGCGCTTGTTGTACCCGTTCATCAGCAACGAGATGCTGATACTGATGGTCAGATATACGCCCATGGTGATCGCCATCACCTCCACCGACTGGCCGGTCTGGTTCAGCACCGTACCGGCGAACAGCGACACCAGTTCGGGGTAGCCGATCACCGCCGCCAGCGACGAGTTCTTGGTCAGGTTCAGGTACTGGCTGGTCAGCGGTGGAATGATCACCCGCATGGCCTGGGGGATGATCACCTTGCGCAGGGTCGGCCCTTCGCGCAGCCCCAGCGAGCGCGCCGCCTCGGTCTGGCCATGGCTGACCGAGCGGATGCCGGCGCGAACGATCTCGGCGATGAACGCAGCGGTGTAGATCGACAGCGCCAGGGTCAACGCCAGGAACTCGGGAATCAGCACCCAGCCGCCGGTGAAGTTGAACCCTTTGAGCTGCGGCACCTGCCACTGCAGCGGGTTGCCGAACAGCAGCACGCACACCCCCGGGATACCGACCAACAGCAGCAGGCCGACCCAGAATTTGTGAAACGGCTGGCCGGTTTCATCGAAACGCCGGTTGGCCTGGCGCACCATCACCACGATTGCCAACAGCGCCAGCAACAGGGACACCACGAACGGCCAGAAGCCTTCGCCCATCGACGCACCGGGCATGTTCACACCGCGGCTGCTGATGAAGAACAGGTCATCGATGTTGATGCTGCCGCGCGGTCCCGGCAGCGCCGTGAACACGGCGAAGTACCAGAACAGGATTTGCAGCAACGGCGGGATGTTGCGGAAGGTCTCGACGTACACCGCCGCCAGCTTGCCGATCACCCAGTTCGACGACAGCCGCGCCACGCCGATGATGAAGCCGAGCACGGTGGCCAGGACGATGCCGATGGCACTGGCCAGCAGGGTATTGAGCAACCCCACCAACAGCACGCGAGCATAGGTGTCGGTCTCGTTGTAGTCGATCAGGTGCTGGGCGATGCCGAAGCCGGCACTGCGCTCGAGGAAATCGAAGCCCGAGGTGATCCCCCGGTGCTGCATGTTGGTTTGGGTGTTGTGAATGAGGAACCAGCCCAGGGCGATCACGGCCACGACCGTGACGACCTGGAACAGCCACGCACGCACGCGCGGATCGCTCAGGGACAGCCCTTTGCGCGCGCCGGTTGGATTGTTCATGAAAGGCACCGAAAGCAAGGAAGTGGAACGACCCGCGACGGCCACATGCCGTCGCGGGTGACGGCGATCAGCGCACCGGTGGCGCGTACTGGATGCCGCCGTTGTTCCACAGGGCGTTCAGCCCGCGGTCGATCTGCAGCGGCGTACTCTTGCCCAGGTTCTTCTCGAACACTTCGCCGTAGTTGCCCACCTGTTTGACGATCTGCACCACCCAGTCCTTGGGCAGCTTGAGGTCCTTGCCGTACTCACCGTCGGCGCCGAGCATGCGCGCCACGTCCGGGTTCTTGGTGGACTTGGCCTCGGCTTCGACGTTCTTGGAGGTCACGCCGGCTTCCTCGGCATTGAGCATGGCGAACAGCGTCCAGCGCACGATGCTGAACCAGTCTTCGTCACCCTTGCGCACTACCGGGCCGAGGGGCTCCTTGGAAATGGTTTCCGGCAGTACCACGTAGTCGCCCGGCGCGGCCAGCTTGGAGCGCTGTGCGTAGAGCTGCGACTTGTCCGAGGTGAGCACGTCGCAACGCCCGGACTCGAGCGACTTGGCGCTCTCGTCGGAGGTATCGAAGGTGATCGGGGTGTATTTCATGCCGTTGGCGCGGAAGTAGTCGGAAACGTTCAGTTCGGTGGTGGTGCCGGCCTGGATGCAGATGGTGGCGCCGTCGAGTTCCTTGGCGCTTTTCACGGGGAGCTTGTTGCTCACCAGGAAACCGATGCCGTCGTAGTAGGTAACGCCGGTGAACACCAGGCCCATGCCGGAATCGCGCGAGCTGGTCCAGGTGGTGTTGCGCGACAGCACATCGACTTCACCGGACTGCAGCGCGGTGAAGCGCTCCTTGGCGTTGAGCTGGCTGAACTTGACCTTGCTGGCATCGCCGAACACGGCCGCCGCCACGGCGCGGCAGACATCGGCGTCGATGCCGACGATCTTGCCCTGGGCGTCAGGGACGGAGAAGCCCGGGAGGCCGTCGCTCACGCCACACTGGACGAAGCCCTTCTTCTGCACCGCATCGAGCGTGGCCCCGGCCTGTGCGGTGCTCACGGCACCGAAGGCGGCGGCAGCGGTCAGGACTGCCAGCGTGGTTTTCAACATCTTCATCAACAACCTCCAAATGCTCTTGTTGTATCGAGCCGGAATTGCACCGCGCCCTCATGAGGCGCATCCGACCCTGGTTGGCGTGTTATTCGGGTCAATTGGCGCAACGGGCCGTTCTGTGACAGCCTTTCCTGCAAGTGGACGGTGTTACCGGTCCGGTTTCGCCCCGTGCAGCGACATGGACATAGCAAGGGGCGTACCACAGTGACCGCCTAAAGCGTTTAAGCAGACGTCAAGAGGGTAAAGTTGCAGCGTTGCGACATGCAGTTATGGCCCTCGCCATCCACGCCGCCTTTTCACGCACTCAATGAGTTCCCACGCACTTTTTCGGAGCATTCATGACCCAACCGTTGATCCTCGAACCCCAGAATACGGCCGATGCCTGTGTGATCTGGTTGCACGGCCTGGGCGCCGACCGTTACGACTTCCTACCGGTGGCCGAATTTCTTCAGGAACGACTGCACAGCACGCGCTTCATCATGCCCCAGGCGCCGACCCGCCCGGTGACCATCAACGGCGGCTATGCCATGCCCAGCTGGTACGACATCAAGGCCATGAGCCCGGCGCGGGCCATCGACGAAGCGCAACTGGACGCCTCCGCCGCGCAGGTCATCGACTTGATCGAAGCCGAACAGGCCAAGGGCATCGACCTGGCCCGCATCGTCCTGGCCGGTTTCTCCCAGGGCGGCGCAGTGGTGCTGCACACCGCGTATATAAAGTGGCAAGAGGCCCTGGGCGGCGTCATCGCCCTGTCGACCTACGCCCCGACCTTCAGCGACACGCACCAGCTCAGTGCCTGCCAGCAGCGCACGCCTGCCCTGTGCCTGCATGGCGTGCACGACCCGGTGGTCATTCCTTCCATGGGGCGCACGGCGTTCGAGTACCTCAATACCTGGGGCGTGGCTGCGCGCTGGCACGAATACCCCATGGAGCACGAAGTGCTGGTGGAAGAACTGAGCGACATCCACGACTGGCTGGCGCAGCGGCTTCAGTGATTTCCCACGCGCCTGTAGTCGCGGGCGCATTGCACTACGCCGAGTGGGGTTCTTGCATTACACTGCCCGGCGTACATTCCTTAATCAATTGACGAGACGACCGTGCTCAAGGCACTCAAGAAGATATTCGGCAAAGCCGACGCCGCCCCGCAGGCCGTCGCGCCCTCTGCCCCCGTGACAGCCCAAACGCCGCAGCCCACTGCCGCTCACCCGCCCAAGCCCGAGCGCGCCAGCGCGCCCAGCCCTCAGCCGGAGCCAGCGCCTCAGGCCACTGCACCGGTCGCCCGGACCCCGCGGGAAAAACCGCGCCGCGAGCGCAAACCCAAGCCGCAGGCCAGCCTGTGGAAACCGGAAGATTTCGTGGTCGAACCCCAGGAAGGCAAGACCCGCTTCCACGACTTCAAGCTCTCCGACACGTTGATGCATGCCATCCACGACCTGGGTTTCCCCTACTGCACGCCGATCCAGGCGCAGGTGCTGGGCCACACCCTACGCGGCCAGGACGCCATCGGTCGGGCCCAGACCGGCACCGGCAAGACCGCCGCGTTCCTCATCTCGATCATTGCGCAACTGCAACAGACGCCGCCGCCCAAGGAACGCTACATGGGCGAGCCGCGCGCATTGATCATCGCGCCCACCCGTGAACTGGTGGTGCAGATCGCCAAGGACGCCGAAGCCCTGACCCGCTACAGCGGGCTCAGCGTGATGAGCTTCGTCGGCGGCATGGAATACGACAAGCAGCTCAAGGCCCTGGAGAAACGCCACTGCGATATTCTGGTGGCCACGCCCGGGCGCCTGCTGGACTTCCAGCAACGCGGCGAAGTGCACCTGGACATGGTCGAGGTGATGGTGCTTGACGAGGCCGATCGCATGCTCGACATGGGCTTCATTCCGCAGGTGCGGCAGATCATCCGTCAGACCCCACCCAAGAGCGAACGTCAGACCCTGCTGTTCTCCGCCACCTTCACCGACGATGTGATGAACCTGGCCAAGCAGTGGACCACCGATCCTGCCATCGTCGAGATCGAGCCGGAGAACGTGGCCAGCGAAACCGTCGAGCAGCACGTCTATGCCGTGGCCGGCAGCGACAAGTACAAGCTGCTGTACAACCTGGTGACGCAGAACGGCTGGCAGCGGGTGATGGTCTTCGCCAACCGCAAGGACGAGGTGCGGCGCATCGAGGAGCGCCTGGTGCGCGATGGCGTCAACGCCGCGCAACTGTCCGGCGACGTGCCGCAGCACAAGCGGATCCGCACCCTGGAGAACTTCCGTGAAGGGCGCGTCACCGTGCTGGTGGCCACCGACGTGGCCGGACGCGGCATTCACATCGACGGCATCAGCCATGTGATCAACTTCACCCTGCCGGAAGACCCGGACGACTACGTGCACCGCATCGGCCGCACCGGGCGTGCGGGCACCAGCGGGGTGTCGATCAGCTTCGCCGGCGAAGACGACGCCTACCAACTGCCGGCGATCGAGGAACTGCTGGGGCGCAAGATCAAATGCGAGATGCCGCCGGACGCGTTGCTTACGCCGGTGCCGCGCAAGGCCCAGGCGAGCGCCAACCCGTCGGTGTAGACGCGCCTGGCTACTGCCAGCGCTCGACCGCGTCCTGGTCGCTCTGGCGGCCTTCCACCCAGCGTGGCCCCTCCTGGGTGGTTTCCTTCTTCCAGAAGGGCGCGCGGGTCTTGAGGTAGTCCATGATGAAATTGCAGGCGTCGAACGCCGCCTGCCGATGCGCGCTGGCCACGCCGACGAAGACGATCGGCTCGCCCGGCTCCAGCGCGCCGATGCGATGCAGCACCTCGACCTTCAACAACGGCCAGCGCTGCTGCGCCTCGTCGACGATCTTGCCCAGCGCCTTCTCGGTCATGCCCGGATAGTGCTCGAGGAACATCCCCGCCACCTCGCGCCCGTCGTTGAAGTCGCGCACGTAGCCAACGAATCCCACCACCGCACCCACGCCGACATTCGCCGCGTGCAGGGCATTGAGCTCGTAGCCCGCATCGAAGACGGCCTGCTGAACCCGTATGGCCATGCTCAGCCTCCCGTTACCGGTGGGAAAAAGGCCACTTGGTCGCCCTCCTCCACGGGCTCGTCGAGCCGGCACAATTCCTCGTTGCGGGCGCACATCAAGTTCTGCTCGGCCAGCACCGCGTAGGCGCCGCCCTTGGCCAGCAACGCCTGGCGCACGTCGTCGAGCACCTGGAAATCGCCGTCGAGCGACTCGCCGTCGAGCCCGAGCCGCTCGCGGTAGCGGGCGAAATACAACGTCCTGATCTTCATCACACAGACACCTGGTAATGGCCGCTCTTGCCGCCGATCTTCTCCAGCAGGCGCACCTGCTCGATGACCATGCCTTTGTCAACGGCCTTGCACATGTCGTAGATCGTCAGGGCGGCGACACTCGCGGCAGTCAGCGCCTCCATCTCCACCCCGGTTTGCCCAGCCAGCTTGCAGCGGGCGAGGATGTGCACGGCGTCTTCACCGTCGGCGCGCAGCTCCACCTTGACGCTGGTAAGCATCAGCGGATGGCACAGTGGGATCAGGTCGCTGGTTTTCTTCGCCGCCTGGATACCCGCGATGCGCGCCACGGCGAACACATCACCCTTGGGGTGCTCGCCCTCGACGATCATGCGCAGCGTGGCCGGCAACATGCGCACCCGCGCCTCGGCGCTGGCCTCACGTGAGGTCACGGCCTTTTCAGTGACGTCGACCATGTTGGCGCGCCCCTGGGAATCGAGATGAGTCAGCACTGCTCTGCTCCTGTGAAGAGAGTGCAGAGTGTAAACCGCTACTGGGCGAATGTGCAGGCAAAGCGCCCCAGCGCCGGCGAACCGGCGTTGAGGCGTTGGGGGCTACATATGCGACTCGGCGTACTCGGCCAGCACCGAGCGCGGCACACCCTGCAGGGTGATGTGCACGCCGTGGGGGAAGTCCTTGAAGCGCTCGGTGAGGTAGGTCAGGCCCGAGCTGGTGGCGGACAGGTAGGGGGTGTCGATCTGTGCCAGGTTGCCCAGACATACCACTTTCGAGCCGGAGCCGGCACGGGTGATGATGGTCTTCATCTGGTGCGGGGTGAGGTTCTGGCATTCATCGATGAGGATCAGGCTCTGCTGGAAGCTGCGCCCGCGAATGTAGTTCAGCGACTTGAACTGCAACGGCACGCGCTCGAGGATGTACTCCACACTGCCATGGGTGCTCTCGTCATCCATGTGCAAGGCTTCGAGGTTGTCGGTGATGGCGCCCAGCCAAGGCTCCATCTTCTCCGCCTCGGTGCCCGGCAGGAAACCGATCTCCTGGTCCAGGCCCTGCACGCTGCGGGTGGCGATGATGCGCCGGTAGCGCTTGCTGACCATGGTCTGCTCGATGGCAGCGGCCAGCGCCAGGATGGTCTTGCCCGAGCCGGCGGCGCCGGTCAGGTTGACCAGGTGGATGTCCGGGTCGAGCAGGGCGAACAGCGCCAGGCTCTGATGGATGTCGCGCGGCTTCAGGCCCCAGGCCTCCTGGTGCAGCAATGGCTCCTGGTGCAGGTCCAGCAGCAGCAGTTCGCCTTCGCGCACCCCTTTGATCCAGCCGACGAAACCTTGCTCGTCGATGATGAACTCGTTCACGTGCACCGCCGGCAGCGGCTCGCTCAGTTGCACGCGATGCCAGGTACGGCCGCGCTCCTGGCGGGTGTCGACCTTGCTCACGCGATCCCAGAACGAGCCACTGACCGAATGGTAGCCCTTGGACAACAGCGACACGTCGTCGACCAACTGGTCGGTGCTGTAGTCCTCGGCGGCGATGCCGCAGGCCCGCGCCTTCAGGCGCATGTTGATGTCCTTGGTCACCAGCACCACGTCCAGGTCGCCGCGCCGAGCCCGCAGCTCCAGCAACTGGTTGATGATGATGTTGTCGTTCAGGTGTTCGGGCAGCAGCCGCGACGGCTCGTGGCGCGGACTCATCAGGATCGACAGGAAACCCTTGGGGCCGCTCTTGCCACGCTGGATCGGCACGCCCTGTTCGACGTCGGTGGGCGAGGCCTCGCCCAGGGTCTGGTCGATCAGGCGGATGGCCTGGCGGCATTCGGCGGCGATGGTCTGCTTGCCGGTCTTGAGCTTGTCGAGTTCCTCCAGCACCGTCATCGGGATAGCGACATGGTGCTCCTCGAAATTGAGCAAGGCGTTGGGGTCGTGTATCAGGACGTTGGTATCGAGGACATACAGGATGGGCTTGTTGGAGGAAGGGTTGCGTCCTTGGTCATCCATACTCGGTCACCTTATGTGAAAGCAGGACGGCACAGGCGTACTGCGCCGCAGAGTGACCGCCGTTCTCCCCGTATCCGCGTCGTTACGGGCGGGGAGCGCACCTGGCAGAAGGAGGGCCTGGATGACGCCACCTGTGCTGCAGGAATCGGCTGTCTGGCTCTTTCATACCGCAAAAAGCGTGACGAAAAAAAGACTTTTTACGCGCACATGAAGTTTATTTTGCTGAATGACGAAGCGCCCTTGGCGTGATCCGCAACGACGACTACAGTCAGGGATGGAGCCGTTTTTTCTCCTGCACGACCGTCAGCGCGCCCTCGCGTAGGCGTGGCAGTCTTCCCATCCGATGCCGCTCTGCGCCGTGTGCTGCAGCAGCCAGTCGAGCGCAGGCTGGACCTTGGGCTGGCTGTCGTGGAACTGGATCACGCCCTTGCGCCACAACAGCATCAGCGTCAGCACGCGCTGCGCCGATTGCTCGGCGTCCAACGCGGTGTCGTCCTGGGCATCGATGTCCCACAACGAAACCTGTAGCCCCTGCGCGGTCATGAAGCCTTCGCCATCGGCGCGGCGCTGGCCATAGGGCGGTCGAAACAGGGGGACGTACTGCTCGGGCATCAACGCTTGCACCTGCGCCTGGCTGCGCCGCAGCGAGTCCTGCCAGTCCTGCCACTGGGCATGCGAGCGGTATTCCCAGCCCTGGATGCCCACGCACTGCCCGGCGTACAAGCTCGCCACATCCGCGCCCTGGTTGGCGTCGCGGCGCTGCTGCACGCGGCTGCCGAGCACGAAGAAGGTGCCGCCCAGCTTCTGCCGGCGCAGGTAGTCGGCGAGTGTATCGCTGCTGCTGCCCACCGGGCCCGGGCCTCCGGCGAAGGTCAGCAGGAACACCCGATCGTTGAGCTCGTCGCCGCTGCGCTCGCGGCTGGAGAGACGTTCGACCTCGCTGCTGGTCTGCGGAAACAGCGCGGCCTTGCGCAATTGCTCGTCCAGGTAGCGCTGGTTGAAGCGATGACTGGGCTCGACCCACCCCTGGTAGAACTCGCCCACCTCGCTGGCGAAGGTCGCCGAGCGCGTGCGCAGATCCGCCATCGAGTCCACGGCGTAGCAGAACGACGCATCCTCCTCGCAGCTCAGTTGCGCCTGCTGGTAGTTCTCCCACAGGCGCTGCCACATCCGCGCCCGCACCGCGCGCACCACCGACAGGTTGATCTGGCGCAGCCCCAGGCGCGCCGCCAGGCTGCCCTCATCGAGCATCTCGCTTTCATGCAGCACCTGGGCGAAGGAGAGGATCTGCGCCCGCGAGGCCACATCGAACAGGACCGGGCTGTCGAGCTGTTCCGGCCACAGGCTGCGGTCGAAACTGACCGCCAGCGGCGGGGCAGCCTGCGCCGCCGTAGCGAACAGCGCGAACAGAAGAGCGAGGGCGATGCGCACGAGCAGTCTCCACGAAGTGAACTGACGCACTATAGCGTCACAGCCGCCGATGGTCTGTGCCTATGGCGGGCATAGTTTGGCGCACCAGCGCAGGCCCCCGTAGAATCACGACAACCTTTCCAGGAGCCGACCTCATGTTGACGGTGATTTCCCCCGCCAAGACCCTCGACTACGACACCCCACCCGTCACCCAGCGTCATACCCTGCCCCAGCACCTGGATCATGCGCAGATCCTCATCGAGCAACTGCGCGATTTTTCGCCGGCGCAGATCGCCGAACTGATGCACCTGTCCGACAAGCTCGCCGGCCTCAACGCCGCCCGCTTCGGCAGTTGGACGGCCGACTTCACCCCCACCAACGCCAAGCAGGCGCTGCTGGCCTTCAAGGGCGACGTGTACACCGGGCTGGACGCCGAAAGCCTGAGCGAAGACGACTTCGCCTACGCCCAGCAGCACCTGCGCATGCTCTCGGGCCTGTACGGGCTGCTGCGTCCGCTGGACCTGATGCAGCCCTATCGCCTGGAGATGGGCACCAAGCTGGCAAACGCTCGCGGCAAGGACCTCTACGCCTTCTGGGACACGCGCATCAGCGAATGGCTGAACCAGGCCCTGGCCGACCAGGGCGATGACCTGCTGCTGAACCTGGCCAGCAACGAGTACTTCGGTGCGGTGAAGAAAAACGCGCTCAAGGCGCGGGTGATCGACGTCGACTTCAAGGACCTGAAGAACGGCCAATACAAGATCATCAGTTTCTACGCCAAGAAAGCCCGTGGCCTGATGAGCCGCTTCGTGATCCAGGAGCGCATCGCCGATCCCGAGCAGCTCAAGGGCTTCGACGTCCAGGGCTACTACTACAGTGCCGAGCAGTCGCGGCCAGACCATTTGGTGTTCCTGCGCGACCAGCCCGAGCCCTGACCCCACCGCCCCGCCACTCCCAGGCGGGGCTAATCGGTGACCCACACCCACCCCGCCTCCAGGCCCTGGACCTGCACGCCCGTCACCTGCGGGAGGTCCACGTATCGTCACGAACAATGAGCCTCGATCCCTGGTCACGAAAGCCACAAAAACCCGGCGGTTAAATGCAGCCGTCTGTGGTCGTCGTCAGCTCAGCGAAAATTCGACACCAGGAACGCCAAAAAATGGTCGCCAAAAAACCATCAACCCTGACTGTGGCCTAGGTTCATGAACGACCACTCGTAAATTTCCGACTTTTTTTGAAAAAAAATTTCCGATGCTGGCATATAACCATCCCACCTCGTTTTGCCCCTTTATATATCGGGACGAAACCGGACCGTGCCATCAGAATGAAAGTATTTATCATTGAAAAAATATTTAGAAATCTTTCATCTGCGTCGAACCCACCCCGGAACTTACCTTCCGAGGACCGCTCATACCACCCGTAACGATTCACCAGCGTACAACGTGAGAGATGACTTACAGCTAACTTAAGGCCGGTTTCCACTGCCGGCCCCGACAACTTCGGCTACCGCTTCGGGTATACCCAGCGGCCGGTCCAAGAAGGAGAGACGCGCCCCTTACTACTCGTCCTAGTGGTTGATTTCAAAGGATTTACTCACTTGAAAGAACAAGCACAGCAACGCGCCGCATAAGGCGTTGCAATAAAGACGGCTGCATTCAAGGGCACGCCTTTTAATTACTGGCCATTTAATTGCCAAGTTTGAGCGCACTGCAGTATGCGCTCCGGATTCGTTCATGCCTGCGCCCGGTGAAGTGTCACTTCGCCATGGATCCGTGCGCCTGCAAGAGCAGGTCAATCAACCCGGCTCGGTTCTGTGAAAGAACCGGCGCGATATACACACGAGGTGAATACGATGCGTATCAGCATCTTTGGTTTGGGTTACGTAGGTGCCGTCTGTGCAGGTTGCTTGTCGGCACGCGGTCATGAAGTGATCGGCGTGGACGTGTCCACCACCAAGATCGACCTGATCAATCAGGGCAAGTCGCCCATCGTCGAGCCGGGCCTGGAGCAATTGCTGCAACAGGGCATCGCCACTGGCCGACTGCGTGGCACCACTGACTTCGCCGAAGCGATCCGCGCCAGCGACGTGTCGATGATCTGCGTCGGCACCCCCAGCAAGAAAAATGGCGACCTGGGCCTTGAGTACATCGAATCGGTGTGCCGCGAGATAGGCTATGTGCTGCGCGACACCACCCGTCGCCACACCATCGTGGTGCGCAGCACCGTGCTGCCGGGCACCGTGAAGAACGTGGTGATTCCGATCCTGGAAGACTGCTCCGGCAAGAAAGCGGGCGTCGACTTCGGCGTGGCGGTCAACCCCGAGTTCCTGCGCGAAAGCACCGCGATCAAGGACTACGACCAGCCACCGATGACCGTCATCGGCGAACTGGACAGCGCCAGCGGCGACGTGCTCCAAGCCATCTACGAAGAGCTCGACGCGCCGATCATCCGCAAGCCGATCGAAGTGGCCGAGATGATCAAGTACACCTGCAACGTCTGGCACGCCACCAAGGTCACCTTCGCCAACGAAATCGGCAACATCGCCAAGGCGGTCGACGTCGATGGCCGCGAAGTGATGGAGGTGGTCTGCCAGGACAAGGCCCTGAACCTGTCGCAGTACTACATGCGCCCAGGCTTCGCCTTCGGCGGCTCATGCTTGCCCAAGGACGTGCGCGCCCTCACCTACCGCGCCGCCAGCCTCGACGTCAAAGCACCGCTGCTCGATTCGCTGATGCGCAGCAACGAGTCCCAGGTGCAGAACGCCTTCGACATCATCGAAAGCCACGACAAGCGCAAGGTCGCCCTGCTTGGCCTGAGCTTCAAGGCTGGCACCGACGACCTGCGCGAAAGCCCGCTGGTGGAACTGGCCGAGCGTCTGATCGGCAAGGGCTACGAGCTGAACATCTACGACCAGAACGTCGAGTACGCCCGTGTCCACGGCGCCAACAAAGACTACATCGAGTCGAAGATCCCCCACGTGTCCTCGCTGCTCAACGCCGACCTCCAGCAGGTGATCGACGGCGCCGACATCATCGTCCTCGGCAACCGCGACGAGCAGTTCCGCGCCCTCGCCCAGCAGGCGCCGGCAGGCAAGCAGGTGATCGACCTGGTCGGCTTCATGAGCAAGCCCACCAGCACCGCCAGCCGCACCGAAGGCATCTGCTGGTAAGCCAGCCCGACGCGGGGCCACCCGGCCCCGCCTTTTCCCGATTTCTCGCGACGGATGCTGAACATGCAAAGGCTCCAGACAGTGCTGCTGCAGTGCGCCGGATGGCTGCTCTTCATGAGCCTGCTCATGCTGATCGCCCTGGCCCTGCCCAGCGATATCTTCGACTCGCAATCGAAGCACTTCATCTTCCTGGTCGGCGCTGTCGGCATCTGGCGCTACTCCATGGGCGCCACCCATTTCATCCGCGGCATGATCTTCCTCTACCTGGTCTACCCCTACCTGCGGCGCAAGGTGCAGAAGCTGGGCAAGGCCGCCGATCCGTCGCACGTCTACCTGATGGTCACCAGCTTTCGTATCGATGCGCTGACCACCGCCCAGGTGTACAGCTCGGTGATCCGCGAAGCGATCGACTGCGGCTACCCCACCACCGTGGTCTGCTCGCTGGTGGAGAAGTCCGACGAGTTGCTGGTCAAGAGCCTGTGGGCCAAGTACAACCCGCCCGAGCACGTGGCGCTGGACTTCGTGCGCATCGCCGGCACCGGCAAACGTGACGGGCTGGCCTATGGTTTTCGCGCCATCTCCCGCTCGCTGCCGGACGAGAACGCCGTGGTGGCGGTGATCGACGGCGATACCGTGCTGGCCGAAGGCGTGGTGCGCAAGACCGTGCCGTGGTTCAAGCTCTACCCCAACGTCGGTGGCCTGACCACCAACGAATTCTGCGAAGTGCGCGGCGGCTACATCATGAGCGAGTGGCACAAGCTGCGCTTCGCCCAGCGCCACATCAACATGTGCTCGATGGCCTTGAGCAAGCGCGTGCTGACCATGACCGGGCGCATGTCGATGTTCCGCGCCAGCGTGGTCACCAACCCCGAGTTCATCGCCGACGTCGAGAGCGACTCGTTGATGCACTGGCGCCTGGGCCGCTTCAAGTTCCTCACCGGCGACGACAAGTCCAGCTGGTTCAGCCTGATGCGCCTGGGCTACGACACCTTCTACGTGCCGGATGCGGCGATCAACACGGTCGAACACCCACCGGAAAAGAGCTTCCTCAAGGCCAGCCGCAAGCTGATGTACCGCTGGTATGGCAACAACCTGCGGCAGAACTCCCGCGCCCTGGGCCTGGGCCTGCGGCGCCTGGGGCTGTTCACCAGCATCGTGCTGTTCGACCAGCGCGTGTCGATGTGGACCAGCCTGCTGGGCCTGACCGTGGCGCTGATCGCCAGCTTCAAGTTCGGCCTGCAGTTCCTGCTGGTGTACCTGCTGTGGATCGGCATCACCCGCCTGATCCTCACCGTCATGCTGCTGTGCTCGGGCCACAGCGTCGGCCCGGCCTACCCGCTGATCCTCTATTACAACCAGATCGTCGGCGCGCTGATGAAGATCTACGTGTTCTTCCGCCTCGACAAGCAGTCCTGGACCCGTCAGCCGACGGCCCTCAAGCGTGACCTCGCCAGCTTTCAACAATGGTTCAACACCTGGTCCTCGCGGACCATGACCTTCTCGGCGGCCAGCATCTTCGTCGCTGTGCTGTTCATGGTCGTGTGAGCCCAACCCGGATCGATGCAAAGGAACAAATCGCCATGAATAACGCTGTCAACGTCAACGTCGTGCATGAGTCCGAGGCCCAGCGCCAGCACGCTCGCGTGCGTATTCCCGCCAAGCTGCGCTACCTCGACGGCGAGCGCCAGCAACAGGAGGTCAAGGTCGACGACCTGTCCGCCGGCGGCCTGTCGTTCCATGCCAAGCGCGCTCTGCCGGTCGGCGAACTGCTGCGCGGCCGCCTGCAGTTCGTGGTCGACAACCTCGGCCTGGCGATGGACGTCGAACTGCTGGTGCGCTCCAGCGACACGAGCAGCGGGCGCATCGGCGCCGAGTTCCAGAACCTGGAACCGCGCGACATCGCCACCCTGCGCCACATCATCACCAGCCACCTGTCCGGTGAGCTGATCAGCGTCGGCGACGTGCTCAGTACCCTGCAGCGCGACAACTTCACCAAGGCGCGCAAGCAAAAGGACGCCGGTTCCGGCCTGTCGCCCTTCGCCCGCCTGCGTGCGGTCAGCGTCACCCTCGGCGTGTTCGTGGTCGGCATCGCCGCCTTCGGCTTCGTCGCCAAGTCGCTGTACGGCCTGTACTTCGTCAGCCACGCCGAAGCCGGAGTGGTCGCCGTGCCCACCACCACCATCACCATGCCCCGCGACGGCAGCCTGCAGGGCCTGGTGCAGACCGGCGCGCAGATCGGCAAGGGCGCGCCGCTGGCCACCTTCAACACCAGCATGCTGGACCTGCTCAAGGGCCACCTGGACGACTCGCAACTGGAGCCGGCCAAGGTCGAGGAGCTGTTCGGCAAGCAGCTCTCCGGCACCCTCACCAGCCCCTGTGACTGCGTGGTCGCGCGGCAACTGGTGGACGACGGCCAGTACGCCAGCAAAGGCCAGCCGGTGTACCAGTTGATCCCGCGCACCACCCACCCAACGGTCGAAGCACGCTTCAGCTATCGCCAGTTCGACGAGGTCAAGCCCGGTACCCGGGTCAACTTCCAGGTGGCTGGCGAAGACCAAGTGCGCACCGGCGTGATCGTCGGCAGCAGCAGCCTGGACACCGACAACCTGGCCTCGGACATCCGCGTGCAGATCGAGCCTGACGGCGCGTTGCCCGCAGAGCTGGCCGGGCGTCCGGCCTCGGTGAACAGCGACCGTGGCCCGTCGATGGACTGGCTGATCGACCGCGCCGTGGCGCGCGGGCTGTAAGGGGACCGGGGATGAAGCCTTTGAACGGTGTTTCTTCTGTGGGGGCGATGCTGGGTCCCACCGGTACGGCGCTGGAGACGACCGCTGTGGGCGCGGGCTCGTCCTGCGGCTGGGCGCGCAGCGCCCGCCCACTGACCTGGTGCGCTCTGGCCGCCGCCATCGCCCTGGCCGGCTGCGCCGGCCTGCCCGACCAGCGCCTGGCCAACGAAGCGCTGAAACGCGGCGACATCGCCACCGCCCAGGCCAACTACAAGGCCCTGGCCGACCTGGGCTACAGCGATGCCCAGGTGGGTCTGGCCGACATCCAGGTCGGCAGCCGCGATCCGGCGCAGCTCGAACAGGCCGAAGCCACCTACCGCGCGGCCGCCGCCACCTCGCCGCGGGCTCAGGCGCGTCTGGGCCGCCTGCTGGTGGCCAAGCCCGGCAGCACCCAGGCCGAGCGCGAAGAAGCCGAAACCCTGCTCAAGCTCGCCGCCCAGCAAGGCGAGGGCAATACCCTGATTCCGCTGGCCATGCTCTACCTGCAATACCCGCAGAGTTTCCCGGACATCAACGCCCAACGCCAGATCGACCAGTGGCGCGCCGACGGCAACCCCGAGGCGGGCCTGGCCCAGGTGCTGCTGTACCGTACCCAGGGCAGCTACGACCAGCACCTGGACGACGTCGAGCAGATCTGCCAGGCCGCGCTCAGCGCCGCCGATGTCTGCTACGTGGAACTGGCCACCGTCTACCAGAAGCGTGGCCAGGGCGACCGCCAGGCCGCCCTGCTCGACCAGCTCAAGTCGGCCCACGCCCGTGGCACGGTGCCGGCCACCCGGGTCGACAGCGTCGCCCGGGTGCTGGCCGACCGCAGCCTCGGCCAGACCGACGAGAAGACCGCCCAGGCCCTGCTCGAATCGGTCGCCCCGAACAACCCCGCGTCCTGGGTGAGCCTGGCGCAACTGCTCTACGACTTCCCCGAACTGGGCGACACCGAGCAATTGCTGGCCTACCTCGACAAAGGTCGCGACGCCGAACAGCCGCGCGCCGACCTGCTGCTGGGCCGTCTGTACTACGAAGGCAAGCAGGTGCCGGCCGATGCACACAAGGCCGAGCAGCACCTGCAGGCCGCGGCCGATGCCGGCGAGATCAGCGCCCATTACTACCTCGGCCAGCTCTACCGCCGTGGCTACCTGGGTCAGGTGGAACCGCAGAAGGCGGTCGATCACCTGCTCAGCGCCGCCCGTGGCGGTCAGCTCAGCGCCGACTATGCCCTGGCCCAGTTGTACAGCGAAGGCCACGGCATCCGTCCCAATCCGGGCAACGCCTGGGTGTTCGCCCAGCTCGCCCAGCTCAACCCCACTGAGCAGTCCAGCGAGCTGCTGCAACAGCTCGAACCGCAGCTCGACGCCGAGCAGCGCAGTCAGGCCCAGCGCCTGCTGGAGCAGGAAAAGACCGCGCGGGCCGGGATGCTCCAGGCCAGCACCAGCAGCCTGGCCCTGGACGCCCTGCAGGACGGCAACGACCAGAACGACGCAGACGCCGAGGATTCGCTATGACGCTCAACCCCTTCGTGAAAGCCGGCATCGGCCTGAGCTTCGCCCTGTTGTGGTCGCTGCCGACCCTGGCCGCCGAGACCGCCGCCAAGAACTTCGGCCTGGAGGTCAAAGTCACCGGTCAGTCCGAAGACGACCGCGACCTGGGCACCCGTCCCGGCGGCGACGTCAACGGCCTGGGCCTGGACCTGCGCCCCTGGGTCTATGGCGAACGCGGTAACTGGAGCGCCTATGCCATGGGCCAGGCCGTGACGGCCACCGACACCATCGAGACCGACACCCTGCGCCAGAACGACGACGGCACCGCGGTGGACACCGGCGACGACAGCCGCAAGCCGGACAAGAGCTACCTGGCCCTGCGCGAGTTCTGGGTCGGCTACAGCGGCTTCACGCCCTACCCCGGCGAGCAACTGCGCTTTGGTCGCCAGCGTCTGCGCAGCGACGACGGCATGTGGCGCGACACCAACATCGAGGCGCTGAACTGGAGCTTCGACACCACCCTGCTCAAGGCCGACCTGGGCGTGGCGCAGCGCTTCAGCGAATACCGCACCGACCTCACCGAACTGGCCCCCGAAGACAAGCACCGCACCCATGTCTACGGCAATGTCGCCACCCAGTGGACGCCCGGGCACTGGGTCGGCCTGCGCGCCCATCACACCCACGACAGCGGCAGCCTGAACAACCCTGGGGAGCGCGTCGATGCCCTGGACAAGACCCGCACCGGCGATCTCACCTGGCTGGGCCTTGAAGCCAACAGCGATGCCTACAACTGGCGCAACGACCATACCGTCAACTACTGGGGCAGCCTGACCTGGCTGACCGGCAACCGCGACACCCTGAGCAGCCAACTGGTGGGCGACGAGCAGGTCGCCACCGGCACCCGCAGCGGCGACGTCAACGCCTGGGCCACCGACCTGGGCATCCGCCTGCGCCTGGACCCCAACTGGCAGGTCGGCGCGGCCTATGCCCGCGGCAGCGGCGGCGGCAGCGACGGCTCGAACAACTTCGAGCAGACCGGCCTTGAAAGCAACCGCTCCAACTTCACCGGCACCCGCTCGCGCGTGCACCGCTTCGGCGAAGCCTTCCGTGGCGAGCTGGGCAACCTGCAGGCAGCCACCCTGTTCGCTTCCTGGCAACTGCGCGAGGACTACGACGCCAGCTTCATCTACCACAAGTTCTGGCGCGTGGACGGTGAGCAGAACATCGGCTCCAGCGGTATCAACGCGGTGGTCAACGACGACGGCATCAACCGTCCGCTGGTCAATGGCGAGAAAGACCTGGGCCAGGAAATGGACGTGGTGGTGACCAAGTACTTCAAGCAGGGCCTGCTGCCCGCCTCGCTGAGCCAGTCGATCGACGAGCCTTCGGCGCTGGTACGCCTGCGCGCCGGCGTGTTCAAGCCCGGCGATGCCTACGGCAAGGAAGCGGACTCGTACATGCACCGCGCTTTCGTCGACGTGATCTGGCGCTTCTAAGGCCGGCCAAGGACTTTTATGAACCTGCACCCGAACCTTCGCCACAGCCTGCTGGCCAGCGCCCTGCTGCTGGCCTGCGGTGTGGCCGCCGCGGAACCTGCGCTCACCGCCAAGGGGCTGCAACAGGCCAAGACCTACACCGTGGCCGCCGCGCCCAGCGAACCGTTGCAGATGGACCCACCGACGCTGCCCGACCTCTCCGGCTACACCGCCGAGGCCGTGCAGCGCAAGATCGACCGTCGCCACAAGGGCAAGGTCAGCGTGCGCCGCATGCTCCAGGAAGATGCGCTCAAGGAGTTCATCGGCGGCGACAACAAGGCCGCCGAGTGGGTCCAGCGCCAACACGGCATTCCCCAGGCGATTTTCGTCGACGACGGGCATGTGGACCTGACCGAACTGAGCCGCAAAGTGCCCGCCCAGTACCTGCGCGAAACCGCGCCGGGCGTGTACCTGGCGCGCCTGCCGATCGTGGTCGGACGCCACGGCGTGCTGGAGATCGACGGCAAGGTCAAGGAACTGCGCCTGTCCCAGGAGGGCGGCGCGTTCCTGATCAACGACGGCAAGCTGTTCGTGCGCGACACCCAGGTCACCGGCTGGCGGGAAAAGGACAACGGCCCGGCCACGTTCCGCTCGCCCAAGGAATTCCGCCCGTTCCTGCTCAGTTGGGGCGGCACCGAGACCTACATCGTCAACAGCAAGATGGCCAGCTTCGGCTACGCCAAGTCCAAGTCCTACGGGGTGAGCATTTCCCAGTACACGCCGAACATGGCCAAGCAGATGGGCCGCCCCGAACCGACCGGCTGGATCATCGGCTCCGAATTCAGCGACATGTGGTACGGCTTCTACTGCTACGAGACCCAGGGCTTCGTGATCAAGGACTCGACCTACCGCGACAACATCGTCTACGGCATCGACCCGCACGACCGCTCGCACGGCCTGATCATCGCTGGCAACACCGTGCATGGCACCCAGAAGAAGCACGGCATCATCGTCTCGCGTGAGGTCAACGACAGCTGGATCATCAACAACAAGAGCTTCGACAACAAGCTCTCGGGCGTGGTGATCGACCGCAACAGCATCAACAACCTGGTGGCCTACAACGAGATCTACCGCAACCACACCGACGGCATCACCCTCTACGAGAGCGGCGACAACCTGATCTGGGGTAACCAGGTGATCAACAACCGCCGCCACGGCATCCGCGTGCGCAACAGCGTGAATATCCGCCTGTACGAGAACATCGCCATGGCCAACGGCCTGGTCGGGGTCTACGGCCACATCAAGGACCTCACCGACACCGACCGCGACATCGCCCTGGACCCCTTCGACGCCAAGGTCTCGCTGATCGTGGTCGGCGGAGAACTCACCGCCAACGGCTCCGGCCCGCTGTCGATCGACTCGCCCCTGTCGGTGGAGCTGTACAAGGTGGCCATGCTCGCCCCGCGCAAGTCCAGCGGCATCAGCCTCAACGGCGTGCTCGGCGAGCGCCAGGACGAAATCCTCGACCTGCTGGTGCGCCAGCAGAAGGCCGTGCTGATCGACCCGGTCGAGCGCCAGAGCGAACTGATCGATTAAGGAAGCCCAGACCATGACCCCACACTTGATCAAACTGCTCGGCCTGTCCGCCGCCCTCCTGGCCATCAGCCAGGGCGTGCGCGCCGAGCAGGTGCAGGCGCCGAGCTTCAGCGCCGAGCCCTGCTGCCAACTGTGCCCCGAGGCGCATGACGCCAGCCGCTACGTGACCCGCTACCAGCAGAACTTCACCACGCTGGTGCAGGCCCAGGGCGACTGGCTGTTCCGTACCCGCGAAGACCTGCGCACCGAGTTCGACACCACCCCCGGCGGCTACAAGCGCCTGCAGCAGGTGCACGATGCGTTCAAGAAGCGCGGCATCGAACTGGTGATGGTGTACCAGCCCACCCGTGGCCTGGTGAACCGCAACATGCTCAAGCCCGAAGACAAGGCCGCCTTCGACTACCAGAAGGCCCTGCACAACTACCAGGCCATGCTGCAGCGCTTCGCGAAGATGGGCTACAACGTGCCTGACCTGTCGCCCCTGACCAACGAGCAGTTGGCCGCCGCCGACCAGGGCAAGGACTTCTACTTCCGCGGCGACCAGCACTGGACGCCCTACGGCGCCCAGCGCGCGGCGCGCATCGTGGCCGACACGGTGCACCAGATGCCGGCGTTCGAGGGCATCCCGCGCAAGGAATTCGAGACCCAGAAATCCGGGCGCATGGGCAAGACCGGCACCCTGCACAACGTTGCCGGGCAGTTGTGCGGCACCAGTTACGCGGTGCAGTACATGGACCAGTTCACCACCGAGCCGAAGGGCGAAAGCGGCGGCGACGACCTGTTCGGCGACTCGGGCAACGCCCAGATCACCCTGGTCGGCACCAGCCACAGCGGCAAGAACTACAACTTCGCAGGCTTCCTCGAACAGGCCATCGGCGCCGACGTGCTCAACGTCGCCTTCCCCGGCGGCGGCCTGGAAGGCTCGATGATCCAGTACCTGGGCAGCGAGGAGTTCCACAAGAACCCACCGAAGATCCTGATCTGGGAATTCTCCCCGCTCTATCGCCTGGACCAGGAAACCATCTGGCGGCAGATCCTTGCCCTGCTCGACGACGGCTGCGACGACCGCCCCGCGCAGATGAGCGCCAGCGCCACGCTCAAGCCCGGCAAGAACGAATTGCTGGTCAACGGTCGCAATGGCGTGATCAAGGACCTGGTCAACCGCAACCACCAGCTCGACATCCGCTTCGAGGATCCGTCGGTCAAGGTGCTGCAAGCCACCCTCTGGTACCTCAACGGTCGCCACGAGGACATCAAGCTGGAGAAACCGGAGACCTCCGACACCGACGGGCGCTTCGTCTTCCAGATGCGCGAAGACGAGGACTGGGCCAGCCAGAACCTGCTGGCCCTGGAAGTCCAGGGACCGGAAAGCGGCACCCAGAAGGTCGAGGCCAAACTCTGCAAACGCAACAACTTCGCCGGCAGCGCGCGCCACACCGCGCAAGCCGGCCAGTGAGGCGAACATGACGGCATTCACGCGCACCCTGCGTCCTGCATTACTGACCCTGGCCCTGTTCGGCGGCGTCGCCCACGCGGCCCTGGTCCCGCCCCAGGGCTACTACGAGGGCATCGAGAAGCTCAAGGTCAGCGACGGCAACTTCCGCTGCGAACCGGCGCCCAAGCCCTACACCGGCGCGCTGCAATTTCGCAGCAAGTACGAAGGCTCGGACAAGGCCCGGGCCACCCTGAACCTGGCCTCCGAGCGAGCCTTCCACCAGTCCACCGCCGACATCACCACGTTGGAGAAGGGCGTCAGCAAGATGGTCGGTCAGTACATGCGCGACGGACGCCCGGCGCAGCTCGACTGCGTGCTCGGCTGGCTCGACCGCTGGGCCGAGGCCGATGCGCTGGAGTCCACCGACTTCAACCACACCGGCAAGTCCATGCGCAAATGGGCGCTGGGCAGCATGAGCGGCTCCTGGCTGCGCCTGAAATTCTCCAGCGCCCAGCCCCTGGCTGCGCACCGCGCCGAGGCCCAGCGCATCGAGCGCTGGTTCGCCAAGCTGGCCGAGCAGACGGTGCGCGACTGGAGCGACCTGCCGCTGGAGAAGATCAACAACCACAGCTACTGGGCGGCCTGGTCGGTGATGGCCACTGCCGTGGCCACCGACCGCCGCGACCTGTTCGACTGGGCGGTCAAGCAATACAAGGTCGGCATCAACCAGATCGACGACCAAGGCTTCCTGCCCAACGAGATCAAGCGCCGCCAGCGCGCCCTGGCCTACCACAACTACGCCCTGCCGCCGCTGGCGATGATCGCCAGCTTCGCCAAGGCCAACGACGTCGACCTGCGCAGCGAGAACAATTTCGCCCTGCAGCGTCTGGGCGAAGGCGTGCTGGCCGGCGCTCGCGACCCGGTGCACTTCGCCGAGCGCGCCGGGGTCAAGCAGGACCTCAAGGACCTCAAGGTCGACAGCAAGTACGCCTGGCTCGAACCCTGGTGCGCGCTGTACCAGTGCGTCGGCGACACCCAGCAGCGCAAGCACGGCATGCAGCCGTTCAACAGCTTCCGCATGGGCGGCGACATGACCCGGGTGTACGACCCGAACGCAGAACGCAAGAAATGAAATGACCCCTGTGGGAGCGGGCTTGTCCCGCGATTGCGTCCGACTGGACAACACCGGCGAATCGACTGACGCAATCGCGGGATAAGCCCGCTCCACAGGGACCAAGGTGATCCGCCGCGTTTTCGTGGGGGGTTTGGGGGGCGCTGTGCCCTGGCTGCTGTGAATAAAAAGGAGAACCGGGATGGTCTTTTCGTCCAACGTGTTCCTGTTCCTGTTCCTGCCGGTTTTCCTCGGCTTGTACTACTTGAGCGGCAACCGTTATCGCAACCTGCTGCTGCTGGTCGCCAGCTACATCTTCTACGCCTGGTGGCGAGTGGACTTCCTCGCGCTGTTCGCCGGCGTGACCCTGTGGAACTACTGGATCGGCCTGAAAGTCGGCGCCGCCGGCGTGCGCAGCAAACCTGCCCAGCGCTGGTTGCTGCTGGGCGTGGGCGTGGACCTGGCGATTCTCGGCTACTTCAAGTACGCCAACTTCGGCGTCGACAGCCTCAACGCGATCATCGCCTCGTTCGGCCTGGAACCTTTCATCCTCACCCATGTGCTGCTGCCAATCGGCATCTCGTTCTACATCTTCGAGTCGATCAGCTACATCATCGACGTGTACCGCGGCGACACCCCGGCCACGCGCAACCTGATCGACTTCGCCGCGTTCGTGGCGATCTTCCCGCACCTGATCGCCGGTCCCGTGCTGCGCTTCAAGGACCTGGTGGAGCAGTTCAACCACCGCACCCACACCCTGGACAAGTTCTCCGAAGGCTGCACCCGCTTCATGCAGGGCTTCATCAAGAAAGTGTTCATCGCCGACACCCTGGCGGTGGTCGCCGACCACTGCTTCGCCCTGCAGAACCCGACCACGGGCGATGCCTGGCTCGGCGCGCTGGCCTACACCGCGCAGTTGTACTTCGACTTCTCCGGCTACAGCGACATGGCCATCGGCCTGGGTCTGATGATGGGCTTCCGCTTCATGGAGAACTTCAAGCAACCCTACATCAGCCAGTCGATCACCGAGTTCTGGCGGCGCTGGCACATCAGCCTGTCGACCTGGCTGCGCGACTACCTGTACATCACCCTGGGCGGCAACCGCAAAGGCACCCTGGCCACCTACCGCAACCTGTTCCTGACCATGCTGCTGGGCGGTCTGTGGCACGGCGCCAACTTCACCTACATCATCTGGGGCGCCTGGCATGGCCTGTGGCTGGCCATCGAACGGGCGCTGGGCATCGACACCAACCCGCAGCGCTTCAATCCGATCAAGTGGGCCTTCACCTTCCTGCTGGTGGTGGTCGGCTGGGTGATCTTCCGCGCCGAGAACCTGGAAGTGGCCGGTCGCATGTACGGCGCCATGTTCAGCTTCGGCCAGTGGCAACTGTCGGAACTCAACCGCGCCCAGCTCACCGGCTTGCAAGTGGCCACCCTGGTGGTCGCCTACCTGAGCCTGGCGTTCTTCGGCCTGCGCGACTTCTATCGCAACGCCACCCCGCCGATTGCGGCGCGCGTGCCGGCGCAGGTCCACGGCGACGGCACCCTGAGCCTGGACTGGACCCGGGTGATGACCCGCGCCCTGGTGCTGCTGCTGTTCGTTGCCTCGATCCTCAAGCTTTCGGCGCAGAGCTACTCGCCGTTCCTGTACTTCCAGTTCTGAGGGGATGACATGAACCGGACACTTCGCATCACTTATTCGTTGTCGTTCCTGGGCCTGCTGGTCGGGTTGGGCGCCTGGTCGCTGGGCGGCCTGGACGGCTTTACCCGCACGCAACAGATGACCCTGCTCGACGGCAAGTTGGCCAAGGCCGCCGAGACCCACTACGACGAACAGTTCCCGATCAAGCGCGTGGGCACCAACCTGTGGGCGGCGCTGGACTTCACGCTGTTCAACGAAGGCCGTCCCGGCGTGGTGCTGGGCCGTGACCAGTGGCTGTTCAGCGACGAGGAGTTCAAGCCCGACGCCAGCGCCGGCCAGCAGATGCAGGACAACCTGGCGCTGATCCGTGGCGTGCGCGATACCCTGCAGCAGCGCAACATCGAGCTGGTGCTGGCGATCGTGCCGGCCAAAGCGCGGGTGTACGCCGAGTACTTGGGCAAGGAACAGCCGGCCAGCCTGCACGGCGAGCTGTTCAACCAGTTCCACGCCCAGGCGCGCCAGGCCAACGTGTTCGCCCCCGACCTGCTGGCGCCGCTGCAGCAGGCCAAGGCGCGCGGCCAGGTGTTCCTGCGCACCGACACGCACTGGACGCCGATGGGCGCCGAAGTGGTCGCGCAGAGCCTGGGCGAAGCGGTCAAGCGCCAGCAACTGCTCAAGGCCGAGCCCCAGGCCTACATCACCGAGGCGGGCAAGAGCGCGCCGTACAAGGGCGACCTGACCAACTTCCTGCCGCTCGACCCGCTGTTCAGCGACCTGCTGCCACACCCCGACACCCTGCAGCAGCGCACCACGCGCCCCGCCCAAACCCAGGGCGAAGGCGACGACGCGCTGTTCGCCGACGCGTCCATTCCGGTCGCGCTGGTGGGCACCAGCTACAGCGCCAACCCGCACTGGAACTTCCTCGGCGCGCTGCAGCAGGCGCTGCACAGCGACGTGGCCAACTACGCCGAAGACGGCCATGGCCCCATCCAGCCGATGCTCAAGTTCCTGCAGAGCGACGCCTTCAAGAACACCCCGCCGCAGGTGGTGGTCTGGGAATTCCCGGAACGCTACCTGCCCATGGGCACCGACCTCAGCAGCTTCGATCCGCAGTGGATCGCGCAGTTGAAGAACACCCGTCAATCCGAAGCACACCTGGCCCTGTCGTCCACCCGGACGACCCACTGAAAGAGAGGAACACGCACATGACTCGCAAGCCATCCATCGCCAAAGCCCTCACCCTCGCGGCCGGCCTGTCCCTGGCATCGCTGCAGGCCTTCGCCGGCGCCGACGCCGCCCTGTACGGCCCCAGCGCACCGAAAGGCTCGACCTTCGTGCGCCTGTACAACGCTGGCTCCGCACCAACGGCAGCCTCGGTGGGCAACACCCAGATCAAGCAGGTCGGCGCCCAGGCCAGCAGCGACTTCAGTTTCCTGCCCGGCGGCGACTACACCGCCCAAGTGGGCGGCAAGAGCGTGCCGGTCAAGCTGGCCGCGGACAAGTACTACACCCTGGTCAACAACGCCAGCGGCACCCCACAACTGGTCGAGGAACCGCCGTTCAAGAACAAGCAGAAGGCGCTGGTGCGGGTGCAGAACCTCAGCGATCAGGCCCTGACCCTGAAGACCGCCGACGGCAAGACCGAGGTGGTCAAGTCGGTGGCGGCCAAGGGGCGCGGCGAGCGCGAGATCAATCCGGTCAAGGTCAACCTGGCCTTGTTCGAAGGCAACAAGAAAGTCGGCGACGTCAAACCCGTCGCTCTGGAGCGCGGCGAAGCGGCCGTGCTGTACGTCACCGGTTCCGGCACCCGCCTGTCGCCGGTGTGGGTCACTCGCCCCGTGGCTAGCAACTGATCCCTGCCTCTCAACGACTATTGGAGAAACACGATGATCCCGGTAATTCTTTCTGGTGGTAGCGGTTCGCGCCTGTGGCCTTTGTCGCGCAAGCAGTTCCCCAAGCAGTTCCTGGCCCTGACCGGCGAGCACACGCTGTTCCAGCAAACCATCGAGCGCCTGGTGTTCGAGGGCATGGACACCCCCATCGTGGTCTGTAACAAGGACCACAAGTTCATCGTCCAGGAACAGTTGGGCGCGCTGAAGCTCGAGACCCAGGCGATCCTGATGGAGCCGTTCGGCCGCAACACTGCGCCGGCGGTGGCGATGACCGCGATGAAGCTGGTCAACGAAGGGCGCGACGAGCTGATGCTGGTGCTGCCGGCCGACCATGTGATCGAGGACCAGAAGGCCCTGCAACGCGCCCTGGCCCTGGCCACCGTGGCCGCCGAGCGGGGCGAGATGGTGCTGTTCGGTGTGCCGGCGACCAAGCCTGAGACCGGCTACGGCTACATCCGCTCCAGCCAGGATGCGCTGCTGCCCGAGGGCGTGGCGCGGGTCGCGCAGTTCGTCGAGAAGCCCGATGAGAAACGCGCCAACGAGTTCGTCCGCGCCGGCGGTTACTTCTGGAACAGCGGCATGTTCCTGTTCCGCGCCAGCCGCTTCCTCGAAGAACTGAAAAAGCACGACCCGGACATCTACGACACCTGCCTGCTGACCCTGGAGCGCAGCGAAGAAGACGCCGATGCGCTGAGCATCGACGAGGCCACCTTCGCCTGCTGCCCGGACAGCTCCATCGACTACGCGGTGATGGAAAAGACCCAGCGCGCCTGCGTGGTGCCGCTGTCGGCCGGCTGGAGCGACGTGGGCTGCTGGTCGTCGCTGTGGGATGTACACGAGAAGGACGACAACGGCAACGTGACCAAGGGCGATGTGGTGGTGCAGGACAGCCACAACTGCATGATCCATGGCAACGGCAAGCTGGTGTCGGTGATCGGCCTGGAGAACATCGTGGTGGTCGAGACCAAGGACGCAATGATGATTGCCCACAAGGACAAGGTCCAGGGCGTCAAGCAGATGGTCAACACCCTGGACGAGCAGGGCCGCAGCGAGACCCAGAATCACCTGGAGGTCTACCGTCCGTGGGGCTCTTACGACTCGGTGGACATGGGCGGGCGTTTCCAGGTCAAGCACATCACGGTCAAGCCCGGCGCCAGCCTGTCGCTGCAGATGCACCACCACCGCGCCGAACACTGGATCGTGGTGAGCGGCACTGCCGAGGTGACCTGCGACGAGAACGTGTTCCTGCTCACCGAGAACCAGTCGACCTACATCCCCATCGCGTCGGTGCACCGCCTGCGCAACCCGGGCAAGATCCCGCTGGAGATCATCGAGGTGCAGTCCGGCAGCTACCTGGGCGAGGATGACATCGAGCGCTTCGAGGACGTCTACGGCCGCACCTCCACCCCGGTCGAACGCGGCGTCTCGGTCAAGACGATCGCGCAGTAGGCCTGGGCCTACGGCCAGCTTCGAGCGGCAAGCGGCAAGCGGCAAGTAGAAGCGGGCCGGTGGGGCGTTCGAAAGCGAGCGCTCACCACCGCCCTAACGCAGTTCACTCAAGATGTGCATAGCTGGAATTGGGGCTGCTGCGCAGCCCATCGCGGCGCAAGGCCGCTCCCACAGGGGCTGTATAAACCCATGTTTCCGGGTTCACGCGGACGTTGTGGGAGCGGTCTTGTGCCGCGAAAGGGCTGCGCAGCAGCCCCAGCATTCCTCAAGTGAACAGCACTACTCCACCGTCCCGCTTTTTCTTGTCGCTTGCCGCTTGCCGCTTGCCGCTTGCCGCTACAAGCTTGTAGCTTGTAGCTTTCCGAAGGCCTGGGCACGTCATGATCATCGGTGCGTTTCTCATCCTTACCTGGTTGGTGCTGCTGCTGCGTTATCCGGGCAAGGCCTTGCCGATTTCGCTGGCGGCGCTGTGCGGACTGGGGCTGGTCGCTCTGGTCGTGGTCTGGCAGGACAGTCGTGAAGCCTCGCAACTGGCGCGACTGGACATTCGCCTGAGCTATGCGCCTGGGCAATGTCCTGCCGATCGGGCGCTGCACGTCAGCATGAGAAACGCCAACCAAGCCCCGCTCAGCGAACTGCGCTGGCGCGTGGGCGCTTATGCGCCGGGCGATACCGTCAACCTCGCTGAAAACACCTACGCTGCGCCGCGCTATCGCGGGCCGGGTGAGCTGCAGGCCGGGGCCGAGTGGAACGACTGCCTGCCGCTGCCGCCGCTGCGCGCCGGGTATCGGCCGCAAACCCTGGAGTTTCGCGCCGAGCATCTGCAAGGCACGTTCGCCAATTGATCCGACCTGCCCCAACTAAAGGCTTTGACCATGACTACCGTGCTCATCACCGGTTGCTCCAGCGGCATCGGCCGCGCCCTGGCCGACGCCTTTCGCGATGCCGGTCACGAGGTCTGGGCCACCGCCCGTAAAGACGCCGACGTTCAGCGCCTGCACGAGGCCGGCTTCAGCGCCCGCCAGCTCGATGTCAACGACGCCCAGGCCCTCGACCGCCTGGCCGAAGAGCTGCCGCACCTCGACATCCTCATCAACAATGCCGGTTACGGCGCCATGGGACCGCTGCTCGACGGCGGTGTCGAGGCGCTGCGCCAGCAATTCGAAACCAACCTGTTCGCCTTGGTCGGCGTGACCCGCGCGCTGTTCCCGCTGCTGCGTCGCTCCCGTGGCCTGGTGGTGAACATCGGCAGCGTGTCCGGCGTGCTGGTCACCCCGTTCGCTGGGGCCTATTGCGCGTCCAAGGCTGCGGTGCACGCCTTGAGCGATGCCCTGCGCCTGGAACTGGCACCGTTCGGCATCCGGGTCATGGAGGTGCAGCCGGGGGCCATCGCTTCGCAGTTCGCCAACCATGCCCAGCACTCGGTCGAACAGTTGCTGGCGGCAGACTCGCCATGGTGGCCGTTGCGCGAACAGGTGCAGGCACGGGCGCGGGCTTCGCAGGACCGCCCGACCCCGGCCAGCGTGTTCGCCCAAGGGCTGCTGGCCGCTACCCAGCGCTCGCCGGTGCCGGCGCTGGTACGCTTGGGCAATGGCAGCAGCGCACTGCCGCTGATTGCCCGGTGGCTGCCGCGACGGCTGCTGGACTGGGTGCTGCGCAAGCGCTTCGGCTTGCTGCGACCGCTGTAAGCTGCGCGGCGGCGCTCGACCTCAACCCAGATCGAACGCCTGCCAGCCGCCACCGAGCGCCTTGTACAGTCCCACCAGCGCCTGCGACACCGCCGCCGAACTGTCGATCCACTGCTCTTCGCTGGCCAGCAGCGCCGACTGCACCGACAGCACGTTGAGAAAGTCCACCGCCCCTTCCACATACTGACGCTGCGCCGTTTCCAGCGCGATGCGGTTCTGCTTCACCGCTTCGGCCAGATGGTCGCGCCGCAACTGGCTGGCGTTGTACAGGCGCAGTACATCGTCGATCTCGTGCCAGGCGCCGAGCACCACCTTGCGGTAGTTCAGCGCCGCTTCCTGTTGCTGGGCCTCGCGCAACTGCAACTGCCCTGTGAGCCGTCCACCCTCGAAGATCGGCAACGACACCTGCGGCCCGAAGGCGAAGCGCCGCGCATCCCAGGCGCCGAAGTCGGCGAGCTGCAGCGACTGGAACCCGGCGCTGCCGGACAAGCGAATGCTCGGGTAGAAGTCGGCCTTGGCCACCCCGATGCTGGCGGTGGCAGCGTGCAGACGGGCCTCGGCCTGGCGGATGTCCGGGCGCCGCTCGGCCAGTTGCGACGGGATGCCGATGGCGAAGCGCTGCTGCGGCGCCGGCAGCTCGCCGGGCGCCAGCAGGGTACTCTGCAAGCTGCGCGGCGGTTCGGCGGCCAGCAGGCTGAGGGCATTGATCAGGTCGTCGCGACGCGCCTGCAAGGTCGGCAGCCGCGCCTCGATCATCGCCACCTGGGCGTTGGCCTGGGCCACGTCGAGCCGGGTGGCGACGCCTTCGGCCTGACGCTGTTCGGAGAGTGTCAGGCTGTGCCGGGCCAGGTCGAGGTTGTCCTCGGTGATCTGCAAGGTGTGCTGCACGGCGCGCAACTGAATGTAGTCGCCAGCGGTTTCGGCCAGCAGCGCCAGCAGCACGGCATTGCGGTCGTTCTCGGCCACCGCGACATTGGCATCGGCCGCCTCCACCTGACGCCGCACGCGCCCCCACAGGTCCAGCTCCCAGCCGGCCACCAGATCCCCCTGCCAGAGGTTGTAGGCCGACTTGCCGGCGTTGCCGGACGGATCGTTCAGGCCCTCGGCACTGTTGCGCGAGCGGCTGTAGCCGGCATCGGCCGCCACCGACGGCGCCTGGTCGGCGGCCACGCTGCTGCGCAGCGCCCGGCTCTGCAGCAGGCGCGCGCTGGCCATCTGCAAATCCAGGTTGCGGGCCGCCACCTGCTCGATCAGGGCACTCAGGCGCGGGTCGTGGAAGCTCTCCCACCAACGCTGTTGCAGCGGCTCGGCCAGGGGTTGGCTGGCGGCCTGCTCGCCTTGCACGGCGCCCCACTGCTGCGGCGCCTGACTGTCGGGGCGCTGGAAGTCCGGGCCCAGGGTGCAGCCGCTGAGCAGCGCGGCGAGTAACAGGGTGACGGCTGGCTGGCGGCTCATCGTGCGCTCACCTGTTTACCGGCGAGGCCGTCATCCTGCGTATCGATGGTCGCCTCCACCGACATGCCCACCCGCAGGCGCTCGCGCAAGGGCTGGTCGTCATCGAAGACGATGCGCACCGGGATGCGCTGCACCACCTTGGTGAAGTTGCCGGTGGCGTTGTCGGGCTTGACGGCGGCAAAGGTCACGCCGGTAGCCGGAGCGATGCTCTCGACCCGCCCGTGCAAGGTTTCGCCCGAAAAGGTGTCGACGCTGATGCGCACCGCTTGGCCCGGCTGGACGTGGGTGAGCTGGGTTTCCTGGAAGTTGCCCACCACGTAGGCCTGCTGCAGCGGCACCACCGACAGCAAGCGCGCGCCTGGATTGACGTAGGCGCCCACGCGCAACGCGCGTTCGCCGACCATGCCGTCCACCGGCGCGACGATGCGCGTATAGGACAGGTCCAGCTCGGCCTTCTCCACCCCGGCCTCGGCGCGTTTGAGCTGGCCGTCGGCACTGGCGACCTGGGCCTGGAGAATGTCCACCTGCTTGCGCGTGGCCAGCAGCGCCGCCTGGGCGTTGGCCAGCCGTGCCCGCGCCTGGTCGACCCGGCTGCGCGCCTGCTGGGCGTTCTGCACCGTGCCGGCGCCCTGCTCGGCCAGGCGGCTGTAACGGGTCACTTCATGGTCGGCGAAACCGACTTCGGCCTGCGCCGCTTTCACCGCCGCCTCGGCCTGGGCGATCAGCGCCGCCTGGCGATCCAGGGTGGCGCGGGCATCCAGGCTCTGCGCCTTGGCCACCAGCAACTGGGCCTGGGCGGCATCCAGCGCGGCCTGGTAATCGCGGGCGTCGAGGGTGGCCAGCAACTGACCAGCCTTGACCTGCTGGTTGTCCTCCACCAGCACCTGCTTGACGAAGCCCGCCACCTTCGGCGCGACCACGGTGTAGTCGGCGGTGACGTAGGCGTCGTTGGTGCGCTGCTGGTGGTCGCTGCCCAGCAGCCAGGGGCCGACCACGGCGGCCAGCAGGGCCACGGCGAGCACCGCCGCGATGATGAGTGTCTTGCGCGTGTGGGTCATTTTCGCTTGTCTCGAACGGGGTCAGGCCACGGCACGGGGTGGGTAGACCCGGGTAGGCACGAAGGGAATCAGGCAGATCAGGGCAACGGCGACAGCCGCCATCACCAGGTACAAGTCGGCACTGGTCAGCACCAGGGCCTGCTGATGCAGGCGCCCGGCCAGGTTGGCTGCTGCGTCATCCACCAGCGGCGCGTTGCCCAGGCTGTCGACCAGGTGGTTGGAATGGAAATGCCGGCGCAGGGTGCCCAGCGCATCGAGCAGGCCGGCGGCGACCGCCGCCGACAGCCCTTTGACCGTGTTGAACCAGGCCGAGGCGAACGGGCCATCCTGCGGACTCATGCCGGTGGTGGAGAGCATCAGCAGCGGCAGCACCGCCATCGGCTGACCGAACACCTGCAACAGGTAATACGGGTAGAAGTCGCCGCGAATCCACTGGCTGGTCAGCAGGCTGCTGCCCAGGCACGAAGCTGCGAGCATCGCCAGCCCGGCCGCCAGCACCCAGCGGCAGTCCACCGCGCGGATATTGCACAGCGCGGCGGTGAGCGGCAGGGCCAGCAGTTGCGGCAGCGCCACCAACAGCATCAGCGGGCTGGTCTGCGCCGGGCGATAGGCCTGGATCTGCGCCAGGTAGGCCGAAGGAATGCTGGCCACCCCCGAGAGCACGATCAGCACCCCGGCCAGCGTCACTAGGGCAAAACTCAGGTTGCGCCGCGACAGCAGGCGCAACTGGAAGAACGGCAGCGGTTCGGACCATTCGTTGTACAGGAACAGCACCAGCAGCAGGCTGCCGCCGCCGAGCAGCCAACAGATGAGCGGCGAGTCGAACCAGCCCCAGCGGTCGCCCAGCGACAGGCCCAGCACCAGGCTGCTGATGGCCGGCAAGCCCAGCAGCACGCCGCGCCAGTTGAACTGGGCGAAGCGTTCCAGGCGCAGCGGATCCTGCGGCAACCCCCAGGCCACGCAGCCCATGGCCAGCAGCGACGGCAGGATGATCTGCCAGAACGCCCACTGCCAGCCGACGTACTCGGTCCACAGCCCGGCCAGCGGCGTGCCCAGGTTCGGCCCGAAGGTGGCGGTGAGGGCATAGCAGGCCAGCCCATAGACCTTGATCCCCGGCGGCAGAAAACGCAGCGCCACGCTCATCAGCATCGGCGGCAATGCGCCGGAGGCGAAGCCTTGCAACACGCGCAGCAGCATCAGGCTGTGCAGGTTGGGGGCGAACGGCTGCACCAGGCCGAGCCCGGCAAAGGCGGCAATGGCGATGAGGGTGAAACGGCGCAAGGAAAAGGTGGTGGCCAGCCAGGGCGAAAAGGCCATGGCCGACACCGACGCCGCGGCATACACCGCCAGCAGCCAGGCCCCTTCATCGGCGCCGATGCCCATGGCCCCGCGTATATCGGCCAGGGCAATCTTGGTCACCCCCTCATTGAGCCCGGCACACAGCACCGCCAGCAGCACGCCGAACAGCCCCACCACCACCCGCAGGCCAAACGGCGACTGCGCAGGCGCTGCGGCCACCGGGGCGGCAATAGCAGGTGCGGTCAGGGCACTCATGATTAAGACATCTCCAGCAACAATTCTTGGCTGGAGGGATTTTAGAGGCGGCCAATGCTTACGAAAACTGACTTGTTGGAAGGTTAGAGTTGCGCGGGGCGCAACTCTAACCAGCGGCAAGCTTCGAGCGGCAAGCGGCAAGTAAAAGCGGATCGCGGCGCTTTTGATTTTTCTTGCAGCTTGCAGCTTAAAGCTAAGCGCCACTAGGTCGGAGGGTTAGAGTTGCGCGTAGCGCAACTCTAACCAGCGGCAAGCTTCGAGCGGCAAGCGGCAAGTAAGAGCGGATCGCGGCGCCTTTGATTTTTCTTGCAGCTTGCAGCTTGCAGCTTGCAGCTTGCAGCTTGCAGCTTGCAGCTCGCCTTTTCCGCTTGCAGCTTAAAGCTAAGCGCCGCTAGGCGGCGCAGTCCTTGACGGTGCGGCGTAGCCAGCGGTGGGCGGGGTCGTTGTCGAAGCGGGGGTGCCAGGCTTGCATCACTCGCACTTTTTCCAGGGGGACCGGGATCTCGAAGGCGCGCAGCGGCAGGCCGAATTCCAGGACATTGCCGAGGATGTTGGCCGGCATCGGCAGGATCAGGTCCGACACTGGCAGCGAGAACATCGCTGAGTGGAAGCTGGGGGTGATCAGCGCGATGCGCCGTTGCAGCTTGTGGTTGGCCAGCTCCACGTCGATCGGGCCATTGGCGCGGCCACGGCGCGAGACGCTGATCTGTGGATAGAGGGTAAAGCGCTCGGGGGTGATGGGCTGCGCGAAGATCGGATGCTGCTCGCGGGCCAGACCGACGAAATGGGTGTCGAACAGATGCTGCACCTTGATCTCCGGGCCCAGGTCGATGCTCGAACTCACCACCAGGTCGATCTGGCCCTGGCGCAGCACCATGTCGTCGTCGCCATGCGCCTCCGGCACGAAGCGCAGCACCGTGCGCGGCGCCTGCTCCTGCATGACATGCAGCAGGCGTGCGCCGTACAAGGCGACGAACAGGTCGTTGGTGCGGATATTGAACGTGCGCTCCAGGCCTAACAGGTCTACGTCCTCGCCGCTGTTGAACACCAGCCCGGCCTGCTCCACCAGCGCCCGCACCTGATCGCGCAGGGCCATCGCCCGAGGGGTAGGCACCAGACCGCGCCCGGCGCGCACCAGAATCGGGTCGCCGAGCGCCTCGCGAATGCGCCCCAGGGTCCGGCTCATCGCAGCAGGGCTCAGGTTCATACGCTGCGCCGCGCCCACCACGCTGCCCTCGTCGAGCAAGGCGTCGAGGGCGACCAGCAGGTTCATGTCCGGAAGTTGCATGGGCGATTACCGTGATCCGTGTGTGAAGCGCGATGGTAGCAGGTCGCACGATTGCGTCTGGTGCAATGACGACATGCGCGGCAGGCGCTTTATCGCGGCAGGCAAAGGCGCAAGAATGCGAGCGGTCGTTTGCGGGTCAATCGCTGCGGCAAACCCCACCCCGCCAGGAGTTTCCATGCCTCAGCCGATCCTCATCGCCATCGACGCCTCCCCCGCCAGCACCGCGCTGATCGACCTCGCGCGTCGCTACTGCCGTCCCGACCAACACCGCCTGCACGTGCTCCTGGCCATCGACCCGACCTTCGCCGTGCACGCGCGCCCGGCGACCTACTCCGAAGAGGAGCGCGAGGAATATCCTGCGGCCTACGACGAGCAGCAACTGGCCGAGCGCGCCCTGCAGCAGGCCGTGGCCACCTTGCGCGAGGCGGGCTTCGACTGCGAGAGCGCCATGGTCGCTGGGCAGCCACAGGACGCTATCGTCGCCAAGGCCCAGGCACTGGACTGCGCCCTGATCGTCATGGGCCACCGGCACCTGTCGCGGCTGGGGCGACTGCTGGACCCGTCGATCAGTGCCAAGGTGATCGACCGGGTGAAGGTGCCAGTGCTGGTCTGCCCCGCGTCCTGACACCTGCTCACAGCCTGTCGCGAAGGCCTGGCGCGCAGCGCGCCGTCATCAGCCATCGCGGGGTTTCAGGATGATTTCGGTCGCCAGGTGTTGCGGCCGCTTCGCGGCGGACTCAGTCTTCAATGCTCGGCGTCACCACCACCGTACAGGTGGTGCCCGCCGCCAGCAGATAGCCCTCGGGCACCTCGTCGATGTGAATGCGCACTGGCACCCGCTGGGCCAGGCGCACCCAGTTGAAGGTCGGGTTGACGTCCGCGACCAGCTCGCGGCTCTGCGGGTTGTCGCGGTCGTAGATACCTCGGGCGATGCTCTCCACATGCCCCTGCAGCACCTCGCCGCTCATCATCTGCAACTCGGCTCGATCGCCCGGCTTCACATGGGGCAGCTTGGTCTCCTCGAAGAACCCGTAGACCCAGAACGACTGCTCGTCCACCACCGCCATCACCGCCTCGCCGGTGCGGGCGTAGTCGCCCTGATGAACGTTGAGGTTGGTCACGTAGCCGTCGACGCTGGCGAGGATCTCGGTGCGCTTGAGGTTCAGCTCAGCCGCCGCCAACTGCGCCTGGGCCTGCTGGTAATCGGCCAGCGCGGCGTTGGCGAGGTTGCTGGCGTCGTCGCGGTTCTCCTTGGAGATCACCAGATTGTCCAGATCGGCGCGGCGGCGGGCGTTGTCCTTGCGCATCTCCCAAGTGGCCTTGCGCGAAGCCACCAGCGCGCGCGCCTGATCCAGCGCCACCCGGTAATGCTCGGGGTCGATGCGAATCAGCACATCGCCCTTCTTCACCCGCTGGTTATCGTGCACCGGCACCTCGACCACATAGCCAGGTACGTCGGCAGCGACGTTGATGATATCGGCGCGTACGCGGCCATCGCGGGTCCAGGGGGTGGTCATGTAGTGCAGCCACAACTGGCGACCGATCACCACCGCAGCGGTGAGCACCAGCAAGGTGGCCAGCAGGCTGAAGAACTTTTTCATCGGGGCATTCTCACCAGTAGACCGACAGTGCCATCACGCCGAACAGGCAGACGAACAGGGACAGGCGCAGCAGCGCCGGGTGCCAGAAAAAACGGTAACCGTCATGGCTGGCGATGAAGCGGTCCAGGCCCCAGGCCAGGCCCGCAGCGAGCAGGAACATCAAGGTCATGGTGGGCAGGTACACGCCATGGAAGGCGATCTCACGGGGCATGGTGCAATCCTTTGGCCGGGGCCAGGGGTGACTGGGGGTCGAGCAGGGAGCTGCGGATGAAGTGCAGGTAACTCTGGGCGCGGCGCAGCACCGAAGTGTCGAAGTGCCGGGCGAACGGTTCGTCGGTGGCCTGCACACGGCTGATGGCGTGATCCACGGCCACCAGCGCACGCTCGTGGTTGGCGGCACTGGGTTGCAGGAATAGCCGCGCCAAGGCCCGCCCCATCACCCGGATCGCCTGGCGCCACGCCTGCGACTCGGCGTAGGCCGGGTGCACCGGGGCGTTGGCCTGCTCCTTGCGCAACTCGATGATGGCGTGGCCGACCTCCGACACCACGAACATCCAGTCCATCAGTTCGGCCTGCACCTGCGGCTTGCCAGCGGCCAGACCGTAGGCCTGGTGCAGCAGGTCGCGGGTGCGGCTCTCGAACGCCGACCCCAGGCCGCGCAGGCGCCCGCCGATGGCGAACAGCACCTGCTCGCGCAGCGCCTGCTGCAAGCGGCTCCACAGCCAGCGGCTGTTCGGCGGCAGGATGATGGCCCCGGCCGCAGCGCACACCAGCATGCCGATGACCATGCCCAGGTAGTCGTTGATGAAGCTGTACGGGTCGTAGACCGTGAGGTTGTTCGGCACCGAGCCGATCGAGAAGAACACCAGCAGACCCACCCCGTAGCCGGCATAGGCCGGGCGCGAGGCGAGAAACGCACCGAGCGCGAACACCGGCGCCAGCACCAGGCACAGCAGGGTGAAGCCGTCGATCCAGGGGAATACGAAGAAGGTTTCGAAGAAGCCGATGAAGGCTCCGAGCAAGGTGCCGCAGGCCATCTGGAACGCCATCCGCCGCGGGTTAGGCGAGGCCGCCGAGAGCCCGGCGGTGACCGTGGCGACCAAGGTCATCATGGCGCCGCTGGGCCAGTCGCTGAGCAGCCAATAGCTGCCCAGCAGCAACAGCACGGCGGCGCCGCGCACCCCGGCGGCCAGCGACACCAGCCAACTGGTCTGGGCCACGTAGGGCTCGTCCCAGCGTTCGCGCTCGTGGTTGTGCGCCGCCAGCGACGCGTGGGTCTGGGCGTAGCTGTAGAGCTCGTCGATCAGGCGATAGAGCAGCTCGTAGGTAGTATGGAAATCCAGTAGGTCGGCTTCGCTGGGTGACGTCTCCAGGTAGGCAGCGCGCAGGCTGCGCACCTGGGTTTGCAGGCCGTCCTTGTAGGCGGCCAGTTCCAGGGTCAGGCGCAGGGCGTCAGGGTCGGTCAGGTAGCGGTTCACGTAGGGTTCGAGCAACGCCACCAGGGTCTGCACGCCTGGCTCGATGGCCACGACGATCTGCGCAGGCCCGCGCGCGCGCAGCCGCTCCAGCAGCCGGTGCAGCGCGTTGAAACGGGTGGTGATGGCCATGAACTCGCTGTTCATGCGCATCAGCCGGCCGGAGCGGCGGCGCATGTGCGGATCTTCGAAGGCGGTGACGTTGCGCAGGCTTTCCAACCCCACGGCCTCGGCGATGAAGCGCACGTTGCGGGTCTCGAGCTGGGCCCGCTCGCTGTGGCCGCGCAAGGCTTCGACCATCACCCCGGCGTACACGCCGAAGCGCTGGTAGAGCGCGTGGCGCATGGCCGCGCTGGCCGATTGCGGCAGGATCGCGGCACTGACCAGGGTGGAGACGAGGATGCCCAGGGAAATCTCCAGCAGGCGCCACACCGCCGCCATGAACGCCTGGTCCGGGTGCTGCAGCACCGGCAAGCCGATCATCGCGGCGGTGTAGCCGGCCAGCACGAACCCATAGGCGCGAAAGGTGCGGTAGCGCATGGCCCCGGCCGAGCACAGGCCCACCCACAGCGCCAGGCTGGGCAGGAACAGCTCGGTGTTCTGCGGGAACAGCGCGATCAGCGTGACCATCATCGCCGAGCCGGCCAGGGTGCCAAGCAGGCGGTAGAAGCTCTTGGCGAACACATGACCGCTCTGCGGCTGCATGACGATGAACACCGTGATCATCGCCGTGCGCGGCTGCGGCAATTCCAGGCGCATGGCCAGCCAGAGGGTCAGGAAGGCGGCGGCCAGCACTTTGAAGATGTAGATCCAGGTGACGCCGTCGGTGCGCGCCCAGGCGAAGAAACCGCGGCGCCACTCAAGGCGCGCCAGCCAGTCCCTCATCGCGGCGGCTCCGACGGCACATCAGCGCCGGCGCCCAGGCCGCCACCCAGCGCGGTGACCAGGTCGGCATGCACGCTCAGGCGCGCGGCCTGCACCTGCTGCTGTATCTGCTGCTGGCGAAACAGCAGGGTCTGGGCATTGAGCACGTCGAGGTAATCGGTGAGCCCGCGCTGGAACGCGAGGGTGGCCATGTCGTAGGTCTTCTGCGCGGCGGCGACCGACTCGGTGGCAAAACGCGCCTGCTGCTGCAACGACTCGCGGCGGATCAGTCGATCGGACACCGCTTTCAAGGCGTCGATCACCGTGGCGTTGTAGTGCGCCACTGCCAGGTCGTACTCGGCCGAGGCCGCGCCCAACTGCGCGCGCAGGCGGCCGCCGTCGAAGATCGGCAGGCTGATGGCAGGGCCCACGTTGTAGCTGAACTTGCGGCCGCTGAGAAACGCCAGCGGGCCACCGCCAGTGGCCATGAAACCCAGGCCGCCGACCAGGTCGACATTGGGGAAGAACGCGGCGTGGGCCACATCGATACCCCGGGCCTGGGCTTGCACCTGCCAGCGGCTGGCGACCACATCCGGGCGCTGGCCGATCAGCTCGGCGGGCAACGCCGACGGCAAGGCCAGCGGCGCTGCCAGCGACAGGCTCGGCCGCGCCAGGCGGGCGCCCTCCCCCGGCCCTTTGCCGGCCAGCGCCGCCAGTTGGTTGCGACTCAGGGCGATGGCCTCGTCGAGGCCGTCGAGCTGGCGATGGGTTTCCGGCAGCGGCGCCTCGGCCTGGCTCACTTCCAGGTGGGTACCGATACCGGCGGCCAGGCGACGCTGGGCCAGGTCGAGAATCTGCTGCTGCTGGGCCAGCTCGGCGGCGACGATATCGCGCCGGGCGAACTGCAGGCTCAGGTCGATGTAGGCACGCACCACATTGTTCTGCAGCTCCAGGGCCGCCTGCCGGGCTTCGGCCACGCGCACGTGGGCCTGGTCCACGGCCTGCTCGCTGGCGTTGCGCTCGGCGCCCCACAGGTCCAGGGCGTAGCGCAGGCCGAGGTGGGCATCGTTGTCCCAGGTGTTGGCGCCGGACAGCGCGCCGGGGCCATAGAACTGATCGTCCGGCCAGTTGTGGCGCTTGAGGGTGAGCGCGCCATCGCCCTGAAGCTGCTCGCGCGATTCGACCACGCCCGCCATGGACCGGGCCTGACGCACACGGGCGGCGGCCATGGCCAGGGTCGGACTGCCGGCCAGGGCCAGTTCGATCCAGCGGTCTAGTTGCGGATCGCGGTAGGCTCGCCACCACTGCTGGGCTGGCCAGGCGGCGTCCTGTGCGGCCGCGCCGATGGCGTGGTCGATGCTCAATTCATTGGGTTGCAGGGTGTGGCTTTGCGGGGCGATGCCCAAGGTGGCGATGCAGCCGCTCAAGGTCAGACTGAGGGCACAGGCACTGAGCGTTCGAAACGCTCCGAGGTGGCGACGCGGCACTGCGGCGATTTCCCGAGGATGAGGTGGTGGGCCGGGCAATTCTAGGGGCGGGTTTCATTGGCGATAAGCACGTATTCCTGCGAATCTTTGTTACCGAAACAGCGATAATCCGGCTTTGGTCGCACGTGCTTTTTTGTCGCGGCATGTCACAATTTCGCCCTCTAAATCGAGAGTGACCCATGGACACCCTGCAAAACATGCGTGCTTTCAGTTGCGTCGCCCAGCTCGGCAGCTTCACCGCCGCTGCCGGGCAATTGGACACCACCACCGCGAACGTGTCGCGGGCGGTCTCCAACCTGGAAGCCCATCTGCAAACCCGCCTGCTCAACCGCACCACCCGCCGCATCGCCTTGACCGAGGCCGGCAAGCGCTACCTGATGCGCTGCGAACAGATCCTCACCTTCGTCGAAGAAGCTGAGGCCGAGGCCAGCGACGCCCATGCCCGTCCGGCCGGGCAATTGAAAGTGCATTCGATGACCGGCGTCGGTCAGCACTTCGTGGTCGATGCCATCGCCCGCTACCGCGAAACCCACCCGGACGTCACCTTCGACCTGACCATGGCCAACCGCGTGCCGGACCTGCTCGACGAGGGCTATGACGTCTCCATCGTGCTGGCCACCGAGCTCCCCGACTCGGGTTTCGTTTCCCAGCGCCTGGGCATCACCTACAGCATCGTCTGCGCCTCGCCGGACTACGTGGCCCGCCACGGCAGCGCGCAAAAGCCCGCCGAACTGCTCAAGCACCAATGCCTGCGCATGGTCAGTCCGGTCATTGCCCTGGAGAAGTGGCTGTTCAACGGCCCCGAAGGACAAGAGGTGGTGAACGTCACCAGCTCGCCGTTCCAGGTCAATTCCGCCGACGCCATGAAGACTGCGATCCGCAGCGGCATGGGCGTGGGCGTGCTGCCCATCTATTCAGCCATCGACGGCCTGCGCGACGGCAGCCTGGTGCGGGTGATGCCCGAGTACCGCCTGCAAGAGCTGAACCTCTACGCCATCTACCCCTCGCGCCAGTACCTGGACGCGAAGATCAAGACCTGGGTGGAGTACCTGCGCAATTCGCTGCCGGAGATCCTCGCCGCGCATGAGGCCGATCTCAAGACCCACCTTTAGAAAGCGGCCGCCGCTTTTTCTCGCCGCCGTAAACGCGTAGCGTGTAGCGCTTCCCAAGGAGTAGCCCATGAAAAAGACCGTCCTGGCTTTCAGCCGTATCACGCCGGCCATGGCCGAGCGCCTGCAGCAGGATTTCAACGTGATCCTGCCCAACCCCAAGCTCGGCGACATCAGCGCCCAGTTCAACGAGGCGCTGCCCGAGGCCCACGGGCTGATCGGCGTCGGCCGCAAGCTGGGCCGCGCGCAGCTCGAAGGCGCGGGCAAGCTCGAGGTGGTGTCCAGCGTCTCGGTGGGCTACGACAACTACGACCTGGACTACTTCAACGAACGCGGCATCGCCCTGACCAATACCCCCGACGTGCTCACCGAAAGCACCGCCGACCTGGGCTTTTCACTGATCATGGGCTGCGCCCGGCGCACCGCCGAGCTCGATGCCTGGACCAAGGCCGGGCACTGGCAGGCCAGCGTCGGACCGGCGCAGTTCGGCAGCGACGTGCACGGCAAGACCCTGGGCATCGTCGGCCTGGGCAACATCGGCGCGGCCATCGCCCGACGCGGACGGCTTGGCTTCGGCATGTCGGTGTTGTACGCCGGCAACAGCCGCAAGCCGGCGCTGGAGCAGGAACTGGGCGCGCAATACCGCAGCCTGGAGCAGTTGTTGGGCGAAGCCGATTTCGTCTGCATCGTGGTGCCGCTGTCCGACGCTACGCGCAAGCTGATCGGCGCCCGCGAACTGAAACTGATGAAGCCCAGCGCGTTCCTGATCAACATCGCCCGGGGCCCGGTGGTGGACGAGGCAGCGCTGATCGAAGCGCTGCAAGCCGGTACGATTCGCGGCGCCGGACTTGACGTGTACGAGAAAGAGCCCCTGGCCGACTCGCCGCTGTTCACGCTGCCCAACGCCCTGACCCTGCCTCACGTAGGATCGGCCACCGCCGAAACCCGCGAGGCCATGGCCAACCGCGCCCTCGACAACCTGCGGGCGGCGCTGCTCGGCGAGCGGCCGCGCGATCTGGTCAATCCGCAGGTGTGGAAGGGCTGAGGCGATCAGCGCCGGCTACACGGACGGCGTCGTCACCGGGGCGCGCGGCTGCCGCCGCCGCCCCTGCACCTTGCGCACCACGTAGCGCGGACGGTGCTTGGTCTCCTGGTAGATGCGCCCCACGTACTCGCCCAGGATGCCGATACCGATCAGTTGCACCCCGCCGAGGAACAGGATCGCCGACAGCAGCGACGGATAGCCTGGCAGGTCCACGCCCCACAGCACCTTCTGCACGATCAGGTACACGGCGAAGAACAGTGCGAACAGCGACACCGCAGCGCCGATGTAAGTCCACAAGCGCAGCGGCACCGTGCTGAACGAGGTGATGCCGTCCAGCGCCAGGTTCCAAAGCCGCCACAGGCCGAACTTACTCTCCCCCGCCACCCGTGGCGGGCGGTCGTACTCGATGATCTCGGTGCGAAAACCCACCCACGACAGCACGCCCTTCATGAACAACTGCTGCTCCGGCAACTGGCGGATCGCCGCGACCACCTTGCGGTCGAGCAGGCGGAAGTCGCCGACGTTCTCCTCGATATGGGTGGACGCGATGCGGTTGTGCAGCCGGTAGTACAGGCGCGCGGTCCAGCGTTTGAGTGGGGTGTCGGCGTTGCGGCTGCGGCGCTTGGCCAGGACCACGTCAGCGCCCTGGCGCCAGCGCTCGACCATCTGCGCGATCAGCTCGATGGGGTCTTGCAGGTCCACGTCGATCGGCACCATGGCATCGCCATCGGCGTACTCCAGCCCGGCGAACAGCGCCGACTCCTTGCCGAAGTTGCGCGAGAAGTTGATCACCGTCACCCACTCGTCGCGCAGCGCCAGTTCCGCGCACAGGGCTTCGGTATCGTCGCTGCTGCCGTCGTTGACGAACAGGATCTCCACCGTCATGCCCTGCAGCGACGGCTCGGCGCGCACGGTGCGGTAGAAGTGCTCGAGGGTGTCCTGCTCGTTGTACACCGGCACGATCAAGGTGATGTTCATGGCGTCCTTCCTCTGAAGACCACACGGCGTGAAAAGCTGTAGCCCAACACCAGGCTCAGCGCGGAAAAGCTCGACAGCGTCAACCACGGCGACAGTTGCGCCCAGTCGGAAATTGCGCCCAGGGCCAGGCTCAAGGCGCCCATGCCGGACATGAAGAGCAGGTAGCGGCGCTTGCTGGGGCGTGCGGCGAAGGTGTAGCGGGCGTTGACGTAGTACGACAGGCTCGCGGCGGCCAGGAAGGCCAGCAGGTTGCTCATGGCCTGGCGCAGGCCCAGCAGCAGGTAGAGGCCGAAGAACACCGCCCAGTGGGTCAAGGTGTTGCCCACCCCGACCAGGGCATAGCGACGCATCTGCCGCCACAAGCCATGCACGGGTAGGGTCATGGCAGTGTCCAGGGGCGGCGCTGCGGCTTGGTCACCACGTAGCCCTCGTCCCCGACCAGATAAATGCGATAGAGCCGATTGTCCACGATCGGGGCGAGGGCAGCGTCGGCCAGGGTGTCGATCTGCCAAGCAGGCGGCGGACTTCGATTGGTATGCACGTTGATGTAGAACTGGCCAAGGCCGACCTGGGTCATCATCTCGGGCAGCAGTACGAAGTTCGAATTGCGGATGAAGGCCAGTACCGGGACGTGGTCCAAGGTTCCCGAAGCGGCGGGCAGCCAGCCCTCGGACTGGTGCGCGTCCAGCACATAGAATCGCTGGGCTTTGTCCAGTTCGCGATGACTGAGGATATCCTGGCCGATGTACTGGGCGATGGCCGCCGTCTGCGCTTTCTGCGCCTCCAGCACGCGGCCATTGGCATAGGCCAGCGACAGCATCGACAACAGCGGTAGGCAAAGGATCAAAGCTCGATCAGGCGAAGCCTCGTCCAGGCCGAGTCTGGCAAGGAGGAACAGCAGCACCAGCACGCAGGCGAAGCCCATCAAGGTCCGCGCGCCATGGCTGAAGTCAGCGAACACCAGCATGATCCCGGAGGTCATGACCAGCAGCACCAGCACTGCCAGCCCCAGCCCAAGACCGCGTATCAGCAAGTCCACAGCGCTGCGCTCACGCAACGACGAGCGAGCCGCGCGCAACCCGCCCAGCAGCGCCAACAGTACAAGGCCGATGCCCAACATCACATTGCCGGGCGTGAACAGCAGCGCGACATGCTCGAACACCACGCCCAGCCGCCGCAGCACTTCGCCGGGCCATGCCGAATCGAACGCCAGCAACGCCAGGCGCTGCCCGGACATCCACGGCAACGCCAGCAGCAAGTACAGCACCCCGCCCGACAGCGCCTGAAGCAGCCGCCGCCCCGCTGCCCCGAGCACCCTCGTCAGTTCATCGCCACGCAGCAGCCCGCGTACCGCCTCGATGCAGCACAGGCCGACGAACAGGTTCAGCGTCACCTGATAAAAGCCCAGGCCGCAGGCGATGAGCGCCGCGCCAGCCAACAGGCGGCGCGGCCGGACGGTAATGGCCAGGACCATCGCCGACACCCCCAGCGCCATGGCCGGGCCGTCGTACTGGTACGACAGGTTCTGCAAAAAGAACGGGCTGTACCACAGCGGCAGCACCACCAGCAGATCGCTGGGTCGCGGCTCGATGAAATAGTGCACGGCCAGTCGTGCCAGCGCGTAGGCCGCCACGGGCAAGGCCAAGAGCAAGGGCAAAGGAAACAGGTTGATGGCACCACCGGCAAAGCTCAGCCCAGCGTGCAGCCACTGGGTCAGCAGACGGCCCTCGCCGCTCCAATGACCGATGGCGGTCTGCGCCCGCCAGACATCGTCGAGGTACATCGCGTCGGCGAGGATCAGCGGCAACACATGCAACGCCAGCGCACACAGGCAGATCAACTGCGCCTGGCGCAGGGTGAGCGGGCGATTCCATGACGAGACTGACTGCATGACCTACCTGGCGAGATCTGGGGGAGTGGGCCAAGTGTAGACACTCCCGCGCTGGCATCTGCTGCAACCCCGCCAGGCACGCCCGTCACTTCATCGCCAATGCCGCGCCTGGTGCCTTGATCGGTCGTGGCTTGCGAAACACCAGCACATTGCCGGCCATCACCGCCAGCAGGCCCAGCAGCGCCGGTGGCGTCCACTGGTAACCTTCGGCGAAGGCCGAGACGTTCAGCGCCACCAGCGGGAACAGCACGGTGCAGTACGCCGCACGCTCCGGCCCCAGGCGCCCGACCAGGGTGAGGTAGGCGGTGAAGGCGATCACCGAGCCGGGAATCACCAGGTACAGCAGCGAGCCGATATAGCGCGCGTTCCATTCCACGCTGAACGGCACGCCGCTGACCAGGCAGTACAGGCCCAGCAGAATCGCACCGTAGACCATGCCCCAGGCGTTGGTGGTCATCGGCCGCAGGCCCGCCTTCTGCTGCAGGCTGGAGAGCAAGTTGCCCGCCGAGAAACACAAGGTGCCGAACAACGCCAATGCCAGCCCGACCAGGGTTTCGGTACTGGCGGTATGGTCCGACAGTTCAGGCCAGAACAGCAGCCCCAGGCCGAGCAGCCCCAGCGCACCGCCGCCGAGCACATTGGCAGCGATGCGCTGGCCGAAGAACAGCCGCGCGTTCAGGGCGTTCCACAAGGTCGCCGTGGAGAACACCACGGCGATCAGCCCACTGGCGATCCATTGGCTGGCGGTGAGAAAACACATGAAGTTGACGCAGAACAGGCACAGGCCCTGGGCCAGACAGATCAGGTGCCCCCGCCGCCCCATCGGTTGCAGGCGGCGGGTCAGCAGCAGGACGGCGAACAGGATCAACCCGGCCAGCGCGAAGCGGTAGACGATCGAAACCGGGATGGCCACCACGCCCAATTGCAGCTTCAGGGCGATCCAAGTGGTGCCCCAGATCAGGACGGTGAGCAGGTACAGGGACAGGTTCATGGCGTGGATCCTTGCGCGAGAAGTGACGGCTGGGCGTACGCGGCCCGACCTCGACCGCCGCAGTCTTCACCGGCTGGCGCCACCGCGCTTGCACAAACTTGCGCTTTTGCGCTCCGCCCTCTGCGCAACGCGCCCGCCGCGCAGTAGGATGCGAGTCACGAGGAACCCGCCGATGCCGCCACTTCATCAACTGCACGTGTTCAATGCCCTGCACAGCTCGCCGCGTGCGCGCCTGGAGTCCAGCGCGCAGCTCGGCGAGGGGCTGGCCGTGGCCTTGTGGAACAACCGGGACGACACCCGCGACTATCAAGCGCCGAGCCACCACACGCTGTCGTGCTACATCGCCGATGGCACGGGCACCTATCGCCGCCAGCGCCCCGCCGACAAAGGCGCGCCGGGCAAGCTGTGCATCATGCCGGCCGGCCATGAGTCCAGCTGGGTGATCGACGGCAGCATCCGCCTGGCCCACCTGTACATCAGCGAAGAACGCTTCGCCCTCGGTTGCCTGCGCCTGCTGGACCGCGAGCCGCGGCAGATGCAGTTGCACGAAGCGATCTTCATCGACGAGCCGCAGCAAGCCTTGCGCTTTCGTCAATTGATCGACCTGGGCTGGGACGAGCCGGGCGAGCGCCTGCTGGCCAGCAGTCTGGCGCATGCCATCGTCGACCACGCCGTGCTCGGCCAGGTCGGACTGCGCCAGGGCCTGCGGCTCAAAGGCGGGCTGGCGCCGCATCAGCGCAGGCACCTGACCGACTACATCGAGGCACATCTCGACCAGCCGCTGGCCCTGGCGGATCTGGCGCAGCGTTGCCACCTGTCCGAATACCACTTCGCGCGGATGTTCCGCGAAAGCTTCGGCCTGCCGCCGCACCAGTACCTGCTGGCGCGGCGCCTGGAGCTGGCGTGCCGCCTGCTGCGCCAGGGCGACCTGCCGCTGGGGCAGGTGGCGCTGTTGTGCGGCTTCGCCAGCGCCAGTCACTTCAGCAACCGCTTCCGCCAGGCCCTCGGCGCTACGCCGGGAGCGTATCGCGCCGCGTTCGCCTGAGCCTGCGCGCTCAGCGGAGAGTCAGAACTCCAAGGTGCTCGACAGACTGACCTGGCGTGCATCGCCAAGGGCGACGAAGTAACGGTTCACCGCCGAGCTGTAGTAGACCTTGTCGAACAGGTTCTTCACGTTCAGTTGCAGGCGCACCTTGTGCGCGTCCAACTGGGTTTCGTAGCTGGCGAAGGCGTCGGCCACGGTGTAGGCCGGCAGGTCGAAGTCGTTGCTCGGGTTGCCGGCACGCTCGCCCACGTAGCGCGCACCGGCGCCCAGGCGCAGGCGGTCGCCGCCGAACAGGCTGCCGTAGTCATACACCGCCGACAGCGAGCCGCTGTGGCGCGCCACGTTCTGCAGGCGATTGCCCTTGAGCGCCGGATCCTTGGTGACTTCGGCGTCGGTGAAGGCGTAGCTGCCGATCAGGCTCCAGCGCTCGCTGAGCTGGCCACTCAGGTCGAGTTCGACGCCGCGCGAATTGACCTCGCCGGCGTTGCTGTAGAGGGTTTCGCCCGAGCGTGGATCGAGGTTGGCCACCAGCACGTTGCGCTTGGTGATGTCGAACAGCGCCAGGGTGCCGGTGATCTGACCCGGAATATCGAGCTTGGCGCCCAGCTCCCAGGCCTTGCCCTCCTCCGGCGCGATGGAGGCGTCAAGCACGCGCCCACCGGTCAACGGCGCAATGCTGGAATTGGGCTTGAACGACTCGCTGTAGCTGCCATAGAACGACAACTGCTCGTCGACCTTGTAGACCAGCCAGGCATGCGGGGTCCAGGCGTGGTCGCGGGTATCGGTATTGGTGTTGAAGGGGCGTCCGCGTCCGGCGAGTTGGTCGTACTGCTGCAGGCGCACGCCAGCCACGGCGATCCAGTGATCGTCCAGGTGCACGGCGTCCTGGGCGAACAGCGAGTCGGTGCGCAGCTTGTCGGTCTGGTCGCTGTCACTGGCGCGCACGGTCGTGCCTTCCGGCTCACGACCATAGATCGGGTTCAGGTAGCTGAACCTCGAACGGCTGGCCTGGCGGATCAGGTCGGCGCGGTAGACCTTGCGGTCTTCGTGGTCCATGCCCAGCAGCAGGTCGTGCTGCATGCCGGCCAGTTGCACGTTGCCGGTCAGGCTCAAGGTGGCGAACTGGTCGCGACTCATGGCGCCATGGGTGCCGTCGATACTGCGGTTCAAGGTGCCAAGGGCATCGTTGACGCCGGTCACCCGCACCTGGCTGGCATCGTAGGTTTCGCGGTTGAAGCTGTAACCCATGTGCACTTTCCAGTCGTCGGCCAACTGGTGGTCGACTTCCAGGCGATACAGGTCCGAGCGCCCTTCCATGTCGTTGAACTTCTCGTCCAGGCGACGCGTGGCCGGGATGTCCAGCGGGTGGTTGGTGCGGTTGCTGATCGCCGTGCCACGGTCGAATGGCGAGAGGAACTCGCGGTGCTCGTAGGCGAAAGTCACCTGGGTGTCTTCGCCGTACCAGGCCAGCGACGGCGCCACCAGCGACTCGCGGTGCACGCCGAAATTGCGCCAGTAGTCTTCGTCCTCGTGGTCGACGATCAGGCGATAGGCCAGGTTGCTGTCGCCCAGCGCGCCGGTACTGTCGAAGCTGCCGCCACTGCCGTTCTTGCCACTGCCGTAGCTGGAGCCACGCACGGTCAAGGCGTTGTACTGCTGCATCTGTGGACGCTTGCTGACCACGTTGATCACCCCACCCGGATCCTGGATGCCGTAGAGCAGCGAGGCCGGGCCTTTGAGCACTTCGACCCGCTCGGTGGTGGCGTTGAGGCTGCGGCCCTGCACCAGCGGCATGCCGTCGCGCATGATCGAGCCGTCGCGGTTGTCGCCGAAGCCGCGCTTCATCACCGTGTCGGCGGTGCCGCCGAAGTTGTTGCCCTGAGTGATGCCGCTGACGTTGGCCAACGCGTCGTCGAGGTTGCGCGGGGCCTGGTCGCGCAGCACCTGGGCAGACACCACGTTGATCGCGTGGGGGATCTCCAGGTTCGGGCCCTGGCCGCGCATGATCGAGGCGCTGGCCGGCGGCTGGTAACTGAAGTTGTCCAACTGCGAGGTGACGGTGGTGGCTTGCAGGCTGACGGCGCCAGCGGTATCCATCGCCTCCAGGGTGAAGGTGCGGGCGTCGAGACGACGCCAGATCAAACCCGACTGGCCGAGCAACTGCTGCAAGGCCTGTTCGGCGCTCAATGCGCCGTTCAGCGCCGGTGCCTGCTGGCCGGACAGCGCCAGGGTGTACACCACGCTCTGCCCGGTGGTCTGGCTGAACGCCGCCAGTGCCTGGGCCAGAGGCTGGGCGGGCTGGGCGAAGGTGAACAGCTGGACCTGCTCGGCCGCACGGGCCAGTGGCGCCTGCGTCAGCAGGGACGAGGCGCAAAGACCGAACCAGAGAGGGACGCAACGCGGGGTGAACTTCATGGACGCAGACCTGTGAGGAAACGGGTTGGTTGCGAATGAATCGCACTTTCACTCACTACACGGATGCGAGCCCGTTTCACCTCACCCGCTTTTGAAAATATTTTTCGTCGGCGCCCCGGGCCTGCTGCACTCAGCGAATGATCGTCACCCGGCCCAAGAAGGTCTGCGGCGTGAAACCCAGCACCTTGCCCAGCGACGCCAGGGCCTGCAACGGCTCCTGCACCGGGAAACTGCCGCTGACCGGGCGCTGCGCCAACGCGTCGTCGAGCAGCAGCAGGCGTCCTGGGTAATAGCGCTGCAGGTCGTCGACCACCTGCGCCAACGGCACTTGGTAGTAGTTCAGCCAGCCCTGACGCCACGCCAGCCGGCTGTCGCTGTCCACCGTCTGCATTTCTCCGGCGTGACCATCGGCATAACGCAGTTGCTGATTGGCGACCAGTTCGCGCGGTGTCGCGCCCGGCGCCGGCGTCACCGCCACGCGTCCGCTGCGCACGGTGACCTCGGCGCTGTCGCCGCGCTCGCGCACCTCGAACTGCGTGCCCAGCACCCGTACTTCGCCGCCAGCGGCCTGCACCAGGAATGGCGCGCCGGTGTGGGTCACCTCGAAGAACGCCGCACCGCGCAACAGGCGCACACGGCGCTGGCCGGCGGCGAAGTCCAGGGCCACGGCGCTGCCGGCATCCAAGGTCAGGCGCGAACCGTCGCTGAGCGTGACCTGCCGCACCTGCGCCGCGCTGCGGTAATCGGCGCGCAGATCCTGCAGCCAGAACTGCGGCTGCCAGCCGGCCAGGCTGCCCAGCGCCAGCACCAGGCAGGCCGCCGTCGCCAGCGCGGCTCCCCGCCAGCGCCGACGCGTCGATGACGGGCGCATGGCCTGGAGATACTGCTGCAGTTGCGCCTGCTCCTCTTCGGCCAGGCGCAGCGCCGGGCCCTCGCTCTGGTGCCACAGTGCCTGGGCCTCGGCGTAGGCGTCACGGTGCGCCGGGTGCGCCAGCAACCAGCGTTTGAACGCTGCGCCGTCGGCGGCGGCCGGCTGCTCGTTGATACGGCTCAGCCAGCCCAGGGCCATGCGCGACTGCTCGGCGGTGATCGGCTCGGACGGACTCATCGGCGCTCGCTCCCTGGCCTGCGCGTTGCGGTGGCGGGCTCGGCGACACTCGCCTTGCACGCTTCTAGGGCGCGCATCATATGCTTTTCCACCGCACTCTGGGACAGCTGCATGGCCTTGGCGATCTCGCCGTACTTGCAGCCGTGAATACGGTTGAGCAGGAAAATCTGCCGGGTGCGCTCGGGCAGATTGCGCAGGGCCTGTTCGATTCGGCGCAGGTCGTGATCGACCTCCAGCGCCTGCTCGGGCGCCTGGGCCGACGGCTCTTCATCGTCCAGATAAAGCCCCTCGGCCACCCGCCCGCGACTGCCTTCGCTGCGCAAGTGGTCGATGGCCAGGTTACCCGCGCAGCGCAGCAGGTAGGTGTCCAACGCTTCGACCTTGACCGTAGGTCGGCGCCAGAAGCGCAGGAACAGTTCCTGGACCAGGTCCGAAGCCGTGGCGCGACAGCCCACGCGTCGACTGACCAAGGCCTCCATGCGCCCACGCTGGGCCAGGAACACCTGAACGAAGCGCGCCCGACCACCGGCCTCGTCGAGTTCCGGCTCGCTCACGCGGCGAACACCGCCAGCAGCGGCGCCAGCACCAGGCTGGCGCCCGCCAGGCCCAGCAGCACGCGCGGCAGGTAGGGCAGGCCGAACACCCACAGGGTCAGACCGGCCATGAGCAGCGCCGTCCACTCCACCAGCCCCAACGCCAGCCCGCGCACGTGCACGGCCAGCAGCAGCCCCAGCAGCAACAGCGTCGCGCCGCCCACGCGCAAGACCCGCAATTCCACTGCGCGTGGCTTGCGTGCGAGCAACTCGGTGAAGTGCTTGTCCATGGCCAGGCACAGGGCGACCAGCGCCGCGAAGTTGAACAGGGCAACGCTCAGCATCAGTTCGCTTCCAGAGTGGGACCGGCAGCCTTGTCACGGCCCGCGCGCTTGGCCACGGGCTTGGGCGCGCGCAACATCTTCGCCCCCGCCCAAGCCAGGAGCAGCCCAGTGCCCAGGGCGGTGAGGTCGAAGCCGGCCATGGCCCAATCGCCCACGGCGATCGAATGGTTCAGGCCCTGTCCGGTGGTGAGGCCGTTGAGCAGCGGCAGCAGGCCGAACGCCGCCGCGCCCAGGGCCAACTGCTCGCCCCAGGCACGCCGGCCGGGACGCAGCGTGGCATGCACCAGCGACAGTCCCCAAGCCACGAAGAAGGCCCTGATCTCCCACTCGGCGCGGCCTTCCAGCGCCACCGGCACCAGCCGATTGGCCCAGAAGAACGCGGCCACGCCAAGCAGCAGCCCGGCCATGCTGGCGATGTTGAGCACCTCGACCAGGCGCAGTTCGGGCGGCTGACGCTCGCGCTTGGCGTGCTTGAGCTGGCGCTTGCCCAGCCACATCACCAAGCCCGTGCCGATGACCGCCGTGCCGGCGACGCCGAACACGAAATACAGCCAGCGCAGCCAGGGGCCAGCGAAATTACCCATGTGCAGGCCGACGAAGGTGAAGGAGGTCATCATCGCCGTGCTCTCCGCCGCGCCCTGCGACAGCAGCGCGCCGTCGGCACCGTTGAAGGTCCAATTGGCGCTGCGCCTGTAGGCGACGCTGTCGGCCGAGGCGCGACTGAGGGTCACCCGCGCGCTGGCATCGCCCGGATTCTCCACACGAATCAGATTGATCTGTGCGCCTGGCGCTTGCTCCAGCACCTTGTGATACAGGGTCGAGAGCGGCACCTGCGGGGCAACGCCGACGCGTTCGATGCTTTCGTCGCGCCCGAACAAGTCGTTGAAGTAACTGTTGGTGTCGCCATAACTGGCGAGAATCCCGGCAGGCATCACCATGTACATGAAGATCACCAGGCTGCTGTAGCTGATCATCAGGTGAAACGGCAGCACCAGCACGCCGATGGCGTTGTGGCCGTCCAACCACGAGCGCTGGCCCTTGCCGGGTCGGAAGGTGAAGAATTCCTTGAAGATTTTCTTGTGAGTGATGATGCCGGTCACCAGCCCCAGCAGCATGATGAAGGCGCAGAACGTCGACAACCAACGGCCCCAGGGGTGTGGCATCTCCAACTGGAAATGGAAGCGATAGAAGAATTCGCCTCCCCGACTGTCTCGACCTTCGACCGGCTGGCCGCTGGCAGCATCCAGTTCCTGACCGTTGAAGCCGCGCCGCCCCGAATGCTCGGGTTCACGATAGCCAACGCTCAAGGCCGCCTCGCGCTCGCTGGGCAGGCGAATGAACCAGGTGCTGGACTGGGCGGCATGGGCTTGCAGGTAGCGCTGGGCCAGATCGAGGCTCGCGGCCCGGTTCAACGGATGGCTCTGGATCTCCGGCTTGGTCCAGTGGGTGATCTCTTCCTTGAAGTACGACAGCGTGCCGGTGAGGAAGATGGCGAACAGCAGCCAACCGAAGATCAACCCGGTCCAGGTGTGCAACCAGGCCATGGCCTGACGGAAGCCTTCCTTCATGGCTGCTTCACCCACCAGGCCAAGACACCGACCGCGCCCAGCACCAATGCCGGCAGCAGCACGCCCAACCAGGCGCGCAGCGCGCTACGGCAAGCGAAGCACCAGAGGAAGGCGAGCACGTAGAACACGAACGACAGCATCATCCCGGTCAGCGCCGCATCGACCTGGGCACCCGGCATCAGCAGGCTGGTGCAGACACTCACCGCCGAAGCCAGCAGATAACCGCCGAACAAGGCGGCGAGACTGCGCGAGGTGACGGCCAGGCGATAGCGCAAAGGCAGGCCGGCGGCTTGGCTTTTCATGGTGCGGCGGTCCGAAGCGAAGATGAAGACGTGCAATAGTAATGATTTCAATTCTCATAAGCAAAGCTTCGAGACGGTCCGCCTCCAGAGACTCGCCCGTCGTAGCGCGGGCGCGAATGCAACAGAACATTTATTTTCAGCCAGGGGTTGAAATCCCTTGGCGCTTGCCTGACTTTAGAGTCAAGAGGCGAAGCATTTCCAGGGGCCTCAAGGGCCTGAGCACGCCTCCACGCGAGCAAGCTGAATAAGGATTGAATCATGCAAATCCAGGTCAACAGCAGCAACCATATCGACAGCAGCAGCCGTCTGAACGAATGGGTCCGCAGCACGCTGGAAAGCACGCTGCAGCGCTACGAGGATGACCTCACCCGCATCGAGGTCCACTTGCGTGACGAGAACGGCGACAAGGCCGGTCCGCAAGACAAACGCTGCCAAATGGAGGCGCGGCCAAAAGGCCATCAACCGATTTCCGTCAGCCACACCGCCGATTCGCTGGATCATGCGATCGAAGGCGCGGCGAACAAGCTGAACAATGCCCTGGAACATCTGTTCGGCAAGCTGCGTAGCAAGCGCAGCGTGTTGCAGCCCGTCGAAGAAGAATGACGGTTCACTGAAAACGCCCGGTGCACTGCACCGGGCGTTTTCGTGTGCGGCCTTCAGAGCATGCTGGGAGCCCTGACGCGGGTCACCTCAGCGACGACGCTGAACCATCTGCCCTGTCCTTCGGTCAATGCTTGCACACCTTTGCGAAGATGCAGGCCCATGACCAATCCCTTCGACCTGATCAGCGACGCCTTTGCCCCGCACTACCGGGTCAACCTCAGTATCGAACGCCTGGACGGCAGCATCATGCTGACCCTGTCCAAGGACACCGGCGTGGTCGCCAAACGCCTGATCAGCGCCGCGCAGCGCAACGACCCGGTGCGCCTGCGCCGTGTGGTCGACAGCATCCGCCTGGGACTGGCCATCGAGCAGGGCGAAGACGCGCTGGAACTGCTGGCCGCCATGACCGACCGCGGTGCCCATGAGCGGGTACTGCAGATGGCGGGCATCGCGCGCTAGGCTCTGTCTGAAGAGTTCTGAACGCCGGGGAGACAAGGCGAAAACAGCCGAGGAACGGTCGGAGTCGCGCTCGACTTTACTGGTTGTAAATGAGCATTCCGACCGGGCTGGCGATCCAGGCTGTTTTCAACGCAGGATCACCAAGTATCAGGGCTTTTCAGACAGAGCCTAAGCGTCAGACCTTGCCGTCGTCCATGTCCTTGCCGCTGGCGTCGATCACCCGGGTCGACGGATAGCGGTACGAAGCGTAGCGCACCACCAGGATCGCGAACGCCAGCAGCAGAATCCCTCCGCAGACGTACAGCAGCCCTACGTCCGGCGCCTTGTGGTGCGACACATCGCCGATCAGCAGGCGGGTGAGCGCGGTAATCGCCACGTAGAGCAGGAAGCGGATGGGCATGTGGTTGGTCTTGAAATAGATCCCCACCATCGCCCCGAGCTCCAGGTAGATGAACAGCAGCAGGATGTCATCGACGCTGATGCCGCCCTTGGACAGCATGTCGATGAAGGTCAGCACCGCCGCGTAGGCGGTTATCGCCCCGATGCCGAACAACGCCAGGTAGTGGAAGGACTCGACGCACAGGTTGCCCAGTGAGTCGGCGGAGCCGTGCAGGCCCTTGCGCAGCTTTTCAGCCCATTTGATGTTCACGATCGTTCGATTCCCCATGACGACAGGCAGCATGATGCATCAGCCTTGTGACGCTTGTGGCATGCAGTTAAAGGGCCAGGCCCCGTGCTTGGAAGGCGGCCGAGTGCCGCACGACACCTGTGGTCATCAACTGGCGACAGGGCGCCCGCTAAAATCAAATGGCCACTCGCCAGGTCGGTGGCGATAGACTATGCTCGACACTGTATAAAAATACAGTTATCGTGCACCCCATATTTTCCAACCCACATACGCATAAGGCACAGAGGTGATGAATGGCCGTCGAAGTGGTGTACCGCAGCAGCCGCGACCCGGAGCGCTTGTTCATGGATAAAGCCGAAGCCGATCGTCATGACAAGATGCTCGAATTGGCCGAGCGCCTGGCCGAAGTCCTGCAAAAAGCCGTGCCGTCGCTGAACGAGCAGCAGGTGGAGGAAGCGGGTATCTACATGGCCAAGAACCGCGACGTGTTCGCCCGCGCGTTCAAGAGCCAGCCCGACGCATTGGCCGAGTTGCTCGAAGACACGCCTGCCGAAGCCGAATAGGCCGTAACGCTACCGGCGCCTCAGCCGTACAACAGCCGCTCGGCAAGCCAGTGCGCCACGCGCGCAGGCGAGCGTTTTTCGGCTTGGGCGTGGGCGAACACTTCGGTCAGCCGCTCGGGAATGCGGGCCAGATGCGCGGTGATGGTGCGTGGGTCGGCGCCACGGTGGGTCAGGGCCACGTGAATCAGGCCACCGGCGTTGATCACATACTCCGGCGCATAGAGAATGCCGCGCGTCTCCAGTCGGTCGGCCACCTGCAAGTCGGCCAGTTGCTGGTTGGCGGCACCGGCCACCGCTGCGCAGCGCAAGGTCATCACATTCTGTGCATTGAGCACCGGTCCGACACCACAGGGTGCGAACAGGTCGCAGGGCGTGCTGATCAGCGCGTCGTGCGCCACGGGGTGCGCATCGAGCTGCTCCACCGCCAGCCTCACCCGCCCGGGGTCCAGGTCGCTGACCAGCAGTTCGGCGCCTGCCGCATGCAGTTGCTCGGCCAGTGCATAGCCCACGTTGCCCAGGCCCTGCACGGCCACCCGCAGCCCTTCGAAGTTGTCGCTGCCCAGGCGCGCCATGGCCGTGGCGCGAATGCCTGCGAACACCCCCAACGCCGCGTGCGGCGAAGGATCGCCACAGGCTGTCGTGCTGCTGACATGGGGCGTGGCTCGGGCGATGCAGTCCATGTCCAGGACGGACGTGCCACTGTCCACCGCCGTGATGAAACGCCCTTGCAGGGTGTCGATGAAGCGCCCGAATGCCTCGAACAACGCCGCCCGATTCTCGACATGGACATTGCGCAGGATCACCGCCTTGCCCCCGCCGAACGGCAAACCGGCCAACGCCGCCTTGTAGCTCATCACCTGCGCCAGTTGCAGCGCCTCGCTCAGTGCACGCTGCTCATCGGCGTAGGGCAGGTAGCGACAGCCGCCCAATGCCGGTCCCAGGTGCTGGCTGTGGATGGCCACCACGGCCTTCAGGCCCGTGTCCGGATCGGTCCACAGGTGCAGGGACTGGGTGCGGGTGCTTTGCATGAGCGCGAACATCGACGGGCTCCCCTTCGCGGTGCTCATCCAGTATAGGCAGTTCGCCATCGCCCGGGCGTCGGCCAGACCACTGGACGAACGCGCCTACCGAGGCTACACCTCAAGTGTCCTGTCTCGAACATGTGCTGCTCAGGTTTGCCAGTGACCGCTTCCCCCCAAGCCACTCGGCCCAACTGAAACCGCGGATTTTCGAGACAGGGCATTTGTGTGTGCGGAGAAGTCCCATGAACCCACGTCACGCCTGCCTGGCCTGCCTCGACCGCTCACCGGTCGCCCTGTTGGAAGCCACCTTGTGGATCGCTGCGGAGCACCACCGCGACGTGGATGTGCCTGCCTGCATCAGCCAATTCAACGGCCTGTATCAGGACATCAATGCCCGCCTGCCGATGCTGCCAGTGGTCGAGCTGGCTCAGCCGCTGTTGCGCCAACTCAGTGCCCTGGGTTTCCAGCAGGACGAGTTCCATCCGCTGCGGCCTCAGGCTGCGCTGATGGACAACGTGCTGCAGCGCCGACGCGGCCAGCCGTTGCTGCTGGCGATTCTGACGCTGGAGCTCGCACGACGCTTGTCGATTCCGCTGGAAGGGGTGAACTTCCCCGGCCACTTCCTGCTGCGGGTGCCGGGGGCGGATCATCTGCTCGACCCCTGCGGTGGCCGACGCCTGTACCCCAACGACTGCCGCGAACTGCTGGCCCGCCAGTACGGTCCGCAGACGACCCTGAGCGCCGAGCACCTGCGTGGCGCCACGCCAGCGCTGATGTTGCAGCGCCTGTCACGCAACCTGCGCCAGTTGCACATCAGCAACGACAAGCCCCTGGCCGCGCTGATCGATGCCGAGCGGGTGATGCAGTTGGGGCCGGTACAGGTCACCGACTACCTGACCCGCGCCGCGCTTTACCAGCAACTGGATTGTCCCCAGGCCGAGCGCTTCGACCTGGAGCACGCGCTGCTGTTGACCGATGATCCGATGCAGCGCCTGAAACTCAGCGATCGCCTCGGACAACTGCCCACGGCCACGCGCTCGATCCACTGATTCAAGGCGTATCGGCTTGATTCGCGGGATGCGCGGCAATGAATGCCGGATGCTGCCCAGCCAGGGCAGCGACACGACGAATGCGCGCAAACGGCGCCAAGTCGACCTCGAATCGCTCAGCCGCGTACACCTGTGGCAGCAGGTACACATCCGCCAGCCCCGGCGCCGTGCCGAAACAGAAGCCCTCATCGCCGATCAGCCGTTCCACCGCCGCCAACCCCTGGCTGATCCAGTGGCTGATCCACTGCTTGACCTGCACCTCGTCGTGGCCGAGCTGACGCAGGTGGTTGAGCACGCTGACGTTGTGCAGCGGATGCACGTCGCAGCCGATGAGCGCGGCCACCGCGCGTACCCTGGCGCGTGCCTCGGCGTCCTGGGGCAATAGCGGAGGGTCGGCAAAGCACTCTTCCAGGTACTCGATGATCGCCGACGACTGCACCAGCAGCGCGCCGCTGTCGCAGCGCAGCGCCGGCACCCGGCCCTGCGGGTTGAGTGCCAGGTAGTCGGCGCCGCGCTGCTCGCCCTGCAGCAGATTGACCGGCAGCGCCTGATAGCCAAGGCCTTTGAGCGCCAGGGCGATGCGCACCCGATACGACGATGTGGAGCGGTAGTAGGTGAACAGTTGCATCGCCCTGCCCTCCTCAGTTGGCCGCGACGATCCTGCCGCGACACTCCCCGAAGCCGATGCTGGCAGCGCCTGCACGGCTGCAACGGGCACGCAGGATGATCTCGTCGCCGTCCTCGAGGAATGTGCGCACCTCGCCGCTGGCCAGTTGCACCGGCTGCTTGCCGCCCTCGGTGATCTCCAGCAGGCTGCCGAACGAGCCGGGCTCGGCCCCCGACAAGGTGCCGGAACCGAACAGGTCGCCCGGCTGCAACTGACAGCCGTTGACGCTGTGGTGAGTGACCATCTGCGCCACGGTGAAGTACATGCTGCGGCTGTTGCTCAACGTCAGGCGATGGGCCGGCAGGCCTTCGTCGCGCATGCGCTCGGTGAGCAGCAGCACTTCCAGCTCGATGTCCAGGGCACCTTGAGCCTGGTCGCGTTCGTCGTACAGGTACGGCAGCGGCTGCGGATCGCCTTCCGGACGCGGTGCCTGGGCGCTGCGGAACGGCGCGAGGGCCTCGGCCGTCACCACCCAGGGCGACAGCGTGGTGATGAAACTCTTGGACAGGAACGGACCGAGCGGCTGGTACTCCCAGGCCTGGATGTCGCGCGCCGACCAGTCGTTGAGCAGGCAGTAGCCCGCCACGTGCTCGGCGGCATCGCCAATGGCGATGGCCTGGCCCATCTCGTTGCCCTGGCCGATCCAGATGCCCAGTTCCAGCTCATAGTCCAGCCGTGCACAGGGACCGAAGGTCGGTTCGCTGTGCCCGGCCGGCAAGGTCTGACCCTTGGGACGGCGCACTGGGGTACCGGACGGGCGCAGGGTGGACGCACGGCCATGGTAGGCAATCGGCACATGCTTGTAGTTGGGCAGCAGCGGGTTGTCTGGGCGGAACAGCTTGCCGACGTTGCGGGCGTGCTCGATGCCCACGTAGAAATCGGTGTAGTCACCCACCTTGGCCGGCAGGTGCATCTGGCACGCGTGCGCCGCATGCAACGCGCTGGTCAGCGCCTGCTGATGCGCACTGTGTTCGCCCAGCAATGCCTGCAAACGCTCGCGCAAGGCCACGCGCGGCCCTCGACCAAGGGCGAAGAAGGCATTCAGCGCACCGCCTCGGGTGGCCTCGACGGCCGCCTTGGCCTCCCCCTCCAGAAGGCCCAGGGCCAGCACCGCCTCCAGATCGAGAATCGCATCACCGATGGCCACGCCGCAGCGTGGCGTCTGGCCCGCTGGGCTGAAAATGCCCAACGGCAGGTTCTGCAGGGGGAAATCGCGATGCCCGTTGGCGTGTTCGACCCAGCTACGGGCCATGGCGGTTTGGTTCATCGGTCATCTCCGGTTCGGGTTGAAGGTGCTCGGCAGGCTTGCCCAGCAGCGGTCGTAGTCGGTTTGCAGCTGCGCGCTGTCGAGGGCCTGCTGGCTGGGTCGCAGCACCTGGCTGGTCTCGAACATGAAGGCCATGGTCTGTTCGATCTTGTGCGGCGCCAATTGGGCAGCGATGGCCTTGTCACAGGTCTCGGCATCCGGACCGTGGGCGCTCATCACCCCGTGCAACGAAGCCCCGCCGGGCAGGAAGCCTTCGGCCTTGGCGTCGTAGGCGCCGTCGATCAGGCCCATGAACTCGTTCATCAGGTTGCGGTGGAACCATGGCGGGCGGAAGGTATTCTCGGCCACCATCCAGCGCGGCGGGAAAATCACGAAGTCCAGGTTGGCCAGGCCCTGCACGCTGCTGGGCGAGGTCAGCACGGTGAAGATCGACGGGTCCGGATGGTCGAAGCTGACGGTGCCCAGGGTGTTGAAACGCCTCAGGTCATACAGATACGGCACGTTGCTGCCGTGCCAGGCGACCACGTCCAGCGGCGAGTGCTGCAACTCGCACGCCCAGTGCTCGCCGAGGAATTTCTGCACCAGTTGCACAGGCGCCTGGCGGTCTTCGTAGTGCGCCACCGGCGTGAGGAAATCACGCGGGTTGGCCAGACCGTTACTGCCGATCGGCCCCAGGTCGGGCAAGCGCAGCGGCGCGCGGTGGTTTTCGGCGATGTAGCCGCGGGCCTGGCCGTCGAGCAGTTCGACACGAAACTTCATGCCGCGCGGGATCACCGCGATCTGCTGCGGCTCGACCTGCAACACACCCAGCTCGGTGGCGATGCGCAGTCGGCCCTGTTGCGGCACCAGCAGCAACTCGCCGTCGGCGTCGAAGAACACCCGGTCCATGCAGCGGTTGGCCGTATACAGGTAGATGCTCACGCCAGCAGGGCTGCTGGCCTCGGCATTGGCCACCATGGGTCGCCAGCCTTCGATGAAGTCGGTGGGCGCGTCGGGGATCGGCTGAGGATTCCAGCGCAGGCGATTGGGATTGCCAGGTGCGAGCGGGCCAGCTAGGGGTTGGCGCTCAAGGCGCTCGAAGCGTGGGTGCAGCGCCGAAGGTCGGATGCGATAGAGCCAGGTGCGACGCAGTTCGCTGCGCGGCATGGTGAACGCGGTGCCGGACAAGAGTTCGGCGTACAGGCCGTAGGGCGCTTTCTGCGGCGAGTTCTGCCCGACCGGCAGGGCACCGGGCAGCGCTTCACTGGCGAACTCGTTGCCGAAGCCGCTCAGGTAGGTGAGATCGGCAGAGGTGTCGCGGGTCATCAGGGCCTCCGGGCTCGGGGAGCCGTCGCTGGCGGGCGGTGTCGCTTCGGCTCGGCACAGCCCGAGCACTGTTGGCGCAACCCACGCCCTGGGAAATTATTTTTATCGTAATCCAATTACGAATAACGTAATTTGCCGCTACGCCCGCGTCAAGCTATAAAGGCGCCACGACGACTCCCGGACCCGCCCGACAATGGCCAAAGACACGCCCGCTCCCGACAACCCCAAGCAGAAAGTGCGTTCGGCCGAAGTCGGCACCGACATCCTCAAGGCCCTGGCCGAGCTGTCGCCCTCCACTGCGCTGTCGCGCCTGGCCGAGCATGTGCAGATGCCGGCGAGCAAGGTCCACCGGTACCTCCAGGCGCTGATCGCCAGCGGCTTCGCCGAACAGGACCCGGTCACCAACCACTACGGCCTGGGCCGCGAAGCCCTGCGCGTGGGGCTGGCGGCGCTGGGCAGCATCGACGTGCTCAAGGTGGCCGCGCGGCCCTTGTCCGACCTGCGCGATGCACTGAACGAAAGCTGCTTCATCGCCGTTTGGGGCAACCAGGGCGCGACGGTCGTCAACATCGAGCCGGCGGTACGTGCGGTCACCGTGGTCACCCAGATCGGCTCGGTGCTGCCGCTGCTCAGTTCGTCCACCGGCCTGGTGTTCGCCGCGCACTTGCCGGAACGCGAAACCCTCGAGTTGCGCGACCGGGAATTGGCCCTACTGGGGCAACGCGTCGAAGACTACGTCGAGCCGTTGGCGCAGATCCGTGAACGAGGCCTGCACCACGTCCACGGTTTGCTGATGCCGGGGGTCGATGCCCTGTCGGCCCCGGTGTTCAACGCCCTCGGCCAGATCGCCGCGGTGATGACCGTGGTCGGCCCCACCTCCATGTTCCATGCCGATGCCGCAGGGCCAGCCGCGGTGCAATTGCTCCAGGCTACTCAGGCAGTGAGTCGGCGCATGGGCTTCGAGCCTCGCTGACTCAAGTGTTCCAGGTCTTGAGCTCCACCAGCTTGAGCAATTCGTCGTCGAAACCGTCGTACAGGGCGGGCAGCACTTCCGAGGCAGCATCCGCGCCGAAGTCGTCCGCCAATTGCACGATCCATTTGCCGTACGGCACCTTTTTCACCACGATGCTCGGCGCCTGCGGTTGCTGGCCCAACAGGCCGCGCAAGGACTGCGACACGCGGCCGAGCACCCGCCCCAAGGCGCCGCTGGAAGCGAACAGCCCCAGCGCGCCCACGCCCAGTCGGGTGTAGAACGCGGCACGGTCGCCATCTTTCCAGGCTTGCCCCGCACTGAAGAACGACCTCACCGCGCACCCGATGCCCACCAGCATGTTCGCTGGCGGAATAGGGATGGTCAGCAGCCCCGCCGCGACGATCACCCACTCGACCACCAGCGACGAGACCCGCTCCGCCACGCTGGTGCTATGGCGATCGGCATCGGCGATCAGACGCCGCACACGGGGCGCCAGATCGTCGGCCAGGTCGCGCAACGGCTCATCCCGGTAAGCCTGAATGGCGCGCATCACCACCTCGTGGCCCCCATCACCGTCGCGCATGAACCGTTGATGCAGGCTGCCGATCCTGGGCTGATTGCGCCAGGAGGCACGGGCGTAGAAATAATCGCCCAGCCGATCTTCGCGCCAGCGTTGGGCCAAGTGCGTTCGGGAACGATAGGCCGGACCCTGGGCGACGTCTGGCAGGTAGAGCGCTTCCCCGGCCTCGGGTTTGGAGGCGCGGTACAAGCGGTAGGCGCCTTCGATCCGACAGCCGTCCAGCCTCAAGTCGACCACCGCGAAGTCGTCGGCGATCTGCGCCGTGGCCAGACTCTCGACGCCCTCGAGCAGCCAACCGGCGACCTGTTCCGGGATCTGCCCCTGCATCCGTTGACACAGCAGGTCGCGGCGCATCTTCAGCGACACCAGCAACCGGTGCAGCTCACGCTGGCGGGTGTAGCCCGGCGCCGCCGGGTCGAGGTAGCGACCTTTGAGCAACTCGATGTAGCGTTCACCGAGCCTGGCGCTGCGCACATAGCTGGCCAGCACGACGCGATCCAAGTGCGAGACATCCTGGCCGAGCGGGGTGGTGGAATCGATCCGCGCAAACTGCGCGAAGTTGTAGCTGGTGTCATGGCCTTTCATGACCAGCTCGGTGAGGCTCAAGCTGCGATCCTCGTCCAAATGCACGGTCACCTTGTCCGGATCGATGCGTCCGGCACGATTGCCGGGCAAGCTATTGATGTACTGGCTCACCTCGTGCCGAGCGTAGTCCTGGAAGCTGACCAAGGGCGTCGCGAGGCGGTACACCGCCAACACCTGTTCCAGCTCTTGATCGGTATCGCCGAGCGCTTGGCGCAGCGCGACGCTCGCCTCGAGGTACCACGGTGGCGTTGCCGCCAGCAGATCCTCGGGCATGGCCTGGCAGCGTCGCGCGCACACGGCTTTCAGCACCTGCGACCACGTCTGTGAATCGATCCAATGCACGTTGACGGTCTGCGGCGTCCACAGCGTCGGTTTGCGAACGACCTCGGCAAGCTGGCGCGACAGCGCCTCGCGGTCAGCCAGCGCCGATTGCTCCACCAGGTACTCGACCCCCGATGCCTGGGCCGTCCAGCCTCCCACGGCCAAGGACAGCGCCGTGAACGATGGGTAGACGAGAAAATCGCCATCGGGCGAACCCGGCGCGTAAAGCAAATGCGTGCTGCCATCGGTCAGGTACAGCAGGTGCTTGAGCGCGGACGTCGCCTGATCGATGCGCAGCAGCCCGGCCTTGATGCCCCGCTGCGCCATCTGGTCGGCGATGGCGGCCTCGATCAGGTCGCAGGCGGGGGCAGCCGCACCTTGGAATCGCGCCGCGCAACTGGCCAGCGCCAGACGTGCAGCAATGGCCGCCTGCACGTCGAGCTGGGTCTGTTCTTGCTGATACAACTGCTTGATCGCTTCGATGTAACGCACGCGCAAATCGAGGGTGTCGATCATGCGCTGTACGCTGGCGACGTCCAGGGCCGATGCCAGCAGCGGGTCGAGCACCTTCACCGCCAGGCGCTCGCCCCGGTAGCCGCCGCGCAACGCCCAGTTAAGCAGCGTCGTGCGCCCACTGCCGTCGCCGGCGTCGGTGGTGGCGAACCGACGCTCGATCTCAAGCTGCACCGTCGCAGGGTCCAGGGTCAGCGCCAGGTGCTTCTGTAGGTAATCGGACACGGCCTGCTGGGCGTAGGCATCGACACTGGCCAGCGTCCCCAGGTGCGCGACGCACTGCTGCTCGGCCTGCAGCATTTGCTGTTCGAGCTGGACATAGCGCTCCAGGTCAGCGCCGCGCAGGTTGCGCCGCCATTGCGGCAGCAGGCTGTGGCGATAGGCGGCCATCTGTGCGGCGGCATACTGCTGCGCCTGGGCGACGAACGCATCCAGGCGCGCGGCGGCATCCCACTGGGCGACCGTCTGGACGGTGTCGGCATGCCGTTGCAACGCCCTGCTCGACAGCATCGCCTGCACCTGACCCAGATCCTCCACCACCGCCTTGTACAGCGAACGCTCCAGAGGCTCGAATTCCAGGTCGCAATCCTGCGCGTTCCGCAGTTGTTGCCGATTGGTCTCGCTCAGCAGTTCGAACCAAACGCCCCCCTTCAACAACGCGGCCCGCAGGTGCCGGGCCACGCGCTTGGGTTGAGCATCGAACCACACGCCGGTGGCCACGCAGTGCACCAGCAGATCGGTCGGCGCCGCGTCGGGCGCCGAGTCAGGGAGACCGGCATAGGTGCCCGGCAGTGCAATGCGTTGCCCGCCCGCCACCAACCACACCCGTTGCAACTCGCAGGCCTCTCCCCGGGTCAGCAGCAACGCCTCGACAGCCTCGCGTTCGCTCTGGCGGGTGTGCACGAACGTCAACGCTTCGAGATCGACCAGGCGCAGCAGCAGCGACGCCAACGAGGCGGTGTCCGGCTTGACCACCGAGTGAATTGCCCACCACTGCGCCAGCGCGGCGCTGCGACCTGACCGCGCAGCGTCCAGGCCCTCGACTCCCTCCAGTGCTGGAGCGATCGTGTGCAGATGGGGGGCGGTACGCAAACAGCGCTGCACCTGCAAGCAGCACCTGGCCAGCTCCAGCAGCAGGTCCTCACGCGGCGCCTGCGCGTCGACCGCCGCCTGACCATCAGGCCCTAGGGGAAAAAGCTCGAAACCGAGTGAATCAATCATCGCCGACGCTCCGCTGTGGAAAGTCGCGATGGTGAGCACGGCGCCGCCAGGAGTCAGTCGGGAAGCGCTGCCCGACTTTTACCCCGGAGGTAAAGGTGAATGTCGCAAGACGCTATTTTTCCCGATGGATCAGAGGCTTATCCTGCGCATCGTTGGGTCGCGCGAACGGCACCATCCCCCTCCGTCGTTCGCCTGTCCCAGGCTCACCGACGTTGATTTTGAAGCTCCTTGATCTGACGTCTCGATTGGCCGCTGCCCGTGCAGCGGCTTTTTTTCGTCTTCGCGGCGCTACTGATCGGCGGGATAGCGCTCAAGATTGGCCATCATCTGCTGCAACGCCTGCAAGCTGTCTTCAGGGTGCACGGCGCCGTCGAAATCGCCGATCTGCGCCCAATGCTCGGCCACCTGTTCCGGAGTAAAGCCAGCGTTCGGGTCAAAACCCACCCCCAGGCTACGCTCCCAGCGCACCTTGCCCACCCATCCACCGCCCACTTCGTACAACTGGCCGCTGTCCTGGCACTGTTCGCTGCCCAAATACACCACCAGCGGACTGACCAACTCGGGCCGCAGCCGCTCGAACACCTGCGGCGCAATCAGACCCTCGGTCATGCGCGTGCCCCCAGTAGGGGCGATGGCATTGACCAGAATGCCGTGCTTGCGTCCTTCCAGTGCCAGGGTGCGGGTCAGGCCGTACAGGCCGAGCTTGGCCATGCCGTAATTGGCCTGACCGAAGTTGCCGTAGATGCCAGAGGTAGACGCGGTGAAGATCACCCGCCCCCAGTTCTGCCCGCGCAGGTGTGGCCAGGCGGCACGGGTCACTCGATAGGCACCTTCGACATGGACGCGGTACACCGGGTCCCAGTCGGCCGCGTCCATCTTGTGGAAGGTCTTGTCGCGCAGGATGCCGGCGTTGTTCACCAGCACGTCGAGGCGCCCGAAGCTGTCCAGTGCCTGCTCGACGATGCGCGCGCCGTCGGTCACCGAGTCGTGGTTGGCCACCGCCTGACCGCCCGCAGCGCGAATGTCCTCGACCACGCGGTCGGCTGCCGAGGCGCTGGCGCCTTCGCCGTGGGTGGAGCCGCCCAGGTCGTTGACCACCACCCGTGCCCCGCGCGCAGCGAACAGCCGCGCGTGGGCCCGGCCCAGGCCGCCGCCGGCCCCCGTGACGATGACCACACGGTCTTGCAGGCTGATCGGCTCGCTCATGCTCATGGCTCCAGGCAGGACAGGAAAGTCTGGAGTGTCGGTCAGCACCGGGCGACGGGCAATCAAGCGCACCCGCTCTGAATGACCGTCGATAACACCCAGCGATGATCGCCGCGCTCAGGACCAGGCCACCCGCTGCGGCAGCCACTTCAGCGGCTGCTCGCGAAACGCCAGGTAATGACGCAGCACCTGCGCCGGCGCCTCGGTATGCGGGAAGTGGCCGATGCCCGGCAGCAACACGGCGTCGGCCTCGGGCAGCAATTGCCGGTAGCGCTCCACCACGCGCGCGCCGTGCAGCGGATCGACCGCGCCCTGGATCAGCCGCAGCGGCACACCTGGCGCTTGCAACGCGTCCACCCAGCGCTGCCGGTATCGATGACGCTCCGGCACCCAAGCCATCAGCTTGTGCAGAATGCGTGTGCCCCGGTTGGACAGCAGCAGGCTCCAGCAGTCGTCCAGCGCACTTTCGCTGGGGTGCGTGCACGGTCCGTACAACTGGCTGACCGTGTCGACCAGGTCGTCACGCCCGAACGAGCGCGCCACCAGCCAGCCCAGCGGACTGAGCAGCAACTTGTGGATCAGCGGCGAAGGACACAGTTCGGGAAACAACGGGCTGTTGAGCAAGGCGCAAGTGGCGATGTTCGCCCGGCCTTCGTGGTGACGCGCCAGCAGTTCCTGGGCGACGCTGCCGCCATAGTCGTGGGCCAGCAAGTGTACCGGCTGGACGATGCGCAGGTGCTCGAGCAGTGCCTGTTGCAGGTCGGCCTGCTCGATCAGGCTGTAGCGGTGATCGAGCGGCTTGGCCGAATCGCCGAAGCCCAGCATGTCGCACGCCACCACGCGAAAGCGCTGCGCCAAGGGTGCCCACAGGTAGTGCCAGTCCCAACTGGCGGTAGGAAATCCGTGCAGCAGCAGCAAGGGCGCGCCCTGCCCTGCTGTCCAATAACGAATGCTCTGGCCCCGAAAGATGAAACTGCGCCCACGGGTACGCCAGACGCACAATGGAATCTCGGCCAAAGGCATCGGAATAGTCCCGCTGGTCAGGTAATGACGGTGTCGATGAAGGTGTACGACAAGGCTGCGTTCATTGCATTGCACCTCGGCACTTGCATGTGCTCTCTGTGTCGAGGCCCAGTCTAGTCAGGCCCTCACGCGGCGGAACTTGCCTTGGCAGCCAGCTTGATGACCGTGCGGGACAGGGGCACGAACGGTCACAGCAGGTGCAGCAGCAAGGGCGCGGCGAACAAGTTGAGCAGACCGGTAAGCACCATCACCAGCCCCGCCACCGAGCCCTCTTCGCCGCCCACCTCATGGGCGCGGCTGACCCCGGCGCCGTGGGCGCCAACGCCATAGAGGGCGCCTCGCGCCAAGGGCGTGCGCAGCGGCAGCACCTTGAGCAACACGCCGCCGAACAGCGCCCCGAGCACGCCGGTGAACAGCACGAACACAGCCGTCAGTTCCGGCACCCCGCCCAGGTCGTGGGCCATCGGCATGGCGAAGGGCGTGGTGATCGAACGCGGCAGCAACGAACGACTGACCGCATCGTCCAGCGCCAACAGATGCGCCAGGCCCCAGGAACTGCCGATCGAGGCCAGGCTACCGGCGAGCATCCCCAGCAACAGCGCCGGCCAGTGCCGGGCCAGCATCGCCCGCTGCTGCCAGATCGGCACAGCGAAGGCCACCGTCACTGGGCCGAGCACGCCGACCAGCCACTGGGTGTCGCGCGCATAGTCGGCATACGCGGTGTGCAGCGGCACCGCCACCGCCAACAGCAGGACCGGCACCAGCACCAGCGGCGACAGCAGGTAGCGCCCGGTGCGTCCGTACAGCCAGCGGCTGAACAGGTAGGCCAGCAAGGTCAGCGCCAGCCAGAACAGCGACATCGGCTCAAGATTCATGGCGCAGGCTCCAGCGGCACACCAGTTCCACCGTGGTAGCGGTCACCACCATCACCACCAGGGTGCTCAAGGCGATCACCAGTAGAATCCGCCACCCCTCGCTGCGCACCAGACTGCCGTAATCGAGCAGGCTCATCAGCGCAGGGATGAAGAACAGCAGCATCTGCGCCATCAGCCAGCCGGCGCCACGCTGCAAGGTGCCGGGCTGCACGGCGCCGATGGCGAACAGCACCAGCAGCAGCGCCATGCCCATGACACCGGCCGGAATCGGCCAGCCGGACCAGGCTGCCAACCGGCCGCCGATCAGGTACAGCACGAACAGCACGGCGAGTTCGCCGAGCAGGCGCAACAACGGGGTGCAGCGGGAAAGATTCATAGTGGGATCCTCGACATGCGCGCATTGTAGAAAGCCGCTGCCCAGGCCAGAAGCGAATTGTTAGACTGCCTACCATTCCAAAATAGAATTCAAAAGATGGACTTCAAACAGCTCCGCAGCTTCATCGAGGTGGTCAACCGAGGCGGCTTCACCCAGGCCGCGCTGACGCTGCATATCAGTCAGTCGGCGGTGAGCAAGCAGGTGGCACAGCTTGAGGCCGATCTCGGCCAGCCCCTGCTGGAACGCCAGGGCTCGCAACTTCACCTCACGGCCGCCGGGCGCATCGTGCTCGAGCGTGGCGAAGCCCTGTGGCGTGGGCGCCAGGCCTTACTCACCGAACTCGACGACCTCAGCCAACTGGCCCGCGGCGAACTGCGCCTGGGCTTGCCGGTGATCGGCGGGGAAGCGCTGTTCGCCAGCCTGTTCGCCGAGTACCGGCGGCGCTACCCGAACATCCGCGTGCAATTGATCGAAGGTGGCAGCCGTATCGTCGAACAGGCCGTGCGCAGTGGCGAACTGGAGTTGGGCGGCAGCGTCACGCCGAGCGATCCGGCATTCGCCCGCCAGCCGTTCTGCAACGAACCGCTCGACGCGTTACTGCCGGCCGGGCATGCCCTGGCCGGGCGCGATGGGGTAACGCTGAGCGAGCTGGCAGACACACCGTTCCTGCTCTACGACCGCAGCTTCATGCTCAATGACAAGCTGCTCAGTGCCTGCCAACAGGCCGGTTTCACCCCCAAGGAAGGGGGGCGCAGCGGCCAGGCCGACTTCCTCGCCGCCTTGGTCGCCGCTGGCCAGGGCGTGGTACTGCTGCCCAGCGTGGTCGCCCGCCGCCTGCAGCGCGATGGCGTGGTACGCCTGCCGCTGCTGGCACCGGATCACCTGCGTTGGGACATCGCCTTCATCTGGCGCCAAGGCGCTTACCTGTCGCACGCCGCGCAGGCCTGGCTGGACCTGGTGCGCGAGCGTGGGCCGCTGGCGGATCGCTGAAGATCAATCTTTGAGCAACGCCGCCAGTTGCGCCAGCCACGGCTCGGCATCCGCTTCCGGGGTTACCGTCTCGCTGGCGTCCAGGCGCAGCATGGGCTGCACTTCGTGCACGCCCAGTTCGGCGAACAGTTCGCGCATTTGCTCGCCGCCGCCGCAGTAGGTGTCGCCGTAGCTGGAGTCGCCCAGGGCGATGACCGCGCCCGGCAGCCCGCGCCATTCGCCGGGCAGCACATCGCGCAGGGTGGCATACAGCGGCATGAGGTTGTCTGGCAACTCGCCCATGCCGGTGGTCGAGGTCACGGCCAGCAAGGCTTCGGGCGCGAAGCCGCGAAGGTCGTCGAGGCTGGCGCGGGCGGCATGCCAGGCCTCAAGACCGGCGGCCTTGAGCAGCGATTCAGCGTGGCGGGCAACTTCTTCGGCGGTGCCGTACACCGAGCCGGAAATAATGGCGACTTTCATCAACAGAGGATTCCGAAACCGAGTAAAAGCGTAGGATACTAGCACTCGACGCCGGGAAAATGCCTAATGCTGCCGGTCGTTCAGGCTGGGTAGGGAGTTCGAGCGCGATGACCGCCTGTCCAGCCACCTGAACCTTCGCCAGCATTTTCAGTCCATGGCTGCGTAAAACTCCGTGAACACGCCTGATTCGAGCCCGATCATGCCAGCCGACGCCCTCCTCACCCAGGATGAGCTGGATTTCATCCAGGACATGCAGCATGTGCCGCAGTTGAACCAGCCAGCGCCTAGCGCGAGCCTGCTGGTCAACGGCGACCCGCGCCTGCAGCAATTGCTCACTCGCCTGGTGGCCAGCGAGCAGGTCACGTTGCAGGCGCAGTTGGACAACCAGCAAATCAGCATTCCCCTGCAATTGGTCGAGGACGAATTCCACGCGGTGCACCTGCAACTGGGCTCCCCGGAAATCTACGAAGAAGGCCCCAGGCTGCGGCCCTGGCGCCTGTCGCTGGCCCCGCCCACGGCCCTGCTCGATGCACAGGGCAAGTCCAGCACGCTGTGGGTACGCGACATCTCGTTCAAAGGGGTGCTGCTGGAAGTGCGCGGCAAGCGCCCGCCACCGGCTCGCTTCGAGCTGTTCTTCGCCCCGTGCGGGCTGCATCCGATCGCCTTGATCGGCACGCTGCGCCGGTGCATCGACGCCGACCTGGCGGCCTACGACCTGGCCCACAGCGCGCCTGATGAAATCGACCGGCTGCGCGAATACATCCTGCAGGCGCATCCCGAATTGAACGCCCGCACCTCGGCCTGACCGATCACCTCGACGGCTGTCATACTCCGCGCCCGATTCTTGCATACCAGCCTGCGTCGCCCACCACCCCGGGCACAGGCCAGGGGCCGGCTACCCGCCAGCCCCGTCGTCAGGAGATACACGATGTCTACCGCACCCGTCACCCTCATGGTGTCGCGCCGCGCCGCCGATGGCCGCTACCAGGACCTGCTGGCCTGGCTGCACGAAGGCGAGCAATTGGCCACCGACTTTCCCGGCTACCTCGGCTCCGGCATCCTCGCCCCACCCGCCGAGGACGACGCCTTCCAGATCATCTTTCGCTTCAGCGACGAGCCTACCCTGCACGCCTGGGAGCACTCGGCCTCGCGGCGAGCCTGGCTGCAACGCGGCGACGGGCTGTTCGAACGCCCCGAAGAGCGGCGCGTGAGCGGCATCGAGGGTTGGTTCGGCACCGAAACAGTGCGCACGCCGCCGCGCTGGAAGCAGGCCACGGCCATCTGGTTGGCGTTCTTCCCAGTGTCGCTGCTGTTCAACCTGCTGTTCGGCCACTGGTTGGCGCCGCTGCCCTTGCTGCCACGCGTGCTGGTCAGCACCTTGGCCCTGACGCCCTTGATGGTGTACCTGTTCATCCCACTGTCCACTCGGCTGCTGGCCGCGTGGCTGCATGCGCCGCGCCGCACGCCGCAGGCACCGCGCGACGGCCTGCGCAGCCGCTGAGCGGGCGACTCGCAAGCCTGCACAGTTCGGGTATGCTGGGGCCCGAACGAACGGACGAACAGACTGCCCCGCACATGAACAGCCCAATCCTCATCACCGGAGCCAGCCAGCGCGTCGGGCTGGCCCTGGCGCTGGCGCTGGCCGAGGCCGGCCATCAGGTGGTCAGCGCCAGCCGCCGCCTGCAGCCACAGGCGGCTCACCCGAACATCCGGCAATTCCAGGCCGATCTCACCCGCGAAGCCGACCGCCTGGCGCTGATCGAGCACCTGCAGCAGCACTACGACGGACTGCGCGCGATCATCCACAATGCGTCGCTGTGGCTGGACGACGACCTGCAGAGCCTGGACACCATGTTCCGCCTGCACGTCGAGGCGCCCTACCACCTGAACCTGGCCCTCGGCGAGCACCTGGCCAAGCTGGACAAGGCCGACATCATCCACATCTGCGACGAGACCTCTTCGCGCGGCAGCAAGAGCCACATCGGCTATGCCGCCACCAAGGCTGCGTTGCAGAACATGGTGCTGTCGTTCGCCGAAAAGTACGCGCCCACGGTGCGCGTCAACGGTATCCTGCCCGGCCTGCTGATCCTCAAGGAGGGCGGCGACGAACAGTATCGCCAGCAGACCCTGAAAAAGGCCCTGCTGGAATTCGAACCCGGTGCCCAGCCGCTGATCGAGGCGGTGATGTTCCTGCTCGACAGCCAGTACAGCACCGGCAGCCAGGTGGTCATCAACGGTGGCCGCCATCTGAAGAACCGCATGACCTGAGGCAAGACCATGACCGAGCAACAGAAACTCGAACTCGAAGCCGCCGCCTTCCGGCGCCTGGTCGATCACCTGCAACAGCGCACCGACGTGCAGAACATCGACCTGATGAACCTCTCCGGCTTCTGCCGCAACTGCCTGTCCAAGTGGTACAAGGCCGCTGCCGACGAGCGCCAGGTCGAGCTGAGCCTGGACGACGCCCGCGAGGCGGTCTACGGCATGCCCTATGCCGAGTGGAAAGCCCTCCACCAGAAAGAAGCCAGCGCCGAGCAGCGAGCGGCGTTCGAACAAGGAAAACCCCGTGACTGACCTGAACACCCTGCGTAGCCGTCTGGCCAGCGGCGAACACGCCTTCGCCGACACCCTGGCCTTCGTCGCCGCGAACTACCAGTACCAGCCCCAGGCCTTCGATAACGGCGGCGTGAAAAGCGCCGCCGGGCAGAATGAAGGCTCGTGCAAAACCCTCGGCCTGGCCCTGCTCGAAGGTCTGAGCGACCAGGAAGCGCTGCTGGCGTTCGGCGAGCACTACCGCAGCGTACTGGCCACGCCCGAAGGCAGCGACCACGCCAACATTCGCGCACTGATGGTCCACGGCCTGGCCGGCGTGACCTTCGAAGCGCCGCCGCTCACGCGCAACGCCTGAGGCGGCAAGCGCGGCGGCTGTCCCCTCAACCGGACGACAGCGGCCGCGTCACCCCGGGCGTGCGCAACGCCTCCAGGCGCGCCCCGCGATAGCGCGTCTGCCGGGAGAACTTCCAACGCCCGAACAGCCCGTAGATATGGGTCACCCGGCCCTGCTCGCGGTAGCCCATGCGCAGGTGCATCTTCATCGCCGGCACATTGTGCGTCTCCACCACATCCACCAGCTTGCGGTAGCCCCTGTCGTGCATGAGCTGCCACATATCGGCCTGGGCGGTCACCGACAGTTCGCTGCCGAAGTAGCGCCGGGTCATCTCGCCGCCGAATTGGAAGTATTCGCCCGGCTCGATGGCGAAGGTACAGCCGTAGTAATGGCGGTCGTGGTAGTCGCCGGTACTGGCCCAGATGAACGCGACCGCCTGCCCTTGCTCGTCCACGTACATCAGACCCGTATGCCCTTCCCGGGCCAGCTCGGCCATGGTCTGCACGCGATCGCCGAAGTTGGCGGCGAATGCCTCGACGTTGTCGGGGGTGATTTCGAGTCGGGTGACGGGGGGATGGGCGCGTAGCCGGTGTTCGGGCGCCGGCGTGGTCAGGTCACGCTCGGTCCAGAGCAATTCCCAGTGAAAGAAGACGTAGCGCTCGAAGAGGGTCTTGCAGACACGCTTGAAGCCTTTCTGACGGATGCGCTGTTGTAGTTTTTCTAATACGCCCATGCATGCTCCTGTGGCCCGCGCAAAATGAGCGGCCAGTAGCTGCTGTATAGAACAGGGAGGTCAAGGGAAGCGGCAAGGATTGCCAGGGAAGTTGTTACAAGGTATTTCAAAAATAAGCGCCGCCGCACCGCCAGATGTGGCGGCGCGGCGGTCGTCTGGCTTACAGCTCGACGCAGTCGAAACGCACGTCGGTGGCCACGTCCTGGTCGTAGTCGACATCGGCGCGCTCGAAGCCGAACAAGTTGAGGAACTGCTTCTTGTAACCGGCGTAGTCGGTCAGCTCGAACAGGTTCTCGGTGGTCACCTGTGGCCACATGGCCTTGCAGGCGTCCTGCACGTCATCGCGCAGTTCCCAGTCGTCCAGACGCAGGCGCGCCTTTTCGTCGACTTCGGCCGGGGCGCCATCGGCGCGGTACAGGCGATCGCGGAACATGCGGTCGAGCTGGTCCTGGGTGCCTTCGTGGACGCCCTTCTCCTGCATGATCTTGAACACCATCGACAGGTACAGCGGCATCACCGGAATGGCCGAGCTGGCCTGGGTGACCACCGATTTGAGCACGGCCACGTTGGCCCCACCCTTCACGTCGGCGGCCAGCTTCTTGTCCAGGCGCAGCGCGGTCTCGTCCAGGTCCTGCTTGGCCTGGCCCAGGGCGCCATGCCAGTAGATCGGCCAGGTGATCTCGGTGCCGATGTAGCTGAAGGCCACGGTGCGCGCGCCTTCGGCCAGCACGTCGGCGCCGCTCAGGGCGTCGATCCACAGCTGCCAGTCCTGGCCACCCATGACGGTGACGGTGTCGGCGATTTCCTGCTCGGTGGCCGGCTCGATGCTGGCCTCGATGATGCTGTCCTTGTTGGTGTCGATGGCGGTCGACTTGTACGGCTGGCCGATCGGCTTGAGCGCCGAGCGCACCAGTTCGCCGGTCTGCGGCAGTTTGCGCACAGGCGAGGCCAGGGAGTAGATGACCAGGTCGACCTTGCCGCCCATCTCGTTCTTGATCAGCTCGATGACCTTGGCCCGCGCCTCGTCGGAGAACGCGTCACCGTTGATCGACTTGCTGTACAAGCCGTCGGCTTTGGCGAATTTATCGAACGCGGCGGCGTTGTACCAGCCAGCGGTCCCGGCCTTGGTCTCGGTGCCTGGTTTTTCGAAGAACACGCCCAGGGTGTCGGCCTTGAAGCCGAAGGCTGCGGTGATGCGTGCGGCCAGGCCATAGCCACTGGAGGCGCCGATCACCAGGACTTTCTTCGGACCATCCTCGCGCACGCCCAGTTTGCGGGTGGCTTCGATCTGGTCACGGACGTTGAGCTCGCAGCCCTTGGGGTGAGTCGTGGTGCAGATGAAACCGCGTACCTTGGGATGAATGATGGCCAATGTCTGTACCTCGTCAGGTTTATGCTGGGGAAGCGCCGTCGAGGGCGATTCCGTTCGATCAGGGGGTGAGACTACCCCCACAGGTCATCCGACACATATTACGGAGTGCCTGGGCGAGATTCCATGCCCGATGCCCTGCTCACGAACCACAGCCCTGCAGCCGCGCCTTGCCCAGCCATTGACTCAATTGCATCGGCGGCAGGTGCACCAGCCCCGCCGGGGTTTCGCACACCGGCTGGATGAAGTTGTCGCTGAACAGCAGCTTGCCGTGCACGAAATGCTCGTTGGCGCGCAGGTTGGGGTTGTCGATGCGCGTACCGAGCCGAGCCGCCAACCATTTGCCGATCTCGTAGTGGCTGATCCAGCGTTCGCGCTTCAGCGCCTCCAGCGCCTGCTGCGGCGCGTCGCGGCTGATGACGATCATCGGCACGTCGCTGACTTCCGGCACCAGGTCGTTGTGCCCCCACTGGCCGTTCTCGCCCAGGCGCTGGCCGTGGTCGCCGGTGATCACCAGGTAGCGCTCGCCGTCGAGCTGGTCAAAGCGGGCGATCAGCTCTTCGAGCAGCCCGTCCAGGTAATGGATCGAGTTGTCGTAGGCGTTGCCCTGGGCCTGCGCGCCCTGGTCCGGCCACGGCACCTTGCCGCCTTGATGCACGTAGTTCTGGGCATAAGGCAGATGCGCAGTGCGCAGGTTGAGCACGACGAAATTGCGTTCGGCGAAGCGCTGGCGGTCGAGAATCTCCAGCAGCGCATGGTCCTGACGTTCGAGAAAGCACAGCGGGTGGTCCTCGCGGGTGATCGACACGTCCAGGTAGCGGCTGCCCAGGTGCGCCAGCAGCCGCGACTCCTGCGAGGAAATCCAGTGCGTGCGCAGTCCGGCCTGGCGGGCGAGGCGGAACAGATTGACCTGGCCCTCGCGCAGCAAGTGGTCCTGGCCGGGTTCGCGGATCGGGTTGAGCAGATAAGGCAAGCTCACATCGGTCGCCACGCCCGCCGACACCCCGGGGCGCAACACGGCACTGGGATGCTCGCGCAAGTAGGCCTGAAGCTTGGGCGTGGTTTGTCGTGAGTAGCCGTACACACCCATGCGCTCGCTGCGCAGCGAATCGGCCACCACCAGCCACACATGCTTGGCAGTGCTGGGGATCGCGCTCAACCGATACGGCGCGAACGGCGCCGGGGGCAGGCTCGGCTCGCTGCGCAGCGCCAGGCGCACGGCCCAGGCGGAATAGGCATTGAGGCTGTTGTGCAGCCCACTGCGAGTCGGCCCCGGAGTGAACGAATCGAGGTTGCGGTAGGTGGCCCGGTACGGCTTGGCCAGCAGTACTAGGGCGATCAGCACCAGCGCCCAGCGGCTGGCGGGCAGGGTCACCCGCGAAGGCACCTGCCAGTGCAGCGCAATCGCCAGGCTGTAAGGCAACAGCACGCTGAACGCCGCATGCCAGTGCGCGCCCAGGCTGAGCCAGGCGGTCTGCCCGACTTCGCCAGGCTCGCGCAGCAGGCTGCGGATGTCGATGGCGCTCAGCGGCTCGCCGAAAAAGCTGATGTTGGCCAGTTGCAGCAGTTGCATGCCGGCGAACACTGCCAGGATCGCCACCACCAGCCCGCGCAGGTTGCACAGCCACAGGGCCAGGCAGAACACCCACAGCCCGGCCACCCAGCCGGCCTCGAGTTCGGCGCGGTTGTTGGGGCTGAACCGTTGCTGGATGAAATCGTCGGCCAGCAGCAGCACGCAGCTCAGGCTGGCCAGGACGAGCAGGCGCAGCCAAGCGGCGGCGCTGTCATTGCGCCGAATGAAGGTGAAGAACATCGACATGAAGGTTCTCGCGGTCAGTGATCGTCAGGCACGCGGCGACGGCCGGTGAGCATCGACAGCGGCAGGTTCTCGCGCAAACGCAGGCTCTCCACCAGCGCCGCCAGCAGGTGCACGCACACCAGCACCAACAGTCCGTCGGCCAGCCAGGCATGCAAGTTGGCCGGCCAGTCCGCGCCCCACAGCGCGTCCACTTCGCGCATCAGAAAGCCGCTCAGGCCCAGACCGCCGATGCAGCCGAGCATCGCCAGCATCACCAACGCGCCAATCGGCGAATGGCCCAGGCGGTGAAACGGTTGCCCGCGCAGCAAGGCCCTGGCATGGGCCGCCAGGCGCGCCGGCGTGGGCCAGAAGTCGGCCCAGCGGGCGCTGCGTGGACCGACGAAGCCCCAGAGCACACGCAGCGCCAGACAGCCCGCCGCGTAGTAGCCCAGCCATTGGTGCCAGCGCTCGCCCTCCTCGTTGAGGAAGTAGTTGGCGACGAACACCGCGGCGAACGACCCGTGACACAGTCGCAGCAGCGGGTCCCACAGCCGCACGCTGGCCGCGCACATCAGTCTTCGATCTCGGTCTTCACTGCTTTGCCGGAGACCGGGTCATGGTAGATCTCGACCTTGCGCCCGTCCTTGTCGAAGCCATAGATCTCGTAGCAGTTGCCTTGGGTGACCTTGAACTTGTTGATGGTGTAGCCCTGGTCCTTGAGTGTGGCCTGGAACGCCGCCGGATCCTGCCAGGTGGCCTTGTCGGCGGTGGTGCATTGAGTGGCGGCGAAGCTGGCGCTGCTGCCCAGCAGCAGGGCGAAGGCGAGGAAGGTACGCATGGCATCGAACTCATGTGGTGAAGGTGCCAGGCACGATGGGCCGCCAAGCTTAATGCCAGCTTAGTCAGTCATCACTGGTTACATTTCACTGGACGAGGGCCTGGCCGCAAGGCCCATCATGGCGGCTTTCACGGGAAAGAGACCCCTGGCATGCGCGTCCTGCTGGTTGAAGATGATCAGTCCCTGGCGCAGGGCATCCGCAGCGCCCTGCGCGACGAAGGCTATACCCTCGACTGGCTGGCCGACGGGCTGAGCGCTGCGGCGGCGCTGCGTGCCGAGCATTTCGACCTGGTGCTGCTCGACCTGGGGCTGCCGCGCTGCGATGGCCTGAGCCTGCTGCGCGACCTGCGCGCCCAGCCCGACGGCGATGTGCCGGTGCTGATCCTCACCGCCCGCGACGCCACCCGCGACCGCATTCTCGGCCTGGACGCCGGCGCCGACGACTACCTGGTCAAGCCCATCGAGGTGGACGAGCTCAAGGCGCGCATCCGCGCCCTGCTGCGCCGCAGCCAGGGTCGTGCGCAGCCATTGATCGAGCACGCCGGGGTCAGCCTGGACCCGGCCCGTCACGCCGTGAGCTACCAGGGTACACCGGTCACCCTCACCGCCATGGAGTTCCAGTTGCTGCACCAACTGCTGGCCCGCCCCGGTCATGTGCTGACCCGCGAACGCCTGGCCGACGGGCTCTACGGCTGGCAGGAGAACGGACCGGGCAACACCCTCGAAGTGCTGATCCACAACCTGCGGCGCAAGCTCGACAGCCGGCTGATCCGCACCGTGCGCGGCGTCGGCTACCTGATCGAGGGTACGCCATGATCGCCATGCGCACGCGCATCCTGCTGCCCACCCTGTTATTGGTGGTCATCGGCAGCCTCGGGCTGGTGCTCAGCGTGCTGCGCGACCACCACCGGGAAATCGAGAACGTCTACGACGCCCAACTGGTGCAGGCCGCGCGAGTGCTCCAGGGCCTGCTGCGACAGATGCCCGCCGACGCCGACTGGCAGGCGATCCGCCAGGCACTGGACCAGGCCATGGACCAGTCCAGCGCCTCGATCCTCAGTCATCCCTACGAAATCAACCTGGCCTTCCAGATCTGGCGCAGCGACGGCGAACTGCTGATGCGCTCGGCCGACGCCCCACCGCTGGAAACGCCGCCTGCCCCCGGCATCCACGACGTGCTGTACCTGGGCCAGGACTGGTGCGGCGTGCTCCTTCAGGACAGCCAGCGCGGGCTGCTGATCTGGGTCGGCGAGCGCGACGACCTGCGCCAGGACCTGATCCAGCGCATCGCCGACCAGGCGCTGGCCCCGGCGCTGATCGGCATTCCGAGCCTGGCGCTGTTGATCTGGCTGCTGCTGGGCTGGGGCCTGCGCCCGCTGCGCCGACTCACCCGCCACTTGCGCGCGCGGCCCATCGACAGCCTCGAACCGCTGTCGAGCGCCGCGCTGCCCGTAGAGCTGGCGCCCATGGCCGATGCCCTGAACCATCAACTGCTGCAACTCACGCGCCTGCTGGAGCGCGAACGACGCTTCATCGCCGACGCCGCCCACGAACTGCGCACGCCCTTGGCGGTCTTGGCGATCCACGCCAGCAACGCCCGCCGGGCGGCGGACCCGGCAGCCCGCGACGAAGCACTGGCCTTGCTCGAACAGGGCGTGACCCGCGCCACGCGCCTGGCCAGCCAACTGCTCACCATGGCCCGCCTCGAACCGCTGACCCAGGCCCGTCAACGCATCGAGCTGGACGCTTTGGCCCGCGAGGAGCTGGCCGAACTGACCCCGCTGGCGCTGCGCCGCGACGTGGAGCTGGTGCTGGACGAAGACGGCCCCAGCCCGGTACACGCCGACCCGACGGCCATGACCGTGATGCTGCAGAACCTGGTGGGCAACGCGCTGCAATTCAGCCCGCCCGGCAGCGAAATCACCGTGACCTTGCGCCGCCAACCGGGCTGGACCGAGTTGCAGGTGCTCGATCAAGGCCCCGGCGTCGCCAGCGAAGCGCTCACCCGCCTGAGCGACCGTTTCTACAGCGCCAACAACCCGGCCGGCGCCGGCCTGGGGCTGGCGATCGTGGCGCTGGTGATCGACCAGCTCGATGGCGCACTGGAGTTCTTCAACCGCGAGGGCGGCGGCTTCGGCGTGCGCGTGCGGGTGCCGAGCTGATTCATTTGCAAAGCCGATCAATGGCAAAGAAAAACAAACTTCTCAAATCAGCGCCCGCCAGGGATGCTGTGCCATCCTTCACCGTCTGCGGAGAACAACAATGAAAGAAGTCGCCATCGTCGCCGCCACCCGCACTGCCATCGGCAGCTTCCAAGGGGCCTTGGCCAACGTTTCGGCCGTCGACCTGGGCGCTGCGGTGATCCAGCGCCTGCTGGCCCAGACCGGCCTGGACCCGGCGCAGGTCGACGAGGTGATCCTCGGCCAGGTACTCACCGCAGGCGCCGGGCAGAACCCCGCGCGCCAGGCGGCGGTCAAGGCTGGCCTGCCCCACGCGGTGCCGGCACTGACCTTGAACAAGGTCTGCGGCTCGGGCCTGAAGGCCGTGCACCTGGCGGCCCAGGCGATTCGCTGCGGCGATGCCGAGGTGGTGATCGCCGGCGGTCAGGAGAACATGAGCCTGGCGCCGTACGTGCTGCCCTCGGCACGCACCGGCCAGCGCATGGGTCACGGTCAACTGGTCGACAGCATGATCACCGACGGCCTGTGGGACGCCTTCAACGACTACCACATGGGCATCACCGCCGAGAACCTGGTGAGCCAATACGGCATCAGCCGCGAGGCCCAGGACACCTTCGCCGCCGAGTCCCAGCGCAAAGCACTGGCGGCCATCGAGGCCGGGCGCTTCGAGGACGAGATCACGCCCATTCACATTCCTCAGCGCAAAGGCGAACCGCGGGTATTCGACACCGACGAGCAACCGCGCCCCGGCACCACGGCCGAATCGCTGGGCAAACTGCGGGCGGCGTTCAAAGCCGATGGCAGCGTCACCGCGGGCAACGCTTCGAGCCTGAACGATGGCGCCGCTGCGGTGCTGCTGATGAGCGTGGAAAAAGCCCAGGCGCTGGGCCTGCCGGTGCTGGCCACCATCAGTGGCTACGCCAGCGCCGGGGTGGATCCGGCGATCATGGGCATCGGCCCGGTGTCGGCGACCCGTCGCTGCCTGGACAAAGCCGGTTGGCAGTTGGCGGACCTCGACCTGATCGAAGCCAACGAAGCCTTCGCCGCCCAGGCCCTGGCGGTGGGTCAGGAACTGGGCTGGGACGCCGCGAAGGTCAACGTCAACGGCGGCGCCATCGCCCTGGGCCATCCCATTGGCGCCTCGGGCTGCCGGGTGCTGGTGACCCTGCTGCACGAGATGATCAAGCGTGACGCGAAGAAAGGTCTGGCCACCCTGTGCATCGGCGGTGGCCAAGGCGTGGCGCTGACGCTGCAGCGCTAGGCCGCCGTCTTCTGCAGGACCGCCAGCTCCGGGGCGCTGGCGGCCTTGGCCAGTTGCACCACTTCCCGGCATTTCTGCACGGCGAAAGCCAGCGCGCTTTTCGAATCGACGCAGTGGTCATCGCCCTGCTCCACCGCACCGTGCAGCAGCGGGCACGACGGCGCCACCCACAGTCGGTCGCCCAGGCGCTCGGCGGCATGGCGCAGCACTTCGAAGGCGTTGTCCAGGTCGCAGGCACCGACGTTGCCGCCGTTGACCACCCCCAGCGACAGCACCTTGTAAGCCGGCAGACGGTCGAGGACGGTCGGGTACTGCTCAGGGGCGCGCACCAGATCGATGTGCAGGCCATCGACCGGCAGGTTGGCGGCCAGCCCCAGGTTGCCGCCAAGCCCATCGAAGTAAGTGGCCACCAGCTTTTTCAGCGGTGCGCGTTGCAGGATGTTGTAAACGCGTTCGTAGGCATTCTTCCAGTCCTGAGGCAGGTCCAGTCCCAGGATCGGCTCGTCGATCTGTACCCATTCCACGCCTTGGGCAGCCAGGCGATTGAAGATGTCGTCGTACAGCGGCAGCAGGCGATCGACCAGTTCGAGCGTGTCGAACCCGGCGTCCTTGGCCTTGCCTAGCCACAGATAGGTCAAGGGGCCGAGCACCACGGGTTTCACCGCATGACCCAGGGCCTTGGCCTCTTCGACCTCCTCGAACAACGGCTCCCAGCTCAGGGCGAAACGCTGGTCGGCGCTCAATTGCGGGACCACGTAGTGGTGAGGGGTATCGAACCACTGGGTGGTGTCCTGGCCATGGGCAGCGCCACGGGCCAGGTCGGACAAGGTGTGCAAGGTCGGGGCAGCGCCTGGCTCCTGACCGAAGCGCTCGGGGATCACACCGAAGGCCAGCGAATGGGTCAGCACGGGGTCATACCAGGCGAAGTCGCCGACCGGCAGCAACTCGATACCGGCGTCCTTCTGCGCCTGCCAGTGGCTGGTGCGCAGCGTGCGACCGACGGCACGCAGGCCGGCCTCATCCAACTCACCCGCGCAGAAGGCGTCCAAGGCTTTTTGCAACGCATGATCATGTGCGATGCGTGGGAAACCCAGGTTGTGTGCCAGTGCCATTGTCCTACCCCTGCCATGGAAAATTCGATGAAGCGAATTCTGGCGTTACGCAGAACGTGAGACAAACTCACAAAATTTGAGATCAAGTTCATTTTTCCTCATGTTTGACCTAACCTCTGCATCGCGCCCTGGCGCCTGTGTCTGTTCCAGAGCGGTCGCGTACGCGTGCAGACAAGCCGCCGCGCTGCGCCCAGGCGACACTGTGATCCTGCCCGTCCCTCGGTATCTTTCATGAGCCTGCTCAGACAAGCCCTGCACGACCACTCCTTCGTCTGTGTCATGGAGTTCGTGCCCAAGCCCTCGGCCAAGCGCTTCGCCGAGCTGGCCAGCATCATGGCCCGCGAGCACCTGTGCGGCTGGCCGCTGGCGGTGTCGATCGGCGATCGCGTCGGCAGCGCGCTGGACCTGTCGCCGCTCGACGCCTGCCAGAGTTTCGAGACGCCGGTGCCGACGCTGCTGCACTTTTCTGGCAAGGACCGTGAGCGCCAGGAACTGCTGGCGCAGTTGCCGCGCATGGATGCCGCCGGCCTGGATCAGTTGCTGGTGCTGACCGGCGACCGCCTGCCCGGTCACACGCCGGGGCAGCGTCCGGTGCGTTACCTGGAGTCGGTGGCGGCGCTGCAGATCGTGCGCCAAGCGCGCCCCGACTGGCTGCTGGGCGCGGCGCTGAATCCGTTCAAGTACCGCGAAGAGGAAGGCGGTGCGCAGTATTTCAAGGCCGAAAAGAAGCTCGCGGCCGGGGCCGACTTCTTCATCCTGCAACTGGGCTTCGACTTCCAGAAATACCGCGAGGCCCAGCGCTGGATGCAGCGCCAGCCCACGCCCCGGCCCATGCTGGCCTGCATCATGGCGCTCACTGAAGGTCGTGCGGCGATGCTCGAGCATGTCGCTGGCGTCACCGTCAGCCCGGCCATGCGCCGGGTGCTGGCCGCCGAGGCCGCCGTGTCCAAGGCCTTCGCCAACCAGCGCGGCATCGAGCGCCTGGCCTTGCAGATCATCGGCCTGCGTTTGTTGGGCTATGCCGGGATCAACCTCTCCGGGGTGCATTCGCTGGAGCAGTTCGTGGCGCTGGAGCAGGCGCTCGACACCCGCCTGGCGCAGGTGCAGACGCTCGATGACTGGCAGACAGCTTGGGACCAGGCCTGGCAGATGGCGGGCGTGGAAACGGTGAGCTTCCACCCGCCTGGCCACCATTGGCAGGAAGGCCAGCGCGGGGTGCGTGCATCGGCGCTCGAACAGACCCGCTACCACCTGCTGTCGGCCCTGCACCATCAACTGTTCGACCGCCAGACGCTGCTCAGCAGGGCATTCGGCTGGGGCGTGCGCCAGCCCCTGTGGTCCGCGCCCAAGGCGGCGAGCCTGCTGCACCGGCTGGAGCGCAGCCTCAAGCGGCCGCTGGTGGGGTGCGATACCTGCGGGCAGTGCCGGTTGCAGGACACCCTGTACATCTGCCCGGAAACCTGCCCCAAAGGCCTGGCCAACGGACCGTGTGGCGGGACGCAACTGAACCGCTGCGAGTTCGGCGACCGCGAATGCATCCATAGCCGCAAGTACCGCACGGCGGTGACGGTGGGGCAGACCGAAGTGCTCACGCAGCGCCTGATTCCGTGCGTGGAGGTGGGCGGGCGGCAGCGCAGTTCGTGGCCTCGGTGGTTTGCCGAATCCACGACGAGCGTGGGCAACGAGGCTCAGCAGGAATTGACGCAGGGCTAGCCTGGCGCGGCCCAAAACCGCGTTGCCTGCCATCCCTGGCATCATGAGCCGCCCAGTCCACCCGCCGATCAGGATGCCCGCGTGACCCGCGATCAACTCGAAACCCAGCAGATTCCCGTCTATCTCGGCACCGTCTGCATCGCCCTCGCCATCGGCCTGCTCGCGCCGGGCGTGGGCAGCACCCTGCAGGCGCTGATCACGCCCGCCATCGCCGTGCTGATGTACGCCATGTTCCTGCAGATTCCATTTCTGGACCTGCGCCAGAGCCTGTCCAACCGGCGCTTCATCGCCGCACTGCTGCTGGCCAACTTCGTCCTCGTTCCGCTGCTGGTGTGGGCGGCCACCCGTTCCCTGCTGGACCACCCCGCCCTGCTGATCGGCGCCTTGCTAGTGCTGCTCACTCCGTGCATCGACTACGTGGTGGTGTTCACCCACCTGGGCCGAGGCGACGCACGCCTGACGCTGGCGGCCACGCCGCTGCTGCTGGTGCTGCAACTGCTCCTGCTGCCGCTGTACCTGGGCGTCATGCTCGACGGCTCGCCACCTGTGGCACTTTCCGTCGCGCCGTTCGTCGAAGCCTTCATGCTGCTGATCGTCCTGCCGCTGACCCTGGCCGTGCTGAGCGGCGCCGGGGCTCGTCGCTCGGTCGTGTTGGCGCGCTGGAACGCGGCCTGGGCCTGGCTGCCCGTACCCGCCATGGCGCTGGTGCTGCTGGCCGTGATCGGCTCGCAGATCGCCGCGCTGGCTGAGGATGTCACCCGCCTGTTGCCGCTGATTCCGCTGTACATCGGCTTCATGGTGCTGGCGCCTGTGCTCGGTTGGGCCTGCGCCCGCTGCCTGCGTCTCCCGGCCGAGCAGGCGCGTGCGGTGAGCTTCAGCGCCGCCACGCGCAACTCGCTGGTGGTGTTGCCGCTCGCCCTGGCCCTGCCGGAGCCGTTGAGGGCGCTGGCCGCCGCCGCGGTGATCACCCAGACGCTGATCGAATTGATCGGCGAGCTGGTCTATGTACGACTGATTCCGCGGCTGGTGCGCTAAACACCGGGCCGTCGGCAAGCAAGGCAAAATGCTATCATCGAGAAGCCTTTCGTGAGTGCTTCAAGTGGAAACGACCGTGAACGACCTGACCCGCGAACAACTTGAAGCCGAGGTGGCGCGCCTGCGCGAAGCCCTGACCACGGCCGGCCTGGACGTCGAGCACCTGGACGAAACCAAGGAACGCTATCGCCTGGCGGCCAAGGCCACCAACGACGCGATCTGGGACTGGGACCTGGTGTGCAACCACGTGCAGTGGAACCACGCCCTGCAACAGGCCTACGGCCATTCGCCCGTGCAGATCCTGGCGACCGGCGAATGGTGGTTCGAGCACATCCATCCCGAAGACCGCGCCCGCGTGCACACCTCGATCCACGCCGTGATCGATGGCGAAGGCAGTGCCTGGACCGACGAGTACCGCTTCCGCCGCAGCGACGGCGGCTATGCCGATGTGCTCGACCGAGGCCACGTCATCCGCAACGCCCAGGGCCAGGCCGTGCGCATGATCGGCGCCATGCTCGACCTGACCCACACCCGCTCGGCCGCCACCGCCCTGCGCAAGAGCGAGGAGCGCTTTCGCACCATCGTCGAGACCATCGAAACCGCGTTCGCCATCGTCGAGGTCAAGTTCGACGAACGCGACGAACCGGTCGACTACCGCTTCATCGAGGTCAACCCGGCCTTCGAGCGCGAGTCGGGGGTCAACCTGCGCGGCAAGTGGGTCACCGAATACGCGCCAGACCTGGAAAGCTTCTGGTTCCAGACCTACGGCCATGTCGCCAAGACCCGCGAGCCCGCCACTTTCGAGAACTACGCCGAGGCCTTCGGCCGCTGGTTCGACGTGCGCGCCGTGCCGGTGGGCGACCCCAGCGAGCGGCAGATCGGCATCTTCTTCAACGACGTCACCGCCCGCCGCAACGCCCAGGAACGGCTGCGTGAAAGCGAGGAACTGGCGCGCTCGAACATCGAGCGGGTGCAACTGGCCCTGGCCGCCGGGGCCATCATCGGTACCTGGCACTGGGACTTGCCCACCAACTGCTTCACCGTCGACCCGGCCTTCGCCCAGGCCTTCGGCCTCGACCCGGCGCTGGGCCGCACGGGGCTGAGCCTGGAACAGGTGATCGCCACCGTGCACCCGGACGACCGCGCCGGGTTGATCGCCGCCATCGACGACGCCATTGGCCGGGGCGGCGCCTACGCCCACCAGTACCGCGTGCGCCGCGCCGACGGCTGCTACTACTGGCTGGAAGCCAACGGCCGGGTCGATTACGCCGATGGCAAGCCCAAGGATTTCCCCGGCGTGCTCATCGATGTCGAGGACCGGCGCACCCTGGAGGCCGAGCGCGACCGCGCCACCGCCGCCCTGCGCGCCCTCAACGACACCCTCGAACAGCGGGTGGCCGAGCGTACCGCCGAGCTGATGCAGGCCGAGGAAAAACTGCGGCAGTCACAGAAGATGGAAGCGGTCGGGCAGCTCACCGGCGGCCTGGCCCACGACTTCAACAACCTGCTCACTGGCATCTCCGGCTCGCTGGAACTGATGAATGCGCGCCTGGCCCAGGGTCGCTTGACCGACCTGGACAAGTACATCGCCGCCGCCCAGGGCGCCGCCCGCCGCGCCGCTGCCCTCACCCACCGGCTGCTGGCGTTCTCCCGGCGCCAGACCCTCGACCCGCAGCCGACCGACGTCAACGCGCTGATCATGGGCATGACCGACCTGATCCAGCGCACGGTCGGCCCGGCCATCAGCATCGAGACGCTCGGCGCCAGCCATCCGTGGCCGGCGCGGGTAGACCCCAGCCAACTGGAAAACGCCCTGCTCAACCTGTGCATCAATGCCCGCGACGCCATGCCCGACGGCGGTCGCGTGCGCATCGAGACCGCCAACCGCTGGATCGACCACGAGGTGGCACGCAGCCTGGACCTGGTCCAGGGCCAATACCTGTCGCTGAGCGTCAGCGACACCGGGACCGGCATGAGCCCCGACGTGGTGGCCAAGGCCTTCGACCCGTTCTTCACCACCAAGCCCCTCGGCCAGGGCACCGGCTTGGGGCTGTCGATGATCTACGGCTTCGCCAAGCAGTCCGGCGGCCAGGTGCGCATGCAGTCGGAGGTAGGCGTCGGCACCGAAGTGAGCATTTACCTGCCGCGCTACGTGGGCGATGTCGAGCGCGAACAGAACCTGGAAGAACAGTCGCACGATGCCGCATCGCGCGCGGGGCAGACCATCCTCATCGTCGACGACGAGCCGACCATTCGCATGCTGCTCACCGATGTGCTCCGCGACCAGGGCTACGCGGTGATCGAGGCCGCGGACAGCGTCGCCGGGCTCAAGGTGCTGCGCTCGGACGTGCACATCGACCTGCTGATCAGCGACGTCGGCCTGCCCGGCGGCATGAACGGCCGGCAGATGGCCGACGCCGGCCGCGAACTGCGTCCGGGCCTGGGCATCCTGTTCATCACCGGCTACGCCGAGACCGCCGCCGTGGGCGATGGCCAGTTGGAAGCAGGGATGCAGGTGCTGACCAAACCCTTCGCCGTGGAAGAGCTGGCGGCGCGGGTGCGGGCGGCGATGGGCGAAGCGTGAACCTCGCCCGCTACACCTGAAAAGTACTCACCGGCTGATCATCGCCGTCGCGCTGGCGCGAAACATTTTTGGGGTGGACCGGGACACCCAGAGCAACGCCGTATACTCGCATCTGGCCAAATGATGGCAATGATTGTCACTTCTGTCGGGTACGCGGGGAATCGATGAAGCGAGCCGAATTGATGGGTCGATTGCAACACGGGATCGACGAATGCTACCGAGGCGACATCGATGAAGCGGTCACTCGCCACTTGGAGCTGATGCTCGGCCACTACCGGCGCAAACCCTTCTTCTACAAAAGCCTGATGAAGTACGACCGGCTGATGGTGGTGATGGCGCTGCTGTGCTTCCACTTCCGCGACCCGCTGACACCGCTGTCACGGGTCAAGGAGTTCTGCGAGCAGCGCGGCTACCTGTCGCGCAACAGCCTCGAATCGTACTTCTCATTCTTCATCATCACCGGTTACATGCATGTCTGGACGCACCCGGAGGACGCCCGGCTGCGTCTGTACCGACCGACACGCACGGCGCTGGAGGAAGCCGTCAATGTCACCCGCGCCTATCTGCTGCCCGCCCAGTTGCTGCGCCCAAGCGCCCCAACGCTGGACCTGGAGAACCCGCAGCCCTGGCTGCGCGACTATTTCGTCAGGCTGGGCCAGTTGCTCGAGGCCGATCTGATGCTCGACAGCCTGCTGCCGGGCGCCAAATGGATCATGAACAAGGACGGCGGCCACCTGCCGATGCTGGCGCTGCACCTCGACGCCCTGGCCCATCGCTCGGTGGGCGGCGGCTACAAGGTCTCGACCTACGCCGAGCTGTCGGCGCGCCTGTGCGTGTCCAAGACCCACCTGATGCGGCTGGTACGCGAAGGCGAGCAAAAGGGCTACTTCCGTTGTGTGGGCACGCTGGTGGAAATGCGACCGGCCTTCGCCGAGCTGGTCAGGCACACCATGGCAATCAATTTCGCCGTCGCGCAGGTCAGCATGGAGTTGTGTGTGGATGCCCAGGAATCTCGAATCGCTCAGCCCGATGCCCAGTGTCTCGGCTAGCCATGAACAGCGTATCCGGCTGCTGCTGCGCCAGGGCATCATTGCCGTCCAGTTGCTGGTGATCGTCACCTGGGGCCTGGTGCATGTGATGCTGGCCGAACGCCTCAGCCGACCCGGCGCCTGGGTCACCCTGGCCGCGTTGTCAGGGCTGTTTCTGATCCAGACCTTCACCGTTTCCCACCGCGTCTGGCGGTTTTCCGGGCTGCTGTTCGTGTTGGCAGCGGTCAGCGGCTTTCGCCTGATCTTCGAGGAATACCCGCTGCTGTACGAACACTACGCCCTGCCCCTGACGGTGCTCGCGGTGGTCGGTGCCTCGCTGCTGATTCGCGGACCGATGGATTACCTGGTGGTCGCCTCGCTCACCTGGGTGCTGGTCTGGCCCTTCGCCGGCTCCGCGCACGACAGCGCGCGCTGGAGCTATCTGGCGCTGTTCGTGACCTTTTCCATTGGTCTGGGCTGGATCAACAGCCGCACTTACCTGCGCGCGCTGCAGGTCACCCTGGACGTGGAGCAGCACTACCGCACGCTGTCGGAGACCGATCACCTGACCGGCCTGCTCAACCGCCGCGCGCTCATGGAGCGCTTCGAGCGTTTCGTCGCCAGCCACCCGGCGGGCTACTTCATGATGATCGACATCGACGACTTCAAGCGGGTCAACGACAGCCTCGGCCATGCGGCGGGCGACCAGGTGCTGTGCCTGCTGGCCCGGCGCCTGAAAGCCAAGGCTGGGGCCGACTACGTCGGCCGTCTGGGCGGCGAGGAGTTCGGCATCATTCTCAATACCCAGGACGCTTCGCGGGCCGTGGCCTGGGCAGAAAGTCTGCTACAGGAGGTACGTCAGTCGCGCGACGCCCCCGCGCCCTTCACCTTCAGCGCGGGCCTGGTACCCTTCATCCACGGCCAGGCACTGTCGGACATCCTCATCCATGCCGACCGCAACCTGTACCGGGCCAAGCGCGCCGGCAAGGACCGCGTGCAACTGGGCAGCCCCACCGGCCTGCCGGTGTGACACGCGCGCCGGTGAGTCGTTGCCGGGGCGGATGAAATAGGCCCCGGTCGGCGAGTCGATGGTTTCCAACGCCCCTTCCTGCCGTTACTCTCGGCACTCTTCATTGCTCGAGCCACCCCGATGCGTCGCTTCCTCATTCCCCTCGTGCTGGCCTGCACCAGCGCGCTCGCCCAAGCGCAGACCAGCGCGCCGGCGGCCTGGACCCTCAAGGACCAGTTCGACACGGCCTACACCCTGGACCCAACCACACGGGTGGTGCTGATCGCCCGCAGCCACGCCACCGCCAACCTGGTCAACAGCGCCGTGGAGCACACCCAGCCCGGCTACCTGGATGCCCGCAAGGTGGTCTTCGTCGCCGACATCGCCCGCGTGCCGGGGCTGGTGCTCAAATTCCTGGTGCCGAATATGCGCTCGGCCAACTACCGCATCCTGCTCGACCGCGACGGCCAGGTGGCCGAACGTTACGCGGGCGATCGCGAGACGGTGCAGTGGTTGGACATGGACCAGGGCAAGGTGGTGCGCGAGCGTCATTTCGAGGATCTCGCCAGCCTGCGCCAGGCCCTGGCCTCGCTGGTGCCGCCGCAGGGTGACGGGCAAGCGGCGCAGACGCGTCCGTAAGCGGCTTTGTTCAGCGTCGTTCGGCACGTCTGCGACAGGCGGTGGTCCAAGCTCTGACCGAGATCGAATAAGCACGGGGATTGCGCCACCAGAGCGCCAACCCACAGCCGACTTCACTGCCTTAGCCCGGAGCCGCCATGAGCCAGCCCATCTTTCCCCAGCCCTTCGAAGCCATTGGCTGTGCCCAGTGCCGCAACCTGGAAAGCCTGGGTTTCGACATCACCATGGCGTTCCAGCCCATCGTCCATGTGCCCACGGGCAAGCCCTTCGCCTACGAGGCGCTGGTGCGAGGGGTAAACGGCGAAGGCGCGGCGGACATCCTGGCCAAGGTCTCGGCCGACAACATGTACCGCTTCGACCAGGCCTGCCGGGTCAAAGCCATCGAGCAAGCCGCGGCACTGGGCCTGAATCGCCTGGACCACTGCAAGCTGAGCATCAATTTCCTGCCCAACGCCGTCTACCGCGCCAGCACCTGCATCCGCGCCACCCTGGAAGCCACCCGCACCTTCGACTTCCCGGCCGACAAACTGATCTTCGAAGTGACCGAAGGCGAGCGCGTGGAGGATCCCGAGCACCTCAAGTCGATCTTCGCCGAATACAAGAACCAGGGTTTCACCACCGCCATCGACGACTTCGGCTCGGGCTATTCGGGCCTTAACCTGCTGGCCGAGTTCCAGCCGGACATCCTCAAGCTGGACATGGCCCTGACCCGCCGCATCAGCAAAGACCCCGTGCGCCAGGCCATCGTCGCCGGCATCGTGCTGGTGGCCCTGCGCCTGGACATCACGCTGGTCGCCGAAGGCATCGAGACCCAGGCCGAGTGCGATGCCCTGTCCGGGCTGGGGGTGGAGTTGATGCAGGGGTATCTGTTTGCCAAACCTGAAGTGAATGCATTGCCGCTGGTGGAGCGGCTGCGCGGCTGAGCGCGAGGCACGGTGGCTCGCCAGCGATGCGATCAAAGCGGCCCGGCAAGGCGCGAGTTGTCATCCACCGAGAATGCGCACACCTGTAGCGATTGGCACAGCCGCGTCGTTTGCTGTTCGACTTCGCTGAACGAAGCATCGGACCAGGCGGCGCCGAACCTGAGCGACAAATGCACTGACGTGACGGGCTGACCGCTGAGGCTGCCTTCGACCGTATAGGCCTCGCCGTGGGCGAAAAAGCCGTCGATGCATCCGGGGAATACGGCGTTGAGTGCGTTGAGTACGAATGACTCGCTGCCGATCTCGTGCACCTCGTCGAGGTCTTGCAGATTGTCAATATCAAGGTCGTCTGGCTTGAGAAGGATGATGTCGTAGCTCATGGCGGTTGGGGGTCGGGCGGTGTGGGAGGGGCAACGTAGCGTGGGGTTTGGGGGGCGTCAATGGGTTGAGGGACGTCCCCGTTCATCCTTCTACCTCGTGCACCCGACTCATCGCGGCTCTGTTCAAGACGCGTCCGACATACATCCAAGCGCTGAATTTCTAAGCTCTCGAACTCATCATCACCGGGCACTCGCTGCGCTATTGGGCCGCGCGATGCATCAATCGGCATCTGCGCAGAGGTCGAAGGCAGTTCTGAGCATGTGCCGAGCTAATTTGCGGGATTCGCCATGACGATACTGACATTTCCCATCTTTACGTTCATTAAGCGATTCTACCCAGTCGCGGTCCTAGGCCTTTTACTGACGTTAACGGCATCGGTCATAGCCACCGATGCCGTCGCGGCGTTCTTTTTTAAATCTGACCCCAACTATCACCTGTACTCCATCGGCATGCTGGCGGCGGGCGCGTTCACAGTGGGGCCTGCTCAATACGCGGTCATGCGCGGCACCAGTGAAGCGACATGGGTGATCGTCGTCTTGCTGGTCTTTAACTTGCTGGCCAGCGCGTTGATGTACTTGAAGCCCGGAATGGAGATCTTCTCTGTGATCGGCATGCTGTCATCTTGCGCGGCCCTCGCCTGCTTCAACAGCCGTCGCTACCGCCAATTGTGCAAGCGGGTAAAGGTGATTCGTCGAATGCGTGAACGTTTCATTGCGCAATGCCGATCTGAACCGTGATCAACGAGGACCACGAAGTCTGCACATCTGTTGCTATGCCTCCCAGACCGCTAGGTTGGATGCAAAAGATCTTAGAATTCCTGGGGCCACATTGATTGAGGATAACTAAAGAGCATGCTCATGCCATTCAACTGGGAACATTTCTTCAAACATTTTTTCCCAATTGCTGCCCTCAGCATGTTGTTAACGATCATCGCCAGTTCGATAGCCACCGTCTGCATGGCCTCTCTTTACTTATCCGGCAATCCCCACTTCCATGAATTCGCGGTCACTACGTTGATGCTCTGCATTTTGATACTCACGACTGCCCAATACGCCGTCATCCGAGGCTTGGGAGAAGCCACGTGGTTAATTGTCATGCTACTGATTCTTTGTCTGATGTGCTGCATGTGGTCTTATGTAAGGTCAAATATGCCGTTGTACGCTTTGGTTGGAACGGTAACGGCCAGCTCGGCGTTGGCCTGCCTCAACAGCCGCCGCTACCGCCAGTTGTGCAAGCGGGTAAAGGTGATTCGTCGAATGCGTGAACGCTTGTCACACACGTTCTGAAATCCACACCATCCGACACTGTCGCGCGCGTCTTATGGGAGCAGCCTCGTGTCGCCACAGATCCGCGCAGAGTTACAGGCCTCAAGGCTGTGTACTTACTAAGCAACGCCTGGAGAACACCCAGTCCCTTCACCGCGAGGCAACTCCCCTACCGGCTACTGGCCCTCTCCTCCACAGCCGTCGAACAACGCACCGCATTGCTCTGCCATTAACCGGCTGATGATACGGATCGCCTGATGAATGCCCGCCGTACTGCGCACACCCAACTGCGGATTGTGCTCGCACTCGAGCAAGTCGTCCTGCTGGGCCAGCGCCTCGCCCAGTAACACGAGTGTCCAGGCATAGGATTGAATGGTCGAAAGCCGCTCCCGGTCAGTCATGACGCACCTGCCTGGGCTGTTGCTTGAATTCGGTATGAGCGGGGTACGGAGGGGCGCCACGTGCAGAGCGGCGGAGAACGGATGCGAGGATCCTGCGAGGGGTAGCGGTGAGCATGCATGATTTCCTTTTCAGTTGAACACCACGTCAATCGTCGCCAAACGATTGGGTGGCAGCTGTACGCAGGTTGGCGAACCGAGGAAAAGGAACCCGGCAGACCCGAAGGTCTCCCACGCACAGCCGCCATTGCACGAAAATGCGGACACAAAAAAAGCGCCTGCAATCGTGATCGGGGCGCCGATGCGCCTTTTACATTCGGGTCGCCAAACCCGATCGCGGAAATTGCCGCGACAGACAGAATTTAGGCCTATCGCTGACTCAGTGCAAGCCGCTGAGGGCGTGCGCCGCGCTGCGACGTAAGTTTTGGGAACCGTCCGACGCGCAGCACTGCGTTGCACAAGCGCGCCATCCTTCACCAAGGCAATCGACATGAGCATTGCTCATCAAGCGGCTCGCTCTCCAAACGGGCGATAGGCGGCGGCGCTAGGACCGGAACTACATGAAATATTCTTCAGAACGCATTAGTCCCGCTGGGTCCTGGCGGTCGCTAACATGGCGTTTTTACCCAGAGAAATACCGATGACTCGCATACTGTCCCTTGCGGCCCTTATGGTCGCTTCCATGACATGCTCGGCCGCGGATGCAACGTCGGCACAGACCCTCACCGTTCTGAGTTCCGGCGGCATCATGGGTGCGATCCAGGCCGTCGCGCCGACTTATGAAAAGCAGTTCGGCGTGAAACTCGAAGTGCTTGCCGCGCCCTCGATGGGCGACACGCCTCAGGCCGTTCCAAACAGGCTGGCGCGTGGTGAGCACGCTGACGTCGTGCTCATGGTAGGTTCGGCGCTGGACAATTTGGTGAAAGCGGGCCAAGTGGATAAAACCAGCCGTGTCGACCTCGGCGAATCGTTCATTGCCATGGCCGTGCGTAAAGGCGCCCCGAAACCGCAGATCGGCACCATGGAGCAGTTTCGCACAGTGCTCCTGAACAGCAGCTCGGTCGCTTACTCCGACAGCGCGAGCGGTGTCTACCTGTCCAAGACTCTGTTCCCGCGCATGCAACTGGGCGAGCAGTTTCTGGCCAAGGCTCACATGATCCCTGCTGAACCGGTCGGCTCGGTGGTCGCTCGCGGCCAGGCCGAAATCGGCTTCCAACAGCTAAGCGAACTCAAGCCGGTACAGGGTATCGACATCGTCGGTCTGATTCCCGACCAAGCGCAGAAGATGACCCTGTATTCTGGCGCAGTCGTCAGCAAGAGCGAGCATCACGCAGCAGCCCAGGCGCTGCTCGATTACCTGGCATCGACGAAAGCTGATAAAGCGATCCAGGACAGCGGCCTGAAGCCAGTGGCTCATTCAGCACACTGATGCGCGTCAAACCGGGCGCAACGTGGGGCTTGAGCGGGTGACCGACAAGCCCCCGCGCGCGGGTCAGGTCATACAACCGAGCCCGCCCTGGGCCACAGCTCTGGCAACGGCGATGCGCGCCCCGCCCCGTACCGTCAACGATTAGGCCATTTGGCCAACAGAATCGATACGAACTTCTCCGCCGCTGGCGACAGAGACGCCCCTCGGCGATACACCAATCCCAGGGTCCGGGTGACTTGGGGATCGATCAGCGGCACACTGACCAGCGTGGGATGGTCGGCATTGGGCATCGCCAAGCTGGGCATGGCCGATACGCCCAAGCCGGCCTCGACCATGCCCAGTGAAGTCGACAAGTGCTGCACCTCGTAGAACCACTTCGGCCGCAGCGTGAGTCCGGCCAGCGCATGGTCGAGCAGCATTCGGTTGCCGCTCAATCGGCCTACGCCAATCAATCGATAGTCGGCCAGTTCGGTCCAGGTCACGACATCCTGTTTGGCCAAGGGGTGGTCACGCCGGCAAGCCAGGACGAAATGCTCCTGCACCAAAGGAACGAACTCGATGTCCGGATGCTGGCCGCTCATCATGTTGATGCCGAAGTCAGCCTCACCGCGCAACACCGCCTCCAGGCCATCGTTGGCGCTCAGGTCCAAGAGGCGGATGCGGATTTTCGGGTACTGCTCGTTGTAGTCGCGGATGACCGAGGGCAGAAAGTAGAACGCCGCCGTCGGAATGCACGCCAGTGTGACTTGTCCGCTTTGACGCTCAGCGAGTTCCCGAATACTCAGAATCGAATCCTCGAAGTCATCGAGCAGGCGTCGGGCCTTGGGCAGAAAATCCCGTCCAACGCTGGTCAGGCTGACGCGACGCGTGGTCCTTTCGAGTAAGGGCGTGCCCAGCCCGTCTTCCAATTTTTTTATTCGGCGGCTCAACGCAGGTTGGGACAGATGCAGGAGCTCGGCTGCCTCATGAAAGCTGCCAACTTCCGCGATCTTCACGAAAGATCGAATATCTTGCAGCTCATATTCCATTTCGGATCACTCTCTGACTACCAACGAACTATTTTGCTATACGCAATAATCATGACGATTTTTGCATTGGATTGATTGATGAGGCCCTGTCACTCTTGCCCGCACAACATCAATGATGCCCATTGATCAACAAGAGTGCGAAATTATGCAACGAATTCCTTGCGTGCTCATGCGCGGCGGCACCTCCAAGGGGCCTTTTTTCCATGCCTGGGATCTCCCTGCCAACGTGGTCGAACGCGACGAATTGCTAATCAACCTGATGGGCTCGGGGCACGAACTGGAAATCGACGGTATCGGTGGCGGCAGCCCACAGACCAGTAAAGTGGCGATCGTCAGTCCGTCCTTGCATGCCGATGCGGACGTCGACTACCTGTTCGTCCAAGTGATGGTCGCTGATCGGCGAGTCGACACGGCCCCCAACTGCGGAAACATGCTCTGCGCCGTAGGCCCTTTCGCCATCGAGCAAGGACTGGTCAAGGCTGAAGATGGCAAGACGCTGGTGCGCATCCGCAATCTGAATACCGATACCTTGGTCAATTCTCTGGTGGAAACGCCTGGAGGAATCGTGCGCTACGAGGGCCGTACGGCCATCGACGGCGTACCGGGCACGGCGGCCCCTGTGCACTTGACCTTCCTCGACGCGGTGGGCAGCAAAACCGGCAAGCTGTTCCCGACCGGCAAGGCCCAAGAAGTGATCGACGGCGTAGCGGTGACCTGCATCGACATGGCCATGCCGATGATGATCATCGATGCCCATCAGTTGGGCATCACCGGCTCGGAAACCCCAGCGCAACTGGATGCGAACAAGCCCCTGCTGCGGCGCCTGGAAGCACTGCGGCTCAAAGCGGGCAAGGCCATGGGCCTAGGTGACGTCAGCGCAATGGTGGTTCCCAAGCCCGTGTTGGTTTCCCAACCGCGTCATGACGGGACGCTGCAAGTGCGTTACTTCATGCCTCACAACTGCCATCGTGCACTGGCCATCACCGGTGCGATCGGGTTGGCGACCGCCTGCGTCAGCCCTGGCACGGTAATCATGGATATGCTTGGCGATCAGGCCCAGCACTTGGAAGAGGTCCGTTTGGAACACCCCAGTGGGGGCATCGATGTGGCGCTCTCGCGCACGGGCACCGACGGTAAAACGTTGCAGGCTTCCGTCGTCCGGACTGCCCGTCGATTGTTCTCTGGCTTCGTATACGCCCCAACCCTGCGTAGGTTGGCGGGCTAGGCAGGCCTAGCCACACATCGCTTACCCGCACATCCGCACAATTTCAATAATGGGTGATGCAACATGAAACTCGCTAAATCACTGTATTTCCAGATTCTCTGCGCCGTCCTGCTGGGCGTGGTGGTCGGTCATTTCTGGGCGCAACAGGCCGTTGCGCTCAAGCCACTGGGTGATGCCTTCATCAAGTTGATCAAGATGATGATTGCCCCGGTCGTCTTCTGCACCATCGTCACCGGTATCGCCGGCATGACCGACAAGCGATCGCTGGGTCGGTTGATGAGCAAGACGCTGATGCTGTTCCTGGTGCTCACGATCATCAGCCTGATCATCGGCCTGGCAGCGGTCAACCTGCTGCGCCCCGGCGTCGGCATGAACATCGACCCGGCCACCCTGAGCACTGCGGGGCTCGATCAGTACACGGCCTCGGCGGCCAAGCTGAGCGTGGTCGATTTCTTCCTGCACATCATCCCGGACACCTTCATCGGCGCGTTCAACCATGGCGAAGTGCTGCCGGTGCTGTTCATCGCCGTGCTCAGTGGCTTCGCCTTGTCGTCAATGGGCGACAAGGGCAAGCCTGTATTGCAGGTGCTGGAGTCGGCCTCGACCATGGTGTTCCGCATCTTCGGTTATCTGATGCGTTTCGCGCCAGTGGGCGCCTTCGGCGCACTTGCCTTCACGGTTGGACAATACGGCGTGTCCTCCCTCGGTTCCCTGGCCAAGCTGATAGGTACGCTCTATATCGCGTGCGCGTTCTTCGTGCTGGTGGTGCTCGGTGGCCTGTGCCGGGCCAACGGTTTCAGCCTGTGGAAGCTGTTGCGCTATTTCCGAGAGGAATTTCTAGTCGTGCTCGGGACCTCCTCCACCGAACCGGTCTTGCCGCGGATGCTGGAAAAGCTGGAAAGGCTGGGCTGCAAGAAAGGCGTGGTCGGACTGGTACTGCCCACCGGCTACTCCTTCAACCTGGACGGTACAGCCATCTATCTGTCGCTGGCCGCGCTGTTCATCGCCCAGGCCTGCAACATCGATCTGACCCTCGGCCAGACCGTCACCATGCTGGCGATCATGTTGCTGTCGTCCAAGGGCGCGGCCGGGGTCACCGGAAGCGGATTCGTGGCACTGGCCTCGACCTTGACCGTCATTCATGACATCCCACTGGCAGGACTGGCGTTGTTGATCGGCATCGATCGTTTCATGTCTGAGGCACGTGCCCTGACCAGCCTGGCCAGCAATGCCGTGGCCACCGTGGTCATGTCCCTGTCGGAAAACGCCTGCGATCGCGAAACCTTGCTGCGCCAGTTGAATGAGCGCCCATCGGATTCGCCCAAAACGCAGGTCGCCTGGTCTGCCGAGTCTGGGCATCAAAGCTAAACGCCTCATTCGCCTCCTGTCGCATCGAAATCCCACGGCACCTCGTTGAGAGATGCCATGGGACAGGAGGCCGTCTGCCTTGCAGATGGCCACATGACAATAAAAACAAGAGAGAAAACCATGCTCGCACTTCTGGGCCTGATCATGGTGGTGACCTTCACCTACCTGATCATGAGTAAACGCCTGTCGCCAATCGTTGCCCTGACCGTCGTCCCCATCGTCTTTGCGGTGATCGGAGGCTTTGCCCCCGAGCTGGGAAAAATGATGCTCGATGGCTTGAAGATGGTGGCCCCCTCAGCGGCGCTGTTGCTGTTCGCCATTCTGTTCTTCGGCCTGATGATCGATGCTGGCCTGTTCGATCCGCTGATCCGGATGATCCTCAAACGCGTCAACGGCGACCCGATCAAGATTGCCATCGGTACTGCGCTGCTGTCGTTGCTCGTGGCGCTCGACGGTGATGGCACCACCACTTACATGATCACCTGCGCAGCCATGCTGCCGCTGTACAAGCGCATCGGCATGAATCCGATGATCCTGGCCACGGTATCGATGCTGTCGCTGAGCATCATGAGTGGCATGAGCCCTTGGGGAGGACCGGCGACCCGCGCTATCGCAGCGCTCGGGCTGGATGCGACCGAATACTTCATCCCGATGCTGCCGACTGTGATCGGCGGAGCCGCCTGGGTGGTCTTCACGGCGTACCTGCTGGGCCGAGCCGAGCGCAAGCGTATCGGCAACATTGCCCTGGAGTCCGGCGGCGGGAATTGCTACATCAAGCAGATTCTCGGGGAGGCGCCGCATAAACGCCCGCGACTGGCTTATGTGAACCTGGTGTTGGTGATCGCCGTCATGACCGCACTGGTGCTGGGGGTGATGCACGCCGCCATCTTGTTCATGATCGGTTTCGTCGCCGCCCTGATGATCAACTACCCGCAACTGGAGTTGCAGAAAGAACGCATTCTGGCCCATTCGGGCAATGCCATGACTGTGGTGCTGCTGGTTTTTGCAGCCGGCATCTTCGCCGGCATCTTCTCCGGCACGAAAATGGTCGATGCGCTGGCCCAAACGCTGGTGGACTGGATTCCGGAAGCCTGGAGCCACTGGTTCCCACTCGTGGTGGCGTTGACCAGCATGCCGCTGACGTTCGTTCTCTCGAACGATGCGTACTACTTCGGCGTGGTGCCCATTCTCGCCAACGCCGCCGCTGCCTATGGCATTGATCCCATCGAAATCGCACGCGCTTCGGTACTGGGCCAACCGGTGCACCTGATGAGCCCGCTGGTGGCCTCGACCCTGCTGTTGGTCGGCATGGTGGATCGGGATATCGGCGACTTCCAGAAAGCGACCGTGAAATGGGCGGTGCTGACATCACTGGTCATTACCGCGCTGGCGTTGCTCACCGGGGCACTGTCCTTCTTCGTCTGATCTGTCCAGGGCGCAGCGCGCGCCCGCTTATCCAATAACAACAAGAGAGTACCGCACATGTCCCGAATCCTTTTCCGTGGGGCCGCCTGTGGCGTGCTCTGCGGTTGGTTGCCTGTGGCCGGCGCTGCCGGTTTCATCGAAGACAGCGCGCTCAAGCTGCAATTGCGCAACGTGTATTTCAACGAAAATTTCCGTGACGAACAGGGCATGAGCCCCCGCGCGGCCGCCAACGCCAAAAGCGAGCGGGTGGAATGGGCGCAAGGTGCCCTGCTCGATTACCAGTCAGGCTTCACCCAAGGCACCGTGGGCGTCGGAGTCGATGCCTTGGGGCTCTTTGGCCTACGCCTGGATTCGGGGCGCGGTCGCAGCGGGACCGGTCTGCTACCGGTACACGAGGGTGGCCGCGCCGCCGAGGAATTCGCCAGTGCCGGGGTGACGGCCAAGCTGCGTGCGGGACAGACTGTGGTCAAACATGGCACGTTGCTACCCAAGATCCCAGTGCTGGTCTACAACGACGCACGGTTGCTGCCGCAGACCTACCAAGGCACCCAACTGACCAGCACTGACATCGAAGGGCTCACCTTGAGCGCCGGTTACCTGGATCGTTTCAAGCAGCGTGACTCGTCCAACAGCACTGGCTTGTACCTTGATGGCTATGGCGGCGGGCAATCGGGGGACTTCACGTTTGCTGGCGCTGACTACGCCCTGAGCAAGCAACTACGCCTCAGCTATTTCCACGGCCGATTGGAAGACTTCTATCGCCAGGACTACCTGGGCATGGTCCACACACTCCCCGTCGCCGGCGGCGCTCTGACTACCGACCTGCGCTACTTCAAGAGCCGCGACAGTGGCGCCGCTTATGGGGGCGTGATCGATAACGACCTGTTCAGCGGGCAATTGTCCTATACCCACTCCGGCCACACCGTTGGGGCCGGCTACCAGGTTCTCAATGGCGAAGCGGGCTTGCCCTATATCAGCGGGGCGACGGTCTACTCGTTCAGCAACGTCGGCATCGGCAAGTTCATCGAAGAAGACGAGAAGACCTGGATGGCCAGCTACGCCTACAATTTTGCTGCCGCAGGGGTTCCAGGGCTTACCTTCATGGCGCGCTACCTGAGCGGAGATAATGGACGCTCCGACGACGCCGAAATCAACGAATGGGAGCGGGACATGGAGCTGGCGTATGTCGTGCAGTCCGGCCCCATCAAAGGGCTGGGCGTCAGACTGCGCAACTATGTCTACCGCTCTGACTTCGCCCGCGGACGCGACAGTAACCGGATCTACTTGACCTACGAGTTCGCGCTCTGGTGACAACACCACGAGTAAAAGTCCATGCCCAGTGGGCGCTCACGGACGACGGGATCATCGTCCTGGCCTCGTAATCCACGCTACCGCACAGCGCCCAAGGCTGGCACCCGGGCGCTCGCCCACGCGTTGAGCCGCGTTTGCCCTGACCTGCCTCCCAGCCAATACCCCGCAGCAGCGATCTTGGTGATTCTCTGGAATGTCGGACAACTGAGATGATCACGCTCGGGACACTTCGCCGCATGCCGCAACCCTTTGCTCATGGCCTGCAGACGTTTGATACGTGCATCCAGTTCATCGGCCTTGGCGACCAACTTGCTGCGATCGACCTGCCCCTCGACCAGCATGGCCCCCACCTCTTCCAAGGAAAAACCCGCCGCTTGCCCGAGCGCGATAAGTGCCAGACGGTCTATCACGTCCGCCGCAAACTGCCGCCGTTGCCCGTGACCGGCCAGCGAAGTGAGCAAGCCCTTCTTCTCGTAGTAACGCAATGTCGAAGCGGGCACGCCCGTGCGCCGGGCGACGTCTGCAATGTCCATCTTTGCCTCTTGAGTTGAAGTCGACTTCAACTTGTATGCTGCGCGGCGTAAAGATCCACGTCAATCAACGAGAGGGTTTCACATGACGATCACTGCACTGTTCTTTGCAGCCCTGACGATTGGTATAGGCGCCACCGTAGTGATGGATATGTGGAGTTTGATCTTGAAGCGGCTGGGCGTCGCCACACTCGACTTCGCGATGGTCGGCCGCTGGGCGGGGCACTTGCTGAAGGGGCGTTTCAAGCACACGGCGATTGCCAAAGCGGAGTCGGTGCGGCGTGAGCGCTGGGTGGGCTGGGTGATTCATTACGCCGTTGGCGTGATGTTCGCGGTGGCGTTAGTGGCTGTCATGGGCACGGGTTGGTTGTTGGCACCTACGCTAGCGCCGGCGCTGATGGTTGGGGTCGTTACAGTCGTTGCACCGCTCTGCATCCTGCAGCCGGCCATGGGGGCGGGGTTCTTCGCGTGTAAAACTCAGACGCCGTTGGTTAATTGCATCAAGAGCTTGGTCACGCACCTGGTGTTCGGGGCCGGACTTTTTCTCAGTGCCCAAGTGTTGGCAGGACTTATACGGCAGATAAGCGTGGGGCCATAGGCGATCCAGCAAGCGCTGATATCTCAGACAGCAAATCTGTGCTGAAAACGGCGCTCAATGCCCCACGATTTTGCACACCCTCGCAGTTGCTTCTAGAATTGCGCCACAACCCACATCCCGAGGTGTTCGTCATGCGCCATTGATGCCGCCGTCTTCACGACGGCCAGTCTCCACCTACCCCCACGAGCAGGGGGAGTTCTTGGCATCCATGGAAATGACTTATGACGAGCCCCTTTCTCACGCTGGAAGGCGTGTCTCATGTGCTGCCGGACGGCAGCACTTTATTCCGCGAACTCAACGAACAATTCGACCAGCGCCCCACGGGTCTGGTCGGGCGCAATGGTGTCGGCAAAACGATGCTGGCGCGCCTACTGGCGGGACAGGTGCAGCCCACGACCGGGCGCTGCGCGCGGTCGGGCAGCGTGCATTACCTGAGCCAGCACCTATCGCCCGCGCCGGATATCACCGTCGCAGGCCTTGCCGGCGTGCAGGCCACCCTCGACGCGCTCGAACGTATCGAGGCAGGCAGCAGTGAGGTCGAAGATTTCGAGGCGGTGGGCGAGCGCTGGGACATACGCGCACGCCTGCAACACGCGCTGGACCGCGCCGGCCTGACTTATCTCGATGCCCGCACGCCTGCCAGCGCACTCAGTGGCGGCGAGGCCATGCGCGTCGCGCTGATCGGCGCCTTCTTGTCGGACACGGACTTCCTCATTCTGGACGAGCCCAGCAATCATCTCGACCGACCTAGCCGTCAGGCACTGATCGCGCAGTTGCAGCAGTGGACGCGCGGGCTGCTGGTGGTGAGTCACGACCGCCAGTTGCTGGAAACGATGGCGCGAATCGTGGAGTTGTCCTCTCTGGGACTGCGCAGCTATGGCGGTAACTACGGGTTTTACGCGCAATGCAAAGCGCTGGAATTACAGAACGCCCAGCAGCAACTTGAACAGCGCAAGCTCGAGCGTCAACGCGAAGAACGATCCTTGCAAGAACAACGCGAGGGCCTGGAACGCCGCCAGGCCCGTGGTAATCGTCGGGCTCAGGACGCTAATCAAGCCAAAGTGCTGCTGGGCCGTCAGAAAGAACGTAGCGAGGGCTCGGCTGGCAAGTTGCGTCAACAACAGGCGGCGAGCCGCGAACGACTCACCCAGCGCGTCTGTGAGGCCGCTCAACAGGTCGAAGACAACATGGCGATCACGGTGCACGCTTTACCTGTGGTATCCCCTTCCCAGAGACGAATCGCTGAATTGGAGAACGTGGAACTTCCGTTCGTGTCGGGTGCTACTCGCACCATCAGCTTGATGTTGACCGGACAACAGCGGGTTGGCGTCGTCGGCCCCAACGGGTGCGGCAAGTCCACTTTGCTGAAAGTGCTCGCCCGGCAACTTCAGCCGTTGTCCGGGAGTTGCCAAGTGTTTGTGGAAGGCTTCTATCTAGACCAGCGGCTATCGAATCTGGCGCCGCAGCGTACGGTGCTGGAGCAGATGCTGGCGGCCAACCGCGCTGCCACAGAGGGGGAACTGCGGATGCGCCTTGCGCAACTTGGGCTGGATGCGCAGAAAATTACCGTGCCGAGCGGTTCGCTCAGTGGCGGGGAACGCCTGAAGGCGGCGCTGGCTTGCGTGCTCTACGCTGCCCCACCTGCGCAGTTGTTGTTACTGGATGAGCCTAGTAATCATTTGGATCTGGCTTCGGTTCAGGCGTTGGAGGTGATGCTGAGCGGGTATCGGGGTGCGTTGGTAGTGGTGTCGCATGATGAGGCGTTTCTAGAGGGTGTTGGGTTGACACACCGCTTGGCCGTTGCTGAGGATGGGGGGGGTTTGGAGGACCTGGAGCAAGGGGGCTGAGTTGGGCATCAGTTCGTTTTACACCTGGCTGATTTTACGAATTCTTGACCCTCTTGCAGTGCGGGTTGAGCGGCTGAGAAATGCTTGCGCTGAGCGATTGATGCAAAGGCAGCCGCCTTGATCAGAACTTAGCCACTGCAGAGCCAGATCCAAAGTCGAGAACGTTAAAGCATAAACTCCGGTGGAATCTCCGAAACTGTACATCGTGCGCGAACCGCTATGATTCGCTACGGGAGAGAGATATCCGTAGCGGCTAGCCATAGCTCTATTGATTAGCCAATTGCCAGCGGCTGAAAGTCAGACTTTTTAGTGTCTCCAAGCAGCCCGTTTCCGGCCAACGAGCAACGTGGTGGAGCTTATCTAGCGGTCGACCCGGTGAACGTTGAAGGCCGCGCTCCATTGCAAGTCAACCTGCCAGCGTTGCGCGGCCATTACATACTTCAGACTGCTGAGGCTGGCCAGCTTGAGGACGTGAAGTGTGCGATTAAACTAGACGGGGCAGTCATCGCGATGAATACAGCCAATCCACACGGCCACCCAGCCGACTTCGCGTGTCGCAGGATCCGAGGAGAACAGGCGCCGGACCTACCCACACGCCAAAGAGCACAGTGACCCCTCCCAAGTGTTCAAAGGCCAAAGAGCGCGATGCTCACGGCAGTAATCGAGCACAGCAGAGCGTGGAGATTTGAAAACGTAAAATACTGGTTGCATATACAGTTCTGGTATGGCATGGTTTATTCCATCAGCTTCAGATTCCAGCTTGCATAAAGCATTAAGCCTGAATCTGTCAGCACGAGGGACTTGAGCCCCGAGCCACCGCCTATGAGCGAACGACATGCAGGGCATCCTGTACATTAAATCGACTCAAAGGTGAATAGTATGGAAACGAACCTACGTCCATTCACGAGAAATGGCAGCTCAGTTCTCCCGCCCCGCACCACGCTGGGCGTTGATCAATATCTTCAGTCGCCTAACGGCCGCTACAAACTGTATGCTCAGAATGATCGTAATCTTGCTCTTTATGATGGAGCAAATGCAGTGTGGGTCGCGAATGCAAGTGCTGCCTACTCCAGCCAGGTCTATCCTAAACGATGGAGTAAAGGTGATGTATCCCAGACTTATATCAGTCATGAGCTTACTGTGTATGATCTCGAACATGGCCGTATTTGGCATACAGTGAACGCCTCTGTTCCTGTTGGAGATACTTTCAGCGCGGCACTTCGTACATATCTCCAGCTGCAAGATGATGGAAACATCGTCATTATTGATCTGTTCCCCGTCTGGTATGCACCTGGCTCGCCACTTCAAGATCCAAGCACACCCGCCACCATCATTCCACCCGGCACGATAATCAACCATGGTGACAGCTTTGAAATTGGTACGTCGCGCCTGATTTTCCAAAACGATGGCAATTTGGTCTTTTATGGAAAAAACAACAAGGTGATCTGGGCCTCCTACACCCAGAACAAAGATGGCGCTTTCGCGGCCATGCAGAATGATGGCCAGTTCGTGATTTACAACTCCGCCCATCAACCGATCTGGTGGACAGGTACCGACGCTCATCCAGGCGCCTACGCTCGCATTCAAGAGGACGGCAGTTTCGCCATTGTGACTGATCGAGTGTGCTGGGCGCGATTTGGTTTCACACCCACAATCAAGCCTGCGCGCAAAATTGTGAGGGTTTCCGGCAATCCATACACTGAGGTGTGGAAGCCTAGGGATTATTCGTAAGCGCTCCATGAACCCCACATTCAAAGCGCTTACCTGATCCCCGATGCTGTGCTCCCGATTTTTTTCTGGAGCTCGCCGACCATGATGCGACCCGACGCCAAAGTCGAAAAAGTTTACCTCTACCCCAAGTCCGTCGACTTCCGAAAGTCCATCGATGGCCTGGCTGCGCTGGTCGAACTCGATATCAAAGTGGCGGTGTTCGACCCGGTGCTTTTCGTCTTCCTCAACAAGCCGCGCAACCGCGTGAAGATCTTGTACTGGGAACGCAACGGCTTCTGCCTCTGGCTCAAACGCCTGGACTCCGAGCGGTTCAAAACCTCACCCGATCCGACTGACGTGGCCATCGTACTGACCGTTCAGGAACTGAACTGGCTACTCGACGGCTTCTACCTCTGGCGCAACCGTCCGCATCAGGTTTTGACGCCTCGATACGTCGCCTGATTCGGTATAATCCGCGGCATGATTTCCATGCCCGAAGACCTCCCTGACGATCCTGCTCTGCTCAAGCAACTGCTTGAGCAGATGATCAACGAGCGCACGTGCGACAAGGGCAGGATCGTTCATCTCGAAGAGGAAGTTGCGCTGTTGCGCCAGCGCCTGTTCGGGCGCAAGACCGAGCAGACAGGCGATGCGGCGACGCCCCAGTTGCTACTCTTCGACGAAGCGGAAAGCCTGGCAGAACCCTCGGATGAGGCCGGCGACGAAGAAGTCGTTGCACCGACCAAGCGCCGTGGTAAACGCAAACCACTGCCGGCTGATTTACCGCGTATCGAGGTTGTCCACGAACTGCCCGAGCATGAGCTGACGTGCGCTTGCGGCTGCCGCAAACATGCCATTGGTGAAGAGGTCAGCGAACAGCTTGAAATCGTCCCGATGCAGATTCGCGTCATCAAACATGTTCGCAAGGTGTATGGCTGCCGCGACTGCGAGTCAGCGCCCGTAACGGCGGACAAGCCTGCCCAAGTGATCGAGAAAAGTATGGCTAGCCCTAGTGTGCTGGCCATGCTGCTGACCACCAAATACGTAGACGGCCTACCGCTTCATCGCTTCGAAAAAGTGTTGGGGCGCCACGGTATCGATATCCCGCGCCAAACCCTGGCACGCTGGGTGATTCAATGCAGCGAGCACTTCCAACCGCTGCTGAATCTGATGCGCGAAAGCCTCTTGAGCAGTCGGATCATCCACTGTGATGAAACACGTGTGCAGGTGTTGAAAGAGCCTGGCCGTGAGCCCAGTAGCCAATCCTGGATGTGGGTACAAACCGGCGGCCCACCTGATCGGCCAGTGATCCTTTTCGACTACGCCACCAGCCGAGCGCAGGAGGTGCCGACGCGCCTGCTGGATGGCTATCGCGGCTATGTCATGACCGACGACTACGCCGGTTACAACGCCCTGGCTGCACAGGACGGCGTGGAGCGGTTGGGCTGCTGGGCTCACGCGCGCCGCAAGTTCGTCGAAGCGCAGAAGGTGCAGCCCAAGGGTAAAACCGGGCGCGCAGACATCGCCCTGAGTTTGATCAACAAGCTGTATGGCATCGAGCGCGACCTTAAGGACGGCAGCGATGAAGATCGTAAGGCTGCCCGCATGGAGCGCAGCCTGCCATTGCTGGCTCAGCTGAAAAGCTGGGTAGAGAAAACGCAACCTCAAGTCACGACGCAGAATACCTTGGGCAAGGCCATCGGCTACTTGGCCAGCAACTGGAGCAAGTTGGAGCGCTACGTCGAGCACGGCTACTTGCCGATGGACAACAACGCGGCCGAGCGTGCGATCCGCCCGTTTGTCATCGGGAGAAAGAACTGGTTGTTCAGTGACACGCCCAGAGGGGCGACGGCCAGTGCGCAACTTTACAGCCTGGTCGAGACGGCCAAAGCCAACGGCCAAGAGCCCTATGCGTGGCTGCGCCACGCACTGGAACGCCTGCCGCAGGTGTCCTCAGTGGAAGACTACGAAGCGCTGCTGCCGTGGAATTGCACACCTCAAATACATAGCTGAGTGCTCTGCCCATCGTTGGTTAGGTGGGGTTCATGAAGCGCTTACGATTATTCCTTCTTCGAGTTTTAATTAACGCTAACTTAGGCATCACAGACATCCGCCTACTCACGCATTGAGTAGGTGGTTTAGTTTCGTTGCAGATAGGCGATTCAGAGACATCGAAAACTCGATACAACACAATGTAGTGGTAATGCATAGTCAGCAGGTCAGATGTTTCTGGATCACCGCCAAAGTTCTGGAAATTTCAGGACGGTGAAGATTCCCAACCCACCAGTAAGGCCAGTCGCCTTCAAGAGGCGGTCACGGTAGCCGTTGCGGCTGTTTATTCGTCAGCGTTTTTAACGTCGAAGCCGGCGCCGCACAGGCTTTCGACATCGAATTCCATCATGCGCTGGGCAACGAACTGGATCATTTGCTTGAGCAGATCAGCGTCTGCCCCTTTCTCAACCAACTCGGTCAGTGCGATAGTGGGCTTGGTCATCGTGGTTTTCCTGGTGAGTGTTAGGTCTTCGCAAACTCAACGTTAGCCAAGAACCACGATGACCACTCTCTTTCGCCCACAGGGCGCCTTCGGTTGGTTCAGTTACACCACTTCTCGGGACACGATCTCAGCATCTGAAAAATTACTGGGGTATGGTGATAGCTTGACCGTTTTCTACATTCCGACTATGTCACCGCAAAAATCTCATTTCATTTCTCATCGTAGGATTCTGGATTGACGCAGTGATGTCAAATTTGAACAGCTGACAGATATTTAAACCCCCAAAGCGGCCTTAAGCCAGCTTCCCTACCCGATCCAAACACCATGCTCGGATTGAGTAATGGTGTTTGGTTCATATTAATTAGGGCGAGTGCCGTCTGTTCTCAGTGAGAACCACGCCTCTATTTTTTAGTAGGGACCTGTACTCCCTGGAAGCTGCCTCTATTGATGTGAGTCTTGCCTACGGCATAGTTTGGTTGATTTTACTAATCACCTTTGAACGGTAGGGGCAGAACTCGTGCTTTCACTGGCTGAAGCCACCCAATAATCTTAGCCATTCACGTTGTAGCTCAGTTGCGGCCGAGGGGCGTCCGCTGCAATGACGGATCAGCCGTCAGGCTATGTGCGACTGACTTCGCCATTCAGATTCTGAAGGCGGTGCCTACGTTATATAGAAAGCCGTTGCGGATCGCTATTTTGGTTTTCTCCTGGCTTCCAAGCATGTGGTTTACAGGAACCTTAGTTTTGCCAAATATGAATGAAGTCGATTCAGAAACTCGTTGGCGCTCATTCACTGGACTGGCGATCACTGCGAAGAGCAAGGAACCAATTAATGCTAACGGAAACTGTATTTTCCCGTTCCGCGTGCCGACGTAGAGGGCGTTTATAAACTCCACTTTCTCCGAGAGTTTGCCTTCGTGGAGTAGTGAGCAGCGCATGACTTTGTAGACAAGATCTTCGAATTCTATATATGTGCTCGACTCGCTAGAGCCCGAAATTTTAAACGAAAGGCTATTTGTTTTAGCTGGTGTCCCATTGGTTAGTGACCAGAGAATGAAAGGCAGGGCGTCTTTCAGAAATTTTTTACAACACTGAGATGTCTTATCTCCTGGATAAAGCAGCTTGGCTGTACCGTCGATGGCAATTGCAAGTTGGATGAACGCATTTTCGGCATCTCCTATAGCGAGCTTGGTTGCGCATTCCTGAATTCGAGCTGCAATGGTCAATGGTGACACCCCTGCGGTCTGATAGCGTATATGCGATAATTTGCTGGCTTCCAAAACGGGCTACCGTCATGGTGGTGAGGCGCTCAATAGTAAAACTTTATGCGCCCTGCTCTGCACCGTACAACTATGGCGCCTCAGGCTCAACCAATGTGGAAATCATATGTTTTATTGTGAGGTTAGCCAGTTTTGCCCCTAGTCCAGAAAAGTTATCTTGGTTGGACCTGACATGCATTGCATCGTTATAAATTACCGCGAGCAAAAAATAAACCTCAGGAACAGAGACGCCCGTCGATTGGGCGAACTGTAATTTATTAACGGTTTTGTGTGTTGATAGAAAGTCGTCCTCGAACTCGTCCTCTATTAAGTCGAAGCTTAGTTTTTCTACTTGTCTGCGCACTCCGCTGCAAACTGCAAGGGGGTCGAAGGTTTTGCCTTCGATATATCGTTTCAATGTAACCGCTCCATGAACCCCACATTCAAAGCGCGAAGCTGATCCCCAATGCTGTGCTCCCGATCTCTTTCTGGAGCCAGCCCCGTCATGATGCGACCCGACGCCAAAGTCGAAAAAGTCTATCTCTACCCCAAGCCCGTCGACTTCCGAAAGTCGATTGACGGCCTGGCCGCTCTGGTCGAACTGGATATCAAAGTGGCGGTGTTTGACCCCGTGCTTTTCGTGTTTATCAACAAGCCGCGCAACCGCGTGAAGATCCTCTACTGGGAACGAAACGGCTTCTGCCTTTGGCTCAAGCGCCTCGAATCCGAGCGTTTCAAAACATCGCCAGACGCCACCGACGAGGCGATCATTCTGACCGTCCAGGAACTCAACTGGCTGCTCGACGGTTTTGACCTCTGGCGTAATCGTCCTCATCAGGTTTTGACGCCGCGCTACGTGGCATGACCCGGTATAATCCGGGCCATGATTTCTCTGCCCGATGACCTTCCTGATGATCCTGTTTTGCTCAAGCAACTGTTGCTTGAGGCCCTCAATCGTCAGGAGGAAACCGCTCAGGCTTATCAGACTCACATCGTCGACCTGAAAGAACAGATCAAGCTGTTGCGTGACCGTCTGTTTGGACGCAAGTCCGAGCAATCCGTAGAACCCAACACGCCACAGTTGGCCTTGTTCAATGAGCCTGAAAGCGAGCCAATGCCGTTGGTTGGCGACGCCGATGAGGAAGTCGTTGCACCCACAGTGCGTCGTGGCAAACGCAAGCCGTTGTCAGCCAATCTGCCGCGTATCGAAGTCATCCACGAACTGCCCGAACACGAACTGACCTGTGCTTGCGGTTGCCGCAAACATGCCATCGGGGAAGAAACCAGTGAGCAACTGGATATCGTGCCGATGCAGATCCGGGTCATCACACATATCCGCAAGATCTACGCTTGCCGTGGCTGTGAAGCCGCACCGGTCACCGCCGACAAGCCCGCCCAGTTGATCGAGAAAAGCATGGCCAGTCCCAGCGTGCTGGCCATGCTACTGACCGCCAAGTATGTCGACGGTTTACCGTTGCATCGGTTTGAAACGGTACTCAGCCGGCACGGTATCGATATCCCTCGGCAAACGCTGGCACGCTGGGTGATCCAGTGCAGCGAGCATTTCCAGCCACTGCTTAATTTGATGCGTGATCGGTTGCTGGAAAGCCCAGTGATTCACTGCGATGAAACCCGTGTCCAGGTGTTGAAAGAACCGGATCGAGATCCGGCCAGTCAATCCTGGATGTGGGTGCAAGCCAGTGGCCCACCGGATCGAAAAGTTGTGCTGTTTGATTACACGTCCAGCCGTGCGCAGGAGGTGCCGTTGCGCTTGCTGGAAAGTTACCGTGGCTATGTCATGACTGATGATTACGCCGGCTATAACGCGTTGGCGTTGCAGCCGGGCGTGGAGCGACTGGCGTGCATGGCCCATGCGCGACGCAAGTTCGTGGACGCGCAAAAAGTGCAGCCCAAAGGTAAAACCGGACGGGCTGATATCGCGCTGGCGATGATCAACAAGCTGTACGGCATCGAGCGCGAGCTCAAGGACGTCAGTGATGAACAGCGGTTTACTGGTCGACAGGAGAAAAGTCTGCCGATCCTGACACAACTGAAAATCTGGCTAGATAAAACCCAGTCGCAGGTGACCGCACAAAGTGCGTTGGGCAAGGCAGTGCATTACCTGGCGAATAACTGGAGTCGACTGGAGCGCTATGTCGAAGCGGGTTACTTGCCCATCGATAACAATACGGCCGAAAGAGCGATCAAGCCGTTTGTCATAGGGCGCAAGGCCTGGCTGTTCAGCGACACCGTCAACGGCGCCAGTGCCAGCGCGAAGATCTACAGCCTGGTCGAGACCGCCAAGGTCAACGGCCAAGAGCCTTATACGTGGCTGCGCCACGTACTTGAACGGCTACCGCACGCCTCGTCCGTAGCAGACTACGAAGCGCTGTTACCGTGGAACTGCTCGCCAGAGATGCTACGGTAGCCCGTTACCCCACTGTTGGGCAGGTGGGGTTTATGGATCGCGTGCGTTTCAATTGATTCGCGCAGTGTGCAGAAAATTGAGACGCCCTAGCGAGTTCAGCAGAAAGATTGAGGGCCTGAAACTCGTTAGTAAGATCTATATCGTCAGAGTGAAAGTGCAGGAAGTACTTCGAAATTGCCTCTGATATCGTAGGGTCTTCTCGTTTCGATATAATGCTTTCAACTGCTTTGTCCGCCACCGCAATTTTGTTTAGGTGGCAGACTTTCTGATCGCTAAACGTGAAGTTTCTGAAAAATCCAGGGCTTAAGTGCGCCATGATTAATGGGAAAATCTGACGGCCTTCAGATTTTAGCTCTGAAATCATTTGAGTTAAATAGTACTGGCAGGCAACTAGATTGGCATCGTCTAGATAGTCGAATATCTCATCTATAACTAAAATATATAGCCTTGTTTTTCTTGAGCTGTAGCTTAGCCTTTTTCAGTTGAGCGACAAAACAAATGATGTCTCGTTCTCCGTTAGAGATTTGATTTGCCTTTGGGAAGGCAATTACGAGTTCATCGTCTTTTTCTTTTGGTTGGATGTTGCGCCATGTGCCTTTAAGAGAAGTGAAATCCTCAATATAGGTTGCTTTCTCGAACAAGTAGTTGGCACGCTCTCCTGCCTTTTTAAAGCTTGCCTTGTCGCTGGCATGAATATCACCAATCTGCAGTGCTGCGAGGATATCGTCGATTTGCGAGGTGTGATTTATTCCAGACTCCGCAAAAGCCTCCAAAATGCCACTAACAAAGTCAATGGCTAATACTGCTTGTATTGTATCATCATCAATGTTGGCAATAATTTGTGCTGAATTACCATTTTGGGCGTTGATCTCATCCCGTAGAGCTTTTATTGCTTTTTTAACACCGGCCTGTGCTTGTTTAGAAAAATCGATCTGATTCCAAATTTTGGCCATGGCACGGTTGTCAGTTAGAATATTGGAGATATTCGGTAGGACTTTACCATTTTTTCCGAAGCTTACCTTTGCCTCTGCATAGGAGTAGCTGAACTTAGCTTTTTCAGGAATTTTTTTGATCAGAACGACTGGAGTGACTTCAATTGCTGAGGTGACAATATTGGCACCGCCAATTCTGAGTTTTTTTGCTTTTGAAACCAGCTGGCTATTAATTACATGAACGCCAAATTCTGTGGCTAGTTCATTTTTGGTATGGTTCGCTTCTTTTTCAAGCTTCCTTCCATCCTGCATGGTAAAGCTGATTTTAAGAGAAGGATTGAGATCTTCGTCTCCTTTGTGGCATTCATCCTTGTCTAATTCCATCCTCTTCGAACGCAGCGAGCGAAAAGCAGCAGTAATGGAGCTTTTTCCAAATCCGTTGGGCGCTACAACGAGAGTCGGTTTATTTGGAATTAACTGAACATCAAAAGCAGAATTTTCGATACCCTTAACATTGGCTATGGTAATTTTATCTATTCTTTTAATCATGGAAAGTCATGCCTTTTTCAAGGTGTTTGTTATTTCGCTATCGCGAGCCTGCGTTTTCGTAAAAAGCACGAAGCGAAAAAGTATTTGCTGATTTAGGAGCTTCGCCTAGTCTGAAATAAAGTACCAGTTTTGGCATAGGGGCTCCTAGCCGAATGTCCGTAACGCTCTTTGAAAACAGTCGAGGCAATCCCCGTAGTTCGATGGCGTAACATCAAGAATGACTTGTTGACTTCTGATTATTCAGCCGGGAGAGTGTCCCGGCTGGATGTACAGGTTATTTCAGTGCAGCGTTGATGTCTTTGAACAATGCTGTAAATCGAGCAAGAGTATCATCGGTACAGTTTTCAGCGATATTTGCCACGAAAGCCGCAGCCACTGCGTAATGGTTATAACCTCCGGAAGGGCGGATTTTTATGCTGTGGGTTGTGAGGTACTTTTCAATTCGTCCGACAATTCGATCCCCTGGTGGAAGGTCCGATTGGGTAATAGCCTTATGACCAAGCTCTTTCTGAAATATGTTTGAGAAAACCATCATGTATCTATCAGGGTCAAGCAAATCCTCGACATCTGTCGCAACACTGTCTTCCCCGATTTTTGAAAGATCACGGAACTGAGAGAAATTGAATACCGATTTTTTCTTCAGCAATTTTTGCTGAATTAAAGACTCAAGTTTTTGCTCCGGTTTTCCGCTGTAATCATGCAGTACCGCAAGATTAAGGCCATTCGCCCCCAACAAGGATACAAATGTGGCAACATTGCTTAAGCCGCCAACGGGCACGATGGTGGCATTATTAATTAGTCCCACCTCCCCAGAAGTTTCGACTATATGGGACATGGCCTGCAATATCGACAACTCTGAAATGCCTTCAACCAAGAGATTGAACTTGGTAACGAATAAGTTTTGAGCCAGGTTCCAACCAAGTGCCGCTTGGAGAGGGAAAATAGTACGAGGATCAGAGCCGGAAAGGTTATCCGAAACCACTGTACCAATTTTAACCTTGTCTTCCACTACACGTACCTGATGCAGTCTGTCAGAGTGCACCATGAACGGCGAGTGAGTGGTATATATTACCTGATAGCTTTCGGACAGGTGATCGATGTAGCTGAGGAAATCTGTCTGTGCAAGCGCGTGAAGAGCAAGCGCAGGCTCATCGAGTAGGAGCACCAAAGACTTATTCCCAGCATTCCCGCTCGCGTCGAGCTGGTGCTGAACACTATCGAACCATACAAGAAAGCTAAAGAACCAGATGAATCCGCGACTGCGTTGATCAAACGGGGTAGAAACGCCACGATGACGGCGGTTTCTAATCCTGAGATAGATATTTGGACCATTATTAAATGGGGCGGCGTCGGAGGTGTCTGGGCGAATGTCTATTTCGACTTCAAGGTCTTCATTCTGCTTCCAGAACTCTAGAACCTGGTCAGTTAGGCTGATAGAAACAGCTTCTATCTGCGATTTTAGTTCCTCGTAGGATTTACCGTTGTCGAAATCGGACAAATCTACCTCGGCCATCCGAAGCAGTGCAAGGACCGCTTGGTGCTTTGGCTCGATCTGTTTGTTCGCATTAGCAGGATCAGCCGCCGCAGCCTTTACTCGCTGCTTGAGATCGAGAAGGTTCAGCTTTCCGGGTAGTAAATCGTAATCGCTGAAATACAAAAAGCTGGGTATTGATGGTTTCAAATTTATCAATACTTCATAAGCGGAAATATGATCCCAGCCCTTGCTCACATCTGCGGCAGCTATCCTTTTTTTCAACGACTCAATCAGCGTAGTATCCGCATCATTTGGGGATTCAAATTCTTCAAGGACCTTGAAGGCGGATCTGATAGTCGTTGCATCCTTGAGAATAGCTCTCACTCCTTCACTCAATGCCATGTTTGATGACATTTTCTTGAGGGCGGGCCCATCAGTTACGTTAACAGAGTTTATCCGCTGATTTTTATAATCAAAAGTTATCGAAAACTCAAAGCCTTCGGTTAAGTCGGTGCCAACTAGCTTATTAACTCTATCGAGTTCGCTCGCAACAGGCCTGTACGTCAATTCAGCCGCAACGTCCGGATTATCGTCATGCCGCTTCCGGTAAGCGGTTACATCTTTCCTAGGGTAGTCATCCGTGATGTTAAAAACTTCCTTTCCCAAAGAATCATTGGCCTTGTGCAATGCTTTGAGAAAAACTGTTTTTCCGGCCTCATTCATGCCGACCAGTACAGTCACTTCGGGATCAATGGCCACCGTTTGTGGTTCATTGATTGAGCGAAAAGGCCCAACAGTTGCGCGTACGAGCTTCATGCTTTCATCCTTTGATAACACAGTCGCACCAGTAACATGGCATTGGGCCATGACGTCCGGGTTGTAGCTGAGAATACCCATCCCCATCGGTAGAGTCTAGGCGCCAGCTCGTGAAGGTTTACATCGTCTTTGGATGCAGTGCCAGCAGGCATCTCATACCTGAAGGGCCTGAAGACTCGCTGACCATTAACCTTCACATCGTGATGATTCATGGGCGTGCCGCGCGCAGGATTGCGGATTTTATTGGTCAGATTCGCTACAGACGCCTAGTGACTTCCAGATTTAAAGGGGGGGGGGCGACACGGTGTTGTCTAACCAAGGCAGCGTAAGTTTCGAAAGCCAAAGGTGTAGGCCAGAGCCGGGTAATGACCGAACTGGGCCTAGCTAACCTTCGTGAAAGGTCGTTGAGGCGATTAACGTAAATAGGCTCGGATCCTCTGTCTCGACTATACATACCGCCCCCCTCCTGCTGGCCGGCCTTTGGCACTGGTGTGGTGTACCAACCTAACTTGCCTAATAACCACCTCAAGCCCATTCCATAGTGGTCCACCTGAATCTAATGGGTACGGCACACCTTTTGTGTTCCTGCACCTTCGTGTTCCACATGTTCGCAATGGTGTTCCTGGGCTATAGGCCCTGTGGCTCCTGGTTTTCAGCGCTTTCGGAACACCAAGAACACCGGCTTTTTACTGGTTACACTCCCCACGCCCCGGAAAGGGCTTATGCCAGCAGCGAGCCAAGCCCCTGTTCTTCCCGAATTGGCTAGCGGTCGGTGATCGTGCCCCGAGAAGTGGTGTAACTGAACCAACCGAAGGCGCCCTGTGGGCGAAAGAGGGTGGTCATCGTGGTTCTTGGCTAACGTTGAGTTTGCGAAGACCTAACACTCACCAGGAAAACCACGATGACCGAGCCCACTATCGCACTGACCGAGTTGGTTGAGAAAGGGGCAGACGCTGATCTGCTCAAGCAAATGATCCAGTTCGTTGCCCAACGCATGATGGAATTCGATGTCGAAAGCCTGTGCGGCGCCGGCTTCGACGTTAAAAGCCCTGACCGGATCAACAGCCGCAACTGCTACCGGGATCGCCTCTGGCAAACCCGCGCTGGCGATGTCGATCTCAAGATCCCGAAACTGCGTCAGGGCAGCTATTTCCCCGGCTTTCTTGAGCCTCGTCGTACTGCCGAGAAGGCCATGGCGGCGGTGATCCAGGAAGCCTATATCCAAGGCATTTCAACGCGTTCGGTGGACGAGCTGGTCAAGGCCATGGGCATGACCGGCATTTCCAAGAGCCAGGTGTCACGGCTGGCTGGCGAGATCGATGAACGCGTCCACGCCTTCCTTGATCGCCCTTTGGAAGGAGACTGACCTTACCTGTGGATCGACGCCACGTACGTCAAGGTGCGGGAGGCCGGACGCATCGTCTCGGTCGCCGTAACAATTGCCGTGGCCGTGAACACGGATGGTGGCCGCGAAGTCTTGGGCATGCGGGTTGGGCCGTCGAAGGCCGAGCCGTTTTGGACGGACTTCCTGCGAAGCCTTATGCGGCGCGGCCTGCGTGGCGTGAAGTTGGTCATCTCCGATGCCCACGAAGGTTTGAAGGCTGCGGTTTCCAAGGTCTTCAACGCGACCTGGCAGCGCTGTCGCGTGCATTTCATGCGCAACGTTATGGCCCATGTCGGCAAGGGCCAACGCACCATGGTAGCGGCGCTTCTGCGCACGGTTTTCGCCCAAGATAGCCGCGCTGAATGCCACCAACAGTGGCGCTTGGTTGCAGACCAACTGCGCGGAAAGTACCCCAAGATCGCAACACTCATGGACGGGTGCGAGGACGAGGTGCTGGCGCACATGGCGTTTCCCAAAGCGCATCGACAGCAACTGCACAGCACCAATCCACTGGAGCGGCTCAACGCAGAGATCAAGCGCCGCACCGACGTCGTGGGCATCTTCCCCAACGATCCTGCGATCACAAGGCTGGTAGGCGCGATGCTGCTGGAGCAGAACGACGAATGGTGCCTGCAACGGCGATATATGCAGTCGGAGGCCTTTGAATCCGTCAGCGATAATCCACAAGCCAAGCTGTCGGCCGTGATCAACTAAACGGCAAACTCAGTGGCCAGCGCCATGATGAGTTACACCACTTCCTGGGACACGATCGACCTTCACAATCGGGTTAGCGAACTGCTCAGGGCCGGACTAGGTATCCGCGCCGCAGCCAGACACGCGCAATGCTCAACCACTACTGTTTTACATATTCGTAGTCAATACGGGGAGTAACACTTCCACGCCCAAGGAGCAGCACTAGTGAACGAATCGCCATACCCTCTAGACCTGAAGTGCACAGACGATGACTACAACGACGCGCTCTCGAAACTTGACGTCGCCACATGTGAGGCGATGGCAGTGAGTCAGGCTATCCGAGAAGAGATCTCCGATCTGCACATGGGTTTTTCCGCCCAAGTATTCAAAAGATTGTGCGCCCACTCCATGGCAATGATATGCGCACTGCCTAGATCCCGGTGGGTAGCGTCGGACTTCGAAAACTGGGACTTTGCCTGCATTGCAGGCCACTCAAGAGCACTTCTTGAAGGGTATTTGCTCTTTCGGTATCTGGCTAAAACCCCATCCTGCAACGCGGAGTGGTCTGCAAGATTGTTTGTCCTCTACATCAACGACCACTCGCGTAGAGCGGAGATGATGACCAGGGTCAGGGCTGAGGTAGCAGCAGCAGATTGGATACGCCAAGCAGATGAACTCCGTGAGAGGCTCGGCCCAAATCCATGGTTTCAAGCGTTGGACGAAAAGACCAAAAAGCGCAGCCTAGCGGGGGACAACGTCACAATTTCGACTCGGGACGAGATCATCGAGTACGCGTACGTAGGGCTAGACAAGGCAAGTTTCTACGCGGTCTGGAACCTGCTTTCTCAATACTCGCACGTTCTTCCTATGTCATTTACAACGGCGGAGAACAACGGGCGCGGCTCCGGACTACCCAACCAAGCTGATCTTGACTACATGACTACAACGGTTTCGCTAGCCGCTGACACGCTACACAACGCGACGAATCTCATGACCGATGCCTTTCCAGAAGCTCAATCGGTGAGAAACGGGATAGAGTCAAAATTCACTCCTGGGCCTAAGGCAAACGCCCCAGATGGCACGTAGCAACACACTAGGCACTCATAATCTCAAACAGCTCAGAATCGCTATCTAGCAATAGATTCATAGAGGAGATCATTGCGGGCGATCTGACTAAGGGAGGCCGACATGCTGTCACGCTGCTGTCACAGCCAAAGTGGCGAGAGGGGGAAAACCGCTGAAAGGCCTGAATATACTGGTGCCGGAGACAGGAATCGAACCTGCGACCTTCGCGTTACGAGTGCGCTGCTCTACCGACTGAGCTACACCGGCGTGTGCGCAACGCTACCACTGCCGTGCGCGTTACGCAAACCTCTGTTTCGCCTCACTTATTCCCCTGCCCCTCGCCCTGCCCCGGCAACCCGGCGCAACCGCTCGGCGCCAGATCGCTTTCCAGGTCCGTACTGCATGCCCAGCCCGTGGCCGAACGGGTCAGCGTCAGCCGTTTGCCCAGCACGTTGGCGGGTGCATCGAGCAGGGTGCAGACGAGGCTGCCGGTGCCCGCCGCCGCCGTGCCGCTGGCGAGGATGGCGCAGTGCGCGGTGCTGGCCTGTCCGCCGAGGCTGGCGGCGTCGGTCACGTCCTTGCCTTCGTTCAAACGCAGATCCATCGGGGTCTTGAGGGCGGAGATTTCCAGCAACCCGGCGGCTGCTTTACCGCGGGCCTGGTGGTTGGTGTACATGGGGATGGCGATGGTGGCGAGGATGCCGATGATCGCTACGACGATCATCAGTTCGATGAGGGTGATGCCGCGTTGCCCTTTCATAACAGGTTCCTTGTCGATTCGGTCTGGCCACGACCTGGGGTCGGGGGCCGGCTGGCGCGCAGTAGAGCCCAATGGACACCTTTTGTCACCCCTGCGCGGTGGGACGTCATGTCCGCTGACCTACTCTAGTGAGCGTCTGCGATTTCTGCCCTGGGAAGGGCGTGGCGAGCTGTTACCGGGCTTGTCGGTGGCCAAGGAGGCTGTGATGGGGGCGATGCGGTGGTATGCGTGGGAAGGGGCGGATGCGCACGGGGCGCAGGTGACGGGTCGGGTGCAGGGGCGCAGTCCGGCGTATGTGCGGGCGGGGTTGCTGCGCCAGGGTATTCAGGCGGCGCGGGTGTGGCCGGCGAGCGAGGTGGGCTGGCGGTTGCCGGGGCGGCGCGAGGGGGTGGATGCGCCGGGGTTTTCGCGGCAGTTGGCGACGCTGCTGAAGGCGGGAGTACCGTTGTTGCAGGCGTTCGAGGTGATGGGGCGCAGTGGCGCGGATGCGGCGATGGTGGCGCTGTTGGGGCGGGTGCAGCAGGAGGTGGCGGCGGGGTTGGGTTTGGCAGAAGCGTTGCAGCGTCAGCCGCGCGGCTTCGATGGGTTGTACTGCAACCTGGTGCGGGTGGGTGAGCAGTCGGGGACGCTGGATCGGCAACTGGAACAGTTGGCGGACATGCTCGAACGGCGTCAGGCGCTCAAGCGGCGAGTGCGCAAGGCGATGCTGTATCCGTTGATTCTGCTGCTGACCGGGCTGGCGGTGGCGGCCTTGTTGTTGCTGGAGGTGGTGCCGCGCTTCGAGGGCATGTTCACGGGGGTGGGCAAGGAGCTGCCGGTGTTCACGCAGTGGGTGATCGATGTGTCCGACGGGCTGGGTCGGCATCTGCTGATGATACTGACGGTGTTGGGGATAACCGGGGTGGGCTGTGTGCAACTGTACCGTGGGCATCTGCCGACGCGCCTGTGGATGATTCGTCAGGCGCTGCGGCTGCCGGTGTTCGGGCGGCTGCTCAGCCACGCGGCGCTGGCGCGCTTCGCGCGCAGTCTGGCGACGGCCTATGGCGCGGGGGTGGCGTTGCTCGATGCGCTGCACACGGTGGCGCCGGCGTGTGGCGATGCGCTGCACGAGCGGGCGGTCGGGCAGTTGCGTCAGGGCATGGTCAATGGTTTGGGGCTCCATCAGGCGATGGCGCTGGAGCCGCTATTCGCGCCGCTGCTGGTGCAGTTGACGGCCATTGGCGAGTCCAGCGGCACGCTGGACGCGATGCTGGACAAGGCGGCCTGTCATTACGAGGAACAGGTGGGTCTGGTATTGGAACAGTTGACCAGCCTGCTGGAGCCGGCCATCGTGCTGATCCTCGGCGTGCTGGTGGGTGGCCTGGTGGTGGCCATGTACTTGCCGATCTTCCAGTTGGGTAGCCTGATCTGACATGAACCTGTGGATATTGCTTGTCGACCAGCCGGGACTGTTCTTGGCCGGAGCGGCGCTGCTTGGCCTGCTGGTGGGCAGTTTTCTCAATGTGCTGGTGCTGCGGTTGCCAGTGATGCTGGAGCGCCAGTGGCAGAAGGAGGCGCGTGAGGTGCTGGGCCTGGGCCAGGTGTCCTACCCGCGTTTCGACCTGTGCCTGCCTGCGTCGCACTGCCCGGCATGCCAGCATCGGATTCGGCCGTGGGAAAACATTCCGCTGCTCAGTTACCTGTTGTTGCGCGGGCGCTGCTCGGCGTGCCGGGGGCGGATAAGCCTGCGCTATCCGTTGGTGGAACTGAGTTGCGCGCTGTTGTCGTGGCTGGTGGCGTGGCATTTCGGCGTGAGCGAGCAGGCGCTGCTGGGCCTGCTGCTGACCTGGTGTCTGCTGGCCCTGAGCCTGATCGATGCGGACCATCAGTTGCTGCCAGACGTACTGGTGCTGCCGACCCTGTGGCTGGGCCTGGTGATCAATGCCTTCGGGGTGTTCGTGCCGTTGGCCGATGCGCTGTGGGGGGCGGTGCTCGGTTACCTGAGCCTGTGGTCGGTGTACTGGGTGTTCCGGCTGATCACCGGCAAGGAAGGCTTGGGCTACGGCGACTTCAAACTGCTGGCGCTGCTCGGGGCCTGGGGCGGCTGGCAGGTGCTGCCGCTGACGTTGCTGCTGGCCTCGTTGGTGGGGGCGCTGGTCGGGGTGTGTCTGCTGAAGATCAAAAAGGCCTCGTTGCAGACCACACTGCCTTTTGGACCTTATCTGGCCATTGCGGGGTGGATCGCCTGGCTCTGGGGTGATGAAATACACGCTTCCTACCTGCAACTGCTTGGATACTGATGACCACTGCAGCCTTCACCCCTTGGATTCTCGGCCTCACCGGCGGCATCGGCAGCGGCAAGAGTGCGGCGGCCGAACGCTTCGTCGAACTCGGCGTGCACCTGGTGGACGCCGACCAGGCCGCGCGCTGGGTGGTGGAACCGGGCCGGCCGGCCCTGGCCAGCATCGTCGAGCGCTTCGGTGCAGGGGTCTTGCTGGAGGATGGTACGCTGAACCGCTCGGCGTTGCGCGAGCGCATCTTCAGCGACCCCACGCAGCGGCGCTGGCTCGAACAGTTGCTGCATCCGCTGATTGGCCAGGAGATCTTCAGCTACCTGGCCAAAGCGCAATCGCCCTACGCGGTGTATGTCTCGCCGCTGCTGATCGAATCCGGCCAGTACCAGAAAACCCAACGCATCCTGGTGATCGACGTGCCGCAAAGCGTGCAGATCGCTCGCACGCTGCAACGCGACGACACCAGCGAAGCCCAGGTACAGGCGATCCTGGCAGCGCAGCTGTCGCGCGAGGAACGTCTGCGCCATGCCGACGATGTGGTGGTCAACGACCGCGACCTGCCGTGGCTGCATCAGCAGATCGATCAGTTGCATGCCTTTTACCTGACTTTACGAGGAGGCCAGCCTTGAGCCAGCCAATGACCGTCGATTGCCCCACCTGTGGCGCCCCCGTGGAATGGAGCGCGAACAGCCCGAACCGGCCGTTCTGCTCGGACCGCTGCAAGTTGATCGACCTGGGCGCCTGGGCGGCCGAAGAGCACAAGATTCCGGCGGCACCGGAGTCCGAAGACGAACTGTATTCGGGGGACCTTGAACCCCGGCATTGAGCGCGGCGAGCTGAACGCCGTCAGTCTTCCCTCCACGGCGCCTGCAAGTAGCGGGTGCGGTTGAAGGTTTCCAGCCACTCGGGACAGAACACCACCAACGCGCTGATGACGGTGCCGTTGATGAAGGCCTCGGGGAACATCGTCAGCCACAGGTAGCCGATGAAGTCGCCGAGCCATTCGGGCATGGCGAACAGGCCGTCCAGCCACAGCAGCGCCATGCCTGCCAGCAGGCACACCAGGGTTGCCAGGGCGGCGGCGAAGAAGCCGGAGCAGAAAATGTAGACGAACAGGTTGCGTGGCTGGGCCCGTTCGACCCGCGTGGCGCAGGCTTCGGTAACCAGCACGGGCAAGGCCACGATCAGCAGGCCGTTGATGCCAAGGGCGGCGAGGTCCTGGCGCCCCAGGGCGAGCAGGCCGAGCTGCGCCAGGCAACCGCCGAGCACCGCCAGCGGCCAATCCAGCAGCAGCGTCACGGCGGTCATGCCGAGGAAATGGTAGGACACGCCCGAGTCGAAATCGCGCCGCACCATCCACAGCGCAAACAGCGCGAGCACCGTGCCGAACAGCAGGTGCTGGCGGCGCGGGTCGCTGAACAGCTCGACCCAGCGGGTGCGGCTGGCGGCCCACAGCAGCAACGGTGCGTAGGCCAGCCAACCGAGGGTCAGGCTGGTGCTGGACAGGACCTGGGCGCTGATCATGACGACCTCGCATCGGTGGCGGATGCCGCCGAGTCTACACCCGAAGCCGGTTCGCGAATCTTGCGTGAAGACAAGACCTTATCCTTCACAATTGCAGACTAAGCTTGTTGCCATGGATGACTCAGATTACCTGCGCCTGCTTACCATCCAGGCCGAACAAGCCAATGCCTTCCTGTCCAATGCCCGCAAATGGGAGCGTGAGCGTTGGGTCTGCCAGCGCCTGCTGCAAGGGCTGAACATTCCCTACCGCAGCGAAGACTTCACCCCGGCCGGCCAGGAGCCACCGGACGTGCTGTTTCGCGATGCGGCCTTCGAAGTGTTCTTCGTGCTCGACCAGGGCCGCCGGCTCAACGACGAATGGCGCGAGGAACTGCAGCGTCGACGCAGCGCGTTTTCGCTGGCGCAACTGGTGCGTCGCGAGGCGCGTCCACGGCGCATCAGCGCTCAGGAGCTGATCGGCCGCCTGGGGCCGACGCTGGGCAAGAAGGCGCGCAATTACCGCGAGCGCGGGCTGGACCTGGGCGAGCTGGACATCATCGCCTTCGCCAGCCTCAAGCGCGAAGTGCTCGACCTCAACAGCCATTTCCCGCCGCCCACCGAGTACTTGCGCCAGGGCTGGCGCTCGCTGTCGCTGGTGGGACCGACCTTCGCCCGGGTGCTGTTCGCACACCCGGACGCGCCGGATTTCCTGCGCGCCAACCTGGGCCGCAGCATCGTGTTCGACGTCGGTATCAGCCTTTGATCGGGTCCCGTGTGACGTTGCAATGACGTACACTCGGCGGCGCAGATGAAAGGTATTATCATTCGTTTCAACTTCTTTCCAAGGCTGTAGGAAACGTTGTACCGCGCCCGCACTCCAAGACGTCTACCCCATGACGCGCCGTCCTGCCCCGGACGCTGCCCGTCGAGCTGCCCGCCATGTGGACCGGTGCTATGAGCTGCCTTGCGCTCGCCCTCCCCTGTGTCGAAGCGGCCGGACCTGGTGTCCCCGAATTCCGTAAAACTTGTGAGATATCCCCATGACTCATCGCATCGTGATTGTCGGCGGCGGCGCCGGCGGCGTGGAACTGGCAACCCGCCTGGGCAAGAGCCTGGGCAAGGGCAAGCGCGCCGAGATCACCCTGGTCGACGCCAACCTGACGCACATCTGGAAACCGCTGCTGCACGAAGTGGCCGCCGGTTCGCTCAATTCCTCCGAAGACGAGCTCAACTACGTGGCCCAGGCCAAGTGGAATCACTTCAACTTCCAGCTCGGGCGCATGAGCGGCCTGGACCGTGAAGGCAAGCGCATCCAACTGGCCGCCACCCTCGACGAGGAAGGCCGCGAGTTGCTGCCGGCGCGCACCCTGGGCTATGACACGCTGGTGATCGCCGTAGGCAGCAACACCAACGACTTCGGCACCCTGGGCGCGGCGCAGCACTGCCTGTTCCTCGACAGCCGCAAGCAGGCCGAGCGCTTCCACCAGCAACTGCTCAACCATTATCTGCGCGCCCACGCCGGCGACACCGCCAGCGAGAAGATCAGCGTGGCCATCGTCGGCGCCGGTGCCACCGGCGTGGAACTGGCGGCCGAGCTGCACAACGCGGCCCACGAGCTGGCGGCCTATGGCCTGGACCGTATCCGTCCGGAAGATATGCACATCACCCTGATCGAGGCCGGCCCGCGCGTACTGCCGGCGCTGCCCGAGCGCATCAGCCAGCCGGTACACAAGACCCTGGAAAAACTCGGGGTGACGGTGATGACCAACGCGGCCGTCAGCGAGGTGACCGAGGACGGCCTGAAGACCGCCAGCGGCGAGGTGATCCAGGCGAGCCTGAAGGTGTGGGCGGCGGGCATTCGCGCGCCGGGCTTCCTCAAGGACATCGATGGCCTGGAGACCAACCGCATCAACCAGTTGGTGGTGCGTCCGACCCTGCAGACCACCCGCGACGACGACATCTTCGCCTTCGGCGACTGCGCCGCCTGCCCGCAGCCGGGCAGCGACCGCAACGTGCCGCCGCGCGCCCAGGCGGCACACCAGCAGGCGTCGCTGCTGGCCAAGAGCCTGAAGGCTCGGCTGGAGAACAAGCCGTTGGCCACCTACACCTACAAGGACTACGGCTCGCTGGTCTCGCTGTCGCGGTTCTCGGCGGTGGGCAACCTGATGGGCAACCTCACCGGCAGCGTGATGCTCGAAGGTTGGCTGGCGCGGATGTTCTATGTGTCGTTGTACCGCATGCACCAGATGGCGTTGTACGGTGTGTTCCGCACGGCCATGCTGATGCTGGGCAGCAAGATCGGCCGCGGCACCGAGCCGCGCTTGAAGCTGCACTGAGTCGATCGGGGGAGCCATTGAGCCGCTCCCCCAACTCCTCGCCCACTATTGCTGCAGATGGGCGAGCAACCGCGCCACCGTCTCAGCCAGCGGCCCTGAGTTATCCAGCAGCAACAAACGCGGGTCGGCCTCGCGCGCTTCGCTGGCGAAACGGGCGTTGCGCGCCAGGCGCGCCTCCACTTCCTCCGGGGTTTCCCGACCGCGCGCCAGCAACCGCTGACGCAACACGTCCTGCGCCACACTGAGCAACACCACCTGCAACTGTGGATAACGCAGCCGGGCCTGGGCCAGGTGCCCGCGTGAGCCGTTCACCAGCACGTCGTGCCCTTGTTCGAGCCACTGGTCGATGATCCGTGGAATCCCGTACTGCAACCCGTTGGCCTGCCAATGCAAGGCAAAGGCGCCCTCCTCGCGCATCTGCTCGAACTGCGCCGCGCTGACCGCCATGGCGGCCTCGCCGGTGGCCTCGGCCGAGCGAGTGATGACGCGCCGGGCGATGCACGCGCCCTTGGCCGTCAACTGTTCGCGGGCCGCGTCCAGCAGGCTGTCCTTGCCTGAACCGGACGGCCCGATGAGGTAGATCAACCTGCCTGCCATCGCCTTCCCCTTTACCTTAGACCCACTGCGCCAGCGTGACAGGGCGTCATGACCGAATTGTCGCAGTGTGCGCGGCAGATCGCGACCTGCACCCCGACATCGGGCTACAGCCCTTGATGTGCGCGGCGTCACGTTCTGCAAGACGCTAGCACATGCGTACTATTTCCAGCCCGCCGAGCGCTCCGGATACTCCCCCTGTCAACACGTCGCACCTATGGAACGCCAAGGCCTTGATGGCCGGCAGCCACTAACGTGGCCTCTAATGGAGTATCTGGAGTCGCTATGAACCCCCTATTCAAACTCTCCCCGCTCGCGTTCGCGATCACGCTCAGCGTGCTCCCGAATGCCCAGGCGGCGGACTACAACATCAACAGTGGGCAGGAAACCTGGAGTAGCGATCGCGGCATCGATGGCTCGATTTCGCTTCGCCCCAGTAACGGCACCCCAGCCGGCCTGACCATCAACAACGGTGCCCAGGTCGTCAGCAAAGGCGGACGAATCGGCGGCTCATCGACCAACAGCGAAGCCAACACGGCCATGGCCACCGTCGTGGTCGAAGGCGCCGGCACCCGCTGGGTCGTACCACGCACCAACGCGGTGCTGGATAACGCCATCGTCATAGGCGGTGCGGGCCAGGGGACGCTGAACGTGCTCGACGGCGGCCAGGTGTCGGTGCGCGATCTCCAGCTCAGCGACAGCGGTAATGCCGGCAACGGTTTGTCCCGGGCGAACCTGTTGGTCAGCGGCCAGAACGCCAAGGTGGATGCGGTCAATGTGACCTCCGGCGGCGTCTTCATCTACGACTCGCGCATCAACCTGCAGAACGGCGGCCAGCTCGCCAGCGAACGCGTGGACATCAACTCGATCAGTACTCTGACAGGCGCGGGCACCCGCTGGGACAATACCGGCACCTTCAGGAACCGTAACGACCTCAGCGTGAGCGACGGCGCCGTACTGACCAGCGACTCCATGACGCTGGGCGCGGCCAATATCAGCCGTAACACCGTGGTCAGCGTTTCCGGCGAAGGTACCCGTCTGGCCACCCGTGCAATGACCCTGGGCACCTCCACCAACAGCACCAACCTGATACTGGCCAACGGCGCCGAACTGAGCAGCACCGACGGCATCGACATCAGCGTGCTGACCAGCATCAACTCTGCGGCCCGTGGCGCTTTGAGCATCGGCGGCGCCGTGGTGCGCGACGACGACCGTACCGACATCGACTCGATCACCGCCAGCGCCGCCCAGGCCGCCGGTCGCCTCGACCCGCAGACGGCGATCCGCTTCGGTGCCGGCAGCGGCGCGCTGGCGTTCAACCATACCGACAGCGACCTGCAACTGAGCAACCGCATCAGCGGCGCGGGCCGGGTCTACTCGTTCAGCGGCAACACCACCCTGAGCGGCGACCTCACCGGGCTGTCCGGCAGCACCGTGGTACGTGGCGGTCGCTTGGTGCTGGCCGGCGACGTCGACCAGACCAACCCGCGCGGCACCTCGCTGCTGAGCGTGGGCAACGGCACCTTGGTGGTCAACGGCACCGTCGGCCACACCGACGCCTCCGGCAACTACAGCAACCGCGCCCAGGTGCTGGACGGCGGTGTGCTGGCCGGTCGCGGTCAGGTCGGCAGCACCCAGGTGGCTTCCGGCGGTACCCTGTCGCCAGGTGAAGGCGCACTGGGCAACCTGTCGATCAAAGGCGACCTGGACATGGCGGCGGGCTCGCGTTACGCGGCGGACATCGCTGGCGACGGCGGCTCGGACCAAGTCAACGTCAGCGGCATCGCCACCCTGCGTGGCACCCGCGTGGACGTCACCACGCTCAACGAAGCACAGAGCTACCAGAACGGCCAGACCTACACCTTGCTCACCGCCCAAGGCGGCGTGGTCGATGGGGCGGCGGCCGGCACGGCTTACGCGCAAGCCTTCAGCAACTCGGCCTTCCTCGACGTCAGCCTGCAGCGCACAGCCAACGCCCTGAACCTGACCATCGCGCAGAAGACCACCACGCCGCCGGTAGAGCCACCGGTTCAGCCGCCGGTCGAGCCGCCCGTAGAGCCGCCGGTTCAGCCTCCGGTCGAACCACCCGTAGAGCCGCCGGTTCAGCCGCCGGTCGAGCCACCTGTAGAGCCGCCGGTTCAGCCCCCGGTCGAGCCACCCGTCCAACCGCCTGTACAGCCTCCGGTCGAGCCACCGGCAACCGGCGGCACGCCAGGCATCTTCCAGACCGTGGCGCTCACCGAGAACCAGTGGAACACCGCCGGAGCCCTGAGCGTGCTGCAGCAGAGCGGTGATCCGCTGCGCCTGTACAACAACTTGCTGGTGCTCGATGCCGCCAGCGCGCGCAACGCCATCGATCAGCTCTCCGGCGACTACCACAGCAGCACCGGTACCGCGCTGATCGCCAACAGCCAGGTGGTGTCCGGCGTACTGGGCTCACGCCTGCGCACCCTGCTCGACAGCAACACCGTGCGCATGCCGCTCGGCGCCTCGAGCTTCATGCCCGCCGCACCCGACTACCAAGGCGGCGCCTGGGCCCAGACCTTCGGCAACTGGTCGCGCCTGGACGGCAACAACGGCTCCAGCGGCCTGCGCCAGCGCACCGGCGGAGTGCTGATCGGTGCCGACGGCAGCATCACCCAGGACTGGCGCGCGGGCGTCTACGGGGGCTACAGCCGCTCGAAGTTCGATGCTGACGACCGTGACGCCAAGGGCAACAGCGACAACTACCACCTGGGTCTGTACACCGGTGCCCAGCTCGACGCCCTGCGTCTGAGTGCGGATGTCGGCTACACCTGGCACAAGCTCGACAGCGAGCGCAACGTGGGCTTCGCCGGGTTCAACGACCACCTCAAGGGCAAGCGCGATGCCAATACCCTGCAAGCCAGTGGCGAGGCGGCTTACCGCATCGGCCTGGGCGCAGTGGCCTTGGAGCCGTTCGTGGGCGTGTCCTACGTGAAGTACGACGCCGACAGCTTCCGCGAAAAAGGCGGTGCCGCGGCGCTGGACGTGTCCAGCGAGAAACAGGACACCTGGTTCTCGACCGTGGGCATGCGCGCCTCCACCCATACCCGCGTGGCCAACCGCGATACCCAGGTGTATGGCTCGCTCGGCTGGCGCCGCGCCTATGGCGACCTGGACCCACGCAACGAGCAGTCCTTCGCGGGCGGTCCTGACTTCGAAGTGCAGGGCATCGCCCAGACACGCAACGTGGCACTGACCGAAGTGGGCGCGAAGATGCGTCTGACCCGCCAGACCGACCTGGACCTGTCGTACCAGGGCCAGTTCGGTTCGGACACCCGCTTCCACTCGGTGAATGCGGGCATCACGGTTCGCTTCTAAACGTACTGCGGTGGCCTTCACCGGCCACCGTTCACCCGCGCGGACCTGCTGCTGGACGACAGCAGCAGGTCCGCGCGCCTTCAAGAGAATCTTCATGAAAACAGCATGCTCGACAGCCCTGGCGCTGGTCATCGGCCTGGGCCTGATCGCCGGTGGTCCAGCCCACGCCAGCACTGACGCCCAGGTAACCGCCAAAACCCAGGCGTTCGATGTCTCACAGTTGCCAGTCTCGACCGTGTCCCTGGGCGCTTTCCCCTACATCGCCCTGCCTGACGGCTACACCACCGGCAGCACACCGGAAGTGTCCGAGTTCGATCAGATTCCGTTCTGGACCGGCGATCGGCTGGAACCGGTGGAAGGTCGCGTCTGGTCGGCGAACATCACCAATACCGAAGGCAAGACCTTCTCCGACCTCGAACTGGCACGCAATGTCGAAGCCGTGGTGAAGGCACTGGGCGGCCAGAAGATTTTCGACGGCACCCTGACGCGAGAAACCACTGACGCACTGCAAAACTGGCCGCGCCATTTCGCCGAGAAGTACAACAGCGGCCTGGGCGATGTCTGGAACGACCCTGCGCACGTGTTCGTCATCCATCGGGAAGATCGAGACATCTGGGTGCACCTGTGCGCTTACGCCTTCGGCGCCGGACTGTTGATCGTCGAGAGCAAACCGCTGGCGATCACTGCACGGCCGCAGCCGGCAACCCCGTGAAGAGCCTGCTGGGAACCCTCGTCTAGTACACCTGTACTAGCCCACGTGCGCTATTTCTAATGCGGTATGAGTTCGACATGATCATGCCTCTTAATAATTGTGCTGAACGGATTCCACGTCCTCAAATGACTTGCCAAATAATTGTGGCAGATGAACATCCGCTATACCGCGAGGGGATGATTGGGCTACTGAAATGCTTGCTACCGGATGCACACATCAGCCAGGCCGGAAACTTCGAACAGGTTCGGTTATTGCTCGGCAATCTGCCTTCGGCCGACATGTTGATGATCGAACTACGCCTGCCAGGCCTGGCATCCATCGCCGAACTCGCGAAGTTGCGCGAGACCACGGAAAGTTCGCTGATCATTATTGTGATGTCGGCTTTGGAAGATCCTGAACTGGTCGAACTGGTTGTGCAAACCGGGGTGAATGGATTCATCGGCAAAAGTTGCTGCGCCGAACAAGTGCGCAAGACACTCGGGGAAATCCGCAAAGGCAAGGTGGTGGTCAGTTGCCAGGCGATTGAAGCGGCCGCCTTCGACAGCGATGACCCGGTGTGCCGGCTGACCGCCCGGCAACGTGAAGTCTGGCATCTGGTCGCCCAGGGCAAGACCAACAAGGAAATTGCCGCCGCCCTGGACATCTCCCCCTACACCGTGCGCGTGCACGTATCGTCGTTGATACGCGCGTTGAACGTGCCCAATCGCGCCGTGGCCGCAGCCCGCTTCGCCGGCCTCTACGCCGGACAGCCGTTGTAAAGGCGCCTATACGGCGCAGCGCTCGGCAGCCATCACCTTCACCTGCTCGAGCAGCACCGCGCGCAACTCCGGTGGCCGCACCGGCTTGGCCAGCACCGAGATGTTCTGGTCCTGCACCAGGGCGCGGATGCGCGCCATCTCATGGCCAGTCATGATCATCGCCGGCACCTCCCAGCCCCGTCGCTCACGGATGGCGGCGATGCACTCGGCGCCGGAAATCTTCGTGCCCAGGTCATAGTCGGCGATGATGATGTCGCAGTTAGTGATCACGTTCAGGCCGTCGCTATGGCCTTCCACCTCGCAGCCCCATTTCTCGAGCAAGGCCGAAGTCGCCATCAAGACACTGGCGTCGTCCTCCACCAGACACACGCGTAGGCCTTGAAGGCGGCTCTGCACCGGCGCCGGACGGGCGACATCGATACGCGGCGCAATGGCTTTCAAACCTCGGACGCTGGCACAGGTACCGCGCTCGACACGCGAGTGCAAGTGCACTTGCAGGCCGATCAAGCGACCGATGCGCTGGACGATGGACAGCCCGAGTCCCAATCCCTCGACGTCTTTGTCACGCTCGTGGCGCACCCGGTAGAACTCCTTGAACACCTCTGGCAGATGCTCGGCGGCGATACCTCGGCCTTTGTCATAGATGACGATGACCAGTTCACTGCCGCGCCGCCGAACACCGATGAGCACCGGCTGACCGGCGGCGTACTTCAGCGCGTTGGACACCAGGTTCTGCACCAGGGTCGTCAGCAGTCCCGGATTGACCTCGACCCAGTACCGGCAGGGCCGCAGGCGCAACTCGACCCCCGCCCAGCGCGCCGCCTCCTGGTTCTGCTTGACCACATCCTGCAACAGCGCGTCGAGGTTCACAGGCTCGGACTGAGGCTCGAGTTGGCCGTTGTCCAAGGTATAGATGTCCAGGATCGAGCGAAACAACTGCGAAACCGTGTGCAGTGAGCGGTCGATGTTATCCACCAGCCGCAACTCTTCGCGTGGCAGGTTGGCGTCGCGCAGGCAAGCGGTGAACAACCCGATGGAGTGAATCGGCTGACGCAGGTCGTGGCTGGCCTGGGCCAGGAAGCGGGATTTTTCCTGGTTGGCAACCATGGCCTCCTGGGACGCCTGGCGCGTGCGCTTGAGCAGGACATCCGCGTAGGCTGGCACCACGATGGTGGTCACCATCAACGTCAGAAACATATAAGGCTGGGAATGCCAGTAAGGGTCGAACCAGAACACCAGGACCAACGTGGCCAGCGCGATCCCGGTGGCCCAGGCCAGATAGCGCGAACCAAAGCGCATCCCGTTGCCCAGGGTGACCCACAACAGCGCGACGTAGATCGGCAACGCCGCCTCTCCGCCCAATGCCAGGGCGAAGGCGATGCCGGCGTAGTCGTGGAACATGGACAGTAGCCGGCGCCAGAAGTAATGCCCGGGCCAGCGCTTGATCGCCAGGCGCAGGAACACCGAGACAAAAATGAAGGTGGTGATGTAGGTGATGATCGGCAGGTAGGTCATCGCGCGGTCCGCGTTGAACACCGCCAGTGCCAGCATGTAGACGAGCGCGATACTGCTGACGATCAGCCTCAACGTGGCTTGATCGACCTCGCTTTTCACCTCGGCCATGTTCATCCCGCGCAAACCTGCGCCAGTGCTATTCAACTCAAACCTCCTTGTCGAGACTCAGACCGCCAGGCGGGCATCTTCCATGGCCTTCACCTGCTCCAGCAACACTGCCCGCAGCTCCGGCGGCCGCACCGGCTTGGCCAGCACCGAGATGTCCTGGTCAGCCACCAAGGCGCGGATGCGCGCCATCTCATGCCCAGTCATGATCATTGCCGGCACGTCCCAGCCGCGGCGCTCACGAATGGCAGCAATGCACTCGGCGCCGGAAATCTGGGTACCCAGATCATAGTCGGCAATGATGATGTCGCACTCGGTGATCACGTTCAGGCCATCGCTATGGCCCTCCACCTCGCAGCCCCACTTCTCCAGCAGCGCCGAGGTGGCCATCAGGACACTCGCGTCGTCTTCCACCAGGCACACGCGCAGGCCTTGCAGGCGGCTCTGCACCGGGGCCTGGCGTACGATCTCCTGGCCGGGGGCGATGGCCTGCAAGCCATGAATGGTTGCGCAGGTGCCATGGTCAACCCGCGAATCCAGGCGAACCTGCAGGTCGATCAACTCGCCGATACGCCTGACGATGGACAAGCCCAGGCCCAAGCCTTCCACGTCCTTGTCGCGCGCATGACGCACCCGGTAGAACTCCTTGAACACCTCGGGCAAGTGTTCGGCGGCGATCCCACGGCCTTTGTCGTAGATGACGATGGACAGGCCCTTGCCGTGGCGGCGCACCCCCACCAGTACCGGCTGACCGGCGGCGTACTTGAGGGCGTTGGAGATCAGGTTCTGCACCATGGTACTCAGCAGCCCCGGATTGACCTTCACCCAGTGCTGGCAGGGCCGCAGGCGCAGCTCCACCCCCGCCCAGCGCGCCGCCTCCTGGTTCTGCTTGATCACATCTTGCAGCAGCGCGTTGAGGTTGACCGGCTCCGATTGCGGTTCGAGCTGGCCATTGTCGAGGGTGTAGATGTCCAGGATCGAGCGGAACAGCTGCGAAACGGTGTGCAGCGAGCGGTCGATGTTGTCCACCAGGCGCAGTTCCTCGCGCCCCAGGTGGGCGTCGCGCAGGCAGGCGGTGAACAGGCCGATGGAGTGGATCGGCTGGCGCAGGTCGTGACTGGCCTGGGCCAGGAAGCGCGACTTTTCCTGGTTGGCGGCGATGGCTTCTTCGGAGGCGATGCGCGTGCGTTTGAGCAGGATGTGCGCGTAGGCCGGCACCACGATGGTGGTCACCATCAGCATCAGGAACATGTAAGGCTGCGAGTGCCAGAACGGGTTGATCCAGAACACCACGACCAGCATCGACAGCGCGATCATGGTCGCCCAGGCCAGGTACTGCGAGCCGAAGCGCATGCCGTTGCCCAACGTCACCCAGAGCAGTGCCGCGTAGACCGGCAGTGCGCCCTCGCCGCCGACGCACAAGGCGAAGGAGATGCCGGCATAGTCATGGAACATGGCGAATATCCGCCGCCAGAAGAAGTGCCCCGGCCGCCGTTTGATCAGCATGCGCAGAGGCACTGCCACGCTGATGAAGAACGCCATGTACCAGAGGATCGGCGCGTAAGTGGCGAAGTTGCTCGATGGCAGGCAGGCCACGATGAAGATGTACAGCGATGCGCAGGTACTCACCGTCAGGCGCAACGTGGCCTGGTCGAGTTCGCTGTTCTTCTCGGTCATGTTATCTGCACCTCTACGCGCGTCTGGGCGCGGTTGAATTTGAACCCTGGGTCAAGGTTTGCGTTACTATGCGCCCACTCGGGCGTCGGATGGGTCTGAAACATGTCGTGCAGAATCATAGTGGCGGATGACCACCCGCTGTTTCGCGAGGGCATGCTGCGGACGTTGGAACGGCTCCTGCCTGGCGCGCAGATCGAACAGGCCGGCAACCTGGATGAAGTACTGACTCTGGCCCGCCACGGCGGCGAAATCGATTCGTTAGTGCTCGACCTCCGGTTTCCGGGCCTCACGTCACTGTCGGTCATCGGCCAACTGCGCCAGGAATTCAAGCGCACCTCCATCATCGTGGTGTCCATGGTCGATGACCTGGACGTCATTTCCCAGGTCATCGGCCAAGGCGCCGATGGCTTCATCGGCAAGAATGTCGACCCTGCCGGTATCGCCGAGGCCATCATGGCCATTCGCGAGGGCGAAGTGGTGGTCCGCTACAACCCGGAAAATCCGATCCTGGACCCCAGTCTTTCCAACCTCACCGCCCGGCAGAAACAGGTGCTTGGCCTGATCGCCGCCGGCAAGACCAACAAAGAGATCGCCAAGGAACTGGGCATTTCGCCGTTCACCGTGCGCATTCATGTCTCTACGCTGCTGAAGACACTGGGCGTGCCCACTCGAGCGGCAGCGGCGGCTCAATTCAGCAACTTTCCGGTTACCGGTAGTTGGACGCTGGAGCGCTGAAATTTTTAAGTTGGTGAGCTGACTCAGCGGCGGCTAGTACAGTTACCTGGCAATGAATAGCCACCAGTCGCCAGTATAAACACTCCACTTCTGCGCGCCGTTAGTACAGGTGTGCTATAGCCGAGAAAGAGCAGCAGGCATACCCTCTGCCGGCACTTTCACTCATTGAAAAGGCTGCTCTAGTTCACACTTCGGCGTCGCGTTGTGGGCACCTGTGTGTCTCGATTCGATAGCCGTTAACTTCCACTGGAACAGCCGCGACCTTTTACAGGTGACGCTATGGCTCGCACACATCAAAGATTCATTCACGTCGGATTCGCCTTATGCCTGATGACCGGTGCTCTCGTCGGCTGCAGCAGCTCAGGCCAGTTCGTCAACCCACTCGACTCGGGTTCACAGAAGTACAACGTGGCCTACCTGAAGCAGACGTTGATCCCCGGCAAGACCACCAAGTCCCAGGTGCAACAACTGTTCGGCACGCCCGCAGAGGAAGCCCTGGACGCCTCCAGTCGCAGCAACGGTTCGAACTGGACGTACAACAAGAACGAAGAGGGTCTGGACAAGTACATGGCCCTGGCTCACAAGTATGTGTCCACCGAAAACAGCCTGAAGATGTACAACGCTTCTGCGCAGGTTTCCAAGGCGCAGGGCGTGATGAGCGACGTGGGTAGCGTCACCGGGATGACCAAGCCAGCAGGCCAGGCACAAGGCTCCCGGCTGATCATCTACTTCGTGGATGATGTGGTGGATTACTACCGGGTGTACTGAGCAAGGCGGGGGCGCGGTCGCGCGCCTTACTGGAGGCAAGTGGAGCGCATCGCCGGGCAGGGACGCCCGACATAGCCTCTGGAAGCGCCATCAGGCAAGCAATGGCAAAAACGAAAAAGCCCGCCATATAGGCGGGCTGCTTCTTGTCCTCATCACACTGAAGCAGAACTTCTTCTCGCTTCATTCAGCTCCCACTACCTCAGGAACCGCTGTGAATATGGTGGGTCGTGTAGGATTCGAACCTACGACCAATTGGTTAAAAGCCAACTGCTCTACCAACTGAGCTAACGACCCGGAAAATGGTCGGGGTGAGGGGATTCGAACTCCTGACATCCTGCTCCCAAAGCAGGCGCGCTACCGGACTGCGCTACACCCCGAAATTGGCTCCGCGACCTGGACTCGAACCAGGGACCCAATGATTAACAGTCATTTGCTCTACCGACTGAGCTATCGCGGAACTGCACTTCGTACAACCTTACAACTGCGAAGCTTGTGTTAGCTTCGATCTCTTTAGCGTTGTCGCTGCTGAGGCCGGCTATTCTACATTCTTCGTTTTGCTTGTCAACCACTTTTTTTCACCCAACTTACTGATTTGTAAGTTGTTTTCAGATCACCTGTACCGCCGTTGATCTGGGTAGTGCCTGACAGCGGTGCGAATATTAGGCGTACCGTTTTCATTGTGCAAGCATTTTTTTCAAAATTTTCAGCGAGTTAGCACGGAGCGAGAAAAATCAGGGATTTGCGCGCCTCGCCCCTGCACGGCGACAAGAAAAAGCCCCGCGGATGCGTAATGCGGTTCACTTAAGATCTGTATTGCTGGAATTGGGGCTGCTGCGCAGCCCATCGCGGCACAAGGCCGCTCCCACAGGGTCCGTACAGCCCCATGTTTCAGGGTTTGCGCGGACTTTGTGGGAGCGGCCTTGTGCCGCGAAAGGGCCGCGAAGCGGCCCCAGCATGCTTTAAGTGAACAGCATTACCGCGGATGCGGGGCTTCTCGACCACGTGACGACTCAGGCGAATACGATCTCGTCGCCCTCCACCTGCGCCGTGATCGCCGCACCTGGCACGAACTGGCCCGCGAGGATCAATTGCGCCAGCGGGTTCTCGATCCAGCGCTGGATCGCCCGTTTCAACGGCCGCGCGCCATACACCGGGTCGTAACCCACTGCGATCAACTTGTCCAAGGCCTCGGGGCTGAGGTTCAAGGCCAGCTCGCGTTCGGCCAGACGACCGCGCAGACGACCAAGCTGGATCTCGGTGATACCGGCGATCTGCTCGCGGCCCAGCGGCTCGAACACCACCACTTCGTCGATACGGTTGATGAACTCCGGCCGGAAGTGCGCGCCCACGGCATCCATCACGGCTGCACGCTGGGCCTCGCGGTCGCCGACCAGCTCCTGGATCTGCGCCGAGCCCAGGTTCGAGGTCATCACGATCACCGTGTTGCGGAAATCCACGGTACGGCCGTGGCTGTCGGTCAGACGGCCATCTTCCAGCACCTGCAGCAACACGTTGAACACGTCCGGGTGGGCCTTCTCCACTTCGTCGAGCAGCACCACCGAGTAGGGTTTGCGCCGCACGGCCTCGGTCAGGTAACCGCCCTCTTCATAACCCACGTAGCCCGGCGGAGCACCGATCAGCCGCGCGACCGAATGCTTCTCCATGAACTCGGACATATCGATGCGCACCATGGCCTCTTCGGTGTCGAACAGGAACTCGGCCAGCGCCTTGCACAGCTCGGTCTTGCCCACACCGGTGGGGCCGAGGAACAGGAACGAACCGCTGGGCCGGTTGGGGTCGGACAACCCGGCGCGCGAGCGGCGCACCGCATTGGCCACGGCGGTCACCGCCTCGTTCTGGCCGATCACCCGCTCGTGCAGCAGGCTTTCCATCTTCAGGAGTTTGTCGCGCTCGCCTTCGAGCATTTTCGACACCGGAATGCCGGTCCACTTGGAGACCACCTCGGCGATTTCTTCCTCGGTAACCTTATTGCGCAGCAGTTGGTTATCGGTCTTGCCATGCTGGTCGACCATCTGCAGGCTGCGCTCCAGGTCCGGGATCACCCCGTACTGCAGTTCGGCCATGCGGCTCAGGTCGCCCTTGCGCCGGGCCGCTTCGAGTTCCTGGCGGGCCTGTTCGATCTTCTGCTGGATCTGCGCCGAACCCTGTACCTCGGCCTTCTCCGACGCCCAGATCTCTTCCAGGTCGGAGTACTCACGCTCCAGACGGGCGATTTCCTCGGTGAGCTTCTCCAGACGCTTCTTCGCCGCGTCGTCCTCTTCCTTCTTCAGCGCCTGGGATTCCACCTTGAGCTGGATCAGGCGACGGTCGAGACGGTCGAGCACTTCGGGTTTGGAGTCGATCTCCATGCGAATGCGGCTGGCGGCTTCATCGATCAGGTCGATGGCTTTGTCGGGCAGTTGACGATCAGTGATGTAGCGGTGGCTGAGCTTGGCCGCCGCGATGATCGCGCCGTCGGTGATCGCTACCTTGTGGTGCACCTCGTAGCGCTCCTTGAGGCCACGCAGGATGGCAATGGTGTCTTCCTCGCTCGGCTCCTCGACCAGCACCTTCTGGAAGCGTCGCTCCAGCGCCGCGTCCTTCTCGATGAACTGGCGATACTCGTTGAGGGTGGTCGCACCCACGCAGTGCAGCTCGCCGCGCGCCAGCGCCGGCTTGAGCATGTTGCCAGCGTCCATGGCGCCCTCGCCCTTGCCAGCGCCGACCATGGTGTGCAGTTCGTCGATGAACAGGATGACCTGGCCGTCCTGCTTGGACAGCTCGTTGAGCAGCCCCTTGAGGCGTTCCTCGAACTCGCCGCGGTACTTGGCGCCGGCGATCAGCGCGCCCATGTCCAGGGCCAGCAGGCGCTTGCCCTTGAGCCCATCGGGCACTTCACCATTGATGATGCGCTGGGCCAGGCCTTCAGCGATGGCGGTCTTGCCCACGCCGGGTTCGCCGATCAGCACCGGGTTGTTCTTGGTGCGGCGCTGCAGCACCTGCACGGTGCGGCGGATTTCGTCGTCACGGCCGATCACCGGGTCGAGCTTGCCTTCCTCGGCGCGCTTGGTCAGGTCGACGGTGTACTTGTCCAGCGCCTGGCGCGATTCCTCGACGTTCGCGTCGTTGACCGCCGCGCCACCGCGCAGGTTGTTGATGGCGTTTTCCAGGGCCTTCTTGCTCACGCCCTGGCCGAGCAGCAACTTGCCGACCTTGCTGTTCTCGTCCATGGCGGCGAGCAGCACCAGTTCGCTGGAGATGAACTGGTCGCCCTTCTGCTGGGCCAGGCGGTCGGCCTGGTTGAGCAGGCGCGCCAAGTCCTGGGACATGTTCACGTCGCCGGTGGGATTCTGGATCTTGGGCAGTTGGTCGAGCTCTTTGGTCAACGCCTTGCGCAGGCTGTTGACGTCGAAGCCAACCTGCATCAGTAGCGGCTTGATCGAGCCGCCCTGCTGCTCGATCAGGGCCTGCAGCAGGTGCACAGGTTCAATGGCCGGGTGGTCCATGCCCACGGCCAGGGATTGGGAGTCGGATAACGCCAGTTGCAGCTTGCTGGTCAGTCGGTCTATTCGCATGGGGGATACCTTCCTTAAAAAGGGCAGGCGGAGCGATAAACAGCACCCGTTAAGAAGAACCTGCCGGAGATGACCAATACATAGGGCCAATTCTGGAAGATTCAAGCTTAGCGGGGTTGACCAGGATCAGTGTGGGCAAGGTGCGGACCGTGACAGGAGGGGCGCTTGGCCGCCCCTCCCGAAGACTTCAGCGCACCCCGCTCTGGCGCAGGGCGGCCGGCTGGAAGTCGGCCTTGTTGGCAGTGAAGGTGAAGTCATAGGACTTCTTCTCTTCGTTCTTCATGCCCAGGGCCAGGTAGCGCCCCGACTGCAGGTCGTAGATGGCTTCGAGGGTGTACCACGGTACCTGGTTGTTGTAGTACGGCTGGGCGAAGGCTTCCGATACGCGCCACAGTTGCCCACGACCGTCGTACTGGTCGATCACCGCCGCCTGCCAGGTGTCCTCGTCGATGTAGAAGTCACGCTTGGCGTAGATGTGCTTCTGACCCGGCTTCAAGGTCGCGACCACGTGCCACACCCGACGCAGCTCGTAACGCGCCAGGTCCTGGTTGATGTGACCGGCCTTGATGATGTCCGCGTACTTGAGCTTGGGATCGTCGAGCTTGAACGCGTTGGAGGCGATGTACATCTCTTTCTTGCCTTCGAGCTTCCAGTCGTAGCGGTCAGGCGCGCCGTTGTACATGTCCAGGTTATCGGAGGTACGCAGGCCGTCGGCGGCTGTACCCGGTCCGTCGTAGGACACTTGCGGCGCCATGCGCACGCGACGCTGGCCGGCGTTGTAGATCCACGCCTTGCGCGGCTCCTTGACCTGGTCGAGGGTCTCGTGCACCAGCAGCACGGTCCCGGCCAGACGCGCGGGCTCGGTCACTTCCTGCTTGAAATAGAACAGCACGTTGCCCGGGTTGTTCGGGTCGTAGTCCTTCATCTTGTCGCGGAACACGAACTGGTCGCTGAAGTACACCAGGCTGTAGGAGCCGTTCTGCTGCGGCGTGGCCTGGGTCACCAGGCGTGCCACGCTGCCACCGCGATAACGGGTGATGTGGTTCCACACCACCTCGACACCGCTCTTGGGAATCGGGAACGGCACCGCGCCGCGGAAGTTGTTCAGGCCGTTGCCACCCTCCACCAGGGTGGCGTTGGTGGCGTTGGCCTTGATGTCGGCGTACACCGAGTCCGGCACGGTGGCACCGCGATGGGTCTTGTACACCGGCAGCTTGTAGGTATCCGGGTAGCGCTTGATCATCGCCAATTGGCCAGGGGCGAGCTTGTCCTTGTACTGCTCGGCATTGGCTGCGGTGATGGTGAACAGCGGCTTCTCGCTGCCGTACGGGTCGGCCAGGAAGCCGCGCCCATCGACGCTGCCGGCATTCTTGGCCAGTGGCTCCCAGGGGCCGATGGAACCATCGGCGTTGCCGGCCTTCTCGGCGCCCATGGGGGTGAGCGTGGACCCGAGCTTGGCCGCTTCGTCGGCGGACACCGCCGCCATGACACTGCCCGCCAGCAGGGACACACCCAGCACACCGGCCTTGAGCAGACTTGTGGTCATCGTCATCGTCGTCATCCTGAATCTGAGTGCTTAGAAGTTCACGCCGAAGCTGAGGGCGACGAAGTCGCGGTCATCCACGGTGCTGTACTTGCCGTCGAAGAAGTTGGTGTAGGACAGGCTCGCCGTGTAGGTGTTCTGGTACTCGGCGTCCACGCCCAGGCTGATCGCCTTGCGCCCTTCCTCGAAGTTGCCGCCCGGACCCGGCGAGTAGCCGGACACGTCGTGGGACCAGGCCACGTTGGGCTTGAGGTTGACCCCGGCGAACACGTCGTTGTAGTCCCAGATCACCCGGGCGCGGTAGCCCCAGGACGTGCTGGTGGTGTAGCCGTCGTTCTCGCACTTGCGGTTCAGGTTGGCAGTAGAAGCTCCCGCTCCGGCGCCGGCGATGGTGCTGGCGTTGAGCGCCTGGCAGGTATTGGCACCGCCGGTGGCCGGCAGCGGCCCTGGGCCGAACACCGGGTCGCGACCGTAGCGGGTGTCGTAGGCACTCTCCAGACCGCCCACATGGGTCACGCCCAACTCGCCGACCACGGTCATGCGGCTGGCGCCCATCACCTGATCGAAGAAGTGCGTCAGGGTGGTCTGGAACTGGGTGATCTCCTTGCGCTGGTAGCCGTGCAGGTCCTGGCCAGGCGTGCCGTTGAGCAGCGAAGCGTTGGCCAGCGCGCCGCCCAGCGGGCGTACACCGGCGAACAGGATGTCGGTGGTGTTCAACTGCACCGGAGCGTTGGGCCGGTAGCTGATCTCGCCGCTCCAGGCCGTACCGGTAGGCAAGGTGGTGGAGAAGCTCAGGCCATACAGGCGAATGTCCTCGGGGTACTCGACGAAGTATTGCGAGTTACCCGCGACGATCAGCGGCGCCAGCGGACGCAGGTTGGCCGGCAGCGACGGGATGGCGGCGAACACGCCCGGCGGCGCGCCGGTGGCGCTGAAGATCGGCGCGCGGCTGTGGTAGTTCATGAAGTAGGCGCCGAACTCGGTGTCCAACGGCTCGAACATGTAGCGCAGGGCAACGCCGAACTGGCCGCTGTCACGCGCGTCGCGGTCAGCGCCACGGCGCACCATCACGCCTTCCTGGTTGATGTTCACACCACGGCTGGCGAGGAACTGCTGGGCGGCGGCCGGCACCGTGCGGCTGCTGTTGAGCACGCGCAGGTTGTCGTTGCAGCCGTCGGAGATGATGTCCGGCTGGGAGAAGAAGGTGCCGCAGTTGTCGGTGACGGTCTGGTCCCATTCGAGCTGGTAGAAGGCTTCGGCCGACAGGTTGTCGGTCAGGCTCTGGGACACGTAGAACATGTTGACCGGGATCAGGCCTTCCTTGATCTCGGCGCCAGGTCGGCGGAAGGCGGCGACGTCGATCGGGTTGATCGAGTTGATGCCACCGCCGATGAAGGTGCTCTCGCCCCAGCTCACCACCTGCTTGCCCAGGCGCACGGAGCCGGGCATGTCGCCGATGGAGTAGTTGTGATAGACGAACGCATCGAGCAGTTGCGCCCCCGAGGACTTGGCCCCGGACTTGCGCCCTGAATCGCTGATGTTCTTGAACTCGCGGTTTTCGTCCTTGAGCTCGAAGTCGTACCAGTACTTGCCGCGCACGAACACGCCGGTGTCGCCGTACTTGAGCTCGAGGTCGTGGATGCCCTTGAAGATCTTGGAGAAGGTCTCGCCTTTCTTGAAGTTCAGGTGACCGTCGTCGGAGGTCTGCGACAGCCCCTTGCCGCCGTTGTTGACGCCGATCAGGTTGCGGTTGGGGTTGGCCGTGGACCAACTGGCCCCAACGGAGAGCGACGAATCGAACTGACCTTCGATTTCCCCGATGTTGAAACTCACAGCGAAAGCAGGACTGGCCAGCGTGGAAGCGAGACTGACGGCCAAGGGCAGCTTGGCCCGACGCCAGAGCGGGTTTGCAGATGTCATCGACGCTACTCCATGTACATTTTTGTTATGGCAACGAGTGCTTGCAGAAACGACCCCGGCACCTGAACGGCAGATGCACCGGCAGGCGGCGCGCAGGGCGTGCCCCTCCCCATTCCTGACAATCCCCTGAACCGACTATAGCCAGCGCCCGACAACGCTTGATCCCTCTAAAGTGTGATTTGCGTCGTGTCGCCGGCGGCAATTGCAATTTGCCACCGTACTCGCTGACCGTGCTGAAGCATGGCTGAAATTCCGCGTTTGACAAGCCGCGATGGCTCTAACTCGCCGCTCGGACTGTCTGGCTCGGTCGTTACAAGGTCGACAGGAAGGCGCTGTTGCTGGCCTGCCACTGACCGATCTCCACGCGGATGCGCTTCTTGTCCAGTTTGCCGACGCTGGTCTTGGGAATTTCAGTAACAACGGCGATCTGGCTAGGGATGGCCCACTTGTTGATGTGCCCCAGCTCGACGAACGGCTTGAGGTGTTCCTTGAGCGCCTTGGCGTCCAGTTGCCGATCCGGGTGCACCACCAGCAGCGCGAACGGCCGCTCGCCCCACTGCGGGTCGGGCACGCCGACCACCGCCACCTCGCGCACCGCCTCGTGACGGCTGATCAGGTCTTCCAGGTCCAGGGACGAGAGCCATTCGCCGCCGGTCTTGATCACGTCCTTGATACGGTCGCGGATATCGATGAAACCCATGCTGTCGAGAGTGGCCACGTCGCCGGTGTGCAGCCAACCGCCGCGCCACAGCTCGGCGCTCTTGTCCGCCTCTTGGTAATAGCCCTGGGTCAGCCACGGCGCGCGCAGCACCAGCTCGCCCTGGGACTCGCCGTCGTTGGGCAGGAAGCGGCCATGTTCGTCGATGATCGCCGCCTCCACCATCGGCACCGGCACCCCCGCCTTGATGCGGTAGCTGACGCGCTCGTCCTCGCTGCCGGCCAGCAGTTCGTCGTTCAGGTGCGCACAGGAAATCAGCGGGCAGGTCTCGGACATGCCATAGGCCGCCGTGAGCTGAATCCCACGGGCCTGCGCGGCCTGGTACAGAGCGCGGTTGAGCGCGCTGCCGCCGATGATGATTTTCCAGCCGCCGAAGTCCTGGCCCTTGGCCGTGGGGCAGTTGAGCAGCATCTGCAGGATGGTCGGCACGCAGTGGGAGAACGTGACCTGTTCCTCGCGCCACAGCCGAATCAGCATGTCCGGCTCATAGCGTCCGGGATACACCTGCTTGATGCCCATCAGCGTGGCCACGTAGGGAATACCCCAGGCGTGCACGTGGAACATCGGCGTGATCGGCATGTACACATCGCTGCTGCTGAGCAGGCGCACGCTGTCGTCGCCGCCGAGCACCGCCGCTTCGGCCAGGGTGTGCAGCACCAGTTGGCGGTGGGTGAAGTACACGCCCTTGGGGTTGCCCGTGGTGCCGGTGGTGTAGAAGGTGGTGGCCACCGAGTTTTCGTCGAAGTCGGGGAAGTCGTAGCGAGGGCTGGCGCCGGCGAGCAACTGTTCGTATTCGCCGACCAGGTTCGGCAGCTCGGCGCTGCGCTCGGGGCCGTCGGTGATCAGCAGGGTCTTGTCGACCGTGGTCAATTGCCCGGCGATGCCCTGGTAGAGCGCGACGAAATCGCTGTTGACCAGCACGAAGCGGTCTTCGGCGTGGTTCATGGTGTAGAGGATCTGCTCCGGCGACAGGCGCACGTTGATGGTATGCACCACCGCGCCGATCATCGGGATGGCGAACATGCATTCGAGGTAGCGATGGCTGTCCCAGTCCATCACCGCCACGGTGTCGCCGGCCTTGACCCCAGCCTCGGTGAGCACGTTGGCCAGCCGCGCGATGCGCTCGCCCAGCTCGCGGTAGCTCAGGCGGACCTGGTCGCGGTAGACGATCTCGCGGGTTTTCTCGTAGCGCCCGCCCGACAGCAGCAAGCGCTTGATCAACAACGGATAGGCGTAGGCGCCCTCGGTGGGTTCGAGAATTCGGGTCTGCAGCATGATTGTCCCTTTTCTGAAAATGCGTGCCGAAGTGTCAAGGCGCTACTGTAGAGCGGCCAGGCGCCGGTCAAATCAGCCGAAGGAATGATTCGCACGCTGCGCGCGGCAGGTCCGCGGGTAACACACTTTGACGCATCAACCGCTTGACTCTACCTCCAAGGGCATACCTTAGCCTCGATGACTCCTTAATGACGTGGAGTCGAAATGAGCAAGCGTATCCTGGTGGTTTTGGGCCACCCCTCCTCCGACAGCTTCTGCGCCGCCCTGGGCCAGACCTATGTCCAGGCCGCCAGCGAAGCCGGTCATGAGGTGCGAACCCTCGACCTGCCGGCCCTGGCGTTCGATCCAGTGCTGCACGAAGGCTACCGGCAGATCCAGCCGCTGGAGCCGGACCTGCGCCAGGCCCAGGAGCAGATCCTCTGGGCCGAACACCTGGTGTTCGTCTATCCCATCTGGTGGGGCGGCATTCCAGCGCTGCTCAAGGGCTTCTTCGACCGTGTGTTCCTGCCCGGCTTTGCCTTCAAGTACCGCAAGGACTCGGCCTTCCCGGAGCAATTGCTCAAGGGCCGCACCGCGCACCTGCTGGTGACCATGGACACGCCGCCCTGGTACTACCGGTGGGTCTACCGCATGCCCGGCCTGCACCAGATGCGCAAGACCACCCTGGCGTTCTGCGGCATCAAGCCCACCCGCACCCTGACCTTCGGCCCGATCCTCGGTTCGACCGACATCCAGCGCCAGAACTGGTTGGATCGCGTGCGCCGCACCGCCGCCGGCTGAAGCGACGAAGCGACGACCGGGCACTGTGATCAACTTCACAGTTTCCAATCCTTGTGTAAGATAGCGCGCCCTAACCCCCCTACCTCGCGTGGCCGCCCGAATTGCCGGTGGCCGCACGCGGTTGCGCGCTTTTACCAAGGAAGGAACACCCCATGTACATCGGAAAAGTCGCCCAATTGTCGGGCACCACGGTCAAGTGCATCCGCCACTACGAAAAGATCGGCCTGCTCCCCGAGGCCCAGCGCGAAGGCAAGTACCGGGTCTACAGCCAGCAGAGCGTGGAGTTGGTGAGCTTCATCAAGTGCGCCCAGCAACTGGGGTTCAAGCTCAAGGAAATGCAGGCGATCTTCCAGAACTACAGGGGCCAGGACATTCCCTGGGACCTGGCCCAGCGCGCCATCGCCGAAAAGAAGCAGGAACTGCGCGCGCAGATCGAGCACCTGCAAAGCCTGCACGACGGCCTCGAGGCCTTCGAGGGCAGCGTGCAGGAAGCCCGAGAGCAGTGCCATTTCGAGCAGGCCCGCACGGCGAACCCGCTCGCCGTGCCCGGCTGAACGTACCTGTATCGACTGTTACGCCAGTTCTGCGCGAGCACCCGACCCGCCGCCGAGCGCTGAAGGCTGTTCGACCCGCGGCTTGATCGTGGCGAAGAACCACGGCGAGATCAGCGTCACCAGCAGCAGCGTGCTGATGCCACTGGACGACAGTGCCAACGCCACCAGCGTGCCGAGGTCGATGATCGGCTTGTAGTCGGAGAAGAACAGCGCCATGAAGCCACCGGAGAAGATCGCCACGTTGACCAGCGTCGAGCGACCGATGCCTTCCATTGCGCCGAGCAGCGCCTCGTCCACCGTCGCGCCCTCTTCGATGAGGAACTTCATGCGCGACAACAGGTGCACGGCATAGTCCACCACCCCGACCACCAGGAAGGTCACCAGCGTGGTGCCGATGTTCAACTCGATGTCCAGCAAGTACATGGCGCCGTAGACGATCACCGAGGTGGTCAGCAAGGTCAGCATGCCGAGCAGGCCCAGGCGCACCGAGCGCAGCCAGCCCATCATCATCAGCGTCACCACCAGCAGCGCCAGGGTGAAGCTGAGCATCTGGCCCTGGGTGATTTCCTTGAGTACGCCGGTCCAGATGTAGGCGGTGCCGGCATGGGTCACCTCTAGGTGCGCCGGCTTGTTCTGGCTGACCCAGGCATCGAGGCGGTCGAGCAGCGCCTGGTAGTCGCCGGCCACCGAGCTGGTCATGGTGTAGAGCGTCACCGCCTTGGAGTAGTCGGCATTGAGCACGTTGCGCAGGTCCGAGCCGCCGCCGTTCTCGAACAGCATCACGTGCTGCTCGATCAGCGCATTGCCGTCCACCTCGAAGCGCTCCGGGCGGCCCTGTTCGTCGAAGCCCTTGACCTCCTCGCGCACCTGCGGCACCCGCAGGAACGTCGGGTCCATGTCGTTGAGCACCAGGTTCATGCGCTTGATGTAGGTGGCCAGCGAGTAGGTGTAGCTGACGTGCGGCTGCTCGCGCAGGAACTGGTCGAGGCGGTCGAGGAACTGCACCACCTCGGTGTCGAGCATGCCGCGCGGGGCCTTGCTGTCGAAGGCGATCCAGCCCGGTGCGGTGCCGGCCACCCGGGCGCGGTTGATGAACGCGTCGGCGGTGCGCACCGCGCTGTCCGGTTCGAAGTAGGCGATGCCCGAATCTTCGATGTCCACCTTGAAGGTCAGTACCGCCATCACCGCCACCAGCGGCAGGGTAATCAACAAGGCGGGCCGGCGTCGTGGAATCAGCCAGGCGCAGCAGCGCACCAGCGCGGTGGACAGCGGCGACGGCTTCTCCACAGCGGCCTCGGACGGCACGTGGTTCTTGCCCCAGACGAAGATCCACGCCGGAATCAGCAGCAACGAGATGATCAGCGCTGCCGTCAGGCCAATGGACATGAACAGGCCGAAGTTGCCGATGCTGACGATGTTGTTGGTGGTGGAAATGACGAAGGTGGCGATGGTGGTCGCAGTGGTCAACACCACCGGCACCATCATCAGGCGCATGGTCTGCCGCCCGGCTTCGCGGTAGGGTTTGCCGGCCTTGAGCTGCTCGTAGTACTCGGCCATGACGTGGATCGCGTCAGCGCAACAAATGGTGAACAGAAACACCGGCAGCACACTGGTCAGCAGGTCGAACGGCACCTTGAACAGGGCCATCAGGCCCACCGTCCAGATGGTGCAGAACAGGATGTTGAACAGCGGCAGCAACACCCCCAGCGGCCGGCGGAAGAAGAAGATCAACAGCAGCGTCACCAGCACGAACACCGCCGGGAACAGCACCGCCATGTCGTGATCGATGATTTCCTGCTGCGCCGCGATGAAGATCGGCATGCCGGCGATGAACACCTCGCCGCGCAGTTGCGGATGGGCCTGCTGGTAGTCGGCGAGCATCTGCCGCACCAGGTGATAAGCGCGCAACTGCGCCTGGGCATCGTCCTGCTTGGTGCCCAGCTCGGTGACCACCAGGGCGACGCGCTTGTCCGGCGACACCAGGCCGCCGACCAGCAGTTCGTTGTCCATCACCAGCGCCTCGACGGCACGCGGGTCCATGTCGCTGGCATTGAGGGTCTTGTGGATCCACAACTGGCCGTCGCTGGCCAGGCTGATGTTCTCGGTGTCGGCGATCGACGCCATCTCCTTCACCGGGTTGACCCGCTCGGCGAGAAAACGCAAAAACTGCTGGTCGTGGCTGTCCCAGGCATTGGCCTGGGCATGGTCGCGCAGGCGCATCAGATCGCCCTGGTCACGCTGGGCGAAGCCCTCGGTCAGCACCTTGTGCGCCAGCGCCTGGGCCTGCGGGTCACCGGGATGGCGACCGAGCACCTCGCGCAGGGTGCCGCGGTCCTGATCGTTGGCCAGCATCAGTTGGCGCATCGAGCGGGAAATGGCGAACACGGCATTGAGGGTTTCGCGGTTGAACACCCCGTCCGGGTCGGTGAAGGCGATCATCACCGAGTCGTAAGTGCCACTGAATTCCTTTTGCAGATCGAGAATGGTCTTGCGCGCCGGGTGATCTTCCTTGAGCAGATAGGGGTTGGTATCGGCGATCACCGCGCCGAGGTAATAGGCGAAGCCAGCGGTGATGGCCACCAGCACGAAGACGATGGCGCGGGCGTTGCGCTCGACCAGGTCGAGGTAACGCTCCATCAGACGGCTGCCCAGGCTCATCGTGCCGACACCCGGAAGTCAGGTGTGTCGCCGGCCTTCAAGCCGCGGCGGATCGAGGTCTGAGTGAACAGCCGGTCGTCGAGCTCGACGTTGTACTGCAGCTTGTTGAAGCGCAGTTGCGAGCGGGTGCCGTTGACCAGGTGCTGCACCTCGCTGAGCAGGATACTGTCCACCCCGTCGATGGTCTCGACTTTGCGCGTGTACAGTTGCTTGGTCATCACCCCGCGCACATCGAAGTAGTCCTGGCGCATCACCAGGTGATTCTGCTTGTCGATCCACACTTGCAGGCGGTCGTAACCGGTCTTGGCCAGCACCTGCTCGGACGCCGGACGGCGTTCGATCACATAGCACTCGCGGCCTTCGATGACCTCCTCGCCGACCAGCGTCTGGCGGTAATCGTCGACGCGGATCTTGTCGAGATCGGCGTAGGAGAAATCGCCGCCCATGAACGAGCCGCGCTTGTCGGTGGTGGAGATCCGGCGGGTCTGGCGGCTGACCGGCAGGTACATCCACTGGCTGTCTTCCAGGCCCAGCGCCTCGCGCGGGTTTTCGATGTGGAAGGCGACATCGCGTACATCGCTCGGGCTTTCGAAGTGCATGGTGAATTTGTCGCTGTCGGCATAATCCTTTTGCAGGTAGGCGAACTCGCGCACGCGCGTATTGCCCTGCTTGTCCACCAGGATCAGCGATACCTGGGACATGAAGCTCTTGCCGTCGTCCCGGTCGCGGGCCTGGCGCAGGATGTCGTCGGCGCTGGGCGCGGCCAGGGCGCCGGTGCTGGTCAGCAGCGCAGCGGCCAGGGTGAAGCCTTTGATCGAAGGCAGCATGGGGAAGTCCTTTTGAGTGTGGTCGAGAAGGGTCAGAACAGGTAGCCGGCCGACAGGCGCAGTTGGTCGCGTTCGTCGTACTCGCCGAACGCGCGGTCGCGGCGACCGGTGAACACGTCGATCTCCAGGCCGAGCTTCAGCCAGTCGACCGGTTTGTAGGTGAAGATGCCCTGCAGCAGCAGGTCGTCGCCGGCCGGCGGCGACATCGCCAGCACCAGCCGGGTCTTGAGCCGGTCCTGGAAGTGGTTGCCCTCCCCGGACAGGGTGAACAGGTGCTCGCGCTTGTCCTGCAGCATGCCCGGCCGCCAGTCGGTCAGTTGCTGCTCCTGCCACTGTGCGGAGATCAGCCAGTTGCGCCACAGGTAATCGACCCCGAGCAAGGCCTTGACCATGGGGCTGCGGTCGCTGCCATAGACACGCTCCGGGTTGCTCACGCGCCAGTCATCGAACCAGGCCAGTTCGCTGCGGACCACCACGCTGTGCCCGGCGTCGTAGGCCAAGCCCGCGCCGTACAGGGTGTAGCGCGGGAACTGGCGCTGCACGGCCAGCCGGCCGTCGTCGCTGAGTCCGCGCACAGCATACACCGGGTCCTGCTGACGGGCGTTGAGCAGCACGGCGGTCAGGTCGAAGCGACCTACCCGACCGTTGGCGGAAAAGCCGTAGCCAAAACCCTGGTCGTGGTCGTAGCCGGGTTTGGACACCACGTCGAACACCGCAGGATCGGGACGCGCGAACAACGGTGCGTCGAACTCGCTGCCGGCGGCCGGCGGCTTGTTCTTGACGAAGGTCGGCAGCCACAGGGCCTCCAGCTCCCACTCGCCCAGCGGCTGGGTAAAACGCACCATCGGCACGGCGATGCGACTGTCTTCCAGCAGCGCGGTCAGGCCTTCGCGGTAGTCCACCGGGTTGACCTGATCGAGCACGCGCAATTCGTCGGCGCGGCCCCACACCACCTGCTGCCAGCCCAGGGTCAGCTCGCCCTCGCCGACGTAGTAACCCAGGTAGAGCTGGCGCCAGTCGGCGGTGAAGCGGTAATCGTCGGCCGCTTCGCGACTGTAGGGATTGTCATGCTCATAGCGCAGGTCGTAGCGCACCCGGCCACTGGCCTTGTAGTAACCGCCGTCCCAGCTGTCGTCCAGCGCGGCCTTGAAGTACACCTGCTGCTGGGTGACCTGGTCGTCGCCATGCAGGCGCACGGCGCTGGCCACGCCGACTTCGGCCTGGGCATGCTGCGGCAACAGATCGGCCAGGGCCGGACAGGCGGGCGCCAGGGCCGCCAACGCCAACAGCGCGCGTGCAGTGCTGTGCATGCCTACATCCCCAACCCGACGCCGCCGTCGAGCATCAGGCTCTGGGCGGTGAGGCCCGCCGCCTGCTCGCTGGCCAGGTACTGGACCATGCCCGCCACTTCGCTGGCCGCGATGAAGCGTCGCAGCGGCAGCTTCTTGCGGGCGTTGCGCAGGATCTCGCGCTCGCTGATCCCGGCGATGCGCGCCTGCACCGCCAGCTCGCCGCGCAGCATCGGCGTGTCGATCCAGGCCGGCAGGATCGCGTTGACGGTGATGCGCCGTGGCGCCAGGTCCAGCGCCAGGGCTTTGGTCAGGCCGATGATGCCGTGCTTGGAGGCGCAGTACGCGGTATTGCGCACCTTGCCGGCGCGACCGAGGATCGAGGCCATGTTGACGATGCGACCGCCATCGGCCAGCAACGGCAGGCACAACGAAGTGACCTGGAAGGTCCCGTGCAGGTTGACGTCGATCACCCGCCGCCAGTTGTCCAGGTCCTCGGGCTCGTTTTCGGTGCAGATGCCGGCGCTGTTGACCAGCACGTCCACCTGCGCCAGGCGCCGGGACAGGTCGTCGAACAGCCCCTGCACCTGGGGCAGGCTGGCGATGTCGCAGGCCTGGGTCTCGACCTCGGCCTGCCAGTTGCGCGAGGCCAGGGCCTGGTGCAAGCCAGCCGGGTCGAGGTCGACCAGCACCAAGTGGTTACCAGGGGCGTCGAAGGCCTCGGCCACGGCCAGGCCGATGCCCTTGGCGGCACCGGTGATCAGCAGCGTACGCGGTGCGCTCATGGCATCTTCATCCCGCCGTTGACCGCCAGCACTTCACCGGTCAGGTAACTGCCCTGCTCGGCCAGGAACAGCACCGCGGCGGCAATCTCTTCGGGCCGTGCACAGCGCTTGACCAGCAGCCGGGCATGGATCTGCTCGGCGTGGGCCTGCATCAGCGCCTCGCTCATCTCGGTCTCGACCAGGCCGGGCGCCACGGCGTTGACGCGGATGTTGCGCGGCGCCAGTTCCACCGCCAGGGCGCGGGTCAGGGCCTCGACCCCGCCCTTGGCCGCAGCGTAGTTGGCCTGGCCACGGCCAGGCTTCTGCGCCGCTACCGAACTGATGTTGACGATGCAGCCACGCCGCTGACGCATCATCTCGGGAATGACCTGCTGACAGCACAGCAGGGTGCCGACCAGGTTGGTCTGGATCACCTCATGGATGTCTTCCAGAGCTTGCGTGGCAAGCAGGCCATCGCGGGTGATGCCGGCGTTGTTGACCAGCAGGTCTATGTGCCCGAGCCAGGCCTGGGCCTCGGCGAAGAATCCGGCGACGCTCTGCGCGTCGCGCACATCGCAGTGCAGCGCCAGGGCCTCGGTGCCGCGTTCGCGGGCCTGGGCGCACACCGCTTCGGCGGCCTCGCGGCCGCGCACGTAGCTCAGTGCGACCCGATAGCCGGCCTCGGCCAAGGCCAGCACCAGCGCCTTGCCAATGCCCCGGCTGCCACCGGTGACCACGGCAGTCTTGTATTCCATCTGTGGCTCCTTACAGGGAATTGTCGGTCTTGAACTGCGCCAGGCCGAAGCCGTGCAGGCGCGCCAGGGCACGGATCTGCTGCACCTGCTCGCGGCTGATGTCGCCATAGGAATAGTGCTGGCGCATGCCGCACAGCCCCATCAACACCGACTCGGCCATGCAGGCATACAACTGCCCGGCCTTGAGGTAGGCGCGCACGTTTTCGTCCAGGCCATCGCCGAGCGGGGTCTGCACGATGCCGCCGTGCATGTACAGCACGTCCGGGCGTTCGCGGGTCAGGTTCTGATCGACATTGAGCGGCACGGCGATGTCGCAGATCACGCTGCGCTCGGCGAAGTGGCTGGCGTCCAGGAACGCCTGCGGGGCATTGGCCGCGCACAGCACGATGCGCGCCTCGCGCAGGCAGGCCAGGTCGTTGCTGACCTGGATCCAGGCCTCGGCGCCCAGGCGCGCGTCGACCCACTGCTGGATGACCTTGCCCAGGTCGTTGCGCCCGACGTGGCTGTCGAGCAGCGCGCCGAAGCCATCCAGGGCCTGCAGGCGCCGGGCCAGGCGGTCCTGGTCGGTGCGGCCCTTGAGGATCGAGCGCGCGGCGTCGGCATAGATCAGCTGTGCGGTCTTCTCCAGGCGCCGCAGCGAGCCGTCGCGGCCGCTGCCGATGAGGATCAGCCGATCGACCGATTCGGACAGCAGCGAAGCGTAGGTCGAGGCGATGTTGCCGGCCGCACCGATCACGGCGGCAGTCTGCCCGGCCAGATCGATGCCCTGTTGCTGGCAGGCCTGCTCGATGGCTTCCAGGCCCATGCCGATGGTCAGGGCGTTGCCGGAGGTCAGCGCCATGTCGGCGATCTGCAGCGCCTGGCAGTTGTGGGTGACGATCGAGGTGTACATGCCCAGCCCGGCCACCTGATGGCCATCGGCACGGGCGTCGAGGATGCGGTTACCCACCTCGTCGCGAATCACGTCCAGCTCGCCGCTGGCGATGTAGGCCGCCATGTCGTTGGAGTCCATGCATAGTGGGTAGAGGGTGAACTCCACCGCCATGCCCAGGCGCGAGCGAATCAGCACCGGACCCAGTGGCACCACGCGGCGTTCCGGGCGCGTGCGGCGAATGAAGTCGCGCTTCTGCGCGGGGCTGAGCAGCGCCAGCGACGGGTCGGCCTCGCTCAGGGCATCGGCGTCGATCAAATGGTTGATGAACGCCACCTTGGCCACTACCGGCACATGCGGGTCATTGCGCAGGCCCAGCGCCTGGACGCGGAAGGCGGTGTCGCGCGGCGCCACCTGATCGATGCTGTCGGCGCACACACCGGCCGCCAGCGGCAGGGCATCGCCGCGCTGCAGCAGGTCGCAGACCTTGCCCATGGCCAGCAGCAAGGCGTCCATTTCGGCCTGGGTGACGCACACCGGCGGCTCCAGGCGCAGCACGTTGGAGTTGCTGCCCGAGGGCGCCACGCGCACGCCTTCGAATTGCAGCAGGTAGCCGGCGATCAGGTAGCCCAGCGCATCGTTGTACTGGGCCGAGGCCTGCACCAGCGAGGCATGCTGCGCCACCGGGTGCAGCTCGATGCCCAGCAGCAACCCGCGCCCGCGCACATCGGCGATCACCTGCGGGTAGGCGGCCTGCAACTCCTGCAAGCCACGCTTGAGGTACTGCCCCTTGTCGCGTACCTGGCGCAGCACTGCCTGGTCGTCGACGAACAGGCGCTTCAGGGCGCTGCGGGCGATCTCGCAGGAGGCGTCGTCCTCGGCGAAGGTGGAACTGTGGATGTAGCTGAATTCGCTTTCGTAGTGACTGGCGCGGATCACCGTGGCGGCGATCTTCATCAGGCCGCCACCGAGGGCCTTGGACAGGCAGTAGTAGTCGCCCTGCAGGTTGAAGTGCGTGCAGCCGAGCAAGGTGCCGGTGCGGCCGAAACCCGATTGCACTTCGTCGAGGATCAACGGGCACTGCTGCTCGTTGCACAGCTTGCGCAGGCCGCGATAGAACGCCTCGGCGTGCTCGCGAATGCCACCCTCGCCCTGGATCGGCTCCAGCAACACGGCGGTCAGGGCGCTGAAGGCGTGCCGTTGCAGGTGCAGGGCGTGGCCGTCCCAGTGCACGCCCAACCAGTGCCGGGCATGCCGCTCGGCCAGGGCGGGCAACTGCTCGGGATGCTGCGGATCGGCGAACTCCACCTGCAGGCCGAAGCGCGCGAACGGCTGGCGGTACTGCTTGCCGTAGGTCAGTTGCACGGTGTTGACCAGCTTGCCGTGGAAGCTGCCACGCACGGCGACGAACACCGGCTCCACGTGCAACTGCGCGAGGTTGTACTGACGCACCGCCTCGACCACCTGGCGCACGGTGACCTTGAGCAGGGTGTCAGGCAGCAGCCCGGTGGGCAGCGCCAGGCTGTCGCGCTCCAGCTCGCGGTAGGCGCCCGCTTGGTCGAGCACCTGGCTCAGGGCGAAATCGAGCGCATCGAACTGCGCCTGCATACGCTTCTGCCGACTGAACTCGGCGTGCTTGACGGCGATTTCCACCGACTCCGCGCCGCTGTTGGAGAAGGTCGAGAGGTAGCGCTCGTCGGTGCCCAATTCACGGTTGAACGCCTCGCTCAGTTCACGGCCCAGCTCGCCGGCCGCACTGCGCACGGACAACTGGGCGTTGAATGGCACACCGCCGCGCATCAGGTCGCACAACTGCTCGACGAACTGTGGGTCGTTGTGGCCGAACAGCGCCGCGCCGTAGCCGCCGAGAAAGTCGCTGACCGCCACCTCCCGGCCCTGCGTGTCGGTGTAGAACAACTGGCTGCCGGCGGCGCGCTCGAAGGCACGGTCCAGGCCCAACGCCTGGAGCAGCTCGACGTACTTGGGCCGGACGAAATCACGGTAGTGCATGGGGAAGATCCTTCTTGAGAATGGCAATTCGTGGCTCACGGCAGTCCGGCGTCGCTGCGTTGCAACAGGCAGGCACTGCTGAATCCATTGGCGTCGCGGCCGACCACCAGTGCCGCGTCGAGGGCGGCGATACGCACCTGGTCACGCACCAGTGCAGGGGTGTCGAGCACCGCTGCATGCAGCCCGGCAATCGGCGGCACTTCGCCTTCGAGCAGGGCCTGGCGCGCCAACAGCACGTCAGCGAACAAGGGCGCGGCCGCCAGCAGGCCGGTGACCGGCAGGGCGCTGGTGACATGCTCGGCGCCGCAGTCCAGCAGGCGCTGCAACAGCGCGCGGTCGAGCGCCGGACGCCCGCTGCCGCTGCTGACGGCCAGCGCCAGCGGACGATCCGGCAGGTTCAGCCGCGCCAGCTCGGCATGACTGCCCAGCGGCTGCACCTGCACGCAAGGCCCGGCGATGTCCTGGTGACGGCGCAGCACCAGGGCCACCGCCCCTTCGCCGGCGATTCCGCCACGGCTGTGGCGGTCGTATGGCAGCACCTGCGCCGCGCCCTCGGCACTGATCGTGCCTTCGCGCACCAGGTCGGCCAGGGCCAGCGGATCGCAATCGCTGCCCGCGCCGACCAGCAGGGCGACGTCGATGCGACCGGCGTGCAGCGCGGCGCAAGCCTCCTGCAACGCGGCCTGGTTACCGGCCACGCCCTGCATGAAGGCGTTGCCCTCGCAGTACAGCTTCATGTCCAGGCTCAGCACCCCAAGCAGGACGCTGTTCAGGCTCTTGATCACCACGAACGGATCGACCGCGCGCTCCTGCATCACCTGCCGGGTCAACTCGCGCAGGTCGGCCACGCCGTCGCGGCGACAGGCCTGCAGCACCGCGCCGTAGGACGCCATCGAAGGATGGGTATAACCGCCCTGACAGGCGTACAGGCCATAGCGCAAGCCATCGTCACCGGGCGCCAGTTCGCTCTCGGCCAGGGCCTCGCGCAACGCGGCCGCGCCCCAGAACAGCGCTGGCGTGCAGTAGCGCTGCAAGTTGCGCGCAATGGCCGTGCGCGCGCGCCCATCGTCGGCCTCCGGCACCTGGGCGAATGCCGTCACCCGCTCGCTGCGCAGCAGCGCCGAGCGCAGCGGGCCGACACAGGCGCGCGCCTCACAGGCAGCGGCCCAAAAGGCCGGCACCCCCGTGCCGCTGGCCAGCACTGCACCGGCACCGGTCACTGCGATGCCCCCGCTCATCGACCCGTCTCCCGGTACTTGCCCACCACCAGCGAGGTGTTCAGGCCACCGAAACCGAAGGAATTGCTCAGCGCCACGTCGACCTGTCGCGACACCGCGCGGTGCGGGGTGTAGTCCAGGTCGCAACGCTCGTCGGCGGCGTCGAGATTGAGCGTGGGCGGCACCCGGTCGTCACGACACGACAGCGCCGTGGCGATCAGCTCGGGGGCGCCGGCGGCCGCGATCAGGTGGCCGAATTGCGACTTGTTGGCGGTCACTGCCAGACAGCGGTAGTGCTCATCGACAGCGAACACCTGCTTGATCGCCTCGGACTCGGTGGCGTCGTTCAGCGGCGTGGAGGTGCCGTGGGCATTGATCAGGTCGATGCGCCCAGGGGCCAGGCCGGCATCGTCGAGCGCCGCCTGCATCGCCAGGACCGCGCCGCGCCCCTCAGGATCGGGCGCGGTGACCTTGTAGCCGTCCAGGCTGCTGCCGTAGCCGAGGATTTCGGCATAGGGCGTGGCGCCACGGGCCAAAGCCCGCTCCAGGCTTTCCAGCACCAGGAAGCCACCGCCCTCGCCCGCCACCAGACCGCTGCGGTGACGCTCGAAGGGCCTGCACAGCCGTTCGCCCCAGCGCTGCTCGCTGCTGGCGGCGCCCAGCAGGTACAGCGCGCCGAGGGTGTCCAGGCTCAACACCGAGTCGGCGCCACCGGCCAGTGCCACCTCGGCCTCGCCGCGGCGGATCAGGCGAAAGGCGTTGCCGATGGCCTGGGACGCCCCGGCGCAGGCGCTGCTGATGTTGACCACCGGGCCTTCGAGGCCGAGGTCGTCGGCAATCACGCGGGCCAGGCGATCGTTGCCCTGGCGCAGCGAGCCGCACGGGTTCACCTGGGCTTGGCGCGCCATCAGGTGGCGCCAGTGCGCGCCCTCACCGGCCGCGCGCCCGTCGCACAACAGCATGTCGGCCAAGTCGTGCTGCGGGGCCCCGGAGGCGCAGAACAACGCCGCGTCGCGCCAGTCGCCCGCCCCCAGACCACTGTCGCGCACCGCTTGGCTGGCCGCCAGCCAGCCCAGCCGACTGCGCCGCTCCAAGGCCATCGACCAGGCCGGGTGAGCCGCCAGCTCGAGGGGCAGCGCATCCAGATCCACCGGTGCGGCATAGCGCACCGGGAAGCTGCCTGGCTCGACGCCTTCAGGCTGCCAGGCGCGGATGCAGTGCTCGCCGTCGAGCATGCGCTGCCACAGCGATTGCCAGTCGAAGCCGAATCCGGTCACCGCGCCCATGCCGGTGATGACCACCCGTTTACCGTTCATGCCACCTCCTTGTGCGGGGCGACCAGCAGCACCGCGCCCCAGTGTCCAGCCCGGCTGCGTTCGAGCAGCAGGGTGTGATCCGCCGTACCGCCGCTGCGTTGGCGGTACAGCGCCAGCGCCGCCTCGCCGAGCGGTTGCGCCGCGCCCAGGTCGCCGACCAGACCGGCGATGCCATCGACCAGGCGCACGTCGGCACCGAGCCATTGGCGGATCAGGCTGTCGTGCGGATCGACCACCACGCGGCCGATGTCGCCCAGCGTCAGGCGCTCGGCGCGCAGGGCCTGGTCGATGACCCGTTGCCCCACCTGCAGGGCACGCGCCGGATCGCGGCTGTAGCCCCGACCGATACCGGCGATGCGCAGGCTGTCGGCGTCGCCCTGGCAATCGAGCAGCAGGGCCGCCGCGCCCTCGCCGTGGACACGCGGCGTCAGGTCGGTTTCGCGCAGGTACAGCGCCGGGGTGATGTTGGGACTGCTGCCGACCACCAGCGCGGCGTCGCCCTGGCCTTCGCTGAGTTGGCTGCACGCCTCGGCCAGGGCATCGATGCCGGCATTGGCCTGGGAGCAGAAGCCGCCCATCGCGCCGCGAATGCCCAGGCCCTGGGCCAGGTAGGCCATGACGCTGCTGTTGAGCAGGGTCAGCGCGTGCATCGGCGGGGTGTGGGCCATGAACTGTTCGAGCAGGCGCTGGGGCTGGTCGATGATCGCTTCGACGGCGTCCCAACTGGTGCTGGGACCGTCGACCTCCGGGATCGCGGCGGTCAGTACCCGCCGTGCCGCAGGCACCTGCAGCGCCTCGAGCGCCTCGGCCAAGGCGTCGGCGCAGTGCAGGATGCGCAGCCCCTGGGGCTCCAGGCCACGGCTGATGCGGCGGTCGAAAACCTTGCTGGCCAGGGTGATCGGCGCCAGCACATGGCCAAGCCGGTTCGGGTCGAACGCCAGCGGTTGCGCCACAGGCGCCGGACCGAGCAGGTCGGCGCAGTGGTCGCCGGCCGCACTGATCAGCGCCGCAGCCCGCAGGTAGACGGGGCGGTTCTTGCAAGGGTGCATGGTCAGGCCCTCCCGAGGACCAGGGAACTGTTGATGCCACCGAACCCGAAGGAGGTGGACAAGGCGTGATCGATCGCCTGGTGACGGACGTGGGTGACCACGTCCAGATGGGGAAACTCGGAGCCTTCGGCCTGGTAGTTGAGCGTGGGCAAGACGATCCCGCGCTCGATCGACATGAGCGTCAGCACCGCCTCCAGGGCGCCGCTGGCGGCCAGCGAGTGGCCGAGCGCGGACTTGCTGGCGGTGATGCTCACCTGCCCCAGGGCCGCACCGAACACCCGCTCCAGGGCCAGGGCCTCGCAGCTGTCGTTGCTCGGGGTCGAGGTGCCGTGGACGTTGACATGCCCGATGCTGGCCAGCGGCACGCCGGCGTCGTCGATGGCCGCCTGCATGCACTGGGCATAGCGGCTGCCGTCGCGGCTGCTGGAGGTGATCTTCTGCGCTTCGCAGGCGTTGGCGTAGCCCAGCACCCGGCCGCGCACCCGCGCCTGGCGACGCCGTGCATGGTCGGCGGACTCCAGCACCAGCAGCGCGGCGCCCTCGCTCATCACGAAGCCGCAGCGGTCCTTCATGAAGGGCCGGCTCTGGGTCGCGGCGGGCCAGTCGCCGCGTGGGCACAGCGCGCCGAGGCCATTGAAGCTGTAGCAGGAGATCTGCGTGGCCATCAGCTCACTGGCGCCGCACAGGGCCAGGTCGATCTCGCCGCGAGCGATGGTCCGATAGGCACTGCCGATGGCGGTGGTGCCAGCGGCGCAGGCATCGGCCAGGGTCGCGACGCGTTCACGTACCTGCAGCAAGGCCGCCAGGTGAGCGGTCTGCTGATCGACGCGGCGGGCGAAGGCCGGTTCATGCGCGTCGGCGTCATCGAGCAGCGCGTCGAGATCGACGCAGGCCTGCTCGTCCATGCAGCGACTCAACGCCTGCAGCTCGCTGCCGGAGGCGCAGAACTTGTTGCAGCCCAGGAACAGGCCGCTGGCCGTACGGGCGAAGGCCTGGCGCGTCAGTCCGGCATCCTCCAGCACCTGGTCGGCCAGGTACTCCACCAACCGCGACTGCGCAGGCAAGTGGCGGGCCGCCGGCACGGCCGCGTCGATGCGCTGCCATTGGCCGTCGTCCAGATAGCCCGCCGCCGGATTGGCAAAGCCCAACTGCTCGAAGCGCGGGTGCCGGCGCAGGCTCGACTGACCGTCGGCCAAGCGCGCGAACAAGCTTTCGGCATCCATCGCCATGGGGGCGACCAGCGCCATGCCAGTCACCACTACGTCCTGTCCCGACATTCCTGGCTCCTAGGCTTGTGCCGGTGCACGCGCCGCCACGAAACGCTCGACCAGCAGGCGCGAGACGCTGTCGCCGTCCAGCGGCGTCAGGCGCGCGCTGCACGCCGCACACACCACCTGCTCGCGCTCGTTCAAGCGTGCTTGATTGGCCGCACATTGTGGGCAGGTGGCAGGCAGGTGATCGAACAGGCCCCGGCACTGCTGCGCCCAGTTGCGCACGGTGGTGCGGGCGAAGATGTCGGCGGGGGTCAGCCCGGCCTTGAGCTGGCCGGGGACATAGGCGCTCAGGCTGCCTTCGAGCAGTTCCACACCGGCCTCGGTGAGGCGGCCCTGGTGCAGGTACGCGCTGGCGTCGCCGCACACGGCGACGGTGTGATCCAGCACGCTGGTCTTGGGCAGGGCGCAACCGTAGCGGCGACCCAGTTGGAAGCTCAGGTCGACGATGTCCAGCGAATCGGCGCCGAGGTCTTCGACGATGCTGCTGTCAGCGTCGATCTCGTCCAGCTCCAACACAAGCAGTTGCGCCAGGATTTCCCGGACGCTCATGATCACCTGTTCCAGTTCCAGTGGATTGTTCATCGTGCCGCTCCTTCGCCTTGAATGCATGCGGTAGCCGCCGGTAAGTGCCGGGGGTTCCCAGTGAGGCCGCGAAGGCTAAACTCTGCCCCTAGGGGGAGAGTCAACGAATGGTTAATAGCAATTTGACATAGATCATTAGGCGGGCTTTTCCGTCATATTTTTGTCACACGAGGCCGCGCCAGCGCGGTCTTGTCTCGTCTTGCACAGGAGTCGCAATGACCGCCAGCCGACACGCCGTTTTTCTCGACCACGACTCGCTCGACCTGGGCGACCTAGACCTCGCCGTCCTGCGCGAATGCTTCGATGAGCTGACCTTGCACGGCTCGACGTCGGCCGATCAGGTGAACGAACGCCTGCGCGGCGCCAGCGTGGTGATCAGCAACAAGGTGCTGCTCGACGCCGAGGTGATGGCTGCCAATCCACAGCTGAAGTTGATTCTCGTGGCCGCCACCGGCACCAACAACGTCGACCTCGCGGCGGCACGCGCCCAGGGCATCACCGTGTGCAACTGCCAGGGCTACGGCACGCCGTCGGTGGCCCAGCACGCCCTGGCGCTGTTGCTGGCCCTGGCGACTCGCTTGTGCGATTACCACCGGGCGGTGCAGGACGGCGCCTGGGCCAAGGCCAGCCAGTTCTGCCTACTGGATTTCCCCATCGTCGAATTGCAGGGCAAGACCCTCGGCCTGCTCGGCCATGGCGAGCTGGGTGGCGCCGTGGCCAAGCTGGCCGAAGCGTTCGGCATGCGCGTGCTCAGCGGGCAGATTCCCGGACGCCCGGCGCGCGCCGAGCGCCTGGCACTGGACGAACTGCTGCCGCAGGTCGACGCCCTGACCCTGCATTGCCCGCTGAACGAGCAGACCCGCCATATGCTCGGCGCCCGCGAATTGGCATTGCTCAAGCCGGGGGCGCTGGTGGTCAATACCGCACGTGGCGGGTTGATCGACGAGCAGGCGCTGGCCGACGCGCTGCGCAACGGGCATCTGGGCGGCGCGGCGACCGATGTGCTTAGCGTGGAACCGCCGGTGCACGGCAATCCGCTGCTGGCAGCGGACATCCCGCGCTTGATCGTCACCCCGCACAGCGCCTGGGGCGCGGTGGAGTCACGCCAGCGCATCGTCGGGCAACTGGCCGAGAACGCCCAGGCGTTCTTCACGGGACAGCCACGACGGGTGGTGGGTTGACGGGGCCGGTAGCAACGGCCATGCACGGCTCCGGTTGTTGCGCCAATGGCCGCGGCGAGGCTGAACACCTGGGAGCGCGACGCGGTCCGCTCGCGGCGCGGCGATTGCCAAGTGATACACTTCGCGCTTTTTTCAGGAGACGTCCGACATGGACCCGCGCAGTGAAGTGTTGCTCCGCCAGGCGGACCTGTTCCAAGGCCCGCTGCTGATCGCCGGAGCCGCCGCCGATGGCCTGCTGGGGCAACTGCCGCAGGCCCAGGCCTGGACCTGGCATGCGGGGGACCACGGGTGGCTGCAACAGCGCTTCGCCGGTCGCAGCCACTTCGGCGTGGACGTTCCCGAAGTGGCCTTCGACGCCGCCGTGCTGTGCCTGCCCAAGTCGCGCGAGCTGGCCGCCTATCTGCTCAACGCACTGGCCGCGCGCCTGGCCGGACGCAGCCTGTACCTGGTGGGGGAAAAGCGCGGTGGCATTGAGGGCGCGGCCAAGCTGTTGCAGGCGTTCGGCAAGCCGCGCAAGCTCGACAGCGCCCGCCACTGCCAACTGTGGCAGGTGACGGTGGACCACGCCCCCGAGGCTACGCCGCTGGACAGCCTGGCGCAGCGCTTCGAGCTGGCGCTGGACGATGGCCCGCTGCAGGTGATCAGCTTGCCTGGCGTGTTCAGCCATGGGCGCCTGGATCGCGGCACCGCCCTGCTGCTGCAGCACCTGGAGCACCTGCCGGTGGGCCATGTGCTGGACTTCGGCTGCGGTGCCGGTGTGCTGGGCGCCACCCTCAAGCGCCGCTACCCGCAAAGCCAGGTGACCCTGCTCGACGTCGATGCCTTCGCCGTCGCGGCCAGTCGCCTGACCTTGGCCGCAAACGGCCTGCAGGGCGAGGTCATCAGCGGCGACGGCATCGACGCTGCCCCCGATGAACTGAGCGCGATCGTCAGCAATCCGCCGTTCCACACCGGGGTTCACACCGACTATCAGGCCTCGGAAAACCTGCTGCTAAAATCGGCTAAAAAGCTGGTAAAAGGCGGAGAAATGCGGATAGTCGCCAACAGCTTCCTGCGCTATCAACCGCTCATCCAACAGGCATTGGGCAATTGCGAAACGCGCGCCGAAGGGGACGGATTCCGAATTTATCGGGCCATTCGCGGCTAGAAAAAAAGCGCTTGCCGAAACCGAATCGGCTAGGCAGAATCCGCTCCGTCCTAGGGGAGTAGTCTCCCGCAAGCGTCCTCAGCTTGCCCGGCACGCGTCAACACACTTGGCCCACAGGCCATGGCGCGTGCGACCTCACGGCTCACACAGATGAGTCCAGGGTTTGACAAGACCTATGACACGCACACCTTACCCGGGGCGGGAAGGCTGTACGTGTCATAGCCGTGTCGACCCGCCCCCGTAGGAAGCCTGATGCTCGAATCCCTGCTCGTCCCCACCGCCATCGTTGCGCTCGCCGAAATTGGCGACAAGACGCAACTGCTCGCGCTCATTCTCGCCGCCCGTTTCCGCAAGCCCTGGCCGATCATCGCCGGTATCGTCGCCGCGACCCTGGCCAACCATGCGGCCGCCGGTGCGGTTGGCGCCTGGGTCAGCGGTTTCTTCACCGAAAGCGTGCTGCACTGGATCCTCGCCGCAAGCTTCACCGCCACGGCCCTGTGGACCCTGGTGCCGGACAAGATGGACGACGACGAGAGCAGCAACGCGCGGCGCTTCGGGCCGTTCCTGACCACGTTGATCGCGTTCTTCCTGGCCGAGATCGGCGACAAGACCCAGGTCGCCACGGTGATGCTGGCCGCGCAGTACCCGCACCTGATCCTGGTGATCGTGGGCACCACCCTGGGCATGCTGATCGCTAACGTACCGGTGGTACTGGCCGGCAACTTCGCCGCCGACAAACTGCCCCTGACCCTGATCCGCCGCCTGGCCGCCGCCGCCTTCTTCGTACTGGCCGCCGTCGCCGTCTACTCGGCCATGAAAACCAGCGGTTGGGTGTAGGGCAGCGGCAAGCGGCAGGGGGGTGAAGCAGCCGCAAGTTTCAAGCTGCAAGCGGCAAGAAGGTGCGGCGCGGCTTGGCTTGCCGCTTGCCGCTTGCCGCTTGCAGCGTGCAGCTCGTAGCTGCTACTTAGCCGCCTGTTGATACAAGGGCATGACTTTGGGAATGGCTGCTTGCAGGGAGGCGATGCGGCTGCTCGAGGCGGGGTGAGTGCTCATGAACTCGGGCGGGGCGCCTTCGGAGGCCTTGCTCATCTTGTTCCACAAGGTGATCGCCGCGTTCGGGTCATAACCGGCGCGGGCCGACAGCTCGAGACCGATCAGGTCGGCTTCGTTCTCGTTGGCGCGGCTGTTGGGCAAGGTCATGGCGTAGTTCACCACGGTGTCGGCCAGCGCCATGCTGTCCTGGCCCAGGCCGAAGATGGCACCGGCGCCCTGGCGCGCCATGTTGATGCCGTAGGCCTTGGACATGGCTTCACGGCCGTGCTCGCGCAGGGCGTGGGCGATTTCATGGCCCATCACCGCCGCCAGCTCGGCATCGGTGAGCTTGAGCTGATCGATCAGGCCGGTGTAGACGATGATCTTGCCGCCAGGGCCGCAGTTGGCGTTGAGCTCATCGCTCTTGATCACGTTGACTTCCCACTTCCACTGCGCCGCATCCGGGCGGAACTTGGGCGCCTGGGCGATCAGGCGGTCGGCGATCAACTGCACGCGCCGCGCGTCATTGCTGGTCTTGTCCAGCACGCCTTTGCTCGAGGCTTCGCCGAGGGTCTGCTGGTACGACTGGGCGTACATCTGGTTCACCTCGTCGGTGGACAGCATGCTGAACATGTACTGCTTGCGCTCCACGCCCACCGCACCGCCGCTGGTGGTGTTGACCGCCTGGCAGCCGCCCAGCAGGATGCTGGCACTCAACAGGCTGACCACGAATGACTTACGCATGAAAAGACTCCCTCTTTTTACATGCCGCGTATCCTAGGCCCAGTCGTGCGCCCCTGCCAGAGGTGCGTCGAAGATTTCTGACAACCGTCCTCATGCTTTGCCCAGCCCACGCCGATAACCCAGGACAACGACCTCCTGGCGTGGAGCTTTTCGATCATGAAGTTCAAGTCGATCCAGTTTTCCGTGGCGGCGCTGGCCGGTGCCATCGTGTTGAGCATCGTCGCCGCCCTGGTGCTCTACGCCGTGTACGCGGGAGCGCGCACCCAGACCCTGGTACAGCAGCGCACCCAGCAACAGTTCGAGGCGGTCATCGAACAGCGCCTGTCGGCGCTGGCGCGCACCCAGGTCAGCGAAATCCAGCGCGGCCTGGAAGCGCCGCTGCTGATCAGCCGCAGCCTGGCCACGCTCAACGGCCTGCTCGGCGCACAGGATGCAGAGGGCAAACCGCTGATGCAGATCGACCGCGCCTACCTGAGCAACCTGCTCAAGCGCACTGTCGAGGACAACCCCAGCGTGCTCGGCGCCTACCTGGGCTGGGAACCCAATGCCCTGGACCACGCCGACGTCAACGGCGAGCGCTTCCTACCCTGGTGGTTCCGCAACGCCGACGGCAGCCTCGGCCAGGATCGCTTGGTCGACGTCAACGATCAGACCATCCTGGCCACCGGCGTGCGCGCCAGCGAGTACTACCTGTGCCCCAAGGAAACCAAGAAGGCCTGCGTGATCGATCCCGCGCCTTACAAGGTGGGCGACAAGACAGTGATGCTCGCCTCGTTCGTCGAACCGATCATGCTCAACGGCCAATTCCAGGGCATCGCCGGGGCCGACCTGTCGGTGGACTTCATCCAGGACTTGCTCAACGCCGCCGACCGCCAACTCTATGATGGCGCCGGCGAACTGGCCCTGGTGTCGAGCAACGGTCGCCTGGTGGCCTACACCAAAGACCCGTCCAAATTCGGCGAAAAAGCCAGTGACGTGCTGGATTCGGCCGAGTCGGCCGCACTGGCCAGCAGCAATGGCGATGCGCTGCACTATCAACTCGACCGAGACAAGGACCGTATCGAGCTGTACCTGCCGTTCAAAGTGGCCAACACCGATGCGCGCTGGGTGCTGCTGCTACAACTGCCGCTGAGCACGGTGATGGCCGATGTCACGCAATTGCAGAAAGACCTCGGCGAGCAGCGCCGCACCGATATCTTCGGCATGACTGCGGTCGGCCTGGGCATCGCCGTGCTCGGCCTGCTGGTGATCGGGCTGCTGGCCCACGGCATCGCTCGTCCGCTGAAGCAGATGGTGGCCATGCTCGACGATATCGCCCAGGGCGAAGGCGACCTCACCCGCCGCCTGCACAGCGACCGCGCCGACGAACTGGGCGCCATCGCCAGCGGCTTCAACACCTTCCTGGCCAAGCTCCAGGCGATGATCAGCCAAGTGGTGAGTTCGGTGCAGAAGGTCAGCGACTCCTCGGAGCACACCGCCGACATCGCCATTCGCACCAACCAGGGCGTGCACAAGCAGATGGCCGAAATCGACCAGGTGGCCACTGCCGTGCAGGAAATGACCGCCACCGCCCAGGACGTGGCGCGCAACGCCACCCAAGCCGCCCAGGCCGCCAGCAACGCCGACCAGGCCGCCAACCAGGGCATGCAGATCGTGCATGACGCCTCGCAGTCCATCAGCAGCCTGGCCAGCGAAATCGGCCGCGCGGTGACCGTGGTGCAGACCCTGGCCCGCGACAGCGAGAACATCAACACCATCCTGGTGACCATCCGCGCCATCGCCGAGCAGACCAACCTGCTGGCGCTCAACGCCGCCATCGAGGCCGCCCGTGCCGGCGAGCAGGGTCGAGGCTTCGCGGTGGTCGCCGACGAGGTGCGCAACCTGGCGCAGAAGACCCAGCAGGCGACCCAGGAAATTCAGCAGATGATCCAGCAACTGCAGCAGGGCACCCGCGACGTGGTCAAGGTCATGGAAGACAGCCAGGGCAAGACCGACGACAGCGTGCAGCAGGCCAATCGTGCAGCGCTGGCGCTGGAGAGCATCACCCAGGCGGTGTCGGTGATCAACGACATGAATACGCAGATCGCCAGTGCTGCCGAGCAGCAGAGCGCGGTGGCCGAGGACATCAACCGCAACGTCACCAACATCGGCCAGGTGGCCAGCGAGGTGGCCGGCGGCGCCGACGAGTCGAGCCAGGCCAGCGCCGAGTTGACCCAACTGGCCGAGCAGCAGCGGCGCCTGATCAATCAGTTCAGGGTGTGACCGGTCAAGCGCGCTCGGCTCAGGCCGGCGTCAAGCACTGCGGTCCATCGAGCTGCGGGTCGTTGACCAGATGCGCCAGCGCCCGCTCGCGCAAACTCGCCGGCGGGCTGGCCAGCAGTTCATGCAGGCGCGCCTGCGGCGTCTGCGGATCCAGCCAGGCGGCCTGGCCTGCCTCGTCGAGAATCAACGGCCGACGCTGGTTCATGGCCGCCTGGGTGACCACGGCACAACTGAGCCAGACCTGCTCCTGCACCGGATACGCCTCCCACACCGCCGCGTAGAACAGCGAGGCGCCCTCCCCGGGCGTCACCCAGTACGGCCGCTTGCGCGCCGTGCCGCGCCATTCGTAGAAACCGTTGGCTGGCATCAGGCAACGGCGCAGGCGAAAGGCCTCGCGAAACATCGGCTGTTCGGCCAGGGTTTCGGCGCGGGCATGGGCGGGGGTGCGCGACAGGTCGGTGAGCCACGGCGGCGTCAGCCCCCAGCGCGCCCTGGCCAGTTGCAACTGGTCGTCGATCTGGCGCTGGATCAACACCGAGGCACCGGGCGAGATGTTCCATTGCGCCTGCTGGTCGACGGGAAACCCCGGCAGGGCGGCGAAGGCCTGGGACCAGCGAAACAGGGCGTAGCGTCCACACATAAGACAGGCAAACCTAGCAGATCAAGGTGCCGGGACAGGCGTCGGGCTCGTCACCGGCAAGGGGCTGAGCGGCATTGTACGCATCGATCAACTGCCGTGCGTACCCCGCTTGCTCGTCGTCCACCGCCAGGGCCAACAGCCCCTGCAGCGGCAGGTCACCCATCGCGCCGACCAGATCGGCGCCGATCAGGTGCACGGCGATGCCCTCGCTGGCCAGCATGCCCACCAGCATCTGCGCCTCGATCAGGCTTTCCGGCTCGTAGATTCTGCGCATCAGGCATCGTCCTCACGACGCACCTCGAGCAACCATTCGTCATCGTGCACCTGCAAAATGCACACGATCGGCCGGCAACAGACCTGGCAGTCCTCAGTGTAGTGCTGATCGCCGGCAGAAATGTCGACGGTGGTTTCGACGCGTTCGCCGCAGTAGGGACAGTCATAGAAGTCGATTTCGAGCATCGGGGGCCTGCGCGGTGACTTATGCGTATAATTGCCGGTCTGTTTACGGGGTCCGTGTGTGTCCGAGCCGTTTTCTCGGCCCCGCCCCTACTTTATTACTCTAGCCGTTTCCAACAAGAGAGCATGATGGGCGCATTCGATGCCATCCGACCCTACGACGACGCTGAAGTCCCTGCCGTTCTGGCACGCCTGCTCAGCGACCCGGCATTCCTCGATATCCTCACCCACTTTCGCTTCCCGCGCCTGGCCGGCGCCTTCGGCTGGCTGCTCAAACCGCTGATCGCGCGCCGCCTGCGCAAGGAATTCGCCGGCGTGAGCAGCGTCGCGACGCTGCAGGACAAGGTCGAGTACTACGTCGACCGCACCATCGACCGCGCCACCGACGGGGTCACGTACACCGGCGTCGAGCAGCTCAAGGCCGGCAGCGCCTACCTGTTCCTGGCCAATCACCGCGACATCGTCATGGACCCGGCGTTCGTCAACTACGCGGTCTATCACGCCGGCCTGCCCACCCCGCGCATCGCCATCGGCGACAACCTGCTGCAGAAGCCTTTTGTCAGCGACATGATGCGCCTGAACAAGAGCTTCATCGTGCACCGCTCCATCAGCGGTCGCCGTGAGAAGCTGGCGGCCTACCAACTGCTCTCGGCCTACATCAACCACTCGATCCGCGACGACGGCACCTCGATCTGGATCGCCCAGGCCGAAGGCCGCGCCAAGGACGGTGACGATCGCACCGATTCGGCGATCCTCAAGATGTTCCACATGAGCCGCAAGGACGAAGCCTTCGGCGCGGTGATCCAGAGCCTGAACCTGATTCCGGTGTCGATCAGCTACGAATACGACCCCTGCGACCAGGCCAAGGCCCGTGAGCTGTACATCCGCGCCAGCACCGGCAGCTACAGCAAGGTGCCTGGCGAGGACGACAACAGCATCGCCTTGGGCATCACCGGCTACAAAGGCCGGGTGCACATCAATTTCGCGCCGCCGGTGACCGAGTACCACGAAGACACCAAGCAACTGGCCCAGGCCATCGACCGACAGATTCTCGCCGGCTATCGCCTATTCCCGGTGCACTACCTGGCCTATGCCATGTGGGATCAACAGGACACGGCGCTGGCGGTGCCCACCGCCGACAAGGTGTTTGCGGCCGACGAGCTGGCGCGGGCGCAGGAAGAATGGCAGCGCCGCCTGGAGGCCTGCCCGGTCGAGCATCGGCCTTACCTGGTGCAGCAGTACGCCACGCCGGTGCGCAATCAGTATCAGGTCAAGCGCCAGGCAGAAGTGGCCTGAGTGTAGGCTCTTGTGGCGCTCCTGGCACACTGTGCGGCCGGAGCGCCATTGGTCAGCGCCAAGACATCGCCCCCTAAATTTCGCCTGTCATACGCTCGTCATCCGAAGAGGCCACCCTGTCGGCCTTCTCGATACCGGAGCTTGACATGCTGCACGCCGAAAACCAGGACCGTCTCTACCTCGTCGCGCCCAGCGACGAGCAGCAGGCATTGATCGACGGCTTCGCGATCAACGTCCACGACCGTGGCTGGCTGGTGTACTGCGCCCTCGGCGGCCATGCGCACCATGACCTGCCGGAAGTGGACCTGGGCACCGGCTTCAGCGTGCTGGATTTTGCCATCGAGGCCGCCTGATCCACGGTGCATCACCCACGAAAAAGCCCGCTGCCTGGTCCCAGGCAGCGGGCTTTTTCATGGCATCGAAAGGCTTACTCAGCCAGCATCTGACCGATCGACGGATCCTTGAACAGACGGGTCAGGGCGTCGCTGAGCACATCGCTGACCAGCTTGGTGTTGGTTTCCTGGTTCGGTGCCATGCCGAAACGCTGGTCCAGCGAGGCGCCGTAGCGACCGCTGTAGCGACGGTTGGCGTTGGACACGTCGGCGCGGAACGTGGCGCCGATGGTCGCTTCGGTGACGTACATCTTGTCCTTGGGCGACTGGTACTTGAGTTCGGCCAGGGTCACGGTCAACTGCGGCGCGTTGCCACCGCCGCGGGTCGGGGTGAAGCCCAGCAGACGCACGGCAGCCTCGGCCTGGGCCTGCAGCTTGGGCACCACGTCGTTGCCACTGACGCTGATGGTGCTGGTCTCGGGGTACATGCCGCCGCGGGTGCCCAGCGACTGCGAAGCACGGCCATCGACCACCTTGACCTCCACCGGCTGGCCGCGGCCGACCGCGTTGAGCTGCGTGGTGAGCTTGGGTTGCGGGCTCAACTGCTGCGGGCTGTGGGCACAGCCGACCAGGCTCAGGGTAGCCACCGCCATCAAACCGAACAACAGACGTTGCAGCATGCGCATTTCTCCAGAAAAAAGCGGCAAAGGCCGACAGTATAACGAGAGGCACGCTACCCGCGGCAAGCTTCGCGAGATGAAGCCTTGGCGCCGTCTGGGCACGCGATTGTCATGCCGGGAACACGCCGCTGTCACGAGGGTTTAATGGTGCTGCGGGTAAGCTTGCCGCACGTCCGAATCAGACAGGATTTTCCGCCATGGCCTCGCTCTGGACCCTGCTCCTGCAACGCCCGCGTCACACCACCTATGCCCGCCTCGCCGAAGACGGCACGTGCCTGGCCTTCAAGCACTGCGCCCAGGCCCCGGCCGGCAGTGGCTGGGTCCAGGTCAGCGAAGCCCACCTGGGCTGGCTGGGCCAGGCGCTGCCGGCCAGCGCCCGGGTTTGCCCGCCGGCGCGGCGCCGCTGGCAGCAACGCCTGCTCGCGGCCTGACAACCGCGGCAATAAAAACCCAAGAAGTACGACCTTTCTGCCCGCGACCTCGTTATAATCTCCCCCCGATTATAAGGACGTCTCCTGATCGGGCCCCGCATTCGCCGCTTGACCCCGGCACCTTCACCGCTTCGCCCACAGAGAGCCTTCCACTCAGGTCTTGCATCGGCTGTCGTGCCTGCTGTCTCTGGCCGTCTGCTGCACATGAACCTGCGGGTTGCCCTCGCGCAGTCCACTTTTGAGGTTCACGACTCCAAAAGAGCGTGAAAAAACGGTTTTTCACAACTTCACGAGAGTGTGGCGAGCAAATGAACAGTCTGGCATGTGCAGGTGCGACAAAGACGTTTTCTACAGCCCTGAGCAGACGGCCCAGGCGCTCATCCTGGATGGGAGCCTGAGGCCGGTCCATAACCCACGACGGACCACCTGACCATAAGTCGAATTGCCGCAGTGGTGGCAAATGGCGTTCAATGACCGAACACCCAAAGACCGATTGGCGGTGTCCGCTGGAGTTGCAACAACTGCGAAGAGTCGGACATGGCGATCCTGGCCAACCCAGGGGTCCTATGCTGTCAATTAGGTGCTGTAGATTGTGGAGACGCGTTAAATGGCGCAGAACGAATCGGTTGATGTAGTACTGGTAGGCGCGGGCATCATGAGTGCCACCCTGGCCGTACTGCTCAAGGAGCTGGACCCTGCGATCACGCTGGAAGTCGTCGAGGCGATGGACTCCGGGGCCGCAGAAAGCTCCAACCCCTGGAACAACGCGGGCACCGGCCACGCCGGGCTGTGCGAACTGAACTACACGCCGCGGGCCGCCGATGGCAGCATCGACATCAAGAAGGCGGTGCACATCAATACCCAGTTCGAGGTTTCGCGCCAGTTCTGGGCCTACCTCAGCCGCCAGGGCGGCTTGGGCGATCCCCGCGCCTTCATCAACCCGGTACCGCACCTGAGCTACGTCGAAGGTGACAAAGGCATCGCGTTCCTGAAAAAGCGCTTCGACATGCTCAAGCAGCATCACGCCTTCGCCGAGATGGAGTACACCGAAGACAAGGCCGTGATGAACCAGTGGATGCCGCTGATGATGCCGGGCCGCCCGGCCGACCAGCACATCGCCGCCACCCGCGTGCTCAAGGGCACCGATGTCAACTTTGGCGCACTGACCAACCAGTTGCTCAAGCGCCTGGGCGACAGCCCCGACGCCCAGGTCAAGTACAGCAAGAAGGTCACCGGCCTGCGCCGCAAAGGCGATGGCTGGACAGTGACGGTCAAGGACGTCAACAGTGGCAGCAGCCGTGACGTCGACGCCCGCTTCGTCTTCCTCGGCGCCGGCGGCGCGGCGCTGCCGCTGCTGCAAGCCTCGGGCATTCCGGAAAGCAAGGGCTTCGGCGGCTTCCCGGTCAGCGGCCAGTGGCTGCGCTGCGACAACCCGGAGATCGTCAGCCAGCACCAGGCCAAGGTCTACAGCCAGGCAGCGGTGGGCGCCCCGCCCATGTCGGTGCCGCACCTGGACACGCGCGTGGTCGATGGCAAGAAGTCGCTGCTGTTCGGGCCTTACGCCGGCTTCACCACCAAGTTCCTCAAGCACGGTTCGCTGATGGACCTGCCGCTGTCGGTGCGCATGGGCAACATCGGTCCGATGCTGGCCGTGGCCCGCGACAACATGGACCTGACCAAGTACCTGGTCAGCGAAGTGATGCAGTCGATGGAGCAGCGTCTGGAATCGTTGCGCCGCTTCTACCCCCAAGCCAAGGCCGAAGACTGGCGCCTGGAAGTGGCGGGTCAGCGCGTGCAGATCATCAAGAAAGATCCGAAGAAAGGCGGCATCCTGCAGTTCGGCACCGAGCTGGTCTCGGCCGCCGACGGCAGCCTGGCCGCCCTGCTCGGCGCTTCGCCGGGTGCGTCGGTCACCGTCTCGATCATGCTCGAGCTGCTTGAGCGCTGCTTCCCCGAGCAGACCAAAGGCGCGTGGGCGACCAAGCTCAAGGACATCTTCCCGGCCCGCGAGAAGACCCTGGCCACCGATGCCGCGCTGTATCGCCAGATCAGCGCGGACAACGATGCCGCCCTGGGCCTGGCCCAGGAAAACCCGGCCAAGCACTACGCCTGAGGCGCAGGCGCACGTAATGGAGGAGCGGCGCTCGCCGCTCCTCTGGCCTCATCCCCGCGCCTGGCCGATTACCTCGATGTACTCCGGCGCATTGCGCTGGTCGGCGATGGCCTCGGCGAAGGTCTTGCCGTGCTCGTCCTTGCCGTCGACGTCATACCCGGCCTCCACGAAGAACCCCACGAAACGCTCGAAGTCGTCGATGCGCAAGCCGCGATAGGCCTTGATCAGCTTGTGGTGCGAGGGCGAGGTCTGGCCATCGGCCGGCTCGAACTGCAGGAACGTCTTGATGTAGTCGTCGCTGATCTCGTCACCGATAACCTGCTTCTTGTCTTTACGCATTTGCCGACTCCAACGGTGCCATCACGGGCGTTTCAAAGGCGGGCAGTGTACCCGGCGTGCGACACGGCGCTCAACGCGTACGTACGGTGCCGGTGTGCAGATCGGCCCAGACGTGGCCGTTGGCATAGCTGAGGAATTGCACGTAGACCGTCTCGTTGCGCAGCAGGTCCATGATCACCCGGTAGTCGGCCTGTGGATAATTCAGGGTCAGGGTGCGTGTAGCCTCGTCGTAAGCGGGACGCTTGAGGCTCTTGCCGCCCTCGCCGTCGAAGGTCACCAGCACCTGGCTGATGGTCGCGCCCTTGCTCATCGGCTTGCCCTTCAGGCGCAGGGTCAGCGACGAGGTAATGGGAATCGGCTGCTGGTTGGACTGGCGCTGGGCGCCGACCACCACCGAGTAATCGGTGACCTGCAGCAGTTGCTGGGACTCGGGCGCCTGCTGGCGCAGGGAAAGGTCGTCAGGCGGCAGGAACTGGCTGTGCAGCGGTGCAGCAGACAGCGGCAGGCTCAGTGCCAGCAGCAGAGGGATAACGGCACGCATGAGAGACTCCTTGGCGGGCAGGAGCACTGGAGTGTCCTGTCCCGGAAATAGGCTGTTCAATGTTGGCGGCGCCTTGCCCGAACACTCAAGTCACTCGCCAAACGTGAACATATTACCGAGACAGAACCCTAGCATGGCAGGATCACGCATGATCAGTCGAACTGCGCGCGCATCCAGGCCAGGTACTCGGGCATGCCGTCCTCGCCTTCGCGCGGCGCCCAGGCCGCCATCTCGCCATCGCTGACCGGACGATAAGGCCCGGCCTTGCATTCGAACAGAATACTGTCTTCTTCCAGCACCACCAGCCCGTGGTAGGTGCGCGGCGGCACATCGACGCCCAGGCAGTCGCCACCGGCCTGCAGCACGCGCGTGTCGGTCACCGCCCCCTGGTCATCGAAGATCAGCAGGCCCAGGCGCTCCTTGAGCACGATCAGCGCCTCGGCCTTGTCTGCGCTCAGGTGGCGATGCGGCGGGATGTAGGGTGAGTCCGCAGACCCACCGCCATGCGATGGCAGGGCTCTTCCATGTCATGGAAGTTGTGGTGCTGGCGGCCGCGTGGATTGCTGGCGGCCTTGGCGGCCAGCCCGTCGAACAACGTCTTGTCGATGAAAGCAGGCTGGCGTATGGCTTACATCCCCTTCACAGCGAAGATGCCATTGGCGTTGCGCCAGTAGCCCTTGTAGTCCATGCCGTAACCGAAAATGTAGCGGTCCACGCACGGCAGGCCGACGTAGTTGGCCTTCAGGTCCGGGCTGGCCTTGCGGTCATGGTCCTTGTCGATCAGCACGGCGGTGTACACCGAACGCGCGCCGGCATGTTTGCAGAAGTCGATGATCGCGCTGAGGGTGTGGCCCTCGTCGAGGATGTCGTCGACGATCAGCACATCGCGGTCGATGAACGACACTTCCGGCTTGGCCTTCCAGAACAGCTCACCGCCGCTGGTCTGGTTGCGGTAGCGGGTGGCGTGCAGGTAGGACGCTTCCAGCGGGAACTGCAGGTGGGTGAGCAGTTTGCCGGCGAAGATCAATCCGCCGTTCATCACGCAGAACACCACCGGGTTCTTGTCGTGCAGGTCCTTGCAGATCCGCTCGCCGACTTGGGCGATGGCCGCTTCGACCTGGGCTTCGGTGTACAGGCAATCGGCCTCGCTCATCACGTGGCGGATATGCTCTAGATCGGCGGACATGGCGCTCTCCAGCAGGTGCATTTTGGAAAAGCGGGCAAAGGTACGCACCCGCTCGCCGCAGATCAAGCCTTTATGGACTAACGTGCACAATGACTGCACGACAGCACGGACTGAATAGATTAATCTTACGCGGTTTTTTTGCCCGCCTTCCGGAGCCCTCCCCTATGCCCACTCGTGAGATCCGCCATCCGCTGATCCGCCACAAGCTCGGCCTGATGCGCCGTGCCGACATCAGCACCAAGAATTTTCGCGAACTCGCCCAGGAAGTCGGCGCACTGCTGACCTATGAAGCCACCCAGGACCTGCCCCTGGAAACCTACGAGATCGACGGCTGGTGCGGCAAGGTCCAGGTCGAGAAGATCGCCGGCAAGAAGATCACCGTCGTGCCGATCCTGCGCGCCGGTATCGGCATGCTCGACGGCGTGCTCAGCCTGGTGCCGGGCGCCAAGGTCAGCGCCGTGGGCGTGGCGCGCAACGAGGAAACCCTCGAAGCGCACACCTACCTGGAGAAGCTCGCGCCGGATATCAACCAGCGCCTGGCGCTGATCATCGACCCGATGCTGGCCACCGGCAACTCGATGGTCGCCACCATCGACCTGCTGAAGAAAGCCGGCTGCAAGGAAATCCGCGCCATGGTGCTGGTGGCCGCGCCCGAAGGCATCGAGGTGGTCAACAAGGCGCACCCGGATGTGCAGATCTACACCGCCTCGATCGACCAGCGCCTGAACGAGCACGGCTACATCGTGCCGGGCCTGGGCGATGCCGGCGACAAGATCTTCGGCACCAAGCAGAAGGACGCCTGACCATGCAGGACGGCTACAACGACCCGCTCTGGCGTCAGGTCGTTTCGGGCGCACAGATGCTCTTCGTGGCATTCGGTGCGCTGGTGCTCATGCCGCTGATCACCGGCCTGGACCCCAACGTGGCGCTGTTCACCGCGGGCCTGGGCACGCTGTTGTTCCAATTGGTCACGGGGCGCCAGGTGCCGGTGTTCCTGGCCTCCAGCTTCGCGTTCATCACCCCGATCATCCTCGCCAAGGGCCAGTTCGGCCTTGCTGCGACCATGGGCGGGGTAATGGCCGCCGGCTTCGTCTACACCTTCATGGGCCTGATGGTGAAGATCAAAGGCACCGGTTTCATCGACCGCATGCTGCCGCCGGTCGTCATCGGCCCGGTGATCATCTCCATTGGCCTGGCCATGGCGCCGATCGCCGCCAACATGGCCATGGGCAAGGGCGGCGACGGCAGCGCGTTGATGCCCTACCAGACCGCCATGCTGATCTCCATGCCGGCGCTGCTGACCACCTTGATCGTCGCGGTGTTCGGCAAAGGCATTTTCCGCCTGGTGCCGATCATCGCGGGCGTGCTGGTCGGCTTCGCCTTGTCCTTCGCCTTCGGTGTGGTGGACACGGCGAAGATCGCCGCCGCGCCATGGTTGGAACTGCCCAACTTCACCGCGCCGGAGTTCAACTGGCAGGCGATCCTGTTCATCGTGCCAGTGGCCCTGGCCCCGGCCATCGAGCATATCGGTGGGGTGATCGCCGTGGGCAGCGTGACCGGCCGCGACTACCTGAAAAAGCCCGGTTTGCACCGCACGCTGCTTGGTGACGGCCTGGCCACCACCGCTGCCGGCCTGTTCGGCGGCCCGCCCAACACCACCTATGCCGAAGTGACCGGCGCGGTGATGCTGACCAAGAACTACAACCCGAAGATCATGACCTGGGCGGCGGTGTTCGCCATCACCCTGGCCTTCATCGGCAAGTTCGGCGCGCTGCTGCAAAGCATCCCGGTGCCGGTGATGGGCGGCATTCTGTGCCTGTTGTTCGGCTCGATCGCGGCGGTGGGCATGAACACCCTGATCCGCCACAAGATCGACCTGGCCGAAGCGCGCAACCTAGTGATCGTCTCGGTGACCCTGGTGTTCGGTATCGGCGGCGTATTGATCGGCAGCGGCGACGGCCCCGACGATTGGGGCCTGAAGGGCATCGCGCTGTGCGCGGTAGTGGCCATCGCCCTGAACTTGATTCTGCCGGGCAACGATGGCTGGAAGAACAAGACGCTGGACGATCAGTTGCCTTGAGCCTGCGTTGAACTCACGGGGGCTGCACTGCAGCCCCTGCTGTTTTCACGCCTTCTCGCACATCCCCGCCAGCACCTGCGCCCACTGCGGGTGATCGTTCAGGCACGGCACCAGCACCAACGCTTCGCCGCCGGCCTCGATGAACTGCTCCTTGCCGCGGTCACCGATCTCTTCCAACGTCTCGATGCAATCAGCGACGAACGCCGGGCACATCACCAATAGCTTCTTCACCCCGGCCGCCGCCAGCTCGTCCAGGCGCGTCTCGGTGTAGGGCTCGATCCATTTGGCCCGCCCCAGACGCGACTGGAACGAGGCCGACCACTTGCCGTCGGGAATGCCTGCCGCCTTGGCGAAGGCCGCCGCACTGGCCAGGCACTGCGAGCGATAGCAGACCTTGCGCACTTGGGGGCAGGCGGTTTCACAGCAATTGGCGCTCTGCAGGCAATGCGAACCGGTCGGGTCGAGCTTCTTCAGATGGCGCTCCGGCAGACCGTGGAAGCTCAGCAGCAGGTGGTCGTACTCCTGCTGCAGATAAGGCTGAGCACTGGCCACCAGCGCGTCGATATAGTCGGGTTCGTCGTAGAAGGGCTGCAGCACTCGCAACTCCATCGCCAGCTTCTGCTCGGCCAGGGTCTTGCGCGCCTGCTCCACCACGGTGGTCACGGTGCTGTCGGCGAACTGTGGGTACAACGGTGCCAGGGTCACCTTGCGCACACCTTGCGCCGCGAGCCGCTCCAGGACCTGGGGCAGCGCCGGCTGGCCGTAGCGCATGGCGACCTCCACCGGACCGTGGGGCCAGTGCGGGGTGATGGCCGCTTGCAGACGGCGGGTCAGCACCACCAGCGGCGAGCCCTCGTCCCACCAGATCGACGCGTAGGCGTGGGCCGACTGTTCCGGGCGCTTGATCAGGATCAGCGACACCAGCAGCCGACGCACCGGCCAGGGCAGGTCGATGACGTAGGGGTCCATGAGGAACTGGTTGAGGTAACGGCGCACGTCGGCAACCGAAGTGGAAGCCGGTGAACCCAGGTTGACCAGCAGCAGGGCGTGATCGGTCATGCAGCGTCCTATGTCAGAGGCGTTCGGACAGATCGTCCAACGCCGATTGCAGATCGTCGAAGCGGAACGTGAAGCCTTCTTCCAGCAACCGTGCCGGGCGGGCTCGCTGTCCACCCAACAACAAGGTGGACAGCTCGCCCAAACCCGCCTTGAGCAGCAGGGCGGGCACCGGCAGTACGGCCGGTCGATGCAGCGCGCGACCCAGTGCCTTGGCGAACGCCCGGTTGCGCACCGGCTCCGGCGCGCAGGCATTATAGGGACCGCTGGCGTCGGTGCGCTGCAAGAGAAAATCAATCAGGGCGATGTAATCCTCGATATGAACCCACGGCATCCATTGCCGTCCATCGCCCAGCGGCCCGCCCAGGCCGAGTTTGAACGGCAGCCGCAGGCGCGACAAAAAGCCGCCGTCGGCAGCCAGCACCAGCCCGGTTCGCACCAATACGACTCGCAGGCCCAGCGCTTGGGCGCGTTGGGCGGTTTCTTCCCAGGCGATGCACAACTGGCTGGCGAAATCCTCCTTGACCGGCGGCGACGCCTCGGTCAACTCACGCTCGCCGCCATCGCCATACCAGCCCACTGCCGAGCCGGACACCAGCACCTCGGGGCGCTGCTCACGCGTTTCGAGCCACGCCAGCAGTTGCTCGGTCAGGGTGATACGGCTGGCCCACAGCAGGTGACGGCGCGAAGCCGTCCACGGTCGGTCGGCAATGGGTGCACCGGCCAGGTTGACCACCGCATCGACCTGATCGCTCGGCGCAATATCCTCCAGCCGGGCGATGCCGCGCACGCCTTCGCCGCAGCGCCGAGGCACCTGGGCGGGATCGCGACTCCAGACGGTCAAGCGATGTCCCTGGCTCAACCAGCGTCGGCACAGATGCCGTCCGATCAAGCCTGTACCCCCTGTCAGCACGATGTGCATGGCTGTGTCCTCGCATGCTGTGGCTATGGTCTATTTTTAACTTCAAGGCACTTTTTCAACCCGACGCTCTCGGATAAACATAGGCCAACCTGTTCCACCGGGTGGAATAACCTTATACAAAACTTCTGCATTGTACAGGTTTGTCTGACAGCGTAGTCTGCTTCCAGCACGGTTCGAAGAGGCCATCATGACAGTACCTATCGCGATCATCGGGGCCGGCATCGCCGGCCTGTCCGCCGCCCAGGCCCTGCAGAAGGCCGGGCAGACCGTGCATGTGTTCGACAAGGGCCATGGCAGTGGCGGGCGCATGGCCAGCAAGCGCAGCGAGGCGGGCGCCCTCGATCTGGGCGCACAGTACTTCACCGCCCGTGATCGACGCTTCGTCGAACACGTGCAGAGCTGGGTCGCCGCCGGTTGGGCGGCGCAATGGAAGCCGCAGCTCTACAACTACCGCGACGGCCAACTCACCCCCTCCCCCGACGAGCAGACCCGCTGGGTCGGTGTACCGCGCATGAGCGCCATCACCCGAGGCCTGCTCGAAGACGTCACCGTGCACTTCGGCTGCCGCATCGCCGAAGTGTTTCGCGGCAAGCAGTTCTGGCACCTGCAGGACACCGAAGGCTGCAGCCACGGCCCCTATAGCCGCGTGGTGATCGCCGTGCCGGCACCGCAGGCCACGCCGCTGCTGGCAGCCACACCCAAGCTGGCGGCGGTTGCCGCGAGCGTGCAGATGGAACCCACCTGGGCGGTCGCGCTGGGCTTCAACGCGGCCTTGAATACCCCGATGCAAGGCTGCTTCGTGCAGGACAGTCCCCTCGACTGGCTGGCGCGCAACCGCAGCAAGCCCGGCCGTGACGAGCACCTCGATACGTGGGTGCTGCATGCGACTTCCGCCTGGAGCCGGCAGCACATCGACCTGCCCAAGGACGAGGTGATCGACACGCTGCATGGTGAGTTCGCCGAACTGGTCGGGTGCGTCGTGCCCGCACCGACCTTTGCCTTGGCCCACCGCTGGCTCTACGCCCGGCCCGCCGGCAGCCATGAGTGGGGCGCGCTCGCCGATGCCGACCAGGGGCTCTACGCGTGTGGCGACTGGTGCCTGTCCGGGCGGGTCGAAGGCGCCTGGCTGAGCGGCCAGGAGGCGGCGCGCCGTCTGCTGGAGCACCTCGAATAGCGTTGTACAAGAAATTCTTCTTGCATAAGTTTTTCGATGTGCTGGAATAGACCTGTACAAGAAATCAACCTTGTACAAGTTTAGGGAGCGGCAGCATGGACCCCCAGCACTCGACAGGTAAACCCCGCATCGCCATCAGCGCCTGCCTCGCCGGCCAGGACGTGCGTTACAACGGCGGTCACAAGGCCTCGGACTTGTGTCAGTCGCTCGACGAGCACTTCGACTGGGTGCCGTTGTGCCCTGAAGTAGCCATTGGCCTGGGCATTCCCCGCGAGGCGATTCGCCTGGTGGGCGACCCTCAGTCGCCGGAAGTGATCAATCCGCGCAATCCCGGCACCGACCTGGCGCCACCGCTGCGTGCCTATGGCCAGCAGATGGCCGAGGCGCTCGACGATATCTGCGGTTATGTGTTCATGCAGAAATCGCCGTCCTGCGGCCTGGAACGGGTCAAGGTCTATCAAGACAACGGCCGCCCATCGCTGCAAGGCGGCCGCGGTGCCTATGCCCAGGCGTTCTGCGAACGTCGACCGGATCTGCCGGTGGAGGAAGAAGGCCGCCTGCACGACCCGGTGCTGCGCGAGAACTTCATCAGCCGCGTCTATGCCTACGCCGACTGGCAGAATCTGCTGTCGCAGGGCCTGAGCCGCGCGGCCTTGCAGGGTTTCCACGCCCGCTACAAGTACCTGTTGATGGCGCACAATCCCCAGGCCTATCGGCAACTGGGCCACCTGCTCGGCAGCATGACCCGCAACGACGACCCCGACGAGCTCGGTCCGCGTTACTTCACGCAGTTGATGCAGGCCCTGCGCCGCTGTGCCAGCCGCGGCACTCACAGCAATGTGCTGCAGCACCTGTGCGGCTACCTGCGCGATGCCCTGGACGGCAGCGACAAGGCTGAGCTGCAGCATCTGATCGGCCAGTATCAGGAGGGCATCGTCCCGCTCGTGGTACCGCTGACCCTGCTCAAGCATCACCTGCGCAATCATCCCGATCCCTATCTGCTGCAGCAGGCCTACCTGCAACCGCATCCGGAAAACATGGGGCTGCGCAATGCACTCTGAAGACGACCTGCCCATCGGCGAGCTGGCCCGACGTACCGGCGTCAACCCAGTGACCCTGCGCGCCTGGGAGCGCCGCTACGGCCTGCTGGTGCCCGACCGCACGCCCAAAGGACATCGCCTGTATCGCGAAGCGCATGTCCAGAAGGTGCAAGAGATCCTGCAATGGCTGGAACGTGGCGCCTCGGTCAGCCAGGTGCGCGACCTGCTGGAGAACAGCGGCAGCGCGACGCCTGTGCTCAACAGCGACTGGCAAGCGCGTTGCGAGAAGCTCATCGACGCCATCGCCAACCTTGCCCAGCGCTCGCTGGATCAGCAGTTGAACCAGGCCATGGCGCTGTACCCGGCCTCGACCCTGTGCGACCAACTGCTGCTGCCCTTGCTCGAGCAACTGGAGCAACGCTGGCGCCATCACTTCGACGCACGCCTGGAACAGGTCTTCTTCCACACCTGGCTGCGCAGCAAGCTGGGAGCGCGGGTCTATCACGACAATCACTCGCTCGAAGGCCCACCGGTGCTGCTGGCCACCACCGCCGAGCAACCGTTCAACGAGCGCCTGTGGCTGACCGCCTGGCTGCTGAGCAGCAGTGGCATGGCGGTGGAGATTCTCGAACAGCCGGTGACCGGCAAACAGCTACTGCACGCCATCGACCGCTTGCAACCCAGGGCGTTGGTGTTGCACTTGGGCGCACGACTGGATGTTCCGTCATTGATGCCACTGGCCACTGTCACGCTGGTGAAACTCCTGGGGGGGGCCAGTGCTCCCATACATGAAGAGCGGCTGCGCGCGTTGGGCCTTCCCGCCTCGCAGCTGTTCGACACCCCCCAGCAAGCCTTGCGTCTGCTCCAGCAGTCGACCTCAAGCTCCAGTGCGAGACCCTGACATGCAATTGATCTGGCTGCGCAGCGATCTGCGCATCGACGACAACACCGCACTGAGCGCTGCCACCCAGCAGGGGCCGACCATTGCCCTGTGGATCGCCAGCCCCGAGCAATGGCAAGCGCACGACGACGCACCGGCCAAGGTCGATTTCTGGCTGCGCAACCTGCGTGACCTGCGCCATGCACTGGACGCCTTGAACATTCCGTTGCTCATCGGCCACACGGACACCTGGCAACAGGTGCCGCAAACAGTCCTAGCGGTCTGTCAGAAGCACAAGGTGCAGACCGTCCATTGGAACGACGAATACGGCCTCAACGAAGCGCAGCGCGATCAGCAGACGCGCGAATGCCTGGAACACGCCGGCATTGCCGTGAAAACGCACCTCGATCAACTGTTCTTCAAGCCCGGCACGCTGCTGACCAAGGCCGGCAACTACTTCCAGGTGTTCGGCCAGTTCCGCAAGGCCTGTCTCGAGCACTTGCACCGCAGCCTGCCCGCCCAGGCCCACCGCGTGAAAGCCCAGGCGCCACTGTCCATCGCCCACGACCCGATCCCGCAGCATATAGCCGGTTTCGACAAGCCCGCGCAGAGCATTCGCGACCACTGGCCGGCGGGCGAGCAGGAAGCACAGGCCCGGCTCGGCCGCTTCGTCGATGAGCTGATCGACGATTACCACGTCGCGCGCGATCTGCCGGCCACGCCCGGCACCAGTCAACTGTCGGCCTACCTGGCCGCTGGCGTGATCTCGCCCCGGCAATGCCTGCATGCCGCCCTGACCAGCAATCGGGGTGAGCTGGACAGTGGCAGTCAGGGTGCACGCACCTGGATCGAAGAGTTGCTGTGGCGCGAGTTCTACAAACACATCCTGGTGGGTTATCCACAGGTGTCGCGGCACAAGGCATTTCGTGCCCATACCGAAGCACTGCCCTGGCGCACTGCGCCGGACGACTTCGAAGCCTGGCAACAGGGTCGCACCGGCATTCCCCTGATCGATGCGGCCATGCGCCAGCTGCTGCACACCGGCTGGATGCACAACCGGCTTCGAATGGTGGTGGCCATGTTCCTGAGCAAGAACCTCTTGATCGATTGGCGCAAAGGCGAGCAACATTTCATGCGTCACCTGATCGACGGTGATCTGGCCGCCAATAACGGCGGGTGGCAGTGGAGCGCTTCGACTGGAACCGATTCAGTGCCCTATTTCCGGATCTTCAACCCTGTAACCCAGTCGCAGCGATTCGATCCAGACGGGCGATTCATTCGCCATTGGTTACCCGAACTCACGCAACTGGATAACAAGACCATTCATTTGCCAGTGAAATCCTCTGATTTATTTGATACAAGTTGCTACGTCAGCCCGATCGTTGACCTAGGGAAAAGTCGACAAAGAGCACTCGCGGCATTCAAGGGGCTGTCCGCCGCCACCAGCTAAGGACGCAGAATTGAGCAGTACTCGTAGTTTCTGGATTACCGGAGCCACCCGTGGGCTCGGAATGGCAATGGCGGAGCAACTGCTCGCCGACGGGCATCGAGTCGCGGTCAGTGGCAGGCACAGTCACGAACTCGAAGCCCTCATCGAGCTTCACGGTGCACGCCTGCTGCACCTGCCGGCCAACCTGCACGAACTCGCCGAGGCCCAATCGGCCGGTCAACGCCTGCAATCGCAGTGGGGCACGCTGGATGCCTTGATCATCAATGCAGGCACCTGTGACTACCTGGCCCCGAACCTCCCTGCAGCAGAGATCTTCGAGCAGATCCTGCAGAGCAACTGGCACGCCACCGAACAGGCGTTGGCCAGCGCCCTGCCCTTGCTGGCACGGGGCGAAAATCCCCGCGTGATGGCGATTTTCAGTCGCTACTCGGCCTTGCAGCGCTACTCCCCAGCGCAAAGTCCCGCCGGCCATAACAGTCTGCCGCACTGGCTGCGCGAACAACGCAAGGCATTGGGCGATCTGGGCGTGAAGCTGACAGTGGTCGCACCGCAGTCGACCAAATCGCCCGTGAGCAATGCCCTGGCGTTGCCGGAGCAGTGGACGGCCGACAGCGCGGCGCAGGAATTGCTGAGCAAGCTGGACAGTGAGCACCGCGAACTGGTGCTGGAAGTGCTGGATCCGACCTTGCTATGGCCGCTGCCGAGCGAAGACTGAGCGCAACGCGGGCTGAAGCTCAGAGCCGGCTGCGCCTCAGCCGCTGAACGCCATGACCTGCGCCACCGGCGCAGCCCACAACGCCGGTAACACCTCGCGCAGCCGCTGCGGCTCGGCACTGCTGAAGAACTCGGCGTCGCGCGCCGGGCCATCGGCGAGCAGATTCCGGCCCTGCAGCAGACGCTGCAACTGCCTGGCCACGGCTGCGCCGGTATCGATGATCGCTACGTCTTCGGGCACCATCTGCGCCAGCAGCGGGCGCAGGAAAGGGTAATGCGTGCAGCCCAGGATCAGCGTGTCGCAGCCGGCCACCAGCAATGGCTGGACATAGCCCTCCAGCAAGACACGCAGTGGCGGGCTGCTCAAGTCGCCCCGTTCGATCAATTCCACCAATCCCGGACACGGCTGAGTGACGACGCGCACATCGCCTGCGAACCGATCGAGCAAGGCCGCGAATTTGGCGCTCTGCAAGGTGCCAGTGGTCGCCAGCACGCCGACCACGCCAGAGCGGGTCGCCGCCGCCGCCGGCTTGACCGCAGGCTCCATGCCAACCAATGGCCATTCGGGGTAGCGCTGACGAAGATCGGCTACCGCCGCCACCGTTGCCGTATTGCAGGCCAGCACCATGGCCTTGGCGCCACGTGCCTGGAAAAACGCGGCAATGCGCCGGCAGCGCTCGCGGATGTAGTCCGGCGACTTCTCGCCGTAGGGCACATGGCCGCAGTCAGCCACATAGAGCAGCGACTCGGCCGGCAACAGGCGGTGGATATCGGCCAGCACCGACAGACCGCCCACCCCCGAATCCATGACGCCGACCGGCGCCGAGCGATCAGCCATGGCGGCTGCCGCACACGGCGCACTCTGGGTCGCGCTTGACCCGCAGCTCGCGAAAGCGTGTACCCAGGGCATCGATGAGCAACAGGCGTCCCACCAGCGGTTCGCCGAAACCGGCCAACAATTTGAGCGCCTCCAGCGCTTGCAGGCTGCCGACCAGGCCCACCAGCGGGCCGATCACCCCGGCTTCGCTGCAGGTCAATTCGGCTTCGCTGCCATGGCCATACAGGCAGTGGTAACAGGGGCTGTGCGCCTGCCGTGGATCGAACACCGACAACTGCCCTTCCAGGCGAATGGCCGCACCGCTGACCAACGGTTTGCCGGCTGCCACGCACGCCGCGTTGACCGCCTCGCGGGTGGCGAAGTTGTCGCAGCAGTCCAGCACCAGGTCCACGTTGGCCACTGCCGCCGCGAGGGAATCCTCATCCAGGGCCTGGCGATGGGCGACCAGGCGGATCTGCGGATTGATCGCCTGCAAGCGCCGCAGCGCCGAGTCGACCTTGCTCAGCCCGAGGCTGTCGGTGTCATGCAGCACTTGGCGCTGCAGGTTGGTCAGCTCGACCGTGTCGAAATCGGCCAGATGCAGCTCGCCCACGCCTGCGGCCGCCAAATACAGCGCCACAGGCGAGCCCAGACCACCCAGTCCGACCACCAGCGCCCTGCTCTGCTTGAGCCGCGACTGACCGTCGATATCCACCTGCGCCAGCAGGATCTGGCGGCTGTAGCGCAGCAGCTCGTCGTCGCTCAGCACGGCAGGCGGCCCAGACTGATGCGCTCATGACCGCCGAGATCGCGGCGACTGCCGACATCGCTGAAGCCGCTGGCCGTGAGCAATTCACGCACTGCGCTGGCCTGGTCGTAGCCGTGTTCGAGCAGCAGCCAGCCACCGGCCACCAGGTGCTGGGGCGCCCGGGCAATGATCAGGCGCAGGTCGTCCAGCCCATCGACGCCGGCCACCAGTGCGCTGCTCGGCTCGAAACGCACGTCACCGGCACTCAGGTGCGGGTCTTCGCTGGCGATGTAGGGCGGGTTGCTGATGATCAGGTCGAAGCGCTCACCGGCGAGTGCCTCGAACCAATGGCTGGCGCGCACCTGCACGTTGGCCAGGTGCAGACGCTGGCGGTTGCGCTCGGCCAAGGCCACGGCCTCCTCGACACGGTCCACGGCCGTCACCTGCCAGGCCGGACATTCGCTGGCCAGGGCCAAGGCGATGGCCCCGGTGCCGGTGCCCAGGTCCAGTACCTGCGCAGCGCTTGCCGGCAGCAACTCCAGCGCTGCCTCCACCAGCAGCTCGGTGTCAGGCCGAGGAATCAGGGTGTGGGGCGCCACTTCCAGATCGAGTTTCCAGAAACCCTGGTGACCCAGAATGTAGGCCACCGGCTCGCCGGCGCGGCGGCGCTCCAGCCAGGCAGCGTAGGTGTCGGCCGCCTCGCTGCTGACGATGCGCTCGGGCCAGGTGTGCAGGTAGCTGCGCGACTTGCCCAGGGCCGCAGACAACAGCAGCTCGGCGTCCAGACGCGCGCTGGAGGAGTCGGGCAACTGCGCATTGCGCAACAGGCTGGCGATGATGGTCATCAGTCCCCCAGGGCGGCCAGTTGATCGGCCTGGTATTCGGCGAGCAAGGGCTCGATCACGGCATCGACGCCGCCGGCGAGCACATCGTCCAGCGAATACAGCGTCAGGTTGATGCGGTGGTCGGTCACCCGGCCCTGTGGATAATTGTAGGTGCGGATACGCTCGGAGCGATCGCCCGAGCCGACCAGCAACTTGCGTTCGCTGGCGATGGCGTTCTGCGCGGCGCTGGTCTGCAGGTCATTGAGCTTGGCCGACAGCCAGGACAGGGCACGGGCACGGTTCTTGTGCTGGGACCGCTCTTCCTGGCACTCGACCACGATGCCGGTCGGCAGGTGCGTGATGCGAATGGCCGAGTCGGTCTTGTTGACGTGCTGACCGCCCGCGCCCGAGGCACGGTAGGTATCCACGCGCAGGTCGGCCGGGTTGATCTCGATCGCCGCCTGCTCGTCGGGCTCGGCGAGTACCGCCACGGTGCATGCCGAGGTGTGGATACGGCCCTGCGACTCGGTTTCCGGCACACGTTGCACGCGGTGCGCGCCGGACTCGAACTTGAGCTTGGCGTAGACGTTGTCGCCCTCGACGCGGGCGATGATCTCCTTGTAACCGCCGTGCTCGCCTTCGTTCTCCGACAGGATTTCCAGGCGCCAGCCGCGCTTTTCGGCGTAACGCGAGTACATGCGGAACAGGTCGCCGGAGAAGATGGCGGCCTCGTCACCGCCGGTCCCGGCGCGGATTTCCAGAAACACGTTGCGTCCGTCATTGGGGTCTTTGGGCAGCAGCATGCGCTGCAGTTGCGCCTCCAGGGCAAGCAGTTGTTCCTTGGCCTCGCGCACTTCCTCCACGGCCATTTCGCGCAGGTCAGGGTCGCTGTCCTTGAGCAGCGCCTGGGCGCCCTCCAGGTCGTCCTGCACCTTGCGCCAGGCGCTGTAGGCGACGAACACCGGCTCGACTTCGGCGTACTCACGGGAATAGGCGCGAAAGCGAGTCTGGTCGGAAATGACCTCGGCATCGCCCAGCAGGGCGGTGAGTTCTTCGAAGCGGTCCTGGAGAATCTCCAGTTTTTTCAGCAGCGACGCTTTCATTGCGGGGTCTTGTCCGTGGCGCCTTCGTGAAGGGCAAAGAGTTCCTGGGCCATGGCCAGCGCATCGACGCGGCCTTCGGCGGAGAGCTTCTTCAGTTGCACGCTGGGGGCGTGCAGAAGCTTGTTGGTCAGACCGCGAGCCAACTGGGCGAGCACCTCTTCGGGGTTGCCGCCGTTGGCCAGCAGGCGCTGGGCCTTGTGCAGTTCTTCGTCGCGCAGGCGCTCGCTCTGCTGGCGGTAGGCCTTGAGCACGTCCACCGCCGCCAGCTCGCGCAAGCGCCCCATGAAATCCTCGGCGCCGACGCTCACCAGCTCTTCGGCAGCCTGGGCCGCGCCTTGGCGACTCTTGAGGTTTTCCGCGACCACTTCGTGCAAGTCATCGACGGTGTACAGGTAGACGTCGTCCAGATCACCCACCTGCGCCTCGATGTCGCGCGGCACGGCGATGTCGACCATGAAGATCGGCTTGTGGCGGCGCTGCTTGAGCGCACTTTCCACCGCGCCTTTGCCGAGGATCGGCAACTGGCTGGCCGTGGAGCTGATGACGATGTCGCTGTGGGCCAACTCCTGTGGAATGTCGGCCAGCAGCACCGCATGGGCGCCGAACTGTTCGGCCAGCAGGCTGGCGCGCTCCAGGGTACGGTTGGCCACCACGATACGCTTGACCCCCTGCTCGTGCAGGTGACGGGCGACCAGGGTGATGGTCTCGCCGGCGCCGATCAGCAGCGCCTGGCTGCGTCCGAGGTCGGCAAAGATCTGCTTGGCCAGGCTGACCGCCGCGAAGGCCACCGACACCGGGTTTTCGCCGATGGCGGTGTCGGTGCGCACCTGTTTGGCGGCGCTGAAGGTGGCCTGGAACAAACGCCCCAGCAGCGGACCGATGGTGCCGGCCTCACGCGCCACCGCATAGGCCGACTTCATCTGGCCGAGGATCTGCGGCTCGCCCAGCACCAACGAGTCGAGCCCGGACGCCACACGCATCATGTGCCGGACCGCGTCGTGCTCCTCGTGGATGTAGGCGCTGGCGCGCAGTTCGTCCAGGCTCAAGCGATGGTAGTGGGCCAGCCACTGCAGCACGTCGTCGGCGCTGAGCTGATCCTGTTCTATATAGAGTTCGCTGCGGTTGCAGGTGGAGAGGATCGCCGCCTCGCGGCTGGCGGTCATTCGGCAGAGCTGCTGCAGGGCGTCGACCAGCTGCTCGGGCGTAAACGCCACGCGCTCGCGTACGTCGACCGAGGCAGTCTTATGGTTGATACCGAGGGCAAGAAAGGCCATGCAAGATCGCTGGTGGGGACGGGAAGCCGATAATTGTCCTACTTCGCAGGATTCAGGACAACCACCGTTCGCTATCGCGACCATGACCATCGTCTATAGACAGCGCACCCGATGACAGCCGCGTACGAGACCGGTCGCCGAACGTCCCGGGCCCAGCACGGTCACACACTACGCAGGTGGGTTTGCCCCCACGCTTGTGTCATCATGCTCCGACCGCCGGTTAGTCCTCCAAAGCCCCTATGAACAGATCCTACGCATTGCTGCTTGCCTTCGCCCTGCTCCAGGGCTGCCAGAGCCTGGTCCCGCACAAGAGCGAGGAACAGCCGGCCGTTGCCGAGGCCGACAAGCCCGAAGCCAAACCGCCGGTGGTCTATGGATCGTTCAAGCCCGACACCCTCTATAGCCTGTTGGTGGCCGAGCTCGCTGGCCAGCGCAACCGCTTTGACATCGCCCTGGCCAACTATGTCGATCAGGCGCAGAAGACCCAGGACCCCGGTGTTTCCGAGCGCGCCTACCGCATCGCCGAGTACCTCGGCGCCGACGAGCCGGCCCTGGACACCGCGCTGATCTGGGCACGCAACGACCCACAGAACCTCGGCGCGCAGCGTGCCGCGGCCATTCAACTGGCCCGCGCCGGACGCTACGACGATTCCATGGCCTACATGGAGAAGGTGCTTCAGGGCCAGGGCGACACCCATTTCGATTTCCTCGCGCTCTCGGCCGCCGAAACCGACCAGGCGACCCGCGACGGTCTGCTCAAGAGCTTTGATCGTCTGCTGGTGAAGTACCCGGACAACGGTCAACTGGTGTTCGGCAAGGCCTTGCTGCTCAACCAGGACGACAAGACCGAACAGGCGCTCGACCTGCTGGAACAGCACCCGCCGCGCAACGGCGAAATCGCGCCGATCCTGCTGCGCGCACGCCTGCTGCAAACCCTCGAGCGCGGCGACGAAGCGCTGCCGCTGCTGCGCACGGCAATCCGCGACAATCCCGAGGACAAGCGCCTGCGCATTACCTACGCGCGCACGCTGGTCGAGCAGAACCACATCAGCGAAGCCAAGGCCGAGTTCGAGAACCTGCTGCAGCAGTACCCCGATGATGACGAACTGCGTTATTCGCTGGCTCTGGTGAGCATGGAGAACAAGGATTGGGACGAAGCCGAAGGCTACCTGCAGGAAATGGTCGAGCGCGACAGCAACGTCGACGCCGCGCACCTGAACCTGGGACGCATCCGCGAAGAACGCAACCTGCCGGCAGCCGCCCTGCGCGAATATGCGCTGGTGGGTCCGGGCCCGGATTACCTGCCCGCGCAATTGCGCCAGGCCGACATCCTCATCGCCAACGGCCGCAGCGCCGAGGCCTCGCGTCACCTGGCCGAAGCCCGTGAAGCACAGCCCGACTACGCGATCCAGCTGTACCTGATCGAGGCCGAGACCCTGGGCAACAATGGCAAGGAAGACCAGGCCGACCAGGTGCTGCAGCAGGCGATCAAGCGCTACCCCGATGACCTCAACCTGCTCTACACCCGCGCCATGCTGGCGGAAAAGCGCGACGACATCGTGCAGATGGAGCAGGACTTGCGCGCCATCATCACCCGCGAGCCGGAAAACGCCATGGCCCTCAATGCCCTGGGCTACACCCTCGCCGACCGCACCACCCGTTACGGCGAAGCCAAGGCGCTGATCGAGAAGGCCAGCCAGATCACCCCCGATGACCCCGCCGTGCTCGACAGTTTGGGCTGGGTCAATTATCGCCTGGGCCATCTGGACGAGGCCGAGCGCCTGCTGCGCCAGGCCCTCGAGCGCCTGCCCGACCCCGAAGTGGCCGCCCACCTGGGCGAAGTGCTGTGGGCCAATGGCAAGCGCCGCGAGGCCCGCCAGGTGTGGGCCAAGGCCTTCGCCGAGCAGCCCGACAACCCCATTCTGCGCAAGACCGTCCTGCGCCTGACCGGATCCGAGACCCTCTGAACCATGCCTGTGCGTCATCTTCTTACCTTCGCCCTCATCGCCCTGCTGGCCGGCTGTGCCGGCATGGGCTCCCGTGAAGCCGTGCAGGGCAAAGGCAGCCCGCAACTGTGGCGCGAGCACAAGCAGCAGTTGAGCAGCCTCGACGGCTGGCAGATCAACGGCAAGGTCGGCATCCGCGCCCCGCGCGACTCCGGCAGCGGCACGCTGTTCTGGCTGCAGCGCCAGGACTACTACGACATTCGCCTGGCCGGCCCGCTGGGCCGCGGTGCCGCGCGCCTGACCGGGAGACCCGGCGGCGTGGTGCTGGAAGTGGCCAACCAGGGCCGCTACGAGGCCACCAGCCCCGAGGCCCTGCTCGAAGAACAACTCGGCTGGCGCTTGCCGGTGTCGCACCTGGTGTGGTGGGTACGTGGCCTGCCGGCCCCCGATAGCAAGAGCCAGCTCACCCTCGATGGCGACAGCCGCCTGGCGCGTCTGACCCAGGATGGCTGGGAGGTGGAGTACCTGAGCTACAGCGAGCAGAACGGCTACTGGCTGCCCGAGCGCCTCAAGCTGCACGGCGAGAACATCGATGTGACCTTGGTGATCAAGGACTGGCAGCCGCGTCAGTTGGGGCACTGAACCGATGTCCCGACTCACCCTGCCCGCCCCGGCCAAGCTCAACCTGTGGCTGCACATCACCGGGCGTCGCGCCGATGGCTATCACGAACTGGAAACCGTGTTCCAGTTCCTCGACCACGCTGACAAATTGACCTTCGAGCGGCGTGACGACGGCCAGATCCGCCTGCACACCGCCATCGACCACGTGCCCCACGACAGCAACCTGATCGTGCGCGCCGCCCGCGCGCTGCAAGCGCAGTCCGGCTGCGACCTGGGCGCCGATATCTGGCTGGACAAGGTTCTGCCCATGGGCGGCGGCATCGGTGGCGGCAGTTCCGATGCCGCCACTACCCTTCTAGCCCTGCACCATCTCTGGCAGCTCGATTGGAGCGTCGATCGTCTGGCTGCCCTCGGCTTGACCCTGGGCGCCGATGTGCCGGTGTTCGTCCGTGGGCACGCGGCCTTCGCCCAGGGCGTGGGCGAGCAGCTCACGCCGGTCGATCCGCCCGAGCCTTGGTATGTGGTGTTGGTGCCGCAAGTGTCTGTCAGCACAGCGGAAATTTTTTCGCATCCAGAGTTGACACGTGATTCCCTCCCCCTTAAGATGCGCCCCGTTCCCGAGGGAAACAGTCGAAATGACTGCCAACCGGTGGTAGAGCAACGGTATCCAGAAGTTCGCAATGCGCTGAATTCACTGGGTAAATTCACCGAAGCTCGAATGACCGGCACTGGAAGTTGTGTGTTTGGGGCCTTCCCAAGCAAAGCCGAAGCTGGTAGAGTTCTGGCCCTTATTTCAGCGACCCAAGCAGGGTTTGTGGCAAAGGGAAGCAACGTTTCGATGTTGCATCGCAAGCTGCAGAGTCTGATCAAGAAGTCGAGCGCATAAGCGTTCGCAGCAACAGATACAGGGGCGTCGCCAAGCGGTAAGGCAGCAGGTTTTGATCCTGCCATGCGTTGGTTCGAATCCAGCCGCCCCTGCCATTTTCCTTATACTCATCCAGGTTACCCTCAGCCTTCAGGTACTGCGCGTGTCCAAGATGATGGTCTTCACGGGGAATGCCAACCCCGATCTGGCTCGGCGTGTCGTACGTCAGCTGCATATCCCACTGGGTGATGTTTCTGTCGGCAAGTTCTCCGACGGCGAAATCAGCACTGAGATTAATGAGAACGTCCGCGGTAAGGACGTGTTTATCATTCAGCCGACCTGCGCCCCGACCAACGATAATCTGATGGAACTGGTAGTGATGGCCGACGCCTTCCGCCGCTCCTCAGCTTCGCGAATCACCGCCGTGATTCCCTACTTCGGATACGCCCGCCAGGACCGTCGTCCGCGTTCGGCACGTGTAGCCATCAGCGCCAAAGTGGTCGCTGACATGCTCACTGTCGTGGGTATCGACCGTGTACTCACCGTCGACCTGCACGCAGACCAGATCCAGGGGTTCTTCGATATCCCCGTCGACAACATCTACGGCTCGCCCGTACTGGTCGACGACATCGAAGACCAGCGTTTCGATAACCTCATGATCGTTTCCCCCGACATCGGTGGCGTTGTGCGTGCGCGCGCCGTGGCCAAGTCGCTGGGCGTCGATCTGGGGATCATCGACAAACGCCGCGAGAAAGCGAACCACTCCGAGGTGATGCATATCATCGGCGACGTCGAAGGACGCACCTGCATCCTGGTAGACGACATGGTCGACACCGCCGGCACCCTGTGCCACGCGGCCAAGGCCCTGAAAGACCACGGCGCTGCCAAAGTCTACGCCTATTGCACTCACCCGGTACTGTCGGGTCGTGCGATCGAGAACATCGAGAAGTCGGTACTCGACGAGCTGGTGGTGACCAACACCATCCCGCTGTCTGCCGCTGCTCAGGCCTGTGACCGTATCCGCCAGTTGGATATCGCACCGGTCGTCGCTGAAGCGGTCCGCCGCATCAGCAACGAAGAATCGATCAGCGCGATGTTCCGCTAAGCGGAACGCACGCTGACGAAAAGCGCCCCGCCCCAACACCCGTTGTTGGGGCGGGGCTTTTTTGCCATCCCCGTTGACGCTGGTCGCAAACGTCCTCGGGGGGCTATTTTGGAGAAACACAATGAACGAATTCACCCTGAACGCCCAAGCGCGTACTGACCTGGGGAAAGGTGCGAGCCGCCGCCTGCGTCACTCGCTGAGCATCCCTGCCGTTGTCTACGGTGGTAACAAGGACGCCGAGTCCCTGACCATCCTGACCAAGGAAATCACCAAGCTGTTCGAAAACGAGGCTGCCTTCAGCCACGTTCTGGAACTGAACGTCGACGGCAAGAAGCAGAACGTCCTGGTCAAGGCCCTGCAGCGTCACCCAGCCAAAGGCTTCATCATGCACGCCGACTTCGTCCGCGTCGTGGCTGGCCAGAAGCTGACCGCCAAGGTCCCGGTTCACTTCATCGGCGAAGAAGCGCCGGTCAAGAAAGGCGGTGAAGTCTCCCACGTAGAAAACGAAATCGAAGTTTCCTGCGAAGCGAAAGACCTGCCTGAGTTCATCGAAGTCGACCTGGCCAACGCTGAAATCGGCACCATCATCCACCTGTCCGACCTGAAAGCGCCGAAAGGCGTTGAATTCGTCGCACTGGCCCACGGTGATGACAAGGCTATCGCCAACGTTCACGCACCACGCGTGTCCGCTGAAGCCGAAGAAGAAGGCGCTGCCGAGTAATCCACTCGCGCGCCGGTGTCGGTCGGGTTACAGTGCCGCGCGCCCTGTAACCCCGCCACTCCAAGGAAGAGTCCCTGACGTGACCGCCATCCAGTTGATCGTCGGCCTGGGTAACCCCGGCCCCGAATACGAACAGACCCGGCATAACGCAGGGGCTCTTTTCGTTGAACGCCTTGCCAACGCCCAGCGCGTGTCGCTGACCGTCGACAAGAAATATTTCGGCCTGACGGCTAAGTTCAGCCATCAAGGCCAAGACGTTCGCCTGCTCATCCCCACCACCTACATGAATCGCAGCGGCCAGTCCGTGGCGGCTCTGGCGAATTTCTTCCGCATCAAGCCGGAAGCGATCCTGGTGGCGCATGACGAACTCGACCTGCCCCCAGGCGTCGCCAAGCTCAAGCGCGGCGGCGGCCACGGCGGGCATAACGGCCTGCGCGACATCATCGCGCAGCTCGGCAACCAGAACGACTTCCACCGCCTGCGGCTTGGCATCGGCCACCCGGGCGATGCAAAACTGGTCTCCAACTTCGTCCTGGGCCGCGCGCCGCGCGCCGAGCAGGACAAGCTCGACACCAGCATCGATTTTGCCCTCGGCGTGCTGCCGGACGTCCTGGCCGGCGACTTCGCCAAGGCCATGCGCGAGCTGCACAGCCAGAAGGCCTGACTCTCTAGAAAGGGGAATTCCCATGGGTTTCAATTGCGGCATCGTCGGCCTGCCCAACGTCGGCAAGTCCACCCTGTTCAACGCCCTGACCAAATCCGGTATCGCGGCGGAGAACTTCCCTTTCTGCACCATCGAGCCGAACAGCGGCATCGTGCCCATGCCCGACGCCCGCCTGGCGGCGCTGGCCGAGATCGTCAAGCCCAACCGCATCCTGCCGACCACCATGGAGTTCGTCGACATCGCCGGCCTGGTCGCCGGGGCCTCCAAGGGTGAAGGCCTGGGCAACAAGTTCCTGGCCAACATCCGCGAGACCGACGCCATCGCTCACGTGGTGCGCTGCTTCGAAGACGAGAACGTGATTCACGTTTCCAACAGCGTCGATCCCAAGCGCGACATCGAGATCATCGACCTGGAACTGATCTTCGCCGACCTCGACAGCTGCGAGAAACAGTTGCAGAAAGTCGCGCGCAACGCCAAGGGCGGCGACAAGGAAGCCCTGGCGCAGAAAGCCATCCTCGAGCAATTGATCCCGCACTTCACCGAAGGCAAGCCCGCGCGCAGCCTGATGAAGCACATGAGCGCCGATGAAAAGGCCGTGGTGCGTGGCTTCCACCTGCTGACCAGCAAGCCGGTGATGTACATCGCCAACGTGGCCGAAGACGGCTTCGACAATAACCCGCACCTGGACGTGGTCAAGGCCATCGCCGAGGAAGAAGGCGCGGTGGTGGTGCCGGTGTGCAACAAGATCGAAGCCGAGATCGCCGAGCTCGACGACGGCGAAGAGAAGGACATGTTCCTCGAAGCCCTGGGCCTGGAAGAGCCCGGCCTGAACCGGGTGATCCGCGCGGGTTACGAGCTGCTCAACCTGCAGACCTACTTCACCGCTGGCGTGCAGGAAGTTCGCGCCTGGACCGTGCGCGTCGGCGCTACCGCCCCGCAGGCTGCCGGCGTGATCCACACCGACTTCGAGAAAGGCTTCATCCGCGCCGAAGTGGTTGCCTATGACGACTTCATCCAGTTCAAGGGTGAAGCCGGAGCCAAGGAAGCCGGTAAATGGCGCCTGGAAGGCAAGGACTACATCGTCAAAGATGGCGACGTGATGCACTTCCGCTTCAACGTCTGAGCCAGCGGTCAGGTCCTGTCGGATCGCACCACGAACCCCTGTCGGGCTGACGCCTGACAGGGGTTTTTCTTTGTCTGAAGGTTTTTGCGTGCGGCGTTAAATGTCGCGGCTCAAGGCACTGATTCACAGCGAACCGTCTTCTTCCTGCCCCGTGCTTTTACCCTGCAACGCCGCCCGACACCGCTCCTCGGCGATATCCAGCTCCAACTGCATCTGTTGAATGTCCAACAGCTGCTGATCGAGTTGCATCCGCCGCTCGGTGATCTTGCCCAGCATGTTGGTGAGCTGGTTGCTGTTGTCACCTTGCGGGTCGTACAGCTCGATCAGCGCCTTGCATTCGGCAAGAGAAAAGCCGATGCGCTTACCGCGCATGATCAGCTTGAGGGTGACGCGGTCCTTGGGGGTGTAGATGCGCTCCTGGCCACGCCGACTCGGCGCCAGCATGCCCTGCTCTTCGTAGAAGCGAATGGTCCGGGTGGTCACGTCCAGCTCGCGTGCCAGCTCGGAAATGCTGTAGGTCTTGGCAGCCACGTTGAATCCTTTTAAGAAAGAGCACGAGTTCCAGGCGCAGCGACTTGGGCTCGCAAAAGCGGTAGACCGACGCTAGCAACTCATTACGTTAACGTCAACGCATGATGCCACCACCCCCCAATCCCCCAAATCACCGAGGTGCGGTAAGCACCTCGACCTGTTGACACTTTTCTGCCGCAAGTTTACGTTAACGTAAAGGTGAAAACCGAACGACGTCTGTCCCTCCCTCATCCGAACAATAATCAAGGTGAGCCATGACCTACCCCAGCCTGAACTTCGCCCTGGGCGAAACCCTCTACATGCTCCGCGAGCAAGTGCAGGGCTTCGTCGCCGCCGAACTGGCGCCACGCGCCAGCGCCATCGATGCCGAAAACCAGTTCCCTGCAGACCTGTGGCGCAAGTTCGGTGACATGGGGCTGCTCGGCATCACCGTCGACGAGCAATACGGCGGCTCCGGCATGGGCTACCTGGCGCACGTCATCGCCATGGAAGAAATCAGCCGCGGCTCGGCTTCGGTCGCCTTGTCCTACGGCGCCCACTCCAACCTGTGCGTCAACCAGATCAAGCGCAACGGCAATGCCGACCAGAAAGCCCGCTACCTGCCCAAGCTGGTCAGCGGCGAGCACGTCGGTGCCCTGGCCATGAGCGAGCCGAATGCCGGTTCCGATGTGGTCAGCATGAAACTGCGCGCCGAAAAGCGCGGTGAGCGCTATGTGCTCAATGGCTCCAAGACCTGGATCACCAATGGCCCGGATGCCAACACCTATGTGATCTACGCCAAGACCGACCTGGACAAGGGCGCCCATGGCATCACCGCGTTCATCGTCGAGCGCGACTGGAAAGGCTTCACCCGCAGCCAGAAGTTCGACAAGTTGGGCATGCGCGGCTCCAACACCTGCGAACTGTTCTTCGACGACGTCGAGGTGCCCGAGGAAAACATCCTCGGCCAGGAGAATGGCGGCGTGCGCGTGCTGATGAGCGGTCTGGACTACGAACGCGTGGTGCTCTCCGGTGGACCGGTCGGCATCATGCAGGCCGCGATGGACGTGGTGGTGCCGTACATCCACGACCGCAAGCAGTTCGGCCAGAGCATCGGCGAGTTCCAGCTCATCCAGGGCAAGATCGCCGACATGTACACCCAGCTCAATGCCAGCCGCGCCTACCTCTACGCCGTCGCCCAGGCCTGCGACCGTGGCGAGACCACGCGCAAGGATGCCGCCGGGGTGATCCTCTACACCGCCGAGCGCGCCACGCAGATCGCCCTGGAAGCGATCCAGATCCTCGGCGGCAACGGCTACATCAACGAGTTCCCCACCGGGCGCCTGCTGCGCGATGCCAAGCTCTACGAGATCGGTGCCGGCACCAGCGAAATCCGCCGCATGCTGATCGGTCGCGAGCTATTCAACGAGACCCGTTGAAATCGCCGCACGCTCAAGCATCACTGGCGCACCGCTATCGAGGCTCACATGGCTATCCTGACGTCCCAGATCAACGTTCGCAGTCCCGACTTCGCCGCCAACCGCGCGGCCATGCTCGATCAACTGGACGAGCTGCATCGACTGCTCGCCCGCATCCACCAGGGCGGTGGCGAGAAAGCCCAGGCGCGGCATGCCTCGCGTGGCAAGCTGCTGCCCAGGGAGCGGATCAATCGCTTGCTCGATCCCGGCTCACCGTTCCTCGAGATCGGCCCGCTCGCCGCCCATGAGGTCTACGGCGAAGAGGTGGCCGCCGCCGGGGTGATCACCGGCATCGGCCGCGTCGAAGGCGTGGAGTGCATGATCGTCGCCAACGACGCCACGGTGAAAGGCGGCAGCTACTACCCATTGACCGTGAAAAAACACCTGCGCGCCCAGGCCATCGCCCGCGAGAACCGTTTGCCGTGTATCTACCTGGTGGACTCCGGCGGCGCCAACCTGCCGCGCCAGGACGAGGTGTTCCCCGACCGCGAGCATTTCGGGCGGATTTTCTTCAATCAGGCCCACCTCAGTGCCCTGGGCATCGCACAGATCGCCGTGGTCATGGGCTCGTGCACCGCCGGCGGCGCCTATGTGCCGGCCATGAGCGACGAGACCATCATGGTGCGCCAGCAGGCGACCATCTTTCTCGCCGGCCCGCCGCTGGTCAAAGCCGCCACGGGGGAAGTGGTCAGCGCCGAGGAACTGGGCGGTGCCGACGTGCACTGCAAGACCAGCGGCGTGGCCGACCACTATGCCGAGAACGACGAGCACGCCCTGGCCCTGGCCCGACGCAGTGTCGCCAACCTGAACTGGCGCAAGCTCGGCCAGCTCGATGTGCACGCCCCCATCGCACCGCGCCATGCCGCCGACGAGCTGTACGGGGTGATTCCCAAAGACCCCAAGCAGCCCTTCGACGTGCGCGAGGTGATCGCACGCCTGGTCGACGACTCGCAGTTCGATGAATTCAAGGCCCTGTTCGGCACCACCTTGGTGTGCGGCTTCGCCCGACTGGCGGGATACCCGGTGGCGATACTGGCCAACAACGGCATCCTCTTCGCCGAGGCGGCGCAGAAAGGCGCCCATTTCGTCGAACTGGCCTGCCAGCGTGGCATCCCGCTGCTGTTCCTGCAGAACATCACCGGCTTCATGGTCGGCAAGAAATACGAAGAAGGCGGCATCGCCAAGCACGGCGCCAAGCTGGTCACCGCGGTGGCCTGCGCCCAGGTGCCGAAGTTCACGGTGATCATCGGCGGCAGCTTCGGCGCCGGGAACTACGGCATGTGCGGACGCGCCTACGACCCGCGTTTCCTGTGGATGTGGCCCAACGCCAAGATCGGTGTGATGGGCGCCCAGCAGGCGGCCGGGGTGTTGGTGCAGGTCAAACGCGAGCAGGCCGAGCGCAGCGGCGAGCACTACTCGGCCGAGGACGAGCAGCGCCTCAAGCAACCCATCGTCGAGCAGTACGAGCAGCAGGCACATGCCTTCTATTCCAGCGCCCGGCTCTGGGATGACGGCGTGATCGACCCGGCACAGACCCGCGAGGTGCTCGCCCTGGCGCTCTCGGCCAGCCTCAATGCGCCGATCGAGCCGACCCGCTTTGGCGTCTTCCGTATGTGATGCGCCTCGGGCGCCCTCCTTTCGTCACGTGACAGGCCTGACCATGACCGACTTCACCACCCTGCACCTGGAACACGACCCACGCGGATTCGCCACCCTGTGGCTGAACCGCCCGGACAAGCACAACGCCTTCAACGCGCAAATGATTGGCGAACTGATCCAAGCCCTGGACCTGATCGCAGCCGACGCCTCGCTGCGCTTCCTGCTGCTGCGCGGGCGCGGCAAGCACTTTTGCGCGGGCGCGGACCTTGCGTGGATGCAGCAGGCAGCCGGGCTCGACTACGACGCCAATCTGCGCGATGCCCACCAATTGGCCGAGCTGATGTACAGGCTCGCCGAGTTGCCGATGCCGACCCTGGCAGTGGTGCAAGGCGCGGCCTTCGGCGGCGCGGTCGGCCTGGTCAGTTGCTGCGACATGGCTATCGGCACCCACGACAGCCTGTTCGCGCTGTCGGAAGTGCGTATCGGCCTGGCGCCGGCGGTGATCAGCCCCTTTGTCGTCCAGGCGCTGGGCGAGCGCGCCACGCGGCGCTACGCCCTGACCGCCGAGCGTTTCGATGGCCAGTGCGCGCGCGAACTCGGCCTGCTCGCCGCTACCTGTGCTGCCGACGAGCTGGACGCGCAGTGCCATCGCTGGATCGCCCAACTGTTGCAGAACAGCCCCCAGGCCATGCGCGTCAGCAAGCGCCTGCTGCGTGACGTCGGCAGTGGCGCCCTGAGTGCCGATCTGCGCGCCCGCACCGAAGCGGACATCGCCGGACTGCGGGTCAGTGCCGAAGGTCAGGAGGGCTTGAATGCCTTCCTGGAAAAACGTCAACCGAGCTGGCAGGAATCGCATCCATGAACCTTCTCGACACGCTGTTGATCGCCAACCGAGGCGAAATCGCCTGCCGGGTGATGCGCACCGCCAAAGCCATGGGCATCCGTACCGTGGCGGTCCACAGCGCCATCGACCGTGACGCGCGGCATGTGCGTGAAGCCGATCTGGCGGTGGACCTGGGCGGCGCCAAGCCGGCCGAGAGCTACCTGTTGATCGACAGGATCATCGACGCGGCCAAGGCCAGCGGCGCACAGGCGATCCATCCCGGCTACGGCTTTCTCTCGGAAAACGCAGGCTTTGCCCGCGCCATCGAACACGCCGGGCTGCTCTTCCTCGGCCCGCCCGCCTCGGCCATCGAAGCCATGGGCAGCAAATCGGCCGCCAAAGCGCTGATGGAGCGCGCCGGCGTGCCCTTGGTGCCGGGCTATCACGGCGAGGCCCAAGACCTGGAAACCTTCCGCGCCGCGGCCCAGCGCATCGGCTATCCGGTGCTGCTCAAGGCCGCGGCCGGCGGCGGTGGCAAGGGCATGAAAGTGGTCGAGCGCGAAGCCGAACTGGCCGACGCTTTGGCCAGCGCGCAGCGCGAGGCGCAATCGTCGTTCGGCGACGCGCGCATGTTGGTGGAGAAATACGTCCTCAAACCGCGCCATGTGGAAATCCAGGTGTTCGCCGACCGCCACGGCCACTGCCTGTACCTCAACGAGCGCGATTGCTCGATCCAGCGCCGCCATCAGAAGGTGGTCGAAGAAGCCCCGGCACCGGGCTTGTCCGCCGAGCTGCGCCGCGCCATGGGCGAAGCGGCGGTCAAGGCCGCGCAGGCCATCGGCTATGTGGGTGCGGGCACGGTGGAATTTCTGCTCGACGAACGCGGCGATTTCTTCTTCATGGAGATGAATACCCGCCTGCAGGTCGAGCATCCGGTCACCGAACTGATCACCGGCCTCGACCTGGTGGCCTGGCAGATTCGCGTGGCCCGTGGCGAGCCGCTGCCCTTGCAGCAGGCGCAGGTGCCACTGCGCGGCCATGCCATCGAGGTGCGGCTGTATGCCGAAGACCCCGATCACGATTTCCTGCCAGCCACCGGCACCCTTTCGCTGTACCGCGAGGCCGCCGAGGGGCCGGGCCGGCGCATCGACAGCGGCGTGGCCCAGGGCGACGGCGTGTCGCCGTTCTACGACCCGATGCTGGGCAAACTGATCGCTTGGGGCGAGAACCGTGAAGAGGCGCGCTTGCGCTTGCTGGCAATCCTCGATGAGACCCTGGTCGGCGGCGTGAAGACCAACCTGGCGTTCCTCAGGCGCGTGCTCAGCCATCCCGCGTTCGCCCGTGCCGAGCTCGACACCGGGTTCATCCCCAGGCATCAGGCGCAGCTCTTGCCTGCGCCCGTAGCCCTGCCAGACGCCTTCTGGCACTGCGCCGCCGATGCCTTCATCCAGAGCGAGCCACTGCGCAGCCGCGCCGACGATACCTACTCACCGTGGACGGCGACCTCCGGCTGGCGGTCCGGCGGCGGCGCCGAGATCGAACTGCACCTGAGCTGCCAGGGCGTGGAGCGCCGCGTGCGCGCCCATGGCCAGAACCGCTTGCAGGGCGAGCAGTTGCGAGTGGCTGGCCAGCCGAGTCAACGTCTCCCCGCCGTTCGCCAGGGCGACACGCTGTATCTGAAATGGGAGGGAGAGCTGCACGCCATCACCCGCTTCGACCCCATCGCCGCCTGCGCCAGCCACGCTCACCCCGGCGGCCTGAGCGCGCCCATGAATGGCAGCGTTGTACAGGTGCTAGTGGCCCCGGGCGATCAGGTCGAAGCCGGCGCCGCACTGGTGTTGCTCGAAGCGATGAAGATGGAGCACAGCATTCGCGCGCCGCACAGCGGGAGGGTGAAAGCGGTGTATTGCAACGAGGGTGAGTTGGTGGCCGATGGGACTGTGCTGGTCGAGCTTGAGGAAGGGCCTTGAGTCTTCAGACTGCCGTGCGCCGGGTGGAGGCCGATTGGCGCTCGTGTTCGCTCAACGAGCATCGAAAGGCCGCTATTTCAGCGACAGTCCCAACGCTTGGGCCTTGCTAGCAACTTATTCACGCAGGCGTTACTCCTGATGGGATGCTCTTCCAATGCCTTGGAGAACTGATCGAACGTTTGCCCCTCGAGCAAAAACTGACGTTGCTCAAGAAGTACCTGCTCGGCACGCTTGCACGCTGCGTCGAGCACGAACGTGGTGCGATCTCCGCCCACGATCTCAATGGCAGCATCGATAAGAGCGCGGCGATGCTCAGTGACTCGCATGTTCAACGCCACGGATTTGCTTCGATCCTTGCTGCGCAGTTCACTCATGGAGAGCTCCTGATACCTGAATGGCGTGTTGGACGCCGCAACGGAAGGTACAACCGCGTAACGCAGATTTGTAGCCGCACAGCCAAAAGCGTGACCGATAGAAAGCGTGGGAATTTTCTGAAGCCTTCGGGCGGATCTTCATGTGCCACTACTTGGGAACTATCCTACGCCCGCTCCAGAAGCGTCGCTGTTGTTGGACATGGCAAGCAGGGCTAATTTCCCCAGGTCGTCATTTGGCGACCGGGTGTGAGAGCCCGGCGATACATCGTGCCAGCGTTATGGCAGCCGTTCGCGGGCAGGCTTTGGCCTGGCCGGAATTCCGATGTTCGCCGGTCTCTCACCCCGCGTACGGCTGCCACCTGATTCTGTGAGAGGAACACATCTGGCAGGTTCTAGAGACGAACTCGGACTAAAGCCATGAAAAAGAGCGTCCCCGATCCTCCTGACACCACTCGGCCACATCCCCTCTTCACCCTCCAACCCAACCTGCCGATCCCGGACGCCCTCGTCCATCTCATCCAACTGCTGCGCGGTATCGAGGACACCCTCGACGAATTCTGCTGCGCCAACGCGGGCGCAGCAGGCACGGCGATGTTGCTCAATGCCGCACAAAGCGCGCAATTGGGTCGACTGTTGGCCGAGCATGCACTCGCCGACCGCAGCGGTTGAGCACGGCGCTTAGCGTCGCTCAGTCCTCGAAGATGAAGTCGAACTCGGCCTCGTGCAGCGTATGCAGGTAAGCGTTGAAGTCAGAGGCGATCACCTTGTAGCTGTCAGGGTCGTGCAGGTAGCGCACCACCTGCCCCGACACCCCGCCCGGTGCCGGGTCGAAGTCGATGTACAACTGCGAGGTGCCGCCATTGTTGATGCAGTAGGCGAAGCACAACCGTCGACTGAGCGGCACCTGAGCATCGATACCGGCTCCGAGCAACTCGGGGTCTTCGTCCAGATATTCCTCGTAGATCTGCGCGATGCTAGTCGGCGCGGCCTCGCTGTCCTCGAGGATCTGCGCCACCGAGCGCAGGTAGTACGGGTACTCCACCACATCGGAACCGAGGATCGGTACGGCGATTTCGCCGCCCGGATACTCGCGCCAATGGGTGCCGTCCACCTGCTGCAGCAAGCCGATCAGCGCCGGCGGGCACTGTGGGTAGCGTTGCACCAGGCGCTGCAGATCTTCAGGCGAAGCGCCATGGGCGCGGACGAACTGCTCGGCTTCGTCTTCGCCCAGGCGCTTGCGCACTTCGGCCAGGTAATCGGTGGCCAGGGTCAGGCTGTGCTGATGGGCGTCGAGCGTCATGTCGTCGGTTCCTCAGAAGGCTTTTGGGCATCTTGCAGCAGCACCATACTCTGCGGCGAAGACAGCGCAATGCCTTCATCGCGCAGGCGGCCCAGAATGGTGAACAGCAGGTCGCTGCGCGCGCCCCCCACCTGGCGGGGGCTGGCCACGTAGCCGCTGGCGCTGATCAGCATGCCGCTGGCGGTCAAATCCTTGAAGGTCACCGACGGCGCCGGGGCATCGAGAATGCCTTCATGTTCCTGGAACGCTTGCAGCAGCAATTCGCGCACCCGCCCGGCATCGGTGTCCAGCGGCAGGGTCAGGGTCACGCCGACCACACCCAGGGCGTTGGCCATGGTGACGTTGCGCACGTTCTGGGAAATGAACTGCGAGTTCGGCACGATCACCGTCGAGCGATCGGACATCTGGATCTCGGTGGCGCGCACATTGATGCGCCGGATATCGCCCTCGACGCCGGCCAGGCTGACCCAGTCGCCGACCTTCACCGGTCGCTCGGTGAGCAGGATCAAGCCGGAGATGAAGTTCTGCACGATCTGTTGCAGGCCGAAACCGATACCCACCGACAGCGCACTGACCACCCAGGTGAGGCTGGTCAGGTTGATGTGCAGGGTCGACATCACCAGCATGGCCAGGAACAGGAAGCCCAGGTAACCGACCAGGGTCACCAGCGAGGCGCGCATGCCGGCGTCCATGTCGGTTTCCGGCAGCAGCCGCTCGCTCAGCCAGCGCTTGAGCACGCGCAAGCCGAACAGGCCGCCGAGGAAGATCGCCAGGGCCAGGAAGATGTCCTGGGGCACGATGTTCAAGTTGCCGAGCAGCTTGCCGCCGCTGCCGTCCCAGTCGGCCAGGCTCAGCAGCAGCTCGCTGGGGCTGGTGCCCGAGGGCATGAACGCCAGCAGTGCGGCGATGAACAGCATCACCGTGCGCCCCAGCCCGCCGAGCAAGGTGCTGGCCTGGGCCTGATGGCGGTGCTGCAGGCCGAGCGCCGAGGCCAGGGCCGCGCCGCCGGGTTGACGTGGCGACAGCAGGGTTTCGCAGAGGTCGCCGAACACCGTGACCAGCAGGTAGGCGCACACCGCCACCACGCTGATCCACAGTAACTTGGCGGTGAGGAAGTAGGCCAGGGTCAGGTAGCCGGCGAGCAGAGACGCCAGAATCGCAATGACCCACAGCACCACCACGAACGGAATCAGCCCGGCCAGGCCGGCGGGGCGCTCCAGGCCGTGCTGGCGTCGGGTGCGGCGGTAGCGCACCAGCGCCGCGACGAAGAGCAGCGACACCACCAGCGCGGTCAGGCCGTTGGTGGCCAGGGTCAGCGCCAGGCTGGTGCCGATCACGCTGTTGATGCGCTCCTGGGTCAGCAGCAGCACCAGGGTCAGGGCCAGCACTTGCGGGAACCAGGCCAGCGCTTCGGCCACCTCGTCGGGGATTGGCGGCAAGCGCCACGACGGCCGTTGCAGCATCAGCATGGCGCGGCCCAGGCCGGAAATGAAGGCGCTGAACACCACCAGGGTGAGGATATGGTTGGTCAGGCTGGCCAGGTCCGCGCCCAGCTCGGCGCTGCTTTCCAGGCCCCAGCGCAGCAGCGACACCGACCCGGAAATGGTCGCCAAGGTGGCCAGGGCCACGCTCAGGGCCAGGGCACTGCGACGCAACCGGCCTTCGGGGAGCCAGCGGATCATGGCGTCGGCCAACAACCGTTCGAGCACGCGGCGCACCAGGGTCCAGACCAGAATCGCCGCCACCAGCGAGGTGATGAACCACCAGCGGTGCTCGGCATTGAACGCCGTGGCCACGGCATCGGCCGCTTCGCCGCGCAGGTCGCGCAGGCGCGACACGTCTTCATCGGTGGGGCGAATGAAGCTCGACCAGAACGCCGGGCTCAGCGGGCTGGCCGCACGGCTGCTGATCTGCGAGTTGAACAGGCTGCGGCGCAGGTTGACGATCTGCGTGGACAGGTCGCGGGCCGACTGGGTCAGTTGGGTGGCCTCGGTCTGTTCGCCGACCAGCGCCTTTTTCTGCTTGTCCAGTTGCTGGCGCTGGCGGGTCAGGCTGTCGGGCTCGTCCGGCTGCACCGGGCCGAGTACGTTGAGCTGATCGTCCAGACGGGCGACGTCGGCGGTGCGCTGGGTGGCCAGGGCATCGGCCTGGCGCTGCACCTGCAAGGCCGACTGGCGCAGTTGCGACAGCACATCGTCGTTGGCGTTGGTGGTGACGCCCTGGCGGATCTGGTCGAGCCGATCGCTCAAATCCTGCAGGCTGGCGTGTTCGTCCAGGGTCTGCTGCTCGGCGGCCGCCAGGCTCGCCGGGGCATCGCCGGGTGCCGACCAGGCCGGCGTCGCTACGCACAACAACAAAGCCAAGATCACTGCATAAAAACGCTCAAGGCTGACATGCCTCATCGACTTCCCCTCTATGCAAATCGATAGGCGAAGAATTCTACGCTGCCTCCGCGCTCAGGTGAGCACCGTTTCTCGTTTCAGCAGTGCACGTTTGCGCGCCACGCCCCAGCGATAGCCGCTCAAATCGCCATCGCGGCGCACCACCCGATGGCAGGGAATGGCCACGGCGATGCGATTGGCCGCACAGGCCAGGGCGACCGCACGCACCGCCTTGGGCGCGCCGATGCGCTCGGCGATATCGCTGTAGCTCACCTGCGTGCCGGCCGGTACCTCGCGCAGGGCTTGCCAGACCCGCTCCTGGAAGGCCGTGCCCTGTACGTCCAAGGGCAGGCGCAAGCCCAGCGACGGCTGTTCGACGAAGCCCACCACCTCGGCCACCAGACGCTCGAACGCGCTGTCGCCACCGATCAGTTCGGCCTTGGGAAACTGATCCTGCAAGTGTTCGAGCAGCACCTGCGGGTCATCGCCCAGCGCGATGGCGCAAATGCCCCGCTCACTCTGCGCCACCAGGATCGCCCCCAGAAAACACTGGCCCAGCGCGAAGCGAATGCACGCTCCGGCGCCACCGGCCCGGTAGTCACGGGCGCGCATGCCCAGGCGCTGGTCGGCGTCGGCGTAGAACCGGCTGTTGGAATTGAAGCCGGCCTCGAAGATCGCCTCGGTGATGCTGCCCGCTTGCTCCAACCCATCGCGCAGTCGCCTGGCCCGAAACGCCGTGGCGTAGGCCTTGGGCGTGAGGCCGGTTTCAGCCTTGAACAGGCGATGCAGATGAAAGGGACTGACCGCCAGTTGCGCAGCCAACTGCGCGAGTGGCACGGTGCTGTCGCTGGACTCGATCAGGCGGCAGGCCCGAGCCACCAGCGTAGCGCGTCGGGTTTCGGGTTCGCCGCTCTTGGCCGTGCAGCGCTTGCAAGGCCGGTAGCCCGCCGCCTGGGCGGCGACGGTGTCGCTGAAGAACTCGATGTTTTCGCGCTTGGCCAGGCGCGAGGGACAACCGGGATGGCAATGGATGCCGGTGCTGCGCACGGCATACACGAAGTGGCCACGCGCGGCAGGGTCACGGGTCTGTACGGCCTGCCAGCGCTGAGCATCGGTGCAGTAGGGAATGACAGACATGATCGACGCCTCTGACGGAATTGGCTGCAACGGTGACAGGCGCCGCTCAGGCGAGCACTCCGCTTCTTGCTCGGTTATTGTCAGGCACGCCAGAGATACCAGGCTGCCACGGTTCGATACGGACGCCACGGCTCGCCCAACATGCGCATCTGCGCAGGCGTCGGCGCGCGCTCCAGCCCCTTCAGGCGACGGTACCCCTCGCGTATGCCGAAGTCATCCACCGGCAGGATGTCCGAGCGCTCAAGGCTGTAGATCAGCAGCATTTCCACGGTCCAGCGGCCGACACCGTGCAGGCTCACCAGGCGCTCGACCAGCGCAGCGTCGGCCATCGTCCGCGCTTGCTGCAACGTCGGTACTTGCCCGTCCAGGCGGGCCTGGGCGATGCCCAGGATGGTCGCCAGCTTGCGCGCCGAGAGCCCGCAAGCGCGCAGTACCTGCGGATCGACCGCGAGCAGTTGCTCGGGCGCGGGGAAGCGTTGATTCGGGTACAGCGCCAGCAGCCGGCCGAGAATCGCCTCGGCGGCCCGGGCGTGCAATTGCTGGTAGGCCACCGCGCGCACCAACGCCTCGAAGGGTTCCCGTCCGGGTTTGGCGCGGTGCAGGCAGGGGCCGACGCGGGCAACGAGCCGAGCCCAGTCCGGGTCCAGGTCGCTGAGAAACGCGCGGGCCTGCTCGAAAGCCTGGGGCGAAAGGTCGGCGTGGATCATGGGGCGGCTACCGGTGGCGCAGAGACGAAGCCCACAGGGTAGACCACGCGCGGCTCAGCGTATCGCCGAATCCTGCGCAGCGAATTCGCACTGCGCCATTGCTGGCAGATCGTCACGCGCCTAGAATTGAGAACCATTAACAATCGTACTTCCACCCTCTTCTCCTCCAGGACCGCCATCTGATGCCGCTCAACGACACGCTCGCGCCTGCCGACATCGATCAGCTCTACCAGACCCACAACGCCTGGCTGCGTGGCTGGCTGCGGGCGCGGGTCGGCTGTCGGGAGCATGCCGCCGACCTGGCCCAGGACACCTTCGTGCGCCTGCTGCGTGCGCGCAACGTTTCGCCGCTCAAGGAACCGCGCGCTTATCTGAGCAGCGTCGCCCGCGGCCTGATGATCGACCAGTACCGCCGCCGCGCCCTGGAACGTGCCTATCAGCAAAGTTTGGCCGGCGTGCCGGAAGGCGAGGCGCCGAGCGAGGAACACCGTCTGGTGATCCTCGACACCCTCGAGCGCCTGGATCGCGCCCTGCATCAGCTCAAGCCGCGGGCGCGGGCGCGGGAAGCCTTTTTGCTGGCCCAACTCGACGGGCTGAGCATCGCCCGGATCGCCGCACACCTGAAGGTGTCGAGGGCCACGGTCGAACGCGACCTGGCCAAGGCCTTGGCCGCCTGCTACCGGGTGCACTATGCCGAACACTGAGCAGTCACCGGCCCAGGCGCAGGTGGAGGAGGCCATTGCCTGGCTGATCAAGCTGCGCTTCGACGAGCCGAATGCACGGCTTGAACGGCAGTTCCAGGGCTGGCTGCAGCGTCATCCGCTCAACGCCCTGGCCTGGCAGCGGGTCAGCCGCATGGGCGAGGAATTGGCGGGTCTGCCCTCGGCCCTGAGCCGGCGCACCCTCGACCACAGCCAGCGCCAGCGGTTGGCCCGGCGCGACACGCTCAAGCTGCTGGCAGGCTTGGCGGTGTGCACGGGCGCGGCCTGGGGCCTGCGCGAGCCGTTGGGCCTGCCCGCGCTGATGGCCGACAGCCGCACCGCCACTGGCGAGCGCCGCGACCTGCGGGGCAGCGACGGCAGCCGCCTGCAACTCAATACCGCCAGCGCCATCGACCTGCGCTACAGCGCCAACCAACGGTTGCTGACGCTGATCCGGGGTGAGGTCAGCCTGGCCAGCCAGGCCGACGATAAGCGCCCCTTCCATATTCAGACGCCGGTCGGCGAGCTGAACACCCGCGATGGCCATCTCCTGCTGCGCGAGCATGACGCCGGCCTGCTGCTGGCCGTGCGCAGCGGCGAGGTGCAGCTGTTCCCGGCGTCCGCTCAGTCGCGGCGCGTGGGGCCGGGTGAAGTGCTGAACGTCAGTCCTGCGGGCGGGGTCGAGGCGGCCCATTTGCAGGGTGATCCGTGGGGCTGGACCGAGGGCGTGTTGAGCGTGCAGAAGATGCCGCTCGGTGCCTTCGTGACGGAGTTGTCACGCTATCGACCAGGGTTCATCCGCTGCGCCCCGCAAGTGGCCGGGCTCGAGGTGTCGGGCACCTATCAGTTGGCCGACACCGATCAGATTCTGTATCTGATCGCCCACACGCTGCCGGTGCGTGTCGACTATCGGACGCGGTATTGGGTGAGTATCGGCGCCTAGTGGCGCAGGGTGGTGGGACATTGACTGGAGAGCCGAAGACTCAAAGCGCCAGAGGGCTGATGAATGGCTCATCCTGGCGCTCATCGTCCGCATCCGCTCTTCTGAACACCAAGGGTGCGATCACTTCGACAACGCCGTTCGTCAATAAAATGGGCGACGGCACCGTCACAGGAAGACGAGAAAGTCTGACGCCGATCAACACGGTTTCTGCACGGAAAATGAGATTGCCCGACACCAGTTGGGTGTTGAAAGCGACGATTCGACCCTTGTGGTCCAGCAGTAGGCGCAGATAGAGATCCGCATCAGGCGCCAGTTCCACGGCCGCACGCGGATAACTCTTCTGCGCACGGATCGCCTTCAGCATTCGCCTGGCGAACTGATCGTGGATGAGCTGTTCCGCAGGGGTCTTCGGGGAAGCTTGAGCCACCGTGCAGAGCGAAAACCCACCCAGCCACAGCACCAAAACGGCAAAAATCGTAACGACTGTCCAACGCTTCACGCTGTATTCCTTTACCTGATCCCAATCCATAACCCCGGTCCAGTGGCGCTTGGCGCAGCGACAAACCTGCGGCGCGACAGCTTAATGCATTTCCCCGAACGAATCGCGCGCACCGAAAACATCGATTGCACAAAATAAATGAGGTGGAATCTCATTCTCGTCCGGCCTGAAGGAATCAAGCCCATACGTGGCTCACCCCGACTTCAGGAGCGCTCCATGATTCGCCCGTGTTCCCCCTCCTCCACTGGCCTGCGCCGTGCCATCCACGCCGCCGCCTTCGGCCTGGGCCTGGCCGGCAGCGGCCTTTGTGTCCAAGCCGTGGCCGCCCCGGCCGACCAACGCCAGCAGCTTTCCTGGAACATTGCTCCGGGGCCCTTGGCCGCAGCGCTGGAACAACTGGCGCGCCAGGGCGGGCTGAACCTCTCGTTCGATGCCGCCAGCCTCGCGGGCAAGACCACCGGCGGCGTGCAGGGCCGCCATGACAGCGCCCAGGCCCTGTCGATCCTGTTGCAGGGCAGCGACGTACAGGCCCAGCAGCAAAGCGCGAACAGCTTCATCCTGATGCCGGCGCTGGACGTCGGCGATGCCCTGCAACTGGGCGCCACCAGCATCTCCAGCGACCTGCTGGGCGAAACCACCGAACACACCGGCTCCTACACCACCGGTGCGGTGACCATCGGCAAAACCCCGCAGAGCATCCGCCGTACGCCGCAGTCGGTCACCGTGGTCACCCGTCAGCGCATCGACGACCAGCAGATCACCAACCTGACCAACCTGCTGGAGCAGACGCCCGGCGTGGTGGTCAACCTCACCGACAGCGAGCGGGTGCAGTACTACTCGCGCGGCTACGCCATCGACGCCATCCAGTACGACGGCGCCACCGTGGTGCAGAGCAGCGGCGGCGGCTCTTTCATCCAAAGCGATGCCGCGATCATCGACCGTGCCGAGATCCTGCGCGGGGCCACCGGCATGCTGCGCGGCTCGGGCAACCCGTCGGGCACGGTGAACCTGGTGCGCAAGCGGCCGACCTACGACTACCAGGGCAGCGGCAGTATCACCCTCGGCACCTGGAACGCCCAACGCTATGTGGCAGACGTCTCCGGCCCGCTGACCGACACCGGCAACGTGCGCGGCCGGATCATCGCCGTGCACGATGACAAGGACCACTTCCAGCGCTCGCGCCAGGAGCGCAAGGACGTGCTGTATGGCGCGCTGGCCTTCGACCTCAGCGACAGCACCACCCTGACCACCGGTCTTGAATGGACCCAGCTCGATGCCACCGGGGCCTGGGGCAACCTGCCGGCCGACTACGACGGCTCGCCCCTGCCGCTGGGCCGCAGCACCTACCTGGGCGCCGACTGGAACCGCTGGAACCGCAGCAACCTGCAAAGCTTCGCCGAACTCGAACACCGCTTCGACAACGACTGGACGCTCAAGCTGATGGCCCAGCGCACCCATTTCCAACTGGCCGACGACGGCTTCAAGCAGACCTACTTCACCCGCGCCACCGGCACCGCCAATCCCACCAACAACCCCTACCTGATGCGCTACCAGGTCACCGAGGGCGATGGCGGCGAAAGCCTGCAGAACAACCTCAGCGCCACCCTCAACGGGCCGTTCGACCTGTTCGGTCGCACCCATGAACTGATGGTCGGGGTCGAGCGCATTCGTAACGATTCCTACGCCTCGGCCACCAACTTCGTGCAGTCGGGGCTGTTCGACATCCGCACCTGGGACCCCAAGCGCAGCCTGGCCAATCCACCGATCGACATCACCGCGCACCCGGTGCGCACCCGCACCACCCAGGAAGGTGCCTACGCCACCTGGCGCATTTCCCTGGCCGACCCACTCACTGCCATCATCGGCGCGCGCAGCAACTGGTATGACTACGAGCAGGAAAACAACACCCGCTCCAACGGCACATTCAGCGTCGACAACAAGGTGGTGCCGTACGCCGCGCTGATCTACGACCTCAACGACACCTTCAGCACCTACGCCAGCTACACCGAAATCTTCAACCCGCAGACTGCCACCAACGCCAGCGGCTCGGTGCTCGCACCGGTCACCGGCGAAGCCTACGAGACGGGCATCAAGGGCGAGTTCTACGACGGCCGACTGAACACCTCGCTGGCGTTCTTCCGTATCTACCAGGTCGGCAACCCGCTGGACGACATCAGCGGCCCCAACCCCTGCCCGCCGAACTACACCAGCGGCTACTGCAAGGTGGCGGCCGGCAAGAACCGCAGCCAGGGCTTCGAGCTGGAGATTTCCGGCGAAGTGCTGCCGGGCTGGAACGTCAGTGGCGGCTACACCTACAACACTACCGAATACCTCAAGGACACCACCGGCAACACCGGCAACGCCATTCGCACCACCGACCCCAAGCGTCTGCTGCGCCTGTTCACCAGCTATCGCCTGCCAGGCGAATGGGAGGCGTGGACCGTTGGCGGTGGGGTGCAGGCGCAGAGCGACATCTACAACCGCAGCGGCAACGCGGTGGCCAGCCAGTCGGGCTACGCGGTGTACAACGCCATGGTCAACTACCGCTTCAACGATCAGTATTCGCTGCAGGTCAACGCCAACAACCTGTTCGACCGCCGCTACTACCGTCAGGTGGCACCGACGCCGACTGGCTACTACTGGGGTGACCCACGCAACGTATCGGTCACCCTGCGCGGCAGCTTCTGAGGCCTAGCCCGCCTGGACTGACACCCGCTGAACCTGCCGATACGCCTGGCGGGCGAAGCACACGAACAGCCCGGCCATCAGCGCCAGGGCCATGGGCAGGCCGTGGGGCGCGACATCCATCGCCGCCCCGCTGAGCAACGGGCCGACCAGGCTACCGGCGCCCCACAGCAGCCCGACGCTGGCGTTGGCGGTGACCAGGTCGCGTCCTTTGAAGCGCTGGCCGATCAGCACCAGCGCCAGGGTGTAGATGCCGCCGGCCACTGCGCCAAGCAGCACCAGCAGCGGCCATAACAGCCACGTCAGGTTCAGCAGCCAGGGCAAGGCGATGCCGATGGCCATGGCCACCACGCCGCACAGCAGGTGCAGCCCGGTACGCTCGACCCGGTCGGCCAGCCAGCCCAATGGCAGTTGGAAGAGCATGTCGCCGGCGAACACCACCGTCACCATCAACGCCGCCACGCCCACGGCAAAGCCGTGGCTGGTGGCGTAGACCGGCAGCAAGGAGAGCACCACAGCGTCGAAGAACGAGAAAAACAGCACCGCTACGCACAGTGCCGGTGCGACGCGGAAGAACCCCGCCAGGGTGAAGCTGCGCGCGTCCTCCTCGTCATGCTCGACGCAGTCGTTCGGCACGCTGAACACAATGCACAGCAGGGCCAGGCCGTAACCGGCGGTGACCACGGCGGTGATCCATGGGCTGTTCGGCCCGAGCAACGCCAGCAGCGCTGGGCCGAGCACCTGAAAGCCGGTGAAACTGGTGGCGTACAGCGCCATGATCTTGCCGCGGTTGTGCTCCGCGCACAGCGCATTGACCCACGACTCGCCGAGAATGATGGCGATGCCCATGCCGATCCCCAAAGCCAGGCGCAGCAGCGCCAGCAGCCAGAGCCTGTCGAAAGCCCATTCCAGCAAACCGATGCTCGAGGCGCACAGGCTGAAGCACAGCAGGTAGAGGGTGCGCCGGGTGAAGTGCCGACAGCAGGCATCGACCATGAAGGCCGAGAGCATCATCCCGGCAGCAGGAATCGCCGAGACCATGCCGATTTCCAGGGTGCCCGCCCCGGCCTGGTGCAGACGCAACGACACCAGCGGCAGGCTGGCCCCCAGGCTGAAGCCCACCACCGACACGGCGAACAACAGGCCCGCCAGCAAACGCATGTTCATGTACTTTTCCACCCCACCGAAGGATCGACAAACGCAGGCGCCCACGGCCGTGTCGAGAACACACGGCAGACGCAGGCCTGGATCAGCTCGAGGCGAGGTGCGGGGAGAAGGTGAAGGCGAACAGCACGCTGCGTCGACGCTTGAGCACCGTGTCGCTCGGCCACGCGCGGCGCGCTGTCGGGGCGACAGGCTGGCAGCAGGGGCTGAGGCTACGGGTGCGGCGCATTGCGAGGTTCGCTGCAAGAAGATGAGGGGGTCGGACTCTAGGCCAGGGCCACCCGATCCGTCAACGCCCAGGCAGCGCCATGATGCTGTTCACTCAAGATCTGTAGTGCTGGCACTGGGGCTGCTGCGCAGCCCATCGCGGCACAAGGCCACTCCCACAAGTTCCGCGCAGCCCCATGTCTACGGCTTTACGCGGACTTTGTGGGAGCGGCCTTGTGCCGCGATTGGACCGCTTAGCGGCCCCGGCTCAACGCTTCCCGGTCGATGGCAAGAACACCGCCAGCAAGCCGAACAACGGCAGGAACGAGCACAATCCATACACGTACTCGATCCCGCGCAGGTCGGCCAGGTAACCGAGCAGCGCCGCGCCGATGCCGCCGAAGCCGAACATCAGGCCGAAGAAGATCCCGGCGATCATGCCCACGTTACCCGGCACCAATTCTTGCGCGTACACCACGATCGCGGAAAACGCCGAGGCCAGGATGAAACCGATCACCAGGCTCAGCACGGTGGTCCAGAACAGATCGGCATACGGCAGCGCCAGGGTGAATGGCGCCACCCCCAGAATCGAGAACCAGATCACCGCCTTGCGCCCGATGCGGTCGCCGATCGGCCCGCCGAAGAAGGTGCCAGCGGCTACGGCGCCGAGGAACAGGAACAGGTGCAATTGCGAACTGGCCACCGACAGGCCGAACTTCTCGATCAGATAGAAGGTGAAGTAGCTGGTGAAGCTGGCCATGTAGAAGTACTTGGAGAACACCAGCAGACCCAGCACCACCAGCGCCGCCAGCACGCGTCGACGCGACAGCCCATGGCTGGCGACGCCGCCCTTGCGCGCCTTGTACTGGTTCAGGTGGTCCTTGTACCAGCGCCGCAGCACCAGGGTCACGCCGAAGAAGAACAGGGCTGCCAGACCGAACCAGGCCACATGGGTCTGACCAAACGGAATGACGATGGCCGCTGCCAGCAATGGGCCGAATGCGGAGCCGGCATTACCGCCTACCTGGAAGGTCGACTGCGCCAGGCCGAAGCGCCCACCCGACGCCAGCCGGGCGATGCGCGAAGTCTCCGGGTGGAAGGTCGACGAGCCGATGCCCACCAGCGCCGAGGCCAGGAGGATCATCGCAAAGCTGCCGACGAAGGCGAGCATGACGATCCCCACCAGGGTGCACAGGGTGCCCATCGGCAACAGGTTCGGCGTGGGGCGTTTGTCGGTGTAGAAGCCGACCCAGGGCTGCAGCAGCGAGGCGGTCACCTGGAAGGTCAAGGTGATCAGGCCGATTTGGGCGAAGCTCAGGCCGTAGTTGGCCTTGAGCATCGGATAGATGGCCGGCAGGACCGACTGGATCAGGTCATTGATCAGGTGCGCCAGCGCGCAGAACGTGATGATCCGCATCACCAGCGGACTGCTGCCGGAGGTCGGCGTAGCGCTGGAGATCGCGGGGCTGCTCGGGGTACTGCTGATGGCCATGGGCTCGACATCCGTGCTCTGGTTGGGCTCCGATTATTAGAAACATCTCGATACGAAGCCACCCCTAATTTGCCAGCGGGGTGCCATCCATCCGATGCGTACTTGTAAATGGTTCTCACTACAATTAGCATCTTTCGCTCCCTTCCCTCAGTTCCGGGCACCCTGCCCGCTTCGCGAGCCGACCGATACCATGAGCCCGATGCCAGCCGCGCGGTTCGACCCTGATCCTCACCAAGAAGCGCTGCAGTGGCTGGCCCTGCTGAGCCGCCCCGGCAGTCACGCGCAGCAGCGCAAGGCCTTCGCCCAGTGGTGCCAGGACCCGGAAAACGCTCGCGCCTTTGCCGCCCTGCAGCACCGTCCTGGCTCAGTGCCGACCCCGGCCGGGCGGCCGCGTCCACGACCGCTGGCGCTGCGCCGCAGCCACTGGGGCAGCCTGCTCGGCGCGCTGTTCCTGCTGCTGCTGGCCGCACTGGCCTTTGTCTACTGGCCACTGATGCAGCGCCTGGGCAGCGAACTGCACACCAGTGCTGGCGAGCGGCGCAGCGTGCGTCTGGCCGATGGCTCCACCCTGCACTTGGACGGTGCCAGCGCGATGAACGTGGACTTGCGCGGTCGCACCCGACAGTTGCAACTGGTGCAGGGCTTGGTGGATCTGGAGGTCAACCTCGATGGGCGCGCGCTGGAAGTCCAGGTGGACGATGTGTCGATCCAGGTCTTCGCCACGCGCCTGAGGCTCAGCCGCTACAGCGATCACGACGAGCTGGTGGTGCTCAACGGCAAGGCCCTGATCCGCCAGGGCGGCGACCAGCGCCTGCTCTCGGCCGGCGAGCGGGTGCGGTTCGATTCGGGGCATCTGGAGGCGGTGGAAAAAGTCGACACCCGCAGCCTTCAGGCGTGGCGCGACGGTCGCTTGATCGCCCGCGACCTGCCTTTGCAGCAGGTGCTGGAGGCGCTGGCCGGTTATCGGGGTATGCGGGTGTGGGTGCTGGACGCGCAGATCGGGCAACGCCGAATCAGCGGCGATTTTGCGCTGGACCCTGCCAGCAATACGCTGGATGCGCTGATCGCCGACCAGCAACTGCGGGCCTACCCCTTGCTCGGCCAGGCGCTGATCGTCCATTGAGGTGAGGTGCACGGCTAAGCATCTGAAACCGTGTAGATTTTTTTTGAAATGAGTGTTGACACAGGGGCATCACAAGAGAATAATGCGCGCCATTGGCTACATAGCTCAGTTGGTTAGAGCATAGCATTCATAATGCTGGGGTCCGGGGTTCAAGTCCCTGTGTAGCCACCAAACCTGAAAAGGGCTTACCGCAAGGTAAGCCCTTTTTCTTTGCCTGCGATTTCTTCAGCTTCTTCAGCGCACGCCCGCCGCGGCCACGGTCAACCACGTGCTGTCGCTCGATCATCATTTCCGTTTGGTTCACAAATAAGCGGCCAGGTATCGTGCGCTCCTTAATTTCCCACTAAGGACAGTGCAGTGTTTTGGAACAGGAATAAAACGCTCAAAGTTGAATGGCTGACACCGTTGACCATCTCTACACATGCCGCCGAACAACCACCGCAAGCGCTTGATCAGTCAAAAGTTACAAAAGCCAATACTGACCTCGCGTTCAAACTTGTGGCGACGGGTGCTTGGAGCATTCAAGGTGGTCTGCTGGTGTATGGTTATTCGACGCTGATCGGCTCGTACGACAGATTCGGTATCGATATCAACGAGATTGCCTTGGGTATACCGACCCTACTGTTATATGGGTACGTCAGTGCATGGTCGGGCGCGATGAGTGCAGCGAATAGCGTGCCAATCATCGGCCCTGCGCTCGTGGCACTGGCATTCATTGTGATAGCCGCGATCTTCGTGTCTTTGGTCACCAAGCGACTACCCTTCCCGGTTGTATTAGGGCTCTCCACATGGATTGGAATCACCCTGTTCACAGCCTTCATGGCACCGGCCATAGGCGTGCAGCGGGGATTGAAGAATGGTCTGGACGACTTTGCAAAATACACCGGCCTGGAGGCCTCCCAGGGTCTCGACAGTACAGTGACGGTCATCACAAACACGTCAACAAGATTGACGGGACATCTGATCTTGGTCGATAGCAAGAGTATGTTCTTGCTGGTTGACAGGACGGTGTACAAGATTGATGGCGCCACGGGGCGTGTCATTCGAGAAACGCAACTTTCACCCAAGCCCCTACGCACACCGGTGAAGCCAAAGCAGTCTGAACACGACTGAATCAGACGGGATGGCCTGCATACGCTGCACCCAAGCGGCCATCGCCGCCCCTGCAAAACAGGCGGCTCACGCGTCGAGACATGATGTTTGCAAGCGTAGCGCCTTATTATGGACAGCCCGCCGGCCCCGGCGGCCACCGACAAGGAGTTACGCATGCACAAGCTGGCTGTATCGGCCCTGGCCGCCCTCGCCTTCAGCGGTCTGGTCCAGGCCGATGCGCGCATCGACCTGGGCGATGCGCAGCGGGTCACCCGCCTGTTCGCCTTTCCCAACAATTGCCATGTGATCTGCTTTCGCGACTGGACTCTGGAGCAGACCGTCGAACACTACCTGACCCAGAGCGTGCGTCGCGACGGCTACGCCAACGCCCAGGTTCAGGTCAGTCGAAACAGCGACGACCATGTGCAAGCCCTCATCAGCGATGTCCCACCGAGCTACGCCGAGCCCCTGCGCCAGTTGCTCGACAGTGGCGAGCTGGCCTATCAGGGCGCCACCCGTCTGAACAAGGACGGCAAATGGGCCTACGACTGGTACCTGTTCCTGCCGCTGGGCATGGCCTTGGAGAACCGCCGCAGCATCGAGCTGCTGCATTTCCCACCGGATTACTCGCTCACCCAGGCGCAGGACTACCTGCGCTCGAACACCACTGACCGTTGGGCACAGTTGCTCACCTTCAACGGCATCGACGCCAGCCAGACCCCGGCCTACCAGACCATCGTCGACATCGCCCCGATTGCCGCGCCCGCCAGCGCCGGCAAGGACCTGGAGGGCACCTACAGCTACTTCAGCGACTACCAGACGCGCATGGTCAAGCAGATGACCCTGCGCCAGGGCACCCAGCCGCTGCCGATGGTGGCCTTCGGCGCCCCGGTGCGCAGCTGGATCCAGCAGCAGTACGGGCCTAAGGTGAACGTGCTGGGGCTGGTCAGCATCAGCCCGCAGGCCGGCAGCCAGGTGCCGGTGCTCGGCGCCAACCACCCCAGTGCGATCTGGTATGCAGCGGACAAGAACAACACCGGCGGCGATCAGGACAAGGCCGACGCGGCGGGGCTGAAGATGATGGGCCAGGATCTGACCGCCGCCTGCTGGCAGGCCGGAATGGGGCGCAATCCTAACGCCGATGCCAAGGCGACACTGGAGGCCTGTGCGACCAAGTGGCAAGTGACGCAGAAGAAGCAGACCTGCGAGCTGTTCTACCGCAGCATCCGCGACATGACGCCGGCACAGGCCGCCGCCAAGTGCAACACCGGGAGCGTGACGCGCAGCCTGCGCGATTTGCGCAGGCCGGCCGAAGTGGAGCTTTAGCCCGCCTCAGTCCTCGAGCAAGGTGCAGGCCATCACCAGCGCATCTTCGCGTCCGCCCGGCGCCGGGTAGTAGTCCCGGCGCCGGCCGATTTCGTTGAAGCCGTAACGCTCGTACAACCGATAGGCCGACTGGTTGCTGGCGCGCACTTCCAGGAAGCATTCCCGGCCATTGAGCTGCCAGGCCCGTGCCATCAGGTGCTGGAGCAGGCGCAGGCCCAGCCCGCGCCCCTGGTTCTCCGGCTTGACGGTGATGTTGAGCAGGTGCGCTTCGTCGATGATCACGTTGATCACCCCGTGTCCCACCTGCTGCTGGCCGTCGAACATCAACCACACTTCGTAGGACTTGAGCGCATCCTGAAAGATGCCGCGGGTCCAGGGATGACTGAAGGCGGCATATTCGATCTTCAGTACGGCATCCAGATCCGCCTCGGTCATCGGGCGGAAACTGATCGAGTCACTCATTCAACGCTCTTCCAGCGCGCCATCAGCTGGCGCATGGCTTTCCAGACGAGCGCCTTGCGCGGCGGCTCGTCCATCAACAGTTCAAGACCCGGCAGTGCCCAGACCTCGCCCAGGCCCTCGACCGTGAGCATCTGGTAGTACGCCTGCTCGTCGGCAGCGGCGGCGAAGCGTACCGCCGGCAGGCCGACCAACCACACACAGTGGCTGGGGACTTCCTCCAGGCGCGCCTGGACAAAGCCCTGGACGAAGTCGCGCGCCGACTCCGGGCCCTGGTCCATGGTGCTGCGCAACAACAGCGGCCAACGCACCGGCTCGCCGACGATCTGCGGGGCGTCGGGCAGGCCGGCAGCGCGCAGCATGTCCTTGAGCAGCAGATAGGACGGGTCGCGGCTCTGGAACGGCTGCCCGGTGGCCAACTCCACCAACAGCAGGCACTTGCCCGCGCGCAGCAGTTGCAAGGCGAAGCGCGGTGGCGGCACCGGCGCGGGCCTTGCGACCTTGGGCACCTCCGGCTCGCGCTCGGCCACCGGGGCGGCCGGTTTGGGCGTGCTGCCTGGGCGCGGAATCTCGATCTTCGGCCGCTCGATCTGACGCACCTGGCCGGCGACCGGCACGGCCTCGGCCTGAGTGGCGGCTGCCGGGCGCGCCGGCTGCACCTCGAAGTCCGGTGTCTCCACCGGCGCCACCGGCAGCAGCAACTCGGGCCGCGAAGGCGCCGCGAACGGCAGTTCGGCGCGCGGCAGCCAGTGCACCACTTGCATGGCGGACAGGTAGGCGCGGCGGCGGGGCTCGGTCAGCACGGCTCAGGTTCCGGAGGGTTGGGTGGCGGTCGGGCATTCTAACGCCGTTGGCGGAAATTTTCCGAGCCAATCCCGCTTCCGAGGCCGCGCGCACCGCCCAGGCGCGGGTTCATCCGCGACCAGGCCACCCAGGCCGGGCAAAACCCGGACCAAGGGGTGAAACCCTGCCCCCCTGATGCAGTACAATCGCCGCTTTTATTTGGCAACGAGTCGACCCGCCAATGATCGAACCCAAGCGCGTCCTGCGCGCCCTAGCCGAACACTGGGCCTTGATCGAGCCGCTGTGCGAGCGTTTCGACCAGGGCACCCTGAGCCTGGTCGAGCTGCGCCAGCAACTGGCCCGCCAGCAGGTGGAGAGCACCGCGCAGGACATCACCCAACTGCTCGACGTGTGGATCCGCCTGGACATCCTGGTCCCGGTGGCCAAGAGCCCGAACCGCTTCGAGCTCAACGCGCAGATCCACGATTTTCTCGCCTACCTGCGCCGCGAGCACCGCCTGGGCCTGTGCCTGGAGATCGAAGCCTACCTGCGCCACCTCGAACGTCTGGCCGGGCATATCCAGGACGCCTTCGACAACCGCGACAGCGACGACCTGGCGCGCCAACTGCGCCTGCTCGACATGCGCGTGCGTGACGTGCTGAAGAAGCTCGATAACGACGAGCAGGCGCTGGTGGCCGTGGCCGAACGGGCCAAGACCAGCAACCGCCAGATCCCCCTGCGCCAACGCTACGCCGAAGTGCTGGCGACCTGGGACGAATACGTCGAGCCGATGATCCAGCTGGTCAATGCCGACGGCGCCTTCGAGCAGGGCGTACGCAAGGTCGAGACCGTGCTGCTGCGCCTGCTCGGCGAGCAGGCGCGCCTGGGTCATCTGGTCGACGACGACATGCTGTTGCGCACCCACGCGCGCATCCTCGAGATGCAGACCAGCGCCCAGCTCACCCTGCGCCATGCCCGTGAACTGCTGCTGCCGCTGCGCGAGGAAGCCCGTCGGCACAACGCCGTGACCCGCGGCGCGGCGCTGGCCCTGTCGGTGATCCGCAAGAAAGGCCTGGATGCCGTGCCACAGGCGGCCATGCCGCTGTTCACCCGACCGCAGAGCACCTTCCTTGGCAGCGCCAGCCAGGTCGAGGCCTATGTGTATGCGCTGGCCCGCTTCGAGCCCAAGCCGGCGCGCTTCCCCAAGGCGCACAGGACCGACAAAGGCCCGCTGCCGCGCGCGCCACGCACGGTCAAGGAAATGCTCGAACGCTGCGAAGACGCCCTGCCGCTGCCCGACCTGATGGTCTGGTTGCTGGAGCAGGAGCCCGAAGGCGCCACCGACGAACTGCTGTACTGGTTCTCGCGCCTGTCGCGTGAAAAGCGCTTCAGCCGCGCGCGCCTGGAGCGCCAGGATTATCTCACCCGCGAACACGTGGTCAGCCTGCGCTCCTTCGCCCTGACCTCCAGCCGCGAGCCCTCGCCGGCCGCCACCGAATCCACCGCGAGTCCCATCCATGCATCTTGATCTTTCCGAACTGTCCCAGCTCGCGCCGATCTTCCGCGAGCTGTTCAAGGGCTTCCACATCAGCCGCCGCGACCCGGAACTGTACGCCCAGTTGTCGAACTTCCAGGATGCCTACCGCAGCCTGTTCAAGGCCTTGGGCTTCGAACTGGTGTGCGACACCCGCGGCTTCTACTACTTCGTCCCCGAACAGGCCGCCGCGCAGGTGAACAAGACCGCCCAACGCCTGGCACTGTTCACCTTCATCCTGGTCGAGCACCTGGCCGACCAGGGCCGCGACCCGATCGCCGTCCTCGACGGCGGCAGCATCGGCCGCGACGAGTTGCCCTCGCTGCTGGAGAAGTACCGCGACCTGTTCCTGCAGGCCGAGGTGCAGACGGTCGAGGAGCTCGAAGAAAAAATCCTGCGGCGCATGACGCAATTGGGCTTCGCCTTCGAGGAAGGTGGCATCTACCGCTTCCTGCCGCCGATGCACCGTTTCCTCGACGTGTGCCTGTCGGTCCAGCAGGACCGCGACCTGGCCGCCACCCTGCACAGCGACCTGCCGTTGCCGACACCGGTGCTGATCGAGGAAGAAACACCCGAAGAACTGCACCGCACCGACGACCCGCTGGACCTGACGCCGTTCGACGGCGAGGAGTCCGAAGAAGACGCCCTGGCCCGTGCCATCCGCGAAGAGCAACAGGAGATTGACGCATGAGCCAGGAACGCTACGGCATTCGCCGCTTCGCACTGCTCAACACCGCCGGCTACAGCCTCGGCCTGTTCCCGCTGGAGCACCCGCTGTCGGTGTACGGCGCCAACAACCTGGGTAAATCGGCATCGATCAACGCGCTGCAATTCCCGATTCTGGCGCGCATGTCGGACATGGCCTTCGGTAAGTACAGCCTGGAGCAGTCGCGGCGGTTCTACTTCGCCAGCGACACCAGCTATATCCTCTGCGAACTGAACCTGCCCCACGGCCCGCACGTGATCGGCGTGGTCGGCCGTGGACCCGGTGGCGGTTTCGGTCACCAGTTCTTCGCCTACCAGGGTGAACTGGACCTGGCCCATTACCAGAAAGACGACACCTGCCTGCGCCAGAAGGAGCTGTTCACCAACCTGGAGCGCAATGGCCTGAAGGCCTACGAGCTCAAGCCGGACGAACTGCGCCGGCTGCTGGTGGGCGGGCACACCTCGGTGCCGCTGGACCTCACCCTGATTCCGCTGCGCTCGACCAGCGAACAGAGCCTGAAGACCTTCCGCGCACTGTTCATCAACCTGCTGCACATGCGCGAGATCACCGCCGCCAAGCTCAAACAACTGTTCCTCGACGCCTTCGAGCACAGCCTGCGCTCGGGCAGTGTCGACTACATCGCGGCGTGCGAAGAAGCTTTCCGCGACGTGCGACGCATGGAGCAGGACTACAACGCGTTGGTCGCGGCCGGTCCGCTGGTCGAGGCCCTGGCCGGTGGCGTGGCTCAGCGCGACATTCTGCGCGGTAAGCTGCACCGCCTCTCGCCGCTGCTCGACAGCCTGCTCGGCACCTGGCAGGACTACGCGGCCGCGCGCAAGGACGAACTGGTGATCCAGGCCGAGCACTACCGGGCCGAGCAGGACGCCCTGCAGAACGACCAGCGCGGCGGTACCCAGGAACTGATGCGCCTGGAGCGGGAGATCACCGGCATCCAGCGCTGGCTTGGCGAGCTGTCGGTGCTCAAGCACCGCTTCGCCCTGGTCGATGACGTCAAGGTGCTGGAGCAGCAACTGCTGGCGGCCAAGGACGCTCACGACGAACTGGCCGGCGCCCTGGCGCAGTCGCGCCAGTTCTCCGCCGAAGACCTCGACGAGCGCGTGCGCGACCTGGAAAAACGCCTCAAGGCCGTCAAGCAGCAGCTCGAGCACGCCGACAACAACAGCTATGCGCGCCTGCGCGAGGAATTCTCGCAGCAGGACGTCGACCGCCTGATGCGCCTGTTCAATGGCGCGCTGTTCAGCCTGCCGCTGGGCGAGCGCGGCATCGAGGTGGACGACGGCGATCAGTGGGTGAGCACCCTGGAGCAGGTGCTCGACCGCTTCAAGGGCGAACGTTTCGAGGTGCCGGGGCTGTCCATCGACCTGTCGCACATCGAACCGCCAGCGCTGCAGGCCCTGGCCGACCGCGCCGCCCTGCGCGATCAGAAGGAGCGCCTGGAAAAAGAGCTGCGCCAGCTCAAGACCCAGCAGGCCGTGGCCCTGGATCGCGCCGCGAGCAAGGCCCAGACTGAGGCGCTGTACCAGCAGGTGCTGGACGCGCAGAAGGCCCTGGAAGACTTCCGCCGCAGCGAAACGCTGAGCGCAGAAGAGCCAGAGAAGCTCGAACAGCTAGCCCAGTTCGAAGCGGCCCAGGACGAACTCAAGCGCTCCAGCGACGCGTTTACCGAGCGCGTCCAGCAACTGTCGGCCAAGCTGCAACTGGTCGGCCGCCAGATCGCCGACATGGAAGCCAAACAACGCACCCTCGACGACGCCCTGCGTCGCCGCCAACTGCTGCCGGCCGACCTGCCGTTCGGCACGCCGTTCATGGAGCCGGTGGACGACTCGATGGACAACCTGCTGCCGCTGCTCAACGACTACCAGGACAGCTGGCAGGCCTTGCAGCGCGTGGACAACCAGATCGAGGCGCTGTATGCCCAGGTGCGCCTCAAGGGCGTGGCCAAGTTCGACAGCGAAGACGACATGGAGCGCCGCCTGTCGCTGTTGATCAACGCCTATTCGCACCGCACCGAGGAAGCGCTGACCCTGGCCAAGGCCCGCCGCGCCGCCGTCACCGACATCGCCCGGACCTTGCGCAACATCCGCAGCGACTATGACAGCCTCGAGCACCAACTGGCCCTGTTCAACCGCGAGATCAACCGCCGCCAGGTGTCGAACCTGGAGAGCTTCCGCGTGGTGCTGGCGCCGAACAAGGAAGCGCTCAAGCACATCGACCAGATCATCCACAGCGCCGGCCAGTACGAGGAAGGCGAGACCCTGTCGGTGTTCGACCTCACGCAGAACGCCGAGCAGGACAACAAGAACGAAGAGGCCAAGGAGTACCTGGCGCGACTGGTGGCGGCCAACCACAACCAGCTGGGCCTGAAGGACCTGTTCGAACTGGCCTTCGAGATCACCAAGATCAACAGCCAGCCGGTGATCCACGCCGACATCGACGGCGCCGCCTCCAACGGCACCACCATGACCATCAAGGCGCTGACCAACATGTACCTGTTGCTGCACCTGATGGATCGCGACCTGGCCGGCCGCATCCGCCTGCCGTATTACCTCGACGAAGCGGCAGACATCGACGAGCGCAACCAGGCGGCGTTGCTGGAGACCAGCCAGCAGTTGGGCTTCGTGCCGATCCTGGCAAGCGTGAAGCCGCAGGTGTCGGCCCACGTGGCGATCGACCTGGAGGGCGGCAGCGGGCCGAACGGGATCTACATCGACGAATCGGACTGGAAGTACATCAGTCGGCGGGATGTGGAGAAGGCGATCGTGCGGGAGGATCACGCCGAGGAACTGGCCTGATATCGTGAAGATGAGCTGCGCCCCAAATGTTGGACACCCCTCTACGTTCGGGACGCAGTTCAAACACGTGTGGGAGCGGCCTTGTGTCGCGATCGGGCGCGAAGCGGCCGTGAAATCAGCCACTGCGGACTTTCAGGAAGATCTCGGTCGCCAGATTTGCGGCCGCTTCGCGCCCGATCGCGACACGAGGCCGCTCCTACAGTGGCGCGCTCGACTCCAGCGTCATCGAGCGCAACATCAGCGCAGTTTCACTGTTGCGCCCACGGCCGGATCGGAATTGCCGTCACCGCATTCTGCGGGCTGCCTTCGACGATACGGTCGCTGTACACCAAATACACCAGCGTGTTGCGCTTCTTGTCGAGGAAGCGCACCACCTGCATGGTCTTGAACACCAGCGAGGTGCGCTCCTTGAACACCACGTCACCGTCCTTGAGCTCGGTCTTGAAGCTGATCGGCCCGACCTGACGGCAGGCGATGGAGGCCTCGGCGCGGTCTTCGGCCAGGCCCAGCCCTCCCTTCACCCCGCCGGTCTTGGCCCGCGACAAGTAGCAGGTCACACCCTCCACCTTGGGATCGTCGAAGGCCTCGACCACGATGCGGTCATTCGGCCCAAGGAACTTGAACACCGTCGACACCTGACCGATTTCATCGGCCCCAGCCGCCATCGGCAGCGCCAGCGCGGCCACGGCAATCATCCTTTTCAGCATGTGCGAACTCCTCAGACCAGTACCAGATTGTCGCGGTGCACCAGCTCCGGCTCGGCGCTGTAGCCCAGCAGACGCTCGATGGCATCGGACGGCTGACCGATGATCTTCTGCGCCTCCAGGGCGCTGTAGTTGGCCAGGCCGCGTGCCACTTCAAGACCGTCCGGGCCCACGCAGACCACCATTTCGCCGCGCCGGAAACTGCCCTGCACGGTCTTCACGCCGACCGGCAGCAGACTCTTGTGCGACTCGCGCAGGGCCTTGACGGCACCGGCATCGAGCACCAGCGTGCCACGGGTCTGCAGATGGCCGGCCAGCCACTGTTTACGCGCCGCGAGCATGCCGCGCTCGGGCGACAGCAGCGTGCCCAGGCGCTCGCCGGCCTTGAGCCGATCGAGCACGCGCTCGATGCGCCCGCCGATGATGATGGTATGGGCACCGGAACGGGCTGCCAGGCGCGCGGCGCGCAGCTTGGTCTGCATGCCACCGCGACCGAGCGCGCCACCGGTGCCGCCGGCCACGGCGTCGAGCGACGGGTCGTCGGCGCGGGCTTCATGGATGAGCTGGGCTTCGGGGTTGTTGCGCGGGTCGGCGTCGAACATGCCGTCGCGGTCGGTGAGGATCACCAGCAGGTCGGCCTCGACCAGGTTGGCCACCAGCGCCGCCAGGGTGTCGTTGTCGCCAAAACGGATCTCGTCGGTGACCACGGTGTCGTTCTCGTTGATCACCGGCACCACACCCAGATCGACCAGGGTGCGCAGGGTACTGCGGGCGTTGAGGTAGCGCTTGCGGTCGGACAGGTCGTCGTGGGTCAGGAGGATCTGTGCGGTGTGCTTGCCGTGCTCGCCGAAGCTCGACTCCCAGGCCTGCACCAGACGCATCTGGCCGATGGACGCGGCAGCCTGCAACTCGTTCATCGCGCTCGGTCGGGCAGTCCAGCCCAGTTGGCTCATGCCCGCGGCCACGGCCCCGGAGGACACCAGCACCAGTTCCACGCCCGCTTCGCGCAGCGCCACCATCTGCTCGACCCAGACCGCCATCGCACCACGATCCAGGCCCTTGCCGTCGGCGGTCAGCAGCGCACTGCCGATCTTCACGACCCAGCGCCGGGCGCCCGTCACCTTGCTTCGCATCTTCTCTTCCAACCCATGTCGAATCTGTAGATACCAAAACGCCGCTCATTCGAGCGGCGTACCGTGAGAGGGTGTTGAGGCCATCGCGGGACAAGCCCGCTCCCACAAGGATCGCAGCGGACCTGTGGGAGCGGGCTCGTCCCGCGATGGGCTCAACGCCCAAGCCTGATCACGGCACACTACTCGAAGAGCGGCGTTCAGTGTACTGCAACCGGTCAGTCGCGCACGTAAATGATTTCCGGGCCGTCTTCGTCGTCCTCGAAGTCGTCCCAGTCGTCATCGTCGCCGATGTCATGCACGCTCTTGACCCCGGTGCGGCGCAGGGTGCGGGCGTCATCCAGGGCTTGCAACTGGGCCCGGGCCTCGTCTTCGATGCGCTGGTCGAGCTCGTTGAGCTCGGCGGCATAGGCCGGATCGTTGGCCAGGCGGTCGGCGCGGTCTTCCAGGTAACGCATGAGGTCGTGGCTGAGCTGCTCGGTGCCCTGCTTGGCGATGGCCGAGATCACGTAGACCGGGCCTTCCCAGTTCAGGCGCTCGACCACTTCCTTGACCCGCGCGTCGCGGTCCTCGTCCATGATCATGTCGGCCTTGTTCAGCACCAGCCAGCGCTCGCGGTCGACCAACGCCGGGCTGAATTGCGCCAGCTCGTTGATGATCACTTCGGCGGCATCGGCCGGGCTGCTTTCATCCAGCGGCGCCAGGTCGACCAGGTGCAGCAGCACGCGGGTACGCGCCAGGTGCTTGAGGAAGCGGATACCCAGGCCGGCGCCTTCGGAAGCCCCTTCGATCAGGCCGGGGATGTCGGCGATGACGAAGCTCTTCCAGCGGTCGACGCTGACCACGCCCAGGTTCGGCACCAGGGTGGTGAACGGGTAGTCGGCGACCTTCGGCTTGGCGGCCGAGACCGAGCGGATGAAGGTGCTCTTGCCCGCATTGGGCAGACCCAGCAAGCCGACATCGGCCAGCACCTTCATTTCCATCTTCAGGTCACGCTGCTCGCCCGGCTTGCCTGGCGTGGTCTGTCGCGGCGCACGGTTGGTGCTGGACTTGAAGCGGGTGTTGCCCAGGCCGTGCCAGCCGCCCTGGGCGACCATCAGCTTCTGGCCGGGGGTGATCAGGTCACCGATGATCTCCTGGGTGGAGGCGTCGATCACCGTGGTGCCGACCGGCACGCGCAGGTACAGGTCCTCGCCCTTCTTGCCGGTGCAGTCGGTGCTGCCGCCGTTCTGCCCGCGCTGGGCTTCGTGGTGGCGGGTGTAGCGGTAGTCGACCAGGGTATTGAGGTTCTCGTCGGCCACCATGAACACCGAGCCGCCGTCGCCACCGTCACCGCCGTTGGGACCACCGTTCTCGATGAATTTTTCGCGGCGGAAGCTCATGCAACCATTACCGCCGTCACCGGCTTTTACCCGGATCGATACTTCGTCAACAAACTTCATTCAAAACCGCCTCTCGCCGAACGACGAGTTGAAAACCAGAAAACCTTGAGGCTCTTGCAAAAATGAGCGCGGCGGCCCCGTACGAACCAGAAACCAACGCCGGCAGCCCAGACAAACAGCTTTGCAAGAGGCTCACCACAAACGAAAAAGCCCCGTCGCATGACGGGGCTTCTGGAGCGACGTCGCGATCAGGCGGCGACGATGCTCACATAGCGGCGGTTGAACTCGCCCTTCTTCTCGAACTTGATCACGCCGTCGATCTTGGCGAACAAGGTGTGGTCCTTGCCCATGCCAACGCCGTAGCCAGCGTGGAATTCGGTACCGCGCTGACGGACGATGATGTTGCCCGGCTTGATGACCTGGCCGCCATACATCTTCACGCCAAGGCGTTTCGATTCTGAGTCGCGACCGTTACGAGTACTACCACCAGCTTTTTTGTGTGCCATGGTTCAATTCTCCAATAAATTCAGGGGATCGTGGCAATTAAGCCTGGATACCGGTGATTTTGATTTCGGTGAACCACTGGCGGTGGCCCATGCGCTTCATGTGGTGCTTACGACGGCGGAACTTGATGATGCGAACCTTGTCGTGGCGGCCTTGCGAAACGACTTCGGCCACTACTTTAGCGCCAGCAACGACTGGAGCACCGATGGTGACGGCGTCACCGTTGGCAACCAGCAGAACGCGATCGAAGGTCACGGATTCGCCAGTGGCGACTTCCAGTTTCTCGATCTTGAGGAATTCACCTTCAGCGACTTTGTACTGCTTGCCGCCGGTAACGATTACTGCGTAGGACATTTTGAATCTCCGATAATCCTGCTCACCCAGCGCTTTATATGATGAGTATTGGCTGGCATGGCTGCACGAGGCTGGAACGGCCCGGTGCAATTGCGTAAGGCAGGTGCTGCCCAGGAAGTTAGGGTGCGCGATTGTACGCAACCGGTCGAAGCCTTGCAAGTGCCGGCCCTGCGGCGCAGGCGGCGCGCCTTGACACACCGGGACCCGCGACCTAGCATGCCGCGCAACCTCAATGGAGCAGCCGATGCAACCCCAATCCTTCTACCGCGCGGTGGCTGACGATTTCAGTGCCGTCGACGAGATCATCAAGAAGCAGCTGACCTCGCGCGTGCCGCTGGTATCGAAGATCGGCGACTATATCACATCGGCCGGTGGCAAGCGCCTGCGCCCGCTGCTGGTACTGCTGTGCGGCAAGGCCCTGGGCCGCGAAGGCGACGACCTGCGCCTGTTGGCCGCGACCATCGAGTTCCTGCACACCGCCACGCTGCTGCACGACGACGTGGTGGACATGTCCGGCATGCGCCGCGGCCGCTCCACCGCCAATGCCCTGTGGGGCAATGCGCCCAGCGTGCTGGTGGGCGACTTCCTCTATTCGCGTTCGTTCGAGATGATGGTCGAACTGGGCTCGATGTCGGTCATGCAGATCCTCTCCAAGGCCACCCGGGTGATTGCCGAGGGTGAAGTGCTGCAACTGTCGCGGGTACGTGACGCCAGCACCAGTGAAGAGGTGTACATGGACGTCATCCGCGGCAAGACCGCCATGCTCTTCGAGGCCTCCACCCACAGCGCCGCGGCGCTGGCCGGTGCCAGCGAGCAGCAGCGTGAAGCCCTGCGTACCTTCGGCGACCACCTGGGCGTGGCCTTCCAACTGGTCGACGACCTGCTCGACTACAAGGGCGACTCCGAGACCCTGGGCAAGAACGTCGGCGACGACCTGGCCGAAGGCAAGCCCACCTTGCCACTGATCTACACCATGCGCGAAGGCACTGCCGAGCAGGCCGCACTGGTGCGCCAGGCCATCCAGAAAGGCGGCCTGGAAGACCTCGAGCAGATCCGCCTGGCCGTCGAAGCCTCCGGCGCGCTGGACTACACCGCGAACCTGGCCCGCGACTACGTCGCCCGCGCCATCGCCTGCCTGGAAGTGCTGCCGGCGAGCGAGTATCGCGATGCGCTGGTGGAGCTCAGCGAGTTTGCGGTCGCGCGTACGCACTGACCGATAGACCCCATCGTGCTTATCGCGGGGCAAGCCCGCTCCCAGGATCGTCGTCATCCTGTGGGAGCGCGCCTGCCCCGCGATTGCGTTGGCCCAGAGAAAATACCTCTGCGCGGCAAAACCTTATACAATGTGCGCCTTTGATCCCCCTATCTACCAAGGAACCGAAGTGAGCACTTTGCCGCCCTGCCCCGCCTGCAACTCCGAATACACCTACGAGGATGGCACCCAGCTGATCTGCCCCGAATGCGCCCACGAATGGTCGGCCAGCGGCGAAGCCGAGGTGGCCAGCGACGACGTGGTGAAGAAGGACTCGGTCGGCAACGTCCTGCAGGACGGTGACACCGTTACCGTGATCAAGGACCTCAAGGTCAAAGGCTCGTCGCTGGTGGTCAAGGTCGGCACCAAGGTCAAGAACATCCGCCTGTGCGATGGCGATCACGACATCGACTGCAAGATCGACGGTATCGGCGCCATGAAGCTCAAGTCCGAGTTCGTACGCAAGGTCTGACCTGCCGCCGCCGGGCTGCCCACGGGCGGTCCGGCCGGGTCCTGCAACGGGGTCCGCTGCACCATTTGGCAGAATTCGGCTAATAGACACTTGCTATTCTGATAATAAGAATTATTCTCATTGGAAATCGCTCTCCAAGGAGAATTGCCATGACCTACCTGATCGACGCCTGGCTCGACCGTCCCCATCCCTACCTGCGCATCCTGCACCGCGAGACTGGCGAAGTCTGCGCCGTGCTCGAAGAAGAAGCGCTCGACGAACTGCGCGACCAGGGCGACCTGGATCTCACTGGGCTGAATTCGAGTGAACCGGGGGTGCTGAAAGAGGTGGTGCGCAACCTGTTCCTGTTCTGCTATGCACGGGCGTTGCGCCCTGGCGGAACCGATTGGAATTGAGTGTGGCAGGGCCGACGACATCCCAGGGTGAACCCGCCGCCTGCCGGCACGGGCTTACCCTGGGATGAATACGCAGCGGTCTTACAGAACGTCGAGCAGTTCGACGTCGAACACCAGTGTGCTGTGCGGCGGGATGCTGCCCACGCCTTGGGCGCCATAGGCCAGTTCGCTCGGCACGTACAGGCGCCATTTGCTGCCGGCATTCATCAGTTGCAGCGCCTCGGTCCAACCGGCGATCACGCCACCGACCGGGAATTCGGCTGGCTGGCCGCGCTCGTAGGAGCTGTCGAACACGGTGCCGTCGATCAAGGTGCCGTGGTAGTGAGTGCGCACGTTGTCTTCACGGCTCGGTTTGGCGCCGCTGCCGGCGGTCAGCACTTCGAACTGCAGACCCGAGGCCAGGGTGGTGATGCCTTCGCGCTTGGCGTTGTCGGCCAGGAACTGCTTGCCAACGGCAGCAGCGGCTTCGGCCTTGGCCGCCGCTTCGGCCTGCATCACTTCGCGGATGACCTTGAAGCTGGCAGACAGGTCCGCCTCGCTGACACGGCTGTCGGCGCCATTGAAGGCGTCGGTCAGGCCCGCCAGGATCGCCTCCAGGCTCACGCCCGGTGGCGGGTTGTCACGCAGTTGGCCACCCAGCTGACGGCCGATGCCGTAGCTGACGCGGGTTTCGTCGGTGGACAGATTCAGTTCGGACATTGCTCGCTCCACTTGAGGGCGCCTGACATCCGCGCCCTTCGTCAAAAGGGCGAGCAGCCTAACACCGGGCAGCGGGACGCTGCCAGCGGCAAGCTACAAGCTACAAGCTACAAGCTACAAGCTACAAGCTACAAGCTACAAGCTACAAGCTACAAGCTACAAGCTACAAGCTACAAGCGAGAGCCCATCACCTATCCGCTCTTTCTTGCCGCTTGAAGCTTGAAACTTGCCGCTCAATGTTTGGTGAGCTTGTCCAGGTAGCCCATGACGAACGCCGACACCACGAAGGTCATGTGGATGATCACGTACCACATCAGGTACTCGGTGGAGATGTTCTGCGCGTCCATGAACACCCGCAGCAGGTGGATCGAGGAGATGGCGACGATGGAGGCGGCGACTTTCATCTTCAGCGACGAAGAGTCCATCTTGCCCAGCCAGTTGAGCTTCTCCTTGCTGTCGTCGATGTCCAGTTGCGAGACGAAGTTCTCGTAGCCGGAGATCATCACCATCACCAGCAAGCCCCCGACCAGTGACATGTCGATCAACGACAGGATCATCAGGATCAGGTCGGCTTCGCTGAGTGAGAAGACGTTGGGCAATACGTGGATTACTTCTTGGAAGAACTTCAGCGCCAGGGCCAGCAGGCCCAGGGACAGGCCGAAGTAGATCGGCGCGAGCAGCCAGCGTGAGGCATACATCGCATTTTCGAGAATACGTTCCATGGAGGCTAGGGACTCGTGAATGACGCACATAGGGCGCGCGAGTATAGCCAGCCACCTATGACAGCAAAAGCCCGCAGCGTTGCCTCAGCGACGTTCAGTTGTCTGGGCGGAAGCGGTAGTCACCCAGGTTGCGGCAGCGGTCACCATTGATCTGACGCAACTGCGCCTGCAGGTGCAGGCACCAGATCTGTGGGTCATCGCTGAGCTGGTAGCCGTGCAGGGTGAGGCTGTCGACCACGGCGTTCATCACCGATTCGGCCACCTGCGGACCGTGAAACGGGCCTTGGGCCTTGATGGCCGATGGCTGCTCACCGGCCATGCCGGCGGCGAACAGCAAGGTCCACAGGCCATTGTCACCGGCCAGCGGACGAATGCTGCACTCGATACGGGTCACCAGGCCGAGGCACTGGCGGGTAAGGCTGAGGTTGCGCATGGCAGCGTCCCCTCCTTCAAAGCCCTGTTCAGCCTGCGACCGGCAGGCTGTTTTCATCCTGAACCCTGAAAGCGTCCATAGTTCCAGCCTAGACGCCTACAGGTCGAGTTGGAAAACCGGCGCCGAACGGTAGCCACTGGCCGCAAGCGCCGGTTTGTTGACTCAGGCGGGCTTGGCCTGGGCCACCATCTCTTCCAGCCGTTCCTTCTCGGCGTCCTTGATGTCGTCCTCGCTGATCATCTCGGCGATGACCCGCAGGCGTTCCACCACACGCGCATTGACGCTGCCTTCGGGGAACTCGCCGTTTTCGTCCGGCGTGCCGGCTTCTTCGCCCACCAGCAAGCTCAGCGCCTCGTCGGCCTGGCTGACGGCGTACACATGGAAGCGCCCCGCCTCCACCGCCTGCAGCACGCGCTCGTCGAGCATCAGCGTGGCGACGTTAGCGCGCGGAATGATCACCCCCTGCTCGCCGGTCAGGCCGCGTGCCTCGCACAGCCGGAAGAAGCCTTCGATCTTCTCGTTGACCCCACCAACCGCCTGCACTTCGCCGAACTGGTTGATCGATCCGGTGATGGCGAAGCATTGCTTGAGCGGCGTGCGCGACAACGCCGAGATCAGCGTACAGGCCTCGCCCAGCGAGGCACTGTCGCCATCGACGTAACCGTACGACTGCTCCAGGGCGATGCTCGCCGAAATGGCCAGGGGGAATTCCTGAGCGTAGCGGCTGCCCATGTAACCGGTGAGGATCATCACGCCCTTGGAGTGGATCGGCTGACCGAGGTTGACTTCGCGCTCGATGTCGACGATGCCGCTGCCACCGGGATAGACCGTGGCCGAGATCCGCGCCGGCATGCCGAACGCCGAGTCGCCCACCTCCAAGACGGTCAGGCCGTTGCACTTGCCGATGGCTGCGCCTTCGCTGTCGATCAGGATGATGCCGGCGAGCATGTCGTCGAGGACTCGCTGCGACACCCGACCGGTGCGCGTGGCCTTGGCCTTGAGCGCCCGCTCGATGTGCCCGGCGTCGGTCATCTCGTCACCGGCCAGTTGGCGAATGAAGTCGGCCTCGCTGACCAACTGGAACAAGTCGCCGACGCGCGCCGACAGCCGCGCCTGGTTCTCCGCCAGGCGTGCGCTGAAGGTAGCCAGGCGCGCCACCGCATCGCTGGTCAGCGGCGCCATGCCTTCCTCGTTGGTGCGCGTGCGCAGCAACTGGGCGAACTGCTCCAGGTTCTCGTCGACCATCGGCATGTCTTCGTCGAAGTCGACCAGGACGCGGAACATCTCCTGGAAATCTGGATCGTGGTCCTGCAGGGCGTAATAGAGCTGGCGTGAGCCGATGATCACCAGCTTGACGTTGAGCGGGATCATCTGCGGCGTGAGGGTGACGGTGGCGATACGCCCCAATTCGCCGAGCGGCGACTCCATCTTCAGCTTGCGCGATTGCAACGCGCGCTTGAGGGCATCCCAGACGAAGGGCTCGCCGAGCATTTTCTCGGCTTCGAGAATCAGGAAGCCGCCGTTGGCCCGGTGCAGAGCCCCGGAGCGCAGTTGCCGGTAAGAGGTGGAAAGCGCGCCCTGGTCGGTGCTGTATTCGATGCGCCCGAACAGGTTGTCGTAGGTCGGATGCGGCTCGAACACCACCGGCGCGCCGCCGTCCAGCGGATGACCGACCACCAGGCTCGGCGCGTATTGCTCTTCGAGCATCTTGCGCGCCACGGCGTCGGTCTTGGCATCGTCGACCAGTTGCTCGACCACGGTGCGCAGCAGGTTCAACTGCATCGATTGCAGGTAGGCGCACACCGCCGCGTTCTCGGCGTACTTCTCCGACAACGGCGCCAGCAGCGGTTGCAGGGCCAGGGTGATGGTCTCTTCGTTGAGCTCGCGCAGTTGATTGTTCGACTCGCGCTTCCACTGCGGCAGGCTGGACAGCTCCTCGTTGAGGCGCTCCTCCAGCGCGGCGATGTCCTCGTGAAATTGTTCGCGCACCTCTTCGGGCAACTGGGCGAACTCGGCTTCATCCAGCGCCTTGCCGTCGGCCATGGGGGTGAACGCCACGTTGCTGGCGTCGCGGTACAGCGCCACGTCCTTTTCCAGCGACGCCCGCTCGATCACATCCAGGGCGCGGTCGTAGCGTTGGTTGAAGGCGCGGTCGATGGCGCCTTTCTTCTGCTGGTAGGCCGGGTGTTCGAACACCGCCGGGAAGGTCGCCAGCAGGTTGCCGATCAGGCCATTCATGTCAGCGATGAACTCGCTGGCGCTGGCTGACGGCAACTCCAGGGCGCGCGGCTCGCGCAGGTCGTCGAAGTTGTTGACGTAGACCCAGTCCGACGGCGTCTTCTGGCGCTTGCCCTCGGCCTTCAGGTAGCGTTTGACGAACGAGAAGCGGCCGGTGCCCGGCTCACCCATCACGAAGACGTTGTAACCAGGCCGCGGCATGGCCACGCCGAATTGCAGGGCCTCGACGGCACGTTCCTGGCCCAGTACTCCGCGAAACGGCTCCAGATCGTCGGTGTGGGTGAAGGCGAACTGCTCGGGCGTGAAACGCCGGGTCAGGGCTTCGGGCGCCAGACGCAGGCGCGCGGCAACGGGATCGGGCATCGGGTTTCCTTACTTCGGCGGGGCGGATGAAGGCATTCTGGGGCTGTGAGCGCGCGCCTGGCAAGGCTCGCCGAGACTTTATGTCGCAGCGCAAAAAGCGCGTGCAATAGAATTTTTCGCAATCGCTGACGCAACTAATGGTTAGCGCCTAAACTCCAAACTGCGCGGGTGGGTATCATGCTTTCCCGCCTGGCAATGAACTGCCAGACAACCCTGATCATTGATACGTATCGAAAAAGAGAATAACGCTATGAAACGGATTCTTCTGGGTACCTTGTTCGCCGCGGTTTCGATCAACGCCATGGCAGAAGCGCCAGGCGGCCCGAACTGCGGTTGGGGCAACCTGCTGTTCGAAGGCCAGCGCGGCACGCCGGCGCACTTCCTGGCTTCCACCACCAACGGCACCTCCGGTAACGCCACCTTCGGCATGACCTCCGGCACCAACGGCTGCTCCACCAAGGCTGCGCTGACCTACGGCGGCAAATCCTGGCTGGCCATGAACGGCACCATGAACGAGCTGTCCGAAGACATGGCGCAAGGCCAGGGCGAAGCCCTGACCACCTACGCCGTGGTCATGGGCGTGAAACCAGAAGACCGCGCGCGCTTCGCCTCGGTCACTCACGACCACTTCCAGCAGATCTTCAGCAGCGCCAACGTCACTGCCGAAGACGTTCACAGCAACACCATCGCTGTTCTGAAAAACGACCCGCAACTGGCCAAGTACGCCACCGAGGCGTAAGTTCGGCCCATCCCGCCCCACACGGGGCGGGATTCGTTCGCCTTCCTTTGGCACCTTTCAGAAGTAGTTGCCCCACATGCTCAAACGCCTCGCCTACCTGACGCTATGCGCCTGCGCGCCCGCCTATGCGACCCCTTCGCTGGACGAAGCCCGCGTGCAACGCCTGGCCGCCGATCGCTACTGGATCGCCCTGGGCCACTACGAGACCGCCAAGCTCGGCGGTTGGCGCAGTTATGTGGACGATGACAAATTCTTTCTCGCCGGCGATGGCGCCCATCACCCGGACCGCGAGCTGCGGGCCACGGTCGATGCGCTGTACGCGCCGGCGAGCCTGGGCGACAAGCACGCCCAATGCGTTTTCCCGGCGCGCACCCGCTGGCTGCGCGAGCAACTGCAGCTCACCGACCTGCCCACGCCGGACTGCCAGGAGTACCAGCGCTGGTACGCTGACGTGGCGCCGCACAGCGCGGTGCTGATCTTCCCGGCGGCGTACTTGAACAGCCCGTCCTCGATGTTCGGCCACACCCTGCTGCGCATCGACAAGGCCGACACCCGCAGTAACGACACTACGCTGCTCAGCTACGCGATCAACTTCGGCGCCTACATCGAAGGCAGCGACAACAGCATCCTCTATGCCTGGAAAGGCCTGATGGGCGGCTACCCGGGACTGTTCGCGATGATGCCGTACCAGGAAAAACTCTCCGAGTACCGCAGCCTGGAGAACCGCGACCTGTGGGAGTACCAGTTGGACCTGACGCCGGAAGAGACCGGGCGCATGGTCGAGCACGTGTGGGAACTGAAGCAGGTGCAGTTCGACTATTTCTTCTTCGACGAGAACTGCTCCTACCGGTTGCTGGAGCTGCTGCAAGTGGCGCGCCCCGGCCTCGACCTGACCTCGCAGTTCCCGCTTACCGCCATCCCCACCGACACGGTCAAGGCGGTCAAGCAGTCCGGCCTGGTCTCGGACGTGCGCTACCGGCCCTCGCGCGAGCGCGAATTGCTGGCCCGCGCCGAGCCGCTCGATCACGACGAGAAACAGCAAGTGCTGGCGGTGAGCGCCGACACCGCGCAGTTGCAAAGCCCGGCCTTCACCGCCCTGCCCCGCGAGCGCCAGGCCTTGGTGCAGGACGCCGCCTATCGCCTGGAGCGTTACCGCGCTACCGGCCAGGAACGCGACCCCGAGCAAGCCAAGCGCAGCTTCGAGCTGCTGCGGGCGATCAACCGCAACCCGCCACCACCGCTGGACATCCAGCGCCCGGGCCTGCCCGAAGACGGTCACCAGTCGCGCACCTGGCAACTGGGCGTCGGCACCCGCGAGGACCGTGCCTTCGCCGAGTACGGCCTGCGCATGGCCTACCACGACCTCAACGACAACGCCTATGGCTTCCCGCTGGGTGCGCAGATCGAGATCCTCCAGCTCAAGCTGCGTCAATACGAACACAATGAATGGCAGGTCCAGCGACTGGACCTGGCCACCATCCGCTCGCTGACGCCACGCAACGAGCTGCTCAAGCCCTGGTCCTGGCAGGTTGCAGGCGGCTTGGAACGGGTACCGGGCAAACACGACGACGAGGTGCTGGTCAGCCACGTCAACGGCGGTGGCGGTGGGACCTGGCAACTGGCCGATGGGCTGCTCGGCTTTGCCCTGGGCACGGTCCGCGTCGAGCACAACAACGACTTCGCCGAATTCGTCTCGCCAGCGGCCGGCTTCAATGGCGGCCTGTTGTGGCGCAACGGCTTGGGCAACATGACCCTGGAAGCCAAGGGTGACTACTTCACCAATGGCGAAGTGCGTCGCAGCCTGAGCCTGAACCAGCAGTGGGAAATTTCCCAGAATCTGGGCCTGCGGCTCAGCGCCAAGCGCGAGTTCAGCCACCTGGCCAGCGCACAGAACAAAGTGATGCTCGAGTTGAAGTGGTACCAGTACTGAGCCTGTCCCCAAGACTGCCGGCCTCGCGGATGAACACCCCACCTCGGTAGGCACCGCGTAAAGTTCGCAATCCGGTTACGGCATTTTGACATCGCCGCGACAATTCCCGGCCTAGACTCTCCTTATCACCCGGAGGTCCAGTGTCCATGTCGCGGTATGGCTTCGCTCTGTGCTTCACCCTGCTACTGGTTGGCTGCCAGTCCACCCACGAGCAGATGCTCCATCAAGGCTATCCGCCCGCCTACGCCGACGGTTTTCAGGACGGCTGCGGCAGCGGTCGCCAGGCGGCGGGGTTGATGGTCGGCGATTTTCGCAAGGACGTGCCGCGCTACCTGCACGAACGCCAGTATGAAACCGGCTGGGACGATGGCTTTCGCCAGTGCAACGCAATGCAGAACAGTGAAGACCTCCGCCAGTACCGCGAGCGCTACTGGGATGAGCGTGACCGCGATTGGCAACAGGAAAAAGACCGTGACGCTGCGCGCGCTTATCGCCACAACTGAGTCGGCCACAGGCATCCGCTGAAACCCCGCCTCCCCCACCATGGTCTGCTGATAAAGGAGGCCATTCATGAGTCGAGCATTCGTCAACGAGGACCAGGCCGCCGCCCAGGCGAGCCAGCCGGTGGAACGCCAGGTCAGCGACCAACCCAACTACGTCACCGCCAGCGGACTGGCACAACTGCAGCAACGCGTCGCTGATCTTGAGGCTTTGCGCAGCCGCCTGAAGGCCGAAGGCGAACGCGCCGACAAACAGCAGTTGGCCGACACCGAGCGCGACCTGCGCTACTTCCGTGCGCGGGTGCAAAGCGCCCACGTGGTGCCGCCTGCCCATTCACAGGAGAAGGTGCAGATCGGCAGCCGCGTGCGGTTCGTCGACGAGCAGGATGAAGAGCATGCCGTGCAGTTGGTCGGCGAAGACCAGGCCGATGCAGCACACGGCCTGATCAACTGGGGCTCGCCATTGGGTCGTGCGTTGCTGGGGGCCAAGCCGGGCGATGAGGTGCTGTGGCGCAGGCCTATGGGCGATGTGAACATCGCAATCCTGGCCGTTGAGATCGGTGGCTGAGTGATCGCCACGTCATCACCGCGTCTCGCTGCCTCGCCATCTCTGAGGCCTGGCTCGCAAAGGCCATGTGCGCAGAAGCTCCAGGCGCCTTGACACTGGTGATGCTGCGTGGAAAACCGCCTGGGACGCGATCGCGAACGTTGCCCGTAGGTATTCATCTTGCCTGAATTTCGTGTCAAGACTGTTCAGACAGGCCTAGCATTTCTATCAGTTGTTGGATAGACGAAGCCGCCTCTAAGTTAAGTGGCCATGTTGGCACAACACGCAGAGGGACTTGACCATGTCAACCACGAAGCCCAATTCAGCACCTGCTACCCCGCTCGAAGAAGTCATCATCGATGACTCCGAAGGCAAGGACTCAGTCAACAGTGACCTGGCGACCTACGCCCAGCACGTCAAGAAGACCTACCCGGCCGACACCAATGATCCACAGCGACCCTTCATCCAAGGCGCGCTGATTGGCGTCGGTAACGCAGACCTCGGCATCAACGACGAAGTGGTAGAGCAGTACAACGACAGCGTACTGGTCATCGTGCCGCCATACAAAGGTATGAAGGCGGGCGAGCTGGTAGTCGTCTTTTGGAATGATGTCATCGTCAGCCTCAAGCTGATCGACAAAAACGATGTGGGTCACTACCTGACGTTACGCGTTGACGGCGCAGATATTCCAAAAGGGAGTCGCACGCTGTCCTACCATGTCCAAGACGGCGGCAAGATTCGCTTGACCTCGCCAAGCAGCAAGACGTTGTTCCGAATTGGACAACCGGGTGTCGATGGCGCCAAGGGTGTCGACGAAGAACTCAGCGCGCCCACCGTCACCCTGCCTGCATCAAAAGTGATCGGTGCGGCCGACGCGAAAGCCAAAATCAAGGTCACCGTTGCTCCGTACCTGAGCATGAATGTATCGGACGTGATCACGCTGTACTGGGGCGATGAAACAATCGACCATGTCGTCACGGCGGCAGAGGTGGGCAAGCCGGTGGTCATCATGGTCGATGAAGCCGTCATCAAGAAAGCAGGGGACAGCAAGCAACTGCCCGTTTACTACTTCGTCACCGACGTAGTGGGCAATGAATCTGAATGGTCGAAAGATGCCTTCGTGCATGTGCAGCTGCAATCCGCTCCACTGACCGCGCCCGTGGTGGTCGGGGCTGACGGCAAGGTCAATACCACCGGCAAGATCGACCTGACCACGTTGGGCAGCGACCATGTGCTGATCCGGATTACAGGCCAGTTCAAGGCCAAGGACCTGATCACGCTCAACTGGAACGGAACCTCCGGTACGGGGCAGGTCATTCCCGTAACCTACGGGCCTGAGGAACTTACCAAAGACAGCACTCAGTTGGAGTTCAAGGCGCCGTTCGAAGCGCTGGCAGCGCTATCCGGCGGTAGCACGCGCCTGACCTATACACTGAAACGCAACGGCACCGAGACCACCTCCGAGGCAGCATTCATTGATATCGAAGGTGAAGCGGTCGGCCTCCCCCCGCCTGTGCTTAACAAAGACAAGAACGAGGATTACTGGATCGGTGCCGACCACACGGTTTTGCACGTACGCATACCGGTCGAAGCCGGACTCAAGGAAGAGGACGAAGTGACGGTACGCTGGATCGGCGTCACCTCGGACAACAAACCCTTGGTCTTGAGCAGCAAGATGATCAGGGTGAGCAAGAGCCGGGTGGGCAAAGTGCTGTCCGTGCAGTTACGGGGTTCGGTGTTCCTCAAGCCTCTGGATGGCGGTTGGGTGGATGTTTTCTACCAGATCAAACGAGGGGAGAAAATCATCGAGTCCGATTCGGCCAGGTATGACATCGGATACCTGTCAGAAACACTGCCTGCACCGTTCACCGAGCAAGCCCTGCCCAGTAACGTGCTGGATCCCGAATTGCCAGAGTATGAATACGACCTGGAGATCTTCATTCCCAAAACAGCGACTCAACCGACGCCCTGCACGGTAACGCTGTATTGGGAAACGTCCGAGGGCGGTTACTTCGAAGACGAACAGCGCTTGCAAGCCGGCGACGAAGTCAGCCCCTTCCAAGTGCCTGCAGAATACTTGAACGTGAAGGGCGACGTCCCAGTCAAGGTGACGGTCTACTATATCGTCAGTTGGGAGAATGACGATAAACCGGACCAGGCCTCGCAAGACTTCGTCTTCAATATGGCCACCCAAGCCATGCTGCAAAAACTCAGCGGCCCACTGACAGTTCCGGCGTTCCCCAACGGCTCGATTGACCTGAGCAAAATTACGCGCACCGGCTTGGTCATCGAAGTGCCGCATTATCACAATATGGCGGTCGGTGACGTCATCAGCATCAAATTCGGCAATACCATCCTCAAAAGCCAACAGGTCACCAAACTGGGTAAACAGTCCATCACTCTCACGCTTGCAGACGTGGCGAAGCTGAATACACAGGAGGTGGTGCTGAGCTACCATGTCGAGCGTCACCCTTCGGGCGATACGTTTACCTCACAACCCTCCTCGTTCACGATGAAGGGCAGCCTGATCCTGTCGGCGCATTATGAAAATTTCAACTACTACTCTTCTCAGTTCAGCTTCAGACGGAACGCTCCAGTCAACTACTATCTCTGCACCGTAGAACTGCTAAGTGGCAGTGCCTCCCAGCCATTTAATTGGAATCCCAGTTGGTTTCCTACGACGGGCGCCCTCGTATATGCACACCGACATAGTCAGGTGTTATTCCGGCTAAAAGTACGGGCACGTTCGATAGCGTTTGATATCGCGGACGCGTCGAGAGTCCCAAGCCGAGTGGAGTTTTTCGATCACAACGGTCGGCTGATTGGCTCGATAACTACCCCAGCGTTCACCAACTATCCATCTGCCGGCTATACGATCTATAGCACGCGAGTGTCTTACATCACGCCTGGCGAGCTGATCAGTTCGTTCAAGTTCATTGATGGCGGTGGAGATACGTTCATCGATAATCTGGTCCTGAACTACGTCTGATCGGCATCTCGCCTGCGAGGTGTACGGCCCGCGAGGCGCCGTACACCTTGGTTCAACAGGGGCTAAGCCTCACACCACCCCTTGCGCCAACATCGCATCGGCCACCTTGACGAAGCCTGCAATGTTGGCTCCCTTCACATAATTGACCGATCCATCCGCCTCTTCCCCGTAATGCACGCACGCATGGTGAATCGACTGCATGATCGCGTGCAGCTTGCTGTCTACCTCGCCCGCGGTCCACAGCAGGCGCATCGCGTTCTGCGACATCTCCAGCCCCGACACCGCCACGCCGCCGGCATTGGACGCCTTGCCCGGTGCGAACAGCGTTCCGGCCTCGATGAAGAGGTCCACCGCCGCCAGCGTGGTCGGCATGTTGGCGCCTTCGGCCACGCACAGGCAGCCATTGCTCAGCAGCGCGCGGGCGTCCTCCAGGTCCAATTCGTTCTGCGTGGCGCACGGCAAAGCGATATCGCACGGCAGGCTCCAGGGCGTCTGGCCCTGGCGGAACTCAAGGCCAAAGCGCTCGGCCAGCTCGCTGATGCGACCGCGCTTGACGTTCTTGAGCGCCAACAGCGCATTCCACTGCTCGTCGTTCAAACCCGCTTCGCAGAACAGCGTGCCCTCGGAGTCGGACAGGGAAATGACTTTGCCGCCCAGGTCCATCACCTTGCGCGCGGCGTACTGGGCGACGTTGCCCGAGCCGGAAATCGCCACCCGGCGACCGTCGATGCGCAGGCCCTGGCGCTTGAGCATCTCTTCGGCGAAGTACACGCAGCCGTAGCCGGTGGCTTCGGGGCGGATCAGGCTGCCGCCGTAGGTCATGCCCTTGCCGGTCAGCACCGAGGTGAACTGGTTGGCCAAGCGCTTGTACTGGCCGAACAGGAAGCCGATTTCGCGGGCGCCGACGCCGATGTCACCGGCCGGTACGTCCAGGTCGGCACCGATGTGCCGGTACAGCTCGCTCATGAAGGCCTGGCAGAAGCGCATCACTTCGGCGTCGCTCTTGCCCTTGGGATCGAAATCAGAGCCGCCCTTGCCGCCGCCCATGGGCAACGAGGTCAGGGAGTTCTTGAACACCTGCTCGAAGGCCAGGAACTTGAGCACGCCCAGGTTCACCGACGGGTGGAAGCGCAGGCCGCCCTTGTACGGGCCGATGGCGCTGCTCATCTGGATGCGATAGCCACGGTTGACCTGCACCTTGCCCTGGTCGTCGACCCACGACACGCGAAACAGCACCGCGCGCTCCGGCTCGACCATGCGCTCGAGAATACCGGCCTGCAGGTAATGGGGATTGGCTTCGAGGAACGGCCAGAGGCTGCGTAGCACCTCTTCGACGGCCTGGTGGAACTCGGGCTGGGCAGGGTCACGCTGCTTGAGGCGTGCGAGGAAATGGTCGACGGATTCGATCATGGTAGACATCTCACCAAGAGGATTGGACTTATTGATTTTTCCGGACTCTAGCAAGAAGCCGTCGCACTGTAACAGGGCGAAATGTCGTTTTTTTGAATTTTTTTGGTGCGATTATATAAATGTATACAAATACTACAGCGCTATTAAGTACGCCACAGGCCCGCTCTGAAACGGGCTTTTCAGCTGCAGTACCTCGCTGCAACGCCAACACACCCTTGCGGCCAGGCACAAAAATGGGCCCCCTTAGGGCCCCATCCTTGTGCATCCGACGCTGAGTTACTGCGCCAGTTTCTTGTGCCGTACGCGGTGCGGCTGGGCAGCGGCGTCGCCCAGGCGCTTCTTGCGATCGGCTTCGTACTCGGTGTAGTTGCCCTCGAAGAACACCACGTTCGAGTCGTCCTCGTAGGCCAGGATGTGGGTCGCCACCCGGTCCAGGAACCATCGGTCGTGGGAAATCACGATGGCCGCGCCTGGGAAGTCCAGCAGCGCTTCCTCCAGCGAACGCAGGGTTTCGACGTCCAGGTCGTTGGACGGTTCGTCGAGCAGCAGGACGTTGCCGCCCTCCTTCAGGGTCAGCGCCAGGTGCAGACGACCACGCTCACCGCCGGACAGGTCCTTGACGAACTTCTGCTGGTCGCCGCCCTTGAAGTTGAAGCGACCGACGTAGGTACGCGACGGAATCTCGTAGCTGCCGATGCGGATCTGGTCGGAGCCGTCGGAGATCTGCTGGAACACGGTCTTGGCACCGTCCAGGTCCTCGCGGCTCTGGTCGACGCAGGCCAGTTGCACGGTTTCGCCGATCTCGATGCTGCCCGAGTCCGGCTGCTCCTTGCCCATGATCATGCGGAACAGGGTGGATTTACCGGCACCGTTCCCGCCGATCACGCCGACGATGGCGCCCTTGGGCATGGCGAACGACAGGTTGTCGATCAGTACGCGGTCGCCGTAGCCCTTGCTGACGTTCTTGAACTCGATGACCTTGTCGCCCAGGCGCGGACCGGCCGGGATGTAGATCTCGTTGGTTTCGCTGCGCTTCTGGAATTCCTGCGACTGCATTTCCTCGAAACGCTGCAGACGGGCCTTGGACTTGGACTGGCGGGCCTTGGCGCCTTTGCGCACCCACTCCAGTTCTTCCTTCATGGCCTTCTCGTGGGCGCTCTGTTGCTTGGATTCCTGCTCCAGGCGCGAAGACTTGGCTTCCAGCCAGCCGGAATAGTTGCCCTCGTAAGGAATGCCGGCGCCGCGGTCGAGCTCGAGGATCCAGCCCGCGACGTTGTCGAGGAAGTAGCGGTCGTGGGTGATGGCGACCACGGTGCCGGGGAAGTCGTGCAGGAAGCGCTCGAGCCAGGCCACCGAGTCGGCATCCAGGTGGTTGGTCGGTTCGTCCAGCAGCAGCATGTCAGGGGCCGACAGCAGCAGACGGCACAGGGCCACACGGCGCTTCTCGCCACCGGACAGGTGCTCGATGCGCGCGTCCCAGGCCGGCAGGCGCAGGGCGTCGGCGGCCACGTCCAACTGACGCTCCAGGTTATGGCCGTCGGCCGCTTGCAGGATGGCTTCGAGCTTGGCCTGCTCGGCGGCCAGCTTGTCGAAGTCGGCGTCCGGATCGGCGTAGGCGGCGTAGACTTCGTCCAGGCGCGCCTGGGCGTCCTTGATCACGCTGACCGCTTCCTCGACCACTTCACGCACAGTCTTGCTCGGGTCCAACTGCGGCTCCTGGGGCAGGTAGCCGACGTTGATGTCGGGCATCGGACGGGCTTCGCCGTCGAATTCCTTGTCCACGCCCGCCATGATCCGCAGCAGGGTCGACTTACCGGCGCCGTTCAGGCCCAGCACGCCGATCTTGGCGCCGGGGAAGAACGACAGGGAGATGTTCTTGAGGATTTCCCGCTTCGGCGGCACGACCTTGCTCAGCCGATGCATGGTGTAGACGTATTGAGCCATTCCAGGCACCTCGATGATGATGAGTGAATCCCGTTGAGCCGCGCCAGGACGCGTTGACGGCATGGGAGAGAACACGTGCCGCGCGCCTGGGCGCGCCAATGGAGGCCTACTGGCCCCGCTGCGCTCGGATGTCCTGGCGCTCGCAGCCAAGCCGGGCATTATGTCCGCCCCGCTGTGCCAACTCAACCGCGGCACCTGCACTGGGGCAAGGCGGCGCGGTGGCGTGAATCCAGCGCACTGCTGAACAGATTGCCGCTGGCTACGTCACGTTCATGCCAGGAGCCCTCGAACGCCCGACCTCAGACGTGCCGCTGCCTACCCTTGCCACGCGGCAGCCGCGACTGCCCTTGCTGCTCGGCCAAGCGTGCGGCCCATTCGGCCTTGGCGCTGAACCCACCCGCACGGGCCGGCGTCTGCACGGTCTTGCCAGCCGGTTTGCTGGCGGGCTTGGTCACCGCCTTGGGCGCTGGCGTGCCTTGAGCCGCGACGGCTGCAGCCACCGTCACCGGCTCGACCGCGGCCTTGGCCGACTTGCGCAGCTCGGCCAGCGATGGGCTCTTGCGCACCGCCGTCGCCACGTCGGGCTTGGCGAACGAGCGCTGACAGGATTTGCACGACACCTGTTCGGCCACGGCCGTGCTGGCCAGCGTCTGGCTGCTGCGCCCGCAGGCGGAATCGAGACCATTGGTGGAATAGTGGGTAACCAAACCGAGCTTCTCCGATGCATTGACTATGAAACGGCCGGCATTCTCGCACAGCTTGCCCACCGTGCAGAACGTCACACCGTCCGGCGAATGGCGGTTTTAGGGGCTGGCACTTAGCCATAATCCAAGGCATGCTAGCCGCTTTCGTGCGACCGGCCTATAGTGCGCCACGGCGGCCTGCCGCGTGCATGCCTGCCCCTGCCTACGCCAGCCCAATCGCAGGACCAACGCTTGACCCACTTCATTCGACCGCCTATTGAGTCACCGGCGTCGCCCGCCTCGTTGCGTGGCTCGCTCAAGGGTGCGCTCGCCCTGCTGGCCCTGGTGCTGCTCGGCCTGCTGGCCTGGCAACTGTTCTCGCAGTTCCGCCAGACCCAGATCGACGTGCGCGAGCAGAGCGTGGCAGCAGGCGAAGAGTTGGCCAATCACCTGACCCTGAGCATGGCTCTTGAGGCGCAACAGGCAATCAACCTGGTTCAGCCCTACGCCAATCCACCGTCGCCTGAAGCCCTGCCGGCGCTGCTGCAGTCCTTGCGCGAGCAACTGCCCAGCTTGCGCGACCTCGCCTGGCTGGACCGTGACGGGGCGATGCGCAGCGACAGCCTGAGCGCCAGCCCGGACCGCGAGGCCATCGAGCGCCTGCTGCGCCAGAGTCAGGGCGCCGGCTTCTTCTATGGCAATGCCGCCGACCAGAGCCTGATCTACCTGCTGTTGCGCCAGTCCAGCGAGCCGACCTCTGGCTACTGGCTGCTGCGCCTGTCCAACGACTACTACCAGGTGCTGACTCGCCGATTCAATGGCGCCCGGCATCCGCTGTGGCTATTGGAGAACAGCCGCGATGGCAGTGTGCTCGACACCAGCGCGAGCGCGCGTGGCGATCTGTCGGCCCTGCACAGCATCCTGCTGACCTTCATCGACAACAGCACCTGGCAACTGCGCGGGCTCTACGACCCCAACGCCGTGCGCAACAAGCTGCTGCCGCCGCTGCTGGGCAAGAGCCTGCTGGTGCTGTTCTGCGCGCTGCTGCCGGGTCTGGCGCTGATCAACATGCGCCGTCGCCACCGCGCCTTGCAGGAAGACCGTCGCCGCTATCAGGACATCTTCGACAGTACCGGCGTGGCCCTGTGCGTGCTCGACCTCTCCAGCCTGCCCGCTCAACTCGACCGTCACCACACGCGTAATCACACTGCGCTCAAGCACAGCCTGGCGCTGGAGCCGACCCTGCGGCGCAACCTGTTGCAGGAACTGAAAATCACCGAGATCAACCAGGTCGCCCGTCAGTTGCTCAACGTGTCCAGCAGCGAAGGGGCCTGGCAACGGCTGATCGAGGGCAGCGGCGAAGGCCGTGACAGCATCGGCATGCAGTTGCTCGACGCCCTGATCGAGCAGCGTGCCCAGTTCGAGCTGGAAGTGCGCCTGCCCGCGCCCCGAGGCGGCGACCTGCACCTGTGGCTGATGGCCCGCCTGCCGCAGCAGCGCCGCGACTATCAGGCGGTGATCCTGAGCATCAGCGACATCACCAGCCGCAAGCAGGTGGAGCTGTCGCTGCTGGAGCGCGAAAGCTTCTGGTCGGACGTGGTGCGCACCGTGCCCGACCAGTTGTATGTGCAGGACGTGCACAGCCGGCGCATGATCTTCAGCAACCGTCACCTCGGCCAGACCCTGGGCTACGACCGCGCGGAACTGGCGCAGATGGGCGATCACTTCTGGGAGGTGCTGCTGCACCCCGAGGACGCCGACCAATACCAGCACCTGCGCCAGTTGCGCCGAGACACCGGCCATAGCCAACTGCTGCACTGCCAGTTGCGCTTCCGTCACCGCGACGGCAACTGGCGCTGCTACGAGATCCGCGAACAGGCGCTGACCCGCGACAATGCCGGCCAAGTCACGCGGATCATCGGCGTGGGCAAGGACGTCACCGTGCAGATCGAGGCCAGCCAGTCGCTGCGCGACAGCGAGCAGCGCTACCGCATGCTCGCCGAGAGCATCAGCGACGTGATCTTCTCCACCGACAGCGCGCTGCAACTGAACTACATCAGCCCGTCGGTGCACAGCGTGCTCGGCTACTCGGTGGACTACATCTTCGAGAACGGCTGGCCGACGGTGGTGGCTAACCCAGCCCAGCTCAGCGGTATCCACGCGCTGATGGAGCGGCTCACCCAGGCCCTGGGCAACCGCGAGCAACTGCAGGCCCTGCGCAGCCAATTGCCGACCCAGGTGTTTCTGTTCGACTGCCTGCGCGCCGATGGCCGCAAGATTCCCATCGAACTGCGCCTGGTGCTGGTGTGGGACGATCAGGAGCATTTCGAAGGCCTGCTCGGCGTGGGCCGCGACATCAGCCAGCAGCGCCGCGCCGAAAAAGACCTGCGCATGGCCGCGACGGTCTTCGAGCATTCCACATCGGCGATCCTGATCACCGACCCGGCCGGGTTCATCGTCCAGGTCAACGAGGCCTTCAGCCGGGTCAGCGGCTACGCGCCGGACGAGGTGCTCGACCAGCGCCCGAACATGCTCACCGTCGAAGGCCAACAGGACGCCCACCTGGGCTACGTGCTCAAGCAACTCAACCAGCGCGGCACCTGGGAAGGCGAAGTGTGGCTCAAGCGCCGCAGCGGCGAGCATTACCCGGCGTGGGTCGGCATTACCGCGGTGTTGGACGAAGAACGCGACCTGGCCAGCTACGTGTGCTTCTTCACCGACATCAGCGAGCGCAAGGCCAGCGAACAGCGCATCCACCGCCTGGCCTACTACGACGCCCTCACCCACCTGCCCAACCGCACGCTGTTCCAGGACCGTCTGCACACTGCGTTGCAGCAGGCCGAACGGCACAAGTCGTGGGTGGTGCTGATGTTCCTCGACCTGGACCGCTTCAAGCCGATCAACGACTCCCTCGGCCATGCCGCCGGCGACCGCATGCTCAAGGACATGGCCGAGCGCCTGCTGGCCTGCGTCGACGAAGACGACACCGTGGCGCGCATGGGCGGCGACGAATTCACCCTGTTGCTGCAACCGCGCAGCAGCCGCGAGATGGCCCTGAACCGGGCGATCCATGTGGCCGAGAACATCCTCGGCAGCCTGGTGCGGCCGTTCGTGCTGGAGAGCCGCGAATTCTTCGTCACCGCCAGCATCGGCATCGCCCTGAGTCCGCAGGACGGCAACGAGCTGAGCCAGTTGATGAAGAACGCCGACACGGCCATGTACCACGCCAAGGAGCGCGGCAAGAACAACTTCCAGTTCTACCAAGCCGACATGAACGCCAGCGCCCTGGAGCGCCTGGAGTTGGAGAGCGACCTGCGCCACGCGCTGGAGCAGAACGAGTTCATCCTCTACTACCAACCGCAGTTCAGCGGCGACGGCAAGCGCCTGACCGGCGCCGAGGCGCTGCTGCGCTGGCGTCATCCGCGTCGCGGCCTGGTGCCGCCGGGCGATTTCATCCCGGTGATCGAGGAGCTGGGGCTGGTGGTGGATGTCGGCGACTGGGTGCTGCGTGAGGCCTGCCGCCAGCTCAAGGCCTGGCACAAGGCCAAGGTGCGCGTACCGAAGGTGTCGGTGAACATCTCCGCGCGGCAGTTCTCCGACGGCCAGTTGGGCACGCAGATCGCCAGCATTCTCGAGGCCACCGGCCTGCCGCCGGCCTGCCTGGAGCTGGAACTGACCGAGAGCATCCTGATGCGCGAGGTCAACGAGGCCATGCACATCCTCGACAGCCTGAAGAACCTGGGCCTGAGCATCGCGGTGGACGACTTCGGTACCGGCTATTCGTCGCTCAACTACCTCAAGCAGTTCCCCATCGATGTACTGAAGATCGACCGTACCTTCGTCGACGGCCTGCCCGAGGGCGAGCAGGACGCGCAGATCGCCCGGGCGATCATCGCCATGGCCCACAGCCTCAACCTGGCGGTGATCGCCGAGGGCGTGGAGACCCACGAACAGCTGGAGTTCCTGCGCGAGCACGATTGCGACGAAGTGCAGGGCTACCTGTTCGGTCGGCCAATGCCGGCGAACCAGTTCGAAGCCCAGTTCAGCAACGAAACGCTGTTCATGTTCCAGTAACGTGAGACCCCATCACGCCGCGCTCGCTCTCGGTAGGAGCGGCCTTGTGTCGCGATCGGGCGCGAAGCGGCCGTCATTCGAGCACCGCCGTGTGTCAGGCAGTCCCGCGTCGTCTGCTTGGCCGCCGCTGCCACGAAGCATGCTGGATTCTGCAAAGGCTGCCCAGGATCCTGAACGCCTTTGCGCCGCGACATGACGCCACTTCATGTGCCAGCCTCCGGAGCAATGGGTTAGAATGCCACCCCACTTCAGCCCCGATCCTTGAGGACCGCCATGTTCAGCCGTGATTTGACCATTGCCAAGTACGACGCCGAGCTCTTCGAAGCCATGCAGCAAGAAGCCCTGCGCCAGGAAGAGCACATCGAGCTGATCGCTTCGGAAAACTACACCAGCCCAGCGGTCATGGAAGCCCAGGGTTCGGTTCTGACCAACAAGTACGCCGAAGGCTATCCAGGCAAGCGTTACTACGGCGGCTGCGAGTACGTCGACGTGGTCGAACAGCTGGCCATCGACCGCGCCAAGCAACTGTTCGGCGCCGACTACGCCAACGTTCAGCCGCACGCCGGTTCCCAGGCCAACGCGGCGGTCTACCTGGCCCTGCTGTCGGCTGGCGACACCATCCTGGGCATGAGCCTGGCCCACGGCGGCCACCTGACCCACGGCGCCAGCGTGTCGTCCTCGGGCAAGCTGTACAACGCCATCCAGTACGGCATCGACGGTAACGGCCTGATCGACTACGACGAAGTGGAGCGTCTGGCGCTCGAGCACAAGCCGAAGATGATCGTCGCCGGTTTCTCCGCCTACTCCCAGGTGCTGGACTTCCCACGCTTCCGCGCCATCGCCGACAAGGTCGGGGCCTACCTGTTCGTCGACATGGCCCACGTTGCCGGTCTGGTCGCAGCAGGCGTCTACCCCAACCCGGTGCCGTTCGCCGACGTGGTCACCACCACCACCCACAAGACCCTGCGCGGTCCGCGCGGTGGCCTGATCCTGGCGCGCAAGAACGAAGAGATCGAGAAGAAACTGAACTCCGCCGTGTTCCCAGGCGCCCAGGGTGGCCCGCTGGAGCACGTCATCGCGGCCAAGGCGATCTGCTTCAAGGAAGCGCTGCAGCCTGAATTCAAGGCTTACCAGCAGCAAGTTGTGAAGAACGCCCAGGCCATGGCCAGCGTGTTCATCGAGCGCGGTTTCGACGTGGTGTCCGGCGGTACCGAGAACCACCTGTTCCTGCTGTCGCTGATCAAGCAGGAGATCTCCGGCAAGGACGCGGACGCCGCCCTGGGCAAAGCGTTCATCACCGTGAACAAGAACTCGGTGCCGAACGACCCACGCTCGCCTTTCGTCACCTCCGGCCTGCGCTTCGGTACTCCGGCCGTCACCACCCGTGGCTTCAAGGAAGCCGAGTGCCGCGAACTGGCCGGCTGGATCTGCGACATCCTCGCCGACCTGAACAACGAGGCAGTGATCGACGCCGTGCGTGAAAAGGTCAAGGCCATCTGCAAGAAGCTGCCAGTCTACGGCAACTGATCGCAGGCAACATCTGAGGGTCGCGGCTGCGACCTTTAGCTGACACGAAGCCGCTGCCGTCCACGCAGCGGCTTCGTCGCATCCGGGCAATGCCCGCCCCTTCCTCCCTGCATCCGCCTGCCTGAGCATCCCGATCGAATGGTCGCTGCACCAGCGTCCAATGATCGAAGGCAATCCCCATGCTCAGCCACCGCCAACAGTCCTTCCTCGCCACCCTGCACCTGCAGGATCGCCCCCTTAATACGCTCGATGCGCTGCTCGGCAAACCTGCGTGGGTCAATTGGTTCGGCAACGCCTCGACCTTGCCGCAACTGGCCAGCACCGTGCGCAACGACTCCTCGATGCTCAGTTGCCAGCCGGGCGTCGGCAACGACGCGGTGCTGCTGTACTTCCGCCACAGTCCGGGCGGCTACCGCCTCTACTCGCGCACTTCCGGCGAGCACTTCGGCAAGGGCGTGCGGTTGTACGGGCATGGCCATCTGGGCCTGGGGTCGGTGACTCAGCACGAGCCCTGCCTGCTGACGCTGCAAACGCCTCAAGGCGGTGCGGTGATGCTGGACCGATGGGGCGGGCCTCGGCACCCGGTGGTGCTGAGCACTGAGCAAGGCCATGTCCATCCGCGACGACGGCCCAGCTCCGCGTTCGAATACCTCAGCGGCCAAGGCCTCACGCCGCTCACCTGGACCTTGACCCTCATCGAGCGTGAAGTGCCGTGGCTCGATAGCCCGCAAGAGGTGTGAGCGAGCGGTCAACGGAACCCCTTCCGACTTCGCCGCGCACGCCCCGCTTCGTACCGTTCAGCTCCCTTCCTAGGAGAGCAAGCGCATGTCCAAGCAGCGTTCATTCATCGCTACCCTGTCATTCAATGGGCAGCCCCTCAACGGCTTTGCCGAATCGACCCGTGGGCCGGTTGTCCTGGAGACACCCGGCACACTTCCAGCCACGACGGTCGATGGCGGCCAGGCACTGGGCTATCTTGACGGCAGCGAAAGCGACTTCGCCCACGGCCAGGAAATGGGCCTGATCACCTTCGAAAAGGCCCCGCAGCCCGCGCCGCTGCGGCTGTACTTTCGCGACAGCGAACGTGGGTACCGGATTTACGTACGCGGCGGCGCCTTGCATGGCCAGGGTGTGTTCGTCGCCCAGTCCGGGCTGGTGGAGATCAGCCCCGTCGAGCGACACGATCCGACCTGCTGGCAGATCGACGAACTGAACGGCGGTGCGCCCCTGGACGTGCTCCAGCAGGCCGGCGATACGCTGCGCGTGACGATGACCAGCGAAGCCGGCCACAGCCTCTATACGCAGTTGCTGTATCCGGTCGGCGGCTTCCTGGCATGCCTGCCGCAGGCAGAGCCCTCTTGCTTCGGTCTGACGATCCTCGAGCGCGAGGTCGACTGGCTCAGCGCCAGCTGAAAGCACCAGACAGCCAAGCTTCGCGGCCCCGGAGCCCTCAGCGGCCGAGCGCTGCGAAGCCTTCGCGGATCTTCTCCTGGGGCAGCTCGTCGCCGATGAACACCATCACGCTTTCCCGCGCCTCGCCGTCCTGCCACGGGGCATCCCAATCGAAACCGTAGAGCTTGAGCACGCCCTGGAACACCAGGCGGCGATCTTCGCCGGCGATGTTCAGCACCCCCTTGTAGCGCAGCAACTGCTTGCCGTGCGCTTCGAGCAGCCCATTCATGAAGTCGCTGAGCTGGTCGATGTCCAGCGCCGTGTCGCTGCGCAGCACCAGGGTGGAGATACGGTCCGGAGTGGCGGGCTTCAACACGGGGCGTAGCGTCGGCTTGAGGCTGGCGCCCAGGTCCGGGTTGAGGTTGAAACCGCGCACATCGAGCAACTCGGCCAATTCGATGCGACCGTGCTCGACCACCCGCAACTGCGCGCGGCCATTGATGCGCGCCAGCCGCTCACGCAGCGCCTCCACCGCCGCCGGTTCGACCAGGTCGGTCTTGCTCAGCAGCAAGCGGTCGGCAAAGCCCACCTGGGCCTGGGCGATGGCCTGGGTCAGGTGGAACTCGGCGTGCTTGGCATCGACCAGGGTGATGATGCCGTCGAGGATGTAGCGATCGCGCAGTTCTTCATCGATGAAGAAGGTCTGGGCCACCGGCGCCGGATCGGCCAGGCCGGTGCACTCGATCACCAGACGGTCGAAGGCGATTTCGCCCGCGTCCAGGCGCTCGAGCAGCAGGTACAGCGCACGGGTCAGGTCGCCGTGGATGCTGCAGCACACGCAGCCGTTGGCCAGGGTCATCACCTGTACCGGTTCGTCGCCCAGCAGTTGGCTGTCGATGCCAGCGTCACTGAACTCGTTCTCGATCACGGCGATCTTCAGGCCGTGCTCGGTCTTGAGCATGTGCTTGAGCAGGGTGGTCTTGCCAGCACCGAGAAAGCCGGTGAGCACGGTGACGGGAATGGGGGTATGCACGCGTTTGCCTCCTTGAAGCCGAAAAAGACTGTGGGAGCCTGCTTGCGCGGGCTCCCACAGGGTCAGGCAGGGTAGCGACTCAACAGCACTTGGGCCCGGACTTGCCGCCGTAGCGGGCTTCCTGGCGTTCGCGGAAGAACGCCTCGTAGCTCATCACCGGCTGGTCCGGATGGGTCTTTTGCATGTGCTCGACATAGTTGTCGTAGTCGGGCATGCCGACCATCAGCCGAGCGGCTTGCCCCAGGTACTTACCCAGTCGTCCCAGGTCGTTGAACATCGCAGCGGTCCTCTCAAGCGTCAGGCAAAGCCTGGAACGGAGTTTCCTTGTCGCTGCGCTCCTTGCGGCCCAGGGCGGCGATGCCGACCTTGATGGCGAAGAACAGCACGCTGAAAACCACCACCAGGAACAGGATGGTGAGGCCGGCGTTGGTGTAGGCGTTGAAGATCACGTGCTGCATCTGCCCGATGTCCTTGGCCGGGGCCAGCACCTGGCCGGCGTCCAGCGCGGTGCTGTATTTCTTAGCCAAGGCCAGGAAGCCGACGGCCGGGTTCGGGTCGAACAGCTTGATCAGACCCGCGGTGGTGGTGCAGATCAGCAACCACAGCGCCGGCAGCAGGGTGACCCAGATGTAGCGCTCGCGCTTCATCTTGATCAGCACCACGGTGCCGAGCATCAAGGCGATACCTGCCAGCATCTGGTTGGAGATACCGAACAGAGGCCACAGCGTGTTGATGCCGCCCAGCGGATCGATGACGCCCTGGTACAACAGGTAGCCCCACAGCGCCACGCAGCCGGCGGTGCCGATCAGGTTGGCGGTCCACGACTCGGTGCGCTTGAGCGCTGGCACGAAGCTGCCCAGCAAGTCCTGCAGCATGAAACGTCCGGCGCGGGTGCCGGCGTCCACGGCAGTCAGGATGAACAACGCTTCGAACAGGATCGCGAAGTGATACCAGAAGGCCATGGTGTTTTCACCCGGCAGCACCTGGTGCAGGATCTGCGCGATCCCCACCGCCAACGTCGGCGCGCCCCCGGCACGGGCCAGGATGGTGTGCTCGCCGATGTCACGGGCGGTCGCCTCGAGCTGCTCGGGGGTGATGCTGAAGCCCCAACTGCTGACCGTCTGCGCCACCGCCACCACGTCGCCACCGACCACGGCCGCCGGGCTGTTCATGGCGAAGTACACGCCCGGTTCGATGACCGACGCCGCGACCATGGCCATGATCGCCACGAACGACTCCATGAGCATGCCGCCGTAGCCGATGTAGCGGGCGTTGGTTTCGTTGTCCAGCAGCTTGGGCGTGGTGCCCGAGCTGATCAGGGCATGGAAGCCGGACACCGCGCCGCAGGCGATGGTGATGAACAGGAACGGGAACAGGGTGCCCTTCCACACCGGGCCGGTGCCGTCGGTGAACTGGGTCAGGGCCGGCATTTTCAGCTCGGGCGCGATGACCAGAATGCCGATGGCCAGGGCGATGATGGTGCCGATCTTGAGGAAGGTCGACAGGTAGTCACGCGGCGCCAGCACCAGCCACACCGGCAGCACGGCAGCGACGAAACCGTAGCCGACCAGCATCCAGGTGATCTGCACGCCGGTGAAGGTGAACGCCGGACCCCAGGTCGGATCCGCCGCGATCACACCGCCCAGCCAGATGGAGGTGAGCAGCAGGACCACGCCGATCAGCGAGATCTCGCCAATGCGCCCCGGGCGGATGTAGCGCATGTAGATGCCCATGAACATGGCGATCGGGATGGTCGCCATCACCGTGAACATGCCCCATGGGCTCTCGGCCAGGGCCTTGACCACGATCAGCGCCAGCACCGCGAGGATGATGATCATGATCAGGAAGCAGCCGAACAACGCGATGGTGCCGGGGATGCGGCCCATCTCCTCGCGCACCATGTCGCCCAGCGAGCGGCCATTGCGGCGGGTGGACAGGAACAGCACCATGAAGTCCTGCACCGCACCGGCCAGGACCACGCCGGCGATCAGCCACAGGGTGCCCGGCAGATACCCCATCTGCGCGGCCAGGACCGGGCCGACCAGGGGACCGGCGCCAGCGATGGCGGCGAAGTGGTGACCGAAGAGGATGTGTTTGTTGGTCGGGACGTAGTCCAGGCCGTCGTTATTGAGGACCGCCGGGGTGGCCCGGCGCGGATCGAGTTGCATCACCTTGGTGGCGATGAACAGGCTGTAGTAACGGTAGGCGACCAGGTAGATGGCCACTGCCGCGACCACGATCCACAAGGCATTGATCGCTTCACCGCGACGCAGGGCGACCACACCCAGCGCGCAGGCTCCTATGATTGCCAGCGCCAGCCACGGAATGTGGCGGAGCAGGCTATTATTGTTGTTCATGGTTGGCTTCCAGCTGGTGAATTGGAATGAGACCGCCTTTCGAGTCTAGAGCCAGTCATTGCGCATTGCCATACTTGCTTTGGTCTAGAGCCTCTGCGAGCCGATTACGCCCTTCTACTCTCCCCCAGGCCGAACGCCGAGGACTGTCCCATGAGCGACCATGACGAGCGTCGACGTTTCCAGCGCATTGCCTTCGATGCCCCCACCGAGTTGCGCCAGGGCGAGCGCCGTTGGCCGGTGACCCTGCTCGACCTTTCCCTCAAAGGCCTGCTGGTGGAGCGACCCGAAGCCTGGGAAGCGGACTTGAGCCAGGATTTCGAAGCCATCATTCACCTGGACAAGGCCACAGAGGTGAGGATGCAGGTCGAACTTCGCCACGAAGAGCCTGAGCGGCTTGGTTTCATCTGCCTGTACATCGACCTGGAATCCATGTCCCACCTGCACCGACTTGTGGAATTGAACCTGGCCGACAGCACCGAAATGATGCGCGAGCTGCGCGAACTGATCGAATATTGAAATCTGTTAGCTCGCTAAGCACCTAGCTGCATCGCAAAACCTGCCCAACCAGACAGCTTTCAATGGGGTGTCTGGTTTTTTGTACACACCCCTCTGGCACCGTCTCCCTCACCTGGAACGCATTCTGCATTAGCGCTAGGCACCCCTTCCTGGCGCTCCTGGGGGCGGCTTGATCAAAATATTGTATACAATTCATGTGGCAATGATTTGTAAGAGCTGTCTACAGTAGCGGCACAACAATAAACAGAGAGCCTGCTCCCATGACCACGTCTCACAGCACGTCTCCCGCCCGGCGCCCCGAGGACGAAAACCTCGGCGTCGGGGCCAACCTGGCCTACGGCCTGCAGCACGTCCTGACCATGTACGGCGGCATCGTCGCCGTGCCACTGATCCTTGGCCAGGCGGCGGGACTGGCGCCGGCGGAGATTGGCCTGCTGATCGCCGCCTCGCTGTTCGCCGGTGGCCTGGCGACCTTGCTGCAAACCCTCGGCCTGCCGTTCTTCGGCTGCCAGTTGCCGCTGGTGCAAGGGGTGTCGTTCGCCGGCGTGGCGACCATGGGCGCGATCCTCGGCAGCCAGAATGGCGGCGGCATGCCAGCCGTGCTCGGCGCGGTGATGGCCGCCTCGCTGATCGGCCTGCTGATCACCCCCGTGTTCTCGCGCATCACCCGCTTCTTTCCGCCGCTGGTGACCGGCATCGTCATCACCACCATCGGCCTGACCCTGATGCCGGTGGCCGCGCGCTGGGTGATGGGCGGCAACAGCGCCGCCGCCGACTTCGGCAGCATGGCCAACGTCGGGCTGGCGGCTCTGACCTTCGCCATCGTGCTGCTGTTGAGCAAGCTGGGCAGCGCCAGCATTTCACGCCTGTCGATCCTCCTGGCCATGGTCGCCGGCACCTTGATCGCCTGGGCGCTGGGCATGGCCGACTTCAGCAAAGTGGGCGACGGCCCGCTGCTGGCCTTCCCTACGCCCTTCCACTTCGGCCTGCCGACCTTCCATATCGCCGCGATCCTGTCGATGTGCATCGTGATCATGGTGACCTTGGTGGAAACCTCGGCGGACATCCTCGCCGTGGGCGAGATCATCGACACCAAGGTCGACTCCCGGCGCCTGGGCGACGGCCTGCGCGCGGACATGGCCTCGAGCATCCTGGCGCCGATCTTCGGCTCCTTCACCCAGAGCGCGTTCGCCCAGAACGTCGGCCTGGTGGCGGTGACCGGAGTGAAGAGCCGCTATGTGGTGGCCACCGGCGGGCTGATCCTGGTGGTGCTCGGCCTGCTGCCGATCATGGGCCGGGTGATCGCCGCCGTGCCCACGCCCGTGCTGGGCGGCGCCGGCATCGTGCTGTTCGGCACGGTGGCGGCCAGCGGCATCCGCACCCTGTCCAAGGTGAGCTACACCAACAACGTCAACCTGATCATCGTCGCCGCCTCGCTGGGCTTCGGCATGATCCCCATCGCCGCGCCGACCTTCTACCACCAGTTCCCCGGCTGGTTCGAGACCATCTTCCACTCTGGCATCAGTTCGGCGGCGATCATGGCCATCGTGCTCAACCTGATCTTCAACCACCTCAAGACCGGCAACTCGGACCAGCAGTCGGTGTTCGCCGCCGGCTACGAGCGCACCATCCAGTACTCGGACATCTCGCAGTTGCGTGACGGCGACTACTTCAAGGACGGCAAGCTGTTCGATGCCGAGGGCCACGAAGTGCCGGTGAAGAACGAGGCCGAGCCGGGCGCCCGGGGCCGGCGGCGCAAGGTGGTGGCGCAGCATTGAGTGGTGGCAGCGGCTTTGTCGGTAGCCACGGGTGAGCTCGCGTCTGCGAGTGATCGCAGAAGCCCGTTCACCCGCGCCCTTCACTCACGCCCGACGAAATACCGGTTCAACACATCGACGTCCGTCGCCTCCAGCACCCCCGCCAGATAGCGCAACTGCACCCAGGCACGCAGATATTCGTGGCGCGCCTGGGCCAGGTCACGCCGCGCGCCGTACAACTGCTGCTCGGCATCGAGCACATCGAGGTTGACCCGCTCACCGCCCTGGACGCTGCGCCGGGTCGCCTCCACCAACGCACTGGCCGCCTTCACTGCCAGGCCGTAGGCGCGGATTTTCGCCGTGCTGCTGGCGCACAGGTTGAACTGCCGACGCAACTGGTTGAGCGTGTCGCTGACTTGCGCGTCCACCTGGAACTGCAAGCCGTCGCGCTCGGCGCGGGCCTGGCGCACCCGCGCCGACACCCCGCCCCCGGCGTACAGCGGCACGCTCAGTTGCAGACCGACACTGTCGGTGTCATAGCGCTGGTTGTAGGTGCTCTCGGAACTGGAACTGGAAATGCCTTTGCTGACGTAGGCGCTCAAACTGGGCAGATGCCCGGCGCGCTGGCGCTCGATGCCCTGTTCGGCCGCCTCCAGTGCATGACGCTGGCTCGCAAGCTCGGCGTTGTGAGCCACGGCCAGGTCGCGCCACGGCTCGAAGCGCGCAGGCGACAGCGGCTGCACCGCGAACGTCGCGCGCAGCGGCGCCAGGTCCTCGGCTATCACCGCCTCCCCGGTGATCGCCTGCAAGCTGCGCAGGGCCGCATCGAGGTTGTCGGCCGCTTCGATTTCCTGGGCCTGGGCCAATTCGTAGCGGGCGCGGGTTTCCAGCACATCGGTGCGCGTCCCCTCACCGCCCTGGAGCAAGCGCTGGTTGAGGTGCAACTGCTCGGCGTAGCTGCGCCGCTGGGCCTGGGCCAGGGCGATCTGCTCGGCGGCGAACAGCGCTTCGCTGTAGGCCGCGAACACCCGAACCATCATCTCCTGACCGCGACCGCGCAAGCGCGCGTCGGCCAACGCCGCTTGAGCCACGCCGCGGCGGTAATCGCTCCACAACCCGTAGTCGAACAGCGGCTGCTGCAACGTCAGGGTCGAACTGTAGCTGCGATAGTCACGCTGACTGGTGACGTCGCCGAACTGGCCGCGCTGGGTCACCTCGGAATCGTTACGCGCACGGTTGTAGCGGTAAGACAGGTTAGGCAGCAGACCGGCACGCCCGATGTTCAAGTGCTCGATGCCGGCGTCTCGCTCGGCGAGGGCGGCATGCAAGGTCGGGTCGTTGCGCAGGGCCAGGGCATAGGCGTCGCTCAAGTCCAGCGCGACAGCCCGCAGGCTCACGCCCAGCAACACGAGGAGCCACCACACACGCATCGAATCACTCCTCACTCAAGGCCACATGCACCCGGTCTGCCAGCGGCTTGAACAGGTAGTTGAGCAGCGAGCGCTCGCCGCTGCGCACGAACGCCTCCACCGGCATGCCGGGGCGAATGTCCACACCGGCCAACTGCCGCGTGCCCTCGGCGCTGACCTGGATGCGCACCTGGTAGTAGGGTTGCTGGGTCTTGTCGTCGAGCAGGCGGTCGGCCGACACCAGGCTCACCTCCCCGGCCACGCGCGGCGTAGTGCTCTGGTTGAAGGCGACGAACAGCAACTCCACCGGCAGGCCCGGCTGCAGACGGTCGATCAGTTCCACCGGGGCGCGGGCATCGACCAGCAGCGGGGCGTCGCGGGGGACGATCTCCATCAGTTGTTGCCCCCGGGCGATCACGCCGCCGTTGGTGAACACACTCAGCCCGACCACTGTGCCGGCCACCGGCGCGCGTACCTGAGTGTGGGCCAGTTCGAACTCGGCGCTGCGCAGGCGATTGCCCAAGTCCTCGGCATTGGCCTGGACCTCGCCCAACTGCTGGCGCACCTCGTTCTGGAACTCCTGGCGGCGCTGGCTGGCACGCAAGGTGAGCTCCTGCACCTGGCGCCGGGTGCGGGCGATGTTGCCGAGGTCCTCGGCGATCGCGCCATTGACCTGGGCCAACAGGCGTTCGCTGTCGAGCAGGCGATTGCGCGCGATGTAGCCGTCGCGGGCCAAGTCGCGCAGGCCGCGCAGTTGCTCGTCCAGGGCCTGGCGCTGGGCCTGCTTGCCGAGCAGTGCGCCCTGGAGGCCGCCGAGCGACGCCTGCGCCCCGGCGATGCCCTGGCCCAGGCCAGCCAGCTCCAGCTCACGCGCCTGGGCGCGACTGCTGCGCAGTTGCCGCTGGGTTTCCAACACCGTGGCGACCCACGGCGTGGCCGCGTCGGCGAGCAGGTCCTGGGGAAAGCTCACGGTGGGCGCACCCGCCTCCTCGGCGCGCAAGCGCGCAGCCGTGGCCTGCGCGTTGACGTACTGCACCCGCAGCGAGCCCTGCTGGGCCTGGGCCTGGGTCGGATCGAGACTGAGCAGCACCTGGCCAGCCTCGACCTGATCGCCGTCGCGCACCCGCAACGCGCCGATCACGCCTCCGGTCGGGTGCTGCACCGCTTGCCGGCTCCCGGCGACCACCACGTTGCCGCTCAGCGGCACGCCCTTGTCCAGCGGCGCCAGGGCCGCCCACAGGACGAAGCCGCCGAAGCCGACCAACACCAGCCAACGCCCGGCCCTGGCCGGGGCGCTGGCATCGTCGCGCAGTGGATGAACCCTGTCCGCCGCAGGGGCGGCGCCAGGGCTGAACAGTGGATGCACACTCATGCTCAAGACCTCTGCCCGCTCTGGTTGAAGCTGTAGGTCACCCCGGTGCGCGGCGTGGTGGCCACCGGGGGCGTGGGGCTGGCGGGACGTGCAGCGGCCTGCAGCACCCGCGCAGTCGCATCGAACTGCTGGACCCGGCCTTCATGCAGCACCAGCAGCTTGTCCAGCCCCAGCAGCAGGCTCGACTTGTGGCTGATCATCACCAGCGTGCGGCCCTGAGCCTTGAGTGCCGCGAGTGCTGCCAGCAAGGCGCGCTCGCCCGCGTCATCCAGGCTGGCGTTGGGCTCGTCGAGCACCACCAGCGCCGGCAGCCGATACAACGCCCGCGCCAGGCCGATGCGCTGTCGCTGCCCCCCGGAGAGCCCGGCGCCGCCGTCGCCCAAGCGCGTGTCGTAACCTTGCGGCCATTGCAGAATCAGCTCGTGCACGCCGGCCAACTGCGCGGCCGCCACCACTGCGTCGGCGTCCACCGGGCCAAGGCGGGCGATGTTCTCGGCAACGCTGCCGGCGAACAGCTGCACGTCCTGGGGCAAATAGCCGATGTGCGCACCGAGCAGTGTGCGGTCCCACTGCGCCAGCGCTGCGCCGTCCAGGCAGACCTTGCCCGACAGCGGACTGGCCGCGCCCACCAGCAGTCGCGCCAGGGTCGACTTGCCGGAGCCGGAGGCGCCGATCAGCCCCAGCGATTCGCCCGCCGCCAGCTCGAAGGCCACGCCCTCCAGGCACAACCGCCCCCCGCCCGGTACCGCGGCGCTCAGGTGCTCGACGCGCAACTGTCCGCGAGGGTCAGGCAGCGGCATACCACTGGCCAACGGCGCATGGCGCTGCAGCAGTTGGCCCAGGCGCTCGGCACTCTGGCGGGCCGCGCCCCACTGGCGCCAGACCCCGATCAACTGATCGATCGGCGCCAGCACCCGCGCCATGAGAATGGAGCCGGCGATCATCATACCGGGGCTGATCAGGTGCTCCAGCGCCAGCCACGCGCCCAGGCCCAGTACCAGCGACTGCAGGGCCAGGCGCACGCTCTTGGACACGGCGGTGATCGCTGCGCTGCGCTCGCTGCCCAGGTTCTGCCGGGCCAGAAAGCCTTGGTGCAAGAGGCTCCAGCGCTGGCGCACGGCGCCGAGCATGCCCATCGCCGCGACCGCTTCAGCGTTGCCCAGGTTGCTCGCGGCTTGCAGCACGGCCTGCTGTGACAGGCTTCCGGCTTCGACGAACAGGCCCTCGGTCAGCCGCTCGTTGAGCCAGGCCAGGGCAGCCAGCAGCAGCGCGCCGACCAGCGCCAGCAGGCCCAGCCAGGGGCTGAACAGAAAGATCACCAGCAGGTAGAGCACGAACCACGGCGCGTCGAAGAAGGCGAACAGCGCCTGGCCGGTGGCGAACTGGCGCAGTTGGGTCAGGTCGCCCAGCGCCTGCTGGGCACTGCCCTTGTGCCCCTCCAGGCTGGCCTGGAAAGCGGCGTCGAACACCCGCGGATTGAGTTGCAGGTCCAGCCGCGTGCCCAGGCGGATCACCACCAGGCTGCGCAACCACTCGAGCACGCCGAGAAAAGCGAACAGTCCCAGCACCAAGAGGCTGAGCATCAGCAGGGTCATCTCGTTGCCCGACGACAGCACCCGGTCATAGACCTGCAGCATGTACAGCGCCGGCGCCAGCATCAGTACATTGGCCACGGCGGTGAACAGGGCGACATGGCCCAGGCCGCCCCGGCAGGCCTTCAGGGCCTGCCACAGCTCAGCGGTGGCGGCATTGCGGGATGTACTCATCGCGGACCTCGGAGGACGGGGCGGCGCGGCCATTGACCCGGCCGTCGCCACCTCGCAGAATTTCGCAGCGCCCCGGCCTGGGCCCGACAAGACACGGGCCAGGGTGCCTGCAACAGGGCCAATGACAGAGCGATCTGCCATTGGCCTTTTTCATGCCAAGGTCAGGCCGCCAGGGCCAGGTCCTCAGGCAGTGCCTGCACGCCCACCGCTTCGGCAGCGGCGAAGCTCGACGCACCACCGCCGAGGGCGGCAGCGATGGCGTCGAAGGTGCTGTCGGTGGACACGCCGTAGCTGGCCAACAGATTGTCCAGCACCCCTTCCAGGGCCGAGGTGTTGCCCTGCATCAGGCCGTAGATCACACCTTGCACCTCGTTGCCGGCACGCCCTGCGCCCAGCGCAGCATCCAGGTCCAGGCCATTGAAGCTGACCACGTAGTTGCCCAGGCTAAAGTCGCTGCCACTGCCGCCGCCAAGCACTTCGCCCAGGCTGACGTTGTCCAGCGAACCCCACAGGTAGTGGTTGAGGTTGTCGCCCGGCGCCTTGGACGGATCGAACACGTAATGCAGGCCGTTGGCGGTGTTGGAGTCGGCGATGAAGGCGTAGTCCGAGCCGTTGGCGCCATGGGTGGCGTACTGGTCACCGTCGAAGGTGCCGTTGCTGAAGCCGCCGGTGTTGCTATAGCCGTGGCCGGCGGTGACGAAACCTGCGCTCCAGAAGGCCAGGTAGTCGTCGACGGTAGCGCTGCCGAAGGCTGGATCGTAGGTGACGGAAATAGTCATGACGGTTCCTCTGTGCTGCGTGGTCAAAGCGAAGGCCAACGGCCCTCGTGTCGCCCGGAATGGGCAAACTCAGGGGTTCAGAATCGGTATTCGAGCATGCCGCTCAAGGTCCGGCCGCGGGCCAGGGACAGGTTGTTGGCATCGCCCATGGCGACGAAATAGGCTTCGTCGGTGGCGTTCTCCAGCGACAGCGCCAGGTTCAGGCTGGGGGTCATCCAGTAGCTGGCATAGAGGTCGTAGACCTTGTACTTGGGCCACATGGCCTGGTCGATCTGGCTGTAGCCATGGGTGTCGAGGTTCTTGCCATTGCCTTCGCTGTAGCGCAGGCGCATGCCCACATCCAGGGTGCGCTCGAGAAAGCGCATGCCCAAGGTCAACGCGCCACGGTCGGCCGGCATGTAGGCGGCATTGCCCATGATGTCGCCACAGCTCACCCGGTTGTTTTCCGTGGCGTTGGCTTCGGCCCGCGAGACCCGCACCGGCAGCATGAGGATGCGGCTGCCGACGCGCACTGGACGTAGCACGGTGCCGGCGCTGACCAACTGCTGGGCGCCGCCGAGGTAGAACTGGTTGGAGCAGAAGTCGTTGCTGCCGATCATGTGCGTGTAGCTGAGCTGGCCGTAGTAGTCGCCAGCGTCGTAGTCCAGGCTGTACTCCACACCGCGAAAACGCGTGGCTTGCAAGTTGTTCTGGTACGCCGAACGGCCCAGGGCGATGCCCGAGACACTGGAGCCGGGCAGGCTGACGTTGGTGTCGAGAAACGAGAAATGGTCGATGCGCGTGTCGAAGTAGGCGACCTTGGCGGCGAAGCGATCACCGTCGCGCAGCAGCGATTGCTTGAAGATGTTCAGCCCCAGTTCCCAGTTGTGCGATTGCTCGGCCTGCAGGAACGGATTGGGGTAGACCATCTCGTTGCCGCCGCCGTGGGGACGTCCGCTCATGTACGCCTCGGTGACCGCCGGCGGGCGCCAGCCACGGCCCCAGCGGGTGTAGAGCTGTAGCCAGTCCGGCCCGGGCTTGACGGCGATGCCGAAGGTCGGCGAGAAACGCCCCTCTTCACGCTCCTGGTCGAACAGCAGGTCGGTCCGCTGGCGCCGCAGGTTGGTCTCGGTGATGCCCTCGGGGTACAGCCAAGTGGTCACGCCGGTCTTGCCGGTGAGGCGATAGCGGTCGTAGCGCAGGCCCGCATCGACGGTCAGCCAGTCGTCGTGCTCGTAGCTGAGGTTGCCGAACAGGCTGGCCATGACCCGCTTGCCGGTGGGGTTGGCGCCTTGGACATACGGCAGCGATTCGGTTTCGTTGGTGGCCGCCACACGCTCGGTACTGGGCCGGAAGCGGTCCTGGAACATTTCGCTGCCGTAATTGAAGGTCAAGCTGTCGGCCTTGAACAACTGCCAGCGCGAGGTGTTCTGCACCTGCAAGCCCCAGGTATCGGTCTGGTAGCGGTCGCTATAGCCTTCGACCCGGTTGCCGCTGGTGGCCGAGGCGGCGTTGTCGGCATTCCAGCGGTCCTGGCGGGTGGTGACGTAGTACAGCTTGGCCTTGAAGTCCACCAGGTCGCTGGGGTTGAGGCTGTAGTCCAGCGCCGCGTTCCTGGCGTTGATGTCGTTGCTGCCGGTGACGCGGTAGTAGTACTCATGGCTACCGGCGTCCTTGACCGTCCAGGCGTCCTTGCTGTCGGTGTCGGTCTCGAAGTAGCTGAACTGCAGGCGCTGGGTGTCGGGCAGGTTGAGGCCGAGCTTGAAGATCTGCGAGCGCGTCACGCTGTCCATGGCGCCGACTTCGCCGTTGAGCCAGTGCTTCCACGCCTGGCGGTCCTCCAGCTTGCCGCGCATTTGGGTACCGAGGTTGCCGGCGTGCTGGGTGCCGCTGCGGTAGTCGCCAAAATGGCGCTCGCTGTGGCCGACCAGGATGTCACCCACTTCGTTGCCCAGGGCGAACAGCGCGCTGCCGTTGAAGTAGGTACCGTTGCCCAGCTCGCCGATGCCGTGACCGGCGCGCAGGCGTCCACCGATCTCCTTGTCCGGACCGAGCAGGTCGCGGGCCTCGACCGTGTTGAAACTGGCGATGCCGCCGATCACGCCAGCACCGCCCATACCGGCCGAGGTGCCTTTGTCGATTTCCACGTTCTGCACGAACTCCGGGTCGATGAACATCACGCCATTGCGCTGCTGGTGACCGTTGACGCTGAAGTTCTGGCGCATGCCGTCGATGTTCATGTTGACCCGGCCGTAGTCCTGTACGCCGCGGATGTTCACCGACAGACCGGGGTCGCGCTGGTTGACCGCGGTGTAGACGCCGGCGGTCTGCTCCAGCAGGTCGGCCGCGTGACGCGGCGGGCGCTGGTCGATCTGCGCGCGGGTGATGACGCTGACCGAGCGCGGCGCCATGTACACCCAGTCGCCGTCACGGCTGGACTCGACATGGGTGGCGCCCAGCTCGACGCTGTGCTCGCCAGCCTCGACCCGCTCCAGGCTCACTTGACCAGGGGCGCTGAAGCGATAGCGCACCGGCGTGCCCTGCAGCAACCGACGCAAGCCGTCCTCGATCGCGTGCGAGCCCTGCAGACCGGGGCTGTTCAGTCCGGCCAGCTTGCGGCTGTCGAAGAACACCTGCACCCCGGATTGCTCGGCATAGGCGAGCACCGCGCGGTCGAGTGCCTGGGCCGGGATGTCGAAGCGGATCAGTTGGCGCTCGGCGCGCTCGACCGGTGCGGCGGCCTGCACCTGGCCGATCCCCATCGGCAAGGCGCAGGTGCCCAGGGCCAGGCTGCTGGCCAGGGCGAGGCGACTCAACGGTCGCGGGGTCTGTTGTCGTGGCGTGGTCACTGCGAAGGCTCGTCTGTTGTGGGCGTTTTCTAGTAATGAAAATCAATCTCAACAATCAGACGTGCAGGGGCGGAAAAGTCAGTAAGGGAAAATGAAAAAAGATGCTCAAGGCAGGAATGGCAGCGGCTGCGCGGGGATGTCGGCTCAGGCGCCGCGCCTGCAAAAGTAGCGCAGGACCTGCGGCAGCCGCGATTGGCCGCCCATAGAGGTGCCGAAGCGCGACGGGGTCAGTAGATGACGGTCAGGCCGGGCAGTTCGAGCCGACGGGCCTGCAGCTCATCGCTCAACACCGCGCCGACGGTGGCCAATTGGTCGAGGCGAAACACCCCGCTCACCTCGCGCCGGGCCAGTTGCTCATTCAAAACCAGCCATTGCCCGCTGCGGTAGTGATTGAGCCGGGCCACCACATCGGCCAGCGGCTGGCGCTCGAACACCAGCACCCCGCGCGCCCAGTCGGTGGCCCGTTGCAGGTCCTGCTGCGGCCAGGGACGCACACCGTCTGCCTGGTCGTAGCGCACCGCCTGCCCCTGCTCCACCACTTGATCGGCGCGCCCCCGGTCCGGCGAGTTGAGCAGGTGCACGGCCACCCGGTGCTCTAGCATCCCGACCCAGCCGCCTTCGCCCACATCGCCGACCACGAAGCGCGTACCCAGCGCGCGGGTGGTGGCGCCAGCATGCTCGACCACGAACGGCCGCGGTTCCTGCGCCGACACCGGCGCGGCGCTGAACACCGCTTCTCCCGCCAGCAAGCGCACACGGCGTTGCTGGTCATCGAAGTCCAGGGCAATGGCGCTGCGGGCATCCAGGTCGACCTGGCTGCCATCGGGCAGCGTCACCTGGCGCACTTCGCCGACACCGGTGACGTAGTCGGCACGCCATTGCAGCAGCCAGTGCGGGGCCTGCGCGACACCGAAGGCCAGTACCAACAGCGCGGCGACGCCGGTCATGGCCTGGCGCAGGCGGGAGCGGCGACGCTGGGGACGGGTGGCGACACGGGGGTACGAGGACGCCAACGCGGCCAATCCGCCCAGGTCGGCCCAGGTTGCCTGGGCGAAGGCATAGGCCTGGGCATGCTGCGGATTGGCAGCGCACCACTGGGCCAACGCCCATTGCTGCGCCGGGTCGAGGACGCCACTGGCGGCGCGCACCGCCCACTCTGCGGCCTGCTCGCGAATCGCTTGCTCGGGCGGGTTCTGGCTAGTCACACGGTTCTCTCGCGATCTGGTTATGTCTGGGCTGACGTCTGAAGGGGCGTTTTTCAGTAAACCGTTGGTCAGCCATCCTCGTGCAGGCACTGCATCACATAGGCCAACGCCTTGGCCAGATGCTTCTGCACGGAACTGTCGGAAATGCCCAGGTGACGGGCGACTTCGGCGTGGGTCATGCCCTCCAGTCGATTCAGGCGAAAGACCTGGCCAGTGCGCTCGGGCAGCGCCTGGACAATCGCCAGCAAGCGCCGAAGGTGCTGCTCGCGAGCGACCTGCTCGTCCAACCCCGGACGGTCCTCGACGATGCCTTCGAGGGCCTCGTGGGGCACCAGGTCGGTCTTGCGTCGCTGCTGCTGGCGCACGTGGTCGATCATCAGGTTGTGCGCGGTGCGGTACAGGTAGCCAGGCGGGTTGTCCAAGGGCTCCTGACGCTGCTGCTCGGCCAGGCGCAGGAAACTCTCCTGCACCAAGTCGGCGGCCAACTGCGGATCGCGCACCTTGCGCGTGAGCAGGCCCTGCAAGGTTTTCGCATGCTTGATGAACAAGCGCTTGAGGTCGGACTCCGCCACACGCACTCCCGCTGGTGCTCGCAAGGTGGCGGAATGCTACTCGCTACTGAGAATCAGTTGCAAGTGAGTCGATCACTCGAACAACGCGTCCAGCGCCTGCTCCAGTCGCGTCACTGCGATCACCTGCAGTCCAGCCGGCGCTTCCTTGGGCGCATTGCCCTTGGGCACGATGGCGCGCTTGAAGCCGTGCTTGGCCGCTTCCTTGAGACGCTCCTGGCCACTGGGCACCGGGCGCACTTCGCCGGACAGACCGATTTCACCGAAAACCAGCAGGCCGTGGGCCAGCGGGCGGTTGCGCAGGCTGGACATCACCGCTGCCAGAAGCGCCAGGTCCGAGGCGGTCTCCAGCACCTTGACCCCGCCGACCACGTTGAGGAACACGTCCTGATCGTGGGTGGGAATGCCGCCGTGGCGGTGCAGCACCGCCAGCAACATGGCCAGGCGGTTCTGGTCCAGGCCCAGGGTGACCCGGCGCGGGTTGGCCAAGTGGCTGTCGTCGACCAGCGCCTGCACCTCCACCAGCATCGGTCGGGTGCCCTCCCAAGTCGCCATCACCACGCTGCCGGGCACTTCCTCCTGGGTCCGGTTGAGGAAGATCGCCGAGGGGTTGGAGACTTCCTTCAGGCCACGGTCGGTCATGCCGAACACACCCAGTTCGTTGACCGCGCCGAAGCGGTTCTTCACCGCCCGCAGCAAACGCAGGCGGCCGTCCGATTCGCCTTCGAAATACAGCACGGTATCGACCATGTGCTCGAGCACGCGCGGCCCGGCCAGCGAGCCTTCCTTGGTAACGTGGCCGACCAGGAAGATCGCCGTGCCGCTCTGTTTGGCGTAGCGCACCAGCAGCGCCGTGCTCTCGCGCACCTGGGCCACGCCGCCGGGCGCCGACTGCAGTTGCTCGGTGAAGATGGTCTGGATCGAGTCGATGACCATCACCCGCGGCTTTTCCTGGCGAGCGGTGGCGATGATGGTTTCGATGCAGGTCTCGGTCATCACCTTGAGCTGGTCCTGGGGCAGCCCCAGGCGCCGCGAGCGCATGGCCACCTGCTGCTGCGACTCCTCGCCGGTGACATACAGCGCTGGCATGTGGGTGGCGATGTTGCACAGGGTTTGCAGCAGGATGGTGGACTTGCCGATGCCCGGATCGCCACCGATCAGCACCACCGAGCCGTCGACCAAGCCGCCGCCGAGCACGCGGTCCAGTTCCGTGCTGCTGGTGGTGAAGCGCGGGATTTCCTCGACGCTGACTTCGGCCAGGGTCTTGATCTGCGCCTGCTGCCCGGTCCAGCCGGCGCGCCCGGCCGGGGCCGCCGCAGCGCCGCTCTCGATCATGGTTTCGACCAGGGTATTCCAGGCGCCGCATTCGCCGCACTGGCCGGCCCATTTGGGAAAGGTCGCGCCGCACTCGGTGCAGCCATACAAGCGCTTGGCCTTGGCCATCGGGTCAGTCTCCTGGGCAAAGACCGCCATGATAGCCGAACGCGCGCGTGCCTCGGCGGCGACGGCCAGCGACAAAACTATTCAGGCTGATGGCAGTCTGTACCCCACGCAGTACAAGAATCGATTCCGTGGCTTACACTGCGTTTACTCATCACTTGTTACAAAGGAAGAACACATGGGCGTGCTCAACGAATTCAAGGCCTTCGCGGTCAAGGGAAATGTCGTCGATATGGCGGTGGGTATCATCATCGGCGCGGCCTTCGGCAAGATCGTCTCGTCGTTCGTGGGCGATGTGATCATGCCGCCATTGGGCCTGCTGATCGGCGGCGTAGATTTCAGCGACCTGGCAATCACCCTCAAAGCCGCCCAAGGCGATGTGCCGGCGGTGGTACTGGCCTACGGTAAATTCATCCAGACGGTGATCGACTTCATCATCGTCGCCTTCGCCATCTTCATGGGCGTCAAAGCGATCAACCGCCTCAAGCGCGAAGAAGCCAAGGCCCCCAGCGTGCCCCCGGCCCCCACCCCGCAGGAAACCCTGCTCACCGAAATCCGCGACCTCCTCAAGAACGGCAACGGCAGCGGCAAGCTGTAAGCGGCAAGCGGCAAGCGGCAAGCGGCAAGTTATAAGCGGCAAGTCGTAAGCTGTGAGCGCCAAGCGGGAGCGCGCACGGCACCGCTTCTACTTGCAGCTTGCCGCTTGCAACTTGCCGCTACCTCACCAGTACGTCTCGACCGCAACTTGGCCGGGGCGTTTGCTGAGGCTCAGTTGCAGGTCGCGGGCTTTGAGGACTTTGCGGGTCTCGTCGATCATCTGCGGGTTGCCGCAGAGCATGATGCGCGAGTGCTCGGGCGACAGCTCCAGGCCGGCGGCGCGCTCCAGCTCGCCGGTTTCGATCAGCGTGGTGATGCGCGCGTTCAGCGCGCCGGGGTGGGATTCGCGGGTGACCACCGGGATGAACTGCAGCTTGCCGGCGAACTCGGTCAGGTATTCACGCTGCTCGAGGCCCGCGATCAGGTCCAGGTAGGCCAGCTCCTTGGCTTCGCGCACCGAATACACCAGTTTGATTGTGTCGAAGCGCTCCCAGGCCTCGAAGTCCTGGAGGATCGACACGAACGGCGCGATGCCGGTGCCGGTGGCCAGCAGCCACAGGTCGCGGCCGTCGACGAAGCGGTCCAGGGTCAGGTAGCCGTAGGCCTGGCGCTCGATCAGCAGGCTGTCGCCCTTCTGCAAGCGGCTCAGCTCGCTGGTGAATTCGCCATCCGGCACCACGATCGAGAAGAAATCCAGAAACTCGTCGTGCGGGGCGCTGACCATCGAGTACGCACGCCACACCACGCTGCCATCGGCCTTGGTCACCCCCAGACGCGCGAACTGGCCCGAGCGGAAACGAAAGCCCGGATCGCGTGTGACCCGCAGACTGAATAGGTTCGGCGTCAGTGGCTGCACATCGAGCAAGGTCTGGGAAGTGTATTTGTCGGCGCTGGCGGTCATGAGGGGCTCCTGGAATGATTGCGCCCAGTGTCTCGCAAACCGCCGCGAAGAAACACCGCGCGGCTGTAGGCGTATAGCTTAAGAGCAAGAAATTACCCTGCACTTCGTCGCTATAGCCAAAAATTCCCAGCGGTTTTTACAGCTTTTTCTACACTCAAGTGGGCAAGTCCAATCCTGGATCCAACTGGAGCAGCGTCATGCCGCACTGGAAGCAAGAAAAGCTGCAGACCCTGCTCGGGGAGCGGCACCCCGAAAGAATGTTCGACCAGGCCATCTTGCTGGCGCAAGAGATGGGCATGATGTACCTCGGGTTGGTGTTGCACCTGCACATTCCGGCACGTCACCCGCAGACCATCCTGTACAACAATTTTCCCGAAGCGTGGAACGAGCGCTTTCGCGCCGACCGCGATTTCATCCTCCAGGACCCGGCCATCAACCGCAGCCGCATCAGCGCCGTTCCGGTGCTGTGGGAGGATGAGCTGTACGAGGAGGTGCCCGATTTTCGTGAGGCCGCGTGCACCCATGGCCTGCGTCATGGCTGGACGCAGTCGCTCTACGACCGCTACAACCACGAGAGCCAATTGAGCGTGGCACGCAGTCAGCGCCGTATTTCCGCCCACGAACTGCTCAGCAAAAGCGCACAGCTTTTATGGTTGCACAATGTGCTGCACGAGCTGATCTGCGAGCACCACCGCCGAGCGGAAAGCCCGTCCCATGAGCTGACAGAGCGCGAACTCGAAGTCACCAAATGGACAGCCGACGGCAAGACCGCTTCAGACATCGCCTGCATCCTCTCCCTCTCCCCCAGCACCGTGAACTTCCACATCCGCAGCGTCATCACCAAACTCGGCGTCACCAACAAGACCGCTGCCGTTGCGGTCGCCGCGGCTCGCGGTTTGATCTGGAAGTGACTGCCGCTGCCTGGCAAAGCCTGTAGAATCGAGCGTTTTCCAGCACGCAGACGACCTCTGCGCGCACAGCCGTTTCGAGCCCGTTTCCCATGCCTCTGCTCACCAGCCCCTTCGCCGAACTCGACCTGATCCGCCAGCCGGAGCAGAACAACGACCCGCTACAGGCCTTCGACGCCGCCGACGAATACCTGCTCTCGCACCTGGCCACCCAGGCGCCCGCCGCCGACGCCCGGGTGCTGATTCTCAACGACAGTTTCGGCGCCCTGGCCGCGAGCCTGGCTGGGCAAGTGCAGGTGATCAGCAGCGGCGACTCGCACCTGGCTCACCTGGCGCTGGAGAAGAACCTGGCGCGCAACGGCAAGCCCTTCGACTGCGTGCCATTCGTGCCGGCCAGCGCCGCTTGGCAGGGGCCGTTCGACCGCGTGCTGGTGCGCGTGCCGAAGACCCTGGCCTTGCTCGAAGAGCAGTTGATTCGCTTGCAGGGCCATCTGGCGCCGGGCGCCGAAGTAATCGCCGGCGCCATGATCAAGCACCTGCCGCGCGCGGCGGGCGATTTGCTGGAGCGCTACATCGGCCCGGTGCAGGCGTCGCTGGCGCAGAAGAAAGCGCGTTTGCTGACCGCCACGTTCGCCGAACGCCCACAGGCAGCGTCGCCCTATCCCACGCGCTACCGCCTGGACAGCCCGGCGCTGGAACTGCTCAACCACGCCAACGTGTTCTGCCGCGAAGGCCTGGACATCGGCACCCGCGCCTTCCTGCCCCACCTGCCGCGCGACTTGGGCCAGGCACGTATCGCCGACCTGGGGTGCGGCAACGGCGTGCTGGGCATCGCCAGCGCGCTGCTCAACCCGCAAGCGCAGCACACCTTGGTGGATGAGTCGTACATGGCCGTGCAGTCGGCGCGGGAGAACTGGCAGGCGGCATTGGGCGACCGGCTGGCGGATATCCGTGCGGATGACGGGCTGGCGGGGCAGGACAAGCAATCGCTGGACGTGGTGCTGTGCAACCCACCGTTCCACCAGCAGCAGGTGGTCGGCGATTTCCTCGCCTGGCGCATGTTCCAGCAGGCGCGCGAAGCGCTGGTGGTGGGCGGCGCCCTGTACATCGTCGGCAACCGCCACTTGGGTTATCACAGCAAACTGGCGCGGCTGTTCCGCGGCGTTGAACAAGTGGCCGCGACGCCCAAGTTCGTGGTGCTCAAAGCCCGCAAGTAACGCCTGGACATGTGTGGACGCGGCCCCGGCGATGGGTGCGGCGAAGCTGAAAACCTGGGACCGCTGCGCGGTCCATCGCGACGCAAGGCCGCTCCCACAAGGGCCGGTGAGCTGCCAGAAATTGAGCAAGACAGTCGCGCCCTTAGCCTCTAGCGCTCGATGATCTCCCAATCTGTCTGACACCGCGCCGGCTGCGTTTGGGAGATACCTGAAATTGAGCAAGACAGTCGCGCCCTTAGCCCCTTGCGCTCGATGATCTCCCAATCTGTCTGACACCGCGCCGGCTGCGTTTGGGAGATACCTGAAATTGAGCAAGACAGTCGCGCCCTTAGCCCCTTGCGCTCGATGATCTCCCAATCTGTCTGACACCGCGCCGGCTGCGTTTGGGAGATACCTGAAATTGAGCAGGACAGTTGCGCCCTTAGCCCCTTGCGCTCGATGATCTCCCAATCTGTCTGACATGACGCCGGCTGCGTGGGAGCGGCCTTGCGTCGCGAAAAGGGCCGCAAAGCGGCCCCGGCGATCTCAAGCGAACACTGGCGCGTGCTCAATGGGTGGTCAAACCCGCCGCATTCATGAACAGGCGCATGCCATAGGCCACCACGCCCAGCGCCGCGACGCTCAGTGCCCAGATCAGCACCAACCAGCCCAAGCGCTGCCATAACGGCTTCTTCTCTTCGACCGTCATCACCCTGCCCTCCTCAGTGATACCCGTCATCGTGGCGCACCTTGCCGCGGAACACGTAATAGCTCCAGAAGGTGTACCCCAGGATCAGCGGCAGGATGAACAGCGTGCCCACCAGCATGAAGCCTTGGCTCTGCGGCGGCGCAGCGGCCTCCCAGATGGATATCGACGGCGGAATGATGTTCGGCCACAGGCTGATGCCCAGCCCGCTGTAGCCCAGGAAGATCAGCACCAGCGTCAGCAGGAACGGCAGGTAGTTGGCATGCCGCGCCACCGCCTTGAGCAAGCCGTAGAAGGTCACCAGCACCAGCACAGGCACCGGCATGAACCAGATCAGGTTGGGCATGCTGAACCAGCGCTCGGCGATCTGCCCGTAGGCCAGCGGCGTCCACAGGCTGACGATGCCGATCACCACCAGCAGCACCAGCGCCAACGGCCGGGCCAGGTCGTGCATCTGCTTCTGCAGCGGGCCTTCGGTCTTCATGATCAGCCAGGTGCAGCCCAGCAACGTGTAGGCCACGATCAACCCCACCCCACTGAACAGGCTGAACGGCGTCAGCCAGTCCAGCGTGCCACCGGCATAGTGCCGATCGACCACCTTGAAGCCTTCGATGAAGGCGCCCAGCGCCACGCCCTGGAAGAACGTCGCCACCAGCGAGCCGCCGATGAACGCCTTGTCCCACAGATGACGCTTGTCGTCGGTGGCCTTGAAGCGGAACTCGAAGGCCACGCCCCGGAAGATCAACCCCACCAGCATCAGCATCAACGGCAGGTAAAGCGCCTCCAGCACCACCGAATAGGCCAGCGGAAACGCCCCGAACAGCCCCGCGCCGCCCAGCACCAGCCAAGTCTCGTTGCCGTCCCAGACCGGGGCGACGGTGTTCATCATCACATCGCGGTCACGCTCGCCCTTGACGAAGGGGAAAAGCATGCCGATACCCAGGTCGAAACCATCCATGACCACGTACATCATCACCCCGAAGATGATGATCACGGCCCACATCAGTGGCAGATCGATACCCATGGCTCAGTTCCCCTCGTTCAGGCTGGCGTGCTGCGGCGTACCGCGATCATCGGCGGCGGACAACGGCCGCGCCGGCGTGCGTTGCTGCCCCGGACCACCCGGCGGCTGACTGTCGCCCTCGCCGCTGGCCGGACCCTTGCGCACCAGGCGCATCATGTAGCCCAAGCCGGTGCCGAACAGCGCGAAGTACACCACCACGAACATCACCAAGGTGAAGCCAAGTTGCAGGGTGCTGTGGTTTGACACCCCATCGGCGGTACGCATCAGCCCGTACACCACCCACGGCTGACGCCCCACCTCCGTGGTGAACCAGCCGGCCAGAATGGCGATCAGCCCGGATGGCCCCATCCACAGCGTCAGGTACAGGAACGGCCGCGAGCTGTACAAGGTGCCGCGCTTGCGCAGCCACAGACTCCACAGACCGACCAGGATCATCAACATGCCCAGCCCGACCATGACCCGGAACGACCAGAACACGATGGTCGAATTGGGCCGGTCCTCAGGCGCGAACTCCTTCATGGCCGGCACTTGCTGGTCCAGGCTGTGGGTCAGGATCAAGCTGCCCAGCGCCGGAATCTCGATCTTGAACCGCGTGGTCTCGGCCTGCATGTCCGGCAGCCCGAACAGGATCAGCGGCGTCGGCTCGCCCGGCGTGTTCTCCCAGTGCCCTTCGATGGCCGCGATCTTCACCGGCTGGTGCTTGAGCGTGTTCAGGCCATGGAAGTCGCCGATCACCGCCTGGATGGGCGCGACGATCAGCGCCATCCACATGGCCATCGACAGCATCTTGCGCACCGCCGGGTTGTCCCGCCCGCGCAGCAGGTGCCAGGCCGCCGACGCACCGACGAAGAACGCCGTGGCCACGAACGCGGCCGTGGCCATGTGCATCAGGCGGTAGGGGAACGACGGGTTGAAGATGACCAGGAACCAGTCCATTGGCACCACACGACCGTCGATGATCTCGTGGCCCTGGGGCGTCTGCATCCAGCTGTTGGAGGCGAGAATCCAGAAGGTCGACACCAGCGTGCCGATCGCCACCATCACCGTGGCGAAGAAGTGCAGCCCCCGGCCCACGCGGTTCCAGCCGAACAGCATGACGCCCAGGAAACCGGCTTCCAGGAAGAAGGCGGTGAGCACTTCGTATGTCAGCAGCGGGCCCGTGATCGACCCGGCGAAGTCGGAGAACCCGCTCCAGTTGGTGCCGAACTGATAGGCCATGACCAGCCCGGAGACTACGCCCATGCCGAAGTTGACGGCGAAGATCTTCGACCAGAACTGGTAAAGGTCACGGTAGACGCGGTTGTCGGTCTTCAGCCAGAGGCCTTCGAGCACCGCAAGATAGCTCGCCAGACCAATGGTGATGGCTGGGAACAGAATGTGGAAGGAGACGGTAAACGCAAACTGGATTCGGGCGAGCTCCAAGGCTTCCAAACCGAACATGATGCTTCCTCTTCAGGTAATCAGGCGTTCGGGCTCGTGACCCGCACGCTCACTGCCCCTACAGATGATCGAGTGCGCTGTTGTCGGATTGTTCTGTTCGATCGCAGGGAACCTGGCCGGTCGGCCGTATCGTTGCATCTGGAACGATTGATCCAGATCAACGACTGAAGCCAAGCATAGACCCGAACGCCAGCACAGGCTGTGTGGTTGTTTGCCGCGTGACCGGTTGCCTCACCCTCTTTACCTTCGCAACATTTCGTGCGCAAACCTCCGGCAACGCCAATGGAACCCTTGGCCAAAGGCCACAGTCCACTTTTCAGGCCCACTTTCCCGCGGCCTTCACGAGGAGACACCCATGAAAGGTACTGCGCTTTCCGCCGTATTCGCGGCTGCCACCCTGCTGGCCTCGCCGGTGTTCGCTGCGACTGACCTGTGTACGACCAACCTGCAAAAGATCAGCGATCAGATGGTCACCGTCGGTGCCACCTCCGAAGGCTTGATCGATACCCTCAACAAACACATCGACGAAGCCAAGGCCGCACAGGCCGCAGGCAAAAACGATGAATGCATCGCCATCACCGAAAAGGTGCTGGAGCGTTTGAACAAGACTGAAAAAGGCAGCAGCGGCGCCTGATTCGGGGCCGTGGCAAGGGCGGCGGCACCCGCTGTCGACGCCGCCCCTGTAAAGGCGTATACTGCGCGGCACGTGTCGCGAGATACGTCAGCTAGAGCTGAGTGTGGGGCCGATTAGGATTCGACGCCGGTCGCGAAACTCTAGGTGCATGCCGAGTTGGTAACAGAACTCGTAAATCCACTGTTGCAACTTTCTATAGTTGCCAATGACGAAAACTACGAGGGCTACGCTCTCGCTGCGTAAGCAGCTGAGCCCGCTCTCCTGGTAGCTTCGGCTCCAGCAATCACCAGGGGATGCCTGTAAACCCGAAGTGATTGTCATACAGAACAGGATCGTCGTGTAGCACGTTGGGGGCAAAGCGACTAAAACTTACCCAACTCGTCCAAAGCACCCTGCCACTCGGGCGGCTGCGGATTAACTCAATTGAGATGGCTAAGCATGTAGTACCGACAGCGGAGTACTGGCGGACGGGGGTTCAAATCCCCCCGGCTCCACCAAATGATAAAAAAAGACGTCCACGGACGTCTTTTTTTGTGCCTGAAACCCAGCAAATACGCGGCTTCCAGCGCTTTTGCGGTCTTTCAAGAGTTTTTGAGTTCCAGCCATTCGGGTATTCCAGGCGGTATTCCAGCTCACCCAGTGCTAATCTTTGGAATACCGAATCAGTGCCTGAGGACAAACTCATGCCTGCTCAAAACCTCCGCCTCTCCGATCGACAACTCAAAGGAGTCAAACCCGCGTCCAAGGATTACGTCCTCACAGACGGTGACGGTTTGCAGCTCCGAGTACGCAGCAACGGCTCGTTGCTGTGGAATTTCAACTACCGCGAACCGGTGACCAAGAAGCGCATCAACATTGGCTTCGGGACCTATCCCGAACTGTCACTGGCGAACGCACGAAAGAAGGCAGTTGAAGCACGCGAGCTGCTCGCCCAAGGCATCGATCCGAAGGTGCAACGCAATACGCTAAATGAAGCCAAACGCGCAGAAACGGAACACACCTTCGAGAACGTGGCCACCGCGTGGTTCGAGCTCAAGAAAGACTCGGTCAACCCGGCCTATGCCGAGGACATTTGGCGGTCACTCTCTCTGCATGTATTCCCCGATTTGAGGACGACCCCACTCGCGAAAATCACCGCACCGATGGTGATCGGATTGCTTCGTCCAATCGAAGCGAAAGGCAGCCTGGAGACGGTCAAGCGTCTAAGCCAGCGGCTAAACGAGATCATGACCTACGGCGTAAATTCCGGCCTGATCTTCGCCAACCCGCTCAGCGGGATCAGGGCGGTTTTCAAGAAGCCCAAGAAAGAGAACATGGCTGCGCTTCCGCCCGAAGAACTCCCCGAGCTTATGCTGGAGATCGCGAACGCCAGCATCAAACGCACCACTCGTTGCCTGATCGAATGGCAGTTGCACACGATGACTCGCCCCGCCGAGGCGGCGACTACTCGCTGGGCAGACATCGACTTCGAAAGGCGTGTCTGGACTATCCCACCGGAGCGGATGAAGAAGCGCCGTCCACACAGCATCCCATTGAGTGATCACGCTGTCGCACTATTGGAGTCGCTGAAGACTCACAGCGGCCATCGCGAATACGTCTTCCCGGCAGACCGCAATCCGCGCACCCACGCCAATAGTCAGACCGCCAACATGGCGTTGAAACGTATGGGCTTCCAGGATCGGTTGGTGAGCCACGGCATGCGCTCGATGGCCAGCACCATCTTGAATGAGCATGGCTGGGACCCGGAGCTTATTGAGGTCGCACTGGCGCATGTCGACAAGGATGAGGTGCGGAGCGCCTACAACCGAGCCGACTACATCGAGCGCCGACGACCGATGATGGCGTGGTGGAGTGAGTACATTCAGAAAGCCGCCACCGGCAGCCTACTCGCCTCCGCGTATGGCCAAGTCAGAGGCAAGAACGTGGTGCCGATCCGCTAGCGCTTTACAGGCGCAATAACGGCGGCGTCAGCAACTGAGCGCTCAAGATTCAGGGAAAGCAGCCTCGTTTATCCGCTTGTCAGCGCGGGTCCATCCAAACAGGGCTGCGAAGCCGCCCTGTTTGGATGGACCTCACTTTGAAGAGCTAAAAGCCACGAAGCTGTCCGGGATTTACCACGGCATTCCACCGATGGATAACCGCTTTTCACGTCCCCAAGAGCGCTTAATTTCGGCCCTTGACCGGGTTTATCCACAGGCGTAGAACTGGCCGTGCAAGCGCTGTCGATGACAGCACCCCAGGTGACCCGAACCTTAAAGGTCACGCCGCTCCCGCGGTGGTTCTCCCCAAAGGCGATTCGCATCCGGCAGCTCGCCCGGTCACCTCCCCGGTGATGGATGCTCTTACACCTATAGCGCTCGTGCGCCAGACACACCGTAACTCGCTGCCCTGCAGCAACCTATCCGCTTGGCCGACTACTGCGCCAACCTGTGCCCGTCTCTTTCTTCTGGAAAGAGACGGGCACTTCTACCACTGCTGCAGCCCTGATCGCACATGGCTTTGCGGCATTCCTCCTCGTGACAATCGGCGTGACAAACGCCGATGTCACCAGCAACAGCGCTGTAGATGATGGTGCCGCATACCAAGGAATGGACTGCACCTGACTGACAGTCAGGCATGCCCCGGTCATCGCATTGCTGCTTGCACATGGCTCAGGATCTTCAGGCACTGGTCTCGTCAGCCAATGCTGCCTCCACCCGCCCATCGGTAACGATGCTCAGGAGGCCAGATCATGAGATGCCCTTGCTCCCGGTTGTAAGGAGCCGCCAGTCCTGCATAGAGGACATTCCCCACAGGTCGCAGGGGCCTTGATCCCTGATAACACTCAACATTCTTGGCGGAATGACGTGGGAAGGACGGGAGAGCATAAGAAGAGGTGACCAATATGGCATTGGTGGGTAGAAGCGATGGCCGCAATTTCGGCTACGGCAGGCAATTGAGCTACGCAGGGCCGCAGGCGCTGAAAGACATGTTTGGCGGTGGCCATTACGGAACGGTCAAAGCGCACTGTGACCGTTGGTTGGCTTTCGTAAAGTGGTGCCGCTCCGAACAAGGGCCCGGTATCAATGATGCGCGGCAGATTGATCGAAGTGTGTTGGTCGACTATGCGGCATATCTGCGCGACGTGGTTAGGCGCGGTGACCTCGCCATCAGCACCGCATAAAATCGGCTATCCAGCGTTAACAGGACCATGGCGGCGCTCCGCGGTGATCATTGCGTGAAATTGTCCAGTCCGAGCAAGGCGTTGGGTATGCAGCGCACCGGGGTTCGACAGTCTGTACCACAGGGCCAAAACCGCGAGCAGGTTAAGCAGATCGTTGATGCGCTTTGCGGCCATCATCAGCTAAGGGCCGCTGCAATCGTTCTACTGGCGCGAGCCACCGGCATGCGCTTGCGTGAGGCCATCCTAGCCGACTTGCCACGACTGAGCCGTGAGGCTAATGACCTAGGCAGGATCAACATCCAGGATGGCACCAAAGGCGGCCGAGCTGGTGCCTCAGCGCCGCGTTGGATTGCGGTGGACGACCATGTTCGAGGTGCCCTTGGGTTTGCACGGCAGGTGTCGCCTGCGGGTAGCCGCAATCTGATTGCTCCAGACGAAAGCTACCTCAATCTCCTACAACAAATCATTCGCCCTGCCCGGGATATCCTGCATGCACACAACCTCAAAGGCTTCCATGAACTACGAGCGGCGCACGCATGTGAGCGCTACGAGCAGATCACCCAATGCCCCGCGCCAATCAGTGGTGGCAAATGTTGTCAGGTAGATAGGAACCTTGATAGCGAGGCTCGAAGGCAAATCAGCTACGAGCTGGGGCACGGTCGGATCGACGTGGTCGCCACCTATATTGGAGGACGCACATGAGTAAGCCATTCGATATGGAATTGTTCTTAGCTGGAGTGCTGACCGGATCACACGTCACGCGGCAACGCCATTTGCGGCAGGCGAGAATCATCCAAGTTGAAATCTCAGAGCGCTGGCAGCGACAAACGCCTTGGGCCTGGCAGAAAAAGCACGTGGTTTGGTTTTTTGAGCATCGCCTAAATCGACGCAGTGAGGCGACGCAGTATTACTATTTGCTGACTGTGCGGCTGCTCGCTCGTCGTTTACAAAAAACATGGGGTTTTAATCTCTGAGTGAGACCGGCTGCTATCGACCCAGGCTATGTGGAAACACATGCGCCGTTTAGAAGTCTGCATTGCTACGTAAAATCTGCCAGCGCTTGGTTTGTCAGAAGCCCGAAAATTTGCGTAGGATCGCGATTTTCGCTCGAGTCCTAGGTGCCAAACTTGCTTAAAAAACGTTTTCACACAGCCTGGACCCAAAGCGGAATATCACTTTGCATATTTGAATGCCCGGAGAAGGCTGAACTGAGTCATCCCTCACCAATTTCTGGATGAAGGCTATGCAAATGCGCAAAGTTCAAGGACCACCACACCCCTTGTTGGAACAGCAGATTACGCTCCTACCCTACCTGGTCGCGGCGCTGGGCAATCTATTGGGACTCGCCGTGGAACGCACGGCCGATGTGATCGGCGTGCTCCGCTCCATGGCGCGCAATCTGTGCTGGCCACGGCAGCCCGGGCGAGCCCAGCTCACGCCAATCTAAGCCTCGATGGCCAAATTTATCCGTTGTCGCTGTACCTCACTCAAAGGGCGGCAGCCCAACAGGAATCTTTCGGTGTAGTACCTAGCCCAGGATCAACACAGTGGCTGTCTTCAATATGGCTGTAGCCTCGATCCAGTAGCAAAGCTACAGCCCCACGCGTCAAGTCGGCGAAAAACGTGCCTCGCTACTTGCTCATTTGACACTTTTCAGTGGAAATGTGTCGGGGATGGGTTTGCCACAATACAACCCATACCCCGAACTCAGCGTGGGGAGAGATTAGCCTTTAAGTTCAACCAGCACGTCTGTTGCCCATTTCTGCTCAGAGTTCTGTACTAGTGCGGTCTCAACCACCCTCGCCATGTGCATTAGCTGATCCTGCGAAGCCTGATCAAAGTCAAACCACATGTCACTGTGCGAGCCGAAGCGCACCTGCCAATAGGCAACCCCTTGATCAAACCTGACCTTCAGCGCTCTGCCGTCTTCAAACTCAAGCTCCAAAGCACGATGATGGGGAATTTCGCGATTCGACGATTCCACTATCAGTTGAATTTGACATCCAATCATTGCCGATAGCCAAGTGCGCGAGAAGAACTCGAAGTCGTCCTGACTGGCCCAATCATCGAAAGCCTTACGCCCTTGCATCCGTCCTGACTTGAACAGCGTTTTCACCTGCACAACCGAATCGGCAGAAATGCGACTCTTCAAACTCTTCAGTACCGCCCCCAGGATTGTCACAACCGCAGGATTCTGAATATAACGATCGGAGTATGTCAGTCTCTTGATATTTGCAGTCGAAATCACGTCAGCGACTTGCCGTTCTTTAGCCCCAAGCAGCTCCCAGAAACGCTCGCCGAACTGCAGCAGCGACCCATTGAGCTCGTCGTGAATCGATAAATCAACGATCCCTACCTTACCGGAGGAATCACACACGGCACGGTAAAGATCCATAGTTTCCCAGCCAAGCGCTGGCTGACTTTTCGAGAGTACGACAAGCTCATCACTTTGATGCCAACTATGGCCTGGAACAGTTGCTACAAGGCTCCGTGAGGCCAACGTAATGACCTCGCCACCGATTCGTGCCTGGGCAACAAAATGCTCACCTGGCTTGCTAGTCACATTCCCGACATTGACGCCTAGGTTCGATAAGCGCTGGAGATCCTGTACTAACACCCCATCAGTGATATCTGATGGCACGAGCAGATCAACTGTTAGCTCATCAGCCAGGACATAGGTCTGAATCGCTTTACGGAACTGCGGAGCAACGAGATCCCATTCCCCCGTATCACCAGAGGTTAGTAGGGTGATCCTCTCGGCCCCCTCGTTGATCAAGCGGCGGAGTACGCTCTCGATGCTGCCGGGGGCATATTGGCCATCATCCAAGGAGAGTTTATTTTCGGCGCTTAGCCCTACGTAACGGATGAAGTCAGCCCCCAACCAATCAAGTGCAGCCTTGCGATCCAACTTGTCGTGGTCATGTCGCGTCTGGGAGTCCAGCAGGCACTCACTACAGCCAGTTTCGCAATGCCCGCACTGGAGCCTCTCCACCATTCTGCGTAGCAGCCGCTCGACATGCAATGGAGCACTAGTAGCAAAGCCAGCACCACCGCTGATGACATCGAAAAGCTGAAGGATACGAATGGACTGCCCGTTAGGCAGTTTGCTTGGACGAGTGGCATAACCCAACTCGGAGGCAGAGACTCCCAGCAGCTCCGCCAGTGCGCTACGTAAAGCTACAGCGAGAGTCGTGGCAATTGCCCCCCCCTGCACCGAGTCAGCGATAAATTCCCCACGCACTGGATGATGCAAGGTGAGCTCAAACACATCAGTGGTAGCCACCGTACCAAGGCTCACATTGGGAAGGATGCTCCCACTCCCCTGACATGGGAGTCGCTTGTTGTTCTGGTCTTTATCCTCTTTGGTCGGGCGCGGTGGATAGTGGTCCCCGGACGGTGACAATTCTCGCGGAAAAGTACTATCCGCCTGCATGGACTCAGCTCGACCGCAACTCATGCACAAGGCAAAGCCCGTTCCGTGCTCACCAGAGCTGTGATGGAAGACCTTCCCATCAGTGCCATAGGTCATTGCTCCAACCGCCGGGTTTGGCAGAGGAGTCTTGTTGGCATTCACAAAGACCCAAGCGGTTTCAACTGGGATGAATTTCTGATGCTGGATGTCATTGGATGCCGATACATAAGCATCAGTGACAAAGCCAGAGGGCTGCAGGACCGTACGAATGTTCTGAGGTTTAATCAGCGCTTGGCAGTCGACATTACTGCAAGTCAGCTCGTCGGCCCTCACCAGTGCCTCCTCATAGTCCACCGCGCCACACACGTCACAACGCCACGCGATATCCAATTTCTGCGCTTCTTTGCTGTCAGCATTGAGGTTGTGCCAGTGGAGTGAAACGCCGGCAGATCTGAACACCCGACCATCCAGAACTATTTCAGCGCCAGGCGCGTACTCACGAATGGCAATCGAGAGGTTGCGTGAAGGAAGCCCCTTGTAACGGGAAACGTTATCCTCACGGTCCTGCTTCAGAGCGCTGCCGGCATTACGCTCACGAACGTAATCCTCAATCGTGAAGTTATCGAAGTTAACCACATCGGTAGGGAACCCGTAGCCGGGAAGGAAAGTGCGCGCCGCTAGGTCCCGCAACAGATACTCATTGCAGTGGCGAGTCTTTTCTACTTGAAGGCGTTTCAGATAAGGGCTGTTGGTTTTCGCCTGCCTCTCCTCAGAAAGCAGAAAGCGATAACTATTCAACCAGCGACTCTGCAATGGCTTGATCGCATCGACTGCGCGGCGACGCAGCTGGACCCCATCCACACCGGCCAGAGCAGTACCCCGCACCAAGTCCTTCAGCGCATCATCCAGATCTGTAACGACCTTCCCCAATTGCTCAATAAATCGATCGCACTGCGAGTCTCCATGCTCATCGTCATAGAACCACTGGGTATTCAGACTTGTTTTCTCAGTCTGAGTGGGCCCCACAAAATTGCAGAGAAAGTCAGCTAACAGAAACGAGTTGACGTGGCGCTGTACGAGTCGCTCGGAATTCAGCGCTACAACCGGCGCAGGGATCTTAGTCTCGAACGGCCAACCCGGATTGGCAAAAACCTGTTGATCATGCGGGTTGTTTTTACAAAGAGTGTATGCAAGCGCCCGGGATTCCTTGCTTCGTCCCGCCCGCCCTGCGCGCTGCAGATAGTTGGCCGGATGCGGCGGTACATTGTTCATGACCACCGCAGAAATGCCACCGATATCGACGCCCATCTCCATTGTAGTAGAGCAGTTCAGAACGTTGATCTGGCCATTTTTGAACATCTCTTCATAGGAGCCGAGGCGTTCGGAGGACTGCTGGGCAGAGTGCTCAGCGGCACGGTAATAGTAGCCACCCTCCACTGCCCGATCATTGACATCCGTCCACAGGTTCCGCTCTCGTAGATCGCTGATCAGAGGATCTTTCGCCACTAGGTCTCTTATTCGCGCCAACCCAGGCGTGTAGTCATCCTGGGAACGATCGAACTCCCAGAGGTCTGGCAGCTCAACCAGCTCAGCCTGATACCCTTTACGCTGTTCTTCGGTCAGCATAGAGAAGTCCAGATGAGTCGGCAGGTAGGGGGTAAAGCCTTTGAAGGTGGTATCCAGCAGCTTGTTGGTCACTGGGCAGATATAAGCCCGATCAACCAACGAGAACCGCATGTGCTCTCTGGGCAAAGCGTATCGGTTTTCGTCAGATTTAAGCGCTGCGCCCGGCCCAGTCAACTGCTTCCAGACAGTACGCAACCATTCGTTTACCAGATCAACGTCGGCCTTGCTGGCCGGGTTTAGGCCAGCGCCAAGCAACAACAGCTTGATTAGTCGCTGGGAATGGTTACCGTTGCGGATCTGAGGCCAGCGTTTGACCCGGATCTCATCCGGCTCTTTCGACTCAGGATTGCGCAGACTCTTGGCAGAGAATCGGGTGCCGATCCAACTCAGCCAGCCCTCATCAGCCTGGATATAGCTGTTCTCCCGAACATGAAAGTCCAGCGCCACCTTCAGGTAGTCACGCCAATCATCGAGCGTTAGGCCCTTCTGCTCCCAGTACGCCGGTACCTGCTGAACCTTATCCAGGCCAACGTACTCGACCTTCACCAGCCCCTGGGTTTCCAAGCTGTTCTGTCGTTTTGGACGGCGCATAAACTCACGGAATAGCAACATCTCCGCCAGTTTGAAGGGGCCGTCATTGTCCGTGAATATCTCAGGCTTCTGGTACTTGTTGTAAAGTAGCATGGAGCCTTTCAAGTCAGCCTTCTGCTTGAGCTCGTTGGCGAGCTCCGGCCAGGCTAGATAACTCAACGCCGGCCTGACTATCGAGCCAGTGGCTGACGCTAGCATTGCCGTTAGCCGTGCGACTTTGTCCTCCGCGGCTCTAGCCTCTTCCTTGATACCCAGACTGCGGTACAGTTCCACGTCTTTTTTTGCCTGGACGATCAATGGCTGCAATGCCGATGGATCAATGCTGCCAGCATCCACCGGTGAAGTAGTCTGGCTCCGCTGATACCAGCTCAAAATCTCCACAACAAGTCCGCGCAGCCTCCCGCGTTCCGACTCCTGCTGCATGCGAACAGACATACGCGCCGTGCCCTGACGACTGTCCGTAAAAGTAATCAGCCTACGCCCTCTGCCTGGGAGAGACTGTGGACCATAATCCGGCTTCTGATCTTCGTCCTGATAGTCCTGGCAGTACTCAAGGACTGTCGGCACGGCATTGGCCACATAGAATGGCCCACCGAGCATCGCTCTGCGGAATGGAAAGCCCCCATGAAACCCGCTAAATCCACAGCTGCTGCGGCTGCACGCAGCATCAAAATCTCGTACCCCAAGCCGAACCCGCTCAGCAGAAACAGCTACCGATGAACCGGAGAGCTTATCGATATCTAAGGGTATGTAGGTGCTGCCCACATTCTCGAGGGCACATAGCACCAACGGTGTCTTAACCAACGGCCCACCACCGGCAGGAGCACCCGCCGAGTCATCTTCAACGGGTGTTTCAGCCTGTAGGGAAAACTCATCTCCCCCTGAGCTCTCCCACTGGATCAGCTTGCCACCCTTATCCCGCGCCAGCAGGTGCGGCTCATTACAATCATTGCAGAACGCCAGCTCGAATACCGGGCTGCCACAGCTACAGGTTTGTCTTTGGTTGGCGTAGACATAGCCAAAGGGCCAGTTCTGATGCAGAGCCGTCCCTGACTTTGCTGAGCAGCTCTTGTCAAAGCAGGCCCAAAGGCCGTGCGTAGTGCGCTGGAAGAAGTGCGCACGTAACTTCAGGAATGCAGGCTCGCTGGCCGAAGGACGCGTGCCTGAACATACATCCAACCAGCGCAGCATCTCACCCTGCGATAGCAACCATCCCCCCTCCCGATGCATATGACTAACCATCGCGGTCAGCTTCAATGGCTTGGGGCTGCTCACCAGCAAATCCCTTAGTACGCGGGCTTGCGGAGAATGGACCAGAGTGTCGTACCGCTCAGGGTGAACCTCTGGATCGTTCGCGTTGAGCTCCGGCATCGACTCGAGCACATCCAGAGTCACTGGCGTTTCTTGACACGGTGCAAGAGTTGGAATGACCCGGTTCCCACCCCAAACATCAATCTGATCGACCGGCACCCCCGTCAGATCCGAGAGAAACTGCTTTAACTGTCCTGCAGCGTCCTCACCAGCAATGGTCGCCGAGGTCGCAACGAAGCGAACATCCTTTGGCGTAACACCGAATGCGGTCATCACCCTACGCAGCTGCAATGCCAGTTCAGCCGCCTGCGAGCCCACGTATGTGTGAGCCTCGTCCAGAACGATCCAACGCAGCGACTTCTGCTCCCTGGAAATTCTTACGATGGGCTCATCTACCTGACGCACCATCATGTATTCGAGCATCGTCCCGTTGGTAACCAGAATAGGCGCCGGTTGCGTGCGCATCAGCTCACGCGACAAAATTTCGTTGGGCTTTTGGCTCTGCTCGCTACGCACCTTGGCATGCAGCTCTGGTGTATTGCCATTGTAAAGGCAATAGCGGATGCCATTTCCAAAACTCTGGGTCCAGGCATTCAAGCGCTCACGTTGCGAGTTGATGAGGGCGTTGAGTGGATACAAAAACAGTGCCCGGACACCGACCAGCGGGTTTCGGCCTGCTTCACGGTACTCGCGATAAAGATCCTCCAGCACCGGTACCATAAAGCATTCGGTTTTGCCCGAACCGGTACCACTGGTCACGACTACTGAATGCTTCTTATTAAGCAATGAGCGCCAGCTGGCCAACTGGTGGGTGAAAGGTCTCCAACCTGCCCCAAAGCGATAACGTCCATTCGCCTTGCCGTCGAGCGAAGCAACGATCTCCTTGCTCAGCAAGCGCTCATCACTCGCCAGTTGCGCCATCGTCAGTGTGCACTCCTCCCAGCCGAAGGTCTGCTCGAACAGCGGTGGAGCCAGGAATGCCCCCTCTTTGCCACACTCCGCACGCATCAGACTACCAAGATGCTCGCGCAAGCCTGGGTCAGTGATGCTCAAGATGCTCAAAGTGGACTCGGTGCTACGGGAGAGCGCCTGCTCTACTAACCCAGAGAAATACTTATCCATTTACCGACTCGGCCCTGTGCTTTTCCATGACGCTGTTCAACAAGCAGTACTGGAAGATTGAATTGAACCATTTCGAATCGAAATCGCGGACCTGGCGCAGGAAGAAAATCGCCTCCGCTCCGTCTGCAAACACATCGGTGAACTGAGCCTTACCGCAAGCGACTGCAGCAGCAAAAAGCGGCAGGTAGAGCACTGCATTGCGATAATCCATGTCCGACCTAAAAACGATTACCGAGTCGCTCTGGCTGCTGTACCAACGCTCCAAACGCTTGGCTCCAAATTCCGGCCACTGGGCATCGCAGCGCTCGCGAAGCAGCTCAAGATACCAGCCACGCAGGACTTCCTTGAAAACTCCGAGAGGCAGCTTGATTTCTTGGCCAACAGGCTTGCCTGAAAGGAAGCACTGCACACTTTGGCCGTAGGATGGGTAGGTTTCCCCCAAACGCGAAAACATTCGCCCCACCAGAGCCTCAACAGCCTCTTCAGAAACCCCCTTGACCTTAAGGAAAGCGGCAAATCGCTTGGCCGCCAGATGAATTTCTGCAATGGGAAGAAACTCCCAGAAAAGCGGAAACTCAGCCTCCAACCGACCAAGAAATATAGCCTCCATCTCAAACTTGAAAAGCGCCATCGCCAATGCACGGGTATTTCCCACCAGAGCCTTCCAGACCTCGAAGGTCGCCAGCGGCAGATAACCGTAGCCCTCATACAAAGCCCGCAAGAACTGCCAGCCGCTATGCATGGGGTTTATAGCCATGGCATCAAGCACACATGTGAAAGAACTGACAGGTGAAGCATGATCGAAGGTCAGCACTGCCTTTTGCAGGCTCTGAATCATTTCGTCAGAAGCTATCGGCTCCGAGCCACCTTCGAGGAAAAGCGGCCTAAAGGATACCGTTGAGCCGCCCCTGGGCAGCACCAGCCACGGACCATCCCTCTCAACGATTGGAGGCAACTCGAAGTCGCCTGTCAGTACACCTTCGCTGGTGCGTGAACGAAGTGCGATAGTGCTGCGCATAGGATCATGCAACAGCATCAACACTGGCTCAGGAATGGCACCGGCAACATCTTGTAGACTCACAGCACTCAGTAACTGGCGGCCATGGTCGAGCTGCATTTCCATCGCATATTTTCGGATGTGATAACGGCTATCCTGGCCATTCCCGAACACTCGCATCTCGACAACCTGGTCGATACCCGACTGCAGAGACAGCAGGTCAACAATCTGTTCCCGGATGTTGAAAAGGCTGACCTCCAACGGCTTGTCGGCGGCAATGTAAGACCAGCTGTAACAAGCATTCCTAGCCACGCTTCCCCTGAGAGTCAACTCGATACTGAAGCGAGTGGGCATGCCGGACCAGCCAAATAGAAACAACCTGGCACCGAGCAAGTCATCGACGCTGAAAGTGCGTTTAAGCTGCTCCCCGTTACCATCAAAGGCCAAGCAACCTGAACTAGGAAATGGTAGGTCAATCTCCACCGGATCAGCCATCAAGTTCGGGATAATAGACAGTCGGACACGGATCGGCGGGAAGGCATTGGCAGAAAGCCGAAGTTCGATGTGATCTTCGTGCCTTACCTGCTGCACTTGCAGGCTTTCATCATCAATCTGAAGCAAGCAACGCTGCTGGCAATACACGAGGATGCTGCCCGTATCTGGAGTCTCACCACTACGCAGCTCAACACGAAAATCCGTCGGTAAAATACCCACTCTACGTCGTAGCAAGGTATCGCCGTCGCGGTTACGCACTGATATATACTGGGTACCGAGCACCTCCTGCAACTTGCCTGTGCCCGGCTGCTTACCCGCAATGTAGAGTTCACCGCCCCGCTGTTGCAACTCGCCCGCTGCTGCCGGCCACTGCACACGAGGCAGGCCGACAAAGGTCAACGAGGGTTTGCTCGGCCATTCAGCCTGGACACCAGTCAATTCCGGCCCATTCACCATTCCGGTGACATGACCTGTGCGTATCCGGTAACACTCCTCCCCCTCAACCAAGACTTCCGCCTTGCCCTGCACCTTGACCGTACGCCGCGACAGCGCCGGAGGCATATCACTGAATATGGCCTCCCCACGGCTGTCAGGCGTACTCAAGTTGCAACCGTCAGGCAGTACCAGCAGTAACTCTTCACCAGCCGTATTAAATGAAGCCTGGCCGCATAGCCGCCAGCGCTCATTCACTAGCTCGAAGCCCAGCGGTACCTCTCCCAGTGCCACCGCACTGCCATCGATTGGAAGGGCAGCGATCTGCCTACCTCCAGCCATGGCCACCAGGGTCAGAGAAATACTGCAATCCCGCCGTTTGCCAACGATCTCTCGCAAGCGCAAACGAATGCGCGCAACACCGTTGTCTACCTGCGCATAGCCGGGTCCAAGGCCAGCAATTAACTGCCCATTTTCTGCAATTGCTAGCTCAAAACGAGTGGTAGATGGCTGCGTCGCCAGACGAAATACCACCTCCTCCGGTAGCGATACCTGAACCTTGAGCACATCGGCCATTGATTCATGCCAGAAATGCTGGCAAGCCCATCCCGCTGCCCTTGAGGCTCGCCTTTTACCCTCGCTGGTGGCAGTTTTTAGCAAGCCATTGAGCAGCTCGCTGCCGGTCTGGTTATCCAGCGGCAGAGGGAACAATTCACGCCACTTGGGGTTCATGGCATCCAGATGCGTGACTGGCTCATCGGCTTGCGTCAGTCCGTAATTGCGAACCAGAGCTACGAGTTCATCGGCCATTCGCGCGATCAGTTCCACCGACGTACGCGACGCAAACACCTGAGGAAGATTGGATTTATCCAGTTGCTGTTCCACCTGCTGAAGGGTATTGCCACCCTGCAGATGCCACTGGTCGTAATACTTTAATAAGCGGTCAAACAGCGTTTGGAAGCGGCTGTCACCCTCGCGCAATACCTGAAAGGGTAAGCCCCCCTCACTAAACAGAGACCCCAGAAAATCCCGGTGGCCAGCGTCGTAGAGATGAAGGGGTCGCTTCCAGTACCCCTCCAGTCCTTTGGGAATAGACTTGCTCAGCTCTACCGGAGACAGGCGGAACCCCAAAGCTTTCCAGATGGGGTCCCAGGTCCAGGCATACTCGCTGCGGTACTCACGGCGGTACCATTCCGAGCCAAAAAGCACCAAACAGGCACAGGCCGCCGGGTCCTTTAACGCAGCCTCGAAACCGTCCAATTCACGGAGCAAATGCTGCAGCTCGCTATACTCCTCAAGGCTGCAGTGGTAAGCGTAAAGTCCGCGCTGATCTGGGGTCGAAAGACCTCGACGCTGGAGAAAACGCCCCAGCCACGCCGAGCACTTGATTACGGAGTACGGCATGAACACGCTCCCTGTTAGAACTACCTTCCAAATCTAAATCAATACACACATCAGATCAGCAGAACCCAATCCCCCTCGCCACACCCCGTCCACAGAGAACTGATCATTCGCTCGACCGCCGCCCGCTCAACGTACTGGGGATTCCCGACCCGGTAGCGGTCTTGAAAATAGCTCAGCCCGCTGAGGGTCAGTCTGAAGCCCTCGGGGACACGCTCGATTCGGCCTGCATCCAAGTGTTTCTGAAAATTCCCTAGGAATCGCTTCAATGGAAACGATTTGCCTCGATCCATTTCCGTGACCTCAAGAATCGCCGCGATGTAGGCCCACAGTTGACGGCCTCTAGGGGTTGTCGCCAGTTTGTAGAGCTGAGTCGAGCTATCCACCATGAATCCTTTCACTCCACCGCACAGCTATCAGCTAAGCCAGACTTGGTCAGGCATGGCACTTTGCCTGATCGTACCAAATTGGCTGCTGCTTCCAAACGCACATCCTGATCATCAAAAAAGATGTGCGGGTTGCGGCAGCATCAGACGTGGTTGACCGCGTCCCCCTTAACAACCGTGCATACAAGTTTCCCGGCACACTGCTCTATCATTTTCTTTTTTGCCCTGTAGTGAGCAACACCCAAGCAGTCAGCTCCTCCAGCCTGTCTCAATTCCCGCTCTCCGCAGTCTTCGGCACCTCCACCTCTTCCACCTCATTCACTGCGTCTGCATTCGCGTTGATAGCGCGGATGCGCTGCGCCAGGTCGGCAATCTGCGGTGCTTGGAAGAGCGCCAACAGACCCGCAGCAAACGGCGGCTGGGTGAGGCGTTCGGGGGCAAGCAGGCCGTTCTGGGTGAAGTAGTCGATTAGCAGATTGACGAACTGGATCTGCGCGCTGTTCATCTGCCGCTCGTCCAAATACCCGGCAAAGGCCGCCTTGGCCTCACCGCGCTCTAGACCGACCAGCTCACGGATAAACACTCCCAGCGGCTTGTCCGGGTGAATGTTCTTCTCGTAGGTCGCGCGGTCCGGCAGGCCGCTGGCGACGAACAGCAGGTCCTCCAGCACTGCCAGGTCACGGACGGTAACAGGGCGATTGCGCTTGATGCGCTGGATGGTCAACTGGTCTTCGTTGGCTTTAATGAAGGCCTCGACCTTCTTGCGGTACTGCAGTAGAGCGCCGCCGCTGGCGATGATGCTGACCACATCCTTCTCGGTCGCCTCGCCCTCTTCGTCCGCGAAGTGGGTGTAGACAACCTTGCGCCCCTCGCGATCGACGAACTGCAACAGCAAACGCAGCCTCAGGCGCAGATCGTCGAGCATCGGGATAGTCACGTCCTGCCACCACTCGTCGCTCTGCACTTGCTGGATGAAGTGCAGTTGCACCTTGACGTCAGGCACGCTGGCTTTGGCTTCCAGCTGGAGGGCCAGCTCCAGCACCTGCAGGCGCAGGTTCTCCGGGGTCACGCCTTCCTCCAACCGCGCCAGTTGCAGTCGCAGGACCAGGTGGTCGAAGCGCAGCGCCAGCTCGTTACCCGCCTCGGCGGCGCTGAACGGCTCGGCCTCGCTGGGCAACGGGCCAATCTGATCAATCAGTTCACCGAGCTGCAGGGTATCCAGAGTGTTCCAGGCCTCGCGCTGTAGGTAGCGCTCCACCATCTGGCGACGTGGGCGAACCATGAAGTTGTCGAGGTTCATCCCCGCAACACAGTGATGCAGCAGGTCGAGAGTGTAGTGCCGGTAACTCTGCTCCGCGGCATCCTCGGCAGCCGTCAGCGCCGTGGCCAATTGCAGGCGCTTGGCGAAGATCTGCTGCGACAGCGGCTTGGCCAAGCTCTCCGCCGCACCCTCGGGGGTTGCCTCGAAGAATTCAAAGTTCTGGCAGTAGTCGAACACCCTGAAGTCGGTCTTGTCCTCGCCGGGAGCAAACAGGTCCTTGCACAGTCGCGTGCCGCGCCCGAGCATTTGTAGGAACTTGACCCGAGACTGCACCACCTTGAAAAACACCAGGTTGACCACCTCCGGCACGTCGATGCCGGTATCCAGCATGTCCACCGATACCGCGATGGTCAGCGGCACGTTCGGATCGGTCGGCGCCCGTTCGCCCTTGAACTCGTCAATCAGGGTGTCGGCATACTTCTCCTTGTAGGTGATCACCCGGGCGAAATGGCCCTTGTAGTGCTTGTAATGATGATCGAAGCGCTCGACGATCAGCTGGGCATGAGCGTTGTTGGCGGCAAAGACGATGGTCTTGCCCAACCGGTCGCCGCCGGCCACCTTAATGCCGTGCGCCAACAGCGTCTGCAGCATCTTGTCGACGGTATCGGTATTGAAGAGGAACTGGTTGACCTCCGAGGGCAGCACCTCCTCGCGATCGGCCAGCTCCTCCTTACTCTCCCACTCCTCGCGCTCCTCCGCGGGCAGCTCGGCGTACCTCACCCCCTGGCGCATGAACTTGAGCGGTACGCTGTAGCCGCGCGGCGGCACCAACACGCCATCGGCGAAGGCCTCGTGTGCCTCATAGGCGAAGGTCGGCACGCCGTTCTGAATGTCGAAGACCTGGTAGGTGTTCTTGTCGATCTCGCTCTTGGGCGTAGCGGTAAGGCCGACCACCAGCGCATCGAAGTAGTCGAACAAGTAGCCGTATTTCTGGTAGATCGAGCGGTGAGCCTCGTCGACGATCACCAGATCGAAATGACCGACGCCGCATAGGCGCCGGTCGGCCGGGGCATCGAGAAGGTTCATCATGGTCGGATAGGTCGCCAGCGCTACCCGGCTCCTCAACGCGCGACTACCGCCGGAGAGAATTTCCGCGCTGGCCTTGGGCAACAGCCTAGAAAACTCCTTTTTGGCCTGATTGATCAGCGCGTTGCGGTCGGCGAGGAACAGCACGTTCTTCACCCAGCCGGCGCGCATCAGCACGTCCACCAGAGCGGTCACTGTACGTGTCTTGCCGGTGCCGGTGGCCATAACCAGGAGACTCTTGCGCTGCTTGTGTTGCTCGAACTGCTCGCACACTGAGCGAATCGCCTGCACCTGATAGGGACGGCCCTGGCCGGCGATGGCGCTGTCGATGGATATATCAGCCAGCGGGCTGGCAAGAACGCGACGGTCAAGCATGCGCTGCAGCTCGTCCCGCGTGCAGTACCCCTGCACCATACGCGGCGGATACCCGGCATCGTCCCAGAACCACAGCTGATAGCCATTGGTGTAGTAGATTAGCGGACGCTGGCCATGCATCTGCTGCAGGCAATCGGCGTACAGTTTTGCTTGCTGGCGGCCCTGCCGCGGTTCGACGGTGGTGCGCTTGACTTCCACCACCGCCAGCGGCTTGCCATCGGCGCCCCACAGCACGTAGTCAACGTAGCCCAGCCCGCTGGGGTTGGGCATACCGATGACTTCGTACTCGGCCACCTGGGCGCCATCCGGCTGCCAGCCGGCTTCGCGCAGCCACTGGTCGATCAGGTACTTGCGGGTCTGCGCCTCGGACCAGTCGTGGCTATCCGGCAACTGCTGGTGCTGGGCCTTGTGGCTGGCCACCTGCGCCTGCAAGCGAGCCAGCTCGGCGCGCAGCTCGGCGTTCTGCCGCTCCCGCTCGGCCAGCGCCGCAGCGGCCTTCTCGTCGCGCTCCTGCAACTGGCTTTCGAGCGCCTTGAGCTGCTTTACGCTCTGCTGCACCAGTTGCGCGTCGATTGCCACCGTCTGCGGGATCTGCGCCGCGTCGAACAGCTGGTTCTGCGGCGGCTGGGCGCTATAGCTGCGATAGAACCAGTAGAAAATGTGGTGCAGCTCTCTAAGCACCTGGGCGGCATCGGTGGCGGACACCTTACGCTCGCTGTGCACCGCGGCGTTACCGACCTTCTGCACCAGTCTGAACTTGCCGAACAGCGGCGGCGGAAGCATGTTCTTGAAGCAGGGCTGGTGGATCAGGGTGTTCAAGCTGTGGTCGTAGCCGGGCTGGTCCATGGCCGGGTCATAGCGGTAGACCCAGCTCACTGCCCGCTCCATGGCGTAGCGCGCATAGAAGCAGGCAGCGCGCGGGTCGGCATGCACCAAGCTTTCAGCCTTACCGGCGGGCTCCTGGAGCTCCGGCCATTCGGCCATGAAGAGAAAGTTGCTCATCCGTGACTCCTTGGAAAGCGGGGCTATAGGCGGATCATGCCAGTTTCGGCGTCAGTTCGCCTTTGAAGGCGCGTTGCATCAGGGACTGGAACCCCTGCTCCAGCTCCACCTGTTGTCGGCGTGCCATCTGGCGCTGAGCCTCGATCTTCTGCAGAGCCACGACGAACTGCTTTTGCCGGCCGAGCGACTCTTTGGGCGTCGGTAAGGCCTTGAGCTGCGACATATTGATCGAGGCAAGGTTGGTGGTCTTCTTCGCGCAGCCGAGAAAGTAGGTCTTAACCATCGGCGTGCGCAGGTAGCACTCGAAGAATCGCGGCTCGTAGGCGTCGGAAAGGCGTACGCGGAAAATATGGTTCTGGTGAATACACTCGGTGATTTCGCCCGACCACATGGCGCCGCGCCCCAACTTGTCGAAGTCGCCACCCTCAGTCATTAGAATGTCACCAGCCTTTAGCCGATATTTCTCGATGTCGCGCTCGGTGGCCTCGATTTCCTTGATTTCAGACAGGTCGAGAAAGCCGTCTTGCACGTTGGCGACCCGCAGATAGGGCAAGGAGCGAACGGCACCAGTCAACTTGCTGCCCTTGGCCACACCGGATACCACATCGGCAACCTCTGCCAAGGGAACAAAGCTTTTGGCGGCCTGTTGCCGGTAGTCGCCGAACATATCCCGAAACAGTGCTTGCGCCAGCCGATCAAGCTCCGCCTCAATCTGCTGCGCCTGCCGGCGCAGGCGGTCGGCCTGCTTCAGTGTTTTTGCTATATGGCACTGCACACCAAGGGGCGGCAGAGGAATTTTTGAAGTTTTTACAATACGGTCCGTTACAGCCGGGTAGTTTGCCCCAGTAGCTCGACGAGTCATTTCATCTACAAACGCTGGCGTCTGAACCCAGAAAAACAAGTACTCTGGATTGAGGTTTCCGTTACAGCGCAGTATGCAATATCCAGTCGAAGCGGTTGCACCATCCAAATCATTCCCAATTAGCGCCACGCCGTTGAGGTTAGGGCGTACGGTAGAAACGAGGACATCCCCTGCTTTAACCAATTGCCTTGCGCGACTGGGGGCTGCACGAAATTCAATCTCTACAACACTGGCAGTATCTATAGTTTTTTTACTTTTATCCAACGCGCTGAGATCAATATAGCGAAAAAAGCCATTCTCACTTGATCGCTCAGGAGCCCAGCAATCAACCTCAACCACGCAATTGCCAATTGGAGTGGAGTTACTCACAACATCCCCTCCAACGCCTCGATACCCTTATCCATAGCCTGCTGCAGCGCCTTGATCCGCGCCAGAATCGCCTGCGGCGCCTCGTACTGCACTTCCTCGTAAATCACCTGCTTGTAGCGGTTGATCGACAAGTCGTAGCCGTTGCCGACGATTTCCGCCTTGGGCACGAGGAACGACTGTTCGCTGCGCGCGCGCGCCTTCTCACCGTCGCGGTCAAACCAGCGGTCGAGGATGTCCGGCAGGTTGCATTGCTTTTGGGCCTCGAACGGAACATCCGCCTCACCCAGCAGGCGCCGGCTGAGCGCCTCCTGCTGCGCCTCAGAGAGCAACGCGCTGCGCTTGTCGTCCAGGCTCCAGCCGTCCGCCTGCATGTCGTAGAACCATACGTCGTCGGTACCACCGTTGCCGGTCCTGGTGAACAACAGGATGGCGGTGGACACCCCGGCGTAGGGCTTGAAAACCCCGGACGGCATGGAGATCACCGCCTCCAGTCTGTGCTGCTCAACCAGGGTCTGGCGGATCGCCTGGTGCGACTTGGTGGAGCCGAACAGCACGCCGTCCGGCACGATCACCGCGGCGCGGCCGCCGGTCTTGAGCAGACGCAAGATCAGCGCCAGGAACAGCAACTCGCTCTTTTCCGAGGGGCCTTTCTTCTCGGCGGCCTCATCGCCGCTGTCAGTACTCTTGCGCCGCGCTTGCGCCTTCTTCGGCGACTTGCCTAGCACAGAGAGCAGGTCGGGCGACAGCTCGTCGTAAGCCACCGAACCTTTGAACGGCGGGTTAGCGAGGATCAGCGAGTAGGCTTCATGGATATTCTCAGCACCGTGGTCGCTCAGGCTGTCGCGGTAAGCCACGGTGGGGTTGTTGACCCCGTGCAGCAGCAGGTTCATGGCACCGATGCGCAGCATGTGCTGGTCGAAATCGAAGCCGGTGAACATGCGGTTGTGGAAGTGTCTGTCGTTATCGTGGCGCAGCACCGGGTCGCCGTAACGGGCGCGCACGTATTCCTCCGCAGCCATCAGGAAGCCGCAGGTGCCGGCGGCTGGATCGCAGATGGTGTCGCTCTTTTCGCCATCCAGCACCGGCGCGGTCATCGCCACCATGAGACGGATGATGTGCCGCGGGGTGCGGAACTGGCCGTTGGTACCAGCACTGCTCAGCTTGGAGAGCATGTACTCGTAGAGATCGCCATTGGTGTCGCGGTCGCGCAGGTCGAGCTGATCGATCAGCTGCACCACCTGATCCAGCACTGAGGCCTTGGGGATCATGAAGATGGCGTCCTTCATGTGCTGAGCGAAGGTGCTATCTGCGTCGTGCAGATTCTTGATGAAGGGGAAAACCTCATCGCGCACCCGCTCGTACATTTTCTGCGGGTCGATGTTCTTGAGCTTGTGCCAGCGCAGCGCCTCCTGCTCCGACGCGAACACCGGGTTGCTGAGCGGCATGCCGATGGCGTTGGCGACCTGTTTGCGCTGGGTATGGATATCGTCGAGGCGACGGATGAACAGCAGGTAAGTGAACTGCTCGATGACCGAAATGGGGTTGCTGATGCCGCCGGTCCAGAAGGCTTCCCAGATTTTGTCGACCTGATTGCGGAGCTTGCCTGTAAGCATGGTGTCCTTCGAATTCAATTAGTTGCGCGGATATCTGGGGAAATAGGTAACTGTAACTGATTTGCTCGTCTTCCGGCCAAGTACTACATATGCGTGCACGTTCGAGAGGTAGCTCTTTAAGCGCAGCACTCGCGACTGTCGACTCTCATCGCAGTCGCAGGGACACGGAGGCTAGTACTCGGAGCTGGGAATGTCGGTACTGCCCACGAACATGCCCCAGAGCCCCTTACACAGGCACCGTGCTTCAACAGACTCCAAGCGCATGCTGATCATCCTTGACCAGAACCACATCCAACCGCTCCGCCCCCTGCCCAGCTCGCCAAGTCACCACCACCTCCCAAAAACTCGACAGATGCAGGGCAGTTGGCCATCATCCACGCCTACCGGTTATCCCCTCGCGAGCGGCCATACCACATCTTCCGCTCGCCTCTGCATTGGACGCATCCCTTGTGAACATTATGAATGTAATGCCCCAGCTCTCACTCTCCCCGTCAGGACCTGTGAACGAGATCGGCGAAGTGGTGCATTTCCGCCAGGGTGATCTCGACGGGGCTTGCGGCCCTTACAGTTTGATGATGGCGCTGTTAGCCAATGGCATCGTCACTCGCTTTGAAGCTAGTTACATGGGCCTGCACGACGGCCGTACCCGCTTGGGGAAATTTCACAATCGACTGATCGAGTTCGGCGGACTGATAAACAACGGTACCGATGAGTACGATTTGGACTGGTTGCTGGAATGCTTCCGCAACCAGCTCAGCCTGAAGAAATTCAACGGCACTACCCGCTCCCTTGTCACTGATGTGGTCGCGGCGGTAAGCGCTGGATACTCAACGATCGTTGGAGTCGACTGGCCAGGCGGAGAGGGCCATTGGCTGTTGGTGGTCGGCTATCAGGGGCAGCTGATCGACGAGCCAGAGGGCCGTGACAAAACCAATGTGACTCATCTTCTGTGCCTGGACCCTCTGTTAGAAGCCCCCCGGGTGTCACTGTGGAATGCTGTTCTGGAGGTCCAGACGGCCGAGGGAACCGTAGTAAACGCCGGGCGTTTCCCGTCTAACCACTGGGGCGGCCGGGAACCTACGAAGTGCCGAATAACCAATGGCCTGGCTATCGGTAAACGATAAGCGCTGATCCAACTTTCAAATTTTCGATACCCGCAGACGACACCGCGCCCTCGTCTTTCAGCAGGGTCTCTGCAACAGCGGCGTCTTACCGGTATGACGCGCGTCGTCCCTGTCCATGCATAACGCAAGGCAGGGTTGGCGAAACACGGAATCAATGTCGAAGGGATCTGAGTACCATGGCGGACTATTTCACCCGTGACCATTTCGAGCAGTTAAGCAAGTGGGCAAAACACAAACGTGACGAGTCCAACTCCGAGCAGAACCAAGCTTACGAAGATCTAACAAAGGCCTATGCCGTTACACAGGCATGGGCGGACAAGCTCAAGGCCGAACTTTTTCCTGTTGGCCGTGTTGAAATTCGCAAGCGCCCCACCAACCAGGGTAATCATTTCTCTGGCTACACCTGGGCGAAAATCTACCCCTCTCCGGAAGCACCGAAGGAATTGGCCTTTACCGTAGGTACCGATGCCGACGACGGCTTTGTGGTCAAGATCGATACCGTCGGGCTGGACGATTCCAGTAATCCGCGCCAAGCCTATTTAGCGCTGCGCGGGGACTATCACAACGCCCCCTTTGTAACCACATTGCCCGCAAGCGAAGGTATGGAGTTAACGCTGGACCAGCTGACCGCATGGAGCGCCGAAGCAATCCGCAACTTCAAGGTACGCTATGAAGAGGTCGTAGCCAAAATGGGCCTGGGTAAATCACTCGGCGACGAAGATCTGCTTCAACACTTCGACAGCAAGCCTGCATTCCAGAATTTCCGTGCGTCATGGTCGCCAGAGGAAAAAGCGCGTTTCTGCCGGCTGGCGCGGGCTGTCCATATGGCAGGCTTGGATTGGTGGCACTCGAGCAAAGGTATCCAACTGCGATTTGGCCGCAAGAACCCCGGTAGCGAGCGTGCGGTCGGTGTACTTGGAATAGTGCGTGGTATGCGAGTGCGTAAGCTCTCGTGGAAACGTGAGGTGGCCGCGCTCCCCATCCTCGACCGTGCACCGCTCACAGACGAACTGCTCGGGAAGATAGAGGCGTCCCTGGTCGACAAGCATGATTTGCCCGAAGACTGGCTATTGCATGAAGCCGAGCGGCCGGGTCTTTGGCCAGATCAATTACGGGACGATCCTGTTGAAAACAGCGATGAACCTGACGAAGAAGACTCTGATGAGCCTGATGCAGTGAGGCTTCCACTCAATCGTATCTACTACGGCCCTCCTGGCACGGGCAAGACCTACGAATTGTCCAAGCTGCTGAAACGGGAATATGAGCAGGCCACGGCCTCCGTTTCCAAGGAGGCATGGCAGAATCAGTTTGTGAGCGGAAGAATTGCGCGCCTTACCTGGTGGGAGGCAGCGGCGGCAACGCTGTACCAGCTGGGTGGGAGAGCACGTGTCGACGCACTGCTTGAACACCCGTTCATGAAATCGTTGGCCGCCGCCAAAAGTACGAACAAGAACATAAGAAACACTGTTTGGAGCGTGCTTCAATACCATGCAGTCGAGCCCTCCGAAACCATCAAGATGAGCAAGCGAATGGCACCGGCTGTCTTCGACAAACTAGCGGACTCGTCTTGGATATTAACGGGAGACTGGGCGGACGCAGCGGCCGACTTGAAGCAGTTAGTAGACGAATACAATGCCGGCCCCCCTTCAGCGGACTATATCAAGCGCTACAGTTTCGTAACCTTCCATCAATCGTACGGTTACGAAGAGTTCGTGGAGGGACTTCGGCCTGTTCTCGAAGGCGATGCAGAGGCCGGCGAAATTCAATACGAAATCCGCGCAGGCGTCTTCAAGGACTTGTGCCGAAAAGCGCGCATGGCGCCAGACCAACAGTTTGCGATGGTGATCGACGAGATAAACCGGGGAAACATCAGCAAGATCTTCGGCGAGCTGATCACCTTGATCGAACCCGATAAGCGCGAAGGCGCAGAGAACGCCGTCTCGGTAACGTTGCCGTATTCCGGAGAGAGTTTTTCTATACCTGCCAACGTCGACATTATTGCCACCATGAACACGGCAGACCGGTCCCTCGCGCTGCTGGACACTGCCCTGCGTCGCCGATTCGAGTTTGTACCGTTAATGCCGAATGCGGGCGACGAGCCGGGGGCACCACTTGCGAGCCTTCGGGTCAGCTTGGGGGAGCATGTCGTCGATGTGCCTCGTATGCTTGCTGCCATAAACCAGCGCATCGAAGTGCTGTACGACCGCGATCATTGCATCGGCCATGCGTACTTCACCGCACTTGCCCAGGTGCCCGATGGAGAGTTGCGCTTCGTAGCCCTGCAAAAAGTGTTCAGCATGCGGATTCTGCCCCTGCTTGAAGAATACTTCTTCGAAGACTGGCAAAAGATCCGCCTTGTCCTGGCGGACAATCAGAAACCCCACGCTGCAAGCTTCATCGTTGAGGGGGATGATCCGGAAGACGATCTGGCTCGCTTGTTCGGAAGTGATCATGGCATGGACAGCTACTCCACGAAGCGCCACTACTCACTGCATAAGGCTGCACTCTACAACCCGGATGCTTACATCGGCATCTACAACACCTTGTCGACCTGAAAGGCGCAGGCACGTGAGCGGAATATCGATCTATGAATTTGACGTGTTGATCCCTTCGACGCCGGCAGCCCCGCCGTCCGAGGAATTACACACTATCCCGGCCGTGGTGTACGAATGGCTTGAGCGCCAGTGCCTGCTCGCCTCCAATGACAACAGGCCAGCCTGGCTGCGCCTGACCCAACAGCGTGGCCACCGCGCCGTTCAAGTCACGAGTTTCGTTGGCGTGATACGTGCGCCAGACGGTTACCAGATCGAGGTATTGCCAAAGATCGGAAAAGTAATAGGTGCAGGTGCATTGAAGGCACGTCAGCTTTTGATTGAGATGCTCTGTTGCCTTCAAACATTTCGCCACCTACGGATGGACCCGGCCAAACTCGCGGCGGCCAGCATGCCTTTGCTGGAAATATTTATCGGCGAATTCCTAAGCGCAGTCGGACATGTCGTCAAACGAGGGCTGCGCAGCCATTACACCACTGAGCAATGCAACCTCTTTGCCCTTCGCGGCAAGCTGGTAATGGCCTCCCATCTGCAGCAAAACCTTTATAGGGCGGACCGATTCTTTACAGAACACGATGAGTTCTCGATTGACCGCCCGGAAAACCGTTTGCTGCATACCGCATTGCAATGTGCGCTGAAATTGACGACGTCTCAAGCACACCAGCAGCTGGCCCGGGAGCTGCAGTTCGTCTTCGCCGAGGTCTCCATTTCAATTCAGCCCAATCTGGAATTCCAGCGGGTACGCCTTGATCGGGGTATGGGTTACTACGAAGAAGCACTTGCTTGGTCGAAGCTGATCTTGGATCAGCAGTCCCCTGTAACCGGTCACGGAGGTAACACGGCTCCTTCCCTGCTATTCCCGATGGAGGCAGTATTCGAAGCGTTTGTCGCCAAGCACCTTGCGAAGCAACTGACGAGACCGCATCATTTGAAAAGCCAAGCGCGCAGCCATCACCTGGTTCGCCATCGAGAGCAGAATTGGTTTTGCCTAAAGCCAGACCTGTTGATCAAGAATACCCAGACAGCTCTGCTTGTGCTCGACACAAAGTGGAAACTGCTGGATGGCCAGAAGGCCAATGGGGCAAAAAAATACGGCCTCGCGCAAAGTGACTTCTATCAATTGCAGGCTTATGGGCAAAGCTACCTAAATGGGGTTGGAGATGTGGTGCTGATCTATCCCCGGACTGAGGCATTTGAGCAGCCACTGCCAGTTTTCGAGTTTCCCAGGACAAAGGGGCTGCGATTATGGGTACTGCCGTTTTGCTTGACGTCACGTCAGCTACTAATCCCAGACAATGCACTGTTCAAAACGGTGTTCAAGGATGCCTGTGAACACCTTATCAGCAGCATTGGCAATGATCAGCATCAACCCGCTTGAACGAGGCGCAGAAGGCGATCATCGAAGCCGACTTTGGCATGCTGAACGGGCAGCTTGTGGTACCAAGCCGCAAGGCCTTGATGAGATACCTGCTGCAGCACTACCACATCGCCCCTCGCAACCAGCTCCGAAGCCCAGCAGATCGTGGTCAAAATCCTCAAGGAACTGCGCCCTCAACTGATGATCGACTGGTCCAATCAGGCCCAAGGCGCACCGGGCGTGCCGAAATTTTTATAGATTCGATGCCGATTCGTTTATGGCGCGTAGCTCAAATAGCACCGTCCATCGAAATCCTGACCACGCAGCGTTCCAACTGGTATTCCAAGCAAACTGACCAAACAATTATTTACCAGCCAAAACAGATAGATACCGACTTATTTCAAATTAACCCGGCACAGCTGCTTCATAATGCTTGATGCGCTAAAGTCGCAAAGCACTCTACTGAGCGCTTCAGAAACTTTGCGCTCGGGCTTAACATGAGCAGGGGCGCATGTACGCCAACCAACAATAGACTTTATTGGCCCGCACATAAAAAATCTGACACTCTCGGCACTCTCGGTTGGGTGGCTAAGCCTACCCCCCTCACCTCACCAAATACCCCCCATCCACCACCACAACCTCCCCCGTCACATAACTCGCCGCCCCCGAACACAAAAACACCGCCACCGCCGCCACTTCCTCCGGCTGCCCCACCCTCCCCATCGGCGTCATCTCCATCCACTTACAAAACCACGCCTCATTCTCCATCCCCCCGCGCGACAAATCCGTCTCGATATACCCCGGCGCCACGGCATTCACCCGAATCCCCTGCCCCGCCACTTCACTGGCCAAGCTCTTGGTCAACATATGCACCGCCGCCTTGGACGCGTTATACGCCACCTGCTGCTGCGGCACGTTCGACACCAACCCTGACATGGACCCGACATTCAACACCGCCCCGCGCCCCTGTTCGCGCATGATCGGCAGCGCGGCGCGGCAGCAGCGGAACACGGCGTCGAGGTTGACCGCCATCACGTCGCGCCAGGCCTGGTCGGGGTACTGCTCGGTGCAGCCGTGGCTGGCGATGCCGGCGTTGTTGACCAGCACATCCAGCCGGCCGTGCCACTGCTGGGCGCGCGCCACCAGGCGGGCGGCGGCGTCGGGTTCGGAGAGTTCGGCTTCGATGAAGCGAAAGGCTACGCCTGCTTCTTCCAACATGGAGGCTGCGGCGTCGTTGAAGCGGCGCCCGGTGATGACCACATAGGCCCCCACCTCGCCCAGGGCCTGGGCGATCGCCAGACCAATGCCGCGTGTTCCGCCGGTCACCAGCGCGACCTGGCCGTCGAGCCTGAATTTATCAAGGATCATGACTACCTCTTCTTATGATTGTGGGTGCATTCGCGAGGACGCTCTACAGATCGACATTGCTCGGCAACACCACCAGATCGCGCACCGTGACGTTGCGCGGGCGGCTGAGCATGAACAGCACCGATTCGGCCACTTCGCGTGGCTCCATCAGCGAGCCGTTGGCCAGGGCTTCGTTGAGCTTGTCCTTGGGCCAGTCCTTGAGCAGCGCGGTGACCACCGGGCCTGGCAGCACCGAGCAGACGCGGATGCCGTGGCGCGCCACCTGGCGGCGCACGGTGTGGGCGAAGGCCTGCACGGCGAACTTGGAGGCGGTGTAGACCGGCTCGCACACCACCGGCACCACGCCGGCCACGGAGCTGGTGATGACGATGTCGCCAGTGCAGCGCTCGACCATGTGCGGCAGCACCGTGCGGATGGCGCGGAAGGTGGCGTTGACGTTGAGGTTGAGCATGCGGTCCCAGGCGTCCGGGTCCGCTTCGAGCACGTCGCCGCCGACATAGGCGCCGGCGTTGGCGTGGAAGATGTCCAGGCGGCCGTAGCGCCTGAGGATGGCGGGCAGCAGGCCGTTGACGCTCGAGGGGTCGAGCAGGTCGGCGACCCAGGGTGAGGCGTTGCCGCCAAGTTCGTGGCAGGCCTGCTCCAGGGCCTGCTCGGAGCGGTCGATCAACATGACCTTGGCGCCTTCGGCGAGCATCGCCCGTGCGCATTCCAGGCCAATACCGGCCGCTGCGCCGGTGATGGCGGCGACTTTTCCAGTGAGGGTGTGCATGGTGTATCCCTTACAGCCAGACGGTTATGGAAAACCAATCCTTGACCCGACCTGTCCGTAGATCGGGCTGCCCGGCCACACGCGCGGCGGGTTGCCATGGCGCGTGCGGCGGGCCCATGCCTGCCGTCGCCCCGAGGGGCGGTCAGGGCAGTGTAGTAGCTGTGGCGGGTTGTGCGAGCGGTTGTGCTCAGCGCACGGGCTTGAGCTTGAGCAGCGCGCCGTCGTACCACACCAGCGCCAGGTCACCGGCGGCGTTGCTATAGAACGTGGGACTGGCACCTTGGACCGGTCCCCAGTGGCCGGTTTCGCAGTGCACGGAGTAAGCGGTGGTGTCGTGCAGCCCCAGCTTGTCGAGCAGCGCGCGGGCGTCTTCGTCAGGCGCGGTGGAGATCGTGTTGATCACTGGCTGACTGCAGGTATCGCCCGAACCTTGCGGGGCATCCCACTTGAGCAACTTGGCGCTGAAGGTGAGGGTCTCGTTCATGAGGCTCGGGTCGTTATCCACCAGCGCTTGCACGCCATCGTCGGACACCGCCACACCGGCGACGCTCCAGCGGCCATCGAAGGAAAAGCCCTGCGCCTCGGTGGCCGAGGGCTTGCCAGTATTGCCCGCATCGCAGGCGGCCAGTGCCAGCAGCCCAACGGTCAAGACAAAGGGTTTGGCCAACGGATACATTCAACTATCTCCCTGAAAGAAATGTCTGAAGTGTTGGGGGCAGGCTGGAAACAACCCGCCTGGATAGTTCAGCACGTAAAGGTCATCCGTTCGAAGCGCTGCCGCGCGAACGCGCCGTGCTAGCATCCTCAAACTTGGATGTGGGGCAATGACTTGGACCAGGATGGGTAGTCGGTCAATACAGGGTCGGCGGTGGGTTCGACGTCATCGTCACGTGCAGCACAACACACATTGAAGAGCGCCCATGCATACCCAGACTCTAGAGCTGTCGCAGTATTTGTCTCAACCCGAGAGAAATGCCATTGCCGAGATCGAAGCCACCACCAGCATCCTCAGGCTAGTGACTCGTATCACCCGCATGAAGTTCGCGGCGATTGCCAAGTTCAACGAAGACGAATGGCTCACCTGCTCGGTGCACGACCCCGACGACATCGGCCCGGACGTCGGCGAAAGCGTGCCGATCGAAACCACCATCTGCGATGAATTCCGCACCCTGCCCACCTCATTGCTGATTCCGTCGATCAGCGAGGTGAAGCGCTTCGCACAAAAGCCGATCGTGCGTCAGTACAAGCTGGAAAGTTATGCCGGCGTACCGATCTTCCTGCCGGACGGGCGTTTGTACGGCGCGCTGTGTGCGTTGGACACCACGCGTACCGCCCTGGACGATCCTGACCTAGCAGAAACCCTCACGCTGTTCTCGCGGCTGATCGGCTGCATCTTCTACAACAACCTGCAGCAGGACGCCGACGAACCGTCGATGCATTACGCCCGCTGAAAACACCCGCTCGCTAAACGACTACAGGGCACCACGCTGCTTGCAGCGGGTGCCCTGTTCAGGGTGACGCCGATCAGAGGCGGAAGCGGCCGACCAGGTCGTTGAACGAGATGGCCAGGCGCGACAGCTCCTGGGCCGAGGCGGTGGTCTGGTGGGCACCGGCTGCGGTCTGGGTGGAGAGGTCCTGGATGTTGACCAGGTTCTTGTCCACTTCGCGGGCCACGTTGGCCTGCTCTTCGCACGCGGTAGCGATCACCAGGTTGCGGTCGTTGATGCTGGCGATGCCCGAGGCGATGGATTCGAGCGCCTGACCGGTGGCCGTGGCCAATTGTTGGGTGTTGTTGACCAGCGTCTGGCTTTTGGCCATGGCCACCACCGCTTGGTCGGCACGGGCCTGGACGCTGCCGATCATCTGCTCGATCTCCACCGTCGAGGACTGGGTCCGGGCAGCGAGTGCGCGCACTTCGTCGGCGACCACCGCGAACCCGCGGCCTTGCTCGCCGGCACGGGCGGCTTCGATGGCGGCGTTCAGTGCCAGCAGGTTGGTCTGCTCGGCAATGCCACGGATCACGTCCAGCACCTTGGCGATGTCCTTCACCTGGCCGGCCAGGTGCTCGACGGTGTCCGAAGAGGCCTGGATTTCCACGGTGGCGTTGTTCACCGCAGCCACCGCCTCACGGGCCTGGCCCACGCCTTGGTCGGCCTGTTCGCGGGCAGCCTTCGAGGCTTCGGAGGTGGACACGGCATTGCGCGCCACTTCGTCCACCGACGAGGTCATCTCGTTGACGGCGGTGGCCGCCTGTTGGATTTCGTCGTTCTGCTTGAGCAGGCCACGGCTGCCATCTTCGGTCACCGAGTTGAGCTCTTCGGCGGCCGAGGCGAGTTGGTTGGCGGCGTCGGAGATCTGGTGCAGGGTCGATTTGAGGCTGTTCTGCATATCGCCGATGGCATTGATCAGGTCGCCGGTTTCGTCGCGGCTGGTGCTGGAGACTTTCTGGGTCAGATCGCCTTGGGCGACGCGCTGGGCAGCCGTCACCGCTTCGACGATGGGTCGGCTGATCAGGCGGCTGATGAACAAGCCCAGGGCGAAGGCGATGATGAAGGCGATGACGATACCGGCGTACAACACCGTGGTCACTTGGTTTTCCAACGCATCGGCGTCCTTGGCCCCTTCACCGATCTGACGGTTGTTGGATTCGACCATAATGGTCAACTCGGACAGGATCTTGTCGTACGACTGTGCCAACTCACCCGACAGCACCGCACGGGCACCTTTCAGATCACCCGCCTGCGCCAGGTTGACCACCTGCTGCAATTGCGCCTGATACACCGGCCACAACTTTTCCATGCGATCGCCCGCCGCCCGCTCGTCATCTTCCAGCGGCGTCGCGCGATAAATGGCGAAGGCTTTTTCACTGGCGGCGCGGTCGGCTGCCATAGCACGCAGGATTTGCTCCTTGGTCGCTTGATCAGCGTTTTCGGCAGTCGCGGTAATCAAGGAATAAAGATTGCGCTGCTGGGAAATGGCCATAGCCCTGGCCTCCCCGGTTTTGGACACCGACACCAGGTTGTTGGAGAACACCAGACCCAGGCTCTGCGCCATCTGGCTAACACCGCGCCCGCCCAGCAGACCGATGGCCAGAGTGATGAGCGCGCAGACACCGAAGGCCGTCATAAGTTTGGTCGACAGTCGTGCGTTTCTGATGAAATTCATTTCAATCTCGAATGTAATTGGACATACCAAACTGATCGGCAATATAACGCCATTATTGAATGTTTATTTTAGGATCCAATATATACAGTGCGCCCATACAGCTTGTTCGTAATGAGAGTAATTCCGAATAAATTAATAGGCTGAATGCCTATACAGGTGCGCGTACATGTCGCACTTCGACAGTTTTAAGTTAATAGACAGCGGTGCATTCGACAGCTAGGTGAATGCTTCTGTGATGGATTCGTCTACAGCCGTACGTAAATCCCAACTACGCTGAACAGCAGCGGCGCATCGCTCGGCCTGGGTCGGACGGTCAGCGCCAGGCACAGTCATCACAGGAGTCGTCGATGAAGCTCACCCCCTCTCTGCTGCTGGGAACCCTGTTCACCTGCTGCGCCCTTCAGGCCACTGCCGCCGATCAATACTTGCCGGATCTGGTGCAAAAAGCGCCCTACAAGGCGGCCTACGCCAAGATGCTGGTGCTGCCGGAGTGGATCAGCCAGGCCAAAGGCACCGCCACGCCGCTGCGCAAGGTCAAGCTGGGCGACGACACGGTGCTGGTGGGTAACGTGTGCAAGCCCCACGACTGCAAGGACAACCAACTGGTGGTGGTCTTCAACGCCAAGGGCACGCAATCGTGGGGCTTGCTGGCCACGCGCGAGGACAGCGACGGCGCATTCGAGAAGCACTACCTCGGCTCGCCGAGCGAGGCCGTGAGAGCGCTGCTGGAAACCACCTTCGAGCGCGATAATCCCGACGACTGAACACCACGGCCGGGGCTGCACGGCAGCCCCGCCGCGCCTCAACCGCGCATCATGTCCGCAGCCTGCTCGGTGGCTTCGGTGGTGCGCGTCGCCAGCTTCCTCACCTCATCGGCCACCACGGCGAAGCCCCTGCCAGCCTCGCCGGCACGGGCCGCTTCGATGGCCGCATTGAGTGCCAGCAGGTTGGTCTGGCTGGCGATGCTCTGGATGGTGCCGACGATCTGCGTCAGCTTGGTGATGTTCGATTCCAGGGTGCGCTGGTGCGCCGCTTCGGTCTCGCGCATGGCGTTCTGCTGGTGCTGCAGGTCCACGTCCACCAAGGCCCCCACCACCCGCAGCGGCGCGCCGCTGGCATCGCGCTTGGTCTGGCCACGGGCACGGAACCAGCGGTACTCGCCGCTCTTCATCTTCAGCCGGTACTCGACATCGAAGGGGGTCTTGCCGCTGCGGTCGTTCAAGTGCGCCTGGAAGGCTTCCAGGCTGTAGCCCTTGTCGTCCGGGTGCAGGCGCGAGGCCCAACTGTCGAGCACATCGGGGAATTCCTCGACAGTCTCGAAACCGAGCAGACGGCGGAACTGCGGCGACCACCAGAAGGGGTTCTTCGGGTTCACCGGATCCCCGGCGATCACTTCCATGTCCCACAAGCCATCGGAAAGCATTTCGCGCGCCAGCTCGAAGCGGGTGATGATCACCTCGTGCTCGGCCGCGCGCTCGAGCTCATCGTGGATGTCGCGCAGGGCGCCGGCCACGCGCAGCGGCGTGCCACGGCCGTCGCGCAGGGTTTCGCCCTGGGCGAAGAACCAGCGGTAGCTGCCGTCCTTCATGGCCAGGCGATTCTTGACCCGATAGGGCGTCATGCCGGACTTGTCGTTCAGGTGGCGGGCGAAGGCATCCAGCGTGGCCGCGCGATCGTCCGGGTGGAGCCGGTCGGCCCAGCTGGCCAACACGTTGGGAAAGTCTTGCTCATTGCGGAAGCCGAGCATTTCGCGGAACTGCTGCGACCACCAGAAGCGGTTGCGCGGGTTGACCGGGTCGCCCGCGACCACCTCCATGTCCCACAGGCCCTCGCTGGAGGCACGATTGACCAGGTCGAAGCGGGTTTCCGAAGCACGCGCCGTGGCGTCGGCCTCGGCCAGCAACTGACGCGCCGACTCCAGCTCGCGCTCGAGTTCGGCGATGCGCGCCTGGTCCTGCGCGGCCTGCGATTCACGGGAGGTCCAGGCCTGTTGCACGGCCATCCAGTTGGCCGGGCCTTGGCCTGCAAGGGACAACGATTGGGTCAGCTGTTTGAGCGCCTGAAGCTCGCCGGACCGGCGGAAGAGATGCAACATGATTGGGGTACTCGAAGGAAGACGGGGCGCCTTTCCATGGCTAACAAGGAATATCTGCAAAGCACGCCGGTGCGGGCTGCGCAAGCCCGGCACGGGCAACGCAGCCTTCGACCCGCGCGGCAGTCGAAAGGTTGCGTTGCATTACTGGCGATATGATATCCAAGCTCTGGAATTTGCGCTGCGTCCTCATCGAACCACTGGTCGCCAGACGCCTTCGCGCACCGGCTACGGCATGCCCAACCAGGCCGGCAAGGCCAGCGAGATGAACGGCACGTAGGTCACCAGCACCAGGAACAGCAGCAGGATCGACAACCACGGCAGCGCCGCGCGAATGGTCTGGCCCAGGGTCAGGCCGGTCACCGCACTGGTGACGAACAGGTTCAGCCCCACCGGCGGGTGCACCAGGCCGATCTCCATGTTCACCACCATGACGATGCCCAGGTGAATCGGGTCGATACCCAGCTTCATGGCGATGGGGAAGAAGATCGGCGCCAGGATCAGGATGATCGCTGACGGCTCCATGAAGCTGCCGGCCACCAGCAGCACCACGTTGACCATGATCAGGAAGCCGAGCGGCGTCAGGCCCTCGGACAGCACCCATTGGGTGATCTGCTGGGGAATCTGCTCGGTGGTCAGCACATGGGCGAAGAGCATGGCGTTGGCGATGATGAACAGCAGCATGATGGTCAGCCGGCCGGATTCGAGCAGCACCTTGGGGCACTCGCGCCAGCTCATGTCGCGGTACACGAACAGGGCGATGAACGCCGAGTACACCGCCGCCACCGCCGCCGCTTCGGTGGGGGTGAACATGCCGCTGTAGATGCCGCCGAGGATGATCACCAGCAGCAACAGCCCCCAGAACGCCCGGCGCGCGGTACGCAGCCATTCGGCGAAGCTGGCCCGTGGCTGCGCGGGCAGCTTCTTGATGCGCGCCACGATGTAGATGGTCACCATCAGGAACAGGCCCAGCAGGATGCCCGGCACCACACCGGCCATGAACAGCTTGCCCACCGAGGTTTCGGTGGCGGCCGAGTACACCACCATGACGATCGACGGCGGAATCAGGATGCCCAGGGTGCCGGCGTTGCAGATGATCCCGGCGCCGAATTCCTTGGGATAGCCCGAGCGCACCATGCCGGCCACGGCAATCGAGCCCACCGCCGCGACGGTGGCGGGCGATGAACCGGACAACGCGGCGAACAGCATGCACGCCAGCACCGCCGCAATCGCCAGGCCGCCACGAATGTGGCCGACGCAGGCGTTGGCGAAATCGATCAGACGCTGTGCCACGCCCCCGGTGGTCATGAACGCGCCCGACAGCAGGAAGAACGGGATGGCTAGGAAGGTGTAGCTGTCGGAGGTCTCGAACAGCTTGATCGCCAGCGAGCTCAGCGAATCCTGGCTGAACAGCAGGATCGACACCGCGCCGGACAGCCCCAGGGAAATGGCGATCGGCACACCCAGGAACATGAACACGAACAGCAGCAGGAACAGGCAGATGACGGTCATCAGTGTGACTCCTCGCCCGGGTTGGCCAGTTTGCTCGCCTCGGCGGCTTCGTCTGCCAGGCCCAGTCCGGTCTGGCGGTGGGTGACGATGCGGTAGAGGATTTCCAGGTAACGCACGATGATCAGGGCAAAGCCGAACGGCACGATCAAGGCGATGTGGCCGACCTGGATGCCGTAGCGGTCCAGGTCCTCGGCACCGATGCCGGCGGCGAGCACGGCGCTCACCCACTTGAGGCTAGCAATCAGGAACAACCCGGCGTAGGCCAGGCAGCAGGCGCAGGCGATCATCGCCAACACGCGCTGCACGGGTTTGCGCGCACGTCGCACCAGCACGTCGACGCCCAGGTGGCCGGCGGTGCGCACGCCATAGGCGATGCCGAAGAAGATCAGCCAGCCGAACAGCGCCTTGGTCAGGGCGATGCTCCAGGTCATTTCCTGGGCGTAACCCATCAGGTGATCGCCGATGTCGAGCAGCGGCTCGCTGGCGAAGCTGAAGCGGTCGCTGAGGCTGTAGAACAGCGTGTAGAGGTTGTTCAGGGCCACGTAGATGAAGGTGATCAAAGTCATGGCCGCCAGGAGAAAGGCGATCATGCCTTCCTCGAAATGCTCCCAGACGTATCTGATCCGTTGCATGGGCAATCTCCGGAGAGGAAGGGGCCGGGCCGCCTGGCGAACAGGCGGCCGTGGGCGGTGACGTCGATCAGGACGGGGTGTTGGCGGCGTCGGCGGCCTTGATCAGGTCGGCGCCGATCTGCTCGGAGAACGTGTCCCACACCGGACGCATGGCCTCGCGCCACTGCGCACGCTGCTCGGGGGTGAGCGCGTCGATCTCGCTAGTCTTGGCGTCGATGATTTTCTGCCGCGACGCCAGGTTGAGCTCCTCGGCCTGCTTGTTCACCTCGACCGTGACCTTGTCCATGATCGCCTGGAGTTCGCCGCGCACGTCTTCGGGCAGGCTGTTCCAGAACTTGGCGTTGGTGATCACCATGTAGTCGATCAGGCCGTGGTTGGTCTCGGTGAAGAACGGCTGCACTTCGTTGACCTTCTGGCTCTCGTAGTTCGACCAGGTGTTCTCGGTGCCGTTGACGGTACCGGTCTGCAGGCCCTGGTAGACCTCGGCGAAGCTCATCTTGCGCGGGTTGGCGCGGATGGCCTTGAACTGTTCTTCGAGCACGCTGGAGGCCTGCACGCGGAACTTCAGGCCACGGGCGTCCTTGGGCAGGATCACCTTCTTGTTCGCCGACAGTTGCTTGAGGCCGTTGTGCCAATAGGCCAGGCCATGAATGCCCTTGTCTTCCATGGAGATGAGCAAGGCCTTGCCCTGCGGGCCGTGCTGGAAGCGGTCGACGGCGGCCAGGTCGTTGAACAGGAACGGCAGGTCGAACAGTTGCACCTGCTTGTTGTAGTGCTCGAACTTGGCCAGCGACGGCGCCAGCATCTGCACGTCACCCAGCAGCAGGGCTTCCATTTCCTTGCCGTCGCCGAACAGCGAAGAGTTGGGGTAGACCTCGACCTTGACCTTGCCCTTGAGCTGCGGGTCGGCCTCCACCAGTTTCTGGAACATCAGCGCGCCCTGGCCTTTGGGCGTGCTGTCGGCCACCACGTGGGCGAACTTGATGATCACAGGGTCGGCGGCGTGGGCGAGCCCGGCCATGGAGACGGCGGCGGCGCACAACAGCGCCTGGGTCAGCTTCAACATCGATGTCACCTTTTATTGTTGTTGGATGGATCAGCAGGGAAGCGTGCCAAGGGTACGATGGCCCATGTGGGCGTGTTTGCAGAATCTGCTTTTGTGTAAGCCTGCGTTTGGCTGGGGTGAACGCCCGCCTCGCGCTGGCGTGTTGGCCGAGGGTCAACCGCTCGCGATCAGCCCAATGCCAACAGCCGCTGCGCGCGCAACAACACCGGCGCATCGACCATCTGCCCGTCGAGCTGGAACGCTCCGGCGCCCTTGGCCGCGACACTGGCCTCGACCACCCGGCGCGCCCAGGCCAGCTCGTCGCTGCTCGGCGCCAGCACACCATGAATCAACGGCACCTGGCTGGGATGAATGCACAGCGCCCCGCCATAACCCATGTCGTAGGCATGGCGCATGGCCCGTTGCTGGCCCTCGGGATCGCCGATGGCCGGGAACACGCCGTCCAGCGGCGGCGCCAGATCGGCCCCTCGCGAATGCAACTGCACGGCCATGCGCGCCTGGTCGAGAAAACGCTGCGCGGCAGCGCTTTCGCTGTTGAGGTTCAGGTCCAGCGCCAGGTCGAGGCTGCCGAACGACAGGCGCTCGACGCCCTCGGCCCCGGCGATGCGTTCCAGCGCCAGCAAGCCCTTGGCCGTCTCGATGATCGGCAGCACCGGCTTGCCGGTGCGCCAGGCCAGCGCCACCTGCGCGGCGCTCTCCACCTTCGGCAGCAGCACCGCAATCACCCCCGCGTGCAGGGCGCAGAACGCCAGGTCGTCGGCATGGCCGGGGTGCTGCGGGGCATTGACCCGCACCCACACTCGCGCCTGCGGCTGGGCGCTGAGGAAGGCGGCGAGGTTGTCGCGGGCCTGGGCCTTGAGCGCTTCCTCCACCGCGTCTTCGAAATCGACGATCACGGCATCGGCCCCGGCTGCCAAGGCCTTGGCGAAACGCTCGGGACGACTGCCCGGCACGAACAGCGCGGAACGCACGATGGATCGTTGCATCGGTATCGGCTCCATGTCCTTACACCACACCGGCGGCAGCGAGCCGGGCCTGGTCATCGCGGGAGAACCCCAGCTCTTCGAGAATCGCCGCACTGTGCTCGCCCAGGCCCGGCACCGGGTCCATGCGCGGCGTGAAGGCGCTGTTGCGCCCTGGCGGCAGCAGCGACGGCAGCGCACCGGACGGACTGTCGACCTGGCGCCAGCGGTCGCGGGCCGCCAACTGCGGGTGCTGCCACACGCCGTGCATGTCGTTGACCCGGGCATTGGCGATCTGCGCCGCCTCCAGACGCGCCACCACCTCGTCCAGCGACAGCGTGGCGAAGCCATCGACGATGATCTGGCGCAACACCTCACGATGCTCGGAACGGCGGAAGTTGGCCGAGAAGCGCGGGTCGCTGGCCAGCGCCGGGTCGAGCAGCACCTGCTCGCAGAACACCTGCCATTCGCGCTCGTTCTGCAGGCCAAGCATGATCGTGCCGCCGCCACCGGTGGGAAACGGTCCGTAGGGGTAGATGGTCGAGTGCGAGGCCCCCGCCCGTGGCGGCGGCGGCGCGCCGTCGTAGGCGTAGTACATCGGGTAGCCCATCCACTCCACCAGGCTTTCCAGCATCGACACATCGATGCGGCTGCCCACGCCGGTCCTGTCGCGCAGCAGCAGCGCCGAGAGCACGCCGGTGTAGGCGTACATGCCGGCGGCGATGTCGGCCACCGAGCAACCGGCCTTGGCCATCTGTTCCTCGCCCGGCCCACCAGTTACCGAGAGGAAGCCGCCTTCGCTCTGGATCAGCAGGTCGTAGGCTTTCTTCTTCTCGTAAGGCCCGCCCTCACCGTAGCCGGAGATGTCGCAGACGATCAGCCGTGGATAGCGCGCGTGCAGGGCTTCGAACGACAAGCCCATGCGCGCCGCCGCGCCCGGCGCCAAGTTCTGCACCAGCACGTCGGCCTTGGCCAACAGCCCGTGGAGAATGCCGTCGGCCTCGGCCTGCTTGAGGTCCAGGGTGAGGCTCTGCTTGGAGCGGTTGGTCCACACGAAGTGCGAGGCGAGACCTGCCACGCGCTGGTCGTAGCCACGGGCGAAGTCGCCGCTGCCGGGGCGTTCGATCTTGATCACGCGCGCGCCCAGGTCCGCCAGTTGGCGGGTGCAGAACGGCGCGGCGATGGCATGTTCCAGGCTGACGACGGTGATGCCGTCCAGCGGGCGGGGAGCCGATTGAGTCATGGCGAATTCCTGTTCGGTAGTCAGTGCAGATCGGCCAGCGACTGCGCATCGCGCAGTTGCCAGACACGCTCGATCAATACCCGGCCCTCGTCCGCGCTGCGCTGCCCAGCATAGGCCAGCAGGCGCTGGAACTTGGCTTCCAGTTCGGCACGGCTGAGGGTATTGCCCGGATCGCCCTTGGGCTGGTCGATGGCGGCGCTGAAGGTGCGGCCATCGACACCGCGCACCTCGACCCGGCCCAGCCAGCGCGCCGGGTAGGCGGCGTCCACTTCAGGGTCCAGTTGCATGCGCACCTTGTCGCGAAACGCCGCCACCTGCGGGTCGCTCAGGGCCAGGTCGCGGAACTCCAGCAACTGCGCACGACCGTGCACGGCGATCAGGCCCAGCACGGTGCCCATGGAAAACTTGGCCTGGTGCACCGTGGTCGGCGTGCTCACCCGCCCCAGCACATCGAGGGCGCCTTGATGCACGCGAGTGACCACCTCGGCGATGTCCCCGTGCGCCAGCCCTTCGCGCTGCATCAGCTGCAACAGGGCGTCGGCGGCGGGATGGGTGTGGCGGCAGGAGGCGTGGAACTTGAACGAGGTTTCCGCCAACGCCCAGCGGGTACCGAGACGGTCGGACAAGCGCGACGGATCAGCATCGCGGGACATGCCCGCCGCCAATCCCTGCTCGCCTTCGAGCACATTGCGCGCCCCGGTCAGGCCATCGGCGGTGAGGTAGGCGGCCAGCAGGCCGTCGGCGGCGGCCTTGGCCGTGTGCAACTGCTTGGAGTCGGCCGCATCGCGCAGGAACTCCCACAGCCCGGCGGCCTGGGTGCCGGCGCTGCCCAACAGGTTGACGAACTGCTCGCGGTCGAAGGCCATGAGCTTGCCCACGCCCACCGCAGCGGCCAGGGTGCCGACCGTCGCGGTGGTGTGGAAGATGCGGTAGTGCGAGCGGCCGAGGAACTCGCCGATGCGAATGCCCGCCTCGTAGCCGGCCACGGCAGCCAGCAGCAGCTCCTGGCCGGACTTGCCCAGGTCCTGGGCCGCCGCCAGCACGGCGGAGAACACCACGGTGGCCGGGTGCAGCACCGAGCTGTTGTGCAGGTCGTCCTGCTCCACCAGGTGCGAGGCGGCGCCGTTGACCAGCGCGGCGAAATACGGCGAGGTGCGTCGCCCGCTGGTCAGCACCCGCGCCCGGCCCGAAGACGGGCCCATGCGCTCGGCATAGCGCTCGAACAGCGGAATCGGGTGCGAGCCCTGGCTGGCCAGGGCCGAGCCGAGCCAGTCGAGGAACAGGTCTTCGGTACGGTCCAGCACGAAAGCGGGTATGTCGCTGTAGCGAAGTTCGGCGAGGAAGCCGGCCAGGGCCTGGGTATCGCGCATGGTCAGGCCCTCAGAAGCTGCGCGGCAGCTCGAGCAGGTGCTCGGCCACGTACGACAGGATCAGGTTGGTGGAGATCGGCGCCACCTGGTACAGGCGGGTCTCACGGAACTTGCGCTCGACGTCGTATTCATTGGCGAAGCCGAAGCCGCCGTGGGTCTGCAGGCAGGCGTTGGCCGCCTCCCACGAGGCCTTGGCCGCCAGGTACTTGGCCATGTTTGCCGCGGCCCCGGCATTGGCGCCACGGTCGTACTCGGCGCAGGCGCGCCAGCGCATCAGGTCGGCGGCCTCCAGTTCGATATGGGCTTCGGCGATGGGGAACTGAACGCCCTGGTTCTGGCCAATGGGACGGCCGAACACCACCCGGTCGCGGGCGTACTGGCTGGCCTTCTCGACGAACCAGCGACCGTCGCCGATGCACTCGGCGGCGATCAGCGTGCGCTCGGCGTTGAGGCCGTCGAGAATGTAGCGAAACCCCTTGCCCTCCTCGCCGATCAGGCTGCTGGCGGGAATCTTCAGGTTGTCGAAGAACAGCTCGTTGGTCTCGTGGTTGACCATGTTGGCGATCGGCTGCACGGTCAGACCCTGGCCGATGGCCTCGCGCAGGTCGACCAGGAAGATCGACATGCCTTCGGACTTCTTCTTCACCTCGGCCAGCGGCGTGGTGCGCGCCAGCAGGATCATCAGGTCCGAGTGCTGCACACGCGAGATCCACACTTTCTGGCCGTTGATCCGGTAGTGGTCGCCCTGGCGCACGGCGGTGGTCTTGAGCTGGGTGGTGTCGGTGCCGGTGGTCGGTTCGGTGACGCCCATCGATTGCAGGCGCAGTTCGCCGCTGGCGAGCTTGGGCAGATAGAAACGTTTCTGTGCCTCGCTGCCGTGTCGCAGCAAGGTGAACATGTTGTACATCTGCCCGTGGATGGTCCCGGAGTTGCCGCCGCAGCGGTTGACCTCCTCCAGGATCACCGAGGCCTCGGCCAGGCCAAGGCCCGAGCCGCCGTACTGTTCCGGAATCATCGCCGACAGCCAGCCGGCGTCGGTCATGGCCTTGACGAAGGCCTCCGGAAAGCCTTTGCGCTCGTCGAGCTGGCGCCAGTACTCGGCGGGGAATTCGGCGCACAAGGCGCGCACGCCTTCGCGGATGGCAGTGAGGTCATCGCTGTCGTAGCTGTGCATGGGGGCGTCTCTGCTGAGGGTCAGTCGAAGGTCACGTCGGCGCTCTGGGCGATGCCATCGGCGTTGCCGGCCCACAGCCGGGCCGTGCCGGGCGCGTCGAGGCAGCCGCTCACCTGGAAGGGCGTGGGCAAGGTCAGCGGGCGCAGGCCGCGGTAGGCGAAATGACGCACGCGCTTGTCAGGGTGGGCGCGCCTGAATGCGCGCAGGCTGAGGGTGGCGATCAGCGGACCGTGCACCACCAGGTCGGGGTAGCCTTCGCTGTGGGTGACGTAGGGCTGGTCGTAGTGGATGCGGTGGCCGTTGAAGGTGACGGCCGAGTAGCGGAACAGCAGGGTCGACGTCGGTGCGATGGTTTCGCTCCACTGGCCCGCTTCGCAGCCCTGGCCGCTGCCGGTCTTGGGCGGGTTGGGCTCGCGGTAGACGATGTCCCGTTCTTCACGCACGCACAGCCGGCCGTCCTGGCTGTAGTCATGGCGCACGGTGACGAACAGCAAGGCGCCGCTGCGCCCGTGCTTCTCTTCGATGTGGGTGATGGTGGAGAGGCGATGGGCCTCACCGCCAACGATCAACGGCTCGATGAACTCGACTCGCCCGCCGGCCCACATGCGGTTGCGGTTGTCGGCCGGCGGCAGGAAACCGCCCCGTGCCGGATGGCCATCGCCGCCCAACTGCGCCTCATCGACCGGCTCCTGGAAAAAGCACCAGGTCCACAGCGGCGGCAGCGCCTCGCCATGCCCCGGCGCCGTTTCGCCAAAGGTGGCGGCAATGCGCTTGACCAGATTGCGGCTGAGCACATCCCAGGCCTCTTCGGTGCGGCCGATCCAGGCGCTGTAGTCGGTAGGGTGCATCGGAGCAGTCATGAGTGGGGCCTCTGCGTCTTGTTATTGTGTGAGGAAGCAGTGCCAAGCGGCGACCTGCAGGCTCTGCGCGACCGGCTTGCCGCTTACGGCTCGACGCTCGCCACTGCCCTTCAACCGATGATGCGAGGCGCCCGGCATTCTGTGAATTTGCATTTGCGTAAGCCAGCGTTCATAACTGCCGAACGCCATCACCGTGACAGGACCTCCCCATGCACTTCGATCTGGCAGACCTGCGGCTGTTCATCCACATCGGCGAGTCGCCGAGCCTGACCCAGGGCGCGCGCCGCGCCTTTCTCTCGCCGGCGGCGGCCAGCGCGCGGATCAAGGCGCTCGAAGCGCAGCTCGACACGCGCCTGCTGTACCGCGACAGCCGTGGCGTGGAGCTGACCCCGGCCGGGCACACGCTGCTCACCCACGCGCGGCTGATCATGCGCCAGGTGGACTATCTGAAAGCCGAGTTCACCCGCTTCGGCACGGACTCGGCCGGGCATATCCGCATCTTCGCCAACACCACGGCGGTCACCGAATTCCTGCCCGAGGTGCTGGCCGGTTTTCTCGCCGAGCGCCCTGGGGTCACGGTGGACCTGCAAGAGCGGCTCTCACGGGACATCGTGCGCGGCGTGCTCGACGGCAGCAGCGACATGGGCATCATCGCCGGGCCCGTGGAAGCGTCGGGGTTGCAGGTGATGCGCTTCAGCACCGACCGTCTGGTGTTGATCGTGCCGGCCGGCCACGAGTTGGCCGGGCGGCGGCAGGTGACGTTGAAGCAGACCCTGGCCTACCAGCACATCGGCCTGCACGACGGCAGCACGCTGTTGACCTTTCTGCGCGACCATGTCGAACGCATGGGGCAGAGCCTGGCGCTGCGCATCCAGATGTCGAGTTTCGAGGCGATCTGCCGGATGGTCGAGGCCGGCGTGGGTATCGGCATCATTCCCGAGTCGGCGGCGCTGCGTCACAGCCGCACCATGAACCTGGTGACCATCGCCCTGGACGAATCCTGGGCGATCCGCGAGCGCAGCATCCTGGTGCGCGAACTCGATGCCCTGCCCGGCACCGTCCGCGCGCTGATCGCCACGTTGATGCCGGACGACGCCCCCGTGCAGATGGTTTAGGACCCGGCCTGGTGGCGGGGCGGTGTGTCAGGCCGTTGCGTATCGTCTGCTTTGCGGCCGCTGCGCGCCCGATCGCGACACAAGGCCGCTCCTACATGAATCTGAGCTGCGCACCGATCGTTGAACACCTGTCCACTGTTCAGGCGTGGCTCAGGCCTTTGTAGGAGCGGCCTTGCGTCGCGATGGGCCGTGCAGCGGCCCCTATCAGAATGAGGACTGTGGGCACTCCACAGGCCAATTCAACCCCTCACCCCTGTGCGTGCAACGCGTCAAGCCGGAGCTTGGCCTGCGCGCACGCATCGTACGCGCGCAAGAGATCCATCAACGCCTGCGCATCCAATGACTGGCCCTGGAGCGTCAGCCCGTAGCAGATCAGCGTCACTTGCGGCTGGACACCGCCTTTGACCTTGGCCCTGGGCATCCAAGGCCCCAGCCGATTGCGTGGGCGCGGCAGGACTGTGCCTGGCTTGAGGGTGAGCACGATGTGCAGGTCGCGCCCCTGCCTGACCCGCCCCTCGACCAGGTCGACCAAGGCCAATTCCCGGTCCAGGCACGCGAACCACAACCGCTCATGGGTCAGGCGCAGCAGCGGCTGCTGCCCCGGGTCACGCTGCAGCCACAGGCTGCGGATCGCCAACGCGGCCAACAGCCATAGCGGCACGCTCACCGGCCAGGCATCCTTCAGGCACCAGAGCGCCAGCCCGGACAACACCACCACACCCACCGCCAACATCCCGCGCACCTGGGGCGACTGCGTCAGTTCGGTCACCGGCGGCACGGCCGCCAGTTGGGCCTCGTGCTCGGCGATGGCTGCACGACGGCGGGCGTCCATACGTGCGTCGAACTCACGACCCAGCGACTGCGCCAAATCGTCGAGCGAACCTGAATCGCTACTCATGCTCAAGCCCCTCGGCTGGGCGCCTGCTGGGCACCGAGCAACCCTTCGAACCAGCGCCGGTCTTCCTCGCTGGGCACCCGCGTGGCGGTCGCCAACAGCTCGGCGTCGGCCTTGACCTTCAGCTCACGCAAACGCAGCGCGGTCGGTGGATGGCTGTCGAACGGGTGGGCCAGGGCGTGTTGCAACACCTGCTCGTCCAGCACCAAGGGATGCTCGCGCAGATGCCCCTGCCAGGCCTGCAGCAGGTTATCGCCCGCGCGCGCCGCCAACACCTGGGGCAGCGCCTCGTCCAGGGCGATGATACGCAACAGCGCCTGGCCAAACACCTGCGTGCCGGCCACCTGCGCCCCGACCCGGTCCGCCGCCAGCTCCTGCACCCGGCTCCAGTGCTGCACCGCACGCTCGAACTGCTCCAGGAACTGCCCCGCCATCCACAGCGCCGGTCGTTCCAACCACGGCGGCGGGCCATCGTCCTCGGTCAGGCTGGCGTAGTGCGCGCACATCAGGCCGAACTGCGCAGCCAAGGCACTGCTGCGCTCGGTGTCCTGGGAACGGAAATGCCCCAGCTCGTGGCCGATGATCGCGGCGGTCTCGGCCTGGCTGAGTGCGCATAGCGCGGTGAGCGGCAGGTACAGCGTGCGACCGTGCAGCGCTTGACCCGAAGGTTGCAGGACCACTGGCACGCTGGTGACGAAGAACGACTGGTCCAACCCCACCACCAGGTGGTCGGGTGTCGGCGCCCCGACCTGCTCGGCCAGGCTGCGCACCCAGGCCCACACCGCCGGCGCCTGTTGCGGGCTCAGGGTGCGCCCCAGAAAGCTCGACGATGGCGACTCCAGCACCGTCCACTGCCGACGCAAGCGGTCGATCATCACCACGCCAGCACAGATCATCGAGACCATGGACAGCACGATGATCAGCGCGCTCAAGCCGCCTTGCTTGAAGTTGCTGTAGCCCCAACTGATCTCGTACAGCAGCGCCAGCCCCAGCGCACCCACCAGCAGGCCGGTGTAACCGATCAGGCAGCGTCCCAGCACGTGCCAACTGCGTGCCAGGCGCTGTTCCAGAAAGTCTTGCGAAAGCCGCGCCCGCCAGGCGTCGATGCGGATCTTCAGCCAGGTACCGATGCCTGCCAGCAGCGCCGCCACCGCCAGCCAGTACGCCAACTCGCCCAGCCAGGCACGCAGGTGCAGCGAGCCGGCGTCGGCGTCGACCCGGTCGATCTGGCGCTGGAAAGAGTGAGCGCGATCCTCTGGGCGGATCACGTCATTGCGCTCACGCGCCGACAACTTCGCCAGCAAGGTGTCGTCGGACGTGGCGATCCACTGGCGCATGATCTCGGCGGTTTCCAGATCATGGTTGGCGCGCCAGGACTGCTGGGCGGTCCAGGCCATGAGCAGCAGTGGCAGCAGGATCACGGGCAGCGCCCACCACAGGCGTTTGGTCAGGTTCACCGGCGTATCTCCAACTCGATGACTTCAGCGCGCAGCACCGAAGCGCTGCACCTGTGGATAGAGCTCGCCCAGGGTGCGCCGCGCCTGCGCCGCTTCGATGTAGTCCAGCAGCAGGGCAGTCAGCGCCTCGAAGTCGATGCGCTGGCCATCGAGGGTGGGCACGCACAGCCAGAGCTCGACACTCAGGCCGCCGGCCACCGGATGGGCATCGGGCGCGGTCAGCGACTTGAAGCAGGCGGCTTGCAGCGCCGGTGCGCGGGCGTGCGCGGCGACTCGAAAGGTCAATACCGTTCTCAGGTGACGCTGGTCGATCTCGAAGCCCGAAAAGGTGTGCAGCGGCACCGCACCGTTCGAGTTGGAGAACGCCAGGGTGTTCGGGGTCAGGGCCAGGACACACTGGCCATGCCGGCGGCGCAACGCTTCGGCCAAGGCCAGCGCGGCGACACCGGCCAGCACCAGCGCCAGGCTGACGGCCCAGGCCAGCAGGAACACGGGCTTGCCGGGCGTGATGCCGATCACCACGAAGACCCACGACAACCAGCCTCCCAGGGCCACCATCAGCCCGCCGAACACCGCGCAGGCCACCGACTTGCCACGCGAGGACTCACGGATCTCCAGGCGTTCGGTCGGCCCGTCGGCCAGACGCTGCAGGTCGATCAGATGCGCTTCGCGAGCGGCCTCATCCACGCGGCTGCACCACCGCGAGCTGACGCTCGGCGCAGGCGGCATCGCGATACGCCTCCAGCAACGCCGCCATCTCGCGGACCGATACCTTGCGCCCACCGCTCATCAAGCCGGCCGACATGATGCGGATGCAGGGCTCGGGCTCCGTGTCGACCACGGCCTGGTCGGCGAAGAACACCATGTGCCGCACCCGGTGGGTCGGCAGGATGGCCTCGCGGCTCAGGGTCAATTCCTGGGTGGTGAGCAGGCCCTCTTCCTTGACGCTGATGTCTTCGACATCGGCCAGGTCCACCGGCGCCGACAGGGTATCGACCCAGACCTGACGACGGGTCAGGCGCATGAACACCTGGGTGCCGGCGTTACGGTGCTGCCAGAACAGGGCGGCACCGAACAGCACCAGCGCCACGCCGCACAACACCACCAGCAGCTTGCCGCTGGAGAGGCCGAAGAACAGGCCGCCTACGCCGGCCAGGGCGATCACCGGTCCCCACAGTTTGTAGCGGGGAGAGTTGGTGAACTCGGTCTGCTCGGGCACGCGTTCGAGGGTCTGCTTGAGCTCGGCGATCACGCGGCCGAGCTGGGCCTGGCTGGACCCTGAGGCGTCGCTGCCGGATGGCCCGTTCAGCGGGTCGGGTTTGTCTGGGTTATTCACGCAAAACACTCTCTGGATAGGGGGAAGCGACGCTGAAAAGCGTTTCGATGCGGCGGCGTCATCCCTGACGCAGCAGCAGGTCCAACTGACGCTGCGCACGCGCAGCATCGCGGTAGGCGGCCAGGATCGCGGCCATTTCGTCCACATGCACCCGGCGTCCAGCGGTCATGATGCCGGCGGACATGATGCGGATATGCGGACGCGGCTTTTTCAACGCCATGGCCTGGTTGCCGAACAGTTGGAATTTCGCGGCACGGTGGGTGGGCAATACAGCCTCGCTGCTCAGGTCGAGCTTCTGCTGCATCACCTGGCCTTCGTCCTTGACGCTGATGTCCTCGACATCGGCCATTTCCACCGGCGCCGACAGCGAGTCGACCCACAACTGCCGGCGATTCAGGCGCATGAACACCTGCGTGCCGGCCGTGCGGTGCTGCCACGACATCACCCCGAACAGCACCGCCATGATCACCCCAAGCCAGGTCAGGCCAGCGCTGCCGGTCTTCATCCCACCGAAGGCGATGGCCAGGCTGACCAGTAGCAGGATCGGCCCCCACACCTTGAAACGCGGCGTGTTGGTGAACTCGATCTGCTCGGGCACCTGGTCGATCACCTGTTTCAGCTCGGCGATCACCTGTTCGCGCTGGGCAGCGCGGGACTGGTCGTATTCGGCGCCAAGCGAATCGGACAGTGCGTTAAGCGAGTTGGGCTGGTCTGGCGTGCTCATGGGCAAGGCTCTCGGCAAAAAAAGGGGAATTTATTTTTGTGCGTTCAGGTAATCGGTCAGGAACGCTTGGGCATTGCCCTGCTCGGACAGCGACTCGGAGTAACCCAGTTTCAGCGCCTGGGCTTCACCCGGCAGGTACAGCTCGCTGGCGGCCCAGCTGTCCGAACCCTGGATCACCAGCGCGGCGAATTTCTGGCCATCGACGGTGGTGTAGTAACGGGTGGCCTTGTCGGTCTTCTCGACCTTCATTTTCTGGATCTTCATGTTCCAGTCGTGGTCCACGCCCTCGACCTGCACCAGGGCTTCGTTGGCGCTGCGCTCGCCGATGCGCAGGGTCCACACCTTCACGCCTTGCTCGCCGGCATAGGCCACCACCTTGTCGGCCACGGGCGGACGGTCCTCGGCCTGGGCCTGCGCGATGCCCATGAACAGGGCTACGGAAGTGGCCAGTACGGCCGCCCATCTACGATACGTCAGCATGCTCGTCGCTCCTCGGAGGTCAAAAGTGGAGTATTGAAGTGGACCCTCAGGGAACTGCCAAGCCATTTGGTCGTCTCTCACAACTAACGGCCCGCCACTCACAACGGCTGACGGTAAAGATGTGGACGCGTTAACATTGCGCATCGCGTCACTCACCTCATTCACGGACGCGCTCGCCCCATGAACAGCCCGAACCCTTACCTCGACACCCACTTCAGCTTCGACAGCCCGTCATCCCTGGCCCAGGCCGGTGTGTTCGACCGCCGCACGGCGCAAGTCATGGGCAGCGCGGTGGGCCACTACCATGCGCACACCGTGCGCGAGCACCTGCAGTACTTCGACTGCGACCTGCAGTTCCCCGAGCCACTGCGCATCGAGAAGGTGTTGCCCGGCAGCCTGTGCATCGTCCAGGTGCTGGACGGCCAGTGGCAGCACCGTATCGAGGGTCGGCTGAACCAGTACGAAGCCGGCACGCCCCATGTGCTGGGCCTGAGCGAGAGCATGCAGGCGGTCGACACCCTGGCCCCCGGCAGCCACGCGCGCATGGCCGGGCTGCGGGTGGCCGGCCGTTACCTGCGCGAGTTGGCCGAGGAAGACCCGAACCTGCGCCCGTTGCTGGCGCTGCTGGGCGATGGCATGCGCTTCAGCGCGCTGCCCGCCTGCCCCGCCGTGGGCCGCCTGCTCGAACAGCTCTACCACTGCCCGTACCACGGCGCGCTCAAGCGCTTGCACCAGGAAAGCCTGAGCCTGGCCGTGCTGGTGGAGTTGGGGGCGCATGTGGCCGGCCGCGTAGCCCCGCCCGACGCGCCGCAGCGCGGCCAGCAGGACCTGGCTCACGAGGCTCGGCGTCTGCTCGACGAACACCTGGCCGATCCGCCGACGGTACTGGAGCTGGCGCGTCAGCTAGGGGTCGGCGAAACCACCCTGCGCCGCGCCTTCGCCAAGGTATTCGGTCAGTCGATGCTGCAGTACCTGCGCCAGCAGCGCATGGAGCTGGCGCGCACGCTGCTGCTGCAACGCAAATGGCAGGTGGCGCAGATCGCCTATCGCCTGGGCTACGCCAACCCGGCCAACTTCAGCAATGCCTACAAGGCCTACCACGGCCACCCGCCCGGCATGGCCTGAGCGCCGCTGCGCTCAGCGCTGGGCGCGGGTCATGTGCATCACCAGGGTGAAGCGGTCGCGTGGGTAGACGGTTTCGGACACCGAGATGATTTCACCGGCCTGATCGCGGTAATGGCGGATGATGTTCAGCCCCAGATCGCCGCTGGGTGCTTTCAAGCTCGCGCTCAGCTCGGCGGTGAGCTGCACCGGGCTGACCTCCTGGTCCACCGACTCGATGCTCTTGGCGAAGGCCTTGCCGATCAAGGCGGCGATCAGCTCGCCCGGATGCGCCTCGGCCTCGGCCACCACCTCGGCGAAGCGCTGTTCGGCGTAGACGTCGGTCCAGCACAGCGGGTAGCGCCGCTCGCCACTTTCGACCTTGATGCTCGACACGCAGAAGTAATGCCCGCCCGGCGTCAGCCCCAGGCGCTTGGCCAGGGCGATGTCGGCCACGAAATGGCGCACGCCCTGTATTTCACGGACATGGGATTCGGCCACCTGGACCAGGTCGGTGATCGAATCGATCGCCTGCGAATAACCGCTGCGCGGCGCTGCCGCCTCGACCCGCGTACCGACCTTTCGTCGCCGCGAGACCATGCCCTGGCCCTGCAACTGGTCGATGGCCGCCCGCACCGTGTGTCGCCCTACGCCGTACAGCTCGCACAGCTCAAGCTCGGTGGGCAGCAGCGAGCCGACCGGGTGATCGCCACGGGCGATCTTGTCGGTGAGGTCTCTGGCGATATCGGAGTAGCGGCCACGGGTGCTCATTGACGGCTCATGTTCACGGAAGGCAAAGGGTTGACAGTGTACCAAATGTGGCAGACCATTTTGTTCGGATGTATTAAATAAGTTCGATTAATTTCGAACAAATACCGAACAAGAAAGGATCCGCCATGTCCACCACCGTCTTCGATTCCGCCCTGTTCCGCGACATGTTCGGCACCGCCGAAATGCGCGGCGTGTTCTCCGACAAAGCGCTGATCGAGCGCTACATCGAAGTGGAGATCGCCCTCGCCCGCGCCGAGGCCCGCTGCGGCGTGATTCCGGCCGCTGCCGCCGACGAGATCGCCGCCAAGGCCACCTACGCCTCGCTGGACCTGGCGCTGATGCAGCACGAGACCGAAATCGTCGGCTACCCGATCCTGCCCCTGGTCGAGCAACTGTCGAAAACCTGCGGCGAAGCCGGACGCTACGTGCACTGGGGCGCCACCACCCAGGACATCATGGACACCGCCGTGGTCTTGCAGGTGCGCGCCGCCCTGGCCATCGTCGAACGCGATATCCAGGCCGTGCGTGGCCTGCTCGCCGACCTGGCGCAGCGCTACCGCGACACGCCGATGGCCGGTCGCACCCACTTGCAGCACGCCCTGCCGATCACCTTCGGCTACAAGTGCGCGGTGTGGCTGAGCATGTTCGACCGCCACGCCGAGCGCCTGGTCGAGCTGCGCCCACGGGTGGAAATCGGTCAGTTCGCCGGCGCCGCCGGCACCCTCGCCTCGCTCGGCGACAAAGGCCTGGACGTGCAGGAAGCGCTGATGGCCGAGCTGGGCCTGGGCGTGCCGCAAGCCACCTGGCACGTGGCCCGCGACGGCCTGGCCGAAGCCCTGAACTTCCTCGGCCTGGTCAGCGGTTCGCTGGGCAAGGTCGCGCTGGACGTGATGATGATGATGACCAGCGAGCTGGGCGAGGCCTACGAGCCCTTCGTCAAAGGCCGGGGCGCCAGCAGCACCATGCCGCAGAAACGCAACCCGATCTCCTGCGAGCTGATGTACGCCGCCGCCAAAGGCGTGCGCCAGCAGGCCGGGCTGATGCTCGATGCGATGATCCAGGACTTCGAGCGCTCCACCGGCCCGTGGCAGGCGGAATGGATCGCCATTCCCGAAGCCTTCGCCCTCACCGCCGCCTCCTTGGGCCAGGCCAAGTTCATGCTCGCCGGCCTGGAAGTGCGCACCGAGCGCATGCGCCAGAACCTGGACATGACCCGTGGGTTGATCGTCGCCGAAGCGGTGATGATGGGCTTGGCGCCAGAGTTGGGTCGCCAGGTCGCCCACGACGTGGTGTATGCCGCGTGCCGCGTGGCCAACGACGAAGGCGTCAGCCTGCTCGATGCGCTGCTGCGCGATGCCGAGGTCAGCGCACGCCTGCCGCGCGCCGAGCTCGAACGCCTGACCGACCCGGCCAACTATCTGGGTCTGGCGCCGCAGATGGTCGACCGCGCCCTGGAGCGCCAAGGCCGTGTGCCGCGTTGATGCAAGACGCGGGCTGTGTGCAGCCCGCGTGGTTTTCTCGACAACGACAACAATGAGAATTCGACCATGTCATCTGCCCCTGCAAAACCCTTCTACCGCGACCTGACCTTCCAGGTGGTCGCGGCCATGCTCATCGGCATCGCCTTCGGCTTCATCGCCCCGGAGCTGGCGGCCAAGTTCAAGATCCTCGGCGACATCTTCCTCAAGCTGATCAAGACCGCCGTGGCCCCCCTGGTGTTCTTCACCGTGGTCCACGGCATCGCCTCGGCCGGCGACATCCGCCGCGTCGGCAAGGTCGGTATCCGCGCGCTGATCTACTTCGAGGTGGTCTCCACCCTGGCCCTGGCCATCGGCCTGGGCTGGGGCAACCTGATCGACATCGGTTCGGGCATGCATGATGCCCATCCCAACAGCGCCACCTCGGCCGCTGCCGCTGCCGCCGTGGCCAAGGGACACGCGCCGCAGTCGACCCTGGACTTCATCTACGGCATCTTCCCCGACAACTTCGTCGGCGCCTTCGCGGGCGGTCAGTTGCTGCAAGTGCTGGTGATCTCGGTGCTGTTCGGCTTCGCCCTGCTGGCGCTCAAAGCCGAGCGCCGCGCGGTGGTCGAAGACGGCCTGAACCGCGTCTCGGAGTGCTTCTTCGAGTTCATCAACCTGATCATGAAGCTCGCCCCGCTGGGCGCCTTCGGCTCGGTGGCCTACGCGGTGGGCAGCAATGGCACGGCGGTGCTGATGTCGCTGGCCAACCTGGTGCTGATGTTCTACGTGGCGGTGCTGTTCTTCATCTTCGTGATCCTCGGCACCGTGTGCCGGTTGTGCGGCTTCAGCCTGTGGCGCTTCCTCAAGTACATCAAGGATGAAGTGTTCATCGTGCTCGGCACCGCCTCGTCGGAAAGCGCCCTGCCGCGCCTGCTGCAGAAGCTGGAGAAGTTCGGCTGCTCCAAGCAGAGCGTTGGCCTGGTACTGCCCACCGGCTATGCCTTCAACCTCGACGGCACGTCGATCTACATGTCGCTGTGCGTGCTGTTCATCGCCAACGCCTATGGCGTGCCGCTGAGCTGGGAACAGCAACTGGGCATCATCGCCATCATGCTGGTGACCTCCAAGGGGGCGGCGGCGGTGTCCGGCGGCAGCTTCGTGGTGTTCGCCGCCACCGTCACGGCCATCGGCCACCTGCCGGTCGAAGGCCTGGCGCTGCTGTTCGGAGTGTACCGCTTCATGTCCATGGCCATCGCCACATGCAACACCATCGGCAACAGCGTGGCCACCGTGGTGGTCGCCAAGTGGTCCGGCGAGTTCTCCGAGCAGCAGGCCCAGGGCGAGTACGAGCGGGTGCTCGGACGTGCCTCGGCGGCGCCGCTCTGAACCATGGAGAAGCCCATGCAAGCCTTTCGTCTGGAACACGACGCCTTCGGCGCGGTGCAGATTCCCCAGGACAAGTACTGGGGGGCCCAGACCCAGCGCGCCATCGGCGTGTTCGGCGCCGGTCGCGAGCAGTTCCCGCCCGCGCTGGTGCATGCCTTCGGCCAGCAGAAGCTGGCCTGTGCCCGCGCCAACCGGCGCCTGGGCACACTGGACGCGGCGCTGGCCGAGGTGATCGAGCAGGCCGCGCAGGCGCTTGCCGACGGCCACTTCGACAGCCACTTTCCGCTGACGCTGTGGCAGACCGGCTCCGGCACGCAGACCAACATGAACGCCAACGAGGTGATCGCCAACCGCGCCAACCAGTTGCTGGGCCAGCCCTTGGGCGGCAAGACGCCGGTGCACCCGAACGATCACGTCAACCGCTCGCAGTCGTCCAACGACACCTTCCCCACGGTGATGCACCTGAGCACCCGCCTGGCCTTGAGCCAGGCGCTGCTGCCGGCGCTGGTGCAGTTGCAGGCCGCGCTGCAGGACAAGGCGCAGCAGTGGCAGGCCGTGCTGAAGATCGGTCGCACGCATTTGATGGATGCCGTGCCCATGACCCTGGGCCAGGCCTTCGCCAGCTTCGCCGCGCAGATCGCCCATGGCATCGAACGCGTGCACGGCTGCCTGCCCCGGCTGAGCAGCCTGCCCCAGGGCGGCACGGCGGTAGGCACTGGACTGAACGCACCGCCAGGCTTCGCCGAAGCTTTCTGCGAAGCGCTGTCGCAGATCACCGAGACCCCGTTCACCGCCAACCCATGTGCGTTCGAGGGCATGGGTACCCACGATGTGTTCGTCGAAGTGTCAGGGGTGCTCAACGTACTGGCGGTGTCGCTGAGCAAGCTGGCCAACGACATTCGCCTGCTCGGCTCCGGGCCGCGTTGCGGGCTGGGCGAGCTGATCGTGCCGGACGACGGCCTGACGTCCTCGATCATGCCGGGCAAACGCAACCCGACGCTGGCCGAGGTGCTGGCCCAGGCCTGCATGCAGGTGATGGGCAACCACACCACGGTGACGGTGGCCGGCGCGTCCAGCCTGTTCGAGCTGAACGTGGCGAAACCGGTGATCATCCACAACGTGTTGCAGTCGATCAGCGTGCTGAGCGAGAGCATCGTGCGTTTCACCGAGCATTTGCTGCTGGGTCTGGAAGTGGATCGCGCGGTGCTGGCGCGCAATGTGGAAGGCTCGTTGCTGCTGGCCACGGCGCTGAACCCGGTGCTGGGCTACGACCAGGTGGCGCGCATCACGCGCAAGGCGGCCGATGAAGGACTGACACCGAAACAGGCCGCTGTAGCGCTGGGACTGCTGACCGAACAGGCGTACGACGCGCATGTTCGGCCAGACCAGATGGTCGGGCGCTGAGGCCTGTAGGTTCGGCTTCGCCGCGGCCATTGCAGGGACCGCTCTGCGGTCCAATCGCGGCGCAAGGCCGCTCCCACAAGTTGGCCGGTGTAGGCTCAGACAGCCTGGGCGGGCCTCGTGCGCTGAGGCCTTTGCGGGCAACTGTCATGCTCAATTTCTGGCAGCTCGCACGCTCTCGTGGGAGCGGCCTCGTGTCGCGATTGGACTGCGCAGCAGTCCCAGGTTTTCAGCTTCGCCGTGGCCATTGCCGGGGACCGCTCTGCGGTCCAATCGCGGCACAAGGCCGCTCCCACAAGTTGGCCGGTGTAGGCTCAGACTGCCTGGGGCGGGCCTCGTGCGCTGAGGCCTTTGCGAGCAACTGTCATGCTCAATTTCTGGCAGCTCGCACGCTCTCGTGGGAGCGGCCTCGTATCGCGATTGGACTGCGCAGCAGTCCCAGGTTTTCAGCTTCGCCGCGGCCGCTTGCGCTAGCGCAGGGTCTTGAAGAAGCCCATGCGCTGGCCCAGTGCATCGGCCAGCGCCAGCAACTCCTGGCTGTCCTGCGCCAGGCGCGTGGAGCCGGCCTGAACCTGCTGCGACGAGCCCTGGATGCGCTGGATATCCTGGCCCAGCAGCGTCGCCGCCGTGTCCTGCTGCGAAGACGCCGTGGCGATCTGCTCGTTCATCCGACTGATCGCCGCCACCTCGCGGCGGATCTCGTTCAACGAACGCTGCGCTACCTGCGTGCGCTGCACTGTCTCCTGGGCCAGCTCGCGGCTGCTGCCGACGATCTGCGCAGTCTTGCCGGCGCCGTCCTGCAACTTGCCGATCATGGCGCTGATCTCGCGGGTCGATTCCTGGGTGCGGTTGGCCAGCGAGCGCACCTCGTCGGCGACCACCGCGAAGCCCCGACCGAACTCGCCGGCGCGCGCCGCTTCGATGGCCGCGTTGAGCGCCAGCAGGTTGGTCCGTTCGGCGATCGAGTTGATCACCTCGATGATGCTTTCGATGGCCTGGCTGTCCGAGGCCACTTGCAGCACCGCCTCGCTGGCTGACTCCAGCACCTGGGACAACGCCTGCATCGAATCGGCCGTGCCTTCGACCACGGTCTTGCCGGCGTCCACTTCCTGGTCGGCGGCGGCGGACGCTTGCGCAGCGGTGGCGGCATAGGCGGAGATCTGGTTGATCGCGGCCACCAGTTGGGTCACGGCGCTGGCCATCTGCTGGGTGTCGTCACCCTGCTGCTGCATGCGCCCTTGGTTGTCCGATGCGTTTTGGCGCATGCGGCTGGAGGACTCGACCAGGTCGCTCGCCACCTGGTTGACCTGGGTGACGATCTCGGTGAGGTGACGGTTGGTGGTGCCCAGCGCGCCCATCACGCTGTGCGGGTGCTGACTGCGCAGGTTCGGGTCGATCTGGCCTTCGGCCAGGCCGCGCAACAGGCGCGCCACTTCCTCAGGCTCGGCACCGAGGGTCGAGCGGATGCTGCGGATGATCAGCAGCGAGGCGACCAGGCTCAGCAACGCGGCCAGGGCCACCGACCACAGCATCAGCCCGGCGAAGCCCGAGGCACTCGCACGCACCTGGGCGATGTCGTGCACCACGTCCTTTTCCTGGAAGTCGATGAAGGCGTTGATGCTGCGCAGCCATTCCTTGTAGTCCGGCCCCACCTGTGCCAGCAGCAGTGCCTGGGCCTGGGCGAAATCGCCTTGCCGGCGCAGTCCAAGCAACTGCGCGGTGGCCGCCTGGGCGCTGCGTTCGGCGACCTGGATCTGCTGCTGCAGGCGCAGTTCTTCGGCACTGCCCTGCCCCTCGCCGAGCATCTTGGCCAACGGCGCGGCCGAGGTCTGATAGACGTCGTCCAGACGCTGGATGTCCTGGAGAATCGGCGTCAGTTGGCTATCTTCGTGCACCAGCACCGCGTCGCGCAGGGCGATGGCGCGGTCGTGCACGCTGCCGCGCAGGTTGATGGCATAGCGCTGTTTGACAGTGGTCTGGCTGCTGACCTGGGTCAGTCGCTCGTCGATGCCGCCGACTCGCCGCACGCCGATGGCCGTGACGATCAGCATCAAACCCACGACCAATGCGAAGCCGAAGGCCAACCTTTTGGTAATACCGATCTTGCCGAACATGTTCTTCCCCAAGCGCTAAAAGCTATTTGCCAGCATTCTCTACGAGAATCTGGGACGCGCGTATTAAAAAACTGCCTATGGGATGAATTGACTGCGCACATGGCTCGCGCGCACGGCGGGCAGGAACTAGCATCGAAGGCACGCGGTTTACCACCGCTGCACATTGAGGTTGCCTGCATGCCACACGCGCTCCGACGCTTTCTGCTCCTGCTGTTGACCAGCCTGCTGAGCGCCCAGGCCTACGCCGCCCCCCAGACCCTGCGCCTGGGCACCGCCGCCCCCTACGCCTTCCTCGCCTTCGCCAACGACGACCTGCAGCGCGCCAGCCTGCCCGTGCAGCGGGCGGTGATCGTGCTGCACGGCGTGCGCCGCAACGCCGACGACTACTACCAGGCGGGCGAGCGACTGCTGAGCGCGGCGGGGCTGACCGCCAACGACACCCTGCTGCTGGCGCCGAACTTCCTCACCGTCAACGACCGCCTCGCCACACCGGACATGCCGTTATGGCCCAAGAACCTGTGGATGCATGGCACCGAATCGCGCAGCGGGCGTGCAGGCATCGCCGGCTTCAGCGTGCTCGACGATCTGCTGGCCTACCTGAGCGACCGTCAGCACTTTCCCGCGCTCAAGGACATCCTGGTGATCGGCCACTCCGCCGGCGGCCAATTGCTGCAGCGCTACACCCTGCTCGGCGGCGGCGACCAGGGCTTGGACGCGCGCGGTATCAACGTGCGTTACCTGGTGTCCAGCCCGTCGTCCTACCTGTACCTGGATGCCAACCGCCTGCGCGATGGCGTCTTTGAGCCGCTGGCCAGTCACGATTGCCCTGCCTACAACCACTACCGCTACGGTCTGGAGCAGGCGCCGGCGTACTTCACTCGCCAGGGCCTGGACGCCGTGCAGGTGTTCCGACGCTACGCCGCGCGCGACGTGACCTACATGGTCGGTCAGCTCGACGACAAGCCGGACGACCCGGTCATGGATCACGCCTGCGGCGCCGCCGTCCAAGGCGCCACCCGGCTGACACGCCAGCTCGCCTACCTGCGCTACGAGACGTTTCTGGCCCAGCAATGGCAAACGCCCGTGGCGCATCGACAGTTCCAGGTGCAGGGCGTCGGTCACAACGCGGCGCGGCTGCTGGTGGCCAAGGACGTGGTCACGATGGCGCGCGCGCCGCACTGATACCCTCAGCCGGCGTCGAGGGCGTAGAACTCCTGCAACTTGGCCTGAAGCAGTGCCTTGTCCGGCAGCTGGGTCTGGTACTCGGCCACCAGCGCCGGACTCAGGCTGCGGTTGAGGGCATACTCGACCACTTCGTCATGCTTGCTGGCACACAGCAGCACACCGATGCTCGGGTTCTCATGGGGTTTGCGCACCGTGCGGTCCAAGGCCTCGAGGTAGAAATTCAACTTGCCCAGGTGCTCGGGCTCGAAGCGTCCCACCTTGAGCTCTACCGCCACCAGGCAGTTGAGGCCCCGGTGGAACAACAGCAGGTCGAGGGCGAAGTCGCGTCCACCGACTTGCAACGGGTACTCGGCGCCGACGAAGCAGAAATCGCGCCCCAGCTCGATGAGAAAACGCTGCAGGCGCTGCAACAGGCCTCTGTGCAGGTCGGCCTCGGCGTGGGTGTCCGGCAGGTCGAGGAACTCGAGCAAGTAGGTATCGCGGAACACCGACAATGCCTGTGGGTGAGCGTCGGCCAGGGAGGCCGAGGCCTTGACCGGATCGGTGACGCTGCGCTCGAACAGGGCGGTGCGCATCTGGCGTTCGAGTTCGCGCTTGGACCACCGCTCGCGAATCGCCAGCCGCACGTAGAACTCGCGCTCTTCCACACGCTTGCTCTGGCTGAGGATGATCATGTTGTGGGTCCAAGGCAGTTGTCTCACCAGTGGCGAGACAACTTCGTCATGACGGTAGGCCTCATAGAATTGGCGCATCCGAAACAGGTTCGGTCGGGTAAACCCGCGCAACCCCGGCTGCGTCCGCGCCAGGTGCGCGGCCAACTGAGTGACCACGGCATCGCCCCATTCGGCGCTCTCGATCTTGCGGCTGATGTAAGCACCGACCTGCCAATACAGCTCGATCAAGTGCGTATTGACTGCCTGCAGGCAGCGCTGGCGCGCGCCGTGAATCAGGGTCACCACTTCGGCGAAGCGGTCTTCGCCCTGACCTTGCGGTGAAGTGTTTTCGGGCGTGTTGCGGGATGTGGACATGGGCGCACTCCTGGCATGAAGGTAAGCCAGGAAGCCTATCCAAGGGCGCCGCTCAATCGCTGTCGGACCGCTCCGAGTGGGCTGTGGTAAACGACAGAGGGGCGCCCGGTAAAGGCGCCCCTCTTCACATCGAGTTACACGCGCGGCGTTCAGCCCATCGAGCCCGCCACGACCTTGCGCGCATGCCCACGGGTGGTGACGATACCCAGGAACGAGATCAGGATCGCCAGGCTCAGGGTCGCGCTGACTTCAGCACGGTGTTCCTCGGTGAACATCATCACCGCCAGCGCGCAACTGATGAACACGATCACGCCCCAGGTCAGCCAGGGGAACAGCCACATGCGGAACTTGAGTTCGGTGCTTTCGCGCTCCAGGCGACGGCGCATGCGCAGTTGCGAGATGGCGATGACCAGGTACACCAGCAAGGCGATGGCGCCGGAGCTGGCCAGCAGGAACTCGAACACGCCTTTGGGGGCGAAATAGTTCAGCACGGCGATGGCGGCGCCGATCAGCGTACTGCCGAACACCGCGGCACGCGGCACACCCACTTTCGAGGTGTGCTTGAGCAGGGCCGGCGCGTCGCCGCGCTTGGCCAGCGAGTACATCATGCGCGAGGCGATGTAGATCGACGAGTTCATGCAACTGGTCACCGCCACCAGCACCACCATGTCGACCATGAAGGCGGCGTTGGGTATGTTCATGATCTCCAGCGCGCGCTGGTAAGAACCCACCACGGCCAACTGCGGATCATTCCACGGCACCACCGAGATGATCACGAAGATCGACAGGATGTAGAAGGTGCTGATCCGCCAGATCACCGAACGGGTGGCCTTGGCGATGTTGCGCGACGGGTCGCTGGACTCGGACGCGGCGATGGTCACCGCCTCGGTGCCGATGAAGCTGAACATCACGGTGATGAACGCACCGATCACCGCCGACCAGCCGTTGGGGGCAAAGCCGCCGTGTTGCGCCACCAACGTGCTCAGGCCGCTGACTTCGCGGTTGGGCAGCCACCCCATCAGCGCGGCGAAGCCCAGGCCGATGAAGCCGAGGATCGCGGTGACCTTGAGAATGGCGAACCAGAATTCGAACTCGCCGTACTTGGCGACGCTGAACAGGTTGGTGCACGCCAGCAGCAGCACCGAGGCCAGGGCGAAGATCCAACTGTCTACCTGCGGGAACCAGGCGTTGAGCACGTGCCCGGCGGCGAGCGCTTCGATGGGAATGACCAGCACCCAGAACCACCAGTACAGCCAGCCGATGGTGTAGCCGGCCCAGCGGCCAATGGCCTGGTCGGCGTAGGTGGAAAACGAGCCGGTGTCGGGATGGGCGACAGCCATCTCGCCGAGCATGCGCATCACCAGCACGACCAAGGTGCCAGCAACGAAATAGGAAAGGATGGTAGCGGGTCCGGCGGCCGCGATGGCGTGTCCGGAGCCGACGAAAAGTCCTGCACCAATGATGCCCGCGATGGACAGCATCGTTACATGACGTGGCTTGAAACCTTGAGCAAGGTTGCCATCAGTACCCACGGTGTTCATTGATATTGTTCTCTTTTTGCTGACACAAGTAAGGACGGGCAGGCGTAGGCGGAAACGATCTCCTTTTAAAACAATGAATTGCACGCAGTCCACGTGATGTTGTTGAGGTTGTTCACGGGTTGACGGACTGCGGCGTCGAAGTGGGCTTCATTCAAACAGTGCGGGTGCCGGGCTAATTGTTCGAGAGCGCCGCGAAGGTGTTCGATCACGACACCGTTTATCCGTGCACGCCACCAAGGGGGGCGCCGATGGCGGTGCGGGGTATGTCGGTGGCAGCAGGCTCACCCGCGAACGGGCGCCGCCTGCGTCAGGACTCAGCGCAGCGCCCGGTCCACCAGCACTTGCAGGCGGCCACGCGAGCATTGCTCGACCCGCGCCTCGACGCCGTACACCTGCGCCAGCAAGTCCGGCGCCAACACCTGGGCCGGAGTGCCGCAGGCCACCACCCGGCCTTTCTCCAGCATCACCAGACAATCGGCATGGCTGGCCGCCAGGTTGATGTCGTGCAGCACCGCCACCGCCAGCAGGCGATGGCGCACGACGCGCTCGCGCACCGCATCCATCACCCGCAGTTGGTAGTGCAGGTCCAGCGCGCTGGTGGGCTCGTCGAGCAGCAGCACCTGGGGGTTGCGCGCCAGCAATTGGGCCAGGGCCACCAACTGGCGCTGGCCGCCGGACAGGCTGTCGAGCCCCTGCTCGGCCAGGTGCTCGATGCCGAGTTGGCGCAGCGCCTCGTACGCCGTGCCCAGCACGTCCTGCGCCGCGCCCACGCGCAGGGCGGCGACGATGCTCTCCAATACGCCCAAGGCCAACCCCGGCGGCAACTGCTGGGGCATGTAGGCCAGGCGCCGGGCGCGCTCGGCGAACGGCAGGCGAGTGACGTTCTCGCCGTCGAGATGCACGGCGCCCTGCATCCGCTCCAGCCCGGCCAAGGCGCGGAGCAAGGTGGACTTGCCGGCGCCGTTGGGCCCGACCAGCGCCACCAGGCTGCCGGCCGGCAGTTCCGGCAGGCTCAGGCCCTGGATGATCGAGCGTCGGCCATAGGCCACCGAGACCTCGTCGATACGCAGACTCACAGTCGCCTCCCGCGCTTGAACACCAGCGCCACGAACACTGGCACACCGACCAGCGCGGTGACGATGCCGACCGGCACGATCACCCCCGGCAGGATCAACTTGCTGGCGATCGACGACAGCGACAGCAGCAGCGCCCCGACCAGGGCGCTGGCCGGCAACAGGAAGCGCTGGTCCTCGCCCACCAGCAAGCGCGCGATGTGCGGGCCGACCAGGCCGATGAAACCGATGGTGCCGACAAAGGCCACGGCGGTCGCCGACAGCAGGCTGATGCGCAGCAGCGAGGCCACACGCAAGCGTCGGGTATCCACACCGAAGCTGCGCGCGCGGTCCTCGCCCATGCGCAGCAAGGTCATGGCCGACGCGCTGCGCAAGGAAAACGGCACGACCAGCGCCAGCACCGCGGCGAGGATGCCAAGCTTCTGCCAGTTGGCCCGGGCGAGGCTGCCGAGGGTCCAGAACACCAGTTGCTGCAACACGTCCTCGGTGGCCAGCAGTTGCAGCAACGACACCAGCGCGTTGCAACTGAACACCAAGGCGATGCCGAACAGCACCAGGCTTTCGACCCCCGCGCCGCGCAGCCGCGACATGCCCTGCAACAGCAGCACCGACAGGCACGCGAAGACGAACGCCATCACCGTCACCTGGGCGCTGGGCGAGAGCCAGGCCACGCTCAGCGGGTAGGCGATGGCCAGCGAGGCGCCGAGCGCGGCGGCCGACGACACGCCCAAGGTGAACGGGCTGGCCAGGGGGTTGTCGAGGATCGCCTGCATTTCGGCGCCGGCCAGCGCCAGGGCCGCGCCCACCAGCACCGCCATCAGCGCATAGGGCAGGCGCACGTTCCAGATGATCACCCGCTCGGTGGCGCTCAGCGTGCTCGGGTCGAACACCCCGTGCAGCAATTGTCCCAGGCCCATGCCCGAGGCGCCGCTGGCCAGGTCACCGAGCACCGACAGCAGCAACAGCACGGCCAGGCCGCCGACCAGCGCGGAGCGCCGCCACAACAGGCGTCGATACTGCCAGGCCGCCTGTTCGACGCCTGGCAGCGCCTGGGCCTGGGCCGTCACTGGGCGTCGATCCAATAGTGGCCGTCCAGGCCGACTTCGAGCATCCGGTTGATCTGGCCCATGGTCGCCTGCGGGTCCAGGTCCTTGAAGCGCTCGGGGTGAATCCAGCGGGCCATGGCTTCGATGGCCAGGATGTTGAACGGCGAGTTGTAGAAGTCGTGCCACAGGCCATGGGCCTGGCCCTCGCGGATCGGCCGCAGCGGCGCGAATTCGGGGCGCGCGGTGATCTTCGCCAGGCTCTGGCGTGCGCTGTCGGCGCTTACGCCAGCCCCGAGCAGCACGCCTGGAGCACGGTTGCCGGTGGCGATGTAGACGTCCGGGTCGGCCTTGAGCACGTATTCGACGCTGACATCGCCCAGCGCGCCGGGCACCACGTCGGCGGCGATGTTATGCCCACCGACCGCCTCGACCACGCTGCCCAGGCCGCTCTTGCCCGTGGTATGGCCCGGCGCCTGCCAGACACCGGCCAGCAGTTCGAGGAACACCTTGGGCCGCTGGCTGGGCTCGAGCCCCGCCAGCGCATCGGTGACTCGCTTGAGGTGACTGTCGTAGAAGCTCAGGTACTGCTGCGCTTGCTGCTCGCGGCCGAGCAAAGTGCCCAGCGCTTGCAGGCTGACCCGGGTGTTCTCGATCGGGTGCACGCGGAAATCGATGAACAGCACGGGAATGCCCGCCTGCTCCAGCAGGTCGGCCACCGGGCTGTGCTGGGTCGGCCCTTCGCCGGCGATGCTGAAGATCGCCAGGTCCGGCTTGAGCGCCAGGATCTGCTCGGCGCTGACGCTCTGCTCCGAGGCCTGGCCGATCAGCGGCAGCTTGGCCACCTGTGGATAACGCTTGGCGTAGACCTCATAGGTGTGCGGGTCGAGCAGGCGCATGTCGTTCTGCCAACCGACCACTCGCTGGAACGGGTTGTCGCGGTCGAGCAGGGCCAGGGCGAAGAACAGCCGGCCCTCGCCGAGGACGATGCGTTGCGGCGCGTGGTCCATCTGGACCTTGCGTCCGAGCACGTCGGTGACTTGGGTGGCGCTGGCGGTCTGGGCGATGCCCAGTCCGGCCGCGAGGAAGACCACGAGCGGCAGCAACTGCCGCGCGCGACGGAGAATGGCGGACATGCAAGGGCTCCTGCGACTGCGGATGCGTGACAGAGAATCGGTCTCATTCAAACCGCGCATTCTAGTCGCCGCCGTGCCCTGGGCAGCGTGTGGGAATGTAATGGAATGTCATGCGCTAGCGCGGTGACTGTGAGGCCGTACCACCCCATGCTCCAGGGGTTTATGCGGACATTGCGCAAGCCAACTGTCTCTCACCTACCACCGCCCCGCGGTCTTGCTCAACTTCTTGGGGGCTGCTCGATCTCGTGGGAGCGGCCTTGCGTCGCGATTGGACCGCAGAGCGGTCCCGGCAATGGCAGCGGCGAAGCTGAAAACCTGGGACCGCTACGCGGTCCAATCGCGACGCAAGGCCGCTCCCACAAAGCCGCGCTGGACGCTGGAGATCATGCGCTGCAGATGAACAGCAAACGCATGTTCACGCGGTGTCGCAATCTCGGCGCCAGCGGCCGTCAGTCCAACATCGCCTTCAAGGCTCGGCAATCCGTTGCGTGCCAGTCGGCCAGGCCCGGCCAAGGGTTGTCCGCCAGGTTCACCAGGACCGTGCCGGCACCGGCGGCGCGACCGCAATCCAAGTCGTGGCGGTGATCGCCGACCATCAGCAATTGCGTGGGGGCCACGCCCCAGGCCTTGGCGATGTGCAGCAGGCCTTCGGGTTCGGGTTTGGGCGCTGCTTCGTCGCGACCCAGCACCTGCTCGACGGGGAAACAGTCGGCCAAGCCAATCGCCTGCAAGGTGATATGCGCCAGCTCGCGGGCATTGCGGGTGAGGATCGCCAGGCGACAGCCCCGCGCCGCCAACTCGCGCACCAACTCCACGGCGCCGCTGGCAGCGGTCGAGGTCAGCGCCAGTTCGCGCTCATGTTCCAGCAGCCAGGCGTGCTTGGCGGCCGCCTCGGCCGGCGGCAGCGCGGCGAGATGGCCCAGGATGTCGTCCTCGGGCGGAATCTGCAGCGTGCGGCGGATGGCGGCGAAATCGTGCACCGCCACGGTGAGGGTGCCGTCCATGTCGAACACCCAATGGCGCGCCTCGTGCAGCTTCATGCCCAGTCCTTGCGGTGGCGGATCAGGCCTTCCTGGGTGGTCGAAGCCACCAGTTGCCCGGCGCGGTTGAAGATGCTGCCGCGGCTGAAGCCGCGGGCGTTGCCGGCCCAAGGGCTGTCGGTGGCGTACAGCAGCCACTCGTCGGCGCGCAGGTCGCGGTGGAACCACAGCGCGTGGTCGAGGCTGGCGATCTGCATGTCCTTCTGCCACACCGAGCGGCCATGGGGCAGCAGCGCAGTGGTCAGCAGGCCGAAGTCCGAGGCATAGGCCAGCAGGTACTTGTGCAGCGCCGGAGTGTCGGCCAGGTTGCCGTCGGCGCGGAACCAGGCGTACTTCACCGGATCGCCGGGCTTGGGGTCGAACGGGTCGCGCTCGGTGACCGGACGAATCTCGATGGGCTTGGCGCACAGCACCTTGTCGCGGATGCGCTCGGGCAGCTTGTCGGCCATGGCCCGGGCCAGTTCCACTTCGCTGGGCAGGTTTTCCGGCCCGACCACGTCGGGCATCGTCGCCTGGTGCTCGAAACCGCCCTCGTCATACTGGAACGAGGCGCTGCAGGTGAAAATCGGATTGCCCTTCTGGATCGCCGTGACCCGGCGCGTGCTGAAGCTGCCACCATCGCGCACCCGGTCCACCGAGTACACCACCGGCATGCTGGCATCGCCCGGGCGCAGGAAGTAGCCGTGCAGCGAATGCACGTGGCGGGCGTCCTCCACCGTCTGGCTGGCCGCCGACAGCGACTGGCCCAGCACCTGGCCGCCATACAGCTGGCGGAAGCCCAGGTCCTGGCTGCGACCTCGGAACAGGTTTTCTTCGATGGGTTCGAGGCTCAACAGGTCGACCAGGTCGTCCAGTACGTGGCTCATCGGCGATGTCTCCTACGGCATTGCGGCAATCGGTTGAATGGCGCGAATCATACAGAATTTGTCAGCGCCGCCGCGCGCGAGTGCCGTTCAGCCGCGCACGCTGCGTTCCCAGTGCGCACGGTCCATGCGGTAGAGCACGTGCGGGCGCAGCGGATGGCCCTCGGGCAGACGCGGGTGCTCGAAGCGGGCCGCTTCGTCCTCACGCATGCCGATGGCCTGCATCACTTTCTGCGACGGCACGTTGTCCTGGCTGGTGAAGGCCACCACCTCGTCCAGACGCAACTGCGCGAACGCGCAGCGCAGGCAGGTCCACGCCGCCTCGCTGGCGAAGCCCTGCCCCCAGTGGCGCCGGGCCAGGCGCCAACTGATTTCCACGGCCGGTGCGAAGGGCGCTTCGAAATTGACGTTGAGCAGTCCGGTCAGGCCGATGAACGCGCCACTGTCCATGCGCTCCAGGGCCCAGAGGCCGTAGCCGTATTCGCTGAAATGCCCGCGAACGCGACCGATCAGCGCGGCGCATTCCAGGCGCGTCAAGGGCGCTGGAAAGTAGCGCATCACCTGCGGGTCGGCGCACATCTCGGCGAAAGCCGGCAGATCGTCGTCGTGCCACTGGCGCAGGTTCAGGCGTGCGCTTTCGAGGGTGAGGATGGGGGTCATGGACGGGGCTCCGGCTGGCACTGGGCTGCAGTCTACAGCGTAGGCAATGGATGAAGATTTCCTCATGTGCCGGGGCCAATGGATTTTTCACAACGGCTTCACCGGGCTCCCACAGATCCGTTCGCACAATTGCCCCACACCCGCCGCCGCCCTGTTCGCGGCCCTTTCCTGCCGGAGCCCGCGCATGCTGTCGAGCGACACCTTTACCCCCTTGGTCATGCCCACGCGCCGTACGTGGCAGCGCCTGCCGCGCATCACCCTGGCCCTGGCCCTGCCACTGCTGTTAACCGCCGCATCGGCACTGCTGTGGGCGTCGACGAGGACCACCATCGTGAACCTGGGCAACGAACGACACTTGAACGCCAGTGGCCTGCTGCAGCAGTGGGCCGAAGGTGCGGTCATCGTGATGATCCGCCATGCCGAGCGCTGCGACAGCGCGCCCGGCCCATGCCTGGACGACGCCACCGGCATCACCGTGGCCGGCAGCCAGGCCGCCAGCCGCGTCGGCGAAGGCCTGCAGCACCTGGGCCTGGGGGGCGCCGACCTGCTCAGCAGCCCGAAACTGCGCACCCGCCAGACCGCGCACTTCATCGTCGGTGACACGGTCACCAGTGAGGACTGGCTCGAAGGCTGCAACGCCCACTTCACCGAACAGGCCCTGGCGCACAAACGCAGTGGCCACAACCTGGTGCTCATCACCCATGACGGCTGCGTCGATCATTTCCAGCGCTCGCTGAGTGTCGCGCCCGGTCAACGCGACAGCGCCTACGCCAGTGCCCTGTTCGTCTCGGTCGATGGCAACGGCAAAGCACGGATTCTGGGGCGCATGAACGAGCCGGACTGGCAGCGGGTGCTGGCCACGCGGCAGCGCTGAGCGCTCGTCTTGCGCCGCATCGCCGGGGACAGGCAAGATCAGCGCTGCCTTTCGCCGCGACCCTCGCCATGTCCCTGCCCCTGATCTACCACGACGACTACAGCCCGGAATTCCCGCCCGAGCACCGCTTTCCAATGGACAAGTTCCGCCTGCTGCGCGACCACCTGGTCGCCAGCGGCCTGACCCAAGACGAGGCGCTACTGCGCCCGGCCATCTGCCCCGATGACATCCTCGCCCTGGCCCACGACCGCGCCTACATCGACCGCTACATGAGCGGCGAGCTGTCGCGCGAAGACCAGCGCCGGCTCGGCCTGCCCTGGAGCGAGGCGCTGGCCCGGCGGACTGTGCGGGCCGTCGGCGGCTCGCTGCTCACCGCCGAAATGGCCCTGCAACAGGGCATCGCCTGCCACCTGGCCGGCGGCACCCACCACGCTCACTACGACCATCCGGCCGGCTTCTGCATCTTCAACGACCTGGCGGTGATCAGCCGCTATCTGCTCGAAGCCGGGCGCGTCCAGCGGGTACTGATCTTCGACTGCGACGTGCACCAGGGCGACGGCACCGCGCGCATCCTCGAGGACACCCCGGACGCCATCACCGTCTCGCTGCACTGCGAGCAGAACTTCCCGGCGCGCAAGGCGCGCAGCGACTGGGACATCCCGCTGCCACGCGGCATGGGCGATGCGGCCTACCTACAGGTGGTGGACGATGCGCTCAACTACTTGTTGCCGCTGTATCAGCCTGACCTGGTGCTGTACGACGCCGGCGTCGATGTCCACCAGGACGATGCCCTTGGCTACCTGCAACTGACCGATGCCGGGGTTGCCGCGCGCGACGAGGCGGTGCTGCGTCATTGCCTGGGCCGCGACATTCCGGTGGCTGGGGTGATCGGCGGCGGCTACAGCAAGGACCGCGAGGCCTTGGCCCGTCGTCACGGCATTCTCCACCACAGCGCAGCGCGGGTGCTGGGTTACGCACAATGACTGTGGAACCGCCTGTGGATAACCTGAGCGAAAGCCGCTACAGCCCTTTAACTGCCTGATCTGCAAGCATCTGATCATTTTTTGCACAGTGCCTGCGGACCCAGCGCTGGGGTAGAATGCCGGGTCTTTTCCACAGCCGCCTGCCGCCATGACCGACTCTTGCCCCGCTCGCCCTCCCCTCGTCGCCGTGATCGGTGCCGGTCCTGCCGGCCTCATGGCCGCCGAGGCGCTGGCCCAGGCGGGTGTGACGGTGGAGGTGTTCGACGCCATGCCCTCGGTCGGCCGCAAGTTCCTGCTGGCCGGCGTCGGCGGCATGAACATCACCCACTCGGAGCCCTACCCCGCCTTTGTCGGTCGCTACGGCGAGCGCCGCGACGCACTCGATGCGCTGCTGCGCGACTTCGACGGACAGGCGCTACGCCAGTGGATCCACGGCCTGGGCATCGAGACCTTCGTCGGCACCTCGGGCCGGGTGTTTCCCACCGACATGAAGGCCGCGCCACTGCTGCGCGCCTGGCTCAAGCGCCTGCGCGAAGCCGGCGTGGTTATCCACACCCGGCACCGCTGGCTGGGCTGGACTGCCGAAGGGGCGCTGCGCATCGGTTATCCACAGGGCGAACGGCACGTGCACGCCCAAGCGGTGGTGCTGGCCCTGGGCGGCGGCAGTTGGGCGCGCCTGGGCTCGGACGGCGCCTGGGTGCCCGTGCTGGCCGAGCGCGCTGTGGATATCTCGCCACTGCGCCCGAGCAACTGCGGGTTCGAGGTCGAGGGCTGGAGCGAGCTGCTCAAGGCCAAGTTCGCTGGGGCGCCGCTGAAGAACATCGCCCTGAGCGTGCCGGGCAGCGTGCCGCGCAAGGGCGAGTTCATCCTCACGGCACAAGGGGTCGAGGGCAGCCTGGTGTACGCCTGGTCGGCGCCGCTGCGCGCCAGCCTGGAACGCGAAGGTCGCGCCACGTTGTTGCTCGACCTGCTGCCGGACCGGCCTGTGGACAAGATCGCCCAGGCCCTGGCCAAGCCGCGCGGTTCGCGGTCCATGGCCCGGCACCTGCAAGGGCAATTGGGCATCGATGGGGTGAAGGCTGCGCTGCTACGCGAACTGACCGACCCGGCGACCTTCGCCGATCCGCAGCGCTTGGCCGAAGCGATCAAGGCGCTGCCCATCGAGTTGCTGCGCACGCGGCCACTGGACGAAGCGATCAGCAGTGCCGGCGGGGTGCGCTTCGAGGCGCTCGACGACGACTTGATGCTCAAGGTACTGCCGGGCGTGTTCTGCGCCGGCGAGATGCTGGACTGGGAAGCGCCGACCGGCGGCTACCTACTCACCGCCTGCTTCGCCAGCGGCCTGCGCGCCGGACGGGCTGCGGCGCAGTGGGTCGCTGAACACCAGCCCGCCTCGACTAACCCATGACACCCCACCTGCAGTGCAGCCTCGTCTCGCGGTCGGCCTTGCGCCACTAGGGTTTGCGCTTACGCGGTCCGCCATTGAAACTCGGCACCTTGCGTACCGGCTTGACCGTCGGCGCAGCGTCCTCGGCGCTGTCCATCCACTTGCCCAAGCCGCGCTTGGCGCTGTTCTCCTTGGACTTCTTGGGTTTCTTCGGCTTCTTCAGTACCTGGCCGCTGGCATCGGTCATCGGCACCCGGTGATCGGGGATGAAATCCGCCTCTTCATGGCGCGGCAAGGTCTGGCGGATCAAGGTTTCGATGGCCGATAGCAGTTGCACTTCATCGGCGCACACCAGCGAGATCGCCTCGCCCTTGTTGCCGGCGCGACCGGTGCGGCCAATGCGGTGCACATAGTCCTCGGCAACGATCGGCAGATCGAGGTTGACCACCAACGGCAGGTCGTCGATGTCCAGACCGCGCGCCGCCACGTCGGTGGCCACCAGCACCTGAATCTCGCGCGCCTTGAAGGTATCCAGCGCGCGCTGGCGGGTGGCCTGGGGACGGTCGCCATGGATGCCGTCGGCCTTGATGCCGTCGGCGAGCAAGCGCTCGACCAGTTGATCGACACCGTTGCGCGTCTTGGCGAACACCAGCACCTGGCTCCAGCGCTGCTTGCGCAGCAGGTGGCAGAACAGGTCGGTCTTGCGCTTCTTGTCCACCGGCACCAGCCACTGCTTGACCGTGGTGGCGGCGGCATTGCGCGGGCTCACTTCGATACTCAGCGGATCGCTCAGCGCCAACCCGGCGAGCAGGCGGATCTGCTCGGAGAAGGTGGCCGAGAACAGCAGGGTCTGGCGCTTGCGCGGCAGCGCGGCGTACACCGCCTGCAATTCTTCGGCGAAACCCAGGTCGAGCATGCGGTCGGCTTCGTCGAGTACCAACATTTGCACCTGAGCGAATTTCAGGGCGTTCTGGCGGAACAGGTCGAGCAGCCGGCCGGGAGTGGCCACCAGCAGGTCGACGCCGCGGCGCAGGCGCATCATCTGCGGGTTGATGCTGACACCGCCATACACGGCATAGGTGCTCAGCGGCAGTTGCTCGGCATACTCGCGGATGTTGGCGTGGACCTGCTCGGCCAGCTCGCGGGTGGGCACCAGCACCAGGGCGCGGATCGAGTTGCTGTCCACCTTGCCGCCCTCCAGCGCCAGGCGTTGCAACACGGGCAGGGCGAAGCCGGCGGTCTTGCCGGTGCCGGTCTGGGCGGCGGCCATCAGGTCGCGGCCGGCCAGCACGGCGGGAATGGCCTGGGCCTGGACCGGCGTTGGATTGGAATAGCCCAACTGCTCCAGGGTGCGCAGCAGCGGTTCGATCAGGCCGAGTTTGGCGAAAGTCATGGATGTACCGTCAGAGGGGGTTCAGCGAAGGCGGCAGTTTACCGCAAGCCTGCCTTCGCTGTGGCCTTGCGCTGCTCACGCCACCTGACGCGGCGCCCGTCGCCACTGCGGCAGGCCGATCAGCACCACCGCGCCGACGATCACGCCCATGGCCAAGGCTTCCTCGGCACCGATCCGCTCGCCGGCGAAAGCGATGCCCAGCAGCACCGCCACCACCGGGTTGACGTAGGCATAGCTGGTGGCGGCCGCCGGGCGCACGTGCTTGAGCAGGTACATATAGGAACTGAACGCCACGATCGAACCGAACACCACCAGATACGCCAGCGCACCCCAGCCCGCCGCGCTCGGCATCTGCGTCAGGCGCTCGCCGCTGAGGACGCTGCCCAGCAGCAAGGCGCCGCCACCGACCAGCATTTCCGCCGCGCTGGCCATGGCGCCCTGGGGCAGCGGCAGGGTCTTGCTCCACACCGAACCGAAGGCCCAGGCAGCGGCAGCGAAGATCAGCAGCGCCGCGCCCATGGGACTGGCCTGCAGGTTCGAGCCCAGGTTGAGCAGCGCGATGCCGGCCAGCCCAAGCAGAATGCCCGCCCACTCCAGGCGCGAGTTGCGGTGGCCGAACCCCAGGCCGAACAGCAGGGTGAACAGCGGCACCGTGGCCACCGCCAGGGCGGCAACGCCCGAAGCGACACCGGCATGCTCGGCCAGGGTCACGCCGCCGTTGCCGCAACTGAGCAGCAGAAAGCCGATGGCGCCGGCCGAGCGCCACTGCGGCCAAGTGGGCGCCGGCACGCCGCGCCAACGCAGGAAGCCATACAGCAGGCTGCCGGCAATGACGAAGCGCACTCCCGCCATCAACATCGGCGGCCAGGATTCGACACCGATGCGGATGGCCAGGTAAGTGGAACCCCAGACCAGGTACAGCGCCGTGAAGGCGCCCAGGAGCAACCAGGGAAAGCGACGGGAGGCGGGCATGATAAAAGACTCGAAATCCGTTTACGGGTGTCTTAGTTTAGAAAGGCGCCTGGGCAAACATAAGTTACAAAACAGGTTTAATCAGGCATGACACTTTTCAATCAACGGTAATTGCACGGATTTACCGTCGATTGCCGGAACGAGGCTCCGATGGACAAGTACGACCGCATGCTGCTCGCCGCCCTGCTCGAGGACGGCCGCGCCTCTTACGCCCAACTCGCCCGCCAGGTCAACCTGTCACCCCCGGCCGTGGCCGAACGGGTGGCCAAGCTCGAGGCCAGCGGCGTGATCACCGGCTACACCGCCAAGGTCGATCTGGAAAAGATCGGCCTGCCGATCCAGTGCGTCATCGAGCTGCGCCTGAACAGCCACGGCAACCAGCAGGCCTACGACGCCCTCACGCGTATTCCCCAGCTCACCGAATGCCATCGGGTCACGGGTGACCCCTGCGTGATCATGCAGGCGGCGGTGGCGTCGATGACCGAGCTCGAAGCGCTGATCAATCAGGTATCGCAACTGGGTTTCAGCAAGACCGCGATCATCTTGTCCAGCGCCGTGGAACGGCGGGTGCCGCTGGATCACCTGAAACCTGACGCGATGAGATCCACCACACATTCCACTAAGCGTTGAAGGGCGCATCAGTCAACGTAACAACGCCTCCAGACGCTGACAGCCCTCTTTATGTCGCTTTCAAGCGCTGCGTGCAATGGCGGGATTGCCGAGGGGCAGCAGCGATCCCACGTCGTCACGAACAGTTGCGCACCTTCAGGCAGCGACCGCCCACGGCAGGTCGAAGTCGCGTTGAACGGTTGGGGAGCGATGAGCAGGGCCTGCGAGCAGAGGCTGCAGGCCATGGGTCGCCTTCAGTGGCCCACATCGCCGTGACTCAACCCGCATCGAAACACTATGACCAAACGAAGTATCTATACACTTCGGCTACTAACTTTCCACCGTGTAGGCTCTTTCCGACACTCAAATGAACGCCTACTTTCGCCTCAGCCCCTCGCTTGTAGATATAACAAAACGTTCACTGGACTTCCGACCAGCGGAGTCACTCCACTGCAATCAATTGAGTTCATTGATTTTTATCAGGTGTTGATTATCACATTTGCACGCGGCCTTGCTGCATCCGCTTGACTGGACACTTGCACCGGGGGCGTTTCGAACTAGCCTAGTGAACCTGACCCGTCCTAGAAGACTAGTTAAAACACATGCATTGGATAATTAATCTACCCCCCTCACAACTCTGATCTCGGTGACGCCAGAACATCGATCCCACGACCACTGGTCGAATGGAATTCAAAGGGCGGTGAGTTCGAGCGGTGAGTTCTAATTGTCGAACATGGAGAGTCGAACGATGAATGCACCCGTAGCATCCACCTCTACACACCGGGCCCTTGGGCTTCCCCACACCATGCAAGCGCACACGATAAGACCGGAGCGCTATGGCCCACCGCTGAAAGCGTTCGCCCTGGAACGTGTGACCCTTCCTCCGGTGGGAGACGATGAGTGCCTGGTAAAGGTCATGGCTGCAGGCGTCAATCACAATGGCATCTGGGCAGCACAGGGCCATCCGGTCGATGTCGTCGCACTGCAGGGTGGCGGTGGGCAGCAGCAGGGATTTCATATCGCGGGATCGGACGCCTCCGGAATCGTCGTCGCCATCGGGGAGCATGTAACCGACGTTCAGATTGGGGACGAAGTGGTCATGCATTGCGGTTGGTGGGATGAGGATGCGGTCGATGACCAGATCATGGACAGGTCTGCAAAGATATGGGGGTATGAAGTCAACTTCGGCGCGTTCGCCGAATATACCCGCGTCAAGCAAACAGCGTTGCTGCCAAAGCCTAAACATCTCTCTTGGGAGGAAGCGGCCTCCTACATGCTCTGTGGAGCGACTGCCTATCGAATGTTGTATGGATTCGCACCCCATACCCTGAAGCCAGGGGACGTGGTTCTCATCTGGGGCGGTAGCGGGGGTATGGGAACGATGGCTACCCAGTTGGTACGGGCGGCAGGCGGCATTGCAATCGTAGTGGTCAGCAGCGAGGAAAAAGCTGCGTACTGCATGGAGAACGGCGCGCACGGAACGATCAATCGCCGCGACTACAAGCACTGGGGGCCCCTCGATGACCTGCAAGATAGCGCGCTCTACCATGACTGGATGATGGAAGCTCGGCGCTTCCAAAAAGAAATATGGCGCTTGGTGGGTGCACGTAAAAACCCATCGATCGTGATCGAACATCCCGGCGAAGATACGTTCCCAACATCAAATTTCGTTTGCGCACCCGGCGGCATGGTCGTGATATGTGCCGGCACCAGTGGTTACAGGGGCACGTTCGATATCCGCTACCAGTGGATGAGGCAAAAGCGACTTCAAGGTTCGCACTTCGCCAATAGAAAACAGTGCGAGGCTTTCAACGCCTTGGTTGAACAGAAAACAATAAGACCCTGTTTGACTCGAACTTTCGAATTCCACGAACTTGCCCAGGCGCATCAACTCATGTTTGAGAATCGCGACCCCATGGGCAACATGGCCATTCGTATTGGCGCCGGTAATGGAGCATGAGCCATGGACTTTATCGAGCGGTTCATCGACATTGCACGTGCTCATCCTGAGCGTATTGCCGTTACCCAGACTGATCATTCATTGTCGTATCGGCAACTGTACCGCCGCGCTGCGGCACTGGCGCTCACCCTGCAAGCAGCCACCACCGGCCCGCTTATTGGCTTGATGATGGCAAAAAATATCAACTACATCGTCGCGCTGCTGGCGGTGCACATCTCGAGACGAACGGCCGTTGCGCTGGACCGCGGGTATCCCATCGAGCGTCAAAAACAGCTGGCCGATGCCGTTGACCTGGCGCTCTGCATTGTGGATCGACACGTCACCGAACCTCTCGACTTGGTGCGTGCTGGGACGGTCTTGCTCGACCTGAGCGAAGTCCACCCCGGCACCGAGCCGTCCGAGCCCACGGGAGTCAACGAACGTCAGGAGGCTGCTGCCTACATAGTCTTTACCTCGGGCACGACCGGACGCCCCAAGCCGGTCATGGTGCCCTACCGCTCGTTGAGCGCACTGATCGCCGGCATGATCCAACCCGATACCGCACAGGGCTGCACGCTTTTCTATGCCGCGCAGGGCTTCGACGTATCTTTTCAGGAGATCTACAGCACGCTGTGTTGCGGCCACACCCTTCATTTGATTGAAGACGATATCAAGAAAGACCTGCACATCCTCTATCGCACTCTGCACGACAGGCAGGTCACCCGGCTGTTCCTGCCCACTTCCATGCTCATCCCTTTCACGATGTTTGATCGCAATGGCGCCTTTGACCTACCGCGGCTGACACAGATCCTGGTGGCAGGTGAACAGTTGAGGATCAATCCCGCAGTCCGTAGATGGTTCCAGGAGCACCCAACCTGCCGGCTGATCAATCATTACGGGCCATCGGAAACTCACGTCGTGATGGAACATGTGCTCGAGCAGCCACCCAAGCAATGGCCCGATCTCCCTCCCCTCGGAGACGTGCTGCCTTGCAGCCGGGCCTGTGTACTGAACGAGGACCTGCAGCCGGTAGCGCCAGGCGCGTGCGGTCGTCTGTACATCGCCGGTAGATCACTGGCTCTGGGGTACTACGGCATGGCGCAGCAGACAGCCGACAGGTTCATCCATGATCCTGTATCCGGTGAGCGGATGTATGACACGGGCGATATTTGCTATCAGGACAGCAACGGCCTCTATCACTATAAAGGGCGTCACGACCGTCAGCATAAAGTGCGAGGGCATCGCGTCGAACTCAAGGAAATCGAGGTGGTGGTGTCCGACTCGGGCCTTGTTACGGACTGCCTGGTCGTTGCGCGCGAGTCGGGGGCCACGACGGTGTTGATCCTCTACTACACCACACACGCAGCGGATCAAGACGTCACCCTCGCTCTACACACGCACTTGGCCGCGCAATTGCCTGAGTACATGCTGCCCTCTTTCTATCAGCGGATAGCCGCCATTCCGCTCAACCATAACGGCAAAGCCGATCCGCAACGTTTACCTCGACTCGGTAGCGCACGCGATCAACTCCCAGGGCATTACGAACCCCCGCACGGCCCCATGGAAATTCAGTTGTGCGCAATCGCCGCCTCCTGCCTCGGACTGGACAAGGTCGGCGCACTCGACAACTTCATGGACCTGGGCGCCAGTTCAATCACTTTGCTGTTGCTCATGGCGGAGTTGCGTCATGCGCTGGGTCGCGATCTGCGTCTGACAGACCTGTATGAATTCCCCTGCGCACGCCATCTCTGCGCGCACTTGGCCCGTCCTCACAGCGTCACACCGCCGCCCGATAGACCGTTGCCGGTCAGTGATCGCAGGCAGCGCTGTGCTGCCATGGCAACTCTATCGGCCAAGAGGAGGCACTGAAGATGAGCGAGCTCAATGACCAACAGTCGGGATTCGAAGACACCGCGATCGCCATCGTCGGCATGGCATGCCGCTTCCCGGGTGCCAATTCGGTGCATCAATACTGGCAGAATCTCCTGAATGGCGTGGAGAGCATCGAGGTTTCCCAAGATCAGGCAGGCAGAATTCACGCCAAGGCGCAGATCACGCACATCGAGTGCTTTGATCACGAATTTTTCGGCTTCAGCCTCAAGGAGGCGATGTTGTTGGATCCGCAACAGCGGGTGTTGCTCGAATGTGCGTGGGAAGCGATGGAAGATGCCGCGCTACATGGCCGAACAGCAGCCACTGGGGTGTTCTGCGGTGCGGGTCCAAGTTCGTATTTCATTAACAATGTCTATGGCTTGCAAGCACACGACAGTGCATGCGCCCTGTACCAGTCCTCTGAAGCGCTCGCCCGCTTCATGGCCACTGACAAGGAATTCCTTGCCAGCAGAATTGCCTACAAACTCGATTGCCGTGGGCCGGCGGTGAATGTTCAGGCCGCATGCGCAACCTCTTTATTTGGCGTCCAGGCTGCCGTACAGGCCCTGCTTCTAGGCGAATGCGAAAGCGCGGTGGTCGGCGCCAGTGCTATCTCGGTACCTCAGACGATTCCTTACTTCTTCGAGCCTGGGATGCCGTTCAGCTCGGACGGTCACTGCCGTCCGTTCGACGCCCAGGCCAGCGGCACCATCTTTGGTTCCGGGGCGGCGGTCATCGTGCTCAAGCGACTGAGCGACGCGCTTGCCCAAGGCGATGAGATTCATGCGCTCATTCGGGGTATTGCAACCAACAATGACGGTGCTCACCGGGCAGGCATGTCGGCGCCATCCGTGGCAGGCCAGACTCAGGTGGTGAGTGAAGCGTTGAGTCTTGCAGAGAGCTCGCCGGAGCGCATCCACTACATCGAGGCCCACGGCACCGCCACGCCCATTGGCGACCCGATTGAAGTCAAAGCCTTGGCCAACGTCTTCGCTGAACGCTCCAGGCAGTCACTCTGCTATCTGGGCAGCGTCAAGGGCAACATCGGCCACTTGGGATGGGCAGCGGGCATGGCAGGACTGATCAAAGGGATCATGATCGCCAAGTACCGCAAGATTCCGGCGACGCTCCACCTACACACTTACAATCCAGAACTGCACATCGAAGACACGCCATTTGAAGTCAACCGGAACACGATTGACCTTGATGTCGATCGTGTCCAGATCGGCGTCAGCAGCTTCGGCTTGGGTGGCAACAACGCCCATTTGATCCTGGAAACGGCGCCTACGCACGCTCATGCCCCAGCAGTGCCCGCGCTCCCGGCAGGTCTCGTTCCTCTGTCAGCACGCTCCCCGCAAGCCCTACGTGAATTGATAGCGCAATACAGGGAGTTTCTACATACCCAGCCGGATGAGGCCTACGCCACATTCGTGGCCAACCTGTGGCAACGGCGCACGCACTTTGACCATCGCGCTTGCCTGGTCGCTACCGACCGCTCACAAGCCATGCAAGGCCTGCAAGACCTGCAGGACATGCCACTGCCCATCAGGCACTCGCAGCCGGTTCGAGTCGCTTTGATGTTCTCGGGCCAGGGCGGCGAACATCGGGGCATGGCGCGCGCGCTGTATGAGCGAGAGCCCGTTTTCCGCCAGGCAGTGGATGAGTTCGACGCGATCTGCAGCACGACGTTCGCGGCACGGGCAGCGCAATTACTGTTCGATGACCACTTCAGTGGCGCGCTCGAAACGGATATCTCTCGCTCCCAGCCTTTGATCTTCATTGTGCAAGTGGCGATGGCGCGCTTGCTCCTGAGCAACCTTCATGCACCTGACGCGTTACTGGGGCACAGCCTGGGAGAATATGCTGCGGCCTGCATCGCAGGCGTCTTCACCCCTGAGCAAGGCTTCATGATCGTCACCGAGCGCAGCCGTCTACTGCATTCGATCGGCGAGCAGGGCGCCATGCTGATGATCGCAACGGACCAGGAACAAGTCATCGAGCTGATGCAAGCGTGTGGCGTCAACGCATCCATCGCGGCAACCAATACGCAGGCCAACACCGTAGTATCGGGAAGCGTTGCCGACATCGAGACCCTGATGCGACATGCTGATACCTGCGCAGTCACCCACCAGCGCCTGAACATCAGCAGGCCGGGACATTCGGCGCTCCTGGAGCCCTTGCTGGAACAGTTCGAGGCATTCGTCTCGCAGTTCGAACTGGCCTCCCCGTCCATGCCGCTGATCTCGGGCCTGACCGGAACAATGGCAGACAGCGCGGTGGCCCAGGCCGCTTACTGGCGTCGCCAACTGCGCGAGACCGTCAACTGGCAGAGCGCTTACGCCTGCGCCGTGGAGCGAGGGTGTACCCATTTCGTCGAGGTCGGCGTATCCAGTGCCTTGTCTGCGATGGCAGTCGGGCAATCCCCTTCAGAGGTCATCGTTCTTCCAATGACTCGCAAGGGGCGCGCTAGCGATCAGCAGTACCTCGCGGTGCTCGCACGGCTCTACAGCGATGGCGCCCAACTCAGCAGTTCGCTGGCACCGTCGCCCCACTTGCTCGAAGGATTGCCAAGTTATCCATTTCAACGGGTGCGCTGCTGGATCGAAAGCAACGTCCCTGAGGCGAGCACACCAAGCCTTTACAAAACCACTTGGCATCCACTTTCCTGGGAAAATGCTCAATCGATCAGCTCGCCCCCCACGAACGTGTTGTTGCTCACCCCAGATTCGAATTCCAGATACTGCTCAGCACTGCAACGGGCTTTCGGCCACGTCTGGGCTGTGGACTCGGCCCCCTGGATAGGGGCTGCCCAAGGATCCGATCACTGCGCGCCTGCCGCAATCGACACGCTTTGGCGAGAGTACCCGGAAGGATTCGACTGCGTTTACGCAGACCTCACTCATCTGCCGACAGACGAGCCAGACGCGGCAGTCGTGGTGTGTGCCTATCTTCTGGACCTCGTGCGTAGCCTGACGCGAACGTACGCACAACTGCCTCGGCTTTGTGCGATCTGTGCAAGTCCGGCCGCAATGGCCCATCCCGATCATCCTTCAGCACTCGCCACCAGCGTGGCCGCCTTGTTCCGCACTGTCATGATCGAATGTCCACAACTGCGGGCGTGCGTGGTGCATTTCGTCCAGCCTTCGCCTGCGCAACCGGATGATGAAAACGAGTGGAGGGTGTTACGGCAGGTGCTGCACAGCGATGAAGCGCTGGTGCACTGTAGCGACGGCACTGCTCAGGTCCCGCGCCTGGAGGCAGCGCACCTCGAGCAGACACCCATGAAGTTCGACAACGGCATAACGTATCTACTGCTGGGCGGCGGCGGAGGGATTGGCAGACATTTGATACAGCGTCTTGTGGACGATCATGTCAGCGCTATTCATGTGATTGGACGATCCCTGCGGCCGGCAGATGAACTGCAGGCAATCATGCGTTGCCATCCTCAGGTCCACTACCACTGTATGGATACCAGCAGTGAACAAGGGCGGGAAGAATGTCGTGCCTGGGCCAGCAGCGCTCGCCTGGGCAAGCTGTGCCTGTTCAATCTGGCGGTGGATCTGCAAGACAAGCTGTACGAAGACGTCAGCTTCGAGGATCTGCGACGGGCATTCGCAGCCAAGTGCACAGCCATCCTCACGCTGTGCACTGTGCTTGCCGAACGAGGCTTGCAGATCCAGTGGGTGATCAACTTCTCCTCCGCTACTGCGTTGCTGGGCAATGGCGGACAAGCGGCCTACGGGGCTGCCAGCGCCTTCCTCGACGCATTGCCAACCCAGTGCTTTGGCACCGCAGCCAACGTCTCCACCATCAACTGGGGCGTTTGGCTCGACGCCGGAGCACTACGCGATCAGCCTCAACGTCAACACGTCTTGCAAGCCGGCGGACTGCTGGGGCACTCGAGCGCCCAAGGCATCGATTACTTGAGTCAACTGATGGCACAACCGCCTGGCAACAGCGCATTCATGAAGTTGGACGTCGAGCAGCTCGCTGCTCGCTCGCCCGCATGCGCCAGGTTGCTTGAGCAGTTGCCCCCCTCAGCCCAGGCCAGCGCGATCTCAACCCCGGATTTTCTCACCCTGGCTGAAAGGCTCGGTACCTGTCACGACGAGCGAGCCAGGCGCTCGGAGCTCGAGCCGTGGCTGATGAAAACCGTGGACAACCTGGTAGGACTGAACGCCTCTACACAACGCAGCTTCCAGGACATCAGCCAGGCGACGCTGGCCGAGTTGGGTTTTGACTCACTGGCGAAGGTGCAATTGCGCAATGCGCTCACCACGCAGTTGGGTATTGATTACAGCATCAAGCAACTGCAGCAGATCGCCAATATGGACGCGCTCGCGCAGGTGGTCGCAACCTTGACCGGGACCGAACAATGGCGGGCGCCCGGCGCTCGACCGCAGTCACTGGATAGCGTGGAACCAGGGGAGCCCTCCGTGTCGATCCAGCAGGTTCGCTGGCTTTCGCTGATCGCCAAAGGGTACGGCCTGCGGGTCATTCCCTATCGAATTCATGCGCCGCTTCAGCGCGAGCATTGCTATGCGGCCTTGTCTCAAGTGCTGGACGAAGAGCCGCTGCTGCGCACCTTTTTCCCGCAAGGTAGACCACAGATCCGCTCGACCCACGAAGTACTTGACAGCTTCGACGCGCTTTTCGTGGACCTGCGAGATGTCGCCGATCCAGCCCAGCAGCTTGGTGAGCAGGTGCGCGCAATGGCTCGCACGCTACCCCAGCCGCAGGTGAACGTGACCTGGGCACTGCGTTTCATTGACGTGGGAGAACCCTTTTTCATCGCGCTGCTAGGTGTGCAGCACCTGGAGTTCGATGGCAAATCGCTGACGCTGATGCTCGAGCGATTCGCCCATTGCCTGCACGCCTTCATGCGAGATCAAACGCCACGCGCACGCGCAGAGGGCCTGCGCTACGCCGACTACGCCAGAAGGCAGGCCCAGTACCAGAGCACTTGGGCGGAAGATGCCGCCTTCTTCCGGGGGCTGTTCAACGCCTTCGAGGGTCCCACAGCACTGCCTGACCACCCAGGGTTCACCTCGACGACGGTGGCGCCTTCAAGCCGATACAGTATTGAATTGCCATCGGCCAATCGGCGCCTGGCGACCTTGGGGGGCCAATACGGTTTCAGCGTATTCAATGCGGTCTTGTATGCCTATGCCTCCACCATGGCGCACGTGTTGCGGTGCGACAAGCTGATGATAAGCACGATCAATAGCGGCCGCGGTCTCGAGGAGCTCAACGATGTCATTGGCCCCTTCACTTCGCCTTGGCCCATTCCAATTACGGTGCATCACCAGTGGCTTGATGGCATAGGGATGGTCGCACGCACGATCAACGCCATGCAGGACTATCCGTTGATGCACCCAAGTATGCTGATTGATGTTGTCCCAGCATTCGCGGGTATGGCACTGGATACCTACTTCTCCGATCTGGGCATCAACTTCCTCAACTATCGGCACACGGTCCCGGCGCCAGATCAGGTGCGTGTGGAAGGTGTAGAAATTCTCGGGCCCATCTCAGACCGTCTATTGGCCCAAGCGAATATAGAAGACATGCAGCGTGTCCCTGGCCTGCACTTGGTAGTCGAGATACTTGACGACGACCTGCGCTTGAATTTCTGGCATCACAGTCAGCGCTTCAGCCACAAGCAGGTAGAAGGTTGGGCACAGTTGATGAGCCAGAAGCTCGATGCCCTACTCCAACTGAAGGAGCGTGACGTGTGAGCCAGGACCGTATTTCATTGCTGTGTTTTTCCTACGCGGGAGGTAGCGCGAGTTTCTACGCACGCTGGCAACGTCTACTACCGATGGCCCAGGTCATACCTGTGGACTTGCCGCCACGGGGCCAGTCGCCCGGGGCCCCTGCGTTCAACAGCCGTGAAGCCACGATCACCTATCTGCTCGAACAGGTGCAAAGCCGCTGCCGCGGCCGGTTCGCGTTGTTCGGGCATAGTCTTGGCGGTCGGCTCGCCTTTGAGCTGCTCGTCAGTCTTGAGCAGCGTCTGGAACTGCGCGCAGAGGCACTGTTCGTCAGTGGCTGCCTGGCCCCCGAGCGCTTCGCCGTTGCCATGGGCGCCTATGAACGTGATCTGAGCGATCAGCGCCTGCTGCAGGTTCTCCAGGACTTGGGCGGTACGCCGCCAGAACTGATGAGCAACCCTGAACTCATGCAACAGGCTCTGCCGGTCATACGCGCAGATTTTCAGCTGGCCATCGACCTCTCCAGATGCCCGCCTGCACAGGTATCGGCGCCCGTTCATCTCATACTGGGCGATAACGACCCGGTGACCGATCAGCAGCCCGATTACTCGGGCTGGGCGCGTCAAACGTTGGGCAGGTGCCAATTGACGACGGTCGCAGGCGATCACTTCTTCATCCGTACGAACTTCGCAGCCGTAGCTGAGACGGTGGCACGAACGCTTCGTGAGGTCACCGCACATGCCTATTGAACTGCCCGCTCACCCGTACCCAGCGCGTTGCTCGACGATTCAGGACATTCATCAGTGCATGCTCACGCTGTCACGAACGGGGCCAGGTTGCGCTTATCGATGGTGCATCCTCGACTGGCAGACAGGCTCGCGCTTCGAACAGGCCGCCGATGCGCCATGCCCTGCCTCGAGTACCCGCAAACTGTTCATCCTCATTGCGGTACTGCGCGAAATCGAAACCGGTAACTGGCGGCTCGACGACCGGCTTTGGCTCCTTCCGCAGGCGGCTGGCCAGCAGACGTGCGGGGCATTATGGCTACTGGACGAACCCCGCGCGTTCACCATTGCGGAGTTGCTCAAATGCATGATGGCCCTGAGCGACAACGTAGCCACGTTCCATCTCGTGCGTCGGCTCGGCCTGCAGCGGCTCAATGCGTTTTCAAAGACGTTGCAGTTGCAGCACACCCACCATGTCGGTGCCGTCCCCAACCCGCTGCTCGATGCAGACCATCCCCTGGAAGCGGTGAATACCACCACCGCTTCGGACCTGGTGAAAGCCCTGGAGTTGATGGTGCAGGGCGTCCAAGGCACCGGCAGGGGCCCCACATTCATTGCCCAAGAACTGTGTGAATTCGGCTTGGCGTGCATGCGTGGGCAACAAGACACCACGGCAATCCGAAGTTGGCTCGACGAGGCCAGTCACGTAGGTGATAAACACGGCATTGGTTATCGCAACTACAACAACGTGGGTTACTTCATGCGCCAAGGTCAGGTGAAGGTGATCGTTTCGGTCATCGTTGACGACCTGAACCACGTCGCTCCCACCACATGCGCCTTTGCCCACGCCAGGGACTTCATTGGGCTGTTTTCACGCCTACTCGATGACTACTGCACACTTCAGCATGATTAACGGAGCCCGGACCCATGACCCTCTCATTGGCGAAGTCCTACAACGGCAAAACTGACGTGTACGAGCGCGCAAGACCGCTCTACCCCAGTGCCGCGATCACGTGGATCAATCACTGCGTTCCACGCCTGTCCACGCTACCGATTGTCGATATCGGGGCAGGCACAGGTATTCTCACCCGCCAGCTTGGCGCTTTAGGGCTCCCCATGATCGGCATCGAACCCAATAGTCAGATGCTCGCTCAAGCGCGTGACCGTGACCAGAACGCAGACTATCGACAGGGATCTGCCGAAGACACCGGACTGGCCCCAGGCTCGGCCCGTGCAATTGTGTGCGGGCAATCCTTCCATTGGTTCGATACTCGGCGAGCGGCTGAGGAGTTTCGCCGAATCCTGAACATCGGCGGACCGGTCATACTGGCGTGGAACATCAGAAGCCCTGACCACGACGCCTTCCATATCGCTTATGAAGCCATGCTCGCACAGAGCTTCGAGCACTATGCACAGACGCTCGAGATCGACCGGGAACTCGAGGACCGCGTGAACGACTTCTACGCTGGGCAGTTCGAAGAACGCAGATTTGCCAATGCCCAGCAGTTGGGAATTGATGAATTCATCGACAGAACCTTGTCGTGCTCGTACGCCGCGTTGCCGGGAACCGCCGAGTACGAAGCTGCGATTGCAGCCCTGCAAGCGCTTCATCGTCAATTCCAGGTGCAAGGTCAAGTATCGCTTCGGTACTCAACGCGTGTCGTCCATGGCGTTATCTAAACCTCTGGCGCTTGCGTCGCTGTTTCACGGCCGTGGATTGATCGTTCCTTTGTCGGCCTTGCCGACATTGGCGCGTGCCGCATTCATGGCCTACTTCCTGGTGTACTTGAAGGTCAACTTCGGCCTCGCAGTGGACCAAATAGGACTGTTCATCGCTGGCTTTGTCTTGTTCAGTTCACTGGTGAGCTTAGTGGCGGGAGCGCTGACCGATCGGCTAGGGCCCAAGTGGGTGATCGTACTTTCACCCCTGCTGCAAAGCGCGGCCTATGTGGGACTGCAACTGTGCGACTCGTTGATCGTCGCGTTCATGCTGTGTCTGATCCTGAACCTGGCGTACCTGGCTTCGGAGACTGCGGTGCGTCTGTGCATCGCTCGCTGGTTCGGTGCGCATCAGACGGCAGGCGTCCTCTCGGTGAAGTACAGCCTGACCAACATCGCCTACGCCGTCGGGCCATTGATGGGCCTTTGGTTGCACAGCCTCGGCGGAAATCCGCTACTACTGTGCGCAGTCATGGCTTCACTGTTGATGGCTGCAATCTTTCTCCCCTGGCAGCCAAGCGACTCTGGCAGCGACGACTCCACCCCCCAGGAAACGATGCGGTCGACCCTCAGGAGCATGGTCGCAGACCGAACATTACTGACCTACACGCTGGCGACTATCTTGCTCGCAGGCGTGTTTGGCCAGTTTCATCTCTACATCGGCCAATATCTGCTGACGCGCTACTCGGTCCAGCAGATGTACGAAATCATCAATGTCGTCTTCATCACTAACGCGCTGACGTCCGCCTGCTTGCAATATGTGTTGGGCCGTCACGTCTCAGTTGAACATTTCGCGCGCTGGATCGGACTGTGCCTGGCGGCCTTTGCCATTGGGCTCGTTGGCTTCGGCACGTCCAGCACACTGGTGGGATGGATACTGTTCACGCTGATATTCACCGTCGGCGAAATCATCGTGCAACCTGTCGAATTTCTGTTCATCACTGAGATCGCGCCGGCACACCGGGCCGGGGCCTACTACAGCTCGCAGAATCTAACGTATTTGGGTGCCGCTTCCACTCCGCTGGTGGCCGGGCTGATCCTTTCTCAGGCAAGCCCGATCTGGCTGTTGATTTATCTTCTGACATTGCTCGCCACAGGCGGGGGTATATTGCTGCGACACAGTCGGAAAATCCGCCCAACCGTACTCGTCGACGAGCACGGTGACGGACGGTGAGCCTAGGTTCAGTAGGACTTGGCAAATAGCGCCATTGTCTTGGTCGGTTGCCCGGTGAATAAACAATGGTGTGTATCGCCTGTTTGTTGCAGGGGCAGACAACGGACACTGACGCCCATGCCTGAGAGCCCCTCTTCTACGTGAGGATGATCTACAAAAGGCGCCAGTACGAATGGCGCAGTCTGCTGCTCTTCCTCGAACGCTCGCTTGAAATCGCTTAATGAAGTTACAGTGATCGTCCGCTCCAGTAAACGCTGACTGGCCTGTTCCAATAACCGGTCCTGTATCCCTTGAAGTCGCTGACTTACGCTATGGATAAAGTGTTCGACTGTCGAACTTTCAACCTCTTTGGGCTCGGTCCGAAGACTTAACGACACGGTGCTTGCCAGAACTTCCCTGGCGCCAATCTCAACCCGTATCGGAACACCTCGTTTAATGTGGTACCACTTCTTGTCCGCACCGCTTAGTTCTCGTTTATCCACCAGCGCTCGTACCGGTTGATCGTCCCAGCGCTGCGCTGACAGTCGCGAGCGCAGTACGTCGCAAGCCTCCAGGATCGACTGTCTGTCCGACTCATCGCGAACGACGGGCACGATGACTATCTGCACGGGCGCCACTTTGGGTGGAACCCGCAGACCATCGTCGTCACCGTGCGTCATGATCATTGCGCCGATCATTCGTGTGGACACCCCCCAGGAGGTCGTCCAGGCGAATGCTCGCTGACCGTCGCGATTGATGAAGCGGATATCGGAAGCTTTAGCGAAATTCTGCCCCAGAAAATGCGACGTACCCGCCTGCAACGCCTTGCCGTCCTGCATCATGGCTTCGATGGTGTAGGTATCGACCGCGCCAGGAAAGCGCTCCCAGGAGCACTTGAGGCCCTTGATGACCGGAATCGCCAGGTGGTCGTGGACGAAGTCCGCGTAGATATTCAACATTCTCAGAGTTTCCTCCAGAGCCTCCTCTTTGCATGCATGGGCCGTATGGCCTTCTTGCCACAGGAACTCCGAAGTTCGCAGGAAGATCCGCGGCCGCATTTCCCAGCGCAGCACATTGGCCCACTGGTTGATCAGCAATGGCAGATCCCGATAACTCTGTACCCAGCGAGCAAATGAGGCGCCTATCACCGTTTCGCTGGTCGGCCTGATGATCAGCGGCTCTTCGAGTTCACCGGCGGCGACCAGAGCACCCTCTGCGTCCTGCTCGAGACGATGATGGGTGACGACTGCGCACTCTTTGGCGAAGCCCTCGACATGATCGGCCTCCTTTTGCAGAAACGACAATGGAATCAATAACGGAAAGTAAGCATTAACATGGCCCGTCTCCTTGAAACGCCTGTCCAGTTCTTGCTGAATATGTTCCCAAATACCATAACCCCAGGGTCGAATGACCATGCAACCCCTTACTGGCGAATTCTCAGCCATCTCAGCGTGCAGGACGACTTGCTGATACCACTCTGGGAAGTTCTCGGCTCGCGTAGGTTTGATTGCAGTTTTCATACAGGCTCTACATAGCAGATGATTTGGAATGTAAAACCATCAGCATAGACGCGCTGCGGCAGAGCGCCACTTCACAGTTGCATCGCGTATTTCAGCGAAGTGTGTTTACACACCACGAATTCGATCGGCCCATATGTTCGGGAACCGTACCGGCTGCTGCACTATGAAAACAGCCCCCAAAACTGCGACGTGATCAATGTCGCTTGAGCAGACAGCCTTCGATAGGCACGTAGTGTGTCGCCTGCCTGATCAACGACAGAGCGGTCAGGCCCGGCGCGCCATAGACCTGAGTCTGCACACCGAAACGGCGCATCACCCGCTCCAGCAACTGGTCGAAATCGCCGTCGCCGGAGGCCAGCACCACCAAATCGACTCGGCTGGCGGCTTCGTACACGTCCAAGGTGATGCCCACGTCCCAGTCGCCCTTGGCCGAGCCGTCGCTGCGCTGGATGTAGGGCTTGAGGCGCACCTCGAAACCCAGGTTGCGCAGGATCTGCTGGAACTGCTGCTGCTTGCTGTCACCGCGGTCGATAGCATAGGCCAGCGCCTCGACGATTTCGCCCTGGGCGCTGACCTGCGACCACAGCGCGCTGTAGTCGAAGTGGCAGCCATGGGCTTGGCGCACGGTGTAGTAGAGGTTCTGGACGTCGGCGAACAGGGCGATCTTTTTCAACTGGCAGCCGCTCCCGCTGGAATGCGCTCAATCGTGGCAGCGGCCTGGCGCCGCGAAAAAAGGGGCGCTGGGCGCCCCTGGAATTCGCGTCAGTATGCCTGAGGCTCAGACGAAGGTGTCGTCATCGTCGAAGAAGCCGCCGCCGCTGTCGTAGTCGCTGTCCACGTAGCCGCCCTGATCCGTGTTCCAACTGCTGTCGTCGGCGACCTGGCGCTGGCTGTCCTGGTCGTTCCAGCCGCTGTTGTCGCTGGCCGGCGCCGGTTCGTCATGGATCACCTCGACCACCTCGTTGGGCTGCGAGTTGTGGTTGAACAGGCTGCTGATACCTTGTGCCAGCAGTACACCGCCCGCCACCCCGGCCGCCGTCTGCATGGCGCCGCCAAGGAAGCTGCTGGCGCCGCTGCGTGCAGGCGCCGCACCGAAGCCTTGCGCCTGGGCTTGGGCTTGCGGCGGCTGGGCGTAGGCTTGCGGGGCCGGTGCCGGGTCGCGCCAGCCACCGCCGGACGCGGGCGGTGCCACTGGCCGTTGCGGCTCGGGGGCGGGACTGCGTGGGCTGCTGCCGAAGATACTGGAAAGGAAGCCACCACTGCTGCGCGACGCTTCCGGCGCCTGCTCGCGCGCCTGCTTGAGCTGGGCCTCGAGGTCCTTGACGCGGGCGTCGAGCTGCTTGAGCGCCGCCTCCTGCACCAGGATCGCCTGGGCCATGTAGTACGGCGCCGCCGGTTGCTGGCGCAGGTGTTCTTCGATACGCGCCTGGGCCTGAGCGTCGCGCGGCTGTTGCGGATCCTCGGCCTGCTTGATGCGGGTGAACAAGCCGTCGATCAGGGTTTGCTCTTCAGTGTTCATGGGCTACCTCGTGGGCCATGCGGAACATCGGACACCTGCAAAGATGGGGCGCGCAAGCGACGGATTCAATCGCCGGAGCGATGAAAGTTTTTTCAGGCAGGCGCGGCTGGGCTAAAGTGATGCACCGCTTTTTTCCTGCGATCCGGACCGATGAACCCGCTGACCATCCTGCGTGACTCCCTGTACTTCTTCCGCCGCCACTTCACCAGCATCGTGCAGCTGTGCCTGCCGCTGGTGGTGCTCGAAGCCCTGTTCACCCAGCTGCTCTATCGCCAGATGGGCGACAGCGCCTCGCCGGCTTACGGCATGCTGGTCAGCCTGCTGTTCTACCCGCTGTACAGCGCCGCGCTGATCCTCTATCTGGACACCCGCAGCCAGGGCCTGGACACCCGCAAGCGTGATCTGTTCGCCCGCGCCGTGCAGCTGTGGCCAGCCCTGGCCCTGCTCATCCTGATCAGCTCGCTGCTGATCATGGCGGGCCTGGCGCTGTTCGTGTTCCCCGGCATCTGGATCATGATCAACCTGGTGTTCGCCGAATACCTGCTGGTGCTGCGCGGCCTGCCCGTGATCGAGTCGATGCGCACCAGCGCACGCATGACCACCGGCCACTTCCTGCGCATCCTGATGTGCGTGTTGGCGGTACTGGCGCCGCTGTGGCTGCTCGACGGCCTGCTGCTGATGGCCTTCCCCGAGCCGCAGCCTGGCGTGCAACTGGCGCTGGACAGCCTCAGCGGCTTCCTGCAGTTGTTCAGCAGCGTGGTGCTGTACCGGCTGTTCATGTTGCTGGAGGACAACGCTCACGCGTGATTCATCGACGCTGTGCAGGTGGGGTACAGGTTGAAGCTTTTGACCCTGCCGCCTCGGCAAGCGGCCCCCTAGTCTGGGGCCTCTTCCCTACTCCGAGCCGCTCACCATGCATTCAGACATTCTCGCCCTGTATGGCCGCTCTTTCCGCGCCCAGCTTTATCTCAACAGTGCGCGCAGCCTCAAGCCCCTGCGCCTGAGCCGCTCGGACGACAGCTTCAGTTGGACCGGCATCGCCGAAGATGACTGGTTGCAGGTCGGTAGCGATGGACAAAGCCCCGCCATGGACTTCGTGTTTCGCCACAGCAGCAGCGACAGACTGTATTTCGACATCACCCTGCCGGGTCCACCCCGCGACAGCAGCGGCCAGGGCTCGGCCAAGCGCCTTGGCATAAGCATCAATGGCTTCCTGGGGTTCTACTGGGTAGCTGACGTGACCGAGCCCTGGAAAATCGAGCCGCTAGCGATGGACGAATCGGGCTTGCTCTGCCACTTGCGAGACCACCTCGGACAGCGGGTGGGGATACGGCCAGGCAACACAATGCGTAACGGCCAGCGGGCGCAATGGCTGAACACCCTCGAGGGCCAGGTGCAGACCTTCGTCCTGCGCCAGGCTTGAACCCAGAGCGTCGTACAGGACGAGCGCCTATTCAGGACAGCCGGAGCGCGGTGATCCTCCGCGCCCCAGTGGCCTCCGACTGCCTATGCCTCGACGGACTGCGCCCCAAGCCAGAGGCCTTCGCCACCCTGGGCATGAGCTGTGGCAGCCATGATTACCGCCAGGGCACCTTCGAGGGGGGATGCCGCTGTCGGAGAACAGCAAGGCCGCGCTGCAGGTCCACAGCCTGCTTTGCGACAGCAACGACCAGTGGCGCACCGCGTTCAACCTCAAGAACGTGTTCGACCGCCGTTATTACGCCGCAGGTCTGGCGCAGGCCGTGGGCGATGAGCACAGGACGCTGATGTCGGTGGCGTACAGCTTCTGAGTGAGGCGGCACGGCCGGCGCGGGTTCAGGACTTTCTGGGCTTGGCCCGCGCGGTCGCCTCGGCGACCAGCGGGTCGTCTGGCCAGTAGTGCTTGGGGTAACGTCCCTTCAAATCCTTCTTCACCTCGGCATAGGTGGTGCGCCAGAAGTTGGCCAGGTCCTGGGTCACCTGCACGGGCCGGCGAGCCGGCGACAGCAAGTGCAACTTGACCTGCTGACGGCCCTGGGCGATGCGCGGCGTGTCGGCCAGGCCGAACAGCTCCTGCAAGCGCACGGCGAGAATCGGCGGCTGCTCGCTGTAGTCCAGGCGGATGTTCGACCCCGACGGCACGCACAGGTGCACCGGCGCCCACTCGTCGAGGCGCTGCGGCAAGGGCCAGGGCAGCAGGTTGCGCAGGATGGACGAGAGGTCCAACTGAGCGAAGTGGCTCAGCCGTGAGACGTTGCCCAGGAAGGGTTGCAACCAGTCTTCGAGGCTCGCCAGCAAGGCGTCGTCGCTCAGGTCGGGCCATTGGCTGACCCCATCGTGTTGCAGATCCAGCTGACGCAATAGTGCCAAACGGGCCTGCCACTGGCGCAGCTCGGGATTCCACGGCAACAACGCCAGTCCCTTGCACCGCACCAGGCCGACCAGCGCCCGCGACCGGGCCTCGTCATCCAGACCCGGCAGCGCCTGGGTGGCCAGCACCAGCTCGCCGACCCTGCGCTGGCGCTCGGCGCGCAACACGTGCTCGCGTTCGTCCCACTCCAGCACATCGACCACCTCGACCTGCTCGGCGAGAATGTCCTCGAACAAGGCCGGATCGAACTCGGCGGCCAGGTAGATGCGCTCCTCGCGCTGACCCTGACGACTGCCCAGCTCGGCAATCACCAGCCAGGCGCACTTCATCAGCGCATCGACTTCAGCGAACAGCGCCGCGCGACCGTTGGCCAGCCGGTACTCGGCGCCCCCCTCGCGGCGCTGACGGGCAATACGGTCCGGATAGGCCAACGCCAGCAGCGCGCCGAGCCAACGCGGGTGGTCAGGGTCGGCGACCGTATTGGCCGCCTTGCCGCGCAGCAGTCCACGGTATTGCCGCGCCAATTGGCGGACCCGCTGCACGGCGCCGCGACTGCCACGCTCGGCCACCTGCGCGCCGCCGACCAGCGCCAGGCGCGTGTGCAGGTCGGCGCCAGCGCCGCGCTGGATATCGCGCTCACCCAGCAGTGCGGCCACCTCGCAGGCCATGTCGGTCAGCCCCAGTTGCTGCCCGCGCAACAGCAGGTGGGCGATGCGCGGATGGGCCGGCAGCTCGGCCATGGCCTGGCCGTGGGCGCCGAGTGCCTCGCGGCTGTCAGGTTTGAAGGCGCCGAGCCGCACCAGCAGGTCCTGGGCCTGGGCATAGGCCGCACTCGGGGGCTGGTCGAGCCAGCGCAGTTGCTCGGGCGCCACGCCCCAGCGGGCTAGTTGCAGGGCCAGTCCAGCCAGATCGGCCTGCACTATTTCTGCGCTGCCGTGCGCAGCCAACTGCTCATGCTGCGCTTCGGACCACAGGCGATAGCACACCCCAGGCTCCAGACGGCCGGCCCGACCGGCACGTTGCGTGGCGCTGGCGCGTGAAATGCGCTGGGTGTCCAGGCGGGTCATGCCGCTGCCGGGATCGAAACGCGGCACCCGAGCAAGTCCTGCGTCGATCACCACGCGCACGCCGTCGATGGTCAGGCTGGTCTCGGCAATGTTGGTGGCCAGCACCACCTTGCGCTGGCCCGTCGGCGGAGGATCGATGGCGGCGCGCTGGGCGTCGAGGTCCAGCTCGCCGTGCAGCGGACACAGCAGGATGTCGCGACGCTCGCCGAGCGCCGCCTGCAATGCCTGATGCACGCGCCGGATCTCAGCCTGACCGGGCAGGAACACCAGCAGGCTGCCGGGCTGCTCGGCCAGCGCCTGCTGTACGCAATCGACAATGCGTGGCTCGACGAACTCGCCCAACTGCCACGACCTGCCCCAGCGGATATCCACCGGGTACATGCGCCCTTCGCTGCTCACCACCGGCGCGTCGTCAAGCAGGCGCGACAAGCGCTCGCCTTCGAGCGTCGCCGACATCAGCAGGATCTTCAGCGGCGGATCGTCGCGCAGCAGCTCGCGGCCGTTGAGGCTCAGCGCCAGGGCCAAATCGGCATCCAGGCTGCGTTCGTGAAACTCGTCGAAGATCAACAGCCCCACCCCCTCCAACGCCGGATCGGCCTGCAGGCGACGGGTGAGGATACCTTCGGTGACCACCTCGATCTGGGTGCGCGGGCCTATCTTGCTTTCAAGGCGTATTCGGTAGCCGACAGTCTCACCAACCTTCTCCCCCAGCTCACTGGCCAACCGCTCGGCCGCCGCCCGCGCCGCCAGGCGGCGCGGTTCGAGCATGACGATGCGCTGTCCGGCCAGCCACGGTTCATTCAACAGCGCCAGCGGCACGCGGGTGGTCTTGCCCGCGCCTGGCGGGGCTTGCAGCACTACCTCGTCGCGCGCTTGAAGGGCTTTGAGAAGGGCCGGCAAGGCGGCATCGATTGGCAGCGGTGGCATAAGGTCTCCCGAACAAGCGCAGGAGTATATCGAATCGACCGAGGGCATTTGCTTCATTGTAAGTGACCAACGGTCATGTACTCGGCAAGCGGCGCAGTCACATAAGTGACCAATCAGTCAAGATATGGTCAATTGGTTTTTATTCCTTGCTATTTCAATGACCTAGCTCGAACGACGGTGCAAATGCGAAAAAAACGTCAGTTTTTCGTGAAAGCCATGTGCTGCACCGTTTAGCTGAAACGTTGAACTTCTGCGCTAGAGCCCATGAACTTTTTTTCATGCAAATCTCTAAGCCTGCGTAGCAAGCCGGGATGGGTCTGAAGTCGGTCATGCCGCGGCGCGGGAGTTTTCCACGTGCCTTGATCGAGAATCTACCGACCTCCGATGAGAACAAGAATGGAGTCGTCAGTGATGCCGAAGCTGCTTTGCGCTGCACTTTCCACGACCTATAAAGAGGATGCACTGAACCTTGAGGCCTTTGCCCAAAGCGTCGCCCCGTTGATGGTCGACGTGCTGTTACGCGGGGAAACCGGGACGGGCAAGGACACGCTGGCGGAGAAGATCCACCGCATGTCCGGGCGCTCCGGCAAGTTCGTCGCCATCAACTGCGCCGCCATTCCCGAGAGCCTGGCCGAAAGCCAACTGTTCGGCGCCAACTCCGGCGCATTCACCGGCGCCAGCCAGAGCCGCGCGGGGTTCGTCGAGGCGGCGCATAACGGCACGCTGTATCTGGACGAAGTCGACAGCATGCCTCTGACGCTGCAAGCCAAGCTGCTGCGGGTGCTGGAATCGCGGACCGTCCAACGGCTGGGTTCGACCCAGAGCATTCCAGTGAACATGCGGGTGATCGCGTCAGCCCAGTGCCCGCTGGCCGAGATGGTCGAACGCGGAGAATTTCGCCGTGACCTGTACTTCCGGCTGAACATCGTCAGCCTCAAGCTGCCGCCGCTGCGCAGCCGTCGGGAACGCATCGTGCCGCTGTTCCTGTCACTGGTAAAGCGCGAAGCCGCCGCCCTGGACCGGCCCTACCTGGCCCCCTCGCCGGGGTTGCTGTCACACCTGGTCGGCCACGCCTGGCCGGGCAACATCCGCGAGCTGCAATCGGCTGCCAAGCGCTACGTGCTCGGCCTGCCGCCGCTGCCGCGCGCTGAACTGGCGGAGCGTTGCAGCAGCGCCACGCTCAACCTGAAAGAGCAGTTGCAGCAGTTCGAGAAAGTGCTCATCGAAGACTGCATGCGCCGTCACCATCGCCATATCGACACCGTCATCGCCGAGCTGGGCATCGCCCGGCGCACGCTCTACTACCGGATGAAGTGCCTGGAAATTTCGACGAACTGAGCGGCCGGCGTGGAACCGTTTGTAGCTGAACGGCCACCCAGGTTTCGAGACAGTCACACGCGTCTCGCCATTCAACCGATCCGGAGACACGACTATGAGTTTTGGTGGAGCTTCTCTTGCGGCCTCCATGGCGGCCATGCAGCAGATGGATGCGACCTCGGCCGCGATGACGACCATGAAATCCCAATTCGACCAGCAGAAACTGGTCGCCGACACCATGAACGCCATCTCGGCCGAGTCCATGGACAGCGCCACCAAGGCCATCACGGCCATGGGGGAGGCGTCCAAGAACATACGCTTCTGACGAACCGCTTCAAACCCCGCTGAGGCGGGGTCTCTTCGAGCGCGATGAGATCAGACCCATGCCTATCGATCGGCTGAACAGCCTTCGCCCCCCTGCTGCCCTGCTGCCTGACGCCCACACGCCGCGCCGCGACTCGGTCACCCAGCGCGTGGCCGATGCGCTGACCGAGCACGTCACCCGCCATGCCGGCAGCGGCCGACTGAAGGAGTCGCTGCTGCGCTGGGGCGCCGAACACACTGGCGCAGGCGGGCGCTCGCCTTTGGCCTGGCAACCGCCCCAGCAGGACCTGGCGCTGCCCACGCAAAGTCCGCTGAACCTGGTCCTCACGGACATCCTGGAAGAAATCAACGGCGGTACCGGCCAGAACCTGGAAGTGGACATCGACGACGCCTATTGCGATGAAGACCTGCTCGGCGACCTGGCGCAGATGCTCGCCCCGCGCAGGCCGCCGCTGGGTGACAACGACATTGGCAACCAGAGCGATTTCGGCAGCGCCAACAACCCGTTCTGCGGCGCCCTGTTCAGCGCCTGGGAGAGCGGCGGTGCGCTGGACCGCAGCCGCGCGAGTCTGCGCTTGCTGCTCAGGCTCATCGCCTTGCTGGGTCGACGCAAGCTGCTGGTGCTGCTGGACCTCGACGACCGTACCGGCCAGGCGCACTACGCCTCGGACGATCAGGACCTGCTGTTCGAAGTCGCAGGCTTCATGGATCAACACCCGCAACGCTACCCGTCGCCTGCCGCCGCCGACGGACACGCCGGCACCTGGACCGAGCGCATCGCCCTGGGCACGCCGCTGCAGGATCGCGAAGTCCGGCTGTTCCAGTTGGCGTTGGAGCAACTGGACCTGGCACTGGCCCGCCTCGACGGGCAGGCCCCACTGGCGCGCCGCCGCGTCAGACGCAGCCGCGAGGCCGTCGAATTCCATCTGAGCGTGACCGGCAGTGCCCGCAACGTGCTGCGGCTGATGTGCGCCTGAACGGCCGCGCCCTTTTCGCTACGCCCCAACCCGATTGGAGACACCCATGGAAATCCAAGCCGTCGATACCCAGCAACTGGCCGCCACCAGCAAGACCGGCGCCAAGCCGCAGGCCAGCGCCGAGACCAGTGACGTCAGTTGGTTCAGTGCGCAGATGCGCGAGAAGCCGCCCGCGCCAGACAACCCGAACAACGTCGCAGCCCGCATCATCGACTCGTTGTCCAGCCGCTCCGGCGAACTGCAGCGTCTGGACGAGCGCGCCAACCGTGATCTGGTCAAGGCCATCCGCACCGCCGACCCGCAGGACATGCTGCAGTCGAACCGCTCGTTGTCGTCGTTCCACCTGGAAAGCCTGATGACCGCCAAGCTGGTCAGCAAGGGCTCCCAGGCCATCGAGAAACTCACCAACCTCCAGTGAAGGAATTGCCGGCCATGTTCATGCGCGCCTGCTCGACGTTGTTGCTGTGCCTGCTGCTCACCGCCTGCGAGGAGCGCTCGACGCTGCACAGTCGTCTCTCCGAGCAGGATGCCAATGAAGTGATCGCGCAGTTGGCGGACAACGACATCCGGGCCAGCAAGCGCACGGAAAAGGACGGCATGAGCGTCCTGGTCGCGCCTGCCGACCTCAACAGCGCCGTGCGCGTGCTCGAAGCGGCCGGCCTGCCACGGCGCTCACGCGCCAGCCTGGGCGATATCTTTCGCAAGGAAGGGGTGATTTCCACGCCGTTGGAGGAACGCGCCCGCTACATCTACGCGCTGTCCCAGGAGCTCGAATCGACCCTGTCGCAGATCGACGGCGTGGTACTCGCCCGCGTCCATGTGGTCCTGCCGGAGCGGGTCGCGCCCGGTGAGCCGGTGCAGCCGGCGTCGGCCTCGGTGTTCATCAAGCACACCGGCGCGCTGGACCCGGACAGCATCACGCCACGGGTGCGCAACCTGATCGCCAGCGGCATCCCCGGCATGGCCGATGCCGCGCATAACACCAGCAAGTTGTCGGTGGTGTTCGTGCCCACGTTGCCTTATCAGGAGCGGCGCGAGATGGCGCCGTTCGGGCCGTTCCTGATGAAAGCCGAAGACGTCGGCTACTGGCGAACGGTCATGGTCGTGACCGGCATCGTCTTGCTGAGCCTGCTGCTGGGGGTCGGCTACGGGCTCTACCGACTGTGGCGCACAGGTGCCCTGACGCTGCCGCGCGTGCTGCAACAGAAGCTCGCCCGACCCGGCACCGCACCGGGCAATCCAGCAGCCACCTTGTTCGCCGTGAAACCCGCGGGCGCTGCCCCCCGTGACAAAGGCTCGGCCGCATGAGCGCGGCACTGACCTGGATTCACTGGTGGCACCACGCCTGGCAACTGGCCGCCATCGACTGGCAGCCACCCGGCCTCGACCAACTGAGCACCTCGCAGTTGCACGCCCTCGCCCGTGGGCACCACGCCGCGTTGGCCAAGGGCTTGGGCATCACGCCGTGCATGCCGCCCGAACCGAACCCGGCGATGCAGGCCCTGCTGTGTACGCCCGCCACCTTGACGCTGGCCTGCGAACTGGTGGCCGCCACCTGTTCACCGCGCTCGGCAGCCCCGACGTTGTCGACGCAGGACCGCGCCTGGTGCGAGCGCACGGCCAAGGCGCTGCGCCCCGGACACTGGCTCGAACCGGACCAGGATCCTCTGGCGCTGCTGCGGGCCTGGCTGGATGAGCCGACCTGGCAACGCGCGCGCCTGGCCTTCCCCCGCGCCAGGGTCGAGGCCCTCGAGCGCTGGGCGACGCCGCAGCCGCCAGCCGCCAGGCTCGACACGCTGTGGCAGTCGGTCTGCTGGAGGACCGGGCAACGCCCAGCGCCCAACACCCCGCCCGCTCACGACACGGAGACACCCGATGCTCGCCCGTCGCTCGCTTGAACTACGCCCCAACGCTCAAGGCCTGCTGCAACCCTGCATCGCCCGCGAAACCCTGATCGATTGCGGTCGGGCGCAACGGGTCATCGAACAGGCCCAGGAGCAAGCCGCGCAGGTGCTCGAGCAGGCCCGTGACCTGGCCGAGGCCGAGCGGCTCGACGCCCAGGCGCGGTTCTGGGAAAACGCCGACGCCGCGCTCGCCGCCTGGGAAGCACAGCGCCAGGCCATGTGGGAGCAGATCGAAGCCAGCGCAGCACGGCTGGTCAACGAGGCGCTGCGCACGCTGCTGGACGAGGTGCCGGAACCGGCGCGCATCGACGCCCTGGTGCGCCAGTTGGCCAGCGGGCAGCGCGAGTCGGCCAGTGCCACGCTGCACTGTCATCCTGACGACCTGACGAACCTGACCCGGACCCTCGGCAACACGGCCGCGCAGCCCTGGACGCTGGTGGCCGATGCCGGCATGGACCGTCACCAACTGAGGCTGCAGACCCCCGCCGGCACCTTCCTGCTCGACTGGCCGAGCACCGTGCAAGCGCTGCACATGCCGGTGCCGTCATCTAGCGCCGCTCCTCTGTAGGAACCGCCTTGCCTCGCAATCATCCTGAACGCCCGCGATGACTGACTTTACGGCCGCTTCGCGCCCGATCGCGGCGCAAGGCCGCTCCCACTAAAGCCACGCTGGATTCTGGAAATCATGCGCTGCAGATGAACAGCAAATGCACGATCACCCGGTGTCGCATGCCGTGCCCAAGAAGTGAAGCGAGCGCAATCTTGGTGGGAGCGGCCTTGTGTCGCGCTCGGGCGCGCAGCGGCCGTAAACCAGGCGACTGATATCGTTCTGAACGCCGGCGATGACTGACTTTACGGCCGCTTCGCGCCCGATCGCGGCGCAAGGCCGCTCCCACAAAAGCCACGCTGGATTCTGAAAATCATGCGCTGCAGATGAACGGCAAATGCACGATCACCCGGTGTCGCATGCCGTGCCCAAGAAGTGAAGCGAGCGCAATCTTGGTGGGAGCGGCCTTGTGTCGCGCTCGGGCGCGCAGCGGCCGTAAACCAGGCGACCGATATCGTTCTGAACGCCCGCGATGACTGACTTTATGGCCGCTTCGCGCCCGATCGCGGCGCAAGGCCGCTTCCACAAAAGCCACGCTGGATTCTGGAAATCATGCGCTGCAGATGAACGGCAAATGCACGATCACCCGGTGTCGCATGCCGTGCCCAAGAAGTGAAGCGAGCGCAATCTTGGTGGGAGCGGCCTTGTGTCGCGCTCGGGCGCGCAGCGGCCGTAAACCAGGCGACCGATATCGTTGCGAACGTCCGCGATGACTGACTTTACGGCCGCTTCGCGCCCGATCGCGGCGCAAGGCCGCTCCCACAAAAGCCACGCTGGATTCTGGAAATCATGCGCTGCGGATGAACAGCCAATGCACGATCACCCGGTGTCGTATGCCGTGCCCAAGAAGTGAAGCGAGCCCAATACTGGTGGGAGCGGCCTTGTGTCGCGATCGGGCGCGCAGCGGCCGTAAACCAGGCGACCGATATCGTTCCGAACGCCCGCGATGACTGACTTTACGGCGCAAGGCCGCTCCTGCAACGGCCCAGATCACGACATACGATCACCGGAAAACCGTCGATGGTTTTCCGCCCCCAAGTGGAACCACCTTGGGCTTGACCGCCACTCACCCGGTGAACACGCCCAAGCCCGGAGAACCCGTCCATGTCCTCGATCGATGCCCTGCAGCGCCGCCTCGACAGCTACTTCCAGCGCGCCACCGACAACGTCAACAACGCTGCGATGAACGCCGCGCAGTCCCAGTCGCTGGACGATATGCACACCTTTCTCACCAGCATGAACGGCATGTCGGTCGCGGTGACGGCGGCCACCCAACAGACCACCGCGCACCACAACCTCGCCAAGGCGATCATCGATGCAATGCCATGAGCTGCGCACGCAGCTCATCCGCTGGAGCGCCGACGCCGAACAGCACGAGCACCTGAAGCTGCTCATCGACGACGGCGAAGTCACCTTCGCCCACCTCGACGACGCGCTGCTGCTGTCGGTCGAGCTGCCCGCCGAGGTGTCCCAAGGAGCGTCCCTGGAGCAGGTACTGCGTCTGGCCCATCCAAGCCTGTCGCGCTTTCCCGGCGCCCTGGCGCGCGGCCCCGACGATGCCCGGTTATGGCTGATGGCGCAGGTGGCCCGCGACGCCCACGTCGACGACCTGATCGAGTTGCTCGAAACCTTGCTCAACCAGCGCGATACCTGGCAATCGATGCTGCACAAGGCGCCACGCGGTGCAGCGGCCCCGGTGGCGCGACGGCACTCGCACGCCCATTTTCTCGGAACAGGACTTCGACATGCCTAACCCGTGGCTCAGACCGTACCGCTGGATTACCGCGAACAGCACGCGCCTTCGCCAGGCACCGTCCGCGTTGCTGGCGTTGCTGCTGGCCGGCTCGCTTGGCCTGGCCACGCCGAGCCAGGCGGCAGCCCCCACCGACTGGAAGAACACCCCCTACGCCTACGACGCCCAGGACACACCGCTGACCAAGGTCCTGGACGACTTCGCCAACACCTTCGGCGTGCAGTTGGTGATCGACGGCACCCTTGCCGGCACGGTACAGGGCCGGATGCGCGCGGAAAGTCCCCAGGCCTTCCTCGACCGACTGGGCCTGGAGAATCGCTTCCAGTGGTTCGTGTATGGCAGCAGCCTGTACGTCAGCCCGCTGAAGAATCAGCGCTCCAGGCGCCTGGAGGTGTCCGCCGATGCCGGGCCGGACATGAAACAGGCGCTGACCGATATCGGTCTGCTGGACCCGCGTTTCGGCTGGGGTGAATTGCCCGATGAAGGCGTGGTGCTGATCACCGGCCCCGAACGCTACGTGCGCCTGGTGACGCAGTTCGCCAAGGCGCGCAAGACGCCCGAGGAGAAGCAGGAAGTCATCAGTTTCCCGCTGCGCTACGCCAGCGCCGCCGACCGCAACATCAAGTACCGCGGCGAGACGCTGGTCATCCCCGGGGTCGCCAGCATTCTCCGGGGCCTTCTGGAAAACCGCGGTTCGGCCACCGGCGCGGCGCCGACCGCCCTGCCCCAGGCGTCCATGCAGGGCCTGCAAGGCAATCAATCGATGGCCATGGGCAGTCTCGAACAGTTGGCCTTCAGTGGCATGGGCCAGCCCAACACCCGCCGCGTGCAGCCTGGCCAGAGCAGTGGCGGCAGCCGTGGCAAGATCCGCGTCGAAGCCGACGTGCGCAACAACGCCGTGCTCATCTACGACGCGCCCAAGCGCCGGGAAATCTACACCCCGCTGATCCGCGACGTGGACGTGCCGCGCAAGCTGGTGGAAATCGACGCGATCATCCTCGACATCGACCGCACCCAACTGGCCGAGCTGGCCGCCAACTGGAACGTCGAAAGCGGTGACCTGATCGGCGGCGCCTCGATGCTGCGCCCCGGCGCCAGCTCGACGGTGTTCATCCAGGACTACGGCGACTTCGCCGCGCAACTGCGCGCGCTGGAAGGCCGCGGCCTGGCCTCGGTGGTGGCCAACCCCTCGGTGCTGACCTTGGAGAACCAGCCGGCAGTCATCGACTTCAGCCGCACCGAATACCTCTCGGCGGTTGGCGAGCGGGTGGCCAACATCGAGCCGATCACCGCCGGCACCAGCCTGCAGGTGGTGCCGCACGCCATCGAGACCGGCGGGCACAAGCAGATCCAGATGGCCCTGGACATCGAGGACGGCCGTATCGAGCCGTCCGCCGTCGGCCAGCGCACGCCCAGTGTGCGCCGTGGCGTGGTCAGCACCCAGGCGGTGATGGGCGAAAGCCGCTCGCTGGTGGTCGGCGGCTTCCACACCGAGGAAACCGGCGACAACCTGGAGCGGGTGCCATGGCTGGGGCGCATCCCGCTGGTAGGGCCGCTGCTGTTTTCCTCGACCACCCGCCAGACCAGCCGCCGCGAGCGGGTGTTCATCCTCACGCCACGCCTGATCGGCGACCAGGTCGATCCGGCCCGCTACATCTCCAGCCTCGACCGCCAACAGGTGGACAACGCCATGGCCCGCGTGGAAGAGCGGCGCAACGGCAAGCGTCCGGTCGGGCGCCTGGAGGTCAGCGACGTCCTGGCGCACCTGGCCGACGGCAATATCCCGGCCTCGTTCAAACAAGCCGAGTCGATTCCCTACGCGCCCGAGACGCTGTGCGCCCTGCAGCCCGGATTGACGCTGGATGCCGCGCGCGCGCAATGGTTCGCCGGACCCGACTACGGCATCGCCGTGGGCGTGGTGCGCAACGAGGGCCAGCGCCGCGTGCGTTTCGATGAAGCGAGTTGCGGCAGCCGCTGGACCCTTGCCGCCTCCGCCTGGCCGAAGGTCTGGCTGGAGCCGGGCGAGGAAACCGAAGTGTTCGTGGTCATGAACCCGCCGACTCGCCTGCCGGGCAACGAACGCCCCTCCCTGCTGCACACCACTGCGAGGCTGAACCCATGAAGCGCACCCCCTTGCTGATCGCCGTACTCCTGAGTCTGCCGGTCTTCGCCGGCTGCGCCAGCCGATCCGGCTGTCAGGGCGCGGCCTGTGAACGGGCCGAGCCCGACCACGGGCGGATCGTGGTCTGGTGGGCGCCGGGCATGCGCGGCGGCCTCGGCACCCCCGAACACCCTCTCGATCACAGCGTCGTCCCTCTGGAGAACTGACCCGGCATGTCTTTTTCGGTGCACAGCGCAAGCACGCGCCAGGCGTTCCAGAAGAACGTCATCGCTGGCATTGCCAGCTACTGGGAAATCGCCCCCGGCATCGAGTTCGGCTTGCGCCGCGAGGCGCACAGCGTAGGACTGGCGCTGCAAGTGCAAAGCCAGGTGCTGCGCGCCAACCAGATCCAGCAAGCGCTGGAACGGCGCTTCGCCCACCCGCAGGAGTACGCGCATCTGTACGTGTTCCTCGACCCGCAGCGCGCGCTGGTGGTGTGGCAGGCGCTGCCGGACGTTCCTTTGACCCCGGAGCTGCTCGACGACCTCCAAGCCCGGCAACTGTCGCTGCTGGGCCTGGAAGACCTCGACGAGCGTCCCGCCACCTATTGAGGTTGACCATGACCGCCGACGCCGTTGCCCAACGCTTGATCTCGGCCCTCGCCGACCACCTGCACGCCGACTTGCACCTGGAGCACAGCGTGTGCGCGCTGTATGACGCGCACGACCGCGAAGCGGTGGTCATCGAGTTACCCGAGCACAGCGACCTGGCCATCCTGCATTGCGCCATCGAGCTACCCGCCCACGCCCCCGGTCTGCACAAGCGCCTGCTGGAGCTCAACTTTCGCCTGGACCTGCTCGGCGGCAGTTGGCTGGCCCTGGACGACAAGGCCTGCGTGCGCCTGTGCGCGCACAGTGCGTTATCGGGCCTGGACGAGACCCGCTTCTGCCACTGGGTGGTCGGTTTCGTCGCCCAGGTCAACGAGGTACGCCCGCGCCTGCTCGACCTGGCCAAGGCGGTCGAGCCGCGCCCGGCGAGCCTGACCATGGGCCGCACACGCCTGGGTTGAGGCACGCGCAAAAGCCCCACCAGGCGAACCTGGCGGGGCTAAAGGTAACGCTGGACGTCAACGCAGCTTCATCGCTTCGCCTCCTTTTTCCATGACCTTCTTGGCACTGTCGAGAAAGCCATTGGTGACCTCGCTCACCGTATCGGCGAACAGCTTGGTCATGTCCGCGGAGGTCTTGACTTGCAGCATCATCGCCTGGCGCTCCTCCATGCCGATCTGCATCGCGAACTGTTGCTCCATCAGTTTCTGCTGACGGGATTGCATGTCGTCCAGGTGCGCCTGCTCCGAGCGGGGTACGGGCGGCGGTGTCGTGCGCTCGGACTCGGCCGGGGGCCGCGCCCCAGGCGAATGAGACCTGGCCCGCGCCGCGCGGGTGTCATCTCGGCTGCGGGTTCGACCGCGCTGATGCAGCGCCGGCGGCGCCGAGGACGAGCGCCCTCGCGCGTGCAGGCTCTGGCTGCTGCGCGGGTGTTGGGCCTCGAGGGGTTGCTGAGTCAACGAGGGTGAAGAGGATGACGGGGCACTATGCACCCCGTGCAGGGCACCTGCGCGCCCGACAAGGCTCGGATCAGGAGGCATGGGCAATCTCCAGTGAAGGGTTGGGGTCACCGAGTCGGCAGCGCAAAGGCGGTCCGACTCCTCTGCTGAGTGGCAGCGCCGCGTTGGTCGGTTCCACCCACCGGCTCAGCGCCGGTCCAGCTCGGGAATCTCGATCACCTCGTCCTTGGCTTCATCGTCGAGCTCGCGCAGCACGCGGTAGATATGCGCCACAGCCTGGAGGGTCTCGCGGGGGATGAATGCGCCGACGTCCTCACGGTAGATCGTGCGTGCCAGCCAGATGCACTGGATCACCGGCACCCGCGCCGCCTTGGCCCGCTCGATCAACGCCCGGGCTTCGGCGTCCACGCCCTTGACGATGAGCTGCGGCAGCGCCGCGTCCTCGGGTCGGTAGCGCAGGGCGACGGCGAAGTGGGTGGGGTTGACCACCAGCATGTCGGCCTCTTCCACCGGCTTGGCCTCAGGCTCGGCGGATTGTGCGAGCAACTGCCGGGCCAGGTTGCGGCGGTGCATCTTGACGTGCGGGTCACCCTCCATTTCCTTGAACTCCTTGCGCACCTCCTCCTCGCTCATGCGCAGGCGCTTGGCGAAGAAGTACTTCTGCAGGCCGAAGTCGACGATGGCCAGCACCAGCAACACCGCCAGGCAGGTGTGCATGATGTGCCGGAACAGGCTGGCCAGGCCGCGCCAGTAGGTAGGCAGGTCGCTGTTGACCAGGCTGACCAGCGCCCCGAGCGCCGGCAGCGTGACCAGGTACAGCACGGCGGCGATGAACACCGCCTTGACCAGCCCCATGAACAGGTTGATCAGCGCTTGCCCGGAAAACATCTGCTGCGCCTGGTTCACCGGGTTCAGGCGATTCGGGTCTGGCCGCAGGGCCTCGGGGGAAAACAGGAAACCGAACTGTATCCAGCCCGCCACCAAGCGCGTGGCGATCGCCAGGCCCACGGTCATCAGGGTGAAGCTGAGCAGCACGCCGCCGGCATGGGCGAGGGTTTCTTCCAGGGCGCGGGTGAAGTTCACCGCCAGGCGGTGCAGCGGGAAGGCCACCAGGTCTTGCAGCGTCTGCAGGCTGTCCTCGGCCAGGGTCAACGCCACTTCGGTGATCACCGCCAGCACCATCAGGCTGCTCAGATCCTGGCTCTGGCCGACCTGGCCTTTGTTGCGGGCATCGCGAATCTTCTTCGGCGTTGCGCTCTTGGTCTTTTCGCCACTGTCTTCGCTCATGGGTCAGTCCTGGGTTCAGGGCGCCTGCAACAGCAGGTCGAGCAGATGCCGCACTTCGCCATAGCGCAGCAGCCGGCCTGTCATCGCGTCCCACAACGTGGGCAGGTAGAACAGCAGAAAGCCCAGGCCGATCAGGCTCTTGGCCGGCATGGCCAGGATGAACACCTGCAGTTGCGGGCTGTACAGGCTCAGCAGCGCCAAGCTGGCTTCCACCAGCAACAGCAGGCCAATGAACGGCGCGGCATAGAGCAGCATGTGCATGAACATCTCACCGAGCAGGCCGAGGAACACGCCGAAGCCCTCGGCACCGGGCAGCGGAAACCAGGTGGTGGGCGACCAGACCAGGTAGCTGTCCCAGATCACCTGGGTCAAGGTGCCGATGCCCAGGGTGGCGACCAGCAGCAGGATGGTCATCTGTTTGAACAGGTGGCCCAGGGGCGTGGTGTCGGTGCCCAGCGACGGGTTCAACTGACCGCCGATCAACGCCCCGCGCTGGTTGTCGAGCAAGGCGCCGACCGACTCGTACAGCCAGAACGGCATCGCCAGCAGCACCCCAAGCAACAACCCCAGGATCAGTTCCTTGAGCATCAGGCCGCCGAGGGTCAGCCAGTTGACCTGGGCGTCGAGCAGCGCCTGGCGGATGCCGGGGGCGGGCAACATGGCCAGGGCGAAGACGATGGCATGGCGCGGCAGGCCACGCAGGTGCTGAAAGCAGAACACCGGCACCAGGTACGCCACCGGGTAGATGCGCGCCATGCCCAGCGCCACCGACAGCAGCAGGTCGAAGTAGGGCAGCAACGCCGAGCTCGCCATCAGGTGTTGGCCATCATTTCAAAGGCCCGGCGCAGCAAGCCGAGCAGTTCCCCGCCGACCCAGCGGCCGGTGACCAGCAGGGTCAGCCCCACCGCCACCAGTTTTATGCCGAACGGCAGGGTCTGGTCCTGGATCTGCATCAGGGCTTGCACCAGCGAGGTCAGCACCCCCACCAGCACCGCCACGATCAACGGCGGCGCCGAGAGCAGAACCACCAGCAACATGCCTTCCTTGAACAGCGTCATCGCGTCCATCGCCGGGCCTCAGAGGTAGGAATAGAAAAGGCTGTCCAGTAACTGCGTCCACCCCTGGGCAAGCACGAAGATCAGCAGCTTGAGCGGCAACGAGATGGTCATCGGCGCCACCATCTGCATGCCCAGCGCCAGCAGCAGATTGGAGACGATCAGGTCGATGACGATGAACGGGATGTAGATGAGAAAACCCATCTGAAAGCCCGCCTCCAGCTCCGACAGCATGAACGCCGGGATCAGCAGCATCAGGTCGTCGCGACTGGCCTGCTCGGCGCGCTCCTTGGGCCACATGCGCTGGGTGTTCTCCAGCAGGTGGGTGAGGATGTCCGGGTTGGTGTTGCGCGACATGAAGGCTTGCAGCGGCTTGAGTGCGTTCAGGGCCGATTCCTGCAACGCCTCGCTGTGGCTGAAGTCCAGCGGCCGCTCCTTGAGCGCTTCGGCCACGTTGTGGCCGACCGGCGCCATGATGAACAGCGTCGCCGCCAGGGCGATGGCGTACAACGCCATGTTCGGTGGCACCTGCTGCACGCCGATGGCGTTACGCGCGATGGTCAGCACGATGGCGATCTTGAGGAACGCGCTGCAGATGATCAGCAGCAACGGCACCAGGGAAATGCCGCCGATGAACAGCGCCAGCAGGAAGGGGTCGACCCCCTGGAAGCTCATCCAGCCACGTCCATGCGCACGATCTGCAGGCCCAGGCGGCCGTCGATCTGCACCAGCTCGCCCTGGGCCAGCGGCTGCTCGCCATGGAACAGGGTGGCTGCCCCCGCCGCCACGCCGTGCACCTGCAGCACGGCGCCGGGGGCCAGGTTGCGCAGTTCGCCCAAGGTCAGGTTCAGGTGACCACAACGCACCGTCAGCGCCAGCGGCAGCGCGTCGAAACGGTCCGGGTGCTCGGCCCCAGCCTGCTGTTCAGTTGCTGAAGCTTGGGCGTCGTCAGCGCCGTCGGTCTGGGCCAGGCTGGCCGGGTCGAAGGTCCCTGCGTCCTGCTCGTCTGCGCCGTAGTGGGCGGTGTCGTCCCAGTCGGGCGTCAGGATATCGGTGTCGGGGGTGTCGTTCATCTCGGTCTCCTCAAGCGCGAGTACGGTCAGGTGCAACGGCGCGGGGTGCTGCTGCGCCTGCACCTGCAAGCAATGCCGGCCCAGGCGAACCTGGCCGTGGCCGGCTGAATCGAACAGGGCGGTCTCGGGAATCACCACGTCGCCAGGACGCAGGGCGGCGAGCTGACCGCTGGGCAACGTCAGGTGCCCGAGCAACAGCGGCACGCGCACCCCGAAACCTTCGCTCCAGGGCGTGGCCTGGCGCTGCCAGGGGGCGGCGTCGAGCAGGCCCAGCAGGGTCTGCCCAGGCAGCCGCAGATGACTGGCGACGCGCGCATCGCCAACGCGCACATCGAGGCGACAGGCAATGCCCTCGATCTCGCTCGCGGCCAAGGGCTTGAGAAACCCGAAGGCCTCGCGCAACGGCGCGCTCAGCACCTGATGGAACAGCGACCAGAACCAGTCGTCAGCCGGCCCCGGCTCGGCGGGCACCACCACCGGGCACTCACCGAACAGGCTCAGCACCGGGCCGGGCTCGCCCAGGGCGAAGGCCCCGTGGGCACAGGCGAACACCGCAGGCGCTGCGCCGCAGGGACCGTTGCCCAAGGTCAGCGTCAACGCCCCCGCCTCTCCCGCCACCTCGAACGGCAACTCGAGGCCCGCCCCCAGCCGTTGCCGGGCGGCGGCCTCATCAGCGCTGACCGATGGCAGCGACAGTGCACAGGCACGCATGTCAGTAATCCTCTTCAATGCGTGCCACCTGCACGCTGATCGGTTGGCCCAGGCTCTGCGCCAAGGCGTCTTCTAGGTGGCCACGGCGGCTCGCCAGGCGCGCCTGTACCGCCTCGTTCTCGCCGCTCAGGCCGATGTCCCAGCCGGGCCCGGCCTCCTGCCGTCGTGCCAGCACCTTGATCCGTCCCAACTGCGGCAGGTGCAGCAGCAGGTCCAGGTGCAGGTCTTGGGTAGCGCGCAAGCGCGGCGTGAGCTGATCGACGAACGCTTCCACCTCGCTGCCCTCCAGGCCCGTCGAGGCCGAGAGCGAATGTGCCCCGGCGGTGTCCTGGTGCAGACCGCCGTCCACCGCCTCGACCCATTGGCGGAACCAGTAGCCATCGCTGCGAGCGATCGACGCCTCAGGGTCGCGCTCGGCGCCGGGGGTGGTGTCGCGCGAAGTCGAACGCGCCACTCGGCTCGCCTGGGCCGGCGCCGGTTCGGCGCCGCGCAACGGCGGGCGACCCAGTGCCGGTGGCGGCTCACGCCGAGGCAGCGGTGCATGATTCACGGGACGTTCATTCATCGCCGGTCTCCTGCCCCAGGCGCGCCATCAGTGCCTTGAGCTTTTCCAGGTCGCGACGCCGTCCACTCAGGCGTTGCTGCGCCGCGTCGGTGTCCTGGGCCTGACGTGCCTGGGCAGCCTCTAGCGCCTGCACGCTCTGGGCGTGTTCGGCCAGCTCGCCGATCAGGCGGCGCTCCTGGGTACTCCAAGCGTTCAACTCGACCACGCTCAGCGCGCGCCCGCGATGCGCGTCGCCCAAGGCCGCGCGCTCGGCCATCTGGCGCTCGCGGGCGGTCTGCAAGTGCGCGCGGGCGGCGGCGGTTTCGGCTTCGCATTCGCGCAGCCGCTCACGGGCCTGGCGCCAGGCCCGCTCGGCCTGGCCTTCGCGGTGACGACGCACCGGCACCAGGGCTTGCACGTCAGCCCGGCACATAGGCGGTCAACTGCTGCAGGTGCGCGAGGGTCGAGGGCAACGGCTCCGGCTCGCGCAGGTCTTGGCGCAGGAAGCCGTCCAACGCGGCGCGCGACTCCACGGCCAGGTCGGTCAGCGGGTCGGCGCCAGCCTGGTACTCGCCCAGGCGCAGCATCAGCTCGATCTGGTCGTAGGCCGACAGCAGCCGCCGCAGGTTGACGCCGGCGCGCAGGTGTTCGCCGTCGGCCACGTTGACCAGGGTGCGCGACAGGCTCGCCAGCACGTCGATGGCCGGGTAGTGACCGCGCTCGGCGAGCGTGCGCGAGAGCACGATGTGGCCGTCGAGCAAGGAGCGCACTTCGTCGGCCACCGGATCGTTCATCGAGTCCTGCTCGATCAGCACGGTGTACAGCGCGGTGATGGCGCCGTCGTTGCTCAACCCGGCCCGTTCCACCAGACGCGGCAGCAGGCTGTAGACCGACGGTGGCAGGCCGCCGCGGCCCAGCGGCTCACCGGCGGCCAGGCCGATTTCACGCTGCGCACGGGCGAACCGCGTCAGCGAATCGATCAGCAGCAGCACGCGCCGGCCTTGGGCACGAAAGCCCTCGGCCAACGCCGTCGCCGTGAACGCGGCGCGGGCGCGCTCCATGCTGGAGCGGTCGGAAGTGGCGCACACCAGCACCGCGCGGGCACGCAGTTCGTCGTCGAGTTCGTGATCGAGGAATTCGCGCAGCTCGCGCCCGCGCTCGCCGATCAGGCCGAACACGATGACGTCGCACTCGACGTTGCGGGCGATCTCGGCCAGCAGCGTGGTCTTGCCGCAACCGGCGCCGGCAAACAAACCCACGCGCTGGCCTTCGCCGAGGGTGAGCGGGCCGTCGATCGCCCTAACGCCGGTGGTCAGCGCGTGCTGGATGCGCGGCCGAGCGGTGGGCGCAGGCGCTTCGCCGATCACCACCGAGGCGTGCAGCACCGACGCATCGGCGAACGCCCCGACACCGCCGTCGAGCAGCGGCCGGCCAAAGCCATCGAGCACCTGGCCCAGCAACTGCGGCCCCACCTGCACCCGGTGCGGCATGCCCAGCGGCTGCACCGCCGCGCCGACGCGCACGCCTTCCAGGCCACCGAGCGCACTGAGCAAGGCGTCGTGCTGGTCGAAGCCGACGATCTCGGCCAGCAGCGGCTCACGGGTATCGCGCTCGATCTGGCACAGGTCGCCGATCTGCGCCTGGGGCAGGCGGCATTGCAGCAGGATGCCGTTGACCCGTTGCACCCGCCCGCGCACCGCCACCGGCGAAAAGCGCTGCAGGCGTGCGTACTGGTCCGTTTCCCAGGCCTGCAGACGGGCCGCTGCGGCGTGTGTCATCACCAGGTGACCTCGTAGCGCTGGTCGCCTTCGAAGGTCACTTTGTCGTCGCCGATGGCGGTCAGGCGCAAGCCATCGATCTGGTCGCCGAGAAACAGCCGGCGACCGTCAGAGGTGACCACGTGGCCACGCTTGCCACCGACGATCTGGGCGATCTGGAACGGCAACTGCGTGAGGTGCTCCTGCACCTTGGCCAGCACCTCGACCGAGGGTTGATAGCGTTCGTTGAAGCGCTGCAGCAGGCGCTCGACCACCGCCAGGCGCTGGCGCGGCAACTCGCCCACCAGCACCAGCCGATCGCCCTGCGACTCGACCCGCACCTGGGTGGCCAGGTCACGCTCCTGAAGCATGCGCTCCAGTTGCAGACGCACCGTCGCCACGCTGTCCAGCGCCACCTTGCTGCGCGTGAGCGGCGGCGTCGGGCTCGCGGCCACGGGCGGGGTCGGTTGACTGGTGAAGGCCCAGGCACTGGAGGCCACGGTAATAACCGCCGCCGCGATGGCCAAGCGCCTGGACCACGAGGGCCGCGCCGCCGCTTTCGGGCTGAGCGGACTGCCCGCCGCCGACGCAGCACTGTCCAGCGCCTCCGGCGGCCACGGCTGGTCGGCCGAGGCGAGGCACAGCCAGATGCCGGCGACGGCGAACGGCACATCGACCGGCAGCGTCTGCGCCAGCGCCCAAGGTTGGCCCTGGGCGTCGCACACCGCACCGTCCAGCGGTTCCAGCCGCCACTGCTGATCGCGGCGTTGCAGGCGCACGTGGCGGGTGCAGACGCCAGGATCGTAGAGCGCCAGATCGGCCTCCTCGGCCGCCCCCACGACCCACTCGTCGCCCACCAAGGGCAACGCCGCACCCCGGTGCAGACCACTTAAAACGCGCAGCTCGAACATGGCCAATTTCCTCACCTGTTATCGGCAGGCCGCCCGCAAGCGCCGGCCTTCGTTGTATGCAATGGTTCCGTGACGCGACTGGCCCTCAGGCGGCCGCTTCCACCTGCAGGTGATCCTGCTCCAGGTCGAAACGGCCCAGGACGTTGACCTGGGCGTTGCTGTGCAGCTCGCTGTAGGCGAGCACCGGTACGTGGTTGAATTCGTCGCGCAACAGGTCGCGCAGCGGCGCGCGCAGGTCCTGGGCCACCAGCAGCACGGCCACGCGCTTGGCGCGCAGGGGGAAGCCTTCGCGCAGTTGCAGCACCAATGCCCGGGTGTGCCCGCTTTCCAGGGCGAAGAAGGTTTCCGTCTGGGTCTGGCGCAGCGCCTCGCGCAGCAGCGTTTCGCTTTCCGGGGTCAACAGCCAGGCATGCAGGCCCTCGGCGTCGCGGTACTGGTGATAGATCTGCGACTTCAGGGCGATGCGGGCGTAGTCGGTCAGGGCGCCGACGTCGCGTTCGTGTTGCCCGTGCTCGATCAGCGACTCGGCGATCAGACGCACCGCCCGTAGCGGCACGCCCTCCCCAGCCAGGCGTTGCAGCACGGCGGCGAAACGCGCCAAGGGCATGGTCCGCTGCAACTCCTGCACCAGCTCTGGCTGGCCCGCTTCGAGCCAGCTGAGGATCGACTTGCTTTCCTGCAAGCCCAGGAACTGCGGGCCGGTGGCGAACATGGCGCGGCTCATGCGCTCCACCAGCAGTTCGCTGGCCGATACCGCTTCCACCTGCTCGTGCGCCAGCAGCGGATCGTCGGGCAGCAACCACAACCACTGCTGCTCGTCGCGCACCTCGCTGCCCACCTGCGCCTGGCGCGGCTCGAACGGCAGCGGCCCGCGCGCCACGGCCACGCGCTCGCCGAAGGTGGCGCGCAACATCGGCACCTCGTGCACGCAGAAACGACACTCGTCGTCCTCCAGCAGCGCGCTGTATTCGATCTCGAAGGGCGGCAAGGTCAGGCCGAACCCGGCCACCAGGCCATTGCGTTTCTTGCGCAGCGTCTGGATCGCCCCGTCGGTGGCCGGGTGCCCCTGCATGGCCACGGAGAACTGCAACAGGTAGGCGCGGGTCGGGTCGAAGCTGCGCAGGTCCTCGGCACCGTTGTCCTCGGGCGCCACCGCCGTGGGCGCGTCGTCGCCCTGGCGCGCCTGCCGGGCGCGGGCATACAGCTGGACGACCCCGGCGCTGCCGGTGATCAGGGCGATGACGATGAACACCAGCGTCGGCATGCCGGGCAGCGCAGCGAAGCCCAGCATGCCCACCGAGGCGATCACCCAAGCCTTGGGCTCGGCGGTCAACTGGCTGGCGATCTCCTTGCCGATGCTGCTGCCGGCCGGCTGCCCCTCCGGTGACACACGGGTGATGATCATGCCGGCGGTGAGGGAAATCAGCAGTGCAGGAATCTGCGCGATGAGGCCGTCGCCGATGGTCAGGACCGAATACAGGTGCATCGATTCGGCGGCGCCCATGTCGTGCTGCATCATGCCCACGGAGAAGCCGCCGATCAGGTTGATCACCACGATCACCAGGCCGGCGATGGCGTCGCCCTTGACGAACTTCATCGCCCCGTCCATCGCGCCGAACAGCTGACTTTCCTTGTTCAGCTCTTCGCGGCGGCGACGGGCTTCGCTGACATCGATCAGGTTGGCGCGCAGGTCGCTGTCGATGGACATTTGCTTGCCCGGCAACGCGTCCAGGGTAAAACGGGCGGCCACCTCGGCCACGCGCTCGGAGCCTTTGGTGATGACCAGGAAGTTGACCACGGTGAGGATCAGGAAGATCACCAGACCCACGGCCAGGTTGCCGCCGACCACGAAGTTGCCGAACGCCTCGACGATATGCCCGGCGTCGCCCTGGAGCAGGATCAACCGGGTGGTGGCCACAGAGAGCGCCAGACGGAACAAGGTGGTCAGCAGCAGCACGGCCGGGAATGAGGAAAAGGCCAGCGGGCGCGGCAGGTACAACGACAGCACGATCAGCAGGCAGGAGATGCAGATGTTGATGGCGATCAGCACGTCGACCACCGAGGTGGGCAACGGCAGGATCAGCATGAACACGATGCCCAGCACCACGAATGCACCGGCCACTTCGATGCGCCGCAGCGCCGCGCCCGCAGCGCGGTTCAACAGGGCGATCATGCGAACACCCCTTTGATCGGGGCGGCGGTCTGTCCGCGTGTTTCGCCACGGGAACGCTCATCGAGCAGCACCAGCACCGTCTTCAGCGCACTCTGGCGGCTCTTGCCGTCGCGCCAGAGCGCCAGCGGCAGGCGCTTGAGCATGGCATACAGGCCGTTGAGCGACACCAGTTGATCGCGCTCCTGTTCGCCACCGAGTTCGCGGCCGATGCGGCGCACTTCGGCCGCCGACACACCACTGGCCGCCATCCCGAGCAGGCGCTGCAGCAACAGCACCGCCGTGAGCTGACTGGCCGGGCAACCGTCGGCCAACTGCTCCAGCAATTGCCGGCAACTGTGCAGCACGCTGCCCAGTTGCGTGGAGACGGCCAGGCCGATCAGCAATGCCCGCAGCTTGGCGGTGGGGCTCGACGGGGTCTGCGCGGCGATGTCGTCGGCCAGGGCGCGGCGCATCATGTCCAGGCCGGAGACGAACGCGGTTTCGCCGAACAGACCGAGCAGCGCCTGCATCATGCTCGGCAGCGACTGCTTGAGCACCACGGTGTCGTAGTAAAGGCGGCGCACGGCCTGGCGCAACTCGGGGTCGCCGCCAGCGGCGCGCAAGGCCTCGGCGATGTTCATGCCGGCCTGGATCTGCGCGCCATATTGCTCACGCAGCCGTTGCAGGTAGTCGCGGGCGCGCTGGGCTTCGACCTTGCGCCCTTGCGCCTCGGCCTCGCGCAGCACCTGCTGCAGGATCAGGTCGGTGCGGGCCGGATCGGCGCCGCTGGCCTGCACCAGGTCTTCGAGCGCCGGCTCGCCATAGAGCAAGGCGCCGACCTGGGCGGCCATGGCGCTCAGGCTCAGCTTGCCGGGATGACCGAGCTGGTCGTACCACTCTTCCAGGCGCTCGCGCGTTTCGATCCGGGTCTGGCCCACCTCTTTACGCGCACTGCGAATGCGCCGCTGGCTCAGGGCCTTGGTGCTGCGCTCCACGTGATGGCTGAAGGTCATGCCGACCTCCTCCATCGAACTGGACTGCACGGCCTGCTGCGTTGGCGCTGGCGTGCTCAGTTGCGCCAAGGCCGAAACGGCCTGGGCCAGTGGCACGGCACTGCGCATATGTCTCGGCGCTTCTACTTTCATGATGACCATGAGCGTGGTTTCGGATGCTCAGTGGGTGGCAGCACTTCGGCGTTCGGTTCCATCCTCCCCACAGGCTTTTTCCGCGCCGTTCGCCGGACGGCGATGGTGGGCATTTTCACGCGGCCGGGCGGTGCAAGTTCTTGCAGTGGCACGGGACTGGCCTGTGCAGCGGCCTGCACAAACCGCCTGCAACCGTAAAAATAAAATCGTTATTTATCAATTGCTTATTGAGTAATTTGGGTTTGGCACAGGTTCTGCTGATAGGGCTTGTCGACATCGGATCGACGTTATGCACCTATCAGAGGGATTTACTGATGGCTTGTCTGAACTTCGCATCAACCCCGAACACGTCCGCGCCCGGCATCACCTTCGGCGAGGAGCGCAAGCTGCGTCTGTTCATCCAGAAACGCGTGCTCAACCAGGACGACGCCGATGACCTGATCCAGCTCACGTACCTGGAGGCCTGGCGCAATCAGGAGAAATTCAAAGGGCTGGCCAAGCCGGACACGTGGCTGTGCGGCATCGCCTTGAACCTGATCCGCAACCATTTCCGCCGGTACTACGCGCAGCCGCCGCTGTGCGCCTTCGATGAAAGCGAATGCCACGAAATGAGTGACGGCATCGACCTGGGCGAGCAGTGCGACCACCATCGACTGCTGGACCGCACGCTGACGGCCATGGACGCGCTGCCCAAGGAAATGCGCGAAACCCTGTTGACCGCCGTGGACACCGAGAGCAGCTACCGCGACGCCGCCGAGCGCCTGGGCGTGCCGATCGGCACCGTGCGCTCGCGCCTGTTCCGGGCCCGCGAACACCTCAAGCGCAGTGTGTTCGGGGAGGCTCGCGCATGATCGCCAACCGTTTGAACAGTCGCTCCGAGCTGCCCCCTGGGGTGCGTCGCTACACGCCCGAGGACCTGCCGACGATGACCGCGATCTTCAACGAAAGCGCCCTGGGGGGCACCAGCTCCCCCGTGCTCAGAGCGTTTTCCCTGGAGGAAATGACCTTCTTCGTCGACTGCTTCGTCAAGGAGGGCGATCCGATCTATGTGCTCGAACGCGGCGGCGAGGTGGTCGCCTGGCTGATCGTCAATCGCTTCAGTTGGGGCGCCCAGGCGTGCCGGCTGACCGGCGAGGTGTCGATCTACGTGCGCCACGACCACGTCGGCAGCGGTGTGGGCATTCGCCTCGGCCAGGCCGCGGTGGTGCTGGCCCGACGCTACGGCTTCGAGACGCTGGTGGCCTGGATCATCGAGCATAACGCGGCGAGCAAACGTGGCGTGCAAGGGCTGGGGGCCGCGCAATGGGGCCGCTTTCCTGGCATCGCCCGCTTCGCCGAGCTGCGTGCCGATGTGGTGCTCTACGGGCTGCACCTGACCTCGGAACCTTCTACAGACTCCGGTGTGCGTGTGGAGCAGGCTTGTCGGGCGGATGGCACGGGCTTGATCCGTAGCGCGACACCCCCGCCCCCACGGGCAGCCAGTGCAGGACCCGACAGCCCGCGCTGAAGCCTAGTTCGAGTCACTGTCCGGCTCAATTCCTGCAATCTTGCACGCCCTCGTGGGAGCGGCCTTGTGCCGCGATTGGAGCGCGCAGCGGTCCCAGGTTTTCTAGTTAACCGCTGCCATCCTCGGGACCGCTTCGCGGTCCAATCGCGACACAAGGCCGCTCCCACACGCAGCCGGCGCGGTGTCAGACAGATTGGGAGATCATCGAGCGCTAGAGGCTAAGGGCGCAACTGTCTTGCTCAACTTCTGGCAGCTCACCGGCCCTTGTAGGAGCGGCCTTGCGTCGCGATGGAGCGCGCAGCGGTCCCAGGTTTTCTGCTTAACCGCTGCCATCCTCGGGACCGCTTCGCGGTCCAATCGCGACACAAGGCCGCTCCCACACGCAGCCGGCGCGGTGTCAGACAGATTGGGAGATCATCGAGCGCTAGAGGCTAAGGGCGCAACTGTCTTGCTCAACTTCTGGCAGCTCACCGGCCCTTGCAGGAGCGGCCTTGCGTCGCGATGGAGCGCGCAGCGGTCCCAGGTTTTCTACTTAACCGCTGCCATCCTCGGGACCGCTTCGCGGTCCAATCGCGACACAAGGCCGCTCCCACACGCAGCCGGCGCGGTGTCAGACAGATTGGGAGATCATCGAGCGCTAGAGGCTAAGGGCGCAACTGTCTTGCTCAACTTCTGGCAGCTCACCGGCCCTTGTAGGAGCGGCCTTGCGTCGCGATGGAGCGCGCAGCGGTCCCAGGTTTTCTACTTAACCGCTGCCATCCTCGGGACCGCTTCGCGGTCCAATCGCGACACAAGGCCGCTCCCACACGCAGCCGGCGCGGTGTCAGACAGATTGGGAGATCATCGAGCGCTAGAGGCTAAGGGCGCAACTGTCTTGCTCAACTTCTGGCAGCTCACCGGCCCTTGTAGGAGCGGCCTTGCGTCGCGATGGAGCGCGCAGCGGTCCCAGGTTTTCTGCTTAACCGCTGCCATCCTCGGGACCGCTTCGCGGTCCAATCGCGACACAAGGCCGCTCCCACACGCAGCCGGCGCGGTGTCAGACAGATTGGGAGATCATCGAGCGCTAGAGGCTAAGGGCGCAACTGTCTTGCTCAACTTCTGGCAGCTCACCGGCCCTTGTAGGAGCGGCCTTGCGTCGCGATGGAGCGCGCAGCGGTCCCAGGTTTTCTGCTTCGCCGCTGCCATCCTCGGGACCGCTTCGCGGTCCAATCGCGACACAAGGCCGCTCCCACACGCAGCCGGCGCGGTGTCAGACAGATTGGGAGATCATCGAGCGCTAGAGGCTAAGGGCGCAACTGTCTTGCTCAACTTCTGGCAGCTCACCGGCCCTTGTAGGAGCGGCCTTGCGTCGCGATGGAGCGCGCAGCGGTCCCAGGTTTTCTGCTTCGCCACTGACAACGGCGTCAGGCCACCGACCAGCGCACCGGCAAGGCCTGCGGCCCGCGGAAGTTCGGCACGTAGCGCCAGCGCACGCTCTCGGGCGTGCCCTCCAGTTGCAGGCCTGGGCAGCGCCTGAGCAAGGTGTTCAAGGCGATCTCCAGCTCCTGACGCGCCAGCGAGGCGCCCAGGCAATAGTGGGCGCCTTTGCCGAACGCCAGGTGCGGGCATGCTGGGCGTGTGACATCCAGAAGGTCGGGCTGGGCACACAGCGCCGGGTCGCGATTGGCCGATCCCACCACCGCCATCAACAGTTGACCGCGCTGCAAGCGTTGCCCGCCAAGCTCGGTGTCCTGGGTGACGAAGCGCACCATGGCACGTTCCACCGACGAGTCATAGCGCAGCAATTCCTCCACCGCGTTGGCCATCGAGTCTGGCGAATCGCGCAACTGAATCAGCGTGTGCGGATGTCGCAGGAGCAAGTACACCGCATTGCCGATCATCGACGCCGTCGTTTCATGCCCGGCGACGATCAGCAGGGCGATCATGCTGCACAGCTCGCTGCTGCTGAGCACGTTGCCCTCCTCCTCGACCTGCACCAGCGCCGACACCAGGTCGTCGGTGGGCGCGGCGCGGCGCTGCTCGATCAAGGCCAGCATGTAGCTCGCGAACTCGGCATAGCAACGCTGCAACTCGCTCAGGTCATGCCCGACCTGCTGGACGATGAGCTGGGACCAGCGGCGGAAATCGTCCCGGTCCTGGGCCGGGACACCGAGCAGTTCGGCGATCACGATGATCGACAGGGGAAACGCGTACTGGCTCACCACGTCCAGATACCCGCTCGGCCCGACCTGGTCCAGCAAGCGCTCGGCGATCTGCTCGATGCGCGGGCGCATGGCGTTGACCGCCTTGAGCGTGAAGGCTTTGTTCACCAAGCGACGCAGACGCCGGTGGCGCTCCCCGTCACGGTTGAGCATGTGGTCGTTGAGAAAGGCGATGGACTGATCGCCGCCCATCATCACCGCGAACTGCGGGCTGATGCGGGCCGGATCACGGGCGAAGCGTTCGCTGTCGAGCAGCACCGTTTCCACGTCTTGCGCGCCGGTGACGTACCAGATCGGCAACTGCCCCGGCGGCTGGCTGAGGAACACCGGCGCGGCCTCGCGCAGCGTCGCGTAGTGCTGGTAGGCCGCGCTGCGGAAGGCATCGCTGTTGAAGTCGAGGGTACAGGCGTTGGCCATGGACAAGCTCCGGGAACAAGGGGGTTGTCCCTGAGTGGCCGGGTGCACGGAAAAGATCCCTCGCCGGGTTCTCGAACAGGCCTCTGAACCGATTCGACCGCCGCGCTCACTCAGGGATGACCTTTGCCGATCTGTGGAGCTGACATGACGCACGCACCCGTAGTCCATGGCCATTGCGACCCGCGCTTCGAGCCGGTCAGGGCGGCCTTCATCGCCCTGATGCACAGCCCGTTCGAGCGCGGCGCCGCCCTGTGCCTGCAAGTCGACGGCGAAACCGTCATCGATCTCTGGGCCGGCCTGGCCGGGCCGGAACCGGAGCGCCTGTGGCAACAGGACACCCTGCTCAACCTGTTCTCCTGCACCAAGCCCTTCACGGCGGTGGCCATCATGCAACTGGTGGGCGAAGGCCGACTGGACCTCGATACCCCGCTCTGCCAGTACTGGCCGTCGTTCGCCGACGCGGGCAAGGCCTCGATCACCCTGCGCCAGGTGCTGTGCCACCGCGCCGGGCTGCCGGCCATCCGCACGCCCTTGGCGCCACAGACCCTGTACGACTGGGACACCATGGCGCAGCTGATCGCCGGGGAACGGCCCTGGGCCAGCGCCGGCGAACGGCAGACCTATTCGCCCTTGCTGTTCGGTTGGATCCTGGGCGAGCTGCTGCGCCGGGTAGACGGCGTATCGCCCGCCCAGAGTATTTGCAGCCGGGTGGCCGAGCCCCTGGGGCTGGACTTCCACCTCGGCCTGGACGAGGCGACCATGGCGCGCTGCGCGTACATGGCGCGGACTCGCGAGGATATCTGCGACGAGGCCTTCGCCCGTGTGCTGCAGGATGTGCTCAACGCACCCACGACCATGAGCGCGCTGGCCTTCGCCAACCCGCCGATGCTGCTGGGGCGCAGCAACGAACCGGGCTGGAAGCGCATGACCCAGCCGGCGGCCAATGGCCACGGCAATGCCCGCAGCCTGGCGACCTTCTACGCCGGCCTGCTCGACGGCCGCTTGCTGGAATCGCCGATGCTCAATGAAATGCTGCGCGAGCACAGCGCCGAGTACGACCCCACGCTGCACACACCGGCGCGCTTCGGCCTGGGCGTGATGCTCGACCAACCCCAGGTGACCAATGGCAGCTATGGCATGGGCCGCGAGGCGTTCGGGCACATGGGCGCCGGTGGCACCGTCGGTTTCGCCGACCCGGAGCGCGGTGTGTCGTTCGGTTTTGCCTGCAATACCATCGGTTCGTACGTGTTGATGGACCCGCGTGGCCGACACCTGGCCAGCGTCGCGGCGGCCTGTCTATAGCGTCGGCTCGTCGGCCTGCGCGACCTGCGGGCCGACCGGGACACGCTCGGGCGTGACCCTCCCGGGCGCGTCGCGGCTTGGCGCGCCGGGTTGCGCGGCCCTGGCGATCAAGTCCGGCTGCGCGGTCAATCGACCTGACGCGGCCATGGGCAGCAGCACGCGTCCACTGGCCCGCCCGCGCTCGGTCGGGTTGAGCATGCGCAGTTCGCGCTCGTGCACACCGGACAGTTGCGCCAGGTGCGCCAGGTCCACCGGTTGCGCCAGGGCGAGCATCTGGAAGTACGGCTGATCGGCGATGGGCTCCAGGTCGATGTCGTAGTCCGCTGGGGCATTGACCAACTGCGACAGCGCCAGCAACCGCGGCACATAGTTCTGCGTCTCGCCAGGCAGCGCCAGGTCCCAGTAACCGGTCGCCAGGCCACGGGCGCGATTGCGCTCGATGGCCTGGCGCACGCGCCCTTCGCCTGCGTTATAGGCGGCCAGGGCCAGCAGCCAGTCGCCCTCGAAGTAGTCATGCAGGTAGGACAGGTAATCCAGGGCGGCGCGGGTGGAGGCTGGAATATCCCGACGCTCGTCGTAGCCCGCCCGCTGCTCCAGTCGATAGCGCCGTCCCGTGGCCGGGATGAATTGCCACAGGCCCATGGCCTGGGCGGGCGATTGCGCATTGGGGTTGAAGCCGCTCTCGATGGCGGGCAACAGCGCCAACTCCAGCGGCATGTTGCGCTTGCTCAGTTCGCCGACGATGAAGTGCAGGTAGCGGCTGCCGGCGCGCCCGGTCTGGGTGAGAAACCCCGGACGCTCGATCAGCCAGCGGCGCTGCGCATCGACCCGCGCCACGCCATCGGTCTCGGACTGCAGCGAAAAACCCTGGCGCATGCGTGCCCACAGGCTGCCGTCGCTGTGCGGCGAGCGTTGCGCGATGTGCACCAGCGTGTCGGTCGGCGCGGGCGTGCGCCAGCGTAGCTGGGAGCGGTAGGGCTCGTTGGCGAACCGGTCGCCGATGGTCAGCTGCGGTTCGAGGTGCTGGCAGCCGGACAGCACAGTCGCCATGGCCAGCAGGGAGAGCCCTGTGCAGACCGAGCGCGGTGAAGGTGAACGGGACATGGGCGGTCAACCTTGAATGAGGTGGCGCCCATGGGTGGCCGAGAGCGGCCCGGCGGTTCCCCACCTGGCGACGCGACGAAGTGCCCGGAACCGAAAGCTTGCAGGGGTCACTCACCAGCAGCAGGTGCCTCCCGCGCCTGCCTGACGACACGAGGTCACTCATGGCGGCACCTTCCTATTGCAGGCTGATCGATCAGCTCTGTGCACTGACGATGATTCCCAGTCCATCCGCGTTCTATGAACACGCCAACCTGTCGGTCAAGGCGGTCGACTTTTCCCTGAAGCACACCCCCAGCGTGGGCGAGGGTGACGTGTTCATCTACGCCAGCTTCGGACCGCTGCCCACCGCCCACCGCGAAGCGGTGCTGCAACGGCTGCTGGAAACCAACCTGTACCTGCTCAGCGGGCCGTTCTGCCCGTCCCTGGCCTACAACAGCGACAACCAGGAGGTGACGCTGATCGGCCACGTGCCGCTGGAAACCCTCACCGCCGAACACCTGCTCGGCCTGATGGGCGGTATCGCCGACATGGCGCTGAACTGGCGCAACGGCTACTTCATGGACGGCCCACAGGCCGCGCCACCGGCCAACGCTGCCCAGGCGCCGAAAACCGGCAGACGCCCAGCAGGCTTCACCCACGCGTTGTCGAACTAGGAGAGACACCATGGCAGATTTATCCGTAGGCCAGAGCCTGGCGGTCCAGCGCCAGCAACAGGACGATGCGATCACCACGGCCCCGCCCATTCGGGATGTAACCACCTCCTCCAGAGCATTGGTGCCCTTTCATCTCGGCGCACTGACGCGCGCGCCGTCGCAAGCGCTGCAGAGCAAGCGAAGCGAACTTCATCCTGTGATCGCCTCGCTGACCGAGCAGAGCCTGGCCAACACGCCCCTGGCCTTTGCCCATCAACGCATGAAGCTCGAAGGCATGGCGCTGGAGGTGGTCGCAGATACCAGTTACCAGAACCTGCACCGGGAGCTGGCCGAAATGGGCGGACGGCCGCACCCGATGTTGTCGGGCCACGATGAAGCCCGGGCCTTCAGCCAAGACTTCACCGCCTTCCTGCTCAAACCTCAGGAGCAACGAGACCAGGACGGTGGTTTCACGGCGGTCTGGGATGCCCACTGCGCGCGTGTAGGCGACACCCTGGGGGCTTACCACACGTTGTGCGAGGAAGTCATAAAGCACAATGACAACCCCGCCGACCTGCCGCATTTGACTCGCAGTCACGAGGCGTTTCGTGGCTACGCCAAAGGCGTGATCAAGGACATGAGCAAAGACATGCCCGAGCGCCTTGGCATCTTCCTGACAAGCCGTATCGAGCACGCGCAGACGACGGCGAACGACCCGACGCTGCGCAAGCAAACGCGGGAAGACGCGCGCTATGAACTGAACCAGCTACAGGCCGTGCGTACCGAACTGCAAGGTTTCATCAGCAAGGCGCAAGAAGACCAACCACACACCTCGATCCCGCTCGCCCAGGCGACGAAGGCCAGCAAGGGCCTGGATAACGCCCTGAACAACGTCACGCGCCAGGATACGATCAAAGACCTCAAGGCCCACTCCGGCCTGCTCATCGGTGCGGCAGTGTTCCTCGGCGCGGGAATCCCCCAGGGCGTCGCGTCAGCGGGGCACTTCGGCGCCAGCACATCGGCAATCGATGAGCGAATGGCCAATGAGCCCTTCATCAACCACACCGCGGCCACCTCGGCGGTGCTGGGCGGTTCACACAAGCTCATCAGCGACGGCATCCGTCCATTCGTCCAGGCGTCGGTCGACAAAACCATTGGCAGAACCATGGTCAAGGTCGATCCAATGTCCGTGTACCCCACGCCATTGAAAGACATCAGCGTAGGTGGGCGACGCGTCGCCAACCCCGATTTCGCCCGCCAGGACACCACCCGGGCAGACCAGCGCAAGGACTTCAAGCGCCTGCAGAACGCCAACAATTTCGGCACCATGAGTGGCGATTTCGCCGGGTACCTGGCCTTCGGCACCGCCCATGCCCTGCGTGAGCTGTTGAATCAATACACCTCGCTGAACACGACAGGCATCGGCGCACGCTCGCTCGCATCGGCCGCAGGCGGCACGTTCATGGCCGGCGGCCAGGCGGTGGCGAAATACGCCCAGACCCATGGCGACGAACGCATTCCCACCTATCGAGTGACCCAGCAGACCAAGGACTGGGGCAAGGTGATGCCCGAAACGCTGCGCGATGTACTGGGCAAACTCAACCCACTGGACATGGCCAACTTGAGCGACCTGATCAACCGTATCGTCGGCGCATTCCCTGGGATCGAGATGCGCACGGGGGTCGGGGATGCCGCCCTTGCGCAATTGAAATCAGCCGCAGCAGCGATTGTCGACGCGACGGGCATGGCCCAGAAACCCGGCGACCTGGAAAAGATGGTGATGGTGATCAGCACCTTGGTGTCCTCGGGCCTGACGCTGCATCCGTTCTTCGCCAACAGTGTGGCGGCGCCGCTGGAGAACAAGGCCCTGCACGGTGAAGACAAGCTCGCCTCACGGGCCAGCGTTCCGGTGCAGAACATTCTCCATCCAGACCGCGACTCGCTTCCCCACACCCAGCCAGCCGGCGTGCGGCGCACGCTGGAGAATGCTTACCACGTGAGCCGCGGCGTGAGTCAGCTCGGTCCGCAAAGCGTCGTGGCGGGGATCAACGTGGTCAGCGATGCAATCAAGGACAACCTGCCAGGCTCGAAAAAAACGGCCACTCCCGACCCGATCGAGTTGGCAGAACGCGGTCAGGCCACTACTCAAGGCACGCCCACTGACGAAGGGCAAAGCAGCACCCGTCCTACCTGATGAAACCGTCGCGCCGTCCCTGGCGGGCGGCGCGACACCCCTCGATCAAACGGTCACACAATCGCGGTGGCTCTACCTGGAGCGAGCGGGTATAACGGCGAACCGAAATGGCGGCGGCATGGTCTGATTGCAGGCCGAAGCTGATCGGCCAGGTTCCCGTTGTCCTCTTTCCGGAGATTCCCATGCGCATCCCTTCCCGCATCATCGGCGGCGCCCTCATCGCGGTTCTGCTGACTCAAATGACGGCGTGCGGCACTATCATTTATCCCGACCGTCGTGGCCAGATCGAAGGCAAGATCGACCCGGTGGTCGCGGTCATGGACGCCATCGGCATCCTGTTCTGGGTGCTGCCCGGCCTGATCGCCTTCGGCGTCGACTTCGCCACCGGCGCCATCTACTACCCCGGCGGCAAGACCGCGCAGATCGACCCGGCCAAACTCAAGCCCGCCGTCGATGCCCAGGGTAATGTCGACAAGCTCAAGCTGCAGGCCATCCTCGAAAGCGAACTGGGCCAGCGCCTGCCGCTGGACGACCCGCGCCTGATCCAGCACCGCGGCAGCGTCGAGCAACTGGCCGCCTTCGGCCTGGTGCCCGCCGCCTGATCCCTTCCCCGTCCGAGGCCTGTGCATGACCACCAACGCCGAACATCAACGCCTGCTGCGCCTGGTCACCCGCGCCTCGCTGTCGGTGGCCAGTATCCTGGTCCTGGCCAAGGCCGTGGCCTGGTGGATGAGCGGCTCGGTGAGCCTGCTGGCCGGCCTGACCGATTCCATGCTCGATGCCGTGGCCTCGCTCCTCAACTTGCTGGCGGTGCATTACGCCTTGCGCCCGGCCGACGACGACCACCGCTTCGGCCACGGCAAGGCCGAAGCACTGGCCGGCATGGCTCAGGCGCTGTTCATCGCGGTCAGTGCCGTGCTCATCGGCCTGCAGGCGGTAGAACGCCTGCAATCGCCGCAGCCGCTGGGCGATACCGGTGCTGGCATTGCGGTGATGCTGCTGTCGCTGGTGCTGACCGTGGCGCTGCTGGCCTTTCAGCGCAAAGTCATCCGCGTCACCGGCTCGACGGCGGTGCGTGCCGATTCGCTGCATTATCGGTCCGACTTGCTGCTCAACAGCAGCATTCTGCTGGCCCTGCTGCTGGCCCGCTTCGGCTGGCCGCAGTTGGATGCGATCTTCGGCCTGGCCATTGCGCTGTACATCCTCTGGAGCGCGGTGCAGATCGCCCGCGAGAGCACCTCGATCCTGATGGACCAGGAGTTGCCCGGCGAGGTGGTCGAGCGCATGCAGGCGCTGGCGCTGGCGATCCCCGGTGTGCAGGGCGTGCATGACCTGCGCACGCGCATGTCGGGCAGTCACTGGTTCGTGCAACTGCACCTGGAACTGCCGGGCGAGCTGCCGCTGCACGAGGCGCACGCGCTATGCGTACAGGCCTCGGCGGCGATCCGTGAGGGTTATCCGCGAGCCGATGTGATGGTGCATGCCGACCCGGTGTAACGCCGCGCGCTTCAGTTGACGCTGTAACCCCGTCCGCTCAGGCACGCCGCCAGCGAGCGGCGATAGTCATTAGCCACACCGGGCGGCGGCGCGCTGCTGGCCGTGGCCGGGTCGAAGCCGGACTGGCTGACCGCCCAGCGATGACAGTGGTAGCGGTCCTGCTCCTGCTGCTGCGGGCCTTGGCCATTGGCCGGATAGGCGATCACGTCGTAACCGCCGCCGGGCTGGGGCTCAGGTGGCGGGGCGTAGGCCGGCGCCGTCGGGTTGACCACCACATAGTCCTGGCGGTCGGGCTGATACTGGTAGTAGGTGTCGGCGACCAGGAAATACAACAGCCCACTGAGCCAGACTTCCTGGGCGTAGGACGGCAGCGCGTCGACCCTCAGGCCATACGGCGGGCGCACCACGATGTAGTCGCCGCCGTGGGGGCGATACCAGTAGCCGCCGGAATAGTAGTAGTCCTGACCGCGATACGGCACTCGCCGGTAGCGGTCGGGGAAGCGATCGGTGGTGTAGCCGGGACGGTACTGTGGGCCCGGCCCCCAGCCATCGCCATGGCCGTCGGGCCTGCCGTGCCAGTCGCCGCCGGGGCGCTGGCCCGGACCGCCGGCTTCCCAGCGACGGTAATCGCCGGGGCGGCGCGGAATATCCTGGTAGTAACCGGGACGCGGCGGTTCGGTCTGGCGCACTTCGTCGCGCGAGTTCAGGGGCGAACTGGGCACGCCCGGCCCGTTGGGATCGGGCGGAGCAGGCCTGCCGGGCGCGTCGCCCGGTCCGATGGCCAGTGCGCCCAGGCTGATGCCCATGCCCAGCACCCCGATTACCGCCCACTGCCCGATGCGCGACCTCATATGATTCCTCTCGCTAGCGCTGCTGCTTGGTCCGCGCAGTCTAACCCGCCGCGCAGGTGAGGTTCAGACAATAAAAAAGGGAGGCCAGTCGGCCTCCCCTCGGGAATTGTCGTCCGTGCTCGACGCTTGTGGCGTCGGCTCACCTCGCCAGGTCTTCTGGACCCTGCGCAGCCCGGGGGCCAGTTGATCCGATGGGATGGCTGGCCGCGACCGCCCGCTTGAGGCGCGTCGCTGTGGACATGAGTCCGGGCAGTGATTCTGTAGGTAACGATAGAGGATCGGGACCGGCACAGGATTGCGAAGATTGCGGTGATAAATAGCACTTGCGCAATTTTTCACTCAGGATTGATAATTCGCCGCAATCCGAACAGAAAAGGCATTGTCCATGAGCAAGCTCGACCGCTACGACCTGAGCATCCTCGCCGAATTGCAGCGTGACGCCCGCATTTCCAACCAGGAACTGGCCGAGCGCATCGGCTTGTCGCCCTCGCCCTGCTCACGACGGGTCAAGCAGCTCGAAGACGATGGCTATATCTCGCGCCAGGTGGCGCTGCTCGATCGCAAGAAGCTCGGCTTGAGCCTCACCGCCTACGTGTTGATCGGCATGGATCGCCACACCCCCGAGCGCTTCGAGACCTTCGAAGCCGCCATCCGCAGCCTGCCCCAAGTCCTGGAATGCAGCCTGGTCACCGGCATGGACGCGGACTATCAGCTCAAAGTGGTGGTCCCGGACATGGACCATTACCAGAAGCTGCTGCTGGGCAGCCTGACCCGTATCGAAGGCGTCACCAGCGTGCGTTCGAGCTTCGTGCTCAACCAGGTACTGGCCAGTACCGAGATGCCATTGACCCACCTGCGTTGAATCCTGCCGAGGGCGGCGTATGATCGGGCGCTCTGACTGACAGGAGCCGGACGATGGACCCCGCCGTATTCGAAGAATGGATGATGATCGTGCTGGTCAGCGTGCTGATCGGCTTCATGGGCTTCATCGTCTGGGACTTGGCGAAGAAGTCCAAGGCCGGACGCTTCGGGACGCTGATCCTGTTCTTCGTGCTCGGCCTCGGGGTGATGGCGTTCATCATCAAGAGCGTGGTGGTGGGCTTCATCGAAGGCGTGTAGTACCTGGAGCGGGCCTGCCAGCGAGCCGCGCGCCTACAGCTTCGCCGGCACCTCGCGCCAACACCCCTGCTCCAACCCATCCAGCGTCCAATCGCCGATGCGCACTCGCACCAAGCGCAAAGTGGGCAACCCCACCGCTGCCGTCATCCGCCGTACCTGACGGTTGCGGCCTTCGCGAATCACCAGCTCCAGCCACGCCGTCGGCACGCTCTTGCGAAAGCGCACCGGCGGGTTGCGCGGCCACAGCGTCGGCTCGTCCAGCGGCCGGGCCTCGGCGGGTAGAGTCATACCGTCGTTGAGTTCCACGCCTTGGCGCAGACGCTGCAACTGCTCGGCGCTCGGCTCACCTTCCACCTGCACCCAGTACGTCTTGGGCAACTTGTGCCGAGGATCGGCGATGCGCGCTTGCAACTGGCCGTCGTTGGTCAGCAGCAGCAGACCCTCGCTGTCGCGGTCCAGCCGCCCAGCCGGATAGATACCGGGGAGGTCGATGAAGTCCTTGAGCGTGGCGCGCCCCTGGTCGTCGCTGAACTGGGTGAGCACGTCGAACGGCTTGTTGAACAGGATCAGGCGCGGTTCGGCCGGTGGCGCCTTGGGCGGGCGCCGGGGGCCGGTAGGACGCGCCGCCGGGCGGCGCGGTTTGGAGCGGGGAAGCAGGGGCATGGGTCCTCAGCGGAACGGCGGCTCGTCGAAACTGCGCAGTTTACGCGAGTGCAGCGTGTCCAGCTCGGTGCGCAGCAGGTCGAGGGCGGCGATGCCGATTTTCAGGTGCTGGCTGACGGCGCGGTTGTAGAACGCATTGGCCGAGCCCGGCAGCTTGATCTCGCTGTGCAGCGGCTTGTCGGAGACGCACAGCAAGGTGCCGTAAGGCACCCGCAGTCGATAACCCTGGGCGGCGATGGTGCCGCTTTCCATGTCCACCGCCACGGCGCGCGACAGGTTGATCAATGGCCGCTCCTGGGCCCAACGCAGCTCCCAGTTGCGGTCGTCGTAGGTCAGCACGGTGCCGGTGCGCAGGCGCTTCTTCAACTGCTCGCCGCGTTCGCCAGTGACCTGCGCCGCCGCTTCCTGCAGCGCCAACTGCACCTCGGCCAGGGCCGGGATGGGAATGTTCGGCGGCACCACGCGGTCGAGGATGCCGTCGCGGCGCATGTAGGCGTGGGCCAGCACGTAGTCGCCGATGGTCTGCGATTGGCGCAGGCCGCCGCAGTGGCCGATCATCAGCCAGCAGTGCGGCCGCAGCACGGCCAGATGGTCGGTGATGTTCTTGGCATTGGAAGGACCAACGCCGATGTTGACCAGGGTGATGCCGTCGCCGTCGGCCGCGATCAGGTGGTAGGCCGGCATCTGGTAGCGGTGCCAGACCACGCCAGCGACCAGGGCCTGGGCTTCGCCGTTGTCCATGCCCTTTTCGATCACCACGTTGCCCGGCAGGACCATGCGCACGAAGCGCGGATCCTGGTGCAGTTGCTCCAGGCCGTGGGCAATGAATTGATCGACGTAGCGGTGGTAGTTGGTCAGCAGAATCCACGGCTGCATGTGGCGCCAATCGCTGCCGGTGTAATGCACCAGCCGGCGCAGGGAGAAATCCGTGCGCGCAGCGTCGAACAGTGCCAGCGGCAGGGTTTCGGCGCTCTCCCAGTCGTACAGCCCGTCGGCGATGTTGTCGGTGGCGGCGGACAGGTCGGTGCTGGGGAATACCCGCGCCAGGGTGGCGGCGGTGATGCCGCTGCCGGCCAGTTCATCGCCCTGGTCGACCACATAGGGGTAGGGAATGTTCTGCTCGCTGACGCCGACTTCCACGGTCACCGTGTAGTCATGCATCAGCGGGCGCAGCTGTTCGAGCAGGTAGCTGCGGAAGGCCGCCGGCTGGGTGACGGTGACGCTGTAGGTGCCGGCCACCTGGACCTTGGCATAGGCGCGCGTGGTGGCGGCGACTTCGCCCTGGCTGAAGTAGGTCAGGCGAATGGCCGGGTAGCGGAACTGCGCGCGCTGCGCCTCATCCGGCTCGGTACGGTCCTTGAGGTAACGCTTCAGCGCCTGGCTGAGGGCACTGGTGGCTTGTTCATGCAGGGCCGCCAGACGGTCGACGGCCTGTTCGGGGGTATCAACGACTACAAACGCTTGGCTCACGCTGGGCTTCCTGTCTTGGACTCATGCATGCAGACCATCTTGCCTGCGATCCATTGCAAATTCATCTGTGGCAGCGGCCCGGTCGAGAAAAGCGCAACGTTCACATCGGCGTCGCCCGCTCCATCAGCGCGAGCACGTCGATGCCACGCGGCAGCGCGCCGTACACGCGACCACCGCTGCCCAGACGGCTGCCGATGAAGGCATCGCTGACCGTGGCATTGCCCGCCTCCAGCAACAGCTTGGCCTGCAGCGCGACGGCGATGTCTTCGGTCAGTTGCCGGGCGCGGTACTGGATGTCATCGCTGTCGGCCAGCGCACCTTTGAGGTTGCCGATGTGCGCGGCCAGGCGCGGGTCGCCATGACCGTCGCCCAGCTCGACGAACAGCGCATCGAGCACGCCCGGCTCCTTGGACAGCGCCCGCAGCACGTCCAGGCACTGCACGTTGCCCGAGCCTTCCCAGGTGGAGTTGACCGGCGCCTCGCGATACAGGCGCGGGAGGATGCTGTCCTCGACATAACCGGCGCCGCCCAGGCACTCGGCGGCCTCGTTGATCATTCCCGGCGCGCGCTTGCAGATCCAGTACTTGCCCACCGCCGTGACCAGGCGGGCAAAATGCGCCTGCTGCGGGTCGTCCAACTGGTCCAGGGCCTGACCCATGCGCAGGCTCAGGGCCAGCGCCGCCTCGCTCTCCAGCGCCAGGTCGGCGAGCACGTTCTGCATCAACGGCTGCTCGCTGAGCCGCTTGCCGCCGACCTTGCGGTGGGCGCAGTGATGCGTGGCCTGGGTCAGCGCCTGGCGCATCAAGGCACTGGAGCCGACCATGCAGTCGAAGCGGGTCATGGCGACCATCTCGATGATGGTCGGTACGCCGCGCCCTTCCTCGCCGATCATCCAGGCCAGGGCGCCGCGAAACTCCACTTCGCTGGAGGCATTGGACTGGTTGCCCAGCTTGTTTTTCAAGCGCTGGATATAAAACTGGTTGCGCTGGTCGTCCGGCCGATGGCGCGGCAGCAGGAAGCAGCTCAGGCCGCGCTCGGTCTGCGCCAGGGTCAGGAAGGCGTCGCACATCGGCGCCGAACAGAACCACTTGTGGCCGACCAGTTCATAGGCCTGCCCTGGTCCAGGCGCGCCCACGGGGTAGGCGCGGGTGGTGTTGGCGCGCACATCGGTGCCGCCCTGCTTTTCGGTCATGGCCATGCCCAGGGTCACCCCGGCTTTATGCCGGTCGCCGACATTGCGCGGGTCGTACTCGCGGGCCAGCACCTTGGGCAGCCAGTACTCGGCCAGTTCCGGTTGCAGGCGCAGCGCGGGCACCGCTGCGAAGGTCATGGTCAGCGGACAGCCGCTGCCCGCCTCGGCCTGGCTGTGCAGGTAGGTCATCGACGCGCGAGCCACATGCGCGCCAGCACGCGGTTCGGCCCACGGCAGCGAGGGCAGGCCATGCTCGATGGCGGTGCGCATCAGCTCATGGTAGGCGGGATGGAATTCCACCAGGTCGATGCGATGACCGTAGCGGTCATGGCTGCTGAACTGCGGCGCATGCGCATTGGCCAGGAAGCCTGCGGCCATCAGCGGCCCGCCGGCCAGCGCGCCATAGGCGTCGATGCGCGCGTGTGCCCAGCCCGCGCCGAAGCGGCTTGACCATTGCTGCAGCGGCAGATCGAGGCGATACAGGTTGGCGCCGTCCAGCGAAGGGGGCTGGTTGGTGACTTCGTGGGTTTCGGCGTACTGATGCAGGTTCATCGAAGGCTCCTGGGTGCGCGGTGGCCTGGAAACTTCAGTGAAGCACTCATCGCAGGGCAGGCAAAGGGACGAAACCGCCGTTTCCGACGGGATCGCGGGCAGCGCCAGTGGCTGTCTACCTCACCGGCGAATCCGTTATGAACGCTTTGGTGGTAAGCTCGCCGACCATGAATACCTACAGCTCCCGTCCCGTTGTCCTCTGTCTTTCCGGCCACGACCCCAGTGGCGGCGCCGGTCTGCAGGCAGATATCGAAGCCCTGATCGCCCAGGGCTGTCACGCCGCACCGGCCGTGACCGCCCTGACCGTGCAGGATACCGTCGATGTGTCCGACTTCCGCGTGCTCGACCGCCAGTGGGTACTGGCGCAGGCCAATGCGGTGCTGGCCGATTCGCCCGTGGCGGCGGTCAAGCTGGGCATGCTCGGCTCCATCGAGATGGTCGACACCGTCGCCGAACTGCTCGCCGCTCACCCGCACGTGCCGTTGGTCTGCGATCCGGTGCTGCGCGCCGGTGGCGGCGGTCGACTGGGCAAGGATGAAGTGGGCTACGCCGTGCGCGAGCGCCTGCTGCCCCGGGCCACCATCGCCACGCCGAACCTGCCCGAGGCGCGCATCCTCGCCGACCTGCCGTCTGGCAGCGCCGACGACTGCGCGGAGAAACTCCTGCCGTTCTGCGAGCATCTGCTGATCACCGGCGGCCATGGCGACGAAGTGGAGATCCACAACCGTCTGTACAGCCGCAGCGGCCAGCAGCACACCTGGACCTGCCAACGCCTGCCCGGCAGCTACCACGGTTCGGGCTGCACCCTGGCCAGCGCCCTGGCCGGACGCCTGGCCCTGGGCGAGGAACTGGTCAGCGCCGTGCGCAGCGCCCTGGACTACACCTGGCGCACCCTGCGCGACGCCGAGCGACTGGGTCGCGGCCAGTACGTGCCACGGCGCCTGCCCCTGGATTTCTGCCACTGACACGAGGCCGTCCCATGAAGCTACGTGGCCTGTATGCCATCACTGACAGCCAACTGCTCGCTGGGCGCTTTCTGGCGCACGTCGAAGCGGCCCTGGAAGGCGGCGTCTGCCTGCTGCAATACCGCGACAAGGGCGACGACACCGCACGCCGCCTGCGCGAGGCCGAGGCCCTGATGAGGCTGTGCGAGCGCTACGGTACGGCGCTGATCATCAATGACGACGCCGAACTGGCGGCGCGCCTGGGCGTCGGCGTGCACCTGGGGCAGACCGACGGTCCGCTGACCCCGGCCCGTGCCCTGCTAGGGCGCCAGGCCATCATCGGCTCCACTTGCCACGCCAGCCTGGCGCTGGCCGAGCAGGCCGCCGCCGAAGGCGCCAGCTACGTGGCCTTCGGCCGCTTCTTCAATTCCCAGACCAAGCCCGGCGCTCCGGCTGCCAGCCTCGAGCTGATCGGTCAAGCCCGCGCCCAGCTCACGCTGCCGATCGCCGTGATCGGCGGCATCACCCTCGACAACGCCGCCGCGCTGGTCGCCCATGGCGCCGACCTGCTGGCGGTGATCCACGGCCTGTTCGGTGCCGACAGCGCGCAGGAAGTGACCCGCCGCGCCCGCGCCTTCAATGCTTTGTTCGCTTGCTGACTTCGAGAGACGATCCCATGTCCCGTTCCGAAACACTGTTCGCCCAAGCCCAGAAACACATTCCCGGCGGCGTCAACTCGCCCGTTCGCGCGTTCAAGAGCGTCGGCGGCACGCCGCTGTTCTTCAAGCACGCCGAAGGCGCCTATGTGGTCGATGAAGACGACAAGCGCTACGTCGACTACGTCGGTTCCTGGGGCCCGATGATCCTCGGCCACGGCCATCCGCAGGTGCTCGACGCGGTGCGCCGTCAGTTGGAGCACGGCCTGTCGTACGGTGCCCCGACCGCCATGGAAACCGAGATGGCCGACCTGGTCTGCTCGCTGGTGCCGTCGATGGAGATGGTGCGCATGGTCAGCTCCGGCACCGAAGCGACCATGAGCGCCATTCGCCTGGCCCGTGGCTATACCGGCCGCGACGCGATCATCAAGTTCGAAGGCTGCTACCACGGTCACTCCGACAGCCTGCTGGTCAAGGCCGGTTCCGGCCTGCTGACCCAGGGCGTGCCGAGCTCGGCCGGGGTGCCGGCGGACTTCGCCAAGCACACCCTGACCCTGCCCTTCAACGACCTGGCCGCCGTCGAAAAGACCCTGGCCGACGTTGGCCAGAGCGTGGCCTGCATCATCGTCGAGCCGGTGGCCGGCAACATGAACTGCGTGCCCCCGGCCGCAGGCTTCCTCGAAGGCCTGCGCAGCCTGTGCGACCAGCATGGCGTGGTGTTGATCTTCGATGAAGTGATGACCGGCTTCCGCGTCTCGCTCGGCGGCGCCCAAGGCCATTACGGCATCACGCCGGACCTCTCCACCTTCGGCAAGATCGTCGGTGGCGGCATGCCGGTCGGCTGCTTCGGCGGCAAGCGCGAGATCATGGGCTGCATCGCCCCGCTCGGCCCGGTCTATCAGGCCGGCACCCTGTCGGGCAACCCGCTGGCCATGGCCGCCGGCCTGACCACCCTGAAGCTGATCAGCCGTCCGGGCTTCCACGACGAACTGACGGCCTTCACCAGCCGCATGCTCGACGGCCTGCAGCAGCGCGCCGATGCCGCCGGCATCCCGTTCGTCACCACGCAGGCGGGTGCGATGTTCGGCCTGTACTTCAGCGGCGCCGACGACATCGTCACCTTCGACGACGTCATGGCCAGCGACGCCGAGCGCTTCAAGCGCTTCTTCCACCTGATGCTCGACGGCGGCGTGTACCTGGCGCCAAGCGCGTTCGAGGCGGGCTTCACCTCCATCGCCCACGGCGACGCCGAGTTGAAGATCACCCTGGATGCGGCGGAAAAGGCCTTCGCGGCGCTGAAATAAACGGCGTCGTCCCCCTGCCTGGCGCCCTCTTCCCCAGTGGGCGTCAGGCACGATGGTCCAGGCACTGGCGGCCGATGTCTTTGTGCTCAGATAAATTAGAGTAAAACTTTGTAAGGTAGGCGCTGCTTATCCCATAATGTGCCATCAACGACATTGGCCGCAGCTTTGCAGAGGTAAGTCGATCCCCATGAACCGCACCGGCCGTGCCCTGACGCTGGGCTGCCTGTTGCTTCTTCAGCCCCTGCTGGCCCTGGCAGAGGGCGGCAATTCGTTGCTGATTCCAGCGACGGGCCGCTGCACTCTCACCGCTCAGCCGCAAGACCTGGAGAACGCACTCAACGCCTGCGCGCAGAGTGCCGAGGCCGGCGATGCCCAGGCGCAGTACGAACTCGGCGAGTTCTACTACAGCGGCAACCAAGCCCCCAAGGACCTGAACAAGGCCCTGAACTGGTTCGAAAAAGCCTCGCTGCAGGGGCACGCCCAGGCCCAGTACCGTCTGGGCGGCATGTTCATGCGCGGTGAAGGGGTCCAGGCCAATCACGTCCAGGCCTACATCCTGCTCAAGATTGCCGCAGTCAACGGCGCCGAAGACGCCCTGGACCTGGCCGACGAGGTGACCGAGCAGATGTCGCGAGAAGAACTGGAACACGCTACCCAGGTACTGGGTCAGATCTTCCGCAAGTACCTGCTGGAGCTGCAGAGCGCCGAAGGCCGCACGCCGTTCTCGCCACTGCCTTGAGCAGCGCGCGTGCAACCGATCTGTCGCGCAACGGTCAGATACCTCTGCCACAGTGCCCCATACCCTTGATCGTTTCAGAGCTTTCGCCACCGCCGATCAAGGGTTATTCTTCGTTTCACATCCTTCGTCGAGCGCCTTGAACCGACCTTGAACGCACCCATACAACCCCATCGTTTCACCCTCGAACCCTTCGAGGCCCACCGTTTCGCCAACTTGTGCGGCCAGTTCGACGCGCATCTGCGCCTGATCGAACAACGCCTGGCCATCGAGATCCGCAACCGCGGCAATCAGTTCGAGCTGATCGGCGAACCCAAGACCACCTCCGCCGCCGAACAACTGCTGCGCCGTCTCTACCGCGAGACCAAGGCCATCGAGCTGTCGCCGGAAACGGTCCACCTCTATCTCCAGGAATCGGCCGTGGAGAACATCGACAATCCCGCCGTCAACGAAGTCAGCGTCTCGCTGCGCACGCGCAAGGGCAACATTCGTCCGCGCGGCGCCAACCAGCAGCGCTACGTCAAGGAAATCCTGGCCAACGACATCAACTTCGGCATCGGCCCGGCCGGTACCGGCAAGACCTACCTGGCCGTGGCCTGTGCCGTCGATGCCCTGGAACGCGAGCAGGTGCGCCGTATCCTGCTGGTGCGTCCGGCGGTCGAGGCCGGCGAAAAGCTCGGCTTCCTGCCAGGCGACCTGGCACAGAAGATCGACCCCTACCTGCGCCCGCTGTACGACGCCCTGTATGAAATGCTCGGCTTCGAGCACGTGGCCAAGCTGATCGAGCGCCAGGTGATCGAGATCGCCCCGCTGGCCTACATGCGCGGCCGCACGCTGAACAACAGCTTCATCATCCTCGACGAAAGCCAGAACACCACCCTGGAACAGATGAAGATGTTCCTCACCCGTATCGGCTTCGGCTCCACGGCGGTGATCACCGGTGACATCACCCAGGTCGACCTGCCGCGTGGCACAAAGTCGGGCCTGGCCCACGTCATCGACGTGCTCAAGGATGTGCCTGGCATCAGCTTCACGCACTTCCAGCCCAAAGACGTGGTGCGTCACCCGCTGGTGCAGCGCATCGTCGAAGCCTACGACCGTTTCGAGGCCGCTCAGGCCAAGCCCGAGGGGCGCGGCCACGATGCTTGAACTCGACCTGCAACGGGCCACCGAGGCGGCGGCGCCAGACGACGCCGCCTTCCGCCGCTGGTGCGAACTGGCCCTGCGCCAGCGCAGCGCCGACTCGGAAATGACCATTCGCCTGGTCGAGGAAGACGAAGGCCGCGCGCTCAATCACACCTACCGGCACAAGGACTATGCGACCAACGTGTTGTCCTTCCCGGCTGACGTGCCCGACGAACTGCTGGATATTCCCTTGCTCGGCGACCTGGTGATCTGCGTACCCGTCGTCGAGCGCGAGGCCGCCGAACAAGGCAAGTCGCTGGAGGCGCACTGGGCGCACCTGGTGATCCATGGCTGCCTGCACCTGCTGGGCTACGACCACATCGACGACGATGAGGCCGAGGAAATGGAAGCGCTGGAACGCCAATTGCTGGCCGAACTGGGTCATCCCGACCCCTACGCCGACGACGACACCGATTCAATCACCCACTGACCATTGCAAGGACCACGAGTACACCGCCATGAGCGAAGATCGATCGAGCAACGGGCAAAAGTCCTGGCTGGGTAAGCTGACCCAGGCGTTTGCCCATGAGCCGAAAAACCGCCAGGAGCTCCTCGAGCTGCTGCGCGAAGCCCATCAGAACAAGCTGCTCGACAGCGAAGCGCTGACCATCGTCGAAGGCGCCATCCAGGTCGCCGACCTGCAGGTGCGCGACATCATGGTGCCGCGCTCGCAGATGATCAGCATCAAGGCCAGCCAGTCGCCTCGCGAATTCCTGCCGGCGGTGATCGACGCCGCGCACTCGCGCTACCCGGTGATCGGCGAAAGCCATGACGATGTGCTCGGCATCCTGCTGGCCAAGGACTTGCTGCCGCTGATCCTCAAGGAGAACGGCGACAGCTTCAACATCAAGGACCTGCTGCGTCCGGCCACCTTCGTGCCCGAGTCCAAGCGACTGAACGTGCTCCTGCGCGAGTTCCGCGCCAACCACAACCACATGGCCGTGGTCATCGACGAGTACGGCGGCGTGGCCGGGCTGGTCACCATCGAGGACGTGCTCGAACAGATCGTCGGCGACATCGAGGACGAGCACGACGTTGAGGAAGACAGCTACATCAAGCCGCTGCCCAGCGGCGATTTCCTGGTCAAGGCCCTGACCCCCATCGAGAACTTCAATGCGTTCTTCGACAGCGCATTCTCGGACGATGAGTTCGACACCGTCGGCGGTCTGGTCATGAGCGCCTTCGGCCACCTGCCCAAGCGCAACGAGACCACTGAAATCGGCGCCTACCGCTTCCGCATTCTCAACGCCGACAGCCGCCGCGTGCACCTGCTGCGCCTGACCCCGATCACCCGTTAAGGACGACCATGCGCTGGATCACCCGCCCCGGCTGGCCCGGTAACCTGCTGGCCTTGGTGGCCGGCGCCTCCACTTCGCTGGCCCTGGCGCCGTTCGATCTGTGGCCGATCGCGCTGCTGTCGATCATGCTGTTCTACCTCGGCCTGCGCGAGCTCAGCCCGCGCCAGGCACTGGGGCGCGGCTGGTGCTACGGCTTCGGCCTGTATGGCGCCGGCACCAGCTGGATCTACGTCAGCATCAACACTTACGGCGGTGCCTCGCCGCTGCTGGCCACCCTGCTGCTGGTGGCGTTCTTCGCCGCCATCGCCTGGTTCTTCGCCCTGCCAGCCTGGCTCTGGGCGCGCTGGCTGCGCCGCACCGAGGCGCCGCTGGCCGATGCCCTGTGCTTCGCCGCCTTGTGGCTGTTGCAGGAAGCCTTCCGCGGCTGGTTCCTCACCGGTTTCCCCTGGCTCTACGCCGGCTACAGCCAACTCGACGGCCCGCTGGCCGGCCTGGCACCGCTGGGCGGCGTGTGGCTGATCTCCTTTGCCCTGGCGCTGTCGGCAGCCTTGCTGTGCAACCTGTCGCGGCTGCGCACACGTCCTTCGTTCTTCGCTGTCGGCGCAGTGCTGTTGATAGCGCCCTGGGTGCTCGGCCTGGGCCTGAAAGGCCACGCCTGGACCCGCCCGGCCGGCGACCCGCTGAAAGTCGCCGCCGTTCAGGGCAACGTCGAGCAGGAAGTGAAATGGGACCCGGCCCACGTCAACGCGCAACTGGCGCTGTACCGAGACATGACCTTGCGTTCGCAGCCGGCCGACATCGTGGTGTGGCCGGAAACGGCGGTGCCGGTGCTCAAGGATCAGGCTCAAGGCTACATCGACATGATGGGCAGCTTCGCCGCGGACCGTCATTCGGCGCTGATCACCGGCGTGCCGGTGCGTGAGGTGGTGCACAAGCAGCGCCGCTACTTCAACGGCATCACCGTGACCGGCGAAGGCGATGGCACCTACCTCAAGCAGAAGCTGGTGCCGTTCGGCGAGTACGTGCCGCTGCAAGACATGCTGCGCGGGCTGATCGAGTTCTTCAATCTGCCGATGTCCGACTTCGCCCGCGGGCCAGATGACCAGCCACTGCTCCAGGCCAAGGGCTATCAGATCGCACCGTACATCTGCTACGAAGTGGTCTACCCCGAGTTCGCCGCAGGCCTGGCCGCGCGCAGCGACCTGCTGCTGACCATCAGCAACGACACCTGGTTCGGCACCTCGATCGGGCCGTTGCAGCACCTGCAGATGGCGCAGATGCGCGCCCTGGAGGCCGGTCGCTGGATGATCCGTGCCACCAACAACGGCGTTACCGCGCTGATCGACCCGTTCGGCAAGATCACCACGCAGATCCCGCAGTTCCAGCAGGCGATCCTGTATGGCGAGGTAGTGCCCATGCAGCAGCTCACGCCGTATCTGCAATGGCGCTCATGGCCGCTGGCGTTCGTCTGCCTACTGTTGATGGGCTGGGCGCTGCTGGCCGGGCGCATCGCAAAGACCGCGTGAGCGTCACCTTTCGTCCCTGTGGAAACGGCGCTGCGCCGCCTCTACAGGGACAGCGGATCAGTAGAACAACCGATACCCCACCAGCCCGACTGCCTCATTGAATAACTGCCCGCTCTGCCACATCGCCCGGCTTTCCGGCAGCAGCCCGGCGAATGGCCGCGCGTGATCGGCGCCAAGGAAGCCCACTGGCGCCGACACCACCTCGAACCCGACCTGCTCGAAGCTCCAGCGCGAACGCAGCATGTGCCAGGCCTGGGTGACCACAACCACGCGCCGGATGCCCAGCGGTTGCAACACCTGGGCACTGAAGCGGGCGTTTTCCCACGTAGTGCGACTGGCCTCTTCCTTCCAGGTCACGTTCACGCCGAAATCGGCTTGCAGACGCTGCGCCATCAACTGCGCCTCGCTCGGCGGCGTGCCGTAGTGCAGTCCACCACTGGTCAACACCGGCAGGCCCGAGGCCTTGGCCAACTGCGCCGCGTAACGCATGCGCTCCAGCGCCGAAGGGCTGGGCTGATCGTCACCGCCCCAGGCCGGATCACCCCGTTCACGCCCGGCACCGAGAATGACGATAGCGTCGGCGCGCCGGGACAATGTCGCCCACTCCTGCGGCACCAGCGGCGCCTCGGTCTCCAGCACTCGGGCCGACTCCTGCACCACCAGCGGCAGGCTCATCAGCCACAACCCGCCCAGTCCGAGGGTAAAACACAGCGCCGCCACGCGTGGCCGGCGTCTGCGCAACCACCAGCCTGCCACGAGCAACAGCAGCAGCAGGCCTGGCGGCATCAACCAGTGTTTAATGAAGAATCGAATCGGCATGCATACCTCCGGCAAGGCGTGCAGCCTAAAAGCAACGGGGCCGGGCCACAAGTGCCCGGCCCCGATCGCCAAGGTGGCCAAATCACCGGTGCAGGCCCACTAGCGGGCCGTTTGCTTCCTGGAACCGGACACGGACGCGGGGCGCGTTCGATCCTTGAGCCAGACGATCTTGCCGCGCCCGGCGTCTGCCGACGTACCGCTGCCAGGGCGGGCGAACCGGTGCTCGGGAAGGCGGTCCAGATAGGCCTTGATCACCCGGAACTCCGCCGGGCTGAGGTCCCGCAGTTCCAGTTCGGCGGGCATTTCATCACGCAAGCCGGCGGATGTCCTGGCCACTTCCAAGGCCAGGCCCACCCGGTCGATCAGACGCTCATAGAGCTCGGGTTTGATTGCGGTTAGCTGCGACTCTCCCATCGTTCACCTCATTGAAGGTCAGAATATCTTCCCCCTCCGAACAGCTTAGCGGCGCTGCGCAAAGCAGCTGCCCGTCGCGACAAACGGAGCGCACCGCGCCAATCGCATTCAGCGTTTCCCCGAACGCGCGGCGCTCATGTATGCTAGGCCGTTCACTCTCACCGCCACCGGAGTGCCGGACGCAGCGAGGTTGCGCTGCCTGGAAACAAGGTCTCCCTCTCTCATTAAAAGTAGCCATGCACGAACAATACCAGCCCCGTGATATCGAAGCCGCCGCCCAGTCTTTCTGGGACGAGCAACAATCGTTCGCTGTGACCGAACAGCCAGGCCAGGACACCTACTACTGCCTGTCGATGTTCCCGTACCCGAGCGGCAAGCTACACATGGGCCACGTGCGCAACTACACCATCGGCGACGTGATTGCCCGCTACCAGCGCATGCTGGGCAAGAACGTCCTGCAACCGATGGGTTGGGACGCCTTCGGCATGCCCGCGGAAAACGCGGCGATGAAGAACAACGTCGCGCCGGCCAAGTGGACCTACGAAAACATCGATTACATGAAGACCCAGCTCAAGAGCCTGGGCCTGGCCATCGACTGGTCGCGTGAAGTCACCACCTGCAAGCCGGACTACTACCGCTGGGAGCAGTGGCTGTTCACCCGCCTGTTCGAAAAAGGCGTGATCTACCGCAAGAACGGGACCGTGAACTGGGACCCGGCCGACCAGACCGTGCTGGCCAACGAGCAAGTCATCGACGGCCGCGGCTGGCGTTCGGGCGCGCTGATCGAGAAGCGCGAAATCCCGATGTACTACTTCCGCATCACCGACTACGCCGACGAACTGCTGGAAAGCCTCGACGAACTGCCGGGCTGGCCCGAGCAGGTCAAGACCATGCAGCGCAACTGGATCGGCAAGTCGCGCGGTATGGAAGTGCAGTTCCCCTACGACCAGGCCAGCATCGGCCAGTCCGGTGCACTGAAAGTCTTCACCACCCGCCCCGATACCCTGATGGGCGCCACCTACGTAGCCGTCGCCGCCGAGCACCCGCTGGCCACCCAGGCCGCCCAGGGCAATCCGGCGCTGCAGGCATTCATCGACGAGTGCAAGAGCGGCAGCGTCGCCGAGGCCGACATGGCCACCCAGGAGAAGAAGGGCATGGCCACTGCCCTGCGGGTCGAGCATCCACTGACCGGCGAGAAGCTGCCGGTATGGGTCGCCAACTACGTGCTGATGCACTACGGCGACGGCGCGGTGATGGCTGTCCCGGCACACGACGAGCGCGACTTCGAGTTCGCCCGCAAGTACCAGTTGCCGGTCAAGGCGGTGGTGCGCACCAGCGCCGGTGATGACGTCGGCGCCGAATGGAACGCCGCCTACGGTGAGCACGGTGTGCTGATCAACTCCGGCGAGTTCGACGGCCTGGACTTCGCCGGCGCGTTCGACGCCATCGAAGCGGCCCTGATCCGCAAGGAACTCGGCAAATCGCGTACCCAGTTCCGCCTGCGCGACTGGGGCATCAGCCGCCAGCGCTACTGGGGCTGCCCGATCCCGATCATCCATTGCCCGTCCTGCGGCGACGTGCCCGTGCCGGAAGACCAACTGCCGGTGCGCCTGCCCGAAGACGTGGTGCCGGACGGCGCCGGCTCGCCGCTGGCGCGCCTGCCCGAGTTCTACGCGTGCACCTGCCCGAAATGCGGCAGCCCGGCCAAGCGTGAAACCGACACCATGGACACTTTCGTCGAGTCGTCCTGGTATTTCGCCCGCTACGCCTCGCCGCACTACGACCAAGGCCTGGTCGACCCGAAAGCGGCCAACCACTGGCTGCCGGTCGATCAGTACATCGGCGGTATCGAACACGCCATCCTGCACCTGCTGTACGCGCGCTTCTTCCACAAGCTGATGCGCGACGAGGGCCTGGTCACCTCCAACGAGCCGTTCAAGAACCTGCTGACCCAAGGCATGGTGGTCGCCGAGACCTACTTCCGCGTGGCCAGCAACGGTGGCAAGGACTGGTTCAATCCCGCCGACGTTGAAGTCGAGCGCGACGCCAAGGCCAAGATCATCGGCGCACGCCTGAAGACCGATGGCCTGCCGGTGGAAATCGGCGGCACCGAGAAGATGTCCAAGTCGAAGAACAATGGCGTCGACCCGCAGGCCATGATCGACGCCTACGGCGCCGACACCTGCCGCCTGTTCATGATGTTCGCCTCGCCACCGGACATGAGCCTGGAATGGTCCGACTCCGGCGTCGAAGGCGCCAGCCGCTTCCTGCGTCGGGTCTGGCGTCTGGCACAGGGCCATGTCGCCCAAGGTTTGCCGGGCAGCCTCGACATCGCCGCGCTGGACGATGCGCAGAAGGTCATTCGCCGCGCTATCCACGCGGCCATCAAGCAAGCGAGCACCGACGTAGGCCAGTTCCACAAGTTCAACACCGCCATCGCCCAGGTGATGACGCTGATGAACGTGCTGGAGAAAGCGCCGCAGACCACCGCGCAGGACCGTGCACTGCTGCACGAGGGCCTGGAAGCGGTGACCCTGCTGCTGGCACCGATCACGCCGCACCTCTCGCACGCCCTGTGGCAGGCGCTGGGCCATGCCCAGCCGGTCATCGATGCCGTCTGGCCAACCGTCGACGAGAGCGCCTTGGTGCAGGACAGCCTCACCCTGGTAGTGCAGGTCAACGGCAAGCTGCGCGGCCAGGTGGAAATGCCGGCCACCGCCAGCCGCGAAGACATCGAACACGCCGCCCGCAACAACGAGAACGTCCTGCGCTTCATCGATGGCCTGACCATCCGCAAGGTCATCGTGGTACCGGGCAAGCTGGTCAACATCGTCGCCAACTGATGGCAAGCCCGCCCTGGCGACGGGGCGGGCGCAACAGGCCCAAAAGGGAGCTACACCATGATCAAACGCAATCTGCTGGTAATTGGCCTGGCCGCTGCGCTGGGCGCCTGCGGTTTCCAGCTGCGCGGTACCGGCACCAACGAACTGGCTTTCAAGGAGCTGGACCTGGGTGCGCGCAACGCCTACGGCGACACCGTCAAACAACTGCGCCAGTCGCTGCAGAGCAGCGGCGTCAAGGTCTACAGCGGGGCACCCTACAAGCTGGTGCTGACCAACGAGCAGGAATCCCAGCGCGCCGCCACCTACACCGGCGGTAGCCGCTCGGCGGAGTACGAGCTGACCACCGTGCTCAACTACGTGGTGCAGGGTCATAACGACACCGTGCTGCTGGAAGACAAACTGGAAGTGCGCAAGGACTACGTCTACGACGGCAACAACATCGCCGGCTCCACCCAGGAATCCGGTCAGATCCGCAAGGAACTGCGCCGCGAACTGGTCCAGGGCATGATGGTTCGCTTGCAGCAGCTCACCCCGGCACAACTGGCCGACCTCCAGCAAAAAGCCGACGAGCGCGCCCGCGCCGAAGCCGAAGCGTTGCGCGAAGCCCAGCGTGTGCAGGACAACACGCCCCAGCAATCGCCGATGGAAGTCCCGGCCAACTGAGGCTCAATGGGGCACCTGCGGTGCCCCTGCCCCGCCATGAAGCTTTCTCCCGCCCAACTCAACAAGCACCTGCAAGGCACGCTGGCGCCGGTCTACGTGGTCAGCGGCGACGATCCGCTGCTGTGCCAGGAGGCCGCTGACGCCATCCGCACGGCCGCGCGCCAGCAGGGCTTCGACGAACGCCAGGTGTTCAGCGCCGACGCCAATTTCGACTGGGGCAGCCTGCTGCTGGCCGGTGCCAGCCTGTCCCTGTTCGCCCAGCGACGGCTGCTCGAATTGCGCCTGCCGTCGGGCAAGCCCGGTGACAAAGGCGCCGCCGCGCTGATGGAGTACTGCGCCCGGCCCGCCGAGGACACCCTGCTGCTGGTCAGCCTGCCCAAGCTCGACGGCAGCGCGCAGAAGACCAAGTGGGGCAAGGCGCTGATCGACGGTGAACAGTGCCAGTTCATCCAGATCTGGCCAGTGGACGCCCAACAGTTGCCGCAGTGGATCAACCAGCGCCTGTCTCAGGCCGGCCTGTCGGCGCAGCGCGATGCGCTCGACCTGATCGCTGCGCGGGTGGAAGGCAACCTGCTGGCCGCGGCCCAGGAAATCGAGAAGCTCAAGCTGCTGGCCGACGGCAATCAGATCACCGTCGAGACGGTGCAGGCCGCCGTCGCCGACAGCGCTCGCTTCGATGTCTTCGGCCTGGTCGATGCCATCCTCAATGGCGAAGCGGCGCATGCCCTGCGCATGCTCGAAGGGCTGCGTGGCGAGGGCGTGGAACCGCCGGTCATCCTCTGGGCCTTGGCCCGCGAACTGCGCCTGCTGGCCGGTTTGGCCCAGCAGTTCAGCCAGGGCGTACCGCTGGACAAAGCCTTCAGCCAGGCCAGGCCACCGGTGTGGGACAAGCGTCGGCCACTGGTGAGCAAAGCCTTGCAGCGGCTCTCGGCGCAACGCTGGACTCAGCTGTTGCAGGACGCCCAGCGCATCGATGCACAGATCAAGGGTCAGGCCGAGGGCTCGCCGTGGACCAGCCTGGCGCGGCTGGTGCTGTTGATGGCCGGCCAGCGCATAGGCCTGCCGTCGCAGTGATCACGGGGCTGCGTGCTGTCGCCGCAGCGCACGCAGGTCCGCACCATAAACAGATTCAATTGGCCCTGCCCCTCAGCGCCCCGTACAGTCACCCCTCGAACGTCACCCCTACCGGGAATCCGCCATGAGCAAGAAGCCGAAAACGCACGGCCCCAACAAGGCCAAGTCGATCATCGCCCAACCCCTGTTCCGCTGCCGCCAGGAACGACCGGAAAAGGGCAAAGGCAGCTACCGCCGCGAAGCCTTCCAATCGAGAGATTGGGAGGCTTCTTGCTTTCTGGCCGCCTGAAAAAGCCGCAGGCATGATATGGTCGGCACCTGAACTGCAAAACTGGATCTGTGCATGTCCTTCAGTCTTCCCCAGCGCTGGCAGTCCCGCCAGCTGATCGCGGCCTCCAGCTTCATCCTGCTCGTCGCCTGCGCGGAAAAACCTACCGCCGCCGACGCCCTGCCCTTGGCTCCAGCCCAACCCACTGCCAACGTCAGCCTTCCGGCCAGCAGCGCCGACAGCAACGGCGATATCCAGCCGCTGCAGACCTTCGCCCAGTGGCAGGCGGGCTTCCGTCAGCAGGCCTTGCAAGCCGGCATCAGCGCGGCCACCTTCGACCGCGCATTCCTCGGTGTCACGCCGGACATGGACGTGATCAAGGCCGACCGCAGCCAGCCTGAATTCAGCCGCCCGGTCTGGGAATACCTCGACAGCGCGCTGTCGCCGCTGCGGGTGCGCAACGGCAAGAAACTGCTGGAGCAGAATGCCGAGTTGCTCTCACGCATCGAGCAACGCTACGGCGTCGATCGCCAGGTGCTGGTGGCGGTGTGGGGTATGGAAAGCAACTTCGGTCAGTTCCAGGGCAACAAATCGGTGATCCGCTCGCTGGCCACCCTGGCCTACGAAGGCCGTCGCCCAACCTTCGCCCAGGACCAGCTCATCGCGGCCCTACAGATCCTGCAGAACGGTGACATTCAGCCTGAAGCCATGCGCGGCTCTTGGGCCGGCGCCATGGGCCAGACCCAGTTCATCCCTACCACCTACAACACCCATGCGGTGGATTTCGACGGCGATGGTCGCCGCGACATCTGGAACAGCACGCCGGACGCCCTGGCCTCCACTGCGCACTACCTGCAAAGCTCAGGCTGGAAACGCGGGCAGCCATGGGGCTTCGAGGTCCAGGTACCGGCCGGCTTCGATTACTGGCTGGCCGACGGCGCCCAGCGCAAGCCGGTCAGCGAATGGCTCAGCCTGGGCGTGAAGCTGCCCACCGGCACGCAACTGCCGGCTGGCAGCAACTCGCTGTCGGCGGCACTCCTGCTGCCAGCGGGCGCGCGCGGCCCAGCCTTCCTGGTGCTGGACAACTTCCGCGCGATCCTCAAATACAACAATTCCTCGTCCTATGCGCTGGCCGTGAGCCTGCTGGGCGACCGCTTCTCCGGCTGGGGTTTCATCGCCGGGGCCTGGCCGAAGGACGATCTGCCGTTGAGCCGCAGCGAGCGGGTCGAGTTGCAGAACCTGCTCAACGCCCGCGGACACGACGCCGGCAACGCCGACGGCATCATCGGCGCCAATACCCGCAAGGCAATTCGCACGGCTCAGCAGGGCCTGGGCTGGCCGGCCGATGGTTACCCGACGCACAAGCTGCTGGAGAGCCTGCGCTAAGGGCGCAGCTCGAGCGGCTAAGCTGAAAACCGTTGGGACTGCGGCGCAGTCCAATGGCGACACGAGGCCGCTCCCACGAGCGTGCGAGCTGCCAGGAATTGAGCATGACAATTGCTCGCAAAGGCCTCAGGGCACGATGCTCGCCCAGGCTGTCTGAGCTACACCGGCCAACTTGTGGGAGCGGCCTTGCGTCGCGATTGGACCGCAAAGCGGTCCCGACGATGGCAGCGGCGAAGCGGAAAACCGTGGGACCGCGGCGCGCTCAAATCGCGGCACAAGGCCGCTTCCCCAAGGGCTAGGCGCTGAACAACGGCTGTTCCAGCGTCAACGTCTGCGCGTCGCTGTCCAGCCGCACGCGCGCGCCCAACGGTAGACACACATTCGGGTCGCAATGCCCGCTGCGCCATCCAGCCAGCACGGGCACCTGCAAGGGGCCGAAGATATCGCGCAACAACGGCTGCAACGACGCCACGGTAATACCGGCGAAGTCCCCCACCAGCACGCCCTTGACCCCCTTCAGTCTGCCCGCCAGGCGCAGTTGGGTGAGCAACCGATCCACCCGGTACAGCGGCTCGTTGACGTCCTCGATGAACAGGATGCTGTCGTGCGTCTCGATCTGCGCCGATGTGCCCAGCGTCGCGCCGAGCATCGACAGGTTGCCGCCGACCAGACGCCCGCTGGCTGCACCGGGCACCACGGTGGTCAACGCGAAGTCCTGCGGATGCGCGATCACATCGCCGCAACCCACTTGCCCATTCAACTGCGCGAACAGCGAACTCACCGTAGGCTCGCGCTTGTCCCCGAGCAGATCAGCATTGAGCATACCGCCGTGGAAGCTGATGAACCCGGCATGCCGCGCAATGGCTGTGTGCAAAGCCGTGATATCGCTATAACCGATCAAGGGTTTCGGATGCTGGCGAATCAGCGAGAAATCCAACCGGTCAAGCAGCCGCATGCTGCCGTAGCCACCACGCATGCACAGAATCGCGTCGATCTGCGGATCGGCAAAGGCGTCGTGCAGATCGCGCAGGCGCTGCTCATCGCTCCCTGCCAGATACCCCTGCGCCTGCAACACCCCCGGATAGATCCGGCACTCGTATCCGCGACGCTCGAACCATTGCGTGACCGTGCCCATATCCACCCGCGCCGGTCCCGCCGGTGCCACGATGGCAAACCGCGCCCCTGGCACCAAGGCCTTCGGCAACCCTACTGCAGCTGTTCCAACACGCTCCACCCTGCACCTCCACCACGCGCTCGCAGCTTACCGCTAAAAAAAATGCCGATGACGCTTGGCAGCGTACATCGGCATGTTCGACCCGCCCCGAATCAGAGCTTGATCTTGGCTTCGTGGGCCTGCTGGTCGGCGTGGTACGAGGAGCGCACCAGCGGGCCGGAGGCGACATTCTTGAAGCCCATCTTGTAGCCTTCCTCAGCGAACCAGGCGAAGGTGTCCGGGTGCACGAAGCGTTGCACCGGCAGGTGGCTGCGCGACGGCTGCAGGTACTGGCCGAGGGTGAGCATGTCGATCTCGTGCTCGCGCATGCGCTGCATCACCTCGATGACCTCTTCGTCGGTCTCGCCCAGGCCCAGCATCAAGCCCGATTTGGTCGGCACGTGCGGCACCATCTGCTTGAACTTCTGCAGCAGGTCCAGCGACCAGTCGTAGTCCGAACCCGGACGCGCTGCCTTGTACAGGCGCGGTACGGTTTCCAGGTTGTGGTTGAACACGTCCGGCGGAGTCTGCGCGGTGATTTCCAGTGCCACGTCCATGCGACCACGGTAGTCCGGCACCAGGGTTTCGAGTTGCACGCCCGGCGACAAGGCGCGGATCTCGCGGATGCAATCGGCGAAGTGCTGGGCGCCACCGTCACGCAGGTCGTCGCGGTCCACTGAGGTGATCACCACGTACTTCAGGCGCAGGTCGGCGATGGCCACGGCCAGGTTCTTCGGCTCGTCCAGGTCCAGCGGCTTGGGACGACCGTGGCCGACGTCGCAGAACGGGCAGCGACGGGTGCAGATGTCACCCATGATCATGAAGGTGGCCGTGCCGCCGGAGAAGCATTCGCCCAGGTTCGGGCAGGACGCCTCTTCACAGACGCTGTGCAGCTTGTGCTTGCGCAGCAGTTGCTTGATGCGGTCGACTTCCGGCGACACCGGGATGCGCACGCGAATCCAGTCGGGTTTCTTCGGCAGCTCGTCGGTGGGGATGATCTTCACCGGGATGCGTGCCACCTTCTCGGCGCCGCGCAGCTTGACCCCAGCCTCGACTTTCTTGGGCGCAGGGCGGGGCGTGACGTCTTGCGTCGCGATCAGATTCGGCACGGCTTCTTGCACAGTAGTCATATTCAGTCGATTCCGCCCGTGAGGGTCGTCTGCTCAGCGTAGTCGAGGTGCCTGACCAGCTGTTCGCGCAGCCTCGTCCTGACCTCGTCGAGTTCGATCGGGCCTGTGTGGTCGCGCAGCTGGGTCATGGCCAGCCCCGCATACCCGCAGGGGTTGATTCGGCGAAAGGGCGCCAGGTCCATGTCGACGTTCAGCGCCAGGCCGTGGAACGCGCAGCCGTTACGGATGCGCAGCCCCAGCGAAGCGATCTTCGCGTTGTCGACGTACACGCCGGGGGCGTCAGGCTTGGCCGCCGCCGTGACCTGGTAACTGGCCAGCAGCGCGACCAGACTCGCTTCGATGCGACTGACCAGCTCGCGCACACCGATGCCCAGGCGACGCACATCCAGCAGCAGGTACGCCACCAGTTGACCGGGGCCATGGTAGGTCACCTGTCCACCGCGTTCGGTCTGTACCACCGGGATGTCGCCAGGCAGCATCAGGTGCTCGGGCTTGCCGGCCTGGCCTTGGGTGAACACCGGCAGGTGCTCGACCAGCCAGACTTCATCGGGCGTCTGCGCAGTGCGCTGTCCGGTGAAGCGACGCATGGCCTCCAGTACCGGCTCGTACGGCTGCAGGCCAAGCTCGCGGAAGCCCAGGCATCCGGGCATCACAGCACCATTTTCACGATGCCGGTGGCACGCAGGGCGCTGTTGATGTCCTGCAACTGGTCTTCGCTTTCGGCGACGATATGCAGTTGCACGGTGGTGTACTTGCCTTCCTTGCTCTGGCGCTCGGCCAGGGTGCTCAGGTCGACTTTTGCATGCTTGCTGAGGATCTCGATCACGGTGTCCCGGAAACCGACACCGGTATCGCCGATCACCTTGATCGGATAGTCCTGGCAGGGAAATTCGATTTTGTGCGACTTGACGTCAGCTTCGCTCATGGCGCAAACGCCCTCGTAAGGCGTGGCAACAACGATGCCCCCGGCGTGATGGCTCGGGGGCATGGCAGGTCACGTATCAGTTGAACAAACCGTAGAAGAACAGGCGGATGCTATCCCACATACGACGGAAGAAACCACCTTCTTCGACGCCATCAAGGGCGATCAGGTCGGTCGTCTGCACCACTTTGTCATCCAGTTTGACTTCCACTTTACCGATCACCTCGCCTTTGGCGATAGGCGCAGTCAGTTGCGGATTCATGGTCATCGACGCTTGCAGACGCTTGAGCTGGCCCTTGGGCATGGTCATGGTCAGGTCGTTGGCCAGACCCGCCTTGACCTGGCCGGTAGCGCCTTTCCAGACCGGGGCCTGGCTCAGCTCGACACCCTTCTGGTAGAAGGTCTGGGTTTCGAAGAAGCGGAAGCCGTAGGTCAGCAGCTTCTGGGTTTCGGCAGCGCGGGACTGCTCGCTGTTGGTGCCGAACACCACGGCGATCAGGCGCTGACCATCACGTACGGCCGACGCCACCATGCAGTAACCGGCCTCCTCGGTGTGGCCGGTCTTCAGACCGTCGACGGTCTTGTCACGCCACAGCAGCAGGTTGCGGTTGGGCTGCTTGATGTTGTTCCAGAAGAACTCTTTCTGCGAGTAGATGGCGTAGTGGGCCGGATCTTCGTTGATGATCGCGCGCGCCAGCAGGGCCATGTCGTGCGCCGACGAATAGTGCTCGGGGTTCGGCAGGCCGGTGGGGTTCATGAAGTGCGAATTGGACATGCCCAGGTCGGCAGCGGTCTTGTTCATCATGTCGGCGAACGCGTCTTCGCTGCCGGCGATGTGCTCGGACAGGGCGACCGAGGCGTCGTTGCCAGACTGGATGATGATGCCGTGCAGCAGGTCGCTGACGGTCACCTGGCTACCGACCTTGATGAACATGCGCGAACCACCGGTGCGCCAGGCGTTCTCGCTGACGGTCACCGGGTCGTTCTCGCCGATCTGCCCACGACGGATGTCGAGGGTGGCGATGTAGGCGGTCATCAGTTTGGTCAGGCTGGCCGGCGGCAGGCGCTCGTCGCCGTTGTTCTCGACCAGCACGTTGCCGCTGGACGCGTCCATCAGTACGTAGGACTTGGCTGCCAGTTGCGGAGGTGCCGGCATCATCTGCTCGGCTGCGAAAGCAGCGGGCATGATCATCAGCAGTACGGGCAGGCAAAGGCGTTTGGCAAGGTTGGTGATGTTCATCCGTCTCTCGTAGATCGCTAATGGTCTGATGTTCCGCAGGACAACCGCGGCGTTTCAGTGTATTTCCAGGCTGACATGCAGCCCTGCCCCAAAGGGGCAAAAACCGCCATTGTACATGGCATGCCTCGGCAATTCATGAACAAGCTCGAAGCGGTGAGTTACAAGCTGCAAGCTTCAAGAACAAGCGGTACGCATGGACAGCTCCTCTTGCAGCTTGCAGCTTTCAACTTGCAGCTTTCAACTCGTCGCAGGCGCGTGGCTCAGTCCGTGACGACCTTGGCCTGGCCCAGGTTCGCCAGGCGAATGCTGTCCTGGGCCTGCTGGATTTCACCCTGGCTGCTGATCGGCCCCAGGCGTACGCGGTGCAGGGTCTGCTGGTTGCGCACGATGGAACTGATGAAGACCGGGGCGCTGACCATGGTGCTCAGTTTCGAACGCAGCAATTCGGCGGCATCCGGGTTGGCGAAGGCGCCGACCTGCAAGAAGCTGCCGCCGCGATTGCCGGGCACGCTGTTGCCGCCCACCTGAACCGGGACCACGGGCGCGGCGTGCTGCTGCGGCGGAGGCGTCCACTGCTCGACGCGGCCGGTGCTGGCCGGGACCGGCTGGGCCTGGGCGACCTGCGGCTCCTTGAGCATCAGCGGTGGACGCTGGCCCTTCTGCGCCCACCACTGCTGCGGGTCGATACCCTCCACGCGCACGTGGGCGGTGCCGGTTTCGGCGTAGCCGAGCTTTTTCGCTGCGGCGTAGGACAGGTCGATGATGCGGTCGGAATAGAACGGGCCGCGGTCGTTGACCCGCAGGATCACGCTGCGACCGTTGGCCAGGTTGGTGACGCGCACGTAGGCCGGCAGCGGCAGGGTCTTGTGCGCCGCGCTCATGCCATACAAGTCGTACAGCTCGCCGTTGGCGGTGTTCTGGCCATGGAACTTGGTGCCGTACCAGGACGCCGTACCCTCGGCGCGATAGCTGCGCGCGTCCTGCATCGGGTAGTAGGTCTTGCCCAGCACGGTGTAAGGGTTGGCCTTGTAGGCGCCCGTGTGAACGGTCGGCGTGGCGTCCGGAATCTTGTTGACGTCCACGTCCCACCACGGCGCGCCGTCCTTGTGCGCCCGGTTGATGTCCAGGCCCGGCTGCGAGCGCACGGCCGTGCCGCTCGACTTGGTGGGCGTTGGACGACTGGACGAACAGCTGACCAGCAGCACACCGATGGCGGCGCAGCTCAGCAGCTTGAGGGTGTTGGCTTTGAACAGTTCGCGCATTACTTGACGCCCCGTGCCTGGACCAGCTGTTGCGACAGCTGATGCACCGCCATGGCATACATCACGCTGCGGTTGTAACGCGTGATCGCGTAGAAATTCTTCAGGCCCATCCAGTATTCCGGGCCGTTGTCGCCTTCGAGTCGGAAGGCGGTGACTGGCTGATCGTCGCGCAGCGCATCATGACTCGACCAGCCCAACGCCCGCAACTCCCCGACCGTCTTGACCGGTTCGATGCCCTGGGTCACCCCTTCGTCGACCCGCGGCCCGCTTACCTCGGCGCGGCTGACCACCGGCTCCCCGGCCACCCAGCCGTGACGCTTGAAGTAGCTGGCCACGCTGCCGATGGCATCGTCCGGGTTGGTCCAGATATTGATGTGGCCATCGTGGTCGAAGTCCACCGCGTAGTTGCGGAAACTGCTCGGCATGAACTGCGGCAAGCCCATGGCCCCGGCGTAGGAACCCTTGAGGGTGAGCGGATCGAGCTGCTCCTCGCGGGCCAGCAGGAGGAACTCGCGCAGTTCCTTGCGGAAGAAGTCGGCGCGCGGCGGGTAGTCGAAGCCCAGCGTCGACAGCGCATCGATCACCCGGTAATTACCGGTATTGCGGCCGAAGAACGTCTCTACACCGATGATCGACACGATGTACTGGGCCGGCACGCCGTATTCCTGCTCGGCACGCGCCAGCACCGCCTCGTGCTGGCGCCAGAAGTCCACGCCACGGGCGATGCGCGCATCGCTGATGAACATCGGCCGATAGTCTTTCCACGGCTTGACCCGCTCGGCCGGCCGCGAAATCGCATCGAGGATCGCCTGCTTGCGCTGCACCTCGTGGAACACCGCCGTCAGTTGCTCGCTGGCGAACCCGTAATCGCGGGCCATCTCGCCGACGAACTCGGCCACCTGGGGTGAGCCGTCGTAATCGCCGGCATCGGCCTGCTGGACAGCGCCGAGCAACCCCACCGCGCCGATCCACGGCATACAACGGGCCGCCCAACTACGCACTGCTTGCATGTGATTGTTCACCTTATTCAAACCTGGGCGATCCATTTTCGGTGCGTATGGATCGACATCAGAACGCCAAACGCTGACAGCAGCGTCACCAACGAAGTTCCGCCGTAACTGATGAAGGGCAACGGCACCCCCACCACCGGCAACAGACCGCTCACCATACCGATATTGACGAAGACGTAAACGAAGAATGTCATGGTCAGGCTGCCGGCCAGCAGCTTGCCGAACAGGGTCTGCGCCTGCGCGGTGATGACCAGGCCGCGACCGATCAACAGCAGATAAATGATCAGCAACAGGCAGATGCCCACCAGCCCGAACTCCTCGCCGAGCACGGCGATGATGAAGTCGGTGTGGCTTTCCGGCAGGAAGTCCAGGTGCGACTGAGTGCCCAGCAGCCAGCCCTTGCCGAACACCCCGCCCGAACCGATCGCCGCCTTGGACTGGATGATGTTCCAGCCGGTGCCCAGCGGGTCGCTTTCCGGATCGAGGAAGGTCAGCACCCGCTGTTTCTGGTAGTCGTGCATGACGAAGAACCACATCGCCACGGCCACCGGCACCGCCGCCGCCACCACGCTGACGATCCAGCGCCAGCGCAGGCCGCCCATGAACAGCACGAAGGCGCCCGAGGCGAGAATCAGCAACGCAGTGCCCAGGTCCGGCTGGCGCACGATGAGGATGAACGGCATGCCGATCAACACCAGGCTGATCGCCACATGCTTGAGGTGCGGCGGCAAGGTGCGCTTGGACAGGTACCAGGCGATGGTCGCCGGCATGATGATCTTCATGAATTCCGAGGGCTGGAAGCGAATCACCCCGGGGATGTTGATCCAGCGCGTGGCGCCCATGGCGTTGTGCCCCATGACGTCCACCACCACCAGCAGCAGCACCCCGACCACGTAGGCCAAGGGCACCCAGCGCGCCATGAAGCGCGGTTCGAGCTGGGCGATGACGAACATCGAGACCAGGCCGATGCCGAACGAGGTGGCCTGCATCATCAGCAGGTCCCAGTTCTTGCCGCTGGCCGAATACAGGACGAACAGGCTGCCGGCGGCCAGGGTCAGCAGGATGAGCAGCAGCGGGCCGTCGACATGGATGCGCTGCAGGAAGCTGGCGCGCCTGCGCATCACGTCCTCGCTGGAGAGCATGCGATCGAAATTGTTCTTCACGGGGCCGGTTCCTGGGCGACAGTAGCGGTGGCGGTGCCGAACTCAGGCTTGAGCTGGCCGTTCTCGTCGAGCAACCAGGCGTCCATGACCTGGCGCACCACGGGGGCAGCGACACCCGAGCCGGACTCGCCGTTCTCGACCATCACCGACACCACGATCTTCGGGGCCTCGGCCGGGGCGAAGGCGACGAACAGCGCGTGGTCGCGGTGACGCTCCTGGAGTTTGTTGCGGTCGTACTTCTCACCCTGCTTGATCGCCACCACCTGCGCGGTGCCACTCTTGCCGGCGATGCGGTAGGGCGAGCCGAGCGCGGCCTTGCGCGCGGTGCCGCGAGCGCCGTGCATCACCTGCTCCATGCCGTGGGTGACGCGCGCCCAGTCGTTCTTGTCGCGCAGCACGATGTCGGCCATCGGGTTGTCGTCCACCGGCGGCTGACCTTCGATGGTCTTGGCCAGGTGCGGCCGGTTCCACTTGCCCTTGTTGGCGATCAGTGCGGTGGCCTGGGCCAATTGCAGCGGCGTGGCCTGCATATAGCCCTGGCCAATGCCGAGGATCAACGTTTCACCCGGGAACCAGGCTTGGCGGCGGGTAGCGCGCTTCCATTCGCGCGACGGCATCAGCCCGGGCGACTCCTCGAACATGTCCAGCGAGACTTTCTGGCCGATACCGAACTTGTTCATGTAGGCCGAAAGGCGGTCGATGCCCATCTTGTGCGCCAGATCGTAGAAATACGTGTCGTTGGAACGCATGATCGCCACGTCCAGGTCCACCCAGCCGTCACCGGTGCGGTTCCAGTTGCGGTACTTGTGGTCGTAGTTGGGCAGTTGGTAGTAGCCGGGGTCGAACACCCGGCTGCTGGCATTGACCACGCCACTGTCCAGACCCGCGATGGCCACCGCCGGCTTGATGGTCGAGCCGGGCGGGTAGAGTCCGCGCAGCACACGGTTGAACAGCGGCCGATCGATCGAATCGCGCAGCTCGGCATAGGCCTTGAAGCTGATGCCGGTGACGAACAGGTTGGGATCGAAGCTCGGCTGGCTGACCATCGCCAGCACTTCACCCGTGCGCGGATCGAGGGCGACGATGGCGCCACGACGCCCGCCCAGGGCTTGTTCGGCCGCTTCCTGCAACTTGATGTCCAGGCTCAGGACGATGTCCTTGCCCGGAATCGGATCGGTGCGCTTGAGCACCCGCAGCACCCGGCCACGGGCGTTGGTCTCGACTTCCTCGTACCCCACCTGACCGTGCAACTGGTCTTCGTAGAAGCGCTCGATGCCGGTCTTGCCGATGTGGTGGGTGCCGCTGTAGTTGACCGGGTCGAGCGACTTGAGCTCTTTCTCGTTGATCCGCCCCACATAGCCCACCGAGTGGGCGAAGTGCGCACCCTGCGGGTAGTGACGCACCAACTGCGCCACCACTTCCACGCCCGGCAGGCGGAACTGGTTCACCGCCACCCGGGCGATCTGGTCTTCGTTGAGCTCGAAGAGGATCGGCACCGGCTCGAACGGGCGTCGCCCCTGCTTCATGCGTTTCTCGAACAGCGCGCGGTCGTCCTCGGTCAGCTCCAGCACTTCGATGATGGTGTCGAGCACCGTCTGCCACTGCCCCGCCCGCTCGCGGGTCATGGTCAGGCTGAAGCTGGGCCGGTTGTCGGCGACGATCACCCCGTTGCGGTCGAAGATCAGCCCACGGGTCGGCGGAATCGGCTGCACGTGCACCCGGTTGTTTTCCGACAGTGTGGAGTGATAGTCGTACTGGATGATCTGCAGGTAATACAGACGCGCGATCAGCACGGCGACCAGCAGCATGATGGCCACCGCACCGACCACGACGCGGTTGCGCACCAGACGGGCGTCTTTCTCGTGGTCCTTGAGGCGGATCTGCTGCGGCATCGGACAGGCTTACGCGATCATTTGTGGTAGGGGTGCCCGGACAACACCGTCCAGGCGCGATAGATCTGTTCGCCGATGAGTATCCGCACCAGCGGGTGCGGCAGGGTCAGGGGCGAAAGCGACCAGCGCTGTTCGGCGCGGGCACAGACTTCCGGCGCCAGCCCTTCCGGACCGCCCACCATCAGGTTGACCGTACGCGAATCCAGGCGCCAGCGGTCCAGTTCGACCGCCAGTTGCTCGGTGCTCCACGGCTTGCCGTGCACTTCGAGGGTGACGATGCGCTCGCCCGGTTGCACCTTGGCCAGCATCGCCTCGCCCTCCTGACGAATCAGGCGAGCGACATCGGCGTTCTTGCCGCGGGTATTCAGCGCAATCTCCACCAGCTCCAGCGACAGCTCCTGGGGCAGGCGCTTGGCGTACTCGTGCCAGCCTTCCTCCACCCACTTGGGCATGCGCGAGCCCACCGCAATCAGACGCAGACGCATGGCGCGGGCTTATTCCCGGTCCCGGAGCTTGTCGGAATACTCGTGTACGTTTTCCGGGCTGTGGTGCTTGCCGTCACCGGCGCGGCTCTGTTCGGCACCCAGCCACAGGCGCTCCAGGTCGTAGAACTGGCGAGCAGCGGCGGTCATCATGTGGACGATGACGTCGTTGAGGTCCAGCAGCACCCAATCGCTGTCGCCCTTGCCTTCTTCGCCCAGAGGCTGGGCGCCCTTGGCCTTGACCGCCTCGCGGACCTTTTCCAGCATCGCGTTGATCTGCCGGTTGGAGGTACCGGTGGCGATGATCATGTAGTCGGTGAGGCTATGCTTGTCGCGCACGTCGATGACCTGGATGTCCTGGGCCTTGACGTCTTCCAGCGCGGCTTTGGTCAATTCGACCAGTTCTTCGCCATTGATTTTCTGCTTGGTCATATAAAACTCGTTCAACTCGTTGAATGGGGTGCCCTGCGGCCCCCTCAGTGGGACGCACGGTACAGACCGTGCGCCTCGATGTAGGCCAGTACGGCGTCCGGCACCAGAAACCGAACCGACTTGCCGCTGGCCAGCAGCTGTCGGATCTGCGTGGCGGACACCGCAAGCGGCGTCTGCCAGACGAACGAAATGTTTCCCGCCGGGCCGGACATGGCGGTGGGATCGCTCTGCGAGCGCGCAGCCAGCAAGTTGCGCAGCTCGTCGGGGGGTTCGACATCGGCATCCGGGCGCTGCAGCACCAGGATGTGACAGTGTTGCAGCAACTCTTCCCAGCGGTGCCAGCCCGGCAGGCCGCAGAAGGCGTCCCAGCCCAGCACCAGGTACAGCTGATCGTGCGGGTTCAACTCCGCCCGGACCGACTCCAGGGTGTCGATGGTATAGGACGGCTTGTCGCGTTCGAGTTCGCGGGCATCGACGCTCAACCCCGCCACGCCCTGCACCGCGCCGCGCACCATGGCCAGCCGATCGGTGGCGGCCACCTGCGGGGTATCACGGTGCGGCGGGCGCGCGTTGGGCAGCAGGCGCAGTTCGTCCAGGGCCATGAACTCGGCCACTTCCAGCGCGCTGCGCAGGTGGCCGATGTGCACAGGGTCGAACGTGCCGCCCAGGATACCGATACGCCGCACTGCGGTGGCCTTGCTCAACTCAGCACGACCCGCGCAGTTGGCCGTCGCCGATCACCACGTACTTCTCGCAGGTCAGCCCCTCGAGACCGACCGGGCCGCGAGCGTGCAGCTTGTCGGTGGAAATGCCGATCTCCGCGCCCAGGCCGTATTCGAAGCCGTCGGCGAAGCAGGTGGGCGCGTTGAGCATGACCGAGGCCGAATCCACCTCAGCCATGAAGCGCCGGGCATTGCCCTGATGCTCCGTGGCGATGGAATCGGTGTGGTGCGAGCCATAGTGGTTGATGTGCTCGATGGCCGCTTCCAGGCCCTCGACCACACGGATCGACAGGATGGCGTCGAGGTACTCGGTGTGCCAGTCGTCTTCATTGGCCGGCTTGGCGGTGATGATCGCGCAGGTGCGCTCGCAGCCACGCAGCTCCACGCCCTTCTCTTCGAAGCGGCGCGCCATCGACGGCAGAAAAGCCTCGGCGACGCTGGCATCGACCAGCAAGGTTTCCATGGCGCCGCAGATGCCATAACGGTAGGTCTTGGCGTTGAAGGCGATGTTCGCGGCTTTCTCCAGATCGGCATGGGCATCCACGTAGACGTGGCAGATGCCGTCCAGGTGCTTGATTACCGGCACCCGCGCGTCGCGACTGATGCGCTCGATCAGGCCACGACCGCCGCGCGGGACGATGACATCGACGAACTCGGGCATGCTGATCAGGGCACCGACTGCCTCGCGGTCGGTGGTCTCCACCACTTGCACCACGGCCGGCGGCAGGCCGGCTTCGGCCAGGCCCTGCTGGATGCAGACGGCGATGGCGCGGTTGGAATGGATGGCCTCGGAGCCGCCGCGCAGGATGGTGGCGTTACCAGACTTCAGGCACAGGCTGGCAGCATCGATGGTCACGTTCGGCCGCGACTCGTAGATGATGCCGATGACCCCGAGCGGAACACGCATCTTGCCGACCTGAATGCCCGACGGACGGTAGCTCATGTCGCGGATCGCACCCACCGGATCGGGCAGCGCGGCCACTTGCCGCAAACCGGTGATCATGCCGTCGATGCGCGCCGGGGTGAGCGCCAGGCGGTCCAGCAGCGCGGGCTCCAGGCCATTGGCGCGGCCAGCGGCCAGGTCACGCTCGTTGGCGGTCGTCAGCGCTTCACGGGATGCGTCGAGGGCATCGGCAGCGGCCTGCAAGGCCCGGTTCTTCTGCGCGGTACTGGCACGGCCGATCACCCGCGAGGCCTGGCGGGCGGCGCGACCCAGGCGGGTCATGTAGTCAAGAACGGACTCGGTCATGGGCTCGGTGTCTTGGCAAAGGGGAAATCGGCTGATTATAACTGCGCCGCTCCGGTACGCCCAGCAGCGGGTGGCGGATGGTAGAGGAAGGCGGGGGAAATATGTAGGAAAGATGTAACGGACGGTATCGGAAGCGCCTGAGATTAGTGGTCGCTTTCAGGGAGACGGCGCGTGGGCTTATCCGTTGGCTGGGGTGGGGTTTGACCCAAAACAAATCAAAGCGTAGGCACCTGCGAGTCGTCAGCGATAAGCGACACATGCTTACAATCCTGTTCAGCCTCGATTAAGCCTTTCGTTGCTATCATTCCGCCCTTCGCCTCCACGAACCGCCAGCATGCCCGATTCCGCCCCCTGCCCGAGCCGCGCGCTGCCCGACAGCTTCTTCGACCGCGACGCCCTGACCGTCGCCCAGGCCCTGCTGGGCAAGGTGATCCGTCATCGCCAAGGCGGGCTGTGGCTGGCCGCCCGTATCATCGAGACCGAGGCCTACTGCTTGAGCGACAAAGGCAGCCATGCGTCGCTGGGCTACACCGAGAAGCGCAAGGCGCTATTTCTCGACGGCGGGCACATCTACATGTACTACGCCCGTGGCGGCGATTCGCTGAACTTCAGCGCCCACGGCCCGGGCAACGCCGTGCTGATCAAGTCGGCCTACCCCTGGGTCGACGCCGTTTCCGGCGACGACAGCCTGGCCCAAATGCAGTTGAACAACCCCGACGCCAGCGGCAACCTGCGCCCCGCCGAGCGCCTGTGCGCCGGACAGACCCTACTGTGCCGCGCCCTGGGCCTGAAGGTGCCGGACTGGGACGCACGCCGCTTCGACGCCGAGCGACTGTATGTCGAAGACTGCGCCCTGGACGTTCCACAGGTGATCCAGACCACCCGCCTGGGCATCCCACAGGGACGTGACGAGCACCTGCCGTACCGCTTCGTCGACGCCCGATTCGCCCGCTTCTGCACCCGGAACCCGCTGCGTCGGGGCCAGGTCGAAGGTCGGGATTTCTTCATCCTCGAACAAGGAAACTGATCTATGGGCCAATGGCTCGACAGCCTCACCGGCTGGCTCAGCGCCAACCCCCAATGGCTTGGGCTGGCCATCTTCCTGATCGCCTGCATCGAATGCCTGGCCATCGCCGGCATCATCGTGCCGGGCACCGTGCTGCTGTTCGCCGTGGCGGTGCTGGCCGGCAGTGGCACCTTCGGCCTGGGCGAAACCCTGCTGCTGGGCTTTCTTGGCGGGCTGTTGGGCGATGCGCTGTCGTATGCCATCGGCAAGTATTTCCACCAAGGTATCCGGCGCCTGCCGCTACTGCGCCATCATCCTGAATGGATCGGCAGCGCGGAAAGCTACTTCCAGCGCTACGGCATCGCCAGTCTTCTGGTCGGTCGCTTCATCGGTCCGCTGCGGCCCATGCTACCGATGGTCGCCGGCATGTTCGACATGCCCCTGCCGCGCTTCATCGCCGTCAGCCTGGTGGCCGCTGCCGGCTGGTCGGTGGCCTACCTGCTGCCGGGTTGGGCCACGGGCGCCGCGATCCGCCTGCCCCTGCCAGAGGGCTTCTGGCTGCAGGCCGGTATCATCGCCGGCGGCCTGGCCGTGCTGGTGGGGCTGAGCTTCAACAGCAGCGTGCGCGACCAGCGCCACGGCACCCGGCTGATCGCCGGCCTGAGCCTGGTGGCGCTGACAGGCGTGTTTCTTGGCTGGCCATACCTGCATGCATTCGACCAGAGCATCATGACCCTGGTGCAGGAGCATCGCAGCCAGGCCCTGGATGGTGCCATCGTGGTGGTCACCCGCCTGGGCGACTTCAAGACGCAGTTCTTTCTCGGCGGGTTGCTGACCGGCTTGCTGCTGCTGATGCGTCAGTGGCGCCATGCGGTGTTCGCCGGCATGGCGCTGATCGGTACGGCGCTGTGCAACGGCTCGCTGAAATGGCTGTTCGCCCGGGCGCGCCCGGAAGTGCTGAGCGACCCGCTCACCAGCTACAGCATGCCCAGCGGCCACAGCTCGGCGTCCTTTGCGTTCTTCCTGGTCCTGGCCGTGCTGGCCGGACGCAGCCAACCGCCGCGCATGCGCCTGACCTGGGTGCTGCTGGCGGTACTGCCGGCGCTGTCGATCGCCCTGTCGCGGGTGTACCTGGGGGCGCATTGGCCCACCGACATTCTTGCCGGCGCCCTGCTGGCCTGTTGTGTGACGGCCGTCTGCCTGACGCTGGTGCAATATCGCCAGCCCTTGGTGGCCATGCCGCTCAAGGTGTGGTGGCTGATCCTGCCGGCGTGCATCGCGCTGCTGACGTTCTTCGCTCTGCACTCACTGCCCAAGGCCCTGCTGCGCTACCAGTATTGAGCAGTACGAACACGCGGGGCGGGCTGGAAACCAGCCGCCCCGCTCATCGGGCGCTCAGGCTCAAGCTCAGGCGAACAGTTCGCCCTGGATCCGCTCGAGCAGCGACTGGATGGTTTCCAGGCGCCGTTGTGGCGAGTCCATGGCCAGCAGATCGACCTTGTCCTCTTCCATGAACGGCAACAGATACGCCAACTGATTGGCCAACGACTGCCGTCCATTCACCTCACGCGGCATACCCAGCGCCTCGACCATCGGGTGCTCGCCCAGCGCCACCAGCAGCGCCAGCAGGTCGTCGTCTGCCTCCACCAACGGCGTGTCCGGCAGGTCCGCCAGCCAGTCCACTTCGCCCATCAGCAACTGATCCTTGAGCACCTCGGTGCCCGCCACGCGAAAGCGCCGCACACCTTCGACACGGATGCCCAACAGCCCGTTGTCCTGTTGCGCGAAGTCGCGGATCAGCGCCTCGCAGCCGAACGCCGCGATGCCAGCAGGCGCCTGGCCCACCTGCTCGCCCTCGGCGATGCACACCACGCCAAAGCCCTCGCCCTGCTTCATGCAGCGACCGATCATGTCCAGGTAGCGCGCCTCGAAGATCTGCAAGTCCAGCAGACAGCCGGGAAACAGCACGGTATTGAGGGGAAACAGGGGTAACGTCATCTCGACTCCTCAGGCCACCAGGCTCACTGCCAATGGCAGCAGCACCGCAGTGGCCACACCCATCAGGCTCATCGCCAGCGCCGCAAAGGCGCCGCACTCGTCACTTTCCTGCAGGGCCACCGAGGTGCCCACCGCATGCGCCGTCACGCCCAGCGACATGCCGCGCGCTTCCGGGCTGTGCACGCCGCAGCGGGTCAACAGCGCCGGACCGAAGATCGCGCCGATGACCCCGGTGATCAGCACGAAGACCGCCGCCAAGGCGGCGACGCCACCGATCTGCTCGGCGACCAGCATGGCGATGGGCGAGGTGACCGACTTCGGCGCCATGGTCATCAGGATCATGCGCTCGGCGCCGAACCACGCCCCCAGCAGCACGCAGGCCAGCGTCGCGAACAGGCCTCCGACTACCAGCGTAGTCAAGATCGGCCAGAACAGCTGGCGGATGCGCCGCAGATTCAGGTACAGCGGCACCGCCAGGGCCACCGTGGCCGGGCCCAGGAGAATGTTGAGGATCTCAGTGCTGCGCTTGTACTCGGCGTAGTCGATGCCGCAGGCCAGCAGCACGCCGATCACCAGCAGCATCGACACCAGCACCGGCTGCAGGAAGATCCAGCGCGTGCGCTCGTAGGCCGCGAGCACCAACTGATAGGCGCCCAGGGTGATGCCGATGCCGAACAGCGGATGGTGGATCACCGCCTCCAGCGCGCCTTGCCAATCCAGGCTCATGGCTGCTGCTCGCGTTTGCCGTGGCGCTGGATGAGCTTCTGCATCAGCACGCCGACGAACACCAGGGTGAGCAGGCAGGAAATCACCAGCGCGCCGACGATGGCCCAGAAGTCTGCGGCGATGTCGCGGGCGTACACCATCACCCCCACCGCCGGCGGTACCAACAGCAGCGGCAGATAGCGCAACAGACTGCCGGCGGCTTCATTGAGCGGCTCGCCGACTTCGCCACGCACCATCAAGAACACCAGCAACAGCAGCAGGCCGATGATCGGGCCTGGCAGCACGGGCAGGAACAAGTGATTGATCGCCGTTCCCAGCAACTGGAACAGCACCAGCCAGGTCAGACCACGCAGCAGCATAAGCATCTCCTTGGGCAACGGGCGCCATTATAAACATGCGCGCGAGCTGAATACGGCGGCATTCGCCCGCCCTACCCGGCCTTGACCGCCCCCCCGCGCCGTGCTGATCTTGTACGCTCGTTCCATCGCAGCACCTGACCTGAAACGAAGGTCGGGCCACCTGGACAGACAACCCGGAGAGTCACGATGCCTCATGTACCCGTCACGCAGCTCGCGCAGTACGTCGGCAAGGAACTGGGACGTTCCGCCTGGCTGAAGATCGACCAGTCACGCATCAACCTGTTCGCCGAGGCCACTGGCGATTTCCAGTTCATCCACATCGACCCGGAAAAGGCCGCGCAGACCCCGTTCGGCTCGACCATCGCCCATGGCTTTCTCACCCTGTCGCTGATGCCCAAGCTGATGGAGGACATCCTGGTCCTGCCTGAAGGGGTGAAGATGGTCATCAACTACGGCCTGGACAGCGTGCGCTTCATCCAGCCGGTCAAGGTCGACAGCCAGGTGCGGCTGAAAGTGGACCTTACCGAAGTCACCGAGAAGAAGCCGGGTCAGTGGCTGCTCAAGGCCACGGCAACGCTGGAGATCGAAGGCGAGGACAAACCAGCCTACGTCGCCGAGCCGCTGTCGCTCTGCTTCGTCTGAAAGATCGCTCCGAAGGCTTCGTCCGAAACCCCTCCACACAGCCGTGTGCGCCTGCCGCCACGGCTGTCTCGCGCCCTGAATCTGCGGCATACTCGGCGCACCTTTGTGCCCGGATTCGACCATGCGCCCGCTGCTGCCCCTCGCCCTTGTCCTGCTGCTCGCCGCCTGCGGCGAAGGTGAACCGCTGTCGCCGCCGGATGCACGCCTGCCCGACGGCGGCCGCTACCGGGGCCAGGTGGTCGATGGCCTGCTGCAAGGCGAAGGGCGCATCGACTACCCCAACGGCAGTTGGTATGCCGGCAGCTTCAAGGACGGCCAGTGGCATGGCCAGGGCGAGTGGCACGGCAGCAACGGCGAGGTCTACCGTGGACAGTTCGTCGCCGGCCTGTTCGAGGGCCTGGGCGAACTGAGCACCCCTGGCAGTCACTACGCCGGCACCTTCAAGCACGGCCGACGCGATGGCGAAGGCAGCCTCAAGCAGCACGACCAGACCTACCGAGGGCAGTTCAAGGACGACCAGTACGACGGCGCCGGGCAACTGGAATTGGCCGACGGCAGTCGCTATCAAGGCCTGTTCGCCAAGGGCAAGCCCAACGGTGCCGGGGTGCGCAGCGACGCCAGCGGCAACCAGTTCAGTGGCCAGTTCGTCGACGGTCAGCTCGAAGGCGCCGGTACCTACGACAGTGTCGAGGGCGAGCAGTACATCGGCGACTTCAAGGCCAACCGCCTCGAAGGCCGCGGCCGTTACGAAAATGCCGATGGCGATGTGTGGATCGGCGACTTCAAGGACGGTGCACTGAGCGGGCAAGGCGAACTGCTGGGCAGCGACGGCAGCCGCTACAAGGGTGGCTTCCAGGACTGGCGTTTCGCCGGCCAAGGCCACCTGTTCCTGGCCGATGGCAGCCAGTACATCGGCGCCTTCGACAACGACGCCTACCAAGGCGAGGGTCGGCTGATTCAGGCCGATGGCCAAGTCGAAGCGGGCCGCTGGGTCAATGGCGTGCGCGTGCGCGATGAAAAAGGCGTGCTGCTGCCCGACCCGCTGGACCTGGCGCTGCTCAATCAGGGCAAGCTGCTCGATCAGGCGCTGGCGCAAGTGCCACGCTCCGCAGGGCCAGTCGGCCTGTACAGCCTGGTGCTGGCCGGCGATGGCCAGCAGAGCGTGTTCCTGCGCGAGGCCGACTACGTCAGCAACCTGCTCAAGGTGCGCTTTGGTGCCCGCGGCCAGGTGACCCTGGTCAACCACCGCGATCACCTGAGCGACCGGCCGATGGCCACCCGCGAAAACCTCACCCGGGCCGCGCGCACCCTGGCCGAACGCAGCGGCCCGGACGATCTGGTGTTCATCTACCTGACCAGCCACGGCAGCCATGACCATCAACTGGTGCTCGACCAACCGCGCCTGCAACTGGCCGACCTCGCGGCCGACGAACTGGCCAGCGCCTTGGCGCCGCTGAAAAACCGCGACAAGGTGGTGGTGATTTCGGCCTGCTACTCAGGTGGCTACATCGCCCCGCTCAAAAACGAGCGCACGCTGATCATGACCGCCGCGCGCCCGGATCGGGTTTCGTTCGGCTGCTCGGAAGAGGCCGACTTCACCTATTTCGGCGACGCCCTGTTTGCCCAGGCATTGAATCAGACCGACGATTTGAAACAGGCGTTTGAACTGGCGCGCGGCAGTGTTGCCGAACGGGAACGAAGGGAGGGCTTCGAGGCCTCGGAGCCGCAGCTCTGGGCGCCGCCACAGGTGCTCGCACACTGGCAGCGTCTGCGCCGCCAGCAGGCCGAGCAGGCCCTCGAAGACAAGGTTCAGCCAGCAACGCACGGGCAGGCGAAACAGCCTGCGCCCCGCTAAGCTGAGCGCTAAAGAAGGGAGAGTCATCATGTATTTGACGCCTCAGCATGTGCTGCTTGCCGGAGCCACGGGCCTTACGGGCGAACACCTGCTCGACCGCCTGCTCAACGAACCCACCATCAGCCGTGTGCTGGCGCCTACCCGGCGCCCTTTGGCCGAGCATCCGCGCCTGCAGAACCCGGTGGGCGAGCTTTCGACGACGCTTGCGCAGCTGTCCGGGCGGGTCGACATCGCCTATTGCTGTTTGGGCACCACGCTCAAGCAGGCTGGCTCCGAGGCCGCCTTCCGTGCGGTGGACCTGGATCTGGTGGTGGCTTTCGCTCAACGCGCGCGGGAACTGGGCGCGCGCCATCTGCTGGCGATCAGTGCGATCGGCGCCGATCCTCAATCGTCGATCTTCTACAACCGGGTCAAGGGCGAGATGGAAGAAGCGCTCAAGGCCCAGAACTGGCCACAACTGACCCTGGTACGCCCCTCGCTGCTGCTGGGCGAGCGTTTGCAACCGCGCCTGGCCGAACGCCTGGCCGGGCCGTTTTCGCGGCTGTTGCCGGGCAAGTACCACGGCATCGAAGCCTGCACCTTGGCAAGGGCGCTGTGGCGGCTGGCGCTGGAAGAAGAAGACGGCGTGCGCGTGGTCGAATCGGACGACCTGCGCAAGCTGGGCAAGAACTGACACGAACTCGGGGAAGCGGCCATGTGTCGCGATCAGACCGCGCAGCGGTCCCTGGCTTCACTCTCGCCGCTGCCATTGCCGGGACCGCTCTGCGGTCCAATCGCGACACAAGGCCGCTCCCACAAGCTGGACGGTGCAAGGCCAGGCAGCCTGGGAGAGCATGGTGTGCAGATGTTTATCGAAGCACTGCCATGCTCAATTCCTGGCATTTCACACCGCCTCGTGGGAGCGGCCTTGTGTCGCGATCGGACCGCGCAGCGGTCCCTGGCTTCACTCTCGCCGCTGCCATTACCGGGATCACTCTGCGGTCCAACCGCGACACAAGGCCGCTCCCTCAAGCCGGACGGTGCAAGGCCAGGCAGCCTGGGAGAGCATGGTGTGCAGATGTTTATCGAAGCACTGCCATGCTCAATTCCTGGCATTTCACACCGCCTCGTGGGAGCGGCCGTGCGTCGCGATCGGACCGCGCAGCGGTCCCTGGCTTCACTCTCGCCGCTGCCATTACCGGGATCACTCTGCGGTCCAATCGCGACACAAGGCCGCTCCCTCAAGCTGGACGGTGCAAGGCCAGGCAGCCTGGGAGAGCATGGTGTGCAGATGTTTATCGAAGCACTGCCATGCTCAAATCCTGGCATTTCACACCGCCTCGTGGGAGCGGCCGTGCGTCGCGATCGGACCGCGCAGCGGTCCCTGGCTTCACTCTCGCCGCTGCCATTACCGGGATCACTCTGCGGTCCAATCGCGACACAAGGCCGCTCCCTCAAGCTGGACGGTGCAAGGCCAGGCAGCCTGGGAGAGCATGGTGTGCAGATGTTTATCGAAGCACTGCCATGCTCAATTCCTGGCATTTCACACCGCCTCGTGGGAGCGGCCTTGTGTCGCGATCGGACCGCGCAGCGGTCCCAGGTTTTCAGCCTCGCCGCGACCATTGCCAGGACCGCGTGTGCCCGCCCTAGAGCCCGCCAGTGGCGTTGAACCCCACACCTAAAACGGTCAATGCCGACAACGGCAGCAACAGGGTATCGAGCAGCATGCTCCCCGGCAGGTCCAGCCGTGGGTAGGCAGGCGCCTCGGCCCCGAAACGGTCCTTGGCGCAACAGCCGCCGTCGATCGCATACAGGTCAAGCCGCGTCCCCGCGTACACCACCGGGGCGCCGGGTTGATTGGCATCGAGCGTGCGCACCGTCGCGCAGCCGCCCAGGGCGATCAACAACAGCCCCAGTGCAGCGCGTCTCAATCCTCGACCCCGTGATGGTGCTCGCCCCAACGCGGCAGCATGTCCTGGGGAATGTCGAGCAGGTTGAGTACCCGCGCCACCACGAAGTCGACCAGGTCGTCGATGGTCTGCGGCTGGTGGTAGAACCCCGGCGCCGCCGGCAGAATCACCGCGCCCATGTGCGACAGCTTGAGCATGTTCTCCAGATGAATGGTGGAGAACGGCGCCTCACGCGGCACCAGAATCAGTTGCCGACGCTCTTTCAAGGTGACGTCGGCAGCGCGCTCGATGAGGTTGTTGCAAGCCCCGGTGGCGATCGCCGACAAGGTGCCGGTCGAACAGGGCACCACCACCATCGCGGCCGGCGCGCCAGACCCCGAAGCCACTGGCGACATCCAGTCCTCCTTGCCATACACGCGGATCTGCCCATCAGCAGCTCCCGTGTACTCGGTCAGAAACGCCTGCATCGCCTGGGGCTTGGCCGGCAATACCACGTCGGTCTCGGTGGCCATCACCAGTTGCGCCGCTTTGGAGATGAGGAAATGCACCTCACGCTCCTCACGCACCAGGCAGTCGAGCAACCGCAGGCCATACTGCGCGCCCGAGGCGCCGGTCATGGCCAGGGTGATGCGCTGCGGGCCGCTCACTTCAGGGCCTCGGCCAGCTTACCGTGCAGGCCGCCGAAGCCGCCGTTGCTCATGATCACCACATGGGTGCCCGGCCGCACCTGATCCTTGATGCGCGCGATGATCGCCTCGAGGCTGTCGGCGACCACGCTCGGCACCGTGCACTGGGCCGCAGTGGCGGCCAGATCCCAGCCCAGGTTGGCCGGGGCGTACCAGATCACCTGATCGGCGTGGTTGACGCTGTCCGGCAAGCCGTCACGGTGCGCGCCGAGCTTCATCGAATTGGAGCGCGGCTCGATCACCGCGATCACCGGCGCCTCGCCCACTTGCTTGCGCAAGCCGTCGAGGGTGGTGGCGATGGCGGTCGGGTGGTGAGCGAAATCATCGTAGATGACCACACCCTGCACTTCGGCCACCTTTTCCATCCGCCGCTTGACGCTCTTGAAGGCGCTCAAGCCTTCGATGCCCATGGCCGCCGCCACACCCACATGGCGCGCGGCCGCCAAGGTGGCCAGGGCGTTGGCGACGTTGTGCTGACCGGTCAGCGCCCAGTCGACCACGCCTTGCACCTGACCGTCGAACAACACCTCGAACCGCGAGCCATCCGCACTGAGCAGACGCGCCTGCCACTGCCCGCCCTCACCGGTGGTCTGCACCGGCGTCCAGCAGCCCATGCCGATGACCCGCTCCAACGCAGGCTCGGTGGTCGGGTGGATGACCAGGCCTTCGCTGGGAATGGTGCGCACCAAATGGTGGAACTGTCGCTCGATGGCGGCCAGGTCCGGGAAGATGTCCGCGTGGTCGAACTCCAGGTTATTGAGGATGGCAGTGCGCGGGTGGTAGTGGACAAACTTGGAGCGCTTGTCGAAGAACGCGCTGTCGTATTCATCGGCTTCGACCACGAAGAACGGCGTGTCGCCCAGACGCGCCGACACCGAAAAGTTCTGCGGCACGCCACCGATCAGGAAGCCCGGGCTCATGCCCGCATGTTCCAGCACCCAGGCCAGCATGCTGCTGGTGGTGGTCTTGCCGTGGGTGCCGGCCACCGCCAGCACCCACCGGCCTTGCAGCACGTGGTCGGCCAGCCATTGCGGGCCCGAGACGTAGGGCAGCCCCTTGTTCAGGACGTATTCCACCGCCGGATTGCCGCGCGACATGGCGTTGCCGATCACCACCAGGTCCGGGGCCGGTTCGAGCTGGGCCGGGTCGTAGCCCTGGGTCAATTCGATGCCCTGAGCCTGGAGCTGGGTGCTCATCGGCGGGTAGACGTTGGCGTCCGAACCGGTGACGCGATGACCGAGTTCCTTGGCCAGGACCGCCAGCGAACCCATGAAAGTGCCGCAAATACCGAGAATGTGAATGTGCATGATCGACCTCGCAAAACGTCGAGGCAGGGTAGCCCAGGGCGCGGGAAATCGCACCCGCTGTTTCGCTCAACCGGCGCGGGCGATGCCGTGCTTGCGCAGTTTGCGGTACAGGGTGTTGCGGCTGATACCCAGGTGCTCGGCGACGCGGGTCAGGTGCCAGCGGTGCTGGGCGAGCGTCGACAGCAGGGCCTGGCGCTCCGCGCTCTGCAGCGGTGCGCCAGCTTGTGGGCGAGCGTGTCCCGCGATGAGATCGGCCGCGTGTCCGGTGTCATCCGCGCCACCGTCCTCGCGGGGCGAGCCCACATCTCCAGTAGCGTGAGGTGCTCTGACAGCGGGCGGCAGATCCGACAGATAAATGCGCTGACCCTCGCAGAGCGCCACCAAGGTGCGCAGCACGTTGCGCATCTGGCGCACGTTGCCCGGCCAGGCGAAGTCCATCAGCGCCTGGCGTGCCTGGGGTTCGAGGCTGATCGCCTGGCCCGCGGCTTCCTCGGCCAGCAGCGCGTCGAGCAACTGCGCCCGGTCGCCCCGCTCGCGCACGGCGGGAATGTTGATTTCCAGGCCGTTGAGCCGGTAATAGAGGTCTTCACGAAAACTGCCCTCTTCCACCCGCTGCAACAGGTCACGGTGGGTCGCGCTGACGATGCGCAGATCCACCGCCTGAGGCTCGCCGCCGATGGGCACCACCTGGCGTTCTTCCAGCACCCGCAGCAGGCGGGTCTGCAAGGCCAGCGGCATGTCACCGATCTCGTCCAGCAGCAAGGTACCGCCATCGGCCTGCAGCAATTTGCCGCGCATGCCCTCCTTGCGCGAACCGGTGAAGCTGCCGCCGCGATAACCGAACAGTTCGCTCTCGATCAGGCTTTCCGGAATCGACGCACAGTTGATCGCCACGAACGGCTTGCCGCGCCGTTCGCTGGCCTGATGCACCGCCAGGGCGAAGGCTTCCTTGCCGCAGCCGGTCTCGCCACGCAGCAACAGCGGTACATCGCGTGGGTACACACGCAGCGCGCGTCGGAAGTCCGCTTGCAGGACCGGGTCGTGCAGGCAGATGCCCGGATCGACCGCCGCCGCTGGCGAGGGACGCGCCAGCGGGTAGACAGGCACGCGTGCCCGCCCGCGCAAACTGGCGAACACCTGCCGACCGTCATGAGTGCGCAGCGGCCAGGCCGTGCTGCCCTGGGGCGACGCGCGACTGAACAGTTCGTCATGGCTGCAGGCGAAGAACCGCTCCACCGGCATGCCCAGCAGCCCGTCCCGGCGACTGCCCAGCAGGTTCAGCGCGCCCTGGTTGACTGCGCAGATGCGTCCGTCACCGTCGAACGCCAACAGTCCCTCACTGAACAGCCCGACCGATTCGGCGTGCAGGTGGAAACGCAGCAGCCAGTGCTGCTCGAAGTGACGCAGGAAATAACAGCTCTCGATCATCTTCGCCGAGAGGTTGACCAGGGCCATGGTGTGGAACTGGCTCTGCCGCGAGACCTCCGCACGGGCCGAGGACACGTCGAGCACCGCCAGCAGCTCGCCGTGGGGATCGAACACCGGGCTGGCCGAGCAGGTGAGTCCGGTGTGCTGGCCGCGAAAATGTTCATCCTGATGAATGGTCACCGGCTGGCGTTCGACGACACAGGTGCCGATGCCATTGGTGCCTTCGCAGGCTTCGCTCCAGTCGGCGCCGAGCCACAGCCCGGCGCGCTCGAAGATACGCCGCTCGCTGGGTGCGGTGACGCAATTGAGGATCACCCCGCGCGCGTCGGTGAGCAGCACCGCATGGCCGGCGCCGGACAACTGCTGGTGCAGGCTGTTCATCTCGCCCTCGGCGATCTGCAACACCTGGTGCAGGCGCGCACGACTCTCCTGCAAACGCGCCTGTTCAAGCACCACCGGGGGCTGGGCCAATGCCGGGTCCAGGTGGTGATCCTGCAGGCAGCGCAGCCAGGAGCGGGCGATGGACGGATCGCTGCCCGGCCCGCTGGTCGATCCCTGGGCAACGGTGAGCACCTGCTGAGCATGGCGGCTGAAAGCGTTGCTCTGCATGTTTGTTGTTCTCCGCAGATAGAGCGTTGCGCCAGCATCCTCCTGCGCCGCGTGGTTTGCAATCACGAGGCGACTGACGAGTCAGTGACGTCACAGGAACGGGACAAAGTGTCACGCCCGCCGTACCGGTCCTGATACCCAACGCCCGACCGCCATTCAGCGAAATGACCTAAGTCATTGATTGCAAAGGTATGCACCACACTGGCCCACGGTTTGCTCTACGCTTGTCCACTCCCCAACAAACACAATAGCCAGGAGAGACACCATGCGTTACGCACATCCCGGTACCGAAGGCGCCAAGATTTCCTTCAAGCAGCGCTACGGCAACTACATCGGTGGCGAATTCGTAGCTCCGGTCAAAGGCCAGTACTTCGAAAACACCTCTCCGGTCACCGGCAAGCTGATCGCCGAATTCCCTCGCTCCACGGCCGAAGACATCGACAAAGCGCTGGACGCGGCCCATGCCGCCGCCGACGCCTGGGGTCGCACCTCGGTGCAGGACCGTTCCAACGTGCTGCTGCGCATCGCCGACCGCATCGAGCAGAACCTCGAAGTGCTGGCCATCACCGAAACCTGGGACAACGGCAAGCCGATCCGCGAAACCCTCAACGCCGACATCCCACTGGCGGTCGATCACTTCCGCTACTTCGCCGGTTGCCTGCGCGCCCAGGAAGGCGGCGCCGCCGAGATCAACGAAAACACCGTGGCTTACCACATCCACGAGCCGCTGGGCGTGGTCGGCCAGATCATCCCGTGGAACTTCCCGCTGCTGATGGCCGCCTGGAAACTCGCACCGGCCCTGGCCGCCGGCAACTGCGTGGTGCTCAAGCCCGCCGAGCAGACGCCTTTGGGCATCACCGTGCTGATGGAATTGATCGGCGACCTGCTGCCCAAGGGCGTGCTCAACGTGGTGCAAGGCTATGGCCGCGAAGCCGGTGAAGCGCTGGCCACCAGCAAGCGCATCGCCAAGATCGCCTTCACCGGTTCGACCCCGGTGGGCTCGCACATCATGAAATGCGCCGCGGAAAACATCATTCCGTCCACCGTGGAGTTGGGCGGCAAATCGCCGAACGTCTACTTCGAAGACATCATGCAGGCCGAGCCGAGCTTCATCGACAAGGCCGCCGAAGGTCTGGTACTGGCGTTCTTCAACCAGGGCGAGGTGTGCACCTGCCCGTCGCGCGCGCTGGTGCAGGAGTCGATCTACCCGCAGTTCATGGACGTGGTGATGAAGAAGGTGCTGCAGATCAAGCGCGGCGACCCGTTGGACACCGACACCATGGTCGGCGCCCAGGCCTCGCAGCAGCAGTTCGAAAAGATCCAGTCCTACCTGAAGATTGCCCAGGAAGAGGGCGCCGAGCTGCTGACCGGCGGCAAGGTGGAGCAACTGGACGGCTCGCTGGCTAGCGGCTACTACATCCAGCCGACCTTGCTCAAGGGCAACAACAAGATGCGCGTCTTCCAGGAGGAGATCTTCGGCCCGGTGGTCAGCGTCACCACCTTCAAGGACGAAGCCGAAGCCCTGGCCATCGCCAACGACACCGAGTTCGGCCTCGGCGCAGGCGTGTGGACCCGCGACATCAACCGTGCCTACCGCATGGGCCGCGGTATCAAGGCCGGCCGCGTGTGGACCAACTGCTACCACCTCTACCCCGCCCACGCCGCTTTCGGTGGCTACAAGAAGTCCGGTGTCGGCCGTGAAACCCACAAGATGATGCTCGACCACTACCAGCAGACCAAGAACCTGCTGGTCAGCTACGACATCAACCCACTCGGCTTCTTCTAAAAAAAAGCTGCAAGGGGCAAGCGGCAAGCGACAAGAAAGAGCGGACCGTGCGCCGGCTGCTTTTTCTTGCAGCTTGCAGCTTGCCGCTCGTAGCTGGAGCGGCTGGCCGCTCGCGCCGTTGGCGCGCTTTCTGCAACACCTGAATCACCAAAGGCCCGGCGTCCCTCCGGCGACCTAAAACAACAAACAGGTGAAATCATGCCAAGCGAACATTCCGCCGGTACACCGGCCGGTTCTTCGGTCGACTTCGAAAAGGTCGGCTCCGACTACTTCCAACAACGCGAACTCAAGAAAGGTGCTGCGGGCTGGGTTCTGCTGGTGGGCCTGGGCGTGGCCTATGTGATCTCCGGCGACTATGCCGGATGGAACTTCGGCCTTGCCCAAGGCGGCTGGGGCGGGATGTTCCTCGCCACCTTGCTGATGGCCACCATGTACCTGTGCATGTGTTTCTCGCTGGCTGAACTGTCTTCGATGATTCCCACCGCTGGCGGCGGCTATGGGTTTGCCCGCAGCGCCTTCGGGCCTTGGGGCGGCTTTCTCACCGGTACGGCGATCCTCATCGAGTACGCCATCGCACCCGCCGCCATCGCTACGTTCATCGGCGCCTATTGCCAGTCGCTGTTCGGCATCGGCGGCTGGATGATCTACCTGGCGTTCTACGTGGTGTTCATCGGCATTCATATCTTTGGCGTGGGTGAAGCGCTGAAGCTGATGTTCGGCATCACCGCCATCGCCGCCATCGCCCTGGTGGTGTTCCTGCTGGGCATGCTGCCCCATTTCGATGCAGCCAACCTCTTCGACATCGCCCAGACCGACGCCGCTGGCGCCAGCAGCTTCCTGCCGTTCGGCTATGTCGGCGTGTGGGCGGCAATCCCCTATGCGATCTGGTTCTTCCTCGCGGTCGAAGGCGTGCCCCTGGCCGCCGAAGAAACCAAGAACCCACGGCGCGACCTGCCACGCGGTTTGATCGGCGCGATGCTGGTGCTGCTGGCCTTCGCCCTGCTGATTCTGGTGGTCGGCCCCGGCGGCGCCGGCTCCGAAGCGCTCAAGGCCTCGGGCAACCCACTGGTCGAAGCCCTGGCCAAAGCCTACGGCGGTTCCACCTGGATGAGCGGCTTCGTCAACCTGGTTGGCCTGGCCGGACTGATCGCCAGCTTCTTCTCGATCATCTACGCCTATTCCCGGCAGATTTTCGCCCTGTCGCGCGCTGGCTACCTGCCGCGCAAGCTCTCGGAAACCAACAAGAGCAAGGCGCCGGTGCTGGCCTTGGTCATCCCTGGATTGATCGGCTTCGCCCTGTCGCTGACCGGCCAGGGCGACCTGCTGATTCTGGTGGCGGTGTTCGGTGCCACACTGTCCTATGTGCTGATGATGGCCGCGCACATCACCCTGCGCATCCGTCGGCCGAAGATGGCCCGCCCCTACCGCACCCCGGGTGGCATCTTCACTTCGGGCCTGGCCCTGGTGCTGGCGTGCATTGCGGTGGTGGCCGGCTTCCTGGTCGATCCGCGGGTGGTGATTGGCGCTGCGCTGATCTATGCAGTATTAATTGCCTACTTCGCGTTCTACAGTCGCCACCACTTGGTTGCCGGCACGCCGGAAGAGGAATTCGCCGCGATCCAGCAGGCCGAAGAGGCCCTACACTGATTGCCGACCCACGCCGCAGGCCCGTCCTGCGGCGCCCTGGAGGTTCTGTATGGCACGTTTCGTACACACGGTCGGCAATCTGGTCTACCGTTTCGACAGCCTCAAGGAGGTCATGGCCAAGGCCAGCCCGGCGCGCTCCGGCGACTTCCTCGCAGGCGTGGCCGCCGCAAACGACGGTGAGCGGGTCGCCGCGCAGATGGCCCTGGCCGACATCCCCCTCAGCCACTTCCTCAGCGAAGCGCTGATTCCCTACGAGCAGGACGAAATCACCCGGCTGATCGTCGACACCCACGACGCCGAGGCCTTCGCCCCGGTCAGCCACCTCACGGTCGGTGGCCTGCGCGACTGGCTGCTCAGCGAAGCGGCCGACGAGTCCAGCCTGCGGGCGCTGGCCCCGGGCCTGACCCCGGAAATGGCCGCTGCGGTGTCGAAGATCATGCGCGTGCAGGACTTGGTGCTGGTCGCGCAGAAGATCCGTGTGGTCACCGCGTTTCGCGGCACCATGGGCCTACGCGGGCGATTATCGACCCGCCTGCAACCCAACCACCCCACCGACGAACCGGCGGGTATCGCCGCTAGCATTCTCGACGGGCTGCTGTACGGCAACGGCGACGCCATGATCGGCATCAACCCGGCCACCGACAGCATCGCCTCCATCTGTGCCCTGCTGGAAATGCTCGACGCCATCATCCAGCGCTATGACATTCCCACCCAATCCTGCGTGCTGACCCACGTCACCACCTCGATCGAGGCGATCAACCGCGGCGTGCCGCTGGACCTGGTGTTCCAGTCCATCGCCGGCACCGAGGCTGCCAACGCCGGCTTCGGCATCAACCTCAACGTTTTGCAGGAAGGCTACGAGGCCGGGCTGTCGCTGCAACGCGGCACCCTCGGACAGAACCTGATGTACTTCGAAACCGGCCAAGGCAGCGCGCTGTCGGCCAATGCCCACCACGGCGTCGACCAGCAGACCTGCGAGACCCGCGCCTACGCCGTGGCCCGGCATTTCAAGCCATTTCTGGTCAACACCGTGGTCGGCTTCATCGGTCCCGAGTACCTGTACAACGGCAAGCAGATCATCCGTGCGGGGCTGGAGGATCACTTCTGCGGCAAGCTGCTCGGCGTGCCCATGGGCTGCGACATCTGCTACACCAACCACGCCGAAGCCGACCAGGACGACATGGACACCCTGCTCACCCTGCTCGGCGTTGCCGGGATCAACTTCATCATGGGCATCCCCGGCTCCGACGACATCATGCTCAACTACCAGACCACCTCGTTCCACGACGCCCTCTACGCCCGTCAGACCCTGGGCCTGAAACCGGGTCCGGAGTTCGAAGCCTGGCTGGAGCGCACCGGCATCCTGACCCAGGCCGACGGCCGCGTACGCTTCGGCGACAACCTCCCGCCGGCCTTCCGCCAGGCCTTGGCACAGCTCGCATAGGCACGACCATGGACCGACACGTACCCACTCCCGACAACCCCTGGCTGGCCCTGCGCAACCTGACCCCGGCGCGCATCGCCCTGGGCCGCACCGGCACCAGCCTGCCCACCGGCGCGCAACTGGACTTCCAGTTCGCCCACGCCCAGGCCCGCGACGCCGTGCACCTGCCCTTCGACCACGCCGCGCTGCGCGAGCAGTTGCAGGCGCGCGGGCGCGACAGCCTGCTGCTGCACAGCGCGGCCGCCGACCGTCACCAGTACCTGCAACGGCCCGACCTCGGCCGCCGCCTGAGCGACGAGTCGGCGGCCACGCTGCGCGAGCATGCCCAAGCCAACGCCGGCGGGGTCGATCTGGCGATCGTCGTCGCCGACGGCCTCTCGGCCCTGGCCGTACACCGTCACACCCTGCCGCTGCTGAGCCGCTTCGAAGAGCAGGCCAGCGCCGAGGGCTGGACGACGGCGCCGGTGATCCTGGTGCAACAGGGACGGGTGGCGGTGGCTGACGAAGTGGGCGAGCTGCTGGGCGCACGCATGACCGTGATGCTGATCGGCGAGCGCCCCGGCCTGAGCTCGCCCGACAGCCTGGGCCTGTATTTCACCTATGCACCGAAGGTGGGCCTGACCGACGCCTACCGCAACTGCATCTCCAACGTGCGCCTGGAGGGCCTGAGCTACGGCATGGCCGCGCATCGCCTGCTGTACTTGATGCGCGAGGCCTGCCGACGGCAGTTGTCCGGGGTGAACCTCAAGGACGAGGCCGAGGTCCACAGCCTCGACAGCGATCAGCCCGGCGGCAAGACCGGCAACTTCCTGCTCGGCGAGGACTGACCCTGCGTTCCCCCAGGCAGATTGCGTATGCAGACTGCCTTGGGGCAGCATGCCATCACGTGGCGACGTGCATCATCCCGTTCCCAATGGACTCTGAGGCCTGCTCATGCGCATCATCAAGGCAACCCTGGAACACCTCGACCTGCTCACCCCGCTGTTCGTCCAGTACCGCGAGTTCTACGGGCAACTGCCCTATCCCGACACCTCGCGGACCTTTCTGCGCAAGCGCCTCACGCGCGGCGAGTCGGTGATCTATCTGGCCCTGCCGGATGACGACGACAGCCGCCTGCTGGGTTTCTGCCAGCTCTACCCGAGTTTTTCATCGCTGTCGCTCAAGCGCGTGTGGATCGTCAACGACATCTACGTGGCCGAAGACTCGCGGCGCATGCTGGTGGCCGACCACCTGATGCGCGAAGCCAAGAAGATGGCCAAGCAGAGCAACGCCATCCGCCTGCGGGTATCGACCAGCAGCGACAACGAGGTGGCGAAGAAGACCTATGAGTCCATGGGCTTTCGCAAGGACACCGAGTTCGAGAACTACATCCTGCCGATCAGCCAGGACTGAGCCAGACGGGCCGCCGGGCAAACCGTAACCACTCGCTACAAACTCTCCGGGCATCTTCACGACTTCGCCGTATAATGCCCCCCTCGTCATATGTGAAAAATCACTCCCCGTTCGGGGAAGATACCCACGCCAATAATGACTTCGTCCGTCATCGCGCGCCCGTAGAAGCGGGTCAAGACAACAGGTGCTGTACATGGAATTCAACCCGCTGGACCTTATCCTGCATCTCGATGCCTACCTTGACCTGCTGGTGACCAACTACGGTCCCTGGATCTACGCCATTCTGTTCGCGGTGATCTTCTGCGAAACCGGCCTGGTGGTCATGCCCTTCCTGCCGGGCGATTCGCTGCTGTTCATCGCTGGCGCCGTGGCCGCCGGTGGCGGCATGGACCCGGTCCTGCTGGCCGGTCTGCTGATGCTCGCGGCGATCCTCGGCGACAGCACCAACTACGTGATCGGGCGCACGGCGGGCGAGCGGCTGTTCCGCAATCCCAATTCGAAGATCTTCCGCCGCGACTACCTGCAGCGCACCCATGAATTCTACGAACGCCACGGCGGCAAGACCGTCACCCTGGCGCGCTTCCTGCCGATCCTGCGCACTTTCGCACCGTTCGTCGCCGGCATTGCCCACATGCACTATCCGCGTTTCCTGGCCTTCAGTGTGGCCGGCACCCTGCTGTGGGTCGGCGGTCTGGTGACCCTGGGCTACTTCTTCGGCAACGTCCCGTTCATCAAGCAGCACCTGTCACTGATGGTGGTCGCCATCATCATCCTGTCGCTGGTGCCGATGATCCTCGGCGTGCTGCGCAGCCGCCTGGGTCGCACCGCCAAGGCGTCCTGAGCGGTCATGTGGTCGTTGGCCGCCTGGCGGCGCAAGCGCACCCTGGCGCGCTACCCCATCGACCCGGCGCTGTGGCAGGCCGTTCGCGAACGCCTGCCCCTGCTCGACGGCATCAGTGACGAGCAAGACCGCTGGCTGCGCGAGGCCAGCGTGCTGTTCCTGCACGACAAGCACCTCACCACCCTGCCCGGCGTCGAACTGGACGACGAGCAGCGCCTGTTCCTCGCCGCCCAGGCCCAGTTGCCGCTGCTGAATCTGGGCGAGCTGAACTGGTACCAGGGCTTTCACGAGCTGATCCTCTATCCCGACGATTTCAAGAGCCCCCAGCGCCACCGCGATGCCAGTGGCGTCGAGCATGTCTGGGACGCTGAACACAGCGGCGAGGCCTGGCTCCAGGGCCCGGTGATCATGGCCTGGCCAGGCGTGCTGGCCAGCGGCGGCTGGGACGCCTACAACCTGGTGATCCACGAGCTGGCGCACAAGCTCGACATGCTCAACGGCGACGCCAACGGCCTGCCGCCGCTGCACCCGGACATGGACGTCGGCGCCTGGGCGCAGGCCATGCAGCAGGCCTACGACGACCTCAACCGTCAGCTCGATGCCAACCCGGACCTGGAAACCGTCATCGACCCCTACGCGGCGGAAAACCCGGCGGAGTTCTTCGCCGTCACCAGCGAGTATTTCTTCAGCGCTCCCGACCTGCTGCAGCAGAGCTACCCCAAGGTCTACCAGCAACTGGCGCTGTTCTATCGCCAGGACCCGCTGGCGCGCCTGACCCGCCTGCAAGCCGAACATCCGCAGTACCGCGACGCCCCGGCCTGAGCGGCGGCGGCGCAGGCCGACCGTGGCATGCAGGGGCGGAATATGCCTATAATCGCCGCCACTTTTTCTGGTCAATCAGGGGGGCTAAGCCCAATGAGCTACAGCAAGATTCCTGCGGGCAAAGACCTGCCGAACGACATCTACGTCGCCATCGAGATCCCGGCCAACCACGCGCCGATCAAATACGAGATCGACAAGGACAGCGACACCCTGTTCGTCGACCGTTTCATGGCCACCCCGATGTTCTACCCCGCCAACTACGGCTTCATCCCCAACACCCTGGCCGACGACGGTGATCCGCTGGACGTGCTGGTGGTCACCCCGTACCCGGTCGCGCCAGGCTCGGTGATCCGCGCCCGTCCGGTCGGCGTGCTGAACATGACCGACGACGGCGGCGGCGACGCCAAAGTCATCGCCGTGCCGCACGACAAGCTGTCGCAGCTGTACGTGGACGTCAAGGAATACACCGACCTGCCGCCGCTGCTGATCCAGCAGATCGAGCACTTCTTCGCCAACTACAAGGATCTGGAGAAGGGCAAGTGGGTCAAGATCGAAGGCTGGGACGGCGCAGACGCCGCCCGCGCTGCGATCACCAAGTCGGTAGCGGCCTACAAAGGCTGATACCGCATAGGAACGGGGTCGCCATGCGGCCCCGCTTCCAGCTTCTTCTCGGAAAGCGCTGACCTATCACGTCAGAAGCATCCCACAGCACCTTTCAAACGCTTCTTACACAGCCCGCCAAGACCCGCTCCTTCCCCCATCACCGCGTTTATTCCCTCGCCACGCGCCACCCACTAGACTCGCCGCCATGAACAATTCCGGTGATCGTCTCAAGACCCTTCTGCAGGAATGCGGCCTGACCTCGTCCGACTTCGCCGCCCAGCGCCATGTCACGCCCCAGCACGTGAACAACTGGTTCAAGCGCGGCATCCCGCTCGCACGCCTGGACGAGGTGGCCGATCTGTTCTGCGTCAATCGCCGCTGGCTGCGCAGCGGCGAAGGCCCCAAGCACCCCAGCCCGATCCTGCGCCCCTGCCCCACTCAGGTCGAACCCGCACCGCCCGGCCATGGCGGACGGCAGGTCTGCGTCGACTTCCATCGCCTCGTCGACGGCCTGCTGCAGCCGGACCCGGAGCGCCACCTGCTGATCTCGGCGCAAGCGCTGGACACCCTGGGCATCCTCGCCGAACACGTGGTGTGCCTGGACATGCCGGCGGCCAACATGGCGCCGCTGATGCCCATTGGCGCCGCCCTGGCCATCGACCGCAGCCTCACCCGTGTGGTCGATGGCCAGACCTACGCCCTGCTGCACGAGGGCCGGCTCCGTGTGCACAGCCTCAGCCTCGGGCAGAACGACACCCTGTGCCTGCACAGCCACGACCGGCGCAACTACGCCGTGGAGCGCTACACCAGCGCCCAGCGTCACGCCCAGGGCATGCAGGTGCTGGGCTGGGTGTTCTGGTGGTCGTGGTTCAGCCGCCAGCGCCCACTGTAAGCGGCGCGGCAATTTCCGCTGGGCATCCCCGGTGCACCCTTGTATGCTACGCGGCACATTCTGCTCTGGTCGGCCAAGCCGCATTCCAGAGCACCTGACGACGCCCCACACGGCCGCCCGTCATCTTTTTCAGGCCTTCAGGGCCAACCCGTTAAGGCGGTTGCGGCTTATCAAAAATGAGCCAAGCCCGTCCCCGAAAGCCGGCCACAAGCCGGCTTTTTAATGCCCGCCAGTTGGGGCGTCAACGCCCAACACACACTACTGATAGTTGACCGTCAGTGTGTACTGCACCTGAAAGCTCCCCGACACGTCCGCGCCATTGACCACCTGCGGCGAAAACGTCAAACCGATATCGTTTGTGCCCTGTTTCAGCGTCACCGCCCGTGGCGTATTGAAACTGGCAGGGGTCATGGAGGCGCTCCACAGGGCCTGCATGTTGACGCCGGTGAGGCTTGTTTTCGAGACGCCGCTCGCAGCGTTGACGATGGGTTGATTGGCCGTCAACGTCATGGACGCCGGCCTGGCGCCGGTGCAGTTGAGACTGATCGGCGCCGATTTCTGTTGACCTGCCAATCCCGCCGGGGTGGTTGGATCGAATTTCAAGCTGATGCTGCGTGCCGAAGTCAGGCTGCAGGTTTCGCTGCGTACGCGGTAGATGAAGTTGATCTCGTGCAGCCATTCGGCGTAATTGGGATAGCCCGCAGAGGTCACGCCCAACTTGACGATGGCGCGCCCCGATCCACTCTGTGGCGCGCGACCCACGATGTAATAGGTGTATGAAACCGTCGCTCCGACACGCAGCGGCATGCAGGTCTCCCCCAAGCAGTCAGGCCCGTAAGACCCAAGCGGAATTTCAGACATGTACATGTAAGATTTTTTCTGCAGAACCTTGATGGCCCCTGCAGTGACGTTATAGACCGGCGTGATCTCTAGATTCGTCGCCGCATAACGCGGATAAGCCCGCTTGGCCGTGCAGGTGCCAGAAAATGGAATTTCGAATTCTGCACCGGGGCTGACCTCATAACCGTATGTGTTGTAGCCCGTCACCGAACACACCAAACTGCCGGAGATCAGCGCGCTCGCCTGTTCCGATAGACAAGCCAGCAAAAGCGCGGCAATCAAGAGGCGGAGTTTGGAGTTTCTAGCCGTACGCGTATTCATCGTGTTCCATCTACCCTGTCATTCCCAACAGCAGAAACCGCTGGGGCGTGCGTCATCGACCGTCAGATATCCAGACTGCCTTGCGTGCCTTGTAGATAAATCGTGTAGGGCAGCACGACGGTGTCCAGAATCCCAGAGGGTATGAAGTCGAGTAACTGGAGGGGCATCAGAGCCGGCGCCGCAGGGTCGCGCTCGACCAGTTGCGGCGGGCCGTGCAACAGGCACAGGTCATAGGCGATACCGCTGTAAACACGCGCAAGGGATTCACACCGAGTCTGGGCTTTTCTCAACGCACTGCTTGCATGCGCGTCGGAGCTCAACACCGTATTGACGGTGCCGCATCCGCAGAGCGCCCAAGCCATAGCCAAACACAACAAAAGTGCCTTCATTGCCCGCGATACCTGAGTGAAAGAGTCGACACCGACGGCCCCCCTTAAAGGGCGCCGTACGGTACTTGCTTGCCGGACGTCTGCGCTGCGCGATCGAAGGCCACCTCGAATCGACATTCAGCACATCCGGCGTGCCGCTCAGATCAACAGCCCACGGGACGGTTGGCGACGATGCAAAGCGTAGGGAGAGTCGCCAAAGCGGCCAATCAGACCGATCTCAAAAGCCTCCTGGCGGCCAACTCGATTGCCCGCCAGGCCGAGCGCAACCACCGGTCGGAATAATCGATTCAGCCTCAATGAAAATGGGCATTGGCCGATACAGAGATTGCCACCTCGAACCGGAACGCAATCATGAAAGGACCCTATGTTGCAGCGCTGTTGTCACTGGCGCTTTCTACCGCTTGCCAGGCTGCCGTGGAAGCGCCGATGCAAGGCACCATCCGCTTCACCGGTGCCGTCATCGGCAGCCAGTGCACGCTTTCCACCCATGCTGGCGCCGGACTGTCCGAGTCCTGTCCGCTCAATGCCGTGTCGCGCACGCTCAGCGTCCAGCCCCTGCTCGGTGCAGTGACGTCCCCAGTGCGGGTGCGGTCGATGACGCCAGTGCAGACATCCGGTCAAGGTGAACACACCTACGTGCTGGAAGATGCGGCGGGTCACCTGATCACCCAAGGCCGCTACCTGGTGACCCAGACCGTGCTCTGATTCACCGCGCGACAGTCGATGGCGCCGTGGCACTCTCCGGTCCACGGCCCTCACCCGGCGTTTGAGATCCGTCCTATTCAGATGACGACAGGCGATGACTAGGCTGGCGCCGATGAAACTCGCCCATCTCATTCCCACCGCCCACTCCACGCTCTCGACCCCCCAGGCCGCGCGCAAACTCCTGCGCCTGTTCGCCTTCAGCCTGATAGCGGGCGTCTATATCGGTGCCTACGGCTACCTGCGCGTGACCCTGAACCAGGAGATATCCTCGCGCCGCAGCTACATGAACGAGGCCATCTTCCAGGCTCAGGGTTTCTTCGTCAGCCGCCAGACATTACTCAAAGGGCTGGGATTGTCCACGGTCAGGCAACCGACGCTGTCGGCCGCCGAGGCCAACAACGTGCCGGAGGAGGAAATCCATATCATCCTCGGCCAGCGCCACGAGATCTGGAGCCTGTGGCTGACCCGCCGCATGCTCGACTACCTGCGGGCCAATCAGGTGAACCTGATCTACGTGCCGCAGCCTGCGCAGGCGCCGGTGCAACGCTTGTTCACCACCACCGAGCACAGCACCGACCTGCCGCCGCGCGTCCTGGAGCGCGTGCGCTCGGTCAACGACAGTGAGGCGCCGCAGGACGAGTTGTGGCTGACCGATCCAGGCCGCCTGGACTCGCCGCTGTACATCTTCATCCGCATGGACGAACGCAACGTCACCTCCGGCTGGCTGGGTCTGGAGGTCGATGGCCCCAATCTGGTCAAGGCCCTCGAGCACGAGCAGGCGGGCGATTTCAAACTGCTGGACGCCAATGGCCACCTGATCCTCAGCAACACCCCCTTGCCCCCTGGCCAGGACGGGCAGATGCAACGCGTACCGACCAGTGCCAGTTTCGGCTGGGAAGGCGAACACTGGCTGCCGGAGCGGCTGACCATCCGCAAGCACCTGGACTACTCCAACTGGCAGATCGTCTATAGCCTGCAACTGGTTTCGCTGCTTCCCGCCCTGGCCGTGCCCGTGTCGGTGGCGCTGCTCATTTGCCTGCTGGCCACAGTCTGCCTGCTGTGGCTAGTCAGGCAGATCGATCAGCGGATGATCGTCCCGGCCGCCGCGCGCATCGACGCGCTGGTGGAAAGCGAGGCGTTCTGCAGCGCCGTGATCCGTATTGCTCCCGTCGCCCTGTGCGTGCTGCGCCGCAGCGACGGTGCGGTGGTCCTGGAGAACCCGCTGTCGGCCCAATGGCTGGCCATGGGCGATGAGCGTACTCGCCTGTGCCATCGCTGGATCGACCGCGCGTTCAGTGTCGAGGCGCAACGCAGCGCTACCGACGAACTGCAAATGGCCGACGGTCGCCACCTTTACCTGAGCTACGCCCCCACCCGCTACCAGCGCGAAGACGTGTTGATCTGCGCCTTCAGCGACATTACCGAGCGCAAGACCGCCGAAATCGCCTTGCAGCAGGCCAGGACCCTGGCCGACGCGGCCAACGAGGCCAAGACCCTGTTCCTGGCGACCATGAGCCATGAAATCCGTACCCCGTTGTATGGCGTGCTGGCAACGCTCGAACTGCTCGCGCGGACCCAACTCGATGCCCAGCAGCGCGGCTACCTCACCGCCATCGAAGGCTCGTCGGCCACCTTGCTGCAGTTGATCTGCGATGTGCTGGACGTGTCGAAGATCGAAGCCGGCCAACTGGCACTGGAAATGAGCACCTTTTCACCGCTGGAACTCACCCAGGACGTGATCCAGGGCTACACCGGCGCAGCGCAAGGCAAGGGCCTGCAACTGTTCGCCTGCATCGACCCGCAACTGCCCGACCTGGTGCTGGGCGACGTCATCCGCATTCGGCAGATTCTCGGCAACCTGCTGAGCAATGCGGTCAAGTTCACCGAGACCGGACGCATCGTCGTGCGCCTGCAACTGGCGTGTCGCGAGGGGGAACGGGCCATGTTGCAGTGGCAGGTGGTCGATACCGGCAAAGGCATTCCCGCTGCGGACCAACGCCACCTGTTCGAGCCCTTCTTCCAGAGCAGCCCGAACGCCAACCTGGTAGCGGGCACTGGCCTGGGCCTGTCCATCTGCAAGCGCCTGGTGCACTTGATGAACGGCGCGCTGCGGGTGTTCAGCGAGCCTGGCCTGGGCAGCAGTTTCGCCTTCAGCCTGCCGCTCGAGCAGGTGAGCACCCAGAACGACCTTCATTGGGCGAGCCCGTTGCCGAACGAGCGTATCTATGTGCAGTCGCCCGTGCATGAACTGGCCGAACACACGGCCGGGTGGCTGCGCCGGTGGGGCGCGCGTGCGCAGTTGATCGGCCAGGACGCGGGGCAACTGGATGTCGACGCCCTCTTGATCGAACTCTGTCCCGGGCAGGCCGACAGCGCGCTGAGGACTGACTGGCCTGGCCAGCGCATCCTGGTTTCCCAGGACGGGCACGGCATCGTACCGATCGCCGAGCGCACCCTGCACATCGGGCTGAACAACCTGCACCTGCTCAACCGCGCGGTGCGCCAGGCATTGGGCGTGGAACTGCAAGGCGAACCGGTGATACACGCCCAGCTCGAGGCGAGCAAACTGAACCTGCACCTGCTGGTGGCCGAGGATAACGTCATCAACCAATTGATCCTGCGCGATCAGCTCGAAGAACTCGGCTGCACGGTGGTACTCGCCTGCGATGGCGTCGAAGCCTTGGCGCTGTGGCAGGACGCCGATTTCGACCTGGTGCTGACGGACGTCAACATGCCGCGGATGAACGGCTACCAACTCACCGAGCGACTGCGCCAGCAAGGCTGCGGCGTACCGATCGTCGGCGCGACCGCCAACGCCATGCTCGACGAAGCCGAGCGCTGCCTGGGTGCCGGCATGGACCACTTTCTGATCAAACCCTTCACGCTGCACGCTCTGTACCAGTGCCTGCAGCCTTATCAGAGATAGCCTGCAGTGAATGTCTACCGCGTGCTCATTGTCGAGGACCATCCCTTCCAGCATCAGTACCTGACCACGGTGTTCCAGGCCGCAGGCGGCTTCGAGGTCGAATTGGTCTGGGACGGCGCAACCGCCTTGCAGCGCCTGTCCCGCAGCCACTACGACCTGCTGTTGAGCGATTTGATGATGCCGCAAATGGACGGCGTGCAATTGATCCAGCAACTGGCCCAGTTGCACCGACCGCCAGCGCTGGCGCTGATGACCGCCGCATCACGCCGCATGCTGCTGGGCTCGGGACAGGTCGCCAAGAACCTGGGGCTGAAGGTGGCGGGCCTGATCTCCAAGCCGGTGCGCGAGGCAGAGGTGATCAACCTGCGCGAACGCCTCGACGACCTCACCGAACAGGCCCGCACCTTCAGTCGCAGACCCCGTGGCTGTCGGGCACGCAGCACCCTGATCAAAGCCTTGGAAAATGGCGAAATACAGGCCTGGTACCAGCCCAAGAAGTCACTGCGCGATGGCCGGATCGTCGGTGCAGAAGCCCTGGCCCGCTGGGTACATCCGGCCGAAGGGCTGCTGATGCCGGGGGCGTTCCTGGACGAGATCGAAAACGTCGAGTTGGAGATCGAGTTGCTCACCAGCATCCTCGGACAGACCCTGGGCGCACAGGCGCAGTGGGCGCGGATGGGCCATTCGCTGCCGGTCTCGATCAACCTGCCGACCCATCTGCTCGATCAGCCCGACCTGGTGGATCAGTTGCTGGCGCAGGTCCGCGTCAATCAGGCCGATCCCAGGCAGATCACCTTCGAGCTGACCGAAAGCTCCACCACGCAGTTGTCCAGCAACTACTACGCTGGAGCGTGTCGGCTGCGGCTGATGGGCTTCGGCCTGGCCCAGGACGATTTCGGCAAGGGCTACAGCTCGTACTTCAACCTGGTGTCCACGCCCTTCACGGAACTCAAGATCGATCGCTCCCTGGTGCTGGGCTGTGGCGAAAACGACGGATTGGCATCGGCCTTGCTCAGCATTACCGAACTGGGTCGCAAACTGGGCTTGACCACCGTGGCCGAGGGCGCCGAAACCCAAGCCGAGCTTGCGGTACTGCGCCGTGTTCAATGCGACCAAGTGCAAGGCTTCATCATTTCACCGGCTGTACCACGCAACGACCTAGCCGCCCTGCTACGAGAGGATGGCCCTCGGCCAGCACTTCTGTAGACTGATGAAGTCAAACGTTTCAGCAAAAGGAAATGCAGCCCTTTTAGGGGTAGTTCGAAACGGGCGCACCTGTGTGCACCTTTCCACCCTATTTCTGGCCGAGTGCGAAACATGAAACATGCCAGCCTGCGCCTGGACAAACTGGCGCTGAGCTCCGAACGCCTGAACAAGGCCCTTTTGCTGCTGACCGGTCTGCTGCTGGTGATGTCGAGCACCTGCTATTGGGCCGTCACCCGACTGCTCGAAGCCGAGCAGCAACGCGTCGAATTCCATTTCGCCCGTGTGCTGGAAATCATCCATGAACACGAGACGTTCCTGCGCAACGTCGCCACCGGGTACCGCAGCAGCACGCAAGGCCCGCTGCGCTCGGTGCAGTCGGTCACGGTCATGCAGACGACGCCCATCGGTGAACAGGTGATGCTCAAGGCCAGAGGCTTCGAGCTGTCGATGCCCTTCTCACTGGCCCATGGCGCCGGTTTCAGCAAAGACGACGAGAACCGCGCATTGGCCCTCGGTGTGCAGATGACCGACTACTACGGCGGCTTCTGGGCCAGCTCGTTCTATGCCTCACCGCAACTGTTCGTGCTGACCCCGGACGGCGATGCCAGCCTGGCCATCCCGGCCACGGACGATCCGCGCCAGCACCTGCCCTTGCCGCCGGAAGAATACGCCACCGTGGTCGGCCGACTCGAACGCCTGCGCACCGCCCAGAACCTGCTCACCGATCACCGCGTGCGCTGGGTCCGGGCGCCGCTGCGGCTGTACCAGGATCGGCCCAGCATCGTGGCGATGATCGGCCTGCACGCCGCTGGCGCGCTGCTTCCGGCCGGCAAGGGGCAAGGTCTGCTGACCCTCGCCGCGGTGGTGGATACGGCCCAGGTGGACGAGTTCGAGCGGGTGTTGCGCCTGTCGGTGTACAACCAGTTCACCCTGGTCTCGCCCGAAGGCGAAGTGGTGCTGGGCGCACTGGGTGCCGACGATCCGGCGCCCCAGGGCCTGAGCTTCAACCGCCACGGCCTGCGCTTCAAGATGGTCGCGCCCCACGGCGATCGCTGGACCGGGTTGTACGCCATCACCTACCAGGACTTCCTGCGCTACGCCAAGTGGCCCTTGCTGGGACTCATGCTGACGGTCATCGCTGCCATCCTGGTGGGCATGTGGATCAACCACTGGTACAAATCGCGCATCGTCGTCCCGGCGCAACGCGCCCAGGATCGCCTGTTCGAGAACCAGGCGTTCAACCGCATCATGCTGCACAACGCGCCCGTCGGGCTGTGCGTGATGCGGCGCAGCGATCACCAGGTGCTGCTGGACAACCAGCGCGCCGTGCAACTGGGTGCGACGCCCGCGCTCACGCAATTGCTCGAAGGCTACGACGGCGACCAGGCGCCCGGCGAAATGTGCCTGCTGGTGGAAGGTCGCTACCTGCAGGTGGTGTTCGTCGCCACCCGTTATGAAGGCCAGGATGTGTTCCTCTGCGGGTGCAACGACATCACTCGCCATGTGGACGAAACCCTGATGCTCAACCAGGCGCACCGCCGCGCCACCGCCGCCAACGAAGCCAAGACCGTGTTCCTCGCGACCATGAGCCATGAGATCCGCACACCGCTGTACGGCGTGCTGGGTAACCTGGAACTGCTCTCGCTCACCGAGATGAGCGAGCGTCAGCGCCACTATCTGGAAATCATCCAGGGCTCCTCCACGGTGCTGTTTCAACTCATCAGCAACGTGCTGGACGTGTCGAAGATCGAGTCTGGCCAGATGCCGCTCGAAGAGGCCCCGTTCGCGCCGGTGCAACTGGTCGAGGACGCGGTGGTCGCCTTTACCGCGACCGCCCGCAACAAGGGCCTGGACATCGAATCGGAAATCGACCCGCAGGTGCCTGCGCAGATCCTGGGCGACGCCGGGCGGGTGCGACAGATCCTGCACAACCTGCTGGGCAATGCCATCAAGTTCACCGACTCGGGCCGCGTACGCCTGCGCTTGAGCGTTGTGCAGCGCACCGAAACTGAAGTCTCGTTGCAGTGGCAGGTGACCGATACCGGTGTCGGCATCCCGGAAAAAGCCCTGGAGCAATTGTTCCGCCCCTTCTACCAAGTGGCGGCGGGCCAGGATGGCAATGGCGCCGGCCTGGGGCTGTCGATCTGCAAGCGCCTGAGCGAACTCATGGGCGGCAGTATGCGCGTGGTCAGCGAGCCTGGCCTGGGCAGCAGTTTCTCCCTGCTGATCACGCTGCCGGTGGTCGATGCGCCACCGGCGATGGCCCCAACCTCGCTGGTGCCGTCGTGCCTGGACGCACCCTGCCTGAACGTGCGCGTACTGGTGGCCGAGGACAATCCGGTGAGCCAGGCAGTGCTGCGCGAGCAACTCGAGGCGCTCGGCGCGCACCCGACCGTGGCACGCGACGGCCAGCACGCCTTGCAACTGTGGAACACCCAACCGTTCGACCTGGTCATCACCGACATCAACATGCCGCGGCTCAATGGTTACGAACTGGCGCAAGCCCTGCGCCAGCAGGGTGTGGACGTGCCGATCATCGGCGTCACCGCCAACGCCCTGCGCGAAGAGGGCCAGCGCTGCCTGGCCATGGGCATGAGTGCCTGGGTGGTCAAGCCCTTGAGCCTGGGCATGCTGCGTCAGGCATTGATGTCGCATTGCCGCAAAGCCAACGGCCTGCCCGCTCCTGCACTGAAACCTGCCTGCACCCCGCAGACCGACCGCGAAGGCTGGATCGAGTTGTCGCCGGCCATGCGCGAGCTGATGGCGCAGACCTTGCTCGCGGACATCGCGCAGATCGAACAGGGCCTGGTGGACATGGACGCCCTGGCCGTACGTCAGCGCCTGCACAGCCTCAGCGGTGCGCTGGCGAGCGTGCATGCGCAAACCCTGCATGCGCTAGGCCACGAGCTGGAGAACGCCCTGCACGAAGGTCCGATGACCACCGCCATCGTCCAGCGCATCAGGGCCTTGTGCACACGCCTGGCTGCGGTAGCCCAGTGCCTGAACGAAGAACCCCGCTGATGCCCATCGAACCTCTCAAGAGAGCCCACACATGACTGAATTGAATGTCGTCATTGCCGACGACCATCCCATCGTTCTGCTGGGCGTGCGCGAAATCGTCCAACGCGACGGACGCTACACCGTGGTGGGCGAGGCGGTCAGTTCCAGCGAACTGATCGAGCAACTGCGCACGCATCGCCCGCAATTGCTGATCACCGATTTCAACATGCCGGGCGACGCCACCTACGGCGATGGGCTGAAACTCATCGAGTACGTGCTGCGCAATTTCCCGCAGACGCAGGTCCTGGTGCTGACCATGATTTCCAACAGCCTGATCCTGTCACGCCTGCAAGAGCTGGGCGTGGCCGGCGTGATCCAGAAGAACCACCTGCATCAGGAGATCGAGAAAGCCTTGACGGCCCTGAGCAGACGGCGTCCCTACCAGAGCCCCAGCGCCGAGGCCCGCTCGGTCATGGGCAGCAGCGGTCAGGTGGGCGATCGTTTCGAGAGTCTGTCGCCGCGCGAGCTGGAAGTGCTGCGCCTGTTCGTGACCGGCATGACCGTCAGCGACATTGCTCGCCAACTGTGCCGCAGCAACAAGACCGTCAGTGCACAGAAAGTCTCGGCCATGCGCAAGCTGGAGGTCGACAGCGACCAAGCGCTGTTGACCTACTGCATCGAGGCCCGGCAGTTCCACTGATTAAAGATAGATAATCTGCATCAGCAGCGTGGCGGTGAACGTGCCGGCTTCGGGCAGCGTCTCCAGTGCCACGGGTTTGACCCGCAGCGAAACCACCAGCGGCGTTTCTCCCACCGTCCACAGATGCGGCTGACCCAAGACCAGTCTCGGCTGACTGCCTTCGCCGATCAGGCGTAACCCAAGCCCAGGTCGATTGGTCAGCAGTGTGACTTCGTCGAAACGACCCGACGCGGCTGTCAAGGCCAGGCTCACACGGCTGCCTATCCGGCAGTCGAACGACAGCGGGACCTCGGTCACCGGCACCGTATCGTCCTTGAGCTGATTGATATTGGCGCTGCCGAGCTCGACTTCCATCGAGGTGTTGAACTGTAGGCGGCAGGCCGGTTCGATCAACCGTCCATTGACGTCCAGTTGCACCGTGCTGGCGGGCTGCGCGAGTGCAACCGTGCTCCACAGCGCCAGGATCAGGATTAACAAAGCATTCATAGGTAATTGATCGTCATGACCAGCGCGGACGTGAACTGTCCGGGCGCCAACGTGCCCTGCTGGACCAGCTTGGCCTTGAGCCCCAAGCCCACGGTCCCGGACAGATTGCTGTAGCTTTTGAGCGTACCCTGCAGGTTGGCCGTCGAGTTGTCGTTGGCCCACAGCAGCGATACCCCCAGATTGTTCGCCGACGTTTTGGCGACCGTTGCGCTGTAGGTGCCTAGCGTGGCGGCGAAGCCGACAGTCAACGAAGAGCCGCTCGGGCAACTGAGCTGGATGTTCAAGCTCTGTGGCTCGGCCTCGGCCACTTGATCGGTTCGCACGTCCCCGAAGCTGGCGGTCAGTGCGTTGCCGCTGCTCAAGGTGCACGGCGGGCGAGTCAGGGTTCCGCTGACGGTGATATTGACCACGTCGGCGGCTTGCGCACTGGCGCTCATCAAGGCCAGCACAAGAACGATGAATTTCATGAAGACTCCTCAAGGACCGATGGCCCAGCAGCACAACGTGTCGAGGCCAACAGAAGGCGGGGGATGACGGTGTTCATGGGTGGGTGTCCTGACTGTTCGAAGCCGCTACCCGCTGGCAACGCACGTCCATCTGCAGGATGCCGGTCGAAGACTCTTGCGTGCCGAGCGCCAGCGCGCTGCTGCACCAGAGCGTGCCGCCCACGCTGATCTGCAAACGCGCCCGATCCGGCACACCGGCCAGGAACGCCCGGCCGTTGTCGGCCACCAGGGTGCTGACCAGCGAAGTACCGTCCTCGCTCAGCAGCTCGGCATTGGCGGCGAAAGGTGCCGGAGTGCCCTGCTCGTCGAGAATGCGAAACAGGATGCGCTGCCCGCTGCGTGTGTCGAACTTCGCCACCACGAAGGCGCCACGGTTGGGGATCACCTCCTGCACCAACTGCTCGATATCGACGTTCTGGGCAATGGTCTGGCTGTCGAGCGAGATCCGGTTCTTGCGATAAGGCATGGCCGAGGGCATCACCGCATAGCCGTTGTCGTTGGTGCGAATGCCGCGCTTGTTGGTGATCGACACCTGGCCGGCATCGGGCGCAGCGACGATGACATTGGTTTCGCTCAGCGGCTGGCTGAGCATGATCTGGTCGGCATAGGCCACCACCGACCCGTCCAGGCCCAGGTCGAGCTGCTGGTTGTTGCCGGTTTGGGTGTACCCCCCACGCAGCACGCCCTTGGCGCCCTCGTACTGGGCTGACAGCGATCCACCCTGCTGGCTCTGGCCGGCGCTGGCCTGGCGTGATACCCCCACGCCATAGGTCAGCGCATCATCGTCCAGGGCATTGCCACTGAGGGTTGCCATCTGCCCGTTTACACCGCCGCTGGCGTGGTGGGTGCTGGCCGAGACGCGGCTGCTGCTGCCCGGCCCGCCCAGCGGCAGGCTCACGCTCAGGGTCAGGTTACGGTCGGTGGTCTGGCCTTGATTGAGGCCCACCGCCACGGAGTAAGAAACGTTGCCGACTCCGAAGTTGTAACCCAATTGCAGGCTGGTATCGGCGGTCGCGCGATCCCAGTAGGCCGACTTCGATACGTTGGCGTACAGGCTGCCGAAACGGCCGATCTGCTGGGACACGTTGGCGCTGAAATTGCTCTTCAGGTGCCCCGTTCGATAGGCCGCGATACCCAGATCGTCGACGGCAGCAGTGAACGGACCCTCGAGCACATCGCGGCGGCTGTTCAGTGCCTCGGTGAATGAGTAATAGCCACCCGTGGAGTAGCGATAGCCCACCAAGCTGAAATTGGTATCGGTCAGGGCCACCGACTTGGAATAGCGAAAGCGATACGACTGACCGCTACGGGTGGCTTTCTCGGGGCCGATGTCGCTGCTGCGGGCGTGGGTGACGTCCAGCGAGACCGCACCGAATCCTGCAAAATCATGGGCCACGCCGAGCAGGCCGGCGCTGTACCTTTCGCTGAACAAGCCGCCGCCGAACACCGTGGTGCCGCCACGCAGGCCATGGCGGCCGGTCAGTTGGCCAAAGGTCGGCGCTTCGCCACCCGCCTCGGACAAAGCCCCCCGGTAGCGGCCCGCGTACAGCGCGTAGGTGGTCTGCTTCTCGCGCAGCATGTAGGGCACCGAGGAGAACGACTGGGTGTACACCTGGACCTGGCCATCGGCGCCCTCGACCGTCACCTCCAGGTCGCCATTGCTGGCTGTGGAGTAGAGGTCGGAGATCGCGAACGGCCCGGACGGCACCCACTGCTCCTTGATGACGTAGCCACGCTGGCGAATGATCACCCGCGAGCGCCCGTTGGCGATGCCACGCACCACCGGGGCGAACTGACGGGCGTCATCGGGCAGCATGTCCAGGTCCGAGGCGATGCCCAGGCCGCGATAGGGCAAGGCATCGAACAGGTCACCCTCGGTGGTCGCATCGCCCAGTGTGGCGATGGCCATGAGGTTGCCCATATCGCGCTGGACGTAGCTTTCCAGAGACTGCCACTGCCCCGGCGTGCCGCTGCCTCGGCGAAAGGTAGAGAAATTGCGCAGCCGCCAGGCACCGGCATTGACCCCACTGCGCAAACTGGCGAACTGATCCTGGCGCCGCGCGCCGTCCGAATTCACGCTGCTGTGCGAGATCGAGTAGCTGGTGAACGCAGCCGTCTCCCCAGTGCTCCACTGCCGACGACGGACATCGAAAGGGATTTCACCGAGATAGGCCTGGGGAATCTGCACATCCAGTGCTTGCTGGTTGAAATCGTAGTCGTAGGTCACCCCCGCCAGCCCTTGGTCGAAGGCGATACAGGTCGGATCGGCATCCGCGCGCTTGGCCAGCGCTTCGCTGGAAACCCCTTGGGCTCGGAAGAAATCGCTGTCCAGGCAAGGAAACAGGCCGGTCGCCGATTGCTCGGGCTGCGTGCTGCGAATGAAACGGATGTCCTGCTTGCCGACGTGACGCTGATTGACCGAGACATCGACCCGATAGCTGCCCGGCAACTGGCCTTCGCTGATCGCACTGATCTGCTGCTTCAACTGGTCCGAGCCCTGCCCGCCACCGATCTCCAGAAAGGTCGGATCGAACTCGAAGCCTGCGTGCGCCGGGCTCAGGTGCAGGGTCAGAAGCACGGCCAACGGGCAGCCGAACCCCTTCACCGCGCCAAGGCGCGTGAGGGCGGAGGAAGTGTGCATAGGCGTTCCTGGAGCGGCGAGGCGTGATTAGTTCAAGGTGACGGGCGCCACGCTGACACTGGTGCCGTAATCGTCGATGTAGCTGAGCGAGATACGATCTGCGCTGCGCACCTTGACCGGCAGCACGCGGTGTTCGCCAGGGCGCAGGACATCGATGGGCGAATCCAGCGTGTGGTCGTTGACCTTGAGCTCGCTGACCACCACGTGAAACTTGGAAGGATTGTCCACCGTCAGGTTGCCACCGGCAGCGCTCCAGGCCAGCGAGGCCACGGCGTCCTTGGCCGAGCCGGTCAGCCCGGCGGGACGGTAGAACAGCTTGATGGTGGTCTTGAGCGCGATCTGCAGCACGTTCTTGTCGCGCTGATCGTCACGCATGGCGGGGATGGCCTTGACGTTCATCAGGAACAGGCTTTCTCGGTCCTGGGGCACGTTGGCGCCACCGGCAAAAATCACCCGCAGGATGTTTTCCTTGTTGGCGTCGAGACGGAACAGCGGTGGTGTGACGATGAAACTGTCCAGGCTGGCATCGTTCGCCGCGCCGTAGCCGCTGACCCACGATTGCACCAGATAGGGCGAATCGTCTTCGCGGTTGCTGACCGTCAGGTTCGCTTCGTTCTGCTTGCCGTCGTAGATCAGCCGGGTGGCGCCCACGGTCACAGCGGCTTGCGACGCCCCAGCGAACAGCAGGGACAGCCAGGCCAGGTGGGTGAGAACACGTTTACGCATGGGTGAACCTCGGGAATCGAGAGCCATGCCAGGCACGGCCCTCGCAGGGGCTTACTTGTAGGTGACGTCGAAGGTGGCCAGGGCATTGACCTGACCGGTGCCGATACCGGACGTGGTGACCTTATTCGACCCTTCACCGGTGGTGGTGTCGAGCGCGGTGCGCACGTAGGAGGCGACGAAGTCGAAGGTGTTGGACTGGTTACGCAGGGCGTAGTCTTCGGTGGCAGTGTTCAGCGACACTTTCGAGCCGGTGCGCGCGTCGTCGATCTGGATGGCGATGCCTTTGACCTGGTTCTCGCCGCTCAGGCCCAGCAAGGTGTTGTCCTGTGCGTCGGGCTGGCCGCTGAACTTGATCTCCACGTTGTTGCGGGTCTGCAGGCTGCAGTTGTCCAGCGTCAGCGAGAACTGCTTGGGCTTGGCCTTGGCGCCCACGGTGTTGGCGAAGTCGGCGATGCGCACCGGATCGAGGTTGACCGACTTGGTGACGTCGCTGGTGTTGATGGTGCAGGCGTTGTCGGTGACCGAGCCGGTGAAGATGATCTGGCCGCCGTCGGCGAACGACGCCGAGCTGGCCAGCAGGCAGCAGGTGCCGAAGGCCAGGCTGAGTTTTTTCACAGAGTTATGCATTGCAATGCCCTTTACGTTGAAGGATGACTGCCTGCCACTTCCGGTAGGCCAGTGCATGGTGCATTGCGCTGCGCGCACGAGACATTAGACGAATCTTAAACGCGCCTGGACGCGCTTTGGCTCGGCAGCAACTGGGCGTCACTGGGAACACAAAGCCTGCATGGAGACCACTGCCCGGCTCAATTGCCAGCCTTCTGCACGGCGCTTTGTGGGAGCGGCCTTGCGTCGCGATTGGACCGCAGAGCGGTCCCGGCAATGGCAGCGGCGAAGCTGAAAACCTGGGACCGCTGCGCGGTCCGATCGCGACGCAAGGCCGCTCCCACGAGATCGTGCAGCCCTCCGGAAGTTGAGCAAGACCGCTGGTCGGTGCTCGGTGCTCGGTGCTCGGTGCTCGGTGAAAGACAGTTGGCTCCCACAGGGGCCTGAACTGCGTTCTGGGGTACAACAACCTGCTATCACTCGGCCATTGCCCTGGCACCTCTCAAGTGGGATCATTCGCAACTGCACCTGATTCCCATCCAAGGCTGACCCTCGTGCCCGTCCAGCTCCTGCTCGCCGAAGACGACCCCCACCTGCGCCACGACCTGCAGCAGCATTTCCAGCGCCGCCAGTTCAGCGTGCAGGCCTGTGCCAATGGCACCGAGGCACTGAAGGCGCTGGCCTCGGGTCGGTACGACCTGATCCTGCTGGACATCCTGCTGCCCGGCATCGACGGCCTGAGCCTGCTCGACGAACTGCGTCGTGGCCAGGCCGTGCCGGTGATGCTGATGTCGGCCCTGGGCGCCGAGCAGGACCGCATCAGCGGCTTCACCCGTGGCGCCGACGATTACCTGCCCAAGCCGTTCAGCCTCGCCGAACTGGATGCGCGGGTCGACGCCCTGCTGCGCCGCGTCGCCCTCGACCGACACCCACCTGTCGCGTTCACTGAAGGCGCGCTGTGCTTCGATCCGCTCGACCAGGATGTCACTCACCACGGCCTGCGGGCCGGGCTGACCGGCTCGGAGTTTCGCCTGCTGAGCACCCTCAAGGCACATGCAGGCGAGGCGCTGAGCAAACCGTTTCTGTACCAGAGCGTGCTGCACCGCCCCTACATGCGCCTGGATCGCGGCCTGGACGTGCACGTGTGCAACCTGCGCCGCAAACTGGCAGCCATCGGTGCCGGGCATTTGCAGATCCAGGCCGTGCGCGGCCAGGGCTACGTGCTGATCGACATGGCCCACGCCTGATGCGCCGCCATCCGCTGCTGTGGAAACTGGCGCTGCTGCAGGTGTGCTTTTGCCTGCTGCTGACCTGGCTTCTATGGACCTGGGGCCTGTCGGTGGAGCGCAGCACCTACTTTCTCGCCCCAGCCGAACGTGACTACCTGGCGCACTTTGCCGAACAGGCCGAGCAGGCCTGGCAACGCGATGGCGCCCAGGGCGTGGAGCAGTACCGGCGCGCGCTGCAACGCCGCGAAGACACCTGGGTCGCCATCGTCGGCCCGCGCCTGCAAAGCCTGGGCAGCACGCCGCTGAGCGCCGAAGAAGCCAGTCGCCTGACCTTCATGCGCAAGCTCGACTGGCCCATGAGTCGGCGCCTGCAAGACGAGCTGCCCTACGTCAGCATCGCTTTTCCCACGCGGCCGCAGGACGGTCGTCTGGTCATCCAGTTGCCCGAGCACCTGCTGCCCACCGGCCTGACACCCTGGACCCACGTCATCACCCATGGCGTGGCGCCTGCGCTGCTGGCGTTGCTGCTCGGCCTGCTGCTGTACCGGCACCTGGTAGCGCCGCTCAACCGCCTGCGCGACCGCGCCGACGCCCTGCGCGCGGACAACCTGGACAGCCCCGGCCTGGCCCTGCACACCCGCCACGACGAGCTGGGCGAACTGGCGCAGGCCTTCGAGCACCTGGCCCTACGCCTGCGCCGCAGCCTCGATCAGCAGCGCCTGCTGCTGCGCACGCTATCCCATGAACTGCGCACCCCGCTGGCGCGCCTGCGGATCGCCCATGACAGCCCACTGCCCCCCGAGCAACTGCGCCAGCGCCTGACGCGGGAAGTGGACGACATGCAGAAACTGCTGGAGGACACCCTCGATCTGGCCTGGATGGACACCGAGCGGCCACAGGTGCCGACCGCGCCGGTGCAGGTGCTGTCGGTATGGGAGGCGCTGGTGCAGGACGCCTGCTTCGAAAGCGGCTGGGCGGCCGAGCGCCTGCCCTGCACGCTGGGGCCTGACTGCGTGGTGCAGGCGCACCTGGACAGCCTGGCCCAGGCCTTGGAAAACCTGCTGCGCAACGCCATCCGCCACTCACCGCTGGGCGGCCGGGTGTGCCTCGACGGCTGGCGCGAGGGCGAACACTGGCACCTGTGCCTGCGCGACCAGGGCAGCGGGGTGCCGGACGACGCGCTGGAACGCATCTTCCAGCCCTACCAGCGCCTGCCCGACAGCGGCAGCGGCTTCGGCCTGGGCCTGGCCATCGCGCGCAGTGCCGTCGAGCTGCAGGGCGGTACGTTGTGGGCCAGCAACGGCCACCCAGGGTTGGTCCAGCATCTGCGGCTGCCGGCCGCGACAAGTGTTTAGAAAGTTAATGCGCTTTACTCTCAAATAGGAGTAATTACCATCTGTGATCTCTTGAATTCAGCCCGCCGTGCCGGAGATCCCAATGTCGCCCCGCTCGCTCAGTCCCGCCCCTTTCCTGCTGCTCTCCAGTTACCTGCTGGCCAGTGCGGTGCACGCCGCCACACCGCCTGGGGGAAGCGAACCGATCGAACTGGAGACCCAGACCGTCGTCGCCACCGCGCTGGAGGAAACCAAGCAGGCGCCGGGGGTCTCGGTGATCACCGCCGAGGACCTGAAGAAACGCCCGCCGGCCAATGACCTGTCGCAGATCATCCGCACCATGCCCGGCGTCAACCTCACCGGTAACTCCACCAGCGGTCAACGCGGCAACAACCGCCAGATCGACATCCGTGGCATGGGTCCGGAAAACACCCTGATCCTGGTCGATGGCAAGCCGGTGGCCAGCCGCAACGCCGTGCGCTATGGCTGGCGCGGCGAGCGCGACACCCGTGGCGACAGCAACTGGGTGCCGGCCGACCAGGTCGAGCGCATCGAGGTGATTCGCGGCCCGGCCGCTGCGCGCTACGGCTCCGGTGCCATGGGCGGGGTCATCAACATCATCACCAAGCAGCCGGGCGAGCAGACCCACGGCAACATGACCGTGTATCAGAACTTCCCGCAGCACGGCGAGGAAGGCGCCAGCAAGCGCGTCAGTTTCGGCCTCAACGGCCCGCTGACCGACGCCCTCAGCTACCGGGTGTACGGCAACGTGGCCAAGACCGATGCCGACGACTGGGACATCAACGAAGGCCACCAGTCCACGCGCAGCGGCAACCAGGTCGGCACCCTGCCTGCCGGTCGGGAAGGCGTGCGCAACAAGGACGTCAATGGCCTGCTGAGCTGGAAACTCGACCCTCGGCAGACGCTGGACCTGGAAGCCGGCTTCAGCCGCCAGGGCAATATCTACAGCGGCGACACCCAGAACACCAACTCCAATGCCACGGTCAAGCGCCTGCTCGGCCACGAAACCAACCTGATGTACCGCGAAAACTACGCCCTCACCCATCGCGGCGACTGGGACTTCGGCACCAGCATGGCCTATCTGCAATATGCCAAGACCCGCAACAGCCGCATCAACGAAGGGTTGGCCGGCGGCACCGAAGGCATTTTCAGCAACGCCGACATGTCTACCTCGACCCTGCGCGGCCTCACCGCCCACGGCGAGCTGAACCTGCCGCTGCACGCCTGGCGCGACCAGACCCTGACCCTGGGCAGCGAATGGAGCCAGCAGAAGCTCGACGACCCCAGCTCCAACACCCAGAGCACCAGCGAAGGCGGCAGCGTCGCGGGCCTGGCCAGCAGCGGCCGCAGCACCACTTCGCAGGCGCAGATCTTCTCGCTGTTCGCCGAGGACAACATCGAACTGCAACCGGGCACCATGCTCACCCCGGCCCTGCGCCTGGACCATCACAGCGTGGTCGGCGACAACTGGAGCCCGTCGCTGAACCTGTCCCACGCGCTCACCGATGAACTGACGCTCAAGGCTGGCATCGCCCGCGCCTACAAAGCGCCGAACCTGTACCAGCTCAACCCCGACTACCTGCTCTACAGCCGTGGCCAGGGCTGCTACGGCCAGAGCACCAGTTGCTACCTGCAAGGCAACGACAAGCTCGAAGCCGAAACCAGCGTCAACAAGGAACTGGGCATCGAGTTCCAGCGCGACGGCCTGGTGGCCGGCATCACCTACTTCCGCAACGACTACAAGAACAAGATCGACTCCGGTCTGGGTCGCATCGGCAGCGCCAGCGGCGGCACCGGCAGCTACGCCAATGCCGCGATCTACCAGTGGGAGAACATTCCCAAGGCGCTGGTCGAGGGTCTGGAAGGCACGCTGACCCTGCCACTGACCGAGCAGTTGAAGTGGACTAACAACTTCACCTACATGCTCCAGTCGAAGAACAAGGAAACCGGCGACACCCTCTCGGTGACCCCGGCCTACACCCTCAATTCGATGCTCGACTGGCAGGCCAGCGACGACCTGTCGCTGCAACTGAGCGTGGCCTGGTACGGCAAGCAGAAGCCGAAGAAATTCGACTACCACGGCGACCGCGTGACCGGCTCGTCCAACGACCAGGTGGCGCCCTATGCGCTGGTCGGCGCCAGCGGCACCTACGCGATCACGAAGCACCTGAGCCTGACCGCCGGCATCGACAACCTGTTCGACAAACGCCTGTTCCGCGCCGGCAACGCCCAGGGTGTGAACAACATCGACGGCGCCGGGGCTGCCACTTACAACGAACCCGGCCGCACCCTGTACACCAGCCTCACCGCCTCGTTCTGAGGCCGGTCGCCGCGCCGCCGCCCCGGCGCGGCCCCCATGGACGACCTGACGAGACCGCCTGATGAACACGTTTTTCTGCGCCCTGGCCCTGCTGCTGCCGCTGGCCGCGTTCGCGCAACCCGCGCCCGAACAGACGATCGACACTCACCTGCTGCAACGCCACGACCTGCCCTATCGTTTCACTACCCTCGACCTGGACTCGGCCGATGGCCAGCGTCACTACCGCCTGTGGATCGGCAAACCCGAGCGCCCAGCGCCGCCCGCCGGTTACCCGGTGGTGTGGATGCTCGATGGCAATGCGGCCCTCAGCGCCTTGCAGGCCCCGGCCCTGCGCCGACTGGCCGATGGACAGGCGCCGGTGCTGGTCGCCATCGGCTACCAGAGCGAGTTGCGCATCGAGCGCAGCGCCCGCACCTTCGACTACACGCCGCAGGTGCCGGGTCTTGCCGAGCAGCGCGACCCGCTGAGTGGTCAGCCCAGTGGCGGCGCCGATGCCTTTCTCGATCTTTTGGAGCAGCGCATGCGTCCGCTGCTGGCAGCGCAGCTCGCGCTGGATGCGCGGCACCAGACCTTATGGGGACACTCTTATGGCGGTCTGGCGGTGCTGCACGCGCTGTTCACTCGCCCGGGGATGTTCAGCGACTACGCCGCCGCCAGCCCGTCACTTTGGTGGCGTGATGGCGTCATCCTCAGCGAAGCTGACGGCCTGGCCGAGCGCCTCAAGGACCATCGCCCCCGCCTGCTGCTGATGCGCGGCAGCGAGGAGCCGGCCAACCCACGTGCGCCGCTGGGCAGCGACGGCGAAAACGCGCTGCAGCAACTGCGCACCACGCTGGCGCCGATTCAGGCATTGCAGGTGAGCTACCGGCGCTTCGAGGGCCTGGGGCACGGACCGATGCTACCGGCGTCACTGGCGGCGGTGCTGGAATCACTGGCCAACAGCCCCACCCCCTAGCCGCCCTGGCAGCGCCAGACGGTCTCGCGCAGGAAGCGGTCCAGCGCGGCGCTGTCACCGCGTTCGCCGCGCTCCACCTCGACCGCCTCGGCGCGCATCAGCTCGGACTCGATGAACTGATGCAGCACGTCATCGCGCGGCCCATGCTGCGCCTCGCCGGCCCGGCGCTTGCGCACCAGCAGGCGCTCGATCGCCTCGCGCAGTGGTGGCTCCTCGACCATGCGTTCGAACAGCGTGGTGAAGGCCGTCGGCGGCATGCCCAGCCCGCGGTCGATCCAGCGCACCGCCAGCAGTGGGCGGATCACGTACAGGTACTTCTTCAGCCGCACCGTGTCGCCCAGCAAGTAGCCGCGCAGGTTCTTGCGCGCCATCGACAGATAATGATGGCGCACCGCACGCGGCGAATAGAACGCGTGCCCCAGCGCCGTCAGTTGCTCGCGCGCCTGCGCATCGGCACGATACACCAAGGGTGAACCTAGCCATTCGAGCAGGCTCGGGTTGGCCCCGCGCAGCAGGCGCAGCGCCTTGCGCAGTTCCCAGCCGCTGACGTCCAGCTCATCGCTGAGCGGCCGCTCGATGACGTCGCGCGGCTCGTCCACCCGCAAGTACCACTCGGCGCGGTGAACGTAGACAAAGCGCACATCGTAGTCGCTGTCCGGCGAGGCGAAGCCCCAGGCGCGACTGCCGGATTCGCAGGCGTACAGCACCGTGACGTCATGCTCGCGCTCGATGCGCTGAAGTTCTTCGAGCACCCGCGCACGCATGGCGTCGGACAGGGGATGGGGATCGTGCTCGTACATGGTGACTCTCCTCGCTTGAGCGCCTTGCCGGCGCTCCTCTCAACCTTTCACGCACACCACCTGACGCAGGGTGTGCAACACTTCGACCAGCTCGCGCTGGGCGTTCATGACCGCATCGATGTCCTTGTAGGCCATCGGGATTTCGTCGATCACCGCCGCATCCTTGCGGCACTCCACATGGGCGGTGGCGCGACGCTGGTCTTCGACGGTGAAACGCTGCTTGGCCTGGGTCCGGCTCAGCACCCGACCCGCGCCGTGGCTGCACGAGCAGAACGACTCGGCATTGCCCAGGCCCCGGACGATGAAACTCTTGGCGCCCATGGAGCCGGGAATGATGCCCAGCTCGCCCTGGCGCGCCGACACCGCCCCCTTGCGCGTCACCAGCACCTCCTGGCCGAAATGCTGCTCACGCTGCACGTAGTTGTGATGGCAGTTGATCGCCTCCAGGCTGGCCTCGAAGGGCCTGCCCAGCACACTGCGGGTCGCTGCCACGGTGGCGCGCATCATCAGCTCGCGGTTGTGCCGGGCGAAGTCCTGAGCCCACCCCACCGCCTCGACGTAGTCGGCGAAATACCGACTGCCTTCCTCGAAATACGCCAGGTTGCGATCCGGCAAGTTGCCCAGGTGCTGACGCATGTCGGCCTGGGCGCGCTCGATGAACAGGCTGCCGATGGCATTGCCCACCCCGCGCGAGCCGCTGTGCAGCATGAACCAGACCCGGTCGGCTTCGTCCAGGCACACCTCGACGAAATGGTTGCCGCCGCCCAGGGTACCCAGGTGCTGGCGGTTATTGGTCTTCTCCAGCTGAGGGTACTTGTCGGTGATCGCCTTGAAGCGCCCCGCCAGCGCGCTCCACGCCTGGTCGGCCTGGCTGGGCACATCGCCCCACGCCCCTTGGTCGCGACGCCCGTGCGTCTTGCCATGGGGCACCGCTTTCTCGATGGCGCTGCGCAGGCCGTGCAGGTTGTCCGGCAGGTCGCGGGCGTGCAGCGACGTGCGCGCCGCGATCATGCCGCAGCCGATATCGACACCCACCGCCGCCGGGATGATCGCCCCGACGGTGGGGATCACACTGCCGATGGTCGAACCCTTGCCTACGTGCACGTCGGGCATCACCGCCAGGTGCTTGAAGATGAACGGCAGGCGCGCCGTGTTCATCAGTTGCTGGCGCGCGGCGTCATCCACCGGCACGCCGTCGGTCCACAGTTTGATCGGCTTGCCGCCGGCCACTTCCAACAGATTCATCGTCGTGTTCCTTGTCGTCGCTCAGCCGGTCTTGAGGCTGACCAATCCATTCAATACGTGATCCAGACCACCGAACACGGAGATCCGGTCGATACGTTCGGCCACCCGCTCCAAGGTTTCCAGTTCCTTCAGGCGCAATGCCGTCGGGCTGCCTTCCATCACCTTGGCGGTGTTGAGCAGCGAGCGCGTCGCCTGGGTTTCCTCGCGGCGCCGGATCACGTTGGCCTGGGCCGCCTTCTCCGCTTCCACCACTTGCGCCAGCAGGGTCTTCATCTCGCCCGGCAGGATGATGTCGCGCACACCGAGGGTGCTGACCTCCAGGCCGCTGTCCGGCAGCAGCGCCTGCAAGTGCTCGCCGATGCGCGCGTCGATGTACTGCTTGTCGTCGAGCAACTCGTCCAAGGTGCGCGTGCCGACTGCCGCACGCAGGCCCAGTTGCAGCTCACGGTACAGGTGCTCCACCGGTTTGCTGAAGCGTGCATGGGCCATCAGCACATCGCTGTAGCGCCAGTTGGCGACCAGGTTCAGGCGCAGGCTCACCTTGTCGCGGGTGAGGATTTCCTGACCGTTGACTTCCAGCGCCTGCACTCGGGTATCGACGGTCTCCACGGCGACCTGGCTACCGCAGCGCCAGAAGCCGTATTGACCGGCCTGCAGGAGGTCGACCACGGCACCGTCGATCTTCAGCACACCCACATGGAACGCTGGCACGGTGACCAGCAGTACATGCTCGAGCCCAGCCAACCCCGGCCGGTTCAGCCGCGCCAGCAAGGCGGGTGGCACGCGGCGGCCCTGGGTCAGGTCGATGCGCTCCAGCGTGTGCTGGGCCTGGCCTTTCCAGTACAGGCGGCGGCTGTCCGGGCCGAGCAGTTCCATCAGCTTCCCATCCTCCAAGCGCAGGCCCAGTTCGTGCTCGCCCAGGTCCATGCGCTCGAAGTAGTGTTTGACCAGTTGTGGCTGGTGCTGGCGCAGGTAGCCGGCCAGCGGATGGTCGAACAGCGGGGTGTTGAGGTTGAAGGTCTGCACCGCCAGCCGGTCGTGCCAGTCGAAACGCGGATACAGCCCAGGCTCCAGGATCGCCTGAAAATCGCCCTCGTCGAGCAGCAGGCCGCGTTCGTTCTTTTTCACGATAAAGCGTTTCATCCATTTCATTGTTCTGTTCCTCTCATTCATGTGCAGGGTGCCGGTGGTGCCGACTCACCGAGCACTGGGGGCGGAACCCGGCGCAGTTCTGGGGCCGGGAGCCAGGCTCCAGCGGCGGCCGTCGTTGCGCCAGGTCCGGCCAGCAGGCCGGGTGAATCGGCGGTGGTGCCGGCAATGCTTGCCGACAAGGGGCCTTCCTGGCCCTGCACCGCACCAGCGGGTGTTGCGTCATAGCTACCTTCGGAGGGTAGTGCCGGGTCTCCCCGGCGAGCGTTCGCGCAGCCGTTTCACGGGTCTGCACGAGAACGACCGGTCGTTGCAGCGGCGGCATGCACGACACCAACACCGGAGTGGGTACGTGCACCGGCGGGGTGGTAACCCCTTGCCCGAGGGCCTGCCTGGCGATGCGGTCAGAGAGGTTATTGCGAACGCTGTGCCAGCTTTCCAGCGACACAACGCATAAAAATTTATCTCATTGATTTATAAGAATTTATTTTCATGATCCGGTTTATCTGGATTTTCATCGGGTGATTGGAAGCTGAAATTTAATATACGCTTGGATCATCACTTATCTTTTTGGATAAACCCGTGAACAAGTCACGCGTCGCCATCGGCTTTCTCGGTTCCACCCTCGACCGCAACGGCAAGGGCGCCGCGCGCTGGAACCGCTGGCGCCCCACCATAGGCCTGTGCCGCCAACCCGACCTGCCGCTGGACCGCCTGGAGCTGATCCATGGCCCAAGCGCCCGCGACCTCGGTTTGGCTGAGCGCATCCGCGCCGACGTGCAACAGGTCTCGCCCGCCACCGAAGTACGCCTGCACCCGCTCACCCTGCGTAACCCCTGGGACTTCGAGGAGGTCTACGGCGCTCTGCACGACTTCGCCAGCGACTACCGCTTCGACACCGAGCGCGAGGACTACCTGGTGCACATCACCACCGGCACCCACGTCGCGCAGATCTGCTGGTTCTTGCTGACCGAGGCGCGCTACCTGCCGGCGCGCCTGGTGCAAACGGCGCCCTCGCGCCAGCGCGACGAAGCCAGCGACCCCGCCGGCACGGCCACCCTGATCGACCTTGATCTGTCGCGTTACGACCAGATCGCCTCGCGTTTCCAACGCGAGCAGGCCCAGGGTCAGTCGCTGCTCAAGTCCGGCATCGCCACGCGCAACGCCGCCTTCAACCGCACCATCGAGCAGATCGAACGGGTCGCCCTGCGCTCGCAGGCGCCGGTGCTGCTGGTCGGACCGACCGGCGCCGGCAAGTCGTTCCTGGCCCGGCGCATTCACGAACTCAAGCGCGGTCGTCATCAGCTCGAAGGACGATTCATCGAAGTGAACTGCGCGACCCTGCGCGGCGACGGCGCCATGTCCGCCCTGTTCGGCCACGCCAAGGGCGCCTTCACCGGCGCGCAAAACGCCCGCGAAGGCCTTTTGCGCGCAGCCGATGGCGGCATGCTGTTCCTCGACGAGATCGGTGAACTGGGCGCCGACGAGCAGGCCATGCTGCTCAAGGCCATCGAGGAAAAACGCTTCTTCCCGCTGGGCGCGGACCGTGAAGTGCAGAGCGATTTCCAGCTCATCGCCGGCACCCACCGCGACCTGCGCGCCAGAGTCGCCGACGGCTCGTTCCGCGAAGATCTGTTCGCCCGCATCAACCTGTGGACCTTCGCCCTGCCGGGCCTGGCCCAGCGCCGCGAAGACATCGAGCCCAACCTGGACTTCGAGCTGCAACGCCACGCCCGCGAGCAAGGTCGCCAGGTGCGCTTCAACCTGCAAGCCAAACGCCGTTACCTGGCCTTCGCCCATGCCAGCGAAGCACGCTGGGCCGGCAACTTCCGCGAGCTGTCGGCTTCGATCACGCGCATGGCCACCCTGGCCGACAGCGGGCGCATCGACGAAGCCTTGGTCAGCGAGGAAATCGAGCGATTGCGTCACGCCTGGGGGCTGGATAGCCAGACCGAGGACGATACGCTGCTGGCCGGGCGCGAACTCGACCTGTTCGATCGGGTGCAGCTACGCGCCGTGATCGACGTGTGTCGGCGCTCGGCCAGCGTGTCCGAGGCCGGACGCGAGCTGTTTGCCGTGTCGCGGCAAGAGAAGGCCAACCCCAACGACGCCGATCGCCTGCGCAAGTACCTGGCGCGGTTTGGGTTGGTGTGGCAGCAGGTGAAGGGCGAGAGGTGAAGGCGTTGCAGAAGCGGTCAACCTGGAGCGACCCGCGGCACGCTCGCCCACGCATGACGTGAGCGAGCGACTGGGCATCAGGACGGGAGCTTGAGCGGCGTTTTTGCCAGTTGTCGCCAGGTGCTCACGATGACCTCGGGAACACCCAGCGAGTTGCGCAACTCGGACTCCTTGAGCGTCTTGTATGCCTCGAAATGCTGCAGCAACAGGTCCTTGTTCGGGTCGTTCCCCTCTTTGTCGCGGCCGGCCTGACGACATTCCATGACCTTGGTCTTCCAACTCGCTGGCAGCGGGACTTCACCGACCTCCAGATCATCCACATACCAGACGAAGTGGCGGCAACTGCCGCCGCTGGTATCGCCCAGGGCACAAAGGGTCTGCTCGTGCTGATGCACTTTCGCCCTTCGGTCGGCGATGATCTTCGGCCAGAGCTTCTCGGCGAAATCGGCGTACTTCAATGCAGCCTTGGCCACAGTTCCGTCGTCGGGGCGGCCGTAGCTGGACAGCAGTGGATCACGCACTACGCCGTCGCGCCCCAGATTGCCGGGATCGACCACGGCCATCTCCTGGAACAGGGCCAACTGCAGGCTCGCCGCGATCAGAAACACGCTGAAGCCCAGTTTCGCGTACTTGTCGCTCATCAGGGTGCCCAGCATGCCCCCTGGCCCGGACAGGAAAGTGGACTCATATTTCTGTAGCAGGGTGAACAGGTGCTTGCGGTCTTCCAGCACAGTCAGATCCCGAGCGGCCTTGGCCGGCAGGTACTCGTACTCCAAGTGCTGCTGGATGCTCTTGATGGCACCGTCGACGCTGTCGATCAAGCTCTGCTGCAGCTCTTGGCCGACGATCCGCTTCATCTCTACGTAGACTTTGTCGAAGTAGCTGGGCACTCCTGGCGGGAATACCGACTCGAACAACGACTTGGCGATCGCTCCACCGAGCGAAGACAGCAAGCTACCCGCAAGCTTGGAGCCGATGGTCGCCAGCACCTCCTCAGGGTTGTCCAGGAACAGTTCAGTATCGGCCGTGTCGGACAGCACCTTGGGCATCGCCCCGAGGAAAAGCAGGCGTCCGTCCTGATCCACCGCCACTTCCTTGAACAGATAAACCAATTGGCCGAAGTTGGTGGTGCGCAGCAGCACGACAGATCGAGGACGTGCACCGTTGAAGGGTTTGTTCAAGTAGGTGAACGTTTCGTCCTGCAGCACTTCGCCCTCGAGTAGCGGCGTTTCACGCTGTATCGACTGCATGACGCACGCCGTGCGCGCAGCATGTTGGCGCAGTACAGAATCACGCAGGGAGGGCAAAGCGTCGGGTGACGCCACGGGGATCGCCGACATCGGCGCAATCATCTTGCCCAACGTGGCCTCGTCCATGTCATGCGTACCGTGATGGGCGAGATACTGCAGCATGTGTCGCCTGGCGTAGTCTGGCGGCGCGTCGGGGTAGAGACCTGGGCGATACCGAAGATAAAACCGACATTGATAACGTGATCGAGCGCTTTTGCGTCTTGCATCATGACTCCTGGATCCCTGGGGAGAGCGAGAGTGGACGGTAGTTATCAGAGCTGGAAATAAGGATGTGCCGGACGGCGACGAGAGCCGAAATGGAGAGGCTTGAGTGGGTAGCGCTCCGCAATTGATATCAAAGCGCCATCAATAGCCGAATTGGCGATACCACGCAATAGCCATTCGATCAGGCGTGCTCACCCGCGCAGTGCCTGATCGTTGGCATGACTGTTTCACGACGACTGTTTCACGACGACTTCACTGAGCCCACAGCGCCAAGGCCCTTCACGCATAGGCGTACTTGAGCACGTACACACTCAGTTCCCGGAACACCGACTGCGGAATCGCCGGCATCAGCGCCTGGGCCTTTTCCAGCGTCTGGCAGCAGTGCTGCACCATCTGCTGGCGAGCGGACGCATCGACCATCCCGGCATGCACCACCTGCGAGTACTGCACGTAGGAACAGGGGAAGTTGGCCTGTTCACTGCGGATGATCTGGAAGTGCGGATTGAGCTGCGGCGCTGTCACGAACGGCCGGCCCTTGAAGTCAGGCTGCGGCGTCAAAGCGGCGGGCGCCTCGCAGCGGCTATGGCACAGCGCCTGGCTTTCCATACCGGTTTCGAACCCTCGGTGATACAAGGTGATCTCCGAGCCGGGCGCCTGGGTGCAGGCATTCTCGAACGCATCGAGGATCGCGCGGGCATTGCCCTGGGAGGTCTCGATCTTGCTCAGCGGCACGAAACGCTCGAATTCGTCCTTAGCCACCGCCTTCACGCCACGGTGCAGCGTGGCCCAGTGACTGAACTCCTTCTGGCAAGCGATCAGGTGCACCTCGAAGCGATAGCCGAGCGCCACAGCGGTCGCGGGGAAGCTGGCGAAGTCGGCGCTGTCCAGCGCGCTCTCCATGATGATGTTGTAACGGTTCTGGAAGGCATAGCTGAACAGCTTGTTGCCCAATGCCCAGATGAATGGCTCGGTCTGCGCGTAGACTTCCAGCCCGCTCAACGCGCGCATCTGCTCATAGCGTGGATGCAGGGCGCGATACGCCGGCACATAGAGGCGAACGTAGTTGTCGTAGGCGTTGCCGGGCAACAGGTGATTTTCCAGCAGGTAGGTTTTGCCTGAGCCCTGTGCACCCGCGACGATGAGCAGCTTTGGCTGGGGCTGACCGTCACTGCCTACATCGCGGGTCTTGTCGAACAAGGTGGCACTGACGGCCTCGAACACGGCCTGCAACTCGGCTTCGGTGTAGGGATAAGGATGGGACATGAGGACGTTCTCCGGGCGAATGACCCGTGATCGGGTCGGCCGCTGAACTGTCCATCAGGTGCTACCGGTGGGCGCGGTAGATAAAGCCCGCACCCAGTCTTCGCTGGACTGGGTGCAGAGCATGGGCTCACTGCAGTTTCAACTGGGCCTTGAGAAACGCATACAGCAGTGCTGCGCTCTTGCGATAACCGTCGGCTGTCAGGTGCACCAGGTCGGGCCGCCCCAGGCCGCTGGCCTGCCAGGCGGCGATCGAGCACGGCCCACCCATCTCGGCCTGCCAGTCCCAGAACAGTGCCTTGTACTTCTGCGCCGCCTGGCGCTGGATACGTACCACACCGGCCAGCGGCTGCGGCTGACGCGCCGCGCAACTGGCCGCGCGGCGCTGCTTGATCGAGTCCGGCGGGCCGACCAGCAGGATCGCCGCCTTGGGCATCTGCTGGCGCAGTTGGCTGAGCGTGGCCTCGAGGTGCGCCTGGTACGCCTGAAGGTCGAGCGTGTCATCGAACGCTTCGTTGGTGCCATAGGCCAGGATCACCAAGTCCGGACGCAACGCCTTGAGCGTGTCCTGCCAGCCGGCCTGCCACTTGTCCACCACCTCCAGCCGCGCACCGTTGATGCCCAGCGACGAATAAGTCACCCCGGCGTTCTTCTGCCCCTGGATGTACCAACCGCCCAGCGCCACGCCCTTGGCACCCTCGACGCTCAACTTCACCGGCAATCCGAGGTTGACGAACGCCGGACTCAAGCGCCACTGGCCATTGCTGGCCGGCAGCATGCGCCGTTGGCTACCGTTGGCAACCAGCGTGGCGCTGCGGCTGGCTTGATACAGCGCGGAGATCCGGTAGCGCTGCGCGTCGGGATCGCGCGCCTGGATGTTCACCGCCGCCCGTTCGGCCAGCGGCGTCGACAGATAGCCGCCGAGGGGGAAGCGCTCGCTCTGCTGATTGCGCGCCGACACCAGTTCCCACTGGCGTCGCTCGCTGGTGATGATCACCCGGTCGCTGCGAATGCCCGGCACCGGCGAAGCCGGCACCAGGCCGATGCCGCCGTCGCCATAACGCGCCTGCAGCAGCTTGCGCAGCTCGCCGCTGAACAGGTCGGCAGCGGTGTGCGAGTCGCCCAATTGCACGATGGAGATCGGCGTGCGCCCCGCCGTCCGGAACTTGCCGGCCAGCAGCGCCAGGTTGCCGTCGTCGCGCGCGGCAACGCTGGCGCGTACAGATGCCTTGGCGTTGGCCTGGGGCGGCGCGCTGGCGCCGGTGCTGCAAGCCGGCAAAGCGCTGACGATCAGCGCCACGCCCAGCAGGTGATGCCATTGGCGCATCTCAATGTCCTGTTGCGGTCAGGACCGGGAAGTCGATCAACGACAGCACCTGTGCGGCGATCATCTTCTGGCCCGTGATGGTGAAATGAATGCCGTCGTCGACCCGGACCTTGACCCGCTTGCCCTCCGGCGTTTGCACCGTATACGAGAACTGATCGTCGTCATAGCCGAGAATCGGATTGGCCGAAATGTAGTGCTGGCCGAACTGCGCGGTACGTTCCTGATACAGCCCGCTGAGGTACTGCATGGCCGTCGACAGCCGCGCTTTCTCCATGTTCGGCGGGCCGACCCAGATCACTTGGACGTTGTGCTCGCGCGCGCATTCGAGAATGGCGTCGATGCGCGCGCGATAGGCCGACTCCCAGTCCGGCGACTTGAAGCGCAGGAAGGGTCTGCCCTTGCCTTGGGGCATGTCCCAGGGATCGTTGGGACCGAGGAACACCACCATCAGACGGATCTTCGGATCGCCGGCCAAGGTATCGGCCACGGTGCGCGGCCAGTCGAAGAATCCGGGGTAAGCCAGGCCGGTGCTCTGCCGACTGAGGTTGATGGTGTTGATCTGGTAACGCTTGCGCAGGCTGTTGGCCAGATGAGGGGCGACACCCTGCATCAGCGAGTCACCCACCAGGAACACTTCGTCGCCAGCGGCGAGGGTGGCCATGGCTCCCTTGGCAGGCGTCGGCGCATCGGCGGGCGGCACTGCAGGCGTCGGCGTTACCGGCGCGGCGGGCTCATGGACAGGCACCGCCGCGGGCACCGGCGGGTGCACGGCGGCAGGCGTCTGCACGTCGACGGTGACCACCGGCAACGCGGGCGGCAAGTCCACCAGCGGCGGCGCTTCGGCCAACGCGATCTGCCCACGCAGGCTGTCGAGGAAGCTGTCGCGACCATGCTCCAGCGCCGCCGTCAGGCCGGCACCGAGGCGCCAGGTGGACGACTGCCCCAGCAGCGGCAATTCGCAACTGCGATGGTACTTCTGCTGGCAATACAGGCCGATCGAATCCTGATTCAACCAGAACAGCACAACGGTGGTCACCAGCAGGGCATACAGCGTGCGCAATGCGCCGATCTGCACCTGGAACAGGCGGCTTTCAGAAACTGGCATAAATGAACCCCGGCACGCCTGACTGCGAAGCGAAGATGACCAGCGACACGAACAGCGCCAGCGGCAAGGGATACACCTGCCAGGGCAGGCGCTGGCTGGCGGCGAAGCCTTGGCGCAGGGTGGTCAGCCACAGCGGGTATGTGGCGATGTACAGCACGCAGGCCAGCAGTAGCACGCCAGTGCTGGAGTCGAGTCCGGCCAAACTTATCTGGCCGATGTCACCGAGCATTTCCCAGGCGCCCTCTAGCGTCGGGCTGCGGAAGAAAATCCAGGCGAAGGCGACATAGTGGAAGGTCAGCAGGCGCGCCAGCAGATCGGAGCCCGGCAAGCGGGCGAAGCCGGGGCACCACTGTTCGAACAGCTTGTACACCGCCAGGCCAACGCCGTGTAGCGCACCCCACAGGATGAAGTTCAGGCTGGCGCCATGCCACAGACCGGAGATCAGCATGGCCAGCAGCATGTTCTGGTTGCCGCGCCATACGCCTTGGCGATTGCCGCCCAGGGGAATGTAGATGTAGTCGCGGATGAAGCGCGACAGGCTGATGTGCCAGCGCCCCCAGAACGCCTTGAGGTTACGCGCGGCATAGGGTGCATTGAAGTTGTCCGGCAGCCGGAAGCCCAGCAGCAGGGCGATACCGGTGACCAGGTGGGTATAGCCGCTGAAGTTGAAGTAGATCAGCAAGCTGTAGCCATAGACGGCGAGCAGCACCTGCTCGGGGGTGTGGCTGCCGGGCGTCTCGAACACCGGATCGACCCACTGGCTGCCCAGCCAGCCGCTGAGCAGGAACAGCTTGACCACGGCCAAGGCAATCAGCCCGAGCGCGCGTTGGGGTTCGAGCACCTCGCGCAGGGTGGTGGGGCGGATCTGCGGCAGCAGGTGCTCGGCGCGGTTGACCGGGCCGGCGATCAGGCTGGGGAAAAAGGCCAGGTACAGGGCCAGGTCCAGTGGCGCAGACGAGCCCATTTCGCCGCGGTTGATCGATACCAGGTAGCTGACCGAATGAAAGGCGTAGAACGACAGGCCGATGGGCACCAGCAATTCGAGCACCGGCAGCGACAGGTCGAGCCCGGCGCTGGCGAAGGCGCTCTGCACGCCGCTGGCGAAAAACTCCTGGTACTTGAACAGGTAAAAGCAGCCCAGCACCAGGGTGAGCAGCAGCGCGCCATTGAACCAGCGTCCCGGCTGGCGCGCCGCCAGCAGGCCGAGCAGATACACCGCCGCGCTATAGCCGAGCAGGACGTACAGCGACTCCAGGCTGAAGCTGGCCACCAGGGCATAGCTGGCCACCAGTAACAACAGGTTCTGCAGCCGCACGCTCCAGCACAGACACCAGTAGAGGACGAAGAAGAGCGTGAAGCTCAGGCCGAATTCGATCGAAAGGAAGCTCACACTGTAATCCGTTACGTGACCTTGAAGGCTTGAGGGAGAGGCGCCCGATTAAGCGCCGTTGAGGCTCGGAGCGGTGCGTGATGCGAGTCACTCAGGGCTGCTTGGCAGACCCGAAGGCATTGAGTGAAGAACATCCCAAGATCAGAGCGGGCAGGATTATGGCAGAGGGTAAATGGGTGCTCAATCCGACTGATCCTCAAAATGCAATAAGAATGTTCCGAGCCAAATGCAACAAAATGCGTCAAACACCCTGCGTCAGATTCCCGGCCGCCATTTGCTCGCTCCGCGTCGCTCTGCTAGTGTCGCGCCGTTGAAACCGCCACCGAGACAGCCGCCATGGCCCGCAAGAAGACCTCCATCGATTTCGAACAATCCCTCGCCGACCTGCAAGCCTTGGTCGAGCGCCTGGAGACCGGCGAGCTGTCGCTGGAAGAGTCGCTGGCAGCGTTTGAGCAGGGCATCGCCCTGACCCGCGACTGTCAGGGCGCCCTGTCCCAGGCCGAGCAGAAGGTGCAGATCCTCCTCGAGCGCGACGGCGAGCTGGCCGCCCAGCCCTTCGACGCGGAACCGGAGGCATGATCGCGCGCTACCAGGCCCAGAGCCAGGCGCGCGTCGACGCCGCCCTCGAACCGCTGTTCGTGGCGCCGTCCAAGGAACTCGAGCGTCTTTACGCGGCCATGCGCTACAGCGTGATGAATGGAGGTAAGCGTGTGCGTCCGCTGCTCGCCTATGCCGCCTGCGAAGCGTTCGGTGTCGAGGCCGAGCGTGCCAACGGCGCGGCCTGCGCGGTGGAGCTGATCCACGCCTACTCGCTGGTGCACGACGATCTGCCGGCCATGGACGACGATGACTTGCGCCGTGGCCAGCCGACTACCCACAAGGCCTTCGACGAAGCCTGTGCCATCCTCGCCGGCGACGGCCTGCAGAGCCTGGCCTTCAGCGCCCTGCTCGACGATCGTCTGAGCCCGCAGCCCGATGCCATCCGCCTGGCCATGGTGCAGGCTCTGGCCCTGGCCGCAGGGGCGGCCGGCATGGTCGGCGGCCAGGCCATCGACCTCGGCTCGGTCGGCATCAAACTCGACCAGCCCGCCCTGGAATTCATGCACCGGCACAAGACCGGCGCACTGATCGAAGCCAGCGTGCGCCTCGGCGCCCTGGCCAGTGGCCGCGCCGAGCCTGGGCAGTTGCAGGCGCTGCAAGGTTATGCACGCGCAGTCGGCCTGGCGTTCCAGGTACAGGACGACATCCTCGACGTGGAAAGCGATACCGCGACCCTGGGCAAACGTCAGGGCGCCGACATCGCCCGCGACAAACCGACCTACCCGGCGCTGCTGGGCCTGCAGGCGGCCAAGGCGTACGCAATCGAACTGCGCGACCAGGCGCTGGTCGCACTTGAAGGGTTCGGCGAAAACGCCGAGCCGTTGCGGGACCTGGCGCGCTACATCGTCGAACGCCGCCACTGAATGTGCGGGGCTGCTGCACGGCCCCCGCTACCCCCCGTCTGAATGGGCAGCTTTTCCTCCAATGGGGTAAACTGCCGCGTCTTCAAACCTATAACGACTCGCCTGATGCCCACGACGTTTCAAGAGATCCCCCGCGAACGCCCGGTCACGCCTTTGCTGGACCGCGCCGACACGCCCGCCGGCCTGCGCAGGCTGGCCGAAGCCGACCTGGAGAGCCTGGCCGACGAACTGCGCCAGGAGCTGCTCTATACCGTGGGGCAGACCGGCGGGCATTTCGGTGCCGGCCTGGGCGTCATCGAACTGACCATCGCCCTGCACTACGTCTTCGATACGCCCGACGACCGTCTGGTGTGGGACGTGGGCCACCAAGCGTACCCGCACAAGATCCTCACCGGACGCCGCGAGCGCATGCTCAGCCTGCGCCAGAAGGACGGCATCGCCGCCTTCCCGCGCCGTAGCGAAAGCGAGTACGACACCTTTGGCGTCGGCCACTCCAGCACCTCGATCAGCGCAGCGCTGGGCATGGCCATCGCCGCCCGCCTGCAGCACAGTGCGCGCAAGTCCATTGCCGTGATCGGTGATGGCGCGCTCACCGCCGGCATGGCCTTCGAGGCGTTGAATCACGCCCAGGAAGTGGATGCCGACATGCTGGTCATCCTCAACGACAACGACATGTCGATTTCGCGCAATGTCGGCGGGCTGTCCAACTACCTGGCCAAGATCCTCTCCAGCCGCACCTACGCGAGCATGCGCGAGGGCAGCAAGAAGGTGCTGTCGCGCCTGCCGGGCGCCTGGGAAATCGCCCGTCGCACCGAGGAATATGCCAAGGGCATGCTGGTGCCCGGCACCCTGTTCGAAGAACTGGGCTGGAACTACATCGGCCCGATCGACGGCCATGACCTGCCCACGCTGATCGCCACCCTGCGCAACATGCGCGACCTCAAGGGCCCGCAGTTCCTGCACGTGGTGACCAAGAAGGGCAAGGGCTTCGCGCCTGCCGAAGTCGATCCGATCGGCTACCACGCTATCACCAAGCTGGAGCCGACCAACCGCCCCGCCGCGCCGAAGAAACCCAGCGGACCGAAGTATTCCGCCGTGTTCGGCCAGTGGTTGTGCGACATGGCCGCTGCCGACAACCGCCTGGTGGGCATTACCCCCGCCATGAAGGAAGGCTCCGACCTGGTCGCCTTCAGCGAACGCTTCCCAGAACGTTACTTCGACGTAGCAATCGCCGAGCAACACGCGGTGACCTTCGCTGCCGGCATGGCCTGCGAAGGCGCCAAACCGGTGGTGGCGATCTACTCCACCTTCTTGCAGCGCGCCTACGACCAGCTCATCCACGACGTGGCGGTGCAGGACCTGGACGTGCTGTTCGCCATCGACCGCGCTGGTCTGGTGGGCGAGGACGGCCCGACCCACGCCGGCAGCTTCGACCTCTCTTACCTGCGCTGCATCCCCGGCATGCTGGTGATGACGCCAAGCGACGAGAACGAGCTGCGCAAGATGCTCAGCACCGGCCACCTGTACAAAGGCCCGGCCGCGGTGCGCTACCCGCGCGGCACCGGCCCCAACGCGCCGATCGACGGCGACCTGGCGCCGCTGGAAATCGGCAAGGGCGTGATTCGCCGTCAAGGGGCGAAGGTGGCGCTGCTGGTGTTCGGCGTGCAACTGGCCGAGGCCTTGCAGGTGGCGGAGCGTCTCGACGCCACGGTGGTGGACATGCGCTTCGTCAAGCCACTGGACGAGGCCCTGGTGCGGCAAATGGCCGGCAGCCACGAACTGCTGGTCACCCTCGAGGAAAACGCCATCATGGGCGGCGCCGGTTCGGCGGTCAGCGAGTACCTGGCACGCGAGGCGGTGGTCATGCCGCTGCTGCACCTGGGCCTGCCAGACCACTACGTGGAACACGCCAAGCCCGAGCAGATGCTTGCCGAATGTGGCCTGGATGCCACCGGCATCGAAGCGTCGATCACGGCACGGCTCACCCTGCTCGGTCTCTGAACGACGCCGCGCCCCTCACCTGCGGTGTTTTCATCGCGCTTGAGCCCGCTGCCACAGCGCAGCAGGCTCAAGCGCATTTGCTATGGAACGGCACATGAAACCCTCGACCCTGCTCGCCCTCCTCTGCCTCCCCGCCCCGCTGTTGGCCGCCAGCCGCGACGACGCCCTGAAACTCGCCGACACCCTCGTCAGCGCCAACCGGCAGGTGGAGTCACGCACCAGCAGCAGCGCGGCCAACACCGTGTTCACCCGCAGCGACATCGACCGTCTGCAACCGAGCAGCGTCACCGACCTGCTCAGCCGCGTGCCCGGCGTGCAAGTGGCGCCCACCGGCGGGCGCGGCAGCCTGCCGGGTATCTTCATCCGCGGCACCAAGACCGCGCAAAGCCTGGTGCTGGTCGACGGCGTGCGCATCGCCAACGCCAGCTCCGGCGACAGCGGCTTGCAGTTTCTCGACGTCGACCAGATCGAGCGCATCGAAGTACTGCGCGGCTCTCGTTCGGCGGTGTATGGCAGCGACGCCATCGGCGGGGTGATCCAGATCTTCACCCGCCGCGCCAGCGGCCCGGGCCTGCAACCGCGCCTGCGCCTGGCTGCGGGTAGCCAGCAGACGTTCCAGCGCAGCCTGGGCCTGTCCGGCGGCAATGGTCAGACCCGCTTCAACCTGGGCGCCAGCCTCGACCAAACCGCCGGTATCGACTCGACCGGGCCGTCCTTCGCCAGCGACGGCGACCACGATGCCTACCGCAACAAGACCGTCAACCTGAGCCTGAGCCATGTCTTCAACGAGCGCTTCGAAGCCGGCCTGAACCTGCTCGACAGCCGGGGACGCAGCGAGTACGACAATCCCTTTGGCCGCTTCGACCCCGTGACCTTCGATAGCCTCGGTCAGAAGCCCTACACCGATTTCACCGTCAGCAGCCTGGGCAGCTACCTCGATGCCCAGCTCAGCGAGCGCTGGCATTCGCGCCTGGAACTGGGCCACAGCGAAAACCGCGACCGCAAACGCGACACGCTCAGCGACGACGGCAGTGTGTTCAATACCTACCGCGACCAGGTCACCTGGCAGAACGACCTGACCCTCGACGCCGGCCATAGCCTATTGCTGGGTGGCGATTGGTATCAGGACCGGGTGCACGGCAGCACCCGCTTCGATAAAGACAGCCGCAGCAACCGCGCGCTGTTCCTCCAGCATCGCTACCACGGCGAAGCGTTCTCCACCGAGTTGGGCGTGCGCCGCGACCAGAACCAGCAGTTCGGCGGCCAGACCACCTGGAGCGGCAGCCTGACCGTACCGCTGAATGCCGACAACGACCTGCTGCTGTCCTACAGCGAAGGCTTCCGAGCACCGACCTTCAACGACCTGTATTACCCGCAGTACAGCAACCCGGACCTCAGCCCGGAACGCTCCAGAAGCTATGAAGTGCAGTGGCGCAGCCAGTTGGGTGCCGCCAGCCAGTTGGAGGCCTCGCTGTACCGGACCGACCTGCGCGATGCCATCGTCTTCGGCGAAGGCTCGATCCCGCGCAACGTCGCCTCCGCGCGCATTGACGGCGCGGAGTTGGCGCTGACACAGGACTGGGGCCCATGGCGCAGCCAGCTCGGCCTGGCGGTGATCGACCCGCGCGACCGTGACAGCGGCCATACCCTGGCCCGCCGTGCGCGCCGCACCGCGAGCTTGGATCTGGACCGTCAATTCGAGGGTTTCACCCTCGGCGGCAGTTGGCAGGCCGTCAGCAGCAGTTTCGACGACGAAAGCAACCGCCAGCGCCTCGGTGGTTACAGTCTGTTCGGCCTGCGCGGCAGTTGGGCGGTGAGCGACACGTTGAAGTGGGAGGCCAAGCTCGACAATCTGTTGGACAAGCGCTACAGCCGCGCCCTGTACAGCTACGACGGCAGCACCTACGGCTATCGGGAAGCGGGTCGCACCTGGCTGCTGAGCCTCACTTGGACGCCGGCGCTTTAGCGTCGAGCAGCACACACAGCCGCGCAGTCGCTTCGATCATCTGTCCGCTGGGACGCTCCAGTCCTTTGTCGGGCACCACCAGCAGACGCCCGCCCGCCACCGCGCTGAGCGTTGGCCAGGCCTGCCAACTGCTCAATTGCCCCGTGTCGCCCGCCAGAATCGCCTCAGGATCGCGCGCCAGCACCGACTCGACGCTCACCTGTGGCGCGGGCTGGGCCAGATCGGCGAATACATTGCGCGCACCGCACACGGCCAGGGCGTCGCTGACCACCTGGCCACCGCCCAGGGTGTACAGCGGTCGATCCCACACCTGGTAGAACACGCGCAGTGGTCGGTCACGTCGATAGTGCTCGCGCAAGTGGGCCAGGCGCAGACGCAGTCGGTCGGTGTAGCGCTGTCCCGTCTCTGCGCGGCCCAGACGCACGGCGATGGCCTGGATCTGATCGATCAGTTGGTCGAGGTCATGGGGTTCGCCGCTGAACGTGGCGATGCCCAGTTGGCGCAACTGCTCACGCTGGGCCGGTGGCACGCTGCCGGGCCACAGCAGCAACAGGTCGGGTTTGAGCGCCAGCAGTCGCTCCATGTCGAGCTGCCCATAGCCGCCGACCGACGCCAGCCCCTGCAAGCGCTGCGGGCGCTCGCCGCTGTCGAGCACCCCCACCAGCAGGTCGTCGGCGTCCAGCTCCAGCACGATCTCGGTCATCGACGGCGCCAGGCTCACGACCCGGGGCGCTGTATCGGCCCACGCCGCGCTGCTCAGCAGCAGCGCCAACCAGCAGGCACGCATCGACATCAGCGCCGGATCAGGCCTGGGGCACTTCGCCCTGATGCTGATTGCCCATCATGTGACCGAGCTTGTCGGCTTTGGTCGCCAGGTACAGGCGGTTGTGCGGGTTCTGCCCGGTGTGCAGCGGCACGCGCTCGGCCACGGCGATGTTCATGTCGGTGAGCGCCTTGACCTTGCGCGGGTTGTTGGTCATCAGGCGCAGCGACTTGACGCCCAGGTGCTCGAGCATCGGCAGGCAGATGGCATAGTCGCGCTGGTCGGCAGCAAAGCCCAGACGCTCGTTGGCCTCGACGGTATCGGCACCGCCATCCTGCAGTTCGTAGGCGCGGATCTTGTTCAGCAAGCCGATGCCGCGACCTTCCTGGCGCAGGTACAGCAGCACGCCACGCCCTTCCCGGGCAATGGCCTGCAACGCGGCTTCCAGTTGCGAACCGCAGTCGCAGCGCTGGCTGAACAACGCATCGCCGGTCAGGCATTCGGAATGCAGACGCCCGAGTACCGGTTGGCCGTCGGCAATATCACCCAGGCTCAGCACCACGTGCTCGCGGCCGGTGGCCTGTTCGAGAAAGCCATGCATGGTGAAGGTCGCGAAAGGCGTCGGAAGCTTGGAAGCGGCAACAAAGACGACGGGCACGTTGTGCTCCTGAGAAAGTGGGAATTTTCGATGAGCGAGATTGTATCAGCAGCCTGACGGCCGTGGGCACGCGGATATTCGTGGCTTCGGATCGAAAGATTCGATGATGGCTCGAGCCGGGTAAGCCGCCTCAATGCGGCTGACTGTCCGCCGAGAACGGATACGGCTGCTTCCAGCGCTGGAAGATCGGCTTCAGCTCACCGCTGCGTACCAGCGTTTCCATGCGTTGGTCGAACAGCTCGCGCAGCGCACGGCCGCGCTCGCTGTCGGTGAACGCCAGGTACAGCGGCAGCTCGGTGAGGTGACTGCGACGGAACCGCGACGGCTGGTCGGCGTGCTCGAGCACGTAGTCGACCTCGGTCTGCGCATCAATGTAGTAGTCCACACGGTCATGCTCGAGCATCGGGAGGATGCCTTCACGGCGCTGGATCTCGCGGAAGTTGTTCACATCGGGGAGGTACTTCTGGAAGTCGTAGCCGCGCACCCAGGCCAGCCGGGCGCGGCCGATACTGGCCACTTCCGGCACCGGCTTGTCGACCAGGCTCAGGGCATAGATATGATCCATATCGAAATGCCAGCGCGGGTAGAGGTTGTCGGTGTCTTCCTGCTTGTACGAGCCGACCCAGGCATCGGCCTCGCCCCGCTTGACCAGGCCAATGGCTCGACTGTAGGGCGCGCTCTCGGTCTGAACGGTCACCCCCACCGGCTCGAAGACCTTGCGCAGGACATCCCAGGCCACGCCGCTGCCGTCGGCGTTGGTGTAGTCGATCCATTCTTCGCTGACCAACCGCACCTGCTTCGGCGGCTCGGCCGCCACGGCACTGCCTATCAGCACGCTCAACGCCAGCAACACAGTCTTCATGACCATCGACCTGCTCCCTGTGTATCAGGCCACCGCCCAGACCAGCACCTGCATGCCCAGCCAGGCGAATACCCCGGCCAGGACGTCGTCGAGCATGATGCCGACGCCGCCGTGCACATGGCGATCGATCCAGCGGATCGGCCAAGGCTTGAGAATGTCGAAGAAACGGAACATCAGGAACCCTGCCAGCAGCCACTGCCACCCCTCGGGCACCAGCCACAGGGTGATCCACATGCCGACCATTTCGTCCCAGACGATGCCTTCATGGTCGTGCACGCGCAAGTCGTTGGCCACCTTGCCGCACAGCCAGAAGCCAAACAGCATGGTGATGCCCAGCAACAGCCAGTAGCCCCAGTCCGGCAGCATCTGCCACAACGGAATGAACGGCAGCGCCACCAGCGAACCCCAGGTTCCAGGCGCTTTGGGCAATGTGCCCGAGCCGAAACCGAAGGCGATGAAGTGCCATGGATTGCGCCAGACCGAAGGCGGAACGAACTCCGCAGGCACCTGATTGGGGTGGTCGGTCACGGTGTCTCCCTGAAGTGTTGGTAGCCCCGTTGCACCGGGGTGATGTCATGACCCCGGCTGTCCCTGAGCGTAACGCCTTCTCCGGGCAGCACGCGGCCGATGACATGAACATGGATGAAGCCCGGCAGCACCAGGCGCTGTAACGCCTCGGGCGCGATGGTGAAGGCCAGCACGTAGTCGTCGCCGCCGGTGAGCGCAGCGTGAAGTGCCGCATCGCGACCGAGCAGCGCCTGCAGTTCGGTAGATACCGGCACCTGCTGCTGGTTCACTTCGAGCGCGACACCCGAGGCTTTGGCGATGTGGCCGCAATCGGCCAGCAGGCCGTCGGAGATGTCCAGCGCGGCGCTGGCATGACCGCGGAGCAACTGACCGAGGGTCGATTGCGGCATCGGCGCCCAGTAGCGGGCGAGCAGCGGACGCGCCAGTTCCTGGGCGGCCTGGCGCTCGCCGAGCACCAGCGACAAGGCACCGGCAGCATCGCCCAGATGATCGCCGACGCACAGCAGATCGCCGGGCCGCGCGCCGTCACGGCGCAGTGCCTGTCCGGCCGGAACCCGGCCGAATACGGTGACGGTGAAGCTCAGCGGCCCGCGCGTGGTGTCGCCTCCGATCAGACTCATCCGGCAGCGGTGAGCCATGCGGCTCAGGCCGTCGCTGAAGTCCTTCAGCCACTGTGCATCGACCTCGGGCAAGGTCAGCGCCAAGGTGAAGCCGATGGCTTCGGCGCCCATGGCCGCCAGGTCGCTCACCGCCACGGCCAGTACCCGCTGGCCGAGCAGCGAAGGATCGCACACAGCAGGAAAATGCACGCCTGCCACCAGGGTATCGGTGGACACCGCCAGTTGCTGGCCGGCGGCCAGCTCCAGCAGGGCGCAGTCGTCACCGATGCCCAGGACCACGCCCTCGACGGCCTGCGCGCAGTGCGCAGCGGCAAAGAACTGGCGGATCAGCTCGAACTCACCCATGGCTGGTCAGCGCCACGGTCAGCGCTTGTTGGCCTTGACTTCGGCTTCGCGCAGGGTGGGCGCGAGCTTGTCGAGCACACCGTTGACGAACTTGTGGCCGTCGGTGGCACCGAAGACCTTGGCCAGTTCGACGCCCTCGTTGATCACCACGCGGTATGGCACGTCGACGCGCTTGATGAACTCCCAGGTGGACAGGCGCAGCACGGCCAGTTCGACCGGGTCGAGCTCGTCCAGGGCCAGGTCCAGGCACGGCGAGAGGGCGTTGTCGATTTCAGCCTTGATCGCCGGAACCCCATGGAGGATTTCGCGGAAATAGGCACCGTCGACATCGGTGAAATCGTTGTCGACGCGGAACTGCGCCTCGATCTCGTTCAGCGAATGCTGCGCCATGTGCCACTGATACAGCGCCTGCGTGGCGAGCTTGCGGGCTTCGCGGCGCTTGGCGCTCTTGGAGGGCTTGCCGGCATCCGCAGGTTTTGGATCGCGCGGGTTGAAACGATCGCTCTCGTCGCTAATCACTTGGCCTCCAACTGCGCCAGCAGGCTGACCATTTCCAGTGCCGACAGGGCCGCTTCGGCGCCCTTGTTGCCGGCCTTGGTGCCGGAACGCTCGATGGCCTGTTCGATGGAGTCGACGGTCAGCACACCGAAGGCGACCGGCACGCCGAACTCCATGGAAACCTGGGCCAGGCCCTTGGTGCACTCGCCCGCCACGTATTCGAAGTGCGGGGTGCCGCCACGGATCACGGCGCCCAGGGCGATGATCGCGCTGTAGTCACCTTGCTGGGCGACCTTCTGCGCCACCAGCGGGATCTCGAACGCGCCAGGGGCACGGATGAGGGTGATGTCGCTTTCGCTGACGCCGTGGCGTACCAGGGCATCGACGGCACCGCTCACCAGGCTTTCGACGACGAAGCTGTTGAAGCGGCCAACCACCAAGGCGTAGCGACCTTTGGGGGCGATGAAGGTACCTTCGATGGTCTTCAGGGTCATTCCGGTAATCTCATATTAAAGAGCGAGGCCGCTACGGCGGCCTTCGATAGGGTTCGGACACGAGCGCCAGGGCCAGCCTGGCGCGTCGGTATCACTCGGAGGGCACGTATTCTACAACTTCCAGATCGAATCCGGATATCGCGTTGAACTTCATCGGCGAGCTCATCAGGCGCATCTTGCGCACACCGAGGTCACGCAGGATCTGCGAGCCGGCACCGACGGTGCTGTAGGTGGTCGGTGTCTTGGTCGGCAGGTCGCCGGCACTTTCGCGGATATGCGCCAGCAGTACGTCGCCATCCAGCGGGTGCCCCAGCAGCAGCACCACGCCACTGCCGGCTTCGGCCACGGCGCTCATCGCCGCGCGCAGGCTCCAGCGCCCCGGCTGCTTGACCAGCAGCAGGTCGCGCAGCGGGTCCATGTTGTGCACGCGCACCAGGGTCGGTTCTTCGGCGCAGATGGTGCCCAGGGTCAGGGCCATGTGCACGTCGCCTTCGACCGCATCGCGGTAGGTGACCAGGTTGAATTCGCCCAGCTCGCTCTCGATCGGCTGCTCGGACACGCGCTGCACGGTGCGCTCGTGGATCATGCGGTAGTGGATGAGGTCGGCGATGGTGCCGATCTTCAGGTTGTGCTGGGCGGCAAACACTTCCAGCTCGGCGCGGCGGGACATGGTGCCGTCGTCGTTCATCACCTCGCAGATCACCCCGCTCGGCTCGAACCCGGCCATGCGCGCCAGGTCGCAGGCCGCTTCGGTGTGGCCGGCACGGGCCAGGGTTCCGCCCGGCTGGGCCATCAGCGGGAAGATGTGCCCAGGGCTGACGATGTCCTCGGCCTTGGCGTCCTTGGCCGCAGCCGCCTGCACAGTGCGTGCGCGGTCGGCGGCGGAGATGCCGGTGGTCACGCCCTCGGCAGCCTCGATCGACACCGTGAACTTGGTGCCGAAGCCTGAACCGTTGCGTGGCGCCATCAGCGGCAGCTTGAGGGTCTCGCAGCGCTCGCGGGTCATCGGCATGCAGATCAGGCCACGGGCGTGCCTGGCCATGAAGTTGATGTGCTCGGGCAGGCAGCACTCGGCCGCCATGATGATGTCGCCTTCGTTTTCGCGGTCTTCGTCATCCATGAGGATGACCATTTTGCCCTGGCGGATGTCTTCGACCAGTTCTTCGATGCTGTTGAGCGCCACTGGCACCCCCTTCTCAATCAGGATTTCAGGTAGCCGTTGGCGGCCAGGAAGCTTTCGGTGATGCCACTGCTTTTACTTGGCTCGGCGGCCTTGTCGCCCAGCAGCAGGCGCTCGAGGTAGCGGGCCAGCAGATCCACCTCGAGGTTGATGCGGCGTCCCGGACGGTAGTCGGCCATGATGGTTTCGGCCAGGGTGTGCGGAACGATGGTGAGTTCGAATTCGGCGCCGTCGACTTCGTTGACCGTCAGGCTGGTGCCGTCGACGGTGATCGAGCCCTTGTGCGCGATGTACTTGGCCAGCTCTTTCGGCGCGCGGACGCGGAACTGGATGGCGCGGGCGTTATCGCTGCGCGAGACGATCTCGCCGACGCCGTCGACATGACCACTGACCAGGTGACCGCCCAGGCGTGTGGTGGGCGTGAGGGCCTTCTCCAGGTTGACCCGGCTGCCGCTCTTGAGCTCGACCATGGCGGTGCGCTTAAGGGTTTCCAGGCTGACGTCGGCCCAGAAGCCGTCGCCGGGCAGCGCCACGGCGGTGAGGCAGACGCCGTTGACGGCGATGCTGTCGCCGAGCTTGACGTCGGCAAGATCGAGCTTGCCGGTCTGGACGTAGACACGCACGTCACCGCCCTTGGGGGTGATGTTGCCGATGGTGCCGATGGCTTCGATGATGCCGGTGAACATGCGGGTCTCCTCAGGTACGGGCTGCGCAGCGCAAGCCCGGCATTATACGCCGGGCGCGGACGTGGGAATGGCGATGACTCGCCAGTCATCGCCCACGGCGCGCATTTCGATGATCTTCAGCCGGGGTGCATCGGCCATGCGTTCGAGCGGCCAGTCCAGTAAAGGACGGGCCTGGGAGCCCAGGAAGGTGCCAGCGACGAACAACTGGTACTCGTCGATCAGTCCAAGCTGGGCGAAAGCGCCGACCAGGCCGGCACCGGCTTCGAGCAGGATTTCGTTGGCACCGCGCTCGGCCAGCAGGCGCAGCAGCGCCGGCAGGTCGACCTGGCCATCGTTGCCAGGCAGCACCAGCAATTCATGACCGGCAGCAGCGTAGCGTGGGTCGGCCGCCAGGGCGGTGACCACCAGCGCGGGACCGGCCTGGAAGAACGGTGCGTCCAGCGGCAGGCGCAGGCGACCGTCGATCAGTACGCGTTGCGGCGTACGTGACAGGGCCAGGGCCAGGGCCGTGGTGTCGGGGTCCAGACCCAGCTCGGCGCCGCGCACGGTCATGCGCGCGTTGTCGGCCAGCACGCTTTGGGCGCTGGTCAGCACCAGGCTGGAACGGGCGCGCAAACGCTGCACCGCGCCACGCGCGGCGGCGCCGGTGATCCATTGGCTTTCGCCACTGGCCATGGCGGTGCGACCGTCCAGGCTCATGGCAAGCTTGGCGCGCACGAACGGCACGCCGTGCTCCATGCGTTTGAGAAAGCCTGGATTGAGCGCCCGCGCCTCGGCCTCGAGCACGCCGCTGGCGACCTCTACACCCGCCTCGGCCAAGCGCCGCAGGCCGCGCCCGGCCACTTGCGGGTTGGGGTCCTGCATCGCCGCCACCACCCGCGCGACCCCGGCCTGCACCAGCGCCTCGGCGCACGGCGGCGTGCGCCCGTGGTGGCTGCACGGTTCGAGGGTGACGTAGGCGCAAGCGCCGCGGGCGCGCTCACCGGCCTGGCGCAGCGCATGCACCTCGGCGTGGGGCTCGCCGGCGCGCACGTGCCAGCCTTCGCCAACCACTTCGCCCTGGTTGACGATCACGCAGCCTACCCGGGGGTTGGGGTGGGTGCTGTACAAGCCCTTGCGGGCCAGTTCCAGGGCGCGGGCCATGTAGTGGGCGTCGAGGATGGCGGTCTGGCTGGACATGCTTACTCTTTGGCTGGCTCGCGGGCCAGACGGTCGATTTCTTCGCGGAACTCGTCCAGCGCCTGAAAGCGCCGGTACACCGAAGCGAAACGGATGTAGGCGACTTCGTCGAGCTTGCGCAGCTCGGACATCACCAGTTCGCCGACCACCAGCGATTTGACTTCACGCTCGCCGGTGGCGCGCAGACGGCTCTTGATGTGCGCCAGCGCGGCTTCCAGGCGCTCGATGCTCACCGGACGCTTCTCCAGCGCCCGCTGCATGCCTGCGCGCAGCTTGTCTTCGTCGAACGGTTGGCGCGTGCCATCCTGCTTGATCAGCCGGGGCAGAACCAGTTCGGCGGTCTCGAAGGTGGTGAAGCGTTCGCCACAGGCCACGCATTCGCGGCGCCTACGGACCTGTTCGCCCTCGGCGACCAGGCGCGAATCGATGACCTTGGTGTCGTTGGCACCGCAAAAGGGACAGTGCATGGTGGCAGGCAACAAAAAAAGGGAGGGCCATGGTAGCGCATCCCACTGGCAAGACAAGCCAAAGGGGTTACCATCCAGAGAAATCTGCCCGTGAAGGATTGCCCCATGCACCACCGTGCTCTCGTCGTGCTGTGCCTGGCCGGCCTGCTTGCCGCCTGCGGCAGCGACCGCCCCAAGCCCGAAGCGCCCGCCCCCGCCCCTGTGGCCAAGGCGGTGAAGAAGCCCGTCGACGATCCTGGCCCGTTGCCCGCCTACCAGCGCGAACTGAGCGGCACCTTGCTGGAGATCCCGGCAGGCGCCGAGGTCGAATTGGCCCTGTTGGTCATCGACGAGCGCGGTCGGCCCCAGCGCCTGTTGGCCAGCAGCGACCTGACCGGCACCGGCCAAGCCCTGCCCTATCACCTGCGTTTCAATCCCGAGGCCTTTCCCGCCGGCGCCCGCGTCGAACTGCGTGGGCGCGCCAGTCGCTCCGGCCAATTGATCCTGCACCTGCCGCCGCAGCGCATCGCCCAAGCGCAGACCCAGGCCACCGGGGCGCTGCGTTTCGAAAAGGCGCCATGAGGTGACGCCGCTGCACCTGCAACAGGCGCTGTCCGCGCTGATCGGCGAGGCGCGCCTGAGCATCACCGAATTGCCAGACTGCGATCTGAGGCTGTGGCTGATCGACGCGCAGAACATGGACCGCGCGTTCAGCCCAGACGAAACCCGGCGCATCCTCCACGAGCCCCCTTACTGGAGCTTCTGCTGGGCCAGCGGCCTGGCCATGGCCCGCTACCTGGCGCAGCACCCGCACTGGGTGCGTGGCAAACGGGTCCTGGACTTCGGCGCCGGTTCCGGCATCGCCGGGATCGCCGCCGCCCGCGCGGGGGCGCTGGAAGTGGTGGCCTGCGACCTCGATCCGCTGGCGCTGCACGCGTGCCGCGCCAACGCTGCGCTCAACGGGGTGCAGTTGGGCTACAGCGCCGACTTCTTCGCCGAAGCCGACCGCTTCGACCTGATCCTGGTGGCCGACGTGCTCTACGACCCTGCCAACCTGCCGCTGCTCGACGCCTTCCTGCTGCGCGGGCGCGACGCACTGGTCGCCGACTCGCGGGTACGGCACTTCAGCCACCGGCTGTATCGCCCCTTGGGCGTACTCGAGGCGCTGACCTTGCCGGACCTGGCCGAGCCACACGAATTCCGCCGCGTCAGCCTGTACCACGCCAGCCGCGAGCCTTTATAGTGGTTGCCATTCCGGATTTGCGAGAGTCGTGATGAGCCAAGCTTCTTCCAACGCCACGCCCTACATCTTCGACGTCACCGATGCCGAGTTCCAGCAGTTGGTGATCGAGAACTCCTTCCACAAACCCGTGCTGGTGGACTTCTGGGCCGAGTGGTGCGCGCCGTGCAAGGCGCTGATGCCGCTGCTGGCGAAGATCGCCGAGGGTTACCAGGGCGAACTGCTGCTGGCCAAGGTCAACTGCGACGTGGAGCAGCAGGTGGTGGCCCAGTTCGGCATCCGCAGCCTGCCGACCGTGGTGCTGTTCAAGGATGGCCAGCCGGTCGACGGTTTCGCCGGTGCGCAACCGGAGTCGGGCATTCGTGCCATGCTCGAACCTCATGTGCAGATGCCCGCCGCGCCCACCGCCTCGCCGCTGGAGCAGGCCAAGGCGCTGTTCGCCGAAAGCCGTTTCAGCGAGGCCGAAGCCTTGCTGCAGGCGCTGCTCGCTGAAGACAACAGCAACGCCGAAGCGCTGATCTACTACGCGCGCTGCCTGGCCGAGCGCAATGACCTGGACGGCGCGCAGCAAGTGCTCGATGCGGTCAAGAGCGATGAGCACAAGGCCGCGCTGGCCGGTGCCAAAGCCCAACTGACCTTCCTGCGCCAAGCGGCCAGCCTGCCGGAAGTCGCCGAGCTCAAGAGCCGTCTTGCGCAGGATCCACAAGATGACGAAGCAGCCTACCAATTGTGCATCCAGCAACTAGCGCGCCAGCAGTACGAAGCTGCGCTGGACGGGCTGCTGAAGCTGTTCCAGCGCAATCGCGCCTATGAGAGCGGACTGCCACAGAAGGCCCTGCTGCAGGTGTTCGACCTGCTGGGCGGCGATCATCCGCTGGTGGGCGTCTATCGCCGCCGGCTGTCCTCGGCGATGTTCTGAGCCACGACGCGCTCGCGCTGGAAGGGGTCAGCCGACCCACCGGTAGAGCGGCGCGTCCGCAGTGCTGTCCACCTTCACCTCGCTGCTGTGACGCAAGCGCACCAGCAACCGCTTGCCCGCTGCGACGCTGCCCGTCAGGCCCTCCAGGCGCTCCAGCAACTCAGGCCCGCTGAGCTGTCCGGCCTGACGCAGCAACGCACAGGCCGCTGACCACTGGCCGTCATCCTGGCGCACGGGGGCGGCTGCCGTGGCCGGCACGGCTTGCGCCCCGGCGGGCGCCTCCTGCAATTGACGCCCCAGTTGCGCCCATTCGTGCGGTTCCAGTTCGATGCTCAGGTCCACCGGCCAGTCGCCGATGTGTCCTCGAATTCTCACGCTGCCATCCTTCAATCGCGGGTCGATGCCCGGCATGCTCCCACGACATGAAACCTGCGCCAAGCCTCTGGCATCGGCGACAAAATCCGTTATAACATTACCAAACATGTCCCCCAGCTCCCGAGGTCGTCCATGCGCCGCCTGCTCCTCGCCTTGCCCTTTGCCCTGCTGCCCCTGGCCGTTGCCCAGGCCCATGATGACCACGACCACGAGCACGGTACCCTGCCCGCCCATGAGCATGGCGTGGCCCGCCTGAACGTCGGCCTGGACGGCAACACCCTGGAACTGGCCCTGGAAAGCCCGGCCATGAATTTGGTGGGCTTCGAGCACATGCCCGGCAGCGATGCCGACAAAGCCAAGGTCGAAGCCGTGCGCAAGCAGCTCGAACAACCGCTCAAGTTGTTCGGCCTGGCCAGTTCGGCAGGCTGCAAGGAGGACCAGCAGGAACTGGAAAGCCCGCTGTTCGGCAGCGATCCCGCCGCCAAGCATGACGATGATGAGGACGACGACGATCACGATCACGCCCATGAGCATCAGCACAGCGAGATCCACGCCCACTACCAGCTCACCTGCGCCACCCCGGCCAAGCTCACCCAGATCGACCTGTCGCCGCTGTACAAGGCCTATCCGCAGACTCAGAAGATCAACGTGCAATTGGTCGGTCCGAACGGGCAGAAGGGTATCGAGAGCACGCCAGGCAACGCCGTGGTTTCCTTCTGAATGGACCAGCCGCTGATCGAGTTGCATGACCTGGTGTTCGCCTGGCCAGGGCAGCCGCCCTTGCTTAACATTCCCCAGTTCCGCCTGGAGGCTGGCGAGGCGCTGTTCCTCAAAGGCCCCAGCGGCAGCGGCAAGACCACCCTGCTCGGCCTGCTGGGCGGGGTCAACCTGCCTGCCCAGGGTCAGGTGCGCCTGCTCGGGCAGGACCTGGCCACGCTCGGTCAGGCGGCTCGGGACGCGTTCCGGGTCGACCACACCGGCTACATCTTCCAGCAGTTCAACCTGCTGCCGTTTCTGTCGGTGCAGGAAAACGTCGAGCTGCCCTGCCGCTTCTCGCGCAGCCGCACCGAACGTGCCACACAGCGTCACGGCAGTGTGTCGCAGGCGGCGGCCACGCTGTTGGCGCACCTGGGGCTCAAGGATTCGGCCTTGCTCTCACGTCGCGCCGACACCTTGTCGATCGGCCAGCAGCAGCGGGTCGCGGCGGCGCGCGCGCTGATCGGCCAACCGGAACTGGTGATCGCTGACGAGCCGACCTCCGCCCTCGACGCCGATACCCGCGAAGCCTTCATCCGCCTGCTGTTTGATGAATGCCGCAGCGCCGGTTCGAGTTTGCTGTTCGTCAGCCATGACCAGAGCCTGGCGCCCTTGTTCGACCGCGACCTGTCGCTGGCCGAACTCAACCGTGCGGCCACGCCTCGGGAGGCCTGATGTACCTGCTCCGTCTAGCCCTGGCCAGCCTGGCCAATCGGCGCTTCACCGCCCTGCTCACCGCGTTCGCCATCGCCCTGTCGGTGTGCCTGCTGCTGGCCGTGGAACGCGTGCGCACCGAGGCGCGCGCCAGCTTCGCCAGCACCATCAGCGGCACCGACCTGATCGTCGGCGCCCGCTCGGGCTCGGTGAACCTGCTGCTGTACTCGGTGTTCCGCATCGGCAACGCCACCAACAACATCCGCTGGGACAGCTTCGAGCACTACGCCAAGGATCCTCGGGTCAAGTGGGCGATTCCCATCTCCTTGGGCGACTCGCACCGTGGCTATCGGGTAATGGGCACCAACGCCGACTACTTCAGCCACTACCAGTACGGTCGCCAGCAGCACCTGCAACTGAGCCAGGGCCGTCAGTTCGCCAGCGATCCGTTCGAGGTGGTGCTGGGCGCCGAGGTGGCCGACGCCCTTCACTACAAGCTCGGTGACAGCCTGGTGCTGGCCCACGGCATCGCCACCATCAGCCTGGTCAAGCACGACGACAAGCCGTTCACCGTGGTCGGCATCCTGCAACGCACCGGCACACCGGTGGACCGCACCCTGCACATCAGCCTGGCCGGCATGGAGGCCATCCACGTCGACTGGCACAACGGCGTGCCGGCACGCGGCGCCGGACGCATCAGCGCCGAGCAAGCGCGCACCATGGACCTGCAACCCACCGCCATCACCGCCTTCATGCTCGGCCTGAACAACAAGATCGCCACCTTCAGCGTGCAGCGCGAAATCAACGAATTCCGGGGCGAACCGTTGCTGGCGATTCTGCCAGGCGTGGCATTGCAAGAGCTGTGGGGCATGATGAGCATCGCCGAACAGGCGCTGTTCGTGGTCTCGCTGTTTGTGGTGCTGACCGGCCTGATCGGCATGCTCACCGCGATCCTCACCAGCCTCAACGAGCGCCGCCGCGAGATGGCCATTCTGCGCTCGGTGGGCGCGCGCCCCTGGCATATCGCCGGGCTGCTGGTGCTCGAGGCGCTGGCACTGGCGCTGAGCGGCATCGTCGTCGGGCTGGGCTTGCTCTATGGCGGCATCGCCCTGGCGCAGGACGCGGTCCAGGCCAATTATGGTCTCTACCTGCCGTTAGCCTGGCCCAGCGCACATGAATGGACGCTGCTGGCGATCATCCTCGGTGCGGCGCTGGTGATGGGCAGCGTGCCGGCCTGGCGGGCCTATCGCCAGTCATTGGCCGATGGCTTGTCGATTCATCTCTGAGGAGTGGTCATGTCGATGCCTGTAGGCGCCACGATTCGCCGTGCCGCCTTACCCGCGAAGAAGGCGCTGCAGATTCTCCTGCTGTTGCTGCTGGTGCTGGTCATCCCGGCCTGGGCGGACGAGCCGCGCGAGCTGGACTGGCCAGCGCTGATTCCCGAGGGCGCGCCGGTCATCCCGCCACAGCTCACACCGCTGCACGACCTGTCGCAGATGGGCAACTCCCTGGGCGACGCCCTGGCGGCCGAGTCCGCCCCGGCAGCGCGGCAACAGGCGCCCGATGCGCCGGTGGTCAAGGCGCTCGACGGCCAGCAGATCAAGCTGCCCGGCTACATCGTGCCGCTGGAAGTCAGCGAAGAAGGCCGCACCACCGAGTTCCTGCTGGTGCCTTACTACGGCGCCTGCATCCACGTCCCGCCACCGCCGTCCAACCAGATCGTGCACGTGTTCAGCGAGATGGGCGTACGCATCGAGGACCTCTACCAGCCGTACTGGATCGAAGGGCGCATGCAGGTGAAGAACACCAGCAGCGAACTGGCCGACGCCGGTTATCAGTTGGACGCCGAAAAAATCTACGCTTACGAACTCAAATGAGCGTCAGCTGCCCCTGAGCGACGTGCTTCGTTGAGCTGAATCAAACAATCCGTTTAGGTAGCTACTTACCATTGGACCACTCGATTTCCTCACGTCCTCTGGGAGCTTCCATGAACAAGAACTTGCTCGGTGCCTCGCTCGTTGCGCTGGCGCTCGCAGCCCCCGTTGCCCACGCCCACCAGGCCGGTGACTTCATCCTGCGTTCCGGCGCCATCACCACCGCGCCCAACGAAGACAGCGGCAACCTCAAGCTCGACGGTGCCAAGGTCTCCGGCACCAAGGCCACGCTGGACAGCGACACCCAGTTGGGCCTGGCCTTCGCCTACATGCTCACCGACCACATCGGCATCGAGCTGCTGGCGGCTACCCCCTTCAAGCACACCGTGGGCGTCAAAGGCCTGGGCGGCGGCCTGGATGGCAAGCTGGCAGACATCAAGCAACTGCCACCGACCCTGTCGCTGCAGTATTACCCGATGGAAGCGTCGTCCAAGTTCCAGCCCTATGCCGGTATCGGCGTGAACTACACGCTGTTCTTCGATGAAGAATTGAGCAGCTCGCGCAAGCAGCAAGGCTTCAGCAACATGAAGCTGCAGAACTCCGTCGGCCTGGCCGGGCAACTGGGCATGGACTACATGCTGACCGAAAACCTGCTGCTCAACGCTGCAGTGTGGTACGTGGACATCAACACCAAAGCCAGCATCGACGGCCCGAGCGCCCTGGGCGTGGGCAAGACCAAGGTCAATGTCGAAGTGGATCCTTGGGTGTACATGGTCGGCGTCGGCTACAAGTTCTAAAACCCGAGACGGGCTGGAACAGATTCACAGATTGGGGCCGCTTCGCGGCCCTTTTCAGTGTTTGCCCAACAACCGCGCCAGCCCTTGGACCATGGATGTCGGCTCGGGGAAGTCGAACCGCGCCAGCAGACGCTGATTATCAGCCCGGGAGTGGCGAATATCGCCGGACCGCGCGGGGCCATGGCTAACGCTCGGCAACCCACCGACCACCTGCGCTAGGGCTGCGAGCAGTTGGTTCAGCGAGGTGGCCTGATTCAAGCCGATGTTCACTGCCCCTTCCTGTACCTGTTCCTGCTCCAGCGCCTGCACCATCACCTGCACCAGGTCACCCACATACAGGAAGTCGCGCGTCTGCTCGCCATCGCCGAACACGGTGATAGGCAGACCCTGGCTGGCACGTTCGCAGAAGATGCTGATCACGCCGGAGTACGGCGAGGAAGGATCCTGGCGCGGCCCGAAGATATTGAAGAAGCGGAACACCACCGGCTCCAGCCCGTGCTGGCGGCGATAGAAATCCAGGTACTGCTCGCCGGCCAGCTTGTCCACGGCATAGGGCGTCAACGGCGCTTTGGGCGTGTCCTCGGCGATCGACAGGCCTTCACCATTGTTGCCATAGACCGCCGCACTGGAGGCGAACAGTACTCGGCGCACGCCATTCAAGCGCATGGCTTCGCAGACGTTGAGCGTGCCGATGAAGTTGCTCTGGTGAGTCTTGACCGGATCGTCCACCGAGGCCTGCACCGAGGCCACCGCCGCCAAATGCACCACCGCTGCGCACCCGGCAACTGCGCGGGTGACCAGTGCGGCATCGGCCACATCGCCCTCTATCAATTGCAGGCGTGGATGATCGAGGCGCAGGTTGCTGCGCTTGCCGGTGGACAAATCATCCAGCACACGCACCGCATGGCCCTTGTCCAGCAACGCGTCGCACAGGTGCGAACCGATGAAGCCCGCGCCGCCGGTGATGAGGATGGGTGCGTCAGCCATGGCGATAGAAACGCTCCAGCAGAGGCGGCAAACCCGCGCGCCAGGCACGCGGCTTGATGCCGAAGGTATGAAGGATTTTCTTGCAGGCCAGCACCGCGTGCTGCGGCTCCTCGCTGGCATCCGGGCGGGCTGCGTGGGCCTGGGCGGTCGGCGACTGGATGGCGTGCGTGTGCCACTGCGCGGCCTCGGTCAGGATCGCCTGGCCCAGCGCCAACGGCGTGGTCGCCTCATTGCCAGCGTAGTGGTAGGTACCCCACAGCGGCGCCGCGCAGTCGAGTTGCTTGAGCACCGAGAGGATCACCCGCGCGGCATCGTCCACCGGCGTCGGGTTGCCGCGACGGTCATCGGCCAGCAGCAGTTCATGAGGCTGCTCGGCACGCGTGAGGAAGCGCCCGAGAATGCCGTCGGGACTTTCGTCCAGCAACCAGCCGAAACGCAGCAGCACATGCTGCGGACAGGCCGCACGTACGCTCTGCTCAATGCGCCACAGCGCTTGGCCGCGCGTACCCAGCGGCACGGGCTCGTCCTTTTCGCTGTAGGAGGTGGCCCGCGAACCGTCGAACACCCGGTAGCTGGACGGCTGCAGCAAGGTGATTTCGTGGTGCTGGCAGAGTTCGGCCAGGCGCTCGATCGCCCGCTCCTGGGACGCCAGGCGCGGCTCGCTGACCGACTCGGCCTGGAACCAGTCGAAATAGTAGGCCAGGTTGACCAGGGTATCGGGGCGGTGATCGTCGAGCAGTTGGGTCAGACTGGCCGCGTCCCAGCCATTTTCCGGCGGGCGCGGCGCCAGGAACGCGATGTCTTCCTCGGCCCCGAGACGAATCAGCGCTTGCCCGAGGGCATTGCCACCACCCAACAGCATCAGGCGCATACGCATAGAGTCAGCAGGTCCGCTCAGATCGATTAGAAAGGAGGCATTTTGCGGTTTCCGCCCGGGGAAGTCCAACCCGGAAGCCTGGCGCTTCGGGCAGCCCGCAGGATTATGCGGGCAGCGCTTCTGCGCCACTCGAAACTGACCGATACTGCCGGACGATCATTCGAGTCGCAGCAGGAGCGCCATGGACTTCGTCACCCGCACCGAGCACCGCAGCCGCTGGCAGTACGACGAGCCCGCTCCCGGCCGGGAAGGCTTCATCGACGAAACCTTCGACGGCTACCACCAACAAGCCCGCCTGTTGCTGCCGGAAGTGGAGCGCGCACCCGCCGTGTTCGTGGTCGGCGGCGCGCGGTCGGACTTCACTCGGCTCAATCCACTGCTCTATCGCCTGCAACGCCAGGGCATCGGCTCACTGACCGGCAACCTCTCCGGCCACAGCCAGGCCAGCGAGCCCGGTGCCTCTGCGCCGTCGCTGGCAGTCAACCTGATAGAAGCGCAGCGTTTCATGGCGCATCTGGGCGAGGGCTGTACGACGCTGGTCGGCCACAGCCTGGGCGCGTCGATCGCACTGAAGCTGGCCGCGCAACGGCCGCAGATCGACAAGCTGGTACTGATCTGCCCGGCGGTATACCCCGACGCCGCCCACAGCGCGCCCTTCGGCCCGGCCTTCAGCGCCGCGATCCGCACGCCTTGGGCCTTCCTCGATTGCGACAGCTACGCGTTCCTGCGCCAGTTTTCGGGACGGGTGTTGCTGGTGATCGGCGAATACGACGGCCTCAATTCCAAGACCCATGGCCAAGGTCCCGGCACCTCGGCCGGCACTCGCCTGCTGCGCGGCGTTCCACGCTACAGCCCGATCCCGGAGGAAGTGACTCACGCCCTGCTGCGCTCGGTGCCCGCGCCGCATGTGCAATGCCTGCTGTTGACCGACTGCGATCACGGCATCGCTGCGCACCTGCGCGACGCCCCGCAGGTCGCCGATCAGGTGGCCGAGACCGTGGCGGAATTCATCCTTGAAGACGGTTGATCGACTCACGCACAGACGCGCCGCTATTCGATCTCGAACAGCCCATTGCTGACCGTCCCGGCGCTGAGCCGCTCGCGAATGTCGTCGTCGATGCGCGGATCGTCCGGTCGATACAGCTTGACCTGGCGATAGGCATTGATGCGGTTGATTTCCTCGCCGAGGAATTCCCACACCACACGCGTGCAGGCCGGGTTGCGCCGGTCGCCGCTGGACACGCCGGTCTTCAGGCCGTTCAGGCGGGTGATGCGGCTCTTGAAGCTGGGGATGAGCACGGTCTGGCTCATTTCGTTGAGGGTCAGCGACTCGTAGTCGATGAGAAACAGCCGGTCCTGCAACTGAAACGCCGCGCCCAGGTAGCGACAGCGCACTTCGGCCTGTTGCAGTCCGGCGCTGCTGCGCTCTTGGCGTTCCTGACGCTCGAACAGAAAACTGCCACGCTCCTCCCAGAGATGCACCAGCGACACCAGGATCGAACCTGGCACCGACATGCAGTTGGAATATTCGAAGTAGTAGCCGCAGTAGCGCGACAGATTGCCGGCCTGGGCATGCAGCGGCTTGAACAGTTCGCTGATCGGATCGTTTTGCGGCCCGGAGGTGGCCGAGGCATTGCGCGCACCGATCAGGCGGGCGAACTGCTCGGGAGGGAGCTTGAGTTCGTAGTCCTCCACACCGAAGAAGTCGCCGATGCGCTTGAGGTTGTATTTCGTCGGCTCGCTCTGGCCACTCAGGTATTTGTTGAATTGCGCGCGATGAATGGCGAGCTGACGGCAAACCTCTGAAATAGAGCGGTAGTGACTGCAGGCGAGCTTGAGATTGGCGGCTAGAAAATCGGCCATGGGGGCACTTCCAGATGATGCGAGTGCTGCAATTCTAGCAGCATGTCGCAGCAAAACAGAGCAACCCGCGAAATTGTAACCACAGGTGTCATGGCCAACCATGCGCGGCAACGATAGCGTGCGCCCCTGCCGCCGCTGGTCACTCCACATAAAAAATAAGAATCGAGGTCATTTTCCAATGCTCGAAGCACTTAACGATTTCCTGTCAGGAAAACTGCTCATCGTCCTGATCGTCGGGCTCGGTAGCTACTTCACCATTCGATCCCGGTTCGTCCAGTTCCGTCATTTCGCCCACATGTTCGGCGTGTTCAGGGAATCGCTGCGTGGCCAGGCTGGCCAGCTGAGCTCGTTCCAGGCGCTGATGCTGAGCCTGGCCGGTCGTGTCGGCGCGGGCAACATCGCTGGTGTCGGTATCGCCGTGACCCTGGGCGGCCCAGGCGCGGTGTTCTGGATGTGGGTCACCGCACTGGTGGGCATGTCCAGCAGCTTCTTCGAATGTACCCTGGCCCAGGTGTACAAGCGCGCCGACGGTGACGGCTTGTACCGCGGTGGCCCGGCCTACTACATCCAGCATGGCCTGAAGCTCAAGAGCATGGCCATCGTGTTCTCGGTGCTGCTGCTGGTGACCTACGGCTTCGCCTTCATCGGCCTGCAGTCGTACACCGTGACCCACTCGCTGCAGAACGCCTTCAACTTCGATCCGCGCCAGACGGGCATCGTGCTGGCAGTGCTGCTGGCCATCACCTTCATCGGTGGCATCAAGCGTATCGCGGCGGTGTCCGACCTGCTGGTACCGATCAAGACCCTGGCCTACATCGGCGTCACGCTGTATGTGATCGGCACCCAGATCGAACACGTGCCAGCCATGCTGGAAACCATCTTCAAAAGCGCCTTCGGCCTCGACCCTGCCTTCGGCGGCCTGCTCGGCAGCGCCATCGTCATGGGCGTGAAGCGTGGCGTGTTCGCCAACGAAGCCGGTCTGGGCAGTGCGCCGAACGTGGCCGCCGTCGCAGCCGTCAAACACCCGGGCGCCCAGGGCGTGGTCCAGGCCTTCAGCGTGTTCCTCGACACCTTCGTGATCTGCACCTGCACCGCGCTGCTGATCCTGCTGTCGGGCTTCTACACCCCGGGCTTCGAAGGCGACGGTATCGTCCTGACCCAGAACTCGCTGGCCGCCGTGGTCGGTGACTGGGGCCGTATCTTCGTCAGCGTCGCCCTGTCGCTGTTCGTCTTCACCTGCATCCTCTACAACTACTACCTGGGCGAGAACAGCCTGCAGTTCATGAGCCGCAACCGTGCCGTGCTGATGGTCTTCCGTGGCCTGGTACTGGCCCTGGTGGTCTGGGGTTCGATGCAAGACCTGTCGACCGTGTTCGCCTTCGCCGACATCACCATGACCTGCCTGGCGTTCGTCAACCTGGTGGCCCTGGCCCTGCTGTTCAAGGTCGGCCTGCGCGTGATGCGCGACTACGATGCCCAGCGCAAGGCTGGCATCAAGCAGCCGGTGTTCGATTCGTCGAAGTTCACCGACCTGGACCTGGACCGCGCTGCCTGGCCGGCCAACCCGGCTGTTGAAGCCGCTGCCGACAAGGCTGCCGGCGAGCTTCAGCACCAGCGCTGATCCGCCCTCTCCAGCCGCCCCGTTCGCGGGCGGCTGACTCCTTTCTCGATTCGCTTCGGAATGCTTCCATGGACGCAGTCAAGAACCTTCTCGTGCTCTATACCGGCGGCACCATCGGCATGCTGCAGACCCCCGAAGGTCTGGCACCGGCCGGCGGCTTCGACGCGCGCATGCGCGAACACCTGGCCCAACGCAGCGACGCTCCGGACCTGCAATGGACCCTGCGCGAACTCAATCCGCTGATCGATAGCGCCAACATGCAGCAGGCCAACTGGCTGGCGATGCGCGACGCGATCGTCGAGGCGGTCGAACGCGATGGCCATGACGGCGTGCTGGTGCTGCACGGCACCGATACCCTGGCCTACAGCGCCGCGACCCTGTCGTTCCTGCTGCTCGGCCTGCCGGTGCCGGTGCTGCTGACCGGTTCCATGTTGCCAGCCGGCACCCCGGACAGCGACGCCTGGGACAACCTGGTGGGCGCGCTGCGACACTTCGAGCGCGGCCTGGCCAACGGCGTGCAACTGTACTTCCACGGCCAACTGCTGCAGGGCTGTCGCGCCTCCAAGCTGCGCAGCGAAGCCTTCGACGCCTTCGCCGTGCTGCCGCGCCATCGCGACAGCGAGCGCGCACAGCACGTGCCGGCCGAACTGGGCTACGGTCAGGTCCGTCAGCCGGTGAAGCTGGCGGTGCTGCCAGTGTTCCCGGGGTTGTGCGCCGACTATGTGCAGGGGCTGGTCGAAGCCGGCGTGCAGGGCCTGCTGCTGGAATGTTATGGCAGCGGCACCGGGCCGTCGGACGACCAGGCACTGCTCGATGCCTTGCACCAGGCACGTCAACGCGGCGTGATGATCGTCGCCATCAGTCAATGCCCGGAAGGCGCGGTGGTGTTCGACACCTATGCCGCTGGCAGCCGCCTGCGCGACACCGGCCTGGTCAGCGGCGGCGGCATGACCCGCGAAGCGGCGCTGGGCAAGCTGTTCGCCCTGCTAGGCGCGGGGCTGGACGTCAAGACGGCCGAACGCTGGTTCGCGCTGGATCTGTGTGGAGAGCGGGCTTAATCGTCGGTAGGAGGCGCCGCCTGGTGTCGCGATGGGGCGCTGCGGTGTGTCAGGGCGTCTGGCACCGTCCGGTAGGCGGCCGCTGCGCGCCCGATCGCGACACAAGGCCGCTCCCACCGAGATTGCGCTCGCCTCACTTCCTGGGCACGGCATGCGAAACCGGGTGATCATGCATTTGATGTTCATCTGAAGCGCATGATTTCCAGAGTCCAGCGCAGCTTTTGTGGGAGCGGCCTTGTGTCGCGATTGGACCGCAAAGCGGTCCCGGCAATGGCAGCGGCGAAGCTGAAAACCGGGGACCGCTGCGCGCTCCAATCGCGACGCAAGGCCGCGAGAGCGTGCAGCCCCCAAAAGTTGAGCAAGACCACTGATCGGTGATAGGTGAAAAGACTGTTGGCTGCTGGGAGCGGGGCGGGCTGCCGGTGCGTGTATCGGGAAAATGGCGGAAGGCAGCGGGAGTCGAACCTGCCCGGGAACGGATGCCGTCCCCAACCGGGTTTGAAGCCCGGCCGCGCCACCGGGCGCGATTGCCTTCCTTGAATTCAGGACCTGGGCTGATGCCGGGCCAGGGCGCTGTCCGCGCGGATGTAGCGTTGATCGCCTACCCTGCGGGTCAGGCCAACACGGTCGAAGTACTCCAGTATTTGCACACTGCGCTTGCGACCGATGCACAACATATCGCGAAACGCCGCCACCTGCACTACCGGTGAGCCCTCGGCCTGGCTCAACAGGAACTCGACCATGCGCTGAAGCGTCTGCTGCGGATAAAACAGATCGCGCACCACCTGGTGCAGCACACCCAGGCGCGCCAGCTTGCGCATCAGCAATCGAACCTGGGCCTCCTCCACCTGCTCGGCAGCGGCCAAGGTCCTGACCCACGGCGGATCGAACGCGGCTTCGAGCAGGTGCGGCTGCAAGCGCGCCCACAAGGCGGTGTCGGCCTCGCTCAACTGCACCTTGTGATCCGGCAGATGCAGCCACGGACCACTGCTGGCGATGAAACCGTCGCTGAGCAATTCGTCCACCAGACTGACGAAGGTCGGCCGCTCCAGCGCCAGCGCGCAGAAGCGGCGCAGACGGTCGCGGTCAGGGCCGAGCTGGTCCGGTTCCTGAGCATGAAAACGGGCCAACTGTGCCAGGACGTCGTCGCGCAGCGCCTGCCACTGTTGGCGGTCGAACAGCACACTGCCTTGGCGCGTGGCGATCACCTCGACGCTCTCGGGCAATTGCCAACTGTCGCGCAGCCGATTGAACTGGCGCTCCAGACGCTGCGGATCAAGCCCGGCCGGCGCGCTGGCGAGCAGGGCCGGCAGTGCCTGCTCCAGGTCGGTAGCCTCGCGCAGCACCTGCAATTGCCGCAGCCGTGCGTCGCTGCGACGGTGGCGACTGGGCGCGAACGGGTCGAGCACCCGGCCGCCGCCCAGGGTGCGCTGAGCGCGCTGGTCACGCAGCACCAGGCGGTCGCCATGCACGGCCTGCAGCGGCGCATTAAGCAGTAACTGGGCGAACATGCGCTGCCCGGCGACCAGGGTCTGGCCCTCCAGCAGCGCCACACGCGCGGTGACATCTTGCGTCCCGAGATGCACGTGCACCGCGCTGAAGTGTTCGAAGGCGCGGGGCTCGCTCGCCAGCAGCGTCAGCTCGATATCGATGCGCGAACTGGGCGCGTGCAACCACGCTGGCACCAGCCAGTCGCCGCGGTGTACCTGCTCCACAGCCAAGCGCTCGGCACTGATGTTCAGCGCCACCCGCTGCCCGGCTTCGGCCACCAGCGCCGCCTGGTTCTGCGCATGCAAACCGCGCACGCGCACTGGCTTGCCGAGCTTGCCCAACAGCAGCGTGTCACCCGTGCTCACCCGGCCGGCCAGCGCCGTGCCGGTGACCACCACACCCGCACCGGACACGGCGAAGGCGCGGTCGATGGCCAGGCGAAAACCGCCCTGAGTGGAGCGTCTGCGAACCTGGGACGCGGCCGCCAGTAGCGCCTGGCGCAGGGCCTCGACACCGGCCCCGGTCACGCTCGACAGCGGAAACTGCAACGCCCCGGCATAAGGGCCTGGCGCCAGCAACGCCTCGACCTGCTGCTGCACCTCGGCCACGCGCGCCGGTTCCACCCGGTCGCACTTGCTGATCGCCACCAGCGCCTGGGGAATGCCCAACAGCTCAATGATCGCCAGGTGTTCACGGGTCTGCGGCATCACCCCGTCGTCCGCTGCGATCACCAGCAGCACCAGGTCGATACCCTGGGCCCCGGCCAGCATGTTGTGAATGAACCGCTCGTGCCCCGGCACATCGATGAAGCCGGTCAAGGGCTCGCCGTCGGCCAGGGCCGCGTAGCGGTAACCCAGGTCGATGGTCATGCCCCGGGCACGCTCTTCCTGACGGCGGTCGCCTACCTGCCCGGTGAGCGCTTCGAGCAACGCGGTCTTGCCGTGGTCGATGTGCCCGGCGGTGCCGACGATCACTGCACAGGCCCCAGGTGCAGCGCCGGCAGTTGCGCCAGCCACTGCGCCTCATCGTCCAACTGCCGCAGGTCGAGCCACAGGGCGTCGTCGTCGATACGCCCGAGCACCGGCACCGGCAGGTCACGCAGTGCCTGCTCCAGCACTCGCAAGCTACGTCCACGCAGTTTCTTCGACACGTGCGCGCGCAGGCACAGGGCTGCACTGGGCAGCCGCGCCACCGGCTGGCTGCCGCTGCCGATCATGCCCAGGGTCGGCTCGACGCTGACTGTCCAAGGCTCGCCCAGGCGCGCGGCCAGTTCCGGCGCCAGGCGCTCGGCCTGGGCGGCGATGTCAGCGTGTGGGCGCGTCAGTAGACGCAGGCTCGGCAGACGCTCGGCCAGCCGGTCCGGGTCGCGGTACAACGCCAGCACCGCCTCCAGCGCCGCCAGGGTAATCTTGTCGACGCGCAGGGCGCGCTTGAGCGGGTTCTTCTTGATCCGCGCGATCAGTTCCTTACGGCCGACGATGATGCCCGCCTGCGGGCCGCCGAGCAGCTTGTCGCCGCTGAAGGTGACGATATCGGCACCGTCGAGCAGGGCCTGGCGCACCGTCGGTTCGGCCGGCATGCCCCAGCGGGTGAGGTCGAGCAGGCTGCCGCTGCCCAGGTCTTCGAGCAACGGCAGTTGATGGGCATGGGCGATGCGTGCCAGTTCGGTGGTCGGCACCTGGGTGGTGAAGCCCTGGATACTGTAGTTGCTGCAATGCACACGCATCAGCAGCCCGGTGCGCGGATTGATCGCCGCCTCGTAGTCGCGGGCGTGGGTACGGTTGGTGGTGCCGATCTCATGCAGTCGCACGCCGGCCCGGGCCATGATATCGGGAATGCGGAACGCACCGCCGATCTCGATCAGTTCGCCCCGGGAGATGATCCCCTCGCGGCGTGCGCCCAGGCTGTTGAGCGCCAGCAGCACGGCGGCGGCGTTATTGTTGACCACCGTGACCGCCTCGGCACCGGTCAACTCGCGGATCAGTCCCTCGATCAAGTCGTCGCGGTCACCGCGCTTGCCGGTGGCCAGGTCGAACTCCAGGTTCAGGGGATAGCGCGCAGCGGTCTGCATGGCTTCGACGGCCGCTTCGGGCAACAACGCACGCCCCAGGTTGGTGTGCAGCACCGTGCCGGTCAGGTTGAACACGCGCCGCACCTGGCTGCGCTGCTGAAGCGTCAGGCGCTCACCGGCGCGCCCGAGCAGCACCTCGGCGGCCAGTTCCACGGCACTCAGTTGACCCAGGCGAGCCGGCTCGCGCAGGTCGTCGAGCAACTGGCGCAGCGTGGCCAGGGTGGCATCGCGGCCATGGCGCTCGAGCAGAGGGGCGCAGGTGGGGTGACGCAGCAGGGTGTCGATGGATGGCAGACGTGGAGCGGGGGTGGCATTGCTTGACGACATGCGGGTACGACCTTGACTGATCCAGTGTCTGATTCGCGCTCATCGCCAATGAACCCGCTCCTGGCAGGAGCGGGCTCACGCGCAACGAGCACGACGAGATCCAGCAGTGTAGCCCGTTACCCGCCCCCTGGCGCCAGCATCAGGTTGGGCGCCATCCGCTGGAAGCCCTCCTCGTTCAGACGCATGTCCAGCCCCAGACTGGCCAGATCGTCGGCCAAAGCCTCGGCGACCGCGTCGTTTTCCAGATAGCAGTGCTTGAGGTAGGTATTGCAGCCCGGACAGCATTCGGCCCGCAACGGCGCCTTGCCCGGCCCGTGGCGGTCATCCTCCAGGCTGGTGTAGCGCAAGTCCTTGCTCGACTCGCAGTACACGCACTTGACCCGCACCACATGCCACTCGCAGGCGCACAGCGAACAGGCCAGGTAGCGCAGCCCATTGTGCTTGCCGCGGTTGCGCACCAACCCGGCCATGGCCGGCGAGCCGCAGCAGGGGCACTGCGCCAGACTGCCGCCCGGCTTGAGCTCATCACTGGGCAAGGCCCGTCGCCAACTGGCCCAGGCCGCCTGCAATGCCGCCCCGATGAACGGCACCAAGGCCGCCGGCAGCGCATCGTATTGGCCACCGAGCAAGGCGATGCCCCAGCCTTTGCGCTGCACGTCATCGCTGTCGCGCAAGGTCTGCAACGCATCGGCCAGCGCACCCGGCGCAGGCGCATCGAAGCGGTCGAGCAGCGCCTGCAGCCAGATCAGCCAGGGGCCCTCGCGCACCAGACTGTCGGCCGCCAGCGGCGGCAGACCATGGCTGATGCACAACCGCTGACGTGCCTCGGCCACCGGCACGTCGGAAGGCGGATCATCCAGCAACTGTTGCTGCACCCGGCACAGCCGGGCGATCAGCCGCAGGTACTCGCCCAGTGCATGGCCCTGCGCCAAATGCTCGAGGCGCAACGCCCGCAGTTCGAACAGGTTGTCGGCGGGCAGGTGCAGAAACGGCGGCATCACCGCCGACGCTTCGATCTGCCCAGGTTCGAGAATCGTGCTCACGCGCTCATCCTTTCTTTCCACCGTGATTATGTGGCGTCTTGTCGCCGGTCACATCGCGGTACCACAGTTCATGATGCTTGCGTGCCCAGGCGCGGCTGACCCAACCATGCAGCATGGCGCCGATCGAGCCCTTGATCCAGATGCCGGCATAGATGTGCACGATGATGCTCAGCACCAGCACGAACGCCGCCAGGGCATGCATCAAGGTGGCCAGGCGGATCGCGCCGATACCGAAGAACGCGCTGAAGTAGGCGCGCCAGATCACCACACCGCTGACCAGCAGGATCAGCATGCACGCCAGCAAGGTCCAGAACAGCAGCTTCTGCCCGGCGTTGTACTTGCCAATTGGCGGCACGCCTTCTTCTTGGTTGCGCATCACCCGGTCGACGCGGCGCAGCCACAAACGGTCGTTGGCGGTGATGAAGTTGGCGCGCCAGAAGCGCACCACCAGGCCGAGGAAGAACACGAACATCGCCACGCCGAGAAACGGATGCAGGATCCGCGTCCACGGCCCACCGCCGAACAAGTTGCTCAGCCAGAACAACGCCGGATGAAACAGCGCCAGCCCGGACAGCCCGGCCATGAAGAACAGGATCGCGACGATCCAGTGGTTGGTCCGCTCGTTGGCGTTGTAGCGCAGGATAGGCTTGTTGTCGTTCATGGCCGCTGCTCCCCTTCCCCGCCGGGCTTGCCCGGATCATAGACATGCACTGCCGGGTCCACCTGATGCACGCCCGTATCGGCAGGCTCAGGGCGCTCGTCCTCTTCCACCCTCTGTGGACCGACGCGCACATAGTGGAAGAAGCCGGCCAGCACCGCCGCGCCCATCGCCAGCAGCGACAGCGGCTTGCTGATGCCCTTCCACAGCCCCACCAGCGGGCTGATCACCGGCTGATCCGGCAACCCGGCGTACAGCCTCGGCGTGTCGGCATGGTGCAGCACATACATCACATGGGTGCCGCCCACCCCATCCGGGTCGTACAGGCCGGCGTTCTCGTAGCCGCGCGATTTGAGGTCGACGATGCGTTCGTCGGCATGCACCTTCATCTCGTCCTTGCTGCCGAAGACGATCGCCCCGGTCGGGCAGGTCTTCACACACGCCGGCTCCAGCCCCACGGCCACGCGGTCGGAACACAGGCTGCACTTGTAGGCCTTGTGGTCTTTCTGCGAGATCCGCGGAATGTTGAACGGGCAGCCGGTGATGCAGTAGCCGCAACCGATGCAGTGGTCCTGGTTGAAGTCGACGATGCCGTTGGCATGCTTGATGATCGCACCCGGGCTCGGGCAGGCCTTCAGGCAGCCGGGCTCGGCGCAGTGCATGCAGCCGTCCTTGCGGATCAGCCACTCCAGGTTGCCATCGTCGCGCTCGTGCTCGGTGAAGCGCATCAGGGTCCAGGTGTCGGCGGTCAGGTCCTGCGGGTTGTCGTAGGTGCCGTGGTTGTGGCCGACCTCGTCACGCAGTTCGTTCCATTCCGAGCACGCCACCTGGCAGGCCTTGCAGCCGATGCACTTGGTGGTGTCGATCAGCTTGGCGACTTGCTCTTGCTGACGGACCGAGGACGGAACGGTCGTGGTGGCCGAGCGGGCGATGATATCTTGCTGGGCCATCAGATTTTCTCCACGTTGACGAGGAACGACTTGGACTCCGGCGTCTGGGTATTGCCATCACCGAGGAACGGCACCAGGGTGTTGGTCAGGTAGCCGTGCCGGGTCGAACCGGTGAAGCCCCAGTGCAGCGGGATGCCGATCTGGTGCACGGTCTGGTTGTTGACCTGCAGCGGACGGATCCGCTTGGTCACCACCGCCACCGCCTCGATGTGCCCGCGCTTGCACGACACCCGCACCCGATCACCGGCCTTGATGCCCTTCTCGCCTGCCAGCACCTCGCCAATTTCCACGAACTGCTCGGGCTGGATGATGGCGTTGAGACGAGCGTGCTTGCTCCAGAAGTGGAAGTGCTCGGTCAGCCGGTAGGTGGTCGCCGCGTAAGGGAACTCATCACGTGTGCCGAGGGTTTCCCACACCGAATCGAAGATCCGTCCGGCCGGATTGCTGATGACCTTCTTGTTATTCGGGTGCAGCGGGTTGATCCCGATCGGCGTTTCGAACGGCTCGTAGTGCTCGGGGAACGGCCCTTCGGCCATCTTGTCGATGGCGAAGAAGCGCGCCACGCCCTCGGGATTCATGATGAACGGATTCATCCCCGCTTCCGGCGGCGAATCGACCTTGAAGTCCGGCACATCGGTGCCGCCCCAGGACTTGCCGTTCCACCACACCAAACGCTTCTTCTGCGCATCCCACGGCTTGCCTTGCGGGTCGCTCGAAGCGCGGTTGTAGAGAATGCGGCGGTTGGCCGGCCAGGCCCAGGCCCAGTTCTGCGCCTGGTGCATGCCGTACGGGTCGCTGTTGTCGCGCCGGGCCATCTGGTTGCCCTGCTCGGTCCAGCAGCCGGCGAAGATCCAGCAGCCGGACGCCGTGCTGCCATCGTCCTTGAGCTGACCGAACCCGGACAACTGCTGGCCAGCCTTGACCGTCAGGCCGGTGGCGTCGGTCATGTCGGTGACGGCGTAACCGTTCATCTCCTTGGCCAACTCTTCCGGCGAGGGTTCGTCGGGGATCTTGTACGGCCAACTGATGTTGAGCAGCGGGTCTGCGTAGCTGCCGCCTTCGGTCTTGTAGCGCTGACGCAGGCGCAGGAACAGCTCACTCATGATCTGCACGTCGGTGCGGGTCTCGCCCGGACCATCGGCGCCCTTCCAGTGCCACTGCAGCCAGCGGCTGCTGTTGACCAGCGAGCCGTCTTCCTCGGCGAAGCACGTGGTGGGCAGGCGAATCACTTCGGTCTGGATGCTGGATGTGTCGACATCGTTGTACGGGCCGACATTGCGCCAGAACTCGGACGTTTCGGTGGCCAGCGGGTCCATGATGACCAGCCACTTGAGCTTGCCCAGCGCGGCGGTGACGCGGTTTTTATCCGGCAGCGCGGCGATGGGGTTGAAGCCCTGGCACATATAGCCGTTGACCTTGCCCTGGCTCATCATCTCGAACATGCGCAGCACGTCGTAGGCGGCCACGTCGAGCTTGGGCAGCCAATCGTAGCCCCAGTTGTTCTCGGCGGTGGCGTTGTCGCCATACCAGGCCTTCATCAGGCTGACGTGGAACTTGCCGTAGTTCTGCCAGTACGACAACTGCCCCGGACGCAGCGGCTTGGAGGCGCGCTTGTCGATGTAGGCGGCGTAATCCTGCTCGGCGTCACCTGCCAAGGTCAGGTAGCCCGGCAGCGAGTTCGACAGCAGCCCGAGGTCGGTCAGTCCCTGGATGTTGGAGTGTCCGCGCAGGGCGTTGACGCCACCGCCAGGCATGCCGACGTTGCCCAGCAGCAACTGGACCATGGCCGCGCTGCGAATGATCTGCGCGCCGATCGAATGCTGGGTCCAGCCCAGGGCATAGAGGATCGTCATGGTCTTGCCCGGCGCCGAGCACGTGGCGATCTCTTTCCACACCTTCATCATCTGATCGAGGGGCATGCCGCAAGTCATGCTGGCGATTTCCGGCGTGTAGCGGCTGTAGTGCTGCTTCATCAACTGGAACACGCAGCGTGGATGCTGCAGCGTCGGGTCGACCTTGGCGTAGCCGTCCTCGCCCAGCTCGTAACCCCAACCAGACTTGTCGGCATAGATCCGCTTGGCCGCGTCGTAGCCACTGAACAGGCCGTCTTCGAAGCCATAGCCTTCTTTGACGATGAACGACACGTCGGTGTAGTTGCGCACGTATTCGTGCTGGATCTGATCAGTGCTCAGCAGGTAGTTGATCAGGCCGCCCATGAAGGCGATGTCGCTGCCGGTACGAATCGGCGCGTAGTAGTCCGCCACCGAAGCGGTGCGGGTGAAGCGCGGATCGACCACGATCAAGCGCGCCTTGTTGTGCGCCTTGGCCTCGGTGACCCATTTGAATCCGCAGGGATGGGCCTCGGCTGCGTTGCCGCCCATGACCAGCACCAGGTTTGCGTTGGCGATATCGGACCAGTGATTGGTCATCGCGCCACGGCCGTACGTCGGGGCAAGACTTGCCACCGTCGGGCCGTGTCAGACACGCGCCTGGTTATCGAACCCCAGCATGCCGAGAGAACGGATGACCTTATGGGTCAGGTAGCCTGCTTCGCTGGACGCTGCCGACGCCGCGAGGAAGCCGGTGGTCAACCAGCGGTTGACCGTCTGCCCTTGGGCGTTCTTCTCGATGAAGTTGGCATCGCGGTCCTGCTTCATCAGCGCGGCGACGCGATCCAGCGCCTCGTCCCAGCTGACCCGCACCCACTCATTGCTGCCGGGTTTGCGCACTTCGGGGTACTGCAGGCGGCTCGGGCTGTGGATGAAATCGAGCAGGCCGGCACCTTTGGGGCACAGGGTGCCGCGGTTGACCGGGTGATCGGCATCGCCTTCGATGTGGATGATGTTCTGTTTGACGTTCTTGCCCGCATCGCCCTGGCTGTACAGGATCAGGCCGCAGCCGACCGAACAGTAGGGACAGGTGTTGCGGGTTTCTTTGGTGTGCGTCAGCTTGAAGTGGCGCACCTGCTCGGCGAACGCGGGCGTCGGGGCCATGCCCAACGCCGCGAGGCTAGAGCCTCCAAGGCCGACAGCGGCGACCTTGAAGAATTGCCGACGGTTGAGATCCATCGTGCACTCCTGATCAGGTTTGGACGCACGGTCATGGCCGGCGCCTCTCGGAAATCACGGCGGCGACATACAGAGGTCGCCAACGCTAAGACTAGCCGATAACACTGAAAGTGCGGTGACATGGATCAGTAAAAGCCGTAGGAATCTGTAGTAGGACCTGACCAACGGGCTGGCCCCCGCATCCCGCTCAAGGGCAACAGGCTGTGAGTGGCCGGCCAGTCCGCCAAAAGCCCACCCTCAACGCAGCAAATTGTTCTTCGCCAGATTCACCAACTCCTTGGCCCGACCATCCATGACCGCACGCAGCATGAACAGGCCGAAGCCTTTGACGTTCTCGGCGGTGATTTCCGGCGGCATGATCAATTCCTGTCGCTCACTCACCACATCGACCAACACCGGCCCATCGTGGGCGAAGGCCTCGCGCAGCGCCGCTTCGAGTTCCTGCGGTTGCTCCACTCGAATGCCCTTGATGCCCATGCTTTCAGCGAACGTGGCGAAGTTGGGGTTCTTGAGCTCGCAGCCAGTATCCAACAGGCCGCTGGCTTTCATCTCCATTTCCACGAAGCCCAAGGTGCCGTTGTTCAGCACGATCACCTTGACCGGCAGATTGGCCTGACTCAGGGTGAGGAAATCGCCCATCATCATGCTGAAACCTCCATCACCCGACATCGACACCACTTGCCGCCCCGGACAGCTCGCCTGGGCGCCGATGGCCTGCAGCATGGCATTGGCCATCGAGCCATGGTTGAACGAGCCAATCAGCCGGCGCTGACCATTCATCTTCAGGTAACGCGCCGCCCAGGCGGTGGGCGTACCGACATCACAGGTGAAGATGGCGTCCTCGTCAGCCAACTCACTGACCAGTCGATTGAGGTATTGCGGATGGATGATCGCGCTGTTGGGGCTGCTTTCGGCAAGCCCATCAAGGCTCTTACGGGCGTCGCGATAGTCGGCCAAGGCCTTGTCCAGGTGAGCGGTATCGGTGCGCTCCGACAGACGGGGCAGCAGTTGCTCGAGCGTGTGCTTGATGTCGCCGATCAGGCCAATCTCCAGCGCGCAGCGATTGCCCAGCGCCTCGGGCTTCAAATCGATTTGGGCAATACGTGCTTTCTCGGGGAAGAATTGCCGGTAAGGGAAGTTGCTACCCAGCATCAGCAGCGTGTCGCAATCCTTCATGGCATTGAAACCCGACGCGAAGCCGATGAGCCCCGTCATGCCGACGTCGTAGGGATTGTCATACTCCAGGTGCTCCTTGCCCCGCAGCGCATGCACGATGGGTGCCTTCAACTGCTTGGCCAGGGCGACCACTTCAGCGTGGGCGCCGGCGCAGCCTGCCCCGCACAGCAGCGTGATGCGTTTGCCGGCGCTCAGGAACTGCGCCAGCTCATCGAGTTTGCCAGGTTCAGGCACCACCACCGGCGGTGTAGGCGTCAACCACCGGCCGACCTTGGCATCGAGCGGGGCCAGTGCCACGTCGCCGGGAATCACCACCACCGCCACCCCGCGCCGGCTGACCGCCACACGCATGGCGCGCTCGAGAATCTGCGGCAACTGCTCGGGCCGCGACACCAGTTCGACGTAGTGACTGCACTCTTTGAACAGCGATTCGGGATGAGTGGCCTGGAAGTAGTCGATGCCGATCTCGCTGCTGGGGATGTGCGCGGCGATCGCCAGCACCGGCACACCGCTGCGATGGCAATCGAACAGGCCATTGATCAGGTGCAGGTTGCCCGGTCCACAGCTCCCGGCGCACACCGCCAGCTCGCCAGTGAGATGGGCCTCGCCGCCGGCGGCGAAGGCACCGGCTTCTTCGTTGCGCATGTGAATCCAGTCCAGTCCACCCAGGCGGCGCATGGAGTCGGTGAACCCGTTCAATGAATCGCCGACAACCCCGTAAACACGTTTGACGCCGGCTTGTTTGAGGGTGTTGACCATGAAATCAGCAGCGGTGGCCATGGGAGGGTCCTTGAATGACGGTGAGTTCAAGGTCTGAGTCCAGGCAAAACGCGCGTGTTCCAACGCGATCATTAAGAAAAAGCTAAGCGGCCCAACGATCAGTCGTCACATTCAGTGGAATGGATATCGGCGGGCAGAAAAAAAGCGAAGCCAGGTTTCTGGCTTCGCTTTGGGTGTTTACCGCGTCGAGGACGGTTTCTCAGAACGGTAGTTCACATAAGCCAACGCTAGATCCCAAGCCGAACACCTCGAAAGCCCTCACTACCATGAGCCTGCCACAAGGCCTACGCTTCGACTCCCCAAAAACGTAAAGAAACGTCTTGCCCAGCAGACCGATTGCTCGCCTGCCTCTCATGAGACACAAACCTCGTAAAGGTGACCTTTACGTCGGTTCGTGCTGAGCCCTCGTACCTCACCTACAGCCGACACTACAGACTACCCGCCCTTCGAAAGGGATACCCCCGATGACCTTCGAAGCATCCTAGTGGTGTGAAACCGCGCCACTGTGTGATCTGAGCCCTGAGCTGCGGAACTCAGGCCTCGGCTTGGCCCGGTACGCAAGCGCTTACGACCCGACCGACGAAACTGCGTAGCTATGACAGGGAACTCATCATCGACCCGTGTGAGCCCTAGTGAACCCTATACTGATCCAACTCGGCGGTACTACGTACCCCAGAAAGGCCCTGAAGTAGGGTTAATTTTGACGACGCATCATTTTCCTGGTGGAAGATACGCGCCAGTACCTTCCTTCTCAATCAGTCTACGATGACACTTGCTTAGCCTCCCAAAGAAAGAGAGCCTGAAGCTCATCTGATTTCAAATGTTTGTGCGCCCTCTCCAGTAGGCTTGATACTTTCTTTTTGCTTGATTCAAAAGGCATCCAGTCGTCTAAAACTACAAAATTTGGACTCTCACATCTCATTACAGCGTCAAGCACCATATCGACTATAGCTCTACTATGGGTTGCCGCATACACGGGGGCGGCCTCGTAAAGAATCCCCACAGAATTTAAAATATCCGTGCAGTCGTATATTTCTTCCAGCCCAAAAATCCCAGTCGTATCCGTGCAGCAACCTTTTCCAGATATAAATGATCGCGATAGCCTATCCCTAGGCCGAAAGAAAGTTTGTTCAAGATGCCAATCCCCTGTCCCCTCAGGCGATGGAAGATTTAATGCAGCCATACCTCCCAAATAACATCCATCCGAAAGTTTAGGAATTACAAATCGAGACTGCATCCACCCTCCTTTTATGTTCCGCCCGCCCTTAAAAGCACCTTGAGAATTGACTAGAGCGTGGGTCACGGCTGAAAATCAGCTATAAAATAGCTCTTCCGCTCAGAACCTTCCCCCCTTTGGAGTCTAGTCGCGTGCTTCCGTACGTATCCGCTTACATAGTTTTCGCCGTTATGTACTGCCTGGCAGCAAAATATTATGGCCGCCCGATCTTCATCAAAACCAGATCCAAACATTTTCCCTGGAAAATTAATTACAATTTTCGTTGGTGGCGGGCGCAGGAGTGGTGGGCAGCCGTAGCCGCCTTATCGTTTCTCCTCTATGGGCTGTCTTACGTGTGGACTTTCACGGGGGGCACACCACTCCCGAAGCTCCGCTTTTCTTTGATAGCCATCACATGCGTAAGCTCAACAATTCTTTCCATAAAGCATTATAGTTTAGTAGAAAAGTTTAAAAGAAACAGCTGGTGGCTTACAATAATTTCGGCCACCTCGACATTTTTCCTGCTGATAATTTCCAGCGCCTACAGTGACTCTTTTATATTAAACGCTACTCGCGTCGACCCTTCAAAGCTTTCTCTTGCCCAGAAGGCAGTTTCTACAGCCATATTGATATCGATTTGGACGTACATTGCCACCCTCCTACTATGCATAGTCGTTCTGGCAAATTATCTTTGGGACATGGCAACATATCAAAGCGTTATCCCTGCATTAGACCCTAGCACTGGCATACCTATCAACCGAAATGACTATAATTCGAGCGCAGTCTCAAGGCACTCCATTCAAATAAAAATAGCGGTTAACATTGGTGCGTTTGTCACACTAATAACCTTAAGCACTTTGTGGGGTGAGATCACTAGCCAGTACAAATTAGGCTTGGAAAAACTGATTGTGTTTTCCTCTTTCCATATGAAACCGAAGGACTGCGGCCTTCGCGGAATGGCATCAGAAGCTCAAGTAGCATTGATTGAAGAAAATCTTGCCGTTGTTGCCATCCCCGCACAAGACGGTTATGGCTTCATTACTACTTCATGTAAAGTGTTATCCAAATCGGAAATGGACACGCTAATTATTCAAAAGATGAAACGAGATGACTATTTTTAGGGTTTTGGCGGGACGTATTAGAAATGAGGTAGAAACACTAAACTTTCCAAGCTTGCTCGATCCGAGTGTCAAATCGTTGGCTAAGATACCCTGCCTTATCCTCCACTCAGCCCATCAACAATGCGAGCTGTACGCAGGTGCCTAGCCTGTGCTTGAGGCTTACAGGAGAGTCTAGGGGAGCCATTATCTTGTCAGCAATAGCGCGTTGCTCCGAGGTGAGGAAGTCACCAAAAATCTCGCCAAGCCGATAGATTTCTGCGAGCAGGATCTCCGCCTTGGAATAGGTAAATTTTTCGTGATAGATACGGGTCAATCAGAACAGGGCGTACTGGATCAGCACCTTGGTATCATGGATGGGATAAGGCAGTTGCAGGTTCACGGTGTTTACATAGTAAGGCCGCTCTAGATTGAACATTCCGGCATAGATCCCTATGTGCAATAACTGGTACAAGGACTATTGGGAACTTGCGGACGATCGACGTCTGGTGACGCTACAAAGATGGGTACGGAAGGCTAGCAAAACCAAGGAGCAATACTCTAAGATTTGCCGTGTGCAGATGCTTATAAGCGACTGCAAGATCAACCTCAACTGGCTCTCCACCCACCGAAATATTTCGGACCTTTCATCCTAAAACCTCATAAAATATTGCAACCACATATAATCAATACAGAGACCACCAATGATGCAACTGGAAAACTTGATAGAGGAATTAATTGCACAACATCAGATACTCTACAGCTCTCTCTTCAAAACAATTAATTTCTTAAAAGAGATCAGCAACTCAGCCTTCACGACATCTCTCGCAGGAGCGTTCGCAGGCGCCTATGCTGCACAAAGAACAGCTGAAAGATCCAAAATCCGCGAAGAGCTAATAAGAGAAGTAAGAAACATAAATAGCGCAGTTACACTAGCAATCTCAATAACTAATCTAGGCGCAGCTGTTAAAAGTCAATTCCTAAATGAGCTCATAAAACAATATGAGTCCGACAGCAAAGCTTATAACAACCACGTACGAGCACTGCAAACATCACAGGAAAACGTATCCCCGCTAGAAATAAGGCCAAACTTCACAACACTACAAGAACTAACCCCGCCAATCTCCACATTATTAGAAATTGTTTTTAGTAAAATAACAGCTACTGGAAGAGCAATAGCAAGTGCAAGCGCACTAGCAGACGCGTTAGCTAACCACAACTACGCCGTAACCAAAAGAAATGAGATTATCAACAAGATTGCAAACATCGAAGCACGAGACACAACTAGTATCGCGCTCATGTACTTAGGAGCCCCCAATAAAGCAGGAAAAGTCGACAATCAATATGGAAGCACTCTAGCCGCTATAAAGATGTATACTGACGACGTTATATTTTTCGGTGTCAAGCTATGCGAGGACTTAAGTGAACACGGAAAATTGCTCGTTAAAAATAACGAAAAATATCTAAAAAAATCACAAACAACCCTTATCAAGATAGACACAACAAAACTGAAAAATGAAGGTTTTTTGCCTAAAGATGAAGAATATCAAAGCTGGCTGAGTGGATTCCAATCAGAGGCTAAAGAGAAGCCAAAAAATCGATTTTATCGCCTTTTTTCAAAGAAGCCGCAACTTTGAAATTATAAATCCGCCGCGTTGCTTTTACTAAATACCCTCATGACAGGGTATAGTGGATAAATATTTGCGGGGCGGGTCCCACTTGCTGTGCAAGAGCTTTAGTGCCCGATCAGACGCCTGCGTATCTCTCACGTAAGTTCTTTGATAACAGCCTATCCAAGTGGATCGTTGACGCCCGATAATAAAATCATTAAAACCAGGGAATAGTTTCGCCTGATTAGGCTACTATTGAATGAATGACAAATGCCTACCTGTGTAATTTGGGTTCTCTAGATCCCTGACCGCTTTGAGTGCACGCTAGGTTTCCCTCTTCTGCAACCGCCGTTTCGACCACGTCGAACTTCTACTCAGGCGTAGGGATAGACATCGCCTACTACCGCGACCTCAAGCCCTGAAATGACCCCCAAATGTTGGACAGGGTTGATTTCCAGCAACGAGCACTGGTCTGAACGGGAACTAGAGAGGTGGCCTCTGCGAGATCGCCTCACGCAAGGTATCAAACGATGCTTCGCTAGGACTTACTAACGCGAAGTTATAGCCCTGTCCTGACCAGTAGTCAGCCGTGACATCACTTTCCCTACGAGAACCCTGACCAACGTCGCGCTGGCTGTTGGGATGCCGCACATAGAAGATCACTTGGCGCCCTTTCGTGTCGCGGTAGAGCACCATCGCGGCGGCGCCGGTGTCCGTGGCCATGAGACGACCACCCACTGGGATCAAGCCGAAGCGCTCCAGGTTAGGGAGGGCGGGCGCCTGCACAAATGTCTTTTCAAGCCAATGCTGAATCGCACCGTCCTGGCCGGTTACATCGACTGGCGGCCTCCCTTCGGCGCTCGCAAATAGTCGATAAGCCTCCACGGCATCCGCCATTGGAACGTGCGCCCGCCGCAGCATCGATTCCCGTGCCTGCCACCCTAAGCCGCTACCCAGGCCTAAAGTCAGCACTAGCGAAGCGAGATAGGTCATACGCCTTTTACGTCTGGCGACTATCCGGTGTCGCACGACTGCTGGCATAAGGTGTGTCGGTAAAGGCTCAAGCACGGGAGAAAAAATCAGCCGTAGCCGACGATTCTGCTCGCGGATATCAGCTACCTGTGCAGCATCTTCCGGATGGGTTGCAAGATAGCGCATCACCTCCTCGTGCCGCAGCGCATCCAACTGATTGTCGGCATAAGCCATCAACTCTTCAGGAGTAGGAGGTTGATACATCATTTCAATACTCGCAGAGCGGCGGTAACTGAAGGACTTTCGTGAATCTGTCTCAAGGCCGCGCGTGCCCGCGCCAAACGAGACATGACGGTTCCAAGTGGAATGCCAAGCGCCTGTGAAACATCGCGATAGCTCATGCCTTCCACCGCGACCAACAGCAGCAGGGCACGCTGTTCATCACTGAGTTGCTCAAGATTCGTCAATGCTTCTTGATTCAGATAGACCGTCTCAGCCGAAGGCTCAACCAAGACCTCTTGGAATCCTAGCCACTCCAGCAGACGACCGTAGCGACGCTCACGACGTCGGCTATCAACGAATTGGCGGTACAGGATGGTAAACAGCCAGGCTCGCACATCACCGTCGGGATAGCGCGTGTTCCCATGCGTAAGCGCCCGTTCTAGACAACTCTGGACCAAGTCATCGGCGCTGGCTTCGTGACGAGTAAGGGATCTTGCGAAGCGACGCAGAGACGGTAGCAGCTGAGAAAGCGTGGCGTCATCAAGCATGGACGTTCCCCTGGTATCGCTGACAGACGCTTGAGCTGACCTTTTATTCCCCACAATTTTTATTTTTGTAGGTATGGAATAACCCAGACCGTACAGACGTCTTCACTGGAAACTCACCAATCTGCTGGAGCGCCACGTGTTTTCAGTCAAGCACCCGTTGTTGGCAGTCCCCCTTCTGGTGCTCGTGCTTCCCATTGCCTGGGCCGAACCTGATAGCAGTGCCGCCATGGCGAAGGCCGACAACCGCCAGGCCATGGATCAGATGATGGCCGCGATGCACATGCCCAGCAGTGGCGACGTAGACCGCGACTTTGTGACCCAGATGACGGCACATCACCAGGGTGCGATCGATATGGCGCGGATCCAATTGCGGTATGGCCGTAACGAACGCCTACGCCGTCTGGCCCAAGAGATCATTGTTACCCAACAACAAGAAATCGCCGTCATGCAGCAGGCGCTTTCTGAATTGCCCGCCTCTCCCACTCGGTAATCCTTATGCCTCGATTGTCGCTTACCCCGCTCGCCGCTGCGTTGTTGGTAATCTCCTGCACCGCTTCAGCCGGTCAAGTTCCGCGTGCTGCCGCACAATCCGACATCGCGATTAGCGCCCAAGACCGTGTGTATACGGCGGAGCAGTTTTCCAACACGGTATCGGTTATTGATCCCAGCACGAAAAAATTGCTCGGCGTCATCACCCTGGGCGACAGCCAACCCAAGAACCTGAGCCCTCTGTACAAGGGGGAGCTACTGGTGCATGGCTTAGGGTTTTCGCCAGATGGGCGAACCTTAGCCGTCGTAGCGATAGGCTCGAACTCCGTGTCTTTCATCGACACTGCCAACAACCAGGTGAAGGGTAAAACCTATCTGGGTCGCGCGCCTCATGAAGCCTTTTTCACCCCTGACGGTAAAGAGCTTTGGGTCACGGTACGGGGCGAGGACTATATCGCCGTGATCGACCCGGTGACTTTCAAAGAGAAGACGCGAATTGGTGTACCGCCAGGCCCTGGCATGCAAATTTTCTCCCCTGATGGCCGCTATGGCTACGTCTGCTCCTCGTTCACTCCGGAAACCGTAGTGGTTTCGGTTGCCGAGCATCGAATTGTTGGCCGCGTCGCTCAGGCGAGTCCTTTCTGCCCCAACATCGCTGCGTCTGCAGATGGCCAACAGGTTTGGTTCACCCTAAAAGATGTCGGTAAGACCCAGGTATTCGCAGCCAAACCGCCGTTCGGCTTGATTAAGACGCTTGATACGGGCGCGATCACTAATCACGTCAACTTGGTTCGCAATGCTCACGGAAGCTTCGCCTATGTAACGGTAGGTGGGGAAAATCGAGTCAAGGTCTTCCGAACCGATGACTTCAGCCAAGTCGCCAGCATTCCTGTTGGCGCTTTGCCCCACGGTCTCTGGCCGTCAGGAGATGGCACCCGGCTGTACGTAGGACTAGAGAATGCTGACAGTGTGGCCGTCATCAATACGCTGACCAATAGCGTTGAAACCACTGTGCCAGTGGGGCAGGCGCCTCAGGCTTTGGTCTACGTTCCCAACGCCGCTACCCAGGGCGCTGGGCTGGCAAATCTCAAGCCTCTAAGGAGCGCCGCCAAGAGTATTCAGATCGCCCTGGCTCCGCCGGGTGAGCACCAGCGTCATACCACTCAGGTGACACTTTTCGACCAGGGTTTGACTCAGGTCCTGCAGGCCTCGGTTACGGGCCTGGTGGCCAAGCAGCCCTACGTACTAGCGTTGGCTCGTCATGCAGACGGTAGCGGCGCTCTTGAGTCTCTCGCCGCTTTTCAAACCAATCCCGCCGGCGCAGCTATCGTGAATGCGGTAGGACCGATACGCCAACTGGTTCAGCAGTCCCAGGCGGATGAACAGCGCTACCTCGTCATCGCACCTGGTGCAGCCGATGCGCCAGGTGCTCCCGTGCAAGTGCAAGTGCAAGTGCCCCAATCGAAATACCAATAACCAATAACCAATAACCACCGAGGTCCAGCATGCTCAGACAAGTGTTGATTGCCACTGCCATTTTCTCCATGACAGGGCTGGCCTTGGCGGCCACGCCCGCCAAGGTTAGCGATACCACCTTAGGTAAGGTGCTTGTGGATGAGAAGGGTATGACGCTTTACACCTTCACCAAGGACAGCGAGGGTAAGTCCGCATGCAACGGCCCATGCGCCAAGAACTGGCCGCCGCTGATGGCACCTGCGGGGGCCAAGAGCGGTGACGGCTATACCGTAGTGCAGCGTGACGATGGTAGTCAGCAATGGGCCTATAAGGGGCAGCCACTCTATACCTGGGTAAAGGACAGCAAGCCTGGTGAAACGACCGGTGAAGGCGTCAATCAAGTCTGGCACGTCGCCAAGCCTTGATTGTGGAGCAGTCCCTGCGGACAACAGGGGCTGCTTATCTGCCCGGTAGATTACTTTTTAAATTATATTCAATTTTGCGGATAATAGAGCCGAGCTAGACTGATTGCATTCCTCAGCGGAGCTCACCTCATGACCTTAAAAGATGCTATAGCCCTGCGCACCGGCGGCAAGCCGCTCAGCCAGCTCAAGCAGCCGCTCGAAGTCGTTCGCCAGTTCACTCCCAACTGGTTTGCGGCAACGATGGGCACCGGTATTTTGGCTATTGCCTTAGCAAGCTTTCCCGTGTCGGTACCTGGCTTGCGTCCGATCGCCGAAGGACTGTGGCTGTTCAATATCTTGCTTTTCGTTCTATTCAGCAGCTTGTATGCCGCTCGCTGGATCTTGTTCTACAACGAAGCCAAGCAAATTTTCGCGCACTCCACCGTATCTATGTTCTTCGGCACCATTCCAATGGGGTTGGCAACAATCATCAACGGGATGCTGATCTTCGGGCTGCCACGATGGGGTGAGGTGGCTGTCACGATTGCCACTGGACTCTGGTGGGTTGATGCGGCCATGGCACTGGTGTGCGGAGTAGCGATTCCGTATCTGATGTTCACCCGTCAGCAGCACAGCATCGATCAAATGACGGCGGTATGGTTGCTACCCGTGGTGGCCGCCGAAGTGGCTGCCGCCAGTGGCGGGCTGTTGGCGCCGCACCTTGCCGATAGCGGGCACCAATTTACCGTACTGGTGACCAGCTATGTGCTTTGGGCTTATTCGGTACCTGTCGCCCTAAGTGTCCTCGTGATCCTGCTATTGCGGATGGCGCTGCACAAGCTGCCTCACGAGAACATGGCTGCATCGAGCTGGTTATCGCTGGGCCCCATCGGCACGGGTGCGTTGGGTCTGCTCGTGATGGGCAGCGACGCACCGGTTATCTTCGCTGCGCACGGTATGGCCGGAATTGGCGCCGTCGCGCAGGGGCTAGGCGTAATTGGCGGGATCCTACTGTGGGGACTCGGCTTGTGGTGGATGAGCCTTGCCATACTGATCACGTTGAAGTACGCGCGCCACGGCATCCCTTTCAACCTGGGATGGTGGGGCTTTACTTTTCCATTGGGCGTCTATGCCGTCACGACGCTACGTCTGGGAAGCACGCTTGGATCAGGCTTCTTTACCGTCTTCGGCGCCTTTTTAGTCTTCGCCTTGACTGCTCTGTGGGCGGTGGTCGCGGGACGCACCCTGGCCGGTGCCTACCGTGGGACGCTGTTCGTCTCGCCTTGCATTGCTCATCTGCAACCACGCAAATGAGGTCGGTTAGGTAGCGCCTCGTTGAGCAACGCTACCAAGCCAGGACCATCAGCCCACTCTCTACGACGAGTGAGCTGATGAGTCCGCAAATGGGGCTCAGTGAAAGCCATCCCTTGATGCCGTTGGTTACCGCGGCCGCCTTAACCGATTCAAAGGTGCGTCAGCTCAGGACGAGGGTGACTCTGTCTCTTGGGAAGGGCGGTGGCGTCCTACCGTGCCAATCTCGGCAGGCGTCTTGATGTAGAACAGTGCCAAGTCTTCCGACTCGAGGCGTTGAAACAGCATGTCGTGTTGAATTTGAGTCAGCGCCATCGTCACCTGGATGGGCTGATCGGCAAGCTCAAAAAAATGGGCGGAGTGGCGTTTTCCATCTTGGCCGAAGCCTTCAGCCGCCACTGACAACGTTGCGCCACTTAGGTGAAGCTCTTTAGCAAGATCCAGAAGCCAATCTCCAATCTGCTGATGTTCATGGCGACGATTTTGTTCGGTATAGAACGTAACGAGATAGTCGTTCATGCGATTGCCTCTAGCGTGGGTGAAGCAGGTTGATGGTCAAAATACCCAGGGCTGTCATGCACAGGGACCCCACGACATGAACGCTGATTGCGGTCAGCGCCATGAGCAGCCTTCCTTGCTGGATTAGCATCAGTGTCTCAGCAGAAAACGTCGAGAAGGTGGTTAAGCCGCCGCAAAATCCGGTAATCAGAAACAGACGCCATTCAGGCGCAATCCCGGGCCAAGCAGCGAAGATGGCTACGGCCATGCCGATGATGTAGCCACCTACAAGATTCGCAACGACCGTCCCAGGCGGGAGCGACGGGAACCAGGCATTTAGCTTCAAGCCCAGTATCCAACGGAGCCAGGCACCCAAGGTCGCACCGAGTGCGATGGCTATGAGCGGCTTCAGCATGGAACGTCTCCCAAGGGGAATGGAAGACTAGGGGCCGGGGAGGGATATGGTCGGTGCATAGCGCTGTCCTCGAAAAAGACAGGGCGCACCTACGCACCCTGCCAAGGGGTTACGTAGGCATCATCAGCACGAGGCGGTTTGAGGAGGAATGCCATCTCCTTAGCGGATCATAGCAGCGCAGCAGATGACTTTGAAGATGGCTCGTTCTTGAAGCCGACATGCCTGCCACTGCTTATTGAGACCCGGAGCATGCCTGCACTCCTCAAACGCCGAGGGTCTAGAAACCGATCGACTCTGCGGTAGCTATGAGGCAAACGTCCTATTCGTCACAGGTATTCACAGCTTTCGCTATTGCCAGACGATATTCAGCTGGACTGCGCCCACCCAGTGCCAATTTGATTCGCTCCTTATTGTAGTAGTCGATATAGGCCCGAATTGCTACTGCCAGCTCCTCTACGCTTGAGAACCTGTTGCAGTGGAAAAGCTCAGATTTTAGTACTGCAAAAAAGCTTTCCATTGCCGCATTGTCGAGGCAATTGGCTCGCCTTGACATACTCTGAGTCAGTCCATGCTGACGGATCAGCTGTTGGTAGGCAGGGTATTGATAGTGCCAGCCTTGATCGGAATGGATGAGCGGTTTCTCATGAGACCGAAGGGTCTTCAATCCGTCTTTCAACATACGTAAGACCATCTCGAACGATGGGCGCTCACTTATCTCGAAAGCCACAATTTCCTTATTGAAGAGGTCAAGAATCGGTGACAGGTATAGCCGGTTTTGATTGACACGAAACTCGGTTATGTCAGTCGCCCACCGCTGATTGGGCTGCGGTGCGGTAAAGCGGCGGTCCAACAGGTTAGGCGCCACGCAGGACTCAGGCCCTGTGAATGGACGATAGCGACGGCGTCGCAGCGTGCACTTTAACGACATTTCGCCCATCAGCCGCTGTACGGCCTTGTGATTGATCTGCTGCCCCTGATTGCGTAGCGCCTGCGTGATGCGGCGATAGCCATAGCGACCCCGATGATGCGTGAACATCGTCCGGATGCTCTCTTTGCGGGCACCTTGTTTGTCTGGTTGGCGAGTGACCTTGAGGTGGTAGTAGAAGCTGCTTCGAGGAAGACATGCTCCCTGAAGAAGCGCATCAAGTGGATATCGTGACCGCAACTCCTGCACGATAAGTGCTTTCTGCTGATTGTCCAGGTCACTGTCCTTGAGACCCAAGCTCATGGCTTTGCGCAGAAAGGCGTTTATGACCTGCAGATAGGCAACCTGCTTTTCCAGCTCTCGGACTGGGTTTGCGATGTGGGGCTTGAAAGCGGATGGATCTGGAACGGGAAGAAGGGGCAAGGAATCACCTCTGCGTTTGCTGGCCAACCCCTCGATACCATACCTCTGCCACGCATTGACCCAGCGCTGCATTTGGGAGCGATTGAGATTAAATCGCTCACTAGCCCGTCGGATTGATAGGCCTTCGACGATCTGTCGCACCACCTCGATCTTGAAATCGATACTGTGATAACGATAACGCGTTTGTAGAGCCGCTTTTCCGTGATTGGCATAGGCGCCAATCCATCCTTTTACCTGCACCACGCTGACGTCATGCGCCCTAGCGAGGTGGCCGTAGCTGCAATCGCCCTTTTGGTACTGAGCGACGATCTTCAATTTGAACGCTAGAGAGTACTTGGGCATGGTACGCCTTCAAGGCAGCGTCCAACTTTCGGGGGTCATTTCACCCACCCCGGAGCCCCTTCTCCGAGGATGACCAGAGCATGCCATGGCTGCAGCACCTGTACGTCCCGACGACCTTGACGCGCAGTGGAACGGGAATGGAAGTGGCTGGAGGAACCTACCAGTCAAGCGGGAGCTAGACTGCCAGCTAATACATATGTATTTTCGCATATACGATTTTCCATATATCCAAGGTCCTGGCTATGTCCCCCACCGGCTTCTTCAAGTGTCTGGCTGACGATACGCGCGGGCGCATCATGCTCATGCTCTGCGCTGAGGCAGAACTGTGCGTGTGCGAACTCATCCACGCGCTCGATGACAGCCAGCCGAAGGTCTCACGCCACCTCGCGCAGCTGCGGGCGTGCGGATTGCTTGAGGATCGGCGCCAAGGACAGTGGATCTACTACCGGCTGCATCCTCAGCTTCCTACCTGGGCGCGGGAGGTCTTAGAGCTGACGCTTCGGGCCAACCTGCCGTGGGTACAGCCTCAGATGGATCGCCTCGCCTCAATGGACAGCAGGCCTACCAGGCAGGCTGCTTGCTGCCCGCCTGGTACGGTGGAGAACGCGTCATGCTGATTGCTGCATCAATCTTCGTTCTGACCTTGGTTCTAGTGATCTGGCAACCGAGAGGGCTTGGCGTGGGCTGGAGCGCGGCGGGAGGTGCGGTACTGGCACTTCTAACGGGCACCGTCAGTTTGGCCGACGTCCCTGTGGTCTGGAACATCGTCTGGAATGCGACTGCCACATTCATCGCCGTGATCATTATCAGCCTGGTGCTGGATAAAGCGGGCCTCTTCGAATGGACAGCGCTCCATGTCGCTCGCTGGGGGCGCGGCAGGTCAGGCAGGCTATTCGCCTACATGGTCCTGCTGGGCGCCATCGTGTCCGCCCTATTTGCCAACGACGGCGCAGCACTCATCCTGACCCCCATCGTGATCGCCATGCTGGTAGCGCTGCGCTTCAGTCCGGCCTCGACCCTTGCCTTTGTCATGGCTGCGGGCTTCATCGCCGACACGGCTAGCCTCCCATTGGTTGTATCCAACCTGGTCAACATCGTCTCCGCTGACTTCTTCCAGATCGGCTTCGGCGAATACGCGTCGGTCATGTGGCCGGTCAATATCGTCAGCGTCGCCGCGACGCTGACGATGCTGTGGCTGTTCTATCGCAAGGACATCCCGGCGTCTTACGACCCACGTGCGCTCGAAAAGCCGCAGAACGCCATTCGCGATCACGCTACCTTCCGGGCGGGATGGTGGATCCTGGGTTTCCTCTTGGTCGGGCTATTTGCCCTAGAGCCGCTCGGGATTCCGATCAGTGCAGTAGCAGCGGTCTGTGCAGCTGTGCTGCTCATCATCGCGGGAAAGGGATCGGTCATCTCCACACGCCAGGTACTCGCCAACGCCCCTTGGCAGGTCGTGCTCTTCTCGCTGGGCATGTACCTGGTGATCTACGGCCTGCGCAATGCGGGGCTCACCGAGGCCCTTTCCTCCCTGCTCAACACCTTCGCCAATCATGGCCTGTGGTCGGCCACCCTGGGCACCGGCCTCACCGCTGCGCTGCTCTCCTCGATCATGAACAACATGCCCAGCGTCTTGATCGGCGCCCTATCCATCCAGGGCAGTGAAGCCAGCGGGGTCATCCAGCAGGCCATGATCTACGCCAACGTCATCGGGTGCGATCTAGGCCCGAAAATCACACCGATCGGCAGTCTGGCCACCCTGCTCTGGCTCCACGTCCTGGCTCAGAAAGGCATCCGGATCACCTGGGGCTACTACTTCCGCGTGGGCTGCGTGCTCACCTTTCCCATCCTAATCGCCACCCTCGCCGCTCTGGCCGTGCGCCTCAGCATTCATCCTTAGGAGAAGCCATGAAAGTCCTCTTTATGTGCACGGCCAACAGCTGCCGCAGCGTTCTGTCTGAAGGTCTCTTCAACCACCTCGCACCTGCAGGCTTCTCTGCCGTGAGCTCAGGCAGCTTTCCCAGCGGACGGTTGAACCCTACCGCGGTCCAGACGCTGGAGGGCCTGGGCATCGACACCTCCGGTCTCTATAGCAAAGGATCCGAGACCTTTGAAAGCAACCCGCCAGACATCGTCATCACGGTCTGTGACAAGGCGGGAGGCGAGCCCTGCCCGGTCTTCTTCGGCCCTTCGATGAAAAGCCACTGGGGCCTGGCAGATCCTTCTGATGTTGTCGGCAGCGCTGACCAGGTCCAGGCCGCGTTCGATGCGACGGTGGCTCAAATCCGCAGAAGACTGGACGCCTTTTTCCGCCTCGACCCGAAGGTGCTGAGCCCCGCGCAACTGAAGCAGGCGCTCGATCAGATCGGAGAGATCCAATGAGCGACACTCGCGAAACCAACCCCAACCTGGACGAATCGCTATTCGACGTCCCCACCATCGATAAGCTCTCCGAGCCGGCCCAGCTGCACCACAAGCCGCGCATCCTGCTGCTGTACGGATCGAATCGCGAGCGCTCCTTCAGCCGGCTGCTGGTCGAGGAAGCAGCCCGAATCCTCCAGCTCATGGGCGCCGAGACGGCGGTCTTCGATCCATCCGGCCTGCCTCTGCCTGACGACGCTCCGGTAGAGCATCCCAAGGTTCAGGAGCTTCGCGACCTGGTGCTCTGGTCCGAAGGGCAAGTGTGGTGCTCGCCCGAGCGCCACGGCTCGATGTCAGCGGTATTCAAAGCGCAGATCGACTGGATCCCGCTCACACTGGGCGCGGTACGTCCTACCCAAGGCAAGACGCTCGCTGTCATGCAGGTCAGTGGCGGATCTCAGTCGTTCAACACGGTGAACCAGCTGCGGGTCCTCGGCCGGTGGATGCGTATGGTGACGATCCCCAACCAGTCATCGGTCCCCAAGGCGTTCCTGGAGTTCGACGAAGCGGGACGCATGAAGCCCTCGGCCTACTACGACCGGGTGGTGGATGTTATGGAGGAGCTGATGAAGTTCACGCTTCTCACCAGAGGCCGGGAAGCCTACCTGGTTGATCGTTACTCCGAGCGCAAGGAGAGCGCCGAGGCCCTCTCGGCGCGGGTCAATCAGCGCGAGATCTGATCGCCCCAATTTGCTTCGGATCCAACGCCTGCATGGAGCCATCGCAACTTTAGCTAAAACGCAGCGAGCTCTGATTTGATGATCTCCAGCAACGATGCCGTAGCCTCCTGCTGATCCCGCTCCGCATACGATGCCAAGAGCAAGGTGACAGGATGAACGCCTAACACGTTGGCAAGCTGGTCTAGCTTCTCGATGGTGGGGCACTTCAGGCCCCTCTCAAGGCTGCTGAGATAGGTACGACTACTCACCATAGCGAAATCCTCTTGAGTCATGCCTTTCGCAACCCGAACACGCTTCAAGGTGGTGCCGAATGCCCGCTTCAGTTCCATTTCTGTTGCTCAAAAATGAAATATGAAGCGCGCTCGAACCCTATAGAGCTACAATCTATAGGGTTCGTTAGGAGAGGAAAACATGTTTCGCACGCACCGATCTACAATGATTAGCAACCCAGAACACAGCCATGAGGAGGCTATATGGAGCTGCGTTGAGCACTGTATCCAATTGCCATGGTTCTACATTGAGGTCCGGCGAAAGAATGACGATCAGCCAAAAGTCCTGCAAATAATGGATCCACAAGTATTTGTGGAACTATTAGAACAGGATACCAAAGACTCTTACGTTGAGTTCGTTCAACTTGTAACACCACCACAATTAAATGGCACACATAAATGGATGATGGAAGAGCTAATCTCATTTTGGCATTTGTATCATCCGGAACTAGGCGGTTCAGAGCTATACGAAGTCTCTGAAGGAAAATATTACTCAATGATCGATCCAGACCACCTAAGAAGTAGGTCAGGGATCAAAAAAAAGATCCTTTATACAACAGCAAATCGCTCGTAAAAACAGTAACTTTCTTGATTTCTGCAATTACTTCCGAAAGATTAAAACTAACGAAAGCCATGAAAACTTAATTACTAGAATGGCTTTCAAAATAGCAACCAATGAACTCTCGTAGTCTATCCTCGCCTTGACTCCACTGAGCTCTTGATAGACTTTATCTCTTCATACCAAGCACCAAACTGGTAGATGGACTTGGTAGAATAATAGTTCCTGACATCATCATGCTCAAGCGGACTTAGATTTGCATATAAATCCTTAAGTCTGTCTGCTTCAGACGACAAGAGCGGCACTATCCTCATAAAATCTTTGAAGTTAGACACCTGCAATGTTCTAATTTTATACTGGTGACGTTGCTCATTGAACACATAGGCATTTGTAAGACGCTCGACCAAGCGTCTAAGCAGAGCTGAAAGCCTGGACTTTTCGTCTGCACTAATTTCGACCTGTGGAGAGATATACTGGTCTATTTGTTGACACAGCTCCTCCCACTTGTCTACATGTTCCGACACTGTTGCGCAGTCTTCAAGCACTTGGACAGAGAATGCATTACTCAAACCGGAACCATTCATAACATTCTGAAGGTTCGCAAAGAAATCCCAGTTATGCGTCAACACAATCAACTGAGACAGCACATTGTCTCTAGCGTAATCACGCAAACGCTCACAAAAATTGGAAATATAGTTATAGTCAAAGCTAGTGACTGGATCATCCAAAACAAGAACCTGATGAGGGGCAACACTTGCCTCACACATAAACAAGGCAAGAGCGTGGACCTTAAGTTCACCTTCGCTCAAGACCCGATGAATCAGTTCGTCACCAATTTTCGGGAGTACTATTGCATCGGCCCCTTGATTAGCAAGGCGTACGCCTACTTGCTCAAGTGACGCACCGCAAAGGCGGCGATACTCACCATCCAGGAACGGTATAAAAGAGCTAAGAACGAGCGCCGCATGTGCCTCTTTCTTTTTCGCAGTTAGTGCAGATAGGCGAGATGCAAAGTTATAATCCTCAAAACCATTAGAGACACTAACGAAGGCTAATGCCTCTTTACAAATAACCTCTACTCTAGAGCGGACGGAGAATGCAGCCTCACTAATGCTCAGCGAGCTAATTTCAGTCGAAAGCCTTGCAATTTCTTCGTTAACCACCTGGAGACCTTTCGCAGCCAAGCTCAAAGCCGAATCTGCATTATTATATTCTAGATCCACCGCCTGAAGATAAACGTTCAAATCAGCATAACGAGAATAACCTGATAATGAGGAGTGATCGATTATGGGAGCCTGCAGTGACTTTTTGACTAACGAGATTAGGTCATAAATCCCGCGCAAAAAATCGGCACTCAGAACGCCTGAATAGCTTGAATAGTGCACCTCTACAAAGTCTTCAATTCGTTTCTTCTTTGCGTACTCAATTTTCTGCTTGGCTTGCAGTTCAGACAGTTCAAACTGAAGCGACGAAACCAGGTGATTTTGAAAAGAATTAAATAGTGCCTTCGCTCCATCGTCTAGTTTCTGACGGCACAATGGACAATTATCAACGTGAGCTAGAGGTTGCAACTCAGCTGCTGTAGCAATTAGCTTTTGCTGGATCGAAAAATCTAAAGACTTAGAAAATACGGCACCTGCCAACTCAACACTTGCAGCGTGCTTTTGTTGGGATAAAAGCAAAACTTGGCTGTATGCTGTAAAGGAAAAAACTGAACACTGCTGAATAAATGTTTCTAATGAATTTTTTTACTTGGCCTAACAGATTTTTCTTGAAAGCGATGGCCTGCTGCCCCTCCAGACTAGTCGCCGCCTTAAGCTCTTCTATCCTCGCTTGCTTCTCCGATTTTAAACGTCGCTTATCTTCATCAAAAGTCACCGTTTCAATCCAAGAAAGCATCGGCTGGCAGTTAATTGCACTCCAGTCCTTGAACACCCCTGTATTGGTATTTATAACTGCGCCAACCTGGAGCTTGACCTCTTCAATATGGCCATCAACGCGCTTTCGATACTCTGCGATCTTGGATCCACCATGGGCCTGAAACTGTTTCAAATACTCCCTAGCGGAATCAAAACACTCCAATTTGAATGCACTTAACTCCACCACAGCTTCTGGCGAGATAGAGCTATTGATATGCTTGTACGCAACTGCTGAATCAAAATACTTCAAAGCATGAGCTTGGCTACCAAAACCATTTAGCTCGGTCCATGTCTGTAATGGCTCACCGCGCAGCTTATAGCTGAAAGAAGGAACGTTTTTACTTGAAGAGCGGACATTGTTTAACGGCTCCTTAGGCCTTTCCGGATTCGCAAGAATTTTAAGCGCTTGGCATAAGCTTGATTTTCCCGCGCCGTTTCGCCCAAAAACTAGCGTTATACGCTTCGACAGATCCAGTCGCAGCGTATTACCTAATTTTTTAAAACCTGAAAAGTCAGATAAGCTCTCTAGATAAAAAGGTTGAAGTGAATCGCGTGTGCTCGTTTCCAATGCGGTGGGAGTGGCTGAAGAGGAAGTGTATTCCTCAGTCCCACAGAAAAGTCCCCAGAGCTGATCAAGCATAGCAGGTGGTAGGCTCCCCCCAACCGACTCAATCGCTACCTCGCATACCGCGTGGAACCAAGCCTCATTGACAGAATCCCGATGGGCTAAAAGGTAACCTGTTGCATCACTGTGCGTTGCCATTTTGACCTCCCTTTCCGAATGACCTACCCACTATAGAATTACAATTGAACTAGCGCCAGTACTGTGGCAATAATCAAGCGCAGCAGCAGAAGCACCAGCTAGCTGGCTTGACTTGGTAAGGCTAGGTAGACCGTCAGGCAATCGATGATAGCCAGAAAGGTAAATGTGCGTAAGTAGTGAGCTTTTTGCTAGGGCACAGGGCGGAAAATCAGAGAAGAATGTCAAGAAACTGCCAAGAGCGTATAACTACTTTCCGACGCAGCACCGCCTAATGGCAGTATAAACTCCGCCCGATTGTGAAATTACAAATCCGCGTCGAGTGTTCCTACAGGAGGAATAGGCCTATCTAGTTGCCTCAAGATGCAATTTGTATCTCGAAGATTCGGCAATCCTTCCTTCGGATTGAGAGGCGTATCTATCAAGCTCATTTGAACGCCAAACCTCGCTCTGACGTTGTATGCGATCTGCTGCCACCTCAAAAGCCATTTAGTTTCACGACTCTTATAAGCATCTACCTCCCGCTCAAGCTGTTCTATCCTGATGACCATCTGTTCACTATCCCTTACAGCGTTCTTCTTTTTTGAGGCTAATCCCCCGGCCAGCGATGCCTTCGCAGCGTTGAACGCCACCTTTATTTCAAGCCGAGCATTAAGTGCCTGCCTCGTAAATCCAAATTGATCCTCTAACTTTTTCCAGCGAAGGCCCGAACCTAACTCTCCCAGCGCCCATCGATCCAATTCCTTAACAATAGCCCTGACATCTTCCGGAGACATTCGCCTTGCAAACTTGCTCATGCCCGTTCTCCTAATATACGTGCTTTGAGCGCACCGACATCCACGTTTGAATCACCCAACATTGACTCAAGGGTAGCAAGCTTTTTCTTCGAGTGACTCATCCACTGGTGGCTTTCACCAACTCTACTGGACAGAGACTTGGCAAACGCATTCTCGTACTGAATAATCTCAACCTCAAAGGCCCGAATAATGCTACCAAGCTTACTTTCATCGTCCTTTTCCCAAGAAAAATCTGAGCACTTTGCATGGCACTCCAGATGGTTTGGGCATGGAGACTGTGAAAGATTGCGAGTACACATTCCGGTCCCAAGCTCATGAACTCCGGTAACCCTAGCCTTCAAATAAGCCTCTTTGTATTCCACCGGCAGCTTTGAGTAACTATCAGCAATAGCACCGCCTATCTTTCCCTCCCTTAGCTTCTCCTGATAAATCAACGCCCTTTTTTCACGGGAGGTGTGCTGATATGCTTTAGTATCATAAACGTATTTACGTCCAAACCACTTGGTCTGGACGTAATCACTCATACCACCGTCGTTCAATAACGTATTGATAGTATGCCTAAAGTCATGACTTGAGAAATTAGGCCCAATCCCATCTGCCGCGTACTCAGCGGCAAGGGCCTCAAAATGATCCCTGAGAAATGTCGTAAACATAGAATGAGTAACGGTTGTAACAATACAATTCGAAACAGCCCCTGAAGACCCTCCTTGATATCTAACAATAAGCAAGTCTTCCTGATAATATTTAAGACCACTTGAAGCGATTCGTACAGGGTCATTTAAGCGAGAGTCAAAAGTGCTCCTACAAAACGCAATCAAGCCTTCCTTGCTTGTAAACCTCGAAAGGTTAGCAGAACATACACCTTGAATAGTCCGCTTACCAGGATCTGAAAATACATAGCCATTAAGTGAAAGCCATCCGTTGGGTCTTAGTGGATTGTAGTTAAATCCTAAAATTTTAAGGCCCGCCAAATAAAACTTATGATCATCTGCGTAGGGCTCGACCCAACGCAGATCGGGACCATTCGTAGCTCGCATCTCCTTAGCAGTGGAGCGCGCCTCGCGAGTTATCTCAGTTAGCTCCGAGACTACATCTTCAACAATAGTAATAGCTTCTTTCGGAAGCCATATCTTATCGATAGGATGGACGTTGTCGCCTTTACTGGTTTTCATCAGAAAATAACGTAGGTATCTCCTGCCATCCGCATCTGAAGCGACCATCTGCAGCGGTAACGTCGCAATCTCGCTATAGCGCCTGCCAAGGCAGGCAAGTAGCACAAGCATGAGAACATACATTCGATACTTATTTTGAACAGGCACCTTTTGATATAGCAAACCTATAAGCTTGAAAAGTTCAAGGCTGACGATACGATCACCGCTAGTTTGATCGAGATTGCTTGGAGCATCCAATCGTTTTTGGGAAACGCCTCCAGCGTTTGCCGGACGCTTTAAACCCGAGTACCTATATTCAAGTCTGACATTACATAACTGGTTAGCATCACAGTGCGCGGCAAACTCATTAATAGCCTTGTGCAAATTGTATGCTGTAGACTCCTTATAGTGCGCAGAGATTAGGCGACACGCCATATCAAGATCTTCGGGAATTAACTTGCATAGTGGGCGCTTACTACCTCCTACGCAATAGCTAATATAACTTATAGCCATAACGAAGGATTGGTGATTGCTTATCTTCTGACTAGAACGATGAGCTCGCAAGCAGAAAAGAGATTTTGCTACCATCCCCCAGTCGCCTTCCAAAGGAAGCGCACCTAAACTAGGCGAATGACGGAAATAGATACTTGTTGTGCCAAATCTTTTGCCAGATAGGACGGTCAAGGGTCCAGCTGTGAATGTCCAGCTTTCTTTTATCCAAGTCACGCTTTCGAAGCCAAGCATTCTAAGCATTCGAGCTTTGCTTACAAGAAGTTCAAGATTGGCGGCGCGATCTTGATCAAGCTTACTTAGAAACGGAGAGACCTTCGGCACGATTGTTCTCCATCATGCATTGCTTGCATTTCTCGACGACCTGCGCAACCGCATAAATGATCTCATCCATCTGACCTGCTATGCGTTTGTCAGCTAATCTAAATTTTTTCTCACGCTCATCCAAAAGATAGTTCAGTACGGACTGATGATCCGCATTTATATATGCCTGAAATTTAGGGCACTTATAGCAGGAATAAGGAGGATGCAAGGTACAAAGCGAGTGTTTCCCGCAAACGCCGAGGTCAACATCAGAGTCATTTCCGGTTTGAAAAAAAGGAATATGCTTGCCTTCATCGTCTTCGTTTAATGCCTCATGACCCGGCATTATGAAATCGCCTTTAAAGAACTGGAGCATCTGAGCGTATGGTCCAATCAGTGCTTTATCCAGCAGTTCCACGATATCACCCGCAAGATCGAAGTAGACCTGAACATGCTGTACATCGGTATGATCAAGAATTTGAGCCAGTTGACGCTGGGAGGCTCCATCCCTCACTAAATTTGTTGCAAGAGTGTAGCGAAGGCGCCGAGGAGTTAAATGTAGTAGTGAATTAGTCAGGGGCGATACAAGCCGATGGCTAGCCACAAAATCTTGAATCAAATCGGCAAAATAGTCAGAAGAATAATTGAAATATGTTTCTTTGTAGCCGGAAGCAATGGACGCCGAATTGCCAGAATAGTTAAAAAAAAGTGGCCTATCGAAATCTTCCTTTTCCTTGCTTAGGCTCGATATTGGAACCTTGCGATTGGCCGCGATTAACGCCTGAATATAGGGTGCAAATTCATCTGGCAAGTGTACTTCTACGAAGTCATTGCGCGGATTAGTCAGTTTCTTTTTAATTCTCGGATATCTTATTACCCAACATGGCTGATCAAGACCAGGCGCCACATTGATAAGGTCGCTCTCGCGCAACCAAGATAGATTCGCTGGATTTCTACCATGAGCAATGAACAAGGCCAAGGCAGCACGCTGCTCAAGCTCAATAGTATTTGAGCAAATGGATGATTGAAGCGCATTGTAGAGGGGCTGTAGTTCATAGATACGATGTAGCGGACCAGCCTCTATGTCCTCGTTCTTCACAGCCTCACCTTTAGGGCCGCCTGGTATCTTCAATTGCTCTAAAACGCTCCCATAATCCTCATTGAAACCTAGCTCGGTAAGGTACTGACATCCCCAGAGATAGAAGATCTTTGGTGCATACACTTGGTAGAGCTTATGATCCCGCCTCGTTGTAGAGATCATCCTTTCATAACTATTAATCAGTTCCTGCTCGAAGTCCTTTATATGCGGCTTATTTAAACCTGGATCTGGCAGCAATAAAAGTCGATAGCAATCCTGAAATATCCTGTAAGCATAGACGCCTGAGGTTCTTTTTATTGTGTAGTAGCAATAACGCATCAATGCATATCGAAAATTAGGATTCTTTACTCGCCTAAAGTCTAGGAGTAAAGACCTCCCACTAACGTTTGGCATCCACCATTTCAAGCCGCTTGTATCTACTACGTGCCCTTCACCGCTCACAACTGATGCCGGTATGACGTCCCAATGAGCGATCTCGTTTTCCTGCACTACCGAGGGCACAACCTCATGCTTTACTTTATTAAACTCAGTCATGACATCGATGCTCTCGAAAACCTTGCATTAATGTGTCGTGGTACTGAGATTGAATAGCGGTTGCCTGGCGGATAATTTCTCCTGCAACATAGACCTCTTGGGAGCGTGTACTGTTGTCACCTCGCAGATACGCTAGCACTTGCTTACGCTCGTCTTCTGGTACTCCGCGCTCAGCCATATCTCGTTCAGTGCGACTTGAATAGGTGTGCCTGAGTGATTTAGGAGTTAGATTAGAAGGAAGCTCACTTTTAAACCTATCTCGTATTATTCTAAAGTAATTAGATATGCTATTCCCGTGTAACGGATCACCCTCATCGGAAACTATTAGATAGCTATGGTCTTTGTCATAGCGATCCATCACCCTCTCTCGATGCTCTTCAATGTACTCTTCGATTAGGCTCAACAGGGTAATATCCTGGACCACCAAGTCACGGCCATTACGTTTGATCCTTGGCTGAGGAGATCTTGTATCGTTAGGATCTGCCACCCGCCTTATAACCCTCAACGCTGTAACGCTGCCAAACTCGATATCACTCAACCTCAAGGTAAGAACCTCTGCGGGACGAAGACCGAAGCTCAGCATAATCATCACAATTATGAAGTTTCTAAACCTGACATGCTCGTTCAGACCGTAAGCATCAGGATTTCTGAAATCCACACACCATACTAGGGCTTTGATCTGATGATCGCGCAAGCCTTTTGTAATGGACTTATTCTGGGGTGGTTTACGCAGCTGTTGGTCGCAAAGAATCTTATCAATATGATCTTTATGAGCCTGAATGCGTAGGAATGCGGGATCATTAGACGATAAACTTGCTAATTTAAATCGAAAACACCATCCTATAAATTGCCGTATTGTGATAAGACGCAGCTTGAAGGTCATGGGCGAAACGGCAACTTTGACTCCGCTGTTTGATATCAAAGCTGCAGTTTTTTTTGAACCAGCCGTTACGGTAAGGCGTAGTCGTTCACATAGGCTTCCTGAAAGCTCTGCCTCAGTAAATATGTGATCACTGCTAACGCGTTTGGCAAAGTCAATATTAAGTGAATCTAGCCATACATAGAATATTGCTAGCTCTCTAAGGTTTCTAATAAGTGTATTAGGACTTAGATCGCGTCGATGCATAATCCACTCGTTTGGGAGTGGTACGGGCAAGCCGTCTTCATCGATAAGGACTGGTAGGTTTTGCCCAGATGGATGTCGCACCAGCTTGACGTCCATTCCCCGGCCCTTTACAGAGTGCTGTGTAGATTTTTATCTTTACACCCTAATTTTTGTTTGGTCTACCTTCGTACCTTTACAGTGCGCAAAAGAAAGCCCTCTGAGCTTTACAGCCAGAGGGCTTATTTTTTCATGAAAGATCCCAGCACTGGACGGCTACAGACGACCTTGGCGTATCAGACCTTTACATTAGATTCTTGTGTAGATTAGAACGGAATATCGTCATCGAAGCTGTCGAAGTCAGCGGCGGGCTGGGGTGCCTGCTGCTGTGGCGCGGGACGCTGCTGTGCCTGCTGCGGACGCGGCGCCTGCTGACGTGGTGGGGCTTGGTTGTATTGCTGCTGACCACCGCCCTGGTTGTAGTTGTTGCCACCACCCTGGTTGTACTGATCGCCGCCTTGCTGGTTCTGCGGACGGCCGCCGAGCAGCTGCATGGTGCCCTGCATGTCGACGATGATTTCGGTGGTGTAACGCTTGATGCCGTCCTTTTCCCACTCACGGGTCTGCAGCTTGCCTTCGATGTAGCACTGCGAACCCTTGCGCAGGTACTCGCCAGCGATCTCGGCCACTTTGCCGAACAGCGAGACGCGGTGCCACTCGGTGCGCTCGACCTTCTGTCCCGACTGCTTGTCGGTCCACTGTTCGCTGGTGGCCAGGCTCAGGTTGGTCACGGCGTTACCGTTGGGCAGGTAGCGGACTTCGGGATCCTGGCCGCAGGTACCGACCAGAATGACTTTGTTAACCCCACGGGCCATAACGTTCTCCTAGGCTTCGCACGCCGTCGGGGCTGGGTTCACCAGACGCTCGAGGGTCGCACGGTCCAAAATTTTCGTATCCAGTTTGATATAGATGGCGGCTTCTTCTGCCACCACCACGGCGTCGGTCACACCCGTCACGGCCATCAGACGTTCGGCCAGTCCGGCTTCCCGAACCGCCTCCGGCGTCAGCGGCATACGCAGGCTGGTGACATAAGGCGGTTCGTTCATGCCCAAGGCAGATACCAGCCAGATACCACACAGTACAGCACATCCGAGGAACACCGTGCCCAGGCCTCCGTGCTGGAACAACCAGCCACCGATGATGCCTCCCAGCGCCGCGCCGAGGAACTGGCTCGTGGAATAGACTCCCATGGCCGTCCCCTTGCCGCCAGCGGGCGACACCTTGCTGACCAGCGAAGGCAAGGATGCCTCCAACAGGTTGAAGGCCGTGAAGAATATCACGGTGCCGGTCACCAATGCCCGCAGGTCGTCAGCCCAGCGCCAGAAGAACACCTCGGTGAGCAGCAGCACGGTGACTGCACCCACCAACACGCGCTTCATCTTGCGCTTCTTTTCGCCGTAGATGATGAAGGGCACCATTGCAAAAAATGAGATCAGCAATGCGGTTAGGTATACCCACCAGTGCTGTTCCTTGGGTAACCCGGCGCGCTCTACGAAGGCCAGTGGCAGGGCCACGAAGCTGGCCATGAGGATCGCGTGCAGCACGAAAATGCTCAGGTCCAGGCGTAGAAGGTCCGGATTGCGCAGGGTCGGACCGAGGGCCTGACGTGCCACGCCCGATTCTCGATGCTGCAACACGCTGTGCGTGCTGGGCACGACGAAGGCGATCAAGGCGATACCCACTACCGCCAGTCCTGCAGTGGCGAGGAACAATCCTGACAAACCGAAGGCACTTGTCAGCAACGGGCCAACCACCATGGCGACGGCGAACGACACGCCGATGCTCATGCCGATCATGGCCATGGCCTTGGTGCGGTGTTGCTCGCGGGTCAGGTCGGAAAGCAGGGCCATGACGGCTGCGGAAATGGCACCCGCCCCCTGCAGAATACGGCCGGCGATCACGCCCCAGATCGAATCGGCCTGCGCCGCCAGTACGCTGCCCAGGGCGAACACCACCAGCCCCAGGTAGATCACTGGGCGTCGGCCAATCCGGTCGGAAATCATCCCGAACGGAATCTGCAGGACCGCCTGGGTCAAGCCATAGGCACCGATGGCCAGACCGATCAGCGCGGGTGTGGCGCCGGCCAGGTCCATGCCGTAGGTGGCCAGCACGGGCAAGACCATGAACATACCCAGCATACGAAAGGCAAAGACCAGGGCAAGGCCGCCTGCGGCGCGGGTTTCGCTGCCGCTCATGCGTTCTTGATGGATGTCGTGCATGGATGAACCTCGTCTGAACCGGCGGCGATTCTATCAGTCCCACGACCAGACGGCATCTGCGCGACGCTTTGCCGCGTAGTGGCAGCGCGCCGTATACTTCTTCGTTTACGCCCGCCGAGCGAGGCTGCTTTGGACACGATCCTGATCCGTGGGGCACGCACCCACAACCTGAAGAACATCGACCTGACCCTGCCACGGGACAAACTGATCGTCATCACCGGTCTGTCCGGTTCCGGCAAGTCTTCCCTGGCCTTCGACACCCTCTACGCCGAGGGCCAACGTCGCTACGTCGAGTCGCTGTCGGCCTATGCCCGACAGTTCCTGTCGATGATGGAAAAGCCCGACGTCGACACCATCGAGGGCTTGTCGCCGGCGATTTCCATCGAGCAGAAGTCCACGTCGCACAACCCGCGCTCGACCGTGGGCACCATCACCGAAATCTACGACTACCTGCGCCTGCTCTACGCGCGCGTGGGCACGCCGCGCTGCCCGGATCACGACATTCCGCTGGAGGCGCAGACCGTCAGCCAGATGGTCGACCTGGTGCTGGAACAACCCGAGGGCAGCAAGCTGATGCTGCTGGCACCGGTGGTGCGCGAGCGCAAGGGCGAGCATCTGGCGGTGTTCGACGAGATGCGCGCCCAAGGCTTCGTCCGCGCCCGGGTCAACGGCAAGCTCTACGAGCTGGATGAACTGCCCAAGCTCGACAAGCAGAAAAAGCACAGCATCGACGTGGTGGTCGACCGCTTCAAGGTCCGCGAAGACCTGCAGCAGCGTCTGGCCGAGTCGTTCGAGACGGCCTTGAAACTGGCCGACGGCATCGCCCTGGTGGCGCCGATGGACGACGACAGCGGTGAAGACATGATCTTCTCGGCGCGCTTCGCCTGCCCCGTGTGCGGCCATGCGATCAGCGAGCTGGAACCCAAGTTGTTTTCCTTCAACAACCCGGCCGGTGCCTGTCCAACCTGCGACGGCCTGGGGGTCAAGCAGTTCTTCGACACCAAGCGCCTGGTCAACGCCGAGCTGACCCTGGCCGAAGGCGCGATCCGCGGCTGGGACCGGCGCAATGTGTATTACTTCCAGATGCTCGGCTCATTGGCCGCGCACTATGGCTTCAGTCTCGACCAGCCTTTCGGCGAACTGGCGGCCGAGCACCAGAAGGTCATCCTGCAGGGCAGTGGCAAGCACAGCGTCGACTTCAAGTACCTCAACGACCGCGGCGACATCGTCAAACGCTCACACCCCTTCGAGGGCATCGTGCCGAATCTGGAGCGGCGCTACCGCGAAACCGAGTCAGCCACCGTCCGCGAGGAACTGGCCAAGTTCCTCGGCACCCAGCCCTGTCCAGACTGCCGCGGCACTCGCTTGCGCCGCGAGGCACGGCATGTCTGGGTCGGTGAGAAGACGCTGCCGGCGGTCACCAACCTGCCGATCGGCGACGCCAGCGAATACTTCGCTGCGCTAACCCTGACCGGCCGACGTGGCGAGATCGCGGCGAAGATCTTGAAGGAAATCTGCGAGCGGCTGCAGTTTCTGGTCAACGTGGGCCTGGACTACCTCACCCTCGACCGCAGCGCCGAAACGCTCTCCGGGGGCGAAGCGCAGCGCATCCGCCTGGCCAGCCAGATCGGTGCGGGCCTGGTGGGGGTCATGTACATCCTCGACGAGCCATCGATCGGCCTGCACCAGCGTGACAACGATCGCCTGCTGGCCACCCTCAACCACCTGCGCGACCTGGGCAACACGGTGATCGTGGTGGAGCACGATGAGGACGCCATTCGCCTGGCCGACTATGTCGTGGACATTGGCCCAGGCGCTGGTGTGCATGGCGGGCAGATCGTCGCAGAAGGTACGCCGGACGAGGTCATGGCCCATCCAGACTCGGTGACCGGCATGTATCTGTCCGGTCGCAAGAAGATCGTCGTCCCGGCCAAGCGCACACCCCGCAACAAGAAGCTGCAACTCAAGCTGAAAGGTGCGCGCGGCAACAACCTGCAGAATGTCGATCTGGAAGTCCCCATTGGCTTGCTGACATGCGTCACCGGGGTTTCGGGGTCAGGGAAATCGACACTGATCAACAACACCCTGTTCCCCCTGGCCGCCACCGCCCTGAACGGTGCCAGCAGCCTGGAGCCGGCCGCCCACAGCAGCATTGACGGCCTGCAGCACCTGGACAAAGTGGTCGACATCGACCAGAGCCCAATCGGTCGTACCCCACGCTCCAACCCGGCGACTTACACCGGCATTTTCACGCCGATTCGCGAGCTTTTCGCGGGCGTGCCAGAGTCACGCTCACGCGGCTACGGTCCGGGACGGTTTTCTTTCAACGTCAAGGGCGGACGCTGCGAGGCGTGCCAGGGCGATGGCCTGATCAAAGTGGAGATGCACTTCCTGCCAGATATCTACGTGCCGTGCGATGTGTGCAAGAGCAAGCGCTACAACCGCGAAACGCTGGAGGTCAAGTACAAGGGCAAGAACATCCACGAAGTGCTGGAAATGACCATCGAGGACGCCCGCGAGTTCTTCGATGCGGTTCCGGCACTGGCGCGCAAACTGCAGACGCTGATGGATGTGGGTTTGTCTTATATCAAGCTGGGACAATCGGCGACGACGTTGTCGGGCGGTGAAGCGCAGCGAGTGAAACTGTCGCGCGAGCTGTCCAAGCGCGATACGGGCAAGACCCTGTACATCCTTGACGAGCCCACTACAGGCTTGCACTTTGCCGATATCCAGCAACTCCTGGACGTCCTTCACCGTTTGCGCGACCACGGTAACACCGTGGTGGTGATCGAGCACAACCTGGATGTGATCAAAACCGCGGACTGGCTGGTGGACCTGGGTCCAGAAGGGGGCTCACGCGGCGGGCAGATCATCGCCTGCGGCACACCGGAAGAGCTCAGCAAGATGAAGCAATCCTACACCGGGCATTATCTGAAACCGCTATTGGAACGGGACCGGGTATAACGCAAAAGGCCGCGCCTATAAAACTGTGCAGATCCGATGATCTGCACAGTCTTGTAAGCGCGGCCTCATGTGTCGAGAGGGCTAAACAGCGGCCCTGCTGGTGTCACATCTGCGATTGCAGGTAGTTCTGCAGCCCGATGGATTTGATCAACCCCTGCTGCTTTTCCAGCCAGTACGTGTGATCTTCCTCGGTATCAGCCAACTGCGCGCGCAGGATGTCGCGGCTGATGTAATCCTTGTGCGACTCGCACAACTCGATGCCCTTGCACAGGGCAGCACGCACTTTGTACTCCAGGCGCAAGTCGGCCGCGATCATTTCAGGCACTGTGGTGCCGATATCGAGGTCGTCCGGCCGCATGCGCGGCGTGCCTTCAAGCATGAGGATACGACGCATCAGAGCATCGGCATGCTGCGCCTCTTCTTCCATCTCGTGATTGATACGCTCATAGAGCTTTGAAAGGCCCCAGTCTTCGTACATGCGCGAGTGGATGAAATACTGATCGCGTGCCGCCAGTTCGCCCGTGAGCAACGTGTTGAGGTAATCGATGACGTCCGGGTGACCTTGCATCGCCCTGATACTCCTGAATAACGCTTGATAGGCTCATAGTGTGAACCATGATTTTCCCAAGGTCACTCGATACCGCGCAATTTATGCGAAAAAACTCGACAAACAGTAGTGATTTTCATTGAAAAACCGCCCAAATGCGGGCGGTTCTCCTTATCACTTCGACTCAGAACAGATTGATGCCCAGCGCTTTGGCAATCCCGCCACCATAAGCCGGATCGGCTTTATGGAAGTGCTGCAACTGGCGTCGAACCACTTCTTCCGTCACACCCGCCATAGTGCCTGCGATGTTGTCGATCAACAGCGCTTGTTGATCAGGACTCATCAACCGGAACAGTGCACCGGCATGGCTGTAGTAGTCGTCGTCCTCACGATGATCGTGACGATCGGCTGCGCCATTGAGCGCCAAGGCGGGTTCCGCGTGGCGCGGGGACTGCTTGGGCGCGTCGGCGAAGCTGTTTGGCTCGTAGTTAGGAGCACTGCCATAGCTACCCATGCTCATGGCACCGTCGCGCTGATAGCTGTTTACCGCGCAGCGCGGCGCATTCACCGGCAAGTGTTGGTGATTGGTACCGACGCGGTAACGATGGGCGTCAGCGTAAGCGAACACGCGACCCTGGAGCATACGATCGGGCGACAAGCCCACGCCCGGCACCATGTTGCTCGGCCCGAATGCAGCCTGCTCGACTTCGGCGAAGTAGTTGAGCGGATTGCGGTTGAGCTCAAGCACGCCAACTTCGATCAGCGGATATTCTTTCTGCGACCAGGTCTTGGTGACGTCGAACGGGTTTTCGGCTCGGTTGGCAGCCTCCTCCTCGCTCATGACCTGAATGCATACTGTCCAACGCGGATAGTTGCCCTGCTCGATGGCCTCGAACAAGTCACGCTGGGCGTAGTCAGGGTCAGTACCTGCGATACGCGCAGCATCGGCCGGCGTCAGGTTCTTGATGCCCTGCTGCGTCTTGAAGTGCCATTTGACCCAGGTGCGCTGTCCCTCGGCGTTTATCAGGCTGTAGGTGTGGCTGCCGAAGCCGTGCATGTGGCGGTAGCCATCCGGAATGCCACGATCAGAGAACAGGATGGTGACCTGGTGCAGCGCCTCAGGCGAATGCGACCAGAAGTCCCACATCATCTGCGCACTTTTCAGGTTGGTCTGAGGGTTGCGCTTCTGCGTGTGGATGAAGTCGGGGAACTTGAGTGGATCGCGAATGAAGAACACAGGCGTGTTATTCCCCACGATGTCCCAGTTGCCCTCTTCCGTGTAGAACTTGACGGCGAAGCCACGTGGATCGCGTTCGGTGTCGGCGGAGCCGCGCTCGCCACCTACGGTAGAGAACCGCAGGAAGGTTTCGGTCTGCTTGCCGATGCCATCGAAAAGCCGAGCATTGGTGTACTCAGTGACATCGCGAGTCACGGTGAAGGTGCCATAGGCACCCGAGCCTTTTGCATGCACACGGCGCTCAGGGATGTTTTCGCGGTTGAAATGGGCAAGCTTTTCGATCAGGTGGAAATCGTCGAGCAGCAATGGACCGCGCGGACCGGCGGAGCGGGAATTCTGGTTGTCGGCAACGGGTGCACCGCTGGCGGTGGTGAGGATCTTGCTCATGGGCTCTCCTTATCAGACGCAAATGTCGGCTTGATCGGCTTGGGGAGCAGTATGGCGAGCACAGATACAAAGATCTAATACATTGATAGTTTATGTCCGATAGATTTTTACAATTTATTCGAACACAAAAAACCGGGCACTAGGCCCGGTTCTCTGTAGCAGACGGAACGTCTTACTCGGCAGCTTCTACAGCACCACCGACTGGACGATCAACCAGCTCGACGTACGCCATAGGCGCGTTGTCGCCAGCGCGGAAACCGCACTTCAGGATACGCAGGTAGCCGCCCTGACGGGTGGCGTAGCGCTTGCCCAGATCGTTGAACAGTTTGCCAACGGCAGACTTCGAACGGGTACGGTCGAAGGCCAGACGACGATTGGCAACGCTGTCTTCCTTGGCCAGGGTGATCAGCGGCTCGGCAACGCGGCGCAGTTCCTTGGCTTTCGGCAGGGTGGTTTTGATCAGCTCGTGCTCGATCAACGACACTGCCATGTTCTGGAACATAGCCTTGCGGTGAGAGCTGGTACGGCTCAGGTGACGTCCACTTTTACGATGACGCATGATTCATTCCTTACCAAACACTACGTTCGGTGATTACGACGATCAGGCAGTCGCCTTGTCGTCTTTCTTAAGACTTGCAGGCGGCCAGTTGTCGAGGCGCATGCCGAGAGACAGACCACGAGAGGCCAGGACGTCCTTGATTTCGGTCAGGGACTTCTTGCCCAGGTTAGGAGTCTTCAACAGCTCTACTTCGGTACGCTGAATCAGGTCGCCGATGTAGTAGATGTTCTCCGCCTTGAGGCAGTTGGCCGAACGTACAGTCAGTTCCAGGTCGTCAACCGGGCGCAGCAGGATCGGATCGATCTCGTCTTCCTGCTCGACCACGACCGGCTCGCTGTCACCTTTGAGGTCGACGAACGCGGCCAGCTGCTGTTGCAGGATGGTCGCGGCCCGACGGATGGCCTCTTCAGGATCCAGGGTGCCGTTGGTTTCCAGATCGATGACCAGCTTGTCCAGGTTGGTACGCTGTTCAACACGGGCGTTCTCGACCACGTAGGCGATACGACGCACCGGGCTAAACGAAGCGTCCAGCTGAAGACGGCCAATGCTGCGGCTTTCGTCTTCGTCGGTTTGACGGGAGTCGGCCGGCTCGTAACCACGACCACGAGCTACGGTGAGCTTCATGTTCAGGGCGCCGTTGGACGCCAGGTTCGCGATTACGTGATCGGGGTTGACGATCTCGACATCGTGATCCAGCTGAATATCGGCAGCGGTAACCACCCCCGAACCCTTTTTCGACAAGGTCAGCGTAACTTCGTCACGACCGTGCAGCTTGATAGCCAGACCTTTGAGGTTCAACAGGATTTCAATGACGTCTTCCTGTACACCTTCGATCGCGGAGTACTCATGGAGTACGCCATCGATCTCGGCCTCGACTACTGCACAGCCAGGCATGGAGGACAACAGGATGCGGCGCAGCGCGTTGCCCAGGGTATGGCCGAAACCACGCTCGAGAGGCTCGAGCGTGATCTTGGCGCGGGTTGGACTGACCACCTGAACGTCGATGTGACGGGGCGTCAGGAACTCATTTACCGAAATCTGCATGGATGCACCTATTTTCTAGCCCTTACTTGGAGTAGAGCTCGACAATCAGGTTTTCGTTGATGTCGGCGGACAGGTCGCTGCGAGCAGGAACGTTCTTGAAAACGCCCGACTTTTTAGCGGAATCAACGTCTACCCACTCAACGCGGCCACGCTGAGAGCACAGTTCAAGGGCCTGAACAATGCGCAGCTGGTTCAGCGACTTCTCGCGAACTGCGACCACGTCACCCGGACGAACTTGGTAGGATGGAATGTTTACAGTCTTACCGTTGACGCTGATCGCTTTGTGCGAAACCAGCTGACGGGACTCGGAACGAGTCGAGCCGAAGCCCATACGGTAGACGACGTTATCCAGACGGCACTCGAGCAGTTGCAGCAGGTTCTCACCGGTTGCGCCTTTTTTCGAGGCAGCAGCTTGGTAGTAACCGCGGAACTGACGCTCCAGAACACCGTAGATACGACGGACTTTTTGTTTCTCGCGCAGCTGGGTACCGTAGTCGGACTGACGGCCACGGCGCTGGCCGTGGATACCTGGGGCTGCTTCGATGTTGCACTTCGATTCCAGAGCGCGAACGCCGCTCTTCAGGAACAGGTCGGTGCCTTCACGACGAGACAGTTTGCATTTTGGACCAATGTAACGTGCCATTCTTCTGTCTCCTGATTACACGCGACGCTTCTTCGGCGGACGGCACCCGTTATGCGGGATAGGCGTCACGTCGGTGATGCTGGCGATCTTGTAGCCGCAGCTGTTCAATGCACGAACGGCGGACTCACGACCTGGACCTGGACCCTTGACGTTCACGTCGAGGTTCTTCAGACCGTATTCCAGCGCAGCTTGACCAGCACGCTCAGCAGCGATCTGAGCTGCGAACGGGGTGGATTTGCGCGAACCACGGAAACCCGAACCACCGGAAGTCGCCCAGGACAATGCGTTGCCCTGACGATCGGTGATGGTCACGATGGTGTTGTTGAAAGAAGCGTGGATGTGGGCGATGCCATCAACCACTGTCTTTTTGACTTTCTTACGAGGACGAGCAGCAGGTTTTGCCATGTCTATATTCCTGGGCGATTACTTGCGGATCGGCTTACGCGGGCCCTTACGGGTGCGTGCGTTGGTCTTGGTGCGCTGACCGCGAACCGGCAGACCTTTACGATGGCGCAGGCCGCGATAGCAACCCAGGTCCATCAAGCGCTTGATCTTCATGTTGATGTCACGACGCAGGTCACCTTCGGTGGTGAACTTCGCAACTTCGCCACGCAGGGTTTCGATTTGCTCGTCGCTCAGATCCTTGATCTTAGCGGCTGGATTTACACCAGCGTCTGCACAGATTTTCTGTGCAGTAGTGCGACCGACACCATAGATGTAGGTCAGCGAGATAACAGTATGCTTGTTATCTGGAATGTTGACGCCTGCAATACGGGCCATTCAGTGGGACTCCAATTGACAGCTACCTACGCCCCGGAAGCCAAGAAATAGGGCGCGAGATAATATCGCTGTAGAAACGAATAATCAACCCAGCAGCGCACTAGCTGCTGGGTTTGAAGCGCAGATCACACTCAGCCTTGGCGCTGCTTGTGACGCGGTTCCGCGCTGCAGATCACGCGCACGATACCTTCGCGACGAATGATCTTGCAGTTACGGCACAGCTTTTTCACCGATGCACGAACTTTCATTACCGACTCCTCGAACCTTAGGGGGTCTATCAGCGCAGCAGACCGCTGCCACCGTAGCCTTTCAGGTTGGCTTTCTTCATCAGGGATTCGTACTGGTGCGAAACGAGGTGCGATTGTACTTGGGACATGAAGTCCATCACAACCACCACCACAATCAGCAACGAGGTCCCGCCAAGGTAGAACGGCACGTTTGCAGCCACCACCAGGAACTGGGGTAGAAGGCAGACGGCCATCATGTAAAGAGCACCGAACATGGTCAGACGAGTCAGAACGCCATCAATGTAGCGCGCCGACTGCTCACCAGGACGGATACCCGGAATAAAGGCACCGGACTTCTTCAGGTTTTCCGCTACGTCCTTCGGGTTGAACATCAACGCTGTATAGAAGAAGCAGAAGAAGATGATCCCTGCACTAAACAGCAGAATGTTCAACGGCTGACCAGGAGCGATCGACTGCGAGATGTCCTGCAGCCAGCCCATACCTTCAGACTGACCGAACCAGGCACCCAACGAAGCCGGGAACAGCAGGATGCTGCTGGCAAAAATGGCGGGAATGACGCCCGCCATGTTTACCTTCAACGGCAAGTGGCTGGTCTGCGCAGCGAAAACCTTACGGCCCTGCTGACGCTTGGCGTAGTGAACGGCGATACGACGCTGACCACGCTCGATGAACACCACGAAACCGATGATCGCTACTGCAAGCAAACCGATAGCGACCAGGGCGAAAATATTGATATCGCCTGTGCGCGCAGACTCGAAAGACTGCCCGATTGCTCTCGGAAGACCGGCAACGATACCTGCGAAGATCAACATCGAGATACCGTTGCCTACACCGCGCTCGGTGATCTGCTCGCCGAGCCACATCATGAACATTGCGCCGGCCACGAACGTGGAGACGGCAACGACATGGAAGCCCAAGCCTACAGAAAACGCCACGCCCTGGTTGGCCAGGCCAATGGACATGCCAATGGCTTGAACCAGCGCCAGGATAACGGTGCCGTAGCGGGTGTACTGGCTGATCTTGCGACGGCCAGCTTCACCTTCCTTCTTCAACTGCTCCAGTTGTGGGCTGACCGCGGTCATGAGCTGCATGATGATCGACGCCGAAATGTACGGCATGATCCCCAATGCAAAAATACTCATGCGCTCCAGCGCACCACCGGAAAACATGTTGAACAAGCTAAGAATGGTCCCCTCATTCTGCCGAAACAGATCCGCCAGACGGTCTGGATTGATGCCGGGCACCGGGATGTGCGCGCCGATCCGGTAGACGATGATCGCCATGAACAGAAAGCGCAGACGAGCCCAGAGTTCCGACATCCCGCCCTTACCGAGCGAAGAGAGAGCACCTTGCTTAGCCATTTATTCCTCGAACTTGCCGCCAGCTGCTTCGATAGCCGCACGCGCACCTTTGGTGGCTGCGATGCCCTTGATGGTGACAGCGCGAGTGACTTCGCCCGACAGCATGATTTTCACACGCTGAACGTTCTGGCCAATCACGTTGGCGTCCTTCAGGGACTGTACGGTAACCACGTCACCTTCCACCTTGGCCAGCTCGGACAGACGCACTTCGGCGCGGTCCATAGCCTTCAGGGAGACGAAGCCGAACTTCGGCAGACGACGGTGCAGCGGTTGTTGACCGCCTTCGAAGCCCGGAGCGATGGTGCCACCGGAACGGGAGGTCTGACCTTTGTGGCCGCGGCCACCAGTCTTGCCCAAACCGCTACCGATACCACGACCCGGACGATGCTTCTCGCGACGGGAACCCGGCGCTGGACTCAGATCATTGAGTTTCATCGATTAACCCTCGACGCGCAGCATGTAGTAAGCCTTGTTGATCATCCCGCGATTCTCGGGAGTATCCTGGACTTCTACAGTGTGACCGATGCGACGCAGACCCAGGCCTTTAACGCACAGAATGTGGTTAGGCAGACGGCCAGCGGTGCTCTTGATCAGCGTTACTTTTACGGTTGCCATGATCAGAAGATCTCCTCGACGCTCTTGCCGCGCTTGGCAGCAATGGATTCAGGAGATTGCATGGCTTTCAGACCCTTGAAGGTGGCGTAGACCACGTTCACTGGGTTGGTCGAACCGTAGCACTTGGCCAGAACGTTCTGGACACCAGCAACTTCCAGGACAGCACGCATTGCGCCACCGGCGATGATACCGGTACCTTCCGAAGCAGGCTGCATGTAAACCTTCGAGGCGCCGTGGGCAGCCTTGGTGGCGTACTGCAGGGTGGTGCCCTTCAGGTCGACCTGGATCATGTTGCGACGTGCAGCTTCCATGGCTTTCTGAATCGCAGCAGGTACTTCGCGCGACTTGCCACGGCCGAAGCCGACGCGGCCTTTACCATCACCAACCACGGTCAGCGCGGTGAAGGTGAAGATACGGCCACCTTTGACGGTTTTAGCAACGCGGTTAACTTGAACCAGCTTCTCGATGTAGCCTTCGTCGCGCTTTTGATCGTTATTTGCCATAACTTAGAACTCCAGCCCGCCTTCACGAGCAGCATCGGCCAGCGCTTTGACGCGGCCATGGTACTTGAAGCCGGAACGGTCAAAGGCAACTTGAGATACACCGGCGGCTTTCGCACGCTCAGCAACCAGCTTGCCAACCTTAGTGGCCGCGTCGATGTTGCCGGTGGCGCCATCACGCAGGTCTTTGTCCAAGGTCGAGGCGCTTGCCAGAACCTTGCTGCCGTCGGCCGAAATGACCTGGGCATAGATGTGCTGCGAGGAGCGGAACACGCACAGACGCACGGCTTCGAGCTCGTGCATTTTCAGGCGTGCTTTGCGAGCGCGACGCAGTCGAGTAACTTTTTTGTCGGTCATTTGCTAGGCCCTACTTCTTCTTGGCTTCTTTACGACGGACTACTTCGTCCGCGTAACGCACACCCTTGCCTTTGTAAGGCTCTGGCGGACGGAAGTCGCGGATTTCAGCGGCCACCTGACCCACCAGCTGCTTGTCGATACCCTTGATCAGGATATCGGTCTGGCTTGGGGTTTCTGCGGTGATACCGGCTGGCAGTTCGTAGTCCACTGGATGCGAGAAGCCCAGAGCCAGGTTCAGGACAGTGCCCTTGGCCTGTGCCTTGTAACCAACACCGACCAGCTGGAGCTTGCGCTCGAAGCCTTGGCTTACGCCCTGGACCATGTTGTTCACCAGAGCACGGGTGGTCCCGGCCATGGCGCGAGCTTGCTGGTCACCATTGCGAGCGACGAAGCGCAGTTCGCCGGACTCTTCGGTAACTTCAACAGACGAGTGAACGTTCAGTTCGAGAGTGCCCTTGGCACCCTTCACCGAAAGCTGCTGGCCGGCGAATTTGACTTCGACACCGGCAGGCAGCTTAACGGGGTTCTTAGCAACGCGAGACATGCCTATCTCCCCTTAGAACACTGTGCACAGAACTTCGCCACCGACACCGGCAGCGCGCGCAGCGCGATCAGTCATCACACCTTTGTTGGTGGAGACGATAGACACGCCCAGACCGCCACGTACTTTCGGCAGATCGGTGACGGACTTGTACTGGCGCAGGCCTGGACGGCTGGAGCGCTTCAGTTCCTCGATGACCGGACGGCCTTCGAAGTACTTCAGTTCGATCGACAGGGAAGGCTTGGCCTCACCAGTTACCTGGTAGCCGGCGATGTAACCTTCATCTTTCAGAACTTTGGCAACCGCGACCTTCAGGGTGGAGGAAGGCATGCTTACGACGGACTTTTCAGCCATCTGGGCATTACGGATGCGAGTTAGCATGTCCGCTAACGGGTCCTGCATACTCATGGGCTAGATGCTCCTGATACAAGAATTATTAGCCTTGCGGCTATCACAACCACCTAAGCAGGCAGGGCAAAATACCCAGGCCCAGGTGAGCCGGTCATTCTAGACACAAGACAGAAACGAAACAAGCCCCATGAAGGGGCTTGTTCGTTGGCGAGGCCACCGGTGGTCGGAGATTTCTCCCCTTCCACCGGAAATCACACCAGTAGCGCTTACCAGCTGGCCTTGACCAGACCTGGTACGTCGCCGCGCATTGCAGCCTGGCGCAGCATGTTACGGCCCAGGCCGAACTTACGGTAAACACCGTGAGGACGACCGGTCAGGCGGCAACGGTTGCGCAGACGTGCAGCGCTGGCATCACGCGGTTGCTTCTGCAGCGCGACAACGGCAGCGAAACGCTCTTCAGGAGAAGCGTTCAGGTTGACGATGGTCGCTTTCAGCTCCGCACGCTTTTTAGCGTACTTGGCTACCGTGAGCTGACGCTTCAGCTCGCGGTTTTTCATGCTCTTCTTGGCCATTTTCCTACTCCAATCAGTTGCGGAACGGGAACTTGAAAGCACGCAGCAAAGCGCGGCCTTCGTCGTCCGAACGAGCAGTGGTGGTCAGGGTGATGTCCAAACCGCGCAGAGCATCGATCTTGTCGTAATCGATTTCCGGGAAGATGATCTGCTCTTTCACGCCCATGCTGTAGTTGCCACGACCGTCGAAGGACTTGGCATTCAGGCCGCGGAAGTCGCGAACCCGAGGCAGGGAGATCGCCAGCAGGCGGTCCAGGAACTCGTACATTTTTTCGCGACGCAGGGTCACCTTGACACCGATCGGCCAGCCCTCACGGACTTTGAAGCCCGCGATGGATTTACGAGCGAAGGTCACGACCGGCTTTTGGCCGGTGATCTTTTCGAGATCGGCAACCGCGTGCTCGATGACTTTCTTGTCACCGATCGCTTCGCCCAGACCCATGTTCAGGGTGATCTTGGTAACGCGCGGAACTTCCATTACGTTCGACAGCTTAAGTTCTTCCTTAAGCTTGGGAGCGATTTCGTTCCGGTAAATCTCTTTCAGTCGTGCCATGGTCTTCTACCTAGCAGTGTTCAAGCATCAACCGCTTTTTGGGTCGACTTGAAGACACGAATTTTCTTACCGTCTTCTACTTTGAAACCAACACGGTCAGCCTTGTTGGTTTCGCCATTGAAGATGGCCACGTTGGAAGCGTGCAGAGGCGCTTCTTTCTCGACGATACCGCCCTGAACGCCTGCCATCGGGTTCGGCTTGGTATGACGCTTGACCAGGTTGACACCACCAACGACCAGACGGTCGTCAGCGAGCACCTTCAGCACCTTACCGCGCTTGCCCTTGTCTTTGCCGGCGATCACGATGATCTCGTCGTCACGACGAATCTTTTGCATGTCGGATCTCCTTACAGCACTTCAGGGGCGAGCGAGACGATCTTCATGAACTTCTCGTTACGAAGTTCACGGGTCACTGGCCCGAAGATGCGAGTACCGATCGGCTCTTGCTTGTTGTTCAGCAGAACAGCAGCGTTGCCGTCGAAACGAATGATGGAACCGTCAGCGCGACGTACACCGTGACGGGTACGGACGACAACAGCGGTCATCACCTGGCCTTTTTTGACCTTACCGCGAGGAATCGCTTCCTTGACGGTTACTTTGATGATGTCACCGATGCCAGCGTAACGGCGGTGCGAACCGCCGAGCACCTTGATGCACATGACGCGACGAGCGCCGCTGTTATCGGCCACATCGAGCATGGATTGAGTCTGAATCATAAAATTTCTCCGACCCCTAGCCCTTAGACTTCAACAGCGCGTTCGAGGACTTCAACCAGTGCCCAGGACTTGGTCTTGGCCAGCGGACGGGTTTCGGTGATGGAAACCTTGTCGCCGATTTTGCACTGGTTGGTTTCGTCGTGCGCGTGCAGCTTAGTCGAACGCTTAACGTATTTACCGTAGATCGGGTGCTTGACGCGACGCTCGATCAGAACGGTGATGGTCTTGTCCATTTTGTCGCTGACGACACGGCCAGTCAGCGTACGGACGGTTTTTTCAGCTTCAGCCATGATCACTTACCTGCCTGCTGGTTGAGCACAGTTTTCACGCGAGCGATGTCACGCTTAACTTGCGAGAGCAGGTGCGACTGCCCCAACTGGCCAGTTGCTTTCTGCATACGCAGATTGAACTGGTCGCGCAGCAAGCCGAGCAGTTGCTCGTTCAGTTGCTGTGCCGATTTTTCACGAAGTTCATTCGCTTTCATCACATCACCGTCCGCTTAACAAAGGAGGTGGCGAGAGGCAGCTTTGCAGCGGCCAGAGCGAAAGCTTCGCGCGCCAGCTCTTCAGAAACACCCTCGATCTCGTACAGGACTTTGCCTGGCTGGATCTGGGCAACCCAGTACTCCACGGAACCCTTACCTTTACCCATCCGCACTTCGAGAGGCTTCTTGGTAACTGGCTTGTCCGGGAAGACGCGGATCCAGATCTTGCCGCCACGCTTAACGTGACGGGTCAGTGCACGACGTGCCGACTCGATCTGACGGGCGGTGAGGCGACCGCGAGCAACAGCTTTCAGGGCGAACTCGCCGAAGCTGACCTTGCTACCGCGCAGTGCCAGACCACGGTTGTGGCCAGTCATCTGCTTGCGGAATTTTGTACGCTTTGGTTGCAACATTTGGCGTACCCCTTACTTAGCAGCTTTTTTACGAGGCGCTGGTGCTTGCGGCTTCAGCTCTTCCTGGCGACCACCAATCACTTCGCCTTTGAAGATCCAAACCTTCACACCGATCACACCGTAGGTGGTGTGAGCTTCGTAGGTGTTGTAGTCGATATCGGCACGCAGGGTGTGCAGTGGCACACGACCTTCCCGATACCACTCAGTACGGGCGATCTCGGCACCGCCGAGACGACCGCTCACCTGGATCTTGATGCCCTTGGCACCAATACGCATGGCGTTCTGTACTGCGCGCTTCATGGCGCGACGGAACATAACGCGGCGCTCCAGCTGCTGGGCAACGCTTTGAGCAACCAGCATGGCGTCGAGCTCCGGCTTGCGGATCTCTTCGATGTTGATGTGCACAGGCACACCCATCTGCTTGGTCAGGTCCTGACGCAGCTTCTCGACATCCTCACCTTTCTTGCCGATAACGATACCGGGACGAGCAGTGTGGATGGTGATGCGTGCAGTTTGAGCCGGACGATGAATATCGATACGGCTTACGGACGCGCTTTTTAGTTTGTCTTGGAGGTACTCACGCGTTTTCAGATCCTTCAACAGGTAATCTGCGTAAGTAGCACCGTCTGCGTACCAGACGGAGGTGTGCTCCTTGACGATTCCCAGGCGAATGCCAGTGGGATGTACTTTCTGACCCATCTGATCGACTCCGTTACTTGTCCGCAACCTTGACAGTGATATGGCAAGACCGCTTGACGATGCGATCAGCGCGGCCTTTGGCACGCGGCATGATGCGCTTAAGCGAACGCCCTTCGTTGACGAAAACGGTGGAGACCTTCAGGTCATCAACGTCTGCGCCTTCGTTGTGTTCGGCGTTGGCAACGGCCGACTCGAGGACTTTCTTCATGATTTCAGCGGCTTTTTTGCTGCTGAAGGCCAACAGGTTGAGCGCTTCGCCCACCTTCTTCCCGCGGATCTGGTCGGCGACCAAGCGGGCTTTCTGGGCGGAGATTCGAGCGCCCGACAACTTAGCGGCTACTTCCATTTCCTTACCCCTTAACGCTTGGCTTTCTTGTCAGCCACGTGCCCGCGATAGGTGCGGGTACCGGCGAACTCGCCCAGTTTGTGGCCGACCATGTCTTCGTTCACGAGAACGGGGACGTGTTGGCGACCGTTGTGTACCGCGATGGTCAGACCGACCATTTGTGGCAGGATCATCGAACGGCGCGACCAGGTTTTCACCGGCTTGCGATCGTTCTTTTCCACCGCCACTTCGATCTTCTTCAGCAGGTGAAGATCGATAAAAGGACCTTTTTTCAGAGAACGTGGCACTGTCGTATCCCTCTAGTTACTTGCGACGACGGACGATCATGTTGTCGGTACGCTTATTACCGCGGGTCTTCGCACCCTTGGTTGGGAAGCCCCATGGCGATACCGGATGACGACCACCGGAGGTACGACCTTCACCACCACCATGTGGGTGGTCAACCGGGTTCATGGCAACACCACGAACGGTTGGGCGAACGCCGCGCCAGCGTTTAGCACCTGCTTTACCCAGCGAACGCAGGCTGTGCTCGGAGTTCGAGACTTCACCCAGGGTCGCACGGCATTCAGCCAGTACTTTGCGCATCTCACCGGAGCGCAGACGCAGAGTCACATAGGCACCTTCACGAGCGATCAGCTGAGCCGAAGCGCCAGCGGAACGAGCGATCTGTGCACCTTTACCCGGCTTCAGCTCGATGCCGTGAATGGTGCTACCTACTGGGATGTTGCGCAGCTGCAGGGAGTTACCAGCCTTGATTGGGGCCAGTGCACCTGCGATCAGCTGATCGCCAGCGCTCACGCCTTTAGGGGCGATGATGTAGCGACGCTCGCCGTCTGCGTAGCACAGCAGTGCGATGTGAGCAGTACGGTTCGGGTCATATTCGACGCGCTCGACAGTGGCAGGGATGCCATCTTTGTCGTTGCGACGGAAGTCGACCAGACGGTAGTGCTGCTTATGACCACCACCCACATGACGGGTAGTAATGCGGCCATTGTTGTTACGACCACCAGACTTCGATTTCTTCTCGAGCAGCGGTGCGTGAGGAGCGCCTTTGTGCAGCTCCTTGTTGACCACCTTGACCACGAAACGGCGGCCAGGGGAAGTCGGTTTGCATTTAACGATTGCCATGATGCACCCCTTCCTTACTCAGCACTGCTGCTGAAATCGAGATCTTGGCCTGGCTGAAGGGATACGATCGCCTTCTTCCAGTCATTGCGCTTGCCCAGACCACGTGCGGTACGCTTGGTTTTACCCATCACGTTGACAGTCGACACGTTTTCAACTTTTACGTTGAACAGGCCTTCGACAGCTTTCTTGATTTCCAGCTTGGTTGCATCGGTAGCAACCTTGAATACGAACTGGCCTTTTTTCTCAGCCAGAACGGTAGCCTTCTCGGAAACGTGCGGGCCAAGGAGGACTTTGAATACGCGTTCCTGGTTCATCCCAGCAGCTCCTCGAATTTCTTCACGGCGGAGACAGTGATCAACACTTTCTCGTAGGCGATCAGGCTTACCGGGTCGGAACCTTGTACGTCACGTACGTCGACGTGCGGCAGGTTACGAGCAGCCAGGTACAGATTCTGATCAACTGTGTCCGAAACGATCAGAACATCGTTCAGGCCCATGCCGTTCAGCTTGTTCAGCAAGTCTTTGGTTTTCGGCGCTTCGACAGCGAAGTCCTGAACCACGACCAGACGATCGCTACGCACCAGCTCGGAGAGGATGGAGCGCAGAGCTGCGCGGTACATCTTCTTGTTGAGCTTCTGCGAGTGATCTTGAGGGCGAGCTGCGAAGGTGACACCACCGCCACGCCAGATCGGACCACGAGTGGTACCGGCACGAGCACGGCCAGTACCCTTCTGACGCCATGGGCGCTTACCGCCACCGGCCACGTCGGAACGGGTCTTTTGCTGCTTGGTGCCCTGACGGCCGCCGGCCATGTAGGCCACGACCGCTTGGTGTACCAGCGTCTCGTTGAATTCGCCACCGAAAGTCAGTTCGGAAACTTCGATCGCCTGAGCGTCATTTACATTAAGTTGCATGTCAGTTTCCCCTTAACCGCGAGCCTTGACAGCTGGACGCACAACCACGTCGCCGCCAGTAGCGCCTGGAACGGCACCCTTGATCAGCAGAAGGTTGCGTTCAGCGTCTACGCGTACTACTTCCAGGGACTGAACAGTCACGCGCTCGGCGCCCATGTGACCGGACATCTTCTTGCCCTTGAATACACGACCAGGAGTCTGGCACTGGCCGATGGAGCCAGGGACACGGTGCGATACGGAGTTACCGTGGGTGTTGTCCTGACCACGGAAGTTCCAACGCTTGATGGTACCGGCGAAGCCTTTACCCTTGGACTGACCGGTTACGTCTACCAGCTGGCCTGCAGTGAAGAGTTCAGCTTTGATCAGATCGCCAGCCTGGAAATCGCCTTCTTCAAGACGGAACTCCCAGACACCGCGACCAGCGGCAACGTTAGCCTTGGCGAAGTGACCTGCCTGAGCGGCAGTCACACGCGAAGCACGACGCTCGCCGACAGTGACTTGCACTGCACGGTAGCCATCGGATTCTTCAGTTTTGAACTGGGTGACGCGATTCGGCTCGATCTCAATGACCGTGACCGGAATGGAGACACCTTCTTCGGTGAAAACGCGGGTCATACCGCATTTGCGACCGACTACACCAATAGTCATGTTGTAAACCTCATGAGTGTACGGGGCTTTCACCCGCTATGGCCGCCCATTTCAGAGCGTTACACGACTAGGACCGAAGTCTTAGCCGAGGCTGATCTGCACTTCCACACCTGCCGCAAGATCAAGCTTCATCAGCGCATCAACGGTTTTATCCGTCGGCTGGACGATGTCCAGAACGCGCTTATGAGTGCGAATCTCGTACTGGTCACGCGCGTCTTTGTTGACGTGCGGGGAGACCAGAACGGTGAAACGCTCTTTGCGAGTAGGCAGTGGAATTGGACCACGCACTTGTGCACCAGTACGTTTCGCGGTTTCCACGATTTCCTGGGTGGATTGGTCGATCAGGCGATGGTCGAAAGCCTTCAACCTGATACGGATTTGCTGATTTTGCATTGGATTTCAGACTCCAGGCTGTTCCCAACGGACGCACTACGCCCGCTAAAAGGAGGCGTGATTCTATAGACGCCCCCATTTAGTGTCAACCCAATAAAAAAAGCCCCCGCTGAGCGGGGGCTTTTTCAATCGGTCGAGTGATTACTCGATGATTTTTGCTACGACGCCGGCGCCGACGGTACGACCGCCTTCACGGATGGCGAAGCGCAGACCGTCTTCCATTGCGATGGTCTTGATCAGAGTGACAGTCATCTGAATGTTGTCACCTGGCATTACCATTTCAACGCCTTCCGGCAGTTCGCAGTTACCGGTCACGTCAGTGGTACGGAAGTAGAACTGAGGACGGTAGCCTTTGAAGAACGGCGTGTGACGGCCGCCTTCTTCTTTCGACAGAACGTAGACTTCTGCGGTGAACTTGGTGTGCGGCTTGACCGAACCTGGCTTGACCAGAACCTGGCCACGCTCAACGTCGTCACGCTTGGTACCACGCAGCAGAACGCCGCAGTTCTCGCCAGCACGACCTTCGTCCAGCAGCTTGCGGAACATCTCAACGCCGGTGCAGGTGGTGGTGGTGGTGTCACGCAGACCAACGATTTCCAGCGGATCCTGAACGCGGACGATACCACGCTCGATACGACCGGTCACAACGGTACCACGGCCCGAGATCGAGAATACGTCTTCGATCGGCATCAGGAACGGCTGGTCGATGGCACGAACTGGCTCAGGAATGTAGCTGTCCAGAGTCTCTACCAGCTTCTTGACAGCGGTAGTGCCCATTTCGTTGTCGTCTTTGCCTTCCAGCGCCATACGAGCCGAACCGATGATGATCGGGGTGTCGTCGCCTGGGAAGTCGTAGGTGGACAGCAGGTCGCGAACTTCCATCTCGACCAGTTCCAGCAGCTCAGCGTCGTCTACCAGGTCAGCCTTGTTCAGGAAGACCACGATGTACGGAACGCCAACCTGACGGGACAGCAGGATGTGCTCACGGGTTTGTGGCATCGGACCATCAGCGGCCGAGCACACCAGGATCGCGCCGTCCATCTGGGCAGCACCGGTGATCATGTTCTTCACGTAGTCAGCGTGACCTGGGCAGTCAACGTGAGCGTAGTGACGAATGGTCGAGTTGTACTCAACGTGAGCGGTGTTGATGGTGATACCGCGCGCTTTTTCTTCCGGAGCCGAGTCGATCTTGTCGAACTCAACGATTGCCGAACCGAAAACTTCGGAGCAAACGCGAGTCAGAGCTGCGGTCAGAGTGGTCTTACCGTGGTCAACGTGGCCGATGGTGCCGACGTTAACGTGGGGAAGGGAACGATCAAATTTTTCTTTAGCCACGACAGTGAACCTCTTGCCTAAAGGGGATTAGCCTTGTTTTTTAACGAGTGCTTCGACGATGTTCGACGGAGCTTCGGCGTATTTGGAGAATTCCATGGAGTAGCTTGCGCGACCCTGAGACATGGAACGAACATCGGTTGCGTAACCGAACATCTCTCCCAGCGGCACCTCAGCAGTGATTACCTTGCCGGACACCGAGTCTTCATTACCCTGGATCATCCCGCGACGACGGCTCAGGTCACCCATCACGTCACCCAGGTAGTCTTCCGGGGTTACAACCTCGACCTTCATGATCGGCTCGAGAACCACGCCACCGCCCTTCTGGGCCAGTTGCTTGGTGGCCATCGAAGCAGCGATTTTGAACGCCATTTCGTTGGAGTCGACGTCGTGGTACGAACCGTCGAATACCGTGGCCTTCAGGCCGAGCAGAGGATAACCGGCGACAACGCCGTTCTTCATCTGTTCTTCGATACCCTTCTGGATCGGGGCGATGAATTCCTTAGGAATCACACCACCAACGACTTCGTTGCTGAACACCAGACCTTCGGTGATGTTGCCCTTCTCGTCGACGTCCGGCTCCGAGAAACGGATCCAGCAGTGACCGAACTGACCACGACCACCGGACTGACGAACGAACTTACCTTCGATCTCAACGTTGGACTTGGTGATCTTCTCGCGGTACGAAACCTGCGGCTTGCCGACGTTGCACTCGACGTTGAACTCGCGCTTCATGCGGTCAACGAGGATGTCCAGGTGCAGCTCACCCATACCAGAGATGATGGTTTGACCGGTTTCTTCGTCGGTCTTGACGCGGAACGACGGGTCTTCCTGGGCCAGCTTGCCCAGAGCGATACCCATCTTCTCCTGGTCAGCCTTGGTTTTCGGCTCAACGGAGAGCGAAATGACCGGCTCAGGGAAGTCCATACGCTCGAGGATGATCGGCTTGTCGGCGTTGCACAGGGTGTCACCGGTGGTGACGTCCTTCATGCCGATCAGAGCAGCGATGTCGCCAGCGCGTACTTCTTTGATCTCTTCACGCTGGTTGGCGTGCATCTGCACCATACGACCAACGCGCTCTTTCTTGCCCTTGACCGAGTTGATGACGGAGTCACCGGAGGTCAGGAAGCCCGAGTAGACGCGAACGAAGGTCAGAGTACCCACGAACGGGTCGGTGGCAATCTTGAACGCCAGAGCCGAGAACGGCTCGTTGTCGTCAGCAGGACGCTCGTCATACTGTTCTGGCTTGACTTCGTCCTTCGGCACGTCGATCAGATCGGGATGGATACCCTTGATCGCCGGGATTTCGGTCGGAGCAGGCAGGAAGTCGATGACAGCGTCGAGAACCAGAGGAACACCCTTGTTCTTGAACGAAGAACCGCAGACAGCCGGAACGATCTCGCTGGCCAGGGTGCGCGCACGCAGGCCTGCCTTGATCTCTTCGGCGGTCAGCTCACCTTCTTCAAGGTACTTGTTCATCAGCTCTTCGTTGGCTTCAGCGGCGGCTTCAACCATGTTGCTGCGCCACTCTTCAGCCAACTCCAGCATATCGGCAGGAATTTCTTCCTCACGATAGGAGGTGCCTTTGTCGTCATCGTTCCAGTAGATGGCCTTCATCTTGATCAGGTCAACCTGACCCTGGAAGTCATCTTCTGCACCGATAGCCAGCTGAACCGGAACCGGGGTATGACCCAGACGGTTCTTGATCTGACCGACAACGCGCAGGAAGTTGGCACCCGCGCGGTCCATCTTGTTCACGTAGACAACACGTGGAACACCGTACTTGTTGGCCTGGCGCCATACGGTTTCGGACTGCGGCTCAACGCCGGAAGTACCGCAGAATACGACGACCGCGCCGTCGAGTACGCGCAGCGAACGTTCAACTTCAATGGTGAAGTCAACGTGGCCGGGGGTATCGATGACGTTTACGCGGTAGTTGTCGTACTGACCACGGGAACCTTTCCAGAAGGTGGTAACGGCAGCGGAGGTAATGGTGATGCCCCGCTCCTGCTCCTGCACCATCCAGTCGGTGGTCGCGGCGCCGTCGTGCACCTCGCCCATTTTGTGGCTCAGACCTGTGTAGAACAGGATCCGCTCGGTAGTGGTAGTCTTACCCGCATCAACGTGCGCGCAGATACCGATGTTACGGTAGCGGTTAATTGCTGTAGTACGAGCCATAAAGCCCTCGCAAAATGATTGATGCTTGAATTAGAAGCGGTAGTGCGAGAACGCTTTGTTGGCCTCGGCCATACGGTGCACGTCTTCACGCTTCTTGACTGCAGCACCCTTGCCTTCAGCAGCATCCAGCAGCTCGCCAGCCAGGCGCAGAGCCATCGACTTCTCGCCGCGCTTGCGGGCGTAGTCTACGAGCCAGCGCATTGCCAGAGCGTTACGACGGGATGGACGAACTTCAACCGGAACCTGGTAAGTGGCACCGCCGACACGGCGGGACTTGACTTCGACCAGCGGAGCGATGGCGTCGAGAGCTTTCTCGAAGATTTCCAGGGGGTCGCTGTTCTTGCGTGCTTTGACGGTATCCAGAGCACCGTAAACGATGCGCTCGGCTACGGCCTTCTTGCCGCTTTCCATCACGTGGTTCATGAACTTGGCGAGGATCTGCGATCCGTACTTCGGATCGTCCAGGATCTCACGTTTTGCTGCTACACGACGTCTTGGCATGATAAGCCCTCAAACGGTCTTCAGGTTAGCCCGGGACTTGGGTCTTCGACCCCTGCCCGACCTTACTCTTATCGACTCAAATAAATGGATGTCTGCAAACGGCCGATTACTTCGGACGCTTGGTACCGTACTTCGAACGACCCTGGTTACGGCCTTTGACGCCCGAAGTATCCAGAGAGCCGCGAACGGTGTGGTAACGAACACCTGGCAAGTCTTTTACACGGCCGCCACGGATCAGGACGACGCTGTGCTCTTGCAGGTTGTGGCCTTCACCACCGATGTACGAGGAAACCTCGAAACCGTTGGTCAGACGCACACGGCATACTTTACGCAGTGCCGAGTTAGGTTTTTTCGGCGTGGTGGTGTACACACGGGTGCACACGCCACGACGCTGCGGGCAGTTCTGCAGCGCAGGTACGTCGGATTTCTCGACGGTACGCTTGCGCGGCTGACGTACCAGCTGGTTGATAGTTGCCATCTACTAGCTCCACTGAATGTCTTGCGACGCTATTGTCTTGCAAGAAAGCCAAAAATTGGCGAGACGGAGCCTCACCAAATTTAAGGGTACAAAAGTCTAAAGAGGATCTTGCACCCAGTCAAGACAAGGCCCCGACCCTTCCTGCCCGGTCATCGGCAACAATTCATGTCGTCGATACGGGGAGGAAGGGGCCGGGGCCCCACCTCTACCTTAGTTACCGCTGGAATTCAGCGCTTCGGTCAGTGCGGCTTCCACCTCACTGGCGCTCACACGCAGCGGTTTGTCGGCATCACGGCGACGCTTGCGCTCGCTGTGGTAAGCCAGACCGGTACCCGCCGGGATCAGACGACCCACGACCACGTTCTCTTTCAGACCGCGCAGATAGTCCCGCTTGCCGGTTACCGCCGCCTCGGTCAGTACACGGGTGGTTTCCTGGAAGGAAGCCGCCGAGATGAACGATTCGGTGGACAGCGAGGCCTTGGTGATACCCAGCAGCACACGCGAGAACTTCGAGATGAACTTGTCTTCACTGGCCAGGCGCTCGTTCTCCACCAGCACCTGAGTCAGTTCCATCTGGTCACCCTTGATGAAGCTGGAGTCGCCCGACTCGCTGATCTCGACCTTGCGCAGCATCTGACGCAGGATGGTCTCGATGTGCTTGTCGTTGATCTTCACGCCCTGCAGACGGTACACGTCCTGGATCTCGTTGACGATGTACTTCGCCAGCGCGCTCACACCCAGCAGACGCAGAATGTCATGCGGATCGCTCGGACCGTCCGAGATCACCTCACCGCGGTTGACCTGTTCGCCTTCGAAGACGTTCAGGTGGCGCCACTTCGGAATCAGCTCTTCGTACGGATCGCTGCCGTCGGTCGGGGTAATGACCAGACGGCGCTTGCCCTTGGTCTCTTTACCGAACGCGATGGTACCGCTGACTTCCGCCAGGATCGACGCTTCCTTCGGACGACGCGCTTCGAACAAGTCGGCAACGCGCGGCAGACCACCGGTGATGTCGCGGGTCTTGGACGTTTCTTGCGGAATACGCGCGATAACGTCACCGACACCGATCTGAGCACCGTCAGCCACACCGACGAGGGCGTTGGCTGGCAGGAAGTACTGAGCCGGTACGTCGGTACCTGGCAGGTACAGATCCTTGCCATTGGCATCGACCATCTTGATCGCTGGACGGATTTCCTTGCCAGCAGCCGGGCGATCCTTCACGTCCATCACTTCAATGTTGGTCAGACCGGTCAGTTCGTCGGTCTGGCGCTTGATGGTGATGTTCTCTTCCATGCCCACGAAGGTCACGGTACCTTTCAGTTCGGTGACGATCGGGTGGGTGTGCGGGTCCCACTTGGCGACGATGGCGCCAGCTTCGACCTTGTCGCCTTCCTTCACCGAAATCACGGCACCGTACGGCAGTTTGTAGCGCTCACGCTCACGACCGAACTCGTCGGCAATGGCCAGTTCACCGGAACGCGATACCGCGACCAGATTGCCATCGGCACGCTCGACCTGCTTCAGGTTGTGCAGACGCACCATGCCGCCATTCTTCACCTGAACGCTGTCGGCAGCCGAAGTACGGCTTGCAGCACCACCGATGTGGAAGGTACGCATGGTCAGCTGGGTACCCGGCTCACCGATCGACTGCGCGGCGATGACGCCGACAGCTTCACCGATGTTCACCTGGTGACCACGGGCCAGATCGCGACCGTAGCACTTGGCGCAGATGCCGAAGCGGGTTTCGCAGCTGATCGGCGAACGCACGATCACTTCGTCGATGCTGTTCAGCTCGATGAATTCGACCCACTTCTCGTCGACCAGGGTGCCGGCTGGAACGATGACGTCTTCGGTACCCGGCTTGAACACGTCACGGGCAATGACACGACCCAATACGCGCTCGCCCAACGGCTCTACGACGTCGCCGCCTTCGATGTGCGGAGTCATCAGCAGACCGTGGTCGGTACCGCAGTCGATCTCGGTCACCACCAGATCTTGGGCGACGTCCACCAGACGACGCGTCAGATAACCGGAGTTCGCAGTCTTCAGTGCGGTATCCGCCAGACCCTTACGAGCACCGTGGGTCGAGATGAAGTACTGCAGTACGCTCAGACCTTCACGGAAGTTCGCAGTGATTGGCGTCTCGATGATCGAGCCATCCGGCTTGGCCATCAGACCACGCATACCGGCCAACTGACGGATCTGTGCAGCGGAACCCCGCGCACCGGAGTCAGCCATCATGTACATCGAGTTGAAGGATTCCTGATCGACTTCGTTACCTTCGCGGTCGATGACTTTCTCTTTCGAGAGGTTGGCCATCATCGCCTTGGACACTTCGTCGTTCGCCTTCGACCACAAGTCGATGACCTTGTTGTACTTCTCGCCCTGAGTGACCAGGCCGGAGGCGTACTGACTCTCGATTTCTTTAACTTCATCAGTGGCCGAGCCAATGATGCGGGCTTTTTCGTCAGGGATAACGAAGTCGTTAACACCGATCGAAACGCCGGAAATGGTCGAGTAGGCAAAGCCGGTGTACATCAACTGGTCGGCAAAGATGACGGTTTCCTTCAAACCAACCACGCGGTAGCACTGGTTGATCAGCTTGGAAATGGCCTTTTTCTTCATCGGCTGGTTGACCACGTCGTACGGCAGACCTGCCGGAACGACTTGGAACAACAGGGCACGGCCGACAGTGGTATCGACGATGCGAGTGTTCTTGACCACAGAACCGTCACGCTCTTTCACGGTTTCGTTGATACGAACCTTGATTTTCGCGTGCAGAGCTGCTTCGCCGGCGCGGAATACGCGGTCGACTTCCTGCAGGTCAGCGAATACACGACCTTCACCCTTGGCATTGATGGCCTCACGGGTCATGTAGTACAGACCCAGTACAACGTCCTGCGACGGAACGATGATTGGCTCACCGTTGGCTGGCGACAGAATGTTGTTGGTCGACATCATCAGCGCACGCGCTTCGAGCTGGGCTTCCAGCGTCAGCGGCACGTGAACGGCCATCTGGTCACCGTCGAAGTCGGCGTTGTACGCAGCACAAACCAGCGGGTGCAGCTGGATAGCCTTGCCTTCGATCAGAACCGGCTCGAACGCCTGGATACCCAGACGGTGCAGGGTCGGTGCACGGTTGAGCAGTACGGGATGTTCGCGGATAACCTCGGCGAGCACGTCCCACACCTCAGGCAGCTCGCGCTCGACCATCTTCTTGGCAGCCTTGATGGTGGTCGCCAGACCACGCATTTCCAGCTTGCCGAAAATGAACGGCTTGAACAGCTCGAGGGCCATCTTCTTCGGCAGACCGCACTGGTGCAGACGCAGGGTCGGGCCTACGGTAATAACCGAACGGCCGGAGTAGTCCACACGCTTGCCGAGCAAGTTCTGACGGAAGCGACCCTGCTTACCTTTGATCATGTCGGCCAGGGACTTCAGCGGACGCTTGTTCGAGCCAGTGATGGCGCGACCGCGACGGCCGTTGTCCAGCAGGGCGTCGACCGCCTCCTGCAGCATGCGCTTTTCGTTGCGCACGATGATGTCCGGCGCCGACAGATCGAGCAGGCGCTTCAGACGGTTGTTACGGTTGATCACCCGACGATACAGGTCGTTCAGGTCGGAGGTCGCGAAGCGGCCACCATCCAGCGGCACCAGCGGACGCAGGTCCGGCGGCAGTACTGGCAGGACGGTCAGAACCATCCACTCAGGCAGGTTGCCCGAGCCCTGGAATGCTTCCATCAGCTTCAGGCGCTTGGACAGCTTCTTGATCTTGGTTTCGGAGTTGGTCTGCGGAATTTCTTCACGCAGGCGGCCAATCTCGTGCTCCAGGTCGATCGCGTGCAGCAGCTCGCGGACAGCCTCGGCACCCATGCGGGCGTCGAAGTCGTCACCGAACTCTTCCAGCGCTTCGAAGTACTGCTCGTCGTTCAGCAACTGACCCTTTTCGAGGGTGGTCATGCCCGGATCGATGACGACGTAGCTCTCGAAGTAGAGCACGCGCTCGATGTCACGCAGGGTCATGTCCATCAGCAGGCCGATACGGGACGGCAGCGACTTCAGGAACCAGATGTGGGCGACCGGCGAGGCCAGTTCGATGTGCGCCATGCGCTCACGACGAACTTTGGCCAGGGCAACTTCAACGCCGCACTTCTCGCAGATCACGCCGCGGTGCTTGAGGCGCTTGTACTTGCCGCACAGGCACTCGTAGTCCTTGACTGGGCCAAAGATCTTGGCGCAGAACAGACCGTCACGCTCAGGCTTGAACGTACGGTAGTTGATGGTCTCCGGTTTCTTGACTTCACCGAACGACCACGAACGGATCATTTCAGGCGACGCCAGACCGATGCGGATGGCGTCGAACTCTTCGACTTGACCCTGGTTTTTCAGCAGATTCAGTAGGTCTTTCAAGGCCTTTCCTCCTGGCGGAGCAGGAAGCGGGCTGTGCCAGCCCCACTCCCCTTCGCGTCACGTGTTATTCGGTTTCCAGATCGATATCGATACCGAGCGAACGGATCTCTTTGATCAACACGTTGAAGGACTCGGGCATGCCCGGCTCCATACGGTGATCGCCATCCACGATGTTCTTGTACATCTTGGTACGGCCGTTCACGTCGTCCGACTTCACTGTGAGCATTTCTTGCAGGGTGTATGCCGCGCCGTATGCTTCCAGCGCCCACACTTCCATCTCCCCGAAACGCTGACCACCGAACTGCGCCTTACCACCCAGCGGCTGCTGGGTAACCAGGCTGTAAGAACCAGTGGAACGCGCGTGCATCTTGTCGTCCACCAAGTGGTTCAGCTTGAGCATGTACATGTAACCAACGGTCACTGGACGCTCGAACTTGTTGCCGGTACGACCATCGAACAGCACCATCTGGCCGCTCTCTGGCAGATCGGCCAGCTTCAGCATGGCCTTGATCTCGCGCTCCTTGGCACCGTCGAAGACTGGAGTGGCCATTGGCACGCCTTTCTTCAGGTTGTTGGCCAGGGCGAAGATCTCTTGATCGGAGAACTCGTCGAGGTTTTCCTGACGACCACCGATCTCGTTGTAGATCTCGGTCAGGAAGCTACGCAGTTCGGCAGCCTTGCGTTGCTCTTCGATCATGCGGTCGATCTTCTCGCCTAGCCCTTTGGCCGCGAGGCCCAGGTGGGTTTCGAGAATCTGACCGACGTTCATACGCGAAGGTACGCCCAGCGGGTTCAGTACGACATCGACCGGTGTACCGTTGGCGTCATGCGGCATGTCTTCGACCGGCATGATCACCGAGACGACACCCTTGTTACCGTGACGACCGGCCATCTTGTCACCCGGTTGGATGCGACGGCGGATAGCCAGGTAGACCTTGACGATCTTCAGTACGCCTGGAGCCAGGTCATCGCCCTGCTGCAGCTTGCGCTTCTTGTCTTCGAACTTGTCGTCGAGCAGACGACGGCGATCGACGATGTACTGCTGAGCCTTTTCCAACTGCTCGTTCAGTGCATCTTCGGCCATGCGCAGCTTGAACCACTGACCGTGCTCCAGACCGCCCAGCACTTCGTCGGAGATCACGGTGCCTTTCTTCAGGCCCGCGCCGCCGTCGACCACTTGGCCGTTCAGCGCAGAGCGCAGACGCTCAAAGGTCGCGCCCTCAACGATACGGAACTCTTCGTTGAGGTCCTTGCGGATCTCGTCCAGCTGCATCTTCTCGATGGCCAGGGCTCGGCTGTCGCGCTCGACGCCATCACGGGTGAAGACCTGAACGTCGATAACGGTGCCCTTGGTGCCAGTTGGCACACGCAGGGAGGTATCTTTGACGTCGCTGGCTTTCTCACCGAAGATCGCCCGCAGCAGTTTCTCTTCTGGCGTCAATTGGGTCTCGCCTTTCGGAGTGACCTTGCCGACCAGAATGTCGCCAGCCCCGACCTCGGCACCTACGTAGACGATACCGGCTTCGTCCAGCTTGTTCAGCGCAGCTTCACCCACGTTCGGGATGTCCGCAGTGATTTCCTCTGGGCCAAGCTTGGTGTCACGCGCCACACAGGTCAGTTCCTGAATGTGGATCGTGGTGAAACGGTCTTCCTGAACCACACGCTCGGAGAGGCAGATGGAGTCTTCGAAGTTGAAGCCGTTCCACGCCATGAATGCGATGCGCATGTTCTGGCCCAAAGCCAGCTCACCCATATCGGTGGACGGACCATCGGCCATGATGTCACCGCGCGCGACCACGTCACCTTTGCTGACCAGCGGACGCTGGTTGATGCAGGTGTTCTGGTTCGAGCGGGTGTACTTGGTCAGGTTGTAGATATCCACACCGGCTTCGCCGGTCTCGACTTCATCATCCGCGACGCGAACCACGATCCGGCTGGCATCGACCGAGTCGATTACACCGCCACGACGAGCGACTACACAAACACCGGAGTCACGGGCAACGTTGCGCTCCATGCCGGTACCTACCAGCGGCTTGTCGGCACGCAGGGTGGGTACAGCCTGGCGCTGCATGTTCGAGCCCATCAATGCACGGTTGGCGTCGTCGTGCTCGAGGAACGGAATCAGCGAGGCTGCAACGGAAACGACCTGCTTCGGCGAAACGTCCATCAGGGTGACGTCTTCCGGCGCCTTGACGGTGAACTCGTTCAGGTGACGAACAGCAACCAGCTCATCGATGAGCTGCTTCTTGTCGTTCATCGCAGCCGAAGCCTGGGCGATCACATGATCGGCCTCTTCGATTGCCGACAGGAACACGATGTCGTCGCTGACCACACCTTCTTTCACCACGCGGTACGGGCTTTCCAGGAAGCCGTACTGGTTGGTGCGGGCATAGGCCGCCAGGGAGTTGATCAGACCGATGTTCGGACCTTCCGGCGTTTCGATCGGGCACACGCGGCCATAATGGGTCGGGTGTACGTCACGCACTTCGAAGCCAGCACGCTCACGGGTCAGACCACCTGGGCCGAGCGCGGAAACGCGGCGCTTGTGAGTGATCTCGGAGAGCGGGTTGTTCTGGTCCATGAACTGGGAAAGCTGGCTGGAACCGAAGAACTCCTTCACCGCCGCCGCAACCGGCTTGGCGTTGATCAGGTCCTGCGGCATCAAGCCTTCGCTTTCAGCCATCGACAGACGCTCCTTGACTGCACGCTCTACGCGCACCAGGCCAACACGGAACTGGTTCTCGGCCATCTCGCCAACGCAACGTACGCGACGGTTACCCAGGTGGTCGATGTCGTCGACGATGCCCTTGCCGTTACGGATGTCGACCAGCGTCTTCAGCACGTCAACGATGTCTTCCTTGCTCAGCACGCCCGAACCTTCGATCTCGGTCCGGCCGATACGACGGTTGAACTTCATGCGGCCTACGGCCGACAGATCGTAACGCTCAGCGCTGAAGAACAGGTTGTTGAACAGGGTTTCGGCAGCGTCCTTGGTCGGCGGCTCGCCTGGACGCATCATGCGATAGATTTCGACCAGTGCTTCCAGCTGGTTGCTGGTAGTGTCGATCTTCAGCGTATCGGCAATGAACGGACCGCAGTCAATGTCGTTGGTGTACAGCGTCTCGATGCGCACGACCTGAGCTTTGGCGATCTTGACCAGCAGATCGGTAGTCAGCTCAGTATTGCACTCAGCCAGGATCTCACCCGTTGCCGGATGCACGATGGCCTTGGCAGTGGTGCGACCAATGACATATTCCAGGGGGACTTCCAGCTGTTTGACGCCGGACTTCTCGATCTGGTTGATGTGACGCGCGGTGATCCGGCGCCCCTGCTCGACGATGACCTTGCCGGTTTCGTCGGTGATATCCATCACCGCGACTTCACCACGCAAACGCTGGGCAACCAGCTCCAGGCTCAACTTCTCGCCGGAAACGTGGAATACGTTGGTGGTGTAGAAGGTGTCCAGGATCTCTTCGGTGCTGTAGCCCAGCGCGCGCAGCAGGACGGACGCCGGCAGCTTGCGACGACGGTCGATACGCACGAACACGCAGTCCTTCGGATCGAACTCGAAGTCCAACCACGAGCCGCGGTAAGGAATGATGCGAGCGGAGTACAGCAGCTTGCCGGAGCTGTGAGTCTTGCCACGGTCGTGGTCGAAGAACACACCTGGCGAACGGTGCAACTGGGAAACGATCACACGCTCGGTACCGTTGATAACGAAGGTACCGTTCTCAGTCATCAGGGGGATTTCACCCATGTAGACTTCTTGCTCTTTGATGTCCTTGATCGCTTTGTTCGACGACTCTTTGTCGAAGATGATCAGGCGCACCTTGACCCGCAGTGGGACCGCGAAGGTCACGCCACGCAGGACACATTCCTTCACATCGAAGGCAGGCTCGCCCAGGCGATAGCCTACGTACTCCAGGGCAGCATTGCCGGAGTAGCTGATGATCGGGAATACCGATTTGAAGGCCGCATGCAGACCGACGTCGCGGAACTGATCCTTGGATGCTCCCGCCTGCAGGAATTCGCGATACGAATCCAGCTGGATGGCCAGGAGGTACGGCACATCCATGACGTCCGGCAACTTGCTAAAGTCCTTGCGGATACGTTTTTTCTCAGTGTATGAGTAAGCCATCAGCGTTCCCCAGCTTGGTCACCTGCTTGTTTGGCTTCTCCCGGCGGGAGCAGCCAGAAAATCGTGCAAACCCCTTGGTTTGCGCCACCCACATGGGTGTCTTGCAGCTCGTTATCGGGGCCGACAGGATCGGCCACCAATAACGGAAAAAGGCCGGTGGCACAGGCCACCAGCCATCAGCCCTACGCTTGACGCTCAGGCTGCAGTCGCAAAGTCGAAATTACTTCAGCTCGACTTTAGCGCCAGCTTCTTCCAGCTTCTTCTTAGCGTCTTCAGCGGCTTCTTTCGAAACGCCTTCAGCTACGACCTGAGGAGCGCCATCGACTTTCTCTTTGGCTTCTTTCAGGCCCAGACCGGTCAGTTCGCGAACGGCTTTAATGACGTTCACTTTCTTGTCGCCAGCTTCGAGCAGGACAACGTTGAACTCGGTCTGCTCTTCGGCAGCAGGAGCGGCAGCAGCTGGGCCAGCGGCAACAGCGGCAGCAGCGGTAACGCCGAAGGTTTCTTCCATCGCTTTGATCAGTTCAACAATTTCCAGAACGGTTTTCTGGCCGATCGCTTCGATGATTTGCTCGTTAGTCAGAGACATGACTATGAATTCCTGTATTGGGGTGACAGCCTACGCGGCCATCAAATTAAACGTTTGATTTCGAGAGAAACTACGCTGCCTCAGGCAGCCGCTGCTTCTTTCTGGTCGCGCAGAGCAGCCAGGGTACGTGCCAGCTTGCTGGTTGCACCTTGGATCACGCTCATCAGCTGTGCGATAGCCTCGTCGCGAGTTGGCAGAGTTGCCAGCACGTCGATCTGGTTAGCGGCAAGGAACTTGCCGTCGAACGCAGCTGCCTTGATCTCGAACTTGTCCTGACCCTTGGCGAATTCCTTGAACAGACGGGCAGCGGCGCCCGGGTGCTCATTGGAGAACGCGATCAGGGTCGGGCCGGTGAATGCGTCGTTGAGAACACTGAATTCAGTGTCAGCAACAGCACGCTTGAGCAGGGTGTTACGTACGACACGTACATAAACACCAGCTTCACGAGCCTCTTTACGGAGTCCGGTCATTGCGCCTACAGTCACACCACGGGCATCAGCCACGACAGCGGACAGAGCGACTTTGGCAGCCTCGTTGACTTCAGCGACGATGGCCTTCTTGTCTTCGAGTTTAATTGCCACGGGTTTACTCCTGGTTTCTACCGTTTCATCTGGCCGAGGCCGGATGTCGTTTTGGTGTCTGATTCGCGAGCGAATCGGGAGCACCATCTGCGTAGGCTTGGGTTTTAAGACTTGCGTCGCCTACGGTCTTGGATAGCCCCCGCCAGGCAGGGACCCCAATCTTGTTGCCGTCGGCGCGCTCTAGAGAGCGCACCGACGCTGTATTACACGTCCAGCGAGCTCTGATCGATGACCAGACCCGGGCCCATAGTGGTGCTCAGGGTAACGCGCTTGACATAGATACCTTTCGAAGAAGCCGGCTTGATGCGCTTCAGGTCAGCGATCAGGGCCTCAACGTTTTCCTTCAGCTTGCCAGCTTCGAAGCCGACCTTGCCAACGGAGGTGTGGATGATACCGTTCTTGTCGGTACGGTAGCGAACCTGACCAGCCTTGGCGTTTTTCACGGCAGTGGCTACGTCTGGGGTAACAGTACCGACTTTCGGGTTAGGCATCAGGCCGCGAGGGCCGAGAACCTGACCCAACTGACCAACGACACGCATGGCATCAGGGGATGCGATCACCACGTCGTAGTTCAGATCGCCACCTTTCATTTCAGCAGCCAAGTCGTCCATACCAACGCGATCTGCACCGGCGGCCAGAGCGGCTTCAGCAGCAGGACCTTGGGTGAAGACGGCAACACGTACGGTCTTGCCAGTGCCGTGTGGCAGCACGGTAGCGCTACGAACGACCTGGTCGGATTTACGTGGGTCAACACCCAGGTTTACGGCGATGTCGTAGGACTCTACGAACTTGGCAGCAGGCAGCGAGGCCAGCAGCGTTGCAGCTTCTTCGAAGTTGTAGGCTTTGCCAGCTTCGATTTTTTCGGCGATAGCCTTTTGGCGCTTGGTCAGCTTAGCCATTACACACCCTCCACGTTCAGGCCCATGCTGCGGGCAGAGCCAGCGATGGTGCGTACAGCTGCGTCCAGGTCAGCGGAAGTCAGATCGGCCTGCTTGGTCTTGGCGATCTCTTCCAACTGAGCACGGGTGACAGTACCGACTTTAACGGTGTTCGGACGAGCCGAACCGCTGGTCAGGCCGGCTGCTTTCTTCAGCAGAACCGAGGCAGGCGTGCTCTTGGTCTCGAAGGTGAAGCTACGGTCACTGTAGACGGTGATGATCACTGGAGTCGGCAGACCAGCTTCTTGACCCTGAGTACGGGCGTTGAAGGCCTTGCAGAACTCCATGATGTTCACACCGTGTTGACCCAGTGCTGGACCAACGGGTGGGCTTGGGTTGGCCTGGCCGGCCTTTACTTGCAGCTTGATGTAAGCCTGAATCTTCTTAGCCATGAGCTACTCCAAAATCGGGTTCGAACGCCTGGTGGCTCCCCGGATAACTTGCGTTTTATCCCAGTGACGACAAAACCCCGCAGCACGTAGAGCTGCGGGGTAAGGGATGCGCCGTCCAGTTAGACCTTTTCGACCTGACTGAACTCGAGCTCCACCGGAGTGGAGCGACCGAAAATGAGCACCGCAACCTGCAGACGACTCTTTTCGTAATTAACTTCTTCGACGTTGCCATTGAAGTCGGCAAACGGACCATCAATGACACGAACCACTTCACCGGGCTCGAACAACGTCTTCGGCTTAGGCTTGTCGCTACCATCGGCAACGCGACGCAGAATAGCTTCGGCCTCTTTATCGGTGATCGGCGCAGGCTTGTCTGCGGTACCACCAATGAAACCCATGACGCGAGGGGTATCCTTGACCAAGTGCCAAGTCCCTTCGTTCATTTCCATCTGCACCAGGACATAACCTGGGAAGAATTTACGCTCACTCTTGCGCTTCTGGCCGTTGCGCATTTCGACGACTTCTTCGGTCGGGACGAGAATCTCGCCAAACCCGTCTTCCATGCCTGCCAGCTTTACGCGCTCGGTGAGGGAGCGCATGACATGCTTCTCGTAACCCGAGTAAGCATGCACAACATACCAACGCTTAGCCACGAGACACCCTTAGCCAACAATCAAGGAAACCAACCAACCGAGCAGGGAATCAAGACCCCACAACAGCAGTGCCATAACGAGCACGACAGCGACAACGATCAACGTGGTCTGCGTAGTCTCTTGGCGGGTCGGCCACACGACTTTACGAATCTCGGCACGTGCTTCCTTCGCAAGCGTAAAGAACGATTTGCCCTTCGCGGTCTGCAGAGCAACGAAACCTGCAGCAGCAGCCAGGGCAAGGAGCGCCAGAACGCGGTACAGGATAGGAGCAGCGGAGTAATACTGGTTACCCACAACGCCTACGACAACCAATGCAACTACAGCCAGCCACTTGATCAGATCGAAACGCGATTCTTGGGCTTCAGTTTTGGGAGTCATCGGGGAGGATCCTGTAAGAAGAAAGCCAATCACGCCGAGGTGAATGGCAGGTCAGGAGGGAATCGAACCCCCAACCTACGGTTTTGGAGACCGTCGCTCTGCCAATTGAGCTACTGACCTTTAACGCTGTATCAGGCCGGCCATTATGCCGACCTGATCGAGATAAATCAACTACTTATTCAATAATTTTAGCTACGACGCCGGCGCCGACGGTACGACCGCCTTCACGGATGGCGAAGCGCAGACCGTCTTCCATTGCGATGGTCTTGATCAGAGTGACAGTCATCTGAATGTTGTCACCTGGCATTACCATTTCAACGCCTTCCGGCAGTTCGCAGTTACCGGTCACGTCAGTGGTACGGAAGTAGAACTGAGGACGGTAGCCTTTGAAGAACGGCGTGTGACGGCCGCCTTCTTCTTTCGACAGAACGTAGACTTCTGCGGTGAACTTGGTGTGCGGCTTGACCGAACCTGGCTTGACCAGAACCTGGCCACGCTCAACGTCGTCACGCTTGGTACCACGCAGCAGAACGCCGCAGTTCTCGCCAGCACGACCTTCGTCCAGCAGCTTGCGGAACATCTCAACGCCGGTGCAGGTGGTGGTGGTGGTGTCACGCAGACCAACGATTTCCAGCGGATCCTGAACGCGGACGATACCACGCTCGATACGACCGGTCACAACGGTACCACGGCCCGAGATCGAGAATACGTCTTCGATCGGCATCAGGAACGGCTGGTCGATGGCACGAACTGGCTCAGGAATGTAGCTGTCCAGAGTCTCTACCAGCTTCTTGACAGCGGTAGTGCCCATTTCGTTGTCGTCTTTGCCTTCCAGCGCCATACGAGCCGAACCGATGATGATCGGGGTGTCGTCGCCTGGGAAGTCGTAGGTGGACAGCAGGTCGCGAACTTCCATCTCGACCAGTTCCAGCAGCTCAGCGTCGTCTACCAGGTCAGCCTTGTTCAGGAAGACCACGATGTACGGAACGCCAACCTGACGGGACAGCAGGATGTGCTCACGGGTTTGTGGCATCGGACCATCAGCGGCCGAGCACACCAGGATCGCGCCGTCCATCTGGGCAGCACCGGTGATCATGTTCTTCACGTAGTCAGCGTGACCTGGGCAGTCAACGTGAGCGTAGTGACGAATGGTCGAGTTGTACTCAACGTGAGCGGTGTTGATGGTGATACCGCGCGCTTTTTCTTCCGGAGCCGAGTCGATCTTGTCGAACTCAACGATTGCCGAACCGAAAACTTCGGAGCAAACGCGAGTCAGAGCTGCGGTCAGAGTGGTCTTACCGTGGTCAACGTGGCCGATGGTGCCGACGTTAACGTGGGGAAGGGAACGATCAAACTTTTCCTTAGCCATCGATACAATCCTCCGCAGAAGAAAAATGGTCACTACACTGATAAAACAAAGGCAGATATTTTCATATCTGCCTTGTTTAAATGGAGCTCTTGAGCGGACTTGAACCGCTGACCTCACCCTTACCAAGGGTGTGCTCTACCAACTGAGCTACAAGAGCGAAACTCTTTGTGCAACAACAGCAAACTTGGAGCGGGTAGCGGGAATCGAACCCGCATCATCAGCTTGGAAGGCTGAGGTTCTACCACTAAACTATACCCGCGAGCTTGCAGCTCTCGCTAAAACTGGTGGAGGGAGAAGGATTCGAACCTTCGAAGCTCTCGCAACGGATTTACAGTCCGTCCCCTTTGGCCGCTCGGGAATCCCTCCAGATGTGGCCGGCATCTTAGTTGGCTGCCGCACCATCGTCAAGCATTTTTTTTCAATTAAATCTGAAAGTTAGCTGCTTTGACGACACTTGCAGTTGAACCGTATGAGCGGTGTTCCCTGCGAAGCGGGCGCCATTCTATCAATCTATTCAGCAGTTGCAATACCTTGGCAGAAAATAATTTTGTGCTTCAACTCTTTGAAATCACTGGAAAGAGTGGCCAGCACGTTGCCATCCAGCAACCGCTCGCTCTCAGCCGCAATCTTGAGCCAGAACCCTTCCGCGCCAGGTAGTAGCCCCTGGACTTGGCGGGCACTGATATCAAGACTCAGCAGGCGTTGGCGCAGAGCGTCGACATCATCCTGACTTCGCAATCCACCCACCACCAAGCATTCGTCCTGTCGTCGAGCAGGTGCTTGAGCGGCTGTCTCGCGCAGCAGCCGAATCTCCTGCTGGCTTCCCTTGTACAGCGAGAGCGGAGCTATTTCCTTGATACGCAATGGCGCCTCCTGCTGGTGCCACACGTAGTAGACGACATTCAGCACCAGCAACAACAGGAACAACCAACGCATAGGCACCTCAATTCAAGGGGCAGGCCATCGCAAGGCCGACAAAGACCAAGTCGGGAACAACCCGCGCTCCAGGTGCCGAAACTTCCACGAGAGGCGCATCCCCACCGGTGAGGAATATGCTGAATTCTTCACCCCACAAGGCGCGAGCCTGATCAATCTGCGTGCGAGCGAAGCCCTGCAACATCAACACGCACCCGCGCTCTACCGCTTCGACCGTCGAGCGGCCGGGGAGCAAACTGGTCAATGCGCGCTCTGCTGAGGCATCATCGTAGCGAATTCGGCGCGTATGGGTACGTAGCTGGCTGCGCATCAAAGGCATACCCGGACAGATGTACCCGCCTAGATGCTGTCCATCGGCCGCCACGAAATCGGCTTTGGCAGCTGTACCAAAATCCATTACCAAGCAGGCGCCCTTGGCCAGATGAAAAGCACCCACAGCAGCAAGCCAACGGTCCATTCCCAAGCGCTGATGATCTGTGTAGCCATTGCGCACGCCCGCCATTTCAGTGGCCGGATGCGCAGCCTGAACGATCACACCGAAATCACGAGTGATCGCCCTCATCAGCGCATCGGTTTCCTCTTCACTGCGCACGCTGACCATTCTGGCCCCACGAAGATGCGCATTAGGCAGTTTTGCTACCTGCGCGATCAAGGCCTGGTCCGAGTCAACGATACCGCCACCCACAATGATGGCGTCATCAGCATGGATCACCCGCCATTTGATAAAGCTGTTACCACAGTCGAGCTCAAGAATCATTCCGCAACCTCAACCCAAGCTCTCCGCCGCTGAAGCTCTTCTCGACGCCGTTGACGTTCATACGCAGACCACCCTGCCCGTCCACACCCAAAACGACACCATCCACCGTATGATTGCCGGCTATCAGCGAGACGCTTCTGCCCTGCCATACATGCGCCTGCTCCCATTCATGCTGGAATCCGAGGAAGCCTTCGTGATGATGACGTGCAAGCACATGCTGTAAATTTCCGTTGAGCCGAGCAACCAGCTGGTTGCGGTCGATAAGCTCGCCCGTCTCACGCCGTATCGAAGTCCATTGTTGATCAACCTGGTTGTTATTCTGCATGTTCACGTTGATACCAATCCCCAGTACCACATGGCAGACATCTGCAGGATCGCCGACCAGCTCGAGCAGAATGCCAGAGATCTTCCGGGGACCGACTAACACGTCATTCGGCCATTTGAGCCCCGCCTCCGCCACCCCAAACTCCTGCAGAGTACGCATCACGGCAAGTCCGACCACCAGACTTAGACCTTCAAGCTGACGCATGCCGCCTTCGACGCGTATCACCAGGCTGTAGTAAAGGTTTTCAGCGAACGGACTGACCCACTGCCTGCCACGTCGACCACGGCCGGCTTTCTGGCGCTCGGCAATAATGACAAAAGGCGCGGCCTGACCCTGTGCTACACAGCGCAAAGCCTCGGCATTGGTGGAGTCGATGATGTCGTGAACCTGAACTGGCCATGCCTCACTTTCGGCGTAGGCCGCAATCGCCGTTGAGTCGAGAAGGCTCAGCGGCGTTGCCAGCTGGTAACCGCGCCCACGCACCTTGTGGATAACCAAATCCAGCTCGGCCTCCAGGTGCTGAAGCTGCTTCCAAACCGCACTGCGGCTTACCCCCATGGATTGCCCTAAAGCCTGGCCGGAATGAAACCGCCCATCCTTAAGGAGATTCAACAACTTCAGCATGCCAGTCTCGACTTGTAATAAGGCAGGCATGATAGCCACGGGTTGCTGGATTGCATAGGGAAAGGGCCGAGCCCAGCCGACACACTCCAGACAGGGTAGCTATGAGGCACCGACTTGTGAGGGCAGCGCTGATTTTGAAAACACCAAAAAGACAAAACCCCTACCTGCTCGCGCAGATAGGGGTTTTGCGAAATGAATCTTGACGATGACCTACTCTCACATGGGGAAACCCCACACTACCATCGGCGATGCATCGTTTCACTGCTGAGTTCGGGATGGGATCAGGTGGTTCCAATGCTCTATGGTCGTCAAGAAATTCGGTTGCCAGTGCGCCCTTACGGACACCCCAGCCTATTCGGATATGTGATTCTGTGGTTCGTCGCGAACTTTCGGTTCTCTCGTCTTCACCACCACAATTCGGCGCTCACGCTCAAATTGCTTGGGTGTTATATGGTCAAGCCTCACGGGCAATTAGTATGGGTTAGCTCAACGCCTCACAGCGCTTACACACCCCACCTATCAACGTCGTAGTCTTCGACGGCCCTTCAGGGGATTCTAGATCCCAGTGAGATCTCATCTTGAGGCAAGTTTCCCGCTTAGATGCTTTCAGCGGTTATCTCTTCCGAACATAGCTACCCGGCAATGCCACTGGCGTGACAACCGGAACACCAGAGGTTCGTCCACTCCGGTCCTCTCGTACTAGGAGCAGCCCCTCTCAAATCTCAAACGTCCACGGCAGATAGGGACCGAACTGTCTCACGACGTTCTAAACCCAGCTCGCGTACCACTTTAAATGGCGAACAGCCATACCCTTGGGACCGGCTTCAGCCCCAGGATGTGATGAGCCGACATCGAGGTGCCAAACACCGCCGTCGATATGAACTCTTGGGCGGTATCAGCCTGTTATCCCCGGAGTACCTTTTATCCGTTGAGCGATGGCCCTTCCATACAGAACCACCGGATCACTAAGACCTACTTTCGTACCTGCTCGACGTGTCTGTCTCGCAGTCAAGCGCGCTTTTGCCTTTATACTCTACGACCGATTTCCGACCGGTCTGAGCGCACCTTCGTACTCCTCCGTTACTCTTTGGGAGGAGACCGCCCCAGTCAAACTACCCACCATACACTGTCCTCGATCCGGATCACGGACCTGAGTTAGAACCTCAAGGTTGCCAGGGTGGTATTTCAAGGATGGCTCCATGAGAACTGGCGTCCCCACTTCAAAGCCTCCCACCTATCCTACACAAGCAAGCTCAAAGTCCAGTGCAAAGCTATAGTAAAGGTTCACGGGGTCTTTCCGTCTAGCCGCGGATACACTGCATCTTCACAGCGATTTCAATTTCACTGAGTCTCGGGTGGAGACAGCGCCGCCATCGTTACGCCATTCGTGCAGGTCGGAACTTACCCGACAAGGAATTTCGCTACCTTAGGACCGTTATAGTTACGGCCGCCGTTTACCGGGGCTTCGATCAAGAGCTTCGCTTGCGCTAACCCCATCAATTAACCTTCCGGCACCGGGCAGGCGTCACACCCTATACGTCCACTTTCGTGTTTGCAGAGTGCTGTGTTTTTAATAAACAGTCGCAGCGGCCTGGTATCTTCGACCGGCATGGGCTTACGGAGCAAGTCCTTCACCCTCGCCGGCGCACCTTCTCCCGAAGTTACGGTGCCATTTTGCCTAGTTCCTTCACCCGAGTTCTCTCAAGCGCCTTGGTATTCTCTACCTAACCACCTGTGTCGGTTTGGGGTACGGTTCCCAGTTATCTGAAGCTTAGGAGCTTTTCTTGGAAGCATGGCATCAACCACTTCGTCGCCTAAAGGCAACTCGTCATCAGCTCTCGGCCTTGAAATCCCGGATTTGCCTAAGATTTCAGCCTACCACCTTAAACCTGGACAACCAACGCCAGGCTGGCCTAGCCTTCTCCGTCCCTCCATCGCAATAACTGCAAGTACAGGAATATTAACCTGTTTTCCATCGACTACGCTTTTCAGCCTCGCCTTAGGGACCGACTAACCCTGCGTCGATTAACGTTGCGCAGGAAACCTTGGTCTTTCGGCGTGCGAGTTTTTCACTCGCATTGTCGTTACTCATGTCAGCATTCGCACTTCTGATACCTCCAGCAAGCTTCTCAACTCACCTTCACAGGCTTACAGAACGCTCCTCTACCGCATCACCAAAGGTGATACCCGTAGCTTCGGTGCATGGTTTGAGCCCCGTTACATCTTCCGCGCAGGCCGACTCGACTAGTGAGCTATTACGCTTTCTTTAAAGGATGGCTGCTTCTAAGCCAACCTCCTAGCTGTCTAAGCCTTCCCACATCGTTTCCCACTTAACCATGACTTTGGGACCTTAGCTGACGGTCTGGGTTGTTTCCCTTTTCACGACGGACGTTAGCACCCGCCGTGTGTCTCCCATGCTCGGCACTTGCTGGTATTCGGAGTTTGCATCGGTTTGGTAAGTCGGGATGACCCCCTAGCCGAAACAGTGCTCTACCCCCAGCAGTGATACATGAGGCGCTACCTAAATAGCTTTCGAGGAGAACCAGCTATCTCCGAGCTTGATTAGCCTTTCACTCCGATCCACAGGTCATCCGCTAACTTTTCAACGGTAGTCGGTTCGGTCCTCCAGTCAGTGTTACCTAACCTTCAACCTGCCCATGGATAGATCGCCCGGTTTCGGGTCTATACCCAGCGACTAAGCGCCCTATTAAGACTCGCTTTCGCTACGCCTCCCCTATTCGGTTAAGCTCGCCACTGAATATAAGTCGCTGACCCATTATACAAAAGGTACGCAGTCACCTAACAAAGTAGGCTCCCACTGCTTGTACGCATACGGTTTCAGGTTCTATTTCACTCCCCTCTCCGGGGTTCTTTTCGCCTTTCCCTCACGGTACTGGTTCACTATCGGTCAGTCAGTAGTATTTAGCCTTGGAGGATGGTCCCCCCATGTTCAGACAAAGTTTCTCGTGCTCCGTCCTACTCGATTTCATTGAAAAGAGATTTTCGTGTACGGGGCTATCACCCACTATGGCCGCACTTTCCAGAGCGTTCCACTAATCTCAAATCAACTTAAGGGCTGGTCCCCGTTCGCTCGCCACTACTAAGGGAATCTCGGTTGATTTCTATTCCTCAGGGTACTTAGATGTTTCAGTTCCCCTGGTTCGCCTCTTGCACCTATGGATTCAGTACAAGATACCTAGGTTATCCTAGGTGGGTTCCCCCATTCAGAGATCTCTGGATCACAGTCTGTTTGCCGACTCCCCAAAGCTTATCGCAGGCTACCACGTCTTTCATCGCCTCTGACTGCCAAGGCATCCACCGTATGCGCTTCTTCACTTGACCATATAACCCCAAGCAATCTGGTTATACTGTGAAGACGACATTCGCCGAAAATTCGCACGTCGCTCTTTCGAGCAGAACTCACAAATTTTACCTCAGCCTGATTTCCAGCAGTGAAACTGGTCATCAGTCTGTATCTATCACATATCCGAATTTTTAAAGAACGATCTGGCAAAAGCCAGAAATCAACATTCCAACGCGGCGTCAACGCGACGCGCGAATGCTCATTTCTGAGTTCTAACAGTGCTGTACAAAGGTGGTGGAGCCAAGCGGGATCGAACCGCTGACCTCCTGCGTGCAAGGCAGGCGCTCTCCCAGCTGAGCTATGGCCCCGTGTATCTGCTACATCTCGTAGGCCGCACCAAGTAATTGGTAGGTCTGGGCAGATTTGAACTGCCGACCTCACCCTTATCAGGGGTGCGCTCTAACCAACTGAGCTACAGACCTATAACAGGGTCGCGTTACAGCATCGTCTTTTCACAATGAATCAAGCAATTCGTGTGGGAGCTCATCAGCAGGCTGATGTCTTCGATTAAGGAGGTGATCCAGCCGCAGGTTCCCCTACGGCTACCTTGTTACGACTTCACCCCAGTCATGAATCACACCGTGGTAACCGTCCCCCCGAAGGTTAGACTAGCTACTTCTGGTGCAACCCACTCCCATGGTGTGACGGGCGGTGTGTACAAGGCCCGGGAACGTATTCACCGCGACATTCTGATTCGCGATTACTAGCGATTCCGACTTCACGCAGTCGAGTTGCAGACTGCGATCCGGACTACGATCGGTTTTGTGAGATTAGCTCCACCTCGCGGCTTGGCAACCCTCTGTACCGACCATTGTAGCACGTGTGTAGCCCAGGCCGTAAGGGCCATGATGACTTGACGTCATCCCCACCTTCCTCCGGTTTGTCACCGGCAGTCTCCTTAGAGTGCCCACCATGACGTGCTGGTAACTAAGGACAAGGGTTGCGCTCGTTACGGGACTTAACCCAACATCTCACGACACGAGCTGACGACAGCCATGCAGCACCTGTGTCAGAGTTCCCGAAGGCACCAATCCATCTCTGGAAAGTTCTCTGCATGTCAAGGCCTGGTAAGGTTCTTCGCGTTGCTTCGAATTAAACCACATGCTCCACCGCTTGTGCGGGCCCCCGTCAATTCATTTGAGTTTTAACCTTGCGGCCGTACTCCCCAGGCGGTCAACTTAATGCGTTAGCTGCGCCACTAAAATCTCAAGGATTCCAACGGCTAGTTGACATCGTTTACGGCGTGGACTACCAGGGTATCTAATCCTGTTTGCTCCCCACGCTTTCGCACCTCAGTGTCAGTATCAGTCCAGGTGGTCGCCTTCGCCACTGGTGTTCCTTCCTATATCTACGCATTTCACCGCTACACAGGAAATTCCACCACCCTCTACCGTACTCTAGCTTGCCAGTTTTGGATGCAGTTCCCAGGTTGAGCCCGGGGCTTTCACATCCAACTTAACAAACCACCTACGCGCGCTTTACGCCCAGTAATTCCGATTAACGCTTGCACCCTCTGTATTACCGCGGCTGCTGGCACAGAGTTAGCCGGTGCTTATTCTGTCGGTAACGTCAAAATTGCAGAGTATTAATCTACAACCCTTCCTCCCAACTTAAAGTGCTTTACAATCCGAAGACCTTCTTCACACACGCGGCATGGCTGGATCAGGCTTTCGCCCATTGTCCAATATTCCCCACTGCTGCCTCCCGTAGGAGTCTGGACCGTGTCTCAGTTCCAGTGTGACTGATCATCCTCTCAGACCAGTTACGGATCGTCGCCTTGGTGAGCCATTACCTCACCAACTAGCTAATCCGACCTAGGCTCATCTGATAGCGCAAGGCCCGAAGGTCCCCTGCTTTCTCCCGTAGGACGTATGCGGTATTAGCGTTCCTTTCGAAACGTTGTCCCCCACTACCAGGCAGATTCCTAGGCATTACTCACCCGTCCGCCGCTGAATCGAGAAGCAAGCTCCTCTCATCCGCTCGACTTGCATGTGTTAGGCCTGCCGCCAGCGTTCAATCTGAGCCATGATCAAACTCTTCAGTTCAATACTGCTTGGGTTTTTAAGAAACCCTAAACTTGGCTCAGCAATCTCAAATGACTATGTGATTTCTCGCATGGCCACTTGTGATGCTGATAATCTATGCGACAATCAGTCCGTACTCACAAGCACCCACACGAATTGCTTGATTCGATTTGTTAAAGAGCGTTTGGCTAAGAGCGTTTCGTCTCAACCGAGGCCGCGCATTCTACAGCAGCCTTACTTCGTGTCAAGCGTTTATTGTGAAGTTTTTTCCGAGAAACTCGTTTAGCTTCAAACACTTGACTCGCTGCGATCTCTCGTAGCGGGAGGCGAATCATACAGCACCAAACGATGCTGTCAACTGCCTTTTTCACCGCTTTCAACCCGAGGATCGAAGCCATTCGCACCGCGCCGAACTCGCTTAACTCGTTGATTCTCAAGGAGTTTCGCGTTCCGTTTGCTGCGGAAGTGGGGCGCATTATAAGGGGATCTGAACGGCGGTCAAGGCTTAATTTCAAATAAATTCAAATAGTTGAAACAAAGCGGGGCGGCCTGTCGGCCGCCCCGCTTCTATATAGCTACACAACCATGTGCCATCACTCAGCCTTCAACGTCACTCGAGCAAAGGCCTTCTTGCCAGCCTGGCAAACATGTATGGCTCCCAGGACAAACATAAAGTCCTTCTCAACCACCACGCCATCTACTTTCACCGCGCCACCGCTAAGCAAGTCGCGCGCCTGCGCCGAATTCTTAACAAGACCCGCCCGGTTGAGCACGGCGGCAATCGGCAAGTCGGCATCTGCAACCACCTCGATCTCCGGCAGATCCTCAGGCAGCTCACCCTCCTTCATTCGATTACCGGCAGCACGGTGAGCATTGGCTGCAGCCTCCTCACCATGGAAACGTGCCACAATTTCTTCGGCGAGCTTGATCTTGATGTCGCGCGGATTCGCCCCCTTCTCCACATCAGCACGGAACGCGTCGATTTCCGCCATCGAGCGGAAGCTCAGCAGCTCGAAGTAGCGCCACATCAGGGTGTCAGGAATCGACACGAGCTTGCTGTACATCACACCCGGCGCTTCCTGGATACCCACATAATTGCCCAGCGACTTGGACATCTTCTTGACGCCATCCAAGCCTTCGAGCAGCGGCATGGTGACGATGTTCTGAGCCTCCTGCCCATACGCGCGCTGCAACTCGCGCCCCATCAGCAGGTTGAAGCGCTGGTCGGTGCCGCCCAGCTCCACATCGGCCTTGAGCGCCACGGAGTCATAACCCTGCACCAGAGGGTAGAGGAACTCATGAATCGCGATCGGCTGCTGGCTGCTGTAACGCTTGTCGAAGTCGTCACGCTCGAGCATGCGCGCCACCGTGTACTGCGAGGCAAGGCGAATGAAATCAGCCGGGGTCAGGGAGTCCATCCAGGTGGAGTTGAAGGCAACCTCGGTCTTGGCCGGGTCGAGGATCTTGAACACCTGCTGCTTATAGGTCTCGGCGTTATCCAATACCTGCTCGCGGGTGAGCGGCGGGCGGGTGGCGCTCTTGCCGCTCGGATCGCCGATCATGCCGGTGAAGTCGCCGATCAGGAAGATCACCTGATGTCCCAGCTCTTGGAACTGGCGCAGCTTGTTGATCAGCACGGTATGCCCCAGGTGCAGGTCGGGCGCGGTCGGATCGAAGCCCGCCTTGATGCGCAATGGCTGGCCGCGCTTGAGTTTCTCGACCAGCTCCGACTCGACCAACACTTCTTCCGCACCGCGCTTGATTAGCGCCAGCTGCTCTTCAACCGACTTCATAGACAGACCCGCAAGGCTCAGATTCAAAGGGGAACAACGATACAAGATCGCCCATCAAATACAAGTTTGACGACCGGATGTGACCTGAAGCAAGGATTGAGGCGTCTACGCGCCCTTGCGCGAAAACGGTTTTGGTTATATTTTATACAGTTATTTCATCTTCATCATGTCATTCATCTTTTCCACCGTGTCTTGCAGCGATCTCAGTCACCTTTTTCATTCACTTTTTCAAAGTCACCTCACCTATGACCAACGACACGCCTAAAGCGCCGCCGCTTTATCCGAAGAGCCACCTGTTGGCCGCCAGCGGCATCGCCGCCCTGCTCAGCCTGGCCTTGCTGGTATTCCCCTCCAGCGACGTAGAAGCGAAGAAAACCACCCTCAGCCTCGAGCTCGATACCCCGGCCGAGCAACTCAACGACGAATCCCGGGCTGCCCCCCTGGTGCAATCCACCGAAAACAGCGGATCGCCCTTCGCGCAAATCGAAGGTGACGACAGCAACACCGAGCAGGCCGCCGAGCGCGCTCAGCCGGTCGCACAAGAAAAACCTGAAGACAAAGCCCCAGGCCATCGGGAAGTGATCGTAGCCCGTGGCGACACCCTCTCCACACTCTTCGCCAAGGTGGGCCTGCCCGCCAACGCGGTCCACGACGTTCTGGCCAGTGACAAGCAGGCCAAGCAGTTCAGTCAGCTCAAACACGGCCAGGTGCTGCAGTTTGAACTGGACAAAGAGGGTCAACTGACCAGCCTGCACAGCCAGGTCAGCAAGCTCGAAAGCATCCGTCTGAACAAGACCGACAAGGGTTACGCCTTCGCTCGCGAGATCAGCAAACCGGTGGTGCGTACCGCCTACGCCCATGGCGTGATCAAGAGCTCGCTGTCCGCTTCGGCCCAACGCGCCGGGCTGTCCCACAGCATGACCATGGATATGGCCCGCGTGCTCGGCTACGACATCGACTTCGCCCAGGACATCCGCCCAGGTGACGAATTCGATGTGGTCTACGAACAGAAGGTGATGGACGGCAAGGTGGTCGGCACCGGCAATATTCTCTCTGCACGCTTCACCAACCGCGGCAAGACCTACACCGCCGTGCGCTATACCAACAAGCAGGGCAATACCAGTTACTACACCGCCGACGGCAATAGCCTTCGCAAGGCATTCATTCGCACACCAGTCGACTTCGCCCGCATCAGCTCGCGCTTTTCTGCCGGACGCAAGCATCCAATCCTGAACAAGATCCGCGCGCACAAAGGCGTGGACTATGCGGCGCCACGCGGTACGCCCATCAAGGCTGCAGGTGACGGACGCATCGAACTGGCGGGCCGGCGTGGTGGTTACGGCAACACCGTGATCATTGCCCACGGCAACAGCTACAAGACCTTGTACGGTCACATGCAGGGCTTCGCCAAGGGCATCAAGACCGGCAGCAGCGTCAAACAGGGTCAGATCATCGGCTACATCGGCACCACCGGTCTGTCCACTGGGCCGCACCTGCACTATGAGTTCCAGGTCAACGGTGTACACGTCGATCCGCTGAGCCAGAAAGTGCCGATGGCCGACCCGATCGCCAAGGCCGAGCGTCAGCGATTCCTGCAGCAGAGCCAGCCGTTGGTGGCCCGCATGGATCAGGAAAAAGCCACCTTGCTCGCCGCGAACAAGCGCTGAGATGACGCTTTACCTGGGGGTGATGTCCGGCACCAGTCTCGACGGACTGGACATTGCCTTGATCGAACAGTTGGATCAGCCACGGCTGCTCGCCACCTGCTATCTGCCCATGCCTGCCGATCTGCGCCAGGACTTGCTGAGCCTGTGCGCCAGCGGCCCTGACGAGATCGCCCGTGCTGCACTGGCAGAGAATCGCTGGGCCAAGCTGGCTGCACAAGGCATACAGCAGTTACTGAAAGAGCAAGGTCTCGCCCCCGAGGCGATCCGTGCCATCGGCAGCCATGGCCAGACCATTCGCCATGAGCCGACCCGAGGCTTCACGGTGCAAATCGGCAACCCGGCCCTGCTCGCCGAGCTGACGAACATTTGCGTGGTCGGCGACTTCCGTCGTCGCGATGTCGCCGCTGGGGGCCAGGGCGCTCCCTTGGTACCGGCCTTCCATGAAGCCTTGTTCGGCCATCTGGGCCAGCACCTGGCCGTGCTCAACGTGGGTGGCTTCAGCAACCTCAGCCTGATTGCGCAGAACACGCCAGTTCGCGGCTTCGATTGCGGGCCAGGCAATGTCCTGCTCGATGCGTGGATCGAGCGCAAACGCGGTGAAGTCTTCGACGCAGATGGCGCTTGGGCAGCCAGTGGCAAGGTACAGAGCGACCTGCTTACCGCGCTGCTGGGCGATACCTTCTTCGCCGGCAGTGGCCCGAAAAGCACAGGACGGGAAGTCTTCAACCTGCCTTGGTTGGACGGTCACCTGATGCGGTTTCCGCGCTACCGTGACGAAGACGTGCAAGCCACCCTTCTGGAACTGACCGCACGCAGCATCGTAGATGCGCTGGTTGAAGCCCAGCCGCGCACCGATGCACTGATGGTCTGCGGAGGCGGTGCGCGCAATGGTGCGCTGATGCAACGCCTGACCGCATTGTTGAACGGCACCACGGTGACCAGCACGCAGGCACAAGGGATCGATCCGGATTGGGTCGAGGCCATGGCGTTTGCATGGCTGGCCCATTGCTGCCTCGAAGGAATTCCGGCCAATCGCCCAAGTGTCACGGCAGCCAGAGGCTCGCGTGTGCTCGGCGCGATCTACCCCGCCTGATCGAAAGAAACGAAAACGCCGCGCACGAGCGCGGCGTTTTCGTGAGTGGCAGCGGACTCAGATCGAGAACGACGATCCGCAGCCGCACGTGGTGGCGGCATTCGGATTCTTGATCACGAAGCGCGAGCCCTCCAGACCTTCCTGGTAATCGACTTCGGCACCTGCCAGGTACTGGAAGCTCATCGGATCGACCACCAGCGACACGCCTTCGCGCTCGACGATGGTGTCGTCCTCGGCCACGTCCTCATCGAAAGTGAAGCCGTACTGGAATCCCGAGCAGCCACCGCCGGTCACGAACACGCGCAGCTTGAGGCGGTCATTGCCCTCTTCGGACACCAGGGTCTTCACCTTGTGCGCAGCACCCTGGGTGAACTCCAGGGCGGTGGGGGTGAAGGTTTCGACGCTCATGTTGGTTCTCCCGGCGTAAGCCGCCATAACACTCGATGACGCGCATTATCCGCTTCTCCGAGAAAATTGGTCAACAATTAGGCATGAGGCGAACGGCAAGCGGCAAGCTCAAGGCAGCAGCTCGGCTGCCTGTGCCACTTATGGCAGCAAGCCGGCGTGGCTCAAGCCCAGGCGTTCATCCAGGCCGAACAGGATGTTCAGGTTTTGCACGGCCTGGCCGGAGGCGCCTTTGACCAAGTTGTCGATGACCGATAGGACCACCACCAGATCACCGCCCTGCGGACGATGCACGGCAATTCGGCACACGTTGGCGCCGCGCACGCTGCGGGTTTCCGGGTGGCTGCCCGCCGGCATGACATCGACGAACGGTTCATCGGCATAACGTTTCTCGAACAGCGCTTGCAGATCGACCGAGGTGTCGACCACGTTGGCATAGAGCGTCGCGTGAATGCCACGAATCATGGGCGTGAGATGAGGCACGAAGGTCAGCCCGATGTCCTTGCCCGCCGCCAGACGCAGCCCCTGACTGATTTCCGGCAGGTGGCGATGCCCCTTGACCGCATAGGCTTTCATGCTTTCACCCGCTTCGCAGAACAGCGAACCCACCGCAGCACCGCGACCGGCGCCACTGACGCCCGACTTGCAGTCGGCGATCAGGCGCGACGGGTCTGCCAGTCCGGCTTCGAGCAGCGGCAGGAAACCGAGCTGGGTCGCGGTCGGGTAGCAGCCCGGAACGGCGATCAGGCGCGCTTGGCGGATCTTGTCGCGGTTGACTTCGGGCAGCCCGTAGACCGCTTCCCCCAACAACTGCGGCGCGCCATGGGGCTGGCCATACCATTTGCCCCATTGCTCGGCATCCTGCAGACGGAAGTCCGCAGACAGGTCAATGACCCGAGTGCCGGCCGCCAGCAACTCACCGGCCAGCGCGTGGGCAACACCGTGAGGGGTAGCGAAGAACACCACATCGCAGGCGCCCAGGGTCTTGCTGTCCGGCACGCTGAACTGCAGGCCGTCATAGTGGCCGCGCAGGTTCGGGTACATGTCGGCCACCGCCACACCGGCCTCGGAACGCGAGGTGATGACCGCCACCTCGGCCTGGGGGTGCTGTGCCAGCAGGCGCAACAGTTCGACACCGGTGTAGCCCGTGCCGCCGACGATACCGACCTTGATCATAATGCTTGCCCCTCATCAACGAGACCACTGGAAAGCGCACGATGATAGGGTGACGTGGCGCCTGTAACAACTCTTGGCTAGCCCATGGCAGTACCGGGCCACTACTCTCTGACCACCGTGAAAACCTGAAGGAACACCCCATGCTCTATCTCTGGATCAAGGCCCTGCACATCGTCAGCGTGGTCTGCTGGTTCGCTGGCCTTTTCTACTTGCCGCGCCTGTTCGTCTACCACGCACAAAGCCAGGACAGCATCAGCCAGGAACGCTTCGTCACCATGGAGCGCAAGCTGTACCGCGGCATCATGAATCCGGCCATGATCGCCACTTACGTGTTTGGCCTGTGGATGCTCTATCTGACGCCGGGGTGGCTGAGCCAGGGCTGGCTGCACGCCAAGCTGACACTGGTGCTCCTGCTCACCGGCTACCATCACATCTGCGGCGCGCAGCGCAAACGCTTCGCTGCCGGGCAGAACACCCGTAGCCATGTGTACTACCGCTGGTTCAACGAAGTGCCTGTGCTTTTCCTGCTGGCCATCGTCATCCTGGTGGTCGTGAAACCGTTTTAAGCCGCACCTGAGCGAAGGAGTCTCGCCATGTCCCTGCCCACGGTTCTCCAGCAGCGCCTGCGTTTGCCAGCGGTCGCAGCGCCAATGTTTCTCATCTCCAATCCACAGTTGGTGCTGGCATGTTGTGCCGAGGGCGTGGTGGGCAGCTTTCCGGCGCTGAATCAGCGCGACAGTGCCGGGTTCAAGGCATGGCTGGAAGAGATCGAGACGGGGCTGGCGCAACTGCACGCCCCTGCACCCTACGCGGTCAACCTGATCGTGCACCCGAGCAATCCTCGCCTGCAGGCAGATCTGGCGCTGTGCGTTGAGCACCGGGTGCCGATTGTGATCACCAGTCTCGGCGCAGCCAAGGAGGTGGTGGATGCCGTGCACAGCTATGGCGGGGTGGTCTTCCACGATGTCACCACCCGCCGGCATGCGGAAAAGGCCGCCGAGGCCGGCGTAGATGGTTTGATCGCTGTGGCAGCCGGCGCTGGAGGGCATGCGGGAACCTGGAGTCCATTCGCCCTGGTCGCCGAAATTCGCCAGTTCTTCGACAAAACCCTGCTGCTGGCGGGTTGCATCAATCATGGCCACGAGATCCTCGCCGCCCGCCTGCTGGGCGCCGACCTCGCGTACATCGGCACACGCTTCATCGCCACCGCCGAAAGCCATGCCCAAGCGGCATACAAACAGATGCTGCTGGATGCCCACGCAGCAGACATCGTGCACACCCCTGCCGTTTCGGGCGTGCCGGCCAGCTTTCTGCGCCAAAGTCTGGAGCAGGCCGGCTACGACATGACCGCGCTCAAGTCCACAGCCGAGGCGACCCGGCTCAAACCGATGGATGAAGAAGCCAAGGCTTGGAAAACCGTGTGGTCTGCGGGACAAGGCGTCGGCGCAATCGACGACCTGCCATCCGCTGCGACGCTGATCGAACGCCTGCGCCAAGAGTACCTGAGCGCTCTTTCCAAAGGCCCCGACCTGGCGCTCTGAGACCTGCGCAAAAGCCAACAAGTCGGCCAACCACGCTGTACACTAGCGCCCCTCTTCAGCCGCCAGGAGCCTTGCATGACCCGTTACGCCATGATCACCGGAGCTTCCAGCGGCCTGGGACTGGCCCTGGCGGAGGCCCTGGCGCGCCGCGGGCGCAATCTGATCCTGGTGGCACGGCATCGCGAGACGCTGGAGCCCATCGCCATGGAGTTGAACCAGCGCTTCGGCGTCGAGGTGTTGCTGCGTGCGTGCGATCTCAGCCAGCCATTGCGCCTGTCGGGCTTCGTACTGGAACTCGAGGAGGGCGAGCGGCGCATCGACCTGCTGGTCAATTGCGCCGGGCAGCGCACCTACGGCCCCTTCCTGGCTCATGAATGGGCCGACGAGCAGGATCTACTGGAAGTCAACGTCCTGGCCCTCACCCGCCTGTGTCATGCGATCGGCAACCTGATGGCGGTTCAGGGCGGCGGCCAGATCCTCAATGTCGCCTCGCTGGCCGGTGTCGCGCCTGGGCCCTGGATGGCGTGCTACAGCGCCAGCAAGGCCTACGTGCTGAGCTTTTCGCAGGCCCTGCGCGAAGAACTGCGGCGCACCGGAATAAAAGTCTCGGTACTGTGCCCCGGACCGATCCGCTCGGCGCGCCGACGCATCCCACGGCTCGAGGGCAGCACCCGCTGCCTGAGCCCAGAGGAAGTGGCGCTGCACACCGTGCGCGCGCTGGACCGCAATCGCGCGCTGATCATGCCGGGCCGGCGCAATCGCTGGCTCGCCTTCGCCCCTCGGCTGCTGCCGCGCTGGCTCAGCCGCAAGCTGGCGGGAATGATCCATCGTCGCTACTGCCCGATCGAAGCCGAGTAGGCCCTGTCCGAGCGACGCCGCGCTCAGTACACTGCGCTTCGACCCTCACCAAGGAGCAAGTGAAGTGGACGATCTATTCCTCAAGATCATCAACCGGGAAATCCCGGCGGATATCATTTATGAAGACGACCAGATCCTGGCGTTCAAGGACATCGCACCTGCGGCCCCGGTGCACTTTCTGGTCATTCCGAAAAAACACATCCCCACGCTGAATCACCTCACCGAAGAGGACAAGGCCCTGGCCGGGCACATCCTGTTCACCGCACAGCGCCTGGCGGTCGAGCAAGGTTGCGAGGAGGGCTTTCGGGTGGTGATGAACTGCAACCCGCAAGGCGGGCAGACGGTCTATCACATCCATATGCATGTGCTCGGGCAGCGCCAGATGAACTGGCCGCCGGGCTGACTCAAGGCAAGCCCCGCCCTGGGGATTGCGGTAGACTGTCGGGCACCACTTCAGCGGAGGTGCCCGATGGCTACCGAACGTCACTATTCGCCGCTCGACCGCTTGTTGCTGCAGGCCGATACCGCCATGCGCACCTTGCTGCCCTTCAGCGGCCAACCTTCCCGCCCCTCGCCGGCCATCATCCAGCCGGATGCCGAGCTGGACGACTCGCAAACGCGTCACATCGCCGGCCTCATGCGCATCAACCATACCGGTGAGGTATGCGCCCAGGCGCTGTACCAGGGTCAGGCCCTGACCGCCAAACTGCCACAGGTTCGCAAGGCCATGGAGCATGCAGCCGAGGAAGAAATCGACCACCTGGCCTGGTGCGAGCAGCGTATTCGCCAACTGGGCAGTCATCCCAGCGTCCTCAACCCACTGTTCTACGGCATGTCGTTCGGCATCGGCGCGCTGGCCGGGCTGGTGAGCGACAAAGTCAGCCTGGGTTTCGTCGCGGCCACCGAGCAGCAGGTATGCAAGCACCTGGACGAGCACCTGGAGCAGCTTCCGGAGCAGGACGAAAAGTCGCGCGCCATTCTCGAACAGATGCGCGTCGATGAAGAACACCACGCCGAATCGGCTCTGCAGGCCGGCGGCTATCGCTTCCCTGCTCCGGTGAGGTTCGGCATGAGCGTGCTGGCCAAGGTGATGACCAAGAGCACTTACCGAATCTAGGCTTTGTGTGAAAAGCCTTGAGACGAAGGTCAGGCAAGGCGAAAACCGCCGAGGAACGGTCGGAGTCGCGCTCGACTTTACGGGTTGTAAATGAGCATTCCGACCGGGCTGGCGATCCAGGCGGTTTTCAACGCAGCATCACCGAGTATCAAGGCTTTTCAGACAAAGCCTAGGAAACACGATGACCGAGCGCTTCGATACCAAGGACCTGGCCAATGCCGTAAGCGCTGGCATCCTGCAACCTGGCCAGGATCGAGCCCTGCTCGAGTTCCTGCGCCGTCGACCGCAGCAGCAGGGCCAGTTCCAGTTGGCCAATGTCGCCTTCTACTTCGGCGGCCTGCTGATCATGGGCGCCATGGGCTGGCTGCTGACCGAAGCCTGGATGCGCATTGGCGACTGGGCGCTGCTGGCAGTGGCCGTACTCTACATTGCCGTCCTCACTGGATTGGCGCTCACCTTGCAACGTCGCGAGCAGATCGTCCCCGCTGGGGTGCTGGCAGCGGTCGCCGTGAGCATCGTGCCCCTGGCCGTGTTCGCGGTGGAACTGCTGATCGGCTGGTGGCCCATGGGTGAGGCGCAGGGCGAGTACCACACCTACTACACCTATGTGCAGGCCAGTTGGCTGTGGATGGAAGCAGCCACGGTGCTGGCCGGGCTGCTGATGTTGCGCCTGGTACCCTTTCCGTTCATCGTCATGCCGATCGCCTTAGCGCTGTGGTTCATGTCGATGGATCTGAGCGAATGGCTCTACGGCGATGCTTTGACCTGGGCGCAACGAGAACAGGTGTCGGTGTGGTTCGGGCTCGCTGTGCTGGTGGCGTTCGTGGTGATCGATGGGCGAACTCGACGCGATTACGCCGAGTGGGGTTACCTGGCAGGACTTCTGGCTTTCTGGTGTGGCCTGACGTCGATGAACAGCGACAGCGAGGTGAACAAGGCCTTGTATTGCCTGATCAACCTGGCGTTGATGGGCTTCGCGGTGCTGCTGCGCCGTCCGGTCTTCATGGTCTTCGGCGCACTGGGTGTGGCCGCGTACCTGGGCTACCTGTCTTACGAAGTGTTCGCCGACTCACTGCTGTTCCCAGTGGTGTTGACGCTGATCGGACTGGCAGCCATCGGCTTGGGCCTGGCCTACCAGAAACGCCAGGAACAATTGAGCGCAGCAGTACGGGCCCGCTTGCCACATTGGCTGCTACAGACAATGCCTGCGCTGCGCGACTGAAAAACGGGCCACCTGGCTCAACCCAGTTCGACGATCTCGTAACCGTGGGTGATTTCAACGCCAGCGCGGTCGAGCATGATCGAGGCCGAGCAGTATTTCTCGGCCGACAACTCAACGGCCCGCTTGACCTGTGCTTCCTTCAGGCCTCGACCTTTGACCACGAATTGCAGATGGATCTTGGTGAAGACCTTCGGGTCCTCGCCAGCGCGCTCGGCCTCCAGGAAAGCCTCGCAACTTTCAACGGCCTGCCGGGACTTCTTCAGGATGCTGACCACATCGAAACTGCTGCAGCCGCCGAGACCCAGCAGCAGCATTTCCATCGGCCGAACGCCCAGGTTGCGACCGCCCGCTTCGGGAGGACCGTCCATGACCACGACATGCCCACTCCCCGATTCACCGAGGAACATGGCCTCACCGGCCCACTGGATGCGTGCCTTCATCTATACGGACTCCTGACTGTGGAAAAGGCCGTCAGCTTAGACCTTGTGACGTATTCGGAAAAGCTCAAGAAGTTGGCGGTTGATGCCGATAAGTCAGAAGCGTCTGATAAGCTGGCGCCAAATCACTGGCGCACATGCCAGCTCCCTCCTAGCAAGAGCCTCTGCGTACCTTGAACAGGATTTCGTGATGGTAGCTTCGACCCTTCCGGGCAAGATCAAGAATATCGACAAGCTGCTGGTGCACTGCCAACGCCGCCGCTATGCCGCCAAGAGCAACATCATCTGCGCGGGCGACCGGGCACAGACCCTGTCGTATATCGTGAAGGGCTCGGTGACCATCCTGATCGAGGATGACGAAGGCCACGAAATGATCATCGCCTACCTCAACAGTGGCGACTTTTTCGGCGAACTGGGCCTGTTCGAGCCGGACGGGCCGCAGCAGCAGCGCAGCGCTTGGGTTCGCGCCAAGACCGAATGCGAGGTCGCCGAAATCAGCTACGAGAAATTCCGCGAACTGGCCCGCCACGATCCGGACATCCTCTACGCCCTTGGCAGCCAGATGGCCCAGCGCCTTCGTAACACCACACGTAAAGTCGGCGATCTGGCGTTCTTCGACGTTACCGGCCGGGTGGCCCGCTGCCTGCTCGATCTGTGCAAGCAGCCGGACGCCATGACCCATCCTGATGGCATGCAGATCAAGATCACCCGTCAGGAAATTGGGCGGATCGTCGGCTGCTCGCGAGAGATGGTCGGCCGCGTCCTCAAGGACCTGGAAGAACGCAGCCTGGTGCACGTCAAAGGCAAGACCATGGTGGTCTTCGGCACCCGTTAATCCTTGGGCAGTGCGCCGAGTACCTCGGCGTACGCCTTGGACAGGCGCTCGAACCAAGGCGCCGCCGGCGCCACTTCGTGCAGCGCGATATGGCTGTCGGCGCGGCAGCGCTGCTCAAGTGCGCAGCACTCATTGAAGCGATTGACCGCAGCCACCATCGATTCGCGCTCGTTGTCCAACAGCAGTGCACCGTGAACCAGCACTACCGGCCGCTTGCCGCCCAGTCCCTGGCGCCAGCGTTGGGCGGTCCCGACCAGCTTGCGGCCCTCGAGATTGACGTTGTAACGCCCGTCGCAGAACGCGCCGTCGATCTCGCCGACCGACGCCACCCCACCCCATTCACGCAGCACCTCGCACAGGGGCAGGCACAGCCGCTCGTAGGCCTTCTCGATACGCCCATGATCGCCTTCGCTTCGCGGCGCCACGTAAATCAGCGCTACGTTGACCGTGGCGTGGGATTGCGGCACCGGCTCGCCCCCTGTTTCGCGCAGCAGCACCGGCCAGCCGGCGATCGCCAACTCCGCGCATGCCGTTTCGAAGTGCTCGAGACGGCTCATGCGGCGCGGCATGACCAGTGCGTGGTCGGTAGGTCGCCAGAACAGCACACCGGACTCGCGTTCGCCACGGCAGACGGCAGCAAGCAGATCCTGCTCGGCATGCAGACCTTGTTCGACGGTAAGGGCCAGGGGTTGCTCGGTCATGGTGCACCTTCGAGAATGTGGGGCCTTGGCGCAGGTGAATCCGCTTCCAAAGGCCGCAAGCAAACACAAAAAAGCCGGCATCGCGCCGGCTTCGTTGCGTTCAGTCCAGCGACTGAACGGTTTTCTTCACCTGGTCGGGGAAAAACAGCCGCTGCAGTTCCAGGCCCGGTTGCTCGGCGCGCATGAACGCTTCGCCGACCAGGAAGGAATACACCTCGTTGATTTCCATCAGTTCCACGTCGGCGCGGTTGAGGATGCCGCTCTCGGTGATGGCCAAACGGTCGCGGGGAATGCGGGGCAGCAGGTCCAGGGTGGTGTCCAAGCTGACCTCGAAGGTGTGCAGGTTACGGTTGTTGACCCCCACCAGCGGCGTATCCAGGGTTTTCAGCGCCCGCTCCAGCTCGTCGCCATCATGGACTTCCACCAGCACGTCGAGGCCGACGTCTTTGGCCGTGGCGGCAAGCTCGGCCATCTTCACGTCGTCCAGCGCTGAGACGATCAGCAGTACGCAGTCGGCGCCCAAGGCTCGGGCTTCGACGATCTGGTAAGGGTCGACCATGAAGTCCTTGCGAATCACCGGCAGCGACACCGCCGCCCGGGCCTGTTGCAAGTACTGGTCGGCGCCTTGGAAGTAGTCCACATCGGTGAGCACCGACAGGCAGGTAGCCCCCCCCTTCTCATAGCTCACGGCAATGTCCGCGGGCTCGAAGAGCTCGCGAATCACACCCTTGCTCGGCGACGCCTTCTTGATCTCGGCGATGACCGCCGGCTGCTTGGCCCGGGCCTGCTTGATCAAGGCATCGGCAAAGCCACGCGGGGCATCGGCCGCCTTTGCCAGTCGCTCCAGTTCGGCCAGGCTGACGCGAGCACTGCGCTCGGCCACTTCCTGGAATTTGCGGACGATGATCCGCTCCAGCACCGTCGGTACGCTCATGCTCCGTTCTCCTGCTTGAATACCGCGGTAAAGGCGCCCAGTTCCTGGAGTTTTTCCCAGGCAAGGCCGGTGTGCAGCACATCGTGGGCCAGTTCGACGCCCGACTTCAAGCTCATGGCATGGTCGGCGGCATACAGCGCGGCGCCCGCGTTGAGCACGATCATCTCAGCGGCCTTCTGGCCATTCTCGGTCTTGCGCCGGCCCAACGCGTCGCGGATCAGCGCCAGCGACGCCTGTGGATCTTCGACCGCCAGCCCATGCAGGCTCTGGCTTTTCATGCCGAGGTCTTCAGGCTCGACCCAGTATTCGCTGATCTCGCCGTTCTTCAGTTCAGCCACGAAGGTCGGCGCGGCCAGGCTGAATTCGTCCAGGCCATCCTTGGAGTGCACCACCAGCACGTGCTTGCTGCCCAGTCGCTGCAGCACCTCGGCCAGCGGGCGGCACAGCGCCTGGGTGAACACCCCCACCACCTGATGCTTCACCCCGGCCGGATTCGTAAGCGGGCCGAGCATGTTGAACAGGGTGCGCAGGCTGAGGTCGCGGCGCGGGCCGGCGGCGTGCTTCATGGCGCTGTGGTGAGTCTGGGCGAACATGAAGCCGATGCCCAGGCTGTCGATGCAGCGCGCGACCTGGACCGGCGTCAGGTTCAGGTAGATGCCGGCCGCTTCCAGCAAGTCGGCGCTGCCGCTCTTGCCGGACACCGCGCGGTTGCCGTGCTTGGCCACCGGGCAGCCAGCGGCCGCGAGCACGAAAGCCGAGGCCGTGGATACGTTGAAGATATTGGCGCCATCGCCACCGGTGCCGACGATGTCGACCACGCCGTCGAGGCTCTGCAGTTCGACCTTCTCGGCCAGCTCGCGCATGACCGACACGGCACCGACGATCTCATCGATGCTCTCGCTCTTCATGCGCATGCCCATGAGGAAGGCGCCGATCTGCGCCTCGCTGCATTGGCCAGTCATGATCTGGCGCATGACATCGCGCATCTCGTCGGTGGTGAGGTCGAGGTGGCCAACGATGCGACTCAGCGCGTTCTTGATATCCATGTCGTTCCTTAACGGCGGCCGCCGGTCTGCTTGAGGAAATTGGCGAACAGCTCGTGGCCCTGTTCGGTGAGGATTGACTCCGGATGGAACTGTACGCCTTCGATGTTCAGGGTCTTGTGACGCAGGCCCATGATTTCGTCGACCGAGCCATCTTCGTGCGCCGTCCAGGCGGTGACTTCCAGACAGTCCGGCAGGGTATCGCGCTTGACCACCAGCGAGTGATAGCGGGTTACGGTCAGGGGATTGTTCAATCCGGCGAACACACCCAGGTCACGGTGCAACACCGGACTGGTCTTGCCATGCATCACCTGGCGCGCGCGCACCACCTCGCCCCCATAGGCCTGGCCGATGGACTGGTGCCCCAGGCACACGCCGAGGATCGGCAGTTTGCCGGCAAAATGCAGGATGGCTTCGATGGACACCCCAGCCTCGCTCGGCGTGCAGGGGCCGGGAGACACGACGATGCGTTCCGGATTCAAGGCTTCGATCTGGGCGATGGTCATTTCATCGTTGCGAATGACCTTGACCTCGGCACCCAACTCGCCAAGGTACTGCACCACGTTGTAGGTAAAGGAATCGTAGTTGTCGATCATCAGTAACATCGGGGCAACCTCTTGAACTTACTGACTGTACTTTCGGACCTGCCTGCGTCGTTCATGGGCGCGGCGATACCGCGACGGCGATGTGGAACGGCAGGAGGCAAACGGGACGGGCCGGGCAAGGCCGGCAGGGGAAAGTGTCAGGCGCGCCAACGCCAACGGGCGTGAGCCTTGATAACGCGCATCAGGAGTTTGCTGACGATCAACACGGGGTAGTTCTCGCTCATACGTCCCGGCACAGTAGCCTACCGCGACAACGGGCGCAATACGCGGCAAACCCCGGCAAACGCAGAGGCCTGGAACCTACCGGCGGTTTTTTTGCTAAGGTCTGCGAGCTGCTCCTCAAAACAACAACGAAACGGAATTTCATCCATGCGCCAGCCGCCGTTCCTGCGTACTACCCTGTGCCTGCTCAGCCTGGTCTGCAGCCAGGCCATGGCAGCGCCCTCCCCTTATTCTTCCCTATTGGTTTTCGGCGACAGCCTCAGCGATGCGGGACAGTTCCCGGACCTGACCGGCAGCGCGCAGGGCCTGCGCTTCACCAATCGCCAGGGCAATGGCTACTACGCGCCCGTGTCACCGATGATCCTCGGCACCAAACTAGGCTTTTCCGCCACGTCATTGGGGCCTTCGACTTCGCTGAGCAACCTGCTGCAAGGTCGGCCCGACGGCAATAACTGGGCGGTCGGCGGCTACACCACGCAGCAAGTCCTCGACTCGATCACCGAAACCTCCCAGGCAGTGATTCCGCCCGGGCGCCTGGGCGCCGGCCTGGTGCTGCGCGAGCGTCCCGGCTATCTGGCCGGCGGACTGCGCGCCGACCCCAACGCACTGTACTACCTCACCGGCGGCGGCAATGATTTTCTCCAAGGCCTGGTGAACAGCCCCGCCAGCGCCGCCGCAGCCGGTGCCCGCCTGGCGGCCAGCGCCCAGGCCCTGCAGCAGGGTGGAGCGCGCTACATCATGGTCTGGCTGCTGCCGGACCTGGGCCAGACACCGAACTTCAGCGGCACGCCGCAGCAAGCGCCGCTGTCGCAGCTTTCAGGCGTGTTCAATCAGTCGTTGCTCGGCCAACTGCGCCAGGTGGACGCCGAAGTCATCCCGCTGAACATTCCCACGCTGCTCGGCGAAGCGCTGCGCAGCCCGGCGCAATTCGGCCTGGCCGTCGACCAGAACCTGGTCGGCACCTGCTACAGCGGCGACGGCTGCACCGCCAATCCGGTGTACGGCGTGAACGGCAGCAATCCCGATCCCTCACGGCTGCTGTTCAACGATTCGGTACACCCAACCATCGCCGGTCAGCAATTGATCGCTGACTACGCCTATTCCATTCTCGCCGCGCCCTGGGAGCTGACACTGTTACCGGAAATGGCTCACGCCAGCCTGCGCGCACATCAGGACGAACTGCGCACTCAATGGCGCTCGCCCTGGCAGCCGGTCGGCCAGTGGCAGGCGTTCGTCGCCACCGGTGCCCAGGACCTGGATTTCGGCAGCCAGCGTAGCGCCGCCAGCGGCGACGGGCGCGGCTATAACCTGACCCTGGGCGGCAGCTACCGGCTCGACGACGCTTGGCGCGTAGGCATTGCAGCGGGCGCCTATCGGCAGAAGCTCGAAGCAGGGCCACGGGATTCGGACTACGCGCTCGACAGTTACTTGGCCAGCGCCTTCGCCCAGTTCCGTCAGAACCGCTGGTGGGCCGATGCGGCGCTGACCGCCGGGCACCTGAACTACGACAATCTCAAGCGCAACTTCGCCCTCGGCGCAGGCGAGCGTAGCGAGAAAGGCAGTACCGACGGCGAGGCCTGGGCGCTCAGCGGCCGACTGGGCTACAACCTGGCGACCGACGACAGCGCCTGGCAGTTGGCGCCATTCATCAGCGCGGATTACGCGCGGGTGAAGGTGGACGGCTATGACGAGAAGAGCGGACGTTCGACGGCGCTGGGCTTCGACGACCAGGACCGCACGTCACGGCGGCTGGGGGCAGGCGTGCTGGGCAGTGTGCAGGTGATGGCCAATACGCGGTTGTTCGCCGAGGTGGCACGCGAGCACGAGTTCGAAGACGATCGTCAGGACCTGACCCTGCACCTGACCAGCCTTCCAGCCAACGACTTCACCCTCGCCGGGTACACGCCCCACAGCAACCTGACGCGGGCGAGCCTGGGCATCAGCCATGAGCTGGTGCCGGGGGTGAAGCTGGCGGGGAACTACAACTGGCGCAAGAGCGACGAACTGCGCCAGCAAGGGGTGAGCGTGGGCGTAAGCGTGGACTTCTAACGCTTCAAGTCGGCGCAAGGCCGCTCCTGCAGACAGACTGATCGTCTTGCAGGCGTGGCCTGAGCGGGGCTGCGCAACAGCCCCGATGCGAAGGGTTCACTTGAGCGTGGTCTGCTCGGCCAGCGCCACCGCGCGGAACATGGCGCGGCGCTTGTTGATGGTTTCTTCCCACTCCAGCGCCGGCACCGAGTCGGCGACGATGCCGCCACCGGCCTGTACGTGCAGTTCGCCGTCCTTGATCACCGCCGTGCGAATGGCGATGGCGGTATCCATATTGCCGTTCCAGGCGAAATAGCCCACCGCGCCACCGTAGACGCCGCGCTTGACTGGCTCCAGTTCGTCGATGATTTCCATCGCGCGGATTTTCGGCGCACCCGACAAGGTGCCGGCCGGCAGGATCGCACGCAAGGCATCCATCGCCGTGAGGCCCTCGGCGAGTTCGCCGGTGACGTTGGAGACGATGTGCATCACGTTGGAGTAGCGTTCGATCACCATCTTCTCGGTCAGCCGCACGCTGCCGGTGGACGACACCCGCCCCACATCGTTGCGCCCCAGGTCGATCAGCATCAGGTGCTCGGCGATTTCCTTGTCGTCCGATAGCAAGTCGTCTTCCAGCGCCCGGTCCGCTTCCTCGGTGGCACCGCGCGGGCGGGTGCCGGCGATGGGACGGACCGTGACCAGATTGTCCTCGACCCGCACCAGCACTTCCGGCGAACTGCCGACCACGTGGAAGTCGCCGAAATTGAAGAAGTACATGTAGGGCGTCGGGTTGAAGCAGCGCAGCGCACGGTACAAGTCGATGGGCGCAGCCTTGAAATCGATGGACATGCGCTGCGACGGCACCACCTGCATGCAATCGCCGGCCAGGATGTACTCCTTGATTCGGCCCACGGCCTTCTCGTAATCGTCGCGGGTGTAGCTGGAGCGGAACGCCGGTTCTGCGGGCATCGGGCCGCCGAGATCCAGGCCACGGCGTGGGGTGATCGGCTGGCGCAACGTGTCGAGCAACCCGGCCAGCCGCGCCTGGCCCTGCTCGAAGGCCTGCGTATCCTCCGGATCGACCAGCACGATGGCGTGCATCTTGCCGGCCAGGTTATCGAACACCACCACCGCGTCGGACACCATCAGCAGAATGTCCGGCACGCCCAGTGGATCAGGGTTCGGGCTGGCTCCCAGGCGTTTCTCGACGTAGCGCACGCAGTCATAGCCGAAGTAGCCGACCAGACCGCCGTTGAAGCGCGGCAGACCGGCGATGTCGGCGACCTTGTAGCGCTGCTTGAACGACTCGACGAAGGCCAGCGGATCCTCGACCTCATGGCTTTCCACTTCGACCCCGTCTTCCAGGATGCTCACCCGGTAGCCGTGAACCCGCAGCACCGTGCGCGACGGCAGGCCGATCATCGAATAACGGCCCCACTTCTCACCGCCCTGCACGGACTCGAGCAAGTAGGTGTTGGGCTGGTCGGCCAGCTTGAGGTAGATCGACAGCGGTGTGTCGAAGTCGGCCAGGGTTTCACAGGCCAGGGGAATGCGGTTGTAGCCGGCAGCGGCCAGGCGCAGGAATTCTTCGCGGGTCATGGGTAGCCTCGGGGCAAGCAGCAATGGGGTCGGACGAGCGGACGAGCCGGCAGGCGCCGGCGGGCAGGAGTCAGGCGCGCCAGCGCCAGCGGGCCAGGGCCTTGATGACTTTCATCCAGAATTTGCCGGTGACACCCACAGTGCGATCTCTGTCTTTGGAGGCGTGAAGGTTTGCCCACGTTATCCCAGTGTCGGTGACGACGCAACCGGGCAACAGCAGACGCAAATCATCCAGCACCAGGCTTGGCGATTCCTCTTCGATCGGCCGCCCGTGGTTATAGCCGTAGGTCAGGCCGACGCTCTTGACCCCCGCTGCCGTGGCCGCCAGCACATCGTTGCGCGAGTCGCCGACGAACAACGCGTGCTCCGGTGCGATGCCCGCCATCTGCATGACGAACAGCAGCGCGGCCGGGTCGGGTTTCTTCTGAGGCAGGGTGTCGCCGCCGATGATCCAGCGGAAGTAGCGACCGATCTTCATCTGGTCGAGCAAGGGCGCGACGAAGCGTTCGGGCTTGTTGGTGATCAGCGCCATCTCCACACCCTGCTTGTGCAGCCAGCGCAGGGTGTCGCGCACGCCGGGATAGACCACCGTCAGCTCATGGCTTTCGCCATAGGCTTGCATGAACAACGCCAAGCCTCGCTCGGCCAGTTCGGGGTCCACGTCGGCATGCTCGAGACTGCCGGCCAAGGCGCGGCGTACCAGCACCTCGGCGCCATTGCCGACCCACTGACGCACGGCCTCGAGGCCCGCAGGCGGGCGACCCAGGGCCACCAGCATGTGGTCGACGGCGGCAGCCAGGTCCGGCACCGAGTCGATCAGGGTGCCGTCCAGGTCGAACATGACCAGCTTGGGCAGCGTCCCCGGGAACAACTGCTCGAAGCCGCTCATGGGCGCGCCTGGGCGAGCTCGGCATGCATCTTGGCGATGACTTCGGCGTAATCCGGCGCGTTGAAGATCGCCGATCCGGCGACGAAGGTGTCAGCGCCTGCGGCGGCGATCTCACGGATATTGCCGACATTGACCCCGCCATCGATCTCCAGGCGGATATCACGGCCGCTGGCGTCGATCAGCGCGCGTGCTTCGCGCAGTTTGTCGAGGGTGCCGGGAATGAACTTCTGTCCGCCAAAACCTGGGTTGACACTCATCAGCAGGACCATGTCGACTTTGTCCATCACGTACTTGAGCACGTCCAAACCAGTGGCCGGGTTGAACACCAGGCCGGCCTTGCAACCGCCGTCACGGATCAGTTGCAGCGAACGGTCGATGTGCTGGGTCGCTTCGGGATGGAAGGTGATGAAGGTGGCACCGGCCTCGATGAAATCGCCGATGATGCGATCGACCGGGCTGACCATCAGGTGCACGTCGATGGGTGCGGTCACGCCGTACTTGCGCAGCGCGCTGCAGACCATCGGGCCGATGGTCAGGTTGGGCACGTAGTGGTTGTCCATGACATCGAAGTGGACGATGTCGGCCCCTGCGGCCAGAACCTTGTCCACGTCCTCGCCCAGGCGGGCGAAGTCGGCGGAAAGAATGGAGGGGGCAATAGCGTAGGGCTGCATGGCGCACCTGTTGGCAGAATCACGGTGGCGCGCATTGTAACTCAGGCGAATGGATCGGGGCTGATTGGTATCAAGACCGCAGTTGCCTGTACCGGCCTCATCGCGGGACGAGCCCGCTCCCACAGGGATCCCACTGTTCATGAGTGCAGTGCTCTACCTGTGGAGCGGGCTTGCCCCGCGACAAGGCCGACACAGCCGTCGCAGAGTCAGCCAGGTTGCTGGGTCCGCAGCTTCTCGCTGCGCCCGCGCAGCCACTCCAGGGTCAGCAGCAACACTACCGAAAAACCGATCAGCAGCGTCGCAGCGGCGGCGATGGTCGGGCTGAGGTTCTCGCGAATGCCGCTGAACATCTGGCGCGGCAGGGTGGCCTGCTCGGGACCGGCGAGGAACAGGGTCACCACCACTTCATCGAACGACGTGGCGAAGGCGAACAGCGCCCCGGAAATCACCCCGGGCGCGATCAGCGGCAAGGTCACCCGACGGAACGCCAGCAGCGGCGAGGCGCCAAGGCTGGCCGCCGCGCGAACCAAGTTGTAGTTGAACCCCTGAAGCGTCGCCGACACGGTGATGATCACGAACGGCACACCCAGCACCGCGTGCACCAGAATCAGCGAGAGAAAACTGTTGCCCAGCCCCAGCGGCGCGAAGAACAGGTAGCTGGCCACCCCGATGATCACCACAGGCACCACCATTGGCGAAATCACCAGCGCCATCACCAGCGACTTGCCGGGAAAATCGCCACGGGTCAGGCCGATTGCGGCCAGAGTGCCGAACACCATCGCCAGCACCGTGGCCGCCGGGGCGACGATGATGCTGTTCCTGAGCGCGCGCATCCACTCGGCCGAGGCGAAGAAGTCCTGGTACCACTGCAGCGAAAAGCCTTGCAGCGGGTAGACCAGGAAACTGCCGCTGTTGAACGACAGCGGAATGATGACCAGCACCGGCAGCACCAGGAACAGCAGGATCAGGCCGCAGAGAATGCGCAGGCCGTAGAACCAGACCCGCTCCACCGGCGACATGTAAGGGCTCAACATGACAAGGCTCCTCAGCTCAAGCGCAGGCGGCTGGCGCCGACCAGCCAGCTATAGATCAGGTACAGCAGCACCGTGGCCAGCAGCAACAACCCGCCCAAGGCGGTGGCCATGCCCCAGTTGATGCTGGTGTTGGTATAGAACGCGACGAAGTAGCTGACCATCTGGTCGTTCGGGCTACCCAGCAGCGCCGGCGTGATGTAGTAGCCGATGGCGAGAATGAACACCAGCAGGCAACCGGCGCCGACACCGGCGTAAGTCTGCGGGAAGTACACGCGCCAGAAGCTGGCGAACGGATGACAGCCCAGGGAAATCGCCGCACGCATGTAGCTTGGCGAAATGCCCTTCATCACGCTGTACAACGGCAAGATCATGAAGGGCAGCAAAATGTGGACCATGGAGATGTACACGCCGGTGCGGTTGAACACCAACTCCAGCGGTTGATCGATGACGCCCATGGCCATGAGTGCACTGTTGATCAGGCCGCCCGATTGCAGCAACACGATCCACGCGGCCACCCGCACCAGAATCGATGTCCAGAATGGCAGCAGCACCAGGATCATCAGCAGGTTGCTTTGGCGGGTCGGCAAGTTGGCCAGCAGGTAGGCCAATGGATAGGCCAGCAGCAGGCAGATCGCAGTGATCACAACGCCCATCCACAGGGTGCGGGCGAAGATGTCCAGGTAGATGGCCTGGTCGGGCGTGGTCTTGGCCAACTCGCCCAGGTCGTCGATGCGGTGGTCCAGCGCGGCCAGCAGGTAGAACGGCGTCACCGAGCTGGTATTGCGGCGGATCGCTTGCCAGTAGGCCGGGTCACCCCAGCGCTCGTCGAGGCTCTGCAGCGCCTCTTTATAGGAAGCCGGCTCGGTCTTGAACGGCAAGGCGCGGGCCGTCTTCGACAGCAGGCTGCGGTAGCCGGCCAGTTCCATGTTCAGGCGCTTGGAGAGCTCGCCCAAGGTCTGGTTCTTGCGCGACTGCGCCAGGTCGTCGCTCAGGGCACGGTACACCGCTTCGCCGGGCAGGCTCTTGCCATCCCACTGCGCCACCGCCTCGACGGTGCGCGGCAGGCCGGCCACCACTTCGGGGTTACCGACGCTCTTGAACAGCAGCGCGGCGATCGGCACCAGAAATACCAGCAGCAGAAACGCCACCAGCGGTGCGATCAGCGCCTGCGCCTTCCAGCGGTTGACCCGCTCGGCACGCTTGAGGCGCTGCTTGAGACTTGGACCTGCGCCTTCATTGAGGGGCACTGCAGTGGCCATGACGAACTCCGCAAACAGGAAAACGGGGGAGCGCCGGCCAACGGCCCGGCGCTCCAGCGACACGCGTTACTTCTTCGCCGCCCAGGCGTTGAAGCGTTGCTCCAGTTGCTCGCTGTTGTCAGCCCAGAAGGCCACGTCGATCTGCACCTGGTTGGCGATGTTCTCCGGCGTGGTCGGCATGTTCTGCTTGACCTCGTCGCTGAGCAGGGCGACGGCCTTGGCGTTGGCCGGGCCGTAGGCGATGTTCTCGGAGTAGATCGTCTGCTGCTCAGGCTGGACGCTGTAGGCAATGAATTTCTTGGCCTCCTCGACGTTCTTCGCGCCACGCGGAATGGCCCAGGCATCGAAGTCGTAGATACCGCCGTTCCACACCACCTTCAGGTTGCTCTCCTTCTGCACTGCCGCGATACGCCCGTTGTAGGCCGAGCTCATGACCACGTCGCCGGAGGCCAGGTACTGCGGCGGCTGGGCGCCGGCTTCCCACCACTGGATGCTCGGCTTGAGCTCGTCGAGTTTCTTGAAGGCGCGGTCTACACCGGCCTTGGTGGACAGCACCGAGTAGACATCCTTGGGCGCCACGCCGTCGGCCATCAGGGCGAATTCCAGCGTGTACTTGGCGCCCTTGCGCAAGCCGCGTTTGCCGGGGAATTTCTTCGTGTCCCAGAAATCGGCCCAGCTGGTGGGGGCGGACTTGAGCTTGTCGGCGTTGTAGGCCAGCACCGTGGACCACACGAAGAAGCCCACGCCGCACGGCTGGATGGCGCCTTTGACGTAGTCGGACTCGTTGCCGAACAACGCGGGATCGAGCGGCTCGAACATGTCCTCGTCACAGCCACGGGCCAACTCTGGGGACTCGACCTCCACCAGATCCCAGGACACGCTCTTGGTGTCGACCATGGCCTTCACCTTGGCCATTTCACCGTTGTATTCCCCGGCGACGATCTTGCCCTTGCCTGCCTGTTCCCACGGCTCATAGAACGCCTTGACCTGGGCGGCCTTGTTGGCACCACCGAAGGACACCACGGTGAGGTCCGCGGCCAGCACCTGGCCGGCGGTGAACAGCCCCAGGGCCAGGGCGGTCAGTTTCAACTGCTTGCGCATTATTATTCTCTCCACAGTACAGGGTTGGTGAAACGAACCATCAGTGGGCTTCGACGACCGGGTCGAGCGCGCGTGCGTGCTCCACCGCCCAGCCCAGCGGCACTACGTCGCCCACGGCCAGCGCCGGGTCGAGCTCGGCAATCGGCTGCTTGACGAAGAAATCGCTCTTGCCGCACACCTCCAGGCGAACCCGTACGTGGTCGCCCAGATAGATGAACTCGGCCACCCGGCCGGAAAACCGATTGGCGCAATGTGCGCTGTGGCCGTTGAGGCGCACCCGCTCGGGCCGCACCGACAAGGTCACCGGCTCGCCGGGCGCACCGACGTTCACCGCCAGCGCCTCGACCTGCTCGCCACGCGCCAGTTGCACCTGGCAGCGCTCACCCTGACGCGACAGCAGGGTGCCGTTGAGGCGGTTGTTCTCGCCGATGAAGTTGGCCACGAAGGTGTTGGCCGGGGCTTCGTAGAGCGTGCGCGGATCGGCGATCTGCTGGATCTGCCCCTGGTGGAACACGGCCACGCGATCGGACATGGTCAGCGCTTCGCCCTGGTCGTGGGTCACGTACACCACGGTCACGCCCAGGCGCTGGTGAATGTGCTTGATCTCCATCTGCATGTGCTCGCGCAACTGCTTGTCGAGTGCACCGAGCGGCTCGTCCATCAGCACCAGTTGCGGCTCGAACACCAGGGCGCGGGCCAGCGCCACGCGCTGCTGCTGGCCCCCGGAGAGCTGGCCGGGGTAGCGCTTGGCGAAGCTGTCGAGCTGGACCATGTTGAGCACGCGCTTGACCCGTTCGCTGATGTCGGTCTTGCTCAGGTTGCGTACGGTCAGGGGGAAGGCCAGGTTCTCGGCCACGGTCATGTGCGGGAACAGGGCGTAGTTCTGGAACACCATGCCGATGTCGCGCTTGTGCGGCGGCACATTGTTGATCGAGCGGCCTGCCAGTTGGATCTCGCCGGCGGTGGGGGTCTCGAAGCCGGCCAGCATCATCAGGCTGGTGGTCTTACCGGAGCCCGAGGGGCCGAGCAGGGTCAGAAACTCGCCTTTGCGGATGTCCAGGTTGAGGTCTTTGACGATCAGCGATTCGCCGTCGTAGCTCTTCTGCACGCCCCGAAAGCTGACCAGCGTCTCGTTCGATTTCGCCTCGCTCATGCCCTGCACCTTCTTGTTGGAATGACTGCGTGGGCGAAAGACTAGAAGAACGGTTACCTCGCCGAAATCGGCGGTGCTGAGAGAATGCCATCATCCAGATGGAAGATTCGTTGTAGGGATCGCCCTACATGAATGACGCAAATGGAATGCTCATTCACTCGGGACATCGGCCGCTACTCGCACGTTTGCAGGGCGAGCCTGGTGCCGCGATGGCCCCCTTGCAGGACGAGAAATCGTTGTCAGGCCGATGGCTGTCGCAATCAGATCAGCTTGTGCGCCATGGCGTACTTCACCAGCTCAGCCAGCGAGTGGACTTGGAGCTTCTGCATCAGCCGCGCCTTGTGCGTGCTGATGGTCTTGCTCGACAGCGCCAGTTGCTGGGCGATGTCGTTGACGTTGGCGCCCTGAGCCAGGCGCTCGAACACGGAAAACTCCCGCTCGGACAACAGCGTGTGCAACGGCCGGGTTTCGGTCAGCCCCACTTCGAAGACCATGCGGTCGGCCAGCGCCGGGTCGATATAACGACCGCCACCGGCCACCCGGCGAATGGCGGTGAGCAGCAGCGCCGGGTCGCTGTCCTTGGTGGCATAACCCGCCGCCCCGGCCTTGAGCGCGCGTGCGGCCATCTGCGCTTCGTCGTGCATCGACAGCACCAGGATCGCCGGTGCATTGGCCAGTGCACGGATACGCGGGATCGCTTCCAGACCGCTGATACCCGGCATCGAGATGTCCACCAGCACCACGTCGCAGGGCGTGTGGCGCAAGGCATCGAGCAACTGCTCGCCATTGCCCGCCTCGCCCACCACCTGCAGGTCCTTGGCCAGGCCGATCAATTGCTTGATGCCTTCGCGCACGATGGTGTGGTCTTCGGCTACCAGCACTCGGATCACGCTGCTTCTCCTGTCATGAAAGGGGGACGGCCACGCTCAGGCTGGTGCCCTCGCCCGGCTCACTGTCCACGGTCACGCTGCCGCCGAGTATCAACACCCGCTCGCGCAGACCGACCAGACCGAACGAGGTAGGACGCGACTGTTCAGGCTCGAAACCGACGCCATCGTCGATCACCGTCATGCGCAGCAGGTCGCCGTCGCGCCTGAGCTCGATCTGCACGGTGTGCGCCTGGGCATGGCGCATGACGTTGGTCAGGGCTTCCTGAAGGATACGGAACAGGCCGGTGGCCTTGGCATCGCTCAAGGGTGGCAGATTATCCGGTACCTGCACCAGACAGGGAATCTGCGTACGTGCCTCGAAGCGTCGGGCCTGCCACTCGACGGCCGAGGCGATACCGGCATCGAGAATGGGCGGGCGCAACGCCGTGGCCACATCGCGCACCAGTTGGAACAGCTGGGCGATCGAGCGCTTCATGCTGGCCAGACGCTCGTGCAGGGCCGGGTCGAGATCGGCGAAGGCCAACTCGCACATCGACACTTCGAGCTTGAGCACGGTGAGCATCTGCCCCAGCTCGTCGTGGACCTCACGGGCGATGCGCGCTTTCTCTTCCTCGCGCACGCTCTCCAGGTGCGCCGCCAATTCACGCAGTTGCTCCTGGGAACTGGCCAGTGCCAGCTCGGCGCGCTTGCTCTGGGTGATGTCCCAGACGATACCGTCCCACACCACCCGCCCGTCGGCCTGGCGCCGGGCGCGGGCCTTGATGTCGGCCCAGCGCTCGGCGCCCTGGCGGGTGACCATGCGACCCTGCCAGGACCAGTCACGGTCGCTGGCCAATGCCAGGTTTTGCACGCGGTGATAGTCGGCGCGGTCATCGGGATGCACCAGCGAGCGCAGCCCCATGTCCGGCTGCTGGATCTCGACCGGCGCGTAGCCGACCAGCGCCTGGCTGCCTTCGCTGATATAGGGAAACTCCGGCTCACCCTCGGCGGGATCGCGCTCCAGACGAAACACCAGTCCCGGCACGTTGCCGGCGATGCCCTTGAGCCGCGCCTCGCGCTCGCGCAGTTCGGCCAGGACGCGACGGCGATCGGTGATGTCGGTGAGGTACACCACCAGGTACTCGGCGTCGCGAAAGCGCAGAAAGCTCAAGGACAACTCGACCGGTAGCAGACGGCCATCGGCGCAACGGCACAGGCTCTCGAACGCCTGGGCGCCGCTGTCGCCGGTGCGCACGCGGTTCCACAGCACGCGCCAGCGGTCCATATCGAGGCTCGGTTCGATGTCGCCCAATGGCCGCTCCAGCAACTGCCCTTCACCCTGCCCGAGCATGTGTTCGGCCGCAGGGTTGGCGTAGCGCACGTGGCTGTCCCAATGCACCCAGAGAATGCCCACGGTGCTCTGATCGATGGAGAACTGGCTCAGGCGCAGCGCCTCCTCACGGCCTTGGCGCTCCACCAGCGCCTCGCGCGCGGCCAGCAGTCCGCGCTCCAGACGTCGCTGCTGACGCCGTTGCAGGGCCAACGTCGCCAAGGCCCCCAGCAACAGCAAGCCCAACAGCAGCGCCAGGTTCTGCCAGAAACCTGCCGACTCGCCACCGCGTGGATACTGCGGCTGCAGCCAGCGCTGATGCAGTTGCTCCAGGGTCTTGGCCGGCAGCGCCTGCAGGCCACGTTGCAACACTTCGGCCAGCAGTGGCCAGTCACGCCGCGAGCCGATGCGCAGCAACTGCGGCAGGCCGATATCGGCCACCACGGCCAGGTCGCTGAACTCGCTTTCGCGCGACAACCGGCTCAGTTGCGCTTCGTCCAGTACGGCAAAACGCGCCTGGCCGCTGAGCACCCGTTGCAGCGCCTCGCGGTCGTTGGCCGCACCTTGCAGGTCGAGCCGGGGGTAATTACTGCGCAGGTAATCGGCCAGCACACCGGGCAAGCGCACCGCAACGCCGTCAGCGGCCCCGAGCTTCTCCAGATCCACCGCCCGCGTGCTGCCGCGCAGGCCCACCACAAGCTGCGGCACCCGCATGTAGGGGTCGCTGAACAACCACAGGCGCAGGCTCGCCGGGGTCTGGGTGAGGCCAGGCGCGAAGTCGATCTCGCCGATTTGCAGCGCATGCTCCAGGCCGGCCTGGTCCGGGTAGTTGCGCCAGGAGAGGTCCAGGTCCAGGGCACGTGCCAGCTCGCTGACCAACTCGACATTGGCCCCGTACAGTTGCTGCAATCGACGGTCGAACTGCGCGTAGGGCGCCTGCAACACCAGGCCTACGCGCAGGTGGCGATGGCCATCGAGCCACTGCTGCTGTGCAGGCTCCAGTTGCGCCAGCGGCGTCGCCTCCTTGGCCAGCGCGATCAAGGGCAGGCACAACCAGCCGATAACCAACAGGCAACGCAATCGCTTCATCGGGGGCTCGTCCTGGCAATGATGGCCAACTGCGTGGCCGTCGCGGGCATTTACTATTAGGCTGCCGGTATATTCTGGCCTTGGGTTGATCCATGTTCACACTTTATCGCACGTCGCTGGCCCTGTTCTGCCTGGCTGCAGCCCTTCCCCTGACCGCCCACGCCGCTGAGGCCGAGACGCCGGCCGCCCTCGCCGAGGCCGCGGCGGTGCGTGCGCCGCTGCTCGAGCGCAGCCAGGAAGATGCCCTGGCGCTGGAGCGCTTGGTACCCAAGGCGCAGCAGCAGACCTTGCAGGCCGATGGCGAGAGCTTCCTGGCCCTGTGGAAACCCGCCAATGACAGCAACCCCAAAGGCGCGGTGATCATCGTGCCGGGTGCCGGCGAAAGCGCCGACTGGCCTGTCACCGTCGCCCCGCTGCGCAATCGCTTTCCCGATGTCGGCTGGCACAGCCTGAGCGTCAGCCTGCCCGACCTGCTGGCCGACAGCCCGCAGCCGCGCGCGGCTGATACGCCAGCCCCCGTGGCCAAGGACAAGGGCGAAGGCACCAGCGCCCCCGCCAAGGACACCCCGGACGACGCCAACGCCAATGTGGCCCAGGCGACCGCGCCCGATCCGGATACCGCCCAGGGCACCGACGCGGCGCAGGCCAGCGAACACAGCGACCAGGCCGATGCGGCGCGCATCTTCGCCCGCCTGGACGCTGCCGTGGCGTTCGCCCAGCAGCAGAACGCCCACAGCATCGTGCTGATCGGTCATGGCAGCGGCGCGTACTGGGCGGCGCGCTATGTCAGCGAAAAGCAGCCACCGCAGGTGCAGAAGCTGGCGCTGATTTCCGCGCAGACACCGGCGCGGGTCGAGCACGACCTGGAAAGCCTGGTACCAACGCTCAAGGTGCCGACTGCCGATATCTATTTCGTCACCCGTACCCGCGACCAGAACGCCGCCCAATTGCGCTTGCAGGCCAGCAAGCGCGAGAAGGACAGCCAGTACCGGCAACTCTCGCTGATCGCCATGCCGGGCGACCGCTCGGCAGAGCAGGAGCAATTGTTCCGTCGGGTGCGGGGCTGGATGATGCCGCAAGATCCGCTAGAGGCACCTTGAGACGCCACGGCGGCCGGGGACCGATCGCTCAGATCCCCCGCCGCGTGCGAATCAGCGCATAGGCCTGGTGCAGTTCGCGGGTCCGCTCGGTGGCTTCGCGCACCTGCGCCTCGCTCGCGCCGCTGCCCACCAGCTTGTCCGGGTGATGACGACTGACCAAACGTCGATAGGCCTGCTTGACCTGGTCCGCGTCGGTGTCGGGCTCGACCCCCAGTACGCGCAGGGCGGCGGCATAGGTCATCGCCCCGCTCGCCACCGCCGTACGGCTCGGCTCGTACTCCTGCGACAGCGCCTGCACCTGAGTGCGGGTCATGCCCAACTGCCGGCCCCAGTTGAGCAGCAGTTCGCGCTCATGATGCCCTGCCTTGCCATCGGCCCAGACCATGCGCCAACAGGCGCGCAATGCGCCTTCCGCACCGTGCGGCTGATGACCGATGCGGCGCAGGTAACGGTCCAGACGACCCTTGCCCGCCTTGCCACGATTGAAGGCCGAAATGGCCCGCAGGCGGGCGGGTTCGCCAAGATCCAGACGGGTCATCTCCTGCCGCGCCTGGTGAATGTGCCCCTCGGCGACGCGCCCATCGCTCTTGGCCAACCGTCCCAGCAGCAGGAACAGCAACTCCTCGTCGCGCAGCGCCGGACGTCCACCCAAACGCTCGCGCGCATCCTCCCACCCCTGTATGCGCAGACGCCGATCCATGGCCTGGCCCAGCAAGGCGCCCAACAGCGCGCCCGGAATACTGGCCACGGCAAAACCGGCCCCGGCACCGATCACTGTGCTCGGCCACCACATCTCAGGCACGCTCGCCGATCAGGCGCTCGACCTCGGCCAGGCGCTCGAGCGTACCGACATCCACCCACTGCCCCCGATAGTGCTCACCGGTCACCTGCCCGTCCGCCATCGCCCGACGCAGCAGCGGCGCCAGCTTGAAGGCGCCGGGCTGGCAGCCGTCGAACAGGTGCGGGTGCAGCAGCGACAGGCCGCTGAAGGTCAGGGTGCCTGGACTGTCGTCACCGTCGAGCACATGCACGCCGTCGAGGCGGAAGTCGCCACGACCGTGATGCCCGGGGTTATCCACCAGCACCAGGTGTGCCAGGCCCTGCAGCGGTTGGCGCAGGCGGGTGAAGTCGTAGTCGGTCCAGATATCGCCGTTGACCAGCAGGAACGGCGCCTCGCCCAGCAGCGGCAACGCCTTGAAGATACCGCCACCGGTCTCCAGCGGCTCGCCTTCGGGGGAGTAATGGATATGCAGGGCGAAGCGGCTGCCATCACCCAAGTGATCTTCGATCTGCTGGCCCAGCCAAGCGTGATTGATCACCACCTCGGTGATGCCCGCGCTGGCCAGGGCCTGGAGGTGATACTCGATCAGCGGTTTGCCGGCGGCCGGCACCAGGGGTTTAGGGGTATGCAAGGTCAGCGGGCGCATGCGCTCGCCTTTGCCGGCCGCCAGGATCATGGCCTTCATGGGCGCGCTCCGCTGTCGAGTTCGGCCAGCAGTTCACCCAACTCCGCCAGCTCCGGACGGCGAGCGATCACCTCGTGCAGGTAGGCGAAGAACCGTGGCACGTCGGCGAGGTAGCGCGGTTTGCCATCGCGGTGGCAGATGCGGGCGAAGATGCCGATCACTTTCAGGTGACGCTGAACGCCCATCAGATCGCTGGCGCGCTGGAAGTCGGCGAAGTCTGCCTGCACCGGGATGCCGACCGCACGCGCCTGGTCCCAGTAGCGGTGCAGCCAGGCGTCGACGCGGGCTTGGGGCCAACTGAGGAAAGCGTCCTTGAACAGGCAGGTGATGTCGTAGGTCACCGGGCCGTAGACCGCATCCTGGAAGTCCAGCACGCCGGGATTGGGGGTGCTGAGCATCAGGTTGCGCGGCATGTAGTCGCGGTGCACCAGCACCTTGGGCTGCGCCAGGGCACTGTCGATCAGCAGTTGGCTGATGCGTTGCCAGCGGGCCTGCTGAGCGTCATCGAAGGCAGTGTTCAGCGCGTGGCCGACGTACCACTCGGGGAACAACGCCAGCTCGCGGCGCAGCAGCGCCGTGTCATAGCTGGGCAGCGGTGCCTTCATCGGCAGGCGCTGCAAGGCCAGCAGCGTCTCGATGGCCGCCTCGAACAGCGCATCCGCGTTGTCACCGTCGATCACCTCCAGATACGTCTGACGGCCCAGGTCGCTCAGCAGCAGGAAGCCCCGTTCCAGATCCTGGGCATGGATGACCGGCACGTTGACCTGGGCGCTGGCCAGCAAGTGATCGATGGCGACGAACGGTGCGCAGTTTTCCTGGGGCGGCGGCGCATCCATGATCACCAGACTGCGGCCGCCGCCTTCCCAGCGGAAGTAGCGGCGGAAGCTCGCGTCGCTGCTGGCGGCGGTCAGGCTACCGGTCGGCACCTCGCCCCAGGCGTTGTCGCGAAAAAGATTCTGTAACTGTCGTTCGAGCCACACAGTCAGCTGTTGCAGGCGTACATCATGATCGGGCATTACAAGGGTCTCCGACGGCCCCTAGCCGTCAAGCGGGTCATGCTTTATTATCCAGCATCTTTTTCAGACCATCGAGAGGCGTGCGGCCCCCACACGCGGGCAGATGGCACGCAGGAAGCCCGGACTAATAAGATGGCATTGAAATCCCCCGCGTTTCGTAGAAAGTTTCCGTTGCTGGTCACTGGCGGTCTGCTGGCCCTGCAACCTCTGGCCACCTCGTACGTGGTGGCTGCCGAGCAGTTCGACTGCCAAGTGTCCGCCGCCGGTGGTTGGGACTGCAAGCCCAAGACTGCAGCCAACACGCTGCCGCCGCGCCCTGTGCACGACGGTGCCGCGCTCAGTGGCGGCACCGAGGCCCAGACCGCCGAGGCGGCTGGCAGCGGTGCCGAAGCCAAGCCGGTGCTGGTCACCGAGAGCAAAGGCCGTGGCCTGAAGTCGCGCAGCGAAGACTACAGTCACTTGGACTGGGTGCCGCGTGACAAGCTCACGGCCGCCCAGTTGGCCGAGACTGGCCCCTATTGCGGCGGTGCCTACGTCGAGCCGATCCGTCCTGGCATGAACGACTCCACGCCCAAAGATGAATCGCCTACCTACCTCAACGCCAAGGTCTCCAAGTACCAGCAGGAGCAGCAGGTCGCGACCCTGGCCGGTGACGTGGTCATGCGCCAGGGCAGCATGCAGGCCCAGGCCGACGAGGCCAACCTGTACCAGGCCGAGAACCGAGGCGAGCTCAAGGGTAACGTGCGCATCCGCGACAACGGCACCCTGGTCGTCGGCGATCAGGCCGAGGTCCAGCTCGACACCGGCGCAGCCAAGATCGACAACGCCGAATACGTGATGCACAAGTCGCACATCCGCGGCAATGCGCTCTACGCCAAACGTGCCGAGAACGCCATCATCCGCCTCAAGGACGGTACCTACACCACCTGTGAGCCGGGCAGCAACGCATGGCAGCTCAAGGGCAACAACATCACGCTCAACCCGGCCACCGGTTTTGGTACCGCGACCAACGCGACGCTGCGGATCAAGGACATTCCGGTCTTCTACACACCGTACATCTATTTCCCGATCGACGACCGTCGCCAGTCCGGCTTCCTGCCGCCGTCGTTCAGCACCAGCAGCGACACTGGCTTCATGCTGGTCACGCCGTACTACTTCAACCTGGCGCCTAACTACGACGCCACCTTGTACCCGCGCTACATGGCCAAGCGCGGCTTGCTGATGGAAGGCGAGTTCCGCTACCTCACCAAGTCCAGCGAAGGCCAGTTCGGCGGCGCCTACCTCAACGACGAGGACGACGACCGCAAGCTGCAGACGGACTACAAGAAAGAACGCTGGATGGTCAACTGGCAGCACAAAGGTGGTCTCGACGACCGCATCATGACCGAGGTGGACTACACCGACATCAGTGATCCGTTCTACTTCCAGGACCTGGAGTCGGATCAGATCGGTGTCGAAAAGCGCGACTTCGTCAATCAGCAGGGCGCTATCAGCTACCGCGGCGACAGCTATACCGCACGGTTGAACGTGCACGCCTACGAGATGGCGACCATCTCGCAGATCACGCCGTACGACCGCCTGCCGCAGATCACCGTGAACGGCATGCTGCCGTATCATCCGGCCGGGATGGACTTCACTTACGATACCGAGGCTGTTCGGTTTGATCGTGATTTGAAGAATGACTTCGTGCGAAACAAGGATGGTTTTCCGGACATCAGCACCGGTATTGCAGGCCGGCGCCTGGACGAGAGCGTCTCCGGCATCGCCCGCGCCAACGGCACTCGCTTGAACCTCGCGCCCGCGATAAGCCTGCCGATGGAAGCCAGTTATGGCTACGTCACGCCGAAACTCAAATATGTCTACACCAGCTATGACCTGGATCTGGACGGTCAGGGCAAGGCACAAGCCCTCGCCCAGTCGAGCAACCCTGCCTACGGCAGCTACAGCAGCTCGATCAACCGCGATATCCCGGTCTTCAGCGTCGACAGCGGCCTGTACTTTGATCGTAATACCTCGATGTTTGGCACCAACTTCCGCCAGACCCTCGAGCCGCGTCTGTTCTATCTGTATGTTCCGAACAAGGACCAGAAGGACATCCCGCTGTTCGACACGAGCGAAAATCTCTTCAGCTATGACTCGCTGTTCCGCGACAACCGCTTCAGCGGCACGGACCGGATCGGTGACGAGAACAAGCTGTCGCTGGGTGTGACCACCCGCTGGATCGAAGACAATGGCTTCGAGCGTCAGCGCTTCAGTATCGGCCAGGCTTATTACTTCGAGGACCGTCGGGTCCAGTTGCCAGGCATCAACTATCGCGATCGCGACGACGCCAAGTCGACTGTCTCGCCCTACGCGCTGGTTTATCAGTACGCCTTCAACCGCGACTGGCGCTTCAATTCGGACTTCAACTGGGACCCGGACAGCCGCAGCACCCGCTCGGGTAGCGCGATGTTCCACTACCAGCCGGAAGACAACCCGAACAAGATCGTCAACCTCGGCTATCGCTACCGTAACGACACCATTGCCTACGATTCGCTCACTGGCACCTGGAAAGTCGGCGGTGGTGACTATGGCACGCCAGGCCAGGCGAACTACATCAAGGACTACTACAAGATCCAGCAGCACGACTTCTCGGTCATCTGGCCTCTTGTTCCGCAGTGGAGCGTCATCGCTCGCTGGCAGCACGACTACAACCGCAACCGCACCCTCGAAGCGATGGGTGGTTTCGAGTACGACAGTTGCTGCTGGAAAGTGCGCCTGATCAACCGTTACTGGCTCGACACCGACGACTTCAGCCAAGCCACGCCACAGAACGAAAAAGGCGACCATGGCGTATTCCTGCAGATCGTCCTCAAAGGCCTCGGCGGCGTCGTCGGCAACAAGGTCGAATCGTTCCTGGACCAAGGCATTCAAGGTTACCGTACCCGTGAAGAGCAAGCTTATTGATCGTCTGCGCCCGCTGATGCTGGGCGCCGTAATGCTGAGCGGTGCGGTGTATGCCGCGCCACAGCCCCTGGACCGTGTTGTGGCCATCGTCGACAACGACGTGGTCATGCAGAGCCAACTGGACCAACGCGTCCATGAAGTGCAGCAGACCATCGCCAAACGCGGCGGTGGTGTGCCACCGGCCAGCGCGCTGCAGCAGCAGGTGCTCGAGCGCCTGATCGTCGAAAACCTGCAACTGCAGATCGGCGAACGCTCCGGCATTCGTATCACCGACGAGGAACTCAACCAGGCCATCGGCACCATCGCCCAGCGCAATGGCATGTCGCTGGATCAATTCCGTGCAGCCCTGGCCCACGACGGTCTGTCGTTCGATGACGCCCGCGAGCAGGTCAAGCGCGAGATGATCATCAGCCGCGTTCGCCAGCGCCGCGTGGCCGAGCGCATCCAGGTTTCCGAGCAGGAAGTGAAGAACTTCCTCAACTCCGACCTGGGCAAGATGCAGATGTCGGAAGAGTACCGCCTGGCCAACATCCTCATCCCAACCCCGGAAAGCGCCAACTCCGACGCGATCCAGGCCGCTGCGCGCCAGGCTGGCGACGTTTACCAGCAACTGCGCAAGGGCGCGGACTTCGGCCAGCTGGCCATCGCCCGCTCGGCCAGCGAGAATGCCCTGGAAGGCGGCGAGATGGGCTGGCGTAAAGCCGGTCAATTGCCACCTGACTTCGCCAAGATGCTCAGCAGCATGTCGATTGGCGACATCACTCAGCCGATTCGTATCCCCAATGGCTTCATCATCCTCAAGCTCGAGGAAAAGCGTGGCGGCAGCGAAAGCGTGCTGCGTGACGAAGTCCATGTGCGCCATATCCTGATCAAGCCGAGCGAAATCCGTAGCGACGCCGCGACCGAGCAACTGGCTCAGCGCATCTATGATCGCATCCAGAATGGCGAAGACTTCGCCGAGCTGGCGAAGAGCTTCTCGGAAGATCCGGGCTCCGCGCTCAACGGGGGCGACCTCAACTGGGTCGATCCGAACAGCCTGGTGCCGGAATTCCGCGAGCAGATGGCCAATGCCCAGCAAGGTGTGGTCACCAAGCCGTTCAAGACCCAGTACGGCTGGCACGTGCTGGAAGTGCTGGGCCGCCGCGCCACCGACAGCACCGAGCAGGCGCGTGAGCAGCAAGCGCTGAGCGTGCTGCGCAACCGCAAGTATGACGAAGAGCTGCAAAGCTGGTTGCGTCAGATCCGCGACGAAGCCTACGTTGAGATCAAGCTGCCTGGCGCCGAACAGGCCGCGCAGTGAAACCCCTACGTTTCGCCGTCACGCCTGGCGAGCCCGCAGGCATAGGTCCCGACCTCTGCCTGCTGCTCGCCGCAGAGCAGCAACCCCACCCCCTGATCGCCATCACCAGCCGTGACCTGCTCCTGACGCGGGCCGCGCAACTGGGGCTGGCGATCAGTTTGCTTGAGGTCTCGCCACACACCTGGCCTGACGAGCCCGCTCCTGCAGGTAGCCTGTACGTCTGGGACACGCCGTTGGCGGCGCCCGTGCAATCCGGCCAGCTCGATGCGCGCAACGCTGCCTTCGTGCTGCATACCCTGACCCGCGCCGGTCAAGGCTGCCTGGACGGCGATTTCGCCGGCATGATCACCGCCCCCGTGCATAAGGGCGTGATCAATGAAAGCGGCATTGCATTCTCCGGACACACCGAATTCCTTGCCGAACTCACCCACACCGCCCAGGTCGTGATGATGCTGGCTACCCACGGCCTGCGCGTGGCCCTGGTGACCACTCATTTGCCGCTGCGTGACGTCGCCGAGGCCATCACGGCCGAGCGTCTGGAGCGTGTCACACGCATCCTGCACGCCGATCTGCGGTACAAGTTCGGCATCGCTACGCCCCGCATTCTGGTCTGCGGCCTCAATCCGCATGCCGGCGAAGGCGGCCACCTCGGCCGCGAAGAAATCGACATCATCGAGCCCACCCTCGAGCGCCTGCGCGCCGAGGGCATGGACCTGCGCGGTCCATTGCCGGCCGACACCCTCTTTACCCCCAAATATCTGGAGCATTGCGACGCAGTGCTGGCGATGTACCACGACCAGGGCCTGCCCGTACTCAAGTACAAAGGCTTCGGCGCCGCCGTCAACGTCACCCTGGGGCTGCCGATCATCCGCACCTCGGTGGACCACGGCACCGCCCTGGACCTGGCCGGCAGCGGCAAGGTCGACACCGGCAGCTTGCGCGTCGCCCTGCACACCGCCTACCAGATGGCCGAGAACCGACCATGAACGAGCATTACCAACACCGGGCGCGCAAGCGCTTCGGTCAGAACTTCCTGCACGACGCCGGCATCATCGACCGCATCCTGCGCGCCATTCACGCCAAGGCGGGCGAGCACCTGCTGGAAATCGGTCCAGGCCAAGGCGCACTCACCGAAGGATTGCTGGGCAGCGGCGCGCAACTCGACGTCGTCGAGTTGGACAAAGACCTGGTGCCCATCCTGCAACACAAGTTCGCTGGCCGTGACAACTTCCGCCTGCACCAGGGCGACGCGCTGAAGTTCGACTTCAACACCCTGGGCGTTCCACCGCGCAGCCTCAAGGTGGTCGGCAACCTGCCGTACAACATCTCCACCCCACTGATTTTCCACCTGCTGGCGCACGCCGGGCTGATCCGCGACATGCACTTCATGCTGCAGAAGGAAGTGGTCGAGCGCATGGCGGCCGGTCCCGGTGGCGGTGATTGGGGTCGTCTGTCGATCATGGTGCAGTACCACTGCCGCGTTGAGCACTTGTTCAATGTCGGCCCCGGCGCATTCAACCCACCGCCGAAGGTGGACTCGGCAATCGTGCGTCTGGTCCCACACGAAGTGCTGCCGCATCCGGCCAAGGATCCAGCACTACTCGAACGCGTAGTCCGCGAAGCGTTCAACCAGCGCCGCAAAACCCTGCGCAATACCCTCAAAGGTCTGCTCGACAGCCAAGCCATCGAAGCGGCAGGCGTCGACGGCAGCCTGCGCCCTGAACAGCTCGACCTGGCAGCCTTCGTCCGCCTGGCCGATCAATTGGCGGCGCAGCAAGGCTGATCGCCTTGCTCGTGGCGCGTGCCTGATCGCGCCTAGAACACGCCCATGATAGGCACGGCCAGCCCGCACCGCTGGCCCTCTGCCCTCGCAATGGCCTAGACTGCGACAATCGCGTTAATGCTCCGTTCGCCAAGGCCCTTGCATGTCCGACCCCCGCTATCAGATCGACGTCAGCGTCGTCACCCGCTTCCTCAAAGACCAGTCAGACCCCGAAAACAACCGGTTCGCCTTCGCCTATACCATCACGGTGGCGAACAACGGCACCCTCAAGGCCAAGCTGACCGCACGCCATTGGTTGATCACCAATGGTGACGGCGAAGTCGAAGAAGTGCGCGGCGACGGCGTGGTCGGCCAGCAGCCGGTTATCGCGCCTGGGCAGAGCCACACTTATAGCAGCGGCGCGGTCATCAAAACCCGTGTCGGCACCATGCAGGGCAGCTACCAGATGTTCGCCGAAGATGGCACACGCTTCGACGCACCCATCGCGCCCTTCCGTCTGGCGGTGCCCGGGGCCCTGCACTGATGGCTACTTATGCCGTCGGCGATCTTCAAGGCTGCCTGAAACCGCTCAAGTGCCTGCTCGAACAGGTGCATTTCAATCCAGCGAGCGACCGCCTGTGGTTGGTGGGTGACCTGGTCAACCGTGGCCCGGAATCGCTCGAGACCCTGCGCTATCTCTATTCGATGCGGGATTCGCTGGTCTGTGTGCTGGGCAATCACGACCTGCACCTGCTCGCCGCCTGGCACAACCCCGAGCGCTTGAAGAAGAGCGACACGCTGCGCGAAATCGTCGAGGCACCCGATGCCGATGCGCTGCTCGGCTGGCTGCGCCGGCAGAAGTTGCTGCATTACGACGAAGCACGCGGTATCGCCATGGCCCACGCCGGCATCCCGCCCCAATGGACCTTGGGCAAGGCGCTGGAGTTGGCGACAGAGGTCGAGCAGGTGCTGCGCGACGACAACCGGCTCCAGCCTTACCTGGACGGGATGTACGGCAACGAGCCGAACAAGTGGAGCAAGGACCTGACCGGCATCGAACGGTTGCGGGTGATCACCAACTACTTCACCCGCATGCGTTTCTGCACGGCCTCCGGCAAGCTCGATCTCAAGAGCAAGGAAGGTCTGGACAGCGCACCGAAGGGCTACAAAGCCTGGTATGCACACAAGAACCGTCGTTCGCGGCATGTGAAGATCATCTTCGGGCACTGGGCAGCCCTCGAAGGGCGGGTGGACACACCCGACATCATCGCGCTGGACACCGGCTGCGTCTGGGGCGGTGCCATGACCCTGTACGACCTCGACAGCGGGGCGTATCACCGCTGCGCCTGCACCGACGAAGGGGACGTCCGCGTCACCTGCGAACCGACTAGAATCGACGATCAAACCTGAAGGAAAGCGTACCCATGAGCGAATTCAAGCGCATCCCCCCGGAGCAGGCCCTGGCCCTGCGCGAGCAAGGGGCCGTGGTGGTCGACATTCGTGACGCCGCCGCCTATGCCGCCGGCCATGTCACCGGTGCCCGCCACCTGGACAACCATTCGGTGGCCGATTTCATCCGCCAAGCGGACCTGGATGCGCCGACGCTGGTGGTCTGCTATCACGGCAACTCCAGCCAGAGCGCGGCCGCCTACCTGGTGGGCCAAGGATTTTCCGACGTCTACAGCGTCGACGGCGGCTTCGAGTTGTGGCGTGCCACCTTCCCAGGTGAAACCGAGCAAAGCCAACCCGAATAATTTTTTCATCTGCTCTGCAGCCCGCGCGCTCTGCGGGCTTGCGCCCCACCTGACGAACGGTCGCAGGCAACTTCTTGCCACCACGACCTTGACCTTGCTGATTACCAACTATCCTTAAGCCCAGGCCATCCAAATCAGGGGAGAGCCGGTACACCGGCGTGCGGGTCATCGGTAGCGTTTCAGGGTGTTCTGGGGGGTACAAGGCATTCGGCGAAAGCCGCTTGCATGCCAGCATCAGCTGACTGATCCGGCGTCGTCTCCACGTATCGAGCGAGGTGACGTCATGAGCATTTTTAGCCACTTCCAACAACGTTTCGAGTCCACCCGCCAGGAAGAACTTTCGCTGCAGGAGTACCTCGATCTGTGCAAAGAGGATCGCAGTGCCTACGCCTCGGCGGCTGAACGGCTGTTGCTGGCCATCGGCGAACCGGAGCTGATCGACACCTCCACCAACTCCAGGCTGTCGCGGATCTTTTCCAACAAAGTGATCCGTCGCTACCCGGCCTTTGCCGACTTCCATGGCATGGAAGAGTGCATCGACCAGATCGTTTCCTACTTCCGCCATGCGGCCCAAGGCCTGGAAGAGAAGAAGCAGATCCTCTACTTGCTGGGCCCGGTCGGTGGCGGTAAATCGTCCCTGGCCGAAAAACTCAAGCAGTTGATCGAGAAAGTCCCCTTCTATGCCATCAAGGGGTCACCGGTCTTCGAAACACCGCTGGGCTTGTTCAATGCCAACGAAGATGGCGACATCCTCCAGGAAGAATTCGGCATTCCAAAGCGTTACCTGAACACCATCATGTCGCCGTGGGCAACCAAGCGTCTGCAGGAGTTCGGCGGCGACATCAGCAAGTTCAAGGTGGTCAAGCTGTATCCCTCGATCCTCAACCAGATCGCCGTCGCCAAGACCGAGCCGGGTGACGAGAACAACCAGGACATCTCGGCCCTGGTGGGTAAAGTGGATATCCGCAAACTCGAAGAATTCCCGCAGAACGACGCCGATGCCTACAGCTATTCGGGCGCGTTGTGCCGCGCCAACCAGGGCCTGATGGAATTCGTCGAGATGTTCAAGGCGCCGATCAAGGTCTTGCACCCTTTGCTGACCGCCACCCAGGAAGGCAACTACAACAGCACCGAGGGTCTGGGCGCGATCCCCTACTCCGGCATCTTGTTGGCCCACTCCAACGAATCGGAGTGGCACACCTTCCGCAACAACAAGAACAACGAAGCCTTCATCGACCGTATTTACATCGTCAAGGTGCCCTACTGCCTGCGCGTCAGCGACGAGATCCGCATCTACGACAAGCTGCTGGTCAACAGCTCGCTGGCCAAGGCCCATTGCGCGCCAGACACGCTCAAGATGCTGGCCCAGTTCACCGTGCTGTCGCGCTTGAAAGAGCCGGAAAACTCCAACATCTATTCGAAGATGCGTGTCTACGACGGTGAGAATCTCAAGGACACCGATCCCAAGGCCAAGTCGATTCAGGAGTACCGTGACAGCGCGGGCGTCGACGAAGGCATGAATGGCCTCTCCACGCGCTTCGCGTTCAAGATCCTGTCGAAAGTGTTCAACTTCGATCCCCATGAAGTGGCCGCCAACCCGGTGCACCTGCTGTATGTCCTCGAACAACAGATTGAGCAGGAGCAGTTCCCTGCAGAAGTTCGCGAGCGCTACCTGCGCTACCTGAAAGAGTACCTGGCGCCGCGCTACATCGAGTTCATCGGCAAGGAAATCCAGACGGCTTATCTGGAGTCGTACAGCGAGTACGGCCAGAACATCTTCGATCGCTATGTGCTGTACGCCGACTTCTGGATTCAGGACCAAGAGTACCGCGACCCGGAAACCGGCGAGATCCTCAACCGCATCGCGCTCAACGAAGAACTGGAGAAGATCGAGAAACCGGCGGGCATCAGCAACCCGAAAGATTTCCGCAACGAAATCGTCAACTTCGTGCTGCGTGCGCGTGCCAACAACAACGGCAAGAACCCGAGCTGGCTGAGCTATGAAAAACTGCGGGTGGTGATCGAGAAGAAAATGTTCTCCAACACCGAGGATCTGCTGCCAGTCATCAGTTTCAACGCCAAGGCCAGCAAGGAAGACCAGAAGAAGCACAACGACTTCGTCACCCGGATGGTGGAACGTGGCTACACCGACAAGCAGGTTCGCCTGTTGTCGGAATGGTACCTGCGGGTCAGGAAATCGCAATAAAGCGACCAGTCGTCTGCCGTAAGCTGCGAGCGGTCGCGTAGCCCCTCAGGGGCTGCGCGTCGGCTTGCGGTGATGGTGGCTGCGTTGTCTAGCAGCTTGACGCTCGAAGCTTGCAGCTGCGCTTAGCGGAGGCCCCATGAGCTACGTGATCGACCGACGCCTGAACGGCAAGAACAAGAGCACGGTGAACCGGCAGCGCTTTCTGCGCCGCTACCGTGAGCACATCAAGAAGGCGGTCGAAGAGGCCGTGAGCCGCCGCTCCATCACGGACATGGAGCATGGCGAGCAGATCAGTATTCCCGGTCGCGACATCGACGAACCGGTGCTGCATCACGGTCGCGGCGGCAAACAGACCGTCGTCCATCCAGGCAACAAGGAATTCACCGCCGGTGAACACATCGCCCGCCCCCAGGGCGGCGGCGGTGGAGGCGGCAAAGGCAAGGCCGGCAACTCCGGCGAAGGCATGGACGAGTTCGTCTTCCAGATCACCCAGGAAGAGTTTCTCGAGTTCATGTTCGAGGACCTTGAACTGCCGAATCTGGTGAAGCGTCACCTGACCGGCGCCGACACCTTCAAGACCGTGCGAGCAGGCATCGCCAGCGAAGGCAATCCGTCACGCATCAACATCGTACGTACCCTGCGTTCGGCCCATGCCCGCCGCATCGCCCTGACCGGCAGCAGCCGCGCGCTGTTGCGGGCAGCGCAGAAAGAGCTGGAGCGGTTGAGGGTCGAAGAGCCCGCCAACTTCACCGACATTCAGGAAGTGGAAGCCGAGATCGTCCGGCTCAAGGCACGCATCAACCGACTGCCCTTCCTCGACACCTTCGACTTGAAGTACAACCTGCTGGTCAAACAGCCCAACCCCAGTTCCAAGGCGGTGATGTTCTGTCTGATGGACGTCTCCGGCTCCATGACTCAGGCGACCAAAGACATCGCCAAGCGCTTCTTCATCCTTTTGTACCTGTTCCTCAAGCGCAACTACGACCGCATCGAAGTGGTGTTCATCCGCCATCACACCAGTGCCCGCGAGGTGGACGAAGAGGAGTTCTTCTATTCCCGCGAAACCGGCGGCACCATCGTGTCCAGCGCATTGAAACTGATGCAGGAAATCATGGCCGAGCGTTATCCGGCCAGCGACTGGAACATCTACGCGGCCCAGGCGTCCGACGGCGACAACTGGAACGACGACTCCCCCATCTGCCGCGACATTCTCACCCGCCAGATCATGCCGCATGTGCAGTACTACACTTACGTCGAGATCACCCCTCGCGAGCACCAGGCGTTGTGGTACGAGTACGAGCGCATCGGCGACGCCTTCCCGGACACCTTCGCCCAGCAACAGTTGGTTTCGGCCGGTGACATCTATCCGGTCTTCCGTGAACTCTTCCAGCGCAGGTTAGCCACATGACCGCCAGAGCAAAGCGACGCCAACCCATTTCCACCGGCTCGGAGTGGACCTTCGAGCTGATCCAGACCTACGACCGGGAGATCGGTCGGCTGGCCGAGCGCTATGCGCTGGACACCTATCCCAACCAGATCGAAGTGATCACGGCCGAGCAGATGATGGACGCCTATGCCTCGGTCGGCATGCCACTGGGCTATCACCATTGGTCCTACGGCAAGCAGTTCCTGAGCACTGAAAAATCCTATAGCCGTGGTCAGATGGGTCTGGCTTACGAAATCGTGATCAACTCCGACCCTTGCATCGCCTATCTGATGGAAGAGAACACCATCTGCATGCAGGCGCTGGTGATCGCCCACGCATGCTATGGACACAACAGCTTCTTCAAGGGCAACTACCTGTTCCGCACCTGGACAGACGCCAGTTCGATCATCGACTACCTGGTCTTCGCCAAGCAGTACATCGCCCAGTGCGAGGAACGTCACGGCATCGATGCCGTGGAAGACTTGATCGACTCTTGTCATGCGCTGATGAATTACGGCGTGGACCGCTACAAGCGCCCCTACCCCATCTCGGCGGAGGAAGAGCGCCGTCGCCAGAAAGAGCGTGAAGAGCACCTGCAGCGGCAGATCAACGACCTGTGGCGCACGATTCCCAAAAGTGCAGATAAAGCCGGGGATCGTGACGATGCCCGCTTCCCGGCCGAACCCCAGGAGAACATCCTCTATTTCATCGAAAAACACGCACCCCTGCTCGAGCCCTGGCAACGCGAAGTGGTGCGAATCGTGCGCAAGATCGCCCAGTACTTCTACCCACAACGCCAGACCCAGGTGATGAACGAAGGCTGGGCGACTTTCTGGCACTACACCTTGATGAACGACCTGTACGACGAAGGCCTGGTCACCGACGGCTTCATGATGGAATTCCTACAGTCGCATACCAGTGTGGTGTTCCAGCCCGGCTACGACAGCCCCTATTACAACGGCATCAACCCCTACGCCCTGGGCTTTGCCATGTACACCGACATCCGTCGCATGTGCGAGCACCCCACCGAAGAAGACCGCCGCTGGTTCCCAGACATCGCGGGCAGCGACTGGCTGTCGACCCTCAAATTCGCCATGACCAGCTTCAAGGACGAGAGCTTCATCCTGCAGTACCTCTCGCCCAAGGTGATCCGCGATCTCAAGCTGTTCAGCATTCTCGATGACGATCAACGCGATGACTTGCTGGTGCCGGCCATCCACGACGAGGCCGGATACCGCCTGATCCGCGAACAACTGGCCGCGCAGTACAACCTCGGCAACCGTGAGCCCAACGTGCAAATCTGGAGCATCGATCGACGCGGCGATCGCTCGCTGACCCTGCGCCATCAACAGCACAATCGCAAACCTCTGGGTGAATCCACCGACGAGGTGCTCAAGCACCTGCACCGCCTGTGGGGTTTCGACATCCACCTGGAGACCGTACAGGGCGACAAAGTGGTCAAGACCCACCATATGCCGCCTCGCGGCGAGCATGGCGAGACGGGCGACTACAGTCGTTCGGACATGTCGGTGATTCATCACCTCTAGCCTCGGACGACTGCCGACAGGGTATGCTGTCGGCTGTCATGGAGGCTGTATATGCACATCTACAAAGTTGGCGGCGCCGTACGCGACCGCCTGCTCGGGCGCCCGGTCAGCGATGTTGACTGGCTGGTGGTCGGCGCCACGGTCGAGGACATGCACGCCCAGGGCTTTCGCCCGGTCGGCGCCGATTTCCCCGTGTTCATCCACCCGAAAACCGGCGAGGAATACGCCCTGGCGCGCACCGAGCGCAAGAGCGGTCGTGGCTACGGCGGCTTCACCTTTCACGCCAGCCCTGAGGTGACACTCGAAGAAGACCTCATCCGTCGCGACCTGACCATCAATGCCATGGCCGAAGACGCGCAGGGCAATCTGCTGGATCCCTACAACGGAAAGGCGGATCTGGAAAACCGCATTCTTCGTCACGTTTCACCGGCGTTCGCCGAAGATCCCCTGCGCGTACTGCGCGTCGCTCGGTTCGCTGCCCGCTATGCGCCGCTGGGCTTCAACGTCGCTGACGACACGCTGGCGCTGATGCGGCAACTCAGCGCCAGCGGGGAACTACAGGCACTGACAGCCGAGCGGGCGTGGAAGGAAATCGAACGGGCGCTGATGGAAAGCCAACCTCAGGTGTTCATCGAGGTGCTGCGCGATTGCGGCGCGCTGCATGAGTTGATGCCAGAGCTCGATGGCTCCAGCCAGGCGCTCGCTCCGTTGCGTCAAGCGGCCGAGCACGACCAGTCGCTGCCGGTGCGCTGGGCCTGCCTGATGCTGGCCATCCACGACACCACGCAGATCAACGCCGTGAACCAGCGTTTCAAGGCACCGCGCGACTGCCAGGAATTGGCAGGGTTGGTGGGTGACTGCCTGCCGCTGGCCGACCGCGCGCGCGAACTCGAACCTTCAGCGCTGCTGGCGTTGCTGCAGAAATTCGATGTGTACCGCCGGCCGCAGCGCTTCGAGGAGTTCATCGCGGCGTGCCAGATGGCAGCCTTCGCCCATGGCGCGCGCAGCTATGCACAAGCCGACTATCTGCGCGGCGCGGCATCGAAGGCACGGGGCGTGGATGTGAAACCGCTGGTGGCCAGAGGGCTGACCGGGCAGGCATTGGGTGAGGCGCTCAAGGCGGAGCGGCTGCACGTGCTGGCCCAGCACAAAGCCACTGCGCCTTGCGTATAGCCGCTAGGCGCCGCTTGGCGTCAACTGCAACCCGCGCCACTCGAACGGCACCGGCGCCAGCACCTGCTGAATGTCAGCCTCACGCCAAAGTTGCGCCATGACCTTGCCCTGCCCCGGATGCACCAGATCAGGCGCCAGCAGCGACAGCGGCCAGAGCACGAACGCATTCTTCAGGATCTCGGCGCGTGGCAGTACCAGGCCATCGAAGGTGCCGTTCAGGTCATCGAACATCAGCACGTCGATGTCCAACGGCAAGCCTTTTCGGTCCGGCGCATAGCGGCCGTTGTCGGCTTCGATGAACTTGAGTCGGCGGTCCAGTTCCAGCAATGGCATGTCGGTCTGACCGCTGACCACCAGATTGAAAAACGGCCCGCTCTTGATGCCCACGGCTTGGCTTTCGAACACTGCCGAGCAGCGCATGTCACTCAGGATCCCGGCCAGCGCGTCGAGTCCCGCGCACAGATGGCGCTCGCGCTCGGTGTTGCTGCCCAGGCCCAGATAAACGGTGCTCAGAGACATCCGCGCTCGATCTCCACACCTACGCCACCCCGCGCCGCCGGTACGGCTCCGGGCTTGGTCAGCTTCAGTCGCACCCAGGGGATGTCGAACTCGGCCATCAGCGTTGCCACCAGGCGCTCGGCAAAGGTTTCCACCAACTCGAAGCGCGACTGCTCGGCGAACGCCTGGACACGCGCCGAGACACTGGCGTAGTCGAGCGCCAGGCTGAGGTCGTCACCGGCTGCGGCGGGACGGTTGTCCCAGGCAAAACTCAGGTCCAGGCGCAGGCACTGGCGAATGTCGCGCTCCCAGTCGTAGGCGCCGATGACCGTATCGACCTCCAGCCCTTCGATGAACACTCTGTCCAAGCACTTCTCTCCACAGCACGACAAGGGCGACGGGCGCCGTTAGAATCAGGGCGTCCCCGCCCGGAATAGTTAGCATGTTTTGGTTACTGGCGCTGCTCGCCTACCTGCTCGGCTCGCTGTCCTTCGCCATCGTCCTGAGCCGCCTCGGCGGCCACCCGGACCCGCGTTTCAGCGGATCAGGCAATGCCGGTGCGACCAACATGCTGCGCCTGGCAGGGCGCAAGCTGGCCATCCTCACCCTGCTCGGCGACCTGTGCAAGGGTTTGCTGCCCGTGCTGTTGGCCGACTTTGTCGGCCTGAGCCTGCAAGACCAAGCCTGGATCGGCCTGTGCGCGGTGCTCGGCCACCTGTTTCCGCTGTACTTCCGTTTCAAGGGCGGCAAGGGCGTGGCCACTGCCGCCGGCATGCTCATGGGCTTGTATTTTCCCGCGGCGCTACTGGCGGTGGCAGCCTGGCTGCTGACCTTCTACCTGACCCGCACCAGCTCGCTGGCCGCGCTGATCGCCACACCCTTGACCCTGCCCCTGCTGGCCTGGCGCGAGCCTGCGGCGCTGCTGCCGATGAGCGTGCTCACCGTGCTGATCGTCTGGCGCCACCGCAACAACCTGCGCGACCTGTTCGCCGGACGCGAGCGCCACTTCTGAGCCCCGCCGTCAAAGCGGCGGCAGTTGCTCCATCGGCCAGCGCGCCTGCACGCTGATCGCCAGATCCTGCTGCTGGCCCGCCAATAGCCGCTGGCACCCAGCGTAGGCAATCATCGCGCCGTTATCGGTGCAAAACTTCGCTCGCGCGTAATACACATTGCCGCCCATGCTGGCCAACATGCCTTCGAGCGAGGTGCGCAACGCCTTGTTCGCACTCACGCCGCCAGCGATGACCAGGCGCTTGAGGCCAGTCTGCTTGAGCGCACGCTTGCACTTGATGGTCAGAGTCTCCACCACCGCCTGCTGGAACGCCAGCGACAGGTCGCAACGGGTTTGCTCGCTGTCGTCCCCGGCATTGCGGCACTGCTGCCAGGTATTGAGGGCGAAGGTCTTGAGGCCGCTGAAACTGAATTCCAGGCCCGGGCGATCGGTCATGGGCCGAGGGAACACGAAACGTCCGGGGGTGCCCTGCTCAGCCAGGCGGGCGATTTCGGGACCACCCGGATAATTCAGGCCGATCAGCTTGGCGGTCTTGTCGAACGCTTCGCCGGCAGCGTCATCCAGGCTTTCACCCAAGAGCGCGTATTGGCCAATGCCATCGACCTGCACCAACTGCGTGTGACCGCCGGACACCAACAAGGCGACGAACGGAAACTGCGGCGGCTGCTCTTCGAGCATGGGCGCCAGCAGGTGACCTTCCATGTGATGGACACCGATGGCCGGAATGTCCCAGGCGAACGCCAGCGCCTGCGCACAGGACGCGCCCACCAGCAGCGCACCGACCAGGCCGGGGCCGGCGGTGTAGGCGATGGCGTCGATATCCTGGGCAACCTTGCCGGCCTCATCGAGCACTTCACGAATCAGCGGCAGCATGCGCTTGACGTGGTCGCGCGAGGCGAGCTCGGGCACCACGCCGCCGTAGACGCGGTGCAGGTCGATCTGGCTGAACAGCGCATCGGCCAACAGGCCGCGTTCGCTGTCGTATAATGCGACGCCAGTTTCGTCGCAGGATGTTTCCAATCCCAGTACTAGCATGGGTCCGTGCCTTGTGGAGGCTGAATGCGAAGCCGCGCATTCTAGTCGCCGTACCCAGTGCCGACCAGCGGTTTTCGATCAGAGGCTTTGCATTCCGCCACACTAAGGGTTAACATCCGCAACCCTTGAAAACTGACGTTCTCCAGCACACCTTTGTTTTGCCAGGAGCACGTCCACCCCGGTAATGAATTAAGGTAGCCCTGGATGCCAGCCGTCAAAGTTAAAGAGAACGAACCCTTCGACGTAGCTCTGCGTCGTTTCAAGCGCTCCTGCGAAAAAGCCGGTGTATTGGCTGAAGTTCGTAGCCGCGAGTTTTACGAAAAGCCGACCGCCGAGCGTAAGCGCAAAGCCGCTGCTGCCGTGAAGCGTCACGCTAAGAAAGTCCAGCGCGAACAGCGCCGCGCCGTTCGTCTGTACTAATACAGACGTTCTACGCAAGGCTTCTGCCCAGCCCGGCCTCGTGCCGGGCTAATGGCAGTTGTAGCTGCAAATCCCAAGCCCTGTGCTTCGGGCGCCCAGACTCCGGTCATCGGGCATCTATTCAGCGCTTCACCCTCGAACGCCCGATGCGGCAGGTGAACCGCGCACTCGCATCTCCTTTGCTGCACTTCTGCGATTAGACTTGCCGTAGCCAGATAACGAGACTGCCATGGCCGGGCTGATTCCCCAGAGCTTCATCGATGATCTTCTCAACCGCACCGACATCGTCGATGTGGTGAGTTCGCGCATCCAGCTGAAGAAGACCGGCAAGAATCATTCGGCCTGCTGTCCGTTCCACAAGGAAAAGACCCCGTCCTTCACCGTCAGTCCCGACAAGCAGTTCTACTACTGCTTCGGCTGCGGCGCCGGGGGCAACGCCTTGGGCTTCATCATGGACCACGACAACCTGGAGTTTCCCCAGGCGGTCGAGGAACTGGCCCGCGCCGCGGGCATGGAAGTACCCCGCGAGGAAGGCCGACGCGGGCAGAAGCCGCGCCAGCCCACCGACTCGCCTCTTTATCCGCTGCTCGAAGCCGCGGCCGAGTTCTATCGCCAGGCCTTGCGCAATCATCCGACGCGCAAGGCGGCAGTCGAATACCTCAAAGGCCGAGGCCTGTCCGGGGAAATCGCCCGTGATTTCGGCCTGGGCTTCGCGCCGCCGGGCTGGGACAACCTGTTCAAGCACCTGGGCGCGGACACCCTGCAGCAAAAAGTCATGATCGACGCCGGCTTGCTCATCGAGAACGCCGAAAGTGGCAAGCGCTACGACCGCTTCCGTGACCGGGTGATGTTCCCCATCCGCGACAGCCGCGGCCGCGTGATCGCCTTCGGTGGTCGGGTGCTGGGCGACGACAAGCCCAAGTACCTGAACTCACCGGAAACCCCGGTGTTCCACAAGGGCCAGGAACTCTACGGGCTGTACGAGGCGCGCAAGCACAACCGCAATCTCGACGAAATCATCGTGGTCGAGGGCTACATGGACGTCATCGCCCTGGCCCAGCAAGGCTTGCGCAATGCCGTAGCGACCCTCGGCACCGCCACCAGCGAGGAGCACCTCAAGCGCCTGTTTCGCGTGGTGCCCAACGTACTGTTCTGCTTCGACGGCGACCAGGCCGGACGAAAAGCCGCCTGGCGCGCCTTGGAAGCCGCACTGCCAACACTTCAGGACGGCCGCCGCGCGCGCTTCCTGTTCCTGCCCGAGGGCGAAGACCCGGACACCCTGGTACGCGCCGAAGGCACCGATGCCTTCCAGGCGCGAATCCACCAGCATGCGCAACCGCTCGCCGACTACTTCTTCGAGCAACTGAGCAACGAAGCCGACCCGCGGTCACTGGAAGGCAAGGCGCACATGGCGACCCTGGCTGCACCGTTGATCGAAAAAATTCCGGGCGCCAATTTGCGTCAGTTGATGCGCAACAGGCTGAAGGAAATTACCGGCCTGGACATGCAGCAAATGGAGCAACTGGCCCAGCAGCCGGCAGCCCCCAACGTACCGGACTACGATCCAGGCTATGACTATGACGCCATGGCCAGCTACACCCCGGACTTTTCCGAACAGCACTACGACTATGGCCAGGCGCAGCCCGAACAGCGGCCCTGGACGCCCCCCAAGGGGGGCTCGAAAAAGCCCTGGGAGGGCAAGGGCAAGCCCTGGGACAAGCAGCGCAAAGGCGGCAGAGGCTGGCAGCGCGATGAGGCTCCGCCACGCACCCCAGCCCCCGTGGAACCCCCGGCTCTCGCGGCCTTGCGCACTTTGCTGCACTACCCGCTGCTGGCCGGCAAGGTGGAAGATGCCAGCCATTTCGCTGCCGAGGAACACCTCTACAGCCAGCTGTTGGTGGCCTTGATCGAAGCCGTGCAGAAAAATCCTGGTCTAAGCTCGATGCAGTTGATCGCGCGCTGGCACGGCACCGACCAAGGCCGCCTGTTGCGGGCACTGGCGGAGAAGGAATGGCTCATCGATGCCGATAACCTTGAACAACAGTTTTTCGACACCATTACTAGCTTGTCTGCTCGCCAGCGCGAGCGAAGCCTGGAACATCTGCTCAGGAAAGCACGTCAGAGTGAGCTGAGCGGCGAGGAAAAATCGCAGCTTCTCGCCCTTTTGAGCAGGAATGTTCCCGCACAAACCCCGACCTCATCTGGCGCGTGAGGTCCATGCTCGGGTATAATCCTCGGCTTGTTTTTTGCCCGCCAAGACCTTCAGTGGATAGGGTGTTATGTCCGGAAAAGCGCAACAGCAATCTCGTATCAAAGAGTTGATCACCCGCGGTCGTGAGCAGGGCTACCTGACTTACGCGGAGGTCAACGACCACCTGCCTGAGGATATTTCAGATCCGGAACAGGTGGAAGACATCATCCGCATGATCAACGACATGGGGATCAACGTATTCGAGAGTGCTCCGGATGCGGATGCCCTGCTGTTGGCGGAAGCCGACACCGACGAAGCCGCGGCCGAGGAAGCCGCCGCTGCGTTGGCAGCAGTCGAAACCGATATCGGCCGCACGACCGACCCGGTGCGCATGTACATGCGTGAAATGGGTACCGTCGAGCTGCTGACCCGCGAAGGCGAGATCGAAATCGCCAAGCGCATCGAGGAAGGCATCCGTGAAGTCATGGGCGCCATTGCCCACTTCCCGGGCACCGTCGATCACATTCTCGGCGAGTACGACCGCGTCACCACCGAAGGCGGTCGCCTGTCGGATGTGCTAAGCGGCTACATCGACCCTGACGACAACATCGCCGCACCGACCGAAGAAGTGCCGGTCATCGGTGCCAAGGCGCCCGCCGCCAAGGAAGAGTCCGACGAGGAAGAAGAAGAGAGCGCCGACGGCGACGAAGAGGAAGAGACCGAGAGCGGTCCGGACCCTGTCGTTGCCGCACAGCGTTTCGGTGCGGTCTCCGACCAGCTGCAGGCCACCAACAAGGTGGTGAAGAAGCATGGTCGCGGCGCCAAGGAAAGCGTCCAGGCATTGCAAGCCCTGGCCGACCTGTTCATGCCGATCAAGCTGGTACCCAAGCAGTTCGACGCGCTCGTCGAGCGTGTGCGCGGTGCCCTCGACCGCCTGCGTCAACAGGAACGCGCCATCATGCAGTTGTGCGTGCGTGATGCCCGCATGCCTCGCGCCGACTTCCTGCGCCTGTTCCCCAGCAACGAAACCGACCAGACCTGGAGCGGTGATCTGGCCAAGCGCAGCACCAAGTGGGCCGCCGCGCTGGGCGAGAAAGACGCGGCCATCGTCGCGTGCCAGCAGAAGTTGATCGACCTCGAAACCGAAAGCGGTCTGACCGTTGCCGAAATCAAGGAAATCAACCGCCGCATGTCCATCGGCGAGGCGAAAGCCCGTCGCGCCAAGAAAGAAATGGTCGAGGCGAACCTGCGTCTGGTGATTTCCATCGCCAAGAAGTACACCAACCGTGGCCTGCAATTCCTCGATCTGATCCAGGAAGGCAACATTGGCTTGATGAAGGCGGTGGACAAGTTCGAATACCGTCGTGGCTACAAGTTCTCGACCTACGCCACCTGGTGGATTCGCCAGGCGATCACCCGCTCGATCGCCGACCAGGCGCGCACCATCCGTATTCCGGTGCACATGATCGAGACGATCAACAAGCTCAACCGTATTTCCCGGCAGATGCTGCAGGAAATGGGTCGCGAACCGACGCCGGAAGAGCTGGGCGAGCGTATGGAAATGCCTGAGGACAAGATCCGCAAGGTGTTGAAGATCGCCAAAGAGCCGATCTCCATGGAAACCCCGATCGGCGACGACGAAGACTCGCACCTGGGCGACTTCATCGAGGACTCCACCATGCAGTCCCCGATCGATGTGGCCACGGTCGAAAGCCTCAAGGAAGCCACGCGCGACGTACTCTCGGGCCTTACCGCCCGTGAAGCGAAAGTGCTGCGCATGCGCTTCGGCATCGATATGAACACCGACCACACCCTCGAAGAGGTCGGCAAGCAGTTCGACGTGACCCGCGAGCGGATCCGTCAGATCGAAGCCAAGGCGCTGCGCAAACTGCGTCATCCGACGCGCAGTGAGCATCTACGCTCCTTCCTCGACGAGTGATGACGAACCCCGGCCCAGGCCGGGGTTTTTCTTGGGCGACAAAAACCTGCAGGCCATTGGCCGCATTCCTCGGCACCGTTCATCCCGGCACGTCTACACTCGAATCAGCCCCTTTGATCGAGAGTTCGCCATGCCCTTGCTGCCGGCACTTGTGCTGTTGCTCCTGCTGATCTGGAACACAACTGCCAGCGCTTTGACCGACCAGAACACTGCTGCCGCCCTACCCCCTGCGTCCGAATCGTCTTCGCAGATTCGGCCTACCAACGCCAGCCTCACCGTGGATGCCCGCAGTCATGCGCCAATGCAGGTCGTCGATCGTCAGCAAGTGGTCCTGTGGCACAACCTGTTGCTGCTCGGCTTGCCAGCGCTTGCCGCCGTAGGGGCGATTCTCATCGCCATGTTGCGGATCAATCGCCGCCTGACTTCGGAAATTTCTCGGCGAATCGCCCTTGAGCAGGAGTTGCGCAGCAGCGAATACCACTATCGAGGCCTGATCGAGAGCCTGTCGGCAGTGGCCTGGGAAGCCGATGCCAACGACTTCACCTACAGCTACGTCTCCCCCCACGCCGAGGATCTGCTCGGTTATCCACAGCGCGAGTGGCTCAAGCCCGGTTTCTGGCGGGGCATTCTGCACCCCGATGACGCCCTCCGTGTGCAGCACTACTGCGACAGCGAAACGGCAGCGGGCCGCGACCACAGCCTGGACTACCGTGTGATACGTGCCGACGGCCAGACACTGTGGGTGCGCAACATCGTCAGCATGATCGGCCACGGTCATAAACCGCTGATTCGCGGCCTGATGATCGACATCAGCGAAACCAAGCGCACCGAAGAGGCGCTGCGTCTTTCCGAACAGAAGTTCGCCAAGGCCTTCCATGCCTCGCCCGACGGCCTGCTGCTGTCACGCCAGCGCGACGGCTTGCTGCTGGAGGTCAACGAGGGCTTCTGCCGCCTGACCGGCTACGACATCGACCCCAACCGCGATCAGAACAGCCTGGACCTGGGCATCTGGGCCGACCTCGACGAGCGCGCGCGCCTGGTCGAGCGCTTGCGCCGCGACGGCTTCGTGCGCGATTTCAGCTGCCATATCCGCCGCAGCGATGGTCAGATTCGGCTGTGCGAAGTGTCTGCACGACCGCTGCCCATCGGCGACACCGACTGCATGCTGACCATTACCCGCGATATCACCGAACGCCACCTGATGCAGGAAAAGCTGCAACTGGCCGCCACGGTATTCGAGAACACGGCCGAAGGCGTGCTCATCACCGATCCCGAGCAGCGCATCAGTGCGGTCAACCGTGCCTTCAGCGAGATCACCGGCTACAGCGAACACGAAGCCCTCGGCCAGACGCCACGCCTGCTCGCCTCGGGCCAGCACGACAGCGCTTTTTACGCCGCTCTCTGGCATCAGCTCTGCGCCGAAGGCCACTGGCAGGGCGAAATCTGCAATCGACGCAAGAACGGTGAACTCTATCCCAGTTGGCTGACCATCAGCGCCGTGCGCAACCGCGAGGGGGAGATCAGCCACTTCGTCGCGGTCTTCGCCGACATCTCCAGCCTCAAGCACGCCCAGGCGGAACTGGACTACCAGGCTCACCACGACCCGTTGACCGGCCTGCCCAACCGCACCCTGTTCGAGAACCGCCTGCAAGCCACCCTCAACTGCGCCCAGGCCCCCAACCGCCAGGGCGCCGTGCTGTTTCTCGACCTCGACCGCTTCAAGCACATCAACGACAGCCTCGGTCATCCCGTCGGCGACCTGCTGCTCAAAGGCATCGCCCAGCGCCTCAGGGAGCAGGTGCGCGATGTCGACACCGTGGCACGCCTGGGCGGCGACGAGTTCATCATTCTGCTGCCCGGCCTGCACCGCCCCAGCGATGCCAGTGCCATCGCCAACAAACTGTTGACCTGCTTCCACGCCCCGGTGCAGGCGGGCGAGCATGAGTTCTTCACCAGCGCCAGCATCGGCATCAGCCTCTACCCGCAAGATGGCACCGACGTCGCCACCCTGATCCGCAACGCCGACGCCGCCATGTACCGCTCCAAAGCCAAAGGCCGCAACCGCGTAGAAAGCTACACCCTGGACCTCACCACCCAGGCCAACGAACGGATCTTCCTCGAACACGAACTGCGCCGGGCCATCGAGCGCAACGAACTGAGCCTGTACTACCAACCCAAGTTCAGCCTCAAGACCCAGGCCCTGGTCGGCGCCGAAGCGCTGGTACGCTGGACGCACCCCACTTTCGGCGAAGTGCCGCCCGAACAGTTCATCCACCTGGCCGAAGAGAACGGCAGCATCCTGCAATTAGGTGATTGGGTACTGGAGCAGGCCTGCCGGCAGATGCACCAGTGGAAGCACGCCTACGCACCGTTCGGCCCGTTGTCGATCAACCTGGCCGGCGCGCAGTTGCGCCAGCCGAGCCTGGCGCGGCGCATCGAACACCTGCTCGGCACCTTCCAGCTCCAGGCCGGCGACCTGCAGTTGGAGATCACCGAGAACTTCATCATGAGCCAGGCCGAAGAGGCCCTGGCCATCCTGCACCAACTCAAGGGCCTGGGCGTGCAACTGGCGATCGACGACTTCGGCACGGGTTACTCGTCGCTCAGCTACCTCAAGCGCCTACCGCTGGACATCCTCAAGATCGATCAGTCATTCATCCGCGGCCTGCCGGACGACCCCCACGACGCCGCCATCGCCCGCGCCATCATCGCCCTGGGCCGCAGCATGCAACTGACGATCATTGCCGAAGGCGTGGAAACCCCGGCCCAGCAACGCTTCCTGGCGGCCGAAGGGTGTGAGCAGATTCAGGGCTACATCGTCAGCCTGCCGCTGCCGGCCGAGCAGTTCGCCGCGCGCTTTCTTCGCATAGCACCAACGGATCTTTCAGATGGCACCCATGGCCAACCCTCGTTATAATCGCGCCGACCTCTGGGGCCTATAGCTCAGTTGGTTAGAGCAGAGGACTCATAATCCTTTGGTCCACGGTTCGAGTCCGTGTGGGCCCACCATACTCAAAGCCGCGCACTGCGCGGCTTTCGTGTTTTTGGCGGAACCACCTCAGATACAGTCCTATGGTCTAAAGGTACAAATTAGGTACAGTGCGGCTTCGCTTGCACGCCTTTGGAGTCCTTCAGATGGCTACAATCGTCAAAACCCCCGCCGGCACCTGGAAGGCCGTCATCCGCAAGACCGGATGGCCGACCAACGCCAAAACCTTCCGCACCAAACGCGACGCCGAGGACTGGTCACGACGCACCGAAGATGAAATGGTGCGGGGTGTGTATATCCAGCGCAGCGGCTCAGAGCGCATGACGCTGGAGAAAGCCCTGCAGCGTTATCTGGCGGATGTCACGCCGACAAAGAAGCCTAGCACTCGCAAAGCTGAGGCAACCAAGGCAAAGCAACTCATCCAGAATCTAGGCAAATACTCGTTAGCCGCCCTTTCTGCCGAGATTATCGCTTACTATCGGGACAGCCGGCTCGCTTCGACTAGCAAGCACGGCCGCCCAATAAGCAACAATACTGTCCGTCTCGAACTGGCGCTACTCAGTCACCTTTACACCGTAGCGATCAAAGAATGAGGATTAGGGCTCACGTTCAATCCCGTACTGAATATCCGCAAGCCGCGCCCTGGCCCAGAACGTGATCGCCGGCTAGCTGGTGACGAAGAACATCGGCTCTTTGCGGCGTTAAACGACTACAGCAATCCTATGCTGCGGTGGATCGCCGTTATTGCACTGGAAACCGTAATGCGCTCGTCGGAGATTACTGGCCTGCGGTGTCACCAAGTCAACCTTCAGAAGCGTGTAGCATTCCTCCCAGACACCAAGAACGGCAGCCCTAGGGAAGTGCCCCTCAATGAGATTGCTACCGAAGCTTTCAGGGATGCCCTTGATAACCCGACTCGTCCGAACGATTGCGATCTGATTTTCTTTGGAGAACCTGGCAAGGACGGAAAGCGACGTCCTTACGCTTTCACAAAAACCTGGGGACTGCTGAAGCGAAAACTGGGTATGTCTGATTTCCGCTTTCACGACTTCCGACATGAGGGTATCAGCAGGTATGCAGAGCGCGGGCTGTCGGCCCAAAAGTTAGCGGCTTTGAGCGGACATAAATCTATGCAGCAGCTCAAGCGCTGATCGTGTCCCAGGAAGTGGTGTAACTCATCATGGCGCTGGCCACTGAGTTTGCCGTTTAGTTGATTACGGCCGACAGCTTGGCCTGTGGATTATCGCTGACGGATTCAAAGGCCTCCAACTGCATATATCGCCGTTGCAGGCACCATTCGTCGTTCTGCTCCAGCAGCATCGCCCCTACCAGCCTTGTGATCGCTGGATCGTTGGGGAAGATGCCCACGACGTCGGTGCGGCGCTTGATCTCTGCGTTGAGCCGCTCCAGTGGATTGGTGCTGTGCAGTTGCTGTCGATGCGCTTTGGGAAACGCCATGTGCGCCAGCACCTCGTCCTCGCACCCGTCCATGAGTGTTGCGATCTTGGGGTACTTTTCGCGCAGTTGGTCTGCAACCAAGCGCCACTGTTGGTGGCATTCAGCGCGGCTATCTTGGGCGAAAACCGTGCGCAGAAGCGCCGCTACCATGGTGCGCTGGCCCTTGCCGACATGGGCCATGGCGTTACGCATGAAATGCACGCGACAGCGCTGCCAGGTCGCGTTGAAGACCTTGGAAACCGCAGCCTTCAGACCTTCGTGGGCATCGGAGATGACCAACTTCACGCCACGCATGCCGCGCCGCATAAGGCTTCGCAGGAAGTCCGTCCAAAACGGCTCGGCCTCCGACGGCCCAACCCGCATGCCCAAGACTCGCGGCCACCATCCGTGTTCACGGCCACGGCAATTATTACGGCGACCGAGACGATGCGTCCGGCCTCCCGCACCTTGACGTACGTGGCGTCGATCCACAGGTAAGGCCAGTCGCCTTCCAAAGGGCGATCAAGGAAGGCGTGGACGCGTTCATCGATCTCGCCAGCCAGCCGTGACACCTGGCTCTTGTAAATGCCGGTCATGCCCATGGCCTTGGCCAGCTCGTCCACCGAACGCGTTGAAACGCCTTGGATATAGGCTTCCTGGATCACCGCCGCCATGGCCTTCTCGGCAGTACGACGAGGCTCAAGAAAGCCGGGGAAATAGCTGCCCTGACGCAGTTTCGGGATCTTGAGATCGACATCGCCAGCGCGGGTTTGCCAGAGGCGATCCCGGTAGCCGTTGCGGCTGTTGATCCGGTCAGGGCTTTTAACGTCGAAGCCGGCGCCGCACAGGCTTTCGACATCGAATTCCATCATGCGCTGGGCAACGAACTGGATCATTTGCTTGAGCAGATCAGCGTCTGCCCCTTTCTCAACCAACTCGGTCAGTGCGATAGTGGGCTTGGTCATCGTGGTTTTCCTGGTGAGTGTTAGGTCTTCGCAAACTCAACGTTAGCCAAGAACCACGATGACCACTCTCTTTCGCCCACAGGGCGCCTTCGGTTGGTTCAGTTACACCACTTCTCGGGACACGATCCAAGCGCTACACGCACCTGCTAGGAGAAGATCTCGTTAGAGATTTGGATGCCCTCCCGAAACGGAGACCAGCGACATGAATGTCAGCAATTTTTACCCAGAACTGCAACCAGGTAGAGTTGCTGGATCTATTGCTATGCTTTGCACGAAAAATCGCCGAGCGGCGATCAGGCATGGCTAAAACAAGCGAGGAAGCGGAGTGTACTGGCTGTAAATGAGCATTTCGAGCCTGTTTACAACGCAGCATGATCGTCGCTCAGGCACTTTTCGTACAAAAGCCTGGCTACCACGGAAGCCTAGATAATGGCAGTATAGTAGCTCTTATCACAACTGGAAGTGAGATCTACATGAATGAGCGAGCGGCTTTAATTCAGCGTTTATTGGCCATTATTAGCGATTACAGAGCACATGATAGACATCCACCCGATGTAGAGCACGTCGAAAAATGGTTGTCTCAATTTCCTGAGGATTCGGCTCTAAATGTCCTGAAAGAATTGGTGGGCGTTTTAGAGAAAAGTTATTTTTCCAAGGCTAGAGTCATTTCTGAGTTTGCAAACCTTGTAGAAAATCCACATTTTGTTGGAAATAATCCTGCTCAGTATTGGAAAAGTGCGTCCTTGCTAGACATCCAAAAAGGTGGGAATAGTCAGCACGATTTGAATGAGCTGATCTCTTCCAAAATCTCTGAAAAATTCGGAGTAGTCCCTGCGGTAAATGCTGTAGGTGCGCCTGACTACTATTACACACGGAAATCGTATAGCATCTAGCCATCACATTCGAATCGGACTCGGAATACAATGAACCTGGATAGAATTGTGTCCATTATCAGCCTGATCGTTGGGCTCGCGAGCGTAGGGTTGAGTATTTACCTCTCCAACCCCAACAGCAATGCAAATGTTGTTTCTCTTTCAGGGTGGCTTGCGTCAGCGGTGATCACCATTACACTTAGCGTAAGTGCATTTATATCAATACAAAGGCTGCAACAAAACTCATCTAGCACAATCGAGTCCCTGCGAAATGAAGTTGTGCGGGCAAAAGATGATTCAATAAAGCATCAGAATGACTTTATTTCTCAGCAGAATGATCTTGTATCATATCGAAACATTTCCGCTGCGCTTTCTTCAATGATCAATCCCGAACCAATCAAAGAAGCCATCCGCAGTAAACTCTCAGCCCACATGGACAACACAAACGATCATAAGGACGAGTGATGACTATTAACTTCAAAGACTTCAATTACTTCCCCATAATTCGAACCAGACAAGCAGAACTCAACGGATATGCCAATTTATCCACAGAAGCAAAAGACAAGCTCCTACCCCTAATAACATTGGGAAAATGGAGAAATTCTGAGGACTGCGATAAAGCGATCGCAAAAATTAGTGAATGCGTAAATGACAGAAGTTTCATACTTGACCTCAGTCGTGACCTGCAGCATCAAAACCAAGCTGTGCGTAACTTTCTCGACCCACAATCCGACTTTAAGAACTGGGTTGACTTTGTTAGGAACAACGAGAAAATAGTACCTACCGTCCAATTTACTCCAGGAGCAAAAGGACGAGAGATAGTTCGACAGGCCCTAGCACTAGAAAAACTAGGGCGCCCCCCAGTATTTAGGATAAGAGATTTTAAAAGCGATCTGGAGAGCACTCTAAATTCTCTTTACGCCCTCGAGAACCCAGAAGACTCCCTAATAGTCATAGATGCAGCATATATTCGAGATCTATCTACAAAAAATATAAAACCAGGAGTACTCGAAAGCATTCTTAGGACTCTGAATACGATCGTTGAAGAAGTACCACAAGTGCCTCGAGTCCTGGCCGGAACTAGCTTCCCCCGCTCAGTTATACCGTCACTGAATGAGGGGAGTGAAACATCAGGAAAGATAGAAATACTAGAAAACATTCTTTATGACGAGATAGGCTCCGATATAGTTAAATACGGAGACCATGTATCAATCCATTCCGTGGTTTATGACGATGAAGGCGGGACATTCCTACCTCGGCTAGACGTTCCAAGCGATGGTTTCTGGTTCTTTGAAAGGCGACCCAAGACTAAAAGCGAAGGTTACATAGACGCCGCAAGGACACTGCTAGACGAGCATCCTGATATAAAGGATAGCAGCTCATGGGGAGCTCAAATGCTTAAAAACACGGTAAGCCGAGAAGGAAGCACCATTAACGCCCCCGTAACAGCAATCGCCGTCCGTGTTAATCTTCACATCAATTATCAATTAGACTTACTACATAACGACATCCCCACAGAAGAGGATGATGACTGGATTCTTTAAACTGACGGAACTAGAATATAGCGAGGCATACTGTCTGGAATGTCCCCCTCCGGGAAGAATCTAGAAAGATTTATCTCTCGACGCTTACTAGAGGGGGCTCGACATTGATTCAACCCCAGTTCTTCCTCAAGACGTAGCCTATTGACTTTAGACCGACTTAAGTTCATAAGATCAGAAGGTGCTACCACAGTTGAGCAGCTATTTAAAAAATTAGAACTAAGGGTGCGATATCTAGCTTTTACAAAATCTATAGCTGCCTTGCGGATAATCGACAATGGAAATCGTTTCGCCTGCAAAATCAGCTCATCCCGGTCCGCTTCTTTGAAATTCATAACTACATCATTAGAACGGAGAAAAGAAACAAGCTCGCTTTTCAGCATAAACCCACAAATATCCTGTCTATTTGAAACTAGCTCCAAACGCCCAGGCCTGTGGACTCTAATTTTTACAGCTCCATTTTTTTCAAAAGCCTCCCAAACGCCTATGCGATCTTCTGTCTTCAAAGCCTCATCAATATATTTAGAGGATACCACTAACGTCAATTTATCAAACCTTGACAAGTAGCTCTCAAGCTGACCTGAAAGCCTACTCAAGTTATCTACGTCGCTTTTAACTTCAAAAGCGTTCATATGACCATTAGCAATGACCAGATCAGCACGACGATCTCCATCGCCAATAACCATTTCGTTAATCAGGACTGCATTTTCTTTCTCGACACGAGTTCGAACTTTTTCGATAACAGCAGCTTTTATGTCTTTCTCATTTAGTGTCGTTTTCATAAGTTCAGCATCGCAAACTGTCAAACCTTTAACTTACAGATAAATGACAAAACTCATTTCGAGACGCTCTCGTTCCTGACACGGCAGGTTATATAACGTCGTCGCTGGACGACACAGTCTATCAGTGCGCTCAGTGACAGAACACAGCGAGTTTTCAGATGCATGCTCCCACACCTTTAGGGCAGCGGCTCAACCTTTCGGTGACGGTGCGCCCAACCACGTTAGTAGGCATAGTCTCGTAATGGTACGATCAGCTCTCGCATACATATTTGCTGCTATCACCACGGTGGCTAAGCTCTCCGGTGGCAGTCGTTGGCAACCTCAGACCAGCTTAGCAGCAGGCCATTGAAATGCGTTCCAATTTGAGCTGGTGAGGCATGGATGCCGAGCCAGGCCCCGGGCGGCTTTTTGCCCGGGGCCTGGACACCAGCGCCGGCAGGGACGCCGGATCGACGGTACAAAACAAGCCACTCGCACAGGTACACTAGCGGTACAGTACGAAGGTCCTCATCTGTAACCTACCGTTCGCTAACGTACTGATTGCCCTGTGCTTTCGCGTACTGTACCGTTTCCTCGTGTAACCCAATGAAACCTAGCGTAGCGGTGTCATTGGCGAACTCATAATCCTTTGGTCCACGGTTCGAGTCCGTGTGGGCCCACCATGTGAGAAGCCGCGCATTGCGCGGCTTTGTCGTTTCTGGCGGCGGCCGTTTTCATATGGCACTGGAGCTCACTGTCCACACCAGCACATTAGACACGTGAACCGATGGGGAATGATGCCAAATGCAAAGCTGCCTGGACATCAGACTGGGAACCTCAATCAGCCGTAGTGACCCAATCCACCACCCGCAGCCCAGGAACGCGGTCGAACTCCCTACGATTATTGGTGACGACGGTCAGACCTCTTGAGCGGGCATGTCCAGCGATCATTTGATCGTACGGTCCAATGGGTTTCCCCATACGGGCTAGCTCGGCACGAAGCTGGCCGGTATGAGCAGCGGCCGCCTGGTCATAATCGAGTACATCAAGGCGTGCAGCGAAGCCCTCGACGTTGACCAAATTACGCTCAGGGCTAGACGACTTTTCCGCACCATAAATAAGCTCCATGAGCGTTAGCGTACTGATGCACATCTGACCATCATGGCGTTTGAAGGCCTCCCTGACTTCTTCCGGGCGGTTCTTTATGGTGAAGATGCACATGTTGGTATCGAGCATGAACTTCAGCATTAGAAAGACTCACGCTCTTGATCTGCTGGCTGCTCACGTTCGTCCATGAAATCGTGTGTGACACCTTCGCAGTCGAACCAGCTATCCCAGGATTCGCCAGCGGGCGTGATGATTCGGGCGCGACCGAGCACGACAACGTCGACACGCTTTACATCGTCGGGTAATGCGACGGCCTTAGGTAACCTGACAGCCTGGCTTCGATTACTCTGGAAGACTGACCCCTGTTCCATATTCCATCCTTTTCTGCTGATTCATTCGGTCAACATAATTCTAAGCACTCAGGGATATGTCAACGGGATATACAAAATTCTGATGAGCTCCACTTGGTTTAGTTTCCCAAGCGGCTCTCCGCAAACCCCCGTACCATCGCCTGAGTCCACCGCACCAAGAGCCCCGCCATGCCAGACACCCTCCCCCTGGACCACACCGACCGCCAGCTCATCGCCCTGCTGCAAATCAACGCCCGCGAAAGCGTGGCGACGCTGGCGCGTCAATTGGGTATCGCCCGCACCACGGTCACCTCGCGCCTGGCGCGGCTGGAAAAGCACAAGGTGATCACCGGCTATGGCGTGCGCCTGGGTCAGCGTCTGGCTGGCGGCGGTCTGCAAGCCTACGTCGGGATCAAGGTTCAGCCACGTGCCGGACGCGAGGTGGTGCGCCGGCTCTCGGCCATGGGCCAGGTGCAGCAACTGTGCGCGGTGAGTGGGGAGTTCGACTATGTGGCCTGGTTGCGCAGCGACTCCCCCGAACAGCTCGACCAGTTACTCGACCAGATCGGCAGCCTTGAAGGGGTCGAGAAAACCACCACGTCGATCATCCTCAGCCACAAGGTGGATCGTGGCCAGGCGGTGTGAACGCTCGTCATAACGTTCGACGCTCAAGTCGTTATGACGAAAAAACAGGCATTTCGACGCCACTCTTGCTCTTAATAACGACCATCCCTAGCCCTAAAATGATCGCCAGGCATTTCCTATACTCAGGCTCCGCCCTCTGCGCAGCCGCTCTGGCAAGGTCATCAGATGAACAAGAAAAACCGCCATCCCGCCGACGGCAAGCCCCCGGTGACCATCTTCGGCCCCGACTTTCCTTTCGCGTTCGATGACTGGCTGGAGCATCCTGCCGGGCTCGGCAGTATTCCCGTCGAGCGGCAGGGCGAGGAAGTCGCCATCGTCGGCGCCGGGATCGCCGGTCTGGTGGCGGCCTACGAGTTAATGAAGTTGGGCCTCAAGCCGGTGGTGTACGAGGCGTCGAAACTCGGGGGGCGGTTGCGCTCGCAGGCCTTCAACGGCACCGACGCCATCGTCGCCGAACTGGGCGGCATGCGCTTTCCAGTGTCCTCCACCGCCTTCTACCACTATGTCGACAAGCTGGGGCTGGAAACCCGCCCCTTCCCCAACCCGCTGACCCCGGCCTCACCCAGCACGGTGATCGACCTGGAGGGCCAGACCTATTACGCGGAAAACCCTGGCGACCTGCCACCGATCTTCCGCGAAGTGGCGGATGCCTGGGCCGACGCGCTGGAGGACCGCGCGTCCTTCGGCGAGATCCAGCAGGCGATCCGCGAGCGTGACGTGCCGCGTCTGAAAGCGCTGTGGAATACGCTGGTTCCGCTGTGGGACGACCGCACCTTCTATGACTTCGTCGCCACCTCCAAGGCCTTTGCCCAGTTGAGCTTCCAGCACCGCGAAGTATTCGGCCAAGTGGGCTTCGGCACCGGCGGCTGGGATTCGGACTTCCCCAATTCGATGCTGGAAATCTTCCGCGTGGTGATGACCAATTGCGACGATCACCAGCACCTGGTGGTCGGTGGCGTCGAGCAGGTGCCGCAGGGCATCTGGCGGCACGCCCCGGCGCAGGCGGCGCACTGGCCGGCCGGTACCAGCCTCAAGTCGCTGCACGGCGGTGCACCGCGCGCGGGGGTCAAGCGCATCGCGCGGGCCAGTGACGGGCGTCTGGCAGTCACCGACAACTACGGCGACTGCCGCCACTACGCGGCAGTGCTGACCACCTGCCAGAGCTGGCTGCTGACCACGCAGATCGACTGCGAGGAAGCGCTGTTCTCGCAGAAGATGTGGATGGCCCTGGACCGCACGCGCTACATGCAGTCGTCGAAGACCTTCGTCATGGTCGATCGGCCGTTCTGGAAAGACAAAGACCCGGAAACCGGCCGCGACCTGCTGAGCATGACCCTCACCGACCGCCTCACGCGCGGCACCTACCTGTTCGACAACGGCGACGACAAGCCGGGGGTGATTTGCCTGTCCTATGCATGGATGAGCGATGCCCTGAAGATGCTGCCGCACCCCACCGAGAAACGTGTGCAACTGGCCCTGGACTCGCTGAAGAAGATCTACCCGAAGACCGACATCGCCGGGCATATCATCGGCGACCCGATCACCATTTCCTGGGAAGCCGATCCTTACTTCCTCGGCGCTTTCAAAGGCGCACTGCCGGGCCATTACCGCTACAACCAGCGCATGTACGCGCACTTCATGCAGCAGGATCTGCCGGCCGAGCAGCGCGGCATCTTCATCGCCGGCGACGATGTGTCCTGGACGCCGGCTTGGGTGGAAGGCGCGGTGCAGACTTCGCTGAATGCGGTGTGGGGTATCATGAACCACTTTGGCGGCCGCACACATCCGGACAATCCAGGTCCTGGCGACGTGTTCGCCGACATCGGCCCCATCGCCCTGCCCGACTGAAAACCGCGAGGAAACGCCATGCGCATCGCCCTGTTCCAAGGCGCGCCCAGGCCACTGGACGTCTCTGGCAACCTAGACCGGTTGCGCGAACGGGTACATCAGGCGGCGGCACAAGGTGCGCAGTTGCTGGTGTGCCCGGAAATGTTCCTGAGCGGCTACAACATCGGCGCCCAGGCCGTGCAGCGCCTGGCCGAGCCCGTCGATGGCCCATCGGCCCAGGCTGTGGGCGAGCTTGCACAGGCGCAGAACATTGCCATCGTCTATGGCTATCCGGAGGAGGGCGAAGACGGCGCGGTCTACAACAGCGTGCAGTTGATCGACGCTCACGGCCGCCGACTGTGCAACTACCGTAAGACGCACCTGTTCGGTGAGCTGGACCGCACGATGTTCAGCCCCGGCGAGGAGCATTTCCCGGTGGTGGCGTTGAATGGCTGGAAGCTGGGGCTGCTGATCTGCTACGACATCGAGTTCCCCGAGAACGCCCGGCGCCTGGCGTTGAACGGTGCCGAGCTGATCCTGGTGCCGACCGCCAACATGGCGCCCTACGATTTCGTCTGCCAGGTGACCGTGCGTTCGCGGGCGCAGGAGAACCAGTGCTACCTGGTGTACGCCAACTACTGCGGCTCGGAAGGTGAGATCCAGTATTGCGGGCAGAGCAGCATCGTCGCGCCGGACGGCAGCCAACTGAGCCTGGCCGAGGATGAGGAAAGCCTGCTGCTGGCAGACCTGTCACATGAAACGCTGAGGCAAGGACGCGAGGCCTTTCCGTATCTGGCCGACCTGCGGCACGACCTGCATCGCGTCCAGCGCTGAGCCGCCAGAGCTGCGGCGGCGCAAATACGCTAGCATGCGCCCATGACCGACCCGATCCGCACGTTGACCCTGGCCAACGGCCTGCACCTGACCTTGCGCCACGCGCCGCGCCTCAAGCGCGCTGCCGCCGCCCTGCGGGTGCATGCCGGTAGCCACGATGCCCCGGCCAGATGGCCCGGCCTCGCGCATTTTCTCGAACACCTGTTCTTCCTCGGCACCGCCCGCTTTCCTTTGCAGGACGGCCTGATGCGTCATGTGCAGGCGGTCGGGGGTCAGGTGAATGCCAGCACCCGCGAGCGCACCACCGATTTTTTCTTCGAAGTGCCTGTCAGCGCCCTAGGCTCGGCACTGGAGCGCCTGTGCCAGATGCTGGCCGAGCCGGATCTGAGCGTCGAGCGCCAGCGCCGCGAGCGTGAGGTGATCCACGCCGAGTTCATCGCCTGGTCGCGCGACGACCAGGCGCAGCGCCAGTTTGCGCTGTTGCAGCGTGTGTCGCCGCGCCATCCGTTGAGTCGATTTCATGCAGGCAATCGATACAGCCTGGCCGTCCAGGATCCTGCCTTCCAACGAGCGCTGCTCGACTTCCACGCCCGTTTCTACCGGGGTAGCCACATTCACTTGAGCCTGTGCGGCCCGCAATCGCTGGACGCACTCGAAGCACTGGCACGACCGTTCGCCAACCTGTTCGCCGAGGGTCCAGCGCAGGCACAGCAACCGCCTCCTGCCCTGCTCGACGCCCCCTGGGTCGAACACCCGGCTACGGCGGGCTGTCTGGAGCTGCTCTTTGCCCACGACGCTCTGCCGCCGGGCGCCGCACAGGCGTTGGAACTGTTGCTGTCCTGCTTGAACGACAGCCGCCCCGGTGGCTGGCTCGACGCCTTGCGTCAACGCGGCTGGCTGCTGGACGTCCACAGCGAGACGTTGTACGCCTTCGCCGGACAGGTGCTCTGGCACATTCGATTGCATCTGAGCGATGACGCTCCGCCAGCAGAAGTCCGCAACCTGCTGCACGGCTGGCTCGGCAGCCTGCGTCAGTCGAGCGCCACGCGACTCAATGACGAATTCGGGCGCTTGCAACAGCGCCGCGAGCAAGCCGCCAGCGCCCTGGAACTGGCGCGTCGAGACAGCGCCGACATCCCGTTCGCGGCATTGGATGCACAAGCGCTCGAGGCCTTCCAAGCACTACTCGCAGATCTTCCCGCCAGCGCCCACGGCCACTGGCCACCACCTGAGGATGAGCCGCTGCTGCGGGCTGACCTGCCGCGCGCACGTGCCGGCCTGCCCGACGACGTGGCGATCAGCGCGTTGCTGCCACCTGAGCGTGGCCTGGCGACGCTCTACCTGCATTGGTTGATCGCCTCGCCGCTGCGCGAGCGCTTCCATCACGTCCTGTCGCAAACCCTGCGACCCTTGCTCGAACGTGCCCATCGCGCCTCGCTGCAACTGGACTTCAGTCGGGAGGGCGAGCACTGGCAACTGCGTTGCGCGGGCAGCCCAGGCGCAGTGATTCGCACCGTCGCCCTGGCACTGGAGGCTCTGCGCCAGCCGAGCGCTGAACTGTTACGCACTCCAGCGCCCAGCAAAGCGCCACAGATGCCGATCCGAGCGCTGCTGAGCGCGCTGCCCGATCATCTGCACGGCAGGGCCGCGCCGCCTCAACCGGCGAGCCGGCTGGATCAGTCGATGCTCGACCGGCTCTGGGCCAGCGCCCCTCGGCAAGGCCTCGCCATCGGCTTCGACCTCACCGCGCAAGCCGCGCTCGGCGCTGTGCTCAAGCACGCGCCCGGAAAGCCTGGCGTGCGGCCGTCTGCCCCGACACGCTCGCCGGGCCGGCGTTGGGTGCGGCACGCCACAGGCGGCAGCGAGCATGCCCTTGTGCTGTTCTGCCCGCTGCCCAGCGCCGCCGAGGGCCCTGGTCGGCTGCTGGCGCAAGCGCTGCAAGGGCCGGTGTACCAGCGTCTGCGCGTGGAGTTGCAATTGGGCTATGCGGTGTTCAGTGCCTTTCGTCAGATCCAGGGCCAAGGCGGCTTGCTGTTCGGCGTGCAATCGCCGAAGGCGAGCCCCGCGCAGATTCTCGATCATCTCTTCACAGTGCTGAACGAAGGAGTAACGCTCGACACGGCCGCCCAGGCAGCCCTGGCGGCGCAGTTCGACGAACCGGCGATGCCCAATGCCGAGGTCGCGCACTGGGCTTGGCAGACATATCTGGCTACAGAGCCGACAGACCTTTCCCAGCTCCAGCGGTCTATTCTCAACACCACTCAGCCTTTACTGGATGAACTGCTGAAAAGCCTGCTGGACGCCGATTATGGTTGGCTTTGCCTGGCTAACGGCGAGCCCCCGGATGAGCGCTGGCAATAACCCAACCCACGCCGGGATTGTTACCTCAAACGCAACGGCGCTTTTCCAAGAATTAACCATTGCGTACAAAGTTTTCTTGTAAGATAGCGCAATCTCAGCCAATGGAACCTCCTGCTCCAGGCGGCGCCCAAGTAGATAGCTGACACCACCCCAACCCTATCCGGAAGGAGCACCACCATGACCACCTGGACCAAACCTGCCTACACCGACCTGCGCATCGGCTTCGAAGTCACCATGTACTTCGCCAACCGTTAAGCAGCGCTGCAGTGCAACGCCTCGGCCCGCCGGGGCGTTTTCGTTTCATGGACAGGGTCGTCCGGCAAGAGAGTAGCCATGTATATCCAGATTCTCGGTTCCGCCGCCGGCGGCGGCTTCCCCCAGTGGAATTGCAACTGCGTCAACTGCAAGGGTTTTCGTGACGGCAGCCTGCGCGCCACCGCCCGCACCCAGTCGTCCATCGCCCTGTCCGACGACGGCGAACACTGGATCCTGTGCAACGCCTCGCCGGACATCCGCGCCCAGCTCCAGGCCTTCGCGCCGATGCAACCGGCGCGCGCCCTGCGCGACACCGGCATCGACGCCATCGTGCTGCTCGATAGCCAGATCGACCACACCACCGGGTTGCTCAGCCTGCGCGAGGGCTGCCCGCACCAGGTCTGGTGCACCGACATGGTCCACCAGGATCTGAGCACCGGCTTCCCGCTGTTCACCATGCTCAGCCACTGGAACGGCGGGTTGCAGTGGAACCGCATCGAACTGCAGGGCAGCTTCGTCATTCCGGCCTGCCCGAACCTCAGGTTCACCCCCTTCCCGCTGCGTAGCGCCGCACCGCCCTACTCGCCGCACCGCTTCGACCCGCACCCGGGCGACAACCTCGGCCTGCTGGTCGAGGACACCCGCACCGGCGGCAAGCTGTTCTATGCCCCAGGGCTGGGCCAGGTCGATGCCGCGCTGCTGGAGATGATGCACGGCGCCGACTGCCTGCTGGTGGACGGCACTCTGTGGGAAGACGATGAAATGCAACGTCGCGGCGTCGGCACCCGTACCGGCCGCGAGATGGGTCACCTGGCGCAGAACGGCCCTGGCGGCATGCTCGAAGTGCTCGACGGCTTCGCGCGCCAGCGCAAGGTGCTTATCCACATCAACAACACCAACCCGATCCTCGACGAGGCGTCGCCCGAGCGCGCCGAAGTCCTGCGCCGCGGCGTGGAAGTGGCCTACGATGGCATGAGCATCGAGTTGTAAGGAGCCCCGATGAGCGACGCATTGCCGATGTCCCCTGCCGAGTTCGAGCAGGCCCTGCGCGCCAAGGGCGCCTACTACCATATTCATCACCCGTATCACGTGGCCATGTACGAAGGCCGCGCCACCCGCGAGCAGATTCAGGGCTGGGTGGCCAACCGCTTCTATTACCAAGTGAACATCCCGATGAAGGATGCTGCGATCCTGGCCAACTGCCCGGACCGTGAAGTCCGCCGCGAGTGGATTCAACGCCTGCTCGACCACGACGGCGCACCCGGCGAGGACGGTGGCATCGAAGCCTGGCTGCGCCTGGGCCAGGCAGTGGGCCTCGATCCAGACCAACTGCGGTCCCAGGAACTGGTACTGCCCGGCGTGCGCTTCGCCGTCGATGCCTACGTCAACTTCGCCCGCCGCGCCAGTTGGCAGGAAGCGGCCAGCAGTTCGCTGACCGAACTGTTCGCGCCGCAGATCCACCAGTCGCGCCTGGACAGTTGGCCGCAGCACTACCCGTGGATCGACCCGGCTGGCTACGAGTACTTCCGCACGCGCCTGGGCCAGGCCCGCCGTGATGTGGAGCACGGCCTGTCGATTACCCTGCAGCACTACACCAGCGCCGAGGGCCAGGCGCGCATGCTGGAAATTCTGCAATTCAAGCTGGATATTCTCTGGAGCATGCTCGATGCCATGAGCATGGCCTACGAACTGAACCGCCCGCCGTATCACAGCGTCACAAGCGAACGTGTCTGGCACAAGGGGATCGCGCCATGAGTCTCGACCGCAACCAGGTGCCGAACTGGCGCCCGGGCTACCGTTTCCAGTACGAGCCCGCCCAGCAAGGCCATGTGCTGCTGTACCCCGAGGGCATGATCAAGCTCAACGACAGCGCCGGGCTCATCGGCGGGTTGATCGATGGCCAGCGCTCTGTCGCCGCGATCATCGCCGAGCTGGAACAGCAGTTCCCCGGCATTCCCCAGGTGGCCGAGGACATCGAGCAGTTCATGGAGGTGGCCCGTGCCGAACACTGGATCGTCCTCGCCTGAAGTGCCGGTGGGCCTGCCGCTCTGGCTGCTGGCGGAACTGACCTACCGCTGCCCGCTGCAATGCCCCTATTGCTCGAACCCGCTCGACTTCGCCGAACAAGGCAAGGAACTGAGTACCGAACAGTGGTTCAAGGTGATGGCCGAAGCCCGCGAAATGGGCGCAGCGCAGATCGGTTTCTCCGGCGGTGAGCCGCTGGTGCGCCAGGACCTTGCCGAGCTGATCGGCGAAGCTCGGCGCCTGGGCTACTACACCAACCTGATCACCTCCGGCATCGGTTTGACCGAACAGAAGATCGCCGCCTTCCGCCAGGCCGGGCTGGACCACATCCAGATCAGCTTCCAGGCCAGCGACGAGCAAGTGAACAACCTGCTGGCCGGCTCGAAAAAGGCGTTTGCGCAGAAGCTGGAGATGGCGCGGGCGGTGAAGGCCCATGGGTATCCGATGGTGCTCAACTTCGTCACCCACCGTCACAACATCGACCGCATCGACCGCATCATCGAGCTGTGCCTGGCCCTGGAGGCCGACTTCGTCGAGCTCGCCACCTGCCAGTTCTATGGCTGGGCGCACCTCAATCGCCTCGGCCTGCTGCCGACCCGCGAACAGCTCGAACGCGCCGAGCGGATCACCAACGAGTACCGCGAGCGGCTCAAGGCCGAAGGTCATCCGTGCAAGCTGATCTTCGTCACCCCGGATTACTACGAAGAGCGCCCCAAGGCCTGCATGAACGGCTGGGGCAGCCTGTTTCTCACCGTCACCCCGGATGGCACCGCGCTGCCCTGCCACGGCGCGCGGCAATTGCCGGTGCAGTTTCCCAACGTGCGCGAGCATGACCTGCGCCACATCTGGTATGACTCCTTCGGTTTCAACCGCTTCCGCGGCTACGACTGGATGCCCGAGCCTTGCCGGTCGTGCGACGAAAAGGAAAAGGACTTCGGCGGCTGTCGCTGCCAAGCCTTCATGCTCACGGGTGATGCCAGCAAGGCCGATCCGGTGTGCGCCAAGTCGCCGGACCACGGCATCATTCTCAAGGCGCGCGAAGAGGCGCAGACCGCGCAAATGGAGATCGAGCAGATGACCTTCCGCAACGAGCGCAACTCCCGGGTCATCGCCCGTGGCTGAGTTCAGCGCCGCCCAGGCCGTGGCCGCTGGTACCGACTTCGCCGAGCTCAAGGTGAGCGCGCAAGGGCTGTTCTGGAACGAGTTTCGGCCGGCGGATGGCGCCTGCCGGATCTGGCGCTGGCACCAGGACCAGGCCCAATGCCTCACGCCGGACGGGTTCAGCGTGCGCAGCCGAGTGTACGAATATGGCGGCGGCAGCTTCTGCCTGGCGCATGACGCAGTGTTTTTCGTCAATGAACAGGACCAGCAAGTCTACCGACAGGCGCTCGACGGCGCAGCGCCGCAGGCACTCACCTCCATGGCGGACTGCCGCTACGGCGACCTGCTGTGGCACGACGGTCAACTCTTGGCAGTTGAGGAGCGGCATGCCGAGCGCGTCGAGCATCGGCTGGTGGCGTTGACGGTCGAGGGCCGCGAGGTGCTGGCCGAAGGCGCAGATTTCTACGCCTCGCCGACGCTGAGCGCCGACGGTAAACGCCTGGCCTGGATCGAATGGGACCGCCCCGCGCAGCCTTGGACCGTGACGCGACTGATGTGCCGCGAACGGCAAGAAGCCGGACATTGGGGCACGCCACGCTGTGTCGCTGGCCTGGACGAATCCTTGCAGCAGCCGCGCTTCGACGCCGAAGGTCGCTTGTACTGCCTGTCGGACCGCCACGGCTTCTGGCAGCCCTGGGGCGAAATCGACGGCCGCTGGCAAGCCCTTCCAGCGCTCGCCGCCGACCACGCCGCAGCGCCCTGGCAACTGGGAGCCTCGACTTGGCTGGTGCTCGGCGCGCAGCAGTACGTGGCCACCTGGTTCGAGAACGGATTCGGCGTGCTGGGCCTGCGCGAGGGCGACGATGTCCGTACCTTCGCCCAGCACTACACCCGTTTTCGCAGCCTGGCGCTGGATGCGCAGCACGTCTACGCGATTGCCGCCTCACCCACGCGGCCTCCAGCGGTGCTCGCCATCGCCCGCGACGGCTCCGACTGCCAGGTACTGGCCGGCGGCAGCCAGATACTGCCCGATGCGCACATCAGCCAGCCGCAACCGATCAGCTATCCCAGTGGGGACGACCAGGCCCACGGTTTCTTCTACCCCGCCCAGGGCGGCGACCCCCTGCCGCCGCTGGTGGTCTTCATCCATGGCGGCCCAACCTCCGCCTGCTACCCGGTTCTCGACCCCCGTATCCAGTACTGGACCCAGCGTGGCTTCGCCGTCGCCGACCTCAACTATCGCGGCAGCAGCGGCTATGGCCGCGCCTATCGCCAGGCCCTGCACCTGCGCTGGGGCGAAAGCGACGTGCAGGATGCCTGCGCCGTGGTCGACTATCTCGCCGGCCGTGGATTGATCGATCCGCACAAGGCCTTCATCCGCGGCGGCAGCGCCGGTGGCTACACCACCCTGTGCGCATTGGCCTTCGCCGACGTGTTCCGCGCAGGCGCGAGCCTCTATGGGGTCAGCGATCCCATCGCCCTGGGCAAGGCCACGCACAAGTTCGAAGGGGATTATCTGGACTGGCTGATTGGTGACCCACAGGCCGACGCCGACCGTTACCGCGCACGCACGCCGCTGCTGCATGCAAGGCGAATCAAAGCGCCGGTGATTTTCTTCCAAGGTGAACTGGATGCGGTGGTGGTGCCGGAACAGACCCGCAGCATGCTTGAGGCCTTGCAGGCCAACGGCGTGGAAGCGGTCGGGCATTTTTACCCTGGGGAGCGTCATGGCTTTCGCCAGGCAGTCAACCTGGCCCATGCGCTGGAGCAGGAATGGGCGTTCTATCGCCGGGTGCTGCAACGCTGAAAACACGCCGGGGCCGCAAGACGGCCCCGGCTTCGTTCAGCGCTTGGCGATGATGTACACCGCATGCACGATGCCAGGGATGTAACCGAGCAAGGTCAGCAGGATGTTCAGCCAGAACGCACCGGCGAAACCGACCTGCAGGAAAACACCCAGTGGCGGCAGAAGAATAGCGATGATGATGCGAATGAAGTCCATGGGAATCTCTCCTGAATAGTCTTCAACACAGACTAGCCCGGCGCCCCGGAGGTTCAACCGCTGAAAGCGAAGCGGGTTGAAGACCTGAACTAAAAAAAGACCCCCTGCCGATCAACGGCAGGCGGTCTTTTCGTTTCAGGCCGATTCGGCTATCAGCACGACAGGCCGAAGTCTTCCTCTTTCATCGCCATCAGGTTGTCGGCACCGGACAGGATCGCCGCCACGTGGGCACGAGTGCGCGGCAGGATGCGCTGGAAGTAGAAGCGCGCGGTCTGCAGCTTGGCGGTGTAGAAGGCCGCTTCGCCAGTGCCGGCGGAGAGCTTCTCGGCGGCCACACGGGCAATGTCGGCCCAGAAGTAGGCCAGGCAGGCGTAACCGGAGTACATCAGGTAATCCACCGACGCCGCCCCCACTTCCTCGCGGTCCTTCATGGCCGCCATGCCGATCTTCATGGTCAGCTCGCCCCATTCCTTGTTCAGCGCCGCCAGTGGCTCGACGAACTCTTTGGTGGCGTCGTTGCCTTCCTGGCCCTGGCAGAACTTGTGCACGATCTTGGTGAAGCCCTTGAGCGCCTCGCCCTGGGTCATCAGCACCTTGCGCCCGAGCAGGTCGAGGGCCTGGATGCCGGTGGTGCCTTCGTACAGCATGGAGATGCGGCTGTCGCGCACGTTCTGCTCCATGCCCCATTCGGCGATGAAGCCGTGGCCGCCGTAGATCTGCACGCCGTGGTTGGCGGCCTCGAAGCCGACTTCGGTCATGAACGCTTTGGCGATCGGGGTCAGGAAAGCCAGCAGGGCGTCGGCCTTCTTGCGCGCCTCTTCGTCCTGGCTGTACTTGACGATGTCCACCTGCTGGGCGGTGAAGTACACCATCGCCCGGTTACCCTCGGCGAAGGCCTTCATGGTCAGCAGCATGCGGCGCACGTCGGGGTGCACGATGATCGGGTCTGCGGCTTTTTCCGGGGCCTTGGGGCCGGTCAGCGAACGCATCTGCAGACGCTCGCGGGCATACTTCAGGCCACCCTGGAAGGCCACTTCGGCGTGGGCCAGGCCTTGCAGCGCGGTGCCCAGGCGTGCGGTGTTCATGAAGGTGAACATGCAGTTCAGGCCCTTGTTGGCAGGGCCGATCAGGTAGCCGGTGGCCGCGTCGAAGTTCATCACGCAGGTGGCGTTACCGTGGATGCCCATCTTGTGTTCCAGCGAGCCACAGCTCACCCCGTTGCGCTCGCCCACGCCGCCCTCGGCGTTGGGCAGGAACTTCGGCACGATGAACAGCGAAATGCCCTTGGTACCCGCCGGCGCATCGGGCAGGCGAGCCAGGACGATGTGCACGATATTGTCGGCCATGTCGTGTTCACCGGCCGAAATGAAGATCTTGGTGCCGGACACTTTGTAGCTGCCGTCAGCCTGAGGCTCGGCCTTGGTGCGCAGCATGCCCAGGTCGGTGCCGCAATGCGGCTCGGTCAGGCACATGGTGCCAGTCCATTCGCCAGACACCAGCTTGGTCAGGTAGACCTGCTGCTGCTCAGGCGTGCCGTGCTCGGAAATGGTGTTCATCGCGCCGTGGGACAGGCCTGGGTACATGCCCCAGGACCAGTTGGACTCGCCGACCATCTCGCTCAGGGTCAAGCCCAGCGATTCAGGCAGGCCCTGGCCGCCGTGCTCGACATCGTGGGCCAGGCTCGGCCAGCCACCTTCGACGAACTGCTTGTAGGCTTCCTTGAAGCCGGTCGGCGTCTTCACGCCCGACTCGCTCCAGGTGCAGCCTTCCAGATCGCCGACGCGGTTCAGCGGCGACAGGACCTGCTCGCAGAACTTCGCGCCTTCTTCAAGGATGGCATCGACCATGTCCGGGGTGGCGTCCTGGCAACCCGGCAGGCTCTGATAGTGCGCTTCATACCCGAGCAGCTCGTCACGGACGAAGCGAATATCACGCAAGGGGGCTTTGTATTCGGGCATGGCGATGAACCTCTGGCTAGTTCGTTGGGGACCGCAGGCACCGACCAGCTCTTGGCGGCTTTCGGTCAAACAGTTGTTTGAAACTTACGTTTAGCCCGGAACAATGTCAAGGAGGGACCATGGTGCCAATTCGGTCGCGCAAGAGGGCGTTTCGGTCATGGCAAGGCGACAGCAACGCCCGAAGAGCGGGCGCGCTGGGAAAGCGGGATCAGGCGTAGGTATCGATGAACTTGCCGAGCATTTCGTCGGATGCCTTGGCGACTTTCACGCCCAGCTCGACCTCGTGCTTGCCCAGGGCGAGCTGCACGGTACTGGTGGCCAGGTCTTGCTGCTGGCTGCGGTCCACGCCACGCAGGCGCTCGGCCTGGAAATCGGTGGACTGGTTGCTGGTCGCGCGTTCGACGCCATTGCTGGCGATCTGATTGGCGGCCTGGTCGAGGCGGTTCTGACCGTTCTGGATGGCGCCCAGACCTGCGTAGAAAGCAGAGCTGCCGTTGATTTCCATGTCAGGACTCCACATGACGGATTGAGAAACGAGCCCTGATTAAACCAGCCTGGCGGCAAAAAGGCCCGTTTAAATCCCTAATAGCCCAGTGCCATCCGATAGAGAGAGGGCATTCGCCCGCCCGCGACCGCTATTGCAGCACGTCCAGATGCAGGTACTCGGCCACCGTCTGCGCCTGGGCCGTTTTCAGCCAGGGCACGCGTCCCAGACACGGCGCGGGCAAGCGCTCAGCGAGGCTGGCGAGATTGTCTTCCAGCCGTGCCGTTCGCGGATCCACCACATTGGCCACCCAGCCGGCCAATTGCAGACCGTCCCGGGCGATAGCCTCGGCGCTGAGCAGGGCATGGTTGATACAGCCCAGGCGCACACCCACCACCAGGATCACCGGCAACTTCAGCGCCACTGCCAGATCGGACAGGTTGGCCTGGTCGGACAACGGCACCCGCCAGCCACCGGCGCCTTCGATCAGGGTGAAGTCGGCGCCCTGTGCCAGCACCTGTCGCATGGCGTTGCGCAGGGCTGGCACGGCCAGCGCCACACCCGCCTCGCGGGCGGCCACGTGCGGCGCGATGGCGGGCTCGAAGGTATAGGGATTGACCTGCTCGTACGGCAGCTTGATCGAGCTCTGTTCGATCAGCGCCAGCGCATCGCTGTTGCGCAAGCCCTGGGCGCCGAGCACGCAACCGGAGGCTACCGGTTTGGCGGCCAAGGTGCTCCAGCCCTTTCGTTGCGCGGCATTGAGCAGGCCGGCGGCGATGGTGGTCTTGCCGACATCGGTGTCGGTGCCGGCGATGAAGTACGCGTGGTTCATGTCAGTGCTCTTGATCGTTGCGCAGGACGCCATAGACCACTTGGTACGTGGCGGGCAGCCCTTGGGCGTCGCGGAACTGTTCGTAGGCCTGGAGCATGCCCTGGACCCGCGCCCGCCCTGTCAGGCCCGAAGGGCGTCCGGGGTTGAGGTTGTGCGCACCGAGGGCCTTGAGTTCGTGGGTCAGGCTGCGCACGTCCGGGTAATGCAGCACATGGGCGCGACGCTCCAGGCCAAGCACGGTCAGGCCACTGTCGACGCACAGGCGTTGGTAGTCGTCGAAACGGCGGAAGCGGTTGACGTGCACCTGCCCGTCCACCGCCTGCCAACTGGCGCGCAGCTCCTCCAGCGTGCCGACGCACAGGCTGCTGAACGCCAGCACCCCGCCCGGGCGCAACGCCCGCTGCGCCTCGGCCAGCACGCTGGCAAAGGCGTCGCACCATTGCACTGCCAGGCTACTGAAAATCAGGTCGAAGACCTGGTCGCGCACCGGCAGGCGCTCGGCATCGCCCGCTGCATGATGATGCGCCCCGCCGTGCTGACGCGCGTGCGCCAGCATGCCTTCGGCGATGTCCAGCGCCAGGCCGTGGGCGCCCGTGAAGCGTGTGGCCAGGGCTCGGCTGAAATGGCCGGTTCCGCTGCCCAGGTCGAGCCAGCGCGCGGGGGCCAGCGATGCCGGCAGGCGTTCGAGCAGCGCCTCGCCCACTGCGCGTTGCAGCGCAGCGACGCTGTCGTAGCTGGCCGCTGCGCGGGAAAACGAGGCCGCCACCTGGCGCTTGTCGGGCAAGGCGCCGGGCAACGGCGGATGGGAAAGGTCAGTCATCGCCACTCTCATGCAAAAAACTCTTGATGCCCGACGCCAGCTCCTGCGGGTACTCCAGCAGGAACGCGTGGGAGCTGTCTTCGACCAGACCCACTTCGACGTCTGGCAGCAATTCGCTGAGGGCCTTGGCCGCATCGGCCGGCACCAGCGCGTCGCTGCCGGCGTACAGGTGCAACTGCGGCCCGGCGTAGTGCTCCAGGGCCGGTCGGGTGTCCAGTTGCGCCAGCACCTCCAGGCCATTGGCCAGGTACAGCGGGTCGGTGTCCGGCACGCCCACGCCGAGTTGACGCAGCAGCGTGCGCGGCTGCTGTGCACCCTCGCTGCACAGGCTGCGAAAGCGCTTGAGGGTCACCTGCGGATGGCTGCGACAGCCGTCGAGGAAGGTGCCGAAGGTGTCCTCGGCCATGCCATGGGGCCAGTCGGGGCGCGCCACGAAACTGGGGTTGCTGGCCAGAGTCAGCAGGCCGCAGCAATGATCGCCGCGTTTATGCGCCAGGGCGCTGGCGAGCATGCCGCCCAGCGACCAGCCGCCCAGCCAGACATCGGTGGGCAGCTTGCGGTCCAGGTAGTCGATCCAGACCTGCGCACTGGCCTCGGCCAGCTCGGGCAAGCGCGCCAGTTCGACGTGCAGGCGCGGGTCCTGGGCGCGCAGGCTGGCGGCCAGGGGTTGCAGTGAAGCGGTGCCCAGCCCCCAGCCGGGCAGGAGGATCAGTCGATTACGCATGGGCGGACTCCAGCTGTGCATGACACTCGGCCAATGCATTCAACAATAGCTGGACCTGCGCCTCGCTGTGGGCCGCACTGAGGGTCACGCGCAGGCGAGCGCCGCCAGCCGGAACCGTGGGCGGACGAATCGCGGTCACCAGTAGCCCGCGCTGGCGCAGCATCGCCGACAACTTCAACGCCCGCGCCGCATCGCCCACCAGGATCGGCTGGATGGCCGTGGGACTGTCCATCAACACCAGGCCGATCTGCTGCGCGCCCGCGCGGAACTGGCCTATCAGCGCCGCCAACTTTTCCCGCCGCCAGGTTTCGTCACGCAGCAGTTGCAGGCTTTTCAAGGTGGCGCAGGCCAGCGCCGGGGGCTGGCTGGTGGTGTAGATGTAGGGCCTGGCGAACTGCACCAGCGCCTCGATCAGGTCGTCGCTGCCGGCCACGAAGGCGCCTGCCGTGCCGCAGGCCTTGCCCAAGGTGCCGATCAGCACCGGCACCTCGTCCACGCCCAGGCCGAAGTGCTCGACGATGCCGCCGCCCCGGGCGCCCAACGTGCCGAAGCCATGGGCGTCGTCGACCATCAGCCAGGCGCCCTTGGGCCTGGCCACGGCCGACAGCGCGGGCAAGTCGGCCAGGTCGCCGTCCATGCTGAACACGCCGTCGGTGATCACCAGCGTGTCGCCACTGGCCTTGCCCAAGCGGTTCGCCAAGCTGGCCGCATCGTTGTGCAGGTAACGGCTGAAACGCGCGCCGCTGAGCAGCCCGCCATCGAGCAGTGAGGCGTGGTTGAGGCGGTCCTGTAGCACCGTATCGCCCTGGCCCACCAGCGCCGTGATGGCGCCCAGGTTGGCCATGTAGCCGGTGCTGAACAGCAGCGCACGCGGGCGTCCGGTGAGTTCGGCCAGGGCTTCTTCGACCGCATGGTGCGGCGTGCTGTGACCGATCACCAAATGCGAGGCTCCGCCGCCGACGCCCCAGCGCTCGGCGCCGTCGCGCCAAGCCGCGATCACGTCGGGGTGATTGGCCAGGCCCAGGTAATCGTTGCTGCAGAAAGCCAGCAGGCGCTGGCCATCGACGATGACCTCCGGGCCTTGCGGGCTTTGCAGCAGCGGCCGTTGCCGGTACAGGTCCGCGGCGCGGCGTTCGGCCAGACGCGCCGCCAGATCGAACGCCATGTTCAGGCCGATGCGGCGTCGTAGAACAGTTCGCTGCTGCGCTGCTCGACCAGTGCCTGCTCGATGGCCGCCTGGTGCACCTCATCGGCGTGCTCTTCGCGCGCTTCGGGCTTGATGCCCAGACGGGCGAACAGTTGCATGTCCTTATCGGCCTGCGGGTTGGCGGTAGTCAGCAGTTTCTCGCCGTAGAAGATGGAATTGGCCCCGGCCATGAACGCCAGCGCCTGCATCTGCTCATTCATCTGCTCGCGACCGGCGGACAGGCGCACGTGCGACTTGGGCATCAGGATGCGCGCCACGGCCAGCATGCGGATGAAGTCGAACGGATCGACATCGGCCTCGTCGGCCAGCGGCGTGCCGGCGACCTTGACCAGCATGTTGATCGGCACCGACTCCGGGTGCTCGGGCAGGTTGGCCAACTGGATCAGCAGGCCCGCGCGGTCGTCCAGCGACTCGCCCATGCCGAGGATGCCGCCGGAGCAGATCTTCATGCCGGCGTCACGCACATAGGCCAGGGTCTGCAGGCGCTCGCTGTAGGTGCGGGTGGTGATGATGCTGCCGTAGAACTCCGGCGAGGTGTCCAGGTTGTGGTTGTAGTAGTCCAGGCCGGCCTGGGCCAGCGCCTGGGTCTGCTCCTGGTCGAGCTTGCCGAGGGTCATGCAGGTTTCCAGACCCATGGCCTTGACGCCTTTGACCATTTCCAGCACGTAGGGCATGTCTTTGGCCGAGGGGTGTTTCCAGGCAGCGCCCATGCAGAAGCGGGTCGAGCCGATGGCTTTGGCCCGCGCGGCTTCCTCCAGCACTTTCTGCACTTCCATCAGCTTCTGCTTTTCCAACCCAGTGTTGTAGTGACCGGACTGCGGGCAGTACTTGCAATCTTCCGGGCAGGCGCCGGTCTTGATCGACAGCAGCGTGGAGACCTGCACGCGGTTGGGGTCGAAGTGCGCGCGGTGGACGCTCTGGGCTTGGAACAACAGGTCATTGAAGGGTTGCTGAAACAGCGCTTTGACCTCGTCCAGGGACCAGTCGTGACGTGTTGTTGCAGTTGCGCTGGCGCTCATCGGCGTTTCCTTATCTAGGCTCTGACAGGCGCCGGGACAGGTAGAGCCCGCCAGCGCATCACGGATAGCGCGCATAGTCAGGGAAGGCCCATGCACTGTCAACCACGCTTAAAACAACTGGTCAACAACTGGTTAAATAGTAACCATATCTGTTTGCTGTGCGACGCACGGGCCGAACAGCCTTATCCACTCTGTCCGGCCTGCGAGCACGACCTGCCCTGGCTCGATGAGCAGTGCTCGCGCTGCGCCCTGCAACTGCCGATGCGCGGCCTCACCTGTGGCCCGTGCAAACGCCGGCCGCCGCCGTTCGAGCAGGTGGTGGCGCCATGGCACTTCGGTTTCCCGCTGGATACCGCCATCAGTCGCTTCAAGCACCGTGCGCAGTGGCCGCTGGGGCGGCTGCTGGCGCAGTTGCTGGGACACGCCTTGCAGCACCGCTATGACCAGGACCTGCCCCGACCCGACCTCCTGCTGCCGGTGCCCCTGTCCAGGCGACGGCTGCGCCAGCGCGGTTTCAACCAGGCCGGCATGCTCGCGCGCTGGTTGTCCGGCCCGTTGCAGATCCCCTGCGAAGAGCGCTGGCTGCTGAGACCACGCGACACCGTGGCGCAACAGAGCCTCGACGCCAAGGCGCGCTGGCAGAACTTGCGCCAGGCCTTTGCGATTGCCCCACAGGCGGTGCTGCAAGGGCGACATGTCGCGCTGGTGGACGACGTGCTGACCACCGGTGCCACGGCCCGCGCGCTGGCCAGCCTGCTGCGCCAAGGCGGCGCGCGCCGCGTCGATGTCTACTGCCTGGCCCGCACGGCCAGGCCCGAGCAGGCTTGACGTGCCTGGTCGGCAGAGGCAAGTTTCTGCCCCATCGCCTTCCTGGTCATCGCACCCATGTCACTGCCCGCCCTGCTCGCTCAACACATCCTGCGCCGCCCCCAGCGCATCGGCCTGCTGCAGCACATCGCCGAACAAGGCTCGATCACCGCGGCCGCCAAGGCGGCGGGCATCAGCTACAAGAGCGCCTGGGACGCCATCGACGAGCTCAACAACCTGGCCGCGCAGCCGCTGGTCGAGCGCAACGCCGGTGGCCGGGGCGGTGGCGGTGCCCGGCTGTCGGCAGAAGGCGAGCGCGTGCTGCGCCTGTATCAGCGGTTGCAGGCCCTGCACAGCGAAATCCTCGAGTCCAGCGATGAGCCAGGCGACTTGGACCTGCTGGGGCGGTTGATGCTGCGTACCAGTGCCCGCAACCAGTTGCGCGGACAGGTCGGCCGGCTAGTGCGCGACGGGCGCCATGACCGCGTGACCCTGACCCTCGGCGGCGGCCTGGAAATCGATGCGCTGATCACCCCGGACAGTACCGAGCGCCTGGAGCTGGCGCCGGGCAGCACGGTGGTGGCGCTGCTCAAGGCCGGCTGGGTCACGCTGCTCGGCGCCACGGCGCAGGCCGACCCGCACAGCAACTGCGTACAGGTGCGAGTCGAAGAGATCCTCGCCGATCAGGCCGACACCCGCGAACTGCGCCTGGCCCTGGGCAACGGCCAGACCCTGTGCGCGTTCGCCGAAGCCGCTTGGCTGCAACAGGAAGGGCTGGCAGCGGGCAGCACCGTGCGGGCGCAGTTCCACCCCTCGTTCGTGCTGCTGGGCGTGCCGGTCTGAGCACAGGCGCCAGGGTTGGCCGCAGCGCAATGGGTTACCATGATCGGCCTGCCTTCCCTTGCCGGAGCTTTCATGTCCCACCCCTTCGACACCCTCACCCCCGACCTGGTCCTGGACGCCGTCGAAAGCCTGGGCTTTCTCAGCGACGCGCGGGTCCTGGCGCTCAACAGCTACGAGAATCGTGTCTATCAGGTGGGCATCGAAGGCCAGCAGCCACTGATCGCCAAGTTCTATCGCCCGGACCGCTGGAGCGATGCGGCGATCCTCGAGGAGCATGCGTTCAGCTTCGAGCTGGCCGAGCACGAAGTGCCGATCGTCGCCCCCTTGCAACATGAGGGGCGCAGCCTGTTCGCCCACCAGGGTTTTCGCTTCGCCCTGTTCCCGCGCCGCGGCGGACATGCGCCGGAGCCCGGCAACCTCGATCAGTTGTACCGCCTGGGTCAATTGCTCGGGCGCTTGCATGCCGTGGGGGCGACGCGACCGTTCGAGCACCGCGAGACCCTGGCGGTGGACAACTTCGGCCATGCCTCGCTCAAGACCCTGCTCGACGGCCACTTCGTGCCCCGCGAACTGCTACCGGCCTTCGAGTCCGTAGCGCGCGATCTGCTGGCGCGGGTCGAGGCGATCTACGCACGCACCCCGTGCCAGACCATCCGCCTGCACGGCGACTGCCATGCCGGTAACCTGATGCACCGTGACGACGTCTACCATGTCGTCGACCTGGACGACTGCCGCATGGGCCCAGCGGTCCAGGACCTGTGGATGATGCTCGCCGGCAGCCGCGAAGAACGATTGGGGCAACTGGCCGAACTGGTGGACGGCTACAACGAGTTCCATGACTTCGACCCGCGCCAGTTGGCCCTGATCGAGCCGCTGCGCGCCCTGCGCCAACTGCACCACAGCGCCTGGCTGGCGCGGCGCTGGGACGATCCGGCGTTCCCGCGCAGCTTCCCCTGGTTCGGCCAGCCCCGTTACTGGGGCGATCAGATCCTGGCGCTGCGCGAACAGATCGCCGCGCTGGACGAAGAGCCACTTAAAGTGTTCTGACCCCAAAGTCCCACCCAGTCGTTCAAGCAAGGACTCTGCATGCAAGCCGCCAACCCGCAACGCGGGTACATCCTGGGCCTGAGCGCCTACATCATCTGGGGCCTGTTCCCCCTGTATTTCAAAGCCATCCAGAGCGTGCCGGCGGTGGAGATCATCGTCCACCGGGTGCTGTGGTCGGCACTGTTCGGCGCGCTGCTGCTGGCGGTCTGGAAGCATCCGCAGTGGTGGCGCGAACTGCGTGACAACCCGCGCCGCCTGGGCATCCTGGCGCTGAGCGGGACGCTGATCGCCGCCAACTGGCTGACCTACGTGTGGGCGGTGAACAACGGACGCATGCTGGAGGCCAGCCTGGGCTACTACATCAACCCGCTGATCAATGTGCTGCTGGGCCTGCTGCTGCTCGGCGAGCGCCTGCGCCGCCTGCAATGGCTGGCGGTGGGGCTGGCGGCTGCCGGGGTGGCGCAGCAGGTCTGGCAGGTCGGCGGCTTACCGTGGGTGTCGCTGGGCCTGGCCTTGTCGTTCGGTTTCTATGGCCTGATCCGCAAGCAGGCACCGGTGGCGGCGCTGCCGGGTCTGGTGGTGGAGACCTGGATGCTGGTGCCGTTGGCCCTGGGTTGGCTGCTGCTGCATCCAGAGGCCAATAGCGCGCATGTGGCGTTCTTCGGCAGCAGCGAAGCGCTGTGGCTGATGGCCGCGGGCCCGGTGACCCTGGTGCCGCTGCTGTGCTTCAACGCGGCGGCGCGCCACCTGCCTTACACCACGCTGGGTTTTCTGCAGTACCTCGCACCGACGCTGGTGCTGCTGCAGGCGGTGCTGCTGTTCGACGAGCACCTGTCGTCGAGCACTCTGGCGGCCTTCTTCTTTATCTGGGCAGGGCTGGCGATCTATAGCGTCGATGCCTGGCTGACCCTGCGCAAGCGCAGATAATCGACGCGCCGCAGACAGGAACGCCCCAGCAAAACGAAACGGCCCAAGAATCGTGTACCGTTTTTAGATTTATCTGGAACAATCTGTCTGTTTTTTGCGAACATGCCTTTTCCTAGCGTGACCCCAAGCGACCGAGCGGTCGCGGGACGACGCTTTTAGTCTGATGTTCACGCGTCTGGCGCATCATGTAGTATTCGCCAGCGCAGACTACAAAACGTCGTCCGGGGGTCTGCCGAGGCGCCTGTGACACCATGCGACCCGTCCTCCAGCCCGCTGGCAGGCCGGACACTTCGCGTGTTGGGAGAAGCGCTACAGGCTCAATACAGAAGAGCGAAACAGCTGAGCAGAGTGAGGCAAGCAATGACTGGATACGTTCAAGTCGGTGGCCTTCAGGTCGCCAAGGTTCTCTACGACTTCGTCAACGACGAAGCCCTGGCGGGGACCGGCATCGTCGCCGAGCAGTTCTGGAGCGGTGCAGAGAAGATCATCAACGACCTCGCTCCAAAGAACAAAGCCCTGCTCGCCAAGCGCGACGCGCTGCAAGCCAAGATCGATGCCTGGCACCAGGCACGCCAGGGTCAGGCCCACGACGCCGCGGCCTACAAGGCATTCCTCGAGGAAATCGGTTATCTGCTCCCCGCAGCAGACGACTTCCAGGCCACCACGCAAAACGTCGACGAAGAGATCGCCCATATGGCCGGTCCGCAGTTGGTGGTGCCGGTGATGAATGCCCGCTTCGCCCTGAACGCCGCCAACGCCCGCTGGGGCTCGCTGTATGACGCGCTGTACGGCACCGACGCCATCAGCGAAGACGGCGGCGCCGAAAAGGGCCAGGGCTACAACAAGGTGCGCGGCGACAAGGTCATCGCCTTCGGCCGCGCCTTCCTCGACGAGGCCGCGCCCCTGGCAGCCGGCTCGCACGTCGACGCCACCGCCTACCGCATCGACGCCGGCAAGCTGGTCGTGGCGCTGAAAGGCGGCAGCAACAGCGGCCTGCGCGACGACGCGCAACTGATCGGCTTCCAGGGCCAGGCCAGCGCGCCGACAGCCGTGCTGCTCAAGCACAACGGCCTGCATTTCGAGATCCAGGTCGACGCCAACACGCCGGTCGGCAGCACCGATGCCGCCGGGGTCAAGGACATCCTCATGGAGTCGGCGCTGACCACCATCATGGACTGCGAAGACTCGGTCGCGGCGGTGGACGCCGACGACAAGGTCATCGTCTACCGCAACTGGCTGGGCCTGATGAAGGGCGACCTGGCCGAAAGCGTGAGCAAAGGCGGCAAGACCTTCACCCGCACCATGAACCCTGACCGCGAATACAGCGCGCCGAACGGCGGCACGGTCACCCTGCACGGCCGCTCGCTGCTGTTCGTGCGTAACGTCGGTCACCTGATGACCAACCCGGCGATACTCGACGCCCAAGGCCACGAGGTGCCCGAAGGCATCCAGGACGGCCTGTTCACCAACCTGATCGCGCTGCACAACCTCAACGGCAACACCAGCCGCCGCAACACCCGTTCGGGCAGTGTGTACATCGTCAAGCCGAAGATGCACGGCCCCGAAGAAGTGGCGTTCGCCGCTGAAATCTTCAGCCGCGTCGAAGACCTGCTGGGCATGCCACGCAACACCGTGAAGGTCGGCATCATGGACGAGGAGCGCCGTACCACGGTCAACCTCAAGGCCTGTATCCAGGCTGCCGCCGAACGCGTGGCGTTCATCAACACCGGCTTCCTCGACCGCACCGGCGACGAGATCCACACCTCGATGGAGGCCGGCGCCATGGTGCGCAAAGGTGCCATGAAGAGCGAGAAATGGATCGGTGCCTACGAGAACAACAACGTCGACGTGGGCCTGGCCACCGGCCTGCAGGGCCGTGCGCAGATTGGCAAGGGCATGTGGGCCATGCCGGACCTGATGGCGGCGATGCTCGAACAGAAGATCGCGCACCCGATGTCCGGCGCCAACACTGCCTGGGTGCCGTCGCCGACCGCTGCTACGCTGCATGCCCTGCACTACCACAAGGTCGATGTGCAGGCACGTCAGCGCGAGCTGGCCAGCCGTACCCCGGCGTCGGTGGACGACATCCTGAGCATCCCGCTGGCGACCGACCGCAACTGGTCGGACGACGAGATCCGCAACGAACTGGACAACAACGCCCAGGGCATCCTCGGCTATGTGGTGCGCTGGATCGACCACGGCGTGGGCTGCTCCAAGGTGCCGGACATCAACAACGTCGGCTTGATGGAAGACCGCGCCACGCTGCGCATCTCCGCGCAGTTGCTGGCCAACTGGCTGCGCCATGGCGTGGTGACCCAGGAGCAGGTGCTGGAAAGCCTCAAGCGTATGGCAGCGGTGGTCGACCGGCAGAACGCCGGCGATGCGCAGTATCGCCCGATGGCGCCGAACTTCGATGACAACATCGCGTTCCAGGCCGCCGTGGAACTGGTGATCGAAGGGGCCAAGCAGCCCAACGGCTACACCGAGCCGGTGCTGCATCGTCGTCGTCGCGAATTCAAGGCCCGCAACGGGCTGTAAGCCGTTCCGGCCCCGCCGCGCTCACTGCGCGCGCGGGGCCGGACTAATCAAGCCGCAACTCCGTCTTCACCAATTCCAGCAGCTTGCCCAGGTCGACCGGCTTGAGCAGGAAGTCCAGCACGCCCAGGTGCATCACATCCACCGCTTCCTTCACGTCGGTGTCGCCCGACACCACGATGATCGACACTTCCGCGCGGTCCGACTCGCGCACCTTGCGGATCAGCTCCAGTCCGTCCACCGGCAGCATGCGCAGGTCGGTGATCATCAGCGCGATGCGCGGCTCGTAATGCAGCTTGAACAGCGCTTCTTCGGCACCGTCGGCCGTCATGCAGTCGATACCGCGGCTTTTCAGGTACAGGCTCAACGCCTCGCTGTTCACCGGATTGTCGTCCACCACCAGCACCACCGGCCTGGGTGGCGTCGGCGCACTCACCACGGCCAGGGCCTCGCGCTCGGCGTCACTCAATATGTCGTCATGCTCAGCCATGGCCATCTCGTCAAAAAAATCCCGCAGTGTTGTTAAGACCGTCGAAACCGTCGTAACGGCCTTCCTTTCGTCGGAACCTTGACGGAGCCCTCGCCCGCTAGACTTACGTCCAATGGGCATCCCCCGACGCTCGGCCGACCATGGGGTTCGACAACAACAAAGCCGCCCCTATAGATAGATATATATAGTTCGGCATAAGGCAGACGGTCAGCCCCATGAGCAAAAAGGACGCCTTCACCCAGGCCGGCAGGACAGCCGTCCTGCAGAACGTTCAAGGCACGTTGCAATTCCTGCAGCGCTTTCCCCCCTTCAACCAGATGGAACAGGGTCACCTGTCGTACTTGGTAGAGCAGTGCCAACTGCGCTTCTATGCCAGCGGCGAGAGCATCATCAAGCCCGCCGACGGCCCCGTGGAGCACTTCTACATCGTCAAGCAGGGCCGGGTGATGGGCGAGCGCCAGCACGTCACCGGCCCCGGCGTGGAAACCACCTTCGAGATCGCCACCGGCGAGTGCTTCCCCCTGGCCGCGTTGCTCGGCGAACGGGCCACGCGCACCGAGCACCTGGCCGGCGAAGACACCTTCTGCCTGCAACTGAACAAAGCCGCGTTCATCCGCGTGTTCTCGCTGTCCGACGTGTTCCGCGACTTCGCCCTGCGCGGGGTCAGCAGCCTGCTCGACCAGGTCAACCAGCAGGTGCGCCAGCGCGCGGTGCATACCCTCGGCACCCAGTACTCGCTGAATACGCCACTGGGCGAACTGGCCATGCGTCACCCGGTGGTGTGCCCGCCGGACATGCCGCTGCGCGATGCCGTGCGCCTGATGCACGAGCAGCAGGTGGGCAGCATCGTGATCGTCGATACGCAGCGTTTCCCCATCGGCATCTTCACCCTGCGCGACCTGCGCCAGGTGATCGCCGACGCCAGCGCAGAGCTGGATGCGCCGATCCAGCGCCACATGACCGCCGCGCCCTTCTCCCTCGCGCCACAGGCCAGCGCCTTCGATGGCGCCCTGGCGATGACCGAGCGGCACATCGCCCACATCTGCCTGGTGGATAACGGGCGGCTGTGCGGCGTGGTCTCCGAGCGCGACCTGTTTTCCCTGCAGCGCGTCGACTTGGTGCACCTGGCGCGCACTATCCGCCACGCGCCACGGCTGGAAGCGCTGGTGGCCCTGCGTGGGGAAATCGGCCAACTGGTCGAGCGCATGCTCGCCCACGGCGCGTCCTCGACGCAGATCACCCAGATCATCACCCTGCTCAACGACCACACCGTGTGCCGGGTGATCGAACTGGCCCTGGCCGAATACGGCGATCCGGGGATCGCCTTCTGTTGGTTGTGCTTCGGCAGCGAAGGCCGCCGCGAACAGACCCTGCACACCGACCAGGACAACGGCATCCTCTTCGATGCCGCAGACGCCGCCGAGGCCGAAGCGTTGCGCGCGCGCCTGCTGCCGTTGGCGAACAGCATCAATCAGGATCTGGCCCAGTGTGGCTTCAGCCTGTGCAAAGGCAACGTCATGGCCGGCAATCCCGAGCTGTGCCTGTCGCGCGCCGAATGGGCACAACGTTTCGCCGGTTTCATCCGCGAGGCCAGCCCGGAGAATCTGCTGGGTTCGAGCATCTATTTCGACCTGCGCGTGGTGTGGGGCGACGAGCAGGGTTGCGAACAGTTGCGCCAGAGCATCCTGGCGCAGGTCGCGGACAACCGCATCTTCCAGCGCATGATGGCCGACAACGCCCTGCGCCAGCGCCCGCCCGTGGGGCGCCTGCGCGACTTCGTGCTGACCCGGCAGGGCAACGACAAGACCGCCACCCTCGACCTCAAGGTCCAGGGCCTCACCCCCTTCGTCGACGGTGCGCGGCTGCTGGCCCTGGCCAACGGCGTCGCCGCCAACAACACCTTGGAACGCCTGCGCCAACTGGTGGCCAAGGGGGTCATCGACGCCCTCGACGGCGCCGCCTTCGAGGAGGCCTATCACTTCATCCAGCAGACTCGCATGCAGCAGCACCAGCGCCAGAGCCGCGACAACCAGCCCTACTCCAATCGCCTCGACCCGGACAGCCTCAATCACCTGGACCGGCGCATCCTGCGCGAATCGCTGCGCCAGGCTCAGCGCCTGCAAAGCAGTCTGGCCCAGCGGTATCAACTGTGAAACTGTTCGCCTGGCTGCGCCCGCGCACGCCGACGCTCGACGTCGATCTGCAACAGCGCCTGGCCAGCCTGCCACGTCCGGCCGCGCTCGGTGTGTGCTCGCTGCGCGAGCAGCGCTGGGTGGTGCTGGACCTGGAGACCAGCGGCCTGAACCTGCAACGCGACCAGGTGCTGTCGATCGGCGCGGTGGCCATCGAGGACGGCGCCATCGCCCTGGGTGGGCAATTCGAGCGCACCCTGCGTCGGCCAGAGCAGAAGACCAACGCCAGCGTGCTGATCCACGGCCTGGGCCCCAGCGCCCTGGCTGCCGGCAGCGATCCTGCCCAGGCGCTGGTCGAGTTGCTGGAGTTCATCGGCGACAGCCCGGTGCTGGCCTTCCATGCCCCATTCGACCAAGGCATGCTCGGCCGGGCACTCAAGGACACCCTCGGTTACCGCCTGCAACAGGTGTTCATCGATGTCGCCGAACTGGCGCCCATGCTCAACCCCGACACGGTGCTGCGCGAGGCGGGGCTGGACGACTGGGTGGCACGCTTCGGCCTCGAGGTGCAGGCGCGTCACCACGCCAGCGCCGACGCCCAAGTGACCGCCGAGCTGGCGCTGATCCTGTTCAGCCAGGCGCGGCGCCAGCAACTGGACAGCCCGCTGCAACTGGAGCAGCGGCTGCGCCAATGGCGGCGGCGCGCGCTGCAGCCTCACGGTCTGTAAAAGCCGCCGGGCGACGTCGAGCATTCTGACAAGCGTCAATTGCATCCCCCGGTGCAGCTCTGCCACAATCGCGAATCATTATCGTTATTTAACGCATTCTTTTCGGGGACCGCCCTTGTCGTCCGTGCACAGCCCACATGCCGAGCTGGTCGGCAGCCTGTACCGCGACCATCGCGGCTGGCTGATGGCCTGGCTGCAGCGCAGCACCGCCTGCCGCCAGCGCGCCGAAGACCTGAGCCAGGACACCTTCGTGCGCCTGCTGGGGCGCGAGCAGTTGAGCGCGCCACGCGAGCCGCGCGCGTTCCTCGTCGCCGTTGCCAAGGGTTTGCTGTTCGACCACTTCCGCCGCGCCGCGCTGGAGCAGGCCTACCTCGCCGAACTGGCGCTGCTGCCCAGCGCCGAACACCCCTCCCCGGAAATGCAGCACCTGATCGTCGAAGACCTCAAGGCCATCGACCGGCTGCTGGGCAAACTGTCGAGCAAGGCGCGCGCGGCGTTTCTGTACAACCGCCTGGACGGCCTGGGCCACGCCGAGATCGCCGAGCGCCTGGGCGTCTCGGTCTCGCGGGTGCGCCAGTACATCGCCCAAGGCCTGCGCCAATGCTACGTGGCGCTGTACGGAGCGCCGACGTGAACAACCTGCCGGTCTCGGCCAAGGTGCTGGAAGCCGCCATCGCCTGGAAGCTGTGCCTGGAAGGCGGCGATGGCACGGCCGATGAGCGCGATGCCTTCAAGCGCTGGCAGGCCGCCAGCGAGGAACATGCCCGTGCCTGGTTTCAACTGAGCCTGCTCGATCAGCGCGTCGGCGCGGCGACCGGTCCGGCGCGCCATGCCCTGCTGCAATCGCGTGCGGGCCTGCGCCAACGGGTCGGCAAGCTTGGCGGCGGGCTGGCCGGCATGTTGCTGCTCGGCGGGCTGCTGGCCTGGAGCGCAGCACCCTCGTTGGCGCCCAGTTACTGGCTGGCCGACCAGCGCACCGGCACCGGGGAACTGCGCACCCTGCGCCTGGAAGACGGCACGTTGCTCAGCCTGGACACCCACACGGCGGTGGACATCGACTTTGCCGGCGAACAGCGGGTGATCGTGCTGCACCAGGGCGAAATTTCGGTCGAAACCGGTCACGACGACCCGCGCCCGCTCTGGGTGCGCACCGACGACGGCCGCCTGCGTCCGCTGGGCACGCGCTTTTTGGTCAAGCGCGAGACCGCCGGGACGCGGCTGGAAGTGCTGCAGGCCCGGGTCGCGGCGCAACCGCGTGATCAAGGCAACGAACAGGTGCTGGACGAAGGCCAGCAGGTGCTGATGAATGCCCAGGGGCTGGGGTTGATCGGCCCGGTCCAGCCCGGCGCCGATGCCTGGACGCGCGGCATGCTGGTGGTGGACAACGTGCGCCTGGGCGACCTGGTGGCCGAATTGAGCCGCTACCGCAGCGGCCACCTGGGCGTGTCCGGCAAGGTCGCGCAACTGCGGGTCAGCGGCAGCTTCCCCTTGACCGACACCGACCTGGCGCTGGCCTCGCTGGTACCGGCGTTGCCGGTGAAGATCGAACGGCGCACGCCGTGGTGGGTGACGGTCGAGGCCAAGTGAACCTTCGACCACCCGCCTTCTGTAGCCACCCAAAAATTTTCAGACAGCCCTGTCACTTTTCATCGTTCGCTCGGCAAGGAAGCAGTCAGCACTTATCCGTCGAGGAGCCCCTGCATGTCCCGCGCTGTCGAGTCTTACCTGCGTCCCAGCCTCATGGCCCTGGCCATCGGCCTTGCCACCCCTGTGTTCGGTCCGGTTGCGTTCGCCGCCGAACAGGCCGCCGTACGCACCTATGATGTGCCCAGCGGCCCCTTGGCCGCGACGCTCAACCGCATCGCCAGCGAAGCCGGCATCGCCCTGGCCCTGGACCCGAGCCTGGCCAGCGGCCGCACCTCGGCGCCGGTCAAAGGCAGCTTCAACGGTGTCGGGGCCTTGCAGGCCGCCCTGCGCGGTACCGGCCTGCAACTGCAACTGGGCAGCGCCGGCAGCTACAGCCTGGTGAGTGTGCCGCAGGGCAGCGTGGCGCTAGCGGAAACCACCGTGAATGCCAGCGGCGACAGCGAGAGCGCGTGGGGCCCGGTCGACGGTTACCTGGCCAAGCGCACCGCAGCCGGCAGCAAAACCGACACCGCGCTGGTGGAAGCCCCCCGCTCGATCTCGGTGGCCACCCGGCAACAGATGAGCGACCGCGGCGTTCACAGTCTGGATGACGCGGTGAAGTACATGCCCGGCATCGTCTCCTCCAGCTTCGGCAGCGACACCCGCTACGACTGGATGCGCGTGCGCGGCTTCGAGCCGACCCAGTTCCTCGACGGCCTGCCGCTGCCGCGCGGGGTGTATGCCAACCCGAAACCGGAAACCTGGAACCTTGACCGCCTGGCCCTGCTACGCGGTCCGGCGTCGTCGGTGTACGGCCAGACCCCGCCAGGCGGGCTGCTGGACATCGTCAGTCGTCGCCCGCAAGCCGAAAGCCTGCACGAAATCGAAGTGCAGTACGGCAGCGACAACCATCGCCAGATCAACTTCGCCAGCACCGGCAAGATCGACGACGACGGCCGCCTGCTCTACGGCGTCAGCGGCGTGGTGCGCGATGGCGGCACGGCCATCGACCATATCGACGACAAACGCTACAACATCGCCCCGAGCCTGACCTGGCATATCGACGAAGATACCTCGCTGACCTTGTTGAGCCAGTTCACGCGGGACGATACCGGCGCGACCAGTCAATTCCGGCCCATTCAGGGCACCAAGATCGACATGCCTTTCGGCAAGATCTCCCGTCACAAGAATCTCGGCGATCCGGACTACGAGTTTTACGACCGCACCTACTACGCATTGGGCTATGCCTTCGAGCATCGCATCAACGATGTCTGGCAGTTCCGTCAGAACCTGCGTTACACCAAGTCGGACCTCGCCTTCCAGACCATCACACCTGGCAGCTACTACCAGCCCGGTGGTCCGGTGAAGGACGACGGCACCGTCAGCCGCATGTCCACCAATACCGATGAGGACATCAGCCAATTCGCGGTGGACAACAACCTTCAGGGCGACTTCGCGACCGGAGACATCACCCATACGTTGCTGCTCGGCCTGGACCATCAGCGCGTCAACACCAATTACTTGTCGATCTTCGGCTTCAACGTACCGGACAGCAACGTGCTCCGACCGATCTACGGCTTACCGATCACCCGTCCGGATCGTTCAACGGCGTTCTATGACTACGACCAGAAGTCGCGCCAGACCGGTTTGTACGTTCAGGACCAGATGGCCTTGGACAACTGGCGTCTGACCCTTGGCGCAAGGGAGGACTGGGTCCATACCGGCACCAAGTTCTTTAACCGGGGCGATGCCACCAGTACCCGACGAGACAAGCAGTTCAGCGGTAATGCGGCGATCAGTTATGTCTTCGACTCGGGATTGGTTCCGTATCTGTCCTACGCCGAGTCGTTCCAGCCGGCCATCAATGCCAGTGCATCGGCCACCGAGTCGCTCAAGCCCACCGAAGGTCAGCAATGGGAACTGGGCATCAAGTATCAGCCACCAGGCTCCAACACGTTGCTCAGCGCAGCCGTGTATGACCTGACCCAGAAAAACGTCGCAGTCACCAACAACATCGGCGGCATCACCTACACCAGCCAGACCGGCGAAGTAAAAGTCCGCGGCCTGGAACTGGAAGCCACCTCCGAGGTGACCGAGAACCTCAAGGTGATCGCCGCCTACACCCTGGCCAAATCCGAGGTGCAGAACGGCCTCTACAAAGGCAACCGCCTGCAACTGATGCCCAATCAGCAAGCCTCGTTGTGGACCGACTACACCTGGCACAGCGGTGTGCTCGACGGCTTCGGCGTCGGCGCCGGGGCGCGCTACACCGGCAACACCTACGGCGACCAGGCCAACACCTACCTGGGCAAGGCCAAGGCCTACACCGTGTTCGATGCCGCCGTGCACTACGACCTCGGCCGCCTGGACAACAGCCTCAAGGGCGCCTCGGTGGCGGTCAACGCCACCAACCTGCTGGACAAGAACTATTTGTCCACCTGCGACAGCTACTACTGCTACTACGGTGACCCACGCAGCGTGGTGGTCAGCGCCAAGTACCAGTTCTGACCGACTGCGCCCTCGCAAACCCGCTGCGCGAGGGCGCGGCCCAAGACCCCTGCGGGACCTGAGATGAAAAGCCAAACCCTGCGCCGCTGGTCGGCGATCCATACCTGGAGCAGCCTGGTCTGCACGCTGTTCCTGCTGCTGCTGGCCCTGACCGGCCTGCCGCTGATCTTCCACCACGAGCTCGAACACCTGCTCGGTGACGCGCCCGTGCTGCGCGAGCTGCCGTCCGGCACGCCTCACCTGGACCTGCAACAACTGGTGCTCAAGGCCGAGCAGCATCGACCCGGCGAGGTCATGCAGTACTTCGGTTTCGATGAGGACACCCCCGACGGCGTGGTGGCGATCACTGCCGCCACGGCGGGCAGCGATCCCAACTCATCGCACACCTTCATGCTCGACGCGCGCACGGGCGAGGCGGTGGCCATGCCGGCGGCCAATGGCGGTCTGATGATGGTGCTGCTGCGCCTGCATGTGGATATGTTCGCCGGCCTGCCCGGCAAGCTGCTGTTGGCCTTCATGGGCCTGCTGTTCATCGTCGCCCTCGTTTCCGGCACCGTGCTCTATGCGCCGTTCATGCGCCGCCTGCGCTTTGCCTCGGTGCGCACCGACAAGTCGTCGCGGGTGCGCTGGATCGATTTGCACAACCTCATTGGCATCGTCACCCTGACCTGGGCGCTGGTGGTGGGCGTGACCGGCGTGATCAGCGCCCTGTCCGACCTGGTCATCGCCGCCTGGCGCAACGACAGCCTGGCCGCGATGGTCGCGCCCTATCGCGAGGCCGCGCCGTTGACCGAACGCGCCCCGGCCACGCAGCTACTGAGCATCGCCCAGCAAGCCGCGCCGGGCATGCGCCCGGACTTCATCGCCTTTCCCGGCACACGCTTCTCCAGCGAGCACCACTACGCGGTGTTCATGAACGGCGCCACGCCCCTCACCTCGCACCTGTTCACCCCAGTGCTGATCGATGCCCGCACGCTGCAAGTGACAGCCGTCGGCGAGCGTCCCTGGTACATGGACGCCATGGGCCTGTCGCAACCGCTGCACTTCGGCGACTACGGCGGACGACCGATGCAGGTCCTCTGGGCGGCGCTGGACCTGCTGACCATCGTCGTGCTGCTCAGTGGCCTGTACCTGTGGTGGGGCAAGCAGCGCAAACGGCGGGAGGTGCCAGCATGAGTCACAGATCGCAAAGCACGCGACGCATTTTCGCCTGGCCGCTGGTCATCGCCGTGCTCGGCGGCGCCGGGCTGTTCGCCGCGCTGCTGGGCGACGGGGCCTGGGACGCGCTCGCCTGGGTGGGCCTGGGCGCACCGGTCTTCCTGGCTGTGCGCGGGTTGTGCGCCAAGTGAGGTAATCGACTAACGCGCGCGCCGCAGCAAGGCGCGCCAGGCTCGCACGCTCCCCCACCACGGAGCGCCGCTCATGAGTCTTCAGCAGTTCATCGCCTTCGATCAGCAACTGAGCGACCTGCTCGCCTCGCCACCCAGCCCCGACGCTCAACTGCCCTGGCTGAGTGCGCGCCAACGTTACTTTGCGGACTTGGCCCAGTACTGGCTCGACACGGACGTCACCGGCCAGACCCGCCAGGCGCGGATGACGGCCGTGCTACGTGAACAGTTGCAGGCGCAGATCACCCTGCGCGTCGGCGATCACACCTTGGGCTCGAACCACGCCGAACTGATGGAAACCTGCATACGCCTGCCGTTGCCCTGGCAGCGTCAGCACCTGGGCCGCGCGGCGCGCCCGCAGGTGTACCGGCCCGTGCTGGACATTGGCACGCCCAGTTGGCGCAGCTACCTGCCCGGTGCTTTCGTCATCGTCGAGGGAGGCCCCGAGGGCCGCATGCCCGATCCGCAACAACCCAGCGAGTACGCACTGCTGTGCAGCCTGTCCCATGGCATCGAGGCGTTCGATGACCTGGCAGAACTGCATGCCGAGCTGTGCGAGCGGCTGGACGATCCGCAGCAGAGCCAGCCACTGCTGCGGCATATGGCCAGCGACCGCGACCGCGATCTGACACTCAATGCCGAGCGTCTGCGCTACGAATGGTTCAGCGAGGATCTGGTACTGGCCCAGGCACAGGTCCTGATCGACGGGCAACGCACACGCTTGACCCAGGTGTGGGAAGCGCTCGCCCAGCGCGATCCGCTGGACCACGCGCAGTTGGCGAGCCGACTGCAACAGGCCGTCGACCTGCTGCCCTGGGCCGGCAGCCAGTCGGCACTGCAGACACGCTACGGCCTGCTGCTGGAGCGCAACTCACCCGCCTGGCTGAAGAACGCCTCGCCCCAGGCCCTGACCCACATCATGCAGACCATGCAGGAGCTGGTGATCGCCATCGACCGTGCAGCGGCACCCGGCATCCTCAGCCACGAACAATTCCTCGATCAGAACGCCCTGAACACCTGGACATGCCAGCAACTGCGCGCCCGATTGCGCCATCAGTACCAATTCGATGTCGATCCGTTGGAGATTCATGTGAGCGTGACCTTGGCGCGACAACGCGGCCCGGTCATGCACCCAGGCCTGACCAGCGGCTACATCCCCGTCGCCAGCCGGCCGCAGGTGGGCGATACCATCGAACTGGTGCCACGCACCTACCGCCTCGACGAACTGGCCGCGCTCAATGTCGCCTGGCTCGACGTGGACTATTGGTTGACGGCACGCGTTCACCGCAAGGACGGCAGCCCCATCCCCGAGATCACTGCCGGGCAGGTCAAGCAACTGGTGCGCGAGTTGAACGTGGGCGAAAGCTACAGCCAGTACCTGCGTCTGCACCTGCTGGAATCGCCGACCGGCCACTGGCGGCAAGAGCGCTTCGTCGCCATCGGCAAGGCACGCATGAACGCCGAGGCGGCCAAGGCGCGCTATGCCGGTCACTACCTGGAGGACCCGTTCGAGCGCGGTTACACCTGGAGTCGCGCCGTCATCGACCACCCCGTCAGCGCTCAACGCAGCGCGCTGGGCCACCGAATGAAAGTGCGCCAGTGGATGATCGACAAGCACACGGTGATGGGCGTGCTTTTGATCACACCCGAGATCACCGGCCAGCAACGCTTCGTGGTGTACACCCCCGACGCCCCAGATCGCCGCGCCTGGCGCGAATACCGCAATGCCCGGCATTTGCTGCGCACGCTGCGTGAAAAGCCGGCGTTGCGCGATTACCTGAAGGAGCGACTCCCGTTGACCGACCCTGCGGCACTTGAACGCGGAATACTCAATGGGCGACTCGGCCCGCGAGTGAGCACGCCGGAGATCGTCGGTGATTTCCAGCAGGCGCGTTATCGGGCCGAAGTGCATGCAGCCCTGGCATTGGTGGATGCCAGTACTCACACCAAACTGGAACTGTTGGGCGAGTTCAGCTTGCATGTGCTGTGGGTCACGCTCGACCTGGTCAGCCTGGTGCTGCCCAACCGCGCCCTCACCCCGCTGTCGTTCGCACGCGCGGCACTCTCGGTGTTCGACATGGCCAAAGCCTACCGCCAGGACGACCGTGTCGGCGCGCTGAAGCACTTCGTCGAAGCCTTCACCCATGTCAACGACGCCATCAACAGCATCGGCGGCTCGACCGTGGTTCGCCGTGCGATCCGCGGCATGCCGCCGACGCCACCGCTGACGCTGCCGCCCGCGCTGGCCCTGAAAGTCGACGCCAGCAAGCTGCGTTATCGGGTCGATGGGGTCCACAAGGAAGGGATCTACGAACAGGCCTCACCCTATCCGGGGTTGACCTTCTATTTCGTCAAGGACTCGGCCGGCCGCACCTACCAGGTCGCCTTCGACGGTTACCGCTGGCGGGTACTCGACCCCCGTCAGCCCGACGCCTACACCAAGGTGCCCATCAAGCGCCGCGAGGATGGTGAATGGGTCGTGGACTCGCCGGTACTGTGGTACGACGGCTTGCCGGATCTGCAGGTACTGCTCGATGGCTGTCGCCTCGCCGAAACGCCCAGCGGTATCCGCGAAGCGTCGGCCGCCGGCCTGTATCGCGCAGGTGACAGGCTTTACCTGCTGGCCGGCGGGCATGCCTTGCCGTTAAGGGCGCACCTGCTGAGCAACCACTATCATCTGCTGATGCGCAGCGAGTCGGGTGCTGCGGTGAAGCCCTGGACGATCCTGCGCTGGCAAGACCAGCAATGGCGCATTCGCGTGCGCCAGGCCGGGCGCAGCAGCGACTGGCTGGCGCTGCCGCCCGCCTACTCGGTAAGCCTGGGCAGACGCTGATCCAGCCGCTGATACAGCGCGCTGCGGGTCGGCCAGTTGCGCAGCAGCCGCGCGCGGTCGCGGGCGTAGGCCGGGGCGAAACTGAGCTGGGTGGCGTGCTGGGTCATGGCGTCCAGGTCGATCAGCGACCACTGGCCGTCCTGCCAGAACAGGTTGTGACCTTTGAAATCGCCATGGCTGATGCGCTCGGCGATCAGCCGCTGCATCAGCTCGATCAGCGCCTGCACCTGTTCTTCGGGCGCCTCGCCGCTCTCGACGAAGGGCGCGAAACAGGCGCTCAAGTCAGGGCCATCGGCGTATTCGGTTATCAGATAGGCCGAGCTGCGCAGCCCCATCACGCGGCGTTCGAGCACCGCCAGCGGGCGCGGCGTGGGGATGTCGAGGAAGGTCAGGCGATTGCCTTCGATCCAGGAATGCCAGGCCCGGCTCGGGCGCCAGAAACGCTTGAACCAGTGGGCGGTGTTCTTGATGTTGTAGCGCTTGAGCACCAGGGTACGGCCGCCGACGTCCACGCGCGCGACGCTGGCTGCGCCGCCGGTCTTGTACAAGTGACCCTGGTCGATCAGCGCATCGGCTTGCGCCAGCGCCGGGGCAAGGGCTGCGACTTGCTCGCGGCGAATCGCCTGTAGCCCTGACAGGCTGCGCTGCACGCTGAACAGGCTGCAGTCGCGCCCGGCCTTGTCCAGGTAATCCTTCAGGCGCCAGGTGCGCACTTTGTCGATCTGCTTTTGCAGTGACTCCAGCGGCAGCGCATGCTCGGCGTTGGCCAGCAGGTAATGCACCAGGGCTTCTTCGATGAACGGCTGCAAGCGCTTGGGCAACTGGGCGAAGAACACCCCGAGGTTTTCCAGCACGCGCTGACGCGACAACTGCTGACCCGGCGTCTCGGCCTTGATCCCGGCGCCGTCGATCAGGTACAGGCGACCGTCGTGGCGCAGCAGGTTGTCCAGGTGCAGGTCTTCCTGCCACAGGCCTTTGGCGTGCATCTGCGCCACCGCCGTCAGCGCTTCGCCGAGCACTGCATGTTGCTCATCGGCAAGCATCGGCAGGTGCTCGACCTTGGCCCAGGCAGCGCCCAGGCTTTCGGCGTGCTCCAGGAACTCGAACAGCAGCCAGCCGCCTTCGCCGTCTTTCAGGCCATCAGCCAGCAGGCGCGGTGTGACCAGGCCCTGGGCGGCCAGTAGGCGCACGCCGTTCAGTTCGCGTTGGAAGTGTCGCGCGGCGTTGCCGCCCACCAGCAACTTGGCCAGCACCGGCGTGCCGCGCCACAGACCGGCGCCAACGTAACGCTGGCCGGGCAGCACGCGCAGCAGGCTGAACAGCTGCAGTTCAGCACTGCCAGCGGCATCCTCGAGGACCACGTTCAAGGGTAGGCTCGGGCTGCGCCCGGCGTTCTTCAATTCGGACAGGCGCATCAACGGGCCTCTTTTTCACGACGGCGTTTGCTCAGACGCTGCAACCAGCCGGCCACCGACGGGCTGGCGGCCGGCTGCGCCAGGTAGACGGCGAGCAGATGGCGCAAGTCCGCCTCGCTCCATACCGGCGCACGACGCAGCAGCGGTTCCAGGTCCTTGAGCCGGTCACGGCGACCGAGCAGCAGCGGCCGGGTCTTTTCCAGGTCGATCAATTGCGCCTGCCAACCTTCCCGGCGCTCGCGCAGGAAAATGTGCTTGGGGTAGAAACAGCCATGCACCTGACGGGCGCCGTGCAGGGTGCGCGCCAGTTCGCCACAGGCACCGAGAATGCCCTGGCGTTGCGCGGGATCGAGCTGTGGCCATTGCAGCAGCAGGCTGTCCAGGTCGCGCCAGTCGTCCAGCGCTCGGGTCATCAGGATCGCCCGATGCTGGCCACCTTGCTTGCGCTCACCGTAGAACACGGCCTGCAACGCTGGAATGCCGAGCGCCTGATAGCGCTGGATATTGCGAAATTCGCGTGCGAAGGTGGGCTCGCCCAACGGTCGGTGCAGGGTATGGGTGAGGTAGTCACTCTGGCGCTTGAGGTAATAGCCCTTGCCCTCGAGCTCCAGGCGGAACACGCTGCTCCAGCCGCCGCGCCCGGTGTTGGGCTCGTCGACGGCCTCCAGTTGTAGCGCCCACAGCGCCTCGAAATCGTCGAGGCCATGGCGTTGCAGCAGCGCCGCCTCGGCGTTGGCCAGGTAATCGGTCATTCCCTTCCCTCGAAGAAGCTCACCACCTGACGGACACGCCGCTTGTCGCGCGCGTTGAGTCGGGTGTGCCCGCGGTACTGCAGGTAGAAACGCAGACGCTGGGTCGCGGACAGGTGATATTTGGCCACCTTATCCAGGCAGGCCAGGTCCTTGATCAGTCGATGACGCAGCATGAACCCGCGCCAGAAGTCACCGGTCGGGCAGTCGATGAAGAACACCGTCGCCTGGTCGTCCACCAGCAGATTGCGCCACTTCAGGTCGTTGTGAGCGAAGTGATGGTCATGCATCACCCGGGTGTGACGGGCCAGTTGGCGACTGACGTGATCGACCCAGGCACGATCGGCCAGGCGCGGATCATTGCGATCGGCCAGTGCCGACAGGTCCTCGGTGCGCGGTAGCTCGCGGGTAATCATCGCTCCACGACCGAATGACAGGCCGTTGCGCTCCAGCCCCCAGGCCACCACTTCAGCGGTGGGAATGCCCCACTTGGCGAACTGTTTGAGGTTCTGCCATTCGGCCTTGATACGAGGCCGTCCGAAGAAGCGGCGCATGTGCTTGCCGGCCCCGGTGTAGCGCTTGACGTAATAGTTGACGCCCTCGCGCTCGATGCGGATGACCTCGCTGAGCGGGTCGCGGGTCAGGCGTTCGCCTTCCAGGGCGAACACCGCCTCGAGGCTGCCGAAGTCGGCGGCCAGCCACGCGTAGTCCGGCGCCAGTGTCCAACTCGCCATCAGAGCGCATCTCCATAGCGTTGCTTGCGTTCGTAGAGTTTGCGCGCCTTGCGCTCCAGCCAGGCGAGCAACGCGGCTTCCTCGGCCAGCACCTGGCGCAGCGGTCGCTGGAAATAGCCTTTGAGAAAGCGCAGTTTGTCGCGACGCGTCAGGCCGATGTCCAGTGCCGAAAAGTACAGGGCGGCCAGGTCCTTGTTGCGCCAGCGGCGGGTGATTGTGGCGCGGGTCTGCGCCCGATGCAGGTCGATGACCGACAGTTTGAGGTCTTGCGCCGTCACCGGGCGGTCGGTGTGCAGCAGGAAGTGGCAGATGTAGCAGTCGCGGTGGTTGACCCCGGCGCGGTGCATGGTGCCGGTCATCTTCGCCACTTCGGCGATGAGGGCATGCTTGAGTGCCGGTGGTGGCGGCTGAAGGCGCCAATCGAGGCTGAAATCTTCCAGGCTGACGGTGGGCGCCAGTTCCTCGGTGACGATGAACGAGTGCTGGGTCGCAGGATTGACGCCGCGCTCGCCGTAGGCCACCGCGGTCATGGTCGGCACTCCGGCTTGATGCAGGCGTTCGATGGCTCGCCATTCCTGGCCGGCACCCAGCACCGGCAGCTTGGCGCTGAACAGGTTCTTGAAGATCTCGCCCCAGCCGATGCCGCGGTGAATCTTCACGAAGTAGCCGGCGCCGGCCACCTCGGTGCGCAGCGTCCGACGACCTTCCAGTTCGCGGTACACCTCGCCCTGCAAGGCCTCGACGGCCTCGAAGGGATCGCGCCCGGCCCACAGGCGCTTGAACGGTTCGGCCAGCATCAGTTTCATGCGTGCTCCTGGAGAATCACGTCGGCGGCGTGCTGAGGCATGCTGTACAGGTCGGCCGTGGCGGCAAAGGCCAGGCCATTGCGCGCCCAGTCGGCACGCGCCTGCGGGTCGTCGAGCATGCGCTGCAGGTAGGCGTCGAGCTGCGACTGCTCGAACGGCTCCTCGAGCACCAGGCCGCTGTCGGCCTCGGCGATGTAATGGGCATAACCGCACACCTGCGAGACCAACACCGGCAGGCCAGCCACCAGCGCTTCGAGCAGCACCGTGCCAGTGTTCTCGTTGTAGGCCGGATGGATCAGCAGGTCGGCACCAAGCAGGAAGCGCGGAATGTCGCTGCGCCCCTTGAGGAACTGCACCTGATCGCCCAGGCCGAGGGTGGCGCTCTGCAACTGGAACACCTTGGGGTCGTCCTGGCCGATGACCATCAGCCGAGCGCGCTTGCGCAGGTTCGCCGGCAGCGCGGCCAGGGCCTTGAGGCTGCGGTCCACGCCCTTGGTCTTGAAGCCCGAACCGATCTGCACCAGCAGCAGGTCGCCCTCGCCCAGGCCGAATTCCTGGCGAAACGCCGCGCGGATGTCTGCCGCGTTGGCCGGCGCCCGGCGGTCCTGGGAAATACCTGGTGGCAGCAGATGGAAACGCTCGAGGGGCGTCCCGTAGTGCTTGATGAACAGCGGCTGCTGCACTTCGGAAATCATCAGGATTTCGGTGCTGGCGTGTGCATCGAACACCGCGCGCTCGTACTCGGCGAAGTGCCGGTAGCGGCCCCAGCGCCGGTACAGGCCGCCGCGCAGGGTCTGGGCCTTGTCTTCGAAGCAGCCGTCGGCGGCGTAGTACACATCCAGCCCCGGCATCTTGTTGAAACCGATCAGCCGGTCGACCGGCTCTCGGGCCAGATCCTCGGCCATCCAGGCACTGAGCTTCTCGTTGCGCCGGTGATTGGACAGCGCCTTGACCGGCGCCACCCGCACGTCGAAGCCCGGTGGCACATCACCTTCCCAGATCAGCGTGTAGACACGGATCTGGTGGCCACGCTGCTGGCACTCCAGGGCGATGCGCATGAAGTCGCGCTGCAGGCCACCGAAGGGGAAATATTTGTAAAGCACGAACGCCAGTTGCATCAACGAACATCCTCAGCCAGCAGCAGCGCGCTCAAGCGGCCCGCCACATGCTCGGGATTCAGGCGAGTGAAGCACAACGGCCACTCGCGTTTGAGATCGAACCGGCGCAGGTCCTCGGCGCTCGGTTTGTAGGTGCACTTCTTCTGCAGGCAGGGGGCGCAGGGGAAGTCGCTGGCCTGGTGGATCTGCGCGCGTCCGTAGGCGCCGGTCAGGCCAGGGTTGGTCGGGCCGAACAGGGAGATGGTCGGCACATCCAGCGCGGCGGCCAGGTGGCCAAGGCCGGTGTCCACCGCGACGCAGGCCTTGGCCGCCGCCAGAATGCGGGCCACGCCTGCCAGGTTCAACTTGGGCAATACCTGGCAGTGTTCCAAGCCCTGGGCGATGCGCTCGGCGCGCGCCTGCTCGGCGGCATTGCCCCAGGGCAGTACCACCTTCATGCGACGCCGACCCATGCGCTCGGCCAGCTCGCGCCAGTAGGCCTCAGGCCAGTGTTTGGTGGCCCAGGTGGTGCCATGCAGAAACACCACATAGGGGGCGGTGGGCGGCAGGTGCAGGCGTTTGAGGTCCAGGCCGTACTGGCCGAGCCCCTCGGGCAGGTCGTAGGCCAGGGCCAGGGCGAACAGTTGGCGCACACGCTCCACCGCATGCTGACCCACGGCCACCGACAGACGCCGGTCGTAGAACCGGCTGGCCAGGCCTTCGCGCGCCGAATAGCGGTCGAGCCCGGCAACCGGCGCCTTGATCAGACGCGTCAGCCAGGCCGACTTGACCAGCCCCTGGGCGTCGATCACCAGGTCGTAACGGCGCTCGCGCACGCGCTGCTTGAAAGCCTTCCATTCGCCGCTCTTGAAGGTCTGCCAGAGGTTCTTGCGCCAGCGCCGAATGGCCACCGGGATAACCTGATCCACCGCCGGGTGCCAGCTGGGAATCTCGGCGAAGCCCTCCTCCACCACCCAATCGAAGCGGATGCCGGGAACGGCGTGGGCCGCATCGGTGAGGGCTGGCAAGGTGTGGATCACGTCGCCCAGCGACGAGGTCTTGATGATCAGTACCCGCACTTAGTCGACCTCGACACGGGTATCGATCAGGCCCGGCGCGGCCAGACCGTGCAGGGCGGCGATGACCTTCTGCGGCTCGAGCAGGCGCAGGCAGTTGTAGTGCCCGAAGCGGCAGGTACGGTCGAAACAAGGGCTGCATTCGATGCCGGTGCGCACCACTTCGACCTGATCGGCCAGCGGCGGCGTGAAGCCCGGCGAGGTGGAGCCGTAGACCGCCACCAGCGGGCGATTCAGGGCGGCGGCGACGTGCATCAGGCCGGAGTCGTTGGACACCACGGCATCGGCGCAGGACATCAGGTCGATGGCCTCGGCCAGCGAGGTGTCGCCGGCCAGGTTGCACGACTCTTCGCGCAGCCCTGGGATCAGGCGCTCGCGGATCTGCTCGCCGACCGGGTGATCGTTCTTCGAGCCGAACAACCACACTTGCCAGCCCTGGCGAATCATCGCCTCGGCCACGGCGGCATAGTGCTCCACAGGCCAGCGCTTGGCCTCGCCGAATTCGGCGCCCGGACACAGTGCCAGCACTGGACGGTCGAGCTGCAGGCCGAACTTGGCCAGCGCAGCCTCTCGGCTGGCGGCTTCGATGCGCAGGCTCGGGCGTGGATAAGGTTGCGGCAATTCGGCGCCCGGCTCGAAGGCCAGGGCCATGAAGCGCTCGATCATCAACGGGTAGCGCGCCTTGTCGAGCTTGCGCACGTCGTTGAGCAGCAGGTAGCGCATCTCGCCACGCCAGCCGGTGCGCTTGGGGATGCCGGCGAACCACGGCACCAGCGCCGACTTCAGCGAATTGGGCAGCAGGATGGCCTGGTCATACTGGCCGGCCAGCGATTTGCCGATACGTCGCCGCGTGGCCAGCTCGAGCGCACCGTGGCCGAGCGGGAAGCTCAAGGCCTGGCGCACCTCAGGCATGCGTTCGAGGATCGGCCGGCTCCACTCGGGGGCCAGCACGTCGATCACGCATTCGGGATGACGTTGGCGCAGGCACTGGAACAGGGTCTGTGCCATCACCATGTCGCCGACCCAGCTGGGTCCGATGATCAGTATTCTCATGCTTTATCCAGAAACAGTCGGGGAGGCTGCAGGCTGCGTTTCAACCTGGCCTCCCCTCTTTATATTCAGGCTATTTGGCGGACAGTGTATCACCGGTGCTGCGCCATGGACCTTCGCGCCTGACAGGGCGCCCCGGCTACAGGCCCAGCTCGCTCCAGATCCGCCGCACCTGGCGACGCTCATCGACGAACTGTCCGGCATCGATCACCCCGGCCTGCTTCTGCAGGGCCTGGCGGTGCGAGGCCGAGCGGAAGGTCTTGTACACCTCGCGCAGCAGCACGGCGTCTGCGGCGGACATCAACCCGGCCTGCTCGAGCTCTTCCAGAATGCGGATGTTATCGGTCCAGCGCAGCAGGGCCGGGTGCTCGTGGGACCAGGCCAAAGCGGCGTATTGCACCATAAATTCGATGTCCACGATACCACCGGCATCCTGCTTGATATCGAACGGCTGGCCCGGCTCGAAGGCGTTGTCGGCGGTGCCGGCGACCGTCGCCTTGCTGCCCAGGCTGGCGCGCATCTTGGCGCGCATCTCGCTCACCTGCGCGCGCAGCGTGTCCAGCTCGCGGGGCTTGCCCAGCACCGCCGCGCGCACGCGTTCGAAGGCGGCGCCCACCTGCGGGCAGCCCACCAGCACCCGGGCGCGCACCAGGGCCTGGTGCTCCCAGGTCCAGGCTTCCTGCTGCTGGTAGCGCTCGAAGGCCCCCAGCGAGCTGACCAGCAGCCCCGACGCGCCGGAGGGGCGCAGGCGCATGTCGACGTCGTAGAGCTGGCCGGAGTTGGTCTGGGTGGTCAGCAGGTGAATGATGCGCTGGCCCAGGCGGGTGAAGAACTGCGCGCCGTCGATGGGCTTGGCGCCGTCGGTCTCGGCATTGGCGTCGCCGTCGTGGATGAACACCAGGTCAAGGTCCGAGCCGTGCCCCAGTTCGATACCGCCGACCTTGCCGTAGCCGACGATGATGAAGCTCGGCGCGCACAGGCTGCCGTCGCTGCGCTTGGGTTGACCGTGGCGGGCCACGGTATGACGCCAGGCCAGGGCCAGCACTTGGTCGAGAATGGCTTCGGCGAGCCAGGTCAGGTAGTCGCTGACCTTCATCAGCGGCAGGTTGCCGCTGATTTCCGAGGCCGCTACGCGCAGGCTGTGGGCCAGCTTGAAATGCCGCAGCGCCTCCATCTGCTGCTCCAGGTCGTCCTCGGGAATGCGGGTCAGACGCTCACGCAACTCCGAGGCCAACTCCGGCGCCAGCGGCGGACTGAACAGCCGCCCTTCGTTGAGCAATTCGTCGAGCAACAGCGGGAAACGGGCGATCTGCTCGGCGATCCAGGGACTGGCCGCGCACAGCGTCAGCAGGCGGCGCAGTGCCCCTGGGTTCTCACTGAGCAGCACCAGGTAGGCCGAACGCCGCGCCACCGCTTCGACCAGCGGCAGCACGCGCTCGAGCACCAGGTCCGGATCCTGGTGCTCGACGGTCTGCGCCAGCAAGCGCGGGATGAAGGCATCCAGACGCTCGCGACCGAGGCGCTGCATCGAGCGCAACGATGGACTGGTGCGCAGCACCGAAAGCCGCCGCAACGCTTCGCCGGCCTGCTTGAAACCGGCCTCCTCGAGCTGCCGACTGGCAGCCTCCTCGTCCTGGGCCTGCTCCCACAACGGCGACCACTCGCCCCCGACCACCAGCTCGCCTTCACCCTCCTCGTCGTCGGGGTCGGCGATTACCTGGCGGAAGTGCCAGTCGACGCGACCGCGCCAATGCATCAATTGCGCGTGGAAGGCGTCCCAGTCGGCGAAGCCGAGCATATAGGCGATGCGCGCGCGGTCCAGCTCGGCGTCCGGCAGCATCTGTGTCTGCCGGTCGGCGATGGCCTGGATGGCGTGCTCGGTATAGCGCAGGAAGCGGTAGCCATCGCGCAGCTCGCTGACCACCGCCGGCGGCAGGTAGCCCTGGCCTTCCAAGGTGGCGAGAACGTTCAGCAACGGGCGCTGCTGCAGGCTCAGGTCACGCCCGCCGTGAATCAACTGGAACGCCTGGGCGATGAACTCCACCTCGCGGATGCCGCCTGCGCCGAGCTTGATGTTGTCGGCCATGCCCTTGCGCCGCACCTCCTGCTGGATCAGCTGCTTCATGGTGCGCAGCGCCTCGATGGCGGAGAAGTCCAGGTAGCGGCGGTAGACGAAGGGCCGCAGCATATCCTGCAACTGCGCGCCGGCCTGCTGATCGCCCGCCACCACCCGCGCCTTGATCATCGCGTAGCGCTCCCAGTCCCGCCCCTGGTCCTGGTAGTACTGCTCCAGGGCATTGAACGACAGCACCAAGGCGCCGGCCGAGCCGTAGGGGCGCAAGCGCATGTCGACACGGAACACGAAGCCGTCGACGGTGACCGGGTCCAGCGCCTTGATCAGCCGCTGGCCCAGGCGGGTGAAGAACGCCTGGTTGTCCAGTGCCCGCTTGACGCCCTCGGTCTCGCCGCCTTCCGGGAAAGCGAAGATCAGGTCGATGTCCGAGGACAGGTTCAGCTCCACCGCGCCCAGCTTGCCCATGCCCAGCACCACCATGTGCTGGGGCTGGCCGCTGCGGCTGCCGATGGGCGTGCCGAACTGCTGGCAGTGACGCGGGTACAGCCACTGGTAGGCTTCGTCGATCGAGGCGTCGGCCAGGTCCGAGAGGTCGCGGCAGGTCTCGCCGAGGTCGGCCTGACGGCTGAGGTCGCGCCAGATGATCCGCACCTGCTGGCGGTTGCGCGCACGGCGCAGGTTGCGCGCCAGCTCGTCTTCGCTCTGCGCCGCGTCGGCCGCTGCCTTTATATGGCTGCGTAATTGTCCGGGGGCATAGCCCTGCGCCAGCTCACCGCGTGCGACCAGCTCCAGCAGCATGCCCGGCTCGCGCTGCACCTGCTCGAGCACGAACTCGCTGGCGGCAGCGACCTGGTCGAACTGAGCCCAGTGGGCATCGCTCAAGACGGCAGGGTCGAGGTCGGCGTGTGCCGCCAGGGCCTCGCGCAGGAATTGGCGGTTACGGGCGACCAGCGGTTGCAAGGCGGCGGGCAGATCGGACGGCAAAGGCAGGCGCATGGTCTATCCTTGATCGGCGTGAAAGGAGGGGTAGTCGCGGTGGAGGGGGAGAAGCGCCAAGGTTGGACTGTCATACAAAAGTGGTAAATAGCTGAAAAATACGAATCATTGGTACGATTCATCAGCAAACCTCGCACTAGCGTGCAAATCCAACCACGAGGAACGATTTTCTCCACAACCCGGAAGGCGGCCACATGCCGCATTCCTGTAGTGTTACTACTCCCATGTCTGCTCAAAAGCATGAAATGCCGAAGCATTTGTAGTAAAACTACACGGCGCCGGAAGACGCTCCGGCAAATCCAAGAATTCACGACGTCTGCCCAAAAGGCCAGTCGCAAACTCAGGCTTCCGATTCTGGTTGCCTTTCCGCCCTGGAGCAAGCCATGCAAGACCTCGATCCTATCGAAACCCAGGAATGGCTGGATGCCCTGGAGTCGGTCCTCGACAAAGAAGGCGAAGACCGCGCTCATTACCTGATGACCCGTATGGGCGAGCTGGCCACCCGCAGTGGTTCGCAGCTGCCCTATGCCATCACCACGCCATACCGCAACACCATCCCTGTCACCCACGAAGCACGCATGCCTGGCGACCTGTTCATGGAACGCCGCATTCGCTCGATGGTGCGTTGGAACGCTCTGGCCATGGTCATGCGTACCAACCTGAAGGATTCGGACCTGGGCGGACACATCTCGAGCTTCGCCTCCAGCGCCACCCTGTACGACATCGGCTTCAACTACTTCTTCCAGGCCCCGACCGAAGAACACGGCGGCGACCTGATCTTCTTCCAGGGCCATGCCTCCCCCGGCATCTACGCCCGCGCCTTCCTCGAAGGTCGCATCAACGAAGACCAGATGAACAACTTCCGCCAGGAAGTGGACGGCAATGGCCTGTCCTCCTACCCGCACCCCTGGCTGATGCCTGACTTCTGGCAGTTCCCGACCGTATCCATGGGTCTGGGTCCGATCCAGGCCATCTACCAGGCACGCTTCATGAAGTACCTGGAGGCCCGTGGCTTCATCCCGGCCGGCAAGCAGAAAGTCTGGTGCTTCATGGGCGACGGCGAGTGCGACGAGCCGGAATCCCTGGGCGCGATCTCCCTGGCCGGCCGCGAGAAGCTGGACAACCTGATCTTCGTCATCAACTGCAACCTGCAGCGCCTCGACGGCCCTGTGCGCGGCAACGGCAAGATCATCCAGGAACTCGAAGGCGTGTTCCGTGGCGGTGGTTGGAACGTCAACAAGGTGGTCTGGGGTCGCTTCTGGGACCCACTGCTGGCCAAGGACACCAACGGTGCCCTGCAGCGCCGCATGGACGAAGTCATCGACGGCGAATACCAGAACTACAAGGCCAAAGACGGCGCCTACGTGCGCGAGCACTTCTTCAACACCCCAGAGCTCAAGGCCATGGTCGAAGACCTGTCCGACGACGAGATCTGGAAGCTCAACCGTGGCGGCCACGACCCGTACAAGGTGTATGCGGCCTACCACCAGGCGGTGAACCACAAGGAACAGCCGACCGTCATCCTGGCCAAGACCATCAAGGGTTATGGCACCGGTGCTGGCGAAGCCAAGAACACCGCGCACAACACCAAGAAGGTCGACGTCGACAGCCTGCGCAAATTCCGCGACCGCTTCGACATCCCGGTCAAGGACGCCGAGCTCGAGAACCTGCCGTTCTTCAAGCCTGAGGAAGGCTCCGCCGAAGCCAAGTACCTGGCCGAGCGTCGCGCCGCCCTGGGTGGCTTCGTGCCGCAGCGTCGCGCCAAGAGCTTCAGCGTGCCGACCCCGCCACTGGAAACGCTCAAAGCGATCCTGGACGGCTCGGGCGACCGCGAAATCTCCACCACCATGGCCTTCGTGCGTATTCTGGCGCAGCTGGTCAAGGACAAGGAAATCGGCCAGCGCATCGTGCCGATCATCCCGGACGAAGCCCGTACCTTCGGTATGGAAGGCATGTTCCGTCAGCTGGGCATCTACTCCTCGGTCGGTCAGCTCTACGAGCCTGTCGATAAAGACCAGGTGATGTTCTACCGCGAGGACAAGAAGGGCCAGATCCTCGAGGAAGGCATCAACGAAGCCGGCGCCATGTCGTCGTTCATTGCGGCCGGTACCTCGTACAGCTGCCACAACCAGCCGATGCTGCCGTTCTACATCTTCTACTCGATGTTCGGCTTCCAGCGTATCGGCGACCTGGCCTGGGCCGCTGGCGACAGCCGCACCCGTGGCTTCCTGATCGGCGGTACCGCCGGCCGTACCACCCTCAACGGTGAAGGCCTGCAGCACGAAGACGGTCACAGCCACATGATGGCGGGCACCATCCCGAACTGCCGCACCTACGATCCGACCTACGGCTACGAGCTGGCGGTGATCATCCAGGACGGCATGAAGAAGATGACCGAAGAGCAACAGGACATCTTCTACTACATCACCGTGATGAACGAATCCTACCAGCAGCCTGCCATTCCGGCCGGTGCCGAGGAAGGCATCATCAAGGGCATGTACCTGCTCGAAGAAGACACCCGCGACGCCGCACACCATGTGCAGCTGATGGGCTCGGGCACCATCCTGCGCGAAGTGCGCGAGGCAGCGAAGATCCTGCGTGAAGAGTTCAACGTCGGTGCCGACGTGTGGAGCGTCACCAGCTTCAACGAACTGCGTCGCGACGGCCTGGCCGTGGAACGCGCCAACCGCCTCAAGCCTGGCCAGAAGCCACAGCAGACCTACGTCGAGCAGTGCCTGAGCGGTCGCAAAGGGCCGGTCATCGCCTCCACCGACTACATGAAGCTGTTCGCCGAGCAGATCCGCCAGTGGGTGCCGAGCAAAGAGTTCAAGGTCCTGGGTACCGACGGTTACGGTCGCAGCGACAGCCGCAAGAAGCTGCGTCACTTCTTCGAAGTCGACCGCCACTTCGTGGTGCTGGCTGCCCTGGAAGCCCTGGCTGACCGCGGCGAGATCGAACCCAAGGTTGTGGCTGACGCCATCGTCAAGTTCGGCATCGATCCGGACAAGCGCAACCCACTGGACTGCTGAGGAGTATTTTTAAGTGAGCGAACTCATTCGCGTACCTGACATCGGCAGCGGTGAAGGTGAAATCATCGAGCTGTTCGTCAAGGTCGGCGACCGCATCGAGGCCGACCAGAGCCTGCTGACCCTGGAGTCGGACAAGGCCTCCATGGAAATTCCAGCTCCCAAGGCTGGCGTGGTCAAGGAACTGAAGGTCAAGCTGGGCGACCGTCTGAAAGAAGGCGACGAACTGCTGGTGCTGGAAGCCGAGGGCGCCGCTGCGGCGCCTGAGGCGGCCGCCGCCGAGGAAAAACCCGCAGCCGCCCCCGCAGCTGCCGAGAAGCCGGCCGAACAGGCCGCTCCAGCGCCAGCGGCTGCCCCTGCGGCAGCCAGCGTGCAGGACATCCACGTGCCGGACATCGGCTCGTCGGGCAAGGCCAAGATCATCGAAGTGCTGGTCAAGGCGGGCGACACCGTCGAAGCCGACCAGTCGCTGATCACCCTGGAGTCGGACAAAGCGTCCATGGAAATCCCTTCCCCCGCCGCTGGCGTGGTCAAGGAAGTGATTGCCAAGCTGGACGACGAAGTCGGCACCGGTGACCTGATCCTCAAGCTGGAAGTGGCCGGTGCTGCGCCGGCAGCCGCTGCGGCCCCGGCCGAAGCACCCGCTGCCGCCAAGACCGAAGCCGCCCCAGCCGCAGCGCCCGCGCCGGCCGCTGCCCAAGCGGCGGCACCTGCGCCGGCTGCCAGCGCACCTGCCGCTGCCAGCAACGCCAAGGTCCACGCCGGCCCGGCCGTGCGTCAGTTGGCCCGTGAATTCGGTGTCGATCTGGGCGCCGTCAGCCCGACCGGCCCGCACGGCCGCATCCTCAAGGAAGACGTGCAGGTCTACGTCAAGGCGATGATGCAGAAAGCCAAGGAAGCGCCTGCCGCAGGCGGCGCGACCGGCGGTGCTGGCATCCCGCCGATCCCGGTCGTGGACTTCAGCAAGTTCGGCGAAGTCGAAGAAGTCGCCCTGACCCGTCTGATGCAGGTCGGCGCCGCCAACCTGCACCGCAGCTGGCTGAACGTGCCCCACGTGACCCAGTTCGATTCGGCCGACATCACCGAGCTGGAAGCCTTCCGCGTTGCGCAGAAGGCCGTGGCGGAAAAGGCCGGCGTCAAGCTGACCGTGCTGCCGCTGCTGCTCAAGGCGTGCGCCCACTTGCTCAAGGAGCTGCCGGACTTCAACAGTTCGCTGGCGCCGAGCGGCAAGGCCATCATCCGCAAGAAGTACGTCAACGTCGGCTTCGCCGTGGACACCCCGGACGGCCTGCTGGTCCCGGTGATCAAGAACGTCGACCAGAAGAGCCTGCTGCAACTGGCTGGCGAAGCGGCCGCACTGGCCGAGAAGGCGCGCAACAAGAAGCTGTCGTCCGACGACATGCAGGGCGCCTGCTTCACCATCTCCAGCCTCGGTCACATTGGCGGCACCGGCTTCACGCCGATCGTCAACGCACCGGAAGTGGCGATCCTCGGCGTGTCCAAGGCCACCATCCAGCCGGTCTGGGACGGCAAGGCCTTCCAGCCCAAGCTGATGCTGCCGCTGTCGCTGTCCTACGATCACCGGGTGATCAACGGTGCCGCCGCCGCGCGCTTCACCAAGCGCCTGAGCGACCTGCTGGCGGACATCCGCACCCTGCTGCTGTAACGCAGCAACCGCCTCCCCTCGCTGGGGAGGCGGGCATCGATTTCGAGCTGCCACGCTCGTACCTCAACCCCGCCATGTTCTGGCGGGGCTTTTTTTGCAGGCTGTCCATGCGGCCCCGTGCTTCAGATTCCTGCGCCCCCGCCGATAACCCGACAAAGCCCGTGTTATGGCCGCTTGCCAGCTCAGGGGACATGATGCACCCTTGCTCAACGCGTCGTCGCACCTCTGCGGCAGTCCGCGCCAACCGCCTTGTTCAAGCGAGTTCTCGATGAATAGCCAACCCGATGTCGCCAGCTGTGTGGCGGCCGAGGTCGTGACGCAGTTACCCGTGCCTTCGCGGCTCGGCATGCTGCGTTACGAGCGGCTGAACGAAGCGAGCTGGGCGATGCTGTACCTGGATCCGGCCTGCGACCGCCAGTTTGGCCTGCCCGCCGCCGAGCTCTGCGCGCTGGTCGGCTCGCCCTACGCCAGCCTCATGGAACCCGAGGCGCGTTATCAGTTGCACGACGAGATCCAGCGCCAACTGGCCCGGCGCAAGCACTACCGGGTGCGCTACACCTTGCACGGCGCTCGCGGTCCACTGCGCGTGCTCGAAGCCGGCGAAGCCTATGCCCAGCACAACCGTCAATTGCTGCGCGGCTACCTGACGGTGCTCGACGATCAGGTCGAAGACCTCTCGACCCAGGATGCCAACGCCCTGGAGTCGCGTAACAGCCACCTGCAATTGGCCCTGCAGCTCAACCAGCGCGCCCAGCAGGAACAGCTCGAACACCTGGAGCGGGTCCGCGCCCAGCAGGACCTGATCCTGCGCCTGGCGCGCCAGCGCTACAGTGCCAGCAACTCGCTGCTCGAAGCCGCCGAGCTGATCACCCGCAGTGCCTGCGAGATCTATCGACTCGACTGCGCGAGCATCTGGTACCTCAACGAACAGCGCCTGGAACCAATCACCGCCTGGTATCAGGGCGAACAGGCCCACCGCCTGCCGCAGCCGATCGACGCCAGCCATTACCCCGACTACCTCGAGGCGCTGCACGCCAGCCGCGCCATCGACGCGCACAATGCCAGTCACGACCCGCGCACCCGCGATCTGGTGCAAGGCCTGTCGAACACCCTCGACAACGCCATGCTCGATGCCAGCATCCGTGTCGACGGTCAGGTGGTCGGCGTGCTGTGCCTGGAGCAGACCGGCCAGCCGCGCGCCTGGCAATCCGACGAGATCGCCTTCGCCGGCGAGCTGGCCGACCAGTTTGCCCAGGTCATCACCAACCACAACCGGCGCACCGCCACCAGTGCCTTGCACCTGTTCCAGCGCGCGGTGGAACAGAGCGCCAGTGCCTTCCTGCTGGTCAACCGCGACGGCGTGGTGGAGTACGTCAACCCCAGCTTCACCGCCATCACCCAGTACAGCACCGAGGAAGTCCAAGGCCATCACTTGGCCGAACTGCCGGCGCTGGAGAACCTCAGCCACCTGATCTTCGACCCACCCTCCAGCCTGGCTGCCAGCAACAGTTGGCAGGGTGAGTTCAAGAGCCGGCGCAAGAGCCTGGAGCCCTACTGGGGACAACTGTCGATTTCCAGGGTGTACGGCGACAATCGCGAGCTGACCCACTACATCGGCATCTACGAGGACGTCACCCAGAGCAAGCTCGCCCAGCAGCGCATCGAGCGGCTGGCCTATACCGACAACCTCACCAGCCTCGGTAACCGCCCAGCGTTCATCCGCAGCCTCGACGAACGCTTCGCCCGCGAGGGCAGCATTCCCATCTGCCTGCTGCTGGTGGACATCGACAACTTCAAGCGCATCAACGACAGCCTCGGCCATCAGACCGGCGACAAGCTGCTGATCAGCCTCGCCCGACGCCTGCGCAACAGTTTGAACAGTGGTGGCAGCCTGGCGCGCTTCGCCAGCAACGAGTTCGCCGTGCTGCTGGACGACACCAGCCTGGAAGACGGTCAGGCCGTGGCCCTGCAACTGCTGCGCACCCTCGACAAACCGATGTTCGTCGACAACCAGTTGATCAACGTCACCGCCTCCGTGGGCCTGGCCTGCGCACCGCTGCACGGCGCCGACCCGCAGACCCTGATGAAGAACGCCGGCCTGGCGCTGCACAAGGCCAAGGCCAACGGCAAGCATCAGGTGCAGATCTTCACCGAAGTGCTGAACGCCGAGGCCAGCTACAAGCTGTTCGTGGAGAACAACCTGCGCCGCGCGCTGACCCAGAACGAGCTGGAGGTGTTCTACCAGCCCAAGCTGTGCCTGCGCAGCGGGCGTCTACTGGGGCTCGAAGCGTTGCTGCGCTGGAACCACCCGGAACGCGGCATGATCCGCCCGGACCAGTTCATCAGCGTGGCCGAGGAAACCGGGCTGATCATCCCCATCGGCAAGTGGGTGGTGCGCCAGTCCTGCCGCATGAGCCAGGAGCTGCGCGAGGCCGGGTTGGGCAACCTGCACGTGGCGATCAACCTGTCGCCCAAGCAGTTCTCCGATCCCGAGCTGGTCAGCTCGATTGGCACCATCCTCAAGGAAGAAGCCCTGCCCTCGCATCTGCTGGAGCTGGAGTTGACCGAAGGGCTGCTGCTGGAGGCCACCGAGGATACGCGGCGCCAGTTGGACGAACTCAAGCAGTTGGGGCTGACCCTGGCCATGGATGACTTCGGCACCGGTTACTCGTCGCTGAGCTACCTGAAGAAGTTTCCCATCGACATCATCAAGATCGATCGCAGCTTCATCAGCGAGATTCCGGCCAACCAGGACGACATGGAGATCACCTCGGCGGTGGTGGCCATGGCCCACAATCTCAAGCTCAAGGTGGTCGCCGAAGGCATCGAGACGTCCGAGCAACTGGCCTTCCTGCGTCGCCACCGGTGCGATGTCGGCCAGGGCTACCTGTTCGACCGGCCGATCCCCGGCCGCGAGCTGGTCGACAAGCTCAAGCGCTACCCACGCGGTCCGGTGGCCTGACAGCCGCTCAAAGCTCGGGCACTATAGGTCTATTCGCAGTTGATCGCGCAATTGTCGGCGATCAGCCCACCGCACTGTCCCACTGCCAAACAGAGGAGCCTTCCATGGTCCTGCGCTCGGAAATCCTGGTGAACAAAAACGTCCTGCCCACCGCCGAACAGGCCCTGCCCGGCCGTGAAACGCCGATGGCGCTGCCTGAGTTCCACTACGTGTTCGAAGGCACGCCGCTGCTCGGCCCGTTCTTCCAGGACGTCGACTTCGCGATCTTCGGCCTGGGCTGTTTCTGGGGCGCGGAACGGCGCTTCTGGCAGCGCGACGGCGTGGTCAGCACGGTGGTCGGCTATGCCGGCGGTTTCACCCCCAACCCCACCTACGAAGAAGTATGCTCGGGCCTGACCGGCCACACCGAAGTGGTGCTGGTGGTGTTCGACAAGGACAAGGTCAGCTACCGCGAACTGCTGGCGATGTTCTGGGAGTTGCATAACCCAACCCAGGGCATGCGCCAGGGCAACGACGTCGGCACCCAGTACCGCTCGGCGATCTTCTGCACCTCGCCCGAACAACTGGAGCAGGCCAAGGCCAGCCGTGAAGCGTTCCAGGCCGAGCTGGACAAGGCCGGTTTCGGCCAGATCACCACCGAGATCGAGCAGGCGCCGACGGTCTACTTCGCCGAGGCCTATCACCAGCAGTACCTGGCCAAGAATCCGGAAGGGTACTGCGGCATCGGCGGCACGGGCGTCTGCCTGCCACCCAGCCTGCAAGGCAACTGAACCGTGGGCATGGTGCTGTTTCATTCGCCGCTGTCGCCGTTCGTGCGCAAGGTCATGCTGGTGCTGCACGAAACCGGGCAGTTGTCGCGCGTGACCTTGCAGGCGGTCAACATCAGCCCGGTCAATGGCGATGCGCAACTCGACCAGGACAACCCGATCGGCAAGATCCCGGCCCTGCGCCTGGCCGACGGCACGGTGCTGCACGACAGCCGGGTGATCTGCGAATACCTCGACACCCAGCACGTCGGCCAGCCACTGATTCCGCGCGAGGGCTCGGCACGCTGGCGGCGCCTGACCCTGGCGTCACAGGCCGATGCGATCCTCGACGCGGCGGTGTCGAGCCGCTACGAAAGCGTCCTGCGTCCCGAAGACAAACGCTGGGACGGCTGGTTGCAGGCACAATCGCAGAAGATCCGTCGCAGCCTGGCGAACCTGGAACAGCAGCACCTGGCGGAAATCGCCTCGGGCTTCGACATCGTCGCCATCGGCGTGGCCTGTGCACTGGGTTATCTGGACCTGCGCCAGCCTGCGTTCGGCTGGCGCGAGCAACAGCCAGGGCTGGCGGCCTGGTATGCCGAGGTGAGCCAGCGACCCTCGATGCTCGCTACCGTGCCGGTGGCCTGACAGCAGGAGTAAGATGGGGCCGCTTAGCGGCCCTTTCGCGGCACAAGGCCGCTCCCACAACGTGCGCGTAATCCCTGAAACATGAGGCTGTCCGGACCCTGTAGGAGCGGCCTTGTGTCGCGATGGGCTGCACAGCAGCCCCAATCCCAGCCATACATCGCTTGAGTGAACACCATCAGGGGCGTTTCAGCCGCAGTGGCCTGGGTCTGAGCGCAAACAACAACCCCACCTGCAGCGCCAACCAGCGCCCGATCTCCTTGTCCTCCCTCATGCGCCCCTCCCCACCCGCGACCAGTCCAGCCGGCGGGTCAGCACCATGAACACGCCCAGCAGACCGAAGCACAGCAGCGAGCCCATCAGCAGCGCATAGTCCTCAGCGCTGAGCAGGCCATAGAGCAGTCCGTACAGCGCCGCCAGCCCGGCCGCGAAGCCGATCCCGCGGCCGAGGCTGTGCAGCACATGGCTCAGGTAGAAACCGATCAACAGCACGCAGGCCGCCGCCGACAGCGCATACGCCAAGGCAAAGCCCAGGTGCTCCGACAACGACAGCAGCAGCAGGTAGAACAGCGCCAGCGCCACCCCCACCAGCACGTATTGCACCGGGTGCACGCTGAGGTTCTTCAGTACCTCGAACAGGAAGAAGCCGGCAAAGGTCAGGGCGATGAACAGCAGCGCGTACTTGATCGCCCGCTCGCTCTTGAGGTACTGGTCCACCGGGTCGACGAAGCTCACGCCGAAGGTGCGCTCGCTGAACGCTGCGCATTTGTCGGACTCGGCACACTGGCGCAAGGCGTCTTCCAGGTTGGTGGCGAAAATCGAGGTCTGCCAGTGCGCGGTGAAGCCGTTGGCGTCGATGTCGCGGCTGGCCGGCAGGTAGCTGCCGATGAAGCTGGGGTGCGGCCAGTTGGCGTGCATCTGCACCCGGCTGCTGCGGCCCACGGGCAGCACCTGCAGTTGCCCGGTGCCCTGCAGGCCGAGGTCGAAACCATAGTCGAACGCGCGGGCCTGCTCACCGTCGAGCTGCGGCAGGGCGACATGCAGGCCGCCGCTCATCCAGTCCAGACCGGTCCCGGCCTCGAACGGCAGGCGCTGGCCGTCGAAGCTGAACTCGGTGGCATGCTCGATACCGCGGATATCGCTGACGCCCACCGCCACGAACGGGGTGTCGAAACGGTAGTCGTCGAAGTCTTTCTCGATCCCCCAGCGCGCGGGCAGCTTGAAGCGCCCGCCGATCTGGCTCTTGGCATGAAACAGCCGCGCCTGATAGATCCCGCGAGCGCGCAGCTCGGTATCCACCTGGCTCTGCACGTCGAAGGTTTCCGGCAGGAAATACAGGTGACCGGCGATGGAGCTGGTTTCCTCGACGCGCTTGCCGTCCTTCTCGATCCAGCGCCGCTGCAACTTGCGATAGGGCACCACCAGCAGCGGGCCGCTGATCTGCTGGTCGAAGCTCGAGCGCTGGGCGATGTCCTGCAACACGCTGTCGCGCAGGTTCTGGCGCTCGTCGATCAGGTTGCCGATCATCAGCAGGGGAATGAGCAACAACAGCATCAGCACGCCGATCAGGCCGAGCTTGAAACCGAGGGTCTTGTTCATGGGGGTTGGACTCCGAGGGTGATGGACGCAGGTTGCGCCCGGCACGTGGAGCCAATGGGGAGGTTCTGTGGAGAGTGTGTGGAGTTGGGGTGTCAGCTGATGCGTCGCATCGGCAGCCACAGGCGAACCCGCACACCGCCTTCGACGTTGTCGACGGCCAGCGTGCCGCCATGCAGGTGCATCACCTCGGCGACGAAGTTCAGCCCCAGGCCGGTACTCTTGCGCCCGGTGCCCGGCCGCGGCAATGAATAGAAGCGCTCGCTGACCCGCTCCAGGGCGTAATCCGGAATGGGCTCGCCCTGATTGAACAGACTCAGGGCCACGCGCTCGCCTGCACGCTCCAAGGCGAACACCAGCGCACCGCCCGGCGGCGTGAAGTCCAGGGCGTTATCCAGCAGGTTGGCCAGGCTCTGACGCAACAGGAAGGGGTCGCCCAGCAAGCGCAGGTCGTGCGGCACCTGCTGGGCGACCTGCACAGCGGCGCTCTCGATACGTGGCGCATAGCTGTGCAGCATGTCTTCGATCAGCAGCGCCACCGAGACCTGCTGCTCATCCTCCAGCGTCTGCATCTGCTCGACCCGCGCCAGATTCAGCAGGCGTTCGATCATCTGCTGCAAACGCTCGCTCTCGCGCTCGATATTGCCGGCGAAGCGGGCGCGCTGCTCGTCGGCCATCGGCGCCTGTAGCAGCTCCGATGCGCCGCGAATCGCCGCCAGCGGGCTCTTCAACTCGTGGGTCAGGGTATGCACGTAGCGCTCGACATACGCCTTGCCCTCCAGTTGCGTGCGCATGCGCTCGACCGCCGTGGCCAACTGCAGCAACTCGCCCCCTTTGTAGTGCGGCAGCGCCGCGCGCTGGCCCTCGCTGACGGCCTGGGCATAGCGGGTGAGTCGGCGCAGCGAGCGCGCCAGCCACCAGGACAACGCCGCGCCCACCAGCAGGCCCAGCACGATCAAGCCCAGGCCGAGCGTCAGCAAGCGCCGCTCGGAACGGTCGATGTAGGGTTGCAGCGAGCTGTTGGGCTTGGCCACGGTCACCACGCCGATGATGCGCCCGGCGTCGAGGATCGGCGCCGCCACATGCATCACCGAAGTGCTTTCGTCGTTTGGGTCGCTGCGGGTCGAGCGGGCGCCATACTGGCCGCGCAAGGTCAGGTAGACGTCGTTCCAGCGCGAGTAGTCCTGGCCCAGCGCCTGACCGCTGGAATCGAGCAAGACGATGCCTTGGGCGTCAGTGACATAGATGCGGTGGCTGACCTGATTCTTCGCCAAGCCCCAGATCTCGGCGCCAGGGCGGCGCTGCCCGTAGGACTTCATCACCTGCGGCAGGTGACTTTGTCCAAGCGTGCCAGCCTTGACGTCGTCATGGACGATCTCGGCCAGCAGGTTGGCGGTGTCCACCAGGGTTTCCTCGGAGGACTGGCGCACCACCGGGCGAATCTGCTCGCGTACGGTGTTGAGCAGAAAGTAGCCCGACAGCCCGACGAACAGGAAATACACCAGAAAGATGCGAATACCCAGGCGCATCAGGTGTGGTCCGGGCTGTAGCTGTAGCCCAGCCCGCGATGGGTCTGGATCGGCTCTGCCTCGGGCGCCACCTGACGCAGCTTGGCGCGCAGGCTCTTGATGTGGCTGTCGACGGTGCGCTCATAGCCGACATCGGACGGCACGCCCAGGCCGTCGAGCAATTGCTCGCGGCTGAACACCCGCCGTGGCTGCTCGAGCAGGCATTGCAGGAGGCGGAACTCATGGCGCGTGAGCGTCAACGCCTGGCCTTGGTAAAGAATGCGCATGGCCAGGGTATCGACCTCGAACGCAGCCACCGCTGCGCTCGCCTCCACGCGCGGGGCCATGCGTTTGAGGATCGCCCGCACCCGCGCACTGACCTCACGCGGGCTGAACGGCTTGACCACGTAGTCGTCGGCGCCGATTTCCAGGCCCACCACGCGGTCGATCTCGCCGTCGCGAGCACTGAGAAACATCACCGGCACTTCGCTGAAGCGCCGCAGTTGCCGACAGGTCTCGAAGCCGCTGATGTCCGGCAGCCCGATGTCGAGGATCACCAGATCGGCCGGCCGCAGGCGCATCTGCTCCAGCGCCTGCCCACCCAGGCTCACCCAGGTGGTGCTGTGCCCGTCGGCCTGCAGGGCGTAAACGAGCGTATCGGCAATGGCGGATTCGTCTTCGACGATGAGGATGTGCGGCACGGGAAAGCCTCGGGTTGCAAGCCACAAGCGGCAAGCTGCAAGCTGCAAGCTGCAAGCTGCAAGAAAAAGCGCTGCGCACGAGCCTATACCGATCCGCTCTTTCTTGCAGCTTGAAGCTTGCAGCTCAAAGCTGCTGCGTCAGCAGCCTCAAGCTTCAAGAAAAAGCGCTGCGTGCGAACCTATACCGATCCGCTTTTTCTTGCAGCTTGCCGCTTGCAGCTTGCAGCTTGCAACTGCTGCATCAGCAGCCCGGCTTATCGGCGGTGTAGCGGCGGGCGGGGTTCACGGCGGCCTTGAACTCGCGCAGGGCCTTGGCGCCGATCAGCAGCGGATAGTTGAAGTTGCTGCGGTCGGTGAGGTTGACCTCGACCGTGCGCTTGACGTCGCCCAGGCACAGCTCCAGGTCCACCACCGGGCGGCGTGCGGCTTCGGAGGGTTCGTCCTCGTCCTCGTCATCGCCGACACGGGCCTTGATCTTGCTGATGCGCGCCACCTTGTGCTCGTAGACCTTGCCATCGGCATCCTTGGTGGCGAGGCGGAAACGCACCCAGTCCTCGCCATCACGGGTGAAGGTCTCGATGTCCTTGGCCGACAGCGAGGCGGTGTATGCACCGGTGTCCATCTTGGCCTTGAGGGTCTGACCGATCTCGGGGAGCTTGATGTACTCGTAGCGGCCATACAGGGTCGGCTCGGCCGCCATGACCGGCAGCGCGAGCAGTGAAAGGAGAGCAAGCATGGATTTCACAGAACACATTTCCTTGAGGTCGAACGGAGGGGGCTTCAGCTGCAAGCTGCAAGCTGCAAGCTGCAAGCTGCAAGCTGGACAGGGTGCGACGGCTTTGTCTTGCCGCTTGCCGCTCGCAACTTGCCGCTGCCTCTAACCTACCCCACATAATGTGAAACATTTGTCCGTGCCGTCGAGCAACGGGCGTTTGGCGTAAGGCGTTGGCCTGCTTATCATTGCCAACCAGAAATTTCACACAACAAGAGTTTATCTATGCGTCGCCTGCTGACCGGCATTCTCACCACCGCCCTGCTGCTGCTCAACACCGTGGTGTTGATCTGCCCTTTGCTGGTCTTTGCCCTGCTCAAGCTGGTGCTGCCCGGACGTGGACGCGATTACGCCTCGATGGCGGTGATGTGGATCGCCGAGACCTGGTCGGAAATCGACAAGGCCATCTTCGCCCTGTGCATTCCCACCCAATGGGACATTCGCGGCGTCGACGAACTGCACCCGCACACCTCCTACCTGTGCATCAGCAACCACCAGAGCTGGGTCGATATCCCGGCGCTGATCGAAAGCCTCAACCGGCGGGTGCCGTTCTTCAAGTTCTTCCTCAAGAAAGAACTGATCTGGGTGCCGCTGCTGGGGCTGGCCTGGTGGGGGTTGGACTATCCGTTCATGAAGCGCTACAGCAAGGCCTTCCTGGAGAAGCACCCCGAGCTCAAAGGCAAGGACCTGGAAATCACCAAGGCGGCCTGCGAGCTGTTCAAGCGCCAGCCAGTGACCGTGGTCAACTACCTCGAAGGCACCCGCTTCACCGAGGCCAAGCGCGCTGAGCAGCAGTCGCCCTATCGCCACCTGCTCAAGCCCAAGGCCGGCGGCGTGGCCTTCGTGCTGGCGGCCCTGGGCCAGCAGCTCGATGCCCTGCTCGATGTGACCATCGTCTATCCGGGGAACAAGGCACCGGGGTTCTGGGCGCTGCTCAATGGCAGCATCGAGCGGGTGATCATCGATATCCGCGTGCGCGAGCTGGACCCGGCACTGTGCGAAGGCGACTACGAGAGCGATCCAGTGTTCCGGCAGAAGGTTCAGGCGTGGGTGAACCAGCTGTGGGAAGACAAGGACCAGCGCATCGAGCAACTGCGCGCCGAACTGCGCTGAATCGCACCGCCCTCAGACAGACGGCACCGTGCGCGCAGGTGTCGTCCACAGGCTACTCAGGTTCTGCAGCAGCGACCCAGCCACGCCCTGTTGACCCAGGTACTGCAGGATCAGCGGCGCGAACTGGCCGATCATCCCGGTATCCATGCCCAGCGCCTTGAACGCGCTGTCCAGGTCGTTGCGGTTTTCCACATTGCCCAGCGCGCTGCTCAGCGCCGACTGATGCCCACTGCCCTTGCCAAGCAATGCGTCCAGTCCCTGCAATCCACCCAAGGCATTGGCCCCAGTCAACTGGTCAAGGCCCGGCACGGCCTGGGTCAACTGGCCGTAATCGGCTTTGCTCAGGTTGTTGCGTGCCAGGCCCAGCATGGCACCCGCGCCGCCGACGGCCTGTTCGGGGGTGATCTTCAGATCGCGACCCAAGGTATTGAGCAAGTTGGCTTGAGGCGCCGGCGCCTCGGTCTTCTGATTCGGCCCTTGCAGCGCGGAGACCACATCGGCGGCGTCATTGAGATTGAAGGCGAACACCGGGCTTGCGGCCAGGGTCATCAGGGTTGCCAGAGTGATGGCTTTCATTGCGCGGACCTCATCGGCCGGGATGGCCTGGGAAACGCGGCATTTGACTGGGCGATAAGGAGGTTGTTCCGAGGCCTGCGACGTGTTTCATGAAAGCGTCCACGCCTTGCCAATGGGCGGAAGATAGGCCGAGGGGTCTACCCTCGCCGAGCATAACCGAGACTGGCTCGGTTGTGCCGTAGCGACGTTCAATCGTAGAACCGGATGTTATCTATCCGTCGTTCATAGTCGTCGAATGCGATCGACTTGATCCTTTTTCCTGCGGGCGCTGTCAAGTCGAAACCCGGGAATCGGGGGTAGAAGTGATTATAAGTCCCATCGGTGTAGTACACGACACCTGTATTGATCGGTTGTCCCTCGGGGCTGTCCATATCTATCACGACACGACTGACTGATTGAGGCGGTTCGATAATCACTTGAATCAAATTTTTCCCGGTATTTTTCCGCACGTATAGATAATGTCCACTAATACCATTGCCGGGCCGTTTCTCATCACGCACAGCCATGCTGACTTCACGTGTCCACTCGATCGGATGAACCCAAATCCGCGCCTGGGGAAGGCGAAGCTCAGCCAGGCCGTCCTGCATTGCAACGGACTCGAAGTCTATCAGCGTGCCAGGACGTCCCTCATCCCCGATCACCTGATCGGCTTGGCGATAGACGAAGTTGGCCTTGCCGTTGGCATTAGCCGCCATGGTCAATTGAATGACAGGCACCACTTGGTTGTAATGTTGATAATACCGACGCTGATCATCCTGAGCCCCAACCAGGCCCTGGCTACCGGCAATATAGAAGAATGATTGAATGGGCAGTTGTGCGCCGCTGCCCGTGGCCCACGTCGCCAAACGCAGTTCGTTGTTGGCCGTGCGGTGGAACCCGCTCAGCAGTTGCTTCGCACTTATTGTCTGGAAAAAACGATCTGCGGTAGCGGGCTGCCCCTGTCGCAGATTCCAACCACACTGCGCCTTGTATTTATTCGGCGCGCTGTTGAAATGGGTTATCCACTTCGCGGCGGTATCGATGCCCTGTTCATTGCACGCCCGGCTCTGGGTCGGATACTCGGGCGATATCCCGCAGCCTTGCTGATTACGACTGTCTGTCCAGGCGTCGAAGGGAAAGGAGCACAGCACCTGGATCGTTGAGTTCTTGCCTGCTGGTGTTTCCTGCGCCGGATAGAATATGTACCCATTGTTGTAATCCAACGGCAATGTCGAGAAGCTCATGTCTGTCCTTATCCACGCAAAGGATACGCCTCCACTGGCGACCGAGGGCGGGCTCGGATCCCAAGGCAACCAACTTTGCCCGCTTTGCGTACCGCGCATCATGACACCTGAACACAAGTAAGCTGGCGCTGTGGCTCCCCCGCAATCCCGGCGCGTCTGTTCGTACCAGCGGGTCAACTGTTCGGCCGCCTGCACGCCCGTGGCGGAGACATCCAGCGGTGCCGAACTTACCGAACTCATTGTCGGCGTTTGGCCCCCGCGGGCTTCCATACCTGCATCGACCGCGACCTCGGGCGTTCGTGCACAAGCCGCCACCAACGCAAGTATCCCGAGTGCCACCGAGCGTTTCATCCACATAGGTCCGTCCTTGCCAGGCGCTGGCAATAGGGTCGACATTCACAAGTCGTCAGCCATTTACGAGCGGGAGATACTTGTCTATCCGCGCAAGAACGCTAGCAAGTCGATTGCTCGACCGTAACTGGTAGAAATATCAGGTGGGAGCGGGGCTGTTGCAGGATAGGGTACCCACGGTGAGTGGACGTACCGCGCGGAAAATTGAGTGCACCAGGGATCCACAAGCGCGGGCATGTTTCATGCTCGAACTGCTGCGCATCTCCAGCGATACCATTGACGGGACGCCCCCCCTTTTAAAGGTTCTTCACAGAACCCCGGAAAAGACAGAAACAAGTACGCCGATTTGGTAAATCATATTCGTGCCAGCAAACACACCTTCAGAGTTCTGGCAGAAAGTTCAGGCGTGGGTGAACCCACTGTGACACGACAAGGACACCCGAATCCAAGCAATACGCGCAGAATTGACGTGAGGCGAACGAACACCGGCAACATGAAGAAGTTGCCGAAAAGCCAAGCAGACTGGTTTTTCGGCAAGCCGGACAATCAGTCGTAGAAACGGATGTTATCGATACGTCGCTCAAAGTCTTGGAATTCGATGTATTTTATTTTCTTTCCAGCAGGTGCACTGAAATCAAACCCAGGGAATGGGAAGTTGATCCCATGCCCCGTTCCATCCGTGTACAGTACCGATGAGTGATTATAGGGGCGATACACAGAAGGATTGTCCACATCCAAAACTATACGACTAGCAGGGGTAACAGGCATGATGATCAGCTCCGCACTGAAATTAGCCGTATTTTTTGTCATGTGCAGGAAGCGCCCCGTAATGCCATTTGAGGGTGTGCCGGCGCTACGTATTGCCAACTTACTGTTACCGCCGTTGGCGGAAAAATAAAATCGCGCTTGTGGAAGCGAAATTTCCGTCCTTCCTTCCTGAAATGCAACGTTCTCAAAATCGATAAATCTCGACGATTCACCGCCACCTACGGCTTGATCGCTCTCACGATAAACAAAAGCCGCCTTTGCGCCCGCACTCGCCGGCAACGTGAGTTGAATAACGGGAACTATTTGCTGATAGCTTTGAAAATAGCGCCGTTGGTCATCCTGTGCACTGACCAGGCCCTGGCTACCGGCAATATAGAAGAATGATTGAATGGGCAGTTGTGCGCCGCTGCCCGTGGCCCACGTCGCCAAACGCAGTTCGTTGTTGGCCGTGCGGTGAAACCCGCTCAGCAGTTGCTTCGCACTTATTGTCTGGAAAAAACGATCTGCGGTAGCGGGCTGCCCCTGTCGCAGATTCCAACCACACTGCGCCTTGTATTTATTCGGCGCGCTGTTGAAATGGGTTATCCACTTCGCGGCGGTATCGATGCCCTGTTCATTGCACGCCCGGCTCTGGGTCGGATACTCGGGCGATATCCCGCAGCTTTGCTGATTACGACTGTCTGTCCAGGCGTCGAAGGGAAAGGAGCACAGCACCTGGATCGTTGAGTTCTTGCCTGCTGGTGTTTCCTGCGCCGGATAGAATATGTACCCATTGTTGTAATCCAACGGCAATGTCGAGAAGCTCATGTCTGTCCTTATCCACGCAAAGGATACGCCTCCACTGGCGACCGAGGGCGGGCTCGGATCCCAAGGCAACCAACTTTGCCCGCTTTGCGTACCGCGCATCATGACACCTGAACACAAGTAAGCTGGCGCTGTGGCTCCCCCGCAATCCCGGCGCGTCTGTTCGTACCAGCGGGTCAACTGTTCGGCCGCCTGCACGCCCGTGGCGGAGACATCCAGCGGTGCCGAACTTACCGAACTCATTGTCGGCGTTTGGCCCCCGCGGGCTTCCATACCTGCATCGACCGCGACCTCGGGCGTTCGTGCACAAGCCGCCACCAACGCAAGTATCCCGAGTGCCACCGAGCGTTTCATCCACATAGGTCCGTCCTTGCCAGGCGCTGGCAATAGGGTCGACATTCACAAGTCGTCAGCCATTTACGAGCGGGAGATACTTGTCTATCCGCGCAAGAACGCTAGCAAGTCGATTGCTCGACCGTAACTGGTAGAAATATCAGGTGGGAGCGGGGCTGTTGCAGGACACAGTGGCCACGGTGAGTGGACGTACCGCGCGGAAAATTGAGTGCACCTGGGATCCACAAGCGCGGGCATGTTTCATGCTCGAACTGCTGCGCATCTCCAGCGATACCATTGACGGGACGGCCCCCTTGGAAAGGGGGCCTGAGTCTACAGACCTCTTAGCTTAGAGATCCCGATGCCAACAGCGTGACGTGCGCCGAGGCCACCACCGGAATGGTTTTCTGCACCTGGGTAGGCACCCATCCACTGTCATCGTCAGCCGGTTTTGTAGGGGACGGTGCCGCGTGAGCAGTGCTCATGAGCAGAAACAGAACGCCCGCGCTAACAGCCATTGAAGTTTTCATGTGCCAAGCCTCGTTGTCGATGGAAGAGCTGTGCCGCTTGAAGTACTCAAGACGGCTTCAGTGACATGCACTTCCAAACTAGAAGACAAACGAACAGAGGCACACTGATAAAAATATCAGTTTGGATGAATGGTGTTGACCAACGGGGTGCACAACCGCCCAGGGCTGCGGCGGTTGTGCAAGGCGGTGGGGCCGCAGAGCGGCCCCTGTAGTGTCAGGCAGCGCTAAAGGTCTTGTGCGGATCGATGACGAATTTCTTCGGTACGCCGGCATCGAACTCGCCGTAGCCTTCCGGCGCCTGATCCAGGCTGATGACCTGCACACCCACCACTTCGGCGATGTTGATCCGGTCCCACATGATCGCCTGCATCAGTTGGCGGTTGTACTTCATGGTCGGCGTCTGGCCGGTGTGGAAGCTGTGCGACTTGGCCCAGCCCAGGCCGAAGCGGATGCTCAGCGCACCGATCTTCGCCGCAGCGTCCACGGCACCTGGGTCTTCCGTCACGTACAGGCCCGGAATACCGATGCTGCCGGCCACGCGAGTGACTTGCATCAGCGAGTTGAGCACGGTGGCCGGGGCCTCGTGCTTGGCGCCCTCGTGGCCGTGGCCGCGGGCCTCGAAGCCCACCGCATCGACCGCGCAATCCACTTCCGGCTCGCCGAGGATGTCGACGATCTGCTCGTGCAGCGGGGTGTCCTTGGACAGGTCGACCACCTCGAAGCCCTGGGCCTTGGCATGGGCCAGACGCGCCGGGTTGAGGTCACCCACGATCACGCAGGCCGCACCCAACAGGCGTGCCGAGGCGGCCGCTGCCAGACCGACCGGACCGGCACCGGCCACATAGACGGTGCTGCCCGGGCCGACGCCTGCGGTGACGGCGCCGTGGTAGCCGGTGGGCAGGATGTCGGACAGGCAGGTCAGGTCACGGATCTTCTCCATGGCCTTGTCGCGCTCAGGCAGTTTGAGCAGGTTGAAGTCGGCATAGGGCACCAGCACGTACTCGGCCTGGCCACCGGTCCAGTCGCCCATGTCGACATAGCCGTAGGCGCCGCCAGCGCGAGCCGGGTTGACGGTCAGGCACACGCCCGTGTGCATTTCCTTGCAGGAACGGCAGCGACCGCAGGCTACGTTGAACGGCACCGAGACCAGGTCGCCGATCTGCATGCGCTCGACGTCGCGGCCTTTCTCGACGATTTCACCGGTGATTTCGTGACCCAGGACCAGGCCGACCTGAGCGGTGGTGCGACCACGGACCATGTGCTGGTCGGAGCCGCAGATGTTGGTGGAAACCACCTTGAGGATCACGCCGTGCTCGATCTTCTTGCCGCGTGGGTCCTGCATTTTGGGGTAGTCGATCTTCTGCACCTCGACCTTGCCTGCGCCGAGATACACCACTCCACGGTTACCAGACATGCTCTTACCTCGCTTGATTTGTACTTATGCAGCGGTGGTTGAAGCGCCGCCATCCATGGGCGGCATGCGTTACTGGAATGGGGGAATTGTGGGCCTGATGGGTGTCGCTGCACTGACTGGATGCGACAAAGGGATGCCTGTTTACGGCAGGTCGAAAGCGGTGCAGCCCATCGCGGTGCAAGCCCGCCCCCACAGGGCGTTCAGCGGATTCGAAACCCGTGGCATTCCTGTGAGCGCGGCGACTTGTCCCGCGATGAGACCGATCAGAGCACGACAGTGCGATTGGCGTTGAGGAACACCCGCCGCTCGATGTGATACCCCACCGCCCGCGCCAGGGTCAGGCATTCGATGTCACGCCCCTTGGCGATCAAGTCCTCGGGGTAGTGGCTGTGGTCCACCACCTCGACGCCCTGGGCGATGATCGGGCCTTCGTCCAGGTCGTTGTTGATGTAGTGCGCCGTGGCGCCGACCATCTTCACACCTTTGTTGTAAGCCTGGTGATAGGGCTTGGCACCCTTGAATCCAGGCAACAGCGAGTGATGGATGTTGATCGCCCAGCCGTCGAGACGACGGCACAACTCCGGCGACAGCACTTGCATGTAGCGGGCGAGGATCACCAGCTCCGCGCCCGTTTCCTCGATCACCTTGATCACCTTGCGCTCCTGACCCGGCTTGTCTTTCGGGTCGAGGGCGAAATGGTAGTAGGGGATCTTGTGCCAGTGCGCCAGCGGTTCCAGGTCGGGATGATTGGAAATCACCGCGACCACCTCCATGCCCAGCTGACCGATGCGCTGACGGTAGAGCAGGTCGTTCAGGCAGTGGTCGGCCTTGGACACCATGATCACCACCTTGGGCCGATGATTCGGCGCGATCAGCTCGAAGGCCATGCCGAAGCTGGCGCTGCGCTCGCCGAGCCCGGCACGGAAGGCCTCTTCATCGAAGCCCTCCGGCGCGCGGAACTCGACGCGGATGAAAAAGCGCCCCGACAGCCGGTCATCGAAGGAATGGTGCTCGGTGACATAGCAGCTCTGCTCGAACAGATGGCGCGTCACCACATCCACCGTGCCCAGCTTGCTCGGGCAATCGGCGGTGAGAATCCAGGTATCCGGTGCCCGACTCATGTGCTGCGCTCCTTAGGCCTCGATGGCCAGACCGTACTCGGCCGAGGCGTCCTGCAGCCACAGCCACCAGTAATCGGAGAAGCTGCGGCGAATCACCAGCTCCCAGGTGTCTTCAGCCGTGCGGCGAATCACCAGTTGCGACTTGGCGAACACCGTGCCGACCGCCTTGCCCACCGGGAAATTGTTGGGGTGTACGTCGTAGCTGGTGGACTTCATCAGCACGTCGCGCACGTTCGGGCCGCGCAGTTCCAGCAGGCTCTGCCCGCCGCTGACGTTGACCACCTGGATGTGCTGGCCTTCGAGGGCCGCGCGCAGTTTCTGCTCGACGGCCAGTTCCTGACCGCCGGGGACGATCAGCAACCATTCGTCCGGGCCGACCCATTGCAGCGACATCTCGTCGTTGGCGACGACGGTCAGGGCCACCGGCAGTTCCAGGCCCAAGGCCTTGTGCACACCGGCGGCGAATTCGGCGTCGTGACCATCGCCACGCAGGGTCAGGTGACCGAGAAACTTGCGTTCGCGCAGGGTCACGCCTGCGTTGTTGCGGCCTTTGCCGACCAGGCTGGCCAGATCGGCATGGTGCAGCGGCGACTGGGCCTTGGCCTCGCTGCCGGGATTTTGCTGGAAGACGTTGATAGCGCTCATTTCTTACCTGCCTTGAATTCTTGTGCCAGGAACGACACCGAACCTGTGGGCGATGGGGCCGGGAGGCCACCCTCGCATCGCGGGGCAAGCCCGCTCCCACAGGGTCCGGTGCGGTCTTCCAAAGTCCTTAGACGTTCTGCCGCTCACCCTTCGGATCGAAGAACACCGAAGACACAATCTCCGCCTCGATCACGCTGCCATCGGCCTGCGGCGAGTAGACACGCTCGCCCATGCGCTTGAGGCCGCCCTTGACCACACCCATGGCGAACGAATAGCCCAGGGAGTTGGCTTTGTAGCTGGAGGTGACGTGGCCGACCATGTCCATCGGGATGGGCTGCTTGGGATCGAACACCAACTGGGCGCCTTCGGGCAGCCAGACATTCGGGTCCACCGGCTTGAGGCCGACCAGTTGCTTGCGGTTCTCGCGCACGCAGTCTTCACGGTTCATGCCACGCAGGCCGATCCACGAGTACGGCTTGTTGCGGCCCACGCACCAGCTCATGTTCAGGTCGTCCGGGGTCATCGAGCCGTCGGTGTCCTGACCGACGATGATGAAGCCCTTCTCGGCGCGCAGTACGTGCATGGTCTCGGTGCCGTACGGGGTCAGGTTGTATTTCTTGCCTGCCTCGATGATCTGTTCCAGCACGCCCATGGCGTAGTTGGCCTGCACGTTGATTTCGTACGACAGCTCACCGGTGAAGGAGATGCGGAACACCCGAGCCGGTACACCGCCGACGTTGCCTTCCTTCCAGGTCATGAACGGGAAGGCTTCCTTGTCCATGTCGATGTCGGTCAGCTCGCTGAGCAGCTTGCGGCTGTTCGGACCGGACAGGGTCATGGTGGCCCAGTGGTCGGTGACCGAGGTGAAGTACACCTTCAGGTCAGGCCATTCGGTCTGGTGGTACAGCTCCAGCCACTGCAGGACGCGGGCGGCGCCGCCGGTGGTGGTGGTCATGATGAAGTGGTTCTCGCCGACGCAGGCGGTGACGCCGTCGTCGAAGACCATGCCGTCTTCCTTGCACATCAAGCCGTAACGGGCCTTGCCCACATCCAGCTTGGTCCAGGCGTTGGTGTACACGCGGTTGAGGAACTCGCGCGCATCCGCGCCCTGGATGTCGATCTTGCCCAGGGTCGAGGCGTCGAGGAAGCCGACGCTGTCGCGCACGGCCTTGCACTCGCGGGCCACGGCGGCATGGATATCTTCACCGGCCTTGGGGAAGTACCACGGACGCTTCCACTGGCCCACGTCCTCGAACTCGGCGCCGTTCTTCACGTGCCAGGCGTGCAGGGCGGTGAAGCGTACGGGCTCGAACAGGTGGCCACAGTGACGACCCGCTACCGCGCCGAAGGTCACCGGCGTGTAGTTGGGGCGGAACATGGTGGTGCCCATCTGCGGGATGGTGATGCCCATCGAACGGGCGGCGATAGCCAGGCCGTTGATGTTGCCCAGCTTGCCTTGGTCGGTACCGAAGCCCAGCGCGGTGTAGCGCTTGACGTGCTCGACCGACTCGAAGCCTTCGCGGGTGGCCAGCTCGATGGCTGCAGCAGTGACGTCGTTCTGCTGGTCGACGAACTGCTTGGGCGCACGGGCGGTGCCCTTGTCGTGCGGCACCTGGAACAGCGCCACGGTGGCGTCTTCCTTGCGCGACACGGTTTTCGGCAGGGTGCCGACGGTGGCCTTGAAGCCGGCCTCGGTGGCTGCGCGCACGCCGCCTTCGAAGCCATCGGCAATGGCATCGCCCAGCGGGTACACGCCGTTGATGCCGCCGACGCATTCGCGTTTCTGCGGAGCATTGCCCGGCACGAAGCCGAGAATGTCGTCACGCCACACCGGGCGACCGCCCAGGTGCGAGGCCAGGTGAACCACCGGGCTGTAGCCGCCGGAAGTGGCGATCAGGTCGCACTCGAGGGTTTCGCCTGGGCTGGTGACCTTGTGCGCCTGCACATCGATGGCCGCCACGCGGGCACCAGTGACGTGCTTGCTACCCTTGGCTTCGATCACGGCACTGGAGGTGAGGATACGGATGCCCTTGGCACGTGCTTCCTCGACCAGCGAACCGCGTGGGTTGTGGCGTGCATCGGCGATGGCGACCACTTGCAGGCCGGCATCGTGCCAGTCCAGCGCAGTGCGGTAGGCATGGTCGTTGTTGGTCGACAGCACCAGCTTACGGCCCGGCGCCACGCCATAGCGGCGTACGTAGGTGGAGACCGCACCGGCCAGCATGTTGCCCGGCACGTCGTTGTTGCCGTACACCAGCGGACGCTCGTGGGCGCCGGTGGCCAGGACCACGCGCTTGGCCCGCACGCGGTGCACGCGATGGCGCACTTGGCCGATCGGCGCGCGGTCGCCGAGGTGATCGGTGAGGCGCTCGTGAATGGTCAGGAAGTTGTGGTCGTGGTAGCCGTTGACCGTGGCGCGCGGCAGCAGGGTCACTTCCGGCAGGCCTTCGAGCTCGTTGACCACGCTGGCGACCCACTCGGCAGCGGGTTTGCCGTCGAGGGTTTCGCGGGTGTCGAGCAGGCTGCCACCGAACTCTTCCTGCTCGTCGGCCAGGATCACCCGGGCACCGCTGCGCGCAGCGGCCAGGGCAGCGGCCAGGCCCGCCGGGCCGGCACCGACGATCAGCACGTCGCAGTGCTGGTTCATGTAATCGTAGCTGTCCGGATCGTTCTGCAGCGGCGCCCGGCCAAGACCGGCGGCTTTACGGATGTACTTCTCGTAGGTCATCCAGAACGACTTGGGATACATGAAGGTTTTGTAGTAGAAGCCCGGCGGCATCATGCTGCCGCCCACCTTGCCGAGGATGCCCATGACGTCGTTGTTGACGTTCGGCCAGCCGTTGGTGCTGGTGGCCACCAGGCCCGAATACAGCGCCTGCTGGGTGGCACGCACGTTGGGGATCTGGGTGGCTTCGCTGGCGCCGATCTGCAGGATGGCGTTCGGCTCTTCGGTACCGGCCGCGATGATGCCGCGCGGGCGCGAGTACTTGAAGCTGCGCCCGACGATGTCGACGCCGTTGGCCAGCAGCGCAGCGGCCAGGCTGTCGCCGGCATAACCCTGGTAGGTCTTGCCGTTGAAGGTGAAGTTCAGCACCTTGCTGCGGTCGATACGGCCGCCGCTGGCGAGGCGATAGGTCTGGCTCATACGTTGACTCCCCGTTCGTTTACGGCCGCCGAGCGCTCAGGTGTGTGTTCGCGGGCGCTGACCTGCGGCTTCTCGCCAATCTTGTAGGTTTCCAGGATCTCGTAGGTCTCGGTGTTGCGGGTGACGTTGAAGTACTGACGGCAGCCGGCAACGTGATCCCACAGCTCATGGTGAATACCGCGCGGGTTGTCACGGTAGAACATGTAGGTGCCCCATTCCTGGTCTGAGCAGGCGTTGGGGTCCAGCGGACGGGCGATGTGCGCCTGGCCCGAGGCGTGGAACTCTTCTTCGGAGCGCAGCTCGCCGCAGTGGGGACAGAAGATATACAACATGACGGTGTCTCCGGTTAGTGGGCGACGGCAGCAGCGCCGTGTTCGTCGATCAGTGCGCCGTTGTAGAAACGGTCCATGGAGAACGGCGCGGCCAGCGGGTGCATTTCGCCCTTGGCCAGGCTCGCAGCGAAGACGTTGCCCGAACCCGGGGTCGCCTTGAAGCCGCCCGTCCCCCAACCGCAGTTGAAGAACAGGTTCTTGACCGGGGTCTTGGTGATGATCGGGCAGGCGTCCGGCGAGGTGTCGACGATGCCGCCCCATTGGCGGTTCATGCGCACGCGCGACAGGTTGGGGAACATCTCGACGATGGCCTGCAGGGTGTGCTCGATCACCGGGTACGAGCCGCGCTGACCGTAGCCGACCCAGCTGTCGATACCGGCACCGATCACCAGGTCGCCCTTGTCGGACTGGCTGATGTAGCCGTGCACGGCGTTGGACATGATCACGCTGTCGATGATCGGCTTGATCGGCTCGGAGACCAGTGCTTGCAGCGGGTGCGACTCCAGCGGCAGGCGGAAGCCGGCCAGCTTGGCCATGTGTCCGGAGTTACCGGCGGTGACCACGCCGACGCGCTTGGCGCCGATGAAGCCCTTGCTGGTCTCGACGCCGATCACGGCGCCGTTTTCCTTGCGGAAACCGGTCACTTCGGTCTGCTGGATCAAGTCCACGCCCAAGGCGTCGGCGGCACGCGCATAGCCCCAGGCCACGGCATCGTGACGGGCCACGCCGCCCCGGCGCTGTACGGTGGCGCCGAGGATCGGGTAGCGGGTGTTCTTGGAGCAGTCCAGGTACGGGATCTCGGCCGCCACCTGGGCGGTATTGAGCAACTCGCCGTCCACGCCGTTGAGGCGGTTGGCACTGACGCGGCGCTCGGAGTCACGCATGTCCTGCAGGGTGTGGCACAGGTTGTAGACGCCGCGCTGGGAGAACATCACGTTGTAGTTGATGTCCTGGGACAGGCCCTCCCACAGCTTCATGGCGTGCTCGTAGAGGTGCGCCGACTCGTCCCACAGGTAGTTGGAACGCACGATGGTGGTGTTACGGGCGGTGTTGCCGCCGCCCAGGTAACCCTTTTCGATCACCGCCACGTTGGTGATGCCGTGTTCCTTGGCCAGGTAATAGGCCGTGGCCAGGCCATGGCCGCCACCGCCGACGATGACCACGTCGTACACCTTTTTCGGCGTCGGCGTGCGCCACATGCGCTGCCAGTTCTCGTGGTGGCTGAGGGAGTGCTTGAGAAGGCCGAAGCCCGAGTAACGTTGCATGGTGTGGGACTCCACTCAGCGGTAAACAGGGAAATCTGCGCACAGCGCCGCGACGTTCTTCGCCACATCGGCTTCCACGTCAGCGTCGCCGAGGTTGTCGAGGATGTCGCAGATCCAGCCGGCCAGGGCCACGCACTGGGCGACCTTGAAGCCGCGAGTAGTGACGGCCGGGGTGCCGATACGCAGGCCCGAGGTCACGAACGGCGATTGCGGGTCGTTCGGCACGGCGTTCTTGTTGACGGTGATGTGCGCGCGGCCCAGGGCAGCGTCGGCGTCTTTGCCGGTGAGGCCCTGGCGAATCAGGCTGACCAGGAACAGGTGGTTGTCGGTACCGCCGGAGACCACGTCATAGCCACGGTCGATGAACACCTGGGCCATGGCCTGGGCGTTTTCGATCACTTGCTTCTGGTAGCTCTTGAACTCAGGCTCCAGCGCTTCCTTGAAGCACACGGCCTTGGCCGCAATCACGTGCATCAGCGGGCCGCCCTGAGCGCCGGGGAAGACCGCAGCGTTGAGCTTCTTCTCGATCTCTTCGTTGGACTTGGCCAGGATCAGGCCGCCACGTGGACCGCGCAGGGTCTTGTGGGTGGTGGTGGTGACCACGTCGGCGAAGGGAATCGGGTTCGGGTACAGGCCAGCGGCAACCAGACCGGCGACGTGGGCCATGTCGACGAACAGCAGCGCACCGACCTTGTCGGCGATGGCGCGGAAGCGTGGGAAATCGAGGGTCTTGGAGTAGGCCGAGAAGCCGGCGACGATCATCTTCGGCTTGTGCTTGACGGCCAGGCGCTCGACCTCGTCGTAGTCGATCAGGCCGGTGTTGGTGTCGATACCGTACTGCACGGCGTTGTACAGCTTGCCCGAGGACGACACCTTGGCGCCGTGGGTCAGGTGACCGCCGTGGGCCAGGCTCATGCCCAGGATGGTGTCGCCGGCCTGCAGCAGCGCCAGGTACACGGCACCGTTGGCCGACGAGCCGGAGTGCGGCTGGACGTTGGCGTAGTCGGCGCCGAACAGCTGTTTGGCGCGCTCGATGGCCAGCGCCTCGACCTTGTCGACGTGCTCGCAGCCGCCGTAGTAACGCTTGCCTGGATAGCCTTCGGCGTATTTGTTGGTCAGGCCGCTGCCTTGGGCCTGCATCACACGCTTGCTGGTGTAGTTCTCCGAGGCGATCAGCTCGATGTGATCTTCCTGGCGCTGTTCCTCGGCATTCATCGCCGCCAGCAGTGCGTCGTCGTAACCCTGGATCTGGTCTTGCTTGCTGAACATCGTGTCTCTCCCGGCAGCGATCATTTTTTGTTGGGAGGGTTCAATGACCCTTTGCGGCGATGGTATGGCCGGGCCGTTGTACACAGATGCCTGCGCGCGCCTTGCAATGGCGCGTTTACGACATTGCTTCATCGCCCATCGACAGGCATGCAGGGCGAGGGATCGATTACCGGTCGCGAGCCCGCCTGAGCGCGAACCTTCCAGGCCCCCAGCACGCTGATGGCAATGGCCGCGAGCAGCAGAACAGAGAGGCTGCGCGCCTGTTCGCCGAGCAGGTAGAGGGTCACGCCCACCACAGGCAGCACGGCCTGGTTCATCAACACCATCAGCGAGGACACACTCGCCAGGCGCTCGACCGGCACCAGGCGAATGCGCAGGCCACGACAGAAGTTGGTCATGAACACCTTGCCGGCGATGTTCAGGGCGTACAGCACGAGAAAACCAGGCAAGTAGGCCTGGGACAGGATCATCAGGGCACTGGCCAGCACCGTCAGCAGCGCCGCGGCACTGAACAGCCGCAGCGCCGGCACGGCGGCGGCCAGGCGCGGGTAGAGCAAGGTCGCGGCCACCCCGCAGATTCCCGCGCAGACATCGACGAAGGCGAAGTACTCGATGGGCAACTGCATGGCACGGTCGATCAAACTCACCGCGCCCGCCTCCACCAGTCCGTCGAAGGCATTGTTGCCGACGGCCAGGACCACCGAGCTGACCAGCACCGGCGTCGACAGGATCAGCTTCAGGTTGCCCGGCCCAGGCGCTGTGGCGTCGGGCGCACCTTTGCCGCGATTGTCCGGCACCACCCGGCTAAAGGCGTAGCACAGGGCGTTGCTGACATACAGCACAGCCGCAAGCAGCAACAAGGCTTCAACGCCAGCGGCGTAGCAGAGGAATCCGCACAGCGGCCCGGTGACCATTGCCAGTTGATCGATGCGACAGAGCAGGTTCACATCCCGATCCACGTCGCGGCTGACCAGGGCGATCATCTTTTCGTAGGCAATCAGGCTCTGCGCATTGCCGATCGCGACCAACCCACTCAACAGTCCGCCGAGCAGCGTCACGGTCAAAGCGTCCGGCGCCGCACTGAGCATCAGCACCACGCACAGGCACCCTGCACACTTCAGCACATCCGACAGCACCGAGACCTTGCGCACACCCCAGCGGTCGATGGAGCGGCCGACCAGCGGCGTCACCCCTATTCGGGGCAGCCACGTCATGGCGTATGCCAGGCCCGACCACGCCAGGCTGGCGGTATGGGCGTAGACCATCACCGGCAGGAGGAACACCAGCAAGGCGTCGGCGCTAAGGACCAGCAGCAGGAGCAGTGACAGCGAGCGGGTCATGGTTCCGACGCAGCGCGCGCGGCCTGGGTCAGGATGACCTTGACCTGCCGCCCGGTCACCTGGTCGGTCACCAGCACCGCCTTGGGCGTCTGGGCTGCTGGCGCGATCGCGGCGAGCCGTTTCTGCACCTCGGCCAGCGCTTCCAGATAGCCCAGCGAAGCCAGCGTCGAGTTGGGCGTCAGTACAGGGTAAGGCCTAGCACTCAACGGCCAGTCGATGACATCGTTACCCGGCTCATAGGCGTTGGCATCATCGAGGTAGAACACCGGGCGGTTCAGGGTGAACACGTGGGTCATGTCGAACAGCGCATGCGCTACCCCGCAGGGAATGATCAGCTCCATTTCAGGATCCGGACGAAACTCATGCCACTCTTCCTGATGCAGGGTAGGAGAGCCTGCGCGCACATCCACCAGCTTCAACCTGATCGACTGGCTGGGTGAACCCAGGAAGGTCAGGTGGTCTTCCTGCCCGAGATGGATGCCGAACGAGTCGAAGCTGTAGGGTTGCGTCCCATGATCGACGATGTAGAAAGGCGACGGTCCCATGACCGGAACGATACGGCTATGTTCACCAGTACGTACCGATCCATGCCGCTTGAACTCGACCCCGTGAATACGTGACACGGGAAAGCTCGAAGCCTCTGTTGCGGGACTCACGACAGGTTGCAACATGAGCTGGACGTGCTCGCCAGTGTCCAGGATGAACTGCCGGGTTTCCGCGTGGGACACCTCGCCGGCGGACATGATCGAGCGTTGCAACACTGCTAATTGGTAGTACACCCGGTTCGCGGCAGGCTCGCACATCGGGGTCACCCCCTCCACGGTCGCAGGATCAGTGTCCAGGGGGAGATTGACGATGTCGTGTTCAGGCGTCCAGCCGAGAGTCGGTTGCAGGAGCGACGCCAAGGGCGGCAGGAATACGTCATAGGCATTAAGCGTCGACACACCCTCCAACCCGCTGAACGTATGGGCCACACCGGGCGGAATGACCAGTGTCCTGCTGGAAGCAGGTGAAAACCGTAGAGACAGCGAGGCCCTGAACGTAGGCGACGCGTTTCGGCAGTCGATGAACTTGGCGTGAATGACCTTATGCGTATCGCCCAGAAATGTCAGAACATCTTGCTGCGCCAGATGAATACCGAATTGCCCATAGTCGAATTGCGCTTGCCCGTGGGTGACAATATTCACCGGGCGGGTCGTGGCGAACGGCACCACGAATGACTCGGTACTGCCATTGCCCAGACGCCAGCGGTCGAACCACTGTAAACCTTGGATATTCATCCGTGCGTTCATCGCATCACATTCGGCCTGCATGGGCCACCTCCCAAAAAAAGCCAGGCGCCTCTCGACGCCTGGCAACTTTTTAGATAGCCACTACCCGGGCACTCAAGCCAGCCTCCTGCGCGCTGCGCAGCAGCGATTGCAAACTGGATGTGTCGAGCGTTTTATAGTGATCTTGCGCCGCTGCAGATTTTATGCCGGCCAAGTAAGCCAATGAGTCAAAGGCCCGGCCAAGCCTATCCTGCGTGGTTTCCATCATGGCAATGAATGCGTTGGCATGCACAACTTGGCCATCAACTACTGTAGGTTTAACTTCATAGAACTCAGCCACCTCAGATGCTTCGATCATGAGTGTTCTCCAATACAGAATCATTATGGAAGTGCCGTCGCCGGCCTATTGATACTTGGAGAGAAATTAGAATTCGTCAAATGCGAACCCTCTAAGAAGCGCTCAAAAAACCTACGTCTGATTATTTTAATTAATCTCTGAAAGAAACTTCTTACACATCTGAAAGAGGCTTCCTGTTTTTGTTTACGGACAGCGTCAATCGCCTGCTCGCAACGGTTCCCCGCACCAACACCGCTATAGCCCTGACCAGAAACTTCGCTACAGTACCGGGGTGCCCACGGTTTACAGGACCTGCCATGACAGACAAGAGCCAACAATTTGCCAGCGACAACTACTCCGGCATCTGCCCCGAAGCCTGGACGGCCATGGCGCAGGCCAATCAGGGCCATCAGCGCGCCTACGGCGACGACCAATGGACCGAGCGCGCCGCCGAGCACTTTCGCACGCTGTTCGAAACCGACTGCGAGGTGTTCTTCGCCTTCAACGGCACCGCCGCCAACTCGCTGGCCCTGGCGTCGCTGTGCCAGAGCTACCACAGCGTGATCTGCTCCGAGACCGCCCACGTGGAGACCGACGAATGCGGCGCGCCGGAGTTCTTCTCCAACGGCTCGAAGCTGCTCACCGCCGCCAGCGTCGGTGGCAAGCTGACCCCCGAATCGATTCGCGAAGTGGCGCTCAAGCGCCAGGACATCCACTACCCCAAGCCACGTGTGGTGACCATCACCCAAGCCACTGAAGTCGGCACCGTCTACCGCCCCGAAGAACTCAAGGCCATCAGCGCCACCTGCAAGGACCTGGGCTTGAACCTGCACATGGACGGTGCGCGCTTTGCCAACGCCTGCGCGTTCCTCGGCTGTTCGCCGGCCGAGCTGACCTGGAAGGCCGGCGTGGATGTGCTGTGTTTTGGCGGGACCAAGAACGGCATGGCCGTGGGCGAAGCGATCCTGTTCTTCAACCGCGAGCTGGCCGAAGACTTCGACTACCGCTGCAAGCAGGCCGGACAGTTGGCGTCGAAGATGCGTTTTCTCTCCGCGCCCTGGGTCGGGCTGCTGGAAGACGGCGCCTGGCTGCGCCACGCCGAGCACGCCAACCAGTGCGCGCAGTTGCTGGCTTCGCTGGTCAGTGATCTGCCGGGGGTCGAGTTGATGTTCCCGGTGGAGGCCAACGGGGTCTTCCTGCAACTGCCGGAGTTCGCCATCGAGGCACTGCGCGCCAAAGGCTGGCGCTTCTACACCTTCATCGGTAGCGGCGGGGCGCGGTTCATGTGCTCGTGGGATACCGAGGAACAGCGGGTGCGTGAACTGGCGGCGGACATCCATAGCATCATCGATGTCGAAAAGCTGCCGAGCTGAACAACCGTGCTTGAAAAGGGTCGTCAAACGGCCCTTTTCGTTGCTCCATGGACGCCATTTCACGCAACCAGTCTCAATTTGAAACTGTCATTTTTAACAGTTCAACGACGCGCCTCCTTCCGGTAGGGTCCACTTGCAAGCCCACCCAACCCAGGAGTTTTTAAAATGAGCACTATTGTAAAAATTGCGGGTCATCAAGACAGGTTTGAAAATGGCGAAACGCTGGATGAAATTCTTCGCATCAAGCCTTGGGACCATGTTCAAGTCAATGACAAAATGGTTTTTGTAACCCAAACATCTTTCCACTCATCCAGTGACTCAAGCGAAAACAGTGAGTTTCACATCATCAGTGACAAAGGACCATTCACTTACAACAAAGACAACACCCCAAAAACAGCTCCCCACAAAAAGCTCAACTTCAGCGTCCAACTCGATTACCCTGGTGGCTCAGACACCGTGTCTAATCCCGCTGCACAAAACCTGTTCAAAAACGCACCCGCTCATACACTGGTTGAATACAATGGCAATTCGTACTACATCGACCATAGGCTGTTAATTTGGGAGTTTGGCCATGAGTTTCACTGGGTTATCACCGTGACAAATGCAACGTCCGCAAGTGTCTAATCCTGAAATAGGTTTACACCTGCTCAGGCCTAAAACGCCCGGTACAGCGTAGCGGGCGTTTTATTTTTCAAGGCCCTGTGAGGCCAGTCCATATTGCAGATCTGCACGGCCTCGTCATCCCTTTGCCTTGCTTGCTCTAAATCTTCGGAACTACTCAGCAGCCGCTCAATCTTGAGGATTCCGTTGATTCTCTTGGCCAGCACATTCCGATAGCAGTCACACCCATCAGTCATCGAGCATTGAACCCCATGCCGCTGATGATGTGACTGGTAGAGCGCCGAACAGTATTGAATACCGCGGTCCGAATAATTGCCCCATGGCTGGCGACAACGTCGCTTTTGTAATGTCTGCTTGAACGCTTGTGCCACAGACTCGGCATGCAGATTTTCATCATCGTAGGAGCAAGCATAGCCCTCGATGGGACGCGCAGCGGCCCCGGGTTCTCAGCTTCGCAGCCAACATTGCTGGAGCTGCCTTGCAGCCCATCGCGAACGCCTACAGGGGGCTGGTGCTGCTCTTACTGTTCGGCGATGGTCCGGACGATGGCGTCCACCGTGGCATCGATCTGTGCCTGGGTTCGCTCCAGCGTCTGTTGGTGTTCCTTTTGCAACTCCACCTGTTTCGAGCACAGGTTCAGGGCTGCCAGCACCATCAGCTTGTCACCGATCAGGGTCGGGTACTGACGCTTGGTCTCGTTAAGGGCGGTGTTGAGCATAAGCACTGCCTGCGCCAGGGTTTCCTCCTGGCCTCCGGGCGCCTTGATCGAATAGTCGCTGCCCAGGATCGACACCACGTTGATCGACTGCGAGTGCAGGCTCATGCGCTAACGGCACCTGCGCTGGCACGCTCGACCAAGGCCTGGATGCGGGCGGCGGTGGCGCCGTTCTGCTCTTCCTGCTCCATCAGCGACAGTTGCAGGGTCTCATTTTCTTCCTTGGCCTGGGCCAGTGCCTGGTCGAGCTGCTGGTTCTGCTCGGTCAGTTGCGCGTTCTTGTGCATCAGGTCGGCGACCAGTTGCTCGAGTTGATTCAGGGAAGCTTCCAACATGTGTCTATCTCGGGTTGTTGCAAAGGGCGCACACGATAAAGAAAAGCATGCGCCCCCGCCATTAAAAATCAGGATCGAAGGCTCTCGTTCCGGCACATTGACAGGGTAAGCGGGGTCTTGTTCCGACCTGGGTCAACCGCCCGTCCGTCCAAGCGATTGTAGAAGGCTCATTTTTTTGGCCGATCCTAAAGACTGGTAGTCCGTTACCGATAGGTTTGTAAGACAAATTCTTTCGCATGGACGCGAGCCATCCTTCCGGACTCGACGTCATGTCACTACGTACGCTGAACATCGCGCCGCGCGCACTTCTCGGTTTTTCCCTCATAGGCTTGCTGATGCTGGGCCTGGGTGTTTTTTCACTGCTGCAGATGGGGCATATCCGTCAAGCGGGCGTGAACATCGAACAGATCAACATTCCCAGCATCAAGCTGCTCGACGAACTGACCGCCAACAACCAGCGCCTGCGCACCCTCTCCTACCGCCTGATGGTCGATCGCAACCTGCAGGACGAAACCTTGCGCCTCATGGACGAGCGTAACGCGCAGATCGACAAGGCTCGCGACGCTTATGCGCCGTTGATTCTCGAACCCGGTGAGCGTGCCGCCTTCGACGAACTCGGCCAGGTCCTGGCCCAGTACCGTCAACTGGAAATGCGCCTGCGCGCTTACAGCCAGGCCGATCAGCTCGAAGCGATGCGCGAACTGCTCAACCATGACCTGCTGAGCAACTCCGAGCAGATCAACAAGGCCATGGAAAAGCTCCTTCAGTTCAACGCCACCCAGACCCGCTCGGCCAACGCCGATGCCGCCCAGCAGTACGACCGTGCCTTCATGCTGGTCATCGCGTTGCTGGTGGTCGCCACCGTGCTGATGGTGCTGTTCGCCCTGCTGCTGACCCGCAGCATCGTCAAGCCGATCGACCAGGCCTTGGCGGCCGCCGAGTGGATCGCCAAAGGCGACCTGACCCACGCCATCGACACCGCCGGCACCGACGAGGCCGCGCGCCTGTTGCAGGCCATGGACCAGATGCAGGTGCAGTTGCGCGACACGCTGCAGCAGATCTCCGGCTCCGCTACCCAGCTCGCCTCAGCGGCCGAAGAGCTCAACAGCGTCACCGACGAGAGCGCCCGCGGCCTGGCCCAGCAGAACAACGAGATCCAGCAGGCAGCAACTGCCGTGACCGAGATGACCAGCGCAGTGGAGGAAGTGGCCCGCAACGCCGTGAGCACTTCCGAGGCGTCGGGCGAAGCCAGCCGTTCGGCCGGTGACGGCCGCGACCTGGTGCTGGAGACCGTAAGCGCCATCGAGCGCATGAGCGGCGACGTGCAGAGCACCGCCCGTCTGGTCGAAGACCTGGCCGGGCAATCACGCGATATCGGCAAGGTGCTGGACGTGATTCGCGGCCTGGCCGACCAGACCAACCTGCTGGCGCTGAACGCAGCGATCGAGGCCGCGCGTGCCGGCGAGGCCGGACGTGGTTTTGCGGTGGTGGCCGATGAAGTGCGGGCACTGGCGCATCGCACGCAGCAATCGACCAGCGAAATCGAGCGGATGATCGGCAGCATCCAGGGCGGCACCGAGCATGCGGTGGAGTCGATGCGCACCAGCACCGAACGCGCCGAGTCGACCTTGAACATCGCCCGTGGCGCCGGCCTGGCGCTGGACACCATCGCCAGTGCAGTAGGCCAGATCAACGAGCGCAACCTGGTGATCGCCAGCGCCGCGGAGGAGCAGGCTCAAGTGGCCCGCGAGGTGGACCGCAACCTGGTGAACATCAACGATCTGTCGGTGCAGAGCGCCACCGGTGCCCACCAGACCACGATGGCCAGCGCCGAACTGTCACGCCTGGCCGTCGACCTCAACAGCATGGTTGCCCGTTTCCGCACCTGACGGCAGCGGCAAGCTGCAAGTGGCAAGCTGCAAGAAGAAGCGGGCCGGTGTAGAGCCTGCTTTTTCTTGCAGCTTGTCGCTTGTCGCTTGCGGCTGCCGCGCTACGCGCGGCTAGTAATCGATGCGCACGTCACCCTTGGGCACGCTGCAGCACGAGAGGATGTAGCCTTCGGCTTCGTCTTCCTCGGTGATGCCGCCGTTGTGCTCCATCTCCACTTCACCGCCCAGCTTGAGTACCTTGCAGGTGCCGCAGATGCCCATGCCGCAGGCCTTGGGGATCATCAGGCCGACTTTTGCCGCGGCGGCGTGCACCGTTTCGCCCGGGGCGATGCGGATGCTCTTGTCGCTGCCGATGAACTCCACCAGGTTGAGGTCGGCGGCGTCCACTTCCGGGGCCTCGGCGGCGGCTTCGGCATGCTCGACGGCATCGGCCTTGGCCTCCGGTGGCGTGGCGCCGAACGATTCCTCGTGGTAGTTCTTCATGTCGAAGCCCACGGCTTCGAGCATGCGCTTGACCGCGCTCATGTACGGCGTCGGACCACAGCAGAAAATTTCCCGCTCCAGATAGTCCGGCGCGATCAGCTCCATCAGGCGCTGGTTCAGGTAGCCGCGATAGCCCGCCCACGGCTCGCCCAGACCATGCTTCTCGCAGACGATGTGCAGGCTGAAGTTCGGCACGCGTGAGGCCATCTGCTCCAGCTCGCGGTGGAAGATGATGTCCTTGGGCGAACGGGCGCTGTGCACGAAGACCATGTCGACATTGGCGTTGGTGTCGTAGAACCAGCGCGCCATGGACATCACCGGGGTGATGCCGACACCGCCGGACAGGTAGAGCACCTTGGCCGCCGGGTAGTCGATGGCATTGAACAGACCGACCGGACCGTGCACCGGCAACTCGGCGCCTTCATGCATGGTGTCGTGGAGGAAGTTCGACACCAGCCCGCCCGGCACACGCTTGACGGTGATCGAGAAGCTGTACGGCACCGACGGCGAACTGGAGATGGTGTACGAACGCATCACCGGCTTGCCTTCGATCTCAAGCTCCAGGGTGACGAACTGGCCCGGCTTGAAGAAGAACATGATCGGCTGGTCGGCCATGAAGCAGAAGGTGCGCACGTCCCAGGTCTCCTGGATGACCTTGACGCAGCGCACGATATGGCGGCCGTTGGCCCAGGTCTGGGTGGTGACCGGATTGAGGAAGGTTTCGGACATGTTCATCTCCAGCAGCCGACTATCGGCTTTCTTATGGCTGCGATAATGCTCAAGCCCGATGTGTCGCACATTCCCATCCGCGACATCGGCGTGCTTATCGCGACCAGCCCCGAGACACAAGGGTTGGGGCGTCGGAATTCGATTCGGCCATGTCGCCCATGGATATGGCCCGGCCACGGCGCGAACGCACACTCCACCGCAAATAGAACGGCTGTTTTTCTGCTGATAGCCTTGCGGCAAACACAACAACGATTAGCCACCTTTCGCCGGCCGACAACGGCCTTGAGGATAAAACGATGGACGTCACCGCAACCCTGAGCCTGGGCGATCCACTGGAACCTGCACGCAAGGCCACCGCCGAGATGCTGCAGACCCGCGAGCGCACGTACTCGCTGCCGCAGCCCTTCTACTGCGACGAGCGCCTGTTCCAGATCGACATGCAGGAGATCTTCCACAAAGAGTGGTTGATCGCGGGGATGACCTGCGAGATTCCGGCGAAGGGCAACTACCTCACCCTGCAGATCGGCAAGAACCCGGTGATCGTGATCCGTGGCGCCGAGGGCAAGGTGCACGCCTTCCACAACGTCTGCCGCCATCGCGGTTCGCGCCTGTGCGTCAGCGACAAGGGCAAGGTGGCCAAGCTGGTCTGCCCGTACCACCAGTGGACCTACGAGCTCGACGGCCGCCTGCTGTTCGCCGGCACCGAGATGGGCGCCGACTTCGACATGAATCAGTACGGCCTCAAGCCGATCAACGTGAAGACGGCCGGCGGCTACATCTTCATCAGCCTGGCGGAGAACCCGCCGGCCATCGACGAGTTCCTGGCCACGCTGGACCACTACATGGAACCGTACGACATGGAGAACGCCAAGGTGGCGGTGCAAACCACCTTGATGGAAAAGGCCAACTGGAAGCTGGTGCTGGAAAACAACCGCGAGTGCTACCACTGCAACGGTTCGCACCCGGAACTGCTGAAGACCCTGCTGGAGTGGGACGACACCAACGACCCGCGCGCCAGCCAGGAATTCAAGGACCACGTGGCCGCCTCCGCCGCCGCCTGGGACGCCGAGAAGATCCCGTATCTGCACAAGAGCCACGGCCTGCGTAACCGCATCGTGCGCATGCCGCTGCTCAAGGGCACCGTGTCGATGACCATGGACGGCAAGCAGGCGTGCAAGAAGCTGATGGGCCGGATCAAGAACCCGGACCTGGGCTCGATGCGCATCCTGCACCTGCCGCACTCGTGGAACCACTGCATGGGCGACCACATGATCGTGTTCACCGTGTGGCCGATCAGCGCCCAGGAAACCATGGTCACCACCAAATGGCTGGTGCACAAGGACGCGGTCGAAGGCGTGGACTACGACCCTGAGCAAATGCGCAAGGTGTGGGACGCCACCAACGACCAGGACCGCCGCCTGGCCGAAGAGAACCAGCGCGGTATCAACTCCACTGCCTATCAGCCAGGCCCGTACTCGAAGACCTACGAGTTCGGTGTGGTCAACTTCATCGACTGGTACAGCGATCGCGTGCTGGCCAACCTGGGAGCGGAACCTGCGCCGTACCTGAAGGAAGTGAAGTCGCAGTAAACCTGCGAGGTTGTTGAAAACGCCACGGCCGAGTGATCAGCCGTGGCGTTTTTGTGTGTTGTACAGAGGGTGCGAACAGGTTATCCACAGCTTTAAAAGAAGAAACCTGTGGATACTCGAAACCCATGTAGCCCGAATCGACTGATCATTATTTGATCAAACCCTTGGAAGCCTTTATTCACGTGGGCTTCAGCGTTTATCGAACACCTTGTCCACAGGGACGCCAACAGAAACTGTGGGCATGAATCATGACGCTTCAAATGCGCTGTGGATAATACCCGCTAAGCCCTGTATTTCGGGGGCTATGAGGTGATCGCGAGCAGATTGATCAATTTTTGACCTAATCTATGAAAGCCCCGTCGACCGTGGCTTCCAGCGCTTGCCCAACATATTATCCACAGAGGGATGAACAGCGATTGTGGGAAAGTTGCGGAGGGTCCGAGATGAGTCAGGCTATTGAATGACGCACAGACCTGTACATTTTTTGATCATCGCCCTCCAGCCTTCGTCCGCTCTGGGCTTGAGCAACAAGCGAACACGTTATTCACAGGCTGGCGAACAGTTTCGGGGGACAGTTTGCAGGCGGTGGGGCCTTTGCGCTGATTTCACGTCACGAGATGGCGCAAACCCACTAAATAGCCCGTGAGAGCGGCCCGAAGCCACAAAAAAGGGCCGCAAAGCGGCCCCAGAGTTATTCACAGGCAGATGCGGCTCAGCGCAGCACACCCTCCTCCACCAACAGCTTGAGAATGGCTTCAGCGCCTTCCTGTGGAGAAACGTCCTTGAGCACCTTGCCGCCCCCGCCACTGGCCTTGGCCGTCGCCGCCTTCATACGGTCGGCACCGCTCTTGGCCTTGATCACTTTCAAGCGCTTGGGGCGTGGCCGCGCCGGTTGCAGGGCATCGCCGTCCAACACCTCGTCCTCTACCACCGCAACATCGCGCGCCGCCAGCACACCCCGGCGTGCCGGACCGAACGCGCTCTGCCGTGGCTTGGGCGCAGCGTTATCCACAGTGGCCAGCAACGGCAGGCGCACCTTCAGGCGACGCCGCTGACCGCGCGGCAAGGCTTGCAGCACCTGCGCGGTGCCATTGTCGATCGACTCCACCTCGGCCAGCCCCACCACCAGCGGCCAGCCCAGCTTCTCGGCCAGGAGAAACGGCAGCATGCCAGAGCCTTCGCCGGTTTCGGCCTGGCTGCCGGTCAGCACCAACTGGGCGCCGGCGTCGCGCAGGTAGTCGCCGAGCACGCCGAGCACGTCGGCGCCAGCGGGTTGCTCCAGCACGTCCAGGTGTTCCAGGCCCATGCCCAGGTAGCCGCGCAGCGCCTCCTCGGCGGGGTTACCGGCATGCACCACCTGCAGGTCGTTGCCTGCCAGTTGCAGGCCGAGTTCGACGGCGCGCGAATCCTGCTCGGCGCGACGGGCGCGACCAGAGCTGGGGTGGGCACCGATGGAAACCAGGCTGATGACTTTCGTACTCATGTCGTGCCCTTATGCCGCGTCGCGCTGAGCGCCGCTGCGGAAGTTGTCCACAGCCTCGATCAGGGCCTTGAGAATCGCCGCACTGTCGCCAATCACCGACAGGTCGGCCCGCTTGATCATGTCGCAGCCAGGGTCCATGTTGATGGCCACCACTTTGTCGCAGGCGCCGATGCCTTGCAGGTGCTGGATGGCCCCGGAGATGCCCACGGCCATGTACACCCGCGCCGTGACCCAGGTGCCGGTCGCCCCGACCTGACGGTTGCGCGGCATGAAGCCGTCGTCCACCGCCACCCGCGAAGCGCCTTCGGTGGCGCCCAGCGCCGCCGTGGCCTGGTGGAACAGCGCCCAGTCCTTGACCCCGTTGCCACCGGAGACGATGAACTCGGCCTCGGCCATGGCGATGGCCGCCGGATCCACGGCCACCGGCCCCAAGTCCTCGATGCGCGAAAGGCTACGGGCCACGCCTGTGGACAACGCCACCGGCAAGGCTTCGTGACGGGTTTCGCTGACCGGGTCGGCGCATTCGGCTGCGGCCAGGATCAGGCGCGGCAGGCCGCGTTGCAGGTCCTGCTGACCGGCCCCGGCGCGGCCGATGCACTGGCCGTCCTTGATCTGCCAGACCCGCGTGGCCGGGCGTTCACCCAACGCGGCGCCCAGGCGTCGGCCCAACTCGCCGCCACCGGTGCGGCTATCGGGCAACAGCCAGTGGCGCGGCGCGAACTGGTTATCCACAGCACGCAGGCCTTGAACCAGCTGTTCGGGGGCGTAACCGCTGTAGGCATCGCCTTCGATGACCAGCAAGCGGTCCACCCCGGCGTTGGCGAAGTTGCTTTCCTTGTGTTCACCGAACACCACGGCCAGCACCGCGCCGTCGTTGCCGGCCAGGCTGCGGGCCAGGCCAAGCAGGTCGCGGTCGTGACTGCCCAGGCGGCCACCGACCATGTCCGGTACCACGGTGATGTAGAAGGCAGGATCGGCCACCTGGTGCAGCGGCAACTGCACCTCGGCCGCTGCCGTGCGCCGTGCGCCACCGGCAGTGCCCTGCTGGGCGCCGCTGCGGTCGATACGCTTGAGACCGGCCGGGCCGACGAAGCCGGCTGCCAGTGCGTGAGGGTTCTTGCGCATGAGCCCGTTGGGGCCCATCCAGCGGGTCTGTTGCGTCTGCATCGCGGCGTGCAACGGATGCAGACGGTTACGGGCGATCCACTCGGCGCGTGGGTCGCGGCGGACGATGTCGCTCATCAGTGCACCTCCGCAGGTTCACGTTTGGCCGCAGCCGGTTTGCTGGTCGCTGCTGGCGCTTGTTCTTCGATCAATACGTCGGCGACCAGCTCGGCCAGGTCCTTGATCTGTGGGCGGGGCTCGACCACCCCTTCGAGCATGGCGGTGCACTGCGGACAACCCACCGCCACCAGCTCGGCCTCGGTTTCGCGGATATCGTCCATGCGCATGTCGGGAATCCGCTGCTTGCCGGGAATGTCGGTGATCGGCGCACCGCCGCCACCGCCGCAGCAGCGAGAACGGAAGCCCGAGCGCTGCATCTCGCGCACTTCGATACCGAGCGCCTTGAGCACTTCACGCGGGGCTTCGTACTCGCCGTTGTAGCGCCCCAGGTAGCACGGGTCGTGGTAGGTGACGCTGCCGCCCTTGTGCTGGCCAAGGTTCAGGCGTTTGGCAGCGATCAGTTCGGCGATGTAGGTGCTGTGGTGCTGCACCTGGTAATCGCCGCCCAAAGCGCCGTACTCGTTCTTGAGTACATGGAAGCTGTGGGGGTCGCAGGTGACGATGCGTTGGAACTGGTACTTGGCCAGGGTCTGGATGTTGCGCTTGGCCAACTGCTGGAAGGTCGCCTCGTCGCCCAGGCGACGTGCCACGTCCCCGCTGTCGCGCTCTTCCAGGCCAAGCACGGCGAAGTCCACGCCCGAGGCCTTGAGCACTTTGACGAAGGCGCGCAGGGTGCGCTGGTTGCGCATGTCGAAGGCGCCATCACCCACCCAGAACAGCACCTCGGTGGTCTTCACGTCCGAGAGCAACTTGAGGTTCAAGTCTGCCGCCCAGTTCATCCGACCACCCGGATTGAAACCGCCGGGGTTGTCGGTGGCGATCAGGTTGTCGAGCACCTCGGCCCCCTTGTTCGGGGTCGCGCCCTTCTCCAGGGTGAGGTGACGGCGCATATCGACGATGGCATCGACGTGCTCGATCATCATCGGGCATTCCTCGACGCAGGCCCGGCACGTGGTGCACGACCACAGCGTTTCGGCATCGACCAAGCCGTTGACGATCGGCTGGTGCGGATGGCCGCCGTGCTCGCCGATGGGTTTGCCGGGGTAAGGGCTGCCGGCGAACTTGGCGTCGGTGCCACCGGCCAGGCCGATGACCATGTCCTGAATCAGTTTTTTCGGGTTCAGCGGCTGGCCAGCGGCGAAGGCCGGGCACATGGCCTCGCACTTGCCGCACTGCACGCAGGCGTCGAAGCCCAGCAGTTGGTTCCAGGTGAAGTCCACCGGTTTTTCCACGCCCAGCGGCGCGCTCGGGTCTTCCAGGTCCAGCGGCTTGAGGCCAGTGGAGCGCCCGCCGCCGAAACGTTCGGCGCGGCGGTGCCAGGCCAGGTGCAGGGCACCGGCAAAGGCGTGCTTCATCGGCCCGCCCCAGGTCATGCCGAAGAACAGCTCCGACACGCCCCACAGCACGCCCAGGCCGAGAATGCCGACCATCACCCAGCCGCCGGTGTTGGCCGGCAGGATACCCGCCACCGGCAAGGTGGCGATGAAGAAGCTCGCGGCGAACACCAGCAGGCTCTTGGGCAGACGCATCCACGGGCCTTTGGACAGGCGCGAAGGTGGGTTCAGGCGACGCTTGAAGACGAAGATGGCGCCGCTGAACATGATCACCGTGGCCACCAGCAGGGCGTAGCCGAGGATCTTGCTCTGCAGGCCGAAGCCGTGCACCAGGATCGCCAGCAGCGCCGACAGCACGAAACCACCGGCGGTGGCGACGTGGGTCTTGGACATGTACTTGTCGCGCTCGACCACGTGGTGCAGGTCCACCAGGTAGCGGCGCGGCATGGCCAGCAGGCCGCCGATCAGATCGACCTTCGCAGGCCGACCACGACGCCACATGCTCACACGACGCACGGCGCCGAGCACGGCCAGGCCGAGCGCGGCGAACAGCAGGATGGGTAGAAGGGTGTTCAACATGGCAGGCACCTTTGAGCTGCAAGCTGCAAGCTACAAGCGGCAAGAAGAAGCGGCGTCGCCCCTGCTTCGTGCGTGTATCTTGCAGTCCACCGCTGCGTTACAGAATCATTCCCAAGCAACTCCCAAAAGCTGAGCTGCAAGTGAAGCCCACAGTGGGCGCTTCTCCTTGCAGCTTGCAGCTTGAAGCTTGCCGCTGCTTCAGAAGTCCTTGCACAGGCGCAAGGCATCGTAGATCGCCGCGTGCACGTTGCGCTGGGCCACGCAGTCGCCGATGCGGTACAGCAGGTAACCTTCGCCCGGCTGGCTGAGGATTGGCTGCGGCTGGATCGCAAACAGGGCTTCGATGTCGATCTGGCCTTTGTTGCGCGACCCGTCCTTGAGGCCGTAGTACAGCTCCTCGTCGGGACGCACGCCGTTCTCGATCACCACCTGGTCGACCACCCGCTCTTCCTTGGCCCCGGTGTATTCGTTCTCCAGCACCGCCACCAGCTTGTCGCCTTCGCGGTAGACCTTCTCCAGCATCATGTCCCCGGTCATGATCACTTCCTTGGGGTACATGCTGCGGTAGTAAGTCGGGAAGGTGGTGCCGCCCATGGCCACACCCGGCTTGATGTCGTCGGTGACGATCTCGACCTGGCTGCCTTTGTCGGCGATGAAGTCAGCCACCGACATGCCGGTGAATTCGCAGATGGTGTCGTACACCAGCACGTTCTTGCCCGGCGCGACCTTGCCGTCGAGCACGTCCCAACTGCTCACCACCAGCCCTTCGGCAGCGCCCCAATGGTCGTTCTGCTCGACGAACGGATGACCGCCCACCGCCAGCACGATGATGTCCGGACGCAGGTCCTGGATGGTTGGGATATCCGCCGCAGTGCCCAGACGCAGGTCCACCTTCAGGCGGGCGAACTCCAGTTGATACCAGCGGGTGATACCGGCGATCTGGTCACGCTGCGGCGCCTTGGCGGCGATGGTGATCTGCCCGCCGATCTGCTCGCGCTTCTCGAATACGGTCACGTCGTGGCCACGTTCGGCAGCGACGCGCGCGGCTTCCATACCGGCAGGGCCGGCACCGACCACCACCACCTTGCGCTTGGGCCCGGTGGACTTCTCGATGATGTGCGGCACCCCCATGTACTCACGGGAGGTCGCGGCGTTCTGGATGCACAGCACATCCAGACCTTGGTACTGACGGTCGATGCAGTAGTTGGCGCCGACGCACTGCTTGATCTGGTCGATCTGACCCATCTTGATCTTGGCGATCAGGTGCGGGTCGGCCATGTGTGCACGGGTCATGCCGACCATGTCCACGTAGCCGCCTTCGAGAATGCGCGTGGCCTGGTTCGGGTCCTTGATGTTCTGTGCGTGCAGCACCGGTACCTTGACCACTTCCTTGATGCCAGCGGCCAGGTGCAGGAACGGCTCTGGCGGGTAGCTCATGTTCGGGATGACGTTGGCCAGGGTGTTGTGGGTGTCGCACCCCGAGCCCACCACGCCGATGAAGTCGAGCATGCCGGTGGCATCGTAGTACGCAGCGATCTGCTTCATGTCCTCGTGGCTGAGGCCATCGGGGTGGAACTCGTCACCGCAGATACGCATGCCCACGCAGAAGTCGTCGCCGACCTCCGCGCGCACCGCCTTGAGCACTTCCAGACCGAACTTCATGCGGCCTTCGAAGCTGCCGCCCCACTCGTCGGTCCGCTTGTTGACGCGCGGGCTCCAGAACTGGTCGATCATGTGCTGGTGCACCGCCGACAGCTCGACGCCGTCCAGGCCACCTTCCTTGGCCCGGCGCGCGGCCTGGGCGTAGTTGCCGATCACGCGCCAGATCTCTTCCACCTCGATGGTCTTGCAGGTGGCGCGGTGTACCGGTTCACGGATGCCGGACGGCGACATCAGGGTCGGCCAGTTGAAGCCGTCCCAACGCGAGCGACGACCCATGTGGGTAATCTGGATCATGATCTTGGCGCCATGCTTGTGCATGGCGTCGGCCAGGTTCTGGAAGTGCGGGATGATGCGGTCGGTGGACAGGTTGACCGACGCCCACCACTGCTGCGGGCTGTCGATGGCCACCACCGAGGAACCGCCGCAGATGGCCAGGCCGATGCCGCCCTTGGCCTTCTCTTCGTAGTACTTCACATAGCGATCGGTGGTCATGCCGCCGTCGGTCGCGTAGACCTCGGCGTGCGCGGTGCTGAGCACGCGGTTGCGGATGGTCAGCTTGCCGATCTGGATCGGCTGGAACATTGCTTCGAATGCCATGACGCTCTCTCCGGCTTACAACGGCTTCGTAATGAACAGGCCATCTTCGTGGCCTTCTTCCGATCCGCCGTAGACCTGTTCGGCCACGGTGCGGATCTTGCTGCCGCGGGCAGCGAGAATCTGGTCCATGGCACCGGCGAACCAGCCGGTGAACATGTAGTCGACCTTGCGGCCGCACTTGCCATAGACGTACACGAACGCGGAGTGCTTGAGCTTGACGCTGCAGGTGCCCTTGTCCAAGTCGATGTCCTGGATCTCGAACAGGCCCCAGCCACGCTGGCTCAGGCGCTTCATGTAGTGCTCGAACACCGCGACGCCTTCCAGGCCGTGGCACTCGGCTTCTTTCTCGCACCAGTGCCAGGCCGATTTGTAGCCGGCCTTGTAGAGGATTTCAGCGTAGGCGTCTGCGCCCAGCACTTCCTCGATGCCCATGTGGTTGTTGACGAAGAAGTGGCGCGGCACGTACAGCATCGGCAGGGCGTCGCTGGTCCAGACACCGGTCTCGCTGTCGACTTCGATGGGCAATTGCGGGGCGATCTTGGCCATGGAAACTTAACTCCAGAATTTTTTGTGTTGGATGCCCCAGCGTTATTGGCCGGGGCTTGCAGGCTTGGAGAGCGGCTTATTCGCCCCAGACATCTTTCAGGATGTTCACCCAGTTCTCGCCCATGATCTTGCGCACCACGCGCTCGGAATGGCCGCGTTTGAGCAGGGTCTCGGTGAGGTTGGGGAACTCGCCGACGGTGCGGATCCCCAGCGGGTTGATGATCTTGCCGAAGTTGGTCAGGCGACGGGCGTAGCCCTTGTCGTGGGTCAGGTACTCGAAGAAGTCCTGGCCGTGGCCCTGGGTGAAGTCGGTACCGATACCGATGGCGTCTTCACCAACGATGTTCATGGTGTATTCGATGGCTTCGGCGTAGTCGTCGATGGTCGAGTCGATGCCCTTGGCCAGGAACGGCGCGAACATGGTCACGCCGACGAAGCCGCCGTGGTCGGCGATGAACTTCAGTTCCTCGTCGGACTTGTTGCGCGGGTGCTCCTTGAGGCCCGACGGCAGGCAGTGCGAGTAGCACACCGGCTTCTTCGATTCGAGGATGACTTCTTCGGAGGTCTTGGAGCCGACGTGCGACAGGTCGCACATGATGCCCACGCGGTTCATCTCGGCGACGATCTCGCGACCGAAGCCCGACAGCCCGCCGTCACGCTCGTAGCAGCCGGTGCCCACCAGGTTCTGGGTGTTGTAGCACATCTGCACGATGCCCACGCCCAGTTGCTTGAAGATCTCGACGTAGGCGATCTGGTCTTCGAAGGCGTGGGCATTCTGGAAGCCGAAGAGGATGCCGGTCTTGCCCAGCTCCTTGGCCTTGCGGATGTCGGCGGTGGTACGCACCGGCATCACCAGGTCGCCGTTCTCGCGGATCAGCTTCTGGCTGGCGGCAATCTGGTCGACGGTCGCCTTGAAGCCTTCCCAGACCGACACGGTGCAGTTGGCCGCGGTCAGGCCGCCTTTGCGCATGTCCTCGAACAGCTCGCGGTTCCACTTGGCGATGATCAGGCCATCGATGACGATGCTGTCGGCGTGTAATTCGGCTGGGCTCATCAGGCTGTCCCCTTTTATCGTGAGGCTTGTAATGGGTCGCGCCGAACCAGGTGCCGGCGGTTTGGGGCCAGCATATGCCTGCGGCCTGTGTCGCCTCGGTGCAAAAACGACAGGGGGTTTGCCGAAAGCGTCAAGGCGGCGAACGGCACGCTCTGGCCTGCCGTTGGTCGATGAGAGCGAGTCTCGACAAGGGCGGTCGATGAACATTTTTCGCACCCCCTATCACCCAGCCCGAGGCTGAGCGAGAATCCCTGACGATTCGTCAGTCTGTTCAGGAGAAAACGGATGAAATCAAAGGCATGGCTGGTCCTGCTGTGCGTGGCGCTGGGCGCCCAGGCCGCCGAGGAAGACAGCACGCCCTGCGACAGCGTCGAGAACGACCAGCAGGCCTATGCGTGCGCGACCTATAACAAGCAGACGGCCGAGCGCGAGCTGAAGTCGGCCTACGACGACCTGCTGCAGCGCATCCGCGATCAGTACGCCGACGAGAACGACAAGGCCAGCGCGCTCACGGCGCGCATGGACGCGGCGCAGAAGCTCTGGGCACAACTGCGTGACGCCGACTGCAAGGTCGAGACCTACGCCGAGAAGCCCGGCAGCAAGGCCTTCGAGGCCGCCTGGAACACCTGCTTGGCACAGCGCAGCGACGAGCGCTCGGAGTACCTGCAGTCCATCGGGCAGCAGTGAATGTCCAGCCTGAACCCGCCCCTGCCCGGTTCAGGCCAACGCGGACACCGCCCGCACCAGGCGGTCCTGCCGTGGGCACTGGGCGAAGCGGGCTCTGTAGCAACGGGTGAAATACGACGCCGACTCGAAGCCGCACGCCACCGCCACCTGCAGCACGCCCATGTCGGTCTGGCGCAGCAGTTGCCGTGCCTTGTCCAGGCGCAGGCCTAGGTAGAAACCGCGCGGCGTGTCGTCCAGGTGCACGCGGAACAGGCGCTCCAATTGGCGCCGGGTGACTTGAATCGTCTCGGCCAGCGCCAGGGTGTCCAGCGGCTGCTCGGTATTGCGCTCCATCTCGCCGATCACCTTCACCAGCTTGCGGTTGCGAATGCCGTAGCGCGTGGCGATTTCCATGCGCTGGTGGTCCTGGCGTGGGCGGATGCGCCCGAGCACGAACTGCTCCGACACCTGGATCGCCAGTTCGCTGCCGTGGGCCTGGGCGATCAGATCGAGCATCAAGTCGATGGACGCAGTGCCTCCCGCGCAGGTGATGCGCCGGCGGTCGATCTCGAACAATTCCTGGGTGGCCTGCAGGCGTGGATAACGCTCCTTGAACGCCTCCAGCGCCTCCCAGTGCAAGGTGGCGCGGTAACCGTCGAGCAGACCAGCTTCGGCCAGCACCACCGCGCCGGTGTCGATGCCCCCGAGGATGCCGCCCTCGTGCTCGACCCGCCGCAGCGCCTGCTGCAACACCGGCCCGTGGCAAGCCAGCGGCTCGAAACCGGCCACCACCAACAGCATCGCGCCACGCTCGCTGTCGGCCAGCGCCAGGTCGGCATTGACCGACATGCCATTGCTGGCCTGCACCGGCCCGCCGTCCAGGCTCAGCACCCGCCAGCGATACAGCGCACCGCGAAAGCGGTTGGCCACCCGCAATGGCTCCAGCGCACTGATGAAGCCCAGCGCAGAAAACCCTGGCAAGAGCAGAAACTGGATGGTGTCCGGCATCGCTGACTCCTGGGAGATGGATGGTCGCTGCAGTGCAACTCTTGGTCGCCAGCGTGCGATTGCCCACTGTGCCATGGGCGTAACGTTTTTCCCACGGCCCGCAGAGGCCGGATCCCATAACAATACGCACTGCCGATGGAGAGCCACCATGCATCGCTTGATCCGCCGCAGCCTGTTGTCCTTCGCCCTGAGCAGCACCCTGGTCACCCCGCTTTTCGCTGCAGAACCTGCGGTCTGCAAGAACGTGCGCCTGGGCGTGGTCAACTGGACCGACGTCATCGCCACCAGTGCCATGGCCCAGGTGCTGCTCGACGGCCTGGGCTACCAGACTGCCCAGACCAGCGCCTCGCAACAGATCATCTTCGCGGGCATTCGCGACAAGCGCCTGGACATGTTCCTGGGGTACTGGAACCCGATCATGACCCAGACCATCACCCCGTTCATCGAGGCGGGCCAGCTCAAGGTGCTGGAAAAGCCCAGCCTGGAAGATGCCCGCGCCACCCTCGCGGTGCCCAAGTACCTGGCCGACCAGGGCCTGAAGACCTTCGCCGACATCCACACCTTCGAGAAGGCGCTCAAAGGCAAGATCTATGGCATCGAACCCGGCTCCGGCGCCAACACCCAGATCAAGGCGATGATCGCCAAGAACCAGTTCGGCCTGGGCAAGTTCCAGCTGGTGGAGTCCAGCGAAGCCGGCATGCTCGCCGCCGTGGACCGCGCGGTGCGACGCAAGGAGGCCGTGGTGTTCTTCGGCTGGAAGCCGCACCCGATGAACGTCAACCTCGACATGGTCTACCTGGGCGACAGCCAGGACGCGCTCGGCCCGGACGAGGGCCGCGCCACGGTATGGACCGTCACCGCCCCCGACTACGCCCAGCGCTGCCCGAACGCCAGCCGCCTGCTGGCCAACCTGACCTTCAGTGCCGAGGACGAGAGCCGCATGATGCAGCCGCTGCTCGATCATAAAGACCCGCTGGTGTCGGCGCGCCAGTGGCTCATGGACCACCCCCAGGACAAGGCCCGCTGGCTCGAAGGCGTGACCACCTTTGATGGCCAGCCAGCGGCAGAGCACCTCAAGCTCAGCGCCAACTGAACCGCGTGGGGCGCCGCGCGCCCCGCCTGCAATGCGCTCGCGACACCTTCACCTCGAATCCCAGCACATCGAACCCAAGGCCCCGCCATGAACCATGACGTCATCATCACCTGCGCCCTGACCGGTGCCGGCGACACCGCCGCCAAGAGCCACCTGGTCCCTGTCACCCCCAAGCAGATCGCCGCCGCGGCCGTGGAGGCGGCCAAGGCCGGTGCCACCGTGGTCCACTGCCACGTGCGCGACCCACAAACAGGCCGTTTCAGCCGCGACGTCGCGTTGTACCGCGAGGTCATGGAGCGCATCCGCGAGGCCGACGTGGACGTGATCGTCAACCTCACCGCCGGCATGGGTGGCGACCTGGAAATCGGCCCCGACGAGAACCCCATGGCGTTCGGCACCGGCACCGACCTGATCGGCCCGCTGGAACGCCTGGCCCATGTCGAGGCGCTGTTGCCGGAAATCTGCACCCTGGACTGCGGCACCCTCAACTTCGGCGACGGTAATTCGATCTACGTATCGACGCCGGCCCAACTGCGCGCAGGTGCCAAGCGCATCACCGAGCTGGGGGTGAAAGCCGAACTCGAAATCTTCGACACCGGCCACCTGTGGTTCGCCAAGCAGATGATCAAGGAAGGCCTGCTGCACGATCCCCTGTTCCAACTGTGCCTGGGCATTCCCTGGGGCGCCCCGGCCGACACCACCACCATGAAGGCCATGGTCGACAACCTGCCAGCCGACGTCACCTGGGCCGGTTTCGGCATCGGTCGCATGCAGATGCCCATGGCCGCGCAAGCGGTGCTGCTCGGCGGCAACGTGCGGGTGGGCCTGGAAGACAACCTCTACCTCGACCGCGGCGTACTGGCCAGCAACGGGCAACTGGTCGAGCGCGCGACGGAGATCATCTCGCGCCTCGGCGCGCGCGTGCTCACCCCGGCCGAAGGCCGCGAAAAAATGAACCTCAAGCGCCGCTGAGCCGTGTTCCAGGAGTTGCAGCACATGCCTTACATCACCGAGATCAAGACCTTCGCCGCGCTCGGCAGCGGCGTCATCGGCAGCGGCTGGGTCGCCCGTGCGCTGGCCCACGGGCTGGACGTGATCGCCTGGGACCCGGCACCCGGCGCCGAGCAGGCCCTGCGCAAGCGCATCGCCAATGCCTGGCCCGCCCTGGAAAAACAGGGCCTGGCCCCCGGCGCCAGTCAGGACCGTCTGCGCGTCGTGGCCAGCGTGGAAGACTGCGTGCGCGACGCTGACTTCATCCAGGAAAGCGCGCCCGAGCGCCTGGAACTGAAGCTCGAGCTGCACGCACGCATCAGCGCCGCCGCCAAGCCTGAGGCGATCATCGCCTCCAGCACCTCGGGCCTGCTGCCCAGCGACTTCTACGCCACCGCCACCTTCCCGGAACGCTGCGTGGTCGGCCATCCGTTCAACCCGGTGTACCTGCTGCCGCTGGTGGAGATCGTCGGCGGCAGGCACACCGACGCCAGCGCCATCGACGCCGCCAGGACGGTGTACAGCGCACTGGGCATGCGCCCCCTGCATGTGCGCAAGGAAGTGCCCGGCTTCATCGCCGACCGACTGCTCGAAGCGCTGTGGCGCGAAGCCCTGCACCTGGTCAACGACGGCGTGGCCAGCACCGGCGAGATCGACGATGCGATCCGCTTCGGCGCCGGACTGCGCTGGTCGTTCATGGGCACCTTCCTCACCTACACCCTGGCCGGGGGCGATGCAGGCATGCGTCACTTCATGGCGCAGTTCGGCCCGGCGCTCAAGCTACCCTGGACGTACCTGCCTGCCCCGGAGCTCACCGAGCGGTTGATCGACGATGTGGTCGAAGGCACCACCGAGCAACTGGGCGAGCACAGCATCGCTGCGCTGGAGCGCTACCGCGACGACACCCTGCTGGCGGTGCTGGACGCGGTGAAGCAGAGCAAGACCGCCCACGGCATGGCCTTCGGCGACTGAGGAGAAATCGATGACGGTACTGCTCACCTACCGCACCACGGTCCAGCCGGACTGGGTGGACTACAACGGGCACCTGCGCGACGCCTACTACCTGCTGATCTTCAGCTACGCCACCGATGCGCTGATGGCGCGCATCGGTCTGGATGCCGACAGTCGCGGGCAGAGCGGGCACTCGCTGTTCACCTTGGAGGCGCACATCAATTACCTGCACGAGGTGAAGCTCGGCACCGAGGTGTGGGTGCAGACGCAGATCATCGGCTTCGACCGCAAGCGCCTGCATCTCTACCACAGCCTGCACCGCGCCGACTTCGACGGCGCGCTGGCGGCCAGTGAGCAGATGCTGCTGCATGTGGACTTGGCGGGGCCGAAGTCGGCGCCGTTCGGTGAGCACAGCGTGGCGTCGCTGCAACGGCTGGTGGCTGAGCAGGTCGACCTGCCGCCGATGGACTATGTCGGGCGCGTGATGGGCCTGCCGAGCCCGCCGTGAGCCGCGCTGGCGCGCGCAAAAAAAGCCCCGGAAGCCGTGAGCATCCGGGGCAGAGAGCGAGCAACATCCACTGTGCCAGAGTGAGGGTGACCAAACCCTCGGTGCCGTGAATGAGTCCAGTGTGCTGACTTCCACGGGGATGGATTTAGCCGGAAACGACCTGTTCTTAGTCATGGCAGCCATCGCCACGCGCTGTGCTTGCGGGCCTGTCGTGGTGGTCACAGAATCGGTCATCACTGACCGCAGACTAGGACCTTCACCATGATGCATGCCGATTTGATCGATCAGGACGACTTGCTGGGCCACCTGCGCGCACGCGGGTTCGAGATTCCTGCCGGCGCCAGCGCCGAGCAAGCCTGCGAAGCGGCGGTGCGTGGGCTGACCGAGCCCAACGCACGCGCGCTCAAGGGGATGGTGGAGCAGATGTACACCGGCAGCGCGACGATCCTGCCGGCCGTGCGCCAGGCCATCGACAAGCAGTTACTGCCGGCGCTGGCGCAGTTCAGTCAGCGCGGCTAGCCGCGCGCTCGGCGCAGGCCTTATCGACGCGGCACATCATCCGCGATAAGACCTGCGCCCGCTCAGAGCCTCACACTGGCAAAGGTCGACTCGTTGCGCGCCTGGCTCAGCGCCGCCATCGGGCCGCTATGCGGCGACAGCGCCATGGCCTGCGGAATCGGCATCATCGCCACCTGCTGCGCGGTGTTGGAACCGACGCGCTCGTCACGCGGCGGAATGCCGAAGTATTCGCGGTAGCACTTGGAGAAGTGCGGCGTGGAGACGAAGCCGCACACCGACGCCACTTCGATGATCGACATCGGCGTCTGCTTGAGCAGTTGCCGCGCCCGGATCAGTCGCAGCTTCAGGTAGTAGCGCGACGGCGAGCAGTGCAGGTACTTCTGGAACAGGCGCTCGAGCTGACGACGCGACACGTTGACGTACACCGCCAGCTCGTCCAGGTCGATCGGCTCCTCGAGGTTGGCCTCCATCAGCGCGACGATTTCCTGAAGCTTCGGCTGGTTGGTGCCGAGCATGTGCTTGAGCGGCACGCGCTGGTGATCCTGCTCGTTGCGAATGCGCTCGTAGACGAACATTTCGGAGATGGCTGCCGACAGCTCACGGCCGTGGTCGCGGCTGATCAGGTGCAGCATCATGTCCAGCGGCGCGGTGCCGCCGGAGCTGGTGAAGCGGTTGCGGTCGAGGGTGAACAGGCGCGTGCTCATGTTGACCCGCGGGAAGGCTTCCTGCATCGCAGCCAGACATTCCCAGTGCACGCTGCAGTCGAAACCATCGAGCAGACCGGCACAGGCCAGCGCCCAACTGCCGGTGCAGACCGCGCCCAGACGGCGCGACTGGCGGGCCTGGGCCTGCAGCCAGGTCACATGTTCACGGGTGACTGCGCGCTGGATACCAACGCCGCCGCAGACGATCACCGTGTCGATGGGCGGCGCGCTGTGCATCGCCGCATCGGGCGTGATCTGCAGACCGTCGCTGGCCCAGACCTGTCCGCCATCCACGGTCAGGGTGTGCCAGCGATACAGCTCGCGCCCGGACAGTTGGTTGGCCATGCGCAGCGGCTCGACCGCCGACGCCAGGGAAATGAGGGTGAAGTTGTCCAGAAGGAGAAACCCGATGGACTGTGGAGCTGTGCGGTTCTGGGTTGGCCCGGAGGTGTACGACGTCATCGCGATTTCTCCTCACACAAATGCAGGGTGTGCCTCAGGCGGGCACCGTTTTCTTGTTATTGCCCCCTATCCTTGTGCGGGGGCTATACCCAACTCCACGCAAACGCCGTGCCTGAAATTGAACGGCTATCCAAAAAAACCTAAAAACGACGTTACCGTGCGTCTTGTAGGGCCTTTCTGTAGGAGTTGGTCATAGAACGCAAAGCAGCGTGCCAGCGCCTCTGCGTGTAACGGCTGAGCAATTCGGTAGCACATGTGGGAAGGTTGCTCAGAAGCGACATCCATGAGTGTCACCGACAATGACACGCTCGATAGCGACAGCCGACGGTCGGTCAGCGTTGGCCGCTGCACAACGATGCAGCACAGCGGCCAGGAAAGGGCCAGATCGGCGCATCAGCACTCGATGGCGTTGACGGCCAGACCGCCGCGCGAGGTTTCCTTGTACTTGTCGTGCATGTCGGCGCCGGTGTCGCGCATGGTGCGGATCACGTGATCGAGGGAGATGAAGTGCTCGCCGTCACCGCGCAGGGCCATCTGCACGGCGTTGATGGCTTTCACCGCCGCGATGGCGTTGCGCTCGATGCAGGGCACCTGGACCAGACCGCCGACCGGGTCGCAGGTCAGCCCGAGGTTGTGCTCCAGGGCGATCTCGGCGGCGTTCTCCAGTTGCGCCGGGGTGGCGCCGAGCACGTCGGCAAGCCCAGCGGCGGCCATGGCGCACGCCGAACCGACCTCGCCCTGGCAGCCCACTTCGGCGCCGGAGATCGAGGCGTTCTTCTTGCACAGGATGCCCACCGCCGCCGCCCCCAGGAAGAAGTCCACCACGTTGGACTCGTCCACCGCGTCGGAGAAGCGCATGTAGTAGTGCAGCACCGCCGGAATGATGCCTGCCGCACCGTTGGTCGGCGCGGTGACCATACGCCCACCGGCGGCATTTTCTTCATTGACCGCCAGGGCGAACAGGTTGACCCACTCCATGGCGCTCATGGTCGAGCCGATCACGTTGGGCTTGCCGATCTCTTGCAGACTGCGGTGCAGCTTGGCCGCACGGCGCCGCACGTTGAGCCCACCGGGCAGCGTGCCTTCGTACTTCAGGCCGTTGTTCACGCATTCCTGCATGGCTTGCCACAGCTTGAGCAGACCGGCGCGAATCTCCGCCTCGCTGCGCCAGACCTTTTCGTTCTCCATCATTAATTGCGACACGCGCATGTCGTTTTGCTTGCACAGCCGGAGCAGCTCGGCGGCGCTGTTGAAGTCGTAGGGCAGCACGGTCTGGTCGGCATCCAGCACGCCACTGGCGGCCTGCTGCGCATCGACCACGAAGCCGCCGCCGACCGAGTAGTAGGTGTCGCGGTGCAGCTCACCGGCGGTGCCCTCGGCGACCAGGGTCATGGCGTTCGGGTGATACGGCAGGTTCTCGTCGAGCAGCAGCATGTCGCGGGCCCAGACGAAGTCGATGGGCAGGCGATTGTCCAGCAGCAGCGTGCCGGTTTCGCGCAGGTCGGCGATACGCGGGGTGATCTGGGTCGGGTCGATGGAGTCGGGCCATTCGCCCATCAGCCCCATGATCGTGGCGTTGTCGGTGCCATGGCCGATACCGGTGGCCGACAGCGAGCCGTACAGGCGCACCTCGACGCGTCTCACCTGCTCCAGTTCGCCGCGCTCACGCAGCCCCTGGACGAACAGCGCGGCGGCGCGCATGGGGCCGACGGTATGCGAGCTGGAAGGCCCGACACCGATCTTGAACAGGTCGAACACGCTGATGGCCATTGTCGAATCACCTCTTGATGGGCTTGTTCCTGCGCGCCAGGTGGCGGCGCAGCCAGCTGCTAGGCTGAGGGCGGCGGGTGCCGCGAATGCACGCATGATCGGGGTTTTAACCCAGCCTTCGCCGTCTGCAACCGACCTGATTTTGTCCGGCAGCGCCCTGTAGGGATGGCCACTGTCTGGCCGCTTTCAGGCGAGCCGATGACGCAATTGCGCGGCCTCGGGGAGGGAAAAATCCGTAAACGACATTGCCCGTACTGGATGCGACCTGTCCTGCACTGGTTACGACTCCACCAGTAGGCGATTGCCGAACGCTGGTGGATTATCGAAAGCGACTCGTATTGCACGGCCTCGCAACCTGCCCTCTGCAGGCCCGGACGATCAGCCCCCGAGAAAGGACTGGCGTACTGCGCGAACCCGAAGAAAAAATCACAGGAGTCCACCCATGAACGCTTCGCCCTCGCTGTTACTGGCCGCGTTGCTCGCAGCCCCGGTGCTGGCCCAGGCCGCCGAACCCGAGCAATGTCAGACGGTTCGCTTTTCCGACGTCGGCTGGACCGACATCACCGTGACCACCGCCACCACCAGCGCCGTCCTCGAGGCGCTGGGCTACAAGACCCACACCACCATGATCTCGGTACCGGTGACCTACAAGTCGCTGGCCAACGGCAGAGACCTGGACGTGTTTCTCGGCAACTGGATGCCGACCATGGAAAACGACATCAAGGCGTACCGCGACGCCGGTACCGTCGAGACCGTGCGCGCCAACCTGGAGAACGCCAAGTACACCCTGGCCGTGCCGCAGTACCTGTACGACAAGGGCCTGAAGGATTTCAGCGACATCGCCAAGTTCAAGCAGGAACTGGGCGGCAAGATCTACGGCATCGAGCCGGGTAACGATGGCAACCGCACCATCCAGAAGATGATCGACGACAACGCCTTCGGCCTGAAGGACGCCGGTTTCAAGATCGTCCAGTCCAGCGAAGCGGGCATGCTCAGCCAGGTCGACAAGGACCAGCGCAAGAACGAGGCCATCGTCTTCCTCGGCTGGGAACCCCACCCGATGAATACCCGCTTCAAGATGCAGTACCTGACCGGCGGCGATGCCTACTTCGGTCCCGACTTCGGCAAGGCCACCGTCTACACCAACACCCGCAAGGGATACACCGAGCAGTGCAGCAACGTCGGCCAGTTGCTGAAGAACCTGGTGTTCGATCTCAAGGACGAGAGCACCATGATGGGCTATGTCCTGGACGACAAGATGAAACCCGACGCCGCCGCCAAGCGCTTCATCAAGGACAACCCTGGCAAGCTGGATGCCTGGCTCGCGGGCGTGACCACCGTGGATGGCAAACCGGGCCTGGAGGCGGCCAAGGCCAAGCTCACGCAATAACAATGAAATACGCAATAGCAGTAATGGTCGCCAACGGCCATTAGGCACTACCTCGGGACGCCACCGTGACGTCCCGGACTGATTTCAATCTTTGCAGGTGGAAGCTCGCTATCATGCTTATCGATCAGAAAATACCTTTGGGGCAGTACATGGCCTCATTCGTCGAGTGGTTGACCCAACATGGCGCCAACTACTTCGATGCCATCGCCCAAGGGCTGGAGTTCATGATCCACGGCGTCACCAGTACGCTGACCTGGTTCAATCCACTCGTGCTCATCGCCATTTTCGCCGCCCTGGCGCACCTGATTCAGCGCAAAGTGGCGCTGACCGTGTTCGTCGCGGTGTCGTTCCTGCTGATCCTCAACCTGGGCTACTGGCAGGAAACCATGGAGACCCTCGCCCAGGTCAGTTTCGCCACGGTGGTCTGCGTGGCCATCGGTGTGCCGCTGGGCATCGTCGCCGCGCACAAGCCGATGTTCTACACCGCCATGCGTCCGGTGCTGGACCTGATGCAGACCGTCCCCACCTTCGTCTACCTGATCCCGACCCTGACCCTGTTCGGCCTGGGCGTGGTACCCGGCCTGATCTCCACCGTGGTCTTCGCCATCGCCGCGCCGATTCGCCTGACCTACCTGGGCATCTGCGACGTACCGCAGGAACTGATGGACGCCGGCAAAGCCTTTGGCTGCTCGCGCCGCCAGTTGCTCACGCGCATCGAACTGCCCCACGCCATGCCCAGCATCGCCGCCGGGGTCACCCAGTGCATCATGCTGTCGCTGTCGATGGTGGTGATCGCCGCGCTGGTCGGCGCCGATGGCCTGGGCAAGCCTGTGGTCAACGCACTCAACACCGCCGACATCTCGCTCGGCTTCGAAGCGGGCCTGGCGATCGTGCTGTTGGCGATCATGCTCGACCGTATCTGCAAGCAACCGGAACAGCCGGCAAGGAGTGAAGCATGAGCATCATTCGCTTCGAAGATGTCGATGTCATCTTCTCCACCAAGCCGCGCGAAGCGCTGGCGCTGCTCGACGAAGGCAAGACCCGCGAGCAGATCCTCAAGCAGACCGGCCTGGTGGTCGGCGTGGAAAAAGCCAACCTGGACATCCAGAAGGGCGAGATCTGCGTGCTGATGGGCCTGTCCGGTTCGGGCAAGTCGAGCCTGCTGCGCTGCATCAACGGCCTGAACACCGTCAGCCGCGGCAAGCTGTTCGTCGAGCACGAAGGCAAGCACATCGACATTGCCCACTGCACCCCGGCGGAACTGAAGATGATGCGCACCAAGCGCATCGCCATGGTGTTCCAGAAGTTCGCCCTGATGCCCTGGCTGACGGTGCGCGAGAACATCAGCTTCGGCCTGGAAATGCAGGGCCGCCCCGAGAAGGAGCGGCGCAAGCTGGTGGACGAGAAACTCGAGCTGGTGGGCCTGACCCAGTGGCGCAACAAGAAGCCCGACGAACTGTCCGGCGGCATGCAGCAGCGCGTGGGCCTGGCCCGGGCACTGGCGATGGATGCCGACATCCTGCTGATGGACGAACCTTTCTCGGCACTCGACCCGCTAATCCGCCAAGGTCTGCAGGATGAACTGCTGGAGTTGCAGCGCAAGCTGAGCAAGACCATCGTCTTCGTCAGCCACGACCTGGACGAGGCGCTGAAACTGGGCAGCCGTATCGCGATCATGAAGGACGGTCGGATCATCCAGTACAGCAAGCCCGAAGAGATCGTGCTCAACCCGGCCGACGAGTACGTGCGCACCTTCGTCGCCCACACCAACCCACTCAACGTGCTGTGCGGCCGCAGCCTGATGCGCAGCGTCAACGACTGCAAGCGGATCAACGGTTCGGTGTGCCTGGACCCCAGCGGCGATTCGTGGCTGGACCTGGGCGAAGGCGGTTCGCTGCAACGTGCACGTCAGGGGCAGAACGGGCTGGACTTGCAGAACTGGGCACCGGGTCAAGACGTGGAAAGCCTCGGTCGCAGGCCGACCCTGGTGCATGCAGACATCGGCATGCGCGAGGCGCTGCAGATCCGCTATCACACCGGCAACAAGCTGGTGTTGCAGGAGAACGACAAGGTGGTCGGCATCCTCGGCGACACCGAGCTGTACCACGCGTTGCTGGGCAAGAACCACGGTTGAAGCCATCGCGGGGCAAGCCCGCTCCCACCCGCCACTGGGAGCGGGCTTGCCCTGCGATTGGGCCGCCTGGCGGCCCGCTTCACTGAATCAGCGCACCACGATACCGCGCGAAGCCATGTAGGCCTTGGCCTCCGGCACCGTGTACTCGCCGAAGTGGAAGATACTCGCCGCCAGCACCGCGCTGGCATGCCCTTCCAGAATGCCGTCGGCCAAGTGCTGCAGGTTGCCTACACCACCCGACGCGATCACCGGAATGCCCAGCGCATCGCTGATGGCACGGGTCACGCCCAAGTCGAAGCCGTTCTTCATGCCGTCCTGATCCATGCTGGTCAGCAGGATCTCCCCCGCCCCCAGCGCTTCCATTTTCTTCGCCCATTCAACGGCATCGAGCCCGGTCGGCTTGCGCCCGCCGTGGGTGAAGATCTCCCAGCGCGGCACTTCGCCGGGGCCCGAGACTTTCTTGGCGTCGATGGCGACGACGATGCACTGCGAGCCGAAGCGATCGGCCGCTTCCCCGACGAACTCCGGGTTGAAGACCGCAGCGGTATTGATCGACACCTTGTCGGCCCCGGCGTTGAGCAGGTTGCGGATGTCCTGCACGCTGCGCACGCCACCGCCGACGGTCAGGGGGATGAACACCTGGCTGGCCATGCGCTCGACGGTGTGCAGCGTGGTGTCGCGACCATCGACGCTGGCGGTGATGTCGAGGAAGGTGATCTCGTCGGCGCCCTGCTCGTTGTAGCGCCGGGCGATCTCCACCGGATCGCCGGCATCACGGATGTTCTCGAACTTGACGCCCTTGACCACCCGGCCGTTGTCCACGTCCAGGCAAGGGATGATGCGTTTGGCTAAAGCCATGGGTCAGGCTCCTGAAGGCAGCGGCAAGCTTCAAGCTTCAAGCTGCAAGCGGCTCGCATAGCGCTCTCCATCTTGCAGCTTGCCGCTTGTAGCTTGCAGCTCTTAGTAGTTGTCGCAGAAGGCCTGGGCCTCGGCGACGTCGAGAGTGCCTTCGTAGATGGCACGGCCGGTGATGGCGCCGATGATGCCGGGGGCCTTGGCGTCCAGCAGCGCCTTGATGTCACCCAAGTTGTGGATACCGCCCGAGGCGATCACCGGGATCGAGGTGGCTTCAGCCAGGGCCTTGGTGAAGGGCACGTTGCAGCCCTGCATCATGCCGTCCTTGGCGATGTCGGTGTAGACGATCGCCGAGACGCCGTCGGCCTCGAAACGCTTGGCCAGGTCGATGACCTGCACCGAACTGACCTCGGCCCAGCCGTCGGTGGCGACGAAGCCGTCCTTGGCATCCAGGCCGACGATGACCTTGCCGGGGAAGGCCTTGCAGGCCTCGGCGACGAACTCGGGCTGCTTGACCGCCTTGGTGCCGATGATCACGTAGCTGACACCGGCCCTGACGTAATGCTCGATGGTTTCCAGCGAACGGATACCGCCGCCGATCTGGATCGGCAGGGTCGGATAACGCTTGGCGATGGCAGTGACCACCTCGCCATTGACCGGCTGGCCTTCGAAGGCGCCGTTGAGGTCGACCAGGTGCAGGCGGCGGCAGCCACCCTCGACCCATTTGGCAGCCATGCTCACCGGGTCATCGGAGAACACCGTGGAGTCTTCCATGCGGCCTTGACGCAGGCGCACGCAGGCACCGTCCTTCAGATCGATAGCGGGGATGATCAGCATGTGTGTTCCTCAAAATTCACAAGCTGCAAGCCTCAAGCGACAAGCTTGCACGCGGTTGTTCGAGCTGCGCGCTCCTGCTGGGTGCTTGCAGCTCGAAGCTTGAAGCTGTGGGTTTACCAGCGCCCGTCCCAGGCCACGAAGTTCTGCAGCAATTGCAGGCCATGGGTGTGGCTCTTTTCCGGGTGGAACTGCACGGCGAAGCGCGAGCCGTCGGCCAGTGCGGCGGCGAAGTCGACGCCGTAATGGCCTCGACCGACCACCTGGCCCGGCTTGCCGGCCTGGATGTAGTAGCTGTGCACGAAGTAGAAACGCGCGCGGTCCGGCACGTCGTGCCACAGCGGATGGTCGACGCACTGGCTGACTTCGTTCCAGCCCATGTGCGGCACCTTCAGGTGCTCGCCGTCTTCCTCCAGGCCCTTGCCGAAGAACCGCACCTGGCCAGGGAACAGGCCGATGCAATCGACGCCTTCGTTTTCCTCACTGTGTTCGAGCAGCGCCTGCATGCCCACGCAGATGCCGAGAAACGGACGGTCCTGGCTGACTTCACGCACCAGGGCGTCGAAGCCCAGGCGGCGGATTTCGGCCATGCAGTCGCGGATTGCGCCCACGCCGGGGAATACCACGCGGTCAGCCTCGCGGATCACCGCCGCGTCGCTGGTGACCAGCACCTTGCCGGCGCCCACGTGCTCGAGGGCCTTGGCCACCGAGTGCAGGTTGCCCATGCCATAGTCGATGACGGCGACGGTCTGCATCACAGGCATCCCTTGGTCGAAGGCATCTGACCGGCCATGCGCTCGTCGAGCGTCACGGCCATGCGCAGGGCGCGGCCGAAGGCCTTGAACACGGTTTCGATCTGGTGGTGGGTGTTGTGCCCGCGGATCGTGTCGATGTGCAGGGTGACCAGCGCGTGGTTGACGAAGCCCTGGAAGAACTCCTGGAACAGGTCCACATCGAAACCGCCGACCGAAGCGCGGGTGAACGGCACATGCATCTGCAGGCCCGGGCGGCCGGAGAAGTCGATGACCACGCGCGACAGCGCTTCGTCCAGCGGCACGTAGGCATGGCCATAGCGAAAGATGCCCTTCTTGTCGCCGACGGCCTTGGCGAACGCCTGGCCGAGGGTGATGCCGACGTCTTCGACGGTGTGGTGATCGTCGATATGCAGGTCGCCCTTGCATTCGATGTCCAGATCGATCAGCCCGTGCCGGGCGATCTGGTCGAGCATGTGTTCAAGGAAAGGCACGCCGATATCGAATCGGGCCTTGCCGCTGCCATCCAGGTTGATCGAGGCCTTGACCTGGGTTTCCAGGGTATTGCGCTCGACGGAAGCCTTACGTTCGACCATCACCAGCTCCGCAAAATCATTGGGCGAAAAGGGCTGCATTATAGGCCCAGAACGCGCCGGCTTGAAACGCGGATGACGTGTGGCGACGCCGTAAATGCATCGCGGGGCAAGCCCGCCCCCACAGTGCAGAACCTGTGGGAGCGGGCTTGCCCCGCGATAGGGCCATCGCAGCCAGCCATCAGCCGGCTGTCATCGGCCTCAGTGGAACAGCACCGCGGTCTTCTGCAAGGTGACCCACACGCCCCAGGCCAGCGGAATCACCACCACCGCCCAGGCCAGCAGCACCAGCGGCAGGCTGCCCGGCGCGGCGTGCCATTCCAGCGACTTGGCCCCGTCGGCGCCTTTGTCGTGGCTCAGCGCGCGCTCGGCGGCCAGCTCGGCATCGGTCATGAAGTACTTGTCAGCCACCGGACGCACCAGCAGGTTGCAGATGAAGCCCAGCACCAGCAGGCCGGCGAGGATGTACAAGGTCATGTCGTAGGCAGCGGCGCGCGGCACGCCGGCCGCCAACTGCGCCTCACGCAGGTAGGTGATCAGCACCGGGCCGAGCACGCCGGCCGCCGCCCAGGCGGTGAGCAGGCGGCCGTGGATCGCGCCGACCATCTGCGTGCCGAACAGGTCGGCCAGGTAGGCCGGAACGGTCGAGAAACCGCCGCCATACATCGACAGGATGATGCAGAACGCCGCCACGAACAGCGCGACGTTACCGATGTGGCCCATGTTCGGCACCAGCGTGTACAGGCCCACGCCCAAGGCGAAGAAGGCGAAGTAGGTGTTCTTGCGCCCGATGTAGTCGGAGAACGACGCCCAGAAGAAGCGCCCGCCAATGTTGAACAGGCTCAGCAAGCCGGTGAAGCCCGCGGCGATGGCGGCGATCTGCGCCAGTTGCGCGGCATTGAGCTCACTGAAGCTCAGGTCGTTGCCCAGCAACTTGCCGCCGAACACTTCCTGCAGCAGAGGCGAAGCCATGCCGAGGATGCCGATACCGGCCGACACGTTCAGGCACAGCACCAGCCACACCAGGGCGAACTGCGGAGTTTTCCAGGCCACACTGACGTGCACGTGACGGTCGGTGACCATGGCGTTGGCTTTCTTCGCCGGCGGCGTCCAGCCCTCGGGTTTCCAGCCGGTCGGCGGCACGCGGTAGGCCAGGGCGCCTGCGGTCATGAACACGAAATAGATGGCCGCCATGGCGATGAAGCTCTGCCACACGCCCACTTCCTGGCCGTTGGCGAAGTGCCCCATCAGCGCCGTGGCCAGCGGTGCACCCACCATCGCGCCGCCGCCGAAGCCCATGATCGCCATGCCGGTGGCCATGCCGCGCTTGTCCGGGAACCACTTGATCAGGGTCGAAACCGGCGAAATGTAGCCCAGCCCCAGGCCGATACCGCCGATCACACCCGACCCCAGCCACATCATCCACAGCTGATGGGTCTTGATACCGATGGCCGAAATCACCAGGCCGCCACACCAGCACAGCGCCGAGACCAGGCCAGCCTTGCGCGGACCGGCATGTTCCAGCCAGCCGCCCAGCACGGCGGCCGAGCAGCCGAGGAAGACGAAGAACAGGGTGTAGATCCAGCTCAGCATCGAGATCTGCCAGTCGCAGTCGGCGCTGAACAGACGGGCGATGAAGCCCAGGTCGGGCGAGCAGGCCACCGGTGCGGTGATACCGATGGCTTGCGACAGCGGCAGCCAGAACACCGAGAAGCCGTAGGCCATGCCGATGCACAGGTGGATAGCCAATGCCGCCGGGGGTACCAGCCAGCGGTTGAAGCCCGGGCGGGCGATGATGCGCTCCTTGGACAGGAAGCCTGGCGCCGCCCCTGTCGTGTTGCTGCTTGTCATGGATTCGATCCTTATATGAATTGTCAGTGCTTACGGATCGTTTCCCTGGCGTTTCGCGGCACACAAGGCGAATTACGCGCCGTTTTCGGCATCACTGCCCCGCGACAATCGGTCGCGGACACTCCGGAAGCGAGGCAAGGTTACCAGCATAAAGTGACGGCGAGATCAAACTGACATCATTATTTTTCATAAATCTGCTCGCCCCGTGATTTCGTGCGCAAGCGTTTGCGTCCGATCAGGCTGGGCAGTCTTCGAACGGAACTGTGTCGGGCGACGCTGTCGAAGCCCTTTCATGGCAAACGCCCCCTATCGCGCGTCAGTTACTCAGAAGCGGCGCGCACGGCGCTATACTCTGCCGCTCGAATTCATCCATCGGACTACAAGGACTCGCCCATGAAAGCGTTCGGCAAAATCCTGGGGCTTGGACTTCTCGGGTTGTTGCTGATCATCGTGGCGCTGGGCTTCGCCCTGACCCACCTCTTCGATCCCAACGACTACAAAGACGAAATCCGCGAGCTGGCCCGCAAGAAGGCCCACGTCGAGCTGACCCTCAACGGTGACATCGGCTGGAGCCTGTTCCCCTGGCTGGGCCTGGAACTGCATGAGGCGAGCATCGCCACGCTGAACAACCCCAAGCAGCCGTTCGCCGACCTGCAGATGCTCGGCTTGTCGGTGCGCGTCCTGCCGCTGCTGCGCCGCGAGGTGCAGATGAGCGACGTGCGCGTCGAAGGCCTGAACCTTACCCTGGTGCGCGACCCGCACGGCCACGGCAACTGGGAGGACATCGGCAAGCCGCTGCCCGAGCAGAACGCCAGCGCCCCGACGGCCACGGCCGAGCCGAGCGAAGCGCCCGCGCCAGCCAAGGGCGATGCCAACGAACGCGCCGTGAAGCTGGACATCGACAGCCTCACCGTGAACAACGCGCGAGTGCAGTTCACCGACGAACAGAGCGGCAGGAGCTATGGCGCCGAAAGCATCCAACTGAGCACCGGTCCCGTGCATGACGGCGTCAGCACACCGATCAAAGCCAGTGCCTTCGTCAGCGCCAGCGAACCGAACATCAAGGCGCGCACCGAGCTGGTCGGCGATCTGCGCTTCGATCGCAAGCTCAAGCGCTATAGCCTCGAAGACATGCGCTTGTCCGGCGAAACCTCGGGCGAGCCGACCGCCGGCAAGACCGTGACCTTCGCCGCCCAGGGCCAGGTACTGGCCGACCTGGGCGCCAACGTCGCCTCCTGGACCGGCCTCAAGGTCTCGGCCAACCAGTTGCGTGCACTCGGCGAGCTGAACCTGCGCGACCTGAGCAGCACCCCGCAGATCAGCGGCGCGCTGTCCATCGCCCAATTCAACCTGCGCACCTTCCTCGACGGCATCGGCCATCCGCTGCCGGCCACCGCCGATGCGAACGCCTTCGCCAAGCTCGAACTGGTCACCCGCCTGGAAGGTTCGCCAACCGCCATCGCCCTGCCAGACCTGGCGGTGAAACTCGATGACAGCAGCTTCACCGGCCGCGTCGCCATCGAAGACTTCGCCAAGCAGGCGCTGCGCGTGCAGCTCAAGGGCGACAAGTTCGACGCCGACCGCTACCTGCCGGCCAAGAGCGAGGAGGCCAAAGATGCCAAGGCCGCGCGTCAGGCCGAGGTGCAGCAGCAGGAAGCCACGGCAGTCGCCGGGGCCGGCTCCACGCCGCTGCCGAGCGCACCCACCCAAGTGGCCTGGAGCACCGACAAGCTGCTGCCGGTCGATCGCCTGCGTGCCCTGGACCTGCAAGCCGACCTGTCGTTCGGCGCCCTGACCCTGGACAAGCTGCCGATCACCGACGCTCATCTGCAAGCCTCCGGCCAAGGCGGCCTGCTGACTCTGCAGACCCTGCGCGGCGGCCTGTACAACGGCAGCTTCGAGGCCAAGGGCACGGTCGACGTGCGCCCGGCCGTGCCGCAACTGGGCGTCAACACGCAGATCACCCGCGTACCGGTCGAACACTTCATCAAGCGCAACACGCCAGATCAGGCCTCGCCGGTCAAGGGCCTGCTGACCCTGTCCAGCGACCTCACTGCCAGCGGCAACAGCCAGAAAGCACTGGTCGATACGCTCAATGGCAATGCCAGCTTCACCATCACCGATGGCGTGCTGGTCAACGCCAACCTCGAACAGCAGCTGTGCCAGGCCATCGCCACCCTCAACCGCAAGCAGCTCAGCGGCGAGCCACGGGCCAAGGACACGCCGTTCCAGGAACTGCGCGGCACCTTGGTGGTGCGCAACGGCGTGGCCAGCAACCCGGACCTGAAGGTGCGCATCCCAGGCCTGACCGTCAACGGCCATGGCGACGTGGACCTGCGCGTGCTGGGCATGGACTACGGCATCGGCGTACTGGTCGAGGGCGATCAGCGGGCCATGCCCGACCCGGCCTGCCAGGTCAACGAGCGCTACGTCGGCGTCGAGCTGCCGCTGCGCTGCCGCGGCCCGCTGGAGCTGGGCGCCAAGGCCTGCCGCCTGGACAAGGACGGCCTGGGCAAGGTCGCCGCCAAGCTGGCCGGCAATCGCCTGAAAGACAAGATCGACGAGAAGCTCGATGAAAAGCTCGGCGACAAGGTCAGCCCGGAATTGAAGGACGCGCTCAAGGGGCTGTTCAAACGATGAGCCCCCAGCAGTTCTCCAGCGCCGTGCTGGAGTGGTTCGACCAGCACGGCCGCCACGACCTGCCCTGGCAACAGGGCATCACCCCGTACCGGGTGTGGGTGTCGGAAATCATGTTGCAGCAGACCCAGGTGAGCACGGTGCTCAACTACTTCGACCGCTTCATGCAGGCGCTGCCGACCGTGCAGGCGCTGGCCGAGGCGCCCGAAGACGAAGTGCTGCACCTGTGGACGGGCCTGGGTTACTACACCCGTGCGCGCAACTTGCAGAAGGCGGCGCAGATCGTCGTCGCCGAGCACGCGGGCGAATTCCCGCGCAGCGTCGCCCAGCTCACCGAACTGCCCGGCATCGGCCGCTCCACCGCCGGTGCCATCGCCAGTATCAGCATGGGCCTGCGCGCGCCGATCCTCGACGGCAACGTCAAGCGCGTGCTGGCGCGGTTCACCGCGCAAGGCGGCTACCCCGGCGAGCCAAAGGTCGCCAATGCCCTGTGGATGGCGGCCGAGCGCTTCACGCCGACGACGCGGGTCAACGACTACACCCAGGCGATGATGGACCTGGGTGCCACGCTGTGTACCCGTTCCAAGCCCAGTTGCCTGATCTGCCCGCTGCAGCGCGGCTGCGAAGCGCACCTGCTGGGCGAGGAAAAGCGCTACCCCGAACCCAAGCCGCGCAAAGCCCTGCCCCAGCGCCGGGCGCTGATGCCGCTGCTGACCAACCACGAAGGCGCCATCCTGCTCTACCGCCGCCCCTCCAGCGGCCTGTGGGGCGGTCTGTGGAGCCTGCCGGAGCTGGACAGCCTGGAGCAGCTCGACGACCTCGCCTACCAGCACGGCCTGCGCATGACCGAACGCCAGGCGCTGCAAGGCCTGACCCACACTTTCAGCCATTTCCAACTGGCGATCGAGCCCTGGCTGGTCCGCGTGGACTCGCTCGGACCGCACGTGGCCGAGCCCGACTGGCTCTGGTATAACCTCGCCACCCCGCCGCGCCTGGGCCTCGCCGCCCCAGTGAAGAAACTGCTGGCCCGCGCGGCCGACGCATTGATTGCAGGAGAGTCCCGATGACCCGCACCGTGAAGTGCCGCAAGTACAACGAAGAGCTGCCCGGCCTGCCGCGCCCGCCCTACCCGGGCGCCAAGGGCCAGGACATCTACGAACACATCTCGCAGAAGGCTTGGGACGAGTGGCAGAAGCACCAGACCATGCTGATCAACGAGAAGCGCCTGAACATGATGAACGGCGAGGACCGCAAGTTTCTCCAGGCGGAGATGGACAAGTTCTTCGCTGGCGAGGACTACGCCCAGGCTGAAGGCTACGTGCCACCGAGCGCCTGAGCCCGAGCACGGCCAACGTCTGTACAAAAAACAGGCAACGGCCGTAAGCGACGGAATTAATTTAAAATTTTTTCAAAAAGTCGTTGACGCAAGAACTGAAAACCTTTTTAATTCGCCCCGTCGCCCAGATAGCTCAGTCGGTAGAGCAGAGGATTGAAAATCCTCGTGTCGGCGGTTCGACTCCGTCTCTGGGCACCACCATTAAGCATCGGGTGGTTGCAAAGTTACCCGAAGCGACACAAGAAACCCGCCCAGTGCGGGTTTTTTGTTGCCTGGGATTTGGCTGCCGGGTTTGATCAATGTCAAACCGCCATCCTCCGCATCCCCCTAAGCTACGCCATGGACCCCCGATTCCCGCAAGGATCTCCATGAGCGACGACGCACCTCTTCCCCTCCCCGCACCCACCGCCTCTGCCACGCCCACACCCGCGCGCACTGCTCGCGCCCGCAAGCGCAAGCCCGAAGCGACCATCACCCGCATCAGCCAACAGCCTGCCGCACTGGAAGTGGCCACCGCCCGCAAGGGCAGCAACGAAGACAGCACCAGCGCCCGCCTGCCGGCCAGCTATCCCTACGCCACACGGATGCGCCGCCAGGAGTACGAAAAGGCCAAGCACGCGCTGCAGATCGAGCTGCTCAAGGTACAAAGCTGGGCCAAGGACACCGGCCAGCGCATCGTGGTGTTGTTCGAGGGACGCGACGCGGCCGGCAAAGGCGGCACCATCAAGCGCTTCATGGAACACCTCAACCCACGCGGCGCACGCATCGTGGCGCTGGAAAAGCCTTCGGAACAGGAAAAGGGCCAGTGGTACTTCCAGCGCTACATCCAGCACCTGCCCACCGCCGGGGAAATGGTGTTCTTCGACCGCTCCTGGTACAACCGCGCCGGCGTCGAGCGGGTGATGGACTTCTGCTCGCCGCTGCAATACCTGGAGTTCATGCGCCAAGCCCCCGACCTCGAACGCATGCTGTGCAACAGCGGCATCCTGCTGTTCAAATATTGGTTCTCGGTCAACCGCGAAGAGCAGCTGCGCCGCTTCATCTCGCGCCGTGACGATCCGCTCAAGCACTGGAAGCTGTCGCCCATCGACATCAAGTCGCTGGACAAGTGGGACGACTACACCGCGGCCAAGGAAGCCATGTTCTTCCACACCGACACCGCCGATGCGCCCTGGACCGTGATCAAGTCCGACGACAAGAAGCGCGCCCGACTCAACTGCATCCGCCACTTCCTCCACGCCCTGGACTATCCGGACAAGGACCACAGCGTCGCCCACGCCCCCGACCCGTTGCTGGTCGGGCGAGCGATGCGCGGCTTCGAAGAGGACGAGGCCACGGAACTGGCCGGCTGAAAAACAAACGCCACCGTGTGAACGGTGGCGTTTGCCGTCGCGATACCGGGCTGGCGGTCAGTGCCAGACAGCGGCGAGCGCGTCGAGCTCTGCGTCGCTGAGCAATCCCTGCGGGTATCGCGCATCCAGAAGGCGGCGTGGATCGGTCTTCCTGACCCGGAGGCTTCCATGGTGCTTCAACCACTGCGCCAACACCTTGAGCGATTCGTGATCGATCGCCACGGGGGACATAGCCGACTCACTTGCTGCATTCATTTCGACACGTACTCCCTGGAGGCGTGAGCGGCCAAACTACCGGGTGAATGTTACAGAACGGGGGTGTGGCCCCCTGCCTGAACCATCCGGCTGAATGCGATACAAGAGCTGTGCCAGGGTGCTGGTCGATCATCGCGAGCGACGCTCGATCAGCACCGTCCCTGGCAGGGTGGAGGCCGGCTCAGCGCTTGACCGGCGCCGGCTGCTGCTGGGTCAGGCAGTGGATATTGCCGCCACCCAGCAGTAGCTCACGGCCGGGGATCATCACCACCTCGTGATCGGGGAACAGCTCGGTGAGGATCGCTCTGGCGCGGGCGTCGGCTGGATCGTCGAAGCTGGGCGCGATGATGCCGCCGTTGACGATCAGGAAGTTCACGTAGGATCCGGCCAGGCGCACCGAGGGATCGCGCGGCTGGCTGCCGGCGACCTGGTCGACGCCGGCGCATTCTTCTTCGGTGGCATAAAGCGGTCCAGGAATGGGCATCTTGTGCACCACGAACTCGCGCCCTTTGGCATCGCGGGTGTTCTTCAGCACCTCGTAGGCGGCGTGGCAACGGGCATGGTTGGGGTCATTGGAATCATCGGTCCAGGCCAGTAACACTTCGCCTGGACGCACGTAACAGCAGAAATTGTCGACGTGGCCGTCGGTCTCGTCGTTGTACAGCCCCTCGGGCAACCAGACGATGGTCTGCACCGCCAACTGCTCGCGCAGGACCTCTTCGATCTGCTCGCGGCTCAGGTGCGGGTTGCGGTTGCGATTGAGCAGGCACTCCTCGGTGGTGATCAGCGTGCCCTCGCCATCGACATGGATCGAGCCGCCCTCGAGCACGAAGCCTTCGGTGTGATAGCGCTGGCAACGCTCCATTTCCATGACTTTGGCGGCCAGCTCTTCGTCACGGTTCCACGGCGCGTACAGACCGCCGTCAAAGCCACCCCAGGCGTTGAAGCCCCAGTCGACCCCACGCACTTCGCCATGGTCGTCGATGACGAAGGTCGGGCCGGTGTCGCGCACCCAGGCATCGTCGCTGCTCATTTCCACCACACGGATGTTCGGCAGCTCAAGCTGACGACGGGCGTTGCCGTACTGCCCAGCCGACACCGCCACGGTGACCGGCTCGAAGCGGGCGATGGCCTTGGCCAGGGTCACATGGGCCGCCTGCGCGGGCTTGCCGCCCTGACGCCAGTTGTCCGGACGCTCCGGCCACACCATCCACACCTGGGTCTGTGGCGCCCACTCGGCGGGCATGTGGAAACCGTCGGCGCGGGGAGTCGAATCAAGGGTCTTCATGGAAAGCCTCTGCAGATTTGGGGGCGAGCCCGGGCCACGAATGGCCGGATGCCGCCCAATTTATCCGATGCAAATCGGTATTTAAAGGGTACTAAAGCCTAAAATAATGAATTAGACGTTTAGTTAGCCGATATTAATCGACATGAATTCAGTGATTTCCCCCAGCACCTGATCCACGCAGTTGACAAAGTAGTCCACGCTGGCGCGCGTAGTGCACATGGGCGGCTTGATCTTGAGGATGTTCAAGTGGTCGCCGGTCGGCTGCATGAAGATCCCCAGTTCGCGCAGGCGATCGCACAACAGCAGGGTTTCCTCGGTGGCCGGCTCCAGGGTGTGACGATCACGGACCAGCTCCAGCCCCAGGTAGAACCCCGAGCCATGGGCCGCACCGGCCAGCGGGTGCTTGTCCACCAGCGCTTGCAGGCGCGACTTGAAATGCCGGCCCACCTCGCGGGCGTTGTCCCACAGCCCCTCGTCGCGCATGACGTCGAGCACCGCGATGCCGATGCGGCAACTCACCGGGCTGCCACCGGCCGAGGAAAAGAAGTAGCCCTCGGCCTCCAGCGCCTCGGCGATCTCACGCCGGGTGATCACCGCGCCCAACGGCTGGCCGTTGCCCATGCCCTTGGCCATGGTGATGATGTCCGGCACCACGCCCTGCTCTTCGAAGCCCCAGAAATGCTCGCCCAGACGGCCGTAGCCGACCTGCACTTCATCGGCGATGCACACCCCGCCACGCGCGCGCACCAGGGCGTAGGCCTGGCGCAGGTAATCCGGCGGCAGCGAGATACCCCCGGCATTGCCATACACCGGCTCGCAGATCATCCCCGCCAGTTGGCGCCCTCGCGCGTCCAGGTCGGCCAGCTTGGCCTCGACATCGCGCAAGTAGGCCGCCGCACTGTCGGGCCCGCGAAAACGTCCGCGGAAGGTGTTCGGTGCCTCTACCGGATGCACCCAGTCCGGGCGGGTCTCCAGGGCCTGCGGGTTGTCGGCGATCGAAGTGGAAATCGCGTCGGTGGCCACCGACCAGCCGTGGTAGGCCTCCAGCACACTGAGCAGGTCGCGCCCGCCGCTGTAGGCCCAGGCCAGACGGATCGCCAGGTCGTTGGCCTCGGTGCCGCTGTTGACCAGGAACACCCGGTCGAACCCAGGCGGCGCCAACGCCAGCAACCGTTCGGAGAACTCGGCGATGGCCGCGTAGTGGAAGCGCGAGTTGGTGTTGAGCAGCGACCACTGCCGCGCCGACTCGGCAACCATGCGCGGATGGCCATGGCCGAGCACGGCCACGTTGTTGAGCATGTCCAGGTACGAGCGAGCCTGCATGTCGATCAGGTAGTTGCGCCAGCCCCGCTCGATGTGCGGCGGCTGGGTGTAGTAATGCTTCTGCGAGCGGGCGAAGCTCGCATCGCGACGGGCCAGCAAGGCCTGGGAGTCGGCCAGCGGTTCGGCGTCGCAGTCGAAACCAAGCAGCGCCGCCGGCGACGGGCACAAGGCCAGCCAGGTGGCCGCCTGCGACGGCCTGGCAAAAAACGGCGGCTGAATGTCGGTGTCCAGCGCAAGCTGCACGCCGAGCAGGCCGCAGGTGGAACCGAGCACCTGGCCCTTTTCCACCGACTCGCCGTCCTCGGGCGTGCGCTCCAGCCCGCTCAGCCACAGCCCCCACTGGGCCGTGCTCAGACAGCCGCGCCCATCGCCGGTGCTCAGCCAGATGCCCGCCTGGGGCGCGTGCAGCAAGGTTCCGATGGACAGCTTCAATTCCACGCCCAGGGCACAGGTGGCCGGCTCGTCCGGGCGGTCGATGTGGGTCTGCGACAGGCGATACTGACCGTACTGGGTACTGGCCGGCGCGGGCTGGGCGAGCAGCAGACGCTGGTCGAAGCCGGCCTGTTGCCAATTGCCAGCGTCGCAGTGCGGGCTGAGCACGCCGAGGTCGAGCAGGCTGACCTTCTCCCGCGCCAGGCTCGGCAGCAGCGGCGCGCAGCCGGCCAGGTCCGGCGCCTGCGCTGCCATGCCTGCCGCGTGCAGGATCGCCGCCTCCATCAGCGCGGCAGGCAGGGCGGTGGCGGTGTTGAAGATCTCCCACTCATGGGCGATGTTGTCGCGGATGTACTGGTTGTCGGGGTCGACCGTCAGTTGCTGCTCGCTGCTCAGCACCAGCACCGCCGAGCGATTCAGCAGCAACGGCCACAGGACGCGCAACTCGGCTTCGCTCAGCGGGTTGACCGCCTGGTAGGCGGCGACCACCGGCAGGATGCGCAGCGGATCGCCAGCGGCATGTTGGAGCATGGCCGCGCAGGTGACGGACAAATCGGCGATGCGCCAGGTGCGCGACAGATCGCCGAAGTCGATCACCCCCCGCGCCTGCCATTGCAGGTGCTCATCCAGCGCCCACACCACGTTGTCATCGGTGATGTCCAGGTGCACGGCCTGCTTGGGTAACTGCCCGACCAAGGGCGCCAGGCGTCGCTGCGACTGGCTGGCCACTTCAGCCACGCGCTCGCGGTGGGCGCGGTCCTTGATCACCGGCAGCAGGTGTTCGATCAGCACCCCGGCATGGCGCGGATCCCACTGCAGGGTGCGCTCCAGGCCCGGATGGTCGAAGCCGGCCAGGGCCTTGCCCACCTGGGCGCACAAGGCACCGAGTTCAGCCATCACGTGCTGCGGCAGGTGCGCCACACGCGTCAGCGGCTGGCCGTCGAGGTACTCGAGCACGCGCCCGCGCAAGGCCTGGCCACCGATCTGCAAGGCCAGCAACCGGCTGCCGTCCAACGCCGCACGCACCGCCGGCACCGGCAGGCCGTGCTCGCGCAGGTAGGCCAGTGCCGCATGCTGGGCCTCCAGCTCGATTCGTGCATAACTGCCGTGGCAAAGCTTGAACACGAAACGCCCCTGATCGCTGTCCAGCCGGAAATTCACGTCCTGCTGGCTGCCAAGAGGCACCAGCGACCCATGCAGACCGTAGTAGGCCTGCAGGGCCTGGAGGGCCTGCGTCTCGGAAACCTGGGGGCGGGGCAGGCTGGAGCGGTGGATCAGGGTGTGCAGCGGCATGGTGCGAACCTCGGCCTCGATTTCGCCTATGACGCCACCACCCTCGCCGGGACGCAAGTGGGGCTCGCTGCAGTCTGTCACTGCACGCCCGCAGTACGCGCTATGATGAAGCCTTTGCCGGCCTCGAGACGCTGCCCGACCGGGGCTGCGCCCTACTGGCTTCCACTGATTTCCAGGAAAGTGACACCTTATGCGTATTCTCGTCACAGGCGGTGCTGGTTTCATCGGCTCGGCGCTGATCCGCCACCTGATCGGCCACACCGACCATCAGGTGCTGAACCTCGACAAGCTCACCTACGCCGGCAATCTCGAGTCGCTGCAGCCGATCGCCCAGGACAGCCGCTATGAGTTCGTCCAGGCCGATATCGGCGATCAAGCCGCCGTCAGTGCTACGCTCGAGCGCTTCCAACCCCAGGCAATCATGCACCTGGCCGCCGAGTCCCACGTCGACCGTTCCATCGATGGTCCGGCTGCATTCATCCAGACCAACATCACCGGCACCTATACGCTGCTCGAGGCCACCCGAGCCTGGTGGAGCGCTCAGCCAGCCGAAGCACGTGCCGCGTTTCGCTTCCATCATATTTCCACCGACGAGGTGTACGGCGACCTGCATGACGAGAACGACCTGTTCCGCGAAACCACGCCCTATGCCCCCAGTTCGCCTTACTCGGCCAGCAAAGCCGCGTCCGACCACCTGGTACGCGCCTGGCACCGCACCTATGGGCTGCCGGTGCTGATCACCAATTGCTCGAACAATTACGGCCCCTACCATTTCCCGGAAAAGCTGATCCCGCTGATGATCCTCAATGCCCTGGCGGGTAAACCACTGCCGGTGTACGGCAACGGCCAGCAGGTGCGCGACTGGCTGTTCGTCGAGGACCATGCCCGAGCGCTGGTCAACGTGGTGACCGCTGGCACGGTGGGCGAGACCTACAACATCGGCGGGCACAACGAGCAGAAGAACCTCGATGTGGTACACGCCATCTGTGCGCTGCTCGACGAGCTTGCGCCACAACGCCCGGACAACATCACCCACTTCGCCGACCTGATCACCTTCGTCCAGGACCGCCCGGGCCATGACCTGCGCTATGCCATCGACGCCAGCAAGATCGAGCGCGAGCTGGGCTGGGTGCCGCAGGAAACCTTCGAATCCGGCCTGCGCAAGACCGTGCAGTGGTACTTGGACAACCTGTCCTGGTGCCAGCATGTGCAGGACGGCAGCTATCAAGGCGAACGCCTCGGCCATTCCGACTTCAAGGACCTGATCGCATGACCAAAGGCATCGTCCTCGCCGGGGGCTCCGGCACTCGCCTGCACCCCATCACCCTGAGCGTGTCCAAGCAACTGCTGCCGATCTACGACAAGCCGATGATCTACTACCCGATCTCGGTGCTGATGCTCGCCGGCATCCGCGACATCCTGCTGATTTCCACCCCCCAGGACCTGCCGCAGTACCGCGCGCTGTTCGGCGACGGTAGCCAGTTCGGCATCAACCTCAGTTATGCCGAGCAACCGTCGCCGGACGGTCTGGCCCAGGCCTTCCTGATCGGCGAGGCATTCATTGGCAGCGACCCGGTATGCCTGATCCTGGGCGACAACATCTTCCATGGCCAGGGCTTCAGCGAACAGTTGCAGCGCGCCGTCAGCCGCCGGAGCGGGGCGACGGTGTTCGGTTATATGGTCAAGGACCCCGAGCGCTTCGGCGTGGTCGAGTTCGACGAGCAGGGCAAGGCGCTGTCGGTGGAAGAAAAACCTGCCGTGCCACGTTCCAATTACGCCGTCACCGGCCTGTATTTCTACGACAACGACGTCGTCGAGATCGCCAAGGGCGTGCGCCCCTCGGCCCGCGGCGAGCTGGAAATCACCGACATCACCAACGCTTACCTGCAACGCGGCGACCTGCGCGTGGAGCGCTTCGGGCGGGGTTTTGCCTGGCTCGACACCGGTACGCACGACAGCCTGCTGGAAGCCTCACAGTACGTGCAGACCATCGAACACCGTCAGGGCCTGAAGGTGGCGTGCCTGGAGGAAATCGCCTACCAGAAGGGGTGGATCTGCAGGGAGCGCCTGCTGGCCAAGGCACATGAACTGAAGAAGACCGGCTACGGTCACTACCTGAGCAAGCTGGCTGAAGAAGCACGATGAACGTTATCAGCACCGCCATTCCCGATATTCTGATCATCGAACCGAAGGTATTCGGTGATAGCCGTGGCTTTTTCCTGGAAAGCTACAACGCCCGCGCCTTCGCCGAGCTCACGGGCGTGCAAACCCAATTCGTCCAGGACAACCACTCACGCTCCCAGCGCGGCGTACTGCGCGGCCTGCATTACCAACTGCAGAATCCTCAAGGCAAGCTGGTACGGGTGACCCAGGGCGAAGTGCTGGACGTGGCCGTCGACATTCGTCGCAGCTCGCCCACCTTCGGACACTGGGTCAGCGCCCGGCTGTCGGCCGACAATCAGCACCAGATGTGGGTCCCCCCCGGCTTCGCCCATGGTTTTGTGGTGCTGAGCGAGTCGGCGGACTTTCTCTACAAGACCACCGACTACTACAACCCCGCCGCCGAGCGCTGCATCCGCTGGGACGATCCGCAACTGGGCATCGACTGGCAACTGCAGGGAGCCCCGCTGCTCTCGGCCAAGGACCAGGTCGGCCCTTTGCTGAAGGACGCGGAGCTGTTCCCATGAAGATTCTGGTCTGCGGGCACCACGGCCAGCTCGCCCAAGCGTTGCACGGGGCCTTGGCCGGTCTGGGCGAACTGCACCTGCTGGGTCGCGACCAGCTCGATCTGGCCGAACCCGAAGCGCTGCGCGCGCCGCTGCGTCGGCTAGCACCGGACCTGATCGTCAACGCCGCTGCGCACACGGCGGTGGACCAGGCCGAAAGCGAAGCCGAGCTGGCCTACGCGATAAACGCCGAAGGCCCGCGCGTGCTGGCCGAGGAAGCCGCGCGCCTGAAGGCGCCGCTGATCCACTATTCCACCGACTACGTGTTCGACGGCAGCAAGACCGCCGCCTACACCGAAGCCGACACGCCCAATCCCCTGGGCGTCTATGGGCAGAGCAAACTGGCAGGCGAGCAGGCGATCACCGCCGTGGGCGGCGAACACCTCATCCTGCGCACCAGTTGGGTGTATTCGCTGCACGGGCGCAACTTCCTGCTGACCATGCAGCGCCTGCTGCAGGAGCGCGCGCAATTGAAGGTGGTGGACGACCAGATCGGCGCCCCAACCTGGACCGGCACTATCGCCGCCAGCACCCGCGCCTTGATCGAACGCTGGCAGTCCGGCGAGTCCGGCGCCTGGGGCACTTATCACCTCACGGCCCAGGGCGAGACCTCCTGGTTCGGCTTCGCCCAGGCCATCGCCGCGCACCTGCAAGCGCGCGGCCTGCCCTGCGCCGAGTTGCTGCCGATTCCCAGCAGCGAGTACCCGACCCCGGCGCGGCGCCCGCTGAATTCGCGGCTGGACTGCTCGCGCCTGGCCCAGCAGTGGCACGTCAGCCAGCCGCATTGGCAGCAGGCGCTGAACGACTGCCTGAACTAGCGCATAATCGCGTCAGATCCTTCTGGCGCACTTGGCGATGCTCTCGATTCAGACCCCTTCCCGACGTCCCCGCTGGCGCAGCCTGGCACTGCTGGCGCTGTGCCTGACCCCGTTGCTATGGCCCCTGCACCACCTGGCCGAACGTTACTACCAGGACCAGTTGGCCTCGCAGAATCGCCAGACCCTCGACCTCTACGTCGCCAACCTGCTCGGCACCCTGCACCGCTACGAAACCCTGCCGCAGATCCTCGGCGACCTGCCGGCCCTGCGCGGGGTGCTGGCCGACCCGTTCCGCCTGGAGGCGGTGACCAACGCCAATCGCCTGCTGCGCGAAATCACCCAACAGACCGGCGCCGAGGTGATGTACCTGATGGACGTCAGCGGCAACACCCTGGCCGCCTCGAACTGGGACAAGCGTGACAGCTTCGTCGGTCGCAACTTCGCCTTCCGGCCGTATTTCATCGAAGCGATGCAGGGCCGGCTGGGGCGCTTCTTCGGCCAGGGCACCACCTCGGCCAAGCGCGGCTACTTCTTCGCCGCCGCCGTGCGTGACGCAGAGCGGGTGGTGGGCGTGCTGGTGGTCAAGGTGGACCTGGACCACACCGAAACCCTGTGGGGGCGCACGCCGGAACAACTGCTGCTGACCGACCAGAACGGCGTGGTGGTGCTCACCTCGCGTCCTGAATGGCGATTCCGTGCCACCCGCGTGCTGACCGAGCAGGAGCGCACGGCGATGATCGCCATCCAGCCGTATCCGACCCAGGCACCGCAGCCCCTGCACCTGGAGCCCGACGCCTGGCTGACCCAGACCCGCGACATCCAGGAAACCGGCTGGCAGGTGAGCATTCTGGCGCCGCGTATGCTGGTCGATCGCTCGGTGCAGACGGTCATGGCCATCGGCGCCGCCGCCCTGCTGGTGACCATGCTCCTGGCCGGGCTGGTGATGCAGCGCCGGCGTCACTACATGGACCGCATCGAGCTGGAAGCGCGTGGCCGCCAGGAATTGGAAAACCGCGTGGTGGCGCGCACCGCCGACCTGGAATGGCTCAACACGCGCTTGAAGAACGAGGTGCTGGAGCGCGAGCAGGCGCAGCAGGAGCTGGTGCGCGCCCAGGACGAACTGGTCCAGGCCGGCAAGCTGTCGGTGCTCGGCACCATGTCGGCGAGCATCAGCCACGAGCTCAACCAGCCGCTGGCGGCCATTCGCAGTTATGCCGAGAATGCCGAGGTGCTGCTCGATCACCAGCGCACCGAGGACGCCCGTGGCAACCTCAAGCTGATCGGCGAGCTGACCGGGCGCATGGCCTCGATCATCGCGCACCTGCGCGCCTTCGCCCGCCGCGACCGCCATGCGCCGGAAAGCGTGGCCCTGCAACCGGCGCTAGACGATGCCCTGGCGCTGTTGGCCAAGCGTCGCCGGGCGATGGCGGTGGAACTGACCCGCGACCTGCCCGACGCGACCTTGTGGGTGCAGGCCGGCGAAACCCGCCTGCGCCAGGTGCTCGGCAACCTGCTGGCCAACGCCCTCGACGCCCTCACCGAAAAAGCCAATCCGCGGCGCCTGTGGCTCAGTGCCGAACAGCGCGATGGCAACGTCTACCTGTACATCCGCGACAACGGCCCGGGCTTCAGTCGCCAAGCCCTGGAACACGCCAAGGAACCGTTCTTCACCACCAAGACCCGGACCCAGGGTCTGGGCCTGGGCCTGGCGATCTGCGAAAGCCTGATGCGCGCCCTGGGCGGCGAGCTGCTGCTGGGCAACCACCCGGAAGGCGGCGCCCTGCTGACCCTGCAACTGCGCGTTGCGCCGCCGGGCGCCAACCTGCAACCCTCGGAGGATTCCTCGGCATGACCGAGCCACTGATCGACAGCCAAATCCAGGTCATCCTGGTCGATGACGATCCGCACCTGCGCCAGGCCCTGAGCCAGACCCTGGACCTGGCCGGCCTCAAGGTCGCCGCCCTGGCCGATGCCCAGGGCCTGGCCGCGCGCCTGCAGCCTGACTGGCCCGGCGTGGTGGTCAGCGATATCCGCATGCCGGGCATCGATGGCCTGCAACTGCTCGAACAACTGCACGGGCTCGACGCCGAACTGCCGGTACTGCTGATCACCGGCCACGGCGACGTGCCGCTGGCGGTCCAGGCGATGCGCGCCGGTGCCTACGATTTCCTGGAAAAGCCGTTCGCCAGCGATGCCCTGCTCGACAGCGTGCGCCGCGCCCTGGCCCTGCGCCGCCTGGTGCTGGACAACCGCAGCCTGCGCCTGGCCCTGAGCGACCGCCAGCAACTGTCGACCCGGCTGGTCGGCCATTCGGCGCAGATGCAGCGCCTGCGCGAGCAGATCGGCGCGCTGGCCGGCACCCGCGCCGACGTGCTGATCCTCGGCGAGACCGGCGCTGGCAAGGAAGTGGTGGCGCGCGCCCTGCACGACCTGTCGAGCCGTCGCGACGGCCCGTTCGTGGCGATCAACGCCGGGGCCCTGGCCGAATCGGTGGTCGAAAGCGAGCTGTTCGGCCATGAGCCTGGTGCGTTCACCGGCGCGCAGAAACGGCGCATCGGCAAATTCGAGTTCGCCAACGGCGGCACCTTGTTCCTCGACGAGATCGAGAGCATGAGCCTGGATGTGCAGGTCAAGCTGCTGCGCCTGCTGCAAGAGCGCGTAGTCGAGCGCCTGGGCGGCAACCAGTTGATCCCGCTGGATATCCGCGTGATCGCCGCGACCAAGGAGGACTTGCGCCAGTCCGCCGATCAGGGGCGCTTCCGCGCCGACCTGTACTACCGCCTGAACGTCGCGCCGCTGCGCATTCCGGCACTGCGCGAGCGCGGCGACGACATCCTGGTGCTGTTCCAGCATTTCGCCGATGCCGCCAGCCAGCGCCACGGCCTGGCGGCGCACACCCTGCAACCGGCGCAACGCGCGTTGCTGCTGCGCCACGAGTGGCCGGGGAATGTGCGCGAACTGCAGAACGCCGCCGAGCGCTTCGCCCTGGGCCTGGAGCTGGCCCTGGACGAGCAGGCCAGCGCTGCCAGCCCCAGCGCCGAACCTCAGCGTAGTGGCACGCTGAGCGAGCAGGTCGAGCAGTTCGAGCGCTCGCTCATCGCCGCCGAGCTGAGCCAGCCGCACAGCTCCATGCGCAGCCTGGCCGAGGCCCTGGGCATTCCACGCAAGACCCTGCACGACAAGCTGCGCAAACATGGCCTGAGCTTCGCCGACGGCAGCGGCGGCCATGACGACCACGAGGAAACGCGCCCATGAGCCGCGACAGCCAGTACCTGCAACAGATCTTGCACCACGATATTCCGCTGACCGCCGAGATGGGCCTGCAGGTGCTCGACTGGCAGGCGCAGCGCCTGCGCTTGACGCTGCCTTTGGCACCCAACGTCAACCACAAGAGCACCATGTTCGGCGGCAGTCTCTACTGCGCGGCGGTGCTGGCGGGTTGGGGCTGGCTGCACCTGCGCTTGCGCGAGCAGGGCATCGACGATGGGCATATCGTCATTCAGGAAGGGCAGATCAGTTATCCGTTACCGGTCACCGGCACCGCCGTGGCCTGCTGCGAGGCGCCGCCGGACAAGGACTGGCAACGTTTCCTGGCGCTGTATCAGCGGCGCGGCCGGGCGCGGCTGACGTTGCAGACCACGGTCGCCAACCAGGGCAGCGAAGCAGCCGCTGTGGTGTTCAGCGGCCAATACGTACTGCACCGGTAGAAAGCAGGTTGCCTCACGGCTCGAGGATCGACCCCAGCAGCGCGTCGCGCCACTCGGCGTCACTGGGCAGCGCCAGGAAGAAGGGATTGAGCAATGACTCGCGCGGCGGGTAGCGGAACGGCTGACCCGCCAGATCGATGACCTCGCCGCCCGCCCCTTCGAGCACGCCCTGCGCCGCTGCCGTGTCCCACTGCGAGGTCGGCGCCAGGCGGGGGTAGAAGTCCGCCAGACCCTCGGCGAGCAGGCAAAACTTCAACGAGCTGCCGATGTTCGCCAACGCCAGCTCGCCGACCGACGCGCCCAGCGAGGCCAGCAGCGCCTCCTGTTCGGGGCTGGTGTGGCGACGGCTGGCGACCACGGTGAAACGCGCGTCGGCCGGTGCTGCGGTGCGCACCCGAATCGCCCGGGTCAGTCCGCCCGCCGTGAGATGCCAGGCGCCCAGGTCGCGCCCGCCGAAGTAGCAGCGGCCATTGGTCGGCGTCGCCACCACACCGAACACCACCTCGCCTTTGTCCAACAGGGCGATGTTGACGGTGAACTCCTCGCTGCCAGCGATGAACTCCTTGGTGCCATCCAGCGGATCGACCAGCCACCAGCGCGTCCAGCCTTCGCGCACGGCCAGGGCGATGTCGCAGTCTTCCTCGGACAGCACCGGGATGTGCGGCGCCAGCGCGTGCAGGCCATCGGCGATGATGCGGTGCGCGGCCAGGTCGGCGGCCGTGACCGGCGAATCGTCGGCCTTGTTGCTGACCGCGACGTCGGTGCGCCAGAACGGCAGGATCGCCTCGCCCGCGCGTTGGGCCAGGGTCACCGCTTCGTGCATCAGTTGCAGATCGTTCATGCGCTCAGCAGCCCCCGTTGGATCAGCAGGTCGCGGGTCAGGTACAGCGCCGCCAGGGCGCGCCCCTCGCTGAACTGCGGATGGGTGGCCAGGGCCGAGAGTTCGCGCAGGTTGACCTTGTCCACGCGCATTGGCTCGGGCTCGTCGCCCTCCAGGCGTTCCTCGTACAGGTCGCTGGCCAGCACCACCTGGATTTTCTGACTCATGTAGCCGGGCGACAGCGACAGTTCGGTAAGGTGTTCCAACTGACGCGCACCGAAACCCGCTTCTTCCTTGAGCTCGCGGTTGGCGGCGGCCAGCACGTCCTCGCCCGGCTCGATCAGGCCCTTGGGCAACGACAGCTCGTACTCGTCGGTGCCGCCGCAGTATTCCTCGATCAACAGCGCATGCTCGGCATCGATCAGCGCCACGATCATCACCGCGCCATAGCCGTTGCCGCGACCGACCAGGCGCTCGTAGGTGCGCTCGTTGCCGTTGGAGAAACGCAACTGCACCGCTTCGACCCGGAACAAACGACTGCTGGCGACGATCTCGCGACTGAGGACGGTGGGTTTCTGGCGCATGGGTGCGGCTCCTTGGCATGAACGGGTTACTATACCGTGGCTTGCCGACCTGACGAGAGTTTCCCATGCCTGTTCTGCCCTGGTCCGCCATCGACACCGTCCTGCTGGACATGGACGGCACCCTGCTCGACCTGCACTACGACAATCGCTTCTGGCTCGACCACCTGCCCCAGCGCTACGCCGAGTTGCACGGCGTGAGCCGGGCGATGGCCGAACTGGAACTGCGCCCGCTGTTCGAGCAGCATGCGGGCACGCTGAATTGGTATTGCCTGGATTTCTGGAGCCGCGAATTGCGCCTGCCGATCCGTGAGCTCAAGCGCGAAATCGCCGACCTGATCGCCCTGCGCCCGGACGCCGACACCTTCCTGGCCGCGCTGCGCCAGGCCGGCAAGCGCGTGGTGATGATCACCAATGCCCACCGCGACTCGCTGTCGCTCAAGCTCGAACGCATCGAGCTGGCGCCCTACTTCGAGCGGATGATCAGCTCCCACGACTACGGCTACCCGAAAGAGAGCCCGCAGTTCTGGGACGCCCTGCGCGCCGACATCGACTTCGAGCCAGCGCGCAGCCTGTTCATCGACGACACCTTGTCGATCCTGCGCAGCGCAGGTCGGTTCGGCGTTGGCCATCTGCTGGCGGTGCGCCAGCCCGACAGCCGCGCAGCAGAGCGCGATACGCAGGAATTCGCTGCAGTCGAGGATTATCGGGCGTTGTTACAGGGCCTGTGACGGACGCTTCGCGGGCGACCCCGCGAAGACCACCGCGCGCGGCTCAGTCGGGAATGCGCAGCACCTGCCCTGGATAGATCTTGTTCGGGTCCGACAGCATCGGCTTGTTGGCCTCGAAGATCTTCTGGTACTTGTTGGCGTCGCCATACACCCGCTTGGAAATGGCACTGAGCGTATCGCCCTTCTCCACCGTAACGAACCGCGCCGCCTTGTCGGCCGCACCGCTGACGGTGATCTGGTCCTCCACCGAGGCCACACCTTCAATGTTGCCCGCCGCCAGGATGATCTTCTCCTTCTCTTCCTGACTCGCCACTTCGCCCTTGAGAATGACTTTGTCGCCCTCGACCGAGGCCGTGATGTTCGGATTGCCCAGCCCCACGTTTTGCACGTGCTTCTTCAACTGTTCCTCGGCATTGGCATTGCCAGGGGTCAGCAGATCGATCAACTTCTCGCCGGCTTCCTTGACGAAACTGAACAGGCTCATGACGTGCTCCTTGGTAGATGAGTGCTCGGAACGGTTCAGTCTAGGCGAGGAATTCCCTGGGCGCCTGCTGCGACCAATCGACGCGGCCTATCACGGTATAGAACCTAACGATTAGACGCCGCACAGCCACTGGCACTAGGCTTGTATGCGTATACCAGCCGCCGGTGATCCGTCCCGATGAACAGCAAGCCTCCGGTCTGCGCGGCCTCAACACCCCTGTCCCTGCCCGCCGCCAGCAACACCTACGATTATGTCCAGTTGTCCGACCAGACGGGCGAGCGTACGCCGCTGGCCGAAGAAGTCGCCCTGGCCATCGTTTACAACGGCCTGAACCAGGCGGTGATGCTGGTCAGCCCGACCGATCTGGAAGACTTCGCCGTCGGCTTCAGCATCGGCAGCGGCATCGTCGCCAACCTCGAAGACATCTACGACGTCAAGCTCTCCGGTAGCGGCTCGGCGTTGTACGCCGATGTCGAAATCTCCAGCCGCGCATTCTGGAACCTCAAGGACCAGCGCCGCCAGTTGGCCGGTACCAGCGGTTGCGGCCTGTGTGGCGTCGAAGCCCTGGAGCAGGCCTTGCCAGCGCTGCAACGCCTGCCCGGCGCGCCGCTGCCGCCGGTGCAGTGGCTGGACGATCTGCGCCGACGCATCGACGCCTTCCAGCCGCTCGGCCAGCACTGTGGCGCGGTGCATGCCGCGCTGTTCATGGACCGCAACGGTGAACTGCTGCTGGGCCGTGAAGACATTGGTCGACACAACGCCCTGGACAAGTTGATCGGCGCCCTGCTGCGCCAGCGCATCGACACCCAGGGCGGCCTGGCCATCGTCACCAGCCGCTGCAGCCTGGAATTGATCCAGAAAGTCCTGCGCGCCGGCATCCAGACCCTGGTCAGTCTTTCTGCGCCCACAGGCCTTGCACTGCAGTGGGCGCGCCAGCACAACCTCAACCTCATCCATCTGCCCAAACACAGCGCACCGCGGGTGTTCAGCCCCGCGGCGGAGTCGTAAAGCCGTGACCTCCTACGAGAAAGTTCCAGACAACGCCCCTGCTTCCAGCCCTCGCTACAAGCCCTACCACGGCGCCGCCGGTGGCTGGGGCGCGTTGCGCAGCGTGGCCAAGGCCTGGGTCGGCAGCGACAACGCGCTGAAGAACATTCGCGCCCTGCTCAAGACCAACCAGCATGGCGGCTTCGACTGCCCCGGCTGCGCCTGGGGCGACTCGCCGGAAAGCGGCATGGTCAAGTTCTGCGAGAACGGCGCCAAGGCGGTCAACTGGGAAGCGACCAAGCGCCGCGTGGACGCCGCCTTCTTCGCCCGCTATAGCGTCAGCGCACTGCTCGAGCAGAGCGACTACTGGCTGGAGTACCAGGGCCGACTGACCGAGCCGATGGTCTACGAGCCGGCCAGCGACCGTTACCGGCCAATCGACTGGGACGCCGCCTTCGCGCTGATCGCCGAACACCTCAAGGCGCTGGAATCGCCGGATCAGGCCGAGTTCTACACCTCCGGGCGCGCCAGCAACGAGGCCGCCTACCTGTACCAGTTGTTCGTGCGCGCCTACGGCACCAACAACTTCCCCGACTGCTCGAACATGTGCCATGAGGCCAGCGGCGTGGCCTTGGGCCAGAGCGTCGGCGTGGGCAAGGGCACCGTCACCTACGACGATTTCGAGCATGCCGACGCGATTTTCGTGCTCGGCCAGAACCCCGGCACCAACCACCCGCGCATGCTCGATCCGCTGCGTGATGCGGTCAAGCGCGGCGCCCAGGTGGTCTGTGTCAACCCGCTCAAGGAGCGTGGCCTGGAGCGCTTCCAGCACCCGCAGCACCCGCTGGAAATGCTGCTCAACAGCGACCGCCCGACCAACACCGCGTTCTTCCGCCCGGCCCTGGGTGGTGACATGGCGCTGCTGCGCGGCATGGCCAAGTTCCTCCTGCAATGGGAACGCGAGGCCCAGGCCAAGGGCGAGCCAGCGATCTTCGACCACGCCTTCATCGCCGAGCATGGCCAGGGCGTGGACGAGTACCTGGCCGTGGTCGAGGCCACGCCGTGGGCGCAGATCGTCGAGCAGTCAGGCCTGACGCTTGACGATATCGAGCTGTCAGCGCGCATGTACTGCAAGGGCAAGCGCGTGATCATGTGCTGGGCCATGGGTATCACCCAGCACCGCCACTCGGTGCCGACCATCCAGGAAATCGTGAACCTGATGCTGCTGCGCGGCAACATCGGCAAGCCGGGCGCTGGCCTGTGCCCGGTGCGTGGCCACAGCAACGTGCAGGGCGACCGCACCATGGGCATCAACGAGCGCCCACCGGTGGCCCTGCTCGATGCCATCGAGCGGCGCTTCAACTTCCCGGTCCCGCGCAGCAACGGCCACAACACGGTCGAGGCGATCCACGCCATGCTCGAAGGTCGGGCCAAGGTGTTCATCGGCCTGGGCGGCAACTTCGCCCAGGCGACGCCCGACACCGAGCGCACCGCCCAGGCGCTGCGCAACTGCGCACTGACCGTGCACATCAGCACCAAGCTCAACCGCAGCCACCTGATCCACGGCCAGCAGGCGCTGATCCTGCCATGCCTGGGGCGCACCGACATCGACATGCAAGGCGAAGGCCCACAAGCGGTGACGGTGGAAGACTCGTTCAGCATGGTTCACCCCTCCAACGGCCAGTTGCGCCCCCTGTCGCGGCAGATGCGTTCCGAGCCTGCGGTGATCGCCGGCATCGCCGCCGCCACGCTGGGCAGCCATCCGGTGGACTGGAACTGGATGGTGGCCGACTACGACCGCATCCGCGACCTGATCGCCGACACCATTCCCGGCTTCACCGATTTCAACCAGCGCCTGCACCAGCCGGGTGGTTTCTACCTGGGCAACAGCGCCGGCGAACGGCAGTGGAAGACCACCACCGGACGCGCCAACTTCAGGGCCAACCTGCTGCCGGACAGCCTGCTCGACGAGCGCGTACGCGCCAGCGGCCAACTGCCGGACCTGATCCTGCAATCGATGCGCTCGCACGATCAGTACAACACCACCATCTATGGCCTGGACGACCGTTATCGCGGCGTGCGCGGCCAGCGCGAGGTGCTGTTCGCCAACGAGGCCGACATCATCCGCCTGGGCTTCAAACCGGGGCAGAAGGTCGACATCGTGTCGCTGTGGGGCGATGAGCACGTGCGCCGTGTGCACGGTTTCACCCTGCTGGCCTTCGATATTCCGGCAGGCCAGGCGGCGGCTTACTACCCTGAGGTGAACCCGCTGGTGCCGCTGGAGAGTATCGGCGACGGCAGCCACACGCCGACGTCGAAGTTCATCGCCATCCGGCTGGAAGCCGCACGCGAAAACGGCCAGATCATTCGCGTGGCCTGACCTGCGCGCTATCGACTGCGGCCGCGCTGTCCTCATGGGTCGCGCGGCCGCGTCGTTTCAGAAGCGATTCAGCCGATAGGCTGCCATTTCCGGGCCAGCGGCTTCATCGGCCAGACGGCCCACCCACTCGGCTGTCAGCGCGGCCTGGGTCAAGCCCAGGTGCTGGTGCCCGAAGGCCAGCAACACGCGGCCCGCGCAGACGCGGTCGATCACCGGCAGGGAATCGGGCAGCGAAGGCCGCATGCCCATCCACGGAGTCGCCCCTTCGGTAGACAACTCACGCTGGAACAGGCCTTGGCTCAACCGATGCAACTGCCAAGCGCGGGGCAGGTTGGGCGGCGCCTGCAGCCCGGCGAATTCCACCGTGCCCGCGAGCCGCAGCCCGCCTTCCATGGGCGTCATGATGAAGCGGCGCTCCCAGGACGTGACCGCCACGGGCAGGCGCTGCCGCTCGTTCGGCAACATCAGGTGATAACCGCGTTCGGTGTCCAACGGCACCCGCTGGCCGGTCAATACCTGCGTCAGGTGGGCCGAATGGGCACCGCAGCAGATCAGTACCTGTCGGGCCGCGATCCTGCCGTGGTCGCCGCTCAACTGGACCTGCTCGGCGTGCACCTGTCCACCATGGACCTCGGCCTGGAGGAAGCGCACGCCGTGGGCCAGGGCCGCGTCGAACAGCGCACGCAGCAACCGATACGGATCGACGAAATGTCCGGTGTTGGGGAAGAACAAGCCACCGAGCAGCCTGTCGCTCAACTGCGGCGCCGTCTCGTGCAAGCGCTCGGCCGACCACAGGTCCACCGGCACCCCCTGCGCCTGCATGCGCGTGCGCAGGGCGACCAGGGGTTGCAGCGACTCGGGCCGCTCGTACACCAGCAACGAGCCGTCGCCCTGGAACAGCTCGCCCTGCCCGATCGAGGCCAGCAATCGCTGCCACGCTGACAGACTGCCTTGGTTGAGCCGACGCAGGCCGGCCACCGTGCGCTGGTAGGGTGCCGGACGCAGGTTGAGCAACAGCCGGGCGAACCACGGCAGCGCCTTGGGCAGGTATTTCCAGTCCAGGCGCAGCGGGCCCATCGGGTCCAGCAGCATGCCCGGCAGACGCTTGCAGATCGACCAGTCGGCGATGGGAAACACCTGCTCGCTGGCCAGGTGCCCGGCGTTGCCATACGAGGCCCCCATGCCCGGTGGCTGACGATCGATCAACATCACCCGGCGCCCCTGACGAGCCAGTTGCAGGGCGCAGGCGACCCCGACGATGCCTGCCCCCACCACCGCGATATCGGTATCCAGCGGCTGATTCATGCTCACGCTTCCCGTCTGCCGTCGAGCAAGCGCCTCAGCCTCAGTGGATTGCCCTGCTGCAACGCCTGGGGGAGCAAGGCATCGGGCACATCCTGGTAGCACACCGGGCGCAGGAAGCGCAGGATCGCGGCGCTGCCCACCGAGCTGGTGCGGGCATCGGAGGTGGCCGGGAACGGCCCGCCATGGACCATGGCATCGCAGACTTCCACGCCGGTCGGCCAGCCGTTGACCAGAATCCGCCCGGCCTTGCGCTCCAGCACCGGCAACAGGCGGCGGGCGCTGTCGATATCGGCCGCGTCCAGATGCAGCGTGGCGGTCAACTGCCCTTCCAGCCGCTCGGCCACTTGATGCACTTGCCGATCGTCACGGCACACCACCAGCAACGACGCCGCGCCGAATACCTCGTGCGCCAGCCCAGGGTCGGCCAGAAACGCGTCGGCCTGGGTGACGTACAGCTGGGCCTGGCCCTGAGTCGGTCTCTCCACGGCCAGCCCACTGGCGACGGCCTGCACCTGGGGATGGGCGCGCAACCGGCCAACGCCGGTCTCATAGGCCTGGTGGATAGCCGGGGTCAACATGGTCTGCGCTGCGACTTGACGCAATTGCGCACTGGCCGCGTCGATGAAGCGCTGCACGTCGGGGCCTTGGCGGGCGATGACCAGTCCGGGGTTGGTGCAGAACTGTCCGGCGCCTTGGGTCACGGAGGCGACGAAACCCTGTGCCAGCGCGTCGGTCCGTGCGCCTAATGCCGCCTCGAACAAGAACACCGGATTGATCGAACTCATCTCGGCGTACACCGGAATAGGCTCCGAACGCGCCTGGGCCGCCCGGCACAGGGCGATGCCCGCGGTGCGCGAGCCGGTGAAACCGACCGCCTTGATGCGCGGGTCGCTGACCAGCGCGATGCCCACCTCATGCCCCGCGCCATAGAGCAGCGAAAAGGTGCCCTCCGGCAGCCCGCAATCGCTCACCGCCTGCGCCAGCGCACGACCCACCAGCTCGCTGGTGCCTGGATGGGCGCCGTGGGCCTTGACCACCACCGGGCACCCGGCAGCCAAGGCCGAGGCGGTGTCGCCACCGGCGACCGAGAAGGCCAGGGGGAAGTTGCTGGCGCCGAACACTGCCACCGGACCGAGTGCCACCTGGCGCTGGCGCAGGTCCGGACGCGGCAACGGTTGGCGCTCGGGCAGCGCCGGATCGATCCGCACGTCCAGCCATTCGCCGGCGCGTACCACGCGGGCGAACAGGCGCAGTTGCTGGCAGGTGCGCCCGCGCTCACCCTGAATGCGCGCCTCGAGCAGGCCGGTTTCGGCGACGGCGCGTTCGACCAGCTCATCGCCCAGCGCTTCGAGGCCATTGGCGATGGCGTCGAGAAACAGCGCCCGTTGCTCGAGCGTGGTTTCCCGATAGGTGTCGAACGCAGCCTCGGCCAGCGCGCAGGCCTGGGCCACCTGCTCACGGCTGGCGCCGGGATAGGCCGGCTCCAGAGGCTGGGCCGTGGCTGGGTTGATGGCGTGAACGGCAGCGCCGACGCCGGGTGTCGAGGTCTGGCCGAGCAGCAGGTTACCGGTGAGCCTCATGGCGTCTCCTGAACATTCAATGAAGGGGAAAACGGGCCGCGAGGCAGCCCAGGGCGGGCTCAGGCGAGGTTCTGCTCGGCCGACCAGTTGGCGTACCAGGTGCGGAACAGCGCGTACTGCTGTTCGGCGTAGTGACGCTGGGCGAGGCTCAGTTCATCGCTTTCGTTGAAGTGCAGGCTGTACTCGCGGTCGCCGTTGAGCACCATCAGGTGCTTGTAATACAGCACCAGGTCGCAGCCCTCGTCGAACGACGAAAGCACGGCCAGCGCCGACTCCAGTTCACGGGCCTGGCGACGGGCACGGGCGTCGCCCTTGGCGGCTGCACGGCTGAGACTGACCAACTGCAGCACTTCGCGTGGCAAGGCATTGCCGATGCCGGTGATGGCACCCGTGGCGTTGCAGTTGACGAAGCCATGCACCACCTGGGTGTCGACACCGACCATCAGCGTCACCTGGTCATCCTGGGACGTGATGTGTTCGGCGGCGTAACGCAGGTCGGCACCGCCGCCGAACTCCTTGAAGCCGATCAGGTTGGGGAACGCGCGGCGCAGTTCGAAGAACAGCTCGGCGCGGGTGGCGAAGCCGTAGTAAGGACTGTTGTAGATCACCGCCGGCAGCGCCGGTGCGGCCGCCAGAATGGCCGAGAAGTGATGCTTCTGGGCGGTCGGCGAGGCGCCGCGGCTCAGCACCCGGGGAATGACCATCAGGCCAGCGGCCCCGACCTTCGCCGCGTGGGCAGCATGGGAAACCGCCTCGCGGGTGTTCACCGCGCCGGTGCCGACGATGGTGGGAATACCCGCGGCCACCAGGCGCGCCACTCCTTCCTGGCGTTCGGCTTCGGTCAGCAGCGGCCAGTCGCCCATGGAGCCGCAGTAGACCACGGCGCTCATGCCCGCCTCGATCAGCGCCTGGCCCTTGCGCACCAGGGCGTCGAAGTCGGGTGTACGGTCGGCCGTGCAGGGGGTCATCAGCGCGGGCATGGTGCCGCTGAAAATGTTGTCGGTCATTGTGATTGCTCCTGAGGCTGTTCAGTGGAAGAAGAAACCGGGGTCAGATGCCCCAGGCGAACGGGTCGTGCTCGTCGATCAGCAGGGTGCTGTCGGCGGTGAGGTAGGCGCGGCCGGTGATGAACGGGCGAATACCCTCGCCATGCGGCTCGTAGCGGCCGTGGAACTGGCTACCGGTGATGCTGGCCTGGGTCCAGACCTGACCGGGCTGCAGCTTGCCGTCCGCCGCCAGGCAGGCCAGCTTGGCGCTGGTGCCGGTGCCGCAGGGCGAGCGGTCGTAGGCCTTGCCGGGGCACATCACGAAGTTGCGGCTGTCGGCATGGGGGTCGTCGGCGAACAGCTCGACATGGTCGATGGGCGCGCCCTGCTCGCCGGTGATGCCCTGCGCCTGCAGCGCTTCGAGCATCGTCCAGGTGTAGGCGGTCAACGCCTCGCGGTTGTCCAGTTTCAGACGCTGACCATGCTCGGAGACCAGGAAGAACCAGTTGCCGCCCCAGGCGACGTCGCCGTGCACCACGCCATGCCCCGGCACCGTCACCGCCACCTGGCGGCGATAACGGTAGGACGGCACGTTGCCGACGGTGATGGCACCGTCCTCGTGCAAGGTGGCGCTGACCTGGCCGACCGGCGTGTCGATCCTGTGCAGACCTGTGCCAATCAGGCCCAGGTACTGCAACGAGGCAATCAGGCCGATGGTGCCGTGGCCGCACATGTTCAGGTAGCCGGTGTTGTTGAAGAAGATCACCCCGCAGGTGGCGTCAGGCGATACCGGCGGGCAGTACAGCGCGCCGACCAGCACGTCGTTGCCGCGCGGTTCGAGCAGGCAGGCGCGGCGCCAGTGATCGTGCCGTTCGCGCAACTCGTCGCGCTGCTCGGCCAGGCTGCGCCCGTGCAAGGCGGGAAAGCCTTGCATGACCAGGCGGGTCGGTTCGCCGCCGGTGTGGGAATCGATGATGTGGAGTCGTTTCATGGGCAAGGTCCGTGGCGAAGGTCAGGAGAACGCAGCGGTGGCAGGCGGGCCGGTGACGGTGTCGGCAGCGCTTTCGCTTTCGTCATCGCCCTCCAGGCGCACCAAGGCGGCCGGCACGCCCGTGGCGGCGCCCCAGTAGTAGATTCCCAGCGCACAGACAGCGACGACGACGGTGTCCAGCGGGTGGCCGAGCACCCCCAGGCCGCCGAAGCTGCCCAGCCACGACAGCAGCAAGGTGATCGCGTAGAAGCCAATCAGCCAGGCCGAGGAGCGCACCTGCTGAGCCAGCGACAGGTGCTCGGTGGGGACGAAACGGCGGCACAGCAGGTACAGCACGAACATCGCGATCTGCAGCGTCAGCAGCCAGGACACCGTGCTCCAGCCGGACCAGTAGACGATCAGCGCCGCGATGATGAATGACAGCGGGCCGAGCACCGCCATGCCCTTGACCCGGAACGGGCGTGGCATCTGCGGGGCGCTGCGACGCAGCGCGGCCACGCTCACCGGTGCCACGGCGTAGCTGAGCACCAGCGCCGCCGAGACCACGTTGATCAGCGCTTCCCACGACGGGAAAGGCAGGGTCCAGAACACCGACAGCGCGAAGGTTAGCCACAGGGCCGGACGCGGGATGCCGGACTGTGCGTCGATGCGGGTGAAGTAGCGGAAGAAGGTGCCAGTCTGCGCCCAGCCGTAGATCACCCGGGGCGTGGCGTTCATGTAGATGTTGCCGCAGCCGCTGGGCGAGATCACTGCGTCGGCCACCACCAGGTAGGCCAGCCAACCTACGCCCAGGGCCAGGGCGATATCGCGGTACGGCAGCGCCAGTTCGCGGGTGATCCCGGCCCAGCCGTTGGCCAGCATCTCGGTCGGTACGCTGCCCAGAAAGGCCAATTGCAGCAGGGCGTAGATGGCCGTGGACAGCAGCACCGACAGAATCAGGGCGATGGGGATAGTGCGCTGGGGATTCTTCACTTCGCTGGCCACCGAGATGATCGGGGTCAGGCCCAGGTAGGCGAAGATGATGCCGCCGGCCGACACCGCCATTTCCACACCGGAGAGGCCGAACGGCGCGAATCCCTGGACCTGGAAGTTGGCGGGCTTGAAGAAGGTGAACAGCACGCCGATGACCAGCAGCGGCACGATGAACTTGAACACGCTGATCAGGTTGTTGGCTTTGGCGAAGGTTTTCACGCTGCGGTAATTGAGCCAGAAGAACAGCGCGAGCAAGGCGAACTGCACCAGCCAGCCCAACACGGTGGGATCGCTGGAAGCGGTCTTGGTCAATCCCGGGAACCAGGCAGCGGCGTACTGGCGTGAGGCGACCACTTCGATGGCGATCAGGCTGGAGAAGGCGATCAGGGTGATGAAGCCCATCAGGTAACCCAGCAGCGGCCCATGGGAGTACACCGGATAACGCACCACGCCGCCCGCCCGTGGCAGGGCGGCGCCCAGCTCGCAATAGACGATGCCCAACAGCAGCACGGCGAAACCACCCAGCAGCCAGGAGAAAATTCCGGCTGGGCCGGCGATGGCCGAGACATGGCTGGCGGCGAACAGCCAGCCGGAGCCGAAAATCGCGCCGAGGCCGATGAACGTGAGGTCCAGCAGGGATAACTGTTTCTTGAATTTGCCTGACATGGTTGCGCCTTGTTGTTGGTTATTGGATAGGCAGGTCTGATGTCACCCGAGGCGGCTAGGCGCCGCGATCGTGCTGAACGCAGGGCGGCGTTGCGCAGTAACAGAGTGAACCGAGCGCGGGCTGGCTTCTTGATGGTTTTCGGCAGATGCGATGACGATATCGGCACAGTCGGCTGAAACGCTGGCGTGCCTGGGCGGGCCGCGACTAGGCTGTCGATCGCACCTCGACAGGTCTGCGTGCTTCAGGCGAATGCCCGAGCAGGCCGGATGCGACCCTTTTCTTCAACCAAGAATCGACCGATGAACGATCTGCCACTGGCCACCCTGTACCAGTCTCTCGAGCAGTCCCGCCCGGCCACCTTGGAGGCCTTGCTGGCGGGCGTGTCGCTGCTGCTGCCGATCCTCGACGCCATCCCCAACGCAGCGATCTTCATCAAGGATCCGGCAGCACGCTATGTGCTGGCCAACAGCACCTTGGTGCAGCGTTGCGGCTTGAAGCGCCTGCAGCCACTGCTGGGCAAGACCAGCGCCGAGGTGTTCCCGGCGCAGTTGGGGCCGGGCTATACCGAGCAGGACCGGCGGGTGTTGCAGGAGGGTCGGGTGCTGGAGGACCAGTTGGAGCTGCACCTGTACGGCAGCCGCGAGCCGGGCTGGTGCCTGACCCACAAGCGCCCGCTCTACAATCATCTGGATGAGATCATCGGCCTGGTGGGCATTTCGGTCGACCTGCAGGCCGCTGCCGACCGCCACCCCGCCTATCGACGCCTGGCGGCGGTGGACGAGCATATCCGCAGGCACTTCCATCAGCCGATCAGCCTGCGCGAGCTGACCCGCATCGCTGGGATCTCCGTGGCCCAACTGGAGCGCTACTGTAAACGGGTGTTCCACCTGACACCGCGGCAGATGATCCACAAGGCGCGATTGGAGCAGGCGCATCGGCTGTTGCTGAGCGACAGGCCGATCACCGAGGTGGCGATGGCGTGCGGCTACACCGATCACAGCGCCTTCAGTCGTCAGTTCAAGCAACTGACCGGCTTCACCCCACGCCAGTATCGTCAGGCCACCTCGCGCAGTGCAGACGACGCAGTGCCGAATCGGTGCTGAACGAGGCACGTGAAGTAATCTAGGACTGCCGAAAAAGCACAAAGTTTCATACGCAAATCAACAACTTAGAAGATTGTGTACAACTCGTGCCAATCGTCGGATTTCCGTTGCCAGCCCCCGCTTCGAGCGGCAAATTCCGCCTCGTCATCCCTATGAGGCTCTGTTGATGAAGAAGTACTCCTCGATTCTGTTGTTGTCTCTCGGCCTGCTCAGCGGCGCTGCCATGGCCGGCGGTACCACCGAAGCCGGCGTTGGCGGCGCATTGGGCGGGGTACTCGGCTCGGTGGTCGGCCAGTCCATCGGCGGCAACACCGGCTCGGCCATTGGTGCGGGCTTGGGTGGTGCAGCGGGCAGCGCCGTCGGCGCCGACAAACGCCAGCGCGGTGAAGCGGCCATCGGCGGCGCACTGGGCGCAGCGGGCGGTAACGTGGTGGGTCGCCAGTTGGGCGGCAGCACCGGCAGCCTGGTGGGCGCAGCGGCCGGCGGCGGCGCCGGTGGCGCGTTGGGCAACTACATGGGCAATCGCGCCGACCAGGACGATCGCCGCTACCGCCGCGACGACCGTCGTCACTGGGACCACGGCCCTCGTGATCGCCACTACGGCCACCGCAAGCACGGGCGCCACGGCCGGCACTGATACACGCCACGCCCTACGCCTGACACCTAAGGCCTCGCCCTCACCCGGCGAGGTCTTTGCGTTTGGGCAAATGCCAGGGCTTAGGGGCCTCCCCGATATGGAGGCCGAGAGTCACTGGATATGATTTCCCATCCGCCATCAGAACACGGGACGCAGGGAATGCGCACGAGCATCGTCGATCCAACATGCCAGCCCGGCCCCGGGGAGGCCCTAGGATGACGGACGCCACCTGCCCTCCAGCACTGGACCAGGCCTGCTTCGAGCGTATCCGTCAGCGGGTCTGCCAGGCCACGGGCTATCGCCTGGCCGACGAGCGCCGCGCGGTGGTCGCCAGTCGCCTGCAATCACGCCTTCAACACTACGGCCTGACCAGCTTCGACGCCTATCTCGAACGCGTCGACGAACAGCCCGCCGAACAGGCGTTGCTGTTGAGCCTGCTGATCGCCCGCGACACCTATTTCTTCCGCGAACACCGCCACTTCGAGCATCTGTTCCGCTGGCTGCCGAGCCTGGATCATCCACCGCGTCTGTGGAGCGCCGCCTGCGCCAGTGGCGAGGAAGCCTGGAGCCTGGCCATGGTGGCCGACCAGAGCGTACCGACCGGCTGGGAAGTCCTGGCCAGCGACTACGACAGTGGCTTGCTGCAACAGGCCGCCCGTGGCCGCTACGACCTGTCCCAGGCACGCTATTTCCCTCCCGGCTGGATGGGCCGCTACTGCCTGTGTGGTGCCGAGCCCCCTGCCAGTCGTCTACAGATCGCCTCCGGTCTGCGGGAGCGGGTACGCTTCGAGCTCATCAATCTGATCCAGCCATTGCCGGATGAGCTGGGTGAGTTCGATGCGATCCTGCTGCGCAATCTGCTCGCGGGTTTCGACAAGCGATGCAAGGCCGATGTGCTGCTGCGCCTGATGCCCCACTTGCGCCCCGGCGGGCTGCTGATGATCGGTCACAGCGAAAGCATCCACGGCCTGGACCTGCCACTGCGGCCGATACTGCCGTCAGTGTTCGAACGCTTATGATGAACAGCACTGCCGCATCGAACGGCAGACAAGGACTGGTCGCGCTCCCGCGCGGCAGTGCGCTTGTGGATCGAGCAGGCCTGCCGCCCCCCTTCCCTTGCGAAACAGGCCTTGACCCATGCCTTGCCGAATCCTGCTTGCCGACGACTCGCCCCTTTTCCGCGCCGGCCTGCGCGCCCTGCTCGAACAGAAGAAGGAATACGCCGTCGTAGCCGACACCAGCGATGCCATGAGCGCCGTGGCCCTGGCGGAAAAGCTGCGGCCGGAAATCGTCGTGCTGGACATGAACAGCGACACCCTGAACCGCCAGCAAGTGCTGCAAGAGCTGTTCATCCGCGTACCGGGCAGCCGCGTGCTGATGCTGTCAGCGCGCTCGGAACTGGAGCATGTGATGAACTGCCTGCAGCTCGGGGCACAGGGTTTCCTGCTCAAAAGCGCTACGGTCTGCGAATTCGAACAGGCCTTGCAGACCTTGCGCAGTGGCGGTCAGTACCTGTCATCGACGGTGCTGCCGATGGTCATCGGCCAGGCCCTCAAGCACAACCGCAAGCGCCCGGCCAGCCCGGCACAGGCTCCGCTGACCCCACGCCAACTGGAAATCCTGCGCCTGATCGCGCGGGGCGAAAGCACCCGTTCGATCGCCGATGGCCTGGGCCTGAGCGTCAAGACCGTCGAAGCCCATCGCTCGCAGATCATGCACCGCCTGCAGATCCACGATGTCCCCGGACTGGTGCTGTTCGCCGTCCGCGAGGGCATCATCTGCCTCAACGATTGAGCGACAACCCGGCCAGGATCAATTGCAGGGTTTCGGGCAGCGGTGCAGCACGGCCCGTGGCGCGCTCGACGAACACTTGCACCACTCGGCCCATCGCGCAGGCTTCTGACTCACCCGGACGATACAGTGCCAGACGGAACTCGACGGTGCTGCCACCCAGGCGCGAGACACCCAGCGCCACTTCGAGCACATCGGGGAAGCCTGGCAAGGCGAAGAAATCGGCCGCCGAACTGACCACCAACGCCGCCAGCTCGCCTTCACGCAGGTCGAGTTCGGCCTGCTCGACCAGAAAAGCCTGGATGGCGGTTTCGAACAGGGCATGCACGGTGGAGCCGGCCATGTGGCCGTTGTGGTCGTTGTCCTGCGGGCGGGTGAGGATGGGGTGGAAATGCGAGAAGGCACTGCGCTGGATGGACTCGGTCATGGGGTATCCAAAGCGGGTGGCGGGAAAACAAGCTTCCCACATTTGCCCGAAGACACTCCAGAGGCACGCGCAGCGCCCTCGCCAGTCACAAAAAAGCCGCCCCGAGGGGCGGCTCTTCGTCGCGTCGAACGCGCTTACAACTGCGGACCGGCCGCCTTGATGGCGTCGGAGACGTCGAACTTCTTGAAGTTCTCGGTGAACAGCTTGGCCAGGCCTTTGGCGGCCTCGTCGTAGGCCGCCGGGTCAGCCCAGGTGTTGCGTGGGTTGAGCAGTTCGGTGTCGACGCCCGGGACGGCCTTCGGCACGTCCAGGTTGATGATGTCCAGGTGCTCGGTTTCGGCACCGATCAGCGCGCCGCTCTGGATCGCAGCGATCACGGCACGGGTAGTGGGGATGCTGAAACGCTTGCCAACGCCATAGCCACCGCCAGTCCAACCGGTGTTGACCAGGTAGACCTTGGAGCCGAAGCCTTTGATACGCTTGATCAGCAGCTCGGCGTACTCACCCGCCGGACGCGGGAAGAACGGCGCGCCGAAGCAGGTGGAGAAGGTCGACTTGATGCCGCTGCCCGAGCCCATTTCGGTGGAACCGACCAGCGCGGTGTAGCCGGACAGGAAGTGATAGGCCGCCTGCTCGTTGTTCAGGATCGACACAGGCGGCAGCACGCCGGTCAGGTCGCAGGTCAGGAAGATGACGGCATTCGGCTCGCCACCCTGGTTGGCCTCGGAGCGCTTGGCGACGTGCTCCAGTGGGTAGGCGGCGCGACTGTTCTGGGTCAGGCTGACGTCGGCGTAGTCGGCATGGCCGGCTTCGTCGATGACCACGTTTTCCAGCACTGCGCCGTGCTTGATGGCTTTCCAGATGACCGGCTCGTTCTTCTCGGACAAGGCGATGCACTTGGCGTAGCAGCCGCCTTCGATATTGAAAACGACGCCCTCGCCCCAGCCGTGCTCGTCGTCACCGATCAGGTAACGGCTTTCGTCGGCCGACAGGGTGGTCTTGCCGGTGCCGGACAGGCCGAAGAACAGGGTCACGTCGCCTGCTTCGCCAATGTTGGCGGCGCAGTGCATAGGCAGTACGTCAGCAGCCGGCAGCAGGAAGTTCTGCACCGAGAACATGGCCTTCTTCATTTCGCCGGCGTAGCGCATGCCGGCGATCAGCACCTTCTTCTGGGCGAAGTTGAGGATAACGCAGCCATCGGAGTTGGTGCCGTCACGCTCGGGCACGCACTCGAAATTGGCGACGTTCAGCACCTGCCACTGGTCGCGACCGGCCGGGTTGAACTGGCCGTCTTCCGGGGTGATGAACAGGCAGCGGCCGAACAGGTTCTGCCAGGCGGTCTGGGTGGTCATCTTGACCGGCAGGTAGTGCTCTTGGGCAGCACCGACGTGCACGTAGGAAACGAAGTGTTCCTGGGCGTTGTTGAACGCCTCGACGCGGTCCCACAGGGCATCGAACTTGTCGGCCGGGAACTTGCGGTTGATCGGGCCCCAAGCAATGGCGGCAGAGGTGCTCGGCTCATCGACGATGAAGCGGTCAGCGGGCGAACGACCGGTGCGGTGACCGGTTTCCACGACCAGTGCGCCAGTATCGGCCAGCACGCCTTCCTTGCGAGACAGCGCTTGTTTCACCAGCTCGTCGACGCTCAGGTCGGTGTACACGGTGTTGTTGGCTTGCGTCATGAGATACCCCATCCGGCCCGAGGCCGAGTGCTCCAAACGTTTTGTAGTGGTCTGTTTCAAACTACTACAGCTAAAAAAGTGGCCGGATTATGCCAGAAACGCCCAAAAAAAGTAGGCCCCTCCTGTCGTATCTGCGCTTTTGCGCAGTTAGACAGGAGAATCTCCTGTGATGAAGCGTTTCAGTGGAGAGTTTCTGATGCCCCGTCCGTGCCACCGCCAGCGAACAATTGCGCTACATCGGTTGCATCGAAGAGATAGCGCTCGTTGCAGAACTGGCAATCGATTTCCACCGTGCCGCCACATTCCTCGACCAGCGCCTTGGCATCGGCCTCGCCGAGGCTGACCAAGGCATTACCGGAGCGCTCTCGGGAGCAACTGCAACTGAAGCGCAGTGGCTCGACATCGAACAGGCGCACAGCGTCCTCGTGATAGAGGCGGTGCAGCAGGGTTTCGTTGTCCAGCGCCCACTCCTCGGCCTTGAGGGTACTGGCCAGGGCCACTACATGCTGCCAACTCTCGTCACGCGCTTCGTCATCGGGCTGGCGATCGCGCGGCAACTGCTGCAACAACAGGCCACGGGCCTTGCCGGCGGAGGCATCGAGCCAGAAGCGGGTGTTCAACTGCTGGGACTGCACGAAGTAGTTGGTGAAGCACTCGGACAGGTTCGCGCCATCCAGGCCGACGGTGCCCTGATAGCGCTGGCCTTTGATCGGGTCGATGGTCAGCGTGAGATGACCGTCGGGCATCAGCTCGGCGAGGCCGGCCTCGTTGGCGATCTGGTCGGCCTCGTAGCGGGCCATGCCGCGGATGTCGCGCTCGCCCGAGCACTCGACCATGAGCAGCGGGATAGGCCCTTGCGAGCGCGCCTGGAGAATCAGCAAGCCGTCGAACTTGAGTGCACCGACCAGGAGCGAGGTGGCGGCCATCAGTTCACCCAGCAGCGTGGCGACCGGCTGCGGATAGGGATGACGCGCCAGCACTTCGCCGTAGCTGTGGTCGAGGGAGACCCATTCGCCACGCACGTCGCGGTCTTCGAAAAGGAAGCGTTGGGTGAAATCGGTGTCAGGTAAATCGCTCATGGTTTCCCGGCTATCTGAATATTCTGAAAAGGATGACAAAATGATTGCAAGAGCCTACAAAGGCCCGTCGAAAGCGCCCACAAGGCGCTGAACTCAAGCTGGCGATCGAGGTATTTTATGGATAATCGGCCACTGTTCCAATCAAGGTGGTCCTGGGGACCACTGGCATTCTGCACCCTTCTGCCTATTGCACTACTGTGTTTCTGGTTGTGGCCGTTTGGCCAGATCCTGTTTCTGACTTTCGACGAGTGGCTGTTCCGCAGCCTCAACACGCCATTGGCCGACAACGCCGTGTGGCGCTGGATCTGGACCGTGGGCAGCCTGCGGCCCTTCGATATCGTCGTCGGCCTGATCCTGCTCGCCTTGCTGATCAAGGGCGACTGGGTGTTCAAGGCCGTTCAGGTTCGCCAGGCATTCTTCGGCTTTTTCGTCAGCCTGCTGCTGTTAGTGGTGGTGCGCGCGCTGTTTTCCAAGTGGGTCGATGCATCCGGTTGGCAGCATGACAGCCCGTCGATCGTGTTCGACGACGCCGTGCGCCTGAGCCAGTACTACCCGCACCTGGAAGAACACTGGGAACTGAAGGACCGGTCGAGCAAGAGCTTCCCAGGCGATCACGCCTCGGTGTTGCTGCTCTGGGCACTGTTCATGAGCCTGTTCAGCCGACGCCTGGTCCAAGCCCTGGCGATCTGGGCCCTGGCCACGCTGTTCATGCTGCCACGGCTGGTGGCCGGCGCGCACTGGGGCCAGGACGACTACGTCGGCGGGCTGGGCATGGCCGTGCTGGCACTGGGCTGGACCGTACACACGCCGCTGGCGGCCAAGGCCAGCACGGCGCTGTTGCGCTGGACCGCGCCGCTGTTCCGACTGCTGGGCAAGCTGCCGCTGATTGGACGCATGAGCGTGATTCGCGGCGCCTGAACCGCGTTTTGTCGGTCAACCGCGCCAAGCCAACGGCGCGGCTGACCGCACGGGTGAAATCGCCTAGTCGAAACTGCCCTGCAACTGATGAATCTGCCGGCGCTGTTTCTTGTTCGGCCGTCCATCGGTGGTCATCCCCACCGCGCCCGCCTTGCGCAGCTCGGCCGCCTGCTGACGACGCTGCAGGCTCTCGGCGGTTTCCTCGTAAAGGGTCTGCGCCTCAGGCGCGCCGCGCCGTACCAGCGACAACGCCTTGACCACCACGGTCTTTTCATCGAATCCGGTGCGCAGCACGAATTCATCGCCCACCCGAGGTTCCTTGCCCGGCTTGCAACGCTCGCCGCGACAGTGCACCTTGCCACTTTCGATGGCCGCCTTGGCCAGCGCGCGGGTCTTGTAGAAGCGCGCCGCCCACAGCCACTTGTCCAGGCGTACCTTGTCGTCTTCTTCCGACTTTTGTGCCATCTCTGTACCTCGAATTCTGTCTTTAACCGAACTGTACTACCGTAGCTGTCGGATGCAAAAAGTCCGTGTGATGCTTACAGTTCACCACCTCGTTCGCAGGCTGTGCTAATTGAAAACATTTGATCATCTGACAGTGATTGGCCTGCGCGAATGGATCGCCTTGCCCAACCTCGGCCTGGCAGGCCTGCGCGCCAAGATCGACACCGGCGCCAGCACCTCGAGCCTGCATGCCACCGACATCGAGCCGTTCGAACGCGATGGCCAACCCTGGGTGCGCTTCACCGCGCACCTGGGCTCGGTGGTGCAACTGCGCCACCGCCGCTGCGAGGCGCCGTTGGTGACCATGAAGACCATCAAGAGCTCCAACGGCCACGCCCAGACCCGCTATGTGATCCGCACGCCGCTGGCACTGGGCGATCGGGTATGGGAGGTGGAGTTCACCCTGGCCTGTCGCAAGAGCATGCGCTACCGACTGTTGCTGGGATCGAAGGCGCTGGTGCACGGTCAACTGGTAGTGAACCCGGGCCTTAAGTACGTCCAGGACAAACCGGCCTTCGTGGCCACCCTCCCCCCTGTCACAGGTGCTGCATGAAGATCGCCGTGCTTTCGCGTAATCCGCGTCTGTATTCCACCCGCCGGCTGGTCGAAGCCGGCATCCAGCGCGGTCACGAGATGGTCGTGATCGACACCTTGCGCGCCTACATGAACATCGCCAGCCACAAGCCGCAGATCCACTACCGTGGCAAGCCGCTGGAGGGCTTCGATGCGGTAATCCCGCGCATCGGCGCCTCGGTCACGTTCTACGGCTGCGCCGTGTTGCGCCAGTTCGAGATGATGGGGGTCTATCCGCTCAACGAGTCGGTGGCCATCGCCCGCTCGCGGGACAAGCTGCGCTCGCTGCAGTTGCTGTCACGGCGCGGCATCGGCCTGCCGGTCACCGGCTTTGCCCACTCGCCTGACGACATTCCCGACCTGATCCAGATGGTCAACGGCGCCCCGCTGGTGATCAAGGTGCTCGAAGGCACACAGGGCATCGGCGTGGTGCTGTGCGAGACCACCAAGGCCGCCGAGTCGGTGATCGAGGCGTTCATGGGTCTCAAGCAGAACATCATGGTCCAGGAGTACATCAAGGAAGCCGGCGGCGCCGACATTCGCTGCTTCGTGGTGGGCGACAAGGTGATCGCCTCGATGAAGCGTCAGGCCAAGCCAGGGGAGTTCCGCTCCAACCTGCACCGAGGCGGCGTGGCCAGCCTGATCAAGATCACCCCCGAAGAGCGCATGACCGCCATACGCGCGGCCAAGGTCATGGGCCTGAGCGTGGCGGGTGTGGATATCCTGCGCTCCAACCACGGGCCGCTGGTGATGGAGGTGAACTCGTCACCGGGCCTGGAAGGCATCGAGGTCACCACCGGCAAGAACGTGGCCGGGATGATCATCGAGCATCTGGAGAAACATGGCGGGCCGAATCAGACCCGCACCAAGGGCAAGGGCTGATCCACAGGGTTCGCGGCGCAGGCCGCGAACCCGCCTCACACCGCGTTGCGCGGCAACAACAGGCCCAGCGGCAGGCGCACGCGGGCCTCGATGCCCCCGCCGGAGCGGTTACGCAACTCCACATTGCCGCCATGCTGCGCCGCAATACGCTTGACGATCGCCAGCCCCAGGCCTGTCCCCTTGCCACCGCGTGCGCGATCGCCACGGATGAACGGGTTGAAGATGGTTTCTAGCTCGGACTCCTCGATACCGGCACCGCGGTCCAGCACACTGAGCACCACATAGGGCGCGCTCTGGTCGCCCGACACGTAAGCCGCCACTTCCACACCCTGCCCGGCGTGGTGCAGGGCATTGCCGATCAGGTTGCCGAGCATGCGCTTGAGCGAGACGCGCCGCAGCGGGAACGGCGGGATCGGCTCCAGGCACAGCCGCACCCGCTCCTCAGGCTGGTTGTAGGGCGCGACCACTTCGCGGATCAAGTGCTCCAGGTCGACTTCCTCGACCGGCTCGTCGCGGCCGTCGCGGATGAACGCCAGGAACTGGTCGAGGATGGCGTCCATGTCTTCGATGTCGCGCACCATGTCCTCGCTCAACTCGCTCTCGTTGCCCATCAGCGACAGCGACAGGCGCAACCGGGTCAGCGGCGTGCGCAGGTCATGGGAGACCCCCGCCAGCATCAGCTCGCGCTCGCGCCCGGCCTGCTCGACATCCTCGGCCATCTGATTGAAGGCACGGTACACCTCGGTCATCTCGCTGGGTGTATCGCTGATGGGCAGGCGCACGCTGCGGCCCTGACCCAACTGGCGGGCGGCGAACACCAGGCGCTTGAGCGGCTGGTTGAGCTGGCGCACGAAGATCCAGGCCGACGCCGTGGACAGCAGGCCGATCGCCAGGAACCAGCCGAGCACGTTCCAGATTTTCTGGCCCCGCAGCGGATGCGGGTACAGCGGCACCTTCAGCCAGCCCGGGCCCAGGCTCGGCGCGTTGACCCACAGTGCGGGCGGGGCATGCACACGCAGGCGCACTTCGGTGTCCTCGCCCAGCTCGGCCTGCATCTGCCGCTGGTAGATCTCGCTGTAAGGCCAATGCTGTTCGCCTTCGGGCACGCCCGCGCCGGTGACCCGGATCAGCCCGGCCGCTTCGGCGATCTGGTCACGGTTTTCCTCGTCTGCCGCCCAGTAGGCGCGCAGGGTGAGGGCCACGCCGTGGCTGTACTGGCGATCGACCAGCACGTCCTCGTTCATCAATAGATAAACCAGGGTCAGAGCCTTGGAGAACAGCACGACGATCAGCACCAGCCACAAGGTGCGGGCGAAGAAGCTTTGCGGAAACCAGAGGGGCGTTTTCATCAGGAGCACTGCTGCGAAGCGGGAACAGGAAGGCCGGCGACCACAGACGAAAACAGGGCGACCCTTGCGGGTCGCCCTGCCGCGTCATGGCAGAGGCTCATTTGCCGGCATTTCCATCCGGCACGAAGACGTAGCCCACACCCCATACCGTCTGGATGTACCGGGGTTTGGACGGGTCGGGCTCGATCATCCGGCGCAGGCGCGAGATCTGCACGTCGATGGAGCGCTCCAGCGCGTCCCACTCGCGGCCACGGGCCAGGTTCATCAGCTTGTCGCGGGTCAGCGGCTCGCGGGCGTGCATGACCAGCGCCTTGAGCACGGCGAACTCGCCGGTGGTGAGCATGTGCACTTCGTCGCCACGGGTGAGCTCGCGCGTGGCCAGCGACAAGGCGTAGTCGCCGAAGGTCACGACCTCGTCCTCGCTGCCCGGCGCCCCGGGCACGCTCGGCGCCTGACGGCGCAGCACCGCCTTGACCCGCGCCACCAGCTCGTCAGGGTTGAAGGGCTTGGCCAGGTAGTCGTCGGCGCCCAGTTCCAGGCCTTTGATGCGGCTGAGCTCATCGCCCTTGGCGGTGAGCATGATGATCGGAATCTGGTTGTTCGCCGCGCGCAGACGGCGGCAGGCGGAGAGGCCGTCCTCGCCAGGGAGCATGAGGTCGAGCACCACCAGGTTGAAGACTTCACGGGCCAGCAGGCGGTCCATCTGCTCGACGTTGGGCACGGCACGGGCGCGGAAGCCCTTGCTGGTGAAAAAACGCTCCAGCAGGCTGCTCAGCCCCGGATCGTCGTCCACGATGAGAATCTTTTCGCCTTCAGCATTGCTTGCGGTGCTGGTCATCAATAACTCCTCTGAGATCGCCGCGCATTATGGCGTAGCCATTGCAACGCGTGCCGTGTGCATTGTTAGCAGATTTTTCCCCCGGCGCCACTTCCCCGCCACGCGCATGGCCCAGCGCTATCACCGCAAGCCGGACGCGATCGGTATAATGCGCCGCTTTCATCCAGCGCCGTCGGGCTAAAAGTGCCGCCGCGGCCTCATGCATTCACATTTGTCAGGTGGTTCTCATGGACAGCATCAACAGCCGTATCGCCGAGGAACTGGGCGTACGCCCACAACAGGTGGAAGCGGCCGTAGGCCTGTTGGACGAAGGCTCGACCGTGCCCTTCATCGCCCGTTACCGCAAGGAAGTGACCGGCAGCCTGGACGACACGCAACTGCGCCACCTGGAAGAGCGTCTGCGTTACCTGCGCGAACTCGACGAGCGCCGCGCCAGCATCCTTTCCAGCATCCAGGAACAGGGTAAGCTCACTCCCGAACTGTCCCGCGAGATCGCCCTGGCCGACACCAAGACCCGCCTCGAAGACCTGTACCTGCCGTACAAGCAGAAGCGCCGCACCAAGGGCCAGATCGCCCTGGAAGCCGGCCTCGGCGAGCTGGCCGACAGCCTGTTCGACGACCCGCAACTGAATCCGGAAGAACACGCAGCACGCTTCGTCGATGCCGACAAGGGCGTGGCCGACGTCAAGGCCGCGCTGGAAGGCGCCAAGTACATCCTCATGGAGCGCTTCGCCGAAGATGCCGCCCTGCTCGACAAGCTGCGTGGTTTCCTCAAGCACGAAGCGGTGCTCACCGCACGCGTGGTGCCGGGCAAGGAAGAAGAAGGCGCCAAGTTCCGCGACTACTTCGCCCATGACGAACTGCTGCGCAACGCCCCGTCGCACCGCGCCCTGGCAATCTTCCGTGGCCGCAACGAGGGCGTGCTGAGCGCCTCGCTGAAGGTCGGCGAGGAACTGCCGGGCACCCTGCACCCTTGCGAGGTGATGATCGGCCAGCACGTGGGTGTCGAGAACCGCGGTCGTCCGGCCGACAAATGGCTCGGCGAGGTGGTGCGCTGGACCTGGAAGGTCAAGCTCTACACCCACCTGGAGACCGACCTGTTCGGCGAGTTGCGCGACAACGCCGAGGGCGAGGCGATCAACGTCTTCGCCCACAACCTGCACGACCTGCTGCTGGCCGCCCCGGCCGGGCCGCGCGCCACCCTGGGCTTCGACCCGGGCCTGCGCACCGGCTGCAAGATCGCCGTGATCGATGCCACCGGCAAGCTGCTGGACTACACCACCGTGTACCCGCACGCCCCGAAGAACGAGTGGGACCGCACCCTGTCGATCATGGCCGCGCTGTGCGCCAAGCACTCGGTAGAGCTGATCGCCATCGGCAACGGCACCGCCAGCCGCGAGAGCGACAAGCTGGTGGCCGAGCTGGTCAAGAAATACCCGGCGCTGAAGATCACCAAGGTCATGGTGTCCGAAGCCGGCGCCTCGGTGTATTCGGCCTCCGAGCTGGCCGCCCGTGAATTCCCTGACCTGGACGTGTCGATCCGTGGCGCCGTGTCGATCGCCCGCCGCCTGCAAGACCCGCTGGCCGAGCTGGTGAAGATCGATCCTAAATCCATCGGTGTCGGCCAGTACCAGCACGATGTGTCGCAGGTGAAATTGGCGCGCGGCCTGGACGCGGTGGTCGAGGACTGCGTGAACGCCGTCGGCGTGGACGTCAATACCGCCTCGGTGGCGCTGCTCACGCGCATCTCCGGCCTCAACGCCACCCTGGCGCAGAACATCGTCGCGCACCGCGATGCCAACGGCCCGTTCGCCACCCGCGCGGCATTGAAGAAAGTCAGCCGCCTCGGCGAGAAGACCTTCGAACAGGCCGCCGGCTTCCTGCGCGTAATGAACGGCGACGACCCGCTGGATGCCTCGGCGGTGCACCCGGAAGCTTATCCACTGGTGCAGCGCATCGCCGCCGGCACCGACCGCGACATCCGCTCGCTGATCGGCGACAGCAGCTTCCTCAAGCGCCTGGACCCGAAGACCTTCACCGACGAGACCTTCGGCCTGCCCACCGTCACCGACATTCTGCAGGAGCTCGACAAGCCCGGCCGCGACCCGCGCCCGGAGTTCAAGACCGCCACCTTCCAGGACGGCGTCGAAGACCTCAAGGACCTGGAGCCGGGCATGATCCTCGAAGGCGTAGTGACCAACGTCACCAACTTCGGCGCGTTCGTCGACATCGGCGTGCACCAGGACGGCCTGGTGCATATCTCGGCGCTGTCGGAGAAGTTCGTCAAAGACCCGCGCGAGGCGGTCAAGGCGGGCGATGTGGTCAAGGTCAAGGTCATGGAAGTGGATATCCCGCGCAAACGCGTCGGCCTGTCCATGCGCATGGGCGACACCCCGGGCGAGAAAGTCGAAGGCCAGCGTGGCGGCGCACGCGGCAAGGGCGACAAGAGCGGCAGCCGCCCACAGCAGGCCCCGCGCCCGCGTGAAACCGTCAGCGCAGAGCCAGCGAACAACGCCATGGCGGCGCTGTTCGCCAACGCCAAGCAGTTGAAGAAGAAATGATGGAGGTGCCTCGGGAATACGTCGAAAGCGCCTTCAGCCAACTGCTGGGCTGCCGTCTGCAGCACCTGGAAACGGGTGTGGCGACGGTGGCCCTGGCGCTGACGCCACCGCTGCGCAACCGCGGCCAGAAGCTGCACGGCGGGGCGATCTTCAGCCTGGTCGACATCGCCATGGGCCTGGCCTGCTCGGCCAGCCATGGCTTCGACCAGCAGAGCGTAACCATCGAGTGCAAGATCAACTACCTGCGCGCCGTCAGCGACGGCGAGGTGCTGTGCACGGCCAGGGTGATCCATGCCGGGCGCCGCACCCTGGTGGTCGACGCCGACGTAACCCAGGGCGACAAGCGAGTGGCCAAGGCGCAGGGAACCTTCGCGGTTCTCTAGCTCACAAAAGGTTAACTGCGGTATGTTGCTGGCATCGAGCTATTGGGGTCGCTTGCCAGCCCTTCGCGCCTAAGGCGCGCAGGGCCCACGCAAAGCCCCGGTTGCATCACTGGAACCGCGTAAACCAGGCGACAACGCCAGTTCCTTTGTACCTACCCTTGTAGACCGTCATCCCTACCCCCATATCGGGGCGACCGACGCGTGAAGGAATACACCTTGAGCGACCTCCTCAATCGCCGCCTGAGCTTGCTCGGCAACCACCTCCCGCTGCTCAAGCAGTGCCTGCACGGCATCGAGCGCGAGTGCCTGCGGGTGACCGCCGAAGGCCGTCTGGCCCAGACCCCGCATCCCGAAGCCCTGGGTTCGGCGCTGACCAACGAGCAGATCACCACCGATTATTCCGAGTCGCTGCTGGAGTTCATCACTCCGGCGCTGGCCGACCCGGCCGAGGTGCTCGACAACCTCGAGCAGGTCCACCGTTTCGTCTACACCCAACTGGGCGACGAGTACCTGTGGAGCCCGTCGATGCCCTGCGCGCTGCCGGCCGAGGAAGACATTCCGATCGCCGAGTACGGCACCTCCAACATCGGCAGGCTCAAGCACGTGTACCGCAAGGGCCTGGCCCTGCGCTACGGCCGCACCATGCAGTGCATCGCCGGCATTCACTACAATTTCTCGCTGCCCGAAGCGCTCTGGCCCCTACTGCGCGAGGACGAGGCCAGCGCCGAAAGCGACCGCGACTACCAGTCGGCCGCCTACATCGCCCTGATCCGCAACTTCCGGCGCTACAGCTGGCTGCTGATGTACCTGTTCGGCGCTTCGCCGGCCCTGGACAAAGGCTTCCTGCGTGGCCGTGCGCACCAGCTCGAAGAGCTGGACGGCGAGACCCTGTACCTGCCTTACGCCACCAGCCTGCGCATGAGCGACCTGGGTTATCAGAGCAATGCCCAGGCCGGCCTGACGCCGTGCTACAACAACCTGGCCAGCTACACCGACAGCCTGCGCAAGGCCGTCGGCACGCCCTACCCGCCCTATGTCGAGGTCGGCACCCATGTCGACGGCGAATGGGTGCAGTTGAACACCAACATCCTGCAGATCGAAAACGAGTACTACTCGAACATCCGCCCCAAGCGTGTCACTTACACCGGCGAGCGGCCGATCCAGGCCCTGACCGCGCGTGGCGTGCAGTACGTGGAAGTGCGCTGCCTGGACATCAACCCGTTCCTGCCGGTGGGCATCGACCTCACCGAAGCGCGCTTTCTCGACGCTTTCCTGCTGTTCTGCGCCCTCGACGAGAGTCCGCAACTGGAGAACGGCGAATGCAACCAGTGCTCAGGCAACTTCCTCAGTGTGGTCAAGGAAGGTCGCCGACCAGGTCTGGAACTGCAGCGTGACGGCCAGCCGATCACGCTCAAAGCGTGGGCCAGCGAGCTGCTCGGCCGCATCGGGCAACTGGCCGAACTGCTCGACCGCGCCCACGGCAGCGACGAACACGCCACAGCCCTGGCCGAGCAGCAGGCCAAGGTCGACGACCCGGAGCTCACTCCGTCCGCCCAAGTGCTGGCGCGCATGACCGAACACGACGAGTCCTTCGTCAAGTTCGCCCTGCGCCAGAGCCAATTGCACGCCGACAACTTCCGCCAGCAGCCGCTGCCAGCCGAACGCCAGCAAGCGTTCGAAACCCTGGCGCGCGATTCGCTGGCCGAGCAGTCGCGCCTGGAGCAGCAGGAAGTGGGTGACTTCGACCTGTTCGTCGGCGCCTACCAGGCCAGCATCCTGGCCATCAGCAACTGATGAGCCGCGCCGCCGTCGCCCGCAAACCGCGCGCCAGCAGTCAGGCGAGGATCGCCACGATCCTCGCCGCGGCGCGCGAACTGCTGACCGACGGCGGCGTTGGCGCCCTGTCGATCTACAGCGTGGCCGAGCGGGCGCAGATCCCGCCCTCGTCGGTGTATCACTTCTTCGCCAGCGTGCCGGCGTTGCTCGAAGCCCTGACCGCCGATGTGCACCGGGCCTTTCGCGAGGCCCTGAACGCCCCCATCGACAGCCACGGGTTCGCCACCTGGCATGAACTGTCCCGCTTGGTCGAGCAGCGCATGCTCGCCATCTATCACGAGGACGCCGCCGCGCGGCAGTTGATCCTGGCGCAGCATGGACTGAGCGAAGTGGTGCAGGCCGACCGACAGCACGACATGGAGCTGGGCAAGCTGATGCACAAGGTGTTCGACCAGCATTTCCACCTGCCGGTGATGCCGGCGGATGTCGATGTGTTCGCCTTGGCGATGGAGTTGAGTGATCGGGTGTACGCGCGCTCGGTGCAGTTGCACGAAGCGATCACCCCGCGCATGGCCGAGGAGGCCCAGCGGGTGTTCGAGGCGTATCTGGGGCTTTACCTGCCCCCGTTTCTGGCCAAGCGTATCTTCTGAAGTACTGGGGCCGCGTCGCGGCCCCTGATACCCGCATCACAGCTTGGCGATGGACACCTCGGTCGATTTCACGAAGGCGATCACCTCGCTGCCGACCTGCAGTTCCAGCTCCTTGACCGAACGCGTGGTGATCACCGAAGTGACGATACCGGAGGCGGTCTGCACGTCGATTTCCGACAAGACCGGACCTTCGAGGATTTCTTTCACGGTGCCCTTGAACTGGTTGCGTACGTTGATCGCTTTGATGGTCATGGGATGCTTCCTTCTTTTTGGCTTCGGGGGTTCAGTGAGCCCAACGCAATTGCGTGGGCAGAGGTGCGACAGGTTCCGGTGCCGGCGGGGTGCCGGGTACCGAAAGGACACGGTCGAGCACTGCGCTTTCCAGCAAGGCCAGGCGCTGCGAACCTCGCGCCCGGGGCCTTGCCAGGTCGACGGCGAGGTCCAGACCGACCTCACCGTCCTCGATCAGGATCACCCGGTCGGCCACGGCGACCGCCTCGCTGACGTCGTGGGTGACCAGCAGCACGGTAAAGCCGTGCTCACGCCAGAGGCGCTCGATCAGTTGCTGCATCTCGATCCGGGTCAGGGCATCCAGCGCACCCAGTGGCTCGTCGAGCAGCAGCAGACGCGGTTGATGGATCAGCGCCCTGGCCAAGGCCACGCGCTGCTTCTGTCCGCCAGACAATGCGGCGGGCCATTCATGGGCACGGTCCGCCAGACCGACCTGCGCCAGCGCCTGCAATGCGCGCGGGCGCCAATCGCCCTTGAGGCCAAGGCCGACGTTGTCGATGACCTTCTTCCACGGCAGCAGCCGGGCGTCCTGGAACATCAGGCGGGTTTCTTCGCGCGCTTGCTCCAGCGGCGCCGCGCCGGCCAGCAGGTCGCCAGCACTGGGTTGATCGAGGCCGGCCAGCAAGCGCAGCAGGGTGCTCTTGCCGCAGCCCGAGCGCCCGACGATGGCAACGAACTGGCCGGCCGGGATGTGCAGGTCGATGCCCCGCAGCACCTCACGCTGACCGAATGCCTTGCGCAGGCCCCGGGCCGCCAACGGAATGCCGCGCAGCAGGTGCGGCGGTTGCTTCTCGAGCACGCTCATGCGCCCTCCTTCCTGGCCACTTGGTAAGCGGGATGCCAGCGCAGCCAGACCCGTTCCAGCCCGCGTGCAGCCAGGTCGGCGAGCTTGCCGAGCACGGCGTACAGGACGATGGCCAGCACCACCACGTCGGTTTGCAGAAACTCTCGGGCATTCATCGCCAGGTAGCCGATCCCAGCGTTGGCCGAAATGGTTTCGGCGACGATCAGGGTCAGCCACATGAACCCCAGGGCGAAGCGCACGCCGACCAGGATCGACGGCAGCGCGCCGGGCAGGATGACCTGACGGAACAGGGCGAAGCCCGACAGCCCGTAGCTGCGCGCCATCTCCACCAGGGCCGGGTCGACGTTGCGGATGCCGTGGTAGGTGTTGAGGTAGATCGGGAACAAGGTGCCCAGGGCGACCAGGAAGATCTTCGCCGACTCATCGATGCCGAACCACAGGATCACCAGGGGGATCAGCGCCAGGTGCGGCACGTTGCGGATCATCTGCACCGAACTGTCGAGCAGGCGTTCACCCCAGTTGGACAATCCGGTGATGAAGCCCAGCACCAGGCCGATGCTGCCGCCGATGACGAAGCCTACGGCAGCGCGCCAGCCGCTGATCGCCAGGTGGGTCCACAGCTCGCCGCTGCGCACCAGTTCGACCCCGGCGGCCACCACCGCGCTCGGGGCGGGCAGGATGCGCGTGGACAGCCAGCCGGCGCTCACCGCCAGTTGCCATACCGCCAGCAGCAGCACCGGCAGCGCCCAAGGCGCCAGGCGTTGGCTCAAGGTGGAGGACGTTGCACGACTCATCAGGCGCCCCCTCAGCTCTGCGACACGGATTTGGGCAGGATGTCGTTGGCCACCATCTCGCCGAACGGACTCACGTAACCGCCCGCCTTGGCCGGCTCCGGGCGCTGCACGTCCAGGTGCGGGAACAGCAGCTCGGCGACACGATACGACTCCTCCAGGTGCGGATACCCGGAGAAGATGAAGGTATCGATGCCCAGGTCCGCGTATTCCTGCACCCGCGCTGCCACTGTTGGGCCGTCGCCGACCAGCGCAGTGCCGGCACCACCGCGCACCAGGCCGACACCGGCCCACAGGTTGGGGCTGACTTCCAGGTTGTCGCGCCGGCCCTTGTGCAGCGCCGCCATGCGCTGCTGGCCGACCGAGTCAAAGCGCGCCAGCGAAGCCTGGGCGCGGGCGATGGTGTCGTCGTCCAGGTGCGAGATCAGCCGCTCGGCGGCGTCCCAGGCCTCAGCGTTGGTTTCCCGCACGATCACATGCAGGCGGATGCCGAAGCGCACTTCGCGGCCCTGGGCCTTGGCTTTCTCGCGCACCGCTGCGATCTTCTCGGCCACGGCCGAAGGCGGCTCGCCCCAGGTCAGGTACAGCTCGACCTGCTCGGCGGCCAGGTCCTGGGCGGCCTCGGACGAGCCTCCGAAATACAGGGGCGGGCGCGGTTGCTGGATCGGCGGGTAGAGCAGCTTGGCGCCTCTGACCTGCAGGTGCTTGCCGTCATAGTCGACCACCTCGCCTTCGAGCACCTTGCGCCAGATACGGGTGAACTCCACCGACGCCTCGTAGCGCTCCTGATGGTTCAGGTGCAGGCCGTCTCCGGCCAACTCGTCGGGGTCGCCGCCGGTCACCAGGTTGAACAGCGCGCGGCCATTGGACAGGCGATCCAGCGTTGCCGCCTGGCGCGCCGCCACGGTCGGCGAAATGATGCCTGGGCGCAGGGCCACGAGAAACTTCAGGTGCTGGGTCACCGGAATCAGCGACGCAGCCACCAGCCAGGAGTCCTCGCAAGAGCGACCGGTGGGGATCAGCACGCCACCGAAACCGAGGCGGTCGGCCGCCTGGGCGATCTGGGTCAGGTAGCCGTGGTCGACGGCGCGGGCGCCCTCGGTGGTGCCCAGGTACTTGCCGTCACCGTGGGTGGGCAGGAACCAGAAAATGTTCAGACTCATTGGAGTGGTCTCCTCAAAAGGGGCCGGCACCGTAACGACGCTACGGCGCGCGTATCAGGGTTCAGGGCGCGCTGGCGACCTTGGCTGCCGGGGTCCAGATCACATCCTTGATGCTCAAGGGCTTGGGAATCAGCTTCAGGGCCTGGAAGGTGTCGGCGATCTTCTGTTGCGCGGCGACCACGTCGGGGCTCAGCGGCGCGGCGCCGTAGCCCTGGCGCTTGACCGAGGTGAGCGTGATGTCCGCCGGCAGGCCCAGCAGCGGCGCGACTTGATCGGTGACCTGCTGCGGGTTGGCCTGGGCCCATTGGCCCACTTCGCGGACTTGCTCGATGAGCGTGCCGATCACGGCCGGGTGCCGCGTGGCGAAGTCTCGCGTGGCGAGATAGAACTGGTGGTTGTCGACCAGACCCTCGCCATCACGCAAGGTACGGGCCTGCAATTGCTGCTCGGCGGCAGCCTGGTAAGGGTCCCAGATCACCCAGGCATCGACGCTGCCGCGCTCGAAGGCGGCGCGGGCATCGGCGGGCGGCAGGTACACCGGCTGGATATCGCTGTACTTCAAACCGGCGTCTTCGAGGGCGCGCACCAGCAGGTAGTGCACGTTGGAGCCCTTGTTCAAGGCCACCTTCTTGCCTTTGAGTTCTTTGACCGAATGAATCGGCGAATCCTTGGCCACCAGGATCGCTTCGCTGTGCGGGGCGGGCGGCTCGTAGGCCACGTAGAGCAGATCGGCGCCGGCAGCCTGGGCGAAGACAGGCGGGGTCTCGCCGGTGACGCCGAAGTCGATGGAGCCGACGTTCAGCCCTTCGAGCAGTTGCGGCCCACCGGGGAACTCGGTCCATTGCACGTCGATACCTTGCTCGGCCAGGCGCTTTTCCAGCGCGCCCTTGGCCTTGAGCAGCACCAGGGTGCCGTATTTCTGATAGCCGATACGCAGGGTATCGGCCTGGGCTTGGGTAATGACGCCGAAAGTCACGGCCGCCGCGAACAGGGCGACCAGACCACGACGCAAAAGGACGGTGCGCATGGCGCTCTCCTGTGCGAATGAGGTTCGGGTTGCACCTGCTTGCCTCGTTGACGGGCGAGTAAGGTGGCGAAACGGTGAAGCGGGTTCAGATGCTCCAGCGAGCGCTGATCAGGCGTTCTTCGAGTACGCCCGGCGCCAGCGGCCTGGGCCGTCGGGCCAGGGCGGCGTGGAAGGTCTGCAGCGAGTCCAGCAGGCGCGCCTGCAGGGGCTCGGTCAGGCGCGCAGGCTGGCTGGCGTCGGCGTAGGCGACCTGGCTGTCGTCGGCGAAGATCCCTTGCAGGGTTTCCTGCGCCTTGAGCGTCGACAGCACGGGTTTGAGGGCATAGTCCACGGCCAGCATGTGGGCGATGCTGCCGCCGGTAGCGATGGGCAACACCACCTTGTGTTCCAGGGCGCGCTCGGGCAGCAGGTCGAGCAGCGTCTTCAGCGCGCCGGAAAAGGAAGCCTTGTACACCGGCGTGGCGACGATCAGGCCGTCGGCCTGGGCCACCAGTTGCTGGAAGTGTTGTACCTGGGGGCTGTCGAAGCGCGCATGCAGCAGGTCTTCGGCAGGGAATTCCCGCACCTGGAAAGTCACCACTTCCACGCCGCGATCCTGCAACCACTGGCGCGACTGTTCGAGCAGCACGCCGGAACGTGATCGTGTACTGGGGCTGCCGCCTATTGAAACAACCAGCATCTGAACGATTCCTTGAATGGATTTCCGGGGAGGACCCCTTGGGATGACTGCGACATTAGCACTCGATGTCATATATCCATAAATCATATTTTTTCATTTGTTTATTCTTTTATCTGATATACGACAACAGCGGTGCGCGACCACTTTCACTGAAACTTACCCATAAAAAAGGGCCGTCGAAACGGCCCGAGTACCCTGCATAGCTAAGAGCAGTGCAACGAGAATTCAGCGATTGGGTTGCGGCGTCAGGCGCAAGTAAGGCTTCACCGCGCGATACCCTTTAGGGAAGCGCTGGCGGATTTCCTCCTCGTCCTTGAGCGAGGGCACGATCACCACGTCGTCGCCATCCTGCCAGTTGCCCGGCGTGGCCACTTTGTGGCTGTCGGTCAGTTGCAAGGAGTCGATCACCCGCAGGATCTCATTGAAATTGCGCCCGGTACTGGCCGGATAGGTGATGGTCAGGCGCACCTTCTTGTTCGGGTCGATCACGAACAGAGAGCGGACGGTGAGGGTATCGCTGGCGTTGGGGTGAATCAGGTCGTAGAGGTCCGACACCTTGCGGTCGGCGTCGGCGATGATCGGGAAATTCACCACCGTGTTCTGCGTTTCGTTGATGTCCTCGATCCACCTGTGGTGCGAATCGACCGGGTCCACCGACAAGGCGATGGCCTTGACGCCGCGCTTGGCGAACTCATCCTTGAGCTTGGCGGTCAGGCCCAGCTCGGTGGTGCAGACTGGGGTGAAGTCGGCCGGGTGCGAAAACAGCACGCCCCAACTGTCGCCCAGCCACTCGTGAAAGCGCAGGGTGCCGACGCTGGAATCCTGTTCGAAGTCGGGGGCGATGTCGCCAAGTTTGAGGCTCATGGAAGCGGCTCCTGTGCATGTCTGGCCTTCTAGGATCGACTGTGCCTGCTTCCGAACAAAAACAAAAAGAATAGATCACGATTTATTTATAACTATTTTGCACATCGAATCGCCGGCATAAAAAAGCCTCGCTGGGTGCGAGGCTTCTTGGGTGTCGCTACGACTTACATGAAGTTGTAAGTGTAGTTGACGATGAAGCGGGTCTGGTCCTGGTCGGCCAGCGAGCTGGTGCCAGTACCACGGTAGACACCGTGACGCAGGGTGGCGCCCAGGCCTTTGAAGGTACCTTGCTGGATCACGTAGTCGATGCGCGCGTCGCGCTCCCACTCGCTGAAGGTGCCGTTGCCGTTGGCGTTCTTGCCGTCTTCGCCTTTGAGGTAAGAAACCGAAGCCTTCAGGCCCGGTACGCCCAGACGTGCGAAGTCGTAGGAGTACTGACCGAAGGTGGTGTTCTCACCGGCCTTGGCGAACTGGTTGATCATGCTGTCGGTGAACAGGTAGAAGCTGGAACCGCCGGCGCCTTCCGGACGACCGTTGCCGTCGCGAACGCTGCCTTGGTTCAGCCAGACGAAGCCACCGTCGTCGTTGACGCGCTGATGACCCAGCAGGAAGGCGTGACCACCCAGGGTATAGGTGAAGATCGCCGACCAGGTCTTGTTGTCGACCTCGCCCGGGGTCTTGGCATAGCCACCGTTGTTGTTGAAGTTGTAGCCGCCGCCCTTGCCGTTGCGGCCGTCGCTGCTGCTGTCGAAGTAGCGCAGGTCGGTCTTGAACGACTGGTCGTCGGCGATCTTGAAGACGTGGGTGGCGCCCAGGAAGTTCTGTTTGTAGAAGTCTTCCAGGTTCGAGTAGTAGTACTGCAGGGTCAGGTCAGGCGTGAGCTTGTAGTCCAGACCACCGAAGCGGAACTTGTTGCTGTCGGCAGTGGCACCGTTGACCGACAGGCCGGTACGGTTGCTCGACGCGCGACCCATGGCGTGGGTCAGCTGACCGGCGTTGATGGTCAGGTTGTCGATTTCTTTCGACTGGATGGTGCCGCCTTCGAAGGTCTGTGGCAGCAGACGACCGTCGTTGGAGACCAGGATCGGCAGGTTCGGGGCCAGGGCGCTACCGAAGTGCACTTCGGTCTTGGAGAAGCGGGCCTTGGCGTTGGCGCCCAGGCGTGCCCACTGGCTGGCAGAGGAACCGTCGCTGTCGCTCGGGAAGAAGCTGCTGTTGTCCGGGTGCTTGCCACGGCCGCCGTCGAGGTGGATACCCCACAGTGCCTGGGCGTCGACGCCGAAGCCAACGGTGCCCTGGGTGAAACCGGAGATGTAGTCGAGCTTGAAGCCCTGACCCGACTCACGGTTGTCGGCACCGCCATCACGGTTGTCGTTGTTGAAGTACATGGTGCGCGAGCTGACGGACAGTTTGCTGTCCTCGATGAAGCCGGCGGCGCCTGCTTGTTGGGCGAGAACCCCCACTGCCACGGCCAGGGCCAGGCTGGACTTGTACATGCTTTGCTCCTCTACGTTCTAATTTTTGTACTCTCCAGGCGGTGGGATCTTCATGCCCCACTCACCCCGGGTAAGCGATTTAGCACCAAGGTGTGACCGGTAAGTCAATCGTTACCGGGTATTACACGACTTTGGTCTAAGGCTTCCTGCGCTACAGGATAATGACAATCCTATAAATCCAAAATGACCGTTTTGTGAAACGATCAGATTATTACGGAATAACGATGGAACCTTCAGCTGCTTTTGTTGTATCGGCGCGACGGCTGATCGCTGAAGGTTATGTGCAAACCTTTGCCTGTCACATTCGAACAAAAGTCGTCAGAGCTTAGCCTTTCACGAAAATTTCACAAGGGCTCGATGACCGCTTCGAGCACAAAAAATTGCTGCCTAAGCTAATTCTTAAAAGTTATTTATTTTTGAATTCTTAGATCATTTAGGCTCGCCGTCATTCTTTCCAGCTTGACGCGAGGTTCGCCCATGCCATCCCCTGCCCTGCCGCGCCTGTTCGCCACTTTGCTGCTCGGCAGCCTGTGCGGTCTCGCCCAGGCTGCCGACGTGACCGTGGCCTACCAGACCACCGTCGATCCGGCCAAGGTAGCCCAGGCCGCCGGTCGCTACGAACAGGCCAGCCACGCCAGCATCGATTGGCGCAAGTTCGACAACGGCGCCGACATCATCGCCGCCGTGGCCTCCGGCGACGTGCAGATCGGCTACCTGGGTTCCAGCCCGCTGGCCGCCGCCACCACCCGCAAGGTGCCGGTGCAGACCTTCCTGATCGCCACCCAGATCGGCGCCGGTGAGGCACTGGTCGCGCGCCAGGGCATCGATACCCCGCAGGATCTGATCGGCAAGAAGGTCGCCGTGCCCTTCGTCTCCACCGGGCACTACAGCCTGCTGGCGGCGCTGAAAGCCTGGAACATCGACCCCGCCAAGGTGCAGATCCTCAACCTCGCACCGCCGGCGATCATCGCCGCCTGGAAGCGCGGCGACATCGACGCCACCTATGTCTGGGATCCGGCCCTGGGCGTGGCCAAGGAAACCGGCAAGGTGCTGATCACCTCCGGCGAGTTGGCGCAAAAAGGCGCGCCCACCTTCGACGCCTGGATCGTGCGCAAGGACTTCGCCGAGCAGCACCCGCAAATCGTCAAATCCTTCGCCCAGGTCACCCTCGACGCCTACGCCGACTATCGCAAGGATCCGCAAGCCTGGCTGGCCGATGCGCACAACGTGAACGCGCTGGCCAAGTTGTCCGGGGCCAAGGCCACCGACATCCCTGGCCTGCTGCAAGGCAACGTCTACCCGCTGGCCGCCGAGCAGAAGGCCCTGCTGGGCGCGCCCAGCACCGAGGCGCTCAGCCACACCGCGGCCTTCCTCAAGGAACAGGGCAAGGTCGAGGCGGTGCTGCCGGACTACGCGCCCTACGTCACCGCCCAGTACCTGCCCGACTGATCAGTTGAAGGCGCCACGCGGCGCCAATCGGAGCCCGCCATGGCCTTGCTCGAACTGGAGCGCATCAGCGCACAGTACCCCGGCGCCAGCACCCCGGTGCTGGATGACATCAACCTGACCCTGGCCCCCGGCCAACTGCTGGTCGCGCTCGGCCCCTCGGGCAGCGGCAAGACTTCGCTGCTGAACCTGATCGCCGGTTTCGTCGCGCCCAGCGGCGGGCGCATCACCCTCGATGGCCAACCCGTGCGCGGCCCCGGCGCCGACCGTGGCGTGGTGTTCCAGGACGACGCGCTGCTGCCCTGGCAGACCGTGCTCGGCAACGTCGCCTTTGGCCTGGAACTGGCCGGCATTCCCCGCGCACAACGTGAAGCCAAGGCCCGCGAGATGCTGGCCCTGGTCGACCTGGCCGGGTTCGCCGAGCGGCGCACCTGGCAACTCTCGGGCGGCCAGAAACAGCGCGTCGGCCTGGCCCGCGCCCTGGCCGCCGACCCACGGCTGTTGCTGATGGACGAGCCGTTCGGCGCCCTCGATGCCTTCACCCGCGAGCAGATGCAGACCTTGTTGTTGCAGGTGTGGCAGCGCACGGCCAAGCCGGTGCTGCTGATCACCCATGACATCGAAGAAGCGGTGTTCTTGGCCAGCGACCTGATTCTGCTGGCGCCCAATCCGGGACGGGTGGTCGAGCGCCTGCAACTGGACTTCGGCCAGCGCTACGCCGCTGGCGAATCGGCACGGGCGATCAAGTCCGACCCGCGCTTCATCGAAACCCGCGAGCACGTGCTGTCGCGCGTGTTCGCCCAACGCGGTGTGCACCGCGAGGAGTCCGCATGAGTACGCTGGAGCTGCCGGTCACCGGCAAAGCGCACGCCTCGGCGTCGCCCACCGTCAACCCACGACGTGCGCTGTCGACTCGCTGGATCAGCGCCCTGACCCTGGCCAGTCTGCTACTGGCCTGGTGGCTGGTGACGGCCGCCGGCTGGGTCGAGCCGCTGTTCCTGCCGTCGCCCGGCGATATTCTGGCCAAGGGCTGGGTGCTGCTGACCCAGGGCTACATGGACATGAGCCTGTGGCAGCACCTGAGCGCCAGCCTCGGGCGCATCGGCGCCGCCCTGCTGGCGGCCACGCTGACGGCCATTCCGGTCGGCGTCGCCATCGGTTGCAACCGCGTGGCGCGCGGCGTGCTCGACCCGCTGATCGAGTTCTACCGGCCCATCCCGCCACTGGCTTATCTGCCGCTGATCGTGATCTGGTGCGGCATTGGCGAGCTGTCGAAGGTGTTGCTGATCTACCTGGCGATCTTCGCCCCGATCGCCATCGCCACGGCCACCGGTGTGCGCACCGTCGATCCAGCGCGGCTGCGCGCCGCGCAGTCGCTGGGGGCGAGCCGGGCGCAACTGATTCGCCATGTGATCCTGCCCAGCGCCCTGCCCGACATTCTCACGGGCGTGCGCATCGGCCTGGGCGTCGGTTGGTCGACCCTGGTCGCCGCCGAACTGATCGCCGCCACCCGCGGCCTGGGCTTCATGGTGCAGTCGGCCGCGCAGTTCCTGGTCACCGATGTGGTGGTGCTCGGCATCGTGCTCATCGCGCTGATCGCCTTCGCCCTGGAAATGGGCCTGCGCGCCCTGCAACGCCGCCTGGTGCCCTGGCACGGACAGAGCCACTGACCTTCGCCCCCTGCATAGCGAGCCCCGACATGAGCCTGACCCTCACTCCCCTCAGCCCGGCGCTGGGCGCCCAGATCGACGGCATCGACCTGTCGCGCGAGCTCCCTCCCGAGCAGCGCGATACCCTCGAACAGGCCTTGCTCGAGCACCAGGTGCTGTTCTTTCGCAAGCAATTCATCACCCCGGCGCAGCAGGCGCGTTTTGCCGCGCACTTCGGCGACCTGCACATCCACCCGATCTACCCCAACGTGCCAGAAACGCCCCAGGTGCTGATCCTCGACACGGCGGTCACCGACGTGCGCGACAACGCCGTCTGGCACACCGAAGTGACCTTTCTGCCGACCCCGGCGCTGGGCGCGGTGCTCAGCGCCAAGCAAGTGCCCGCCTATGGCGGCGATACCCTGTGGGCCAGCGGCATCGCCGCGTTCGAGGCACTGTCGGCACCGTTGCAGCGACTGCTCGACGGCCTCAGCGCCACCCACGACTTCACCCGCTCGTTTCCGCTGGAGCGCTTCGGCAGCACAGCCGAGGACCTGGCACGCTGGGAAGCCACCCGGCGCAATCATCCGCCGCTGTCGCACCCGGTGGTGCGTACCCACCCGGTCAGCGGACGCAAGGCGCTGTTCGTCAACGAAGGCTTCACCACGCGCATCAACGAACTGGCCGAACACGAGAGCGAGGCGCTGCTCAGGCTGCTGTTCGCCCACGCCACGCGGCCGGAGTTCAGCATCCGCTGGCGCTGGCAGGAGGGGGATGTGGCGTTCTGGGACAACCGCGTGACCCAGCACTACGCGGTGGACGATTACCGGCCGCAGCGGCGGGTGATGCACCGCGCGACGATTCTCGGGGATGCGCCGTTCTGAACACCTGCGCAGGTCACCCTCGACCCGCGCAGGCCTTCACCACGACAACGCCGCGTGCTACCTGACCAGATGCAGGAACTGCATGTGCCGTTCGTACTGGTCGAGGATGTCGTTGATGATCTGCTCCTTGCTGTAGCCGACCAGATCGTAGTTCTGACTGCCCTCGGCCAAGTGCACCTCGGCGCGGTAGTAACGGCGGTTCTTCAATTCCTGCGCGCCCAGCCCGCCCAGGGCGAAGGACGGGGTGAAGTAGCCGCGCATCTGCACTTGGTAGATGAACGGCTGTTCCTCGCCGTGGCCGACCTTCAGGCTGACGTTGTCATGGCTCGGGTCGTCCTGGGTGATCAGCGTCAGCCCCTTCTGCTCGAACACCTCGGTCACATCGGCGATCGCCGGACGCACCACGTCGTCCATGAAGCGGTACACCTCGTCGCGCGATGGGAAGTGCACCGCCTGGCTCAGACGATGCCGCCAGCCACCCCGGCCACGGCGGGTCTGGGCGAACGGCGCCAGGGAGTGCATCTGCGCGATGCGCCGCTGGCTCTCCAGGTAGAACGCCTTGTGCAGCCCCCACATCATGCACAGCAGAATCAACGAGAACGGCAACGAGGTGAGCACCACCGCCGACTTGAGCGAATCGATGCTACCGGCGAACAGCAGCGCACTGGTGACCAGCGCGGTCATCGCGCCCCAGAAGATCCGCAGCCAGTTCGGGCCGTCTTCGTCGGCGTCCCCGCCCTTGGCCGACAGGGTCGACAGCACCACGGTGCCGGAGTCGGCGGAGGTGACGAAGAACACGAAGCTGATGAACACGGTGACGGCGATCACCGTCTTGCTCCAGGGGTAGGTTTCCAGCAGCAGGTACAGGCTCATGGACGGGTTGTCCAAGGCTGACTGGCCCAGCGCGGTCATGCCGTGATTGATGACCTGGTCCAGGGCGCTGTTGCCGAAGATCGACATCCAGGCCAGGGTGAAGCCCAGCGGAATCAGCAGCACGCCGAAGACGAATTCACGGATGGTGCGCCCGCGCGAGATGCGCGCGATGAACAGCCCCACGAACGGCGACCAGGCAATCCACCAGGCCCAGTAGAACACCGTCCAGCCGCCCAGCCAGTCACGGTTCTCGCCGTAGGCATAGACGTCGAAACTCTTGCGCGGCAAGGCGCCCAGGTAGTCGCCCAGGTTCTGGATCAAGGTATTGAACAGGTGCTGGGTGGGACCGGCGAACAGCACGAACAGCAGCAGCGCGCAGGCCAGGAACAGGTTGATGTCGCTCATCACCCGCACGCCCTTCTCCACCCCGGCGACCGCCACGGCCACCGCCGCGCCCATCATCAGCACGATCAGCAGCACCTGCACCCATTGGCTGTGGTCGATGCCGAACAGGTAATCCAGGCCGGAATTGAGGTGCAGCACGCCGAAGCCCATGTCCGCGCCCAGGCCGAACACCGTGGCGATGATGCCGAAGCCGTCCACCGCATAGCCGATCGGCCCGTTGATGCGCTTGCCGATCAGCGGATACAGCGCCGAGCGCAGCGCCAACGGCAGGTTGTGGCGGTAGGCGAAGTACGCCAGGGCCATACCGACGAAGGCGAATACGCCCCAGCCGTGCAAGCCCCAGTGCAGGAACAGGATCTGCATGGCCTGGCGCCCGGCCTCGACCGTGCCCGCTTCGCCCTGGGGCGGCTGTAGCATGTGGGTCAGCGGTTCGGACACGCAGAAGAAGAACAAGGTGATGCTGATGCCGGCGGCGAACAGCATGCCGGCCCAGGACAGGTAACTGAACTCGGGCTCGTCATGGTCGGCGCCGAGCTTGATCTTGCCGTAGCCGGACACGGCCGTGACCACCACGAACACCAAGTACAAGGTCATGGCCAGCATGTAGTACCAGCCGACCGTGTTGGCCGCCCAGTTCTGCGCGGCCAGCAGCCAGTCGCCCGCCGCCTGGGGGTTGGCGATGACGACGAGACCGAAGATAAGGATGAAGCTTGCCGCGAAATAGAACACCGGCGGGTTCATGCGGACCTTGCCGTTGGCAAGGGAAGTGGTCGGTGCACTCATGGACGGCGCACCTCGACAGCGGTGAAAAGGTTCGGGTTGAACGGGTTCAGCAAAGGGAATCCTCCTGTTGAACACCGGCAGCGGACCAGCGTTTTAAATTGAACAAGCGTTCAAGTTAAACACGGTTCGAGCTTCGATGCGACCGTTGGCCGCTGACCGGGCGAGTGATTGACCTTGCTTTTTCGCCAGCAGTTCCAGGCACATCGCCACAGGAACCGCTGATCCCTCACTGCTTGTCCTGACAATCCAACTGCAAGTTGGCCTGGGTGATATTGCTCTCGGCCGGCACGCTGCGGGTCAGCCAGACGTTACCGCCGATGGTTGAACCCTTGCCGATGGTGATGCGCCCGAGAATGGTCGCACCGGCGTAGATCACCACGTCGTCCTCGACGATCGGATGCCGCGCCAGGCCCTTGTGCAGGGTGCCAGACTCGTCGCTGGGGAAACGCTTGGCGCCCAGGGTCACCGCCTGGTAGATACGCACCCGCTCGCCGATGATCGCCGTCTCGCCGATCACCACGCCCGTGCCATGGTCGATGAAGAAACTCGGGCCGATCTGCGCGCCGGGGTGAATGTCGATGCCCGTAGCCGAGTGCGCCAGCTCCGAGCTGATCCGCGCCAGCAGCGGCAGGCCGGCTTTGTACAGGTGGTGCGCCAGACGGTGATGGATGATCGCCAGGATGCCGGGATAGCACAGCAGCACCTCATCCACGCTGCGCGCCGCCGGGTCGCCGTGATACGCCGCCAGCACGTCGGTGTCGAGCAGCACACGCATCTGCGGCAGGGCAGCGGCGAAACCCTGGATCAGGCTCAAGGCATGGGCGTCGACATCCTCGACGTCGACAGTGCCGTGCCGCGCCGCATAGCGCAGCTCCAGGCGCGCCTGGGTCAGCAGCGAGGTGAGCGCGGCATCCAGGGTGTGCCCGACATAGAAGTCTTCGCTTTCCTCGCGCAGGTCCACCGGGCCCAGGCGCATGGGAAACAGCGCGCCGCACAACTGTTCGAGGATCTCGCGCACCGCCTCGCGCGACGGCAGCTCGCGACCGCCCTGCTTGTTGCTGCAGCGCCCATTGCGGCTGCGCCACTGGTCACGGGCCTGGCGCAGCTCGCTGACGATGGTCGGCAATTGCCAATGGCCGGTGGAAGGATGTTCGCTCACGGTGGTCTCCTGGCTGGCGGCGGCCGGATGAATCGGCGCAGATGATAGGCGAATCACTCTACGGCAATTCTTCCCTTGGAAAAAACACCGCTTTATTCCATTCTGCGCCGAGTGCCGCAGCGCCGGTGCGCAGCTCAATAGCGCAACGGAATAACAGCTTCGTTTTTAGTATTTCCCGAGCTAACGGCTCACCCCTATAGTCGCCACCTACTCTAACAACAGTGCGGGAACAGCCATGACTCGACTCACCAAGCCTCTTCTGAACGCCAGCCTGGCCCTCCTGCTGGGCGCCGGCCTGTTCAACGCCGCCTTCGCCGGCGAGGAACTGAAGACCATCCAGGAAAAAGGCGTGATCAATGTCGGCCTGGAAGGCACCTACCCACCGTTCAGCTTCGTCGACGAAAACGGCAAGCTGGCGGGCTTCGAAGTGGAACTGGCCGAGCTCCTGGCCAAGCAATTGGGGGTCAAAGCCAAGGTTCAGCCGACCAAGTGGGACGGCATCCTCGCCGCGCTGGAATCCAAGCGCCTGGACGTGGTGATCAACCAGGTCACCATCTCCGAAGAACGCAAGAAGAAGTACGACTTCTCCGAGCCCTACACCGTTTCCGGCATCCAGGCGCTGGTGCTGAAGAAGAAGGCCGAGCAGTTGAACATCCAGACCGCCCAGGACCTGGCGGGCAAGAAGGTTGGCGTGGGTCTGGGCACCAACTATGAACAGTGGGTCAAGCAGGACGTGCCCAAGGCCGACGTGAGCACCTACGAAGACGATCCAAGCAAGTTCGCCGACCTGCGCAACGGCCGCATCGACGCCATCCTGATCGACCGCCTGGCGGCGCTGGAGTACGCGCAGAAGGCCAAGGACACGCAACTGGCCGGCGCTGCCTTCTCGCGCCTGGAGTCCGGCGTAGCGCTGCGCAAGGGCGAACCGGAGCTGCTCGCGGCAATCGACAAGGCCCTGGAAACACTCAAGGCTGACGGCACGCTGGCCAAGCTGTCCGAGAAATACTTCGGTGCCGATGTCACTCAATGATGCCTGAGACCCTGCAACTGGTGATCGACTCCGCGCCCTTCCTGCTCAAGGGCGCGGGCTACACGGTGCTGCTCAGCGTCGGCGGTATGTTCTTCGGCCTGGTGCTGGGCTTCGCCCTGGCGCTGATGCGCCTGTCGAAGATGCTGCCGCTGGACTGGCTGGCGCGGCTCTACGTCTCGTTCTTCCGCGGCACGCCCTTGCTGGTGCAGTTGTTCGTGATCTATTTCGGCATGCCGCAGATCGGCATCGAGCTCGATCCGATCCCCGCCTCGCTGATCGGCCTGTCGCTGAACATGGCGGCGTACATCTGCGAGATCTTGCGCGCCGCCATTTCCTCCATCGACCGGGGCCAATGGGAGGCGGCGGCCAGCATCGGCATGACCCGCACCCAGGCCATGCGCCGGGCGATCCTGCCCCAGGCCATGCGCACCGCCCTGCCGCCGCTGGGCAACAGTTTCATCTCGCTGGTCAAGGACACCGCCCTGGCCGCGACCATCCAGGTGCCGGAGCTGTTCCGCCAGGCGCAGTTGATCACCGCGCGCACCTTCGAAGTGTTCACCATGTACCTGGCCGTGGCGATGATCTACTGGATCCTCTGCAGCGTCCTGGCCTACTTCCAGAACCGCATGGAAGCGCGCGTCAACCAGCATGACCAGGAGCACTGAAGATGATCGTCGTAGAGGGCCTGACCAAGCAGTTCAAGGGCCAGACCGTGCTCAAGGGCATCGACCTGAACGTCGCCGCCGGTGAAGTCATCGCCATCATCGGCCCCAGCGGCTCGGGCAAGACCACCTTCCTGCGCTGCCTGAACCTGCTGGAGACGCCCGATGCGGGGCGAATTCGCATCGGCGACATCGACATCGATGCCGCACGCCCGCTCAGCGCTCAGCAAAGCGCCATTCGGCGTCTGCGCCAGCAGGCCGGGTTCGTGTTCCAGAGCTTCAACCTGTTTCCCCACCGCACCGCCCTGGAGAACGTCATCGAAGGGCCGGTGATCGTCAAGAAGACCCCGCGCGAGCAGGCCGTGGCCTTGGGTCGTCAACTGCTGGCCAAGGTCGGCCTGGCCGGCAAGGAAGACGCCTACCCACGGCGCCTGTCCGGCGGTCAGCAGCAGCGAGTGGCCATTGCCCGCGCCCTGGCCATGGAGCCGCAGGTGATCCTGTTCGACGAGCCCACCTCGGCCCTCGACCCGGAACTGGTGGGCGAGGTGCTGGCCACCATCCGCGGCCTGGCGGAGGAAAAGCGCACCCTGATCATCGTCACCCACGAAATGAGCTTCGCCCGCGACGTGGCCAACCGCGTGGTGTTCTTCGACCAGGGGGTGATCGTCGAGCAGGGCGAGGCCAAGGCGCTGTTCGCCAACCCGCAGCACGAGCGCACCCGCCAGTTCCTGCGCAAGTTCCTCGGCACCGCCGCTGCGCAAGACTGAACCAAGGTGGCGCAACACCCCTTGCAACTCCCTGTCTTGATGCGTTCTGAAATCTTCAGCGGCCCAGTAGGAGCGGCCTTGTGTCGCGATTGGACCGCAAAGCGGTCCCGGCAATGGCAGCGGCGAAGCTGAAAACCTGGGACCGCTACGCGGTCCAATCGCGACGCAAGGCCGCTCCCACGAGGGCGTGCAGACTCCAAGAAGCTGAGCAAGACCACGGGTCGTTGGTAGGTGAAAGACAGTTGGCCCCCACCGAGATTGCGCTCGCTTTATTTCCGGGGCACGGCAGGCGGAACCGGGTAATCATGCGTTTGTTGTTCATCTACAGCGCATGACTTCCAGAATCCAGCGCGTCTTTTTGTGGGAGCGGCCTTGTGTCGCGATTGGACCGCAAAGCGGTCCCGGCGATGGCAGCGGCGAAGCTGAAAACCTGGGACCGCTACGCGGTCCAATCGCGACGCAAGGCCGCTCCCACGAGGGCGTGCAGACTCCAAGAAGCTGAGCAAGACCACGGGTCGTTGGTAGGTGAAAGACAGTTGGCCCCCACCGAGATTGCGCTCGCTTTATTTCCGGGGCACGGCAGGCGGAACCGGGTAATCATGCGTTTGTTGTTCATCTACAGCGCATGACTTCTAGAATCCAGCGCGTCTTTTTGTGGGAGCGGCCTTGTGTCGCGATTGGACCGCAAAGCGGTCCCGGCAATGGCAGCGGCGAAGCTGAAAACCTGGGACCGCTACGCGGTCCAATCGCGACGCAAGGCCGCTCCCACGAGGGCGTGCAGACTCCAAGAAGCTGAGCAAGACCACGGGTCGTTGGTAGGTGAAAGACAGTTGGCCCCCACCGAGATTGCGCTCGCTTTATTTCCGGGGCACGGCAGGCGGAACCGGGTAATCATGCGTTTGTTGTTCATCTACAGCGCATGACTTCTAGAATCCAGCGCGTCTTTTTGTGGGAGCGGCCTTGTGTCGCGATTGGACCGCAAAGCGGTCCCGGCAATGGCAGCGGCGAAGCTGAAAACCTGGGACCGCTACGCGGTCCAATCGCGACGCAAGGCCGCTCCCACGAGGGCGTGCAGACGCCAAGAAGTTGAGCAAAACCGCGGGTCGGTGGTAGGTGAAAGACAGTTGGCCCCCACCGAGATTGCGCTCGCTTTATTTCCTCGGCACGGCATGCGGAACCGGGTAATCATGCGTTTGTTACTCATCTGCAGCGCATGATTTCCAGAATCCAGCGCGTCTTTTTGTGGGAGCGGCCTTGTGTCGCGATTGGACCGCAAAGCGGTCCCGGCAATGGCAGCGGCGAAGCTGAAAACCTGGGACCGCTACGCGGTCCAATCGCGACGCAAGGCCGCTCCCACGAGGGCGTGCAGACTCCAAGAAGCTGAGCAAGACCACGGGTCGTTGGTAGGTGAAAGACAGTTGGCCCCCACCGAGATTGCGCTCGCTTTATTTCCGGGGCACGGCAGGCGGAACCGGGTAATCATGCGTTTGTTGTTCATCTACAGCGCATGATTTCCAGAATCCAGCGCGTCTTTTTGTGGGAGCGGCCTTGTGTCGCGATTGGACCGCAAAGCGGTCCCGGCGATGGCAGCGGCGAAGCTGAAAACCTGGGACCGCTACGCGGTCCAATCGCGACGCAAGGCCGCTCCCACGAGGGCGTGCAGACGCCAATGAATTTGAGCAAAACCGCGGGTCGGTGGTAGGTGAAAGACAGTTGGCTCCCACCGAGATTGCGCTCGCTTTATTTCCTCGGCGCGGCATGCGGAACCGGGTAGTCATGCGTTTGTTACTCATCTGCAGCGCATGATTTCCAGAATCCAGCGCGTCTTTTTGTGGGAGCGGCCTTGTGTCGCGATTGGACCGCACAGCGGTCCCGGCAATGGCAGCGGCGAAGCTGAAAACCTGGGACCGCTACGCGGTCCAATCGCGACACAAGGCCGCTCCCACGCGGGCGTGCAGACTCCAAGAAGTTGAGCAAGACCACGGGTCGGTGGTAGGTGAAAGACAGTTGGCCCCCACCGAGATTGCGCTCGCTTTATTTCCTCGGCACGGCATGCGGAACCGGGTAATCATGCGTTTGTTACTCATCTGCAGCGCATGATTTCCAGAATCCAGCGCGTCTTTTTGTGGGAGCGGCCTTGTGTCGCGATTGGACCGCAGAGCGGTCCCGGCAATGGCAGCGGCGAAGCTGAAAACATGGGACCGCTACGCGGTCCAATCGCGACGCAAGGCCGCTCCCACGAGGGCGTGCAGACTCCAAGAAGTTGAGCAAGACCACGGGTCGGTGGTAGGTGAAAGACAGTTGGCCCCCACCGAGATTGCGCTCGCTTTATTTCCGGGGCACGGCAGGCGGAACCGGGTAATCATGCGTTTGTTGTTCATCTACAGCGCATGACTTCCAGAATCCAGCGCGGTTTTTTGTGGGAGCGGCCTTGTGTCGCGATTGGACCGCAAAGCGGTCCCGGCAATGGCAGCGGCGAAGCTGAAAACCTGGGACCGTTGCGAGGTCCCAATCGCGACACAAGGCCGCTCCTACAAGCGATTGAGCGGCGCCCGCGCACAGCGATGAATACCAGGCCCCTCTTCTATGCATATTCCAAAGCGTTAGTTCATAAAGGTTTTATAAGCGCATAAGGTATATCCACCGGACCACCGGACCCGCACTCATCCGTCGCGATCAGCTGCACGCGATGCATTCACTTCGTGAGGTTCAGGAATGGTCAGCCACACTCTCTCCCCGCTCGGGGCGTCGAGTGCCGCCAGGGAGCGGCACTGATGTCCAGCCAAGCCAACAGTCAATCGAACCACGAGACCGACAGCATGCCGCGGCTGCTGCCGGCGGCGATCCTGCGCGACGACGCCCAGGCGCTGCAGGCCGCCCGCGAACTGGCCGACACCGCCAGGACTCAGGCCGCGCAGCGCGATCAGCAGCGTCAGTTGCCGTGGGCCGAAATCGAACAGTTCACCCGCTCGGGCCTGGGCAGCATCAGCGTGCCCAAAGCGTTCGGTGGCCCCGGCGTATCCTTTGTCACCCTCGCCGAAGTGTTCCGCCTGATCAGCGCTGCCGACCCGGCCCTGGGACAGATCCCGCAGAACCAGTTCGGTCTGCTGCAGTTGCTGCGCGACACCGCCACTCCGGCCCAGCAGGCCCGCCTCTACCGCTCGGTGCTGGACGGCTGGCGCATCGGCAACGCAGGTCCCGAGCGCAACACGCAGAACACCCTCACCCTCAAGGCACGCCTGACCCGCGACGGTAGCGGCTATCGCCTCAGCGGCGAGAAGTTCTACTCCACTGGCGCCTTGTTCGCCCATTGGGTGTCGGTCAAGGCGTTGGACGACGAAGGCCGCCAGCGCCTGGCCTTCGTGCGCCGCGGCAGCCCCGGCCTGCGCATCGTCGACGACTGGTCCGGCTTCGGCCAGCGCACCACCGCCAGCGGCACGGTGCTGCTCGAGCATGTCGCGGTGGAGGCGGACCTGGTGATCGACAACTGGCGCCAGAGCGAGCGCCCGAACATCCAGGGCGCCGCCTCGCAGTTGATCCAGGCCGCCATCGACGCCGGCATTGCCGAAGCGGCCATCGACGACGCCATCGACTTCGTACGCCACAAGTCGCGGCCCTGGATCGACGCCAAGGTCGAGCGCGCCAGCGATGACCTCTACGTGATCGCCGACATCGGCCGTCTCAAGCTCGACCTGCACGCCGCCGAGGCGCTGTTGCGCAAGGCCGCACAGGTGCTGGACGAGGTCGATGCCGGGCCGGTGGATGCCGCCGCCGCGGCCCGTGCCTCCATCGCCGTGGCCGAAGCCAAGGTGTTGACCACCGAGATTGCGCTGCTGGCCAGCGAGAAGCTGCTGGAACTGGCTGGCAGCCGCGCCACCCTGGCCGAGTTCAACCTCGACCGCCACTGGCGCAACGCGCGGGTGCATACCCTGCACGACCCAGTGCGCTGGAAGTATCACGCGGTCGGCGCCTACTACCTCAACGGCACGCTGCCTGCGCGGCATTCCTGGATCTGATCGCTCGCCGAGGGCTGCTTTGGCGGCCCTCCGCCCCGGAGCCCCCCATGACGACATCCCTGATCACCAGCGACGCCCAGGCCCTGGCCGTCGCCGAAGACCTCGCCCGCCACCTGCAAGGCGGCAGCGCCCTGCGCGACCGCGAACGGCGCCTGCCCCACGCCGAGCTGGAGCTGTTCACCCGCTCCGGCCTGTGGGCCATCAGCGTGCCCAAGGCCTACGGCGGCGCGCAGGTGTCCAACGTCACCCTGGCCAAGGTCATCGCCCGCATCGCCCAGGCCGACAGCTCGCTCGGGCAGATTCCGCAGAATCACTTCTATGCCCTCGAAGTGCTGCGGGTGAACGGCAGCGCTGCGCAGCAGCAGCGCCTCTACGCCGAGGTGCTCGGCGGGCGACGCTTCGGCAACGCCCTGGCCGAACTCGGCACGCGCACCGCCCACGACCGCACCACGCGCCTGACCCGCGACGGCGACGGCTACCGCATCGACGGGCGCAAGTTCTACGCCACCGGGGCGCTCTACGCCCAGCGCATCCCCACCTCGGTGATCGACGACGACGGCGTGCAGCAACTGGCGTTCGTCCCCGCCGACAGCCCCGGCGTGCAGGTGATCGACGACTGGAGCGGCTTCGGCCAGCGCACCACCGGCAGCGGCTCGGTACTGTTCGAGAACGTGCGCGTCGAGGCCCAGGACATCGTGCCGTTCCAGTCCGCCTTCGAACGGCCGACCCCGGTGGGACCGCTGGCGCAGATCCTCCACGCCGCCATCGACACCGGCATCGCCCGCGCCGCTGTCGAAGACGCCCTGGCCTTCGTCCGTCAGCACAGCCGCCCATGGATCGACTCCGGCGTCGATCAGGCCTCGGCCGACCCGCTCACCCTGCATGCTTTCGGCCGCCTGAACATTCGCCTGCATGCCGCCGAAGCCCTGCTGGAACGGGCCGGCGAAGCCCTCGACCGGGCCCAACGTGACGCTAATGCCGACTCGGTGGCCGCCGCCTCCATTGCGGTCGCCGAGGCGCGGGCGATCAGCACCGAGATTTCCCTGGCGGCCGGCAGCACCCTGTTCGAGCTGGCCGGCAGCCGCGCCACCCTGGCCGAGCACAACCTCGACCGCCACTGGCGTAACGCGCGGGTGCACACCCTGCACGATCCGGTGCGCTGGAAGTACCACGCCATCGGCAACTACTACCTGAACCGCGAAAACCCGCCGTTGCGAGGGACGATCTGATGCCCAGGCAGATCCTGCTCAACGCCTTCAACATGAACTGCGTCGGCCACATCAACCACGGCCTGTGGACCCATCCACGGGACACCTCGACCCACTACAAGGACATCGAGTACTGGACTGATCTGGCGCGCCTGCTCGAACGCGGGCTGTTCGACGGCCTGTTCATCGCCGATATCGTCGGCACCTACGATGTCTATGGCCACTCGCTGGACGTCACCCTCAAGGAGTCGATCCAGCTACCGGTCAACGACCCGCTGCTACTGGTCTCGGCCATGGCTGCCGTGACCCGCCACCTGGGCTTCGGCCTCACCGCCAACCTCACCTACGAGCCGCCGTACCTGTTCGCCCGCCGCCTGTCCACCCTCGACCACCTGAGCAAGGGCCGCGTGGGCTGGAACATCGTCACCGGCTACCTGGACAGTGCCGCCCGCGCCATGGGCCTGGCGCAACAGCCCGAACACGACCGGCGCTACGACCAGGCCGACGAGTATCTGGAGGTGCTGTACCAGTTGCTCGAAGGGAGCTGGGCCGACGATGCGGTGGTCGCCGACCGTCAGCGGCGCGTCTACGCGCAGCCTGAACGGGTGCGCAAGGTCGAGCACCACGGCGAGTTCTACAAGGTCGACGGCTACCACCTGTGCGAGCCCTCACCGCAGCGCACGCCGGTGCTGTTCCAGGCCGGCAGTTCCAGCCGGGGCCTGAGCTTCGCCGGGCAGCATGCCGAATGCGTGTTCATCGGTGGCCAGACCCACGCCGGCACCCGCGCCCAGGTCGACAAGGTGCGCGCCGCGGCCCAGGCAGCGGGCCGCGATGCGCAGGCGATCAAGGTGTTCATGGGCATCAGCGTGATCGTTGCCGCCACCGAGACCGAAGCGCGCGCCAAGCACGCCGAGTACCTGCGCCATGCCAGCGCCGAGGCCGGGGTGGCGCACTTCGCGGCCTCCACGGGCATCGACTTCGCCGCGTTCGACCTCGACGAGCCGATCCACGCCGGCCCGGGCAACGCCATCCAGTCGGCCAACAAGATACTTCAGGACAGCACCTGGACCCGCCGCCGTCTGTTGCAGCAGCACGCCCTGGGCGGGCGCTACGTGACCCTGGTGGGCTCGCCCGAGCAGGTCGCCGAACAGTTGATCGGCTGGATCGACGAGACCGGCCTGGATGGCTTCAACCTGACCCGCACCGTCACCCCGGAAAGCTACGAAGACTTCATCGAGCTGGTGATTCCCGAGCTGCAACGTCGCGGTCGCTACAAGACCGCCTATGCCGACGGCACCTTGCGCCAGAAGCTGTTCGCCAGCCCCAGCGCGCACCTGCCGGCCGATCACCCCGGCAGCCGCCATCGCTTCCCCGACCCTGTCCCGACCGGAGCCCTGCACCATGCTTGAGAAACTCTACCGGCCCGCCGTGGCCCTGCTGCTCAGCCTGGGCCTGTCCAGCGCCGCCCTGGCCGAGCCGCCGCTGAAGATCGGCACCACCGCCGCGTTCGCCATCCCCCTGGAAGCGGCGGTCGAAGAAGCGCACAAGCAAGGGCTCGAGGTGAAGCTGATCGAATTCAGCGACTGGATCGCGCCCAACGTCAGCCTCAACAGCGGCGACATCGACGTGAACTACTTCCAGCACATCCCCTTCCTGGAAAACGCCAAGGCCGCCGCCGGCTTCGACCTGGTGCCCTACGCGCCGGGCATCATCAATAACGTCGGGCTGTACTCAAAGCGCTACAAGCGCTTCGCCGACCTGCCCGACGGCGCCAGCGTGGCCATCGCCAACGACCCGATCAACAGCGGACGCGGCCTGCAACTGCTGGCCAAGGCCGGGTTGATCAGCCTCAAACCGGGCGTGGGCTACAAGGCCACCGAAGCCGACATCGTCGACAACCCGAAAAAGCTCAAGATCATTCAGGTCGAGGCCGTGCAACTGGTGCGCGCCTACGACGATGCCGATCTGGTGCAGGGCTACCCGGCCTACATCCGCCTGGCCAACAGTTTCGACGCCACCTCGGCGCTGCTGTTCGACGGCCTGGAGAACAAGGAATACGTGATCCAGTTCGTGATCCGTCCGCAGAGCAAGGACGATCCACGCCTGGCCAAGTTCGTCGATATCTACCAGCATTCGCCGGCCGTGCGCGCCGCCCTGGACAAGGCCCATGGCAGCCTGTACCAGGCCGGCTGGGAGGGTTGAGATGAGCAGCGCCAACGCCCTGCGGGCGCCCCTGGCTCCCCGCGAACCTGCCCGGGCGCGCGAGCACGCGCTGCGCCCGGACGTGAACCAGGCCCACGTGCGCTTCATCGGCCTGGCCAAGACCTACCCCGGCCAGCGCCAGCCGGCGCTGCACGGCATCGACCTGAACATCCGCCGTGGCGAGATCTTCGGCATCATCGGCCGCAGCGGCGCCGGCAAGTCGTCGCTGCTGCGCACCATCAACCGCCTGGAGCAACCCAGCCATGGGCGCGTGCTGATCGACCAGGTGGACATTGCACCGTTCGACGAAACGCAACTGGTGGCGCTGCGCCGACGCATCGGCATGATCTTCCAGCACTTCAACCTGATGTCGGCCAAGACCGTGTTCCAGAACGTCGAGCTGCCGCTGAAGGTGGCCGGCGTGGCCAAGTCCGAGCGCCAGCGCAAGGTCCGCGAGCTGTTGGAGCTGGTGGGGCTGGAACAGAAACATGGGGTGTATCCGGCGCAGTTGTCGGGCGGGCAGAAGCAGCGCGTCGGCATCGCCCGCGCCCTGGTGCACGACCCGCAGATTCTGCTGTGCGACGAGGCCACCTCGGCACTGGACCCGGAGACCACCGCTGCGATCCTCGACCTGCTGCGCGACATCAACCAGCGCCTGGGCCTGACCATCGTGCTGATCACCCACGAAATGGCGGTGATCCGCGAGATCTGCCACCGCGTGGTGGTGCTCGAGCGCGGCGAGGCGGTCGAGCAGGGCGAGGTCTGGCAGGTGTTCGGCACACCGCGCCATGCCGTCACCTGCAGCCTGCTCGCGCCTCTGCAAGCCAAGCTGCCGGACAGCTTGCAGCGCACGCTGCAGGCCCGACCCGGCCACCCCGAAGCGGCCGTGGTGCTGCGCCTGCACGTACTCGGCGAACCGGACTTGACGGCGCTGTGGCACGACCTGGGTGGGCGCGTGACCCTGCTGCAGGGCGGCATCGACACCCTCGGCAGCCAGACCCTGGGCCAGCTGATACTGGCCGTGCGCGGCTCGCCGCACAGCGCGGCGCAACTGCTCGAGCGCGCCCGGCGCTGGACGACCGACGTGGAGGTGCTCGGCCATGTGGACTGAACGCTTGCTGCAAGGCCTGCTCGACACCCTGCTGATGGTCGGCGTGTCCTCCTTGATCGCGTTGCTGGTGGGCATCCCGCTGGCGGTGCTGCTGGTCACCAGCGACAAGGGCGGCATCTACCAGGCGCCCCTGCTCAACCGCGTGCTGGGCGGTTTCGTCAACCTGTTCCGCTCGGTGCCGTTCCTGATCCTGATGGTGGCGCTGATCCCCTTCACCCGCCTGATCGTCGGCACCACCTACGGCGTATGGGCTGCCGTGGTGCCGCTGACCATCGCGGCCACGCCGTTCTTCGCGCGCATTGCCGAGGTGAGCCTGCGTGAAGTGGACCATGGCCTGATCGAAGCGGCCCAGGCCATGGGCTGCCGGCGCTGGCACATCGTCTGGCACGTATTGCTGCCCGAAGCGCTGCCCGGCATCGTCGGCGGCTTCACCATCACCCTGGTGACGCTGATCAACTCCTCGGCCATGGCCGGTGCCATCGGCGCCGGGGGCCTGGGCGACATCGCCTATCGCTATGGCTACCAGCGCTTCGACAGCCAGATCATGCTCACGGTGATCGTCATGCTGGTGGCGTTGGTGGCGGTGATTCAGTTGGGCGGGGATCGCCTGGCCAGGGGGTTGAACAAGCGCTGAGGGGCCGTGATTAGAGGCGGGTCAGAACGAAACTGTCTTTTCGATTCAAGAGTGAGTGCGCCAGCGCACGACCTCGTCACCCCCAGCTCAACGCCTGCGGCGCCACCGGCCGACCGAACCAGTAGCCCTGCCCCAGGTCGCACTGCTGCTCCAGCAGAAAGCGCGCCTGCTCGGCCTGCTCGATGCCCTCGGCGTGCACCTGCATGCCCATGCTGCGCGCCAGGGCGATGATCACCCGAACGATGGCCACGTCGTCGTCATCCTGCGGCAAGCCGGCGACGAAACCTTGGTCGATCTTGAGCTTCTGCACCGGCAGGCGCTTGAGGCGCAGCAACGACGAATAGCCGGTGCCGAAATCGTCGATCGCCAGGCGCAGGCCCAGTTCGCGCAGCCGGTGCAGTTGCTGCATGGCCACCTCCGGGTCCTCCATCACCGCGCTCTCGGTGACTTCCAGCTCCAGCAGCGCCGGGTCCAGGCCGGTGTCGTGCAGCACCTCGGCGACTTGACGATAGAGTTCGCGCTGACCGAACAGCCGGCTCGACAGGTTCACCGCAACGAAGCTCAGCGCGCGCCCTTCGGCTTGCCACTGGACCATCTGCCGGCAGGCTTGAAGCAGCACCCAGGCGTCGATATCGGCGATCAGGCCGGTGCGCTCGGCAATCGGGATGAACTCGCCCGGCGGCACCAGGCCGCGCTCGGGATGCTGCCAGCGCACCAGAGCCTCGACGCCGACCAGGGTGCCGGTCAGCAGGTCGTGCACCGGCTGGTAGAACACCCGCAGTTCCTCCTGGGCCAAGGCGCGGCGCAACTCGCCGGCGGTCTCGACGCGGTGCTGGGCGTGGGCGGTCAGCTCTTCGGTGTACAGCGCATAGCAGGCACGTCCATTGTTCTTGGCCTTGAACAGCGCCGAGTCGGCATTGCGCAGCAGTTGCTCGGCGCTCTGTGCATCGCTGGGGAACAGGCTGATGCCGATGCTGGCGCTGATGAACAGGCGCTGGTCCTCGACCTCGAACGGCTCGTGCAGACGCTCGATCAGGCACTGCGCGGTGCTCGCGGCCTGAGCCACCTGCTGGCCGCCTTCGAGCAGCACGGCGAACTCGTCACCGCCCAGCCGCGCCAGGGTCACACCGGTGCCGACCTGATCGCGCAGGCGGTCGCCCACCAACTTGAGCAACTGGTCGCCCACGGCATGGCCGAGGCTGTCGTTGATGCTCTGGAAGTGATCGAGGTCCAGCAGCAACAGGGCGCAGCCGCGCTTGTTCGACTGCGCGGCGGTCAGCGCCTGTTCGGCACGGTCGCTGAACAGCAGACGATTGGGCAGGCCGGTGAGCGGGTCGTGGTGGGCCAGGTAGGTCAGTTCTTCCTCGGAATGCTTGATCGCGCTGATGTCGCTGAACACTGCGACGTAATGACTGAGCGCGCCTGCGTCGTCGCGAATGGCGCAGATGGTCTGCCACTGCGGGTAGATTTCACCGCTCTTGCGCCGGTTCCAGATCTCGCCGCTCCATTCGCCACAGGCTTCCAGGGTGTCGTAGATCTGCTTGTAGAACGCCGCGTCGTGGCGGCCGGACTTGAACTTGTTAGGGCGCTGGCCGAGTACTTCGTCCTGCTGGTAGCCGGTGATGCGCATGAAGGCGCGATTGACGTGCACGATCAAACCGTTACGGTCGGTCACCAGCACGCCTTCGAGGGTGCTGTCGAACACGGCGGCGGCCATGCGCAGGCGCTCGCGGTCTTCGCTGCGCAAACGCGCACCGACGCCGATGAAGTTCAGCAGGCGCACCCGCGAGACGAAGATCAAGCCGGCGCTGAGCAACACCCAGACCACCAGGTTGATCTGTCGGCCGACGGTCAGGGCCAGGTCGTCGTCGGTCATGCCACGCAACACCACCTCCGACAGGGCCAGCCAGAGGAACGACAACACAACGTAGAGCGCAGCCATGCGCAAGGCGTCGCGAACAGAAACAGACATGTCGGGCGTATCGGTCCTGGGAAAATGATGGCGCAGTATAAATGCTGAAACATGCCGTGACTTTAATTCCGGGCTCATTAATAAGTCGTGTTTCGCGCCGACGCCTCCCGGCTGGCCTGCCTTTGCGGCCTGGCCGGTGGCCAGCACCAGACCGATGGCACGCCTGCCCGGCGACGCTCGACTGGTTTTATTTCCCCGCCCAGGGATAATGCGCCCGTTGTCCACCCTACTCTCGAGGGCTTTTCCAACCATGTGGCATAACGGTCTACTCGACCTCTCGGCCTGGCAACTGGTCGCGGTCACCTTGCTGATGACTCATGTGACCATCGTCAGCGTCACCATCTATCTGCATCGCTATTCCGCGCACCGCTCCCTGGAGCTCAACGCCGGACTCAAGCACTTCTTCCGCTTCTGGCTGTGGCTGACCACGGCGCAGAACACCCGCGAATGGACCGCCATTCACCGCAAGCACCACGCCAAATGCGAAACTCCCGACGACCCGCACAGCCCGGTGCACAAGGGGCTGGGCACCGTGCTGCGCAAGGGCGCGGAGCTGTACCGCGAGGAGGCCCGCAACCCGGACACCTTGCGCATCTACGGCAAGAACTGCCCGGACGACTGGATCGAGCGCAACCTGTATTCGCGGTACAAGCTCGGCGGTATCGCCCTGATGGCGGTGATCGACCTGGCGTTGTTCGGCACCATCGGCATCACCATCTGGGCCATCCAGATGATGTGGATTCCGTTCTGGGCCGCTGGCGTGGTCAACGGCCTGGGCCATGCGGTGGGCTACCGCAACTTCGAGTGCCGCGACGCCGCCACCAACCTGGTGCCCTGGGGCATCATCATCGGCGGCGAGGAACTGCACAACAATCACCACACCTACCCCAATTCGGCCAAGCTGTCGGTGCGCCGCTGGGAGTTCGACATGGGCTGGATGTGGATTCGCCTACTGTGCCTGCTGCGCCTGGCCAAGGTGCAGCGCGTGGCGCCCATCGCCCATCGGGTCGAGGGCAAGGCGTCGCTGGACATGGACACCGCCATGGCGATCCTCAACAACCGCTTCCAGATCATGGCCCAGTACCGCAAGCTGGTGATCGCCCCGCTGGTCAAGCAGGAACTGAACAAGGTCGATGCCTCGATGCGCCACCAGTTCCGCCGTGCCAAGCGCCTGTTGTCGCGTGAACCCAGCCTGCTGCAGGACCGCCATCACCTGCGCATCGAGTCGATGCTCGAACACAGCCAGGCGTTGAAAACCATCTACGAGAAACGCCTGGCTCTGCAGCACATCTGGGCACGCACCAGCGCCAACGGCCACGACATGCTGGCGGCGATCAAAGACTGGGTACATGAGGCCGAGGCCAGCGGCATCCAGTCGCTGCGCGACTTCGCCGCTCAGCTCAAGACCTACTCCCTGCGCCCCGGCGCCGCCTGACCGCCGTTGATCGGCGTGCCCTCGTTCGGGGCACGCCCTCCGGAACTTCACCCCCTGCCTCGACTCGAAATCGGATCATCGCCCGCGTGGCGGGCTGTCTGGCGGCCGCACGCCCTCTCGTCGAGAACCGATCCGTGCTCATGGCCAAAGAACGTCCCTCTTCGCACACCGGCGACTCCCGCCCCGAAGCCGCTCAGATGCTCCTGGCCCTGCTGCATGCCCAAGGCGAAGTGGCGCGCCTGAGCGAACGCGAACAACTGTTCAGTTCGTTGCTCGACAGCGTCAACGCGGTGCTCTGGGCCTTCGATTGGGAAAAGCGTCAGGTGCTCTACATCAGCCCCGCCTACGAGCGCATCTACGGACGCTCCGCGAGCCTGCTGATGGCCGACTTCAACGAATGGCGCGACGCGATCCACCCGGACGATCTCGACTACGCCGAGCGCAGCCTGGCCCAGGTGCTGGTCAAAGGCACGGTCGAGGACCGCGAGTACCGCATCGTCAACGGCCAGGGCGAAGTGCGCTGGCTCAGCGACAAGTGCTACATCAACCAGCAGCGCGAGGGCGAGCGGGTGATCATCGTCGGCATCGCCGAGGACATCACCGAAAAGAAGCACCTGGAAGGCGAACTCAAGCGCCTGGCCACCACCGATGTGCTGACCCAGAGCAGCAACCGCCGGCACTTCTTCGAATGTGCCCGCCAGGCCTTCAACCGCGCCCGCGACAACGGCACGCCGCTGGCCTTCCTGCTGCTGGACATCGACGACTTCAAACTGATCAACGACAGTTATGGCCACCCCGAGGGCGACCAAGTGCTGCAGCGCATCGCCGACAGCGGCAAGACCATCCTGCGCCGGGGCGACCTGTTCGGCCGCATCGGCGGCGAGGAGTTCGCCGCCGTGTTCCCCGGCTGCAGCGCCGAGGTGGCCGCACAGATCGCCGAACGCCTGCAACGGGAAATCGAACGCCTGGCCTTCAGCCATGGCGAGCAGCGCTACAGCGTCACCATCAGCCAGGGCCTGACTGCACTTTCAGCCCAGGACACCGACCTGGACAGCCTGTTCAGCCGCGCCGATGCGGCGATGTACCAGGCCAAGCGGGAGGGGAAGAATCGGATTGTGTGTGGGTAGGAGAGCACGCTGGCGCCGCGCTACGGAAAAAACTCATCGCTCCTGATAGCGGTCATGGGCACGTGTCCTTCGACGATTTACGGCCGGGTCCAGAATCTCGATTGGCTCCGATAGCAACCGCGGCACAAAGACGCACGGACCCAGACAGCATCAGTCAACTCAACGCCTGAATGGGTGAAGCAGTGTCAGATGTACATCCATATCGACTTTTACCAGACCATCTAGGTCCGCACGCCCCCCCAGACTCAGCGCGGGCTCAAAAGCGTACATTTCGCTCTCCGATAAGGGCCCTAGCTTGGCGAGCGCACGCTCGAACAAAGGGTTACCCATTCGGTCTTCGAAGTCGAAGTCGGCTTTTGTAGCGGTTGCGAAAAAGATGCCCAGCGCCCGGTCAGGATTCGTCTGGCGTTGTTGCAGTTGGCTCTTCAGCGCGACGATGCCACCCGCCAGGCTCGATATCGTGATGCTACGCTGGTAGCGCTCGCCCCAGGCATACAGAGAACCAAAGGCGTCTCTCGCAATGACATGATAGTTATCGACATGCTCTAAGTCCGAGCCACTCAGCCATTGCTTCAGCATGGCCGTGTACTGATCGGGATCGACGATCCAGAAAAGACCGTCCGCGTAAGCACTCCAACCCTCACTTTGCCAAACGCTAAGCAACGCGTCGGGAAGCTTCGAGCGATATTTTTCGATACTTGAGACTGGAGCGCTTCTCCGACCTTGCGGCTCGCCAAAATGGGCAGTAAATGTCCGGAAATATTCATCCATTTTTTGAGCACCCGCCATAGTTTCACGACTTATCGAATGGAGCGAAAACACTCACGCATCTTTATTGTATTCAATCGGATCACGTCCACGCTTCACGACCGTCCTCAAAGCACCAAACGAAGCCTCCTGGCACCCAGCATTTACCATCCCTGTTTAGCCAGAATATATCTTCATCCAACTGGTGTTCATCAGGAAAGGCTAGGCGGTAGGCTTCAACTTGTTCCTCAACGCTGCCATCCAAAAATGAATCAGCCGCTAACTTGACCCGTCCCTCGGTAAGTAGCCTGCGCAAAATCTGTAGAAAAAAAGCCTTGCGCTCCTCAAAAGCTGACTCCGGTAACGCCTGAAATATATTGAGCCACAGCGCATTTACATCGAACCCCTCGCTCAACTCGACGATCTCACAAGCGGCTTGATCACTGAAAGGCGGGGAGTTCAATCGAAATGTGCTGATCGTCACCACCAGCCTTACCCTGACTTCCGATTGAATAACCGCGACCAGAATCCTCGACGCGCCTCGGGTTGCGCTTCCAGGCTCTGCTGCGCTGGCAGCGGCTCGGGATGGAGCAACGCTTGGGGATAGTGCTCCTGCCCTAGACATAGCCTATCGTCGAGCCCAAACGCCTTCACCGCCGCCACAGCCTCCACGCACCAACGGCCGAAATAGGCTCCCCCCTCAAAGTTTTCATCACCATAGCGGTACCAATAAGGGTGCTTGAATGCCGTTGCCTGCTTACCCACACCTGAGCGCGCCCCTGCACCGACTTCGCCATACCAATGTTGAACGAAATCAAACAATGCAGACGCTCGTTGGTCAGGCTGGTCATCGATCGCCTTGAGCAAGCGGGCATAGGGTTTGGGATAAAGCAGCACATCACCTATACGCCGTTGCGGGGAGCGGGAGGCGATGATTCGGTCCAACAGATGGTCTTCGCCCTCATTCCCTACGAGTGTGAGCAATTGCTCCCACTGCTGGTCCGGTATTTCCAGAGCCAATGCCAAGCCGACCAGCCAGAAGCAAACGATGTAGTGGTCGTAATTAACCCGCCAGGCGTTACGCGTGTACTGCTCATCCTCGTTCCACTGCTCAGCCCCCAGTCGCTTGGAGCGGTCCCAGGCGTCGAGCAAGCCGGGAAAGTAGGCGGTCATTTGCGCCACTGCATTTCCCGCTGAATAGAGTCTCAGCATCTGATGCAAGTGCTTCTGCATCAATGTGAAAAGGTACTGTGGCTCATAGCTGGGGTCGCCAGGTGACGTGCTGGCGTGCATCCTTGCCTGACAGATAGACTCCTCCCCGTAAGTAACCCAGCCCTTCCAATATGCCGAATCTCCTCGGTTCGCTCTTATCATCAGCGTCCGGCCCTCCTCGAGGATCACCGCCATTAGTTCAGCCCCCCAACGGCGGCGACTCAAGAACATGCACCTACCCATCACCGTCTCAGCTGATCAAGAATCATCAGTTGAATATCCATTTTGACTTTGACCAGATTCTCGATAGTCGCTTTACCGCCAACACACAGCGCTGGCTCAAATGTGTACATCTCGTCCACGGACACAGGGCCCAGCTGGCCGAGCGCACGCTCGAACAGAGGCCTGCCTTGCTCATCATCGAAGCTCAGACTGTCTTTACGTGACGAGCCAAGAAATAGACCCAGGCCTTGGTCGGGATCGGGCTTGATACGCTGCAATGGGTTCTTCAGCGCCACGAGCTCACCTGCAACGTTTCGACCCACTGCCTGCTGGCAGAGTCCAGATGAGCCGTGTCCCTAGTCAGCGCTTCAACGCTGGCAAAGACAGCACCTCATCGTACTGTGGCCAGTCTTCTCTCGCGCGGTTGAGCACACCTTGCATCAACTCGTCGAATTCAGGCACTGGCTGCTCGGGCGGCAATTGGTCAAAGGGCGCGGCCATCAGCGGATGATCAATCTGCTGCGGATTGGGCAAGCCTTCCCATTCGCGTAGACGCAGCAGGTAGAGGATCTCCACTGGCACGCGCTCCATGTGCCAATCCTGATTGAAATCGTAGGAGTGCTTCTGGCTGTCTCTGCCGGTTTGCCAAGTGTGGCGGTCACAAGCAGCGAGCAGGCCTGGCAACAAGTCATCGGGGTTTGGAGTGCGCCAGTTGGCCAGTAGCGCTTCGTAGATAGGCTCGTCATACGCGTAGGCTGGCCATTGATGCGAGACATCGCCCACCCAATCGGCGAACACACGCAGCATAAAGGCATGAGCGCGGCGGTGCTCCTCTTCGTATTCGATTACCAACTGATGCCTACGGTTAAGCGCCGCATGTGTGAGATAGCCTTGATGGATTACGGCATCCTTCCAACCCAGGATCGACATTGCGCCCATCATGTTGGTAGCGGTTTGCAGGCTGTAGTTCTCTTGGCGAATGTGGGTCCCGGTAAATTGATCGTATTGGTGTGCCCAAAAAAATAATTGCCAAATGCCCACTTGGTAGTAACGCATCCAGTGAGCCAATTCTTGCAACCATTCCGGGTTACTGGGTGCGGTGGCAAGTATTTTATGAAGTCGACCCCGCACCATTATTTCCGGGGTGGTTTCTGTCGCATTATCTTTATTTGGAGCCATCATTGGGTCCGTGGGCCTTGCATCCTCCCGTGTGACATACTCGCGTATCGCGTTGACATAAAATGTGTCATCAGCATGCGGCCCTCTAGCGACGCGAGCACATACGCTCTTGTAGGAAGGCCATTTTGGGTTAACACCCGGGCGTTCAAATGGGTTTATTTCTTGAGCCATGGTTCCACCTTGAATTCTGCTTGACCTGTTTTACCAGGTGCAGGCAAACCGACTTTAACGGTAACACCTTGCACTTTGACGTCACTCCTTCCCATCGCCAATCTCAAGGCTCGAGCCAATGCAGGATCGGATTGGGTTATTGGCTCCTTAGCCAACCACCCTCTCAATCTCGTCGCCGGATCCCCATGCGGCGTGCGCGCCCCACTCACACCATTCACCGAAGACTTCGCATCCATCACCACCACTGTGATCGTATCGCCATTGATCGCAACCGCGCAGCCATCGCAGCCGTGATTGCTGCTATTTTGCAGAGGTTTGAAATTGAGGCCGGTCTTCTCGTTAAGGACTTGCAGGGCCAGTTGCTCGCCAAGTTTGCCATCATTTACCAGAGCGCCTGTCTTCGGATTAGGGAGGTGTGACAGGGGGATACTTTCGAACGTTTGACCAAACAGTTCTTCAATCGAGCTGAACTTGGGCGGGCTGATTGCATCTGGGGTAGCCTGCCCCACAGGCTTGGGCAGCGAAGCAGAGAAGTCTCCGGCATTATCCACCGCCTGACCATTGTAGGTCACCGTCGATGGCGGGCCATAGCTGCCACCAGGTTGGGGGCTGTAATCGCCTTTGCCCGCCTGCCACTCGAGATTCTTCACGGCCTGCCGTTCAGCCATCTGCTCAAGCTTGTCGGCACCTAGCTTGATACCGACCTTGGCCAGCTTGACGCCGCCTTTCGCAACCCCGCCAACCCCAGTGACAAGGCCACCAACGTCCCACACCAGTTCGCCAATGTCGTAGCCCATCTGCTCGGCGTTGGCGTCACCGCCGACGGTGAGCGCGGTCTCGATGCGGGCGACCTTGGCTTTGAGGTTTTGTTTGACCTGTTCCGGGTAGCCGGCCAATGCGCTCGGGTCTTCGATCAGGCTACCGATGGCCTTGACCGTCTGGATCGGATGCAGAAGCATCTGGGTCAGCCCCGAGATATCGTCGAAGCCCGCCTTGATCAAGCCCTGGCCAACCCCGCTCTGGGTCAGCAGATCCTGCTTCTTGCTGATATAGGCCCACTTGGCCAGCACTTGCAGCTCGGCAATACGCCCATCGGCCTCCTTCAGCTCCTTCCTGGCCTGCACCAACTGCTGCGTCGCCAACCAGTTGTTATCCACAGCCCCGGAGGCCGCCGCAGTGGCCGTGGCGGCGTCCAGGTTCGAGGTGGCGGCGAGCCCGGTGACCAGGCTGACGATCAGGTTGCGCTTGGCCTCGCGCTCGCGTTCGCTCTCGTTCGGGCTGGCTTCGGAGAACAGCCCGGTCAGCAGGCTCGACGCCGCCGCGCCAGCGGCCCCGCTGCCGCAGCTCTGGCTGCTGGCGGCAGCACCGGCGCAGGCCAGGATGCCATGCAGTGCGGCGTGCAGCGGCGTGCCTTCGACCAAGGTGCCCTTGGCCACCAGGTCGCCGATGTAGCCAGCGCCCTGCTGCTGCACGTAGTTGACCACCATGCCTTGGAGGAAGGCGCCGTTGCTGGCGCTGATATTGCCGCTGGCGGCCGCCACCAATGCCGTGGTGATCTGCCGGTAGGTGCCGCCGGCGCCCCAGTTGCCGGCGATGCCGTCGGCTTCGTTGCGCAGGCTTTGCGCACGGGTGCGCAAGGCCAGCGCGGCGGTGGGGTCTGCGGCCTTGTCCGCTTGGGCCTCGGCCTCTTCGGCGGCTTTGCGCTTGGCATCGACCTCCTTGGCCTTGTTCGCCAGCAAGGTGCCGGCCTCGTTGGCGAAGGCCTGGACGATTTCGAAGCCCGAGCGGATCTGCTCTTCGTCGAAGATCGGCTTGAGTGCATTGCTGCCGTCACGCTCGCTGGACACCTCGCGGTCCAGGCCCGCCAGGGTCTGCTCGGCGCTCTGACCGCTGCGCTCGCGCTGAGCGGCTTCGTCGGTGATCAGGATCGAAGCGCCGCTGATGCCGCTACGGGTCACGCTGCTGGCGCTGTCGCTCGCGCTGATGGCGATCGGCAGGCTGGCGCCCAGCTCGCGCTCGTTGGTCGGGATCTCGGTGCCTGGCGTGATGCTGCCACCGGTCTGCACGTTGCCCTGCTGGTCCTTGCCGATCTCGTTGAAGCCACCGCCGACGTTGAAGGTGCTGGCGTCGTACTCGGCCTTGTTGCGGATATCGCTGCTGGTCAGGCTGCCTGTGACCAGAAGGTTGCGGCCCTCGGCCACGGCCTGCTCGCTGCTGGCGATCACCGCACCCTTGAGATCGGTGTTGCCGCCCACGCGGACGTCGAACCCGCCGTCGCCGGCCTTGATCCCGGACTGCTCGGTGACGCTGGCGAAGTCCGAATCCATGTCGGTGCCGCCGAAGTTGGCGCTGGCCCCGCTGATCGAACTCATGCCCACGCAGAACGGCGGAATGCACAGGCTGACGCCGAAGCCCATGCTCTTCTCGTCGACCTTGAAGGTGTCGGTGTCCTGCAGGCTTTCGATGTTCAGGTCACCGCCGACATCGGCCATCACTTCCCGCCCGCTGACCACCGCACCGCGCAGGTTGCTGTCGCCACCGGACACCAGCGTGGCGCGGTTGCCAGCCTCGACCACGGCGTTGCGGTGGGTGAGCGTCTCACCGTCGGCCTCGCCACGGTTGCCGTTGACCCCGACGTCCAGGGTGAAGCCGTTGCGCGTGCCGCCCAACGACAGGCCGATGCCGACACTGGCGCTGCTGCCCTTGCTGTCGCTGTCCAACTGGCTGGTGTTGCGGGCGGCCAGCAGGTTGATGTCGCCGTCGGCGGCCAGCGTGGCATCGCGACCGGCGCGGATCTCGCTGCCCTGCACCGTGATGTCGCTGTCGGCACCGGCGCCGGTGGCACGCAGGCGCACGTCGTTGCCCGCCACCACCTTGGAGCCGGCCGCGGTGTCGCTGTGCTGTTCGGTGGTGCTCTGCTGTTTCTTGGTGCCCAGCGACAGGCTGATGTTGACCCCGCCCGCCGCGCCCGGATCCTGCGCCACCGCCATGGCCGCGTTGTTCACCGCCAGCGCGGCCGTGGAAGCGGCCAGCACCTGCATGCGCCCGTCCTCGGTTTTGTTCGCCGCCCGCTGCATCTGCTGGGTGGTCTGGATCGCACTGATCACCGGGTTGGTGATGGTCACAGTGAAGCCGGTCTGCTTGAACAGCGTTTCGCGGGTGCGGTCGGTGGTTTCCCGAGCCTCGGTAATGGCGATCTGCTGAGCCAGGATGTCCACGTCGCCCTTGGGCGCCATGACGTCGCTGCCGACCTGGCGATACTGGCGTCCGGCCTCGATCAGCACATCGCCCTCGGTGCTGCCCACCGTGCTGGCGCGTGCGGTTTCACGGGTGGTGAGGTCCTTGACGCTCTGCTGCTGGGTGCCGATGGTCAGCGCCAGACCGCCGCCGCTGAACAGGCCGCTCTTCTTCACCGATTTGTCGTGGCGCTCGCTGCTGCTCTGACTGGCCGCCTCGACGTTGATATCGCGATCGGCCACCAGCACGGTCTGCTGGGTCGACACCACGTCGCTGCCACGCACTTGGATATCGCGCCCGGCCTGCAGGTAGGTCTGCTCGGCGCTGACGGTGCTGCCCTGGGCCTGGGTCTGGCTGACGGTGTCGCGCAGGGTGGTGGTCTTGCTGGAGAACAGCCCGCTCTTGCCTTTGAACTTGTGGGCTTCGTCGGCGAACTGGTACTGCTCGGCGGCGCTCAGGCTGATGTCGCGCCCAGCCTCGGCCATCACCATGCCTTGGTCGCTGGCCACCGTCGCGCCACGCGCGGCGATGTCCTGCCCGGCCTTGATGCGCAGATCGCCGGTACTCTGCACGGTGCTGCCCACTTCGCCGCGACTGGCCTCGTTGCGCCAGTTGCTGGCGTTCCAGCTGATCGCCTGCTGGTGCTGCTCGGCGACAGTGCCCAGGTTGACGTCGCGCCCAGCCTCGAGCTGGCTGACGCTACCGGCGCCGGCATTGACCACCTGGGCGCCCAGCAGGTTGAGGTCGCGACCGGCGGCCACGCGCATGGCGCCGCCTTCACCGCTGACGAACAGGCCGGCGACCCGCGAGACGTTGCTGCGACTGCCCTGCTCGCTGCTGCTGTCGCGGGTCAGGGAGCGCACGTTGATGTCCTGGCCAGCTTCGATCGCCAGGCTGTCGGTGGCGCCGATCAGGCCGCCGAGGTTATTCAGGTTGTCGCGGGTCTTGAGCGCGACGTTGTTGCCCTGGATGCGCCCACCGAGGTTGTCGATGTTCTGGGCGGTCAGCGCCACCACGCTGCGCCCGCCCAGGCTGCCGCTGTTGAGCAGGTCGCCGGAGAGGTCCAGACGCAGTTGCTGACCGGCGATCAAGGCGCCGTTGCCGTCGAGATCGCCGTCGCGCACCCGCACGTAGACCTGCGGCACCAGCACCTGGCGCGTCTGACCGTTGGCCAGCGTGACGTCGCGCGACACCAGCCAGACGATATCGCTGGTAAGTTGAGCCATCTGCTCGGCGGTCAGGGCCACGCCCGGCACCAGGTTCCAGGTGTCGGCGACGGTCACTGCGTTGTCGATCAAGGCGCGGTACTGCGCTTCGTCGTTGGCGAAGCCGTCGAGGAAACGCCGCCCGGTGAGCTGGGCGATCTGCTCGCGGATCAGCTTCTGCTCGTAGAAGCCATCGCCCAGGCGCTGCTGGGTCTGCGCCGGATCGACCTGCAGGCGGTCGAGCATGTAGTCCGACGACAGCCAGTTGCGGTAGCTGGTGAAGCGCGGATCGCTCTCGATCAAATAGCCGCGCACGGCATCGGGGTTGGTCTGGAACAGGCTGTTGCTCGGCAGCGCCAGGTTCAGCCCGCCGCTGCGCACCTGGTCGGCGACACCCTGGCCGTCAGCCAGCTTGACCGAGACCACCGCGCCGACACGGTACTGCTCAGCGACCGGGGTATCGACCGCGCCCACCGTGGCCACCTGCTGGCCGACCTGCTGCTGGTCGCGCCCGGCGATCTGCGTGCCGCTGCCGTTGATGGTGGCGTGCTCGCCGTACTCGGTCGGCGTCAGGTCGATGTCCTGGATCAGCGGCGCCGGGCGGTAAGCCGCGACGTTGGTGCCCTGGCGGTCGCGCCCTTTGCGCTGGATGCGGTAGAAGTTGGTGGCCGTACCCGCATCGGTGGTCACCCGCCGACCATCCACTTCGGTGTTGGTCACCTGCGCCGCGCCAGCCTGCAACAGGCCACCGGCGAGGATGCGGCTCTTGTCGTTGAACACCGTATCGCCGCTGAAGGTCAGGTCGCCCCCGGCGAGGATCTGGCCTGGCGCGGAAGTGGCGATGCGGGTCTCGCTGACACTGCGGGTGTAGTCGTAGCGGTTGAAGTTGTCGCGGGTGCCTTCGGGCGTATTGAGGTGGTCCACTTCGTCGTTGTAGACGGAAATCTGGTCCGGCCGGTAGCGATTCGGCGAGCCGCTGAGCTGGTATTCGCGCAACTGCTCGGTGCTCACCAGCACCTCGGTGGTGCTGAAATGCTCGTTGGTGTTGCGCAGCTCGCCCACCGCCAGGCGCAGGTCGCCCAAGGCTTCGAGGGTGGCACTGGCATTGCTGAGCAGCGTGGCGCGGCCGCTGGCATGGTCATCGCTGTCCAGCGCACCGCCGATGGCCAGGTCGCCAGCACTGAAGATCAGCGCCTGCTCGCGGTTGTCCAGTTGCTGGCTGCCGATGTCGAGTTGCTCGCGGGCGGCGATGGTGGCCGCGCGGTCATTCTCGTCGCGGTTGACCACGCTGCGGCTGGCGATGGCCAGGCGGTCGCCGTACACGCGCCCGGTGCCGAGGTTGAACAGTTCATCGGCCTGCACGCGCACCTGCTGGCCGTCGATCAGGCCACGGTTGGTCAACTGGCCACTGAGGCGCAGATCGACCTGGGTCGCCGACAGCTCGCCCTCGGCGCGGTTGTCCAACTGCGCGGCGCGCAGGCTCAGGGCTTTGCCGGCCAGCAGCTTGCCGCTGTTGTTCAATTGCCCGCCAACCTCCAGCGTCAGCGTGCCGTTGGCTTGCACCTGACCGGCCAGGGTCAGGTCGCCCTGCTGTTGCAGCAGCAGATCGCCCAGGCTCAACGCCCGGCCGCTGCCACTGAAATAGGCGACGTTCATCGCCAGCAGACGCCCAGCGATCAGCGTGCCGCTGCCGTTTTCCAGCCGCAGCCGCGACTGCGCCGCGTCACGGTCGGCCAGGCGCAGTTCGCCGCCCGCCGACACCAGGCCCTTGTCGTTGTCCAGGGTGCCTGCCAGGCCCAGGTCGATGGCCTGATCTGCGCGCAGGGCGCCTTCGCGGTTGTCCAGCGCGTCGGCGCGCAGCAGCAGGGATTGTGCTTCGATGCCTTTGTCGGTGACGGCCGTGGCGCGGTTGTCCACCTGGGCGGTCTGCACGCTGAGCTGCCCGGCGCTGCGCAGCAGGCCGTCGCGGTTGTCGAGAGCGTCGCGCAGCGTCAATTGCAGGTCGCCGCGGGCCTGCATTTTGCCGCCCTGGTTGTCCAACTGCTCGCCCTGCACCTGCACCTGACGCTCGCCGACCACCTCCCCGCGGTTTTCCAGCACAGGGGCGACCAACAGCACATCGCCTTTACCGGCGATGAAACCACGGTCGTTGAGCAAGTGGCCGCTGCGCAGCTCGACCGCGTCCTGGCCGACGATGCCTTTGTCGCTGCCGGAATTGGCGTTGCGCAGGGCCTGGCTACCGGTGTCGATGAATAGGCGGCCACCGGCCTGGATCAGGCCGGCACTGTTGCGCAGTTCGCCACTGCGCACGTCGAGCGTGGCGCCGGCGTCGAGGGTGCCGCCGTCGTTGTCGAAGGTCTGGCGGCGGCTGTCGAGCGACAGTTGGCCCGCGCTCAGGGTGCCCTGGCGGTTGTCCACACCGTTGGCCGCGACTTGGACCAGGCCTGCGGCTTCGATACGGCCGCCCGCGTTCAGCAGGGTGCCGTCGGTGACGTCCAGGCGCACGCTGCCGGCGACCGAGCCCAAGGTGCCCCCGGTGTTGTCCAACTGGCCGGCGATGATCTGCATGGCCTGGGTGGCGGCAATGGTGCCGGCAAGGTTATCCACACGGTCGCTGCGCAGGTCGAGGGTGCCACCTGCGCTGAGGGTGCCGCCGTCGTTGCGCACTGCGGTCGCGGCGATGTCCAGGCTGCCGCCTGCGGCCAGCGTGCCGCCGCGATTGTCCAGTTGCGTGGCGTTGCGCACCTGCAAGGCGCCGCCCTGGGTGGCGATCACAGTGGCGTTGCGGGTATCGAGCTGAGGGCTGTCCAGGGTCACCTGGCGGCCCTGAACCTGGCCCTGGGCGAGCACGGCCTTCTGCGCGCTGATCTGCAGCGCACCATTGCTGGCCAAAGTGCCAGCGGTGCCGTCGATTTCGCGGGCGCGCACGTCCAACTGGCCGCTGCCGGCATGCTCGACCTTGCCCTGGCGGTTGTTCAGGGTGCTGCTGTCGAGGCTGAGGTTGCGCGCGTTGCTGGCGATGCGACCGTCACTGTTGTCGAGGTTGTCGCGGACCTTGATACGGCTGTCGGCAGTGCCGGTCTGAACCAGCTCCCCGCCCTGGTTGCTCAAGCCGACCGCATCGACCTGCAACTGGCCGACGTTGACCTGCGCACGATCGCTGCGCAGCGTGCCACCCGTGCTGGCCTGCAACGCGCCGGGGCTGTCGAGGGTGCTGTCGCTGAGGTCCAGGTCGCCCTTGTCTGCGCTCAGCGCCAGCGTGGCGCCTTGGGTCTTGCTGTGGCGCAGGTCCAATGTGCCAGCCTTGAGATCGACCGCGCCGCTGGCGTGGTTCTGGCCGTTGGCGGCGATCTGCTGCGCCTGGACCTGCAAGGTGGCGTTGCCGCTGGATACACCTTGCGTATCGACACCGGCCGCCAGCAGGCCGTCGCGGGCGCTGTCGAGCTTGGCCGCCTGGATGCGCACATCGCCTTGGGCCGCCACGGTGCCGGTGTTATCCACAGCCCCGGCCGTGCTCACCTGCACTGCCCCCTTGGCGTAGACGCTGCCGCGGTTATCCACACCGCCGCCGGTGGCCAAACCGGTGTCGGCGGCACTGCTGATGGAACCCTGGTTGACCAGTCGTCCGTCGGCGGTGACGGTCACTTCACCGGCCATGGCGCCGATCTGCCCGGCGTTGCGCACGCCGACGCCCGCTTCGGTGCCCACCAGCTTGATCTTGCCGGCATACATGCCGCCCAGCTCGGCGACGTCGATGGCCACCTCGGGCTTGGCGCTGCCGTCATCGGCCAGGGCGCTGGCCTGGCTGTTGTCGGCGCTGACCTGGTTGCGACCGGTGGTGACCTTGAGGTCGTTCGCCCAGACCCCGGCGTTGACCTGCACGGTTCGGGCGATCAGGTCGGTGTAGTCGCTGTCGCGGGCATCCAGGCCCTTGCCGGTGATGGTCAGGGTACCGCCTTCGACGCGGTAGCCGACGATGCGCCCGTCTTCGAGCTGGGCGCGGCCAGTGGTCAGGGTGGAGCGGTCGGCGTTGATGAAGCCGCAGCCGTCGCACGTGATACCGGCCGGGTTGGCGATTACCACCTCGGCGCGTTGTCCGGCCACCTCGACATAACCGCGCAACTGGCTGGGATTGCTGGCGTTGACCTCGTTGAGGATGACCCGCGCGCTGCCGTTGCCCAGGTAGGGGTTGCCCTCGATCCAGCCACCGAGCTGGGTCTGGGCATTGTTGCCGGCGTTGTTGAGGATGGCGCCGCGCGAGTCGACGTCGAACTGGCTGTACTGGTTGCGCGAAACCCCGGCCGCGCTCGGCGTCTGGATGTTCACCTGCGGCGTGCCGTTGGCGCTTTCGATGACCATCGGCCGTTGCCCGCCGGGCGCGCTGGGGTCGGCGACGATACCGTTGGCCCAGGCCGGTGCCACGCCGAGGCTGATCAGCCCCAGCGCGCCCATCAGCGCGAAGCGCAGGCGGCCGAGGGTGACCACGCACGACGCGTCGGCGTGACTGGCGGCCTCACGGGTACCCGGCGCCTTGCCCTGGAGACTGACGTTCTCGGCCACGACCATGAGCAGGCCACGGGCCTTGTTGAAGATGACGCGGTGCAGATGCTTGTTCATGCAAGTCCCTTTGCTGGCGACTCAGGCGCCGGTGGCCAGTGGATGAGCGGCGAACCAGGCGCGAGCCTGTTCGGGGATCACGCCGATGCCGTGAAATGTCTTGATCTTCAAACCGCGCTGCTCGCCCTTGTGATACAGCGCGCGGGCGCAGCGGTCGGGAAACACGCGGCTGAGCAGCAGGCGGCTGAGCACCGCCGTGTGGCCAAACGGGGCGATCCAGTCGTTGACCCAGAGGCGCTCGCCGCTGTGCCAGTCGTCCGGGTCCATTTCCACCGGGGAGCGGGTCAGGTAGCGCCGTTCCGCCTCCTCGCTCAGGCTCAGCCACGACAGGTAGAACACGGGTTTGCCGTGCTCGCTGCCGAGCACGAACTGGCGCTGCTTGAGCGCCGGCAGCAGCAGGCTCGACAGGGTGTGCAGCGGCGCATCGCGGTGCGCCTCGGACTGCATCCACAACCAGGTGGCGCAACCCAGCACCGTGGCCTCGTTCCACGGCTCGTCAAAGACGGCCGGGGCGGTGATCTCGAACGTGTCCAGACGCATGGCGTGACCTCAGAACGACAGGGCGACCGTGAAGGCGCTGGTGAAGTGGGCGGTGTCGAAGCCGTCAGGTTTTTTCAGCGGCGTGCCCCATGACCAGTCGTAGGTCAGGTTGCGGTAGCCGCCGCGCACGCCGACCACCGCGCCGGCCAGGCGGCGGCCCACCAGGTAGTCGGCGGCGTTGCCACCCACTTCGCCATAGTCGATACCGGCGTAGGCTTCCTGGCCGCTGTTGCCCAAGGCCAGGCCCAGTTCGTTGCTCAGGGTCCAGCCACGGTCGCCGGAGAGGATGTTCTCGCCATCGAAGCCGCGCACCGAGTAGCGGGTGCCGATGGTGAAGCGGTCCTGGGGCACCAGTTCGGTACGGTTCCACTGTGCACGCCAGGCGCCGATGTAGCGCAGGCGCTGGTCCTGGACGGTGAACGGCACTTGCAGTTGGGCGTCGGCGAGGATGATCTTGGCGCGCGCGCTGCCATCGCCGAAGGCTTCTTCGGGCGCGGCCAGAGCGCCGTGCGCGCCGGTGCCGCGGCGATAGCTCAGGCCCAGGTCGAGGGTGGAGGCGCCGATGAATTCGCGGTGACCGACACCGGCCTGCCAGCCGGCCATGCGCCGGTGCTGCTGCTCGATCTGCGTGTCGTCGATGAAGTTGTCCGACGAGCGCGTCCACAGGCTGCTCCATAGCGTGGTCTTGCGCACTGCATCGCGGTACACCAGGCGCGACAGGCGCAACTCGTTATTGCGGCTTTCGCCCCGGTAGCTGAAGTTCTGGTTCACGCCCGCGACGGTCTGGTGATAGTCGTACTCGCTGGTAGTGAAGGCCAACTGCCAATAACCGAACGGCACCGAGTAATGCAGGGTGTGGCCCTTGGTGCCCTTGCTGCCGGACTCGCCGCCACCCAGGTCGTGGTTGAAGCTGGCGTAGAACAGGTCGTTGAGCGACAGCGGGTTGTCCAGCGACAAGGCCACGGCGCCCTGATACTTGCCGGTGGTCTTGCTGCCGCTGTTGTCCACCGACAGGCTCAGGCGGGCCGGGAAGCGCTGGCGCCAGGCAATGATCACATCGCTTTCACCGGGCTTGGCGTCCTGGGCGCTGGCCGGGGCGATGCGGATGTCGGCATCGGCGGTGGGCACGCGCTTGAAGTTCTCCAGGCCCTGCTCGATGTCGCGCAGGTTGAGCAGGTCGCCCGGCCGGGCCGGCAGCGCGTTCCAGGCATTGGCGCGGCTGCTGGTGGCGGCGTCGAAGCGAATCTGGCCGATGCGTCCGGGCAACAGGGTCAAGACCAGGATGCCGCTGTTGAGGTCCTGGGCTTCGGCGAGCACGCGGGTGGTGACGAAGCCTTTCTCGATGATCGCGTTCTGCACGCGCTTCATGGTCAGGTTCAGACCGCCTGCCCCCAGGCACTGGCCCAGCGCCGGGTCATGCGCGGGGTTGGCCGCGCGCAAGGCCCACTGAAACTGCTCGGCGGCGTCGCCGATCAGGCGGATCTGCTCAATGCGAAAGCACGGGGTTTCGTTTTGCGGCAGGCGCCCGGTGGCGCCCTCGGCAGGCGCCGCTTCCAGGCGCACGTCGGGGCGGGTATCGAGTTGCTCGCGCAGCACCCGCTCACGCTCACGCTGGCGCTGCAGTTCTTCTTCGGGACCGGCCGCCACGGACGTCTGAGTGGCGAGCAGGCCCGCGAGCAATAGCCAGGCGGATGACAGGCAGTGAGCAGCGGTGACGCGCGAGACGCGCGCAACCAACGCCGAACGACGGGCGAGTGGCAGCATGGCACATCCTTGTGGGCCGAAGATCAGGTAAGAAGGGGCGCCGCGCAGGGAAGGAATGAAGCGCGGTCAGCCGAGCGTTGAGACGGGGGATTAGTCGGAAAGTTGCGACCGTTCGTAGGAATAGTCGTACAAAGCGCGAATCTGTGAACGGGATCGCGAAACGCACGGCGTATTTCGTCGTGCGTTCATCAGCGCTGAGCGGATCAGGCGGTGGGGGGCGTGTCCGTCTCCTCGCCTGACACCGCTGGCGGTTGCGACGCGGGTTCTGAATCGGTCGCTTGTTCGGTCAGAGGCGCGTCCGGCACGGTCTCGATGGCCGGTGTCGCAGGCGGCTCGCGCAGACGGTTGAGCTCCGGCAGGCCGAGCTTGAGCAGGCGCGCGGTCTTGCTGCTGGCGACCTTGGCGTTGTTCTGCGAAGCCGGCAGGCGCGACAGTTGCCCGGCCAGGTTCATCGCCAGGATCTCCCGCGAATACACACCGCCGCCCAATTGGTAGATAGCTGCGATCAGTTCGCGCAGGTCCAGCGGCAGGCGCCAGCGGGTGCGCAAGGCCGAGCCGAACGGCGCGCCGAATTCGTTGAGCGACAGTTGCACCTGATCTTCGTCCAGCTCGCCCCCGGCCAGCCGCCACTCCTGCAAGGTGCGCAGCACCGCCAGATCGCCCAGGCAATGCAGCAGGCCGGCGCAGTAGCAGCGCTCCGGGTCGAGGTCGAGCTGTTGCGCCAGGGTGCGGCCGTAGTCGGCGGTGCGCAGCGAGAGGTTCCAGTAATGCGCCGCGTGGTGGGTCAGCAGCGGATCGCTCAGGCGCGCGCTGCGTTTGAGGGTCAGCCCCAGCACCAGGTTCATGCTCTGGGTGCTGCCCAATTGGTTGAGCGCCTGAAGCAGCGTCTGCACCGGCTTCTCGCGGTGCAGGGCGGCGCTGTTGGCGGCGGCGATGAGCACGGCGGTGATCTGCGGATCAGTGCGGATGTCTTCCTCCAGCACGCGCAGGTCCAGGCCCTGCGGGCTCAGCGCACGCTTGACCGCCGCCTGCACGTCCGCGAGCAGCGGACCGCCGTCGGCGCTGGCGCGGCGTTGTTCGAGGAACGCCGGCAGGCGAGCGCCGGGCTGCAGCGGCGGCACCGGGCAGGCGATCTGCTCGCCCACTTCCAGCAACAGGTTTTCCAGACGCTTGCGCAGGTTGTCCAGGTTCAGCGGCTTACTCAGGTAGGCGGTAGGGTGCAGCGGCAGCGCTTCCTTGACGCTGGCGCTGTCGTTGCGCTCGCTCATGAGAATGAACGGCAGCGCGGCCTGTTCGCGCCGGCCACGCACCCTGCGCAGCAGATCGAGGCCATCGAGGCCCACCAGCTCGCGGGCGGCGATGATCAGGTCGGGCTTGCTGGACAAGGCGCTCAGCGCCTGGGAGCCGTCGGCGCAGACTTCCAGGCGCGCGTCGCAGCGCACGCTCAGCAGCATCTCGCGCAGCATGTCGCGAACCCAGGGGTCGCTTTCGGCGATCAGCACGCGCGGTGGAAGGGGATCTGCAGCATTCATGGGCAACTCCTGGCAATCAGTGACGCACGATCCTTCGCAGCTTCCGGAAACATCCTCTGGACACCATAGCGCCACCTGCCGGACTTGGGCATAAAAAAACCCGCCGAGGCGGGTTTTTCCAGCGAAACCGTGAATTACGCCAGTTCGGCGAAGCACGCTTCGATGATGGCCAGGCCTTTGTCCAGCAGCGCGTCTTCGGCGGTCAGCGGCACCAGGATGCGCAGGACGTTGCCGTAGGTGCCACAGGACAGCAGGATCAGGCCTTTGTCGCGCGCCTTGGCCACGACTTGTGCCACGGCCGCCGCGTTCGGCGTGTGGGTGCCCTTCTCGAACACTTCCACGGCGATCATCGAGCCCAGACCACGGACGTCGCCGATGATCGGGTGCTTCTGCTGGATTTCACGCAGGCCAGCAGTCAGGCGCTCGCCGACGGCCTTGCTGCGCTCCAGCAGTTTCTCTTCCTCGAACACCTGGATGACGGCCAGAGCCGCGGCGCAGGCGATCGGCGAACCCGCGTAGGTGCCGCCCAGACCGCCTGGGGCGATGGCGTCCATGTACTCGGCCTTGCCGCACACACCGGCCAGCGGGAAGCCGCCAGCGATGGATTTGGCGAAGGTGGTCAGGTCAGGCGCGACGCCCATCTGCTCCATGGCGAAGAAGGTGCCAGTACGGCCAGCGCCGGTCTGCACTTCGTCGGCGATCAGCAGGATGCCGTGCTGGTCGCACAGGGCGCGCAGACGCTGCATCAGCTCTTTCGGCGCCGGCAGGAAACCGCCTTCGCCCTGTACCGGCTCGAGGATGATCGCGGCGATGTCGCGCGGCTCGGCGTCGTTCTTGAAGATGCGCTCGACCGAGGCGATGGCGTCATCGACGCTCACGCCGTGCAGTTCGCTCGGGAACAGGGCGCGGAAGATGCCGCCGGGCATCAGGCCCATGCCAGCCGAGTACGGCACGACCTTGCCGGTCAGGCCCAGGGTCATCATGGTACGGCCGTGGTAGCCGCCGGTGAAGGCGATCACGCCCGCACGGCCGGTGGCGGCGCGGGCGATCTTGACGGCGTTTTCCACGGCTTCGGAGCCGGAGGTGACCAGCAGGGTTTTCTTGGCGAAGTCGCCCGGCACCAGGCTGTTGATCTTCTCGGCCAGCTCGACGTAGGGCTCATAGGCCAGCACCTGGAAGCAAGTGTGGCTGACCTTGGTCAGCTGCTCCTGGACGGCTGCGACCACTTTCGGGTGCAGGTGGCCGGTGTTGAGCACTGCGATGCCGCCGGCGAAGTCGATCAGTTCGCGGCCTTCGACGTCGATCACCGTGGAGTTCTTCGCCGACTCGACGAAGATCGGGTGAATCTGGCCGACGCCACGTGGGACGGCGGCGACACGGCGTTGCATCAAGGATTCGTTGGTCTTGCTCATAATGCCCTCATTCGCGCCGAAGCTTACGGCGCTGTTATTCGGGGGTGGCTGGGTGAGCGGCGGACAGTATTCGTTGATCGACTGCCGCGCACGCCCTGGCCACCAGGTACTGCGCTGTCAAAAAAACCAGCGGGACGTCGCTCTCGCGCCCCGCTGGCGAGGTAAATCCCTTAGCGCATCAGACGCTGATGCACAGGTATTTGATTTCGAGGTAGTCCTCGATGCCGTACTTGGAACCTTCGCGACCCAGGCCCGAGGCCTTGATGCCGCCGAACGGCGCGACTTCGTTGGAGATCAGGCCGGTGTTGATGCCGACCATGCCGTATTCCAACGCCTCGGCGACGCGGAACACGCGGCTCATGTCGCGGGCATAGAAGTAGGAGGCCAGGCCGAACTCGGTGTCGTTGGACAGGGCGATGACTTCGGCCTCGTCCTTGAAGCGGAACAGCGGGGCCAGCGGGCCGAAGGTTTCTTCCTTGGCCACGGCCGCGTGCTTGGGCACGTCCACCAGAATGGTCGGCTCGAAGAAGTTGCCTTCGATCAGCTTGCCGCCGGACAGCACCTTGGCGCCTTTGGACACGGCGTCTTCAATGTGTTCCTGGACCTTGGCCACGGCCTTGTGGTCGATCAGCGGGCCGGTGGTGGTGCCGTCTTCCAGGCCATTGCCGATCTTGAGCTTGGCGACCGCCGCCTTGAGCTTCTCGGCGAAGGCGTCATACACGCCGTCCTGCACGTAGAGGCGGTTGGCGCAGACGCAGGTCTGACCATTGTTGCGGTACTTGGAGATGATCGCGCCTTCGACCGCCTTGTCCAGGTCGGCATCGTCGAACACGATGAATGGCGCGTTGCCGCCCAGCTCCAGGGACACTTTCTTGATGTCCTTGGCGCATTCTTCCATCAGTTGGCGACCGATTTCGGTCGAGCCGGTGAACGACAGTTTGCGCACCAGCGCGTTGCCGGTCAGCTCGCCGCCGACTTCGCCGGCGCTGCCGGTGACCACGCTCAACACGCCCGCCGGGATGCCGGCGCGGGTGGCCAGTTCGACCAGGGCCAGGGCGGAGTACGGGGTCTGCGAGGCGGGCTTGAGCACCATGGTGCAGCCAGCGGCCAGGGCCGGGCCGGCTTTACGGGTGATCATCGCCGCCGGGAAGTTCCACGGGGTGATGGCGGCGGTGACGCCGATCGGCTGCTTGATGACGATCAGGCGCTTGTCCGGCTGATGGCCAGGAATGGTGTCGCCGTAGACGCGCTTGGCTTCTTCGGCGAACCACTCGATGAACGACGCCGCGTAGGCGATCTCGCCCTTGGCTTCGGCCAGCGGTTTGCCTTGTTCGGTGGTCATCAGGCGGGCCAGGTCGTCCTGGTGCTCGATCATCAGCTCGAACCAGCGACGCAGCTTGGCCGAACGCTCTTTGGCCGTCAGCGCGCGCCAGGCCGGCAGGGCCTTGTCGGCGGCCTCGATGGCGCGGCGGGTTTCCGCAGCGCCCATCTTCGGCACGCTGCCGATGACATCGCCGGTGGCCGGGTTGGTCACCTGGATGGTCTGACCGCTGTCCGCGTCCAGCCACTCACCGTTGATGAAGGCCTGCTGGCGGAACAACTGAGCGTCTTTGAGCTGCATGTCGGCTTCCCTTGACCGCACCGTACACGCACGGCGCGAATGGTTGATTGTGCTTCAGGCGCCGGCTAAGGCGACCGTCATGGATGCTGGCACCCGGTCGAATCGGTGTTCGATATGGGCATCGAGCGTTTGAAATCTCAAACGAATGCTAAGCGGCTGCTGGGGTGTTGGACAATAGCCTGTTCGAAAAAAAGAACGAATGGGCAAATGCGGTGAGTGGCGTCCAGTCGGGAAGTTCACGGGCCGGAGGTGGAGCGACGAGCTTGCCGACGGCAACACTGCCTGCAGGTTAAATGAGCGGGTTGACGCAAATGTGATAGGCGCGTGAAACCGTCCCTGGATGGGTGCTTATAGCTACGATCCGGAGATCGTCCTTAATACGGTGAACTGACACGTTTCATTCAGCTCGATGACCACCCGGGCGCTGCGGGAAAACCTGCCAGAGATCAAGGCGATGGACGCCATCGACACAGACCGGTATCATGGCGCCCGCGTTGCACTCGTAGCTCAGCTGGATAGAGTACTGCCCTCCGAAGGCAGGGGTCGTGGGTTCGAATCCCGCCGAGTGCGCCATCTTCTTTCCCTTGTGTCACAAGGGGTTAGCGCTTCTGACAGAAACCTGTCCTAGTCCTGAAAGTCGTTTTTACCACAAATTTGCCACACTCAAGTGTGGCGGGGATGGTCGAAATGGCAACAATCAGGAATCGCGGCGAGTATCAGTGGGAAGCGCAAATTCGCCGTAAGGGCTATCCAGCCCAGCGCAAAACCTTCGAAACCAAAGCCGACGCCCAAGCCTGGGCACGCATGATCGAAAGCGAAATCGACCGAGGCATCTTTGTCTCTCGGGTCGAGGCTGAACGCACCGCCTTTCATCAACTCATTGATCGCTACATCTCCGAGATTGCTCCGAAGCACAAAGGCGCGTATTCGGAAATTAAACGCCTGGAAGCACTCAAGCGTCATCCGCTGGCTACGCGCATCGTCGCCACCCTCACCTCTTCAGATTTTGCCCGCTACCGCGATGAGCGCCTGAAGATCCGCAAGGGCAATACGGTGAAGCGTGAGCTGGCTTTGTTCCAGTGCGTGATTGAGGTCGCCCGCCGCGAGTGGGGTATTCATCTTGCGGAGAACCCGGTGAGGATGGTTAGCCGCCCAAGCTACAACGATGAACGCTCACGGCGGCTCGATCCGGTTGAAGAGCAATACATCCTCGGCGCGTTGGAGCTTTGCGAACGTCGTGCAGACGGGACTTATGCTGATGCCTCTCACAATCCTTGGACACGCCCCATTGTGCAACTGGCGATTGAAACGGCCATGCGCCGTGGCGAGATTTTCGAGCTGCGCTGGAAGCATGTGAACCTAGATCGCAGAACCGCGCATTTGCCAGCGACCAAGAATGGATTGCCAAGGACGATCCCGCTCTCACCCAATGCCATCCATCTGTTGAGAGGACTACCGCGCTCCCTGTGCGGTCGGGTCTTCCCCACCACCGCTGATGCTCTCAAAAAGGCGTTCGTAAGAGGTCTGGAGCGTGCACGGGCAAAGTACTTGGCAGACTGCGATCAAGCTGGCGTGGTGCCCCAAGAGAATTTCCTGCTGGACCTGCGTTTTCATGACCTTCGGCACGAGGCTACTTGTCGGCTTGCCACCAAACTGCCAAACCTCATCGAGTTAGCCAGCGTGACTGGGCACCGTGAGGTGAACATGCTGAAGCGATATTACAACATTACGGCGGAGGAACTGGCAGCGAAGCTCGCGTGACGCCCCTCGCCGCGTCAACGAATTCTTTTTGGGAACTTACACCTAGTTTGACCATGCGTTTACATCCTACTTGACCATCTGCTTGCATTCGACTTGACCAGCTATTTACATCGGATGCACCAGCGCACGGGTACGTGTTGACCGGCAGGAATCGACCCCTAGCGGACATTCAAAAAAAGGTGGCATAGCCACCTTCGCCTCTGTGCATAGCATCGATAGATCAGAGTTAGGGATGGTAGGGACCTGCTTGTCTACCGACCGGCTAAATCAGAAGACTCAAGCTTTTGGAGCGCATTTGGAATAAGTGTTTCACTAAATCCCGCAGCTATGCAAACGGCTAGCATTGCATACATAGGCTCAGCAGATGTCAGAACGAGACCAAGCACTAGGCCGCTTTTTACCGCAACATATGCAAAAACACCACCCAGGGCGGCTAAAATAATACGCTGAACTCCATAAACAAAATACGCATAAAGCTGCAACTCCCGTTCAAAAGCGATAGACTTCAAGTTCAGGGATATTGAGAGAAGCCCGCCAAGTGCAGAAAAAGACGCAGCATAGGAAAACTCCCTAATCACGCCAACGTTTTGTGCAAATCCTGAATTTCGGACCGAGTACAATATCAAAGCAAGCAAGACCAGTATTACCACCGAAGAAAATGCCCCAGAAAGGTAAAGGACCCTTCCCCTTTGCACTACAAGATATTCTTTGCTTACCTGCTCATGTATCTTTATAAATATCTTTTTTGCCCCTTCAGGATCTCCACGAAGAGCGGTAGAAACAGCGTTTGCCGCACGATGCTTTATGGACTTATCGTGTACCCCTTTGTGCAAGATCGATCTAAAATCTGCTAGCTCTTCTTTTATCGACTCAAGTCTTCCCATGACACCTTGCGGATCCGATTCAATCTCTGTATCAACATAAACTTTAAATGTTTCAGGCTCATCGGCATCAGCTATCGCGTACACAACAAACTCGTCCCCTCGTGTAAAAACATTCACGATTGTGTGCCCAGATATATCCTTACCCCCGATGAAAAATTTCTTTAGGCGATCGCGCTGCATCTGCTTATAGTGCACAGGATCGTCTACTACCTCATCAATTTTATTCTGTCCGCCGTCGAACATCTCAACCCCCAAGTTCTTACCAGCACTTAGTTTTGGCAAGGTTTATCAAATTAAAAATTCCTCTAAAATCAGTCGTACCGCTCATGCCGCGCTTACTTTAAAAAAGTGAACGAAATTACGGACTCCGAATACAACTAGTAGAGTCTACGATGAGGCTATGGACCCAATGCTGCCCTTTGTTGAGAGCAGTAATTGGCCAGAAGCAGAGGTCGGTTAAGCAAGATTTATGTGCCCCGCCCCGCATCGATCCAGCAATGCCTATAGCTATCCGTCTTGAATGTGTTGGCGATTCGCAAGCCAACCTCTGAGCTAAAATTCATCCTCAGATAGCGCGTAGGTCGCTGCGTTACCATTCACGACTTTATAGAGGGTGAGTGTGATCACGGCGTATTCAGTACCGCGATACGTAGTCTTTTCAGTTAATTGCATGGGTTCCGATCGAGATAATCCACCGGAGTTGAGATCTCGGTAGCGAACATCATAGCGGCCCGGCGTGAGGTTTTTGATCGTGAATTTGCTATACGCTGGGATGAATACCTGTCGTGCCGGACGAGCCACAGTCCCTTGTAGCGCCACAAGCTTCAGAAAGACATCCGAACTGTTTCGCCCATTGTCGATTGTGATCTCTGAATGACCGGAGGTGTGGGTTTGAGCCTCGCCTGCTAGATAACCCGCGTTTTTCGGCCATGGCCTGCCATTTGGAGTTGTTTTAGGCCTGACATACATCTGCCTTGCGACTGCCTTTGCTGGCGCTGCGGCAGGGCTGTTTTGAGCTGCTTTTCCGTTAGGGTCGTTTGGTAATTGTGCTGCTATAGGCTGAGCTGAGTAGGGCATTGGTCCTCGCGGCGGGGTTTGATGAGATGCTGGTGCATTGATCACAGCAACGGCAATCCCTAAGCCTACGACGACAACTGCACCCAAATGGATGAAGAAGCGCTTATGGATCAGCCCCCAGCTGCTTTTTAGCTGCTTGGCCTCGGTGTGGCCTCCTAGCTCCCGCATAAACAATTCAAGGTTGCCGGTTAGGCTCTCTCTCTCTTTGATTGATGCCCCTCCAGGGCTCGATTCGCTTGGGATTTTCTTGCAGTACTTCACCGCGCTTTTAGCAAGTGACTGTGCCAAGTCGGGCCGTCCAATCGCGTAGAAATAGTAAGCCTGGTAGCCCAGCATCCGGGCATTCTCAAGAGGTGGCTGCGTACCTCCAAACATGTTCGTCACGAGCGCCTGTAGCGTATAAATCGGCCCCCACGGAAAGCCCCACCAACCCAGCAACCATGTGATTGCAGACGCTTTCAACGACTGCTTCTGAGCACAGTCACTACAGTAGACACCAGCTATAGGCTTCCGCAGAGTCACCAAAAGGAAGCTTTTCACGGAGCGAAAAACCACTATCCTAGGCTGGGCTGAAACCTTTGCGCAGATCGTACAGATGATAGGGTCCGGGATCGCAGGCGATGTCGGTTCGGCGCTTGTGTCGTCGGGCCGCCCTCGATCGTACTCGGCTCTCAACTCCGCGTTTGAAAGGACTGCGTAAGCCTCATTCAGGAATTGAAATTGCTTAGTGGTGTCTTTCGCGGGGTTACGGTCCGGGTGCAGGTCCATTGCACGCCTGCGATATGCTGCCTTGATCTGCTCATCAGTGGCCGCGGGGGTAACGCCCAGGACTGCATAGAAACCATTAGGGTCGGTTTTGTCGCTGTGCATGAAACGATCCTTGTCATGCCTGCTGGCTAGCAGTCAAGTGTGGCTCAGATCGAATGGGCGCCCTCAATCGCAAGCCAGTGGCTTGAAAGCACTGGGGGAGCGATCCGAAAAATGCCGATTCTCGGGTATGCCCTATGATAGCCAATAGCTACTTGAAGCGTCTATTTTAACCGCGAGAACAGAATGCATGCGTCGAGGCGTGTATCGACATAAGGTGCACCCTGGAGCTTGTAGCGAGCACAGGTTTAGCTACGAGATATGGCATTTCCCTGCCCCCGGATTGATCTCCGGCAAGCCAAAGCTGGCCATCGTGAGTCTCCGCTATGGGTCGATTCCTGCCGGTCAAGACGTACCTGTGCGCTGGTCATATTCGGTGCTGGCCAAGTCGAATGCAAACAGGGGGAAAATCAGCGCAATTACCACTTTTAGGGTTTACCGCACTTAAGTACAGATCTGCCTGTAGGTAGCCGCGAGCAAAGCTCCGCCGTCGCGAATACCTTGCAACTCCTCATTTGCGTTAAATCCACCTTCTCGGGGAGATGCTCGCAACTCAGGCGGGACCTTACTGGTTCGCAAACTCGTAACGACGTAATGGTGCAGCGTCACTCTATTGAGAATGCTGGCCTCGTTCTCGGTGAGCATTGGTACAAGCGCGGATGCTCTTTTCTCGTACGCCAACTGCTCATCGATGATCACCTCACGTGGAACCTTTTGATGCTGCTCAAATGTTTCTCCAGCGAGGAGGTCACCGATGCTGACCCTGTTGGGATATCCCCTATCGGCACTGAATTCGATTTCAGCCGCTAGTGAAGCCGCCTCGCGCAGTTTGTCGCAATGCATTTCTGCCCCTCTTGCTTTCCTAGCAATCTCAGCCCGACTCACCTCTTCCTCGTTTTTTACGGTCAAAAGAAGGTATGACGAGCACACCGTGCCTATGCCAGTGGCAATCGACATAACGATTGTCAAGAAACATGCGACATGCCAGGGCTTGCTTTCGATTTCCACCTTTAGCTCCTTACTTGGCGACATAATCCACCACCGTCCCTGCAGCGCGGATCCCAACGCTTCCGGCCGCCCGACCTGGCAGTAGGAGTGCATCGACGTAGGTGGTTGGCATTGTTAATCTGAAGCCCCCGCCGCCGTCAATTTCGTTACGCCACTGCGCGTACCACTTGTCCACCGGCATCTGGCTGCTCATCAGCGCCGCCCGATTGCAGTAGCAGTCGTTCAGCGACTCGAGCATGTTGTGTCGTTGCGCAGCGTTAACCGCCCAAACCTCAGGCGTAGAGGATCAGCGAGAGATGATGGTCGTGGGATCCTTACTCAGCGAGTGCGGTCCGCTTGAAATCACTAAGCGAAGATCCGGTTAAAAATCTGTCCTACCTGATCGCTTCGCCACAAGCAAAAACTGACCTCTCAGATCAATTGAGAGATAGCCAGATGTCAGTAGATTACGAAACCATCCAAAAAATACAGAAGCTCGGCGACGACGTTCTCGTGGGTGTTGCAGAGGTCGCCGCATTGACCGGGTTCAGCGTACTCACTGTACGCCAGCGCAAACTGCCCGGCCTTGAGCCTGTACATGGGTTATCGAGGCTTAGGTGGAGACTCGGAGACCTCAGGACCTGGATGCGTACCGGGGATACAAGTAGCCCGCATCAGCCACCAAGAGAGGTTGTGCTTTCAAAGCCGAAACGCACGGGCCGGCCTACGAAAAAGGCACAAGTGGAGGCACGGCAATGATCGATGCCTCGATCCGACTCCTATTTTTGTCTACCGCGGAGCAATAATCATGGGCAGACAGAGAACCATCAGAGATCAGAATTTCTGGCGCTCGCCACGCCTCCTGAATTGCACAACCGAAGATAAGGTTGCATTGCTACACCTATTGACCGCGCCTGACAGCAACATCACAGGTGTCTACCCGCTTGTACCGCGAATTGCGGGCGCTGAGCTTGGACGCAGATCAATGGCTACAGGTCATCCATCGGCTGCAGGACGGAGACCTTGTCAGGTATGACCACAACCGCTTCGTTGTCTGGGTGCGCCTTTGGTGGGACCACCACTCGGCAAGTCAAGTAACGGGGCCGAAGCTGAGAGACAGAGCGATCGGAGAAATCCGTCGGATACCTGGCGAATGGCTTGATGAATTCCTGAATGACTTCAAAGATCGACTAACTGGCGATCAGCAACACCTGGTGGAGGAATTGCTGCAACCAGACCGTACACGTGCAACTGGAGAGGTACCCATACCACAGAAATGCGGTATCGATACCCTATCTACCAATGTCCGGCCTAACAACAAATCTCAACAGAAATCACTAACCGAAACGTCGGGTGTGGGCTCTCGTGAGCTGGATATGTCGGGCATTCCTTCCGAACACCACACAGATGTACACAGGGGAATAGTCAAAGCCATGACCAGCGGTAAGCTCCGCTTTGCGGCCCAGGTGGTCGTTAACGCAATGGCTGAAAATTACCGCTCGGCCTCAAGCAAGCCACAAAACGCAATGGCCCTCACGCTGTACTTAGCAGAGCACCTGAATAACGCCCCCTCAGCCAACGGCTCAAGGCGGTGAGCTCGTTCAAGCGAGAAATGCGGGGGTGACGGCTACGGTTGCTGTCATTCGTCCGAGACTGATTCGAAACCTAGGATCAGTGCCAATTCGCGATTGGATGAATCGACACGAAGGCGGCTAACCAGTCCCTGCTCTCGCTCCTGCTGTTTGAGCAGATAGGCATCGTCAAAGCATTGCACGATGTCCTGCTCATTCAGGATTTTCGCCGAGACCTGTCGTTTTAGCCGATTGATTATCTTTCGAGCGCTGAGCTGGGCTGCCTCTCGCACATGCGCGAGAGTGTCAGATTTTTTGTGTGCGGGCCGATAACGGCCTGCCGTCAGGCTGGCCATGCTTCTACCAGGTCGGCCTGATAAATCGATCTCCGTACAGAATCGCGAATTGATTCATCGCATTTTTCCAATCATGGGCCGCTGAGCCCCAGTTTGCCGTGATGTTCCGCAGCCCCAGCCAGATCAGCTTGGTGGCGGCCTCATCCGTTGGGAAGTGACCGCGCGTTTTGATGATCTTGCGTAGCCGGGCATTGATGCTTTCGATCGCGTTGGTCGTATAGATCACTTTTCGAATGCCTGACGGGAAGACAAAGAATGGAATCACTCGATCCCAGGCTCTTCTCCATGCCGCAACTACCATTGGGTACTGTTTGCCCCAAGGGCCGTTTTCAAAGGCATCCAGTGCCTGCTCAGCCGCCTCGGCGTTGATGGCCTGATAGCTCGGCTTGAGCGCTTTGGCCAGATCACGACGCTTATCCCACGCCGCATAATCGAGACTGTTGCGGATCAAGTGGACGATGCATGTTTGCAGCGTGGTGGCCGGAAACACGGCGCTTAGCGCCTCTGGCATCCCTTTGAGGCCGTCGGTGACGGCGATCAGCACATCCTCAACGCCGCGCGTCTTGAGGTCATTGAAGACCTTCATCCAGAACTTCGCACCTTCGGTATTTTCGATCCAGATCCCGAGAATATCGCGCGTTCCATCGGGTAGAACGCCCAGCGCCAAGTAAATCGCTTTATTGCGCACAAGGCCTTCTTCGCGAATCTCGACTCGCAGTGCATCAAAGAAAATAACCGGGTACATCGGCTCCAGCGGCCGCTGTTGCCACGCGCCGATTTCCTCCATCACCTCGGCCGTGACCGAACTGATGAAGTAATGCGAAACATCCGTTCCGTACTGCTCAGAGAGGAATGCGCGAATTTCCCGAACGGTCATGCCTCGGGCATACATGGCGATGATCTTGTCATCGAAGCCGGTGTAACGGCGCTCATGCTTGGGAATCAGGATGGGCGCAAAACTACCGTCTCGATCACGGGGGATATCCAGCCGCAGCGGCCCCTCTCCAGTCAGAACCGTCTTGCCAGTCCTGCCGTTGCGCTGGTTGGTTCCATCCTCTGGACGCTGCGCGCCCGGCGGATAGCCCAGATGGTGACTGAGCTCGGCGTTCAAGGCTCGTTCGATGAGCGCCTTCTTGAACGCCGCAGAGACGTCTTCGATAGCCTCCGCAGTCATCAGGCCCTCACCGAACTGCTCAAGCAGCTCCTTGGGGATTTTTGGTAGGTCGCGCAGGGGTTTCTTCTTGGTTGGCATACATGCACCTCTTGCTCATGTTATGCCCGAACACAAAATTTCTGACATACCCACATGCGCACGCATGAGGACATCTCGAAAAACCCAGTCCGATATCCAACCTTTCGTGAATGCCCAAAACGCCAAACGCTGGAAGGTATCCCAAGCCATGCGTGATTGCCCGCTGAGGTAGCGCCTGAGCACTCGACCGTTAGCATCTCCGAAGCCGGACACTTTCAGCTCAGCAAGCTGACGTTCAAGCTTCACTTTAGACATGCCTGATTTCAAGCCTATCCCGGTGAACAGGTACTCGATCAAATCAATGGGCACACGGACCACGAAGTTTTTCCTGCCGGTGTCTTGATGATGCCTGATCTCATGAAAGACAGCCTGCAGGGCTTCAGTTGGCTCAATATCCTGGGTACTTAGCTTCATATAGCTATTGTTCGATCACTCCGCTGATCTGTCAAAGCGATGCTGCCTTTCAATTGTGGCGTTCGTCCCCCCAGACAAGGTGCCCTCGTTCACTTTTGGGCAGTCATCACCTGCCCACCGTTGGGACGGGTGCCCTGGAGCAAGCTGGGCACAATCTCAAGCTCGCCAGCGTAAACCAAGGGTGTACCGCATCTGGTAAATACAGCACTCCTGTCAGATTCGGTTTTCTGCACTGACCGCAATGCCAGCCGCCAATTTTTCTTCAACCACTCAGTCACCATCTCACTGCACCTCGTACCTGGTCATTTGTGCGCTAGCGGTAGGCAAAAATCTTCCGTTCCCGCTACTTAACCGTTGCCCCCAATCGTCTTCAACATGCTTCTTCAGAAAATTTATCGAGGTCCTGTTTTTTGCAGATACCGTAAACCGCCAGGGTAGCGAACATGTACGCGTACGAGTCTCTGCTTACTCATCGGCCACGTCCCCGCCACCATCCCTCAAAGGATGCTCTTGCTGCTTCCGCATACTCGAACTTGGCATCCTTATGAACCTGCAACCCGCAAACTCACTCGCCTATTCCCGAAGTTGTTACGTCGAAGCTAGCTGGAATCAGGACAGGGTAGGGTTTGTACTCCCGCCATTAATGGCGTACGTACAACCGGCAAAGCGGCAGTCGTTCCACTCCCTTGCTTTGCCTACCGTCCCTGCTCAGGGCAAGCCCCGAGACCCGTTGAAGCGAAAAGCCTCATGGTGTTCGTTTTTCCCCTTGAAGCTGATCTGTCACAGACCATCAGGTATGCCACACAGAGCAAGAATCTCATGCTCAGCCAATCCTTGAGCCCGCTGCGCCAGCCCGTAAGGCGATGCAAGCGCCTCTTGCTCCAGACGTTGCTGTTCGAGCAATCGCTCCAGCAACAACAACTCGCCATCGGCTTCAAGCTCACGAAGTCGCCCAGAAGAACTGAGTGCCCAGCGGTCAAGGATTTGCCAACCACGTGCGTGATACGAGGTCGACTGGAGGACAGAATCGATGGTCGTACGCGCCAAGACCCCAGAGGCAATTTTTAACGGTTCGTAATCAGTCAGCATTAGCTAGTCCCTCTCTGCAGGAGATTGATCAATCGAGTGTTCTGCCCAATGGAGGATGACCGGAAACCACCGTTGATCTCCAGCTCTCGAATATGAGCATGTGAGAAGCCCAGCGCGTACAACCTGGCACGGTCCCTAGAGGCCAGCGCTTGGTTGGCCAACCGCATGGTGACATTCGCCCTCTTCAGCTGGACGATATCCGCATGCCAAACATTATGAACGCTCACGTCACTCATTAGGCCACCCCGAGTGGATAACTAAAGGCTCCTTCAGCAGTTTAGGTGTCGAAGACGGTACGCAACTGCGCCTCAGTACTGGCAACGTCAGACGACCTCAGCGCTAGGCTGAACGTCGGGATCTTCAGGTCGCTGGTCAACAGCTCAAGTCGGTGATTGCTTCTGCCCACGGGCAGGATGCGCCACGAACGAATTTCGTCTAATCGGAAGAAGTGGGCCTCGCGACCTACTGGATAGGCTAGCAACCGATTCGATTTCAGATCGACACCAACGTACGCATCGTTGATTTTTGCGTACACCTCTACCTCAGGATTGAATCCCTCAGCTCGATAACCAGCGGCCATGCTCCTTAGCTTTTCGGCATAGCTTTGGTTGATTCGATAGAACAGCCACCCTCCTCCAACAAAATAAAGGGCCAGGGCCCAGAACAGCCAGCGGATTGCGGGGTCTTCGCCGCTGGTGAACCCAAGAAAAAATGGCAGGTTGAAGCCAGAGAAAACCACCACAACCAGTAAGAGCACACCCACCGGCACGCACCCCACGGCCCACGCGACTCGAAACAGCTCCCAGACCAGTCTCATACAGCCTCCCAGACAAACTGAACAATCTCAAAATAACTGAAAATCAGATATCCCAAAAGCAGATATAGCTTGGTTGGCCGCCCTTCGCACGGATACGGCTATGACCAAAGCTATCTATCGACGCGAGCATGTGATCTTCCTGCAGGAGCTCAAGCGCATGCGCGTCGAATCTGGGATGACCCAGGCCCAGTGCTCTGCCGCCCTAGCGAGGCCGCAGTCGTTCATGAGTGATGTGGAAAGAGGTGTCAGACGACTGGATTTGGTCCAGCTCCGTGATTTGTGCCAAGTCTTGGGTAGCGATCTGGTCAGCTTTAGCAAATCCTTCGAGCAAGCCCTCAGGTGCAAGACTTCATAGATGGGCATCCCTGAAGGAAGCTTGCGCAGTAGCGCGGTGCAAAGCTGTCAAGACAAGCTGTTGGCCATTGTGGTTTCCTGAGTGTTCATTAGGTATTCGCGAAAGTTAACGTTAGCCAAAAACCACGATGCCCCCCTCTTTCGCTTCTATGGCCCTTTCAGGGCACTTCTAAAAATCCTGCCGTCAGGTAGGATTGCGAGCCCTTGACCGCCAGGATTTCTCCCATGCTCAGCCTGTTTGCCGACCAAGAACGCGAAGCAAAACTCGATAGCCTGGGTGATCCGCTGGCCTTGCTGAACAAGCATGTCGACTAACCTTGGCCACCGAGATTGACCGATAGGTTCCGCGCCCGAGCTGTGCTAAAGGCGGCAGGCCGCCGTATTCCACCGAGCTAATGACTCGCCTGCTGGTGCTTCAGCACCTGTCCGACGAGCAGATGGAGTTTTAACTGCTTGATCGCATGAGCTTCCAGCGTTTTGCTGGCCTGAAGAACTCGTCCGGCGTACCGGATCGCAATACGATCTGGAACTTCCGTGAGCGCTTGGTGCAGGCCAAGGTCGAGGAGCTGATTTTCGACGAAGTGCAACCCCAACTTCAGTTGCACGGGTTCAGCGCGCGCGAGGGGCAGATCATCGACGCCAGCATCGTCTGGCCCCGACCCAGCACAGCAGCACCGAGGAGCAGGCCCAGGTCAAGGCCGGTAGGGTGCCGACCGAATGGTCGCCGGCCAAGCGCCGGCAAAAGGATGCCCAGGCACGCTGGACGACAAAGCATGGCAAAGCGTACCTCGGCTACAAGCTCTCGGTCAGTGTGGATCGGCGGCATAAGCTGATCCGTCAGGTCGAGGTGAGTGACGCCAGCGTGGCCGATACCTTGCATTTGGTAAAGGTACTGGATCGAGACGATAGCAGCCGCGATTTATGGGCCGATCGGGGTTATCACGACAAGCCCCGCGAGCGTTGGCTCAAGCAGATCGCTTGGCGACCCCACATCCAGCGCAAAGGTCAAGCCGGGTAGCCGATTAGCGAACGCGACAAGGCGCGCAATCGACCTATCGCCAGCCCCAGAGCGAGGGTCGAACATATCTTCGCCAGCTTGGCGCAAATGGTAGGGAAGACGATCAAGAGCATCGGCCTGGCTCGGGCCGATGGCCGGGTCATCCTGGCCAATTACGGCAAAGGAGCGCCATTGATCGACGATGATTATCAGGCACGGATACAATTGGCGATTAGGTCATTATTAGGAGCTATGGGCCATGGAGAGCTGCATCGTCGGTATCCGACACCCCGAGGGTTCGCTACCAAAGCTAAAAGAGACACCGAGCATCTGGTTCCCTTCTCTAGCCTCCTTGGCCGCCGTACTGTCGGACGACAACCGGCGCTTGCTGCGACTGATCCATGAAAAGCAGCCCAAATCCCTTACGGAGCTAGCAGTACTCAGCGGTCGAAAGGTGCCGAATCTGTCGCGCACCCTTCGCTTAATGGCGGACTACGGTTTGGTTTCGTTGCAACGCAACGTCCGGGATGTCCAGCCGACAGCCTTGGCGACCGATTTTTTGGTCGTGCTGGATTGAAGGTCGCGGATGAGGGAAGTCTATCTATGAGCCAGGATGGGCAAATGCTAAATAAGAAATTGCTGCACTCCGTACTGTGCAAAACGGCTGAGTGGGAAGTACTGGTCAAGAGTTCCGTGGCACTCAATAGCCTCCCCAAAGCGAATGAACAAAATGTAGCCGCAAGTATTACAGGTCAGAAGTCCTTTTACCTCCCAGGAGGATGGTAGGCATGTCGATATCCGAAGCACAGACTCGTGCCGGCCTGATCGACCAGCAGCTCGCCTTGTCCGGTTGGAACGTCAAAGACCCTACGCAGGTCATCGAAGAGTTCGACATTTTGACCGCGTTGCCCGAAGGCGTAGCCGAAGTGCGTTCCCCATACGAACGCCATCAGTTCAGCGATTACGTCTTGCTTGGTAAAGACCGCAAACCCCTGGCTGTCATCGAGGCAAAAAAAACCAGTCGGGATGCTGCCATAGGCCGCGAACAAGCCAAGCAGTATTGCCACAACATCCAGCAGCAGTTAGGTGGTGAGCTGCCGTTCTGCTTCTACACCAACGGCCACGAAACCTACTTCTGGGATTTAGGGAGCGCGCCGCCGCGGAAGGTGGTCGGTTTTCCCACGCGGGACGATCTTGAGCGCTTCGCCTATATCCGCCGCAACCGCAAACCCCTGACACAAAAGTTTATCAACACCTCGATCGCCGGGCGTGATTACCAAATCCGTGCGATTCGATCGGTGCTCGACGGCATAGAACAAAAAAAACGCAACTTCCTACTGGTGATGGCTACTGGCACTGGCAAAACCCGCACCTGCATTGCCATGGTCGATGCGCTGATGCGCGCTGGCCATGCTGAGAAGGTGTTATTCCTCGTTGACCGTATCGCTCTACGTGAGCAAGCACTGTCGGCGTTCAAAGAACATATGCCCAACGAGCCGCGGTGGCCTAACGTGGGCGAAAAGCTAATCGCCAAAGACCGCCGCGTATACGTTGCAACCTACCCAACGATGCTCAACATTATTCGAGACGATGCACAGCTCCTATCGCCGCACTTCTTTGATTTCATTGTCGTCGATGAGAGCCATCGCTCCATCTACAATACTTTCGGTGAAGTACTTAGCTACTTCAAAACTATCACCTTGGGGTTAACAGCCACGCCAACCGACAATATCGACCATAACACCTTCCAACTTTTCCATTGCGAAGACGGCCTCCCAACATTTGCCTATACCTTCGAGGAGGCCGTTAACAACGTGCCACCTTACCTCTGCAATTTCCAGGTCATGAAGATACAGACCAAGTTCCAAGTGGAAGGCATCAGTAAGCGCACCATTTCGCTCGAAGATCAGAAAAATCTGATCTTGCAAGGCAAGGAGGTTGAAGAAATCAACTTTGAAGGTTCACAGCTCGAAAAGCAGGTGATTAACAAGGGCACCAACACGCTCATCGTTCGTGAGTTCATGGAAGAGGCTATCAAGGACGCCAACGGCGTACTGCCTGGGAAAACTATCTTCTTCTGTGCCACCAAGGCACATGCCCGAAGGATCGAAGAGATTTTCGACAAGCTCTATCCCCATCACCATGGTGAGCTCGCCAAGGTGCTAGTGTCGGAAGATCCGCGCGTTTATGGCAAAGGCGGCCTGCTCGACCAATTCACTAACAACGACATGCCTCGCATCGCACTCAGCGTGGACATGCTCGACACGGGCATAGATGTGCGCGAAATCGTTAACCTCGTATTTGCCAAACCGGTGTATTCCTATACCAAGTTCTGGCAAATGGTGGGACGAGGTACGCGTTTGCTGGAAACCAGCAAACCCAAACCCTGGTGCCCAGAGAAAGACGTGTTCCTGATTCTCGATTGCTGGGACAACTTCGAATACTTCAAGCTCAACCCCAAGGGCAAAGAACTCAAGTCACGGTTGCCACTCCCTGTCCGCCTGTTTGGCTTGCGGCTCGAAAAAATCGAGAAAACCAATAATTGCGATCATGCTGAAACAGCCGCGCGCGAAATCGCCAAGCTCCGTTTGCAGATTATTGCACTACCCCAAGCATCCGTCGTTATCAAAGAAGCAGCCACTACATTGGAGCGGCTAGAAGAGGGGGATTTTTGGATTAGCCTCAACCACGACCGGTTAGAGTTCCTACGCACAAAAATCAAGCCGCTGTTCCGTGCGGTCTCCGAGGCCGACTTCAAAGCCATGCGGTTCGAGCGCGACATATTGGAATACTCGTTGGCCATTCTCAATGAAGCCAAAGAGCAAGCCGACACGATTAAGACAGGCATTATTGAACAGATTAGCGAACTGCCACTGTCGGTAACCTTCGTTAAACAGGAAGAGGTACTGATCCGCGCCTCACAAACCAGCCACTACTGGGCTAATGCCGATGAAGACGCCTTTGATGACATGGTGGCCAAGCTCGGCCCGCTGATGAAATTCCGCGAACAAAGCATTGGCCAGGAGCAAACGCATCTTGAACTGGCTGACGAGTTGTATAAAAAGGAGTGGGTAGAGTTCGGCCCGCAGCATGAAGCCGTGAGCATCACCCGCTATCGCGAAATGGTCGAGACCTTGATTAGCGAGCTGACTGAGCACAACCCTGTGCTGCAAAAGATCAAAAACGGCGAAGCCGTTAGCGCAGAAGAGACCAACCAACTAGCCGAGCTGCTGCACGAAGAATACCCGAATATTACTGAAGACCTGATGCGCCAGGTCTACAAAAACCGCAAGGCCCGATTTATCCAGTTCATCCGTCACATTTTGGGCATTGAAGTGCTGAAAAGCTTCCCGGACGAGGTCAGCACCGCGTTTGATCAGTTCATTCGCGCCCACACCACGCTTAGTAGCCGCCAACTGGAGTTCCTCAATTTATTGAAGAACTTCATTGTCGAGCGTGAAAAGGTTGAAAGGAGAGATTTGATCAGCGCCCCGTTCACAGTAATTCACCCGCAAGGTATCCGTGGGGTATTCAGCCCCACCGAAATCAACGAAATTTTGCTGCTGACCGAACGGTTAGCAGCCTAAAGAACAGGCCGTCCGATGCTACAAAATAACCCCGAGCTCAAAAGTCAAATCGACCAACTCTGGAACAAGTTCTGGAGTGGTGGCATCAGCAATCCACTTACAGCCATTGAGCAGATCACCTACTTGCTGTTCATGAAACGATTGGACGAGTTGGATCAGAAAAAGCAGGCCGATGCAGAATGGACAGGTGAAAAATACACGTCAAAGTTCGACGGCCTTTGGGTACCACCGGAATACAGAACGAAGCGAAGTGGTCGTGAGAGCCCAGTGGAACTGGTTGAAATTATCGCAAACGATCAACGCGAGCATGGTATTGCCAAGACTTCCTTAAGATGGAGTGAGTTCAAGCACATGCAGGCTGAGGAAATGCTGCAGCATGTACAGCTTCGGGTATTTCCCTTCCTCAAGGATTTAAATGGCTCGGAGTCCAACTTCACGCATCATATGAAGAATGCGGTTTTCATCATCCCTAAGCCTGCGCTGTTGGTGGAGGCTGTGAAAACAATCGACGAAATTTTCGAAGTAATGGAGCGCGACTCTCGGGAGAAAGGCCAAGCATTTCAGGATATTCAAGGCGACGTCTACGAATATTTGCTCTCAGAAATCGCTACTGCAGGAAAAAATGGCCAGTTCCGTACCCCGCGACACATCATCAAGCTGATGGCTGATCTAGTACAGCCACAATTAGGGCATAGGATCGCAGACCCGGCGTGCGGGTCGGGCGGCTTCTTACTAGGCGCATACCAGTACATCGTTACTCAGTTGGCCATCAAAGGGGGATCGGAGGACCTTGCAACTGATGAAGACGGTTTCGTTCGCACCTCAGTTGCAGCTGCGCTCACGGAAAAGGCCCAGTCCGTTTTGCAGGAGTCGCTCTGGGGCTACGATATCGACAGCACCATGGTCCGCCTCGGACTAATGAACTTAATGATGCATGGCATTGATGAGCCTCATATCGACTATAAAGATACGCTTTCTAAGAGCTACAACCAGGATGCTGAATACGACATCGTAATGGCTAACCCGCCATTCACCGGCAGCATTGATAAGGGCGACATAAACGAAAACCTGCACCTAGCCACGACCAAAACCGAACTGTTATTCGTCGAGACAATCTACCATTTGCTAAAAAAAGGCGGTACAGCCTGTGTAATCGTCCCACAAGGTGTGCTCTTCGGCTCTGGAGGAGCATTCAAAACTCTACGCCAGTTACTAGTAGAGCGTTGCGACCTAAAAGCAGTAATTTCCATGCCCAGCGGTGTATTTAAGCCTTATGCAGGAGTGAGTACTGCCATTCTATTATTCACAAAAGTTTGGGACCCGAAAGATAAAGTCACTAAGCCTGGTACAGAGCATGTATGGTTTTACGAGATGGCAGTCGACGGATATAGCCTCGACGACAGGCGACAAAAAGATCAAAGCAACCCTCTCGGCGACTTGCATGACCTTCTAACGAGGTATCGTGCTCGAAATGCCGCTAGTGACACCGACCGCACATCGAAATACTTCATGGTTCCGCTTAACGAGATCACGGAAGAAAAGAACAACTATGATCTATCTATGTCTCGCTACACAATCGACGTGTTTAAAGAAGAACACTATGGCGAGCCGAGCGAAATTTTAGAGATGCTGATTAATGCTGAGGTTGGTGATATAAAGGCGCCGGAACTCTCCAAAATACAAAGCGGCATAGTACGTCAGCTACTTGAGTTAAAGGAAATGATCGGATGAGGTGGCCATCCAAGGCACTTGGCGAAATATTTGATTATTCCGGTAATCATCGCGCCGGCGATCAGAACCTACCCGTTCTCTCGATCACAATGAGACGTGGGCTAGTCGATCAAGCTAATAAATTTAAAAAGCGAGTCGCTAGCACAGACACCTCAAACTACCGCATTGCTTACATGAACGAGCTTGTGGTCGGATTTCCAATAGACGAAGGTGTGCTTGGGTTTCAGACTAAGTATCCGGCTGGAATAGTGAGCCCTGCGTATGACATCTGGAAACTAAGAGATGAGGCAGAGTGCCACATTCCTTACCTTGAAAAATACCTACGGTCGCCAATTGCGCGAAGAATTTACGCCTCTCGCATGCAGGGTGCCGTTGCGCGCAGGCGGAGCCTAACAAAATCAGACTTTCTCAGTTTAGAGATTCCATTTCCTCCGGTAGACGATCAAATACGAATCGCCACCCTTCTAGAGAAAGTGGAAGGACTAATCACCCAGCGCACTGAGCAACTACAGCAACTCGGCACACTGCTTAAAAGCGTTTTCCTGAACGTATTTGGCGACCCAGTGCCGAATGAAAAAGGTTGGGCCAAGTTCCCGCTAGAACGAATTGTGGAGAATGCTAGAAATGGGCTTTCTCCGGCGAAGGGTGGAACATTCAAGGGAAGGGTTTATACCCTATCAGCAGTTACTGGGGATGTATTTCGAGAGATTTTTAAAGAAGACTCTTTCTCAAAACTCGATAAAAATTATATACCAACCACTAGAGACTTTCTGGTATGCCGAGGTAATGGAAACGTTAACCTAGTCGGAAAAGGCCACTTTTACCCGGGAAAACGTGTGGATATAATGTTCCCGGATACGGTGATTGCCCTGACAATTAAAGATGGGGCAGTCCGAAAGCCATTTTTAGAAGCGCTCTGGCAAACAAGCTTTATCCGTAACCAGCTTGAAAAAGCTGCTCGAACAGCAAATGGCACATATAAAATCAATCAAAAAACACTTTGTCAGATCGATATTATCTGCCCCCCACTAGAAGCGCAGTATGATTTTGAAAAAGTGGCTAGCAGTATAGGACGTCTGATTGCAGATACTAAGGGAAGTCTCTCCAATCTCAACAGTCTCTTCGGCGCCCTGAGCCAACAGGCATTTAAGGGTGAGATAGACTTGTCGCACGTCCCCTTATCTGACATAAAGCTTCAGAAAGAGGTTGGGGAAACGCTAGAACGATCACCTGCCTCCTCTGACGATGAGGTCGCTATCTATCTGCCCGATACCGAACACATGTCAGATGCTCTTGAAAGCGCCGAAGCCCGAGAGACATTGATAACACTATGGCTAGAGTCCTATCAAGCACAACTGAGTGTCGCACCATTTTCAGTACAGCGCTTCATGACTGCAGCGCAAACTCGCTTGAGAGAATTAGACCCAGACAACGAATTCCTATTAAATATGGAGGATTATGAGCATATTAAGACGTGGTGCTTTAAAGCGCTCACATTAGACGCGCTTACGCAGGAATTTGATGAAGCTGAAAACAGCGTTCAACTTAGAGTGCCACCAAGATGAAGCTACTACGCCTTAAGATAAACGACCCAAAAGGATTTCGAAGTTTACCATGCGGCTTTGAGCATCACTTCCGTAATGAATGGACGTTGCAGAACGAGTTAGCCAACTCTGAGGGGTTTGCCCCATTCGTTTGCGCTGGTCCTAATGGCAGCGGCAAGTCCAATCTGCTTGAAGTGCTGGCAGCAATTTTTTTTCAACTGGAAGTGTTACGCGTACGCCGCAGCTTTTTACCAGAAGTATTGCAAAACGCGGGTGAGGATTTCTCACCCGTCGCATTTGAGCTGGACTATTTGATCCGTCCACCAGTGCAATATATCCGGTCCAACGGTTTGGCGTGGGCCAGAGTAGCTGTCAGTAAACGCCAAGGAGAATCGGTTCGCCTTCACTGGGAGAACCAAGGTGAATTCGACTCGGATGCTTATGAAGCATTTGAAGCTAGTTATGCCGACAATCTAATACCCCAATATGTGCTTGGCTACTCATCAGGTGAGAATGAAATCCTCAGCCTGCCATTTTTTAAACTACGTTTTGTTCAATTTGACGAGTACTGGGACGCTCTTTCGCGGCAATTGAGCTATGCCGGACGTCCCGAAACACGACTAGCCTACCTTGATAACGGTTTCAGTCAAGCTATTCTGTTGTGCAACTTGCTTTTTCAGGATGAAGCCACCTTGCAGCCCTTCCGTGAAGATATAGGCATTGATGCATTAAAAGAGTTCCGCATCATAATAAAAAGAAGCATAGAGGTATCGGCGGACCAAGCTGCGCACTTAGCTTCAGGCGACTACGCAGTACCAGAATATACGCAGGATGGGTATTTTTCCGACAATCCGGCAATATTATTAAATCCGGAATCTGGCTCCTACACTGTAAATCTTATATACCTTTTGGAGGGAGACAAAAGATCTTCAATCATTGACAAACTAAAGCGTTGTGCTACAGCAAGCTATCAGGATGAGGCGAAAGATACTCTGATTCTTGATTACTGGGTAAATGACGCTACTAAAGAGGCATTTCGTAATAATTTTGATAATTCACCCTTGGAACTTTTCCAGGCTTTCCAAGTACTACTTATACTTAATCTCTATGCAGTAAGCGATGACCTCAAAACCGATCTTTATCGTTCAAAAAGCCATTATGTAAGTGAAACCGTACCCACTCTTGCATCTGACCAACGCATTATGCGCTTTAAATTCGTACGATTCACCAAATCCGGTGTATCGCAATCGATGACGCTTAAGGAGCTATCGGATGGTGAGCACCAGTTGTTACATAGCCTTGGCCTATGCCTTTTATTCCGTAATACGAATAGCCTGTTTTTACTAGATGAACCAGAGACTCACTTTAACCCCGCATGGCGGGCCAGCTTCATTAGCCGTCTACGCAGTTGCTTGGCAGGGCAAGAAGGAACTAGCCAGGAGATGTTGATTACAACTCACTCACCTTTCCTAATTTCCGACAGCAAACCTGAAAATGTACTGATTTTTGAAAAGAGCTCGGACACTGGCACCGTAAATATTGAACACCCGGAATACAATACCCTAGGCGCGTCAATCAACAAGATCACCATGACGACCTTCGGGAAGCGCGAAACTATTGGCGGACACGCCCATGTACTGCTTGAGGAATGGCGTACGCGCTTTGAGCACGGTGAGGATGTAACAAAGCTAATTACCGAGATGGATCGTGAACTAGGTGACTCAGTTGAAAAAGTCCTATTGGTCAAAGCTATGATTGACCGGAGTCTACCGAAAACAGAAGAGGGATCACGCTGATGTTGTTCCCCTACACTTATGTCCCACATCAAATGGATAAGATGCAGGAGTTTGTGGACTATATTTTTTTTGATGTCTGGTGTAATGCCCCAAGCAACAACAATTTTTGTTTAGAGTTATTCGATGCCAATTCTGAACTAAGAGAAGTAATGGAGATTTTTTACTATTCAGATAAAAAGAATGCAGATTTTTTTATAGTTGCGTCGAGCGTATCTTTGGACACTTCCGTAGTCTCAATAGTAAACAAATTCGACGGCTAAAATGGTGGTACAAAAGCAATAATAGTGTTGAAAAACTATGCAATAATGACGCTGGAATTTATGCTGCGAAATACTCAGATCTGGAAAAGAAATTTCCGACCCTCGCTGCTGACATGCATAAATTTTTTTACGGGCTTTATGACTTTGATGCTGCCCCCCTCAAACAAAAAGTTGGCAACATTGATGAGCACTACAAGTCCTTTGTCCAAGTTAACAGTCAGGGCAAATGTCCATTTTGCGGAATTAACGACTTATTTATTGAATACCATACTAAACGTGAGGCTTACGACCACTACTTACCAAAAGCAATCTATCCCTTCAACTCGATAAACCTGAAAAACCTAGCGCCTTCCTGTCATCATTGCAACAGCAGCTATAAAAGCACCAAAAACCCCGCATACTCGCCTAAAGATCCCGCTGGCGTAATGAGTCGTCGCAAGGCATTTTACCCATTTTCAACTATACCCTATAGCATCGGACTTGAAGTTAAACTGCTGCATGCCGACATCAAAAATTTAGTTCCCTCAGATATAGACTTGAGCTTTAGCCCCCCAATGCTTACCGAAGAAATTTCTACCTGGAAAGATGTATACGGAATAGAGGAGCGATACCGTGCTAAGTTTCTAAGTCCTAGTGCGAAGGCGTGGCTCGAAGAGGTATTGACCGAACAGCGCTGGCATAGCGAAACAGCCGGCGTAAAAGGCAGGACACCAGAAGCCTATTTGGAAGCAGTAACCTGCCATGCCAGCAATTTTCCATATGCCAATGAAAACTTCCTGAAGCACGGATTCTTACAAGCTTGCAAGGCAGTTGGGATGTTTGATGAACCAGTCAAAGTCAATGGCACCTAGACAGCAGCTAATCGGATAAAGCAGACGTTGATACCTGTTACCAGTGACATTCGTCCGAACATTAGATGAATGAGCGTCGGCCCAAAGACTGGTTTGCCACAAATTTGCCACACTCGCTCCGCTAACCGGGGCGAAATCCCGCTAACCCCAGCTAACACAACCCGTTGATTTCCCAGCTAATCCCCGCTAACGTACTGATTCCAAACGCCGACTTTTAGGACTCCGAAGGCAGGGGTCGTGGGTTCGAATCCCGCCGAGTGCGCCATCTCCAAAAGCCCTGGGAATCTCCCGGGGCTTTTTCGTTCCTGCGCCACCCTCCCGCGCCCCTCCCCTCACCACCGCCATTGATGGTAGCGTGGGCACGTTCCTACTTTTGCACTTGCCCTTTAAACCCTTCGCGAAGGAATGCGCTCGATCATGCCCTTGCCCAAGTTCTCTGCCGCCTCCCTGCTGCTGGCCAGCCTTGCCTTGCTCAGCGTGCCGGCCCACGCCAATCTCAGCCCGCAACAATCCGCCGCCATCCTCAAAGCCTACGACGGCAGCGAGCCGGCCGACTTCAAGCAGTTCATCGGCCAATTGGCCACGCATGAGCTGGCCAAGACCGATGGGCTCGAACAGACCCTCCAGGCCTATCAGGCCGGCACGCCACTGAATGCCGAGCAGCAAAACGAGATCAACCGTCTGCTGGGCCTCTATACCCGCATCAAGTACGGCAAGGCGGCCACCGAGACGCTGCGCGAGCTGGTCGAGATTCCGACCTTCCAGGTCGAGGGCGTGGCGCAGCACGACAACCCGCAGTTCCACAAGATCGCCGCGAAGATCCAGGCGCTGGCCGAAGGCTTTGGCCTGGCCTTCCGCAACGTCGACAACCGCGTCTACGAAATCACCCTCGGCGAAGGCAAGGAAGTGGTCGGCCTGCATGCCCACGCCGACGTGGTGCAGGTGAACCCGGACAACTGGAAGCTGGAAAACGGTACTCGCCTGGACCCGTTCAAGGTCACCCTGGTGGGCGATCGCATGTACGGGCGCGGCACCGAGGACGACAAGAACGGCATCGTCGTCGCGCTCTATGCTTTGAAAGTGGCCAAGGACGAGAAGCTGCCGCTGGCGCGCCAGTTCAAGCTGCTGATCGACACCACCGAAGAAACCTCCGGCGACGCGATTCCTTATTACTTCGCCCACAACGCCACGCCGGACTACAACCTGGCCCTGGACGGCGGCTATCCGGTGGTCATCGCCGAGAAAGGCTACGGCACGGTGATGGCCAGCTTCGCCAAGCGCGCGGGCGAAGGCAAAGGCGCGGAAGTGATCAACCTCACTGGCGGCCTGGCCACCAACCAGATTCCCACCACCTCGGTGGCGACCTTGGTCGGCGACCACCCGGTGGACCTGGCCCGACGCCTGAAAAAGGCCGGCACCGATTATCGCAAAGCCCACGGCAAGGACTTCCGCATCGACAGCGTGGTGTCCGGCAAGCACGTGATCCTGACCGTGACCGGCGTGTCTGCGCACTCCTCCTCGCCGCAGTCGGGGGTCAACCCGGTGGCGCGCATGCTCGACTTCCTCAACGGCCTGGGCGAACGCGTGCCGCTCAAGCGCAACCACTTCACCGACGCTGCGCGCTACGCCGCCGACAACTGGGGCCTGGACTACCTGGGCAGCAAGCTGGGCATCGGCTTCAAGGACGACTTCATGGGGCCGCTGACCGCCTCGCCGACGTTCGTTGGCGTGGACGACAAGGGCCTGAAGCTGGCGGTGAACCTGCGCATTCCCAAGGGCAAGTCGATCCAGACAATCAAGGACGAGCTGGGCAGCAAGCTCGGCGCCTGGTCGAACGACACCCACACCGCCGTGGCCTTCGACTACAGCCTCGACGAGCCGATGTACCGCAACCCCGAAGGCGCGTGGGTGAAGGCGCTGCTCGACGTTGCCAGCCAGAACCTCGGTCTGCCCCATGAGTTCGGCACCTCCGCCGGTGCCACCTCGGTGCATGACCTACCCAATGGTGTGCAGTTCGGTCTGGCCATGCCCGGCGTGAAGTACACCGGTCACAACGACAACGAGTTCAAGACCGTAGAGCAGTTCATGCTCGACCTGCAGGTGGTCAGTGAAATGGTCGCGCGCATCGGGCAGATGCCCACGCTCTAGCGACGCCTGCCGAGGGCTGCCTGCCAGCCCTCGGATTTTTCCCGCCAATGACGTTTTTCAATCGGCTCCATGCCGTTTCCTGCATTGCCCGGCCACGCGCGGTCTTGGATGCTTGAGGCTTTCCAGGACAGCTTTTTTCACTGCCGAGGCCGCCATGAAGAACGTCGAACACATCCTCAAGAGCAAATCCCAGCATCAGACCGTCTACACCATCGGCCCTGACGATTCGGTGCTCGACGCACTCAAGCTCCTGGCGGAAGTGAATATCGGGGCGCTGCCGGTGGTGGAAGACGATCAGGTGGTGGGCATCGTCAGCGAGCGCGATTATGCGCGCAAGCTGGTGCTCAAAGGCCGCTCGTCGGCGGTCACCCCCGTGCGCGAGATCATGAGCGCGCCGGTGGTCACCGTGGAACCCAAGCACAACCTCGAATACTGCATGAACCTGATGACCAACCGGCATCTGCGCCACTTGCCGGTGGTGGACAACGGCAAGTTGCTGGGCCTGCTGTCGATCGGTGACCTGGTCAAGGAAACCATCGCCGAGCAGGCCAACCTGATCCTGCAACTGGAGCAGTACATCCGCGGCGAGTGAGGCCTCAGGCCTTGGGCTTGTGCAGCGCCTCGTTGAGCTGGTCGATCATGACGATCCAGTCGGAATCGGCGATGTAGTTTTCCTTGAGGAAGGCGCGCTGCGAGTCGCTCCAGAACGGCGCGTCCACCAGTTTGACGTCGTCGTCCAGCGGGGAATGGGTGGTGATGAAGCGGTCGATCTCGACAGGATCGTCGTCCAGGCCCATCTGCTTGAAGATTTCCGAGAACTCGTGAGTCGTTGCGTCCATGGTGCGTACCTCCGGGTAGGTCTAAGGGGTGCCTACCTCTAGACAGCTCGCAGGCCGCACTGACTCGATCCGATGCACCTATCCGCTGGAAAAAACGCCGCGCCGCCTACAGAGGCGCGCGGCGCAGGGTAGCGAGAAAGGTCGCGGCGCCGATGAACAGCCCGGCGAAGGTGCGGTTCAGGCGCTTCTGCTGCCGGGGCGTGCGCATCAGGCGCAGCACCCGCGAGGCCAGGCCGGTATAACCGGCCATTACCAGCAAATCGACGCTGATCATGGTGACGGTGATGGTCAGGTACTGGGGCAGCAACGGTGCGTGCGGGTCGATGAACTGCGGCAGGACCGCCAGCATGAACACCAGCGCCTTGGGGTTGCTGACGTTGACCAGGAAGCCCCGGAACACCAGGCTCAGCGGCTTGCCAATGGGGCGCACCGCCGAGGGGTCGGTGAGGTCCATCGGCAACGCCCGCCACTGGCGATAAGCCAGATACACCAGGTAGGCGACGCCGAACCATTTGATCACCTGGAACGCGGTGGCCGAGGCGGCGAGGATGGCGCCCACCCCGGCGGCGATGATGGCGATCTGCACGATCAAGCCCAGTTGCAGGCCCAGCGCGTTCCAGTAGCCGCGCCAGAAACCGTATTGCAGCCCACTGGACATCGAGGCGATCGCCCCGGCGCCCGGCGACAGGCTGATCACCCAGCACGCAGCGAAGAACGCCAACCAGGTCTCCATCGACATCGCACACCTCACTCGCGCTAATGTTGCAAAACGTTAAGCTACGATCCTGGCCAAAAAAGCACCAGTGGTTTTTGCGCGAATGCCCACGCAGCAGCGCCGCTCAGGACAGCGCTTCGAGCTCCGCCTGCATGCTCTCCAGGGTTTCCAGCGCCATCATCCACGCTTCTTCCAGCTCGCCTTCACGTTGCTTGAGGCTGCTCTGACGCGCCAGCAACTCGCGCAGCTCGTCCTTGCGCGCCGCTTCGTAAAGTTCGGCATCGCCCAAGGCCGTCTCGATCTGCGCCAGTTGCGTGTGCACCTGGCCCAGTTCGGTTTCCAGCTTGTCGGCCGCTTTCTTGTGCGGCGCCAGTTGCTGACGCAGCGCGGCGGCGGCCTGACGCTGGGCCTTCTTGTCGGTCTTGTCCGGGTTGACCGGGGTGCTGCTGACCGGCGCGGTGCGCTGGCGATAGTCGATCAACCAGCGGCTGTAGTCGTCCAGGTCGCCGTCGAAAGGCTGGACCTTGCCGTCGGCCACCAGCAGGAAATCATCGGTGGTGCTCTTGAGCAGATGACGGTCGTGGGAGACCACCACCACGGCACCGGCGAACTCCTGCAAGGCCATGGTCAGCGCCAGGCGCATTTCCAGGTCGAGGTGGTTGGTCGGCTCGTCGAGCAGCAGCAGGTTCGGCCGCTCCCAGGCGATCAGCGCCAAGGCCAGCCGGGCTTTTTCGCCACCGGAGAAGTTGAGCACCGGCTCGTCGATGCGATCGCCGCGAAAATCGAAGCCGCCGAGAAAATCGCGCAAGGTCTGCTCGCGCTCGCTCGGCGCCAGACGTTGCAGGTGCAGCAGCGGGCTGGCCTTGTCGTCCAGCGAGTCGAGCTGGTGCTGGGCGAAGTAGCCCACTGCCAGGTTCTCGCCGCGTGCCAGGCGACCGCCCAGCGGCTCCAGCTCGCCGGCCAGGTTCTTGATCAGGGTGGACTTGCCCGCGCCGTTGGGGCCCAGCAGGCCGATGCGCGCGCCGGGAGTGAGTTGCAGCTTGACCTTCTCCAGGATGGTCTTGTCGCCATAGCCCAGCCGGCCTTCGGACAGGTCGAGCAGCGGACTGGAGATTTTCTGCGCTTCGCGGAAGACGAAATCGAATGGCGAATCGACGTGCGCCGCCGACAGTTCCTCCATGCGCTCCAGGGCCTTGATCCGGCTCTGCGCCTGACGTGCCTTGGTGGCCTGGGCCTTGAACCGGGCGATGTACTTTTCCATGTGCGCGCGCTGCGCCTGCTGCTTCTCGTAGGCCTGTTGCTGCTGCGCCAGACGTTCGGCACGGGTGCGTTCGAAAGCGCTGTAGCCGCCTTTGTACAGGTTCAACTTGCGCTGCTCGACGTGCAGCACGTGGTCGACCACGGCATCGAGGAAGTCGCGGTCGTGGGAGATCAGCAGCAGCGTGCCCGGATAGCCCTTGAGCCAGTCTTCGAGCCAGAGGATGGCATCGAGGTCCAGGTGGTTGGTGGGCTCGTCGAGCAGCAGCAGGTCGGAGGGGCACATCAGCGCCTGGGCCAGGTTCAGGCGCATGCGCCAGCCACCGGAGAAGTCGCCGACGCGGCGATCCATCTGCGCACTGGTGAAGCCCAGCCCGGCCAGCAGCTTGCGCGCACGGGCGTCGGCGGTGTAGCCGTCGGCGCTGTCCAGCTCACTGTGCAAGCGCGCCAGCGCGGTGCCGTCGTGGGCGTGCTCGGCGGCAGCCAGGTCGGCCTGGACCTTGCGCAGGCGCAGGTCACCATCGAGCACGTAGTCCACGGCCAGGCGGTCGAGGGTATCGACTTCCTGACGCATGTGGGCGATGCGCCAGTCGGCGGGGATCTGGCAGTCGCCGGCGTCCGGCGACAGCTCGCCGCGCAGCAAAGCGAACAGGCTGGATTTGCCAGCACCGTTGGCGCCGATGAGGCCGGCCTTGTGACCGGTGTGCAGGGTCATCTCGGCGCCTTCTAGCAAGCGCTGCGGACCACGCTGTAAAGTGAGGTTGGATAGTCTGATCATGATGGTCGCGGAGTCTATCAGCTTCCGGGTGGCCCACACAGGGCGCTCGATCACTGACGCGAGTCGAACCAATGCACACCGATCTATGGGATCACGCGCGGGCCTTGTATGCCCGGCCAGGCGTCGAGCACGCCTGTCTTGCCTTGCAGTCGCTGGGCGGCGATGTCTGCCTGCTGCTGTGCGCCACCTGGTTGCAAGCGCGGGGCGTGGCGGCAGAGCCGCAGCGGGTGGAGGCGTTGCTGGCGCTCAGCGGGCCGTGGCAACGCGACGTGGTGGCGCCGCTGCGGGCGTTGCGTCAGGCATGGCGCGGGCAGGCGGCGCACGACGCTGCGTTGGCGGCGCTACGCGAACAGGTGAAGAGGTTGGAACTGGAGGCTGAGCGCACCGTGCTGGAGCGCTTGCAGGGCATTACCTGCGGGTGGTCGGCGAGTCCACACGGACACGCCGATGATTGGCTGCTACGGCTGGCGCCGGCGCCGACCCACGACCACGACGCGCTGCATCAATTGCGCGCCGCGGCCGCTGCGCTTCAGGAGGCCGAAGAGGACGACTGAGCGTTGCCGTTGGCCACAGGAGCCGCGGCAGGGGTTGCCGAGTTGGACGACGATGCGGCAGTGTCGGCTGGCTTGGCGGCAGCGGGCTTGGCTGCCGGCTTGGCCGCCGCCGGTTTGCGAGCGACGCGCGCAGCGGCTGGCTTGGCCGCAGGCTTCGCGGTTGCAGGCTTGGCGGTCGAAGCCTTGGCGGCGGCAGGTTTGGCAGCAGCAGGTTTCGCAGCGGTGGACTTGGCGGCAACTGCTTTGCTCGGCGCTTTGGCCGCTGCAGGCTTGGCGGCAGCAGGCTTGGCCGCGGTCGCTTTGGCTGGAGTCGCTTTGGCGGGCGTCGCTTTGGCCGGAGCTTTCGCAGCAGCCGGCTTGGCGGCAGCGGACTTCACCGGAGTTTTCGCAGCAGGCTTGGCCGCAGGTGCCTTGGCCGCCTTGGTGGCGGGAGCCTTCGCTGCTGGCTTGGCTGCAGCCTTGCCAGCCGGCTTAGCGGCAGGTTTGGACGCTGCTTTGGCGGCGGGTTTGGCGGCGGCACGCTGATCCAGCGCCTTGCCGGCCGCCTCGCGGACCTTACCGACGCCCTGCGCCAGTTTCAGGCTGTCCTGGGCATCGCGCTTGAGTTGCTGAATATAGGTGCGCGTTTGCGTCTGACGCTCTTTCAGCGAATCGAGCAGCGTTTCCAATTCACCGATGGCGCCTTGGGCCTTGCCTTGCGCCTTGGCTTTGCCAGCCTGGGCAGCGTCCTGCAACTTCAGACGGGCGTTGTGCAGTTTCTCCTGCGCTTTACCGCGTTGTTTTTCCAACTTGGCGAGCAGTTTCTCCGCATCCGCCAGCGCTTGCGAGCAAGCCTCTTCCAGATGTTCGAGCAGGCTACCGGAAAGTTGCTGGAGCAGGTGCAACGGCGTACTAACGGGCTTCTTCTTGGCCGACATGGCTTACCTCCTGGCTGACGAGAGTGCGGCTCATACTATGCTTCTGCTGCTAACGCCGCTAGGCCATGTTGACAGTATTCTCGGCGACGCGTTGCATGTTCGGGCAAAGTTTGAAACTTGCATCTGCGCCGGTCTGCCGCCGTCGTGTGACTGTTCGATAATGGCGGCCTCCCGGCCACTGGGAAAGACTGACATACTTCGCCTTCAACGCCGCAGGAGTCGCCCGTGCACCGTCTTTCGATATTGCTGCTGAGCGCGCTGGCCTTCTCGGCCGTCGCCGCCACGCCCACGTCGCCGCCCAATGACCAGGACCTGGCCTACAGCCTGGGCGCCAGCCTGGGCGAGCGCCTGCGCCAGGAAATGCCCGACCTGCAACTCGACGCCTTGGTCGAAGGGCTGCGCCAGGCCTATCAAGGTCAACCGCCGCGTATCGACAAGTCACGCATGCAAGCCATCCTGCAACAGCATGAAGAACAGGCGGCAGCGGCCGGCGCACAGGCCCACACCGACCAGTTGCTGGCCGCCGAGAAGCGCTTCATGGCCACCGAGCGCGGACGCGCCGGTGTGCATGAGTTGCCCGAGGGAATCTTGTACAGCGAACTGGCCAGCGGCAGCGGCGCACAGCCCAAGGCCGGCGGCAGGGTGCAGGTTCGTTATGTGGGGAAGTTGCCGGACGGCTCGGTGTTCGATCAGAGCCAGCAGCCGCAATGGTTCAGCCTGGACTCGGTCATCGCGGGATGGCAGGTGGCGCTACCGCAGATGAAGACCGGCGCCAAATGGCGAGTAGTGATCCCTTCGGCGCAGGCCTACGGCGCCGACGGGGCGGGCGACCTGATCGCGCCTTACACCCCACTGGTCTTCGAGATCGAACTGCTGGCGGTGGGCGACTGAGTCAGGCCTGCACCGCGCCCTCGACCTTGTGCGCGGTGTGCAGCACTTCGATCAGGCAGTCTTCCAGCTCGAAGCGCTCATGCAACAGCCCGCCCAGCTTGCCCAGCTTCTCGGCGAATCGCTCCGGATCGGTGCACTCGCCTTTCTCGCAGTGATCGTTGAACGCCAGGGCGATCTGAGTGCTGTCATCGATGCGCGGGTTGATCTGGGTGGCGAGTTCAAGGCCGCGGGTGTCGCCAAAGGCCTTGGCTTCGCTGACCAGTTGCTCGCTGATCTCGAAGTGCCACGCCGATACATAGTCGACCAGCGCCGCGCAGAAGTCGCGATTCTTGTCCTTGTCGGCGAAGGCAGGCTTGGCGTCACGCAAGGCGTAGAACGCCTGCACCAATTCGTGACGCTCCTTGAGCCAACGGTCGATCAGCTTGTGGACCCCGCCCCACCGTTCCTGGGCGTTCTGGCAACTATCGAGCATGGCAGTCTCTTCCCTAGCTGGGCAGATGCAGCTGCACCCGGCGCCTCGATCGGGCGACACAGCGGTGAAATCAGCGCAACGGCATCGAACCGTGTGATTTAGGTATGTGTGCAGGGCAGATTATTCCCGCACGTGCTGCCCATCAAGGTACGCAGTGGACTAAGTTCATACAAGCGTTCGATAGCCTTGGCCAAGCCGCTGGTCGTGCGCTTGCCCCAGATCAACCCTTGCCCGGCATGCGTCGGCACCACGCCAACAGATGCCAGCAGGGCAGTGCCGCCAGCGCCAGGAAGGCCAGCAAGCTCCATTCTGGAAGGGTGAGGTCGAGGAAGCTCCAACTGATCGACACGCACTCGGAGTTACCAACCAACAAGCGCGCCAGCGCCTGCGCCCAGGAGCGCTGGAAGGTATGCTCGAACGGTTCGGCCGAGACGGTCGGCCACTCGCCCTGTAACCAGACATGCCGGGCGGCCAAGGCCAGGCCGAGAGTGGCCACGACCATTGCTATCGACGCATAGGCGCGGGCACCTTTGAGCCCCGGTGCGTGCAGGACAGCGCACACACAGATGACGCCGTAGAGCGCAAGCAGCAAGCGCTGGCTCAGGCACAGCGGGCACGGCACCAACCCCAGCCAGTTCTCAAGGACGAACGCTGCCGCCAAGGCCAGCACCGAGCCGAGCAAGCCTAAGAAGAACAGAGGGCGCGAGCGAACCTGCGACATGACCGATGCGAATCCCATGGTGTTCGGAGTGGTTTGAAACGGTAGAGGAAAGAGGACCGCTGTTTCAAGTTGCTACAGAGGGAAGAAGTCGTTCATTGGAAGGGAAAGATTTCTGATGTCGGTAGGAAGAATCCTAGGCCGTAACGACAATGAAGTAGCGTCTGACCCGCCTGATTGAAATAGGCCGTAAATACCGCAGCGGTCAGGGTGCCCAGCGGCACCCGATCAAGGCACAGGCGATGCCGGGCCACGCAGCAGAATCACGCGGCTCCGGCACCCAGACGCCGCTCAGGCCTGGACTGTCTCAGGCAACGGCAGGGCCAGCAGGCGCTCGTCGAGCAGCCCCAGACCCTCCTGGAACAATTGATTGCTGCGCTCGGTCTCGCCCAGCCCTGCCAACAGTCGCGCAAGCTCGGCACAGGTTTCCGGGTTACGTTGCATGCGCAGACTGCTCTCGAAGTAGTCGCGAGCTTTGCCCCAGAGGCGGTTCTGCTGGCTCAGACGACCGAGGGTCAGCAGCAAGCTCGGGTCCTGCGGGTGGTCCTTGAGCCAGCCTTCGGCGGTCTGCAACTGGCGCAAAGGATCGTCACCACGCACCAGCCCGTACAGACGCGCCAAGTGGCTTTCATACTGACGCTTCAAGGCGCTGCGCAGCACCTGCTCCGCCTCCCCTTGGGCGCCCACCTGACGCAGTTGCTCGGCATAGGCCAACACCAACTGCGGCTCATGGCGCTGGGCCGAGGTCAGTTGCTGCCAGGCACGCTCCAGCGACTGACGCGCCGCCTGTGGATCTTCACCCCGCGTGGCAGCCAGGCTCAGGTTCTGCCCCCAGGCACGCTGTTCCAGTTCGGCCAGCTCTGGGGCCGGCAGCACCTTGCCCTTGCGCAAGTCGGGCAGCAGGCGAATCAACGCAGGCCAGTCGCCGCGCTCGCGGTGCAGACGCTGCAGCAAACGCAGCACCTGGACGTTGTGCGGATGGCGCTCCTGCATCACCAGCAGGGTATCCAGCGCACCGTCGGTATCGCCGCGGTCCATCTGCAGTTGCGCATGGGTCAGCGCAATGGCCAGCTCGGCCTGGGGCTGACGCTCCAAGGCGCGTTCGAGCAAATTGTCACTGTCCTCGGTACGCCCCTGCTCGTTGGCGGCGCGCGCCGCACCGAGGTAATACAACAGCGGCTGACGCTCGGCCTCGGCGGCACGGTGCAGGTGACGCTGAGCACTGGCCCAGCGCCCCTCGGCCAGGTCCAACTGCCCCTGCTCGATGGCGATGCGCACACGACGGCGACGGTTGCGTCGCGACCATGGGTTGACCACGCCGCTGGAAGTCAGCACCAGCCCCACCAGATAACGCAGCAGTAGCAGCGCCAGCACGAACACTACCAACGCCGCCAGCGCCGCCCACAAGCCCGACTGATAACGGAAGCCCCCGTAGGCGATCAACACGTAGCCACTGTGCTTGGCGATGGCCACACCCAGCCCCGCCGCAACGACGATTGCCAGCACGGCCAGCAGGTAGACACGCTTCATGGCTTGGCCCCCTCACCCTCGGCCGGCAGGTGCCGGCGCTGGATGTAGGCCTGCACCGCCGCCAGGCTTTCAGCCAGATCGGGAACCTGCACCGACACCGGCTGATCGGCCAGGGCGTTGAGGCTGTCGAGCATGGCCTTGCTCTGCGGATTGTCGGCATTGAAGTTGGCCAGCAGCACGCTGCGGGCATCGTCCAGGGCACGGGTGTACACCTTGTCCTGACCGTTGAGCGCGGCCCACTGGGCCTGTTCGAGGGTCAGGCTCAACGCCAGGCGCACCTGGCTGAGCGACTGCCCGGCCAACAGCGGACGCACGTTCTGGTCGGCATTGAAGTCGACTTGGAAGTATTTGGAAATTTCTGCCCACCAGTTCGACAGACGCGTGCTGAAGTCGCCGTCTTCGGTCAGCGCACCCACCGCGTTGGCATCGCTGTCGAACTCCGGCGCCAGGGCGCTGAGTTGCTGGACCTGCTCGCGCTGCGCGGCGAGCTTGAGGAACAGGCCGGTTCGGTCAGGTTGCCGGGTGCTTTGCAGGGTCGCCAGGCTGCGCGCCAACTGCTCACGCGCGGCGAACACACCAGGATCGCTCTGCTCGCGCAGAATCTCGTCGGCGCCTTCGACCAGTGCCGTGGCGCTGGTGATGTCCTGCAAGGCTGACAGACGCAGGGTGGCCAAGCGCAGCAGATGTTCGGCCTCGGCCAGCCGCCATTCCTTGCGGCTTTCGCCCAACACCGTTTCCAGGCGCTGACTCAGCCGCTGCTGGTCGCCCTGCAACTGCGCCACCAGACGCCGGCGGTCTTCCAGTTCACTGGCTGCCGGCAGTCCGGCGAGCTGCGAGCCCAGTTGTTGCTGACGCTGCTGCAACGCCTCGGCGCGCTGGTTCAGCGCCTCGATATGCTCGCCCTGGCCCTGCTCGTTGCCTTGCAACTGATGCACCTGCCATGCGCCCCAGCCGCCAACGCCCAGACCGGCCGCGCCAAACAGCAGCGCCAGCATGGCCAGGCCGTTGCCAGCCCGCTTGGCCGGCTGCTCGACGGGGGTGTGCGGCGCCTCGGCCGCCGTGGGTTGTTCGTTGTTGGACAAGACAGTCTCGCTCACGTATCCATCCTTTGCATGGGGGCGCCGTCGCTCTGCGCTGGGCGCCTTAAGAGGCAGGTGCAGCGCTGCGCTGCACGGCTGCCAGCAAAGCCGTGGCACTGGCGCCACGGCAATCCACAACCTGTTGGGCACCTGCTGCCCTGGCCTGCTCGGCGACCCGCGGGCTCGGCACGAACAGAGGCATCTGCGCAACGCGGGGCCACTGGGCGCCAGCGAGCCGCTGCAGATGTTCGAAACCCTGCCCACTGCTGACCACCAGCCCGTTCAGGCGTTCCGCTTCGATCCGTTGCAGCAGGCTGCCTGGCGGATGATCCGGCAGGCGACGTTCATACAGTTCCAGATAATCGACACTAGCACCTTGCTCACCAAGACGCTCGGCCAGCAGTTCGCGACCTCCCTTGCCACGGACGATCAGGACACGTGCTGTAGGAACCGCGATAGCCTCGCGCAGGACGGACACACCGAGCAAGGCCTCGCTATCATCGCCGGCTGTAGGGTAAGTCACCTGCAGACCCGCGGCCTGGAGCACCCGGGCCGTGGCTTCGCCCACGCTGAACCAGCCGTGGCGCGGCGCGGCGAGCGCGGCGTCGGCGAGCCGATCCAGCAGCAGGCGCGCAGCCGGCTTGCTCACGACGATGATCGCCTGATAGCTGCCGATAGCGTCCAGTCGCTGCCGCGCGGCAGCGTCCAGGGCGACAGGCGCGATGGTCAACAACGGCAGGCTGCTGCTGGCAATACCCGATGCGCTCAGCACCTGCGCCACCGCCGCGCATTCCTCGGCAGGCCGAGTCAGCAGCAGGCGCCAGTTGCTCACGGATGACCGGCCTCGCCGTAGACGTCCTTGAGGATCGCCTCGGCGCCCTGCGCCAGCAGTGCTTCGGCCACCTGCACACCCAGGCGCTCAGCCTCGGCGCGCGGCGCGCGGGCATCGGCCATCAGCAACGTCCCGCCGCTGGGCTGGCCCACCAGCCCGCGCAGCCACAGGTCATCGCCCTCGAGCACGGCGTAGCAGGCGATCGGCACCTGGCAGCCACCGTTCAGACGCTTGTTCATCGCCCGCTCGGCCTTGACCCGATCCGCCGTGTCGGCATGGTCGAGCGGCGCCAGCAACGCATGGATTTCCCGGTCGGCACTGCGGCACTCGATGCCCACTGCGCCCTGGCCACCCGCCGGAAGGCTGTCGTCGATGCCGATGCTGGAGGTGATACGTGCTTCGAAGCCCAGGCGAATCAGCCCCGCTGCCGCCAGGATGATCGCGTCGTACTCGCCGGCATCGAGCTTGGCCAGGCGCGTGTTGACGTTGCCGCGCAGGAAGCGGATCTCCAGGTCTGGACGACGGGCCAGCAGCTGCGCCTGCCGGCGCAGGCTGGACGTGCCGACGATGCTCCCGGCCGGCAGCGCATCAAGGCTGTCGAAGGTGTTGGAAACGAAGGCATCGCGCGGGTCTTCGCGTTCGCAGATGCAGTACAAACCCAGGCCCTCGGGGAAGTCCATGGGCACGTCCTTCATCGAATGGACGGCGATGTCGGCCTCGTTGTCGAGCAGGGCGGTTTCCAGCTCCTTGACGAACAGCCCCTTGCCGCCGATCTTCGCCAGTGGCGCGTCGAGCAGCTTGTCGCCACGGCTGACCATCGGCACCAGGGACACGATGAGGCCGGGATGCGCCTGTTCCAGGCGCGCTTTGACGTATTCGGCCTGCCACAGGGCCAAGGCGCTTTTACGGGTGGCAATGCGGATTTCGCGAGTGGACATCTGACGCACCGAAGCAGAGAAATGCCGGCGATGATAACAGCTCGGCTCGCTTGGCTAGCAGATCCAGGTCATTACAAGGCCTGCCATCCCTGGCGACGGCCATGCGCGGGCAAGGCTTAGAGCTGCTGCATCATCTTGCGCACACCGGCTACATGCCGGCGGCTGACGGTCAGCGCATCGCCGTTCAGGCCCTTGAGAAACAGTTGGAAGTGGCCAAGCGGCGTACGTTGCAGCCGCTCGATGCGATCGCGCGCCACCAGCGCGTTGCGATGGATGCGCACGAAGCGCTCGCCGAACTCGTCTTCCAGGGATTTGAGCGGCTCGTCCAGCAGCACCTCGCCGCCTTCGTGGCGCAAAGTCACGTATTTGTGATCGGCGATGAAGTAGATCACCTGACCCAGCGGAATCAGTTCGATACCTTTGCGGGTGCGGGCGCTGATATGGCTGCGTGGGCCTCCACCGGCTTCGGTGGCGGGCCGGGTGAGTGCCGCGAGCTGGGTACGGTTGGGTTTGTCGGCCCTGCGCAGGGCATCGCGCAATGCCTGGGGTTGGGTGGCGTGGCCGACGTGGCTGAGGGTGCTGTGGTTGAACGCCTCCAACTCGTCGTCATCGAGGCAGAACACCACCGCTGGCGGCGCCTCACGTTCGCACAGGCGAGCCGCGACCTGCAGGCCGTCCAGGCCTGGCATGCGGGTGTCGAGCAGCACCACGTCGGGTTTCAAGCTGTCGATCAGTGCCAGGGCCTCCTCGCCGCTGGTGGCACTGGGTTCCAGCACGTTGTAGCCCTCCAGCTCGCCAAGCAGGCGGCTCAGGCGGTCACGGGCCTGGGATTCATCGTCAACGATCAGGACATTCATAATTGCGCTGGATTCCTGAGTGAGTCTCGCAAGGTGGGTCTGCGTGACAGGAGTCGGTGGACCGTGTTGCGGTCACGCTACAGACCCATGCGAAGGCCAAAGATTCACTGGTCCGACAGAATCGCTGCCGGCCCTCTGTGAAACTGTAGACGGTCCGTGGAACGCTGCCGTTCAATCGCTGAATATCCTGTAGCGCCGCTGGCATGCCGCAAAACGGCCATCGCGCCGACCGCTGTCCTACGGACGGCAGCCCAACCCTGCTATCATCGGCGCCACTTTTTCATTCACGCCTTCTATGAGTGGATCCATGAGCACCGACAAGACCAACCAGTCCTGGGGCGGCCGCTTCAGCGAGCCCGTCGACGCCTTCGTCGCCCGCTTCACCGCCTCGGTCGATTTCGACAAGCGCCTGTACCGTCACGACATCATGGGTTCGATTGCCCACGCCACCATGCTGGCGCAGGTCGGCGTGCTGTCCGACGCCGAACGCGACGCGATCATCGACGGGCTGAACACCATCCAGGGCGAAATCGAAGCGGGCCAGTTCGACTGGCGCGTCGATCTGGAAGATGTGCACATGAACATCGAAGCGCGCCTGACCGACCGCATCGGCGTCACCGGCAAGAAGCTGCACACCGGCCGCAGCCGCAACGACCAGGTCGCCACCGACATCCGCCTGTGGCTGCGTGACGAAATAGACCTGATCCTGGCCGAAATCACCCGCCTGCAGCAGGGCCTGCTGGCCCAGGCCGAGCGCGAAGCCGAGACCATCATGCCCGGCTTCACCCACCTGCAGACCGCCCAACCGGTGACCTTCGGCCATCACCTGCTGGCCTGGTTCGAAATGCTCAGCCGCGACTACGAGCGCCTGGTCGACTGCCGCAAGCGCGTCAACCGCATGCCCTTGGGCAGCGCCGCACTGGCCGGCACCACCTACCCCATCGACCGTGATCTCACCTGCACGCTGCTAGGCTTCGAGGCAGTCTCGGGCAACTCGCTGGACGGCGTGTCCGACCGCGATTTCGCCATCGAATTCTGCGCGGCCGCGAGCCTGGCGATGATGCACCTGTCGCGCTTCTCCGAAGAGCTGGTGCTGTGGACCAGTGCGCAATTCCAGTTCATCGACCTGCCCGACCGCTTCTGCACCGGCAGCTCGATCATGCCGCAGAAGAAGAACCCGGACGTCCCGGAGCTGGTGCGCGGCAAGACCGGCCGTGTGTTCGGCGCCCTCACCGGCCTGCTTACCCTGATGAAGGGCCAGCCGCTGGCCTACAACAAGGACAATCAGGAAGACAAAGAGCCGCTGTTCGACGCCGCCGATACCCTGCGCGACTCGCTGCGCGCTTTCGCCGACATGATTCCGGCGATCAAGCCCAAGCACGCGATCATGCGCGAGGCCGCGCTGCGCGGATTTTCCACCGCCACCGACCTGGCCGACTACCTGGTGCGTCGCGGTCTGCCGTTCCGTGACTGCCACGAGATCGTCGGGCACGCGGTCAAGTACGGCGTCGACCACGGCAAGGACCTGGCCGAGATGAGCCTGGAAGAGCTGCGCCAGTTCAGCGACCAGATCGAGCAGGATGTGTTCGCCGTGCTCACCCTGGAAGGCTCGGTGAACGCGCGCAACCACATCGGCGGCACCGCACCTGCCCAGGTGCGCGCCGCCGTCGCTCGCGGCCAGGCGCTGCTGGCCGCACGCTGATCGAGCAACGGTCGGGGCTGCCCGCCAGCCCCGGCCCCTTCAGCGCTTGTTCTTGATCATTTCCAGGAACGCCGGCATCGCCGCTTCCTTGTCGGCGACGATCCGCGCCATGTGCGGGTTTTCCTGCAACTTCTGCAACAAGGCTGCGGCCTGCGGGAAGTCAGCGAGGAAATCGATGCCCAGCACCTTCTTGCCTACCGCGCAGGCCAGATCCACCGAGAAGCAGAACATCAGGTCCGCCAAGGTCAGGCGTTCGCCCGCCACATAAGGCGCGAACTTGCCATTGCGCTTGAGCGTGGCGAAGCCCACCAACAGTTCGGCGCGGGCTTTCTCCTTGACCAGCGGCTCCACCGGCTGACCGAAGAACGCCTCGGCATAGCAGGTGCGCGCGGGCAGTTCGATGTACAGCTCGATTTCCTTGAGCAGCTCGCGCACCTTGGCCAACTCGAAGGCATCGCGGGGCAGCAGCGGATGCTCGGGGTGGGTCTGCTCGATGTACTCGAGGATCACGCTGGTTTCACTGAGAAAACCGTGCTCGGTTTCCAGCGCCGGCACCTTGCCGCGCGGGCTCACCGCCAGCACCTGCGGGGTCTGCCCGGAGACGAACAGCACTTCCTCGAAAGGCACGCCTTTTTCCAGCAGGGCCAGTTTGACCATGTTGTAGTAGTTGCTGACCGCGAATCCGTAGAGCTTGAGCATGGGGTACAGCCTCCAGGCCGTGTGAGGGGTTGGCCCGCACGTTTATAGCCGCACTGGCCCTGCTCTGACCAGCATCATGGCGCACGTCGATGATGGGGCATTGCCCAGGCAGGCATGGCACACTGTGCGCCTTATCCACAGGAGCAGCGCCATGAGCGAACCCACCGACCTCGACAACGAAGACGAAGCCTTCGCCGAAGCCACCCTGACCCAGGCTATCGAAAACCAGATCGAAAGCGGCAATCCGCCCGCCGCCAAGGCCACCTACAACAAGCTGAGCCTGGTCGGCTACGCGCATGAGGATATCCTCAACCTCATGGCCCACGTGCTGGCCATCGAGATCGACGCGCTGCTCAATGAAGACCGCGCGTTCAATACCGAATGGTACGAAAACGCCCTGCGCGCCCTGCCGGAACTGCCGCCTGAGGCAAATCAAGGCGACGACGAACAAGTCTGACTACACTCCTGACTTCCATCCTCGTCTGGAAGTCAGGAGTTGCCCATGTCCTTCACCCCCGATCTGATCGCCGAACTGGAAGTGCTTGCCCTGTTCAACCTGGACAGCAGCCAGGAAGGGATCAAGATTCACGCCAACGCTTCGCCCTCGCTCATCGCCGCCGCCAAGCGCCTGCATGAGAAGCAGCTCACCGATCAGCCCGATGGCGGCTACCTGACCAGCCTCGGTCACGACGCGGTCGAGAGCGTGCAACTGCTGCTGAACGTGCTCAAGTCACCACAGCCGGCCTAGCCACGTAAAGACGCCTTCTCGGCATCGCACCGCACAGGCGTCCCTCACGACGCCTGCCTGCCAAGTCGCCAACCGCTGGAAAAATGGCGTCAAAATGCCATCCACTCTCTTATGCATTCTTGTCGCTCAGGTTACACTCGCCGACGCATCCCGACTTGCCTGAGCACGTCATGAGCCACCCTCACGAAATTCGCCCCGACCTGGACCAAGGCATTGACCGCAAGGTGCTGTCGACCCTGCGTGGGCGCTTCCTGCAGATCAATCAAGGTCGCCTGGAACGGGCCATGGACGGGCTCTCCAGCCGCCAGCAGACAGTGCTCAAGCTGTTGCCACTGTTCTTCCACGTCAATCATCCACTGCTGCCTGGCTACGTCTCGGGCGGCACGCCGGCCGGCGTATCGGGTTTCGAGCCGGACGCTGAACTGCTGGCCGAAGCCCAGCGCCTGACCCGCTCGTTCACCTACAAGGCACGCCACGGCAACCCGCCTCAGCCGATCCATGGACTGTTTCTGATGGGCAGCCTCGGCACCCTGGCCCAGGCCGAACAGAGCGACATGGACCTGTGGGTCTGCCACGCGCCGGACCTGGCCGAACCTGAGCTGGCCGAACTGCGGCGCAAGTGTCAATTGCTCGAGGCTTGGGCGGCCACCCAGGGCGCCGAGGCGCACCTGTTCATGATCGAGCCGCACGGCTTCGCCCAGGGCCAGCGCGACGGCCAACTCAGTTCCGACGACTGCGGTACCACGCAGCACTTTCTGCTGCTCGACGAGTTCTACCGCACGGCGATCTGGCTGGCCGGGCGCACCCCGCTGTGGTGGCTGGTGCCGGTGTATGAAGAGTCGAACTATCAGGCCTACACCTGCACGCTGCTCTCCAAGCGCTTCATCGGCCCCCATGAGGCGCTCGACCTTGGCCACCTGGCGCACATTCCCGCGCAGGAATTCGTCGGCGCCGGGCTGTGGCAACTGTTCAAGGGCATCGACTCGCCCTACAAATCGTTGCTCAAGCTGCTGCTCACCGAAGCCTACGCCAGCGAGCACCCCGAAGTGCGTTGCCTGAGCCTGGACTACAAACGCGCCGTATTCGCCAATTGCCTGGACCTGGACGAGCTCGACCCTTATGTACTGGTCTACCGGCGCATCGAACGCTACCTGCTGCAGCGCAACGAGCGCGCGCGCCTGGAGCGGGTACGCCGCAGCCTGTATCTGAAGGTGAACAAGAAACTCAGCCTGTGCGCACGCTCGACCCGCGACGGTTGGCAACAGCGCCTGCTCGCCCGCCTGACCGACGAATGGGGCTGGAGCGATCAGCAACTGGCCCTGCTCGATACCCGCAGTCAATGGAAGGTCCGCCAAGTGGCGCTGGAGCGCCGCGAGCTGGTGAGCGAACTCAATCACAGCTATCGCTTCGTCAGTCAATTCGCCCGCGAAAAAGGCGCCGGCAGCCGCGCCGAGCAGCGCGACCTGAACGTACTCGGACGGCGCCTGTATGCCGCCTTCGAACGCCGCGTCGGCAAGATCGAAGTCATCAACCCCGGTATTGCTCCGGACGTGGCCGAGGACACCCTGACCTTGGTGCAATCGCCCAACCGCAAGGAGCCTGGCACTTACCTCTGGGGACTCTACCCCGGCAGCCTGGGCGTGCATGAATGGGAGCATACCCACCCGCTCAAGCGCTGCCGCGAGCTGATCGAACTGCTGGCCTGGGCGCACCGCAACGGCGTCATCGACAGCAGCACGCGCCTGGCTCTGCACCCTGGGGTCAGCGACCTGAGCGAATTCGAACTGTTCAACCTGATGGGAAGCTTGCAGCAGAGCTTGCCCCTGCCGCTGCAGAACGTCAGCGACATCGACCTGCTGCAACCGAGCGTGGCCCAGGAAGTCCTGCTGCTGGTGAATGTCGGCCTCGATCCGCTGCGTCAACACCGTGACCTGAACATTCTGATGACCACCGAGCGCACCGACTCGCTGAGCTACGCCGGGGTGCGCGAAAACCTGGTGCTGACGCTCGACCAGGTCACCCTCAACAGCTGGAACGAGGTGCTGGTGCAGCGCTACGACGGCGAACATGCCTTGATGCGCTGCCTGCGCGATTTTCTCAACAGCCGTGGCTCACGCACCCCGCGCCCGCGCCTGACGGTGCGCTGCTTCTGCCACAACCGCGCCCAGGCCATCGCCCAGCGCGTCGAGGAACTGTTCGACACCGCCCAAGGCCTGCTGGAGCGTGACCTCGGTCATCGGTTCCTGCTGCAAGTGGCGCAGCATACCCATGTGCTGGCGCTCGACGCGGGCCAGGTCGAGCTGACCACACTGGACGGGCACGCGGCCCTGCTCACCCACCTGGGCGAAGAGCGCACGCACTACAGCCCCTTGCAGCTGGATGGCCAAGCCCTGACGGACCACGACTTGCCGCTGTTGCTGGCACTGGGTCAGCCCGAGTGCATCCAGGTGTTCTATCGCCTGCATGAAGGGTTCGCCGACCTCTACGTGCTCGACGAGCACGGGGTGTTGTGGCAACAGCAATCACCGCTGCAGGATGAAGAGCACCTGCTGCTGCCCTTGCAGCGTTTCCTGAATTCGGTGGCCATGCGCCGCAAGGCGCGCCTGCCGTTGGACGGTCGCCAAGCGGCGCTGGATATCCACTATTACCAGTTGCTGCCCAATGGCCCGGGAAAGGCTCGAAGCGTGGAGCGGCGCCCGACACCGGCCGTGGACGAAGCCCAGCCCTACTACGAAGTGCAGGCGATCGTTCAGGCCGCCCCACAGCAGGCGCCACAGGTCACCCTGTATTGCGATCAGCTCGAGTATTCCGAGCTGGAGTATGGCGATCAGCTGTATGCCGTGGTCGCGCGACAGATCCTCGAGCAGCGCCACAGCGCAGGTGTTTACCGCTGCTATATCACTGACCTGGACCTGTCGGGCCTGGACGACGAACGACCGGCCTCGACTGCGGTTCTGTTGCGCCACAAGCAAGCCCTTGAGCAGGCGCTGAACGATGGCCTGCATCTGCAACAGCGCACATCGCAGCCCTGACCCTGCACCGATTCCCGCTGCTGCCAATCCATCGGGCGCACCACCATCAAGGGCTCTTGGCACTGGAGTACTTGATGATGAACAAAGCATGTTGGATGGGCTCGACCCCTGAACTGGGCAGCCTGCGTATTCACGAACTGATTCTGCCCGGCAGCCACGATTCGGGCATGGACACCAAGGTCGGCGGCGTAATCGCCCAGGAGCTCACCCAGGACGTTCCCTGTATCGATCAGGTCCGTGGCGGTATTCGCGTGCTGGACCTGCGCGTGCGGGCATACCACGAATACACCCCGGATCAAGCCTACCGCTATCAGCTGTTCCACATGAGCAGTTCCGGGCGCAACCTGTTCGGCGACGTCCTCAATCAGCTCAAGCAGTTTTTCAAAACGCCGGCCAACGCCAAGGAAATCGTGATCCTCGACTTCCATCAATTCGAGCGCTTCGGCGAGAAGGAACACGGCTGGCTGCGCGAGGCGATGAACCGGCACTTCGGCTCGATGTTCATCCCCAAGTCCCTGAGTCACCTGACACTGGACGAGTTGTGGAGCCAGCACCCGGGCAAGAACATCGTGATCGCCTACAACCATCAAGACCGCGGCGACTACTGGCCTGGCGTGCGTCAGGTGTGGATCGGTGAAAACACACCCTCGGCCGCCACGCTGAAGGCGTTCATGGACAAGCAACCACCGGTGGACGATACCAGGGGCGAGCTGAGCGCGATTCAGTGCGCCAAGTACAACGTGGCCGAGTTGTTCCGCCCGGATGACTTCAGCGACAAGATCGACGAGTGGTTCGAATCGCAGGACCTGAACAGCTACATCCAGAAATTCCGCATCATCAACACCGACTGGTCGCTGCGCAGCCGCATCGTCGACAACTGCATCCATGCCTGCCAACTGCGGGCCAGGCAGGCCCGCTGACGCTTGTCGGGCAAGGCCTCAAGTCTCGGCCAGCTTACAGATCGAAATCGCCCGCCGCTTCGGGCTGGTATTCGACCGCCAGCAGCTTGAGCTTGAGGGTCTTGCCGCCCGGTGCCGGCCAGTCGATCTGGTCGCCCACCGACAGGCCGAGCAGCGCGCAACCGATCGGTGCGAGGATCGAGACGTTGCCCTCCACGCCCGCGTCCTTCGGGTACACCAGCGTCAAGTGGTAATCCTTGCCGGTGGCCTGCTCGCGGCAGTGCACGCGCGAGTTCATGGTCACCACACCGGCCGGGACTTCCTCGTGACCGACCACCTGATCGGCGCGGTCCAGCTCGTCCTGCAGGGCGAGCACACCCGGCGTACTGTCGTCGAGGCTGTCGATCAGACGCTCCAGACGCTGCACGTCCAATCGGGTGAGGATAAGGGTAGGTTGGGTGCTCATGATCCAGTCGGACTCCTTTCAACGGGGCATTTCAGGCTGTAGATAAAGCAAAACCCCGCCCAAGGGCGGGGTTTGCTGATGGCTTCTGGCGAGGCCAGTAATGGCTCGACACTACCACAGCCGGACAAATACTCAAGCCTCAGGCGTCGCCGCCTTCAGCGCCCGGGCCTCGCGGCAGATGTGCCGGCGCCGTTCATCGTCAGCCGCGCGCCACTCGCGGATGTGCTCCACGTGCCGGTAGCAGCCGGTACAGACACGGCGCTCATCGAGCCGACACACATTGATGCAGGGCGAAGGCACGGCTGGGCTGACGTTGCTGTAGAGCGGCTTGGGAGGCCGCGGCTGATCGCTCATGTCAGATCTCGTCGAAGTCCAGCTTCTCGCCGACCCGCTCCCAGACGATGCGTTCGAGCATCTCGCCGAGCAGCTCTTCGCTCTTCTCGCACACCCACTTGCCGCTCTCTTCGTCGTAGTCGAAGTGAAAACCGCCGGAACGGTCGGCCAGCCACAGTTGGCGCAGCGGTTCCTGGCGGCTGAAGATCAGTTGGCTGCCGTTGTCGAACTTGATGGTCAGCACCCCGGCGGAGTTTTCCATGTCCAGATCCAGGTCGGTGTCATCGAACAGATCCTCCAGGGCCTGTTGGGTGGCGTCGACCAGATCGTGGAAACGCGCTTCGCTCAAACTCATTGCAGGAACCTCGGAAATGGCTGCAGGGACGCAAGCCGGGCACGATACCGGCGCAAGGCGCCCAGCTTCAAGCCGTAAGCGGCAAGAGACAAGAAAAACCGCCCAGCGCAGACGACCGGCGCCACCAACTTGCCGCTCGCGGCTTGCGGCTCGACTCGCCCGGACCCTCGCATAGGCAATCTGCCGGGCGCTCGGTATACTCGGGCGCAATACTGCTTAATTCAAAGGATTTCGCCCATGAAGCGCCTGATTTCCTCCGTTGCGGCGCTGGTCGCTGTTGCCTGCCTCGTTTCGGCCTGCGGCCAGAAAGGCCCCCTGTACCTGCCTGAAGACGGCAAGGACGGCAAGAGCGCACGCAAGTCGTCGCATCACCACGGGCAGCCGGCCCAGGCCGCGCCGCAAGCCGAAGAACCGCTGCCCGAGCAGTCGCCAGCGCAGTAAGGAAATCCCATGGACGCATTCAACTACCGCGGCGGCGAGTTGTTCGCCGAGGGCGTGGCCCTGTCGGCTATCGCCGAGCGCTTCGGCACCCCGACCTACGTCTATTCGCGCGCCCATATCGAGGCCCAGTACCGCAGCTACACCGACGCCCTGCAAGGGGTCGAGCACTTGGTGTGCTTTGCGGTCAAGGCCAACTCCAACCTGGGTGTGCTGAACCTGTTGGCGCGCCTGGGCGCAGGCTTCGACATCGTCTCCGGCGGCGAGCTGGAGCGCGTGCTGGCCGCAGGCGGACGCGCCGACCGCGTGGTGTTCTCCGGCGTCGGCAAGACCCGTGAAGACATGCGCCGCGCCTTGGAAGTGGGCGTGCACTGCTTCAACGTCGAATCCACCGACGAACTCGAGCGCCTGCAAACCGTGGCCGCCGAGATGGGCAAAGTGGCCCCGGTGTCGCTGCGGGTCAACCCGGACGTCGATGCGGGCACCCACCCGTACATCTCCACGGGCCTGAAGGAAAACAAGTTCGGCATCGCCATCGCCGATGCCGAAGCCCTCTACGTGCGCGCCGCACAACTGCCGAACCTGGACGTGGTCGGCGTCGACTGCCATATCGGCTCGCAGTTGACCACCGTCGATCCATTCCTCGACGCGCTGGATCGCCTGCTGGCCCTGGTCGATCGCCTGGCCGAGTGCGGCATCCACCTGCGTCACCTGGACCTGGGCGGCGGTGTCGGCGTGCGCTACCGCGACGAGCAGCCGCCGCAGGTGGCCGACTACCTGCAGGCCATCCGCGAGCGCGTCGGCGCGCGCGATCTGGCGCTGGTGTTCGAACCGGGCCGCTACATCGTCGCCAACGGCGGCGTATTGCTGACCCGCGTCGAGTACCTCAAGCACACCGAACACAAGGACTTCGCCATCATCGATGCGGCGATGAACGACCTGATTCGTCCGGCCCTGTACCAGGCCTGGATGGACGTCAGCGCCGTCAGCCCGCGCGAAGGCCAGACACGCGCCTACGACCTGGTCGGGCCCATCTGCGAAACCGGCGACTTCCTCGCCAAGGACCGTGCGCTGAACCTGGCCGAAGGCGATCTGCTGGCCGTGCGTTCGGCGGGCGCCTATGGTTTCGTCATGAGCTCGAACTACAACACCCGGGGCCGCTGCGCCGAGGTGCTGGTCGATGGCGACCAGGCCTTCGAAGTGCGCCGCCGCGAAACCATCGCTGAATTGTTCGCCGGCGAAAGCCTGCTGCCGGAGTGAACCCATGCTGCTGCGTTTTACCAAGATGCACGGACTGGGCAATGACTTCATGGTGCTCGACCTGGTCAGCCAGCATGCGCACATCCAGCCCAAGCACGCCAAGCAATGGGGCGACCGCCACACCGGCATCGGTTTCGACCAACTGCTGATCGTCGAGGCGCCGAGCAATCCGGAGGTGGACTTCCGCTACCGGATCTTCAACGCCGACGGCTCCGAGGTCGAACAATGCGGCAATGGCGCGCGCTGCTTCGCCCGTTTCGTGCTGGACAAGCGCCTGACGGCGAAGAAGCGCATCCGTGTCGAGACCAAAGGCGGCGTCATCGAGCTGGACATCCAGAACGATGGCCAGGTCTGCGTCGACATGGGGCCACCGCGCTTCGTGCCGGCCGACATCCCCTTCGTTGCCGACGAGCAGGCGCTCAGCTACCCGCTGCAGATCGATGGACAGGTTCATCAGATCGCCGCCGTGTCGATGGGCAACCCTCATTCGGTGCTGCGCGTCGATGACGTGCAGCGCGCACCGGTACACGAGCTGGGACCGAAGATCGAACACCATCCGCGCTTCCCGCAACGGGTGAACGCCGGCTTCCTCCAGGTTGTCGACCGTCACCGCGCCTACCTGCGGGTATGGGAGCGCGGTGCTGGCGAGACCCAGGCCTGCGGCACCGGCGCCTGCGCCGCCGCCGTGGCCGCCATCGCGCAGGGCTGGATGGACTCGCCCGTGTGCATCGAGCTGCCGGGCGGACGCCTGAGCATCGAATGGGCAGGCCCGGGCCAGTCGGTACGCATGACCGGTCCCGCCGTGCGCGTCTACGAAGGACAGGTCCGTTTCTAAACGAGTATCCGCCATGACCGATCAGCCACAGGTTGTACCCGAGCAAGCCGCCGATCTCGACGCCGAGGCGGTGATCGCCTACCTGCGCGCCCACCCCACCTTCTTCGCCGAGCACGACGACCTGCTGGTCGAGCAACGCATCCCCCACCAGCGTGGCGACAGCGTATCGCTGGTGGAACGTCAGCTCACGCTGCTGCGCGAGCGCAACATCGAGATGCGCCATCGCCTGTCGCAACTGATGGACGTGGCCCGCGACAACGACCGACTGTTCGAAAAAACCCGTCGGCTGATTCTCGACCTGCTTGACGCCAACACCTTGGAAGAAGTGGTGATGGCGGTCGAAGACAGCCTGCGCCAGGAATTCCAGGTGCCCTTCGTCAGCCTGATCCTGTTCGGCGACAACGCCGCGCCCGTCGGGCGCTGGGTCAGCAGCGCCGAGGCGCAACAGGCCATCGGTGGGCTGCTGGGCAGCGGCAAGACGGTCAGCGGCAACCTGCGCGAGCATGAGCTGGCATTCCTGTTCGGCGACGAACAGCGCCTGGAGGTGGGCTCCAGTGCCGTGGCCTCGCTGGAGCACCAGGGGCTGCACGGGGTACTGGCCATCGGCAGTCGCGACCCGCAGCACTACAAGAGCAGCGTCGGCACCCTGTTCCTCACCTACATCGCCGAAATCCTCGGCCGCGTGGTTCCACGGGTGACGCAGACGCTGCGCTCGGTGCGCTGATGGAACGTGAGCTGGCGGCTTATTGCGCGCACCTGCGCAACGAGCGCCAGGTGTCCGAGCACACCCAACTCGCCTACCGGCGCGATCTGACCAAAGTGCTCGAATTCTGCAATAACCAAGGCATCGCCAGTTGGAAGACATTGCAGATCCAGCAGTTGCGTCAACTGGTGGCGCGTCTGCACCATCATGGCCAGTCCTCGACCAGCCTGGCGCGCCTGCTCTCGGCAGTGCGCGGGTTGTATCGCTACCTCAACCGCGAAGGATTGTGCGAGCACGACCCGGCCAACGGCCTGGCACCGCCCAAAGGCGAACGCCGCCTGCCCAAGACCCTCGACACCGACCGCGCCCTGCAACTGCTCGACGGCGGCGTCGATGACGACTTCATCGCCCGCCGCGACCAGGCCATCCTCGAACTGTTCTATTCCTCGGGCTTGCGCCTGTCGGAGCTGACTCAGCTGGACCTGGAGCAACTCGACCTCGCTGGCGCGCTGGTGCAGGTCCACGGCAAAGGGGGCAAGGCGCGCGTGCTGCCGGTCGGGCGCAAGGCCCGCGAAGCCTTGCAAGCCTGGCTGAAGCTGCGCGGCATCAGCGCCCCGCGTGACAGCGCGGTGTTCGTCACCCGCCAAGGCAAGCGCCTGGGCCAGCGGGCCATTCAGCTACGGGTCAAGGCCGCCGGCGAGCGCGAGTTGGGCCAGCACCTGCACCCGCACATGCTCCGCCATTCGTTCGCCAGCCATCTGCTGGAATCGTCCCAGGATTTGCGGGCGGTACAGGAAATGCTCGGCCACGCCGACATCAGTACCACGCAAATCTATACCCACCTGGACTTCCAGCACCTGGCCGCCGTCTACGACAGCGCCCACCCACGGGCCAAACGCAGCAAGGATAGCGACTCATGACCATCAAACTGATCACCTTCGACCTGGACGACACCTTGTGGGACACCGCGCCCGTGATCGCCAGCGCCGAAATCCTCTTGCGCGACTGGCTGGCTGCCAATGCCCCACGCCTGGGCAGCGTGCCGGTCGAACACCTGTTTGCCATCCGCGAACGCCTGGTCCAGGCCGAACCAGCGCTCAAGCACCGCATCAGTGCGCTGCGCCGACGCGTGCTGTACAACGCGCTGGCGGAAGTCGGCTACGCCCAAGAGCAGGCGCAGGCGCTGGCAGACGAAGCCTTCGAGGTGTTCCTGCAGGCCCGGCACCAGGTCAAAGTGTTCCCAGAAGTCGAGCCCGTATTGGAGATCCTGCGCCAGCACTATGTGCTGGGCGTCGTGACCAATGGCAACGCCGACGTGCGCCGGCTGGGCATCTCCGACTACTTCCGCTTCGCCCTGTGCGCCGAGGACCTGGGCGTGGGCAAGCCGGATCCGGCACCGTTTCTCGAAGCGCTCAAGCGCGGCGGGGTCGAGGCAGCCGCCGCAGTACACATCGGAGACCATCCGGGTGATGACATTTCCGGCGCCCAGCGCGCCGGCCTGCGCGCGGTGTGGTTCAACCCCCAGGGCAAGGACTGGACCGGCGAGCGCGCGCCGGACGCCGAGGTCCGGCAGCTGTCGCAGCTTCCCGAGGTGCTGGCGCGTTGGCGCTGAGCGCCTGTCCTTTCAGCGCCCACAAAAAAGCCCGCAGCGACGGCGGGCTCTTTCGCACTCAGCCACTCAGATAGGGCGGCTGCCGTACTTGTTGTCCGGCTTCTTGGGCGGATCGGCGACCACGTTGGCCTCCACTTCCTGCACCTTGCCACCGCGCGCCAGGAACTCTTCCATGGCCCGGGCCAGCGCATCGCGCTCTTTCTGCTTGGCCTCCAGGCTCGGCATCTCGTCTACCGAGACAGCGGCCTTGGATTTGCCCTTGGCCGCCGGCGCCGGACTGCTGTCGTCGTCGCCGGCATCTTCGGCACCGTCGTCGGCCGCCGTTTCGAGGGCCTCGTCACCCTCTTCGTCGTCGCCGACTTCGAGGTCATCGTTTTCCAGATCGTCGTCGCTCATGTTCTACCTCATGACTTGCGAAAAGCAGATTAGTTATGGCCCAGTGATGCCGTAGACCGGCAGCCACCGGTGAAAATTCCACCGACCGTGGATTGGCCACGGCCTGGAGTATGCGCTGCGTACAGGGAGCGCTTGCCAGCAGGTTCCGGCCTAAGGCCAGCACTGGCGAAATCTTCGGCGGGGGCCGATGGCCTTGCGCTATGAGCCAGCCTAGCAAAGCTGGCACCGACGTGCGCAGGGCGCCTCGAAGGCCCCCTCCGGCGCGCATTCTAGCGCGCCGGGAGAAAAAGCAAAGCTCCATCAATACCCGTCATTTTGTAAGTATTCGCCCTACGTCACGAACGTGTCGGGTAAACCGTTTGCCCCAAGGCGAAACAGTAAAAATCAGGCAAAAAAATGCCCGGACGAGCCGGGCAAGTTTTTTACCGCGTGGCGATTACAGGTTGTAACCACGCTCGTTGTGCTGAGCCAGGTCGAGACCGACCGACTCTTCTTCTTCGTTGACCCGCAGCCCCATCACCGCGTCCAGTACCTTGAGAATCACGTAGGTGACGATGGCGGTATAGGCCACAGTGAAGATCACGCCCTTGGCCTGTACCCAGACCTGCGCACCGATATCGGTGACCGTGCCGAAGCCGCCCAGCGCAGGTGCCGCGAACACGCCGGTGAGAATCGCGCCGACGATGCCGCCCACGCCATGCACGCCGAAGGCATCGAGCGAGTCGTCATAGCCCAGCTTGCGTTTGAGGCTGGTGGCGCAGAAGTAGCAGATCACGCCGGACGCCAAGCCGATCACCAGAGCGCCCATCGGACCTACCGTGCCCGCCGCCGGAGTGATGGCGACCAGACCCGCGACCACCCCCGACGCGATGCCCAGCGCGCTCGGTTTACCATGACCGATCCACTCGGCGAACATCCAGCTCAGCGCGGCGGCGGCGGTGGCGATCTGGGTCACCAGCATGGCCATGCCGGCGGTACCGTTGGCGGCCGCGGCGGAGCCTGCGTTGAAGCCGAACCAGCCGATCCACAGCATGGCCGCACCGACCAGGGTGTAGCCCAGGTTGTGCGGTGCCATCGGCGTGGTCGGGTAGCCCTTGCGCTTGCCCAGCACCACGCAGGCCACCAGGCCCGCGACACCGGCGTTGATGTGCACCACGGTGCCGCCAGCGAAGTCCAGCACGCCCCAGTCCCACATCAGCGCACCGTCACCGCTCCAGACCATGTGCGCGATCGGCGCATAGACCAGGGTGAACCACACGCCCATGAACACCAGCATGGCGGAGAACTTCATGCGCTCGGCGAAGGCGCCGACGATCAGCGCTGGGGTGATGATGGCGAAGGTCATCTGGAAGGTGATGAACACCGCCTCGGGGAACAGCGCAGTGGCCGAGGTCAGGCCCGATGGCGTGACGCCCGCGAGGAAGGCCTTGGAGAAGCCCCCGATGAAGGAATTGAAGTTGAGCACGCCCTTTTCCATACCGGCGGTATCGAAGGCGATGCTGTAACCGTAGACGACCCACAGGATGCTGATCAGACCAGTGATGGCAAAGCACTGCATCATCACCGACAGCAGGTTCTTGGAGCGCACCATGCCACCGTAGAACAGGGCCAGGCCCGGGATGGTCATGAACAGTACCAGCGCGGTGGCGGTGAGCATCCAGGCGGTGTCGCCGGAGTTCAGCACCGGGGCGGCGGCTTCGTCTGCCAAGGCCAGGCCAGGCATGACGAGGGACAATAGGGCTCCTAGCCCTGCGATCTTGCGCAGAGTCATTTGTTTTCTCCTGGGGCGTGTTGGGTTTGGTGAGGCGGTGTTGCGTCGCTTAGATCGCGTCGGTATCGGTCTCGCCGGTACGGATGCGGATGGCCTGCTCCAGATTCACCACGAAGATCTTGCCGTCACCGATCTTGCCGGTGTTGGCAGCCTTGGTAATGGCTTCGATCACCCGGTCCAGGTCCTTGTCGTCGATGGCGACATCGATTTTGACCTTGGGCAGGAAATCGACCACGTACTCGGCACCACGGTACAGCTCGGTATGGCCCTTCTGCCGGCCGAAGCCCTTGACTTCGGTCACGGTGATGCCCTGCACGCCGATTTCCGACAGCGACTCGCGCACGTCGTCCAGCTTGAACGGCTTGATGATGGCAGTGACTAGCTTCATGAAACTCTTCTCCCGATTTGGTGGACTTGCCCCAGGAAAACAAACCCGTCTCAAGTCTAAGCGCAGCGCCTGGCTTTGTAACGCGTCGTTGGTTTCCTTCCCCCCTCCGACGCACGCTTCGGTGGGTGACGTGAGACCTAGCGATTGCGCCTGCACACTGCCCGATCACTCAGGACGTCATCAGTGCATGGCTTGCGAGAGTCATTGCAGAAACCTTGCCATTTCTCAAAAAGCTCGGAATTACAGGCCATTACGTTATCGCTCGAGGATTGGCCTGAGGCCCTCAGAGAAGAAGGCGCACAATTCCGGTGCATCCAACCCCTGCATGCTGCGCAAAAAGTGTGCATCCAGCCGTTCCGAGGCACCGTGCTACACTGCCAACCCTTCCCTCTTGATGGACAGCCTGCCCCATGCTCGCGCCCAAAGCCCTCCTCGATGCCCTGAGCGACCAGGCCTCGCGCCTGTTCAGCGGCGATACTGCGCAACCGCGCGCCGAACTCGAAAGCCAGTTCAAGGCCCTGATGCAGAGCACCTTCAGCAAGCTGGACCTGGTCAGCCGAGAAGAATTCGACAGCCAGATGGTGGTGTTGGCCCGCACCCGTGCCCGCCTTGAAGCACTGGAAAAGCAGGTGGCCGACCTCGAGGCCCGCCTGGCGCCTTCAGCGGACCACTGAGCCCCCAGTTGGCAGAGCCTGCACGGTGCAATGCCGCCTGCAGGCCGAGCCTATGAAGAATGCTTTCCTACACACTAAATATCGCATTCGACAAGATGAAAGTTATTTAACGACCCCCTCTGCGATTGACTTCGATACTACCCTTGAATAAAGTTCGCTCGCCTTGGGAAAAGGCCCTTACTCCACTCAATGAAGCATTCAATGGACACAGTATCTAGTCGCTGCCTGATCGGCGCCCCACGGGCCGGTCAGGCACTGAAATCGGAACACCGGTCCCGACACCTGGATCGGGCACGCCGCGCCAGAGCCTGACGCTCCGCCGTGACTTGCCTCGCCCGGTGCCCGCCGGTCGGAGGCAAGCTCATGACCCTCACCTCGTTCGTTTCACATCGCCTGCACGCCTGCCTGGCCGCGCTGCATGCGCGCGCCCGCAGACCACTCGGCGCGAGGCTTGAAGACGTTCCCACGGCCGCTGCACGCGGCCCGCAACTGCGCGCCGTATGGCAGGCCCATCCTGGTCACGGAAAACTCCAGTTGCGCCTGCACTGGTGCCATGACGCCCCTCAGGAACCTCCGAGTCGCAGCGGGCCGATGGCCTGGTTTCGCGCCTGCCTGAGGCCCTCGAACTTCATCTGAAAACCGTATTTAAACGGTCACTTCCGTGCAAACTTTTTTAATTTAAAAGTTTGAGGGTTCCTTATTGCCTGAATTATTTGAACGAGGACAAACCCATGGACTGCGCGAGTAGAAAGTTCGCTGCCGGATCAACTTCCGACCCTCGGCAGCGAACAGACAACCGTCGGAAAAACCTGGTTTTTTCATGCGACCCGACATACCGCCGTTCACCCCGTGAGTGAAACGTCTGTGTGGCGTGCCGCCGCAGCGGCAGGAGCACAGCAACATGACCGCCAAATACCGTAATACCCCGTCGGCCAAGGCCGAGCGCGAAACCCGCCTGTCCACCCAGGCCGCCCGTGAGGCGCACCATGGACTGGCCGTGACGTTGGCCAACCTCGACACCAGCGAGTTGGGCCTGACCGAGCAGGAAGCCGCCAAGCGCCTGCAGCGCGACGGTGCCAACCAAGTGGCCCAGGACCGTCAGGCACCCGCCGTGGTGCAACTGCTCAAGGCCCTGAACAACCCCTTCATCTATGTCCTGCTGACCCTCGCCGCGATCAGCTTCGTCACCGACTACTGGCTGCCGATCCGTGCCGGCGAAGGGGACGACGCCGACCTGACCAAGGTCATCATCATCATGACCATGGTCAGCGTCAGCAGCCTGCTGCGCTTCTGGCAGGAGTACCGCTCGAACAAGGCCGCCGATGCGCTCAAGGCGATGGTCCGCACCACCGCCACGGTGCTGCGCCGCGAACGCTTCGGCCAAGCACCGGCCCTGCGTGAAGTGCCCATGAACGAATTGGTGGTCGGCGATCTGGTACAGCTCTCGGCGGGCGACATGATCCCCGCCGACGTGCGCCTGCTCGAATCGCGTGACTTGTTCATCAGCCAGGCGGTGCTGACCGGCGAAGCGCTGCCGGTGGAGAAGTACGACACCCTCGGCCACGTCGCGCAGAAATCGGCCGAAGACGCCGGCGACGCCGACAGCCCGCTGGAGCTGTCGAACATCTGCTTCATGGGCACCAACGTGGTCAGCGGCCGGGCCCGTGCGGTGGTGCTGGCCACGGGCAAGCGTACCTATTTCGGCTCCCTGGCCAAGGCCATCGCCGGGTCGCGCACCCAGACCGCCTTCGATCGCGGGGTGAACAGCGTCAGCGCACTGCTGATCCGCTTCATGCTGGTGATGGTGCCGGTGGTGTTCATGATCAACGGCCTGGTCAAGGGTGATTGGGGCGATGCCTTCCTCTTCGCCCTGGCCGTGGCGGTGGGGCTCACCCCGGAAATGCTACCGATGATCGTCAGCGCCAACCTGGCCAAGGGCGCGGTCGCCATGGCCCGACGCAAAGTGGTGGTCAAGCGCCTGAACGCCATCCAGAACTTCGGCTCCATGGATGTGCTGTGCACCGACAAGACCGGTACCCTCACCCAGGACCGCATCATTCTCGAACACCACGTACGCCTCGACGGTCAACGCGACCGTCGTGTGCTGGAGCTGGCCTGGCTCAACAGCTACCACCAGAGCGGTATCCGCAACCTGATGGACCAGGCGGTGTTGCATTTCGCCGGCCAGGACCACGCCTTCGAGGCGCCGCGCAGCTATACCAAGGTCGATGAGTTGCCGTTCGACTTCATTCGCCGGCGCCTGTCGGTGGTGGTGAAGAACGTCCTGGGCCAGCACCTGATGGTGAGCAAGGGCGCGGTCGAAGAAATGCTCGCCATCGCCACCCATGTCCAGGAAGGCGATGACGTGGTGGCACTCGATCCTCTGCGCCGCCAGCGCCTGCTCGACAGCGCCGACGCGTTCAACCGCGATGGCTTCCGCGTGCTGGTGGTCGCCACCCGGCACATTCCCCCTACCGAAGAAAAGGCGCAGTACCACACCGACGACGAGTGCGACCTGGTGATCCAGGGTTTCCTCACCTTCCTCGATCCCCCCAAGGAAACCGCCGGCCCCGCCATCGCCGCGCTGCGTGACAAGGGCGTGCAGGTCAAAGTGCTGACCGGCGACAACCCGGTGGTCACCTGCAAAGTCTGCCGTGAAGTGGGCCTCGATCCCGGCCTGCCACTGTTGGGTCGCGACATCGAACGCATGGACGACACCACCCTGGCCATCCAGGTCGAAGCCCGCACCGTGTTCGCCAAGCTCACCCCGCTGCAGAAATCACGGGTGCTCAAGGCCCTGCAGGCCAACGGTCACACCGTCGGTTTCCTGGGTGACGGCATCAACGATGCCCCGGCCCTGCGTGACGCCGATGTGGGGATTTCGGTGGACAGCGGCACCGATATCGCCAAGGAGTCGGCCGACATCATCCTTCTGGAGAAAAGCCTGATGGTGCTCGAGGAAGGCGTGGTACAAGGCCGCGAAACCTTCGGCAACATCATGAAGTACCTGTGCATGACCGCCAGCTCCAACTTCGGCAACGTGTTCTCGGTGCTGGTGGCCAGCGCCTTCATCCCGTTCCTGCCGATGCTGGCGATTCATCTGCTGCTGCAGAACCTGATGTACGACTTTTCCCAGTTGGCGCTGCCGTGGGACCGCATGGACAAGGAGTTCCTGCGCCAGCCACGCAAGTGGGATGCCGGCAACATCGGCCGCTTCATGCTGTGGATAGGGCCGACCTCGTCGATCTTCGACATCACCACCTTCGCCCTGATGTGGTACGTGTTTGCCGCCAATAGCGTCGAAATGCAGGCGCTGTTCCAGTCCGGCTGGTTCATCGAGGGCCTGCTGTCGCAAACGCTGGTGGTGCACATGCTGCGCACCCGCAAGGTGCCGTTCTTCCAGAGCACCGCAGCGCTACCGGTGCTACTGGCCACCGGTGCAGTGATGGCCTTGGGCATCTACCTGCCGTTCTCGCCGGTGGGCGCGATGGTGGGACTCGTACCGCTGCCGTGGGAATACTTCCCTTGGCTGGCCGCCACGCTGCTGGGCTACTGCGTGGTGGCTCAGGGCATGAAGACTTTGTACATCCGCCGGTTCGGCCAGTGGTTCTAGGTGCTGCCTGAAACCCCTTGAAGCGCGGTAATGCACTATTGAAAGCCGCCCGGCACCTCATTGATCCCAGTTCCTTGAGCGTGCTCGGTGGTTTTTGTCTTATCTGGCCTATACCACCCGTTCGCATCATCACCACCACCGAAGTGGCGGGCGAGTCGACCGGCAAGGTCGTCGATCATTTCCAGCTCACCGGCGTGTCGTACAAGACGGCCCACCTGCTCAAGGACAAGGTCGCCATGCGCAAGCTGCTGGCCGAGCATGACCTCAGCCCGGTCGCCTACCGTCATGTGACCTGCGCGCAGGACGCCATCGACTTCGTGGCCGAGCACGGCCGGTCGGTGCTCAAGCCTGCCGAAGGTCCGTCGCACAGCGAGTTCGTGCTCACCGACAAAGGCCCACGGGTGCTGGAGTCGCACGCACGTCTGGCCGGTTCCGGGGCCCCGGAACTGGTGCGCCGCGCATTCGGCCTGGACCTGAACCGGATGTTGCTGACCGTGCCGCTGGGCATCGACGAACTGCCACTGCAATCGCCCCAGCCCAAAGCCGGCGCTGCGATCCAGTTCTTCGTGCCGACGCCGGGCACGGTGCGCAAGGTCGAGCTCGACCTCAAACCCGATGTCGATGTCCGTCACACCCGCCCCGGCGAGACCCCACGCGTGTTCCTGCCCTTCCTGTTCGAGCTGGGCGAAGCGCAACAGGCGGTGGTCATTCAGAAACACGAAGGCGACACGATACCGGCCCTGGATACGGTCGCCGACTGCGTGTCGGGCTATGTGCTGGCCACCGGCAGCTCACGCGAGGATGCCGTGCGCATCGGCGATGAATTGGTGCAGGCGGTGCACTTCATCATGGAGCCCAAGGCATGAGCTACGTGCTCTGCCTGCACCGGTGGGTATCCGGTGGGGTGCTCGGTGCTTTTGCCATCGACATCCTGATGCGCAAGCCACTGGACTGAACCGGTTGCCCGCCGGCAGGGGCTGGCGGGTACTGGCCACTTTTAGCGGCCCCCGGCCACCGGCACGATGGTCCCTGTGACATAGCTGGCTGCCTCCGAGGCCAGCCAGCACACGCAATCGGCCACTTCCTGGGGTAAACCGGCGCGACCGGCTGGCACGCCACTGGACATCTCGGCCAGCCGCTCGGGCTTGCCGGCCGCCGCGTGCAACTCGGTCTCGATCAACCCCGGAGCGACCGCATTGACCCGGATCCCGTCGCCGGCGACCTCCTTGGCCAGGCCACGGGTCAGGCTATCGATAGCCCCTTTGCTCGCCGCGTAGTGAATCCACTCGCCCGCCCCACCCAACTCGGCGGCACGCGATGACACGTTGACGATGACCCCGCCCGCGCCGCCATGGGAATACCCCATGCGCCGCACCGCCTCGCGGGCGCACAGGAAGGCACCGAAGACGTTGACCTGGAAGACCTGTTCCAGCCGTTCGTAGGACAGCGCCTCAAGTCTGGAAAAGCCTTCGGTGATGCCCGCATTGTTGACCAGCAACGACAGCGGCGTGCCGCGTCGGTCCACGGCGTCGAACAACGCCATCACGGCCTCCGGCGAGGCGAGGTTCAACGGGAAACTCCAGGCACGACCACCCGCCGCGCCAATCGCATCCACCACCTGCTGTGCCGCTTCGTTGTTCTGCTCGTAGGTCAGGCAGACCTCGTACCCTTGTTGCCCGAGCTGCCGGGCGATCGCCGCACCGATCCCGCGGCTGCCGCCCGTCACCACTGCCAAGCCATTCATGTCGACATCCTTATCCGGAAGAGAAAATCGAGGATGCTGTCACTGTAGGTCAAGAAGGCTGGCGGTGGCGCAACATCCAGCTACCATTAGCTCGCGTCGCTCGTGACCTTATCTACGTAGGCCTGCATGAACCAATCAGGCTGGTCTTCAACCTTGTATTCAAGGCTGGTGCCGTCGGTGATCTCGGCCAACCAGACAGAGTGCTCACCCGAGTTATCGAAGATGTAAGCACGGTTGGACGCTGCAACTGCCTCCGGCAGTAGCTTGAGTGACCGGTGGAAACGCTGAACGATCTTGTCAGCCGGGACGTTGTGTCCACCATCGTCTACACGGTTAGCCACGCGGTTTATGTTGATGCTTGGGTCGTCAGTGGCCACGAAGTAGAGGTAGGTGCGATAACCCAGTTCCTGCGCACGGCGCATGAAGGCGACCTTGTCTTGCGACGACATCACCGTCTCGAACGTGAAGCTCACACGTTCCTCCACGAGTTTCTGCCGGATGAAATCAGCAATTACCGAGGCGTGATACGAATTGAAGTCGAGGCGGCGAACGTCGATGCGCGGGCCGTCCATGTCGAACAATGCAGCCTGACCTTCAAGACGCTCTTTCAAGATCAAGTCGTGGGTGGCAAAGAAGGCTCGAACGTGATCGGCGGTCGCCTTAACTTTGAATGGACTGAGATCGACAAAACCGTCTGCCTTCGCGGCCTTTTCGATCTCGTCTGCGTTCACGTAGGTATCGATCAGATTGGCCGGAACTTGCTCTTTGATGGTGCTCTTGCCCGAACCATTCGGCCCCGCAAAGACGCGTAGCTAGGCGTTAGCACTTGAACCTACTCGGTGGACCTGGATGGCCTGACCGACACTCACTTTGCGGCGAGGCCTGGAATTACCGACGACCGTCTCGGATCCATCGGCCTTGGACTCAACGAGATAGCTGCCCTGCACCGTCATGACGGTATGTCCGGCCGCGAGCGCTCGCAAGAAGGCCATACGCGTTGCACCTGTTGCGACTGCAGGAATCTCACCTTCGAGATGTTGAATCTCCTTTTCGGTAAGGCGCCTTGTACTCGACATACCTTTCTCCTGAGGGGAAATGGACAGAGACTCGCTCATTCTAGCCACCTCGCGCTTCTTTCTAAAGCATCACACCGGTCGATCGCGAAAGCTCTCGGCAATCATGCAGGTACCCCGGCGCAAGCATGGCTCATGGCTCGCTTGTCGCAAAACCCCGTCTCACTCTTTCCCTGCCCACACCCAATCCCACCACTATCCTTGCCCCCAGCCGCAGGACGCGGCGTCCCCAGCGATCAAGGAGTGTCCATGTCCCTCGCCCTCGTCTACAGCCGCGCCCAGGTCGGGGTGCTGGCGCCGGCGGTCAGCGTCGAAACCCATCTGGCCAACGGCCTGCCCAACCTCACGCTGGTGGGCCTGCCCGAGGCCACGGTCAAGGAAAGCAAGGACCGGGTGCGCAGCGCCATCGTCAATTCCGGGCTGGAGTATCCCGCGCGGCGCATCACCCAGAGTCTTGCCCCGGCCGATCTGCCCAAGGACGGCGGGCGCTACGACCTGGCCATCGCCCTGGGCATTCTCGCCGCCAACGGGCAGGTGCCGGTAGCCACTCTGGCCGACTTCGAATGCCTGGGCGAGTTGGCGCTTTCAGGGGCGCTGCGGCCGGTCCAGGGCGTGTTGCCGGCGGCGCTGGCCGCGCGCGAAGCCGGGCGGGCACTGGTGGTGCCGCGTGAGAACGCCGAGGAAGCGAGCCTGGCGGGCGGTCTGGTGGTGTATGCCGTCGGGCATCTGCAGGAACTGGTCGCGCACCTCAACGGCCAGGTGCCGCTGCCGACCTATGCGGCCAACGGGCTGACCCTGCGCACGCGGCCCTATCCCGACCTCAGCGAAGTGCAGGGGCAGGTCGCTGCCAAGCGCGCCCTGTTGGTGGCGGCCGCCGGAGCGCACAACCTGCTGTTCACCGGCCCGCCCGGCACCGGCAAGACACTTCTGGCCAGTCGCCTGCCCGGCTTGCTGCCGCCCCTGGACGAGCACGAGGCGCTCGAGGTCGCGGCGATCCAGTCGGTCAGCGGCAAGGCGCCGCTGGACTGCTGGCCGCAAAGACCCTTTCGCCATCCGCACCACTCGGCGTCCGGCCCGGCGCTGGTGGGCGGAGGCTGTAGGCTTTCGAAATAAATGCGATTTTTTCGAAATAGATGCGACTGACGCAGGCTGGGCAGCTTGGCCCGGTGTACCGTAAGACCCTCCTGGCCGGCCTCGATGATCAATTAACAGCCTGATGCTGTTTTGTATTTGGGGTGTCCGGGGTCATTACTGGCCCGAATTGAGACTGCGTGGTAGCCAATATGTGATGGCAAGGACTTGATCACCGCATTTGCATTGGTACTTATCAGTCGTTTTCATCAGACTTACTCAATACACTGAGCGAGCTTGACCGGCCGCAATCAACAACGCAATGCGGACAGTCGCCACACGCCGCCTACCTTCATGAGGCTGCGCTTGAGTTAGCCACATGGTCATGGCTTGGGTGGGAGATATGCCACCCCGCGATTGAGCAAGTCGAGCAGGACAATTTCACGGACCTGTTGTGTTTGCGCTAGGCCAACCAGTGCGTTTGCCGCTTGGCATGCAAGGCGACGTGCCAAGACCCGCTGGTGGGTAGAGATGATACGACCTTCCGGCCGCCCGTGAACGTAGGTACATCGCATGTCGTAAAGATCTAGATACTCCTTCGCTGCGCCCGGCTTGTCTATGGCGGCACTCAGTCGAGCCGCAACTCTCCGAGTTGGCGATTCGTCGTTACTATCGCCTTTCAGCCGTAGCTTGCGTCTATGGTCTGCCTCGGAACCAAATGCGGCCTCAATCATGATGAGGTGCGCCATCACCTCATCGATGCCATCGGAAAGAAACGCACGGACCAAGAAGTGCTCTACGGGAGTTGAGAACAACTCTGACAGCTGGATTCTGGTCGCCTGCAGCAGTGCCCATCTCGCGTCCAGTGCCTGCCGCACACCCTCGGCGTCTTCCCAGATTTTCAGCGAGATCGGACATTCGTGCTCCTCCCACTCATCGTGGTCCACCTGGTGCCAGCAAGGTTCCCACGACAACCTCTCCGGGAGTGGCGGCGGAGACGGGAACTCGCACAGGTCATCGTCAACAATGTATATCCAAGGGAGCCGGAAACCTCGCCAGTCCACTTCGGTCATCTGAGCCCAGTCTTCCCATGGTGCCAGCAGTAGGAAGAACAGCGCGCGCTCTACCGCTGCGGGGAAGCGCCCGCTATGGGGAACAATCTCACCCAGATCCTTTCCGAATGGAGAGTCCAGCCAGGAAAACTGGCGGTTGCCCGATTCGCCTCGAACCGAGATGTCTTCCTCTACGACCATCCAATGGAACTGGGACAGGCGCTGGGTATCCAGCCGTGTGGAGGGATAGCAGCGCTCCAAACGGGGGGCATCGAACAAAGTCTCAAGTTCGGCAGCAGTGAATCTGCCCATCTTAGCATCGCCAAACTGGAAGGATGGGAGTTCATCGGCCATATCGAGCGGGCAGAGATAACGCCGCCTAATGGTGGTGCGCTGTAACTCGTGAGCCAGCGCGGCAGCAACCTTAGCCATATCTGGCTTGGGCCGATTGGGCAAATGAGGGGTGCTGCATGGCAGCCCCAGCGACCTAAGCGCATTGCCGATGGAGCTCTCCAGCCCAAAGGTGGATTTTCCATTGAGGTAGCGATTAGTGAGCAACTCCTTCAGTGCGACGAACTCACGGCTGCTCCAGAGATTCTGTGGGCCGGGTGGCCGGATATCCCACAATGCTTGAAGGGCAGCGACAAGCGCTTTATCTGCGGACATGAGTGGATCGGCCCTCCTAGGAATGTATCTGCTCAAATGGTCCCTGGTGGAGATTACCTCAATGGTCCAGTGCAATCAGCTGCCGCTTTTGGGGCTACACGGGAGCCACCAGTTCTGCTATTTAGATGCCGATGGTTCCAGCATTCCCATGAAAAAACAACCTTCAGGAAGAAGCAATGATCTGCATTGAATGCGTCACTCCGGAGCCTCTCAAGAAGTTGTTCGGTGCGCACGGACAGGAAGCGAGCTGTAAGTATTGCCACCACCATGGGAAAGTAATTGAGCCCCGGATTCTATTTGAATATATCTATGCACGGGTTCGCGAAAACATTGCGCGCAAGGAGGATCTCTCGGACTACGAGCTCAGCATGTTGTATGGGGCCAGAGTTGAGCTTTTCCCCATTGCAGAAATAGATATTGTTCTCTCGGAATGGTTCGACCTGGGTAACGAACCATATTTCGACGATTTGTGTAGCAGTGTTCCAGATGAATTCAATCTGGATGACGCCGGCGACACTACGCACTTTTATGGCGACGACGACGCAATGGAAGTGAACCGCTACGAACGCCCTTGGGATCAGTTCGTTGAGGGTGTGCAATACACGCACCGCTTCTTCAACGCAAAAGCCGGAGAATTCCTAGACTCAATTTTCTCTTTGCTGGTCGCCGATAACGAAGGCCTTAAGTCTGAAGCTATCCGGACTATCGCCAATGGCGAATTTATGTACCGTGCGCGTCTTGCTAAATCCTTCAGCGAGGCGGAGAAGATAACTCATGATCCTGCTGGCCAATTCGGCCCTACTCCGAGATTCCTAGCGAGCAGTCAAAGGATGACACCGAACGGTATCTCCGCTCTGTATTGCGCGCTGGAGCGGGAAACATGTCTGAGCGAAATCCGCTCCATCACTGGGGATCATGTGGTAAGCACGGCGCTGACTCCAGTCGCCGAACTGAAGCTCCTTGACCTAACGGCTCTGGACAAGGTTGAACCTCCGGACCTGTCGCTTCTGGACGTTGGATTTCGTGAGGCGCTACACCGTAAGATATTCTTGGGCTCGCTTGTCAAAAAGATGTCCAGGCCAAAGGCTCGCAATGATGAACTTAGCTATCTGTCGACCCAGGTGGTATTCGAGTACCTACGGCTGCGCTTTGGCAAGCAGGTCGACGGTCTGGTCTTCCCATCCGTGCAAACGGGTGAGACAGGTACTAATGTAGTCTTGTTCCCTGAGGCCAGCCGCCTCGCCTATGTACCACCGCCGGAGGCCGACGCGGAAAGACTTGGCGACGAAGTGCCCCCTGTTGTGGTCGAGGTCGAATTGGACAACCCGTTTAAGCCGCCTACCAAGGTAATTGTTGTGCACGGCTCAATTCGGTACCACAAGGTCACCGCGATTGAGACCAAAGCCCGCGAGTACCACCATATCTACGATATCTTCATGAGCGATGAGACACGAAAGCGGCTGAATCTGGACTAAGAGGTTTCTCGGCAGAGGCATCGGTGTTGCGATCAGGCCTTATAAGCGACTTTTTGGCCGACTGCCTCACCCAGACAGCCAGCGAGATTTCACATGCCCCACCATTGCTTGACGGTTAAAGGTTCCAATCAGCTGGTGCAGGCATCGTGAACGATGCCGCAAGCTCATGCAAGACAGGGGCTATGACACTAATCACGCAAAATGGCTGCTATTGAATATAGCAGCCAGCAAAAAGGATAAAGATCGCTGAGGCTTGCATTTTTAACTCCCCTACGATGGCACGAAGATCCTCAGCTGGCCGATAAAAATATTCGCCCATGTGATTTCTCTCGCGATAGTAGCTTACTGAAACACCAGGAGTCACAGCTACCAGACTAGCTAAACTCCGTCAATCTAACTGAATAAAATTCCAAAATCGATAAAGCTATTCAGAGCACTCGGTTCTTGAGATCGAGGGAGGTGCCACAGCGCTGTAGATTAAATGGCCGACTTCCAATATTCTTGGCTCTAGATATCTGGCTTAACGAATTAGTGAGCGACCAATTACGCTGCGCATAGAAAGTGGAGAGGATTTTGAAAAACAGTCTTAAGAAAAATCTAGATCTAGAGCTTAGCTCGCATTTGACACGGGTTTTTGCACGTCAAAAACCCTTTATATTTGGTGTTCTATATTTTGTGAATATTTTTGCCTTCGGCTTCGTGTATCGGTTTGTACCAGATAGTCTAACACAGGCGCCAGATCTGGGTATAGCCATGTACTTCAGCGTGATAACCGCAACTACGCTTGGGTATGGAGATATTGCTCCAAAATTAACTCATCCATTTATGCCGCTACTGGTATCTCTACAGGTGTTAATCGGTGTTGCACTGATCGGCTTTTTCCTAAATGCATTGTCTCATCGCATGAGTCAGGAAAAAGACGAGGAGATGCAGGCGCTTGAAAAAACTTTAAAGGAAGAGCAAGTTTCAAAGGCCCTGATACTGCTCCGCCCAATCATGGAAGAAAGCCTGCACATATTGGCCGAACTATACAAATATACAGCCCTCATTGATAAGCCCAGTTATAAAGTCAACCCAAAGGATTTCTTGAATAACGAATTCTCCGAACAAATAAACAAGATGATTTACTACAAGCGTTACGATTACGTTAACTATTCAGAACCGATGTACGAGGTTTTCATTCGGAAAAACAATAACTTCCTAACAAATCTTGATAAGTATTTAGTGATTTTTGCGCACGCATTACCAGTGCCGACTCTTGTTACCCTCACAAACCTGAGCCGACATGGTTATTATAAAATTCCAGAAATGTACAAACAACTTCATCAGCATGCAGTTTCACAAGGCCAAGCCAAGGTGTACCCTGATGATTACCCTACCCAGAGTGCAGATGTCGACAGGTCTAATTTAAATACTATATTGAGCTACATTGATACACTGTTAAAAATAGTCAAAGAAATTGATCAGCGGGATCCAGAAAATCCGATAACAATGAATATTATATTGCGTAACGATATCCGCCCGCGAGTAGGCGCCGGCTTACACCCCTCACCCTACTAAATATAGCCTTTTAACTCACCGATTCATTACGGGGATTTTAGAGCAATCAATGGATATGGAGAAATTAACTATAAAGCACGACTGAAAATTTCGTCGAATAGTTTGGCGTCAAATATGCAGAACTTCACTCCGCGCGGATCAATGGTACCTGGCGTACTGACTTCGAACCCGCTCACAGAAGCGCGTCGTCAAGGGGGATGGCGCGTCGATCTACTGTCCGACGCACTTTACGTTGTGATATTTGATGAACCGTTCGTCGATCACGTGACCAGCGACGATGGTGATGTCTTCCATACGCAGGCTACGGATACCGTAGTCGAGTTCGACATGGCAGTTCGGACAAAGGCAGATTACGTTCCCTTCGATGTCGGGTCCGTCATGCGGGGAACCGAGCGGTTGAAGATGGTGCGCCTCTGCATAACCCAATCCGTTCGGAAGTTTGATGGAGTGCCGGCATAGCTGGCACTTGTAATCGTTCATCTGTTTGATACGTCGGGAGAGCAGACTATCGCGGATAATGCGGCTCATCGTAGTTTCCACACGGTCTGGTGGTTCTGATAAGTCATTTGCCGGCGGCGAGACGGGCAATGGTTTATTCGCGATGAATGGCGCCCAATCGAAGCCCTTCGCCTTCCTGATTTCGCTTTCCCACCAAGGATAGTCTTCGTCTCTCTGACCAAACAACGTGAAGTAGCCAGGACCAGGACGCATCTTCTGAGGGTCGCGATCGATGATCAACCCTGTAATGGCGGGCAATGACAAATCAGCCGTCCACTCTGCAAGACTGTTTAGGCCCTGGACTTGCAAGCTCTCACCGTAGGTTCTGCCCTCGAGCGCGAGCCCCAGATCCTCATGAATCTGCTTGTAGCCCACATAGCCCTGCGGCCTACCAGGCGCTATCTGAGGCAGCTTGTCAACAAGATAAGTCAGCAGAATCAGCCCCTGGCCGTCGAGTGCCATGCTTCGAACTCCTTAATGGTTGTTGTACCGCACACGCTGTACCTTAATGTGCAGTCGCAGGTGAAGACTATCATCGGTTGGTTTCTGTCCAAACCGCGTACTCGTCAAAGCTCGGTCGCCGAGAGAGCTTGGGTATCATGCCGCGCGGCCATTTCAACAGACTATCCCTAAGCGCGGTACGGCGGTAGGCGCACAAGCTTCTGCAGGAGGTCGATAAAAGCGGAACTTGGGCCATCGAGGGAAGCCGTCGAAGGTCCATGACCTTCGATCAGGAATGTCTACGTCTTGTCGAATCCTCCAGAGCAAAACCAGTCGGAGTCCGCGAGCGCGTCAAAAGTCGCTCTTTGCCACGAGTTTTCATAGACATCGGCGCAGCTCTCAGCCCGCTCGCGCAAGTTTTGCCTGACTCGTTGTTCGAAGCCTGCGGTTTCGGCCATCCTCCTGAAGCCATAGCGCAAGTTGCCAATTTCCACTGCAGCATGTGTTGCGTAGAGCGCGCCCAATCTATAAATTTTGAAGTGTGTCCTCATGCGCTCTACTTTTACTGCATCCCATGATGCTGGGGGGATGACAGAGAATCGCACTGCTGCAGGCGTGCCTTGCACAACCTCACCGAACAGCCATCTCTCATCGTCTACCTCGTCGAAGTATGGATGGATAGTCTGCTCAGCGGCGGTCATCGGCACATGCGCGAGCTTGTACTTGTTGCAGTCGCTGCAGGCGGGGACCAGGTTCATTGCGGTCACGCCAAAGGTTGGATAACTTGTGATCGGTAGATAGTGATCGAGCTGATGGACTGTGCCTTGGCCGCACAATGGGCAGATGTCGTTTACACACGCTTTCTTAAGAGACGCGTATGCGCTGCGCGTCTTACTACTCTTGACGAAAGTACCGTTGTATATACGCTCCATCTCTTTGCCTGCGACGTGTCCGCCTACAGTCGCCGCCCTTACTATGGCATACAGCGTCGCACCTTCACCGTTCTTTGCATATACCGCTTCGGCTGCTTCTACGCTGGCCACGGCGAGGCGCATCCGGTTCCTCAGGTCACCATCTCTGATGCTGGACGCACACAGCTCCAGCGCTTCGGCTCCTGTAGTGCCTGGTTTCGGCAAACTACGCATCGTTGCCCCCATCGCGCTCCACTATGAGTCCCTGAACGATTGCTTTGGCCTCATCACCCAACTGTCCGCCGAACCTCTTTAGAACCCGCTGGTAGGAGTAGTTGTCCGACACGGCATCCCGCAGCAATTTGTGAAAGCCAGACTGTGTGACCTGCAAGCCGAAGACCTCTCGGGTCAAGACACCGATGTTCTCGCCGAACGTCTCAACAGTCGGACGCTCAACAATGGACCTCCTTCCGCTTCGCCTTAGCTTCCATGCGCAGGACCGAGGCACTTCCTGCAGGACCACCGGCGAGTGTGTTGCCACAATAGCCACGCCGTTCCGGCTGATGAGCAGATCCGACAAGCAGCGCACAAAGGAGGCAAGCAGCGGCGGATGCAGGTGCCCTTCGGGTTCATCGAGAAGCACCAACGTTCGTTCATCGACCAGCTCGATCAGCCGGGTTACGGTCAGCAGGACAATGGCATGACCTGAACTGAGCTTCTTAAACAACCTGCGTGCGCGGACCTTGAGGCTCACATCACTTTCGTCGTCGAACAGGGAAGTGACATCCGCCTCCGCGAAGAGATCGTCTTCTTCGAGCGTTTTCACAGCCTTGCGCCAGCGCTCCGCCAGTACGCCTGACTGACACCGAGCCAGGCTATTCGCGAAGTCCTTTCCCAGTTCAGCGAAACTCTTCGTTGTCGAACTGTGGTCGGAGGATTCGACATGCCTGAGGCCGACTTGCCTGCAGATCATGGAATCTCCTGCTTCTGGCGGCTTCAATTCGAAGTCGTCAAAGGCACTGAATGAAACAAGTACCAGCCCGGCAAAGGCCACTACGCCGCCTGTATCCTCTGCCAGCATCTTAATCGAGCCAGCGGAAGCTCCGTCATCACCCTCGCGGCCAAGAAGAGCAAGGGTCAACTGCCGCATGCTTCGTGTCTTGCCTACGCCGTTACGGCCAATGAGAACGTGAACGTTCGTCGGCGGCTGAGAATCGGGGGTGACCTTGAAGGTCATCGACGCAGACGGTGTGCGACCAACCTTGGGAAAGCAATATGTGAACTGAAATTCGGTGAGTTTGGCATCGCCGCGGCTTAAGCGGTTGAGTCGGCCAGTGACTTTCGAATCATGAACGCCGCGCAGAAGAGACTCACGCATCACCATTTCATCGCGATAAGCCTCGAAGATATTGAGGTCGGCGGCGCAGTCGCGCAGTCCGACTAGCACGAGCTTCCGGAGTGCATCGCTCAGTTCGTTCAGTGACTCGTAGTAACTCTCGCTCTGTCCGAGCGAAAAGTATTCCTCGGACAGCGTTTTAAAGGTCGAGGGCAAGGACGGCGCGCGATGATCTTTAGAGACTTTTTGGGACGGCATCAGGCCCTTGCGACCGATCTTCACTGAGCCGATTTCATGGACTTGGCCTTTCTCGTCGGCGACCTGAAGAAAGAACTGCGTCCTGTATTTGCCCCAGTCGTCCCACTTATCAATGTAGAGGAAAGCCTTGCGCTTGGCGTCGCCTGGCATCCGCTCGTTACCGTCGAGTACAGTGAAGAAAATGGCCACTCTCCCTAGGTTGTTTGTGTTCTCAACATGACTCTAGCGCACCTGACTGAGGCTCGCGAGCGCCCCAGCAGCTGCCGGTCATGAACAGCTGCTTTGGCCTTAATTACCTACTGTTGGTAAAGTTATCCTGTAGTTCCGTCCGTGCGGACGTCGGCCAGTCATTTGAGCGGGTTCCTCGGGGGTGTATCAGGAGTCCATGACACGCCCTCACAGCGTGCATACTGCACCACCTGGCCTGCACTGCTTCACGAAAGATGAAAGCGGCCATAACATCCCCTATTTCTACGCTGATGGCCGGCATACGCAAATGGTCTGCCTGAAACGCTACGAAGCGTCAAAACAGCTCAGGGGCATCCTCGAAAACCGGATGCAGCGACGATTTATCATACCGAGGCCGAGCGGTTTTCATGCTTACGGTGCTCAACAGTGCCACTGGCCTGCTCGATCCATACAAGGTGTGCTCGGCATTCTTCCGCGAACACCGGATGCTACGCATCCACGTTACCGATGCGTATTTTGCACGCACCGGTGAGGGCTCACCGGATACGCCAATCAAAAAAGGGGCTGAGTCTCTTCAAGGTTGCCAAGGACACGCAGCAGAAGCCGAAGGGCCAATGCCCCAAGGAAGTACGGAATCGACCACGGCTAAAAAAATGAAAAGCCCAGAAACGGCGAATCCCGCTCGAAGCGGGATTCTCAGCTGCCGTTTTGCGCACATTACGGCAGGGCAGGACACTGTTACCTGGCATTGTGCCATCTGATTTATCAGAAGCGGGGTGCAATCCTCATTTGGATCCCTGTAACCACCCTATGGTTCACACCTAGGTGCAGACCCATAATCACAAATTGATAGAATTTGAGCAACCATTTTTGATCAATTTGCTAATCAAAAACCCCGGCAATCAGCGCGGTTTTGTTCTAGGGCCATCCCAAGGCTGCTCGCTCCAGGTGCTTGGGCCACAACCCTGAAGGGCGAAGATCCTCTCTCGCTACAGCTCGCAGCCTAATTAGGTGGAATTACCACATCGTTCCAACGCTAGATATGTCAGAAATGACTCATGCGTCTGGGCCCACACAAGTCGGAAACACCCCCACCTCAGTAGTTCGCGGGCTCGGAGAACCACAGGACAAGATTTGTTTGCTGCCATACCGCGACACCTTTTCAGTCATCCTCATGTGAGTCGAGCAGCATAAGGGAAGCAGGCTGCCATCGGAACCGAATGACACGAAAAGCTCGTCAAGGTGTATTGAGCGTCCGCTTACAAAAGACAGGTGTACCTGAAAAGCGTATTCCAAGGGCGAACGCGTTTTTCATCAACTGCGGCTTGCTGGCTAACTTGTCGTGCGAGCATTCTGAAGATGCGAAGAAGAAGCAGCCGAACAAGTATTTCCTGCGTGGGTACAAGGAGCTTTTCGTAGGCCTGCAAGCACTGACTCCTGCGCCGGCAGAATGACCGAGGTCCAAACAGTATGGCTCCAGCAAACCGTACGGTGCTTCAGTTGACTTCATACCGGCTACACTGAGCGGAAATTAATGGCAGCGTTGGAAGCTGCGAGCGTGTCTTGAAGGGAGAGTCTCCATGAGCACCTACAGATCTAGGGCAAGGATCGCGCTGGCGTCGGCGCAGTCTGAACTCGCCAGCAACGAAGATCATCGTTTGAAATATGCCGCCCTTGAGCTCCGCATGGCGATCGAAGCCGTCACTTACGACAGAGCTTCTGCCTACAAAAGCGAGTTCCCACCCAAAGAGTATGAGACCTGGCAGCCCAAGAAGGTTATGGCCGTTCTTTTGGAGATTGATCCGACTGCAGATTCAGACAGTACAATCAGCTTTGGAATTGAATCGTCCCCAGGGGAAAAACCTGAGGTAATGCACAATTTGGGGAAAGAAGTTGTATTTAATATTAAGGCGATCAGGCGGCACTACGACGCGCTGGGTAGTTTTTTGCATGTACCCTCAATAAAGCAAACTCTTTCAGGATCAATCCCCCCCCCTGAGACAGTACGCAAGCGGTGTGAGGAAGTTTCGAGAGACCTCGATAAGGTCCTAGCTTCTCAAGTTTTCAACAGCACGCTTGGAATATTCTCCAGCTTTGACTGCGGCGAGTGCAACGCACGTATTCGCAAGAGAATACCCCGCGACAAGGTTGAAGTAATAGCTGATTGCTTTAGGTGTATGGCTAGCTACGCCATCAGACGCACACTGGACGGTAGATTCGAAGTGGATGCTCGCACAGAAGAAATACCGTGTCCAAATCCTGGCTGCGGTCACCCAAAGCCTATTTACCCTCGAGAATTCTCTCAAGGTGTGCATTGGGTGTGTAACAAATGCGGTGGTCGCAATGAATTCCAATTAGGAATATTGCATCAGCCCGCAGGGTAATAAGTCGAGCACCGTTGGAGGTCAATACCGTACGGTGGTCTTCGCACCTCAGTTTCTACCATAGGGTAAAGGGTGGCGATCGACAGAGGTCATCAAGGCACTCAGCCCTGATGACCAAAAGCAACATGAAGCAGCTAGATAGTCGGCAGGTTCTCAAGATTGTCCTTGGTCGAGCTGTCGTTCTTTGTTTTCAGGTAATCAGTAGTAACTGAAATAATCTCGAGATTGGCCCCCAAGCTCCATTTATTATCTTTCTTGACGATGGTGGTAAAGGTTTTCTTCTTGCGAATTAACTCGATCACCTGGGGACGGGTCAAGTCCTCAAACTTCCCGACATTGAAGTTGCCATTCTCCTGATTGACGGCATGCACCCTCAGCTTTGAAATATGAGTATTGTCACTATTATAATTGACAGCAGAAACGTAATAGTCTGGATACGCCACGATCTCAACCTCCATGATAAGTAACTAAAGCAGATATATGTTTTCGAAATATATGTGAAAATCGAAATTAATGCGACCAACCCCGAGCTTATGTGGCGACTCGCCGAACGAGTAGCCCCACACCGTCCCCCAACGGGGCGCCGAATGGTCGAACTGAAGATCCCGATACCAGATAGTTCAAGCGCCGAGGTCAGTGCAGGGCAAGCTTTAATAATTATTCGTTGAGCCGCAGAGTGCCTACAATGCCGCCCGCTGACGCGCTTCTTCCCGTGCCTGAAGCTGCAACTCGAGCTGGGCTTGGATTTCGGTGTACAGCTGAGCTTGCTCGTTGTCGCGGTCAGCTACCGTCACCACAAGCGCATAGGGCTCTTTGTCTAGAACGTCCTGATGGTTCCACTCTCGATCCTGACGGATCACGACGACAAACCATTTCTCCGTAGGGTTGCGCTGCTTGAAGGTCCATCTGGACGATTGCACGGTGCCGCGGCTTCTCAACTGAGCGGAGATATCTCGGTTCTGCTCGGCATCATCCCTACGGGTTTCATTCTCGTCTTGCTTGTCCTTGTTGAAGTAGGCCTCCACCTCATCCAGTGAAGCCCCCTTGACCAGACGGAAACTGATCTGAGTTGCTAGGTAATCCAGACGTGTAGTTCGCACAGCTGGCGAATAGGCCAGAGTGACGCTCAATTCCCTTAGCCCCCTGGTCTTACGGAGGTAGGTAGCCGGAAGCGGCAGCTCAAAGAATTGACACGAGTCCTTTTCAATACTTTCTTCACACATCAACACCACGCACTGATCCGAGGATCTGAACAAGTCGCTCTCACTCACCTGTCCGTATCCGCCGACATCACGAGAAATCTCACGGTTGTAGGTGGCCTTGTTGGTTTTGTATCCCTTCCGCATCTCGTCAGAGAAGGTGCTTTCCACCTCACTCGACAGCGAGGCATGGTTCACAAGCATTGCTCGAAGAAGATTGGCTGAAGCCTCTGGGTATTCGTTTAGCAGCCGGCCTGCCAGGTGAGTGATATAAGGAGCAGAGAAGCTAGTACCACTGATTTCCTTGAACAGCGTATTGCCTTGGAACTGATGGTTCATGGTCAGCACGCCCAGACCGCGCATGTCGGTCTTCCACTGCTGATCCTTGTAATGCACCGGACACGCCAGGTTACCGCCATGGGCCACCAGCTCGGGCTTCAAAGCGCCTTTTACTGATGGGCCATGCCGGGTGAACGGCGAAGGCTGGTTCTCCGATGCGGGCGACAGCTGGTGGATTTCAGGATGTCGCTGACTATCGAAAGTGGCGTCATGTCGGGAAATGCTGCCCACGGTGAGCACATTCAACGCAGGTGCAGGGTCAATGATCACGCTGCGCTCGTGCAAGAGATATTCGGGGTACTCCTCCCGCCAGCTGTTCAAGGGCACCGGCGGCTCCTCAGAACCGGTGAAATTGCCGGTTGAAACGACGAATAGCACGTTGTGTTTGCGAGCGAGCACATCAAGGATATAGGCCAGGCCCCGGATGTGTGTTCCGTCGTAGGGGGCATTACTGTTCCCCAACGACAAATTGAAGATCCGGCACCCCAGATCTACGAAGTGCTCCACCGCCTCTGTCAACGTCGCCTCTACCGTGTGCTCGTCATACACAGCATTGCTGGTGTCTGGGCACTTGCGCATGACCTTGCCGTTGTACAGCCAGAACTGGGGATGCCAGAAGTTGCTTCGATCGCATGCTTCCACATCACCATAAAGTGCAATGCCGGCCACGGCGGTGCCATGGCCGGCCTCGTCGAAGGCGTCCTGATCAGCAACGAACGATTCGCTTTCCGCTATGGCCGAACGGAGCAGTGGGTGGTTGGTATTGATTCCGCTGTCGAGGATGCAAACACGCGCCGCATCTTCAGGAGGCCGCGGGATGTTCGCTGGAATGTCGACAATGTCGCGGTTCAGCTGGGGATAGGAAATACCGGTCTGAGGAATTAGGTCGACCAAGCGCACGTCACTATGCTCCAGCAACATCTCCGCGTGAGCATTGTTTACCTCGACGCGGTACATCACCAGGCTGTCGAAATTTAGCTTGTGGATAGTCTTAATGTCGACCTCACCCAGCCACTTCTCAAATGCTGCGCAAAGGCGAATACGTGCAGGGTGATTGGCTACATGATGCGGCCACAGCTCTACATCCAGCTTGAACGTTTCGTCATCTGGCAGGCCAATGTTGCGCAAGGCCCAGCTCTTTCGGTCCTCGGCAGACCACGCATCAATAACCTCAATGGCCTCAAGGATCTGCTTGTAGCTGACACTCTGTCCGAGCACGCCCAGCCTGCTTAGGTGGTCTTGGAAAATGGCCAAGCCCGCTTCAGTCGCGAACACCACGCAAACCTGCTTGCCTTCCTGACTGATGAACTCCAATCCATGCTTCTGGAGATTCTCGAAGGTCATGGCCCCGTCGTACTGCAGCTTGAACACAAACGGGGAATTCTCCGCAGACTTGTGCTGCTTCGCTGCGAGACCTGCCGCTGTTGCGAAGTAACCATTGAGCTTCTGCCCATGACCGCGCAGGTCATCACGCTTGGTGAACTTAGGCGGATTTTTCGTCCGCCGGCGGTTGTCCAGGTTCTCGCGCTCGAAGCTGAGGTGCTTGTAAGTGGCCAATTCATCATCCTTGATAGCAGCGGTTTAGTGCTTTCGAAGTCCCTCTCGCACCAGTGCATTACGCAGCTCTTTGACGGTAAGGAACTCTTGGTTCCGCAATATCATACGCTTAACAGCCCGCCGAACAACACGTTCAACATCCGCACCGCTTTTGCCATCGAATTCTTTCAGTAATTCGGCGTCATCTAGCTCGAACTGGCGGCGAATGCCCCGCAGCTTGAGCTGCAACAATGCTGTCAGTTGTTTACGATCGGGCAGCGGAAACTCAATAGCGTCATCAAATCGACGCCAAATTGCCGAATCGAGAATATTTTCATGGTTGGTTGCCGCCAGGATCAGGCTCTGCCCGTCATAGGCATCCATCATCTGCAAAACGGCATTAACTACGCGCCTGAGTTCACCGTGCTCACCGCTATCGCCGCGCTCCTTCCCAATGGCGTCAAACTCATCAAAAAGAACGACCAATTGATGTTTGGCGATGAAATCGAAAACCTTCCGCAAATTGGCTGCTGTCTCACCCAGGAAAGAGGAGACCAACGCATCGAGACGGACAATGGCAAGCGGACGATCCAGTTCGAAGGCAATGACCTCCGCAGCCAAGGTCTTACCACATCCGGGCGGGCCAAAGAAAATCACTTTGCCTGACGGCTTCATGCCATAGCTGCGCAGCACGTCTGATCGGCGATGTTCCTCCAGCATTTCCTCGATCATCGACGCACTGCTCTCGGGGAGAATGATCTCCTCCAGCGATCGCTTGGGAGGTCTGATGTCGAGCAAAGGGAGCCCACGCTCCTTGTCTACGGGGATGTCTGCAGCAAACTGGGGCTTTCGGGCAGACTGAATATGCATATCCCCGCCATAGAGGATTTGCTCTAAATCGTTTGCAAGTAAGTGATGCTGCTTTTGGCGCTCTTCTTCGATAATAGCTTCAGAGGCACGGCGGAACGCCGCCTGGTCTCCGATCGCCCCCGCCTTTAAGAGCTGCCTAAGTATTTTTCCGTTCGCCATTTTATATGCCCTGCCATAAGGTTGTTTCTCAGAGTCGTCAACTCATGAAACCAATTCTTGCCCTAAGCAGTACAACTAACAGGCTGAATCATTGCGAGCTAACATTTTTAGGACTCCATTCCATTTAAAGTGCTGAGCAGTAAAAAGCCATTGCACTAAGCTATGCGTAAGATTATCGCTTATGGTGGCTTTTTGTCCAGTATTTCTCCAGCGATTCCTAGGTTTTCTTCCACTAGTCGACGAGTGGCAGGCAACTCGTAAACCACGCGCTTTAGCCTGCCGTGGTAGACGGCAAACCGAGGAGGCGAACATCGGCAGGGCGACTAATCACCTCACCTTTAATATCAATAAACTCCTCGCAACTATCTTATCCTGAGGAGCAAGTGATCGACAACTTCTATTGATCGAGCGCATTGCAGCCATCAACGCGATGGCAGATATGCGGCACCCAATACTGCTGATGCTAAACTAACCAATTGCAATTGAAGTGTATATGTCAGTTTTAAGCCTGGATACCGACCTTAGTTATACAATCTTGAACCACACGCTCAAGGCTGAGCGAGCCATTCCAGACGCTGGATGCGCTTGAACGTTTCGTAGATAGAAATTAGGTCACCCTGAGCCATTACCTCAACAGGAGAGCGGCCTTCAAAGAAGGGATTGTCATTCTTAAGGGCAGGGAAACCAAGGACGTTCGCCTGATTAGTGAAGACGACGCGCAGGGATGCATGTATTCCCAGCACCAACCCGATGCGCTGTTGCTGGTCGAGATCGAGCCGGCGACCGGCAGCGAGCCCTTTCACTGCCCGTCGGTACGTGGACGATGAGATGCGGAGAATACTGCACGCTTGTGCAGGCGTAGCTTGCCAGGCATTGATTATCCGAAGCGCCACCTTCAGGCCGGTCGAGGATTGTTCCTGAGTGAGAGCCCTAATGCTGTTCATGCTCGTACCTCCCCTGCGGCGGTCAGTTTATCTTTGTTGCTCGACCTGTTTCCAGTGCTTCACTGGTAAGCGCCCCCTCACAGCACAGAGTTAAGAGCTTGGCTTTCGGCGATCGCATTGGGAAATGTGACTACCCGACCGAATACGCTCGACGATCAACGCAGCAATCCTTAGCGTCAAAAGCTGCTGTCAGAAGCATGCTTCCTTGCCAAGAATCCAGTCAAAAGGCGTGGCCGTGTTCGCATGTCTCCTTACAATCCAATATCATATTGTAGCTAACGACGCGCAAGATGTCTTCCAGACAGGGAATCCAAATGAAACATAAAGAAAAACATAGACGAAAGACCCGAAAAGGGAAATACAAAAAATCGGTTTTCTCGATACTTCAAGCATTGTCTGGCGCAGGCTTGCTTGGGATTATAGTTGCGACTTCCTACAAATTCTTAATTAGCGACCCAAAGCTCACCTTCGAGAAGCCGCATGGTCGCTCCTACATTTTTTCTCTAAATAATGACTCACCTGCCGACATCGTCGTAAAGAAATTTGAGATTTCATATCCCGCACAGCCGGTCATTGCAAAAACTACCCGTGCAATTTATGGAGAAATGAGGAATGGCAAAGCCGTTATACCCGGTGGGAACACTAGCACGGTCCCAATTATTGAGTTCCACGAACTGGATGGCGAAACTATTTCTGCAGGAGAAAACCATAGATTCAGACTTCCCCCCCTGAATAGCAGAGATTATCTACAGCTAGAGGCCGCCGTCTTCGACATAGCCTATGAAGTAGAGCCCAGAAATAAAGCACTTAGTATAATCGATGCGACACTGAAGCGAATGGCGCTCAGAAATAGGGCAGAAGAAATACGATACGTAGTAGTTGATAACTACTGGGTTCCCACTCGAGCCAAATCAGTCCATGAAGCAATCCGAATTGCTTGCCGGGATAATGATATGCTCTCCCGAGATCTATGCGCCAATTAAAATAGACAAATAACCCAGTCACAATCACGATCAGGAAGAAACTTTAGTACCATTTCGAATTTACGTGGGGCCCCATAGAACTCCGGAACACCTTACGATGAAACCACCTGTTTGAATGCGCTTAGGAATCGTAAATTACCGCTTATCAAGACCCTCGACTTAGTAAATCCAATGAGCTTAAGCTAAACCGATACGAACTTTTTCTACTGCCGCAGTGGCTTACCCCGCTACATCAGCTTATCTCCTTGGGGATTTTTAAAGTTACAGATCCAGGCGTAAAGGCTGTGCACGGACATGCCCAGGCGCTGGGCGACCTCGGTGACAGGTTTGCCTTTTTCGGTCACTTACTTGACCGCTTCGATCTTGAATTCTTCGGGGTAGGCAGGCACAGCTCGATTGGAGCGACCTCTTTTGGGTCAAGGATAGAGAAGGTACAGGCATCAAAGGTGTTGCAGTAGCTCAGCACGTCACTGATGTCGCACGATCGGACGCACCGCACTAGACGCCTTGCGCCGAAAAAAAAGCGTCATTTTTGCGTCGCAAGCTAGCTGCCGGCTGGGTACACTCCAGGCTGGCACATTACCATTATGGGAGCGGAGTTTTGGTCCAGCCGGTTGAACGAATCGATTTTTCGTACCCCAGATCAGACCTGCGCACCCCTGACAGCGCAATCGCAAAGCTGCACGGAGACCACATTGTCTGGTGGCATAACCATATCCGGCACAACGCACGTGCCAAAACAATGCCGCTGGTGGAGCTCCATCTCAAACGGCTCTATGACAATGTCCCAGGTCCAGACACGCGTGCGCTAGTCCCACTGAGTAACGTGCCTCATTACGGCATCGGCACAATTTGGCGCGAAGGCCGGTGCATCTCGGATACCAAGCTCACACGCCTAGAACGTGATGTGGATTTCTCACCAGGAGGATGGTCCATCACCTCCAGAGAGCAGTTAATTCATGAAGACATGGAGCACGTCTTCTCTGACAGTGAGTATCCCCTGAGATACAAGTACGACCGGGGCCATTTACTTAACTTCAAGCTCGAAGAGGAAGACGAAGACGGGAATAAAAAGAACCTGCTGGTCCCCTGCATCGACTTTTTCGTCAAAGCCTATGCCCGCAACATGGACGTCTGCCGCGCTATCACCACGTTGCTCTATCCAAACATTTTGTCCGTGTTCTACGACCCTCCCGAACGGGACGAGCACGCCTGGATCGTCAGGCCCACACACAAGGCCCGAAAATACGATTCCGCCTTTCTGGGCCACCTGCTCTATGACGACTACACCGAGGAACAGGTGCGCAGGTTGAACAACCAGTTCGTGACGTCCAGACCTGGGGACGCAGTCTTTCCTCGAGTTGAACCTTGGTTCTCCGGACCCGCGAGACTGCGCTGCTATGGCAAATGGATAAACAACGGGAGCACGTTCCTGTCACTGAACTTGGCCGGTGCTAGCGAGCCCGACGGTACGCCGGTGGAGTGGACCACAAACCAGTTCGATAGCAGCGATGGGAAGGACGGAGGCCGCATTGTCATGCCGGTAACTGTACGCACCGCTGAGGCCGAGGAGTTCCTTGCCGAAGAATCCTACATCGAACCGGATGGTCATGCCGAAATCACTATCGTCAAAACCCCACCGTTCGCTCGTTTAGGTAAAGCACGTAAAGTCATAACGGTCAGAAATGTCATCCAAACAGATCGAGGCCGTCTGGGACCACGCCCCCCGAAACCAGAGACGCACGCGAACGGTACAGGTTCCGGCCGAAGAAAAGGTGTGGGTAAATCAGAGCATGTGGCTGATAACACTCCCGATGCTGAAGTGGAGTCGTTTGGGTTCTTGAACGACGTCTGGCACGCATTTTTATCGATCAAGAAAGACAACCCTGGTCGTGTAACCGATGTGAGCTGGTACACGCCGCCGAGATTCTGCTCGAGCACTACACCTAGAATCATCCTATTCACTGCCGAGGGGCTGAGACCTGATCAGGGTAAAGCCCTGCGGTGGATTTACCTCGACGCAGAATTTACTGAGCGTCGAGGGATGATGGTGCTACGCATCACCGTTGATGGTCAGGCTTACCTCTGTTTCGAGATCCAGCGGGCTGAACCGGACGAAAAGAACAAGAAGCCTATTGGTTACTCTGGAGTATTGATGCCTTGCAACATCACTGATCCAGTGGAGATGGAGCAATTCATCAACAGGGTATGCAATGCAACGCGCCGGGCGCTGGGCAATTTCTGGGACGTTCTTGGGCTCTTCCCCAACGAAACGATAATTTTCCGCCACCGCCCGCACGGGAAGGCTCTCGTTCACCGTCGCAGGTTCATAAATGCGTTCGGGCAGATGAAGATCAAACTTGTTTAGGATTTCCTCAGTTCCTGCGAGCCAAGGAAACTGCTGGCTGCAGGTACCCACAGCCTGGAGGTGCCGTGCTCAACGCTGAAACCGTCCGTGTTATCGAAACGCTCGGCCCTGTACGCCAGCGCTTTCCGGCTAATACGAGGCAGATCATGGAAATAGTGCAGCGCCTTGGCGATCCAGCGAACTTCGAAGTCTCGCTGGTCCTGATTGCATAGCAAGGCCACGAGCTCTCGCTCGGCCTTCGCCTTCTTCGCTTTCTGCAGCCAGCGCTTGTCCGGCTTCGCTTCCAGCTGCAGGCCATAGGTTCTATTTAGGTGGCCAATAAATCCGGTGACGGCTGCAATCTGACCTGGAGAACTCCGCCAAAAGGCTTCTACCGCCTTCATCCCAGGACTCACCTCGTCAGCCAGCCGCGCACTTTTGAGGAAGTTCGTTGCAGCCCTCAGAGCCAGCCGGACAGAGCGCAGATCTGCTTCCTGTCGACTGACGCGAGACGACAAGACCGCGTAGTAACCGGACAACAGCTTTCGTGACCAGCCTTCCTCCAGCTCAGCCAAAACAGCATCGATCCGGCGTTGTTCAGTGTGGTGTTCACGACTCGCTTCGCAGACATGCACATGACCGGATTCAGCGAGCCAGCGCATTGGGTTTTCGGCACGACGCAGTTTGGCTGCCCCGAAATGATCGAGAAGCAGCTCATAGGACGGCACGCTGCCCCAGGTCACCTCCAGTTCGCGGAAGAAGAGGTAGTGACCATTGATGCTCAGAGCCGCCTTGTGTGGGCCGCTCCGCTCGAGCAACCAGAGTGAAAACGCCTTAAAGGCTTCGCCCAGAATTGCACTGAGACCATTTAAGTTGATCGCAACACGCTTGGACAGAAGCGCACTCCAATAGCACGGCTCGCATTCAGTGCCGCGACCGGCCGGCATGTGCTTTCCACATGATGGGCACGGTCGCTCGCCGTCCTCGTGGCAAGCTTTACACCGCATTTCGCCGTGCGCATTTTCGACTAACACCCTGTGCCGGCGGCAGCTTGGACATGTCGCCTTTGCGGGCTCTCGGCATTTCTGACAACTTCGTTGCCCTGTAACTGAGCTGATGGCGAGCCGCTGAGAAAGCTTCCCACAGGCCTCACACGGCTCAGGATGTCGGAAATACGGGATACAGCTCTTGCACACCGACCCATACGCCGTGCGCATACCCACTTCGAACTCCGTCTTACCGCAGCGTACGCAGGGTCCCGCGCGTTCACATGCACTGCAGTGAGCATCCAGCGCCGGATTCAGTTGCTTAATGGGAAGTCGAGCATGATTCCCACACCCCGGACACATTCGTCGTTTGAATAGCCGCGGGTAACACGTACTGCAATAGCGTTGCCCTTTGTAGATTTTCTTGGTCTTAGCCATTACGCGACCGCAACCATGGCATCCCGCACCATGGGGTATTTCAGGGGATACCATCTCTACGAATCCTTCTCTGCAAGCGCACCCAAGACCGCAGCACATCGCCCGCCTTATGCAGGCCTGGGTCATTTGCATGCTGGGGGCATTGATGAGGCGTGTGCTTGGTTAGGGCTGTGGACAACGCTGACAAAATCAAAGATGCCGATCTTCTTGGCAACGGTAGGGACGACAACGGAAGAGATGCTTCGGCTGCAGCGAGTAAAAATCGCTCGGGCCCAGCCTGCATTATTGCCCAAACCACCCCGAGCAGCCCAGAGCGCTCTGCACAGCTCAAGTACTCAAAGGGCAGCCCCAGAGTCGAGCGCTGAAGCTTGTCGAAACCCTCTAGGTCCATCGAATGGCAAAACGCTTTCGCGCTGGTAGAGGGATGTCTCAAGAAACCCTGGATCATGGAAACCATAACGCGCGAGACGAACATCCAGTCGCTGAAGGTCAGCTCAACCTTCCCGAAGAATGCTGTCCGACCAAAAGTCTGGTCAGCATATACCTGGAAAGCCAGGGCGCCTGGGTCCACTTCAGGAAAGGGCGCCCCGTGCAGCGTAGATAGACACTGGTGGCAGTGATCCAAGGTGACAGTGGGCTTGAGCAGAGCTGGCTGGAGCACTGCGTAACAGCTAGAGCAACGGTCGATCAATTGGATGTGGTGCGTTACGCAGCACGTGTGCCAGGCCAGACGAGCTTGGATCTGATAATGCGGTGGGCATGTGCTGATGCAGGCAGGACAACACTGCAGGCCACCTGCGCGGGCCGCGTTGCGACAGCCGGCAACCAGCAACCAGGGCCAGACGCTGCTCCGATGCAACCAATCTAACCGATGCAAGCCCTGGGCTGTGGGTAAGAGGGTACTAGCTGACAACGCTTGAGGCGAGATACCCGCCTGCCTGGAAAGCCCAGCAATCTGCAGCTCGCTGACGCCTCGATCAACATCATGGTGCCAGGCCTTCGGGCCAGTCTCGGTCGCCCCCGTCAAAACATCCAAGGTGCAACCATGAGCATGCGCTGTTCTCACCAACCAGGACGAAAAAAGCTCGTCGGGCAGCAGCGCTGGAGTGAGTGGCCATCTGGGGCTCAAACAATGAGCTCCCGGATGCCACGTGTAGGTCGTTTCCACGACTTACTCTCGATGAGTTGTCGATCAATGCACTCCTTACCAGAAGTAATGGCTTCCTTGGCGCACTCCATCAACAAGCCATGCAGGTCACCGGTATTTCCCCCCGAGATCGAATGAATCAGCTGAGCTAGCTCTGGCTTGAACAACGATGATGGCTTCTTGAGCGGCAGCACTGCTTCAAAAGCCTTCAACAGGCGCTGGAAGTCGGCATTGAGCTTCCAAGTATCCAGTTTGATGACATCGAATCGACTGGCGTGCTGAGGATCGAGATGAAGAATCTGTACGGCATCAGGTGTTCCGACACCAACGATCGGGATCACCAACGTGTTACACAGCATCTTGATCGCATTCATCACCTCACGCTGCTTCGTAGCAGGCCCTGTAAGCAGTGAGTGGATCTCATCGATGATCAACATGCGCACATTGAGATGGCGCAATGCGTGGATGACCTGAAAGCGAAGGGTGACCTTGGAATCCGTGGTTCGGTATGGCATCCACAGCTGGTCCAGGATAGCAACGTAGAGATCCTTTTCCTCCGCCGAAGGTGGGGCCTCCGCCACGATAATCGGCCTGACAGGCTCGGCGTTGTCGTTGGTATAGCCTTTACCATGAGTATTGTCGAAATGCTGAATAATCGTCGTCTTGCCATTGTTCGGCTCCCCCACGATCAGCAAATTGGGCATCCTCGCTCGCTTAGGCGCATCAAGCAGGCATTCCAAGCTGTCCAAGATGTGATGGGCAGACTGATACCCAATCCAGCGAGGCTCGCCCATGAATCGGATACGCTCGCGGTCCGACAGTTGCAGCACGGGTCTGAAATCTGCGTGTAGATGTGCGTACTCAGTCATTGGATATCACCGATCAGATCAACATCATCGAGCAGCAGCCCGTCACTCGCAGAAATTGAAGGTGGCGCCTCCACGGGTACTTTAACAGGACGCGCCGGCGTGGAATTCTTGCTGTGCACCTTGTTCTTTTGCGCGTCCCGACGCGCCTTCTTGGTAGTTGCCGAAGCCGTGTCCACGATCTGACGACGCTCCAGGATCATCCTGGCGATCAGCGCCTCGTCAATGTGCTTCCGTCCTTCGTCAACGGCCTGCTTCTTCGCGGCACGGAATTCCCACAACGTTGCTGCTGGAAACGCCTGGTTGGCCACTGGCACCCGGAAGTACTGCTTGAGTACAGGGTCGTAGAACCAGATTACGCTGATATCACGAGGATCTCGTCTGAAAACGAATTTGCGAGCCTGGCCGGTTTCAGGGTCCGTCGTCCCGATCCAGTGCCGCAAAGCCTCCGAGTAGTAGTACACATCAAGCTGCACACCATAATGTTGCACCGTTCGACGGTAAGACGGCATGAAATCCAGCTGGACCGTGAGAGGATCCGCAGGCCGCGGTGGGATGCTCACCAATGGATCGACCTCACGACTTCCAAAGAATCCGAGATGCCATTTACGCGCCGGACTCATGTAAATCGCGGAGTGGTAGTTGTTGTGGTAGAGGATGATGGTCCGCACCAGCCACTCTTCAAACTCACTCATCGTGAGGGCCGCGTGCTTGTCTGAATCGTAGCCCTCTCGATCGGAAACGTTGCTGTGCGTGGTACCAGGCAGCGCATGCAGCTCTCTCATGAACGTACCGAGTAGCCGCTCGATATGGCCACCATACTTAGGCCGCTTCACCGGCCGGAACTGGTTCTCGATGTTGTAGTTCGCGCACGAGCGGCGGAAGTTTTCGGTCCGGAAGTCAGGGCCGTTATCCGTATGGACAACACGAGGGAAACCCCACACTGGCCATTCGCCTTGGATGCCATGGAGATTAAGCCAATCCTCCTTAGGCAGAATGGAGTGCGCCAGGCACATAGCGACAGAGATCTCGGAGGGCTCTTCCAACGCAAGGTAGTAGCCATCGACCATCCGCGAGTTCAGGTCGATTGCCAAACTCAGCCACAGACGGCCAATCGGCTTGCGGTGCCGGTCATCCACAATGATCAGATCGATTGGCGTGTGGTCAATTTGGACGACTGCCAGCGGATAGTCGGCTCCGGGGAATTGGCCAACGGATGGTGTGTGCCGATTACGAGCCTGATCAGCGAAACCTCGCCGACGCAACACGATCTTCTCTGGAATTCGCTTGATCCTGGCCCTGATCGCTGATGCGCTAGGGGGGGTGAGACCAAGCGCTTTGGCCTGCCTTTCGATCTCTTTGATCGTCGACTGGACGGAATGACGCTGAGTTGTCAGATAGTGCTTATCAACCACCTCATCAATGAGCTGATTCGCCTGGGCGCTCAACCGGCTATTGCCGGACTGCCAGCCACGCTTGCGTGGGACTAGCGCCAGCACCTCCTGCCAACTTTGGTACCGATCCAACCAACGATAAAGCGTGGCAGTGTCGACACCAACCTCTTTGGCGCGCGCCTCTACGCTGCTTCTTGGCAGAACCGAGTCACGCAATAGAGGCTTGATCGCCGAAAAGCGCTTTTGGGCAACAGCCCATTCATCCGAGCTGATTGTCGAGATGTCGTAGTTGACGTAAAGACCATCAACTCGCTCTTGCTCTACGGTCTGCAATTCTGGAATTCGGAGCGAGACACTTCGGCCAGTCTCGACCTCCACGCCGACGACATTCTGAAAGTCGAGCAACTGGACAATGCGGTAGACCTGCTTGTCGCGGCGGACCATCTCGCCCACTTCGACACGCACACGCTCCCTGGACGGCTCGAATGGGACGAGGTGCTCGTCCGTGTCGATTTCATAGATGTTCATGGCGTGGCCACCCAAAGCTCAAGATATTCGTTCAAAGGCTCGGTGATATCGCACTCTACCCGTCCAGTTGCGATCAGGTGCCACAACAGTGCCACACCACGGTCGCGGTATACGCCCTTGAAGTGGCGCGCAAGCAAATAGTGCACAGGAGCAAACTCCATCTCGTGGAGTGTTTTCAGGACCATGTCGATATCTTCCCGATCAAAGTCCAAACGCTCGAACCGCTCCAGGAACGTGATGTTGTCGAGCGGCAGTCCACGGATGCGCGATTCGTCGTAGATGCTGAAGGTCCAGCCTTCCTGCCGCGCGTAGCGACGCGCTGCCTTCCATTTCCCCAGCCAGGTGCGCCAGTTCTTGCGCCATTCGTAGGCGGGCTTGACCTCGACCAGCATCGGCTTGATGTAGTTCATGTAGTCGACGCCCAGTGGCTGGCGGTAGTGCACGAGGAAGTCGGGGGTATAGGTCTGAGCACGCCCGAGTGCGTCGACAAAATCCACCCGAACAGGCTGAGCAATCACTGATTCAACGCGATGAGAGAACCTCATGCGCTTGAGGAAGTCGCGCTCGAGCAGCGACTCGAACGGCACGCCACCTGCACCTCGGAAGGGCAGAAAGCCCGAGACGCTGCGACGAGTCGGCTTGATCGTGCGGACCTGTTTAGGCTGGTCGCAGCTATTTCGAGTAATTTTCAATTCTGTCGCATCCAATTCGAAAATTTTTCGCATCTATTTATGCAACCAGATGCCATGGTCCGCGGCCTCTAGCGTAATGGGTTCGCAGCTATTTCGAAAGCCTACAGAGGCAGCAGGCCACAGCCCGGCGAAATCACCCTGGCGCACCAAGGGGTGCTGTTTCTCGACGAGTTGCCGGAATTCGAGCGGGGGGTGCTGGAGGTGCTGCGCGAGCCGTTGGAGTCTGGAGAGATCGTGGTATCGCGGGCCAGAGACCGGGTGCGCTTTCCAGCACGCTTTCAACTCGTGGCAGCGATGAATCCCTGCCCCTGTGGCTATCTGGGCGACCCGGCAGCGCGCTGTCGTTGCAGCCCGGAACAGATCCAGCGCTACCGCAACAAACTCTCTGGTCCCCTGCTTGACCGTATCGACCTGCACCTGACCGTGGCGCGCGAGAGCACCACCCTCAGCCACCAGGCCAGCGGCGAAGGCAGCGCCAGCGTCGCCGCCGTGGTCGCCGAATGCCGCGAACGCCAGCAGCGGCGCCAGGGCTGCGCCAATGCGTTTCTCACCTTGCCGGGCCTGCGTCAGCACTGTGCATTGAACAGCGCCGACATGACCTGGCTGGAGAACGCTTGCGAACGGCTCAACCTGTCGCTGCGCGCGGCCCACCGGCTGCTCAAGGTGGCGCGAACCCTGGCCGACCTCGAACAGGCCGAGCGTATCGAACGCGCGCACCTGGCCGAGGCTCTGCAGTATCGGCCAGGCAGTTAACGCCAAGCCGTTGGCGACCGGCTCAAAACGCCTTGCTGAGCGTCGCCCAGACCCGCACCGACGACTGACTTCCCGCCACCGAAGGCTCATTGCCCACCGGCGTAGCCACTGAAGCAGAGGCACGCCACTGCTGCGGGCCACTCCAGTTCAAGCCCACGCCCGCACCGGACAAGGTGGCGCTGTTATCGGTGCCGCCAATGGGTCGGCGATTGATTTTCACGTAGGCGCTGTCGAAGAAGGTGATCGCTTGCCAACGGCCAGCCCATCCTGCACCCAGCTCGTGGCGCCATTCGAGCGTGCCGGCATAGCCGGTATCGCCCGACAACGCGCCGATGTCGTAGGCGCGCACGCTATAGGGGCCGCCGACCGTCAGTTTTTCCGCCGAGTCGAGATTGACATCGCTCCACTGCGCAGCGAGGTTCAGGTAGATCGCGTCGCTCGCCGTCAGCCCCTGCAAGCGGGAGAAGTTGGCATTGAGCTTGGAGAATCCACCCTCGGGCTGCCTTTGCACGGGCGCTTCATCGGTGATCACACGGCCACTGGTCAAGCCGACGCTCCAGGCGCTGACAGCGCCCGCCAGCAGGTCATCTCGCAGGTCACCATTGAGGCTCAGCACCCAGTTGTTGAGGTGACGATCGTTGCTGATGCCGGTGGCATCGATGTCATCGCGCAAACGCTTGTTGTCGAACTGCGCCTGCACGTAAAGGTTGCTGTCCCGGCTGCGCAACAGCGGGTGCCTGATCCAGACGCTGGCCAAGTCGGCGGTGCCGTTGGCATCCAATTCGTCGAAGTCGTTGCCCAGGCGGTACTTCAGATGCGAGTAGGCCACTCCGGCGCGCGTGCCTTGTCCATTGAGCAAGGCCTCATAGGACAGACGCCCGTAGTTCATGTCGCTTCCGGCGGACACCAGGGTCGCCGTGAATACATCACCCAGTCGCAGTGGGTTGAGCAGACTCAGGTTGGCAGACAGACGCTCGCGGCCAATGTAGCGGTTGCCGAAGTTGTCCAGCGCAACGGTCGCCAGCGGCGCCGGATTGTCCACCGTCGCGACATCCAGATCGGAGGTGCCGACAGCCGCGCCCGGTTTGAGCGTGGCCGCCACGCCCACGCCCGGAATGTCCGAGAGCAGCAAAAGGCTGCGGTTAAGTGACGGGTCATCGATCACGGCGCCACTGCGCAGCGGTTCCAACGTGGAGTTCAGCAGGCCGTCGCGCACGTCGCTGCGGTTGTCCAGTCGCACCTGGCCGTAACGCGCCTCGACGACCAGGAGCGTGACGTTGCCATCCTGGATCGTCTGGGCAGGAATGATGGCCCGCGCCAACGGATAGCCCCGTTGCTGGTAGTAGGCCGTGATCCGACCGGCCACTGCGTTGATTTGCGAGAGGGTCAGCGCCTGGCCCTCCTGGTCCGCGACCAACGCATGCAGCTCATCGGCCGTGAACTGGGTGTTGCCAGTGATCAGTAGCTTCTTGACCAGAAACGGCGGCGACTCGGGCAGCGCGGTCGGGCTCCCGGTCTGGGTTTGCAAGGCCGGTGCCGACGACGACGGGACAGGTGGCAGGCTCGGCTCTACCTGCTGCAGGATCACGCCCGCGTCCGGGAATGTCTGGGCGGACAAGGGCTGGGTGATGCAGGCCACCATCAGAGCGGCGGCCATGGGGCGGTAACGGAGCGACGATACGGTAGTTTTTTTCATTGAAATTATCGCTGGGTGCGGGCGGCTACGGGCGGTAGTTGCACACCACCGTTCTGGATGCTCAACAAGGGAGCAGGCGTGGCGAAGCCGGAGGCAGTGTTGAGCAGGGCGGTCTTGCGATCGCCTTCTGTACGCTGCTGGTCGGTCTTGACCTGTTGGTCATCGCGGATGTCGAGGGTCGAAGACAGGTTCAACGCTTGCGGCTGCGCGGTGGCCTGCGGCGCGAGGATGGACGACTGCACCTGCGCGACCGCGGTCTGCACCCTGACGACAGGCAGGACCGGTGCCGGCGGGGTGACGGGCACGGTGACTGAAACCGCCGTGATGTCCGCCAGCGCCACCGTCTGGCCGGTGAGCAGATAGTTCGAGCTGTCAGCGCCCAGCAGCCGGCTGGTCAGATTCACCGTCTTGCCCGCACCGACGGTGGCGTCGGCGAATGCGCCTGCGGTCACGAGCGCCACGTCGTCGCCCGTGAACACTCCTGTCAACGACGCGCTGCTGGCATCGACCAAGGCCGTGGTGGTGCCATCGAACACCTTGGAGCGGGCATTGATGCCGGCGAGTGACACGCTGGCCGGGGTGATCGCTGCGGTCAACCCGCTGGGCGCGACGAGACTGTAGTTGGTCGCGTCGGCGCCATTGAGGCTATAGCCACTGACCGTGACGGCTTTGCCCGTGCCGACGTTCTTGTCGGCGAAGGTGGCCGTGCCCGTACCGCCGACGGCAACCGCATCGGACCCGAACCCATTGACCGAAGCAGTCCCCGTCAGGGTCGCCACCGTGGAGCCGTCATAGGTTTTGCTGGCGGCCGCGATACCGGTGATGCCAAGCGTGGCTTTAGCAATGTCGGCCGACAGGTTGGCCGGCTGCACCAAGTTGTAATTGCCGGCATCGGCGCCCACCAGCGTCACGCCAGTGACCGAAATGGCCTTGCCCGCGCCCACGTTCTTGTCGGCGAAGCGGCCGATTGCACTGCCGGAAAGCGCAACGGCATCAGCCCCGATGGCCGAGACGCTGGCGGTTCCGCTCAAAGCCGCCACCGTGGTGCCGTCATAGATTTTGTCGTTGGCCCCAAGCCCGGTCAGCGCTAGGTTGGCCTTGCTGATCGTGGCGGTCAGGCCGCTTGGCTGGATCAGCGCGTAGTTGCGCGCGTCCGCGCCGGTCAAGGTGTAGCCGTTGACCAGGACCGATTTACCAACGCCCGCACTCTTGTCGCTGAAGGCGCCCGAAGCAGTGCCATTGAGGCTCAGCACATCGCTGCCGAATCCGCTCACTGTAGCGATACCCGACAAGGTCGCGGCGGTGGTGCCATCGTAGGTCTTGTTGGCGACGTTCACGCCTGTGACGCTGATATCAGCTTTGTCGATGCTAGCAGAGAGGCCGCTGGGCGGTGCCACCTCGTAGTTGCCGGCGTCGGCGCCGGACAGGGTGTATCCGGTTACGCTGACAGCCTTGGCCGCGCCGACGTTCTTGTCGGTGAAAGACGCCGTGACAGGGCCGCTCACCGACACCACATCGCTGCCAAACGCATTGACCGTGGCGGTGCCGGTGAGATTCGCGGCGGCGGTGCCGTCGTAGGTCTTGTTCACTGCCGTGATACCGACGATGCCCAGCGTGGCCCTGGCAATGTCCGCAGTGAGATTTGCTGGCTGCATCAGGTTGTAGTTGCCGGCATCGGCGCCGACCAGCGAGTAACCCGTGACGGAGACCGTCTTTCCAAGACCGGCCTGCTTGTCAGCGAAGTTGCCGCTTGCATTGCCGACAACAGACACGGCATCTGCCCCGAGCGCCGAGACACTGGCGATCCCGCTCAGCGTGGCGGCGGTGGTGCCGTCGTAGGTTTTGCCGTTGGCGCTCAACCCGGTCAACGCCAAGTTCGCCTTGTCGATCGTGGCGGTCAACGCCACAGGTTGAAGCAGGTTGTAGTTGCCAGCGTCGGCACCGGTGAGGGTGTAGCCGTTGACGAGGACCGCTTTGCCAACGCCCGCATTCTTGTCGCTGAAGGCGCCCGAAGCAGTGCCATTGAGGCTCAGCACATCGCTGCCGAACCCGCTCACCGTAGCGATACCCGACAAGGTCGCGGCGCTGGTGCCGTCGTACGTCTTGTTGGCGGCGCTCACGCCTGTGACGCTGATGTCAGCTTTGCCGATGCTGGCAGAGAGGCCGCTGGGCTGGAGCACGTCATAGTTACCCGCGTCGGCGCCGGACAGGGTGAAGCCGGTTACGGTGACAGCCTTGGCCGCGCCGACGTTCTTGTCGGCGAAGGACGCCGTGACTGGGCCGCCCACCGACACCACATCGCTAGCAAAGGCATTGACCGTGGCGGTGCCGGTGAGATTCGCGGCGGTGGTACCGTCGTAGGTTTTGTTTGCTGCCGAAATACCCACGATGCCGAGCGTGGCCTTGCCGATATCGGCCGTCAGGTTGCTTGGCTGCACCAGGTTGTAGTTGCCGGCATCGGCGCCGACCAATGAATAACCTGTCACGGAAACCGCTTTTCCGACGCCTGCTTGCTTGCTGGCGAAATTGCCGCTTGCAGTCCCGGCAATCGACACGACATCCGACCCAAGCGCCGTGACACTGGCGGTTCCGCTCAACGTAGCGGCCGTGGTGCCGTCATAGGTCTTGCTGCTGGCCGCAAGGCCAGACAAGGCCAGATCGGCCTTGGCGATGGTGGCCGTCAGCCCGGTGGGCTGGCGCAAAGTGTAGTTGCCAGCGTCAGCACCGCTGAGGGTGAAGCCGTTGACGAGCACCGACTTGCCAACGCCCGCGTTCTTGTCGCTGAACGCAGCCGAAGCCGCGCCATTGAGGCTCAGTACATCGCTGCCGAATGGGGTCAACGAAGCGCTACCCGACAAAGTCGCGGCGGTGGTGCCGTCGTAGGTCTTGTCAGCGACGCTCAGTCCGCTGACGGTGATATCGGCCTTGTTGATGGTGGCCGTAAGGCCGCTGGGCTGGACCGCGTTGTAGTTGCCCGCGTCGGCGCCGACCAAGGTGTATCCGGTCACGCTCACAGCCTTGCCCGAGCCAGCATTCTTGTCGGCGAACTCGGCAGTGCCGGTACCGCCTACCGACACCACATCACTGCCCAGCGCGGCCACAGAGGCCGTTCCGTTCAGCGTCGCGGCGGTACCGCCATCGTAGGTTTTGTCACCTGCGGTGATTCCAGAAACGACCAGGCTGGTTTTGCCGATGTTGGCCGTGAGATTGCTCGGCAACACCAGGTTGTAGTTTCCGGCGTCAGCACCGCTCAGGCCGTAGCCGGTCACCGACACCGTCTTGCCAGTGCCCGCGTTCTTGTCGACGAATTGCCCGCTGCCGCTACCCGATACGGAGACCACATCGGCGCCAATCGGCTGAACCACGGCGAACCCGCTGAGGGTGGCCGCGCGGGTGCCGTCGTAAGTTTTGTCGCTGGCAACGATGCCCGACAGCGCCAGGTCCGCTTTGCTGATAGATGCCGTCAGGCCTGAGGATGGCGCCAGTTGGTAGTTGCCAGCATCCGCGCCCGACAGCGCGTAGCCGAACACACTGACCGCCTTGTTGGCGCCGACGTTCTTGTCGGCGAAGCTGGCGCTGCCTGAGCCTGTCACCGACACCACATCGGCGCCAATCGGCGCGACCGTTGCGCTGCCGGCCAGTGACGCCGCCGTAGTGCCATCGTAGACCTTGTCGGCCACAGCGATGCCCGAGACGGCCAGGTTGGCTTTGCTGATGGTCGCCGTCACGCCGGTGGGCTGAACGATGTTGTAGTTGCCTGCATCGGTGCCAACCAGGGTATACCCACCCACAGTCACCGCTTTGCCCGAACCTGCGTTCTTGTCAGCGAAAGTGCCCGTCCCCGTGCCGGACACGGCCACGACATCACTGCCCAACGCTGACACGGCAGCCGTGCCAGACAGCGTAGCGCCCGTACCGCCATCGTAGGTTTTGCTCTGTGCGCTGACGCCCGATACCGCCAGGTTGGCCCTGGTGACATTGGCAGTCAGCCCCGTTGGCATGACCAGGTTGTAGTTGCCTGCGGATGCGCCGGAAAGCGTGTAGCCATTGAGGGTAACGGCCTTCGCGGTGCCCACGTTCTTGCTGTCGAAGCTGCTGCCTGCGCCAGAGCCCACGACCGAAACCACATCCCCGGCAATGAGGCCGTTGCCTGTTGCAGTACCGCTGAGCGTGGCGGCGGTGGTGCCGTCATAGGTCTTACTGTTCGCGGTAACGCCAGTGAGGGTGAGCGTCGCCTTGTTGATCGTGGCGGTCTTGCTGTCCAAGCCGTTGAGCGCGTATTTGCTTGCACCAGGGCCGCTGAGGGTCACACCGCTGATCGTGACCGCTTTGTTGGCCCCTGCATTTTTGTCTGCGAAGGACGCCGTAGCAGCACTCAAATCGACCGTGGCATCGGACGGGCCGCTCCCCAGCACCGAGAGGCCGCTGACAACACCAGACGTTGTGCCGTCGTAGGTCTTGCTGGCAGCACTACCCACGACGTTGACCAGCATGTAGGCATTGAAATTACTCGCGTTGACAAGGTTGTTGCCGTAGTCCGGATCGATCAGGCTTTCATACGCGGTCGGCGAGGTGTAGCTGGTGGGGTTGTAGTAGAACTTGACCGAGCCAGTGTTGGCGTAGACCGTGCCATTGCGGCCCATGTCGATGGTGCCGATTCCGCTGGCCATGTTGTCGGCACGCAACACGATGCTGCCGTTGCCGCCGCTGGCGTCGATGCTCGCCGAGCCTCGGAAGCTGATGTTGCGCAGAGCGCTCAGGGTCAAGGTAGTCGAACCGGTCCAGTAACCACTGCCGATGGAAATACCGTCCAGCAGGATGATGTCGCCATTACCCGAGACACCCGCGCTGCAACCCACGCCGGCACACGACACGCTTTGACCGGTCTTGATGGTGACGTTGTTGTTGGCCAGTGCCTGCGAGATCTGGTCGTAGTTGATGTCGTATGGATCAGAAGAGAAACCACCGATCCTCAGGTCCTGAGGATCGAGCAACCATTCGCCTGCCTGGCCTTTGGACGCCTGGGTGGTCACCGCAGCCGCAGCGCCGACGCTCAACTGCTTGCCCGACGTCTCTACGGATCCGCCGTCGCCACCGTTGCGCCCGGCCTGGGCGCTGATGGCGCCGTTGAACGTGGTGCTGCCATCGGACCACACCGCGACCTTGCCGCCCTTGCCTTGGCTGATGGCGTCGGCCTTGATGCGGCTGCCGGCCGCCACGGTGACCGCCTTGGCATTGCGCTCAGGCCTGGCGCCAAGAAAGTTGCCACCCACCAGTGCGGTGCCGCCCGCCAGGTCGCCGCTCACGTCGATCGCACTCTGGGCGGCCAGCGCCACCGTCTCGCCCAGCACCTTCACCGTGCCCCCGGTCTGGCCGACCTGCGTGCCGGACGCATCGAGGGTGCCGCTGTTGCTGACGGTACTGTCAGCGCCGCCGCCCAGCACGATGGTGCCGTTGATGTTCTGCACGCTGCGCGCCTGGACGATGCCGGTATTGTTGACCACGCTGGCCAACACGGCGTCCTTGGCCCCGGCCGACATCAGCACGGTACCGCCATCGGCCTGCACCAGCCCACCATTGCTCGCCAGCCCTTGCAGGGTGCCCTTGTCCACCTGAAGGTTGACCAGCTTGTCACCGGTGAACGACAGCGTGACCTCGCTGCCTGCGGCCAGCGCGGCCGTGCCGCCCGGCGTATTGATGGTTCCTTGGTTATCGACCTTGTTGCCGAGGAAAGCGACGTAGCCGCCCTGCGCGGTGGTGATGGTGCCCTGGTTGACGATGCTGCCCGCACCGTTGCCGCTGAACGTGCGGGCCGGATCGGACAGCGACCGGTCGCTGATATCGAGTGTGGAGGCCACCAGTCCACCGACGTTCACCTGCGACCCCGCGCCGAACACGATGCCGTTGGGGTTGACCAGATAGACCTTGCCATTGGCGTCCAACTGGCCGAAGAACTGCGTGGGGTTCACATCGCTGATACGGTTGACGGCGATGGCGCTGCTCGAAGGCTGCACGAACTTGACCGATTCGGCACTGCTGGTGTTGAACGACTGCCAGTTGACCGAGAGGTTCTGCGTGCCCTGAGTGATGGTCGTGGTGGTGCCCGCCTGGCTGATGCTACCGGCACCCGCCGTGATTTCACCGCCTTGTGGCCCCGCATGCGCCAGGGGAGTGGCCGCGCTCGCCATCACCATCACGGCAACGGACAGCTTGCGCAGGGATTTCTTGCCAGGCCCGAGGGTGAGCTCGGAGACTGCGATCAGAGCCTGTTGCGCCGGGCTCCAGACAAGACGGTAGACGTGATTCATGGTCGACTTCCCATGCGGATGCATACGCTCGTTGTTATATGCCGATGCTTACTGCGCGATTGCATCGGGTTTGCTGGCATTGGCTAGATGCTCCGCCACCCGGCGGTCCAGCTCGGGTTTCCACTGCTCGGGCATTACGGCCAGGACCAGCTTTTCTATGCGCTCGATCTCGGCCAGTTGCTGCTGATTGTGCGTCGCCGATTTCGCGGCGCTGTTCCACATGTAGATCTTCGCCAGGTCCTTGGGCGTCAGCACTCCTGTCTGAGGATCGACGGGTGCGTTGGCATACAGGATGGCGGTGGCGAGGTAGGCCGGTGCGTAGCCCTCCATCGCCGCATGCTCCAGCCAGAACCGGGCGTTCTGCGGATCGGCCTCCCCGCCCTGCCCCTCGCTCAACATCAGGCCGAGCTGAAATTGCGCCTCATGAACATGCCGTTGTGCAGCCTGCTCGTACCAGAACCTGGCCAGAGTCAGGTTCTGCGGCACTTCACTGCCTTTCTGGTAATACGCCGCCAAAGTCATCATCGCGGGCGTCGACTGCGCCTGGGCGGTCGAGGTACAGAGGGCCAGACCGCGCGGGATATCCTTGTCCACCAGTCGCCCTTCGATATACAGCTGCCCGGCTGCGCAGGCTGCCGCGACCAGTCCACCGTTCACTGCCGCCTGATACCACTTCAGTGCCGCCTGACCATCCACCGCAAGACCGATGCCTTGGGCGTAGCAGTCACCGTAAAATTGCTGGGCCGTCGGGATCGAGGCGTGCGCTGCACGACCGAACCATCCACAGGCTGCCGTGGGGTCGGCAGGCCGGCCCCAGCCCCGCTGTTCGATAAGCCCCAGGGCGAATTGAGCCAGTCCATTGTTATCGGCGTGCAGGGAATACTCTTGATAGGCCACCCGATAGTCGGCCTCGGCCATGGCCTTGTCCGCACGCTCCAGGCCCACACGCAAATCACGTACCGGGGACGGCGTCAGGGCAGCGCTCGCGCCCGTACTCAACAAAAGTAATAACCACAGGATTGGACGCACGACGACTCCTTGTCCGAATCATGCGCCGGCACGCGCGGAGTCGCGCGCCCGACGCCGAACGCCGACTAATTGTTCGAGGGGAAGATGCCACTGACGGCGATGAAATAAGGCATGACTAGATAGGGCGGCATCGTCGGTACATCGGCACCGCCACCAATGGATCCGGTCGCGCCACTCACCTGGGCGCTGCCGTTCAGCGTCGTGGTGGCATTGCCTGTCACCGTGACCGGTGCGGTGATGCCGTTATTCACCGTCATCGTCAGGTCACCCGAGATGGACGCGGCATTGAGGACCGCGTCAGGCGTACCAGCGGTGCTGTAGAGGTTGCCCTGCGCGCCGCCGCTCTTGCCCAGAAGGTTCCCGCCTGGAGTCCCGGTCCCGCCCGAGGAAGAACCGTTCAACTTCAGGCCGGTGGTCGGCCCGACCAGCTTCACGCCAGACAGATTGGCAGTGGCGCTGAGGCTGGAGAGCGTGGTGGTCGCCGTTACGGTGCTCATCGACACCGGCAGGTTGTTCAGCGGCAGCGCGTGCGGGGGCAATTGCGCGATGCTCAGCTTGAGCGACACGGCGCCCCCCGTTTTCCCGATCGGCTGCGCACTGTTGCGGCTGTCGAAACCGACGATGACCCTACCGCGCAGGTCAGGCAACATGAAGTTGGTTCGCCCATCCCCGCCGTACGTCGTACCAATGAGTGCGAACAGCGCGTTGTACTGACTGATGTTGAGCGTCTGGCCTGCGGCCTGAACGTACTGGTTGTTGCCGAAGCCTTGCAGTTGAGGCGTTCCATTGCCGAACGCCATGACGCACACACTGGCGATGTAAGGCTCCATGTTGCAGGCGGAACTGGAAGGGCTCCAGGCCATGAAGCCGAGGGCACAGGACAGTGCTAGCGCAGAAACGGATTTCTGTGAGGAGAGTTTCATCTTGCTCAGATTCCTTTAGGCAAGTTGGGAGGGCACAGCGGTTTCAAAGCACAGTCGTCGAATATCGAAGCGGCTGTAAGTCCATTTCCACGTTGTCGAAACTCAGGCTCACCTGTGCGCCGAGACGCGCGAATGAGCCTCGGAGTGAGTCATGCAGGGGTTAAATCGGAACGGTAGAAACGATTGGAAAGACAGGGGTGGCTGGAATCAGCACCCGCGGATCGAGCTGAGCAACCACTACGCGATGGGTAAGCATCCTGTGCTCCTGTCCGCCGGTCTGTCGACGGATATCCTGTATGACCTTTGCCGGACAACCCGAAGCTGCGGGCTGGCAGATGATCTGAACGCGCAAGGGAGCGCTTCACGCAGGAGATTAGCGCTTTAGTGGCAAGCGTGCACTTTTTTCTGATGGCATTATGACCACGCCTCTTTTTCCGGAGTTTCCCCATGCCCCCAGAAGGCAGCCTGCTGCAGACCGCCGTCATCTTCCTGCTTGCCGCCGTGGTCGCCGTGCCCTTGGCCAAACGCCTGCAACTGGGCGCGGTAATCGGTTACCTGCTGGCGGGGGTCGCCATCGGCCCGCAGGCACTGGGCCTGATTCGCGACACCGAAAGCGTGGCGCACATCTCCGAGCTGGGCGTGGTCCTGCTGCTGTTCATCATCGGCCTCGAACTCTCGCCGCGGCGCCTGTGGCTGATGCGCAAGGCGGTATTCGGCGCAGGCCTGGCGCAGGTGCTGCTGACCGGCTGCCTGATCGGCGCCATCGCCTGGTTCGGCTTCGGCCAGACGCTGTCTGCTGCGGTGGTGCTGGGCCTCGGCCTGGCGCTGTCGTCCACCGCGCTGGGCCTGCAGAGCCTGGCCGAAAGCCGGCAACTGAATGCCCCGCACGGCCGTCTGGCCTTCGCCATCCTGCTGTTCCAGGACATCGCAGCCATTCCGTTGATCGCCTTGGTGCCGCTGCTGGCCAGCGGACCGGACAACAGCCACGGCGACAACCTCGAGCATGGCCTGCGCATCGTCGGCAGCATCGCCATCGTTATCGTCGGCGGGCGCTACCTGCTGCGCCCGCTGTTTCGCATCGTCGCTCGTACCGGGCTGCCGGAGGTGTCCACCGCCACAGCGCTGCTGGTGGTGATCGGCACCGCCTGGTTGATGGAAGAGGCCGGCATTTCCATGGCCCTGGGCGCCTTCCTCGCCGGCCTGCTGCTGGCGGACTCGGAGTACCGGCACGAACTGGAGTCGCAGATCGAACCCTTCAAGGGGCTGCTGCTGGGGCTGTTCTTCATCAGCGTGGGCATGGGCGCCAACCTCGGTCTTCTGCTCGACGCACCTGTCCTGCTGCTGGGCCTGACGCTGTTGCTGGTAGCGGTGAAACTGCCGCTGCTGATGCTGGTGGGACGCGCGGTCGGCGGGCTGAGCCGAGTCAGCGCGCTACGCCTGGGACTGGTGCTGGCCGCTGGCGGCGAATTCGCCTTCGTGGTGTTCAAGCTGGGCAAGGACGAGGGCCTGTTCGACGCCTACACCTACGACCTGCTGCTGATGACCATCACCCTGTCGATGGCCCTCACGCCGCTATTGCTGCTGGCCAGCGCGCGGCTGATCAAACGCCCGGCGCCGGCCCGCGAGGTGCCCGAGCATTACCGCAGCATCCAGGCCGATACGCCACGGGTGGTGATCATCGGCATGGGCCGCATGGGCCAGATCGTGGCGCGGATCCTGCGCGCGCAGAAGGTGCCGTTCATCGCGCTGGACACCTCGGTGGATGCGATCGAAATGACCCGCTCCTTCGAGCAGGCGCCGGTGTTCTATGGCGATCCGCTGCGCCCGGAGGTGCTGCATGCGGCCAAGGTCGGCCAGGCGGAGTATTTCGTGATCACCATCGACGATGCCGAGGCCGCCGTGCGCATCGCCGAACGGGTAAAACAGGAATACCCGCACCTGAAAGTCATCGCCCGGGCGCGTAACCGCCAGCATGTGCACAAGCTGGTGGACGTAGGTGCCGAGCCGATTCGCGAGACGTATTACTCGAGCCTGGAGATGACCCGCCTGACCCTGATCGGCCTGGGCCTGAGCGAGGCCCAGGCGGCCGATCGCATCCAGCGCTTCACCGAGCACGACCAGCAGGTGCTGGAGGCCCAGGGGCGTGTGCGTGACGACCGCGCCAAGGTGATGCAGACCGCGCAGGAAGCCCGGGTCGAGCTGCAGCGCTTGTTCGAGTCCGACAACGACTGAACCTCAGAGGGCTGCTCGGCAGCCCTCATGAGCGGCACGCGAACTCAAACGTCCGTCACCTTCTGCCAGACCTTGGGCCGGAAGAACAGCGTCTCGCCGCGCGCCAGACCGGTGAGGCTGTCATGGTCCTTGACCACTTCGGCCTCGATCAGCTCGCTCTGCCCTTCGACCTTCAAGGTCACCCGCGTGGTCGCGCCCAGCGGGCGGATGTCGCGCACCTCGGCGGCGTGATGGCCTTCGGTCTCGTGGCGCGACAGCGACACCTCATGCGGACGGAACAGCACGTGGTTGCCTTCGCTCAGGGCCAGGCGATTGGAGTCGCCCAGGAAGTGATAGACGAAGTCGTTGGCCGGCTGCTCGTACACCTCGCCCGGCGAACCGATCTGCTCGATCACGCCCTTGTTCATCACCACGATGCGGTCGGCCACTTCCATGGCCTCTTCTTGATCGTGGGTGACGAACACCGAGGTCAGGTTGATGTCCTCGTGCAAACGCGCCAGCCAGCGGCGCAGCTCCTTGCGCACCTTGGCATCCAGGGCGCCGAACGGCTCGTCGAGCAGCAGCACCTTGGGCTCCACCGCCAGGGCGCGGGCCAGGGCGATGCGCTGACGCTGCCCGCCGGACAACTGCTCGGGGTAGCGGTCGGCGAGCCAGTCGAGCTGCACCATGTTCAGCAGCTCATGAACCTTCTCGGCGATGCGGCTTTCGCTCGGCCGCTCGCCCTTGGGCTTCATGCGCAGACCGAAGGCGACGTTGTCGAACACGCTCATGTGACGGAACAGGGCGTAGTGCTGGAACACGAAGCCGACGTTGCGATCGCGCACGTCGTGGCCGGACACATCCTCGCCATGGAACACGATGCTGCCATCGTCCGGGGTTTCCAGACCGGCGATGATGCGCAGCAGGGTGGTCTTGCCGCAGCCGGACGGGCCGAGCAACGCCACCAGCTCACCGCTGTGGATATCCAGGTTGATGGCGTTCAGGGCCTGGAAACTGTTGAAGCGCTTGCTGACGTTACGAACTTCGATCGACATGACTCATTCCTCCGCGGCGCTGTGGCGCAGGCGGTTAATTCGGTTCTCGCTCCACTGCTTGAGCAGCAGGATGAAGAGCGCCAGGATCAGCAGCAGGCTGGCCACGCTGAAGGCCGCCACGTGGTTGTACTCGTTGTAGAGGATCTCCACGTGCAGCGGCAAGGTGTTGGTGACGCCGCGAATGTGCCCGGACACCACCGACACCGCGCCGAATTCGCCCATGGCCCGGGCGGTGCACAGCACCACGCCGTAGATCAGGCCCCACTTGATGTTCGGCAAGGTGACGTGCCAGAACATCTGCCAGCCGTTGGCGCCCAGCAGGCGCGCGGCCTCCTCCTCCTGGGTGCCCTGCTCCTGCATCAGCGGGATCAGTTCGCGAGCGACGAAGGGCACGGTGACGAAGATGGTCGCCAGGACGATGCCCGGCAGGGCGAAGACGATCTGGATATCGTGGTCCTGCAACCACGGCCCGAACAGGCCCTGGGCGCCGAACATCAGCACGTAGACCAGGCCGGCGATCACCGGCGAGACCGAGAACGGCAGGTCGATCAGGGTGACCAGCACGCTCTTGCCACGGAAGCTGTACTTGCTCACGCACCACGCAGCGCTGACACCGAACACCAGGTTCAAGGGCACCGAGATCACCACGGCGAGCAACGTGAGTTCGAGCGCCGCCAGCGCGTCGGCCTCGAAGATCGCCTCGAAGAAGGTGCCGAAGCCGTTTTTCAGCGCCTGCGACACCACGATCACCAGCGGCAGCAGCAGGAACAGCGCGAACACCAGCCAACCGAGGCCGATCAGCACGCGCCGTGAGGTGGCGCTGCCACGGCGGGCGGCATTGGCGGCAGCGCTTGCGTTCAGAGTGGATGAAGACATGACCGGGCCTCCTTCAAGGGGTTTCGATGCGCCGCTGAAGCAGGTTGATCAGCAGCAGCAGGATGAAGGAAACCACCAGCATCAGCACGCCGATGGCGGTGGCGCCGGTGTAGTCGTATTGGTCGAGCTTGACCATGATCAGCAGCGGCAGGATCTCGGTCTTCATCGGCATGTTGCCGGCGATGAAGATCACCGAACCGTACTCGCCCACGCCTCGGGCGAAGGCCAGGGCGAAACCGGTGAGCCAGGCCGGCAGCAGCGCCGGCGCCAGCACATGACGGAACACTTGCAACGGCTTGGCGCCCAGGCACGCGGCGGCTTCCTCGACTTCACGCGGGATGTCGGCGAGCACCGGCTGTACCGTGCGCACCACGAACGGCAGGGTGACGAAGGTCAGCGCCAGAGTGATGCCCAGCGGCGTGTAGGCGATCTTCAGGCCCAGGTCGGTGGCGAACTGACCGACCCAGCCGGACGGCGCATACAGCGCGGTCAGGGCGATGCCGGCCACGGCGGTGGGCAGGGCGAACGGCAGGTCGATCATCGCGTCGATGATCTTGCGGCCGGGAAAGGTGTAGCGCACCAGCACCCAGGCCAACAGGGTGCCGATCACCCCATTGATGAGCGCGGCGCACAGGGCAGTGCCGAAACTCAGCTTCAGCGCAGCGAGCACACGCGGTGCGCTGACGATGGTCCAGAACTGCTCCCAGGTGAGCTGGGCGGCATGAATGAACATGGCGGCCAGCGGTATCAGCACGATCAGGCTGAGGTACACCAGTGTGTAGCCCAGCGTCAGCCCGAAGCCGGGTATGACGGGGGAAATGCGACGTGACATAGGAATCCCTGGTTGAACGCACGCAGCCCGGGAGCGCTCCCGGGCCGCTGCAGGCTACTGAAGGGTGTTGCATTCGGGGGCCGCAACGCAGCCCCGGTGATTCATTGCGCCTGGTAGATCTGGTCGAACACACCGCCATCGTTGAAGAACTTCGGCTGTGCAGTTTTCCAGCCGCCGAAGTCCTTGTCGATGGTCACCAGGTCCAGTTTCGGGAACTGCTTGCCAAACTCGGCAGCGACCTTCTCGTCACGGGGACGGTAGAAGTTCTCGGCAGCGATCTTCTGCCCGGCCGGGCTGTACAGGTACTTGAGGTATTCGGTGGCGATCGCGGTATTGCCTTTCTTCTCGGCGTTCTTGTCCACCACCGCCACCGGCGGCTCGGCCAGGATCGACAGCGACGGCACGACGATCTCGAACTTGTCGCTGCCACCGTCTTCCTTGAGCGCCAGGAAGGCTTCGTTTTCCCAGGCCAGCAGCACGTCACCCTGACCGTTGTTGACGAAGGTGATGGTCGAGCCGCGCGCACCGGTATCGAGCACCGGCACATGCTTGAACAGCTCCTGCACGTAGGCCTTGGCCTTGTCCTCGCTGCCGCCGCTCTTCAGGCCGTAGGCCCAGGCAGCCAGGAAGTTCCAGCGGGCACCGCCGGAGGTTTTCGGGTTCGGGGTAATGACCGAAACGTCCTTCTTGATCAGGTCGCCCCAATCCTTGATGCCCTTGGGGTTGCCCTTGCGCACCAGGAACACGATGGTCGAGGTGTAGGGGGTGCTGGCGTCCGGCAGGCGGGTCTGCCAGTTCTCGGGCAAGGTCTTGCCGAGCTTGGCGATTTCGTCGATGTCGCCCGCCAGCGCCAAGGTCACCACGTCGGCGCGCAGGCCGTCGATCACTGCCCGGCCCTGCTTGCCCGAACCGCCATGGGACTGCTGGATCTTCACCTTGTCGTCCGGATGCGCCTGTTGCCAGTGCTTGATGAACTCGGCGTTGTACTGCTGGTACAGCTCACGGGTCGGGTCGTAGGACACGTTGAGCAGTTCGTAGTCCTTGGCGATCGCGGAACCGGCAAACACAGCGCTGGCCAGGGCGGCGAGCGCGTAACGGCGGATGGACATGCTGAAGCTCCTGAAAAGGGTGTTTTCTAATTAGAGGTGTTGGCGATCAGCCGGACTTCTGCCCTGGCTGCTGCAGGCGAAACTTCTCCTTGCGCTCGATCTGCACCACCTGGGCGTTGTGCACGGTGATCTCCACCGCGCCATAGCGCAGGTCGCGCAGGGCGCTCTGGATCTCACGCAGAATGGTGGCTTCGTCCTGTCCGTCGATGCTGCGCAGCGATGCACTCATGCTCGTTCTCCGTTGAGTCGGGGTGCCGGGCAGAGGGGAGGAATTGCGCCTGGCTTGAGGGCAATAGTAGTGAGGGCGGGATATTCTTAAAAATAATGTTTAAGAATGTTTATATAACTTTTAGTAAGGTCACATCCAGGCCTGACCCCGCGATCCCTGTAGGCGCGGCGCCAGTGCGCCTACAGGAGCGTGCAGCCAGCGGCCTCAGTGTTTTTCCTGCGGCTCGCGGATCTTGTACCAGGCCACGTACAGCGCTGGCAGGAACAGCAGGGTCAACAGCGTTGCGCTGATGATGCCGCCGATCATGGCGTAGGCCATCGGGCCCCAGAATACCTCGCGGGCAATGGGGATCATGCCCAGGCTGGCCGCCGCGGCGGTGAGCAGGATCGGTCGGCGGCGGTGATTGGTAGCCTCCACCACGGCATCCCACGGCGCGTAGCCATCGGCCTCGAAGGCATCGATCTGGGTCACCAGGATCACCGAGTTGCGGATGATGATGCCGATCAGCGCGAGTATCCCCAGAATCGCCACGAAGCCCATCGGCGTACCGGTCGGTACCAGTGCCAGGACCACGCCGATCAACCCCAGCGGCGCCACGCTGGCCACCAGGAACAGCTTCTGCACGCTGTGCAACTGGATCATCAGGAAGGTCGCCATGAGGAACAGCATCAGCGGCAGCACTTTGGCGATCGGACCCTGGGCCTTGCCGCTTTCCTCCACCGTGCCGCCGGTGGCCACTTCGTAGCCGACCGGCAGGGAACCGGCGAACTCGTCGATCTTCGGCTTGAGCTGGGCCACCAGGTCGGTGGGCTGGATGTCGCCATTGACCGAGGCCTTGATGGTGATGGTCGGTTTGCGATCGCGACGCCACACCAGCGGCTGCTCCAGCTCGTAGCGCACCGTGGCGAACGACAGCAGCGGAATCGACACGCCGCTGGGGCTGACGATCTGCAGGTCCTGCAGGGTGTCCGGCGAGCCGCGCTCGCTGTCCTTGGCCCGCGCCACCACGTCGATCAAGTAGATCTCGTCGTTGACCTGGGTGACGGGCGCGCCGCTGACGATGCTGTTCATCACATTGGCCACGTCCTCGGACGACAGCCCCAACTGCCGCGCCTTGTCCTGGGCGATCTCCACGCGCAGCACTTTGCCCGGCTCGTTCCAGTCGTACATCATCTCGCCGATGTTGGGATTCTTGTCGAGCAGGGTGGCCAGGTCGATGGCGTGCTTGCGCACCTCGTCGATGTCCTTGCCACTTACGCGGTACTGGATCGGCCGGCCCACCGGTGGCCCCATTTCCAGCGATTGCACGTTGGTGCCGATGCCGACGAAGTCCTTGCGCAGACGCTCCTGCAACTTGGCGATCAGCGCGTTGCGCTGCTCCAGGCCCGTGCTGACGATCACCAACTGGGCGTAATACGGGTTCTGCAATTGCTGGTCGAGCGGCAGGTAGAAGCGCACCGCGCCCTGGCCGATGTAGGTGCTCCAGTGGTCGATGTCCGGATCGTCCTTGAGCGTCGCTTCGAGGCGATCGACCACGCGACGGGTTTCCTGGATCGAGGCATTCTGCGGCAGGTTCAGGTCGAGCAGGATTTCCGGCCGGTCCGAGGACGGGAAGAACTGGTTCTGCACGAAGCGCATGCTCAACAGCGCCAGGGCGAACAGCAGCACGGTGCCGATGATGGTCAGCCAGCGATGGCGCATGCACCACAGCAGGCTGCCCTCGAAGGCGCGGCCAATGCGCCCCGGTTCTTCGTCATGGGGTTTGACCTTGCTGCTGAGGATGTGCACCCCGAGCACCGGGGCGAAAAACACCGCCACCACCCAGGACACCAGCAGCGCCACCGCGATCACCGCGAACAAGGTGAAGGTGTATTCGCCCGCCGAGCTGGCGTTGAGGCCGATGGGCACGAAGCCGGCCACCGTGACCAAGGTGCCGGTGAGCATCGGGAAGGCGGTCGAGGTATAGGCGTACGTGGCCGCCTCCTGCTTGCTCTCGCCCATTTCCAGGCGCGTGACCATCATCTCCACGGTGATCATCGCATCGTCCACCAGCAGGCCCAGGGCGATGATCAGCGCGCCCAGGGAAATGCGCTGCATGGTGATGCCGCTGTACTCCATGAACACGAAGACCATCGCCAGCACCAGCGGGATCGAGCAGGCCACCACCAGCCCGGCACGGATGCCCAGGCTGATGAAGCTGACCACCAGCACGATGATCACCGCCTCGAACAACGCGCTGGTGAAGCCGCCGACGGCGTCTTCGACCACCCGCGCCTGGTTCGACACGGTATGCACGCCCACCCCGACCGGCAACTCGGCGGTGATGGCGTCCATCTTCTCGCGCAGGACCTTGCCGAATTCCTGAATGTTGCCGCCCTTCTTCATGCCGATCGCCAGGCCGATGGCGGTCTGGCCGTTGTAGCGGAACATAGGCGCCGGCGGATCCTGGAAGCCGCGCTCGATGTCGGCGATGTCGGCCAGGCGGAAGAAACGATCGTTGATGCGCAGGTTGACCACTTGCAGGTCTTTCTCCGAGGCGAACTGGCCCGTGGTACGCACCGAGATGCGCTCGGGACCGGCCTCGATCACCCCAGCCGGGGTCACCGCGTTCTGCGCTTGCAGGGCCTGCATGACCTGGCGTTGATCGATGCCCAGCGCCGCCAGCTTGCGGGTGGAGAAGTTCAGGTAGAGCACCTCGTTCTGCACACCGATGGTCTCGACCTTGCCGATGTTCGGCACTTCGCGCACCTCGGCGCGCACCTGCTCGACATAGTCGCGCAACTGGCGCAGGTCCAAACCATCGGTGGTGAAGGCGTAGATCGACCCGAACACGTCGCCGAACTCGTCGTTGAAGGCCGGACCCTGCAAGCCTTGCGGAAACTCGCCACGGATGTCCTGGATCTTCTTGCGCACCTGGTACCAGATCTGCGGAATGTCCTCGGCCTGGGTGGTGTCGCGCAGGTACACGAACACCGTCGACTCGCCGGGGCGGGTGTAGCTCTTGACGTAGTCGAGTGAATCCAGCTCTTCGAGCTTTTTCTCGATGCGGTCGGTGACCTGGTACAGGGTTTCGTCCTGGGTCGCGCCCGGCCAGCGGGTCTGGATGACCATGGTCTTGATGGTGAAGGACGGATCTTCTTCGCGTCCCAGGTTCATGTAGGAGAACACGCCCATCAGCAAGGCGACGAACATCAGGTACCACACGAAGGACTGGTGCTTGAGCGCCCAGTCCGACAGGTTGAAGCGTCCTTTCATCGTGCGTCCTCGTCGACTTTGACCGGCTGGCCCGGTTTGAGGCTGTTGACGCCCGCAGTGACCACGCGCTCGCCCGGCTGCAAGCCGCTGGCGACCACGATGCGCTTGGCGTCGCGGTCGATGAGCGTGACCTCGCGGGTCGCTACGCTGTGCTGTTGCGGATCGACCACCCACACCAGGGTCTTGCCCTCGCGCTCGATCAGCGCGGTGGCCGGCAGCTCGCTACGTGGGCTGATGGCCGAGCTGAGGGTGACACCCACTGCAGTGCCCAGGTGGAAGGCCGGCGGCGTGCTGGCCAGGGTCAGCCGCGCGCGGCGGGTCCGGGTGGCGGCATCGGCCTGGGGCTCGAGCTCGCGCAGGGTGGCGGTGGTGGCGATGCTCGGGTCCAGTTGCGAGGCGACGGTGAACACCAGCGATGGGCTGAGCTGCTCGGCAACCGGGATCGGCAGGTCGATCACCGCCTCCTTGACGTCGGGGCGCGCCAGCGTGACCACTTCCTGGCCGGCACTCACCGTTTGCCCAGCCTCGGCGCGCCAAGCGGTGACCACAGCGGCGTGATCGGCCTTGAGCGTGCTGTAGCCCAACTGGTCACGGGCCTGGCTGACCGACGCGCGCGCCTGCTCCAGCGAGGCGCTGCTGGTCTTCAGGTCGGTCTGGGCGATGTCCAGTTGAGCCTGGGCGCCGACGCCACGGTCATACAGTTGCTGCTGGCGGCGGGCGTTGGCCTGGGCATTGATCCACTGCGCCTGGACCCTGGCCAGGTCGCCCTCGGCAGCGCGCAGTTGGTTCTGTTGATCGGTGGGGTCGAGGGTGGCGAGGGTCTGGCCTGCCTCGACCTGCGCGCCGACATCCACCCAGCGCCGGGCGATGCGACCGGACACGCGAAAGCCCAGCGTGCTTTCATAACGCGCCTCGATGTTACCGGCGAAGCGGCCCAACTGCGCCTGGGACAAAGGCTGCACCACGGTGGACAGCACCGGCCGCACCGGCTCGGGCTTGTCGTCGTCGCCCTTGCAGCCGCCCAACAGCACCAGGGCGCCCAGCATCATCAGCAGCACCTTCATGGCTGTACCTCCGGGGCCTTGGCATCGACGGTCTCGACCTGCATGCCGGGATGCAGCAGTTGCCCGCCGCTGACCACCACGGCTTCGCCGCCTTTCAGGCCTTCGCCGATCACCACGCGCCCGGTGAGATAACGCGCCACCTGAACCTTGCGCAACTCGACCTTGTCGCCGTCACCGACCACCCACACCGCCGGCGCGTGCAGGGCCTTGGTCAGGCTCGACCAGGGCAGCTCGACGCTGGGCCGGGCCTGGGCACGGGCAGTGGCGGTGACCGGCGAGCCGAGCTGCATGGCCGGCGGCACCTCGCGCAGGGCGACCTTGACCTGCACCGTGCCGCTCTGGGCGGACACCGTGGGCGTGACTTCGCGGATGCGCCCCTGGGCTTGGATTTTGGGGTTGTCCAGCAAGCGCACCGTCATGCTTTCGTCGCTGGACGGCGCCACCAGCAGTGATTCATAGACGTTGAACACGGCATCGCGGTCGCCATCGGCAGCCAGGGAGAAGATCGGCATGGTGGCCTGCACCACCTGCCCGACCTCGGCCTGGCGCGCAGTGATCACCCCGTCCGCCTCGGACACGAGCCCGGTGTAGCCCAACTGCTCACGGGCCGTGGCCAGTTGCGCCTGGGCAGCCTTGAGCGCGCTCTGGCTGCTGCGCAGGGCGGCCTCGGCCGAGTCGTACTCGCTCTGGCTGGTGTAGCCCTTGGGCAGCAGTTTCTGCTGGCGCACGAACGCGGCGCGGGTCTGGGTGACCCGCGCCTGCTCGGCGAACACGGCAGCCTTGGCCGAGTCCACGTTGTTCTGCAGATCCTTGGGGTCCAGGCGCGCAAGCACTTGCCCGGCCTTCACGTGGTCGCCCACATCGACGCTGCGGGCAATGATCTTGCCGCCCACGCGGAACGACAGGTCGGTCTGCACCCGTGCCTGGATATCGCCGGTGAGGGTGACGTTGGCGGCGAAGTCGCGCGACTCCACGCGCGTCACACCGACACGCGGCAGCTCTGCGGCGGGCGGTTTTCCCTCGCAGCCTGAAAGCACGCTCATCGCCCCCAGAAAGACGATCGACAGCGCACGCGTAAACGACATGCCGGCTCCTTGCTTGCGCGCAAATGATTCGTGGGATGCGACTGCTCAGGGTAGTTCAGGGTTCCACAAACAGTAACGACGTACAGCGGCCAAGCTTGCCGATGGACCATACTGCGCCCTCGCACCCGCGTCGAGGACCGCACATGCTCACCACATTGGCCATCGCCAACTACCGCTCGATCAACGAACTGGTCATGCCCTTGGGACCACTGAATGTGATCACAGGTGCCAACGGCAGTGGTAAATCCAATTTGTACAAGGCCCTGCGCCTGCTGGCCGAAACCGGTCGCGGCGGGGTGATCAATGCCCTGGCCGCCGAGGGCGGTCTGGACTCCACGTTCTGGGCCGGGCCGGAACACATCACCCGGCGCATGCTGTCGGGCGAGGTCGCGGTCGAGGGTGGCCCGCGTCAGGAGGTCAAGCGCCTGAAAATGGGCTTCGCCGGGGACGACTTCGGCTATGCCATCAGCCTGGGTTTACCGCCACCGACCCGCTCCAAGTTCGCCCTCGATCCGCAGATCAAGCAGGAGGCGTTGTGGGCAGGACCGGTGTGCCGACCCGCCAGCCTGCTGGTGCAGCGCAAGGCCGCGATGGTCAAGGCGCGCGACGGGCGTCAGTGGCAGGTCCTGCACCAGCACCTGAGCGAGTTCGACAGCCTGTTCGACCAGGTGGGCAGTCTGCACGGCTCGCCCGAGGTGCTGCACCTGCGTGAGCGCATCCGCAGTTGGCGCTTCTACGACCACTTCCGCACCGACCCCGACGCCCCGGCACGCCAGTCGCGCCTGGGCACCCGCACCCCGGTGCTGCATCACGACGGCCGCGACCTGGCGGCGGCGTTGCAGACCATCGACGAGATCGGCGACCTGCAGGCGCTGAACGCGGCGGTCAGCGACGCCTTTCCCGGCGCCCAGGTCAAGGTCGACGCCGAGGCCGGTGGGCTGTTCAGCCTGCGCTTCTACCAGCCCGGCCTGCTGCGCCCGCTCAGCGCTGCAGAGCTGTCGGACGGCACGCTGCGCTACCTGTTGCTGGTGGCGGCGCTGCTCACGCCCAGGCCGCCGAGCATGATGGTGCTCAACGAGCCGGAAACCAGCCTGCACCCGGACCTGCTGCCGGCGCTGGCGCGGCTGATCGTGCGGGCCTCGCGCGACTGCCAGGTATGGGTGGTGTCCCACGCGCCGCGTCTGGTGGCGGCGCTGGAACAGGATGAACGGTGCAATTCGATCCAACTGGACAAGGCCCTGGGCCAGACCGTGCTGGTGGGCCAAGGCATGCTGGATCGACCGATGTGGAACTGGCCCGATTAGCCGAAGGTGCACGATCGGGTGATCGTGCGGGGTGGAGCGGATCGGTCGGCGTTGGCAGGGAGATGCGGTCTGGCGTGGATACGCGGGCGTGCCGGTCGCGGGTAGATCGCAGCAGCGACTTACCCGCGACAGGCCCGGTCAGGTCGACGCAGCCGTCTGCACCGGACGCCGGACCTGGGGCTGGCCGACGTTCGCCGCAGCCCCTTCCTCGATGGCCTGCTGGATGGCCTTGCGGCGGCGTTCTTCGGCGCGACGGCTGAAGTACCACACCAGGAAGGTCACCAACGACACCGAGAGCAGGATCAGGCTCGCCACGGCGTTGATCTCAGGCTTCACGCCCAGACGCACCGCCGAGAACACCTCCATCGGCAAGGTGGTCGAGCCGGGGCCGGACACGAAGCTGGCTAGCACCAGGTCATCCAGCGACAGGGCGAAGGACATCATGCCACCGGCCGCCAGCGACGGCGCGATCATCGGGATGGTGATCAGGATGAACACCTTCCACGGCTTGGCACCCAGGTCCATCGCCGCTTCCTCGATCGACAGGTCCAGCTCGCGCAAGCGTGCCGACACCACCACCGCCACATAGGCCGCGCAGAACGTGGTGTGGGCGATCCAGATGGTGACGATGCCACGCTCCTGCGGCCAGCCGATCATCTGCGCCATGGCCACGAACAGCAGCAACAGCGACAGACCGGTGATCACCTCGGGCATCACCAACGGTGCGGTGACCAGGCCCCCGAACAGGGTGCGGCCCTTGAAGCGGGTGACCCGGGTCAACACGAAGGCGGCCAACGTGCCCAGCGCCACCGCGGCCACCGCCGTGTAGCAGGCGATTTCCAGCGAGCGCATGACCGACCCCATCAACTGGGTGTTGTCGAGCAGGCCGACGTACCACTTCACCGACCAACCGCCCCACACCGTCACCAGCTTCGAGGCGTTGAACGAGTAGATCACCAGGATCAGCATCGGCAAGTAGATGAACAGCAAGCCGAGCACCAGCATCAGCTTGGAGAAACCGAAGCGCTTCATGCCCTGCCCTCCATTTCCTTGGCCTGGCTGCGGTTGAACAGCAGGATCGGCACGATCAGGATCGCCAGCATCACCACGGCCAATGCCGAGGCCACCGGCCAGTCGCGGTTGTTGAAGAATTCCTGCCAGAGCACTTTACCGATCATCAGGGTTTCCGGGCCGCCGAGCAGTTCGGGGATGACGAACTCGCCCACCACCGGGATGAACACCAGCATGCAGCCGGCGATGATGCCGTTCTTCGACAGCGGCACGGTGATCTTCCAGAAGCTGTTGAAGGTGCTCGAGCCCAGGTCGCTGGCCGCTTCCAGCAGGCTCTGGTCATGCTTCACCAGGTTCGCGTACAGCGGCAGGATCATGAACGGCAGGTACGAATAGACCACGCCGATGTACACCGCCAGGTTGGTGTTGAGGATCTGCAGCGGCTGGTCGATCAGCCCGGTCCACAGCAGGAAGCTGTTGAGCAGCCCGTTGTTGCTGAGGATGCCCATCCAGGCATAGACGCGGATCAGGATCGCGGTCCAGGTCGGCATCATGATCAGCAGCAGCAGCACCGTCTGGTACTCCTTCTGCGCCTTGGAGATGGCGTAGGCCATGGGGTAGCCGATCAGCAGGCACAGCAGGGTGCTGAAGAAGGCGACCTTGAGCGAACCCAGGTAGGCCGAGATGTACAGGTCGTCTTCGGTGAGCAGGCCGTAGTTGGCCAGGTTCAGCACCAGTTGGATCTTGTCCTCGACGTAGGTGTAGATCTCGGTGTACGGCGGAATGGCCACGTCGGCTTCGGCGAAGCTGATCTTCAGCACGATGAAGAACGGCAGCATGAAGAACAGGAACAGCCAGATGAACGGCACGCCGATCACCAGGTGGCGTCCCTCCGGGACGATGCGCTTGAGGGCTCGTTTGAGCTTTCGTGGTTTCATGAGCGCAGTACCACGCCGCTGTCGTCTTCCCACCAGACGAACACTTCGTCGTCCCAGGTCGGCCGTGCGCCCTGGCGCTCGGCGTTGGCGACGAAGGACTGGACGATCTTGCCGCTGGGCAGTTGCACGTAGAACACCGAGTGACCGCCCAGGTAGGCGATGTCATGGACTTTGCCACGCGACCAGTTGTGCTCGAAATCGGGCTGGGTGGTGGTGACCAGCAGCTTCTCGGGACGCAGTGCGTAGGTGATGTGCTTGTCCTCGACCGAGGTGCTGACGCCGTGACCGACGTAGATCTTGCGCTCCAGCTCCGGCGAGGCGATCAGCGCGTGGCCTTCGGCGTCGTCGATCACTTCACCTTCGAACAGGTTGACGTTGCCGATGAACTCGCAGACCAGGCGGCTGGTGGGGGTCTCGTAGATATCCACAGGCGAGCCGATCTGGGCGATCCAGCCCAGGTGCATGATGGCGATGCGCTGGGCCATGGTCATGGCCTCTTCCTGGTCGTGGGTGACCATCACGCAGGTCACGCCGACCCGCTCGATGATCTCCACCAGTTCCAGTTGCATCTGCGAGCGCAGCTTCTTGTCCAGCGCGCCCATCGGTTCGTCGAGCAGCAGCAGCTTGGGGCGCTTGGCCAGCGAACGGGCCAGGGCCACGCGCTGACGCTGGCCGCCGGAGAGCTGGTGCGGCTTGCGCTTGGCGTACTGGGTCATGTGCACCAGCTTGAGCATCTCGGTCACGCGGGCTTCGATATCGGCCTTGGGCATCTTGTCCTGCTGCAGGCCGAAGGCGATGTTCTGCGCCACGGTCATGTGCGGGAACAACGCGTAGGACTGGAACATCATGTTGATCGGCCGCTCGTAGGGCGGCATGTCGGTGATGTCCACGCCATCGAGGAAGATCCGCCCTTCGGTGGGACGTTCGAAGCCGGCGAGCATGCGCAGCAAGGTGGACTTGCCCGATCCGGAACCGCCGAGCAGAGCGAAAATCTCGCCCTTGCGGATCTCCAGGGACACATCGTCCACGGCGACGGTTTCGTCGAACTTCTTCGTGACCCGGTCGATCTTGACCAGCACCTGCTTGGGTTGCTGGCCACCCTCGAGGGCTTTCTTATAGGCACCGGAGGCAACTGCCATGAGTGAAACTCCCAACAAGATTTTGATGCCCGGACGGCCTGTGTGCAGGGCCGCGCCGGGTCTGGATGGTTACTTGCCCGACTTGACCTTGGTCCAGCTGCGGGTCATCAGACGTTGCACCTTGGGGGGCAACTCCGCGTTGACGAACATCTTGTCCAGCACTTCCTGCGGTGGGTAGACCGCGGCGTCAGTTCTCACAGCCTGATCCATCAGGTCGCCAGCCTTGAGGTTGGGGTTGGCATAACCGACGTAGTCACTGACCTGGGCGATAACCTCAGGTTTCAGCAAATAGTTGATGAAGGCGTGGGCCTGCTCGACGTTCTTGGCGTCCTTGGGGATGGCCAGCACGTCGAACCAGAGATTGCCGCCTTCCTTGGGAATGGCGTAGGCCAGGTTCACGCCCTTCTTGGCCTCGGCGGCGCGCGCCTTGGCCTGGAATACATCGCCGGAGAAACCGGCGGCCACGCAGATGTCGCCGTTGGCCAGGTCGGTGATGTATTTGGAGGAGTGGAAATAGGTCACGTAGGGACGCACGGCCAGCAGTTTCTGCTCGGCCTTCTGGTAGTCCTTGGGGTTGCTGCTGTTGGGGTCCAGCCCCAGGTAGTTGAGCACCGCTGGCAGCATTTCGTCCGCCGAGTCGAGGAAGGCGACGCCGCATTTGGAGAGCTTCTTCATGTTCTCCGGTTCGAACAGCACCGCCCAGGAGTCGATGCGTTCCACACCCAGCGCGGCCTTGACCTTGTCAACGTTGTAGCCGATGCCGTTGGTGCCCCACAGGTAAGGCACCGCGTACTGGTTGCCCGGATCGTTCTTGGTCAGACGCTTCATCAGCGCCGGATCGAGATTGGAATAGTTGGGCAGCAGTTGCTTGTCGAGCGGCTGGAAAGCGCCCGCCTTGATCTGCTTGCCGAGGAAATGGTTGGACGGCACCACCACGTCATAGCCGGTGTTGCCGGCCAGCAGTTTGCCTTCCAGGGTTTCGTTGGAATCGAACACGTCCAGCACCGGCTTGATGCCGGTTTCTTTCTCGAAATCGGCCAGCGTGTTGGGGCCGATATAGTCCGACCAGTTGTAGATATGCACCGTGGGCGCCGCTTGAACGCTGAGGGCCAGCGTCAGACCTGCTCCAGCCATCATGGCCTTGCGCACTACAGAGATAGACAAGGGGTGGGTCCTCACAATCAGAGCCTTCGGTGGCGTCGGGGTGTGGCCGTACACGCGAAACGGCCGCGCAACTTACCTGCGTGGCGTCGATGCCGCAATCGACAATCGCGCTAAAAGCGCTCTGGACCGCGCTTCGGCGGCCCAGAGGTGACGCATCGGCGTTACTTGCCCGACTTGATCTTGGTCCAGATACGGGTGATCACGCGCTGAGCCGCAGCCTCGGGCGCAGCGATCGCGTACAACTGTTTCTTCACCTCGGCCGGCGGATAAATGCTCGGGTCGCTGGTGATGTCCTTGTTCACGTACTGGGTAGCGGCCTTGTTGCCGTTGGGGAAGCGCACGGCGTTGGTGATCTCGGCCATGATTTCCGGCTGCAGCAGGAAGTTCATGAACTCATAGGCCGCTTCTTTGTGATCCGCGTCCTTGGGCATGGCCACCATGTCGTAGAAGGTACCGGCGCCTTCTTTCGGAATGATGTAGTCCAGTTTCACCTTGTCGCCCGCTTCATGGGCACGGGCTTTGGACTGCTCCAGGTCACCGGAGTAGCCGACGGCCAGGCAGATGTTGCCGTTGGCCAGGTCACCGATGTACTTGGAGGAGTGGAAGTAGGTGATCGACGGACGAATCTTGAGGAACAGGTCCTCGGCCGCCGCCAGGTCTTCCTTCTTGGTGCTGTCGGTGGGCAGGCCCAGGTAGTGCAGTGCGGCCGGCAGCATCTCGGTCGGCGCATCCAGGAAGCTCACCCCGCAGCTCTTGAGCTTGGCGATGTTCTCGGGCTTGAACACCACGTCCCACGAATCGATCTTGTCGATGCCCAGCGCCGCCTTGACCTTCTCAGGGTTGTAGCCGATGCCGATGGAGCCCCACATGTAGGGGAAGGCGTATTTGTTGCCCTTGTCGCTGGCATCGCCGACGGCCTTGAGCAGGTCTTCATCGAGGTTTTTCCAGTTCGGCAGTTTGGAGCGGTCCAGCTCCTGGTAGACGCCCGCCTTGATCTGCTTGGCCAGGAAGTTATTCGACGGCACCACGATGTCGTAACCCGACTTGCCGGCCAGCAGCTTGGCCTCGAGGGTTTCGTTGCTGTCGAAGACGTCGTACTTGACCTTGATGCCGGTCTGCTTCTCGAACTTGGCGATGGTGTCCGGTGCGATGTAGTCCGACCAGTTGTAGACGTTCAGCACCTTGTCTTCAGCCTGAACAGCGGTGGCCATGGCGCCCATCAGAGCGGCAGCCAGCAGCGTCTTGCCCATTTTCTTCATGCGTTGTGCTCCAGAATGTTCTTAGTAGCCATCTGTTCAGCGGCCAGGTCCCCGTGGTGCAAGACGGGCGACTGAAACAGCCGCTAGTCTGGCAAGTTACCAGGCGCCGTTTCAACAACGGCAAGGCCTGGCGAGCACTTAATGTCACATCGCTAGCCTAGCAAAGGGCTAGCGGATGGCTTCCAGCGTCAGGTCCAGGCACTTGCGCGCCTTTTCCACCAGTTCGTCCACTTCGGCGTGGCTGATCACCAGCGGCGGAGCGATGATCATGGTGTCGCCTACCGCGCGCATGATCAGGCCGTTGTCGAAGCAGAAGTTGCGGCAGATCATGCCCACACCCTGCCCCTCGTAACGGCTGCGGGTCGCCTTGTCCTTGACCAGCTCGATCGCGCCGAGCAGACCCAGGCCGCGCACCTCGCCCACCAGGGGATGGTCCTGCAGCTCACGCAGTCGTTTTTGCAAGTACGGTGCCACCTCGTCGCGAGCACGCTCGACGATGCTTTCTTCGCGCAGGATGCGCAGGTTTTCCAACCCCACCGCTGCCGCCACCGGGTGACCGGAATAGGTGAAGCCGTGGTTGAAGTCGCCGCCTTCGCTGAGCACCTGGGCCACCTTGTCGCGCACGATCACGCCGCCCATGGGGATGTAGCCGGAGGTCAGGCCCTTGGCGATGGTCATCAGGTCCGGCGCCAGGTCGTAGTAGTCGCTGCCGAACCACTGGCCGGTGCGGCCGAAGCCGCAGATCACTTCGTCGGCGACGAACAGGATGTCGTAGCGGGCGAGGATCTCCTTGATCTTCGGCCAGTAGGTGTCAGGCGGGATGATCACCCCGCCGGCGCCCTGGATCGGCTCGGCGATGAAGGCCGCGACGTTGTCTTCGCCGACTTCAAGAATCTTCTTTTCCAACTGCTCAGCCGCCCACACACCGAAGGCGTCGGGCGTCATGTCACCGCCTTCGCCGAACCAGTAAGGCTGCGGGATGTGGACGATGCCCGGGATCGGCAGGCCGCCTTGTTCATGCATGCCGCTCATGCCGCCCAGGCTGGCGCCGGCCACGGTAGAGCCGTGATAGCCGTTGACCCGGCCGATGAGGGTCTGCTTGTGCGGCTTGCCCTTGAGCGCCCAGTAATGACGCACCATGCGCAGCACGGTGTCGTTGCCCTCGGAGCCGGAGCCGGTGAAGAACACATGGCTCATGCCCGCCGGCGCCACGTCGGTGATCGCCTTGGCCAGCTCCAGCGCCGGTGGGTGGGCAGTCTGGAAGAACAGGTTGTAGTAGGGCAGCTCGCGCATCTGCCGCTCGGCCGCCTGCACCAGTTCCTCACGGCCGTAGCCAACCGCCACGCACCACAGGCCGGCCATGCCGTCGAGGATCTGCTGGCCTTCGCTGTCCCACAGATGCACGCCCTTGGCCTTGGTGATGATGCGCGGGCCCTTTTCCTTCAACTGCTTGTAGTCGCTGAACGGGGCCAGGTGGTGCTCGCCGCTCAACTGCTGCCATTCACGGGTTTGCGGATTGTTGACGCTCATCGGTTTCTCCAGGGTCCGAGGGCCGCGCGCTGGCGGCCGCAGGGTTGATCACACGGCGAACAGCAGGAACTCGCGTTCCCAGGAGCTGATCACGCGCTTGAAGTTTTCATGCTCGGCACGCTTGGTGGCGACATAGCCGGTGATGAACTTCTTGCCCAGGTACGGCTCCAGCGCCTGGCTGTTTTCCATGCGCTCCAGGGCATCCTCGATGGTCAGCGGCAGGCGCAGGTTGCGGCGCTCGTAGCCTCGACCTTGTACCGGCGCACTGGCCTCGATGCCTTCGACCATGCCGATGTACCCGCACAGCAGGCTGGCGGCGATGGCCAGGTAGGGGTTGGCATCGGCGCCCGGCAGGCGGTTCTCCACGCGGCGGTTCTGCGGGCCGGCATCCGGCACGCGCAGGCCGACGGTGCGGTTCTCTTCGCCCCACTCCACGTTCACCGGCGCCGAGGTGTCCGGCAGGAAGCGGCGGAACGAGTTGACGTTCGGCGCGAACAGCGGCAGCGCTTCGGGGATGAGCTTTTGCAGGCCACCGATGTGGTGCAGGAACAGCGTGCTCATGCTGCCGTCTTCATGGGAGAAGATATTCTTGCCGGTGGCGATGTCGATCACACTCTGGTGCAGGTGCATGGCACTGCCCGGTTCGCCGGTCATGGGCTTGGCCATGAAGGTGGCGGCCACGTTGTGCTTGAGGGCGGCCTCGCGCATGGTGCGCTTGAACACCAGGATCTGGTCGGCCAGGTGCAGCGCGTCGCCGTGACGGAAGTTGATCTCCATCTGCGCAGTGCCGTCTTCGTGAATCAAGGTGTCGAGGTCGAGTTGCTGCAGTTCGCACCAGTCGTAGACGTCCTCGAACAACGGGTCGAATTCGTTGGCGGCCTCGATGGAGAACGACTGGCGACCGGTCTCCGGACGGCCCGAACGGCCCACTGGGGGCTGCAACGGGAAGTCCGGGTCTTCGCTGCGCTTGGTCAGGTAGAACTCCATCTCCGGCGCGACGATCGGCTGCCAGCCTTTGTCGGCGTAGAGCTTGAGCACTTTCTTCAGGACGTTGCGCGGCGACAGCTCGACCGGATTGCCCTTCTTGTCGTAGGTGTCGTGGATGACCTGGGCGGTGGGCTCGATGGCCCAGGGCACCAGATAGACCGCGTCCTGGTCGGGGCGGCAGATCATGTCGATGTCGGCCGGGTCGAGCAGGTCGTAATAGATGTCGTCGTCGACGTAGTCGCCAGTCACAGTTTGCAACAAAACGCTTTCCGGCAGGCGCATGCCCTTTTCAGCGATGAATTTGTTGGTGGGCGAGATCTTGCCGCGAGTGATGCCGGTCAGGTCGCTGATCAGGCATTCGACTTCGGTGATCTTGTGTTCTTTCAACCAATCGGTGAGCTGGTCGAGGTTGTTGCTCATAAATACCTCAGGAGGTCGTTTGACCCAGGCCCAACGGGCCGGGGGCTACTGGCGCCTGGCGCGGCCCGAAGGCGGCACGCACGGCGCGGCCGAGCCCGAACGGGCCCGTGCATTGATTCTGGATGCAGTACGTTACCAAAGCAAAACCCTGGCGCAGGCAGCCAGGCGGTGTAAACGGTAACGGGCAGGAAGCGGGAAAGGCGTGCAGTAAACTGCTACGGAGCGAGGGTCGAGCATGCCGGTCGTCAATTATTGCGGCCAGTGCACGGCGGGTGCGGCACTGGCGGGCAGGGACCGGGCGGCAAGCGTCGAAAAGACCTGGCTGCACCGTGCAGACAGCGCTTTCAGGTCGCGGCTGGCGGACCATGTGACCCTCGTATTATTACTGTTATGGGTTGCGATCGAGCTTAGCCTCGTTCATTTTTTTTCACAACACCCCCGTAAAAAATAAAATACGGCGACATCGCCGTAGCCCTTTCATACGGACTTGGCGGATAATGGCACGCCCTCCAATGCAGCAAAAATGCCGTTGACGTGCCATTTCAGGGCATCTGGAGCGCCGCTTGACATCAGTTTGGCTTTTCGATTGACTGGGTCTGCAAGCTCTCCTTGATTGATATTTTTAACAACAAAGGTGTTGCATCATGTCGGTACCCCCGCGTGCCGTTCAGCTTAACGAAGCGAACGCGTTCCTTAAGGAACATCCTGAGGTTCTCTACGTTGACCTTCTGATTGCAGATATGAATGGTGTGGTTCGTGGCAAGCGGATCGAACGCACGAGCCTTCACAAGGTTTACGAGAAAGGCATCAACCTGCCTGCCTCCCTCTTCGCCCTGGACATCAACGGTTCGACCGTCGAAAGCACAGGCCTGGGCCTGGACATCGGCGATGCCGACCGCATCTGCTATCCGATTCCGGACACCCTCTCCAACGAACCTTGGCAGAAGCGCCCGACTGCGCAACTGCTGATGACCATGCACGAACTCGAGGGCGAGCCGTTCTTCGCCGATCCACGGGAAGTGTTGCGCCAGGTGGTGAGCAAGTTCACCGACATGGGCCTGACCATCTGCGCGGCGTTCGAGCTGGAGTTCTACCTGATCGACCAGGAGAACGTGAATGGCCGTCCGCAGCCACCGCGCTCACCCATTTCCGGCAAGCGTCCGCAGTCGACCCAGGTCTACCTGATCGATGACTTGGACGAATACGCCGACTGCCTGCAGGACATCCTTGAAGGCGCGAAAGAGCAGGGCATCCCGGCCGACGCGATCGTCAAGGAAAGCGCCCCGGCGCAGTTCGAGGTCAACCTGCACCATGTGCCCGATCCGCTGAAGGCCTGCGACTATGCTGTGCTGCTCAAGCGCCTGATCAAGAACATCGCCTACGACCATGAAATGGACACCACCTTCATGGCCAAGCCCTACCCGGGCCAGGCGGGCAATGGCCTGCATGTGCACATTTCCGTGCTGGACAAGGATGGCAACAACATCTTCACCAGCGAGGATCCCGAGCAGAACGCCGCGCTTCGTCACGCGGTCGGCGGTGTGCTCGAGACCCTGCCCGCCTCCATGGCGTTCCTGTGCCCCAACGTCAACTCCTACCGCCGCTTCGGCGCACAGTTCTACGTGCCGAACGCGCCGAGCTGGGGCCTGGACAACCGCACCGTGGCCCTGCGCGTGCCGACCGGCTCGCCGGATGCGGTGCGCATCGAGCACCGCGTGGCCGGTGCCGACGCCAACCCGTACCTGATGATGGCTGCGGTCCTGGCCGGTGTGCACCACGGCCTGACCCACCAGATCGAACCGGGCCAACCGATCGAAGGCAACTCCTACGAGCAGTTGGAGCAAAGCCTGCCGAACAACCTGCGCGATGCCCTGCGCGAGCTGGACGACAGCGAGATCCTGAACAAGTACATCGATCCGAAGTACATCGACATCTTCGTCGCGTGCAAGGAGAGCGAGCTGGAGGAGTTCGAACACTCGATCTCCGACCTCGAGTACAACTGGTATCTGCACACCGTGTAACTGAAAACGCCGCCCTCCGGGGCGTAACGCGGTTCACTTAAGATCTGTATTGCTGGAATTGGGGCTGCTGCGCAGCCCATCGCGGCGCAAGGCCGCTCCCACAGGAGCCGTATAAACCCATGTTTCTGGGGTCACGCGGACGTTGTGGGAGCGGCCTTGTGCCGCGAAGCGGCCCCAACACTCTTTAAGTGAACAGCATTAGCCCTCTGGGGCGGCGTTTTTTCAGGCTTACAACGCCTTCTCGAAAATCTTCGAATTGCGCTGGAAGTTGTACAGGGAAGCTCGCGCTGCCGGCAGCCGCTCCACCCCACTGGGCTGGAAGCCGCGTTCGCGGAACCAGTGCGCCGTGCGCGTCGTCAGCACGAACAAGGTTTTCAGACCTGCCTGCCGCGCCCGCGTCTCGATGCGTTCGAGCAGGTCGTCGCCGCGCCCGCCGTGGCGGTATTCGGGGTTCACCGCCAGACACGCCAGCTCACCCGCGTCGGACTCGGCGATCGGGTACAGCGCCGCGCAGGCGATGATCATGCCGTCGCGCTCGACCACGCTGAACTGCTCGATCTCACGCTCCAGCACCTCGCGCGAGCGCCGCACCAGAATGCCCTGCTCCTCCAGTGGGCTGATCAGTTCCAGCAAGCCGCCGACGTCCTCGATGCTCGCCTCGCGGACGATCTCGAATTGCTCCTTGGCCACCAGCGTGCCGCCGCCGTCACGGGTGAACAGCTCGGTGAGCAGCGCGCCGTTCTCGGCATAGCTGACGATATGGCTGCGCGCCACACCGCCCTTGCAGGCTTCGGCTGCGGCGTCGAGCAGCTCGCCCTGGTAGTCGCTCCCCAGCCGTTGCAGGTGCGCCGGCACCTGTTGCGGGCGCAGTTCGCGCACCAGCTTGCCGTGCTCGTCGAGCAGGCCCGGCTCGGCACCGAACAGCAGCAGCTTGTCGGCGCCCAGCTCGATGGCCGCGCGGGTGGCGACGTCTTCACAGGCCAGGTTGAAGATTTCCCCGGTCGGCGAATAGCCCAGCGGCGACAGCAGCACGATGGAGCGCTCGTCCAGCAGGCGGCTGATGCCCTTGCGGTCGATGCGTCGCACCTCGCCGGTGTGGTGGTAGTCCACGCCCTCGAGCACACCGATGGGCCGTGCGGTGACCAGGTTGCCGCTGGCCACGCGCAGGCGCGAGCCCTGCATGGGCGAGGCGGAGATATCCATCGACAAGCGTGCCTCGATGGCCAGGCGCAGCGCGCCGACGGCATCGATCACACAGTCCAGGGTCGGTGCATCGGTGATGCGCAGGCCGCGGTGGTAATGCGGGGCCAGACCACGCTCGGCCAGGCGGCTTTCGATTTGCGGGCGCGAGCCGTGGACCAGCACCAGGCGCACGCCGAGGCTGTGCAGCAGGACCAGGTCGTGGACGATGTTGCCGAAGTTGGGGTGTTCGACGCCATCGCCCGGCAGCATGACCACGAAGGTGCAGTCGCGGTGGGCATTGATGTACGGGGAGGCATGACGCAGCCAAGTGACGTATTCGGGCATGACAGGGCCTGTGGCTAAGTGAACGAGACGGGTGAAGGCGCACAACGGTGGAAAGTCATCGTCGGAACAGGCTTGCGGTCACGCGCGGTCTCCTCTGGGCAGGACGAATCTGGGCGTTGGATATTCAGCTCAGGCAATAGTGCCGGATCAGGTCGCGCAATACACGCACGGTAGGCTCGATACGTGACATTTCAAGGTACTCGCCGGGCTGGTGGGCGCAGGCGATGTCGCCAGGGCCGAGCACGATGGTCTGGCAACCGAGCTGCTGAAGATACGGCGCTTCGGTGCCGAAGGCCACGGCCTCGGCACGGTGGCCGGTGAGGCGTTCGGCCAGTTGCACCAGTTCGGTGTCAGCGGCCTGCTCGAACGGCGGCACCTCGGGGAACAGCGGCGCGTAATCGATGCGCACCTCATGCCGCTCGGCCAGCGGCACCAGCTTTTCGCGAATGGCCGCGCGCAGTTGCTCGACGTCCATGCCCGGCAGCGGGCGCAGGTCGAACTCCAGGGCGCACTGGCCGCAGATGCGGTTGGGGTTGTCGCCGCCATGGATGCAGCCCAGGTTCAAGGTCGGGGTGGGCACGCTGAACTGAGGGTTGCGGAAGGTCTGCTGCCACTGCTGACGCAGGCCCATCAGTTCGCCCATCACCGCGTGCATGGCCTCCAGCGCGCTATGACCCAGGCTGGGATCCGACGAATGGCCGCTGCGCCCGAGAATGTCGATGCGGTCCATGAGGATGCCCTTGTGCATGCGGATCGGTTTGAACCCGGTGGGCTCGCCGATCACCGCCGCCCGCCCGAGCGGCTGCCCGGCGTCGGCCAGGGCGCGAGCGCCGGACATGGAGCTTTCCTCGTCGCAGGTGGCGAGGATCAGCAGCGGCTGCTTGAAGTCGTGCTCCAGCAACGGCAGCACCGCTTCGATGACCAGGGCGAAGAAGCCTTTCATGTCGCAACTGCCCAGCCCTACCCAACGCCCGTCCACTTCCGTGAGCGTGAGCGGATCGGTTTTCCACAGTTGCTCGTCGAACGGCACGGTATCGCTGTGTCCCGCCAGCACCAGGCCGCCCGGCCCGCTGCCGCGGCTGGCCAGCAGGTTGAACTTGCCCGGGGTGACCTGCTGGATCTCGCAGCGAAAGCCCAGGTCGCCCAGCCAACCGGCCAGCAGGTCGATGACCGGGCGGTTGGACTGATCCAGCGCCTCCTGGGTGCAACTCACCGATGGCGCGGCGATCAGCGCGGCGAACTGGTCTTTGAGCGATGGCAACGGCATGCGCGGAATCCTCGGAAGCATGGCGGCCATCATAGCAATGCCGTCCCTTGACAGGGCAACTCCTGTAGACTCTGCGCCAACCACGCCTTCCTTCGAGCCAGCGATGCACACAGAAACCGAACTCAAGCTCCGCGCCAGCCGCGAGACCCTTGCCGCCCTGCGCGAGCACCCCTTGCTGAAGAAGCGCAACAAGTCCGGCTGGCAGACCCGCGAGCTGCTCAACCAGTACTTCGACACCCCCGAGCGCGACCTGGCGGCCGCGCGCGTGGCCCTGCGCCTGCGCCGCGACGGCGAGGTCATCATCCAGACCCTCAAGTGCCGCGGCCAGAGCGTCGCGGGGTTGTCGGAGCGCAACGAGTACGAGTGGCACCTGGACAAGGTCAAGCTGGACCTGAAGAAGCTCGACGCCACCTGCTGGCCCGAGCAGTTGGCCGAGCTGGACAAGAAGACCATCAAGCCGCTGTTCACCACCGACTTCACCCGTGAATACGCTGAAATCTCCTGGGGTCGCGGCAAGGCCAAGGTGGTGATCGAAGCCGCCCTGGACCAAGGCTTCGTGATCGCCGGCAAGCGCAAGGAAGCCATTTGCGAGCTGGAGCTGGAACTGCGCGAAGGCGCCCCCGAAGCCCTGCTGGAGCTGGCGGCCGAGCTGTCCGCCAGCTTGCCGCTGATGCCTTGCGACATCAGCAAGGCCGAGCGCGGCTATCGCCTGATGGAGCCGGACAGCTACGAGTTGGGCCTGCCGCAGGTGGAACTGGATGCCGAGATGAGCGTGGACGACGCCTACGCCGCGTTGGCCTGGCAACTGCTGGGCAGCAGCCAGCGTCTGGCCGAGCAATACCGCCACAACGGCCACTGGCGCCTGCTGCAGGACTGGGTGCAGTGCCTGGCCGAACTGCGGGCGCTGACCAGCAGCCTGGGTCAGGCCGCACCCCGCGCCAGCACCCGCGACCTGCGCAGCCGCCTGGACGCCCTGCTGGAAGACTGGCGGCCGCTGGTGCAGGCCGGCAATCACGACGAAGACATTCGTCGCGCCGCGCCCGAGCAGTTCGCCGAAGAGCTCGAAGACACTCGCTGGGGCCAGTTCTCCCTGGAAACCTCGCGCTGGCTGCTGGCCCGTGCCTGGACCAGCGAGCGCAAGGGCCGCGGCGAGCGTCAGGGTTTGGCGCAGTTGGCCAGCTGGCTGCAGCATGAGCTGGGCGAGGAAGGCCGCGCGCTGAAGCTGCCGCTGTACATCCAGCGCCCGGAAGACCTCGGCGAGCAGTTGCCGCGCCTGGAACAACTGCTGGCCTGGCTGCGCCATGCGCGGCAGGTGCTCGAAGCCCCGCAACTGGATCGCCTGTACGGCGACCTGAAGAAGCTGCACGAGCTGGCCGAACAGCCGCTGGGCGAAACGGAGCCCGAGGCGCAGGATCAAGCGGCCGAAGACGCGCCTGCCCTGACCCTGCTCGAAGCGCGCATCGAACAGGCCCGCGCCATCGAGCAGAGCCGCGCCTGGAAGCATCTGCTCAAGGCCTGAGCCCCCGCCTTCGGGGCAGATCCTTTACTGGATCTGCTCCGGCGTGACGATCACCCAGTTCTTGTCCGCCGTCACCGGCAACCCCTCCTTGGCCTGCGCCGCCGCGTTCTTGGCAATCATGCCGTTCAACTGATCCATGTACTTGGCCTTGCGGTTGATCCACAAGTGGATGCCGCCCTTGTCCACGTCAACGCCATGAAACTGCATGTAGCCATCGCTGGTCGGGGTATCGCCGCCCACCAGCACCGGGCGCTTCCACTCGTCGATGTAGGTGAGGATCGCCGCCTGTTTACCGGCCATCCAGGTCGCCGGGGTCCACAGGTACGGGGTCAACTCCAGTCCTTCGTTGGCCTTGGCGTCGTAGTGACCGGCGCTGATCTGCTTGCGCGCCGTGGTCAGCGCGCCGCTGGCGCGGTCCTTGAGTAGCAGGCTGACGCCGATGACATTCTGCGGTTTGACGTTGTAGCCGTACTGGGGATCGGAGGCGACCATGCGCACCAGCTCTTCGGACGCCGCCGAGATCACGTAGACCTCGATGCCGTTCTCCATCAGCTTGTTGTACAGCTCGGCCTGACCCGCGAACACCTTGGGCGGCTGCACCTCGGTGGTCTTGCGCTGATCGCCTTCGAAATAGGTGGCCGGGATCGGCGTCTTCGACGCCATCAGCTCGTCCACCTGGACCTTCAGCTCTTTGAGCGTGAAGCCAGAGAACACCTGCGCCACCCAGGGGTAGCAGACCATGTCGTCGATTTCGCACAGGCGGTAGTAGTAACTGAACAGGCTTTCCTTGTGCTCGGCGGTGTCCTTGAACGGAATCAGCTTCAAGGAGTGGTCGAGCGTGTCGCGGGTCAGCAGGCCCTTGTTCTCCATGAACGGCAGCAGCGCTTCTTCCAGATCGTAGCGGTAGCTGGTGTTGTCCATGTCGAACACCGCGTAGTTGCCCTGGTTGGCGTTGGCGGCGATCATCGCGTCGAGCTGTTTGGCGGCCTCGGCAGGCCAGTGCTTGAGCTCGGTGGCGGCCCAGGTGCTGGCGCTGAGCAGCAGGGCGAGGCTACCGGTAAGCAGTCGGGATACGGTCATGAGCTACGTTTTCCTGAGACGGGACCGCCGAAGCCTAGTGCGGATTGATGACAGACAGGCGTCTGACACCGACCTTTGAAAGGCTGCAAACGCCGCGTTGATTGTCCATGAGCGACACCGCGTTATTCCATACGCGACTATGCACATTACCTTTAGGTATAAATTCGTTTGTTTTCAGCCTGTTAGCATTTCCGTTCGCAATCGCTCACAGAGGCGATCCCTACTTGTGCTTCACGGAGCTTCGATGAACCTGCCGCTTTCTCTCAACCTGCTGGCATTCCTGGCCTTGCTGCTGGGTCTGGCGCAAACCCGCCGTACCGACTGGAGCCTGGCCAAGAAGGTCCTCCTCGGCCTGGTGCTGGGCGTGCTGTTCGGCCTGGTGCTGCATACGCTGTACGGCGCCGGGCACCCGGTGCTCAAGGCCACCCTCGGCTGGCTGGACCTGGTCGGCAACGGCTACGTCGGCCTGCTGCAGATGATCGTCATGCCGCTGATCTTCGCGTCGATCCTCAGCGCCGTGGCGCGCTTGCACAACGCCTCGGCGCTGGGGCGGATCAGCGTCCTGAGCATCGGCACGCTGCTGCTGACCACCGCCATCGCCGCGCTGATCGGCATCGCCCTGACCAACCTGTTCGGCCTGAGCGCCGAGGGCCTGGTGGCCGGCGTGCAGGAAACCGCGCGCTTGCAGACCATCAACAGCGACTATGCCGGCAAGGTCGCCGACCTCGACATCCCGCGCCTGCTGCTGTCGTTCATTCCCAGCAATCCGGTGGGCGACCTGGCGCGGGCCAAGCCCACGTCGATCATCAGCGTGGTGATCTTCGCCGTGTTCCTCGGCCTGGCAGCGTTGCAACTGATCAAGGATGACCAGGACAAAGGCCAGCGCGCGCTGTCGGCCATCGACGTGCTGCAGGCCTGGGTCATGCGCCTGGTGCGCCTGGTGATGAAGCTCACGCCCTACGGCGTGCTGGCATTGATGACCAAGGTGGTGGCCAGCTCCAACCTGGAGGACATCCTCAAGCTGGGCAGCTTCGTGGTGGTGTCCTACTTGGGCCTGGGACTGATGTTCGTGGTGCACGGGGTGATCCTGGCGCTGACCGGCGTCAGCCCGCTGCGTTTCCTGCGCAAGGTCTGGCCGGTGCTCACCTTCGCCTTCACCAGCCGCTCCAGCGCCGCCAGCATTCCGCTGAACATCGAGGCGCAGACCCAGCGCCTGGGCGTGCCGCCGTCGATCGCCAGCTTCAGCGCCTCGTTCGGCGCCACCATCGGCCAGAACGGCTGCGCCGGGCTGTATCCGGCGATGCTGGCGGTGATGGTCGCGCCGGCGGTGGGCATCGACACCTTCGATCCGCTGTGGATCGCCACCCTGGTGGCCATCGTCACCCTGAGTTCGGCCGGTGTGGCCGGGGTCGGCGGCGGCGCCACCTTCGCCGCGCTGATCGTGCTGCCGGCGATGGGCCTGCCCGTCGAGCTGGTGGCGCTGCTGATTTCGGTCGAGCCGTTGATCGACATGGGCCGCACGGCATTGAACGTGAACGGTTCGATGACCGCCGGTGTGGTCACCAGTCAGTTGCTCAAGCAGACCGACAAAGCCGTGCTGGCGGACGATGAACACGCCGAACTGAGCCATTCCTGAGCGTGAGCCTAGGGACGGCCCTGCGCCGTTCCTAGGCTCTGTCTGAAAAGTTCTGAAACGCCGGGGAGACAAGGCGAAAACAGCCGAGGAACGGTCGGAGTCGCGCTCGACTTTACTGGTTGTAAATGAGCATTCCGACCGGACTGGCGATCCAGGCTGTTTTCAACGCAGGATCACCAAGTATCAGGGCTTTTCAGACAGAGCCTAGCGCTTGTCCCACACCTCGAAGTGATACACCGGCTTGCCTTCCTCGACCTGCCTCGCGGCCGAGGCGAGCGTCCACTGCGCCGGCTCGAACGCCGGGAACCAGGCATCGCCTGGCGGCGCCAGCTCCACCCGGGTCAGGTACATGCGACTCACCAAACCCTTTTCCAGCGCCTGCCCGTACAACTGCGCCCCGCCGATCAGCATCAGCTCTTCGACGCCCTGCTCGCGCGCCCACTGCTCGGCCCGTTGCACGGCCGCTTCCAGCGAGGCGAACACCTCGGCGCCCGGCAAGGTCAGCCCCGGCTGACGACTGACCACCAGGTTCAGCCGGCCCGGCAGTGGTCGGCCCAGCGAGTCCCAGGTCTTGCGGCCCATGATGATCGGCTTGCCCAGCGTGGTGGCCTTGAAATACTTGAAATCCCCCGGCAGGTGCCAGGGCATGGAGTTGTCGATACCGATCACGCGGTTCTCGGCGAGCGCCGCGATCAGGCTGAGGGGGAGTGATGTCTTCATGTCGGCGAGGATAGCACCCGGCGCCTGGGTTATGCTTGAGCCCGACCTGTGTACTGGAAAACCCCGTGACTGCACCCACCGAACTGGACCGCCGCTGGCTCACCGAAGCCGTGCGCCTGCGCGAAGAACAGGCCGGCCCCCTGGAAGACCAGGAGGCCAACCGCCGCGCCCGCCAACAAGGCGGTGACCTGGCCACGCGCATCGAGACCCGTGCCCTGTGGCTGGCCGAGCGCGACGGCATCAGCCAGGCCCTGCGCCACTGGAAACAAGGCGCGCGCCTGGCCCTGCTGGCAATGATGCTCATCGCCGTACTCAGCGGTGCCGGCCTTGGCCTGGCCGCCCTGGGCGATGGCCAACGACCGGTGAACGTGTTCTGGGCGTTGGGCAGCCTGCTGGGGCTGAACCTGGTACTGCTGCTCGGCTGGGCCTTGGGCTTTTTCTTTGCCGGCGAGCAGGGCGCCGCGCTCGGGCGGCTATGGCTATGGCTCAGCGAACGCTTCGCCCGCGATGCCAAGGCCGCACACCTGGCGCCCGCCCTGCTGGTGCTGTTGCAGCGCCAACGCCTGGGCCGCTGGCTGCTGGGCCTGCTGGTGCATGGCCTGTGGCTGCTGGCCATGAGCGCGGCCCTGGGCATGCTGCTGGCGCTGCTGACGGCGCGGCGCTACGGCTTCGTCTGGGAAACCACGCTGCTCGCCCCCGAGCCTTTCATCGCCCTCACCCAAACCCTTGGCGCCCTGCCCTCGCTGCTGGGCTTCAGCGTGCCGGACGAGGCCATGATCCGCGCCAGCGGCGCGACGTCGCCGAGTCTGGACCTCGCCCGTCAGGCCTGGGCCAGTTGGCTGCTCGGCGTGGTGCTGGTGTATGGCTTGCTACCGCGTCTGCTGCTGGCCAGCCTGTGTCTGTGGCGCTGGCATCAGGGGCGCCAACGGCTGACGCTGGACCTCGACCTGCCCGGCCATGCGCACTTGCGCGACGCGCTGATGCCGCACAGCGAGCGGCTTGGCGTACAGGACGCAGCGCCCGAACAGTTGCCGCAGTTCGCCGCCGGCCAACTGGAAGCCGGCAGCAGTGGCGCCCTACTGGTGGGCCTGGAGCTGGACGAACAGCGCACCTGGCCACCGAGGCTGCCGGCAGCGATCACCGATGCCGGCGTGCTCGACTCCCGAGCCTCGCGCCACAAGCTCCTGGAGCAACTGAGCCGCTTCCCGCCCGCGCGCCTGCTGATCGCCTGCGACCCGCAACGCTCGCCTGACCGCGGCAGCCTGGCGCTGCTCGCTGAACTGGCCCGCAACGCCGGCAGCACACACATCTGGCTGCTGCCCACGCTTGCCGGACAAACCCCGGACGCCGCGCGCCTGGCCAACTGGCACGAGGCCCTGGATCGCCTCGGCCTGTCCCATACCGACACCTCCCCTTTGACCTGGCTGGAGCATGGCCATGACTGAGCCGCTGAAACTGGCCGTGGTCGGCCATACCAACGTCGGCAAGACCTCGCTGCTGCGCACGCTCACCCGCGATGTCGGCTTCGGCGAGGTGAGCCATCGGCCCAGTACCACACGCCATGTGGAAGGTGCGCGGCTGTCGGTGGAGGGCGAGCCGCTGCTGGAGCTCTACGACACCCCGGGCCTGGAAGATGCCATCGCCCTGCTCGATTACCTGGAGCGCCTCGAACGTCCGGGCGAACGCCTCGACGGCCCGGCGCGGCTGGAGCGTTTTCTGCAAGGCGCCGAGGCGCGCCAGCGCTTCGAACAGGAGGCCAAGGTGCTGCGCCAGTTGCAGGCGAGCACGGCTGGGCTGTATGTGATCGACGCCCGCGAACCGGTCCTGGCCAAGTACCGCGACGAACTGGAAGTGCTGGCCGGCTGCGGCAAACCGCTGCTGCCGGTACTCAATTTCGTCGCCAGCGAAACGCACCGCGAGCCACAGTGGCGTGAAGCCCTGGCCCGCCTGGGGCTGCACGCGCTGGTGCGGTTCGACAGCGTGGCTCCGCCGGAGGACGGCGAGCGACGTCTGTACGAAAGCCTGGCCTTGATGCTGGAAGATGCGCGTCCGGCCTTGCAGCGCCTGATCGACGACCAGCAGGCCCAGCGTGTGGCCCGCCAGCACAGCGGCAAGCGCCTGGTCGCTGAACTGCTGCTCGACTGCGCCGCCTGCCGACGCAGCGTCGAAGCCGAGCCGGCCGCCGAAGCCAGGGCCATGGAAACCCTGCGCCAGGATGTGCGCCAGCGCGAACAGCGCTGCGTCGAGGCGCTGCTCAAGCTGTATGCCTTCCGCCGCGATGATGCCCACGCCAGCGACCTGCCGCTGCTCGACGGCCGCTGGGGCGACGACCTGTTCAACCCGGAAACCCTCAAGCTGCTGGGGGTGCGCCTGGGCAGCGGGGTAGCCGCTGGCGCCGCAGCCGGTGCCGGCGTCGATCTGCTGGTCGGCGGTCTGACCCTGGGCGCAGCCGCCCTGGCCGGCGCGATTGCAGGCGGCGCCTTGCAAACAGCGCGTAGCTACGGCTCGCGCCTGATGGGCAAGTTCAAGGGCCGCCGCGAACTGACGGTCGACGACAGCGTGCTGCGCCTGCTGGCCCTGCGTCAGCAGCAACTGATGCAGGCGCTGGACAGCCGCGGTCATGCGGCCCAAGAGCGGGTGCACCTGGCCGAACTGGACGAGAAGGCCTGGCGTGAAGGCAAGCTGCCAGAGGCCCTGCGCCGAGCGCGGGCGCATCCGCAGTGGTCGACGCTCAATCCCGGGGCGCGGGTCAATCAGGCGGAGCGCCAGGAGCAGGTGGAAATCCTCAGCGGGCAGATCGCTTAGCGTCCGCACCTGATAATTCTGTCAGTAGCCGCCGAGCGCGGCGGGTTGCAGACTCCAAGCATCCACTCACGCCCTATGAGGTATGTGAAATGAGCCTGCATCTGAAGTCCAATGACCGTATGTTCGATGCGTACATCGCCGATTTCCAGGCGGACAAGGCTATCAGCCCACTGGAAAGCATCAAGATCCGTAACTCGGCCGACACCGAGATGGACACCTTGCTGGCGAGCCTCAAGAGCCACGTCAACGATGTGCTGAAAAAGGAACAGAAGCCTGAACTGGATTGGCCGCTGAAACGCCTGCAGATGAGCGCCGATATGCTGGTCGAGGACCTGCAGTTTCTGGCCAAGCTCATGCGCAATTCCAATCTGCAGCAGGACACCATCGACAGCATCCGCACGGCGATCGAGCACCAACTGGTGTATGTGGTGTTCGCACACAACGCTTCGATCGACCGCGTGAAGGCCTTCAAGAAAAGCGGCTAAGGCGCCTGTTTCTCCGACTTGCCGTCATAACGCTTGCGCCATTCGGCCAGGATCTGGTCGCGGTGCGTCGACGCCCAGACGAAGTCGTTCTTGATCAGACGCTGCTCATAGTCCGCTGGCAATTCGGTCTGTGGCTTGGCGATACCCGGCGCGGCGAGTACGGCGAAGTTTTCCTTGTACAGCGCCATCGCCACCGGGCTCGCCGAGAAGTCCGCCAGGCGCCGCGCCGCGTCGGCCTGGGGCGTGCCCTTGATCAGCGCGGTGGCTTCGATCTCCCAGCCCAGGCCTTCCTTGGGCAGCACGATGTCCAGCGGCGCGCCCTGGCGCTTGAGCTGCACGGCCGGGTACTCGAACGAGATGCCGATGGGGAATTCTCCTGCTGCTGCCAGCTTGCATGGCTTTGAGCCGGAATGAACGTACTGCCCGATGTTCTGGTGCAGCGCGTCCATGTACGCCCAGCCCTGCGCCTCGCCGAAGGTCTGCAGCCAGGCGCTGACATCGAGAAAGCCGGTTCCTGACGAGGCCGGGTTAGGCATGACGATCTTGCCCTTGTACTCAGGCTTGGTCAGATCCTGCCAGCTCAGCGGTTTGCTCAGGCCCTGCTTTTCGGCCTCAACGGTGTTGAAGCATACAGTTGCAGCCCAGACGTCCATGCCCACCCAGGCCGGAGGGTTGGCGGCATCGCGGTAGTTCGGCGCAATCTTGCCCAAGTCCTTGGGCGCATAGGGTTCGAGCATGCCGTGCTGGTCGAGAATGGCCAGGCTGGACGCCGCCAGGCCCCACACCGCGTCGGCCTGGGGGCGATCCTTTTCGGCCAGCAGCTTGGCGGTGATGATCCCGGTGGAGTCCCGCACCCATTTGATCTGGATATCCGGGTTGGCCTGTTCGAAGGCTTGCTTGTAGCGCTTGAGCTGCTCGGCCTCCAGCGCGGTGTAGACGGTCAGTTGAGTGGTCGCCGCCTGGGCCTGCAGGCTGAACACGGCGCAGACGACAGCGACAAGAGCGAGTGGCTTGAACATGAGTCGGTTCCTTGGAGTGGGCAGTCGGATCAGGGCATGGGGGTGCGCTGACGCCAGGCCTGGGAGCGGCGCAGCAACCCCCGTGAGGCGGCGGCCAGCAGCAGCGAGGCGCTGGCGCTGGTCAGCAGGATCAAAGTGGACATGGCGGCAGCGCCGCCGACATTGCCGGCATCGTCCATGTTCAGCACGGCGACGGCGGCCAGAAGGGTGTCCGGGCTGTAGAGGAAGATCGCCGCCGACACCGTGGTCATCGCCGAGACGAACAGGTAGCGCACGATGTCCAGCAACGCCGGCAGGCAGATCGGCACGCTGACCCGCAGGAAGTGCCGGTACAGCGGCGCCTTGAGCGACAGCGCGGCGGCCTCGAACTCACCGTCGAGCTGACGCAGGGCGGTGCTGGCGGTCATCTGCGCGGTGGTCAGGTAGTGAGCGATGGTGCACAACACCAGCAGCGACAAGCTGCCGTAGAACACATGCAGTGGATTGCCCGGCAGATTGAAGAAGAAAACGTAGCCCAGCCCCAGCACCAGCCCCGGCACCGCCATGGGGATGAAGCTGAGCAGGCGCAGGCTCTGGGTGAGCAGGCGCTGGCCATGGGTCTTCTCCATGAGATAGGTGCCGGTGAAGATCACCAGGCTGCCGATCAGCGCGCTGCACAGCGCCAGTGTCACGCTGTTGCGGTAGGCCAGCCAGCCACCGCCAGCGGTGTCCTCGAACAAGTAGTGCTTGAACGACAGGGTCAGGTTGTAGGGCCAGAAGGTGACCAGCGAGGCGTACACGGCCATGCCGATCACCGCCAACAGCGCCGCGCAGACCACCAGTACCAGCACCAGGAAGACGGCATCGCGCGCCCGCGACGGTGACGGCACGAAGGCCTCGGCCCTCCCGCTCATGGCCTGGCTTTGCCGCCGACGCAGCCAGGCATCGACGGCAAAACTGAGCAGCGCGGGCACCAGCAGGACCATGCCGATCAGCGCGCCGCGGCCGAACTGCTGTTGGCCGACCACCGCCTTGTAGGCCTCCAGGGCCAATACCTGATAGTCGCCGCCGACCACCACGGGCACGCCAAAATCAGTGATGGTCAGGGTGAAGACCAGGCAGAATGCGGCGAACACCGCTTGCCGCGTCGCGGGCCAGGTAATGCTGCGAAACGTCCGCCAGGGCCCTGCGCCCATGCTCGAAGCGGCATCGAACAGCCGGGCGTCGGCCAGCGACAAGGCCGACAGCAGAATCATCAGCGCATGCGGGAAGGTGTAGATGGCTTCGCCCAGCACGATGCCCCAGAAGCCGTAGATGTTGTCGTTCAGCAGCCCGCGCAGCAGGCCCTGGTTGCCGAACAGATAGACCAGCGCGATGGCCGGCAGCATCGAAGGGGCCAACAGCGGCAACAGGGAGATGCCCCGCCACAGGCCCTTGGCCGGAATGAGCGTGCGTTGCAAGGCGTAGGCGAACAGGTAGGCCAGTGGCACCACGATCAGCGCCACACTCAGGCCTACCGTCAGGCTGTTGCCGATCAGCCAGCGGAAGTGGGCGCTGGCAAATAATTCACCCGCCGCCTGCAGGCCACCGCCCTGGCCCGCGTCGCCACTGAAGCCGCGCCAGAAGATCGCCAGCAGCGGCAGCAGCACCGCCAGCAGCAGAAGCACCAGCAGCAGAGCCTTGCCACCGACCACGAAGACCCGGTCACCGAGCGCGACACCCGCGCGTGCTCCAGCCTTGGCAGACGGCGAGGACACGGATATTGACAGGCCCATCTCAGGCGAACACCTGCAGGCTCTGAGGCGGCAATGCCACCCAGATGTCCTGCAAGCGCAGCCGAGGCATGACCTCAGGTGCCAGCTCGGCGAGCAAGGCATGGCCCGGCAGCGCTTGCAACTCGAAGCTCAGGCGGCAGCGATTACCGAGGAAGGTGATTTCGCGGACCTTGGCCGGGAACAGGTTTTCTTCATGCACGACGGGGTTGACCGTGATCGTTTCCGGACGGCAGAACAGCCTGCCGCTACGAGCCTTGCCCGCGCCCGGCGCCAGGCGCAGGTTCAGGCCTCCGACCCTGGCGTGCTGGTCGTCGTGGCGCTGGAACGGCAGCCAGTTGCCCTGGCCGACGAACTCGGCGACGAAGGGTGTGGCGGGTCGGTCGTAGAGGGCCTGCGCAGTGGCGTACTGCTCGACCTGGCCGTTGTTCATCACCGCAATACGGTCGGCCATCAGCATGGCTTCATCCTGGTTGTGGGTGACCATCAGCGTGGTGATGCCAAGCTGACGTTGCAGTTGGCGCAGTTCACCGCACAGGTGCTCACGCACCCGAGCGTCGAGCGCCGACATCGGCTCGTCGAGCAGCAACAGTGAGGGGGCCGGCGCCAGGGCGCGGGCCAGCGCCACCCGCTGCTGCTGGCCGCCGGACAACTGGCTCGGGTACTTCTTCTCGCTACCGGTCAGGCCGACCAGCGCGAGCATCTCCCCCACCCGTTGGCGTGACGCGCCCCGACCGCAACCGTTCAGGCCATAGGCGATGTTGGCTTCGACGGTGAGATTGGGAAACAGCGCATAGGACTGAAACAGGATGCCGTAGTCGCGCGCCTGGGGCGGCAGTTCGGAGATGTCCCGCTCGCCAATGGACAAGGTGCCCTGGTCCTGGTGTTCCAACCCGGCGATGCAGCGCAGCAGCGTGGTCTTGCCGCAGCCGGAGGGGCCGAGCAGGCACACCAGCTCGCCGGCGGCGACGTCCAGGCTCACGTCGTTCAGCGCGGTGAATGCGCCGAAGCGCTTGTGAATGCCGCGCACGTGCAGGTGCGTGCCGGGAGTTGCGAGGTTCATGGCAAGGCCTCATCGAAGAGATGGAGCCATGCTAGGAATGCCGTGCGAAGGTTGCGTGGCGGTTGGGGCAAAGTGAGCGATGGTGGTATTGGCAGATTTGGGTTGGCGCGGGCTTTTCACACCGCGTCTAGAACCCGACTCCCGCCACTTCCTGGGCAACGCCCAGAAACGCGGCCGGCAAGCGCGCCTGTCGACGCTCCTTCAGGCAGTACAGGTACTCGTGCATCACCGGCGCATGCTCCAGGGTGAGCACGCGCAGTTCCGGGGTCAGGGGCACTTCATGGCGGGCGATGACACTGACGCCGATATTGCGCAGCACCCCTTCACGGATCGACTCGCGACTGCCGATCTCCAGCAATGCGCCCGCCTTGACGCCAGCCTCGTCGAGCAGCCGTTCGGTAAGCTGGCGCGTGGTCGAGCCGCGTTCGCGCATCAGCAGGCAGTGCCCGGCGAGCGCCTCGATGGTCACGTGCTGGCGCTGCGCCAACGGATGGCTACGGTGCACCGCCACCACCAGCGGATCGCTGCCCAACAGCCGCCGAACCAAGCGCGCATCCTCGACACACTGCGACGAGGCAGCGACATCCACGCGGTAGTCTTCGAGCATCTCCAGCACCTGCTGAGAGTTGCCGATCTCGACAGTCACCTCGACCTGCGGCAGCCGCTCACGAAAGACCTTCACCAGGTCGAGCATGTAGTACGGCGCCGTAGCCGCCAGACGCAGGCTGCCCTGCCCCTGAGCACCATTGCGCAGCTCGAACTCGATGTCCGCTTCCTGCTGCAGCAGCGCCTTGACCCGTGGCAGCAAGCGCACGCCTTCGTCGCTGAGCACCAGCCGCCGCCCGCCCCTGTAGAACAGTTCGATGCCGTACTGGCTTTCCAGGTTGCGCACCTGCGTGGTCACCGTCGGCTGACTCAGCCCAAGCTTCTTCGCCGCCTGAGTGATGCTGCCCAGACGCGCCACCATATAGAACGCCCTCAGCTCGGCGCTCAGCATAGGGGGCCGCCCCAGAGGGGCGGCCAGCCGCAAGCTTCGAGCTGCAAGCGGCAAGTCACAGCGGTCAGGCGTCGTCTCATCAATCGCACATTCCCCTCGATCAGCTTGAAGCTTGCCGCTCAAAACTTGCCGCTGCTACTTACGTAGAAGTCGCAAGCCGTTGAAGACCACCAGCAGGCTCACGCCCATGTCGGCGAACACTGCCATCCATAGGGTGGCCAGGCCGGCGAAGGTCACGGCCAGGAAGATTGCCTTGACCCCCAGGGCCAGTACGATGTTCTGGATCAGAATGGCCGCGCTCTGGCGTGACAGCCTGACGAACGCCGGAATTTTGCGCAAGTCGTCGTCCATCAGCGCCACATCGGCGGTCTCGATGGCGGTGTCGGTGCCGGCGGCGGCCATGGCGAAACCGATCTCGGCGCGGGCCAGGGCTGGGGCATCGTTGATGCCGTCGCCGACCATGCCGACCCGATGCCCTTGGGCATACAGGTCTTCGATGCTCTTGAGCTTATCGGCCGGCAGCAGATTGCCTTCGGCGCGGTCGATGCCGACCTGGGCGGCGATGGCCTGGGCCGTGTGCGGGTTATCGCCGGTCAGCATCAGCGTCTTGATACCCAGTTCATGCAGCTCGGCAATGGCCTGGCGGCTGCTGTCCTTGACCGTGTCGGCCACGGCGAACAGCGCCAGCGGGCCGGAGCGGTCGAGCAGCAGCACCACGGTCTTGCCCTGACGCTCCAGCCGGTCCAGTTGTGTTTCCAGCGCAGGAGAGCACAGGCCCAGTTCCTCCACCAGGCGATGGTTGCCCAAGTGATAGACCTCACCGTCGATCTCGCCGCGCACGCCGCGCCCGGCCAGCGCCGCGAACTCGCTGACCGGGCTCAGGGCAATGTTCTGTTCGCGGCCATACTGGGCGATGGCGTGCGACACCGGATGGTCGGAGCGCTCACCGAGGCTGGCGGCGAGCGCCTGTGCACGGCTGTCGAAACGCGGGTCGAGCAGGGTGAAGTCGGTCTGCACCGGCTTGCCATGGGTGATGGTACCGGTCTTGTCCAACGCCAGGTAATCGAGCTTGCGACCACCTTCAAGGTAGATACCGCCCTTGATCAGAATGCCCTTGCGCGCCGCCGCCGCCAGGCCGCTGACGATGGTCACCGGCGTGGAAATCACCAAGGCACAGGGGCACGCCACCACCAGCAGCACCAACGCGCGATAGACCCAGTCGAACCAGGCGCCGGCCATGAACAGCGGCGGAATCAACGCCACCGCCAGGGCGATGGCGAACACGGCCGGCGTGTAGACCCGCGAGAACTGGTCGACGAAGCGCTGGGTCGGTGCCCGCGCGCCCTGTGCCTGCTCCACGGCCTTGATGATGCGCGCCAGGGTCGATTGCCCAGCGCCAGCCGTGACACGGTACTCCAGCGCCCCGGCCTGGTTGATGGTGCCTGCGAACAGCTTGTCGCCCAGGCCCTTCTCCACGGGCAGACTTTCGCCGGTGATCGGCGCCTGATCGACGCTGGACTGACCCTCGACCACCTCGCCGTCCAGCCCGATACGCTCACCCGGACGCACCCGCACCCGCGCACCGATCGCCACCTCGCGCACCTCTACTTCACGCCACTGGCCATCGGCCTGCTGCACGGTGGCCATGTCCGGGGCGAGTTGCATGAGGCCGCTGATGGCGTTGCGCGCGCGATCCAACGAGCGCGCCTCGATCACCTCGGCGAGGGTAAACAGCACCATGACCATGGCCGCTTCCGGCCACTGACCGATCAGCACCGCACCGGTGACGGCAATGCTCATCAGCGCGTTGATGTTGAGGTTGCGGTTCTTCAGGGCGATCCAGCCTTTCTTGTAGGTGCCCAGGCCACAGCCGAGGATAGCGGCCAGCGCCAGCGCGGCCACCAGCCACTCCGGCGCCAGACCGGAAAAGTGCACGACTTCTGCAGCGATGGCGGCCAACCCGGAAAGCACCAGCGGCCGCCAGCGGGTCTTGTGCGCGCCCGGCGCGCTGGCGCTGCCGTCGTCTGCGTCGGCCAGGGGTTCGGCCTTCATGCCCAGGCTGTCGATGGCACGCACGATGGACGCGGTGTCGTCTAGGGTATGGCGCACGCCGAGGATACGGTTGATCAGGTTGAATTCCAGTTGCTCGATACCGGCGAGCTTGCCCAGTTTGTCCTGGATCAGCGTCTGCTCGGTGGGGCAGTCCATGGCGTCGATGCGGAAGCGGCTCAGGCGCGCGCCGTCACTGGCTTTGTCGGTCAGTTGCACGAAGGCAGGCGCAGCCGCGCGGGTGCTGCAGCAACTGCCGCCGGGGCTGGCATGGGAGTGGCCATGGCCGCCGTGATCGTGCCCCTGGTGATCGTGTCCATGATCGTGATCGTGCTCATGCGTATGGTGGTGACTGACCGGCTGGTTCATAGGTTCGCCCTGATCGAGAGTGCCCACTGACGGGGTGTTGTTGCCAAGTGAACACCCTGTAGCCACTATAGGGTCAAGCACTCAAGGGGGAACGCGCGATGAAGATCGGAGAATTGGCCAAGGTGACCGACTGCGCCGTGGAGACCATTCGCTACTACGAGCGTGAGGCATTGCTGCCCGAACCGGCCCGTAGCGAAGGCAATTACCGGCTGTATACCCAGGCGCACGTGGAGCGTCTGACCTTCATCCGCAACTGCCGCACCCTGGACATGACCCTCGACGAAATCCGCAGCCTGCTGCGCCTGCGCGACAGTCCCGAGGGGGCCTGCGGCAGCGTCAATGCGCTGATCGACGAGCATATCGAGCACGTACAGGCGAGGATCGACGGGCTGGTGGCGCTGCAACAGCAACTGGTGGAGTTGCGCCGGCAGTGCAATGTGCAGGGGGAGGAATGCGCGATTTTGCAGCAGTTGGAGGTCAATGGCGCGGTGACGGCGCCGGAGATCGAGCATTCGCACGTGGGGCGTAGCCACGGGCATTGATCGGACTGGAGTCGGGATGTAGGAAGTCGCAGCGTTGCCGGGGATCGGTGCGCCCCGGCAGCGCGGTAGGAATCAGACCGCCATGGGCGCGGTCATCGGTGCATGGTGCTCATAGCCTTCGAGCCAGAAATCGCTCGGCTCGATCTTCTCCAGCCATTCGGGTTCGTACTTGCCCGTCTTGGCGAACTCCGGTACGCGCTCGCTGATCATCAGCTTCGGCGCTGCCAGCGGCTCACGCTTCATCTGCTCGTTGAGCATCTCCAGGTGGTTTTCGTACACATGGGCGTCGCCGATGAAGTAGGTGAACCAGCGTGGGGTATAGCCGGTGAGACGCCCGAACAGCGACAGCAGCGCCGCGCCCTCGGTGAGGTTGAACGGGGTGCCCAGGCCCAGGTCGTTGGAGCGGATGTACAGCGTCAGGGAGATTTCCCGGGTCTCGACATTGGGGTGGAACTGGTACAGCAGGTGGCACGGCGGCAAGGCCATTTCGTCGAGCTGGGCGCAGTTCCAGCCGTGGAACAGGATGCGTCGGCTGCCCGGATCGTTGGCGATGGTATCCAGGCACTGACGCACCTGGTCGATGGCCTTGTACAGGATGACGAACGCCTGGCCGTCCTCTTCGTCCTGGGCGATCTGACGGAATCCGGCCTGCTGCGCCTTTTCGATGGCGGCCGGGTTGCTCAGCGCGATGCGCTTGTAACCCGGCCACTGGCGCCATTGCACACCGTAGATTTCGCCGAGATCGTCATGGCCCTGACGGAACGGGTTGGCCAACCACTGGGCGTTTTCGTTGGCGTTCTGATCCCAGACCTTGCAGCCCAGCTCGCGGAACTCGCCGGCGTTCCTCACGCCGCGCAGGAAACCGACCATTTCGCCGATCGCCGACTTGAACGCCAGCTTGCGCGTGGTGATGGCCGGAAAGCCTTTCTGCAGATCGAAGCGCAGCATGGCGCCAGGCAGGCTGATGGTGCGGATACCGGTACGATTGCCCTGCAGCGTGCCGTTGTCGATGACGTCACGGACCAGGTCTAGATATTGTTTCATGGCCTACCTGTGGCAAGCACGGCAGGGGGATCGCCCCTGCCGTGGGATTTCAGTGGGCGGGTGTCGCCGTGGGTTTGCGATTATAAGCCCACCAGATCAGGCCGAGGCCAGCGACAATCATCGGCACGCAGAGAATCTGACCCATGGTCAGCCAGCCCCAGGCCAGGTAGCCGAGCTGGGCGTCCGGCACGCGGACGAACTCGACGATGAAGCGGAAGATCCCGTAGAACAGCGCGAACATGCCGGAGACCGCCATGGTCGGACGCGGCTTGCGCGAGAACAGCCAGAGGATCGCGAACAGCGCCACGCCTTCGAGGGCGAACTGGTACAGCTGCGATGGGTGACGCGGCAACTGCGCCGGGTCGCTGAACGGCGGGAAGATCATCGCCCACGGCACGTCGGTGGGCTTGCCCCACAGCTCGGCGTTGATGAAGTTGCCGATGCGCCCGGCCCCCAGGCCGATAGGCACCAGCGGCGCGACGAAGTCCATCAGCTCGAAGAACGACTTGTTGTTGCGCTTGCCGAACCACAAGGCCGCCAACATCACGCCGATGAAGCCGCCGTGGAACGACATGCCGCCCTTCCACACCTCGAAGATCAGGGTCGGGTTGGCCAGGTACTGGTGCAAGTCGTAGAACAGCACATAGCCCAGGCGCCCACCGACGATCACCCCCATCGACAGCCAGAACACCAGGTCGGATAGCTTTTCGCGGCTCCAGGTGGGATCGAAGCGGTTGAGTCGGCGGGTGGCGAGCAGCCAGGCGCCGCCAATGCCGATCAGGTACATCAGGCCGTACCAGTGGATTTTCAGCGGCCCGAGTGACAGGGCCACGGGGTCGATCTGCGGGTAAGGCAGCATGGAGGTTCCTCTAGATCAGAAAACTTAAGCCGACGCAGAACAGCAACGCGGCGAACAGACGCTTGAGCAGACGCGGCGACAACCGATGCGCCAGTCGTGCGCCGAAGCGGGCGAAAAACATGCTGGTGACGGCGATACCCATCAGCGCAGGCAGATACACATAACCCAGACTGTGCGCGGGCAGGTGCGGTTCGCCCCAGCCCAGCACCATGAAGCTCAGGGTGCTGGCCAGGGCGATCGGCAGACCGCAGGCCGACGAGGTGGCCACGGCCTGTTGCATGGACAGGCTGCGCCAGGTGAGGAAGGGTACGGTCAGCGAGCCGCCGCCGATGCCGAAGATCGCCGAGGCCCAGCCGATCACTCCGCCCGCACCGATCAGTCCAGGTTTGCCGGGGACACCGCCACGGCCCTTGGGTTTGAGGTCGAGCGTCATCTGCAGCGCCACCAGCAAGGCGAACACGCCGATGATCTTCTGCAACAGCGGGCCCTGGATCAACGAGGCGGTCTTGGCGCCGATCCCGGCACCGATGAGGATGCCGACCGTCATCCACAGGAACACCGGCCACTGCACGGCGCCCTTGCGATGATGCTCGAGCACGGCGTTGATCGAAGTGAAGACGATGGTGGCCAGTGAGGTGCCGACGGCCAGATGGGTGAGAATCGACGCATCGAAGCCTTGCAGGGTGAAACTGAACACCAGCACCGGCACGATGATGATGCCGCCGCCCACGCCGAAAAGGCCGGCGAGCACACCGGCGCAGGCGCCCAACAGCAGATAGAGTACGAATTCCATTCGCAGGCCCAGAGAATGCGATCCGGCATGGTAACGGAAGCCGGGGCCACGGCTCTAGTGAACTCTGCGTCAGGTTGATGCGCGAGCGCCAGGCAGCCGCTACAGTGGCAGACTCAGCCAGAGGCCCCAGCATGTGCCTGATTCTATTCGCCTGGCGGCCGGGTCATGCCCAGCCGCTGATCGTCGCGGCCAACCGTGACGAGTTCTACGCCCGCCCTGCCCAGTCTCTGAGCGCCTGGGAAGACGCTCCGGGCGTGTATGCCGGTCGCGACCTGGAGGCCGGCGGCACGTGGCTGGGCATCGGTCCGGGCGGGCGCTTCGCGGCGCTGACCAATATTCGCGATCCGCGTCAGCCGCAGGGGGCGCGCTCGCGTGGCGAGTTGGTGGCGGCGTTTCTGCGTGGCGAGATGGCAGTGACGACGTACCTGCAGCAGGTCGCCGAACGCAGCAGCCACTACTCAGGGTTCAATCTGCTGGCCGGCGACGGCCAGGTGCTGGGCTATGTGAACGCGCACGAGGCGCTACCACGGCTGTTGCAGCCGGGCGTCTATGGGCTTTCCAACGCTGCGCTGGATACGCCGTGGCCGAAGCTGCTGAAGGCGCGGCAGGCGTTCGAGGCGGCGCTGGAGACGCCCAGCGCGCAGTATTTTTTGGCGATGTTGGCCGATGACGCGACGGCGCCCGACGAGGCATTGCCAGAGACGGGCGTTGGCCTCGCGACCGAGCGGCTGCTGTCGAGCGTGTTCATTGCCAGCCAGAACTACGGGACGCGGGCGAGTACCGTGTTGATCGTCGACGATCAGGGCAGAAGACGGATGATCGAGCGCAGCTATGGGCCGTTCGGCGGGCACTTGGGCGAAGTCGAAGTCAGCGCCTGACGCATCGGCGCCAGGCCGCGCTATCAGGGCGCTTTTCGCTCACAGGGTCTTGTTCGGCCCGATCATCCGCGCTAGACCGAGATTCTTCAACGCCAACTGCAACGAGCTGTGGATGACCTGCGGGTTGTCGTGGCTCATGGCTTCGCTGAGCAGTTCGCTGGCCTTGCTCAAGTTCACCTGACGCAGCATCCATTTCACCTTCGGCAGGTTGGTGGCGTTCATCGACAGGCTGTCGAAGCCCATGGCCATCAGCAAGATGGCGGCTGCCGGATCACCGGCCATCTCGCCGCAAATGCTCACCGGTCGCCCTTCGGCATGGGCATCGCGCACCACCGTCTGCAAGGCTTGCAGCACTGCCGGGTGCAAGTAGTCATAGAGGTCGGCGACCCTTGGGTTGTTGCGGTCCACCGCCAGCAGGTACTGGGTCAGGTCGTTCGAGCCGACCGAGAGGAAATCGACCTGCCGGGCCAGTTCGCGGGTCTGGTAGACCGCGGCCGGAATTTCCACCATCACTCCGACCGGTGGCATCGGGACATCGGTGCCCTCGTCACGCACTTCGCCCCAGGCGCGGTGGATCAGGTGCAGTGCCTCTTCCAACTCATGGATGCCGGAGATCATCGGCAGCAGGATGCGCAGGTTGTTCAGGCCCTCGCTGGCCTTGAGCATGGCGCGGGTCTGCACCAGGAAGATTTCCGGGTGGTCGAGGGTGACGCGGATACCGCGCCAGCCGAGGAAGGGGTTCTCTTCCTTGATCGGGAAGTAGGACAGTGCCTTGTCGCCACCGATGTCCAGCGTGCGCATGGTCACCGGCAGTGGATGGAAGGCGGCCAGTTGCTCACGGTAGATCGCCAGCTGTTCCTTTTCGCTGGGAAAACGCTGGTTGATCATGAACGGCACTTCGGTGCGATACAGGCCCACGCCCTCGGCGCCGCGCTGTTGAGCCCGGGCGACGTCGGCCAGCAGCCCAGTGTTGACCCACAGCGGCATGCGATGGCCATCGGGGGTGACGCAAGGCAGCTCGCGCAGGGCATCCAGGCCGCGGGCCAACTGGCGTTCTTCCTCGACCACGTCGCTGTACTGCTTGCGCAGCACTTCGCTGGGGTTGGTGTAGGCCTCGCCCTTGTAGCCGTCGAGAATCATCTCGATGCCATCGACCTTCGAATATGGCAGGTCGACCAGGCCCATCACCGTCGGGATGCCCATGGCCCGGGCCAGAATGGCCACATGCGAGTTGCCCGAGCCCAGCACCGACACCAGGCCCACCAGCTTGCCTTCCGGCACTTCGCCGAGCATCGCCGGGGTGAGTTCCTCGCTCACCAGAATGGTGTTGTCGGGGTAGACCAGGGTCTGCGAGCGTGCTTGCTGCAGATACGCCAACAGGCGTCGACCGAGGTCCTTGACGTCGGAGGCGCGCTCGCGCAGGTAATCGTCGTCCATCAGCTCGAAGCGGTTGACGTGCTCGCCGACCACTTGGCGCAGTGCGCCCTGGGCCCACTGACCAGTCTTGATGACCTCGGCCACTTCGCCGCCGAGCGCGGCGTCTTCGAGCATCATCAGGTACACATCGAACAGCGCCCGTTCTTCGGGGCGCAACTGGGTCGCCAGCTTGGCCGACAGCTTGCGCATGTCGGCGCGCACGCCTTCGAGGGCGTTCTCGAACAGTTTCAGTTCGCCGTCGATGTCTTCGACGGTCTTGTCCGGCACCACTTCCAGGTCGGCCGGCGGCAACATGACCACCGCACGCCCGACAGCGGCACCGGGCGAGCCCGGCACACCGACGAAACGGGCTTCCTGGATGCCCTTGCCCTGACGGCCCAGGCCACGAATGGAGCCGGTGGCCTCGGCGTGGGCGATGACCCCGGCGAGCTGCGCGCTCATGGTCACCAGGAAGGCTTCCTCGCCCTCGTCGAACTGACGCCGTTCCTTCTGCTGGATGACCAGCACCCCGACCACGCGACGGTGGTGGATGATCGGTGCGCCGAGGAAGGAGGCGAAACGCTCCTCGCCGGTCTCGGCGAAGTAGCGGTAGCGCGGGTGATCGGCGGCGTTTTCCAGGTTCAGCGGTTCCTCGCGGGTGCCGACCAGGCCCACCAGGCCCTCGTTGGGCGCCATGCTGACCTTGCCGATGGAGCGCTTGTTCAGGCCTTCGGTGGCCATCAGCACGAAGCGGTTGCTCTCCGGGTCGAGCAGGTAGACCGAGCAGACCTGGCTGCCCATGGCTTCCTTGACGCGCAAGACAATGATCCCCAACGCCGTCTTGAGATCTTTGGCGGAGTTCACTTCCTGGACGATCTTGCGCAGCGTATTGAGCATGGCTCGGGGTCGAACTCCGTCGTCAGTCGCGCGTCAGCAGGCGCGGGGCTAGCTCTTTCAGCGCGCGGCGATACACCTCGCGCTTGAATGTCACCACCTGGCCCAGCGGATACCAGTAGCTGACCCATCGCCAGCCATCGAACTCCGGTTTTCCGGTCAGGTCCATTCTCACCCGCTGTTCGTTGCTCACCAGGCGCAGCAGGAACCACTTCTGCTTCTGGCCGATGCACAGCGGCTGACTGTGCGTACGCACCAGGCGCTGAGGCAGACGATAACGCAACCAGCCGCGGGTGCAGGCAAGTATTTCCACATCCTCGCGTTCCAGGCCAACTTCTTCGTTCAGCTCGCGGTACAGGGCATCTTCTGGGGTTTCGTCAGGGTTGATGCCGCCCTGGGGAAACTGCCAGGCATCCTGGTTGATCCGCCGAGCCCATAGCACCTGTCCGGCATCATTCGTGAGAATGATCCCGACATTGGGGCGAAAACCATCCGGGTCGATCACGGCAGCAACCTCGAAAACGCATGTCGCCGCATTGTTCCACAAAGCTTGCGAGCGCAGCAACGCGCCCGCCATCGCTTATGGGCAGCGCGCTAAAAACTCCGTATTCTGCGGGACTTCTTCCCGGAGGCTTCTGCGAGAAAACCCCATGCGTTTGGCTTTATTCGACCTGGACAATACCCTCCTCGGCGGTGACAGCGATCACGCCTGGGGCGACTACCTGTGTGAACGGGGCATTCTCGACCCCGTCGCCTACAAAGACCGCAACGACGCGTTCTATCAGGACTACCTGAACGGCACCCTGGACCTGCAGGCCTACCTGGCCTTCTCCATGGAAATCTTCGCCGCCACCGAGCCGGCCCAGCTCGATCAATGGCACCGCGAGTTCATGCGCGACTGCGTCGAAGCGCTGATCCAGCCCAAGGCCCTGGCCCTGCTGCAACAGCACCGCGACGCCGGCGATCACCTGGTGATCATCACCGCCACCAACCGCTTCGTCACCGCACCCATCGCTCGCCGCCTGGGCGTGCGCACTCTGCTGGCCACCGAATGCGAGCGCGACGGCGAGCGCTACACCGGGCGTAGCACCGATATACCCTGTTTCCGTGAAGGCAAGGTGACGCGCCTGCAGCGCTGGATGCTGGAGAACGGCTACGACCTGCAGGACAGCTATTTCTACAGCGACTCGCTCAACGACCTGCCGCTGCTCGAGCAAGTCACCCACCCGGTGGCGGTGGACCCCGATCCCAAGCTCAAGGCAGAAGCCGAACGCCGTGGCTGGCCGGTGATTTCGCTGCGCGACTGATGAGCCCTCAGACCGGCTTGGCACCCATCAAGCCGGCGATCGACAGAAAGCACACGCCACTGAACACCGCCAGCGCCAAGGTCAGCCGCAGCCCCACGGGCTCGGCCTTGCGCAGGCGGTTCAGGCGCACCAGCAGCCACCAGACGGCCAGCGCACCCAGGGTGTAGAGGATGCTCGAGGCCAGCACCCAGGTCTGCCCCAGCGGCCAGCCCACCAGGTGCACCAGCCACCAGCCCGTGAACGGCATGCTCAGCAGGCACAGGCCCATGACCAACCAGACGAACACCAGCGGACGACGCAGCAGCTTGGCGTAAGCCTGGGCATCGCCCTGGCGACGGGCACGCCAGGTCAGGATCGCCAGCCCCAGTGCACCGAGCAGCAGCAGCGCAGTGGCGAGGACGTGCAAGGTCTTGAGGGCGGTCAGGTGTTCCATGTCATGTCCTTCGGGCACTGGAGTCCGTGTGGCGGCAGCGATCCGCCGCCGCGATCAGGCGCGTTCTGCAACCAAGCGTAGCCGCTCAGCCCAGGAACAGCGTGTACGCCGGGTTATCGGTTTCGTCCCAGTAGGGATAGCCGATCTTGGCCAAGGCATCGGGCAGCAGGTGACGCTCGTCTTCCGGCACCTGCAACCCCGCCACCACCCGACCATCGGCCGCCCCGTGGTTGCGGTAGTGGAACATCGAGATGTTCCAGCGACCGCCCAGCTTGTCGAGGAAATTGAACAGCGCGCCGGGACGCTCGGGGAATTCGAAGCGCAGCACCCGCTCGTCGCTGGCGGCTGCCGAGTGGCCACCGACCATATGGCGGATGTGCAACTTGGCCAGTTCGTTGTCGGTGAGGTCGGTGACCGGGAAACCTTGGTCGATCAGGTGCTGCACCAGCGCTGCGCGCGGGTCGGTCTCCGGGTGGGTCTGCACGCCGACGAAGATGTGCGCCTGCTTGTCGGCGTGGTAGCGATAGTTGAATTCGGTGATCTGGCGCTTGCCGATGGCCTCGCAGAAGGCCTTGAAGCTGCCCGGGCGCTCCGGGATGGTCACAGCGATGATCGCCTCGCGCTTCTCGCCCAGTTCGGCGCGCTCGGCCACATGCCGCAGGCGGTCGAAGTTGACGTTGGCGCCGGAGTCGATGGCCACCAGCGTCTGCCCGCTGACCCCGGTCAGCTCCACGTAGCGCTTGATGCCCGCCACGCCCAAAGCGCCAGCAGGTTCGGTGATCGAGCGGGTATCGTCGTAGATATCCTTGATGGCCGCACAGATTTCGTCGGTGCTGACGGTGATCACCTCGTCCACGTGGTGCCGGCAGATGTCGAAGGTGTGCTGGCCGATCTGCGCCACGGCCACCCCATCGGCGAACAGCCCGACCTGTGGCAGCACCACGCGCTCGCCTGCAGCCATGGCCGCCTGCAGGCAATTGGAGTCGTCCGGCTCCACGCCGATGACCTTGATCTCGGGACGCAGGTACTTCACGTAGGCGGCGATGCCGGCGATCAGGCCGCCGCCGCCGACCGGCACGAAGATCGCGTCGAGTCGCCCAGGGTGCTGGCGCAGGATCTCCATGGCCACGGTGCCCTGCCCGGCGATGGTGTGGGGGTCGTCATAGGGGTGGATATAGACGAAGCCCTTTTCGTCGACCAGCTTCAGCGAGTAGGCCAGGGCTTCGGGGAAGGAGTCGCCATGCAGCACCACCTTGCCGCCGCGCGAACGCACGCCCTCGATCTTGATTTCCGGGGTGGTCTTGGGCATCACGATGGTCGCTTTGATGCCCAGCTCGCGGGCCGCCAATGCCAGGCCCTGGGCATGGTTGCCCGCCGAGGCGGTGACCACGCCACGGGCCAGTTCCTCGGCGCTCAATTGCGCCAGCTTGTTGTACGCCCCGCGGATCTTGAAGGAGAACACCGGCTGCAGGTCTTCGCGCTTGAGCAGGACCTGGTTGCCCAGGCGCTTGCTCAGTTGCCCGGCGCTGTGCAGCGGGGTTTCGACCGCGACGTCGTAGACGCGCGAGGTGAGGATCTTCTTGACGTACTGTTCGAGCATGTTGAACACATCACTGGGCCGCGGGACAGGGGCTGGAAGTCTACCCCAGCGCCCGGTCGGGCGACCACAGCAAAGCCTGTGGAGTGGCTATACTAGCGCCCTTCAGAAAACCTCCCGCCCCTCCGGAGCCCGCATGACCCAGGACCAACTCAAACAGGCCGTCGCCCAGGCCGCCGTCGACTTCATTCTGCCGCGGCTGGATGACAAGAGCATCGTCGGCGTCGGCACCGGCTCGACCGCCAACTGCTTCATCGACGCCCTGGCCCAGCACAAAGGCGCCTTCGACGGTGCGGTCGCCAGCTCCGAGGCCACCGCCGAGCGCCTCAAGGGCCATGGCATCCCGGTCTATGAGCTGAACAGCGTGGGCGAACTGGAGTTCTACGTCGACGGCGCCGACGAGAGCGATGCGCACCTGAACCTGATCAAGGGCGGCGGTGCCGCGCTGACCCGCGAGAAGATCGTCGCGGCGGTGGCCCGCACCTTCATCTGCATCGCCGACGCCAGCAAGCTGGTGCCGGTCCTCGGCGCCTTCCCGCTGCCGGTGGAAGTCATTCCCATGGCCCGCAGCCATGTGGCGCGCCAACTGGTCAAGCTGGGCGGCGACCCGGTCTACCGCGAGGGCGTGCTGACCGACAACGGCAACGTCATTCTCGACGTGCACAACTTGCAGATCACCAACCCGGTGCAGCTCGAAGCGCAAATCAACGCCATCGTCGGCGTGGTCACCAACGGCCTGTTCGCGGCGCGGCCCGCCGACCTGCTGCTGCTGGGCACCCCGGAAGGCGTCAAGAGCCTGAAGGCGGAGTAAGCAGCCCCTGCTCAGTCGGCGGCCGGCTTGAACACGTAGAACAGGTTCGGCTCGCTGACCAGGTACAGCGTCCCGGCATCGTCCATGGCGATGCCCTCGGCCTGCGGCACCGTGCGCTCAAGCCCTTGATAACCCTTGCGCAACGACAAGGTACTCAGCGGCCGCCCCTCCACGTCCAGCTCCAGCACCAAGCGCGACTCGTCTGACAGCGCCAGCAGGTGACCGCTGCGCTCGTCGAACTGCAAGCTGGACAGGTCGCGTACGAACAGCCGCCGATCCCGTTTACGGTCCTGCACCACCTGCACGGCGTAGGGTTGGCCGGGCTGGTCGTGGGGAAAACCGCGGACTTCGTAGATCAGCATCGGGTCGCGCTCCTTGGCCACGAACAGCCGCTTGCCGGCCGAGTCGTAGGCCAGGCCCTCGAAGCCCTTGTTGCCGTTCAGGCCGATCCCCAGGGTCAATTGCTCGGCCTGGCTGGCATCGAGCGTGCGCGTGTCATCGTCCAGGTGCACCCGGATCAGGCGCTGCTGGCGCTCATCGGTGATCACGTAGCTGTTGGGGCCGACGTACTCCACCGCCTCCGGATCGCCGAAGCCGACCAGCGTCACGCGCCGCAGGATGCGCCCCGCCAGCGACAACTCGATGAGCTCGGAGCGGGCGTTGGTGACGGTGAACAGGGTCTTGCGCTCGGGATCGAAGGTCAGCGCGGACACGTCGTCGTCCAGCCCATCGATAGGCTGGGCTTGAATCACCGCGCGATAGCGATCCAGGCCCATCCCCTGATCGCTGGGCTGCCACCAGGTGCGCAGGTTGAACCAGCCGCGCTCGAACAGGCGAAACTCATGGGCCGCCGTCGCCAGCAGGGCCACGGACAGGAAAGCCACGAAAATCAAGGGAAGACGCAGGTGACGGCGCATGCTCAGGACTCGACGAAAGGTGGCGGATTTAACCACGTCCCGCTGAAACAAAGCTTAATGCCATCATCGTCAGACGCGCGCCTTCAGGACTTCTTGAAGCGGTAGAACAGCGCTGGCTCACTGATGATGTACAGGTTCCCCTGGTCGTCCATGGTCACGCCTTCGGCACGTGGAATGCGACTTTTCAGCCCGTTGAAAGCCCCCAGCAGGCTGATGAAGCTGACTTGCTTGCCCTTCTCGTCCAGCTCCAGCAGCAAGTGAGAGTCCGCCGAGAGCACCAGCAGATGCCCGGTGCGCGGATCGACCGCCAGTGCCGAAAGATTGCGCAGGTCCAGTTGATCGTTGGGCAACGGCTGCTTGCTGCCCATCAGTGGGCCACGTCCATCGGTGTTCCAGGTATAGAGACGCGGCGGGCGCTCTTCGCCGATCACCAGACGCTGGCGTTGCGGGTCCCAAGCGATGGCCTCGAAGCCCTTGTTGCGCTCATCTGATTCACCCAGGTCGTAGTTGGGGAAGTCGGCGCGGGTGAGCGCGGTGGTGCCCGGATCGACCTTGACCACGGTCAGGTCATGGTTGCGCTCATCGACGATGGCGATCTGACCGTTATCGAGCACGGCCACGCCCTCAGGGTTGGTCCAGCCCAACAGCGGGATCTGGCGCAACACATCACCCTCGAGGGTGAGCTCGACCAGGAAGGGGTTCTTGCCCATGACCGCGAACAGCGTGCGCGTCTGCGGGTTGAAGGACAGGTCCGAGGCTTCGTCGTCCGCCATACCTGGCAAGTGCTTGGCGTCGATGTCCACCCGGTAGTCCGGCAGCCACACGCTCTGCTGGCGTTCGGCCTTGCTCTCGAAGCGCTCCTTGATCCACAGCACCGCGCGATCGTCCCAGTGCATGGCGATCGCCACGCCATAGGCGATGACCGCCATCGCGGCGAAGGCGAACGACCAGCGTCGGTAGAACGGGCGTTTGCGGCGGGCGGAAGCGTGGGAGGCAGCGGGCATGCGCGGTTCCTGATGCGGGCGAGGACGCGCGCATTATCCGCACGGGGTGTGAAAAAATGGTCAATCGCCCAGGCTGGCTGCAGCCGCAAACGCGTGCGCAGCCCGCCTGGATGGGTCCGTTCAGAGCACGCGGCTCTCGAAACGGCTCGCGCCTGGCAGTTCCAGCACCAGTTCGTCACCGACGTTCAGCGGCCCGACCCCAGCGGGAGTGCCGGTGAGGATCACGTCGCCGGCCTGGAGCGAGAAATGCGCGGCGATGTGCTGGATGATCGGCACGATGGGGTTGAGCATCATCGCGCTGCTGCCATCCTGGCGCACCTCGCCGTTGATGGTCAGGCGCACGGGTATGTCGGTCACGTCGGCGAAACTCGACGCCGCCACGAAGGGCGCCAGCACGCAGCCACCGTCGAAACTCTTGGCCAACTCCCACGGTAGGCCCTTTTCCTTGAGCTTGGCCTGCAGGTCGCGCAGGGTCAGGTCCAGCGCCGGGGCATAGCCGGAAATGGCATCGAGCACCTCCTCGACGGTGGGCTGGGTGGACAGCGGCTTGCCCAGCAGCACCGCGATCTCGGCCTCGTAGTGCACCGAACCGCGCTCGGAGGGGATCTTGAAGCCGCCTTCCAGAGGCACCACGCAACTGCCCGGCTTGATGAACAGCAGCGGCTCGCTGGGGATGGGGTTGTCCAGTTCCTTGGCGTGCTCGGCGTAGTTGCGGCCGATGCACACCACCTTGCCCAGCGGGAAATGAATACGCGTACCGTCTACGTACTGGTGCTGATAACTCATGGCCGACTCCTCTGGAACTGCTTTTATTCGGGAGCGAAGATCTTACCCGGATTCATGATGCCGTTCGGATCGAACACCGCCTTTATCGCTTTCATGCAGGCGATTTCCGCCGCCGAGCGGCTGTAGCCCAGGTAATCGCGCTTGGTCATGCCCACGCCATGCTCGGCGGAGATCGAGCCGTGGTAACGCTCGACGATCTCGAATACCCACTTGTTGACCGTGGTGCAGGAGGCGAAGAACGCGTCCTTGCTCATGTGTTCGGGCTTGAGGATGTTCAGGTGCAGGTTGCCGTCGCCGATATGGCCGTACCAGACCACTTCGTAATGCGGATAGTGCTCGGCCACCACCGCATCGATGTCGCGCAGAAACGCGGGCACCTTGGAGACGGTCACCGAAATGTCGTTCTTGTACGGGGTCCAGTGGGAGATGGTCTCGGACAGGTACTCGCGCAGCTTCCACAAGTTCTTCAACTGCGTCTGGCTCTGGCTCATCACTCCGTCGAGCACCCAGCCCTGTTCCACGCAGTGCTCGAACGTGGCCAGTGCTTCGTTGGCCACCTCGTCGGTGCTGGCTTCGAATTCCAGCAAGGCATAGAACGGGCACGGCGTCTCGAACGGTGCAGGCACGTCGCCGCGCTCGAGGATTCTGGCCAGACCCTTGTCGGAAAAGAATTCGAAGGCGGTGAGGTCGAGCTTGCCCTGGAAGGCATGCAGCACCGGCATGATCGAGTCGAAATCCGGCGTGCCCAGCACCATCGCCGTGAGGTTGCGCGGGGCGCGGTCCAGGCGCATGGTGGCCTCGACCACGAAGCCCAGGGTGCCCTCGGCGCCGATGAACAGTTGGCGCAGGTCGTAGCCGGTGGCGTTCTTGATCAGGTCGCGGTTGAGCTCCAGCAACTCGCCGGTGCCGGTCACCACCTTCAGTCCCGCCACCCAGTTGCGCGTCATGCCATAGCGGATGACTTTGATACCGCCGGCGTTGGTGCCGATGTTGCCGCCGATCTGACTCGACCCACTGGAGGCGAAGTCCACCGGGTAGTACAAACCCTGCTCTTCGGCGAACTGCTGGAGCTGGCGGGTGATCACGCCCGGCTCACAACGCACGGTGCGGTCGAAGGGGTTGAAGTCGAGAATGCGGTTCATGCCGTCGAACGCCACCACCACCTCGCCATTGGCCGCCACGGCAGCGCCGGACAGCCCGGTGCGGCCGCCCGAAGGCACCAGCGCGACCTGATGGCGATTGGCCCAAAGGACGATGGCCTGGACCTGCTCGACGGTCTTGGGCAGCACGATGGCCGTGGGCGCGGGCGGGTAGTGCTGGGTCCAGTCCTTGCCGTAGGCCTCCAGCGAGGCGGGGTCGGTGAGGACCTTGCCAGGGTCTACCAGGGTCTTCAGCTCATCAATTACCGCGTGGTCGGTCATCGGCAGAACTCTCGAACGATTCATGGTCACCCTGAGCACTCTTCACCTGTCGGGATAAGCTCAGACGGTGTCGCGTATGCTAGCATAGCGCCCCCGCCGATCGTGCTAAGGCCCGTCCAAAGCCCGTCGCCGCGCCGCTTTGCCCCTCTTCGCCATTTTTTCTCCGGGATACAGGTTTACGCAGATGAGCAAGACTTCTCTCGACAAGAGCAAGATCAGGTTCCTTCTTCTCGAAGGTGTCCATCAGAACGCCGTGGACACCTTGAAAGCTGCTGGCTACACCAACATCGAGTACCTCACGGGCTCGCTGCCGGATGCCGAACTGAAGGAAAAGATCGCCGATGCCCACTTCATCGGCATCCGCTCGCGCACCCAGCTGACCGAAGAGGTCTTCGACTGTGCGAAGAAACTGGTCGCGGTCGGTTGCTTCTGCATCGGCACCAACCAGGTCGACCTGGGCGCGGCGCGCGAGCGCGGCATCGCGGTATTCAACGCGCCGTACTCCAACACCCGGTCGGTGGCCGAACTGGTGCTGGCCGAAGCCATCCTGCTGCTGCGCGGCATCCCCGAGAAGAATGCCTCTTGCCACCGTGGCGGCTGGATCAAGAGCGCGGCCAACTCCTTCGAGATCCGTGGCAAGAAGCTGGGCATCGTCGGCTACGGCTCGATCGGCACCCAGTTGTCGGTCCTGGCCGAGAGCGTGGGCATGCAGGTGTACTTCTACGACCCGCTGACCAAATTGCCGCTGGGCAACGCCACCCAGGTCACCAGCCTGAACGAATTGCTCGGCCTGGCCGACATCGTCTCGCTGCACGTGCCTGAGCTGCCTTCCACCCAGTGGATGATCGGCGAGAAAGAAATCCGCGCGATGAAGAAAGGCTCGATCCTGATCAACGCCGCGCGCGGCACCGTGGTCGAGCTCGACCACCTGGCCAACGCGATCAAGGACAAGCACCTGATCGGCGCCGCCATCGACGTCTTCCCGGTGGAGCCGCGCTCCAACGACGAAGAATTCGAAAGCCCGCTGCGTGGCCTGGACAACGTGATCCTGACCCCGCACATCGGCGGCTCCACCGCCGAGGCGCAGGCCAATATCGGCCTGGAAGTGGCCGAGAAGCTGGTCAAGTACAGCGACAACGGCACCTCGGTGTCCTCGGTCAACTTCCCTGAAGTGGCCCTGCCGGCGCACCCGGGCAAGCACCGTCTGCTGCACATCCACGAGAACATTCCGGGCGTGCTCAGCGAGATCAACAAGGTGTTCGCCGAAAACGGTATCAACATCTCCGGCCAGTTCCTGCAGACCGACGAGAAAGTCGGCTATGTGGTGATCGACGTCGACGCCGAGTATTCGGACCTGGCGCAGGAGAAGCTGCAACAGGTCAAAGGCACCATCCGCTCGCGCGTGCTGTTCTGATCGATAAGACCGGTCCGGGAAACCGGACCGGTCGCAAACAGGCTGCGCACTCGCCTACCGCCTGTTCAGAAATATCCCCACTGAAAAATTCCCCGCCTGCCTCAAACATACGCCCGAAACCGGGGTCATAGGCAGCGTTCGACCCTGGCCGACCCAAAAGCCTCGGCGAGCTGACTTCATCTGCCGAGAATCAGAAGGGAATTCCATGCGTTTGACCACTGGCCTGCTGCTGGCAGCCCTCATCAGCCCACTGGCCCAGGCCGAGCTGATCGACGAAATCTACGACCGGGGCGAGCTGCGCATCGCCGTACAGGCCGACAACGCCCCTTACGCGTTCAAGAAAGACGAGCAGTTGACCGGCTTCGATATCGAGTTCGGCCAGGAACTGGCGCGTGAACTCGACGTGCGCGCGCAGTTCGTCGAAGCGCCGGCCAACGAGGTGCTGCCCGGTGTGCAAAGCGGCATGTACGATATCGCCCTGACACCGTTAGCAGGTCAATCCGCCAGCCAAGGCGCGCTCGACCTGAGTCAGCCGTTCGCCGAAAAGACCTTGGTCATCCCCTTCCAGAAAGACAACCCTGCGTTCCAGAGCGCGCTGAACAATGCATTGCAGCGGCTTGAGGACAGCGGACGAACCGCCGAGCTGGAACACAAGTGGCTCGACCCCGAGACGAAGGCCGAGACGGCGCCGTCCGTCACTCCAGCGCCTGCCGAGCCTCCTCCAGCTCCAGCTCACTGAACACCCGCACGCCCTCACGGCGCAACAGTGCAGCCACCACCCCTTCGCCCGGCACCTTCACACCGCTGAAGGTGCCATCGTAGGTCAGTCGGTTGCCACAGGACGGGCTGCCGGACTTGAGCACCGCTACCCTGATCGCATGCCGTCGCACCAGCGCCAGCGCCTGTTGGGCGCCGCCGAGAAACGCTGCGCTGACATCCTCGCCGCTGACCGTGATCACCTGGGTCTGCCCGTCGAGCACCTGGCCACCTTGCCCCCCGCGAATCTCCGCTGCCGGCCTTGGCGTGGGCAGCCCGCCAGCCACTTCCGGACACAGCGGCACCACCCGGCCTTCGGCCTGCCAGCGCCTGAGCACCTGCGGATGGCCACTGGCGCGCCCGTCGTAGCGCACCGGCTGGCCCAGCAGGCAGGCGCTGACCAGGACCTTCGGCAAATCAGAACGGATCATTGCCGCGCCGCCTGAACCAGCCGGTCAGCGACAAGCGTTCGCGCGTCGCTGGCAGCACTTCGTGGGGTATATCGCCGGACAGGAACACCACCAGGCTGCCCGCTTGCGGCTGCACGTCACGCTCGACGCCATCGGCGAGGAACATGCGCAACTGCCCGCCCTCGGTCGGTTGCCAGTCGTGGTTGAGGTAGAGCACCGCCGAGACCATGCGCCGATCGTCGTCGCGAAAGCGGTCCAGGTGCTTGAGGTAGAACGCCCCGGGCGGATACAGGGCGAAATGGCACTCGAAATCCTCGAGCCCGAGGAACAGGCCGCGATTGATGGCCAGGCGCAGGGTGTCCATCAGTTCCAGGTAGCGGTCGCACGGCTCGGCCTGGCCGGGATCGATCCACTGGATCTGGTCGCCGCGAATCGCTTCGCGCACTTCCTGGCTCGCGCCCCTGCCGACCCCGGCGGGATTGAGCTCGCCCTCGGCATGACGGCGACGGCATTCGGCCGCCAGCGCACGGGCCAGCGCGTCGGGCAGGAAAAGCGGCTGTTGCGACCAGCCACGGGTGGCCAGGTCGTCGACCACGGCCGACAGCAAGGGATGTTCGAGGGGATTAGGCATGGCGCGCATCATATCCATTCGCCCCGAGCGCGCACAGCGCCGCTTGGCCGAGAAGCGCGCGGATATCTCGACAAGGCCTGCCGCCCCACGGACAATGGCGACCTGCCGACAGGAGTCCTGAATGCGCCGTCTGTTTTCCCTGCTTCTGCTGATGATCTGCACCATGCCTGTCTGGGCAGACAGCCTCGACCAGTTGTACAAGGCCGCGGGTTGGCCTGAGCAACGCGCCCACTTCAACGACGCCCTCGGCGCCGCCCAGTTGCGCTACCGCAACAGCCTGCCTCCAGCGCTGTTCCAGGCCCTGGTCAACAACAGCAATCAGCGCTTCCAGGCCCAGGCCATGGACACCCGCGCCCAGGCCCAACTGCGCGCCAAGCTGAAGAACCCGGCGCCCGCGCTGGCGTTCTTCCAGTCCTCGGTCGGGCGCAAGGTGGTCGCCGCCGAGTTGCTGGCCACCCGCAAGGATCAGTTGGCCAAGAACGCCAAGGGCCTGCCCAGGATCGAAGCCAGCGACAACCGCCTGCTGGCCATCGGTCACCTGGCCCAGGCGCTTCCGGCCCGCGAAGCCGGCGCGGAAGTGAGCCTGGCCATCGCCGGGGTCGCCGCCGACAGCCTCAGCTCGATGATTCCCGGCCTGCTCGGCAACGGTCAGGCCCAAGGTTTGCTCGACGGCCAGCGCCAGCGCCTGATGAACGAAATCGGCGAAGACCTCAACAACACGCTGCTGTACGTCTACCGCGACCTGAGCGACGACGAGCTGGAGCGCTTCGTCGAATTCGCCGAGTCGGCGCCAGGCAAGGCCTACTATCAAGCCGCCCTGGCCGCCGTGCGCGCGGGCCTGGCCGTGGGGCAGAGCAGCGCCGAGCTCAACTGAGCAGGCGCTGGTCGAGAAAGGCGAAGTAGCACTGGCGGATGTCCGGCAGCTCATTGGCCAGGTGATGCCGAGCCTGGGGCAGCAGCAGGATGTCCGGTTCGTCGAACTTGTCCTTGAGCACCTTGAGGTTGTACGGCCAGTCCACCGTGCCGTCGGCCTCCCCCTGCACGACCAGCAGCCGACGCCCACTGTGCGGCGCCGCCTCGATGCGCCGGACCCAGGCCATCAAGGCGCCGACCCACGCCGTGGGCAAACGCCGGGGCTGTAGCGGGTCGCCCTGCAGGAAGGCGAGAAACGCCGGATCGTTGGTGTTGGCGGTGAAGCGCCGCTCGATGCCATCGACGAAATGACGCAGCACCCGGTAGCTCAACTTCGACCAGCCCCAGGCCCGTGGCCGCACCAAGGGTGCCAGCAGGATCACTTGGCCGTCGGCCGGGCTCTGCTCAGCGCAATGCAGCAGATGATCGATCACGATGGCGCCGCCAGTGCTCTGTCCACAGAGATGCCAAGGCCGCGGCAAATCGAGCAGATGCGCTTGCTCGAACAGCGCGTGGAGCACCTGCTGATACACGGCGAAGTCGGCGATGCTGGCGCGTGCGCCGCTGGACAGGCCGTGCCCGGGCAGGTCGCAGGCGATCACTGCGAAGCCTTGGCCCAGCGCCCAGTCGATCACGTGGCGGTACAGGCCCATGTGGTCGTAGTAGCCATGCAGCAGGAACAGCGTCGCCACCGGTGCCTGCGGCAGCCACACCTGCCCTGCCAGGTCGAAGCCCGCCACGCTGAAGCCGCCCAGCCATGACGTCACCGGCAGGTCGAGCCCGTAGAAGCGCTGGTAGTCCTGGGCCTGCGGCGACAGCGGCTGGCGAGTGGCCAAGGGGGCGAAGCTGGCGCGCAGCAGGTCGGGGTGAAAGGTCGGCAGCATCGAAAAGTCCGCAGTCGCGCAAGTATTGATCTGCGATATTCAGCTCTGCGCCCGGCCATGGCAAGCTGACGACTTCGCCCGGCGCTCGATCCAGAGTGCCGCCGCCCCATCGCGGACACCCCATGAAGACCCTCAGTACCCTGCTTGCCGCCCTGCTCTGCGCCGCCGCCTTGTGGTGGGCCTACGACAGCTTCCAGTCTCGCTACCTGCGCACCTTCGACGATTCCGCCACGCTGTTCGAGGGCAGCACACTGCGCCTGCCGGCCGGGCTCGCCGGGCCGGGAGCGATCCGGGTGGTGCACTTCTGGGACCCGGCCTGCCCGTGCAACGTCGGTAACCAGCAGCACCTGGCCGAGCTGGTCGAGCACTTCGCGCCCCAGGGCGTGACCTTCCATGTGCTGCGCAAGCCCGGCAGCCATGGCCAGCTTCCGGCCAACCTCGACGCCCTGCAACCCCTGGCCGAGCTGCCCGGCAGCGAACAGCTTCCCGCCTCGCCCGCCGTGGCCATCTGGGACCGCGAAGGCCGGCTCGCCTACTTCGGCCCCTACAGTGCAGGGGCGGTGTGCAATTCGAGCAACAGCTTCATCGAACCGGTACTGCGCGCGCTGCTGCAAGGCCGCCACGTCGATGCCTCCAACGCCCTGGCCAGCGGCTGCTACTGCCCCTGGCGGTCCTGATCAATCGCGCACCCGCGCCGGATTACCCACCACCACCGCGCCGGCCGGCACATCGCGGGTGACCACACTACCGGCGCCGACCACGGCGTCGTCGCCGATGGTGACGCCCGGCAGGATGATCGCCCCACCGCCGATCCACACGTTGTTACCGATCGTCACCGGCCGCCCGCTTTCCAGGCCCGTGCGGCGCATGGCCGGATCCAGCGGATGGTCAGCGGTATAGATCTGCACCGAGGGCGCGATCTGGCAGTCGTCGCCGATGCGCACCGGCAGCACGTCGAGGATCACCACGCTGAAGTTGATGAACGTGTTGCTGCCCACGCTGATGTTGTAGCCGTAGTCGCAGTAGAACGGCGGGCGGATCACCACGCCCTCGCCGACCTCGGCGAAATGCGCTTGCAGCAAGGCATGGCGCGCCTCCTTCGACAGCAAGGCGCTTTCGCTGTAGCGCTGCATCCAGCGCTTGTTGGCCATCTGCTCGGCCTGAAGCTCGGGACAGCCAGCGTGATAGAGCTGCCCGGCCAGCATCTTCTGTTTTTCGCTCAGGGACATGGAAACTCCTGCGGGGGTCTGTTCTTCGAGGCGCTTTTGCGCTGATCATCTGACCTCGCGCACCGCGCAAAATCACAGGGAGTCCCATGAAACGTCGTCTGATGCTGCTGACGGTGGTCGTGGCCAGCGCCGCGGGCGCCGGCTACTGGTACGTGCACGCCAAGCTGCCACAACGTGCCGGCGAAGCGACCGTGCCCGGCCTGAGCGCACCGGTGGCCGTGCGCTACGACGGACGCGGCGTGCCGCACCTGCAGGCCGCCAACGAAACCGACCTGTATCGCGCCCTGGGCTACGTACACGCCCAGGACCGACTGTTCCAGATGGAACTGATACGGCGCCTGGCCCGTGGCGAGCTGGCCGAGGTGCTGGGCAGCAAGCTGGTGCCCACCGACACGCTGTTTCGCAGCCTGCGCATTCGCGAGCAGGCGGCCCGCATGGCCGCACGCGCAGATCCTCAATCACGGTCCTGGCAGGCGTTGCAGGCTTACCTCGACGGTGTGAACAGCTGGCAAAGCAGCCATCCGCGGCCAGTGGAGTTCGACCTGCTGGGCATCGCCGAACGCCCCTTCACCGCCGAAGACACCCTGAGCGTCGCCGGCTACCTGGCCTACAGCTTCGCCGCCGCATTCCGCACCGAACCGGCATTGACCTACATCCGCGACCAACTCGGCCCCGACTACCTGAAAATCTTCGACCTCGACTGGCATCCGGACGGCGCACTGCGCCCGGCCCTGGCCGCCAGCGACTGGCGCAGCCTGGAAAACCTGGCGCGGCTGAGCCACGAAGCATTGGGCGATGCGGGTATGGCCCAGTTCGAAGGCAGCAACGCCTGGGCCGTGGCCGGCAGCCGCACGCGCAGCGGCCGAGCGCTGTTGGCCGGCGATCCGCACATCGGCTTCGCAGTGCCGGCGGTGTGGTACGAGGCCGAACTGTCGGCCCCCGGCTTCAACCTGTACGGTCACTTCCAGGCGCTGAACCCGTTCGCCCTGCTGGGGCACAACCGCGACTTCGGCTGGAGCCTGACCATGTTCCAGAACGACGACGTCGACCTGATCGCCGAAAAGACCCATCCGGACGACGCCAATCAGGTGCTGGTCGACGGCCAGTGGCACAGACTCGAACACACCGAGCAGCAGATCGCGGTCAAGGGCGAGGCGCCGTTGAGCATCATCCTGCGCCGCTCGCCCCACGGCCCGATCGTCAACGACGTGCTCGGCGACACCGCTGGCGCTACGCCGGTCGCCCTGTGGTGGGCCTTCCTGGAGACCGATAATCCGATTCTGGAGGCCTTCTACCAGATCAATCGCGCCGACAGCCTGGACAAGATGCGCGCCGCCGCCGCGCAGATCCACGCACCGGGCTTGAACCTGGTGTGGGCCAACGCCGCGGGCGACATCGGCTGGTGGGCAGCCGCGCAATTGCCGATCCGTCCACAGGGCGTCAACCCCACGTTCATCCTCGACGGCAGCAGTGCCCAGGCCGACAAGCTTGGCTTCTATCCCTTCAGCGCCAACCCCCAGCAAGAGAACCCGGCCAGCGGCTACATCGTCTCGGCCAACTATCAACCCCCGGCGGCGATGCCCATTCCCGGCTACTACAACCTGCCCGACCGTGGTCGACAACTGGAGCGCCAACTGTCCGCTGCGCACGTCAAATGGGACCTGGACAACAGCCAGGCCCTGCAGCTCGATACGCGTACCGACTACGGCCCACGCACTCTCGCGCCGCTGCTGAATACCCTGCGGCAGGTGGCCGAAGGCGTCGAGCAGCAGGAGTTGGTCGAGCAACTGGCCGCCTGGGGTGGCGACTATCCGCTGGAGTCCACCAGCGCCACGCTGTTCAACCAGTTCCTCTACGAGCTGGCCTACGCTGCGCTGCACGACGAACTGGGCGATACCTGGTTCCAGGCGCTGATCAACACCCGCGCCATCGATGCCGCGCTACCGCGCCTGGCCGCCGAGGTGGACTCGCCCTGGTGGACGCTGCGCGGTAGCCCGCAACCCACCGACCGCACCGCCATCGTACGCCTGGCCTGGCAGCGCAGCCTGGCGCATCTGCGCGAGCTGTACGGCGACGATCCGGGCCTCTGGCAATGGGGCAAGGCCCACACCCTCAGCCACAATCACCCGCTGGGGCAGCAGAAGCCGTTGAACCTGCTGTTCAACGTCGGCCCCTTCGCCGCGCCCGGCAGCCATGAAGTGCCGAACAACCTCTCGGCGAAGATCGGCCCGGCGCCCTGGCCAGTGAACTACGGGCCTTCGACCCGGCGCCTGATCGACTTCGCCGACCCGGCCCAGGCCCTGACCATCAACCCCGTGGGCCAGAGCGGCGTGCCGTTCGACCGACACTACGCCGACCAGGCCGAGGATTACGTGCAAGGGCGCTACCGCAAGGTGCAGATGGGCGTGATCCCGGCGCAGAGCACCTTGCGCCTGGTGCCGGCGCGCTAGGGGCTTGAATGGGCGATCAGCCCTGCCACTTGCCGCCTTCGACGATCACGCTTTCAGGTGGGGTATCGTCGCTCAGCTCCTTGCGCACGTACTGGTCATAGAGCTTGAGCAGGAATTTCTCCTCGCCGAGCCTGGCCAGCTCGGCATTGACCCAGTCGCGCAGCTCGGTGTTGCCCTTCTTCACCGCCGGCGCGATGGGCGCTTCCTCGCCCAGCAATTGCGGCAACACGCGATAGCCGGGGTTCTGCTTGGCCCAGCTGAACAGGATCAGGTTGTCCTGGGCATAGGCATCGCCGCGCCCATTGGCCAAGGCCTGCAGCGATTCGCTGTTTTTCTCGAACTTGAGCAGCTTCCAGTCGGGGTGGTTTTTGCTCAGCCAGATATCAGCGGTGGTCCCAGTGGTGACGATGATGGTCTTGTCCGCCAGGTCGTCGAGGGCCTTTACCGGGCTACCGTCGGCGACGATGGCCTGCACCGCCACCCGCAGGTTGGGGTTGGTGAAATCCACCGCTTCCTTGCGCTCCGGGGTGACGGTCATGTTGGCCAGGATCAGGTCGACTTTATCGCTCTGCAGAAATGGAATGCGACTGGCTGGCTCCACGGCCACGAACTCGACCTTGTTCTCGTCACCGAGCAGGTCCTTGGCGAAGCGGCGGCCGATGTCGGTATCGAAGCCCACATAGCGGCCTTTTTCATCGACGAAGCCGAACGGCGGCTTGTCGGTGAAGACCCCGACGATCAGTTTGTCGCGGGCCTTGATGGTGTCCAGGTAGCTGGCCGAGGCAGCGGGTTTGGCTGCCGCCGAGGAATCGGCCGGCTTGTCGCAGCCGGCCAGCAGCGCCAGGCCGAACAGCGGTGCCAGCAGCTTGGTGAGGTGGGCAGTTTTCATGACAGCTCCTTGTGCGTTGTCTTCGGCAGGCTTTCGACGAAGGAGAACTTGTCCAGGAACTGCTGCGCGCGTGCGGTTTGCGGTCGACTGAAAAAACTCTCGGGGTCGTTCTGTTCAAGGATCCTGCCGGCCTCCATGAACAGGATGCGATCGGCCACCGCGCGGGCGAAGGCCATTTCGTGGGTGACGATGAGCAGGGTCATGCCGTCGCGGGCCAGGCCCTGGATCACTTGCAGCACTTCCTTGACCATTTCCGGGTCGAGGGCAGCGGTGACCTCGTCGAACAGCATCACCTGGGGATTCATGCACAGCGCGCGAACGATGGCGATACGCTGCTGCTGGCCGCCTGAGAGCTGGCGCGCGAAGGCATCGCGCTTGTCCAGCAAGCCGACCCGCGCCAGCAGCGTCTCGGCCTGCGCCTGGGCTTCGGCGCGCGGACGTTTCTGCACCTTGAGCGGGCCGAGCAACAGGTTGTCGATCACGCTCATGTGACCGAACAGGTGGTAACTCTGAAACACCATGCCGACCCGCTGACGCACTTGGCGCCAGTCGGTGCCGGGCTGCAACAATTCCTTCCCGTCCAGGCGCAAACTGCCACTGTGCGCAGCTTCAAGACCATTCAGGCAACGCAGCAGCGTGCTTTTGCCGCAGCCGCTGGGGCCGAGAATCACCACCACTTCGCCGGCCTGCACCTGCAGGTCGATGTCCTTGAGCACCTGGTGCTCGCCGAAAAACTTGTTGAAACCCTGGAATTCGATCAATGCATTCATGAATGTGCCCAGCGGCGCTCCAGCGCGCGCGAGGCGGCCGAAAGCGGATAGCAGACGAAGAAGAAGAACAGGAACAGAGCGCCGTAGATCAATACCGATTCGTAGGTGCGCTCGATGATCTGCTGGCCGGCCTTGATCACCTCGACCACGCCGATCAGCACGGCCAGCGAACTGGTCTTGACGATGCGGGTGTAGAGGTTGATGGTCGGCGGCGTCATGCGCTTGAGCGCCTGGGGCAGCAACACGTAGCCATACAGCTGCAGCCCGGACAGGCCGATCGACAGCCCTGCCTCACGCTGTCCGCGCGGCAGCGAGGTAAGCGCACCGCGCACCACCTCGCCGATCTCGCTGGCGCCCCACAGTCCCAGCACCAGGACGGCGCACCAGAAGCTGGGAATGCTTACGGAAAAGACGATCGGCAGACCGAAGAACACCAGGTACAGCCAGACCAGTACCGGAATGGCGCGAAACAGCTCCAGGTAGACCTGCAGGGCGATGTTCAGCGTACGTCTACCGAGCGTGGCCAGCACGCCATACAACACCCCGCCCACGGTCGCGAAAACGATGCCCAGCCCCGAGATGGCCAAGGTCTGCGCCGCGCCTCTGGTCAGTTGCGGCAAGGACACCAGCAACAGCTCAATTGCCGAACTGGCCATGTTGCAGCCTCCTTTCCAGTGCCCGTAGCAGCAGCGACAGGGGCAGGAACAGCAGCACGCACAGCAGCGTCAGCACCGTGAGCATCTCGTAGGTCTTGTAGTACAAAGCGATGTAGTTCTTGGTGGTGTAGAGGATTTCCGGCACCGCCACCGCCGACACCACAGTGGTCTCCTTGAGCAGGAAGATGAAGTTGGCGAACAGTGCCGGCAGGCTGAGAATGCTGGCCTGGGGCAGGATCACATGGCGCAGCAACTGGCCCTCGGACAGGCCGATGGCGCGCCCGGATTCCAGTTGCGCACGCGGCACCGCTTCGACGCCGGCACGCAGCACCTCGGTGAGGTAAGCGCCGCCCATGAAGGTCAGGGTGATGATCGCCGCCGCGAAGCCGGAAACCTTCAGGCCCAGGCTCGGCAGTGCGAAGTAGACGAAGAACAGTTGGATGAGCAACGGCGTGTTACGAGCCAATTCCACGTAGCCCTTGACCATGCGCCACAGGTAGGGCGTGCGCAGCGCCAGAAGTGCGGCGTTGAACAGGGCCACCAGCAGCGACGTGGCGATGGCGATCAACCCGACCTGAAGGGTCACGCCGACGGCGCTGACGAAAGCGGGCAAGGTGCTGAGCAAGAAGGCGGTATCGAACGTCATGGACGACGTCTCGGTGCAGGTTCTACGGGGTACGACATGGCGAACATTCCCTGTGCGGCGCGAGGTTCGCTCAGCGGCGCGGGTCATCGTGGAGGGCGCCGGTGGGCACCATGGGTAGACTCTAAAGGCATAAGAAATTTTCTCTAAATACCTTTATTGCATATTGATATCACCCACTTACCGGCTTGGAAATTTCATCTGCCCTCTCCGGATCTTTCCTCGTCCCAAGCCCTCAAACAGCTCCCGGACGACAGGCACTTCGGCCTTGAGCGATGATCCCATGCCCCACACCACTCCTCCTGCCACCCCTGAACAACTGCAATGGCTGCTGGCCCTGTACAAGGCGCTGAACGGCGCGCGCTGAGTGTTACTCGCCCTGTGTTTCCACAAACGAAAACGCCGACGCAAAAGCGTCGGCGTTTTCCGGTGGAGCGCTGAAGCGGCGAATCAGAACGCTGGCAGCACTGCGCCTTGGTACTTCTTCTCGATGAAGGCTTTCACTTCCGGGCTGGTCAGGGCCTTGGCCAGCTTCTGCATGGCATCGCTGTCCTTGTTGTCAGGACGGGCGACCAGGAAGTTGACGTAAGGCGAGTCGCTGCCCTCGATCACCAGGGCGTCCTTGGCCGGATTCAAGCCCGCTTCCAGTGCATAGTTGGTGTTGATCATGTCCAGGTCGACCTGATCCAGCACACGCGGCAGCATGGCCGACTCGAGCTCGCGGAACTTGAGCTTCTTCGGGTTCTGGGCAATGTCCTTCGGTGTGGCCAGGGCGTTGCTCGGGTCTTTCAGGGTGATCAGCCCGGCCTTCTGCAGCAGCAGCAAAGCGCGGCCACTGTTGCTGCCCTCGTTGGGGATGGCGACGGTGGCGCCGTCTTTCAGCTCGGAGAGGCTCTTGACCTTTTTCGAGTAACCGCCGAAGGGCTCGACGTGCACACCGACCACGGTTTCCAGATGGGTGCCTTTGCCTTCGTTGAAGTTCTTCAGGTACGGCAGGGTCTGGAAGTAGTTGGCATCCAGGCGCTTCTGGTCCACCTGTACGTTCGGCTGCACATAGTCGGTGAAGACCTTGATCTCCAGATCCACCCCTTCCTTGGCCAGGGTCGGCTTGATCAGCTCGAGGATTTCGGCGTGGGGCACGGGCGTGGCCGCCACCACCAGTTTCTCGGCCGCCTGGGACAGGCCAGACAGGGACAGCGCAGCGGCGAACGCCGTGGTCAGCAGGGTCTTCTTCATGGTGATCCTTGTTCTTGAGCCTAGGCCATCGACGATGGCGAATTCAGGTGCCGCACCGCAAGCGGCGGGCGTGGAGCGGACAATACCGGTAATTTTTATGCCCTAACAATATCTTTTAATTCAATGCTTATTCCAAAAACAAAAAGCCATCATGGCTTTCGCTTCTGAGCACTTTGAATCCCCTCTAGCCCGCGCCAGGCTTGAGCTCGGTCAGATATTTCTGCAGCAGTGCACGCAGTGCGGCGAGCGTCTGCGGCTCGCGGCTGCGGCCCAACTGGGACAGCCGCGTCTCCAGGCTGGCCAGAGGCGAACGGTCCGGCAGGTCCAGGTGCTGCGGCAGGATTTCCTCACCCTCGGCCTGCAGCAAGGCGAAGTGAATGACGTTCTCCAGCTCGCGGGTATTGCCCGGCCAACTGTGCGCCTCCAGCGCCTGCTGCGCGGCCTCGCTGATCAGCGCCACGCCCCGCTCCAGGCGGGCGCTGTAGATACCGACGAAATACTCGGCCAACGGCAGGATGTCACCGACCCGATCGCGCAGCGGCGGCAGCTCGAGCTCACCTTCGTGCAGGTAGAGGTACAGCCGTTCATTGAAGCGCCCGGCGCGTACCGCTTGGGCCAGGTCGATGCTGGAGGCGGCGACCAGGCGCACGTCCACCGCCTGCGGCTGCTGCGCGCCGACCCGCGTCACCTCGCGATTCTCCAAGGCGGCCAGCAGCTTGCCCTGGATCGTCAGTGGCAAATCGCCGATCTCGTCCAGGTACAAGGTGCCGCCGTTGGCCGAGCCGAACCAGCCGGCACGGCTGCTGGCGCTGCCGCCATGAATGCCGGCGCTGTAGCCGAATAGCTCGGCATCGGCGTAGGTGTGGCTGATGCCTGCGCAGTTGACCGAAACGAACAGCCCGGCACGGTCGCTGGCGCGGTGAATCTGCCGCGCCAACAACTCCTTGCCGGTGCCGGTCTCACCGCGGATCAACACCGGCAGCGGCTGTGGCGCCAGGCGCTCCAGCGCCTCACGCAGTTGCTGCGAGCGCGGATCGACGAACACCAGCGCCTTGGCGCGGATGCTCAGTGGGCTCTTGTCCAGCTCGGGAAAGGTCAGCAACGGCTGGCCAAAAGGGTGATTGAAACTCATGGCAGACTCCCGCCCCGCAGCGCGCGGTGCAACGGTGAAAAGCGTGTTCAGGCGCGACGCAGGGCCTGCTGGTCGATACGCCCTTGCAGCCGGAAAAGATAGGCGAAGCCCTGCTCCCAACGTTCGTGGCCGGACTTGACGTTGATGTGCCCGGCATTGCTCAGCAGCCCGACCTCCGCGCCCCAGGCGCTGGCCAAGGCGAGTGCGCGCGGCACACTCACGGCCGGGTCGTTGTCCGAGCTGACCACCTGGCTGGGGAACGGCAACGGCTGCGTGGAAATGGGTGCGAAATTGCGCAACGCCGCCGCGCAGGTCGGCCGCTCCACATCCGCCGGCGCCACCAGCAGGGCGCCGTGGACCTGACGTAGCGCGCTCGGGCTGGCCTGCGCCGCCCAATGGGCCACGGTGATGCAACCCAGGCTGTGGGCGATCAGGATCACCGGCGAACGCTCGGCGACGATGGCCTGGTCGAGCGCCGCCACCCAATCGCCGCGCTGCGGCGTCAGCCAATCCAGTTGCTCGACCCTGACGCTGTTGGGCAGGCTGCGCTGCCAATGGCTCTGCCAGTGATTGTCTGGCGATCCTTGCCAGCCCGGCACAATCAGGTAACGAATGGATGCACTGCGCATGGGGTCGCCTCCTTGGAACTGGGGTGTCTTGGGGCACCAGTATAAGGAGACAGTTATATTCTCAAAGGAATAAGAAGCTATTTATTAATAACCAAAATCATTATTCACCTACAGCACGACCCGCAGACACTGCCCCGCGTGATACAGCGAGAAGCCTGATTCGTAGAACAGCGTACGCAACGACGGCACGCTGACCGGCTTCATCGGCGAGAAGGTAATGGGCAGGTGTTGGTGGTCGCCCTTGAGCAGAAACTCGGCGAAGGCGCGCCCGATCACCGTGCCCGTGGTGTTGCCCCGGCCGTTGTAGCCGGTCACCGCCACCACCCCCGGCGCCGGCTCGAATAGGCGCATCAGGTGATCGGGAGTGAAGTCGATGCAGCCGGTCCAGTGCATCTCCCACGGCACCTGGCCCAGTTCCGGGAAGTAGTGACGCTGGATGCGGTCGGCCCAGCGGCGCACGAACCAGGCTGGCTTGTTGTCGACCCGCCCGAGGCTGCCGAGCAGCAGGCGGCCCTGGTCGTCGCGACGGATGCTGCTGAGCACGGTGCGGGTGTCCCACGAACCCTGACCGTGGGGCAGGATCTGGTCCGCCGCCGCCCCCTGCAGCGGTTTCGAGGCGATCTGGTAGTAGTAGCCGCGAAAGAACTGCTTGCGCAGCACGTTCCAGTCGCCTTCGGTGTAGGCGCCGGTCGAGATCACCACCTGCTGCGCCCGCACGCTACCGCCGGCAGTTGTCACCTGCCAGCCGTCGCCGTCACGCACCAGCGCCTGCACCGGCGACTGCTGCAACAGCACGCCGCCCAGCCGCTGCACGGCGTCGGCCAGCCCTTGGGTGTAGGCCATGGGATTGAGAGTGCCGGCGCGGCGGTCGAGCAGCGCGGCGGCAATCTGCTCGGTGCCGCAGTATTCGCGGCAGGCGGCGCCAGTCAGCAGTTGCACATCGGCGCCGCGTCGCTGCCATTGCGCCTGGCGCGCCTGCAGATCGGCAATGCCGGCCGCGTTGTGCGCCATGTGCAGGGTGCCCTGGTGCCTGGCCTGGCACTCGATGCCCAGACGCTGGATCAGGGCGAAGACCTCGGCCGGCGCCTGGCCGAGCACCTGGTTCAGTCGCCCGCCACGTTCGGCCCCCAAGGTCGCCTCGACATCGTCGGGACGAATCCACGTGCCCGCGTTGACCAGGCCGACATTGCGCCCGGAGCCGCCACGCCCGACTTCGTGCGCTTCCAGCACTACCACCGAACGGCCTTGCTCAAGCACGTGCAACGCCGCTGACAACCCGGTGATGCCAGCGCCGATCACGCAGACATCGGCCCGCCGCTCGCCGGCCAGAGGCTGGACGGCGACGCTTGGCCGGGTGATCGTTTCCCACAGACAGGCTTGACGCAGATCGGACATGGCCCGGCTCCTGCAATGTTGTTCTTGTCCTAGCCTTGCAGGGGCGCGGACCGACGCCGGGCCCCGTATTCAGATCGCTCAGTCGAAGACGATGCCCTGCGCCAGCGGCAACTCGCGGGAGTAGTTCACGGTGTTGGTCTGCCGGCGCATGTAGCCTTTCCAGGCATCCGAGCCGGACTCGCGTCCACCACCGGTTTCCTTCTCACCGCCGAAGGCGCCGCCAATCTCGGCGCCGCTGGTGCCGATGTTGACGTTGGCGATGCCGCAATCGCTGCCGGAGGCGCTCTGGAAGCGCTCGGCCTCGCGCACGTCGGTGGTGAAGATGCACGACGACAGGCCCTGCGGCACGGCGTTGTTCAGGTGCAAGGCCTGGTCGAAATCGTCGTAGGCCAGCACGTAGAGAATCGGCGCGAAGGTTTCGTGACGCACCACCGCGCTCTGGGTCGGCATCTCGACGATGGCCGGCGCCACGTAGTAGGCATTCGGATAGCGCTCGGCCAGTTGCCGCTCGCCGCCGAACACGGCACCCCCCTCGTCACGGGCCTGGGCCAACGCGCCCTGCATGGCGTCGAACGACTGCTGGTCGATCAGCGGACCGACCAGATTGTCCTGGCGGGGATCACCGATACGCACCTTGGCGTAAGCGGCCTTGAGGCGAGTGAGCACTTCGTCCTTGATCGAACGGTGGACGATCAGTCGGCGCAGGGTGGTGCAGCGTTGACCTGCGGTACCCACGGCGGAGAACAGGATGCCGCGCACGGCCAGGTCCAGGTCGGCGCTGGGGGCGAGAATCATGGCATTGTTGCCACCAAGTTCCAGGATGCAGCGGCCGAAGCGCGCGGCCACCCGTGGCGCCACTTCGCGGCCCATGCGGGTGCTGCCCGTGGCGCTGATCAACGCGACACGCGGGTCGTCGACCAGGGCCTCGCCGGCTTCACGGGCGCCGATCACCAGTTGGCTCAGTCCCTGCGGCGCATCGGCGAAGGCGTCCAGCGCCTGGCCCAGCAGCGCCTGGCAGGCCAAGGCAGTCAGCGGGGTCTTCTCCGAAGGCTTCCATACCACGGCGTTGCCCGCCACCAGCGCCAGCGTGGTGTTCCACGCCCACACCGCCACCGGGAAGTTGAACGCGCTGATCACGCCCACCACACCCAACGGGTGCCAGGATTCACGCATGTGGTGGCCGGGGCGCTCCGAGGCGATGGTCAGGCCGTACAGTTGACGCGACAAGCCGACGGCGAAATCGCAGATGTCGATCATCTCCTGGACTTCGCCCAAGCCTTCCTGGGTGATCTTGCCCGCCTCGATACTCACCAGTTCGCCCAATTCGGCCTTGTGCGCCCGCAGCACCTCGCCGAACAGGCGCACCAACTCGCCACGGCGCGGGGCCGGCACATCGCGCCAGCGCTCGAAGGCTTGCTGCGCACGGTCGATGCAGGCCACGGTCTGGTCCTTGCCCAGCAGTGTCACCGAAGCGATGCGGCTGCCGTCGATCGGCGTGTGGACAGGGTGTTCGCCTTGGGTGTAATCCGCAGCGGCAACGCCGAGACGCTCGAGCAATCCAGTAACCATGGTGCTTCTCCTGGAATCGTTTGGACAGTTGAAAAGTGACTGGCAATCAGTATTAATCGGATTGCTTCGCTGCCACAAATGACCTTTATTCCTCTAATCATTCCCCTCGGGAATGGTTGACTGCCTCGAGAACAACCATGTCCAAGCGCCTGGTCCCGTCGATGACGGCCCTGCAGTGTTTCGAGGCGGCGGCTCGCCACCTGAACTTCACCCGTGCCGCGCAGGAGTTGCACCTGACCCAGAGCGCGGTGAGCAAACAGGTGGCGCAGCTCGAAGAGCTGCTGCGCCATCACCTGTTCCTGCGCATCCGCCGGCGCTTGCAGCTCACCCCGGCCGGCGCGTTGTACCTGGCCGAGGTGAACAAGATCCTCACTCAGCTGGACATGTCCAGCCGCTACGTCCTGACCTACGGCGAGCAGACCGAAGTGCTCAAGGTCGCCACCCAGCCGAGTTTCGGCGTGCGCTGGCTGATCCCCCGGCTCAAGGGCTTCGGCAAGCGCCACCCGAACATTCACCTGGACATCCGCAACGAGATGGAGCCCTTCGCCTTGCTGCAAGGCTCGGCCGATGTGGTGTTCTTCTATGGACGAGGGACTTGGCCCGGCGCGACCTGCATCGAGTTGTTCGGCGAGGAGGTGGTGCCGGTGTGCGCGCCGGAGCTGCTCAGCGAGGGGGCGCTGAAGGGTCCGGCCGATGTGGCGGCGAGGGTATTGCTGCAAAGCACCTCGCGGCCCGAGGCTTGGCATGAATGGTTCCTGGAGCAGGGCCTGCACACCGACAACAGCTACCAGGGGCCGCGCTTCGATACCTTCTACATGGCGCTCAGTGCCGCTCAGTCGGGTTGCGGCGTCGCGCTGGTGCCGCGCTACCTGGCCAGCCGCGAATTGGCCGAAGGCAGCCTGGTGATCGCCTGGGAGCATGCGATGCAAAGCCCGGGCAAGCACTATCTGGCCTACGCCGAGCATGCGGCAGAAGTGCCCAAGGTCCGGGCACTGGTGGAGTGGATCGGCGTCGGCCAGTGAGCTTCAAGCGTGGCGGGCGTCGTGGCAGCGTTGGAAACGCGCCTCCAGGCCACGGTCGGGCATCTGGTGCGTGCGCAGGGCCTTGAGCGTCTGTTCCACGTAGTCGCGCGTGGTGCCGAAGCGGCCCTTGGCATTGGCGAGGATCTGGCTGAGCAGGCTGTCGGGCAGGTTGCCGGCGTAGCACGGCAGGTGGCGCTCGAGTACGAAGCCCAGCGCCTGTACCTTGCTGCCGTCGTCCAGGCGGCAAGTCAGCCAGTGCGGACGATACGCCGGGAACGGCATCTCGCGTTGCCACAAGGCGCGCAAGGAATCTTCCAGGCAGCGCTCTTCCAGGCGATAGGCGAAGCCGCTGCACGAGCCGCCGCGGTCGAGCCCGAACACCAGGCCTGGGCATTCCGGCGTGCCGCGGTGCTCGTGGGACCAGAGGTACAAACCGCGGTGATAGCCATGCACGCGCGCGCGCCGGCGCTCCACCGAATCGCATTCCGGACGCCAGATCAGCGAGCCATAGGCGAACAGCCACACCGGCCCGCCTTCATGACGGGACATGGTCGCCTGCATCGAAAGATGCAGTTGATCGGGGGTCAGTTGCTGGCCGAAATCCAGCGAAGGGGGATAGGACACTTGCCACTTAGAACTTTCAAGTACCGACATAGGCTGCCGCCGTTGTTTCCTGTGCAAAGCATGGACTGGGGTCTGTTTGAACGCAGTATGGGCGAGTGCAGATACAGTTCGGACAGAGCCCAAGAACTTGCACCGCCAGCGCCCGCTGGCCGTCTGGGGCAGCGCATACGACGCTGGGTGAAGTCCATGCGCATAACTTAAGTCAATTGCGCAGAGTATCTCAAGCCCCGAGAACACAGTTTTATGCACAATACCGACAGCCGGAACGACGGTTATGAATAGATTAAAAGTTATTCATGCATCCAGTAATAATGGCGACCTTATAATCGACGCCTGCAACTTTGGTTATTACTGCGGACGTGTCATTGCGACACGTCCGTCGCTTCAATTGCGCGGGGCGTAGGCGAAGACGTCGGCGCGCATGCGGTGTGCATCCATGCCCGCTTCCACCAGGGCATCGAGCGTGGCATAGACCATGTTCGGCGAGCCGCTGGCATACACATGCACGCTGTTGAGGTCGGCGATGTCTTCGCGCACCGCCTCGTGCAACAGCCCGCAGCGTCCCTCCCAGCCACACAGGTCGCTGACCACCTTGTGCAGGAACAGATTGGGCAGGCGCTGCCACTGCGCCCAGTGCTCGATGGCGTAGAACTCATCCGGGCGCCGCACGCCCCAGTAAAGGTGGACCGGGTGCTCGAAGCCGTGGGCACGGCAATGCTCGATCAGGCTGTGCATCTGGCCCATGCCGGTGCCGGCGGCGATCAGCACCAACGGACCGTCGGGCAGCTCGGCCAGATGGGCATCGCCGAACGGCAGCTCGACGCGCGCCATGCCCGTGCGTTGCAACTGCTCGATCAATTGCACGGCGCTGCGCTCGCGGGCCAGCACGTGCAGTTCGAGATCCCGTCCGGCGTGGGGCGCCGAGGCCAGGGAAAACGCGGCCTTGTCCGCACCGTCGCGCTCGATCAGCAGGTACTGCCCGGCGTGATAGCGCGGCAGCTTGCCAGCCGGCGCGCGCAGGCGCACGCGCCAGACATCGCCGCCGACCTCGACGCATTCGCTGACGCTGCAGGCCAGCGCGCGCACGGGCAGTTCACCGAGTGCCAACACCCCATCCCACAACAGCACGCAGTCTTCCAGCGGCTCGGCGATGCAGGTGAACAGCTCACCCTGATCGCGGACCTCGCCGTCCTGGCGTACCCGCCCTTCCACCAGCAATGCCGCGCACACATGGCAGTTGCCGTTGCGGCAACTGCTCGGGCACTCGTAACCCAAGCGCCGCGCTGCTTCCAGAATCCTTTCGCCCGGCTGCACGGACAGTACCGCGCCGGACGGCTGCAAGGTCACCTGCATCACTCTATATTCCCAACTGGTCCCACAGCTCATCGATGCGGCGGGTGACGGCATCGTCCTTGACGATGACCCGGCCCCATTCGCGTGTCGTCTCGCCCGGCCACTTGTGGGTGGCATCCAGGCCCATCTTCGACCCCAGGCCCGATACCGGCGACGCGAAGTCGAGGTAGTCGATCGGCGTGTTGTCGATCATCACCGTATCACGCTTGGGATCCATGCGCGTGGTGATGGCCCAGATCACGTCGTTCCAGTCGCGGGCGTTGATGTCGTCGTCGGTGACGATAACGAACTTGGTGTACATGAACTGTCGCAGGAACGACCACACGCCCAGCATGACGCGCTTGGCGTGCCCCGGATACTGCTTCTTCATGGTCACGACGGCCATGCGGTACGAGCAGCCTTCGGGCGGCAGGTAGAAGTCGACGATCTCGGGGAACTGCTTCTGCAGGATCGGTACGAACACCTCGTTCAGCGCCACGCCCAGAATCGCCGGTTCATCCGGCGGACGGCCGGTGTAGGTGCTGTGGTAGATCGGCTTGTGCCGATGAGTGATGCGCTCGACGGTGAACACCGGGAAGCTGTCCACTTCGTTGTAGTAGCCGGTGTGGTCGCCATAGGGGCCTTCGGGGGCCATCTCGCCCGGATGGATCACGCCCTCGAGAATGATCTCGGCGGTGGCCGGCACCTGCAAGTCGTTGCCACGGCACTTGACCAGTTCGGTACGGTTGCCGCGCAGCAGGCCGGCAAAGGCGTATTCCGACAAGGTATCGGGCACCGGTGTCACCGCGCCGAGGATGGTCGCCGGGTCCGCACCCAGCGCCACGGCGACCGGGAACGGCTGGCCCGGATGCTTTTCGCACCATTCGCGGTAGTCCAGCGCACCGCCACGGTGGCTCAGCCAGCGCATGATGACCTTGTTGCGACCGATCACCTGCTGGCGGTAGATACCCAGGTTCTGTCGGTCCTTGTTCGGACCACGGGTGACGGTCAGCCCCCAGGTGATCAGCGGCGCGACGTCACCCGGCCAGCAGTGCTGGATCGGCAGTTGCGACAGGTCGACGTCTTCACCCTCGACCACCACCTCCTGGCACACCGCGTCCTTGATCACCTTCGGCGCCATGGACACGACCTTCTTGAAGATCGGCAGCTTCGACCAGGCATCCTTCAGGCCTTTCGGCGGCTCGGGCTCCTTGAGGAAGGCCAGCAACTTGCCGATCTCACGCAGCTCGCTCACCGACTCGGCGCCCATGCCCATGGCCACACGCTCGGGCGTGCCGAACAGGTTGCCGAGCACCGGCATGTCGAAGCCGGTGGGCTTTTCGAACAGCAGCGCCGGGCCCTTGGCCCGCAGCGTGCGGTCGCAGACTTCGGTCATTTCCAGAATGGGCGAGATCGGAACCTGGATGCGCTTGAGTTCGCCGCGCTGCTCCAGGCCGCGAATGAAGTCGCGTAGATCGCGATACTGCATGCGTGAGCCTCATGTTGGCCGTATCGGTCGGGGTGCAGAGTGTAACGTGTTTGGCTGAAATGAGTGGGGGCCGCTACCTGCTTCGTCGCCGGTGAACCGCCCCGTCAGGAGCAGGTTCACCGGCGATGAAACACGTAGCGGCCCCCACTTTTGCCGCGATGAAACGCTTACTTGCGCTTCATCGACAGGAAGAACTCATCGTTGGTCTTGGTCTGCTTGAGCTTGTCGATGAGGAACTCGATGGCCGCCACTTCGTCCATCGGATGCAGCAACTTGCGCAGGATCCACATGCGCTGCAGCTCGTCGTCGGCAGTCAGCAGTTCTTCGCGGCGGGTACCGGACTTGTTGATGTTGATGGCCGGGAACACACGCTTCTCGGCGATGCGACGGTCCAGCGGCAGTTCCATGTTGCCGGTACCCTTGAACTCTTCGTAGATGACCTCGTCCATCTTCGAGCCGGTCTCGACCAGCGCGGTGGCGATGATGGTCAGCGAGCCGCCTTCCTCGATGTTACGGGCGGCGCCGAAGAAGCGCTTGGGCTTTTCCAGGGCATGGGCGTCGACACCACCGGTGAGCACCTTGCCGGAGCTCGGAATCACGGTGTTGTAGGCACGGGCCAGACGGGTGATGGAGTCCAGCAGGATGACCACGTCCTTCTTGTGCTCGACCAGGCGCTTGGCCTTCTCGATGACCATTTCGGCGACCTGCACGTGGCGGGTCGGCGGCTCGTCGAAGGTCGAGGCGACCACTTCGCCGCGCACGGTGCGCTGCATCTCGGTCACTTCTTCCGGGCGCTCGTCGATCAGCAGGACGATCAGGTGGCACTCGGGATTATTGCGGGTGATGTTGGCCGCGATATTCTGCAACATGATGGTCTTGCCCGCTTTCGGCGGGGCGACGATCAAGCCGCGCTGACCTTTGCCGATGGGCGCGCACAGGTCGATGACTCGACCGGTGAGGTCTTCGGTGGAGCCGTTACCGGCTTCCATCTTCAGGCGATGATTGGGGAACAGCGGCGTCAGGTTTTCGAAGAGGATCTTGTTCTTCGCGTTTTCCGGACGGTCGAAGTTGATGGTATCGACCTTCAGCAGCGCGAAGTAACGCTCCCCTTCCTTCGGCGGACGGATCTTGCCGACGATGGTATCGCCGGTGCGCAGGTTGAAGCGGCGGATCTGGCTGGGCGAGACGTAGATATCGTCAGGGCCGGCCAGGTACGAGGCATCTGCCGAACGCAGGAAACCGAATCCATCCTGGAGAATCTCCAGCACGCCGTCACCCGAGATTTCTTCGCCGCTCTTGGCGTGTTTTTTCAACAGGGCGAAAATCACGTCCTGCTTGCGCGAACGGGCCATGTTTTCGATGCCCATCTGTTCGGCCATTTCCAGCAGATCGGTAATCGGCTTTTGCTTGAGTTCTGTCAGGTTCATAAGGGGAGTGACGTAATCATGTAAGAAGGGGGGGAATTAAGCTTCTGGCTTAATGAAGCCGCGCCGCTAGATTGGCGACAGGATCGCGTACTGATTCGAATTGGGAGTGCGTCGGCGACGGCATGCAGAGGGCACTGGAGAAGCAGTGCGAGGCCGAATGTAACACTTGCTTTTTTGGGCGTCTAGTGGTTTTGACGGTGGAAACCGGACCCAGGGGACGGGAGACGCGGTTCACCCAAGACTTGCCACGAAGCAGCCCCGACACGCTCATGCGCACAGCATCAAGCGTCGGCGGGGCGCCTCACATCACAGGTGGGCGTCGATGAACGCAGTCAGTTGCGACTTGGACAGCGCGCCTACCTTGGTCGCTTCGACGTTGCCGTTCTTGAACAGCATCAGCGTCGGGATACCACGCACGCCGTGCTTGGCGGGTGTTTCCTGGTTATCGTCGATATTCAGCTTGGCGACGGTCAGCTTGCCATCGTAGCTCAAAGCGATGTCGTCCAGCACCGGGGCGATCATCTTGCAGGGGCCGCACCATTCAGCCCAGTAATCCACCAGTACAGGGCCTTCGGCCTTGAGCACTTCGGCCTCGAAAGTGGCGTCGGTGACGTGTTTGATCAGATCGCTGCTCATGGCGTTCTCCAGGTCGAAAGCGAAAAAAGTGGCCCATCATAGCCGTACCCACGGCCTATCGGAAGTCGCGAGCGATTGAGTGTCACTATAGTTGGGCAAGACGCTGTGAATGAAACTGTCATACAAGCGTCATAGGATCCGTTCCAGGCCTTCATCGAGCAGTCATGCAGGCCATCCGCACATTGCCTTGCGTCAACCCTTGCCATGCCGCGCGTTGGCGTCAGCCTGCGATCATGTCAGGATTGCCGGGTTATCGACCGAGAACAACCAGATATGCCGCATACCACCGCGAAGAACCTGTCCCTGATCGCCGCCATCGACCTTGGCTCCAACAGCTTCCACATGGTCGTGGCCAAGGCCCACCATACCGAGATCCGCATTCTGGAACGGTTGGGGGAGAAGGTTCAGTTGGCCGCCGGCATCAGCGAAGACCGCCTGCTCAGCGAAGAAGCCATGCAGCGCGGCCTCGAGTGCCTCAAGCGCTTTGCCCAGTTGATCAACGGCATGCCCGCCGGTGCCGTGCGCATCGTCGGCACCAACGCCCTGCGTGAAGCGCGCAACCGCAACGCGTTCATCCAGCGCGCCGAGGCCATCCTTGGCCATCCGGTGGAAGTCATCTCCGGTCGTGAAGAGGCCCGCCTGATCTACCTGGGTGTGTCGCACACCCTGGCCGACACGCCGGGCAAACGCCTGGTGGCCGACATCGGCGGCGGCAGCACCGAGTTCATCATCGGCCAGCGCTTCGAACCCTTGCTGCGCGAGAGCCTGCAGATGGGCTGCGTGAGCTTCACCCAGCGCTATTTCCGCGACGGCAAGGTCACTCCGGCACGCTATGCCCAGGCCTACACCGCTGCGCGCCTGGAACTGATGAGCATTGAAAACGCCTTGCACCGCCTGACCTGGGACGAGGCCATCGGCTCTTCCGGCACCATTCGGGCCATCGGTGCGGCGATCAAGGCGAACGGCCAGGGCAGCGGCGAAGTCAACGCCGAAGGACTGGCCTCGCTCAAGCGCAAGCTGTTCAAGCTCGGCGAGGTCGACAAGATCGACTTCGAAGGGGTCAAGCCTGACCGCCGCGCGATCTTCCCGGCGGGCCTGGCGATTCTCGAAGCGATCTTCGACGCCCTGGAACTGCAGCGCATGGACCACTGCGACGGCGCCCTGCGCGAAGGCGTGCTGTTCGACCTGTTGGGGCGCCATCACCACGAGGACGTGCGCGAGCGCACCCTGAACTCGCTGATGGAGCGCTACCACGTCGATCAGGGTCAGGCCGCGCGCGTGGAGCGCAAAGCTGTGCACGCCTTCGACCAGGTGGCCAAGGCCTGGGACCTGGAAGACGGCAACTGGCGCGACTTGCTGGGCTGGGCGGCGAAGGTGCATGAAATCGGTCTGGACATCGCCCATTACCACTACCACAAGCACGGCGCCTACCTGATCGAGCACTCCGATCTGTCAGGCTTCTCCCGCGAAGACCAGCAGATGCTGGCGCTGTTGGTGCGTGGCCACCGCCGCAACATTCCCAAGGACAAGTTCGCCGAATTCGGTGACGACGGCGTGAAGCTGATCCGCCTGTGCGTGCTGCTGCGCTTCGCCATTCTCTTCCACCATATTCGCGGCACCCAGCAGATGCCCAAGGTGGAACTCAAGGCTGACGACGACAGCCTGGAAGTGGTCTTCCCCGAAGGCTGGCTGGAACAGAACCAACTGACCCAGGCCGACTTCGCCAACGAAGCCGAGTGGCTGGCGCGGGTGGGGTTCATTCTCAGCGTTCGCTGAACCTGTGCAAGCGGCCGGGTGCCGCGAACACCGGCCTGGCCGGTGTCAGGCCCCGCGACGCGCTTTGCTGGATATCAGTCGCAGCGGCGAAGCGCCGCTGCCACCGCCCTACCGCTGCGCGGCTAGCGTACGTTCAACACCGGATTGCTCAGGCGCTCCAGCAATGTCGCCTGGGCGCTGCGCGGGTTCTGGTTGCCGGTCGGCGTGCTACGGACATAGCGCCCGTCGGGCTGCAGCGTCCAGGCCTGGGTGTTGTCGGTCAGGTAGCTTTCCAACTCCTTCTTCACCCGCAGCAGCAGCTTCTTGCCCTCGACCGGGAAGCAGGTCTCGACGCGCTTGTCGAGGTTGCGCTCCATCCAGTCGGCACTGGACAGGTAGATCTGCTCGTCGCCGCCATTGAGGAAGTAGAACACCCGGGTGTGCTCCAGGAAGCGACCGATGATCGAGCGCACCGTGATGTTGTGCGACACCCCGGCGATGCCTGGCCGCAGGCAGCACATGCCGCGCACCACCAGGTCGATCTTCACACCCGACTGGCTGGCCTTGTACAAGGCCTTGATCACCTTGGCATCGGTCAGCGAGTTGAACTTGGCGATGATGTGCGCCGGCTTGCCGTCGAGGGCGAACTGCGTCTCGCGGGCGATCATGTCGAGCATGCCCTTCTTCAGGGTGAACGGCGCATGCAACAGCTTCTTCATGCGCAACGTCTTGCCCATGCCGATCAACTGACTGAACAGCTTGCCGACGTCCTCGGTGAGGGCGTCGTCGGAGGTCAGCAGGCTGTAGTCGGTGTACAGACGCGCGTTGCCGGCGTGGTAGTTACCCGTACCCAAGTGCGCATAGCGAACGATCTCGCCCTGCTCGCGGCGCAGGATCAGCATCATCTTGGCGTGGGTCTTGAACCCGACCACGCCGTAGATCACCACGGCGCCCGCGGCCTGCAAGCGGCTGGCCATCTGCAGGTTGGACTCTTCGTCGAAGCGCGCACGCAGCTCGATCACCGCCGTGACCTCCTTGCCGTTACGCGCTGCGTCGACCAGTGCATCGACGATCTCGGAGTTGGCGCCGGAGCGATACAGCGTCTGGCGCACGGCGAGCACATGCGGATCCTTGGCGGCCTGGCGCAGCAGGTCGACCACCGGGGTGAAGGACTCGAACGGGTGCATCAGCAGCATGTCCTGCTTGCTGATCACGCTGAACAGGTTGTCGGCGTTCTGCAGGGTCTTGGGAATGGCCGGGGTGAACGGCGCGTACTGCAGCTCCGGGTGACTGTCCAGGCCGGTGATGCTGAACAGGCGGGTCAGGTTGACCGGTCCATTGACCTGATACAGCTCGCTCTCGCTCAGGCTGAACTGCTTGAGCAGGTAGTCCGACAGGTGTTTCGGGCAGGTGTCGGCAACTTCCAGGCGTACCGCGTCACCGTAGCGACGCGAGAACAGCTCGCCACGCAGCGCGCGGGCCAGGTCGTCGACCTCTTCGGAATCCAGTGCCAGATCGGCGTTACGGGTCAGGCGGAACTGGTAGCAGCCCTTGACCTTCATGCCCTGGAACAGGTCGTCGGCGTGGGCGTGGATCATCGACGACAGGAAGACGTAATTGGCGCCCGCGCCACCCACTTCTTCCGGCACACGGATCACCCGCGGCAGCAGACGCGGCGCCGGGATGATGGCCAGGCCCGAGTCGCGACCGAAGGCATCGACGCCTTCGAGCTCGACGATGAAGTTCAGGCTCTTGTTCACCAGCAGCGGGAACGGGTGGGTCGGGTCGAGGCCGATGGGCGTGATGATCGGCGCGATCTCGTCGCGGAAGTAGCGGCGCACCCAGGTCTTGAGCTTGGGCGTCCAGTAGCGGCGACGAATGAAACGAATCTGGTGTTTCTCCAGCTCCGGCAGCAGCACATCGTTGAGGATCGCGTACTGACGGTCGACCTCGATGTGCACCAGTTCGCTGATCCGCGCCAGCGCCTGGTGCGGCTGCAAACCGTCGGCGCCGGCCTGTTCGCGGGCGAAATTGATCTGCTTCTTCAAGCCCGCCACGCGGATCTCGAAGAATTCGTCGAGGTTGCTGGAGAAGATCAGCAGGAACTTCAGACGCTCCAGCAGCGGGTAGGACTCGTCCAGCGCCTGTTCCAGCACGCGGATGTTGAACTGCAGCTGCGAGAGCTCACGATGAATGTACAGGCTGCTGTCGTCCAGGCTCGGCACCGCAATGGCTGGAGCCGGGGCCGGCGCCGGCGCGGCGGCCTCGACAGCCGGTTCCGGCTCCGGCTCAGGCGCCGTCGGCAGGTCCGGCGGGGTCTGCACCAGCTCCTCCGGCAGGGCCTTGGCGTGTTTGATCTCGACAGCGGTGAGCACTTCGTTATTCATCTGAGTTCCTGTGAGGGCGTTACTGCCCTCTCAACAATTGAGCGGCACGCACGGCGAAGTAGGTGAGGATGCCATCGGCGCCGGCCCGTTTGAAAGCGGTGAGGGATTCGAGAATGACCGCTTCGCTGAGCCAGCCATTCTGGATGGCGGCCATGTGCATGGCGTATTCGCCGCTGACCTGATACACGAAGGTCGGCACGCGGAATTCGGTCTTCACCCGGTGAACGATGTCCAGGTACGGCATGCCTGGTTTGACCATGACCATGTCGGCGCCTTCGGCGAGGTCGGTGGCCACTTCGTGCAGGGCCTCGTCGCTGTTGGCCGGGTCCATCTGGTAGGAGGCCTTGTTGGCCTTGCCCAGGTTCAGCGCCGAGCCGACCGCGTCACGGAACGGGCCATAGTAGGCACTGGCGTACTTGGCCGAGTAGGCCATGATGCGCACGTTGACGTGCCCGGCCAGCTCCAGGGCTTCACGGATGGCCTGCAGGCGGCCGTCCATCATGTCCGACGGTGCCACCACCTGGGCGCCCGCATCGGCGTGCGACAGCGCCTGACGTACCAGGGCATCGACGGTGATGTCGTTCTGTACGTAGCCTTCCTCGTCGAGGATGCCGTCCTGGCCGTGGGTGGTGAACGGGTCGAGGGCGACGTCGGTGATCACGCCCAGTTCCGGGAAGCGCGCGCGCAGGGCACGGGTGGCACGCTGGGCGATACCTTCAGGGTTCCACGCCTCGGCACCGTCGAGGGTCTTTTTCTCCACCGGCGTGACCGGGAACAGCGCCAGCGCCGGAATGCCCAGCTCCACCCAGCCTTGCGCCGCTTCGAGCAGCAGGTCGATCGATAGACGCTCGACGCCGGGCATCGACGGCACGTCCTCGCGGCGGTTCTCGCCGTCCAGGACGAACACCGGCAGGATCAGGTCATCGACGGTCAGGGTGTTCTCGCGAACCAGCCGACGGGAGAAATCGTCCCGGCGGTTGCGACGCAGGCGGGTGGCAGGAAACAGACGGTTAGCGGGGGTAAAGCTCACGGCAGACTCCTGAAGCCCGCGCAGGCGGGCTAGCGCGACAGTTATAAGCGTCCATTATGACGCCTAGGTTACAGGGAAGGGCAACCCTGCGACCTGTAGCCGCAGGGCACTAGCGTGTAGGAAATGTTCACTTTGAGACACATTTGGACACTTTCCCCCGGACGCGTGAAGGGGTAGGCTGCGCGTTCATTTCGCCAGCATCTCAGAACATGCTTCAACAATTCCTGCATGATTTCGGCTATTTCGCCCTCTTTCTAGGCACCTTCTTTGAAGGCGAGACCATCCTGGTGCTTGCAGGATTTCTCGCGTTCCGTGGGTACATGGACATTTCCCTGGTGGTGCTGGTGGCGTTCTGCGGCAGTTATGCCGGGGATCAGTTGTGGTACTTCATGGGCCGTCGTCACGGGCGCAAGATCCTCGCCCGCAAGCCGCGCTGGCAGGCCATGGGCGACCGCGCCCTGGAGCATATCCGACGTCATCCGGACATCTGGGTGCTGAGCTTCCGTTTCGTCTATGGCCTGCGCACGGTGATGCCGGTGGCCATCGGCCTGTCTGGCTACCCACCCCGGCGTTACCTGCTGCTCAACGGCATCGGCGCGGCCATCTGGGCCCTGGCCCTAGGCGCGGCCGCCTACCATTTCGGCGCCATCCTCGAAGGCATGCTGGGCAACATCAAGCGCTACGAACTGTGGGTGCTGGGCGCCCTGCTGGTGCTCGGTGCGCTGCTCTGGCTGCGCCGTTATGTGCGCAATCGCCGCGCCGAGCGCAAGGCCGCCGCGCTGGCCAGCCAGGCGGAGCCGACAACCGAGCCGCGCAACGAACAGCACTGAAGCCTTTGCCTCTGACGTCATAACGATCGCCCGCGACCTCCCGCGCCGAATGAACACCGGGCGGCGCGTGCGATCCAATGCGTCACACGACAGGATTTCGAGCGTCTCGACACGGGAGTAACGAACATGACAAAAAAAGTCGCGGTGATTCTATCGGGCTGCGGCGTCTACGACGGCGCCGAGATCCATGAAAGCGTGATCACCCTGCTGCGCCTCGACCAGCGCGGCGCCCAAGTGCAATGCTTTGCCCCGGACGTGGCACAACTGCACGTCATCAATCACCTGACCGGCGAAGCCATGCCCGAGTCGCGCAACGTACTGGTGGAGTCGGCGCGCATCGCCCGCGGCGAGGTCAAGGACGTGCGCGAAGCCAAGGCCGAGGAGTTCGACGCGCTGATCGTGCCGGGCGGATTCGGCGCCGCCAAGAACCTGTCCAACTTCGCCGTCGAAGGCGCCAACTGCACTGTGCATCCCGATGTGCTGGCGCTGGCTGAAGCCTTCGCCGCCGCCTGCAAGCCGGTCGGTCTGATCTGCATCTCGCCGGCGCTGGCCGCGAAAATCTATGGTCCAGGCGTGGTCTGCACCATCGGCAACGACGCCGACACCAGCGCAGCGGTAGTGCAGATGGGCGGCACCCATGAAGACTGCGATGTGCACGACATCGTCGAAGACACCCAGCGCAAGCTGGTGAGCACCCCGGCCTACATGCTGGCCACCTCGATCAGCGAAGCGGCGAGCGGTATCTACAAGCTGGTCGACCGTGTGCTCGAACTGACCCACGAAGACGATCAGTAAATGCCCAGGGGGCGCCAGACGCCCCCTTCTGTTCAGCCTTTGGACAACCGCGTCAGGATACGATCCAGGGCATTGGCGAAGGCCTGCTTCTCGCGCTCGCCATAAGGCGCCTGCCCGCCCCCCACCTGCCCCTGCTCGCGCAATTCGGTGAACAGATTGCGCACGGCCAGACGCTCGCCCATGTTGCGCTCGTCGAACTCACGCCCCCGTGGATCGAGCACCGCGACGCCCTTCTTGATCAGCCGATCGGCCAGAGGCACGTCGCTGCAGATCGCCAGCTCACCGGGCACGGCATGCTCGACCAGATAATCGTCGGCGGCATCCATGCCGCTGGGCACCACGATCAGGCGCACGATGGCGAACGCCGGCTTGGCCACCGCCTGGCCGGCCACCATCACCACTTCCAGCTTGCGCTTGAGGGCGAATTTGACGATCAGGTCCTTGGCCGCCTTGGGGCAGGCGTCGGCGTCGATCCATATGCGCATGGGGGGAGTTCCGTCGTTCAAAAGGACACTAGTGTCGGACCCAACTTGGCGCAGGGCAAGCGCCACCTCAATTCGCCGCCGCCCGACGCTTCTCGGCCATCCACGAGCGTCCGTACAGCAGCACGACCGCCAGCAAGGCCACGGCCTGCGCAGCCAACGAATAGGCATCGGCATGAATGCCCAGCCAGTCGAATTCGAAGAACGGCACTGGCCGCGTGCCCAGCACGCCGGCTTCCTGCAACGCCTTCACGCCATGTCCGGCGAACACCACCGACAGCGCGCAGAGCAACGCGGCGTTGATGCTGAAGAACAGCGACAGCGGCAAGCGCGCCGAACCACGCAGGATCACCCAGGCCAGCCCCACCAGCAGTACCATCGCCGTGGCGCCACCGGCGAGCACCGCCTGATGCCCTGCAGGACCGGCCTGCAACCACAAGGTCTCATAGAACAGGATCACCTCGAACAGCTCGCGGTACACCGAGAAGAACGCCAGCAGGGCGAAGCCGAAGCGCCCACCACCGCTGAGCAGGCTGCGCTTGATGTAGTCCTGCCAGGCGTCGGCGTGGCGCCGGTCATGCATCCACACCCCCAGCCACAGCACCATGACGGCGGCGAACAGCGCCGTACAGCCCTCGAGCAGCTCGCGCTGGGCGCCGCCGACGTCGATTACGTAAGCCGCCAGCGCCCAGGTGGCAAAGCCGGCGAGCAACGCCAGGGCCCAGCCGATGTTCACGCTGCGCACCGCCGATTGCTGGCCGGTGTTGCGCAGGAAGGCCAGGATCGCCGCCAGCACCAGGATCGCTTCCAGGCCTTCGCGCAGCAGGATCAGCAGCCCGGAAACGTAGCTCAGCGACCAACTCAGGCCATCGCTGCCTAGCAGCTTGGCGGCCTGCGCCAGTTTCACCTTGGCTTCGTCCAGGCGCTGCACCGCCTGCTCCACCGGCAAGCCGTCCTGCAGCGCCTGACGGTAAGCCATCAGCGACTTCTCGGTGTCCTTGCGCACCTGCGCGTCGATGTTGTCGAGCGAGCTTTCCACCAGCTCGAAGCCTTCCAGGTAGGCCGCCACCGACAGGTCGTAGGCCTGGTCGTGATCGCCCTCGCGATAGGCCGCCAGGCTCTTGTCCAGGGTGCTGGAGGTGTAGTCGAGCAACTGCGCCGGCCCGCGCTTGACCTGCGGCGGCTGGGCACGCTGGGCGCGGAATGCCGCCACGACCTCGGCGCCTTGGTTGGCGGCGACTTCGGCCGGGGTCTGACGCGCCAGATCGGCGATGTTCCAGGTGACCTCGCCTTTGCCAGCCTGAGGGTCGGCGCTGAAGCTGGCGATGTAGGCGGCCACGTCCCAACGCTGACGCTCGTCGAGCTGATCGGCGAACGACGGCATTTCAGTGCCTTCGATGCCCAGCCCCAGGGTGTTGTACAGGTCGAACAGGCTCAACTGGTCGAGCCGCTCGACGTTGCGCAGGTTAGCCGGCGCAGGCTCCAGGCCGACGCCCGCAGGACCGTCGCCGGCGCCCGTGTCGCCATGGCAGATCGCGCAGTTCTGCGCATACAGCGATGCGCCGCGCGCCGGGTCCGGGGTGATCACCGGGGCCTGGCTGACCTCGTAGGCCACCGCCAGGCGCGCGCCTAACTGTCGCGCCTGATGGGCCACCGCTGCGCCCGCTTGACGCTGGTCGATGGCCTGGCGCAGCGCCTGCACACCCTGCACCAGCGCATCGCGCTCGGGATGGGCCGGCAAGCCTGCGAGCAGCTCCGCCAGCACTGCGCCGAACTCCTGCTGCTCGCGGTATTCCGGGTCGTCCAGCACCTGGCCATCGCGCACCGTCGACGGGTAGTCGGCGCCGATGTAGTCCAGCAGATGCAGGGCCTTGGTGGCTTCTGCGGGGGACTCGGCCACAGCCAGGCAACTGCACAGCGCCAGCACCGGCAACAACAGCCAGGCAAGCAAAGAAGAGCGGGAATTCATGGCGAATCTCGGCGGGAATACGAAAGCGAACATTGTTCACTTCCACTTCGCGCCACTCAAGCGGTGCGCAGGGATTTCATGAAAAATCTTGCGACAAATCAGTGTGGCATCGCGTGATTAACGCCATCAGCGCGCGTCAAGGATTTCCACGTCCGGCAGATCCATCGACGCGGCTTCCTCCTGCAGGAAGGCGCTCAAGCGCCGCAGACGCTCACCACCGGGCCGCGTGCGTGGCCATACCAGGTAGTAGTCCAGCCCGCTGGGCACAGCGGTGGGCCAGGGCAGGCTCAGGCGGCCGGCGGCAACGTCCTCGGCCACCATCAGCAGGTCGCCCATCGACACACCGTAGCCACGGGCGGCGGCGATCATGCCCAACTCCAGGGTGTCGAACACCTGCCCACCTGTGATCGGCACCGTTTCGCTCAGACCCATGCGCGCCAACCAACTGCGCCAGTCGCGGCGGTCGGGGGTGGGGTGCAGCAGCTCGGTCCCGGCCAGCCGCTGCGCATCCCAAGGGGCCTCGGCCTGCAATTGCGGTGCACCGACCGGAATCAACAGCTCGGCGAACAGTCGACGCACTTCCCAGTCGGCGGAGAAGTTGCCGTCGCTGAGCAGCACGGCGCAATCGAAAGGCTCTTGGTTGAAGTCCACATGGTCCACGTCCATCCAGGCGCTGGTCAGTTGCACCTCGTTGCCCGGCTGCAAATGACGAAAACGACTCAGGCGCGCCAGCAGCCAGCGCATGGTCAAGGTCGAGGGCGCCTTCATGCGCAGCATGTCGTCCTCGCCACGCAGGGTGTTGCAGGCGCGCTCCAGGGCGGCGAAGCCGTCGCGTACGCCGGGCAACAGCAGGCGAGCAGCTTCGGTGAGCTGCAAACTGCGACCGTGGCGGATGAACAGGCGGCAGCCGAAGTGCGCTTCCAGGGTGCGGATATGCCGGCTGACCGCGCTCTGGGTGATGGACAGCTCTTCGCCCGCGCGGGTGAACGAGCATAACCGCGCCGCGGCTTCGAATGCGCGCAACGCATAAAGGGCAGGCAACTGACGAGACATGCGGCTCCCGTAAAAAGGACATGGCGTGACCGAAGTGGATCTTAGCTGCATGAGTTCAACTCATGCTACGCATCGCATTTATCCTTTTGTGCAAACCTGACCGAGGCCGCAGAATCGTCTACTTTCATCGCCGCGCCCACACCGAAGGACTCCGCCCCATGCACGTCGCGCCCACCACCGAACTCAAGGCCTTGCTGCGCCTGGCAGGCCCTCTGGTCGCCTCGCAACTGGCGCACATGCTGATGGTGCTCACCGACACCCTGATGATGGCCCGCATCAGCCCGCAGGCCCTGGCCGGCGGCGGGCTGGGCGCGGCCAGTTATTCGTTCGTGTCGATCTTCTGCCTGGGCGTGATCGCCGCCGTCGGCACCCTGGTGGCCTTCCGCAAGGGCGCAGGCGACATCGCCGGCGCCACGCGCCTGGCGCAGAACGGGCTGTGGCTGGCCTGGGGCCTGGCCTTGGCTGCCGGCCTGGCGCTGTGGAACCTCAAGCCGCTGTTGCTGCTGTTCGGCCAGCGCCCGGACAACGTCGAGATGGCCATGCAGTTCCTCACGCTGCTACCCCTGGCGCTGCCCGGCTACCTCACCTTCATGGCCCTGCGCGGCTTCACCAGTGCTTTGGGCCATTCCACCCCGGTGATGGTCATCAGCCTGGTGGGCACGGTGCTCAACTACCTGATCAACCATGCACTGATCGAGGGGCTGTACGGCTTGCCGAAACTCGGCCTGATGGGCATCGGCCTGGTCACCGCCGTGGTGTCGCTGGGCATGGCGGTCGCCCTGGCGCTGTATATCCGCTGGCACCGCGCCTACGACGCCTATCCCCTGCGCCAGGGCCTGTTGCGGCCGTCGCTGGAGGCGCTGCGCGAACTGTGGCGACTGGGCCTGCCGATCGGCGGCACGTACATCGTCGAAGTGGGCCTGTTCGCCTTCGCCGCCCTGTGCATGGGCGTGCTGGGCAACACGGAGCTGGCCGCGCACCAGATTGCCCTGCCGATCATTTCGGCAGCGTTCATGGTGCCGACCGGCTTGTCGTACGCGGTGACCATGCGGGTCGGGCTGTACTACGGCGCCGGCAACCTGCTGGCGGCCCGCAGCGCCGGGCGGGTGGGCATCGGCATGGGCGCGGTGATCATGTTCGCCTTCGCCGTGCTGTTCTGGTTGTTCCCGGACACCCTGGTCGGCTGGCTGGTGGACCGCCATGATCCGGCCTTCGCCGACATTTTCGCGCTGGCCGTGCAACTGGTGATGGTGGCGGCGTGGTTCGAACTGTTCGACGGCACCCAGACCATCGCCATGGGCTCGATCCGTGGCTTGAAGGATGCCAAGACTACCTTCGTTATCGGCTTGCTGTGCTACTGGCTGGTCGGTGCACCCGCCGCCTGGCTGTTCGCGTTCACCCTCGGTGGCGGCGCCGTGGGCATCTGGTGGGGACTGGCGCTGGGTCTTGCGTGCGCCGCGGTGGCACTGACCCTGGCGTTCGAGTGGCGGATGAGGCGGTTGCTGCACAGGGCCGGTGGTGGCCAGCCGCTAGCCTCGGGGATCTCGCGGCGTTGATCCATGGGCGCGGGTTCACGCGCGCCCCGTTCACGGCGGCGCCTGACCCGCACGCTCCCCGCCGCACGCCTCCAGCAGGTACTCCATCAGTTCGTCCACCGGTAGAGGCCGACTCACCAGGAAGCCCTGCACCTGGTCGCAGCCAAACTCGCGCAGCAAGGCCATCTGTTCCTCGCTTTCCACGCCTTCGGCCACCACCTCCAGGTTGAGGTTGTGCGCCAGGTTGATCATCGCGTGCACCAGCTTGCGGTTTTCTTCGCGCTGCTCCATGCCGGCGACGAAGCTGCGGTCGATCTTGAGCAGCGCGATGGGCAGGCTGTTCAGGTGCACGAACGACGAGAAGCCCGTGCCGAAATCGTCCAGCGAGAAGCGCACGCCCAGCCGCCCGAGGGCATCCATGGTTTGGCGCACCACCTCGTTGCGGCGCATCACCGCCGTTTCGGTCAGTTCGAACTCCAGCCAGCGCGCATCGACGCCATGCTCGACGATCAGTCGACTCAGGGTGGCCAGCAGTTGGCTGTCCTGGAACTGGCGGAAGCTCAGGTTCACCGCCATGTGCAAGGGATCGAGGCCGCGCAGTTGCAAGGTCTGCATATCGCGCAGGGCGCGGCAGATCACCCAGTAGCCCAGCGGCACGATCAGCCCGCTCTGCTCGGCCAGCGGTACGAACTCGCTCGGTGCCAACAGGCCACGCTGCGGATGGCGCCAGCGCACCAGCGCTTCCAGACCGACTATACGTCCCGCGCCCAGGTCCAGGCGCGGCTGGTAGTGCAGCTCCAGCTCATCGCGGCGCAGCGCCCGCCGCAGCTCGCTTTCCAGGTCGGCCAGGCTGCGGGCATGACGATTGATCCGCTCGTTGAACACATGGTACGTGCAGCCTTGGACGCCCTTGGCCTGGCGCATGGCAATGTGCGCATGCCACATCAGCGGGTCGGCGCCCGCCTGTGCGCGGGCGTGGGCCAGGCCCAGGCTGCACCCCAGCAACAGGCTTTCACCATCGACCCAGTAGGGCTCGGCCAGGGCTTCGACGATGGCCTCGGCGATGCGCTCGGCGCGGCCGGTGTCGTGGCGGGTGTCGATCAGCAGGGCGAACTCGTCGCTACCCAGGCGCGCCAACTGATCGTCGGCCCCCAGCAACTGCTTGAGCCGGTGCACCACCTGCAATATCACCCGGTCGCCGCCCTGATGGCCGAGCGCGTCGTTGACGTGGCGGAAGGTGTCCAGGTCCAGGTGACCGAGGGCCAGGCCGCGACCGCCATGCTGGGTCAAGCGTGCGGCCAGCAGCGCCTGGAAGCCCTGGCGGTTGGCGATGCCGGTGAGCGGGTCCTGCTCGGCCAAGCGCTGCAACGAGGCCACCAGCGCGCCGCGCTCGCGCACATGGCGCAGTGAGCGACGCAGCGTATCGCTGCTCAACTGGTCACGCACCAGCCAATCGCTGACGCCCTCCGGCGCCTTATCCGGCTCGGCGTCGAGCAGCAGGATGACCGGCAACGCGCAGCGGCCCACCGCTGGCTGCAACTCGGGCGTGGCCAGCACCACCGCCTGGCGATCATGGGCGAAGAGGCTGTCCACCGCCTCCCAGCTCGGCGCGGTCAGCAACACGGCGCTGTCGGCCAACGGTCGCGCACAGTCGCGCAACAGGGCGGCCCAAAGCGGCTCCTCGGCCAACAGCAGCAGACGCAAGGGTTCGGTGGGCGTGGACAAGCGGGCTCCTTAGGCCGTGGACCGATGATGTCGAGTAGCCATATGCTAACCGACAATTAGCAATGATTCTCACTTTTAAACGTGGCGGTCCCTGCCCGGCTTTACGACGGATTTCGGGGTGCATCCTGCGCCAAACGCGCCGCCTGGGCAATTGTGGCAAAACCCGACAGTGCCCGGTCGGACGGTCGCGCCACAACCCCCCCATGCCTGCTAGAATGCGCGGCTATTTTTCTGGTCACCCCCGGTTTCTAGCATGTCCCGACTCAATCCCCGGCAACAGGAAGCCCGAGACTACGTCGGCGGCCCTCTCTTGGTGCTCGCCGGTGCAGGCTCCGGCAAGACCAGCGTGATCACGCGCAAGATCGCCCACCTCATCCAGAACTGCGGCATCCGTGCCCAGTACATCGTCGCCATGACCTTCACCAACAAGGCCGCGCGCGAGATGAAGGAGCGCGTCGCTACCCTGCTGCGCCCGGGCGAGGGCCGGGGCCTGACGGTGTGCACCTTCCACAACCTGGGCCTGAACATCATCCGCCGGGAACACCAGCGCCTGGGCTACAAGCCAGGTTTCTCGATCTTCGACGAGTCCGACATCAAGGCGCTGCTGTCGGACATCATGCAGAAGGAATATTCCGGCGACGACGGCCTGGACGAGATCAAGAACATGATCGGGTCGTGGAAGAACGACCTGATCCTGCCCGCCGAAGCCCTGGAAAAGGCGCGCAACCCGCGCGAGCAGACCGCCGCCATCGTCTACACCCACTACCAGCGCACGCTCAAGGCGTACAACGCGGTGGACTTCGACGACCTGATCCTGCTGCCGGTCAAGTTGTTCCAGGAGCACCCGGACGTGCTCGATCGCTGGCAGAACCGTGTGCGCTACCTGCTGGTCGACGAATACCAGGACACCAACGCCAGCCAGTACCTGCTGGTGAAAATGCTCATCGGCCTGCGCAACCAGTTCACCGTGGTCGGCGACGATGACCAGTCGATCTACGCCTGGCGCGGCGCGCGCCCGGAAAACCTGATGCTGCTCAAGGAGGACTACCCGTCCCTGAAGGTGGTGATGCTCGAGCAGAACTACCGCTCCACCAGCCGCATCCTGCGCTGCGCCAACGTGCTGATCGCCAACAATCCCCACGACTTCGAGAAGCAGTTGTGGAGCGAGATGGGCGTGGGCGACGAAATCCGCGTGATTCGCTGCAAGAACGAGGAAGCCGAGGCCGAACGCGTGGCCATGGAAATCCTGACCCTGCACCTGCGCACCGACCGCCCCTACAGCGATTTCGCCATCCTCTACCGCGGCAACTACCAGGCCAAGCTGATCGAGCTGAAGCTGCAGCACCACCAGGTGCCCTATCGCCTCTCCGGCGGCAACAGCTTCTTCGGACGCCAGGAGGTCAAGGACCTCATGGCCTACCTGCGCCTGCTGGTCAATCCGGACGACGACAACGCCTACCTGCGGGTGATCAACGTGCCACGCCGCGAGATCGGCTCGACCACCCTGGAGAAGCTCGGCAACTACGCCACCGAGCGCGGTGTGTCGATGTACGCCGCCAGCGAGGAACTGGGCCTGGGCGAGCACCTGGACGCGCGCTACACCGAGCGCCTGCAGCGCTTCAAGCACTGGCTCGACGGCGTGCGCCACAAGGTCGCCCTGGACGACCCGATCGCCGCGCTGCACGAGATGGTCAAGGACATCGACTACGAGAACTGGATTCGCCAGAACACCGCCAGCGACAAGGCCGCGGATTTTCGCATCGGCAACGTCTGGTTCCTCATCGACGCCCTGAAGAACACCCTGGAGAAAGACGAAGAGGGTGACATGACCATCGAGGACGCCATCGGCAAGCTGGTGCTGCGCGACATGCTCGAACGCCAGCAGGAAGAGGAAGAAAACGCCGAGGGCGTGCAGATGATGACCCTGCATGCCTCCAAGGGCCTGGAATTCCCCTACGTGTTCATCATGGGCATGGAAGAAGAAATCCTGCCCCACCGCTCCAGCATCGAAGCCGACACCATCGAGGAAGAACGCCGTCTGGCCTACGTGGGCATCACCCGCGCGCGCCAGACCCTGGCGTTCACCTTCGCCGCCAAGCGCAAGCAGTACGGCGAGATCATCGATTGCACCCCCAGCCGCTTCCTCGACGAGTTGCCACCGGACGACCTGGCCTGGGAAGGCCTGGACGACGCCCCGGTGGAGGTCAAGGCCGCCCGAGGCAACAACGCACTGGCCGACATTCGGGCCATGCTCAAACGCTGAATCACCCCTACTCTTTCAACCTGTGCCGCGACCCTTGGATGCGGCGACTTTTGCTACATCGAGGAATACACAGTGCAAGCACTGCATCAGAAGATTCGCGAAGAAGGCATCGTGCTTTCCGATCAGGTTCTCAAAGTCGACGCGTTTCTCAATCACCAGATCGATCCTGCCCTGATGCAGTTGATCGGTGACGAGTTCGCCCGCCTGTTCGCCGATGCCGGCGTGACCAAGATCGTCACCATCGAAGCCTCCGGCATCGCGCCGGCCGTGATGACCGGCCTGAAACTGGGCGTGCCGGTGATCTTCGCCCGCAAGCACCAGTCGCTGACCCTGACCGAGAACCTGCTCACCGCGTCGGTGTACTCGTTCACCAAGCAGACCGAGAACACCGTGGCCATTTCGCCGCGCCACCTGAACAGCAGCGACCGCGTGCTGGTGATCGACGACTTCCTGGCCAACGGCAAGGCCTCGCAGGCGCTGATCTCGATCATCAAGCAGGCCGGGGCCACCGTGGCAGGCCTGGGCATCGTCATCGAGAAGTCGTTCCAGGGCGGCCGCGCCGAGCTGGACAGCCAGGGCTACCGTGTCGAGTCGCTGGCGCGGGTGCAGTCGCTGGCAGGCGGTGTGGTCACCTTCATCGAGTGACCCCCGCTACAAGCGGCGGGTCGCGTGCAGGCCCGCCAGCAGCAAGCGCTGATACAGCTCCTCCTTCAGGCCTTCGGGCTGCGCCAGGTTCATTCGCGCCAGGTGCGCCGGATACGCCTCGGGCTCGGGCGCATCCAGCGCTGCCTTGCCCAGCGCCAGCGCTTCGCTCAGCTTGAACTTGCTCTTGAGCCAATTCAGCGCACGCAGCACGTCCTGCTCTTGAGCCGTGAAGTCGCTGCCCAGCGGGTACTCGGCGAACATCGACGCATGCCGCGCCCTGATCGCCTCCAGGCGTTCGGGCGTGTTGTCGGTGAAGCGGGCGTCCAAGGCGAAATTCTGCGCCAGTTTGCCGGACTTCTTGGCCTGGGCCATCAGCGTTTGCTGGAAACGTGAGTCGCTGATCGCCAACAGCCGTGCGATCACCTCGCTGTCGGTCTGCCCGCGCAGGTCGGCGATGCCGTATTCGGTGATGACGATGTCGCGCAGATGGCGCGGGATGGTGCAATGCCCGTACTGCCAATACAGGTTCGAGCTCACTTCGCCACCGGCTTCACGCCAACTGCGCAGCAGCAGGATCGAGCGCGCGCCTTGCAATGCGTGGCCCTGGGCGACGAAGTTGTATTGCCCACCGACGCCGCTGAGCACCCTGCCGTCTTCCAACTGGTCGGCCACCCCGGCACCCAGCAAGGTCATGCCGAACACCGTGTTGACGAACCGCGCGTCGCGCCGCTGCCGGCGCTTGAGCGCTTCGTCGCCGTACAACTCGTTGATGAAGCTGATGGCCGTCATGGAAAAACGCGCACGCTGCTCCAGCGACATGTGCCGCAGGCGCTGATAGAAATCGGCCGGGCCGAGGAAGAAGCCGCCGTGCACCAGCACGCCGTGCTCATCAGCCGGACGCCGCACCACGCCCGCCTCGGCCAGCGTCAGCAGGCCGTTGACGAACATCTCGCTGCAGCCATACAGGCCCTGGGCGAAGTCGTCCTGCCCGCCTTCACGGTCGATCAGGGACCGCCAGGGGCTGAGGTCGAAGTCGTCCAGCAGCGCCCGGTAGGCGGCGTTGTCGGCCTGGCGCGCCAGAAGAGCCGCCGCCACCGCATCGCCCATGGCACCAATGCCGATCTGCAACGTACCACCATCGCGCACCAGCGTACTGGCGTACACGCCAATGCAGTGGTCCTGGACGGTGACCGGCATGTTCGGCGTGCTGAACAGGCGCCGCTGCTCGACTTCGTCGATCAGCAGGTCGAAGGCCTGGATGTGCAACTCGGCATCGCCCGGCATGTAGGGCAATTCGGCATGCACCTGGCCGAGCATGAGCACGGTCTCGCCAGCGGCGCGGCGTGCGGCGACCATCGGCAGAAGGTCCAGGGTGATGTCGGGGTTGCAGGCCAGGCTGAGGTGCTCCGGGCGCTCCGGCGTGGCGGCGACCAATTGGGCGATCAGGTTCAGGCCCTTGGCATTGATGTCGCGGGCGGCGTGGCTGTAGTTGCTGCTGACGTAGTCCTGCTGGGCAGACGCGCTGTGCAGCAGGGAGCCGGGCTGCATGAAGAACTGCTCGACGCGGATGTTGGCCGGCAGTGTGTCGTCGCGCAGGTCCTTGAGGTAGTCGAGCTCTTCGTAATCGGCGAACACCCGTTCCAGGAAGGGTTCGAGAAAGCGCTGCTGCAGGCCCTCGCCGAGCGACGGTCGGCCCAGGCTGAGGGCGGTATAGATTGTCAGGCGGCGCTCGGGTAGCGCGCGGATGCGGGCGTATAGCGCATTGACGAAGGCATTGGGCTTGCCCAGCCCCAGCGGCAAGCCCATGTGGATATGGGCCGGGAGACGGGCCAGGGCCTGATCGACGGCGTGGTCGATCGAGCAACGGTGGGGCATTGGAAGCTCCTGCGGCGTGTGAGGCGTACAGGATGTGACCATTGCCGGGAGCGTGTGGCTCCCGACCTGTCGTGCAAATGCTACGACGACCCGCGTTCGTTGCGACCGGTTCACGGCACGAGGCCGCGTTTACACCACCGTCTTCTGGCGTGGGATCAGAGCCCGGACATCTTCTTGATAGCGCCCTTGAGCTCGTCGTCCGAGCAGTCGCCGCAGGTGCCCTTGGGCGGCATGGCGTTAAGGCCGGTGATGGCCTTGGCCAGAATGCCGTCCAGACCACCCTGGTGATCGGCGCGCTCTTTCCAGGCCGCCGTGTCGCCGATCTTCGGCGCGTTCAGCAGGCCAGTGGCATGGCAGGCGTTGCAGTGCTTGGCGACAATGTCGTCGGCGCTTCTGGCGCCAGCGCCGGCGGCCGCAGCGGTGACGGCCATGCCTTGGCATTCCTGGCCCTGGATGCACACCTTGCCGACCGGCTCCAGGCGCTTGGCGATGTCGTCGTTGGTCGCTGCGGTCGCACTCAGCGCCCACACAGCGAACAGGGCTGCTGGTACGGCCAGCATCTTCTTGATTGGGTTCACGCGTACACCCTCATGGTGGCTGATCAGGCTCGCGGCCACGGTTGGCGAGCGCGGCCGAGTATAGCGACAAGCCCTGAGGGCGTGAACGACCCTACTGCGTAAAGGGGTATTGGCGACGCAATAGCCTGAGCTGGATCAAAAATTCGAGGGGGTGGCGGCGCTGATGAGCCGGGCGGGCTCATCGAACGGATTGCGGAAACGGTGCGGGCGGGTGCTTTCGAAGTAGTAGCTGTCGCCGGCTTCGAGCAGGAAGGTTTCGGTGCCCACCACCAGCTCCAGGCGACCTTCGAGCAGGATGCCGGTCTCCTCGCCGTCGTGGGTGAGCATTTCTTCACCCGTGTCGGCGCCGGGCGGGTACACCTCGTTGAGAAAGGCGATGGCGCGGTTGGGGTGCGACTTGCCGACCAGCTTCATGGTCACCGCGCCGTCGGAAATGTCGATCAGCTCGTGGGCCTTGTAGACGATCTGCGTGGGACTTTCCGGCGCCAGTTCGACGGAGAAGAACTCCACCATCGACATGGGAATGCCGCTGAGCACCTTGCGCAGCGAGCTGATCGAGGGGCTCACGCTGTTTTTCTCGATCATCGAGATGGTGCTGTTGGTCACCCCCGCCCGTTTGGCGAGTTCGCGCTGGGACAGGCCCTTGAGCTTGCGGATGGCTTGCAGTCGTTCGCCAACGTCCAAAGCGTGGGTCTCCAGAAACGGTCGTGGGGAGGCAAAGTGTGAACGATATCATGGCAATGCCGTTCAGTATTTACAACACGACCGCCTCTCACCGCCGCGAACGACCTTATTGGCCCTGGTACTCCAGCGGCACCCGGCGCAGGTTGCAGAAGATCTGATAGGGGATGGTGCCCGCCTGCTGCGCCACATCGCTGGCCAACACCTGCTTGCCCCACAACTCCACCGGGCTGCCGACGGTCGCCTCGGGCACCTCGGTGAGGTCGACGCAGAGCATGTCCATCGACACCCGGCCGATCAGTTGCGTGCGCTTGCCCGCGACCACCACCGGCGTGCCGCTGGGGGCGTGTCGCGGATAGCCATCGGCATAGCCCATGGCGACCACGCCGACGCGGGTCGGGCGCGTGCTGGTGAACCGCGCGCCATAGCCCACCGGCTCACCGACGGGCAGCTCACGCACACTGATGATGCGCGATTGCAGGGTCATCACCGGCTGCAGGCGCGCCGCCTGGGCCTGCTCGACCTCGAAGGGCGAGGCGCCGTACAGCATGATGCCCGGTCGTACCCAGTCGCTCGGCGTGTTCGGCCACGCCAGCACGCCCGGGGAATTGCGCAGGCTGCACTCGGCGGTCAGGCCCTGGCGCGCGGCCTCGAAGGCGGCAACCTGCTGTTCGGTGGTCGCCGCGTCCAGTTCGTCGGCCCGGGAGAAATGGCTCATCAGCACGATGCGCGCCACTTTGCCGCTGGCCAGCAGACGCTGATAGGCCTCGTGGTAGTCCTTCGGGTGCAGGCCGACACGGTGCATGCCGCTGTCGAGCTTGAGCCAGATGTTCAATGGCTTGTGCACCGGATGCTGTTCGATGGCCTCGAGCTGCCACAGCGAATGGACCACGCACCACAGGTCATGCTCGGCGATCAGCGCCAGCTCGCTGGCCTCGAAGAACCCTTCGAGCAGCAGCACCGGCGCCTTGATGCCCGCGGCGCGCAGCTCCAGCGCCTCCTCGATGCAGGCCACGGCAAAGCCGTCGGCATCGGCCTCCAGCGCCAGGGCACAGCGCACCGCACCATGGCCGTAAGCATCGGCCTTGACCACGGCCAGGGCCTTGGCACCGGCCAGTTCACGGGCCAGACGGTAGTTGTGACGCAGCGCTTGGAGGTCGATCAGGGCACGGGCGGGGCGCATGGGGCAGCCTTCTGGTGGATCTGGTTATGGGCAGATGGGGCATTCATCGCGGTTGAGCCCGCGCCTACCGGGGGCGGGCTCAACCGGTCATCGTCGTTACTGATGGGCCGACAGCGGACGGCCCTGCCGAGCGACTTCACCGGCTTGGCCATAGCGCGAGATGTCCAGACCTTCGGCACTGATCTGCGGCTTCTTGCGCGCGATCAGGTCGGCCAGCAGGCGGCCGGAGCCGCAGGCCATGGTCCAGCCCAAGGTGCCGTGACCGGTGTTCAGGTACAGATTGCTCAGCGCGGTGGCGCCGACGATCGGCGTGCCATCCGGGGTAGCTGGGCGCAGGCCGGTCCAGAAACTGGCCTGGCTCAGGTCGCCGCCGCGAGGATAAAGGTCGTTGACGATCATCTCCAGCGTTTCGCGCCGACGCGGGTTCAGAGAGAGGTCGAAGCCGGCGATTTCAGCCATGCCGCCGACCCGGATACGGTTGTCGAAGCGGGTGATGGCGACCTTGTAGGTTTCGTCGAGGATGGTCGAAGTCGGCGCCATGGCCGCGTCGGTGATCGGCACGGTCAGCGAATAGCCTTTGAGCGGGTACACCGGGGCCTTGATGCCCAACGGCTTGAGCAACTGCGGCGAATAGCTGCCCAGCGCCAGGACGTAGCGGTCAGCCGTTTCCAGCTTGCCGTCGATCCACACGCCGTTGAGTCGGTCGCCGGCCTGATCCAGGCGCTGGATGTTCTGCCCGAATCGGAACTCGACACCCAGTTTCACGGCCATTTCCGCGAGTTGGGTGGTGAACAGCTGGCAGTCGCCGGTCTGGTCGTTGGGCAGGCGCAGGGCACCGGCCAACAGGTGCTTGGCCCCTGCCAGGGCGGGTTCGACTCGGGCGATGGCATCGCGGTCGAGCAATTCGTAGGGCACGCCGGACTGCTCGAGCACGGCGATGTCCTTGGCCGCGGCATCCACCTGGGCCTGGGTGCGGAACAACTGGGTGGTGCCCAGGGTGCGGCTTTCGTAGGCGATGCCGGTTTCGGCGCGCAGTTCGTCGAGGCAGTCGCGGCTGTATTCGGACAGCCGCACCATGCGCTCCTTGTTCACCGCATAACGGCTGGCGGTGCAGTTGCGCAGCATCTGCGCCATCCACAGGTATTGATCGACATCGCCGGTGAGCTTGATGGCCAGCGGGGCGTGCCGCTCGAGCAGCCATTTGATGGCCTTGAGCGGAACGCCCGGTGCAGCCCAGGGCGAAGCGTAGCCGGGCGAGATCTGGCCTGCGTTGGCGAAGCTGGTTTCCATGGCCACCGCCGGCTGGCGATCGACCACCGTGACCTCGAAACCTTGCCGGGCCAGGTAGTAGGCACTGGCGGTACCGATCACACCGCTACCAAGTACCAGAACTCGCATCGTCTATCCCTCATGCGCGGCGCACCGCTGTGTTGTTCGAAATGGCATGGATGCGCGCAGTATAAGAATCTCAGGCCAGTGCATTTCACTATATAAGCGCCTATATTTGGCGAGAATTCTCGGCACGAACGCCTTAGACGGAGGGGCATCCCCTATGAGAACCCAGCACCAGAGCAAGCGGGAACTGGACAAGATCGACCGCAACATCTTGCGCATCCTGCAAAGCGACGGGCGCATCTCGTTCACTGAACTGGGCGAGAAAGTCGGGCTGTCCACCACGCCCTGCACCGAGCGCGTGCGCCGTCTGGAACGCGAGGGGATCATCATGGGCTACAACGCCCGGCTCAACCCGCAGCACTTGAAGGGCAGCCTGCTGGTGTTCGTCGAGATCAGCCTGGACTACAAGTCGGGCGATACCTTCGAGGAGTTCCGCCGCGCCGTGCTCAAGCTGCCCCATGTGCTGGAATGCCACCTGGTTTCCGGCGACTTCGATTACCTGGTCAAGGCACGCATCTCGGAGATGGCGTCGTACCGCAAGCTGCTCGGCGACATCCTGCTCAAGCTGCCCCATGTGCGGGAATCGAAAAGCTACATCGTGATGGAGGAGGTGAAGGAGAGCCTCTGCCTGCCGATTCCGGACTGAACCTCAGACCAGCACCTGGCGGGTACTGGCGATGTAAACATGAATCAGTTGCTCGGCCTGCGGCTCGATCGGGGTCTGCGGCCCGCGACCGCGTGGACAGGCCAAGCGCGGGGTGGTGCCGAACAAGCGGCAGATCAGCGGGCGCTCTGCATAGACGGTGCAACCTTGAGGACCGAGGTGCACGCAATCCAGGCGCTGCAAGGCAGCTTCCTGCTCGGCCGCGGTCTTGCGCGGCAGACGCGCCATCTCCGCGCTGGAGGTGGTGACCGGACCGCAGCAGTCGTGGCAGCCGGGCTCGCATTCGAACGAGGGGATGAGTTCGCGCAGGAACTGGATCTTGTGGGTGCAGGACATGGTCGGCGTGTCATTGAGAGGCCAGGCATTATAGGGCCATTGCCGCCCCCGCGCGCCCCGCTTATCCTCGCAGCTTTTCGCCCAGCCCCAGGAACCCGGTCATGATCCACAGCGCCCAGCACGCTGCCTCCTACTATGCCGCCAGCCGCCTGCCGCAACCGGACTACCCGTGCCTGGAAGGCGAGCACAGCGCCGACGTGTGCATCGTCGGCGGCGGCTACTCAGGGCTCAATACCGCCATCGAACTGGCCGAACGCGGCTTCTCCGTGGTCCTGCTCGAGGCCCGGCGCATCGGCTGGGGCGCCAGCGGGCGCAATGGCGGGCAGTTGATTCGCGGCGTGGGCCACGACGTCGAGCAGTTCCTGCCGGTCATCGGCGCAGACGGCGTACGCAGCCTCAAGCTGATGGGCCTGGAAGCCGTGCAGATTGCCCGCGAACGTATCGAGCAGCATGCCATCGCCTGCGACCTGACCTGGGGCTACAGCGACCTCGCCTACAAGCCGGCCGAGCTCGACGGGTTCGCCGCCGACGCCGATGAGTTGCGCAGCCTGGGCTACCGCCACGAGGTGCGCGTGGTGCCCGCATCGCAGATCCGCAGCGTGGTCAATTCGGCCTGCTTCGTCGGCGGCTTGGTGGACATGGGCTCAGGCCACGTGCACCCGCTGAACCTGGCCATCGGCGAGGCGGCCGTCGCGGCGCGCCTGGGCGTGAAGCTGCATGAAGGCTCCGAGGTGACCCGCATCGACTACGGCCCGCAGGTGCAGGTGCACACGGCGCGCGGCCGGGTGCGCGCCAGCACCCTGGTGTTGTGCACCAACGCCTATCACAACGACCTGAACCGCGAACTGGGCGGCAAGGTGCTGCCCGCCGGCAGCTACATCATCGCCACCGAGCCGCTGGGCGAGGCCCGCGCTCGCGATTTGCTGCCACAGAACATGGCGGTGTGCGACCAACGCGTGGCGCTGGACTACTTCCGTCTGTCCGCCGACCACCGCTTGCTGTTCGGCGGCGCCTGCCACTATTCCGGGCGTGACCCCAAGGACATCGCCGCCTACATGGGCCCGAAGATGCTCAAGGTGTTCCCGCAACTGGCCGGGGTACGCATCGACTACCAGTGGGGCGGCATGATCGGCATCGGCGCCAATCGCCTGCCGCAGATCGGTCGCCTGCCCGAGCAGCCCAATGTGTACTACGCCCAGGCCTATTCGGGTCACGGCCTCAACGCCACGCACCTGGCCGGACGGTTGCTCGGCGAAGCCATCGGCGGTCAGCACAGCGGCCGCTTCGACCTGTTCGCCCAGGTACCCCATGCCACCTTCCCGGGCGGCAAGTTGCTGCGCTCGCCGCTGCTGGCCTTGGGCATGCTCTGGTACCGGCTCAAGGAACTGCTCTGATCAACCGCGCCAGAACGGCTTGCAGCCTTCTTCCCAGGCCTGCTGGCGGCTCAGGCCGATATCGCGCAACTGCTCGTCGCTGAGCTCGCGCAAGGCCTTGCGCGACTGCCAGCGATGCAGCATCAGCCCCCAGCGCCCGAGCCCGAGCCCGGTGGGCGTACAGGACACCTTCGGTGACTGCCCTGCAGTCAGTTCGTCAGCCTGCAGTAGTAGCCGCACATCGCTCATTCCCGTCATCGTCGTGTCTTCCCGTGATCGAAACCTGACACAAGCATGTGCTGTGGGCCGACGACGATACAGATCCAAAAGAACCTTATTATCGCCATACAGATGTGGCGATACTTCACCTGAATGGCGTATCTTCAGCCGATCTGTATGGTCATGCCGATCAACCTGCGGTGGAGTATGCCCGTGAACCTGTACATGAACCTGGCAGAACTGCTCGGCGCGCGCATCGAACAAGGCCTGTACCGCCCAGGCGAGCGCTTGCCCTCGGTACGGGCGTTGAGCCTGGAGCACGGCGTCAGCCTGAGCACGGTGCAGCAGGCCTATCGGCAGTTGGAAGAGGCGGGCCTGGTATCGCCACGGCCCAAATCGGGTTATTTCGTGGCCGAGCACCTGAGCGTGCCGGCGCTCCCAGCCATCAGCCGTCCGGCGCAGCGACCGGTGGATATCTCGCAGTGGGAGCAGGTGCTGGAACTGGTTCGCGCCAACCCTCGTCCCGACGTGATCCAGCTCGGGCGCGGCATGCCGGACATCGAAAGCCCCACCCTCAAGCCGTTGCTGCGCAGCCTCGCCCAGCTCAGCCGGCGCCTGGACATGCCGGGGCTGTACTACGACAACATCCACGGCAACCTAGGCCTGCGCGAACAGATCGCGCGCCTGGCGCTGGACTCCGGTTGCACCCTGGCAGCGGGCGACCTGGTGGTCACCACGGGCTGCCATGAGGCGCTGTCGACCAGCATCCGCGCGGTGTGCGAGCCCGGCGACATCGTCGCGGTGGATTCGCCAAGCTTCCACGGCGCCATGCAGACCCTCAAAGGGTTCGGCATGAAGGCGCTGGAGATCCCCACCGACCCGGTTACCGGCATCAGCCTGGAGGCCCTGGAACTGGCGCTGGAACAATGGCCGATCAAGCTCATCCAGATCACGCCCAACTGCAACAACCCGCTGGGCTACATCATGCCCGAGGCGCGCAAGAAGGCGCTGCTCACCCTGGCCCAGCGCTATGACGTGGCGATCATCGAGGACGATGTGTACGGCGACCTGGCCTATACCTACCCGCGTCCGCGCACGCTCAAGTCGTTCGACGAGGACGGGCGCGTGCTGCTGTGCAGCTCGTTCTCCAAGACCCTCGCCCCCGGCCTGCGGGTCGGCTGGGTGGCGCCGGGGCGCTACCTGGAGCGGGTGCTGCACATGAAGTACATCAGCACCGGCAGCACGGCCTGCCAGCCGCAACTGGCAATCGCCGACTTCATCGCCGAGGGCCATTACCAGCCGCATTTGCGGCGGGTGCGTGCGCAGTATCAGCGTGCCCGCGACCAGATGAGCGACTGGGTCACCCGCTATTTTCCACCCGGCACCCGCGCCAGCCGACCCCAAGGGGGATTCATGCTGTGGGTCGAGCTGCCGGAGCGTTTCGATACCTTGCGTCTGAACCGCGCCTTGCTCGATCAAGGCGTGCAGATCGCCGTGGGCAGCATCTTCTCGGCCTCGGGCAAGTACCGGCATTGCCTGCGCATGAATTTTGCCGCACGGGCCACGCCGCAGATCGAGGCGGCCGTGCGCAAGGTCGGTGAAACCGCGTGCCGGCTACTGGCGCAGGACGACAACGGCGGGTAACTTTGCACGACCTTGCATGGTCCAAGGTTTTCACGTGACCCGTCGCACAGGACGATCCCCCTTGAGTCTCCAGCGAGCCTTGCCCCTGCTGCTGACGCTGCTGCTCGGCCTGCAGGGCTGCGCCAGCGTCGATACCCCGCGCGATGTCAGCCAGGCGCTGCCTGCCGCCGACTCCGCCTTCGGCCGCTCGGTGCAGCGCCAGGCCGCGCCCTACGAGGGGCGCTCCGGCTTTCGCCTGCTGCCCAACAGCAGCGAGGCGTTTCGGGCCCGCGCCGAGCTGATCCGCCATGCCCAGACCAGCATCGACCTGCAGTACTACATCGTCCACGACGGGCTCAGCACCCGCGCCCTGGTCCACGAACTACTGCGTGCCGCCGACCGCGGCGTGCGCGTGCGCATCCTGCTCGACGACACCACCAGCGATGGCCTGGACAACCTGATCGCCACCCTGGACGCCCACCCGCGCATCCAGATCCGCCTGTTCAATCCGCTGCACCTTGGCCGCAGTACGGGCCTGACCCGCACCCTCGGACGGCTGTTCAACCTGTCGCTGCAACACCGGCGCATGCACAACAAACTGTTCCTGGTCGACAACAGCATGGCCATCGTCGGCGGCCGTAACCTGGGCGATGAGTACTTCGATGCCGAGCCCAACCTCAACTTCACCGACATCGACCTGCTCGGCGTCGGTCCGGTGGCCGAACAGCTCGGGCATAGCTTCGACCAGTACTGGAACAGCGCCTTGAGTCGGCCGATCGGTGATTTTCTCTGGCGCACCCCGGACGCCGACGACCTGCACAGCAGCCGACAACGGCTGGAGGTCTGGCTGGCACAGGCGCGGGTGCAGCGCCCGGCACTGTACGACCGCCTGATGGCCTACCAGACCGAACCGCGCCTGGACACCTGGCGCAACGAGCTGATCTGGGCCCACAGCCAAGCGCTATGGGATGCGCCGAGCAAGGTGCTGTCCAGCGGCGACCCCGATCCGCACCTGCTGATGAGCCAGCAGTTGGCGCCGGACCTGGAGCGCGTGCACCGTGAACTGATCCTGGTGTCGGCCTACTTCGTGCCCGGCGAACCGGGCCTGCTGTACCTCACCGGCCGTGCCGACGCCGGCGCCTCGGTGAAGCTGCTGACCAACTCGCTGGAGGCCACCGACGTGCCGGCCGTGCATGGCGGCTATGCGCCGTACCGGCGCGCGCTGCTGGAGCATGGGGTGGAGCTGTTCGAACTGCGCCGCCAACCCGGCGATCCGAGTGCCGTACGCGGCGCGCTGAGCTTCAAGGGGCAGTCGGATTCGAGCCTGCACAGCAAGGCCATGGTCTTCGACCGGCAGAAGACCTTCATCGGCTCGTTCAACTTCGACCCGCGCTCGGTGCTGTGGAACACCGAAGTGGGGGTGTTGGTCGACAGCCCGGAGCTGGCCGAGTACACCCGCGAGCTGGCCGAACAGGGCATGGCCCCGGCGCTGAGCTACCAGCCCAAGCTGGTTGACGGAAAGATGGTCTGGGTGACCGAGGACAACGGCCAGGTGCACACCCTGACCGAAGAGCCGGGCGACCTGTGGCGACGCTTCAACGCGTGGGTAGCCCAGGCGGTGGGACTGGAGCGAATGCTCTAGTCCCTCACAGCGCGGCCGGCTCGAACGCCCCCGCTCGCCGGGTCAACAACACCAGCCCCGCCGCACCGGCCGCCATCAGCCACAACAGCGCATGGCCGCTGACCCACTGGCTGCCCGCCCCGGCCAGCAGCGGCCCGAGCAGGCAACCGATGCCCCACAACTGCGCCACGTGGGCATTGGCGCGCACCAGCGCGTCGTCACGATAGCGCTCGCCGATGAGGATCAGCGACAGGGTGAACAGCCCTCCGGCGCTGGCGCCGAACAGCACCCAAAGCGGCCAGATCGCGGGGGTATGCAGCAGCAACGGAATCGCCAGGCTAGACCCCATCAGGCTCACGGCGCAGCCGCTGAACAGAGCCTGCCGGGACATGCGGTCGGCCAACGCGCCAATCGGCAGTTGCAGCACCGCGTCGCCGACCACCACGGTGCTGACCATGAACAGCGCCACTTCGGCGGTGAAGCCCTGCTGCAGCACGTAGACCGGCAGCAGCGTGAGAATCATCGCCTCGAAGGCGGCGAACAGGGCGATGGCCCAGGCGATCACTGGCAGGCGCCGACAGAAAGCCAACAGATCGCGAAGGGTCACGCTGCACGCTTCGGTAGACGGCGCGCCCGTGCGGCCAAACAGCAGCAATGGCGACAGCAGCAGCAGGCCGGTGGCCGCCCAGAAGCCGAAGTCGTCATCCGAGCCGAGCACGCCCAACACCAGCGGCCCGGCCAGTTGGCTCAGGGCATAGCTGCTGCCGTAGAGCGCGACCAGACGACCGCGCCACTGCTCGACCACCAACTGGTTGATCCAGCTCTCGCCGAGGATGAACACCACCGTCAGCGAGGTGCCGATCAGCAAGCGCAGCGCCAACCACAACGGATAGCTGGGCAGCAGCGCCAACAGGCCGATCGACAGCGCCCCGCCCCACAGGCACAGACGCATCGCCGCCGGAACACCGAGCCAGCCAGCCAGACGACTGGCCAGGCTGGCGCCGAGCAGCACGCCGATGGCCGGCATCGCCGCCATCACACCAATAGCGAAACTGCCGTAGCCCCAGCCTTCCAGGCGCAGGGACACCAGCGGCATGCTCACGCCGAGGGCGAGGCCGACACTGAGCACCGAGGCCAGCACGGCAAAGTAGGTGGCCCAACGCATCGGCCTTCTCCTGAACGAAATGCACAAGGCCCACTCGCGTGCCAATCACCGAAGCGATTGACCCGCGAGTGGGCCATTGGGGAGGTTACAGCTTGATCCAGGTCGCTTTCAGTTCGGTGTACTTTTCCAGCGCATGCAGCGACTTGTCGCGGCCGTTGCCAGACTGCTTGAAGCCACCGAACGGCGCGGTCATGTCGCCGCCGTCGTACTGATTCACCCAGACGCTGCCAGCGCGCACGGCGCGAGCGGTCTTGTGCGCCTTGGACAGGTCGGCGGTCCAGATGCCAGCGGCCAGGCCGTAAGGCGTGTCGTTGGCGATGGCCACGGCCTCTTCGGCGCTGTCGAAGGCGATCACCGACAGCACCGGACCGAAGATCTCTTCCTGGGCGATCTTCATGGCATTGGTCACGCCGTCGAAGATGGTCGGCTCGACGTAGGTACCACCGGTTTCCTCAAGGATGCGCTTGCCGCCGGCCAGCAGCGTGGCGCCGTCCTGATGACCGGCGTCGATGTACGACAGCACGGTGTTCATCTGCTGGGTATCGACCAGCGCGCCTACCGTGGTGGCCGGGTCCAGCGGGTTGCCGGGCTTCCAGGCCTTGAGCGCCTCGACCACCATCGGCAGGAAGGTGTCCTTGATCGAGCGCTCGACCAGCAGGCGCGAACCGGCGGTGCAGACCTCGCCCTGGTTGAAGGCGATGGCGCTGGCGGCAGCCTGGGCGGCGGCGTGCAGATCAGGCGCGTCGGCGAAGACGATGTTCGGGCTCTTGCCACCGGCTTCGAGCCAGATGCGCTTCATGTTCGACTCGCCGGCATACACCATCAGTTGCTTGGCGATGCGCGTGGAGCCGGTGAACACCAGGGTGTCCACGTCCATGTGCAGGGCCAGGGCCTTGCCGACCGTGTGGCCATAGCCTGGCAGCACGTTCAGCACGCCCGCCGGGATACCGGCCTCGATGGCCAACTGGGCGATGCGGATGGCAGTCAGCGGCGATTTCTCGGAAGGCTTGAGCACCACCGAGTTGCCGGTGGCCAGCGCCGGGCCGAGTTTCCAGCAGGCCATCATCAGGGGGAAGTTCCACGGCACGATGGCACCGACCACACCCACCGGCTCGCGGGTGACCAGACCGAGCTGGTCATGGGGCGTTGGGGCCACTTCGTCGTAGACCTTGTCGATGGCCTCGGCGGTCCAGTGGATGGCGTTGGCTGCGCCGGGGATGTCGATGCTGGAGGAGTCGCTGATCGGCTTGCCCATGTCCAGGGTTTCCAGCAGCGCCAGTTCCTCGACATGCTGGCGCAGCAGGCCGGCGAAACGGATGAGCGTGGCCTTGCGCTTGGCTGGCGGCAGTTGCGACCAGACACCCGAAGCGAAGGTGGCGCGAGCATTTTCTACCGCGCGGTTGGCATCGGCCTGGTCGCAACTGGCAACCTTGGCCAGGAAGCGCCCGTCGACCGGGCTCAGGCACTCGAAAGTATCGCCGGAGGCGGCGTCGGTATAGTGGCCGTCGATGAAGGCGCGGCCTTCGATCTTCAGTTGCTGGGCACGTTGTTCCCAATCCGCACGCGTCAAGGTGGTCATACGAAACTCCTCCTCTTGTTGAAGTGCAGCCCCGTACCGAGGACTCACGGGCACTGTCGGATATGCTGGCCGGGCGACGAGCGCACACGGGCATCCGACACCCTAAACCAGGCCTGACAAACTATCAATATATTTGACACTAAAGGCCAAAATGCCTACTGATGTGCATTTTATTAAACAATCAACGTCTTGAACCAAAAGGGTATCCAGCATGAGCATCGACCGCATCATCGATTTCGCCCAAGCCCTGACCGAGGCCGAGCGCTACCGCCCAGCGGCGGAAAAGATCCTCAAGGGTGATCCCGACCAGGCCGTGTACAACCACTATTCCAGTCCTTGTGGGCAATTCGCGGCGGGGGTCTGGGAAGGTGAGCTGGGGCAGTGGACGGTGAACTACACCGAGCACGAATACTGCGAGATCGTCCAGGGCGTATCGGTGCTGCGCGATGAAGACGGCAACGCCAAGACCCTGCGCGCGGGTGATCGCTTCGTCATTCCGGCCGGTTTCAAGGGCACCTGGGAGGTGCTGGAGCCGTGCCGCAAGATTTATGTGATGTTCGAGGCCGCCCCTAAGTAATTACAGCGCTGCCAGGCGCGGTGAAAAGCATCATCGGTGGCGTCCGCCAATGGACGGTACTGAGGATCACCATCATGACAACTGACATCATCGGCCCCGTGCGCCACCTCATCGGCTCGCGATACGTGGAAACCGTGCAAGCCTATGCGCTCGAACTGACCGGCTTGAAGGCTGTGAGGATCGTAAAAGGCGATGCAGACCTGCGCGATTACCGCCCACATCAACTGCGCATCTACGTGGATGACAGTGGCTTCATCACGAACCTGGCCAATGCCTGAAGTCTGGCGCTGTCGAAAACCGCTTCCCTACCGAAGCGGTTTTTTTCTGCACCTAGATATCTACAGCGTCTCGGCCCACAGGATGATCGACCATCGTTCGGCCTCGACTGGAGGCTTATCGAAAAGGACACGATCATGGACAGCCAACAAGCGACACACGCTCTGCAGCACCTGCTGGGCACACCTTTCGTACCCAGCGCAGTGAGCTACATGAAGGAACTGGCCGGCGTGAGCAATGCTGAGCAGGTCGGTGAAGTCATCACGCTGCAAGCGCGCCATGACGTCGTGCTGTACAGCGTCGAAGACGGCAACATCACCTTCGTTGCAGCCCACGTCTAAGCCTGCCAAGCATCACCTGGCATAAAAAAACCCGCCTTCTTGCGAAGGCGGGTTTTTTTCAGGTCGCCGATCAATTACTTGATCTTGGCTTCCTTGTACACCACGTGCTTGCGAACGACCGGATCATATTTCTTGATCTCGATCTTGTCCGGGGTGGTGCGCTTGTTCTTGTCGGTGGTGTAGAAGTGGCCAGTGCCAGCACTCGAAACCAGACGGATCAATTCACGCATGACGTTCTCCTTAGAACTTTTCGCCGCGAGCGCGCAGCTCGGCCAGCACTACGTCGATACCACGCTTGTCAATGACGCGCATGCCTTTGGCGGAAACGCGCAGACGCACGAAACGCTTCTCGGACTCGACCCAGAAACGGTGATGCTGCAGGTTCGGCAGGAAACGACGACGGGTTTTGTTGTTTGCGTGGGAAATGTTATTCCCGGTTACCGGACCCTTACCGGTAACTTGACAGACTCTCGACATGCCTCAGCCCTCTAAAACCACATGCCCAACCCGGCATGGGTTGGCCGCTTAATCTCTCAGTCTATGGCGCCAAGGCGCCGTGTTTCTGGGGGTCTTATCGAACCGGCTCGAATGAGCGACAGACTGAGCCCCTAGAAAAGAGCGCTGCTTTATACCAGAAAGGGTCGACCACAACAACAGAAGATGCACATTCCAGGCGGGTCGATTGCGCCGGGCCAGCATAGCGACAAGGCTTGCGCACTGTCGACCGCTCGTCGCCGCGCGGCGCAAAAATCCGGTAGCCATTTGCCAAGCGGCACTCTAGGGTTAGAGCTTTCCGCTTCCAGACTGCACTGGCAGATGGGCCACTGACCAGCCGAGGATCCCGCATGCGCGTCGCCGCCCTTTCCGTTCTGTTCTCTTCCCTGTTCGTCGCGGGCCTGGCCCAGGCAGCGCCGCTGTCGGTGTGCACCGAGGCCAGCCCCGAAGGTTTCGATGTGGTCCAGTACAACTCGCTGACCACCACCAATGCCTCGGCCGATGTGCTGATGAATCGCTTGGTCGAGTTCGACGCTGGCCAGGGCAAGGTGGTGCCGAGCCTGGCGCAAGCCTGGACCGTGTCCGACGATGGCCTGACCTACGACTTCACCCTGCGCGATGGCGTGAAATTCCACAGTACCGACTACTTCAAGCCTACCCGCACGCTGAACGCCGACGACGTGCTGTTCAGCTTCCAGCGCATGCTGTATCCGGCCCACGCCTGGCACAAGACCGCGCCGGGCGGCTATCCTCACGCCCAATCGCTGCAACTGGGCAGCCTGATCAAGTCGATCGAGGCGCCTGACCCGCAGCACGTGCGCTTCGTCCTGAGCCACCCCGACGCCACGTTCCTGGCCACGCTGAGCATGGGCTTCGCTTCGATCTACTCCGCCGAATATGCCGACAAGCTACTCAAGGCCGGCACCCCGGAGAAGCTCAACAGCCAGCCGATCGGCACCGGCCCGTTCGTTTTCCAGCGCTTCCAGAAGGACGCGGTGGTGCGCTATCGCGCCAATCCCGACTATTTCGACGGCAAGCCTGCGGTCGATCCGCTGATCTTCGCCATCGCTACCGACCCCAACGTGCGCCTGCAGAAGCTCAAGCGCAACGAGTGCCAGGTGGCGCTCTCGCCCAAGCCACTGGACATCACCGAAGCCACCCAGGACGGCAGCCTCAAGGTCGCCTCCACCCCGGCCTTCATGACCGCTTTCGTCGCCCTGAACAGCGAGCACCCGCCGCTGGACAAGCCTGAGGTGCGCCAGGCCATCAACCTGGCCTTCGATAAGTCGGCCTACGTCAAAGCCGTGTTCGACGACACCGCCACCGCCGCCAACGGCCCCTACCCGCCCAACACCTGGAGCTACGCCAAGGACTTGCCCGGCTACAGCCTGAACCTGAAAAAGGCCAAGGCGCTGCTGACCAAAGCGGGCCTGGGCGAGGGCTTCAGCACTACGATCTGGACCCGACCTTCGGGCAGCCTGCTCAACCCCAACCCCAGCCTCGGCGCGCAGATGCTCCAGGCCGACCTGGCCAAGGTCGGCATCAAGGCCGAAATCCGCACCATCGAATGGGGCGAGCTGATCCGCCGCGCCAAGGCCGGCGAGCATGACTTGCTGTTCATGGGCTGGGCGGGCGACAACGGCGACCCGGACAACTTCCTCACGCCACAGTTTTCCTGCGCGGCGGTGAAGTCCGGGACCAACTTCGCACGCTTCTGCGACAGCCGCCTGGATCAGTTGATCAACGCTGGGCGTACCACCAACGACCAGAGCGTGCGCAGCCGCCTGTACCAGCAGGCGCAGACCTTGATCCAGCAGCAGGCGCTGTGGCTGCCCCTGGCTCACCCCACTGCCGCGACCTTGCTCAGCAAGCGCGTGGAGGGGTATCAGGTGAGTCCGTTCGGGCGCGTGGACTTCAGCAAGGTGTCGGTGGAGCGTTGATCGGCCGCCGATCAACGCCGACTTCATCGCGGAGTCACCCGCGATGAAGCGACCCAAGCCGTCCACTAGCCCCCTATCCAGCCCTGCTCCACCATGGACAACGGCTCGCCGTCACCGACGATCACATGGTCGAGCACGCGGACGTCGATCAACGCCAGCGCTTGCTTCAAGGTGCAGGTCAGGCGCACGTCATCCTCGCTCGGCTCGCAGCTCCCGGATGGATGGTTGTGACAGATGATCAACGCCGCTGCGTTGTGCAGCAGCGAGCGGCGCACCACTTCTCGCGGGTAGATGCTCGCCCGGTCGATGGTGCCGCGAAAAAGAATCTCGAACGCGACCGGCCGGTGCTTGGTGTCCAGGAACAGGCAAGCGAATACCTCGCTGTTCTCGTGGCGCAGCATGGCCTTGAGGTAACGGCGCACGGCGGCGGGGTTCTCCAGCGCTGAGGTGCGTTCGATGGCCTGGTCCAGATAGCGTCTGCCCACTTCCAGCAGCGCCTGCAATTGCGTGTACTTCACTGGCCCCATGCCCGGCTCGCGCAACAACACCGCGCGGTCGGCCTCCAGAAACGGGCGCAGCCCGCCGAAGCGCGCGAGCAGGCTTCGCGCCAGGTCGACGACATTGCGCCCGGCCACGCCCGAACCGAGCAACACGGCCAACAGTTCGGCGTCGGAGAGCACTGCTGCGCCGCGTGCCAGCAACTTTTCCCTCGGCCGCTCATCCTGCGGCCATTCCCTGATGTTCATACCCCTCCTTGCGTGCTACTGCGGCGGCTTCGAGCCCTGTGTTAATCTAGTTCGCCTCGTTGAATGCGACGTTCTGCCGCAGGCATGTTCAAACGTCGTCGCCCGCTTTTACTGGAAAAAGGCAAGCCTATGCAGCGGCTGTATCGCAAGCGCATCGTTCTCGGCGTGGGTGGCGGCATTGCCGCCTACAAGAGCGCCGAGCTGATTCGCCGACTTCTGGAACACGGCGCGCAGGTGCGCGTCGTCATGACCCGCGGCGGGGCCGAGTTCATCACTCCGCTGACCCTGCAGGCGCTCTCCGGTCATCCGGTGCACATGGATCTGCTCGACCCTGCCGCCGAAGCGGCCATGGGGCATATCGAACTGGCCAAGTGGGCCGACCTGGTGCTCATCGCCCCGGCCACCGCCGACCTCATGGCGCGCCTGGCCCAAGGCATGGCCGACGACCTGCTGACCACCCTGGTGCTGGCCACCGACGCCACCGTCGCCGTGGCGCCGGCCATGAACCAGGCCATGTGGCGCGACCCGGCCACCCAGGACAACCTGGCGCTGCTCGAGCGCCGGGGCATCCAGGTGTTCGGTCCAGCCTCCGGCAGCCAGGCCTGCGGCGACGTGGGCCTGGGCCGAATGCTCGAAGCCACCGACCTGGCCTGGTGCGCCGCCGAAACCTTCAAGCGCCAGTCGCTGACCGGCAAGCACGTGTTGATCACCGCCGGCCCCACCCAGGAAAACATCGATCCGGTGCGCTACATCACCAATCATAGTTCCGGAAAGATGGGCTTCGCCCTGGCCGAGGCGGCCGTCGAAGCGGGGGCTCGGGTGACCCTCGTCACCGGCCCCGTGCACCTGGCGACCCCCGACCGAGTCACCCGTATCGACGTGGTGAGCGCGCGGGACATGCTCGCCGCCTGCGAAGCGGCCATGCCCTGCGACCTGTTCATCGCCTCGGCGGCGGTCGCGGACTACCGCCCGGAAGTGGTTGCCCCGCAGAAGCTCAAGAAAGACCCTACGAGCGGCGACGGTATGCTGCTGCAGATGGTGCGTAATCCGGATATCCTTGCCACCCTCGCCGGCCGCGCCGACCGTCCGTTCAGCGTCGGCTTCGCCGCCGAGACCGAACACCTGCTCGATTACGCCACGCGCAAGCTCAAGGACAAGAATCTCGACCTGATCGTCGCCAACGATGTGGCCAACCCCAGCATCGGCTTCAACAGCGAAGAGAACGCCTTGACCGTGATCGACCGCCAGCAGCACCAGACCCTCTTCGCGCAGACCAGCAAGGGCAAGATCGCCCGGCAACTGGTCGCCTTCATCGCCGAACGGCTCAATCAGGTTCAATGAGTTACATGCACGCTCTTCAAGCCAAGATCCTCGACCCACGCCTGGGTACCGAATTTCCCCTGCCGCAGTACGCCACGCCCGGTTCCGCCGGTCTGGACCTGCGCGCCCTGCTCACCGAGGACACCGTCCTCGAACCGGGTCAGACCCTGTTGATTCCCACCGGCCTGTCGATCTACATCGGCGATCCGGGCCTGGCAGCGATGATCCTGCCGCGCTCCGGTCTGGGCCACAAACACGGCGTGGTACTGGGCAACCTGGTGGGTCTGATCGACTCGGACTACCAAGGTGAACTGATGGTCTCGTGCTGGAACCGGGGCAACACCGCCTTCACCATCAGCGTCGGCGAGCGCATTGCCCAACTGATCCTGGTGCCTGTGGTGCAGGCGCATTTCGACATCGTCGAGGCCTTCGACGAAACCCAGCGCGGCAGCGGCGGTTTCGGTCACTCCGGTACCCGCTGAAACGACCACCGGGGCCATGGATGGCGAACTCTTGGGTCCAACGACCGTCCAAGCGTTCTGTTTGCGCCTACCCAGAAGCCTCAGACCCTTGGAGTCCCCTGAGATGAACGATATGGCCCAGCTGGTTCCCGCACTGCCGGACAGCATTTTCCGCGCCTATGACATCCGCGGCATCGTCGGCAAGACGCTGCACGCCGAGACCGCCTACTGGATCGGCCGCGCCATCGGCGCCCAGACCCTCGCCCAGGGCGAGCCGAAGATTTCCGTAGGCCGCGACGGCCGCTTGTCCGGCCCGATGCTGGTCGAGCAACTGATCCAGGGCCTGGCCGATGCCGGCTGCCAGGTCAGCGACGTGGGCCTGGTGCCCACCCCCGCACTGTACTTCGCCGCCAACGTGCTGGCCGGCACCTCCGGCGTGATGCTCACCGGCAGCCACAATCCCTCGGACTACAACGGCTTCAAGATCGTGATCGCCGGCGACACCTTGGCCAATGAACAGATCCAGGCCCTGCTGACCCGCCTGAAAACCAACGACCTGACCCGCGCAGAGGGCAGCGTCGAACGCGTCGAGATCCTCGAGCGCTATTTCCAGCAGATCGTCGAGGACGTGAAGCTGGCCAAGCCGCTCAAGGTGGTGGTCGACTGCGGCAACGGCGCGGCGGGCGTGATCGCCCCGCGCCTGATCGAGGCCCTGGGTTGCGACGTGATTCCGCTGTTCTGTGAGGTCGACGGCCACTTCCCCAACCATCACCCGGACCCGGGCAAGCCCGAAAACCTCGAAGACCTGATCGCCAAGGTGCGCGAAACCGGTGCCGACCTGGGCCTGGCGTTCGACGGTGACGGTGACCGCGTCGGCGTGGTGACCAACACCGGCAGCATCGTCTACCCCGACCGCCTGCTGATGCTGTTCGCCCAGGACGTGCTGTCGCGCAACCCCGGCGCCGAGATCATCTTCGACGTCAAATGCACCCGCCGCCTCACCCCGCTGATCGAGCAGCACGGCGGTCGTGCCCTGATGTGGAAGACCGGTCATTCGTTGATCAAGAAGAAGATGAAACTGACCGGCTCGCTGCTGGCCGGCGAGATGAGCGGGCACATCTTCATCAAGGAACGCTGGTACGGTTTCGACGACGGTATCTACAGCGCCGCACGCCTGCTGGAAATCCTCAGCAAGGCCGAGCAGTCTGCCGAAGACCTGTTCGCCGCGTTCCCGAACGATATTTCCACGCCGGAAATCAACATCGATGTGACCGACGAGGGTAAATTCAGCATCATTGATGCACTGCAACGCGACGCCGACTGGGGCGCGGCCGAACTCACCACCATCGACGGTGTGCGGGTCGACTATCCCCACGGCTGGGGCCTGGTTCGCGCCTCCAACACCACGCCGGTGCTGGTGCTGCGCTTCGAGGCCGACAGCGAGACAGAACTGAACCGAATCAAGGCTGTATTCCGTGAGCAGTTGCACAAGGTCGAGCCTGGCCTGCACCTGCCGTTCTGACGTTCACATACTGGAGCCCTGCATGACCCTCGATCGCGACGCCGCTTCCCATGTAGCCGAGGTTTTGTCCGAAGCGCTGCCCTACATCCGCCGCTTCGTCGGCAAGACCCTGGTGATCAAGTACGGCGGCAACGCGATGGAGAGCGAAGAGCTCAAGACCGGCTTCGCCCGGGACATCGTGCTGATGAAGGCGGTGGGCATCAACCCGGTGGTGGTGCATGGCGGCGGCCCGCAGATCGGCGATCTGCTCAAGCGCCTGTCGATCGAGAGCCACTTCATCGACGGCATGCGCGTCACCGACTCGGCGACCATGGATGTGGTGGAGATGGTGCTGGGCGGTCAGGTGAACAAGGACATCGTCAACCTGATCAACCGTCACGGCGGCAGCGCCATCGGCCTGACGGGCAAGGACGCCGAGCTGATCCGCGCGAAGAAGCTCACCGTCAGCCGCCAGACCCCGGAAATGACCACGCCCGAGATCATCGACATCGGTCATGTCGGCGAAGTGGTCGGGGTCAACACCGAGTTGCTGAACATGCTGGTACGCGGCGACTTCATCCCGGTGATCGCGCCGATCGGCGTGGGCGCCAACGGTGAGTCGTACAACATCAACGCCGACCTGGTGGCGGGCAAGGTGGCCGAGGCGCTAAAAGCCGAGAAGCTGATGCTGCTGACCAACATTGCCGGCCTGATGGACAAGCAGGGCCAGGTGCTCACTGGCCTGACCACCGAGCAAGTCAACGAACTGATCGCCGACGGCACCATCTACGGCGGCATGCTGCCGAAGATCAAGTGCGCACTCGAGGCGGTGCAGGGCGGCGTCAACAGCTCGCACATCATCGACGGTCGCGTACCGAACGCGGTGCTGCTGGAGATCTTCACCGACAGCGGCGTCGGCACCCTCATCACCAACCGCAAACGCGCCTGACAGCGTCGTAGCAAGAATTCGCGGGACCGTCCGTGCCTTCGGCAATGAACAGTCCCGCGATGCACTTCACGTTTCTCAACTTTCCCTCCAGACGGCCGAAACAACGTGGCAGAATGCACGCCCGTTGCAAAAAGTTACCGTTCATCTGGAGAAACTCGCGTGAAATACGCATCACAAGGACTCGTGCTGGCCGCCGCCATCGCCCTCGGGTCCATCGCCGGCTGCGCTACCGAAACCTCTACTGCCGTGGCCGTTCAACAGGTCGAGAGCGTCAACCGCCCCTACAGCGGCGTGCGCACCCCGATCGCCGTTGGCAAGTTCGACAACCGTTCGAGCTACATGCGCGGCATCTTCTCCGATGGCGTCGACCGCCTCGGCGGCCAGGCCAAGACCATCCTCATCACCCACCTCCAGCAAACCCACCGGTTCAACGTACTGGACCGCGACAACATGGGTGAGATCCAGCAGGAAGCGCAGATCAAGGGCCAGAGCCAGCGCCTGAAGGGCGCCGATTTCGTGGTCACCGGCGATGTCACCGAGTTCGGCCGCAAGGAAGTGGGCGATCACCAGCTGTTCGGCATTCTCGGCCGCGGCAAGACCCAGATCGCCTACGCCAAGGTGGCGCTGAACATCGTCAACATCAGCACCTCCGAAGTGGTGTATTCCAGCCAGGGCGCCGGCGAATACGCGCTGTCGAACCGCGAAGTCATCGGCTTTGGCGGCACCGCCAGCTACGACTCCACCCTCAACGGCAAGGTCCTGGACCTGGCCATGCGCGAGGCGGTGAACAAGCTGGTCAGCGCCGTGGACAGTGGCCAGTGGAAGCCACAGGCCCAGTAATCGACGCCCGTAACACGACAAGGAAAGCATGCACATGAGTATCACCCGCTCGGCCTGGCGCACTGGCGCCGGCCTTCTGCTGGCCAGCGCCCTGCTGGCCGGCTGCAATACGCCAAAACCGCTGTATCAATGGGAAAGCTACCAGCCCCAGGTGCGCGAGTACTTCAACGACCAGTCCAAGGAAGAACAGGTCATCGCCCTGGAGCGCGATCTGGAGAAGATCAAGGCCAAGAACGGCGCGGTGCCTCCGGGCTATCACGCGCAGTTGGGCCTGCTCTACTCGAGCCTGGGCAAGGATGACCAGATGATCCAGGAATTCCGTACCGAGAAAGCGCTGTTCCCTGAGTCGGCGACCTACATGGACTTCCTGATGAAGAACGCCACGCAAGGAGCCAAGCCGTGATCAAGCGCCTCACTCAATGCCTGGTCGGCGCCTGCGTGCTGGCCCTGTTCGCCGGCTGCGCCGAGCGCAAGACCACCGACTACGCCGCCTTCAAGCAGAGCCGGCCGAAGTCGATCCTGATCGTGCCGCCGCTGAACAACTCGCCGGACGTCAAGGCCAGCTACAGCATGCTGGCGCAGGTCACCTATCCGCTGGCCGAAGCAGGTTACTACGTGATGCCGGTGGCGCTGGTGGCCGAGACGTTCCGCCAGAACGGCATGACCACCCCGGCGGACATCCATGAGTTGCCGGCCGCCAAGCTGCGCGAGATCTTCGGCGCCGATGCCGGGCTGTACGTGACCGTCAGCGACTACGGCACCCGCTACATGGTGCTGAGCAGCGCAACCATCGTCACCGCCAGCGCCAAGCTGGTCGACCTGAAAACCGGCGCGACCCTGTGGACCGGCGCGGCCTCGGCCTCCAGCGAAGAAGGCCGGCAGAACCAGGGTGGGCTGGTCGGCATGCTGATCACCGCAGCGGTGAACCAGATCATCTCCAGCGTGCAGGACGACGCGGGCTATCCGATCGCCGGTATCACCAGCGCCCGGCTGCTGTCGCCGAACCCCAACGGGGGCATCCTGTACGGGCCGCGCTCGCCGAAGTACGGCACCGATTGAGCGACGAGCACTGCATCGAAGCCATGAAAAAGGCGACCTACAAAGGTCGCCTTTTTCATGGACGATCTGCGCTCAGATCCCGTATTGCGCTCGATAGGCCTCGACCGCCGGCAGGTGCTGCTTGAGCTGCGGATCATCGGCCAGGAACTCCAGTACCTGGGTCAGGGATACGATGCTGACCACTGGCATGCCGAAGTCACGCTCCACTTCCTGAATGGCCGAGAGTTCGCCGTTACCACGCTCCTCGCGGTTCAGCGCGATGAGCACACCGGCGGCGCGTGCCTGCTGGGCCTGGATGATCTGCATGACTTCGCGGATCGCGGTGCCTGCGGTGATCACGTCGTCGATGATCAGCACCTCGCCCGCCAGGGGAGCGCCGACCAGGCTGCCGCCCTCGCCGTGGTCCTTGGCTTCCTTGCGGTTGAAGCACCAGGGCACGTCGATCTGATGATGCTCGGCCAGCGCCACCGCCGTGGCGGCGGCCAGCGGAATGCCTTTGTAGGCCGGACCGAACAGCACGTCGAAGGGGATCTTGCTGTCGACGATGGCCGCCGCATAGCAACGTCCCAGCTGGGCCAGGGCCGAGCCGCTGTTGAACAGACCGGCGTTGAAGAAGTACGGGCTGGTACGCCCCGATTTCAGGGTGAATTCACCGAAGCGCAGCACGCCGCGATCGATGGCAAAACGGATGAAGTCGCGCTGATACGGCTGCATGAAAAGTCCCGGACACCACGGATTTAGCTAAATGAGTTGAGCTCGGGTATCATACACGCACGAGATTTTTGGGGCCATTTATGCGGATCATCAGTGTGAACGTGAATGGCATTCAGGCTGCGGCCGAGCGTGGTTTGCTCAGCTGGTTGCAAGCCCAGAATGCCGACGTCATCTGCCTTCAGGATACCCGCGCCTCGGCCTTTGAACTCGACGACCCAGCTTTCCAGCTCGATGGCTATTTCCTTTATGCCTGCGACGCGGAGGTGCCCGCCCACGGTGGCGTGGCGCTCTACTCGCGGATGCAGCCCAAGGCAGTCATCACCGGCCTGGGCTTCGAGACAGCCGACCGCTACGGACGTTACCTGCAGGCCGATTTCGACAAGGTCAGCATCGCCAGCCTGCTGATGCCTTCGGGCATGAACGGCGACGAAGACTTGAATCAGAAATTCAAGTTGATGGACGACTTCGCCAAGTACCTGGACAAGCAGCGCCGCAAGCGCCGCGAGTACATCTATTGCGGCTCGCTGTACGTGGCGCAGCAGAAGCTCGACATCAAGAACTGGCGCGACAGCCAGCAGTCGCCCGGCTTCCTGCCGCCCGAGCGCGCCTGGATGGACGCCATCATCGGCGAAATGGGCTACGTCGATGCCCTGCGCGAAGTCAGCCGCGAAGGTGATCAGTACAGCTGGTGGCCGGATAACGAACAGGCCGAGATGCTCAACCTGGGCTATCGCTTCGACTACCAGATCCTCACCCAGGGCCTGCGCCGCTGCGTACGTAACGCGCGCCTGCCACGCCAGCCGCGCTTCTCCCAGCATGCGCCGCTGATCGTCGACTACGACTGGACGCTGACCATCTGAACCCTGACGGGGCCTATCACCAGGCCCCGTTTTGTTTTACAGCCTCTGACCGGCCCTGCGCTTCGTCTTCCTCGACACCACCTCCTGTCGCCTTCATCGCCGCGAAAGCTGGCTGAAAGCTTTCGCCCCTAGGATAGCGCCACCACCGGCACAAAGACCGGTCAGCCAGGGTGCGCATCCACAGCACACCCGGCTCAATCAACAACAACAATGGTGATTCCGATGCTGTCCTGTGCCCGCCTCCCCGCAGTACCCCTCCCCGTATTCCACGCACAGCGCCCAACGCGCTGATCCGCCCGACACCTTTCGCCGCGCCACGCCTGGAGTACCGTCATGCTGACCTTCCTCGGCTTTGCCATGGTCATCACCTTCATGTACCTGATCATGACCAAGCGCCTGTCGGCCTTGATCGCGCTGATCCTGGTACCGATCCTGTTCGCCCTGTTCGGCGGCTTTTCCGCCAAGATCGGCCCCATGATGCTCGAGGGCATCAGCAAGCTCGCGCCCACCGGCGTGATGCTGATGTTCGCCATCCTCTACTTCGCTCTGATGATCGACTCCGGCCTGTTCGACCCGGCCGTGCGCAAGATCCTCAAGCTGGTCAAGGGCGACCCGCTGAAAGTCTCGGTCGGCACCGCCGTGCTGGCCCTGGTGGTCTCGCTCGACGGTGACGGCGCCACCACCTACATGATCTGCTGCGCCGCCATGTTGCCGCTGTACAGCCGCCTGGGCATGAGCCCGCGCATCATGGCCGGGCTGATCATTCTTGCGGGCGGGGTGATGAACATGACCCCTTGGGGCGGACCGACCGCCCGTGCCGCCAGCGCCCTGCACGTAGACCCTTCGGACATCTTCGTGCCGATGATCCCGGCCATGGCCTTCGGCGTACTGGCGATCCTCGCCATCGCTTACCTGTACGGCAAGCGCGAACGTGCGCGCCTGGGCGAGCTGCACCTGCCGACCGACGACATCGACCACAGCGAAATCAGCGTGTCGCAATTCCCCGAGGCGCGTCGGCCGAAGCTGATCTGGTTCAACGGCGCCCTTACCGTCGCGCTGATGGCCGCCCTGATCGCCGGCCTGCTGCCGCTGCCGGTGCTGTTCATGATCGCCTTCAGCATCGCCATGATCGTCAACTACCCGTGCCTGCAACAGCAGAAAGACCGCATCGCGGCCCACGCCGGCAGCGTGCTGGCGGTGACCGGATTGATCTTCGCTGCGGGCATCTTCACCGGCATCCTGTCCGGCACCGGCATGGTCGAGGCCATGTCCAAGAGTCTGCTGGCGGTGATCCCGGAGGCGCTCGGGCCCTACCTGGCGACGATCACCGCGATCGTCAGCATGCCGTTCACATTCTTCATGTCCAATGACGCCTTCTACTACGGTGTCCTGCCGGTGCTCGCCGAGGCCGCCAGCCACTACGGCATCAGCCCGGTGGAAATGGCCCGCGCCTCGATCGTCGGTCAGCCGGTGCACCTGCTCAGCCCGCTGGTGCCGTCCACGTATCTACTGGTGGCCCTGGCCGGCATCGAATTCGGCGATCACCAGCGCTTTACCCTCAAGTGGGCAGTGTTGGTGTGCCTGTGCATAATGCTCGCCGCCCTGCTCATGGGAGTTTTCCCGCTGTTCAGTAGTCTTTAATACAACTGCACCACCCTACCGCGGCGGCCCTTTGGGGTCGTCGCCTTCACCGCTCGAAGGAATACACATGGAATGGCTGACCAGCCCGGAAATCTGGGTTGCCTTTTTCACCCTCACCGCACTCGAGATCGTGCTCGGGATCGACAACATCATCATGATCTCGATCCTGGTCAGCCGCATGCCCAAGCACATGCAGCCGCGCACGCGCATCTTCGGCCTGGCGCTGGCGATGGTCACGCGGATCATGCTGCTGCTGTCGATCACCTGGGTCATGCGCCTGACCGACGACCTGTTCGTGGTGCTCGGCGAAGGCATCTCCGGACGTGATTTGATTCTGTTCTTCGGCGGCCTGTTCCTGCTGTGGAAAAGCTCGCAGGAGATCTACCACGGCCTGGAAGGCGAAGACGAAAGCGGCGAGGCGCCCAAGGGCGGCGGCGGCAAGTTCTTCTACACCATCATCCAGATCGCGATCATCGACATCGTGTTCTCCCTGGACTCGGTGATCACGGCGGTGGGCATGGTGTCTCACGTCCCGGTGATGATCGCGGCGATCGTCGTCGCCGTGCTGGTGATGATGCTCTGCGCCGGCACCATCAGCGACTTCATCGACAAGCACCCCTCGCTGAAGATGCTCGCGCTGTCGTTCCTGATCGTGGTCGGCACCGTGCTCATCGCCGAATCGTTCGATGTGCATGTGCCCAAGGGCTACGTGTACTTCGCCATGGCCTTCTCGCTGGCGGTGGAGGCGATCAACATCCGCATGCGCACGGCGCTGGCGCGCAAGGATGGCAAGGAGCAGGACCCGGTCAAGCTGCGCAAGGACGTGCCCGGCCAGTGACCGCCCGGCTGTGCGTCGTTACCGTTGGGGCCGCTTTGCGGCCCCAACACCTTCCATGACACAAATGTTTCAAATAAATGCCTGCCATGCGAAGCTGGCGTCTCCTGCGCAAACCCACTAAAGCTTCAGTGAGCACTGACAGAACCGCCCAGCCCCGGGCCAGGCTCACCGCTTCACCCATTGGCCCCGCACTGGGGCGTCGGTAACAAGGGGGCCCCGACCATGCTGACCCTGCTCAACCTGCTGTCTGCCGTGACGCTGCTCGTCTGGGGTACGCATATCGTGCGCACCGGCATCCTGCGCGTGTACGGCTCGCACCTGCGCCGGGTACTCGGCCAGAACATGGATCGTCGCCCGCTGGCGTTCATCGCCGGCATCGTGGTCACCGCCGTGGTACAGAGCAGTAACGCCACCGCCATGCTGGTCACCTCTTTCGTCGGCCAGGGCCTGATGGCCATGACCCCGGCGCTGGCGATCATGCTCGGCGCCGACGTCGGCACCGCGCTCATGGCCCGGGTGCTGACCTTCGACCTGTCCTGGCTGTCACCGCTGCTGATCTTCATCGGGGTGATATTCTTCCTCTCGCGCAAGCAGACCCGGATCGGCCAACTGGGCCGAGTGGCCATCGGCCTGGGCCTGATCATCCTGGCCCTGCAATTGATCGTGCAGGCGGCAGCGCCCATCACCCAGGCCCAGGGCGTGAAGGTGCTGTTCGCCTCGCTCACCGGCGATATTCTGCTCGACGCGCTGGTCGGCGCGCTGTTCGCGATGATCTCCTACTCGAGCCTGGCCGCCGTGTTGCTCACCGCGACCCTGGCCGGCGCCGAGGTGATCAGCCTGCCGGTGGCCATCGGCCTGGTGGTCGGGGCCAACATCGGCAGCGGGCTGCTGGCCTTTCTCAGCACCAGCATGCAGAACGCCGCCGGTCGTCGGGTCGCGCTGGGCAGCCTGCTGTACAAGCTGATCGGCCTGCTGCTGATCATTCCGGTTCTGCACCCGCTGGTGGACTGGATGGACTCGCTGAGCTTCAGCCCGCAAGAGCTGGTGATCGGTTTCCACCTGCTCTACAACACCGCCCGCTGCGTGATCATGCTGCCGACGGTCAAACCCATGGGCCGCTTGTGCAACACCCTGCTGCCCGAACGCGAACTGGCCAACGGCCAGGTCAAACCGCGTCACCTCGACCCCACGGCCTTGCAGACCCCCAGCCTGGCACTGGCCAATGCTGCTCGCGAGACCCTGCGCCTGGGCGATATCGTCGAAAGCCTGCTCGATGCCATGCTCGGTGCCCTGCGCGGCACTCAGACTGCCCTCGCGCAACAGACCCGCGCCCTGGGCGAAGATGCCGAAGCGCTGTACAGCGCAATCAAGCTGTACCTGGCGCAGATGCCGCGCGAAGACCTGGGCGAACATGACAGCCAGCGCTGGGCAGAGATCATCGAGCTGTCGATCAACCTCAAGCTGGCCAGCGACCTGATCGAGCGCATGCTGCGCAAAGTCCAGCAGCAGAAGACCTCCCAGCGCCGGGAGTTCTCCGAGGTCGGGCTGGAAGAGCTGGCTGGCCTGCAACAGCAACTGCTGGCCAACCTGCGCCTGGGGCTGTCGGTGTTCCTCAGCGCCGATCCGCAAAGCGCGCGTCTGCTGCTGCGCGAAAAGCGCAGGTTCCGCGCTCAGGAGCGGCGCCTGGCCCACGCCCATGTCAGCCGTTTGCAACGCAAGGTGGTGCAGAGCATCGAGACCAGCTCACTGCACCTGGAACTGATCGCCGACATGAAACGGTTGAACTCTTTGTTCTGCAGCAGTGCCTATGTGGTACTGGGCGGCGCGGACACCGGCGGGCTTTTGCTCGACGATCAGCCGGAAGACGCCAGTCCCACTTGACCCCCGCACACCTGGAGACCGGCCCGGAAGCCTGCCCATGCGTTGCCTGATGTTCGCCTGCTGCATCCTGTTCAGCCTGCCCTCGCTCGCCCTCGACCGCTCGCGGGTCGAGGGCTATCTGTTGCCCAACGGCCTGCAGGTGATCCTCAAGTCCGGCTACGAGCGCGACCACGTCGCGATCCGTCTGGTGGTTGGCGTCGGCCTGGACGACTTCCCCTGCGACCAGCGCGAGCTGCCGCACCTGCTCGAGCACCTGCTGTTCAGCGGCCTGGACGACAGTGGCGAAGGCGGCCTGGAAGAACGTCTGCAAGCACTGGGCGGCGAATGGAATGCCTTCACCAGTGCGGCCGACACCACCTTCGTGGTCGAGGCCCCGGCGCGCAACCAGCGCAAGGTACTCGACCTGCTGCTGGCGGCGGTGCGCGACACGCGCATTGACGCCAAGGCCCTGGCCACGGCGAAGCGGATCGTCGAGCGTGAGGACGGCGGCCACTACGGTCACCTGCAACGCTGGCTGGACCGCCAGGACATCGGCCACCCGGCCAGCGATCAACTGGCGGTCGAGCTCGGGCTGAAATGCGCCGAGCGCTCCGACATCGCCAGCATGAGCCTCAAGCAGGTCCAGGCCATGCGCGAACATTGGTATGCCGCCAACAACATGAGCCTGATCGTGGTCGGTGGCCTCGATCGTTTGCTGCCCGCCTACCTGGAGCGCACCTACGGCGAATTGCCTGCCACCGAACCCGGCGAGCGGCGCAACCTGGACAGCATCACCCAGCAGGCCGAACAGCGCCGCGACCTCACCCGCGGCTGGCTCGGCGACAGTGCCAAGCTGCACTGGCTGTTCATCGAGCCGGTGCTCGACAGCGACCACGAGCAGACCCTCGACCTGCTCTCGCGCTACCTCGACTGGACGCTCTACGATCAACTGCGCCTGCGCCACGGCCTGTCCTACGGTCCCTCGGTGCGCCGGGAAAGCTTCGGCGACAGTGGCATGCTCAGCTTCAACGCCGACCTGGAACGCGGCGACATCGACCAAGCCGTCACCGTGCTGCAAGCCACGTTCGATGACCTGCGCAAGCATGGCCTGGACCCCGACACTTTCGCCCGCCTCAAGGAAGCCGCCATCGCTCGGGAAAGCTGGACCAGCCAGGGAAACAGCGCGTTGGCCGACTATTACTGGGGCGCGCTGAACGACTACGAGGACGGCCGCTTCGGCGATCCGATCGGCAAGCTGCGCAAGGTCAGCCTGGCGCAGGCCAACGATGCTCTGCGCCAGTTGCTGGCCACGCCCGGTTATGTGCGCATCGAGAAACCGCTGCTGGGCTATGACGAGTTGTACGGGCTGGTGGCGCTGGTGCTCGGGCTGATCCTGGCCATCGGGCTGCTGCGACGCCGCCGCCAGCCGGCGGATCGTCCCAGCGGTGCTACGCGTGAACGTTGAATTGGCGTTATTCTGAGCCGGCCGTGTCGCGGGTGAATCCGTGACACGGCCAGAACCGTCACCTCACCTTGCTGCCAGCCTCCATGCCCCCCATACCCCAGATCGTCCAGCGCATCATCGAACTGCTCAAACGCTACCCGGGAGTCATCGCCTTGGGCGGTTTCCTGTCGGGCATCGGCAGTTTCATCCTGGTCGACCGCCAGGCCGGGCTGGCCAGCTGGATCGCCATCCTGCTGTTGGTCAGTTGGATATGGCTGATGCTCGAGAACACCCTCACCGGCCTGTTCGCCCGCACCTTCAAGCGCGAAATCCCGCAGCCGCTGCTGCGCTATGCGACGCAGATGATCCACCAGGAGAGCCTGTTCTTCGTCCTGCCGTTCTTCTTCATCACCACCACCTGGAACAGCGGGCAACTGGTGTTCACCGGTCTGCTCGGCGCAGCGGGGCTGATTTCCATCGTCGACCCGCTGTACTACCGCTGGCTCGCCCCGCGCCGCTGGCTGTTCCTGGCCCTGCACACGCTCACCCTGTTCGCCGCGCTGCTCACCGCACTGCCGATCATCCTGCACCTGACCACCGCGCAGAGCTTCAAGCTGGCGCTGATCGCCGCCATGGTACTGTCGTTCCCGAGCCTGGCCAGCAGCTTCCCGATCAACACCTGGCGACGCGGCGTGATGCTGGTGGTGCTGACCCTGGCGATCGGCGGCGGCGGCTGGTTGCTGCGTTCCTGGGTGCCGCCGGCGACCCTGTGGATGACCGAAGTGGCGGTGACCACGCAGATGCAGGACCGAGAGCCGGGCGAGTCGCTGGAGCAGATCGACGCCAGCCGCATCCGCAGCGCCGGCCTGTACGCCTACACCTCGATCAACGCCCCACGCGGCCTGAACGAGCGGATCTTCCACGTGTGGCAGCAGGACGGCAAGGAAGTGGACCGCATTGCCCTGGACATCCATGGCGGGCGCAAAGAGGGCTATCGGGCCTGGACCCACAAGCAGAATTTCCCGCCCAACCCGGTGGGCAAGTGGCAAGTGCGGGTGCTGACCGAGGACGGTCAGGTCATCGGCGTGCTGCGCTTCAAGGTGGTCGAGGATGGGACGGCGGGGTGAGGTCCGATCACTGCGTCGCCTTCATCGCGGGACGAGCCCGCTCCCACAGGTATTGCGCGGGTTCGATAGAGGTGGATGTCTGTGGAAGTGGGCTTGCCCGGCGATGCAGCCACCACCGCTGCAACAGGCTATGATCTGCCCCACCGCCGTCGTGCAGAGCCAAAGACATGGAGCCCAGCGTCACCCTCGACACGCGCCAGCACCCTACGCGACTCGCCATCACCGGTGACTGGACCCTGGAGCACTACGCTCGCCTACGGCGCGACAGCGAGCGCCTGCGCGACCAATACGGCGCCGAGGCTCAGGTCGATCTCACCCAGCTTGGCCGCCTCGACACGGCGGGCGCCTCGCTGCTGGCCGAGCTGCTGGGCGCCGAACGCCTGGCGAACTGCACCCACGAACTGCCCGCCGCCAGCCGCGCCTTGCTGCAGACGGTCTATCGCTCGCTGCAGGACTACTGCATCCCGCTCAAGGAACCCGAGCAGCCCGTGCTGCTGCAACTGCTCGCGCGCATTGGCTGCGCCGTCGACACACTGTGGCAGGACACCCGGCAACTGCTGGGCTTCGTCGGCCTGATCCTGGCCACGCTCGCCACCCGCCTGTTCCAGCCGCACCGCTGGCGCCTCACCCCGGTGGTGGCACACATCGAGCAGACCGGTCTGGACGCTGCCCCCATCGTCGCCCTGCTGACCTTCCTGGTCGGCGCCGTGGTCGCCTTCCTCGGGGCCACGGTGCTGGCCGACTTCGGCGCCACGGTGTTCACCGTCGACCTGGTGGCGTTCTCCTTCCTGCGCGAATTCGCCGTACTGCTCACCGCGATCCTCATGGCCGGGCGCACCGCCAGCGCCTTCACCGCGCAGATCGGCTCGATGAAAGCCAACGAGGAAATCGACGCCATCCGCACCCTGGGCCTGAACCCGATCGAGCTGCTGGTGGTGCCTCGGGTGCTGGCGTTGCTGATCGCCCTGCCGCTGCTGACCTTCGTCGCCATGCTCTGCGGCATGGTCGGCGGTGCGGTGGTCTGCGCGCTGTCGCTGGACATCCCGCCGGCGATGTTCCTGTCCCTGCTGCAGAGCGATATCGGTGTGCAGCATTTCCTGGTCGGCCTGCTCAAGGCGCCGTTCTTCGCCTTTCTGATCGCCGCCATCGGCTGCCTGGAGGGGTTCAAGGTCAGTGGCAGCGCCGAGTCGGTCGGCGCCCACACCACCTCGGCGGTGGTGCAGTCGATCTTCGTAGTGATCGTACTGGACGCCGTCGCGGCGTTGTTCTTCATGGAGATGGGCTGGTGATCGGCAAGGGCGAACTAGTGATCCAGGCGCGTGGCCTGGGCAACCGCTTTGGCAGTCAGGTGGTGCACCAAGGGCTGGACCTGGACCTGTATCGCGGCGAAATCCTCGCCGTGGTCGGCGGGTCGGGTAGCGGCAAATCGGTGCTGCTGCGCAGCCTCGTCGGCTTGCGTCGACCCAACGAGGGCCAGGTGACGGTATTCGGCCAGGACCTCAACGCACTGAATGACGACCAGCGCTCGAGACTGGAACGGCGTTTTGGCGTGCTGTTCCAGAAGGGCGCGCTGTTCTCCTCACTGACCATTACCGAAAACGTCGCACTGCCCTTGATCGAGCACGCCGGCCTGTCGCGCGCCGACGCCGAGCACCTGGCCGGGGTAAAGCTGGCGCTGGCCGGGCTGCCCATCAGCGCGGCGGACAAATACCCGGCTGCGCTGTCCGGCGGCATGATCAAGCGCGCCGCCCTGGCCCGCGCCCTGGCGCTGGACCCCGACATCCTGTTTCTCGACGAACCCACGGCCGGGCTGGACCCGATCGGTGCGGCGGCCTTCGATCAGCTGATTTTGACGCTGCGTGACGCCCTGGGCCTGTCGGTATTGCTCATCACCCACGACCTCGACACCCTGTACACCATCACCGACCGCGTCGCCGTGCTGGCGCAGAAGAAGGTGCTGGTGGCCGGCCCCCTGGCCGAAGTCGAACAGGCGGACGATCCCTGGATTCACCATTACTTTCACGGCCCGCGCGGGCGGGCGGCGGCACAGGCCGCTGCCGGCGCGGCACAGGAGCACTGAAGCATGGAAACCCGCGCGCATCACGTTCTCATCGGGCTGGTCGCCGTGCTGGTGGTGGCCGGTGCCATGCTGTTCGGCCTGTGGCTGGCCAAGTCCAGCGTCGACGACGCGTTCAAGGACTACGAAGTGGTCTTCAGCGAGGCGGTGTCGGGCCTGTCGCGTGGCAGCCCGGTGCAGTACAACGGCATCAAGGTCGGCGACGTCAGCAGCTTGCGCCTGGACCCGCAGGATCCGCGCCGCGTGCTGGCCCGCATCCGCCTGAGCGCCGACACGCCGGTCAAGCAGGACACCCAGGCCAAGCTGACCCTGGCCGGCGTGACCGGCAACACCTTCATCCAGCTCAGCGGCGGCACGCCACAGAGTCCGGCGCTCAAAGGCAAGGACGGCCAGTTGCCCGTGATCGTCGCATCGCCCTCGCCGATTTCGCGCTTGCTCGACGACAGCAGCGACCTGGTGACCAACGTCAACCTGCTGCTGCACAACGCCAACCAGATGTTCTCCGACACCAACATCGAGCGCCTGAGCAACACCCTGGCCAACCTCGAGCAGACCACCGGGGCCTTCGCCAGCCAGAAGGGCGGCATCGCCCAGGCCATCGAGCAATTGGGCCAGGTGGGCAAGCAGGCCAATGCCACCCTGGCCGAGACCCAAGCCTTGATGCGCAGCGCCAACGGCCTGCTGGGCAGCGAGGGCAAGCAGGCCATCGGCAGCGCCGAGCAGGCCATGCAGTCGTTGGCGCAGAGCACCGCGACCATCAACGAACTGCTCTCGCACAACCGCGAAGCCTTGGACGACGGTGCCCAAGGCTTGAACCAACTGGCGCCCGCCATCCGCGAGCTGCGTGAGACGCTCAACGCCCTCAAGGGCATTTCGCGGCGCCTGGAAGCCGACCCCAGCGGCTACCTGCTGGGCCGCGAGCCGAACAAGGAGTTCCAGCCGTGAAATCGCCTCTACGCCTGCTCGTCGTGGCCGGCCTGCTGAACCTGGCCGCCTGCTCGATCCTGCCGCAAGGCGAGCCGAGCGATGTCTATCGCCTGCCGGTGCATCAGGCCAGCCACACCGCCACGCCCGTGAACTGGTCGCTGCGCCTGAACAAGCCGTTGGCCAGTGAAGCGCTGTCGGGGTCGCGCATCGCGGTGATTCCCGCAGGCGACGTGATCAGCAGCTACAAGGGCGCGCGCTGGAGCGATCCGGTGCCATTGCTGGTGCGCAACCGGCTGCTCGATGCCTTCCAGCGCGATGGCCGGGTGCAGCGCCTGAGCGCCGATGACAGCAACCTGCAGGCCGACTACGAACTGGTCGGCGAACTGCAGGCATTTCAGAGCGAGTACGGCTCGGCCGGTGTAGACGTGGTGATGCGCTATGACGCCCGACTGGTGCAGGGACGTAGCCAGCGCATTCTCGCCAGCCAGCGCTTCGAAGTGCGCCAGCCGCTGAGCGAAAAGCAGGTGCCGGCGGTGGTCAGTGGCTTCGGCGCCGCGGGCGACACCCTGGCGCGCCAGGTGGTGGACTGGACCGTGACCCAGGCTTCAGGGTTTCAGGCTCAGGCGAAGAACCAGTAGCACACGCAGATCGCCGCGATCACCCCGGACAGCTCAGCCAGCAGCGCGCAGCCCACGGCGTGGCGCACACGCTGGATGCCGACCGCGCCGAAGTACACCGCCAGCACGTAGAAGGTGGTTTCGGTACTGCCCTGGATCGTGGCTGCCACCAGCGCCGGGAAGCTGTCGACGCCTTGGGTCTGCATGGTCTCGATCAGCATCGCCCGCGCGGCGCTGCCGGAGAACGGCTTGACCAGCGCCGTGGGCAAGCCTTCGACGAAACGACTGTCCATCCCCAGCCATTCGACGCCGTGGCGAATGCCATCGAGCGCCAGCTCCAGCGCCCCGGAGGCGCGCAGCACACCCACCGCCACCAGCATCGCCACCAGATACGGCAGCAGGCTCTTGGCGACGTCGAAGCCCTCTTTGGCGCCCTCGACGAACGCCTCGTAGACCTTCACCCGGCGTAGCGCACCGATCACCACGAACAGCATGATCACGCCGAACAGCGTGAGGTTGCCGAGGATCGACGACAGGCTGGCCAGCGCCGCCGCCGACAGCGTGCCGAGAAACGCCATGAAACCGCCCAGCAGCAGCGCGCCGGGAATGAAGTAGGCCAGCACCACCGGATCCCACAGGCGCAGGCGCTGCATCACCGCCACCGAGAGCAGACCGACCAGCGTCGAGACGCTGGTGGCCAGCAGGATCGGCAGGAACACCAGGGTCGGGTCGGTGGCGCCCTGCTGGGCGCGGTACATGAAGATGGTCACCGGCAACAGGGTCAGGGATGAGGCATTGAGCACCAGGAACAGGATCTGCGCATTGCTCGCCGTGGTGCTGCTGGGATTGAGCTCCTGCAAGGCACGCATGGCCTTCAGGCCGATGGGTGTGGCGGCGTTGTCCAGGCCCAGGCCGTTGGCGGCGAAGTTCATGGTGATCAGGCCCAGGGCAGGGTGGCCAGGCGGCACCTCGGGCATCAGGCGGGCGAACAGCGGGCCGAGTACCTTGGCCAGCCATTCGACGATGCCGGCCTTCTCGGCGATCTTGAGAAAACCCAGCCACAGGGTGAGGGTGCCAAACAGCAGCACCATGACCTCGACCGACAGCTTGGCCATGGCAAAGATGCTCTCGACCATGGCAGCGAAGATCCCGGCGTTGCCGCCCACCAGCCACTGGGCCAGGGCGGAGATGGCCGCTACCACGAAGAAGCCGAGCCAAAGGCCGTTGAGCATGCGCCTGTTCCCCTGTGAAAAATGCCGGAATGATAGCGCAAACGGGGGCGACCCGACCCCTCCGCACCATGCAAAAAGCCCCGACAGGTCGGGGCTCTTGGGTGCAACGCCAGGTTTACTGGTTGACGGTCTTGCCCGTCGCCACGGCGTGTGGCTTGGCGCCGGCCTGGAACAGCGAGTTGTAGTACGCCTCGCCCTTGGCGCTGTCGTACATCCCCTGCCACTTGGCGATCACCACCGCGGCCAGGGCGTTGCCCACCACGTTCAGGGCGGTACGGGCCATGTCCATGATGCGGTCGACACCGGCGATGAACGCCAGGCCTTCCAGCGGAATACCCACGCTGCCCAAGGTCGCCAGCAGCACCACGAAGGACACGCCCGGCACACCGGCGATGCCTTTGGAGGTGACCATCAGGGTCAGCACCAGCATCAGTTGCTGGCCGATGGACAGGTCGATGCCATACAGCTGGGCGATGAAGATTGCCGCGATGCTCTGGTACAGGGTCGAGCCGTCGAGGTTGAACGAGTAGCCGGTGGGCACCACGAACGAGCAGATCGACTTCGGCGCGCCGTACTTCTCCATCTTCTCGATCACCCGTGGCAGCACGGTCTCGGAGCTGGACGTGGAGTAGGCGAGGATCAGCTCGTCTTTCATGATGCGCATGATCTTGATGATCGAGAAGCCGAACACCCGCGCCACCAGACCCAGCACCATGAAGGCGAAGAAGGCGATGGCGAAGTACACCAGCAGCACCAGCTTGGCCAGCGGCAGCAGCGAGGCGAAGCCGAAGTTGGCGACCGTGGCGGCGATCAGGGCGAACACACCGATCGGCGCGTAGTTCATGATCATGTGGGTGACCTTGAACATGGTCTCCGATACGCCCTGGAAGGTCCGCACCAGCGGTTCGCGCAGCTCGGCATTGAGCGACGACAGCCCCATGCCGAACATCACCGAGAAGAAGATGATCGGCAGCATTTCACCACGCATCAGCGCGGCGAAGATGTTCGACGGGATCAGGTTGAGCAGGGTTTCGATGAACGCATGCTCATGCTGCACCTCGGCCGCCGTGGCCTGGTATTTGGAAATATCGACGGTACCGAGGGTGCTCATGTCGATGCCGGCACCCGGATGGAACACGTTGGCCATGACCAGGCCTACCACGATGGCGATCGTGGTCACCACTTCGAAGTAGAGAATGGTCTTCAGGCCGATGCTGCCCAGTTTCTTCGCATCGCCAACCCCGGCGATACCCACGATCAGCGACGAAATCACGATCGGGACGACGATCATCTTGATCAGGCGAATGAAGATGTCGCCGGCGGGCTGAAGGACGTTGCTGATCCACCATGCCTTTTCTGCACTGAAATGATTCAGTAGCGCGCCGACTGCAACGCCCAGTACCAGACCGATCACGATCTGCCAGGCGAGGCTCAGTTTTGCCTTCTTCATGTCATTACCTTTGTTGTAGTGGTCTTGGGTTGCCCGGCTATAAAGCGCGTCCCAGAGCCTTCGGCAATGAAACGGCCAGCGATGGGCTTCCGTCCGGCGACCCGCTTGGAAGGCCGCCGCCCGCGAGCGAAAGAACGCTCGGGCTTGCGAAAAAGGCGCAACTATTGCGATGAGGGCCGGGCCAGTCTAATGCCGTAAACGACTACCCCATGCCGAATCGGCATAACAGAAACGGCTATTTCGGCCAATACAGCCGCTGAAAAATCAGCGTATTCGGTTTTCCGAACACGACCGACGTGCCATTTCACGGCCGAAATGACCAGATGTGCAGAGCGCTAAAAGGAGGGTGTTCGACAATCCGAATGGGCACTTTAACGGTCCACTGGCGGAACCGAAGCGCAGGATTTTTTTCGACATACGGTTGAGACAAAATGTGTCTCGGCGGGAAATTGCGTAAAGCAGGGTTTCAAACGATCAATGGACGCTCCGGAAGCCAGGTCAGCGTGGCGGGTCTGCATGTGCCCGCACTGACCTGGATCTTCCGATGCTGTCGCTCCTGACCCGGCCCTCATCGGGGGTACTCCCTGTACCCCTAGGCCACTCCGACCCTGAATCGATCAAAGCGGCCCGGCCCCCTGGTCATGTGCAGCCCCTCATCGGCGCCGCGCATCATAGAAGCCGCAAGCTTGAAGGCTGCAGGCTTCCATCTGATTACAAACGACGACCGCTGGTCAGTACCAGTTCGGGTCACGCTTGAGCTGCTCTTTGAGCAACTGCTGCATGCCTTCGTTCGGTTTACCCAGCCAGCGGTAATCAGCATGCCGCGTTGGCGACTTGTCCGAAGGCAGGCCTTCGGGCACTTCGACCAACATTGCGTAGGCATTGTCCTTGTCCCAGCTGAACGCTACGATCAAACGCTTGTACTTGCAGTTGGTCTCGGACTCGCAGAGCGGCCCGACCATGTACTTGTCACCGTCCTCGGTGACGGCGGACATCTGCTCATTCGAGCTGCCGCTGAGGTTGATCACCCATTCGGGCAACCGCTCCTCCCCTTTGATCGCCTTCTGCCAAGCCTGCCGATACTGCTCGTCGGACCCTAGCAGCTGGCCCACTCGCATCTGACCGTCATTACCTGCCAGCGCCCCGGTCGCACCGCCCAGCAGCAGGGCGGTGGCCAGAACATTGCGGAGCACCTGTTTCATCGACGTCCGCGTCCGAAGAAGAAGGAAGCGACGAACAGCACCAGGAACACGATGAACAGGATCTTGGCGATACCGGTCGCGGCGCCGGCGATACCACCGAAGCCCAGCACTGCGGCGACGATAGCGATGATCAGGAATGTGATAGCCCAGCTCAGCATGGTGTTTCTCCTTTCTTTTCGGGATTCTTTCCAGGGTTGAATCGGTGTGCCGTCAGAACACCCAGCGCTCTTGTGGAACGATGCGCTCGACCGTGGCCGGCGAGGCATTGGTCGCCGGCAGCGGTTGAGCGGCTCGAACCAAGGTGTTGGCGTGGGTGGTGCGAAGTTGCGCCAGCAGCGCTGTTTGCGCAGCCACCTGATCGGCCAGACGTGCGGTCTGCACGCTGTGGTAGAACAGGCCGGCAGCCAGGGTCAGTACCAGAGCCACAACCAGATACACCATCGGGTGTACGGACAACGCGGCGACCTGCGAACGATTGACGGATTGGCGATTCATGCCGGCGACTCCTGCAAATGTTGTTATCCAACTCTTGCAGTAGGTATTGCAGCCTGCATGCCAGGTTTTTAATCAAATAAAAAACCTTATAAATCAATCACTTAACAAATAAATCAAAACCACTGGGGAACGTATCCTGCACGATGACGTCGTGCAGCCCGTGCGTTTTGCACGATCACCCCTCGACCTTGCTGGCGACCTTCAAGAGGTCGGCGTCGACCCCACGAACGCCCAGGATCTGCCCGGCGATCTGCACCGCGATGGACTTCTGTTCATTACTCACCACTTCACCGGACAAGCGCACCATGCCGTCCTGGCTCGCCACCTTTATATTCGGGCCGTCCAGGTTGCGACTGAAGCGCAAGCTGCTTTGCACCTTGTCGATGATCCAGGCATCGCTGGGCTGCGGCCCGCTCGGCGCGGTCACTGGCTTGTCGCGGGACAGAGCCATGGCGGCCGAGTCCAGGCTGATCAGGTTATTGACCAGATACACACCCTCGGTCGTTCGGGCGATCACCCCGGCCTGTTCCTTGGCCTCGACGTTGTCCACTCGCCCACGCATGGTCACCACGCCCTCGCGGCTCTCGACCTCGATCGGCGCCTTCTCGGTGACCCGGCTCCACAACAGCCGAGCGCGAATGACGGAGGTGAGGGTGGCGTCTTCCAGGCGCTGGGCATAGGCCCGCAATTCCAGCGGCCGCTCGGCCAGTTGCGGATTGACCTGCAGCCGGTTGTCCACCCGCTCGATGCCCCGGGTGGCCAGGGCCACGCGCTCTGCCAGATCACGCTCGACCGGGTTTTCCACTTCGCCACTGAGGCGGGCCTGGGCGCCCTCGACCTGGACTTCGATGCGGAACGGGTTGAGCAGTTTGTTCAGGGACACCGCCGTCTGCACCGCGCCCTCCAGGCGAGCGTCCTGTACGGAATCGGCAAAGGCGGGGACCGCCGCCAACAACAGGCTGGCGGCCAGAACGGTATGACGCGAGAACAAAGACATTGGGCTTCTCCTTTATTCGTGACAAATCCCACGCTCATCGCAACCTGCATGCCAGGTTGAAAAAAGCGTAAAAAACATAACTATTTCAATCGGTTAACCAATAACCTAGGCAACAGCTAGCCTGCATAGGGCGTAATCCTTCAGAATCGACCATGCAACTTGCCCGATTTTTCCGACACTAACCCAGATCATTCCCACAGGAGCGCAGGAAAAATGGAATCAGCCCAGGATAACCAAGGCCGCATTCTGCTGGTGGACGACGAGTCCGCGATCCTGCGTACCTTCCGTTACTGCCTCGAAGACGAGGGCTACAACGTCGCCACGGCCAACAGTGCTGCCCAGGCAGAGACACTGCTGCAGCGCCAGGTGTTCGATCTGTGCTTCCTCGACCTGCGCCTGGGTGAAGACAATGGCCTGGATGTGCTGGCGCAAATGCGTATCCAGGCGCCATGGATGCGGGTCGTCATCGTCACCGCACACTCGGCGATCGACACCGCGGTGGACGCCATCCAGGCTGGCGCCGCCGATTACTTGGTCAAGCCCTGCAGCCCCGATCAACTGCGCTTGGCCACCGCCAAGCAGTTGGAGGTGCGGCAGTTGTCGGCTCGACTGGAAGCGCTCGAAGGCGAAGTGCGCAAACCCAAGGACGGCCTGGATTCGCACAGTCCACAAATGATGGCGGTGCTGGAAACCGCACGGCAGGTGGCCACCACTGATGCCAACATTCTCATCCTCGGCGAATCCGGTACCGGCAAGGGCGAGTTGGCCCGCGCCATCCATGGCTGGAGCAAACGCGCACGCAAGGCCTGCGTCACCATCAACTGCCCGTCGCTCAACGCCGAGCTGATGGAGAGCGAACTGTTCGGTCACACCCGCGGGGCCTTTACCGGCGCCAGCGAGAGCACCCTTGGACGGGTCAACCAGGCCGATGGCGGCACCTTGTTCCTGGACGAGATCGGCGACTTCCCGCTGACCCTGCAACCCAAGCTGCTGCGCTTCATTCAGGACAAGGAATACGAGAGGGTGGGCGATCCGGTCACCCGTCGCGCCGATGTGCGCATCCTGGCGGCAACCAACCTCAACCTCGAGGAAATGGTGCGCGAGAGTCGCTTCCGCGAAGACCTGCTGTACCGCCTCAACGTCATCACGTTGCACCTGCCGCCCCTGCGCGAGCGCAGCGAAGACATCCTCACCCTGGCCGACCGTTTCCTGGCGCGCTTCGTCAAGGAATACTCGCGTCCGGCCCGCGGCTTCAGCGACGAAGCCCGCTCGGCACTGCTCAATTACCGCTGGCCCGGCAACATCCGCGAACTGCGCAACGTGATCGAACGCGCCAGCATCATCTGCCCGCAGGAGCGCGTGGAAATCACCCACCTGGGCATGGGCGAGCAACCCACCGGCAACGCCCCACGGGTCGGCGCAGCCCTGAGCCTGGACGAACTGGAACGCGCGCACATCGGTGCAGTGCTGGCCGCCAGCGACACCCTCGACCAAGCCGCCAAGACGCTCGGCATCGACGCCTCGACGCTGTACCGCAAACGCAAGCAGTACAACCTGTGAAGTGGCACATGAAGCTGCGCACGCGGCTGTTCCTCAGCCTTTCGGCGCTGGTGACCGTCGCGCTGCTGGGCCTGGCACTGGGGCTGATCAGCGTGCTGCAGATGGCCTCGGTGCAGCAGCAGATGGTGCGCGAGACCAATCACACCCTGGAAATCGGCCTGAAGCTGCGGCAGAACCTGGGTGAGCAGTTGACGCTGATCCTCGACCCGCAGACCGATCCGAAAAGCCTGACCCACCTGCAGGACAGCTTCAGCACGCTGTTGGCGACCGGTCTGGAGCAGGGCGGCGAGCGCACGGGCTTTGGCAAAGCGCAGAGCCATTACCCAGCCTTTCTCCGGGCCTACCGCGACAGCCCCGAGCCGTGGCGCAGCATGGGCCTGGATAACCCACTGGGCGCCGCCTTCAACCAGGTGCGCAACGACCTGATCGACTCGCATCGCCAGGCCCTGGAGCAGATCGCCCGCAGTGAAGAACACACCCGCGAGCGCGCATTGCTGGTCAGCGGAGTGCTCGGCCTGATGGGGCTGACGGTGGTGGTGCTGGGCTTCGTCACCGCGCACAACCTGGCGCGTCGCTTCGGCCAGCCGATCGAGGCGCTGGCCAAGGCCGCCGACCAGGTCGGCCAGGGCAACTTCGAGGTGACCCTGCCAATCACTCAAGCCAATGAGCTCAGCCTGCTGACACGCCGCTTCGGCCTGATGGCCGACGCCCTGCGCAAGCACCAGGCCACCAACGTCGACGAGCTGCTGGCCGGGCAGCAGCGCCTGCAGGCAGTGCTCGACAGCATCGACGACGGCCTGCTGATCATCGATCGCCAGGGCCGTCTGGAGCACCTCAACCCGGTCGCTCAGCGCCAGTTGGGCTGGGACGCTTCGCGGGTCGGCAGCAGCCTGGCCGAAGCACTCAGTCGACCTGAGCTGGAGCAGCAGATGCGCCAGGTCCTGCGCGGCGGCAGCCTGGACCGTGCGCCGGAAGACCTGAGCATCGAGATCGACGAAGAAACTCGGCTGCTGACCTTCAGCCTGACCCCGGTCAGCCACCCTCAAGGACCGATCCTGGGCGCAGTGATGGTGCTGCACGACGTCACCGAGCAGCGCGCCTTCGAGCGCGTGCGCAGCGAGTTCGTCCTGCGCGCCTCACATGAGTTGCGCACACCGGTCACCGGCATGCACATGGCCTTCGGCCTGCTGCGCGAGCGGGTCAAGTTCCCACCCGAGGCCCGCGAGCATGACCTGCTCGACACCATCGGCGAAGAAATGCAGCGCCTGACCCAACTGATCAACGACCTGCTCAACTTCTCCCGCTACCAGAATGGCTTGCAGAAGCTGGAGCTGGCGCCCTGCGCCATCGACGAACTGCTCGAGCGGGCGCAGGCGCGCTTCGCCGAATCGGCCGCGGACAAACAGATCGAGCTGGTTAGCGAGCTCGAGCAACCCTTGCCACGCATCCAGGCCGACGCCGCGCAACTGGACCGGGTGCTGGACAACCTGTTGCACAACGCCATCCGCCACACCGCCAGCGGCGGTCACATCCGCCTGCATGCACGGCGACATGCCGAGCGCGTCATCGTCAGTGTCGAGGACGATGGCGAGGGCATCGCCTACGGCCAACAGGGACGGATTTTCGAACCGTTCGTGCAGGTCGGGCGCAAGAAAGGTGGCGCCGGCCTGGGCCTGGCGCTGTGCAAAGAGATCGTGCAACTGCATGGCGGGCGCATGGGCGTGTTCTCCCGACCAGGGCAGGGCACGCAGTTCTACATGGCGCTGCCGGTCTGAGGACGAGCGCAGGCTGGCCGTTCAGGGCTTGGCCTTGCTGCGCCAGCGCGGCTGCACCCGACGCCCGAGACCGATCGAGTCGATCAGCTCCCGGGCGCTCAGCGGATGGGCGAACAACCATCCTTGTCCATGCTTGACCCCCTCCAGGGCCAGCAACGCCGCCTGCGCTTCCGACTCGATACCTTCGGCGATCACCCGCAAGTGCAGGTCATGGGCCATGCGGATGAGGTGCGGGGCGATGGCACTGTTAGTCGTGTCCTGGCCGAGCCCCTCGATGAAGGCCTTGTCGATCTTCAGGCCATCCACCGGCAAGGCCTGCAAGTACGACAGGCTGCAATAGCCGGTGCCGAAGTCGTCGATCAGGATCTGGTGACCCGCTGCGCGCAGGGCCTGCAAGGTATCGCGCGCAGCGACCACATCGACCAGGCTGCGCTCAGTGACTTCGAACGCGAGTTGCTGCGCGGGCACACGGTGCTGGGCCAGTAGCCGCGCGGCGACATGACCGATGCGCGGCAGCATGACGTCGCAGGCGGCGAGGTTGATCGAAATGTACAAGTGACGATGAGCCCGCAACAGCGGGCTCAGTTGCTCCAGCACACGCTGCAGCACGAAGTCGGTGATCTGCTGGATCTGCCCGGTGTCCTCGGCCAGCGGAATGAACAGTTCCGGGCTGGTCAGGCTGCCGTCCGCACGCCGCCAGCGCACCAGCGCTTCGGCGCCCACACAGCGGCGGCTGTCGAGCTCGAAGATCGGCTGGTACAGCACTTGTAACTCACCGCGCCGCAAGGCCTTGCGCAGCTTCGCGCCCAATGAGCGGCGGCGACGAATCAGGCGCAGCGTCAGCCATCCCAGCAGGCTGGCCAACAGCAGGCTGGCGCCGATCATCAGCCACAGCAACGTGTCGCCCGGCAGGGGCAGGCTCTGCCGGGGCACGATGAGCACGAGTTGATAGTCGGGAAACTGTGTGGGCATGCGGTAAATCAGGCGATCGCTGAGTTCGAGCAAGGCCTTGGGCGAGGGCGGTGGCCAGTCGGGCGTCGGAGGCCAGGGCTGCGGCGGGCCCAGGACCGGGATGGCGCGCCGGCCGCCATCGAGCACCACCAGCAGGCTGCCGCCCTGCGGCAGGTCCACCGCGTCAGCCAGGTGTCCGCGCGAGGTCGAGACCAGGAACGAACCTCGCCCCAGTACCAGCGCGGCGAGGTTGTCGTTGGGTTCGGCTGAGGTATTGAGCCAATAGCTGTAGGTGGGACCATGGATATCGGGGGCGCGATCAGGCCGGATGACCTGGCCGCCACCTCGGCTGGAACACGCGACGGCTCCATCGAGATAGACCGCCTCGTAGACGAAGCGATAGTTCAACCCCACGTCGCGCAGGGCCTGGCGCATGGGCGCGTCGCATTGGCGGCTGGCGACCGCCTGCAAATGATCGACGCCCTCGCGCAACTGCCCGAAGATTTGCTCCAGGCGCTCCAGGAAGCGCTCGCCGCGCGCGTTCATCTGCGCGCTTTCATGCTGCCTGGCTTGTTGCACCGACACACCGACGCTGGCCGCCAGCAGCACGCTGGCGCTGGCCAGCGCCACCAGTACCGCCTGCAACCAGGGACTGCTGATAATTTGACGCACGGTGGCGATGAACAAGGGCATGCGCGGCATCCAGTTGAATAACCAAGGTATAGCAACTGGATGGTGAATTGGCTCGTGACGATTTAGCCTGCCGGCTCAACGCTGGGTATTGAGCACCTGCAGCATCGCGGCTGTCTGCGCATCGGGCGTGCCGTCGAACAGCTGCGGGCGGAAACGCATCTGGAAGGCGCCGATCACGTGGCGGGTGGCGACATCCAGCTCGCCGGTCTGCTCGATGGCGTAGCCAAACCGCGCCAACTGCTGCTGATACCACAGCGCACTGGGCGGGTTGGCTTCGAAATACACCTGCTGACGTGCCACCGCATTGGCATTCGGCCAGACGCCGAGCCCGGCATCGGCCAGGCGCTTCCAAGGGAACATCGGCCCTGGATCGAGCTTGCGCAGCGGCGCGATGTCGCTGTGACCGATGATGTTGCGCGGTGCGATGCCATTGCGCTGAACGATGTCCTTGACCAGGGCGATCACGGCCTGGATCTGCGCTTCGCTGTACGGGTGCCAGACACGCCCGGTCGGCGTGTCGGTGTAGCCAGGGTTGACGATCTCGATGCCGATGGAGCTGGAGTTGAGCCAAGTGCGGCCCTGCCACTGGCTTTCGCCGGCGTGCCAGGCGCGGCGGTTTTCATCCACCAACTGATAGACCGTGGCATTGCCATCGCCAACCAGATAATGACTGCTGACCTCACCGTGGGTGAGCAGCGCCAGAGAGCGCTCCAGCGAAGCATTGGTGTAATGCAGGACGACGAACTGGATGCGGCTGTCCTGGTTGGCCGAGGGGTGGCTGCGGTCGATGCGCAGGCCACTGGAGCAGCCGGTGAGGAGCACGAGGAACAGGGTGGTGATCAGGGTTTTCATTGGCGGGGCACGTCATGAGGGCAGTCAGCGATACAGTATAACGAGCTGCTGGCGATTACCCAGTCAGGAAAACCTTCGACCTGACGGTCAGCCCAGCTCGATTCGATTGCGGCCCTGGCTCTTGGCCCGGTACAGCGCCTCGTCCGCACGCTTGAGTGCCTGCTCGCCGCGTTCGCCCGAGCGCAGCGCAGTAAGGCCGATGGAGGTGGTGACCACAACGCGCTCGCCCTTGAAGTGGAACGGGCAGGCCGCGACCGCCGCACGCAAACCCTCGACCACCTGCAACGCCGCCTCCGGCGCGCTCTGCGGCAGCAGCAGAACGAACTCCTCGCCGCCGAAGCGGGCGATGAAGTCACGCCCGCGCAGGCGTTTGCGCAATTGATCGGCGACGATCTTCAGTACCTTGTCGCCTGCCAAGTGGCCGTAGCCATCGTTGATGCGCTTGAAGTGGTCGAGATCGAGGATGGCCATGGCCAGGTGCCCGCCCTCGGACTGCCAGTGGCCGACTTCGCGCTCGACCTGCTCGGCCCAGGCGGCGCGGTTGGGCAATCCGGTGAGCGGATCGAGCAGGGCCTTCTGCCGCTGCTCTTCGAGGTGCTCGCGATAGCCGAGCGCCTCCTGCTCCATGCTGCTGACGCGCTCGGCCAAGCCCTGCAAACGCACGGCCAGGGCCTGCTCGCGGCGGTCGCGTTCGTGCTGGTGCTGATCGAGGGTGACCAGCAGGCCCTCCAGGCGGCTGTCCAGCAACTGCTTGAGGCTGTCCATGTCGACTGCACCCTGCACGCTGCTTTGCAGGCCGTCGACCTGCTCGCGCAGTTGGTCGTCCAGTTGGCGCGCGGCGCTGCTGTTGTCGGCGTGCCCTGCGCTAGCCTCCTGCAAATGGCTCTGGAAGCTTTCCAGGCGCTCGTTGATCTGTTGCAGATAGCGCTCGAACTCGTGCTGGCCGCTGTCGTTGATCGCCAACATCAGCACCGCCAGATCGTCCAGCACGGGAATCAGCTCGTACCAGTTCAGCCCGCGGGCAACCCGCTCGCGCATCTCCAGGGCTTGGGCCTGATGCCGCTCCGGCAGGCTGAGGTCGTCGAGCAGGCCAAGCAGGGTGTGCTCGATATGCTCGGCAACCTGGCTGTAGGGCGGCTCCACGGCATCGGGCAGGGCGTAGGTGGCGTCTTCATCGAGCGCACCTTCGGCCAGCGGGGTGGTGGCGGACGTATCCTCCTCAAGCGGCGCCTCAGGGGTCGCCAGCGTCTCGACAGGCGCCCAGGGCGCAACGACCTCGACGGATTCGGGTTCGCCCTGAGGCTCGGCACTGACAACAGGCTCGGCCGCTTCGACCGACGGCGGCAGAGGCTGATCGGCGTGGAGTTCGGCCGGCGCTTGCGCAGGCGATTCGACACGCGCTTCGGCCAAGGACTCAGGCTCGGCACGGGCGGGCTTGGCCTCGACAACAGGCGGCATCGGCTGCGGCGGGACGGGCGCCTCAGGCTCAAGGATGGGTTCGACGACGGGCTGGCTGGCGGGTTCGGGCTCAGGGTCCGAGCGCGACGCGATCACCGCTTCGGCAGGCGGTCGCAGCGTTTGCGCCTGCGGCTCTACGGGCTCGGCTGCAGCGCTCTCGTCCCGACCACCGAACAGGCGTTGGAACAGGCCAGGGCGGCTGTCCTCGCCGGCCTTGCGCAGTGACGACAGCGCCTGGGCCTGCAAGCCGCTGAGCTCGCCGAGCAGCGGCGGCAATTCACGCGACTGGCTGACGCCGCCATCGAGCTTCTTGGCCAGCTTTTTCAGCGGCCGGGAGACATCGCCGGGGAGTTCCAAGCCCTGCAACTGGGTGACCAGCGAGGTCAGCGCATCGCTGACCTGGTTCATGCGGGTTTCGCGCCGCTGTTCGGACTCCAGTACCGCCGTTTCCAGGCGCGGGATCAGGCCGGCCAGCCCGGCGTCCATGCTGTCGCCGCGGATCACCTCGCGCATTTCCTTCATGCACTGGTCGACCACCTTGTCGCTGCCCTCGGCAGCCAGGGTGCTGCGTACCAGGCCACGGCGCAGCAGGTCGAGGCGGGCTTCCCAGCGCCGCTCCAGCTTCTCCTGCTGCTCGAGGCTCTTGAGGTACTTTTCTTTCCAGCGCTCGGCTTCGTCGGTCATGCCTGGGTCCGCAACGGTGATGGCATCGGGGAAGGGTAACTACTGGATGTCGGCGAGAAGCGCCAAGTCTTGAGCGCTTCAGCGCACCGCCGGCAGGGCATCGGGCGTCAGGGCAGCGGGCAAACGGATCTCCACGGCCACGGGCAGGTGATCGGAGATGGGCTGGGACAGCACCTCGACCCGTTCCAGGGTCAGGCTCGGACTGAGCAGGATGTGGTCCAGGCAGCGTTGCGGGCGCCAGCTGGGGAAGGTGGCCTCGACTTGCGGCGCGATCAAGCCGAGGTCGCGCAGCGGCGAGCGCTCGAGCAGGTCGTTGGCATGGGTGTTCATGTCGCCCATGAGAATCTGGTGGCGATAGCCGCCGATCAGCTCGCGGATGTAGGCCAGTTGCAACGCACGGGTCTTGGCGCCCAGCGCCAGGTGCATCATCACCACGATCAGCGCGTCCTCACCCTCGCCGAAGCGCACCAGAATGGCACCACGACCGGCTGGGCCGGGCAGGGGGTGGTCTTCCAGATGCTGGGGGCGCAGGCGGCTGAGTACGCCGTTGCTGTGCTGGGCGAAACGCCCGAGGTTGCGGTTGAGCTGCTGATACCAATAGGGGAATGCCCCGAGCTGGGCCAGATGCTCGACCTGGTTGATGTAGCCCGAGCGCAGGCTGCCACCGTCCGCTTCCTGCAGGGCCACCAGGTCGAAATCGCCGAGCAGCTCGCCGATTTTCTGCAGGTTGCCGGCCCGACCGTTGTGCGGCAGCAGGTGCTGCCAACTGCGGGTCAGGTAATGACGGTAGCGCTCGGTGCTGATGCCGACCTGGATGTTGAAGCTCAGCAGCCGCAGGCGACCATCTTCCGGCAGGCCGGGGGCCTGCAGGTGATGCTCGTTGACCCGCGGCTGGTGCAGGCCGACGCTTCGCGTTTGACGCAAACGGGCCATGGTGACGCCGCCTACTTGGCGGCGCGCTCCTTGGCGATCAGCTGGTCAGCAACGTTCAGCACGCCTTCCGGCCCGCCGGCGGTGCCCAGGTCGAAGCGGTACTTGCCATCGACGACCATGCTCGGTACGCCGGTGATTTCGTACTTCTTCGCCAGTTCCTTGGCCTGGTTGACCTGGCCCTTGATGGCGAAGGAGTTGAAGGTGGCGAGGAACTTGTCCTTGTCCACGCCCTGGGTGGCGAGGAAATCGGCCATGTCCTTCGGATCGGTCAGGCGCTTGCGCTGGTTCTGGATGGCGTCGAAGACGGCAGCGTGAACCTTCTGCTCGACGCCCATGGCTTCAAGGGTCAGGAACATCTGGCCGTGGGCGTCCCAAGGGCCGCCGAACATGGCCGGAACGCGCTTGAAGTGGACGTCCTTGGGCAGCTTCTCGACCCAGGGATTGAGGGTCGGTTCGAAGTGGTAGCAGTGCGGGCAGCCGTACCAGAACAGCTCGACGACTTCGATCTTGCCAGGCTCGGACACCGGCACCGGTTGGCTCAGCTCGATATATTCCTTGCCTGCCACCGGCTCGGCGGCCTGGACGGCAGTCATACCGAAGACGCTGGCGGCGACCAGCGCAGTGCTGAGAATCAGTTTACGCATGCTTTACTCCTGGGCGATCTGTGGTCGCCTCGACGCGACCTGTGCTCAGACAGGCCACGACGGGCTCGAGTTCTGTAGTGTAACGGCTGAGCGCGCAAAAAAGGCAGCCAGCACTCAGCCTGGCCATCGGTCGGATGTCCGCGCCGACCGATATTCCACGACACCGCATTAGCCGAGCGTTAACGCCGTGCCTCAGTGCAGCCCTTGAATGTAGCTGGCCAGCGCCTCGATGTCCTTGTTGCTCAGCTTGCCGGCGATGGTGCGCATGGTCATGGCATCACCGTCGTTGCTGCGGTTGCCTTCACGGAAGTCGGTGAGCTGCTTGGACACATACTGGGCATGCTGGCCACTCAGGTGCGGGAAGCCGGCCAGGGCGATGCCTTCGCCATTGGGCGAGTGGCAACCGGTGCAGGCTGGCATGCCCTTGTCCAGGTCGCCGCCATTGAACAGCGCGCGGCCGCGCTCGACCAGCTTTGGATCGGCGGCGCCGACGCTGCCTTTCTGGCTGGCGAAATAGGCGGCGATGTCGGCCAGGTCCTGATCGTTCAGGCCGGCGAGCATGCCGGTCATCTCCAGCACCTGGCGTTTACCGGACTGGATATCGTGCAATTGCTTTTCGAGATAGCGCTGGCCCTGGCCGGCCAGTTTCGGGAAGTTCGGCGCCAGGCTGTTGCCGTCGGGGTTGTGGCAGGCACCGCAGACCGCAGTCTTGGCCTGGCCGGCGGCGGCATCGCCCTTGATGGGCTCGGCGGCAACGGCCGCCGCTGCGACGCCCATGGTCAACAGCAGACTCACGACTAGTTTGTTCATCAGCTCATCCAACACGGCTAAGGGTGAAATGTTATGTATCGGGACTGCCGCTCATCCAAAGGATGACCGACCGGTAGTCCTCGGTACTGCAGTCCATGCACAATCCACGCGACGGCATAGCCTTGAAACCCTGAGCAACGTGCGTCAACGGCCCGCTCACAACCTGCGCCAGCCCAGGCTCCCTCGACGCTGTCTGCCCTGCAGAGGGCCGATGACGGCGATGCCGCGTGACCCTGCGCATCGCTGCGGTTGGTCACGCCTCGGGATCCTGTGTAGCCTGTGCGCTGAAAACGGTGGAACCTACCGCTCGCCAGCAGCCGTTTCGCCATGCGCAACGACCTGACAGGGTTGGGGGCCGCGCTGCGTTCTGATGCGCAAGCTGGTGTTCGGCACCCCATGCCCGCTCTCCTACGTTGGGAGAATGAGCACACAAAAACTGGGGCATTATATACGTGCTCCCCGTAAACGGAAATGTGGCCTGGATCAGGCAACACGCACTTCGGATAACCCATGCAACTCAAAAACCCCATCCTCGGCCTCTGCCAGAAGGCCAAATTCGCCCTTAGCGCCGCCAAGGTCGAACAATGCCCGCAAGACCTGGGCTACGAGGTGGCGTTCGCCGGGCGCTCCAACGCCGGCAAGTCCAGCGCCCTCAACACCCTGACCCACGCCAGCCTGGCGCGCACCTCCAAGACGCCAGGGCGCACCCAACTGCTCAACTTCTTCAGCCTCGACGACGAGCGCCGCCTGGTCGACCTGCCGGGCTATGGCTACGCCAAGGTGCCGATTCCGCTCAAGCAGCACTGGCAGCGGCACCTGGAGGCCTATCTGGGCGGGCGCGAGTGCCTGCGTGGGGTGATCCTGTTGATGGATGTGCGCCACCCGATGACCGACTTCGACAAGATGATGCTCGACTGGGCCAAGGCCAGCGGCATGCCCATGCACATCCTGCTGACCAAAGCCGACAAGCTCACCCACGGTGCGGCCAAGAACACCTTGCTCAAGGTCCAGGCGGAGATTCGCAAGGGCTGGGGCGATGCGGCCTCCATCCAGCTGTTTTCGGCGCCCAAGCGCCAGGGCCTGGAAGAGGCATACCGGGTGCTGGCGGACTGGATGGCGCTGGAAGACAAGCCGGCGGCGTGAGGTGCCTGTTTGCCCGCAGTGTTCGACGCCTAATGGCAAATTGCGGGCAAAAAAAACCCCGGACTTCATATGGGGAGGGGGAAGTTCGGGGTTCAAGTCCGGACCGCTAGGGCGGGATCCAGATATCTGCCAACACTTAACACAACATAGGAGCATCGAACGGCTTCACCAGCCATTCAGGTACTCTGAGTTGCACTTCACGGGTTTAGTTCCTGAGCCCGGAAAACTAATTGCACAGGTTTCATCTTTCGCACTGTAGCGGCCTGCGCGCTCACGCCGCAGACCGCCAGCGCTCGCCTCAGTGGGCTTCGTCCCAATTGGCGCCGACACCGACCTCGACCAGCAACGGCACGTCCAGTTGAGCCGCGTTGCTCATGTGCGGACGAATCTCGTTGCGCACCTGCTCCACCAGGTCCTCGCGCACCTCCAGCACCAGTTCGTCGTGCACCTGCAGGATCACCCGCGCATCCAGGCCGCTGTCGGCCAGCCAATGATCGACGTTGACCATGGCCCGCTTGATGATGTCGGCGGCGGTCCCTTGCATCGGCGCGTTGATCGCCGTGCGCTCGGCACCACGGCGCAGGGCCGGGTTCTTGGCGTTGATGTCCGGCAGGTACAGACGGCGGCCGAAGAAGGTCTCGACGAACCCCTGCTCGGCCGCCTGGGCGCGGGTGCGCTCCATGTAGGCCAGCACGCCGGGGTACTGGGCGAAATAGCGGTCGATGTAATCCTGCGCCTGCTTGCGATCCACGCCGATCTGCTTGGCCAGACCGAACGCGCTCATGCCGTAGATCAGCCCGAAGTTGATGGCCTTGGCGCTGCGCCGTTGATCGTGGGTGACCGCCTCCAGTGCCACGCCGAACACTTCGGCGGCGGTGGCCCGGTGCACGTCCAGGTCATTGCGGAAGGCGTGCAGCAGACCTTCGTCCTTGGCCAGGTGGGCCATGATACGCAGCTCGATCTGCGAGTAGTCCGCCGCCAGCAGCTTGTAGCCCGGACTGGCGACGAAGGCCTGGCGGATGCGCCGGCCCTCGAGGGTACGCACCGGGATGTTCTGCAGGTTCGGGTCGCTGGAGGACAGTCGCCCGGTGGCGGCCACGGCCTGCTGGTACGAGGTATGGATGCGCCCGGTGCGCGGGTTGATCTGTTCGGGTAGTTTGTCGGTGTAGGTGCTCTTGAGCTTGCTCAGGGAGCGGTACTCCATCAGCACGGTCGGCAGTGGATAACCTTCGGCGGCCAGGTCGGCGAGCACCGCCTCGGCGGTGGAGGCCTGACCCTTGGCGGTCTTGCTCAGCACCGGCATGCCCAGCTTGTCGTACAGAATCACCCCCAGTTGCTTGGGCGAGCCGAGGTTGAACGGCTCGCCCGCCAACTCGTACGCCTGGCGCTCGAGCTCGGCCATCTTCACCCCCAGCTCGCCGCTTTGCACCTTGAGCAAGGCGGCGTCGACCAGCGCGCCTTGGCGCTCGATCTTGGCCAGCACCGGCACCAGCGGCATCTCGATGTCCATGAGCACCGGCTGCAGGCTCGGCGTACGCGCCAGGCGGGCTTGCAGCGCCAGGTGCAGACGCAAGGTGATGTCAGCGTCCTCGGCCGCGTAGGGGCCTGCCTTGTCCAGGTGGATCTGGTTGAAGGTCAACTGCTTGGCGCCGCGTCCGGCGATGTCCTCGAACGCGATGGTGCGGTGGTCGAGGTACTTCTGGGCCAGGCTGTCCATGTCGTGGCGAGTGGCGGTGGAGTCCAGCACGTAGGACTCGAGCATGGTGTCGTAGGCCACGCCACGCACCTCGATCGGCTGGCTGCAATTGGCCAGGATGTTGATGTCGTACTTGGCGTTCTGCCCGACCTTGGCCTTGGCCGGGTCTTCCAGCAGCGGCTTGAGCGCCAGCAGCACCGCATCACGGTCCAACTGCTGCGGCGCGCCCTCGTAGTCGTGGGCCAGCGGCACATAGGCAGCCTCGTGGGGCTCGACCGCGAACGACACGCCGACCAGTTCGGCCCGCTGCGCGTCCAGCCCGGTGGTCTCGGTGTCGAAGGCGAACAGCGGTGCCTGACGCAGCTTGTCGAGCCAGACGTCGAAGCGCGCCTGATCGAGGACGGTTTCGTACCTGGCCTCGACCTTGGCCGCCGGCGCCTCCACCGGCTCGATCGAAGCGCCTTCGCGGGCGGCGTCGCGCTGCACGTCGGCGATCCAGCTCTTGAACTCCATTTCCGTGTACAGCGCCAGCAAGGCCTCGCGGTCAGGCTCGCCGCAGACCAGCGCGTCCACGGCGATGTCCAACTCGACATCGATCTTGATGGTGGCCAGTTCGTAAGAGAGGAAGGCCGCATCACGGTGCTCTTCGAGCTTGGCCGGCAGGCTCTTGGCGCCGCGAATGGCCAGGCTCGGCACCTTGTCGAGGTTCTCGTACAGCTCGCGCAGACCACCACCGATGCCGGTCAGCAAGCCCACGGCGGTTTTTTCGCCAACGCCGGGGACACCGGGGATGTTGTCGACCTTGTCGCCCATCAGGGCGAGGAAGTCGATGATGTGTTCAGGCCCCACGCCGAATTTTTCATGCACGCCGGCGACATCCAGCACGCTGCCGGTCATGGTATTGACCAGCGTGATGTGGCCGTCCACCAGTTGCGCCATGTCCTTGTCGCCGGTGGAGATGATCACCGGGCGCCCGGCCGCCGCGCTGCTGCGCGCCAGGGTGCCGATCACGTCGTCGGCCTCGACGCCCTCGACGCACAGCAGTGGGTATCCAAGCGCCCGCACGCTGGCGTGCAGCGGCTCGACCTGCACCCGCAGGTCGTCGGGCATGCTCGGGCGGTTGGCCTTGTATTCGGCGAACATGGCGTCACGGAAGGTGCCGCCCTTGGCGTCGAAGACCACCGCGAACAACGCGTCGGGGTACTGCCGGCGCAGGCTCTTGAGCATGTTCAGCACGCCCTTGACCGCGCCGGTCGGCATGCCCTTGGAGGTGGTCAGCGGCGGCAGGGCGTGGAAGGCGCGGTAGAGGTAGGACGAACCGTCCACCAGGACGAGGGGCGCTTGGCTCATGAGAGGAATCAACCTTTTCGACGGGTCCGGCGCTAGAATAGCCGGATCAGTGACGACAAAAGGACTTAGGTTATCATGCGCACACCCATTCGCCTGTTACTGCTCAGCCTGCTGGCCATTACCCCGGTCCTGGCACTGGCGGCGGACGAGGCCCCATCGGCCGATCCCGATGTAACCATTCGCACGGAAGGCGATCGCACCATCCAGGAGTACCGTCAAAACGGCTTCCTATACGCGATCAAGGTCACGCCGAAACACGGCAAGCCATATTTCCTGGTACGCGCCGATGGCTCCGACGGCAACTTCATTCGATCCGACCAGCCGGACATGCTGATTCCGTCCTGGAAAATCTTCGAATGGTGAGGTAGTCACCCGTACCGTTCTCATCAACCCGGCACTTCCCAGTTGGAAGTGCCTGCATGGGCAGCTTTTCAACATGTCAGTCTTCACCCCCGTGTCCCGGCCCGAGCTGGAAACCTTTCTGGCGCCGTATGAGCTGGGCCGCCTGCTGGACTTCCAGGGCATCGCCGCCGGAACCGAAAACAGCAACTTCTTCGTCAGCCTGGAAAAGGGGGAGTTCGTCCTGACGCTCATCGAGCGCGGGCCGGCCGAGGACCTGCCGTTCTTCATCGATTTGCTCGATGTGCTGCACGACGCCGACATGCCGGTGCCCTACGCCGTGCGCGACCGCGACGGCCACGGTCTGCGCCAGTTGTGCGGCAAGCCGGCGCTGTTGCAACCGCGGCTGTCGGGCAAGCATGTGAAAGCCCCGAACAACCAACACTGCGCGCAAGTGGGCGAACTGCTAGCGCACATTCACCTGGCCACCCGCGAGCGCATCATCGAACGCCGCACCGACCGGGGGCTGGACTGGATGCTCAGCGCCGGCGCCGAGCTGCTGCCGGGCCTGGACGCCGAGCAGAGCGGGTTGCTGCGTAGCGCCTTGCAGGAAATCGAAGCGCATAAGGCGCAGATTCTCGCACTGCCCAGGGCCAACCTGCACGCCGACCTGTTCCGCGACAACGTGATGTTCGAAGGCACTCACTTGAGCGGCCTGATCGACTTCTACAACGCCTGCTCCGGGCCGATGCTCTATGACATCGCCATTACCCTGAACGACTGGTGCCTGGACGCCGACGGCGGTATCGACCTGCCGCATGCCCAGGCGCTGCTCGACGCCTACGCTGGGCTACGGCCCTTCACGGCGGCCGAAGCCGAGTTGTGGCCGGTGATGCTGCGCGTGGGCTGCGTGCGGTTCTGGCTGTCGCGGCTGATCGCCGCCCGTGATTTCGCCGGCATGGACGTGACCATCCATGACCCCCGCGAGTTCGAGGTCCGCCTGGCCCAGCGTCAGCATGTGGCCTTGAAGCTGCCCATCGCCTTGTGACAGGCAAGCACCTCGTCGCGGCGATGACCCGCCGCGATGAGGCCGCCCCTTTGGGATCAGAGCCTCAGAGGCTCTCCAAACACCCCGCCAAATCCCCTCCGAGCGTCTCCAGCAAGCGCTCATAGCCCGTGCCGTCCACCGGGTCGGTCCCGCCCAAGGCGTCAAGCTCGGCCAACTTCACCGGCAGTCCCGCCACCAAGGTTTCGGCCAGACGCGGACGAATGGGCGGCTCGCTGAACACACAGGTCGGGCCCACCTGCTGCAAACGCGTGCGCATGGCCGCCACATGCTGCGCCCCCGGCTGCACCTCGGCGGCGACGCTGAACACGCCGGTGTGGCGCAGGCCGTACTCGGCCTCGAAATAGTCGAAGGCTTCGTGGAACACGAAGTAAGGCTTGCCCGCGATACCCGCGACCCGCGTCTTGATCCGCTGATCCAGCGCGTCCAGCCGCTCGGCGAAGGCTTTCTGGTTGGCCTGGTAGCGCGCAGCGTTGGCCGGGTCGGCCGCCGCCAGGTCGCTGGCCATCTTCGCCGCGATCACCCGCGCGTTGATCGACGACAGCCACAGGTGCGCGTCGAGCGAACCGGGGCGGTGGTCATGGTCGTGATCGTCTTGGTCTTGCTCGTGGGAATGGCTGTCCTCGCCGAAGTGGCGCAGCTTCATGCCCGGCAGCGACTGCACCGCCACCGTAGGCTTGCTGCGGTTCTTCAACACCCGCGGCAGGAAGCTCTCCATGTCCGGTCCGATCCAGTACAGCAGGTCGGCATCGCCGACCTTGCGCACATCGGAGGGGCGCAGCGCGTAGTTGTGCGGCGAAGCCCCAGGCGGCAGCAGTACGTCAGGGCGGCCAACGCCGTCCTGAACCGCTGCAGCGATCTGCTGCAGGGGCTTGATACTGGTAAGCACCCGCACGTCTGCGTGGGCGGAAAAAGCGATGAAAGCGACAAAAAGGGCAAGGAATCGGGACACGGTGAATACTCGACTCGTCAGAAACAGGTAACATAATAACGTCTCCGCCGATAATCGTCGCCGCCCATGTCTATCACCCCGCTGGCCAACCGTCCCCACGATCATTCCCGTTGCGTGCACAGCGCCTTGAGCGAAGCCGACACCCTGTGCACGCGCCAGGGGCTGCGCCTCACCGCGCTGCGCCGGCGCGTGCTCGAACTGGTGTGGCAAAGCCACAAGCCGCTGGGTGCCTACGATATCCTCGCCGTGCTCAGCGAGCAGGACGGCCGCCGCGCCGCGCCGCCGACGGTCTACCGCGCGCTGGACTTTCTCCTGGAAAATGGCCTGGTGCACCGCATCGCTTCGCTCAACGCCTTCATTGGCTGCAGCCATCCCGAACACAAGCATCAGGGACAATTCCTGATCTGCCGCGCCTGCCACGTGGCCATCGAGCTGGAGCAGGACAGCATCAGCGATGCCATCGTCGCCAGCGCCAAGGCGGTGAATTTCACCGTCGAGACGCAGACCGTAGAAGTGGTCGGGCTGTGCGCCAACTGCCGGAGCGCCGCATGAGCGACGCGCTGATCCGCCTGGAGCAGGTCGGCGTGAGCTTTGCCGGCGAAGCGGTGCTCGACAGCATCGACCTGGCGGTCGCACCCGGCCAGATCGTCACCCTGATCGGCCCCAACGGCGCCGGCAAGACCACCCTGGTGCGTGCCGTGCTCGGCCTGCTCAAGCCGCACCGTGGCACGGTCTGGCGCAAGCCGCGCCTGCGTATCGGCTACATGCCGCAGAAAATCCAGGTCGATGCCACGCTGCCGCTGTCGGTGCTGCGCTTCCTGCGCCTGGTACCCGGCGTGGACCGCGCTCGGGCGCTGGCGGCGTTGCGCGAGGTGGGCGCTGAACAGGTCATCGACAGCCCGATCCAGACCGTCTCCGGCGGCGAGATGCAGCGCGTGCTGCTGGCCCGCGCACTGCTGCGCGAGCCCGAGTTGCTGGTGCTCGACGAACCGGTGCAAGGCGTCGATGTGGTCGGCCAGGGCGAGCTGTACAACCTCATCACCCGCTTGCGCGACCGCTACGGCTGCGGTGTGCTGATGGTCTCCCACGACTTGCACCTGGTGATGAGCACCACCGACCAGGTGGTCTGCCTGAATCGCCATGTGTGCTGCTCGGGCCACCCAGAGCAGGTCAGCGGCGACCCGGCGTTCGTCGAGCTGTTCGGCCAGACGGCGCCGAGCCTGGCGGTCTATCACCATCATCACGATCACAGCCACGACCTGCATGGCGCCGTGATCGCCCCCGGCGCCCATGTCCACGGAGAGCACTGCAAGCATGGCTGATTTTCTTCTCTACGCCTTGCTTGCCGGATTGTCCCTGGCGCTGGTCGCCGGCCCGCTGGGCTCCTTCGTGGTCTGGCGGCGCATGGCCTATTTCGGCGACACCCTGTCCCATGCGGCGTTACTGGGCGTGGCCCTGGGCCTGGCCCTGGACGTCAGCCCGACCCTGGCGGTGACCATCGGCTGCCTGCTGCTGGCAATCCTGCTGGTAACCCTGCAGCAGCGCCAGCCGCTGGCGTCGGACACCCTGCTCGGCATTCTCGCCCCCAGCACCTTGTCGCTGGGTTTGGTGGTCTTGAGCTTCATGCACGATGTGCGCATCGACCTGATGGCCTATCTGTTCGGCGACCTGCTGGCCATCAGCAGCACCGACCTGGCCTGGATCCTCGGCGGCAGCGTGTTGGTGCTGGCCTTGCTGGCCGCGCTCTGGCGCCCCCTGCTGGCGGTCACCGTGCACGAGGAACTGGCGCGGGTCGAAGGCCTGCCGGTGGCGGGACTGCGCCTGACGCTGATGCTGCTGATCGCGGTGGTCATCGCGGTAGCGATGAAAATCGTCGGTGTACTGCTGATTACCTCGCTGCTGATCATTCCCGCCGCCGCGGCACAACGTCACGCCCGCTCGCCCGAACAGATGGCGTTGGGCGCCAGCCTGCTGGGCGTGGCCGCGGTCTGTGGCGGCCTGGCGATGTCCTGGTTCAAGGACACCCCGGCCGGTCCGTCGATCGTGGTCTGCGCGGCGGTGCTATTCTTGCTGAGCCTGGCACTGCCCAAGCGCTGACACCTGAAGGTCGCACCGTGCAACCTTTACCTGGGTAAAGGGTCAGTAAGACGTGTTTTCGAGCGTGCACACCTGGGTGTAGACTTGCTCGCTTTTTGCGCAAATAGAGAGTCGCAGGAATGAAGCCGTTCGCCTCCCGTTATCTGCTTGTTGCCGTCTTTTCGCTGTTCCTTGCCGCCTGCTCCTCAGCGCCGGTCGAACCGCCCGCCGCCCCGGAACAGCCCGACGCCTGGCAGCAGTTGCAACAGAACATCGCCAGCAACGAGCTGGCCACCGCCGAAGATCAACTCGCCACGCTGCAAGCGCAGTCGCCGGACGACGCCCGCGTCGAGCAGTATCATCGCCAGTTGGCCGAAGCCTACCTGCAACGCAGCCAGATCGTGTTGCAGAAGGGCGACGTCAACGCCGCTGCCACCGCGCTGGCCCGAGCGCGTGCCCTGATGCCACAGGCGCCGGCTCTGACCGGCGGCGAAGCCGTGGCACAGGCCCGCCAGGCCGAGCTGGACAAGGCCGAGGCCGCACTCAAGGCCGCCGAGTCCAAACCTCAGGCTCGGGTCATCGATCCGGCAGCACCGAGCACGGTAATTGCGTTGAAAACCACGGACATCGCGGCCATGCGCCGGCAACTGGACGACATTGCCGCCGACGTCGTGAATTATCACTGCGAAGTGGTTTTCCAAGTGCCGCGCACCCAGGACGCGCCTTGGCTTAAGACGCTGCTGCAAAAGCGCGTCAGCAAGCTCGATGCCAGCTTCCCGCTGAAACAGAAGCATGAAATCCAGCGCGCCTTGCCGGCCCAAGTGGTGCTGGTCCCGCATCAAAACTGAACAAACGAAAAGGGCCGCAATGCGGCCCTTTCGCTACAGCGCAGCGTTACCTGTCAGGCTGGAATGGCCTCGGCGGCCGCTTCTCGCTCCCACACCCGATGAGCCTCGACCGCCTTGACGAAGGCCTCCACGGTATTCTGGTCGTCGCCCAGCAGCAGCCCCTTGTCGGTCTTCAGACCCAGCGCATCGAGCAGCGCCTTGCCCTGCGGCGCCACGCCGATGGCCTTCAAGTGCTTGTAGCCTTCGAGCAGGAAGTGCTTGGCGACGCCACTGGCGCCCAGGGCATCGAGCGAGGCCTTGCCGTCCGGCACCAGAATGCCGTCGAACATCACCGACGGCATGCCCTCCATCGACGCATCCACCGGCAGCGCCTTGCCGTCGGCCGTTTTCACCGGCGCCGAAGTCGGCCCCAGCAGCATCGGCCGCGCGCTGTGCGCCTCGAGCGCCTTGACCAGCATGTCGACGCTGGCACCGTCCACACCGTTGGCGATCAGCAGGGCAATCTTGCGGCCCTTGATGCCGACCGTGCCGGGATGGTTCATCTGGCTCAGGGCAGGGGAGGTCTTGAGCTTGGACTGAGGCGCCTTGACGGTGCCCGCCTTGGGCGCCGGCAAGCCCAGGTTCTCGGCCACCGCCGCCGCCAGGTCGAGATCGATGTTGGCCAGAATCTCATTCACCTGCCGCTCGCGGATGTACTCGCGCTCGACCTTGCCCAGCTCGAAGCTGTAGGCCTTGATGATGTGCTGCTGTTCGTTCGGGCTCATGCTCTTGAAGAACAGGCGGGCCTGGGAGAAGTGATCGCTGAACGACTCGCTGCGCTCGCGGATCTTGTGCGCGTCGACGCGTTCTTGATAGCTCTCGAAACCGCCATCCTGAGGCCCGGCAGGCGTCTCTTTCGGCCAGCCGCCATCGATCGAGTTCGGCTCGTAGGACGCGCGCCCCTTATGGATGGTCTGGCGGTGCATGGCATCGCGCTGATTGTTGTGGTTCGGCGCCACGGGGCGGTTGATCGGAATCTCGTGGAAGTTCGGCCCGCCCAGGCGGCTGATCTGGGTATCGGTATACGAGAACAGGCGCCCCTGCAGCAGCGGGTCATTGGTGAAGTCGATACCCGGCACGATATGCCCTGGGCAGAACGCCACTTGCTCGATCTCGGCGAAATAGTTGTCCGGGTTGCGGTTGAGCACCATCTTGCCCAGCGGCGTCACCGGCACCAGTTCTTCGGGGATGAGCTTGGTCGGATCGAGCAGGTCGAAGTCGAACGTGTGCTCATCGGCTTCCGGCACGATCTGCACGCCCAGCTCCCACTCGGGATAGTCGCCAGTCTCGATGGCTTCGGACAGGTCGCGGCGGTGGTAATCGGTGTCCTTGCCAGCCAGTTTCTGCGCCTCGTCCCACAATACCGAGTGAACACCCTGACGCGGCTTCCAGTGGAATTTGACGAAGCTGGCCACGCCTTCGGCGTTGATCAGGCGGAAAGTGTGCACACCGAAGCCTTCCATCATCCGCAAGCTGCGCGGAATGGCACGGTCGGACATGGCCCAGATGACCATGTGCGCCGACTCCGGCACCAACGAAACAAAGTCCCAGAAGGTGTCATGGGCCGAGCCACCGGTTGGAATCTCGTTGTGCGGCTCGGGTTTGACCGCATGCACGAAGTCGGGAAACTTGATCGCATCCTGGATGAAGAACACCGGCATGTTGTTGCCGACCAGGTCGAAGTTGCCTTCATCGGTGTAGAACTTCACGGCGAAACCGCGCACATCGCGCACCGTGTCCCCCGAGCCGCGCGGGCCTTGCACGGTGGAGAAGCGCACGAACACCGGGGTGACTTTCTCCGGGTCTTGCAGGAAACCGGCCTTGGTCAGTGCGCTGTGGTTGCCGTAGCTCTGGAAGTAACCGTGGGCGCCGGTGCCGCGGGCGTGCACGATGCGCTCGGGGATGCGCTCATGGTCGAAGTGGGTAATCTTCTCGCGCATGATGAAGTCTTCAAGCAGCGAAGGCCCGCGCGCACCTGCCTTGAGCGTGTTCTGGTTGTCGGCGATGCGTACGCCCTGGTTGGTCCGCAGCGCCTGACCGGTGGCATCGCTGCGCGCCTGCTCGAGGTTCTGCAGCTTGGTATTGGTGTTGGCGCGGTCAGGGGTCTGGGTGCCAGCCAGTTCGCTCTGCTTGGGCGCGTCGGTCCTGTTGCTCGACATCTTGGCTCTCCTCATCAGTCTTCAGGCTGCCCATCGGGGGCTTGTTCAGGTAGTGACTGGAGGGGTTGACCATGCGTTCCATCGGGTTTACCGACCGTCGCGTTATGCCCAGGCGATTGGTCGAAGACGAAATAAATGCTAAGAACCGCCAGGGGAAAAGGCTAAAATGCGCGACCCCAGCTCACCGCTGACCCTAAATTCCATGCGCCCCACAAGGTTCGCTACGTGATCGAGTTCCAACATGTGCACAAGACCTACCGCGTCGCCGGTAGGGACATCCCCGCCCTCAACCCGACCAGCCTGAGCATCGAAGATGGCCAGGTGTTCGGCCTTATTGGCCATTCCGGTGCCGGCAAAAGTACCCTGCTGCGCCTGATCAACCGCCTGGAGGCGCCGTCCGGCGGCAAGATCATCGTCGACGGTGAAGACGTCACCGCCTTCGACGCCAACCAGCTGCGGCGTTTCCGCCAGCAGGTCGGCATGATCTTCCAGCACTTCAACCTGCTGGCCTCCAAGACCGTCGCCGATAACGTCGCCCTGCCGCTGGTGCTGGCTGGCGAGCTGTCGCGCGCGGCGATCGACCAACGTGTCAGCCAGTTGCTGGCCCGCGTCGGCCTGTCGGACCACGCGAAGAAGTATCCGGCGCAGTTGTCGGGTGGCCAGAAGCAGCGCGTCGGCATCGCCCGGGCGCTGTCGACCAACCCGAAGATCCTGCTGTGCGACGAAGCCACCAGCGCCCTCGACCCGCAGACCACCGCCTCGGTGCTGCAACTGCTGGCCGAGATCAACCGCGAGCTGAAGCTGACCATCGTGCTGATCACCCACGAAATGGACGTGATCCGTCGGGTCTGCGACCGCGTGGCGGTAATGGATGCCGGCGTCATCGTCGAGCAGGGTTCTGTGGCCGACGTGTTCCTGCATCCGCAGCACGCCACCACCAAGCGCTTCGTCCAGGAAGACGAGCAGGTGGACGAGCACGAGCAACGCGACGATTTCGCCCACGTGCCGGGCCGCATCGTGCGCCTGACCTTCCAGGGCGAAGCCACCTACGCGCCGCTGCTGGGCACCGTCGCCCGCGAAACCGGAGTGGACTACAGCATCCTGGCCGGACGCATCGACCGCATCAAGGACGTGCCCTACGGCCAACTCACCCTCGCCGTCACCGGCGGCAACATCGACGCTGCGTTCGCGCGCTTCCAGGCCGCTGACGTCCACATGGAGGTCCTGCGCTGATGGACGCCCTGAATTTCTTCGCCAACGTCGACTGGTCCGAGATCTGGTTGGCCACCGGCGACACCCTGATCATGCTGTTCGGCTCGCTGCTGTTCACCGTGCTGCTCGGCCTGCCGCTGGGCGTGCTGCTGTTCCTCTGCGGCCCGCGGCAGATGTTCGAGCAGAAGGGCGTGTATGCGCTGCTGTCGCTGGTGGTGAACATCCTGCGTTCGCTGCCCTTCATCATCCTGCTGATCGTGATGATTCCGGTCACCGTACTGATCACCGGCACCTCGTTGGGCGTGGCTGGCGCCATCCCGCCCTTGGTGGTCGGTGCCACGCCGTTCTTCGCCCGCCTGGTGGAAACTGCGCTGCGCGAAGTGGACCGCGGCATCATCGAGGCCACTCAGTCGATGGGCGCCACCACCCGGCAGATCATCACCAATGCCCTGCTGCCCGAAGCGCGTCCAGGTATTTTTGCGGCCATTACGGTCACCGCGATCACCTTGGTGTCCTATACCGCGATGGCCGGTGTGGTCGGCGCCGGCGGCCTGGGCGACCTAGCCATCCGCTTCGGCTACCAGCGCTTCCAGACCGACGTGATGATCGTCACCGTGGTGCTGCTGTTGGTGCTGGTGCAGATCCTGCAGAGCGTGGGCGACCGGCTGGTCGTGCATTTTTCCCGTAAGTAACAACCCCAATGGGGTCGGCGTGCCGACCCGTTCGGGGGCCGTCGCGGCCCTCACAAGGAGTGATCGATGAAGAAACTGCTTGCTGTCGTCGCCGCCGTCGCGGCCTTCTCCGCCCAGGCGGCGGAAACCTTGAGCGTGGCCGCCTCCCCGGTGCCGCACGCCGAGATCCTCGACTTCGTCAAGCCGACACTGGCCAAGGAAGGGGTGGATTTGAAGGTCAAGGAGTTCACTGACTACATCCAGCCCAACGTGCAAGTGGCCGAGAAGCGCCTGGACGCCAACTTCTTCCAGCACCAGCCGTACCTGGACGAATTCAACAAGGCCAAGGGCACCCACCTGGTCAGCGTTGCCGGCGTGCATATCGAACCGCTGGGCATCTATTCGAGCAAGTACAAGACACTCGACGAGCTGCCGTCCGGTGCCACCGTGGTCATCCCCAACGACGCCACCAACGGCGGCCGAGCCTTGCTGCTGCTGGACAAGGCCGGTGTGATCAAGCTCAAGGACAACAGCAACATCCTCGCCACCGTGAAGGATGTCGCCGAAAATCCCAAGAACGTGAAGTTCCGTGAGCTGGAAGCGGCCACCATTCCGCGGGTGCTGACCCAGGTGGATGCCGCGCTGATCAACACCAACTACGCCTTGGAAGCCAAGCTCAATCCGGAAAAGGATGCCTTGGCCATCGAAGGCAAGGACTCGCCCTACGTGAACATCCTGGTCACCCGCGAGGACAACAAGGACAGCGACGCGGTCAAGAAGCTGGTTCAGGCCCTGCACTCGCCTGAGGTGAAGCAGTTCATCACCGAGAAGTACAAGGGCGCAGTGGTTCCGGCGTTCTGATTGCGCTCGTCCATTTGCCCTGCGCGCCCGATTCGTAGAAACGGCTCCAGCCGTAATCGGGCGCGCGACAGCGCTTGAATCAGTCGCGCTTCACCAGCTTGGGCAACTGCGCCACCAGCTTTTGAGTGTCGAACGGCGCGCGGATGAAGCCGCGCTGCCGACCATCCGGCCCGACGATTGCCAAGTTGCCACTGTGGTCCACGGTGTAGCCAGGCTTGCGCGTGTCCGCCGGGATGAACGGGATGCTCAAGGCATGGGCCAGTGTCTGGGTGTCTTCGATGGAGCCGGCCAGCCCGACGAAATCCTTGTCGAAATACGCCAGATACTGCTTGAGCTGTTGGGGGGTATCGCGGGCCGGATCGACGCTCACCAGTACCACCTGCAAGTGATCGAGCGTCCCTTTGGACAGCTCGCTCTTGACCTGCCGCAACTGGGCCAGCGTGGTCGGGCAGATGTCAGGGCAGTAGGTATAGCCGAAGAACAGCAACGACCACTTGCCCTTGAGCTGGTCCAGTTGCACCGGCTGACCGTTCTGGTCGGTCATGCTCACCGCCGGCACGCTGCGACTCTGCGCCAGCAGAATGATCCCGGCCTCGGTCAGCCCGGCCGAATCGGCTTCGCCCCGGCCATTGAGCGCTTTGGTAACGGTCAAGCCCAGGATCAATGCAGTCAGGGCGAACAGGATCAGGATGGTTTTCTGGGTTCGGGTCATGGCTTGGGCATTCGATTCAGAGGGGCGAAATGGGAATGAAGGATCTCGTCGTAGGCGGCTAGATTACAGTCCTTGACCGGTTAGGGCTAACCAAGCGGCAAAATGATGGCACATTGATATAACCGCATGGAGCAAGTGTCTCGCTGATATAACAAATGCGTCTTAGGCCTTTGCGCAACCGAGCTACCTTAGTGTCTTCCGTTTGTAACGCCTTGTCCCTGGAGTTGTCATGAACACCGCAGCTGTACGCGAGCAGATCCATCAAGCCCAACTGTACGAGCGTCGCACTGGCCAATTGCAACAGCGCCTCGAGCAGCAGCTGCCGCACCTGCACCCGCTGATCCAACTACCCGTGCAGGATGCCAAGGGCACCCTGGCACGCTTCGTCAGCGCCTACATCGACCAAGTGCCCGAACTGCTCGAAGCCGCCCATGCAGTGGCCCGCGAGGCGGGTATCGAGTCGCAGATCAAACCCGTGCTGAAAATCGCCGAGGCTTATTTCCTGCAACCGCCCAGCGTGGTGGGCTCGCACACCGGGCTGGACTGCCTGCTGGACGAAGCCTACCTGGCGCATCGGTTGGTCGAAGAGGTCAACGACCTGTATATCCGCCACTTCCAGCAGCCACTGATCCCGGTAGACACCACCGTGGCCAACCTCATCGCCCACCAACTGATCGGCGAAACCTTCGCCAATCAACTGGACGAAGTGGTGCACCACTCGGTGGACGAAATGCTCGACGACGAGAGCTTCGCCGTCGAATCGGTGGAGGCCTACCGCGAAACCCTGCGCAGCCCGCAAACCGGCGAAGCGTGGAAGCGCTGGCCATGCCTGTCGCGCCAGTTGAGCGTGGAACTGGACCTGCACCAGACCAGCCACTGAGCCTGAGGGCCGTGCTGGGGCGCAGGAAGCGCCCCGCCGGCATTGGCGCTGCCCGCCAATAGTGGCAAAATGCTGCACCCGCTTGTTCGAGGCATGGATGCTGAAACCTTCGCTGTATACGCTGCGCCAGGCACTGTTTGGCCTCAGCGTGATCTTGATCGCCCTGCTCGATCCCTTTGGAATAGCCAGTTCGACCGACGACGCTTCCGCGCGTTGGCTCAACCGCCTGCTGGCCGAACGCTACGCCGACGAGGGTCAACGCCAGGTCGTCGTGGTGTTGATCGACGACGACTACCTGCGCCGTAACGACACCTATTGGCCTATGCCGTACAGCGAGCAGAGCAAGCTGTTCAAACGCCTGCTGGCCTATCAGCCTGCGGCGGTATTCGTCGATCTGATCTACAGCCACGATCATTCCCGCGCGCTGCCCGGCCAGCCGCCGCAGATGGAGAGCCAGTTTCTGGCCAACGTCTTCGAGCGTTATCGCCAGCAGGGCATTGCGCTGTTTCTTGCCGACACCGGTCAGCCTCACGATCAGAACGGGGTCAACACCCTTGCACGCCTGGCCGCCGTCGGTACTCCCGCGCTGGTGACCTGGAGTGGATTCGCCAATCAGTATCCGCTTGCCGTCAACACCCCCGCCGGTGCCATGGAGACACCGGCACTGCGTCTGTATCGCGAGTATTGCCGTCAACATGATTGCAGCCGGTTGCCTGCCGATGCACGGCAGGCGGCGGCGCTTGCGCCCATGACGGTGCAGTGGGGGCTCAGGCAGTCGCCCTTGCAAGCCAAGGTCGCCGATGTCAGCACCTGCACGGTGCCGGGCCTGTTCGAGCAACTCGGACAGGCCATCTTCTGGAAGCTGGGGCAACAGGTGCAGGCCACCTGTCCCTATACCTTGACCCTGTCGCCGAGCGACCTGGCCGTCACCGACGAGCAGGATCAAGCGCTGCTCAGAACCCTGCTGCAGGGCAAACTGGTACTGGTCGGCGCGCAGATCGTCGGCACCGGCGACCTCACCCCATCAGCGCTGCACGGCAAGGTGGCCGGCGTCTACTGGCACGCCATGGCCTTGGACAACTTGGTCAACTGGGGCATGAACTACTACCGGTCCACCCCCAGCCTGACCGATCTCGGTATCCCGGCCGGCTCGATCGACCTGCTGGATATCGTCGAATTGCTGCTGCTCGGCGCTATCACCTGGCTCAAGGGCACGCTGGACGCCCCGTTGCTCACCCGTGCCGATCTCGGACAGCGCCGCCGGATCAAACTGCGCCCGCTGTCTTCCTGGGTGTTGGTGCTGGCGGCCATCGGCCTGGTGAGCGCGGTGCTCTGGCACTTCAACTTCACACCGGCCAACGTCCTCGGCCTGCTGTTGCTGTCACTCACCTTGTTCAGCACAAGGATCCAGGCCCTGTTCGCCAACAAGGCCTGAGATTGCCGTATTTCTCAACTCAAGGATTCAGAGATGATCAAGCCCACTTTATTGCTGTTATCGGTCCTGGTCAGCGCACACGTGCTGGCCAGTGATGAACCGATGGTGGAGGCCTGGCTCACCCCGTCGGTGGCCGTGATGGATGACCAGGGCAGATCCCTGCGTCAGATCGACAGCAGCACCCTGCCCAAACCGGCGCGAGTGGTGCAGTACAACAAGGAACTCGACATCATCCAGGTGAGCCTGCCCGAAGGTCAGGTGTGGATGGACACCATGGCGGTGCGGGTGAACCCGCCGCTCAACAGCGTCAAGTTCCCCTGCCAGACCCTGCCACGGGGCTACTCCGACGACCACCAGAGCAACGGCACCATCGGCTATGGCGCAGGGTGTCAGAAGTGAGCGGCGCGCGGACGAAGTCTGCCTTGGCGTTGATGGCCATGGCGCTGCTGGGCGGCTGCCACACGCTGAACGGCGCCAATGACGCGTTGCAGAACCTGGTGGGGCCCTCCACTCAATCCCGGCTGGAAGGGCGTTACGTCGAGCATGCAGACGTGCGCCAGTATTATCGGGCAGACCCGCAGAAAGCCCAGCAACTGCGCCTGAGCTTCGATGGCCGAGCCATCCCGGCCGACGAAATCCGCCAGCAGGACCTGGTCCGCATCCCTGAGCTGGAGCGCTACCTGCAAACCATCGTCGGCCGCCTGGTCAAAGGCTGGCCCGGTCAGGCTCCGGCGCTGCAGGTGCGCATCGTCAACAGCTATGCCTTCGGCCCCTCGGCCGACCCCTACGGCACGATCTTCGTGCCGCTGGGGATGCTCGACAACGTCGAAAGCGAAGATGAGATCGCGGCCATGCTCAGCCATGAAATGAGCCATGTGCTGCTGCGTCATCACGATCGCCGCGCGGCGTTCCAGGAGCAGAAACAACTGCTGGGCAACATCACCACCACGGTGATCATGGCGACCGTGGCCAAGAACACCCGGCTCGACAGGCAGAGCGGCAAGCTGTTCAGCAAAGACCCCCAGGGCACGCAGAAAACCATCGGCAACACCGTGCTCTACACCTCGCTGGCCAATACCTTTTCGGACAACGTCTGGAGCACCGCCTGGGGGCGGGCGCAGGAAGACCAGGCCGACCTGCTCGGGGCCGATCTGATGATTCGCGCCAACTATGCCCCTCGGGCATCGAGCGTGAGCCTGCAGCGGCTCGACGACTTCCAGGGCAAGCAAAAGCCGCTGCTGACCAGTTTTCTGCAAGAGCGGCAAGCGGCGATGACCGAGTCGCTGATCAAGCTCGACCTCAACCGCACCACCCAGGAGCTGCAGACCCTGCTCAACCAGAGCGTGGGCACGGCCTTGAACGCCACCGGCCAGTACCTGACCCGCTCGCACATGTCGCCGATCCAGCGTGATGAAGAATTGCGCCAGTATCTTCAGCGCGAGTACCGCCAACAGACCCAGGCTCGGGTGAACCGACGCACCTGGCCTCAGGTGCGGGACTCGGCGAGCGTACAACGCGCCCTGCAGGCCTACCGCGACGCCTACGCCGCCACCGCGGCACTGGAACAGAAGAAAACCCGCGAAGCCCAGGCCTTCATCGACCGCGCGCTGGCTTCGCCAGTCGGCAACCAGCCCGGCATCCGCCGCACCGCCTTCACCGTGCACTCGGCCCAGGGCGACAACCGCGCCGCCTTGGCCGATCTGCGGGGTATCGAGGATTGGTCGCTGGCCAGCCCCCTGGTGTACGACTTGATGATCGGCCACCACTTGCGTAACCGCGACCCCCGCGCGGCACTGGACATGATCGACAAGGCCGAACGCAATCTGGGCTCGGAGGAACTGTTCATCACCGAAAAGCTGCTGGCCAATCGGCAGTTGAAGGCCGATGAGCAAGTGCGTCAGGTACTGCGCAAATGCGAGCAGTACCCCAGTCGCAAGGAAGGCTGTCGCAAGCTGGTGCCCAAGCGAGCGTGAAGCCTTCGAGGGCGCGCATCAGGCCTGGGCCAGGCGCCGTAGCCGGCCCTCCACGCGGCGTTTGAGTCCATGCTGTTCGATACGCAAGTGCGAACCGGCGGCCAGGCTCGAACGCCCCCAGTCCTCCAGCAGTTCCAGCACCGAGTGGTCGATGTAGCTCAGGTTGCCCAACGGTACGTGCAGCGTGGTGCCGGGCGGCACGCTTTCCAGCGTCTGGGTCAGTGCTGGCACCTTGAGGAAGGTCGCCGCACCGCTCAAGCGCAGTTCCAGGTGTCCAGGCTCGTCGAGCGGCACCAGGTTGATCTTCAGCCGCGCGGCCTTGAACGCCAGCTTCAGCAAGGTCAGGGCGAAGCCCACCAGCACACCGGTCAGCAGGTCGGTGAAGACGATGGCCAAGGCAGTCGCGGCGTAGGTGAACATCGGCATGCGGCCATAACGGCCCAGGTCACGGAACGCTTTGACGTTCACCAGCTTGATGCCGGTGTAGACCAGCACGCCCGCCAGGCTCGCCACCGGAATCTGCTGCAGCACACTGCCCAGCACCACCACGAAGCCCAGCAGCCACACCCCATGCAGGATCGCCGATGCGCGGGTCTGGGCGCCGGCTTGGACGTTGGCCGAACTGCGCACGATCACCCCGGTCATCGGCAAGGCGCCGAGCAGACCACAGAGCATATTGCCGATACCCTGGGCTGACAGTTCACGGTCGAAATCCGAACGCTGGCCATTGTGCATGCGGTCTACCGCCGCCGCCGACAGCAGGGTTTCGGCGCTGGCGATGAAGGCCAGGGCGAAAGCCGCCACCAGCAGGCTCGGATCGGCCAGTTGCAGGAGGTCGTCAGGACGCAGCCAGTCGATGGCTTCGGAGAGGTCCGCCGGCACCTGCACGCGGTTGACCGGTAGCGCCAGCCACAGGCTGAGCGCAGTCATCGCCGCCACGCCCAGCAACGCACCGGGAATGAAGCGCAGCCGCTGCGGGCGCCAGCGATCCCACCCCCACATCAGGGCGATGGTGCCCAGGCCCAGGGCGCCGGCCTGCCACCCACTGCCGGCGCTCTCCAGCGGCAGCGCAGCGGCGAGGGTGGCGGGGAAGCCCAGCAGGTTGTCGACGCCAGAGGGCTGCGGCGCCGCATCGAACATCACATGCACCTGGGACAGCACGATCAGCACGCCGATGCCCGCCAGCATGCCGTACACCACGGCCGGGGCAGTGACGCGGAACCAGCAACCCAGGCGCAGGCGCCCGGCCAGCAATTGCAGCAATCCAGCCAGCAGCAGGATCGGCCCGAGCATGGCCACGCCATGCTGTCGCACCAGCTCGAACACCAGCACGGCCAGGCCCGCCGCCGGGCCGCTGACCTGCAGCGGCGAGCCGGCGAGAAAGCCGACCACGACGCCGCCGATGATGCCGGTGATCAGCCCTTTGGCCGGCGGCATGCCCGAGGCAATCGCGATGCCCATGCACAGCGGCAGGGCCACCAGGAACACCACGACCGAAGCCAGCAATTCGCGCGGCAGTGCCGCTTTAATCTGTGTCATGTTCACCATGTCGCTCCTTTTCTGATTCACGGCCAATCCACTGGCCGATAGCACGCGGATCCCTGAATCGCGCGCAGGCGCAGGCCGCCAACAGGATTGCCGGCAAGGCGTTCAGGGAAATTCAAGGCAGCCGAAAGCCCTGCCGCGCCAACGGGGCGCAGCCGGCTATCAGGGTTTCTTCAGGTGGTAGGGCAGCTTAGTAGCGGCCTCTCGGAGTCGCGCAGGGCACCGGCTCACCGGCACTGAGCGGAAGGAAGGCGTCGCTGGCCGCATCGTAGGCTTCGATGCGGCTGGTCTCGATGTCGTAGACCCAACCATGGATGTACAACTGGCCAGCCGCCAGACGCGAAGCCACCGAAGGGTGGGTGCGCAGGTGATGCAACTGGGCGATGACGTTTTCCTTGGTCAACACCTGCATGTTCTCGTGCTCGGTGTCGCAGGTGCAGTTGTTCTCGACCACGGTGCGCGCCACTTCGGCGTGGCGCAGCCAGGCCGAGACGGTGGGCATCTTGGCCAGCGACTGCGGGTTGAGCACGGCACGCATGGCGCCGCAGTCGGAGTGGCCGCAGACGATGATGTGGTGAACGCCCAACGCCATCACCGCGTACTCGATGGCGCTGGAAACACCACCGTTCATCTGCCCATAAGGCGGCACCACGTTACCCACGTTACGGGTCACGAACAGGTCGCCCGGCGAGCTCTGGGTGATCAGTTCGGGAACGATGCGCGAGTCGGCGCAGGTGATGAACATGGCGCGGGGTTTCTGCGCGGTGGCGAGCTTCTTGAACAGCTCCTGCTGCTCGGGGAACACGTCATGGTGAAATTTCAAGAAGCCGTCGACGATGTGCTTCAGGGCGGCATCGGCGTTCTCGGCAGGGGCAGCCGGAACGGGCTTGGATGGGTCCTTGATGGGCATGATTCATCCTCTAGACGGTTTTTCGGTAAGCACGAGTCTACCGGGGAAAGATTCTGGCTATGCGAGGAATTAGATGACGCGCACAGCTAATAAATCACAGCCACCTTTGACTGAGTCTTTACGCTAGCGCAGAAAACTTAACTGAAACTGAATTCAGAGGCTCTAGAACGGGCGTTCCAGGTTTTTGCGGAGAGTTCTCGATAATAGCAAAAAAGCATCAATCGCCAATACCCTCCAGCGAAATTATTGGCAGCCATGAGTAAGATTGCGGGGTAGCAGGGCATGTTCAAAACAACGCCATCTGCGCCCCTGGCACGCAAAACGCCGAGCAGTCCAACGCCAACGCCTCGCGTCCGGCAAAGCCCATCTGCCGAGCGGCCTTGGCAAAGCGCTGGGCCAACAGCTCGGCGAACACGCCTTCGCCACGCATGCGCGTTCCGAAACGACTGTCATACAACTCGCCACCCCGGCTCTGACGAATCAGGCTCAGCACATGTGCTGCCCGCTGCGGGTAATGATCCTGCAGCCACTGCTCGAACAGCGGCGCCACCTCCAGCGGCAGGCGCAGCATCATGTAGGCGGCGCTCTGTGCGCCAGCGTCACGCGCCGCTTCGAGCAGGTGCTCCAGTTCGCAATCGTTGATCATCGGAATGATCGGCGAGCACAGCACCCCCACCGGCACGCCTGCTTCGCGCAACACGCGAATGGCCCGCAACCGAGCCTTCGGCGCCGCCGCACGCGGCTCCAGCGTGCGCTTGAGCTCATCGTCCAGCGTGGTGAGGCTGATCATCACCCGCACCAAGCGCAGGCTGGCCAATTCGCTCAGCAGGTCGAGGTCGCGCAGAATCAACGAGCCTTTGGTCACGATGGTCACCGGGTGGCGATAGCGCAACAGCACCTCGAGCAGACGGCGACTGAGCTGGTGGTCGCGCTCGATCGGCTGGTAGGGATCGGTGTTGGCACCCAGGTTGATCGGCGCACAGACGTAACCCGGCTTGCTCAACTGCTGTTCGAGCACCTCGGCGGCATTGGTCTTGGCGATCAGCTTGGTTTCGAAATCCAGGCCAGGGGACAGGTCCCAGTAGGCATGGCTGGGCCGGGCATAGCAGTAGATACAGCCATGCTCGCAGCCGCGGTAGGGATTGATCGAACGGTCGAAGGGCAAGTCGGGGGAGGTGTTGCGGGCGATGATGGTCTTGGCGGTCTCGATCCGCACCTCGGTGCCCTGGGTGACCGGCACTTCCTGATGCCAGCCGTCATCTTCCACCACCGAGATGCTCGGGGCGAAGCGGTTGTGGGGATTGCTGGTAGTGCCACGGCCGCGGACGGGAGCTGACTTCATGATGAAAAACCCGCATTACTGTATGCACATACAGTAATGCGAGTTGGTCATTGCCGCCAGCGGCGTCAGCCGGACGGTGCGATCAGTCGGTCTTCTTCAACTTCGGGTTGGGGAAGAACTGCACGGTCTGCACCTGTACCGGCTGCGCCTTGACCGCCTGCTGGTTGACCCGGGTGCCAAGCTCCTTGGGCACCGAAAGCCCTTGCTCGTTGAGCGTGTCGGTGAAACCGCAGGCCACGCATTCGCGGTGCGGCACGCCGTCTTCGCTCCACATCATCAGCTTGTCCGGCTCACTGCACGCCGGGCAGACCGCCCCGGCGATGAAGCGTTTCTTGGTCGTGCTGGCAGCGCCCTCGCTCATGCCGCGGCCTCTTCGGTCAGACCACTGTGGCGCAACAGGGCATCGATGGAGGGCTCGCGACCGCGGAAGTCGACGAACAGCACCATCGGTGCCCGCGAGCCGCCACGGGCCAGGATCGCCTCACGGAACGCACGGCCGGTGTCGGCGTTGAGCACGCCTTCTTCCTCGAAGCGCGAGAAGGCGTCGGCCGACAGCACTTCGGCCCACTTGTAGCTGTAGTAGCCGGCCGCATAACCGCCGGCAAAGATGTGCGCGAAGCTGTTGGGGAACCGGTTGTAGGCCGGCGGACGCATTACCGTGACCTCGTCGCGCACGCCCTCGAGCACCTGCAGCACGCTGCGGCCATCGCCATGGGTGGCGTGCAGTTCGAAGTCGAACAGGGAGAACTCCAACTGGCGCACCATCATCATGCCGGACTGGAAGTTCTTCGCCGCCAGCATCTTGTCCAGCAGGTCCTGGGGCAGCGCTTCGCCGGTTTCATAGTGACCGGAGATCAGCGCCAGGCCTTCCGGCTCCCAGCACCAGTTCTCCATGAACTGGCTCGGCAACTCGACCGCATCCCAGGCCACGCCGTTGATGCCTGAAACACCGGCATGCTCGATGCGGGTGAGCAGGTGATGCAAGCCATGGCCGAACTCGTGGAACAGCGTGGTGACTTCGTCGTGGGTGAGCAACGCCGGCTTGCCGGGCGCTGCCGGGGTGAAGTTACACACCAGATTGGCCACCGGGCTCTGCAACGCGCCTGCGGCGGTGCGGCGACGGTCGCGGGCGCCGTCCATCCAGGCGCCGCCGCGCTTGTTGGCGCGGGCATAGAGGTCGAAGAAGAAGCGCCCCACGTGTTGGCCGTTTTCCTTGATCTCGAACAGGCGTACGTCCGGGTGCCAGGCGTCGAAGCCCTTGAGCTCAGCGATTTCGATGCCGTACAGGCGCTGGACGATGCTGAACAGACCGCCCAGTACCTTGTCGATCGGGAAGTAGGCGCGCAGGGCTTCCTGGGACACGCTATAGCGCTGCTCGCGCAGTTTTTCCCCATAGTAGCCGGCGTCCCAGCTCGACAGCTCGGCGCAGCCCTGCTCGGCGGCATAGGCCTTGAGCTGCTCGAGGTCCTGGACGGCGAACGGCTTGGAGCGCTTGGCCAAGTCGCGCAGGAAGCTCAGCACCTGGTCGCTGGACTCGGCCATCTTGGTGGCCAGGCTCAGTTCGGCGTAGTTGGCGTAGCCGAGCAACGTGGCCAGTTCCTGGCGCAGATCGAGAATCTCGGCCATGACCGGACCGTTGTCGAACTGACCGGCATTAGGCCCCTGATCGGACGCGCGGGTGCAGTAGGCGGCGTACAGTTCTTCACGCAAGGCGCGGTCGTTGGCATAGGTCATCACCGCGTAGTAGCTGGGGAACTCCAGGGTGATCAGCCAACCGTCCAGCCCTTTGGCCTGGGCGGCGGCGGCCATCTGCGCCTTGGCCGACTCGGTCAGGCCGTCCAGCGCGGCTTCGTCGGTGACGTGCTTGGTCCAGGCCTGGGTGGCGTCGAGCAGTTGGTTGGAGAAGCGGCTGCCCAGTTCGCTGAGGGTGCTCTGCACGTGGGCGTAGCGCTGCTGTTTGTCGGGCGACAGATCGATGCCCGACAGGCGGAAGTCGCGCAGGGCGTGTTCCAGAATGGTTTTCTGCGCCACGTCGAAACCGGCGGCTTCCGGGCTGTTGGCCAGGGCCTGGTAGGCGTCGAACAGCGCGCGGTTCTGCCCCAGTTCGGTGGCGTAGGCGCTCAGCGCCGGCAGGCACGATTCGTAGGCCTCGCGCAGCGCCTGGCTGTTGCACACCGCATTGAGGTGGCTGACCGGGCTCCAGGCCGCGCCCAGGCGGTCATTGAGTTCATCCATCGCCAGCACCAGGCCAGCCCAGGAGGGGTTCTTGCCCTGCTGCTCGAGGATATCGGCGATGGCCTTGCGGTTGTCGGCCAGGATCTGCTCGATCGCCGGCAGCACGTGTTCGGCACGGATCGCGGAGAAGGGCGGCAGGTCATGGGACTGCAGAAGCGGGTTGTTCGCACTCACGGTTCGGATACCTTGGCAGGAGAAACACTGCACCATCTTAATTACAATCGACGCCGACCGCAGCAGGCAGCCTGCCTATCGGCACCGTAGAGGAATACGATCATGGCCATCCGCACCTTTCGCGACCACACGCCAAGCCTCGGCCCACGCGCCTTCGTCGACCGTTCGGCGGTGGTGATCGGCGACGTGCAGCTCGGCGAGGACAGTTCGGTCTGGCCATTGACGGTGATTCGTGGCGACATGCACCGCATCCGCATCGGTGCGCGCACCAGCGTGCAGGATGGCAGTGTGCTGCACATCACCCATGCCGGGCCGTTCAACCCCGACGGCTTCGCGCTGATCATCGGCGACGAGGTGACCATCGGCCATAAGGTCATGCTGCACGGCTGCACCCTGGGCAACAGGATCCTGGTCGGCATGGGCAGCACGGTGATGGACGGCGCCATCGTCGAGGACGAGGTGATCATCGGCGCCGGCAGCCTGGTACCGCCCGGCAAGCGCTTGGTCAGCGGCTACCTGTATGTCGGCAGTCCTGTGAAGCAGGCCCGACCACTGAGCGAAAACGAACGCGCGTTCTTTGCCTACAGCGCCAACAACTATGTGAAGCTCAAGGACCAGCACCTGGCCGAAGGCTACGATCAACCGGAGCACCCCTGATCCATGCACCAGCAAACCGTTCTTTTCGACCTCGACGGCACCCTCACCGATCCACGCCTGGGTATTACCCGCTCGATCCAGTACGCGCTGGCCAAGCTGGGCATCGACGAGCCGGACCTGACCCGCCTGGAGCACTTCATCGGCCCACCGTTGCTCCAGGCGTTCATGCAGTTCTATGGCTTCGACGAGGCCAAGGCCTGGCAGGCGGTGAATTTCTACCGGGAGCGCTTCAAGGTCACCGGGCTGTACGAGAACCACGTGTTCGAAGGCGTACCTGCGCTGCTGCAAGCCCTCACCGAGCAGGGCCGCACGCTGTATGTCGCCACCTCCAAGCCCTGGGAGTTCGCCCGCGAGATCGCCCGACACTTCGCCTTCGACCGGCACTTCAAAGTGATCTACGGCAGCGAGCTGGATGGCACGCGCACCAACAAGGTCGAGCTGATTCGCCATCTGCTGGATGAAGAGCGGCTGGATCCGGCGCAGACGCTGATGATCGGTGACCGCAAGCACGACCTGATCGGCGCCCACAGCAACGGCCTGCAGGCGGTCGCCGTGGGGTATGGCTTCGGCAGCCGCGAAGAGCTGGCCGCCGAGACCCCGGCTTTCCATTTCGAGACGGTGGCCGACCTGCACCGGGCCTTCCTGGCCGCTTGACCGCCACAAGGGCCGCCTGGCGGCCCCGAGCGCTACCGGCTTGCGCCCAACCGCTGCAACGCCGCCTGGCGCTCATCGACCGACAGTCGTCCCACGTCCTCGACCCGCCGATAGAATTTCGTCCAATCCCCGCCGACCTCGCGGTACAGCGCGGCGAAGGCCGGCACCCACTGGTCATACAGCCCGAACGGCAACAGTTTGGCGTTGCTCATCGGTCCATAGACCCAAGCGTCGTAGCGTGTATCGCCACCCCAGTCGCGGTCGCGTATCTGTCGGTAATCCCGGCGCAGGCGCTGGAACTCAGCTTGCTTGGCCACGCGCTTTTCGCCATCGCTCGATGGCTGCGCGTAGATCGCCTGCAGTCGATCGCGGCTGGCCAGCACCAAGCGCACGAACTGCTCACGCTGACCTGCGCCATCCTCATGTTCAGCCGGTAGCCCGCGCGCTCGGCGCCATTGGCGAGTGCCCTCCTGCTCGACGAAGGTGGCGAAAGACTCGTTGAATGCGGTGTCGTCCTTCACGTAGAAACGCTGATGCGCCAACTCGTGGAAGATCAAGGTGGCCAGCCGCTCATCGTCCCAGCGCAGCATCGACGAGAGAAGCGGATCGTCGAACCAGCCCAGTGTGGAATAGGCCTCCACGCCCCCTACATAGACATCCAGCCCTTCCTGGCGCATCACCGCCGCCGCCCCACGCGCCGCGCCCTGGTGGTAATAGCCCCGGTAGGCTACACACCCGGCGATGGGAAAACAGTGGGTGATGGGCTGCAGAGACAGCTCCGGCGTGGCGAAGACGTTCCACACCACATAGGGGCGGCCGAGGTCGGCGTAGACGCGATAGCTGCGGTTATCCGGCAGTTTCAGCCGCTCGCTGGCAAAGACGCGGGCCTGCTCGGCCTGTGTCAGACGTTGGCGCAGCCGTGGGTCGGTGGCCGGATTGGCCACCACCTGCTCGACCGGCTGGCGCGCCCGCAGCAGTTGCCATTGCCCTTGGGCCAGCTGCCCGTAATAACCCACGGTGCCGCAGCCGCTGAGCAGCAGCGCTGCCGCCAGCGGAACAAACACCGTGAAAACGCGGTCCAGAGCCCGGCGGCCTGAGCGCTGTCGTGCAAAACGTCGAAGCATAGGGGCTGTTCATCCCGCTCAAGGCCAGTGCGTGCCAAGACTATCTTGCCAAGGGACCTTTTCGCCATGCGTACACTGTTTGCCATCGGCACCTTCGGGCTGCTGGGCGCCTGCTCCACCTTGCCCGACCCGGACCCCAACCAGGCCTGGGTCGATCTCGCCCCGGGCGATGACACCTCGCTGCACGCCGTGCAGGTCGATGAGCGCGACTGGAGCGACAACCGCTATTTCGAAGTCCCGCCGGGTCGCCATGAGCTGACCGTGCGCTACCAATTCCCAGTGTCGCCGAGCAACATCGGCCCGGTCGCAGAACCGCTGTGGCGCGACTGCCAACTCAACCTCACCTTCAAGGACTTCAACGCCGGGCAGCGTTATCGCCTGCAAGCGGGCAGTATCGGCTTGCGGCCTTGGGTGAAGCTGTATGACGGGCAGCAGAAACTCATGGGACAAGGCGAGCCAGCGGGATGCCAGCATGGCTGATCGACGCTATGCTTGTGCCTTGTGACCCGCAAGCGGAGTTTCACCATGCGCCAGCCCATGATGCTGTTCGCCCTCAGTGCACTGGGGGCTTGCGCCAGCCCCTTGCCCCCGAAAGATCCGGCCCAGGCGTGGATCGACCTCTACACCGTCACGCCGGGTCGCGTGATCATGGCCGACAAGCTCGACGGCAAGCGTCTCGATGACGGCCGCTACTTCCAGGTCGCCCCCGGCCGTCACGAGCTGGTGGTGCGCTTCGACTACGAACTTACAGCGGGCCTGTTCACCACCAGCCCAACTGAGCGCACCTGTTACCTGACCGTGCGCTTCGACGACTTCAAAGCTGGTGAGCATTACCGCCTGGAAGCGCGGGCGCCGGCGATGCAGCCTCAGTTGTACCTCTACGATGCCGATCGCCAAGTGCTGGTGGACGAGCCTGCCGAGGTGTTCTGTATTCCTTGAAAGCAGCGGGGCCACTCGGCGTGGCCCCAGGGCTTATTCATCATTCTTCTGGTAGATGATCTTGCGGGTACCGTTATCGCAACTGCCGACGACCATGTTCTGGTCACTGACTTCGCTGTTGGAGACGATTTCCAGCGTGTAGGAGGGCACTCCAGCGGCCTGGATCTTGGCTTCGATCTCAGCCTTGAGTTCCTCGCAAGGCTTGGGTGCGGCCAATACCGAAGTGGCCACCAGCGAGCCCAGAACGACGGATGCTACGCGGATCATGGAACGGCTCCTGAAGGGGCAGGCAATCTGCCGACCCCTGCAGAGTACAACAAAGCCCGGCTTACGAAAGCAGGGTGGCGTCGAGGGTGATCTTCGCGTTGAGCAGCTTGGACACCGGACAACCGGCCTTGGCCTTGTTGGCGATGTCGTGGAACTGCTGATCGCTGGCGCCCGGCACCTTGGCCTTGAGAATCAGATGTACGGCGGTGATGGCGAACCCGTCATCCTGCTTATCGAGGGTCACCTCAGCGGTAGTGTCAATACGCTCCGGCGTAAGGTTCTGTTCACCGAGCATCATCGACAAGGCCATGGAGAAGCAGCCGGCATGCGCCGCGCCAATCAGCTCCTCCGGGTTAGTCCCCGGCAACCCCTCGAAACGGGTGTTGAAACCGTAGGGGTTCTGCTTCAGCGAGCCGCTCTCGGTGGACAGTCGGCCCTTGCCATCCTTGAGCCCACCTTCCCAGATCGCCGATGCTGTCTTTTTCATGTTGCCTCCTGGACATACGGTTAAGGTCTACAAGGTTCTGAGGCTCCACCCCACAGCAAGTTCAGACCAATCCACGGTCTGCCATTGAATCGTTCAAGCAGCGCCCATACAGAGAACTGTAAGGCCCATTGGCCCACCCACTGCCTGCGGAGGTTGCGATGACGCAGCTGCATGACCTGAAGATCTCCACCCTCGACCTGGTACCGGTGCGCGCCGACAGCGGCCCAGCCCAGTCCCTGCACAACGCTCTGGACCTGGCCCGGCATGTCGAACGCCTGGGCTACCACCGTTTCTGGGTGGCCGAGCACCACAACATGGATGGCATCGCCAGCTCGGCGACCTCGGTGCTGATCGGCTACCTGGCTGGCGGCACCTCGCGCATCCGCATCGGCTCGGGCGGCGTGATGCTGCCCAACCACGCACCGTTGGTGATCGCCGAACAGTTCGGCACCCTGGCCAGCCTCTATCCCGGTCGCATCGACCTGGGCCTGGGCCGTGCGCCGGGTTCCGACCAGATGACGGCCCGCGCCCTGCGCCGCGAGCGATCGGGCAGTGCTGACGATTTCCCCGATGATGTCGAGGAGCTGTCACGCTACCTCGGCCCGCGCACCGACGACCAGAAGGTCATCGCCGTGCCCGGCCACGACACCGAGGTGCCGATGTGGCTGCTCGGCTCTAGTCTGTTCAGCGCCCAGTTGGCCGGTATGCGCGGCATGCCTTACGCCTTCGCCTCGCACTTCGCACCGCGCTACATGCATGAGGCGATCCGCATCTACCGCGATCACTTCAAACCTTCGACCACGCTGGACAAACCCTACGTCATGCTGGGCATCCCGATGGTAGTGGCGGAAACGGACGAGCAGGCCGAATACCTGGCTACGTCGGTGTACCAGCGCATCCTCGCGCTGATTCGCGGGCAGAGCCTGATGCAGCGCCCGCCGGTCAAGAGCATGGACGGCCTGTGGCTGCCGCACGAACGCGACGCGGTGGGGAGTTTCCTTGGCCTGGCGATGATAGGCAGCCCAGAGAAAGTCAGGGCAAAAGTTGAGGTGCTGCTGGAGCAGACCGGCGCGGATGAGCTGATCTTCACCTGCGACCTTTACGAGCATGCCGATCGCTTGCGCTCCTACGAGTTGCTGGCGCAGGCCTTGAAGGCTTGAGGCATCAGGAACGACAAAGCCGCTACCTTGAAGTAGCGGCTTTGTCATGAAACGTGATCGATCCGCGAGGCGCCATGAGTGGGCGCCCGCATCGCCTCAACCGCGCTTGTAGTTGATTTCCTTGGTGTCGCCTTCGCAAGTGCCTACGACCTTGTCCTTGGCGGTACCTTTGTCGACGATATCCAGCGTGTAGCTTTGCACACCCTTGGCATCGAGCTTGCTCGCAATCTCGGCCTTGAGCTCTTCACACGGCTTGCCGGCCGCCAGTGCGCTGCCTGCAAGCACCATCAAACCTGCTGCGAGAAACACTTTCTTCATCGTTGTCGTTCCTTGTGCGGATCAAAAAAGCAGAGTAGGGCAGCGGCCCATCCCGGTGCCCCTGGAAACTCATACCCTATAACGCTGATACAGGCCAGCGCGGCGCTGTTTTCAGCTGTTGGCAATACGGAAACCGACCTTCAGCGTGACCTGATAATGGGCCACTTTGGCATTCTCGATATGGCCACGGGTTTCGACCACTTCGAACCACTGCATGTGCTGGATGCTCTGGGAGGCCTCCGACAGCGCATTGTTGATGGCGTCTTCGATGCTGGTGGTCGAGGAACCGACGATTTCGACCTTCTTGTAGGTGTGATGCTCGGACATGGATGCGCTCCTTGGATCAAGTGTCTGACAGGGCCGGACAGCCCAGGCCTGGTTTACCTGCGAGCCCGGAATCGCCTGGAAAGTTCGATCGCACTTTCGCGCCGCAGCGCAGTCGCACCTATATCACCCCTACTCAGCGAAGGAGAGTCCACATGGCCCGTAATGCACTGCGCAAGACCTCACTGGAAAGCATGGAAGCCGAGATCGAAAGCCTGCTCAAGACCCTGGAAGAGCTCAAGGGCGACGCTTCGGAAGAAACCCAGAAAACCATGAAGGCCCTGCGCGGCAACGCTCAGAACGCCCTGAAGCATTCGCGCAACTTGCTGACGGACGCTTACGAGGAAGTGAAGACCCGCACCAAGGAAACCGGCATCGCCACCCGCGACTACGCTCAAGAGCACCCTTGGACCACCGCTGGCGTTGCGGTTGGCGCCCTGGGCCTGCTGGCTGCCTTCCTGCTGTGCCGTCGTAACTAAGCCTTTACCGCTAAGCCGGCCCTACTCAGCCGGCCCTTGCAACTCCTGGCGCAGCCACTGCGCCAGTTGCTCGGCGCGCCCATCTGCGGCGCGTCGAGGCACCCACAATGCCAGCGCCGCCGGCGTTGGGGAGAAGCCCCAAGGTGCAGCCAGGCGTCCAGCCCGCAAATCGTCCGCCACCAATGGTTGCGGGGCGATCGCCACCCCCAGTCCTGCCATCGCCGCTTCCAACAGATAGTACAAATGCTCGAACGCCTGACCGTAGGTCAGCGCGTCAGGGTCGAGCCCGTGGTGTGTGGCCCATGTCGGCCAGGCCTGGGGCCGAGAGGTGGTGTGCAATAGCGCTTCGCCCTGCAATGACGGCGCGGGCGCGTCGCACAACTGGGCGAATCTCGGAAAATGGGGACTGACCACCGGCCCGATACGCTCTTGCGCCAGCACATGCACCTGCATGTCGCTCGGCCACGGTGGTTCGGCGTACACCAGCAACGCGTCGAGTCCCGGACGCCGAGGATCGAGGTCGCCTTCCCCAGCCGACAGGTGCAGTCGCAGGTGCGGCAGGTCGGCCTGCAAACGCCCCAGACGCGGAATGAACCAACGTGCCAGTAGACTGCCGGAACAGCCCAGCACGAAGGGCGCCTGGCTAGGATCGCGGCTCAACTCGCTGCAGACGCCGCGCAGCCGGTCGAACGCCTCCGCGCTGGCATCACGCAGGCGGATGCCGGCATCTGTGAGTTTGACGCCACGGCCGTCCTTGACGAACAAGGCCACCCCCAAATGCGCTTCGAGCACCTTGATCTGGCGGCTCACCGCGCCATGGGTGACATGCAGCTGTTCTGCCGCTTGGCTGACGCTGTTCAGCCTAGCAGTGACCTCAAAGGCCCGCAGGGCATTGAGCGGTGGGAGATCTTGACCCATAACGTGTGAGTTTTCCTGACGTGTTGCTGCAATCTTATCGGTTTTCAGCGCGACCAGGGCTGGGTAGAGTAAAGCCCATCGACCGGTGGCACGCCGCACGGTCCTCTTCTTACGAATCCAGATGGAGCGTCCCATGACCCAGCCCAAATACCGTCCCGGCCCCGACGCCAACGGCCTGTTCGGTTCGTTCGGCGGCCGCTACGTGGCCGAAACCCTGATGCCCCTGGTGCTGGACCTGGCCCGCGAGTACGAAGCGGCCAAAGCGGACCCTGAATTCCTCGAGCAACTGGCGTATTTCCAGCGCGACTACATCGGTCGGCCCAACCCGCTGTACTTCGCCGAACGCCTGACCGAACATTGCGGCGGCGCGAAGATCTTCCTCAAGCGCGAAGAGCTCAACCACACGGGCGCGCACAAGGTGAACAACTGCATCGGCCAGGTCCTGCTGGCCAAGCGCATGGGCAAGAAGCGCCTGATCGCCGAAACCGGCGCCGGCATGCACGGCGTGGCCACCGCTACCGTCGCTGCGCGCTTCGGCCTGCCCTGCGTGATCTACATGGGCGCCACCGACATCGAGCGTCAGCAGGCCAACGTGTTCCGCATGAAGCTGCTGGGCGCCGAGATCGTCCCGGTCACTGCCGGCACCGGCACCCTCAAGGATGCCATGAACGAGGCGCTGCGCGACTGGGTCACGAATGTCGACGACACCTTCTACCTGATCGGCACCGTCGCCGGCCCTCACCCGTATCCGGCGATGGTGCGTGACTTCCAGTCGATCATCGGCAAGGAAACCCGCGCCCAGTTGCAGGAGAAGGAAGGTCGCCTGCCCGACAGCCTGGTCGCCTGCGTCGGCGGTGGTTCCAACGCCATGGGCCTGTTCCACGACTTCCTCGAAGATGACAGCGTGCAGATCATCGGCGTCGAAGCTGGCGGACACGGTGTGCACACCGACAAGCACGCAGCCAGCCTCAATGGCGGGGTACCGGGCGTGCTGCACGGCAACCGCACTTACCTGCTGCAGGATGCCGACGGCCAGATCACCGATGCCCACTCCATTTCCGCCGGCCTGGACTATCCCGGCATCGGCCCGGAGCACGCCTACCTGCACGAAGTGAAGCGCGTCGAGTACGTCAGCATCACCGACGACGAGGCCCTGGATGCCTTCCACGCCACCTGCCGCCTGGAAGGCATCATCCCGGCCCTGGAAAGCGCTCACGCCTTGGCCGAAGCGCTCAAGCGCGCGCCGAGCCTGCCCAAGGATCACTTGATGGTCGTGTGCCTGTCCGGCCGCGGCGACAAAGACATGCACACCGTGATGAATCACATGGCAGCCCAGGAGAAACAGGCATGAGCCGTCTTCAACAACGCTTCGCCGAGCTGAAGGCCGAAGGCCGCTCGGCACTGGTCACCTTCGTCACTGCAGGCGATCCGGGCTACGAAGCTTCGCTGGAAATCCTCAAGGGTTTGCCCGATGCCGGTGCCGACGTGATCGAACTGGGCATGCCGTTTACCGACCCCATGGCCGATGGCGTGGCCATCCAGCTCGCCACCCTGCGTGCGCTGGAAGCCGGCCAGACCCTGGCGAAAACCCTGCAGATGGTTCGTGAATTCCGCGTTGGCAACCAGACCACGCCGATCGTGCTGATGGGCTACTACAACCCCATCCATCGCTATGGCGTGCAAGCCTTCGTCGCCCAGGCCCAGGAAGCCGGGGTTGATGGCCTGATCATCGTCGACCTGCCGCCGGAGCACGACGCCGAGCTGGCCACCCCGGCCCAGGCTGCCGGCATCGACTTCATTCGCCTGACCACGCCGACTACCGACGATGCACGCCTGCCGCGTGTATTGGAGCGCAGCTCCGGCTTCGTCTACTACGTGTCGGTGGCAGGTGTGACCGGTGCCGGCTCAGCCACCACCGAACACGTACAGGACGCCATCGCCCGCCTGCGTCGCCACACGGACCTGCCGATCAGCGTCGGCTTCGGCATCCGCACGCCGGAGCAGGCGGCGGCTATCGCCAGACTCTCCGATGGCGTAGTGGTGGGTTCGGCACTGGTCGACAAGATCGCCCAGGCAAAAACGCCCGGCCAGGCGGTCACCGATGTGCTGAGCCTGTGCTCGGCGCTGGCTGAGGGCGTACGCGGCGCCAGGGGATAATCGGCGTTTGCAGAGACTGCGGCTCTCTGACCGTGCGCATTGAAGGGCCTACCTGATATTTCTGTCAGTAGCCAAATCTACTCAACATACACAGGATTGGGTCTCCAATTCTGCTGAAGGAGTAGCTGTCATGCGCATGGTCTCTATTACCCTACTAAGTCTTTTCATGGCGGGCTCGGCGATGGCAGCCACCGTCTGTCCAGACCCCAAAGACATCAAAGAGGCCTCGGCCCAAACCACCCAGGATGGTTTCGATGGGTACGAGTATTCGGCCATGGACGGTAAGTGGAAGGGCTTCGCGGCCAACGCCGATGATAAAGGCACAAAAGAGATCGAGCTTGGAACGTTGAAGCTAGATAGCTCCAGAGAAGGCGCAACGTCAGTGATCTGCCGCTACATGGACGCCAAAAAAGGCGGCCTCAGCCTTTCGAGCAAGAAATGAGCTAAGCTCGCATAGTTGATTGCCCCAGCCACAGTAGCTGGGGCAATTTCCCAAGGCGCGCGACTCCAAAGGCGATGCCGTCTCAAGCTGCACTGTCCAATGCAAGACGTATGGTCAGACGAACTCACGTACAACAGTACCTCTTCGCACTCACTGGCCACGCTCCTGCTCCAGCCACTCCACGAACCGCCCGATCAATGCCCCGCGTCGCTTGCGCGGCGGCAGCACCACGTAATAGCCACGCGCCGAGCGCAAGCTGCCGTGCAGTGGCCGGCACAACAAGCCTTGCTCGACCAGCCCATCCACCAGATGACGCCAACCGATGGCCACGCCCTGTCCGGCGATTGCTGCCTGGATCAACAAGGTGTAGTTGTCGAAACGCAGCTGTCCCGGCGGCGGCGGGCTGACCAGGCCAAGCCCGCGAAACACGCCGCTCCAGTCGAACCAGCGGCTCGTTTGCTCGCCGCGCAAATGCAGCAGCGGTAGTCGTTGCAGGGCCTCGGCTGCCAGCGGCCGGTCTGGGGCCAGGGCAGGGCTGCACACCGGGAACACTTCCTCGTCGAACAACCAGCGGCTCTCGCCATGCTGAAAGCGGCCATCGCCGAACAGCACCGCGACGTCGATGTCCGGCCTCAGCATGGCCTGGCTGCGCTCACCGGTCACCAGACTCACGTCCACCTGTGGATAAGCCTCACGAAAGCGTTGCAGCCGTGGCATCAGCCAGAACGCGGCGAAGGCGAAATCGGTGGCCACCTGAAGCACCTCGTGCTGAGTGCGCCCCGTGGCGTCGGCCACCCCCGCGTCCATCGCCTGCAATGCCCCGTGAACCTGCTCGAACAATGTCTGGCCCGCCTCGGTCAGCTCGATGCCCCGGTAAATGCGGTCGAACAAGCGCGTGGCCAGCTGCAGTTCCAGGCGCTTGATCTGCTGGCTCACTGCCGGCTGGGTGGTGCCCAACTCCAGTGCTGCCGGTGTGAAGCCGCGCAGGCGTGCAGCGGCTTCGAACACGCGCAAGCTCTCCAGCGACAGTCCAGCCAAGTGATCAAACATAAGCTCAGCTAATCCCAGTCATTGCCCGACATGGGCTTTACCCACTCTTCCATGGATCCCACTCTTGAACGCAGAGATTACACATAACGTTCAACGATGGAAGGCCCCCATGAAACGACCGAACATCCTCTTCATCATGGCCGATCAGATGGCCGCGCCCCTGCTGCCGATTCATGGTCCGTCCCCCATCAAGATGCCCCACTTGGCGCGCCTGGCCGAGCAGGCAGTGGTCTTCGATTCGGCCTACTGCAACAGCCCGCTGTGCGCCCCATCGCGCTTCACCCTGGTCAGCGGCCAGTTGCCCAGCCGCATCGGCGCCTACGACAACGCCGCCAATTTCCCCGCTGACGTGCCCACCTACGCCCACTACCTGCGCTCGCTGGGTTACCGCACGGCGCTGTCGGGCAAGATGCATTTCTGCGGTCCGGATCAACTGCATGGCTACGAAGAACGCCTGACCAGCGACATCTATCCGGCCGACTACGGCTGGGCGGTGAACTGGGATGCCCCCGACGAGCGCCCGAGCTGGTACCACAACATGTCCTCGGTGCTTCAGGCCGGACCTTGCGTGCGCACCAACCAGCTGGATTTCGACGAAGAAGTGGTGTTCAAGGCGCGACAGTACCTCTACGACCATGTGCGCGAGGACGACGGCCGTCCCTTCTGCCTGACCGTGTCGATGACCCACCCGCACGATCCTTACACCATCCCCAAGGCGTACTGGGATCGCTACGAGGCTGTGGATATCCCGCTGCCCCGCGACAGCTACGCCCAGCACGAGCAGGATCCACACGCGCAACGGCTGCTCAAGGTCTATGACCTGTGGGACAAGCCGCTGCCTGTGGACAAGATCCGCGACGCGCGCCGCGCCTACTTCGGCGCCTGCAGCTATGTCGACGACAACATCGGCAAGCTGTTGCATACCTTGGAAGAGTGCGGTCTGGCCGATGACACGATCATCGTGTTCTCCGGCGATCATGGCGACATGCTCGGCGAACGTGGCCTCTGGTACAAAATGCATTGGTTCGAAATGGCTGCGCGAGTGCCGCTGCTGGTGCACGCGCCCCAGCACTTCGCCGCCGCACGGGTGAGCGCCAGCGTGTCCACCTGCGATCTGCTGCCAACGCTGGTGGAATTGGCCGGCGGCGCTGTGGATAACCAACTGCACCTCGATGGCCGTTCGCTGCTCGGCCATCTGCAAGGGCAGGGCGGGCATGACGAGGTGATTGGCGAATACATGGCCGAAGGCACGGTCGGGCCGCTGATGATGATCCGTCGTGGCGCCTACAAGTTCGTGTACAGCGAAGACGACCCGTGTCTACTCTATGACCTGAGTCACGACCCGCACGAGCGGGAGAACCTCGCCGGCAGCCCGGATCATCAGGCGCTGCTGCAGGCATTTGTCGATGAAGCCCATCAGCGCTGGGATATTCCCACCCTGCGCCAGCAGGTGCTGGCCAGTCAGCGCCGCCGCCGCCTGGTGGGCGAAGCACTGGCCATCGGCAAGCTGAACAGCTGGGACCACCAACCGGTGGTGGATGCCAGCCAACAGTACATGCGCAACCACATCGATCTCGACGACCTCGAGCGCAAGGCACGTTATCCACAGCCCGCCCCCCTGGATTGAGAAAAGAGGCCGCCATGCAGATGTTCTCCACCGCCGTACTCGCCATGACCTTGAGCCTGAGCGCCTTGAGCGCCCAGGCCGCCGACGACGACAAGCAGTGCAGCACCGTGAAACTCGCCGACCCCGGCTGGAGCGATATCGCCTCCACCAACGCCATCGCCCGGCTGCTGTTCGAACCGCTGGGCTACCAGGTGAAGATCGAGACGCTCGCGGTACCGATCATCTACGGCGGCCTGAAGGACGGCAGCGTCGATGCTTTTCTCGGCAACTGGATGCCGGCGCAACAGGGTTTCCATGACAAATTCGTCGCCAGCGGCCAAGTGAAACAATGGTCGCGCAACCTGCAAGGCACCGAGTTCACCCTGGCCGTGCCGGATTACGTGTGGAATGCCGGCATCAAGGACTTCGCCGACCTCAACAAGCACGCCGAGGCGTTCGGCAAGAAACTCTACGGCATTGGTGCCGGGGCCCCGGCCAACCTGTCGCTCAAGGACATCATCGAGCAGAACGCCTTCGACCTCGGGCAATGGAAGCTGGTGGAGTCCAGTGAACAGGGCATGCTGTCGCAGGTCGATCGGGCGGTGAAGAACGACAAGTACATCGTGTTCCTGGGCTGGACGCCGCACCCGATGAACGTGAAGCTGAAGATGCGTTACCTCACCGGTGGCGAGAAATGGTTCGGTAGCAAAGGCGAGGTATTCACCTTGGTGCGCAACGGTTATCCACAAGCCTGCCCGAATGCAGCCAAGCTGTTGAGCAACCTGACCTTCACCCTCGACATGGAAAACGCGATCATGGCCGAGGTTGTGGATAAAAAGGTCAGCTTCGATCAGGCTGCTCAACAGTGGGTCAAAGCGCACCCTGAGGTGCTCGACGCGTGGTTGGCCGGCGTCAGCGGCAAGGATGGCGGTACGGCGCTGGAGGCGGTGAAGGCCGCAATGCGCTAGGGTCTGTTTCGTGTAGGGGCCAATGAACCTTCGGAATTGTCGATATGCCATGCGTCGCTTGAACCCATTGCTGCCCTTTCTGGCCTGGCTGCCCCGCCTAAGCGGGCGTAGCCTGCGTCAGGATCTGCTGGTGGGGCTGAGCGGGGCGATTCTCGCCCTGCCGCAATCCATCGCCTACGCCCTGATCGCCGGGTTGCCCGCCGAATACGGGCTGTATGCGGCCATCGTGCCGGTGCTGGTCGCCTGTCTGTGGGGCTCCTCGTGGCATTTGATCGGTGGCCCCACCGCCGCGATCTCCATCGTGCTGTACGCCAGCGTCAGTCCACTGGCCATCGCCGGCAGCAGCGACTACGTCACCTTGATCCTGCTGCTGACGTTCCTCGGCGGCGTGTTCCAGCTCGTGCTGGGGCTGCTGCGGTTCGGCACGCTGGTGAACTTCGTCTCCCATTCCGTGGTGCTGGGTTTCACCCTCGGCGCCGCGGTGGTCATCGCGCTCGGCCAATTGCCCAACCTGCTGGGCATGCACCTGCCCAGCCAGGCCACCGCGCTGAAAACCGCGCAAGACCTGTTCGAGCACCTGCGCGAGGTGGACCTGCCCTCGCTGGCGCTGGGCCTGGCCACGCTGGCCATCGGGATCGCCCTCAAACTCTGGCGTCCGCGCTGGCCGGCGCTGTTGCTCAGCCTGGTGCTGGTCAGCCTGGTGGCCTGGACACTGCCCGGCTACTTCGGCCATGTGCCCCGCGTGCCGGCCTTCATCGGCCAACTACCGCCGCTGAGCCCGCTGCCGCTGCTGGACCTGGAGCTGATCCTGCGCCTGCTGCCCAGCGCCGTGGCGGTCGGCATGCTCGGCCTGGTGACCAGCTTGTCCATCGCCCGCTCGCTGTCGGCGCGTTCGGAACAGTTGATCGATGCCGACCAGGAAATCCGCGCGCAAGGCTTGTCCAACATGGTCGGCGCGTTCTTTTCGGGGTATCTGTCTTCCGGCTCCTTCACCCGCTCGGGACTGAGCTTCGAAGCCGGTGCCCGCTCGCCGATGGCCGGGGTGTTCTCGGCCTTGTGGGTGGCGCTGTTCGCGGTGGTCGGCGCCGGGCTGATCGCCCATCTGCCCATTCCGGCGATGGCCGGCAGCATTCTGCTGATCTGCTGGGGACTGGTGGATCGCCGCGCCATCGCGGCGCTGTTCCGGGTCAGCCGGGCGGAATTCGCGGTCATGGCGCTGACCGCTGCGGCCACGCTGCTGCTGGAGTTGCAGACCGCAATCTATGCCGGGGTGCTGGCCTCGCTGTTCTTCTACCTCAAGCGCACCTCACGCCCGCGCATCCAACACAGCCGCGAAGAGCAGACGGACGTGCTGCGGGTCGGCGGCTCGATCTTCTTCGGTGCGGCGCACTACCTGCAGGTGCGCTTGCAAGCCTGCCAGGGCCCGCACGTGGTGATTGACGCGCGGCAGATCAACTTCATCGACTATTCCGGGGTGGACATGCTGCACCGTGAAGCACGGCGGCTGCAGCGCAGCGGCGGCAGCCTGACCTTGCGCGGCGCCAGGCCCCAGGTGGAGGAGGAGTTGCAGAAGCTGGAGGGGGTGCAGGGGTGCCCCATTCGTTTCCAGGAATGAACCACCCCTGACAGGCTAGCCGCGCGCCAACTGTCGGCGCAGTTCGTCCAGCACCGGCCCGGTCTCGGGCCGAACGCCACGCCACACAAAGAACGCCTCGGCGGCCTGCTCGGCGAGCATCCCCAGCCCGTCCAGCACCTGCGCGGCGCCCAGGCGAGTGGCCCACTGGCAGAAGGGCGTAGGCGCCTTGCCATACATCATGTCGTAGCACACCGTGCGCCCGGCCTCGACCAAGGTGTCGGCGATCGGCGGCAACTCACCGGCGAGGCTGGCCGAGGTGGCATTGATGATCACATCGACCGGCTCGTGCAACCAGGCGAAGCCGCTGGCCACTACTGGCCCCAACTCGTCGAATTCGTGGGCCAGTCGCTCGGCCTTTTCCACCGTGCGGTTGGCGATCACCAGTGATTGCGGTCGGTGGGCGAGGATCGGCTCCAGCACACCGCGCACCGCGCCCCCGGCACCGAGCACGAGCACGCGCTTGCCCGCGAGGCTGACGCCGGCATTGACCGTCAGATCGCGTACCAGGCCGGCACCGTCGGTGTTATCGCCCTGCAGGCTGCCGTCAGCCAGCTTGGTCAGGGTGTTCACCGCCCCGGCGCGCTGTGCACGCGGAGTGAGGCTGTCGCACAGGCGATAGGCCTCTTCCTTGAAAGGGACGGTGACGTTGGCGCCACTGCCCTGCTTGAAGAAGCCGCGTGCGCAGTCGCTGAAGTCGTCCAGTGGCGCCAGCAGCGTGCGGTATTCCAGATCCTGGCCGGTCTGGTCGGCGAACAGCCGGTGGATCAGCGGCGACTTGCTGTGGCCGATGGGGTTACCGAAAACAACGTACTGGTCCATGCACTCTCCTCGCTTATCCACAGGTGGGCTGGCCGAGCCAGTCGCGGTCCTGCAGGAAGTAATCGGTCAGGCGCGCTTCCTCGCTGCCGGGCGCCGGTTTCCAGTCATAGCCCCAGCGTACCTGCGGCGGCAACGACATGAGAATCGACTCGGTGCGCCCGCCGGACTGCAGGCCGAACAGCGTGCCACGGTCGTAGACCAGGTTGAATTCCACGTAGCGACCACGGCGAAACTCCTGGAATTCGCGCTGCTCAGCCGTCCAGGGCATGGCCTTGCGCCGCTGCACGATGGGCAGGTAGGCATCGATATAGGCGTCGCCAATGGCGCGGATGAAGGCGAAGCAGGTGTCGAAGTCCCACTCGTTCAGGTCATCGAAGAACAGTCCGCCGATGCCGCGTGGCTCGCCGCGGTGCTTGAGGTGGAAGTAGCGGTCGCACCAGGCCTTGTAGCGCGGATACACCTCGGCGCCGAAGGGCGCGCAGGCCTGTTCGGCCACCCGGTGCCAGTGAATGCAGTCTTCCTCGTTGCCGTAATAGGGCGTCAGGTCGAAACCGCCGCCGAACCACCACACCGGTTCCTCGCCTTCCTTCTCGGCGCTGAAGAAGCGCACGTTGGCGTGGGAGGTGGGCACGTGCGGGTTGTGCGGGTGAATCACCAGCGACACGCCAAGCGCCTCGAAACCGCGCCCGGCCAGCTCCGGGCGGTGCGCACTGGCCGACGGTGGCAGGCCAGCGCCGAACACGTGGGAGAAGTTCACGCCGCCTTTCTCGATCACCTGGCCCTCGCCGATCACCCGCGTGCGTCCCCCGCCACCGGCTTCGCGCACCCAGGCGTCCTCGACGAAGCGGGCGCCACCGTCCTCGGCTTCGAGGGCGGCGCAGATGCGGTCTTGCAGGTCGAGCAGGTAGGCCTTCACGGCCTCGGTACGGCGGGTCATCGGATCACCTGGGAGGGGCAGGGTGGAATGGGCGGCGTAGCATACCATCGGCCAAGGCTACGTCGCAGTTGACGGCCGTCAAGCAAAGGCGTCCGATGGAAGACCTTTTGCGACGATGACGACAGGAGAGTGCGATGGCCAAGCGAATCGAGTTCAGCCAGCATGGCGGCCCGGAAGTCCTGCAGTGGGTCGAGTTCGACCCCGCCCCACCGGGGCCGCAGCAGGTGCGCGTACGCAACCAGGCGGTCGGCCTGAACTTCATCGACACCTATTTCCGTGGCGGGCTGTACGCGCCGCCGTCCCTGCCGTCCGGGCTGGGCACCGAAGGCGCCGGGGTGGTCGAGGCAGTGGGCGAGGGGGTCAGCCGGCTGCAGGTCGGCGACCGGGTGGCCTATGCGGGCGGCCCACTGGGCGCCTACAGCGAAGTGCACACCCTGCCGGAAGCGAACCTGGTCAAGCTGCCGGAGAGCATCAGCTTCGAACAGGCCGCCGCCGTCATGCTCAAGGGCCTGACCACCCAGTACCTGCTCAAGCAGACCTACGCGGTGCAGCCGGGCGACATCATCCTGTTCCATGCCGCCGCCGGGGGGGTCGGTTCGCTGGCCTGCCAGTGGGCCAAGGCGCTGGGCGCCAAACTGATCGGCACCGTCGGCTCGGCCGAGAAAGCCGAGCGGGCCAAAGCCTTGGGCGCCTGGGCGACCATCGACTACAGCCACGAAGACGTGGCCCAGCGTGTGCTCGAACTGACCGACGGCAAGAAGTGCCCGGTGGTGTATGACGGTGTGGGTGCCGACACCTGGCTGACGTCCCTCGACTGCCTGCGCCCGCGCGGCCTGATGGTCAGTTTCGGCAACGCCTCTGGCGCTGTCACCGGGGTCAACCTGGGCATCCTGTCGCAGAAGGGCTCTCTGTACGTCACCCGCCCGACACTGGCCACCTACGCCAACTCGGCCGAAAACACCCAGGCCATGGCCGACGACCTGTTCGCGATGATCGCCAGCGGCAAGCTGGTGGTGGACATTCAGCAGCGTTATCCGTTGAGCGAAGCGGCAAAGGCGCAGGAGGCGTTGTCGGGGAGGCGCACGGTGGGGTCGACGGTGTTGGTGCCGTGAGGCGCATATGCCCCCAACTCAAATAGCTTTGAGGCTAGCGCCTCAAAGCATACTCATCTGATTCAATCTCGGATCTTGGGCATCGCTCTGATGAAGACGTTGACAGTGAGCTTCTCACATACTGTGAACGCCTTCTGTGAGACCCATACAGCGCTTATCGTGCGTAGTCGGATCTGCTCCACGGAAGCTCTCAGCCGGTCAGCATTGCATTCACTGGCAAGCAGATATTGAGTTTCATCGTAATCGGTGGCTGCGTTATCAGAGTGCCGCTTCATTTCAAGGTTCGTCGCGCAATACTGCCGGTGATTCGATAGCGTCCAGCATCGCTTCCACCAGCCCTTCGGCCATTTCCAGTGAATGCAGCCTCGCCCAGAACAGGCCTCGACCGTCGTCGCGCAGATGGTCGAGGGCCTTGATACCGGCGTCGTAGGCGCAACGCAGGTACAGCGCGACGTGGACGAGTGCGTCGTGGGGGGCGATGTCGGGGTTTACGCTGAAGAGCGGAGGGTGGCCGGCGTCGCAGCGGCCGAAGGGGTGGGGAGCCGTTGAAGGTAGCAGCGGGTCAGGTACGATTTTCTTCATGAGGCGCTCCTGAACGTGAAGCTGTCACCTGTCCGTTACCACACGGGTTGGGTGGCAGCTGTACGCGGGGTGGTAAACCGGGCAGGAGGCTTATTCCCGGCAGGCACAAGGCCTCCCGCGCACAGCCGCCATGGCTGTGAACCACCTGAAACATCCGGGTTACCACACCCGATCGCCAACATGTTCGGCGACGATCAGGAGCCTAGAGGGGGACGTTTCCACTGTGAAGGTAATGGCGGCCGACACGCTGCGTAGGATATTTCCCTAAATCAACAATGTCTGACCTGACCATCAGAATCAGAAAGATCGCACCGCTGCGACATGACCCGGCATCGCGACTCAATCAGCCCGCCCGCACCACCTCGCCCGTCACCAGATCGCGAATCACACTGGGGTTCTTGCGCCCACCCAGCGCGCCACCGAGCACCAGGTCCAGCTCGTTGTGGAAATACTGCTCCACCCGCAACCGGCTCTTGGCCGCCGGGCGACCGGCCGGGTTGGCGGAGGTGGAAATCAGCGGGCCGACCAACGCGCACAGTTCGCCGACCTGGGGATGGTCGCTGACCCGCAGCGCCACGGTGTCGTGCTGCCCGGTAACCCATTCGGGCAACAGGTCCTGGTGCGGCACCAGCCAGGTGTTCGGCCCCGGCCAGGTCGCGGCCATGCGGTCGATCCAGTCTTCGGGGAAATCCTCGAACAGAAAGTCGAACTGGCGAATGTTGTCGGCAACCAGGATCAGGCCTTTATCCACAGGCCGCGACTTGAGCGCGAGCAGCCGATACACCGCGTCTTCGTTCCACGGGTCGCAGCCCAGGCCCCAGACCGCTTCCGTCGGGTAGGCGATCACCGCCCCCGCGCGAATCTCACGTGCGGCTTGTTGCACACGCCAACTGCTCACCATTGCTGTCTCTCCGCTTCGATCCCGATGCGGCAGTGTACTTAGCCGCAGCGGGCAAACCAACGTCCGGCTTCGTTGCTGACCCGCCCGATCAGCTCCAGCTCGGTCAGGCGGGCCAGCACCTGGGCCAACGCCAGGCCACTGCTCAGGGCCAATGCCTCGCTGGTCTGCGGGGCGGCGATCAGCAGCGCGAGCAGCGGATCGACAGGTTCGTCCACAGGCGCGGGCGGCAGGTTCTGCCAACCGCGCAGGCTGTCGACGATCTGCTCGACACTCTCCACCAGCAGCGCGCCGTCGCGGATCAGCTGATGACAGCCCTTGGCGCCGGGATGATGGATGGACCCGGGAATCGCATACACCTCGCGTCCTTGCTCGGCCGCCAGACGCGCGGTGATGAGTGACCCACTGGCCAGGCTCGCCTCGACCACCAGCACGCCCAATGACAGGCCGCTGATGATGCGGTTGCGCCGGGGAAAGTTGCCCGGCTGTGGAACCGCATCCAGCGCGAACTCCGAAACCAGCGCGCCACCGCGCTCCAGGATGTCTCGGGCGAGTACCGCGTGGCGCTGTGGATAAAGTTTTTGCAGACCCGAGCCCAGCACCGCGATGGTGCTCCCCTGCGCGTCCAGCGCGCCGCGATGAGCGGCGCCGTCGATGCCCAACGCCAGGCCGCTGGTGATGGTGAATCCGCCGCGCGCCAGGTGCCGGGAAAAGGCCCTTGCCGTGTCCAACGCCGGTGGGGTGGCACGGCGGCTACCGATCACCGCCAGTTGCGCACGCTCCAGCAGGGCAGGGTCGCCGGCGACGTACAACAGCGGTGGCGCGTCGTCGGTTTCCTTCAACAGCGCCGGGTAGCCAGGGTCGTCCCACATCAGCAAATGCTGGCCCGGACGCTCTAGCCAGGCCATCGTAGCGCTGACGGCGGTGCGCACCTCAGGGCTGCGACGAGCGTCAGCGCAGGCCTGTGCAACGCCCAGCGCCACCCAGGCACGCGCCGGCGCGCTGAGCGCCGAACAGGCACTGCCGAAGGCCTGGATGAGGGTACGAAAGCGCCGCGAGCCGATGTCGGGGAGCAGGTGCAGGCGCAGCCGTGCTTCCAGTTCGGCAGGGGAACAGGGTGCAGCAAACAGGGTATTCATGGCAGATCTTCCTTGATCGGCAGGCCGTCATCCACGCCGTACAACCTGTGGATAACTGTGTTGATAATAGTTTGAAAAGCTGTCTATCGATTGCCGTCGATACCCCTCCGAGCTGGAGCGGCGCAGACCCCTGCGGACACTGCCTCAAACCCTAGCCAAGCTTTGCCAGGTGCCGAACGCGCCAATACCCTTTATTATGTGTGCTCAGTTTTCAACCAAACGCACAGTGACTGCCTGACCCCTATGGCCATCTTGAACATCCTCGAATTCCCGGACCCGCGCCTGCGCACCCTCGCCAAACCGGTGACGGCGTTCGACGACGCCCTGAGCCAGCTGATCGACGACATGTTTGAAACCATGTACGAAGCGCCCGGCATCGGGCTGGCCGCTACCCAGGTCAATGTGCACCAGCAGGTCGTGGTCATGGACCTGTCCGAAGACCGCAGCGAACCGCGGATCTTCATCAACCCCAGCGTCGAAGAACTCACCGACGACATGGGGCAGTACCAGGAAGGCTGCCTGTCGGTACCGGGCTTCTACGAGAACGTCGACCGTCCGCTGCGCGTGCGGGTCAAGGCCCAGGGCCGCGACGGCACGCCCTTCGAGCTCGAAGCCGAGGGCCTGCTGGCGGTGTGCATCCAGCACGAGTTCGATCACCTCAACGGCAAGCTGTTCGTCGACTACCTGTCCCAGCTCAAACGCGACCGGATCAAGAAGAAGCTGGAGAAGCAGCACCGCCAGCAAGCCTGATCCCCACCTTGCAGAAGGCTTGCTCCGGCAAGCCTTCTTCTTTTCTGAAGCGAGAACTCCATGCGCATCGTCTTCGCAGGCACCCCAGAGTTTGCCGCCGAACACCTCAAGGCCCTGCTCGACAGCCCGTACCAGATCGTGGCCGTCTACACCCAGCCTGACCGCCCTGCCGGTCGCGGCCAGAAGCTCATGCCCAGCCCGGTCAAACAATTGGCCGTGGCCCACGACATTCCGGTGCTGCAACCGCCAACCCTGCGCAACGCCGAGGCCCAGGCCGAACTGGCGGCACTGGCGCCGGACCTGATGGTGGTGGTGGCCTACGGCCTGATCCTGCCCCAGGCGGTGCTCGACATCCCGCGCCTGGGCTGCATCAACAGCCATGCCTCGCTGCTGCCGCGCTGGCGCGGTGCGGCGCCGATCCAGCGCGCCGTCGAGGCCGGTGATGCCGAGAGCGGCGTCACGGTGATGCGCATGGAAGCCGGCCTGGACACCGGCCCGATGCTGCTCAAGGTCACCACGCCGATCAGCGCCGACGACACTGGCGGCAGCCTGCACGATCGCCTCGCCCAGATGGGCCCTGGCGCCGTAGTGCGCGCCATCGCCGGGCTGGCCGACGGTAGCCTGCACGGCGACGTGCAGGATGACGCCCTGGCTACCTACGCCCACAAGCTGAACAAGGACGAGGCGCGCCTCGACTGGAACCGTCCTGCCCAGGAACTGGAGCGCCTGATCCGGGCGTTCAATCCCTGGCCGGTGTGCCACAGCACCCTCGACGGCGAAACCGTCAAGGTGCTGGGCGCAACGTTATCCACAGGGCAGGGCGCACCGGGCGAAATACTCTCGGCCAGCAAGGACGGCCTGGTCGTCGCCTGCGCCGATGGCGCCTTGAGCCTGTCTCGCCTGCAACTGCCTGGCGGCAAGGCCCTGGCCTTCAGCGACCTGTTCAACAGCCGCCGCGAGAAGTTCGCCAGCGGCAAGGTGCTGGGCCAATGAATCCACGCCTGGCCGCCGCCCGTGCCCTGGCCGCCGTGCTCAGCGGCAAGGCCTCGCTGAACAGCTCGCTGCCGGCGCAAATGGACAAGGTCGATGACCGCGACCGCGGCCTCACCCAGGACCTGGCCTTCGGCACCGCTCGCTGGCAGCCGCGCTTGGACCTGCTGGCCGCGCAGTTGCTGCAAAAGCCGTTCAAGGCCGCTGACGCCGACGTCCAGGCGCTGCTGCTGGTGGGCCTGTATCAACTGTTCTACACGCGCATTCCGGCCCACGCCGCCATCGGCGAAACGGTCGGCTGCGCCGACAAGCTGAAGAAGCCGTGGGCCAAAGGGTTGCTCAACGCCGTGCTGCGCCGCGCCCAGCGCGAGGGCGAAGCGCTGCTGGCCGATCTGGAGCGCGATCCGGTGGTGCGCACTGCCCATCCGCGCTGGCTGCAGAAGGCGCTCAAGGCCTTCTGGCCGCAGCAGTGGGAAGCCATCTGCGCCGCCAACAACGCCCATCCACCGATGATCCTGCGGGTCAACCGTCGCCATCACAGCCGTGATGCCTACCTGGCCTTGCTCGAGGCCGCCGGTATCGGCGCCAGCGCTTGCCGCTACAGCCGCGACGGCATCGTGCTCGACGCCGCCTGCGACGTGCGTGACCTGCCTGGATTCGCCGAGGGCTGGGTGAGCGTGCAGGACGAAGCCGCGCAACTGTCGGCCGACCTGCTGGAACTGGCGCCCGGTCAGCGGGTGCTCGACGCCTGCTGCGCCCCCGGTGGCAAGACCTGCCACCTGCTGGAGGCCGAACCCGGTCTGGCGCAGATGGTTGCCATCGACCTGGAAGCCAAGCGCCTGGCACGGGTGCGCGACAACCTCGAGCGCCTGCAACTGGACGCCGAGCTGATCGCCTGCGACGCCCGCGACACGGCCAGTTGGTGGGACGGCCAGCCGTTCCAGCGCATCCTGCTCGATGCCCCCTGCTCGGCCACCGGCGTGATCCGCCGCCACCCGGACATCAAGCTGACCCGCCAGGCCGACGACATCGCCGCCCTGGCCGCGCTGCAAGGCGAACTGCTCGATGCCCTGTGGCCCACGCTCGAGGTCGGCGGCATGCTGCTCTACGCCACCTGCTCGAGCCTGCCGACCGAGAACACCGACGTGATCGACGCCTTCCTCGCCCGCACCCCGGGTGCCCGCGAGCTGGACCTGGCGACCGAAGCCGGTGTGCGCCAGCCCCACGGCCGCCAGTTGCTGGCCCAGGAAGGCGGTCACGATGGTTTCTACTATGCCAAGCTGATCAAGATCGCCGCTTCGCGCGGATAAGCACCTGAGGTAGGGAGTAGCCGATGAAGATCATCATCCTCGGCGCAGGGCAGGTGGGCGGCACGCTGGCCGAGCACCTGGCCAGCGAAGCCAACGACATCACCGTGGTCGATACCGACGGCGAGCGCCTGCGCGACCTGGGCGATCGCCTGGACATCCGCACCGTACAGGGCCGCGCCTCGCTGCCCACGGTGCTGCGCCAGGCCGGCGCCGACGACGCCGACCTGCTGGTGGCGGTGACCAACAGCGACGAGACCAACATGGTCGCGTGCCAGGTCGCCTATTCGCTGTTCCACACGCCGACCAAGATCGCCCGAGTCCGCGAATCGTCCTACCTCTCGCGCGAGGAACTGTTCGATAACGATCACATCCCCGTGGACGTGCTGATCAGCCCCGAACAGGTGGTGACCAACTACATCAAGCGCCTGATCGAGCATCCCGGCGCCTTGCAGGTCATCGATTTCGCCGACGGCAAGGCGCAACTGGTCGCGGTCAAGGCCTACTACGGCGGGCCTTTGGTGGGTCAGCAACTGCGCCAGATCCGCGCCCACATGCCCAATGTCGATACCCGGGTGGCGGCGATCTTCCGCCGCGACCGCCCCATCAAGCCCCATGGCGACACCGTGATCGAAGCCGACGACGAAGTGTTCTTCATCGCCGCGAAGAAAGACATCCGCGCGGTAATGGGCGAGCTGCGGCGCATCGACGAGACCAACAAGCGCGTGGTCATCGCCGGCGGTGGACAGATCGGCGAGCGCCTGGCCGAAGCCATCGAAAGCCGCTACCAGGTGAAGATCATCGAGATGAATCCGGCACGTTGCCGGTATCTGTCCGACACCCTGGAAAGCAGCGTGGTGTTGCAGGGTAGCGCCTCGGACAAAGACCTCATGCTCGAGGAGAACATCGCCGAAGCCGACATCTTCCTGGCGCTGACCAACGATGACGAGGCCAACATCATGTCGTCGCTGCTGGCCAAGCGCCTGGGCGCACGCAAGGTCATGACCCTGATCAACAACCCCGCCTACGTCGATCTGGTGCAGGGCGGCGACATCGACATCGCCATCAGCCCGCAACTGGCGACCATCGGCACGCTGCTGGCACACGTGCGCCGTGGCGACATCGTCAGTGTGCACTCCCTGCGCCGAGGCGCTGCCGAAGCCATCGAGGCGGTGGCCCATGGCGACGCCAAGTCGAGCAAGGTGGTCGGCAGGACCATCGCCGACATCAACCTGCCGCCAGGCACCACCATCGGTGCGATCATCCGTTTCGACCAGGTGCTGATCGCCCATGATGATCGGGTGATCGAGTCAGGCGACCACGTGATCCTGTTCGTTGTGGATAAAAAACACATCCGCGACGTGGAGAAGCTGTTCCACGTCGGCCTGAGTTTCTTCTAGCCGGAGGCCCACGCATGCGCGAATCATTGGAAAAGATGCTGGCCAAGGGTGTGGATAACCCGCTGCTGCGGTTCGGCCTGGGCAAAGCGTGGCTGGACGAGGGCAATGGCGCACAGGCCGCCGTGCACCTGGCCCAGTGCGTGGCGCAGGACCCGAAGTACTCGGCGGCGTGGAAGCTGCTGGGCAAGGCTCATCAACGCGAGGGCGACCTGGCAGCGGCGCGCCAGGCCTGGGAGGAGGGCATCGCCGCAGCGCAGGCCCACGGCGACAAGCAGGCCGAGAAGGAAATGACGGTGTTTCTGAGGAAGCTCGACAAGGCGTGATCTGGCGGGGGGCCTGTACGGCCCCCCTGGATCAATACCAACGCGCCTCGCCGGCCGGGCGCTTCTTGAAGCGCTTCATGCTCCACATGTACTGGCTGGGGTACTCACGCACATAACGCTCCACCACCTGGCTCATGGCCGCCGCCGCCACGTTCACATCGGCGCTGTACATGTCGTCTGGCGCCGCCTCCAGGAACACCTTGAACCCGGAACCATCGGGCAGGCGCAGCGCATGCAGGAACACCCCCACGGCCTTGCCTCCGGCGAGCATGTTCGGCACGAACTTGCTGGTCAGCGCCTGGGTGCCCAGGAAAGGCACGAATACCCCGGCCGACTCGGCCGGCTCAGGGTCGGCGGGAATGCCCACCTGGCCGCCGCGACGCACTTCCTTGATCACGCTGAGGATGCCTTCCTTGGTGGACGGCGCCACGCGGTTGCCCATCTGCACCCGCTGCTCGCGCAGCAGGTCGTCCACCGCCTTGAGCTTGGGCGGACGGTAAAAGATGATCGGTTTGCACTGGTTGCAATAGAAGTGGTTCAGCACTTCCCAGTTGCCCAGGTGGCTGGTGATGCCGACCACGCCCTTGCCGGTGGCCAGCGCCTGCTCCAGCACCTCCAGGCCGTGCACTTCCTTGACCAGCGCCAGCGATTGCTGCGGCGGGCGAATCCACGCCCAGGCGCTCTCGACGAACGACTTGCCGATGTCCTTCAGGGCCAGGCCGACCAGTTGCTCACGCTCGACTTCAGGCATGCTCGGGAAACACTTGGCCAAGTTGATGCGTACCACGTTGCGCGAGCCGTTGGGGATCTTCCACATCAGCCAGCCGATACCGGCGCCCACGCGCTGCACGGCGCTCCAGGGCAATTTGGCGAACAGGCGCAGCACCCCGACCATCAGGGCGCCCTTGAACTTTTCCACAGGCGATTCCTTATTTCTGCAAGGCGGGCATTGTAACGCCTCAGTGCGCCAGCGCGGGGTAGCGATCGCAGTCGGTGGTGTGGTCCATGACCATGCCGGTGGCCTGCATGAAGGCGTAGCAGATGGTCGGTCCGACGAAGGTGAAGCCCTTTTTCTGCAGGGCCTTGCTCATGGCCTTGGCCTCGTCGGTGACGCTGGGGATATCGCCGCGGCCCTGGGGATGGTTGATCTTCGGCTGGCCGCCGACAAACGACCACAGCCACTGGCCGGGGTCTTCCAGCGCCAGCCAGGCGCGGGCGTTGCGGCGCACCGCATTGAGCTTGAGGCGATTGCGGATGATGCCCGGGTCGAGCATCAGTTCCTCGATGCGCGCATCGCTCATCTCGGCCAACCGATGGGGGTCGAAGCCCTCCAGCACCTGTCGATAGCGCTCGCGTTTCTTCAGCACCGTGATCCACGAAAGGCCCGCCTGGAACCCTTCGAGCAAAAGCATCTCGAAGAGCAACGCCGGGTCGCGCTGCGGGGTGCCCCATTCCTGGTCGTGGTAGGCCTGGTACAGGGGATCGTCGGTACACCAGAAGCAGCGTGGCATAAGGCTCCAATTACGTAGAGGGCGAGGCGAATCGGGTTATACTCCCGCTCTTTACATCCGCATCCCCAGATACAGGTGAATTTCGTGAGCCAGCCTACGCCAGCCGTGCGTACCTTCCAAGACCTGATCCTCGCCCTACAGAACTACTGGGCCGAGCAAGGTTGTGTGGTACTTCAGCCCTACGATATGGAAGTAGGCGCCGGCACTTTCCACACCGCCACCTTCCTGCGCGCCGTGGGCCCGGAGACCTGGAACGCCGCCTACGTGCAACCCAGCCGTCGCCCTGCCGACGGACGGTACGGCGAGAACCCCAACCGCCTGCAGCACTACTACCAGTTCCAGGTCGTCCTCAAGCCGAACCCGGCCAACTTCCAGGAACTGTACCTGGGCTCGCTCAAGGCCATCGGTCTGGATCCGCTGGTCCACGACATCCGCTTCGTCGAAGACAACTGGGAATCGCCGACCCTCGGCGCCTGGGGTCTGGGCTGGGAAATCTGGCTCAATGGCATGGAAGTCACCCAGTTCACCTACTTCCAGCAGGTCGGCGGTATCGAGTGCTATCCGGTCACCGGCGAAATCACCTATGGCCTGGAACGCCTGGCCATGTACATCCAGGGCGTCGACTCGGTGTATGACCTGGTCTGGGCCGACGGTCCGTTCGGCAAGGTCAGCTATGGCGACGTGTTCCACCAGAACGAAGTGGAACAGTCGACCTACAACTTCGAGCACGCCAATGTCGAGAAGCTGTTCGAGCTGTTCGACTTCTACGAAAGCGAAGCCAACCGCCTGATCAAGCTGGAGCTGCCGCTGCCGACCTACGAAATGGTCCTGAAGGCGTCGCACACCTTCAACCTGCTCGACGCCCGCCGCGCCATCTCGGTGACCGAGCGCCAGCGCTACATCCTGCGCGTGCGCACCCTGGCCCGCGACGTGGCGCAAAGCTATCTGCAAGCCCGCGCACGCCTGGGCTTCCCGATGGCCACCCCCGAACTGCGTGATGAAGTACTGGCCAAGCTGGAGGCTGCACAATGAGTGCGCAAGATTTCCTGGTTGAACTGGGCACCGAAGAGCTGCCACCCAAAGCCCTTGCCACCCTCGGCGACGCCTTCCTGGCCGGCATCGAGAAAGGCCTGCAGGCCGCTGGCCTGAACTACACCGGCAAGTCGGTGTACGCCGCGCCCCGTCGCCTGGCCGTGCTGATCCGCCAGCTCGACGTGCAGCAGCCCGACCGCAGCATCAACATCGACGGCCCGCCCCGCCAGGCCGCGTTCGACGCCGACGGCAACCCCACCCAGGCCGCCCTGGGTTTCGCCAAGAAATGTGGCGTGGAGCTCGCGGAAATCGACCAGAGTGGCGCCAAGCTGCGCTTCTCCCAGCACATTCCGGGCAAGGCCACCGCCAGCCTGCTGCCGACCATCGTCGAGGACTCGCTCAACGACCTACCGATTCCCAAGCGCATGCGCTGGGCCGCCAGCCGCGAAGAGTTCGTGCGTCCGACCCAATGGCTGGTGATGCTGCTGGGCGACCAGGTCGTCGATTGCACCCTGCTGTCGCAGAAAGCCGGCCGCGATTCGCGCGGTCACCGTTTCCACCACCCGGAAAACGTGACCATCAGCGCCCCGGCCAACTACGTCGAGGACCTGCGCAAGGCCTATGTGCTGGCTGATTTCTCCGAGCGCCGCGCGCTGATCGCCAAGCGCACCGAAGAACTGGCCCGTCAGCAGGAAGGCACGGCCATCGTACCGCCCGCCCTGCTGGATGAAGTGACCGCGCTGGTGGAATGGCCGGTGCCGCTGGTGTGCTCGTTCGAGGAACGCTTCCTCGACGTGCCCCAGGAAGCGCTGATCACCACCATGCAGGACAACCAGAAGTACTTCTGCCTGCTCGACAGCGAAGGCAAGCTGCTGCCGCGCTTCATCACCGTGGCCAACGTCGAGAGCCGCGACCCGCAGCAGATCGTGCACGGCAACGAGAAGGTGGTACGTCCACGCCTGACCGACGCCGAGTTCTTCTTCAAGCAAGACAAGAAGCAAAAGCTGGAAACCTTCAACGAACGCCTGAAGAACGTCGTGTTCCAGGCGCAGTTGGGCACGGTCTTCGACAAAGCCGAGCGAGTGTCCAAGCTGGCGGCCTATATCGCGCCGTTCATCGGTGGCAGCGCCATCAATGCTGGGCGCGCGGGCCTGCTGTCCAAGTGCGACCTGGCCACCGAAATGGTCGGTGAATTCCCTGAAATGCAAGGCATCGCCGGCTACTACTACGCCGTCAACGATGGCGAAGCGCAGGACGTCGCCCTGGCCTTGAACGAGCAGTACATGCCGCGCGGTGCCGGCGCCGAGTTGCCCGAGACCCTCACCGGGGCCGCCGTGGCCATCGCCGACAAGCTCGACACCCTGGTCGGCATCTTCGGCATCGGCATGCTGCCCACCGGCAGCAAAGACCCCTACGCCCTGCGGCGTGCCGCTCTGGGTGTGCTGCGCATCCTGATCGAGAAGCAGCTCGACCTGGACCTGACCGCGGCGGTCGAGTTCGCGGTCAAGCAGTACGGCGCCAAGGTCAAGGCTGCGGGCCTGGCCGAACAGGTGCTCGAATTCATCTTCGACCGCTTGCGTGCGCGCTACGAAGACGAAGGCGTGGACGTGGCCACCTACCTCTCGGTGCGCGCCCTGAAACCGTCGTCGGCCCTGGACTTCGACCAGCGCGTGCAAGCCGTGCAGGCCTTCCGCAAGCTGCCCGAGGCCGATGCCCTGGCCGCCGTGAACAAGCGGGTGTCGAACCTGCTGAGCAAGGCCGAAGGCGCCATCGCCGAGCAGGTGGAGCCGAAGTACTTCGACAACGCCAACGAGTTCTCGCTGTACTCGGCGATCCAGCAAGCCGACCAGGCCGTTCAGCCCATGGCTGCAGCCCGTCAGTACCGCGAGTCGCTGGCGCGCCTGGCCGCGCTGCGCGACCCGGTCGATGCCTTCTTCGAGGCAGTGATGGTCAATGCCGAGGACGCCAAGGTGCGCGCCAACCGCTATGCCTTGCTCAGCCGCCTGCGCGGTCTGTTCCTGGGCGTCGCCGACATCTCGCTGCTGGGGTAAGCCTTGAAACTGCTGATACTCGATCGCGACGGTGTGATCAACCATGACTCCGACGCCTACATCAAGTCGCTGGACGAGTGGATCCCCATTCCCGGTGCGATCGAAGCCATCGCGCAGTTGAGTCAGGCGGGCTGGACGGTGGCCGTGGCCACCAACCAGTCCGGCATTGCCCGCGGTTACTACTCGCTCGAGACGCTCGAAGCCATGCACGCGCGGCTGCGCGCGCTGGTCGCCGAGCAGGGTGGCGAGCTGGGGCAGATCGTCTATTGCCCGCACGGTCCGGACGAAGGCTGCGATTGCCGCAAGCCCAAGCCGGGCATGCTGCGGGCAATCGCCGAGCATTATCAAGCGCCGTTGGCCGGTGTATGGTTCGTCGGCGACAGTGCGGGTGACCTGCAAGCGGCCGTGGCCGTCGCAGCACAACCGGTGCTGGTGAAAACCGGCAAGGGTCTGCGGACCCTGGACAAGGGTGTCCCATCCGGCACCTTGATTTACGACGATCTGGCAGCCATTGCCAGAGCACTCATTTAAAGCACGCGCCGGTTGGCGCGCTTTCTCAGGCGGGCATGTCCCGCAACGGTACATGCCACTATGTCGATCCTGCAGGCGATCAGAATCTTTCTTTTTTACCTGCTGCTGGGCACCAGTTCGCTGCTGTGGTGCTCACTGAGCTTCTTCATCGCGCCGTTCCTGTCGTTCCCACGGCGCTACCGTTTCATCAATGTCTATTGGTGCCGCTGCGCCTTGTTCCTGACGCGCACGATCCTCGGTATCGACTACAAGATCACCGGCGCCGAGCACGTACCGCAGCAGCCATGCGTGATTCTGGCCAACCACCAGAGCACGTGGGAGACGTTCTTCCTGTCGGCCTACTTTTCGCCGCTGAGCCAAGTGCTCAAGCGTGAGCTGCTGTATGTGCCGTTCTTCGGCTGGGCGATGGCCATGCTGCGGCCCATCGCCATCGACCGCAACAACCCCAAAGAAGCCCTGCGTCATGTGGCCAGCAAGGGCGACGAACTGCTCAAGCAGGGCGTGTGGGTACTGATCTTCCCGGAAGGCACGCGCGTGCCGTTCGGCCAGGTGGGTAAATTCTCCCGTGGCGGCACGGCGCTGGCCGTGAACGCCGGCCTGCCGGTACTGCCCATTGCCCACAACGCCGGCAAATTCTGGCCCAAGACCGGCTGGGGCAAACGCTCGGGCACCATCGAGGTCATCATCGGTGAGCCAATGTACGCCACCGGTACCGGACCGCGCGCCATCGCCGAGCTCAACGACCGCGCCCAGGCTTGGAACGAAGCCCGCCAACGGGAGATGGGCTCGCTGCCTGCAACGCAGGAAAGCGACGCAACGCCGGTCGCTTGAGAACTGTGGATAAGTTGTTAGCAATTTGGCGATTAGTCGTCAGGAATTAGAGATAAGTGTCTGAATTAAAAGCTTATTTCCCTGTATGACGATTTCTTGAAAATCGTGCATAAGTTTTTTGCGGCATAAAAAAACCGGCTCTTACAGCCGGTTTTTTCATGGCTTCCCGTCAGCTATCAGACCTTGTCGATATCCACATCCCGGGTCTCTTTCAGGCAGAAGATCCCCACCACCAGGCTGACACCGGTGATCAACACCGGATACCACAGCCCATAGAAGATATCCCCCGTGTACACCACCAGCGCGAACGACACGGTGGGCAGGAACCCGCCGAACCAGCCATTGCCGATGTGATAGGGCAATGACATCGAGGTGTAGCGAATACGCGTGGGGAACAGCTCCACCATTACTGCCGCCAGCGGACCGTAGGTCATGGTTGCGATCAGGATCATCGCCACGATCAGCACCACCACCATCACCTGGTTGACTTGGGCGGGATCGGCCTTGGCGGGATAGCCGGCCTGCTCGACGGCTGCCCGCATCGCCGCCTCATCGAAACCGTTGATGGTCTTGTCACCGATGCTCACCGACACCTCGCTGCCGGTCGCGGCCACTGAGCTGTACGGCAGACCCTGCTTGACCAGGAACGTTTTGACCTTGTCGCAAGGGCTGTCGAAGCGGGCCTTGCCCACGGGATCGAACTGGAAGGTACAGCCCTGCGGGTCGGCACTGACCACGATCGGCGACTGACGGCTGGCCGCGTCGATCTGCGGGTTGGCGTAGTGGCTGAGGGCTTTGAACATAGGGAAATAGCACAGCGTGGCCAGCAGCAGACCGATCATCAGGATCGGCTTGCGGCCCACGCGGTCCGACAGCCAGCCGAAGAAGACGAAGAACGGCGCACCGATCACCACGCTGATGATCAGCAGGGTGTTGGCCTGGGCGGGGTCCATCTTGAGCATCTGGGTGAGGAAGAACAGCACGTAGAACTGCGCCGTGTAGAAGGTCACGGCCTGCCCGGCGTTGATGCTGAACAGCGCGGTGAGCACCACCTTCAGGTTCGGCCAGGAGGTGAACGACTCGCGAATCGGCGATTTGCTGATCTTGCCCTGCGCCTTCATTTTCACGAAGGCCGGAGACTCATGCATGCTCATGCGGATCCAGGTGGAAATGCCCAGCAGCACGATGGACAGCAGGAAGGGCAGGCGCCAGCCCCAGGTTTCGAACTGATCGCCACTGATGTAGCGGCTGCCCAGCACCACCACCAGCGACAGCAGCAGCCCCAAGGTGGCGGTGGACTGAATGAAACCGGTGTGGAAACCGCGCTTGCCCGGCGGCGCATGTTCGGCGACGTAAGTGGCCGCACCGCCGTATTCCCCCCCCAGGGCCAAGCCCTGAAGCATGCGCAGGATCACCAGGATGATCGGCGCGGCAATGCCGATGCTGGCATAGGTGGGCAGCAGGCCCACTGCGAAGGTCGACAGGCCCATCAGTACGATGGTGATCAGGAAGGTGTACTTGCGTCCGATCATGTCGCCCAGACGCCCGAACACCAAGGCACCGAAGGGCCTCACCAGGAAGCCTGCGGCGAAGGCCATCAGGGCGAAGATGAACGCTGTGGTGTCATTGACCCCCGCGAAGAACTGCTTGCTGATCACCGCCGCCAGCGCGCCATAAAGGAAGAAGTCATACCACTCGAACACCGTGCCCAGGGATGAAGCGAAAATGATCTTGCGTTCCTCGCGGCGGCTGCTGGAAGCGGCGGCGCCCTGTTGCTGGATGTAGTCCGACATCGTTGCTGTCCTCGGCCCGCAGGCCACAGTGATTATTGTTCTTGTTCCACTGTCGGCAGCCCTCGACTCCAAGGCTGCCGGTGTGTTGCACGCGCCCGGTCAGGGCGTCGGTATCGCGTTGCTGTCGCTGAGCATGAGATGGCTGGGGGTGCCTTTGAGAATCAGCTGCGCCGCCTTCTCGGCAATCATCAAGGTGGGTGAGCAGGTATTGCCGGAAACGATCTGCGGCATGATCGAGGCATCGGCCACCCGCAGGCCGGGGATGCCGTGAACGCGTAACTGGTTATCCACAACGTCCAGCGCGCCGCTGCCCATGCGGCAGGTCCCGACCGGATGGAAGATGGTGGTGCCGATCTTGCCAGCCGCCTCGTACAGCTGTTCTTCGGTGTCCAAGGCGGCGCCCGGCAAATACTCCTTGGGATCGAAGATCGCCAGGGCAGGGGCCTGGACGATGCGCCGGGTGAGGCGAATGCTGTCGGCGGCGACTTTCAGGTCCTGGGCATCGCTGAGGTAATTGGGGTCGATCAGCGGCGCCGCATTCATGTCCGCCGAGCGGATGTCGATCCGTCCCCGGCTGGCCGGACGCAGGTTGCACACCGAGGCGGTGAACGCCGGGAAACGGTGCAGGGGCTCGCCGAAGCGTTCGAGCGACAGCGGCTGCACGTGATACTGCACATTGGCCGACGCTTGCTCAGGCCCAGAACGCACGAACGCACCCAACTGACTCGGCGCCATCGCCAGCGGACCGCTGCGGTCATAGAGGTAGCGCAGGCCCATGCCCAACTTGCCCCACAGGCTGTTGGCCATCTGGTTGAGGGTATGGGTGTTGCGAATCTGATAGATCAGGCGCAGTTGCAGGTGATCCTGCAGGTTGCCGCCGACACCTGGCAGTTCGTGACGAACGGTGATCCCCAAGTCATTGAGCAAGGCACGTGGACCGATGCCAGAGCGTTGCAGGATGCCCGGCGAGCCAACCGAGCCTGCGCACAGGATGATTTCCCGGCGCGCGCCGAATTCATGCCAGGCGCCTTGCCAGCGCGCCTTCACGGCCGTGGCGCGGCTCTGGCTGAGCAGCACCTGATCCACCTGCACGTCGGTCAGAACGGTGAGGTTGGGCCGTGCAGCGATCGGCCGCAGGAATGCCTTGGCAGCGTTCCAGCGCACACCGCTGCGCTGGTTGACCTGAAAGTATCCACAGCCTTCGTTGTCGCCGGTGTTGAAGTCGGCCACCTTAGTCACACCGCTCTGCTCGGCGGCGTCGCGGAACGCATCGAGGATGGGCCAGCTGTAGCGTTGCTGCTCGACCCGCCATTCACCCGCAGCGCCATGACTCTCACTGGCGCCCGCGAAATGGTTCTCGCTGGCCTTGAACAGCGGCAGCACGTCTTTCCAGGCCCAACCGGCATTGCCCTGTTCGGCCCAGCGATCATAGTCGGCCGCCTGACCGCGCATGTAGATCATGCCGTTGATGGACGAGCAGCCACCCAGTACCTTGCCGCGCGGGTAACCCAGGCTGCGACCGTCCAGCCCAGGTTGGGCCTCGGTCTTGAAGCACCAGTCGGTGCGCGGATTACCGATGCAATAGAGGTACCCGACAGGGACGTGAATCCAGGGGTAGTTGTCGCGGCCGCCCGCTTCGAGCAGCAGTACGCGACAGGCGGGATCGGCGGACAATCGATTGGCGAGTAGACATCCGGCTGGACCGGCGCCTACCACGACGTAGTCGTAGAGAGAATCGGCTGATGGCATGGGGCAACCTCGGGCCTGATTTTTTATTCTTGTCCCGATTCATCTTAGTGAGTAATTTCGCGGATGAAACACGAGTTTTCGCGCAGCCGTTGTGCGTTTTAGCACAGCGTTATCTTCATAGGCGTCCGCATCCTCCGTTGTGACGGCGGTGTGCCGGCCCATGGAACCGAGGCAGTGATCGGCATGTTCGACTGGAACGACCTGCGATTTTTCCTGGAGCTGCAGCGCAGCGGTCGCCTGCTCACCGCGGCCAAGCGCCTCAACACCACCCACAGCACCGTGGCCCGGCATATCGAGAACATCGAACAGAGCCTGGGCACCGCACTGTTCGTCCAGCACGCCCAAGGCTACGAACTGACACCCTCCGGCCAGGCCTTGCTCAAGCACGCCGAGGCCATGGAGAACGTGGCCTTGCTGGCGCAGGAGGAAATCACCCAGGCAATCACCCCGCTGGGCAAGATCCGTCTGGGCGTGACCGAAGGCATCGGCATCATGTTCTTCACCCCACGGCTGGGCGTGTTGTTCGAGCGCTATCCGGGGCTGGAGGTGGAACTGGTGGCGGTGCCACGTTTCGTCAGCATCCTCAATCGCGAGGCGGAAATCAGCATCCACTTGGAACGGCCCAATGCCGATCTGTTGATCACCCGCAAACTCACCGATTACCGCCTGGCGCTCTACGCCAGCCAAGCCTACCTGGACCGTGCCGCGCCGCTGCAAAGCCGCGAGGACCTGGCCCGTCACAGCTGGATCGGCTACGTCGACGACCTGATCTTCAGCCAGGAACTGCTGTTCCTCAACAGCTTCTGCCGCGCCCCGAGCGTGGTCTTTCGCAGCACCAGCGTGATCGCCCAGCAGCAGGCGGCCCGCGCGGGCCTGGGCATCGCCGTGCTGCCCAACTACATGGCACGACATGACCCCGGGCTGGTCCGCGTGCTGCCCAGCGAGACCATCCAGCGCAGCTACTGGATCTGTACCCGGCGCGAACTGCACAAGTCCGTGCGCCTGCGCGTGGTCTGGGATTACCTGCTCACGCTGTGCGCCGAGCAGCAGCACGAACTGCTAGCCGAGTAGTACCTTGGCCGCCAGCGACACTGCGGCGGCGATACCCACCACGGCGAACAGTTGCTGGAGGCGCGGGCCGGCCAGCTTTGCAGCAAGCGGGCGAGCGGCCAACAGGCCGAGGACCGCGCCTGCGGCGAACGGCGCACCGACCTGCCAATGCATCACGCCACCCAGGCTGGCGCTGACCACGCTGCCGGCGGACACCAGCGCGACCACCGCCAGCGAGGTGGCGACAATGCTCTTCATGTCCAGGTTGGTGTAACGGTTCAAAGCGGGAATGATGACGAATCCGCCGCCCACGCCCAGCAGCCCCGACAGCACGCCGGACACCGCGCCGGTCAGTGCCAAGGCGCGGGCGCAGGGCAAGGTCCAGCGCAGACGACCCTGCAATGGGTTGAGCACACAGGGCATGATCTGCCGCTCGGCGCAGGCCGACTCACCCGCCAGTTCGCGCTTGGCCTTGCGCCAGATCCGCAGGCAGGCATACACCAGCACGACCGAGAACACCAACGCCAGCGGCCCGTTCGGCAACCGATGAGCGAGCACCAGCCCCAGTGGCGCACAGACGATACCAATGACGGCGATGAGCAGCGCCGCACGGTAGCGCACTCGGCCCTGACGCAGTCCCAGCACCGCCCCCACCGCCGCCGCCAGCCCCACGGCCAGCAGGCCGATGGGCGCCGCTTCGACCATCGACAACCCCAGCCCGAAGACCAGCAAGGGCACGGCCAGAATGCCGCCACCGGCACCGGTCAACGCCAGGACCGCACCGATGACGGCGCCCAGACCGGCGCCGAGCACTTGATGTTCGATCACTTGGACGTCTCGGTTACCAGGGGTTGTGGCCGCGCCAACCACTCGTGGCCCTTGAGCATGGCCTTCCAGTACAGCGGCGGCAACACTCGGGCTTTGAGCAGCCAGGCCAACCGCGTGGGCTTGCGGCCATCGAGCAGCCAGCGCGGGAAACTGGGCGCGAGCTTGCCGCCGTAGGTGAACTCGGCCAAGACGATCTTGCCGCGCTCTACGGTGAGTGGGCATGAACCATAGCCGTCATAGGCGGCTAGCTTGGACAGACGCCCCAGTGCGACCAGCACATTGTTGGCCACCACCGGTGCCTGCTTGCGCGCGGCAGCGGCAGTCTTGGCATTGCTGGTGTTGATGACGTCTCCCAGTGCATGGATGTCGGCGAACTGGCGATGCCGCAGGCTGTGCGGGTCGACATCCACCCAACCGGCTGCATCGGCGAGGGGGCTCTGGCGAATGAAGTCCGGGGCCACTTGTGGCGGCACCACGTGCAGGAAGTCGAAGGGCTCGGTGCGCGTCTCGCTGCTGCCATCGGCCAAGGTGCGCACGAAGGTGGCGCGCTGAGCGGGACCGTCCACTGCCACCAGACGCTGGCTGTAGTTGAGGTCGACCCCGTACTTGTCGATATAGCTCATCAGCGCCGGAACATAGTCGGCCACGCCGAACAGCACGGCGCCGGCATTGAAGAAGGCCGGCTTGATCGCGCCTAGGCGACCTGCGCGCAACCAGTGATCGCAGGACAGATACAGCGCTTTCTGCGGCGCGCCGGCGCACTTGATCGGCATCGGCGGCTGAGTGAACAGCGCCCGTCCTTGTTGCAGCGACTGCACCAGCTTCCAGGTGTAGGGGGCGAGGTCGTAACGGTAGTTGGAGGTCACCCCGTTGCGGCCAAGCGTTTCGTCCAAGCCTTCGATGGCGCCCCAGTCCAGCGTGAGCCCAGGACAGACCACCAACTGCTGGTAGCTCAACGTGCGGCCATCCTCCAGCATCACCTGGCGCTGCTCGGGGGCGAAGCCGGTCACCCGCGACTGAATCCAGCGCACGCCGGCAGGCAGTAGATCGGCGGTGTTGCGGGCGGTGGAGGGGGCATCGAATACACCCGCGCCCACCATGGTCCAGCCCGGCTGGTAGTAGTGGATGGCGGAGGGGTCGATGAGGGTGATCTCGAGCGACGGATCGCGCTTGATCAAACTGGAAGCCGTGGCGATACCGGCGGCACCGGCACCGACGATCAGCACCTGAGGGTGGTCAGCAGCGGCGGGAGAAGCATGCAGGGCAGGCATGGGAGTTCCTTTGAATTCTGGTTATGGGAGCCGCAGGCTCAGAGCAGGTTGAGCGGGATCTTCAGGTAGCGCACGCCGTTGTCTTCGGGCTCCGGCATTTGGCCGCTGCGCATGTTGATCTGCACGGAGGGCAGGATCAGAACCGGCATTTCCAACGTGGCGTCACGAGCCTCACGCATGGACACGAAACTGTCCTCGCTGACGCCTTCGTGGATGTGCACGTTGTGGGCACGCTGTTCGGCCACCGTGGTGACGTACTGCATCTCGCGACCACCTGGCAGGTAGTCGTGACACATGAACAGGCGAGTCTGCTCCGGGAGTGCCAGCAAGCGACGGATCGATCGGTACAAGGTACGGGCGCTGGCGCCGGGGAAGTCGCAGCGGGCCGTTCCGTAGTCAGGCATGAACAGCGTGTCGCCGACGAACACGGCCCTCTCACCGGCATCCTCGACTTGATAGCTCATACAGGCCGGCGTATGACCTGGCGTGTGCAGCGCCCGAGCCTGCAGGTTGCCGATGCGAAAACGGTCGTTATCACTAAACAGCACGTCGAACTGACTGCCGTCGCGGGCGAACCCTGAGTCGGCGTTGAACAACGAACCGAAGGTTTTCTGCACCTGGGTGATCTGCGTGCCGATGCCGATCTGGCCGCCGAGACGCTGCTTGAGATAGGCCGCTGCGGACAGGTGATCGGCATGGACATGCGTCTCCAGAATCCACTGCACCTTGGCGCCCAGGGCCTCGACGCGGGCGATGAGTTGGTCGGCAGAGTGCTGATCGGTGCGTCCGGACTTCGGGTCGTAATCCAGCACACTGTCGATCAGGGCGCAGTACCGGGTTTCCCGGTCCATCACCAAGTAGCTGATGGTGGAGGTTGCCGGGTCGTACAAGGCTTCCACATGAAGGTTGTTGCCAATGATCATCACAGTCTCCAAAACGCTGCCTCGCCTGAACAGAAGCGTCGGCAGGGATAGAGCATTGTTCAAGATGCATGCCAGGCCATTTCCGACAGGGATTTCCCATAATCACGGGGGTGTTCCTACCGCTTAGGGGCTCGCTGCCAGCGGGGATGGCAGACATCTGACAGCGACTGGCAGTGATTGGCAGTCCTTGCTAACCTCGCTGGCAGTTCCCTCCGGTGCCCTTATGTCCGAGCTCGCGGCTGCACACCATCCTGCCATCCTGGCGCTGGTTTCCTACTTGGAACACGATGCGCTGCCCAGCATCGTGCTCGATACCGACTACAACATCCTGGCCGCCAATGCGGCTTATCGGCGCCAGTTCGCCATAGAGGATCGTGCGCCCCTGGGCGAGAAATGCCATCGGGTGTCCCATCACTATGCGGTGCCCTGCGATCAGGCCGGCGAGCACTGTCCGATGCGCAAGGCGTGGGACAGCAAGGTGCCGGAGCGGGTCTTGCACATTCATCACACCCCGCGCGGACCGGAACATGTCGACGTGGAACTGCGGCCCATCCTGGACGAACAGGGCAGGGTGGTCGCGTTCGTCGAACGCCTGACCAGCATCACCCTCGCTGCAGCCCAGCCCCAGCAGCAAGGCCTGGTCGGACAGTCCAGCGCATTCAAGGCCGCGCTGGCCAGTCTGCAACGTGCTGCACCCGCGCAGATTCCTGTGCTGCTTCAGGGTGAATCGGGCACCGGTAAGGAGTTGTTCGCCCGTGCATTGCACTTGGGTAGCCCGCGGGCCAATGGTCCGCTGGTGGTGGTCGATTGCACCGGGCTGACCGAGTCGCTGTTCGAGAGCGAGCTGTTCGGCTACGAGAAGGGTGCCTTTACCGGCGCGACCCAACGCAAAATCGGCCTGGCCGAGGCCGCCCATGGAGGTACGCTGTTCCTCGATGAAATCGGCGAAGTGCCGTTGGCCATGCAGGTCAAGTTGCTGAGGCTCATCGAGACCGGGAGCTTCAGACCGGTAGGCAGTCTGCGCACCGTGCACTCGGATTTCCGTCTGGTCTCGGCCACCCACAAACCACTCAAGGCCATGGTGGCCGACGGCAGCTTTCGCGAAGACCTTTACTACCGCATCAGCGGCTTCCCCATTCGCCTACCCGCGCTGCGCGAGCGGGTCGAAGATCTGCCGCTGTTGATCGACAGTCTGCTGCAACGCATTGCTGGCAAAGGCAAAGCTCAGTTGGACACGGATGCGATGGAGCGGCTTAGCCTGCATCCGTTTCCCGGAAACATTCGTGAACTGCGCAACCTGTTGGAGCGTGCCTGGCTGTTCGCCGACGACGGTGTGATTCGCGCAAACCATCTGCTGGATGAGGGCGGTGCGCTGGCCCCTTTGGGCACGAACAAACGCGAACTGCATGAACTGAAGGCCCTGGCTCAAGCGCTGGACAGTTTCAACGGCTCTCGACGTGAGCTTGCTAAACAGCTTGGAATGAGTGAGCGGACACTTTATCGACGGCTTAGAGACCTCGAGTCCTGAGCAGCTTTTTTGGAGTGTTTCACGTGGAACATTCTCAGTGGAAACAAAAAAGCCAAGGCGGGTGAGGCCTTGGCTTTTTTGATGCGCTAACGGTGGAGGACGATTAGAAGTCCAGGTTAGACACCGACAGGGCATTGCTTTCGATGAAGTCGCGGCGCGGCTCGACAGCGTCGCCCATCAGGGTGTTGAACAGCTGGTCGGCTGCGATGGCATCCTCGATGGTGACCTTGAGCATACGGCGCACAGTTGGATCCATGGTGGTTTCCCACAACTGATCCGGGTTCATCTCACCCAGTCCTTTGTATCGCTGGATCGTGTGGCGCTTGGTGCTTTCGTTCATCAACCAGTCCAAGGCTTCCTTGAACTCGGTCACCGCCTTGCGACGCTCACCGCGCTGAACATAAGCGCCTTCACCGAGCAGCGTCGCCAGCTTGTTACCCAGACCCACGACCGAGCGGTAGTCGTTGCTGCCGAAGAAGTCTCGGTTGAAGGTCACGTAGCTGGCCTGGCCGTGGGAAGTGACTTCCACTTCCGGCAGCCACAGACTGCGCTCCTTGTCCTCGCGCAGGCTGACCTTGTAGCTCAACCCGGACTTCTGGCAACTATTCAGGCGCTCCTGGAGTTTGGGCAGCCAGGCTTGCATGGTGGCGTGCTCGCCCAGGTGAGCGTGAGTGATCTCTGGCAGGTAGATGAAGTGCTCGGTCAGCTCTTCCGGGTACAGGCGAGACAGGCGCTTGAGCGTCTTCATTACCGTACGGAAGTCGTTGACCAAGGACTCGAGCTGGACACCGGACACGGCGGGCGCAGACTCGTCCAAGTGCAGGCTGGCATCTTCGAGGGCCGATTGGGTCATGTATTCCTCCATGGCCTCGTCGTCCTTGATGTACTGCTCCTGCTTACCACGCTTGACCTTGTACAGCGGCGGCTGAGCGATGTAGATGTAGCCACGCTCGACCAGCTCAGGCAACTGGCGGAAGAAGAAGGTCAGCAGCAGCGTACGGATGTGAGAACCGTCGACGTCAGCATCGGTCATGATGATGATGTTGTGGTAGCGCAGTTTCTCGATGTTGTACTCGTCGCGACCGATGCCACAGCCCAGCGCAGTGATCAGCGTGCCGACCTCCTGGGAGGAGATCATCTTGTCGAAGCGCGCTTTCTCGACGTTCAGGATCTTACCCTTCAATGGCAGGATCGCTTGAGTGCGACGGTTACGGCCTTGCTTAGCCGAGCCACCTGCAGAGTCGCCCTCCACCAGGTACAGTTCGGAAAGGGCAGGATCCTTTTCCTGGCAGTCGGCCAGTTTGCCCGGCAGACCGGCGATATCCAGCGCACCTTTACGGCGGGTCATCTCCCGCGCTTTACGCGCTGCTTCTCGAGCACGCGCGGCGTCGATCATCTTGCCGACCACTGCCTTGGCTTCGTTGGGGTTCTCCAACAGGAAGTCGGCGAAGTACTTGTTCATCTCCTGTTCCACGGCGGTCTTCACCTCCGAGGAGACCAGCTTGTCCTTGGTCTGCGAGCTGAACTTGGGATCCGGCACTTTGACCGAAATGATCGCAGTCAGGCCTTCCCGCGCATCGTCACCCGTGGTCGCAACCTTGTTCTTCTTGGCCAGACCTTCTTGCTCGATGTAGTTGTTCAAGCTGCGCGTCAGCGAAGAGCGGAAGCCCACCAGGTGAGTACCGCCATCGCGCTGAGGAATGTTGTTGGTGAAGCACAGCAGGTTTTCGTTGAAGCTGTCGTTCCACTGCAACGCGACTTCAACGCCCACACCATCGTCTCGCTGGACGTTGAAGTGGAACACCTGAGAGTTGACCGGCGTCTTGTTGGTGTTCAGGAAATCGACGAAGGCGCGCAGACCGCCTTCATACTTGAAGAACTCTTCCTTGCCCGACCGCTCATCCTTCAACAGGATGCCGACACCCGAGTTGAGGAAAGAGAGCTCACGAATCCGCTTCGCCAGGATGTCCCAGCTGAAGTGAATGTTCTTGAAGGTTTCAGCCGAGGGCTTGAAGTGGATGTGGGTACCGGTGGTTTCGCTTTCACCGACAACCGCCATCGGCGCCTGTGGTACGCCATGAACATAGGTCTGCTCCCAGATCTTGCCGCTGCGACGCACGGTCAACACCAGTTTTTCCGAAAGCGCGTTCACTACGGAGACGCCTACACCGTGCAGACCGCCGGATACCTTGTAGGAGTTGTCATCGAACTTACCGCCTGCGTGCAGGACGGTCATGATGACCTCAGCGGCGGAAACCCCTTCTTCCTTGTGTACGTCGACCGGAATACCGCGACCGTTGTCGCGCACGCTGATCGATTCGTCAGGGTGAATGATGACGGTGATGTCATCGCAATGACCGGCGAGCGCCTCGTCGATCGAGTTGTCGACCACTTCGAAGACCATGTGGTGCAGGCCGCTACCATCATCGGTGTCGCCAATGTACATGCCGGGACGCTTGCGCACGGCATCCAGCCCTTTCAGCACCTTGATGCTGGAGGAATCGTACGTTTGATTTTCGCTCATGCCTTCACTCCCGGTGGTCGTGGGTCTGGGTGATACGGCCTTGTTCCACGTGGAACAAAGCAACTGGCGTATCCGTCTGCCAGCCTTCCCTCAGTAATTCATGATCTACACAGGTGATGAACACCTGGCAGCGTAATTCTTCAAGCAAGCGACACAGCGCACGGCGGTGCTGCTCGTCCAGTTCGGACGGCAAGTCATCCACCAGATAAATACACTGACCGCGGCGAGCCTGGCTAACCAAGTGTCCTTGAGCAATACGCAGGGCACAAACCACCAGTTTTTGCTGACCCCGTGAGAGGATGTCGGCCGCGTTGTTGGCGCCCAATCTCAGACGTAGATCTGCACGCTGAGGACCGGCCTGGGTGTGGCCCATCTGCTGGTCTCTAAGCAGCGCAGTGGACAGGACATCGCTAAGATCCCGATCCTTATCCCAGCCTCGATAGTAGCTAAGGGTCAATCCGTCCAGCTCGACCAGTTCACTCAGGGTTCGCTCGAAGACGGGCTTCAAGGCCTTGATGTAGTTGCGACGGTATTCATCTATTTCCGCGCTGGCGAGACACAATTCCCGGTCCCAGGCGGCTTGCGAAGCGGCGTCAAGTGTACCATGTCGCAGCCACGAGTTCCGCTGCCGCAGGGCCTTCTGCAGGCGCTGCCAGGTAGCCATGAATCGAGGTTCCACGTGGAACACACCCCAATCCAAAAACTGTCGGCGTACCTTGGGGGCACCTTCCAATAGCCGGAAGCTGTCGGGGTTGATCAATTGTAGGGGTAGCATCTCAGCCAATTGAGCCGCGCTGCGCGCGTTCTGGCCATCTATGCGAATCGTGAAATCGCCCTGCCGCTCACGCGAAACACCCAGGTTACTGGTCGCCCCGTCTGACACCTCGACCTGACCGAAAACCGTACAGGTCGGCTGCTCGTATTGAATGACAGGATTCAGGCGAGTGCTGCGAAACGAGCGCGCTAGCCCAAGCAGATGAACCGCTTCGAGCACACTGGTCTTGCCGCTGCCATTAGCGCCGTAGAGGATGTTGATGCGGGGGGAGGGAGAGAGGGTCACCGGGTGCAGGTTTCGCACCGCGGTGACCGACAGACGTCGAAGGGACATTGGGCCTGCTACGGTTACAGGCGCATCGGCATGACGACGTAGGACGAGTCGTCATTGCCGGCTTCCTGCAACAGCGCACTGCTGTTGGAGTCGGCCAGGATCAGACGAACCTGCTCAGTGGTCATCACACCCAAAACATCCAGCAGGTAGCTGACGTTGAAGCCGATCTCCAACGAGCCGCCTTCGTAGTCCACGCTGATCTCTTCCTCGGCTTCTTCCTGCTCCGGGTTGTTGGCCTGAATCTTGAGCTGACCCGAAGCCAATTGCAGACGGATGCCACGGTACTTTTCGTTGGAGAGAATCGCGGTACGGCTGAACGCTTCACGCAGGGCCTGGCGATCACCCACAACCAACTTGTCGCCGCCCTTGGGCAGTACACGCTCGTAATCAGGGAATTTGCCATCGACCAGTTTCGAGGTGAAGGTGAACTCACCCGTGGTCGCGCGAATGTGGTGCTGGCCCAGCACGATGCTGACCATACCTTCCGGGTCGGTAAGCAGTCGGGCCAGTTCAAGAATACCTTTGCGCGGTACGATCACTTGGTGGCGTTCGGCCTGACCAATCTGCGCGTGCATTGCACAGAGCGCAAGGCGATGGCCGTCGGTGGCGACGGCGCGCAGTGTGTCGGTCGAGACTTCCAACAACATACCGTTGAGGTAGTAGCGCACATCCTGCTGAGCCATTGCGAAGCTGGTGCGCTCGATCAAGCGACGCAGCTTGCTCTGCTCCAGATTGCAGGTCAGCGACCCCGGACCTTCCTCTACAGTGGGGAAATCATTGGCGGGCAGCGTGGACAGGGTGAAGCGGCTGCGCCCGGCCTTGACCAACAACTTCTGCTCGTCGAGTTTGATATCGATCAGCGCGTCACTGGGCAGACTCTTGCAGATGTCCATCAGCTTACGTGCCGGAACGGTGATTTCGCCGGGCTCGGCCGACTCTTCCAATTGCACGCGGCCAACCAGTTCGACTTCCAGGTCGGTACCGGTCAACGACAGTTGCTGGCCTTGTACCACCAGCAGGACGTTGGACAGGACCGGCAAGGTCTGGCGGCGCTCGACGACGCCTGCGACCAGTTGCAGGGGTTTCAACAGGGCTTCGCGTTGAATGGTGAAATGCATGGTCTAGTCCCTTGCCTTCAATAAGCTGCGCCGTCACCCATCAGGTGGTCAGCGTGCGCAGCAGGTTCTTGTAGTCCTCGCGGATGTCCGCGTCGGATTCCTTCAATTCGTTGATCTTGCGGCAGGCGTGCAGCACCGTGGTGTGATCCCGGCCGCCGAACATGTCGCCGATCTCCGGCAAGCTGTGGTTGGTCAGCTCCTTGGACAGCGCCATGGCCACCTGACGCGGGCGAGCCACAGAGCGCGAACGGCGCTTGGACAACAGATCGGAGATCTTGATCTTGTAGTACTCGGCCACGGTGCGCTGGATGTTATCCACACTGACCAGCTTGTCTTGCAGTGCCAACAGATCCTTGAGCGACTCGCGGATCAATTCGATGGTGATATCACGCCCCATGAAGTGCGAATGGGCGATCACCCGCTTGAGCGCACCTTCCAGTTCGCGAACGTTGGAGCGAATACGCTGTGCGATGAAGAACGCAGCGTCGTGGGGCAGTTCCACCTTGGCCTGGTCGGCCTTCTTCATCAGGATCGCAACGCGAGTCTCCAGTTCAGGTGGCTCGACGGCAACCGTCAGGCCCCAACCGAACCGCGACTTGAGGCGTTCTTCCAA